>NZ_QXQA01000010.1 GCF_003583765.1 Paenibacillus nanensis
AATTGATGGTATAACCTTCCAATACAACCCATGTTGGAGGGTTGTTTGGCATGCTCATTAATCAATATAACACAAGTTCTCATGTTGTTTTGCTGGTAATGTTGACAAGCTATTAGCTGGTATAGCTCAATGAAAAGGAAGCAGTTGCCGTGGGCAAGCTGCTTCATCATCTGTAGAACTAAAGTCTCCCGTTAGCCCCAATCTTGCCCTGTCCTGAATATTAGGGGGTCCAAAATTGGTCGAATTATCATCCATTGACCTGAACTCGACTTTAAAGTCGGTTTCAATTGTCGTTTCTTCGAGAATTTGTGCAACCTTGAGCTTGATTAAATTGAGCAATTGATTATAATTACGTTTATATGATTAAACGAATGAACATAAAGGATGGATCGTATGAGCGGGAGAACTGCACATATTCTGCAACAATTTAAAGAGTGTATCCCATTATTGGAAGTGCTGACCGATGAAAACCGCCAAGCTATTATTATGCTGCTAGCACACAACAAATCCGGCCTGAATGTTAATACGATATCAGGTAATGTAAACTTGTCTAGACCGGCTGTATCCCATCATCTAAAGGTATTGAAACAGTCTGGTTTTATTACATCAGAAAAAAAAGGTGTAGAAAATTATTATGTTCTGACTGTCCGTAAACCACTTGAACAACTTAAATCATTAATCGGTGCTGTTGAAGACGAGTGTAATTGGACACAGTGAGTGCTAAAGGAATTAAAGGGAAACTGAGACAAAGACTTCCCTTTGCATAATTAGTTTATTAGATTAAACCAATAAACATAAGAGAGGAATAATTAAATATGAAAGCCATGATCATTGAGAAGTATGGGAAAAACGTTCCATTGGTGATGACAGAACAACCTGTGCCTAATATCGGAGAACATGATGTGCTTGTGGAAATTCATGCTTCCAGCTTAAATCCTATTGATTTTAAGATTAAGGAAGGGAAAATGAAATTTCTTTTGAAGTACAAATTTCCTCTAATCTTAGGAAATGATTTCGCTGGAGTTGTAGTCAAGGTTGGCGAACGGGTTAGTTCCTTTAAACCCGGAGATGAAGTCTACGGGAGACCCCGCAAAAACCGAATCGGAACATTAGCCGAATTTATTGCTGTTCACGAGGAAGATATTTGGCTGAAACCGAAAAATCTAACCTTTGAAGAAGCAGCGTCAATCCCGCTAATTGGACTTACGACTTATCAGGCTTTTACTGATATTTTAAACTTACAAAAAGGCCAAAAAATTCTGATTCATGCAGGTTCGGGTGGCGTAGGGACCTTCGCCATTCAATTAGCCAAGCTGATGGGCGCCTTTGTTGCTACAACAGCAAGTGATAGAGGCTATGAATTGGTCAAATCATTAGGGGCCGATCTTATTATTAATTATAAACATGAGAATTTCGAAGAACTGCTTACCGGATATGACGCAGTCTTTGATACTTTAGGCGGAGCAGCTTTGGAAAAATCATTTCGCATTCTGAAGCCAGGCGGACAAATCGTATCCATTTCCGGCATCCCTAACGCCAAATTTGGAAAAGAGGCAAATTTGGGCTGGGTGAAAACAACAATTTTGTCCATTGTGAGTCGCAAGATCAAAACTCAAGAGAAGAAAAATCAAACGAAATATCACTTCCTGTTTATGAAGCCGAGTGGGTCGCAATTGAAGATATTAAAGGACTTTATTGAAGGAGGTCTAATAAAGCCTATTATTGATAAGATATATCATTTGTCAGATACCGAGCAAGCATTTAACTACCTGGAGAGCGGACGGGCCAAAGGAAAGGTAGTCATTAGAATAAAGTAATTCTAGAAAGAATCCAACCAAGCACAATCTCTTTTTCGACTGCAGACTGCAGCCAAGCCGGCTGCAGTTTTTGTTACACTTTATGAACTTGTAAGCGGCAGCCCATGACTTTTTTTCGTCGTAGGCTGCCGCTTTTTTTATGGTAAAATTAAACAATCTAAGCTTGCAAAAGGGTATTCAAGCAAACCGCTCCGATCTCGCGCACGCGGATCGTGAACAGTTCTTTTCCGGTTGTACGGCCGATGAGCTCCCGGTATTCCGCAACCGCCGCATGCGGCAGAACGGCGAGGATGACGCCGGCAAAGCCGCCGCCGTGTACTCTGCAGGCGCCTTCGCCAATCCGGTCAATGAACCGTTCGGTAATGGCGAGGGTTAGCGCAATCCCTTGTTCGCGGGACACGGACTCCTGGTAAATGTTCTGGAGCCATTTCCACGAGGAATTGCCGGAAGCGGTAATGAGCTTCAGCACCTTCTGCCATTCGCCGGCATTTATGGCTTCTACCTGCTGCCCGACACGGTCATTCTCTTCCAAATAGTGCAGCGCGCGCAGCACCGCCCGGTCTCCGACAGTATCGCGCAGTTCCGTGAGACGGCTGTAAATCATCTCTGCCGTCAAATCGCGGCAAACCTCAGCGCCGAATTGCTGCGCGACCGCCCGCATCTCGTTCGGGATCGACGCGTAATCCTCCGTCAGGTCCGCATGGTTGCCGCCAGTGCTGACAATGACAAGGCTGTAGCCAGCGTCTTCGAAGGTACCTGGAATTGGCTCGATTTGCGGCTCTGTCGGCTCTTTGAAGTCGATTGTAATCATTCCGCCGTATGCGCAGGCCATTTGGTCCAGCATCCCGGAGGGCTTGTTCCAATAAAGGTTTTCAGCATGCTTGCCGATGCGCGACATCATGACCGCATCCAGGCTGCCTTCATTATAGAACGTGCTCAGAATCTGACAGATCAGCATTTCAAATGAAGCAGAAGAGCTAAGTCCTGACGCCGGCAGCACGCTGCTGCTCACGTAAGCATTGAAACCGCCGATCCGATAACCGTGCTTCTGGAAGCCGTGCGCAATACCGCGAATAAGTGCGGCCGTTCCTCCCTCGCCTTCCTGTGGCTCCAGATTGTCCAAATGGATGACGGCCAGACCTGGATATCCTTCGGAAAACACGGTAATGACACCGCTGTCCACTGCTGCCGCAGCCGCAATCGTATCCAACTGAATGCTAGCCGCCAGCACCCGTCCATTGTTATGATCGGTATGATTACCGCCAATCTCCGTGCGGCCCGGCGCGCTGAAGTAGTTCAGCGTCCCAATCTCTCCGTAATTGGCAAGATAGCCTTCCATACACCTCCGGTACCTGCCAATTTGCTGCTCCTGCTGCTCCCGGCCGTACATCGTCTCCAGCAATTGCTGTGTCTCATCCAAACCAAATAGCTGTTCGAAATGTTCGTTCATCCTGAATGGTTCCTCCTGACCTTTACTGTTTATGTAGTAGTTGTTATATCTATTGTAGTCGAAGAGCGGCATTCACGGATAGGATGAATATGCAAGCAATAGGCGGTTTTAGAAATCCAATCCTCCGTTAAGGATTGGCATGTTTGATTACCTTTTATAAGGAGCGTGGATTTGAATGAAGCAGGTGCTTATTCCGAAGGCATTACAAGAAATGTTAGGTGAAAGGCAATCTATTGGATCTATGGCGTCCATCCTGCTATTTGGGGCAATTCTGAGCATAGCTGCCGTTATGCGATTTCCCGACATGTATGATGGAATACCGCTATGGCAGAGGGTGCTCTCATTCCTGTTGATCTTTGACATCTTTTGCGGATGCATCGCGAACTTCACGGAGTCTACGAACAACTATTACGCCGCTCGTCATAAAATGCGCCTCCTCTTTATTGCCGTGCACGTTCACATCGTTGTGCTGGCCTTACTGCTTGAAACGGATGTGATGAATGCCGTCTGGGTTTGGTTATACACGATTGTAAGCGCGTTTGTCATTAATGGGTTAACGGGGCCGCGTCAGCGTTTCGTTGGGGGATTGCTGCTGGCTGGCGGCTTAGGCTGGGTCCCGATGCTTCCGAATATGGAGCTCTTTACGCTCATTGTCAGCTTATTGTTTATGTTGAAGGTTTTATACGCTTTTAGCGTGAACCACTACGCCAAATAAAAGTGAAGCTCGCAATTGTTGTCCTCAACACCGGCCGAATGGATGGTCCCGGACTGGACCAAGGTCCGGGTTCGATTCCATCCGTCAGGAGGATGATGAGACTTAGAAGAAAGAGCTACAATGAGAGCAACAATAAGAGAAAGCGTGGTTGTATTCATGAAGAAACAAAGCGCCTTGCAATCGTGGAAAATGCTCATCCTGTCGCTTCCCAAGGGGATCGCAGCGTTCGTTATTTTGGTAGCCGGTTTGTCCGTAAGCCTTCCGCTATCGGTATTTTTGATCGGTGTGCCTCTACTGGCTGCAACGCTGGCCGCGTGCCGGGCGATAATGGTGGGAGAAGGAAGGTACGCGACAGCCTGGTTCCAAGGTAAGGAGAAGGCGGCCGTTACCGCTCCCCAGGGGACGGCACCCGGCGAACAGCGGGGATGGCGGCCCTGGCTGTTGTCTGTTCTGAAGGACGGCAAATCGTACCGCGGCATTCTGTTCGGGATCATGCAGCTTCCGATCGGCATCGCGGCGTTCACCTTTGCTATCGTGCTGCCCGTAACCGCTTTTGCGGTTCTGCTCTCGCCGGCTGCTTACGAGGTAAGTATGCGGCTGTTCGATTTCAACTTGTTTTCGCATAAATGGGGGCTGGACCTGTTGTTCGACTTGGACTTGACGTCCGCCCAACGCTCCTGGATCGCCGGCGGGGTCGGCTTGGTGTTTACTTTGCTGCTGCCGCTCATGCTTAAAGGTCTTGGCCGCTGGTATGCGGCTTGGGTTATGAGCGTGTCGGGCCCCGAGCCCGTTCACCGTCCTAACCCGGAAGGGACCTATGGCGGGGGCAGTTACGCCATCCCAATGGAAGCGCATGAGATTGCTGCGACCCAATCGGGACGACTTGTCCCGTCATTCGGCGAAACGATTGGCGCCGCCGATCTTCCAACAAGATAATAACGGTTCTAGAACTTCCTATAAGAGCAAACCGGCATCTGGTGCTCGTATAGGAGGTTTTTTTCTATATGGAATGTAAAGTACGTACTTTCAGGGGCAGGATTGCCTCATGGCGCGCCGAATAATCCCTTCATGCAGCTTCTATTTTATAGGGGCTGGTGGAGGGCAAGCTTTTGACGGTGGGGTTATCAAAGACATGTTTCGTTTTTTTAAGCGCAAAAATAAATGTTCTATGCCTCCGCAAGTCCGCATTTCAATTGAAGAGCAGCTCGCCAACTTGGGTAGAGTGGGCATTACGCTCAAAGAGAATGTAGAAATCAGGGACATAATCGATTTTGAGATCGGCGATTATGAGGAATGCCCTTACATTCATCTTCTTATGAGTATGGGAAGGGAAAGGGAAGGCGTTGGTGATGAATACCCGTCAAACGATGTTTGGTGCTTCGACCGCGAATGTATCGAGGACCACGGGGACTATGCCTATGGATTAAAACGAATTGCAGATATGCTCGTGCCGTTTATAAGCGTAACCGACATTCAGGACTACGTGGATATTGAAGCAAGCGAAGTATGGATCGCTTTTAAAGCTAACGGCAAAGATTATTGTTACTCGCTTTCCGTGCAGGACGATTGGATGAGCCTTGAAGTCTTCGTCATCTTTTCTGAATTGCTTGCCGAGAGCGGCAGCAGTCTAAGATTCTTTTTTACTGACACTGGCAATGAAATTTTAGTCGTGCTTATGGACCGAAACCACTTCCGTCAGCTGAATGGGCTGATCAATATTTTTCTTCCCTTTACCCGAGCATAGGGAGAATGGAGGATAAGGTTTACCATACCGAATCACATCATTTCTAGTCCCTCGCCGAAGGCTCCTAGTTAATATTTGACAGATCAGTACAAAATGCATAAGATATATGGTAAATCAGCATAAAAGGGGGGAGAGGAAATGGGGAAAAGCGGAAGACCCCGAGAGTTTCGCGATACGGCGGTTATCGATGCAGCCATGGAGCTTTTTTGGACCAACGGCTATGAGGCCTGTTCTACGGAAGATTTATGCAAGCAAACGGGACTTGGAAGAGGAAGTTTGTATAATGCATTCGGAAGCAAGCATGTCATCTATGAGAAGGTGCTGCTTCGTTATCATGAGATCGGCATCGAAGCTCAAATTGCGATACTGCAACAGCCGGTCCCCGTCAAGGACCGCATCCGTGCTCTGCTGGATTGGGTCATCCATGAGGATTTCTCTGAAAAAGGCCGAAGAGGCTGCCTGTTGATTAACGCCGCAATGGAGCGGGCGCAAAGAGACCCGACGGTCGAACGAATTTTCAATCAACACGTGAACCGACTGGAGGAAGCCTTGAGACAAACCATCGAGGAGGGACGAAACTCCGGAGAGATCGCGCTATCCCGCGAAACCAACGAGTTAGCGAGCCTGTTCCTTAGCAGTTACTACGGATTAAGAGTGTTAAACGTCGCGGCGCAAAGCCGCGAAAGAGCGGTACAAACGGCCGAAGCAACGCTGAAATTATTGTTTTAACGTTGCAGGCCGCTTTTTCGAAATACTTTTGTACTGATCAGTAAAATATAGGGAGGTTGATCCTATGCCTTTAGCGATTTACGCATTAGGTCTTATGATTTTTTCTATGACGACATCGGAATTTATGGTGTCCGGGATGATGATTTCCTTAGCGAACGAATTTGGGGTTTCAATAGCGGCTGTCGGATATTTGATATCGGCCTATGCCGCAGGGATGATCTTGGGCGGACCGATGCTAACGAGCGCTTTTCTTAAAATAACGAGAAAACAAGCATTCCTCTTGCTTTCCTCGATTTTCCTGATCGGTCAAATACTCGGGGCCGTAGCCACTAACTACGAGATGATGCTGGCGGCAAGGATCATCACGGGGATCTCATCAGCTGCTTGCTTCGGCGTTTCCCTGGCGATTTGCTTCGACATGGTCGGGCCGGAAAAGCGTGGACTCGCCGCATCCGTTGTCCTTGGCGGTCTCATGGTCGCTACTGCGCTCGGTTTGCCGATTGCGATGTTATTTGACCAATATTTCGGTTGGCGTTCAAGCTTCTGGGCGGTTGTCGTGCTGGTGCTTATATCCGGAATTCTTGGCATTAAAGCGATACCTTCCTCTTTAAGAGCCGAATCAGTTAGTTTGCGTAAGGAACTATCAGTCTTTAAGAATGCCCATCTTTGGGCTGCCTATTCGACTAGTATGTTGATTATCGGTGCGACATTCTCGGCATTTAGTTACTTTACACCGATTCTAGATCGACTCTCTGGCTTTAATTCCTCTGCAATTCCGCTTCTTCTGGGCGTTTACGGAGCTGCGACCGTTATAGGCAACGTCGTAACGGGACGATTAGCCGATCGTTTTATGATGCCAACCCTTGTTATCGGTCTACTTTCATTGACTTCCGCATTAGTCGTATTCGGTTTCTTCGTTCGTAACCCTTATGTATCCATAGCTGCGGTTATGGTCATCGGATTGACGGGGGTGACCATGAATCCCGCGATGACAGCACGGATCGCACGCGTTGCAGGCACCGGAGCCTTAGTCACTACAGTGCATGGCTCTATTATTAGTCTGGGTATCGTCGTGGGCTCCACCCTTGGCGGGATGGCTATCGATGCCGGATATGGGACCGTCTCCCCGCTATGGGTCGGCGCTTCTTTAGGGGCGCTTGGATTAATTTCTTTACTGCCCTATCTAGCTCAGAGCAACCGTAAAGTGGCGAAATCTACCCTGAAGCCCTGCACTGACGCGTCCGAATAGCTTTTAAATGCTTATCCGCCCTCGCTCAACTAGCGGGAATGATAGTTAAATTGAGGAGTTAACGAGGCTGCCAGAAATTATGCTTGGCAGCCTCATTAAACTAAGGTCTTGAAATTAGAGTGATATTAGGGTGCTTAATCGTAATGGCATTCAAGCTAAACAATTTATTGATCGGCAGCCTTTTTACATATTGGTGACAGTGCAACTCTGACCGGCAGATAACGTTCCAATATGTGGTACAATTTTATTAAGATTCATTTTTCGGCAGTTTTGGGATGGTCGTTCATACAAAGGAGGGAAATATGAGTACATACTTAATTTTTATGTATTATGTTGTTCTTATTATGGTATATGGAATTGTAGGTTATAGGATATTCATTCTAAAGACCTCAAAATGGATTAGAGAAAATATTGGTTTGTTAGCAATAACCTTTATCATCACCTTAATTAGTGATTTTGAATATCACATTAAGACTTTAATATTTATTTTAAGTACAGGGTTACTTCTCGCCGTACTGTACAGAGCGAAGTTAAACGGCAAACGATAGTTATCGCCAATCTTAATGTTTATGGAAATCGATTAGTTCCATCGTGAATCAAAGACGAGGCTGCCAGCATAATCAGGCGGCCTCGTTAAGTTATTTTAAATGGATGCAAGTGTATGGAGGCGTGTGCAAAAATGCATTTTTTTATTGGGATCGTTCCACCTGAAGATTACAAAGAACAAATTTCGATGTTTCGTAATAAATGGGCTAAGGTATTTCGAAATCGATGGGATCACAACGGCTTTAGGACTCCGGTGGAGCCCCACATTACGGTTAAAGCCCAAAGCGGACTTACGGAGGATATGAATTGGCTTGAAAAAGTAAGAGAAACTTGTTCTTCATTTCCAATCTTCCAGTTAACTTTGTCGGAACCAGCAACATTCGGAACAGCGGTTACATTCCTTAGCGTTGAATCGAAAGAGATATATAAACTGCACAAAAACTTGGTAGATGCGGTTTCCCCGCCGCCCGAACTTATTGATAGGTATATAGAGTTAGATCACTTCATTCCACATTTGACTTTGGGTCAAACAAAATGGGGCATGAAAGAAGCAGAAATCATCGAAATGAAATTGGCTGCGAAAGAAGCGTTATCACCTTTTCCCATCTTCGATGTAACATTCGTGCGGGTATTTGATATCAAAAAAAACGCGCCTTTTGAAGATATCAAACTTGCCAAGCTGTTCTAATCGGATCATTGACGAGCTGGAATCAATGCCAATCAGGGCGAAGCTGCTGGGAACACGATCGGCAGCTTCGTTACGTTTAAGGGAGGTTAGCGGGATAGTTCATCATTTAGCCCTCCTAAGGCATAAAGCTGGCTTTTGCCAGATCAGTGAGGGACAGCATTGATCGCCAACCTACGTGAGTGTTACTTGATTCTGATGCAGCTGCCAGCTGCTTCGGTAAAATAGAGGCCTGCGTGACGCAGCAACGCATTCCCAGCAACTAATAGTACGCCAAATAGCGACAGTTTAGGACTTTATCCTTCTCGTCCGTAGCTGTCGCTGCTTCTAGTTCGCCTTTTGTTAAAATGAATACGGTCTACCCCTTCATTTTACCTTTGGGTAACGTCAAGGACCTTCTTTTTTCAAAAAGATACTGGAAGAAGTATAATAAGAAGGCTTTTTGATAAAAATACAGAAAAAATTCGAACCGATTAAACTTTACTAGCTTGTACCATTTAATTCTTTGGCCAATTTCCGTTACGCCAAAAGCAAAAAACGCATTGTTCACCACATTTGCCAATAAAAAATTTTTTAGGTTGCCGTAAGTCCATTTAAGAAGCCATAACGAAGTAACAAAAAAAGGGCCGATTTGAAAAGGGAACTCATTAAAAAGGATCGAATCGGTTTTTTGATAAAAAGCCCACCATTTTTTTTTCTTCCCGAAACGAGCGTGAATCATTTCAACAATCAAAATCAAGACGGTTGCGGGGAGGAATCGTTTTAGGCTGCGCGAACTCATAAGGGGCAATGTCAGCCACGATAGGACCACCATCGCAACATTGATTAACCAACGACTTTTAATTGACACCTCTGGCCACCATCCTTTTTATTTTAGAATCTCCTCATCCCTTAATGGAGATACAACTAAAGGTAATTACAAAATTTAGCTTCACATTTCAGGTAACATCCCCCTTTTGATTAACAGATATAAACAACAAAAAAGCGGTACAGGCTTCACCTGTACCGCCGATATTTCCATACCTGCCGACCGTTTCCTGCGGAAATCTACAGCTTATTCCGTAAGAGGCAGCGTCAATGCAAACGTCGTGCCCTGTTCCGAGCTTTCGATAAAGGCAAGCTCTCCTCCCTGAGCTGCCGCAAGCAGCTTGCTGAAGGCCAGCCCTAAGCCTAAGCCTCGGATGGACAGCTTCTTGTTCTCCCCGCGGAAGAACCGTTCGAAGATGAGCTGCTGCTCGGATACCGGAATGCCGGAGCCGTTGTCGCGAACGGTTATTTCGGCATGCTTGTCTCGGACACGCAAAGCGATATCGATATGCAGGGGACGGTCCGGATGCTTCGCTTGCGCGCTGTTATGGAGCAGGTTGACGATAATTTGCTGAATGCGGAGCGAGTCCCCTGCAATCTGCACGGGCTCGTGGGGCAGCTGAAGCGACGGCTCGGGCATGCCGTCCTCCTGCAGCAATCTCCATTGGTAGACGATTTCGCTAAGAAGCGCTGAGGCATCCAGCCGGTCACGGTTCATGGGGACAACCCCGGCAGCCAGCGCGTTATAATCGAGCAAGTCCGAAACCATGCGTTCAAGCCGTCCCGACTCCAACAGCGCGATATCAAGGAACTCGTCGGCTTCTTCGCCGGTGACGACCTTCTCTCTCACCGCATGGACGAGCCCCTTCACCGACGTGACCGGCGTTTTGAGCTCGTGGGTCAGTCCGGCCAGCATGAAGCTCCGCGAATGCTCGAGCTGCTTGAGCCTCCCGGCCATCTCTTTGAAGGAGTGGAGCAGCTCGCCCAGCTCCCGCTCTTTCGTATCGGCATGGAGGGATACGTCGTAATGACCGAGACTGATCTCGCGGGCGGCCGAAGCAACCTTTCGAATGGGGCGGGACAGCTTCCGAGACAATAAATAAATAGTCAGCCAGCCGAGCGCAGCCAGGCTCAGGAACGCGAGGCCGAAAGCCCATTGCAGATCAGGCAGCCGGGTAAGAGGGCGTGTCGGCTGAAGAATCGTGACTTGTCCAATTTTCGCCTCGTCATAGGTAATAGGGGCAATGATTGCTTTCATGCCCGGCTCCAGGGCGCGGTCGAGACTCGCGTTCAGCTTCAGGGGAAGCTCCTCCTGGGTGATCGGATCGGAAGCGTACAGCAGCTTGCCGTTATGATCCGTGACGAGCAGGCAAATGCCAGGCCCAAGATTGAAATACTGGGCGCGCTTTTGCAGAAGCTGAGTGAGATACGGCGGTACGGTGACAGTTCCGTCTTCTCCGCTAAGCCGGTCTGCAATATCCTGCGCGAGCAGCTCGACCGTCTGCAGCCGGCTGTCCATCGTCTGCTGCTTGGTCCACCAGACCGCCGCGGCGGCAATGACGAGCAGCCCGGCAAATAGAATCCAAAAATACCGGACGGTCCAATAGGAAAGAATGGAGGTTTGCTTCATTTTTCGATCCACAATTGATACCCCATTCCCCTTAATGTCCGGATATCCCCTTCCGTCTCCGGCCAGTGCGCTAACGCTTGCCGAATACGCTTGATCGACAAGTCGACCGCGCGGTCGCTGCCTTCATAATCCGCCCCCCATACATGTTCGATTAGCTGCTCCCGGGTAAAGGTCCGGTTCGGATGCTCCGCCAGAAAAAGCAGCAGCGCTAAGTCGCGCGGCATTAACGCCACCTGAGCGCCGCTCAGTGAGACATGCTGCGCCATAAAGTCGATGCACAGCCGGCCGTACCGGCGAAGACGTCCGCCGTCCGTCCATTGGGAGGGCCGTCTCAGGACGGCCTGCACGCGGGCGACGACCTCTTCAGGCACGAACGGCTTCGGCATGTAATCGTCCGCGCCGGCGTTCAGCCCATTCAGCCTGTCCTCCACCGCATCTCGAGCGGTCAGCATAATAACCGGACAGCTGCTCGTCTCCCTTATTCGGCATAGCACGTCCCAGCCGTCGATATGCGGCAGCATGACATCGAGCAGCACAAGCGCCGGCGTCTCCTTAGCGAATAATTCGAGCGCTTGCCGGCCGTCAGCTGCCAGCTTGACGCGGAAATGGGCTTTCTGCAAGTAGGCGGTCAATACGCGCGCGATAGCCGGTTCGTCTTCAACAACCAGAATGGTTTTCAATGATAAGACAGCCCCCTTTCGCTCTTTATGCTCTCATTGTAGCAACGTTGCGAGATGGTCGGCAATGTTTCCCAATTGAGGCGCCGGCAGATAAAAAAGACCGGCCGTTAAGGCTTTGCCGCCGACATCTGCTCGACACATTGGACGGGTATAATGGCCTTAGTCGGCGGCCGCCGCATAAATAGGAGGTATCGATGAAGAGAAAACATATCGTACTGTTGTCGGTTGCTTTAGTCGTTGTGATCGGAGCCGGCGGGTATGCGGCAATGGATCGTTATATGGGCAATCAAGTAGAGGTAGAGTCCGTCATGGAGGTATTGGAGGAACCGGCACCGTCCGGACAGACGAATGCGGATGAGACAGGCGGCTCCACTGCGGCCTTATCGGCTGAGCAATTAAACGGAAATTGGGCGATTGCGGAAGGCTCCAAAGTATACTGGTCGGTTACGACCTCCAGAGAAACCGTTAATTTTGTCAATGAAGCCGTAACGGGGTCCTGGACTGTGGATGTTAATGACGCGGCGGGGATGACGGGGGAGGGAGTCGTCGATATGACGGCGCTTGATTCCGGCAACAGCCAGCGGGACGGTCATGTGAAGGAGCGGGAGGATCTGCTGGCGGTAGGCGAATTTCCCGAGGCGACATTCCAGGCCGCCTCGATCTCCCCGCTGCCGGCGGAATGGACGGAAGGAACCGCGGTGCCGGTCGAAATCGCAGGCACGCTGACGGTCAAAGGCATTGGCAAGGACGTTACCTTCGCCTCGAACGCCATGTATAAGGACGGGCAGCTGCTGCTGTCCGGCACGACGAAGGTCACTTTCGCCGACTTTGGCATGACGAGTCCGCATACGGTTGTGCTGGAGACGGAGAACGAGCTTTCCGTACAGCTGGAGCTTATTTTGAATAAGGCATAACGATGGCAACAAGCCCTTCTCGGCCAACGAGAGGGGTTTGTTTTGCTTCGATAGGTCTTTTCTCCTATGCCGAAAGCCGTTACAATAGGGAATGGATGACATTAGTTCGGAAGGAAGAAAATCGTTGAATCCTATAGCCGTCATTGAACCGTATCTTCCAGACCTTAGGCTTTACTGCCGCGCGCTGGCTTCGAGCGAATGGGACGCGGAGGATTTGATGCAGGAGACGCTGCTGAAAGCATACCGGTCGCTTGAGCAAGCGCCGGAGCGGCAAGTGAGCAAGTCGTACCTGCGCCTCATCGCCAAAAACGTATGGATCGATCAATACCGGAAGCGGAAAGCCGCAGGAGATAGCGTGACCTTCGATGAAGCGCTTCATCTGGCAGAGGCTAGCCCAGTAAGCGAGCTTACGGTGCGGGAGTCGCTCGAGCAGCTGGCCGGCCGGCTGAATCCGCGGCAGATGGTGTTGATTCTGCTCGTCGACGTCTTTCGTTTCAGCGCGGCGGAGACGGGCGAGCTTCTGCACATGACGGTTGGCGCCGTGAAAGAAGGCCTGAAGCGGGCGCGCCGCCGGCTGCGGACGATGATGAACGACACGAATGATTGGAGAACGGATCGCGCGAAACCGTCAACGGGACCTTCGGACGGTATGCTGACGAAGGAAAGCTTCGAGCAGTTCCTATCCGCCTTCCGGGAGGGAGATGCGGAGGGGATCTGCACGGCATATCTCGCGCTCGCGTCCAGGGGAATGCAGGTGGAGAGCGTCTCCGTTCAATCCGGGCGGTACTCCTTCACGTTCCGCGACCCTAACGGGCATCTTATTGAAATTTTTCAAGCGAAATAGGAAGACCCCGTTTCTTTTTGAGCCCGCATTGCGTTTATAGAGGGAAAGCAGCATTTATACGCAAGGGAGAGGAAATAATGGCGATTGCAATTAAAAACTACGCGGTCATTCAACTGCCGGTCAAAAATGTGGACGCGTCGGTCAAGTGGTACAAGGATGTGCTCGGCATTCCGTTTACGTTCGAATATGCGCCTGGCGATACGGAAGCCTGGCTGAACGTGGCGGGCGTAGGACTTGGTTTAATACAGAGTCCGAAGGTGCCGAATCTGGACTTCACGAACAGCAAGGGGCAGCTGCAGCCGATCATTTCCCTGCAAGTGGACAACATTCATGAAGCGTACCGGGAGCTTCGGGAGAAGGGTGTCGAGACAGGTGAGCTGGTCTTCAAAAAAAGCGGCGGCTACAGCTTTACGCTGCGCGACCCGGACGGACATCTGTCGAACCTATGGGGCGGCTGGCCGACGGAAGAGGATGAACAGGCAAACGAATAACATGTTTACGCGCTGCAAAGAGCCGCGCTCTCTATCCTTGCGGATGGGGAGCGCGGCTTTTTTTGCCGTCAAGGGCGCTTAAGGAGTCTGGCTGCATCACGCCAATAAACAAACATTTTCCCGCATCGTTTTGGCATTATGCCCCTCCGGTTGCAGGTACAATTGGGCTTGTAAGGCTTTCGATGAGCAGGATTGCAGGAAGGAAGTGTAGGCAGTGAGCCAGACAAATTCGGGCATCGCGAATATCGCGCAAATTGAAAACGGTTCCGTGGCGAAGAAGCCGCCGAAATGGAAACACACGTGGAAGGAATATAAGAAAAATAAATACCTGTTTTTCATGCTGATTCCGGTCCTCGTCTGGTATGGCATCTTTCATTACGGGCCGATGTACGGCGTTCAATTGGCATTCAAAGACTTTAGTCCGATCAAAGGGATTTGGGGCAGCGACTGGATCGGAATGGAGCATTTTAAGTTTCTGTTCTACCAATCGCCCGACTTTGCGCGGATCTTCCGAAATACGATTTTGATCAGTCTCTACAATATTATATTCGGGTTCCCGGCGCCGATCATTCTTGCGCTTATGCTGAACGAGCTGCGGTATAAGCTGTTCAAAAGGTTCGCGCAATCGATCTCGTATATCCCGCATTTTTTCTCCTGGGTCATTCTGTCGGGTATTATCGTCGTCATGCTGTCGCCGTCCGAAGGGCCGGTGAACTATATCATCAAGCTGTTTGGCGGGGAACCGATTTATTTCTTGGCCGATACGGATTATTTCCGGCCGACGCTAGTCGTCACTTCGATTTGGAAGGAAATCGGCTGGGGCACAATCATCTATTTGGCTGCGTTATCCGGCATCGATCCGACCCTGTATGAGGCCGCAACAATCGATGGGGCGAACCGGTGGAAGCGGATCCGGCATATTACGATTCCTTCCATACTGCCGGTCGTGTCGATCATGTTCATCCTTTCGCTGGGGGGCATCCTGAACGCGGGCTTCGACCAAATCTTCAACCTATACAGCCCTGCCGTGTACGAGGTAGCCGACGTTATCGACACTTATGTGTACCGGGCCGGTATTCAGCAGTCCCAGTTCGGCCTTACCACGGCCGTCGGGCTATTCAAAAATGTCATCGGCATTATGCTCGTCCTCGGCACCAACTATGTCATGAAGAAAATGGGGCAAGAAGGGGTTCTGTAGCCAGAGTCTGCCCGAAAGGAGATGAACGTAAATGAAACCTACAATCGGCGAACATGTCTTCCAGGCCATTCTCGTCCTATCAATCTCTCTGCTATGTATCGCGACGATTTATCCGTTTCTCCATATCGCGTCCGTCTCGCTTAGCAGTCCAAGCGAAGCGAGCCGATTCGGCTTCCACCTGTATCCACGGGAGATCGACTTCTTCGCATGGAACCAGGTTCTAAGCCAAACGAAAATATGGACCGGCTTCGGCAACTCGGTATTCCGCACGGTCGTCGGCACGCTGCTGACCCTAGTCGCCATGTCGCTCTGCGCCTACCCGTTGTCGCGCAAATATTTGCCTCACCGCAGCTTCTACACGATGATCATCCTGTTCACGATGTTTTTCGGCGGAGGCATTATTCCGACTTACTTGCTGATGAAGTGGCTGCACCTGATGAATAGCGTGTGGGTGTACGTCGTGCCGGGCTTGGTTCCGACCTTCTCGATGCTGGTGCTGCGCAACTTCTTTATGGGGATTCCGACGGAGCTCGAGGAGTCGGCCAAGATTGACGGCGCGAATGACATCCGCATTCTGTTCAGCATCATCCTGCCGCTGTCGAAGCCGGTGCTTGCCACCCTTGCCTTATGGACGGCGGTCGGCCACTGGAATTCTTGGTTCGATGCGGTGCTGTACATTACCGATCAGAACAAGCAGGTGCTTCAGTTTTTCCTTCGGGAGATTGTCATCACGAATACGGACGCCGAAACGTTCGGACGGACGGTTGTTGGAAATCTCAAGTATGCGCCTGCCATCAAGGCGGCTACGATTATGTTCGCCGCGCTGCCGATTCTGATCATTTACCCGTTCCTGCAAAAATACTTCGTCAAAGGAACGATGATCGGCTCGCTGAAGGGATGACCCGGTATAACCGCGCGGCTTATCCGCTGCCCGATTATATAAAGCTTGAACTTATAAAAGGGAGGATCATAAAAAATGAGACATTGGAAAAAAATCAGCTTAGTGCTTGCGCTCGCCGTTTCGGTATTCGCGGCGGGATGCTCGAATAACTCGAATTCAAATACGGGCACAGACGCAAACTCGAGCACGAACGCGCCTTCAAACGCGTCCAACGATCAGGCATCGGATGAGACAATCACCATCGCGACCAACGCGTCGACATGGGAGATTCCAACGAACGATGACAATCCGACGCAGAAGTATCTGGAAGAGCGTTATAACGTGAAATTCGTCAACATGAGAGGAACGGACGAAAATTATAAGACGATGATCGCGTCAGGCGAGATTCCGGATATTTTCCCTCATAACATTACGGAAGCGGACATGACGAACTGGGCAAGACAAGGCGTTATAGCCGAGATCGACATGGAGGAGATCAAAAAGTATATGCCATCCTATACGGCCCATGTGGAAGAGGTGGACCCGAACGCGTGGAATATCGGCATTATCGACGGGAAGAACTACGGCGTGCCGAGAATTTGGCTGAACGGCGCCTATGGATTTATCCCGACTTACAATGGCGAATGGCTGGAAGCGATCGGCTATAAGGAGCCTCCGAAGACGATCGAGGAGCTGGAAGACGTGCTGACGAAGTTCCGCAATAACGACCCGGATAAGAACGGGCAAAAGGATACGTACGGCATCAGCGGCCGGGGCAAAGACGTACGGGTGCAGCTGTTCAACTCGATTTATGCCGCGTATGGCGTGAACCCGTACCACTTCAAGCTGGCTGCGGACGGCAGCGTGACTTGGGGCGGCATTACCGACGAGTCGAAGGAAGCCCTGAAGCTGCTTAACCAATGGTATAAATCGGAGCTGATCGATCCGGAGTTTATGACGGATGACGGCGCGCTGCTCGACCAGAAGTGGTCCAGCAAGAAGATCGGCTATATCGATCATAAAATGTACCACCATCTTTTCGGCGCGGTCGCAGGCAATACGGAGAACGGCATTACCGCTGTCTACGGCAAGGGACTGATCGGCCCGGCCGGCAAGTCGATCGTCATGTCGAACGGTCCGCTGCAGGTGCCGCTGATGTTCGGCAAGCAGGTTCAGGAGGACGAAGCGAAGCGCATCCGCATACTGCAAATGCTTGAGGACCTTGCGACAAAGGATGAAGTCTACCTGCGCACCGTATTCGGAGTGGAAGGCGAGTCCTACGATCTGGTAGACGGCGTTCCCGTCATGAAGGAAGAGTTCACGGCGACGGCCGACCCGGCGCGTGAAATGGGCATCGGTGGCTTCTATAACCCGCTTATTGAACGGGATACAGGCACATGGAAGTTCCACTTTACGCCGGACAAATTGGAGTTCCGCGATAAGGTGAACGCGGGTCTCGAAACGACGAGCGATATTCTCGGTCCGACAGCGATGGAGACGAAAGGCAAGTACATGGCGACGCTGACGACGCTTCAGGACGAGTTCTATATTAAGGCGATTATCGGCGACGAGGACATCGATAAGGCATTCGAAGGCTTCAAAAACCAATGGCTGAAAACCGGCGGCCAAGAGCTGCTGGACGAGGCGACGAAGATTTACCAGGAGCGTCAATCCGCTAAATAAAAAAGATGAAGGCTGCGAAGGTGATCAGGATCCGCTGGTAGGAGGGGTCATCCGAGCGGCCTTCTTTTCTATGGAGGAGGATTATTTATGAACCATTCCGCATCAGAGCTTGTTGTTTATTCCGCACCTGAAGGAGCGGTCCGCAACCCCGATTTTACCGTAAAAGCTAGAGTGCCGGGCGGGGAATGGCGCGAATTATTTCCCTATTTGGTCCGGGTCGATATGCATGATGTCCGCGAAGCGTCGATGGCGGCACTCGATTTGCAGGGACTCGTTGAAGTCGAGGTTACGTATAACCGTGAGCAGCTGCGCGAGGTGGAGATTCGTCCGCTGTCCAAGAATGTGAACCGTACGGTTCAAGGCAATACGATTACCTTTCAGCTGGACCGTCCGTGCCAATTAAGCATAGAAGCGAACGGCGACCGGTTTCATAATTTGCATCTATTCGCGATCGCGCTGGACGCTAATGCGCCGGATCCGCAGTCTCCCGATGTGCTGTTCATCGAGCCGGGCGACTATGCCGTTCATGAAAAAATAAAGCTGAACCGCAAGCCTATCGTATATTTTGGAGCGGGGATGCACCGTTTTGAAGACGGCCTGTTCCATATTCCATCGAACACAACGGTTTATCTTGCAGGAGGAGCCGTCATCGTCGGCTCGCTTGTATGCGATCATGCCGAGAACGTCCGGATCGGCGGCAGAGGCATCGTTTATTTGCGCGATATCGAAAAGACGACCTACTGGCGGTCCGTGCAAATCAATTATTCCCGCAATGTTACGGTAGAGGATATCATTTCGATCGACCCTCCCCATTACAGCATCCATCTCGGCCAGTCGGAGAATGTTCATATTCGCGGCTTCAAATCCTTCAGCACGCGGGGCTGGTGCGACGGCATCGATATGATGTCCTGCCGAAACATCCATATTGAAGATGTGTTCCTCCGCACCTCCGACGACTGCATTGCGATATACGGAAGCAGAGGGGAATTTAAAGGCGATACATGCAATGTGCGCGTCAGCGGCGCCGTTCTATGGGCGGATGTCGCGCATCCGATTATGATCGGCGTTCATGGCGACCATGAAGGAAATGGAGACACAATCGAGAATATTACCTTTTATGACATCGATATCCTGGAGCATCATGAGCCTCAGGACGGCTACTGGGGATGCATGGCGATAAACGCCGGGGACCAAAACACGGTTCGTCATGTCTCGTTTCAAGATATCCGCGTGGAGCCCTTTGAGCTCGGAAGGCTCATCGATATCCGCGTGTTCTGGAACGAGAAGTACAATCCTTGCCCCGGAAGCCGCGTAGAGCATGTCTTCTTCCGTAATCTTTCATATACCGGCGAATGCGGAAACCCTTCCGTTATTGCGGGCTATGATGCGGACCGGCTGGTGGATGGCGTTCATTTCCGCAATTTGCGTTTGAACGGCAAGCTGGTTAGGAACGCGCAGGAGGGTCACTTTCTATTAAACGATTTTCAACGGAATGTGACGTTCGAGTGAGGCAAGAAAGGATCAAATGACGATTTGGAGATGAGCGCATCGGATGAAAACGAAATTCAGCTATGCCCCGCCCAAGAATGGTTACCCGGAGTGGAACAACAATCCCGACATTTTTCAGTTGAACCGGATGGAGGCGCATGCGGCCTTTACGCCATATGAGACGGTTGACGAGGCGCTGAGCGCGGAGCAGGGAGTATCCCGCCGCATCCAGTCGCTGAACGGCATGTGGAAGTTCGCCTTCGCCCCTAATCCCGACAGCCGGATTCAGGAGTTTTATGCCGCGGACTACGACTGCGGCGATTGGGATGAGATCCGCGTGCCGGGGCATTGGCAGCTGCAAGGCTACGACTATCCCCAATACACGAATGTGCGGTATCCGTGGTCGGAGCGGGAAGCGATTAAGCCTCCGTTCGCGCCGACGGCCTATAACCCGGTCGGCTCCTATGTCCACACCTTCACCGTACCGGAGAGCTGGGCCGGGGACCCTGTGTTTATCAGCTTCCAAGGTGTCGAATCCGCCTTCTATGTATGGCTGAACGGCGAGTTTGTCGGCTATAGCGAGGATACGTTTACGCCGGCCGAGTTTGACCTGACGCCCTACTTGCGCGAAGGGGACAATAAGCTGGCGGTCGAGGTATACCGCTGGTGCGACGCGAGCTGGCTCGAGGATCAGGACTTCTGGCGGCTGAGCGGCATATTCCGCGACGTGTACCTGTACTCGAAACCCGGCATTCATCTATACGATTTCCGTGTCCAAGCGGAGCTGGATTCGGCCTTCAAAGACGGAACGTTAACGGTGGACGTTAAGCTTCAAAACTATTTTCAGGTCCAGGAAGGCGGCGTGGAGATCGAGGCGCTTTTGTATGACGGCAATCTGCAGCTGCTGCCTGCTGTGAGGATGAGCGGGAGCGCCGACCTTAGCGGCATAGGGGAAGCGCGCATTCAGTTGTCAGCGCAGGTCGCGAGCCCGCTGCTGTGGAGCGCGGAAACGCCGCATCTCTATACCTTGGTGCTGAAGCTGGCCGACAGTCAGTCGAACGTTCTGGAGACAACCCGGAGCAAAGTGGGCTTCAGGCGGTTCGAGATTCAGGACGGCTTGATGACAATAAACGGCAAGCGCATCCTGTTCAAAGGGGTGAACCGTCATGAGTTCTCCTGCCGTACGGGCAGGGCGGTCACCAAGGAGGAGATGGTGCAGGATATCCGGCTGATGAAGGCCCATAACATTAACGCGGTCCGAACCTCGCATTATCCGAATCATCCGTTGTGGTACGATTTGTGCGACGAATACGGGCTGTACGTCATCGACGAGACGAATCTCGAGACGCATGGCTCTTGGCAGTACGGCCAGCAGGAGCTGGGCGATCTAACGGTTCCGGGCAGCCGTTCCGAATGGACGGACAATGTGCTCGACCGGTGCAAGTCGATGTTCGAGCGGGATAAGAATCATCCAAGCATCCTGATCTGGTCTCTCGGCAACGAGTCGTTCGGGGGAGACAACTTCATCAAGATGTATGATTATTTCCGCGCGGAGGATCCGTCCCGGCTTGTCCATTACGAAGGCGTCTTCCACTGGCGGGCCAGCGAAGCGGCCTCCGACATCGAAAGCCAGATGTATACGAGACCGGCGCAGGTGGAGGCCTACGCGAAGGGGAATCCGAAGAAGCCGTTTATTCTATGCGAATACAGCCATGCCATGGGCAACTCCTGCGGCGGGCTTCATGAATATTGGGAGCTGTTCGAACGTTATCCTGTCCTGCAGGGCGGCTTCATCTGGGATTGGATCGATCAGGCGATCTTAACGCAATCGGCCGATGGAGAGAGCTATTTGGCCTACGGCGGCGACTTTGGCGAATCCCCGCATGACGGCAATTTCTGCGGCAACGGCTTGATCTTTGCAGACCGGACGGTAACGCCGAAGCTGCATGAGGTGAAGAAGTGCTACCAAAATATCGGCGTATCCGCTTTGGATTGGGCGAAGCAGACGTTCGCCGTACAGAATAAGCAGCTATTTGGCCGGCTGTCTCCGTATCTTCTGAAATGGGATATGGCGAAAAACGGCGTTCTTGTCGAGCAGGGAGAGCTCCATGCCGATATCGGGCCAGGGGAGACGGGCGTCATCGCCATTCCTTATACCGTTCCCGCCGCCGGCTCGCATGAGGACGAATTCGTGCTCACCCTTCGTTTTGTTCTGAAGGAGGATGAGCTGTGGGCGGAGAAGGGGCATGAAGTCGCGTTCGAGCAGTTTATTGTGCCGGTCCGTCCGAACGCTCAACCGTTGGTACGCCGTTCTCCCGAGGGACCGCTTAAGGCAGTGTCTGAGGCCGGCACATTGGTCGTAAGCGGCGATCAATTCCGGCTCGCTTGGGATACGTTATCCGGCGAGTTGACGTCATACCAATGGAACGGCAAGGAGCTGCTGGCTTCCGCCGTCGTACCGAATTTCTGGCGGGCCTACACCGACAACGACCGGGGCAACGGGCATCCGGAGCGCTGCGGCGTTTGGCGTACGGCAGGCAAGACGCGCGAGCTGTTGGCTTTTGAATATGAGGAGCAGCCTGGACAAATAAGAGTGGAGGCAGCTTATAGCCTTCCGGAAGCTTCGCATTCCAAATGCTCGATGATATATGTCGTTACGGCGGATGGGAAGGTTGAAGCTGAGATGACGCTGACGCCGGCGGACGGACTACCGGAAATCCCGGAGGTTGGCGTCCTATTCGAAATGGCGGAAGCTTTCGGCACCGTGGCCTGGTATGGCAACGGCCCTCACGAATCGTACAGCGACCGCAAGCAGGGCGCGCGTCTCGGCTTATTCGAGGGAACCGTGAAGGAGCAATTCGTCTCGTATTTGCGCCCGCAGGAATGCGGGAACAAGACCGACGTTCGATTCGCGGTCCTTTCAGATGCCGAAGGGAACGGACTGCATATTCAAGGGCGGCCGAGGATCGAGCTGAATGTGCTTCCGTATCGTCCCGAAGAATTGGAGGCGCACGATCATGTGCATCTTCTGCCGGACAGCAGGAAGACGGTGGTGCGGATTATCGACCGTCAGATGGGCGTAGGCGGCGACGACAGCTGGGGAGCGAGAGTTCATCCGGCCTATACGAACCCGGCGAACAGAGTATATAGACTTCGGTTCGCATTAACCGGAAAATAAACGGTAATTTAAGCTAAAGCGGCAAGCTTGGACACGCAAACGGTGTTCGGGCTTGCCGCTTTTTTTGAGTGATGATTCACAGATAGGAAGCTAGACGCCTTTGAACCGAGCGCCGCGCAAGGTAACAGAGCCAAATGACGACACTGCAGCAGAGCGAGTAGATCAAAATGTAAATCCACATCGGAATAAAAATGTTCAGGATATGAAGCCGAATCAGGAGGTAATGCGAGGTGACGATAACGGCCGCCGCGGCGAACAGCCAGCGCCAATCCCTGAGCCAAAAGATCGCGGCTGTAATCAGCGTTGTTTTCAAAAGTCCGTACATCGTAGTAAAGAACGTATCGTCGCGGTACACATCGTGAAAGATACCCGGCTTAAACAGCCTGATCCCGGATAGCATCAATACGAGGACGAACGTATAAATCAGCGACATCGTGTAGAGGAAGAAGGTGACGGCTTGAATCGGCCGGCTTCCTTCGTAAAATTGACGGAACCACCACTTTGTTAACGAAAAATAAAAAACAAAGCCCGCAATCGAATAGGAGACCCTCCACCACTCATGTTTATAAATGCCCCAATGCAGAAAAAGGATTTCGATGCCTCCCAGCAGCAGGGAGAAGAAAGCAATCCACCGAAAGCGCAGCTGAAATACGGCAATTAAAGCCGCAATTGATGGAACGGTGAAGGTATTGGAGACGGATGCACCGATCATGCTGTCCAGATACTTAATAGGCGTAACCTGCGGCATATATTCGTAAGCGCCAAGCACGACAACAATGATAACCTCGAAAACATAGATCATACCGGCAAAGGATGAAAAGATAACGAAAGTATGAAACTGTTTGGTCTTGATGAGGAGCCAGATCAGGAGAATGATCGAAGGGATGATTAAACCAATGTAAGGCACATAGTTAGGCATAGGTCTACCTCCTAGTCCTTTACAATGTTTCCCTTATCGTTGCTGCCTATACTTGAGGCCGCTGGGGAGAACCAATGGTCCTCCCTACCGGTTAGTTTTATTATTCGTCTGCGTTCGTAATAACATCGATTAAGTAATGCGTATAATTTTCGCACCCATGCTTGGAAGCTCCGGGTTCAGGCATCCCGCAGGACGTTAGCCAAATCCCTTGAGCCGGCAGCTGCTCGTTAAGGATCCTGAATACGCCTTCTTCCGTCCTGATTGATGATGCGCTGGTACACCGCTTCGCTACGATTGTGGTAGAGCCAAAATGCCCCCGCAAGAATAGCGGTAACCATAACGGCAAGCAAGGCGCTGAGCGCCGCTTTTCCCTTCAGAGCGCAGCCCCCCTCTCCCAATGATTTGGCCTTATGGTATGAGACGTTAGGGAGAGGGGAAAGGTTATCATTTTCTTCGCAGGTACCGAATGATGATTTCAGGTATGACCAGCAGCAGCGCAATGGCGCCGTAAACGCCGATGGTGTAGCTGCCCGAATAAGTAAAGCCGAAGCCCTGATGGAAGAGAGTCGTGATGAGATGAATCGCCATGTTCGTAAAACAAAAGGCGTAGCTGCGAATCATCCAATTGCGGTGCTGGAGGATGCGTTTCTTCTTGATGTGAACAAGCGCCGTAATCGTAATGGCCGGCCAGATGAGATTCAGCAGATTGAACCCCATGCTGGAAACTTTGCCCCCGGTGGCGTGAGGCGCCATATAGCCGGAGGTCACGACGACAAGCAGGACGGATACGATATACACATAGCCGTTGATCCGATGAAGCTTGCGGCTCTTCTCAAAGAAACGATTGGAGAAGTTAAGAAGGCCCGCCAGCATAGCGATACAGGCGAACGCGACGTGGATATACATCACGTTTAACCAGACGGGGAGATTCAGCTCGCGCGTGAGCTCCGTCTTATGGATCAAGAACCCTTCGGCTCCGGGATCGACGATATAATTTTTAGCCAAGGCGTAAAGGACAAAAAGGATGCAGACACCGGCAAGCAAGGCATATCCCGTTATTTGTTTTTTCATAGGATCCTCTTGCCCGTCAACTTGGATGCCGGCAGCATGCCGGCTTTGGCGGTTCCGGTCATGACATCTCCGTCAACGGTGACTTCGAATTTCAGGTTTAAGCGCATCGGCTTCGTAACTCGCAGCTGCCAAGTAAGCTTGCCGCCCTGTAGCACCGGATCCAAAAAGTCAACGGTCTCGTTCCCTTGCACGGCCTTCCCGTGGACGATGCCATTGTATGTGATAATCGCAAGCCGGACTTGCAGCTTCCCTACCGGCGTAGCAATAGTTGTATCCCAGTCTCCATCGAAAGCAAAGGCGTCTACGTCCATGACTGTCGGTTTACTCTCGGTTAGCTGCGGCTGCGGTTCATCCTTTGTCCATGCCTTAGGCGAAATCCCTGCCTCTCGCCAGACCGTCCCTCTTCGTTCGAACTCGAATAAACGCTCCACCTCATGCGCGATGCGCGGGCCAAGCTCACGCTCTAAGAGGTACAGCGCCACATCTAGTCCAGACGTCACGCCGCCTCCGGAAACCAGGTTGCCGTCGTCCACGACACGCGCTGGAACGGGAATGGCACCGGTTGCTCCCAGCACCTCCATACCCAGATGATTGGTTACCGCCGGCCGGCCTTCCATTAACCCTCCCATGGCCAAAAGCAGTGAACCGCCGCATACCGTTGCGACGACGACGTCTTCACGCGCGAGCGCTTGCTTCAGCATGCCAGTCAACTCTGTTTCTGCCGTCCGCGCCAGAATAGCAGGAACCGAATGCGGGCTGTCTCCTGCTACGGGTCCCGATGCGCCTGGCACGAGAATGATGCCCGCACGTTCGGGGTTCAGCTTTCCGCTGGCCTCCAATTTCAGGCCATTTGTGCCGCTGGGCACATCCCTGGGACCCTCGGCGGTGACGAGCTCCACGTTTAGCGCATTTTCCGTCATCAGCTCCGCCGCGCAAAATACTTCGTATGGCGCGATCGCATCCAATAGATCAAACCCGTCAAAAAGAACAATTTGAACGTTCAACATCATGTCATCTCCTTCATCCGTTACTGCGGGACGAGCCGTCCCTGAGCACAATGGAAGCTTAGCAGAGGAATCTCTCGAAAGCGGCGGCAAAAAAGTCACGAAACGATAAACAAACCGTCACAAAACAGCTTCCTTCGTTGGCTCCTGCCGAAAAAGTGATAAGATAGGATGAAAAGGTGGGATAATGATGGGCTCGTTACCTTCGATCCTCGTAGTGGACGATGATCAAAGTATCGTTGAACTGCTGAGGGACTTTTTGGAGAATGAAAATTACGACGTCATAACCGCATGCGATGCCGCGCAAGCGTGGGACGCGTTCCAGCGGCAGGCTATTCATTGTATCGTCCTGGATATTATGATGCCGGGACAGAACGGATTCGAGCTGTGCCGCCGGATTCGGGCGGAGAGCGACGTTCCGATCCTGTTCCTAAGCGCCCGCAGCGACGATGTGGACAAGATTCGCGGGCTGTCGCTGGCGGATGATTATATTGTCAAAACCGCATCGCCAGGGGAAATTATAGCCCGCGTGAAGGCGGTCTTGCGGCGTGCAAGGGCGCAGCAATCGAGTCCGCCGAAGCTTCTTGATTATGGCCGTCTTAAGCTCGACTTGTCCACGAGGGAAGTGTTCGTAGACGGAACGGCTGTCTCGCTTACGCCGAAGGAGTATGAGCTGCTGCGGTTGTTCGCCGAGCATCCGAGGCAGGTGTTTACCTACGACCAGCTGCTCGAGAAGTTCTGGGAGGGCGTCGGCGACAGACATACGATTCGCGTCCATCTTAGCCGCCTTCGCGAGAAGGTGGAGCTTGATCCGGACCGGCCTCAATATTTAACGAACGTATGGGGCGTCGGTTACCGCTTCGAGGGGGTATAGCATGGGAAAGCTTCGCGTCCGAACGTCTTTTTTGCTTAGCGTAGCGCTGCTTCTGCTGCTGCCATGGATTTTTTTTGTGACAGCCTTTCTGATGGCTACGGGTTCGCTGGATATTGGAAGCGGTCAACCGGGCTCGTATATAGCTTCGCATATCGCCGCGTTTACGGGTCTGCTGCTCGCTTTTTTGATCATTGGCTTGCGCATCAGGAGACATCTGCTCGATCCGCTGGAGAGGATGGGCCAAGCCGCGCGGCAAATTGCCGAAGGCGATTTGGACGTTGGGCTGCCTCAGTCGTCCGTCAAGGAGATCGCCGAGGTGCGGGACGGATTCGAAGTGATGGTCAGCGGGCTTCAAGACGCGTACCGGAAGCAAGCGGCGCTCGAGGAGGAACGCCGATTCGTGATCGCCGCCGTCGCGCATGATTTGCGGACACCGCTCTTCGCGTTGCGGGGTTACTTGGACGGGCTTGAGCAGGGCATTGCGCGTACGCCGGAGCAGGTCGCGAAGTATGTGGCCGTATGCAAGGAGAAGTCCGCGCAGCTGGACCGTCTGGTAGAGGATCTGTTCACGTTCACGAGGATGGAGTATGCGGAGACTGAGCTGAGCAGAGAACCAAGCGACCTTTGCGAAATCGCGCAAAGATCGGTCGAAAGCCTTGAGCCGCAGGCCCAAGAAAAAAAGATTCTCATTCATACCCGGTTCGAGCTGGGCGGGTGCCCTTTAAAAGCAGATGCGCATTTGCTGGAGCGGGCCATTAGCAATTTATTGGACAATGCCGTGCGGCATACGCCTCTGCATGGCCGTATTGCTGTCGCATGCTTGCGCGACGGAGAACGCGCGGCGTTTACGATTCGCGATTCCGGGCCGGGCTTTTCCCCGGAGGAGCTTGAGCGGATTTTCGAACCGCTGTACCGAGGCGAGCAGTCGCGAAACCGGGCGACTGGCGGCGCCGGGCTTGGCTTGACGATTTCCCAGCGGATTATCCGGCAGCATGGCGGCGAGCTGACGGCAAGCAATTACCCGGAAGGCGGCGCGATGCTGTCGGGGTGGATTCCACTGCATTCGGGGAGGACTCCATGATACGCATACAACATAATGCAGATACGCTTCTCGTTGTCATCCACGAAATCTATGGATTAAACCGCCATATGGAAGGAATCTGCGAATCGTTAGCCGAGCAAGGATTTGATGTGATTTGCCCCAATTTATTAAAGCGGAAGACGCCTTTTCCTTATTCGGAAGAGGAAATGGCGTACCAGTATTTTATGAACAACGTGGGGTTTGCGAGAGTCTGTCAAGAAGTCATTGCAATCGTAAATGAGGCGAAAAGGAAATATAGAAGAGTCGTCTTAATTGGATTTAGCGTAGGGGCGACGGCGGCCTGGCTGTGCAGCGGGCATGAAGGGGTCGACGGAATCGTCGGCTACTATGGATCGCGCATTAGAAACTATACGGAAATCACGCCAAAGTGTCCGGTCCTGTTGTTTTTTCCGCAGGAAGAACGGTCATTTCAGGTGGATGAGCTCATTTCAACGTTACAAAGAAAAGGCACCGCCGTTTATAAATTTGAAGGGCTGCATGGGTTTAGCGACCCTTGCTCCTCCAAATATAAAGAACAATCCGCGCAGCAAGCGTTTAGCCTCATGATGAGTTTTATCCAATCGATCCCTTCGCAAAGCTGCTAAGCCGGGCCTCGTTCGGTACCCGGCAATGGAGCCAGAATATCATTCAAGAGTGGCCGGAAACAAGATCGTAAAGCTTGTTCCCCTTCCAATCTGACTTTGCACGTCGATTCTGCCTTGGTGCAGCAGTATATTTTGCTGGGCAATCGCCAGACCGAGGCCGGTTCCGCCGTTCGAACGCGCCCTAGAGCGGTCTGCCCGATAGAATCGGTTGAAAATATGGGGCAGATCCTCTTCGGATATGCCATGCCCGCTGTCTTCAACGACGATTTGTACGAGTTCGCCTTGTTGGCCGGCATAGCGTACTTGATCGATTCGGATGCGGACGCGTCCGCCGCTGTCCGTATAGTGGACGGCATTCGTCATAATATTGTACAAGGCCTGAAGAATGCGCTGTTTATCAACGGACGCCTCAATGTTCTCCTTGCCGGCTTGCACGGTTATTTCGATTTGTTTCTCTTCCGCCAAAAACTGGATTTTATCCGCCAAATCGTCCACCATGGCGGTCATATTTTCCGTTGTTTTTCGCAGCTCCGTTCCGCCGGCCTCCAGCTTGGATAAGTCGAGCACATCGTGCACCAATCGGGAAAGTCTCAGAACCTCATCAAGCAGCGATGACGTTTTAGCCGGAGACAAAGGGGTCTCCAGCTCCTGTGCAAGCTCCAGCTCTCCTTGGATGATCATGAGCGGCGTTTTCAGCTCGTGAGCGACATCGGACAGCAGCTGCTTGCGGGACTTCTCCAGACCGGTTAGGCTATCGTACATTTCTTGAAGAGCCCGTGATATCTGTCCGAATTCGTCCTTCCTTCGGACAGGCAGCGCGGCTTCAGGTTTACCCTTCTTCATGCTATCGATTCCCGCGACAATTTTCCGAATGGGATAAGTGAGCGTCCAGGTTAACAACAAGATGATGATTAGCGCCGCAGCGGAGGTTAGCAGCAGGGATACAAGCGTAATATTAGGCAAAATGCCATACCACAGCGACCTGAATTCGAACGTCTTGACCTGGCGTTCGTTCATTGCATACAGCTTGCCTATCTCGCGTTCATTCCAAAACAGCTTTAGCGGGACGCCGCCCTCGGCAATGCCTGAAAAGGAGAGATTCCCTTTGCGGTATAACGTATCTCCGTCCGCCGTCATCGCGATTTCAAGAAACGGCGCGCTGTGTTCGAGCGCAGCTTCGCTTACTCCCGCCCACGACTCCTCATGCTCCGCGTAATAACGTTCGAATTCCTCCTTCAGAGCTGTAAAGCTGGCCTTATCCTCCTCATAAGCGTAATCCCGTATGATATAAAATTGAATCTGGGTGACGGCGAATAGACAGAACAAGATAAACAGGACCAGAATGCCCGTAGACAATAGGAGTTTGCTTCTAATTTTCATGGTTGGTCCCAAAACGATACCCGAATCCGTACACGGTCTGGATATAAGCGGACGGATCGGGATCGAGCTTCTTGCGCAGCTTGCTGATATGGGCGTCAACTGTCCGTTCGTCGATCACAAATTCTTCTTCAAACGCATGCTGCAGCAGCTGCATTCGGCTGAAGACCCTGCTCGGCTTCGAGGCCAGCAAATGAAGCAGCTTGAATTCGGTCGGCGTAAGCCGCAGCTCCTGCGTTCCCTTAAACACTTGCAGGCTATCCTCGCGTATAATCAAATCGCCTCTTCGCAGCACGCTGCCTTGCTCGCTGCTATCCGCCCTGTTCATTCGCCGAAGTAAAGACCGGATGCGCGCCGACAGCTCTCTTAAGCTGAACGGCTTCGTCAAATAGTCGTCAGCTCCGACTTCCAAGCCGACGATTTTATCGGTCTCTTCATTTTTTGCCGTTACCATAATGATGCCAGGCTCCCCGATTTCGCGAAAGCGGCGGCACGCGTCCAGCCCGTTCATCTGCGGGAGCATCCAGTCCAGGATAACGATGTCCGGCTTGTGATCGGCGAACAGCTGAACGGCCGCCTTCCCGTCCCTGGCCGTCAAAATTTCATAGCCCTCATTGAGGAGATAAGCTTCCATCAGCGATAATATTTTCTCTTCGTCCTCCACGAGCAATACTTTGATTCCCATGCACAGCCCCTCCCCGGAAACGCATTCTATGAGTCTATTATATCGAATGACGAAAAGCCGTAACGCAAGCATCATCACCTCTCGATAGAGTCGCAACAAGTTCGCAACATTCCGGTGCTATTCTAACATCATATTCAAATTCTGGAAACGAAAAAGGTGAAGAGATGATCGTATTTGCGAACTTTGCTGGCATTCCCCTAGCGTTTGTCATGACAATATTGTGGGCGCTTGCCGGATGCGTGACGACGGTGCTCTGTTATGTAGCGAGCCCTCGCTGGTTGAAGCGTTGGACATCGGTATGCATTGGAATCAGCTGCGTTGCTCTCCTGCTTGGAGCCGGATGGTATGCTTTGCAGCTATTGTTGTATGCCAATAACGGCTGGTTATTGGTAGAAGGGACAGTGAAAGCCGTTGTTCCCGTCATGGCGGTGTCTCATTTGGCATTTATGCTGTTCACGCTGCCGAAGCTGAACAAGATTCGGGCAGAGGCCGGAAAATCTGCGGCGGAAGCGCGGAACACCGCGAGTCATCCGATGGTCGTTATCCCTGTCTATGCGGTTGCGGCAGCTTCCGGCTTGTGCGCGCTCAGTAACATTTTTGCCCAGCCCGTTATGCCAAGCCTGCTCGAAATGATGCAACGGCCTGCACTGCTTCTTGTTCTCTTAATTTTACCTTCGTTTGTTGTCTTGAAAAGGTACCGAACCGTTCTAAGCGGGCAGCAAGCGGAGAGACCTTTCTGGAAAAAGCTCCTGACGGCGGCCGTTACGGCGGCTGGAACCCTATTTTTGCTATGTGCGGTTGTTTTTGCGGCATCGCTTTATGGAATCAATGCCTCCAAGCTGCCGGAAGCCTCCGATATGATGAACCATCATCTGCTGGATGAGGGAGGCGGATCGCCTACGATGATGTCCGGACATTCTACGCATCAGGATCATGGCGGCATGGTTGAAGTGGCGTCGCTGACAGGCGACCTTGCCGCTCCGGCGGATCGAAAGTTCGAGCTCGTCGCCCAGCAGCAGAAAATACGTCTCTCCTCCGGCGCCGTCGTCGATGCCTGGACCTATAACGGAGAGCTTGCGCCGGAGCTTCGCGTGCGTTATGGGGACATGGTGGAAGTGAAGCTCGTGAACAAAGATATCGACGCTGGCGTGACGATCCATTGGCACGGCTACAACGTGCCGAACGCGATGGACGGCGTGCCCGGCATGACCCAGAATGTCGTTAAACCGGGCGAGTCGTTTACTTATAAATTCCGCGCGGAGCAAGAAGGAACCTACTGGTTTCACTCCCATCAGCAAGCCTCCGAGCAGGTTGTGAAGGGACTTTTCGGCTCGCTTATCGTCGAATCGAAGAATAAGGCGGGAAACGTCGATGAAGAGCTGATTTTGATTAATCATGACTGGGTTACCGATCAGGGAGAGAAGACCGCTTTTGGAGAGGAAGATGAGACGCAAACAAAGCAGGTGGAGCCTGGCCGGAAAGTTAAACTGAGAATCATCAACACGGACAATTACTCGCAAAAATATAGGCTTCAGGGGACCGGTTATCAAATAACGGCCATTGACGGAGTGGACATTCAAGAGCCGGGACAATTGACGGATCGAACCGCGTTCCGGGTTGCCTCCGGCGGACGATATGATCTTTCTTTTACAATGCCGGAACATCCCGTTCAGTTTAAAATGGGAGACGGTAAGGATGCTGAAAGTCCCGGCGTTATTTTCTATAGCGATACGCTGCCGGAAATGCAGCCCTTCGAAAAGGAATCGGAGCTGTTCGATCCCTCGCATTATGGAAAGCCCGTCGTCAATGAATTAACGACCGCGGCGGCGTTCGACCGGGAATTTGTCATGATCCTTGGGAACGAGATGGGATTCTATAACGGAAAGTTCCATTTCCTTTGGACGATTAACGGGAAGGTTCACCCCCATACGCCAACCTTTGTTGTCAAAGAAGGCGATAAAGTGAAAACAACCTTCGTGAATCGGAGTCTTACCGAGCATCCGATGCATCTCCACGGCCATCATATGATCGTATTGAAAAAGAACGGCAGGGAGGTAGCGACGCCATGGTACACCGACACGTTAAACGTCTATGCCGGCGAAACGTACGAGGTGGCGTTCCTCGCCAACAATCCCGGCATGTGGATGGACCATTGCCATAACCTCGATCATGCGAAGACGGGGATGATCCTGCACCTCATGTATGACCATGTGCTTCCTTCGTACGAAGTGGGCACAAGGTCCGGTAATTTGCCGGATTAACGTATAGGAGTCCGTGAAATGACGGAATGATTGGATGGCAGCCGGTCGGAATGACCGGCTTTTTTTTATCGACCGGATACGAAGCGCTTCCCATGAAGCCGGAACTCTGTTACGATAAACGCATACTTATTAAATGCGTTTAATAAGTTCTTGTAATCGAGGTGATGGTTCTATGAACGAGAGAATTTCGACGCCGAAGGAAATGAAGAAGGCGGTTCTGAGAGGCATACGGTCCGTGCTGCTGGCGTCCGGAAGCGCGACGAAGGCGGAGCTAAGCGAAAAGCTAGGCATCAGCTTTCCGACGATCAGCAAGGTTGTCGCCCAGATGGAAGAGGCGGGCGAGCTGCTGGACGCCGGACTAGACCTCTCAAGCGGCGGCAGAAGGGCGCAGCGTTACGCGTACAACCCGGATTATAAGCTGGGCGCGGCGCTGTTTCTCGAGAAATCGGAAACGCAGTATACGATTTACAACGCCTTAGGCGAAGTGAAGGAGCAAGGAACGGCTCCCGGCTTCCTGTTTGACGACATCGAGGCGCTGGCGAAGCATATAGAGGCTTTGCTTGATCGGTTTCCTCGAATCCGCTCGCTCTCCTTCGGTGTGCCCGGAGCGGTGGACGGGGGGCGCATCATCTTTATACCGGGATACGAGAAGTTCCAGCATTTCGACCTGAAAGGTTATTTTGAACAGCGGTTTGCGATTCCAGTCGTGGCGGAGAACGATATGAACGCGGCGGTGTTGGGCTATTACGACCGGGTGAGCGCCGGCGAGAGCCCGTCGCTGATCTATCTGTATTTCGGTCAAAACGGACCGGGCGCGGGCATTCTGATAGGAGGTCAAGTCGTGAGAGGGATGACTTCCTTTTCGGGCGAGGTGTCGTTCGTGCCGCTGTATGACGCTCATAACTTTCAGCAAGCGATAGCAAGCGCCGGCGGGGCGGCTAGCGTCATGCGGGAGTCGGCCGGCGTTGATGCCGTGAGCCGGCTGATTGCTGCGTTTACGGCGATATTGAATCCGAGTGCCGTGATATTCTGCCAAGATGAAGTAAGCGGGGAGCTTCTGGACGCGATCGCGGCAAGAAGCGCTTCCTATATCGCTAAGGAGCATCTTCCGAGGCTTATGGCAAGCGATTGGAAGGAAGATTATTTGAACGGACTGAAGAGACTCGGACTGCAAGTCATGATTTCTACAGACGAATGAAATGGATAGACAGGAGCTGCAAATATGGCAACAATTTTACTTCTTATTATTTATTTGGCTTTTATCAGTCTTGGTCTGCCGGATTCCTTGCTTGGCTCGGCATGGCCGATCATGCGGGCGAATCTGGACGCCCCGTTTGGAATGGCTGGGGTGTTGTCGATGACGGTTACGGTCGGCACGATCGTGTCCAGCTTATTGAGCGGAGCCGTTGTGCGCAAGTTTGGCACGGGGGCTGTGACGCTTATAAGCTGTATTATGACGGCTGGGGCGCTGGCGGGATTCTCGTATGCGCCGTCCATCCTATGGCTGATCGTCTGCGCCATCCCGCTTGGACTCGGCGGCGGGGCTGTCGATGCGGGGCTCAATCACTACGTCGCGGAGCGGTACAAAGCCCACCATATGAGCTGGCTGCATTGCTTCTGGGGCGTCGGCGCGACGGCGGGCCCGATGATTATGGCGGCCTTTTTATCGGGGGATAGCTCTTGGAGAGACGGTTATTTAACCGTAGCGGGCATTCAGTTCGCGCTGGTGATCGTCCTTTTCGTCACGCTCCCGCTGTGGAAGTCCCGCAGCGTGAATCAAGGCGCTGTTTTGGATGCGGAGCAGACGGAGACGGAGATGTCTCTTGGCAACGAGGGGTTGCCGAAAATGCGCATGAGTGGCGTTACGTACGCGCTCGCGTCGTTCTTGTTCTATTGCGGAGTCGAGATTACGGTAGGCTTGTGGGGCAGCAGTTATTTGGTGAAGGAGAGAGGTCTGCTTGCGGACCAGGCGGCGCAGTGGGTGGCGATTTATTTTGCGGGCATTACGATTGGAAGGCTGATTACGGGCTTCATTACGTTCAAGCTGAGCAACCGGCTGCTCATCCGGGGCGGCCAGGCGACGGCGCTAGCCGGGGCGCTTCTTCTGCTGCTTCCGCTTCCGACCGGTTTCTCGCTTGCCGGATTGCTAATTATGGGACTGGGGCTTGCGCCGATTTATCCGTGCATGCTGCATGAGACGCCCGCGCGGTTCGGCAAGGAACAGGCTGGGCGCATTATGGGCTATCAGATGGCGGTCGCCTATACGGGAAGCACCTTAATGCCGCCGCTTCTAGGGCTGCTTGCCGGGTTCGCGGGCATCGGCATCTTCCCGCTCTATATTGTTCTGTCAGCTGGAGCGATGCTGCTGTGCTCGGAACGGTTGAACGTGCTTTTGAATAAACGGAAGGAGCGCGCGTCTGAGATTGGCGTTCCGCTCTAATGAATCAAGGGCAGCCGGTCGAAGGGACCGGCTGCTTTTTTGCATCACACGACCTTCGCTCCATAGGAAATAGCAACCAGCACACATTGCTCCTTATCCATCCTCAGCCCTGAAATGGCAAAGGTTTTGAAATCGACTCCTTCCATAACGGCTCCTCTAGCATCGGCTCCCTGCAAATTGGCTTTTGCCAGTACCGCCATCGTGAAATCGCAATTTCGTAAATCGGCCTTTTCCAGATTGGCTCCCGATAAATCGGCCTCATAAAATTTAATACCTCGCAAATCCTGTCTAACGAGCCGGGCGTGCCTCAAATTCGTATAGGACCAGTCGCCTTGAAGGATGGAGATCCCGTCCAGATTCGCGTTTGAGAACTCGGAGCCGATCATTTTACAATCCTCAAATTTGGCCACAAAGAGATTCGCGCTGCTGAAGCTGCAATTCTCGAACGCCGTTTCTTTATGAATGGAACCGTTTAGTGACGCCCCAGTGAAGTTGCACTGCGTGAAACGGCAGTTCATGGACGATATCTCCTCCAAGGATCCGTTCGAGAACGAGCATCGGGCAAAGGTGCAATTGATAAGCTCGCCGTATCTTAAATCACGGCCTCCAAAATCGACGTCTTCAAACTTTTGGTTGATATGCTGAAACATAAAAGGGCCTCCCGCTGGGCAAAAGTGGTGGAAACAGCATGATTTATAGCGTAAATAAGGCTTACCTGAACGTGTTCGAAGTGAAATACCGCTTTTACTATAGCACACGGGTGTCAAGTACCGTTGTAAGCCTGCTTAAAAGTCAAGGTCTTTTTTTCTATGCCGTTCAGAGGCTGCGGAGCGTCCCTGTACCGGAAAGAGTCTTTGCATTTTACTGCCACTTGAACATTGTCATGCTCATGATATGATGAACGTAGATACTAGTACAAAGGAGCTACTTCATTTGCGGAAAACGGTCATAGGTATACTTGGCCTCCTATGTATAACGCTTTGTTATTTCACCTTCGTGTCGGCGGAGAAGGCGTTCCGCTCCGACTGGAAGCTGCCGCAGCCGACGGATGCTATGCAGTCCCAATACCGGCTTGTGCTGATTACGCAAGAGCTGGAGATGCCGTTCTGGAAAAAGGTTGGCGAGGGAGCGGAGAAGCAGGCGCAGCAAGAGGGGGCCAGCCTTGAGGTATGGGGAAGCTACGGCAATCAGGAGGATTTTTTGAAAAAAATTGAAATTGCGATCGATACGAAGGTGGACGGTATCATCGTGCAAGGCTTGGACACGGAAAGCTTTAAAAATTTGACGAAGGTGAAGGCGGCTTTTCACGGTATCCCTGTCATTACCGTCGCGAATGATGTGCCGATGTCGGAAAGCTTGAGGAGGACGTATGTCGGCTCAGACCAATATCAGGCGGGAAAGATGATCGCGAATCAGCTTGTCCAGGATATGGGGACGGAAGGGACCGTTATCCTGCTCGCCGATGCGCATCAGGAGTATTACCAGAAGCAGCGGGTGAGCGGCATTCAGGACGTGCTGAAGAGCTACCCGAACGTTCGGACCGAATATGCGGAGACGCCGGATACAAGGGAGCAGATCATCGCCACTACGAGGGATTTGATGAATCGCCTGCCCGATGTGGACGCCTTCATCGCGGTCAACGCGGACTTAGCGGAGGCGATGCTGCTGGAGGTCGGCAGGCGTTCGCAAATCGAGCCGTATCATATCTACTCCTTCGATGACGGACGCGAGTCGCTCAGACTGATGCAGCAGGGCAAGCTCGACGGCATGATCGAGCAGTCGCCCGAAATGATGGGCCAGATCAGCGTAGACATGATGCTGCAATGGCTGAGGGGAGAGACGGTTCCGCTCGATATGAACGGCTACTTAACCGAAATCAGAATGTTAAAGGCGATGGACGCGCAATGAACAGTATACAGAAAAAGATTTGGACCCTCGCGACAATCGTATTGTTTATTATGGCTGCCATTTGGGGCGCGCTTACTTACTACAATCAGAAGACGCAGGACCAATACAACGATATTCTGCAGCGCTATCTGCGCATGAATGAAGTGACAAGCGCGAGCCAGCACATGATTGCGTCGCTCAATAACTACTTGCTGGCCCCGACTCCGGATAACTTGGAGCTGCTTCATGCGAGCAAATCGAACATCCAGCGGGCGAAAGCCGAGGTTTCCGAACTGCAGAATGTCGAAAACGCTTTCGCTATAACCAGCTACACGAACCTGATCGACAGCCTGGTTGAAACGACAGACCGTTCGCTGCTTTTCCAATCGGAGAAGGATTCGGAGGCTTCCTCCGATGCGTTCGACGAGGCGACGCGCATCTCGAAGTATATATCCGAGATGACGCTTACGCTGCTCGATACCGAGCTGAAGACCTATGATCAATTCTACCGCGGCATTATCGAACAGTCCCAGGAGCTGAAAAAAACGGGCGTCCTGCTGCTGCTTCTGATTACCTTCCTCCTGCTGCTGTTCACGTATTGGTTCTCGCTCAGCATTACGCGGCCCGTGCAGAAGCTGACGCTGGCGGCGAAGGAGCTTTCCCGAGGGCGCTTTGATCTGCAGATCGAGGTCAATTCGAATGACGAAATCTCGTTCCTGGCGAAGATGTTCGACCGCATGAGGGTCAATATTAACAACCTAATATCTGAAATTCAGCAGAAGGCGCAGCTTGAGAAGGAGCTGCAGGAGAATAAGCTGCTGCTGCAGGAAAGCCAGCTTCGAAGTCTTCAGAGCCAGATCAATCCGCATTTTTTGTTCAACACGCTTGATACGTTATCGAAGAAGGCCTATCTGGAAGGCTCGGAGGAGACAAGCGATCTGCTCGTCAGCGTAGCGGGGCTGCTGCGGTATAACTTGAAGCGGCTCGACCGGTCCGTTACCTTGTATGATGAAGTAAAGGTTATGCGGCAGTATATTGACATACAAAGAGCGAGGTTTACCGAGCGGCTGCGTCTGTATGCCGACATCGATGATTCTTGTCTGCATGTCCAGGTGCCGGGCCTGACCCTTCAGCCGATTGTCGAGAATGCCGTCATCCATGCGGTTGAGCCTATGGAGGAGGGCGGCGTGATCTGGTTCCGTATTATCGATGGCGGCGAGCGGGTATTCGTCGAGATCGAGGATGACGGACCGGGCATGACCAAGGAGAAAATAAAGCAAATCCTGGAAGAGCATGTTGTCGAAACGGAAGGGCATTCTACCGGCATCGGTTTCAGCAACGTGGTGAAGCGGCTGCGTCTCTTCTACGGTATCGATGATGTGATGGACATTCAGAGCGATGGCGAGCGCGGCACTAAAGTGATTTTGAAAATACCGAAAACAAGGGGAATCGACAGCTATGATAAAGCTCCTGATCGTGGATGATGAACAGATCGAGCGGGAAGGGCTGCACGCGATATTGCGGAAGGGCTTTCCAGAGCTTGTCATTGAGGAAGCTAAAAACGGGAAAATCGCCGTCGAGATGGCAGGTTCGTTCCAGCCGGATCTTATTTTGATGGATATCAAAATGCCGGGGATGAGCGGTCTGGAAGCCGTTGAACGGATAAGCGCGGAAAATCCCGGGATCAAATATATTATGGTGACCGCCTACGACGCGTTCGAATACGCGCGCCAGGCGATCAAGCTGGGCGTCAAAGATTATTTGCTCAAGCCAAGCAAGGCTAGCGAGATCATTGCAACGGTCGGGAAGGTCATCGCGCAGATTGAGGAGGAGCGCAGATCGCTCGAGACGAGCATGCTGCAGCAGGACGCGCTTCGAAAGACGCTGCCGCTGATTGAGACCGATATCGTGACGCAGCTGTTGTTCGACCATGTGCATGACGTGCATGTCGATGAGCTCGTCGCCCTGCTGGAGATCCGTACGGCGGGCGAGATGTTCGTAATGCTGGTGTCGCTGCCGCCGGGAGGGGAAAGCGCCTATTCCACCGTCAAAGAGAAGGTGCGGCATGCGGGCAATGCGCTGGTCGGAGCGCTTTACGGGCGGCAGCTCCCGATCATCGTGATTCGGGATCCGGAGCGATCCTATCGCTCCCAAGCGATGCTTCTCGCCCGGGAGATCCTATCTGCGGCTAAGTCGGAAGCGGGAGCGGGCTGGTTCGTCGGGATCGGGAATGAATGCGGGTCGCTGGCGCTCATTCGGCAATCCTATCATGAGGCGCTTATCGCTTCGATCGATACGACGCTGCCGGTGAAATACCGGTTCTATTCCGATGTGCCGGCGCTCCATATGGCCGCGGACCCTCAGCAGATCAGGCAGAAGGAAAAACAGTTTTTTGATCATATGCGGCTCGGCGAATGGGAGCAGGTCCGGACAAGCGTAATGGACTTCATCCAGCTGTTCGAGAATGAAGGCACGAATCTGCTGCACGCGCAGCAGCGCGTGCTGGAGCTGCTGTGGCTGGCGTCTCGGGTGCTTAGCGAGCTGGGGGTGGAGACGGGAACGCCGTTGTTCTCCTTCCAAGCCCAGAACTACAGGCAGCTTCGCTCCGAAACCGGGCATCTGCTTGACCGGATGCGGCAGTCGTATGTGGACTATTACGAGAGGCTCGAGCCGGATACGATGCAGCAAATCAAGCAATACATTATGGAGCATTCCCATGAAAATATTTCGCTCGACGCGATCGGCAAGCGGGTCGGGTTAAGTCCCTTTTATATCAGCAAGATGTTCAAGGAGCAGCTCGGGATTAACTACATCGACTTTCTGACGGAATGCCGAATCGAGAAAGCGAAGAAGCTGATGGGCGATCCGGAGAAAAGCTTGAAGGAAATTACGTTCGAGGTCGGTTATCACGATCCGAATTACTTCAGCAAGGTATTCAAGAAGATGTCCAATGTGTCGCCGAAGGAATACCGCAAGACGCTGCTTGGCAAGAAGAGGCTGACCGATGATGAGAACTAACGGCAAAGGAGCGGACCGGATGAGAAGGAATGGGATGAAAGCCTGGCTGCTTCTGCTTGCGATCGCGCTCCTCTTCATCGTGACAGGCTGCAAGGACAATGCGGGCAGCAGCGGAACGGCCAATCTGGCGCCAACTCAGACTGCGGGAGGCGAGGAGGCGATTACTTCTCCGGTTCAGCCTGCCGGGGACGACAGGATTAAAATCGGGTTTTCGATGGATACCCTGCTTGAGGAGCGGTGGCTGAAGGACCGGGATCAGTTCCAGGCGGCGGTCGAAGCGCTTGGCGCCGAGGTCGTGATTATGGCTTCGAACGGCGATGACGCGGTGCAGATCATGCAGGCGGAACAGATGATTAGCGAGGGCGTCGACTTGCTCGTAGTTGTTCCTCATAACGCGGAGGCGACGGCGGCGATAGTGAAGAAGGCGCATTCCGCCGGCATTAAAGTGATGGCCTATGACCGCCTGATCAAAAACTCGGAGGTCGACTTGTACGTCTCCTTCGACAACGAGCTGGTCGGCATGATGCAGGCCGTGGCGATCACCGAGCTGGTTCCGAAAGGGAAATACGTCTACATCGGCGGCGCCGAAACGGACAATAACGCCCATCTCTTCAAAAAGGGCGTGTTCAACGTGCTGCAGCCGTTCATCGACAACGGCGATATTCAGGTCGTATACGATCAGTGGAGCAAGGACTGGACGCCTGCGAGCGCCAAGGCCAACATGGAGGCTGCGCTTCAGGCGAACGGCAATCAGATTGACGCGGTGATCGCAGCGAATGACGCGACGGCGGGCGGCGTGATCGAGGCGCTTGCGGCGCAGGGGCTCGCGGGGCGCATTCCCGTAGCCGGCATGGACGCGGACTTGGCGGCCGCCCAGCGCATCGTCGCCGGAACCCAGACGATGACGGTGTACAAACCGATCGGTGCGCTCACGCAGAAGGCGGCCGAGCTTGCCGTTATGCTGGCGCAGGGCAAGGATCCGGGCGCGGACCGCAAGGTGAACAACGGGAAGATCGAAGTGCCGTCCGTGCTGCTCTCCCCGATTGCCGTCGACAAGCTTAATCTCGACGCGACCATCATCGCAGACGGCTTCCATTCCCGGCAGGATGTGTACCGGTACTTGGACCAAGATTAGCAAAGAGTAGAGTCCATGTCGGCCCGGACGAAACAAGTCGCTCCCGCCGCCTTAAACGCGCCGGATGATGCGGATCGGACGAAATAAGTCGCCCCTGCCGCCTAAAACGCGCCGGATGATGCGGACCAGACGAAACAAGTCGCTCCCACCGACTTAAACGCGCCGGGCGGCGCGGATCGGACGAAACAAGTCGCCCCTGCCGCCTTAAACGCGCTGATGGCGCGGATCGGACGAAACAAGTCGCTCCCGCCACCTTAAACGCGCCTGATGGTGCGGACCAGACGAAACAAGTCGCTCCCGCCGCCTTAAACGCGCCTGACGGTGCGGATCGGACGAAATAAGCCGCCCCTGCCGCCTTAAACGCGCCGGATGATGCGGATCGGACGAAATAAGCCGCCCCTGCCGCCTTAAACGCGCTGATGGCGCGGATCGGACGAAACAAGTCGCTCCCGCCGCCTTAAACGCGCCGGATGGCGCGGATCGGACGAAGTGAGTCGCTCCCGCCGCCTTAAACGCGCCGGATGATGCGGATCGGACGAAACAAGTCGCTCCCGCCGACTTAAAAGCACCTGACGGTGCGGATCGGACGAAATAAGTCGCTCTCACCGCCTTAAACGCGCCGGATGATGCGGATCGGACGAAATAAGCCGCCCCTGCCGCCTAAAACGCGCCGGACGAAAATAGATCGTGAACACGGACCTCAATTCCCGCCTCACGGCAGGGAGTGGGGTCCTTTTCGCATTTCCATTACGCTCTGATGACAGCGTAAATGCCAGTACCGTTCATCCATTTAATTGGCCGAGCCGCCCATTTCCACGGTCGCACAACAAAAAAATACTACACACAGCAATTTAATAACGCTAATTGTTCCGGTGTCTCCTTCCTTCGTCGAGTAAAATCTTGATGGACATGCCTAATCATTTCATTAGAGAAGGGGTTACGCCGGATGAAGAATGCACTTCAACGTGTCATCAGGAACAATATTCGATTCAATGCGCGCTCTCTTCGCGTCAAGTGGATGGCTTTAATTTCTGCGGCGGTGTTCATTGCGCTGCTGGGATCTACCGCCATGCTTTTCTCAACCGTTAAAACATCGCTCGAGAACACCTTCTCGGAGAACAATGCCGTTCAAGTTGAAAGCGCTACCAGAGCAGTCCGTATGCTAACCGAACAATATCAGAAGTCCGTCGAACAGCTTGCGGGAAGCGTTGAGATGGCTTCGCTTCATTCGGATAATCCGGATGCGGCGATTGGCTTCTTGCTGGAGACGGCAAAGGCCAAGGACCCGTCCTTGCAGGGCGTCTATTTCATATCCGCCGAGACGGGAAAGCTGCACAGGTCGCCTGCCATCGATATGCAGGGCGACGCGCGTGAGACGCCAATGTACAAGCTTGCTTTGGAAAAGAAGGAGACCGTCTGGACCGATGTCCGGCAGGATGAATTGACGGGCAAAATGACGGTGTCGGTTATGACGCCCGTTATGGCCGGCGGGCAATTGTACGGCGTGGCGGGCTTCGATATGGATTTGAACGGAATCGGCGCGCTGCGGGAATCGAACGAGATGTTCGGAAGGAACAAGCTGATCATCTATGACAGCCGTGGCTTAATCGTCTCCTCCTTTATGCGGGGTATGGACGGGAAAAATATCGATCCGAATGGCAGCGCTGCGGGCGGAGAAGATGTTCTGCCAGACAAGGAACAGATGAAGAAGGAGTTCGGCTGGGTACAAGAGGTCGCGGACGGTAAACGCAGCAAAATCGATTTTACCTGGGACGGGGTTCATTATAACGGAGAAGTTTCGTTCGTTTATTCGATGAATTGGAGCATCGTCTCCTTCGTGGACAAAGAGAAGCTGAGCGAGAGCCTGTCCGAATTTGTGGTGACGAGCGTCATTGCGCTTGCGGTCGGATTATGTATTGGCGCATTTGCGGCTTATTATATCGCGTCGGGACTGCTGAAAGTAATCAACAGACTGCGTTCGACGATTTCACGGACAGCCCAAGGCGACTTAGTCGCAGAGTTTGATTATAAGAAAAAGGATGAGCTAGGGATGCTGGCGGATAGCTACAATGCGATGCTTGGCAGTATCCGGGGGCTGATTCAGCGCGTTCATGCCAGCGTCGGAACCGTGGAGCAGACGGCGAACAGCGTAAGCGGGATCGCGAGCGACAATGTGGCGGCCGGCTTGGAAGTGGCGCGCGCGACGGAAGAAATCGCGCTTGGCGCTGCCAATACATCGAGCGAGATCGAAAAAAGCTCCGAGGCCGTGCATCAATTAAGCCAAAGAATCGGCACGCTCATTGCGCAGTCAGGCGAGATGGAGCATGCGCTTGCGGACTCCAGCCGGCATATCGAAAGCGGCAACGAACAAGTGAAGCATCTGGAGGAGTCGTATACGCGGCTGGAGCAAGCCTTTCAACAGGTTTCTCACCTGGTGGATGACCTGAACAAGCAGTCGCAATCGATTTCTTCCGTAACGAAAGCAATATTTGAGATAACCGAGCAGACGAATATTTTATCCATTAACGCATCGATTGAAGCCGCCAGGGCGGGAGAGCACGGAAAAGGGTTCGCCGTTGTGGCGAATGAAGTGAGAAGCTTAGCGGAGCAGGCGAGATTGTCGGCCAAGACCATCCAGGAGACCATCTCAGGCATGCTTGCGCAAACCGGCAGACTCGTAGCCGTCGTAGGCGACACCAATGCGGTGAACCAGACGCAGAAGCAAGCCGTCTCGCAGGTTAGTATTACCATGCGCAACATGAATGATTCGCTAGGAATGATGCAGCGGCATGTGCAGGGCGAGCTCCTTACGATCCGAAGCGTCGAGCATTTGAAGGAAGCGGTGGTCGCTTCGATTCAAAGCATTCTGGCCGTTTCCGAGCAGACAACAGCTTCCACGCAAGAGATTGCGTCTTCGGTTGATATGCAGACCGGATCCCTCAAAGAGATGTCCGAGCATGCGAACCGTCTGGTCGAGCTGGTGTCGGAGCTGAAAGACGCGGTTTCCAAGTTTAAGGTGGATATGGACAGTCTGTCAGGATCAGGGGAGGACCAGCCCGACAAATAAAAGGGGACAAGTTTCGTCAAAAAAGTCAAGGCATTCGCAAAAGAGTGCTATTGTATAGCGCTTTCATGACGAATATTCGGTGCTATAGTTGACCTGTAACCAAAAGAAACATTTTGAGAGGGGTACAAAAAAATGAAGAAAATGAAGTCGATTTCTCTTCTGCTGGTCGTTGCGATCTTCTCGATTATCGTGGCTGCATGCGGAAATAACAGCGGCGGAAGCGGCGGTAAAGTAAGCGTCGGCATCGTATTGCCTACCAAAGACGAGCCAAGATGGGTGCAGGACGAGCAGCGCTTTAAAGATGCGCTCTCCGGCACGAAATATACGACGGAAATCTTGTTCAGCCAAGGTTCTTCCGCGAAAGAGAAAGAAAACGTAGAAACATTGATCAACAAAGGCATTCAAGTTCTTATCATCTGTCCTCATGACGGCGCGGCAGCTGCAGCTTCTGTAGAAGCGGCGAAAAAAGAAGGCATCAAAGTTATCGCGTATGACCGTTTAATTACGGACACAGACGCTGTTGACTACTATGTAACCTTTGACAGCGAGTCGGTCGGCGCAGAGCAAGCGAAATACCTGGTAGACAACGCTAAAGGTTCGGGTCAACCGCTGTACCTGTATGCTGGCGCGGCTTCCGACAACAACGCGTTCCTGTTCTTCAGCGGCGCTTGGAAAGTACTTCAGCCAAAAATCGCTGACGGCACATTCGTGATTGCGAACTCCAGCGAAGCGGAAGCATTGAAAGACAAAGCTGAACTGTCCCGCGACGAGCTGGGCAAAATTATCGGCCAAGTAACAACAAACTGGGATGCTAACGAAGCGAAAAACAAAGCTCAAACGCATTTGACATCGGCTTCGGCTGAGCAAAAAGGCGATGTAGCGATCCTTGCTCCAAACGACGGAACAGCTCGTTCCATTGCAGACGTATTCGGTGCGGACAGCGCGGTTACTAGCTATGTCATTACTGGTCAAGACGCTGAGAAAGCTTCCATTCAGTACATTATCGACGGCAAGCAGTCCATGACGGTATTCAAGGACGTTCGTACGCTGGTAACGGACGCAATGGGTATGGCTGTATCCATCCTGGACGGCAAAACGCCTGAAACAACAGGCTCGTACAACAACGGTGTCATTGACGTTCCAGCTAAGCAAACAAACGTTATCGTTGTGAACAAAGACAACGTGAAGGCAGAGCTGATTGAATCGGAATACTACAAAGCTGACGAGTTCACGGGTCTGTAATACAGAAAAAGCATAGTACAAGGGGAATCGTGGCGGAGACGCCACGATTCCCGTAATTGTAACTGTTGTTTGGTTAGGAGGGCATAACGATGAGCGAATATATACTGGAGATGAACAACATTTCCAAGGAATTTACGGGAGTCAAAGCGCTCACAGATGTCAGCTTCAAGGTGGAGAAGGGCGAGATTCACTGCCTGATCGGCGAGAACGGCGCCGGCAAATCCACGCTGATGAAAGTGCTGAGCGGCGTATATCCTTTCGGCACCTATACTGGCGATATCGTGTTCGAGGGCAAAGTACAGCAATTCGGCGAAATCAGCGACAGCGTGAAGGCCGGTATTGCGATTATCTATCAAGAGCTGGCGTTATTCCCGGATCTCACCGTGTACGAGAATATTTTTGCCGGCAACGAAGTGAAACGCGGCGGGGTCATTGATTGGAACCGAACAATCGTTAAAGCGAATGACATGCTTAAAAAGGTAGGACTCGACGTAAATCCGGAAGTATTAATCAAGGATTTGGGCGTCGGCAAACAGCAGTTGGTCGAAATCGCCAAAGCTTTAAGCAAAGACGTTAAGCTTCTCATCCTCGATGAGCCGACAGCTGCGCTTAACGAAAACGATAGCGAGAACCTGCTCGAGCTGCTGCGCGAGCTGAAGAAACAAGGCATTACCTGCATTATGATCTCCCACAAGCTGAAAGAAGTTATATCGATTGCGGACCGGGCGACAGTCATCCGCGACGGGCGTACGATTTGCACATTGGAAGGGTCCAAAGGCGAAATTACCGAGAGCACGATTATTAAAAACATGGTTGGTCGCGAGATCGACGACATTTATCCGAAGAGACCGGACAAGAAGTTCGGCGATAAAATTTTGGAGCTTAACAATTGGTCCGCTTATGATACGCAGCTGGGCCGCTATGTCGTAAAAAATGTTAATCTTCACGTGAAAAAGGGAGAAATCGTCGGAATAGCCGGCTTAATGGGCTCGGGACGCACGGAGCTGGCGCAAAGCATCTTCGGAAATCCCAAGTCTTATAAACTGCAAGGCGACTTATTTGTAGACGGTCTGCCACAGAAGTTCTCCCACACAAGCGACGCGATCAAAGCGGGTATCGCTTACGTGACGGAGGACCGGAAGGGCGACGGCCTATTCCTTGCTCAAGATATAAAAAGCAACGTCGTTGCCGCGAATTTGAAGGGCATCTCGAGAAACGGCGTGATCAACGAGAACGAAGAAGTAAAGATCGCGAATGAATACAAAGCCTCAATGCATGTGAAGGCGCCTTCCGTCGAGCAGCTCGTCGGCAAGCTCAGCGGCGGCAACCAGCAGAAGGTGTCGCTCGGCAAATGGCTGTTCGTTGGGCCGAAGCTGCTGATCTTGGACGAACCGACACGCGGTATCGACGTCGGAGCCAAGTTCGAGATCTATACGATTATGAACAAGCTGATCAGCGAAGGCATGAGCATCATTATGATCTCTTCCGAGCTTGGCGAAGTGCTTGGCATGAGCGACCGCGTGTACGTAATGGCCGAAGGAGCTTTGAAAGGCGAGCTCTCGATTGAAGAGGCGACTCAAGAAAACATTATGCAGCTTGCAACACTATAGGAGGAAGACCCTATGAACCTTTTTAATGAAGCGAAGTCATTGCTCAAAGTGAACATTCGCGAATACGGCATGTATATTGCCCTGTTCGTCATCATGCTCACCTTCACTATTCTGACGGACGGACTGTTCATGTCCTCCCGTAATATCAGTAACCTGCTTGACCAGACGGGCTACATTGCCGTATTGGCTGTAGGTATGACGCTAGTTATCGTCATCCGTGAGATCGACTTGTCTGTCGGCTTTGTAGCCGGCTTCCTGGGCGCGATCGCCGCGATTCTCCTTTCGCAGGCGGGCGTACCGTTCTATCTGACCATTCCGATTATTCTGGTGCTCGGCATTGTGGTGGGGATGTTTAACGGCGTCCTTGTCGCGAAATTCGGCATTCCGTCCTTCGTTGCTTCCTTGGCGGGGATGCTGATTTTCAGAGGCGCGCTCCTTCAAGTAACGGAGAAGACGGGTACCATCATCATCAAGGATGACAATTTTAACGCGATCGGCAACGGCTTTATTCCTTCGATTGCCGAAGTAGGCGGCTTGCATTTGCTATCCCTTATCTTGGGCGCTCTGGCTATTATTCTGTACATTTATAGCGAGATCAATAAGCGTAAAAATAAGATTAAGTATCAGTTCGATGTGGTTTCCAAAGGGATCTTTGCCATTCAGTTAATCTTTGTTTCCGCTATTATCGCTTATGTAACTTGGATTCTTGCCGGTTATAACGGCTTCTCCTGGACGGTTGTTATCGTGCTGCTTGTCGTTGCCCTCTACCACTTCATTTCGACGAAGACGGTGCTTGGCAGACATATTTACGCGGTAGGCAGCAATCCGGAAGCGGCTCACTTGACAGGCATCAACGTGAAGAAAATTACGTATATCGTATTCGGCTCCATGGGGATGCTGGCCGCATTGTCCGGCATTCTGTACACGTCCCGTCTGCAATCCGCGACAACGACAGCCGGTACGCTGTTCGAGCTTGACGCGATTGCGGCTGCTTATGTCGGCGGCGTATCGTCCGCAGGCGGCGTAGGTAAAGTAACGGGCGCGGTTATCGGCGCGGTTGTAATGGCTTCGCTCACCAGCGGCATGAACCTGCTCGGCGTAGGTATCTCCTATCAGTACATGATTCGCGGCGGCGTGCTTGCGGCAGCGGTTATCTTCGACGTCATGACGCGCAAGAAGAGAGGCTAATTTCATAGAAGCAATGAAGGGCGCCGCTTGTCGGCGCCCTTTCATTTGTAATCACCTAACTATAATCCTCAATTAACGATAGCTTGCCTTCGCGAATTTCAAATAGTGACTTACCCTTTAGCTGCAGTTTATCCCCTGACTTTAACCCGTTAGGCAAATCGTGAGCGATTACAGCCTCGTACTCAATTTCTACTTCTACTTTGCTATCAATTGCTCTGGTACTGGTAACGGTCTGACGACGGCTGGAGAATAACGAGGCTGATTGTTCAGCTAATTGCCTGAATTCTTTTATGCCCTTTGTCTCGGTATTCATTTCGCCGTTCATAAAATTTCTAAAAATGACCTCTTCATGCAGGAGCTTTGCCATACCCTCGGTATCAAAACAATTATAAGCCTCGATATAACTTTTAATGATTTCTAGGTTTTCATCGACCGCCGCCATTTGCGAGCTCCTCCCTATAATTACTTGTCCTCATAGCGATTGGTAGTAGTGACATTTTACACGTTTTGTTTTGAATGGTAAATCATGCTTTTATTTTGCAAACGAATCAGCACCTTGCCGTAGCGGCCGCCCTGATGAGTTACTACGGTGCCGGAAGGATAAGCTCGTTCCAAATAGTCGGCAATTATTTTTCGATTCCGGTCGTCAGCAGGAAGACCGTGGCCGCGCAGTAAGTGCATTATTTCTTGCATAGCCTCTTCTGTGGAGATTTCCGCCGTTTTCGATTCGGTTGTGACAAGCGACTCGTAGGAGTAGCCCTTCAGATACAGCAGATGAAGCAGATAGCCCATTTCCGTATATTTCGGATTGAAGGGCTTATCCGTGACGAGAGGCCAAATTTCGTTCACCAGACTATGCTCTGCCGAACCGGCCGGCATGCTGATATAACAATACTCCCGTGCGCACTGGAGCAGCTTCTCTACACTGTCCCAATCGTGAATAACGGGGCACATCGAGGCAAATACAAGATCAAATGCTTTGCTCCAGCCTCTGGCGTGCGGGTCAATATCCTCGAACCGTTCCGGCACGATCGTTACCTTGTCTTCAGGGAACTGTGCCGCGTTTTCTTTCAGCAGCTCGACAAGCGGAGGAGAAGACTCTACGGCGGTTACTTGAGCTCCCCGTTCCACAAACGGCACCGAAAACACGCCCGAAGCGGCGCCAATGTCAAGGACGGAGGCGTTATCGAAGCGGACCCCTTGGGTTTCGAGCCAGTTCAGAATCCGGCTGCTCCGCTTTTTTCCTTCTTCGCTAAAGGACTGCTCATTAAACGTTTTCGCTTTATGATCAAAGGAGCGCGCCGGGTCAATGCCTGCTTGTTTCATTTTGTTCACCAAGGTATCGCCATGTCTTTTCCATGCTTCTTCCCAAATCGCGGCGTCGAAGAAATCGTTCATCATCAGCTGTTTCCTCCTAGATATTATTATAGACAACAGATATCCATAATTAAAACGCGAAAAACCGATTCTGATGTGAACGCAGCAGCTTGTTGGCTGGTGTGTGGACGCATCAGGGCCTCTCTACGATTATGGACTCAATATATCCATAATAACCGAGTTCAACTCCCGAATGCAACATTTACGGATTATTTCCGTTAGATATTGAGCAGGAAAGGAGCGGTCCTATGAAAAAGATAAGTTTTGCTATGCTGGTCTTAGTCATGCTTTGTTCATGCAGCGGTTCATTCCATAAGGAAAAGTGGGCTGAGGAACCGGAGTCCAGAAAAGGAATGGTAAACAGTATGCTGAGCCAATATGAGCTTGAAGGAATGACAGCGACCGAGATTATTGACCTGCTTGGCGAGCCTGAACAACGGCTGGAAGAGCCGTCGGTGCAGTTCGTTTACTACTTAGGGTCAGCCGGATTAGGCGTAGACGACAGCTTATTAAGGCTCTACTTTAATCGGGATGGCCAGCTGGAGCGGCATGAGATTACACACGATTAATTGAACAAGGAATATATTCCTCCTGCGACGAAAGTATTACGAGATTGATTCATCGTAATCCAAGGAGGAAAAACATGATACAGAGCAGGACCTGCAAACAGATCGTTTTCTTCGTGCTTTCCGGGCGTCGGTGACGGGAAATTTGCGCCTGACCGTCCGATAACGAGGCAAGAGATGGCGGTTTTGGGCTCTAATGTGTTGAATGCTTTATCCGGTTTAGAGGCTGAACATACTGAGGCTTCCTTGGGAGTTTACAAAGACGGCTCTGAAATAGCCGATTATGCACGGGAGTCCGTAGCGTTGCTTACGGAAGAAGGCAATATGCAGGGCGTAACCGGCAGCAAATTCGACCCGGACGGAACCGTAAATCGCGCGCAAGCGGCTGTTATGATTTATAATTTGCTCGGTTCAGAGTAATGAAGGGGGCGCCGCATATCGGCGCCCCTTTTGCATTTTGCATGATTTTCGACGACCCTATGCTTATTGCGAACCTTTTCGGCGGTACGCCCGGAACGTCAGCGGCGCGAACACGAGCGCAAAAACCGCCATAACCGCGAGCGCCGATGCAAGATCGCCGAAAGACGCCGAGCCATGCATCAGTCCCCGGGCGGCCGTCGAGGCCAGACTGATCGGATTCCATGCGATGATAGGGCCAAGCCAGTCCGGCATGGTCGATGTATCGACGAATACATTGCTTGTGAACAGAAGCGGGTACAGGACGATGTAGGTCATGCTTGTAATGGATTCGACCTTTTTGGCGATAACGCCAATAAAGGCGAACAGCCAGCTGAGGCAGAAGGCGTACAGCACGACAAAGATGAGGCCGGACAAGACGCCGATTATACCGGCCTCCGGCCGAAACCCAAGCGCCATCCCTAACAGAATGGTTGTAATGAGCGCGGATGTATAGGTCAACAGCTGGATAAGCATCGTTCCAATGATGGCCGCCGGCTGCCAGAAAGGGAGCGTGCGGAACCGGTTGAACACGCCGCGGTCGATATCATTTTTAATCCCGATGCCGATATAGACGGTCATGCTGGTTACGGTATAGACAAGCATGCCGGGCAGCAAATATTGCAAATACGCGCCGGTGCCGCCCGAGATGGCGCCCCCGAACAGATACGTGAATATGAGCAGGAAGATGACGGGGAAGATGAGCACGTCTATCGCCAAATAATGCAGCATTTTGAGCGTCCCTCGCCATGACCGCCAGACAAAGGCGGCTATGGCATGCAGCGCGTGAGGCCGGCGAGGCGTTTCTCCAGCGTTCAGCGCCAACATCAGCTTTGACTCCGTCGTACTCATGACGACTGCACCTCCTTCGATTCAAAAAGCACTTCATTTTTTTGACCGGTCAGCGACAGGAAGACTTCGTCGAGACTCGGCTGCCCGAGCGAGAATTGCTCCACTTCAATGCCGGCTTGCGACAACTCCAAGAGCAAGCGAGCCGCCAGCTTGGGGTCAAGCGCCGGAGCGGTCAGCACCGCCGGATCAGCATCCTGCCGGGCTGCAGCGCCGAGCACCTGCCGCATCGCCATCGCGGCATCGCCTCGCTGCTCCTTCCGCGCGAGCTGCACGCGAACTGTGCCGGAGCCAACGGACGCTTTCAGCTCGGCTGGGGTTCCTTCGGCGATGACTACGCCTTCGTGAATAACGGCGATTCGGTCCGACAGCCGGTCGGCCTCCTCCAAATATTGCGTAGTCAGCAGCACGGTTGTGCCGCGTTCCGTAAGCAGACGGACGATGTCCCATACCTCGTTCCGGCTGCGAGGATCGAGCCCCGTCGTGGGTTCGTCCAGAAACAGAAGCTCCGGCTTCACCAGCATTGCCGCAGCGATATCGAGCCGCCGCCGCATGCCGCCGGAGTAAGTTCCCGCCTGCTTCCCGGCCGCATCCGATAGCCCGAATACGTCCAGCCATTCCTCCGCTCGAGCGGCAGCGTCGCGCTTCCGGTAGCCGAGCAATCGCGAGAACAGCATCAAATTTTCCCGGCCGCTAAGCGACTCATCCACCGCTGCGAATTGTCCGGTTAGTCCGATATGTCTGCGGACGGCATCGCTGCTCTGTACGACATCGAGCCCAAATACGCGGGCTTCTCCGCCGTCCGGGCGAAGAAGCGTAGACAAGATATGCACGAGCGTCGTCTTCCCCGCGCCGTTCGGCCCAAGAAGCGCGTACACGGTGCCGCGTTCCACTTGGAGATCGATGCCTTTGAGCACCTCCGTGCCGCCGAACGATTTTTGAATCCCTCGCGCTTCGATTGCGTAACGGATCCGTTCCATAAATCCTCCTCCTTCTCATCAGCTACAATTCAAGATTACAACATTGATGCAAGTGAGAAGGTTTTGAACAATATTTCTCGAATATTAAAGGGGTTTGGATCAAAGTATCAAGCATGTTCTTTAATGTTTTTCTAGAATGTTTGGTTTCGGGAGGAGCGAGTGAACGCATGGAGTATTATAAGCCGGTCGAGATTGCCCGCGAGCTTCATATCAGCACTAGCGCCATGCGCCATTACGAAGCTTGGGGGATTGTCCCGCCGCCCGAGCGCGGAGCAAACGGTTATCGTCTTTATACAAGAACGCACCGCGCCTATTTCCGCTGTCTCCGGGCGATGTTCGCCGGCTTCGGTACGGCGGTGACGTCCGAGGCGCTGCGGTATATACAAGCGGGGGACATGGATGCGGCGTTTTGGCTGGTGAATAGGGAGCAGGCAGCCCTTTATCAAGAGAAGGAGGCCGCCGACAAGACCCTCTCGCTTCTGCAATCGCCGGATCCGCCGATCCCCCCAGGAAGAAAGCCGAAATCCCGCATGACGATTGGGGAAGCCGCCGAGCTCGCCGGCGTGCGGGCATCGGCAATCCGCCATTGGGAGAAGGAAGGGCTTATCATACCCGAACGGGATCCCGATAATGGGTACCGGCTATACACCCCGACGCATCTTCGGCAAATTTTGCTGATCCGAACGCTGCGGGGCACCGTTTATTTTTTGGAGCATATGAAAGAGCTTGTACAAGCGGTGGAGCATCAAAGCTTTGAGAAAGCGAAGCGGGTTGCGGTCAAAGCGCTGCGGCGCATTCATGAACGGGGACAGCGGCAGTTCTATGCCGTCCACCAGCTGGTCGAGCTGTGCAAAGAGGTGGGGTTAATGCCGGCAGAAGGATTGGGGAATCCGTACACCGCGCAAGATTTGCAGATGGACACGGAGGGATAGCGGCTGGTGTCTGACCCTTGAAATCGAAAAGCGACAGCCATGGACGAGAAAGTAAAGTCCTAGGCTGTCGCTATTGAAACAAAGCTGCCAACATTGTATGGCAGTACAGGCACTAAACTGGTACATAGGTCAATCTGATCACCTGCTCGCCAATCCGATCGCTGGCTATGAGGCGCAGCGGGTGCCGCGGACCGGCGAAGAATGACTTGCCGTGACCCAGCACGACGGGATGGAGATAAAGCCGATACTCATCAACGAGACCGAGCTCCGTTAAACTTTGCGCCAACTGCGGTCCGGCAACTTCAATCTCTCCTTCATGCTTTGTCTTCAGCTCACGAACAGCGGCTTCGAGGTCCCCCTCGATCAGAGAAGCGTTCGGGCCGACGGACTTTAACGTCCTGGACACCACCCACTTCGGTTTGCTTTGCCACGCTGCTGCGTATTCTCGTTCCGGTGCATTCCATTCCAAATCGTCTTCATCCCAATACCGCATGGTCTCGTACATAAGGCGCCCGTACAGGCTTCCGGTCAACCCGCGCACGTCGTCGATGAAATGACGGAATAGCACGGGGTCAGGCTGGAATGCCATGTGGTCGACGTACCCGTCCAGAGACATGTTCAATGCGTAAACGATCTTTGCCATACGACTGGCTCTCCTCCCGGGTTTTCCTCGCATATTAGGATCAGGATTAAAAGTTCCAACTGCAGCCTCTTTTATATCTACATTATATCTTCCAACAGCATGCCCGGTTTCTCATGGATTGCTAATGTGAACAGGTCTTGCCTGACTGAATTGATTATTAGCTTCACAAAGGTTCTGTTAGTGTAACAAACCGATCACTCGTAAAACTTATCCTTGCATTATAGTCTGTTAGTTTCATTTTCAATCTCGCTTAAAAAAGAAAGTACGGCGGTTTTCATTTGGTCCAACCCTGGTTGTTCTATTGAAAAGTGTCCAGACCCTTCTAATATTACACATTCTTTCTTGCCTTTTAATCGGTTATAAAAAGGTTCGCTTAGGGCAAAAGGCGTCATTGGATCTACTTCAGGATGGACAAGTAATACAGGGCAAATGTCGAAACGTTCAGGTTGAATCAATGGTTTCATATTCATAAAAGTTCTAAGAAGACGTAATGTGACTTTTGTGCCTGCCGCATGCGGGTCCTTTATGATTAGTTCGGTCAATTCGAAGTTATTCGTAATTAATTCCATCCTAGATACTTTCGAAACAGTAATTCGAAATTGATCCAAAATAAAGGGGAAAACATCCATTGAGAATTTACCTAAACGACTAATTAACTTATTCGGGGCAATTTGATCCCGAACTTTTGAATGACTTGTATCTACAAATGTTGTGACGACCAATCCTCTAACATGCGTGCTCATGGCCGAAGCATGATAAGCAAGCATGCCACCGATACTTGCTCCTAACAAAACAATCGGTTTACCGTCTCGCTTTACTTCCTGCTCGATCAATTTTGTAAGTAGTTCAATCCATAGCAGGTAATCTAATGATTTCAATGAATCCATGTAAGTTAAACCATAGGGAGGAAGATCAGGAGATAAAACATCATACCCATTTATTTGCAGCATTCGTCCATAGGGGGCCAGCATTCTACCGTTCCCACCCGCGCCGTGTATTAAGATAACTTTAATTTTTGAATCAGGAACAGACATCCGATCGAGATGGACACGAATATCGTTCCAATCCCACCACTCTTCAGTCGGTAAACAATTCTCATTTAATCGCAGTTCTTCAGGAAAGAATTTCTGATAATTTTTCCAATACAGTTCGGATTCATTGTAGGATAAGCGTTTCGCTATAGCATTCATCTTCAATTCCCCCATAAATGAACAACGGTCTTCGCCTCTTAGGTAACACATTATAACTTGATAAGATTCAAATTATGGGCGTTAAACTTTTGATCATGGTTAATTACACAGTAAAAGCGAATTTTTTATTTTTGCACACCCATGACATCCTTTTTCCTATGTCCACTCATAACTTCTATTTTGATGGGGCTATTCTGTCAGTTACCTTAACGAGCAACAACGGCAACCGGTCAGTAGCCGGCTGCCGTAGTTACTTGTAGAGCTACGTACCGTAATCGGCCAGCATCCACGAAGGGATGAAGGGCCTTCCTAATCAGCAATATCTCCAATCGGCTGGTGTTCACTTTTTTAACTGCAACCCGTTCAGCAGACCGATGAATTGCATTTTGGACGCAGCCTCTTTATCATGCTTTGAAAATTCCAGTACGTAAACAATTCTGTCTTCTATAGGGATAACTGCAAAATAAACGTCATGTGTGCCAGTCAGACCGGAGGCGGCAGTACCGTTGTCAGCGTCGAGCGTATATAGTTTGCCGTTTCCGATGGGAGTATCGATCGTTTCTTCATTTGTAATTTCGCTATGGTTGGGCTTATAAAGTCTAAAGTCAAAATCGTCAGCATACGGGTACGTAACAATACTCCCGAGATTGACCCCATTTTCATCGGTGATGGCTAAGCTAAAGCGGTCTCCTTTACTTAAGTCCCATCCCTTCGGCAGGGGCAGTTTCAGATTGGAGAGATCGTATTCTGAGTCCGTCGGTTGACCGAATTCCGATTCACTGACAAACTCTTTTCCGTTCCACACAAAGGATTGTATGACGTCTTTTCCGATACTGTTATCATAATACGTACTTGAAAAACCAAATTTGTTTTTAGCTAACTTGGTGGAGTAACGTCCAGTACCGCTCACGAATAGCTCGTGATGCCCTTTAATAGGCAATTCTGCGATTCGTCCAGACTGGTCGAGCGTAAACAGCTTAAATATACCGCCATTGCTCGATGCATATTGACCAATCGTAAAGTCGATATTCCCATCCCCGTTGTAATCATCGAAATCGATGTCAAAGAACGAGTTAAACACCATTTCGCCATTGAAATAACCGTTTAATTCGACAGCACTTTTCACCTCGCCGTTTTCATTGGATAGCTGGATTTCGAATTCTCCCTCCCAATTGCGACCCATTAAAGGCCCTGGTGACCAGTCCTCAAAATATGTTCCGTTTTTAAGCACTACACTCAAGTATTCTTGCTTCTTTGTAAGCTGGAATAGATCGTTCCTTGACAATGTAAGCGGTCCCTCTGCAACGATTGTGTTGGATGCGTCTGAAAGCGCTGTATGGATTGGACTTGCGGTTACCGCGTATAAAGGAGCCGGTGAGTTCGTGATGGTAGTTGTCGCCTCTGCACACGCAGTTAATAGCAACACGGGTACCATTGCAAAGAACAATTTTTTCATCTTACATTATGCTCCTTCCAATAAGTTTCTTCTGCAAGTACATCCTAGTTCAAGTACACGTACGTTAGACGAATAAAAAGAGTACTTTGTTTCTAAATGCTACCAATTCTCAATAAAGGTCGACTGAGACTTACCATGCAAATCTACCCCTTCGTTCAATGAAAATGAGCAGCTGCCGCGGCGGCAAACTGCTCCCTGGATTGCTGTACAATCATCTATCACACGAATTCAATTAGCTTCCTATCTATTTCGGCGATATCACCAATCTCTGATATACCATCCCATAGGATGATTGATGAAGCCTCATCGTTTTCAATAAAATCATCAAGTTTGCACAGTTCACCCTTAAACAAAGCCCCGTATTCTGTTCGTTCTGGTCCATGAAAACTTGGCCGAAGTCTAAACTTCATTAGACCTTTGAACACAACTGTGTCAATATTTTGATTGGTTTCTTCAAATAATTCTCTAATTATACATTGTTGAGCATTCTCACCCGGTTCAATAATACCTCCTGGCAGTTCCCAGTTCTTTCTCCACTTATTATGTAAGAAGAGGTACTTTTCTTGGCACTTCACCACAATTAGAGCATGTGTTAGTGGAGCATCCAGAGTAATTGTACTGAGCTTATCATACTCAATTTTCATAAACTCCAAAAAAATATTACCTTTTGAATCTGTTATGATTGCCATTTCTACTCCTCCGTTTCTTTTGTGAAAAAAAATAAAAAACGCGCTAGACCCTAAGTCCTGCGCGTTGCATATCGCAGAATGGGAAGCGCGAATAGCGTTAACCCATCCCTAATTTTTAGAAGAATGGATTAACGCTTTTCATGATGGTGAGATTGTTTTAATGTCAAAGTATACATCGTTATTCTCCTTAATCATCACTATATGGAAATAATACCCACATCACTGTTTTAGTGTCAAGAAAAATTTCCCTATTGGTATTGGCGTAAACTGCCAAATAGCTTAACGAGGCTGCCGATTTTTTTCGGCAAACTAGCTCGTATTGCAAAACCGTCCGTGAATGAAAACAGGGGGCAGCTGCCAGGTGGCGGTCTGCTCCCTGTTTATTTATGCTAAAGTACCCTTTATTACTTGTGATATGGCGGTCGTACAAATGCGGAATTCTTGCGGTGCATCAATCCACTCTATAAGCGGCTTCCAAGGCGCCTGTATCCTCAAAGCCCCGGAAATACTTAATCGTGCCGTCTTCCACTTCGCAAACCATCGCCCAATAGCTTTCAAACATTTTGCCGGTAGGGCGAATCCGATGCTTAAATCTTCCCCACGCGAAAGCAGTGGTTTCATCGGCAAGTATCTTGCGGATTTCGAATTGTTGGGTATCAAGATCTTTCTGGAACTTGGACAATAGCGTCCTTACGCCTTCCTTCCCATAATAGGTTCCATAGAAGTAATGTCTGTCCGTCTCCTTCTCGAATGCCGCGATAAACGTGGCATCATGATGTACATAACGGAGGGCTTTGTCGATATCCACCATATTGTGAAAGTATTGAAGTAACACTTGATCCGGTTTCATTTCGCTCATATCTCCTTTTTATAGAGTTGGAATTTCGGGCGGCGGACCAGATCCACCTGCTATGCGTTATGGCCACATCTTATTGCATGGCTTTAAGCTGGCTCAAAATGATACCAAGGTGCATGGCTTCGTGAAAACGCCCCCCGTGTAAATTGTTGTACGTATCGCTTCACATCTAAAGTGTACTCCCCTCTCCACAGCGCAACAATCACGAGATTCCGATTCGAATGATCGGTTTCAGTAATGATTGAATGAGGAGGGGGATAATCCTCTGGACAGCTGGCGTCAATTGTAGCGCCTATTGCCCAATCGGTTATCGGATTCAAAGCTGTCCGAAACCGCATTGGCGATAACCGCTTTACGAATTTCCTCCGGCGTCAACTGATGAAGCACAGGCAGATGGCGAATATCATCTAAAAACTTTGCTCAGGGATCCTTCTGCTCATGTTCTTTACATTCCCTTCATGAATAAATCGGTCTGGTCCGTTAGCGGTCGCCTAAAAATAATGACCCGTAACCGCTGCTTGGCGCAAAGGTTCGGGTCATTCCGGTTATGCGAAGTTTACTGCCCCTGTATCGTTATAACCTGGCGAGGCCAAAACAACCGATGTTTCGATCTGTCTATCCGAGACTTGCCAGTAGCGCTGCAGCAGCCCCTTCTTTTTTTCTTGAGGGACCAGCGTATAGCCATTTTTGGTGTAAAAGGATATCGCCCAGCCGGCGTCTTCCCAAGTGCCGATTAGAATCGGCTTTTCTGTAAGCGCGGCGATATGCCGCAGCAATTGGGTGCCGATGCCGCCTTTGCGTTTAACCGTGCGAACATAAGCATGCCGAATCAAGGCGACGTCGCCTTTATCTTGGAGGCCCATAACCCCGACAAGCTCGCCATCGTGCTCAACTCCCCAGAACATAACGCCGCTCTCGATCTCATGCAGCAATTCATCCATGCTCATATAAGGATCATGATACTGGTCTTCGGGTATGATGCCTTTGTACGCCTGTGCTCCATCGTTAATAATCTTCCACATTTCATTCACATCTTGCTCCGAACATTTCCGAATCATTTCAAACCTCCTAAAAAAAGTTAATCGGTTATGCTGCCAATTTTACCGTTCGCTATCAGCCTTTGTCCACTTTTTACAAGCAGTTGGCCATGCAGGACAGATGGAATGCCCGCAGATAGTGTTCGCGCAAGGAAAGAATTGAGGGGTGGCTCGTTTTAGTGCAAACGTTTGTCAAAATGCGGCGATTCACGTAATGACGGGTAAATTCCTCGCGAATCGCATATAAAAGGGATTGACAGCGCTTTATTTTCGGATTTAGAATAGATAAAGCAAACGCTTTCAAGGGAAATTTACTAGTATCTTTGGTCTGGAAAATGCCGCTTGGGTTCGTTTGCCTTTTATTTTGAGGTTAATGCAAACGTTTGCATCAATCTGTTGCACAGCTTGAAAATAAGGAAAGGAGACTCGGTATGAAGAAATGGAGAAGGTACGGCAGGCTTTTATCAGTGGTAGTGGCTGCTGCGCTGCTATGGACGACGATCGCCATTCCGCCCGCACAGGCGGATGATGACCAGCCGAACAAAGTAACCCTGGTCGGCACGCTGCAGACAGCTCTTGGCGCGGCAGGCGATTGGGATCCTGCAGCGGATGCCACCGCGATGACCAGCCTCGGAGGCGGCAGCTATAAGCTGACGGGCACGCTGCCGGCAGGGAATTATGAGTATAAGGTTGCCCTGAACGGCGCATGGACAGAGAGCTATGGCATCGGCAGCTATACGAAGCCGAACGCGGAGGAGAACGGCGGCAATATCGTGCTCAGGCTGTCCGAAGAGACGGAAGTAACTTTTTATTACAACCATACGACGAAGAAGATCGCGGACTCCACCTATTATTCGCCGCTTCCGCAGGAGAAGTTGCCTCGGGTTGCGGGCAACATGCAGGCGCAGCTGGGCGATTCGGGGGATTGGAACCCGTCCTCGGAAACGCTGCTCATGGCGGATCGCGATTTTGACCAGATCTACGATGTGACGGCAACGCTTGATCCGGGCGACTATGAATATAAGGTCGTGCTTGGCGGCGGCTGGAACGAAGCCTATCCGGGCTCGAATGCGGCATTTACTCTGCCTCAGGAGCTTCCCGTAACGTTTACATACCATGCGGGGACACATGAGGTGAAGGCGAATTTCACTTCTCCGGCGCCGGCTGATCCGGTTCCGGAAGGGCATTTGCGGATCCATTACAAGCGGGCCGACAACAGCTATGATGCGTACGGCTTGTGGCTATGGGAGCATGTGGCGTCCCCATCGGCCAACTGGCCGTCGGGAGCTACGGCTTTTCCCGCAGACAAGAGAGACGGCTACGGCGCTTATGTCGACGTGCCTTTGGCTGACGGCGCGGCCAAGGTGGGCTTCCTTGTCGTGAACCGGTCAAGCGGGGAGAAGGACGGAGGCGATAAGTCGGTCATTCTTTCGTCCCCGGAAATGAATGAAGTGTGGATTAAGCAAGGCGACGACAAGGTGTATGCTTCGCCGACCGGGGAGGTTGCGAAGGCTCTCTTGTCCGCCGAGATTGTGTCGGATAATCAGCTGCTTCTCGGCTTTACGACGACGGAGGGGCTTAACGCGAGCGCCTTGGCGCAAGAGATTACCGTTCAAGACAAGAACGGCGAGACGCTGACGGTTCAGAGCGCGGCTCTTCAAGCCGGGCAACCGGCGGTTACATTGACGATGTCGCAAAACATAAACCTGGACAACACGCCGCTTTCGGTTCAATACGGCGGGCGCACGATCGCGGCTAATGTCGGGTGGCGCTTGCTGGATCGCAAATATACGTATGACGGCAATGATCTCGGGGCGACTTATAGCGGCGGCAGCGTAGCGCTGAAGCTGTGGGCGCCGAAAGCGAGCAAAGTGACGGCTAACTTCTATGACAAGAACGATGCGGCTGTACTTGTCGGAAGCGTGGACCTGACGATCGGCGAATATGGCGTATGGTCGGCGCAGGTCGACCCGCAGGATTTGACCGGTGCCGGGATCGCGGATTTGCGCGGTTACTACTACCAGTATGAAGTCACGAATAACGGCGTGACGAAGAAGGTGCTGGATCCTTACGCCAAGTCGATGGCCGAGTTCCGCGTGAATACGGCGGGCGAGGCTGGACCGGACGGGGATACGGTCGGCAAAGCCGCAATCATTGACTTGAGCGGCACCGACCCTGACGCTGATTATGGCTTCGCGGAAATCGACGGCTATGAGATACGGGAGGACGCGATCATCTGGGAGGCTCATATCCGCGACTTTACGTCCGATCCTTCCATTGCCGGCGATTTGAATGCGCGCTGGGGCTCGTACAAGGCTTTTATCGATAAGCTGCCGTACATCAAATCGCTTGGCGTAACGCATGTCCAGCTGCTGCCGGTTATGGCGTGGTATTACGGCGATGAAGCGGCTATGGGCACGCGGGAGATGGAGTACTCGGCAAGCGGCAACGAATACAACTGGGGCTATGACCCGCACAGCTATTTCTCGCCGGACGGCGCTTATTCCGAAAATGCGAAGGATCCTGAGCTTCGCGTGAAAGAATTGAAAGAGCTTATCGACGCGATTCACGAAGCGGGCATGGGCGTCGTGCTGGACGTCGTCTATACCCATATGGCGAAAGCGGATTTTCTGAACGACATCGTGCCGAACTATTATGCTTACCAAGACGCGAACGGCAATTTCCTCGGCGATTTCGGGAACAACCTGGCGATGGACCATGCCATGGCCGAAAAGCTGATGGTGGATTCGGTGCGCTACTGGTTCGACGAATATAAAATTGACGGCATGCGCTGGGACATGATGGGGGACGCGTATTACCCTGCCGTGCAGAAAGCGTACGATACGGCGTCCGCGCTTAACCCGAACGCGTTGTTTATCGGCGAAGGCTGGCGCACGTTCAAGGGGAACCTGGCCGACCCGTCGCTGGCAGGCATGGGAGCCGACCAGGACTGGATGGATCAGACGGACAGCGTCGGCGTGTTCTCCGATGAGATCCGCAACGAGCTGAAATCCGGCTTCGGTTCCGAAGGCGAGCCGCGCTTCATTACGGGCGGTGCCAGAAGCATTCAAACGATCCTGAACAATATTAAAGGCCAGCCAAGCAACACGGCGGAGGACGATCCGGGCGATATCGTTCCTTATATCGAGGCCCACGACAACTTGCCGCTGTATGACGTCATCGCGCAGTCGATTAAGAAGGATCCTTCGATACCGGCCAACGATCTGGAGATCCATAAGCGCATTCGGCTCGGCAACTTAATCGTGCTGACCTCGCAGGGGACCTCCTTCCTGCATGCGGGCCAGGAGTACGGCCGCACCAAGCAATGGCTGGGCGCCGGCGTGCCGGAGCAGAAGTACCATGCGCTGGAGGATGAGTCGGGCAATGTTTTCGGCTATTTTATCCATGATTCTTACGACTCCTCCGATGCGATCAATAAGTTCGATTGGGCCAAGGCGACGGACGCGGCTGCCTATCCGGTTAACCATGTGACAGGCGAATACACCAAAGGTTTGATCGCGCTTCGGAAGTCTACCGACGCTTTCCGGCTCGGCGATCAAGACCTGGTGAACACGAACGTTACGCTTATTGACGCGCCCGAAATCGCGGATAACGACCTTGTCATCGGGTACAAAAATGAGGCCATGGACGGCAGCGGACACTATTACGTGTTTATTAACGCCGACAGCACCGGCAGAACGTTGACGCTTTCCGAGGATTTAACGTCCGGAATTGTTGTTGTCGATAACGATGAAGCGGGAACTGCGGCCGTGGCATCGCCATCCGGCTTCCAGCTGACTGCGGACGCCATTACTCTCGATCCGTTAAGCGCGGTCGTCATTCGGATGGATGCGGCTGCTCCGTCGATGGTGTCGATTGCGACGGATGACAGCGAGCTTGCGCTTCATACGGACGAAACGCATTCGATTTCGGTTTACGCTCACTATGAGGGCGGCAGTCGGACGAAAGTGAGAGGCGCTGCCTTTACATCGAGCAATCCGATGGTCGCTGCGGTCTCTGGCGACGGAGTCGTGACGGCGGTCGGCGCCGGCCGAGCGCAAATTACAGTCGAATACGGCGGCTTCTCTGCCATCGTGACCGTCGAGGTGACGGAAGCGGATAGGGCAAGGGTCGTTCAATTCAACTATATCCGGCCTGACGGCAACTATACGGATTGGAACATTTGGGTATGGAATACGGGCGCGCAGGATGGCCAAATTCTGTTTGACACCGTACAAAACGGCGTTGCAACCGCAACAATCGAGGTTGCGGACGATGCGGTTGGCGTTGGATTCGTCCTGCGGAAAGGAACCAACTGGGATACGGCTAAGCAAGATATCGGCTACGACCGCATCATTCCGCTTGCGGACGGGGACCGGTATACGAAGGTGAACGTAACCAGCATGGTGGGCGAGCTGGACGTATTCCCGACGATTGACGGTCCATATCTCAAGGACGGCAACATGACGTTCCGCTACCGGGACGAAAGCTTGTTCCGCCAAGGACAAATGGACCGCATAGACGGCGTGCAGGTGAAAATCGGCGGCCGGACTTATGACATGGTGTACGATCCGGCCAAAGAGTGGTTCGAGTACACGCTTCGGAATGCCGCAGAGGGAAGACACGTCTATACCTTCCTTGTGACCAAGGACGGCGAGACAGTGGAACGGAACGATCCGACGAACACGGCGGACGGTCAGTCGGTGGTCGATTACCGCAAGCCGGCGGTTACCCTATCCGGCAGTGTAGCGCCAAGCGTCATTCATTCCGATGAGAACGCGGTGCTGCGTATTAGCGCTTCTTCGTCTGAGCCGCTGACATTCCGCGAAGGCGCGATGGATTTGAGCGCTCTTGGCGGACCGTCTGCCGCTCCGTTCAATACGGAGCTTATGGCCCATACCATTGCGGTTCGGGATACCATAACAGCGGGCGTGAAAAATATCCCGGTATCGCTCGTCGATCAATACGGCAACACGCATCGCACGAGCCTTCAGGTAACGGTGAAGCCGAGAACGTATACGGGCGAGCTGGATTTCGACTTCGACGAGTCGCGGATATACTTCCTGCTGACCGACCGGTTCCAAGACGGCGATCACACGAATAACGAGAACGTCGACAAGTCGCATCCTGAGGCGTACCATGGCGGCGATTTCCGGGGGTTAATCGATAAGCTGGATTATTTGGATGAGCTCGGCATCAATACGCTATGGATTACGCCGATCGTCGATAATATCGATTTCAACAAAGGCGTCGATTTCGGCGGCACGCAATACGGCTACCATGGCTATTGGGCGAAAAACTTCACGGCGCTTGACGAGCATCTCGGCGATATGGAAACGTTCCAGGAGCTGATCGAAAAAGCGCATGACCGCGGCATCAAAATTATGGTGGACGTCGTGCTGAACCACACAGGCTACGGTCTGAAGCCGGGAGATAACTACCCGGGCGTGACCGAGGAAGATAAGGCGCGGTTCGCGGATATGCTTCGAACGAACGGTCTGTCAGCGGATGTGAACCCGATTAAAGGCGAGCTTGCGGGCCTTCCGGATTTCCTTACGGAAAATGCGGACGTGCGGGATGCCATCATCGAATGGCAGACGGCTTGGCTGGAGCGCGCTAGGACGGACCGCGGCGATACGATCGACTACTTCCGCGTCGATACGGTTAAGCATGTGGAAAGCACCACATGGGTCGCGTTCAAAAACGCGCTGACGGACATCGACCCTGGCTTCAAGCTGCTTGGCGAATATTTCGGCGGTACGGTCGATGGCGACGGCGGCATGCTGGAAAGCGGCCAGATGGATGGGCTGCTTGACTTTGGCTTCAAGGAGCAGGCGAAAAACTTCGCCGGCGGAAGCATCGACGCGGTGGACGCGTATTTGCAGGACCGCGAGTCGAAGCTTTCGAATACGAAGACGATGGCGCAGTTCCTTGGCAGCCATGACGAGAACGGCTTCTTGTCTCATTACGTTGGCGGCGACAAGAGCAAGCTGATGATTGCGGCCGCGCTGCAAATGACGGCCAAAGGGATCCCGGTCGTCTATTATGGCGAAGAGCTGGGCCGCTCCGGCGCTAACGGAGGAGATATGAGCCAAGGACAGTATAGCGAGAATCGGGCGGATATGCCTTGGGACCAGCTGGACGAAGAGCGGCAGCTGCATGAGCATTACGAGAAGCTGCTCAACATCCGCGCCGACTATTCGAAGCTGTACGCCAAAGGCGCGCGCACCAAGCTTGCCGGCAGCGACGCGCTGGGCTACTTGGCCTTCAACAAGAAATACGGGAACGAAAATATTGTAACGATCATCAACACCAAAGAAGAGGCGGTTGCCGTAACGCTGAACGTGCCGTTCGTTCCGGCGACGCAAGCCGTCGATGAGTACGGCGGCCAGACGTATACCGTAACGGCGGACGGCAAGCTGACCGTACAAGTGCCGGGCCGCGCGGACGGCGGCACGGCGATTATTAGCGGGGTTTCGCCTCAGCCCGTGCAAGGCGGCAATGGGGCGATTGTGACGCAGCCGGCGCAATGGCCGGGAGCCAAGACGGTGTCAAGCAGCGCGCTTACGGCCGGCAAGGACGGCAAAGCGACAGTGGAGCTGGGAGCTGGGGAAACTGGCGTCATACTGCCTCTGCAGGCGGCATCCCTGCTCGGCACGAATGATCTGGAGCTGACGGCGGAGGATTTGACCGTCGTGCTGCCTCGCAAGGTATTGGAGGACGCGGCGAAGCTGCTTTCTGAAGGCGAACAAACTTCGGATACCTATATTTTATTCGAGGCGAAACCGCTAACGGATGATGAGAGTGAGGCGGCGCTCGAAAACGCCGGCGGCAGCGGCCTGTCCTTGAAGAGGCTGTCTCCGATCTATGACTTCCGTATCTCCATCCTGAAAGGCAATAAACAGGTCGGCGTACTGAAGCGTTTCGAGCAACCGGTTGCCGTTTCTTTCACGCTGCTTGGTCCGATAAAGGAAGAGATCAGCGGTGTATATTACTTGAGCGAGGCCGGGGAATTCCAGTATGTAGGCGGCGAGCTGAAGGACGGCGTCATGACGGCGTCATTGCATCATTTCAGCGCCTATGGCGCGCTTGAAATAGACCGGACGTTCGCCGATATGCCAAGCGGCCATTGGGCGGAGCAAGCGGTGAAGTCCTTAGCGGCCAAAGGCGTTATCGAAGGAATAAACGACATGCAATTTGCGCCGAACAGGCAGGTGACGCGCGCGCAATTCGCCGCGATGCTCGTGCGGGCATTGCGTCCGGCAGGCGAGTGGACAGAGGCGGAGGGCCTGTTCACCGATGTCCCGGCCGAAGCTTGGTACGCGCCATATGCGGAAGCGGCTTATGAGCTGGGTATCGTGAAGGGGCGGGGCGGCAAGACCTTTGCGCCGAACGATGAAATAACCCGCGAGGAAATGGCGGTTATGCTGCTTCGGGCGTACGTGCTGACAGGCGGAGAAGGCGCGAACGGATCAGCGGCTGAACCGGGCTTCCCCGATCTTGAAGCGGTTAGCGATTGGGCGACGCATGACCTGTCCGAAGCCGCGAAGCTGGGTCTTGTAAAGGGCAAGGCGGACGGCCGCTTCGCGCCGCAGGAGAAGCTGTCGCGCGCTGAAAGCGCCCAGGCTATTTATAATGTACTGACTTTGCAGCAATAAGTTGATAGGAAGAGAGAAAGGTCCCGGCCATGAATGGCGGGACCTTTCTCTATTACCGCAGCGATATTCTTCCTACATAATAACCCGCAAGGAAGATCGTCACGATCAGAATGAAATGAATCAGGAACCAGCCCAGCTTGCCGTAGGTAAGATGAGCCATAGGATCGATCGGCTTCCGCTTCGACTCGGGTACGATAAGCTCCCCGATCTTTTCGAAGATTAGGACGTAAATCCACCACCACGTATAGGAATCCCAAGTATCCCAATACCCGGCGTATTGGATAATCCGCGTAAAGTTCACGGATAGCAGCTCGCCTGTCATGCCGATATGGACGATCGCCCAATAAAACGGGATTTTCCACCGCCATTTCTGCGGGCTGAAGCGGACACCGAACAAGATATAGAAAGGAAAAATTGTCAGCAATGCAAAAATAGGCATGGGTGTCACGTTAGGAAGGAGACGATAAGGGAAGGTATAGAAGCCGAGCCGTACGAAAATATAGCATAGAACTTCTCCTACAGCTGCGCTAATCAGGTAGAGCAGACCATAATGTCTCCAATCCTTGCTTATAATCCACAAAGCCCCGAGCGATGAAAGCGATATGGAGGACAATAAAACGGCTTTTTCAAGCGCCATAGCGGCTGTTCACCTTCCCTCGAGTCATTTCCTCGAGATTAGGGTGTTGTTTTTCCAAAAAAAGTATGTACGACGACGGCTAAAGAATTCGAAAGACCGGTTCATTCGGTAAAAAATGCACCGCAATTTGCGGGAATCGCTGCTTCAAGCGGTCGGCGAGCAGCTTCATGCCGGCTTGTTCGCTCTCCGCGTGGCCAAGCGCGAGGAGTCCCTTCGCGTGTCCGAGATGTACGGCATCCCGGACATACTCCGGCAGTTCCCATTCCGGCCCTTCGCCATATACAATCAGGTCCAGCTGATGCTTCTCGAACAGAGGAATCGCGAGCGAGCCGCCGCCTCGATACCCGACGAGCACCCCGATCCGGCGGCACATGCTCTCCGCATTTCCAGCCGTGCGAATATAGGCCGCTCCGAGCCGGGCTTTCGCATGCTCAGCTAACTCCGATAATGATCGGGGAGGAATGTCCACAACCGAATACGCCGGTTCTCGCTCGAGCACATGCTCCTCCCAGCCTAACGCACGCACCAACCCTTCGGTAATGGTGTCCGGCTGATAGCGATGGCAATAATCGTGGCAACGAAATACGGCTAAACCGGAGTCGCGGATATAAGCTTGCTTGGCTAGATAGACCGGATCCTCGGATAACGAAGCCCCAAAAGAGTCGTGGTGGCTATAATACAGCCCCTCATGCGCAATGACCAGATTGGCGCCGAGCGCACGGGCCTCCTCAAGCACGCGCATCGTTGGCATAAACGTCATAACGACGCCGGTCACCTCCGTATCGGACTCGCCCGTTTTGAGCGTATCAACGGTTTGCTCCAGCAGCCCGACAGGCTCGATCAGCGCCTGAATGATATCCTTTATTTTCAAACTCATGTCGAAAATAGCCTCCTCATTCCAAGGATTGTCTTATAATGGGATCATATCATATTCCACTTGAGAGGAAGGATTCATTTGACGATCAAAAACCGCATCAATACCTGCTTCATCCACCTGCAAGACCTGAAAAAGGCGAAGGAATGGTATACAACGGTGTTTCCATTTGAGATCGAGGCGGAGGCGGACGGGGATTTTCTTCTATTCAAAATGGAAGGCACCGAGCTTATGCTGCTGCAATCGCATCATCAGAGCATCACGCCGCTTCCTTATTCCGTTTTTTTCTTTGAGACGGACAACGTGGAGGAGACATACCGGGAGCTGACCGGCAAAGGTATACGCGCGGACGAGATCGAGCCGTTCCCGGAAGGGATGAGAGGCTTCCATGTCTATGATCCCGAAGGCAACATGCTCTTAATATGCTCGCGCCCCGCAGCTTAGTAAAAAGCGGTTTAAAAAAAGCTGTACATAGATCGGCCGCTCGAATTGTTGTAGCATAGTGCCATATGACATTTTCGGCTATGTGAAAAGGAGGCGGCTGATGAATCCGCTGCAAAGAATGGAACGCATGGAACAAATGGAGCTGGAGCTCACCCAATGGAATGCCAAACGGGCGCTGTCGCCGATCGAGAAACGGCTTGAAGTGAAGCGTGTCGGACACGCCACTCTGCTCCGCGACCAGACGGCGCCGATCTCGATGTATTACAACCGGGTCAAAGGCTTTGGTCCGGACGAGCTGCCGCTTCTCGGGGAGATACTCGACTATTACGGAGACTTCGCGCCGTGCTTCGACCTAACGCCGGATCGGATGACCGAGGAAGTGACGCGCGCGCTGAGCGAAAAAAGCTTTGTCCCAGTCGAACAGCTGGCTTTTCTGGCCGTTCAGCCAGGGAGCAGAGATTTGGATACGGCGCAGCCGCCTTTCCAAATCGAACGGGTGACGGAGGAGAGCGCGGAAGAGTTTATTGAATGGATCGTGCTGTCCTCGAACGGCGGGATCAAAATAACCGACGCGATGATTGCGCGGACAAGGTCTTATTTCCATGCCCCGCATTTTATCAACTATATGCTTCGCATTGACGGAGAACCGGCGGCCATGTCATCGCTGTTCGTTCATGGCCAAGAAGGCTATCTGGCTAACGACTTTACGTTTGAGGCCTACCGAGGCCGGGGCTGCCAGACGGCGCTTATTGAGCGGCGGCTCGGCGATGCCGCGCGGCTAGGCCTGACGGATGTGTATACCGATGTGCGATACGGCTCCGTCAGCCATGGCAACATGGAGAAGGCCGGATTCCGGACAGCCTTCCTCAATACGTTTTGGATGAAAAACTGACTTCAGTTTAACGCGACAAGGGGATCGACAACATGACCGAACAAATCATTTTATTGCCGAATGGCATTCATTTACATGTACAGGCTGAGCTTACGGAGAAGCCCGTCGTCTTGTTCCTCCATTACAGCGGCGGAACGCTGGGCATGTGGAACGGCGTGCTTCCTCTGTTCGGCTCGGGCTGCAGCATCGTTGCGCCCGATTTCAGGGGGCATGGCCGGTCGGATAAGCCGGAGTCCGGTTATCACATCGAGGATATGGCGGACGATATTTTTTTGCTGCTGCAGCAGCTTGGAATCGCCAAAGTCCATATTGTAGGCAGCTCCATGGGAGCGGAGGTCGGACTGTGCCTTGCGGCGAACCATCCCGAGCTCGTACAATCGCTGGTTTGCGAAGGCGCGCTCTACAATGAGTTCGGTGACTATGGGCTGTTCGATGGCACCGCGGAGGAGATCGAGCAGGAGAAAGCGCGGGTCATGGAGCGGATGTCGATGCGGGCCGACCTCGTATACGATTCGCGCGAAGCGTATATCGACGCCCTCAGAGTCTCTTACGAGACGCAAAACCTTTGGAATCCGGTAACGGCCAAGTTTGCGGACAGCACGATGGAGTTACGCGAGGACGGGACGTATGGCAACCGTTATTTGAACCGTGTCCGAATGGCGTACATGAGCGGCTATTTGGATTTGCGGTTCGAGGACTACTATAAGCGCGTAAGCTGCCCGGTATTGTTCCTGCCAAGCGAGGACGAATGGGCAAACGAAAAGATAAGAGCGAGTATAAAGGAATTCGGGTCGCTTGTCCCTTCTTATGAGATTGGGCATCTGCCGGGCGCGATGCACGCTTTCGTCTGGATGCAGATGCCGAAGGAAGCGGGCGGGATGGCGAAGGCTTTTATCGACAAAACGGAGAAAGCGGCAATTGCCGGTTAATAGAACAAACCCTCCTGACTAGGAGGGTTCTGTTGTCTAAAGCGGTCTATATCGTAAACCGGTTCATCAACGTCTGAAGATTTCCGCCGAGCTCGTTCAGCTTGGAAGTCGCTTGCGTAATTTCGCCAAGCGAAGCTTGTACGCTGCCGGTCAGCTTGACGATTTCCTGCACGCCGCCATCGGAGTTTTCGGCGGTCTTCGCCATCTCTTCGACCGTCGCGGCAATCTCTTCGCTGCCGGCGGCCAGCTGCTCGCCGACGAAGGAGATATGATTGATCTGCTGGTTGAAGCCCGAGATAATGTTGCCGAGGCCTACAAGAATAATGCAGGTAATCGATGCCGCGGAGAATAAGGCCGATCCGAAAATCAGGTTCGTCAATACGACGGCGGCAACGCCGATTACCGCTCCTTGCAGGAAGTTTTTCAGAAGATAGAGGAGCAATTTTTTAAACACTTCGCGTTTCACGTCCACAGGATTTCCTCCAGTTCATTCAAGCTGCGATTCCCAATTTTGACGCTAATAAAATTCGACAACATCGCTATCATATCATCATTTTTTTTATTTAGGAATTATTATTTTCAAAGTATTAGAACTATTTATAACTAGCGCGCGTCGCCCTGTAAAACGCCTTCCTGAAGCGCCTTAGACGTGGCTTCATCCCGGTTTTTGACTTGGAGCTTGGAATAGATGCTGGAGATATAATTGCGCACGGTGCCTTCGGCGAGGAACAGCTTTTCGCTGATTTCCTTATACTTTAAATTGTCGGCCAGGCAGTAGAGAACCTCCATCTCGCGATCGGTAATGCCGTAGCTTTGCTTCCAGCTTTCGATCTGCTGCGCCGATTCATCCGAGCTCCTCGTCTGACGAAGGAACCGCTTGGCCATGGCATGGGAAATCATCGTCTCGCCCATGTGGACAAGGCGCAGCTTAGCCATCAGCTCGCGCAGCGGCGTGTTCTTGCTAAGGTAGCCCTCCGCTCCGGCGTGGATCGACTCGTAAGCCTCTTCGACATCGTCTGAAGAGGTCATGACCATGATGCGGGTTTGCGGCGTGGCCTCTTTCAATGAAAGCGTCAGCGGCTTTCCGCTAGAGTCCTTCATGCTGGAATCCAGCAAAATGACATCCGGATGCATCGTGAGGCCTAACCGTATCGCATCCTCCGAGCTGTCGGTATGGCCGATGACCTCCATATCCGATTGAAGCGATAATAGCGTGACGAGGCTGTCGCGGACAAGCGAGCTGTGGTCTGCGACGAGAACCCGGATAGATGGCTGATCCGCCTCATTTTTGATCGCTGCGCGGCATACGGCGGTTACGCCTTTATTCAGGAAAGAATGCATGTCAAACGCTCCGCCGATGACCGACATCTGCTCCGTAACGGAAGCCATTCCCGCATTCCAACGCTCCTCTTCGGACATCGCCCCGTCATCCTCCACCCGCATCTCGATATGAGCGGCCATGTAAGCGAGTGTCACCAGCACCATATGCGCTTGTCCCGCCTGCGCGATACTCGTGAGAAGCTCGTGCAGACATTGGGTGAAAGCATGAATGACCGGCCTGGAGAGAGGGGCCTCCTCTCCTTTCACGACAAGCTCGATCTTGCCGGACATCCTTTTTCCAACCTCTTGAATGATAGGAGCGGCGGCTTCAGAGAGGCTCACCGCAACATTGAGCGGCTCGAGCTGCTGAAGCGCTGCCCGCACCTCCAGCATGCCTCGCTGGGTGTGCTCGATAAGCGGCTGCAGATCGGCCTCTCCGCTTGGCCGGTTCTGCAGCGTCTCCATATGAAGAATAAGCGACGCAAAGGTATGGCTCACGGAATGGTGGAGCTCGGTCGAAATCCGGTTGCGCTCCTGAAGCGCGGCCGTATGCTTCACCTGCGCGGCATATTGCTCCAAAGCGCGGTACTGCTGCTCAATAATGCGGTTCTTCTCCGCAATCTCATTCCGCGCACAGAGCAGGGCGTTAAACATGATCCCGAGCCCGTAAAACACAAAAGCCGATATCAGAATCGAAATATAACTGACAAAGCTGTCCCATAAGGAAGGCAGTGAACCTATAGCCATGACTGCGGCAACCGCTAGGATGCTGCGCCACCGATTCCCGGCAAGCGATTGATAGAAGCCGAGCATTAACGTATACGTCACAAAATTGCCGGTCGCCGTTGAATCGACAGGCGCGAATACGGGGGTAAGCATGAGCAGGAACAAGAGCTCCGCGGCGACATACCAAGTCCGGTTCCGCAGCAGCAGGAGAAACGGAACGATGTAAGAAAGTCCGATCCCCACAATAATGATCCAGAACGGAATCTGAAAGTCGTCCTTCACGACAGCGACGTTATACAATACCGATATAAATACGATGGCCCGAATAATAAACATGATCCAATCGTAGCCATTCCACTTTTGCTGAATTGTCATCTTATGTCCGCTCCTCGTTTTGCCTGGATGTACAACCTCTATTTATGCAGATTTATGCGGCTTTGTCACGAGAAATTAGGCGAATGGCAGGCTCACAAACCTTGTGACATCGCCGTCACTGCCGTTATGACAGCGGGTTCGGCTACGATACGGCTATCGGCCTACACAGAAGCGCCGAATGAACCGAATTAGGAGTGTTGTACACATGTTAAAAGCTTTAAACAGCATGCAAAAGGTTTCCGTATTTCTAGCGCTTATCTTCCTCTTCTTGTTCATGCTCATTATGCTGCCGGTCGAGATTGATCCGACAAGCTTTATGTACGTTCCCGTAACCGCCGCGCTTATCACGATGCTGCTCACGGGCGAAGCGTTTTCGAAGGAAGGCTGGAGGCAGCTTGGGTTTCATCGGTTTTCGTTCAAGAGCGTTCTCGTTGGTTTCCTTATTCCGCTTATTCCGATCATCGTTGGTTTTGCTATCATTTGGGGGTCGGGGCTTGCTGAGTTCGGGCTTGCCGAGGAGTTCAAGGGGCAGGAGCTGGTGCTTGCTATCAGCTTTGTCATGACGCTCATCGTTTCATCGCTAACCGTGACGCTTGGCGAAGAAGCAGGCTGGCGCGGATATTTATCTGCGAAGCTGCAGCAGCTGGGCTTCGCGAAGTCGTTACTGCTTAACGGCTTTATATGGGGGTTGTTCCATCTTCCGATTATGCTCCTGACCGATTCGTACCACGGCGACATGAACCCCTATCTTTACATCCCGATGTTCGTGGTTACCGCGACGCTTGCGGGCGCGTTCATCACGTACCTCCGGTACAGGTCGGGCAGCATCTGGCCCGCAATCATCGCGCATACCTCGCATAATTTGGCGTGGAATTACGGCGATATTTTTACGCAAAATGCGGATCCGGTCACAGGCTACATGACAGGCGACAGCGGCGTCGTGCTTATTTTGTTCTATGCGGCGGTGCTGGTCTGGATTCTGCTGAAGGGGAAGCGTCCGGCAGGATATTTCAAAGCTCATATGGAATAGTAAGGTACGCTCTGATTATTTCAGAAGCTTATATCTTAAAAGGATGTTTGGCCATGGACGCAAAGGCGAATGAAACAAAGCAATCCTTATTAAGTAAATTGAAGACGATGGCAAAAAAGCTTAAAGCAAACTTGCTGGTGATGTATTTGGCGTATCGTGATCCGCGGGTACCATTGTTTTCAAAAATATTTGCCCTTTGCGTTGTCGCGTATGCCTTCAGCCCCGTAGATCTAATCCCGGATTTTATACCGGTTCTTGGATACCTGGACGACTTGATTCTTGTCCCGCTAGGTGTTTACATCGCTCTGCGGCTATTTCCAAAAGAAGTGCTCGATGAATATCGGACAAAGGCTGAAGAGCGAAAAAAATTAGGCAAACCCCAAAACTGGATTGCCGGCACAATCATAATAGCCGTATGGATAGTAGGCATTGTATGGTGCGGCTGGTATATCTATGGACAGTTTAAATAGCCGGTGTTAAACAAGGCCGAGAATAGGTAGATAGATTGGATCGTATTTCATATTTGAAAGGAAGCGAGCTCAATTATGGATAAGACGCGGCAGGCCGGTATTGCGATTAATCAGTTAGGCTATCGGAGCAAAGACGTTAAGATTGCCATCCGGAGAGACGGAAGCGGGGGCTTTTCACTAGTGGACGCGGGAAGCGGAGAAACGGTGTGGCAGGGCGAGACGGGGCAGGCGGAGTGGAATGAGGCTAGCGGAGGCATGGTCAGCCGCGGCGATTTCTCGGGCTGGCAGCAGCCCGGCGTCTATCGCATTGAAACCGATAAGGGCGAGATTTCTTACCCGTTTGTCATTGCGGATGACGTATACGAGGAGGCGCACCGCGCCTTACTGAAGGCTTTCTATTTCTTCCGCTGCGGAATGGAGCTGGAAGAGCGTCATGCGGGACCATGGACGCACCGCGCCTGCCATTTGACCCCGGCCATTGTGTACGGCGAAGAGGAAAAACGCGTGGATGCGCATGGCGGCTGGCATGACGCCGGCGATTATGGCAAATATGTCGGCCCCGGCGCCAAGGCGGTAGCCGACCTGTTGCTTGCCGAGGAGTTTTATCCGCAGGCATTCAAGCGGGAGCTGGGCATTCCGGAGAGCGGCGGGTTCATGCCGGACGCGCTTCAGGAATGCCGGTACGAGCTCGAATGGATGCTGCGCATGCAGGACGGGGCGACAGGCGGCGTATACCACAAGCTTACGACGCTGCAGTTCCCGCCGGGAGATACGATGCCGGAGGACGACACGGCAGAACTGTACGTCTCGCCCATATCGGCGACGGCGACAGGGTGCTTTGCCGCGGCGATGGCGATGGCGGCGAGACGGTACCGCCCGTATGACGAAGCTTTTGCGGCAAGCTGTCTGCGTGCGGCGGAGAAGGCTTGGGACTGGCTGGAGGGTCATCCCGGCTATCCGGGCTTCCGCAATCCGCCGGCGGTCTCCACCGGCGAGTATGGAGATGAGCAGGATGCCGACGAGCGGTATTGGGCGGCCGCCGAGCTGTATCGAACTACCGGAGAATCCAAGTACCACGAAGCATTCCGTCAGCTTGTGGATGCGGTCCAGCCCTTCGGCCTGTTCGAGCTGGGCTGGGCGAATATGAGCGGGTACGGGACGATCGCGTACTTATTCTCGGAGAGAGAACAATCGCCGGCGTTAGCGGCGCAGCTTCGGGAAGGGCTGCTTCGCCGGGCCGATGAACTGGCCGCTGTCTGCGCGGCTGACGGTTACGGGATCTCGCTTCAGCCGGAGCAATATATATGGGGGAGCAACATGCTCGTGATGAACCATGCGATGCTGCTGCTTGTCGCGAACCGGTTATCGGGCTCCGCTGCTTATGAACGCCATGCGATCAAGCATGTCCATTATTTGTTCGGCGCCAACGTACTCGGCATGAGCTATGTGACGGGGCTCGGGACGAAGCCGATTCTGTATCCGCACCACCGCCCATCGGAAGGCGACGGGGTGGACGCGCCGGTTCCGGGACTTGTCTCGGGCGGACCGAATTACCGCCTGCAGGACGATTACGCGCGCGAACACCTGGCGGGCAAAGCGCCGGCGGCCTCCTTCGCCGACGTTATGGAGAGCTACTCGACGAACGAAGTGACGATCTATTGGAACTCGCCGGCCGTTTTTGTTCTTTCCCATTTTGTAGGCCTGTAGAACTCCTATCGAATGGAATAATTTCTCATAGTTTCGCCGCTTCCGTCCAAAGACCTATAATGATAGAATAGGACCAGCACATAAAGCAATCCACGATAACGGCAAAGCAGATGAAAATCTGTGACGCAAAGCTACAGGGGCTAAGGTAGTGCAAGCTACGACGCCAGCCAGCTACCGAAAGAGGGCTATCCAAGACTCCCTGTTTCAGGGGGTCTTTTTTATGGTAAACATCGAAGAGGGGCAGGAAGACAAGCATATGACACAGCAAGCCTACAGCATCAAGGTGAACCAAGCGACAAAAACAATGGAGATGATGGTATCCGGCACTTTTACGCCGCAGGACTACGAAAACTTTGTAAAAGACTACATAGCTTCCACGACATCGATGAATGCGGCAGAGTACAAGCTCGAGGTCGACTGCAGGCAGATGGCACTTCTCCGCCAGGAGGAAGTCGAGAAGCTGAAGGCATCGTTCACGCGGTATAAGGAGAGCGGCTTCCAGCAGGTCATTCTCATCATTACGCAAGCCCAATTGGTCAATAAAATGCAGCTGGCGAGAGTTGCGCGAGAAGCGGGGCTTGGCAACGTAGAGATTATTGTGCAGTAAGCAGCGGGATTGGAGAGTATCGGCATCATGAGCTACATTAAAATAAGAACGGTTGAGGTATACCATCCCAGCCAGAGCAGAGATAACGAGTTTTTCTACCGCCGCTTTGATGAACGCGGGCAGGATATCCGTAGCTTCATGGCGCATATGGGACGCCAAAGCCGATTCGTGATCACATCCGGTGAAGAAAACACGCTGACCATGGGGATCGAGGCTGCGCGGAAGGCGCTTCAGACAAGCGGGCTGAAGGGAGAGGACATCGACATGATCGTCTTCTCTACGCAAATCCCGGAAACATCATTTCCGACTAACGCTTTGAAGCTTCATGCCGCGATCGAAGCGGACAGCCGCGCCATTGTGATGGACTCCAACGCCAACTGCGCGGGGATGACCGTCGCGGTCGATCATGCCGTCCGTTATATGCAAGGAAGTCCGCATGTGAACCGCGCTCTCATTGTCGGTTCTGATTACAATACGCTGATTTCGAATCCAGAGGACGCCGTCACTTATGCGAATTACGGAGATGCGTCATGCGCCGTCATTTTGGAGAAGACGGAAGAGGCGACAGGCTTCATGGACGCGGCCTATTATACCGATTCGAGCTTGAAGGACTTCATTATGTATCCGGCGGAAGGGCTTGCGGCGGCAATGCTTGACGGCAGCGACGCCCGGTACATAAAGTGGCTGCCCTTTGACGCGAATTCGGCGATGCCGCCGACTTATGACATGCTTCAAACTTTGCTGGACCGTAACGGGCTTGCGGCGGCGGATGTGGGAGCGTACTGCTTGTCACAGTTTTCGCTCGCGAACATACTGAAAATACAGGAGCATTTCAGCCTTCGGGATGAACAAATGGTCTATGTAGGCGACAAGTACGGCTACACGGGAACGAGCAGCCCTTTCATCGCCTTGTATGAAGGCATAGCAGCCGGCCGCGTTAAGCGGGGGGACACCATTCTCTTCTGGACGATCGGATCGGGCTTTCAGCTGGCCGCGATGCTGTTCCGTTATTAAACCGAACTTATATGATGACAAATAGAACCGCCCCTCCGGCACGGCCGAAGGGGCGGTTTATCTTTGGCTTTATTTCTGTCTGTCGATCCAATCCGCCATGTCCGTGATGACCTCGGCGCTGACATTGGCAGGTGCGCCGTATTCCATGCCTATGGACAATCCGTCATATTCGGTCATCAGGTGGTTCAGCTTCGGATAGGATTTGAATGCCGTATTAGGACGAGCGGCGAGTGCCGTCTTCCAGCCTTCGTACTGCTTCATGGAAACTTGCCAATCGTTCTCTCCTTGCAGAATAAGCAGGGGAGCGGTTTGGCTTTTGGCCGACTCGCTCGGCACATAATCGCGCTGCTCATACCACCAATAGGCCGGCGGAAGAGGGAATGGCTCCGGCAGCTTCTCGGCCGAATATTCAGGGTTCTGAATGAGCGCTGCCGTCTGTTTGATCATGGCTGCGCTTCTCTCCTGAGCGGCGATCATCTCTTCGGGCAAGCCGAGCTCATTCATCCGTTTTAACGCTTCATCCTGCTGCTCCACCATCACGTCCGTCAATTGCCCGCTAGGCGCAGACAGCAGGATCGCACCGTCAATGAGGCTATTCGTATCGCTGTCCAGCATCATGGGAACGGCGTACCCGCCTTGGCTGTGGCCGGCTACATAAATACGCGCGGAATCAATTTCCTTCATCGCTGCAAGCAGACCCGCGGCCAGCAGCGCGTCGTCTGCCGTTTCGTTTTTTAACGTAAATTTCGGCTGGGCCGACAGCTTGAACGTGTGCTCCTTCGACACCTTCTCATATCGCAGAGTCGCGATGTTGCGGGCGGCGAGGCCGGCCGCAATATCCTTGAATACTTTCGCGCCTCCGATGCTCGAATCCCGGTCATGCGGGCCTGATCCGTGTACCAGGATGACGGCCGCGAACGGCCCTTCGCCTTCCGGCAATGTTAATGTGCCCGGCAGCGCATATTCGCCATCGCCAATGACGACCTCTTTCTCCGTATAATTCCCTTTATCGTATTCGGGCTTCTGATACGGCGTAGCAGGCGTCAACGGAGCAAAATACAAATCGTCGATAAGGCCGTCAGCCTTGAACCGGACGGTAATTTCCAGCGGGCCTTTGTCGGTCTCGTACCCCATAACGACGCTTGTATGAACATCATTGGTTTGAACAGCGGCCGTAAGCTGCATGGCCGGCCGGCCATAAGCCGCCGCATACTGCTGTGACAGCACGCCTAACGTTGGTTCCGGAAGCGACTGCTGCAGCGGGGCGCTCATCATGGATGGAAGTTTTGATGCGGCGCCTGCAATTAGATGATGGACAAATAAGCTGGCGGCGCCCTTGAAATCGCCGGCATCGACCGTCACAGCTTCGTCAGCCGCGCTCCAAAACGCCGCAGTTCCTAACGATTCGTTCAGAAAGTCTAACGAAGCGTATGTCTTTTGGTCCGCAATGGATACGGCTTCGCTCATCTGTATCTCCTTGCCGTTCACAATCGCTTGCTTCTTGCCGACGGTGAGGATGATCGTGTCGGCTCCGCGCAGTATCGTTACGGCTCGGGCGGCAGGATCCCATTCCACTTTCGCTCCAAGGGATTCCGCTACCTGTCTGATTGGCACCTGCGCCGAGTCTGCCAGCGGGGCCCGAGCGGTTTCGGCGGCGGTCTTCACGCTGCCCGAAGAGAGGGCGGCTTCCTGTGCCGCGTAAGTGACGGACGGAGCCGCCATGAGCAATGCGATAGAAGAGGCGATAATGGCTTTTTTTGCAGTGGGCTGTACACGTTTCAAAATAATCACGCTCCTATAGGATTAATTCGGTTTTTTGATCAGCTTTTCTACTTCCTTAGCCACCAGATCCGGATGATAGAGATGAATGTAGTGCTTGGAATCGCGAATGACGACCTGCTCCGCATCCGGCGACCAGCTTGCCCAGCTTCTTTGACTTTCCAGCCAGGCCTTATTGTTTCGGCTGCCAAAGCGGTCTGCGGTTAAGGCGATCAATGGAATCTCGAGCGGTTTTTTGCCCTCTGCCACCTTCTTGGCGTTAGCCCGGCTTAATCCCAGCTCGTCTGTCATATTCCGATTAAAGCCTTTCAGAAGAAGCGCTCTTTTCTCCAGCTCCTGCAGCTCTGCCGGGAGCAGTCTTAATTCATTGCGCTCGCTCTGAATGGACTTGGCAAGCTTGCCGCTTTGCATAATGACTCTGGCAATCCCCGTGTTAACCGCGAATCGTTGCAAGTGCGACATGGCTGTAACGGCGGGTGCTTCCGCATAATACTCAGGCGTTCCTCCGTCAATGAGGAGGATTCCCTGCACTTCCCCCGGATAGGTCTGCGCGTACCGAACGGTCTCAAGGGAACCTAACGAATGGGCAACGAAGACATACGGCGGCTTTTGTCCGGATAACTGCAGCAGAGAGTGAATCTCTTCGACCATGACGTCAATATCCCGTCTTTGATCGGTTAGCTCGCTGAAGCCTGTGCCCGGACGTTCATATACAGCCACCTTGGCAAACGACGCCACCCTTTCCGTTAAGGGATAAAAATCGGCGTAAGGACTGACGGTCCCCCAGCCCGAAGCAAAAACTACCGTTGCGTCACCGGTTCCTTCCGTGTACAAATGCATCCTATGGCCGTTCACCTCATACAGATCCCCGACCGGAACATAATGGTCCCGATCCTTTTGAACCCCCATCCATTGATAGAGAGCTCCGATGGCGAGCAGCAATAACATTCCTGCGATCACATACAAACTCATCTTTCCTAGCTTTTTTAGCATGCTGCGCTCCGCCCGCTTTTTTGAAAATCCGCCAAAACAATCGGCTTCAATGCGACTCTCCCCCTATCTCTAATCCTGCTTACATGTTCTACGACGGATAAGAGATCGAAATCGTTCATCGCCGGTTGAAAAAAATCCAAAAAAATGAAAAAAGCCGGCCAGGAGATAATTCCTGACCGACCGTTATGAGACCGTAATGTTTGTTTTTGAGCGGCTTTTACCATTCAGAGAGCGGTTCGATGGCGGCAAGCAGCATTTGCATATCCAGATTGTCGAACCGGCCGTCATGATTCAGGTCAAGCCCCTCGCCTGCCTTAATGAAACGAACGATATCGTCCATGTGGAGGCCGTCGCGATCGGCATCGATTAACGCTTTCTGATCATAAGAGAGGTCATCCGCTGACGGATCGTTCATGATATTGAACGCCAGAGGAATCGTCTCCTGCGAAGTCGCAATCGTAAAAACGTAATTTCCCGGCTCGCTCGCAATGATGTTCGGAATACGGATCGTGAACGCGTAATCCGGGTCGAGGCGGTAACCAGGTGGAAGGGTAAAGGTTAGCTTATTGCCCGATGGGCGCTCCAGGGAAACGGGATGACTCATCTCTGCCGAAGGATCAAGCTCCAGCGGCTCAATGCCGATGTCCTGAACCGTGATGCCCTCATCCGTCAATAGAGTGCCCTCCGGGCTGGTAATCGTTATCGTATCCCCGCCCTTTAATATCGTATGAACGGGGAACCGAAACCGAAGTGCGCCGCCCGAATCCAAGCTGCCGTGACCTGCGCCGTTCAAGGAGCTTCCTTCGGCCGGAATAAAACCGATATCGCGCTCTGCGGGAAGCATATCGCTCTCAGGTTGGATTTTAAAGGTGTGGAATCCGGGCGATGCCGCATTATGAATCCCCGCACTTTCCGCAATGGCGATGCTGGCTGTCGTAAAGCTGGACAGAGCAGCCGATGGCGTCAGGAACAATTGGCTGCCGTCAATCGAGGCGGAAGCTGCTGGAACGCCATTAATCGTTATCTTATCGGGCTCGACGGATTCAAGCGTCTCCGGCAGCATTCCCGCCGGGAACGTGATCGCAATTCGCGTATCCGTGGCAATCGGCTGCATGACCGTGAACGAGAACTGATACCCCGATGCGGCTGTGACGGTATACGAATCGGCATCGGGGTAGAAGTCCGTAACGCTGCGGCTGTATAAGTTGAACGCAAATGCTTTCGGCATCAGATCCTTGCTCGTCGTCAATTCGAAAGCGGCAGGTCCAGGCGTCGCCCTTACGCGATCGGGCGTTATTAAGAAATTCGAAAGCGTAATGGCGACATCCGTGCCGGCCTCAATCGGCCTGTTCAGCGTAAACGTAAGCGCGGGATAGCCGTAATCGTCCCAGTCGGTATTTGCGCCGCTTAAGGCGTCCGCCGCTTCGCCGCCGTTAAGCGTGACGCTCGTTTTGTCTAAACGGATGGAAGCCGGGCTCCAATAGAAGGCGTTGTCGTAGCTGTACTGGTCCGGCACTTTTACTTGAATGCGGTCGCCGCTGCTTAAAGCGGTGGCGGGCGTGAATTGGAACGTATAGGTGGAAAGATTGGAATAACCGCTGTAATTGCTTAAATACCGTCCATTGTCATCGGAAGCGACTGTAAATTGAGACACCGACGCGCCGCTAATAATCTCGAACGGAATAGCCGTTAACGATCCGTCCGTCCTGCCGACATAGAAGGTGTAGCTGCCGGAATCGGGGTTGTCGATGCCAACCTCCTCCCACATCCTGATCGTGACCGCGCTGCCAGGCGGTATCGCATCGCTTAATTCAAACTGCACGGTCGGCGCTTCCGCGGCGGGATCGACGCTTACGTTAACGATGTCATAGTAGCTGTATTCGGTATCTCCGCCAGGAACGGCTAGCTCCGAGCTGATAATGGTGCCGGCGGCAAACAAGGCCTCGTCAGGCAGCGAATAGGCTGCAGGGAATTCGACCGAAAGAGAGCCTTCCGGCGAAGCGGGAATCGCTTCGCTTGCCGTAAACTGAATGTCGTACGCCACGTCTTGCATATTCGGGTAGGGCGCCGCCAGGATGCTTCCGCCGCTGCTCGCGCTTGCCGGAACGGCCCCGCTCCAAGGGAGCAGAACCGCCGCAAGAAGCGACGCGACAACCATGCGGGCGCGCTTCTGTATCATTTTCATTGCAAATCCTCCAGTTCGTTAAGGTCTCAAGATGACCGTCCGGTTCGCTTGATTCCATTGCACGTCGAGGCCTAACGCCTCCGCCATAAACCGCACGGGCACGTAAGCGCGGCCTTGCTTCAAATAAGGCGCGTACGGCGAAGCCGCATCGATGCGCAGCTCAATGACCGCGCCTTCTTCTCCCGTAAAGGTAACAAGCCTCTCGCCGTCCGCGTATTCCACCTCGTATCCGAGCTGCTCTGCGACCGCGCGAACCGGCACCATGACCCTGCTGTTCACCATCTCCGGCTGGGCGTCGAAGGAGACGAGCTCAGAGCCGAGCACAACCTTCAGCGCGCGGGAATCGGGCAGCTCAGGAAGCTGGTAAGGCGTGAGCAGACGGATTTTGTTGTTACGGGAATCCGCAACGTAGACGCTTCCGTCTTGAGCGACCGCAACATCAGTCGGGCGATGGAAGGACGCTAGACGATCCGCGCCATCCCTCTCGCCGGTAAGCAGGGACGGCTGTCCAGCCAGCGTCACGACCTCTCCGTCGCGCAAATAGCGGATCGAGTGGTTCAGGCTGTCCGCGATGACGAGTCCGCCTTCTTCGGTAACGGCGATACCGGCGGGATAGCGGAATGATGCGGCAGAGGCCTTGCCGTCGGCAAATCCGCCCTCCGCGTAAAGCTTCGTCCGGTCCGCATACAGGGAAGCGCCTTGCTTAAGACCGGCGCCGATGCCGGCAACGGTCGTCACTTTGCCCGTGGCGAAATTGATGTAGCGAATGCTTTGGTTGCCGGAGTCGCTGACGTACAGGTTGCCGCTGGCGTCAAGCGCGAGCCCTGTAGGCTCGTTGAACTTTGCTTTCGCCATATCGCCGTCCGCGAAGTCGCCGGCCGGCACCGCAACGCCCGGAAAAGCCTCGACGACCCGGTCGGATGGAGCCGTAAGCGTAACGACTTCGCCGGCCGTCGTCATTTTGCGAATAACATGATTTAAGGTATCGGCGATATAAACCGTGCCGTCTGCGGCCACGGCTACATCGCTCGGCGAGTTGAAGGCCGCGCGGGCGCCCGGCCCGTCAGTCCTGCCCATCAGCCCGCTGCCCGCAATCGTGGTGACACGTCCGTCGGAGCCGATTTTGCGGATGGCGTGATTGCCCGTGTCTGCGACATACAGCTCGCCTTTGTCATTCGATGCAATGCCTGACGGGCTCTGGAACAACGAAGCGTCGGCGGAGCCGTCGAGCAGGCCGCCAATTGGCAGGCCTTCGGCGTCCTTTCGCAGCATGACGCCGGCCAAGGTTTCCACGCCGTCATCCGATAGAGAGCGGAGCAGATGGTTGTCCCGGTCGGTGACGACTAAGGTGCCGTCTTGGCGGACCAGAAGCCCGGAAGGGCTGCGGAACTCTGCTTGAAGCTTCATGCCGCCTATGCTGCCATAGTCTCCCGATCCCGCATAGGTTGTGACGTCCAGCATGATTTGCCCTTTATCGCCGACGAGACTGTCTTGAGCGAAGGAAGCGGCGGCCGTGCCCGCAAGCGTGCTAATGGAAAGGGCTGACGCAAGAAGGATGGTTATTGTTTTTTTCAATTGCAATTGCTTCACCTGCTTTCTGCTGGCTGCACGGCAACGGTGATCGGATCATCCGCTAGGCTGCTTCCGTCCAGCAATACATTGCCGTCTTTATCCAAAACTTTGTAATAAGCGAGTTTTATTGTTAGATCGTCGTCGTTAGCAGTCATAAGCTGAAGCGGGATGCTGACGAGCAGCTTCTCTCCCGATACGTGCAGCTGGGTTTCCCTGGCGCCGGAGCTGTCGCTGACCGCCGCGTAATACAGGCTTGCCTCGTCGCCCCAAGCGAAAGGCTGCCTAATGATCTCCATACTGCCCGGCAGCGCTCCGAACACGGTATTCGGCGATTTGGGCAAAAGGTTTTTGCCGTGATAGCTTAGCCTGTTCCTTTCATAGAGAAGATGAACCTCGACCGCGTAAATGCTCTCCTCAGGCTGATCGAAGCCGCCAATGTAAAGGTTTGCCGTCACCGTCCTTCCGTTTGAGACAGCGTTGCGCAGAGTGAGCGTTCTCTCCCGGTCGGTATCCGGGTCTGTGCCAGGGTCCGTCCCCGGATCCGGATTGGAAGGCGGCGTGCTTGGCGAAGGCGAGCTTGGAACAGTCCCCGATGGACGGGAGGATTGTTCGTTCCGCGTTCTGCTTTCCTCAAACGCTTTGCGCGACGCTTCGTCAAGCTTCGCCTTCAGCTGCTCTTCCGCCTTGCGCGCGGCTTCCTCGGCAGCTTTCCGGTTCGCCTCGTCAATCGCCTTCTTATCGGCCTCTACTTTTTGCAGTAAGGCAGCCAGCCGCTGCTGGTTTTCGAGCAGCCGGCTTTGTTCCTCCAATAAGCGGCTTTCGCCCTCCTGCTCGGCACGCTTCAACGCTTCAATTTCGGGATCGAGCCCGGCTGCTTTATCGATTTTCTCTACACGGGTAAGATCGATTTTTTTAGCGGGGTCATCCACTTTTTTATTCGCTTCGTCAATAAGGAATTGCTCGAGCTTATGCTGGTCGATCGCTTCCTTCGCCAGGTTAGGGATAAAGTTATCGAAGTTGGCGCCGACTTTGCTTAGATCGTCCGCGTCTTGAATAAGAAGAGTAGACCCCTCCGCACGAGTAATGCCTGCCTCGAGCTGCTTTTTCAGCTGCTCAGCGATTTGCTCATTCTCTTTTAGGATGTCGGGCGTGCTTTTAACAAGGCTTTCAATTACTTTAGGCGGCAATTGACTCACGATCTGGCCGATATCGACGTATTCTACCTTCGTTCGAAGATCGTCCGCCTGCAGGCGCCCATCCAGATTAAGTTGCTGGGCCGGATAGACCAGAACGTGCTCAATTTCCTGCAAGTTTCGTCTCGCTTGCTCGGTCTCCGAGGAGGTGACCGTCGACGCGCGGACAACTCCGGCGGCAACAACCATACCGGTCTCTCCGGTTTTCTTGTTTATGATCGTTAGAAAGTGAGTGCCTTTGGCGGTCATGACGGCGGTCGGCGTCCGGATCTCGAATCGTTCTCCTGCGTTCTCCCCCGTCCGCTCCTCCACATGCGCCTTTATAGCGCCGGACAGCAGCGTAAACCGCGAGATGGCCGCTTTTCCTTGCGACTTCAGATCGGACAGGAACAGCTCGCCGTGCTCGCCTAAAGTAAGCTCGTCCTTCCGGTCGTCGATCATTAGAATCGCATAAGCCCCGGCCCCCGTTCTAAGCGTATCTCCTTCATGCAGCTTCATTCCCGCATAAGCGGGGAAAGACGCTTGGCCTCCCGCTAGGCGAACGGTCGCGTCTCCTTTGGCCTCTAGAATCGTGACGGATCGTTCGGAAGCAAGCGCGAATACAGAGGCTGGAACGAGCGCCAAGACAAGAAAGCAAGCAAGCAGGACAAGCCCGTGCCGCCCTCTAGCGCTGAAAATCGAATTGTTTTTCACATATAAGCTCCTTTCTGTGCATCTCCTGCTGCTACGATACACGCGCCAGTTTAAAAACTGTTTAAAAAACGGCGGCCATGTCGAATTTACAATAGATTTAATAAAGGGAAGCGAGAGATCCTGTCGAATAGTAGGGAATAATCGATTGAACGCGTTGTTGGAGGCTGGAATGAAACGATTCATCTGGTGTGTGCCGCTGCTGATCCTGCTCGTTGCCTTGCTGCCTGTGTCCGTCAACGGGGAAGCGGCAGAGTGGACGGAAGGAAACGCGGATTTTACGGAATGGGACTTCCATAAGGACGGAAGCGCGAATTTGGACGGGGAGTGGAAGCTGTACTGGAAGCGGCTGCTCATGCCGGACTCCTTCGTTCAGGGGGAGCTGCCGAATGCGGCGCGAGGCGAAGGGGCTATGGTCCCTGGGCAATGGGGAGGACAGCGGTGGGGGGGTGAACGGCTGTCCAACCGCGGGTATGGGACTTACCGTTTGACGTTCACGCTCTCTGAAAGCGCAAGCGAGCGGACAATGGGCTTATACATACGCAGTGTAGCCACAGCTTACCGGCTATGGGTGAATGGAGAAGAGCTGGCCGCGAATGGAACGGTAGGAGTGGACCGGCAAACGATGGTGCCGCGCAATGTTCCGCGAACGGTTTATTTCCAGCCGAGGGCGGGCAACAACGAGATCGTCGTGCAGGTTTCCAATTTCGTTCAGCGCAAGGGCGGGATTTGGGAAAGCATTCGGCTTGGGACGGCGGACGATATCGCCGGCGAACGCGAACGAAATCTGATGACCGATCTCTTTATCGTTGGAAGCTTGGTCCTTATGGGACTGTACCATGTCTGCTTATATATGTTCCGCCGGAAGGACAGGATTCCGCTTTATTTCGGCATCCTCTGTCTGGCCATAAGCGTGCGCACGATGGTTCTGGGCGAGACGGCGGGCATGTCCGTGTTCCCGTTTATTCCTTGGGAGACCGGCGTAAAGCTGGAATACGGCTCGGCTTGCGTCGCGTTTCTCATGTTCATGCTGTACGCGAACGGCCGTTATCCGAACAAAGCAAGCCGGCTGACGAATCGATGCTCCGCTGCCGTGCAAAGCTTGGTCTTGGCATTGGTGCTTCTAACACCCGCCGATCTGTATACCCGGATCATGCTGCCTTATCAGCTTATTGTCGTTTTGCCGACGATCCTCTACGTTATCTCAATTTACGCCAGGGCAGCATGGAAGCGGCGGGAAGGCTCGCTAGCGGATGGTATCGGGTTTGCCATCATGGCCATCGCGATTGTGAACGATATTCTCTACTATAATCAAGCGGTTGCCACCGGAACATGGATGCCGTTCGGTCTCTTGTTTCTACTGTTTATGCAGGCGATTCAAGTATCGGCGAAGTTCTCCAAAGCGTTCCATACGGCGGAGGCGCTTGGCGGGCAGCTGAAGGAAGCGAACGCGACGCTGGAGCGGAAGGTGTCGGAACGGACGGCGGCATTATCGGCTGCGAACGGCAGGCTCGAGGAAGCGAACCAAGAGCTGCTTCGGATGGAGCAATTCCGCAAGCAGCTCCTGGCGAATATTTCCCATGAGCTGGGAACGCCGCTCACTTCCATTAAAGGCTACGCCAGCGCTATGATGGACGGTATTGTCGATGGCGGCGATCCGAAATACGCGCGGCGCATTCATGAGCGAACGCTGCTGCTCGAGAGAGTCATCGACGATTTAATTGAACTGACGAAGCTGGAGACGAGGCAGCTTTCCTTCCATTTCAAAGAGTATGACGCGCTGCCCCTCCTTCGCCGCATGTTCGAACAATATGCGGCAGAGTGGGCGGTCGAGGAAGGGCTGCGTTTTATATGGAAGGAGGAGACGCCTTTTCCCGCTCATAAGCAGATCATGATCAAGGCAGACGGGATCCGCCTTGAGCAAGTGCTCTCCAATATTCTCGGCAATGCGCGTAAATATGCGGGAGGCGATATTGTCGTCAGCGTGTGCCTGGAGACGGCGGACGGCGCGGAATATGCGCTGTGCGTGAAGGTTATCGACGCAGGACCGGGTATTCCCGAAGAAGAGATTCCGTATATCTTTGACCGGTTCTATCGAGGCAAGCATGGCGGTTCGGCGAAGCAAGCCGGCAGCGGTCTCGGGCTTGCGATTTGTAAGGAAATCATGGCCTATCATCAAGGAAGCATCGGTTTTGTTAAGGATGAGAGCGCCCGAAACGTCTTTTATTTCCGAATTCCTGCGAGTTTAAGATGAAATGGGGAGGGACGGTTATGGCGGAAACGGTAATGGTTGTGGAAGATGATGAGGATATTATGGAAATATTGACCGCCTATTTGCGCAAACACGGCTATTCCGTTATCACTGCCGTTAACGGGCTGGATGCTTTGCGGTTGTGCGAGCAGGGCGGGATGGATCTCCTGCTGACGGACATCGTGCTTCCCGATATGGAAGGAACGAAGCTGACGGCGCGCATCCGCGAGCAATCGGACCTGCCGATCATTATGATGAGCTGTAAAAAAGAAGCGGCGGACATCGTAGGCGGGCTTGAGCTTGGGGCGGACGATTATATTACGAAGCCGTTTGAGCCCAGTGTTGTCATTGCGCGCATTAAGTCGGTGCTGAGAAGGCGGAAAAGATACGAAGCGCCGGCCGCCTCCGAAACGCTGCTTTGGAAGGACGACCGGCTGGAAATCGATCATGCGGCCTGTCAAGTGCGCGTGAACGGACAAGCGATTCACTTGTTTGCCAAGGAGCTGCAGCTTCTTCTGCTGTTCGCGTCGCATCCGGAGCAGGTGTTCCATGTCGACCAACTGTATGAACAGGTGTGGGGCTGGGACAAACATAGCGACATCCGCACTGTCATGGTCCATATTCGCAATCTTCGGAAAAAAATCGAGGAGAACCCCGCAGCCCCGAGGTATATTGAGACTGTCCGGGGCTTCGGTTATAAATTCAAAGCTCGCTGACAGGACATTTAATGCACCTATCCGCTTCATGAGCATAAATTCCTTTTATTTGGAAAACATACAAAAAGCTTTCCATCACTTCAAGAAGGAATATGCCATGATTCATAACCATTCTCCGCGTCGCACCAGAGCTGAGATTTCTCAATTTTCCATCGGCCAGATCAGTCTTCGCAACCCATGGGTTGTCGCGTTTTTTTCCTTTGCTTACCCCGGATTTGGACATCTTATGCAGCATCGCTACGCGCCGGCTTTTATCTTGATCGGCTGGGAGCTGTTCATCAATAACATGTCGAATGTCAATCTGGGCATTATGTATTCGTTAATCGGCGATTTCGAAATGGCGAAGCAAGTCATCGAAGAGCGATGGCTGATCCTGTATGTCGGCATTTACATGCTCGGGATTTGGGACAGCTACCGCACAACGGTCGATTTCAATAAGCAGTATCTACTGGCGGATCGGGAGGACGCGCCAATCGCCGCTTTCAAAATCGGCACATGGGATATTAATTTTTTGGACAAACGCAAGCCTTGGGTAGCCATGGTGTGGTCGATGCTTGTTCCGGGACTCGGGCATCTGTATGTCCACAAAGTCATTACCGGCTTTTTTATATTCGGCTATACGGTTGCGGTCCTCTATTGCGCTCACATTCCCAGAGGCATCATGTTCTCCATGGTCGGCGATTTCGTTCAGGCTAAGCAAGTCATGGATATGCAATGGGTGATGTATTTGCCGTCCATCTACTTTTTTATCCTATACGACGCCTACGCTTCCTCCGTCGACTATAATATTTTGTTCGAAAAGGAACTGTCCAAATATTTGCGCACCCATTACCAGAGCCCCGATTTTGAATTTCCGGTATAGCGGACCGAGGTGACGATATGGCATTGATTATCGCGACTTTCGAGAATTCGGTTTTCATAGAGCTCGCGATTACCGCGCTTGAGCAGCGGGATATCCCGCGAGCTAATATTTTCGCTGCCCCCCTGGACAAACGAGTAGAGCCGAGGCAGCTATTCGACACGATTCACAGCGCGGATGGCTTCAGCATGCTGGACCTTGCGGCGATATTAGGGACCGTCTTTATGCTGCTGGGCGCGATTTACGGCTACGTTCTGGCGTGGGGACCGATTATTTGGGGAATCATCGGCGCTGTATTCGGCATGGGCTCAGGCTTTCTCTTAAAGCTGTTCCTGGTCAGGAAAAATTTGACGGGAGTCAAAAAAATGACCTCCGAAATCGTGCTTATGGTCAGATGCGAAGAGGAAATGGGACGGACGGTTCAGCAATTGTTATGGGAGCATCAAGCGCTGGGGATTACCCGGATTAAATCGAGCGAAAAAGACCGATACGCCTGAGGCTTATCGGTCTTTCTATATGTCGCTTGGGGCAAGCCAATGAAAAGCCGGAAAGTTCCGGAGCACTCCGAAGAGAATTGTCGCGGCGAGCATGATGGCCATGATGAACCGGCCTGTTCGGCGCCATTGTTTCCTATGGGCCAGCACGTATACCGCGTAAAGAGGAACAAGAAAAAAGATAAGCAGATTGTAGCGGAAGGCTTGCCCGAAATCGAGCTCCAGCAAGGCAAGCGCAGCCCTCGTCATGCCGCAGCCCGGACAATATAGGCCGGTCACCTCGTGGAAAACGCATGGGATTCCGATTCGAGTCAGCGGCAGCCACACCTTCAAGTACAGAAGCGCGCCGGCGCCAATGAAGAAACCCCAAACAAGTTTGGGGTTTCTATTGGCGATCGCCTTAAACCATTTTAGCCATTTTATTAACATCCGATTGCACCAAAGCATACGTTACGATGCCAAGACCGAAGAACGTAAGAATGAGATACAGAACGGAATTGTCGGAAACAATCATTCCGCGCTGGCGCTGCGCTTCCGCAACATGCTTGCCCACTTGGTAAGACCAAATGAAGCTCCAAATGCCGCAAGTTACGATGGTCAGAAGGAAATGCTTGCCGCCGGTGAACGAGTCGTCCCGTGAAAGCGTACCTACTTCATTCGTCATGACGATAAACCAGTAAATCCCGTAAATACCGCAAGTGATCAAGGATAGGATGATGGCTAGCGCGATATTTCTTTCTTTAATCATAGTGCACCTTCCTGTTGTCTAGTATATTTCAGGGCTTCCCCGTGAAATTGAATTTACGCTCAAATGTGTCAATTCTGCAAAATCTGACATTGGGCGACAGCTACTAGTATAGGAGAAACCCGTTCCGCTGACAAGATATAAAAAAAGGGAGGTTGCTAGATGATAGGAAAGAATATTTAACACGAGGCTGACAAGCTTTTGCGCATCCATTGCCTGACCGGAAACAGAAGGAAAGCCTCTTGCTCCGCATGGAGAAGAGGCTTTCTGTTTTTAGAGCTTCGTATCGTCCACGCTGTCCAGCCAGCTCTCGATCGTTCCGATTACCGAAGTGACGCAGCCATCCTCGAACGGGGAGATCAAGCCTGCGGCGTCGACCAGCTCAGTGAAGGACCGGCTTCCGCCTAGGCGGCAAAGATCGACGTAAGCCTTCCAAGCGGAGTCGCGGTCCTCATGCATCTTCTTCCAGAACTGAAACGCGCAAATTTGCGCCAGGGTATAGTCGATGTAATAGAACGGCGAGTTGAAAATGTGACCCTGCTTATGCCAAAACCCGCCTTGCTCCAAATACGCGTTGTCCGCATAGTTGCGGTGCGGCAAGTACTTTTTCTCGATCTCGCGCCATGCCTGCTTCCGCTCGGCCGGCGTCGCGTCCGGGTTGGCGTAGACGTAATGCTGGAATTCGTCGACGGTGACGCCGTAAGGGATGAAGATGAGCGCGCTGGCGAGATGGTCGAACCGGTATTTGTCGGCATCCTCCTTGAAGAACAGGTCCATCCACGGCCAAGTGAAAAACTCCATGCTCATCGAATGGATCTCGCATGCCTCGTAAGTGGGGAAGGCGTATTCCGGCACCGCGTAGCTTCTGCTTTCGTACACCTGGAAGGCATGGCCTGCTTCATGCGTCAGGACATCGATATCTCCCGAAGTGCCGTTGAAATTGGAGAAAATATACGGCGCTTGGTGTTCGCTGATGTACGTGCAGTACCCGCCGCTTTGCTTGCCCTTCTTCGCGACGAGATCCATCAGCTCGTTATCCTGCATGAACTGGAAGAAAGCGTCCGTCTCCGGCGACAGCTCGGCGTACATCTTCTTCCCGTTCGCGACGATCCAGTCGGGATCGCCCTTCGGTGTCGCATTGCCGGTGAGGAAGGCGAGGTTCTCGTCGTAGTAGAGAAGCTCATCGACGCCGATACGAGCCTGCTGCCGCTTTTTCAGCTTTGTAGCAGCCGGCACAATGTGCTGAAGCACTTGCTCGCGGAAGCGCGCCACCATCTCCGCGTTATAATCGGTACGCTGCATGCGGGCGTAGCCCAGCTCAACGTAGCTTTCGAAGCCCAGCTTCTTCGCAATGCGCGTCCGGGTCTTAACGAGCTCGTCGTATAAGCGGTCGAACTCGGCCTCATGCTCCGCCATAAAGCCGGAGGATGCCTCGGCTGCGCGCTTGCGCATGTCGCGGTCGGTGGACTGCTGGAACGGAGCCAGCTGAGCCAATGTTCGCTCTTCGCCTTCGAATGGGATTTTCGCGGAGGCGATCAGCTTCGAGTAGGCGGTCGTCAGCTTGTTCTCCTGCTGGAGATCTTCAATGACCTCGGGGCTGAACGTCTTCAGCGACAGCTCGGCGAGCTGGAACAGCTGACGGCCCCATTTCTGCTCCAGCTGTCCGCGGAACTTCGAATGGACGAGCGCGCGGTAGTAGTCGTTTATGTATTCCTGCACGACCGGTCCGTTCTCGTCGAAGAAATCCTGCTCCGCTTTATAAAATTCGTCATTGGTGTCGATAGAGTGGCGGATGCTCGCAATCGTCTCCATCGTGCCCCACTCGCTGCGCAGCTTGTTCAGACCGGTCATCGCCGCATCCTGCTCCTCGTAGCTCCCCGCCGACTCGAACGTGCTAAGCAGTGCTTTGAACTTGCTTTCAAACTCTTTTACATTCGGACGCTCATACGTATATTCGCTAAACTTCACGTCTCTACACCCGCTTTCATGGGAATGGATAAATTTTAAGATTGCCTGAATCCATTGTAATCCATTCGCGCGCCGGAAGAAAATGTAATGAAGAATTATAGTTGTTTTATTGCGACGTTGACGCTTGCGGCTCCGAAGCGGCGAGGATTCCTTCGGCGATGCGAAGGAGGTCTTCTTTGGACGTGAAGCTGTTTCCGGCAATTGTATATTGCAGATTGTTGTTATGATGCGGGACGACAAGCGTTACATGCATATGCTCTTCTTCATATAGAACCTCCGATTGAGCCGCCTGAATGACCTCCGTCTTCGGAGCCATTCTGCTCGTCGAGGAAAAACCTGTAGCCTCCGAGATATACAAGGCGATACGCGGCTGGATAGGGTCCCCGGCGTTCTCGTAATACATGTCAATGGATTGCGGACGACCATGCCGCATCGCCTTGACGAATACCTCCTGCGCGGCGTCCTCGGCGTCTTGCTTGTGCCTGAGCATGTGATAGCAATACTTAAAGATGGGCTGATGATACGGAAGTATAAGTTCCGCCAAAGGTAAATTCGTTTCGGCTGCCTCCAATGCCTCGCCTCCTTTTAGCTTAGTTAACCGTATATGACAATCGGGCGCTCCAGAATGTGACATTTTATAATCATTTTAGAATAAGAAAGCAGTATCCTGCTACGCCGGCGACATTACATAACGAAGCCTTCGCGCGCTGCTCTTCTCCAACTACATCGCTGTATCTTCCCGCCCGATTCCGTTATACTGGAAAGAAAAAAAGAGATGGAGAATGCGAAGATGTCCACTTTGCCAAACTGCCCGGAATGCGGTTCTGAATACACCTATGAGGATGGCAATATGTATGTTTGCCCGGAATGCGCGCATGAATGGCCGGCCGGAGCCGAGCTAGAAAGCGCAGAGGAGAAGCGTGTCGTTCGGGATGCCAATGGCAACATCTTGAACGATGGCGACGCGGTCAGCGTTATCAAAGATTTGAAGGTGAAGGGGAGCTCGTCCGTCATCAAGATCGGCACAAAGGTGAAAAATATCCGCCTGATCGAAGGCGATCACGATATCGATTGCAAAATCGACGGCTTTGGTGCGATGCAGCTGAAATCGGAGTTTGTGAAAAAGATTTAAACGGGCGCGGTGCGGAAGCAGCATGTAATTTACCGGGTTTTTAGGGTACAATGGTAAAGTGAAAGTGAAAGGGGAGTTACGTCGTGGCAAATGAAGAGTTGGTCTTAACGCCGGAAGGTCTGGCGAAGATCGAAGCGGAGCTTCAAGAGCTCAAAACCGTAAAGCGGAAGGAATTGTCGGAGCGGCTCAAGGTCGCGATCAGCTACGGTGATTTGAGGGAGAACAGCGAATATCATTCGGCTAAGGATGATCAGGCGCATTTGGAGACTAGAATTTTGCAGCTGGAGAGAATGCTGAAGATTGCGCGGGTTGTGGATACGGGCAGTATAGCTGCTGATAAGGTAGGCGTCGGTTCGCTGGTCACGTTGAACGATGTTGAATTTAACGAGAAGATCGAATACCGCGTTGTCGGACCGACCGAGGCGGATGTCGCGGATAATAAAATCTCGTACGAAAGTCCGCTCGGTAAAGAGCTGATGGGCAAAAGAGTCGGCGATAAAATTCAAGTTAACGCTCCGATGGGCATTATCGAATACGAGCTTCTGGAGATCAAGGTTTAACTGAAAGGCTGTCCGGAACGTTGCCGTCAGGCGTACGCGGACAGCTTTTTTTTGTGCACGGGATCCGCATAAAAAGGGAACACGGCGAAAGCTTAAACAAGTGCATTCCTCTGCTGGAAAAAGGGCACTGTAAGGGTAAGACTTCAAAGAGAAACGCGCAGCGAGAATATGCCTGCAGTCACGCACGAAGGGGAATGAACGCAGTGGATAAAGATATGCTGAAAAAGGAAACCGGCCTGGTATCCAAAGACCGATATTTTGTTACGATTGAAGTGATCGGGTATTACCAAGTGAAAAACGAGCAATTGCCGCTTCTTGTAGAGAAAGGCAAACAAGCCACGGTCGGCGACTATATTCGATTAATTAAAGAGCAGTATGACGAGGATACGGAATTAATAAACTTATCCCCTTATATGGAATTTAGGGTGCGGATGCCTAAACCGAAAGGCATACGGTTATTTAAAGTGCTGAGGATGGTCAGGGATTTCACCTACAATCCGGTAACGAAAATTTAAGCAGGCCTAAAAAAATAGACCCAACCCAAAAGCTCCCTGACGGCGTAAGCCTTCAGGGAGCTTTTCGCTCGGTATTAAACCGTCACCGCTTCAAGCGCAACCTCGATCATATCGTTGAAGGTTGTCTGCCGCTCCAGCGCCGTCGTCTCTTCGCCGGTCAGGATATGGTCGCTTACCGTCAGTACGCACAGCCCCTTCACCCCGAACTTGCTGGCCAAATAATACAGCACCGCTGCCTCCATCTCAATCGCGAGTACGCCGTGCGCGCCCAGCGACGCCGTCATCTCCTGGTCGCCGGAGTAGAACATGTCGGAAGACAGCACGTTGCCGACGCGCAGCTGAAGCCCCTTCTTAAGTCCGCTGTTGTAAGCTTTCATCATCAATTCAAAATCGCCGATTTGCGGGAAATCGTAACCGGGGAACCGGTTGCGGATAATGGCCGAGTTCGTGGCGGCGGCTTGCGCGATAATCACGTCGCGAACCTTCACGTCCCGTTGGATCGCGCCGCAGGTGCCGACGCGAACGAGGGTTTTGGCGCCGTAATCGTTAATGAGCTCGTGGATATAAATAGCCGCGGAAGGCATGCCCATACCTGTGCCTTGGACGGAAATGCGATGCCCTTTGTAGGTGCCGGTGTAGCCCAGCATGCCGCGAACTTGGTTATAGCAGACGGCGTTCTCCAGGAACGTCTCCGCGATGTATTTGGCGCGCAGCGGGTCGCCCGGCAGCAGTACAGTTTCCGCGATTTCGCCGGCCTTTGCTTCTATATGTACACTCATTGTTTACAGCCTCCATTTAGTCTGATTGTTGGATATTTGTTGCACAACGTTTATCATAGCATTTTTTAGCGCTTCCATGCATGTATCGCTTTGCAAGGTCAGTCGAACAGTATGTGGGCTTGCTGCGCATACGGGAGGTCGGATTCGAATGCTCGTGAGGGCGTTTCGAAAAGGTGCAAATAAAACAAGCCGGGACGGGGTTAACGTCTCGGCTTGTTCTTAGATGGGCTTTCGAGTTAAGCCTTGCCTTCCATCTTCTCCAGCTCCTTGCGCACGATCGGCGCGACCTTGGTGCCGAGCAGCTCGATGGAGCGCAGCACGTCGCGGTGCGGCATGGAGCCGATATCGACATGATGGAAGAATCGGGTAATCCCTAAGTTTTTGTAGAGGAGGACGATCTTCTCCGCTACATATTCAGGGTCGCCGACATAGAGGGCGCCGCGCAGGCTGCGCGCGGAGTCGAACGCGTCACGGTCGTAATGCGGCCATCTGCGTTCTCTGCCGATAGTATTCATCTGCGCCTGATTGTACGGGAAGAACAGGTCGGCCGCCGCCTCCGTCGTATCCGCGATAAAGCCGTGCGAATGCGTCGCGATTTGCAGCTTGCTCGGATCGTGTCCGGCTTTCGCGGCAGCCTGCTTGTACAGGTTCACAAGCGGAGCGAACCGCTCCGGCATACCGCCGATAATGGCGAATACGATCGGCAGTCCCAGCGTACCGGCGCGAACGGCCGATTCCGGGCTGCCTCCGCTTGCGATCCATACCGGCAGCGGCTCCTGCACCGAACGCGGATAGACGCCCCGGTTATCGATCGCCGGGCGGTGACCGCCGCGCCATGTCACCTTCTCCGATTCGCGGATGGCTAGCAGCAGCTCCAGCTTCTCCTCGAACAATTCCTCGTAGTCATCGAGGCTTTGGCCGAAGAGCGGGAACGATTCGATGAACGAGCCGCGCCCTGCCATAATTTCCGCCCGACCGTTCGACAGCGCGTCCACGGTCGAGAACGCCTGATAGACGCGGACGGGATCATCCGAAGATAAGACGGTAACGGCGCTGCTCAGCCTGATTCGGCTTGTGCGGGAAGCCGCGGCCGCAAGCACGACCGCCGGCGCGCTCGCCGCATAGTCCGCGCGGTGATGCTCGCCGATGCCGTATACATCGAGCCCGACCTGATCCGCCAAGACAATCTCCTCGACCGCGTTGCGGAGCCGTTCCGCATGACTCACTGCCGCACCCGTCTTCGGATGCGAGGTTGTTTCCAGAAATGTGCTGATTCCAAGTTCGATCATGCCGTAGCCTCCTTTTTCTTATCTCAATTCTACTATAAATAATAATGTAAATCAATTATTGTAAGTGGATTAGCGATGTTATTCGTTAGTATCGGTCATTGCCACATGTAGTATAACAGAAAAGACCTGCAAGCGGTTTTGCGCCGCAGCAGGTCCATTTCGTACTGGCTTATATAGACGGTTTTTTAATGTTATTCGGATGCCGACAAGTATTGCCGGCTCGCTGGCGCTTGTACGGGGGAATGGACGATATAGGTCAATAGCGCAGCCGTTAACGAGAAGGTTGCCGGCGGATAGACGAGGTAGATGTCTTCCCATTGCGGAGCGAACTTGTTTTTGAACTCGTAAAGACCTTTGAAGTTATAGAGACGGCTCCCATACTTGTACAGCAGTCTCGCGGCCAGCATGTCGTTGATATTGGCCAGCGGCGCCATTCCAAGGCTGCAGCGTCCATAGCCTTGCTCCTGAGCCCATAAGCAGAGCGATAGGATAAGGTAGTCCATGGTGCCCTGCGGACAGGAATGCGAGTACCGCATAAGATCAACGGTCAGCTGCGAGTCGTCAGACGGTTCATTGGAGGCTCCGGCTACGGTTAGAAAAGCTTCGATCCCGCCGTCCGGACCGGTCATTACTGCAACTGGAAACCGGCCGACATAGCCGCGGCTGAACGCGCCGACGGAGAAGCTTTTTTCTTTCCGGTCTTGCAGCCATTCATTCGAAATGGCTTCCAAACGGTCAAGCGTCTGAACGGAATAGGGCGGCTTCAGCATCTGGAACGAATAACCGCACTTGCGAAACTTGCTCAGCCGGTTGCGCTGCTTCAGCCAGGCCTTGCCGCTTAGACTAAAGCCCCGCAGACCAATCGCCGCCTCTTCACCGATCTTGGCCGCCCGCAAGCCGAGCTCTCTGTAGACGTGGAGCATGTCCGCCTTCGTCTGATAGAAGACCGGCAAACATCGCTTGCTCCTGCAAGCCGCAACGAACTGCATCGCCGCTCGTTTTTTGGCGTGCTTGCTGCCGATCGGATCGCCAAGCGCGATTCTGCTGTTGCCGACCGAACGGTAGGCAATGAGCGATTCGCGTTTCGAGTCCCAGAACCATTCCTTGTCGCCTAAAAAATACAGATGCGAGTGCGATCCGTATCCGCACTTCTCGAGCAAACGGTGGAGCCGGGTCTCCTTTATTTGATTCATGTATACACTAACCTCCGAGCCGATTCTATGATGTCATCATATTGAGGGTTGATGAAACAGCTTGCTTAATAAATCATCGGCAGTTTCCTCGGCTTCGTATAGAGGCAAATCTTTGCTGGTTTAATCAACAAGAGAAAGCATGCGACTTAAGGCTTGGCTAAGACCCTCAGGCTCGCTCAGCATGGGCAGATGGCCTGACGGAAGCTCCTCGATATACTCCGGCTCAAGAGCGGCAATCATCCGATTCTGCAGAGACGGAGTAATCTCTTTATCCTCCGTCAGTTTGACATACATCTTAGGGATGCCGGCGGGAGCGGACGCGCGAATCCGCTCGGTATAAAGGCGCTTCGATTCCGGGAGAAAGTCCCTGACGACTCTGTCCGCCTGCTCGGGCGGCAGATCGCTGCAAAGCCCCTTGCGAAGGGCCGATTCCGGCGGCTTGGTTCCTGCTAGACGAAGAATCGCGCCAAGGATCCAGCGGTTCGGGGCCGGCAGCGACGATAAGAAGGAGCCGCCGTTTCTTGAAATAACCGCGCCCACCGCGACGAGACCGGCGACGCGCCCTTGGAAGCGTTGCGCAAGCTCCATCGCGAGGATGCCGGAGATCGAATGGGCGACAAGGATGAACCGCTCACATCCCCACTCCTCGATCTGCCGCTGAATGGCGGAGATATAATCTTCCAGCGCCAGGTCCGCTCTCGTATCCTCTGCTTCATCGCGGCGAGGGAAATCGGCGAGCAGACAAGGTATGCCCAGCCGCTCCGCCGTCTCGCTCCATACGCTACCGCGCAGTCCGACGCCATGCAGGAATACCGCCCCGATTTCTTCTTGCCGTTTATTATAAGTTGTCACATTCATCATCCTCCAGTACTTTTTCTCGTGCTTCATTTCATGTACGCTAATCATAGGACAAAAATAAGACAGATCATGTCTTATTTAAATGCGATACTAAGAAAAAAGCGGAGGAGTGAAAAAAATGCAGAAATCGCAGAGGCTTATCCAATTGATCATGATGATTAACGCCCGGCGTTCGTTTACCGTGAAGGAGTTAGCGGATGAATTTGGCTTATCGACCCGCACGATTACAAGAGATTTGCAAGAGCTAAGCGAGCTGGGCATCCCGATTTATTCGGTGCAGGGAAGGGGTGGGGGCTATAAGCTGCTGCGGGAAAGGCTGCTTCCGCCGATCAGCTTCACGGAGAGCGAAGCCGCCGCTTTGTTTTTCGCCTGCCATTCTTTGCAGTTCTTCGGGTCTCATCCGTTCGGAAAGGATGCGGACGGCGCACTTCATAAGTTCTATCATTATTTGCCGGCCGACGCGCGGGAGAAAATCGACGCGATGAAGGAGAAGGTGATGCTGTGGAGCCCGTTCCGTCCGATGTCGGAGGATGTGCTGCGTACGCTGCTTCAGGCCGTTATCGAAAAGCGCGCCGTTACGATTGTATACCGCGGGAGCGATGGCCGGACGGAGCGGGACATTATGCCCTTCAGCCTATACGCCAGCACCGGTTATTGGTATTGTCCGGCCTATTGCCTCCTGCGGGAGGAGGTCAGACAGTTTCGGGCCGATCGTATCGAATCGGCGGTAATCAATCCCGATATTCCTTATCGGGAAGACATCGCGGAGCTCACGCTCCGCGACAAGCCGGACAGCAGCCAAAGGGAGCAGACCGTGCTCCGCGTGGCGCTTACCGCCAAAGGATTATGGCAGCTGGAGTCCAACTCCCGATTCTCCGCGTATTTGCAGAGAGGGGAAGACGGGGGCGGCAACGCGGTTGTGCCGATCGCGCGGGATGAGCTTCCTTTCTATGTCGATTTGCTCTGGGCCCTCGGTGAAGATGCGGTCATTGAAGCTCCTGCTGAAGCCGTTGCGCGCATGCAAAGAAAGGCGGAGGCTATGGCAGCCCGCTACCTCGCCTAGCAGGAAAGCGTCAGCGCAGTTCCGAATACAATAGGGAATACCGTTTATTGCCGGAAGAGAAGAGGGAAGCGATTGAACCGTTTATTAACCGCTGCCGTTAAGCTGGCGGCTATACTTGCGCTTGCGGCCGTCGCTGCAGCCTGCAGCGATTTTGCAAGAGGCTTCCGCGAAGGATTGGCCGAGCCTGCGGACGGGCCGCCGGAAGTCGTGCGCGCGATCGAAAAGCATAACCAGACGGGGTACGATTTAATTGAAGAAGGGAAATACGATGAAGGCATAGGCTGGCTTTGGGAGGCCGTAAAGTTCGTCTACGAGGTGCATCCCGAGTATGAAACGCTTGAGGATGAGGTGCGGTCCAAGGAGCTGTTCGACTCGCCGTTCAACAATATGAGCTGGGCGTATAATGAGCTTGGCGATTATGAAGAGAGCTTGTACTGGATCGACAGGGCGCTGCTGCTTCTGCCGAATACCGAGATCGAATATATAAATAAGGGCAATGCGTTGTACGGCTTGAACCGCTACGACGAGGCGGTCGATTATTATGACCTCGCGCTCGAAGAGAATGAGGACAGCTTAAACGCCCTTTACGGAAAAGGCCTCATTTACTACGACAAAGGTTATTATAGCGGCGCGGCCGACATGTTCAACCGCTGCCTCTCGATTGACTCCAGCGACTACGATGCGGCGGAAATGCTCCTCTATTCGTTTCTGGGACGGGAACAGGAGGAGGATGCGCTGGCTTTCGCGGAGAAATGGCTGGGCGATTATCCGGACCGATTCGACGCTTACCGGCTGAAATCCATTGCGCTTGAGCATGCGGGCGAATTCGAGGAGGCCGAGGCTTTCGCCCTTCAAGCGGCTGAAGCTTTTCCCGGCTTGACGGAAGCGCAGGAGCTGCCGGGAAGGCTGTATTACGATTCCGGGTATTACGGGGAAGCGGTTGCCTATTTCAAAAGCAGGCTTGCATCGCATCCGTCGGAGTCGGGCAGCGCGGTATGGCTCATTCGCAGCTATGCGGCGATGCAGGATTATGCCGCTGCCGAAGAAGCTTATCATCAAGCCGCGCGCTCGAATCCGGATCATGCGGAGCTGGCTGAGGCGATGGGCGATATGTATTTGGACCAAACGCAGTACGCGGAAGCCGCGCATTATTACGGCCTTGCTGCCGAATGGGAGCCCTATAACGAGATCTATGCGACGGCGGCGCTCGAGGCGCTTTACTATGGGAACCGGATCGACCGATGCGCGGCGAGCGGCGCAAGCATGCGGAATAAGATGAGCTACAGCGGAAATATCGCATGGTATACAGGGCTTTGCCAGCTGGAGAAAGGAGACTACGAGAGCGCGGTCATTTCGTTCGAGGAAGCGGTCGCCATTAACCCTGACGATTATGCTTCGCTTGCCCAGCTGGCTTATGCTCACCTCCTGACAGGCAATGACGAGGAGGCAGCTGAATTTGCTTCGGCCAGCCTGGAGCTTTACGACAGCGAAGCGACCGCCCTGTATGTCGAGCAGGAGCTTAAGGAGCGCAAGCGGCCGCTCAGCAAGCGGGTGGAGGCGTTTTTCCGGGATCAATATTTATATCAGGAAACCTCTTCAGAGTGGGAGAAAGCCTTCGCCAGTTTGACTGAAGCGGCGTCCCCGCAAGAGATTGCGGAAGCTGTGGAGCGGGCCAAAAAGCAGGATGATCCCTTTACCTTCGTCATTTATGGGGAAGAGTATGACCAGTTGTCCTCATTATCCGGGGGAGAAAGCGTAACGTTCCGGGAAGAAGGCGATCTGCTGTATTTATCCGTCTCGACGTTCGATGCGACAACGGATAACCGCTTTATTGAAATCCTCGACAGCGTGAAAAATCCGGAGAGAAAAACGTTGGTGCTTGATCTCCGCGGGAATGCAGGCGGGTTATCCGACAGCGCCAACCGTATGCTGGATGCGCTGCTTCCTGACTACGTGACAAGCACCATGATTTATCGGGACGGGTCGACCGAAAGCTACTATTCCGATTCATCGAGTCTAGCCTTTAAAAAGATCTATGTTCTCGTCGACGAGGGTACGGCCAGCGCGGCGGAGCTTGTCACGCTTGGGTTGAAGACGTATTTGCCGAATGTGACCATTATCGGACGGGACACTTACGGCAAAGGAGTCGGCCAAGTCGTTTTCGAGGACAGATCCGCCAAAATGATGGTGTTCGTCGTTAACTTCTATTGGAATGTGAAGCAGACGAATATTGCCTCGACGCGAATCCAGCCGGATATTTATGTGACGGGAAGCTCGATCGACAGCTTTATGAAGCCGGTGCGCGAAGGACGTTAATAGAGAGCCGCGATATCAAAACCAGGCAAGAAAGTTTGCCTGGTTTTTTGTTGCATAAAATCCCAAATATTAGGAAACATAGAAGCGTACATCGAAAAATAAGGGGAGATTCGCGATGACGGGAACGGCAGCCGGGCAACCACGCAGATTAAAATCTAAAATTAGCTCATCCGGCGTCACGTATATCGAATGGCGAAACCCTTTTATGGTTGCTTGGTGGTCTGCGGCTTTTCCCGGTTTTGGACATTATTTGCTAGGCCAATATTTAAGGGCGACCTTTCTTACGCTGGCGGAAGTGCTCATGAATACGCTGGCGAGAGTGAACGAGGCATTAGTCTACTCGTGCTCCGGCAATTTCAGATTGGCGGCGGAAATTGTAGATCCTAGGTGGGCTTACGGTTATATGCTTGTTTATTTGCTGGCCATGTGGGACAGCTACCGCTCCGCTCTGCAAAATAATAAACTCGTTCAGCTTGCCGAGCTGGAAAATACGCGGATCAGCCCTTTTTTTATCGGGAAATCGGAGATTCATTATTTGGAGAAAAAAAGTCCGCTGAAGGCCGCCATCTTTTCATTCGGCTTCCCCGGAATGGGACAGATGTACAACCATCGAATCGGTCTGGCCGCGTATGCGATGACGTGGTGGTTTATTTATATTAGCTTATCCAACTTTTATATCGCTGCACTGGAGCTTGTCTATGGGAACATCGCGTATTCCACGCAGCTGCTGCGACCTCATTGGCTCCTATTTATGCCATCCGTGATTGGCGGTTCAATCTATCATGCCTTTATAACGTCCCTCGAGCACAACCGCCTGTTCCGCATCGAGCAAGTTCAATATTTCCGCGAGCGGTACGGCCGCCCTACTCTGAAGCTTTTTTCAAAAACGGGGTGAGCGAATGGTCGTGATCGGAACCTTTATTCAAAACACCGAATTGGAGCTGGCGCTTTCCGTTCTGGAGCATCATGGCGTCCCTGCGGAACATATTGCGGTGGTCCCGATGCACGGTCGTGAAATGACTCAAGCTTCCGTATCCGCAAAAACCGGCACCGTGAACGAAAAGGCATTCGAAATCGGCATCGCATGCGCTACCGCGCTTGGCGTTGTCGGCACAAGCGTAGGATTCACTCTGGAGCTGGGACCGCTGATGTGGGGAGTGATTTTCTCATTCGGCGGAATGCTTGCGGCGTTTCTGATTGCAAGAACGGTGATGGGCCGCAGGCAGAGGAGCATGATCGGGAGGGTGAGGCGAAAACGTTCGAACGCCCAGCCTGAAATAACGGTGCTCGTTCAGTGCGAAAGCGAGAGGGCGGAGTGGGTTAGTCAAATGATGCTGAAGTATAACGCTTTATCGGTTGGTGAAATGGAAGAAGCATGAAGGCCGGGGGCCAGTCCCTTATGCCAAAAGACCGCAGTCTGATGAAATAATCAGATCTGCGGTTTTTGTTTTGCTAAGACTCTTCAAAACCGGCATTCTTTTACCGAAAAAATAATATAGGTTAGTGTCTAATCATGTCGAATGTAGTCGAACGTGCGAACGGACTTTGAGCGTACATCATGATTAACATCATTTGAAATGGGGATTTGCATGGACCACGTGCATGGTAATTACGATATTGCTTTAGTCGTTTTTTCTTACTTGGTTGCGGTTGTCGCTTCTTATACGGTACTGGATTTGGTGGGGAGAATCAGCACGTCCGTCGGGCGTTTCCGATGGCTGTGGCTGTTGTTCGGCGCTGCCGGTATGGCCATGGGCGTATGGTCGATGCATTTTATCGGCATGCTGGCTTTTTCGCTTCATGTTCCGGTCGCATATGACTTGATTACGGTCGTAGAGTCGTACATCGCTATTCTAGCGGGCTCCTTTTTGTCATTGATCGTCGTAGGGCGGGAGCGCTTGGAGGTTCGCCATCTGTTAGGCGGAGGATTGCTGCTTGCGGCCGGTATTGTCGCCATGCACTACTGGGGCATGGAGGCTATGCAGATCAACATTTCCTACGACCCTTATTATGTGGCTTTATCGGTTGTGATTGCGATTGGGGCCGCTATAACCGCATTCTGGTTGTCCTTCTATTTCCGTAAGGGAAAGGACAGCGGGAAAATGTGGAAGAAGCTGGCCAGCGGTTTTATTATGGGCGCGGCCGTTGTCGGGATGCATTATACGGGCATGTTCGCAGCCGAGTTCTATTTGGGCGACAAGTTCAACTCGACGGCCGGCATTATCCTCGATCAGAAACGGCTTGCTTACTTCATCGCGTGCGGCACGCTGCTGACGCTGGGGCTATCGATTCTCGGCATTTTTATATCGAACCGGTTCGCGAGCAAGGAGTCGGAAATCCAGGCCGGATTTACCTGGTATAAATCGTTGTTCGACAATAACCAGGACGGCATTATTGCCGTGGATCTGGAGTACCGGATTACGGGCTTTAATCCGGCGATGGCCGAGCTGCTCGGTTTAAACGGCGATTTGCCGCTCAACCGGTCGATTGACGAGATCTTGCATTATATCGCGGAAGAAGAGCAGGAACATACGAGAGAAAGCTTGCAGCGCTCCTTTAGCGGGGAGCTGCAAAACTACGAGACGGCCATTGTGCGCCGGAACGGGGAACGCGTTGAGCTGCATGGGATTAATGTGCCGGTGGTGGTAGACGGCCGCGTTGTCGGCAGCTACATCATTGCGCGGGATATTACGGACGAGAAGCGTTACAAAAATATGATCCGCCACCAAGCCTACCATGATGAGCTGACAGGCTTGCCGAACCGGCGCATGTTCAACCAGCTTTTGACGGAGAAGATCGAGAGTAAGACGGAACGGTTCGCCGTGATGGTCATCGATATCGACCGGTTTAAAATGATCAACGACTCCTTGGGTCATCTGTACGGGGACCAGTTTTTGCAGGAGATGAGCAGGCGTATTCAAGACTGCATAGCGGGGATGAACGTTACGGCCGCCCGGATGGGCGGGGACGAATTTACGCTGCTGTGCGACGGCGCGTACAGCTATCGCGACCTTTCGAAGATGGTCGAACGAATTATTCGAGCCATTAGTTACCCTTACCGGCTTAAAGATAATGACTTTTATGTCACGGCAAGTATTGGTATCGCCTTGTATCCGGGGGACGGCAGCGACGCGGTTCAGCTGCTTAAAAACGCGGATACGGCGATGTACGAGGTGAAGAAAAACGGGAAGAACGGCTACCGCTTTTACTCCAGCGACTTGAACAACAAATTGCAGGATAGAATTGAGCTGGAAGCCCATTTGCGCAAGGCGCTGGCCGCGAACGAGTTTTTTTTGCACTATCAGCCCCAGGTGCGGGCGGCAAATAACGAGCTGATCGGGGTAGAAGCGCTCGTGCGCTGGCAGCATCCCTCCCGAGGCGTGATCTCCCCGGGCGTCTTTATTCCAATTGCGGAGGAGACCGGCATCATATACGAGCTGGGCACCTGGGTGCTGCGCGAAGCATGCCGGCAAATGAAGGAATGGCATATGGCGGGAGGGCCGCGAATTCCGATCTCCGTCAACCTGTCGTCCCAGCAATTCCATCAAGCGAATTTAGGCGCGCACATCCATTCGATTTTGGAAGAGACGGGATTGGAGCCCCAATATCTCGAGCTTGAGATTACCGAGAGCATGATGATGGATCCGGCCGTGTCGAACAGCATCTTAAGCGAGCTTAGCGAATATGGCATAAGGCTGAGCCTGGATGATTTCGGAACGGGCTACAGCTCGCTCAGCTACTTGAAGCTGCTGCCGGTCCAGAAGCTGAAGATCGACCGCTCCTTCATTCGGGATATAACCGAAAATCCGAACGATAAAGCGATCGTCGCGACCATCGTATCGATGGCCAAGCATTTGAATATGGATGTCATTGCGGAAGGGATCGAAACGAAGGAGCAGCTCGATATCCTGATGGATAACGACTGCCAGAAGATTCAAGGCTATTACTACAGCAAGCCGCTCCCTGCGAAGGAGCTTGAGGCGCTGTTTTTCGCTTCACGGGAGAAGGAGTAAATAAAGGCCGGCCTTATCGTCATTTTGGACGAGTGGGGCCGGCTTTTCTTTGCTATTCTTGATGCGGGTCGCACGTATTGCTCGCTGCTTAAGTCAAAACCGCTGCAAATAGCTATTCAGCTGAGCTCCTCACCTTGCGGCGAAATACCAACCACTCGGTCAAATTGCAAAATTGCTGCAAATCTGCAGGAATCCAGGGGTTGGAGCGGTGTTCTGGACCAAATTGCTGCAAATCTGCAGGAAATCAAGCGTCAGCTCGCTTGTTTCGCGCCAAAATGCTGCAAAATGCAGGAAAGCAAGCTTCAAACCTCTGTTCCGCACCAAAATGCTGCAAAAATGCAGGAAATCAGGTGTTAGACCGCTGTTCCGGACCAAAATGCTGCAAAAATGCAGGATTTCCGCCTAAATAGCTGATCGGTTGGTCATTTTACAGGTAAATTGCTGTATTTTTGCATGAATTTCAAGCGAAACAGCCGCAGCTCGAAAAAATTGATGCACATTCGCAGGAATCCAAGTGTGGAGCGGTGTTCTGGACCAAATTTGCTGCAAATCTGCAGGAATCCAGGCGTTGGAGCGGTGTTCTGGAAAAAATTGCTGCAAATCTGCAGGAATCCAGGTGTTAGACCGCTGTTCCGCACCAAAATGCTGCAAATCTGCAGGAATCCAGGGGTTAGACCACTGTTCCGCGCCAAAATGCTGCAAAAATGCAGGAAATCAAGCGTCAAACCGCTGTTCCGCACCAAAATGCTGCAAATCTGCAGGAAATCAAGCGTCAAACCGCTGTTCCGCGCCAAAATACTGCAAAAATGCAGGAATCAAGGTGTTAGACCGCTGTTCCGGACCAAAATGCTGCAAAAATGCAGGAATCAAGGTGTTAGACCACTGTTCCGCGCCAAAATGCTGCAAAAATACAGGAAATCAAGCGTCAGCCCGCTGTTCCGCGCCAAAATGCTGCAAATATGCAGGAATTCAAGCATCAGACTGCTGTTCCGCACCAAAATGCTGTAAATCTGCAGGAAATCAAGCGTCAGCCCGCTGTTCCGCGCCAAAATACTGCAAATCTGCAGGAAATCAAGCGTCTGCCCGCTGTTCCGCACCAAAATGCTGCAAATCTGCAGGAATTCGGCCTTAATGGTCGATCAGGTGGTCATTTTGCGGGTAAATTGCTGTATTTTTGCATGAATTTCATGCGATACAGCCATAGCTCGAAAAAAATGATGCATATTCGCAGGAATTTCGGCTGGAGGGCTTTCGGTTTCGATTTTCGCCCTGCGGCCATCGCCTTCTGCCATCGCCTTTTCCATCGCAATATGCCATCTGCCTTCTGCCTCCGGTTTTCGGCCTACGCCTTACGGCTTCCGGTTTCGGTTTCCAGTTTCGGCATCCGGCTTTCGACCTTCGGCCATCTGCCATCTGCCATCGCCATCTGCCTTCTGCTTCCGGTTTTCGGCCTTCGCCTTACGGCTTCCGGTTTCGTTTCCGGTTTCGGCATCCGGCTTTCGAACTTCAGCCATCTGCCATCGCCATCTGCCTTCGGCTTCCGGTTTCGGCCAGCGCCATCAGCCTCTTTACGCCTTCGCCTCGTAAAGCCGGACGATTTCGACGATCGTCTTGACGGCGAGCTCCATATGATCGACCGAGACGTATTCGTAACGGCCGTGGTAGTTCATGCCGCCTGTAAAAATATTCGGCGTCGGCAGCCCCATATACGAAAGCTGGGATCCGTCCGTGCCGCCGCGGATCGGCTCAACAATCGGCTTGATGCCCAGGTTAACCATTGCCTCATGCGCGATGTCCACGACTTCTTTGACGGGCTCGATGCGCTCCCGCATGTTGTAATATTGATCCTTCATCTCCAGCGTAATCCGGTCTGCGCCGTACTTCGCCTGAAGCTCCTCCACAACGCTCGTCATAAGCGCCTTCCGCGCGTTAAATTTCTCGCGGTCATGGTCGCGGATCAGATAGCGCAGCTCCGCGCCTTCTACGTCGCCTTCAAGCGACTGGAGATGGAAGAAGCCCTCGTAGCCCTCGGTATGCTCAGGCGCTTCTTGAGCCGGCAGCTTGCCGTTCAGCTCCATCGCGATTTTTACGGCATTGACCATCTTGTTTTTGGCGGTGCCGGGATGTACGTTTTTGCCGCGAATCGCGATGCGGACGCCGGCTGCGTTGAAGCTTTCGTACTGCAGCTCGCCGAGCGGCCCGCCGTCCATTGTATACGCGTAGGTCGCGCCGAAGGCATCGACGTTGAAGCGGTGCGCGCCGCGGCCGATTTCCTCGTCCGGCGTAAAGGCCACGCGAATTTTGCCATGCTTAATCTCCGGATGCTTGATCAGGTACGCCATCGCGGTCATAATTTCCGTCATGCCGGCTTTATCGTCGGCCCCGAGCAGCGTTGTGCCGTCGGTTGTGACAAGCGTCTGGCCTTTATATCCAGCCAGCTCGGGAAATTCCGAAGGCGACAGGATAATGTTCTGCTCCTTGTTCAGCACGATATCGCCGCCATCGTAGTTCTCGACGATTTGCGGATTAACGTTTTTGCCGGTCATGTCGGTGGCGGTATCCAGATGCGCCATAAATCCGACCGTCAGCACGTCCTTATCCGTATTAGCCGGTAAGGTAGCGAAAAGGTAACCGTTCTCGTCGATACTCACTTCGGTCATGCCGATTTCCTTCAATTCCTCGGCCAGCATGCGTCCGAGCTCCAGCTGGCCCGGCGTCGACGGGCAGTTCGGGTTATTTTCATCCGATTGGGTATCGACCTTCACGTATGTAAAAAAACGTTTAATTAATTCCTCTTTCATGGACATGGGCAATTCAGCTCCTGTAAAGTGGGATTCATCAAAAGTATAATACAAAGCGTGAAGCAAATAAAATGAACGGCTGAAGGGAGTTGAAGATATGGAAGAGCGTTCTGACAAAACGCCTTATGAGGCGATTGCGCGCAGGCTTGAGCCTTCGGCCAGGCTGCTCTCCTGCAAGATGCTGCAAGGCGGCGTGTCGGCGCAGACGGCGTATATGGAAGTAGACGCAGGCGGCAGAGGATTGATGAAGCTGGTTGTGCGTCGGCATGGCGAAGCCGATCTGCGGCGCGAGCCTGATGTGGCCAGGCATGAATATGAGCTGTTGAAGCTGCTGACAGCCCATGGACTGCCGGTGGCGAAGCCTTATCTGGCGGATGACTCGGGCGAAATTTTTTCGACTCCCTATATTGTCGTGGAGTATATGGAAGGATCGATGGAGCTGCAGCCTGCGGACCCGGTTGACCGCGCGCTTCAGCTGGCGGACGAGCTCGCGCGTGTACATTCACTCCCTAGCCAAACGGTTCGCCAGGCGAAGTCGTTTCTTCAGGGCGCGCATAGCGCAGCGGCTGACAAGCTTGCCTCGCCGCCGGAGAAGCTCGACGATTCGCTGAGCGAAGGGCTCATACGGGAGACGCTCGTGAAGGCATGGCCGACTATGCCCCAAAATGAGGATGCGATTTTACATGGCGATTATTGGCCGGGGAATGTGCTGTGGCGGGAAGACCGGCTGGCGGCGATCATCGATTGGGAGGATGCGGCTTGCGGCGACCCGCTGTCCGACGTCGGCAATGCCCGTCTGGAGCTGTTATGGAACTATAGCGAAGAGGCGATGGCTGCTTTTACGAAGCGGTATCGGTCGTTGATGCGGGGCTTGAACTACGATGCGCTGCCATGCTGGGATTTGTATGCGGCGCTTCGTCCGGCGTCGAAGCTGTCCACTTGGGGGCTGGAAGCGGGGATGGAAGCCGCAATGCGGGAGAAGCATGCTCGGTTCGTTCGGGAAGCAACGGCAAAGCTTGGGGAAATCGGAGCATGATTTGACGTTTAGATTGAAAGACTATAGCAGATGAGATTACAGCAGTCTTATCCATTGTAGCAGCTGATCTTTTGTTATATGATATGTAAGGTGATTTTCGGGCGAACGCCCGTCACCAATTTGCTGCGATGACGGAGGATACGATGAATTCCGATAAAATGAATCCTAGAGATTTCAACTATAGAATGCCCGCCGAATGGGCAAAGCATGAGCGCACTTTTATTTCCTGGCCTGTGCAGGACTCCATGGTTTATCCGGACAACTACCCGAACGTAAAAAAGGCCTATGCCGAAATCATAGAAGCGATGGCGGAGTTTGAGCCGGTAACGGTTGTCGTCAATCCGGACGATCTGGTTGAGGTAAAAACGCTTTTCGCCGGCAACAGCAGCGTAGATTTCCTGCCGATCGAGCATAACGACGCATGGCTGCGGGATAACGGCCCGACCTTCCTGCTGAACGAGCAGAGCGAGCTTGCGGGCGTGAACTGGGGCTTTAACGCGTGGGGCGGCAAATATTCCCCATGGGATCTGGACGATGCGGTGGCGTCTCAGGTGCTCCAGCATGTCGGCGTGCGCCAGTTCGACGCGCCGCTTGTTATGGAAGGCGGTTCGATTCATACGGACGGCGAAGGAACGCTGCTGACGACGGAAGAGTGCCTGCTGAACGAAAACCGCAATCCCGTGCTGACGCGCGAGCAGATTGAAGAGCTTGTGAAAAATTACGTGAACGTCGATAAAGTCATCTGGCTGAAGCGCGGCTTAAGCGGCGACGAGACCGACGGCCATGTCGACAACATCGCTTGCTTCGCTGCGCCGGGCAAAGTGATCCTGCAAGTATGCGACGATCCTGAGGACGATAACTATGAGATTACTCAGGAGAACCGGGACATTCTTCGGAACGCGGTGGATGCCAAAGGCCGCAAGCTCGAGATCATCGAAATTCCGCAGCCTCCGAAGCGCGAATATGAAGGCAATCGTCTGACGCTGAGCTACCTGAACTTCTACTTCGTCAACGGCGGCATAATTTTGCCGGTGTTCGGCGGCGAGGCGGAGGAGACGGACCGCAAGGCGGAGGAGATTCTGGCGGCGGCATTCCCGGACCGCCGGATCCGCAAAGTGAACGGCATGGGCATTATCGCGGAAGGCGGCAACGTGCACTGCACGACGCAACAAATGCCGGCCGGCCGCAGAGGCTAGGCTGAAGGTTAATGTTGAAGCATGTTTCGCTAACGCGAAACATTAGCTTACGCTTACGAAGTATGTTTGCTTCGCAAACATTAGCATAATCTTACGAAGCATGTTTCGCTAACGCGAAACATTGAGGAGGTTTCAGAATGAACAAACGAATGGTCAAAGTCGCAGCCACACAGATGAGCTGCTCCGCCGATAGAGACGAGAACATCCGCAAGGCCGACGCGCTGGTTCGCGAAGCGGCCAAGCAGGGCGCGCAAATTATTTTGCTGCAGGAGCTGTTCGAGACGCCTTACTTCTGCCAGAAGGAGAAGTCGGACTACTACGTGTACGCTTCCGAGATGGAGCAGAACGCGGCAATCAACCACTTCCGTCAAGTCGCGAAGGAGCTGCAGGTCGTACTGCCGATCAGCTTCTACGAGAAGAAAAATAACGCCCGCTACAACTCGCTCGCGGTCATCGACGCCGACGGCGAGATTCTAGGCCGTTACCGCAAGAGCCATATCCCGGACGGTCCGGGCTATGAAGAGAAGTTCTATTTCAACCCCGGCGATACGGGCTTTAAGGTTTGGAATACGCGCTACGCGAAAATCGGCGTCGGCATCTGCTGGGATCAATGGTATCCGGAAGCGGCGCGCTGCATGGCGCTGATGGGCGCGGAGATCCTGTTCTACCCGACCGCGATCGGCTCGGAGCCGCAGGACGGCTCGATCGATTCCAAAGATCACTGGCAGACTTGCATGCTGGGCCATGCGGCCTGCAACCTGGTGCCTGTCGTCGCTTCGAACCGCGTAGGCGTGGAGACGGATTGCGATTCCAGCATTACCTTCTACGGCTCCTCCTTCATCGCGGGCCCGCAAGGCAACAAAATCGCTGAAGCCAACCGCACGGAAGAGACGGTGCTGGTCGCAGAATTCGACCTGAACCAGCTGGAGACCCAGCGCATCGAATGGGGCATCTTCCGCGACCGCCGTCCGGACCTGTACGGCATCATCGCGTCGTACGACGGAGAGCTTCGCATCAATTCCTAATAGCCTTAGGCGTCAAACGCCGTAGGCATACCAACATGAACAAGCCGGCCGCATTTCTGCGGCCGGCTTATTTTGTTAATCCAGAAGACGGCCGTCATCATGCCATTGGCCGTACATTTTATTTTCCCTGGTGCTCGCTATAAATTTGTCCAACCGGCTTTTAAACACTTCCGGCTCATTTTTAAGGCTTTGAATCGTGTCGATTCGAACCCTTTTATATAGCTCCGGGAACGCCATAAAATGCTCCCACACTTTCTTATCCTCTCTGAGCCTTTGTTCAATTACAGGGTCAATTTGGAAGGAATGGGGATTCATATCCGGAAGCGCCTTTCTTCCTTCGTCTGTCATGAGCCCCAGCCTCTCGAGGCGCCGGACGCGCTCTTTGTTCAGCTCGGTCCATAAGCTTCGTTTGCTCCGGGGAGACAGCCTCTGCGCCGTCTCCGTATCGGATATTTTCTTTTTTACGCCGTCGATCCAGCCGAAGCATAACGATTCCTCGACCGCGTCCAAGTAGAGCAAGGTGCCGGGTCTTGGCTTCATGCTGACAATGATCCAGCAGCATTTTTCCGTCTTGCCGTTCTCCTGCAGCCAAGCCCTCAATTCCTCTCTTGATTTGGCTGGCAGCAGATTTTCAATGTCCATTAGCTTGCGGATCCAACAGGCTCTTGGTACCAATACAGCGCGTAGTCGTTCATGGTAGAGGCATGGCCGAGCTGACGGAGCATCGTCGACACATTGCCCCTGTGGTAGCTGCCGTGATTGGCGACATGCAGCACAATTTCCGAATAGCTCGTTTGGCGGATGCCGGCGAACGGATTGTCGAGCAGAATGGATTGCTCCAGATCTGGCTGGCTCCGGAACCACTCCCGGTACTGCTCTGAGAGCTGCGCAAACCGTTCGGCATATCCGTCGGCGGAATCCAGAATGTCCGCATGACGCATACATTCCTGCAGCGCCTCCCGCATTTCCATGCCTGTTAAAATCAGATACCACATTTTATCCACCACATAGATGTGGTTGAGGGCGTGCGCGATAGTCGGGTACGAGCTGTTCACTTCTTGACTTAGCACCGAGGACGGCAGTTCCTTGATTCTTCCTAAGATCGTTTGGTTGGCCCATGCGTGGTAATTGAACATTTCAATAGGGTAATTTGTCATTCGTATCGTCTCCTTTTGATGCGATATAGGATTTGTTTTGGCTTCTGTCGTCATTATAAAAAAAGTAATATGACAACAGACTGTCATACTACTTCATAAAGTTTGAGCGTATTTTTAAGCTGTTCTTTTAGGATGTCCCGCAGCGCGGGAGGCTCGAGAACCTCGGCGCCGCTGCCGAAGCTGAGCAGCTTGGACCAAAGCCAACGCGCTGTAAGCGGCCTGTACACCGATATTCGCATCGTCATGCTTCCGTCGGGATGGAATTGCTTATCGGCCTGATGAAACTCGTCCAGCGCATCCGCCAAAGCTTCGGGACCAACCCGCACCACAACCTCCTCCGCCAGATCCAGCCCCGCCCTGCCTGATGAAGCGGCATCCTTCGACTCGGAATTCGGCTGGAAGGTCTCCTGTGTCGGGGTCAAATTCAACATCCGGGATAACCGGAATTCCCGATATTCCTGCCGCGTCCGGCAAAAGCCGTGAACGTACCAGTTCCCAAATTTAAAATGCAGCTTCATCGGTTCTACATCACGGGTCGTGCGTTCATTATTGGCATTGATGTATTCAAACCGGACGACCATTCGTTCCTTAATGGCCGCGCGCAGATGAGGCAGCGCGTCGGGATCCGTACGTCGGGTATCCAGGTCCACCGCCAGAATCGGAGTCTCATGCTCCTCTCCAATCGTTTGCAGCCGTTCGATGGTTCCTTGCGCGCGCTCATCCTCAAACACGGTGGAGAGACTGCTGAGAACAGTAATCAGGGAAGCGACATCATACGAGCCGAGCAGGCTTTTATCCATTTTGAAACCGTCCATCATTCCAAATCCGCCCTTATAACCCTGGTAAGACACGACCGGGAAGCCGGCGGCGCAGATCGCGTCGATATCTCTGTATATGGTTCGCGGGGATACTTGAAACTCATCGGCCAGCATGGTGGCCGAGATCACTTCATTGTTCAACAGCTTATAGATGATCGAAATCAATCGTTCCAGTTTCATAGGCATTCCTCCGTTATCCATTCCGTCATTTGGTCGTTATTATAGCACATCAGGGCCCGCCATTAATTTACAACCTGGCGGGGGTGCGGTAACATCTAAGCAGAGAGTAGAGACGGACGGGAGCGTGGACAGGTTGAAAATAAAGGTGTTAATCGCCGATGACAACTCCTTCGTGCGCGAAGGGATGCGGATTATACTTGCAACTTTTGAGGATTGCGAGGTTGAGGCGGCGGTAGAGAACGGGAAGGAAGCTGCGGCTTACTGCGAGCGGCATGAGGTTGACGTGGCGCTGCTCGACGTGCAAATGCCGGTGATGGACGGTGTGGAGGCGACAAAGCTGATCTCGGAGCGGACAAAAACCAAGGTGCTTATCCTGACGACCTTTGACGATGACGCGTTTATCCAGGCGGCGATCCGGAACGGGGCGAAAGGCTATTTGTTGAAAAACAACGAGCCTGAACGCATTCGCGACGCGATTCGTACGGTCTATCACGGGCATCATGTTCTGCAGGATGTCGTGCTTGATAAGCTCGCCGCGGGCTTGCTTGCGGACAAGGAGTCGGAGAAGAAGGCCGCGGGTGGGGACAAAATCGATAGAAGCCTGTTCACGGCGAGGGAGCTCGAGATTATGTCGCTGATCGCAAAGGGCCTGTCCAACAAAGAAATTTCGAAGCAGGCCTTTCTTTCCGAAGGCACGGTCGCGAACCATATTACGTCCATTTTAAGCAAGACCGGCCTAGAGCATCGGACTCAAATTGCGATCTATTACTTGACGGGAGAGGTTCAGAAGTGATCGAACGCAACCGTATGCCGGAAGGCTGGATGATCGGGTTCAAGTCGGCGGTTCTGCTGTACGTTATCCTGTCCACCTACGAGACGGACCGCGGCGGCTGGTATATCGTCATGCTTTTGCTCTATATAAGCCTCGAGCTTTTAGGTTATCTCGTGAAGGGAAGCCATTACAAAAGACTGGCGGCGGTCCTCACGGTCGCGTTCGTATGCGCGGCTGCCTATTGGATGCATCCTGCTCTTATTTTGTTGGCCCCGATGGCGGTTCATAGTCTCGCCGATTCCATCGTTCGGCAGCGCGTTTTTATTTTTGTGCTGATGCTGCTCCCGATTTTTATTGTTCCGGACAGTATCGTATTTCTATACGGTTTGCTGGCCTGCATAGCCTTTCTATACAACGAGATGGCAAGCGCCCATATGCGAAGAACGGATTTTCTGAAAAAAACAGTGGAAGAGCTGCGCGCGGACAATCAGCGGCTCCGAAAAAGCGTCAGCGAACACGGCGAGTACATCCGCCAGTCGGAATATACATTCAAGCTCGAGGAACGGAACCGCTTGTCGCAAGAAATTCACGATAAAATCGGCCACTCCATGACGGGCGCGTTAATCCAGATGGAGGCGGCCAAACGGCTGCAGGCGACGGATGCGGAGAAGTCGGCCGAGCTGCTGCAGAACGCCATTCAGATCTCCAAAGACGGCATCGAGAGCATCCGGCTTGTGTTGAAAAATATGAAGCCGCTCATCGAGCAGCTGGGATTAAATCGCATGAAGCTGTTTGTAGACGAATTCTCGGCTACGCATAATCTGCCGACGACGCTTTCCTTTGAAGGGGACATGGACCGGATCGAAGCGCTCCATTGGAGGGTCATTCAGCAGAACGTGACGGAGGCGTTAACGAACACGGTGAAATACGCGCGGGCGACCGCCGCTTCCGTCCATATTGAGGTGCTTAATACGTTAATTAAAGTGAACGTGTCGGATAACGGGGCGGGAGCGGCTAAAGTTGTAAAGGGCCTCGGCATCGCCGGGATGGAGGAGAGGGCGGCGGCGTTAGGCGGGAAGGTCATTGTCGACGGCTCGGCGGGCTTTTCCGTTACGACCCTTCTTCCCTATGTCAAGACATGAAAGAATAAGCTAGCAAAACATGAGAATTCTCATGCCGAAGGATGAACTTGTGCACTATCGCAGGGTTCATCTTTTTTTGTACGATGAGTTCAGAAGAGAAACGCGGGAGGGAATAGAATGAACAACGTGCTTCAATTAAAACAGCTGACCAAAACCTATGGAGACTTCGCGGCGGTCGACCAATTGTCGCTAAGCATTAAAGAAGGAGAAATTTTCGGCTTTCTCGGGGCGAACGGGGCGGGAAAAAGCACGACGATTCATATGATCGCTTCGTTGATTCCGATCACGAAAGGCGAAATCGAGGTGCTCGGGAAGAACATTGTGAAGAACAGAAGATTTGCCAAATCGAATATCGGCATCGTTCCTCAAGAGATTGCCATTTATGAAGATATGACCGCTTATGAGAATGTGCGATTTTTTGCCGGGCTGTACGGGTTAAGAGGGGCGCTGCTGAAAAGCAGAACGGAGGAGGCGCTCGCGTTCGTGGGACTCGACGACAAGCACCGCAGCTTCCCGAGAGATTTCTCCGGCGGCATGAAGCGGCGCCTCAACATCGCCTGCGCGATCGCTCACCGGCCGAAGCTGATTATTATGGATGAACCGACCGTCGGCATCGACCCGCAGTCGCGCAATTATATTTTGGAATCGGTGAAGAAGCTGAATGCGATGGGCAGCACCGTCATCTATACGAGCCATTACATGGAGGAGGTCGAGGAGATCTGCACGCGGATCGCGATTATCGACCATGGCAAAATTATCGCGGAAGGAACGCAGGCGCAGCTGAAATCGATTATTACCGACCAGAAAACAATCGGGATTGAAGTCCGGACGATGGAAGGGCTGAACCTGGAGAAGCTAAGCGGCATCGCGGGCGTAAGATCGGTGGAGGCGAATGAGGAGCGCCGCGAGATAAGGGTCAGCTCCGACGCTGAAGTGAATAATTTGAACCGCATTTTGAAGGAGCTGCTCGCGGACGGGATGGAAATTCGCGCAGTCGAAGAGAGGCAGCCCAGCCTGGAGACGGTATTCCTTACGCTTACGGGCCGGAGCCTTCGGGATAACTAACGAGAGGAGGAGAGCGAATTGAATATATGGCGAATTGCGGTTAAGGAAATGCTCGTAAGCCGGGATGTGAAGATGCTGCTTTTTATGCTGGCGACACCCGTCCTCCTGATGCTGATTCTCGGCACCGTCCTATCGAATGCATTTAGCGGAAGCCAGGCGGCGGGCGACATTCGGGTCCTGTATATAAGCGAGTCGGGCGTGACGGCTGATGAACTGGCCGCTCAAGCGGAAGCGAAAGGGGTTATCCTCGAACAGGCATCCTCCGGCATGGAGGAGTCGCTTCGCGAGGTTCAGGATGGGAGCTATACGGGCTTCATGATGATAAAGGAAGCGGGCATTCATTATTACGGCAACAGCCGCAGTAAGCTGGAGAACGGTATCGTGAACGGGCTGCTGACGGGAATCGCGGAACGCTCCAAGCTGGAGGCGACGCTGACCGAGCTGCCGAATGAGGGGGGCGCTGCCGCTGCCGCCGGCGGGAATGCTGGATTGGTGAAGGAGACGCTGCTGGAGGGATCGCCGCGTCCGGGCGCGATGGACTACTTCGCGATTGCGGTGACAACGATGAGCATTTTCTATTATGCGGCAACCGCCGGACAGCTTATCGATAACGAGAGGGTCCGCAATACCGCAGCAAGGCTGCTCGCCGCGCCCGTCTCGAAATATGAAATTTTTACGGGGAAAGTGATTGGCAATGTCGTGCTGAATACGCTTTTTGTCGCGGTAGTGGTGTTTATCAGCAAATATATGTATGACGCGAATTGGGGCAGCAACATGGGGCTGGTATTCCTAGTGCTTATCTCGCTTATCGTGTTCACCATCAGCATGGGGCTGGCCATCAGCTATTTGATTAAAGGGAAGGCGGCCGGCGCGGTCATTATGATCATTATTCAATTGGCCTGTCTTTTCGGAGGATCGTATTTTCAAGTTGTCGATAACGGCGATTTCATCAGCGTGATGTCTCGGTATTCGCCGCTCACATGGTCGAACGAAGCATTGGTCGGCATCATTTACGGCAATGATAGCGGCGAACTGTTCGCGGCTTCCGAAGCGATCCTGCTCAATATCGGTATTTCCGCCGCGCTGCTTGCAGCGTCGATATTCATCATGCGCAGAAGGGAGGGGCTCTAAGTGAAGGATACGTTATGGGTATTCCGCAGAACGATGACAACGATGCTTAGAAGCTACAAGAGCCTTTTATTATACTTGATCGGCCCCATTGTCGGCATTGGGCTATCGTTCCTTATTTACGGCAATGAGCAACAAGTCGCCTTTCGCGTCGCTGTCGTTAATTTGGACGGCGAGCAGGCTGTAGCACAAGATGTCGCGTCATTTCTAAGCGGCGTCGAGCGGGTGAAGCTCAGCGAGCTTCAGAATGCGGAGGAGGCGCGGGAGCAGGTGCAGACCGGCAAGCTGGATGCTGCGCTCGTTCTGCCGAGCGGCTTCTCGCAAGGAATGATTTCGGGTGAAGGAAGCGCGGCGCTCGAGCTCGTGTCGATTGACTCGTCGATGGCCGCCTCGTATATCCGGACGTATTTGGACCCGCATTTGGAGAGCTTAACGGCGCTTGGGAGGACTGCTCTTGAGACAGGAACGGAATTTGAGGAGGCCTTGGCCAAGTATAGTTCGGCGGCATCTCCTGTGTCCGCGGAAGTAGTGGAAGACCGCTCGGTGCAGCGCGACATGACGAACCGCTCCATCGGCTATCTGGTTTTGTTTATGATGTTCTCCGCGGTGAACCTGTCGGCCTTCATGATAAAGGAGAAGGAGAATCGCACCTATTTCCGGCTGCTCACGACTCCGATATCGGGCAGAACATATACCCTATCCAACGTAGCGGCTAATCTGGTGCTGCTGCTGGCGCAGATCGTCGCGATGCTGGTTGTGATGAAAGGTTTGTTCCACATCGATCCGGGCGTTCCGATGTGGCCGCTGGCGATCGTATTGTTCCTCTTCGCTTGGGTGGCCGTCGCCCTATCGCTGGTGATCGTGGCCTTCTCCCGCCATTCGATGACGACATTGGCGCTCCAGAACCTGGTCATCATTCCGACTTGTTTGCTGGCGGGCTGCATGTTCCCGATCGATGCGATGCCGGAATCGATGCAAGGAATCGCCAAATTCCTGCCTCAGCGCTGGCTGCTCGACGCCATCGACCGGCTGCAGCAGGGCACAGCCCTAACGGAGCTTGGCATGCACTTGCTCACGCTCGCGGCCTTCGCGTTAGCCTTCACGCTCATTGCGGCCTACAAGTTCGGGCACAACAAGGACACAAGGACGTTTATCTAGGAGCCGGGCCTGCTCCCTGTATGGGGAGCAATCGGGCGGCAACGGGGGCAACGCTTAGTCGGACAGCGGCGAGGCGGTGACAAGCGTCTTTCCGTTCCTTGAGGGGGGGGCGGATAGGGGCAAGCTGCGCGCCAATCCGTTGGGGCAGGGAGCGACTAACTCAATATCGCCCGCCGAGAGCCCGCTTGTCCTTTTGGGGACGGGGCAGGAATAGCAAATAGCGCCAAAAGTACACCTATTCCTCGAAGAAAAGGGCAAAATTAGAAAAATAGCGTCAAAAATGCACCTATTTCATCCAAAGTAGCACTGAAGTGCCTGCAGCGGAGAAAATAAGTGCAGTTTTGGCGCTATTTGTTCGCTCAGTGGATTGTGCAGAAAATAAGTGCACTTTTGACGCTAATTGTCTATCGAGTAGGTAATTCGGCAGCAGCAGTCGGTTCGGCTGTGACTGTCGGTTAATTTGGTAATGACTCGGCTCGCCGCGGGCCGCCGCAAGCAGCGGGCCAGCGCGTCCGGGCGCATGCCGCTCGGCTCGCCGCGCCCCGTCGCCCTAATCGGCGGACGCGACGACGCGGTTGCGTCCGCTTCTTTTGGCGAGGTCCGCTTCGGCGAATAGGGCGGCGCTTGTCGTCCGGCCTGCATTCGACGTGCTGACGCCGATGCTGGCCGTCACGTTCATCTCGCCGATGATGGAGCTCCAATCCGAGGATCGGACAAGCTCGCATACCCGCTCGGCGAACTCAATCCCTTTGGCCGCGTCATAGCCTGGGCAAATAATGAGGAATTCCTCGCCGCCCAAGCGGGCCGCCTTAGCAGGCTCGATCGCCGCCGCGTCGAGAATCTTCGCGAACTGGACGAGCACCGCGTCACCCGCCTCATGGGACATCGTGTCATTAATTTGTTTGAAATGATCCAAATCAATAAGAACCGCAGTGATCGGCTGCTCGGACCCGAGATGACTCAGCAAGTCCTCCATATGGGCGTCGATAAAGCGTCGGTTGTACAGCCCGGTGAGCGGATCCCGGAGCGAAAGCTCGCGGTAATGCTCGCTGCTGCGCCTTGCTTCATTCGTCTCGAATACCGTATGGAGAATTTGCGAGCGCGCCTCGCGTTCGTCCGAGCGCTGCTTCTCCAGTTCCTCATGGTAATCCCGGAACGTTTCGTAAGCTTCCTTATATCTGTCCGTAGCGGCATATAGCTGCGCCTGCTCCAGCTTGATTCTTACCAGGAAGCCGCCGGCCTCCTTCTCTTCGCAAAAGCCTTTCAGCCGCGTCAGCGTCGCTTGCGCCTGATCGTATTCGCCAAGCTGCCTAAGCGCTTGAGATAAGGTGATCTGGCCTTCAAAAAATGAAAAGACGTCGCCAAGCAGTTGGCCCTCGCGGTACATATCGGGCAGCGGCATAAGCAATCGAACGGCCGTCTCCGGTTTGCCGATTCTAAGGTCGATTTGCGAGACCGTATCGAGCTGGAACGGCACCGGCGGCAGATCATGCTTCCTCAAAAGGTCCATCATACGCGCGGCTAATTGCTCCGCCTGATGCAATCGGCCCAATTCGGACATGGAATACGCTAAATTATTCAAGGCGTATAGTGACGTCCGCACATTGCCGGTCGCTTCGCAAATGTCCAAAATCTCTTCATATCTGCGGTGAGCTTCCTCGAGGTCTCCGGAATGGCTGAGTGCTACGGCAAGCGTCATCAGATGATTCCCTCGTATTTGAGGGGGCGTATTCTCAGGCAAGTAGGCGATGGAATTAAGCGCGTATTCGAGCGCGCTGGTGCCGTCGCGTAACCTTAAGAAAAAGGTAGCCAAATGGCGGAAGCTGCGTGCCAGCACGATGTTATTCGAATGCTCGACCGCCCATTTATTAATTTTGCGGATGGTAATGCCGGATTCGGCCAGCTGCCCTTGTCTCATCAGCGCGCCGATTATGATCAGCCGCGCTCTCATTTGGTATTCTTCGTTTTCTTGCTGCGCCATTAATGCAATACCGGCTTGTCCTACGGCCACGGACACCTTTATGTTCTCGTATTGAACGATCTCCGCGTCATCCAGCCACTTGGCGAGCGATGCCGAAGTGTGACGCTCGGCCGGGATGGAGCGCATCTCTTCCTTCCAGCTTGGCTCGAGTTTGGAGAAGCAATAAGGGCATCTATCTTCTTCGGCTTGGTCATACGACCATGCGACGGTAATCTGACAATGGGGGCAGCGATTCATCAATAGCTGCATCGAAAACCCTCTTTGCTCTAACGGAATCGTATGTTTCATTTTATCCCTTGCGGGAATGGGAAGACAATACCCCGGGGAAATTTCTATTTTAACAGATAGGGCGCGCGGCGTGCTATACTGAGGTCATGAAGACATCACATACGGATGACCCCATTCAACCGAATGAGAAGAGGTGCAGCGTCTGCGGAGCGATGAAGCCGCTTGGCGAGTTCCTGCGCCGGACAGGGCGGCGGTCTGGCAAGCACGGACGAAGAGGAACCTGCCGCGCCTGCAGAAAGACTGCCATGAACGCGCCGTCCTATAGTACAAGCGACCGTCCCTTAACCGTATCTGCGGAGGAGACGGCATCAACTGCGGCGGGCGCTGTCTCATTAAGCGTTACGTCCCCGGCCAAAGCGTCTCCCAAAGAAGACGCAACCGCGGCTTCTGTCTTGAAGAAACGCCCGCGCAAACGCAGACGGAGCGGCGGCGCCCATAAGCGCCAAGACGGAGCTGCCGAGCAGCATGCTCCGCAGCCGAAGCGGGAGAAGGAGCAGCCTCCCGACGTATCGTTTTTGAAGCCGACCAAGCTCGGTTTCATTCGCATGCGCGGCAAGACGGATAACGGTCGGCGCTGGTACCAAGAGATCGAACCGGAGCTTGCGTATATATTGGTGAAGGAAGGCGCGGCGGTCGTCGTGAACCGGCACACCATTCGGAGGCTGTACAGCAACAAAGAGTTTCGGCAGTTCATCCTCACGCGCGATCAATATACATGCCGGTTCTGCGGGCAATACGGAGACACCATCGATCATGAGCTCCCCCGCTCGAAGGGCGGCCATACGACGCCGGCGAACTGCGTATGCGCCTGCTACGCGTGCAATCAGCGGAAGGCGAGCCGCGATGTCGATGAGTTTATAAGCGCGATCCAAGAGGAATCGCTGGAATAACCAAGCCTATGCGGCAGCTTCGAACGTGATCGAGACGTTTGAGGCTGCCGTTGTTTATTTTTTTCGACAGAATCTGCTAAGCTTCACGGTATGTTATCCTATTGTAAAAAGAATACGATTTAAATAGGGGGATGCCGATGGAAAACTGGCTGGGCAGATCGCTCAAGCATAAGCTCTCGTTGCTGATCATCATTTCCGTTCTCGTTCCTGTCCTGTCGCTTGGTCTGTTCTCCTATACCATTGCGGAGAGGCTGACCGAGGAGAAGGCCAAAAGCTCCGGACTGAACACGCTTAGGCTTCTGGGCTCCTATCTCGAGAATATGGTAAGCGACGTCGAGTCGCTGTCACTCTATCTGATCGGGCATGAGGAGGTGCAGGACTATCTTCGAACGCCGGAGAAGGACGTGTTGAAGCAGACGAGAATCGCCAATTTGCTGATGACGATGTCAATCTCGAAGCCGTATATTGCGAACGTTATCGTAGAGTCCAATTCCGGCAAGCCGGCAATCGCCTACAAGTCGGTTACGGCGTCAACCTGGACCGACATTGCGGAGCAGTATCCGAGCTACTACACGGAATTTCCGAAATGGTGGTCCTCGGTGCACAGGCAAGTAACGTCATCGGAGGGCGCAAGGGATGTCATTACCATGTCGAGGCCGATACGGAGCACCAAAAAATATTACGATATCGGCATGCTGAAGATAAGTCTGCTGCAAAGCGAAATTGCGGAGCATCTGAAGCAAGGGGGGCTTGAAGGAGGAGGCGTCGTCCTATTATTGGACGGACAGAACCGCATTTTGGCCGGGCCGAATGACTACTTGAAGAACGGAAGTCTCGAAACCTATTATCCTGGAATCAAAAGCTTCAGCGGAGCCTCGGGCTGGTTCGAGTACGGCATAAACGCCGATAAAAAAACGGTCTTGTATTACGATATGCCGAACGTGGAATGGAAGCTCGTCGGCATCATCCCCGTGCAGGCCTATAAGTCGCAGAACCAATATTTCCTTACTTTAACAGCGGTTGCAGTCAGTCTCGCCATGATTTTTGTTATCGCATTTGTCCTGTTCCTCATTCAGAAGGTTACCAACCCGTTGTCCAAGCTGACGAAGTTTTTGAAAAATTCGAGCCCGGACGAGCCGCTTCCGACGCTGCCGGTGACAACGATCGATGAAGTAGGCCAGCTGATCATCAGCTACAACCGGATGAGCTCCCGCATCGAGAAGCTGACGGATGAAGTGAAGAAGAACGAGTCGCTCAAGAAGGAAGCGGATATGATGGCGCTGCAGGCGCAGATTAACCCGCATTTTCTTTATAACACCTTATCGTCCGTACACTGGATGGCGCTGATGAAAGGCGAAGAACGGATCGCCGAAATGGTCGGATCGTTGAGCGACTTTTTGCGGTTCAGCCTGAACAACGGCCAGGAGTACTGTACGGTTCACCAGGAAATTTCTCATATCGACAATTACGTAAATATCCAATCGATTCGTTATCCGGACAAGTTCCAATATGTCGAAGATATTCCATCCGAACTGTTGGAGCGGAAGATGCTGAAGCTGCTCCTGCAGCCGCTAATTGAAAACGCGATGATCCACGGCATTCTGAAGCGGGAAGGGGTAGGGCGCATCTCGGTTCGCGCGGAGGCCGGGGACGAGACGATAACCTTTATTGTGGAGGACGACGGCATAGGCATGCCGAGCCAACGGCTGGAGGAGCTGAGAAAGCGGATCGCGAGCAAGCTTGATCCGGATGGAGTGTCCGATTATTCGGGAGGCAGCTACGGCCTGCGAAATGTGCATAACCGTCTTCTGCTGCATTACGGTCCCGAAGCGGGTCTTCATATCGAGAGCAAGGAAGGCGAGGGGACGCGCGTCAGGTTTACGATTGTGCCGTCTTTTGCGCTGAGGGAGCAGGAGCGCGAGCAGGAGCAATCGAGAGAACGCGTTGCCTTACAGCTGGATATACCAAACCAAGGAGAGGGTAATCGCGAATGAAGCTGCTTATAGTCGACGATGAAGTGATTATTCGGGAAGGGCTCAGCACGGTCATCAAGTGGGAGGAGAACGGCTTCACTCTTCTTCCGCCGGCTGCTTCTGCGGAGGAAGTGCTGATGCGCATGCCGCTAGAAAGGCCGGATGTGATTCTGACCGATATTCGGATGACTGGCAAATCGGGGCTTGAGCTGGCGCATGAAGTGAAGAAAAGCTATCCCGATACGGAGATTGTCATTTTATCCGGTTATGAGGAATTTACCTATGCGCAGCAAGCGATTCGGGAGGGCATCAGCGACTATCTGCTGAAGACAAGCCGGCCCGGCGAGATTATGGCGGCTGCTGTGCGGGCGCGGCAGCGGATCGAAAAGAAACGGACGGCATTGCGGGAAGGCGAAGAGCACCAGAGCGCATTCCGGTTCAAGCTGCTGGAGCGGATGCTTAGCGGCGATCAGCCGGTAACGGAGCGGGAGCTGCAAGAAATTTTGCATCATTATCCGGAGCTGCGCGTCGCGTCGGAATGGGAGTCGCTGGAGCTGTGGTTCGTTACCGCCGCAGAAGCGCTGCCCGCGCTATCGGAAGCGGATCACGGCATTGCCGAGACCGACAGCATGCTTCGCGAAGCGCTTAGCTGCGTCCTGCTGGACTGGAAGGGCGGCTGGCTGTGTATATTCCGGTCCGGCCAGGCCGGAGCGGCGCGCGTGATCCGCATGGCGATGGAGCGGGCGGAGCTGGCGCTCGGCATGCGTCTATTTGCGGCTTCGGGACTTCCCGCCGCTCATGCCTCCGAGCTTAGGGAGTCGGTGCGTACGGCGGAGCAGGCCTCCGCATACCGATTTTTATTAAGCGAAAGCGGTGTCGTGAAATACGAGGACATCCGAACGCGCACAGGCATGCGTACCGTCTGCTCGCAGAAGGAAGAAGAAGAGCTGACCGCCGTGCTCCGTTCCCGTGACTTGGATCAGCTGGATCGCTGGATCTCGGCCGCGCTTGAAGGAATAAAGCGCGATCCGATGGCGACACCCGGTTCGATGAAAGCGTATCTTCACTCTTATCTGGTAGCCGCTTTCCGCTGGCTGGAGCGGGCAGCGGCGTCGGTAGGCCAATCGGCCGCAGACTTTCCGCAGCTCGAGAGCCTTGATTTGAACCGGCTCGACGTTCAGCCGGATGAAGTGTTGAAAAAGATTTTGTCCGCCGCAATGAGCCATTATGGCCGGCTTTCCGGCGGGCGGAACGCTGCGATTGAGACCGCCATCGCTTATATCAGGGACCATCTGGATCAGAGCTTGACCCTGTCACAGCTTGCGGCGGCGGCCCATATGAATCCGAATTATTTCAGCGAGCTGTTCAAAAGGGAAACCGGGAAAAACTATATCGACTTTGTGACCGAAGCGCGCATTGAATGGGCCACAAGATTGCTGAGAGAGACGCCCGCGAAAATAAGCGAAGTGGCGAGACGCGTGGGGTATGAGGATTTAAAACATTTCAACAAGCTGTTCAAACGGTACACCGGCGAGACGCCGTCAAGCTATCGGGAGCAGAGGTTCAGGTGAAATTACACCCCCTATTACCTGAATTCTCACCCCTACGCCGGCCGCGTGGGGAACGCCTATACTTAAACTATCTTATCAAGGGGGGGCTTACTAGATGAAGAAAAGATTCACATGGGTAGTAACGTTAATCGCACTGATTTCCCTGCTTGCTGCCGCTTGTTCCAGCGGCTCGGACACCGGCTCAAATGAAGGCGGTTCCACAGAAAAAGTTAAACTGACGATCTGGCATAACTTCGCGGGCGACGATTTGCGCGCGAAAGCGGTCAGAGGACTAATTGATGAGTATAAGAAAAACAACCCTAACGTCGAGCTCGACGCGCAAGCGATTCCGGTCGACGGATACCGTCAGCGTCTGAGCACGGTAGCCGCGGGCAACGAAATGCCGGATGTGTTCTTCGTTTACGCCGGCAGTCAATCGCAAGAGTTCTACGATGCGGGGCTGCTTCAGCCGATCACGCCGCTTGCGGAAGAGTATCCGGATTGGAAAGCGAACTTCATGGACGGCGCGTTTGACCGCTTCGAGTTCGAGGAAGGCCAAATCTATTCCGCTCCGGTCGGTTTATCCGCGACATCCTTCCTCTATTACAATAAAGACTTGTTCGAGAGGTATAACGTAACGGTTCCGACAACATGGACGGAGCTGATGACGGCGGTCAAAACCTTCAACGACAACGGCATTACGCCGATCGCGCTTGGCAACAAGGCGCCTTGGGTTGCGCAATCCACGATTCTGGGCTCCCTGGCCGACCGCGTGACGGGCACGGAGTGGTTCCTGAAGGCAGTGAAAGGCGAAGCCTCCTTCACCGATCAGGTGTTCATCGATGCGCTTGCCAAGTTCAAGGAGCTGGTGGACAACAAGGCGTTCCAAGAGGGCGCGAACAGCATCGACAATACGCAGGCTGAGCAATATTTCATTCAAGGCAACGCGGCGATGATGATCAGCGGCGCATGGACGCTGACGAACCTGGCGGCTTCCGCCACGGATGAGCAAATGGCGCCGATCGAAGTGACGACGATGCCGGCCATCGAAGGCGGCGCAGGCGCGCCGGGCACGATCTCCGGAGGAGCGGGCGGCGGATTCGCGCTCAGCAAAAACACGGAAGGCGCAGTCAAAGAAGCGGCCCTTGACCTGATTTACGCGATCAGCGGTCCGGACGGCCAGAAGGCGATTGCCGAAAGCAACTCGATGGTTATGTACAAAATGGATCTTGAAAACGCGAATGTAAGCCCGCTGTACCTGAAAGCCTTCAACGTGGCCAAAGAAGCAGGCATCACGCCGGTGTATGACGCTTATCTGTCGGCAGAAGCGGGTGAAGCGATCAACAACGGCCTGCAGGAAATTATGATGGGCGGCAAGCTGGAGGACGTGGCGAAGAAGCTGCAGGACGCGCAAGCCAGGTCGACGCAGCAATAACCTTTAATCCTGGTCTCAAAGGACGCGCCTTCACCGGCGCGTCCAACAACTAGAATAAATAAGGAGGCCGCCGCCATGCCGTCATCATTGCGCGCTCGAAGCTTCGTCACTCTGGCGCTGCTTCCGGCACTGCTCATTTTTCTGACATTTGGTATCGTTCCGATCATTTGGTCGGCTTACTACGGATTCTTCGATTGGAGCGGGCTCGGGGCGCTCAAATTTGTCGGGCTCGACAATTACGAGATGATGCTCCAGGATCCGATCTTTTGGAGAGCGCTTAAAAACAACCTTATCCTCGTAGCTTCGGCGATTATCGGACAGGTGCCGATCGCGCTGCTGCTGGCTTTGCTTTTGCTCAAAAACTCGATGTTCAACCGGATCATCCGGTCGGCCGTATTTATGCCGATGGTGCTGTCCACCGTCGTCGTCGGCCTTATCTGGGGTTACATTTACCAGCCGCAATTCGGCTTGCTGAATACGATGCTCGACATGCTTGGACTGGATTCCTGGGTTCGCGCCTGGCTGTCCGATCCGAAAGTGAATATGTACGCCGTTTCTATTCCGATCAACTGGGCCAATATCGGGCCGTATCTCGTCATTTTTATCGCAGCGCTGCAAAATATCTCTTCCGAGGTGAACGATGCGGCGAAGATCGACGGAGCCGTAGGCTTCCGTAAGCTCTTCTACGTGACGCTCCCGATTATTTGGGACACGATTATCGTTACGATTATTTTATGTATCTCGGGCAGCTTAAAAGCGTTCGACCATGTCATTGTCATGACCGGCGGCGGCCCCGCGCAATCGACGGAGCTTCTTGCGACGTACATGTACAATAACAGCTTTACCGTATACCGTTACGGCTACGGCTCCGCCGTATCCACGATGATCATCCTGATCAGCGCCTTGCTTATCGGTCTGAATTATTTCATAACGAAGAGACGCAGCTGAGAGTAGATGCCGTATCAGCAAGGACGATGAAGGAGTGAATCTTATGTTGCCAATGACTAACGCCAGCGCGGCCGGTTCAAGGTCCGCGACTTGGAGAAAGCCGTTTCGGCTTCTCCTGAAGCTGGCCTTGTTCTTATATGCGATCGTGACGCTGTACCCGCTTTTTTGGCTTGTGATCAGCGCGTTTAAGTCCAATCAGGACTTCTTCAACCATCCGTTCGGTCTGCCGCTGGAGTGGCAGATCGAGAATGTAACGCGGGCTTGGGAGCTCGGCGACATGGGCAGGGCGATGTTCAACTCGACGCTGGTAACCATTTCGTCGGTCGTCCTGACTATCGTGCTGGGGACGCTTGCCGCCTATGCGATTTCCCGGTTCCAATTTAAGCTTAGCGGCGCGGTGAAGGGACTCTTTCTGCTCGGCATGCTTATCCCGATTCATAGCACGCTTGTCCCGCTTTTTATTTTCATGAATAAGATCAACATGCTGGATACCTACTGGTCGCTCATTTTGCCTTATACGGCGTTTGAGCTGTCGATCGCGATCTTCCTCTGCATCGCCTATATGGCCTCCATTCCGAAGGAGGTAGAGGAAGCGGCTCTAATTGACGGCAACGGCTGGTGGGGCGTTTTTGGACGAATCATTCTTCCGCTCTGTCTGCCGGTGATCGCGACCGTGACGATTATCGCGTTTCTGCGGTTTTGGAACGACTTCTCGTTCGCGCTCGTCTTTATCAATTCGCAGGCGCTGAAGACGCTTCCGCTCAGTCTCTCGCTGTTCTCCGACGGCTACGGCACGGACTATGCGCTGACGATGGGCGCGATGCTGATCGCGGTAATTCCGACGATCGTCATCTACTTGATCTTCCAAGAGCAGATCATGAAAGGCATGGTAGCAGGCTCGGTCAAAGGCTAACGCCTTGGCTGGGCTTTTTTTATTTGCTGCAGCACGCATCGCACGGATATCCTGGTTGGGCTTCGCGCTGCGGGCACGCTTTGGCTATGATTGCTGCTGCTGTAGCTGCTCCAGACTGAAATAAGGACAAAAGTGCAATTATTTTTTGCCCAAATGGACAATTTGCTGAAAATAGCGCCATTTGTACACTTATTCCGTCGCTGTAACTCACAAAACGGGGTAGGCCACATTGAATAAGTGCACTTTTGTCTCTATTTCGTTATACCTGGAGAAAGATACGTGATTAGGTGCACGTTTGTCCTTATTTTGCACAGCGGCATAGATTGGTGTAAATGAGGGTGACATGATGAGGCGGCAAGAGATGTGGATGTGCAGTTTAGCTGTTTAAGAGTATGGGCGAGCGGCGTGTAGAAAAGGGCGGTGAGAGTGCGAAGGATGGCAGAGTAGTTCGTGTAGCGTGAGTACGGCGGAGGGTGGAGTAATTAGTGAAGCGAGAGTTCGGCGGAATGCGATGTTGCTCGTATAGTGAGAGTGCGACGGATGGTGGAGTTGTTAGTGCAGCGAGCGCGGGGGGGATGCGATGTAGCTCGTCCTGTCAAGAGATCGTAGCTTGAGGTTAAAGAGGCGGAAAAGCGGCGGTCGGAGGTCAGATCGGCCCAACTCCATTTCATGTCTACATATGAGAAATTGACTAAAAAAACATCCATTTGCGCACTATAGGTGTGGAGCAAGCTTGAGCGATCGTATGTAATTATTGGTTATCGGGCTTGGGGACAAATGGAGGAATTCCACTACACGCCTTAAGGCTTGTCTAATAATGAACATTTTGTCATCAGCGCTGATGACGAAACCTGGTTATCCTTCAATTGAACTGTAAGCGCTTCCGAATTAAGATTAAGCAAGACGACCCCTTGAAGGGTCGGCATAGTACAAAAGGAGGTTCACAGGATGAGTCAAGTGAATCATCAGAATAACGAGTCCCAAGGCGGGGCTAGGGTTGCTGTCCAGAAATTCGGACGATTCCTTAGCGGCATGGTCATGCCGAATATCGGCGCCTTTATCGCATGGGGATTAATTACGGCGCTTTTCATCCCGACCGGCTGGCTGCCGAACGAAAGCTTCGCGACCTTGGTCGACCCGATGATCAAGTATCTTCTTCCGCTGCTGATCGGTTATACCGGCGGCAGCATGATTCATGGCACGCGCGGCGGCGTCATCGGCGCGATTGCGACGGCCGGCGTTATCGTCGGAGCGGATATTCCGATGTTCCTGGGCGCGATGGTCATGGGTCCACTTTCTGCCTGGATCCTGAAGCAATTCGATAAATCGATCGAGGGCAAAATTAAGTCCGGCTTTGAGATGCTGGTTAACAACTTCTCCTCGGGTATTATCGGCGGCGCTCTCGCGCTGCTTGCTTTCAAGGGCATTGGGCCGATAATCGAGGTGTTCAGCTCTGCTCTAGCTCGCGGGGTTGACTTCATGATCAACCATAACTTGCTTCCGCTGGCCAACATCTTGATTGAGCCTGCTAAAGTTTTGTTCCTCAACAACGCGATTAACCATGGCGTACTTGGACCAATCGCATTGGAGCAGGCGGATAAGCTAGGCAAATCGATTATCTTTATGCTTGAATCGAACCCAGGACCAGGGCTTGGTATCTTGCTGGCCTACTGGCTGTTCGGACGCGGAACGGTGAAGCAATCTGCGCCGGGCGCAGCGGTCATTCACTTTTTTGGCGGTATTCACGAAATCTACTTCCCGTACATTTTGATGAGGCCGATTCTGATAGTAGCAGCTATCGCAGGCGGCGTCGCAGGTACGTTTACGTTCTCGCTGCTCGATGCTGGACTTGTATCGACCCCATCGCCGGGCAGTATCATCGCATACTTCGCCTTCTCGCCTAAAGGCAATTACTTGCCTATGATTGCGGGTGTTCTCGTAGCAACGATCGCTTCGTTCGTCGTCGCTTCCATCTTCCTGAAGAGCGGCAAGCAAACGGCTGAAGACGATCTGGAGGCGGCAACGTCGAAGATGAAGCAGATGAAAGCAGAGTCCAAAGGCGCGGCGGCGGCTCCTGCACCAGCTGCCGATGGCGTGACCAAATCCAATGAAGATGTGAGAAAAATTGTCTTCTCCTGCGACGCGGGTATGGGCTCGAGCGCGATGGGCGCATCGATTCTTCGGAAGAAGCTGAAGAATGCAGGAGTTGATGTGAGCGTGACGAATACGGCAATCAGCGATATTCCAGGCGATGCCGATATTGTCATTACCCATAAAACCTTAACAGATCGGGCAAAAATAAAAGCACCTGATGCCGAACACATCTCCATTGACGATTTCCTCAAAGCGGCCGAGTATGACCAGCTGGCGCAGCGTCTGAGCAAATCTTAATCGGCAGAAGCGAGAGGCAAGTGAGACGCTGACGTGTATTTCCGTCGGCGTTTCCGCCATTTTCAGAGAAGGAGGAATGGCATGATTGTCTCGAACCGGCAGCGGCACATTTTGGAAGTGCTCCTGCAGCGAAGAGAAGCGACGGCCGCGGAAATTGCCGAAGAGGTTCAGATCAGCGCAAGAACAGTGCATCGGGATTTGCAGGAAATAAAAACGCTGCTGTCGGATTATGGTCTGTCTCTGGCGGCGAAATCGGGCAAAGGCATCGCCATTGAAGGCGCCGAGCCATCCATCCGGCATTTCCAGAGGCTGCTTTCTTCCTTCGAGACGGCCGCCTATTCCTCCATGGAACGCAAAACGTTAATTCAGTGCATGCTGCTGGAAGCGCATGAACCGATAAAGCTTTTTGCGCTCGCCTATGAGGTGCATGCCGCCGTTCCAACGATAAGCCGCGACCTCGACGAGCTGGCCCCGACGATTGAAAAGTTCGGGCTGGAGCTGATACGCCGAAGAGGATACGGGGTGGAGATAGCAGGCCGCGAGAGCGATAAACGCTCGTTGATAGAGTGGCTGGCGCAGCAATACCTCGACGAATCGGACCTGTTCGGACCGGACCCGGAAGCGGAGCATGCCTGGCCCGTTACGCGGAAGCTGCTGCAGCTGGCGGGCAAGGAGCATTTTTTGGAGGTCGAGAGGATCGTGTGGGGGCTGGAGGAGAAGGCGCCCAGCCGGTTATCCGAAAACGCGTATACGCGGCTGCTGCTTAAGCTGTCCATCGCCATAGCGCGAATGCAGAGCGGACATACGCTCGATTCCAAGAATAGACCGGAGAGGGAGCAACAGCCGTCACGCCAGCCGTTCCTGGAGCCGTTTCTGAAGGCATTCCCTTTGGAATGGCCGGAGGCGGAACGGGCGTCGGCTGGGGCATTGCTGACCGGCGCGAATAAGGAAGCGAGGATGAATCAGGACCTTCTGCTTCATCAGAATGGCGCCGCGGCGTCGGATACGGCTCGACGTCTTATTCAATCCGTCGGCAAGCTTATGCATATGCCGTTCCACGAGGATCGGTCGCTGCTTGAGGGATTGATCCGCCATATGGCGCCGTCTCTGGAGCGTATTCGTAATTCGGAGACGATACGCAATCCGCTGCTGCCGCAGATTAAGAAGGATTTCGCCAAGCTGTACGAGGTCATTCGGTGCGCCGTGGATGAGACGATGGAAGGAATGGAAGTGCCGGATGAAGAGATTGGCTACTTGGCTATGCATTTCGGCGCGTCAATCGAACGGTTAAACCTGTCGAGACGCGTGAAAGCGATGATGGTGTGCACAAGCGGCATAGGCTCCTCCAAGCTGCTGTCCGTACGGATCGCGAAGCGGTTCCCGCAAATCGAGTTTATCGGCCATTATTCTTGGTACGAAGCGTCGCGGGTGCCGGAGGAGCGTTACGACCTCATTATTTCGACGGTGGATTTGCCGATCGACGGGGGACGCTATATTAAGATCAGCCCGCTGCTGACGGCGGAGGAGACGGAGAAGCTGCGCAGCTACCTGGGACAAATGCCGGTCGAGAAGGAGGAGCTGTCCGAATCCGAGAAGCCGAGCACTTCGGGCAGCTGGGAGCGGATGAAGCTGGTCAGCGCTTATACGTCAGCGGTTGTAAGCGTGCTGGAGCCCTTTTCCATTCAGAATCTGCCGGTTAAACAAGAGAATGGGCCCGCACATGCAAAGCTGGAGAACATTGTTGCCGCGATGCTGGAGACGCTCCCTTTCTCGGAGCAGCAGTCGGCGGTGATCCGGCATCAATTGCTTGAACGGGAGAAGCACGGCAGCCAAGCGATCGGAGGGACGAAGCTGGCTTTATTCCATACGAGAAGCGAACATATAGAGAGACCGGAGCTTAAGCTGTTTCGATTAGAGGGGCCGTTATGGCTTGGCGCTGACGGGGAGGCCGAGGTTCGGCAAATTTTGCTGATGCTTGCCCCCATGCAAGTCAGCCGCGTGATGCTTGAGGTGCTGAGCGATATTAGCGCCATGCTTCTTCAGGAAGATTTTATCGAGCTGCTGGAGCATGCGGACATCGAAGAGATTAAGCCGTATATATCACAGGAATTGGATGCTTTACTGCATAATAAATGGAGAGGATGAGCGCAACCATGAGCATTTTGACAAAAGATAAAGTGAAATTGAACGTAAAGGTGAATGATAAATTCGAGGCGATCCGGATGGCCGGCGATCTGCTCGTTCAGGCAGGCCACGTGCCGCAGGCGTATGTGGACAAAATGGTGGAGCGGGAGCAGGTCTCCTCGACATACCTGGGGGCGGGGCTTGCGATGCCGCACGGCACGAATGACTCGAAGCCGCTTATTCAATCGACTGGCATGTCGGTGCTAGTCGTGCCGGACGGCGTGGACTTCGGCGGAGAGACGGCTTATCTCGTCATCGGACTTGCGGCCGTAGGCGACGAGCACATGGAGGTGCTGTCGAGCGTGGCTGTGCTTGTGTCGGAGGATGAAGACATGCAGCGGATTCTCGCTTCGAAATCGGAAGAGGAGCTGATCGCCATCTTCGAAGAGGGGATGGACCTATGATCGCCGTTCATTTCGGAGCGGGCAATATTGGGCTAGGGTTTATCGGCCTGCTGCTCTCGCAATCGGGATATGAAGTGAAGTTTGTCGACGTCAATGAGGAGCGCGTCAATCTCATCAACGAACGCAAATCGTTCAAGGTGGCGCTCGCAAGCGAAGCCGGCGAAACGACAGAAGTGCAAGGCGTGTCCGCCATTAATGGCCGCGATGCGGATAAGGTAATTGACGCGATCGCCGAAGCGGATATTGTGACGACGGCGGTTGGCGTCGGCGCGCTGCCTTATTTGGCGGGCAATATTGCCGAAGGCATCAAACGCAGATTAGCTGCCGGCCAAAAGCCTCTTGTCGTCATCGCATGCGAAAACGCCATCGGAGGCAGCACCATTCTGAAGGGGCATGTGCTCGAGAAGCTGGATCCCGGGCTCCGGGAACAAGCGGAGAGAGCGGCAGCATTTCCGGATGCGGCCGTAGACCGAATCGTGCCGCTTCAGCAGAATGAAGATCCGCTTCAGGTTACAGTGGAGCCGTTCTACGAATGGGTTGTCGACCGCAGCGCGCTGCCGGCGGATTTCCCGCACTTGCAAGGCGTGCATTTCGTCGACCGCTTGGAGCCTTATATTGAACGGAAGCTGTTCACCGTAAATACCGGCCATTGCTGCGCCGCTTATTTCGGATATTTGAAGGGCCATGACACGATTCAGCTTGCGATGCAGGATGAGGCCGTTGTCGCCATCGTGCGGAAAGCGCTCGAGGAGACGGGAAAGACGATTGTCCGCGTGCACGGGTTCGATCCGGAAGAGCACAAACGGTATATCGAAAAAATATTGGAGCGTTTCCGCAATCCTTATCTGATTGATGAGGTCTCCCGGGTCGGTCGTTCTCCCATCCGCAAAATATCGCCAAGCGACAGACTGGTCCGTCCTATGACGCTTGCATACGAGCTGGATATTGAGACGCCGGCTTTGACAATGGCCGTTGCGGCGGCGTTGTTCTTCGACAGTAAGGATGATCCGGAAGCCGCAGAGCTGCAGCAAGCCATTCGCGAGCAAGGCGTGTCCGCGACAATAGCGAAATATACCGGCCTGCAGACGGATCATCCGCTGCATGCAGCCATCGTGAAGGAATACGACCGCATTCGGCAGGAACAGGAGGGTAAGTGATGAACCGCATAACAGAGCATAACTTGAAGGGCATTGCGGCATCGCCCGGCATTGCGATCGCGCGCGCCGTCCTGCTCGAATCGGAAGAATATATACCGGAGAAGGCGCAAGTCGCTTCAGCCGAGCAGGAGACGGCGCGATTCCGTGCCGCTGTTGAAGACGCGAAGGCTCAGATCGAGAGTATTCGAGAGTCTACGGAGCAGAAGCTCGGGAAGGAGAAGGCCGAAATATTCGAGGGGCATCTGATGCTGCTCGAAGATCCCGAGCTCATTGACGCCGTGATCGACTTGATCGAAGGGGATTCCGTGAACGCGGAATACGCGTTGTACGAAGTGTCGCAATCGTTCATCGTGATGCTCAGCGAGCTGGAAGACGAGACGTTGCGCGCTCGCGCAACGGATATACGCGACATTCGAGGCCGTATCATGAACAGCTTAAGAGGCGTGAAGGGCGGCGATCTGGGACAGCTTCAGGAAGAGTGTGTCATTATCGCCCGCGATTTAACGCCTTCCGATACGGCGCAGCTTAATCTGGATGCCGTCCGCGGCTTCATTACGGAGATCGGAAGCCGGACATCGCATTCCGCGATTATGGCGCGTTCGCTGGACGTTCCGGCTATTGTAGGCGTTGGAGAAGGCATCTCCGCGATCCAATCCGGCGATTTGATCGTAATGGACGCGACGGAAGGCAAGGTATGGATAAGCCCGGACGCCGACGCGCTCGCGGCATTCCAGACGAAGAAAGCCGTTTACGACAAGCGCAAAGCTGAACTTGCGGCATGGGTGAACAAACCGTCCGTCTCGGAGGACGGTCATCGCGTGGAGCTGGCGGCCAATATCGGCAATCTGGAGGATGTGCAGAAGGCGCTCGACAACGGAGCGGAGGGCATCGGCCTGTTCCGTACAGAGTTTCTGTATATGGGCCGCGCGACCCTTCCGACCGAGGAGGAGCAGTTCCAAAGCTATAAATACGTGCTGGAGAAGATGGAAGGCAAGCCGGTGGTAATCCGGACGCTGGACATCGGCGGCGACAAGGAATTGCCGTACATGGATTTGCCGAAGGAAAGCAATCCGTTTCTTGGTCAGCGGGCCCTGCGCCTCTGCCTGGCGAACGAAGAATTGTTCCGCACGCAGCTGCGGGCCTTGCTGCGGGCAAGCCGCTTCGGCAATTTGAAAATCATGTTCCCGATGATCGCCGTTCGCGAGGAGCTGCTGGAGGCGAAGCGCATCCTCGAGGAGGAGAAGCAAAGCCTGATTCAAGCGGGCGCGGAGGTTAGCGACTCGATCGAGATCGGCATGATGATCGAAATCCCATCAGCGGCGATTTCCGCCGATCTGTTCGCGCCGCATGTCGATTTCTTCAGCATCGGCACCAACGATTTGATTCAATATACGATGGCGGCGGACCGGATGAACGAAACCGTATCGTATTTGTACCAGCCTTCCCATCCGTCGATCCTTCGCCTGATCCGTATGGTCATCGAGGCGGCTCGGCAGGAGGGCAAGTGGGTCGGCATGTGCGGCGAAATGGCGGGGGATCCGAATGCGGTTCCGCTGCTGCTCGGTCTCGGGCTCCATGAATTCAGCATGAGCGCGGGCACGATTCTGCAAACACGTGAAATGATCGGCAATCTGAGCTATGCCAAATGGCAAAGCCATGCCAAGCACGCGTTGACGTTAGGCGGACAGCGCGAGGTGCAATCTTACGCGCAAGAGCAACTACAAGGGGGAAAGCAATCATGATATCCAATACGTATACGGTACTGAATCCAACGGGACTGCATGTGCGCCCGATTAAAACGTTCGTTGAAGCCGCAAGCAAATTTCCATGCAAAATCACGGTGATGTGCAACGGCAAAAAAGCGAACGGCAAAAGCTCGCTCAGCATGCTGACGCTCGGCGTCAAGATGAATGACGAGGTTACGCTGGAGATTGACGGAGAGAACGAGGAAGAAGCGATGCAGACGCTTGGCGCGCTGCTGGTGCAGATTCACGAATAAGCCGCGATTATAAGAGCTAATGAATAAATAGACTCGCATCCTGCTCCGTAAGCGGTGGATGCGAGTCTTTTTTTGTCGAATTTTGAAAAATTGGCATAGAAAAGGTCTTGAAACAAAGCGTGAAGCTGTGTAACAATACATAAATATAATCGAATAAACTCATATAATTTTGGGGAGATGGCCCATAAGTTTCTACCGGATGACCTATTCATCCGACTATGAGTGAGTGCGGATGCGACAGAGAACCACGTATTCGCCGCGCGTTGTGCGAAAGGGAATATATTCCTTAACGGACAGGCCTCACTTGAGAGAAATGAGCTCAAGGAGGCCTGTCCTTTTTATTTTCAGAGGAGGCAGACAGCAAAATGAAGCAATTAGAGGATCGCATTAGGCAAGAAGGGGCAATCCTGTCGGACAAGGTGCTGAAGGTGGACTCGTTCCTGAACCATCAGGTGGATACGGAGCTGGCGCTTGCGACGGGAAGGGAGTTCGCTCGCGTCTTCGCCGGGGAACGGATCACGAAGGTGCTCACGATCGAAGCGAGCGGCATTCAATTCGCGATGGCCGCAGGTATTGCGCTTGGCGTTCCTTTCGTATACGCGAAGAAGAAAAAAGCGGTGACGCAATCGGACAAGGTGTATACCGCGCAGGTTCATTCCTTCACCCGCGGGGAGACGTATCAAGTGACCGTAGACCAGCGTTATCTTGGTCCGGGGGAACGCGTCTTGATCGTAGACGATTTCCTCGCGACGGGAGCCGCTTTGGTCGGCCTTGTCGACATCGTCCGGGAATCCGGCGCTGAGCTTGTCGGCGTCGGCGCGGTCATCGAGAAGAGCTTCCAGGAAGGCCGCGGCCTATTGGAAGCGAAAGGGGTTCGCATTCACTCGCTGGCCCGCATCGTATCGATGAAGCCGGGCGAGGTGCAATTCGCCGAAGAAGACAGCCAGATTAAACAACTTGTGAAGGAGAGAGTGTAGCAGCATGTTAAGCAAACAAAAAGTTGTCGCCTTAGGCTTCCAGCATGTGCTCGCGATGTACGCCGGCGCGGTTGTCGTGCCGTTGATCGTCGGCGCGGCCTTGCATTTGAACGAGACGCAGATGGCGTATTTGATCGCAGCCGACCTGTTCACCTGCGGTATCGCCACGATTCTTCAGGTGTGGGGCGGCAAATATTTCGGCAGCAAGCTTCCGGTTGTTCTAGGCTGTACGTTTACGGCTGTCGGGCCGATTATTGCCATAGGGTTAGCCTCTAATTTGGCTACCGTCTACGGAGCGATCATTATTTCAGGTATATTCGTTATTTTAGCCGCTCCGTTGTATGGCAAGATTTTGCGCTTCTTCCCGACGATCGTTACCGGCACCGTCGTTACCATTATCGGGTTATCCCTTATTCCCGTTGCGATGAACAATGTTGCAGGAGGCCAAGGCGCGCCGGATTTCGGACAGCCTCGCAATCTGCTTCTGGCTCTTATTACGCTTATCGTTATTTTGGTCGTGAATCGTCTGGCAAAAGGTTTCCTGCGCGCAATCTCCGTATTGATCGGCTTGGCCGTCGGTACGGCAGCCGGCTATTTCATGGGGATTGTCGATTTCTCTGGCGTTGCTAAAGCGTCTATTTTCAGCATCGCGGAGCCGTTCTATTTCGGAACGCCGCAGATTAGCATCACGGCCATCGTGACGATGATTTTGGTTAACATCGTCAGCATGGTAGAGTCGACAGGCGTTTATTTCGCGGTAGGCAAAGCGACGGACCAGAAGGTCGAGCAGCGGCAGATTGTAAACGGCCTGCGCTCCGAAGGCGTTGCCATTACGCTTGGCGGTATTTTTAACGCCTTCCCTTACACGGCTTTCTCGCAAAATGTCGGCCTCATCACGCTGACGAAAGTGAAATCGCGCGACGTCATCTTTGCGGCTGGCGGCATTATGGTCATCCTAGGCTTGCTGCCGAAGCTTGCGGCGGTTACGACCGTGATTCCAAGCGCGGTGCTTGGCGGCGCGATGATTGTGATGTTCGGCTCCGTGGCGGTGTCCGGCTTTAACATCCTCTCGGGAGTCGACTTGCGCAAGGAACGGAACCTGCTGATCGTCGCGTGCAGTATTGCGATCGGCGTCGGCTCGGCTACCGTGCCGCAAATCTTCGACCAGCTTCCGGATTTCGCGAAAATGCTTCTGCAAAGCGGCATCGTGACAGGATCGCTGACGGCGATTGTGCTTAACTTGATCTTGCCTGAGAAAAAAACGGAAGAGAACTAGAACGAGGAAAGAGGAGATGGCCGCCCATCTCTTTTTTTTTTTAGCTAGAAATAGCTTTATAGGGTTCAGCGTAATAATGACGTGAAAAAACAGGGAACAAGCTTCATAAAATTCCCATGGTTTGCATTATAATGATGTATAAGCTCGGAGAATATGGTACGATAATGTCAATCTTATAGAAGAGGTGATTTTTGCGTGCTAGGACGCAGCGGTAATCCTACCTTAAAAGAAAACACGTTCCAGAGGACAGGCCACATCTCCTCCGGAGAGCGCATGACGATTGAAGGAACGGTGAACAAATCGTTCATTATGCTCGCCATTTTGCTGGGCGCGGCATTCGTTACGTGGTCGATGTATATGAACCAGGAAGCCAATGTGTTCGGATTTATGATCGGCGGCGCAATCGCGGGTTTCGTATTGGCGCTTATTATCAGCTTTAAGCCTACGGCTGCGCCTTTCCTTGTTCCCATCTACGCAGCTTGCGAAGGGTTGTTCTTAGGCGCGTTATCGGCTAATTACGAAGCGCGGTTTAACGGCATCACGATGCAAGCGGCCCTGCTGACGATGTGTGTGTTCGTAGCGCTGCTCGTCGCTTACAAGTTCAGGCTGATTCAAGCGACGAAAAACTTCAGACTTGGCGTGTTCGCGGCTACCGCCGGCATCGCGCTCATGTATCTAGTGAGCATGATCCTTGGGTTTTTCGGCATGGAGATCCCTTATCTGCATGAGAGCAACTGGATCGGCATCGGCATCTCGCTCGTGATCGTTATTATTGCGGCGCTTAATCTGGTGCTTGACTTCGACTTTATCGAATCCGGCGCTGAGCAAGGCGCTCCGAAGTATATGGAATGGTACGGCGCATTCGGCCTGATGGTTACCCTGGTATGGCTGTACATCGAGATGCTTCGCCTTCTATCCAAGCTGGCTAGCCGCGATTAATCGCGTCAAACCGAGTGAATCGACCGCAAAATACAATGTGCAGAACGAGAGCATGGGAGCAATCCCGTGCTCTTTTTTTATGGATAAATCGGCTTTTTGGAGAATTAAGGGAATTCGACAAAATCATTTTAAAAATACGGAAGTGACCGCGAGGAATGTAGGTATTTGCTGAATGCTGTCGAATGAATAAAGGAATGAATACGAGGAGGCCATTTCATGAGCACATTTAGTGAGTTTATGCTGAAAGACCTGCATCGCAAAAATGGACTTGTTTTTAAGGCCATTACCGCCGTTAATCTATTGGCCGTTATTACGGTACTCGCCTTTAGCGCGAGCAATATGACAAGCGCTAACATCGTTATGATTATTACGGAAGTAGCAACTGTGGGGATACTCGGTTATCTTCATTACGCTCGCAAGTTAACGGGCTTTTTTCCTTATCTAGCGATCGGTCTATCGTTTGCTGCAACGTTGGTGACCACGATTCAAACGCCAACGTTCGATGCGATCTTTGGCATATATTACTTGCTTGCCATCTCCGTCGTATATATGCGGATGCAGCCCTTTATATTTGGTGTAGTTCTTGCCGCCACTGAAATGACTTTATTGTTTACAGCTCTTAAAGTGGCTGTCCCGGGTTCGATTGAAACCGTCTTTATCTACTTCGGTATTATCGTTATTGTGCTCTTCTCGATGATTCGGAGCTCCCGGTATCTGTTCCGTGATATGGAGGATAGCACGAATGATATCGCTTATATTAGCAATCAGGTCACAGAGCAGCAGGAGAAGCTGATTCAAGAGGTTGAAGTCATCTCAAGCAATATGAGCTTGCTAAGCAAAGCCGGCGACGAGAATGGCCAATCCTTCGATCAGATGAACATCGCGTTCCGGGAAATTGCGATCGGCGCCGGCGAACAGGTCGATTCCACAACCCAAATTACAGAAGCGGTCCAAGAAACCAACAGGATGATTAGTCGGCTGATGGAATCGCTTGAGCTGTTGAAGCAGGAGTCCGACAACGCGAATGAGAACTCCACGGCCGGCAGCGACAAGGTGAGCCGTCTTTATGAGGCGATTACGATGTTCCAGTCCAATATCGAGACGATGGCCGATGATATCCGCAAGCTGAATGCGACGATTCAAGAGGCTTCCGGATTCAGCATCTCGATCCAAGAGATCGCGACGCAGACGAACCTTCTGTCGCTTAACGCAAGCATCGAAGCGGCGCGGGCCGGCGAGAGCGGCAGAGGTTTTGCGGTTGTAGCCGGGGAGATTCGCAAGCTGGCCGAGCTGTCGGGCAATGCGGCTGAGCGTATTTCCGGGAACCTCGCCTCCATGGAGAAGCAGGCGGGCGCTACTTCCAGCTTAATGGTCGATATTGCGTCCAAGATGCAGGAAGGCACCGAGCTGACCAAAGAAACGCGCGACGCCTTCTCCGGCATTAACGCTTCCGTCGAGCAGCTGACGGGCACCGTTTCCAATATCGACGAGATGATGCGAACGATCCGCAGCTCCTCGAACGAAATCGAGAAAGAGACGCAAAGCTTTGCGTCGGTCAGCGAGCAGTCTATGGCTACGCTGCAGGAGTTGTCCGCAACGGTGGAGACGCTGCTTGTAAAGAACGGCGAAATTATCGACCGGATCAAAGAGACGGATCAAGCCGTCAAACGTCTGCTCGAATAGACGCAAAAAAGAAGAGTAGAAGCTCGAAAGCCCGGGCTGCCTGCTCTTCTTTTTACTTGCCGATATAAAAAAGACATTGAAACAGACAAACAAAAAAGGCCGGCTCTTGAATCGGGCAATGGTCGTCGATTTCCAGATAGGTTTTAAACATCTCCGTTGTTTTCATCTTCCATCTTGCCGCTTCTACGCCCTGGTCGTAAAATGCTGCCCAACCCATAGGCTCTTTCTTTACGCTATATTCTCCGGAATTCGATGTGATGCGAAACTCGGGAGCCACAGCCTGCCAAGATTTGTAGGTGATGCGATACGTCTCATTGCTGCTGCAATCGGTGATTTCATATTGTGTCCTCCCCCACCTCGGCAGCTTTTTGCCTCGAAACCGCAGCCTTCCGTCGCTGGACAAGACATCCAATTGCACAACATAATCAAAGCCTAACAACGAGTCCGCAAGTCTCTCAAAAAAATGGTTGTATACTCTTTTAAACGAGCAGACTGCACGATTCTGACCATCTATGACAGGAACGAGTTTAGTCGAGGCTTTCACTTTAGGAGGAGAGTAAGTATATTTTTGCACAACGATGCTCCTTTCAGGAAGTTTTTTAGGTATCATCTTTATTATAGAAGGCTTGTATTTATAATCCAGTAATAAGGAATTGGAGGCTTGTGTGTAATGAAATCAAAAGAACAGCTGGCGCAATACTGCTTGAAGCATAGAGGGGCGGTAGAGGATTACCCGTTCGGTCCTGAACCGCTCGTTATGAAGGTAGAGGGTAAAATGTTCGCTTTAATCGGAGTAAACGACGGCATTGCGAACATTTCGCTGAAGTGCGAGCCGCATATGGCGGAGCTGCTGCGCATGCAGTATGAAGCCGTGAAGCCTGGCTACCACCTGAACAAAAAACATTGGAATACGGTAACGATTGACGGAACGGTTCCGACCGCAGAGCTTGAGGCGATGATCGATCAGTCCTATGATCTAGTCGCCAAAAGCTTGACCAAAGCCCAGCGGGCGAAGCTCGCAAATGGCGATATGTGGGCGTAACCGCAGGATGGGGAGACCGGAGCGGGGGCGGAAGCTGTACAAAGATTTTTTTTGGCAAAAGGGGAACTTAACCGCCGCGTCTTGTGTCTAATCGGTAGAGGTGATCAAGTGGAGCAGGGATACTGGAAATATGTCGAGCGGTTCACCCCGGAGCAGTTAAGCGAGCTGATGAAGGGATACGGCCAGGACGTATGGAATTACGCGTATTTTCTTACGAAGCGGGCGGACTGGGCGGACGATATTTCCCAAGAGGCGTTTCTCAAAGTTTTCCGAAGTCCGAACGGCTTCCGGGGCGAGTCGTCTATTCAGACTTGGCTGTTCGCCATAACGCGAAACTGCGCATTCAATTACCGAAGAACGGCTTTTATTCGCAAAGTGATTCCTGTCGGGCGCGTTGAACGTCAGGGACTGTCGCCTTCGGCGGAGGCGGAGGCGCTGAGCAACCGGTTCGTGGACGAAATATGGGAAGTGGTTATGGAGCTGCCGGCCAAATACCGCGAGCTGCTTGTGCTTGACGCCAAATACGAGATGACGCTTCAGGAAATGGCGGAGCTGACCGGGCTTGCGATAGGAACGGTAAAGTCGCGGCTGTCACGAGCAAGGCGAAAAGCGGCAGAGGCCTGGAAGGGAGGATCCGTCTATGAACGAGCATAAGCCGGATTGGTATGATCGCATGAAGCAGGGGCCGTTTCGAGAGCGCACGTTCACGGATGAGAGGATGGACGATATTTTGCGGCAGGCGCGCAGCGGGACAGCGGGCCGGCTCGTCAAGGGCTGGCATTACGCGGCGGGCTTCGCGGCCGTTTTGATTCTGTTCTTCGTTATCTATACGCAGCAGCCCGCATGGTTCGGAAGCCAGACGAACGCGCCGGCGGCAAGTCCGGATGTTACGCTCCCGCCAGTGTCTGAACCTCCTCCGACAGAGGAGCCGGAATCGCAGGTGTATTACGTCAAAGGAGAGACGGGGGCTTATCCCGCACCGGAGTACCATACGATGGAGCCGCCCGCATTCACGGTCATGCCCGGCATGGCTGTCAAGAAAAAGGGAGCGGCAGAAAGCGGCTTCGTTCTGATCGAAGCGGACGGCCGCGAAGGTTACGTGTATGAATGGTATTTGACGAAGGACGCCGGGGAACGTACCGTCCAAACGGTCGAGCCTTACGTGCTGCTCGTGGGCGAGCCCTTGAAGTTCCGCATGCATCCGGAGGAGGCGGAGCCTTCGGGCTTTACGCTGCATGCCGGCAAAGTCGTAAAGGTGACAAAGGAATACGAGGACTGGGTGTGCTTTGATATGATAACCTACGACCAGCCGTACGAGGGCGAGAAGTGGGTGAAAAGATCGGAGCTGGCCGCTTGGGACCCCGCGAAGGCGACGGAGGGCAAGCTTCGGCCGGGGGCTGATGTTTATGAAGGGAAAATGATCCCTGCGGAGCTGCCGGCCGACGATGTCATTTATCTGAAGGAGAAGCTGGAGGGTCAGACGTATCAGATCCAATCGGCCGGAGGGTTTACAGGATTCATTCTGTACCAAGATTTTGTCCCTAATCCATTCTTACCTGCTACTGCATCAAATTGGCTGCTGACTCCATCGGAAGTTAGAGAGTTCGAGGCCTATTCGCAGATCAAGGACGACGAGCAGCTTCGTCTCCTGAAGCCGCTGGATGTGTTTCAATATTATGTTTATGCGCAGGAATTGAATGATGCTGAGACGGTCTATGCGCTGTACATGAAGGATGACGGATACGAGCTGCCTGACTATGAAACCTATACGAACGATCTCTCGCGCGACCCGGCCGAAAGAGAACGGACCTTACAGCTGTGGGAGAAGCTGAAGATGGGCTATAGCGTGAAGGAGGAAATCGACGGAGATGAGGCGCTCATTCGCATAACGCCTGTAAATGGAGGATCGCCCGAAGATACGAAAGGATTTCGCCTCGTCAGAAACGCAGACGGCATTTGGAAAGTCGCTTGGATGCCGATGCAATAGATTGCAGAGGCGCGCGCACGTATTCGTAATCCGCGCGCCCCTTGTATTCCCTTGGCGTTTTTGGGACAATAGAAGTCAGATTATGCGGCTCCTTCATGGGGCTGCGGGGGAATACGGCGACTGTGGAAAGAGGAACAAGCATGAACAAACCATCCATCTATGGATTCACTTTAGATCAATTAACGGCGTGGCTGGCGGAGCGCGGGCACCGGAAGGGCCGGGCGCAGCAGGTATGGGAGTACTTGTACCGGAAGCGCGTCGCCTCCTTCGAGGACATGAGCGAAGTCAACGAGACTTGCACAGCTTTGTTGAAGGAGCATTTTACGATCAGCACGATGTCGGAGCATGTGAAGCAGGAATCGAAGGACGGCACGATCAAGTTCCTGTTCAAGCTGTACGACGGCAATCTGATTGAAACGGTGCTGATGCGGCATAAATTTGGCCTATCGGTCTGCGTCACGACACAAGTCGGCTGCAATATCGGCTGCAGCTTCTGCGCAAGCGGTCTGATCGCGAAGAGCCGCGACTTGTCCGGCGGCGAAATCGTGGAGCAGCTAATGCGGGTTCAGCTGCACTTGGATGCGTTGGGCGCTGGGGAACGTGTCAGCCATATCGTAGTGATGGGCATCGGCGAGCCGTTCGATAACTTCCAGAACATGAGCGATTTCATCCGGGTGGTGAAGGATCACAAGGGACTCGCTATCGGCGCGCGCCACATTACCGTGTCGACGAGCGGCCTGGCGGGCAAGATCAAGGAATTCGCGGACAGCGATCTGAACGTGAATCTGGCCGTATCGCTTCATGCGCCGAACAATGAGCTCCGTACCCGCATCATGAAGATTAACAAGGCGATTCCGATCGAGAAGCTGATGGAAGCCATTGATTATTACCTCGAAACGACGAATCGGCGGATGACGATCGAATATATTTTGCTCAAAGGCGTTAACGACGGCGTCGAGCACGCGCTTGAGCTGGCGGAGCTGATGAGGAGCCGCAGCAAGCTGGTTAACGTCAATCTGATTCCGTACAATCCGGTGGATGAGCACAGCCAGTACCAGCGCAGCGAGCAAGAGTCAATCCGGGCGTTCTATGACGCGCTTAAGAAGCAAGGCATCAGCGTCAGCGTCCGTCTGGAGCACGGCACGGATATCGACGCCGCATGCGGACAATTGCGCAGCAAACAAATGCGGGCGGCGAATGAATAAAAGCGGAGCGTACGAAAAAGCCTTTGGTTAGGAGTCAATCCTAACCTTAGGTTTTTTGTTTTATTGGTCCCGGCCCCTGCTCTTCTTGATTAACGTAACGGTAAGAATAAAAGAAATTATGCCTAGAATTACGATAACCGCCATATGAAGCACATTGGTCATCGCAAAATTGGGGAGCCGCCAGTTCCCAGCCAGCAGTTTGAATAGGAGAAGCAAAATAGAATAGATGGCTGAAAAGACGAGCACATGCACGAGTTTATTCGCTAGATTTTGAATAAGGACCACCACCCTATGCAAGCTGCAAAGCTAAAATCTGCGATACCAATAGATCGCGATCTCATCGGCCGTCGAAAAATTCGAATAGAGCATCGTATCGACCGCTCCGATAACAAAACCGTTTTTCGCATAGAAACGGCAGGCGGAAACATTCACGTCCTGCGTCTCCAGCATGAGTCCGAGATAGCCTTTTTGCCTGGCCCACTCCTCGGCTTTATCCAGCAACGCCGACCCGACGCCCTTTTGTCTCCAGTCCCGGGCTACGCAAATGTCTTCAATCATCGCAAAGCCGTTCCAATTCCCGCGAAGCCGAATCTGTCCCACGCAGCAGCCGCCGACGTAATACAAATAAACGGCCTTGTCTGTTCCCCCAATGTAGCTGGTATCGACCTCTTCCAACTCATACTCTTTGAAGTACGGCTCGGAATAGGTCTCCTCCCTATACGTCCAGTTGCCGTTTTCGTAGCGCGGCAGCAGCCTTCCCGTTACCATAAAGCCGTCGTTTGACTTGTTGTAATCCTTCTTATTCGAATGATTCAGTTGAACGATCATAACAAATTCCCTCTCCTCTTACTGACAGCAGATGACGATTACGCTAGTTATTCCATTTTACGCCAGATTGGAATCGTTTCAAAGGCCTCGTAAACCATATAGTCAACCCCGCAAGGACAAGCGCTTTCCCCGGAAAAAGATCGATAGGCTCCCATCTTTCTTCTTTCTATGCAAACCTAGGACTTTCTACAGCTAAACTTAAGATTTTCTTTAAAGTCGCTTATGGTTTGCTTGTTATAGTGGGTATCGAGAAAGAAAGCGAAGCGAAAAAAAGAGAGGTGGGAGACGCATGATTGAGCTGGCTGGAGTCAATCATCAGTTTAAAATCGGGAAACGCGGAAAAGAGCGCGTGGTTCCCGTCCTTCATGATATTCATCTGCGCGTAGAAAAAGGGGAGATTGTCGCAATCGTGGGCCGGTCCGGCTCCGGCAAGTCGACGCTGCTGAATCTTATGTCCGGCTATATCCGGCCTTCCTCCGGGGAGATCAAGGTGGCCGGGAAGACAGTGACGAAGCTGGACGAGGGAGAATGGGCGAATTTCCGGCTTGCGAATTACGGCTTCATTTTTCAGAGCTTTCAATTGATCGGAAGCATGACGGCGTATGAGAACGTGGAGCTCCCTCTTGTGCTCAAGGGAGTCGCAAGCGGCGAACGCCGCAAAAAGGTCATGCAATTGATGGAGCAGGTCGGGATCGCCGAGTTTGCGGGCCATTATCCAAGCGAGCTGTCCGGGGGGCAGCAGCAGCGCGTATCGGTCGCCCGCTCGCTTATTCTCGAGCCGCCGATCGTGCTTGCGGACGAGCCGTCAGGCAGCCTCGACAGCGAGAACGAAAAGATATTGCTGACGATGATTCGGCAGCTCAATCATGAGCTCGGCATCACCTTCGTCATCATTACGCATGACGAACAGGTCGCGTCGATCGCGCATCGGGCAATCCGATTGCAGGACGGCAGAATAGGAGGGCTGGTGTAATGAAATTTTCCGATCAACTCCGGTTCGTCCGGCAAAATATGAAGAAGAATAAAACGAGACTGTTCATGACCGTACTAGCTACCGCAATGGGCTGTACGTTTCTGATCGTGCTGGCGTCCGTCGGCTTCGGCTTGCAGCAAAGCATGGTGGACAACATTGTCGGCGACCGTCTCGTAACGGCGGTCGATATTTACGGCAAAAATCCCGATATGCATAAAGATACGAACGTCTATGCCGAAGATATTGCGATGTTCCGCGAGCTCCCGAACGTTAAGGCCGTTACGTACCGCAATTATATCGGGCAATGGCTTAACCCCAAGGTGGATGGGGAAGAGGTGGGCAGCGACCGGACGATTCAAGTGGATTTCGAGGCGGAGGCGGAGGCGGGCTTCGCATTAAGCGCGGGCCGCTTGCCGCAGCAGGACAATGAAGCGGTTATCGGCTATCATATCCGTGAGCAGCTGGACGAACAGGGAGCGCCTAGCGGATACAAGGACGCTTCGGAGTGGCTGAATAAGACGATGACCCTTGAGGCGGGATATTATAAAGACGGCGAGAAAAAAACGCAGCCGATAGAGGTTGTCATCGTCGGCGTGACGGAGAAACCGACAAAGGAATGGAACCGGGATAAGACCGTTTATGTCGGCGTCAGTATGCTCGAGCAGCTTGAAGCTTTGACTGGCACCCAGAACGGCGAGCTGCCTTATTTCGAGGTGGAGAACCCGACGGCGGAGCAAATCGAGGCGGCGCTTGCGAATATGCCGAAGCCGACCGAGAGCCGGAGCTATTCCGACGTGCAGGTTATTGCGGATCATGCCGCCAATGTTAAGGGGATTGTCGAGACATTGCGGGACAAAGGGTTCTATAATCACTCCATTGCGGATGAGCTGAAGCAGGTCAATCTCATGTTTGCAATTATGAAGATCGGTCTGATTTTTGTCGGCACCATTGCCGTATTGATCGCCTCCATCGGCATTTTCAATACGATGACGATGGCCGTAACGGAGAGGGCGCAGGACATCGGCATCATGAAAGCGATCGGCGCGCATCCTTCGGTCATCCGCAGGCTCTTCCTGCTCGAAAGCGCGATGATTGGATGTATGGGCGCCATCCTCGGCACGATTGTCGCCTATCTGATCTCCGTTGCGGTGAATGCCGGCTTGCCGGTCATCATTAAGCAATTCATGGAGGAGGAGGTTCCGTCAGGCTTCCTGTTCTCCGTCATTCCGCCTTACCTGGCCGCGCTCTCCTGCGCGATCGCGCTCGGCGTTGCAGTCTTGTCGGGCTACCGTCCGGCGCTCCGCGCCACGCGCATTGACGTGCTCAGCGCGCTGCGCAGAGATGTGTAGAGGGTGAGAGGCGCTGTCAAATTAGGGTAGCGGTCTATCGATAACAATGTAAAGAAGATGACTTGCGATTTGAACAATCGAAGTCATCTTCTTTATTGTGTGCTAATATGCCGACTAACCTCCCAATAAAGCATGCCATCCTTGGCGGCCGTTCTCGTCATGCCAAGCTTCTCCAGAACCCGAATGGAAGCGCCGTTCGTGTCCGTGCAATCGGCTTTGACGACGTCGACCTGCCCGGTGGCGAAAGCCCAATCCAGCAGCGCGCGCACGGCTTCTGTCGCGACGCCTTTCCCTTGCGCCGACGGCAAGATGCCGTAGCCGACTTCAACCGTCCGGTCGACCGGCTTGCCTTTGAAGCCGATGTCTCCGACGACTTGACCGTCTACTTGATTCATGACGAGCCATACTCCCCATCCGAGCAAGGCAGGGTCTGACGCTAGCTGCTCTAAATAACCCGCGATGTGCGGGCCCATCTTGTAATGATCTTTGTGCCTCATGAAACTCTCTTGTGTGCAAGGCTCGAGCAGTAAGCGGTTTGTCGTTATTTTCATAAAGCTCATTATACCATATCGGGCCTGAGACCATGCGTCCGAGCATCCTTCCGTTGCATAAATAGGACGCCGACAAGGACGATCACGCCGCCGGTAATCTGCTGTGGAGTTAAGTATTGCTGCAGAAACGCCGCGCTAAGCGCCGCTGCCAATATCGGCTCCAGGTAGCTGATGACAGATGCGCGGTTCGGTCCGAGCAGCCGGACGCCGTAAGCGAATAAGGTGATGGCGCCGAAGGTTGAGAAGAGGGCAAGACCTCCGGCCGCTCCCCATGCCTGTAAAGAGCCGGGGCCCGCTAGACCGTCCAGGCTTCCGGTCATCCAAGCAACCGCTATTAACGGGATAGCGGCAAAGCCGGCAATGTAGGCGGAACTGACGTAAGCGCTCGACTGCTTCAGAACGTGTTCGCTGACCAGAATGTAGAGGGCGTAAACGACCGAGCAGAACAAAGCGAGGAAGTAGCCCAGCGCTTGGTCCGAAGCGGCTTTTTCCCAGTTGCTCATGAACATGACAACGAGCCCGATGAAGGAGACGGCGGGCGGGGCGTACTGAAGAACGCCCGTCTTCGCGCGGGATTTGCGCGCGTGCAAGAGGCTGACCCATATCGGATACGTGTAAAAGACAGTGACTGCCGCGCCGACCGGAATAAAACGATAGGCGAAGAACAGGAGGAGCGCCATCAGAGCGTATCCGGCGATTCCCATTCCCGCCAATTGAAAAAGAGTCTTCCGGCTGACGCGCCAGCCGCCGCCCGAGAGCGGCATGAATGCCCAAAATAGGATGGCCGCTATCGAAAATCTGGCGGCAAGCAGCAGCTCGGGCGGCCAGCCTGCGGCATAGGCGGATTGCGCGAATAGGCCCATGGCGCCGAAGCCGGCGGCGGACAGGGCAGCCGCGGCATAGCCTTTTGAAGACAGCTTTATAGAGCGACCCATTCCCCGTCCTCCGGAACGGCGACGCGATCCGCCATGCCTTCTATCCGCATGTCTTCTCTTAGCGCTGCTCGAGTCAGTCCGCAATGATTCCACGCTTCCAAATGTGCGACGACGACTTTCGTCTCCGGCGCGCGCTCCAGCACGGCCATCATATCATTGATCCCCATCGTTATTGGACCGCCGGCTGGGAACCTTGCCTCACCTGCGAACAGTACAGCCGCATTAGGGCGGAATGCGTCAAGCGCGGCTCCGACCTCCTCGCACCACACGGTGTCGCCTGCGATATACAGCGTTTCTTGCTGAGATTCCAGCACGAATCCGGACACGGTCCCCATTTTTTGCCCGATTGCTCCCCGGCCATGGCGGCCCCCTGTTCGAGTGATACGCAGGTCCAATAGCGCTGCGGCGGATTGGAGTTCAAGCGGCATAACGGCGGCGAAGCCCTCCTTGCGGAATGCGTCCGCATCCTCGGACTGGCACAGCAGCGTAATATCCTTCGGAAGCCATTCAGCCGCCGCCTGATCAAAGTGGTCGGGATGCCGGTGCGTCACGATGACGGCGTCGATCGGCGGAAGCTGCTCCAGCGTCATTGGCAGATCTACTGTAGGGTTGCGAAGCTGCGGGAGCATGCTCGGCGTCGGGTCGAAGCTGCCTTTCGGGCTAAACATCGGATCGATCAGCAGCCTGCGGCCTCCGATTTCAATAAGCAGGGTCGCATGGCGAATCAATTGGATTTTCATCGGTTAACCTCTTCTCAATTAGAATGTAATCCGATTATAATGCGAAGAACGGAAACCGCACATAGCTTGAATCAAGAGAATGTGCGCAGCAACTTGATTCGTGAAAGGAGTCGCGCTGGAGATGTTGGATCAGACGGATTACGCCATCTTGGCATGTTTGCAGGAGAATGCAAGAATGCAGCTGAAGGAGATCGGGGAGCGCGTGCATATGACAGGGCAGGCTGTGGCGAACCGGATCGCGCGGCTTGAAGAGACCGGCGTATTGCTCGGCTACACGGTCCGTATAGATGAGACGAAGCTGGAGAAACCGTATGAGGCCCTTATTACGGTTTTTCTGAAGTCGGGCGACCATGCGGCGTTTCGGGCATGGGCCGCAGCAGAGCCGGCGGTAACGGAGCTTCACCGCGTAACAGGAGAAGGCTGCTATTGGCTGAAGGCGCGTTACCGCGATCCGGCCGGACTGTCCGATTTTCTGGAGGAGCTAGTACGTTTCGGGAACTATAAGGTGAGCACTTCAATTGGCCGGTTGAAAGGCTAGACTCCAGGTTCATCCAATAAGGACAGGCTCGTCAATTTGCCTATTGACCACTCTGGTCAACAGGTTTACAATGAAATTGACCACTCTGGTCAATAAGCTGGTTGTCAGGAGGACAGATCGATTGTTTGCCAAGTTTCTAAGCATAGAGGAAGAGAAAAGAGAGCGCGTGATCAACGCCGCCATGAAGGAGTTTGCGCAGAAAGGCTATTCCGCTGCGTCAACGAATGAAATCGCGAAGGAAGCGGGTATTTCGAAGGGCTTGCTGTTTCATTATTTTACGAGCAAGAAGGATATGTACCTGTACTTGTATGATCACTCGATAGAGATGCTGGTCAACGAAGTCGAAGCAAAGGTGGACCGGGAGGAAAGAGATTTCTTCAAAAAGATACGGCAGACGGCAGTTGTGAAGCTGGGGATCTATAATGTGCATCCGGACTTGTTTCAGTTTATGGAAAAGGCGTTTTTCGAGGAGTCGCCCGAAGTGAAGCCGGAGCTGCTGGAACGGTATAAACGGATTGCGGCTAGCGAGTATAGCCATATGTTCGCAGACATCGACACCTCCAAATTTAAAGACGGAGTCGATCCGGGCAGAGCTTTGCAGGTCGTCCTATGGTCTATGGAGGGGCTCGGAGAAAAGATGCGTGAGCAGCATAGGCGTGTAGGAGGAGAGCTCCAAATCGAAGAGCTTATGTCGGAATTTGATGCCTATATGGAACTGTTCGAACGTAGTTTTTACAAGTAAAAGGGTCCATGCACAACAAGCACATGCTTACGAAATAGGTTTTTCTTCGCAAAACATGGGGGAGGGTTCATCATGCCAGTCATTGAATTGAACGGCTTAACCAAAACGTACGGCGGAGCGCGCGGCATTACGGATTTGAGCTTTACGGTGGAGGAGGGCGAAATCTTCGGATTTATCGGTCCGAACGGGGCGGGCAAGTCCACGACGATCCGCACGATGCTCGGGCTGATCTATCCGACCGGGGGCAGCGCCAAAATATTCGGTAAAGACTGTCTGCAGCACGGCACGGAGATAAAGAAGGAGATCGGTTATTTGCCTTCGGAAGTGTTCTATTACGACAATATGAAGGTGAAAGATCTGCTTCAGTATTCCGCAAGCTTCTACAAAAAGGATTCTCGCAAGCGCATGCGGGAGCTGGCGGAGCGGATGGAGCTGGATTTGAACAAGCGAATCGACGATCTGTCGCTGGGCAACAAGAAGAAGGTCGGCATTGTGCAGGGCCTGCTCCATGAGCCGAGGCTGATCATTCTCGACGAGCCGACAAGCGGACTGGATCCGCTCATGCAGCAGCGGTTCTTCGAGCTTCTTGAGGAGGAGAACCGGAAAGGCGCGACGATTCTGTTCTCCTCCCATATTTTGAGCGAGGTGCAGAGGCTGTGCAGTCGTGTGGCGATTATTAAAGAAGGCCGGCTTATCGCGCTTGAGAAAATGAGCGAGCTGAAGGGCAGCACCTATAAGAAGTTTAAGCTGGCGGCAAAGTCTGACGTTGACGCGTCTGCATTCGGCATTCCCGGCGTCATGGAGTGGAAGTCTGAAGGAGGAGAGGTCAGCTTCCTGTTCAAAGGCGATATCAACGAAATTTTGCGCCGGATCGCGGGGCTGGAGCTGGAGAATTTGTGGGTGGAGGAGCCCGACTTAGAGGAAATTTTCATGCACTATTACGAATCGCGGGAAGGTGCGGGCGCATGAACATGTACCTTTATGAGCTGAGAATGAACCGAAAGTCCGCCTTCATTTGGATGGCGGCGCTTGCCGGCATTGCGGGTCTCTTTATGTCCATGTATCCGACGTTTGCGGAGGGCGCCGAACAGTTTAAAGAGGTACTGAGGACGATGCCGGAGGAAGTCCTGCAAGCGCTCGGCCTTCAGATCGACAGCATGGCTACGCTGCTGGGGTTTTATTCTTATTTATTCCTATACGTTTTGTTATGCGGCGCTATTCAAGCGATTCATCTCGGAGCTTCCATCGTGTCCAAAGAAACCCGGGAGAAGACGGCGGATTTTCTGCTTGCCAAGCCGGTGACCAGAAGCAAAATAATCGGGATGAAGGCTCTCGCCGCTTTGACGATTTTGCTGATTACGAATGTCGTTTATTTCGGGGCCGCTGCGCTAATTGCCGAGACGGTTCAGCGAGAATCGTTCAGCTATAGCGCGTTCGTCCTGATCAATCTTTCGCTGCTGTTTACGCAGCTCATCTTCCTGGCCGTCGGCTTTGCGGCGGCGATGCTGCTGCCGCGTTTGCGAACCGTGCTGCCGATGTCGCTTGGCGTTGTGTTTGCGTTTTTTATGCTCTCAGCCGTCGGCGCAACAACAGGGGACAGCAAGCTTCGTTATTTAACGCCTTTCCAATATTTCGACCGCGCGTATATTGTGCAGCACAAGGAATATGAGCTTGAGTTTGTCGTGACGGGGGTTATCGTAATTGCCGTCTGCGCGTTGATTACTGTGATCCGGTATTTGAAGCGAGACGTGCATGTGAGTTAGGAGGCGTTTAGGATGAACCTGTTTTGGAGAGAGCTGAAGGCAAGCAGGAAGTCGCTTATCATTTGGATAATCGGTATCGTGGCGATGGTGGGCGCGGGCATGGGCAAGTTCGCAAGCCTGTCGGGGTCGGGCGAGGCGATGGTTGAGTTGATGGCCGATCTGCCTAAACCGCTGCAGGCGGTGCTGGGGCTGAACGGGCTGGATATATCCACGGTGATGGGCTATTACGGCATGTTCTATTTGTACTTGGTCATTATGGGCGCGGTTCATGCCTCCATGCTCGGTGCGAATGCGTTGGCGAAGGAGGAGCGGGACAAAACGGCGGAGTTTCTGCTCGCAAAGCCGATCTCTCGAATGACCATTTTGCTGACAAAGCTGTCGTCCGTCGTCGTTCAAATGGTTATTTTTAATGCGGTAATGACGGTCTCTTCCATCGCTTTTGCTGCCCCGTACGCGGATGGCGGAGCGTCCGCCGTGACCTCGGATATTTTGCGCTTGATGCTGGGCACGCTGCTTATTCAGCTTCTGTTCGCCAGCGTCGGTATGGCCATTGCTGCGGCAGGGCGGAATCCGAAGCGGGCGGGAGCTTGGTCGGCAGGCGTCATGCTGTTGACGTTTTTCCTTTCGATCGCCATCGATATTCGCGAGGGGATCGAGGCCTTGCGCTTTTTGACGCCATTTCAATATTTTGCCGCTCCCGATGTGTTGAATGAGGGATTGAGCGCCGCTTTCATCGTCTTGTCGATCGGCGTCACGCTGGCGGCTATAGCGGTTACAATCGCGGCATACAGGCGCCGGGATATGCAGGTGTAACGGGGGAGGAGGGGCATCGATTGATCTATGAAATGACCGTTCAAGTTCGGGTATCCGATATGACGGAAGGGCAGAAGTGGTACCAAATGCTGCTGAATAAGAAGCCGGATTTTATACCGCATGAAGGCTTTGCGGAATGGGAGCTAATCCCCGGATGCTGGCTGCAAGTAGCGGAAGGCGTTCCTTCAGAAGGCAGCGGGCCCATTCGGCTAGGTATTGTTAATCTTGAGGCTGAGCGGGAACGGCTTGTAAAGGAACTGCAAGTAGAATACTTTGAAATCTGCTCCCGGGCGGAAGTGCCAGTGAAATGGGCGACCTTTTCCGACCCTTGGGGAAATCGGATCGGGCTCTTCGAATACGTCGACCCATCCGATACGAAGGAGCGAGTAAAGACGATTTTAGGACGGATATGTAACTCGTAGAAGCTGTGCGCCGGGCTTGCTTTATAGCTCGGCTTTTTTTTCGGTAAATGAGCCTGCAACGGCTCAGGCTCAGATTGCCCGAGCTGTACACTTTTTGCGGATGAGAGTTCGCGGCGTCCCCCCGCTTGCCGCATTATCGCGGGGCAGAGGTTCGCCGGTTTCATCATTTAATCTCTAACCAGCGGAAGCACAAGGCAATGAATGCCGCCGCCCAGCTTGTACATTTCACCGACCTCCACTGGGATGGTCGTGACCCCGTTCTTCTCAAGCAGCTCGATCGTCCGGATGCCGCTGCTGGCGATGACGACCCGTCCGGGCGCTACGGGAAGCACGTTAATGGTAAGCGGCGGGTCCTCCGGATCGACGTGGATGAGCTTATACCCTTTCTGAAGCAGATGGTCCAAAAACCAGTACGGCAGCAGCTCGCAATTGACAAGGGCTTTCTTATGGTCCACGACGAGAAAAGCCTCGTCCAGATGGATGATCGTAGACGGCAAATCGACGGTAATCAACTCGATATCGTAAATGGATAAGATCTGCTTCGCCTGCTCGATTCCATCGTTATTGACCCGCTCCGTCCGGCCGATTGCGGCTGTCTTGGAGTCTAGCATCATGAAGCTCCCGCCCTCCGCAAAGCCGTTTCCTTGAATCGCTCCGAGGATAGGCATCCCGCGGGAAGCGTATGTTTGCTGCGCCATGCGGGTCTCTCCGTACCTCAGCTCCAATGCCAGTCTGGTCAATATGACGCCGCCAGGAATAACGAGTCCAAGGTCCCTGGTGAAGGTGCGCTCCGGCCAGCCCTCGGATTCCCCTTCTAGTTCTATGATTTCGATGCCTTCATTCGCGAGGACGTTTCGGAAATCCTCATATTGCTGCTGCATAAGCCGGTAGTCGGGCTCTGTTGTGTTGCTGCCGTCCTGAGGCGTCGTGCCTTTTACCTTTTGGTAGATTAGCGGTGACGGATGAATGTTTTTGCCATCCTTATGCAGCAATAGAGTTTCAGGACCGGGCCGGCGCATCAGAGCTTTTCGAATTTTCCCATACTCGTTCGATACGCCCCATACATCCCCCCATATGTCGCGCAGCAGTCTCTTGTCGCTGGATAGCGCCGTTACATGTGTTCTCGAAAGATACCGATTTGCAGAATCCATGTCAACATCCTTTCTCTCCGTTGTCTCCCCATTGTTGCCAAAAGATGCGGGCACCAATCGTCTAGTTGATGTGTGCGGGGGAACGGTTAACGTATCTCGGTCTGCGTAATGGTCACTTGCGAAAGCATGATGACGGCCAGTGACAGACCAGCAAAGGAAAGAACGGTATTGGAGGTAGAGAGGACCCTGCTTTCGTAGGTTAGGACCTCCATCGGCTGCGTGGCTGCGGCTGCATCGTTAATCCAGTTCCTTGAAATACAGGCGTTTGTTATGGTCGGGTATGCGTTGTTGCCGGCAGGGGTCATGTTGATGAGTGTCGGGATATACAGGCATTTCCTGGTTAACGGAGTGTGAATCGAATCGCTCATAGAGAGGGTAGAAAGTAGAGAGGCGGGGTCTGTGTAGTTACTATGCGGACTGGTCTTCTCTTGGATTTCGTAGAAAATGTTGCAAATGTGCATCAATTTTTATCGTTAGGATGTCTTCTTTCGAAAAAGGATGCAAAAATACATCATTTTCCCCACTTGAGACACGGAAGGGGCATTATGGCAACGAAATGCTGCACATTTGCATCAATTTCATTACTTGCGGACGATCTAGCTTGAAATTCCTGCATATTTGCAGCATTTTGAGAATTCGGGGGGCATCATCGCGAACCGGACTGTGCGAACGGATCTTGCAGGCGGTGCGGAGATTCTTCTCCCCCCCATGAGTGAGATATGAGCTTATCAAGCAAGCTTCTTCGCCGCATATTCCAGCCACTGCAGCAGGCGAAGGTCATGGCCGCGTCCTGCGATGAAGGACAGTCCGATCGGCATGCCGCCTTCGCCGGATAACGGCAAAGTCGCTTGAGGCAGCCCGGATAATCCCGCAACGCAGCACAGCTGCAGCGTCTGGCCGCGCCTCGTCTCGACCTCTTCGCCGGAGCCGCCCAGCGGCGGAGCGACCGAAGGGACCGTCGGGGCGATGATGATGGTTTCGCCATCCAGCAGCTCTGTCATTCGCGCAACCGCATGCTTGCGAATAGCCGCCGCCGCGGCTTGCTCTTCTTCGCTGATCGTACTCGCCCATTGGAAGCGTTCGGCGATGCCGGGGCCGAAGCGAGGGTTGGCGGCGGCGATCCACTCGCCGTGCTGCATCCAGATTTGCGCGCCTTGCAATATCCGGAAAGCGTTCATCCAGGCGGACAAGCCTTGAGGTGCGACTGTGACTTCTTCCATGGCCGATACAGCCTGCCGCAAGAGAGGGAGGCATGCGGACAATGCGGCTTGCGTGCCAGCATCGGCCAGGCTCCACATGTCCCGGGCAACGAGAATGCGGGTAAAGCCGTGGCGGGAAGAGGCTTCAGCCCGATCGGCGATGCCGTCATTTGCGCCAGTCCCGAATAGCGCGCTGCCGACAAGACGCAGCGTCCCCGCGTCGCGGGCCATCCAGCCGACCGTGTCGAAGTCCGGCGCCAGCGGAATAAGCCCGTCGGCGCTGACCGAACCATGCGTAGGCCGAATGCCGTAAACGCCGCAATAAGCGGCGGGCACGCGAACGGAGCCCCCGGTGTCCGTGCCGACGGTGAAGTCGGCGAGCCCGGCGGCTGCGGCGACGGCGGAGCCGCTGGAGGAGCCGCCGGGAATGCGGCCCGGCGCGTTCGGATTGCGCGGCGTGCCATAATGCGCGTTCTCCCCGTTAATGCTGTACATCAGCTCATCCGTTATCGTCGTTCCTCTTAAAGCCGCGCCGCAGCCGAGCAGCATCTCTATCACCGCCGCATGCTTCTTCGCCGGTTCATGCGCCCGCAGCCAATCCGGGTTGCCCGCACCGGACGTAACTCCCGCAATCGCGAACACATCTTTAATGGCGAAGGTAAGACCGCTGAGCGGGCCTCCCGATAACGGTTCGAGGCGAACGTCTTTATTCGCGTAGGCGTTCCATTCTTCTGTCACCTGAGTTCAGCCTCCTCATCCAATACCTGCATTTTCACTATTACCAGCCGATTGCGCCGCCGTCGCTGCGCGGGTCGAAACCGCCTTGCAGGAAGCCGTGCTCATCGCGGCGAATGGCGCAGGCATGCCCCATTATGCCGTCGAAGCTGTTCACCTTGCGGACAATATGTCCGGCCTCGCCGAGCTTGTGAAGCACATCCTCCGGAACGCGGCCTTCCACCTTCAGCTCCTGCGTCGGTTCGCCCCATGTCCGTCCCCATACCCAGCGGGGCTCGTGAATCGCCTGCTGGGGGTCCATGCCGTAGTCCACCATACGGGTAAAAATCGCCGTCTGGGTCTGAGGCTGGCCCTCTCCGCCTTGCGTTCCGTACAAAATCGACGGTTTGCCGTTCACGCACGCCATGGCCGGCATCAGCGTATGGAAGGTGCGTTTAGCCGGCTGCAGGCGGTTGATGTGGCCGGGATCGAGCGAGAAGAACGAGCCGCGGTTTTGCAGCAGCACACCCGTCTCTCCCGCCACAACGGCCGAACCGAACTCAAAGTATAAGCTCTGGATAAAAGATACCGCATTCCCGTCCCGGTCCACCACAGCCGCATAAGCGGTATCGCTGCCTATCGGTTCCGCCGAAGCGGCGCTTGCCCGGTTCAGCTGGATCGAGCCCGCCAGCTCGGCCGCATAAGCCTTGCTGAGCAGCCAATCCAAAGGGATCGACGCGAATTTCGGGTCGGTCAAATACGCGTTGCGGTCGCGGAAGCTGAGCTTCACCGCCTCCACGCACAGCTGATAATAGTCGTACGAACCATGCTCGATGGCGGAAAAGTCGAAGTTTTCAAGAATGTGCAGCGCCATAATGCCGGAGAAGCCTTGCGAGTTGGGCGGCATTTGATAGAGCGTATGCCCGCGGTAGGAACCGGCAATCGGATCCACCCACTCCCCGTGATGGTCCGCCAGATCGTCCAGCGTTAACAGACCGCCATGCCGCGCTAGATAGGAGGCGATTTCCTTCGCCGTGTCCCCTTTATAGAACTCATCGCGCCCATGCTCCGCGATCCGCTTCAGCGTCCGCGCCATGGCGAGCTGCTTGAACCGTTCTCCGGCGGCGAACGGCTTGCCGCCCGGCATATAGATGGCCGCCGTCTCCGGCGTCGCCGCCAGCACATCGGCATGCTGCGCGGCGTTCGCATATTGATCCTGCGTCATCGGAAAGCCGTGTTCGGCGTAATGGATGGCGGGCGCAAGCGCCTCGCCCCAGCTTAGCCTGCCGTACTCGCTATGAACGGCATGCCAGCCGTCGACCATGCCGGGCACCGTCACAATGCTGCGAATGCCGCGTCTCGGAATTTCGCTTAGACCCCCGTAGGCGCTCAAATGAGCCCCGTAGCCGGCGCGGCCGCTCGCATTGTAGCCCCGCACGGTTTTTTCGCCCTCGTGGTAGGTTAACCAGAAGGAGTCGCCGCCCATGCTCGTCATGTGCGGATATACGACGGCCAGGCAAGCGCTGACCGCAACGGCCGCATCGAAAGCGTTGCCGCCTTGCTCCAAAATGCGGGCGCCCGCCGCCGATGCTAAATAATGAGGACTGACCACCATCGTGTCGCTGCCGGTTACCGGTCGGTTCATGCGAGACCACTCCCGTTTATTGTTGAATGATAGATTAGTTGACATAAAATCTTGATCTAAAAATACCACCATCCCGCCGCTTTGGCAACGAAAAAATGTAAGAGGATTGATAGAAAAGTGTTGATTACGTCTGTAATCGACCTTATAGTAATACATATCGTAATTATATGTGTCGGTTTGATTTCGGAATGATGATTGATGATATATAGAGGTGGCGAAATGAATATGGGAGAAAATCAAGGCGAAGAACAGGAAATCGTGGATATCGACGAAATTGACCGTCAAATCATTCAAGAGCTAAATCGAAACGGGAGAATTTCTTACACCGACCTGGCCAAGGAGATCGGCTTATCGCGCGTTGCCGTGCAGGCAAGAGTAAATGCGTTGATGGAGGCAGGAGTGATCGAGCGATTCACGGCGGTCATCAACCCGGAGAAAATCGGGATCAGCGTGTCGGCCTTTTTCAATGTGGAGGTCGAGCCGAAGCATCTGCATGCCGTAGCGGATCAACTGGCGGATGAGCCGTATGTGACGAGTCTGTATCATATGACGGGGCCGAGCAAGCTGCATATGCACGGATTGTTTCGGAACCATGCGGAGATGGAATCTTTTATGAGGGAGAAGCTTTATGTGCTTCCGGGTATTACGGGTGTCGACTGCCAGCTGCTGATCAACCGGTACAAGAGCCGGATGGGAATGAGGTTGTAAGCGATGAGCGAGGCGAAAATAAGCAATCCGTACCTGCAGCTGTCATGGGCGATGATGAAAACCGGCGTTCTCGGTTACGGCGGCGGGCCTTCCGTCATTCCGCTCATCCGCTATGAGGCGGTTACGCACTACAAGTGGCTGGAGGACGAGGAGTTCGGCGAAATACTGGCTCTCGCGAACGCGCTTCCCGGACCGATCGCGACAAAGATGGCCGCGTACCTCGGCTACCGCAAAAAAGGCGTCCTCGGAGCCGTCGTTTCCGTACTGGCGCATATCGTCCCGTCGGGAATCGCGATGGTCGCGCTGCTGTCCGCCGTTCAGTGGCTGAGCGGCTCCGCTGTTGTTCAAGGCATGATTGGGGCGGTCATTCCGGTTATCGCGGTGATGCTGGGGGTCATGGCCTATGAATTTGGCGAAAAAGCGGTGAAGGGGCTTGGGCTTTACGTCGGCATCGGTTCTTTTGCGCTGGCGTTTGGGCTGCTTCAGCTCGCGGAGCTGCATCCGGCCATCGTCATTATTTTTTTTCTGGCCTACGGCGCTTTTCATATGCGGATGAAGGACGCTTGGAAAAAACGGCGGGAAGAGCGGCTGTTAAAACGCGGGCAGGATGAGAGACTAGGGCAGAAGGAAGGGGTAACGCGTGGATTGGATTGAATGGCTGCAGCTGATCATCGGCTTTTTTATCGCAAACGTGCTGGGGTATGGCGGCGGACCGGCCTCCATTCCGCTGATGTACCGGGAGGTCGTGACGAATCATGCCTGGTCGACGCCGGAGGAGTTCTCGAACATTTTGGCGCTAGGCAATGCGCTGCCGGGGCCGATCGCAACAAAAATCGCGGCGTTCGTCGGCTACGATGTCGGAGGATGGGCAGGCGCGATTGCCGCTCTTGCGGCAACCGTTGTGCCCTCGGCTGCGGCGCTCATTATTTTATTGAACATTCTGCACAAACACCGGCAATCGCCTTCGGTCAAAGGCATGACGCTGCTTGTGCAGCCGGTCATTGCCATTATGATGCTCGTGCTGACTTGGCAAATGGGCGAAAGCGCAATCGAATCGATCGGATGGCTGCAGTCGCTTCTTATCGCGGCCGTCGCCTTCTGGCTGATGCAAATGCGCAAGGTGCATCCCGCCATCGTGATCGTAGGGGCGTTTGCATATGGAGGTATTGTCATTCCTCATTTGCCCGCATGATCCGGAGGCTGCGTGTTCGCTGGGACGGGCGCAGGCACCAGCTTCTCCCCCGCCTTGTGTCCGAGCAGAATGACCGGAACTAACAGGAGTCCGAACGGCAGGCTGAACCAAATATCCGAGAGCTCGACCGCGTTATCATGCAGCAAGCGGTAGAACAAATAGACCGAATAAGGCAGCGTTATGAGCACCGCGGTCACGGCGCCGGGAACTAGCATTCTCACATACAACGCTTGCCCGACATGCATGAACACATGAATCAGCAGCACGGCATTAAAGCCCAGAAAGAACAAATACGACTCCCTTTCGGCTGCCAAGAACGTAAATGGCACAAATACGATAAACTCGAGGCATACCGCAACGGCGAACTGGGAGGAGGTCATGCGGGCGAAGGAGGAGATGTCCTTGCGAAGCTTCTCCGGCACCCTGCCGAGGATCGTTCGGTAATGCTTGCGATACCAAGGCTCGATGCGTATAATTTCTTCAAAATCATGCAGCATAAACGCCGCGAGAAACAGCCAAATAAGCGAGTGAAGACTTATATTGGAATCGAGCGATTCGATCAACCTTGCGCCCCCCTCTCTGGCCGAGCCAAACCGAATAATAAAATATCCGTCAGCTCATGGGCCACATCGCGGGGCGGCCGCCGATGAGCTATCAGCTCCGTGAGCGTCACCTGGACCAAAAGACCGATCATGCTGTTCGCCATCATCCTCGGCTGCACATCCGTGCGGACATATCCAGCGGCTTGATTGTTCATCAAGTTGCTGATGATCGCTTCGCGAATCCCATTCTCCGCTTCCGCTAGTCCGTTTTCTTCCGTCAAAAATATTTTCGTAAGCGCCGGCTGCTCCTGGAACAGCTCGAACAAGCCTTCGAGATTACGCTTCACTCGTTCCGGGAACTGCTCCGCCGCGAGCGACGGCGGCATCACTGCCGCTTGCAAATGCTCCGTCAGCCTCGCGCGGAATTTCTCCAGCATCGTTTGATATACGGCTTCTTTGCTTGGGAAATACAAATAAAACGCGGCCTGCGTCAGTCCCGCCGCCTTCACGATATCGCTGATCTTCGTGTCCCGGTACCCCCGCTCGGCAATTAAGGCAATCGCAGCCTCAAGTATTCGTTTTTCACTGTCGGTCCCCTTCGTTCCTCTCCTCATTGTAAAGCCGCATCCTTTCAGAATAAAATAACTCGTTAGTTATATAACTCTTCAGTTAGTTTATGGTATACTGAAGGCAGTGTCAATATCTGCCATAGAAACGAGGCGAAAGTGATGGACAGAATGGACTCATTTGCTGTCATTTCGGATATTCATAGCAACGTCTACGCTTTGGAGGCTGTGCTGCAGGACATCGAATCCCGCGGTATTCCGCATATTGTTAATTTAGGCGATACGTTATTCGGGCCCATTGCCCCAGTCGAAACGGCAGAGCTGCTGATGGGGAAACCGAACGTAACGAATATTAGGGGCAATTGCGACCGGTATCTGCTTCAATCGGAACCGGCGTCGCCGACGTTCCAATACGTTAAACCTTTACTGACACAAGAGATCAACGGATGGCTGCGCTCGTTCCGAACGACCTGGGCCTATGAGGAGCTGCTGTTTTGCCATGGGACGCCGTTTTCAGACGAGACCTATCTGCTGGAGGAAGTGACGCCGGACGGGGCGCGGGAGAAGGACGTTGAGGCGCTTATGCGGGAGCTGGCGGACATTCCGCAATCCGTCATCTTTTGCGGACATACGCACCTGCAGAAGCTCGTAACGTTACCGGACGACAGACGAATCGTGAACGCGGGAAGCGTCGGGCTGCCGGCCTACGAGGAGGATGCGCCTTACCCGCATGTGATGGAATCGGGGTCGCCGCATGCTCGTTATGCGACGGTTAGCCGCCGTTCGGGGTCTTGGCGAGTCGAGCCGGTTTTGCTAGCCTATGATTATGAGCAGGCGGCTAGAGCAGCCGAGCGCAACGGCCGAATGGATTACAGTCACGCTATTCGTACAGGCCGAGCCAGGATTTAGCTGCAACAATCAAGCGCAAAGGATGATGAAAATTGGACGTGTCACCGGTTAGTTTAAGAGGCAGCATTGTCGAGCTTGTTCCTATGCGGCACGAGCATGGCGAAGGCCTGTATGAAGCGGGGAATTTCCCGGAAATTTGGACCGTTACTCAAGGGCGAATCGCCTCGCTTGAAGATTCGATTGCCTATATACAAAAGGCGTTAGAAATTCCCGGCGCTCTGCCGTTTGTTATTATCGACCAAGCCTCATCCCGAATTATTGGGGGCACGAGATTTTATGATATTTCGGCGCAGAACAGGAGCTTGGAAATCGGGTCGACCTGGCTTACTCCGTCGGCATGGAGAACGAAGGTGAATACGGAATGCAAATATTTATTGCTCAAGCATTGCTTCGAGACGCTCGGAACGATTCGGGTACAGCTGAAAACGGATTTGCGCAATGAGAGATCCCAGAGAGCGATTGAACGGCTTGGCGCCAGCAAGGAAGGGGTGCTGAGGAATCACATGATCCTACCGGACGGTTACATCCGCGATTCGGTCTACTACAGCATTCTGGATAGAGAGTGGCCGGATGTAAAGCGGCGGCTTGAGGGTTATTTGAGCGTATGAATGCGAAAGTTCCGTGAAGGACAAGCCTTCCCGGAACTTTTGATTTAGGTGGGGGGGCGATGCCTGCTCAGCTTGAGCGCATGAGTCCCGATTTACCGTTATAGGGTCTGTCACGAATATGGCAGCGATGATGATGCCGTTGGCATAGCCTGGGTCCATACAAGGATCGCAAACGAAAAGAAATAGGGCGGGGTTCATTGGTTTATTATAGGGATAAATGATTGATCTAAAAATAAATGAGGTGCTCGCATGAGGACATTGGGATCTATGAATGTTGATGTAGTGACGTTGTTTGTGGAGGAGCTGAAAGAGACGAGAGTATTTTATCAGGAGGTGTTTGGCCTTACTGCCGTGTATGAGGACGAGGTATCCGCGGTATACGATTTTGGCAATATGAGCATCAATCTTCTGCAGATTTCCGAGGCGCATGGTTTGATCCAGCCTGGCCAGGTAGCGCCCCGGGAATCCGGCTCCCGATTCCAGTTCACCATTCGGGTGGATGATGCGGATGCGGTATGTAAGGAGCTCGTTCGACGCGGCGTTGTTCTGCTTAACGGGCCAATGGACAGGCCGTGGGGCGTGCGGACGGCGGCGTTCGCCGATCCGGCCGGACATGTCTGGGAGATTGCGCAGCAGCTGTCATGATGAAGGGGGACCAGCCTATGTAAATAGGAGGTCCCTTTTCTAATTTTGGGGCCCCTGGTACGCAGGCGGGTACTCGATCCAGCCCCTGTTCCTCATTTTGCTTTTTAGTACAGCTCCGAGCTTCGCATGCTCGTAAAAGAAATTTGCCCACATCAATCCTAGGTCGAACCGGATTGCCTCCATCATGCTCCGGCTGCATTCTTTTGTAGATTGTAATAGTTTCGCGGCGAGTATTTTGGCTATTTCAGCGTCATTCAGTCTCACGCCTAGCGGAATGGATTCCGCTCGTAAGTCAGGCTTATCTCCGGGGGAAGCGGGGATGGGGATGCCCTGTTCCTTCAGCACCTTTTTAATCCGTTCGGAATGGGAATGGCAAATATCCAAAGCCTGCTTCAGCAGCTTTGACAGTTCCTCATCAAGCGTTGTATTTTTTGAGACTTGCTCGAGTACAATGGCTTCCTGAATAAATATAAAATATTTCCATAGGTCCATGACTTCCCCAACATTGATTGGCGGCTCGGGCTCTCGGTCGACCAGCTTGCCGAAAATTTCTTGGATTGCTTCCAGTAAATTAGCCATGTAAGTATTTCACCTCCAAGCCTAATATTCCATTATCGCAGGTTGGGTATTCATTCTATCCTTTTTAGTAAAAAGATGGTATTATTAAGGCAACGCCTAAAAATATTAGGCAATGCTTTAAAGGGGCGATACGAATGCTTGTATGGATATTAAGGAACGTAATGGCTCAGAGAGGGATATGGAGCGGAGCGGATTTGGCGCGTCTGTTAAAGGAAAAGGCCAATTACACGCTGTCGGCGGCCTCCGTCAGCGCTTTGCTTAATCATCAGCCCCGGCAGATGAAGGCCGAAACGCTTGACGCACTCTGCACCGCCTTGGAATGCACGCCGAATGACCTATGGGTGCACACGCCGCCGCGCAAAGAGAAAGGGGCATAAGCATGGCAGTGAAGCAAATCTTGCCTTTTGGCGACCCGATTTTACGGAAAAGGGCTAAGCCTGTCACAGAAATGACTGAGCGAACGATAAAGCTCCTTGATGATATGGTCGACACTTTATACGCAAGTGAAGGGCGGGCCGGGCTGGCTGCTCCGCAAGTCGGAGTCCTGAGAAGAGTCGTCGTGATGGACTGCGGAGACGGGCTTATCGAACTCATTAATCCCGAGATTCTGGAGATGCACGGCGAGCAGACGGGAGCGGAGGCTTGTTTGTCTTTTCCGGGTTACTACGGGTATGTGAAGAGGGCGCAATCCGTTAAGGTAAAAACGTTAAGCCGCAACGGAGAAACGGTCATTGTTCACGGGGAAGGTTATTTGGCGCGCTGTATACAGCATGAGATTGACCATTTAAATGGGGTATTATTTGTGGATCATGTTCGGGAGAACTGGCTGATTCATGAGGATACCAAACAAAAAATAGACCTGCTGGACGTTATTCGGTTGACCAAGCAGGGACAATAGGCATGGAAAAGCCCGGCTGCGGCAGGAACCCGCAGCCGGGGCGGCTGTAAATGTATAGGCAGCGTTCGCTTATTTAATGGTAATCCGGTAATAATAGTCCTCGGTCATCAGCTTGACGACGTCCTCTCTCGCCGTTTTGACGCTGTAAGGGAGACGGTTTTTGTCGCCGATAATATAGTCGGTATAGGTGCCGGCTTTTGTCTTGAGCAGCTTTGTCTCGCTGGCGAGCACCGTGTGGTCGTTATTGAGCGTTTCCATCACAATAACGGGCGGACGCGCAACATCCTCAGTCAGCGTATAAGAGAAGTCGAGATTGATGCCTCCAAGAAAGGACTTGCTATCCAATGAAGTAATGAAGTCGTACGTTGCTTCCGTCGTTATAATTTCGACCGCATCGTTTTTAATTAGCGGGTAATCCTCTTCCGGCACCTTAATGTCGATTCTATAATTTTCTCCGTCCCATCCCACTTCATACCCGAGCGATTCGCTGACAAGTCTGAGCGGCACGTAAGTTTTTCCGTTATAGGAAATCGGCAAATCCGTAGGCGTCCCAATATCACGGCCCTCTAGGAGCATGGTAATATGCGGAGCCAGCTTGGCTTTAATTTCATTCCCTGCAGCCCATACGGTCATAGGAGCGAGCAGCCCCACGGTAATCAGAATACCTGCGATCCAGCGTTTGTTCATTTTTTTCCTCCTGATTTATGCTTTGGAATATCACGTACTATTTTCATATAAATGAAAAAGAAGGATGAAGAGCCCTCCTTCCTAATTTTTCAGGAAAAAAATACAAGCCGGCTAATGACAAGGTCGAAGCGTGAAGGAATGTGTCGAATGACGGCGCGTCATAAGGTTAATTCCCGGGCCAACTAGACTCTCTAAACCTAATTCTAATGATGCCGAACAGGATTCGCTGCGGGGTTATCCCAACAATTACACGTTATTCCGCATACCGCCATCAAATGACGCCTAGAAATAAGGCCAACCAGAAATCTCTGGCTGACCTAATCATACGAAATAAAGTTGTAGACTATCGCTGTTTTATGAACTGACGTTTCCGGATAGGGTAACGAATTGATCAAATGAGGACAAACATTATGCGCCGGTTTATATTATTTTCATTTCAATTTTACGAATACCTACGGCTTTTTTGGGACTTTCTCCATAAAAAGGCCACTTCCCTTTATTAATCTGCGCAACTTTGAGCTCGGCGTGTTCTTTTTGAAATAATGACGCGTTGTAGAAATCCTTCATCGGCAATATGCTATGCTGTCCACCTTTTTCAAATTGTCCCCATAACGCGAATGACCCGTCTTCCAATTCAACAACATATCGATCAACGTACTCCATAGCAGCCCCCCGCCTTAACCTTTCTTCTTGGTGTTTATTCAGAGTGATGATACTACAAAAATACCGCAAGCTGAAGTGCCCTGACCGTTAACAAGGACGCTCCCGCGCCTTTGGTTCGGCTATTCCTCCCCACAGCTCAGCCAGCACCTCCTTTGTACATCCTGCTCAAAGCGACCCCGCATTTTTGGCCGTCCTGTACAATGACATCGGAGATTGCGAGCCATTATGATGAAGGCAGACCATGTGGGGCGTTACGGGATGCAACGTTCCCGAAATGCGGGGAAGGCGGTGCGGCTTTGAAATCGAAGGAAGGATTCGATATGGTCATACGCGGCGGTACGGTCGTGCTGAGAGATCTCGTGCAGGTGATGGATATCGGCGTCATAGACGGACGAATCGCGGCGCTTGGAAAATTAGCCGGCGTACGGGGAGCGACGGAGATCGACGCGGCCGGTTTAACCGTGATGGCCGGGATGGTCGATGCGCATGTGCATTTGAACGAGCCGGGCCTCGGCGGCTGGGAAGGCTTCCGGACAGGCTCCGCCGCGCTTGCCGCGGGAGGCGTCACAACCTATATCGATATGCCGTTGAACGGGCTGCCGCCGACTGTAACGGTGATGGCGATGGGTCAGAAGCTCGCCGCGGCCAAAGGGAACTCTTATGTGGATTACGCCTTGTGGGGCGGTCTGATGCCGGGGAAGCTGGAGCATATCGTGCCGCTGCATGAAGCGGGCGTTATCGGTTATAAAGCGTTTATGTCCGTTGCGGGAGGACCCGGAGAGGACGCGTTTCGAGAGGTTGACGATTATACGCTGCTGGAGGGGATGAGGCTAATCGCCTGCACCGGGAAGGCGCTGGCGCTCCACGCGGAGAGCGAGCCGATCGTCTCAAAGCTGGCGGAGAGAATGAAGCGGGAGGGGAGGACGACGGCAGCCGATTACGCGGCGTCGAGGCCGATCATTGCGGAGCTGGAGGCTGTGAACCGCGCTTTGTTTTATGCGGAGCAGACGGGCTGCGTCCTGCATTTCGTGCATATCAGCAGCGCGGCGGCGGTGAAGGCGATTGAGGCCGCGAAGCGCAGAGGCATGAATGTAACAGTAGAGACCTGTCCGCACTATCTGATGCTGACGGACCGGTCGCTTGAAGAGAAGGGCGCTGCAGCCAAATGCGCGCCGCCGCTGCGAAGCGGGGAGGAGCAGGAAGAACTGTGGAGCGCGGTGGCCGAAGGCGGCGTAGATATAATCGCGTCCGATCATTCGCCTTGCCCGGAGCAGTTAAAGCGGACGGATAATTTTTTCGAAGCTTGGGGCGGCATTGCGGGAGCGCAGAGCTCCATGGAGCTGATGATCGGCGAAGGGCATGTGAAGCGAGGCATTCCGCTTACGCGTTTGACCCGCATGTTAAGCAGCGAGCCTGCGAGACGGTTCGGTTTATCGGACCGGAAAGGCGAAATCCGGATCGGAGCAGATGCGGACTTCGCCTTAATCGACTTGTATGCCTCTTACGTGCTGGAACAAAGCGCGCTTTACCACAGACATAAACATAGTCCTTATATCGGAGAAACGATGCACTGCTCCGTTCAATTGACCATTTCCAGAGGAAGAGTCGTATATAGCAGAGAATCCGGGTTGACGGAGGAGATGGACGGGATTTGGCTGCGGCATCAAGAAGCAAGGGTATAAGGAGTTGACGGCAATGGGATGGAACGCGCCGATGACGGAGCAAGAAAAGGATGAGCTGCTGAAGCGGTTGGAGTCTAGCGTAACGGCGCTTTTGGATTCGGTATCGGTCTGCTCGGCAGGGGGAGGCCCCGGCGTGACGCGGTTATTGTATACGAAGGAGTGGCTGGAAGCCCAACGCGCGGTAGCGGCAAAAATGACGGAGATCGGGCTCATCGCCGAATATGACGATACAGGCAATTTATTCGGAATACTGCCAGGCGAGCATTCGCAGCAGCCCTCCGTTATAACAGGATCGCATATCGATACGGTAGTGGACGGCGGCAAGTATGACGGAGCTTATGGGATCGCGGCGGGGCTTGCCGCTTTGGAATATTTGAAGGAAACGTACGGCCGGCCGAAGCGAAGTCTGGAAGTGGTATCCTTGTGCGAAGAGGAGGGCAGCCGGTTCCCGATCGCCTATTGGGGGTCCGGCAGCATAGCCGGTGAACGGAGCTTCGAGGATATTCAGGGGTTAACGGATGGAGAAGGCGTCTCATTCGCAGCAGCGATGCGGGAATGCGGCTTTGGCCTGGGGCGGCACCGGGAGCCGGCGAGGAAAAATATCGGATCGTTCGTGGAGCTGCATATCGAGCAAGGCGGGGTGCTCGAATACGAAGGCTTGCCTGTTGGGGTAGTAGACGCCATCGTCGGCCAGCGGCGGTTCAACGTGACGGTAAACGGCAAAGCCAATCATGCGGGGACGACGCCGATGCCTATGCGAAGGGATGCGCTTGAAGGGGCGGGAGCCATGATCACGATGCTGCGTGAGGAGGCGATACGCCTCGGCGCTCCGCTCGTCGCGACTGTCGGGCGGCTGCAGGTGTCGCCGAATGTGCCGAACGTTGTTCCGGGCAAAGCGGAATTTACCGTGGATGTCAGGCATTCGGAGCCGGAACGGCTGGAGGCGTTCTGCAGCTGGTTCACGGAAGCGTTCCGACAAGCGGCGGAGAGCAGGGGGCTTGAAATCGTATGCTTGGAATGGCTGCGCGAAGAGCCGGCGTTGATGGACGAGAAGCTAAAGGGCGACATTGCCGCCGCGTGCGGGGAAATGGGAATCCCGTTCCGGCGCATGGTAAGCGGGGCGGGGCATGACGCGCAGATGCTCAGCCGAATATGTCCGGCCGCTATGTTATTTGTGCCGAGCCGAGGCGGCGTCTCGCATTCGCCCGAGGAATATACGTCGCCGCGCGGGCTTGCCCTAGGCGTGCTGGTATTGGCGAGGCTGCTCTATAGATTGGGGTACGAGGAGGACCATGCATCATGAAATATTATCGAGATTTGGCGCCGCCGCCGCGCACGATTATGACGCCGGGTCCCGTGGAAGTCGATCCGCGCGTTCTGCGGGCGATGTCCTACCCGATATTGGGCCAGTTCGACCCCGAGTTTACGGCGCTTATGAACGAGACGATGGACATGCTGCGCAGCGTGTTCATGACGGACAATAAGTGGGCGTACCCCGTTGACGGGACATCCCGATCGGGCATTGAGGCGGTGCTGGTCAGTTTGATCGAACCGGGCGACCGCGTGCTCGTTCCCATCTACGGCCGATTCGGCCATTTGCTCGTGGAGATCTCGAAGCGATGCGGAGCCGAGGTGGTGACGCTGGAGAAGGAATGGGGGAGCGTATTCGCGCCTGAAGAGATCGTAGCGGCGATTCGGAAGTTCAGGCCGAAGCTGGTTGCTGTCGTGCACGGCGAGACGTCGACGGGTCGCCTGCAGCCGCTCGAAGGAATAAGCGAAGCGTGCCGGGAAGCCGATGCCCTGCTTGTGGTGGATGCCGTCGCCACAATCGGGGGCGTGAAGGTAGCGGCGGATGAATGGGGGATCGATGCGGTCATCGGCGGCACGCAGAAATGTTTGTCCGTCCCGGCCGGACTTGCCCCAATTACGTACAACAGCCGCGCGGAAGCGAAGCTCTTGAAGCGCAAGCGGATCGAACGCGGCTTGCTCATGGGAGACGAGGCGCAAGATCCCGCTTTTCGCCCGATTCAAAGCAACTACCTTGATCTGAGTCAGCTGCAAGACTACTGGAGCCCGGCGCGGCTGAATCACCATACGGAAGCGACAACGATGCTTTACGCGCTTCGCGAAGGGCTTCGCCTCGTGCTGGAGGAAGGCTTGGAGGAGCGGTTCGCCCGGCATCGTCTGCAGGAGCGCGCGCTCGTAGCGGGCATTGAGGCGATGGGCCTCGGACTGTACGGGGACCCCGCGAGCAAGATGCCGGTCGTCACCTGCATCGAAATTCCGGATGGCATCGATGGCGAAGCCGTCCGTTCCATGCTGCTCGGCGACTTCGGCATTGAGATCGCCAGCTCGTTCGGTCCGCTTAAAGGGCGAATTTGGCGCATTGGCACGATGGGCTACAGCTGCAGCAAGCGCAATGTGCTGCTGACGCTGGGGGCGCTCGAGGCTGTGCTGCTCAGGCATGGCTGTAAGCTCGAAGCGGGAGCGGCCGTGCAGGCGGCAATGGATGTCTATAAAATGGGATAAATACGCGAGGACGATAGCTGTTTTTATAGTTATCGTCCTTTTTTGTTATTTAATTATGATAGATTCAATCATTAGTTTTGATGTAAAATACACATATATGAACGTTTCACTCAAAAAAAAGGGTGGTCGGCAAGGTGATCACGAAAACCAATATTTTAGGAGGATCGACGATGAAGCTGCATTTTCAACAACTGGCTCCGGAACTGAAGCCGGGTCTCGAGCTGCTGCTTAAGGATCTTGGCGTCACGCTAGCGGAAGACGGCATGAAGGTTTCGGCAGCGCCGTCGGAAGGCGAGCTGCTGGTCGGGCTGAAAGGCGGAGAGGCTTATATCCGGTACGGAGCGAAGCATCAATTTTTCCGCGGGCTTGGTTTGCTTGTGCAGAAGGGCAGAACAGGCGAGGAATTCGAAATTCGCGAGAAGCAGCAATTTGACACGATCGGTCCGATGTTCGACCTCTCGCGCAACGGCGTGCTGACTGTAGAGAGCTTCCGGTTTATGCTGCGCAAGCTGGCTTTAATGGGCTTGAATACGGTTATGCTTTATTTGGAGGATACCTACGAGATTGAAGGGGAGCCGTATTTCGGTTATATGCGGGGCCGTTATTCGGCTGCGGAGCTGAAGGAAATCGACGACTATGCGGACCAGTTCGGCATTGAGGCGTTCCCGAGCATCCAGACGCTGGCGCATTTGGAGGAGTTCCTGAAGTGGGAGCCGGTGAAGGAGTATAAGGATACAAAGGGCGCCTTGCTGGTCGGAACGGAAAAAACGGATCGTTTGGTTGAAAATATGATAAGAAGCGTCAGCTCTCCATTCCGCAGCAGCAAAATTCATATCGGCATGGACGAAGCGGAGGAGCTCGGGCGCGGCAAATATCTCGACCGAAACGGCCATGTCAGCCGTTTTGATATTATGACCGAGCACCTGGAGAAGGTGCTTAGCCTAACGCGGAGGCTTGGACTGAAGCCCATGATGTGGAGCGATATGTTCTTGAAGCTGGCATCGGGCAGCGGCGAGGACTATTACAAGCATGACACGCAAATCCCCGAGGAGATGGCCCGCCGCATTCCGAAGGATATCGACCTCGTATATTGGGATTACAACCATGTCGAAAGCGAGGATTACGAAGTTCTGATCGCCAAGCATCGTCCGCTTGGCAATAACTTAGTGTTTGCGGGAGCGGTATGGGTATTCAATACATTCGGCGTCAACTACGGGCTGTCGCTGCCTGCGACAGACACGGCGCTCGCCGTATGCAAGAAGGAAGGCATCAAAGAGGTGTACGCCACGATGTGGGGCGACGACGGCATGGAGAGCAACCCGTATATCGCGTTCCTTGGTCTGCAGCTTTACGCGGAGCACGCGTATACGGAAGGCTCGCCGGACGAGAAGGTCGTGGCCGAGCGCGTGAAGTTCTGCACGGGAATCGATGCGGATACTTATCTCCAGCTGAAATATTTGGACGAAACGCCTGGGGCGGAGCCGAACAACCAGAAGCAGAGCAATCCGTCGAAGTTTTTGCTTTATCAGGATGTATTGCTTGGTTTGTTCGACAAACAAATCGAAGGTCTACCGATGAACGAGCATTACGCCAAGCTGGAGAAGGCGATTGCGGAACGCCGCAATCCGGAAGCCGAGCTCGACTATCTGTTCGAGGTGCCGCAGAAGCTGGCTGGCGTTCTGAAGCTGAAGAGCGATATCGGCATTGTGCTGAAGCGGGCATACGACTCGAAGGATATCGCGACGTTAAAGCAAGCGGCAAGCGAGACGCTGCCGGCTATCGCGCAGTCGGTCCGGGAGCTTCGCGCAGCGCATCGCGCGCAGTGGCTTAGCATGTTCAAGGTGTTCGGCTGGGAAGTCATCGATATCCGCTACGGAGGGGTCATCAACCGTTTGGACACGGCCTCCATGCGCATTATGGATTATGTCGAAGGGCGCATCGGACAGATTGAGGAGCTCGAGCAGGAGCGCCTCGTCTACAGCACGACAAACCGCTTCAACAACAAAGGGGCCGGCTGGTGCAGCTATTATTACCGCATGGCGTCGCCAAACGTCTTTTTCCACGTACTCAATCCTTTCTAACAAATAGATAAAGGGAGCCGGGCTGCAGCCCGGCTCCTTCGTTTTTAATATTCGCCTTTGATGACAAAAAACGTGCCCCGAATGGTTCCGGCGAGCTTAGATTTCTGTCTGGCGAACTTGAATTTCTTCTCTTCCAGCTCCTTGGGCACTTCCATGCCCTCGGAAAGCTTAAACCCAACGGCCCTCTTCTTAGGGTCGTCAACGGTATACATGACGTTAAGCCCGAGACCGTCCTCATAAAAGACGAAGGTCCATTTGATGTTTTCGACCTGAAATTGGGATGTTTCTAAAGGTTTGGCCGCGAACGCAATGCCGCGTTCCTCTTTCAATATCCGGTTCACGTAGTCGAGCGTTTCCTGGCTTTCGCTAGCGGGTACGACCGTAAACTCGTGTTTGTATTTGTTCATAAAGTAACGCGCTTCATTTGCGCGCAAACCGGCAAGCGCATCGGCAACGGGCGAAGACTCCAAGCCAACCGTAGATACCTTTTTGAAATCAACAGAATAGGACATTTTTTATTTCTCCTCTTTTCGTGAATTTGATGTATGGTTTAGTGCTGCATGTCATTAGTATTCCAATATTTGCTTATAGACGTCAATCCGTTTGATCCAGCCGTATCCCGCTTATGAACCGCCCTCTAAAGCTTGCGGCTCTTTGGACGCAGCGCCCACGAGGCGATCGTCAGCGCGGCATAGATAAGCGGAAGGATAAGGTTAAATCCGCCGTCGCCGTAATCATTAGCAAACGCATGGGAGAATGCCGCGCCGGTCATTAAGAAGAAGAGACCGGCATAAGCCCATTCCTTAAGCCGCGGAAAACCCGGCACGACGATCGCTACGACTCCGAGCAATTTCCAGCTTCCAAGAATGGATGTGACGTACAATGGGAAACCGATATGCGTCACTAAGTCCACATTTCCTCCCATTCGCATGAGCTGGCCGATGCCGCTTAACGCAATGGAGAAGGCCAGTAACAGGGTGACGGACCAATACGCAATCGTTCTCAGCTTTCCAAGGGACGGGGTTTCTACTTTCGCGATTGTTTCTACGGCGTTCATTTTACTCATTTTTTTATACCTCCTTAAAATGTGGTTCAAGTGAACATTGGCTTATTTTTTATTGGCCACCATTTGGTGTCGAATTGATTATAGGACACCATTTGGTGTCCAGTCAAGCGTTTTTTAAAAAATTCTGTTGAACGTTATTATTTGTTCGTTAGTGATGGCGTCAGGACAGCGTTTCGCCCATGGAAGCACGCGCAAAAAGAGCTGCGCAAGGGCGCAGCTCTGATGCTTGTTTATTTAACTCTGCTTACCTATTGCTCTGTCTCTCCGCGCTTAGACCGCCGCCATTTCCGCCCGGGCCGCCGAAGCCTCCCATACCGCCCAACTGAATTTGCCGGGCCTCCTGTGTTCCGTCCTTCAGCCAAACGGTCAGGACATCGCCTTCTTTCAGCTCTGCGGCATGAATGTCGGTCATTACGATACCGTCCTCGCCGAAGGATGCGCTATGCATGACGGTGGTATCGGTAACGGTAATTTCCGCTGTTTCTTCCGTGAACGCATTCATTGCGTTAAGACCGCCGCCAGACGCTCGCTCCGTACTGCCGTCCGGCTCCTGAGCTGCGCCGCCTTCTTGACCGGCACCGCTAGGAGGCTGTCCCCCGCCCTCCGGCATTGCTCCATCGGCTGGGGGCAGCATCTCTCCTTCGCCGTTTGGAGTCCCGCCATCGCTGCCAGGCGCTCCAGGCCCGCCGCGCATGCCCGCCATCTCGGCAGGATCAAAGGCGGACTTGTAAACCGTAATGACATTCCCGCTGACACTTTTCACTTGACCGATCAGGCTGGCGATGTTCCCTTCTTCGTCGGTTAAGCCGAAGCCGCCGCCTATGCCGCGCGGTCCGCCCCCCTGCATTTGTCCGCCGCCTTCCGCCGGTGGAGCCGCTCCTTGATCGGCAGCTTGCGTCTCCTTGTCATTCGAGCATCCCGCAAGCAGCGCGAGGACAAGTAGGCCTGCCGCAAATAGATAACGTTTCTTCATGCAAAATGCCTCCTACTCCCATTTGTATCCATCAAAATGTAGCACACCCCTATGAACGCAAAATGAACGCCGTCTCTTTTATGAACGTGATGTAAATAAAAAAGAAAATCGGATAGCTAGTGTTAAGATAATATTTTTTTTCATATAGTCTACTGTTGTTAAAATATTATTTCACCTATAATCGCAAGGGTGAAGAAAAAAAACAATGAGGAGGTAAGAAAATGAAGGAGCGACAACGCGTCGCCGGCTTGATTCTTGCTATCATGATGCTGTTTTCATTGCTGGCGCCGGCGGTATCCGCGGGGTCGATGGATCCGCCGAGCACAACGTTCGGGAAGGTCGTCGATCAGCGGCAGATGGAGCTAGCGCCAGGGGCGACATACACCTGGTATGACATGAAGACATCAGGCGGGACGCAGAAAGCGCATTTTGTTACATTTAACCCGCAAAATCCGAATTTAGGTCTCATTGCAGGCACCAAGTCCGGCAAAGTACGAGGCATGGAAGGCGTAACGCAGATGGCTGCTTATGCGGACGCTCCAGGAAATCGCGTTATTGCAGGCATTAACGGCGATTTTTTCGAAATTAGCGGGAATGCGACCGGCGTGCCGAACGGGTTGTTTATGGGAGACGGGCGCATATTGAACAGCTCTACAACCTCATACGCTTTCGGTTTAAGAGCGGATGGCACTTCGATCTATGGTACGCCGATGCTGACGAAGACCCTTTCAATCGATGGCTCCGTCATACCAATTACGCATATCAATCGTTTCCGGAGTGACAATCAGCTTGTTCTATACACAAACGATTATTATACATCGACGATGACCTCGAACGAAGGAGATGAGGTTGTACTCAACATCATCTCGGGAGAAGTGAAACACGGCGTGCCGCTGCGGCTGCAGGTTGCGGAAGTGCGAGCGGGTCAAGGCAATACGCCGCTGCAAGCTGGACAAGTTGTCCTGTCCGCTTCAGGCAATATGCGCTCCGTGCTGGCCGGCTTGCAGCCGGGCGACGAAGTGACGGCGGAATTTACGTTAAGCGACGGCTGGGGCGATGTGGAGGTCGCGATAGGCGGCACGGGGCCGCTCATTAAGGACGGCGTTGTGCAGAATGGTGTCGGTCCGGCGGGCATCCACCCAAGAACCGCAATCGGCACCAAAGCGGACGGCTCGATCGTTTTGTTCGAGATCGACGGGCGCCAGCCGGGCTTCAGCGAGGGCGTCGAGACGGAGGAGCTGGCGGCAATCATGGCGGATCTCGGCGTCGTGCAGGCGATGAACCTGGACGGCGGCGGGTCGTCGACCATGGTTGCGAAGCTGCCGGGCGAGACGGCTTACCGGGTCATGAACAGCCCATCGGACGGCGGCGAGCGCAAAACCGGTAACGGCCTGCTGCTGGTGAATAAAGCGCCGGAGCTCGGCACTCCCGCGGCATTGGCCGTTCAGCCGAACGCGGAACGGGTTTTAGCAGGAACAAGTATTGTGCTCCAGGCAAAAGGGGTCGATGCTAACGGGCATCCGGCTGCTATAACCGGCACCCCAGTTTGGACGGCAGACGTCTCGCTTGGCGGGGTGGATGCCGGCGGCGTATTTACAGCCGGCAATCAAGCCGGGAAGGGCGTCGTTACCGTTCAAGCAGACGGCGTCCAAGGGACGGCGGAGATCGAAGTGGTCGATCAGTTGACGGCTATCGAATTCCCGGACGAGGCGAAGACTTATGAATCCGGCATGTCGGAGACGTTATCGGTCGTAGCGACGCGCGACGGCCAAGTCATTCAGGCGGACAACAGCAGCTTTGAATGGCGGGTTGAGGGGGAGATCGGCACGATCGACGATAACGGTGTGTTTACGGCAACCGAAGAAAACGGCCAATCGGGCCGAATCATCGCGGCTTTTGGCGACCTGGAAGCATCGATGAACGTTAGCGTAGGCATTCCTCCCGTCATGCTGGAGGATTTCGAATCGGGCCTTGACCGTTATTTTGCGGGAGGCGCCGCGTATAACACGGTCAATATCGAAGAAGAGACGAATCCGGACTTTGTCCGCTCCGGCTCGACCTCGCTGAAGCTGTCCTATGATTTTACCGGGAAGACCGGGACATCTGGCGCTTATTTGCAGACAAGCGCGGCTGACAAAATTGTCGTGCCGGGCTATCCGCAAAAAATCAGCATGTGGGTGTACGGCGACGGGAAGGCGCATTGGCTTCGCATGCAAATGAGGGATGGCAACAATGCCGCGATTCCGCTGGACTTCACTCCACAGACGACGGGTGTCAATTGGACAGGTTGGCGTTATGTCGAGGCGAACGTTCCAGCCGGCAAAACAACGCCGTTCACGATCGACATGCCGGTTCGTTATATGGAAACGAGCAACGCCAAGAAGGACGCCGGAGCGATTTACGTCGATGATATCCGCGCGCTTTACGGCTCGGTGGAAGAGGACATTGCGCCTCCGATTATTCGCAGCATCGCGCCGGCGGAGAACACGACCGTCAAAAACGCGCATCCGACGATCAGCGCAACCGCCGAGGACGACGGGTACGATCCGGTGCAGCACCCGGCTACAACGCTGATTCATCCGGAATCCATCCGCGTCTACTTGGATGACCAGCTCGTTCAGCACGGTCTATATCCGCCAAAGGGCACGATTACGTATACACCGACGGAGCCTTTAGCGGAAGGCCGGCATAAAGCGAAGATCGCCGTTCGGGATATGAGCGGCAATCAGACGATTAAAGAATGGTATTTTAACGTGAACCTCGGTTCCCCGCTGTTCCTGAATGAAACGCCGCAGGAGCAGTTTGCGGGCGCGACGTACGAGATGACGATCAAAGCGGAGAAGGCGGCGCTGCTGAATGGCGGGCATGTGGAATACCGCTTCGATAAGGATGTCACGCAGTCCTTCGAAGTGATTCGCGGACCGAAGCTCAGCGATACGCAGCTGGCGTCGACCGTGGATGAGGCACAGGGCTTGGTCGCCATTACGTTTGCCGATCTGGAATCGGCATCCCTAACAGACAGCGATGTGCTGGCGCAAGTTCGCTACACGGTGAAGAGCGGCGCGATCGGCCCGCTTGGACTCGAGCAGTCGAAGGGCGGAGAAGCAACCCGCGACCATACGATTGAGTTCCAGTCCGGCTCGATTGTCTTGACGGACGGGACGACGAAGCCGACCTATGGCGCGCCGATTACTTCGACCGTCAAAAATAAACTGAAGCTGCTGTGGAATCATTACAGCATCGCGTTAGGCCAGCCGGCGTCGTTCACGATCACCGAAAACGGCGCAGCTGTCGAGGGCGCTTCCCTGCTGCTGAACGGAACGGAGGTGCCGGAAGCCAGCTCCGACGCAAACGGCATTCTCACAACGGCGGATGCGACGCAGGCTACGGGTACTTTCACCGTTCAGGCGAAGAAGGGAGACGCCTACAGCCCGGTTATCACGTTCCCGGTGGCCGCGTTTACGGGCACGCCTGCTCCGTTGAACATCAGCGTATCCGTTGGCGAGGACGCGTCGACGTCAAGGCATTTGACGTGGCATACGCATCCTGATACAACGGCAACGGTTGTGGAATGGGCGCCGAAGGAGCAATTCACCGATTTCGGCGCGGACAATATCACGAGGACTGAAGGCGAAAGCAGTCTTTACAATTCGAACAATGACGGCACCTACCGCGTCCATAAAGCGGAAATAACCGGTCTTGAACCGGATACGGCGTATGTGTACCGGGTTGGGGACGGCGCCGGTCATGTAAGCGAACAAGGCGAATTCCGGACAACGGCGGCGGACGGGGACAGTCTGAAGCTGTTATTTTTCGGCGATTCGCAGGCGGCCGATGAAGCCGGCTTTGCGCGATGGGGAGCGGCTTTGGCTAAGGCAGTAGAAGACATGCCGGACGCCGAACTCCTTATCCATGCTGGCGACATGGTCGACCATGGTTATGAACAAGAGCAGTGGAACTATTGGTTCGCCGCCGCTCAAGACATTTTCATGAAGTATACGCTGCAGACGGTAGTAGGCAATCACGAGGTGATGGGGACAAATGGAAACGGCGACTATTTGGCGCATTTCCATAACCCTCAGAACGGCGCGGATGTGGCCAAAGGCAGCAGTTATTCCTTCGACATGAAGGATACGCATTTCGTTATGCTCAATACGGAAATGTCCGAGGAAGCGCTCATTGAGCAGGGAGAATGGCTGGATCAAGACCTAAGCGCTTCGGATAAAAAATGGAAGGTCATCGTATTCCATCAAGGTCCATACGGAAGCATTTATACGAATACGCAGGTGCAGGAGCATTGGGTGCCGATCTTCGATAAGCATGAGGTCGACCTCGTATTGAACGGTCATGATCACGTCTATCTGCGGACGTTCCCGATGAAGGGCGGAGAGATCGTGGAAGCCGGAGAGGGCACGCGCTATGTGATCGGAGGCTCCACGGGGCCGAAATTCTACGCTCTGACAGAGCGGTATTGGCAGGAATTCGTGTTTGCCGATGAAGTCAATGTGTATACGTCGGTCGAGTTCGAGGGAGACACGATTACGATAACGGCGAAGACGGTAGATGGCGAGACTGTTGACACCTTCGATATCGTGAAGGAGGATAAGCCGGCAACGCCGCCGCCTGGTCCTTTCCCGACGCCAACACCTGCGCCTCCGGGAGACCCATCCCGCGTCGAGGTGAAGCCGGAGCAGCTGAAAGGTAACGAAGACGGTGAGGACATCGTCCTTCGGGTGGATGAGTCGATGCGGGAGCTTGTTCTGCCGGGTAACGCGGCAGAGCTGGCTGGCAAATCCGACGTTGTGATTCAAGCCGGAGATTATGAGCTAACCTTGTCTTCCGAATGGCTGAAGGAAATTGCGGCGAAATTGCCGGAGGAGCAGCGGAAGGATGGACGAATTACGCTTGGAATCGAGCAGCTCGCGCGTCCGGAAGCCAATAAGCTGCTGAAGAAAGCCGAGGAGCAGACCGGCGCCAAATTGAAGCAGGCCGGTGAAATCTGGTCCTTCAGCCTCGTCGTAACCGATGCGGGCGGAGAGAAGCAGAAGGTCAGCCGCTTTGAGGAGCCGCTGTCCATTGCGATTAAGACGTCTGCCCAAACGGCAAGAAAGCTGGCCGGCTTCTACTACATCTCTGATGAAGGGAAGCTCACCTATATGGGAGGCCAGTGGAAGGACGGGTGGCTGACCGCCGACATTCCTCACTTCAGCTACTATGCCGTACTGGAATACCGGAAAACGTTCCAGGATGTCGCGGCCGATCATTGGGCGGCGGACGCCATTCTGGAGCTCTCGGCCCAGCATATCGCGCAAGGCGTAACAGCTGCGTTGTTCGCGCCCGAAGAGCGCATTACACGCGCCGAATTTGCGGCTCTGCTCGTACGCGCATTAGGCGTTGAAAGCGAAGCTGAGGCCGGCTTCATGGACGTGCCGGCTGACGCATGGTACGCTCGCGAGGTATCGCTCGCCGCGCAGGCCGGAATCGTGACGGGCACAGGAAGCGGCATGTTCAAGCCGGATGCCGAAGTAACGCGTCAGGAAATGGCGGCGATGATCGTTCGCGCCTACGCGTATGCGACCGGCGAGGAGAAGACTGCAAGCGGCGAAGCGCCGTACGCAGACATCGATGCCGCTCCGGACTGGGCGAAGCAGGCTGTCGCGTTATCCCATGAGCTTGGCTTGATGCAGGGCTACCCGAACCAGCAGTTCAAGCCGGAAGGCTTCGGTACGAGGGCGCAAAGCGCCAAGCTGATTCACAGCCTCATAAGCAATATCGATGCATTGTAGCAGTCCGTAAACCAACAGGCTGCCGTTCCCGGAGCTTCGCCGGGCACGGCAGCTTTTTTGTGTAAGCCAATTTACACGGCTTACAGCCGCACCCGAAGCTTGGCCCGTCGCAATAAGCCGATTTTTACGGCATACAGCCGCCGCCGAAGCACCATCCGCCGCAATAAGCCGATTTTCACGGCATACAGCCGCCGCTGAAGCTCCATCCGCCGCAGTAAGCCGATTTTTACGGCTTACAGTCGCACCCGAAGCTCGGTCCGTCGCAATAAGCCGATTTTCTCGGCTTCAGCCGCCCCGAAGCACCATCCGCCGCAATAAGCCGATTTTCACGGCTTACAGCCGCCGCCGAAGCACCATCCGTCGCAGTAAGCCGATTTTCTCGGCTTACTGTCGCCCGCTGAAGCTTCCCACGTCGCAATAAGCCGATTTACACGGCTTACAGCCGCCGCCGAAGCTTAATCCGCTGCAATAAGCCGATTTTCTCGGCTTACTGCGCCGGCCTTCACCGCTCCAATATTTGCTTAATCCGCCTCAAGTCCTTGTTGTTCGCCCTTCGCATCATCAAAGCCATAAATGGCGCGAACACCGCGGAGAAGCCGGACGGCCTGCCTCGGTTGCGCAGCGTCATGCGAGTCGCATTTTCTTCGATAGGCTCCCACGTATAGGTCGTCTCCATCGGGAACGGGCCGTCCGCCGTCCGCATGACAAGCAGCCGTCCGGGATCGTATTCGGCGATTTCGTACACATAAGCCAGCTCCCTGCCGAGGAACCTCGCCTTGAAGGCAATTAAGCTGCCGACCTGCAGCGGCTTAGGCGTCCGCCACTCGGCTTCTTTGATATTCTCGTACCACTCCGGCGCGCGGTCGGGATTTGCCGCATATTCCGAGACCTTTCCGCAAGGCCGCCGAATGGTAATCTCCGTCAACACATCGACCAAGAATCGCCCCTCCAACCTGAAAACGTGAAATTTATCCCTAGTATAACCAAATTCTTTACAAGATCATTAAACTCCACAGGTATACCTATCCAAGCTCATCTACTAAACATATACATAAATGAACAACTTCAACGTTGACCGTTACCCAAGAGTGGAGGTTGCTTAGTTGGAACAATATCAGATTGTGCCGTGGGATGACCTGCTGACGGAAGAATCATCCGGAATGAATCTGGAACAATACGTTCCGCCCGAGCTGGAAGAACTCGCCAATCAAGTCTGCAAGTTCTATGCAATGGACGTGCGAAGTATGCAGCTTATTACTTCAAAGCCTGATAAAGGCGGGGCGATCTGGCGCATTGAGACGAATCATGGACCGCGAAGCTTGAAGGTGCTTCATCGGACGCCTGCGCGAAGCTTATTCAGCGTAGGCGCTCAGGAATACGTGGTGAAGAAGGGTGCACGCGTACCCGCTATTATTCATACCATAGATGGCCGAAACTCCGTTGTCGCAGGCGGCAAGCTTTGGATCGTGACGGACTGGATCGATTCGCTGACGCCTGTAGCCAAGATTGATTTGGAGGGAGCCCAGACGCTGGTACACGGGCTCGGCGAGTTTCACCAATGGTCGAAAGGGTATGTACCGCCGCTTGAAGCCGGAAAGTCGTCCCGCATTTTTAAATGGGAAAGCCAGTACCAAAAGATTATGACGAAGATCGGATGGTTCCGCCATATCGCGAGAGCTTATCCTGACACGGCGGCAAGCTCTAAGCTGCTGTCAGTGGTCGATACGTTTGAAACGCAAGCCAAAGAAATATTCGCGAGGTTCCAAGCTTCCGCCTACCAGAAAATGATTCGGAAAGGCGAAGCTCATTGGGGTCTCGCGCATCAGGATTACGGCTGGTCAAACGGTCAGATGGGTCCTGGCGGCATCTGGGTTATCGACCTGGACGGCGTGGCTTTCGACCTGCCGATCCGCGACCTTCGGAAGATTATAACCAGTACGATGGATGACATGGGTACATGGGATTTAGCATGGATTCGCGGCGTAATTGACGCGTACCATCGCGCGAATCCGCTGGATCGGGAGACGTTCGAGCTGCTATGGATCGACATGGCGTTCCCGAATGAATTTTATAAGCATGTGAAGGAAGTTGTGTTCAGCCCGGTGGAATTCATGAATACCGAGCTTGATGCCATATTGGACCGGGTCTTAATGACGGAAGCGAACAAGTGGGAAGTGCTGCGCGAGCTGGAGAAAGATATGGAAAAATATCCGGCAGGCGATTACACGGAGATCGAAGCGGTACCGAGCCAGCCTTATTCCTACCGCGATTACGTGAGAAGAGAGGCAGAAACGGCACAACCTGCAAAACCGGTAAAACCGGCAAGACCGGAGCGGGCCGAACGGAGCGAGAGTCGAATCATTCGGCTTGTCGTACAGCCTGACGGATCGGTTAAGCTGTTCGAAGGGCCGAAACCGGTCGAGACTGGAGCGCCCGCGCGCAACCGCAATAAAGCTCAGACAGCCTTGCCGCTGCCAATCATTGCGCTGCCGGTCCGCAATCGCCAGCAGCAGCCGAAACAAAGGCACAAGCCTTTTGCCGAAAGGCCGCAGGAGCAACGGGGCGCGGCTAGAACGGTTCAACCGGCCAGACAGGAAAAAACGGCAAAACCGGCAAAACCGGCAAGGTCAGTAAAACCGGCAAAGCCAGTAAAACCGGCGAAAACAGTAAAAGCCGCCAAGAGCTTGAAAAAGGCCAAAAGAGCAGCAAAAAGCGCAGCAAAAAGCGCCGCACCGCTGTTAACGCAGCCGCGTGCAGCCCAAAAGCAGCCTAATTCCAAGCTGCGAAAAGCAATAAATAACCTAAGGACGGAAGCGGCAAGACAAGAAGCGATGAAGCTTTTGAAATCGAAAACGAAATCATCGCGCAAAACGAAAAAGGCAAAAACGATTCGTAAAGCGGCAATCAAGTCATTCTTTCAATCATCCGCGGCCCCTTCTGGCAAGGCCTATATCTCCGCCTTCAGAAGTAGCGCTAACATGAGGGAGAAAGTGATATGAATATATTAATGATATGCACAGAGAAGCTGCCTGTGCCTAACATACGGGGCGGAGCCATTCAAACGTATATCGGCGGCGTCTCGCAGCTTCTCAGTAAACATCATCAAATTACCATCATAGGCAGGTCTGATCCGGACCTGCCAGATGATGAGACAGTCGGGGGTATTCGCTACCTGCGATTTGAGTCGCAGGGGCTATTGGATATCTATATGAGCAACGTCATCCCGTATTTGGAAACCAGCGCTGATCAATACGATATCATTCATATTTTTAACCGCCCGAAGATGGTCCTGCCGGTATCCTCCGTCAGACCGAACGCCCGTATCGTGCTCAGCATGCACAACGATATGTTTAATCCGGTGAAGCTGAGCAAGGAGGAGGGGGAGGCCGTCATTGAACGCGTGGAGACGATTGTGACGATCAGCAACTATATCGGCTCCGAAATATGCAGATTTTATCCGCAAGCGGAATCGAAAATCCGGACGATCTATTCCGGCGTCGATCTCTCGCGATTTGCCCCATGGAGGCAGTCGCAATCGGCGCAGGAGGATCGGGACAGCATCCGTTCCGCGCACAATCTCGGCAACAAAAAGGTCATTCTGTTCGTCGGACGGCTATCTCGAAATAAGGGGCCGCATGTGCTGGTCAGGGCGATGTCCCAGTTGAACCACTCCGACGCTGTCCTCGTTATAGTCGGCGCCGCGTGGTACAGCGACAACCGGGTTAGCGATTATATCGCTTATCTTCGCGCGCTTGCGGAGAAATCGCCTATACCCGTTATGACAACCGGCTATGTTCAGGCAAGCGAAGTGCACCAATGGTTCTGCGCGGCGGATGTTTTCGTCTGTACGTCGATTTGGGAGGAGCCGCTGGCGCGCGTGCATTACGAGGCGATGGCGGCAGGATTGCCGGTTATAACGACTGCTCGAGGCGGCAATCCGGAAGTCATTCGAAATAACAACGGCGTTATCGTTCAGAACCCTGAGGATCCCGCGGAGTATGCCGCCCATTTGAACACCATCTTGTCCAATCTAAATAGCGCTAGCCAGATGGGGCTGCATGGCCGCCAGCTGGTTGAAGAAAATTTCACATGGGACCGCGTGGCGGGCCAAATTTTGGATGTATGGGGAAATTGACGGCTCTTACTAGGGCAGAAGGAAACCCTGCCAGCATTCGGCAGGGTTCTTTGGGATGCGTTTGATAAGTCCGCGGGCTAGAACGCGAAATAGATGAATGTGCTGGCTTCGCCGCGCATCAGCAGCATAAGCAGCAAGATCGCAACGGCCGCGTAGATTGCGCCTCGGATAACGGCAGGTATTCGAATCTCCCAAGCGAGCGAGAGGCGTTTGAAGTTTTTGACGATAATCGACTCCAGAATGTGCAGCAGATAAAGCCCGATAATAAGGGCGATCAGCAGGAGCTGCTCCTTTGTAACCGTTACGCCGTGAATCAGCGTCATCTTCTTCAGCAAATAAACGGCGTCCGACCAGCTGTTTGCCCGGAAGAATACCCAGCCGATAACCGTCAGGTGGAAGAACACCGCGATCGAAACGACCTTGTAAAACCCGTTCTTCGTCAGCCGCTGCCAGCCCAGCTTGGCAAGTCCCTTGCCGTACATCCGATGAACCGCCGACAGAATGCCGTGGTACAAGCCCCAAATAATGAAGGTCCAGGCGGCGCCGTGCCATAAGCCGGAAATCGTCATGGCCGCAATCAGGTTGAAGTATACCCGCCAATTCGCGACGCGCGAGCCGCCGAGCGGGATAAAGATATAATCGCGGATCCACTGCGACAGCGTAATATGCCATCTTCTCCAGAACTCTGCGGGATTCGAGCTTAAGTAAGGCGTTTTAAAGTTCAAATCAAGGCGGAGACCAAGCAGGAAGCCGATACCGACGGCCATCTCGCTGTACGCCGAGAAGTCGAAATAGATTTGGAATGCGAACAGATAGGAGGCGATCCACGATTCTACGCCGCTTAACGTTTGCGCTTTGCTGAAATAATCGTTGACGTAAGGAGCGATCTGCTCGACGATGACGACCTTTTTGATAAGCCCCAGCAATATAAAGGAGAGGCCCAGCTTAACACGCGGCGTGCGGAATCGGATGGCCTGAATAGCCCGCAATTGAGGCAGGAAGTCGTTGCCCCGAAGAATCGGCCCCGCTGCGGAATGCGCGAACAGCGAGATGAATACCCAGAACTCGAACAAGGAGCGGCTTGGCTTTAATTTGCCCTTGTAGACGTCCACCAGATACGCGATCAGCTGGAACGAATAGAACGAGATGCCGATCGGCAAAGCGATCGAGCGGTCATCGAACGCAGTTCCCTGCAGCGAGAATGTCAGACCGAGTATCCGCTCCACATTCTCGAGCAGGAACATCGAATATTTGAAGAACAGCAGATTGCCGAGCACGATGGTTAACCCTGCCGTTAAAGCAAGCCTGCCGCGCCGCCCTCCCAGTCCTTTGGAGATGAAATAGACGGATGCGACGATACAGAAAAACAACAGGAAGTAGCCTACGCCGGCATATGCGTAGAAGGCGGCGTTCGCAAGCGCGAGTACAAGCATTCTCCCGCGGGGGAATGCGTAATACAGAATGACGACGGCGACGAGAAACAGGAGAAATATCGGCGTATTAAATAGCATAGCTGCTTATTCCCCCTTACCCGTCCACGTTTGCCATATGAACCCGGCAAGCTCCTCGTTGCCTTCTTTCGTCAAATGGACATGGTCCGTAAAGTGATCGGGCTGGATGAGATCCTGCATCATGAGATGCGGAACCTTCTTGCTTGTAAAATAATCTTCGATTTTAGCCATATTTTCGATATACCCCGGGTTTGTCACTTCTTTTTTGGACAATTCGCCGTTCCCTCCGGATACGAAGACGAGGAGGCGTTTGCCTTCTTGGTGCTCGATAATCTTGTTCATAAAATAGACGCCCCAGTTGCTCTCGCTCATATCAAACGGCGCGGGGTCAAAAAAACTCAAATATTGCGGATCGGTCAGCCAGCTTTCCGCAAATTGCTTCTGGTTCCATGGCCGCGGATCGCCTAGCAGGTCGGTGCCGGCCTTTTTCTGCTCCAGGTAAGCGGGAATGACCTCTTTGTATTTGACGACCGGGATGCTGCGGAACAGCGTATCGATCATGTTTTCCTCGAAACGGTCCCAGCCGGTAACATACTCATATTGGTTCTGCTGAAGATGCGGCAGCACGTCGGCGAACGCTTCCGGGTCCTGCTCCCTTAAAAAGTCGCCCAGCCAGAACACCTGTCGTGGCCCCGGCTTCGGCTCAACGAACGCGGAGTAGGACAAGCCGATAAACACATTGTCCGTCTTAATGCCGTGATCCTCCAGCATGAGGAGCAGCGTATACGCGTCGCCGGCCATAATCGACGGAGCGGACAAGTTAAAGACGGCCTGCAGAGGCTCCGTTTCCGAAGCAGCGGCTTGATCGGACAAATAGCGGCCCAAGGAATGCTCGGAGCTTTCGTTCGTTCCCCAGGCTACCGAGTTTCCAATCAGTATGGCGTAGTCGGTGAGCTTGTCTCGCTTGATTGTTTTGGCTATTTCTTCAATAACGACTTCAATCATGCTTTGGTCTTCCAGGAACATGTTGTAGTTGAGGCGGTGCTTATACACGGTGTTCAAATTTACATAGTAACTGACAGCGATCTGCGCAAGGACAAAAAACAAAACGGCAAATGCGATCCCGTAGAGCCCGTATCTCTTCTTGCGAATGATGCGGTAGGAGAGACGGCTCTTGTTCGAGTCGGTTGCCGGCGCGTGAGTGGATGATGACGAATTCCTAATCATGATGGATACAATGAACCCCTTTTACCGGTATTCTAACAAAAATATATTATCACAATCGCCAAGGGATTGTACCGTTTTTTCGAATCTGCGCATAAAGAAAGGCCGTCCAGAAAATCTGGCGGCCTAAAGCTGCGAATACATGCGGGTCTAATCTTCGTCCTCGTCCTCGTCGTCGTAATCCTCATCGTCATCGTCATCATTCAGAAATTCAGAAAAGTCATCGTCGTCGTCATCATCGTCATCGTCATCGTCATCCGCTGCTACCGAGGCTTCGTCATCCTCATCTTCGTCTTCGTCGTCCTCCTCGGCTACAACAAATTGCACTTCCGCGACGTCATCCCACTCCACGGATTTCAGAACCTTTTTCATAGCCCCTTTGCTTCCGTCTTCCAGCGAAAAAGACTCAGTGCTGCCGTTTTCGTACTCCACGACGAGCTCCGAAACCTCTTTCGACTTTAAAATGCGCTTCACTTGTTTTAGAATAGACAAGATCCAATCCCTCCACCTGATGGCTTATTTTTAAAGCTTGTATATTGTATAAAAGGCGCACCGTGTTGGCGTGGGTAGATGAAGCAGGATAAGAGCAGATTTCAACTAGATTTCGTTCTTTCAAAAAAAAGTTTATAATACTGTATTGACTCTCACGTTGCGTGATACGTTATAGAAAAGGTTCGTGGGAGACGAGAGCGCTACATAAAGGTGAAGGAAGCTGCGACATGAATCGGGAACGAAGCGCGGGAGTCCCGCATTATTCCTGATTACACGCCGGATTCCGGCTGCCGTCACGCAAGAGGAGGGGCTACAATGGCAAATAAAAAGAAATCCAAAGTCATTCGTTTAGGCAACAAACCTACCGAGAAAGAAGCGAGCAATCTTTGGAGCGGGAAAAAGTTCGAAGAGTCAAGTGCCAAGGTAAATGCGCTTTTGAAGGAAAATCAAGTTTGGAACTTGGAGGACGAGCTTGAAGTTCTGTATCAGCGGCTAGCCAACTTGCGGCACAGCGATCCGACTTCGCCAGAGGCGCAAAAGGCCATCGGCGAGTGGTATAAGATGCTTCAGCGCATGGGCAATTACTCGATGGAAGCGTTTAAGATTCTCGGTCAGACCTACGTGACTGACCCGCGCTTCAAGGCGACCTTTGACGAATACGGCGAAGGCCTGGCCGTCTTCATGCGCGACGCGATGGCCTACTTCGCGGACAACGCGAAGAAGTAGCGCGCTCGCTCTCGACGCTCGGGGCGAGCCGCAGAGGCCGCCTCAATGGCGAGAAGCGCCATTGGAGCGCCAGAGAGAGCCGCAGGAGCGGCTCATGGCGAGTGGCGTCATTGGAGCGCGAGAGCTCGCTGCAGAGGCGCCGACGAAAGGGCAGGTTCTTCCTTGCGCGCCTCGCAAACAGCAAAATGAGGGCTGCCCTCATCTTACTTTAAAAAAGCAAAAAGAAACCGTCCGTACAGCAAGGAAGGCACTGCATCCATTGCGTAAGGTTCGGTTTCTTTTTCTTGTTCCAGCTAAACTAGACTCGCTCGCTGGACGTGCTTAGAATCAGCTTCATGCCTTCAACCATCAGCTTGTTCACCTGCTCGGCCCAGTCCTTGAACTTGTTAAAGCCTGCTTCGTCAAGGCCGAACAGCCGGCGCACTTCATCGGCGATTTGGATCTCCGCGTCGAAATAACTGCCGTCCGCCAGAATGAGCAGCAGCATTTCCGCCAAGAAAATATGCTTAAGCCTCTCGTCCTTCAAGTTGCCGACCAATTCAGCCGTCGTAAGCTGTGAGCTTGCGCCTGGCTCCCACTTTTCAATGCCAAGCTCATGCATCCAGCTTTGAATCATATTCCGTTCATTGCGGTTCACGAACCCGTCCGATTTCGAGATGCGGTGCGCAAGCTCGAGGAAAGCTTCCTTATGCGCGCGTTCTTCTATAAAATGCAAAAACAATAGCGTACACTCCTTTTCAAACAATCAGGTTCAATGCTGTCCAAGCTTGGACAGGAAGATATGTACAGTGTAGTAAAGTATGAAGCGAAATTCAATCGGCAGCTAAGGCAAGCGGTTCGTCAGCGTCTAGGATCGGGCGTTATCGTTGTAGCCGGAAGACCGAGCGCTTTGAGCGCGAGCAGCACGGAGCCGGCGACGGGCTCAAGCTCGGGAGGCGTCACGATATACCGTTTATTCCGGCCGTCCGCCAATAGCTTCGTCAAGGTGCGGGACAGATAAGGGCTGGATATAACGCTGCCGATTAAAGCAACCTGCACGTCATCGCTATCAAATCCCGCCGCGATCAGCTCGATCCCCGTCTTCAGCTGCGCAGCCGCGCGGTTAAGGACTAGGGTCGCGATGGAGCTTCCGTGCTCCGCCGCTTCGGTTACATAGGGAGCGAACTGGCCGAACCGCTTATCCCGCTCTCTGCGGTCGCTGTGAAAGCCCTGCCGGGCAAGCTCCGCCAGCTGTTCCAGGCTCCCGGCTTCAAAATGCCGCAGCATAGCGAGGAGCAGGCTTCCGTCGGACACATCCCGATTACCCGCGAGCGCTTCAAAAACGGCATCATAAGCGATGAACCGAGCGGCGCTGGCGGCGTAATGGTGGAAGTCGTAGTTCCGAATTTGCCGGCCTGCTTCGGTAATGCCCAGAATGATGGAGCCGGTCCCCGAGATCGCGACAATACCCGGCCTCGCCAGCAGTGCCCCGGCATGCGCGGATACCGCGTCATTGACATGCAGCTTAGGGCAGGAGAGACCGGGGACATCCGTCAGCTCCGCGATCCACGTCAAATCCTCTGGATTATCGTAGCCTGCAATGCCTGCCGCTACTTGCCGCACATCTTCTACTCGCCGTCCTGCCGAATCAAGAGCATCGAGGATGGCTTGCTGTACATTTTGCGCGGCGTTTCTGTCCTTGTGATAGGAAGCTGCGCCACTTCCTTCAAGATAGGCGAGCTGGTTGCCGGACAAATCGCATACCATCACGCGAGTATGCGTGCCGCCGCCGTCAATCCCAATGACTACGGATGAATCCATTCGATTTTACACCTCTTATCCGCTCGAGTATGATGATAATAATACCATATGACTGGAAGCATCTGGACAAATTATAGAGATAGACGGAGGAAACCTTATGGATGTTGCTTTAACCATACTCGGCATTATCGTTCTAATCGTTATTGCCGTTCCGCTTGTGCAGCGAGCGGTCCCCTCATTTGGCGGGCGCGTCTCCAAGGAGCGGCGCAAGCAGTTTGAGACTTTGCCGCATTATAAGGGTGGAAGGTTCCATTACCCGGTCCCGACCAAGATGAACACAAGCATCAAAGACATGTTCCCTGTCGCATGGGAATTTATAAAAGGCAGCCCGAGCCGTAAAGCGCCGTCTCTCCTGCCGATGGTTGAATTAACCCGCGAGGACTTTAAGCGTCCGTCCGATCCCCGGGTCATTTGGTTCGGCCATTCCGCGGCGCTGCTTCAAATGAGCGGCCTGACGATTTTATTCGATCCGATGTTCGGCATCGCGCCATCGCCTGTTCCGTTTATTGGAGGGAAGCGCTTCGGCGGGAAGCTGCCGATGAAGCTGGAGGACCTGCCGCAAATCGACTACGTCATTTTATCGCATGATCATTATGACCACTTGGATTACAGCTCTGTTCGAGCGCTGAAGGGCAAGGTTGGCCATTTCTTCGTCCCGCTCGGCGTCAGCGTTCATCTTATACGCTGGGGCGTTGAGCCGGAGCGAATAACGGAGATGGATTGGTGGGAGGAGCGCGACCTGAACGGCTTGAAGCTCGCCTGTACGCCGTCGCGTCATTTCTCCGGAAGAGGCACTGGCGATCGGGACAGCACCTTGTGGTGCTCTTGGGTTCTTCACGGCCATTCCGCGCGGGTGTATTTTTGCGGTGACAGCGGATACGGGCCGCATTTTAAGGAGATTGGAGAACGTTACGGTCCTTTCGACCTGACGATGATGGAATGCGGGCAGTACGATGAGAGATGGGCGGCCATTCATATGCTGCCGGAGCAGACGGTGCAGGCCCATAAGGATGTCAAAGGCGATGTGCTCATTCCGATCCATTGGGGAGGCTTTACGCTTGCGCTCCATGATTGGAACGACCCTCCGGAGCGGGCGGCCAAGGAGGCCGAGCGGCGAGGCGTACGTATGGCGACGCCTCTGATCGGAGAGAGCGTGACGATTGGAGGCAGCACCATTCCCAAATCCAAATGGTGGCGTTTGACCTAGCGGGAGGAAAGCTGGCCAATCGGCAAAGAATACGATACGAATGACGAAGCATGCACTTGTCTCTTTTCGGAGGCGAGTGCTTTTTTTTATAAAGAAAATTAACGAAAGTTAATAGGCGGTAAGAACGAGATGGAGTAAGATGATGGAAATCTTTATGAGGGGCTTTCGTACTATGAATGAATCCTTTGCCGTATGCGCCAGCATGATGTACCAGCGGAAGTATATCGATTTTTTGCTGGCGAACTACGAAGCGTTGAATATGCCATATTCCTTTTCCGTTGCATTCAGTTTTTTGGCAAGTCCAATCTTGATGGAAAGAGAATGCTTTTTATGTCTGAATGACGACGGCGAGGCGGTGGGAGCGTTCGGCTATATTCATGGGACTGGGGAGCGCAACTATGAGGACCGCCATATCGTGCAGCTGCAAGTAGCTTATCTCGACAACAAACACCGGCGGACAACCTTGTTTCTTCGGGGATTGCAATATCTGGCCGAGCATCTCCGCTGGCTTGAGGATGAGGTGAGCGAGCTTGTGTTTTGGACAAAGCCCGATGACTACACCATGCGTCTGTTCGATAAGTTTGCCGGTCGGACAAGCGATCCGGGAACGGCTTCCGGGAATTTGCTGGCCTACCGAGTGACGGTGTCGGAGCTTAACGCATACTTAGCCAAGTTCTCGCGCAGAGTACCGGCGTAATCGGCTCGGAGGAGGAATATGAAATGAATCGGCTTTACGCCAAACCGTGCGATCTGGATAAGGATTATGCGAGGTTCGCCCGATTTTTTATCGCGCATTGCAATCAATTTCATCCCAAATACAATCTATACGATGCAATCGCCCACATCATAACCTCTGTTCCCGGCAGCCGGTTGATGCTGTTCGATGACGAGCGGGGCGAACTGGCGGGTTACGTGCATTACCGCTACGACGAAAGCGGGACGACCGTATTCATTGATTCGACCATTCTCATCTCCGCCTACCGCAGCAGCCGCGTGTTTTATCGGGGCTTCTGCGAAGTGATCCGCCAAGTGATGCTGGAGAGCGGCGGCGTACGGGTTGTCCGGTTTCACGCGCTTGGCGATCAAGCGTATTTGAATAGACTGTACGGGAAGTTTGCGAAACGAATAGGCGAGCTTGAGAGCGAGCGCGGCCAAGAAGTTGTCTATGAGACCGATTTCGAAGCGCTTCTCGGCTATTTGAGATTGCGGGCGTAAAGCGGAAATTAGACTTTGAAAGGGAGGTGAATCCATGTATCCTTCAAGAGGCAACTGGACTGAAGTGAAAGGCGGCTTTGCCCGTATCAGCATCCTTGAGGCGCTGAAAGCAAGCGAGCAAGTTAGAACGGCTGCGGCTGCAGCTGCAGCGAAGTAATGATGATCGTTATCCATTGGTAAAAAAGAAAGGGGACCGTTATCCTTGCGATGACGGTCCCCTTCGTTATTGGCTTAATACACCAACAGCCCCATCGCCCTCTTGGCGGCGTCGAGCGTCTTTTGGCCGACCGCTGCCGCTTTGCGCGCGCCTTCTTGCAAGATGCGGTCGAGCTCATCGGAGTTAATGAGCTCAGCGTATCTCTCTTGGAGCGGCGTAAGCTTCGCGATTACGACTTCCGCGAGCTCCTTTTTGAACGCGCCGTAGCCTTGCCCTTCGAAGCGCTTCTCCACATCGGCGATCGACACGTCGCCGAAGACGGAATAGATCTCGATGAGGTTGCTGACGGCCGGCTTGTTGTCCCAGTCATAGCGCACGCTCATGTCGGAGTCCGTAACGGCGCGGGAGAACTTTTTGCGGATCGCCGCAGGCTCATCGAGCAGGAGCACGTAGCTGCTTTGGTTCGGGTTGCTTTTGCTCATTTTGCTGGAAGGATCGTCAAGACCCATAACCCGCGCGCCTACCTCCTGAATAACCGGCTCCGGTACGGTGAACGTCTCGCCGAAGCGGTTGTTGAAGCGGGTCGCCAGATCGCGGGTAAGCTCCAGGTGCTGCTTCTGGTCCTCGCCGACCGGCACGTGCGTTGCTTGATAAAGCAGGATGTCGGCGGCCATTAAGGCAGGGTACGTGAACAAGGCGGTGCTGACGGCGTCCTTGCCTTCCGACTTCTCCTTGAACTGCGTCATGCGGCTCATCTCGCCGAAATGCGCCTGCGTCTCCATAATCCAGCCGAGCTCGGCGTGTGCGGATACCTGGGACTGCAGGAAGATCGTGCTCTTGTTCGGGTCGACGCCCGCCGCAATATACAGCGCGGCGATTTGACGCGAGCGCTCGCGCAGCTCCTTCGGATCCTGAGGCACGGTAATGGCATGAAGATCCGGCACGAAGAAGAATCCGTCATACTCGTCTTGCAGCTGCACGTATTGTCGCAATGCGCCAATATAGCCGCCGATATTAAGATCGCCGCTCGGTTTGATGCCGGATAAAATACGTTTGCTTTTGCTCATCGATAAACCCCTCTTTTCATCAAATTAATGGTGTCCAGGGGACGGTTAAAGGCAATAAAAAAACGCCCCGCCCCCTCTGCAAGGGACGAAGCGCTGCTCCGCGGTACCACCCGAATTCGGCTAAAGGTTAGCCGCACTCTGCCATGAACGGAGCAAGAAGACGCTTCTGCCGCGTCCTATGCGTACTTTCGATCATGCCTCCCTATGGTAACGGAGGGAGAATCCGTCGAAGCCTACTGTCCGCGCCAGGCGCGTGGGTTCGGTTCGAAGCGATGGGATCCATTCGCCAAGGGCTCCTGCGCCGGACCTTTCACCAACCGCCGGCTCGCTAAAAGCATTCGCTCCATAGGGTACTACTTCCCATCATAGCTGTAGCAATATGCGCTTCCCGCAATAGCATCCGTAAATTCCGAGGTGCTCGGAAGAGGAAATTCTATTGGGCAAAAACTTCTCTTATTGTTCTATAGGATAGCGGGAATCCTGAATAGAGTCAAGTCGGGAAGCGGAATTGATTTAGCGCGCGAAAACGAGCAGCTCCAAGCGCGGCTATCCATCCTTTTACAATAACTTAACGCCAATATTAACATGATGAAAACAAACCATTCGTACACTTGGCTTATTAGCCAATAGGGAGTGGATGACAGTTGAAGAAAGTTAGCAAAAAGGTTATGACCACCGTGCTTGCCTCGCAGCTTGCGCTTGGCGCGGCATGGGGCGGGAGCGTGGCTTCGGCAAACGGAGCCGGCGCTTCGGAAGAGTTGCAGCTTACATACAATCTTACCAAAATCGGCTCGTATTCCGTAGGCGCGCATAACGAAGACGGCGGCGTCGCGGAAATCGTCAAATACAACAAAGAGAACGGCAAGTTCTACCTGGTTAACGGCTCCAGCAACCCGCCGAGCTTGGATATTGTCTCATTAGGCGACGGGCAGGGCGAGCTGAAGAAGGAAAAGACGGTGCTCGTTAAGGAATTAGCCGAGAAGAACGGCTTTGTCTTCGGCGACCTGACCAGCGTAGCCGTCAGCACGGCGACGGATCTGGTCTACGTGGCGGTGCAGGAAGCGGACGCGGGCAAAGCGGGCAAAATCCTCGCGCTGAACTACGACGGCGAGCTGGTGAAGGAATTTGCGGCGGGCATTCAGCCCGATATGATTACCGTGACGGCTGACGGCAGATATGTGCTGACGGCGGACGAGGCCGAGCATCGGACAGGCGTTCCCGGCGCCGATCCGAAGGGCAGCGTCACGATCGTCGACACCGTGAGCGGCACCTCGGTTCAGGCGTATTTTGACAAAGAGGCGGTTATTGCGGACGATGTCCATATCCGCGGCGCTGCTGATGCGGACGGCATCATTGCAGGCAAAGGAACAAAGGCGGGCGCGGTCTACGATATGGAGCCGGAATATATTACGATTTCGGAAGACGGCAAGCTGGCTTACGTTACGCTCCAGGAGAACAATGCGATTGCGGCGGTTGATATCGCGAAAGGCGAGATTATTTCCGTTAAGGGACTCGGAATGAAGGACTACAACGACCCGGCGAACCGGCTCGACATTCGCAAGGATGGCGAAATCAAGTTCGAGAACGTGCCTTTCTACGGTGTGTACATGCCGGACGGCATCGCTTCTTATACGGTTGCGGGCAAAACGTATCTGGTGACGGCGAACGAAGGCGATGCGACGGAATGGGAGAAATTCGTCAATGTGAGCGAGGTCGGCGAGTTGAAGGGCAAGCTCGATCCGAAATCAGAAGCGTATCAATTTCTGCAAGACACAGAGGAATATGACGGCGTTGAAGCGCTGACGGACCGCGGGCATGACGGCATCTACATGCTCGGCGGACGCTCCTTCTCGATCTACGAAGCGGATACAATGAAGCAGGTGTACGACAGCGGCAGCGATTTCGAGCGGATAACGGCGGAGCTGATCCCCGACTATTTCAATACGAGCAACAGCAAGGCGAAGCTGGACGACCGCAGCCAAAAGAAAGGACCGGAGCCGGAGGACGTCAAAATCGGCGTGATCGACGGCAGAACGTATGCATTCATCGGTCTGGAGCGGATCGGCGGCGTTATGATGTACGACGTGACGAATCCGGCGGAGCCGTCGTTCGTCAGCTATGCGAACACGCGCGAGTTCGCGGATGCGGACGGCGAGGTCATTCTGGACACCGATACGGCTCCGGAAGGACTGGAATTCGTACCGGCTGAGGACAGCCCAACCGGCAACCCGCTGCTGATCGTCGCGTTTGAGGTCGGCGGCAAAGTCGGCGTATTTGAAATCGAAGAGGCGGAGGAAGCTGCCGAAACGCCGGCGCCAGCCTTTACGGATATTGAAGGCAGCTACGCCAAAGAAGCGATCGAATTGCTGGCGTCTCTAGGTTATATGAACGGCGTAAGCGAAGACAAATTCGCTCCGAAGTCGGGCATGACCCGCGCGGACTTTACGCTGCTGCTGTCCCGTATTGCGGAAGCGGAGCTTGGAGAAGTTGAACAGTCCAGCTACTCGGATATTTCCGCCGACGCTTATTATGCGGCGGCTGTAGAATGGGCGAGTGAGCTTGGCATCGTGAACGGCAGCGGAGACGGCAAGTTCCAGCCGGAGGAAGGCGTTACGCGCGAACAAATGGCGGCAATCCTGGTTCGCTTCGCGGCAGTGTCTGACGCTGCGCTGCCAAGCGTCCACGAGCCGATTGTGTTCACGGACGAAGGCGCGATCAGCGATTACGCGAAGGAAGCGGTAGCAGCCGCGCAGAAAGCGGGCATTATCGCCGGGAAGGAAACGGCGGCAGGCGTAAGCTTCGCGCCGCAGGAGAAAGCGACCCGCGAGCAGACTGCTTTAATGATCGTGAACCTGGCTTCCATTTTGACGGATTCGAACGAAGTTTAGAGGGTACTAACAAGCTTCCTTGCCGCCTAAGGCAGGGAAGCTTTTGCGTGCGGACGGTTATGAGCAAAATCACATGCTTTTTCACCAATAATTGTTGATGCAACGCTTTTCATTGTGTGCTACGATACGATGGCGCCCTAAATAGAGGCGTATATAGAGAAAGATTGAAGGTGGATAGGATGGAAGAGCATGCTGCGAAAGCATCAACAGAGAAAGGCAACGCCACGAAGGATTTAAAGCTGTTCAACCTGACCTGGCCTATTTTTTTAGAAATATCGTTATTTATGCTGATGGGGATTGCGGATACATTCATGCTGAGCGCGATTTCCGACAACGCGGTGTCGGGCGTCGGGGCGGCGAATCAGTATCTGCATATCGCGATTCTGCTGCTGGAGGTTATCGGCAACGGGGCGTCCATCGTCGTCGCGCAGTACATCGGGTCGAAGAAGTTTTTTGAAGCGGCCAAAATATCCGCGCTTGCCGTCTCGCTGAATCTGATCGTCGGCATCGTGATGAGTATCGGCTTCGTCATGTTCAACGGCTACCTTCTGAAGTCGCTGAACCTGACAGGCGAAGTGTATGAATTTGCGCACAGCTACCTGGGCATTGTGGGCGGAGCGATCTTCCTGCAGGCGATCATCAACTCGCTGTCCGCGATTATTCGCGTTCATGGCTTTACGAAGGAAGCGATGTTTGTGTCGCTGGGAATGAACGTGATTCACATTATTTTGAACTACGGTCTCATCTTTGGACACTTTGGCATGCCGGAGCTTGGCGTCGAAGGCGCCGCGGTCTCGACCATCGTCAGCCGGTTCCTTGCGGTGATCGTATTCTTCTGGCTCCTGTATCGGGTGATGGCGGTCCGCATCGACATCAGCTATTATTTCAATTTATCCAAAGCGTATATCGGCAAAATTTTAAAAATCGGCATCCCGTCCGCCCTCGAGCAGGTGATGTATCAGAGCTGTCAGACCATTTTCGTCTTTTACACGACGTTTTTGGGCGAAGCGGCGCTTGCGGCAAAGCAATACGCGTCGAACATCTCGATGTTCATCTATTTGTTCGCTTTTGCCGTTGGAGCCGGTACGTCCATTCTGGTCGGCCGGTTTGTCGGGGCGGGACGCGCGGATGACGCGTATAAACGCGTATGGATGAGCGTGCGTTCGGCCAGCATCGGGACGCTCGTTGTCGTCGCGCTTGTGATGGTTTTCCGTGAGCAGCTGGTCGGCATGTTCACGGATGACGCCGAAGTGCTCAGACTAGGCGCGCAGGTGCTGCTGTACAGCATCGTCCTGGAGACGGGCCGCACGATCAACATCATTATCGTGAACTCGCTTCGCGCTTCCGGAGATGCGAAGTACCCGCTATGGGTCGGCATGGTCACCATGGTCGGCATCAGCTTGTCGCTTGGATACCTGTTCGTGTTCCACCTGGATATGGGCTTGCCGGGCGTTTGGCTTGCCATTGCGGCGGACGAATGGATCCGCGCCGTCATCTTCTATTTCCGCTGGCGCAGCCGGGCGTGGGAGAAGCACTCATTGGTGCGGCCCGACGCTCCGAAGGACGCGGGGATAGCGGCTCATACGTAATAAAATACGGCTCCAACCTTTCGAACGGTTGGAGCCGTTTTTGTATTTCTGGCGCTGCTGGGCCCGATCCGAGTCATTATGCGCCGTGTGATAAGCTGATTTTTACGTGTTACAGCCCCGTCCGAGCCAATGCGAGCCTCAATAAGCCGATTTTTGCGTATTACAGCCCCCGCAGCGGCTTTTTAAAGCTTGGTTTGGTTTTGCAGCCACTCGCTTTTCAACAGTCCATAGACGACGTGATCGACGTAACGGTCGTACAGCCATTCCGCTTGTCGGATGGTGCCTTCTTCCTTGAAGCCGAACCGCAGAGGCAGCGCCCTGCTTCGGTCATTGCCCGTGGCGGCGCGGATTTCGATCCGGTTAAGACCCAGGTCTTCGTAACCATAGCGGAGATAAGCGCCTAAGGCCTTCGACATTATGCCCTTTCTCTGGTAGGGCTCGCCAAGCCAATAGCCGATCGTCCCGGTGCGATTGGTTTTATTCACTTCGTTAAATCCGATCGTCCCCGCAATGCGGTCCCGATAAATAATCGCGGCGACTTTTGGATAACCGCCGTTATCGACCGTCCCTTGCAGCGTAAAGGAAATAAAGGATGCCGAGTCTTCAACCGTCTGCGTATGATCGACCCATCCCAGCCACCTGCGGAGATGGTTTCTGGACTGCGCGGTAAGCTCGAACAGCTCCGGCGCATCATCAAGGCGATAAGGCCTTAAACGTACTTCATTGTCTAGGATGGATTGGAACATGATCTTCAGTCTCCTTCGGCTTTTACTTGATGGATTGATAAATGTCGTGGGTATATCTTGTGACGGCTTCATCATAGTTCGGGTAGGGGTATCCGAGACTTTCGGCAACCGCCTTCGAGTAGGCACGGAATAACGAATAGCAGGTAAACAAAGACTGCCACATTTCGGAGTAGCCATTCTGACGGTAGGTGGATAAAAAAGCGTTCCAATCATGAGCGGGAAGGTAACGGTCGATAAATTTATAATTTTTCCCCAAGCTGAACGTGTAACCATGCTCCGAACCGATTCGCCATGCCATCATCCTCAGCAAATTAGGCCGAGCGATCTCGTGCAAATGGTCGATGGCGAACAAAATTTCCTTTCGCGCCAGCCCCTTCACAATGTAGGTGGACACCATCCAAAACTCATTGCAGCAATCATCGAAGGATCTGGCGGTCGGCTCTTGGATCCAATATTGCCGGTCGGTTGCGGTAATCCCGTCCCGAATAAGCTCGTCTTTATCGAGCAAGACCTCGACCAGCCCGTCGCTCTGCGCAAAATAATCGTCGATTTCCTCAATAGGAATGAGCGTCAGATCGATTTTGTTCCCGTCCTCGAACAGGATAAGATAGGAGAACCAGTTGCCGAGCTCCGCGGGGAAAAGCTCCATGTCCTCGGGCTTCTGCAGGATCAGTCGGTCTCCGAACGAGTCAAGCCATTGGTCGTTTGATTTAAAGGAATCCATATCGGTCACAAAATAAGAAATGTCGAAGTCCTGGAACCGGTCGGGAGAAATATTGCGGTTTGTCCGCGACCCTTCCAGCACGGCCGCACGAATGCGGTTGTCATTCCTTGCAAAGTTCAACAGCAAATCCATCATCTCTTGTTCCGATCGCAAGCAGGAATCACTCCTTCCACGGGAATAGATATATCGTAATTTACCATAATAAATGGAAACTGTCGCGATTTCAAAAAATAGACGATGAGAAGCGGTTGACATTATCTTAAAACCATGATATCTTAAATTTAAGATAATTGATTTTGAAGAAAGGAGGCGGGTCGGAATGGAGAAAGACAATAGCGGACGGAATGAATCGCTTGATTTGTACATCGCATTGTCCAGAGCCAGCCAATGGATCAACGCGCATGCCGACCGGGATATTCGGCAGCACGGACTGAACCGGACAGAGTTCGGTGTTCTTGAGCTCCTGTACCATAAAGGCCCTCAGCCTCTGCAGCAGATTGGCGGGAAGGTGCTCATGAGCAGCGGCAACATCACGTATGTGGTCGACAAGCTGGAGAAGAAGGGGCTGGTCAGCAGGCGAACCTCCAAGGAAGACCGCCGGTTAATCTACGCGGAAGTGACGGATGCCGGGTGCAAGTTTATAGAAACGGTATTTCCGGCGCATACTACCGTCATTGAGCAAGCAACCGCGGGACTGACCCTTGAGGAGAAGCAAGCGGCGAGCGAATTGCTGAAGAAGCTGGGCAAATACGCGCAGCAGACCTACAAGTAGCTGAAGCGAATTTATTACGAGAGTATTGGATTCGCAGGAATGGCTCTATAGGGATGCTGCTTTCAATAAACCCAATATCTTAAAATAAAGATAATTAAGGAGAGATGAACAATGACATTCCAAACAGCAGGTATTCATCACATTACCGCATTTGTACGCAACCCGCAGCATACGACCGATTTTTACGCAGGCATCTTGGGGCTTCGCCTCGTGAAAAAAACGGTGAACTTCGACGCCCCGGAGGTGTACCATCTGTACTTCGGCGACCAAGCAGGCAGTCCGGGAACGATTATAACCTTCTTCCCTTGGCCGGAGTCTCGCAAAGGAAAGATCGGCGGCGGGCAGGTTGGCATTACCACTTATGTCGTGCCGGCGGGAGCGTTTGATTTCTGGAAGGAGCGCTTGGCAGCCTTCGGCGTAGAGGCGCAGGAGACGGAACGGTTCGGCGAGCGGTATTTGCAGTTTGCGGATCCGGATGGTCTTCGGGCAGAAATCGTAGCCCGCGAGGAGGGCGCGAACAGCGAGTGGTCGTTCGGCGGCGTGCCGGCGGACAAAGCGATCAAAGGCTTCGGCGGAGCGGTTCTGTTCAGTATGGCGCCTGAATCGACAGGCAGGCTGCTTGAGAACGTGATGGGCTTTACGAAAATCGGCGAGGACGTTGGATTTGTCCGTTACCAATCGTTCGGAGAGCTCGGCAACGTTGTGGACGTGAACGCGACGGCGATGGCTTCCGGCCATGGCGGCTACGGAACCGTGCATCATATCGCTTGGCGGGCGAAGGATGATGAAGAGCACGCGCAATGGAGAAAACGCGTTGCGGATAACGGCTATCAGCCAACGCCAATTGTCGACCGCCAATATTTCAACGCCCTTTACTTCCGTGAGGAAGGCGGAATCTTGTTCGAGATCGCGACGGATCCTCCGGGATTCGCCCGGGACGAAGAGCCGGAGCATCTGGGCGAGAAGCTGATGCTGCCGGAGTGGTACGAGAAGCATCGCGGCGAAATCGAACAGCTGCTGTTGCCGTTTGAAGTCAGAGAGCTGGAGGCGGGGAAATGACGACGACGATGAAGCATCTTTATCATAGAGGCTCGAATCCGGACGCGCCGGTATTGCTGCTGCTGCACGGGACGGGAGGGACGGAGCGGGATCTTCTCCCGCTCGCCCAAATGATCTCGCCTTCCTCCTCCGTCCTAAGCGTACGAGGCAACGTGCTGGAGAACGGGATGCCGAGATTTTTCCGCAGGCTGGCGGAGGGCATATTCGATATCGAGGATCTTGTTTTCCGTACGAAGGAGCTAAGCGAGTTTTTGGATAACGCGGCGGAGGAATACGGCTTCGACCGGAATAACGTCGTTGCGGTAGGCTACTCCAACGGCGCGAATATTGCGGGAAGTCTGCTGTTCCACTACAAAGACGCGCTGAAGGGCGCTATCCTTCATCATCCGATGGTGCCTCTAAGAGGGCTGGAGCTGCCGGATATGACGGGACTGCCTGTTTTTATTGGCGCTGGCGACAACGATCCGATCTGTGCGCCTGGCGAGACGCGGGAGCTGGAGCAGCTGCTGAGCGGAGCGGGGGCATTAGTCGAAACGCATTGGGAGCGATTCGGCCATCAGTTGACGGGGACGGAAGCGGCTGCGGCTGCGGAGTGGTTCAAGAAAACATTTTGAGGGGGAGCCGGCGGTATGGTCGTGATTGATCCGGATAAACAAAGCGCTCAGGATAACTATAAGCTGCTGATCGGCAGCATCATTCCAAGGCCGATTGCCTTTGTAACCACGTTGTCGGAGAGCGGCGTGCTGAACGCAGCACCCTTCAGCTTCTTCAATATCGTGACCGCGAACCCGCCGATGATATCCGTATCCGTACAGCGAAAGAGCGGGCAGCAAAAAGATACGGCGAAGCATGCGGCAGCGCGCAGGGAATTCGTCGTGCACATCGCGGATGAACGTTATATCGAGGCCGTCAACCAAACGGCGGCGCCGGTGCCGGAGGAGATCAGCGAGGTGGAGCTTGCGGGGCTGACGCCGGTTCCAAGCGAAAGGATTTCGATCCCCGGCGTAGCGGAGGCAAGTGTGCGTATGGAATGCGTGCTGGAGCAAAGCATTCCGTTAGGGGGAGAAGCGGGGACGCCATCCTGCGATCTGCTAATCGGACGTGTCGTCCGATTTCATATCGATGATTCGTTATATGAGCAGGGCCGGATCAATCCGGATAAGCTTCAGCCGGTCAGCCGTCTTGCCGGCGACGATTACGCGAAGCTGGGCGAACGGTTTACGCTCGTGCGTCCGAGATAATAGAAGCAGCCCCAGGCATCATGCCTGGGGCTGCTGGCTTTTCTACAGACTTACCGGTGCGCTACGTACCGGTTCGCTTTGGTCAGCGCTCGAATCGCTTCCCGCTCTTCGGCGGCGAGCGGCGGCGCATCCGCGGCGGATACGTTGTTCCGCAGCTGGTCGATGCTGCTCGCTCCCGGAATGACGACGCCCACCGCCGTATCGCTCAACGCATACCGGATGGCGGTCTGCGCAAGCGTGCGCGCGCCGCCGGTCAGCTCAAGCAGCTTGCGGCGGAGCGGCGGCAGCTCCTCGCGGCTGTAATCGAGATAGTCCTTATCGGCCTTGCTCTCGCCGCTTTCGGTCAAGATGCCGCCTGCAAGCGGTCCGCGCGCGATCAGGCTGACCTCTTGCTCGGCAAGCAGAGGCAGCGTCTCCTCCTCGGGACGTCTGTCGAGCATGCTGTACTGGCTCATGACGCTGACGATACCGGAGCGGCTTACATATTGGCGAATGACATTCGGCCGAATGGAGGAGATGCCGTAATATCGGATCAGGCCTTCCTTCTTCAGCTCCTCGAACGCGTCGATCGTCTCGTCGATCGGATCCTCGATCGTGCCGCCGTGCAGCTGATACAGGTCGATATAGTCCGTTCCGAGCCTGCGCAGGCTCTCTTTGACTGCGGATAATATGTAAGCTTTGGAAGGATCCCACGTCCAGCCTTCCTGCCCTAGCTGGCGGCGGTTCCCGACCTTGGTCGCCACAATGACGTCGGCTCGCCGGCCTCGGATCGCCTTGCCGACCAGCTCCTCGTTGCGGCCCGCGTCGTAGAGGTCGGCGGTATCGAGAAAATTGATGCCGAGCTCTAACGCCTCATGGATGATGGAGACGGCTTTGGCCTCATCCGTTCCCAGCGACATGCAGCCGAGTCCGATCTCGCTGACGTAAAGCTCCGACTTGCCTAGACGATTTCGTTTCATCTGTTCTACCTCCCTGCACCCATTTGCCCCTTTTCAACTCATCATACCATAAGGCCGGCTGCGATTTCCTGCCGGGATGGAGCGCATGATCGGATCAGCCGCTCGATATACATAAACAGATGTTATTCCCATAGCTCGAAGGAGCAAAGGATACGGAAGGTGGAAGAGAACATGCGGATGGAGTGCGCCATTATAGGGGGAGGCCCGGCGGGCTTAAGCGCGGCGCTCGTGCTCGGAAGAGCGAGAAGGAAGGTTGTGCTGTTCGATGATAAACAACCGCGGAACGCGGTGACGGCGCATACGCACGGCTTTCTAACGCGGGACGGCGTGAAGCCGGAGGAGCTGCGGCGGCTGGCTCGCCAGGACATACGGAAATATCCGTCCGTCGAATTGGAGTCAAGACGAGTAACGGGTATCATGCCGATTCGCGGCGGCTTCAGGCTGCAAGCAGACGACGGGAAGGTGTATGAGGCGCGTAAGCTGCTGCTTGCGACTGGTTTGAAGGAAAGGCTGCCTGACCTGCGGGGTCTTCAAGGCATGTATGGGAAAAGCCTTTTCAGCTGTCCGTACTGCGACGGCTGGGAGCTCAGAGACAAGCCGCTTGTCGTTATCGCCGACGGCGATCAGGCGTTCACGCTGTCAAGGCTTATCTATCAGTGGAGCAGAGATCTGGTTGTGTGCACGAATGGATCGGCAAGCCGGCTGGCTCCGGAAGAGCTTCGGCTGCTGCACCGAAAAGGGATTCCAGTCGTAAATCAACGTATTACGGAGCTCGCAGGAGAGAAGGGCCAGCTTCGGACGGTCAGGTTCGCCGATGGCTCCTCCGTTAAGCGCGCCGGCGGATTCGTGTCCCCCTATTGGCGTCACGCCACCCAGTTTGCGGAACAGCTAGGCTGCAGGCTGAGCGCCTCGGGCGGCATTGAAACCGATAGTCTAGGCCGAACGAGCGTAAGCGGCGTTTATGCGGCGGGCGACGCATCCGTCATCTCGCCGGCTCAGGCGGCTATTGCAGCGGGGGAAGGGAGCAGGGCGGCGATCGGCATCAATACCGACCTGGTTCGCGAGGATTTCGGATAACCGTATAACAATTGGTAAATTTTAACCGATAAATGAAGTAGGACACTTTTTAGAACGAGTAAAAAAGCCGAAACTGCATTTGTTAAATTTACCGAAATCATGCAACAAAAGCGAAGGTGCGGCGCGTTAATAGGATGGACAATTCGATTTATGCAAGCTGATTAGCACGGAGGGTTTGTTTTGAATTACTTTTATATTCTCATGTTCCTGTCCATGTGGACCATGAGTGTCGTTTTTCTCGTGTATAACCGCAAGGCCAACTTCTGGATCGGCATGACGCTGCTTACCGGAGGGATGGCCAGCTTTGCGTTTTCCATCCATCTTACGATCGTCCCGCTGCTGCTTCCCCGCGGCTGGCTGTCGCCGTTCATGAGCACCGTGCTCTATGAATCGAGCGTCACGGCCATGACGATTTACTTCTATCTGTTTCCTTTTGCCGCTTGCATGGGCGCGTTGTGGCTGGGGGCGATTTTCTCCAAGAAGGCTAGGGTCATTGTCTCGGCCGTGCTCGTTCTGCCGGTTATATTGGCGGGCAGCAATGAGCTGCTTCACGGGACGTGGGGGGTCTACGAAATCGCCGGCATCCGGCTGCTTGCCGGGTTCTATTTCCTGCTGAGCTTTGTATTCTACGGAATTGCATTCAAGCGGGAGAAGGAATTTTATACGAAGAAGAGCAAAAGAAGAGTCGGCATCGTGTTTACGTTCGGCACGCTATTTGCCTTTATTACCGATTTCGTCGGCTTTCGTTCCCTAGCCATGAGCGAGTGGTCCTTTGAGCTGGAGAGTAACGGCGCCTGGCAATACAATGTGTTCGTCATATTGGGCCTTATTGCCATTATTATTTATTACTTGCTGAAGCACGGCTTTATGGGGATCAAGCTTCGAATCGAGCGGGAGAAGATGGATATGTCCATGCGCGCGCTGACGATGGGGGTATCCATTCTGAACCATTCCATCAAGAACGAGATCCAGAAGATTAACTATTTGACGGAGAAGACGGAAGGCTACATTCATGCAGGCCAGCCGGACAAGTCTCTGCAATCGATCGAACAAATTCATTTCGTTACCGCGCATTTGCTGAATATGGTTGGGAGAATAAAGGACAAGGCTGACGATATCGTGCTGAGGGAAAGCGAGATTCATGTCGGGAGCTTGTTCGCTGAAGTGCTGCGGCCGATGCAGCCGCTTCTGGATAGCCGTTCCGTCCGCGTGACGATTGCGGGGGAGGAGGAAGGCTGTTTAATCGGCGATGAGACTCACCTTAAGGAGACGTTGTCGAATCTTATTCAGAATGCCGTGGACGCGATGGATGCGGAAGGCGGCGAGCTGGCGGTGAAGACGTTCCGATCCAAGCGCCATTACACGATCGAGGTGACGGATAACGGAAGCGGTATTCCGAAGGATCAACTGACCAAAGTATTCGAGCCCTTTTACACAACCAAAAAAAATGCCCACAACCACGGCCTCGGCTTGCCTTATTGCGCGTCGGTCATGAGGAGGCACGGTGGAAAGCTGGACATAGGAGGTGCGGAATCGGGAAGAGGAACCACCGTCATGCTGCAATTCCCCGTGCAGCGGTTTGTCTTGCCGGCGCAGCCGGGCGTTTCCCCCCAATACAAGAGCACGATTAGTCGCCCTTAAAAAAGATGAGCTTGTTCTTAATGCTTTTCAGCTGCGACTTGATCGTATTCGTCGATTTATAAAGCTTGTCGGAAATTTGCTGCTTGCTCAGCCCTTCCTTCCTCAGCTCGAACACCTCGCGCTCCATGGGGGACAGCTCCCTCAGTTGGATTTCGTTCCGCATAATTTTGGCGGCGTCGGGATGGATCGACGACTGATCCTCGTAAGCCTCCCTGACGGCGCGGACGATATCCTTGTAGCTCAGCTTCGTGATGTAGTTCAGCGCCCCGAATTGGAACGACTTCATCACGATTTCGCTCTCGGTCAGTGAGGTCAGCATAATAACCTTGATGCCCTGCTCATACAGCTTCGAAACGATCTCCTTCGTTGCTTCCAAGCCATCCAAATTGTTGCCCGTCAAATTGATGTCCATAAGAATGACGTCCGGCATATACGCGAGCGCAGCCTCGACGGCTTCCTCCTTCGTTGAGGCGACCGCTACCACCTCGATATCCTGCTCCTCCGCCAGATCCAAGCTAATGTTGCGCTGCCAGAACGGATCGTCCTCCACTAACATGACCTTTATACGCGCCAATTGTTTGCCCCCCGCCGATAAGACATAAATTAGCCATAGTATAGCAAAGGAATCACCCTATGTTCTAGGGTGATTTTTTTTCACCCGGATACGCGGGAAGAGGGGGTGAAAAAAATTCATCCTCCCCAATCCGCTGGCGGCAAGATAAGCTATGGTTTGTTAGCGGGGCGAATCCGGCTGATCGCGGAGCCGCGATTTCCAGGCAACGAAGGAGGAGTGAAGGAATGGAACGGATAGAGACGAGAGAGCAGTTTTTATATATGCTGGCAGGCCTTGAGATGCAGGAGCTGCTGAAACTGAGAATGCAGGCCATCCTTATGCTGATGAGGGATCACAACGGTCAAACCTACGGCCAAGCTGTACTGCCCCGATTCGAAACGATTCAGGAAGGAAGCCAGGGCCTCCAGCTGCAGGGAATCCGGGAGTATTCGTATGAGTCTCATGGCTTGACAGAACGGGAACGCGAAGTCGTATCCCTGGTGGTCGAAGGCCTCTCGAATGCGGATATAGCTTCACGATTATTTGTAACCGAGGCAACGGTCAAGAAGCATCTAAGAACGGTTTACAAAAAAATTAATGTTAAAAACCGCTTTCAGCTGGTGAAAGAGGTGTTAGGTTAACTCTTTAACACCGTCATTTTGGCCGGCCTTCGTGAGAAGTCCTTACAGCCCCAGCGGACATGAAGGCGCCAAAAGCACCTTATCATAAATGAGAAATTAGGAGATGGATGATGAAAACCCATTTACAACATTTTCGAAAGAACACGTTTCTGCTTTGTATGGCTGCACTCCTCTTATTCAATACGCTTTCCTTTGGGAGGGCAGACGGAAGCGCCTTGTCTGGGGTCACCTTCCAAGCATCTGCGGCTCCGGCTGCTTCGAGAGTCGAAGCGGGTACAAGCGTGACCGTTCATGTCAAGGTTACCGCTTCGGCGCAGGCCGATGTGCTGGTGGACGTCGAGTTCTTCGATTCCCAGTTAAACAATGTCGGAAAAACGCTTGTGGACAATATCCGGCTGGAGGCCGGGGTGGAGAAGATCGTGCCGCTGACATGGAACGTGCCCGCCAGCCTCCCGCCCGGAGAATATTTAATTAGCTTCGGCCTATTCGGAGCAGGCTGGAAAGGAAGCGACAGCAAGTGGTTCCCTGGAGCGGCGAAAATTACCGTCACACCAGGGACGCAGCAGATCGGCGTTCCGGGCAGCCTGAAGGCTGTGCCCGCCTCGGACTCCATAACGGTGAGCTGGAGCCCGGCGACGCTGGCGACGGGCTACGAGGTCGAAATAGACGGCGGGGCGATTACGGAGGTTAGCGGAACTTTGTATAAGCACGAAGGCTTAAAGCCGGGCACCGCGCATTCGTATAGAGTCAGGGGCAAGAACGCCGCCGAAGTCGGCTCATGGAGTGCTGTTGTCACCGCGAGCGTTTCGGCTCCTTCATCGTCGCCGACCCCGACGCCGACGCCAACATCAACAACGTCGCCGACCCCGACGCCAACAGCGACGCCAAGCGAGACGCCGGAAGGTTCATTTAAAGTGCTGACCGAGACGGGGAACAATGCGAAGACGTCTTCCATTACGCCGAAATTTAAAATCACGAATCAAAGCAAGTCGGATATCAGTCTTAAGGACATAAAGATCCGCTACTACTTTACGGCAGACTTCGCCAAGGATGAAGAGAAGGCTTTCGCCATCGGCTTCTACAGCCTGGTGAAATGGAGATCTTTATCCGCATCGGACGTGACGACGGCATTTGTGAAGATGCCGGTCCCCGCAGCGCAAGCTGATCATTACCTCGAGGTAGGCTTCAAGGAGCAGGCGGGTGTCATCAAACCGACAGAAGTGCTGACATTCAGCGGCTGGATGAACAAAAGCGATTGGTCGTCATTCGATCAAACCAACGATTATTCGTACCCGAATTCCTCTTCGGAAGCAGAAAGCGTGAAGACGGTAGTGTATCAGGCCGGTGAGCCGGTATGGGGCGCGGAGCCGGAGCTTCTGGACCTGCCTTCGTTCCCGGATCCTGTGCGTCGCGGCGCAACGGATACGTCGATCACATTGGAATGGGATGAGGTGCCGGACGCGACGGGATATGAGGTGTACGCCGATGGCGTCATTACGACCGTGACGACCGCTTCGTTCGTTTACGATTTTCTGAAGCCGGGAACGCTCCATACCTTTAAGATCAGGACGCTGAAGGGAGATGCCGCCAGCTTGTGGAGCTCGGCGTTTACGGTCAAGACGACCGGAGAGCAGCAGCTCCCAGTTCCGCTTGGCATTCGGGCGGCTAAGACCGACAGCTCCATTACCCTTACTTGGAAGGCGCTGAAGGAATCCGTCACCGGGTATGATGTTGAGGTGGACGGCATCGTCGTTCCGGTCGGCATGGACTTGTCCTATACCCACGCTGGCCTTGAACCCGCGTCGCTGCATGCGTACCGGATCAGGGCGAAGGACGGGGCAACGCTTGGTCCATGGAGCGACGCCATAAAAGTAAACACGCTTCGCGTGCCGGAAGGCACGTTCAATGTGGAGTTTCAAGTCGATCCTACAGCTGACAGAGCGCCGATCAGTCCCTACATTTACGGGGCGAACGAAGATTTGACGGGCACGGAGAACCTAACGTCGCGCAGAGCAGGCGGCAACCGTTTCTCGGCCTATAACTGGGAGAACAATGCGTCGAACTCCGGCGGCGACGAAGGCCACGTCAGCGATTCGTTCGTTCCATGGTATTACGGCGGAATTCCGGTATCGGAGAAAGCGAAGTGGGAGATTCCGGGCAGCGCGGCAGTCGGCTTCCATCAGAAGTCGCTGGAGCAGGGGGCCTATACGCTATGGACGCTGCCAATGGCGGGTTACGCCGCCAAGGACAAGAACGGCAGAGTGACCAAAGAAGAAACCGCGCCTTCGAACAGATGGGTAGAGGTGAAGGCGGCCAAAGGGGCGCCATTCAGCCTGACGCCGGATCTCAATGACAATGCCGTGTACAACGACGAACTTGTTAACCTCATGGTCAACAAGTTCGGCCCGGCTTTATCGGCAACCGGCATTAAAGGGTATTCGATGGATAATGAGCCCGGGCTGTGGGACGACACGCACCCCTATATGCATCCTGACATGCCAAGGGGGGCAGAGGTGCTGCAGAAATCGCTCGAGCTCTCCAAAGCGGTCAAAAACGTGGATCCCGGCGCAGAGATGTTCGGCCCCGTCTCGTACGGCTTCAGCGACGCTTATATGGTAGACAACAAAGCGGAGTGGAACGAGATTAAAGGCAATTACAGATGGTACCTGGACTATTACCTGGATAACATGGCCAGAGAATCCCGCAAGGAAGGCAAACGTCTGCTGGACGTGCTGGACATTCATTGGTATTCCGAGGAGATGGGCGGGGGAACCCGCATTACGAATACCACACTCGAGAACCACACGCTCGAGACGCATAAGGTGCGCGTTCAGGCTCCGCGATCGTTATGGGATCCGAGCTACCTGGAGGATACATGGATTGGCACCTGGTACAGCGAGTTTCTGCCGCTCATTCCGACTATGCAAAATTCAATCGACACGTATAACCCGGGCACAAAGCTGGCGATTACGGAATACGACTTCGGCGGCGGCCATCACGTCTCCGGCGGGATTGCCCAAGCGGACACGCTCGGCATATTCGGCGAGCAGGGAATGTATATGGCCCATTACTGGAATATGGCGGGCACGGCAAGACTGTCCCAAATCCCGTACCTATCGTCAGGCTTCCGAATTTTCAACAATTACGACGGCAGCCGTTCCAAATATGGCGATACAAGCGTTCTTGCGGATACGAACGATATCGAGAACAGCTCGATTTATAGTTCCGTCTTCAAGGAAGATAACGGCGAGCTGCACATGATCGTCATCAACAAGAATTTTGACCACGCGATGAACGCGCAATTCACCATTGGCGGCGATACGGCTTACAAGACGGCCAAGGTATGGGCGTTTGACGAGCAAAGTCCGCAAATTACCGAAAGAGAAGGACTGGCGGACATTCAAGGCAACCGCTTTACCTTGAGCATTCCGAAGCTAACCGTCGCTCACATCGTCCTCTCGGAGAATGAACAGTAAAAACAAGAGAACAAATGGATGAGGAGCTGTACACATGTTTAGAAAAAAATTAGGAGCGGCGGTCGTTTCTTCCGTCATGCTGATGTCGATCGTGGCAGGAGGGCCGCTCGCTTCCGCCGCAGCGGATGCGTCGGGAATCGAAGTGAAGGAATTTCAATTCCTGGACAAAGAATACGACCGTATTAGACTGGACGGCGTAGGGCCGGACGGTACGCGTGACGGACATCTCCGCGTGCTGTTCGATGCGGGCGCCGGCACAGAGGTTAAAGCGATCACGTTGAAAACGGCGGACAGCTCGGGCAACGACGTCAATCACGGGATGTGGAAAACGTGGAAAGCGGATAAGGTGGACAACAGCTACCTCCTCGTCGTCGTACAGGAGGGCAAGATGGTCAATACGGAGTTCACTTCCACGCTGGGCACGTTCAAAGGGATGACGGAGCTGGAGCTGTACGCTTCGGACAACAACGGCATGAAGCCGGGAGAGTATTATTACCTGGAGATCGAGACGGGCAAAGGCGTAGCGAAAACGCCGATCGCGCCATATGCCGAAAATGCCGTTTCCTACGCGCCGGTGGCGATCCGGGAATTCGTCTGGAAGGATCTGACGTCCGACGAAACGGGAGTCGCGGAATTCGGTCCGGACGGCACAACGGACGGGCACTTCAAGATGAAGCTGCATATCGCCCAGAAGACGGAAATTTTGGCAGTTATTCTGCACGCAACGGATGAGAATGGCAAGGATACCGGCGGTCTTTGGAGAACGAACAGGGCGGGAGTGGGCTGGCTCCTGGGTATCGCGCAAGGCAAAAATGTGCTGACGCCGGCTTTCCAGAAGGACGAGACAACGCCGATCGGTTCGTTCAAAGGCGTGCTGGATCTTGATATCTATGCGAACAATAACGGATCCATTAAGGATGGCGGGTACTACGTTATCGAGGTGGAAACGCAATACGGCACCGTGAAATCCGATCCGGTCAAATTTGGAGATTCGAAGTCTAAATACGTAAACAATGCGCCATTTGGCTTCAAGTCTATCGGCCTTACGATTAATTCTCTAGACGCTTACATCGACGAGAAAGCATTTAAGTTGGACGCTGCTCCGTTTAAGCTGGAGGGACGGACAATGGTTCCAATCCGTTTCATCGCGGAAGCGCTTGGCGCAAAGGTAGAGTGGGATGCAGCGGATCGAAGGGTGACGCTGACCAAAGACGGCAGCAAAATCGAGCTGATCATCGATCAGAAGGAAGCTTACGTGAACGGCGAAACGACGGTGCTGGATGCGCCGGCGGTCATCCGCAACAAGGTGACGCTGGTGCCCGTACGATTCGTGAGCGAGAGCTTGGATATGAAGGTGTTCTACGATGATGGAGAAATCCTCGTCACGGACGCTCCCAACCGGAATTAAGGAACGCAAAGAAGCCGAACCATCGCTTTGATGGTTCGGCTCTTTGGCGTTCACGCATCTTGAAGCTTACAGACTCCAAATGCGGTACAAGATGACGGCCGCTTCGGCACGAGTGAGCATGTCGTTCGGCGCGATTTTTCCGTTCTTGCCGTTTACGATCCCGGCCTCCGTCAGGGCCGCGGCGCTGTCTAATGCGTATTCGGCAATCGTATCCGCGTCAGCGTAGGCGCTCAAAGCATCGGAGCCTTTCAGCTGTATGCCTGCCGCAGCCAGCGCGCGCGCCGTCAGCGCCATCATGTCTTGGCGGGAGATCGGCTGATCCGGCTTGAAGGTTCCATCGCCATAACCGGCGGCAATTCCGAGCTCTGCGGCGATGACCAATTCCTCGTAATAATAGCCTGTTGCTTGCACATCGCTGAACATCGCTTCATTCTCGCCGGAAGCTTGCAGCTCCAGCGCTCGCACCAAGAGGGCGATGAAATCCGCTCTTTTAATCGCATGATGCGGCGAGAAGCTGTCCGCGGATGTTCCTTTGACCACATCGCGGGCCGCCATCGCTTCGATAGCCTGCTTCGCCCACGGCACGTCATGCAGATCTCCGAAGGATTTCACAACGGAGGCTACCGCATAGGTGCTGAAATGGGTCGTTTTGAAAATAACCGCGCCAGTTGCCTTGTTATATCGGCCGTTCGGAATCGGTGTGACGTCGCCGTTGTCCGCGATATACCATACCACAATTGAATCCGGATGGCTGAGCTCTTCCTCTGTCGGCGTGTATGGAACGGAAATCGTGACAGGGGCATCCGGATTGTTCCAAGCGATAGTCTCATTCCCGACAACGACGCTCAAATCCAATACAGGGCGGTCGCCGATTTGCTCGCGAGTCGCGGCATCAAGCCCGTCTGTAGGTGCCTTGGCTACGCGGATGGATACTTGCTCCCCGTTTGCCGGCACATTGGACAGCATGTTGCTTGGAATCTCGATCGTTCCGTTACCGGTCTTCACCGAAAGAATAAAGCGGTCTTGACCTTTCAAGCTTTGCGAAGGCAATTGCACCTCGTACGCGTTCGCGTTAGCCTGGCTTGGCACCTCAATGGCGATTTGCTTGATGCCGCCATCTCCCGAAGAAGCCAGCTCCAGCGCTTTTTTCAGATTTTCGCCCGAAACATGACCGATTACACGGTTGCCGTCGTTCTTCACTTCAGGCTTAATCGTCACGCTGCCGTCCTTCTGCTCGACGCTGCCCGCAGGCGGAGTGTATCCGCCTCCGATAGAGCCGCTTGGCGTATCGGAATTGTCGGTAAGCGTCAGTACGCCGAATACGGACGTGTCTTGATAGCCTTGACCCGTCGTATCGTTCCAGGACGCGGCGCTTTGACGGGCGCCGTTCTTGCCGTCGTTGATCTGCACGTCAAAACCAAGCTTTGTGCCTTTAGCCGGCGTCACGTCGTTCAACGGTATTTTTAATTCAACCGTATAGTTCGTGCCCGAGACTTTGGCAGCCGATACAAAGCCCTCCGCGATGCTGGCCGGATTGAAGGACGTTTCATTGTCATAGTTGACTCTGTATTGGCCGTCATCTTCCTGGTAGGACGTGGTTTTCCCGTTGTTCTGATCCAGGAACACTTCAACGGAATCCTGTTCCCAAGGGTTCGCGCTGGTTTTGTCCAGCTCGGCGTTGCTGACCTCGAATAGAACATACAGGTAGTCGTTATCCCAGAGCGCCTTCGCCGTTCCGTTTGCGCCCTGCCAAGCCATTTGGTACCGGTTAATCGGAATGGAAGCCGTCTGGCTCCAGATGCCGTCAATCGTACCGTCTATGACCGGCGTTCCGAATTTGGCCGTCGTTTGATTAACGCTGCCCGCCTCCGGCGGATTCTCCGCGATGAACGTATCCGGGTCGATGACACCGTGATAGGCCGGTTTGGCTTTCAAGTCCTTGTCGAACAGCAGCGGGCTTTGGGAAGCTCTCCAGCTTGTAGCGTCGTTCAGTCCCCAGAACGTAACCCGCGCAATGTGATCGGCATACTTCTTATAAATCTTCATGAGCTGAGCGTACAGGTAGCCTTGCGCCTTCGCCTGCTTATCCGACAGCTCCGAGTCGGCTCCAGCCGTTATGTCGATCTCCGTCACGCTGACTTCTACTCCTAAGTCGATAAACCTTTTTAACGACGCTTCCACATTTTCCGGCTTCGTGTTGAGGTTATAGTGCGCCTGCATGCCGACGCCGTCGATGAGCAGCTTGCCGTCATTTTCCGCCGCGTACTTGTCGTTAAGCTCTTTGACCATATTGGCGATAGCCGTCGCTTTGTTCTGATTATCATCGTTATAGTCGTTGTAGTACAGTTTTATGTCGTCCCATTCCGGATGCGCGTCAAGCACTTCCCTTGCGATCAGGAATGCCTGCTCCACGTAGTCGTCCCCGATTGCGGCTTTCCACGGGGAATTGCGCAGAGACGCTTTCCAATCCGCCGGGTTAGGCGGGTTGTCGTTCATCGCCTCGTTGACCACATCCCATGAGATGACCTTATCGCCGAAATGCTCCATAACCGTCTCAATATGCGTCCGCAAATTTTCAAGAGCGGTGTCGCGGCTGAGCGGAGTCGTACCGTCCGCCTCCGTGCTTAGCCACAACGGCATTTGCTGATGCCATACGAGCACGTGGCCGTGCAGCAGGAGGCCTTGCTCCTCGATTGCGGCGACGAGCTCGTCTTCCGCGGTAAAGTCGAATTGTCTGTTCGAATCGTAGGCATAGTCCGGCTTCATCGCGTTTTCGGCGGTGACGACATTGTGATGCATCTTCAGCAGCTCAAGCCTCACGCCGCTCAAATCAGCCGAAGATACGGCGTTTCCGATCAGGAAATCGTCCTGATACTGATCTTTGATCGGCACCAGATCCTTCTCGATCTCGACCGGGCCGGAGCCTGTGCTTTCAAAGCTGATATCGTCAATATAGAAGGAGGCCGTGCTGTTGTTCGAGCTTTCTACGTAGATGGTTAAAAACTCGTCGCTGACGCTGGTGTACCGATACGTTCCTTCGTACAGCACCCAGCCGTCGCTCGTGCTGATCGTTTTGGCTGTCAGGTTGTTGTAGCTTGGGCTTGCGCTGCCGACCTGGGTGGACAGCTGCAGCTGCGAGCTTTCAGGCGATATCAGCTTCACCCAGACTGAAATTTTATACTCGTAGCCTTTATCCACATATTTCTCGACACGAAGAGCGGGGCCATGCCAAGTGTTAGAACGGTTCTCCACCTTCAAGGCGTACGAACCGCCTTCGGTATGATTGGCCTCGTTGGTGATCGTCAACGTTTCCGTGCCTGCTCTGCCTTCAAAGCCGCCAAGCTCTTCATTCTCGAATGTGATCGTATTGAAATCTTGAGCCGGCGGTCTCGGTGGCTCTTCTTCGCCGCCGCCGGAGGAGGCCTTCTCGGTGATGCGAATATCTCCAATGTAGAACGGAACGGTTTTGCCGTCTTCGCTCGATTGCACGCGCAGGGCGGAATCTTTGCCGGTATCGACGGTAAATTCCTTTGTCAGCGTAAAAGCGGACCCGGCGGCGAAATCTGCCCCTGCCAGGAACGTGTAGCTGTTTACCGTTTGCAGATAGGCTTGAGCGCCCTCTGGGATGGTCACGTCCTCATCGACAAAGCCCGTAACGGTTGCCGTGTAGGTTTTGCCGTTCTCAAGGCCGATATCGGCGAATTTGAAATCAGCCGCATCCCAAGTGTTCGCTCTGTTGCTCACATATAAAGCGGCGCCGTCGTCATTGCCTGCGAATGCTTTGCCGGTGACTGGAGTCAGGCTTGCGCCGCCCGATTGCGTTGCAAGTCCGTTCCCGCTCGCGAAGGACTCATGATAAACTTCCCGTTCCGCCGCAGCAGCTTTTTTGGCCGTAATGAGGATATCACCGATATAGAACGGCACCGACTTCCCATCCTCGCTCGATTGAACGCGGATGGCGGAATCTTTGCTGGTGTCGACGGTAAATTCTTTCGTCATGGTAAAAGCCGATCCGGCTGCAAAATCCGCGCCGGCCAGCCAGCTGTAGCTGTTTACCGTTTGGAGATAGGCTTGGGCGCCTTCAGGGACGTTCACGTCCGCGTCGACATAGCCCGTCACGGTAACCGTGTAGGTTTTGCCGTTCTCCAGACCGATATCGGCGAACTTAAAGTCGGCCGCATCCCAAGTGTTCGCTCTGCTGCTTACGTACAGTGCTCCGCCGTCGTCATTGCCCGCGAATACTTTGTCGGTCACAGGCGTCAAGCTTGCGCTTCCCGATTGTGCGGCCAGACCCTTGCCGGCGGCAAAGGTTTCATGGTAGACGGTTACCGTATCCGTATCCGGCTCCTCCGCCGGCGCCGGTCCGCCGACCATTGCCGCGAACTGGCTCAAGGTTGTGCTTCTCATCATATAATGACGGCCCATCGCGAAGTCGCCTTGATTCGGATAACCTACTTTTAAGGCGTATTTGATGCCATTCTCCTGCGCCGCAGCCTCGGCGTCCGCGTTAAAGGCGCCGTATGGATAGGCCATGAGGATAGGATCATTGCCCGTGATGCCCTTCAAATAAGCATTTGCCGCGGAAATTTCTTCCGCAGCCTGTTCTTTGGTTATGCTGCTCGTCCAAAGCGACTGGTTATGCGTCTTGGAATGGTTCTGCAGGCTGACGCTAGGCTCATCCGCGAGCGCTTCTAATTGCGTTGCGGTCATGCTGTAGCCGCCGCCGATCCAATCGCTGATAACAAATTGAACGGAATGCATGCCATATTGCTTTAATACCGGAAGCGCATGCGTCACGAAATCAGGCGTCGCGTCGTCGAACGTCAGCAGTATCGGTTTATCCGGAGCCTCTTCGGTTCCTTCGAGGATGCTGACATACTGTTCGGCGGACAACGTGTCATAACCGTTGTCATTCAAGTATTTCATTTGCTTGTTGAAGTTTTCTGCGCTTGTATGGGTCCAGTCGTCCGTCGCGTTTTCTACAATCCGATGATACAGAATAACCGGAATTTCTGGATCTGCGGCTTCCGCGGCCGGCGCGAACCAGCCTGACGGGATAAGCAAAGCGGCCGTTAGAAAAACGGTGACAGCTTGCCTCAGCTTTCTACTCATGGATACGCATTCCCCCTCGTTAATGTGGTTAAGCGCTTTCATAAAAATGAAAGCATTTACATCGTATTACACCAACGCATGCGGAACTACCCTAGAGAACTTAGAAGTTGCTGTAAAAACTATACAATTTTTTTGTCGAATGACGGAAAAGCGTATTTCAACCTAAAAAAACTGCCCATTCGGCCTGCGAAAGGACAGTTTTGATAAGAATACCGGCTAATTATCCAGCCATCTCCTCAATATAATCTTGTGCCGATCCTTGAGCGCGTCAAATTGTTTTTTGCGGTGGCCGTTCGCGCCTGAAGGATGGGGGAAGTCGAGCAGGCAGCGGTTAAGCAGCGCTTCACCGCCGGCGGGCTCGTCCTCCGCGATCCGCCTCAGCACGTCGGAGACGGACTTGCCAAGAGGTATAATGACGGCGTCCGGCACGGCCGACAGCTGCTCCGCGAAGTCGGCGAGCGCGTAGCGGCGGATTAATGGGGACGATAGCATTTTCGGCTGGTGGCCTGTATAATTATCTCCTTTGTTGAAGAGGGGGTAACGGATGACGGAAGTGGTATGCAGCAGCTCCGCATGCCCGCCGAACAGCTCCCCGCTATCGTCAATCCCAAGAAGCGCGTGCAGCTGCAGCTCGTTCAGCATGGCGATCAGATTGACGCGCATCGAGCCCGCAAAGCTGGCGACCGCCTTCGCCCGGCGGTCGATGTCTGCATGCGGCACGCCTGCCATCAGATCGTCCTTGGCTTGGCGAAGCGATAACGACATCTGCGTAAAGCCCGGCGTAATGCCGACGATCATGACTTTTGCGGCCGTGTTGATATAATCATAAGGGGCATAATACAGCTCCAAGCTGTTTTCGGTTTCCATCAGAAGCGTAGGAATAAGCAGATCCTCTCTTCGCCAGGACCGGTCGGGAAGCTGTCTAATGGCTTCTTGATAGTCGGCGATACGTGACCCGTTCATTACAGATTCCCCTTCGTTTCCGGCAGATTTCCGCTTTTCACCAATTGCCTGTAGCGCTTCGGCGACATGCCGTTCTCCCGTTTGAACATGCTGCAGAATTGGGCGTCATTTACGAAACCGGCATCGAGGGCGATCTCCGAGACGAGCTTATCGGGATGAAGGAGCAGCGAAGATTTGGCGTAATTGAGCCGCTTGATATACAAATATTGAAGCGGGGCGACGCCATACTTTTCTTTGAATAAATGGCGGAATCGACCGTAGCTGTAGCCGGCCAAGTCGGCCAAAGCCGGAATCGATATTTTTTGGCGGAAATGCTCATCCATATAGTTCAGCACATATTGCATACGGTCGGTTTGCTGCTTCAGCGGCTTCTTGGTCCCAATATGCCGCAGGAGATGAATGGCCAGCCCGCCGGCCATCAGGTTCAGCATGTCCGAGAAGTCCTCGCGCTGCTGCATGAATTCATCCTTCATCCGGAGCAAAATCGTCTCGATGGAACGCTTCTCATCGTCCTCGTAAAGCCCGGACAAATTCGCAAGCCCTTCCCGGTCGCTGAAAAAGCCGACGAAGAGGACGTCGGACTCCGCCGCATGCAGCTCGTCATGCTCGACGAATGGCGTCACAAGCGCAAAGGTATGCTCCCGAAACGAATAAAACTCCTTGCCGATTCGGGTCTCCCCGCTGCCGTAGTAATAGACGAGCTCGTAGCATTCATGGAAATGGGGAGGGATGTAATGGTGTTCCCGGCGTTTCGAAAAAAAGAGAAAGTCCAGCTTGTTCACGGGTGGGTACCTCCAATTATCGTAGCCAAATCATATAAAAAACATGATCGAATTCAGATAAAAATACCGAGCTTCATTTGCTACAATCATAGCATAGAAAGAATCAAATCATAAACTTTCCGGAATATGCCGCAGACCATTGCGGCGGGGAAAGCGCATCCATTATGAGAACATTTGAGGGGGAGAAACAATGAAACGCAGTTTTTTGGCTATGATGCTGGCAGCGGTGATGCTATTGGCGGCGGCCTGCGGCAACAACGGCGGCAACAACGGCGGCTCGAACGCCGGCGAGACGAACGCAGACGCGAATACCGGTTCGGGGACGAAATCCGATCAATTGAAGGTCGTCCTGCTTATTCCGGGGACACTGGGGGACAAGTCCTTCTTCGACGCGGCGAACAGCGGTTTGACGCAAGTGCGCGATGTTTTGCAAGCTGATACGAAAGTGATCGAGATGGGCGTGGACACCAGCAAATGGGAGCCGACCTTTAACTCCGTAGCGGCTCAGGACTGGGACGTCATCATTTCCGGCGGATCGCAAATTACGGAGCTTCTGAATGCGACGGCGGAACAGCATCCTGATAAAAAATTCATCAACTACGACACGGATATTCCGGAGACGGCTTCGAACGTGTATGCCATCTCTTATGCGACGAACGAGGTATCCTTCCTGGCGGGCGCCGCTGCGGCGTTAACCAGCGTATCCGATATGCCGAATGTCAACGCGGACAAAAAAATCGGCTTCCTGGGCGGGATGGATATTCCAGGCATCAACCAATTCCTGGTCGGTTATATTGAAGGCGCGAAATACGCGGTGCCTGACATCAAGGTAGCGGTATCCTATGCGGGCGATTTCGCCGATCCGGGCAAAGGCAAGGAGCTGTCGCTGCTGCAGTACAACTCCGGCGTAGACGTTATCTTCAACGTTGCGGGCGGTACAGGCCTTGGCGTGTTCGACGCGGCGAAGGAAAAAAGCCAATATGCCGTAGGCGTCGATTCCGACCAAGCGGCTATGATTGCCGACAGCGACGAGGATAAAGCGAATCTGATCATCACTTCCGCGGTGAAAAAGATTGACCAAGCGATTCTGCGCGCGGTTCGCGGCATCCAAGCGGGTACGCTGGAGATGGGCAAGCTGGAGACAGTCGGCTTGAAAGAAGATGGCGTAGGCATTGTGCGCAACAGCATTTTCGAATCCGTTGTTTCCGAGGACGTAAAAGCACAAGTGCTAGAGGTGGAGAAAAAGCTGATCGCAGGCGAAATCGAAGTGAGCAACGCGATCGGCATGGAAACTTCCGAGATCGAGCAAATCCGGAATGCCGTTAAGCCATAACCCTAGCTTACAATAGGATAATGTTTAGGCAAATGCAGGGAGTTCTTCGCAAGCGGAGAATTCCCTTCATGCTATCGGGCCCAAGCGCAGCCGATATTCACGCATTCTACCACGATATCGCGGGCAAGGAGAGAAGAACCAATGCAGCCACAATTGCTGGAAATGCGCAAGATTACAAAAGTATACCCGAACGGCGTCGCGGCAAACCGGAACGTTGATTTCGCGCTGCAGGAAGGCGAAATTCACGCCGTAGCGGGGGAGAACGGGGCAGGCAAGTCCACGCTAATGAAAATTTTATTCGGCATGGAGGAGCCAAGCGAGGGCGAAATTTTGCTGAGAGGCGAACGAGTCCGCTTTCAAACCCCGCAGGACGCGATCGGCAAAGGAATCGGCATGGTTCACCAGCATTTCATGCTTGTGCCGTCCTTTACGGTTGCCGAAAACATGGTGCTCGGCATGGAGCCTAAGAAAGGGCTCGGCATTCATGTCGAGGAAGCGGTCCGGATGACGCAGGAGCTCTCCGATAAATACCAGCTCGCCGTCGATCCGACGGCAAAGGTGGAGAGCTTGTCTGTCGGCATGAAGCAAAAAGTGGAAATTTTGAAAGCGCTCATACGGGGCGCCAAAATTCTTATTTTGGACGAGCCGACGGCCGTTTTGACGCCTCAGGAGACGGAGGAGCTGTTCAAGCAGCTGCTGACGCTGAAGCGCGAAGGCCATACGATCGTGTTTATCTCGCACAAGCTGAAGGAAGTGAAGGCGATCTGCGACCGCATTACGATTATGCGGAGCGGAACGACTGCCGGCGTATTTGATATGGCGGATATTACCGAACAGGAAATTTCGAGGCTGATGGTCGGCCGGGATGTTGTGCTTAAGTACAACAAGGAGGAAATTTTCTATGGTCCGCCGGTGCTGCGAGTGAGCGGACTAACCTATGTGAACGCGCTGGGCAAAAAGGCGCTTAACGATATCTCGCTCACCGTTAGAGCGGGTGAAATCGTAGGCATCGCCGGCGTGGAAGGGAACGGCCAGGCCGAGCTGGTCAAAGCGCTGACCGGCGGCTTGGAAGGCAAGCGGCAGGGCAGCGCCGCGGTTAACGGCTCGGAAATCGGGAATGCCGATATGCGGGCGATCCGCGAGCTCGGCGTATCCTACGTCCCCGAAGACCGGATGAGCCAAGGCGCGGCGAAGGAGGAAAGCATCTCCGACAATATCATCTCCACGCGTTACCGGAACGGAGAGTGGAACCGCGGGTTGTTTCTGCGGGGCAAAAAAATCGTCAAGCTGGCGGAAAAGCTCATTGAAGATTTCAAAGTCCGCTGCTCGGGACCCGCTCAGCCGATCGGCATGCTGTCGGGAGGCAATATGCAGAAGGTGATCGTGGCGAGGGAATGCTCAACCGATCCGATTCTGCTTATCGCGGAGCAGCCGACGCGCGGTGTGGACGTTGGCGCGGCGCAGCTCGTGCATCAGAAGCTGCTTGAGATGAGAAGCCGCAACTGCGCGATTTTGCTGATTTCCGCCGATTTAAATGAAATTATGGAGCTGAGCGATACGCTTCATGTCATGTACGGAGGCGAGCTCGTCGCGAAGTTCGACAAGCCGTCTAAGGTGACGGAGGAGGAGCTTGGCCTGTATATGCTGGGCTTGAAAAATCAACACTCGACTGAAGAGAGGGGCGGAGCTACCGATGCTGAAATACTTTGACGCGATCCGAACGCTTCTCTCCGTTGCAATAGCGCTTGTCATCGCGTTTATCATCATCGCGTTCATCAGCGACGATCCGATCGGGACCATCGGCATCTTCATTACGGGACCGCTGGCTTCTTCGGCCCAGATCGGCAATGTGGTCGAAATCGCGATCCCGCTCATGTTTACGGGATTATCGGTGGTGCTTCTGTTCCGCGCAGGCCTGTTTAATCTCGGGGCGGAAGGCTTGTTTTATATATCGGGGCTGGTTGCGGCCGTTATCGCCATCTATTGGAGCATGAATGCGATGATCCATCCGGCTGTCGCCATCCTTGCGGGATCTGCGGTCGGGGCGCTTCTGTCGGCGATTCCCGGCATTATGAAGGCGAAATGGAATGCCGACGTGCTCGTAACCTCGCTCATGTTCAACAGCATTCTGGCCGGCATCGGGCTTTATTTCCTGAACTATCATCTCAGGGACGCGGCCGCTTTTGCGAACGTATCCTACAAGTTCCAAGAAACCGCGCGGCTAGAGACGATTATTCCGGGCACGCGGATTCATACCGGCTTGATTCTGGTTCTGCTCTGCATTTTGGCGACGCACTATTTCATGTACCATACGCGGTGGGGCTATGAGCTTCGCATGACAGGCTCGAACCGCTCGTTCGCCGAGTTCTCCGGCATTAAGACGGGCAGGGTCATCGTTACGGTCCATCTCATCGCCGGCTTCCTCGCGGGGATGGGCGGCTCGGTGGAGATGCTCGGCATGTATGCGAGATTCCAATGGACGGACTTGCCGGGCTACGGTCTCGACGGCGCGCTTATTGCGCTTCTTGCGAAGAACAATCCGCTGTCGGTTATCGGGGCGGCGCTGTTCCTGGCCTATATCCGGGTCGGCGCGGACCAAATGGCCATCCTATCCGACGTGCCCGCGGAGCTTATATCGATTATTCAAGCCATTATCATATTGCTCATCTCTGCGGAGCAGTTCCTGAAAATGTGGAAGAACCGACAACTGCTGAAGGAGGCGGAGAAACTTGGATAGCTTCTGGAGCGTCATCTTCTCGACCGATTTTGCTTTCTCCGTGCTTCGCGTTACGACGCCGATCCTGCTGGCTGCGCTGGGCGCATTGATTTCGAATAAAGCCGGCATCGTCAATATCGGCATGGAAGGCACGATGCTGACGGGCGCGCTTACCGGCGTTATCGTCAGCGCCTATACGGGCAGCGCTTGGGTCGGCTTATTGGGGGCCGTCATGTCAGGCATTCTGCTCTCGGCGGTGCTCGCTTATTTTACGCTGAAAATCAAAACGCATATTATACTCGGCGGTATCGCCATCAACATGTTCGCTTCGGGAGGCACGGTCTTTATTCTGTATATGGTCAGCGGAGATAAGGGCACCTCGACATCGCTTCAAAGCAAGGTGCTGCCGAATCTGCACATCCCTCTGCTGCAGGATATTCCGGTGCTGGGCCCGATCCTGTCCGGCCATAACGTGCTGACTTACATCTCTTTGCTGGCCGTAGCGGGCGTCTATTATTTGCTGAAACGAACGCCGCTTGGGCTGCAGCTCCGCTCGGTGGGCGAGAATCCGCAGGCCGCGCAGTCCGTAGGCATCAGCGTTGTCAAAATTCAAACGATCGCTTTGCTGTTAAGCGGCTTCTTCGCGTCCCTCGGCGGCGCGTTTATGTCAATGGGGTATCTGTCCTTGTTCACGAGAGACATGACCGCGGGAAGGGGCTGGATCGCGATCGCCGCGGAGGCGCTGGGCGGCGGCAGCACGGTTGGAACCTTTGTTGCGTCGCTGATCTTCGGCGCGACGAACGCGATGGCGAACGCGCTGCAAATATTGAAAATTCCGAGCGAGCTGGTCGCGACGTTCCCGTATGCGGCGACGGTTATCGGGTTGCTTGTCTACGCAATCGCGGAGACAAGGCGAAAGAAAAAGAAAAACAGCTAAGGAGAGACTGACATATGGTTCGAATCATTTTGGATACAGACATCGGAAGCGATGTGGACGACGCGATGGCGCTTGCGCTTGCCATGCATTCTCCCGAGATTATCATCGAAGGGGTCACGACCGTATACGGCAACGTGGACCTGCGGGCCAAAATGGCGCGGAAGATGCTGCAATACGGCAAAAGGGAGGACGTGCGCGTCTATGCGGGCCTCAACAAGACGCTTCTTGATAACCGCGACATATGGATGGCGGGTCATGAAGGCGACGGTCTGCTCGCAGAGGACGACCAGCTTGTCTATGAGGATCGCCACGCGGTTGACTTCATCATCGATACGGTAATGAGCAATCCCGGCGAAATCACGCTTGTCGCCATCGGGCCCCTGACCAATATTGCCGCCTGCCTGATCCGCGAGCCGCGCATCGCGCAGACGGTGAAGGAAATCGTCATTATGGGCGGCGTTACCCGGCTTGGCGATAACGGGCTGCATATGCGGATCGTCGAGCACAACATCGTCTGCGATCCGGAAGCGGCTTCGCTGGTGTTCCGGAGCGGAGCGCCGATCGTGATGGCCGGTCTGGACGTCACGCTCAAAGTGACGATTACGGAGGAGGAACGCCGGCAGCTTCATGAGACGGGGGATCCTTTAAATATGTCGCTGGCGCGGATGATCGGCAAATGGTTCGAATTTGCGAAGGAAGAAATCTCCTATATGCATGATCCGCTGACGATCGCGCTGCTGGTCGACCGCACGCTCGTGCGGACCGAGCGCATGAATATACGCGTGGAATACGACCATCGTCCTCAGACCGGTCAGACGATTGCGACGCTTGATCCGTCGGGCAATGTGAGCGTCTGCCTTGACGTCGATCATAAGAGAGCGGTCGCGCTTCTAATGGAACGACTGACGGCCGGCCGGACAAGGAGCTTGCGATGAAACGCCCGAAAATTGCGGTCATCGGGAGCATGAATATGGATATCGTTGTGAAGGCGTCGCGTTTTCCCGCCGGGGGCGAGACGATACAGGGCGATGAAATCCATTTTATTCCCGGGGGCAAAGGAGCCAATCAAGCCGTCGCGCTTGCGCGTCTCGGCGCGGATGTGTCGATGATCGGAGCGGTCGGCCTTGACAGCTTCGGCAGGACGCTGCTTGCGGCGATGGCGGACAGCGGCGTAAACGGCGATTATATTAAAATGACGGAGCGGGCTCCGACGGGCACGGCGTCCATTACGCTGACGCCCGAGGACAACAGCATCGTCATCGTGCAAGGGGCCAACGCCGAGCTGCGGAACGAAGACATCCGGGCAGCCGAACCGGTCATCGCGGCTGCCGACGCCGTGCTGCTTCAGCTGGAAATCCCGCTTGCAGCGGTCGAATACGCCGTGAAGCTTGCGAGCAAGCACGGCAAACGGATCGTTCTCAACCCGGCGCCGGCGAGGGAATTGCCGGAGGAGCTGTTAAGACGCGTCCACTATATTACGCCGAACCGGACGGAGCTTGAGCTGCTGACCGGAGCTGCTCCAAGCGGCGGTCTCGAAGGCCGCTCCTTGGAGGAATCGGTCGACGCGCTGCTGGCGAAGGGATGCGGCTGCGTCGTCACGACGCTGGGCGCGGAAGGCGCCGCGTGGAAGAAGAAGGACGGCGGGCTTATGCGGCAAGCGGCGCACCGGATGGAGGTTGCGGATACGACCGGAGCGGGCGACGCGTTCAACGCGGGGCTGGCTTACGGCATTTGCGCCGGATATGACACCGCCGAATCGGTTGCGTTCGCGGCCAAAGTATCGGCGCTTGCGGTTACGAAGTTCGGCGCTCAGGATGGCATGCCGACCATGTCCGAGGTCGAAGCGTACTTCAATAGGCGTTAAGAACAGGGAACCGGAGGGCAACTTAGTGGAACATGTGAAAAAGATGATCATTGATGCGGATACAGGAATTGACGATGCGCTTGCCATCCTGTACGCGCTTAAGTCTCCTAGTATTAAGGTGGAAGGCATTACAACCGTATTCGGCAACATTAGCGTCGATCGCGCGACCGACAACACGCTGCGGATCATTCGGCTCGCGCAGGCGCCTTATGACGTGCCGGTCGTTCGCGGCGCGGCACAGCCGCTCGAAAGAGGGATGCCGGAGTTCGCTACTCATGTCCATGGCATGAACGGCATCGGCGATGCGGAGATTCCGCCGTCCAGCCAAGAGGCGCTAAGCGAGCGGGCGGATGATTTCATCATTCGCAAATCCAAGGAGCTGGAAGGCGAGCTTATTGTTGTAACCCTTGGCCGATTGACGAACTTGGCGCTGGCTGTGACGAAGGAGCCTGATCTCGCCAAGCGGATCAAGCATGTCTATGTGATGGGAGGCGCGGTCAGCGTCCCCGGCAATGTGACGCCCGTATCGGAAGCGAACATTTGGGGAGACCCGGAGGCGGCCGATATCGTCTTCACTTCCGGACTTCCGGTTACGATGGTCGGGCTCGACGTCACGATGAAAACCTTGCTGACGGGACAGCATCTGGACCAGCTGATGCGCTTCCGGCAAGAGGGAAATAGCGAGGTTATCGATTTTATTCGCGAATCCCACCGTTATTATTTCGACTTTTACCGGACGAGCAATTCCTTTATCGATGCTGCGCCGATTCACGATCCATTAACGGTGCTGGTAGCGGAGGATCCTTCCCTCGTTACGATCCAGAGGATGAAGGTGTCCGTCGTGTGCGACAGCGAGCTGTGCGCGGGCATGACCGTTGCCGATCTGCGGCGCCGTTCGTTAGCCGGGACGGACATTGCAGTCTGTACGGACGTGAATGCCTCATTGGCGGTGGACCGATTGCTGAGTCCGTTCGTGAGTTAGCGGAGCCTGCCTTTTTGCAATAAGAATCTAAGAAGCCGTTCCAGGGCATGCTGCCAGGGAACGGCTTCTTGGCGTCTGCTCGAAGATGTTCAGGCACGGCGGCGTTCAGGATTGAAAAATAATCGATAGAAGCCGGCGCCGCATAGTCCGGGAGCCGAAAAAAAGGTATGATGAATCTTACATACATACGGGTTTTGAGGAGGGTTCGACTTGACGAGGTACATCGACCAGTTTATACGGAACGAGAAGGAGCGGGAACGAGCGGCAATGGCGGAGGAGCTGGCAGCGCGGTTTGCGGAGAGGGCCGCAAGGCATGACCGCGAAGGGTCTTTTCCATTCGAAAATTTCGCCGACTTGAAGGAGGCCGGTTACTTGAAGCTGACGGTTCCCGCCGAGTTTGGCGGGGACGGCATTTCCTTGTATGAGCTCGTCTTGCTGCAGGAGAGGCTGGCTTACGGCGACGGGGCTACCGCGCTTGCCGTTGGCTGGCATTTAGGTCAAGTGTTTCATTTCAGCGTGGCAGACAAGTGGCCGCGCAGCTTGTTTGCCGAATTGTGCGAGTCGGTTGTGCGGGACGGAACAATGATTAACACGTTCGCCAGCGAAGCGGCGACGGGCAGCCCCAGCCGGGGCGGCAAACCGGAGACGGTCGCGGTTCACGCGGACGGCGGCTACTGGCTGACGGGCCGCAAAACGTTCAGCACGCTCTCCCCGATATTGGATCGGTTCGTCGTAACGGCTTATGTTCCGAACGAGAACGCGGTGAGCGAGTTTCTGGTCCGCCGGACGGAACAGGTCAAGCTCGTCGAAACCTGGGATACGCTCGGGATGCGCGCGACCGGCAGTCATGACGTCGTGCTCGAAGGGGCGTTCGTCCCGGAGAGCGACAGAATAAAAGGGAAGGAAGTCAACGACGGCGGCGGATGGCTGCTGCATATACCCGCATGTTATATGGGCATCGCGATGGCGGCAAGGGATTATGCGCTCGAGTATGCCCGTACCTATCAGCCGAATTACCTCGACAAACCGATCGCGTCCTTGCCCGCCGTTCAGCAAACGATCGGCGAGATGGAGGCTGAGCTGCGCACCGCCAGAACATTGCTCTATGCCGCAGCAGACCGTTGGGACAGGGAGGCTGAGCAGCGGCCGTCTCTCAAGCCCGAGCTGGGGCTTGCGAAGTATACCGTCACCAACCATGCCATCCGGATTGTAGATAAGGCGATGCGCATTGTCGGCGGCGCCAGCTTGGCAAAGAGCTGCCCGCTTGAGCGGTATTACCGCGACGTTCGCGCCGGTCTTCATAACCCGCCGATGGACAGCTCGGTTATTCAGACGCTGGCGGCCGCCGCTCTTGAAGAGGGCTCAAGCAGGCAAGACTGCAGCTTCTAAAGGGCTAAAACAAGTGATGGGGGCTTCTCCGCGGAACCCTTCGGTCACCGGCTAGAAAATATTCGTCATTGCCGAAATAAGATAAGGCCTCTTCGTCCGGGAGCCATACCCATTCGTCAATTTCCGTTTGGCAGCGGTGAGCGCGGAAGGCCGCGAGCTTCGTTCGGTTATGCGCGCTAACGTCGATTTTGACGACGTCTTTGCGCGTATAGCCGAACCTCTCCGGATGGGCCATCGCATTCCCGAATGTAATGAAATATAGTCCGCCCTCGCCGCCGCACCGCAAATAAGCGTTGGTCGCGGCTTTGCCGATCGCGCAATGGTCCGGGTGACCGCCGAGCGTCTCGTGGAAGGTGAGCACGGCGTCGGGTTCGATTTCTTTTATGAGCGCTTCAATTCGGGCTTCCAATAGGGCTGCGTCACAGAATTCAACCGTCTTGTCGCGAATGTCGAAGAAATGGAGCCGGGCAATGCCTAAAATGCCGCAAGCCTCTCGCAGCTCGGCCTCTCTGGCGGCCGGCATTGTCTCTCGGTTCAAATAGGGCGGGTTGCCCATGCGTCTGCCCATTTCCCCGCGGGTCGCGCTTACCAGCGTAATCTCGGCCCCTTCATGCGCATACTTCGCGAGTGTGCCCCCGCAAATAAAGGTCTCATCGTCCGGATGGGCGAATACCGCAAGCAGCTTCCGGCGTTTGTTCCGGTCTTCCGTCTTCATTCGGGGAACGGCTCCTTTCCGAGATGCAGGGCGACATTCATGCGGCCGCGGTCGTCGAAGCCTGCCAGCAGAAGCCGGCCGTCCGCGTCCAGATCGTAATGGGTAAGGGCTTCCGCGCGAAGCCAGCCGTGCCCGTCGAAACGAAGAGCGGCCCGGTACGGTCCTTCTCCCGCGAGGTAAGCGTGCGTCACGTGAACTTTGAAGTTGCGGACGAACATATAAGACGTGCTTTCGCTGTGGATGAAGGCCTCCGCTCCTACAAACGCCTGCAGCGCGGATTCGACCTTCGATGTATGGATGGGAATCATGATGTCGTGCGCTCCCTTCAAGAAATAGTGGTGGTTCCCTCATCTTAGCATAGAGAAGCGTAATGTCACAGACGATTCGCCGACGGACAGTAATCGTCACAGAAGGCTCAGCGTCCTTCCGGTACACATGAAAAAAACCGTCCTCCAAAGGACGGCCAGGCTGTCGAGAAAGTCTCGACAGCCTTTCATATGTTTAATTATTTTAAGACGACACCGCGTTAATGTTGTATAATATAATTAACAATAACTGAACGGTAGGTGTCGCTGATGCTGCGATCTAATC
>NZ_QXQA01000011.1 GCF_003583765.1 Paenibacillus nanensis
TGGTTTTCTGGTATCATAGTCATCGAGTAGAGTCCCTTCTTGGTGGCGTGGTAACCCCGAGGATACTCTACTTTTTTGTGTTTTGGATAGACTCCAAAACTTGGTACACAAACAATTGTACGTCATCGGTTAGAGGGAAATAGCGCCAAAAGTACACGTATTCGTCACCCTATCCTTCATTATGCGCGGAAATCTCGAAAATAGATGCACTTTTGTCCTTATTTTAGTTCGATGTGCTGAGATTGCCGGAGATAAGTGCACTTTTGTCCTTATTTCTCAGTTTTAAAGGATGTGCTGCTGATGCTTTTCAGACGGGCAAGGGGCGGAAGGTCCCGCTACAGCGGAGTTACCGGTGCAAGGAAACGGGATCAGCAGCAGCAGCGGCGGCACCTGCACCAGCACACAGGGGGCTGTCGGGGGCGCCACCCGGGAGGGAGGAACGCGTGGCCAGCCAAGGGCGTTTAGTTGAGCTGGTGCGTACAAGCAACAGATCTGAAATTTTACCCCATAAAAATTAGCCAAAAGGGACAAAATAAGAGAGGTCAGGCGGAAGCATGCCCGTAAAAACAGACGGCTGTTGCAAAACTTAGCTCAACAAAAGAGGGATAGCTCAAAAAAATTTTCCAACCTAAAACGTGAATGCGCTTACAAGGAGATCCCGCACCCCGCCTGGGATTTCGCGATTCGACACCTTCTGTGCAACCTACACAAATTGTGATATAAAATGCCAAATATAATTTTCAAGTTAAAAATTTATTTCAAAATGTATTGACGCATCTGAAATAAAAGTTTTAATATAGAGCTAAGCTTACAACGCTTAATGAAACGATCAACGGGCTGACACAAGGAAACGCGGAAACGAACCCGAGCCATGATCACGTTAGGGGAATTACTATGAATGACTATCTTGCAAGCTTAACGACGGAGGGGGTTAATGCCGGTACTTCCATGATCGATGAGCTGACGACGGAGCAAATGCTCGCGCTTATCAATCGGGAGGACGCAACGGTTCCAGCAGCGGTAGCCGCTGAACTGCCGGCAATAGCAGCTGCTGTGGAAGCGCTTCATCGAACGCTTGCCAGCGGCGGCAGGATGTTTTACATCGGCGCCGGAACGTCAGGCAGATTAGGCGTGCTGGATGCTTCAGAATGCCCGCCGACCTTCGGTACGGACCCCTTGCTGATTCAAGGCCATATCGCAGGCGGGGATGTGGCGCTGAGGGTTGCGGTAGAAGGCTGCGAAGACGACGGTGATGAAGGCAAAGCGCTGATCGACCGAATCGGCGTCACAAGCAAAGACGCTGTTATAGGAATTTCGGCAAGCGGAAGCGCGGCGTTCGTCATTGAGGGTCTGCGAAGAGCCGGCGAGCTAGGCGCAACAACAATTTGTATTGTCAACAACAAAGGAACAAAGCTCGAACAAGTGAGCTCCATTACGATTGCTCCGGTCGTAGGGCCGGAAGTGATAGCGGGCTCGACAAGATTGAAGGCCGGAACGGCGCAGAAGCTGGTGCTTAACATGCTGTCGACCGGCACGATGGTGAAGCTGGGCAAGACGTACAACAACTTAATGGTAGACATGAAAGCCAGCAACAAGAAGCTGTATGATCGGGCCTTGCGTATGATTCGCACAACGACAGGCGTCGATCAGGAGATTGCCGAGGTTACCCTGAAGCAAGCGAACATGGATTGTAAGCTTGCGATCATGATGATCAAATCGGGGCTTGATGCCGAGGCGGCCAGTCAGGTGCTGTCCGAATGCGGCGGCAGTCTGAAAAGGGCTATTCGCGTTTGCACCAAAGTCATGTAAGGTTGCTTGGTGGGATGTGAGTATATAGAATGAAATAGACTAAAGGGAGGATCTTAGCAATGAAAAGAAAAACGAGATTTGCTTCGACAGTTTTGGCACTCATGCTATCCGTAGGCGCTTTATCCGCTTGTTCCTCAGGCAACAACGGCAACAACAACGCAGGTTCAAGCAACACGCCTAGCACAAGCCCTACCGCTTCCAGCGAAGCGCAAGCAGCACCCGACACGATTACGGCTTTGCTTCCGCCGGTGTCGCCGAAGTACCAAGAAAACTTTGAGCAAATGGCAGCAGATTTCAACAAGCTTTATCCTAACCTGACTTTGAAAATCGAACCGGCAAGCTGGGAGGATATGACTCAGAAGCTGGATACACAAGTAAATGCGGGCAGCCCTCCGGACATCGCGTTCGGCAACTCGGAGAGCATTGCGAAATATGCGGATCTTGGCATGACGATGGACCTCGCTCCTTACCTGACGCCTGAGCAAGTATCGGATTTCGACGAGATCCCTTACGGTTACATGACGAAGGAAGGCAAGCAGTACGGACTTCCGGCTTACCTGGCCGTTCACTCGATCGGCGGTAACAAGCAGTTCCTTGAAGAGGCGGGCATCGATTGGAAGAAAGTGCAGCAAGAAGGCTGGACTTACGAAGAGTTCCGCGAAGCGATCAAAAAAGGCGTTGTCAAAGAAGGCGACACTTACAAGCGTTACGGCTTCGTATTCGCGACAGCCGGCGTAGCGTCCCGTGACTACCTGGGTATTCTGGTGAAGGGCGCAGGCATGCCTTATCCGTTCACGGAAGATAACAAATATGCTTACACGGACGAGAAGTTCTTGACGGTGCTGAAAGCGATCCGCGAAATGATCGACGACGGCTCGATGCCGAAAGAGCTGAGCTCCATTGACGCAGGCAAGCGCTGGAACATGTTCCTGACTGGCCAAACGATGATTACGGGTAAAGGTCTTGCCGTATTCGAAAACTCCGCGAACACAAACAACGCGAAGATCGAAGCAAATGACGGCAGCGCGGTAGCGGACAGCATCAAGGCGGAGTATGTTGTTCTGCCAATGCCATCCTTCGCGGGCCAACCTGCAGTATCCCATGCGGTTGTTGACGGCTACATCGCGTTCCGCGGCAAGAAGGAACCGACTCCTGAGCATGCGGCTAACGTTGCAAAAGCGGCTTACTTCCTGGCAAGCGGCTCGGTAGCGGCTGTAACGAACAACGATCTATTCGTATCTCACATTACAGACAGCGCTCGTGAAGCGGCTGCAAGTATTGAAACAAATCGCAACCCGGACAACGTAGCTGCTGACGAAGCGCTTCTCAAGCAAGCGCCTCCTGCTCGCGAGATCCCTACGGAGCTGCAAGCAGACCATATCAAGCTGGAGAACGAAGTTATTATTCCGAAGCTGCAAGCGCTGCTTGCCGGTGAGATCACGCCTGAAGAAATGTATGAAGCAGTGAAGAAAGCTGCTATCGAAACATTCGGCGAAGATGGGGTCGTATAAGAGTTAGATTGACGCTCGGATAGCCGCCCCCTTGATCGGGGGGGCTATCCGATTGTTGTTTTAGGTCAAGGAAGCGGCAATGAAAGGAGTCCTGCATAATGGCTCGAGGGGCATTAACCACCAAGAATCGCTTGAATAGAGGAGACAACGCATGGGCTTATGTCTTTATTGCGGTCGCTCTCATCGGATACGCGATGTTCACCGCTTATCCCTTTATTAGCGCATTTATCATTAGTTTTCAGGAATATAGGCCATTAGGCTCCGAGTTTATCGGCTTTGACAATTACGCGGATATCTTCAAAAGCGAGCTGTTCCATAAGGCGCTTTGGAATACGGTCATTTATACCGTGCTGACCGTTCCGGTAGCGCTCATCCTGTCCTTTGCGGTCGCGATTATGATTATGCCGCTTAAGAAATGGATGCAAACGACGTTTAAGGCGGTTTATTATCTGCCTGCTGTCGCTTCCGGCGTAGCATTGTCCGTCGTATGGCTGTGGATCTACGATCCGCTGCAAGGCGGCATATTGAACCAGCTGATCTCGGTGTTCGGCATCGAAAACCAGAACTGGCTCGGTTCGAGCAAAACGTCGATGTTCTCGCTCGTCTTTATGTCCTGGCTGTCCAGCCACGGCACCAGCATCATCATTTATGTCGCGGCGCTGCTCGGCATCGACGAGAGCTACTACGAAGCGGCGGATATTGACGGCGCCTCCTTCTGGCAAAAAATGTGGCATATCGTGATCCCATGCCTCAAACCAACGACGTTGTTCCTGCTCGTTACCGGCGTTATCGGTTCGTTCCAGGTGTTCCAGAACGCTTACCTGATGACCGGCGGCGGTCCGGACCACTCGACAACGATGGTCGGCTTGCTCATTTTCGATACCGCGTTCAAATATTTCGAATTCGGCAAAGCCGCTGCTCAATCGCTCGTGCTTGCCGCCATTATCGGCATTATCGCGTTTATCCAGTTCAAGTTCCTGGGCAAAGACGTGGAATACTAGGAGAAGGAGGGACTCGGCTTGGCACTGTTTAACAATCACTTAGGAAATCCAACATTCAAATATGTGCGCAACACGGTTATCGTGATCCTCCTTCTGCTGTTTGCGCTGGCGACTTTGTTCCCGATCTATTTCATGGTTATGTCCTCCTTCGGCGATCCGATTGAGGCGGGAGCGGTCAGCTATTCCATTTGGCCTGGCAAGTTCTCGCTGGAATCGTATAAATTTTTCTTCAACTTTAGCGAATATTCGTACCGCTGGCTGCTGAACTCATTGGTTGTGGCGAGCGCGGTCATGGTGTCGAATGTGGTGTTTGCAACGACGGCCGGTTATGCGTTCGCCAAAATTCAATTTAGAGGCCGCAGCGTTTTGTTCGCTGTCCTGCTTGCGGCGATGATGATCCCGTACCAAGTGACGCAAGTGCCGCTGTACATTCTCATCGTGAATGTTTTTGAAATTCAAAATACGTACGAGGCCTTGATTCTGCCTTCGATCGTAACGGTATATAACATCTTCCTGGCGAAGCAGTTCATGGGCTCGATTCCAAAAGAAATTTTGGAGAGCGCCAAGGTTGAGGGTGCCAGCCAGTTCCAAATCCTGATTAAAATCATTATGCCGCTGTCGAAGACGGTTATGGCCGTTATGGCGATTCTGACCTTTATGGATACCTGGAACACGTTCTTCTGGCCGTTCCTCGTAACGAATACGATGGACATGCAAACGATTCAGGTCGGTCTCAAAAACTTCCGCTTCGCCAACACGACGTATTTTGCGCCGATGATGGCGGGGGCTACCATTTCAGCAGTACCAATGTTCATTCTATTCTTCAGCTTGCAGCGTTACTTCCTCGAAGGGGTAACGGTCGGCGCGGTGAAGGGGTAATATGACGACTTCAGGCTGCGGCGTTTGCCGCAGCCTTGTTGTTAGGGTTTTTTGCGAATGAAGGGGGAGCTTGCATGCTTACATCATGGGAAGAACGATACCGCCCTGAAGTCATTGCCTTGTGGAATAAGACCGCAGTGTCCGACGGGTATAAAGAAATGGACGAGGACAGCTTCTCTCGCATCATAACGGACAATGCGCATTTCGACCCTGCGGCGGCTTTCGTGTGGCTGGAGGAAGAACGGGTAGTCGGCTTCGCATGCGGCTGTACGGGAGACGATCTGCCGCTAGGCGATGTGACGGGGTATATTACGTGTATCCTGCTGGAGGCTGGCTTTGCGAGCGAATCGCGTTATGAGGCCATGCTGGGAGCGCTCGAGAAGCGGTTCGCCGAGCTGGGGAAGAAGCAGTCGGACGTGCTGTTCTTTAACCCGATGCAGCTGCCGTGGTACATTCCGGGCACGGACAGGCATGAGCATAACAACGCGCCTGGCGTTCCGGTCGGCAGCGCGCTGCACGGCTTTCTGCTGAAGCAAGGCTATGCGGAGCGGGCTATTCAATGCGCGATGTATTTGAAGCTTGGCAAATTCCAAGTGCCGGACAGCATTCTGGCGAAGGAAGAAAAGGCCGCGGCGAGCGGATATGCCGTCGAGCTGCTTGACCCAAGCAAGCACAGCGGCGTTCACGACATGCTGGAAGCGCTCGGCAATCCGCTATGGAAGCGGGAGATCGGCCGCAGCTTCGAGGATGGAACGCCGGTTGTGATCGCGGCGCTTCGCGGCGAGGCGGTCGGCTTTGCCGGACCGGTTATTCGGCAGCCGAACGGCAGGGGATATTTTGCGGGGATTGGCGTCCGGAGCGAGCATGAGGGGCATGGCCTTGGCTCCAGCTTGTTCTTCCGCTTATGCGAGGCTTTTCAGAACATCGGAACGGATTATATGTCGCTATATACAGGAAGCAGCAACCCTGCCCTTCGGATCTATGAGAAGGCCGGGTTTCAGACGGTGAAAACATTTGCGATCATGAGGAAGGAGCTAGAACAATGAGCGAGAGACAGCAGGTAACGATTCTGGGCATCGGGGCCCATGTAGGCGATATGGAGCTGGTGGCGGGAGGCGTAATGGCGAGCCACTATTTGAAAGGGGACAAAATCGCGACGCTTGCGCTCACAGCTGGCGAACGCGGCGTTCCGGCAGGGCGGGACATGGAGGATTACCGGCAGCAAAAAATTCGCGAGGCGCATACGTTTGCGAATATGTTGGGCGGCGAAGCCTATGTTCTGGACTACAATGACGGCGAAGTGCCGGACGACCAAGAGATTCGGATGCGGGTTGCGGACGTCATTCGCCAGGTAAAGCCGAATATTATCATTACGCATCATTGCAACAGCATGCATAAGGACCATGCAACGACGCACCGCATCGTGAACGACGCGAGATATTTTGCGGCGATTCCTACGTTCGAGCGCGAGCTTCCGGCGCATTTTGCGGCCAAGCTGTATTACGGGGAGAACTGGGAGGACGCGGTCGGCTACGTGCCTTACGTATACGTTGATTTTAACCAAGAAGCGTTCGACCTGTGGATCAAGGCGCTGTCGACGCATTGGTTCGTGACGGGCAGCAAATCGTTTAACTACATGGACTATTACAAGTCGCTTGCCCGCGTGAGAGGGCTGGAGGCAAGGAAGGAATATGCCGAGACGTTTATGGTGGCGCCGGAATCGATGAAGCTGCGCCAGTCGGAGCTGTAAGCTGATAGCGGTATGCGGATAGCCGGCAACTGGGGAAGTTGCCGGCTTAACCAGTACGGAGGCTAGGGAGGACGGCAGGATGTTTTTGAACGGCATTGATAATATTGAAGCTTACGCGCATTTGTTCCGAGGCAAGCGTCTGGGACTCATCACGGCACCGACGGGGCTCGCTGCGGACTTCCGCTCGACGATTGATATTTTGCATGAAAAATTTCATTTGGCTGCGATGTTTTCGCCGGAGCACGGCGTTCGCGGCGACCTGGCGGCGGGAGCGCTCGTCGACACCTATGTAGACCCCGCAACCGGCGTGCCTGTGTATAGTCTGTACCGGAAAGACTCCAAGCGGCTGACACAGGAGATGCTGGACGCCGTCGATATGGTCGTCTATGATATTCAAGATGTTGGGACTCGCTATTATACGTTTATTTATACGATGCTGTACGCGCTGGAGGATTGCGCGAAAGCGGGCAAGCCGTTTGTGGTGCTGGACCGGGCGAATCCGCTGGACGGCGTTACGGTGGAAGGGAATGTGCTGAAGGAAGCGTTCGCTTCTTTCGTCGGCAATTATCCGCTTGCGGTGCGCTATGGCCTGACGGCCGGGGAAGTCGCGATGATGGCGAATGAGGAGCGGGGCTGGAAGGCGGAGCTGTATGTCGTTGCCTGCGACGGCTGGTCGCGCGGGATGACGTTCCCGGATACGGGCCGCGCTTGGATTCCGCCTTCGATGGGCATTCCACGCTTCCACACTGCGCTGCTATACCCAGGCACCTGCCTGTTCGAAGGCACGAACCTGTCGGAGGGACGGGGAACGACGGCGCCGTTTGAGCTGATCGGGGCGCCGTTCGTCGACGCGGAGCTGCTGGCAAAGGAGATGAACGCGAAGAAGCTGCCGGGCGTCTACTTCCGTCCGTCGTACTTCAAGCCGACCTTCTCCAAGCATGAAGGCGAGCTGTGCCGCGGCGTCTACGTCCATGTGCTGGATGAGCGGGCGGTTCGGCCTGTGGAGCTGGGAGTGGAGCTGCTGTTCACGGTGAAGCGGCTATTCGGGGACGCGTTTGAGTTTTTGCCGCCGGTACGGGAGAACGGCAGACCGTTCATCGACCTTCTGTGCGGGGACAACGTTTACCGCGACGAATCGGTAGACGTGCCGGCGCTGCTGGAGCGCTTCCGCGAAGAGAGCCGCTCGTTCGCGGAGCGGAAGAAGGCGTTCCATTTGTACTAGCGTGCAGTGGCGGAAGGTGAGATGCTGCGAGAAGGCAGGAAGTCTTGTTAAAGCGAATGCTCCATAGCGGAGATGCGAGCGGATACGACGGAAGTTTTGATTAGACTCGCGCTTCGGTGCGGGGATGAGGGGTTTTACGGCAATATGGTATAGGCTGACGCTTCGGTGCGGGGATGCGAGTTTTACGGCAATGTGGTATAGGCTGACGCTTCGGTGCGGAGGTGCTCGATTTTACGGCAATTTGTTATAGGTTGACCACTCGGTGCGGGGATGAGAGGTTTTACGGCAATAGGGTATAGGCTCACGCTTCGATGCGGAGATGCTCGATTTTACGGCAATTTGTTATAGGTTGACCACTCGGTGCGGGGATGAGAGGTTTTACGGCAATATGGTATAGGCTGACGCTTCGGTGCGGAGATGCGAGATTTTACGGCAATATGGTATAGGCTGACGATTCGGTGCGGGGATGCGAGATTTTACGGCAATTTGTTATAGGTTGACCACTCGGTGCGGGGATGCGAGGTTTTACTGCAATTCGCATAAGCTAAACTCTTCGGTGCGAAAATGCTGCGAAAATGCAGGAATATCCTTCAGATACGCGCTCTATATGAAAATTGCTGCAAAAATACAGTATTTTAAGACGATTTTCGTCTCTGCCGGCTCAACTGAAAGAAATTCCTGTATGAATGCATTATTTTTGCACGTTCAACTGTTTTTAGCGGAAAAATCCTGCACTTTTGCAGGAAATTGCACGAAGATACTTGAATGAACGAGCAAGGGCTATTTGAGAATGGTTTACATTGGTGAAGTCGTTGAAAGTGGTGAGTGACATGCGATTTGTTGCGGGGCTGGATGGCGGGGGGACGAAGACCGCCGTTACAATAGCGGACGATAGCGGAGCTGTTGTTCATAGGTTCGAGGCAGGGGCGCTTAATCTGAACGGGCAGGATGAATCGAGCATACGGGAGGCGCTTGCGGGGATATGCGCTGAAATTGCGCGGGTCTGTTCCGGTGGGCTGGACGCCTGCGCGGCGGTTTGTATCGGAGCGGCAGGCATCAGCAATCCGGCGGTCAGCGGTCTATTGACAAGCGGGATGCGCGAGAGCGGCTTCACGGGAGAACTGGTGCTGGTCGGCGACCACGAAACGGCGCTGTTCGGCGCGCTTGAAGGGCAGCCCGGCGCTATCCTGATCGCAGGCACCGGTTCGATCGCGTTTGGGCGCAACGCTGCAGGCGAGACGCATCGGGCAGGCGGCTTCGGCCACCTGATCGATGACGGAGGAAGCGGCTATAGCATCGGCCGCGATCTGCTCGCAGCAGTCGTTCGCGCGGCTGACGGACGGGAGGAGCCAACGGTTATAACCGAACTGGTGTATAGACAGCTTGGCATTAGCTCGATCCCCGAATTGATCGGATTTGTCTACGACAAGAACCGGAATAAAAAAGAAGTTGCCGCGCTGGCGCCTCTTATTTCGGAAGCGTGCGAAGCAGGCGATCTGACGGCGTTCCGGATCATTCGCGACAACGCCGATGCGCTTGCGGTGGCGGCATCTGCGGTGATCAACCGCCTGGAGCTGCGCAGCGGGGAGCTGGCGCTGCTAGGCAGCGTGCTGACGAAAAACCGCCATATGCGCGAAACGTTTGTGGAGCGCATGGGCTGGAGACAGCCTCTTCTCCGCTGTATCGAGCCAAAGCGGGACGCTTCTTACGGCGCGGTGCTGCTGGCGTTGCAGAAGCTGAAGACGGGCGATTAATCGGGAGACAAGACCGGCAGAAGGCTCTGTCGGTTTTGTTCTTTTAGCTGCGAATGCTCGTAAGAGAGCAAGAAGCTTTATATGCTGCATACACTGGACATCAAAAGGCAGAGGAGTGGAGAGCATGCTGATATGGAGAGCTGAAAAACCGTCTGTCATCGGGATCGGACTGATGTCCGGCACCTCGCTCGATGGCGTGGACGCCGCAGTGGTGCAAATTGAAGGCAGCGGCCTTCAATCGAAGGTTCGCCTGCTGCATTACTATACGCGTCCTTACGACGACGAGCTTAGAGACAAAATAAAAGAGCTTTGCAGTCCGGCTAGCTCAGACGTCGTTCGTATTTGCGGCATGAACGCCTATATGGGCGAAGTGTTCGCAGAAGCGGCATTAGAGGCGGCTCAGGAGGCGGGGCTTGGGAAGGACGAAATCGACTTTGTCAGCTCGCACGGCCAGACGGTTTGGCATATGCCGGAGCCTCCGGAGAATGATCCCTATCTGCGGAAGTCGACTTTGCAGATCGGCGATTTATCCGTCATCGCCAAGCGAACAGGCTGGCTGACGGTCGGCGACTTCCGTCCGGCAGATATGGCGGTCGGCGGCCAAGGGGCGCCCCTTGTTCCTTATGGGGACCTGATTCTGTTCGGTCACCCTGAGAGAGGGCGCCTTCTACAGAACATCGGCGGAATCGGCAATTGCACCGCTCTTCCGCCTGGGGCGACTGCGGAGAATGTATTTGCTTTTGATACCGGACCGGGCAATATGATTATCGACCAGACGGTGCTGACTCTCACTGACGGCCGGATGAGCTATGACGCCGAGGGTGCTTGGGCCGCTCTGGGAACGCCGGACGAGGAGCTGCTCGCTGAGCTGCTGGCGCATCCGTACTTCCGCCAGCCGCCTCCGAAAACAACCGGGCGCGAGCTGTTCGGCGCAGACTACACGGCGGCCTTCCTCCGCCGAGCTGCGGAACGGGGCGTCTCCGCCGCCGATATCGTCGCGACGGCGACGGCATTCACCGCGCATACGATCGCGGACGCCTGCCAAGAGCTCGTCATGCCGCGCTGCCGTATCGACGAGGTCATCGTCAGCGGGGGCGGCGCGCATAACCGCACGCTCATGGCGATGCTTGGCGCACTGCTGCCCGAGCAGAAGATCATGACGGCCGGCGCGCTAGGCCTCTCGGACGATGCGAAGGAAGCGGTTATTTTCGCTTTGCTCGGCCATGACTTCCTGCGGGGCAACGCCAACAATGTCCCCGCCGCCACCGGCGCGTCGCGCCCGACGGTCATGGGCAAGCTGGCGCTGCCTTAAGCGAGCCGTGCCCTGAGCGGTGACCCTAAGGGGTTGTCCGAAGCGGCGGACTTAAGCGGTGGCCCAAGCGGTGATCTTAAGCGATGACCCAAGGCGATGGTCCGAAGCGGCGGCCTGATGCGATGCCCCTTGGCGGTAGCCGAGGCCTGCTACCCTCATCCGCATCGTGAAGAGGCACATAATGAGCGAATAACGCCAAAAGTACACCTAAATTCAGCCAAATGGATCGATATCAAGCGAATAAAGCCAAAAGTGCACTTATTTTTCAAGTCTGGACCAAAATTTGGCGGCCAGCGCTGAAATTAAGTGCACAAATGGCTTTATTTCTATTTGGGGGAAATCTAAATGAGTAATAGGTGCACTTTTGGCGCTATTTCATCACGGGACTCACCACCAAATCGCCAGCATGCCATCACGAGCGACTACAGAACCAGCCACCACCAACACATATACTCAACCCCGTACCATCGCCAACATGCACCCCACAGCCAGCCACCACGCCAAACACGCCAAACACGCCAAACACGCCAAACACGCTATCGAGAGTTACTACACACAACCCGCCAGTACTAAATACATTTACTCAGTTACGTACCACCGCCAACGACCCATCACGAACCGCCACATAGCTGCACCACGCTAAACACGCTATCACAAGCCGATGTACAACCCCGTCACCACCACACAACCAGCCACCACGCCAAACACGCTATCCCGAGAGCCACCACGCCAAACGTTTGGCGGTGGTATAAGGGCAGTGTAAAAGCTCGTGATAGCGTAAACCATTAAGAAGTGTCACACCATCCAGCCAACCATTCCACCACCGCTGCATGAACCGTACGATCACTCCCATCACCGCATATTACCATCCCCAGCCTCGCTAACACGGCACCACGAAACACGGCACCACGCACCACGGCACCACGCACCACGGCACCAAGCACCACCGCACTAACGCCGAACACCCCAACACTGCTAACATCTCACCACGCAACACGGCACCACGCACCCCGGCACCACGCACCACGAAACACGGCACCACACAACACGGCGCCACGCACCACCGCACTAACGCCGAACACCCCAACACTGCTAATATCCCACGCACCACCGCACCACAATCACGATGCCGCCAACACTTCCCGCCACCGCTGCACAGCCACAACTGGCCTGAACGTCTAGCTCGTTTTTTTCGGGCTCGCCCACCATACGGCCGCAAACATGATGGCAAGCACAGCAACGATTAGTCCGACCCAAAACAACGGGGAGGTCCAAACGTCCGGGGATGGATATTGCCCCGCATTCACAGCAGCCCAATACCGTCCGTCAGGCCCCTTTACTGCGATTTGTTCCTGTGCGCTCACTCCTTGAATGGCGTAGTAAGGCGTTCCCTTGGCAAACGTGTTGGAGAAATTTCCTCTGTACGTCCCTTCCCGGTCGGAATAGCGGGTCACCTTACCGATTTTTTTACCAATCTGATCGGCGGGTATTTCCGTATCGGTGACGGTATAGCTGCCTCCGTCATAAACGACAAAGCTGCTTGCCCAATCCGCAAAGACATGCGGAGTTAGACTGACTAGCAAGAGCGCCGCGATAAGCGACATCTTCCCCCAGATTCCCCATAGCCTCAGAATGAAGCTCCCCCTTCTCCTAGAGCTGAACATATAAAACCCGACCGTTATTCCGCAGCAAGCAGAATCGAGCCGCTTAACGTCCACATCATGAGAGCGAACGAGATGCTTGCAAGCGTGGCCGGGCCCGCGATAGGCTCCTCCTTTTTTATACATTGCAAAACCTTTGCAAACGCTCCGATGAATGCGGCCGCGTAAAGCGGCATGAGCAAAAGAGCGGAAGTCGCAATAAATGCCTGCATTTTGGTCACCTCCTTACCTTATACGCTCCAAAGCGGCCTCTCAGCGACGGCTTTCCAGCGAGAAGACCTCTATCCTAATAGACGCTCAGTTACCTCCATAAGTTAACGGAAAGCTTCACCTGAGTACCGATTTGCAAAATGTTAGATTTTCTCGACAAACCCGCTCAGCTCCGCTTATGATAAGACTAATAAGAAAGCGCTTTATGTGTAAAATTCGCCATACCAAAATTTGCATTTTGTAAGAATAGCTGCTTAAAAAGAACGGAGGACAGATCACGCTATGCTGCAGGAGTATGACTATGAATTTGCGGAGTTCATCTATTATACGCCGGGGCCGCTCGATAAAGAGGGGAATTTATGGCCGGTTCGAGGGGGGCGGACGACGGCCAAGCCGAATTATCGGGTAGGGCCGAAACGAATCGAATGCTTCAGCCTTCATTTTGTTCAGGAAGGGAAGGTTCGCTTAAGGTTCGGGGGCGAACAAGCGGAGCTTGAAGAGGGAGATCTATTTTGTTTGTTCCCGGAACGCACGTACCATTACGAGAGGATTCCTTCGGATCAGACGCTGCGAATGAGCTGGCTGGCGCTGGATGGAAGCAGGGTGAGCGCGCTGCTTGCGCTTGCGGGGCTGACAGAGGAGAAGCCGTTCCGCAGGAAAGCGTTAACGGCCAACGTACGGCGAGTCTCCGAACGCGCCATCGATCGGATGGCAGGCGCCGGCAAGTGGGACGCCGCGACGGCGATGGAGCTTCAGGGCCTCGTATGCAGGCTGTTTGCCGAGCTGATCCGAGACGCGGCAAGAGCCCAAGCTTCAGAGCGCGAAGATTGGCTGCAGGAGTGCAAGCGCTATATGGAGCTGCATGCCGCGGAGGGGATTACCGTGCAGCAGGTAGCGGATTACGCGGGCGTGCACCGTTCTTATTTCTCGCAGGCGTTCACGAATTCGGCGGGCATATCTCCGCTTAAATATTTGCAAAAAATCCGAATGGAAAAAGCGAAGCAGCTGCTGCACGCAACGGATGCTTCGATAACGGAAATTGCCTTATCGCTGGGCTATCCGAATATGTACGCATTTACGAGGGCGTACAAGACCTACTATAAAGAGCCCCCGGTTCCAGTGCATGCATCGGCGGTTAAGAAGTAACCGCGCACGATCCGCTTAACAATTTGCAAACGATTACAGGGACGCATTAAAAAGGAGGCCCGCGCGATGAAGCTAAAGCTGTCTACCTTAAGGCGATGGGTTTCGCCGGGATTAAGCATTCAAGGCAAAATATTTATCGCGTTCAGCCTCGTCGCTCTGCTGTCCATTCTTTCGATTACCGGCATTGTCTACGTCAACATGCGGGAGACGATCAAGGAGAATGCGGTAACCTCGGTCTCGGACAGTATCCGTCAAGCTGACGAGTCGCTCAACATGATGCTTGAGGAGATCGACCGGCTGAATACCGTGGTGGTAACGAACAAAAATACGGTGATCGATACGCTGCTTAGCCCCTCGGAGGAAATCAGCTACGAGTGGTTTCAGGAGCAGAAGCGGATCGATGAGTTTTTATCCAGCTTAACCGATTATAAGCCCTATATTACCCGGATTGCCGTCGTCGGTTTGAACGGCAAAGTGTTTTTCACAGGGGGGCCTTGGCTGGACCGGACCGTTATTGGAACGCGGATGATGGACTATATCCTGGTTAACGGGTCGCGCCATGCGTATTTCAAGCAGACGGGCGTATCGGATGCGATTACTGTCGGCCGAGAGATTCGTTATGACCGCAAAAGAATCGGCGTGGTCATGGTCGATTTGAACTATGATTTTATCAAAAAAACGTATGGCGTGAAGCCGACCGCCGACAGCATGCTGTATGTGCTGGATGAGCAGGGGGAATTCGTCTATCTGCCCGAGTCGCCGCCTTCCTTCGCCCCATCCGCCGAAAAGGTCGTCAGCCTTCATCAAGAGTTTGCAAGTACCGGCGATGCGGTGGAGCGCGAGATTGCCGGGAGATCGTATATCGTGGTCAGCCGTAAATCCGACCACACGGGCTGGACGACGCTTGCGCTTATCCCGATGGGTTCGCTGCTGAGCGAATCGACCAAGCTTCGCAACCTGATGTTCGAGGTGTCGGCCATTGTCTTAATCGTCGTCTTGATCGGCTCCCTGCAGGTCTCGTCCAAAATCACGATTAACATCCGGCGATTGAAATCGATGATGACGCTGGTGAAGGACGGCAATTTGTCCCTCCCCATGAAAGAGATAAAAACGAAAGACGAAATCGGTCAGCTGTATCACGTGTTTATCGGGATGCTCGCGGAATTAAAACGGCTGCTGGAAGGGATACGCGTTAGCGAGAAAGAGAAGCGCGAGGCCGAGCTCACCGCGCTCCAGGCGCAAATACGCCCCCATTTCCTCTACAATTCGCTCAACACGATCAAGTATTTGGCCAGATTGAACGGGACGCCGAATATCGAGGAGGTTTCCGGATCGTTAATTGAGCTGATGCGAGGGGTGCTCGGCAACTCCAATGAATTCCTCACGGTGAGGGAGGAGCTGGACTACGTGCGCAGCTATATTTCGATCGTGAAATACAAATACATGCAGCCGATTCCGGTTCATGAGGAAATCGAGGACGAAGCTTTGCTGGAGTGCAAGGTGCTCAAGCTCATGCTGCAGCCCATTGTGGAGAACGCCGTTCTTCACGGAATCGGCTCGCGGGAGCAGGGCGGATTTGTAATGATCCGAGTTTCCATGGAGAGCCACAACTTGAAAATTGAAGTGACGGATAACGGCAAAGGAATGACACAGGAGCAAATGGATAGGCTGCTCGGAGAACAAAGCAAAGGAGAGGCCCCGTCGCGGTTCAGCGGCATGGGGGTGCGCAATGTGCATGAACGAATCGTCCGCCTATACGGTGAACCGTACGGAGTAAAGCTGTACAGCGAGCTTGGGCTTTATACGAAGGTCGTCATTACGTTTCCCCTAGTGCAGGAGCAGGAGATTTCGAAACCTATCGTTCGAGAGGTGGTCTAAATTATGTTTCAAGTGATGCTGGTAGACGATGAACCGTTAGTCCGCAATCATTTGTCGACGTTAGTGGATTTCGGGAAGCACGGATTCGAGATATGCGGTGAAGCTCATAACGGTGTAATGGCTCTGGACATGATCGAGCAGCTCCGTCCGCACATCGCCATCATTGACGTGAATATGCCCGAAATGAACGGCGTCGAGCTGAACCGAATAATGAAGGAACGATATCCCTCGATTAAGACGATTATGCTCAGCAGCTTCGATGACTATGATTACGTGCGCGATTGTCTGAAGAACGGGTCCATCGATTATGTGCTGAAGCACAGGCTCGACGGCGAGACGCTGATCGGGATGCTGAACAAAGCCGTTCTCGAGCTGCGGAAGGAAGACCGGCTTCAGGAGGACCTTATCGCTCACAAGGAGCTGGCGGAACGAATTAATCCCGTCATCATTCGCGGGCATATTACCGATCTGGTCAGGGGGAAGCCGGAGGCCGTAAGGGAGTTAGAGGCCTTCGCGCGTAAACATGAATTGTATCCCGGCGCCGTCAGCTATGCGGCCGCATCGCTCCAAATCGTTTCTTTCTTGTTACTAACGCAATCCTATAGCGATATGCAGACCAATCGGCTTGTTCAGCAAGCGGTCGATATGATGCAGCAGAGCCTAGGCGATGTGAGGGAGCGGACCGCCGCTTATTTGGAGAACGGACGGATGGTCATCGTGTTCGCATTCAAGGAAAAAAGCGAAAATGCCGCCGTAAGCGAGGCCGGCATCATGATGGGGAAGCTTCGCCACGCGCTGGAGCTGTTCCTCAATCTGAAATGCATCTATGCGGTCGGGCATGTATGCGGAAGCTTGTCGCAGCTTGGAGCGAGCTATGCTTCGGCAGAACGGGCGCTTGACGCGGCCCCTGCGGAACAGAACAATCTAGGGGCGGGGAAAGCGGGCGGCTTATTCGGAGGCCGGCGCGTTTCGTTAACGATCGAGGAACAGAAGCGTCTCCTGCTTTCGATCGAGCGGCTTGATCTGGCGGGCACCCATCAGCTGATCGCTTCCGTATTCGAGTCGATTCGGGAGCAGCCTGTTCATTCCAGTGCCGTGCAGATGACCATCAGCGAGCTGCTGCATATCGGGGATAAAGCGTTGAAGAAATGGATGGCGGATGGCGGCGCCAAGGCGGACGGACTCCCCGCGCGCAGCGAACTGGGCCGATTAGGAAGCGTAAGCGAGATGGAACGATGGCTGCTGGACTTTTACGCTCATCTGATCAGTCTGCTTAAGGAGAGTCACTCGGCAGGACGCTATTCCCGGCATGTGTCGCAAGCGGTCGGATTTATATTGGAGCGCTATTCAGGATATGTCACGCTGGAGCTGGCGGCGGGCGCCATCGGGCTGAACCCTTCGTATTTAAGCCGTATTTTCAAAGAAGAGACGAAGTCCACCTTTTCGGAATATGTCAATCGGGTCCGGATTGATGCGGCGCGCAGGCTGCTGGAGAGCGGGCAGTATGCAATTAAAGAAATCAGCGACCAAGTCGGTTTCTCCACGCACAATTATTTCTTCAAGGTGTTCAAGGAGCTAACCGGCGTCACGCCGCAGGCGTACTTGAACGGGCTCGGCGGCGGAGGCGCCCGAAGCAAAGCCGTAAAATATGTGGAGTAATTCGTCATATTATTATAATTTCGCGCGAAACCGGTTGAATTATAATGAGTGCACACCGAGGGAAACGCTTACACATGTCGGTGAATTGAACTATTGGAGGTCACAGATTTATGCGTAGACACTGGGGCAAAAAAGCGCTGACCACGATGATTGTGTCCGGTCTGATTTTGGCCGGCTGCAGCGGCAATGGAGATTCAGAAAAAGAAAACACTCCCCCGGCATCTTCCGAAAGCGCTGTTAAAACGGAAGGATTCCCGATTGTAGATGAACCGATCAAGCTCAAAATGTTCACCCGCATCGCGCCTGCTAACGGGCCGTTCAAAGAGATGCCGGTGTTCCAGGACTATGAGAAGATGAGCAATATCCAAGTGGAATTTATCGAGGCGCCGACGGACGGCTTCGCGGAGAAGAAGAATCTGCTGTTCGCGTCCAACGAGCTTCCTGACGCCTTGTACCGTTCCGAGCTCAATCCGCTTGAGACCATTCGTTACGGTACATCCGGCCAACTCATTCCGCTGGAAGGTTTGATCGATAAATATGCGCCTAATCTGAAAGCGTTGATGGAGGAATATCCGGAGATCCGCTCGGCCATCACAACGCCGGAAGGACACATCTATTCGATTCCTGGCATCGTATCGACAGGCTCGGCGCGTACGGACAAACGCTGGATTAATAAAGCGTGGTTAGAGAAGCTAGGTCTAGAAGAGCCGAAAACGACGGATGAACTGTACAACGTGCTGGTTGCCTTCCGGGACGGAGATCCGAACGGTAACGGGGAGAAAGATGAAATTCCAATGAGCGCGCGCAAGGGTGCCGCGGGAATACCTATCGCTAACTTCTTTACGGGATCGTTCGGTCTGGATTTGCAGTTCGGCTATAACATCAACATCGAAGACGGCAAAGTGAATATTTGGAGCGGCGACGAAAAGCATAAGGAGCTGCTGATGTATTTGAATAAGCTGTATACGGAGAAGCTTCTGGACCAAGAAATTTTCTCGCATACGGAAGCGCAATATCTTGCTAAGCAAGGAACGGGCAACACGGGCATGTTCTTCGACCAGACGAACAATAACTTCCTGCCGATTCAAGATCAATACGTCGGCATCGCACCTCCAGCTGGCCCGCATGGCGACCAAAAACAAAGCACGGTTGCGCCGGTGCCGCGCGATTTCGGAGCTTTCGCCATCACGTCTGTGAACAAATATCCGGAAGCGACAATGCGCTGGATCGATTATTTCTACAGCGATGAAGGCTCTACGCTGCTGCGTTTCGGGAGAGAAGGCGAGCATTATGAGCTGAAGGACGGCATTCCGTATTACACGGAAGAGTTTTTGGCGATCGAAGGCGCGCAAGGCAAGATGACGCCATACGCTGGCGGCGGCGCTCCTCACTTAATTAGCGACAAGGTCGCGTCGTTCATCAATCCGCCGCAGGTTCAGGCAGCGTTCGAGAAGCTGGAGCCGTACATGCCGGAGATCCGTTACGCCGCTCCGATGTTCGATGAGGCGACCGCACAGCAGGTGAACATTCTGCGCAACGACATTGATAAATACGTCGATGAGCAAAGCACGAAGTTTATCGTCGGCGCGCTCAGCTTCGATAAGTGGGAAGAATTCCAGTCCACGCTGAAGAAGATGAACATCGAAGAGCTGGAGAAGATTTATCAAGAAGCTTACGACAAAATGGAGAAATAAGACCGAGACCGCATAGACAAGGAGTGGATGCTCATGGAGAGCGAGCAAGTAACAGCTGCTCTGTCCCTTAGCCAGCCGAAGCGCGGATCCGGCTTATTGAAAAAAATCGCGAAGCGGTATGACTTGTACCTCATGCTGCTTCTGCCGGTTGCTTGGTATTTGATCTTTCATTACGGTCCGCTGTACGGACTGCAAATCGCATTCAAAAACTTTAATCCGGCCAAGGGCATCTTCGGAAGCCCTTGGGAAGGCTTCAGTCATTTCGAACGGTTTTTCGATTCGTATTATTTCTGGAGACTGCTGTGGAATACGATATCCATCAACTTGTTCTCGCTGCTTATCGCTTTCCCGATTCCGATTCTACTGGCGCTGCTGGTGAATGAAATTAAAAGCAAAACGTACAGCAAGTGGCTGCAAAATATTACGTATATCCCTCATTTTATTTCGGTCGTCGTCATCGTCGGCATCCTGAATTCGATGCTTGCGCCGACGGGGCCGATCAACATGCTGATCGAGGCTTTCGGCGGCACGCCGGTCCGGTTTTTGGAGCAAGCCGGCTGGTTCAAGACGATCTTTATCGGCTCGAACATTTGGCAGAGCATGGGCTGGCAGTCCATTATCTACATTGCGGCGCTCAGCGGAGTCAATCCGCAGCTGTACGAGGCGGCCAAGATGGACGGAGCTTCAAGGCTGAGACGCATATGGCATGTCTCGCTGCCGGGTATCGCACCGGTCATTGTGATCCTGCTCATTTTGGATATCGGCCATTTTATGAACGTAGGCTTTGAGAAAATATTGCTGATGCAAAATAATTTGAACCTCGAGTCAAGCGACGTCATCTCCACGTTTGTCTATACGACGGGTATTTTGAAGGGGGAATACAGCTACACGGCAGCAATCGGTCTGTTCAACTCGGTCATCAATCTGATTCTGCTGCTGCTCGTGAACCGGTTCGCCCGCAAGACGTCGGAGACAAGCTTATGGTAAAGGAGGGACGGGAAGATGCCGAAGCAACAGGCTGTAATGAAACCATCGGATGAAAAAGTTTTCGACGCTGTTGTGTATGTGATCGCAGCAGTCATCATGATCATTGTGCTGTATCCGCTCATCTATATCGTCAGCGCTTCGTTCAGTGATCCCTCCAAGGTGCTGAACGGGGATGTCTGGCTGCTGCCGAAAGGCGTGAACTTGGACGCGTACTCCAACATCATCGAGAACGATCGCATTTGGACCGGGTACCGCAACACCATTATCTATACCGTGGTCGGAACGATTATTAATGTTTTGATGACGTTACTCGCAGCATACCCGCTGTCACGGCCCGATCTCCCTGGGCGGAACGCCATCATGGTGCTGATTACGCTCACGATGTTTTTCGGAGGCGGACTTATTCCGACCTATTTGCTGGTGAAGGATCTGGGGATGGTCAACACCATGTGGGCGCTGATCGTTCCTGGCGCAATCGCCACGTACAATCTTATCGTAATGCGGACCTACTTCCAGACCAGCATCCCATGGGAGCTGCAGGAAGCCGCCCATATGGACGGCTGCTCGAACTGGCGTCTTTTGATCAGCATTATATTGCCGTTATCGAAGCCGATATTGGCGGTCATGGTTCTGTTCTATGCGGTGGGCCATTGGAACTCTTTTTTTCCAGCGCTGATCTACATCCGCGAGGAAACGCTGCATCCGCTCCAGCTTGTGCTGCGGGAGATCTTGATGATCAGTCAGTCGTCCATGTTCGAAGGAGGCAGCGTCGGGCTGGAGAATCAGATTTTGCTGGCAGAGACCATCAAGTTCGCTGTCATAATCATATCGAGTCTGCCGGTCCTGATCATGTATCCTTTCGTGCAGAGGCATTTCGTTAAAGGCGTCATGATCGGATCGATCAAAGGATAGGAGGGCTATTTTGAAACCAAACGCAAAAATTACGATCGATTGCAGCCGAAAGAGCGAGCATACGGTCAATCCGTTCCTGTTCGGTCATTTCGTTGAAGATATTCGGGACCATATGGAAGCGATGCTCGCGTTTCCGCTTAAGGACATGGATTTTGAAAGCGAGTCGGAGACGAAGAGAGAGGTATCCGGCAGCTGGTACGCCTATACGAACGGGCGCAACACCAAATACGCGCTGGAGGCGCCGGCCCCGAAGCATTCGGGGCGCGCCCAGCGCATCCGCGTCCTGAGCGATGATGAAGCGTATGCGGGCATCGCGCAGAAGGCGGCGCTTAAGGGGCCGGCGGACTATACCCTCAAGCTGGTGGCCCGCGCTTCCGTAGAGCTGAAATATGTCCTCGTCGAGGCGGTGGACCGGCGCACGGAGGAGCTTCTCGGACAAGCCCGCCTAGACCTCGCCAGCCATAATTGGCGCGAATATGAGGCGGTGTTGACGATACCGCGCGCATGCGTTGACGCCGAGGTCCGCGTCTACGTTCCGGCCGACCATCCAAGATGGACCGATCACGTGTCGACCGGCATGCTCTGGCTCGATCATGTCTCGTTATTGCCGGCAGACAGCATCGCGATGGTGAAGCGCGAGGTTATCGAGATGACCCGCGATCTGAACGCGGGAATGATGAGGCTGGCCGGCAACTATATCAGCGCTTACCACTGGGAGCACGGCGTAGGGCCGGTGCTCGAGCGGCCGGTCATGTACAACGAGGCGTGGGGCGGCTGGACGAGCAAATATTTCGGCACGGACGAATTTATCCGGTTTTGCCGGGAGCTTGAGGTGGAGCCCCTCATCTGCGTAAATGACGGCTCGGGCACGCCCGAAGAGGCGGCTCAGTGGATCGAATATTGCAACGGCGGCGCCGATACGCCGATGGGCGCGCTGCGCGCGGCGAACGGCAATCCCGAGCCATACAACGTCCGGTATTGGGAGATCGGCAACGAGGTGTGGGGGGGGTGGCAGGTGGGCACCTGCTCGGCAGAGGAGTTCGCCCATCGGACGCTTTCCTTCGCCTCAGCCATGAAAAAGGCCGATCCGTCAATCGCGCTGCTGGTCTGCGGCCATTTCGACCAGGAGTGGAACAAGGCGGTGCTGGACATCGCCGGCGAACATTTTGAATATCTTACGCTTCACTTGTATCACGGCTACGGTCCGTTCGGCATGAACCGGAGCACCCCGGCGGAGGATCGCTACAAGGCGATTGCGGCTTATCCGGAGTTCACCCGGCACCATATTAAGCGGACGGAGGAGCGTATTCTATCCAATACGAAGCATTGCCATGTGAAGCTCGCGATTACCGAATACAATACGATGTATTATCCGAACACGATTCGGAAGGGGCTGCCGAACGAGCATACCCTTGGAGCGGCGGTAGCCAATGCCGCCAACCTGAACGAGATGATTCGCTGCAGCGACTTGGTCCATATCGGCAGCTTCTCGGACCTGGTGAACGGCTGGCTCGGCGGATGCATCCGCGTGGGCGACTACTACGCCGATCAATATTGCGGCAAGGAGCCGGGCTGGAGCGGGCTTCCGCTTACGGTTTACGGGACGCCGACCTATGAAGTGATGAGGCTGTACGCAAACCGGGACGTTACGCATCTTCTTCCTGTTGCGGCCGAATGCGGCACGTTTGCCGTCCCGTCGCTTAAGGAAACGCCGGTTCAGCTGGACGCGCTGCCGGAGCTGGATATTGTCGCGGGCACGAATGGCAATCAAAGCTCCGTGACTTTATTTATCGTCAACCGCAGCCTGGACGAGGTAAAGGCCGAGCTGGATCTCCAAGGCTTTGAGGCTTCCGGCGAAACGACGCTATATGAAATAACAAGCGATTGCTACGACGATATCAATTCGGTGTTCGAGCCGGAGAAGATCAGGTGCACGGAAAGAACCGTACCGGCGGAGGAATGGAAGCGAGGCTATGCGCTGCGGCCGTCTTCGGTTTATGCGCTTGAAATCAAGAAGAAGCAATAGGATTAGGAGGCGTGGCATGACAACGAAGGCATATATCAAAGATTATCCCAGGCCTCAATTCGTTAGAGATAATTGGCTTAGCCTGAACGGCGAATGGAGCTTCCGCTTTGATGACGCGAAGGCCGGAGAGCAGGAGAAGTGGTACGAGAAGTTTGAAGAGACGCATAAAATCAACGTGCCCTTTACGTACGAGACCAAAGCGAGCGGAATCGGCATCGAAGAGTTCCATCCGCAGGTATGGTATAACAAAACGGTTGCCGTTCCGAAGGAAACGGAAGGGAAGCGGGTTATTCTCCATTTCCAAGCGGTGGACTACGTCGCGAAAGTATGGGTGAACGGGACGTTTGCCGGCCAGCATCAAGGCGGCTACGCGGCCTTCTCGTTCGATATTACTCCATACCTCGTATTCGGAGCCGATAACAACATTACCGTCAAAGCGGAAGACAGCAATAGCTGCTATCAGCCTCGAGGCAAGCAGCGCTGGGTGAAAGACAATTTCGAATGCTTCTACGTGCAGACTACCGGCATCTGGCAGACGGTGTGGCTCGAATATGTGGAGCAGCAGCGGCTTGATTCCGTCAAAATCACGCCGGATGTCGACCGCCTCGCCGTTCGCTTCGATTACGAGGTGCATGGGGTGGAGGAAGCGGGGAATCTCAGGCTGGAAGCCATTGTGACGCTGAAGGGCGAGCCCGTTAAGCGGGTCAGTCTGGCGATCGACCGCCCTTGTCAGACGGTTGAGGTCGATCTCGTCCATGAGGCGAACGGGCCTTGGAAGAGAGCCCTTTGGTCTCCTCAGCGTCCGAACCTTTATGATGTCGAGTTTGTCCTATATGCGGACGACCGGGTTGTGGACCGCGTTTTCTCGTATTTCGGCCTGCGCAAGGTTTCGATTGAGAACGGAAAGGTGCTGTTGAATAACGTGCCGATCTACCAGCGTCTCATTCTGGATCAGGGCTACTGGACGGACAGCCATCTGACGCCTCCGAGTGAGGAAGCTCTTATCGAAGATATCGATCTGATGCTGGCGATGGGCTATAACGGCGTTCGGAAGCATATGAAAATCGAGGATGCCCGTTTCCTTTATTGGTGCGATGTGAAGGGATTGCTGGTCTGGTCGGAAATGGCGGCGACCTTCGAATTCCACGACAGAGCGGTTGAGACGTTTACGAACGAGTGGCTGGAAATTGTGAAGCAGCAATACAATCATCCAAGCATTATCACTTGGGTACCGTTCAACGAGTCATGGGGCGTCATGAACATCCTGCGCGACAAGCGCCAGCAGAAGTTCACCGAAGGCATCTACCATTTGACCAAATCGATCGATCCGTACCGTCCGGTTATCACAAACGACGGCTGGGAGCATACGGTATCCGATATTTTGACGCTGCATGACTATGTGGCTAAGGGAGAGAACTTCCTGAAGCGTTATGCGGGCAATAAGGAAGCCATCGTAAACAACGAGACGACCTGCAACCAATGGAAATATGCGTTTGCCGAAGGCTATGCCTACCGGGGACAGCCGATCATCATCAGCGAATTCGGCGGCATCGCGTTCCAGTCGGACAAAGGCTGGGGCTACGGCGATCAGGTTGATTCGGTCGAAGCGTTCATCGAACGCTTCCGCGGCATTACCCAAGCGATCAAGGATGTCGACTATATATGCGGATACTGCTACACGCAGATTACGGATGTTCAGCAGGAGATAAACGGTCTGCTGACAGAGGACCGCAAGCCGAAAATCCCTCTCGAAACGATCAAAGCGATTAATTTGGCGTAATCGAATAAGAACAATAGAACCTTCATTTCCTTGGCGGGAATGGAGGTTCTTTTTTATGCAATCCTCGTCCGATTTCTCGGTTCGTTTCGCCACGATTCGCCAATTTCTAGGCACTTCAGCCTACTGAGTCGATGTAACTAAATTAACAAATTTTATAGACCGCGCAAACATGAGGCTGACACTCTTGCATTACGCTGTAAAGGCTGCGCGCTCGGCGACGAGTGGAGCAAGCGGGTGAACCATACTTTGGAGAGAGGAAGTGGGAAAACGTGCAAAAATCAAAATCACGAATGCGAAAAATGCTGCTGGTGGCGACGGCGCTGTCCTTGTTCACGGCAAGCTTGCTTCCGGGTCAGGCCGCTTGGGCTGACGAAACGGCCGAACAAGCCGTCGAGGCTGGCCAAGGGGCCGGAAGCGCGGAAGCGGCAAACACGCCGCTTGCGATTACGCACACGCCTGAAGCGGCGCCGGTCGCGCTTGCCGATTATTCGGTAACCGCTACGGTGGCTGCGGGAGAAACGGCTCCGACGGTAACGCTGTATTACAGCAGCGGCGATACCTTCACGCCAATCGTTATGGCAGGAGGGGCGAATGACGGAGCAGGGAACATCCCGTACAGCGCCACAATTCCGCAAGCGGCTCTCGCCGGACAAGCACGCCTCTCGTACTACATTGAGGCATCGGACGGCGAAACGGTACAGCGCGCTCCGGCAGACTCGGCCAGCACCTTTCAATTGAACATCGCTGCTCCCGCATCGCAGCCGGAGGGTCCGTACTTGCTGATTACGGAAATCGTATTTAACGCAAGGACGGCAGCGGGCGACAGCGCCGAAAGCTATGAGTATGTGGAATTGTACAATAACAGCACGCAGCCGATTCCTCTGAACCAATATGACATTTTGTACGGCTATCCGGACCCGGGCTCGACGCCGGTCGCTTTGCCGCTGCAGACGGAGAAGGTGCTGCAGCCGGCCGAGACGGTCGTGCTATGGAACCGGATTTCGAGCTCTACGACAGATCTGGCGCAGTTTAACGCGAATTACGGTGTCAATCTTGCTGAGGATCATGTGGTTCCATTCGGCAATTATGGCTTTACGAACAATGCCGAGCGCAATATTTCGATTGTGACGCGCAGCGGCGACATCGTCGCGAAAGCCATCTATAATCTTGGCGGCAGCGGCGACGACCAGGATCACCGAAGCATTACGTACCATGCCGATCCTGCAGGCGGCACGCTAATGGCCAAGCTCGGCAGCAAGCAGACGCCGACGCCGGGCTCTTTGGTTGACGGTCAGGCCCCGGCGGCTCCGGTTGCTTTGCCGAATGATTTTATAAAACCGGCTATCTATCATACGCCCGCGATTTCCGGATCGGCCCCGATCGATCTTACAGTCTCCGCTGATGTAACGGATGATCAGCAGCTAGCAGGGGCATCACTTCATTACAAGACGGACAAAATGGACGCGTTCACATCCGTGCCTATGGCGTCTGTTGCCGGAAGCAATTATGAAGGCGTCATTCCTCAATTGGCGCTGCTGGATGCCTCATACGTCGATTATTACATCGAGGCGACCGACGGCACCAACCTGGCGCGGGCTCCGAGGGACAGCGGCGCGCATCGCATTCAAATGATGACAAGCGACGGTACAGGCCCCTATCTTCTGCTGACGGAGGTCGTGTTTAACGCGCGGAACGCGCCGGGCGCATCGGCTGAAAGCTACGAATACGTCGAGCTGTACAATAACAGCAATCGCAGCATTCCGCTTGGGCAATATAAGGTGCTGTACGGCTACCCGAACGTGAATACGGCGCCGGTAACGCTGGATCTCGCTACGGATAAAGTAATGAAGCCGGGCGAAACCGTTGTGCTATGGAACTGGATTGAAGGCTCAAGCCCCGGTTTGAACGAGTTTAACGGCAACTATGGCACCAGCCTGACGGAAAGCCAGATCGTCCGTTTCGGCAATTATAACTTTATCAACAGCGCAGGCCGTTCCATCTCGATTGCGACGGATACGGGAGAGATCATCTCCACACTGCGCTATAACAGCGACGCGCAAGGCAATATTGCCGAAGCCGCCACAGAAAATCAAGATCATACGAGCATTACCTATAAAATGGCGGATGACGGCGGTGTGCTGATGGCCAAGCTCGGCTCCAAGGTCGCGCCGACACCGGGCACGCTGCTTGCCGAGCAGAAGCCGGCTTCCTTCGTCACCCTGCCGGAAGATTTCCTGAGGCCGATCATTACGCATAACCGTCCGTTTACGGCAACGGTTGCGGAGAATACGGTTATCTCGGCTGTTGTGACGGATGACCATCCGCTTGCAAGCGTGAAGCTGTTCTATAAGCGGGCTGACGGCGCAAAGTTTGAGGAGCTGCCTATGCAATTGTCGGAGTCGGCGGCGGACACATACGAAGCGACGCTCACCAAAGGGATGCTGCTCGGCTCCGAAATGATCACGTATTACATCGAAACGAGCGACGGCACGCACACAACAAGGTATCCGGCGAACAACACGCTGAAATTCCAAGTATCGGACGAGCTTCTGCCCGTGGCCTCTCAGCTGCTCATTACGGAAGTGCTTCCCGACAACAAGGGGGGAGACGCGTACGAGTACGTGGAGGTGTACAACAATACCAACGTCCCGGTAAATTTGAGGGACTATCAGATTCGCTATACGAACCGCTACAACGACTATATCGTGTGGGACATCGATACGGATACGGTCATTCCGGCCGGACAGACCGGTCTTATCTGGGTACGTTCGCTGGCAAGCAGAACCGCGCCGATCGACGCTTTCCTTACCCATCATCAGATCGCAAGCTTCGATCCATCTCGGATCGCGGATCTGTTCTCGGACGGCATGAGCAACAGCGAGGAAGGCCGAGTCGTATTGGCGACGGACGCTGGAGACACCGTGTCGCAAGCCTGGTTCAGCGTTGCCGAGGACGAGGCGTTCGATGACGGCACGTCCATCGTCTACGAGGCGCCGCTGAACGGCGGCACCCGGATGATTAACCGCGGCTTCAGGCAGGTGTCAACGCCGGGTCAATTGCTGGACGGCCAGGTGCCAAGCGAGCCGATTACGCTTGAGGAGGACAGCATAAAGCCGGTTATTGTTCATACGCCATACGCTGCTCCGCAGCCGCCTGCCCATTTATCGCTTGAAGCGAATGTGAAGGATAACCAAAGCGTGAAGAAAGTGACGCTGTTCTACAAGCGGACGGATGAGCCGCAGACGGCATTCCGCAGCGTGAACGCTACCCGCAAAGCCGGCAGCGACACGTTCGTGTCGGACGCCGTGCTTGCGCAAAATTTACTGAACGCGGAAGGCATTGATTATTACTTCACGGCTTCAGACGGCTTCCAAACGGCAGCCTCTGAAACCTATCGGCTTCAATACGACCTTCCGCAGCGGGAGGCGCTTCGCCTAAACGCGGCAGACGGCGACATTTTAAGCGGAGACCGGACGATTATCGGCATCAGCGAAGACGCGGCTTCGGAGCTGACGCTGAAGCTGGACGGAACTGCGCTCCCTTCGGCGAAATCTCTGCCGGACGATGCTTATCTATTGCTGGAAGTAAACGATATGCAGAGCTCGTTCAAAAACGGTCTGTACATCAACAATGAATTTGCGGCGCTTCTTCCATCGGGCAATAAATATATGCAAATCGCCATACCGCTGACGGCGAGCCTGCTGAAGCCGGGCAGCAACGTGATTACATTGACGGCCGGAACGAGCGGCGCCGAGGGCGATCCGAAAGGCATCATCGGCAATAATGACGATTACACAATCCAAAGCGCGAAGATTGTCCTGCCTAACGGCAACGTCATTGCGATGGACGAAGCGTATTTGGAGGAGGAGAACGGAGCGCGAAGCAAAGCCGATCTTTCTTCGCCGCGCATCAAAATCGGGGACGGCAGCGCGAATGATACGGATTACGTGCGTTGGATCGATTATTACGCGACGCTTCCGGCAGATGCATTTAACGCCGTGCGCGCCGGGCTCGACACCGAGACAATTACCGACGGCAATCATACGGTCTCTGTAACCGAGACAGGCGGAGCGACAGTCGAGGCCGATATCGTGGTAGACAATTCGATCCCTGTCATTAACGGCGTAACGATCAAAGAAGGGGAAACTTACGCCGGTACGATTGAACTGAACGCCGAAATTACGGATGCTGTATCCGGGATCGCATCCGTCGTTGCTTCCGTTGACGGCGTGACGGCACAGCTTCCATCGAAGCTCCGTGCGATCGATCTGGAAGCGGGCGAGCATACGTTGGAGATTTCCGCAACGGATAAGGCAGGCAACACGGCTTCCCATTCGGTCACGTTTGCGACAGGCGCGAACCATCCGGATAAGCCATCCGAGCCGGCTCCTGCCGACAAGGCTGCCAATACCGGCGCGAATCCAACGCTGAGCGTGAAGGTGAATGACGAGAACGGCGATCCGCTTAACGTTACATTCTACGAAGGGGAACGCTATGACTTCGGGCTAGGCGGGGAAATTGACGCCTTCTCGAACGCGACGGACCGCGAGCCGCCGCTGGAGCTGGTCCCTGCCGGGGAGAGCGCGTTCACCGAAGAGGATAAAGCGCTGGTCGCTTCAAGGGACGGCAGTTACATGGTCACGAACCATACAGAAAAGTTCCCGTACCAGCGGTTTGACTTCACCATCGACCGCGAGCTGGCGGCTGGCGATGAAATTGAAATTGTATGGCAAGGCCACTCCTTGCCGGGCCGTCAAGTGACGGTGTATACGTGGAACTACAACACAGGCAAATGGGAACGAGGCGCAGCCGGCATCGGCGCGGAGGACTTCGAGCTTCGCGCGAAGCTGGACGCGGATAATATGGTGAAGGACGGCGTTGTCCATGTGCTTGTCCAGGATCTGATTGCGGAGGAGCAGCCTGCGGAGAACTTTACGTTCGCTTGGGTGAGCGACACGCAGTATTATTCCGATTCCTATCCTTATATCTACAAATCGGTGAACCATTACATTGCCGACCAGAAGGAAGAGCGCAATATCGTTTATTCCGTTCATACCGGCGACCTTGTCGACGACTGGGACCGTCCGGACGAATGGAAGGTTGCCAGCGACAGCCAAAAAATATTGGAAGAAGCCGGCATCCCGCATGGCGTCGTTGCGGGTAATCATGACGTTAACCACAACGCGGCGGACTATGCGGAATATATTAAATATTTTGGCGAGGACCGGTACAAGGACCAGCCGTATTACGGCGGCGGCAGGGACAATAACCGCGACCATTACGATCTGATCTCCGCAAGCGGCCAAGACTTTATTATCGTCTATCTGGGCTGGGGCATCGAGGAAGAAACGATCGAATGGGCGAATGAAGTGCTTGCGATGTACCCGGATCGCCACGCGATTATCGGCACGCACGAATACATCTCCGCAAGCGGAGCGTATTCCGGCGCTGGCGAGAAGATTTGGACGGAGATCGTAGCGGATAATCCGAACGTGTTCATGGTGCTGTGCGGACATATCCACGGCGCGGCTTATAACGTGAAGCACGCTCCGGACGGGCGCATCGTCGTGGAAATGCTGGCGGACTATCAAAGCGGCCTCGAAGGCGGCGGCGGCTACATCCGGTTCTTGGAGTTCGATATCGAGCAGGAGAAAATTCATGTCTCCACGTATTCGCCCTATAAGGATGATGAGAACTACTACGAGGATCCGGGCCATGATAACTTCGATGTTCCGTTCACCCCTTCGGCCCCCGGCAAGCAGGTAGCAACGGATTACATCGGTGTGAACGTCTACACGGGGACGAAAATTGGCGAGGACACCAATGTAGCTAGCGGTGACAGGGCTTCCGTAACCTGGAGCGGACGAGGCGCCAATACGTCATACGGCTGGTATGCGGTGGCTGCCGATGGGTCCGGCGGCAAAAGCGTATCGGATGTCTGGACCTTTACGACCGGAAATTCAGGCGGGGTGATCAATCCTCCTCCTAGCGGCGGAAACGGCAACGGCGGCGGCAGCAACAGTGCGGATGATCGTCTGAAGGTGAACGCGGCGGATGTCGCGGATACGGACAAGGACGGGAAAGTGGTGCTGACGCTTCAATCCGGACAACAAGGAGCCGTGTTTACGGCCGACGCACTGGCGCAATTGAAGCAGTTGGAGCTGACGATCGAGCGGGAAGGCCTTCGCGTGACGATGCCAAGCGAATACTTCTCCGGCTTGACGCTGGCGAGCGGGGAGCAATGGCAGGTTACCCTGACGGAGCTTGCGAATAGCGAAGTGAACAAAGCGGTTGCATCGTTCCAGACCAGCAATCGCGCAAAGCTGAAGCTGGCGGGAGAAACCGCGGCGATCTCTGCCGCGATTGTGGACCAGGACGGCAAAGTGAAGAGGAGCCTTGCGCTCGATAAATCCGGATTCGTGCTGCAGCTTGATGCAGACAAGGTCCGCAATCGCAATCTGGTCGCGGTCTACCTGCTGCTTCCGGACGGAACGGTAGAGCGAATCGAGAGCGAATTCGAGGAGAACCGCTTTACGGCAATCGTGCCGCAAGACGGCAGCTACGCGGTTATGGAATATAACAAGCCGTATACGGATCTGCCTCACTCGCATTGGGCTTATGACTATGTGCAGGAGCTGTCGCTGGACGGCCTTGTGCAAGGCATGAGCGAAACCGAGTTTGCGCCGGAGAATGCGATAACTAGAGCGCAGCTTGTGCAGCTGATCGTGCGCATGATGGGGCTGACCTCGAGCGGTTCGGGCACGGCGTTCAAAGACGTCGCGCCGGGCAGTTGGTATGAGGAAGCGGTCGCGGCTGCGGCGGAAGCGGGAATCGTGCAGGGCGTAGGGAACGGCAGCTTTGAGCCTGATCGGACGGTTACGCGCGAAGAGATGGCGGTTATGCTGATGAAGGCTCTGACAGCCAGCGGCAAACAGTTGGAGGATTCGGGCGCTTCCGGTCCGGGCTTCACGGACGAAGGTCAAATTAGCGAGTGGGCGCTGACGTATGTGGAGCAAGCGGCTCAGCTTGGTCTGCTGCAGGGACGCGGCGGCGGCGAATTCGCTCCGGGCGAGCACGCGACACGCGCGGAAGGCGCCAAGGTTATCTATATGATTTTTACGCAAACGAAGTAAAATTTTTGGCGGGTCATTGAAGCGCAAGAGCCCTAGCGGCTCTTGCGCTGTCCGCCATTTTGGAGGAAGCAGCATGAGAGTTATGCCTGACACGCGAAAGCCGGTTTACAAGCCGATTATTGCGCTCGTCATTCTAATTCTATTAGGGCTCCCGGCCGGCCGGGCAGATGCGCATACGAATACGATCGGATTTTCGGATATTACGGTGAAGGCGGCTACGGTCCAGTATGACCTCTACCTTGATCCCAAGGAGGTCAGCCAATGGATGGATGCGCGCTCAAGCGGCGTATTCGTGATCGATCCGTCTGCGGCGCCGCTGAAGGAAGGGGAGGTGCGTTGGGCCGAGGAGGACTTACATACGCTTGTCGCCGAGAATTTAACGGTAAGCGATGGAGTTAAGCCGGCCGAGGCTTCTCTAGGAAAAGTTACGATCGAGGAGCGGAACGGGATGCCGGCCGCCCATCTGCCGCTCACCTATGCGTTTCCGGAAAAGGTGCAGAAGCTTCATATCTCGTACCGTTTTTTCTACGACGACATGGATGCGCTGCATCAGAATATCGCGAAAATACAAACCGAGACAGGAGAGGTCGAAACCGTGTTTCACCAAACGAATCAAACAGCGTCATACGTACTAAACGCCGGAGGCGGGGAATCGCTTCAGACATCCGTTACGGTCCCGAATTGGCTGGCTACGTTTGCGGATTACGTATGGCTCGGCATGGAGCATATATGGACGGGGTATGACCATCTGCTGTTCGTGCTTGCGCTCATCCTGCTGAAGCTGCCGATCCGGAAATATTTGATCATTTTAACGGCCTTCACCGTCGGCCACAGCATAACGATCGCCCTCGCGTCATTGGGCATCGTCTCGTTGTCCCCAAGCATCGTAGAGCCGCTTATCGCGCTGAGCATCGCTTACGTGGCGATCGAAAACTTGTGGCTGAAGCGGATCGAGTGGCGCTGGATGGTCGCGCTGGGCTTCGGGCTGATTCACGGCTTCGGTTTTGCGGAGATTCTAAAAGAAACCTTAGGCGACAGCTATACCCTGCCGCTCCTCTCATTTAACCTGGGCGTGGAGCTGGGCCAAATCGCCGTGCTTGCCGTGGTGCTCCCGCTGCTGTATTACGCCGGGCGCGCGAAATGGTACCGCAAAGCGGCTTACGGCTTGTCCATGGTCATTACGCTGGTCGGCCTCTATTGGTTCGCCGAGCGCGTCTGGTTCTCTTAAAGGAGCAAGAGCAAGCGGCAAGGGGCAAGCGGTAAGCGGCAGATCGCAAGCTGCAGATAGTAAGATGCAAACAGCCGGTGCCGGTACGCTTACAATAGCGCCAAAAGTACACCTATTCTCACGGATAATAGTCGATTTGGAATAATTAAAGCCAAAAGTGCACTTAATTCCTCAAAGGTGGCGCACAATGCGATCAACCTTAGGAAATAAGTGTACTTTTGGCTTTATTTTGGGTCCAGATGGTAAGTTCGTTGCAAATAAGTGCATTTATGGCGCTAATTGTTCTCTAGGCTAAATGCTTGGGTCACCAGGTTACTTCACTTGCAAGTTAAATTGAGTATGCCATCACAAATGGCAGGCAGTGTTACCTACAGCAATCACTATGCATACTCCAGCCTAACTGACTCGCCTTACAAGAGGTTAAGCCACCGTTCAGGAGCCAAGTGCCGTGACGCCCCCAATTGCCGCAATAACTAGAAGGGGCGATGCCAGAGTGACGGCAATTGTTGTCCCTTTTCTCCAGCCTCGCGCGAGCAGATGACCTATCAGCCGGTCCATCAAAAAATAGATCAGCGCCGCCGCCGCGCAGGTCAAAATGAATAGGGGGATGCCAAAAAGCAAACCGAACAATGCTCCGAGCGCCAAATGGCAGACGCAAGAAACAATCACCCGCCATGCTTCATTGTGAAGCAGTCTGCCCGTCACCATCTCCGTCACGATGGATACCAAAGAGCCGTAAATAAGAACGACGGGAAAAGCGAACAGCGTAATTAACGACATCCACTGCATGATTTCGCCGAAGCGGGTCAGGCCGCCGGACAGGTTATCGCTGGAAAAGTAAAACGAATAAAAAAGAACGATCGCAAAAGAAGCAATGTATGCGCTGAGCGCCTTACGAAGAAGCATAGAGGTTTTCTATGCTTCTTCCCGGTAGTCTTCCACGATAATATCAAGTTTGCCCGTAACAGGGTCGATCACAAAGCCGTGAACCGGAATGTGTTTCGGGAATAGAGGATGCTTGCGAATCATGCGGACGCTGTGCATGACGCCGTCTTCCGCGCTTTCGAAGCCGCGAAGGAAGCGGTCCATCTTAATGCCGGCATTCTCAAGGGTTTGAATAGCGAGCGGGTCGATGCCGTTCTCGCTGAACTTCTTCACCATGCCGTTCACATCGAGGTTGGTCATGCCGCAGTTGTGATGGCCGATAACCAGCACCTCGCGTGCGCCAAGCTCATAGACGGCGACCAGAATGCTGCGCATGGCGCTTCCGAACGGCTGCGTCAGGATGGCGCCGGCGTTTTTAATAAATTTCGCGTCACCGTTGCGGAGGTTCAGCGCTTTTGGCAGCAATTCCACGAGCCGTGTATCCATGCAAGTAAGAATAGCGATTTTTTTCTCGGGGAACTTGTCCGTCACATACGCTTCATATTGTTTCTCTTCTACGAATTGTTTATTAAATGACATCAGTTGAGGCACGATAGACATTGGGGATATCCTCCTTTAGTTTCACGAGTGAGCTGCATCCGCAAGCCATTTATTATTATTCCTCTAAAAGCGGTCTTAGTCAACTGATTCATGAGGTTGACATGAAACCTTTTGGTTGCGTATACTAGTCAAAGTGAAACCAAAAGGTTTCGTAATGAAGAAGTAATCCATCAGGAGGAATACAGGATGACAAACGAAGCGCATGGCCAATTAGAAGATGTTGTAAAGACGGTTAGCTTGAAGGCTCCAATCGGCAAAGTGTGGGACGCCGTCGCGACAGCTGAAGGTATTGCGGCATGGTTTATGCCGAACACTTTTCAGCCGGTGCTGGGGCATGAATTCCATTTGAACGCGGGACCGTTCGGTCAGTCGCCGTGTAAAGTGCTGGAGCTGGATCCGCCGCATCGGCTCGTTTTTTCGTGGGACAAGGATTGGACGGTAACGTTCCAGCTGGAAGAAACGGAAGAAGGGACGAAATTTACGCTTACGCACGGCGGCTGGGATGCGGATACGGCGACCGCCTTCGGCGAGAAGCATACGGTTGTCCGCGAAAGAATGGCCGGCGGCTGGGTTGGCATTTTGCAAAAACTCGTACAGGTGGTCGAAGGCTAAATGGGCGAGGCGCTGCATAAGCATGATGTATTCCAAGCGATCGCCGATCCGACCCGGCGGAAGCTTCTTCATCTGCTTGGCGACGGCGAGCTGCCTGTAACCGCGCTCAGCGACCAATTCCCGATGAGCCGGACGGCGGTGTCCAAGCATCTGCGCATATTGGCGGAAGCGGGTCTGGTGAAGGACCGCAAAGTAGGCAGGGAAACCAGATACAGGCTGGATGCCGAACCGCTGCGCGAGCTTAAGCGTTGGCTGGCTTATTTCGAGCAATATTGGGATAACAAGCTGGCGGCTCTTAAGCTGTATGTGGAAAGTGACGATTAGCCTATCCGAAAAACCGAAAATACCCGCAGGCGAAGCCACTTCGAAGTGCTTCGCTTGCGGGTATTTTATATTTACTTTCTTAATAAGCTTAGATCGAACTTCGGGACAAGCCCTTGCTCGGCTGCTCGTCCGAGCAGCGCTTCAACTGCGCCGTAGCCGTCTTCGCCCAAGTCGCGGCTGAACGCATTAACATACAGCTCGATGTGCGACTTCGCAACATCGGCGGACAGCTCCTGCGCATGCTCCATCACATATGCGGATGAAGCCTCCGGATGGGCCCAAGCATAATCGAGAGAAGCGCGGATCCAGCCGCAGATCGCCTCGCTGTCCATATCCCGGCGGGCAATGATTGCGCCAAGCGGAATCGGCAGGCTCGTATCGGCTTCCCACCAGCTGCCGAGATCCTGCAGCATGCGAAGTCCGTAGGTATGATAGGTGAAACGAGCTTCATGAATGACGAGTCCCGCGTCGATTCGGCCGTCCCGGACCGCAGGCATAATTTGATCAAACGGCATTACGACGATTTCGCCGACGCCGCCAGGCACCTGAGCGGCGGCCCATAAGCGGAATAACAGGTAAGCCGTAGAGCGCTCGCTTGGAACGGCGACCCGCTTGCCGGACAGGGCGGATGCGTCAAGCGGCGCGTCTCCATCTGCCGCTCCTTGCGTTAAGACGAGCGGTCCGCAGCCCCGGCCGAGGGCGCCGCCGCATGGCAGCAGCTTGTAATCGGATAATACCCAAGGCAAAGCGGCATACGATATTTTCATCACTTCCGGCCCTTCGCGGCGCGCGGCGAGATGATTCGTAATATCGATATCCGCATAGGTCACGTTGAGAGCGGGAGCGTCTGGAACGAACCCGTGCGCCCATGCGTGAAAAATAAAGGTGTCGTTCGGGCAAGGGGAATAGGCGATATTCATCGTTTTGTTTTCGTTTAATGTCGAGGTCATGATGAACCCTCCTTATTTTTAAAGATAGAGGTGCGCAGCGATAGCCCGGAATGCCGCAGTCAGCGCCTGCAGCGCGTCGCCGATCCGCCAGGCGGACCGGTCTCTTGGCCCGACGGCATTCGAGATGGCGCGAAGCTCCGTAACGGCTACGCCTAGCTGAGCGGCGGCCGCCGCGACGCCGTAGCCCTCCATGCCCTCCGAAGCGGCTCCAGGCACAAGGCCGGCTCGGCGTTCGGCCGTCGCAGCCGTCCCCGTAGCCGATGACACGGTCAGGGCAGGGGCGAGCGCGGCGTCAAGCCCCGCGCTGCGTAAGGCGGCTAGCAGCCGCGCATTCCATGCGGTGTCGGCGTCGACACGCGAGGAGCCGAAGCCAAGCTCGTCCACGCTGATAAAGCCGGGGGCGTCTGGCGTCTCCGCTCCCAGGTCGGCTTGCACAATCGAGCTTGCGAGCACAAGCGAGCCGATTGCCGCGCGCTCTGGAAAACCGCCGCCGATCCCGGCGCTAATGACAAGGTCGTACGGGGCGGCCGCGCGCAGGAGCGCAGCTGTTGCGGCTGCGGCTGCGGCTGCCGGACCAACGCCGGCGCTTATCACCTCCATGCGCTCCGCGCATGTATCGGGCAGTCCGCGCAGCACCGCGTCGCGTTCCGCATCAACCGCCGTTACGACAAGTATGCGAGGAAGCGTCTTGACGGTGCCACGTTCTTCTGTGTGTTGTTGCAACATCGGGTGTACTCCTTTAACCGCTAATCATTTTGCTCAGCTGGATCTTCTTTGGATACGGGAAGACGGACTTCGACGCAAGTGCCATTGCCAAGCTCGCTGCTAATGGTCATGCTGCCGTTGTGATTGCCGATAATTTGCTGGCAGATCATGATGCCGAGGCCGTTGCCGACCTGCTTCCTGGAGAAGAACGGCTCGCCGATTCTAGCCAGGTCCTCCTGCGAAATGCCTACCCCTTGGTCGATGAATCGGATCAGCACCTCGCCGCCAGACGGGTCGTTATCCAGCTCGATCGTAACGGCGCCGCCTTCAGGCATCGCTTCAATGCCGTTCTTCATGACATTAACGAATACCTGCTTCAGCTGATTGCGGACGCCGGGAACGGCTGGGATATCGGAAAGCGTATGAAGCGTCAGCTCCACATGACTCTGTCTTGCTTCCATCTCCATCAGCATCATCATATCGCGTAGAAGGTCGCCAACATCCAGTAAGCTCGTTTGCGGAGCCTCCGGCTTGGCGAAGACGAGAAATTCGCTGGCGATCCGATTGATTTGGTCCAGCTCCAGCATGACGAGATCCAAGTGCTGAGGCGAGAGATGCCCGGTCTGCTTCTGCAGCTGGATGAAACCCCGAATCGTCGTCAGCGGGTTGCGAATTTCGTGCGCGACGCCGGCTGCAAGCTGTCCGACGACAGACAGCTTCTCCGAGCGGCGAATCATCTCCTCGGTCTGCTTCCTTGACGTAATATTCCGCGTAATGGTCGCGATCGCGATAATATTCTCCTGTTCGTCGCGTATCGGGGATATCGTCAGACTGACATCGATCAATTGGCCGTTTTTCGTATAATGAACCGTCTCGTAGTCCGTAACGGAGCCGCCGGCTATGACGGTCGCGATATGCCTCTCATGGGCGGAGAGATGCTCCTTCGGCACATGGTCAATCCGCGAGCCGATAATTTCGTCGGCGCTCCACCCGTAGATGGCCTCAAAAGCGGAATTGACTTGCTGGATTCTGCCGTCCAGATCGACAAGATGAATCGCATCGGACGTATGATTAACGAAAGATTCGAGATATTGCTTCGTGCTACGAAGCTCCCGCGCCGTATCTTTCAGCTGCGTCGTATAGTGAAGCAGATTAACGCCCATGGAGTTAACGCGTTCAGCAAGCATGCCGAGCTCGTCCTTGTTCCGAATCGATATTTTGGTCTCGAATTGGCCGGCGGCGATCGCGTTGACTTTGTACATGATCTGATTGAGCGAGCGGAGCATGTATTCCGCGATGAAATAACTGGTAGCCAGCGTGAACAAAATGAGACCGAACGAGATCAGAGCTTGAATGAGCAGCTGATGCCGAAGCGGCTCCTCGAGCGCTTTTTTATCAAACACCACGCCTATGACATAAGGTTTGCCTGCATGAATCGGAATGAACGTGCGCAGCACTTCCTTGCCGTTCGCGGTAAATTGCCCGCTCGCCATCCCGCCGTTTTCCAGCACATATTGAATCAGCTCGGCATCCTTGGCATTTTGGAAGGCGTAGCTGCCGAACGGAATGGCCTGAACGTCCAAATTGTAGACAGGCACGCCTTTTTTCATCTTAATGATGGGTTCTTCGCCGAAATATTCCGGGTCAAAGCCCGTAATCTCCAGCACCGTTTCACGCTGGTCCTTCAGCTTGCCGATCATGTCATTGGTTCCGTTCACGAGATCGTAGCTGAAGTTCTCATCCGTATTAATAATCGTGTTGATCATATAATTCGTGCTGCCGTCGTAATAATAACCCCACTTGTTAATTTGAGCAGGGTTAGATGTGGCGTAGTTAATCGGCCCTGTCCAGTAATGGGGATACGTCTGTCCCCAGCCTACGTTCACCGGCTCCAGAGCAAAAAGCTGATGGAAGGCGGTATCCCAGTAATCCCAGCTTTTCGAGCTTAAACCGAGCTCGTCGGGATTGGAGGAGCGGACGGACTTCACCTCGCCGTCAATTAACTGCCAAAGCGTAATGTCGTCAAGGTCGAGCTCTTCGCTGAGCTGAACAAGCTGTTCATTGCTCACGTTACGAATGTCGGCGTCGAGCCTTTGCTTTGCCGCGATTGCTGCGATTCGCAGCTTCTCTCCCAGCTCCGCATCCATCGCATTTCTTGTATTCTCGATTGATTCAATGGTCAGCACAAGCTGCTTGGCGATCAACTGCTTCTCATGCTCGAGCGCAGCCTCCTGTGTCGCTTTGGACGAAATGTAGGAGAAGGCAATATTCAAAACGAGAATAATGGTGACGATGATGGAGATGGACAAGGATAGTTTGGCTTTGATCGACACGAAGGTTCCTCCCGGATGCGGCATTGTTGTCTACCTACAACAATTAGACAGCGGGAGGGAGAAATCCTGTCTACTCGCGTCGAAATCCTTCGTCTGCCAAATATTGCACCGCTTCCTCGTGCGTTTCGAACGCCATATCCAGCTCTTTGCCCGCATAAACGTACCAGAGATCGTCTTGGTACAGCAAAGTAAGCCGGCTGCCGCCGGCTCCCCGCCAGAACTCCGCCCGTGAAGGGCGATAGCCTTCCTCTTGCGAGGATACGTCCGGCTCCTCCTCAGCATCGGCAGCGGAGAGCGACTCGATCGAGCGAGCGATCAAGGAGCGCAGCTCGTCTTCGCTGAATTCGCGAATATTGACGAAGCCTTTGGCGTCCGTCTCGACATCTTCCAGCAGCCCGGCGAAGACGAAGCCGTTGCCGTTCGGATGGAGATGGTAGACGACGATTTTTTTCTCATGGGCGCTTTCCTCGTAATGAAAATTAACGCGCCCAAGCGAAACGTCCTTCCGCTGAAGCTCAGGAAAGGACGCGATAATGGCAAGCTTTTGTTCAAATGTAAGCATAGGGATTAAGTTGAACCTCCTTCATCGTTGAAGCCGCGGCGGCTTCGAGGCTCTTTAGTCGGTCTTCTTCCGAAGCGTCAAGATCGCGCCGCCGGCGATAATCAGAATAATGGCGAAGTACGGCGACTTTGACAGCAGCTGGCTCATAACCGAACTTAAAGAGAAGACTGCAAAGAATAGGAGCGACAAGACGGTGAGAATATTAATCGGGATAAGCAGCCACTTGTTCCGGTTGCCGAACCAATAAAGCTCGAACAAACCGACGGCAGGCGCCAGAATAAAGCCCGGCCACATGTACTGCCAGCTGTCGAACAGCATGGCGGTTTGACATACCAGCGCGACCGTAATGAGCACGCCGCCCGGAACGAGTAGTCCTACGCCTCTGCGCGTCATGCTGAAATACAGCCAATGGAAGAACAGCCCAAGGGGAAATACGAACAGCGTCGGCCAAAAATATTCGAAAATTTGACCGGGGCCGAACGTTTCGCCTTGATTAAGCAGTAAGACAATGCCGAGCAGAAGCAGGAGAGACCCGCCGATTGTTTTCATATTCATTTCTTTGAACACTCCGTTCTTTATTAGTATATAGGATGAGATCATTCATTCAAAATGGAGCTTTACTCGGGATGATTATGCGACTCGTCGCCGATCTGAAAAGGAGACGTAACGCCTTCGTACATAAGGTGCATCGTCATGCCGGCTGCGGCATGGACCAGGTTATGGCAATGATCCATCCATAGTCCCGGATTATTCGCCGGAAAGGCGACCTCGTATACATCGCCCGGGGCGACATCCAGCGTGTCGGACCACCAGGGACTGCCGGTCGCCTGCTCGCCGTTACGCGAAAGCACCAGCATATGATGGCCGTGCAGATGCATCGGGTGGTCGACGGCGCTGCGGTTTATAATGGTCGTCTTGATGAGCTCGCCTTCCTTCACCACAAACATTGGCGTTTCCGGGAATACTTTTCCATTGATTGTATCATAGAGCGCGGGGATTCCGTTATAAAAAGCCAGCCGATTATCTAAAATCATCGTAAACTCTCGATCGAAGCGGCTGTCCGCGCCCACAGTCGCCGGCGCGGGTTCGCCGTAGTGCAGCGGGTCGAAGCTTTGCGAAGGCTCCGTCGTAACCGGGACATCCCCTTTGCCGTCGGCGCTCATGAGCAAGCCGCGCTCGCGGTCGCCGTCCACGCTGAGATAAACGGGATGATCCGGCATGGTGAATGCCACATCGTAGCGTCCGCCGGTTGTCAGCACCAAGCGGACGTTCTTAAGCTCGCCGGGGTTATGCAGATCCGTTCCGTCAATGGCCGTCACTTTAAAGCTTGCGCCAGTCAGCGTGTACGCGCGGCGAACCCAGTTATCCGTATTCACGAGCCTGAGCTTAACCGTCGCGCCGGGCTGAATGGCTTTGCGGATCAGCGTGTCGTGGCCGCCGACGGCCGTGCCTGCGCCGTCCCAAATATGCGTCAGGACAACGATATCTTCAGATGCCGCTGTTCCGGCGATTGCGGCTGTTGCCGTTTTTCCCGTTTCCGCCGGCTCGACGATAAGCGCGCCGAACAGCCCTTTCTCCACGGCTTCCTTGGAGCGCTGATGCGAATGGTACCAGAAGGTGCCGGCCTGCTCCGCGATGAATCGGTAGGTGTAGCTTTCTCCCGGCATGACCGCTTCCTGCGTTGCGCCTGCGACGCCGTCCTCGGCGTTTGGCACGTCGAGACCGTGCCAATGGAGCGTTACGCCGTCCTCGATATCCTCGTTGCGCAGGATCACCTCGATAAGCTCGCCTTCGCGTACGCGCAGCTCCGGGCCGGGAGCCTCGCCGTTGTAGGTCCAGGCGTCAATAATCTTGCCCGAGCTCAGCTGAACCTGCGCTTTCTTCGCGGTCAGTTCAAAGCGGCGATCCGCTTTTCCTTCTTTTGGACCGGATAATTCGGTTACTGAGGTAACGTCCCCGACAGCCCCTGCAGCCGGCAGCGCTACATGAGCATGATTCCGTGATAGAAGGGCGGTTTTGACCAGCTTGCCGTTTTCATCACGTGTCATGCCGTATTCCGCCGCGCCTTCCGCCATGTTCATGCGGCCGGGGAGCTTGCTGCTGTCCATCGCGAGGAGGATCGGGACGCTAAGCACGGCGCATGCGGCCGCTGCAATTCCAGTCATGCGGGCGCGCCTCGTCCAAGGGCGGTACGCCGTGACGGCCTCGGAAGCCGCCGCCGCTCCGTTACGGCTGGATTGATGCATCCATAGCAAAGTGCCAAGGACAAGCAGCGTTGTGATAGGCATTGCCGCTTCGAACAGGTTGAACGGCACCGGCGGCGATAGCACGAAGTAGACATTGCCCGCCGCAAGAAGCGCCGTCAGCTTGAAGGGGGCGACCAGCGCCGGGTCGGTGGCATGCCGCCTGCGCGCCGTATCCAGCTTTTGATCCGTGGCGGCGGAGGTGCGCAGGAGCAGCATTCTCAATCTTGGCCAAGCGAGCAGCCAAAGCGAGGAGATGGATAGGAGCGCCAGAGGAGCATGAATGAGCAGCCGGTCGAGCCAAAAGACGGGATGGGCCGCGGCCGCGAGCGCAATATCCGAAACGACTGCCGCCGCTCCCCATATCGTCAGGCTACCGATCCAGAAACGCAGCTTGCGGGCTTTCCGGTGCAGCTCTCGTTCGGCATGACTGTATATCAGCTTAGCAGCCTTATTGGCGGCAATAAGGCTGAAGAGGAGCAGCAGAAAAAGGCTCGCTTGCTCGACATGGATTAGTAGGCTGAGCATAATGACAATTCCTCCCGTTCGATCTTTCGTTTCTATCGTAGCCCGAGAGAGAAAAACGGGTAACCTCCGTGAGACGCATCTGTTCCTAGACCTCGGTCGGGGTTCGGGCTGCAAGAACGCATAAACCTTTCCATACGGAAAAACTTCCTATGAAACGACATTTTACACCTCTATTCCAGTGCCTATGAAACCGCTACAATTAAGGTATTAAATGGTAGGAGGTGAAAGATATGAGCCAAGAACAAGAAATTGTTCAAGAGGGTGCTGAAGAGACCGTAGAATTGGTATCGGAGGACGCTCCTGTCGCGGAAGAAGCGGCAGAGGAGGCTGAAGAAGCGCAAGCTGAAGCTGCGGAAGCAGTGGAAGTGGAAATCGAAGAAGAGCTGGTGGAAGCAGCGGCGTCGGCGGAGGAAGAAGCCGAAGCTGACGAGGAGGAAGACTCCGAAGAAGAAGCGGAATAATCATTACGATTTTCATAATAAACCAAAAGCTGCCCTTGAGAGACGTTCCTTCGAACGTCCGCAAGCGCAGCTTTTTTTGATGGTCATTTGGGGTGTGACGGCGGCGGTGGGGGTGGGGTGCTGCAGCCGTAAAAACATTTGTATGGAGCGTGCGCGGTTGAGATGTGTAAGCAGCAAAAACCTGCTTATTCGAGCGGAGCGTAAGAGGTTGAGCCGAGTAAGCTGCAAAAACCTGCTTATTCATAAGGAGCAGGCAAGGTTGAGTCGTGTAAACCCGCAGAAACGTGCCGTCTCCGCATGAAGCACTGAAGAGGAAGCGTGGTAAGAGAGCCCGGTTAGCCATGGAACGAATTGCGGCAATAAAAAAGTGTTGACAGCCAAGATGTCTTTAGTTTAAGATAAATTCATAAACATTCGTTAGTTAATTATTAAAAGTTAGTAAACTTATAAAAAGCGGAGGTTATTGAACATGGCAAAAGCTAAATGGGTAGTAGACGCAACGCACAGCTCGGTAGACTTTTCGGTAAGACACATGATGATCGCGAAGGTAAAAGGCACGTTCCACACGTTCGAAGCAAACATCGAAGCGGACGAGAACGATCTGACATCGGCTGACATCTCCTTCAAAATCGATCTGAGCAGCGTGGACACGCGCAACGCGGATCGCGACGCGCATCTGAAAACAGCGGACTTCTTTAATGTTGAGCAATATCCGACGCTTGAGTTCAAAGCGACTGCGATCACGAAAACAGGTGAAGGCGAATATGCGGTAACGGGCGACGTTAGCCTGCATGGCGTAACACGCTCCGAAACCTTCGACGTTACATTCGAAGGCGCGGGCAAAGACCCTTGGGGCAACGTGAAAGCCGGCTTCAGCGCGACTGGCGCCATCAAACGCAGCGACTATGGCCTCACTTACAACGCGGCTCTCGAAACCGGCGGCGTTCTAATCGGCGATGAAGTGAAAATTTCGCTTGAGATCGAAGCTCTGCAGCAAGCTTAATTTATATACAAAAAAGGACCGGCGGAATGCCTTTAAGCAAACCGCAGGTCCTTTTTGCTTTGAAACTGCAATAACGGCCAAGGAAAGTCGAAGCAGGTCAATCATCGTGCTCATCATCGTTATTTCTTTTCTTGTTTTTCTTCTCCTCTTTTTTTCTCTCCCTCTCCTCGCGCTTCTTTTTGTTCTCTTCCTCCTTCTTTCGTTTTTTCTTATCCTTCTCTTGCTCCTTATTCCGCTTTTCCTCCTGCTTCGTTTCTCTATCGTTCTTCGCGGCAGAGTCCAGCTTGCCGATATTCAAGCCTTTCCATTCAGGGAACGCCATAACAGGCTCATCCTGTAATGCGCTGCTCATCAGCTTATTAAACACAACGGCCGCCGCCCAGGAAGATGTCGTCAAATAGTGGTTCGAATCCGGATTGTCATAACCGAGCCAGACGGATCCCACGAGCTGAGGCGTGTAGCCGACAAACCAATTGTCCATCGCACCGTACCCTTCAACACCCAGCATTTGAGTCGTTCCCGATTTCCCGGCGACCTCTCTGCCTTCGATCGCCGCCCCTTTGCCGGTGCCGTCGGTCACAACCCCCTTTAGCATAGCGGTCATGGTGCGCGCGATTTCGGGAGAAGTGACGACGGTTCCGTCCTCCTCGGGGCGTGCTGCCAGGACGGTGCCGTCTGCCGATTCGATGCGAAGGATGGAGTAGCTGCTCATACGTACCCCGTCGTTAGCGAGAGCACCGTATGCTTCTGCCATTCGGAGAGGCGATACGCCCGTATTCGTGCCTCCAAGCGCGAGAGCCAGCGTTCGGTCCTCCGCGCCGAGTGAAATGCCGAACCTGGAGGCGGCATCGATCCCCTTATCGATACCGAGCTCGTTCAGAAGCTTGACGGCAGGTATGTTATAAGACTGAATGAGCGCTTCATAGAGACTTACATTGCCGTGAAAGGCGAGATCAACGTTTTTCGGCGCATAGGTGCCGAACTGTACCGGTTCATCGAGGATCCGGGTGTCGGGCCGGAAGCCGTTCTCCAGCGCCGGCGTATAGACCGCAATCGGCTTTATCGTCGATCCGGGCTGCCGTTTCAGTTGAACGGCGCGGTTAAACCCGCGGAACGGCTGCGCGCCTCTACCGCCGACCAACGCTTTAACGCCGCCGTCTCGTGGATCAACCAAGACCGCTCCTGCCTGAAGGAGCTGGTCCCCCATGCTTTGCGGGAACAGGCTGTCATCGTTGAAGGTTTGCTCCGCAGCAATTTGCATTTTCGTATTAAGCGTTGTAAAAATTCGCAGTCCGCCATGCAGCACGTCATTCTCCGTCAATCCGTACCGGTCTACCGCTTCACGGATAACAAGATCCGTGAAATAGGGGTATTGAATGGCATCCGTGCGGTTCGGTTTCGACTCCCGCAGCGTCAAAGGCTCCTGAAAGGCGGCGGCATACTGCCGCTCATCAATAAGTCCTTGATCTTTCATTAACAGCAGGACGAGATTTCGGCGCTCGATGGCCTGCTCCGGCCGTTTGTAAGGGGAAAGCACGGAAGGCGCCTTAACCAGCCCCGCCAGCAAGGCTGATTCGGCTGTCGTTAATTGCTCCACCGGTTTCCCGAAATAGACCTCCGCCGCACGTTTAATTCCCCACGCTCCTTCGCCGAAATAAATTTGATTGAGGTACATCGTGATGATTTCATCTTTGCTGTAACGTTCCTCGATTTTTTGGGCAAGGAGCAGTTCGTTCCATTTCCGCTTCAAGGTCCTTTCGTGGGAGAGAAACACGTTTTTGGCGAGCTGCTGAGTAATCGTGCTGCCGCCCTGCACGGTTTGCCCGGCCGTCACGTTTTGAAGGAGTGCGCGGCCAATTCCCCATACATCCATACCCTCATGTTCATAGAAGCGGCGGTCTTCAACCGCAATAATCGCATGGAGCATGGATTTCGGTATCCTGTCGTAGGTCACCGGCTCGATCTCGTTTAATGAGATGACGACCGCTTCCTCTCCATCCTCATCGAAAAGAACGGTAGCTGCCGGAAGCGGCTCATCTAATTGCGATACATCCTGGGCCGCAACCATCATTCGGATCCCGGCCCAACACGAAACTACGCACACCGCGAATAACAGACCGGTTAAGATCATTATCTTTTTCCAAGGCAATCGCCGCCCTTGGCGAGTATGTCTTGTTGCTGTTTTCATGCTAAAGAGTCCTCCCAATTAAACCTGCCTATTCATAAAAATATTCGCAAGCCGCTCCCGGTTTGTGTCGTTTTGGACCTATACGGGGGAAATTGGAAAGATGCGCGGGTATGATGTATTTGGTTGGAAATAACAAAGCACCGCAGCCACTGGGCTGTCGGCGCTTTGTTTAATAGGCGGTCAAGCTTAACCGCGAACGCGTACCGCAAGGTCGAGGAAGGAGCGGGTGACGCGCTTGATCCGTTCAAGAATTTCGCCGCCTGCGCCTTCGTTGTCGGTATGAGGCTCCGAGAACCAATTGCGCTGCGCGCCGCCGATGGAGATCCACTCCGGCGAGTTGATGCCGTGCAAATTGCGCACAATCGTCTGCAGCTGCGTCAGCGAGCTGACGCCGACAGACCCGCCGGCGGAGCTCATGGAGAGGACGGCCTTGCCGCGGAAGTGGTCCTGCCCGAGATGATCCAGCGCATTCTTCAGAACGCCGGAAATTCCGCTATGATATTCGGGCGTCGCCAATATAACGGCATCCGCGGCATGCATGCCTTGCTGCAATTCTTTTATAGCCTCGGTGCTGCCGTATTCGCCATCCGGCGAGTAAAAAGGCAAAGGCTTGCGGTACAAATCGAATAGCGTAACTTGGTGGCCCTCGGCCGCAATGACATCCCTTACGTATTCCGCCAAGCGGGTGCTTGTGGCAGCTTTATGGTTGCTTCCTGCAATGATCATAATGTTCATAGGTATCTTCCCTTCTATACGGTTCGTTGTTCCTGAATCTGGAACCATCGTAACATGAGATAAAGAACGAACGCGTCGTCTGTAGGGTTGATTTTGGCCGGAGCTCGCGTTAGCCCGTGGTCGGAGCTGAAATACGACTTTGGTCTTAGATGAAGGATGCGCCTAACCGTTCTCCGCTACGCGAAGCATTTGGACGAACCGCTCCGCAGCGATAGACAGCGGCGTGTCGTTGCGAATCGCCATGCCGATGCTGCGGGAAGGCAGCGCGGTATCCAGCTTCAGTTCGAACAGAAGGCCATTTCGCAGCTCCTCCTCCACGAAAGGCTTAGGAACGAAGGCGACACCGTAGCCCAGCCTGGCGAACTCGGTCAGCAGGTCGATGCTGCCAAGCTCGATGTCGGGACTCACGGTCAGGCCGCTTGCGGCAAACCACCGCTCTACGAAAATGCGCGTGCTGCTTCCCGGAGAATGGGACAGCAAAGGCAGCTCCGCCAGCTCCCGGACGGATAAGGTCCGGTCCGCCAGCTCCTTATAGGCCTCGCCTGCGACAAAACAATCCTCCAGCTCCGCCAGCCTTTGTACGTCCAGTATCGGATCTTCCATCGGCAGGCGGACCAGGGCCAAGTCGATTTGCCCTTCTTTTAGCTTACGGGCGATTTCGGGTGTTTTGCCGGGGGTCAGCCTGATGCGGATGCCGGGGTAATCGCTGTGGAATCGATTCAGCTGAGGCAGCAGCAAATATTTGATCAGGGAATCGCTGGCCCCGATCCGGATTTCCCCTTCCGTCATCTGCTTTAAGTCTTGCAAATGCCGTTGCCCGGCTTCCAGCAGGGTGAAGGATTGCTCGACGTATTTGAGCAGCACGCGCCCTTCCTCCGTAAGCTCTACGCCTTTGGACAACCGGTGAAACAGCTTAAGACCAAGCGCCTCCTCCATTTGTTTTATCGCATAGCTTACGGACGGCTGGGTAATATGGAGATCCTGCGCGGCTTTCGTCAAATTGCCTTTGCGCGCGGTATGCAGGAAGATGCGGTACCATTCGAGCTGAAACATGTGGTATAGATCACCTCTATTACAAGAGTAGAAAATTACAATTTCATTTATTTCATTACGTTGATTATACTAGTAGTAACAAGTTTGAACAACGAAATGGGGAATGACAGCATGGCAGGAAATACATTTGGCGAAGCGTTCCGGATTACGACATTCGGCGAATCGCACGGCGCCTCGATCGGCGTCATTATTGACGGGGTTACGCCCGGCGTCGAAATCGACGAGAAGGACATCCAAGTTCAAATGGACCGGAGAAAGCCCGGGCAGTCCTCGGTGACCACGCCGCGGAAGGAATACGATATCGTTCATATTTTGTCGGGCGTATTCGAAGGGAAAACAACAGGCACGCCGCTAAGCATTATATTGCACAATCATGACATGCGGCCGGAGGCGTACTCGGACATTCAGCTGGCGTTTCGTCCGGGTCATGCGGATTTCACCTACTTGCAAAAGTACGGCATTCGCGACCATCGGGGCAGCGGCAGGGCGTCAGGCAGAGAAACTGCGGCGCGGGTTGCCGGAGGCGCCGTGGCGCGCAAGCTGCTGGAGCGCAGGGGCGTTCAGATCGTTGCCTATACGAAAGAGCTGGGCGGCATTAAGTGTCAGACGTTCGACGAGCAGGCGATCGAAAAGAACCCGGTTCGCGCATGCGATCCGGAGGCGGCCGTAGAAATGGTGAAAAGAGTCGAGCAGCTTGCGGCCGAAGGGAACAGCTGCGGGGGCATCGTGGAATGCCGGATTCGCGGCGTCGTTCCAGGTCTCGGGGAACCGGTATTCGATAAGCTGGATGCCGAGCTGGCGAAGGCGATGCTGTCCATCGGCGCCGTCAAGGGCATCGAGTTCGGAGCGGGCTTTGCGGCAGCCGAGATGCTTGGAAGCGAGCATAACGACGAAATGGACGCGAGCGGCTTCCTTACGAATAACGCCGGAGGCATTATCGGCGGTATCAGCACGGGACAGGAAATCGTGTTCCGCGTGGCGGTGAAGCCGACATCGTCCATCTCCTTGCCGCAGCGCACGATGAACGTGAAGGGCGAGGAGCAGGAAATTCGCACAATCGGGCGGCACGACCCGTCGATATGTCCAAGAATTGTGCCTGTCGTGGAAGCGATGGCTTGCTTGGTGCTCGAGGATCACTATAAGCGCCAGGCTGCCATGCTGGGGTAGGTCATCGTCACGGCGCTTTAGAGCGGGAGTAACCTTTTTCCAGTTGGACTCGTCTCATGTAGAGTAGGCTAATCTGGCTGGTAAAGGGGATGCGGGAATGGCGGAAAAACGGATTGGGGCGGCGGCAATCCTTACGGATTCGGATGGGCGCGTATTGCTGGTGAAGCATAGCTATGGCAAGCTGAATTGGGATTTGCCCGGCGGAAAAGCGGAGGCGAACGAGTCCGCGCAGGAGACGGCGCAGCGAGAGGTGCTCGAGGAGACGGGGCTTATCGTCAAAGCGGACGAGCTGACGGGCATTTATTATGATCCGGTCTATGACATGCACCACTTTGTATTCCGCGCGCATCACGACAGCGGCAGGCAGCCGGAGCCGAGCTCGCCCGAAATTTTGGAATGCGGCTATTTCGCGGCGGACGAGCTGCCTAGGCCGATGAAGGATTTTACGTATAATCGGATTATGGACGCGCTCGGCAGGGGGGACGGGAAGCTGTTCCGCGTCATTGGACCGAGTCAATGGCTGGAGTAGGCGCAAGCTCTACACGGCGCTGCTTCTTCTTCACAGTTGATGTTCTCAACTACGGAATAGGGCTGAGCATGCGGCGCAGCAGGCTTCAAAGCGTCGGTCTAATTGCGAACAGCTTGCGTCTGCCTGCAATGAAATACTGCAAATATGCAGAAATTTCGGCGTTAAGAGAAGATAAATGTTACAAATCTTGCAAATATGCAGTAATTTTTTAGACGGGCAGGCGAAGTTGAGGCTGGAAGCTTAAATTCCTGCACAAATGCATGAATTTAAGCTTATGGGATCGAACTAGGTTAAAAATGCTGCACAATTGCAGGAATTAAATTGAATTGAATTGAATGGCTTGGCTTCCCGCGGCTCGGAACCGCGGGCATTTTTATATTCGAGGGCAGGTGATTCGTTGAACGTTTTCCTGAAGCGATTCGTTATTGTTGTGCCGGCAGGTCTTTTCATCTGGTTTGTCTTTCATACCGCTCTCGTGGCCATCGATGGGCTGAATGATGAAATAAAGCCCGTTGACGCGGCCGTTGTGCTTGGCAATAAGGTGGAAGGAAACGGACAGCCTTCCAAGCGGCTGCAAGCGAGGCTGGATAAGTCCGCAGAGCTTTATGACAAGGGTTATTTTCCTTTGATCATCGTCAGCGGCGGTATCGGCAAAGAAGGCTTCGATGAGGCGAAGGTTATGAAAGCTTACTTAATCGATCAAGGAATACCGGAAGAAAAAATTATCGAGGATAACAAAGGGTACAACTCCTACATGACCGCCCAAAACGCGCGCAAGCTGATGGATGAATTACAGCTAGACTCCGTAATGATCGTTACGCAATATTTTCATGTGTCCCGAACAAAGCTGGCCTTTAAAAAAATGGATATAAGCGAAGTATACTCCGCACATGCCGATTTTTTTGAGTCCAGAGATTTTTATTCCACCCTAAGAGAATTCCCGGCGTACTACAAATATCTCCTTTTCAAGTGATGGCGCGGTTCGCACAACCAAAGAACGCATCGTAATCTGCACCAGCTCCGACCCAAGCATCCTTCAGCGCCTAAACAAGTCGTATGCACCCAAAAAAAAGGCCGCGAACAAACGCGGCCATATGCTCAAGCTTCCTTATCCAGCCCGTGGCGTACCGCATAAAGCGCAGCCTGCGTGCGATCCTCCAGGTCCAGCTTGCTTAAAATATGCGTAACATGCGTTTTCACCGTCTTTTCGGTAATGACGAGAGCTTCAGCGATGGCGCGGTTGTTCATGCCGCTTGCGATAAGCCGCAGCACCTCAAGCTCGCGTTTTGTGAGCGGCTCACGCACATCGTCCGTCTGCTCATCGGCAGAGCCAGGGTTACCTTGATAGAGGCTCATATATTGGCTCATCAGCTGCCCCGCAACATCGGGATGCAGCTCGACCTTTCCCTCATGCACCCGGCGCACAGCCTGGACGAGCTCCTCGGGCTCAAGATCCTTCAGCAGATACCCCTTCGCCCCAGCGCGAATCGCGGGCAAGGCATGGTCCTGATCCGTGAAGGAGGTGAGGATCATGACCTTCACTTTCGGCAGGGAGGCGGTTAGCTGCTGCGTTGCTTCGATTCCGCTCATGCCGGGCATGTGAATATCCATCAGCACGATGTCGGGTTGGAGCGCGGCTGCCAGCTCCAGCGCCTCTTGTCCGGTCGCCGCTTCGCCTACGATTTGAATGTCCGGCTGCGAGGAGAGAAACAGCTGGAGTCCTCTTCGCACCATTTTATGATCATCGGCAATTAGAATGCGTATCGTCATCTCGGTCTATGCTTCCTCCTCTTTCCGAAGCGCCAGCGGGAGGACGGCTTCGATTAACATCCCTTCGCCCGGGGCGCTGGTTAATTTCAAACGGCCGCCTACCGACTCGACGCGCTCGCGCATAATCGACAAGCCCAGACTGCCGCCTGCCGAGGAGACTGCCTCTAAATCCGCGCCCGCGCCATCGTCCTTCGCGACATAAATCAGCTCGTTCTCCTGCACGTAAAATGCGATTTCCACTTGCTCTGCGGCAGCGTGCTTCGCGACATTGTTCACCGTCTCTTGTCCGATGCGCCACAGGGTCTCTTCGATTGGAGGAGGCAGCTGTCGGATGCACCCGTTAACCTTCAACACGACGTTTATGCCTAGCCGCTTCCCGTAATCCCGGAGAGCGTCCGCTATGCCTCCGTCCAGATTGGCCGGCCTAAGCTGCGCGATCAGGGCGCGCATTTCTTTCAGCGCGTCTTTGGATAGGCCGGTAATATCCTGCAATGCTTCGCTTGCCGCCTCCCAGTCCTGTCCGCGAAGGAAAGCCTCGGCGCCTTTGGCGGTCATCGTCATGGAGAACAGCATTTGCGAGACCGAATCGTGCAGATCGCGGGCGAGACGGTTCCGCTCCTCGATGCGGACGAGCTCGCGGCGGTTCTCCTCAAGCCGGGCATGCTCCATCGCCGACGCGATATGATCGGTTACGGCTTCAAGCACCTCGCTCTCAACGCGCGTAAGGAATGAAGGCTGCGATCTTTCAATAAGCAGGACGCGGTCGGTCGAACCGGACATCGCCTGAATCGGAGCGGCGAGCGCGGAGGCGGACAGCCAGGACCATTGCCCGGTCAGGCCGGCCATATCCTGTGCGGAAAGCTCGAAGCTGCGGGATGTTTTGCGCAGACGGTCAAGCGAGTATTCCGCGTTCTTCGGGAGCTTCATATAATCGCGGATCATGGCGCGGCCGGCATGCATCGCCTGTACTTGATAGCGCCCGCCCGTACGCTCGAGCAATGCCGCTGCGGGCCAGTCGAAGTGTTTGGCGAGCAGCTCGATCGCGATTTCCGCCAGCTGCACCTGCGCGATACCCGCGCTGACGGATTGATGCAGCTCTCTGCTGAAGACGCCTAGCCTCGCGAACTGCTCGGCTCTTCGCTGCTCCGCTTGATGCAGCCGCATCCGTTCGACGGCGACGCCGATCTGCAAAGCGACGGCTTGCAGCAGGGCCAGCTCCTCGGCTTCGAAATGATCTTTTCCTGCGGAGCCGACGTTGAGCAGCCCGAATTTGCGCTCGCCGATCCGAAGCGGCACCGTCGCGTGATGAGTGAAGCCGCAGGTATCGCCGTGGCCTCCGGCTTTGGCCGTGCTTAACCGTCTGCAGCTCATGATGTTGACGGCATCCGTGAGCCGGTTCTCGAAATATTTGTCTACGCACCAGCAGGAGCCGCATTTCGCCAGCGCTTTGTCGTTCTGAAGGAGGGCCGGCGGAAGATTGCGGTCGGCTTCAAGCTTATATTCGTTGTTGTCATCCATAAGAAAAATCCAGCCGAAATGCAGGCCCGTAACGTCCAGCAGCTTCTCCAGCACCGCGTCCAGCATCACGGACATGCAGTTCGATTGGTTAAGGGTCTCCGCGATCGTTTTCAGCGTCGTCAGCTCTTGAATATGAGAGATGTGATTCATCCTTGGAACGTCCCTCCGTCCGTTTCATATCGGTATGGTATAACTATAAGGCTTAAGCGCCGAGGGCGAAACCTCTATTTTCCCAATTGCCCCATGTCGGGATTGGGCTTGAATCGGGCGAAGCCGTGCGCTATAATACTAAAAAATTCGATACGGACATTATGCCAGTGAAGAGCATCCAACTCGGAGGCGTTTTCGTCAAGGAGAAGCGCGTTATGCGCAGCGTTCCCTAAGTTTACCGGGATTTCCGCCCGTTACAGCGGAGCAAAGAGGATCGGACCTCGCGTAGCACAGGTCCGGTTAATTTGGGTGGCACCGCGAGAGAAGCGCTCCTCGTCCCATTGGGATGAGGGCGCTTTTTGTATTTTTCTAAAACCAAAAAAAGGAAAAGGAGCGCGGTGTGATGTTGGACATGAAATGGATCAGGGAGCATGCGGATGAGGTGAAGGCGGCCGCCGAGCGGAAAAAGATCGGGCTGTCGGTCGATGAGCTGCTGGAGCGGGATCAAGAGAGGCGCAAGCTGAAGCGGGAGACGGATGAACTGCGGGAGCGGCGCAACCGGGTGTCGGAGGAAATCGGCCGGTTGATGGCGCAGCGGCGCGTGGAAGAAGCGGAGGCGCTCAAGGCGGAAATGAAAGAGGCGAACGAGCGGCTTACAGCGTTAGAGACGGATTTGCGGGCGGCGGAGGCGGGCTTTGCGGCTTTATATGAGCTTGTGCCGAATATCGTATCGCCGGATACGCCGGTCGGCGCGTCGGACGCAGACAATATCGAGCTGAAGCGGGTAGGCGAGCCGCCGGCCTTCGCATTTCAGGCTAAGGATCATATCGAGCTGGGGGAGCTTCACGGCCTGATCGATGTGCCGAGAGGCGTCAAAACGGCGGGCAGCCGCCATTACTACTTGAAGGGAGCGGGCGTCCTGCTGCACCGGGCCGTTCAGCAGCTTGCGCTGGATTTGCTGATCGGGAAAGGCTTCACTCCGCTCGAGGTGCCGCTGATGGCGAAGGAGGAAGCCATGAAGCATACGGGCTTTTTCCCGCTTGGAAGAGATCAAGCATACCGGATTGACGAAGAGGACCGCTATTTGGTCGGCACGTCGGAGGTGCCGCTCATCATGTATTACGCGGGCGAAGTGGTAGCGGCGGAGACGCCGATCCGGCTGGCGGCGGCTTCGATGTGCTTCCGCAGCGAGGTCGGCTCGGCGGGCCGGGATGTTCGCGGCCTGTACCGCGTGCATCAATTCGCCAAGGTGGAGCAGGTCGTCATCTGCCGCGCGGAGCCGGAGCTGTCGGAGGCTCTTCTGCAGGAGATTACCGCCAACGCGGAGGAGCTGCTGCAGAAGCTGGAGCTGCCTTACCGGCAGATGGCGGTCTGTACCGGCGACATGTCGCAGAAGACGTATAAGCAGTACGATATCGAGACGTGGATGCCGAGCCGCGGCGCGTACGGAGAGACGCATTCGTCGTCGAACCTGCATGACTTCCAGGCGCGCCGCGCGAATATTCGCTACCGCGACGAGAACGGCGCGCTGCGTTATTGCCACACGCTGAACAACACGGCGGTCGCGAGCCCGCGCATTCTTATCCCGCTGCTGGAGAATCATCAGCGGGAGGACGGCTCGATTCATATTCCGGAGGCGCTGCGGCCGTATATGAACGGGATGCGCGAGCTTCGTCCGCCTTACGAGGCGGGAGGCGAGTCCGCCGAAGCTTGAACTTGCCGGAGATAAGCCGTGACCTTGCGGTCCTCCTCCTCGTTATAGACGAAGCCGAAGTACCGCGCGACGGCTGCGGCCGCCTCGCGGAACAGCTCACCCATGACGAAGAGGGAGCGCCACATCAGCTCAGGGCTGCTGCCCGGGAACGTCGCTTTGAACCGCTCCCACATGTCCGGCGGGAGCAGCCGGTCATAGTATTTGCCAAGCTTGCCGGGGTTCGCCTCGAAGCTTGATTGAACGCCTATGTACCAGTTCAGCATAAGGATAAGCATATCCCGCACGGGACGTTCGAGGTGGAAGCTGGCGTAATAGAGCTCGCCGCGCCACAGCCCTTTTGCGATATAGGTGCTTACCCACCAAAACTCGTTGCAGCATTCGGCGAAGCGCTCCGCGCTGGGCGGCGTCGTGCGATAATCCTCGATGCTTGGCGGCGGCAGCTCGCCGGCTAGCCCGTCCTTATCGAGCAGCAGAACGCTAAGACTGTCATGCCGCATACCCGGCAGCTTCTCCGCAGGCGAGAAGGTCAGATCAATCCGGTTGCCGTCCATGAACAGCATCAGAAAGGCGAATCGGTCGCGCGGCTCATCGGCGGAAGTCGTCCATTCGTCCGGCGTCTGCATAATTAGGATCTCGCCGAATCGCTGCGCGATCCAGCTTCGGTCCTGAATAAAACGCTGCATATCCGTAACAAAAAAGACGACGTCGTAATCCTGGAACCGGTCGGCCGTTACAAGGGGATTGGCCCGCGAGCCGTTCAGTATAACCGCCCGGATTCCTTCCTCTTCCTCCGCAAACCGGAGAATAGATCCCATCATTTCTTCTTCGCTTCTCATTCGTTCACACTCCTCAAAAAGCCCGATGCTGCGGGCTTTTTTCATTTTTGTCGCCCGTTTTGCCAATCCCATTTCACAAATCGTCAACGCGGAGGGAACAAAATCAATATCCGTTTTTGCGTATTGCTCATATCGGCCGCGGCGCCCCCTCCATTAACCTTAAGGACGAGAGATGCATCTCAAACCAAGTCTAATGGAGGTTGTGCAATGAAAAAGCTTGTAACTTCTATTGTAAGCATTGCGCTCGTCGGCGCAATGCTGACGGCGTGCTCATCCGGAGGGGGCAATACGGGCGGGAACAACGGCGGCAACGCCAATACGAATGACGGAGCTTCGAACGCAGGCACAGAGACAGCGGCCGAAGCGACGACGTATCCGATCGACACGGACAAGACGCTTTCGTATTGGGGAGAAATCAACGGCAACCTGATCGGCGTAAAAGCGACGCATGAGGACATTCCGTTCTTCCAGGAGTGGCAGAAGGTGACGGGCGTGGATCTAGAGTTTACGGCGCCCCCGAGCGGTCAAGTGAAGGAAGCGATGAACATGCTGCTCGCGTCCGGCGACCTGCCGGATCTGATTGAATATAACTTTATCGGCGATTTCCCCGGCGGCCCGGAGAAGGCGATCAGCGACGGCTACATTATCGAGCTGAACGACCTGATCGACAAGTACGCGCCGAATTTGAAAAAGTTTTTGGCCGAGAACCCTGACATCGACAAAATGGTCAAAACGGACAGCGGCAGCTATTACGTCTTCCCGTTCATCCGTTACGATGAATATCTTCGCGTCTTCCAAGGGCCGATCGTGCGCAAGGACTGGCTGGATGAGCTGGGCTTGCCGGTGCCGGAGACGATCGACGAATGGACAACGATGCTGCGGGCGTTCAAGGAGAAAAAAGGCGCGGCGGCTCCGCTTTCCTTCAACAGCAAGCCGAGATTTTTCAACGATTCCGGCAACGGCGCGTTCAGCGGCGCGTTCGGCGTGAACCGCGGCTTCTACCAGGAGGACGGTGTCATCAAGTTCGGTCCGGCCGAGCCGGGCTTCAAAGATTATTTGAAGCTGATGAGAGACTGGTACGCCGAAGGGCTGATCGACAAAAACGCGGCGACGGCGGATACGAAGGCGCTCGACAGCAACATGGCATCGGGCGCGACAGGCGCGACGATCGGCAACGCAGGCGGGGGCATCGGCAAATGGCAGCCGCTTGTCGAGGCGAATGATCCGGACGCGGTGCTCGTAGCGGCGCCTTACCCGGTATTGAAGAAAGGCGATAAGCCGAAGTTCGGCCAAATGAACCAAGCCTACGCGTCCGAAGGCACCGTGGCGATTACGACGGCGGCATCCGATCCCGAGCTGGCCGTGCGCATGCTGGACTACGGCTACAGCGAGGAAGGACGTCTGTTCTTCAACTTCGGCACGGAGGGCGTCAGCTACAACATGGTCGACGGGTATCCGACGTATACCGATCTGCTGATGAAGAATCCGGACAATCTGGCGCCGGCGCAGGCGATTTCCATGTACGCCCGGGGCAGCTATAACGGCCCGTTCATTCAGGACAAACGGTACGCGGAGCAATTCTTCGCGCTGGATACGCAGAAGGAAGCGGTCAATGTCTGGAAAAACACGGACGCGGCAAAGCATAATCTGCCGCCGATTACGCCTACGCCGGAGGAAAGCTCGGAGTATGCGACGATTATGAACGACATTAACACGCTGGTGGACGAAATGATGCTGAAAATCATTTTGGGCACCGAGCCGCTAGATCAATACGAATCCTATGTGGAAAAAATGAAGTCACTGAACCTGGACCGCGCAATCGAAATTCAAACGGCGGCGCTGGGACGCTTCAACAACCGGTAAGCGCTAGAACAACGCGGAGAGGGCAAGTCCCTCTCCCTTATGAAAGAGGTGAACCCCCGATATGCACGCCAAGCGCCAAACGTTAGGCAGCCGATTGGTCCGCGATTTTTTGATGAACAAATATTTGTACCTCATGATGGTGCCCGTGCTGGTCTATTATATTATTTTCCACTATGCGCCAATGTACGGGGCGGTTATCGCCTTCAAAAATTACGCCCCCATCAAAGGCATTTTGGGGAGCGATTGGGTCGGCCTGAAGCATTTCGCCGATTTTTTCAACAGCTACTATTTTGAACGAATTTTGTCCAATACGCTCTTAATCAGCTTGAACTCGCTTATTTTCGAATTTCCCGCGCCGATCATCTTGGCTTTGCTGATTAACGAAGTGCGCCACAAGATGTTCAAGCGGGTCGTGCAGACCATTACGTACATGCCGTATTTCATCTCGCTGGTCGTTATTTGCGGAATCATTACCGACTTCACGAACGCGGACGGTTTAATTAATAGATTGTTTGTCTCCATGGGGTATGACGGACAGGCGATGCTGCAGAAGCCCGAGCTGTTCCGGCCTATCTATATTTTATCCGAGATCTGGCAGCGGATCGGCTGGGAGTCGATTATCTATATCGCCGCGCTGATGAGCATCGACCAGGAGCAGTACGAGGCGGCGCGCATGGACGGCGCGGGGCGGCTCAAGCAGATGTTCTACATTACGCTGCCCGGCATCATGCCGACGATCGCCATTATGCTTATTTTGCGGATCGGCAATATGCTCAACGTCGGGTTCGAAAAGATTATTTTGCTGTACAACCCGGTTACGTACGAGACGGCGGATGTGATCTCCTCCTTCGTCTACCGGAAGGGCCTTCTGGAGTTCGGCTGGAGCTACAGCGCCGCGGTCGGCCTGTTCAATTCCGTCATTAATCTCGCGCTGCTGATTACGGCGAACTACATTAGCCGCAGGGTCAGCAAAAACAGCTTATGGTGAGGTGAACGTCATGCATGCCAAAACAAAAACGGATTTTGCCGACAAGGCGGTTCTGTTCGTCATCTACACGCTGCTCATTCTGCTTGTGATCGTGACGCTTTATCCGCTGCTGTACGTGCTGTTCGCCTCCTTCAGCGACGCCGGACAGCTCATCGTGAACAAAGGCATCCTGTGGAAGCCTTTAGGCTTCAGTCTCGAAGCGTACAAAAGCGTGCTGGCGAATCCGGGCATCGCCATCGGTTATAAAAACACGCTGTTTATCGTCGTGTTCGGCGTTATGGTCAATCTGTTCATGACGGCGCTCGGCGCGTATGTGCTGTCCCGCAAAAACGTCATGTTGAACAACGTCTTTATGTTCCTGATCGTGTTTACGATGTTTTTCGGAGGCGGTCTTATTCCACTGTATCTCGTCGTCAAAGGGGTCGGCCTGCTCGATTCGTTATGGTCAACCATCCTGCCGTTCGCCGTCAGCACCTTTAATTTGATTATTATGAGGACGGCATTTATGGGCATTCCGGACAGTCTCGAAGAATCGGCGAAGATTGACGGGGCGAACCATTTCACGATTCTGTTCCGGATCATCATCCCGCTTTCGATGCCGGTTATCGCCGTCATGATTCTGTACTACGCGGTCGACAAGTGGAACGGCTGGTTCTACGCGTCGGTCTTCATCAAAAGCCGCGAGCTGTTTCCGCTGCAGCTGGTGCTGCGCGAAATTCTGATCGCCAACTCGACCGACAGCATGTCCGCGGGCGCTTCGGCAGGCGACCGGTTCCAGATCGGCGAGACGATCAAATACGCGACTATCATGGTTGCGACCGTGCCGATTCTGTGCGTGTACCCGTTCGTGCAGCGCTATTTCGTCAAAGGCGTCATGGTCGGCTCGCTCAAGGGTTAATCAGATGGATGGGGGAAGGAAGGATGAAGATGAACGCAGCTAATACGGCGGCGGACGAATACGTCTGGAAACAAATCGCCGCCAAGGCGTACGACATGCTGGATAAGATCGGAGCGAAAACGCCCCACGTCGCGGGCGAGGACGGCATTTACGACGATACGCGCATCGACTGGTGGACGTCGGGCTTCTGGCCGGGTCTATTGTGGCTTAGCTATGAGATGACCGGCGACTCGCGGTTCAAGGACGCCGCATGGGGCTGGGACGCGCGGCTGGAGGCGGCCTTTCTGCAGCCGAACAGCTTCGACCATGACGTGGGCTTTCATTTCCTGCCGACAGCCGTCTTTAAGTATAAGCTGACCGGCGACGAGAACGCGCGCCGCAGAGGGCTTGCGGCGGCGAACTTTCTGGCGGGGCGGTTCAACGGCAACGGCCGGTTCATCCGGGCATGGAACGGCAGCCATGTCGGCTGGTCGATTATCGATACGGCGATGAATCTGTCGCTGCTGTTCTGGGCATCGGAGGAGTCCGGCGATCCGAGGTTCGCGAAGGTTGCGCGGCAGCATGCCGACACCATTCTGGAGCACTTCGTCCGCGAGGACGGCTCGGTGAATCATATCGTGTCGTTCGATCCCGAGACCGGCGAGAGAATCGAGGCGATCGGCGGGCAAGGCGAAGCGCCAGATTCCGCCTGGAGCCGCGGCGCGGCATGGGCGCTGTACGGCCTCGCCAACACGCACCGGTTCACCGGCGAGACCAACTATTTGAGAGCGTCGCAGCGCGTCGCTCATTTCTTCCTCGCCCACCTGCCGGAGGACCGCGTGCCGCATTGGGATTTCCGCACGCGAGCGGACCGCTCCGGCGAGCCGCGCGACACCTCGGCCGGCGCAATCGCCGCCTCCGGCCTGCTCGAGCTGGCGGCGCTGCTGCCGGAGCATGAGGGACGCGCCTACGAGGCGGCGGCTTCCGGCATCCTGCAGTCGCTTTACCGCAGCTACGGCACATGGGGCGATCCGCGGCATGAAGCGATATTGATACAGGGGACCGGCCATAAGCCGGCCGGTCAGAATGTGAACGTCTCGCTCATCTACGGCGACTACTTTTTCGCGGAAGCCTATGCGAAGCGCAACGGCTGGAAAACCCGCATATTCTGAAGTGCAGGCGTCGTTCGTTTCGGCTCGCCGCGCGCTCTAGAACCCGGATAAGCAAGCTTGCCGGGTTCTTTGGCAAGCCCGCCAAAACCTGCGCCGCGCAAGGGTTTGGACTTTTTGTCAATGCGATTGCAGGAATTATCCATATCGTAACGGGGAGCCCGGTAGGTATAATAGGGGTCTAACGGATACTTCCTACATGCGGGTGATGAACATGCTGAACATGCGGTACCTTTGGCAAAAGAGAAAAAGCGTCGTCGTAACCTGGCTGATCTCGTACAGCGCCGTGCTGATCATTCCCATCATCATCAGCTTGATTATTTATTCGCAGGCCAGTCACGCTTTGACGAGCGAGATCCACCGGGCGAACGACTCGCTCTTGAAGCAAATGCGCTATACAATCGACAATCAGGTCGATCTCATGAAACGATTGAATATGGAGATTACGTGGAATACGCAGCTGCAGTCGTTGATGTACACGGGCGGATCGGCCAAGGAAGCGCCGTTTACCGCCTATCGGCTTGCGAAGGAATTCCGGCTGTACAAAACATCCTACGGCTCGATCGACGAATTTTATGTGTACTGGAATCAGGAGGACTCGGTCATCCGCCCCGGCAATATCCGGGATTCGGCAACGGCGTTCCAAACGATTCACGCGACGGGCTCGATGGATTATGAGGAATGGAAGGAAGCTTTGAAGGGGACGGAGACGAACCGGTTCATTGTCTGGCCCCATCTGGACGGAGGCGGCACGAGGAGCTCCATCGTCTATTTGACGCGGCTGCCGAAGGATCTGGAGGGCCAAGACACCGGAACGGTCGTTGTGATGGCGGATGCTTCACGATTCCAGAACGCGATCGAAAGCATCTCGGGGTTAAGCGGCGGGCAGCTGCTGATCCTGAACGAGGAGAGCGAAGTTTTGCTGTCGAACCGGTCCGCCGATCCGGAGGAGAACGCCGAGCTGAAGCCGTTTATGAACGGACGCCATGTCAATCTGGACAAAAGCAAGGTAGGCGATTCCGAGCTGTTTTATATTCCGTCCGCCGTGTCCGATTTGAAGTATGCCATCATTATTCCGAGCGGCGTCTATTGGGAGAAAGCGGAATATGTCAGAAGCTTTACGTTCATCAGCATCCTGATCAGCCTAGTCAGCGCCGGGGTGCTGACCCTGTTCTTCCTGCGCCGCAACTATTCGCCGATTCAGGAGCTGGTTAATACGCTGGCGGACAAGATTACGCCGCAAGAGCGGGCGGATTGGAACGAGCTGAGCCTCATCCGGCAGGCGGTTCTCCATACGCGAAACGAAAAGGACGAGGTCATGCTTCAGCTGCAGAAGCATCAGCACGTGCTTCGTTCCAATATGATGGGCCGGCTGCTCAAAGGGAAGCTGGATGCGCTCGTTCCCTACGAGGAATCGTTCAAGTCCTACCAAATGGAGCTGCAGTCGAACGAGTTTGCCGTTATTTTGTTTATGCTGGAGAACGAGGACTGCTTGTACGAGAAGCTGCCGGGTATCGACGTCAACGAGCGCCGGAAGCTGCTGCAGTTCATTATCTCGAACGTGGTCGAGGAGCTGGCCCGGAAGCGTAGCCATATCGGCTATGTGGCCGAATCCGACGATATGATGGTCTGTCTGGTGAACCTGAATACGGGGGCTCCGGACGTGAACGCGGATTTGCGCGGGATCGCTTCCGAGGCGCAAGACTTCCTTAAGAGGTACGATATGGAGCTGACCGTCTCCTTAAGCGGCAAGCATCTGTCCTGGCCGGGCATCGCCGAAGCTTATCAGGAAGCGGTTGACGCGATGGAGTACAAGATGGTGCTGGGCAAAAAAGGCATTATCTCCTATGAAGAAATCGCGCGCGAGGGTGAAGGGCAATCGGATTATTACTACCCGCTGCAGATGGAGCAGCAGCTGATTAACTTTATTAAGGCAGGCGATTACGCGCAGGCTTCCGCTTATATGAATGAGATTACGGACCGCAATTTCGGCAAGCCGCTCATGTCGCTGACGCTGGCGAAATGTCTCATCTTTAACCTGGTTGCCACGATGATCAAAGCGATGAACGAGCTGGGCGATAAAGACGGCGGCTTGATTGGCGCGAACACGCAATGGATGGAGAGCATTATGGCCTGCGACACGATTCAGGAAATGCAGCAGGAGCTGCAGGCTCTGCTCCGGGAAGTATGCCGGGCGGCCGGGGAGAAGCGTTCCGCCAACGTATCGCAGGACCGCGAGCTGTCGCTGCGCGATCTTGTTGCGAAAGTGACCCGCTACATCGAGGATAATTACGGCGATCCGAACTTGAACGTCAACGCGATCGGGGAAAGGTTCGATCTGAAGGGCAGCTACCTCTCGAAGCTGTTCAAAAACCAGACAGGCGAAGGCTTGCTGGACTGCATCCACAAATTCCGGATCGGGCAGGCGAAGGAGCTGATTCGGACGAAAAACGAATCCATCTCCGAAATTTCGAGAATGGTCGGGTATAATGATGCGGCAACGTTTATAAGGGTGTTCAAAAAATACGAGGGCATCACGCCGGGCAAATTCAAGGAAATCGGCTGACGGGAAGGAGCGGATCCGGGAATGGGAAAATGGAGGACGGCCATAAGCGCCCTTGCGCTGCTGCTGCTAGTGACGGCTGGTCTGGCGGGCTGCGAAGGGAACGGAAACAACCGGACGGCCCAAGAGGACGCCGATGAGAACGGGGCGGAAGGATCGCATCTTGTGTATTGGGCGGAGCTGAATGGGAATGCCGCGAGCGTGAAGCCGAAGTTCGAGGATGTGCCGTTCTTTCAGGAGTGGCAGCGCCGCACAGGGGTGAACTTAACCTTTATTCAGCCGCCCGCGAATCAGGCGATGGAAGCGATCAATGTGATGCTCGCTTCGGGCGATCTGCCCGACATGATCGAATACGAGTGGAACAAGTTCCCAGGAGGTCCGGAGAAGGCGATTAAGGACGGCGTTATCCTGAGGCTCAACGAGGCAATCGATAAATATGCGCCGAACTTGAAGCGCTACCTGGAGGAGCATCCGGAAATCGACATGCTCATGAAGACGGCGGACGGCAGCTATTATCAATTTCCGTTCGTGCAGGCGGATGACAAGCTTCGCACCTATCAGGGGCCGATCATCCGCAAAGACTGGCTGGACGAGCTGGGACTGCCCGTACCGGTGACGATCGAGGATTGGGAGAAGACGCTGCGGGCGTTCAAGGAGAAGAAAGGCGTCGAGGCGCCGCTAACGTTCCTCGGCCTGCCGAATCCGTTGTTCGGCGTGGAAGGGGGCGCCTTCGTCGGGGCGTTCGGCATCAAGAAAGGGTTTTATCTGGATGAAGGGAAGGTCCGGTACGGCCCTGCGGAGCCCGGGTATAAAGACTTTTTGGAGCTGATGCGCGGCTGGTACGCGGAGGGGCTGCTCGACCGGAATATCGCTTCGGTCGATGCCGAAACGCAGGATATGAGCATGATTACCGGACGGAGCGGCGCGAGCATCTGGAACGCCGGCGCCGGCATCGGCACTTGGCTGCCGGTTATGCAGGAGCGCGATCCCGAGGCTCGGCTAGCTCCAGCTCCTTATCCCGTGCTGCACAAGGGAGAGCGGCCGAAGTTCGGCCAGCTTACCCCGCTCATCGGCTCCAGCGGCGTCGCCATCTCGGCGAAAAGCGCGAACGTCGAAGAGGCCGTGCGCATGCTGGATTACGGGTACGGGCCGGAAGGGCATATGCTGTTCAACTTCGGCATTGAAGGCGTCAGCTACGAGCTGAAGGACGGATATCCCGCTTATACGGATTTGATCTTGAAAAACCCGGATAAGCTGGCGCCCTCCCAAGCGCTCGCGATGTACACGCGCGCCAGCTATTTCGGCCCGTTCGTGCAGGACGTCCGGTATATGGAGCAATATTATGCGATGCCCGAGCAGAAGGAGGCCGTCCGGCTGTGGACGGATACGGACGCGGCGCTGCACACGCTCCCGATGGCGCCCCGCACGGAGCAGGAGAACACGGACTACTCCGCGATCATGCAGGAGGTCTCCACGTACGTTGACGAGATGTCGCTCAAGTTCATCCTCGGCATCGAGCCGATCGAAGCGTTCGGCGCCTATCTGGATCAGCTCGAAGCGCTGAACATCGAGGAGGCGATTCGCATCCAGCAGGCCGCGTTCGACCGGTATAACGCTTTAATAAGACCTTAATCCGCAAGCCAATTGGCCGGGCCGGGGACCACCCGTCTCTCCCCCCAGCATGCCTTTTCATTTTTTGGCATTAAGGACAAAAGTACACCTGTTTTACCGGAAATGAGCGGATTCAACGGGAATAGAGACAAAAATGCACCTATTCATCCTTGCTGACCTCAAAAAAGGAAGGCAGCACCCGAATAGGTGCACTTTTGGCGCAATTTCATCGTACGGCGCAAAAGTTAGTCCGAATAGGTGCATAAATGTCGCTATTTTCTACGTTGAGGGATTACAAAAAAGAACCGATCCATGACCATACCGGTCCGGATCGGTTCTTTGCTGCTGCTCTACAGCACCTGCTCCAGGAAGCGCTGCGCGCGTTCGCTTTGCGGGCTTTCGAAGAACTGCGCCGGAGGCGTCTGCTCCACCAGCTTGCCATTGTCCATAAAATAAATCGTATCCGCCGCCTCGCGCGCGAATTTCATCTCATGCGTGACGATCAGCATCGTCATGCCCGAGCTCGCGAGTCCTTGAATGACGGCCAGCACCTCTTTGACCATTTCGGGGTCAAGCGCGGACGTCGGCTCGTCGAACAGCATGATGTCGGGCTCCATCGCCAAGCTGCGGGCGATGGCCACGCGCTGCTTCTGGCCGCCGGAGAGGCGGGACGGGTAGCTGTCCGCTTTGTCCGCGAGACCGACGCGGTCCAGCAGCGCCAGCGCTTTCTCCCGAGCGGCATCCGCAGAGAGGCCCTTCACTTTGCGCGGAGCGAAGGTGATATTGTCCATCACCGTCATATGCGGGAACAGGTGAAAATGCTGGAACACCATGCCGATGCGCTGGCGAACGGCCGCGATATTCGTATGGCGGCTGGTCAGCTCGACATCGTCAATCGTAATGATGCCGGAGGTCGGCTTCTCGAGCAAATTGAGACAGCGCAGGAAGGTAGACTTCCCGGAGCCGGACGGTCCGATCAGGGCGACGACTTCTCCTTGGCGTACGGTCGTGGTGATTCCTTTCAATACCTGGTTTTTGCCGTAGGTTTTCGTTAATTCGGTTACGTTAATCACTGCGGCGCAGCCTCCTTTCCAGCAGACGGGCGAACGATGTCAGGATAAGCACAAGCACGTAGTAGATCAGACCCGCGAACAGCAGCGCTTCGAGCGCGCGGAATTCGGTAGCCTGCACGACGTTGGCCCGCCGCATAATATCCATAACGCCGATGACCGATACGAGCGACGATTCCTTCAGCAGCGCGACGCATTCGTTCACGAGCGCTGGCAATATGGTGCGAACCGCCTGCGGAAGAATAATGCGGAACATCATCGTCCAATAAGGGATGCCAAGCGCTTCAGCGGCTTCGCGCTGCCCTTTGTCGACGGCCATAATGCCGCCGCGGATCGTCTCCGACAGGTAAGCTGCGGAGTTTAGGCCGAAGGCGAGGCCGGCGGCCATCAGCGGCGAAATGTCGTAATCGAATACTTGCGGTGTCGCGTAGTAAATGAGGAACAGCTGCAGCAAAAGCGGCGTTCCGCGGAATACCGACGTATAGGCGGTCGCGAACCATTCGAGCGGCTTGATGCCGGATATTTTGAATAAAGATAGGATCGTTCCGAGAATAAAGCCGAATGCCGCGGATACAAGCGTAAACAGCAGCGTGACGTATATGCCCTTCAAAATATAAGGAACATACCCTTTCAAAATGCCAAAGTTCAGGTTCAGGAACGGTTTATCCTTCGTTGTCTCTTCCGTCGCGAACCATTTCTCCGTAATCTCCTCGATCTGTCCGCTCGCTTTCATCTTCTCCAGCACTTCATTGAATGGAGCGACAAGCTCGGAGCCTTTCGGGAAGGCGATCGCGTATCCGTCCTCCGAGCTGCCTGCCGGCAGATAGCTGACCTTCAGGTCCGGATTGGAAGCGACCATCTCGACCGCAACGGCATCTTCGACGATGACCGCATTGACGCGTCCCGTCTTCAGCTCTTGAATCAGGTCGGGGATGCGGTTCAGCTTTTTCAGCTCCAAACCTTCAAGCGTCTCCGCGAATTCATCCTGGGTTGAGCCGAGCTGCGTGCCTACAATTTTTCCGGCTAGCTCCTCGATGGTGTTGATCGGCTCGCTTTCCCTAGACACGATGGTGTTACGGGCTACATAATAGGTAGACGAAAAATCGACGTTCTGTTTGCGCTCTTCCGTTACCGACATTGCGGACATGACGAAATCGACGCGGTTCGTCTGAAGAGCGGCGATCAAGCCGTTGAAATCCATCGGCGCGATCTCCAGCTTATAGCCGAGCTCGGCGGCAATGGATTTTGCAATGTCAATGTCCATGCCGACAATTTCGCCGTTGTTTTTGGCGTCGACATTTTCATAAGGCGGATAGTCGGGTGAAGTGCCCATTACGATGGTTCCTTTATCGGCGGCTGTTTCCTCCGAAGCATCTTCCGAAGCGAACCACTTCTTCGTAATTTCTTCAAGCTGTCCGTTCGCCTTCATCTCCTCCAGCGCTTCATTGAAGGAAGCGAGGAGCTCGGAGTCTTTCGGAAAGGCGATCGCGTATCCGTCCTCTGAGCTGCCCGCAGGCAGGTAGCTGACTTTCAGGTCCGGATTGGAAGCGACCATCTCGACCGCAACGGCATCTTCCACGATAGCCGCATTAATTCGTCCCGTCTTTAGCTCTTGAATGAGGTCCGGGATTCGGTTCAGCTTTTTCAGCTCCACGCCTTCGAGCGTCTCCGCGAATTCATCTTGGGTAGAGCCTAGCTGCGTGCCGACAATTTTGCCCGAAAGTTCTTCGATATTGTCAATGGGTTCACTTTCCCTAGACACGATGGTATTGCGGGCTACATAATAGGTAGACGAGAAGTCAACGTTCTGTTTGCGTTCTTCCGTTACCGACATCGCGGACATGACGAAATCGACGCGCTTCGTCTGAAGAGCTGCGATTAAGCCGTTGAAATCCATCGGCGCGAATTCCAGCTTGTAGCCAAGCTTCGCGGCAATGGCTTTGGCGATGTCGATATCCATACCGACGATTTCGCCGTTACTTTTGGCGTCTACATTCTCGTAGGGCGGATAATCGGGCGAAGTGCCCATCACGATGGTCCCTTTCTCGCCGGTATTCGGAGAGGAATCGGCTGCTGAAGCGGAAGCCTGCTGAGGAGCCGTATCCTTAGAGCCTCCGAACGGCAACCCGGGAAGCGTGACGACCGCGACAACTGCGATTAGCAGGGTATAAAACATTTTAAGAAAAATTGTCTTTCGCATGGCGTCCTCTCTTGTTGTCGTTAATTATTGTTACTATATCCAGTTTACGCCCGTATTACTAAGTCATGAAAGGGGGGATGGAATTTGTTCGAGCTGGAGCTGCACGAATGGCTGCCTTATCTGCTGTCGATCGGCTGGATCTGCGCGGCGGCAGGGATCTATACGATGAACCTGCATGGGAGCGGCGAGCTGGACCGGTTCAGACCGCAAGAAACCGGGCTTCTGCCTGTTAATGAAAGATCAAGCGTCGAAATCGCGCTGACGATACGAAAACGTCTCGTCCGGTTCGTGAAGCGGAAGGAAGCCCCGGATGAGGATAACGAATCCGATTGTGCTGCCTCGTTGGAGAAGAGCAAACCAAACCAACGAGGAGGCTTACTATGCCAACGCAAATTCATCATCCTTCCCGCAAGAAGAACGGGATTAGACCTTTACTCATTGCCATTGCCGCTCTAAGCTTGCTGATACTTCCCGGCTGCGGCTCAGCTTCGGGCACGATATCCGAGGATACGCCCGGCTTTTTTAATCACTATGTCATTTATCCTTTATCCGAGCTGATCAGCTGGTTCGCCGGCATATTGAACGACAACTACGGCTTTGCCGTCATAGCGATTACGATTCTGATCCGGCTCATTTTGTTCCCGCTCATGCTGAGACAGCATAAATCGCAGAAGAGCATGAGAGAGAAGATGGCGGTTATGCAGCCGGAGCTGAAGGCTCTGGAGGAAAAATATAAAGATAAAAAGGACTCGGACAGCTTAGCGGAAAAACAGCAGGAAATGCTGGCGCTTTACCAGAAGCACAGCTTCAACCCGCTTGCGATCGGCTGTCTGCCGATGTTAATCCAGCTTCCGATCTTGTCGGGGCTGTATTACGCGATTCGGATGACACCGGAGATGTCCACACATGCGTTTCTGTGGTTCAAGCTGGGCGAGCCGGATGTCGTGCTGCCAATAGTTGCTGCCTTCGTCTATTTCATTCAGTTCAAAGTGTCGCAGCGGGGCGTCGATTCCGCGCAAATGAAGCAGATGGCGTTTCTCGGCTATCTTTCCCCTATCATGATGGGCTTGTTCGCCTTGTGGGCACCCGCAGCGATATCGCTGTACTGGGTGACAGGCGGCTTGTTTATGATAGCACAGACTTACCTGCTCTCCAAGATGTATCCGAGAGTTCCGATGCCGGCCGTAGCTGCAGCGTCGGAAGCAGCGCAAACGGAAAAGGCAGAAGCTGTAAAGCCGAAATCCAAAGCAAAACGGAAGTCCTAATCTATAAGGCTGAGGAGCAGATGGATGAAGAGGAAAAAGCTTACGGTTTTGCCGCTGCCGGGTTTTGAACCGGAGATTGGAAGGTGGATATGGGGGTTGGAAGATGTTAGGCGAACCCTCTTGGAAAAATTAACAGGGCTGAGCCGGCAGCAGCTTGATGCCAAACAGACCGGCCATGCGCATTCCGTCGGAACGCTGCTTTATCATATCGCTTTGATTGAAGCGGACTGGCTTTACGAAGAAGTCCTAAGGGGAGAGTGGGATCCGAAGATCCGCGCTTTATTTCCGCAAGAGGACCGCAATCCGGACGATACGTTAATTTCTATTGTTGGCGAGGACTTGCATGAACATTTGCATCGGTTGCATGCGGTGCGCGAGGAATTGCTGTTTCATTTTCGCGCCATGGATGTAGAGGACTGGCGGACCCCAAGAAAGCTAGCTCCTTATGACGTAACGCCGGAGTGGGTCATTTATCATCTCATCGAGCACGAATCTCATCACAGGGGGCAGATTTTTCAACTGCTTTCTATTTTGAAGGAACAGAACGCCGTTTAAACAACCATTTGAAGTGCCTAAGCCAAAAGAAGAGCAGAGGCCAGCCCCGTATCGATTACGGCGCGGTCTCTGCTTTTTTCATGCCATTTACGTTATTTGTTTGTGCTGTGCTGCTTGTTCGGCAGCGGTGCGCTTGGGACGCCATTCCCGGACATCCGTCTGTTATGCTCCTGCTTTTTTTGGGTTTCTTTGACCTTCTCGACAAACTCATGCGTGTCCATTTGCTCACCCCCTACGTCAAACTTTCCCCTGTAAGCGCCAATTCCATGCGCATGTTCTATCGTTCAGACGTCCCGCATATTATGTACGAGGAGTTAGCCGCGGTGCCGGCAGTCGTTTGCCTTATATCGGTGAACATGGTACAATGATGGAAATTTAATAACAAATTCCCTGTTATCTCGTGGTAACAGAGCCGCATAGACGAAAACTGCCCGCTAACGAGTAGCGTTAGAGGCAGTTTTCCGTTTTGTCATGGCTTTTGTTCCCATGGACAACCGGGAGCTCATAAGAGCACATATCTGCGAGGCGGAGGCAGGCCGTGTATTCCGGCATAGTCCTGCGCTGATAGAAGGAGGATGGCCATGTACAATCGTAAAAAACCGCCAGAAGAAATCCCGCTTGAGAACACGAAGATATGGACATGCGAAACCGAGGGCTGCAACAGCTGGATGAGGGACAACTTCTCATTCGAGCAAGTGCCGACCTGCATTATGTGCAATTCGCCGATGGTGAGCGGGGAGAAAATGCTCCCGATGCTCGTCAACACAACGGCGGAGCTGAAGGGCTGATCAGTAAGAGTAACGAGCGGCAGTAAGCTGTAATCACACGAATTGCTGTACACCAAATAGGAAGTCAAACAGCCCCGCAGACCAAGCGATACCGCTTAGTCATGCGGGGCTGTCTTTTGTAATCGTTTCTGGCGACCGTTAAGCAGCCGAGTTCGGCATAATAAGCCGGTCTCACCGACTTGATGGCCGTCAAGCAGCTTATTTCGGCGCACTAGGTCGCTCACACCGACTTAACGGCCGTCAAGCGCCGAAAAGAATGAGGCCAGAAGCGCCGTCTCACTCGCCGTAATGAGCCTTGCGGTAATCGTTCGGCGTGCAGCCGGTCCATTTTTTGAAAACTTTGCTGAAATACTTCTCGTCCTGGAAGCCGACCTGCTCCGCGATCTGCGAAATTTTCAGCCCCCGGTTGCCGAGCAGCTCCTTCGCCCGGTTCATGCGGATGCCCGCAATATAATCGGAAATGTTCTCCTTCATCTCTTGCTTGAATTTCCGCGAAATATATTCCCTGCTCAAATAAAAATGGTTCGCCACATCCTGAAGCGTAATATCCTCGCTGGCCCGCTGCTCCAGAAATTTCGCGATCTCGCGGATGACGCCGCGCTCCTTGTCTCTGCTCGCGATGCGTCCCGCGACTGCCTTCGTCTCCTCGACTACGGCAGATTTCCAGGCCTCGAAATCGAATCGGCCCTCCGGCGTCACCGGGATGCGGAAGGTCTGTCTTAATCGCGGCTCATCGGAAGGATGGGGCTCGGATTCCTCCTGGCCGCCGGCTTGCGCTTCCCGATACTCCCACAGCGTCTTCGACAGCTCGAAATGGCTTTGCCAGAGCGTTAGCTGCTCGAAGGAAATGAATCCGCTTCTCTCGATATGCGCAAACCATGAATGAAGCGCTCGCTCGATATGGTCCCTGCTGCCGCCCTGCACGGCAAACCGGATCTGCTCCTCGAATTCATGGAAGGAGAGGAGAGTGTTAGCCGGTTTGGCCGGAGCCTCGTCGAGTGCAACATAATCTGCCGCTGGAGCGAGCACATTGCGCCGCAGAAGAGCCTGCTTGGCCTCCTCGTAAGCAAGCGAGGCGGAAGCGGGAAAGGGGGCGGAAGCGCTTAAGCCAAATACAAAGCGCGTCTTCAGCGTGGCCGCGATCGCCGCATTGATGGCCGCAAGCGTATCCGGAGCTTGCTCGCCCTCCTCCCAGAACACAATAACAAGCTCCTGCTCCTTGCCCCAATAGCGGAACGCGTAGCCGGCGCCGCGCTCGGCTAATATTTCATTGCAAATATTCGTAAGCGCAAAAAACATCAAGTCCGGGCCCGAAGCCGCGAACTTATCGCGGATCACGGGCGATGACAGCTCGAGGCTGACAACGGCGACACGGGCATTCCGCACAGGCGATGGAAGCTTAAGCTCGCGCCTGATCGCATCGGACATGACGGCATGAACCCCCGGCTCGTTCAATACGGAGCAGAAGAACTGCTCCACGTACATCGGCTTCAATCGGTTCAATTCCATCGCAAGAGTACGGCTCCGGTTCTTCTCCTGCTCCTCCAGCCGCAATTCCTCCGTCGCTTTGCTAATAGCGGCGTTCAGCTGGGCCGGCTCAATCGGCTTCAAAATATAATCGATCGACCCATACGTTATCGCATTCCGTACGAGCTTGAAATCGTCATGGCCGCTGATCACGATGAGCTTGCTTGCCGGCGCATGCTGGGCCGCCCATTCCATAACCCCGGCGCCGTCCACATTCGGCATCATCATGTCGGTGAAGATCAGCTCTGGGCGATGAGCCTTGATCAGCTCGATTCCTTCTTCGCCGTCCTTGGCCTCGTGAATCGATGTGACGCCGAACCGCGTCCAGTCTACGAGCAGCCGAACCGCGTCGCGCACATGCTTCTCGTCATCAATGATCAAGGCTTTCATCGGGGATGGCCTCCTCTTTCGGTTCTATAGGGATAATAACACTCACTCTAAACCCGCCTTCCTCCGTGCGGGCAAGCTGCATCGAAGCGTCCGGGCTGTGCTGCAGGCGGACTCTGGCGAGCACGTTGCGAAGGCCGATGCCGCGGCCTTCCTCCGACGCGGCTTCATCGCCGATGGACGTTAATGGCTGATCGAGCAGCTGCTGCAGCTCCTCCAGCCGATCTTCGGTGATGCCGGTGCCGTTGTCGCTGACTCCGAGCACGAGTCTTGCCGGTTCCTCCTCCACCTGGCTGAACACGATTAATCGCGTAGGCGCTCCCGACGGGTTGAAGCCATGCTTGAAGAAATTTTCAAGCAGGGGCTGTAGAAGCATTTTGGGAACGAGAATCGACTTGCTTTCTTCTTCAATTCTCCACTCCACATCAAGCGCCGTATCGAAGCGCTGCTTCTGAAGGTCCAGATAGGCGCTGGCGTAATCCAGCTCCCGGCTCAGCTCCACGCACCCGTCCGATGTATTCATCTGGTAGCGCATCATGCGTCCTAAGGACGCGATAAGAGAATACGCCTTGAAATCGCCGTTTTGCAAAGAAACCGTCCCAATCGATTGCAGCGCGTTGTACAGGAAATGCGGGTTAATCTGCGCCTGCAGCGCTTTGAGCTCGTTCGTCTTGCTAACGATTTCGAGCCGGTATTCGGTCATAATGAGATGATTGATCCTCGCCATCATGGAGCGGAAGCGCTTCGCGAGAAGGCCGATCTCATCGTTGCTTTCCACGTCGATCGACACGTTCAAATTGCCGGTTTCGATCTTGTTCACATAGCCGATCAGCCTTAGCAGCGGCTTGGTAATACGGATTGAAATAATGAGCGTCGCGATTACGACAACCGCCAGAAAAGCGGCCCCGACAACCATGTTCAGACGCGCGATCCGGTCGGCGGAGGTGTACAGATGCTTATAGGGCGTCTGCTTGATCAAATACCAATCCATGAAGCTGGTCTTGACCCTCTCGTAAAACACAATGCCGTCAAATCCGTCCTCCTGCCAATCCATATAACCGCTGTCCGAGCCGGAGGTGAGCACAGCCTGCATCAGCTCATCGCCCGGCGCTCCGCTGCTTGAGCCGTCCGATTGCTCGGATAGAATGAGGCCGCTCGACGTATCCGCAATATAGAAGCTTTCATGCTCCGCGTCGTACAGCTGACGGTTCAGCTCCTTCAGCACGTTCAGCCTGACATCGATGGACAGCTCGGCAAGCTGCTCGTCGCTAGGCGCCTTGAAGATCGGGCGGTGCAAGGTGAACACGATTTCTTCAGGCGCGCCGGTATTCAGCTCCAGCCCGTAATTATGGCTCGGATGCGAAGGCTCGATGTAAGCCTTTGGCGCAGTCAGCTCGATCGCCTCGGCATGCTGTCCGACCTTCAGGTCGTCCTTCCAAAGCAGGTAAGTCGCGTTTTGCTTGACGACATAGAGGCGGACCTTATGAAACTCGCTGACGCTTTGATAGATGTTATATAAATGATCCTTGAGCAAATTGCGGTTGCGGATGACGTCGGTCAAATCGTTGGGGAACACCTCGTCCTCCATCCCATGCTCCAAAATATAGTAAAGCGAGCGCGGCGTATTCATCGAGTTATAGACGGCGAGAGATTTCTGATTAATATTATTCATATAGTTCGCGACATTGGTCTTCCCTAAGGAAAGCAGCCGGGTATTGCTGGCGATGGCGTCCTCCGTCAACGACCTTGTTGTCGCTTGGTAGGTAATGATCATCGAGAACAAAATCGGAAGGATCGTAGCTGCAAGGAGAAGCAGCGTGAGCTTCTGACGGATGGTATGAAAGGGCTTTCTTAATTTCATGCGGGTACCCCCATGCGACATATAAGAGCCTGTTCAAAAAGTCCGCTTTTGATCACGAAGCGTATCGTGAAGCTTGCTCGACATCGAATATCTCATATACCCACGTAAGTGAAGAGAAGCTCCGAAGAACATCCGATTACTTTCGCGGGGCCCGATATTGGCCGGAACTAAGCGGATGCTGACGACGTCGTTTACTTCGAAAACGTTGACCGCTCCTCATGTCCTAGCTTCATCGGCTATTCTCGGTGCTGAAAACTGGACTTTTTGAACTCGCACTATAGTGCGAAGGATGTCGTTCTTGGATCAACAGTAACCGATAACCCGCATAGAGGTCAATATATTCCACCTAGCTGTTCATCATCCTCTGTCGCTGCGCTTCTCGGCTCGCTTTATACTGAGAACACAGAGACGAAAGGGGAGAGATCGGATGGCCAAAATATCGCATAGCCCAAGGCCCGTCAAATGGAGCGAATGGATGCAGCAGACCATTTTTGTAGGACCGGGGCTGCTTGCTTTTATACTCATCGTGCTGACGCCGTTCGCTATGGGTTTTTATTATACGTTTACGGAATGGGATGGGCTTGACCTGGACGGCGCCAAGTGGACGGGAATGGCCAACATTACCCGCATTATGACGGACGACCCCAGATTCTGGCAGGCCTTCTGGTTTACGGCCAAATTCACGCTGGCTGCTGTTGTCATAACCAATTTGATCGCCTTCCTTCTGGCGCTTCTGCTGACGCAGAACTTGAAAAGCCGAGGCGTGCTCCGCACCGTATTTTTTCTGCCGAATGTGATCGGAGGACTGCTTCTCGGTTATATCTGGTACTTTATTTTCACCCGCGGCTTCAGCGCCATCGGCGAAGCGACGGGACTTGGCTTCTTCAATTTGCAGTGGCTGGGCACGCCGAATACCGCGTTTTGGGGCGTGGTAATCGTATTTGTCTGGCAGACGGCGGGTTATATGATGATCATCTATATCGCAGCGATCATCGGGGTGCCGAAGGATCTGCTGGAGGCGGCCCGCATAGACGGGGCGGGAAGATGGCAGCTGCTTAGATCGGTGCTCGTGCCGCTTATTATGCCGGCGATCACCATCTGCTTGTTCCTGACGACCTCGAACGCGTTCAAAATGTTCGACCTGAACCTGTCGTTGACAGGCGGCGGTCCGGGAAACTCGTCGGAGTCGATCGCGCTTAACATTTACCGCGAAGCGCTTGTTAACAACCGCTATGGGCTTGGCACGGCCAAAGCGATGATCTTCTTCTTCGGCGTCGCGCTGATCACGATCACACAGGTGTGGTTCACGAAGAAGCGGGAGGTGGAGGCGTAATATGATGGCTGCAAAACCGAGATATACGCCGGCCAGCTTCGCTCTCGAGCTGCTCGGCATTGCGGCGGCGCTGATCTTCCTTGTGCCGTTCTACTTCTTGCTCGTTAATTCTTTCAAAAAGCTGAAGGATATTTTGCTGAACGCGGCCTCGCTGCCCGAAGCGTTTGGGTTCGATAATTTCCATCGGGCGTGGGTCGCAATCGATTTCCCGAAAGTATTCCTCAATTCCTTCCTGATCACTTCAGTCAGCGTGCTGCTGCTGGTGATCATCAGTTCCATGATGGCTTACCGGCTGGTGCGAAGGCCGACCGTCTTCAACAAGCTGCTGCTGACCGCGCTGGTTGCGGCGATGATCATTCCGTTCCAGTCGGTCATGCTGCCGCTTATGCGCATCACGTCGATGTTCGAGCTGCGGGGCGAATTTTACGGCATTGTGATCTGCTACCTGGGCTTCGGCATTTCGCTTTCCATGTTCCTATACCACGGCTTCATCAAGTCGGTGCCGGTGGAGATTGAGGAAGCGGCGGTTGTGGATGGCAGCTCGCCGTACGGCGTGTTCTGGCGGATCGTGTTCCCGCTGCTGAAGCCGATCGGCGTTACCGTCGCGATTCTGAACGTGCTGTGGATTTGGAACGATTATTTGCTTCCGGTGCTTGTTATTAATGACGCGATGACGACGATTCCGCTTGCGGTGCAGAAGTTTTTCGGCCAATATTTACGGAAGTGGGACCTTGCGATGGCGGCGCTTACGCTGAGCACGATCCCGATCATTATTTTCTTCCTTCTGCTGCAGAAGCACATTATCGAAGGCATTACGGCCGGCTCCGTAAAAGGGTAAAAAACTGACTTTCATTCGCAGAGTCGTCAACATTTTACACCTATTCGTTCAATATCGTCGGTGTTATGCCAACTCGTTGCACAACTATAATGGCGATGTAAACGCTGCAGCCCGCAGCGATAGCGAGAATAAACCTGGGAGGTCTAACGCTATGAAAAAAATGATGATGCTGCTTGCATCGGCTGTTATGCTTGTCGGATTGGCAAGCGGATGCGGCAACAGCAACAACGGAAACAATGGCAACACAGGGGGAAGCAGCGCGGATCCGACCGCAAGCGCGGAGACGACAGAGGCGCCGAAGAAGGATGTTACGATTAAAGTGTTCCAATTCAAGGTCGAGATCGCGGAAGCGCTCGAGAAAATGGCTGAAGAATATGAGAAAGAAACCGGCGTAAAGGTTGAAATCGAGACGCACGGCGGCGGCGAGGACTACAGCGCGCTGCTCAAAGCGGAGCTGGCGGCAGGCGAAGAGCCGGAAATCTTCAACTCCAGCGGCTGGGCGGGCTTCGATCCTTATGTGGACCGCGCGACGGATCTGTCGGGCGAGCCATGGGCGAAGGATTTGGTCGAAGCGTCCAAAGCGCAAATTACGCGCGACGGCAAGCTGCTCGGCATGCCGATGAACCTCGAAGCTTACGGCTTTACGTATAACAAGGATCTGTTCGCCCAGGCGGGCATCACCGAATTGCCGAAGACGCTGGATGAGCTGTCGGCAGCGGCCGAGAAGCTGAAGGCGGCAGGCATTACGCCATTCGCGCTTACGTCCGAGTGGTGGTCGATGGGGATCCACACGCTGAACATCGCGCTGGCGAACCAGCCGGATCCTGCGGCGTTTATCGAGGACGTGAAAGCGGGCAAAGCGACGCTGAAGGATGATCCGATTATGAAGGAATGGATCAAGCTCGTGGACATCATGTTCGCGAACGGCCAAGACAACGCTTTGACGACAGACTACAATACGCAAGTGGCGGAATTCGCCGCCGGCAAATACGCTATCATCCAACACGGCAACTGGATTCAAGGCATGGTCGATGAAGTCGATCCGGAGCTGAACCTGGGCATGATGCCTGTGCCGCTTCTGGACGCTCCGAACGTGTTCACGGGCGTTCCGAACAACTGGATCGTGAACAATAAGTCCGAGCATGCGGAAGAAGCAAAAGCGTTCCTGAACTGGATGGTAACTTCCGAGACAGGCAAACGTTACATCGCGACAGACTTCAAATTCGTGCCGGCGCTGACTTCGATCGAAGCGGATCCTGCGGCAGTAGGCGATATCGCGGCCGATTTCGCGACATTCTCCGCCGCCAACCCTGGCCAAGTGAAAAGCTGGAACTGGGACCGCTTCCCGGACGGCATCACGCAGCAATGGGGCTCGGCGATGCAGGAGTACCTCGGCAAGCAGATCACGGGCGACCAGCTGCTTGAAAAGCTCGACGCCGCTGTTCGGGATATTGTAGGGAACTAATATAATGGGCTAGAAGACCGCCGGCAAGCTAAGGCTTGCTTGGCGGTTTTTATTTTTGGTCCGCAGGCAGGCGTTAATATTTGACTTATACGAACATTTGTTCTATAATCTGGTTGACATCACGGTGCCGCTGGTAGGGATGAGACCATAGTCGTTCGAAAAGGGGAAGTTGGCATTGAGCAAAAAGGTAGATTATAAAAAAGATTTCAAACCACTCTATGTGCCGAAAACATCGCCGGAGATTGTGCAAGTGCCGAGGATGCCGTTTTTTATGGTCAGCGGTTCCGGGGATCCTAACGGAGAGGAATTCGCCTTGGCAACAGAAGCTTTATACAGTATGAGCTACGCCGTGCGTATGTCTTACAAGAGCGAAAACGTGCCTGCTGGATATTATGAATATACGGTTTTTCCGCTTGAGGGCGAATGGGACTTGGTTGACCGGTCGATACCTGCGACGAACAAAAGCAATTTCAAATACACCATTATGATCCGCCAGCCCGATTTTATGACGGAGGAGCTTTTTCAACGTTTTTTGGAGCAGGTGAAAAAGAAAAAATCAAATCCGTTCCTTGAGACGATTCGCTTTGATTATGCCGAGGATGGTCTAAGCTGCCAAATGATGCATCTTGGAAGCTTTGACGACGAGCCGGATAGCTTTGCCCGCATGGAAGCGTTTTGTACAGAAGAGGGATATATTCGCACAAGTAAACTCCACCGGGAAATTTATTTGTCGGATCCCCGCAAGACCGAGCCGTCAAAGCTGGAAACGGTGCTGCGATTCCCTGTGCATAAAGCCGGTATTAGGGAGTAGAACCAACTGTTCCTTTTGAAAAAGGATACGAACGGAGATTCATTTACCGCCTGTTACTGGGCGGTTTTTTATTTAGAAGTCGCTGCCACATCAGCATGGATTTCAACGTTCTTACTTTTGAGTCTTAGCGATCGGAGCTCAAAGGAGGATTCAAATGGACCAATTGATTCAATATTGGCGGATTTATAACGGTTATTTGCCGTTTTTAATAACTACTGTTGTTTGCCTAAGCATCGCGTTCTTAATCCTGTTCGTGTACAGATTGAAAAATGGAAATCCAATAGGGGCAAGGAACAAGTCTCTTTTAGAGTTTGGTATTTGTTTTTTTCTATTCCTAATTGGATTTATAACATTATGTCCGACCCATTTGCATGAAAGATATATATTTGACTCCACATTAAAAACAGGACTGCTTTTTCGAGGTGATATTGAGAGTATGATAAATGCAGCACTCTTTTTCCCGCTGGCCTTTTTCTTAATGTTGAGATTTAAGGCGAGGTCTTTCTTCCTATTCGTTGTCGCGACGCTGTGCCTGTCTGCGATGATTGAGACGCTTCAGTACTACCTCCCGCTTGGAAGGGTATCCGCTGTCAATGATGTTATCCTTAATGGTTTTGGAGCTGTTATTGGATGGGCTGCCGGGGCGATAATTGCACGTAGAATAGGACAACGTCGCCTAGTGGAAGCGCGATCGCGGTAATAAGGCGTTTATAGCCTATGTTCTGCGGATTCCCTGAACTTGTTGGATGTTGTTGCAATTGTCTTTTCAACTCGCTATAATGGACATTACATATCCATAATTGACGAATCGGGAAAGGAGAGAGCGGCCATTCAGTTTTCCAAAAGCACCGATTATGCCCTGCATGCCTTAATTCATTTGGCGCATTCGGATCGTAAACACAACATCGGGATTAAGGAATTATCTGCGGCACTCGGCGTTTCGGACAGCTATCTATCCAAAATCATGTCCAAGCTGAGACAAGATGGTATCGTACGGGCTGTCCCGGGAGTAAACGGCGGTTATGAGCTTGCGCGCTCGGCGGAGCAGATTACTTTTCTTGATGTGATCCAGGTGATCGAGGGAAGGCAGCAGTTATTCGAATGCTCGAATCTGAGCTCGCGGCAGCATCGTATATTGGCGGAAGAAACGGCGTCTGAGGGGAATCAGAGCGAATCCGGCCATAATGAATGTCTCGTGAAAAAGGTAATGGACGGCGCGGAAGAGCACCTGTATCAATACTTGAGGGAGCATACGATTCAGACTGTATTAGACGCGGCCTCCAAACGAGGCCAATGTGAAGCAAACAAGAAGTGATAAGCTTCTTGTCGTTTAATTATGGACATTGGAGATCCATGGAGGTGCTTGTAAATGGGAAATGTTGATGTAGCGGTAATTGGCGGCGGCCCGGCAGGGCTAAATGCAGCACTTATGCTGGTGCGCGCAAGAAAAAAAGTTGCGGTAATCGATGATAGCCGTCCACGGAATCGGGTAACGCGCGAGGCGCATGGGTTTCTGACTCGCGATGGCATTAGTCCAAGCGAATTTCGGCGGATCGCGAAGGAAGAAATCAGCGCCTATCCGACCGTTTCCTTTATAGAGGACACGGCGGTGTCGATTACGGGAACGGACGGCAATTTCCGGATAGAGACGGCGCGAGGACAAATTGTTCACAGTGCAAAAATATTATTCGCCGTCGGCATGAAGGATCAGCCTCTCTCCATCAACGGCCTGGCCGAGGTGTACGGGAAAAGCGCTTTTGTCTGCCCCTACTGCGATGGGTGGGAATTGCGGGATAAGCCCCTCGTGATCATCAATAGCGGGGGCGAGGCGATGCATTTCGCAAAGCTGATCTCCGGATGGACGGACCGGTTTACCTTTTGCACGAACGGGCCGGATGGGTTGACGGAGGAGGAGCGGGAAGAGCTCAAGAGGCACGGAGTTCCGGTATTCGAGTCGCCCATTCAATTCATCGATTCGGCGGACGGGATGGTGCGGCAAGTGGTCCTTGAAGATGGAACGGTCATACCATGCGAGGGAATCTTCTTCAAGCCGGAGCTCGTTACGGGCTCGGATCTGCCAAAGGCGATAGGCTGTGAGGTCTCCGATTCAGGTATGGTTGTCGTAGATGAGTTCGGGAAAACGAACGTTCCCGGCGTCTATAGCGCGGGTGACTCCGCATCAAGGCGTTACCAGGCGATCTCCGCGGCCGCACTCGGGGCATTCACCGCTGCGGCGATGAATAATGAGCTGAATATGGAAGCGTGGGGACGAAGGGAAGAGTCTCTGTAAAGCATAAGAAACCAAAAGTAGGGCCAGGCTGCAAGAGCTTCCTTGCGACCTGGCTTCTACCTTTTTAAAATAACTTCAATGGCCTCTACATCATAAGGGTTAGCTTTGAACGGAGCGACCCACATTTCAATGTCCGGGTAGTCTTCTGAAAATACTGGTTTTACCGCGGCCATCAAGGTCGAAATGGGAATGGTCGTTTTGGAGGAATCGTTGTCTTGTTCATAAATTTTCGTTCGTTTCGTAAGGACGACATGGCCTTCTTTTCCGGGGTGCTGGCTGTATTGCTCTAAAAATTTTTCAAAACCCGGTTCCTGCGGACGGAACTTGAGCAGCATGAGCGTGTATAGAATCCCGTCTTTTTCGGCGTACTCGTTCCCATGCTGGTTAATAAGGCTTATCATCTCCCCGCTGTAATGGTAGTAGGTCTCCGGAACAAATTCCTTCTCTTTGGAACAGGCGGACATAAGGATCAAGATCAATAAAAAGATTACGAATGTATTTCTCAAAGCGGCTCTCCTCCCAACCTTGAGCTGGCAACTCTTTTTTTCTAAATGTACCATATAATTGGAATTTTGAGTTAAAAGATTTCGCCTTCTCGAGAGGAGTAAGCTGTTTCGTTTTTGGGTAATCTATGCCAACATCGACCATATCTTTTCGATGAAGGAGCGATCCTGCTATGGATGAGCAAGAGCAGCGCGTGAAGCTGCCGGATGCCGTGCGGCATGAAGGCTTGGTGACGGAGAGGGATATCGATCCGGAATTCGGGCTGTTTACGGAGGAAGAGAAGACCGGAACGGCGCAGCCGCAGAAGGCGGAAAAGTCGAATGCCTCCAATAAGATGGAGCGGGATGGGATTGGAGATTAGATTAAGCGGCAAATCAAACGGAGCAAAAAAATACGGCATGCAGAGCGGACTTCTGTCCCTCGGCATGCCGTTTCTATTGGTTTAGCCTCTAGCAATCAGCTGCTCGCGTTTCGGTCCAACAGAGACATAAGAGATTTTTACACGAATAAGCGATTCGATCAATAACACATATTGCTGCGCCGCTTCGGGGAGCTCATCGAAGGAACGCGCCTCCGATATATCGCTTTTCCAGCCTGGAAGGCGCTTCAGAATAGGCTTCGCATGATCCAGCTTCGCGCTGACCGGGAACTCATCCGTAACTTCGCCTTCTTCCAGTTCGTACCCTGTGCAAACCGGAATTTCATCCAAATAACCGAGCACATCCAGATTGGTGAGTGCGGCCTCCGTCGCGCCTTGCACTCGGCAGCCGTAGCGGGTCGCGACCGCGTCGAACCAGCCGACCCGGCGGGGACGGCCGGTTGTCGCGCCGAATTCGCCGGCATCGCCGCCGCGGCGGCGAAGCTCCTCTGCTTCCGCGCCATGCAGCTCGGATATGAAGGGGCCGGCGCCGACGCAGCTGGAGTAAGCTTTGGTGACGGCCATAACGTTTGAAACCGCATATGGCGGCAATCCGGCGCCTACCGGCGCAAAGCCTGCTAGCGTGGACGAGGATGTGGAGAACGGGTAGATGCCATGGTCCGGATCCCGCAGCGCGCCGAGCTGCCCCTCCAGCAGGATCGTTTCTCCCTTGGTATAAGCCTCATGAAGCATGGCCGACGTGTCGCATACGAAAGGGCGCAGCTTCTCCGCTTGCTCCAATAGCGCGGGAATCAAGTCATCGGGACGAAGAGCCTCCCGGCCGTAAAGATGCTCGAGCAGCACATTTTTAGCTTCAAGCGACTGGGTAAGTCTTTCCCGCAGTCTCGCTTCATCGAATAGATCCGCCACTTGAACGCCGAGCTTGGCATATTTGTCGGAGTAGAAGGGAGCAATCCCCTGTTTCGTCGAGCCGAAGCTTCTTGCGCCAAGCCGTTCCTCCTCGAGCTCATCAAACATCCGGTGCAGCGGCAGCACCACCTGAGCTCGGTCCGATACGCGAACTTTCGGATCCGGCACGCCTCTTGCAAGCAGCTGCTCGCGTTCGCTTAAGAAAGCGTCGACGTCAAGAGCCGTTCCCGGCCCAATCACATTGATTACATTTTCGTAAAATACGCCCGACGGCAGCATGTGCAATGCAAATTTCCCGTAATCGTTAATGATCGTATGCCCCGCATTGCTGCCTCCTTGATAACGGACGACGTAAGCGGACTTTGCCGCCAATACGTCTGTCATTTTACCCTTTCCTTCGTCTCCCCAATTCGCCCCGACTATGGCCGTAACCGTCATGTGGCATGCCTCCCGCACTTGTTTTCCTTTGCAGGTCTCATTATAATTCGCGGTAAGGGTATTAGTGAAATTGATATTAATAATAGGATATATAAACAGGGGTAATGATTAATGGATCATAATACGGAATGGTATCGCGTGTTTTATTGGACAGCCAAGCTAGGCAGCCTGACGAAGGCGGCGGACAAGCTTCATATTACGCAGCCGGCTGTCAGCCATACGCTGAAGCAGCTGGAGGCAAGCTTAGGCGGACCGTTGTTTTTTCGCTCGGCTCGAGGTGTGACGATGACGACGGAGGGCGAGGAGCTTTACCGCTACGTGGAGGAGGCTTTCCGTCTGCTGGAGCTTGGGGAGAAGAAGCTGGCCGAAATGCAGAATCTTGCGTACGGAGAAATCAATATTGGCGCAAGCGACACGCTCTGTAAGCATTTTTTGCTGCCTCAGCTCGAGCGGTTTCATCGGCAGTACCCGGATATTCGGGTGCGCGTCACCAATCGAACGACGCCGGAGACGATCGCGCTGCTGAAGGATGGTCAGATCGATTTCGGCATTGTGAACCTGCCTGCCGAGGATCCTAAAGCGGAATTTCGCGCAAGCGTGCCGCTGCAGGAATGTCTGATCGGCAATCCGGCATACGCGGAGCTCGCTAGGCGGCCGTTTCCTCTGGAGAACTTGAAGCAGTATCCGCTGCTGCTATTGGAGCCGGGCGGCAGCACCCGCCGTTTTCTGGATGCTTACGCAGCGGCGAACGGCGTTCAGCTAAAGCCCGAGTTCGAGCTCGGGAGCCTGGACCTGCTCGTTCAATTCGCGCAAAGCGGCTTCGGTCTGACGTTTGTGACAAGGAATTTTATAGAGGAAGAGCTTGCAAGCGGCAAGCTTGTGGAAATTCCGTTAGCTCCTCCAATTCCGGAACGTCACGTCGGCATCGCTACGCTGAAAGGGGTTCCCTTATCTGCGGCGGCGAAACGGTTTTTGGAGTTTTTGCCCATTAATGAAAAATAATCAGGAAAAACTGCAACTATAAACCTGTGCAAGTTGTTATGAGTAGAAGAGAGGTTCCCGCAAGAGGAGGAGGAGGAGGATTATGGGGAAAAGGAAAATTTTCGTTTTAGCCATAGTTGGTATCGCTCTGATCGCCGGAATTGCTGCTGCTGCCCATGCTTCAACCGCAAAACGTACGTTAGCCGAGAAAGAAGCGATTATTGAAAAAGCATTTCATGAAATGAAATCGAAGAAAGACCGAGTCAGCGGCTATGTTGCGGAAGGGCCGGATATCAAGATTACGCAAGAACGATTTTTATTTTATAAGGCTAATCTGGAACTGCAAAACGAGCTGCACCCCGCAACGAGCAGTCTAATGACGGATGGTGAAATGTTAGACGTGCTAATAAAAAAGGAGCTAGCAGTGCTTGACGCGATAAAACGCGGTATTGCCGTAACCGAATCGGAGATTGAGGAGGCTATCCGGTACCAGAGAGATACGTTAGAACATGCCACTGGTGAGGACGGTGAGTTCGTTCAAGATCTAATGAAGAATAGAATACGAATGACGGGTATGTCAGAAGATCAATTTTGGACCAGTGAGCTCATCAAAGACGAGTACCGGAAATCGATCTACCTGGGAAAGATATTTACAGCATTAAAGTCAGAAGGACAGATTCACGATATGAAGGGGTTTGCCAAATATGAGGACGATCTGCTGCAATCCCAAAGAGAAACATTAGTCATTAACCTTAGCAATTAACCGCTTTCCGTGTTTCATTTGCTTCCGGTAACCAAGAAACAGGGCGTCGCCAAAAGGCGATGCCCTGTTTCTTTACGTATGACCGCCGACGTTGCGCTTGCGGTATTCGCCCGGCGTAATGCCGGAGTAACGTTTGAACATGCGGATGAAGGAATTGACGTTGTGATAGCCGACCTGGCCCGCGACATCTTGAATGCGCAGCTCCAAATTCAGGAGCAGTTCCTTGGCGCGGTTAATGCGGAGATCGTTCAAATAGTCGCTGAAATTCGTGCCGGTTTTTTCTTTGAAATAGCTGGACAAGTAGCCAGGCGTAATATTCAGCTTATCGGCTACAAGATCCAGATTGATGTCCTCGTTCAAATGGCTGTTCAAATAATCGGTCACGAAGCTTGTAATCGGGTCCTTCGTCTCCGTCCTCTCGCGAATGGCGGCGAGCGCAGGGCGGATGAGCTCGCGGAACCACTGTCTGTATTGCTCGGCGGAATAGAGAGCTTCCAGCGAATTCATGTCTGGCCGGCTGGCGGCATCCGCCTGTTCCCAGGCGTTGAGCTTTGCCAGCGCCTTCTCCGTCTGCTCCGCCACGCCTCGGGCGTACGCCTGAAAATCCAGCGCGGCTGCGTCTTTTTTGACAAGCTGGTCGAGATGCCGGTCGACCCATTCGAACACCGCTTCCTCGCTTCCGGATTGGAGGCGCGCAAGCAGCTCCTCCCGCTGGCCGACCTTTAGGCCGAGAGAGGTTGTGCTAGAACTAAGGGAGCGAGGCTCGATAATAATTTGCGTCTCGCCTGTCAGCCGCTTCGCCTTCAGCAGCTGCCGCAGCCGTTCGTAAGCCACGGTGAAGTGGGTGTCCTCCGAATAAACGGGGCTTAGCGCAATGGTGAGACACATATAGTCTTCCGCCTGCAGCAGCTCCTTCAGCAGATTCAGCACGCGCAGGACGTCGCTTTGGGAGCCGGGATTGAACAGAATGGTCATAAGCTGGTTATGCTCGATCTGCAGCGTAACCGGCTCCTCGCCTTCCGGAGTGGCGAACAAGCCGTGTACGAGCTTTCGCAGCAGCTGAATCTCTTGGTCGTATTCCGAATCTTTATTTTTGAATCCGATTTCGTAAAGCACCGCAGCGTAAGGGCCGTGCTGCTGCACGGCATCTTCAAGCTCCTTCAAATTCAGATTCATCGGGATGTTTTTGACCTTATTCGTATAGGCGTACTGGCGCACTAGGTTATTTTTGCGGTCCAAATCCATACGGATACGCTCATTCGTATGCATCATGCTGCTCATCCGATCGCTTATTATGGCAAATTCCTTAATATTGCTGGCCGGCAGAGGCTGCGTCTGCTTCAATTCCAGCATATCGATAATGCGCTTCAGCGGATGATTCAGCCTTAAGCTGAACCAAACCGAGCTCAGTACGCTGATAAGGATCGCCGCGGCGAGCAGGGTCACGAGCAGCATGTTCAGCTTCAGCATTTCGGAGCTAATATTTGTGATCGGTGCCACGCGCACATACGTGAATCCGGTGTCAGACCCGCGTTCATAGAAATAGTAGTTGCCGCCGCTTCGTTCGAACTGCTTGCCCTCTCCAATGGCCGCGGGAGTCCGGATGTCGACGGTATCGTGCGTAGCGAACAACAGCCGGCCTTCTTGATCCAGCATGTAGAAGGGCTCTCCCGTGTTGGCGTAAGCCGAATATAGCTTTCGCGGATTTACCATGATGATGCAGAGCACGTCATCGTGGGGAGCGGCTTTGATTACGATGGGCATCTGCATGCCGAGCGAGCGGATGCTGTTCATCGACTTCTCGGTAAATGAGGCCGCGGGCAAGATGCGCATAAAGAAATTATCGTCAGTTAAGGTGTCCCAGAAGCCGGGAGGGTAAGCCTCGCTGGCGTAATAGCTGGAGAACATGTCCTTGGTGCTGCTGGTTCCTTCCTTTTCGAGCACGAAGCCGGCTTTTTTGAAGTATAAGATGAAATTATCGAAGTGCAGAAAAGGGTTGTTATACAGCTCCGACAGCTCTTCCTTCACCTCGTTCATTTTATCGTAGCGGCGGTTTTGCGACACCTCGCTCAGAATGCCGATATTGGCGATCCACCTGTCGGATTGGGTCAGGGACAAAATCATGCTTTGCGTCAACCGGAAATGATTTTCGTAGCTTTCCACTGTCTGCTCGATGCCAAGCTCGTTCGATCTGACGATCTCATCGTACAGCTTGTTCCGCAGGTAGAGAAACGAAAACACGTTAAAGGCCGCAAGAAGCAGGATGACGATGAGAAAGCTAACGATCAATTTGACGAGCAGCGTATTGGATCTAAGGCTTAGCTTGAACTTGGTTGATTGCGTCATCAGTTGAACCCCCTCCGGTATAGGCGGGCATATGCAGATGTTCGAAAATATCCGCATATGCCCGCCTTCTCGCTATGCTCGCATGCTTTGCCGCAAGGCGCGCAGGCGCCCAAGAAGAACGGCGTCAGCCGAGATTCTATTTGTAATTTTTATATTAACGGGATTGGCGCCATCCGAACAATATGCACTTTTCATCATTTATACACATCTCTGCCGATATCCGATAAAAAGTCGATTCGGATGTTTATGTGAGGATTTATTTCATGATTATTATGGCTTTATACTTCAATCACGAGGATTTGGCCAATCTGTCAGAAAACCTAACGCAAAAACTAACATAAGGGGGATGTGTATGGCTCAGACCAGCGCAGCGCCAAATTTGATCGACGACGTCGAGATCGCCGTTCCCGAGCAGCGCAGACCTGGCAGAATGAGGCGGATGTGGCGTCACAACAAATATTTATGGCTGCTGTTCCTGCCTTGTCTCATTTATTATCTGGTATTCCGCTATGCGCCGATGTTCGGACTCGTCATTACGTTTAAAGATTACAACCTGTTTAAGGGCGTCTGGGCAAGCGAGTGGGTCGGCTTTAAGTATTATCGCATGTTTTTCGAGAATCCGGATTTCTTTCTGCTAATGAAGAACACGTTTCTCCTCGGCGTTTATAATCTCGCTTTTGGATTCCCGGCGCCGATCATTCTGGCTCTGCTGCTAAACGAAGTGAGAAAAGCGGCCTTCAAGCGGTTCGTTCAGACGGTCAGCTATTTGCCGCATTTCATATCGAATGTCATCGTGGCAAGCATGGTCATTATGTTCCTGTCGCCGACCGGCGGCTTGATTAACGAGCTTATTCAGGCGTTCGGCTTTAAGCCGATCAATTTCATGAATGAGCCCGGCATGTTCCGCTGGATTTATGTCATCTCGGAAATATGGCAGCACATCGGCTGGGAGACGATCATTTATTTGGCGGCGCTGACCGCCGTCGATCCGCAGCTGTACGAGGCGGCCAGCATCGACGGGGCCAGTCGGATGCGGAAGCTGTGGCATGTCACTTTGCCCGGCATCTCGTTCGCCATTGTCATTACGCTCATTCTAAATATCGGCTCGGTGCTCGAAATCGGCTTCGAGAAGGTATTCCTGATGCAAAATCCGGCGATTTACGAGACGGCCGACATTATCAGCACTTATGTGTACCGCGTCGGCATGGAGCAGGGGAATTTCAGCTACGGCGCGGCGATCGACCTGTTCATGGGCATTATCAGCTTAATTTTTATTTATACCGCGAACTTTATTAGCCGCCGCGTCAGCGAGACGAGTCTGTGGTAGAAGGAGGGATGGCATTGATCGCAAAACGGTTCAGCTTATTTAACGTCGTTAGTACGGTTGTCTTGCTGTTTGTTGTTATCGTTACGCTGTATCCGTTCCTTCACATGCTTGCCGTCTCGTTGAGCGAGGATGTGTACGTGATGAAAAACGCGGTAACGATTTGGCCGAAAGGGCTTGATTTCGGCATGTATGAGCTCGTGCTCGGCGATCCGAAAATGTGGACCGCGTTCCGCAATACGGTCGTCTACACGCTCCTTGGCACGGCAATCGCGTTAATCGTCACCTCGATGGGCGCCTATGCGCTGTCGCGGAAGGACATGGCGTTTCAGAAAACGTTCACGATGCTGATCGTCTTCACGATGTTTTTCGGCGGCGGGATGATTCCGACGTTTCTAGTCGTCCGTTCCCTTGGCTTCGTGGACACGATTTGGGGCATGGTCCTGCCGGGCGCCGTCAGCACCTGGAACCTGATTTTGATGCGGACCTTCTTCGCCGGTATTCCGAAGGAGCTGGAGGAGTCCGGCCGTATCGACGGCTTGAACGACATTGGCATTTTTTTCCGCATTATCGTGCCGCTGTCCAAAGCCTCTTTCGCTACAATCGCCCTCTTTTACGCGGTGGGCTTGTGGAATAATTTCATGTTTCCGCTCTTGTATTTGCGCACGCCGGACTTGTTCCCTCTGCAGGTGCTGCTCAGGAACCTGGTGCTGGCCGGAAGCGCAAGCTCGGGAGATGTAACCCGAATTGGAGGTGATAATCAAATTGTTGAGGAATCCTTGAAGTATGCGACAATTATGGTATCGTCGCTGCCGATTTTGATTGTGTATCCGTTTATTCAAAAGTATTTTGTCAAAGGGGCAATGATCGGAGCGGTCAAAGGATGACAGAACGATCGCTTCGGTTCGATTCAAGAAGGACAGCAAGAAGATTTTCGTTTGTATCGTTGATTCATCATCCAAAACATGGGGAGTTGTGCATATGAGAAAATCGTTCACCCTAGTCCTTGCCGCCGTCATGGCGCTGTCGCTGCTGGCGGCTTGCAGCGGCAACAATTCGAACAACAACGCGGCGCCAAGCGCAAGCACGGAGCCGGGCGCTGCAAACAGCGGAAAGACGGAGCTGCCCAGCAAGACGTTTACCGCATTGCTCGATAACAATCCGACGTTCCCGTATTCGGAGGACTGGCCGATTTGGAAATGGCTGAAGGAGAAAACCGGCGTAACCCTTGAGGTGCAGACGCCTTCCGGCAAGCTCGCCGAAGCGCTGAACCTGGCTGTCGCTTCGAGAGAAATGCCCGACCTCATGTATATGCCGAATCGCAGAGAATCGAATAAATTCGGCCAAGACGGCGCGCTTGTCGACATTATGGAATATATCGGCGAGATGCCGAATCTGAAGAAGTGGATTGAGCAATATCCGGAGGAAGCGAAGGCCGCGCTGTCCTCCGACGGAAAGATGTATATGTTCCCGAACCAAGGCTTCGGCGAAACGAACCGGATGATCTGGCTGTACCGCGAAGACGTGTTCAAGAAGGAGGGGCTTGAAGCTCCGAAAACATACGATGAGCTGTACGAGGCGCTCAAGGCGCTGAAGGCTAAATATCCGGACAGCTACCCGCTGTCTATCCGTTACGGCCAAATTCCGGACGAGATGAATACGAACATGGCGGTAAACTTCGGAACCGGCGAAGGCGCGTACTTCGACTACGATTCGGGCGAATGGCGCTATGGTCCGATCGAGGACAATTTTAAATCGATGATTGAGATGTGGAAAAAGTTTTACGACGAAGGTCTGATCCCTCCGGATTTTCTGTCCCTGCAGACAAAGCAATGGCAGGACATGGTGTCGACGGGCGAATCGTTCGTTACGATCGACTATATTAGCCGTGTCGACTTCTTCAACAATGCGATGCGTCAAGAAAACCCGGAATACAATATGCAATTTATGGCGCCTCCGGCCGGCATCCCCGGCGGCAAGCAGCAAAACCCGTATTTCCATTACATGGAGGGCGGCCTGACCGTCGCTTCGACTTCCAAACAGATTAAAGACATTATGCAGTATATGGATTTCTTCTATTCGGAGGAAGGCCGTCTTCTGACAAGCTGGGGCGTCGAGGGAGAAACCTATGTGAAGGAAGGCGAGACGCTGAAGTTCAAGCCGGAGTTCACCGACGTAACCGAAATGCGCAAGCAGACAGGACTGCAGACGAGCGGCACGTATACATGGATCGACTTCGACGCGCATCTGTCGCTGTTCACCGAAGATTTGCAGAAGGCGTATACCGAAGCGGCCAAATATGACCCGCCGGCCATGCAGCCGCGCCCTGCCTTCACTGAAAGCGAAAACGAAGTGATCTCGCTTACGGGTCAAGCGGTTAAAAAGCACCGCGACGAAAGCTTCGCCAAATTCGTAACCGGCTCGAGAAGCTTGGACGAGTGGGATAAGTATGTGGAAGAGATTAGAAATCTCGGCGTCGACAAGCTGCTGGAAACGTACAAAGCGGCCTATGACCGCATGCAAAATGTGGAAATCAAATAAGACGACGATGGATGCGCCTCCCTTCCCCAAGGGAGGCGCTCCGATTAAGAGAGCTGCAGCATCACTTACGAAAGCTTCGCCATTTCAAATAGAAGGGTGATTTTCGATGAAGCATGCTACACGTTTTAGGCGTTCCCGCTTTTGGTTAATGACGGTGTTGAGCTTTGTGCTGGTCTTCCCCGGCATGGCAGCCGCAGCATCGAGCGAAGGCGCCGGGTCTCCGTTCGTAACGCTGGACTATCCCGCGGACGGAGCGGCCGTCTCCGGAGGCAGCGTCGAGATCGGCGGCAGCTATGCCGGCGTCTATGATGTCCGGCTTTATATAAACGGCACGCGCCAGGCTGCCGTCGTCATGTCCGACCCTGACGGCGATGATGCCGGAAGCTGGTCGTATGTGCTTGACGCGTCGCGGCATGCAGGCGAAATCGAGCTGACCGCGCGCGGACTCGATGTGACGACCAGGTACGGCGTGTGGAGCGGCAAGGCCGTTCTGCAAGTACAGAACCCGGATGCGGCGGAACCATCCGTCACGATCGTCAGCCCGGAGGAGGGCGTATCGTTGGACGGCAAAGCGGACATTGCGGTCAACGTCTCGTCCGGGACGCCCATCTCGCGCGTGGAAATTCGCGTGAACAAAGGGCCTTGGAAGAAGGCCGCCTTCAATGGAACGGATTACACGCTGAAATGGAATACGAGGCCGCATCGCGACAGCACGGTGAGCATTGAAGCGAGGGCGGAAAGCGCTGCGGGACTTTACGGCTATAGCCATACCGTATACGCGAAGGTCGGGAAGGGAACGAACGAACCGTTCGATATGCCGAGCCAAGACCGGGCGATGTGGATTTGGGAGCCCGAGAGCTACAGGCTCCTGATGAATCCAGGGTCGCGGGAGGCGCTTGAGCAGTTTATCAACGATACGGAGACGTTCGGCGGTTCAGAGCCGGTCCGGACGCTTTATTTGGCGGTAGGCGGCTACCAGGGTTATCGAGCGCTGGAGGAGCAGGCGAATGAGCTGCGTTCTTTTCTGCGCTGGGCGCATGCTAGAGGCCTCAAGGTGCATGCCTTAATTGCCGGCGGCACGTCCCCGGCTTACATGGGCGCCTATGAGCGGTATCACGAGCATGCGGTGAGGGAGTTCGAGCAGATCATCAACTATAATTTGTCGGCGAAGAAGGAAAACGAGAAATTCGACGGCGTCAACGTCGATATCGAGCCTTATATTTCGCCGGATTTCAAGGATCCGAGCAAGTTTTTGCAGGTGGAATATTTGGAGGGGCTGAGCAAAATGATCGCGCGCCGGGACGCGGCGGGCATTAATCTTCCGTTCGGCCCGGCTGTGCCGAAATGGTATGACTCCTCCGAGCAGGGGGCGAATATCACGTGGCGCGGCGAAACCAAATGGCTGTCGGAGCATGTGCAGGATATTTCCGACTATATCTCGATTATGGATTACCGCGACACGGCGGACGGCTCCGCCGGCATTATCGCCGGAGCGGCGGGCGAGATCGCGTACGCCGAGCGGATCGGCAAGCCGAACTCCGTCGTGATCGGAGTAGAGACGCTGGATATAGCGAATAGCGGCGATCCCGAGACGATCAGCTTCTGGGAGGAAGGCCGCACGCATATGGAGGCCGAGCTGGATAAAGTGTACGCGTCCTTCGGGGCAAGTTCGGCGTTCGGCGGCATCGCCGTTCATCATTACGATTCTTACCGGATGCTGCCTTCTTATTGGGGCGAAGGAGGCGTGACGTGGAGGCCGGACTCGGATCATGAGCCGCCTTCCGCCGTTTCAAGCGGTCCGTCGGCGGCAGCGGCAGATTATCAAACGATCAACTTAAGCTTCGGGATGGCGTCCGATAATCTGGAAATCGACCGCTATATTGTATATCGGGGAACGGAGCCCGGCTTCGCGCCGACAGCCGATCATATCGCGGGATTATCCCGTTCTTTAACCTATCAGGATACAGGTTTGCTGCCGAACACGACCTATTACTATAAGGTCGCTGCGCGCGATCTAAGCGGCAACGTTGGGCCGGTCTCTGCCGAGACCTCGGCTGTGACAAGCGATACGACGCTGCGGCCGCTCGTCGTCCGTGAGATGAACATCGGCTATTCGCCGGCCGCGGGGAACGCTTCGGCTTCAATGCGTGTCGTCGATTACGCGACGGGCGAGGCGATAGCGGGAGCGGCAGTCGAAGGACGGTTCACGCATTCGGGCGGACGTTATGTGAAGGGGACGGCCGGCGGCACCGGGACGGTTGCCTTCACTTCGGAGCTCATTGCCGCAGACCGGCAGGTCGGCTTCGAGCCTCGTCGCATTGCAGCGCCGGGCTACTATTACGCCAAGGCGCATGACGAACCTCACGCGACGACGCTTGTTCCTGCTGCAGGCTTAAGCGGATTAACGCTGGATGAAGGAGAGTGGGACGCTCCTTTCGAGAACAGCCGCACCTTGTATACGGTGACCGTTCCGGCTGCGGCGCATGAGCTTCGCGTCACGCCAACGGCTGCAGTCGCATCCAGCGTCATTAAGGTGAACGGCAGCGTTGTGCCAAGCGGAACGTCCGCGCCGGTTGCTATCGGCTCCGGGGAGTCTGCGGTCTCCGTTGTGGTCTATAACGCGGACGGCAGTGTGGACGCTTATCTGCTGCGGCTTCAAAGAAGCGGCGGGCAGCAGCTTTCCCTTCCGGTTGTGAAGGATACTTATGTGCACGAGCATAACCCGGCCTCCAATTACGGCTCGGAGCCGGTGCTCGAGGCTGCGGATATTCCGAATGCCGACGGCGGCGGGGACCGGCTTGCTTACATGACGGTGGAGCTAGACGGCCTCGGGGCCGCTGTCACTTCAGCAAGCCTGTATGTTTATGTGCCGGAGGCGCCGTCCAAAGCGGTTACGTTGTCGCTGAAGGGGTACGGAAACGCGCAGTGGGAGGAAGGCGCGCTGAACTGGTCGAACCGGCTTGCCGCAGGCGGCGTGACGCTGGGATCGGTACGCGTGACGGAGGCCGGCTGGTACAGCGTGGACGTGACCGGCTATGTCGCGGGCCAAGCGGCGGCGGGAGGACAGCTTACCTTCCAGTGGAGCGACCCGAATACGGCCGGCGTCGTCATTCGGTTGAACAGCAGGGAAAAGGAAGAGAATCGGCCGTACTTGATGGTGAACACATAAAGATCTAAAGAGAAGAGCTAAAGAGAAGACCTAATGAGAATGCCTAAATAGAAGACCTAAAGAGATTAAAGGAATAAAGATTTAGCAGGAGCTTTTTTCAAAAGAGGGAGGAGACACGTCTTATGGCACAAATGGAGATTCGGCCGGAACGGACGGAGGAAGCAGGGCTGCTGCAGGTACGGGTGTACCGGGACCGCAAGGCGATGGGATTCGCCGCGGCGGCTTCCGCAGGTGCCGGCATTCGGGAAGCGATCGCCGCCAAAGGGGAGGCGCGCGTCGTATTTGCGGCCGCACCCTCCCAGAATGAGCTTTACGAGGGGCTGGCTCGGGAGGAAGGTATTGACTGGGGCAAGGTAACCGCCTTTCATATGGATGAATATATCGGACTGCCCGCGTCTGCGCCTCAGCGCTTCGGCAATTACTTGACGGAGAGGCTGTTCCGCGCCGTAAAGCCGGGCAGAGTGGAGCTCATCGACAGCTCCGGCGACATTCGGCGGGAATGCGAGCGCTATGCCGCTATGCTGGCGGAAGCGCCGATCGATATCGTCTGCCTCGGCATCGGAGAGAACGGTCACATCGCGTTCAACGATCCGCCCGTGGCGGACTTTGAGGACCCGCTGCTGGTTAAAGCCGTCGAGCTTGATCTCGCCTGCCGCCAGCAGCAGGTGAACGACGGCTGCTTCCCGGAGCTGGCTGCGGTGCCGACTCACGCGGTCACGCTGACGATTCCCGCTTTGATGTCGGGGGCGAAGCTTTACTGCAGCGTGCCGGGCAGCCACAAACGTCAAGCCGTCATGGATACGCTTCGCGGCCCCGTTGCGACGGCTTGTCCGGCCTCCATTCTGCGCACGCACCCGTCGGCGGTCTTATTTACCGATCAAGACGCTTATGGACTCGACGGCTAGTGACAGGGGGAGCGGATATGGAAGATTGCGCGGTGAAAGCCGAGCATCGTGTACGAGGGCTGCATTTCCGGACGGGAAGGGCTGTTGAATTGCTCATCGGGGAAGGCCGCATTCAGTCGCTTTCCGAGCTGTCGGATCAGGACTCCGGGGGAGGCCTTCCGTGGCTCGCTCCGGGTCTGGTCGACCTGCAGGTGAATGGCTGCTTCGGCTTGGATGTAAATACGCTGCCGCTTATGCCGGAGACTGTGGCGGACATGGTCCGGGCGCTGCGGCGCGAAGGGGTAACGACCTTCTGTCCGACGGTCATTACGAACAGCGCCGCCGCAATCGGCCAGGCTGTGCAGGCCATCGCCTTGGCGGCGCGTCGCTTCCCGGAAGTTAGGGCGGCAGTGGCGGGTATCCATCTCGAAGGCCCTTTTATTTCGCCGGCGGACGGCGCGCGGGGAGCTCATCCCGCGGAGCATGTCGCTCCCCCGGACTGGGATGTCTTTCGCGGGTGGCAGGATGCGGCGGCGGGGCTGATCCGAATCGTTACCCTATCGCCCGAGTGGCCTGGCGCTTCTGATTTTATCGCCCGCTGCGCGGATAGCGGGGTCATCGTCTCGATCGGGCATACGGCGGCGTCGCCGGAGCAGATTCGGGCGGCGGTTGCGGCCGGAGCGACGATGTCTACGCATCTGGGCAACGGAATCCAGCCTATGCTGCCGCGTCACCCCAATCCGATATGGGAGCAGCTTGCCGCAGATGAGCTGCATGGCTGTATGATCGCCGACGGCTTTCACCTCCCGCCTTCCGTGCTTAAGGTCATCATGCGGATGAAAGGGAAGCGGGCTGTCGTCGTCAGCGACGCGGTGTCCTTCAGCGGCATGCCGCCAGGAGCGTACAGCACGCATATCGGGGGCAGCGTCGTGCTGACCCCCGAGGGGCGGCTGCATCTAGCGGAGCAGCCGCAGCTGCTCGCTGGCTCGGCGATGCTGCTGAAGGAGCAGGTTGCCTATTTGACCGGCCAAGGGCTCGCTTCATTAGCCGGCGCTTGGGACCTCGCATCGGCGCATCCGGCGGAGCTGCTCGGATTGCCGCAGGCGGCGGGTTTGACGGAAGGAGCGCCGGCGGATTTTGTTTTATTCGAGAGGAAGGGCCATGCGTTAAAAATTGTTACGACATACAAGGCAGGCATTCCGGACGCGTCGGAGTAAGCTGGCGGACGGATGCCACGGAGGAGGAGAGACATGACATCATCGATCGCTTCATTTATACCGCAAGTAAAACAGCAGCATCTGACGGAGGCGCCCCGCGCGTTTGCGTGGGGCGGCCGTCTTAAAGTTACGCTTCTTATGGAACGGCGGGATGATAGGCTTGAACTGCATTGCCGCCGTCTGATGCCCGGCATGGAACTCAGTGTGCGGGAAGGGGCGGAAGGGTACGCTGTCCGAATGGAGCATGTTTTAGCGGGGGACAGCGGCGGGCAGAGCAGCTTCGAAACCGGAGTCAAGGAGCAGTCCGCGCTAGACCGTTTCATTTCCGTCGGCGGCATGGATGCGATAAAGGGCAAGCCGGAAGGTTATATTTTGCAGGTTGGGGAAGACGCGATCGGCATCCAGTCGCAGGATGCGGCGGGGCTGTTTTATGGGCTGCAAACGCTGCGCCAGCTAGTGGAGCAGCACAGGGACATCCCCGCCGTCACGATCGTTGACTGGCCGGACACGGCAATACGCTGCATGAACTACGATTTGCGGCAGACGTATTCCAAGCCGGAACGGCTTGAGGCGTATTTGGCGGAATTCGCCCGGTACAAGACGAATGCGGTGCTGATTGAATACGAGGACAAGTTTCCGTTCGCGGCGTATCCTGAGCTTGTTCATCCGAAGCATGCGCTCAGCCGGGAGCAGTTCGAGCGGCTGAAGCTGGCGGCGCATGAGCATTTTATCGAAATCATTCCGCTGCAGCAAAGCTTCGGTCATCTCGAGTACGTGCTGCGGCACGATTCGTACAAGCATCTGCGGGAAACGGAGAAATCGATAGGCGAAATTTGTCCGTCGCAAGAAGAATCGTACCAGCTGATCACCGGGCTGCTTGAGGAAATGATTGCGAGCCATCCGGAATCCCGCTATATTCATCTCGGCTGCGACGAAGTCTACAGCCTATGCGAATGCGATGCGTGCCGGGAGCGGTATGAGGGCGTGCGGGAGCGGGCGTTCATCGCGTTCCTGAACCGGCTGATTGCGTTTACCGCTGAGCGCGGCAAGACGCCGATCTTCTGGCATGACATGCTGGATAAATGCCCGGAGGAGGAGCTTCGCCATCTCGACAAACGAAGCGTCGCGATGATCTGGATCTATAACGGCCGCAATATCGATTCGGACGTCTCAACTTTGACGGAGAAGTTCCGGAGGCTCGGCATCCGGGTAATGGGAGCTCCCGCGGTCCGCAGCTTCGACTGGGCGGAGCATCAGAACTACCCGGTCATCGTCAACCGGGTCGATAATCTGCTCCAGTGGGCGGCAACGTCGGAAAAGCTCGAGCTCGACTGCGTTGTGGCGACCAATTGGACGGGGCCGTTCAGCCTCGGCGTGCCGTACGGCGTGTTCGAGACGACCTGGTATCCGATGCTGCTGCACGCCGATTTGGCGTGGAACCGGAGGAGCGATGCCGATACGTTCATCGACCGCTTCCTTCATCAATTCCACGGCATTCGCCCGGAAGTCGGCCATGGCAAGCTCGGGAACTACCGAATCGAGGACTATTACGATATCATTTGGAAGCTGACGGACGAGGTGAAGCTCAATCGGGATTATGCGGAGCTCATCGCGATCATGCGCGATTATGAGGTGGCGACGGACAAATCGCGAGCCATCCATAAATATTTGTACCGCTTGGAGCTGTTTCCCGGCGATGCGGCCGAGCGTCGATCGCTGCTGAACAACTACCAGCGCAATCGCCGCAAAAGGGACAATGTCCGGCCGAGAATGCAGGCGGCGCTTGAGCGTTACCAGCCGGAGGACATGGCCGCCCACTTCGTTCTGTCGCGTTTTTATTTGCACGACTACCTGGAACGCACCATTTACCGGGAGATCGGGATGAATCTCGAAGAATAGCACGCTTTGCTAATCAAAAAAAGGCCATCCGCTGGGGGACTCCCCCCTCTTGACCCCTGTCTCAAAAACGGGGGTCAGTCCCAGAGCGGAGGGCTTTTTTTTATGGTGGGCTGTCTGCGAATGCTGCAAAACTGCATCATTTTTATCGCAGTACGTTCGTATTCAGTAAAGTTCCTGCAAATCTGCATCATTTCTATCGCAGCACGTTCGTTTTTAGCAAAGTTCCTGCAAATCTGCATCATTTTTTTTTGAATTGTGGAGATGTTTGGGGACGGCAGCCAAAAAAGCTGCAGAATCGCAGCAATTTTACTTAAAAGAAGGTACTAACTAGAAAATTCCTGCATAATTGCAGTAATTTTGGAGCAGGATGGCGCAGTTAGCGGGACACTGTACGTTGGGTTACTGCCAAGCCCTCCTCCTTCAATCTACATACGCGGGTCAGTCCCAGAACGGAGGGACTTTTTTATCGCTGACAGTCGGGCGAATGCTGCAAATCTACATCATTTTTATCGCAGCACGTTCGTTTTTAGCAAAGTTCCTGCAAATCTGCATCATTTTTTTTGAAATGTGGAGATGTTGGGGGGGCGGAAGCCAAAAAAGCTGCAGAATCGCAGCAATTTTGCTTAAAAGAAGGTACTAACTAGAAAATTCCTGCACAATTGCAGTAACTGTGGTGGGGGCTGGCTGAGACTGGTGCAGGTTGGGTTACTGGATAGCCTGCAAATGCTGCAAATCTGCAGCATTTTTATCGCAGCACGCTCGTTTTCGGTAAAGTTCCTGCAAATCTGCATCATTTTTTTTGAAATGTGGAGCTGTTGGGGGACGGAAGCCAAAAAAGCTGCAGAATCGCAGCAATTTTACTTAAAAGAAGGTACTAACTAGAAAATTCCTGCACAATTGCAGTAACTGAGTTGGGGGCTGGCTGAGACTGGTGCAGGTTGGGTTACTGGTAGTCTGCAAATGCTGCAAATCTGCAGCATTTTTATCGCAGCACGCTCGTTTTCAGCAAAGTTAATGCAAATCTGCATCATTTTTTTTGAAATGTGGAGCTGTTGGGGGACGGAAGCCAAAAAAGCTGCAGAATCGCAGCAATTTTACTTAAAAGAAGGTACTAACTAGAAAATTCCTGCACAATTGCAGTAACTGAGTTGGGGGCTGGCTGAGACTGGTGCAGGTTGGGTTACTGGTAGTCTGCAAATGCTGCAAATCTGCAGCATTTTTATCGCAGCACGCTCGTTTTCAGCAAAGTTAATGCAAATCTGCATCATTTTTTTTGAAATGTGGAGCTGTTGGGGGACGGAAGCCAAAAAAGCTGCAGAATCGCAGCAATTTTACTTAAAAGAAGGTACTAACTAGAAAATTCCTGCACAATTGCAGTAATTTTGGTACAGGATTGCGGAAACTGGTATAGGTTGGCGGAAACTGGTATAGGTTGGCGGAAACTGGTACAGGTCGGCGGAAACTGGCGCAGTTGGGGGAGACGCTGTATGTTGGTTGGCAGAGGCAGTGCACGTTGGGATACGGCCATGCATGTTGGCGCAGTTGGCGGAGACACTGTATGTTGGTTGGTGGGGGCAGTGCACGTTGGGATACTGCCATGCAGGCTGGCGCAGGTCGGCGGAGGCAGGTACGTTGGGATACTGCCATGCATGTTGGCGCAGTTGGTGGGACACTGCACGTTGGGTGGCAGAGACACTGTAGGTTGGTCGGCGGAGGCAGTGCACGCTGAGTTACTGCCATGCAGGTTGGATCATGCCATGCCCCCGCCCTCCATCAACCCAATAGAAGCCAGCCGAAATCCTCGCTTAGGTGAAAATCCGGCGTGTCCGAGTAGACGGCGGACCAGCTGCCATAATGCGGCCGGGACGTCTCGTCGCCGCATTTGTAGAAATTGGCGCGCAGCTTCGCTCCTGGGACTGGCCGGAAGTCAGGGAAGAGCGACTCCAGCCATTTCATCGGAATGCGGAGACGCGCCGTCCAGTACGTCTCGCCGGTTGCTTCATCCCGCAGCCCCAGCTCGGTGCGGATATGCATCGGCGGCAGGTCCTCCAGTTCCAGGTAATCGCGGTCATGACGGCCGGTGCCGATTCCGATTCGGAGCGTGCCTGCCGCATTCATCTCCAGGTTCAAATAGCGGGCGTCCGCATGCGGAGCCGGCTGCAGAAAACATTCGACGCAGCTGTCCTTGTAGACCATATCGTTGTGCCGGGTAAAGCGGATAAGCGGACTGTCCTCATAGGCGCGGAAGCTGATCTGAAGCTCATCCGGCGTATAGCTCAACGCGGCGCGTACCTTTATCGCGTGATGCGCCGGCATCCACTTATAATGCCGAACGGCGAGCTCCGAGCCGTCTCTGTCATTCTCCCAAGCGCCATGGGTGCCGGCTGAAGCTGGTTGGACGATTAGCGTCGGTTCTTTGGCGTTCGGGAGACCGCCTCCTCCGATTTGCTCCTCACGGCCGCTTTGATGGGACAGGTACATGCCCTCAACAACCTCAATAATATGTTTGGCATAGTCCATTGTGCATGAAGGAGAATGCCCCGTTTCGATCGCCTGCATCAGATCTTCCAGCTGCAGAACGAACGGGTCTGCGCTATCGTGCTTTTCCAGCAGCTCGTAAGGGCCTCCGTCGCTTCTGTACAATGCGCGGCCACTTTCAAGCCGCAAGGAGCCGTTCGTGAACAAGAGCTCCGTGTAGTTGGCCGCCGCCGCTTTGTAGCCGGACTGAACGATGGTGGCGCTGACGCCGTTCGTAAGCCGCAGGTAGGCGCTGACGCTGCCGTCCACATCGCCCCGCCGGCCGTGAAAGCTCATATTGGCCTGAACCGAAGCGACAGGGCTGCCCGCCAGCCAAACCGCTTTATCGACGGAATGAGATCCTAGATTAAACGCGATGCCGCCGCCGGACATCGATTTGCGGAAGAACCAGTCCGGACGGCCGCCGGCCTCGTAATCCGTATGGCGTACGTCATGCAGCATTAGGAGGCGGCCGAGAGCGCCGTCCTCAATTATTTTTTTGGCCTGCATATTCTCCGCGATGTAATGCTGCGTATGTCCGACCAGCACGCTTATCCCTCGCCTGCCCGCCTGCTCGATAATGGCGTCGCATTCCGCGGCGTTCATCGCCATCGGCTTCTCGAGCAGAATGTGGCAGCCCGCCTCCGCCGCGAAGCAGGCCGCTTCATGGTGGAGAAAATGGGGCAAGGTAATGATCACGATGTCCGGCCGGACCTCTTTTATCATCTGTTTATAATCATTGTAGCCCTTTAGCTCGGAGCCGTATCGCTCCTGTGCCTCGGCAATTCGGGCTTCGTTTAAATCCGCTGCCGCGACGGCTTGGACGCGCCCGCTCTGGCGCTCTATTATCTTGATCGCATTCAAATGCCGGTCTGCAATGCCTCCGCAGCCGGCGATCGCTACGCGATACGTCATGCTCTACACCTCCGGTAACCTTCCTTGCAAGTTGATGACCTCAGCGTAGCATGAATACGGGACGGCGCCTATCGGCAAATTCGCAGATCTATATGCCGATTTACAGGATGAGCTTGCCGCAGAGGGGCTAATCACTATTCATTGCCGACAGACGAATGGCGGATCACCGCATCGACGATCGCGTCCCAATCCTCCGGATGAAGCTCATGTCCCGTTCCTTCGAGCGTCAGAAGCGATGCCTGCGGGATGACGCGGGCCAGGGCTTCACCGTGCGCAAATGGGATGATGGGATCTTCCGTTCCGTGAATGATAAGCGCGGGGACGGCAATTTCGCTTGTCCGGGTTAGGTACTCCTCTCCTCCGGCGACAAATGCATGGTTCGTCATGCTGGCCGGCTGAATGCTTCTGCGCACCTCCTGCGAAGCAAGCTCGCGAATTCGATCCTCGTCGAAACGATGCTTCGAGCCGCGAAGCACCTTCCATTTCTCCAGCGAGAAGGTGACAACGGCCTGCTCATCCTTCCAATCGACGCCGCCCGCGCCCGCGAAAAAGTCCATGACTTTCTCTTCCATCGGCGGAAGGTCAGGCGCGAAATTCGAGGAGGCAATAAGCGAGATGCCCCGGACTCGGCTCGGGTGGCGAAGCGCAATCATCTGCGTCAGCATGCCGCCCATGGACATCCCCGCAATGTAGGCTTTTTCGATTCCGTAACCGTCCAGTATCGCGACCGCATCGTCCGCCATATCCAAGAACGTGTAACCGGGCTGGCCGGGCTCGTAGGCCGTAGAAGCTCCCGTGTCGCGATTGTCGTATCGAATAACGAAGCGGCCATGCTCGGCTAATCTGCTGCAGAAGGCTTCGTCCCACCATACCATTGAGGACTGCGCTCCCATAATGAGAAGAATGGCCGGATTGGCCGCATCTCCGAAGCTCTCCGTATAAAGCTCTGCTTCGCCGCTTTGGATGCGTAAAGGTTTGTTCATGTTTATCTCTCCCTCGTTCGTGTAATGGACCCATAAAAAAAACACAGGCCCTTATGCCTGTGCTTCGCGAATCGAAGAGAAGAGAATGGAGACACGCCGACCGGCTGAACCCGAATGACTGCGCGTTTAAAAAAGACTATACACGCGAGAGTCTCAAGGAAACCGTCTGTCGTTTCATATCGCTCCATTGTCTTGCTTTGCTTGCCGGGTTAAACGTATGGCAAACTAATCTCCGATCGCGATGCACAAAAAATAGCCCTATAAGCGCTACTCCGTCCTCTGTGCAATGCTCATCTCGAAAATTAGTCAATCACACGTAACCCTCCGTTCCTGTAAAGTGATTCCAATTCTAACACCAATGTTTTTCCTTTGTCAATATACCTGCAAATCTTGTTTCGCTATGCTAAACTAAGAGAACGAATGTTCGAGGGATCGGGGCAGATCAGAAGGGGAAGCGATGGAGCAGACGACGTATACGGTGTCTTTATCGGTTAGACATCTCGTGGAATATGTGCACTTAAGCGGCAGCATCGACGCGAGGCTGCAAAGCGTGGATGCGATGCACGAAGGAACGAAGGCGCATCTTCGCGTACAGGGAACATATGGCGAGGCCGACCAAAAGGAAGTGTATCTTAAAGCGGATATCGCATGCGATGACCTGCTGTTCGTTGTGGACGGAAGAGCCGACGGGCTGCTCGCGACGGAGCCGATGCCGACGATCGACGAGATTAAGTCTACGGCGGGCGACCTGAGTCATGTGCGGGAGGCGGAAGGCTACCCCGTCCACTGGGCGCAGGCTTGGTTCTACGCCTATATGTATGCGAGAGATACAGGAGCGCCGAGCATGCGCGTACAGCTGACCTACGTGAACACGATAACGGAGGAGACGATCCGGTTCCAGCGGGAAGCGGCCTTCGAGGAGCTGGAGCGGGATATCCTCGACATGGCGCGCCGTTATGCGCCGTATGCCCGGCTGCGCAGGGATCATGAAGCGAGGCGGAACGCAAGCATCGAGGCGCTGCCGTTCCCGTTCGAGTCGTATCGCGCCGGTCAGCGGAAGCTTGCGGGAGCCGTCTATAAGTCGGTCGAGGAAGGGGTGTCTTTGTTCGCAAAGGCGCCCACCGGCATCGGCAAAACGATCTCGACCACCTACCCGGCGGTCAAAGCGATCGGCGGCGGCCTGCTGCAGCGCATTTATTATTTGACGGCGCGGACGACGACGCGCGCGGCGGCCGAGGATGCGCTGAAGCTCATGGCTTCCAGAGGATTGAACCTGCACGCCGTAACCATCACGGCGAAGGAGAAGATTTGTTTCCAAGAAGAGACGCGCTGCGAGAAGGAGCATTGTCCCTTCGCCGATGGGTATTATGACCGGATCAATGGCGCAGTGATGGATATTTTGCAGCATGAGACGCTGATGAGCCGGTCTGTCCTTGAGCAGTATGCGCGGAAGCACATGGTATGCCCCTTCGAGTTTTCGCTGGATCTCGCCTATGCGGCGGATATGGTCATTTGCGATTATAATTACGTGTTTGACCCTCGGATCTCGTTCAAAAGACTGTACGGTGAAGTGAAGAAACGGACGGCCATTCTCGTTGACGAAGCGCATAATTTGCCCGACCGCGCGCGGGAAATGTTCTCCGGCGAGCTGACGAAAGCGCCGTTTCTGGCGATGCAGAGAGCGCTGAAGGGCAGGAACAACCCCGCTTTCGAGGCCGCTAAGGCCGTTAACGACTGGTTCATCGCAAAGCGAAAGGCCATGGCGGACGGCAAGCCGGCTATCGCGGAGAAGGAGCGCCCGGATGAGCTGATCGGGCTGATCGAACGGTTTGCGGAAGCAGCAGAGCCCTTGCTTGAGTCGGAGGGCGGCGAGCTGTTGGAGCTTTATTTTGCGGCGCAGCAGTTTCTTCGGGCAGCCAAGCTATATGACGAACGTTACACGACGATGGTGGAGGCCGCGCGCAACGACGTCAGCGTGAAGCTGTTTTGCCTGGATCCGGCTGAGCTGTTGAAAGCGACGGTGAAGGGCTACCGCTCGGTCGTCTATTTCTCCGCGACGCTGACGCCAATCGGTTATTACATGGATATGCTAGGAGGCGGCGAGCAGGACTATACGCTGTCGCTGCCTTCGCCTTTCCGCAGCGAGCAGCTTCACGTCTCTATCCATCCGATTTCGACCCGGTATCAAGACCGGGCGGACTCGTACCGTCCCATTGCGGAGATAATCCATAGAGCGGCCCGGCGGAAGCGGGGCAATTATTTTGTGTTCTTCCCGTCCTATGCTTACATGAATGCGGTTCATGACGCATATATAGAGCTTATGGGCGAGGAGCGAGACGGCGGACCGGCAGCGGATCGTCCTGAGGTGCTCCTTCAGCAGACCGGCATGGCCGAAGAGGAACGGGATGCGTTCCTCGCGGCGTTCCGGCCGGACGGCGAACGCTCGTTGATCGGATTTGCGGTCATGGGCGGCATTTTTTCGGAAGGCGTGGATCTGCCGGGAGACCGGCTTATCGGCGTCATCGTTGTAGGCGTCGGAATGCCGCAGCTGGGGCTGGAGCGGGATACGCTGAGAAATTATTTTCAAAGCCGGGGCAAAAACGGCTTTACTTACGCCTATGTCATTCCCGGCATGAACAAAGTGCTGCAGGCGGGCGGCCGATTAATTCGATCGGAGACGGACAGCGGCACGCTCGCGCTGATCGACGACCGCTATCTCGAAAGCGGCTACCGGCAGCTGCTGCCGGAGGAATGGCTTGACGCGGTAAAGAATGATTAAAGGCAACTTTTGGATTGACAGCCTGCTCCCGGCGGTGGTAAAGTTGCAAATAGATTTCAAAAAAATGTTAGGAACGAAAGGAGATTACGTACATGCGGAATCTAAACGATATGAGCAACCATCATCATGGCGATAGCCGCAGCGTAGTCCTCCCTGGCGTCTTCCATCATTGAATGCGAGAGCATGTTATCGAATTCATGAGGCGCAGGGTTACGTGACCGTAATCGTGCGCCTTTATTGTGCCTTTAGACGGTTATCTCTGAGCGATCGGCGAGGGGATAACCGGTCTTTGGCGGGTAAAAGCGTGTCGTTACGGCGACATGCTTTTTTGTTTGCATTTGGAAAACTATGCTTTGCCCAAGGCAGTGCCGTCAATGCGGGCGGATTGTCTAAGGGCCTTCGGAAGGTGTGAAAAAAATTATGTTTGGTGTACTTACAAAATTGGGATGGTATTTCCGTCAGGAGTGGAAACGATACACCATTGCCATTATGCTGCTGGTGCTGACTGGCGTAGTCGATGTCATTCCTCCATGGCTGCTCGGCTACATTGTGGACGGGATCAGCCAGAACCTGCTGGGCGACTCGGAGTTCCAGCGCATCATGTTCTTTTGGATCGGGCTGACGGTTATTGGTTATCTGATGACTTATGTGTGGCATTACAAGCTGTTCGGCGGCGCCTTCGTGCTGGAGCGGCTGCTTCGGTCGAGCTTGATGCGGCATTTCCTCCGGATGACGCCGACGTTCTACGAGCGCAACCGGACGGGCGACCTGATGGCGCGCGCGACGAACGACCTTGGCGCGGTGGCGACGACGGCGGGCTTCGGTATTTTGACGCTGGTGGACTCGACGCTTTTTATGATCACGATTCTTATCGTCATGGCGGCGACGATCAGCTTGAAGCTGACGATTGCGGCACTGCTTCCGCTGCCTCTCATGGCGCTGGCGATGTCCTATTACGGCAAAAAAATTCACGAACGCTTCATGGAAGCCCAGGACGCGTTCGGCGAGATGAACGACCAGGTGCTGGAGTCGGTGGCCGGCGTGCGCGTCATTCGCGCTTTCGTGCAGGAAGAGGCGAGCGAGGCGCGGTTTAACGCCAAAACCGATGAGGTGCTGGGCAAAAATATCGCCGTCGCCAAAATCGACGCGCTATTCGAGCCAACGATGAAAATTCTCGTCGGCTCCAGTTATTTGATCGGTCTCTGCTACGGCGGTTATCTGGTATTCCATAATGAAATTACGCTTGGCGAACTGGTATCATTTAATATTTTCCTTGGAATGCTCATTTGGCCGATGTTCGCGATCGGCGAGCTGATTAACATTATGCAGCGCGGTAACGCCTCGCTTGACCGCGTGAACGAGACGCTCGGCTACAAGCCGGATGTGAAGGAGTCGGAATCGCCTGTCGCCGTAAGCGAACCGGCGCTGATCGAATTCGAGAAGGTGACGTTCAAGTACCCGTCCTCGGAAGTAAACAATTTGCAGGACGTGACGGTGAAGCTGCGCCAAGGCGGCACGCTTGGAATTGTGGGCCGCACAGGCAGCGGCAAAACGACGCTGCTGAAGCAGCTGCTTCGCGAATATCCGCTCGGAGAAGGCAGTATCCGGATTTCCGGCGTGCCGCTTGGCGATATTAAAATCGAACAGGTGCTGGGCTGGATCGGTTATGTGCCGCAGCAGCCGATTCTGTTCTCCAAGACGATTCGCGAGAACATCTTTTTTGGACGCTCCGACGCTACCGACGAAGATTTGCAGCGCGCGCTGGAGCGCGCATCGTTCGCGAAGGACATCGCGTTCCTGCCGGACGGACTTGATACGCTGGTCGGCGAGAAGGGCGTTGCGTTATCCGGCGGCCAAAAGCAGCGGGTCAGCATCGCCCGCGCTTTGATCGCGGATCCGGAAATTTTGATGCTGGACGACGCGCTGTCCGCCGTCGACGCGAAGACGGAAGCCGAGATTATCGAAGGCATCCGCACGGAGCGCGCAGGCAAGACCACTTTAATTACAACGCACAGGCTGTCCGCGGTGCAGCATGCGGATTGGATTATCGTCATGGACGAAGGCAAAATCGTCGAAGAAGGCACGCATGACCGCTTGCTGGCAAGAGGCGGCTGGTACCGCGAGCAATATGACCGCCAGCAATTGGAAGCTTCAATCGAAACTGAATAGATAGGAGGCGTGAAGAACAATGGGCACGACAGGCAAACGATTGTTTGGGTACGCCATGCTGTATAAAAAACCGATTCTGATCGCGCTTCTGCTGCTTGTCCTGGCTGTATGCGCGGAGCTGACGGGTCCGCTCATCGCCAAAAGGATGATCGACCAGAACATACTCGGAATCGAGAAAAAATGGCATGAGGTGGACGGCGAGCAGCCGTACGCCGTTCAATATGACGGCAAATGGTATAAACGCGAGGACCGGTTCCCGGAGGAGGACGGCAGCGGCCAAGGAACGACGGCTCGCGTGCTGCAAGTGGAGCGGAGCTATTACTTCTTGGCCGGCGATTTGCAGTTTGAAGGCGGCAAACGTACCGTTACGGGCAATGAGCTGACGGTCACGGACGAGACATCGGGGCAAAGCGCCGTCTACCCCGTGACGAAGCTGACGACGAAGGAGCTGTACGCTTTCTACAAGCCGGAGGTTCCGGGTTTGCTGCGTCTTGCGGCGCTTTATTTCGGCCTGCTGCTGCTGGTTGCGGCATTTACGTACGGGCAGCGCCTGATGCTGCAGACTTCCGCGAACAAGATCGTGCGCAAAATGCGGAACGACGTCTATGCGCACACGCAGCGTCTTCCGGTGAACTATTACGATAACTTGGCCGCGGGTCAAGTCGTCTCCCGCATCACGAACGATACGGAGGCGATCCGGGAGCTGTATGTGGGCGTGCTGGCTAACTTTTTTACGGGAACGATTTATATGGTCGCCATCTTTGGCGCGTTGTTCCTGCTGGATACCCGCCTTGCGCTCATTACGCTGCCGCTTATTCCGATTCTAATCGCGTGGATTATTATTTACCGGAAATTCGCGGCGAAATACAACCGCATCATTCGCTCGAAGCTGAGCGAAATTAACGCGATGATTAACGAATCGATTCAAGGCATGACGATCATCCAGGCGTTCCGCCGTCAGAAAGAGACGACGAAGGAATTTGCCGAGATGAACGATTATTATTTTAAATATCAAAATAAGATGCTCAGCCTGAACTCCATTACGTCCCATAACCTGGTGAACGTCGTGCGGAACGTGCTGTTCCTCATTGTGATCTGGCTGTTCTGGGGCGACTCGCTGGGCGCGCTCGTAACAGTGGGCGTGCTGTACGCCTACGTCGATTATATGAACCGAATGTTCGCTCCGATTGTCGGTATCGTGAACCAGCTGTCCAATCTCGAGACGGCGCGCGTCTCCGCGGAGCGCGTGTTCAAGCTGATGGACGAGGAAGGCCTCGAGGTGGCGAAGGGCCGGATGGAGCGCTATAAAGGCGACGTGGTGTTCGAGAACGTATCATTTGCTTACAAGAAGGACGAATATGTGCTGAAAAATATTTCGTTCCACGCGCGCCAAGGCGAGACCGTCGCTTTGGTCGGGCATACCGGTTCGGGCAAAAGCTCGATTCTGAACCTGCTGTTCCGGTTCTACGATTTGGCGGACGGCAAAGGACGAATCGTCGTGGACGGCACCGACGTGCGCGACATTCCGAAGCAGCTGCTTCGCCAGCATATGGGCATCGTGCTGCAGGATCCGTTCCTGTTCACGGGAACGATTGCTTCGAACGTGAGCCTCGACGATCCGTCGATCTCGCGCGAGAAGGTCGTGCAGGCGCTGAAGGACGTCGGCGCCTACGACATGTTCATGCAGCTGCCGGGCGGCATCGACGCGCCGGTTATCGAGAAGGGTGCCACGCTGTCGGCTGGTCAGCGGCAGCTGATCTCCTTCGCGCGGGCGCTGGCGTTCGACCCGGCGATCTTGATTCTGGACGAAGCGACGGCCAGCATCGACACGGAGACGGAGGCGGTCATTCAAGCGGCGCTGGATGTGCTGAAGAAGGGGCGCACGACATTCGTCATCGCGCACCGGCTGTCGACGATCCGCCAAGCGGATCAAATTCTGGTGCTGGACCGCGGCGTCATCGTCGAGCGCGGCAACCACGACACGCTGATGGAGCAGCATGGCAAGTACTATGCGATGTACCAGCTTCAGCAGGGCTCGGTACAGCCGGCTTAAACGGCGGCAGAATGGCGAGCTTTGCATGTGCGTTTAAAGGGAAGGACGGAGAAGACCTTGGGTCTGCTCCGTCCTTTTTGGTGTGCGGAGTTCGGTCCCTCTGGAACCATGATTAGCGGGAAAAAGCAGCGCGTAGCGAGCTTAAATGTGCTGGGTGGGGGTGGAGAGGAGTAATAGTAGCGTGTGGCGAGCTTAAAGGTGTCGGGAGGAGGTGGAGAGGAGGGATAGTAGCGTGAGGCGAGCTTAAATGTGCTGGGTGGGGGTGGAGAGGAGTAATAGTAGCGTGTGGCGGGCTTACAGGTGTCGGGAGGAGGTGGAGAGGAGTAATAGTAGCGTGTGGAGAGCTTAAAAGGTGTCGGGAGGAGGTGGAGAGGAGTAATAGTAGCGTGTGGCGAGCTTAAAGGTGTCGGGAGGAGGTGGAGAGGAGGGATAGTAGCGTGAGGCGAGCTTAAAGGTGTCGGGAGGAGGTGGAGAGGAGGGATAGTAGCGTGAGGCGAGCTTAAAGGTGCTGGGTGGGGGTGGAGAGGAGTAATAGTAGCGTGAGGCGAGCTTAAAGGTGTCGGGAGGAGGTGGAGAGGAGTAATAGTAGCGTGAGGCGAGCTTAAATGTGCTGGGTGGGGGTGGAGAGGAGTAATAGTAGCGTGTGGCGAGCTTAAAGGTGTCGGGAGTAGGTGGAGAGGAGGAATAGTAGCGTGTGGCGAGCTTATATGTGCTGGAAGAAGGTGGAGAGGAGTAATAGTAGCGTGTGGCGAGCTTAAAGGTGTCGGGAGGAGGTGGAGAGGAGGGATAGTAGCGTGAGGCGAGCTTAAAGGTGCTGGGAGGTGGGAGAGAGAGGAGTAATAGTAACATGAGGCGAGCTTAATGTGCCGAGAGGGTGTTTGCGCGGATACAGCCGGTTCCGCCGCCTAAAGGAAAAAGCCCTGACATCATCAGGGCTTTTGATGAACTACGTTAGGTTTTAAAGCGGCTGACCGCGTCCTTGAGATTGCTTGCCATCGAGCGAAGCTGCTCGGAGGCGCTGGCGACTTCCTGCATGGAGGCCAGCTGCTCTTCCGATGCGGCGGCTACTCGCTGAGCGTTGCTAGCGGAATCGTGCGTAATTTGCTCCAGCTGGTCCAGCGAAGCGGCTACCTGCTCGCTGCTCGCGGACATTTGCTGGGCGGCGGCGGATACTTCCTGCACCTGCTCCGATACTTGCTTGATGGATTCCACAATCGAGCGGAACGCCTCTTCCGCTTGCTTGGAGACGGCCGAGCCGGTGCGAACCGCGGATACCGAATGCTCCATCGCGCTTGCCGCTTCCCTGGAACGGCTGCCGATCGAGGTGAGAATGGCGCCGATTTGATCGGAGGAGGCTTTGGAGCGTTCGGCTAGCTTCCGGATCTCGACAGCAACAACCGCAAAGCCCTTGCCGTGCTCGCCGGCGCGGGCGGCCTCGATGGAAGCGTTCAGGGCAAGCAGATTGGTCTGGTTCGCCACTTCGCTGATCATGCCCAAAATATCGCTAATCTGATCGCTATGCTCCTTCAATTCGTGGAGAACCGAAACGGTATGCTCGATATGCTGCTCGACTTCCTGCATTTGGCGCTGCGTATGCTCAATGACGGTTCCGCCTTCGGAAGCCAGAGCGGTTGTGCCCGCGGCCATTTCGGACACGGAAGACGCGGATTCCGCAATCCGGCCGATGCCGATGGCCATCTCGTTCATGGCGCGCTGGCATTCCTGGAAGCTTTGCAGCTGCGTATCGGAGCCGGCGGCCACCTCTTGAATCGCCGAGGTTACTTCCTCTGTCGCGCGCGAGGTTTGATCCGCGCTTTGCTGCATGCTTTCGGCCGCCCCCGCCAGCTCCGACGTATTACTGCGAATCTCGCCGGTCAATTGGCGCAAGCTTGCGATCATTGCGTTAAAGGATTTCGACACTTGGCCGATTTCATTATTGGAACGAACGGGAACGGCCAACGTCAAATCGCCGGCAGCCGCAAGCTCTGCCACCTCTGCCAAGCGCCGCAGGGGCTTCAGCACCAAGCGGACAAGAACGACGACGATGGCTACTGCGGCGGCGATGAGAATGAGCGCCCACACAATGCTTTCAACAATCATCGAAACGATATTATTTTTCAGTTCATTTACATCAAAGTCCAGTCCAAAAACGCCGACCGTGTTGCCTTGCGGATCTTCGATTTTTTTGAAATACGTAATCCATGAACCGATTTCGTCTTCATAGATCGGGGACCAAGCATCCCCCTTTTCCAGCGCAGTCTGGAAGGCAATGCTTGTAACGGATGGCATCGAGTAGGTCGCGCCCGGTCCAAAGCCTACTTTTTCAAGCTCGGCGTTGCCCTGAAGCATGGTGATGATGCTTTCTCCGTCCTGCTCCTTCACTTCGGGCAGGTAAATGTAGGCGCTTGTGATGTGCTCATTCCGCACCATGGCGTCAAATTTGTTGCGCAAAATAGTAAAAGGCTCCGATTCGCTCGTTTGTTGGTTCAGCAGTTCGTCGCTTGCATGGGTTGTCGTACCGAACTCAAATTCCATTTGATAACCCAATGTCGTGCCGGTGCTGACGATTTCATTGTCAAAAGCCCCCCTTTGGGCTGCATAGGACATCCATTGCGTCACGCTGATTACCGCGATTAATAAGACGGCCAAAAAAATAGAGCTAGTGACGACTAGACTCCGGTCTTTCCATTTGAACATAAAATTCCGCACCTCTTCATGTAGTAAGTGGATGTAAGAAGATTGTGTCGATTCTATCCCTAACCCTATCATAAAATTATTAGACAAATACCGACTTGAATGTTAGGAAAATGTCAGATTAAGAAGAACGGTGGAGGCGCAAAACGGCTGCCGTACCGCCTTAAAGCGGTGCGACAGCCGTCTGCATCCTATTCGAATCGCGCAATCAAGCGGCTTATAATAACTGCGGACTGCGCGCGGGTCGCATGGCGACCGGGACCGAAGGAGCCATCGGGGTAGCCCTCCATAATGGCTTCAGCGGTTAAACGTCTTACGGCGTCCTGCGCCCAGCCGCTAATCCGCCCAGCGTCTGTGAATGCGGCGGTCGGCCCGCCGCCTGCGCTGGAAGTCCCTTCGCTGAGCCTATCCAAAGCGCGCTCCCCAAGCGCGGCGATCTCCTCGCGGGTAATCGGCTCGCCGGGCCGGAACTTGCCGTCGCCGTCGCCGGTGACAATGCCTGCCGCCTCAGCAGCGGAGATGGCTTCCGCGTACCAATCGCTGCCGTCGACATCGGCGAACGGCGGTTCCGCCCCGGCCTCTACAGATAGACCAAGCGCATGCGCCAGCATGACCGTGAATTCCGCACGGGTGATGTCCGCATCCGGCGCGAACTCATCGTCCGTGCGGCCAGCCGCGATGCCCTTCATGACGAGCGAATCAACCGCCGCTTTTGCCCAGTGCTTCTCCATATCCTTGAACCCGGCAGTCGCGGACTGAAGTCCATTCGCGAACAGATACGGCAGCCCTTGCTCGAAGCCTGAGGCCCATACGTCCATATCGTGGCCGCCGTTCACAATGCGAAGCTCAGCGGGACTTCCGGGCACGTCCTCCCATTTCTCGAACGGAAGGGCAAACAGATTGGAACGGTGAAGCTGCTCATACAGCGAGACGGCTTGCGCCTCCATGTTGTATTTGTGGGCGTCCTCCGGCAAGTCTTCTTTTTCGCTGAGATGGTTCCAGTCGTCATCGCCGGTCATTATATACATCGGAACCGGGAGCTTCTTCTTGGCATACTCTTTCAGAGCTTTTGGGTAGCCGAGTTCCGTCCAGCGCTCCGGATCGAACGGCTCGCCGAACGATCCGCGCTCGACCGCGCCGGAGGTGGCCGGCGCTTCGCCGTCCTGGATAGCGGGGCTGAGCAGGGTCGCGCCGCCGAACAGCTCCGGATGCGTAAGCGAATAACGGAGCGCGCCGTAGCCGCCCATCGAGAAGCCGACCAGGCCTCTGCCTTCGCGGGAGGCCATCGTATTATAGCTGCTGTCGATCAAAGGAATCAGATCATGGATGAAGGCGGATTCGACTGAGCCGAATTTGTCCGAATCGACCCAATAGCTGTTGCCGGTAACCGGAGCGACGGCGATAACCGGCGGAATTCGTTTCTCCTCAATCATCGTATCGAGAATCGGCCAAAATGGATCCCAGCTTGTTTCCGTTCCGCCGCTACCATGCAGCAGATATAGAACGGGATAGCGGGTTTTGTTGTCCGATTTGTATCCATGCGGGAGGTACAGTCGATAATTCATTTCGCTTCCGTCCGCGGCATCGGCTGACAGAGCCGACAGTGAGGCCGTCTCCGTCGTAACGGTTCCTTTATGCTTTGGCGCGTATTGGCCGGCGTCATAAACGGGGCTAAGCGCATCGCTTTCCGAGCCCTCCAGCATGTAGAGCAAGCCGTCGCGGAAGCCCGTCAGCCAAAGGTCGGTATCATGCCCGCCGTCTATGATGCGCAGCTCGGCCGGATTGCCGGGCACATCCTCCCATTTCTCGAAGGGCAGGGCGAAAAGGTTTTTGCGGTGCAGCTCTTGGTACAGTTGGACGGCCTGCACTTCCATATTGTATTTGTAGGCGTCCTCCGGCAGATCTTCCTTCTCGCTCAAATGATTCCAATCGTCGTCCCCGGCAAAAATATAAACCGGTACGCGATGCGGCTGCTTCGCGTAGCTCTCGAGCGCGGACAAGTAGTTTTTCGCCGTCCAGACCTCCGGATCATAGGGGTCGCCGAACGAGCCGCGCTCGACTGCACCGGATGTCGCCGGCGGCTCATCCTTCTGAATCGCCGGACTCAGCAGGGTGGCGGCGCTGAATAGCTCGGGGTATTCCAGAGCATAACGAAGCGCGCCGTAACCGCCCATGGAATACCCCATCAGGTAGCGGCCGCTCCGATCCGCAGCCGTGTTGTAATCCTCGTCGATCTTGGCGATTAAATCTTGGGTGACCGCCGATTCGTATGCGCCGAACTTGCCGGAATCGACCCAGTAGCTGTTGCCGGAGCTGGGAACCACCGCAATAACGGGATCTATGGAACCGCTTTCAATCATGTCGTCAAGCGTATCCCAAAAGTCGTCCCAGCCGGTCTCGTCGCCGTGGCTGCCGTGAAGCAGGTAGAGAACGGGGTAGCCTTCGGCGCGTGCCTTGTCGTAGCCTTTCGGAAGATAAACCTTGTAAGTCAGTTCGTCGTTGCCTTTCGTAGAATCCCCGGCCAGCGCCTGCGAGGCGAACGTCACGACTTTCGTCGTTCGGTTCTTTTCGTTTCCGGCTTGAACAGGAGCCGGGCTTGCCGCAGCAGTCCATACGATAGCGGAGGCGACCAGCGCCGCCGCCAGCTTCTTCTTCCTGCGAGACATGAACATCCCTCCAATTGACGAGTAGGGTAATTGGATCACCCAATTATCCGCGCCATCTATACTAATATGGATAATTTAGGCTGTCAATACGAAATGTAAGCGTTATATTTTTCTTGACAGCGGTATCATTAGGCGGTTATTCTAGGTTTGTGGTTAATTGGATGACCCAATTGCCGCTTTGCTTAAGCGCAAGTCCAATGAGCACGAAAGACAGGCGCGGCACTTGGCTTACAGGGCTTCAGCTGCCGTAAAAGCATGAACAGGTGAAAGGGTACGTATATGACGATAAAACGAATCAAATATCATAGGGTTTACGAGGATGTCATCGAGCAAATTAAAAATTTAATTTTGGAGGGCAACCTTGCTCCTGGGGATGTGCTGCCGACAGAGCGGGAGCTCGCGCAGGCGTTCGGCATTAGCCGAGGCACGCTGCGGGAGGCGTTCCGCATCCTCGAGCGCGAAGGGCTTATTGACGCAAGGCCGGGGGGCGGCCGCTTCCTAAGCAAGGCGCTCGACGTTGCGGAGGATAAAAACCGCATCATGGACAATATCGAGAGAGCGACAATTATCGAGCTGCTTGAGGCGAGGGAGCTGTTCGAGACAGGCATCGTCGAGCTGGCGGCGAAGCGCGCCACGGAAGAGGATATCGCGGAGATCGAAGCGGCGTTCGAGAAGTGGGGGCAGATCGACCGGGATAGCGAAGACCGCGCGAAGCCGGATCAGGCGTTTCACCTGTCGATCGCCAAGGCGACTCATAACGTGGTGCTGGTCAACATGATCGAGCTTCATATGGATTTGCTGCAGCGGACGCTGAGCAAGACGGCCAAAATTCCGGGGCGCACAAGCGAAGTGTATGAGGAGCATCTGCTCATTCTGCAAGCGATCAAGGAGCGCGATCCCGTGAAGGCAAAGCTCGCGCTGCTTCATCATCTCGGCAAAGTAAAGGAAAACATCCAGAAAAACGTTGTTCATGCTTAAGGAGGGGGAGCTGGATTAGCGCCCTTTCCTGGAATAATTGGGCAATCCAATTATCCAGCCGACCAATGTGGGAATGGACATAAAAATAAATCGCCAAAGAGGGATTGCACATGAACACAGACATTCGGATTTTATCGCCATGCGGCATGCTGGGATACGGCTTCCCGGAGCAATCCTTTTTAAGAGGAATGGAATATGAGCTGCACGGCATCGTCGTGGATGCCGGCTCTACGGACGCGGGGCCGCACAAGCTGGGAGCGGGCGTATCCATCGTCAGCAAGCGCGCCGCGAAGAAGGATCTCGACATCATCATCTCGAACGGAGTGCCCCGCGGCATTCCGATCATTATCGGCTCGGCCGGCGGCTCCGGCGCAGAGAAGCATGTGAACTGGACGCTCGAGATTATACGCGAAATATTGGAGGAACGAGGGCTGGAGGCGAAAATTTCCGTTATTTGGGCCGACTTTACGCAAGAGGAAGTGCTGAAGGCCAGCCGGGAAGGCCGGATCCATCCGCTAAGTCCCAACATCCCGCAGCTGGATGAAGAAGCGATCAGAGAGACGAGCAGCATCGTGGCGCAGATGGGGCATGAGCCGATCGTGGAGGCGCTGAGGCAGGGCAGCGACATTATCGTTTGCGGCCGGGCATACGACCCTTCGCCGTTCGCGGCGATCGGCATTTATCATGGCAAGGATCCCGGTCTTTCCTATCACCTCGGCAAAATATTGGAGTGCGGCGCGCTCTGCGCGGAGCCGGGAACGACGAAGGACGGCATACTCGGCACGATTACGGATGACGCGTTTCTGGTGCAGTCGCTGAATCCGGAACGGAGATGCAGCCCGATCAGCGTTGCGGCCCATACCTTCTACGAGAAGGAGCATCCGTATATTCTTCACGGTCCGGGCTTCACGCTCGACCTGGAGCACTGCCGATTCGAGGAGCCGGAGGAAGGGATCGTACGCGTAACGGGGAGCCGCTACCTGCCGGCGGATAAATATTTTATCAAGCTCGAAGGGGCAAGGCGGGTCGCCTACCGGACGTTCGTCGTGGCGGGCATCCGGGATCCGATCCTGATCGCGAAGCTGGAGGAAGTCGAGGCGTGCGTGAAGGAAGGGGCGCAGCAGTATTACCGGGACATTCCGGACTCGGACTACAGCATTCATTTTTATAATTACGGCATAAACGGAGTGCTCGGCCATAAGGAGCCGGAGAAGCTTCGGGGGCATGAAATCGGCGTGATGTTCGAAGTGGTGGCGAAGACGCAGGAGCTTGCCAGCAGCATATGCGCGACGGTCCGCTCGACCTTCCTCCACTACGGCTACGAGGGGCGCAAATCGACGGCCGGCAATCTGGCTTTTCCGTTCGCGCCGAGCGACGTCGAGTTCGGTCCCGTCTATGAGTTTTCGGTCTACCATCTGATGGAGAGTGACCGGGGAGCTTTCCGGATCGAGCATATTTAAGGCATCAGGAGGAGGATAAGCGATGACACAACTCGGACAGCTCGCGAAGGTGCTGCGGAGCAAAAACTCCGGTCCATTCGAGCTCACGCTAGACGTATTGTTCGATTCCGAGGACCGTTACCGGATGGTGAAGGATTCCGGACTCATAACGAAAAAAACGGTCAGCGAATTGTACGGCATTACGGAAGAACAAATTCATCATTTGGTGTTTTTCGACCAAGCGCTCGGTTTCAAAATTACGTTCGCCCGCGACATCTCATCCGGCACGGTCGGCGACCGCGACGTATACGGGGCTCAGCAGCACGCTCCTCTAATGGTGCTTGATGTCGGTCCCATGAAGGAGGAGTAAGCGATGAAAGCGTTAAGGCGCATGCGGAAGGACTGGGTGATTTACGCCATGCTGTTCTTCCCGCTGCTCTACTTTGTAATCTTCCATGTCATTCCGCTGTACGGCATGAAGCTTGCCTTCCAGGATTACCGCATCCTGGGCGACCACGTCTGGGTCGGCTGGAAGCACTTCAAGGTGCTGTTCAGCTCGCCGGCCTTCGGCAGCGTCATGGAAAATACGATCATCATCAGCTTGATGAAGATCATCTTCGTTTTTCCGATACCGATCGCGCTGTCTCTGCTCATTAATGAGGTGCGCAGCTCGAAATACCGGAAATACGTACAGTCTGTCGTCTATCTCCCGCATTTCCTGTCATGGGTTGTGATCGCGGGCATCTGGATCAGCCTGCTGAACCCAACTGACGGCGGCGTCAACCTGATCGCGAATCTGTTCGGCATCCCGTCGGTCGACTACATGACGAGCAAGGAGCATATCCGCTGGGTGTTTGTCGTATCCGAGATATGGCGGAGCGCGGGCTGGGATTCCATCATCTATCTGGCCGCGATTTTGAAAATCAGTCCGGGTCTGTACGAAGCGGCCAAGATCGACGGAGCAAGCAGGCTGCAGCAGATGATTTACATTACGCTGCCTCATCTCTACAGCACGATTGTAACCGTATTCATTTTGAACCTTGGCTTCTTCATGAACGCCGGCTTCGACCAAGTGTTTAACTTCATGAACGATTCCGTCATCAGCGTCGTAGACATCCTGGACACGTACGTGTACCGGATCGGTATCGGCAACGGCCAGTTCGCCTACGCGACGGCGGCAAGTCTGTTCAAAGGAACCATCGGCATCGTGCTGATTCTGGGAACGCATTTTATATCGAAGCGCATCTCGGGCAAAGGCGTCTGGTAAAGGAGGGATCATGCGCATGAGAAGGCTGGAGCTATCCAAAATTATCATTTATATCATCTTGTTTCTGTCCACGCTGACGGTGCTGGTTCCGATCCTGAATCTGCTGGCGCTTTCCTTGACGGATCCGGGCAAAGCTCATCTGATGAGCGGTCTCGATATATGGCCGAAAGGGTTATCGTTCATCAACTACGAGCTGCTGCTGTCGAATCCGCTCATTACGGGCAGCATTCTGAATTCGGTTTGGATTACGGTGGCGGGCACCTTTCTTAACCTGCTGCTGACGTCCATGGCGGCGTACGTGCTGGCGCGCACGACGTTTATCGGGAAAAAGCTTGTGCTTCTGTTCTTGATCGTGATCATGGTGTTCGAGCCGGGGCTCATTCCGGAGTACCTGCTGGTGAAGGATCTCGGCCTGATGAATGACTTGAACGCCCTTATTTTATATAAGGCTGTGAACGTCTACTATTTGTTCATCCTGATGCGGTTTTTCCAAGACATCCCGGAAGAAATTCTCGAGGCGTCAAGAATTGACGGCGCGGGCCACTTCCGCATCTACACGTGGATTATTCTGCCGCTTTCCAAGCCCGGACTCGCTACGCTCGGTTTGTTCTACGGCGTGTTCCACTGGAACGAATACTTCCGGGCGACCATCTATATTTCCGAGCCGGCCAAATGGCCGCTCCAGGTTGTGCTCAGGCAGTTCGTCGTCCGCAAGGACAACACGGCGATCATCGGCTCGCAGAACGATTTGTTCGGCGGGGCCGTCAGCTTTGACTTCGCTTCCCTGCAAGCCGGCACGATTATTCTCGCGATTGTGCCGCTGCTGATCCTATATCCGTTTATCCTAAAATATTACGCCAAGGGAGCGCTAGAAGGAGGGGTGAAGGATTAGCACGGGAAGGGCAATACGCAAGGCAGTTAAACGAAACATTATATGAGGCTTCAAAAAGTTCCAGCTCTTGCTTCAAGCGTCTGACACCAACAAGCTTATTCCGCGAAGCCGCCGCTATGCGGACCGCACCGGACTTTTTGAACTTCAAAAGGGGAGAATGGTAAAGATGAAAAAAGTAAGTTTACTGCTCATTATCGCAATGCTGGGTGCGCTGCTGGCCGCCTGCTCGTCCAATTCGAACAACGGGAACGGCGGCAACGATCCGGCCCCAAGCAATGCCGGAACGGCTGAGCCGGGCGCAAGCGCCGATCCCGTTACGCTGAAGATCGTATACAAGGATGAAGGAACGGCGAATCCTGTATCGGTGAAGTTTTTTCAGGAACTAGAGAAAGCGCTTCAAGAGGATGAGGGACTGAACGTAAAGTTTGAGCTGGTTGACCTTGCGCAGGGCAGCTACGCGGAAAACCTGAACCTGCTGCTTCTGGGCGGCACGATTCCGGACATTATTTACTTCCAGGGCGGCGACCAGCAGATTGCGGATCAGGGGCTGCTCGAAGATTTGACGCCTTATATCGAGAAATCCACTTATATTAAAGATATTATTCTGCCTCACAATAAGACGCGGATGGAGAGCTATCCGTACCTGCTCTGGATTAAGCCGCTTGCGCCGAAGACGCCCGTTATCCGCGCGGATTGGCTGAATGCGGTGGACAGCTCGAAGGCGCTGCTGGAAAATCCGACCGTCGACAACTACTATGCCTTCTTCAAAGAGCTGGTGGAGAAAAAGCCGGGCGGCGACAAGCCGAGCTACGCGCTGACGGCAGCCGGCGATATTGCGGAGATCAACTTTATTTTCAACACGGCGTTCGGCCTCGACACGACTTGGCTGAAGAAGGAAGACGGCACGTACGAATATTCGAAGGTATCGCAGAACGAGAAGGAGAAGCTGGCCTTCTACAACAAGCTGTACTCCGAAGGATTGCTTGACCCGCAATTCATTACGAAGCAATGGGATACGAAGGAAGACGCGTTCTACAAAGGCGAAGCCGCTGTCATTACCGGCACGGCAGGCAAAATCATCGACCTGTACGACGGCCGCATGAAAGAGCTGAATGGCGACGGCGCGAATGTGGTCGTCCTTCCGCCGGCGAAAGGCGAGGCGCAAGGCTTCGGCGCGACCGACGTGACGAAGGAGTCCAGAGGCTTGGCGATCTCCTCGCAGTCGCCGCATAAAGACATCGCGTTCAAAGTGTTCGATTACTTGGCAAGTCCGAAAGGACAAGAGCTGGACCGCCTCGGCTTCGAGAACGAGCATTACACGGTGAAGGACGGCCAAATCGAGCTGAACGACAAATACTACAGCGAGTGGTACGCCCGCTTCTGGGAGCCGCTCGAGATGAAGTCCGAGACGCCGCTTAAGACGCCGCTGCTCGGCGAGCCGGGCACACAATCGCTGAAGGCCGCTTCCGACTACTATACGGAAGACAATAGCTTTATCATTCCGGAGCAGTTTGTCGCGAACTGGGATGCGATGAACAACCTGTACAAGGAATATTCGACCGACTTTATTACCGGCAAGAGAAATCTGTCCGAATTCGACGCGTTCGTAGAAGCTTGGTACGCGGCGGGCGGCACGGACGTTACGAAATACGCCAACGAAAACATCAAGTAAGGAGCTAATGCCATGACTTCGTTTCGAGACCGGGTGAGAGGCGTGGTCGTATCGACCGCGCTGGGAGATGCGCTGGGAGCGCCGATCTGAAAAGCTGACGTACGAGCAAATCAAGGAGCGGTACGGCCGGGTGGAGTCGATCATGACCCGCTGGCATAAGATCGACCTTCCCGCCGACGTCAGGCTTGGCAGAGTCAGAGGCGACGGCATCGTAACCGACGACACGCTTATGACGGTCGCGCTCATCAACGTGTATCTCGCCGAAGGCAGACATCTGGACGCCTATGACATGGGCAATGAATTCGTGAAGGAAATCGCCTTCCGAAAGACGTTTGTGCCGGAGCTGAACCAGGAGACGTTCATTATCGACCGGTTGTTTTATCCGGAGAAATATATTTTCATGCGCCATGTGCTCGCGAATTGCGATCCGAGGGAAGCGGGCATTGGCAATATGGTGAACTGCGGGGCGGCGATGTATATCGCCCCCGTAGGGATCGTGAACGCCGGGCATCCGAAGGCGGCTTACGATGAGGCGATCTTGTTCGCGATGGGGCATCAAAGCAGCTACGGCCTTGAGGCCGCGGGCGTGCTCGCGGCCTGCGTCGCCAAAGCGTTCGAGCCGGGCGTCCGTGTGGACGACATCGTGCAGACGGCCATCGAGCTGGCGAAGGACGGCACCAAAGCGGCGATTCGCGAGCTGACGGAAGCCGCAAGGGAGCTGAGGGCGGAGCGGGACGACATGGATAAGGTGATCGCCGTCTTCCAATCGATTATGCTGAAATATTCGCCGATGGGCGACGATGTCAGCCGGCATATCGATAAGGTGGGCGTGCCGAGCAATCACTACACGCCAAGCCGCCTTTGGTCGATCGAAGAGCTGCCGATGGCGCTTGCCTTCATTGTGCTGAACGACGGAGAGTACTACCGTTCCATTCTGGACGGCGTCAATTCCGGACGGGACACCGATTCGATCGGCGTAATGGCGGGCGTTATTTTAGGCGCGATGTATGGAGTAGAGGCCGTCAAGCAGGCCGATATCGAGCAGCTGAACAAGGTGAACCGGCTGGATTTGATCGGCATAGCCGACCGCTTCAGCGAGGCGGCGGAGAAGATCATCCGCCAGGATTTGCAGGCGCACGAAGCAAGGAAGGCCGTATTGGGTTAACGTTTGCGGAACGGGAGTGGAGAGAGATGATACCGAAGCATTATGTGGAAACGGTCTACGCAGGTTTTCTTGGCATGAACGTCGGCATCCGGCTCGGAGCGCCGATTGAGCCCGTCGTCTGGACGCATGACCGGATCAGGGATGTATACGGCGATATCCGGTCTTACGTGAAGGAATACAAGACGTTCTCGGCGGATGACGACGCGAACGGCCCGGTCTTTTTTATCCGGGCGCTGTATGACGACGCGGTTGACCGCGAGCTTACGCCGGACGATGTCGGGAAGGCATGGCTCAATTACGCGAGGGAAGGCATCGGCATGTTCTGGTGGGGCGGAGAGAACGTCAGCACCGAGCATACGGCATATTTGAACTTGCGGCGGGGCATTCCGGCGCCGCGCTCCGGTTCGATTGAGGTGAACGGCCTGGAGCTTGCGGAGCAGATCGGCGGCCAAATCTTTATCGATTCCTGGGGGCTGCTGTTCCCGGGCCAAGTCGAGAAGGCTGCCGAATACGCGGAGAAAGCGGCCAGCGTCTCGCATGACGGCAATGGACTGTACGGGGCGAGGTTTATGGCGGCCTGCATCGCAAAAGCGTTCGAAGCCGCGTCGATCGACGAGGTGATCGCGGCCGGGCTCAGCGTCATTCCGGAGGACTCCACGTATGCGCGCGTCGTTCATGCGGTCATGGCGTTCCATAAAAGTAACCCGTCGGATTTCCGCGCTTGCTGGAACTATCTTGACGAGAATTGGGGCTACGACAAATATACGGGCGTCTGCCATATCATTCCGAATGCGGGCGTTTGCGTCCTCGCCCTGCTGTACGGCGCCGGCGATTTCGCGCGTACGGTGGAATACGCGTCGATGTGCGGCTGGGATACGGATTGCAATGCGGGCAACGTAGGGACTATACTCGGCGTAATGGGAGGACTCGCCGGCATACCGGAGCATTACCGGAAGCCGATTAACGATTTTATCGTCGCGTCCAGCGTGTCGGGCTATTTGAACCTCGTCGACTTTCCGACGTTCGCGAAGGAGCTGGCGCTGCTCGGCTACCGCGTGAACGGAGAGGAGGCGCCGGAGGAGCTGAAGCGGCGGGTTAAGCCGGGCGAGCTATTTTTCGATTTCGACCTGCCGGGGTCGACGCATGGCTTCCGCACAAGCAACTCGTTCAAAACGCCGGTTGTCCGCCATTCCGGCGCGGTGCATACGGATGACAGCAGGGGCTCGCTTGAGGTCGTATTTGACCGGCTTGTAGAAGGAGACAGCAGCAAGCTGTATTTCAAGCCGTTCTACCGCCGCGAGGAATTTAACGATGAGAAGTATAAGCCGGTGTTTGCGCCGCTCGCCTGCGCAGGCCAGACGGTGAAAGCTTCGTTTTACCTGGATCAGTGGGAAGGGCGGCCGCTGACGCTGACTTCATACGTGCGGAATACGCATACGAAGGAAGACGTAAGGCTGGATACGGTCACTCCCGCTAGCGGCCGCTGGACCGAGATCGAATTTGTTATTCCGGATACAGACGGCGCTGTGATCGATGAGATCGGCTGGATTCTCGAAAGCGCGTCGCCGCTCACGGACCGGGCGATTGGCAGCTTGTATTTGGGCTGCTTCCACGTATCGGGCGCAGCCGACTATACGATCGATTTCGCAAAGCAATATAAGGAGTTCGGATCCGTAACGCCGTTCGCGCAGCATCGCGGGAAGTGGGAGCTTCAGGGCGGCGCGCTTCACTGCGTGACGGATGGCGATTGCTCAACGTATTCGGGAAATTATTATGCGAAGAAGACGGTCGTGGAAGCGACGATCAAGCCGATCGCGGGCGACAGCCACTGCATGATTGCAAGAGCGCAGGGCATTATGCGCCATTACCTGGCGGGCTTCGATGGAGCGGGCACGGTATCGCTGATCCGGCAAAACTTCGGACAGGAGCGTCTGGCGAGCGCCGCCTTCGATTGGAAGCATGGCGAAGAATACCGCTTTAAGCTTACGGCGGACGGAGACATGATGACGTTAATGATTAACGGAGCGAATGTGTTGGAGTGCAAGGACGATGCGTTCGCCGGCGGCATGTTCGGCTTCGGCTGCCTGAAGCAAGGGGAGAATGAGATCCGGGATGTGCGGGTTCATTCCGAATAGACGCTGACGGTGAAGGTCACTCGCAGCGGAGAAGGGAGCGCGAACGGTCGCTTGAACAAATTGCTGGTTATTGGAAGCATGAATATGGATGTGGTGAGCAATGTGAAGCAATTCCCGCTGCCGGGAGAGACGATTCATAGCAGCGGCACGGCGTTTGTGCCGGGCGGGAAAGGCGCCAATCAGGCTGTTGCGGCAGCCAGCGCCGGCGGGGATTGCGCCATGGTCGGAGCGGTCGGACTCGATCCGTTCGGCGAGACGCTTATTGCATCCCTCGAGGAGCGGGGCGTGAACGCCGGCGCCGTTATCCGCAAGGAAGGAACGTCGGGCATCGCGTTCATTACGGTTAACGAGGAAGGCGAGAATCATATTATTTTGTCGGCGGGCGCGAACGGCGAAGTGACGGCGGCCGATGTAGCGTCAGCGGCAAGCTGGGACGGCGTTTACGCGGTGCTGCTGCAGAACGAAATTCCGTGGGCGGCCACGATGGCAGCCGTTCAGGCTGCGCATGCGGCAGGCGTGCGCGTCTTCCTGAATCCTGCGCCGGCAAGGACCTTGCCGGATGAGCTGTTCCCGCTGCTGGACACGCTGATCATGAACGAGACGGAGGCGGCGCTCGTTGCGGGCGTTCCGGTCAGCGACCCGGCGACCGCTGCGGCAGCGGCGGAGCTGGTGCTGGGGAAAGGCGCGGCAGGCGTCATCGTGACGCTTGGCGAGCAGGGCTGCTTTTATGCGGATGCGCAAGGGGCTCGTCTATTTGTCCCGGCATTCCGCGTGAGGCCAGCCGATACGACGGCCGCGGGCGATACGTTCATCGGCGCGTACGCCGCCGCTTGCGCGAACGGTTATGGCAAGGAGGAGGCGCTGCGTTATGCAACGGCAGCTTCCGCGCTAGCCGTCACGCGCCCCGGCGCTCAGTCATCGATCCCGTCCAAAGCGGAGATCGAAGCATTTTTAACGGTGCAGCAGTAATGCTGCGCCGTTTTTTTTTCGCCGTGATCGCCTGCGAGCAGCCGAAAAAAACGATATTGCAAAATGTTCTTATCCGAAATGAACGAATCGGCTGCTTTGTTCGTCTAACGAGGTGCAGCAGTTGTCATCGGATGCGGAACGCATGGTGGCACAGCATATCTATTTCGGAAAGGTGAAGCTTATATGACAGCTTGGAGAGATTTTTTCGAATATGGCAATGAGCTTGAAGTTAAAGGCAGCACGTTTTTAGTCGAAGAGCAGCTAGTTGAGCTGGTATTGCAATTAAAAGATATCGGCTGGGAGGTAACGAGAGGCGAAGACATTGTTACGATCCTGCAAAAAATGCAAGGCATCCAAAGCCGATTTGACCGTATTTATGACGAGATCCAAAGCCTTCTGTCTGTTCCCGCGAGGGAACCGGCATGAAATGAATTCCCGATGAAGGCATAACGTAAGAAGAAAGGTGACTCCTGTTCCGCAGAAGTCACCTTTCGAATGAACCGATTATTATGAATCTAACTATCCCCGCAAAAATTCCTCAAACATCTCAGCAGGAAGAGGTCGGCTGAACAGGTAGCCTTGCAGCTCGTCGCAATTCAGGTCCTTGCAGAACTGAGACTCTTCGCCGGTCTCGACGCCTTCCGCGACAACCCTCATGTTCATGCTATGGGCAAGCTCGATAATCGCCCGCACGATGGAGGATTTCTTATCGTCATGCGTAATGCCCCGAATAAAGGAACGGTCCAGCTTTACATCCGAAATCGGCAGCCGCTGAAGCTGGTTGAGCGAAGAGAAGCCTGTTCCGAAATCGTCGATCGAAATTTGAATGCCAAGCCTGCGCAAATATTGGATTTTTTCAATGACTTGTTCAATATTGCGCATGAAGACGCCCTCTGTTATTTCAAGGCTGATATACCGCGCGTCTAACCCCGTATTTTGAAGCTCCTCGGCAATCATCTCGATCAAATCGCCCTGGTAGAAATGCCGTGCCGATATGTTGACCGATACGCTGACTTGTTGCAAGCCTGCGTCCTGCCATGCTTTGTTCTGGCGGCATGCTTCGCGGAACACCCATCGGTCGATTTCCAAAATAAACCCGGACTCCTCGGCAAGCGGAATAAACTTGTCGGGAGGGATGAGCCCCAGCTCCGGATGCTTCCAGCGAATAAGCGCCTCGATCCCGCTAAGCTCGCCCGTAGCGGCGCTTATTTTGGGCTGGTAACACAGGAAGAGCTGATTTTCAAGCAATGCTTTGTGCAGCCCATTCTCCAGCTGCATCCTTTCGGCAATAAGCGGCAGCAGGTTCGGCTTGTAATAACGGAAGTAGCCGTCGCCTTCATCTTTGGCCGTGTACATCGCGATATCGGCATTCCGGGTAATCGTGTTCATATCCTCGCCATCCTGCGGATACATACTGATGCCGATGCTGACCGTCATGTAGAGAGGCATCTCGTCAAGGATGAACGGTACGGAGAAGCAGTCGCGGATCGCTTCCGCGCAGGCTTCCAGCTCGGCTTCCTCTGCATAACGCGTGAGGATCACGAATTCATCGCCGCCTAGGCGGAAGACGCTGCGGGTTTTATTGTTTAAATTTTGCAGCCGTTCGGCAGTCATTGTGAGCAGTTGGTCCCCTTGCGCATGGCCGAGCGTGTCGTTGATCTGTTTAAACCGGTTGATGTCCGCGATGAGTACGGCTATTTTTATGGTTTTGCCCGCGGCGACGCTCATTGCGATCAGTTCAAGGAATTGCCGGTTGAATTGAAGCCGGTTAGGCAATCCGGTCAGCGTATCGTAATAAGCGATCTGATGCAGGCGCTCCTCGGATTGCTGCAGCAGCTGGGTTTGCGCTTGCAGACGCTCGTTAATTTTTTGCGTTTCGAGGAACATATGCAGCAGACTGCTGGACATATGTTTAAAGTTCTGGATTAACGAATGGATCTCGACAATGCTGCTCTTGGGCAAGTGGAGCTCGTTGTTCTGCCTTAGCTTAACTGGCAGATTCCGAGTCGAGACCAAGAGCCTTTGAAAGCCTTTGGTGAAGGTCCGGTTAATAAGCATGGAGATAAGTAACGCGATCCCCGTAAACCCGACCAAATAAATGAAATGGATCGAATATTTGCCGAACAAGTAAGGATAATAGTTTCGAAGCGGGAATGTCAGCACGAAGCTGCCCGTCCCGTCCTTCATCTCTTCAATATATAGGAATTGTTCATCATGCCACGTGTACAACAGCGGATGCCGCGTATCGGTCTTGTGGGAGAAATACAGCGATCCGTCCACATGCTTGTAGCGGCCTGTTTCGAGCGGTTCGAACTTCTTCCCGATCATTTCGCGATGGTTAGAGGCAAGCACATGCTGCTTATGATCAACAAAGCTGAACGTATTGGAGTCGTAGCTGTACCGGTCAATGATGAATTGAAGCTCGCGAAGCTGCGCCGCGTTCCTTGGTCTTGTCTGTGAGCTTTCGGTAATTCCCCATTCCTTCTTTATCATGTTCGTTTGCATCTTAACAAGGTTCGTGACGTACAGCTGGACTTCCTTGAACGAACCGGCGCTGTTAACGAGCATGTTCAGAATGAAGGAGCTGATGACGATGCCAAGCGACAGGTGCCGCAGCAGCTGGCTGATGCTGACCGGCTGTCTATTCATGGTGGATAGACCGCTCCAGCGGCGAACCGGCAAATAGTGATAAATGATTTCCGCGAACAGCGCGTTGAATATCGCATTCAGCGCAAAGATGCAGACCACTAAGCTGATGTCGATCGTGCCGTCCAGGTCTTGCTGCAGGTATAACCAGTAAAGGATCGGAAGCCCCAATACCGCCCAGAAAATAAGGTTGGACCGAAACAGCCTGCCTCTGTATCTGCGAAGGATCAGGCCCGTCACAAGCACTTCAAGCAAGCCAAGCGCGAGAATTAAGGGGTGATGCGAAAACGCAAGCCCCGCTATGCATGTGATCAGTGCGGTAAGAAGTCCGCCCGTCAAGCCGAATTGGCGAAGCGACAGAAGTACGAATAAGCTTGCAAGCGAGAAGGTCGTACCGTATACGAACTGAAAATGGCCCCATTCTGCCGCGACAGCAAGCAGGGTACAAGCGAGGAAAGAAATCGCAACGCGCCACTTATTGGAAGTTGATAATGTAGAGATGCTCACGGGCGCCCTCCTGATGCCATTAAGCTATCTGCTCATGCGTTTCGGCCGGCTGCCTGGTTGGATAAAAGCAGTAGCGTGACGCGGTGAAAGATAGGACTTTGCTGCTTCATATTTTAATAGATGACAGAAACTTCGTCTAGATTCCCTAATATTCGACAAATTATTTCAAAATCCTCCTGAATGGTAAAAGTCCTAGGCAGTTGCGTATCGGTAATGTTGTTTGATATAGTTCTATTATCGAATAGTTCGACAATAGAATTAATTTGGAGGAAAATTCATGCAATCGGACGATAAACAGTTGAAGGAATGGATACACCGATATGAGATGGCAGGTTTTATCGTCGAACGCAGAATGCATGCGATGGTGCGCGATTTAATGCCGGAGGAATTAACCGTTGACCAGTTCAGAGCGCTGAGGTACTTGAGGCACAATGAGCAAAGCACGGCCTCGGATGTCGCGGAAATTTTTTGCGTGGGCAAAAGCTCGATTACGGCGATCATGACCCGGCTGTCCGATAAGGGGCTTATTCAGCGCATACCGGATGAGAAGGACCGGAGGGTCACTTACCTCGTGCTGACGAAGGAAGGCATGCGGCTTTGCGACCAGATGGAGGACCGCGTTCAATCGGTGCTTGCCGGCATCATCGACCAATTCGACGAGAAGGAAGCGGTCGCTTTCATCGAGACGTTCGAGAAATTAGCCAAGGTCGTCATGAAGCTGTAGCGATACACAGAACCAAAGCGTATGGGAGATAAGGAGAGGAAGAGAGCAATGAAAGTGATTTTGAAGCTCAAATGGCTCATGCTTGCGCTATGGATAGCGGGAGCCGCAGTACTGATGATCAGCGCGCCGAATATGGAGGAACTGGTGCGCACGAAGGGCCAAATAACGGTTCCTGACGGTTATTCGTCAACGCTGGCCGCACAGCTGGAGAAGAATATCGGGGTTTCCGGTGACGGGGAAGGCGCGGAGGGCATGTCGACCGTGCTTGTCTTCCACAAGGACGGCGGCCTTACGGAAGATGATCTCGCGCACGTAAAAGCCGGCCTCGACAAGCTGGATGCGGAAGGCGAGACGTTAGGCGTCGAATCCGTCATGACGCATTTCGAGGTTCCCGAGCTGAAGGAACAGATGGTATCCGAGGATGGAAGCACGGTTCTTGCGCTCCTGACGGTGACGGCGGGTGACCGCGAGAATACCGTGCTGCTGGATGACCTGTATCAGGCGCTGGAGGATGTGCCTGTCGAGCATTATTACACCGGCAACTGGATTATTAGCGAGGACGTCATTCAAAGCTCGCAAGAGGGCCTTAAGAAGACGGAATTTATAACAGTAGGCTTTATTCTTGTTATTTTGTTTATGGTTTTCCGTTCTGCCGCGGCTCCGCTGGTGCCGCTTCTGTCCGTCGGTTTTTCTTATTTGGTCTCTCAATCGGTCGTTGCTTTCTTGGTTCATTATTTCGATTTCCCGCTTTCGAACTTCACGCAAATCTTTATGGTCGCGGTGCTTTTCGGTATCGGTACCGACTACTGCATCCTGCTGATCAGCCGGTATAAGGAAGAGCTTGCGCATCGCGGGGATAAGACGGAGGCGATCGTTCATACGTACCGCACAGCGGGCAAAACCGTTTTGTTCTCCGGCCTTGCGGTTCTTGTCGGCTTCGCTTCGATCGGCTTCTCTACCTTTGTCTTGTACCGCTCGGCCGTTGCGGTAGCGGTAGGCATTGTTGTGATGCTTCTCGCCTTGTTTACGCTCGTGCCGGTCTTTCTGTCATTGCTGGGCAACGCGTTGTTCTGGCCCGCAAAAGGCTCGCTCGAGCATAAGCCAAGCAAAGTGTGGGGGGCGGTCGGCAGCTTTTCGCTGAAGCGTCCGATCTGGGCGCTTGCCATTCTGGCGGTTCTCATCGTACCGTTCTTGACCGCTTATAAGGGAACCATCTCCTTCAACTCCTTAGATGAGATCGGAGATAAATACGATTCGGTAAAAGGCTTCAACTTAATAGCGGACAGCTTCGGCCCTGGCGAGACGCTGCCGACTAACGTTATTGTGAAGTCGGATGCGCCGATGGATACGCCGGAAGGACTTGCCGCATTGGAGCAAGCGAGTCGAGAGCTGGCTAAGGTTGAAGGCGTGAAGACGGTGCGCAGCGCGACGCGTCCGACGGGCGAAGTGCTTGAGGATTTCCTCGTCTCGGATCAAGTGGTTACGCTGGATGAAGGGCTTGGCGCTTCGGGCGAGGGTCTCGGCGAAATTAGCAGCGGGCTGGCGGAAGCCAGCAGCGCGCTGAACGGTAACGCGCCGAAGCTGCAGGAAGCGACGGCCGGCGCGGAACAGCTCGTCGAAGGGACGAATGAGCTGCGCGCCGGCATGGAAGAGCTGGCTTCCGGCCTAAGCGCCATTGAGCAAGGGCTTGCAGACGGCTCCGCAGGGGCGGAGGAGCTGCTGGCGGGTCTGACGGAAGCGCAAGCAAGCGCGGCGAAGCTTGCGGAAGGCAGCGCGGAGCTGCTCAAAGGCTATCAGAGCCTTGGCGGCGGATTACATGAATTGACGGCAGGCTATCTAGCTATTGCCACGGAGCAAGAGAAGCTGGCTGGCGGACTGGACGGCGTGCGGCAAACGCTGACGAGCGTGCAGGACAGCCATCCTGAGCTGAAGGAAGACGCGGCGTTCCAGGAAGCGCTCGCCACATTGTCGGGCTTGCAGCAAGGCGCCGCGGCGCTCGGCGCGAAGCTGACCGAGCTTAATGGAGGCTTAGCCGGCGTTACGGCGGGCATGGACCAGGCGAACAAAGGATTCAGCGAAGCGTCGGCGGGACAAAGCGCGCTGGCGAACGGACTAAGCCAGCTTGCCGCCGGTCTTGGCGAGCTGAAGAACGGAATCGCACAGGCTGCGGCGGGCCAAGGCCAAATCGTCGACAAGCTGCCTGATGTTACGCAGGGGCTGGGCGAGCTGGCAGCCGGACAGGAACAGCTGAGAGCGGGCTTCGCTTCGCTCAACGAGCAGCTGGGCGAGCTTACGAGCGGACTGGATCAAAGCGTCGACGGTCTCAATCAGGTCACCGACGGTCTCTCTTCCGCAGAAGGCTATTTGCAAGGCTTGGCGGAGGCGCCGAACAAAAATATGACGGGCTGGCATATCCCGCAAGAAGCGATTGAGGATGAGCAATTCCAAAGCTCGCTTGACGTGTACATGTCCGAGGACAGAATGACGACGAAGCTCGACGTCATCTTCGCGAGCAATCCGTATTCCCAGGATACGATGGCTCAGGTTGAAGAGCTTAACGCGGCCGTTTCCCGCGCGTTCCAAGGAACGGGGCTTAGCGGAGCGGAGTTTGCGATCGGCGGCGTCACCAGTATGAACCATGATTTAAGCACGATTTCGAACGGCGACTATTCCAGAACGGTTATGCTGATGCTGATCGGCATATCGCTTATTCTGATCGTGCTGTTCCGCTCGATCGTCATTCCGCTGTATGTGGTCGCCTCCTTGCTCATCACGTTCTACACGTCGCTGGCGATTACGGAGGTTATCTTCGTGCGGATGCTGGGCTTGTCGGGCATTAGCTGGGCCGTGCCGTTCTTCGGCTTCGTCATGCTGATCGCGCTTGGCGTGGACTACAGCATCTTCCTAATGGACCGGTTCAGAGAATACCGGCATATGGATCCGAAGAAAGCGATTCTGGAAGCGATGAAGCATATGGGCGCGGTTATTATGTCGGCTGCGGTCATCCTGGGCGGCACGTTCGCGGCTATGCTTCCTTCCGGCGTCATGTCGCTGCTTCAGATCGCGACGGTCGTGCTGTGCGGATTGTTCTTGTACGCGCTTGTGATGCTGCCTCTGTTCATTCCGGTAATGGTGCGCACCTTCGGAGAGGCGAACTGGTGGCCGTTCATGAAGCAGCAAGCTTCTGCCGGTTCAAGACAGCTGGACGGCAAATATTCCTACGAGCAGTAAGCGCGAATGAGAGGGCTGACGGAGGTCATTGGACTTCCGCCGGCCCTTCTTTTATCCTTCGAGCTTATCCAGGCGCTTGGACAGCTGACTGAGCTCTACACGCAGCAGACTGACCTCCTCTAACGCTTCCTTGACGGTCTGCAGGACAAGCCATCCGATTACTGTGCTCAGAATGCCGATAAAGGGGAGTAGAAGACGAAGAATTTGGATTTTTAAAAAGCCGCCGCCTCCCGGCAGAAGAAGGAATAACCAAATGACAAGCATAAGAACACCCGCGGTAATCAGGAAATAGGAAGCGGTGATGGTTTTGGTGGAATACATAATAATCACCTCGATTGCTAATTATTGTATGCTGTAATCATACTTTATCGCGGCAACGGTTTGTAGCGGGAGTTGTCAACTTTTTTAAAATTCAAATGGCGGAGAAGGGCTGGGGCATGATTTAGACAATCCTGGCTTAAGGTAGTAAGATAGAGGGGATTAAGGTTAAAAGGAGGCCGTCTAATGGCGCGGATTTTAGTTGTTTTTACGGGCGGCACGATTGGAAGTAAGGCGAATGGGCTTGCGATTAATGTGGATCAGTCCGGTTCTTATACACTGCTAGAGGAGTATCGGAAGCTTGCGACATACCGGGGTGATGTCGAGCTGGATACGCTTCAGCCGCTTAATCTGCTCAGCGAAAACATTACGCCTGCGGATTGGGTGACGCTAGCGGAAGCTATTCAAAGTATTGACCAGAGCGCTTACGACGGCATTATCGTGACGCACGGTTCCGATACGCTGGCCTACTCGTCTGCTATGCTGGGCTATCTGTTCGCAGATGTGAGAATACCGCTCGTCATTACGGCGAGCAATTATCCGATAGCGGATGAACGGAGCAACGGCTTGCGCAATCTGTCGAGCTCGATCGATTTTATTGTCCAGGCCGGGTTGCCGGGTGTTTTCGTCGTGTATGAGAACGACAAGGGCGAATCGATCGTTTATTTGGGAACCAGGGTATTCCAGAACGAATCCTTCACCGATCAATTCCGGAGTCCGTATGAGCTTCCATACGGCAAAATGGCCAGCGACAGGACCTTTCAATGGGTCGATGACCGCCGGAACCCGGCGCCGGATCATCTCGCGTCGCGCGTGAGCTCTCTTCAGAATCATGGGAGCCTTACAAGGCTGCGGTTGGAGGACCGTATCTTATACATAAGGCCGTACCCAGGCCTGAATTACGAGCTGTACAGCTTCCATAGCGTGAAGCCGCGGGTCATCCTGCATGATCTTCATCATTCCGGAACAGCCAATGCGCTGGAGTCGGGGCCTTACTCGTTAGCGGCGTTTATTGAGCGCTGCAGCTCAGAGGGCATCGACTGCTACCTTTGCCCCATTAAGGACGCCTCCGACGCGCTGTACGAATCGTCCCATCGATTAATTGAAGCGGGAGCTAAATTTATCGAGAACATGTCGATTGAAGCGGCGCTGACAAAGCTGATGCTTGCCTACGGCATGATCGAAGACGCAGACAAACGGGATGCCTTCATCCGCAGCGAGGTCGTGTACTACGAGAAGCTCGATGCCCAGACTCCGTAGCCGCGGAATGCGGCGTGCAGAGCGGGCCAGCGCGGCGTTATGCGCGGTAAGCAGTAAAATGCAGCTTACAGAGCCGGTCAGAGTGGCTGGAGCGCAATAAGCAGTAAAATACGGCTTATAGAGCCGTTCAGTGCGTCGTGGAGCGCAGTAAGCAGTAAAATACGGCTTACAGAGCGGGCCAGAGCGGCATGGACATGGAGCGCAGTAGCAATCGGGCAGCCACTGACTCCATAGTAATTGAAGGTGCATCAATAACCAATTCAAGGAGGATGGTACAATGAGCAACACAGTCAAAGTCGGCGAGAAGGTGCCTAATTTTACGCTCCTGGCTTCGAACGGCAAGGAAGTGTCGCTGGCGGATTATAAGGGGAAGAAGCTGGTTATTTACTTTTACCCGAAAGACATGACGCCGGGCTGCACCGCGGAGTCATGCGATTTCCGCGACTTCAACGGTGAGTTCGCAAAGCATAATGCGGAGGTAGTCGGCATCAGCCCGGATGATCTGTCCTCGCATGAGCAATTCGTCTCCGAATACAAGCTGCCGTTCCTGCTGCTGTCCGACCCGGACCATAGCGTTTCGGAGCTGTTCGGAGTGTGGAAGGAACTGAGCTGGGGCGGAAAAACGTTTCTCGGCGTAGAGCGCTCCACTTTCCTGATTGACGAAGAGGGCGCGCTGATCCGCGAATGGCGGAGCGTCAATGTAGAAGGACATGCAGCAGAAGTGCTGGAAGCCGTTCGGGCATGATTGTCCGTACACAACAATAATGAAACACTAAAAAGCTGCTTGCGACGGAGTATGGATCTCAATGGTGGGGGGATGCTCGTGCCAGAGTTAATTAGGGATATCCTGGAAGACATGAATAAGCAGCTGGTTCGAATCGAAAGAAGCCTGAATCTGCTGAACGATGAGCTCGTGTGGAGACGAATGAAAGAGAGTATGAACAGCATCGGAAATCTCTGTTTGCATTTGGCGGGAAACGAGTATCAGAATGTTGTGAGCGCAATCGGAAATAGGCCGTTCGTACGGGAGCGCTCGCGCGAATTTACGACGGACGGGGGAGCATCGAAGGACGAGCTGCTCGGCCTTCTGCGAGCGACTCGCACTGAATCCGAACGTGTACTGGGTGGCTTGTCTCCGTATGACTTATCCCGGGAAGTCATCATTCGTTATGACCCAGAGGATTGGAGGCGTATGCATCGAAAGGATTCCCAAGCTGAAGATGCCTGCGATAAAAGAACAATCGGCCAGCTCCTTGTTCAAGTTTCCGCTCATTATGGATACCATGCGGGACAAATCGTCCTGCTCGCCAAAATGTTAATCGATACGAATGAACATCTTTCCGGTCAATATCATTGAAGCTGAGGGACTGATGAGAGTCATTGCTTCGAACATGCCGACAGGTGCATGAAAAGGATAAAGCAATCGGGTTTATTCATATACTGATCGTTCGGAGAAGAATGGCAAAGGCGCTTCAGAAAAAGGGTCCCTGAACCCGCCAAGTCCGCTTATACAGCGGCTAGCGGATCCGGGGACCCTTTTCGTAAGTGTCGTTATTCTTCCGTCTTCCAGCTCGGCAAATGGTTCACATAGCTGTCGGAGAGGTTCAGCAGCTCAAGAGCGCGGTTGAATTCATCCTCCGTCACTTCCTGCTTGCTGTTGCCGTCGCCGGTGAGCGGGTAGTGCTTGCCGTCTTCAAAGCCGCTGCCCGACATAAACAGCTCTTGGCTGCTTAAGAATGAGCCGCTCGGCAAATAATAACGCTGTGGCAGAATGTTGTACGCCTTATTGTTGAACAGATCCTGGCCGAAATGCAGCTGCTTATCAAGCGATACACCCAGCAGGTTGGCGACGGTAGGCAAAATATCGACTTGGCCGCCGAGATGATCGTACTCGGCCGGAGTCATTTCTTCGCCGGCGTTCATCACGACTAACGGAATGTTGATCATATCCGTGTACGTATACTCTCTGCCGTAGATTTCTTCCATCAGATCCTTCTCATGGCGGTCAAGAGAGTAAATCGGCAGACCCAAGTGGTCGCCGTACAGGACGACAACGCTGTTATCCCAGATGCCGCGAGCTTTTAAATCTTCGATGAAAATACCCAGCTGCTGGTCCGCATAATGCTGAGCCTGCAAATAATCGCCGACCATCGTATCGTCGAAACGCTCAGGCAGATCCAAATAACGTTTGTCATCCGGAATCGTGTACGGATGATGCGCAGTCATTGAGATCACTTGCGCGTAGAACGGATTTTGTTGCTCATCCATGCGCTGCAGTTCCTCTGCAGTTTTCCGGTATAGAACGGCGTCCGAAGCGCCGAAGAAGACGGAGTCTTCTGTGCCGAAGAACTCGGCGTCATAGTAGCGGTCGAAGCCGACGGCTTTGTACAGCTCGCCGCGGTTCCAAAACTCCACGACGTTCGTGTGGAAGGTTGCCGTATCGTAGCCTTGCGATTTCAGCAGCTTCGGCAAGCTTGGAAGTTCTTTGTCCGCATAACGCTGCGTAGCGGCGCCGCGCGGAGGAATATACATCGATGTGTTCACGACGAACTCCGCGTCAGACGTATTGCCTTGTCCGACTTGCTGGTAGAAATGCTTGAAGTAGCTGTTTTCCTTCACCAGCTTGTTCAGGTTCGGCATAATCTCCTGGTCTTCGATTTTCAAATCGACCAGGAAGTTTTGCATCGATTCCATTTGAAGAATGATCAGGTTTTTCCCTTTGGCGATACCTTGGAACTGGGGAGCAGCAGGCTGCTCAATATTTTTCACTTCATTAATCTTCTTTTGCGTAATTTCGCTTTGATCCACGAAATCGATATCTTTATCGGAGAAGATGGTATAGGCCTCGTAGTTCAAAATCCCCATTTGCTCCGCCTTCACGATTTCGTTCATGCTCGCGCGGTTCGGCAAAATGTTGAACAGACAGATCGCGAACGAGACAGCTAGAACAGCGACAACAAATCTTGTGTTCTCTTTGCGGGAGAACGATTTCTTCCATTCCAACGCTTTCTTCTTCATGAACAGCAGCACAAGCATAATGAGAACATCCGTATAAATGAACAGATAATACGGATCCATCAGCGAGAATACGCTGTTTTTAACGGCGGTCACCTGATTCACCTGTTCCAGAGCCGCGTACGTCACGATAACGCCGTAATACTTGTAATACATAATGACAGCAAATAGAATAGAAGTCATGAGCAAGTTCGCAATGGTATAATAGAGGAACTTTCTTTTGCTGGCGAACCACTCAATAAGGCAATAGACGATAAGAACGAACGGGATTTCCTTGAGCATGGTTGTCCAAGAAGGACCGCCTTCGAAAATAACCGTCCAAGCCAAATAGCTTTTTAGCAGCATAATGAGCGAAAAGAATAAAATAGGACGAGTGCTCAGCAGCCGTTTTGCAGTTATGGTTGACACCTTGACCCTACCTTTCTCAGCAAAAACAGGCTTTCTCATCCGAGACAGCCAGTTGCTTTTTTCTATATGTTTTATGTTTATTGTAAGTGCACTATCATTATGCTCCTTCTGCCAGGCAATTGTCAAAGGCAAAAGGGCCCTTAACAAATTTGTCGATATTTAACACTGAAATAGTCGCATCATCCTGTTGTATAGTTGCGTCAATAGGATAGGATATGCCAAGCATGCTAGAGGGGGAACTAAATTGGGCAAAGGGAAATTTTTATTTATGATCGGGCTGGCGGCCGTCCTTGTAGTCGGAGGGTATTTCGCTGTGGAGAGAAGCGGTCCGCATGAGCAGGAGACAAAGCTTGCGGAGCAGCCGCAGCTCGCTGACGGGGCGGAATCTAGCGCAGGCGAAAGCGAAGGCCAAGTAGGCGGCGAGACTGGTAACGAGACGCAAGAGGAGCCGCAGACAGGTTCGGAGCAGGATAACGCCTCCGGGGATCATGCGGGAGACGAAGAGACCGGTCAGGAAGACGCTGGGGACGCCGGGGAACAAGCTGGCGGCGATCAAGCTTCCGATGGACAAGCCGGGTATTCGAAAGGCGAGGAAGGCGCGGTTGTGGTTATTGCGCAGCCGGAAAGCATTGCCGCGCTCGTCAATCCGTTCAACAAGCTTCCGGAGGATTACAATCCGGATGACCTCGTCTATCCGGACGTACGTTTCACGTTCTCGGAGAAGATTGAGAAGCGGATGATGCGCAAGGAGGCGGCGGAGGCGCTGGAGCAAATGTTCGCCGGCGCGGAAGAAGACGGCATTTATCTTGCAGGCGTATCGGCTTACCGCTCTCACGAGACGCAGAAGGCGCTATTCAATCGCTATGTCGAGAGGGACGGCTATGATAAAGCGAGAACGTACAGCGCGCTCCCGGGAACAAGCGAGCACGAGACGGGACTGGCTGTCGACGTATCGGGCAGCGACGGCAAATGCGCCGCCGAGGATTGCTTCGGCGAGACGAAGGAAGCGGATTGGCTTAAGAAGTACGCGGCGGAATACGGTTTTATTATCCGTTATCCAGAGGGCAAACAGGACATTACCGGTTATCAATACGAGCCATGGCATCTCCGCTATGTAGGAACCGATATCGCGCAGGATATCGCGGCAAGCGGCGGTACTCTTGAGGAGTACTACAATGCGGTGCCGGTGACCGCTCCTAATTCATAACCATTCGTATGAGAACATGCGGACATCCGTAAAATAAGGGAACGATGGCAGCAGGCAGCGCCTCTGACAAGCGAGACCGACTAACTATGCTGCCGAGCGGAGGTGCGGTACGTATCCATGAACGTGCCTATATATATAGTCCAGAACATCTATACACTTATAATGCTGCTTAATATATTTCTCGCGATTACCGTTATTTTTCTGGAACGCCGGAACGCCAGCTCCGCTTGGGCATGGGTCATGGTTTTATTATTTATTCCTGTCCTTGGATTTATTATGTATTTAATTTTGGGACAGAAGGTGCGGAAGCGGAAGCTGAACAAGCTTCTCGGGGATAATCAGCGGATTATCGAGGATACGATGGAAAAGCAGCGGCTGCAGCTTCTCGAGCGCAGACTCTTGCCTGAAAGCAGCGAAATCGCCGATTACCAGGACATGATGTACATGAACCTGACGACGAGCTTTGCGCTGTATACGACACATAATGCAGTCGAGATTTTTACGAACGGCAACCAGAAGTTCGACGCGTTAATTGCCGATATCGAGGCGGCGGAGCGGCACATTCATTTGGAGTATTACATCGTCCGGGACGATGACCTTGGCAGACGGCTGGCAGCAGCGCTTGCGAAGAAGGCCAAGCAGGGCGTCGAGGTTCGGTTCCTTTACGATCATATCGGCAGCTCCAGTCTGCCGCGGCGGTTCTTCCAGGAAATTCGCGAAGCCGGCGGACTGGAAGCGGCCTTCTTCCCTTCCCGTATCCCTTATCTTAATTTAAAAATTAATTACCGCAATCACCGCAAGCTTGCGGTTATAGACGGTAAAGTTGGATATATCGGCGGATTTAATATTGGCGATGAATATTTGGGGTTGAACGCCCATTTCGGCGAGTGGCGCGATACGCATTTGAAAGTAACGGGCGCCGCCGTGCTCCAGATGCAGGCGCAATTTCTGATGGACTGGAATTTGGCCTCGGCCGGAAGGGTCGAGCTCGATCAGTCCTACTTCCCGGTACCGGACGAAATTCAAAGCCGTATCGGCATGCAGCTGGTGGCCAGCGGCCCGGATACGGATTACCAGGAAATCAAAAATGCTTATATTAAAATGATTTCTTCCGCCAAAAACACGATCTGCCTGCAAACGCCGTATTTCGTGCCGGATGAAAGCTTGATGACCACGCTTCGGATCGCCGCGTTATCCGGTGTAAAGGTGAGTATTATGCTGCCTAGCAAGCCCGATCATTTCTTTGTCTATTGGGCGACGCATTCTTACCTCGGCGAACTGCTGGCAAGCGGCGTGCGTGTCTACTTGTACGAGCGGGGCTTCCTTCATGCCAAAACATTGGTTGTTGACGGGAAAGTCGCATCGGTTGGCACGGCTAACCTGGACATCCGCAGCTTTAAGCTGAATTTTGAAATGAACGCGTTCATCTACGACCGCGAGACGTCGTCCCGGCTGGAAGCTCTCTTCCGCGAAGATGTGAAGAGCTCGCGCCAGCTGACCGCGGAAGACTATGCGAAGCGGCCGCTTTTCAACCGGTTCAAGGAATCGATTTCGAGGCTGCTGAGTCCTATTCTATAGCCGCGCAAATCGAGATTTGCCCGCCTTCTGCATGGCTGTATGAGCCAGGCGGAGGGCTCTTTTTTTGGGTCGGCTTAGGCAAGGGCAGAATTTTTTATTCCCAAATCGATAACCTTTAGGATGTGAATCCTTAAACAGAAAGGCTGATTAATAATGGCTCAAACTGCGCGTTCCACTAAATTAGCGGTTCTTATTATCGCACTTCTGGTTGTTTGTATAGCAGCTGCCGTCACCCTTGTATTGTCCGCGATGGAAGAGAGAGTTACCCACAAATACGTAATTCCGCAAGGGTTTACGGGCTGGGTCGAAGTCACGTACGAACAGCAAGGGCACCCTGCCTTGAAAAAAGAAGGCCGCAAATGGGTCTATGAAATCCCGACCTCCGGAAAATTATCGACATCTAGCCGTAATATCTCAGGACCGATGCTTTTTTACTATGCGGATCAGGATGGACGGCTCACCGAGTTTCCAACAGATATTTCAATAATTCATGAGGTGGGCGCTTCATCAGGCGGAAGCTCTAGCGGTGAAAAGTACCCGGAAAAGGTTACTTTTTTTGTAGGAACGGAAGAACAATGGCGAGCTTCTGAAAAACAATGAACACCATGAATAATGAAGGCTATGGCTTGTTCATCGCCTTAAAGAGCTTGGCGTGCAGGTTGACTGCGTCCAAAAATGAATTTATACTTAGTCTAAAATCATCAAGTCATCAGTGAAGGCGGTATGAAGAAGTCATGAACAAAATAAACTTAACTATACAGCGGAAAGCCGTGCTTGAAGTCATCCAACATGCGCATGACCATCCGACGGCGGCGGATGTCATCGAGAGATTGCGGGGCAATGGCTTTCATTTTGCTTACGGCACGGTATATAACTCGCTTCGTTACCTGACCGACGTCGGATTAATTCGTGAGCTGAAGCTAGGGGAGGCGGTAAGCCGCTACGATGCGAGGACGGAGGATCATCAGCACATCGTATGCGTTAAATGCGGACGAGTCGACGAGGTGATGACGGATGTTCCGGCCGATTGGGTCGAGGCAGTCGCGAAGGAAACGAATTACCGCATCGAGCATGCGCAAGTCGTACTGGAGGGAGTGTGCGAATCATGCAGGCAGAACGGCTGACGGCACAAATGGAAGGAATGTTATGCTCGCTGACGAATCGGGTTATGGTAATCAGCCCGATGCCGGATCGCGTGCAGAGTCTGCTCGCGAGCTTGTCGACAGGCTGCTTTGATGTATTCGCGCTGCACAGCCTCAACAAAGGGATGCTGACTGCGCTTCAGCCGGAGCTGCTTATCTATGATGCGATGCCGCTTCCTATTCATACGGTAGGCGCAGGGCATACGCTGAGAGGCGGGGAGGAGCTGCTGAGCGCGGCGCAGGCGGCCGGCGTGCCGGTATTAATGCTGGTCGATTCCGGTTCCTCTGCGGCCCAGCAAGAGGACGTTCTGTCAGGCGCCGAGTATTTGCTGTGGCCGGCTGAGCCGGAGGAGGCGCTTGAACGCATCAATCGTATTTTGCGGGAACGGCCGGCGCAGCCTTCCAGCGGTTTAAGCTCGGATGAACTCGTCTTTAAGGATATTCGGGTCCATCTTCGGAAGATGAAGGTTGAGCGCGGCGGCGTCTCCGTCAATCTGACCAAGACGGAGTATGATCTTCTGCTGCACTTCTTGAACTCCGACGGCACGGTCTTGACAAGAGAGACGCTCCTGGACAACATCTGGGGGATGAATTATTTCGGCGGCAGCAACATTGTAGATGTTCATATTAAAAGTCTGCGAAAAAAACTGAAGGACAGCGCGGTCTCGCCAAAATATATCGTAACCGTCCGAGGAGCCGGCTACCGGCTGGCGGACGACATGCTGCGCTAATGAAGCTAAGGGCGCCGATCTCCATTTTCTCATGTAACGTTCATTTTTCATTCATTATGAATTCATGACGTTTATGCACCGAGTGGCTACAATTAGTTTAACGATTTAGATTAAGTCTAAATATATAGAACTAATGATGAGGTGTAAATAATGGACAATCGTTCGACAACGAATCAAGGCGCTCCGGCAGGCAACGATCAAAGCACGCAAACAGCCGGACAATACGGACCGACTTTATTGGAGCGCGATCGCCTCCTAGAGAAAATCGCTCGCTTCGACCAGGAGCAGGACCGGGACCGAAAAATCGTGCCGGAGCGCGCCGTTCACGCCCGCGGAGCAGGCGCCCATGGCGTATTCCGCGCAGAGAACGGCATGTCTGAGTATACGAAGGCGCGGTTCTTGTCGGAAACAGGCTTGGAGACGCCGGTATTCGTCCGGTTCTCTACCGTCATTCACGGCACGGACTCTCCGGAGGCGGCTCGAGAGCCGCGCGGGTTTGCGGTGAAATTTTATACGAAGGAAGGCAACTACGATCTTGTGGGCAGCCACTTGCCGGTCTTTTTCATTCGCGATGCGGAGAAGCTTCCGGAGATGGCGCAATCGCTGAAGCCGGATCCGGCTGCCAACTTCCGCGATCCCGCCCGTTATTGGGACTTCATGACGCTGGCCCCTGAATCGACCCATATGCTGACCTGGGTATTCTCCGATGACGGTACGCCAGCCAGCTACCGCGAGATGGACGGCTTCAGCGTTCATGCGTTCAAGTGGGTCAACGACGCCGGCAAGGTCACCTATGTGAAATACACCTGGAAGTCGCAGCAGGGCGTTCGCTGCCTCACCGCGAAGGAAGCGTCCGATATGCTGGCGAAGGACATCAACCACGCGACGCGCGATTTGTATGCGTCGATCGAGCTGGGCAACTACCCGAAATGGGATCTGTATGTGCAGCTCATGCCGCCGGAGCATATGGACCGTTATCCGTTCGATCCGCTGGATCCGACAAAGGTTTGGCCGGAAAATTTGTATCCGCTGCAGAAGGTGGGGACGATGACGCTGAATTGTAACCCGATCAACTACTTCTCGGATGTAGAGCAATCTGCGTTTTCACCTAGCGCGGTTGTTCCGGGCATCGAGCTTTCGGAAGATCAGCCGCTGCAAGGCCGTCTCTTGTCCTCCCCGGATACGGAGCGTTATCGCCTGGATGTCGATTATTTGAACATTCCGGTGAATAAGCCGCTTCGCAGCCGCCAAAGCGACGGAGCGATGACGGGGAACGCGACCCCGCCTTCAGCGAATAACGAACCGAACCGCGATTCGGGCAGCCTGAAGGAGGATTCGAGCAGCGAGGACAAGTTCGCGCCGCTCCATGGAAGCGCCGGGCGCCAGAGGATCGAGAAGACCGATGATTTTACGCAGGCCGGGGAACGGTATCGTTCCTTAACGGAGCTGCAGCAGGCGAACCTGATCTCGAACCTGGCCGATGACTTGAAGCAAACGAACGATGATATCCGCCTGCGCGCTATTTGCAACTTTTTCCGCGCGGACCGAACACTCGGCTTTAGGCTTGCTGAAGGCCTGGGTGTCGATATCCGCCAATTCGTGCCGCAAAGGTAATGTCATGCACTAATACGTTTTAACTTGCAGATGGTGCGCAGCTTCATCATAAATTTCTGTTACTTGCGGCCCCCGCGCGATTCATTCGTGCGGGGGCCGTTGTGAGTTGGACGGTATTTGCCTGAGGACGGGCCGCTCCTGTAAACTAGGAGTTATGGATATTGAAGTATCGGAGGTTTGTTGAGATGCTTTGGACGGAGCCGATCGTGCAGACGGCAGCGATCGTTTTTTCGGCGCTTGCGGGACTCAGCCTGATTATCATTCGGATACGAGCGGGGAAACGGCCGACCACTTTGAAAAAAATCGTCATTCCGCCGCTCGGCATGGCAACGGGATTTATTATGTTTGCGGTGCCGGTCACGCATATTCCGTGGTTATGGGGCTTATCGGCATTTGGAACCGGTCTGCTGATGTTCGCTTTCCCTCTGATCGTTACCACGCGGATGGAGAAGGTGGATTCGGATATTTTCGTGAGACGGTCGAAAGCGTTTATTGTGATTATGGTCGCGTTGTTCCTGCTTCGTCTATCGCTGCACCATGTCGCGGAGCAGTATATGACGATTCCGCAGACGGGGGCTCTGTTTTATTTGCTCGCGTTTGGGATGATCGTGCCTTGGAGGCTCGCGATGTTAAGCGATTATTTGCGGCTCAGTAAAGCAGAAGCTTAAAAGCAAGGGTTACAAACTGCTTCAATGGACATCATGAGAAAAAAGACAGCTAGATAGGTGGTAGTTTGTAATGGATTCGGAAAGCAACAAGAATGACCGGTTCTCTTCGCTCGGGTTTATTATGTCTGCGGTGGGAAGCGCAGTCGGTCTCGGCAACATGTGGAAGTTTCCTTATATTACGGGGCAATACGGGGGAGCGGCTTTTTTCCTGCTGTTCATCGTTTGTTTGCTCTTGATCGGTTTTCCGGTGCTGCTCGCGGAGCTCGCAGTAGGCCGCGGCGGTCGCGGCAACGCCTCCTCTTCGCTCACGAAGCTCAGCGGCAGCAAAGCCTGGGGGGCGCTCGGCTTCCTGTCCGTTTTGGGCGCCTTCTTCATTATGGCCTTCTACGGCGTGGTGGCGGGCTGGACGCTGCATTATGCGGTGCTGTCTTTTACGGGTAATTTGTTCGAAAACGGGGACTACGCGGGGCTGTTCAATCAGTTCATCGGCGGATGGGCCCCGATTGGGTGGCAGCTAGTGGTCATGATCGTGACGGTTCTCGTTTTGATTCGGGGCGTGTCGAAGGGAATCGAGCGTTTCAACAAGCTGCTGATTCCTTCGCTTGTCGTTCTGCTGGTGCTGCTGGCCATTCAGGCGATGTCGCTGCAGGGAGCGGGGGAAGGCGTGTCGTTTTTCCTGAAGCCGGACTTTAGCAAGCTGACGGGGGAATCGGCGCTTGTCGCGCTGGGACAAGCTTTCTTCTCCTTGTCGCTCGGCATGGGGATTATGGTGACGTACGGCGCTTATGTGCAGAAGAGTCAATCCATCGGGTCGGCGACGTTTGCGGTTGGCCTCGGCAATGTGCTGTACGCGTTGCTGGCGGGACTCATTATTTTCCCAACAATCTTCGTATTCGGGATTGAGCCGACGCAGGGGCCGGGACTCGTGTTCGTCGCGCTGCCCGCAGCATTCTCCGCTATGCCGTTCGGAGCGCTGTTCGGCGGATTGTTCTTCGTGCTGCTTTCCTTTGCGGCGATCACATCGGCGGTTTCGATACTGGAGGTGCCGGTCGCTTATGCGACGGAGACGTTTAAGTGGAAACGCAACTCAGCCGTATTGATCATCGGCGCGTTATGCTTCCTGATCGGCATCCCGCTGTCTTTGTCGCTGGGCGGGGGAGCGGATTGGATGACGATTAACGGGAAGCCGGTATTTGACTGGGTCGACTTCATCTGCTCGAACATCATTTTACCGGTCAGCAGCCTGGTGATCACGATATTTGCCGGTTACGTGTGGAAGGGCGCGGCGGAGGAATCCGGATTATCGGCGGGATGGTTCAAGCTGTGGCTGTTCATGGTCCGGTTCATCGCCCCAATCCTTGTTCTGCTCGTGCTGCTGTATTACGCGGGCGTGATTCAAGTGGGATAAGGTGTACGGATTGGACGGGGGCTCCATTTTTAGTGCGGCAATTGTCCGTCTGGCCTTCGTCCATGAAGTGTGCTGGCGGTGATTGGGACAGGAGTGTTTGGGTAGCTTGCTTCAGTAGGGGAGTGTGGGGGCGAGAGTGAGTACACCGGGCTCAATGAGGCTGCCGATGGAAATAGCGCCAAAAGTGCACTTATTTCTTGCTCGAACAGGTTATCGATGAAAATAACGCCAAAAGTACACCTATTTTTAGCACGTTTTGCCCAAATGGAGAAAATCATACGAAATAAGTGTACTTTTGTCCTTATTTCGCATGGGATGGGTAAGCTGCGAAAAAATAAGTGCATTTTTGGCGTTATTTCCGCCGAGAGCTCGCCTCGGGATAACGCGCAGCCGACTAAGCGGACCAGCCGCGCGCAGTAAATGGCCTCTGTCCTATGGAAATTAGGACAGAGGCCATTTTGCTATGCACCCGCTTTTAAGTGGCTGTACTGCGCCGCAATGATCCAAATACGCAGCAGCGTCTTAATGAGCGGGTAGCCTTGATGCGCGATGAGGGCGAACAAGCCGGCCCAAACCATTGAGATACTGCTGAACACCAAGCCGAGCAGCGCGGCGATTCCCCACATAAGCAGTGAAATGGCGGCATAGGTGAGAAATTTGCGAAGGGACTGCAGCAGCGATGGGAAGATGCCGTCGCCGGATACGGCTCCGAACTGCATCGACAGGAACAGCAAATGAATCAGAGCGATCCACGCGATCCAGATTGCGGCGCCAGGCAAAAGCTCCATAAGCAGGGAGGTTGTTACGCCGTTGTGCCTGAGGGCGTCAATCCACTGCGGCACGATCCACCAGGCCGGCGCGATCATAAGCGCGCAGCTAATCCAATAAAGCAGCATGACCGGCTTCCATGTCTTGCGGATGCCCTCGATAATGCGGGTTCCGCTCTCGCCTGTGCTAGTCTGGTGATGGATCGAGTAGAACAAGCCGGCGTTAAAGAGCGGCGTAATCAGCATCCGGGCAAGAAGCAGGCCGCCAAAAAGCCATAAGTACGGCTGAATCAAATCGGTCTTGAACAGCTGGAACTGGGCTTCCGCAAAAAATAACTGAACAGCTTGATCAACTGGGGCCGAAGCGGGAAACCGCCGCAGCAGCGGCGCGATCGTATCGTCGATCGCGCGATAAACGAGGAATCCCCAAAGCAGCTGATAAAGGAACAAAACAATGACCATGTTCATGTGTTTAAACGCGAGCTGCCAGCCTAACCTCATATTATGCTTCATTCCAATCTCCCCTTGCTTGCGATTAATAGCATGGACTGCCGGTTCTCATTCTACCAGCCGAATGCGCCGAGCAGTCCCTTGATCAGGTTGGATACCCCCAGGTTCCAACGGGTGCGCGTGTCATTAGGCAGCTCCGCCAGCATAAAGTTGTTGATCAGCTTGTTGTCGAGCACATTCGTCTGCTCGGGATCGACGGATACCCATTCCAGCGGAGCGGGGGAAACCTCCGTATATTGAATATGGGATTCGTCGCCTGACCACACTTTGGTTCTCGTTGAACCATCGGTAAATTTCAGCAAAATCGGAATGGGACCGGTCGTCCCGCCATTTCTTTTAATCAAAATCGTCGATTCGTATTGCTTATCGCCCTCTTGATTGACGGGCTTCACTTCGATGGCGTCTACCGAAAAGTCGGCCATACGGTTGCTGTACACGTATTGATTGAAATATTCCGTCCAGTTTGCCTTTGTCACCTGCTCCACGACGCGCTGGAAGTCGGTAGTGGCAGGATGCTTGAACTTATATTTTTGGAAGTAAGTGCGCAGAATCCGGTTCATCATTTTTACCCCGACCTTGTTCTCGATGTCGACAAGCACCAGCTTGGCCCGCATATAGACGTTTTCGGCGTATTGATTTGAATTGTGGTACGCCCAAGAAGGCTGCTTAAGCGGAGCGGGATCGGTCATATAGCTGGCTTCCAGCCGGAGGTTCGGCGTTATGCCGTAAGCGGCAGCCATTACCTTGTCTTCCGCGTAGGAGGTAAAGCCCTCATCGAGCCATGCCTCCTCGAACTCGTTAGAGGCGACCATGCCGTACCAATATTGATGGCCGATCTCATGCACGACTGTCCGCTCGAGCTCATAGCCGGGATTGTCGGAATCGGCGGCGAATGCGGTCACGAGCGTCGGATATTCCATGCCGCCTGCTCCGTTCGCGCCCTTCGGCGGCACCACGATCGAGAGAGTGTTATACGGATAGGAGCCGTACCACTTGGCGTAATTCGAAAGCGCGGACTTAGCGGCATGCATATAACGATCCTTCAGCTCCGCATGCGCGGGATCGAGATAAAGCTTGATGCGCACGCCGGGAATACCTTTGTCCGAATAGGCGGTCTCCGCATACACGAAATTCGGCGAGGCGGCCCACGCGAAATCGTGCACGTCCTCGGCATAGAATTGGTACACGTGCATTCCGTTTTGCACGGCAACCGGTTTCGTCTGGAAGCCTGTCGCGGCAACCGTATAAGCCTCCGGGACTTGGATGCGCACGTTGTACATGCCGAAGTCGCTGTAAAACTCCGAGTTGCCGTGATATTGATGAACGTTCCAGCCTTCCGATGTGCGGCCTCTTGTTCCCGCCGTCTCGTAAACGGCGATCTTAGGGAACCACTGCCCGGCCATAATGAAGTCGCCGGAGTATCCCATACGGGCGAATATTTCCGGCAGCTTGACTTCGAAGCCCATGCGGAGGGTAATCGATTTGCCTGGTTCCAGCTCTTCCGGCAAACGCAGTCTGGCCAGCGTATAATCGCTGGTATTGCCGTCATCCGGCTGCGAATATTGCAGGCGCGGCAGCAGGCTTTCGCCTTCCAGCGTCTGCAGGGTGAGCAGCTTGAGATGGCTGTTGCTGTTCGGTGTCGCCTTGTCCGAGCGCAGCATTCCGTGAGATTCGGTCATGAAGGTGGTTTTCTGCGATTGGAATGCGTTCGGATACAGGTGAAAATAGAGCTCGGACACCGGTTTTTTGCCCGGATTGGTCCAGGTCACGTCCTGCACGCCATCCAAATGCTGGCCGTCCTCGCGCAGCGAGACGTTGATGTGGTACTCGACAATCCGTTTGCTTAGGGGCTGCGGTTTCGGAGGTAATGCCTTGTCCGGCTGCTGGACAACTTGCGGCTTGGCCGAATTTGGAGCAGGCGTAATGGGCTGCATAACTTCGGAGTCAGAACCTGCGGCGGGAGCAAGCGCATACGTATACTGGGACAGCCAAGCGTCCCCGAAGCCGTTCTGCATTGTTATCGCTAGGAAGACGGCTGCGAGCGAACCGATGAAAAGTCGTTTGACATTGCGTGGAGACATTGAACGTTTCCCTCCCGTTGACAAGCATCTACAGCATGTATATGTTTGCAATTCCAAGATTATTAGCTAAAATGGAATTATTGTATGGGAAGGTGGGATTTGCGTGACAGAGCAAGGAAATACGCCGGCTCAGCCGGAAGCGAAAGAGAAAAAATCCTTGACGCTCAACGTAGTGAGCAACAAGAAACATAGAGGCTTCGGCGCAGGCTCCATTGATCTTAGCGACGTGGCTTGCGTGATGATCGACGAAGGCGTGGCGTATATCGACGTCGGCGCCATGCACGCGAAGAGCAAGATCGAGCGCGGCATCAAGTTCTCGCCGAATAAGGAAGATGTGCCGAACGGCCGCCAGTGCTGGATCGTCTGGGTAGCGGTCGACCGGAATGAGGAAGGCTCGTACTATGCGGGAGCGACGGCATGCGAGATGCTGATCGATGCCGAGGCGAAGAGAGGCTGGAAAATTCTCGCCGACCACGTGAACCGGTTGGATTACGCGCTCAAGAGACGCTACATGCTGGATAACTTGGGCGAGGTTGAGAAGGCGGCTCTACGCAAGCTGCTCGTCGAGCACAACGCGGAATGGTGGGATCGCTCGCCGGCGGAGCTGAAGGACGCCCTGGGCGGATAGGAGCAGAGGCTGTATCGAAGGGAAAGGACCCTTGGATACAGCCTCTTTGTGTTGAGAGCTCACTTATTTGATGTTGCGCTCGCATAGGGGCGTCTGTTCCAGTAATTTGGAGACTAAGAAGCAATAAAGACAAAAGTGCGCCTATGAAAAGCGAAATCGGCAGTTCCGGGGGAAATAGAGACAAAAGTGCACGTATTCAGTGCCTATAGCGCTTTTATTGCAATAGCTGTACGGAATAAGTGTACTTTTGTCCTTATATTTCATATGGCGAGCAAGTGTAAAACATAAGTGCATATATGGTGCTAATTGACTTCGGAGTAAGAAAACATGGAGAAGGCCGCCCCCCGAACTGCTGATTGAACATAATTCCAAATGGCGGCATCGTTCGTCGGAGAGCCGAAGGAAGCACAAGGCGGGCAAGAGAAGAGGCTGTATCGTAAGGGACCCCTTCGATACAGCCTCTTCAATCAAGGCGCCAAAAAATTGTACGATTAGACTAAATCAGGGTAAAGGCTAACCAAGATTGGCGAAGATACATTTCCCGCATCGTCGACGGCGATAATAGCATACCAGTGATTTGCTGAATTATAGCTCAGCGCGCTGGTGTTGAGGGAAACGGCATTTTCAACCGTAGCTTGTTTAATTCCTCGTGATGCCGTAATGAAGGCCTCCAAATCGGTCACCGTAGGCGAATCGAGTAGCGAGCTATCATTTTCAAGAAGGTATACCGTTCCCGATTCATTCAAGGAGACGGGAATGGGGTTGCCGAAGTAGAAGAACTGCTCATGCGATACGCCGGATATGACCGGCGGCGTTTGATCCAGCGTTAAGTCAACGGTTCTCGATTCGGAAATGTTGCCCGACGCATCTACAGCAAACAGGTAGTACGATCCTGCCGAAAGGGTATCCGTCTCGAAGTTGACGCGAGTGCCTGCGGTCGCCAGCTGCTTCTTCGCCATGTTCGGCGCGGAGGTTAATAAAGATTCAAAATAGGAAACAGTAGGAGTTCCTTCAAGGAGTCCCAGTCCAATCATATAAATCGCACCGGATTCATTGCTTGTCGCATAAACGGTATCGCCTACAAATAAGATGCCTTCCTCGGCGCTGCTCGACTCCGTAATAACCGGCGGAATCAAATCAACCGGCGGCGCATACACCGGCTGATTCACCGTCACCGTTGCCGTTGCCTGGTACTTGCCGGATGTTGCTGTAATCGTCGCGGAGCCGGCCGAATTGCCGGTAAAGTTGCCGGATTGATCGATCGTGCCGGAGGATGCGCTCCACTGGATTGGCTCATCCAGCTGAACTTCGCTGGAGCCGATTCGGAACATCAGCTTCGCGGTGAAGCTCGCTCGTCCGCCAAGTCCGATCGTCAAGCTGGAAGGCGAGAGTTCAAGCTCGGCATCCGGCGTCGTGAACTCAACCGTCTTAGCCGCATAGGTCACCGTATAAGTCGTACCCGGCTTCAGTTCCGCGAGCGATAGCGTTGCGGATTTTTTGTCTGCGCTTAGCGCAGCGCTAGATACGCTGACGCTTTCGCCTGTCGCTTTAACCGCAACACGGACTTGATCCGCGCTTAATGCCTCCAACTCGCGGGAGAAGCTTAGCTGCACGGTGCTGATCGAAGCCGCCGATGAAGAGAAGGTAAGAGCGATGACCGGCTCAGCGGCCTTCAGGAACTTCGAAGCCACAAGCGCAACCTGCTCGCGCTCCGCGTTGCCTTGCGGGTTAAAGGTGTTGTTGCCGGCCCCGTTCATAAGGCCTAATTCTACCGCGTAACCGACAGCGTCCTGCGCCCAGCTCGAAATTCTATCCGCGTCAGAGAACCTTAGTATGTCCGCTTTCCCCGTAACATCGACGCCCAAGGAGCGCACAAAAAGAGTCGCCATCTGTTCCCGAGTAAGGTTCTGCCCCGATCCGAAATTACCACCGCCCATACCGGATATAAGCCCAGCCTTGGCAGCCGCTTCCACATACTTATAGGCGTAGTGATCAGTCGGAACGTCGCTGAATGTAGCCGTTGCCGGGGCGGAGGATACGTCCAGGTTAAGCGCTTTGGCCAAAATAATGGCGAAGTCTTGTCTCTTAATGTTCGCGGTTGGGTCGAAGGTTCCTTCGCCTTTGCCGTTCAGAATACCTTTCTCAACCAGCTCATTAATGGCGTCCTTCGCGAAAGAGTTCTCAATATCGTTGAAGCTAGCCGCCGCGTGCGCGGGCAATGCCGCCGGGAATAGCAGCGAAGCGGCAAGCGCCGCGCTTATCCCTGTTTTCAAATAACGTTTCATATGTATCCTCCAAATCTATGGATTAAATCTGCAACTATTTTACCATAAATTGAATGAATAGAATACGAGAGTTAAACGGCGAAATTGTAGTAAAATAAACCAGTTACGCCGCTTCAAAAAAATATTTCGAAAAGGTGCAGGGTTTCGAAGCCTATTAAACGTCTATCTATAACGGGAAGGAGGAGAGCGACATTTTAGATGAGAAGGATTGGCTCGTAGCCGTGCGGAATGGCGGGCCGGAGCATTATCGGCCGTTCGTGCAGGCGTATGGTCCTTACATTTATAAAACCGTCTACGCCGTGCTGCAATCGCCGCATGACGCGGAAGACGTGACGCAAGAGACGCTTCTGCAAATCTATCGCTCCCTCCCGAACTACCGGATGGATGGGCTGAAGACGTGGATCACGCGAATCGCGGTGAACAAGGCGATCGACTTCAAGCGAAGCAGAGCCAGAAGGCCGGAGCAATTCATAGATGATGACGGTCTAGACCGGAAGGAGACGTCCTTCGCGGGTGAGGGCATGCTGGCCGCTATGCCGGCGCCTGCAGCGGAGTCAGTGGCCATCCGTCAGGAAGAGCTGCGGCAGGTGCAGGCCAAAGTGAAGGAGATGCCGGATCAGTACCGGCGTGTCGTGACCGCTTTTTACATAGAAGAGAAGACGTACGAGCAGATCGCTGCAGAAACGGGGTTAGCGCTGAAAAGCGTAGAGTCGAAGCTATATCGGGCAAGAAGCTGGATGAAGAGGCATTGGCGGAAGGAGGACTTCGAATGAACGGGATCAACAACGGACATCTAACGATAGAGCAGTGGCGGCAATATATTCGTAACGAAATGACCCCTGCTGAACGTGAGCGCGCCGATCAGGAGCTGCTCGTATGTGAAGGCTGCATGTGGCTGTTCATGGAGGCGATGGAGGAGTCGGAGCAGTCCGGCGCGGAACATCGGCCGGGTATGGAGCTGCCTGACATGGTTCGGCTGGAGGAACAGGTTATCGCGGAGCTGCAAGTTGGCGAGCCGCTTAAAGCGCTTAAGCCGATCGGCGATCCTGCCGAAGAAACCTCCTGCAATCCGGCGCCGCCGCAGACGATGACGGAAGTCCGCCAGCTGAAGCGGCGGGATTCTTGGCTGCAGCACCCGGTAACGCACTATACGCTGGCCGCTTCGATTACGCTGCTGCTCATGGCAACGGGCGCGCTGACGGGCTTCTCCGAGAAGCTTCAGCATTTGGAACAGCATGAACCCGAATCGCAAACGATTGGAGCCGAATGGATGTCGTCGGAGCCTTCCTGGTCCGACCGGCTTGTAGATAAAGCGGGGAGCTTCCTCGATGGCGTGCAAGCATGGCGGTTTAAATGAAGACAAATGAAAGGATGCTGAGAATATGAATACAAAAAGCCCGCTGGTCGCGTTTCTTCTTTCGTTTATACCGGGCGCTGGACATTTTTATATCAATAGGCCGGTTCGCGGTCTGCTGTATATGGGAGGATTTTTCGGATCGTTTCTGCTTGCCTGCTTCGCTTTGATGACGGACGGCGATGAGTTTGGCGTGTTTATGCTTTTTGTAGCGGCGTTATTCGGATTTGTGAACATGCTGGATATGATCATCGCCCTAATCAGCGGCAAACCTTTTGCTCCGGCGGTCCCCGCGGCTGCGAACGGCTATCAGGTGCCGCCGCATCCCGAATACGCGACAGCCGCTTCATCCTTCGGAGGACCGTTTCCTTATGATACTCCTCCGACAGGAGCGTCGTATCAGGCGAACGAAGCTTTCGCCTATCAAGAGCAGCAGAATGAGAAAACGAGAATTATTCTGCTCTCCATTATTCCCGGCCTCGGCCATATGAGCCTTGGTCTTATGCAGAGAGGGATCACCTTCCTCGTTTCGTTCGTCGGGCTGTTCGCGATTATTCTGTTTTTGAGCGTCATTATGAATGCCGGCTCGCTGCTTGTATTCATGCTGGCGCTTCCGGTCATATGGATTTACGGCATTTTTGATGCGGCAAGCATCGTGCAAAAAAAGCATAACGGCGAGCTATTGGAGGACAAATCATTGTTCGAGGGGATCGAAGAGCATATCGCTTCGGGCCAGAAGAACAAAGTGCTTACGATCGCGCTTGCGATCTTCCCGGGCGCAGGCCATCTTTACCTTGGACTCCAAAAGAGAGGGCTGCAGTTAATGGGCGGCTTCCTCCTGGCCATCTATATTATGGACAATATGAGGCTGTCCTTGTTCTTGTTCCTGTTGCCGCTCTTCTGGTGCTTTGCGTTTTTTGACGCGCTTTCCCAGCTCTCCAAGTTCGGCCGCAGGCAGATGTTCGACGAGCCCGTGCTCTCGGCGGTCGTTCCGTATCAGCGCTGGCTCGGCATAGGCATGATCGGCTTCGGTATTTACTTCCTAGTGGATCGAATTTTGATGCGAGAGGTGCTTAGAATCTTTCCTGAAATATATGCTCAGTACATGGAGTATAAGTATATGCTGCCGACGGCGATCATCGCATTCGTAATGATCATGGTAGGACTAAGAATGGCCTTTGGCGGACGGAGCTTATTCAGCGCAGGCATGTACCCGCCAAGAAGGGACCCGTTCGAGGATGACGAGAGGGGGGCGCAAGGATGAGCATGACCGGAAACCCCTACACATCTATTCCCGCATCGGGCGGTACGGCTTCTCCCTCAAAGCCCCCTAACGGGAGAGAATGGCGCGTCGGTTCGCTATCGATGGGGATTACGCTTATCCTTATCGGGACAGCCTTTGCTGTGTCGTTGTGGCAGGACACGGAAGCTTATCAGCTGCTGCTGTGGGTTACGCCTGTCGTATTTATTTTATTAGGCGCGGAGCTGCTCATCTATTTGGGGGTTGCGGGCAAAGGAGATCGGTTAGTTCGTTATGACTGGATCAGCGTATTCTTTGTTGGAGTAATCGGGACGGGAAGCCTTGTTCTCGCCCTCCTTATGTCGACGGGGCTGTTCGACGAGATGAAACGCGATTTAACGATGACTTATCGAACGGCTTTCATAGAGACGGAGAACATAGAAGTGCCTGAAACGGTTAAAAACGTCATTGTACAATCCTACGGCAGTCTCTCCGTTGAACAAAAGGAAACACGGACGCTTCATCTGATGGGGCAAGTGCGGTATCGCGCGGAGAAGTCTTTGGCCATTGCGGGGGAAAGCATACTGAGGACCGAGATTGTGGGCTCCGATATGTACGTATTCATCGGCGCGCCCGACTGGGACAACGGCAGTCCGGCGGACTACTCGCTTCCCGAGTTGATTTTGGCGCTTCCGCAAGGGATTACCGTCGAGAGACGGCCGCTCTGATCCCGGATGGATCGATGTTATATCCCGTTATCGGTTTCTGTGTTCGCGTAATACTTGGAGAAAGCCGGAATGGATTGAACCCATTTCTCGAACAAGGCTGCTGCATACAGGGTCGCGACAAGTCCAATGAGCACACCGCACACCGATAGCGGCGCGGCCCAGACGACCTCCGGTTTCGAGAAAAAAGGAATGAGTGCGACGGCTACAATCGGAGGCGCGTTCCAATTGAATTTGAGGATGAGAGACGTCACAATAAGAAGTGTCGCCAGCAGAGAAAGCGCCCCGGCGTTCAATTGTACGAGCAGCGAGCCGATGACCGAGGAAATGACGGCGCCAAAAGCGATTTTCCACATTTCCCTTGGCTTGAACGGTTTTAATATAAATAAAAGGCTGAATGCCCCGATCGTCGGAAAAAACAAAGTGTGTAAGGTTTGGAAATGCAAAGAGATCCAATAAATAAGCGTTACGTAAAAACAGATTGCAATCACTTTAAAACGCATGCTTTGAAATACTCCTTCTCCTGTTGATGGGCTCACGGGCCCCCGATGCTTCTGAAACAGTGTAACGCCGGGAAGGTTAAATCGTCAATATAAAGACAACAAAAAAAGTCGGAATTAAGCGCGTTCATAGAAAGAGCCCGCCGGTATGCCGGACGGGCTTTCGTGAGGAGGAGGGCGAATATGCTGCTGCATAAGGGCGAGACGTTATTTGTCCAAGGAGGGACGGGTGACCTTTTTCATGTAAAAAGCGGCTTGCTGAAGATCGTCCGCGTTCATGAAGACGGATCGCCGTTTCTGGTCAACATTATCGTAGAGGGCGAAACCATCCCGCACCATTCGCTGCTGAGTCCAATGCCTTATCATGGGACGGCCGTCGCGCTTGTGACGAGCGAGATTGAGCGGATCTCTCCCTCGGAGTGGTACGAGGAGCTGAAGCGAAATCCCTCGAAAAGCATGGAGATTGCGCTGCAGCTCCAGAGCAAGCTCCGTATGATGCAGCAGCGCATTGACCAGCTGACGGAGGTAGCGCCTATCGATAAGCTGCGCCGTCTTCAGGAATGGTTCCATCGTTACATCGCGCCGCATCAAATAACCGATATTTTGACCCAAGAAGAAATCGGCCAACTAATCGGCCTGCGCCGCGAGACGGTCAACCGGCTGCTTCGGTCGCAGGCGGAGCGTTAGCGGGCCGAAGCGGCAGGCGCCAGGCTTGCGGCCGGTCCGAAAAACTCAAAGTGAAGGTCCTTCTCCGGAATGCCCCATTCCTTAAGCGACTGGTTGATGTGCTGCATAAAAGGCACGGGTCCGCAGAAATAATAGCTGGCATTCGGGTCCTCGATAACGCTCTTCAGCCAAGGCAGATCGATGAAGCCTTCCTTGTGGTAAGCCTTTTGCTCCCGGTCCTGCTCCGTCGGCGCCTGATAGCAGTAGTAGGCGGATAGATTCGAATGCTTCTGCGCCAGCTCATCGACATGCTGCTTCATCGCATGGACATGGCCGTTCCGCGCGGCGTGAATGAACGTGACTTTTCTATCGGAATGCCGCTCAGCGAGCGTGTTCAGCATACTGATCATCGGCGTGAGCCCAACTCCGCCGCTAATGAGGACAACCGGTCTCGCATCGTTCTGATCGAGAATGAAATCACCGGCAGGCGCGGACAAATACAATGTATCGCCTTCGCTAATTTGGCCGTGCAAATAGTTGGAGACTCTGCCTTCCGGGCGATCCGGGAAGCCGTCCTCCCGTTTGACGGAGATTCGATAATAGGGCTTGCCGGAAGCGTCGGACAGGCTGTATTGGCGAATGTGGGTATACTTGTCGCCTGGCACTTCAACCTTCACGCTTACATATTGGCCGGGGAGGAAGTCCGCGATCGCCCCGCCATCCTCAGGAACAAGATAGAAGGAGCTGATTACCGCGCTCTCTTGCACTTTGCGGTCTACGCGGAAAGCGCGGAAGTCCTCCCAGCCGCCAGGCTGGTGTTCCGCTTGATTGTACATCTCCGCTTCAACCCCGATAAAGGCGTCGGCGATGATGCCGTAAGCTTCTTCCCATGCCCCCAAAATTTCATCTGTAGCGGCGTCGCCCAGCACATCCTTGATCGCCATAAGCAGATGCTTCCCAACGATCGGATAATGCTCCGGTTTGACGCCAAGACTGCGGTGCTTATGCGCGATTTGCTTCACTGCGGGAAGAATAGCGGCAAGGTTGTCTATATGCAACGCAGCGGCATAGACGACGTTGGCCAGCGCGGTTTGCTGTCTGCCTTGTTTTTGATTCGCATGGTTAAAAATATGGAGCAATTCAGGATGAGCGGTGAACATCAGCTCGTAGAATCGCTTCGTGATCGTAACGCCATGCACCTCCAGCACAGGTACGGTGGACTTAATGATTTGAACGGAATTATCGCTTAACATCGTTAATGGCCTCCCATGTGAAAAAGTTGTTCAGACATCTCCATATCATCTGCCGATGCCTGCTTGATTATTTCAAGTATAGTCTGCAGGCGGCGGAAGCCATGTGATTACAATCACAGCAATCGGTAACGAATTGTGACGGATCCAGCAACAGGAAAAGTTTAAATATGCATTGACAGGAATATTCCTTAAATGGTATATTTAAAGCACAAGGAAGAAATTTATACCAGTGGGAGGGAATGGAAAGAATGAATCAAGAAGTTACAGCCTATATTGAAAATTTACCGAAATGGCAGTCAGACATCAGTTCAACCCTGCGGAGCATGGTTCACGAGACCATTCCGGAGGCTGACGAGCGCATTCAGTATAAGAAGCCGCACTTTCTGAAAAACGGACATTATGCAGCCGTTATTTCGCCTTCGAAGGACGCGATCGCGTTTATGATCATGAATGCAAACGGAATAGATTTTCCGAAAGAATTCGATGGGCCGGCCGAACGGAAGTGGATTAAATTGCGGGAAGGCGACGCTCCGGATCTTGCAGCGCTGTCGAATCTTCTGAAGCAAGCCTCCAGCACGTTATAACCGAAACGATCAGGGTCATTCCTGAAATCCGAGGAGGAATAATCGAATGAGCGACCAAAAGGGACTTTTCTTGCAGCGTGAATTCAATGCTCCGCGCGAGCTCGTGTATAAGGTGTGGACCGAACCGGAGCACTTCGGCAACTGGTGGGGACCTAAAGGATTTACGCTGGAAGTGGCCATGATGGATGTCCGCCCGGGAGGGCTGTTCCTTGGCTGTCAGAAATCTCCGGATGGACAATATGCCATGTGGGGCAAGTTCGTCTACCAAGAAGTTCAGGCGCCCGAGAAACTCGTGTGGGTTCAATCTTTCTCCGATGAGGAGGGCAACACGATCCGCGCTCCGTTCGATCCGAATTGGCCGCTTGAAATTTTGAATATTTTAACGCTTGAGGAGGTCGGCGGGAAGACCATCCTGACCCTTCAAGGTGGACCTCTCCATGCGTCCGCAGAGGAACAAGCTGCGTACGATGCGATGGCGCCGATGGCTGCGCAAGGGTTCGAGGGAACGTTCGAGCAGCTTGCCAATTACCTGTCCGGTCAACAAGAGGCTGTTTAAATATCCGATTAGAAGCCGTAGGGATTGTATCCCTGCGGCTTCGTTATTTATAAAGTCGGCGGCTCATAACCGATTACCGGATGCAGCCGGCTGACAAACAGCTTATCCGCAGCCGCGCGAAAAGCCGTATTTCTTACGGCCAGCGCCAGCGGCGATTCAAGCTGCATGAGCCGTCCCATCAGGCGCGACTGGCGGACGATTTGACGAATTCGAGGGATGCGAGCTGTCTCAAATGCCTTTAAGGTCTCCGTTAGTTCTGCGCCTGCAGCCTTGTTCTTAAGCAGATGGGCAAGCGTAACGGCATCCTCCATCGCTTGAGCGCCCCCTTGCCCCAGATTGGGCAGCATAGGGTGTGCCGCATCTCCCAGCAGCGTGACCCGGCCTTTACTCCACTGCGGCAGCGGGGCAAGGTCATAGATGGAATGGGTCAGAATATCCTCGGGCAGCGTCGCCTCAATTACGGCAGGAACCGGCGAGTACCAGTTCTGAAGCTTCATGAGGACCTGCCGCTTACGTTCCTCCGGCTCCTGGGAAGCAGCTTGTCCTTCCGGCTCATTCATTGCGGCAAACCAGAAAATTCTCCCTTCGCCAAGGTGGGAAAATCCAAACCGGATGCCCTTGCCGAGCGCTTCAAACCCGCCGCCGGCTTCGAGCGGATAGCGCGAGTCTTCAAAGCGGCCTATTCCGCGAATCGCTCTATAACCCGAATAGCGGAGCGGGAGGTGACCGAATAACCGCTCCCGTATTTTTGAACGATGACCGTCGGCAGCTATCAGGAGATCGCCGTCTGCTGTCGTTCCATCCGCGAACCGAGCCTCGGCACCATCCTTACTCTCGAGTAATTCCGCAAACCTTTTACCCAGCTGGACGTTCACGCCAAGAGCAAGAGCATGCGAATAAAGGATGGATTGCAGGCTGCCGCGGTGGATGAGATAACTCGGCATGCCGTAGCGCGCGGCTTGTTTCTGGACAGGCAAGCTTGCCAACAAGTCGCCCTTCCACGTTCTCAGCTCCGCAGCTCCGACGGGCGCGCCTTCTTCCCGAATGCGTCCATCGATATCGAGACTTTTTAACGCTCGGAGGGCATTCGCGGCAAGGACGATGCCTGCTCCGCTCTCACTCAGCTTTTCGTTTTGTTCGAATTCGTCGACATCCCAGCCGGCCTTTCGAAGCGCGATAGCGCTGCAGAGCCCGCCGATCCCGCCGCCGATAATGATTGCTTTCATAAGCTTCCTCCATGGTTCGCAAGCATATCTGTCTTCGTCCTATTGATATTTACTTTATCATAAGTCAACAAGCTATAATGGTGTAAAGGGCCCTTGTTACCAACAAAGATAAAATTCCGGGGGATTATATCGGTGGGGAACAGAAGAAAAAAGGGGAATCACCCGTCGTAAGTCACCGCCGGTTATCGGCTGTGATAGCCGGCGGGACCTGAAGGCAATTAGTTTGATGAGCTAATGTAAACAGTCCGTGTATAGGGCTCCCAGTAGACTTCATTTCCAAGCGATTCGCTTACGAATCGAAGAGGAACGAGCGTCGAGCCATTGCGTATAACGCCGGGAGAGGCAAGCGCAATTTTTTGATTGTTTTTAAACGCATGCTTCTCGCCAACCGTATAGGTCAACCGGATATTGCCTTTAGTGGCGGTCACCGTCCGCGTTTTGTCATCCCATTCCACCGCTGCTCCCAGCTCCTCGAATATTTTCCGAAGCGGTACCATCGTGTATCCGCCCATCGTTCTGGCAGGGACGTCAAACGCGAGCCTTTCTCCGTCCAAATATACGTCCACTTCGGTGCGGCTTGACGGCTTCGTCTGCTTCTCGTCCGGAAGCGCAATGACGGTTTTCGGGCTCTCTTTGCCGAAATACCGCTGTGCGCTGATCGAAACGGTCCCTTTCGAGGGGAGGCCGGCAAGCGGAATAAGCATCGTGTCCTCGTTATCGGCGATTGAATCGGTGAAGACCAGCTTCCCGCTGCGGTCATAAATGTAAAGGTCTCCGGAATAGCCGAAAGAACCGTTAATATACATGTAATCCCCTTCAAAAGTGATTTGTGAAGGCGAAATCGGTTTTGAATCGGCGCGAAAATCGTACTCAACCAATACCGGATCGCTTTCTTGCCGGTGTTCCGACGCATGCGTCACATAAAATTTCCCTTCAAACTCATGCGAGTAACTCAGCTCTACGGTCAGATCAAGCTCGAACACGTTTTCGCCGTCAATGTTATGCATATAATCCGGATACACACGGGCTTGGGCTCTAGGTTCTTTATTCTCATCGTATACGACGATATCGTCCATTTCGTTAACGCCATACATAATCAAGTACGTCCGGTCATTTTTTCGAACCGCTTCCACAGAAAGCTTGTCTTCCTGAGAACGATCAACGGTTTCCGCAGCCGGGCTGTCCGGCGTTAAAGGGTAGTCCTGCCAATCCCACACCCGTCCATCGCGGATCAAAAAGTTTACGCTCGCATTGATGTAAAGGTAATCATCGTCCCAAGTAAAGTCCTGACCGTCATTCCATGTGGCGTCAACATAACGCCAAATTCCGTCTACATTGACAAGGTTCCAAGCATGTCCTTCGCCATTCGGCCCGTATACCGTACCCGTGACAATATAAGAAGGAATTCCCGCTTTATCAAAAAGCGTCTGCATAATCGACGTATACCCTTCGCAAACGGCTAATCCGTGCAATGCCCCGTAGGCGCTGTAACTATGAAGAGTGACGCTGGTTCCCTCATAGGTAGCGTCATCATATTCGACGTGATCGACGACATATTGATTAATCGCTCTCACTTTTTCTTCCGTTGTCATCCCAGGCTTTAGTATCTCCTTCAGGATGGCATCGGATTGGCGGTCGACAAAGGCCTGCTCATCCTTCGTAAGAAAATAGTCAAATCGGAAGTTATGGATGTAATGATCGATGTTATCGTCATAGCTCATGTCGTAGCCGTATGTAGCGTTCCGACTTAAATAATTGTTCTCCGGCTTAAAGCGCAGCTCGTTTCCGATCATTTTCATCGGGTCATTCGGCCCTACCAGCTGTTCACTGCCGGTATAAAGGATTCGAAGCGCCGGTTCATGATTTTTCATCGCGTTAACGATCATTCTTTTAAATTCTTCGGGGTTCTTTGCGGTGTGATAAGGCTCCGCGGCATAGGATGGAGCGGAGAAAAATAACGAACCTAGCACCGCCAAGGATAATAATAAGCTGAAACTTCGTTTAAACATGGCTGTCCCTCCTGATGTAAAGCAACTGAACTGTATTCTATTAAAAAGGCCTGACTTATTCCAGTCCATAATCTGTCAATAAAAAAAGCGGCACCTAAGACAACATCTAGCTGCTGGTCTTAAGTCCCGCTGTTTGGAATAGGGGATACGCTATAGGTTAATCTGCCGCTCGGCGGCGTCAACGGTATGTTTGAGCAAGGTCGCGATGGTGACAGGACCGACACCGGCAGGAACAGGCGTAATCGCGCTGGCATTCGGCAAGCAGGCCTCGTAGTCGACATCCCCGATATTTCCTTTGTTATAACCGGCATCGATAACGACCGCGCCGGCTTTGATCCAGCTGCCCTGCACGAATTTTGGCTTGCCCACCGCGGCGACAACGATATCGGCTTGACGAACGATCTCCTCGAGATTGGCGGTTTTGGAATGGCAGGTCGTGACGGTTGCGTTGGCATTCAACAGCATAAGGGATACCGGCTTGCCTAAAATCGGGCTTCGTCCGATGACGACGGCATGCTTTCCTTCCATCGGCAGGTTGTAATGCTGTAAAATCGCAAGGATTGCGGCAGGCGTACATGACGGGTAGTTCGCAAAGCCGAAAGCGTTTTGGGCAAAGCCAAGCGTCGTTACGCCGTCCACGTCCTTTTCGATCGCGATCGCATCGAACGCGGCCCGTTCATCGATATGATGAGGGACCGGATGCTGCAGCAGGATGCCATGTACAAGCGGGTCGGCATTCAGCTTATGAATTTCTTCCAGCAGCTGATCGGTAGTTGTGGACGCAGGCAGCTCAATACGCACGGATTGCATGCCGAGCCGTTTGCATGCGTTGCCTTTCATTCGCACATAGGTGGCGGAGGAGGGATCATCGCCTACCAGAATGGTAGCCAAGCAGGGGGTTATCCCGTGTTCGGCAAGGCGGGCGATTCTTGTCTCTAACGATTGTTTTATGGCGCCCGCAACAGTGTTTCCGTCTAAAATCAGCGTTTCTGTGCTCATCTCAGGTCAGCTCCTTGTTAATAGGGTGAAAAAACAGAAAGAGGCAAGGGGAAAACTCCCCTTACCTCTGCCCAGGCGTACGGCCGTATCCGTATGTGCTCCACCGTGGTCATCCACGTTACGCCAGTTACACATACTTAAAATGTTGTTTTCATTATAGTAGGAAATGCGGGATTCATCAAGAAGGAGCCGCAACCATTCTGATGCGGAATGCGTTTTGTCATTACAGTGGTTTCCATGAAAGGGGGAGACGTTTATGGCTATACGCTATGCCGCTGGATTGCTGCTTGTACTCCTATTCGCGCTCGGAGGCGTCGAGGCCTCCAGCCAGCCTGTGACGGAACCGAAAGCTGGCTCCGGTACAGCATATACAACGAATTTGAATCTGCTGATTCGAACGTTGGAAGGAGAAGCCTTCATCGATCGTCACAAAATTTCCGATCCGGAGACGGTGAAATCCGTCATCGATAGGCTGAGGAATGTGCCTTGGGAGCGCGCGAAAGTATCCATGTGCCGATTGCCCGATTACAAAATCGTCACGGTCAACACCGATCCAACGGTATCCTACGAGCCCGCAATCTACGATCTATGGCTGACCCCTTCGGGGAAGCAATTGGAAATTTCGATCGCAGGAAAAGGCCAATACGGCAAAATGTCCGAAGCGGATAGCGCGGAGCTGCTTGCCATTCTGCAACGCTATGCGCAGGTTGTGGAATTTCAATGCGTGCCTGGGCAGTGAAGGACTAAATATTTATGCTATCCAGCAGTTCCTTCATCTTCTCCATAGATGCGATAATCCGGTAGTTGCCCCGAAGCGGCTTGTAGCCCAGCTTGCGATTAATGTGAAGCATCGGGGCGTTCATCGAATCGTTGTCGGTGCGGATATAGGCGGCGCCGCGGCTTAAGCCTTCGCGGATCGCCGCCTGCTTCAGAGCCAGCGCGATTTTCCGTCCGCGGTACGCGCGGTCCACGCATGTGTATTCATGATACATGCCGTTAGTGGCGGCGATATGAATGACGTTCGCCATGCCGACAAAGCGGCCATCATCTGCCGCAATAAAGACCAGCTCCGGCTTAAACCCGTCCACCTGGAGGTACCACTTTTTCCATTCGGTAAAGTCCGGCACATCGCCAAGATAGCCGGGAATATCCCGCATGGTTGCGGTCGAGAGCTCATAGAGCTTGCGCTCGTTTTCTTCGCTAGGCTCATCCGCGAGCGTCAGCATCTTCAGTCCGTTCTCTTGGAGCAGTCCTTCCGGGTCGCCCACCGTTAGACCGGATGCTGAAGGCTCCAGCTGCAGCACGGATTGATAGGTTTGCCGTTCGACCATAAACCCTCGATTTTTCGCAAATTCAAGCGCCTCGGGCTGGTCATCCCACACTTCGGTGATAAAAGCGGATGCGCCAATACCGTCAGCCCAATCGTAGGCATGACGGAGCAGCGCTTCTCCAACGCCTTGCTTGCGGACCTCCGGTTTTACCACAAGTGTCATGCATACATAACCTGGCTCCGTCCAAGGCGCGCGCCATACCCATACATAGCCCCAAAGGTCATTTTGTCCGTTAACCGCAACCACTCGGCTCCGGTCATAGCCAAGCAGCAGGCCTTGCTCGTTCTTCCATGTATGCCCGGTCTCATACAGCTTCTTATCGTCATCCTCCAGCTTCTCAGCTGAGGTCGGCTCGGCCCAATGCGTGTTCAGCAGCTCCGCCAGCGGGGCATAGTCCTCCGGTAAACGAAGCGGTCTCAAATGAAATGTCATCGATTATATACCTTCTTTCGGTCCTCTTTGAGCTGATTATGGCACGGGCTTCAGGCAGTTGAAAGGTAATAGTTGATTATAATCAGAATTGACGATGACTATGGTAATGTAAGGCCTCCCAATGGTATTCTGTAGACAATCTCTATATAAAATAGAATCGTATAACGGGAGGCCGATATGGGAGAGTGGAGACAAGTATTAAACGATTGGAAGTTCAAAGCCTGCGAAGAGAAGGAATGGCTGCCGGCTGTTGTGCCGGGCTGCGTACATACGGATCTGCTTCGAAACGGTATAATCGCCGACCCGTTCTACGGAACGAACGAGCATGACTTGCAATGGATCGATAAGATGGATTGGGAGTATCAGGCAGCGTTTGATGTGGAGGAGCAGCAGCTGTCCGCATCGAAGCTTGAGCTGGTGTTCGACGGCTTGGACACTTACGCGGACGTTTATGTGAACGATACCCATGTCCTTTCCGCCGACAATATGTTCCGTTCATGGCGAGCGGACATTAAGCCGCTGGTCAAGGCGAAGGATAACACGTTAAAAATCCGGTTCCGCTCGCCGATTCAGGAGGATCTGCCGAAGCTGGAGAAGCTCGGTTACAGCTTGCCGGCGTCGAATGATCAATCCGATGTCGGCGGTCTTGGAGATAAAAAGGTCAGCATCTTTGCGCGCAAAGCGCCTTATCATTACGGCTGGGACTGGGGTCCCCGGTTTGTGACCAGCGGCATTTGGCGGGAAGTAAGGCTCGAAGGCTGGTCCGGCGCGCGCGTGACCGATCTGTTCATCAAGCAAGAGAAGGTGACGGCTGAGGAAGCGCAATTGTCCGCCATCGTGGAGATTGAGGCCGAAGCCGTCTTCGAAGGCGTTATTCGGCTGCAAACAGGAGAGCTATTTTGGGAGCAAGCGGTCAGTTTGATTCCCGGCCTCAATACCATTCAAATCGACGCGAAGATTGCCGAGCCGAAGCTGTGGTGGTCGAGGGGCTTAGGAGAGGCTCATCTTTACACGTTTACGGCTGAGCTTATCCGTGACGGCGGAGCCGTATCCTCCAAATCGGTTCGTACGGGTCTCCGTTCGGTCAGGCTGGTGCGGGAGAAGGATGAGAAGGGCGCTTCGTTTTATTTTGAGCTGAATGGTGTCCCGGTCTTCGCCAAAGGCGCGAACCATATTCCGAACGACAGCTTTATTACGGAAGTGACGGACGAGAGATACCGGCATGAAATATTCGCCGCGGTCGAGTCTAACATGAACATGCTTCGCGTATGGGGCGGCGGCATTTATGAGCAGCCGATTTTCTATGAGCTCTGCGATGAGAACGGCATCATGGTGTGGCAGGACTTCATGTTCGCATGCAGTATGTACCCGGGCGATGAAGCGTTCCTGCGCAGCGTCCAGCTCGAAGCGGAGGAGAACGTCAAGCGTCTGCGCAATCACCCGTCCATCGTGCTCTGGTGCGGCAATAACGAGATCGATACCGCCTGGTCGCATTACAGCGAAGACATGGGCTGGGGCTGGAAGCAGCAATACAGTCCCGAGCTTCGGGAGAAGCTATGGGCCGATTACCAAAAGATTTTCCATCACATCCTTGCCGATGCGGTCGACGCGTATGCGCCTGGTGCCGATTACTGGCCATCCTCGCCGCTTGTCAGCTTGACCGGCGACGTGAACCAGCATTCCCACCCGCTCACGACGGAAGGGGACATTCATTATTGGGGCGTATGGCATGCCGTTGAGCCGTTCGAGAACTATAATGTGAAGATCGGCCGCTTCATGAGCGAATACGGCTTCCAATCGTTCCCTGAATATTCGACGGTTCGCACGTTCGCCGAGGAAGAGGATATGGCGCTGGAGTCGAAGGTGATGCTTGCGCATCAGAAGAACGGCAACGGCAATCGTCTGATCAAAGAATATATGGACATTTATATGAGCCAGCCGAAGGATTTCCCTTCCTTCCTCTATATGAGCCAAGTGCTGCAGGCCGAAGCGATGAAAACGGCGATTGAGGCTCACCGCCGCAAGATGCCGTATTGCATGGGCTCTCTCTATTGGCAAATGAACGATTGCTGGCCGGTCGCTTCGTGGGCCGGTATGGACTACTATGGCAAGTGGAAGGCGCTGCAGTATTACACGCGCAATAGCTTCCGCGACACGATGATTTCGATCGAGAGAAGCGATGAAGGAGTCGTGCAAATATTCGCGGTAACGGACGCACTGGAGTCGCTGCAAGGAACGGTGCGAGCTAGATTGTATGATTTTGAAGGCGTCATGCTGAAGGAGCAGTCTGTTGACATCAGCTGTGAAGGAAACAGCTCCACCGTTGTTCTTGCGCTTAACGAACAGGAATGGCTGGAAGGGCGCGACGCGACTTCCGTCGTGCTCGTGTCGGAGCTGATTCAGAACGGTGAACTGCTGGACAGCAAATTTTTCTATTTCGTAAAAGCGAAGGAGCTTCAGCTGGGCGCCAGCAGCGTTACCGTTGCGGAGGTGGAAGGAAGCGGGGGGACTCGCTTTACCGTTACAGCCGACCGTCTTGCGAAGCAGGTATGGTTAACCTCGGAGCAAGTGGGCATCTTCTCGGATAACTTCTTCGATCTCGTGCCGGGCGAAGTGAAGACGGTGGAATTCCGCCGAAGAGCGGAGGGCATGGCAAGCGGCCAGCCTGCGCCGGCAGGCAAGGTAGAGGCCCGTTCGATGATTGACTTCCTGCAATAACCAGTGCTAGATCCCTGCTTCGGAGCGGCAAAGCCGTTGGAGCAGGGTTTTTTTATGCCAACCTCTGTTCCGCATGAGTTACTCATTGCATGTGCGGAGGTTGAGCGTGTGGGGATTACCGCGTCCCCGGTTACTCGTGCGGTGATCAAGCGGATAGGTTCAACGCGTTCGGAGTCCGGTCACTCATTACACGTGGGGGAATCAGGCGGATAGCTTCAAGGTGTACGGAGACAGATACTCATTATACGTGCGGTAATCAAGCGGAGACAGGTTCACCTTGTCCCGAAGATCACTCGTCACATATGCAGCAATCAGTCTAACAACAACAACAGCGCCGATGCTCTTTGAGCTGCGGTGGACGCATCCTGAGGAATAAGGACAAAAGTGCACCTATTACTTAGGATAGTATGGTCGCGGTTGAGAATAAGGACATAAGTACACCTATTTTTTAGCCAATACCCGCACTCAGGCTTCTTTTGAATTAATAGGTGTACTTATGGCGCTATTTCGGATGGTTGGTACACTTTCGATAGAAATAGGTGCACTTTTGGCGCTATTTTCATATGGGGAGTCTCCATCAGGCCGCTGGTCAGAAGGGCGTGCTCCATAGGCGCGTGATAGAGAGAGGGGGTCTCCAGTGGACAAATTGGGCGAGCATCATCCCAGTTGGTGATCATTCGGTAGGCGAGCAGACTCCATCAGGCGTTTGGTCTACAGGCGCGTAGTCTCCATCAGTTGTCAGTTGTCTGGCCGATGGACGCTCAGTCTCCATCAGACGCCTGCTCGGCAACGGTCATCCTCCACTAGCCCACCACGGGGCTGCCTCCAACAGCCCTCCAGCCCGCCGATCCCGGCAGAATAAAAAAGGAAGCCGCCCGGACCAAAGCTCCGTTCGGCTTCCTTTTTTTAAAAAATCGGTTTAGCTTGCTACCGCGTTGTAGGTCATGATCCAGATCGAGCCGGCTACGATCGTCAGCATAATGACGAGACCGAAGATCAACGCGATCAGGTTGAAGCGCGGCTTCTTCTCATCCCGGATATGCATGAAGAACAGCAGCTGAACGGCGAATTGCAGAATCGCCATCACGAGAATGAGCACCGTGGTGACTTGCTTGCTGAACATGTCGTTCATTACTGCGACCAGCGGGATGATGGTCAGCACGATGGAAAGGATAAAGCCGATGACGTACGACTTCAAAGAGCCGTGACCGCCTTCGTGTCCTCCATGGCCGGAGTGAGCGTTATGGTTCGCCATTCTACATCACCCCCATCAAGTAGACAATCGTGAAGACGAAGATCCATACGACGTCAAGAAAATGCCAGTACAAGCTGATAATGTTGACTTTGCGCTTCGTCACCGGCGTAATGCCGCGGCGGCTGAGCTGGATAATAAGAGCGGTCATCCAGACGAGACCGACCGAGACGTGCAGACCGTGCGTGCCGACGAGCGTAAAGAACGCGGACCAGTACGCGCTGGTGCCGATTGTTGCGCCCTCATGAACGAGGTGGATAAACTCCGTCACCTCGAGATAGATAAAGGACGCGCCAAGCAAAGCGGTGATGATCAGCCATACGATCAGGCCTTTTTTGTTGCCCCGGTTCATCTCCAGCAGCGCGATGCCGCTGGTGAAGCTGCTGGTCAGCAGGATAAACGTCGAAGCGATAATGCCTGGAAGCTCGATCAATTCGCCTCCTGTCGGGCCGCCTGCCGTATTGAGGCGCAGCACGACGAAGGTCGCAAACAATGTGCCGAACAAAATAACGTCGGTAATCAGGAAGAGCCAGAAGCCGAACGTCTTCATCTCTTCTTGGTCATGATGGTCATGGCCGTGATGATGATCATGCGCGGGGTGCCCGTGCGCCCCGGCATGCGGATCGATAGCGTGTGCCATTAGTGAGCCCCCCTTGCAGCGGCTTCCGTCCGCTCAATTTCATCTACAGGGATATAGTAATCCGTATTATAGCTAAACGATCTTGCCAGCATACTAATAATGACTCCCGCCAGTCCAAGCACGATCATCCATTTCCAGTCCCAGACGAAGCCGAACCCGGCTACGAACCAGCAGGTGGACATGATGAACGGGATGCCCGAATTGCGCGGCATGTGGATCGGTTCGAGCGGCGCTTTCTCCGCCGCGGCAACCTCCGGAAGCTCCGCTTCGCCTCTTAGGCGGCGCTGCTTCTTCTCCCACCAATCGTCTTGGCTGGTGACAACCGGCGTGCGCGCAAAGTTGTACATCGGCGCAGGCGATGGAATCGACCATTCCAGCGTGCGGCCGTCCCAAGCGTCGCCGGAGGTTTCTTTTTTCAAGAACTTAATGCTGTGCGCGATCTGCCATACTTGGAAAATAAACGCGAGACCCATCAGGAAGGCCCCGACCGTCGAAACGACGTTAAGCGGCTGCCAGCCCATGTCGAAGTCGTATTCGTTGAAGCGGCGTGTCATGCCCATGAGACCAAGCGCATATTGCGGCATGAAGCAGACATAGAAGCCGATGTTCCAGAACCAGAATGCCCATTTGCCGAGACCTTCGTGAAGCCTGAAGCCGAACATTTTTGGCCACCAGTAGTATAGGCCCGCGAAATAACCGAAAACAACGCCGCCGATCAGCACCTGGTGGAAATGCGCGATCAGGAAGTAGCTGTTATGGAACTGGAAGTCCGCAGGCGCCACCGACAGCAGCACCCCGGTCATCCCCCCGACAACGAAGCAAGGGATGAACGCGATCGTCCACAGCATCGGGGTAGGGAACGAAAGCTTACCTCGATACATTGTAAACAGCCAGTTGAATACTTTTACACCGGTCGGTATGGCGATTAGCATTGTCGTGATCGCAAAGAACGCGTTGACGTTCGCGCCCGAGCCCATCGTAAAGAAGTGATGCGCCCATGTAAAGAACGAGAAGAAGCTGATGGACATAAGCGCGAATACCATCGATTTGTAGCCGAACAGCTTTTTCTTCGAGAACGTTGCAACAATCTCGGAGAAGATGCCGAAAGCCGGCAAAATAACGATATATACCTCAGGGTGACCCCACATCCAGATAAGGTTGATGTACATCATCGGGTTGCCGCCGCCGTCAAGCGTAAAGAAATGTGCGCCGAGGTAGCGGTCTAAGAATAACAGGAACAGCGTTACGGTCAAAATAGGAAAAGCGAACATGATCGTGACGCAAGACGACAGCACGGACCAGCTGAACATCGGCATTTGCATCAGCTTCATGCCAGGCGCGCGCATCTTCAGAATCGTTACGACAAAGTTAATGCCTGTCGCAAGCGAGCCGATACCGGATATTTGAATACCCCAAATATAGAAATCTTGGCCGACGCCGGGACTTCCGGACAGCTCCGACAATGGCGGATAAGCGAGCCAGCCGGCATCCGGCGAGCCGCCGATAATAAACGATACGTTGAACAGCATCGCCCCGAAGAAGAACATCCAGAAGCTGAGGGAGTTCAGGAACGGGAAGGCGACGTCGCGCGCGCCGATCTGAAGCGGCACAACGATATTGAACAGACCGAACATCAGCGGCATCGCCATAAACAAGATCATGATGACGCCGTGCGTCGTAAAGATCGCGTTATAGTGATCGGCGTGGAGGAACTCCAGCTGAGGCGCGGCAAGCTGCACGCGCATGAGCAGGGCGTCGACGCCGCCGCGGAACAGCATCAGGATCGATGCGATAATGTACATGATGCCAATTCTTTTGTGATCGACGGTGGTGAGCCATTCGGTCCAAAGCCAGCGCCATTTTTTGAAATAAGTCAGGGTGAATACAATCGCTACGAGCGTAATCGCAATCGAGACTTGAGCGCCAAGAATAAGCGGGTCGCCCGTAACGAAAAACTCGGATGAAAAGTCTTTGATTTTATGCCACATGAGTTAAAGCTCCTTTCGTTAACGGTGCATTAATGACCCGCATGTCCTTCGTGAGAAGCGTTTGCCGCTTCGGTTTCTTCAGCGCCGTGGGAAGCATGCTCGTCGCTTGCTGCTTCTTCGTCTGTGCTTGCCTCTGCGCCGCCGCCATGATGCGAATGAGCGCCGCTGCTGCCTTCTTCTACATATTGCGTGACGATTTGCTCGAAGAGGCCTTCAGGGAAGCTGGAGAACAGCTGCACATCGGAGCGTCCCGGCTTTTGCAGTTCTTTGTAGCCGTCCATCGTCAAGGCTGGCGCGTCTGCTTTCACCTCTTCTACCCAAGCGTCGTACTCCTCTTGGGAAACGGCATCCGCGGTAAATGTCATTTGGGCAAAGTCTTCGCCGTTAAAGTTCGCGCCCGAGCCATAATAGCTGCCTTGTTCATCCGCTTGCAGATACAAGGTCATGGCCATGCCGGACATCGAGTAGAGCTGGCCGCCGAGCTGCGGAATCCAGAAGGAATTCATCGCCGTATCGGAGGTGAGCTGGAAGCGAATCGGCGTGTCTTCCGGGAACTTCACGTAGTTAACGGTCGCGATATCTTCGCCCGGATATTTGAACAGCCATTTCCAATCCATCGAAGTGACTTGAATCGTAATCGGCTCTTTATCCGAAGCGATCGCTTTAGACGGCTCAAGCTTGTACGTATAGTAGACGGTAACAGCACCGAGGATGATGATGATGACGATCGGAATGCTCCACCAGGTCACCTCAAGCTTCGTGTTATGCTCCCATTCCGGCTTGTAAGCCGCTTTGCGTCCTGGACGATCCCGGTAGCGCCAGACGATGATCGCCGTCAGGATGAGGACGGGAACGATAATGACCGCGCAAAGAAGGGTGGAGATCAGGATCAAATCCTTCTGCGATTCCCCGATCGGTCCTTTGGGGTCAAGCACGATGTACTGCTCGCTGCTGCAGCCGGAGATCAGGAAGACCATCGCAAGAAACAGCCCTGTTGCAAGCATTCGAAATTTACTTCTCATCACGGTACACTCCTTACATGTTCGAATTGCATCATGGTTTTGAACCTCTTAAACCTCATTAAGTACTTTGTGAAAAAATTCGCTTAACGTAGCTTACGTCAACAATAGCAGAATTGAAACGCTATTTCTGCATGGTTAACAATTACGTAAACAATTTGACTTTTTTCCGCCATAATTTATTCACGACTTAGACATATGGCAGAATTGGAAACGATTTCTTAGGCATTGGAGGCAGGATGAAATGCGGAAAATAATTGGGAAATAGCAGTCGTTCGAATGAACTGCCGCGGCTGTAGCGGTGACAGATTTGTTTTATTAGCACTTAGCATTGTGACGTCTTCGGCGATTATGGTCAATGGCGAAATAATGGTTAAGGGCATGAAAAAAGGCGGAATCCCAATCGCGAAGGATTGGAAATCCGCCTTTCTTCTATAAAAAGCAATTAGGATTGTTGATTATTGGATTTGTTGCCGCTCATTCTGGCATGAACCAGGCCGATTGCTGTGCCGATCACATAAATATGGACGCTGCCGATCAAGAATCCGATGCCGACCATGAGGCCGATATTCTTATCGCTGAAGTGGCTTAGATTAATGAGGCAAAGCAAAACGCCGATCGCGAGTACGCCCCATGCGATGATCGTCATGACGTTCACTAAACGTCTCACATCGGATTTGGATGGGCCAAGCTGGCTGATTGTAGCCGTTTTTGTAGTCATATCGGACACTCCTCATGAGAGAAATAATATTGTAAGTGCTTTCTTATTTCTTACTATACCACATATTATGTCGATTGTTCAAAGAAAATTCACTTTTTGAACATAAAATGGACAAATTTTTATCGGCAAAGTTTAAAAAATGATGAAATTGCTCCTTATAGTTTGTCCAAACGTTACATGACGCGCTGAATATAGTGATGGTAGGTCAAAAAGAAGGAGGTGACGCTATGAGCAAACTGACTACAGGGCCATTTGTCATTCCGCCTCTCATCGACACCGGCCTAACGCCGGACAACATGCTGATTACGCTTGTAAATCCAACCGCCAAGCCCAAAACGGTGACGGTCTTTCTAACAAGATCGCCACAAGCGGTGTTTCCGGCTACCGCAGCTATCGTGACGACATTGACGCAGCAGGTAACGCTGCAGCCTAACCAATCCACGCTAGTTCGTGCGCAGCTTGGCGTTCATTACCAAATCCGGGATACCGTTCGCGTTACGATCGCTAACGATATCGATGAAGAGGGAGAAAAGATCGAGGCGACCGTAGTCGTCGGCGACGGCGGCAGAACGGTTGCGACAACCTTTTTCCGTCATGACGATTTTGTAGAAACGGACAACCTCGTTTAACGGCGGACTAGCAGTACCTTGGTCAACGAGCAAGGCTCGTTGGCCTTTTTGATTGCGAAATCATGTCTTACATAAATAAGGAAAGGCCCGCCATCAGGCAAGCCTTTCCGTCTGTCGTTCGGGACTTCGGGTTAATCCGTCCACCAGCGCTTCAAATCCTCCCACCACGAGCGGGATCTGCCGGACTTCCCGCCGGCGCCGTTGCCGCCCGCGTCAGTGCCTGCTTCGCCGCCGGTGCCGGAATCGAGCGAAGTTCCGCACACCTCGGTCGGCTCCGTGCCGGTGAGGAAGGTTTCGAGCCGCCGGCTCTCGCAGGTCGCGGCCGCAAGCTTGCCGGAATTCGGGTCGATAAAGACGTTCACGACGCCTTCCTCCGGCATCGGGAAAAATTTCGGCGGCACAGCCGACAACGCGCCTTCGATAAAGCCGGCGAAGATCGGCGCCGCGCGCCGCGCCTCCGCAACGGTCAGCATGCGGTCCTTGTCGTAGCCGACCCAGACCGCGGCGGCCAGCTCCGGCGTATAGCCGACGAGCCAAGCGTCGGTCGCCGTCGTGCCGGTTTTGCCCGCGACGGGACGCTTGATCGCCGCCGACACCCGATGCGCCGTGCCGCCCTCGTCGAAGACGCTCTCCAGCAGGCTCGTCATCACATAGGCTTCCGCCGGCGTTATGACCTGCTTCTCTTGCGGCTTAGCTTCATATAATACATTGCCTTTGCGGTCTTCGATCCGCAGTATGGCGACCGGCTCCACGCGCACGCCTGCGTTGGCGAACGCGCCGTAAGCGGATGCCATCTCGAACGGGCTGACCGGGAACGTGCCGAGAGCAAGCGACGGCACGGGACTCATCGGGCTGTTCACGCCCAGCTTGCGGGCGGTCTCGATCACCTTGTCCGCGCCGACCGTCATAATCGTGTTCACGGCGTAAATATTGTCCGAGCTGCTGATGGCCGTCCGCATGTCAATGTAATCGCCGATATATTTATCGCCGTAATTATGCGGCTCGTACGTCTTGCGTCCCTCGTCGTAGCTGAATACCGTCGGCTCGCTTTTGAACCGGGTAACCGGCGTCATAAAGCCGCTCTGAAGCGCCGTCAAGTACAGGAACGGTTTGAACGCCGAACCCGGCTGGCGAGTCGACGCGAAGACGCGGTTGTATTGGTTCGTCTTGTAATCCCGTCCGCCGACCATGGCTTTAATATAGCCGTTGCGCGGATCGATCGCGACCAGCGCCGCTTGCTGCTCGGAGCTTGCCGGCATAACCTTCTTGATTGACTCTTCGGCAGCCGCCTGCGCTTCCTGATCCAGCGTCGTATAGATTGTAATGCCGCCTTCGTTGAGCAGCGATTCGTCGATGCCGTATTTCTCTACGGCCAAGTAGCGGATATAATCGCGGAAGTAAGGCGCGAAGCCTTCCTGCTGCCCCGAGCCGAGCGGCTGAAACGTCAGCACCTCGGCATAGGCCGCATCGGCTTGCTCCTCCGTAATCAAGCCGCCTTCCTTCATCGCTTCCAGGATGACGTACTGGCGGTCCTTGGCGTTCTTCATATTCATATAGGGCGAATAGTATTTGGGCCCTTTCGGAATGCCGGCCAGCATCGCGCTTTCGGCGAGCGACAGCTCGGACGCGTGCTTATCGAAATACATCATGGCGGCCGCTTCGATCCCGTAGGAGCCATGCCCGTAATAAATTTGATTCAAATACATGCCGAGAATTTCATCTTTACTGTATTTCATCTCCAGCTGAGCGGTATAAATCGCTTCCTTCAGCTTACGCTGCCACGTCCGCTCATGGGACAAGTACAAATTACGCGCCAGCTGCTGCGTGAGCGTGCTGGCCCCTTGCCTGGCGGACATGCTCTGCACGTTGACGACGACTGCGCGCGCCATGCCTCTAAGGTCAAAGCCCGCATGGTCGTAGAACCTTCGGTCTTCAATCGCCAGAGTAGCCTCGATGACATAATGAGAGATATCCTCCAGCGCAACCGACCGGCGGTTCTCTCCCGCGTGGAATGTGTCGATGACGTTGCCATGGATATCCAGCATTTGCGAGGTCTGACTGATCGTCGATACCGGGAGCGTCTGTGCGCGCAAATAGAAGTAGAGGCCGATCATAACGGCGAAGACCGCAAGCCCTGCTAGTCCGGCGCGAAGCGCCCACTTCCGCATTTTGAGCAAATGGGGGAGAAACCGTTCAATGAGTATAGGAAAAGCCAAGCGGCGCCGCAGCTTGCTCTGCCGACCTGCGGACGGCTTCGAAGACTTGTTCATGCTGCTGACCCCCTTCCGTCAGTAGTTGCCTGCTTACTTTTTAGTATGGAAAAATACGGTACGAGCTATTCATGCACGAGTGGTACATGAGAACAAGAGCAGCGGTCATTCCGTGAAAAAATGGATAATTTTTCTTGCCAAGAAGTAGGGTTTGTGCGAGGATGGTTAGAAAAACAAAATTGGGGTGGAGAGAGTGGGTACCTTTATCGCTTCAACAAAACATAACGTGAAGACGGCGATGGGCATACAGGGCTTTCCGATTATATTGCTCGTCAATATTTTCTTTGGCGTGTCCATGTCGTTTGTTCTGCCATTCAACTCGATGTTCGGCATCGACGAGGTTGGAATGAGCAACACGACCTTCGGCATCTTTATGCTGGTCTCTTCCTTAAGCGGCATCGTAATCAGCACCATCATCGCCAAGCTGTCGGACCGGATTCCGGACCGCAAAATCATTTTGGTCCTGTGCGCCGCTGCGGGGGTTATCGGTTATCTCGGCTTTGCGTTCTCCCGCGATTATTTTGTGCTTCTTGCGTTTTCATCGGTTTTTCTCGGCATCTCTTCCTCAACCTTTGCGCAGGTGTTCGCCATTGGCAGGGAAATGCTGACCAAATCGGATATGCCGCCAAAGCAGCTGCCTTTCTATATGAACATTCTCCGCACTATTTTTGCTTTGGCGTGGACGGTAGGGCCGGCGATCGCCTCTTATGTGCTGCTTTATTTGGGTTTTGTCGGCCTGTACGTCGTCGCCGCGACAGCGAATGCGTGCGTTGCGGTCATCACGCTGCTGTTCCTGCACCGCAAGGTGGAAGCGAAGGGCGGCAAGGCATCTCAAGCGGACCTTCCGCTCAGGCAGATCATGCTCCAGCCTACGATTCTTATAAATCTGATCGCGTTTACGTGCATCGCGACGGCCAACACGCTCAATTCGATGAATATGGCGCAATTCGTGACGAAGGAGCTTGGCGGGAGCGGGGAGAATGTCGGGCTGATATTCAGCATTCCGCCCGTATTCGAAATTCCGTTTATGCTAGGCTTTGGCTACATGGCAACCCGGATGAAAAGCGATAAGCTGATCCGCCTGGGCGCTTTCATCGCATTCGTTTATTTCGGCGCCCTGTATTTCACGGAAGCGCCTTGGCATATTTATTCCATTCAAATATTGAGCGCGCTGTACATCTCCATCACGAACGGCATCGCCATTACCTACTTCCAGGACTTCTTGCCGGATATGCCGGGGACCGCGACGAATCTCTACTCCAATTCGAATAAAGCGGGGAATATGATTGGCTTTATGCTGTTCGGAGTGATAGCGGACAGCTTTGGTTACCGTAATGTATATCTTACTTGCGCCCTATTTACATTGGCCGCGGCCGTGCTTCTCGTTGCGCTGGGCCGTTCGAAACGGATGCAGGTTCAGGCTTCCGCCAGCGCTTAATGAGAAGCTGCGGCTCAAAAGGTTGCTTTTTTGCCATGAAATACTATAATACAGGTTGAACCATTGACGACCGAAAGAAGGGATTAAGCGACATGGAATTGTGGTATACCGAGAAACAAACCGAAAACTTCGGCATTACGGCGAAGATAACAAAGAGCTACGTACATGAACAAACGGAATTTCAACAGCTGGATATGATCGAGACGGAAGAGTTCGGCACGATGCTGGTGCTCGACGGTATGGTTATGACAACCGTAAAGGACGAATTCGTCTATCATGAAATGGTTGCGCATCCGGTGCTGTTCACGCATCCGAACCCGGAGCATGTGCTCGTAGTAGGCGGCGGCGACGGCGGCGTCATCCGCGAGGTGATGAAGCATCCGAAGGTGAAAAAGGCCGTTCTGGTCGATATCGACGGGAAGGTCATCGAATATTCGAAAAAATATTTGCCGACCATCGCAGGCGAGCTCGACAACCCTCGCGTAGAGGTGCTGGTGAACGACGGCTTCATGCATATCCACGATCATAAGAACGCGTACGACGTCATTATGGTAGACTCGACGGAGCCGGTCGGCCCTGCGGCGAACCTGTTCACTCGCGGCTTCTACCAAGGGATCTACGAATCGCTGAAGGAAGACGGCATCTTCGTCGCGCAGACGGATAACCCTTGGTTCAAGGCCGACCTGATCCAAAGCGTGAACCGCGACGTGAAGGAAGTATTCCCGATCGTGCGCGTATACGGCGCCAACATCCCAACGTACCCGTCCGGTCTTTGGACGTTCACGATGGGCAGCAAGAAGTACGATCCGCTTCAAGTGGACGAATCGTCCATTCCGGAGCTGGATACGAAATATTACACGCCGCGCCTGCACAAGGCTGCGTTCGTGCTTCCGAAATTCGTAGAAGATTTAGTGAAGTAGCAGCGTTTATCGCATCTTCGAAGAGCCCGTTCCCGGCCGTATGCCGAAACCGGGCTCTTTTTTATTAGCGGTTCTGCGGTATATACTAAGCCTAATTAAGATCGCGTCTGCGTAAGTAATGGGGGGAGCAGGAATGGCAGCGGCAGACTATTGCAAAGTGTTGATTGTAGACGATGAGATTCTAATCAGGCAGGGCATCAAGCATTTCATGAACTGGGAGAAGGAAGGCTTTCTTATTGTCGGAGAAGCCTCGAACGGATTAGAAGCGCTTGAAATGATCGAACAGCTGAAGCCGAATATTGTGCTTACCGATATCGTGATGCCCGTTATGGACGGAGAAGAGCTGACCAAGCGGATCAAGACGCAGTACCCGGATATCGAAGTGATCGTGCTGAGCAGCTTCGGGGAATACAATTACGTCCGGTCGACGTTTCAAAGCGGCGTAGCGGATTATATTTTGAAGCCGAAGCTGGATACGCAGCATTTATTGACCGTGCTGAAAATGGCGGCCGAGCGGATTCCTTCGCAGCGGGACGGAGACGCCGCAGCGGATGAGCTTCAGCCTTCCGGCGATAGGCTGCTCGAGAGACTGCTGTCCGGTTACGATATGCCCTTCGATGCGGATGAAGCCAAAACGATCTTCCCGTACCCGGCGTTTCGGATCGTCGGCGCAACAGCGGCCGGCGCCGGCTCGGACGAGCTTCGCGACAGGCTTGAGGCCATGCTCCGGCGCGAGGTCTCGGAAGGGGAAGCCGCGCTTCACGAGCTGCGGACAGAGTCCCGCGCTGCGGCCTTTTTGATCAACGCCGAAATAACGGTGTTGGAGCTGCTGAAGGTAAGGGCGCAGGGCGAGGCGCCGCGTTTGAGGGAAGACGGACATGCGTCTCAACTGCTGCTAAGCGCGATATTCGACGATTTGTCCGAACTAAACCCGGTCTTCCGCGGCAGCTTCCTAAAGCTGGTCGAATATAGCTTCTTTCTCCCGGATCATCCGGTGCTTGCGGCAGGGACGCTGCCGGCATCCGGCCCCGCGCCGGAGAGCTTTCAGCTGAGCCGCTTCACGGAGGAATTCAAGCGCGGGCGCTTTCGGGACGCGTTCGACGGATTGCGCGCTCATGTGGAAGAGATGGCCGCCTGTTACACGGCGGACGTATTCGAATTTAAGTCGTTTCTGGGTAATATCATTTTCAACGTCACGGTGCTTCTCGGCAATATGGGATACGGCGTAAAGGAGCTGGAGAAGAACAAATACGGCTATTTCAAAGCGATTGAAGACAGCCATTCGGCCCGCGAAGCGATTCGAAGGCTGGACGAGTTTATCGCGGAGGCGGAGGCCTGCATTGCCGAGAAGGAGAGCCAGACGGGCGGAAGCAGCGCCAACATGAAGCGGCTGCTGGACTATATCCATGAGCATTATGCGGAGCCGCTGACCTTGACGGAGATGGCCAAGCATTTTCATTTCAACCCGTCGTATTTGTCCAGCTATTTTTCCTCGCACAACGAAGAAGGGTTTATCGACTACTTGCATAAGGTGCGGACGGAGAAGGCGGAGGAGCTGCTAAGAGGCGGCGACGCGCCTATTTCGGAGATCAGCGGTATGGTTGGTTACGCGGACCACAGCTACTTCTGCAAAGTTTTCAAGCGGCATACCGGCCTCTCGCCGAGCCGCTACCGCAGACTACATCAGAATGAAAGAAGTGACGGCCCGCGATGAGACGGTTTTTCGATCGGTTCAAATATAACGGTCTGTTCGTCAAAATGTTCATTGTTATGGTCGTCAGTATCGCGTCAGTAGCGGTTATTACGACTTGGACGACGATCAACACCTCGGAGCGCGTGTTTCTGGAGACGTTCAGCATTACGAATTCCAAAGTCGTGGAACAGATCAAAAGCAACATGGACGCGTATAACTACGCGATTGTCATCGCGTCCAACAATGTGCTGCAAAGCGGCTCGATACGAGGCTTTCTAACGGAGGGGGACGGCAACTCGCTCTCCCAGATGAGGGCTTATTACAACATGAGCCAACAGATCAAACGGATCCACTCCGGACTAGACGCGTACGATGTGAGCATCATTGTGAATGGAGTGAACGGCAGAAGCTTTGCGACGGACCGGACGATCTGGCCGATCTCGGACAAGGCGCTGCGGAGTCATCCGATAACCGACCGTACGCTGAGCGAGCCCCGCAAGCTGCATTATCTTTATGATGACGCGAACGTCTCCGGCAATCCTGACGTCGCGCCGACCATTGTCGCTTCCAAGGCGCTTCTGGACCGGACGACCGGCAAGGTGTACGGTTCGATGTATTTTCCGATTCGGGAGCAGGAATTTAAACGATTCTATGAAAGCTTCACCAGTCTGGGCAATGATGTCGCGGTTATGAGCGGGACCGGCATGATTCTATCCTCCAACCGATCCGAGTGGATCGGGCAGCCATCGGAGCAGCTGCTGAACTATGCCAAGGAGATAGAAAAGAAGGGCCTCCCTTATATGGACGCGGAAATGATGGACAAAAGCCATGTCATTCTGTCGACTTACCTGCAGTCGCTGGATTTGTACGTCGTCAACGTCATTGACAAAGAGGCGGCGATCGGGCAGCTGACGGACACCGACGCGATCGTCCTGACGGTTATGATCATTGTGGCAGCAGCACTCATTATCGTTTTTCTTATTTCCCGCAGGCTGACCAAATCGTTGACGCGGCTGGTCAAACAAATCTCGACCATCTCCAAATATGAGTTCGATCATGAGGTAACCGTTGGCGGCAGCTACGAGACGAGGCAGCTGGCGCAGGCGTTCAATTCCATGCTGGCCGAGCTCCAGGTATATGTCAGGGAGCTGCTGGAGACGCAGAAGGGACAGCGGAATGCGGAGCTTGAAGCGCTGCAGCAGCAGATCAATCCGCACTTCCTGTATAATACGCTTGCTTCCGTGAAGTTTATGGTTCAGCAAGGCAGTAAAGAGAAGGCGGCGGAGACGATCAACGCGCTGATCTCCCTGCTGCAGAACGCGATCGGCAACGTAAGCGCCACGATTACGCTCAGCCAAGAGTTAATTAACCTCAAAAACTATGTGTTCATCAATCATGTGCGCTACGGGGAACGGATCAAGATGAACTATTTCGTATCGCCGGATTGTATGGGATATCATGTGCCGAAGCTTATCATTCAGCCTTTTATCGAGAACGCTTTTTTCCACGGCTTCAACCAGAAGAGCGAAGGCAACATCTATTTCATGGCGTCCAAGGACGGAGACTCGCTTGTATGCGAGGTTGCGGATAACGGAGACGGCTTCGACATGGGCGGGGTTGATGGACTTCCTCTGCCGCAGACGAGCAGGCGGCAGCTGTTTGCCGGGATCGGCGTGAAAAACGTGCATGACCGGATCAAGCTGCTGTACGGAGAGCAATACGGCGTTACGATAGCGAGCGAGCCGGGGGAAGGAACCCGAGTGAAAATCCGTCTGCCGCTGATCAAAGGGTAAAAATCGTTTTAGTTTCAAAAAATCGTCCAAATCCGATTAAGCTTAGCACTCGTCAACCTATAATAATCCGACAATTGGTTGCAAATATCGTCCTAACGCCCGCCGAGATCGCGATGCTAAAATTTAGATGTAAGCCGTGAAGCGCTTACAAGTCAAAAAATAGATAAACGGAGGTCTTGACGATGAAGAAAATGCTCGGATTGCTTCTTGCCTGCGCGTTAGTGCTTGGCGCCTGTAGCTCGAACGGCGGCACGAATTCGGCAGGCGAAGGCGGCAATGGCGGAGACGGCGGGGACGCAAGCAAAATCACGATTTGGGCTTGGGATCCCAACTTCAATATTAAGGCGATGAACCTGGCGAAGGAGACGTACGCGGCGGATCATCCGGATGTGGAAATCGAAATCATTGAGAACGCTCAAAACGATATTGTACAAAAGCTGAATACGGGCCTGAGCTCGGGCACAACGAAAGGTTTGCCGAACATCGTGCTGATTGAAGATTATCGCGCGCAAAGCTTCCTGCAGGCATATCCGGATATGTTCCATCCGCTGACAGACAGCTTCAAGGCGGAGGATTTCGCTGAATACAAGCTTGGACCGACAAGCGTAGGCGATACGCGCTACGGCCTGCCGTTCGACTCCGGCGTAACCGGCTTGTATGTGAGAACGGATTACCTGGAGCAAGCGGGCTATACGGTAGACGATATGCAAGATATTACATGGGACCAATACATCGAGATCGGCAAAGCGGTGAAGGAGAAGACAGGCAAGGACTGGTTATCCCTTGACCCGAACGACCTGGGCATTCTCCGCGTCATGATTCAATCGGCCGGCTCCTGGTATTTGAAGGAAGACGGCAAAACAGCGGACTTGGCGGACAACGCTGCGCTGAAGGAAGCTTTCGAAACGTACAAAAAGATGATGGACGCAAACATTGTCAAAATCCACTCCGATTGGAGCCAATACGTAGCCAACTACAATAGCGGCGATGCGGCTTCGGTGCCGACGGGCAACTGGTTTACGCCATCGATTACTGCCGCAGCCGATCAGGCGGGCAAATGGGCAATCGTTCCTCTGCCTAAGCTGACGAACAACGCGGATTCCGTTCATGCCTCCAGCCTTGGCGGCAGCTCGTGGTATGTGCTCAATGTGCCGGGCAAAGAAGCGGCGGCCGAATTCCTGGGCGCGACGCTTGGCTCCAATGTCGATCTGTACCAGAAGCTGGTCACCGACATTGGCGCGATCGGCACTTATAAGCCGGCATCGGAAGGCGAAGCGTACAAAGCGCCTAACGAGTTTTTCGGCGGCCAAGTCATCGTGCAGGACTTCGCGAAGTGGACGGCTGAAATTCCGAACGTGAACTACGGCATGCACACGTATGCAATCGAGGATATTCTCGTCGTCGAGATGCAGAATTATCTGAACGGCAAGGCAATCGACCAAGTGCTGGCGGACGCTCAGAAGCAAGCGGATTCGCAAATCAAATAATTCGTCATTTCGAAGAAGGAACCTTGGACAACCGCCTGCTGACCCTAAATAAGCGGCAGTGCGGCTGCTCCAAGGTTTTTTTCGGAATCGAGGCTTAGGCCCGAGCTTACGAAGCAGTTTTTGCTTCGCAAAAACTTAAGTACATGCTTACGAAGCAGTTTTTGCTTCGCAAAAACTTGAAGGAGGCGCGGCTATGAACATAAGGGCGAAAGCGAATATCGTCAGCTGGTCCTTTATATCCATCGCAGTCATTATGATTTGCGTATTTTATTTCTATCCGATGATCCAGGCGCTCATCATGTCGTTCCAATCCGGGATGGGAACGAACTTGTCGTTCGTCGGTTTGGATAACTATAAGAGACTGTTCACGGACACCACGTTTATCGCGGCTTTAAAAAACACATTCATCTACCTGATCGTCCAAGTGCCGATCATGATTATTTTGGCGTTGTTTATTTCAGTGCTGCTCAACGACAAAAATTTGAAGCTGAAGGGCTTTTTCCGCACGGCGATTTTCCTGCCGGCCGTCACGTCGCTCGTCGCTTACTCCGTTATTTTCAAATATTTGTTCGGGCCGGACGGCCTCATTAACACGATGCTGCTTAAGCTTCATCTGATCAACGCTCCCATCGAATGGATCACCGATCCGTTCTGGGCTAAAATCACGATCATTATCGCCATTACATGGCGTTGGACGGGGTACAACATGATTTTTTATTTGTCGGCCCTGCAAAATATAGACAGCTCGATTTACGAGGCCGCCCGCATCGACGGCGCATCGTCGTTCCGTCAATTCACGAGCATTACGGTGCCGCTGCTGAAGCCGATCATTCTATTCACATCTATTACGTCGACGATCGGCACGCTCCAGCTGTTCGACGAGGTGATGAACATTACGAAGGGCGGTCCCGGCAATTCGACGATGACGCTGTCGCAATATATTTATAACCTCTCGTTCAAATATACGCCGGACTTCGGTTACGCCGCGACGGTGTCGTACGCCATCGTTATTCTGATCGTCATCTTCTCGATTCTACAGTTCAAATTGGCAGGTGATAAGAATGGGTAAGCTGAAACGCGTCTTCATGTATTTGTTTTTAAGCATCGCGGCCATTGTGTCGGTCTTCCCGTTCTTATGGATGATCGTCAGCTCGACGAACCGTTCGGTCGATGTTACGCAGGGCAAGCTGCTGCCGGGCCCTTATCTGTTCGAAAATTTGAGCAAGGCGTTCGAAACGATCGACATTGTGCCGGCGCTGCTCAACTCCGCCCAAATATCGATTACGACGACGGTGTTGGCATTGCTGATCGCTTCGCTGGCCGGTTACGGCTTTGAAATTTTCCGCAGCAAAACGAAGGATACCGTATTCAGCATTTTGCTTATATCCATGATGATTCCGTTCGCCGCGCTGATGGTGCCGCTGTACCGGATGTTCGGCACCATCTCGCAGACGATGCCGATTATCGGGATCGACACGATATCTTCCGTTATTCTGCCGACGGTGACAACGGCGTTCCTGATCTTCTTCTTCCGCCAGAGCACGAAAATGTTTCCGAAGGATATGCTGGAGGCTGGCCGGATCGACGGGCTCAGCGAGCTGGGCGTGTTTTTCCGGATTTACGTGCCGACGATGAAGACGACGTACGCGGCTGCGGCCATCATTACGTTTATGTCCAGCTGGAACAACTACCTGTGGCCGCTTGTCGTGCTGCAGTCGCCGGTGAAGCGGACGATTCCGCTGCTCATCTCGAATCTTGGCTCCAGCTACTCGCCGGACTACGGCGTTATTATGACGGTTATTTTGATCGCGACCCTTCCGACGGCAATTGTCTTTTTCTTGATGCAGAAGCACTTTGTGGCAGGAATGACGGGTTCGGTGAAGTAAGGAGAAAAAATTAAAGTTCAAAACAACCTCTTAAGGGGATAGGAGAGACCGACAACATGACGATAACGACAAAGCCCAGCCTGGATTGGCTGAGCGATCCAACCATATTTGCCGTCAATCGGCTGCCTGCGCATTCGGACCACGCGTATTACGCGACGACGGAGGAGGCTGCGGCGCGCGCGCCGATGGCGATGCGTCACAGCTTGAACGGCACTTGGAAGTTCCAGTATGCGCCGAATCCGGCGTCGAGACCGGCAGCTTTTTTTGAAGCGGGCTTTAACTGCTCGGGCTGGGATGAGATCGAGGTGCCGGGGCATATTCAGACGCAAGGGTACGGCCAAATGCAATATGTTAATACGATGTACCCGTGGGACGGGCATGAGGAGCTGCGCCCGCCGCAAGTTTCCGAAACCGATAACGCGGTAGGCAGCTATATGAAGACATTCCATGTGCCCGGCCATATGCAGGGCAAACCGCTGTTTATTTCGTTTCAGGGCGTGGAGACGGCTTTCTACGTATGGCTGAACGGTGAATTCGTAGGCTATGGCGAAGACAGCTTTACGCCGTCGGAATTCGAGCTTACGCCTTACGTGCGCGAGGGCGAGAACAAGCTGGCGGTCGAGGTGTACCAGCGCAGCACGGGCGCATGGCTGGAGGATCAGGATTTTTGGCGGTTCTCGGGCATCTTCCGCGATGTGCATCTCTATACCGTGCCTTCCATTCACGTATACGATTTGCACGTGAAGCCGGAGCTGGACGAGACGTTTAAGAAGGGCACGCTGACGGCGGCTCTTACATTCCGGGAAGCGCCGCCGGCCGGCGCTAAGGCGGTCGTCACGCTAGTTGATACCCAAGGCGGTACCACTGCGGCAGCGGAGCTGAAGCTGGACGGCTCCAAGCGTGCGGAACTGGCGCTACAGATTCAGGAGCCCAAGCTATGGAGCGCCGAGGCCCCCAATTTGTATGAAGCGTTGATCGAAATCTATGACGCGGACGGCCGGTTGGTCGAAGCGATTCCGCAGCGGGTAGGCTTCCGGCGCTTCGAAATGAAGGATAAGCTCATGACGATTAACGGCGAGCGGATCGTGTTCAAAGGCGTGAACCGTCACGAATTCAATCCGCGCAGAGGGCGCGCCATCACGAAGGAAGATATGCTCTGGGACATCCGGACGCTGAAGCAGAACAACCTGAATGCGGTTCGCACCTCGCATTACCCGAACCAAAGCTATTGGTACGAGCTGTGCGATCTGTACGGCATATATTTGATCGACGAGATGAATCTCGAGACGCACGGCTCGTGGCAGAAGATGGGCGCCGTCGAGCCGTCCTGGAACATTCCGGGCAGCAAGCCGGAGTGGCAGGACATCGTAATGGACCGGGCGATTTCGCTGTACGAGCGGGATAAAAACCATCCGTCCGTCCTCATCTGGTCGCTCGGCAACGAATCGTATGTAGGCGACGTGCTGGTGAATGTCGCCAGGTATTTCCGCTCTGTGGACAATAGCCGCCTCGTCCATTACGAAGGGGTATTCTACGATCGCGCTTATACGGAAGCAAGCGACATGGAAAGCCGCATGTACGCGAAGCCGCAGGATATTAGAGCGTATCTCGATAACGATCCGCAGAAGCCGTACATCAGCTGCGAATATATGCACGCGATGGGAAATTCGCTCGGCGGCATGAAAAAATATACGGATCTCGAGCGGGAGTACCCGATGTATCAAGGCGGCTTCATCTGGGACTACATCGATCAGGCGGTAGTGAAGAAGGACCGGTACGGCAAAGAGTATTTGGCGTACGGCGGCGACTTCGGGGATAGGCCGACCGATTACGGCTTCTGCACGAACGGCATCGTCTACGCGGACCGCAGACTGTCGCCGAAGATGCAGGAGGTCAAGTTCCTGTATCAAAATGTGAAGCTGTATCCCGACCGGGAAGGGATTACAATACGCAACGAAAATCTGTTTGTGGACACATCGGCGTACGAGCTTATCTATACTTTAGCTTACGAGGGACGCGAGGTGGTTAGAGGGACAATCGAAGGCGCTGTCGTCGCGCCGAAGGCCGAGCAGCGGTTCCCGCTTGAGCTTCCGAGCGGTCTGGCTGCGGGCGAATACGCTCTGAGCGCTTCCCTCCGCTTGAAGGCGTCCACGCTGTGGGCGGAGGCCGGGCATGAGGCGGCCTTCGGCCAGCATATATTCCGGGTGTCCTCTGCGGAAGCGGGAATAGCGGGCGCATCCGCCGGCGATACGGGCGCCGGCGAACTGAAGGTCGTTCACGGCGACGTCAATATCGGAGTGAAGGGCCGCGATTTCAGCGCGATCTTTTCCAAGCAGGCGATGAGCCTGATATCGCTGCGCTACGGCGGCCGCGAGATGATCGCAGCGCCTCCGGCTCCGCAGTTCTGGCGCGCGACGACAGACAACGACCGCGGCTATGCCCAAGGCTTTACCGCAGGAGCTTGGTTCGCGGCAAGCCTCGCCCGCAAAGGCGTTTTGGCGGAAGTAAGGGAGGAAGCGGACAGCGTGACGATCGCGTACCGCTATCAATTCTCGATCAGCGAAGAGGCTGAGACGGTAATCTCCTACACGGTGCGAGCCGACGGCAGCATCCGCGTGGCTTCGGCGTATAAAGGAGCGGCAGGGCTGCCGAATATGCCGCTGTTCGGCGTTTCCTTCAAGGTGCCTGCCGATTATGACCGGCTCGACTGGTACGCGATGGGACCGGAGGAGAACTACGCGGACCGCGCGAACGGCGCGCGGCTCTGCTCGTTCAGCGGAACGGTCGCCGAGCAAGTATCGGGCTATGTGATGCCGCAGGAGTCAGGCAACCGGACCGGCGTTCGCAGAGTCAGCGTAACGGATGCGCTGAACCGGGGCATTCGCATCGTGGCCGACGGCGAGCCGGTCGAATGCAGCATCTCGCCGTATACCGCCTTCGAGCTGGAGAGCGCGCAGCATGTCTATGAACTGCCGCCGGTTCATTACACCGTCGTAACCGTAGCGGGACGCCAGATGGGCGTAGGCGGCGATGACAGCTGGGGGGCGCCGGTGCATGAGGAGTTTACCATTCCTGGAGACCGCGACCTGTCCTTCTCCTTTGTCATTGAGCGAGTGTAACGTCATATCTTTCTGCAGGGTAATAAGAAGAGGAGCTCTCGGGATGAGAGCTCCTCTTTAGGTTTGCCGCTTAGCGAAATCGAATGGATTACTTCAGCTTAAAGAAAATTTTCGTATCCTCGTAATCCAGCGTCGTGTCCTGGCGGGAGAGGACCAAATAGTTTTCTTGGCCTTTGATGACAGGCAGCAGCCACTCGCCGGATACTTCGAAGGAAGCGCCTTTAGTCGACGGCGTTACTTTCGGGAAGTCTGGCAGCACCGCATCGATTTTTTCGTCCATCGATCCTGCAAAGCCGCTGTCCCAGCCGCCGATCACGTAGTAATCGTTCAAGGCTTGGGCTCCCCAGATTTGAGGCGTGAAGTTAGCCAGGTAGGCATAGCCTGTGCCCTCGGAGCCGGCTTTCATCGTTACGTTTTTCACCTTCAAATCGACCAAAACCCTTACATATTCCACATCCGGATCCAGATCGGTCGTATCGATGCGATAGTCCTCATAATCGCTGACAGGGATCGGCGTCACTTTTTTGAGCGTAACCGTGTAGTCGGCCGAGCTTGTATCGTATTCGCCAGGCTTATAATTTACAAGGTCGGTGTACGTAAAGGCTGTTCCGAATTTAACCGGATCGGCAAAGGTGCCTTTGTTGCCCGATGTGCTTGCAGGCGGCGTGCTTGGCTTGCTGTTATCGATGACTGGAGGCGTCTGGCCTTCCGGGGTAATAACAACGACTTGACGGTTCGCGTCCCACTGCACATCCGCGCCAAGCGCGTCGGCTACGATCCGCGCAGGGACGTAAGTTCTTCCTTCGTACTTGATTGGATACAGCGTGCTTCCGTCAAGCTCCAGATCGACTTCCTTGCCGCCTACCTCAATGCTGATCGCGTAGTCCTGCAAAGCGGTTATTTTTTTCTGGGTCGTCGCGGAATACGCGATGGATCCCACGCTAAGGGCCAGGGATACAACGGTTGTTGCAATCAACGTTTTTTTGGTCAGTAACTTCTTCATGCTTTAATCTCCTTCGCACTGTTTTCCATCTATTAACTCTATTAGGACAAGCATAGTGGCAATTATAGCTGAGAGATTTATCCATTATCAATCCGATCGGGAAAGGAATGGCGAAAAAAGGAAGTAAGAACTACCGAAGTCTGGAAGTTTCTTATCCAATAAGGACAAAAGTAGGGGGTTAATGGTCGGATTTCGACAAAAAACTCCCGGCCGCTTGCCGAGAGCTTTGTCTGAAGCTTTAGAACTGACCGCTTTCCAGCATCCGTTCGCGGGCGTAGGCCAGCGCGTTTTTAACGATGCGCCGCGCCTCGTCCGCTTTTCCGTCCTTCAGCGCCTCGTAAATAGACCGGTTCAGCGCATTGGCGGAGTAATGCTTGATATACGGGGTATTTAAATAGTTGATGTAAGCCGCCATCGAAATTTTATCGACATACGTGTCCATAACCGCCAGCATCGCCTGATTGTGGATAGAGGAAACAACCGCTTTTATAAACAACATGGAATGCTTCATGTAGCTCAAATAATCGTCGGCTTGCTCCGCTTGCAGCTGCTTCTCGAGCAGCTCCGCCAGCCGCTCCAGGTTCAGCCTTACTCCGCGCTCGCCGATGACATCGAGCGTGTACACCAGCATCGCCATCGTCGCCTCATACATATCGAGCATTTCTTTTCCGTTGATTTCTTTAATCAGCACGCCGCGGTTTTTCAGCGAGACGACAAACCCCTCCGATTCTAAGTGCGTAATCGCGTTGCGCACAGGGGTACGGCTCATCTTCAATTCTTCCGCCAGCTCGTTCTCCGACAGCAGCGTTCCGGGCGTTAGCCGCCCGCCGATAATTCGTTCCTTTAATATGCTGTAGGCAATCTCAGACTGTGAGGCCATCATCCAATTCCTTTCATGCTAGAGGAAACCCTCTTACGTTTTCCGCAATTAACCTTATCTTAACAGTCGGACTTTTGGCCGCGCAAGGGTTTTCGCCCCTTCACAAACTCTCAATACGGAGCAAATACTCCATTGACATTAAGCTTGTATTCTAGTTGCGTACCAGTTGAAAATACGAACCTTTAGGAGGCTTTACGGTGCTGAAAATGCGGAATGCAAACGGTTGGAAAATGATGTTGATCATGATAGCGGCGGCGATGCTTGTGCTTGCAGGCTGCGGCCAGAGTGCAAACGAGACTGCTGCTGGCGGCGAGTCCTCAGGAGAATGGCCGAAGGTGCTGCGAATCGGCAGCCTGCCGATGGAGGACGGCGAATTGAGCCGGGGAGCGGATCAGTTCGCGAAGGACTTGGGCGAATATTTGGGCATAGAGGTCGAGACGTTCCAGGGCGAGGACTACAACATGATGATCGAGGCGATGCGTTCCAAAAAAATCGACCTGACGACATACGGCCCATTCGGCTATATCATTGCGGCCGAGCGCAGCAACGCGAAGCTGCTGGCCGCAATGAACAATGGTCCCGGCACGGAAGGAACGAGCGTCATCATCGTGCCGAAGGACTCCCCGGTCCAGAAGGTGGAGGAACTGAAGGGCAAAAACTTCCTGTTCGCCGATCCGGCGTCCACAACGGGCCATTTGTACCCGCGCGCGACATTAATGAAGCAGCTTAACCTTGCCAATGACGAAATTCCGGAGTTTTTTGGCAATGTGTCCTTCTCCGGCGGACATGACAAATCGCTTCTAGCGATTGCGAACGGTGACGCCGATGGCGCCGCCACTTGCAGCCAGTGCATTGAGATGATTGGCGGAGCGGGACTGATCAACCCGGAGGATGTTCGCGTGATCGCGGAGTCCGATCCCATTCCGGGTGGCGGAGCATTGGCATACCGAGGCGATCTGCCGCAGGATCTGGTGGACAAAATGCGGGAATTCGCGCTTAGCTACGCGGACAAAAACCCGGCTTATTTCGAAGGACTGGGCGCTAAGGGCTTCTTCCCGGCCGAGGACTCCGATTTCGACGGGGTGCGCGAGGTAGCGGAAATGCTGGAGATGTCGCCGGAAGAGATGCTGGCTAACTAATAGAGGGAAAGGCAGGAGGACGAGAGAACATGGCGCTGATGAAGGTTGAAGGATTGAGAAAGGTGTATGCGGACGGAACGGTAGGATTGGAAGGAATCGATTTTACAGTGGAGGCCGGAGAGTTTATCGCGGTGATCGGACCGAGCGGAGCGGGCAAGAGCACGCTTCTCCGGTGCTTGAACCGGATGGTGGAGCCGACGGAAGGCAGCATCGCCTTCCAGGGCGATGAGACAATCGGGGCCAAAGGCCGCAAGCTAAGACGCATCCGCCGGGAAATGAGCATGATCTTCCAAGGCTTCAACCTGGTTGAAAGGGTATCCGTGCTTACGAACGTTCTCCACGGAAGGCTAGGCTATATGAGCAGCTGGAAGGGCGCGCTTGGATTATTCGCCAAGTCGGATATCGCGGAAGCGAGGAGACTGCTTGCGCGCGTAGGCTTGCAGGAGCAGACGCATAAGCGGGCGGATGAGCTGAGCGGCGGGCAGCAGCAGCGCGTCGGCATCGCCCGGGCGCTGGCTCAGCAGCCGAAGCTGATTCTCGCCGACGAGCCGATCGCAAGTCTGGATCCCGCAGCGTCAGAGACGGTCATGAGCAGCCTGCACCGTTTCTGCTCTGAGGATGGCATCGCCTGCTTATGCAATCTCCATCAAGTCGATATGGCGAAAAAGTACGCTTCGCGAATTATCGGCATTCATAAGGGGCGGAAGGTGTTCGACGGGACGCCGGAAGAGTTAACGGATGAAATGATTCACCTCATTTATAATAAAGCGCCTCAGGAAAGCGTCCGCCCGAATGACGAGCCGGCCGACACGGCGCGGAAGGAGACGGCGTAACGATGAGCGAGCAGCAGCTTCAGCGCATTCGGAAATGGAAACGGAATCAGCTCTTGCTGTTTCTCATTCTGCTCGCGGGTCTCTCCATCTGGTCGGCCTTCGGCACCGGCTTTAGTCTGCCGGCTCTTTGGGGAGGCTTCGGCGACGGCGCGCAGTTTGTATTCGTCGATCTTATGCCGCCTGATTTCTCCGGCCTTGCGGATCTGATCGGACCGGCGCTTGATACGATCTACATGAGCTTTGCGGCGATGTTCGTCGGTTCATTGATTGCGGGGGCGCTGTCGATTTTCGCGGCGGCGACGACCTCCCCGCATCCCGCTTTGCAGATTGGTCTTCGCGCCTTCTCGGCGATGTTCCGGAACATTCCGGTTATCATTTGGACGATTCTGCTCGTAGCTTCCTTCGGCCTTGGCAATCTGGTCGGCACGTTGTCTCTGCTCATCGTATCTATCGGAATGCTGGTGCGGTGCTTTGCGGAATCGTTGGAGGAGATCGATATGGGTCAAGTCGAAGCGCTTCGCGCGGCCGGGGCGAGCTATTGGCAAGTGATCGGGCAAGCGGTGCTTCCGCAATTCCTGCCTAGCTTTATCGGCTGGTCTCTCTATAACCTAGAGATCAACGTCAGAGCGTCCACGATCGTCGGGATGGTCGGGGGAGGGGGACTCGGCTTCGCCATTCAATCCGGCATTAAACTTTTTCAATACAAAGACGTTAGTATGGCGGTTATTTTGGTGTTGGTCATCGTGCTGGCGACAGAATTTCTGACGAACCGCATCAGGGGGAGGATTATCTAATGGCAGAAAATAGGACGAACACGCTAATCAACCGGCAGCCGGAAGAGAGGCCTCCTGCTGTGAAGTCCGCCGGCAGCTATCGCAGCCTTCGGTGGTATGGGTTGTTCGCTGTCGCTTTCTTTATCTTCAGCTTGATTCAGCTGAATTTAGACTACTCCCGGCTGCTGTCCGGCGTATCCAAATTCGCGAAAACGGTCAGCTTGATGTTTCCGCCGGATGCCTCCCAGTGGCAGCACGTGTTAGGCGCGGCGGTCGAATCCATCCAAGTCGCCATCCTCGGAACCGTGCTGTCGATCATCGTCTCCTTCTTTTTCGCTTTTCTGGCGGCGGCTAACACGACGCCGCATCAATCGGTCGCCTGGCTGGTGCGCAGCGCGGCGTCCCTGCTGCGGGCCATTCCGACGCTGATCTGGGCGCTCATCTTCATCGTGGCTGTCGGCATGGGACCGCTTCCCGGCGTGCTCGCCATTACGGTCGGCGCGACAGGCAGCCTCGTTAAGGTGTTCGCCCAATCGCTTGAAGAAGTCGATGACGGCGTCATCGAAGCGCTTCGTTCGACGGGAGCAAGCTGGCTCCAAATTATTATACAGGGCGTTCTGCCTTGCGCCTTATCTGCGCTTCTCGCATGGTGCGTGATGCGGTTCGAGGGCGATTTGGCCGAATCGACGATTCTTGGCGCCGTAGGGGCGGGAGGCATCGGCTTTGAGCTGTCCCACGCCATGCGCAGCTATCGGTTCGACCAGGCGCTGTTTGTCGGCTTTGTTATTTTTATTATGGTGTTCAGCGTGGAGATTGTATCCAACCGTCTGAAGCGCCGCATGCGGAAGCGCGCTTAAAGCGGCTAACCGACATTATTCAACTGAAGGAGTGACGATTATGAGTATACAAGAGCAGATATCCACAACGCAGACACAGGGTATCCGCAAGGTCATGCTGGAAAGAGTGGACGGCGAGCAGCTTCGATTGTCGTGGCGTCCGCCGCTCACGGTGAGCAAGGTGACGATCTGCCGCAGCGATGCCGCCAACCTCGCGGAAGAGACTGCGCATTTGGTAGCGGTGGTGACGCAAGCGCAGGAGCTGACGTTTAAGGATCCAAAGCCGAACGGCCGCAGCTATTATTTCGTGAAATTCGAAGGAGGCGAGACCGTCGCCGTCGCCGAACGGATCATTCCGCTGAAGGGAGCGCTTAACTTCCGCGATCTAGGCGGCTACAGAACGGCAGACGGCCGGGCCGTGAAGTGGGGCAAGCTGTACCGGTCCGCAGGACTGTCCCTCTTAACGGAGGAGGACCTCGCTTACCTGCAGACGCTGGAGCTTGCATGGATTTGCGATCTTCGCTCCGACGCGGAGCTTGCGGTAAGCCCGAGTCCGGCGATCGGCGATGCGGCGAACGAGCAGTTAAGCTTTTTGGCGTCGGCCAATCCCGAGGAGATGATGGCCGGCCGTGCGATTACGATCGACATGCTTGCGCATATGAACCGGGGCATGGTGAGCAATACGGCGCTTACGGCCGAATATTTCCGCAAGCTGCTGCAGCGCGAGGGCAAGCCGACCTTGTTTCACTGCGCGGCGGGCAAAGACCGTACGGGCTTTATCGCCTCCGTCGTGTTGCAGGCGCTTGGCGTAGGCAGGGAAGATATTTTGGAGGATTATGCCATTACGAATCAATTTTCGGAACGGTTCAAGGAGCAGATGAGCGGCCAGAGGGATACTCATGCCGAAATGCTCGGTAAGCTGGATCCTGAAGTCATTCACGCGCTTATGATGGCGAAGCCGGACTATTTGGCCGCTTCCTTCGAAGAAATCGATGCGCGCTATGGAAATTTTAAAGGATATTGGGTAACGGGTCTGGGGCTTAGTATGGAGGAACTGGCAAGACTTCGTTCGCTCTATTTAGAGTAGGAAATCTATCGTCTTAGGAAGTGAAGGTGCGCCATACGAGCGTGCCTTTTTCTTTTTCCGGGAACCATTCATCGCATTCGCATTCGCATTCGCATTCGCATGAGCTTCTTTTGGAAGGATATAATGGGAAGATGAAAGGGGGCGCTCATTTGTCGCGCATATATTCGTTTCCGCCTATTATCGATGAACGGGCGCGCGTGCTGATTGCGGGTACGGCGCCTAGCGTGAAGTCGCTTGAGCACGGGCAGTTTTACGGGCATCCGCAAAATTTTTTTTGGCGGATTATGTACGGGCTGTTCGGAGAGAAGGAACCGGGGCAAATCGAGTACCCCGCGCCTGATCCAGTGTATGAGAACCGTATCGCGTTTATTCAGCAGCATGGCGTCGCATTATGGGATATTATCGGCTCTTGCGAACGAGAGGGCAGTTTGGACGCCAATATAAAAGAAGAGATTCCGAACGATTTTCCCGGCCTGCTCGCGCAATATCCCGGTATTCGGTGCATTGCTTTTAACGGCGGCAAGGCGTTTGATACGTTCCGAAAGGCATTCGGCAAGCATCCGGCATTTGCGCATATTGCCAAGCTGAAGCTTCCTTCCTCCAGCCCGATTCCGACGAAGCATATGCGGAACTTGGAGGACCGGATTGGGGCTTGGCGGGTTATCGTGCCGTATACGGAGGAGAGTTAAACCTGCCTCCCGGCGGCACTCCGCCGTTGAAATTAGAGAACTTCCTGTATATAGTAGTAAATACGAGATGAAAGACAAGCGGGAGCGGGGCAATGAACGACAGCGGCAAAGCCATCATTATAGTAGAAAGCAAACTGGACGGAGAAAAAAGCACGCATCGTTACAAGGGCGACTGGTTCCGCAAAGAACGGTCGCTGTTCATCCGTTACGAGGAGAGCGGCGAGACGCGCGCCTTGGTCCGTTATACGCCGGGCGAGTTGTTTGTGAAGCGAAGCGGCGGGGTGCAGTCGGAGCAGCATTTTGTAGCCGGGCAGAACCGCAGGGGAACATATCGGTCCGCTCTCACCGTATTCGAGCTTGAGACGCGGACGCGGTCCCTTCAGCTGCAAGCCAAAGCTGCTGCGGATGGGCCAAGGGCATTGCTGCCGACTTCGCCGCCTTTTACGCTGGAATGGCGGTATGAGCTGTACGTAAGCGAGCAATTATCGGGGCGGTTTCATATCCGTCTCCATATACAGGAGGATCATCAATCATGAGCAATGGCAATGTATTGGACGAATTATACGATAAGGTCAAGGGAGCGATTGCTGACGCTGCGGTTGCAGCGGGGCTGGCCGCTAGAGATGAGCTGCCCGTATTTGTGCTGGAGGTGCCGAAGGATAAATCGCACGGCGACCTCGCAACGAACGCCGCGATGCAGCTGACGAAGCTGGCTAGGAAGAATCCGCGCCAAATCGCGGAGGCGATTATCGCGAACCTGGATGTGAAGAGCGCGTCTATCGAGTCGGCGGAGATTGCCGGGCCCGGCTTTATTAACTTCCGCATGGACAAAAGCTATCTGTATCCGGTTATTTCGCAAGCGCTTGAAGCGGGCGAAAACTTCGGCCGCGTGAACGTCGGCCAAGGCTCCCGCGTGCAGGTCGAGTTCGTCAGCGCCAATCCAACCGGCAGCCTTCACTTAGGCCATGCGCGTGGAGCGGCTGTAGGCGACTCGCTGTGCAACTTGCTGGATTTCGCGGGCTATGATGTAACGCGCGAATACTATATTAACGACGCCGGCAAACAAGTCGAGAATCTGGCGCTGTCTCTGGAAGCGCGTTACCGTCAGGCGCTTGGCCAGGAAGCGGACATGCCGGAGGACGGGTATTACGGCGAAGATATTATCGCGTTTGCCAAGGGGCTTGCCGAGGAGAAGGGCGACGAGTTGCTGAAGCTCTCGGATGCCGAACGGTTTGCTTTTTTCCGCAGCTTTGGTCTGGAGAAAGAGCTTGAGAAAATTAAGCGCGACTTGAACCGGTTCCGCGTCGGCTTCGACGTTTGGTTCAGCGAGACGTCTCTATATGAGAACGGATTGGTAGAAGAGGGACTGAACGCGCTCAAGGCTTCCGGTCATGTGTATGAGGAAGAGGGGGCAACCTGGCTCGCGACGGTGCCTTTCGGCGATGACAAGAACCGCGTCCTCGTCAAAAATGACGGCTCTTACACTTATTTGACGCCTGACATTGCCTACCACCGCGACAAATACGGGCGCGGCTTCGACCGCATGATTAATATTTGGGGCGCCGACCACCATGGCTATATTCCGCGCGTGAAAGCGGCGATGGCGGCTCTCGGCAACGATCCGGAGAAGCTGACGGTATTGATCGCGCAGATGGTCAGCCTGTATCAGAACGGCGAGAAGATGAAGATGTCCAAGCGCACGGGCAAAGCGGTAACGATGGAAGATCTGATGGACGAGGTTGGCGTCGACGCGATCCGCTACTTCTTCTCGATGAGAAGCATGGACTCGCATCTTGATTTCGACATGGATCTCGCGATCTCGACTTCCAACGAGAACCCTGTGTTCTACGTGCAATACGCGCATGCGCGCATCTGCAGCATCTACAGACAAGCGGAGGAGCAGGGCGTCGCAATCCCGGACGTTAGCAGTGTAAACTTCCAAAAGCTGAGCTCGGAGGCGGAATTCGACCTCATCCGCAAAATCGGCGAGCTGCCGCAAGAGATCGCGGAGGCTGCCGCGCAGTACGCGCCGCATCGCCTGATTCGCTATGTATACGAGCTGGCGGCGCAGCTCCACAGCTACTACCGCGCGGAGCGCGTCATTACGGAAGACGCGGAGCAGACAGCCGCCCGCCTCGCGCTGCTCGGCGCCGTGCGCGTCGCGATCGCGAACGTGCTTCGCCTCATTGGCGTATCCGCGCCTGAGCGCATGTAATAGAGCTTTGAGGGCCGTCCTAATCGGAAGATTGGGACGGCCTTTTTTTGTTTTTACTGGAGATGCAGATGGGGCAGTTTGTACGAAATTTCGTGAAAAAGTGGGCTAGTGAGAGGTGAGAAGCAGCAGTTTGTACGAAAAATCGTACAAAAGGGAGCAAATGTGTGGTGCCACGTGGCGGTTTGTGCGAAAAATCGTACAAAGTGGAGCGCATGAGGGTAAGATGGGGCAGTTTGTACGAAATTTCGTACAAAAGGGAGCGAATGTGTGTTGCGGCGGGGCAGTTTGTACGAAAAAACGTGCAAAGTGGAGCGCATGAGGGGTAAGATGGGGCAGCTTGTACGAAATATCGTATAAAAGTGGGCTAGTGAGAGGTGCGAAGCAGCAGTTTGTACGAAAAAACGTGCAAAGTGGAGCGCATGAGGGGTAAGATGGGGCAGTTTGTACGAAATTTCGTACAAAAGTGGGCTAGTGAGAGGTGCGAAGCTGCAGTTTGTACGAAAAACCGTACAAAAGGGAGCAAATGTGTGGTGCCACGTGGCGGTTTGTACGAAAAATCGTACAAAAGTTAGCGGAAATATGTTGCGGGGGGCGGTTTGTACGAAAAAACGTGCAAAGTGGAGCGCATGAGAGGTAAGATGCGGCAGTTTGTACGAAAAATCGAACAAAAGGGAGCAAATGTGTGTTACGGCGGGGCGGTTTGTACGAAAAAACGTGCAAAAGGGTGCGGATGAGTGGTGTGGTGCGACAGTTTGTACGAAAAACGTGCAAAGTGGAGCGCATGAGAGGTAAGATCGGCAGTTTGTACGAAAAAACGTGCAAAGTGGAGCGCATGATGAGTAAGATGGGGCAGTTTGTACGAAATATCGTATAAAAGTGGGCTAGTGAGAGGTAAGATGCGGCAGTTTGTTCGAAAAATCGTACAAAAGGGAGCGAATGTGTGGTGCCAAGTGGCGGTTTGTACGAAAAATCGTACAAACTAGGGCGCATGAGGAGCCCTGCCCTACTTGCTCTCGAAAAACGATAGCAAAAAGGATGCCCCTTTAAAGTGAACGGTAAGCAGCAGCTCACAAAAGGCATCCTTTAAACTCCAAACTATAAGCCCAGAACGGGAATGTGTGTACTATTGGAACGGAGTATCGATAAACACAGGGATCATCGCCTTCAGCGAGTCTTCGAGTCCATAGCTGGTACCTGCGCCTTCCGCCGTCACCGGCAATTTAATGCTGGCCCAATATTCGCCTGCAGGAACGAGCTTGCCGTTGTTATCTTTTTGATCCCATATCACGATAGTAGAGACAGCGCCTTGCTGATGGACGATCTTGCCGCTGAACGGTTTCGTATGAAGCGTTCGCACAAGCTCTTCTTTTCCGTCCTTGTTTTGAACGATCTCGATATCGAAGGCGACGGGCTTTGTAATCGTGTGCGAGCTCTCCTTGTCTAGGTTGATGATGCTGACACGAAGATTGAACGGCACGTTCTTTTTATTATTGACATCACCATCCAGCGTCACCACAAGAGGATAACCCATTACGCCGCCAGCGCCATACAGGTTTCCATAGATTTGGTTATACGTCCAATCTGTCTTGTCGACAACCCTTACTTCCAGCTTATATTTATCGACAGTCTTCATATAAGGGAAATGTGTCTCGAAAGTGGCCATATCTCCTCCAACGGATTGCGATACCTTCTGATTCTGCAGCTGAAGCGGTTCCGTTACGCCGGCTTCCTTTCCATTCTGATCGAGTATTGCAATGACGATGTCTTTGCCTTGCGGAATACTTCGGTTAAACTTGATCGTTCCTGTTATAGTTGAAAGATCGCCCATCTCCGAGAATGTAACATCCAAGTGCCCCATGCGGACATAACCGTCTTTGTCTTGAAGGTCCAGATCGCGGTCATCGGCCAAAAAGATATCGACTGTCTTCGATCCGCTTTCCGCTTCCGAGTAATGAACGTCTCCGCCCATCTGTTCCGAGAACTTCCGGAGCGGGACATACAGCTGTCCTTTGTAATTCAAGGCAATCGTTTCATCCGAGCCCAAATAACGGGTCTCGCCGTTTACATGAAAGTAGACATGAATCGAGCTGATCAGCGCTTTGATCTCATTGGACGCGGATACGGCCGCAACGGCGGCAAAAACAGCCGACGCACAAATAAATCCCAAAATAAATTTTTTCAAATTATTCACGCTCCATATGTATTCGTCTCCTTACAGTGGTATAAACGGAAATCGATGTAAAAAGTTACGACCCTTGCATAGAATATTTTTGAAGATCCGTCATGCCCCTGCCCCAAAACGTCAAACAAGCCGGGAGCTAAATCCGCTCCGCGGCTTGCAGCATTCTCAGCACATCCAGCTCGCCGGGGCCTCGGCGGGATTTGCTGTTTCGAAGAGGCATCATGGATCGTTTCATAATCGACTTGATATCGCCAGGCGACAGTCCCGGCTTGAGCGACAGAAGCAGCGCGATGGCGCCGCTCACGTGAGAGGTGGCCATGGACGTGCCGCTCATCTCGTTGTAGTTGCCCCTCAGCCATGCGGACATGATCTTTTCGCCCGGAGCGTAAATGTCGATGTAAGGCCCGCGATTGCTGAACGAAGCAATACGCCGCAGCCTGTTGGTTGCTCCGACGGAAATGGTTTGCGGATATCGGGCCGGATAATCGACGAAGCGCTGCCTGCCGTCGTTGCCCGAAGAAGCGACGATAATGACGCCTTCGTTATAGGCGTTGGTCACAGCGCCGAGCAGCGCTTTGCTCCTAGTCTTCATGCCGAAGCTCATGTTAATTACATCCATGCCGTTGCGCACGCACCATTCGATGCCGAGAATAATGTCGGAGACGAAGGCGCTGCCGTTATGGTCGAACGCTTTCACCGGAGCGATGAGCGCCCTCGGCGCAACGCCGATCATGCCCTGCATTTGATTCGCGGCGGCTATGGTTCCCGCGATATGAGTTCCGTGCCCGTTGTCATCATAAGGCAGTTTGCTTCGATTGATCAGGTTTATGCCGCGCAGCAGAGAGTGCCTCAGGTCGGGATGGCCGAAGTCCACGCCGGTGTCAATGACGCCGATTTTCACGCGGTGACCGGTTGTGATCCCCCAAGCCATGGGAGCTTTAATTTGTTGCACGCCCCATGGTATGCCGTTCTGGGGGGCAGGCGTTTTCTGTGCGGAAGGGCTAACGCTGATCTTGCAGTCCTTCTCCATCCAGATTCGTCCGGTAAACGTCTCGTTCAGTCTGGCATCGGCGGGCAGCCTGCATGTGATCCCCATAATAATGGGCAGGGGATTGATCGATTTCAGGCTCTCTGATCCGGAATCATCCTTGTTCAACTGTTGAAGGAAGCGCCGGTAATCACTGCCGTTTTGGAATCGGATGATCCTCTTTACTGAAGAGGCGTCGGTTTTGCTGATAGCATGCTGTAACCATCGTATTAATGCGGCGGTATCCAATGTTAGCTTCCCCTCCCGAAGGACGATGCTTCATCATTGTATGAATCCGCCGTAAATGCCGAATGAGCAACATGCCTTTTTTCAGATAAATAGGCGCAGCGCCGTGTCATTTTTCAAGTCGAAACATAGGATAGAACAAGAGCTAACCATGCTCTTGCATTTCCGATAGAACCGCCCGGCGGCTCTTCGGACGGATACAGTCAAAGCGAAGGGAGCTTCCCTTCGCTTTTTGCATGCTCGCGATTTTCAGAGCTGGATAACGCCGCAAGCTGCGCGCCGCTTACCATTCATCGGGCCTGCTTGATTTTTTGCAGGAAATAGGTTTTACTATACTGTGACTAGCGTGTAAAACGACGAATGAGTGATTACATATTTCTAGGCAAGAAAGGATGTGTCCATATGAGCGGAAGCAATATCGCGCTTAAGCTTGATCCCGAACGCGTGAAGGAAATGCCGATGGTTGACTTGGCGTTCGAGGTTCTCAAAGCGGCGAATACGCCTTACTATTATCGTGATCTCATGATGGAGATCGCTAAAATACGCGGTCTGTCTGAAGAGGGCATTAAACAATTTATCGCGCAGGTGTACACGGAGATTAACATCGATGGTCGTTTCGCTTGCGTGGGCAGCAATATGTGGGGACTGAAGCGCTGGTATCCGGTTGAGCGTTCCGAAGATCCGGTGGGCAACGCGAAGCGTACCCGTATCATCAATGATGATGACGATCTCGAAGATGACGATCTGTATGCGGACGAGGAAGAAGATACCTACGCGGCGGACGACGAGGATTACGATGTTTACGATGAAGACGTCGAGGACTTCGATGACGCGGAAGAAGACGCCGAGGTTGACGAAGATGTAGAGATCGAGGACGAAATCGACGAAGATGACGAAGAACTTGATGCGGAAGAAGAGGATGAAGAAGACGGCTTCGAAGACGATGAAGAGGACGAAGATTAATCGCTTAGAAGCGTCTAGTTTCGCTTGACATGTCCTATAAGCCCGGAGTAAACTATTGCATGGGCTTAAGATTCGGTTAACAAATAACGCATATCATATGCAGATGAGAAAAGTGCCCCCGTAGCTACGGGTGTCACTTTTTTTGTTTGAACGGGACTTTTTTTCATGCGCTGCCTTGTTCTGGAAGTACCCGATTGGGGCAAGTCTGGGCAACATGACGGTATGCTTTTTAAACAGCCTCTGGTAGGGCAAACTTAAATTAACATAGGAGCATGGAGGGTATCATCAAGTGACCAAATACATTTTTGTAACCGGCGGCGTAGTGTCATCCTTAGGTAAAGGGATTACGGCAGCTTCTCTAGGCAGACTGCTGAAAAATAGGGGTCTAAAAGTTACGATCCAAAAATTTGATCCATATATCAACGTAGATCCAGGTACGATGAGCCCTTATCAGCACGGAGAAGTATTCGTAACCGACGACGGTGCGGAGACGGATCTAGACCTTGGCCACTATGAACGTTTCATTGACATCAATCTGTCCAAGAACAGCAACGTCACAACGGGTAAAATCTATTCCAATGTCATTACCAAAGAACGCCGCGGCGAATATTTGGGCGGCACGGTACAGGTTATCCCTCATATCACGAATGAGATAAAAGACCGCGTATTCCGCGCCGGACGGGAAGCAGGTTCGGACGTAGTCATTACCGAAATCGGCGGCACCGTGGGCGACATCGAAAGCTTGCCGTTTCTCGAAGCGATTCGCCAAATAAAGAGCGATATCGGACGCGATAATGTGATGTACATCCATGTTACGCTGATTCCTTATATTAAAGCTGCTGGAGAAGTGAAAACAAAGCCGACCCAGCACAGCGTGAAGGAGCTTCGCAGCATTGGCATTCAGCCGAACGTGATCGTCTGCCGTACCGAATATCCGCTTGCTGAAGACATGAAGCGCAAGATCGGCCTGTTCTGCGATATCGATGCGAATGCGGTAGTGGAATGCCGCGACGCGTCGACCCTGTACGAAGTGCCGCTCATGCTCAGAGAGCAAGGACTGGACGAGATCGTCGTGAATCATTTGAAGCTGACGACGAACGAGCCGGACATGACGGAATGGGAAAGTCTTGTTAACCGCGTGAAATCGCTGCATAAAACAACGGAAATCGCAATCGTCGGCAAATATGTCGCGCTTCATGACGCATACCTTAGCATCGTGGAATCGCTTGGCCATGCGGGGATCGCGCTTGACTCGGAGATCAAAATCCGCTGGGTCGATGCGGAATTGATCAACGACGCGAATGTGGCGGACGAGCTTCGCGGCGTTCACGGCATTTTGGTGCCGGGAGGCTTTGGAGACCGCGGCATCGAAGGCAAGATTACGGCTATTCGTTATGCGCGCGAGAACAAAGTGCCGTTCTTTGGTATTTGCCTTGGCATGCAGGTTGCGGTCATCGAATTTGCCCGCAATGTCGTCGGACTGGCGAACGCGAACAGCTCGGAGATTAATTCTTCGACGCCATATCCGGTCATTGATTTGCTGCCGGATCAGAAGGATATTGAAGATTTGGGCGGCACAATGCGTCTTGGTCTGTATCCTTGCAAAATCGTACCGGAAACGGTTGCGGCTCGCGAATACGGAGATGAGCTTGTATACGAGCGCCATCGCCATCGTTATGAATTTAACAATGAGTATCGAGAAGCGATTGAATCGGCCGGACTGCGCATTTCGGGCACATCTCCTGACGGCCGTCTCGTTGAGATGGTCGAATATGCCGAGCATCCATGGTTCCTGGCTGTGCAATTCCATCCGGAATTCACGTCCAGACCGAACCGTCCGCAGCCTCTATTCAAAGGCTTTGTTCACGCGGCTCTGGCGTATTCGGAGCGTTAATTCTTCTTTCACTTTCATCAGAATGTTAAATATCCTCTCATGTTAGTAATTTTTTGTATGAAATTAGGAGGAAAACCCCAAGCAGTACCGAATATATAAGAAAATACGGAAATTTGTCCTGTGGCAAGTTTAGTTTCGGGGGGTAGATGAAGGTTGGATAAGAAGAAGGTATTAATCGTTGACGATCAGAATGGAATCCGTGTGCTGCTTCTAGAGGTGTTCAGCAGCGAAGGATATAACACATTTCAGGCTGCCAACGGGAAGCTCGCCCTGGAAATCGTAAAGCAAGAGTCGCCTGATTTGGTTTTGCTGGATATGAAGATTCCGGGAATGGACGGACTTGAAATATTGAAGCATATTAAAGCGATCGATCCATCGATTAAAGTCATCATGATGACGGCCTACGGCGAGCTTGATATGATCAAGGAAGCGACGGATTTAGGGGCGCTGATGCACTTCACGAAACCATTCGACATCGACGAGATGCGTATGGAAGTGAACAAGCAGCTGCAGGGCGGCAGCAGCTCGGACCGGTACGCGGTTGGATCATAATAAGCAGCACATAAACGGCATTGCCGCTTACCGAAGCGGCGGTGCCGTTTTTAAGTTGTCTACGGAAAACAAGCTTTACCATTTGAGGGCGCAGTATGATATAATAGCTCAGACTGACAAGTCGGAACAGGCTTGCTCTTAAGGGCTGTTACTCAATAAGGAATCCGCTTGTTCGGAAGCAACAACCAAGCATAAGCATTAGAAACAAGGAAGGGCAAAACCGCCTTACAGGGCTAGCAGGCTTGATGCCATCCTTAAGGGCAGCTGACTAAGGAGGGTTTTCCTTGCTCTCTTCTGGACAGACGGGAGGAATGTAGATCGAATGGAGAAATTAATGGTTCGCGGCGGTAGACCGCTGCGCGGTACGGTTCAGATCAGCGGGGCCAAGAACAGCGCGGTTGCGCTGGTGCCGGCGGCAATACTGGCTGAGTCGGAGGTTGTGTTAGATAATTTGCCGCTTATAAGCGATGTGGCGGTTTATAGCGAAATATTGCAAGAGCTTGGAGCGAAGGTGGTTCGAAGCGGAGATACGATGCGGATCGATCCGTCAGACCTGCAGGCGAAGCCAATGCCTAACGGCAAGGTTAAGCTTCTTAGAGCCTCTTATTATTTGATGGGCGCAATGCTGGGGCGCTTCGGGGAAGCGACGATCGGAATGCCTGGCGGCTGCAACTTCGAGCCGCGTCCGATTGATCAGCATATTAAAGGGTTTGAAGCATTAGGAGCAAAAGTAACGAACGAGCATGGTTCCATTCATATTTACGCGAAGGAATTGCACGGAGCGAAGATTTATTTGGACGTCGCAAGCGTGGGCGCAACAATTAATATTATGCTGGCGGCCTCCCGGGCCAAAGGCTCAACGATTATCGAAAACGCGGCAAAAGAGCCTGAAATCATAGATGTAGCAACCTTATTGAATGCGATGGGCGCTGTTATCAAAGGCGCAGGTACAGAAACGATTCGAATTGAAGGGGTCGAGAAGCTTCACGGCTGCCGGCATTCCATCATTCCAGACCGTATACAAGCAGGCACTTATATGATTATGGCTGCGGCTACTCGCGGCGATGTCCTTATTGATAACGTTATTCCTAAGCACCTCGAAGCTCTAACAGCCAAGCTGGAAGAAATGGGCGTCGGCGTCGAAGAGCTTGACGAGTCGATTCGTATTACCGGCGCGCCGGAATATTCGGCTATTGACGTCAAGGCTCTTGTCTATCCGGGCTTTGCGACGGATTTGCAATCTCCGATGACGACTCTTCTTACGCAGGCGAAGGGCGTTAGCATCCTGTCCGACTACGTTTACGGTACACGTTTCAAGCATGTGCCGGAATTGTCGCGTATGGGGGCGAATATCCGCGTGGAAGGCCGTTCGGCGATTATTGAAGGGACGCGTCTTCATGCGGCCAAGGTCAAGGCGGCGGATCTAAGAGCCGGCGCCGCGCTCGTGGTTGCCGCTCTGACGGTAGAGGACGGCGTAACGGAGATTACCGGTGTTGAATATATTGACCGCGGATATGATCGTTTGGTCGAAAACTTGACGAGTCTAGGCGCGGAAATTTGGCGGGAAACGGAGTCCTAATGGACTCCGTGATTTAGGTTTGTGAATATTTTTCAAAGTGATGGAAAAGATGTATAATCAGTCCTATTACCTAATTTGAATAAAGTGGTGAGAATATGTCGGATCTCCAAATAGCAGATCTCGAAGAAATGAAGCTGACCGAGCTTTATAAGCTGGCGAAGCAATACCAGATCGCTTATTATGGAACGCTTAAGAAGAAGGAGCTTATCTTCGCCATTCTGCGGGCGCAGGCGGAGAAAAGCGGATTTTTATTTATGGAAGGCGTCCTCGATATTTTGCAGGAAGGCTTCGGCTTTTTACGACCCATTAACTATTTGCCAAGCAAAGAAGACATTTATATATCGGCCTCGCAAATCCGAAGATTCGATTTGAGAAGCGGTGACCTCGTTTCCGGCAAGTGCCGTCCTCCTAAAGAGAACGAGAGATATTTCGGACTACTCCAAGTCAATGCTGTCAACGGCGAAAATCCCGAAACGGCTTCCGAACGGCTCCATTTTCCTGCTCTTACTCCTCTTTATCCCGAGAAGAAACTAGTGCTCGAAACCTCACAGTCGAAGCTATCCACCCGTATGATGGACTTGCTGGCGCCCGTTGGATTGGGACAAAGGGGTCTCATCGTCGCACCTCCCAAAGCAGGTAAAACGCTCTTGCTCAAGGAAATTGCGAACAGCATATCGGAAAATCATCCGAATATCGAGCTTTTTGTGCTGCTCATTGACGAGCGTCCAGAGGAAGTTACGGATATGCAGCGTTCTGTAAAGGGCGAGGTCGTCGCTTCTACTTTCGATGAGCTGCCGGAAAATCATATTAAGGTTGCGGAGCTTGTGCTCGAGAGGGCGCTGCGTTTAGTCGAACACAAAAAAGATGTCGTTATTTTGCTGGACAGCATTACTCGGCTTGCGCGCGCGTATAACCTAGTTATTCCTCCTTCCGGCAGAACGCTAAGCGGCGGTATCGATCCGGCTGCGTTCCACCGTCCGAAGCGGTTTTTCGGATCGGCCCGTAATGTGGAGGAAGGCGGAAGCTTAACCATTCTTGCAACAGCCCTAATCGAGACGGGATCTCGTATGGACGATATTATTTATGAAGAATTTAAAGGAACGGGCAACATGGAGCTTCATCTTGATCGGAAGCTGGCGGAGCGCCGGATTTTCCCTGCGCTAGATATGCGCAGATCGGGAACGCGGCGTGAAGAAATGCTCTTGACCAAGGAAGAGCTGGATAAAGTGTGGGCAATCCGCAGAAGCTTGACCGATACGCCTGATTTCGTGGATAACTTCCTGAAGAAGCTGAAGGAAACGGAAAATAACGAACAATTCCTTATGTCGCTGGATACGTCGGCCGAGACGTCTAAGTCGGAGCGTTCGTCCATGAAGAGCGCGCAGACCTCCGCGGCGGGACGCAGGCCGGTAGCAAGAACGACGAACGGCTCGTAGCTCTCGATAAGGAAAGGAGGACATCATGAATCTCGTATATGCAGACGAACATGGCAACGTGTTCGACCATCCTGAATATATCGGACTAGGCCGAAGTGGGGATATGATTGTAGAAATCATGGAGGATGAGCTTATTCCTCTTCCTGCAGGCGCGACACTTGTTAGCTTACCCTTTACCAGACCGATCGGACTTGACCCGGATACCGGTGAGATGCAGGCATTGCCCGGCGGCGCTCAGGCCGTAGGCGCCTTGCTTCCGCAGGGCTATACACGGCTTTGTCTTCCCGGATATGTGAAATCCGATAAGAAGGAGAAGCTGCCGCTTTTCGGTTATACCGCTGTTGTATGGAAGGACGGCGGATTCTTTGTTACGGCGGAGCAGTGCGACGATCCTGAACGTTGGGATCCGCTCAATTGCGACCGCAAAGAACTAAACGTACAAGTCGAGCGCTTGCTGGAGAAATACCCGGAAAACCGATTGTACAAGCATTTGTCGAATTGCGCTTTAGGCTACGAATGTTTAACGGCGTCCAACACATTCCTGAGCAGATGGGAAGGCGCGGTTCCGGTATCCTACTCCTGTAATGCGGGCTGCTTCGGCTGTATATCCGAGCAGCCGGAGGACAGCGGCTTCCCTGCGCCGCAGACGCGCATGAATTTCAAACCGACGGTCGATGAAGTCGTAGAAATCATGCTGGAGCATCTGAAGGAGCCGGAATCCATTATCAGCTTTGGACAAGGCTGCGAAGGCGAGCCTTCCACGCAGGTGAAAATTATTGTAGAGGCGATGAAGCGTGTAAGGGAGCAGACCTCGCTTGGCTTCATTAATATTAATACGAACGCCGGACTCACCGATTTTATGCGCGCGATTGTGGATGCCGGGCTTGATTTGATGAGAGTCAGCACAATCAGCGCGATCGATGAACACTACAATGCCTACTATAAGCCGCGCGGATATACGTTGCATAATGTGGAGCGTTCGCTTAAGTATGCTGCGGATAAGGGCGTCTATACGTCCATAAACTATTTGATATTTCCGGGCGTTACCGACCGTGAAGAAGAGATTGAAGCGATGATTGATTTCGCGAAGCGGACGGATCTTAAGCTCATTCAAATGCGGAATTTGAATATTGATCCGGAGAGCTATTTGGCGCTCATTCCGAAGGCGAAAGGCGAGATCTATGGCATGAAGCAAATGCTGGAGATTTTCCGCCAGGAGCTTCCGGATGTTGTGATCGGCTCCTATACGCATGTGCCGCCTGCGCCGATGCGAAGAGTAAGGCTGTAATTGGCAAGTGTGATCTTGCCGCTGGCAGGCGATTATCATTGCGCCTAAACGTCGTTCCGTGCTATAATCCGTATTGTGTGATTTTACTCTGGGTCCGCATGTGGCTCAGGGCAGAAAGAGGTGAACGAGATGAAACAAGGTATTCATCCGACATACCACGTCGTTACAGCAACTTGCGCTTGCGGCAATACATTCGAGACAGGTTCGATCAAGTCGAATCTTCGCGTTGAGATTTGCTCCGCATGTCACCCATTCTTTACGGGTAAGCAGAAGTTCCTGGATGCCGGCGGCCGCGTCGACCGTTTCAAGAAGAAATACGGCATTTAATTGTGCATACAACAATGATTCCGCCTTTAATTGGCAGAATACAAGAACCTCCCTCAGCCATCCTATGGTTAAAGGGAGGTTTTTTTCATGGCATTCAAAAAGGGTTATCGAAAAGGAAGACGAATGTGGCGATTGTTATGGATCGGCGTGTACGGTTCATTATTGCTCTTACTGGTGAGCGGCTGCGGACAAAATGCGGACGGACAGGCAAGAGTCTATAGAAACGACGGTTATATGGGGTTAACGAACACCAACCCGAACCTGCTGAATCGGAGCGGGACCTCCTATGATTTTGATATGGAAATGGTGGGGCAGCTGCTTAAACCGATCAGAGGCATCGAAAATACGCAGGTTGGCTTTAACGGCGACGAAATGAATGTAACGCTTCGGGTAAGCCGCAGCTTGACCGACAAGGAAAGAAAGGCGATGCTCGCTGAGGCGCAAAGCCTGCTTCAGTCCAATTTTCCGCGTTATGATGTGCATGTGAAAGTAAAGAGTTAGACATCTTTCGGTTATTAAGCCAAGTCTAAGGAATCGGCCGCGGTGAAGCGGAAGTTTTACCGCTGAATGGAACGCTATTTATGATGGGTTAGACAAGATCTGGACAAATGCGGTAAATCGCACCATAGGTGAATTCACAGCCTCACGATATGCAAATTTCACCATAGGTTGCGCTTTGGTCTAGAATGTAATATACTTGTCCTTGCCGTGCTAGATGGGGAGGTAGCGGTGCCCTGTAACTCGCAATCCGCTGTAGCGAGGTTGAATTCCTGTCTGAGGTTATGCTGATGTGAGGCTTGGCGCTTGCAAGCAGTGTTGACAGCTGGGTCCTCCGCAATGGACGCTTGTGAACCCGGTCAGGTCCGGAAGGAAGCAGCCGTAAGCAAGTTAGTTCATGTGCCGGAGGGGTGCCTGGCTCGAGCTGTGTCGCAAGAGTGCCGCTCGGGTCGCATGTATCGAGGACAGGTGCACGGTCCTAATAAGACACGCATTGGGTATAGAAGCCCGTCAAATATAGTCCTGCAGCAGTGGTTTTTGCAAGCAAAGCTTGCGGAGACCGGGAGCTGCGGGGCTTTTTTGTCTAGATGATGATTTAACATTTTGATTGAACCGAAGGTGTAGTATAATAGATCAGAGAAAACGCTGCTGAGCTTAAGATCAGGCAAGCTGAAAGGGAAGAGTCGCGTGTCACATATTGCATTATATCGTGCCTGGCGTCCTCAGACGTTTCAGGACATGGTTGGACAGCAGCATATTATACAGACGCTTCAGAATGCGATTCGCGAACAACGGGTATCTCACGCGTACTTATTCAACGGACCGAGGGGCACGGGCAAGACGACAACCGCCAAAGTGCTCGCCAAAGCCGTTAACTGCGAACGAGGACCGGCCATTGAGCCATGCAACGAATGCGAAGCTTGCAAGGGGATTACGGCCGGTCATATTATGGACGTCATCGAAATCGACGCCGCGTCGAATCGCGGTATTGACGAGATTCGGGATATTCGCGACAAGGTAAGATACGCGCCGTCCGAAGTGCGATACAAAGTGTACATCATTGACGAGGTGCACATGCTCACTTCCGAAGCGTTCAACGCGCTGCTGAAAACATTGGAGGAGCCGCCGGGTCACGTTATCTTTATTCTTGCGACCACGGAGCCTCACAAGCTGCCGGCAACCATAATCTCCAGATGTCAGCGCTTTGACTTCCGCCAAGTTTCCTTGGAGGAGCAAACGGGAAGGCTGATGCAGATCTGTCAAGAAGAAGGCATCAGCGCTGATGAGGATGCCCTTGCTTATATCGCGCGCTTGTCGGAAGGCGGGATGCGGGATGCGATCAGTCTTCTGGAGCAAGTAGCGGCATTCGGCGACAGCCGAATCTCGCTTGAAGCTGCAATAGATGTTACAGGAGGCATAGCCGCCGAACAATTCTATCAGCTTGCGGAAGCGGTGAGGGACCGCAATGTATCGGCGCTGATGCCGCTGGTGGAAAGCTTGATGCAGGCGGGCAAGGCGGCGGATAAGTGCATGGAGAATTTGATGTACTATTTCCGCGATTTGCTTGTGTTAAAGCTTGCCCCGACCGGCGCAGCCACCGAAAGGGTTGTCGATCGCGAGCGGTTCCTGGAAATGGCGGAAGCCTATTCATCGTCCCGTTTGTTTGCGATGATTGATATCTTAAACCGATACCAGGTAGAATTAAAGCATGCTTCGCAGCCCCAGACCGTATTTGAGGTCGCTTTAATGAAGCTGTGCTCGATTAACGATGAGGGGTCATCCGTATCGGTACAGAGAGGGGCCGCCTCTAGCGGGGCATCGGATGCCGAAGTGTCCAGGCTCCGCGGTCAGGTTGAGGCGCTTGAGAGGAAGCTTGAAAGCTTGCTGAAGAGCGGAATCGCCCCTCAAGCATCAGGTGACGCGGGAGCAGGTGAAGCTCGTAGCGCGGCGCCGATCTCGCGCGGTCCTTCTCGAGGCGCGTTCGGCGGCGGTGGCGGCGGCAAGGTTCGGACGAAGGTGAAGCTGGACGGTTACGCTGCTGCTGCCGGCAGTCCGGAGTCGGGCATTGCGCGATCCAAGTGGGGCGACGTGCTGGCTCGTGTCAAAGACGCCAAAGTAACGCTTCATGCATGGCTGAAGAACGGCGAGCTTGTCTCCGTTGATGCCGGCAATCTGCTGCTTGCTTTCAAAAATGAGATTCATAGGGAAACAACCGAAAAGCCGGATCATCGGGAGATTATCGAACGGATTGCTTCGGAAGTGCTGGGGGCTCCGTATCGGTTGGTCACCGTGATGCAGAAGGAATGGCAGGCGGCATTGGACGGCGCGGATAACGAGCCGGGAGAAATGCTGGAGCTGGAACCGGAAGGCGACGCTGAAGGCGCGAAAGCTTCACAGAGACCCGTATGGGTGGAGGAAGCGGTCAAGCTGTTTGGCGAAGATTTGGTCGTTGTGAAAGAAAAGGCATAACTTAAATTATTAATGAGGTGACGAATAATGAACAACATGAACCAAATGATGAAGCAAGTGAAAAAAATGCAAGAGCAAATGATGAAGGCTCAGGAGCAATTGGAGAGCAAGACCGTCGAAGGAACAGCTGGAGGCGGAGTGGTCAGCGTAACGATGAACGGCCACAAGAAACTGCTGAACATCGTCATTAAGCCGGAAGCGGTTGATCCGGACGACGTTGAAATGCTTCAAGACCTCGTTATGACTGCCGTTAATGACGCGCTTACAAAAGCGGACGAACTTGCGAATCAAGATATGGGCAAATTCACAGGCGGCATGAAAATTCCGGGTCTGTTCTAAGGAGCGGGCGTTCGCTGCGCTGAAAGGAGCTGTACCCTTTGTTTTACCCGGAACCGATAGCAAAATTGATTGACGCGTTTACCCGCTTGCCTGGCATCGGTCCGAAGACTGCCGCCAGGCTTGCTTTTCACGTGCTTCGAATGAAGGAAGATGACGTGATCGATTTCGCCAAAGCGTTAGTAAGCGTGAAGCGGAATCTGTTTTATTGCTCGGTATGCTGCAATATTACGGATACGGATCCGTGTAAGATTTGTCAGGACAAATCGCGCGACAGCTCCGTTATCTGTGTCGTTCAAGAGTCCAAGGATTTAGTGGCGATGGAACGGACGAAGGAATTCGACGGCTATTACCACGTCCTGCAAGGCGCGATTTCTCCAATGGAGGGAGTCGGACCCGATGAGATCCGAATTGCCGAGCTCCTGCGCAGATTAAGCGACGAGCGTGTACAGGAACTTATTCTTGCTACGAATCCTAATATCGAGGGCGAAGCGACTGCGATGTATTTATCGCGGTTAGTAAAGCCGTTTGGATTAAAAGTGACCCGAATCGCCCATGGTCTGCCGGTTGGCGGGGATCTGGAATATGCCGATGAAGTGACCCTGTCCAAAGCTTTGGAAGGTAGGCGTGAGCTCAGCTGATAGCCGAGACCGCTTCTAGAACCGTTCTTTCATGGAACATCCATGGGGGACGGTTCTTTTTTGTTTAGGTTAGCCCCCTTCTATACATCCTTGAGTTCTATTCTTCGGTACAGGCCTATACACATAGAAGAAGAACCGCATACCAAGCGTGGACAAGGAGGGTGCGAAATGGACTTGCAACAACCGGAACAAAATAAGGAAGACTACAGCCGAAAACGAAAGCTGAAGGAGGAAATTGCAGATGCGTTAAAGGAATGGGAGAGCGCCAAAAGATATTTCAACTATGCGCTTGGCCATGAGCAAGTGGACTATGCGATTCATGCGATCATTACGGCCGAGAAGCGCTACACCATGCTATTAAGCAAAGCGAAAAAAATGAAAGGCTCATGGCCGCAATGGGAGGGAGTAGCGGAATGAAGGCAGTATGGTTGACAGTATTGATTGCGTCCTCGTTAACGCTGATTATCGTTTTATTGCGAAGCAGGCTTTCTTGGAATTGGCTGCGCAGTTTTGTCCTGCATTTGATCGCGGCAGCAGGTCTCTTATATCTTGTGAATGAGACGGGGATTGTTGAAGGGCTGCATATTCCGCTCAATCCCTTTACGATAAGCGCGGCTGTAGTGCTAGGCGTGCCAGGCGTTTTGATGTTGGCAGGCATTCAGCTCTTTATTGTTTAATGAGTGACAGCGATACTGGAATTGATTTTTATTTCAGGAAATGCTGCGCTCTAGGTTGACGGGACTATTCTGGTTATGCTACATTATTACTCGCGCCAACAAAGTGAAAGTCGCTTTTGTAACAGCTTTTAAAAAAGAATTAAAAAAGTGCTTGCATTATGATGGGCGTATGTGATATATTATAAAAGTCGCCGCTGAGACACGGGCGACACGAAAGAAAAAAGATTGTTCTTTGAAAACTGAACAACGAGCGAAACTGCCCTGTTAATTCGGTAACGAGTTAATAGATATAAGAAGTTTTCGTACTCGGCTTTAGCCGATGCGAAAAGCTTCAAGCAACAAACGTAATGAGCAATCAAACACTTTTATGGAGAGTTTGATCCTGGCTCAGGACGAACGCTGGCGGCGTGCCTAATACATGCAAGTCGAGCGGAGTTATTCCTTCGGGGATAACTTAGCGGCGGACGGGTGAGTAACACGTAGGTAACCTGCCTGTAAGACTGGGATAACATTCGGAAACGAATGCTAATACCGGATACGCGAGTTGGTCGCATGGCCGACTCGGGAAAGACGGAGCAATCTGTCGCTTACAGATGGACCTGCGGCGCATTAGCTAGTTGGTGAGGTAA
>NZ_QXQA01000012.1 GCF_003583765.1 Paenibacillus nanensis
CGGGATGGACGTACCGCTGGTGTACCAGTTGTTCCGCCAGGAGCACCGCTGGGTAGCCAAGTACGGACGGGATAAGCGCTGAAAGCATCTAAGCGTGAAGCCCCCCTCAAGATGAGATTTCCCAATTAGTAAGACCCCTTGAAGACGACGAGGTTGATAGGTTCGGGGTGGAAGCACAGCAATGTGTGGAGCTGACGAATACTAATCGGTCGAGGGCTTATCCTATAAATAAAGGATCACTACAGCTAAACTTTCGTATCCAGTTTTCAAGGTACAAACCTTGATCCGTTTGGTGGCGATGGCGGAGGGGAACCACGCGTTCCCATACCGAACACGACCGTTAAGCCCTCCAGCGCCGATGGTACTTGGACCGCAGGGTCCTGGGAGAGTAGGACGTCGCCAAGCACAGATAACCTACCGTAGTCGATACGGTAGGTTTTTTGTTGTGTGTAGACCATTTCGGATGATGCTTCCGCTATCCGAAATGGTCTGGCGACGTTTCTCTCCCAACAGGGAGAGTGTCTGAACCTTCCGTTCGCAGCAATTCGATGATGCATGACCCGGCCTGAAGAGGAAGGCTCAGACGCCGACCGTTGATGCACACTCTGCGAAGAGTATTCATCCCAGTGCGGAATGGACGTCGCCAAGCACGAATGACCTGTCACAGTTATCTGTGGCAGGTTTTTTGTTTTCATGCATGGCGACGTTTCTCTCCCAACGGGGAGAGTGTCTGAACCTTGTGATCGAAGCAATTCGATGATACATGACCCGGCCTGAAGAGGAAGGTTCAGACGCCGACCGTTGATGTAACTCTGCGAAGAGTATTCATCCCAGTGCGGAATGGACGTCGCCAAGCACGAATGACCTGTCACAGATTTCTGTGGCAGTTTTTTTGTTTTTCTATATCACCTACCGACCGTAGTCTCCTTTTGTGCCTTCATTCGATATCTCACTAGCTCTGAAGCAACAAAAATCTATCAATTGCTCCTATCTAGTGGTATTGAAGGACTATTGTGCCTATGATATTTGGTTAAATACGGTTAAAAGCGGAGTGTGGTTTAGAAATTGTATAGTTTTGATTGGTAGTATAGTAGTCAGATAGTCCTATCATTTTGAAATCATCATATTAAAGTAAGGGAAAAGGAGCTTTGAAATGGTAATCAGGCGATTGCAATATGTTTTACTATTGGTGTTTGCCTTCATGCTTGCATCATTGATTTTTCAGCAGCAGTCCATACATGCGGAGGGGAGTAGAGACTTAGTAGAGGTTGACCCATCGAATAGTTCGAAAGCCTACCGTCCATATTTGGAGTGGTTGAACGATAGCTTCAATCTGTCCGGTGTGAAAAGACAGACGCATTTACGGGTGCTTGTGAAGGAAGGGGAGAAGCTGCTGCTCGGATCGAGCGTAACGACTAACTTCACTTCCAACTCTGCTACGCCTTTGGGCGATATTGTAGTAAGGAAACCTGATGGGACTTCTCTCAATCTGGATGTAAAGAGTACCGGTGAAGGTTATATTTCCTCATATAGCCAAGAGACAAAAGGGCCTACATATACGATTAACGGCACAACTTATAACTCGGGCGGTTACAAGCCTATTGAGGTTGATGTTGATCAGACAGGCGAGTGGATTGTAGAGTTCCGGGGTAATGGAGATACGAGCAGCAGTAACCCGGGAGCTAATCTCATTGGGACAGCTTGGGATCAAAAAACTTCCGGGGGTGTCGCGGCTTGGGACGTAACGGTCATTGATCCTAATAGAATGAGTCCGGAAATTCCAGGCAGGATGTATACGTATTCTCTTGCTCTGAATATTGGTGTTGAGCTGAAGAATGGAAGCGGCGCTTTTTCTTCCGTCTATGTTCTCACCAAGGACGGTTACTTATATAAGTCCAATATGAACGGCATGGACCCGTTTGGATTTGTTTTCTTCTCGAATAACAGCGGTTTTATTGATATTTCAGGGTCAGTGCCTAAGACGCTGTACCACTCCGTTTCACTCGATGATGTGGGTAAAACGGGAAGCAAAATCATCGTGCAGAATCCATTTAGTCCGGATACGGATAAACAAGTGACTCATCGGGTGTTTTTCAACGAGCCCGCCGATGACTTGGGAACTTTTAGGGAAACGGGTGGTTCGGGGTACATCAAGACAACCCCTGACATACCTCCAGTGATTGCTAAGGATGAGATTAGCGATAAATCAACGTTTAGCTTCAATGGTTATATGGGCAATTCGACCAGCAATTCTCCAGTAGCAACGGTTGGAAGCGGAGGAGAGTTTTCTTTTGAATTGTCACGAAGCGGTTCGTACCAAATTATTTTGGATACGGACGGAACGCCTGGTTTTGATCCAAGTACGGATACTGTCATAGAGGATAGCGCGGCATCCGGAAAGACGGTCTTCAAATGGAACGGTAAAAACCGCAACAATACGATTGTTCCGGCAGGAAAATACGCTGCTAAACTCCTGACCAAAGGCGGGGAATATCACTTCCCAATGCTCGACGTGGAGAGAGCGCCAAACGGCATCATTATCGAGATGCTTAATAAACCCGCCGATATGGAGTTCAAGGGGCTAGATGGCGACGGAAATCCTATTTCCCCAACAACCGTTTACTATGAAGACAGCAGCCCATATTATCTGCAGGACGGTACGATGCTGTCCCTGCCCGCAGCTAACCACACGCCAGAAAATAAAAGTAAAGGCGTAAACAGTGTAAACGGCGCTCATAAATTTTTAGGAGACACTGCGGGATACGGAAATAATAAAGCAATCGATACATGGACGTATTTTCCCGGAGATACCGCGGAGCTTACTTTTTATGTAACCAATAGTACGGTAAGCGGCAATGTCTATGAAGATTCGAACAGTAACGGAGTGAAGGACGCGAGCGAAAAGGCGCTGAGCGGCATTCGCGTTGATATTAGCGTTGAGCTAGAAGATGCGGCGGGTGTAATCCAATATTCAGCAGTTACCGACGCGAACGGCAGCTATTCGGTGCCGGTCTATCTTGGCGAGGCAACCGTTTCCATTGATCCGTCTCAGCATGATGGATTGAAAGGAAAAGCGACAACGCAGCCTTGGGGATCTGAGAAGGTAGTTACGATAGGAAGTAATGTAGATGAAGAGATCGACTTCAGTTATGTTCTGATTATTAGGATTTCGCAAGTAGATCTCGTAACCGCGCCTGAAGGTAAGGTCATCACGAATGTGAAGCCAACGATAAAGGGTCAAGTAACGGACAGTGGCGTATCGAAAACAGTCTCGGTCTATCTGGTAGACGAGGATGGAGAGCTTACTCTCATAGATAGCGTTACTTCAACGGGTGACGGCAATTGGGAAATGCCATGGCCTGATGACAAGCCGGCATTAGATTCAGGTGAGGTAACGCTCGTTGCTATCACGCAATATGGAACAACAGGCAACGAACAAGACGTTGAAGCAAGAGTCACTTTTATCGTGAATAGGCCTCCGACGGCGGAAGACGATGTGGTGACGACGAAGCCGGGTCAATCCGTGACGATTACGCTGGACGTCGCTGACGATCTGACGGCAGTCAACGATCTGAGCTATAACGTTCCTGCAACAACTAGCCACGGAACGCTTATTCAAGATCAGACGGACAAAAATAAATGGGTATATACGCCGGCTAACGGATTTAGCGGCACAGATACCTTTACGTATGAAGTAACGGATGCGCATGGTTTAAAAACAGAGGCGACCATCACGGTTCAAGTCGATGGCGCGCCGACAGTGCAGCCGAAACAAGGGAAAGTCAACGCAGGCGGATCGGTCACGATTACGCTTGAGGGCTCCGACGATCTGACGTCGGCGGGAGACCTTGTCTACAATGTGCCGGCTGCGACGACAGAAGGCGGAACGCTGACCCAAGATCCGGCGAATCCGGCGAAGGTCACGTACACACCGAAAGCTGGCTTCAGCGGAACGGATACGTTCACGTACACGGTGATAGACAACGCGTCGCAGACAAGCACAGCCGCAACGGTTACGATTACGGTGAACGGAAAACCGGCTGCGGAACCAGTAACGGGTACGGTAACGAATGAAAACACGGATACCGTCATTACGCTTGGCGGTACGGACGACCATACTGCTGAACAAGATTTGGTGTACAGCCTAAGCTCCACCACGACGGAGCAGGGCGGAACTTTGACGCAAGACGAGAATGAGCCGTGGAAGATCACGTACACTCCGGCTAAGGACTTCACCGGAACGGATACGTTCAGCTACACGGTAACGGACGAGGACGGATTAACGAGCGCGACGGTAACGGTAACGGTAACCGTCAATGCGCCTCCGACGGTGGAAGACGATTCGGTAATTACGAAGCCAGGTCAAGCCGTGACGATTACGCTGGACGTCGCTGACGATCTGACGGCAGTCAACGATCTGAGCTATAACGTTCCTGCAACAACTGGCCACGGAACGCTTGTTCAAGATCAGACGGACAAAAATAAATGGGTATATACGCCGGCTAACGGATTTAGCGGCACAGATACCTTTATGTATGAAGTAACGGATGCGCATGGTTTGAAAGCAGAGGCGACCATCACGGTTCAAGTCGATGGCGCGCCGACAGCGCAGCCGAAACAAGGGAAAGTCAACGCAGGCGGATCGGTCACGATTACGCTGGAGGGCTCCGACGATCTGACGGCGGCGGGAGACCTTGTCTACAATGTGCCTGCAACAACGACAGAAGGCGGGACGCTGACCCAAGATCCGGCGAATCCGGCGAAGGTCACGTACACACCGAAAGCTGGCTTCAGCGGAACGGATACGTTCACGTACACGGTGACGGACAACGCGTCGCAGACAAGCACAGCCGCAACGGTCACGATTACGGTTAACGGAAAACCGGCTGCGGAACCAGTGACGGGTACGGTAACGAATGAAAACACGGATACCGTCATTACGCTTGGCGGTACGGACGACCATACCGCTGAACAAGATTTGGTGTACAGCCTGAGCTCCACCACGACGGAGCAGGGCGGAACGTTGACGCAAGACGAGAACGAGCCGTGGAAGATCACGTACACTCCGGCTGAGGACTTCACCGGAACGGATACGTTCAGCTACACGGTAACGGACGAGGACGGATTAACGAGCGCGACGGTAACGGTAACGGTAACCGTCAATGCGCCGCCGACAGCGGAAGACGATTCGGTAATTACAAAGCCGGGTCAAGCCGTGACAATTACGCTGGACGTCGCTGACGATCTGACGGCAGTCAACGATCTGAGCTATAACGTTCCTGCAACAACTAGCCACGGAACGCTTGTTCAAGATCAGACGGACAAAAATAAATGGGTATATACGCCGGCTAACGGATTTAGCGGCACAGATACCTTTACGTATGAAGTAACGGATGCGCATGGTTTAAAAACAGAGGCGACCATCACGGTTCAAGTCGATGGCGCGCCGACAGCGCAGCCGAAGCAAGGGAAAGTTAACGCAGGCGGATCGATAACGATTACGCTGGAGGGCTCCGACGATCTGACGTTGGCGGGAGACCTTGTCTACAATGTGCCGGCTGCAACGACAGAAGGCGGAACGCTGACTCCAGATCCGGAGAATCCGGCGAAGGTCGTGTACACACCGAAGGCTGGCTTCAGCGGAACGGATACGTTCACGTACACGGTGACGGACAACGCGTCGCAGACAAGCACAGCCGCAACGGTCACAATTACGGTCAACGGAAAACCAACCGCGGAACCGGTAACGGGTACGGTAACGAATGAAAACACGGATACCGTCATTACGCTTGGCGGTACGGACGACCATACCTCTGAACAAGATTTGGTGTACAGCCTGAGCTCCAATACAACGGAGCAGGGCGGAACGTTGACGCAAGACGAGAATGAGCCGTGGAAGATCACGTACACACCGGCTAAGGACTTCACCGGAGCGGATACGTTCAGCTACACGGTAACGGACGAAGATGGACTTACGAGCGCGACGGTAACGGTAACAGTGACCGTTAAGAAGCCGCTTGATGGATGGGTAGGCCAGCGCCAACGTGGAGAGCTGACTCCGCTTGTTGTGCTGAGGCCGGGATCGCCGCTTAAGCTTTCGGCAGTGAGCGTGGCGGAAGCGACGAAGGTCGTGGCGACGGTTACCTACAAAGTGAAGGACGCAAGCGGTGTCGAGCATACCAAAACGGATGTTGTAACGATGACCGCTTCGAAAACGGTAAGCGACGAGAAAAACAGTTACAAACTGTGGTCGCACACGACTTACCGGCTCGCAGATAATGCGATTACAGGCAGTTATTCTGTAACCTACGAAGCGTTTAACGGAGCGGACAGCATTCAGACCGAGCCAAGCAGCTTGCTGAGTGACAATTCGTTCTACGTGGTCTCGAGTATTGATTTGGTTGGCACCATAGTGGATGACGAAGGCGAACCGCTTGCCGGCGTTGCCATTCAGCTCTACGATCCGACCGGCACGTACAAGTATGAGAACTACGAAGCAACAACGGACGCTGAAGGGAACTATAGATTCGATAATATCCCGACGAACGAATACTTGATTGCGGTTAAAAAGCCGGGATACAGCACGAAGGAACGCAATATCGATACGCTACCGAGCGACCCGCATGCATCGTCGGTCAGGGAAGATTTTGCGCTCGTCAACTTCCGTATTGAATTGAAAGCTGACCCATCCTCTATCGTGGGAGACGGAAAGACAACGACTTGGTTGACTGCCGTTGTAACGGACAAGGACGGCAAACCGATGGCCGGCATCGAGGTTGAGTTCTCGGCAGGGACGGATTCGAATCCGGTCGGCACCTTCCTCGGCGATACGACTGTGGTGACCGACAGCAAAGGCCAAGCGAAGGTTCAATATCGTTCCAGCTTGATCGAAGGGATTATTTCGCAGAAGGTTCCCGTAAAAGCAACGGTCGACGACACGGAGCATCATCTCTACGATTGGGAGCAAATTTTCATTACGTTCGAGCCGGCCAGCGTGTCCGGCATCGTGACGAGCACGATTAATGGAGAGTACACGGTCGTGCCGGGCGCTTTGGTTAAGCTGACCAAAGACTTTGACGGCGATGGCATCATCGATTTCTCGGCGGAGACGACTTCGGACAGCGACGGCAAGTACACGATTGCGGTACCTCGCGGCGATGTGAGCTATGATTTGGAGATTTATAAGCCGATCGAGATTGGCCGCAACGGTTCGGATGAACCCATTATCATTCCTTTCAAGCAAAAGGTATGGGTCGATGAAGTGACCGGTTCAGGCGGAGATGAGCAGGACTATCCGTCGACTAAGACGGCAACAGGCATCGTCGGCATCAAAGACGCGGCGGACAGCAGCAAATCCCAGCTGTTCACGGAGGAAGAGCTGCAGCAATTCCGCGTCTACCTGAAGAAGCCGGATAACACGTATGTAACGAATCCGGACAACGGGCAGAACTGGTTCGCGCTTGACGATAACGGCGTATTTAATATTCCGGGCCTCGACAAAGGAACCGAATATCAGTTAGAGATCCGCTATACAATCGAAATCACGGATCCAGACAATCCGAATTACGGCGATGTCGTCGAAATCGCGTTTAATCAGAAGCCGCAGTTCGACGCGGACGGCAATCCTGTTCTTGACGGCAGCGGGCAGCAGGTTTACGCTTACCCGACGATTAAGCTGGATGAAGACGGCGAGCTGAATATTTTGGAAGAGCTCGTCGACCCTTACGGCGATGTATTGGACAGCAGTACGCTCCAAGCCATTCCTGGCGCAACGGTCACGCTGTACTATTATCCGAAGGACATCAACGGCAACCTGCTGCCGGTCAGCGTGCTGAATCCGGCAACGGACCAAAAGGTTTATTTGCCGGCAATCAGCGGTTTCCTGCCATTCGATAACCAGTCGCCATCGCAGGTGACAGGGGCGGACGGCAAGTACGCTTACATGGTCTATCCGAATACGGACTACTATTTGTACGTAACGGCGCCGGGCTACTTCAGCTATAACAGCGGACATATTCGGGTTGATTGGGACATTGTGCGCCATAACGTGCATATGGACAAGATACCGGTCATTCCGACAGCGCCGCCAGTTACGCCGCCGCCTGTTGAGACCAGCGAAGAACTGCCGGAGCTCGTTGTGAACATTGCGATTGAGCAAAGCAAAGCGGCAGAAGAGACGGAAATGCCAATAACGGTGACTTATCAAAACATTGGCGACGGCAAGCTGAAGGAAGGAACGGTTACAATGACCCTGCCGGAAGGCTTCACGGTTGTGGACGCCGATGGCGGCAAGGTCGAGGGCAATAAGATTTCATGGACTGTTCATGATGTTGACGCGCTTGAGAAAGGCACATTTACGGTTATGGTCAAATCGCCGCAGCTGAAGCAATCCGAAGAAATGGTGACAGTAACGGCGGAGATCAGCACGGAGCAGAAGACGGCGGGCATTCGGAACGCAGCGGCTTCCGTCAAGATGAAGCTCGTATCGAACCGGTTCGGCGCGGTACAGCATATCCGCTACATCCTGGGTTATCCGGATGGAGAGTTCAAGCCGGGACGCAATCTGACGCGCGCTGAGCTCGCGGCTATCGTCGCTCGCCTGTTAGGCGGCGGCGAAGACGGAAGCATTCCGTATACCGATGTGGCGAAGGACCATTGGGCTCATCGTTATATTTATATCGCATCGAAGAACGGGATCTTCGAAGGCGATCCGACGGGCAGCTTCCGTCCTGAGGATCCGGTGAAGCGCGAGGAGCTGGCTGCCGTTATGGCGCGTTTTATCGGCATGACGGTATCGCATTCCATTGACGGCAAATTCTCTGATGTCGAGGGACGCTGGTCTGAGGATGCAATCGAAGCATTATTGCGCGGCGGCCTCATCAGCGGTTACCCGGACGGCACCTTTAAGCCAGGCAACAAAATTACACGTCTGGAAGCGGTCGCGATGATTAACAGCATGCTGTTCCGCGGACCTCTTGTCGGCGTGGACGCGAAGTTCCCTGACGTTCCTGAATCGTCATGGGGATTCGGACATGCGCTTGAAGCGACGGTATCGCACGAGGCGACATGGAATGCGGACGGAACGGAAACGTTCGTCCGCGAGCTTGAAGACAAAGTAGACTAAAATAAGAAAAGCCGTCTTTCGGTTCATGCCGGAAGACGGCTTTTCCATTATAATGGAGTCAGAATGATAACAATAGCGGGGGTGCGTTCGATGAGTAACGTTCGTATCGGCAGGCTTGGTGACGAGCATTTTCAGGAAAGCATGAAGCTTGCGCAATTCGCCTTTCAATATACAAGGACGGAGCAGCAGCTGGAGGAGATTCGGGTCAGAATCGAAGAGGAGCCTTCGGAGCGCTGGGGCGTGTTCGTGGATGGACAGCTTGCCGCGCAAGCCGCCGTATTGGAGCTTTCTACATACATAGGGGGTAAAGTGTTTGCCATGGGGGGAGTCGCGGCCGTCTCGACTTGGCCGGAGCATCGGAGACAGGGCTATGTCGCCAAGATGCTTGTCCATCTTCTGGAACGCATGCGCGAAAGAGGGCAAACCGTATCGTTTCTCAGTCCGTTCGCATTCGCCTTCTACCGGAAGTATGGATGGGAGACGTATACCGAACATAAGACGTATACAATTCAGACTCGGCAGCTGCCCGTGAGGAAACCTTATAAAGGCCGATTCGAGCGGTTGTATGATTATAACAGCTTACAGGCATTATATGAGACATACGCATCCAAATTTAATGGCACGCTTCGCCGGTCCGAGCTGTGGTGGAAGCACCGCATCCCCATGCGGAAGCCCGGCCAGATCGCCGTATACCGGGATTCGCAAGGAGAGGCTCAAGGATATTTGATCTATGAAGTGAAGGAGCAGCAGTTAACCGTACATGAATTCGTCTATTTGACGAGCGAGGCCTACGAAGCGATCTGGTCGTTCATCGGGCAGCACGATTCGATGATCGAGAAGGTGACGATGACTGTGCCGATGAATGATCGGTTGACCGACATGATCGCGGATCCGCGTATCAAACAGGAGATCGTCCCTTACTTCATGGCGCGCATCGTGGATGTGGAAGCATTCCTGGGCGCGTATCCGTTCCTGGCTTCCGGCTCCGCAGACCGGGTTTGCTTGGACATTACGGATGAGCATGCGCCTTGGAACAACGGATGCTTCGAACTCCTCATTGGCGAATCGGGCCAAGCGGAAGCGAAGCGGCTGACCGGTGAACGTCCAGTTGAAGAGACGGTAAAAATGGGAATCGGCACATTGACTTCCATGCTGCTATCTTACCGAAATGCGTCGGATTTATCGTTTTTGAACCGTATCGGGGGCGACATGGAAGCAATAAATCGCTTACAAAATCGTATACCCGAACGTATGACATACTTGCCGGACTTTTTCTGAAGATTGCCAAAATTCTGCACAATTAAAAATGGAAAAAACCGCGCCGTTACGGCATTCTTCTCGCCTTGACAGCCCCTACCCCCTCTGCTAATATTGCAATAATATACGTCAGAGGCAATGAAAAAAAGGGAGGAACATACTCGTGTGGGAAACGAAATTCGCTAAAGAAGGGCTAACGTTCGACGACGTTCTGCTCGTTCCGCGCAAATCAGAAGTGCTGCCAAGAGAAGTCAATATTTCAACCCGGTTAAGCGCCAGCATCAAGCTGAACATTCCGCTCATTAGCGCAGGGATGGATACCGTAACGGAATCCGCTTTGGCCATTGCGATTGCTCGGGAAGGCGGGATCGGCATCATTCATAAGAACATGACGATCGCGCAGCAAGCGGAAGAAGTGGATCGTGTGAAGCGTTCGGAGAGCGGCGTTATTACGAATCCATTCTCGCTGACGCCTAATCATCATGTGTACGACGCAGAAGAGCTGATGGGCAAATACCGGATCTCCGGCGTGCCGATTGTGGATGAGGACAAGAAGCTGGTCGGTATTCTGACCAACCGCGACCTTCGTTTCGTGCACGATTATTCGATCAAAATCAATGAAGTGATGACCCGCGAGAATCTGGTGACGGCGCCGGTGGGAACAACGCTTCAAGAAGCGGAAGTTTTGCTGCAGCAGCATAAGATCGAGAAGCTGCCGCTTGTCGATGAGGAGAATACGCTGAAGGGCCTTATTACGATCAAGGATATCGAGAAAGCCATTCAGTTCCCGAACGCGGCGAAGGATGCGCATGGCAGACTGCTGTGCGGCGCAGCTGTCGGTATCTCCAAAGACACGATGGACCGCGCGGAAGCGCTCGTGAACGCAGGCATCGACGTGCTGGTTGTCGACTCGGCTCACGGCCATCACATCAACATTATCGAAGCGGTTCGAAAGCTGCGCGCAGCTTATCCGGATCTTACGATTATCGCAGGCAACGTGGCGACGGGAGAAGCGACAAGAGATCTGATCGAAGCCGGCGCATCGGTTATCAAAGTCGGTATCGGACCTGGCTCCATCTGTACGACTCGCGTTATTGCCGGCATTGGCGTACCGCAAATTACGGCGATCTACGATTGCGCGACGGTAGCTAGAGAATACAATGTGCCTATTATTGCGGACGGCGGCATCAAGTATTCCGGCGACATTACGAAAGCGATCGCTTCCGGCGCAAGCGCGATTATGATCGGCAGCTTGTTCGCGGGCACGGCGGAAAGCCCGGGCGAGACGGAAATTTTCCAAGGACGCAGCTTCAAGGTATACCGCGGTATGGGATCCATTGGCGCGATGAAGGAAGGCAGCAAGGACCGTTATTTCCAGGAGAACGAGAGCAAGCTTGTTCCGGAAGGCATCGAAGGACGCGTTCCTTACAAAGGGCCTCTCGCCGATACGGTTCATCAGCTGCTTGGCGGACTCCGCTCCGGTATGGGCTACTGCGGAACGGCGACGCTGGATGAGCTTCGCAACGATACGCAATTTGTTCGGATTACGGGATCGGGTCTTCGCGAGAGCCATCCGCATGACGTTCAAATTACGAAAGAAGCGCCGAACTACTCTCTTTAATCTGACGCGAATAGAACGGATAGATAAGGCCGAGACAAGCCCGACCAGCGGGAGGTTTCGGCCTTTCTTTTTTATGGCGGATAACTGGCAAGGGATGAAGGAACTCTCATTTTATAAGGCGGGGAAAGAGGTTTAATTGCGGTATTCTACTATGATACAATGAGGAATGGACAAACTAAGGGAAAAGGGGAAACGATAGTGAAAGTAATAGGAAGACCGGTTCGATGGTTGTCGGTGATTGCTGCTAGCTTGGCGTTGTGGCTTGCTGTGTTGTCGCTGGGCGCTACAAGCGCGCTGGCTGTTGGGTTCGATAATAGACCCAGTACGGAGAACTCGCTAGGCTTGGAAGTCAAATCCGCCATCCTCATCGAAGCGGATTCGGGACAGGTGCTGTTCGAGGTCAATCCGGATCAAGCGCTTCCGATTGCAAGTATGACGAAGCTGATGACAGAGTATCTCGTATTGAAGGAAATTAAGAACGGACGTCTGACCTGGGAGGAAATCGTAACGGTCGATCCGGTAGCGGCTGATACCGATCCGTCGGAATCGCAAATCTATCTGGCGGCCGGCGACCAGCATTCGGTCCGTGATCTTTATATAGCAATGGCGGTAGGTTCCGCGAATGACGCGACGAAGGCGCTCGCGATCAGAGTAGCGGGAAGCATCGACGCATTCTTGGAGAAAATGAACGCAACGGCGCAGGAGCTTGGCCTGACTTCGGCGCATTTTACAAGTGTAACGGGGTTTGAAGATACGACGGTTATGTCTGCTAGAGACGTCGTTGTGCTGTCCCGTCATATTTTGCTTGAGCATCCGGAATTCCTGGAGATCTCCAGCCTTCAAGAATATAAGTTCCGCGAGCGTGACGCCGCGCCGATGATTAACTTCAACTATATGCTTGGCGCGAACAAAAACAATCAGTTCCTGCAGCATTTGGCGTACGAAGGCGTTGACGGCATGAAGACCGGCTTCATTAACGCGGCGGGCTATAACTTCACAGGTACGGTGAAGCGCGGCGACATTCGCTACATTTCCGTCGTCATGGATACGAAGAACAAAGACGCGCGTTTCTATGAAACGGCGAAGCTGTATGATTACGCGTTCGCAACGTTTGAGAAAAAGACGGTTCTGCCGCCAAAATCGGTGGTAGAAACATTGGAAACGGTCAAGATTAAGAAGGGCAAGAAAAAGACGGTTCCGGTCGTCACGGACAAAGACATTACGTTTATGGTGAAGAAAGGCGTCGAGCCGAAGATTGAAATGAAAGGCTACGAGCTGCTCCCGGAGAGCGAGCTGGTGGCGCCTATCGCGGCCGGCACGAAGGTTGGCACGGTCACGTACACGTATAAGGACGACGCAACAGGCAAAGATCTGGACTATACCGTCAACCTCGTCACGACGGAAGAGGCGGAGAAAGCGGGCTGGTTCAGCTTGTTCTTCCGCGCGATCGGCGATTTCTTCTCGAATCTGTGGAACAGCATTATGGATTTGTTCTAATTCCGAGCATTTAGCAGGGAATTTAGGCTTGTCGATTACCCTTAGTTCCTGTAAAATCAATGGTTAGAGCAACTCATCTGCGGTATAATTACCATTCTAAGGGATGAATAATAGGAGGAACGAAAAAGATGGAGACAGGTACTTCGCGCGTAAAACGCGGTATGGCAGAAATGCAAAAAGGCGGCGTCATCATGGACGTTATGAACGCCGAGCAAGCGAAGATAGCAGAAGCGGCTGGTGCGACAGCGGTAATGGCGCTTGAGCGCGTGCCTTCCGATATTCGTGCGGCCGGCGGCGTTGCCCGTATGGCTGACCCAACGATCGTGGAAGAGGTTATGAAGGTTGTTTCCATTCCTGTCATGGCCAAAGCGCGTATCGGTCATTATGTGGAGGCGAAAGTGCTTGAGTCCATGGGCGTAGACTACATCGACGAGAGCGAAGTATTGACGCCGGCTGACGAGATTTTCCACATCAGCAAGAATGAATTCACCGTGCCGTTCGTGTGCGGCGCGAAGGACCTGGGTGAAGCGCTTCGCCGTATTCAAGAAGGCGCAGCGATGCTTCGCACGAAAGGCGAGCCTGGAACGGGTAATATCGTAGAGGCTGTTCGCCACCTTCGTTTGATCAACGGTCAAATTCGCAAAATTCAAGGCTTGTCGAAGGACGAGCTTTATAATGAAGCGAAAGTGCTGGGCGTTCCTTACGACCTGCTGCTCGGCGTACATGAGACAGGCAAGCTGCCTGTCGTAAACTTCGCTGCAGGCGGCGTGGCGACACCTTCCGACGCGGCGCTGATGATGCATCTGGGCGCGGACGGCGTATTCGTGGGCTCCGGTATTTTCAAATCCGATAATCCGGAGAAATTCGCCCGCGCGATCGTGGAAGCGACGACTCACTACACGGATTATAAGCTGATCGCGGAAGTGTCGAAGAACCTGGGCACACCGATGAAAGGCATCGAGATTTCGAAGCTGCACGCGGCTGAGCGTATGCAGGACCGCGGAATCTAATAGAAACAGACAAGCCGGCCAATCCTTCGGGGGAGGCCGGCTTTTAAAGGATAGCGAGGTGTAAAGCCATGAAGATAGGCGTACTGGCGCTGCAAGGCGCTGTAGCGGAGCATATTAGAAGCCTGGAAGCGGCCGGCGCGGAAGCTGTCGCCGTGAAACGGGTAGAGCAGCTGGACGAGCTGAACGGCTTGGTTATTCCGGGAGGCGAAAGCACGACCATCGGCAAGCTGATGCGCAAATACGGATTTATGGAAGCGATCCGCGAGTTCTCGGCGCAGGGCAAGCCGCTCTTCGGCACATGCGCGGGACTTATCGTATTGGCTGACCGGATTGAAGGCCAGGATGAAGCGCATTTGCGGCTCATGGACATGACCGTAGCGCGCAACGCGTTCGGCCGCCAGCGGGAAAGCTTTGAGACGGATCTGGATGTGAAGGGAATTGATGAGCCGATCCGCGCGGTATTCATTCGCGCGCCGCTGATCAAGTCTGTCGGTGAAGACGTAGAGGTTCTGTCCACGTACAAGGATGAGATCGTGACGGCCAGACAGGGCACGCTGCTCGCGGCATCGTACCATCCGGAGCTGACGGACGATTACCGTCTGCATGCTTATTTCTTGGACATGGTGAAGGAAGCGGCGGCAGCCAAGGCATAATCGCCTCGGTTGCTGCCGACAATGGTTATACATAATACGCTCTCGAGAGAGGAGCTTCAGTGAATCGTGTTAGATGTGAAATTGTTACGTACGGAGTTTGACAAAGTAGAGCAAGCGCTTAAGAACCGCGGCGCGTCGCTTGAGCTTGTTGCCGGCTTCCCTGCTCTGGACCAGAAGCGCCGTGAGGTAATTCAGGAGACCGAGCAGCTGAAGAACCGCCGCAATACGGTATCCCAAGAGGTTGCGAAGCTGAAAAAATCGGGCGGCGACGCCGAAGCGTTGATCGTGGAGATGCGCGAGGTTGGCGACCGCATCAAAGCGCTGGACGACGAGCTTCGCGAGATGGACGTTCAAGCGGAAGAGCTGACGCTGAGCATTCCGAACATTCCCCACGAGAGCGTTCCGGTGGGCGCGTCGGAGGAAGAGAACGTCGAGATGCGCCGCGTAGGCGACGTGCCTTCGTTCGGCTTCGAGCCGAAGGCGCATTACGACATTGCGGCTGAGCTGGGCATCCTCGATTTTGAGCGCGCGGCGAAGGTAACGGGCTCGCGCTTTACGTTCTACCGCGGACTTGGCGCAAGGCTGGAGCGCGCGCTGATCAGCTTCATGATGGATCTGCACAGCGATAAGCACGGCTACGAGGAGATTCTGCCGCCATATATCGTCAATCGCGACAGCTTGGTCGGCACAGGACAGCTTCCGAAGTTCGAGGAGGATCTGTTCAAGCTGAAGGATACGGATTATTATTTGATTCCGACGGCGGAGGTGCCGGTTACCAATATTCATCGGGAAGAGATTTTGGATGCGGAGATGCTTCCGAAGTATTTTGTGGCGTACAGCGCTTGCTTCCGTTCCGAAGCGGGCTCGGCCGGCCGCGATACGCGCGGCTTGATCCGCCAGCATCAGTTCAACAAGGTTGAGCTCGTGAAGCTGGTGAAGCCGGAAGATTCGTACGATGAGCTGGAGAAGCTGACCGCCGATGCGGAGAAGGTGCTCCAGCTGCTTGGATTGCCTTACCGGGTGCTGACACTCTGCACAGGCGATATGGGCTTCTCGTCCGCGAAGACCTACGATCTGGAAGTATGGATTCCAAGCGCGAATACGTATCGCGAGATTTCCTCCTGCTCGAACTTCGAGGACTTCCAAGCGCGCCGCGCAGGCATTCGCTTCCGCAGAGAACCGAAGAGCAAGCCGGAATTCGTGCATACGCTGAATGGTTCGGGACTTGCGGTTGGCCGTACGGTCGCCGCGATTCTGGAAAACTTCCAGCAGGCGGACGGCTCCGTCGTCATTCCTGAAGTGCTGCGTCCTTACATGGGCGGAGTGGAAGTCATTTCGGCTCCTTAATACAAAGCTGCGGTGCTGAGCCGTAATTCGGTTCAGCACCCAACAATTGTGTGCCGCGACAGATCAAGAAGAGCTTGCTTCTCAAATTTGACCTGTGGTACAATGAGTTCTGTCACGTCACAACCTTATATGTGGAGAGGTACCGAAGCGGTCATAACGGGGCGGTCTTGAAAACCGTTAGAGCGCAAGCTCACGTGGGTTCGAATCCCACCCTCTCCGCCAGACACAAAACCGACCCGATTCCTGAAAAGGAATCGGTTTTTTGTATCTGGCAGAGTGGGATGAGAACGGGCCGTTAAGCGAATATGCCAAAAGGCATGTTCGTAGGCCCCGGCGTGATAGTCGCGGATTACCGTGACTGTGCCAACCGGCACTGTCGCGGGCGACGGAGCGAATCCCACCCTCTCCGCCAGACACAAAAACCGACCCGATTCCTGAAAAGGAATCGGTTTTTTGTATCTGGCAGAGTGGGATGAGAACGGGCCGTTAAGCGAATATGCCAAAAGGCATGTTCGTAGGCCCCGGCGTGATAGTCGCAATTATCGTGACTGTGCCAACCGGCACTGTCGCGAGCGACGGAGCGAATCCCACCCTCTCCGCCAGACACAAAACCGGCCCGATTCCTGAAAAGGAATCGGTTTTTTTTATGCCTTTTTTTATTGTGAAAAACGCTGCAGTCCATCTAAAAAATGACGCGTTATGCTTCGGCGGCGGCCGTGCTACGATAAGAAAGCTTCCTTGGTTATAGCTTGATGAGAAGAGTGAATATCATTCCGAATGAAAAGGAGAGTGGATTCATGTCAAGATTCATCAAAAGCTTTCTAGGATTGGCCCTCGTTCTGCTGCTTGTGATGCCGGCGGACGTATCTGCTGCAGGCGAAAGCGTCGAGGTGTGGATGACGAATGAAACATTAAGCAAGGCTTTGAACCGGGAGGCCAATGTGTCATTCGGCCCGAACAGCGGCTCGAACCCGCTGACGATCGACGTCAATGAAAACATTAGGTACCAGCAGATGGACGGCTTCGGCGTATCGATCACCGATGCGTCGGCGTGGCTGCTCACGTACAGGCTGAGCGACGCGAAGCGGGCCGAGGTGTACGAGAAGCTGTTCGGCTACTCGGGCATCGGTCTCAGCCTGCTTCGCCAAACAATCGGCGCGTCCGACTTCAACTGGGAAATTTACAGCTATAACGATACCCCGAACGATCCTAATCTCACGAATTTTTCAATCTCCAGAGATATGCCCTATATTGTCCCGAGAGTCAAACAAGCGCTCAACGTTAATCCTCAGCTGAAGGTGATGGCTGCCGCATGGAGCCCGCCGGGCTGGATGAAGGCGGGACATTACCCCGACGCTGTGCATCCGATGGCAACGGGTTATTTGCAGCCGCAATACTATGGCAGCTACGCGAACTATTTGGTCAAGTTCATTCAAGCTTATCAGGGTCAAGGCATTCCGATCTATGCTATAAGTCCGGTGAACGAACCCGGCCTGCAAATCAAGGACTATCCAACGACCTACATGTCGACGGACGACCAGATCAATTTTATTAAAAATAACCTCGGTCCGGCGATCCGGAATGCAGGGCTCAGCACAAAAATTATGGGCTATGACTTCAACTGGGATAATACGGCGGTGCCCGACCAGCTGCTGGCCGACCCTGCCGTGTATCAATACCTCGCCGGTACTGCTTATCACCATTACGGCGGCAATCCTTCCGCGATGACGACCATCCGCGATAAATATCCGCTCAAGGATATTTGGTTCACGGAGGGCGGCTTCGGCACGTGGAACCCAAGCTTCGATAATATGATGTGGGAGCTTATTACGATTCCGAGAAACTGGTCGAAATCGTTCATCGCCTGGAACCTCGCGCTTGACCAGAACAACGGCCCGACGGTGCTGCCAAGCAGCATCAACCATGGCATGCTGCAAATCCGAAGCGACGGCATGGACCAAGTGACATACCGCAACCAATATTACGCGATCGGACAATTCAGCAAGTTTGTCGTGCCGGGGGCTTACCGGATCGCGACGCCGACCTTCGGCAATATGCAGAACGTCGCCTTCAAAAATCCGGATGGATCGAAGGTCGTCGTCGCGTACAACAATCAGACATATGCCCAGACGGTGAAAGTGAAATGGGGCAACCAAAGCTTCTCGTATTCCGTGCCTGCTAAGACGGCGGTTACGTTCAAATGGCATGGCGCGATGGCCGGCGCGAATCCGATCGTCGCGATCAAAGCGCAAGTGAACCAGCGCTATGTTTCGGCTGACAATGGCGGCAGCGCTTCGCTCATCGCGAATCGCACTTCCGTCGGCACCTGGGAGAAATTCGAGCGGATTGATCTGGGCAATAATAACGTGGCATTCCGTTCTCTTGTGAACGGAAAGTATGTGACGGCGGAGGACGCGGGCGGAAGTCCGCTCATCGCGAGGGCGGATGCGATCGGCACTTGGGAGACGTTCCAGATCGCGAATGTAAGCGGCGGCGTAACGTTAAAATCGGCGGCTAACAATCTCTTCGTATCCGCCGAGAACGCGGGTGCCGGCCCCTTAATAGCGAATCGAAGCACGGCGTCGGGCTGGGAAACATTTGTGCTTGAGCCGTCTCAGCCGGATTAAGCCGGACTCGTATAAAATCCCGGCCTCCATCGCATCTTAATCGTGTGGAGGTGCTACTAATTATGGCTAAATCTGATGAGCTTCGAATCGATCCCCAGCAGCTGGCGGATGCATGGCAGCGCACACTGCCTAGGACGATGAACGTTTCCGACCGCTGTGTCGTACTGCGGGATGAAGCCGATGAGAAAGCGCTTCGCGTCACGATACATTCGGCGGGGCATACAGGGTACGAGTTTGACTTCAAAGTGACTTATGTCGACAGCCGTGAAGTGAAGGTGGAGCTGATCGACGTTGAGAAAGACAACGTCACGGTGGATGAGCGTACCGATATTATTCAGCAATTGATCGACGATTATAAGAGACATCTGCATGAATGCGCGCAGGCGCTCCAGCAGCTGACTCACGCTTAAGGAGAGATTCGAATGACGAAGGCCAAAGGAACGGCGGACAAAAATTTGTCCAACGTGGTTGAAGCGCTGGAAGAGACGCCGGTTAACAGCCATCAAGCGCAGCAGTTCAATCAGGACAAAAATGACCGCCGCCATCAAGATTCGCTTAACTTCGATCAGCCGACCGATCTGGAGCATCAACGAGGCGGAACCTAGAGCTTAAGGAGGAAATTGCGATGAGTAAGCCCGACACTTATCCGAATCCGGATGCCGTACCCCGTAACGAGAAGAAGAGACGGGATGACGACAGCGGAATGCCAAAGCCGTTATCCGGCTCCCATAAGGTCAAAATACAAAATCAAGTAGGCCATCAAAATCCCGAAGGATAAGCCTAGCAGATAGAAAGAGAAATCCCGCATCCAAAATTTGATGCGGGATTTTTTGCCATTTATACTTCTATTCCCCTCCCAAATATAATAGAATGGAGTTGCTGACTAAAAAAAGAGAAAGTGGAGGGAATTGATTTAATGAAGCAAGTACAGCGTTTAGCACTTATCTTTGTGGTCATCATGACAATGATTATTGCAGGCTGCGGCTCGAAAACGCCGCCGAAGGAAGCTCTGCAGGCCGCAACCCTGAAAACGATGGAGGCGACGTCTTACAAGATGTCGACGACTTTGCAGCTTGATGAGCTTGAACTGCCAGAGTCGCCGGAGCTCGAAGCGGGAATGTCGACAACGGCAATTGCAGGCATCATCAAAGATGCGACGATTAAAGCGGATGCGGTGTATACGAAGGATCCGATGCGCCTGGATATGAATTTGGAAGTGATTCTGCCAGGAATGATGGATATGAAGCTGGAAGTTCCAATGATCGTTACCGATAAGATCGTTTATGTGAAGATCCCGAACATTCCTATGCTTGGTATTCCGGAGACGATTGCCGATAAGTTTGTACAGATCGATGTAGAAGAGCTGGCGGAAGAGCAAGGCGCAGAGCTGAATATGGACGTTGCGGCTCAGCAGAAGCTGGTGCAAGAGCTGTCCGCGGCTTTGCTGAAGCATTTTGACGAGAAGACCTACTTCTCTGAGCTGAAAGCAAGCGAAGCGGGTCTGCCGGAAAGCGTAAAAGCCGATCAAGTGGTGAAATTCGCGATCAGCGAAGAGAACTACGCGCAAACGGTGGAAACCTTGGTAAACAAAGCGCTTCCTGAAATCATCGATGTGCTGCTGAGCAACGATTCGTTCCTGGAGTACGCCGAGCTTGAGAAGGCGGATCTGGAGCAAGCGAAAGCAGATTTGGAGACGAACAAAACAGAAATTTTGAACGTGCTTCAAAACAACCTGAAGTTCAACGTGCTTGAAATGACAGGCGCGATTAAAGGTGACTACCTCGTATACCAAGCCGCAAAAATCGGCGTTCAAGTGAAGGACGAGGAGAGCGGTCTGGACGCGAAGGTCGGATTGTCCGTTACAACGGAATACTCCGAGCTGAACAAGAAGGTAGAGTTCGAGCAAGAGATTCCAACGGACGCAATGACAATGGATGAATTGTCGGAGCAATTCGGCGGCATGTCCGGATTCTAGAACAAAATCTAGGGCTATTCAATAAAAACCGATCGTGTTATAATGAGTCATAAATTAATAGCTGGTCGGAGAACGGGAGACACCACAACGTTTGATTGCGCGATTCGCGCGGTCGAAGCTGTTGTGGTGTTTTTTCATTGGATCCGGCTGCTTGACATGCGTGAGGAAAGGAGGCGCCGAAACAGCCTTCGCAGAGAGCTGAACGGTTTAGGATGAGGCTGTAGTATTTTTCAAAAGCAAGAATGACAGCGCTGTCAAATAATTTGACTCAAAGGGGATTGCACATGAAGAGTTCGTTTTTGAAAAAACCGCAGGGATTGCTGGCCCTTTCGCTAGTGCTCATGATTCTCGGCAGTTTTGCGGCAGGACTTTTTCACGCTTCGTTTTATTCGGTCAAGGTAAAAGAAATTTCGTTTAAGGGCGACCACGGGAATCTGAACGGATTACTGTACATGCCTGAAGGCGCTGGTCCGGATGATCCGCGGCCGGTCATCATCACGACGCACGGCTATTTGAATACGAAGGAGATGCAGGACGCGCCGGCGATCGAAATGTCGAGGCGCGGCTATATCGTGCTGGCGCTGGACCAATACGACCACGGGGATTCGAGATGGACAGGAGATATCCCGGTAAAGGATATGTTCGCCACCTTCTGGATTTATTCCCAGTTCGACGCGGCGAAATATATGTACCAGCAGCCGTATACGAAAAAAGACGAAAACGGCAATGCCTATCTCGCGGTAAGCGGCCATTCCATGGGCGGATTCTCCTCCTTGGTCGCGATGTACATGGATGAGATGACCGCTTTGCAAACCGGCCACCGCATGATCCACGCAGGGGTCGCGGTCGGCGCGGACTTCTCTTACGCTTCCGCCATCGCGCCGCAGGATCAGCTGCAGGCCGCATACGGAAGCCGGACGGTCGGCGTAATCGCCGGCAAATACGACGAGTTCTTCTTCAACAAATCGGATGAGGAGAAGAGCGCTAAAGAGAAAGAAGTCGCAGGCACGGTTACACGCAAGGACTTCGCGGCGACCGCATCGGGCAAAGCATTCCTCGGCGTTCCGGCGGACCAGCAGGCCGAAGCCGGCACATTCTATTCCGTGCCATCCGGAGACGTTCTCGTGGAAGGGAATGCGGTACGCGCTTCCGAGACGGGCGAACGCATCATTTACACGCCGAACCAAACGCATCCGTGGAACCATTTTTCCCCGGAAGTAACGGCGCATTTGATCGAGTTCTATGACCATGCGTTTACAGGCGTCACGTCGCCAAACCAAACGCATGTCGGCTTGGATTCCGGCAATCAGATTTGGTGGCTGAAGGAAGCCGGCAACTTCATTGCGCTGATCGGTTTCTTCCTGCTGTTCGTTCCGCTTGTCAGCCTGCTGATTAAAGTGCCGTTCCTGAACAAAGCCGTGTCGGGAACCATTGCGACGGTGTCAGCGCCGTCTAACGGCAAGCAAAAAACGGTTTACTGGCTGGCCATCGTGTTCAGCACGCTGATTCCGGCTATTTTGTTCCCGACCCTTATGGATAAGGACGCTGCGGGATTGGACACGCTGAGCGTGATATCTCTCATCTTGCTTGGAATAAGCGTTATCGGCGCTATGATTGGCTTCATTACGAAAAAGAGCTCCGTTGGCGTAGGCAGCGTGTTGCTTGCGGTTGTGTCTCTCGTCATGTGGCTGGTATTCCATCAAGCCGATTCGATTATCCAGCTCGGTTCCTTCTTCAACGAGCCTACGACAAACCAAATCGTATATTGGGCACTCGTATCGGCGTTGATCACGATGTTCGTAACGCTGGCGTTCCATTATTTCTCGAAGAAGGATGCAGGGACATCGTTCAGCAGTTATGGTATCAGCCTGAATGTCGGAACGATTGTTTCCAGCTTAATCGCAGCGGTTGCGGCAGTCGTAATCGGCTATCTGATCCTGTTCGCGCTCCAAGCTGTATTCGGCACGGACTTCCGGATCTGGGTGCTCGCGGTGCGGACGTTCCAAGTAGAGCATGTCATTACGGCGCTGCGCTACATTCCGTTCTTCTTCGTCTATTATTTCGTGAGCACGGTTGCGCTCAACGCCAATACACGCGGGCAAAAAGGCGGCTACCTGCTGGCCATCATTCTGAACATTGGCGGACTCGTCTTATGGATGGCGGCGCAATACGGCAAAAACTTTATCACGGGTGTCGCGCTGTACCCAGGGCAAGCGTTGAACGCGATTCTGCTGTTCGCTCTGGTGCCATGTCTTGCAGTGGCGGCGGTTTATTCCCGCAAAGTATTCGAGAAAACCAATAACGTATGGCTTGCCGCATTCTTGAACACCATCTTGTTCACGATGATTACGGTTGCCAATACGGCGCTGTTCTGGAATCTCGTCTAACGCAATTAGGTGAGCTGTAGAGATGGAACGTTATAGACACGGCATGCAACTTCCATTATAATAGCCTTAAGTTAATAACCGTGGCGGAGATAGGGAGAACACACGAAATTGGTCGTCGTCGATCAATTCGTGTTTCTCCTTTTTTTTGAGCCAATCATAGCGTTCCGATGAGAAGTAAAGGAGGGGAAACGGTCATGAGTTTCAATCATCAAATCATTTTGCCTGCAGCTCGTAAAGTGAAGGATTTGGAAAAATTAATGAAATTATCGTATGAATATATCGTGATATTGGACACCCACATCAGTCAAATCCGATCGATCGTCGAGCTGGCGAAATCCAACGGGAAGAAGCCGCTTTTGCATGCCGATCTCATCGAGGGGCTAAAAAACGACGAATACGCGGCGGAATATTTGTGTCAGGTCGTGCAGCCGACAGGTATCATGTCCACCCGGGCAGGCGTCATCGCGAAGGCGAAGCAGAACGGGGTGCTCGCGATTCAGCGGCTGTTCCTGCTCGATACGAACGCTCTTGAGAAAAGCTATGTTATGTTCGAGAGAACGAAGCCGGATTTTATTGAAGTACTGCCGGGTGTAATCCCGCATATTATTACAGAAGTGACGGAACGGACGGGAATTCCGATCTTTGCCGGGGGCTTAATCCGTACCGTGAACGACGTGGAGCAGGCCATTCGGGCGGGTGCGTCGGCGGTTACGACATCGAACACCGAGCTGTGGAAGCATTTCGAGTTAAACGGGAGACAGGGGGAACATTGAGTGTCACAAACGTATATTCTTGCCATCGACCAAGGAACGACGAGTTCCCGGGCCATTATTTTTGATCGGGGCGGCCGAATCGTCAGTACGGCGCAGCAGGAAATCCATCAATTTTTCCCGAAGCCGGGTTGGGTGGAGCATGATGCGAGCGAGATTTGGGTGTCTGTGCTTGGCGTCATCGCAGCCTCGCTGTCCCAAGCGGGAATTTCCCCAGCGCAGATTGAAGCGATCGGGATCACGAATCAACGGGAAACCGCCGTCGTCTGGGATCGTCATACGGGCATTCCGATCTATCACGCCGTCGTATGGCAGTCCAGGCAAACAAATGATATTTGTGAAGAACTAAGGCAGCAAGGGCATGACGATTTGTTTCGCAGGAAGACAGGCTTGCTGATTGACGCTTACTTTTCCGGGACGAAAATTAAATGGCTGCTGGATAACGTTGAAGGCGCCCGGAAGAGGGCGGAGAACGGGGATTTGCTCTTCGGCACGATCGATTCTTGGCTCGTATGGAAGCTGACCGGGGGCAGGGTCCATGTGACGGATTATTCCAATGCGTCAAGGACGCTCCTTTATAACATACATGAGCTCTGCTGGGACGAAGAACTGCTGAACATTCTGGACATTCCCCGCGCGATGCTCCCGGAGGTTCGCTCCTCATCTGAGGTATACGGGCACACCGTAGAACATCATTTCTTCGGCAAGCAGATCCCTATCGCAGGTATCGCGGGCGACCAGCAGGCGGCATTGTTCGGTCAGGCGTGCTTCGACAAGGGCATGGCCAAAAACACATACGGCACCGGCTGCTTTATGCTGATGAATACGGGAAGCGAAGCCATCGATTCCCGCCATGGATTGCTTACGACGATTGCTTGGGGAATTGGCGGGCAGGTCGAATATGCGCTGGAGGGGAGCGTATTCGTGGCCGGATCGGCGCTGCAATGGCTGCGGGACGGCCTCCGGATGCTGAAGAACACGTCGGACAGCGAAGCTTACGCGACTCGAGTGACGTCCACGGAAGGCGTGTATGTCGTGCCGGCTTTCGTAGGGATGGGCACTCCTTATTGGGACAGCGACGTGCGAGGGGCCGTATTCGGACTGACTCGCGGCACCTCGAAAGAGCATTTCATTCGCGCGACGTTGGAATCCTTGGCTTACCAAAGCAAAGATGTGCTGGACTTAATGACGATGGATTCCGGCTTAAAGCTGAAGAGCTTGCGCGTTGACGGTGGCGCGGTTCGGAACGATTTCCTGATGCAATTTCAAAGCGACCTGCTGGGGACAGAGGTCGAGCGGCCTGTCGTGAATGAGACGACGGCGCTCGGGGCCGCTTATCTTGCGGGGCTTGCCGTAGGCTACTGGTCGAACAAGCAAGAAATCGTGGACGGCTGGATGCTGGACCGGTCGTTCAAGCCGGCTATGCCGGAGGACGAGAGAACGCGCCTGTACACAGGCTGGCAGAAAGCCGTTCAAGCGGCCATGGCGTTTAAGCTCTGATCGGTTTATAATAGAAGATAACAAGTTAATAGTTTGGTAGGAGATCCGGAGAACCATGAAACTTCCCGCAGCATTGACGCTGCCGGGTTGTTCATGGTTCTTTTTTTTCACAATCTTTCATAAGAGGGGTTATCATATGACACAGGGTTTTTCAGGTGCAGCTCGTCAAGGCAGACTCATGGAGATGGAAAAGGAAGTTTACGATGTGCTGATTATCGGCGGCGGAATTACGGGGGCGGGCATCGCGCTTGACGCCCGGAAGCGCGGCATGAATACCGCGTTAATCGAGATGCAGGATTTCGCGGGGGGGACATCCAGCCGTTCAACGAAGCTTGTTCATGGCGGACTGCGCTACTTGAAGCAGTTCGAGGTGAAGATGGTCGCGGAGGTAGGGAAGGAAAGGGCGGTCGTCTACGAGAACGGGCCTCATGTCACGACGCCGGAGTGGATGCTGCTGCCGTTTTATAAAGGGGGTACGTTTGGAGCGTTCTCCACATCGATCGGCCTTCGGGTATACGATTTCTTGGCGGGAGTGAAGCGCGAGGAACGGCGTAAGATGCTTAGCAAGGAAGAGACGCTCGGGAAGGAGCCGCTTCTGAGGAAGCAGGGCCTGAAGGGCGGGGGTTACTATGTGGAATATCGGACGGATGACGCGCGCCTGACGATTGAGGTCATGAAGAAGGCGGTGGAAGCGGGGGCGAACGCGGTCAATTATGTGAAAGCCGAGGAGCTGCTTTACGATGGAGGCAGGCTTGCCGGTGTAATTGCAAGAGATGCGATTAGCGGCAAGACGTATCAAATAAGGGCGCGAAAGGTCGTTAATGCGACCGGGCCCTGGGTCGATACGCTTCGCGAGCTTGACCGCTCCAAGGCGGGCAAGACGCTGAGGCTCACGAAGGGTGTCCATCTCGTGTTCGACGGAGCCCGATTCCCGCTGCGGCAGGCGATCTATTTCGATACGTCGGATGGGCGCATGGTATTTGCTATTCCTCGCGACGGCAAAACGTACTTTGGCACGACCGACACCGATTATGAGGGGGATACCGCTCATCCCCGCATGAGCGCCGAGGATCGGGACTATCTGCTGGCTGCCGGCAATCATATGTTTCCGGAGCTTAAGCTGACCGCCGATGACGTGGAATCCAGCTGGGCGGGCTTGCGCCCCCTGATCTACGAGGAGGGCAAATCGCCTTCCGAAGTGTCCCGAAGGGATGAAATATTCGTCTCGCCATCCGGTATGCTGACGATCGCCGGGGGTAAACTGACGGGATATCGGAAAATGGCCGAGACGGTAACGGATCTTCTAGCCAAGGAGCTTCAGTCGGAAGGGCGCGGGCCGTTCGCTCCGTGCTCGACTCGGACATTGCCTATTTCGGGGGGCGACGTCGGCGGATCCGGGCGGTTCCCGGCATTCGTCCGGCAGATGACGGAGCAAGGCGAACGTATGGGGCTTTCGCCTAAGATCGCGGAGCTGCTCGTCCGCCGCTACGGCTCGAACGTGTCGGCTATCTATGACCGCATACAGGCGCGTCGCGATTGGGAGATCCCGCACGGTCTGCCTGTTGAACTGTATGCGGCGCTCCTATACGGCATAGAGGAGGAAATGGTCGTCAAACCGGTCGATTTCTTCATAAGACGCACCGGGGCGATGTTTTTCGATATCGAATGGGTGAAGCGGTGGAAGAAAGGCGTCATCGGTTGTATGGCGGATTATTTAAAATATAGCGATGAGCAGCTTCAAAATGATGAGGAGGAGCTTGAGCGTGAGCTCCAATCGGCGTCTTTGCCGATTTAATAAGTGCAAAGTTGTCCCCCCTGAGCTTTATCGGCGGCTCCAAAGCTGTCCGATACGCCCAGGGGGGACGTCTGTTTGCTAGGTGATAGCTCCGATTGTGCAAGTTAATCAACGATCATCGTTTGTTTCAATAATTCCTTCAGCATCTGCGCGCCCTTCACTTTCACATGCAGGCAAGGGGAAATTTCCGTTTCGAAACGGCGCGATTTCACGGCGCTCCGGAGCTCATCCGCCGTATCGCACAGGGTGCCGAACCGGTTCAGTACACTGCCGAATTGAAGGGGCTGATGCGAGTCGCTTCCGGCCGTTACCGGCAGTTGCAGCTTCTCGGCAAGCATGCGCACGTCATTCGCGACATTAAGGCCAGCCTCGTATAAATCCTTCGCGTTCATGTCGAGACTATCCAGGCGGCTGAGCAGAGCGGGGGCATGGTGCGTAAGAGGCGTGCTCAGGCGGGTGGGATGCGCTCCGATTCGCAGCGCCGGCCACCCCTCCGTATAGTCGAGCAGCGATTCGAACGGGATGAATCTGTCCTTCTCCGTATAGTTCTCGAGGCTGCGGCGGAGATCGCGAATGTTGTCGCGGTTCGCAATGATAAGAATATGCCCCGTATCCTTCACATCAATCTCCATCCCGGAGAAAACACGCAGGCCGTCGACCTCGTAATAATCGCCCTTGTAGTCGAAGGAAGCGTCCAGCTGGTCCATCATATCGAAGAAATGGCGAGTGTTGAAATGTTCCGTAAGCGCGACGGCATGCAGGCCGTTGTCCTTCGCTTCCCTTGCCATCGATAAAAAATAGTCGAGGGAGAACTCGGTCTTCTTTGACAGCTTGCCGTGCGTATGCAAATCAATATTCATCATGATGAAGTCTCCATTCTATTCGGATTAAAAATGAATATAACTCCCCGCCCAAAATAAGCTCACTGCATATAAGAGGCTAAGGACGAGAAAGAGAAGATCCCGCCAAGTGACACGCAGATAAGCGAGCTTTAAACGTTTGGCGTCTTTGCTGACCAGTGAATAGGTAAAACCGCGAACCTCCAGCGCCTCCACCGTCGTGCGGATCCGTTTGGCCGTGTTCAAGATAAGAGGATAGAATGCGATCATGCTGAGCTTAATCATATAGAGCAGGGAGCGAAGGCGTAAAATGCCTTTCCGCTCCGGCGCCTTGCCCCGCAGCCGGTAAGAATGAATCAGATTTTGATACTCCTCGATGAGAATAGGGAGCATCCGGTATCCGTAGGAGACGCCAAAGCTGAATTGAGAGGGCATCCCTAAGCTCAGCATCGCATCGCTCAGTTTTTCAGGATCCATGCTCGAGAATACGGCGATGCTTGCGAGGGAAATAATAAGTATTTTCAAGGTCAAAACAAGCAGCGCCCAGACTCCCTCCAGACTGCCCCCGAACAAGAAGGAGGCTAGAAAGATATAGGTTACTTCGCTCAAGAGGCCGATCGCCATAATAAGGAGAACGAGCGGGCTGACTTTAGAGAAGAACGTAAATACGATCATCGGAATAAGCAAACCGGCCAATACCGCTTCATTATGGATAAACCACGGAAGAACGGCGAAGACGGAATACCAGATGATCAGAATTCTCGGATCCAGCTTGCCCAGCAGCGTAGATTGCCTGCCGAAGGCGGTTCGCATGAGCTCCAGCTTGATGTTCTCCACGCTGATTTTATCGAGAACATTCCGTTTTAAGAGTTCCATTGTACGATGCCCTCCTCTCTCTCCCCGCTGCAGTTGAAAGCGGCTGCCACTTGCGCGGCGGACATCGCCGGCGGACGGATGCCAAGCTGATGAGACAGCGTCGTCGCTTGCGGCGCGACGAGGCCGGTCATCCGAAGCAGGCCGGGCTGGCTGAACAAGCTGAGCGGATCCGTGTCCATCACAATCTCGCCGTCGTGCAGGACGATGACACGATTCGCCCACTCCGCAACGAGCTGCATGTCGTGGGTGGCGATGACGGTCAGCTTCACCCGGTCCCGGAGCTCGATTAACATACCGCTAAGCTCCCGCCGGCTTGCCGCATCCAAGCTGGCCGTAGGTTCATCCAGAAGGATGACGGCAGGCCGCATAGCCAAAGCGATCGCAAGCGTAGCCCGCCGCTGTTGTCCGCCGCTGAGCAGACGTCCGTCGCGGTGCTGGACTTCCTGAAGATGCAGTCTGTCTACAATGTCGTCGATAAAGGAAGGATCGTGCAGCAGCTTCCTCGATTTCAGAAAATATTCGATGTCCTTGCGGACCGTATCTTCGATGAACATCTCTTCCGGATTCTGATGAATATAGGCGACGTAGTCGGCCAGCTTCTCCGGGGAGGCTTGCCTAGTATCCATCCCGCAGACCGTCAGCATGCCGCTCAAAGGCTTTATTAAACCGGATATCAGCTTAAGCAGCGTAGATTTTCCGGCCCCGTTGTTGCCGACTAGGGCGACACGGTCATCTTCCCGCAGCTGCAGCTCCGCGTTTTGGATGACGGGATGGATGGTTCTTGTCACTGTTCTATAGCCATACGATACCTGCCGGAAATCTGCCAGCGTTTGAACGGCGCCAGCGTTGTCCTTCTTTAGTTGTGCGGCCGCCGCATCTTGGAGCGCTTCCGGACGGAGCGGGAACTGACGGAAGTATGCTTCGGCTTCTTCCAGCGTCACGGGATAATCCCGTTTATTCGGATCCAACAGATAAGCGCTCATCGTGACCTGCGGGGGCAAAATATTGAGCTCGGCAAGCTCCTGTACAGAGGATAAAGCCTCTTTGACCGGCTTTGTCCAGCGGATCGTCCCTTGATCCATAAGCACGACTTTGCTGCAGTATTCGGCTATAAATTCGGTATGATGCTCGATGACGATAATCGTCTTGCCGTATTGCTCGTTCAACACTTTCAGTTTGTCATAGATAAGCCGGGCATGGTGTGGATCGAGCTGGGCGACCGGCTCATCTATGATGAGAATATCGGGGTCCAAGGATAAGACGCCGGCCAGCGCGGTCAAGTGCTTCTGGCCCCCGCTGAGCTGCCAGATCCACCGGTCTCTCAAATGCTGAAGTCCCAGCATGGCAAGGGCGCGTTCTCCCCGGCTTTTATAATCCTCGTATCCGAAATTAAGCGGAGCGAAGATGGCCTCGTCATAGACGGTTGGGCGGACAAGCTGGTTCTCGAAATCCTGGAAGACGTAAGCGACTTTGCGGGAGAGCGTAGACACGCTCTCATTGGCGGCCGTAAGTCCGGCAATTTCGATATGGCCGGTTAAGTCACCCACATAGTAATGCGGGATCAATCCGTTCAAGCATTTGCATAAGGTTGACTTGCCGCTGCCGTTCGTGCCGGCAATGGCGACAAACTCGCCGGGCTCCACGGTTAAAGAGATGCCGCGAAGAGAGTCGGCTTCCGCGCCGGGATAGCGAAAGCCGACCTGCCGCAATTCCAGAATAGGAGCCGCATGGCTCGGCTTTGCCATGTTGTGCCGAAGCTCCTCGATCATGACTTCACTTCCTCAAGGCTTGCGGCGTTTCGGCGTCTGGAGCGTACCGCCGCAAATAGCGTGATCACAAGAACAATCGTTGCCGCGCCGATGCTTACCCAAATAAATCCGTTCCCGTATTGCTCCAGAAATTCCGGCTCCCATACCGCAAAGTTAATATCGGATTCCGCCAAAAATTCAGCTGCTGCCGCGATAAATATCGATACGATGGCAAGAATGAGAAGCCGGGGCTTCAAAATATCGCCCAGTGTGACAGGGATGCGGCCATCTCTCGGTTTCATGCCGAGAAGCGGCTCGATTTTGCCATACAGACGCGGAACCAGGTACCAAGTCGGCAGCAGGGAGAAGAGGATGCCCGTAATGATCATTGCATTTAAAAAGCCGATGCCTTCAATCAGCAGCATGCTTTCCGGAATGCCCGGCAATGTCTCCAGATCCTCAATGCCGAACCATACCTTCCCCATATCGACAATCGCGCCGAGCAGCTGGTCGATGCCGACGGCTACAAATGAAGCGACCGCCAATTGTCTGCGGTTTTTGGGATCTCTAACAAGCAGACCGGCTATGTACATCGCAAGGGTGAATTCAATGAATTTCTCCAGCTCGCCTAGCCCTCCGAATTGGCCGAGCAGCAATTCTCCGAAAATAACTTCGCCGAAGGATGCGCCAATAGCCGCATAGAGAGGATGGAACAGAATGCATAGCGTCAGCGGAATAAAGGCGAAGTATTCCACCTTAAGCTCGATGGGTCCAAGCTGGATGGACGGGATCAGCTCCGTGAACATGTTGGAAATGCCATACAGGGCCATCGATAGAATAAATACCATCAGCTTCTGGGATTGCGTCAACTCGTAACGATTTTTTAGCAAAGAACGCATTCAAACTTCCCTCCTTGGTTAGTGCTTCGCTACCAATATAAGAGAGAACTGTTAACGGATAATCAAAATCATATATGGTATTTGTAAATAAAATTTCAAAATAAAAAAATGAAATATAATTTTCATCGTCTTTCATCCTATGCTATACTCTGGTGGAAAGCTACATCGGGCCAAGGGAGAGTGCAAATAGTGGCGGACTTTCAATTCCGTGTCGAGCTGGATACCTTATCGAAAAGCCATCAGGCGATCGCCAATTATGTGATCGGCTCGCTGCAGCAAATACCGTATTGCACGGATGAAGATATTGCTCGCCAAGCCGGGGTGAGTACGGCTACGGTGTCGCGGTTCTGGCGGGCTGTCGGTTATGCCAATCTGAAAGCATTTAAGCTTGAGCTGCTGCAGGCCGGCCTATCGACGCCGGCGCGTAAGATGAAGCAGATTCTCCATAAGGTTGAGCATGATGAAGCCGACATACTGGGAGAAATGATAGGGGTCGCGTCTTCGAACCTGTCCGGGACGGGCAAGAGAGTCGACCGCCGGCAGTTCGATCTAGCAATCGAAACGATTCACCGCGCGAGGAAGCTGTACCTCTATGGGGGAGGTCCTTCCGCCAGTGTTGCTGAACTGATGGCCTACCGGTTAAGCCGAATCGGCGTTGATGTCATCAGAATGGCGGTGTCCGGCAGGGAGCTGCTCGAGACGATGGTGCATGCCGGAAGCGGCGATGTCCTCTTCTTATTCGGGTTCGTCAAAAGAACGCCTGAGCTGACCGTTCTCCTGCAGCATGCAAAGGAAGCGGGATGCGTAACGGTACTCGTTACCGACTTGCTTGTGTCGGATATGCTCGCGCAAAGTGACTGCAAGCTGCAGATCGATCGAGGAGAATGGGATGGCTTTCATTCCATGACGGCGCCGATTGCACTCACGGAAGCACTAGTTGTCGGCGTTACGAAGCTGCGGGGCCGGGAAGCGATGGAGAAGCTGGAGCGTCTTCATGCGCTGCGCAAGCGTTACGCCTCGCATCTGCCTAAATAAAAGGAAAGCCCGCCTATTCTCTAAACGAGAAGCAGCGGGCTTTCGCTTTTACTTTATAAACCGAATGGTGAGCGGATAGCGGTAGATCTTGCCTTCGTTTGCCTTGACCGACGCCATAATCGTAAAGATCAGCCAGACGATGAGAACTGCGAACAGCAGCAGGATTCCGATAAAGATTAAGCAAAGAATTCCCGCGACAATGCTGTAGATGACGATGCTGATATTGAAGTTGAGGGCTTCCTTGCCTTGGTCGTTCACGAACGGCGATTGATCTTTCTTAATAAGCCAGATTACTAGCGGGCCAATGATCATGCCAAGCGGAATGATAAAGCCGCTTAACGCGAGCAGATGGCAGAGCATGCCCATCGTTCTCTCTTCGTTTGAAACCGGATAAAAGGGTTGATTCAAGGGGTTAACCTCCTATAATCGACGAGGCGAACTCGTCATGTGATTATGCGCTGTAGCATTATATGCATCTTGCCGTCCTGCGTAGTACAACATGCTGACCGAGAAAAAAATGTCATAAATGCTCAAAATCTGTATACGCAGCGCTATTCCTATAGTAGCAGAAATTTTTTGCGATGCAATCATTTTGATGAAATGTTATAGAGTGGCAGGCCAAGTTCAATAGAGGTGTGGACGGCACGGGCTTTTTGACATTCCAGTATCTACATGGTATGGTAAGTGAAACTAGGCATTCCGTCTACCAGGCGGGGTGCCTCGGTCTATTTATAGGGGTTTTTTACATTAAAAGTAATCGCATTTAGGAGTCTGTATAGGAGGTGATGGGGGTTGGCTGAGGTTTCGTACTAACGGTTGGTTGGCGTGAGGGCGGAACAATGGGATAAAAAGCTTCTGTAAGCGGAAGCGAGGTGAAACACGGTGAAGAAGGTGGATGATCCCGACAGAAAATACTACTTATTTTTCTTGTACCTCTCTGGTATTGGAACTGCTGTTATTATCCTCGGCGCAATCGGATTGACGATTTATTACGCGATGGGATGGGGGTGACGGCATGAAAACGAGCGATCGGCTGGAAGAGAAAGTGTGGAAATGTCTAGGCGCATTTTGTTATGAATGGCTGCAGCCAGCCGGCAACGAGAAGATGAAGCCGCGATGTCCAAGATGCAAGAAACCGATGGTCTTAATGGGAAAAATGCAGAAAAAGCATCATCGGCCGAAGTTTCTATGACTCACGGGGAAAGACACTTCGTTAAATGTCTGAAAATTCCAAAAAGTATAGAAATAGAAAGGATTGTTGAGCATGGAAGAACAAAATGATCCGGGCTTTAAGCGCCAGGGGCGGGAGTACGCAGGACATATCTACGACGAACCATAGTTACGAAAACCGCATAGTGAGGTGATAGTCTTATGGAGTATTTGGTCCTTGAGGTCGGCACCGCTTTGCTGTTAGTTGCTCTCGCATCGCTGCTGGCGGGGAAGCTGAAGCTCTCTATTGTGCCTTTTTTATTAATACTCGGTATGCTAGTCGGCCCCCACGCGCCTGTAATCGGCGTATTTGATTTTACCTTTATTCAGAGTCAGCCTGTCATTTCGTTTCTCGGAAGAATCGGCGTGCTGTTTCTACTGTTCTACATTGGGCTCGAGTTTTCGGTCTCCAAACTCATGAAATCAGGCCGAAGCATCGTGTTCGGGGGCTCCGTCTATGTGGCGCTCAATTTTGTCATTGGGCTCGCGTACGGTTTCTTGGTCAATTTCCCGCTCTACGAGACCTTAATTATTGCCGGCATGCTGTCCGTCTCTTCTACCGCGATTGTAGCTAAGGTGCTGGTGGACTTGAAACGGACCGGAAATTCGGAGACGGAACTAATATTAGGCATGATCTTGTTCGACGATCTGTTCCTTGCCGTCTTTCTGTCCATCATGTCGGGCTTGCTTCTCGGAGGGGCTACGTCGATAGGCGGCGTATTCCTATCTGTTGCCATTTCGATGGGGTATATGTTAATATTTTTTGTCATCGCTCGAAAAGGACCGCCTTTGTTGAATAAAATATTGAACATTACCTCGAATGAAATATTTATCATTGTCGTCTTCTCGCTGCTTCTCTTCATCTCCGGCTTGTCGGAGAAGCTGCATGTGGCGGAAGCGATCGGCGCGCTGCTATTTGGTCTGGCGCTTTCGGAGACGGAACACAGCAAGAGGATTGAGCAGCTCGTCATTCCGTTCCGCGATTTTTTCGGCGCGGTGTTCTTCTTTAGCTTCGGTCTGAGCATAGATCCGACGACATTAGGCGAAGCGGCCTGGATTGCCGTTGGAGCGGTGCTTCTTACTATAATAGGCAATATAATGGCGGGGATGATTGCAGGTCGCAACGCGGGCCTGTCGTATAAGGCTTCAACCAATATCGGCCTGACCGTTATGGCTCGAGGGGAATTTACGATTATTGTCGCGAATTTAGGTTTATCCGCGGGCCTAATGCCTTTACTGAAGCCGTTCTCCGCCCTGTATGTATTGGTGCTGGCGATTGTGGGGCCTTTGTTGGCCAAGGAATCCAAGCCTATTTACAAGGGTCTAAATAAAGTGTTCAAATGGCATAAGGACAAAGAGACGGTATCCGTCGAAAAAGGGGTATAAATTGTTATTGGAGGTCAAGCAATGGGAACGATAAGGGAATGTGATCTTCCCGGTATCGGGAGGAAATATCAGATCGAAACATCATGCGGCGATCAAATGGTGATCATCATCCATAATGATGGCAGACGGGAGATTTACCATTTTGAAGATGGCGAGCAAGAAGAGTGCATCTCTCAAGTGACGCTGGAAGACGAGGAGGCGAGGCAGATCGCTTCCATCATCGGCGGGATGACCTACAAGCCGAAGGCGTTGGAGACGATAGAGGTGACGCTGCAGCAGCTGATTATCGATTGGTTCAGGGTAGAACCTTCCTTCAAGTGCTTAAACAAAACGATCGCGGAGCTTGAGGTCCGGCAGCGAACGGGGGCCACGATCCTTGCGATTGTAGGGAAGAAGGAGCAGCGAATAAATCCTGGGCCGAACGAGCCGATTACCGCCGACACAACGATTGTTGTGGCAGGCGAAAGAGAGCAGATTACAAGATTTAAGGAGCTGCTGCTGAACGGCTAATGCATATCGCTTTGAAGCGCCAGAAGAGCATCCGTTGTCGGGGGACAGCGGATGCTCTTCTATTGAGGCTTGGCAGCTTCGTATATCCGAACGCTTAGACCTTTGCCTTCTTCGGCCAAATGCTGAAGCTGAAGCTGTACAGGAAGTCGATTGCGACGATAATGGACCAGAGCCGCAGCATGGCGAGCAGACTTTCGGTGCGGGAAGCGTCATCGACGTACCAGATCATACCGAGCAGAACGAGGCCTCCGATCAGCCAGGCCAGCAAATGGTACAGCCACATGCGCCGCTCGTAGCTTGCGTGCTCGGCGCCATACTTCGGCTTTGGCGCCGGAGCGGGGCCGCCGGCGAACCGGTGAGCGAAGCGGACATCGGCCCACTTTATCATCTTGTGGCCGTACGCGATGGATACTCCGATATAGATAGCGGAGATGCCGTGTATGGTTGTGGCAATTGCGCCTCCCCGAAGGTCGATAACTGTCGCGATAATGAGCACCAGATCAACGACCGGAGTCAGCAGCAGTAGAATCGCGCCCAGCGTTTTCATTCGCAGAAGGTAACGGCAGGCGAGGCCCGCCAGCACGAGAATCCAGAACCCGATTTCGCAGCCAATAATAAATGCGGTAACCATAAGAGAAGACACTCCTTTTTTGATACAACTGTACTATAAAACGTAAACCTATTTTCGCACAAGTGTATTAAAAAAGCAAATCATGTTATACTAAAGACATGCCTAAAATTGTAGATCATGAAGAGCGACGGGAGCAGCTGGCGGAAGCGGCTTGGCGCGTCATACGCCGGGACGGAGTGGAGGGCGTATCCGTGCGCAGCGTCGCAGACGAGGCCGGGATGTCGCTCGGCTCGCTGCGGCACTATTTCACGACGCAGTCCGAGCTGCTGGAGTTTTCGATGCGGCTGGTTTCGGAGCGGGTCAATCAAAGAATTCAAAACATAAGGTACAGCGGCAATCCTCGGCAGGATGTCGAGGCAATTGTCGGGGAGCTGGTGCCGCTCGACGAAGAGCGGCTAGCGGAATGCGAGGTATGGCTCGCATTCGTCGGCAGCGCTTTGGCTCATCCGAAGCTTCGCGAGCTTAGTGAAGAGGTGCACGATTCTTTGTATCAGGGATTCCGAAGGATCGTGGACCCGCTTATTCAGCATGGGCTGGCGAAACCGGATATTGACGCCCATTTGGAAGCGATGCGTTTCCATGCCATGGTGGACGGGCTGGTTGTGCATGGCGTGATCCGCAAGCAGCTCGTGACGCCCGAGGAAATTCGCCGTGTCGTCAATTATCATTTGGACCGGATTCTCCTATAATTGCGGCCATGGCGAACGGAGCTTGAAGTGGAAAACAGCGGCCTTTTTCGTCCCGAAGGATGAGAAGGCCGCTGTTTTGGCAAGCTGCTAGATTAACGGATAAACGTATTCGCCACCCGCTCGGATTTCCTGAAGTACGGAATCCAGATGGCGCAGGTGATAGCGGATCGGATAATGTCGGAATAGGTGCTGGTGTCACCGCCGAGAATGCCTGTCGCGTTATCGATGACTTGAAGCAGCGCGGAGTCTGCGATCGTCAAGATCAGATTGCTGGCATAAAGCCAGATAAAGAATCGAGGAACAAACGATTTTTTCATATAGAAGCAGACGAGCAGCACGGCTGCGGACAGCAGCAGCAGGACGCCGTACGCGGCTTCGAATAGCAGGAGCGGCCCCCATAAAGGATGATAGTACTCCGAGCCCGGCGTGGTAAATATGTCCCGCACATCGGGCTGGAAGGATGGAATGAAGGTTGTAAAGATCGAAGTAAAGCCGCCGATAATAGTGACGTACAGCCCGATTTGCACCAGGATCAGCCAGCCGCCTAAGCCGGAGACGCCGAGGGGCGCCAGCGCTTGATTTCTCTCTTCCTGAATCGTCGGTTCCAGAACGAAACACTCCTTTAGAATTGCCTCTTCCATTTATTTGATAAATGGCGCAATTCCCTCAAATATACCATCAAACAACAACTGTGTATAGATTTTTGGCTGGGCGGTCCTTATACCTTTTCTGCCCTATGGAACGGAAAGGTCCTCGCGTCCCGGGCCAATTCTCCAGGACCTTTGCCCTGCCGTTAGCCGAAACGTTTGAAAGATGGTGTTCGAAATGTGACGGCATAAGAAAAGCCGAGGGGGCTCCCTGCGGCTTGTTTATTTCTCGCAAGCGATCCCGTCTTTATCGCGGTCGCTCTTCTTATTCGCTTCGTACAGTTCTTTCGAGACGTGAGGCTTGTGCTTCGTCTTGCCGCCCTTGTTTTTGACCTTGGCGTCCTTGGCCACGCCGCCGGGATAGTCCTTGTTCAAGGCGGTACAGTTCTTGTACGTCTTCGCCTTCTCCGCCGCGCTCGCCGAAAGGGAGCCGCCAAATACGAGCGATACCACAAGCAGTAACATAAGTGCCTTTTTCATTTTCCCTTCATCCTCCCAAGAGACCGTGTTCCCATTAATGCCCTAACGATTTTTCGTCCACCCTGCGGATCGACTTGCATAGCAAAAACCCTCCCGCACGAGAAATCTTGGAGGAGGGTTGTCATTGTCATTCAGGCAAACGGGACAAGGCTTATTATGAATGGCGCGCCACGGCGGGATTCGAACCCGCGACGCACAGTTTAGGAAACTGTCGCTCTATCCTGCTGAGCTACGGGCGCGCAACACTCCATATTTTATCATGGGGATTTAAGGGGTGCAAGCATCGTTCCGCCTTGGGTTGCAGGCAAAGACGGCGTAAAAGAAACGGGTAGAATTTAAAAAACTGTCGAGTGCTGGGACTTTATGTATTATAATGGAACTCGGTGTAGAGACATAGGCTATATTTCCTAGTTCTCTATTCCTTGTAATGCTAGTTTTATATTTCCGACAGGAGGGACGCATGAACGCGATGATGGGAAGAGCGAGAAGAAGATGGTTAAGCATGTTTTTAGCAGTGGCCCTGTTATTATCTGTTAGTCATGTTGTTAGCGCAGCAGCGAATAATGAAAGCGATGTGACAGGCCACTGGGCGGAAGAGGATCTGAACAAATGGATTGAGGCGGGTCTATTAAAAGGCTACGAAGAGGGATTCTATCAACCGGAGAAAGTGATTACGAGAGCTGAATTTGTTGCACTTATTAATAGAGCATTTGCTTTCTCCGAGAAGTCGGATGACGCGAAGTTTAGCGATGTTGATAGCGCGAAGTGGTACTTTGAGCCAATCGCAGTCGCTGTCAATGAAGGCTATATTAACGGCTTTCCAAATGGCAAGTTTCGTCCTGAGCAAGCGGTGACCCGGGAGCAGTCCGCCATTATGGTGAGCAAATTGCTGCGTCTGGAAGGAACAGCTGCTGAAGAAGCGGACAAGTTCACGGATGCTTCGGCATTCACCGCAGAAGGAAAGGCATCGATCGCTGCATTAGCAGAGAAAGAGCTTTTGAAGGGACTGCCGGATGGCTCGTTCGCTCCCGATAAACCGCTCACTAGAGCGCAAGCCGTCACATTATTGGAGGATGCGCTGCAATTTACGCAACAAACATCGGTATTTGATAAGCCGGGTGAGTATGGTCCGGCATCGGGTAAGGAGATCATTTACGGGAACGTTGTAGTTAGCGCTTCCGGCGTAACGCTTCAAAATGTCGTCATTACAGGGAATCTTACTGTATCGGAAGAAGTAGGAGAAGGCGAAGCTTTCTTTAAGGGTCTGACCGTGGAAGGCGACGTATTCGTGGAAGGCGGCGGACCGAACTCCGTTCATTTCGAGGATTCCGTGCTTGTGCGGATTACGGTCGACAAAAATGACGGTTCGGTACGTGTTGTAGTCGCTGGAGAAACCTCGATTCGATACATAAAGGTTAACTCACCAGTGAAGATCGAGGAATCCATTGCGAGCGATACGCGAATCGCCCAAGTGGACTTATCGCCGGCGTTGCCGGAGGGCTCTCAAGTGGAGCTTTTAGGACATTTTGAGTCGGTTAACGTCATGTCTTCTAATGTAAAAGTAAAAATCCCTAAGGGCTCGGTTGAATCTCTGAACGTTGCAGAAGGCGCGGCAGACAATCAAATTACGGTTGATAAGGAAGCGACAATCTTGAAGCTTGTTCTGGATACCGTTACGAAGCTGCTCGGGGAAGGCAAGGTTGCAGATGCGGTTGTGAATAAAGGCGCGGAAGGCTCGAGCTTCGAGACGAAGCCCGTGAGCGTCGACGGTGAAGGTGCTCCGGCTCCAGCGCCGGCACCAGCACCAGCGCCACCGGTAGTCGTTAACCCTAATCCGACACCTTCGCCATCGCCGGATCCGGAGACGCCAACAGACCCAGAGACGCCGCAAAATCCATGTACTAGTGATGAATGTAAGATAGCCGAACTTACAAGCCTTCAGATTGGTAATTTTGAGTTATATCATTTGAACGCAAATGATATTCTTACAGGCGATAGAGGGTTTGAACCTGATGCATTTAAGTATTCGGCAGCAAATACACTTGATAGTCCACAGACTATTCCTTTGTCCGTTACAAGCACTGATCATTCTACGGTTACCTTAGGGATATCCATAACCGAAGGGAAGGATAACACTTCTCAATTCGTTGTTCTAGAGCAGAATGAATATAATCTTGAGCTTAAACCAGATCAAGATGTCAGGTTGGACATTACGGTTACAAGCGGTGACGAATTAAGCAGGAAGCACTATAGTGTGATCATCTATCGTGACAGGTCCATCCAGGATTCATTTAAAATAACGACCAACTACAACTTTGGCGGATCCACACAAGAGTGGAGCACTTCCTATACTTTAAATGCGGGCTTTATTAATGGCGGTCGGTTGAGCGATTCTGACCAAGTTAATCTATATACGAGCTCTGCGAAGGAACAGCTTATAAGCTCTGGAGATGGCTGGGGCGTCTACATCCCTAACAGCTTCTTTGCAACGACACCAAACAGCTTCTACATTGAAGTGATTAGAAACAACGAAATTATCGCTCAAGGGGACTATCAATTTGATCTCACTCCAATTAATCTCATTCCAGAAGATGTTGGTATAGAAGTTATCCCCGCTACAAAGCAGGAGTTAATTGATCTCGTGCATGAATTGCCGTTTTTGTCGGAGCCGTTAAGAAGCGCCACGAAAACGTACATTGATTTTGATAAGTTGTATCAGGAACTGCCCAACGTAAAATATTACATGAGTAGTGTGGAATGGCTATATGCGCCTCGTTCTGTTCCGCGTCCAGCATTTACTCTGGAGGATATAAAAACGGGTGTCGTGCCTGAGGGGATTTCCGCTCCTATTTTAAGTTCTATTAATGAATTCCATCATTCTTCCGGAAGAATAGAAATGGGAGGATCCTACTCCTACCAGAATGATTCGGGACCTAAAACGGTAAATGATCAAATCGTTTACTATATATTCTTTGATGAAAACTACGAGGTTATAGGTTATGTGTTCGTACCTGTCACATTTGATGCAGAGCATGTAGCGGATGGCTATGTACCAGGGAACACATGGCAGCCTGAAAGTCCTTAGTTCTTTATATAAAGGCCGATCCGAGCTTTTTTGCTCAGGTCGGTCTTTATGCTTAACTTAGCCCGCAAAAGTCGACAACCGCACCGCATAAAGGTATCATGTATAGAGTGCGATTGTATGAAATCGAGGTGAGCTTCTATGTGTGGTTTTGTTGGATATTTAAAAGGCACGAAAGCGATTGACCATCAGGCAACGATTGACCATATGCTTCAAACGATCATTCATCGCGGTCCTGACAGCGGGGGTGTGCATGAGGACGAGCAGGCCGTGCTCGGCTTCCGCAGGCTCAGCATCATCGACCTGTCGACGGCGGCGAATCAACCTTTATATAGCGAAGACGGCAACATCGTGCTTGTCTTCAACGGCGAAATTTACAACTTCCAGGAGCTGCGCGGGGAACTGAAGGAGATGGGCTACACCTTCCGCACATCGTCGGACAGCGAAGTCATTATATACGGCTACCTGGCCTACGGCACCGGCGTTCTGCAGAAGCTTCGGGGGATGTTCGCGTTCTGCATCTGGGATAAGAGGAGCAACATGGCGTTTATCGCGCGCGATATTTTCGGGATTAAACCGTTGTACTACACGCGCAATACGGCGGACGGCACCTTCCTGTTCGGATCGGAGATCAAGTCGTTCCTGCCGCATCCTTCGTTCGTGAAGGAGCTGAATAAGGACGCGCTGCGGCCATATTTGACGTTCCAGTATTCGGCGATGGACGAGACGTTTTTCAAAGGCGTGTACAAGCTGCCGCCGGCGCATTTTATGATGGTTCACAATGGTTCGGTCAGCGTTCATCCTTACTGGGACAAGTCGTTCCAAGAAGAGGAGAATACGCTTGAGCATTACGTGAAGCAAATCCAAGAGACGATGAAGGAATCGGTCGCGGCTCATAAGATTAGCGATGTGAAGGTCGGCTCCTTCCTCTCCGGCGGCATCGATTCCAGTTATATTACGGCGCTGCTTCGCCCGAACAAGTCGTTTTCGGTCGGCTTTGCCGATTACGAGGCGATGTTCAACGAGACGAACCTGGCGAAGGAGCTGTCGGAGCAGCTGAACGTCCAGAACGAGCGCAAAATGGTAACGGCCGAGGAGTGCTTCGACGCCCTCCCGACGATCCAATATCATATGGACGAGCCGCATTCGAACCTGTCGTCTTTGCCGCTCTACTTCCTGGCAGAGCTTGCGCGCAAGGACGTGACGGTTGTCCTGTCGGGTGAAGGCGCAGACGAAATTTTTGGCGGATACCCGTGGTATCAGAACTCGCCGAAGATGGAGAAATACGAGAAGCTGCCGTACGGCATCCGGCGTACCGCTCATCACATCGCCAAAAGGCTGCCGAAAAACCGGGTGACGGAGTTCCTCATTAAAGGCGGCCAAAAGGTCGAGGAGCGCTTCATCGGCGAAGCGGTTATTTTCAGCGAAGAGGACGCGCTTGGCGTGCTGAAGCCGGAATATCGCAAAGGCCCTTCCGTCTACAGCATCACCGGCAAGGTGTATGACCGGGTGAAGGGCGCCGACGACGTGACCAAAATGCAGCACCTTGACCTTCATTTGTGGCTGCCGGGCGATATTTTGCTGAAAGCGGACAAAATGAGCATGGCGCATTCGATCGAGCTGCGCGTGCCGTTTCTGGACAAGCGGGTCATGGAGCTCGGGAAGAAGCTGCCGTCTCGCTACCGGGTGAACGCGATTGACACGAAATACGCGCTGCGTCAGGCGGCGCTCAAGGACCTGCCGGAGGAATGGGCGAACCGGCCAAAGCTGGGCTTCCCGGTGCCGGTCCGCCACTGGCTGCGCGAGGAGCGCTATTATAACCGCGTGAAGAAGACGTTTTCGTCGGACTATGCGAAAGCCTTCTTCAACACGGATATTCTTATCGGCTATCTCGATGAGCACTTCCATGGCCGGAAGAACCGCGCGCGTTATATCTGGACGACCTATGTCTTCTTAGTATGGTATAAACGATTTTTTATTGATGCTTAAATAGGAGTTCTACGTTAAAAGGAGATCGATGTTCTCGTGGCAAAGCAGGATTTCATTCCGGTTATATTAGGCACCGACATTAACGCGTACGGCATGGCGCGTTCCTTCCATATGGCTTACGGCGTAACAAGCCGCTGCATCGGCAAGGGCAAGCTGTTCATGACGAATTACTCCGACATTACGACGATCAAGGTTGTCGAGAATCTCGACGATCCGGCTGTCTTTGCGGATGAGATGATCGCTTTTGCCCGGGAGCTGAAGGAAGAGGCGGACAAGCTGGTGCTGGTCGCGAGCAGCGACAGCTACGCGGAGCTTGTTATCCGCAACCAGGATAAGCTGGCGCCTTATTACGAGCTGCCTTTCGTGGCGGAGAAATGGATCGATGAGCTGCTGTATAAGGATCGGTTCTATGCGTTGTGCGAGAAGCACGGGCTGGATTTTCCGGCGACGTATATCGTGACGAAAGACAATTACGAGTCCCCGCAGCTTCCGTTCGGATTTCCGGTTGCGCTGAAGCCGGCGGACAGCATCGCTTACCTGGAAGCTTCTTTCGAAGGCAAGAAGAAGGCGTACATTATTAAAGAACAGGCGGAGCTGGAGCGGACGCTGAAGGCAATCTACGGATCGACTTACACCGGTAAAATGATCGTGCAGGATTTCATTCCCGGCGACGACTCGAATATGCGCGTGCTGAACGCTTACTCCGACCAGAACGGCAAGGTTCGGCTCATGTGTCTTGGCAGACCGCTGCTCGAGGATTGCACGCCTTCTCTTGTCGGCAACTACGTCGCGATCGTGAACGAATACAACGAAGAGATTTACAAGCAGTATCAGCAGTTCCTGGAGGCGCTGGGCTACACGGGGCTTGCCAACTTCGATATGAAGTATGACGCGCGGGACGGCAAGTATAAAATTTTCGAAATCAACCTGCGTCAAGGACGAAGCAGCTTCTTCACGACGGGCAGCGGCTACAACCTGGCGAAGTTTATTGTAGAAAATCTCGTATACGGTAAGCATGAGCCGGTCGTTTATGCGAAGACGGAGCATCTGTGGCTGGGTGTGCCGAAGGAAGTGGCGCTGACGTACACCGAGGACAAGGAAGCGGTCCGTTATATGAAGAAGCTCATCAAGGAGAAGAAGTACTGCATGACGCTGCAATACGATGCGGATAAGGCGATCAAGCGCTGGTGGCATGTCCGTAAATATTACAAGCAATATGAGGACCGGTACAAACAATTTTACGAACAGAAAGGAAATCTCTAATGCCCATCGTAGACATCACGAATAAAGCGGAGTACGAGCGTTATCAGCGCTTCATCCGCACGTCTCCTTACGCGACAACGACACAGGACACGGGATGGTCCGAGGTGAAGAGCAACTGGATTCCGCTGTACGTTTATTTGGAGGAGGCGGGCGAGATCATCGCGGCCATGTCGGTGTTGATGGTGAACGCCGTCGGCGAGCAGAAGCTGGCTTACTGCTGCAAAGGTCCCGTCTGCGATCCAACCGATGTGGCGCTGGTCGACCGGCTAATGAAAGAGGCGGAGGCCGCGGCACGGGATTATGGGGCGTTCGTGCTTCGGATCGACCCGGAGACGCCATTTGACGAAGAGCTGCATAAGCAATATGCGGAGCTCGGCTACGTGCTGCGCAACCGCAACGTATCGTCGAAGGATACGACGCAGCCTCGGTTCAACATGGTGCTCGATTTGAAGGGGAAGACAGAGCAGGAGCTGCTGGACGGTTTTCATCATAAAACCAGATACAATATCCGGCTCTCGGAACGGAAAGGCGTTACCACTCGATACAGCCAAGAGTCGTCCGATCTGGAGCTTTTCCATCAATTATATGTGGTGATGAGCAACCGACACGGCATTTCGTACCGGCCGTATCCTTATTTCGCGAGAATGCTGGAGGCTTACCGCGACTACACGCGCATCTATATCGCGGAGCATGAAGGCGATACGATCGCCGCGGCGGTCGCTATCAGTTATGGGGATAAGACGTGGTATATTTACGGCGCCAGCGGCAACGAGAAGCGCAATTTGATGGCCCCGCACTTGCTGCAGTGGGAAATGATCAAGTGGGCGCTAGAGCAGGGCAAGAACCGCTACGACTTCGGCGGCGTGTTCAAGCTGGACGCATCGGATGGGCTGTATAAGTTCAAAGAGGGCTTCTGCCATCCGGACCGCTATACGGAATACATTGGCGAGATTGACCGTGTTTTCGATGAAGAAGCGTATCAGAAGTTTGTGAACCAGTAATAAGCATGGAGGTACCGACAGTTGAAAAGGTTAATAACGCTTGCTCTGTTCGCCGGCGTAATTGTAGTTGTCGTCCTGATGGCGCGGGGCGAGCTCGAGTTTGGCGGCGGCGAAGCGGGACAGACGGGAAGCAGCAACAGTCAGCAGCCGGAAAAAACGCCTGAGAACGTTAAAAAAGTTGAACAAGGTATTATTACGATTATTCATACCGATAGCGTTTCGCAGCAGCCGATTCCAGGGACGGAATTTGCGATTGTCGATGCAGGGTCGAACCAGACGATCGAGACCGTCACAACCGGGGCGGACGGCAAGGCCGTTTCATCCAAGCTGGATCAAGGCGGCACGTATCTTGTGAAAATGAACAAAATTATGACTCCGTTCGAATTGAAGGTGCAGCCGATGAGCGTCGCGCTGAATGCGGACCATCAAGAAGCCGCATTCGTAAGCGAAATCCCGGCCTTTGTCAAAGGCTATGAGTGGACGGCGGACGGCCAGCTCGATATGACGGAGGTCTATATTGATGTGCCGCTTGTCATGCAGAAGCCGGAGCTTCCGAACGGCTGCGAGATTACGTCGCTGACCAGTGTGCTGAACGGTCTCGGCTATGACTTGTCCAAAGAAGTGATGGCGGACAACTACTTGCCGCAGGAGCCGTTTTATCGCAAGGACGGCAAGCTGTACGGCGCCGATCCGAACAAAGCCTACGCAGGCAACCCCCGCGACCAGATCGCGTGGTTCTCTTACGCGCCGCCGATTATTGAAGCGGCGAATACGGTGTTCACCGAGTTCGGCGGCGACTATGAGCCGGTCGACCTGACGGGCAGCACGCGCGAGCAAATCTATGAGGAGCTGAAGCAGGGCCGCCCTGTTGTCATTTGGGTGACACTGGACCTGTCCCCGCCGAAAGTGACCTCTTCCTGGTACTTGAACACGACGGGCGAGCTCTTCAAAGCGCCGGTCAACCTGCACTGCGTCGTGCTGAACGGCTATTCGGCAAGCAACAACCGCGTTCATGTCATGAATCCGCTGCAAGGCCAAGTGACGTATGACGCGGATCAATTCTTCGCCTCTTATGACGCTTTGGGCACTCATGCACTCGTTATTCGATAAATATGAATAGAGCTAAAACCTCCGCGAATGCGCAAAGACTGCGTATCGGCGGAGGTTTTTATGTTAGGCTAAAAGTCGGCTGCTGTAGTAAGGGGCTTCGGCTTTATTGCCGGCCTGCGCTCTGCACCTGTAGTGGTGGAAAACGCCACTAGGGGGACGGTCTGACGCGTATTAGCACCTGTAGTGGTGAAAAGCACCATTAGAGGGATGACCCGAAGCGTATCAGCACCTGTAGTGGTGGAAAACGCCACTAGAGGGACGGCCTGACGCGTATCAGCACCTGTAGTGGTGGAAAACGCCGCTAGAGGGACGGTCTGATACGTATCAGCACCTGTAGTGGTGGAAAACGCCGCTAGAGGAACGACCTGATGCGTATCAGCACCTGTAGTGGCGGAAAACGCCACTAGAGGGACCGTCTGACGCGTATCAGCACCTGTAGTGGTGGAAAACGCCCGCTAGAGGGAAGGTCTGACGCGTATCAGCACCTGTAGTGGTGGAAAACAGCACTAGAGGGACGGTCTGACGCGTATCAGCACCTGTAGTGGTGGAAAACGCCGCTAGAGGGACGGTCTGACGCGTATCAGCACCTGTAGTGGTGGAAAACACCATTAGAGGGACGCCCCGACGCGTACCTGCACCTGTAGTGGTGGAAAACACCATTAGAGGGACGCCCCGACGCGTACCAGCACCTGTAGTGGTGGAAAACGCCACTAGAGGGACGGTCTGACGCGTATCAGCACCTGTAGTGGTGGAAAACACCATTAGAGGGAGGCCCCGACGCGTACCTGCACCTGTAGTGGTGAAAAGCACCACTAAAGGGACGGTCTGACGCGTAACTGCACCTGCAGTGGTGAAAAGCACCACTAGAGGGACGGTCTGACGCGTATCAGCACCTGTAGTGGTGGAAAACGCCATTAGAGCGACGACCTGACGCGTAACGAAACCTGCAAAGGTGGAAAACACAGTAAAGCGTCAGTAAGAGGCAGCCTGGCAGCCCCTCGCTCGCTATTGCCTGCTCTTCGGCGTCCGTCCAGACAGCGTGATCGAGCGCTCCACAAGCACCTGCATCGCATCGACGACGCTGCTCTCAAACTTCGGTCCAAGCTGGATGCAGGATAGCTCCGTGCAGGCCAGAATGACGCATTCGCAGCCGTGGTGCTCCTTCAGCTCATAGATGAGCGCTTGCAGCTCATCCGGCGAGAAATCCATATCCCTTTTGACATTGGAATAGATGATTTTCATCACCTGCTCCTGCATCGCTTCATCCGGCGCGTAATGCTCGAGGCCGTAACGCTCGCATGCCCGGGCGTAGACGCCGCTCTTCATCGTGCCGGAGGTGGCAAGCACGCCTACCTTAATGCCGGAGCCATAACGGTCATGAATCATCCGTACAGTCTCGTCCACCATATTAATGATCGGCACGGAGGTCATCGCTTGCATCTCCTCATAGAAATAGTGGGAGGTGTTGCAAGGGATGGCGATATGCGCCACGCCGGCATTCTCAAGCAGCTTGAGGTCGCGCGCTACCGCGTTAAGGAAGCGCTCCTCCGTACCCTCGAGAATAACCGTCGTACGATCCGGGATCGTCGCATGATTTAAGATGATCATGTCGACATGCTCCTGATCGCGCTGGGCAACCGTATTTTCGATGACTTTATCGAAAAAGACGGCCGTTGCTTTGGGACCCATGCCGCCGATGACGCCTAAGCTTTTCTGATCCATGGTCAAACCTTCTTTGATGTAAAATTAGTATTGCGCCCGGCCATAATCTCGGCCACGATCTCCGATTCGTTGAACGGAATTTCCTTCTTGCCGATAACCTGCGTAGTCTCATGGCCTTTGCCGGCGATGAGAATAACGTCGTCCTTCTCGCTCATGTTGATCGCGAATTCTATGGCTTCCCTGCGGTCTACAATACCGCGGTAGCGGCCTCCGCCGGCTTCCACAGCCGCGCACACTTCCTCGACAATGGCGTCCGGGTCTTGATCCTTCGGATTGTCCGACGTCACGATCGAGAAGTCGGCGTATTCCGCCGCGATCTTGCCCATCGCTTCCCGCTTGCCGCTGCCAAGCGCGCCCGGCGCCGCGTAGACGCCAAAGACGAGAAGGAGCCGGCCTTTGGTGAACGGCCGCAGCGTCGTTAACGCCTTCTCGAGACTGTCCTCCGTATGCGCGAAATCGATTACGATTTTAAGGTCTTTATCCTGGTAGGCGACCTCGAGTCTGCCCTTAATGCGCTCGACCGCGCGAATGCCGGCGGCCGCCAGCTCAAGGCTTATCCCGCTGCAGTACGCGCAAGCGATAGCGGCCAAGCTATTATAGACATAGATCAAGCCGGGGAGATTGACTTTCACTTCGATGCTGCCTTCCGGCGTATGCGCGACATAGGTGGTATAGTCCGCCTCGTAGCGGATATCCGACGCGCGGATATCGGCGTCTTCCTCGATGCCGTACGTGAGCAGCTTTGCTTCCTTATCCCTTACTTTATCGATCAGCTTGCGGCCGAAATCATTGTCCGCGTTAATGATGTTGTAATCGCTCGTCAGATCGAACAGCATTGCCTTCGCTTCGAAATATTCCTCCATCGTCTTATGCAATTCCAGATGGTCAGGCGTCAGATTCGTAAAGACGCCGATCCGGAAGCGGGTCGCATCGGCGCGATGAAGGCTGAGCGCATGGGAGGATACCTCCATGACGCAGTCCTGTACGCCGCTTGCGACCATATCGGCGAACATATGCTGAAGGTGCAGCGATTCCGGCGTCGTCGGCGTTGTCGACTTCGTCTGCAGCGGCTCGTTGCCGATCATCGCCCCGATCGTGCCGATCACGCCGACCGAATGCTGCGCATGCTCCAATATCGATTTGATGAAATAAGTCGTCGACGTTTTCCCGTTGGTCCCGGTAATGCCGATTAGATTCAGCTTCTCGGAAGGGTTGCCATAGAAGCGCGCCGACACTTGCGCTAATGCTTGGCGGGTATCGGATGTCTTGAGCACGGTAACCGAAGGGTCTGCCGTTACGTCCTTTTCGACCAAGACTGCCGAAGCGCCAAGCTCGATCGCTTTATCGATATAACGATGGCCGTCCACGGTGAAGCCCGAGATCGCGACAAAAAGACTTCCCTTCGTCACTTCCCTCGAATCAAACGCGATATCTGAAATCTCAATATGTAGATCACCCTGCAGGGCATTGTAATCAAGCTCTTTCACTAAGTCAGCCAGCAGCATGTTTTTCGCTCCAATCCTATAGAAAACTATTTTCTCCGTAGCTTGCTCCATAGTTTGCTCGCGATGACGGAAGCGAACGCAAGAGCGGGCTTTGGATCATTCCAGGCCCATATGGCGTAAGCTTTCGGTTTCAACAAGGAGCGAAGCACCTGCCACGCGGTCAACTGCTTCGTCCTGATGTAGTCGCGTATGGCCAGCATATCTTCGTAGCAATACCAAAAGACCCGGTTTGTGTTCTGCGTTACGGCGTGCGGTTCGAGCGGAGAGCCGGTAAGCTCCCGGTACGTGACGTAGGGGAAGTTGATGCCGACTTTGCGAAGCAGCTCATTTAGGTTCGTGATCCGGACATTCACTTCAATCAGGTAGAACTCGCCGGTATCCGCATCCTTCTTAAACTCGATTTCGGCAAAGCCCTTCCACCCGATCTTCTCAAGGAACGCGCCTCCGATTTCCAGAAGCTCCGGCACGTAAAGCTGCCCCGTATAGACCGATGCGCCGAAGTTAATCGGGAATTGTCTAAATTTCTGGCAGGAAACCCAGTGCGTTACTGTCGAATTCTGATTCAAGTACGCGTCAAAAGTATACATATGATCATCAAAGCCGGGAATAATTCGTTGAATGATAATGTCGAGCCCGGCATGCTTCGCTTTCTCAATCGCTTCCAGCAGCTCCTGGCGGTTATGCGCTATAAATAGCTTTCGGCGAAACACGGCCACAAATGACGGTGAATCGGTCGGCTTTACGACGCAGGGATACTTAAGCTCCTTCTCAACCCTGTCCAGGTAGCCGTCATCGCCAGGGCGAACGGTCTCCGGCACTTTCACCCCATGCCGGGCTGCCAGCCGGTGCAGCGACTCCTTGTTCATGACTTCCGTGTATAAGCCTTGTTTGGTCTGCGGGATTAGATACAGCTCGCGCAGCTCCTCGAGATGCTCGTCGATGACCTCTACGTACGAATCATGGCAAGGAATAAGAACGGGAGGGACCTCCTGCTGCCTGCCATATTCCTTCAGGAACGCGATGAACGCATCCTTGTCTTCTTTGTAGTGGGGAGCGATGAGACGCTCGGACGTAAATTTCGATGCGGCGCCGTAGGCGCGGTTGGCCGAATGATCGATAGCTACGGTATGTATGCCGTACTTGCCCAGGCAGCGAATAGCGCTAAGACCGATATAATAATTGCATCCAAGAATGACCGCTTTATGACCCATAAGAGTTATCCCGCCATTCTATCGGGGTATGAAACCAATTTTACTGTATCGCTTCTTATATTACAATTACACGAACGGTGATAATGAGCGAAAGAACGCCCTAGGAAAATGGTACTATAAAATGGAATAAATAACCTTTATTTGTCGAATGGTGCCTGAAAATTGTAGCCATTCATCGACAAGATTTTACAAACACTTCGGAAAGTACCGAGTATAATGGTACTATTACCGCATGATTACTAGATAAGGAGTGTGCCTCGAAGCGATTATGGATAAAAAACACCTGCTCAGACAGTTGCAATCGCTTCGGCAAAAGCTGCACGAAACCGCCGAGGCCAGGGGCAGTCTGACGGACCCTGCAGTCTTGGCTATTAGTGAGGAAGCTGATCAATTAATTGTTGCGCTTCAGCATATTCAACGTAACGAATTCGTGATGTCATCATTACACCGGGACAAACAATAAATAGCGTCTAACGACCACGCAGCCTACGAAAGAATCGGGTGAGCAGCAATGCGCAATCCGTCTGCAGGATGCCGCTTGTGAGCTCCGTTTCGTGATTGAAACGGGGCTCTTGTAGTAGGTTCATAAGCGTGCCTGCGCAGCCGGCCTTCGGGTCGGGCGTGCCGTAGACGACCCGTTTCACGCGGGATTGCACAATCGCGCCGGCGCACATCGGACAAGGCTCCAGCGTTACATACAGCGTACAGTCCAGCAGCCGCCAGGCTCCGATCCGGTCGCAGGCGTCTCGAATCGCCACAAGCTCGGCGTGAGCGGTGGGATCATGCTTGGTCTCCCGCAAATTGTGGCCGCGGCCAATGATTTCGCCGTCGCGGACGATCACGGCTCCGATCGGCACTTCGCCGATGCTTTCGGCTTTCTCGGCTTCCGCGATCGCCTCGAGCATCCAGCGCTGGTCTTCTTCTTCTCTTCTCATCTTGCGTTCGTCTCCTTGGGGATATAGGGATAGGGAACAAGTGCTTATACAACGAACATCTATTCCGATGTTAACATACTGTTGATAACATTGTGGATAACTTAACATATATACACAAACTTACCCACAATCCATCCACTGCTGTGCATAACTTCTGTTGATTTTGTGCATGAAGTGTGAATAGTGAATTGGAACTAATGCTTTCCGATCATCTCAGGAAGGATGTGTCGTTCATTGTCGATCAAGACTAAGCTGTCGCTAGCGATAACGCTTGTGTTATTTTCCGTCATCATTCTCTATCACCTGTTCAGCGAATATTCGATGGTGAACGGAATCAAGGATCTGATGAAGGATTCGATGGAGCATACCTCCATCCAAGCGGCAGAGTTTATAAAGGACTATGAAGAAACATCCAAACAGAATAACGCCGATTCAGCGGACCCTGTTTTTCTGCTCGATTTGCTGCAGACGGTTAATCCTTACATTAAAGAAATTACCGTCTTTCAGAAAAACAATTTGATGGTCGTATACGGCACCTACACCTATTCTGATGCTAACAACGATCCGGCAAATGTGCAAGCGATGGATTCCGGCGAATTTGCGCTTCGGAACTTCAACAGGGACGGCGAGAAGCTCTTAAGGAGCTATTACGCGAGCGACCAGCTTGGCGATTACGTAATAAGTATGGTGTATGACCGGTCCAGTATTACAACCTTAGTCGATATGAAGCAGGATTATACGCTTTTGTATACCGGTATCTTTCTTCTTGTCATGATGGTTGTGCTCTATTGGTTCGTCGGTTTCATGATTCGCCCGCTGAAGGATATCCTATGGAAGGTGAATGAGGTATCGTCCGTCCGTTTTCATAAGCCGATTCAAATTAAACGCAAGGACGAATTCGGCCTTCTGGCTTTGAAGATCAACGCGATGTCCCAGAATCTGAGCATTTATATGGACAAGCTTCGAAAAGCTTTCGAAGAAAACCGAAGAATGAAGGAGCATTTGGAGTCGTTCATTAATCACTCGAATGACGCGATCCATCTCATGGATCTGGACGGCAAAGTCATTCAGGTGAACCGCGCTTTCGAGCAGCTGTTCGGCTACGAGGAGTCGGAGGTGCTCGGCATGAGGTATCCGACCGTTCCGGAATCGCATCGGATGGAGAATCGCCAAATGATCGGCCTGCTGCTCGCGGGCAAAAATCTTCCCGCGCAAGAGACGATGCGCGTCACGCGGACGGGCGAGATGATACCGGTCAGCGTCACGGTGTCTCCGATTCGCGACTCCGACGGCTCGATTCGCGCCTTTGCAAGTATTTGCAGAGATATGCGCAGCCGCAATCGGATGGAGGAGCTGCTTCGCCGCTCGGAGAAGCTTACGACCGTCGGTCAGCTCGCGGCAGGCGTCGCGCATGAGATCCGCAATCCGCTTACAACGCTGCGGGGCTTTCTGCAGCTGCAGCTGCAGAGCAAGTCGCTTAACCTTTCCCACGTCACCTTAATGCTGTCGGAGCTCGACCGCATTAACCTCATCGTCGGCGAGTTTCTCATTCTGGCGAAGCCGCAGGCGACCAAATTTGTGACCAAAGATGTCCGGGACGTGCTGCAGGATGTGCTGCTGTTCCTCGACAGCGAAGCGCATCTGCACAATATTGTGTTCCGCACGGTCATTACGGAAGAACAGTGCTTGATCTCCTGCGAGGAGAATCAGCTCAAGCAAGTATTCATTAATCTGCTCAAGAACGCAATCGAGGCCATGCCTGGAGGCGGGCCGATCCATATTTCGATTCAAAAGAAAGGCGGCAGCATTGCCATATCGATTACAGACGAGGGGGTTGGGATTCCGGAAGAAATGATCTCGAAAATCGGCGATCCTTTCTTCACAGGCAAGGAGACAGGCACAGGACTAGGCATTATGGTCAGTCAGCGCATTATTAACAGCCATCAGGGAACGCTCGATATTCAAAGCCAGGTGAATGTCGGAACATCCGTGAAGCTGACGCTCCCGGCTTTGAATGTTGGTGAAAGCTTGGCAAAGCAAGAAGCATAGAAATCATTGCGCAGGGGGAGTCTGTTTTGGAACGGACAGCGTTAATTGCTGGGGCGACGGGGCTTGTCGGAAGCGAGCTTGTAAAGCTGCTTTTGGAGCGTCGAACGTACAAAAAAATTACGGTGCTGGTGCGGAAGCGAATGAATATGGCTCATCCGCGTCTTGAGCAGCTCGTTATCGATTATGATGAACTCGAGAAGGTGCCTGCCGATAAGTTCGAAGGCGCCGATCTCTATTGCGCATTAGGTACGACGAGGAGAAAGGCTGGCTCGAAGGAGCAGTTTGAACGTGTGGATTACGGCTATCCGATGACGCTGGGCCGGTTAGCTAAGCGTTATGGAACGGAGCGTATGCTTGTCGTGTCGGCTATGGGAGCGGACGAGAAATCGATTTTTTTCTACAGCCAAGTGAAGGGAAGGCTTGAACGGGATTTGCAGGCGCTGTCATTGAAACGGCTTCACTTCTTCAGGCCGTCCCTTATCATAGGAAACCGTCAGGAGCACAGGTTCGGCGAGGAGCTTGCGGCCAAGCTGGCGCGATGGCTGCCGTTTCTATTCCAGGGCCCGATGCGCAAGTATAAGCCGATTTCGGCCAAGCAGATCGCGGAGGCGATGCTGGTCGCGGCGATGTCTCGCGAAGACGCGCCGCTCATCATTCCTTCGGATGAGATCGCGGCTCTGGCCAAGCGGTTGCGCAACGTCTCGCTTTAGTGTAGGATACGCTACAATGAGGTGAGTCAGCAGTGAGAATTAATAAGTTTATTAGCGAGACAGGCTACTGCTCGAGAAGAGAAGCGGACAAGCTGGTGGAGAGCGGTAAAGTTACGATTAACGGCGTCGTGGCGGAGCTTGGAAGCCAAGCGGAAATCGGCGACGATGTTCGTATTGGGGGCCGGCGGATCGGCGCGCATAAGCGCCATGTCTATATCGCCCTGAACAAACCGGTAGGCATTACGAGCACGACAGAGCAGCATATAAAAGGGAATATCGTCGACTTTGTCGACCATGCCGAGCGGATCTTTCCGATCGGACGCTTGGATAAGGATTCCGAGGGGCTGATCCTGCTTACGAATGACGGAGATGTCGTGAATCCCATCCTGCGTTCCGAGGGAAAGCATGAGAAGGAGTATATCGTCACGGTCGATAAACCGATTAACGATGCGTTTGTGAAAGGCATGTCGGAAGGCGTCAAAGTGCTTGGAAGCTTAACGCTCCCATGTAAGGTAACACGCGTGGCCGAACGGACCTTCCGAATTATTTTGACCGAGGGGCGGAACCGCCAAATTCGGAGAATGTGCGAAGCGTTCGGATACCATGTCCGCAAGCTGAAGCGGGTTCGGATTATGAACATCCGCCTGGGCGAGCTGCCGACCGGGAAGTGGCGCGATCTGACGGAAGACGAGCGCCGCGAGCTGTTCGCGATTCTCCGCTATACACCGCAATAAGGGCGTGCCCTAGCAGGCGAAAAAAAGAACCTCCATTCCCGCATTTGTCGGGATGGAGGTTTTTTCGTGATCGGACTATTGAACGTTCAGCTTCTGAGGGTTTGTCGCATCCACATAGGTGTGGAGAATCGAGACTTCAACGCGGCGGTTCTTCGCTTTGCCTTCCACTGTTGAGTTATCGGCGACCGGTTGATACTCGCCGTACCCGATGGCGCTGAACCGCCTCGGATCCAGGTTTTTGTTCTCGAGCATAATGTCCATGAACCGAATCGCGCGAGTGGAGCTGAGATCCCAGTTGGATTTGAATTCCGAACGGTCAACCGGAGTGTTGTCGGTATGGCCGGACACGATAATATCGTAATTCGGATATTGCTGCAGCATCTTGGCGATCGCTACGGCCAAATCCTTCGACTCCGGCTTAACGGTAGCTTGTCCCGGCGAGAACAGCGCGTTGTCGCTAATCGTAATCAGCAGCTGCGACATGTTAAGCTCGGTGTCCAGCTGAGTGGACAGGCCGTTTTGCTCGATATAGTCATCGATTTTTTTCTTCAAATCCTCAAGCTCGGCTTGTTCTTTCTTAATCAGCTCTTGCAGGGAGGCGTCTGACTCCGGGTTGTTCGTCTTATCCTCTTCGTCCTGCCGCTGGCTTTCTTTCGTATTGTCCTTATCATCCGAGTTGGAGTCGTTTTTCTTCGGATCCGTTCCATTCTCTACTGCGGATGGGAAATCGAGAATGCCTGCGCCGCTGTTGTTGAACGCGATGCTGAAGGCTTGGGACATCTGCTCGAATTTCTTCAAGTCGACGGAGTTCATGGCATAGAGCACGATGAAGAGCGCGAGCAGCAAGGTTAACAAGTCGGCATAAGGGATAAGCCAGGACTCGTCAACGTGTTCTTCATGGTCGTCGTGCTTACGCTTTTTGCTCATCGGCGCTTGCCTCCTTCTCGCTCATCTTTTTCCGTTCTGTAGGCGTCAGGAAGACAGACAGCTTCTGGCTGATCGCGATCGTGGATACGCCGGATTGAATGGAGAGCAATCCTTCCAGCATCATCAGACGGATTTGAATCTCTTGCTTGGAAATGCGTTTCAGCCTGTTAGCCATTGGGTGCCACAATACATAACCTGTGAATATACCGAGCAGGGTTGCAATGAACGCGCCTGCGATCGCATGCGCCAGCTTCTCCATCTCGCTCATATCAGACAGGGCGGCAACAAGTCCGACAACCGCGCCGAGTACCCCAAGCGTAGGGGCGTAGGTGCCCGCTTGCGTGAAGATGAGCGCGCCGGCTTTGTGACGGTCCTCCGTTGCAGCGATGTCTTCCAACAATACGTCGCGAACGAGATCCTGGTCGTTGCCGTCAATGATCATACGCATACCGTTGCGAAGGAAATCGTCTTCGATTTCGTCGACCTTCGCTTCCAGAGCGAGCAGGCCTTCGCGGCGGGTGATGGAAGCCCATTCCATAAACCGGGTAATCAGCTCTTCGCGCGATGGGAGCTTCTGCTCCGTAAATATAATTTTGAACAGCTTGCCCAGCTTTTTCAGCTCGCCCATCGGGAAGGCGATCAGGACAGCAGCGGCCGTACCGACCAAAATAATCATATAAGCAGCGGGATTCAGCAAGGAGGATAGATGGGCGCCTTTCAGCACCATTCCGCCAAGCACCGCGACAAGTCCTACAATAATACCGATAATAGTTGAGTTCTTCATCTTACACCCCGTCCAGTATGTTTTCGAATCTACTTCTATTTATATCGTCAAAAGGGTATTCTGAAATTATAGTAATCGACAGACGAACAATAATTTTAAGGAGCTGTGTAGAATAATGGGAGTACGGCATGCGCGCGAATACGCGGATATTTTGAAGGAATTGACGGATGCGGTAGGCGAAATCGAAGGGAGCTATTCGTTCTTCGAGATGGAGCCGGAGGAATGGGAGGGGCTCGGGACGGAGGAGCGGCACGAGGTGATGGAGGCGCTGGCGGACGATGTGTTCTACGGACTCGGGGAGCGCCCCGTTATTGAAGTCGGCGACAGCGTCATTACGCATAACAGCAAGCACCATGTAATTGAGGTTTCGCAGGGCGACAATGTGATCCGTATAATCCGGCTGATCTAGAAAGAGCGCAAAAAGGAAGGCAACAAGCGAATCTGCTGTTTAAGCAGCAGCCCTTGTTGCCTTTACCATTTGAATGCTTGCGCCCGGTCGTATACCATGCAGTGAACCTCTTTTAATCCGTGAGATGTCGGTCTCCTATACGTATCCTCGATGCGGAAGCCCGCTTTCTCATAGGTGCGGATGGCCCGAGTGTTCCAGGTGTAAACCTCAAGGTCCACTTCACAGCCCGGCGATCTTCTCAGCGCTTCTTCCGTAATGACGCTGACGAAGAGAGGGCCAAGCTTCCGGCCGCATAGATCAGGCCTTAGACCAAGTCCAAGCCGGACAACGCTCGCGCCAAGCGGGAAAAATTGAGCAAAGCCGATAAGCGAGCCGTCTGAATCGAGGACCGCCGAATATTGCCGGTCGCGCAGGACAGGGTCGCCGAATTCGAACCCGTCCTTCTGCATGTCCTCCCATGCAGGCCAATTATAGACATCGTATGGAGGCGTATAGCGCCAGAGGCAAAGCTCGCTTGCAAGCTCCTGGGTCAAAGGCTTGATGGTCATTGGCCGCTTTTTTGTTTTATAATAGGAGAAGTTATGTTGGTTCGTCATACCTGAATTATAGCAGAAGAACGTCGCGGGGCGTGCAGAATAAGGGGAATCGATTGTCATGAATAGGCTCTTATGGCTGGGATGCTATTCTTATCTTGTGATCGGGATCGCGCATGTCATAGGCGGTTCCGTGTTGGAACAGCTCATTGATCATTACGGTATGTCCTACCAAGCAGGCGGACAGTGGATTATGAATCAATTTCTCGGATTTCTCGTCGGTACGCTGTTCGCTCCCGCTTTGACGGCCAAGGTCGGGAAGCGCGGGGCGGTGCTTATCGCGATGGGGGTATTGACGGTAAGCGAGGCGGCTTACAGCCTGCTCCTGCCTTGGGGCCTTATGCTGACTGTCGCTCCGCTGGCTGGAATCGGCTTCGGCATGACGGAAGCGGTCGTCGGCGCCATGATCATCGAGCTGATGAAAGGCAAGGCTTCGGCGATGAGCCGATTGGAAACCTTCTTCGGCCTCGGGGCTCTCGTCATTCCCGCGGCGGCAGCGTTTCTAATTCAGCAGCATGTGTGGCAGCTGTCCTTTCCGATCCTGGCCGCGATGGCGGGCATCTCCTTTGTGTTATGGCTGACCTTGTCCTTCGGCAGTCTGGATGATAGCCTTGGCCCCCGCACAGCTGCCGCAGCAGCAGAAGACCGTGACGGAGGCTTAGTTAACTCGGCCGGCGCTAGAGATGCCGGCGCGCGCTCGTGGTTAGGGTATCCGGCCAAAGCGCTGCCTTTCTTGGCGCTAAGCGCGGTATTTTTCCTGCTGTATGTCGGAATGGAGATGAGCTTCTCGAATTATTTGCCTTCTATTCTCATTACGCGGACGGGGATGGGAGAAGCGAACGCGACTGCCGCCCTCAGCTTGTTCTGGGGGATGATGGTGATCGGCCGCTTGTTTGCGGGGCTATTGGCGGATCGGATGGGCCATGCCGTCTATTTGGTTACGACTGCCGGCGGAGCCGCATTGGCGTTTGTTCTGATGGCGATCCTCGACCAGGAGAGCGGTTTGCTTATTCTTACCGCGCTTAGCGGCCTATGCTTCTCGGGCATCTTCGGCATCGCGCTTGTGTACGCGAACGGATTGCTTCCCGGAATGACGGAGCGAACGACCAGCCTGCTTGTTGCGTTAGGGGGCGTCGGAGGAGCGATATTCCCGAGGCTGACCGGATGGTTCATGGACCGGTACACGGTTCAGTCCACTTTATGGTTCATTGCTGTACTCGTCGTCATGATGGTAGGCGTGCTGCTGCTGCTGGTTGCGGTAGGGAGAAAGCGAAAGTATGCGGTAACTTGAGCAAAAAGAAGAGGTTGTCCGCTCGCAGCTAACTGCGACCGGGCAACCTCTTCTTTTCTTACTATTTCGCCTCGACGGCTGTGGTGTATGTTGCGATGTCTTGGTCATCCATTACGCGGCGGGCTGTAACGAAACGCGATTTGTAGTAGGACGAATCGAGCTTGTCATACGTTACGCCATTGCTTGTGGAAGCGTGAGCGATCTTGCCGTCTCCCACATAAATGCCGACATGCGAAATGCCGCCGTTGTTCTTGCCGCTTGTGTCGAAGAATACCAGGTCGCCCGGCTGAAGGTCAGCCTTTGCGACTTTCGTACCGACCGTTGCTTGGTCTGCCGATCTGCGCGGCAGGTCGATGCCCATCTTGTCGAACACGTAGCTCGTAAATCCGGAGCAGTCAAAGCCTTTAGTCGTGGTGCCGCCGTACGAGTACTTTGTTCCGATTAAGTCACCGATAATGGCGTCCATCTTGGATGCGCTTGCGAAAACGCTTCCAGCCTGGAACGCGAGCAGCAGGACAAGGCCTGCCAAGATCAAGCCAACTTTCTTCTTCAACTGGTGAAACTCCTTCCGGTGCCGACGAGGTTAGCTGTGGGGTTCGGTTGAAGGTACCCTATGATTTCTCAGGCGACCGCTGCGCGATCGTCGAAATCAATTCACCCAAAAATGGTTCCCCCGTTTCCCGATCGGGAATTAGGCATTCTAATTTGAACATCTACGATACTACTATAAATGGTAATTGTAGATTCGTGTTGAAAGTGAGAAGATTCTAATAAAAAAGATCCTTTTCTCATTTTTATACTAGGCAAAAAGGACGGATTTTTGACGAAAGCGTATAGAATCCGCATTTCGTCCAAGCGTTTGTGCGGCGTCCCCGTGTATTTTCGTAAAAATTTGTGTATTATAAATAGATAATTATTTTCCGTGGGAAAGGTTGGGTCGCGATGGAGAATGCGCTTGAGAACAAGACATCATCCTCAAACTTTATCAAAAATATCGTCGTAGAAGATTTGAAGAGCGGCCGCGTGCAGGAAGTGATTACCCGTTTTCCTCCGGAGCCGAACGGATATCTTCATATTGGCCACGCGAAGTCGATCTGCTTGAACTTTGAGCTGGCGGATGAATTTAAGGGCAAAACGAATCTGCGGTTCGACGATACGAACCCGGTGAAGGAAGATACGGAGTACGTGGAATCGATTAAGGAGGATGTGAAGTGGCTGGGCTTCGAATGGGATGAGCTGCGCTTCGCGTCTGATTATTTCGAGGAAATGTACAACCGCGCCGTTCTTCTGATCAAAAAAGGGAAGGCTTATGTCTGCGACTTAACCGCCGAGCAGATGAGAGAGACGAGAGGAACGCTCACGGAGCCGGGCAAAGAAAGCCCGTACCGGAACCGGAGCGTAGAAGAGAACCTGGATTTGTTCGCGCGTATGCGCGCGGGCGAATTCAAAGACGGCGAGCGCGTGCTGCGCGCGAAGATCGATATGGCTTCGCCGAATATTACGATGCGCGACCCGGTTCTCTACCGGATCTCGCATTCGCATCATCACCGCACCGGCGACGCGTGGTGCATCTATCCGATGTACGATTACGCGCATCCGATCAGCGATGCGATTGAAGGCATTACCCACTCGATCTGCACGCTCGAGTTCGAGGACCATCGTCCGCTCTATGATTGGACCATCGCGGAATGCGAGATGAGCTCGACTCCTCGCCAATACGAGTTCGCGCGCCTGAATCTGACGAATACCGTGATGAGCAAGCGCTATTTGAAGCAGCTGGTGGATGAAGGAATCGTCGACGGCTGGGACGATCCTCGCATGCCGACGATCAGCGGCCTGCGCCGCAAAGGCTACACGCCGGAAGCGCTGCGCAGCTTCTGCCGCGAAATCGGCGTCGCGAAAGCCAACAGCGTGGTGGACGAGAGGAATCTGGAGCATTTCATCCGGGAGGACCTGAAGCTGAAAGCGCCGCGCACGATGGCGGTCCTTCGCCCGCTGAAGGTCGTCATTACGAACTATCCGGAAGGGCAAGTTGAAATGCTCGAGGCGGAGAACAACTCGGAGAACGAAGAGATGGGCACGCGCCAAATTCCGTTCTCCCGCGAGATTTATATCGAGCAGGACGACTTCATGGAGAACCCGCCAAGCAAGTATTTCCGCTTGTTCCCGGGCAACGAAGTGCGGCTTAAGCACGCGTACTTCATTACGTGCCAAGAAGCGATCAAGAATGAGAACGGCGAAGTCGTGGAGCTGCGCTGCACGTACGATCCGAAGACGAAAAGCGGCACCGGCTTTAACGAGCGCAAGGTGAAGGGCACGATTCATTGGGTGGAAGCGTCGCAAGCGATACCGGCGGACTTCCGGCTGTATGAGCCGCTTATTTTGGATGAATCGAAGGAGGAGGGGCTTTCCTTCCTGGACCGCATTAATCCGAATTCGCTGCAGATCGAGCGCGGCTTCGTTGAACCGAATATGAAGGATGCCGCGGGCGGCGACAAGTTCCAATTCTTCCGCCACGGCTACTTCAATGTCGATCCGAAGGATTCTACGCCGGAGAAGCTGGCGTTCAACCGTATCGTATCCTTGAAGAGCTCCTTCGACCCTTCGAAGGCGTAGGCGAGAAGGACGATACGGCAGCAGCCCGTCAAGCATCCCGCTTGGCGGGCTGCTCTCGCATCTCGGGAGCTAAGGGGGACGCCGGAGTGAGAAGGAAAGACGGACGCTGGCCGTTTCATAGCCTGATCCTTGCGGGAGGCCGAAGCAGCCGGATGGGCACGGATAAGGCGATGCTGCCTATTGACGGCGAGCCGCTGCTGGCGCGGCTCGCCGGACAGCTGCTAGCGCTCAGTGAGTCCGTGACGATAGCGGCGGGCTCCTCGGCGCGGGCGGCGGCGTACCGCGAAGCGCTGAACGGGCCGCTACCGCTGCTTAAGACTGGGGAAGTGCAGAAAGCAGACAGGCTAGACAGCAGCAAAAGCCCGGGCTCGAGCATAGCTGAAGGCAGGGAAAGACTAAGCTTTGTGGAGGATATCTATCCGGGCGACGGTCCTCTTGCGGGCCTGCATGCCGGCTTGTCCGCGCTGCCGGAAGGCTACGTTTTCGTAATTGCCTGCGACATGCCGGCGGTATCCGAGCCGCTGCTCGCGCGTCTTGCCGAGGAAGCGGGCAATAGCGCGGCGGATGTTGTGCATGTGAAGGGCCAGCCCTTTCATGCGCTCTATCACACTCGTATGGCGGCAAAGCTGAGAGAAGCGTTAGAAAGCAAAAGCTTTCGAGTGATGCAGCTGCTCCGCGGGCTGCATACCGCAGCTGTCGAGGGAGATGCGCAGGATTCGCTCGAAGGCCTCATGAATTTAAATACGCCGGAAGATTATCGGGATTATATCAAGAGAATGCGGAGAGATGGAAGATGAGCTTGCCAACCTATCAGATTCAAGACGCGGAGCTATCCGACCTGGAGAGCATCGTAGCGATATATAACTCTACCATTGCCAGCCGCATGGTTACCGCCGATTTGGAGCCGGCGACGGTGGAGAGCAAGCGGGCATGGTTCGACGCGCATTCGCCAGAGAAGCGGCCGATCTGGGTCGTGCGCATGGAGGACGGCGAGATTGGGGCTTGGCTGAGCTATCAATCGTTTTACGGTCGTCCGGCCTATCAAGCGACGGCGGAGATCAGCATATACATAGCGGAGAAGTACAGGGCGCGCGGGCTCGGCTCGCTGCTGATCGAGAAGGCCTTGGCGGAATGCCCGCGTCTCGGATTAACAACGCTATTGGGCTTTGTGTTCGGCCATAATGAGCCAAGCCTAAGGCTGCTGCGCAAGTACGGCTTCAAGGAATACGGCTTCCTGCCGCGCGTGGCGGTGCTGGACGGAGTGGAGCGCGACCTTGTGATCATGGGCCTCAGAGTTGGAGAAGAATCGCAGCAATAAGGGAAAGAGGTGAGGAACGTAGTGCTTTTTCGGAAGGCTTACAGCAAAAATATCGGATTTAACGTGACGATCATGCTGCTTGCTCTACTGTACGCGAGCATTATGTTGAATCTCTTATTTTTGCGCGACCGTTACTTGATGGACGGCTACGCCTACAATCTCGTTCCGTTCGACACGATTGAGCGTTACGTGGTGTACCGCGACCATTTCAACTTTGATACCTGGTTCAAAAATTTATTCGGCAACTTGGTCCTATTTATCCCGATCGGGATGTTCCTTCCGCTGCTCAATACGAGATACAAGCGCAGCCATATGCTTGTGGCCGCGTGTATTTGCTTGATCGGCGCCGTTGAGCTTATGCAAATGCTGCTGAAGGTAGGCAGCTTCGATATTGACGATATTATATTGAATACGGCCGGAGCATGGATTGGATTGCTGCTGACCAGGCCCTTCATGAGGAGAGGAAGTCGAAAATGAGCAAGTTCTGGAGTCCGCTTGCCGGAGCTCTCGAGCCTTACGTGCCGGGAGAGCAGCCCAAGGATAAGACTTATATTAAGCTGAATACGAACGAAAATCCGTATCCGCCGTCGCCGAAGGCGCTGAAGGCGATAGCCGACGCGGCCGACGCCGATTTGCGCCTGTATCCCGATCCGACCTGCGATTTACTTGTGCGGGAGACGGCGCGCTATTACGGCTTGTCCCCGAAGCAGGTTTTTGTGGGAAATGGGTCGGACGAGGTGCTGGCGTTTGCTTTTGCGGCGTTTTTTGATCCGGCAAAGCCTGTTCTGTTCCCCGATATTACCTATAGCTTCTACAAGGTGTACGCCAAATTTTACGGATTGACGCCGAAGCTGATTCCGCTGGATGACGATTTCAACATTCCGCTCGGGTCCTTCACGGATGGCGGGGAGCACGGCGGCATCATTATGCCGAATCCGAACGCGCCGACGGCCAAGCTGATGCCGCTTCGCGATATCGTGACGCTGCTGGAAAGCAATCCGGACCGCGTTGTAATCATTGACGAAGCGTATATCGATTTCGGCGGGGAATCCGCAGTGAAGCTGGTTCCGCAATATCCGAACCTGCTCGTCGTTCAGACGCTGTCCAAGTCGAGATCGCTGGCAGGTCTGCGCGTCGGCTTCGCGTTCGGCTCCGAGGAGCTGATCGAAGGACTCGACCGGATCAAAAATTCCTTCAACTCCTACACGCTGGACAGGCTGGCTCTTCATGGAGCCGTCGCGGCGCTGCAGGACGAAGCCTACTTCCGCGAGACGACGGACAAGGTAATCCGCACGAGGGAGCGCGTCTCGCGTCAAGTTGTCGAGCTGGGCTTTAAGGCGACCGATTCCAGGGCAAACTTCCTGTTCATTTCGCATCCTGACATCGCGGCGAAGGAGCTGTTCCTCCGGCTGCGGGAGAAAGGCGTGCTCGTTCGCTATTTCGCGTCGCCGCGCATCGACAATTATTTGCGCGTAAGCATCGGCACCGACGAGGAGATGAACGCGTTCCTGACCGCACTCGAGGCGTGCGTGAAGGAGCTGCGGTAACCGCCTGCCGCAAAAAAAGATGCCGCGCTGCCCGATGATGGGCGGCGCGGCATCTTTTTTCAGTTTAGCTTGATTGCGGCGGTATCGGCCGTTGCAATGGCTGATGAACAGCGTTCGCGTTCGTTACCGCCCTATAATGGCCCATGATCCATCGTATTCTGAAGCCGAAATTAGAAAGGCCCCGCGCAAGTCCGTTATTCGGACCAACGCGGCGCCCTGTCAGCCGTTACAGCCGATTAAACCAATCGACCTTAATTTCCAGAACTTCATAGCGCCAAAAGGGCGCTTATTTTCTCCCAACATACCGATAAAACGAAAAATAAGGACAAAAGTGCACGTAAATCGTTGCTGTCAGCTCCAAACCATCAAGAAGCGTCGGAATAAGTGTATAAATGGCGCTATTTCTAGGCCTGAAAGCGAAACGGTAAAAATAATGCAGATTTGTCCTTATTCCGCCAATGGCAAGGCAGCTGCTCTGTTGCTACTCTAACGAACAGCTGCCAGTTATTACGCAAACCTTCACTCGTACACCACGCCCGCATAATATTCCACAACGTCGCGGATGATCATAAAGAACTCGCCGTTTGTAATGGCGGCTTTATCCGTAATGGCGTCAACCGTCTCTTGGGCGAGCCAGCCGCGTTTCAGAAATTCGTCGACGGTAAGCGCCGGCGCCTCCTCGTTGCTGATGCCGTTGGCGATCGTCTTCACGGCTTGTTCAAGCGATAGCGGCTGTTCTGCCGGCGCATCGACGCCGGCGATCGCAGCGGACGGATCGCCATGGAAGAAGTCGGGATGCTGCTTCGCCACGCGGTTCATGCTATAGACGACGCGCTGCATGTTCGATTTGCCGTCGAGGTCGAACGACAGGTTATCGTAATTGCCGCTTGTGATCAGCATGCTTGCTGCGGCGACCAAGCCTTTGTACGCTTTGTGGTTCATATAATACGGCGTTTCGAACGGGTTCATCGTCAGATCCATGCCTTGATCGGTAAGCCGGGCGCGCAGCTCGGCGATGAGCTCCTTAGACTGCGACAGCTCCCGGAACGTCAACCCGTTCTCGGCTGCCAGCTTAGCGGCCGCGCCTGCGGCTTCGGCAGTCGCCATGCCGAGCGGGATGACCCTCGCGCTGCCATGCGGCAGCGAGTCGAAGCTGGCCGCGCGTCCGACGACTAGCAAGCCGTCGACCTTCTGCGGAACCAGCGCGCGGAACGGCACGCCGTACTGCTCCGGCGAATACAGCACAAAGCCGGTGTCGGTATGGCTGGCCGCCTGGATGTCGACATCGTACGAGCCGTAAGCGATGGCGTCCCAGTGATCGCGGTTCGCGATGAGGTCGGCCATCGTCAGCCGGTATTCGCCTTGAATATGCCGGGACTCCCGCACATACAACTCGTCGAACGTATAGGCAAGCTCCAAATCCTTGAATTCATCGTACGTTTGCTTCAAATAATCGACGATCCGCGGCGCTTCGGCCCGCCCGATCTCCAGCGCTTCTTCCAGGCTTTCCGGATTAAGCGGATCGATTTGGAAAATATGCATCGCGTTAATGAGAATCGTATCGTCATTTTGCCGGCCGACATTGAGTCCCCGGATCTTCACGCGCTCCGGGTTGCTCGACACGTAGTCTTTGGCTTCTTTGAAGCCCCAAGCGCTCATCGCGTCGATGTCGGTTTCGGGGATATCATCGAAGGAATCCCAGATTTCCTGCGTGACGCCCTTCATGGCGAAGACGAGCGTAACGGCCATTTGCGCTTCCGGGTCGCCGATGTCCGCTCTCCCAAGCGTGAACGGAGCGCCTGCCGCAGCGGCAATATCGCCGTCCTGCGTCGCGTCGATAACCGAAGGAGCCGCTACATCCAAGCTTGTCCCGTCTTCCTTCACGATGCGCATGCCTTTTACCGTCACATTGCCGTCAGCGGCAGTCTCCACGATCGGCTCCATCGACTGCGTCTTCATCAGCAGATCGATGTTATCCTCCGCTTTCACCATGCTGTAGAACACGTTCGCGGCCGTATTCACGTCGAAGGAAGTGCCTTCGATCTGGTCATACCACTCCTGGAAAATACCTTTGTTCAAGAAATTATGCTTGCCGGGAATGACGGACTCCTTCGGCGAGTAATTCAAGTCGAGCGTATTGAGTCCTCCGACGGTCATTAGGCCGCCGAGAATATCCCGATTTTTGCCGTCGACGAGCAGGACGCTAAGTCCGTTGCGCGCGGCGGATATCGCTGCCGCGATGCCTTCGGGATCCGTGCCCGCAACGATAACGTCGTAGCTTTCGCGAAGCTCCTGAGCCGATTCCACAGCGGCCAGCTCTTGGCGTTGATTGTGATTCACGGTGTCGTTCCCCCGCAGCCATACGTAACCGGCTGCCGACGCGGCAACGCCGATCAGTACGACGGCCACGCTGGCGACAACGACTTTTTTCTTTGCGGAAGTACGGGGTTTATGGTCATGACGCTGAAGTCCCTGCCGCGGCACGTTGCCGAACAGCATCCATCCCAATGGCACATAGCGGGAGACCAGCGCGACAACGATCCATGAGCCGGCAAGCATCACAGCCCAAAGCCCGAAATACCGAAGATGCGTAAGCAAAGCAGAGCCGAAGGTCGGCATATACCGCTCGTACAGCAGCAGGAATAGCACATGAATCAAATAAATGCCGAACGACAGCTGGCCGATCCGATATAAAATTTTCGAAATAAATCCTGGCAGATGGCGGTAAATAAAAAACGACAGGCCCAGTATCGCAAACGCGGATAAGTAGGAATGGAAATTCCACAAAAATTCATACAGCAGTCCGTGATAAGAGGCATTGAACTTATACTGCCGGTAATAGACCATCACATGCGCCATGGCGAGCGCAAGCCATGCGCCTAATAAGAGCACCCAGAAGATGACGCGGGAGACCGACGCATGTTCCTTCGTCATGGCGAGCCACGTCTTCAGCTTAGGGAAGTAGATGCCCAGAAACGCGCCTGTGAAAAAGAACGAGAAATACGCAGGCGCCCAGCTTGCCTTGTCCGCAAGCTGCCAGTCGTAAAAGTTGAACAGCACGAACACCCATTGGGCGATAAAGCCGAACGGAATGAAACCGTAAGCCAGTCGAGGCCAGCGCTTCGCCGCCCACAGTACGGCCGGGAAGAGCAAATAAAACTGGATGCTGATAAAAATAAAGTAAAGATGAAAAGAGACTTTACCCCGTATGAGGTTGTTCAAAAACTCCCCCATCGCATCGAGCGTAAATGGAAGATGGTACGTAAGATTCGTGTAAACGAAATAAATAACGGAAAATAAAAGATAAGGCAAAATAATATAAAGCAAACGCCGCTTGTAGAAGCCGGCAACGAGCTTCCCGTCGAGCGGCCTGTTGTAATAGCTGTAAAATAGCACAAAGCTGCTAAGCAATATGAAGGTTGGCGTTCCAAACCGCATGAACGTATTGGCGAGATGGTAAAAGAAGTAGTACGCCGAATCTTTCATATTCAAAAGCGCGTTGGAGCTTGCATGAACGGACAGCACCCCTAAAATCGCGATGGCGCGGACAAGCTGAAGCTCGGGTATATGTTCTTTCTTCGTATTCGGTTGTGACATAATCCTCCCTTTCCTCTTGCGCGGGTATTTCGGTATAAATCTTTTAAATGGTATCACCCTAGCATTCCGAAATGCAAGAATACGAGGGTGATATAAATATGACGGTATTGGAAGATTAGAAGTTGCGCTGCCAAACTTTAACGATTTGTAAAAAAAGCGGCGGCAGCCATTTCTGGCCGCCGCCGCTTTGTAGTCGTTATCTTTCTTGATCGAAGGAGGCCATCAGCTCCGCCGCTCGCGCGGTGTCGTTCTTCCGCACGTGAACACGTTTCACGTCATTGCCTTCGAGCGTAACTTTGGACTTCAATCCATGGCTTTTGAACCAAGCGTCCAGACGATCGATATCATCCGCTCTTGCGCCGCTTTCGGTTCGAACGGCCACCCAGCGATTTCCAAACAAACCCATCGCATTCACCTCCTCGAGGCTCTTTGAAGACTCATGTTTGGAGACTCATTTCATGTATATTCGCGAAGGGGATGGAAACATGACGGCGCTCCGGAATAATGAGAAAAAGCTCATGGTCCAAATTTTCGAATAAGCGCGGCCTTCCTTTCCCACAATAAGATGTGCGCGGGTGGAAGCACTCTTGACAACAACAACTGTAACTGATATTATTACAGTATTAAGCAGGGAGGCCCGCCGACAGTGAATAGTGAATTTACAATCGCCGTACACAGTCTCGTCTATTTAGCATATTTGCCGGACAATATGGCAAGCAGCGACATGATCGCCGAGAATGTGGGCACGCATTCCGCGCGCATCCGCAAAGTGATGAGCGGCCTGCGCAAAGGCGGCTTTGTCGATACCCGCGAAGGATCCGGCGGCGGATACCGCCTGACAATCGATCCGGATTCCGTTACGCTGGCCGACATTTACCGCGTAATGGCGCAGGGCTCGCTTATCCCCAGCTGGTGTTCCGGCAATCCGGAGATGAATTGCGTCGTAGGCTCCAACATGAAGCAAGTGATGCATGGCATCTTCTGCCGGGCGGAGCAGCAGCTAGAGGAGCATTTCAGCGGCATTACGATCGGAGACGTGCTAAAGCAGATTCGCGCTTGCTAGAAGTTGGGCTAGGGTGAGACGGGACTTCCCTTAATCATACATTTGGATAGAGAGGATGATTGAAAATGGCAGTAGTTATGACCAAAGAGAATTTCAATCAACAAGTAGAAAGCGGCGTTACCTTGGTTGACTTCTGGGCGCCATGGTGCGGACCTTGCAAAATGCAGCTTCCAATCGTAGAGGAGCTTTCCACGGAGCTGGAGGGCACGGCGACGATCGGCAAAATCAACGTTGACGAGGAGCCGGAGCTCGCATCCCAATTCGGCGTTATGAGCATTCCGACTCTGATTCTGTTCAAGGACGGCCAGCCTGTCGACAAGATGGTCGGCCTGCAAAGCAAGGACGCTCTGAAAGCGAAAATTTCGAACCAACTGTAATCCAGCATGCTCAAAATGAACGTCACGCGAGGCAGCCATGCCAGCGTGGCGTTTTTTTTGTTTTTTCTATTAAAGACTGCAACCGGTTAAGGGCCAGCCTCGTCTAAATGTTGAAGATATTTACAATTTAGAGGAGGTACATTCGTGAACGAGCAGATGAAGAAGAAGATGGCGCTGCTGCTTGCGTCTGCCATGCTGGTCAGCGCATATACCGTTCCTGCTGTTTATGCGGACTCCGCCGCGGAGACGGGGCAGAAGGACGGAGCGGCAAATGCCGCCGAGCAGAAGGAAGCCGAAGCCGACGGCGAGATAACGAGAGCCCGCGCGGAGCAGCTGCTGCGGCAATACATCAGCATACCGAAGGAATACAAGCTGCAGAGCTCAAGCTTCTCCCGCCAGGAGCTGTTCAAAGGCGAGCAAAAGGTTTGGCGCATGGATTTCGTCAAGACGGTAAACGGCAAGCACTCCGGCACGATTTATGCGTCGCTGGACGCGAATACCGGACAGCTGCTCAGCTTTGATTCCTATGTGAATAATCCGGCAGCCGCGCCGACCTATCCGCTGAAGGTGAACCGCGAGGCCGCGAAGGGGCTGGCCCAGGACTTCATTGAAGAGGTCGCGAAGGATTACGTCTCTCAAATCAAGCTGAATGAGTCGGTCGGCGTCAACGCCCTCCCGCCGCTCTCCGGCGAGGTGCGGCATGAGATCCGCTTCGACCGCATCGTCGGCGATGTTCCTTACCTGGGCAACTACATCCAGCTCTCCATCGACAGCGAAGGCCACGTGCTTGGCTTCCAGCTGAATTGGGATAACACGATCGAATTTCCAAAAGCAGATAAAACGATACCCGCAGCACAAGCGGAAGAAATCATCCGGAAGATCGGCGTGCCGGAGCTGTCATATATCGTGCCTGGCAGTCCAAACGGCAAGCCGGAGCCGGCCCTTGCGTACAACTTCTCGCCGATTGTCATCGACGCGGCGACGGGCGAGGAGCTGCCGCTGAACGGTTATGACAGCTGGAGCGATGGGGCCGTAGAAGAGCAGCCGCTTACGGAGAAGCCTCTGTCTCTGCCGCCTAAAGGAGGCAAGCTGACGGAAGAAGAAGCCGTTGAAGCGGTGAAGAAGGCGTTCGGCGTGCCGGAGGGCGCGGAGCTGCAGGGCACCAACTATAATGAATACGAGCTGGATTCCGGCGAGATCAGCACGAGATGGGACCTGAGCTGGAGACTTATGAAGGAAGGGAAAGAAGTCGGGTACCTCCAGGCTAATGTAAACGGCAGCACGGGCGCCATCCTCAGCTATTACGGCTGGAGCAATCGGGAGAATGACCAGTCGGGAACGTCCGTTACGCTTGACGCCGCGATCCAAAAAGCGGTTGAAACGGTGAAGCAGCAGCTGCCGTGGATAACGGATGAGCTTTACCTCGTGAAGCCGGACGCTAAACATTACGAAGGCAAGAAGCCGGAGGAGATCGGCTCGTATTCGATCACGTTCCGCCACAAAATTCATGGCGCGGACGTAAGCTACGACCGCATCTCCGTATCCATCAATGCCCGCAATGGCAAAGTGGAGTATTACGACGCGTCGATCGCGGAGCACGACTACCCGGCTAAAGCGCCGGCAACCATCAAAACGTCGGAAGCGCTCGACCGTTACATGGATTATTACGATATCGCGTTAACCTACCGTGTATTCTCCGAATATTGGATGGGCGGCGTTCCGCTTCCGATCGAGAAGTATAATCTTATGCGGGCTTCCGGCGAAATCAATGAAGACCAAGTCGAGGAACGCGCTAAGGTGGAGCTGGTTTACCTTCTGCAGCAAAAGCCGCGGCACGAATCAGTCTTCCTTGACGCGGTGAGCGGCCAGTGGCGCAGCCATGAGACAGGCGCCGTAACGACGCTCGAGGTGCCGAAAGCGACGGACGCGGCGGGACACTGGGCGGAGGAATCGCTTGGACTGATGGTCGCGTATAAGGCGCTGGATTTGGAGGACGGCAAGGTTCGCCCGAACGAGCGGATTACAAGAGGCGAGCTTATCAAAATGCTGGTGCTGGCGCGCAGCGGCGGCGGGTATTACAGCAGGGACGACAGCGGATTATTGGCTGGCGCTGCCAAAGAAAGCGCGTCCTTCAACGACGTAGCCGCGGATTCCGCCTATTTCGTTTACGTAGAAAGCGCTCTGGAGCAGAATTTGATCGATCTTGGCGACGGTTCGTTTAATCCTGATGCGACCGTAACGCGCGATGAAATGGCGGAGCTGATCGTTCGAGCGCTTGGCTACAATACGCTGGCGAATTACGACCATATCTTTAAAGCGAGCTTCAAGGATGAGGCGGAAATCGACAATAAAGGCCAAGCGGCCATCGTTGTCGGGCTGAAAATTATGAGCTTGTCGGACGGCAAATTCCTGCCGGACAAATCGGTAACGAGAGCGGAAGCGTCAATCGCCTTCTACCGTTATCTGCAGAAGCGGGCGGAGCTGCAAGAAGCGCCGCTGCGTATGTAAGTAAGACAGGAGAATCGAACAAACAGGGACTTTCCGGTAGGCGGAAAGTCCCTGTTTGCGTGAGGGATACTTTTCTCTTGTGCCCTGTAAGCCCCGGTATCGTTTTATAAAAAAATATAAAATTTACCCCTCATTTTAGAGAATTGTACCCCTCATGCCCATAGGAATATCCCCCCTGAATTTAGAGGAATATCCCCCCAAAAACGCCCTTTTAGCCGTTGACCGCTCTCCTGTAGTGGCCTAGAATTTTTATTGTGGGACACACAAAAACGGGCGTTCGAAACCCCGGTACTGGTCCTAATAACATTTAGGGGGATTTACAAGTGAAGAAATCAGCTTTGACTTTGCTAAGCCTTCTGCTCGTCATGACGATGTTCCTTGCTGCTTGCGGCAACAATGGCGGCAGCAACAACAACTCAGGCTCTACGAATACGCCTTCGAGCGCGCCTGAAGAGTCGACAGAGCCGTCGAAAGCTCCGGAACCTGTCGAGCTTCGCGTCTTCTCGACATTCGGCGGTACGGACGCCGCTCGCGAGGCGTTCCAAAAAGCGATCGACGAGTTCACCGCTGCTAACCCGCATGTAAAAGTGAAAAACGATACGATGTCCGCAAACGATGACGGCTTCCGCACGAAAGTAAACACAGACATGACTAGCGGCAACGAGCCGGACCTGCTGTTCTACTTTATCGGAACGGACGCAACGGAAATTATTAACTCCGGCAAAGTTGTGGCCATGGATGAGATCCTGGACGCTGACGCAGAGTGGAAGAACGGCTTCGCTCCAGCGGCTCTTGAATCGGTCAGAACGGCTGACGGCAAAATTTATGCGATTCCTTTGACTGGTTACTATGAAGGTCTGTTCGTCAACAAGAAGCTGTTCGAAGAGAACGGCGTTGAGCTTCCGACTGACTGGGAGAAGTTCAAAGCTGCAGTATCCGCGTTTAAAGCAAAAGGCATCATTCCTTTGTCCGGTCCATTCGACCAATCGCACTATCTGATCGAGCACTTCGTGCTGGCTGCCGCCGGAGCTGAAGGCCAAGCGAAAGGACTGAAAGACGGCATCGATCCAAACTGGGAGAAAGGTCTTGCCGCGATGAAAGAAGTGTATGACCTCGGCGCGTTCCCAGAAGACGCTGCCACAATCGACCTTGGCATGGCAGGCAACTACTACTCCGAAGGTCTCGCTGCGATGATCCTGGAAGGCTCATGGGCAATCGGCGGCTGGTCTGAAGAGACAAAAGCGAACACAACCGTTCTTCCTTTCCCTGCCATTCCTGGCGGCGTAGGCACAGGCAAAGACGTCGTAGGCGGCTTCGGTTCCGGCTTCTACATGTCGAAAGCGGCTTATGACGATGCAGCGAAAAAAGACGCAACAATCGCATTGCTGAAGCATCTGACGAATCCTGCTTCCATCAAATCGATCGCTACGGCTAACGGCGGTACGCCTGCGGCTGCCGGCGTTCAACCGGAAGGTCTGCCGCAAGCGGCGCTTGACGGATTCAAGATGGTATCGGAAGCGACTTCCATCAACTCGCCGATCGATTCCAAGGTTACGCCTGAGACGTTCTCGACAATCCGCGCCAATATCCAGCCGGTCGTAACAGGCAAGAAAACGCCTAAAGAGGCGCTCGAAGAAGCGATGGCAATTGAGACAGCAGCAAAATAATCGCTTCTTAGCGTAAGTTGAATAGCCGCCGCCCCTCTGATTCAAGGGCGGCGGCGTCATTTCAGAGCCTTGCGCCATAAAAATAAACACCAAAGGTGATAAATGATGAAGGGCGACCGCAAATACATTTTGATGTTTCTGTTGCCGGCGGCAGCATTTTTGACAATCTTTCTCTATTACCCGTTCTTCAAGAGCTTGTACTTGAGCTTCTTCCGAACAAGCGGATTTTATAGCAAAACGTTTGTTGGGTTCGACAACTATTCGCGTATGTTCAGTGACGATCTCCTTGGCGCCGCGACCCTTCATACTTTGGAATTGATGCTTTACGTCATCGTGTTCCAGGTGGGAATAGCATTACTGCTAGCCATTCTCGTCGACAATATCAAATGGGGCAAAGGCTTTTTCCGGATGGTGTTCTTCTTCCCTGTCGTCATCTCCGGTACGGCAATCGCTTTGCTGTTTGTGCTTTTTTACAATTTCCAATTCGGCTTGCTGAATACCATTTTGCAAGATATGGGCTTTAATAAAGTGAACTGGCTTAGTGAAAGTATGGCTTTGAAGGCTATAGCGATCCCGACCGTATGGCATTATGTCGGCTTTTACTTCGTATTGTTCCTGACCGCGATGTCCAAGATTCCATCCGATTTCTACGAAGCGGCTAAGCTTGAAGGTATTTCAGGCTTCAAAAAGACGTTCCTGCTGACAATTCCTCTCATTCTGAGCGATATCAAGGTTGTCATCACGCTGGCGATTACGGGTACGCTCAAAGTGTTCGAATTTATTTTCGTCCTGTCGAGGGGGCAGAACGGAACGGAAGTGCTGGGTACCTACATCTACAAGAAAGCGCTGGTAGACCAAAACTTCGGTTACGGTTCAACAATCGCGATTTATATCGTCGTATTCGGCGTCGTGCTGTCGCTGCTCGCGAACCGTCTTTTGAAACGGGATGAAATCACATACTAAGCTGGTATTAGGGGTGTACGACTATGCAATCAGTTACCGTTGTTAATAAGAAGCGGGTTCAGATCAAGCCCGGTATAATCTTCATTTATGTTGTGCTGTTCGGGTGGGCCCTGACGACGATTTATTCTTTGTTTTGGATCGTGAACAACTCGTTCAAAGTATCGCGGGATGTCATGAACAGCTCATTTAAACTCGCATTTGATCCTGTTATGGTTAACTATACAAATGCTTTCGACCGCATCAATATCGGCAGAAGTTATTTGAACAGCTTGATCATGTCCGGCGGCACGGTGCTGCTTGTGCTGTTGTTCGGCGGCCTTGCGGCTTACGTGCTCTCCAGGTTCCAATTCCGCGGCAGAAGAGCGCTGTTCTCCATTCTGTACGCCAGCTTGCTTATTCCGGCGTTTGCGACCGTCGTGCCTGTTTACGAGCTTCTGATTAAATGGGAGATCGTGAATACGTATGGGGGGTTGATTTTTCCGCAAACCGCAGGCAACTTGACCTTTGCGATTCTCGTGCTGGCAGGGTATATGTCGACGATCCCGAAGGAGCTGGAAGAAGCGGCGTTTATGGACGGCTGCAACCGCCTGACTCTCTTCATGCGGGTGCTTCTTCCGATCTCGCGACCGGCGTTCGCTTCGGCTGCGATCTTCGTCTTCTTGTGGTCCTACAACGATTTGTTCTCCGCTCTAATCTTCGTGAGCGCGGAAGAGGTTCGTCCGATCGTTGCCTTGCTGAGCGAGATCAGCTCGCAATACGGCACGGACTTCGGTCTGATGGCGACAGCCGTGTCGCTGACCGTTATTCCTGTGCTGATCGTGTATTTGTTTATCCAGAAATATATCGAGAAGGGCTTGACGGAAGGCGCGATCAAAGGCTAATGGTTCGTCGCGTGCTTGATAAATATGATTGCTTGCGCCATACAGCCACGCTGTAACCGGTAAGAACCCGGTTATGACGTGGCTGCGTGTGTTTGCGTAAGCCTCGGTCCTAGCGCTTCGGATCTGTCTTCTTATTCACGGTGTCGAAATTGCTGACTGATTTTGCGTCCTCGACATTATCGTTAACAAACGCCATATCCTGATTTTCGGCATTCATATTCGTCGTGCCTTTGTAGTTGCCTTTATGGTTTTGATTTTCCATAGGATGGTCACCTCCTCGCTTTGCATAGTATTGCCCGCGCGGGCCGGGACATTCAGGAAGACGGATCCGACGTTTGCCCTTTCAATGTGCAGGTCGCTAGGGTATAATGACGGAAGTTGTTTACTTTTCGGACAATAGGGAGTGTTTTGATACATGGCTTTGAAAGCAGGAATCGTGGGATTGCCGAACGTCGGCAAGTCTACCTTATTTAACGCGATTACGCAGGCGGGGGCGGAATCGGCCAACTATCCGTTCTGTACCATCGATCCGAACGTTGGGGTCGTAGAGGTTCCGGACGAACGTCTGAACAAGCTGGTTGAGCTGGTGCAGCCGAAGAGCATCGTGCCGACCGCTTTTGAATTCGTCGATATTGCCGGTCTGGTGGCCGGGGCGAGCAAAGGCGAAGGCCTGGGCAATAAGTTCCTTGCGCATATTCGCGAGGTCGACGCGATCGTGCATGTCGTCCGCTGCTTCCAGGACGAGAACATTACGCATGTCGCGGGCAAGGTCGATCCGATCAGCGACATTACGACCATTAATCTCGAGCTGATTCTGGCGGATCTCGATACGGTTGAGAAGCGCATCGAGCGCGCGCGCAAAAACCTGAAGGGCGGCGACAAGAAGGTCGCGCAAGAGGTTGAAGTGCTGGAGCGCCTGAAGGACACGCTGTTCAATGATAAGCCTGCGCGCAGCCTGGAGCTGTCGGATGACGAGAAGCTGCTTGTGCGCGACTTGCATCTGCTTACGATGAAGCCGGTGCTGTACGCGACGAACGTCAGCGAGGAAGAAGCCGCAAACTCCGACAGCAACGAATATGTGCAGCGGGTTCGCGAATTCGCGGCGCAGGAAGGCGCGGAGGTAGTGCCGATCAGCGCGAAGGTGGAATCGGAGATCGCCGAGCTGGAGGGCGAGGACAAGGAGATGTTCCTGCAGGAGCTCGGCATGGCGGAGTCCGGTTTGAACCGTCTCATTCGCGCCGCCTATAAGCTTCTTGGCTTGTATACGTATTTCACAGCCGGCGTGCAAGAGGTCCGCGCTTGGACGATTCGCAAAGGCACGAAAGCGCCGCAGGCGGCAGGCGTCATTCACACGGACTTTGAGCGCGGCTTTATCCGCGCGGAGGTTGTCTCGTACGAGGATCTGGCTGCGGCCGGCTCGATGGCTGCCGTGCGCGAGAAGGGGCAGCTGCGCCTGGAAGGCAAAGACTACGTGGTTCGCGACGGCGACGTTATGCATTTCCGTTTCAACGTTTAAACGGGATACGGAGGGGCTGCGCTTTTACCGGCGCTTGCTCCTATTGTGGATAGCGTGTGGGAAACCTCAAAAGGAGGTTCTCATGCGCTCTCTTTTTTAAGAAATAACGTCGATGTGGACAAGATGTGCACAGCTTGTGCACAACATGTGGACGAGTTGTGGATATTCCAGCGAATGTGGATAAATCCTCATATCGATACACCATTCGCAATGTGATATAATAAGGTATATCTTATGGAAATTAACAGAGGTGAAAAGACGTGTTTGACAAATTACAAGCACTCGCCGACCGCTATGAGAAGCTAAGCGAGCTTCTATGCGATCCGGACGTAGCCAGCGATCCGAAGCGGCTGCGGGATCTGTCCAAAGAGCAATCCGACCTGCAAGAGGCGCATGACGCCTATACGGAATATAAGCAAGTGAACGAACAGCTGGAGGACGCCAAGCTGATGCAAGGCGAGAAGCTGGACGACGAGATGCGCGAGATGGTGAAGATGGAAATCGAGGAGCTGTCCGCGCGCAAATCGGAGCTGGAAGAGAAAATGCGGATTCTGCTTCTGCCGAAGGACCCGAACGACGACAAGAACGTTATCGTCGAGATCCGCGGCGCGGCAGGCGGCGACGAAGCGGCATTGTTCGCTTACGAGCTGTACCGGATGTATACAAAGTATGCGGATTCCCAAGGCTGGAAGGTTGAGCTGATGGAATTTACCGAGAACGATCTCGGCGGCTTCAAAGAGGTTATTTTCTCGGTCAACGGCAAAGGCGCGTACAGCAAGCTGAAGTTCGAAAGCGGCGCGCACCGCGTGCAGCGCATCCCGGTTACGGAATCCGGCGGACGCATTCATACGTCGACCTCGACGGTTGCGGTGATGCCTGAGGTGGAAGAGGTGGAAGTGGAGATTCTGGATAAGGATATCCGGATCGACACCTTCTGTTCCAGCGGCGCGGGCGGCCAGTCCGTCAACACGACGAAGTCTGCGGTACGCGTGCTGCACGTGCCGACGGGCATTATGGCGACCTGCCAGGACGGCAAATCGCAGAACGATAACAAAGCGAAGGCGCTTCAAGTTCTTCGCGCGCGTATCTACGATATGCGCCGCCAAGAGGAAGAGGCGAAATACGCGGGCGAGCGGAAGAGCAAAGTGGGTACAGGCGACCGCAGCGAACGGATTCGCACGTACAACTTCCCGCAAAGCCGCGTAACCGATCATCGGATCAACCTGACGCTGCATCGCTTGGATTCCGTTATGAACGGCGATTTGGAGGATATTATCAATTCGCTGACGATTGCGGAGCAGGCGGAGGCGCTGGAGCGCGAGACGATGGGCGCGCAGGCGTAATATGCATGAACGAGTGCCGGTGTGCCGTGCGGTTTGCTGATCAGCAAGCGGCGCGGCGGGCCGGCTTTTTTGTGCAAGCAAACGAAGGGCTTGTCCGCATCCATAGGGAATGCCGGACTTCCTGCAAAACGTTTCAGGAGGAGATTCGATGACGGGTCAAGAAGGGCGGGGCGAAGATTGGTTTACCCCGGGAATGACGATTAGAGAGGCGCGAGACCGCGCGGCCGCCTGGCTGGATGCGCAGGGGGTCGAGGATGGCCGCAGCCAGGCGGAGCGCCTGCTCATGCATGTGCTGGGGCTTGAACGGGCGGCACTGCTGCTGGCCTGGCACGACCCCTTCCCCGCCGAGAAGGGGGAGGCCTGGACGGCGCTGGTGCGCCGCAGAGGGGCCGGCGAGCCGCTCCAGTACCTGATCGGCGAGGAGTGGTTCTACGGGCGTCCGTTCACGGTGACGCCCGCCGTGCTGATTCCGCGCCCCGAGACGGAGCTGCTCGTGGAAGCGGTGCTGGAAGCCGCCGACCGGCTGTGGCCTTCGGCGGCGGCTGACGCGAGCGCTGCGGCGCCGACGGTCGTCGACGTCGGCACCGGCAGCGGAGCCATCGCCGTGACGCTCGCCGCGCAGCGTCACGCTTGGCGCGTGTGCGCGTCCGACCTGTCGCCGGACGCGCTTGAAGTCGCCCGCGCGAACGCGGCCCGCCACGGCGTAGCGGGCCGACTCGCGTTCGCGCAGGGCGACCTGCTCGCGCCCTTCATCGCTACAGGGCGCGGCGGCGCGGCCGTCGATGGCGCGGAGGCGCGCGTCGACGTGCTCGTGAGCAATCCGCCGTACATTCCGTCGGCGGATATGCCGGGCCTCCAGCGCGAGGTGCGGGATTATGAGCCGCACCTCGCGCTGGAGGGCGGGGCGGACGGCATGGAGCCGTACCGCCGCATGCTGGAGCAGCTGCCGCTGCTCCCGGCCATGCCGCGCATCGTCGCCTTCGAGCTCGGCATGGGCCAGCCCCGCATCGTCGCCGAGCGGATGCGCGAGCTCGGCGCGTGGGACGAGATCCGCATCATCACCGACTACGGCGGGATCGAGCGGCATATTATCGCGGTGCGGACGAAGGAGTAAGCGGCGGCATCGTTAAGGGCTAAGATATGGAATGAAAAGCAGCAGCCTCCCGTCATGTATGGCACAAGGGAGGCTGCTGCTATGTCTATCTTCGTTATTTTGCTCGGAATTGGATGTATCGCTGCCGGTTATGATCAATACAAGAGGCCGGAATCGTCCTGGGAACCTCGCCGGATTACTCCGGCATCATGCCCGTCGCGATCGCGATACGGTTCCAGCCGTTGATCGTCACGATGGCCATAATCAGCTCGCTTAGCTGTTTGTTGTCGAAGTGGCGGGCGGCTTCATCGTAGACGCTGTCCGGCACATGGCTGCCCGCGATGAGCGTAACCGATTCCGTGAGGGCGAGCGCAGCTCGTTCCCTCTCCGAGAAATACGGCGTTTCCCTCCAAGCGTTGAGCGCATAGATGCGCTGCTCCGTTTCGCCCGCCTTTCTGGCGTCGACCGTATGCATATTGATGCAGAAAGCGCAGCCGTTGATTTGCGAAGCGCGTATTTTCACAAGCTCAATCAAGCTATGCTCCAGGCTGGACGAACGCACAAATTTCTCCAAGCCCGACATAGCTTCATAACCGCCGGGGAGTTCATTGAACAGCGACATTCTTGTTTTCATTCTCCATCACTCCTTGTCATCATCGCGCCGGAAGCCCTTGCGGCTTCGGCTCTCTTCTATGACAAGATAGCGTCCGCGTTTGTGACAGAGGTGAGCTTGTCGGGGTTCATCATGAGATAAATTTCTTCGATTTTTTCGCCCGCGCTGTCCCAGCGGAACGTCATAACGCGCGCCGGCTTACCGTCCTGCAGAAGGAGGAAGCCGGACTGTCCGTTAACGTAAGCGGGAATATAACCGCGCGCCGTGAGGCCTTTGCGCGAGAGCCCGGCGAAAAACGCGCCGATACGGTCTCGGCCTTTAATCGGGAAGATAGCCGCGCGCACCTTGCCGCCGCCGTCGGATACCATAACGGCGTCTTCCGTCAGCAGACCGATAAGCGACTCCGTATTTCCCATCTCCACCGCGTCGATAAACGCCTTCGCCAATTGATCCGCCCGTTCGCTTCGGAACGGGGGCACTTCGGCGGAGGCGCCGAGCTTTTCTTTGGCCCGGCTTAATATTTTGCGGCAGTTTGCTTCGGATTTCCCTACGATGTCGGCAATCTCATGGTAGTCGAACGCAAAGGTTTCGCGAAGCAAAAACACCGCCCTCTCTATACCGCTGAGCCGCTCCAGCACAACCAGCATCGCATAGGTGACGCTTTCGTTCCGTTCCGAATACGCCAAGGGATCGACCGGCGTGCCGCTCCCGCCGTACGTAACGTCCGGCTCCGGCAGCCAGTTGCCGACATACGTCTCCCTCCGTTTGCGGGCGGAGTTCAAAAGGTTCAAGCAGCGGTTGGTCGCCATGCGGACGAGAAACGCCTTCTCGTTCTGGATCGCATTTTGGTCAAGCTGATAATAGTCGAGGAAAATATCTTGAACGATGTCCTCCGCATCGCTCATCGAACCGAGCATTTGATAGGCTAGATTCGTAAGCAGCGGGCGGTACCTTTCGTAAGGCGATGCAGCGGTCATAAGCGCCAAGCCTCCTTCATTCGCGCGCCAACTCTATTTTTTAAAATTGATAGGTTTATAGAGCGGACAGTCCGGACATAATGACGGATAGAGACGTTCCGGAACGCAAGCAGACGCACCGGCGGGTGCGCGAGAGGAGCTTGTGTCATGTCCCGTACTTATTCCCTTTCATCCCATTATTCCGCTAGGCCGTATCGATTCCCTTACCGTAAATCCTATGGTTTTATTATAATGGCAATTATGGTTCTGATCATGAGCTGGGAAGCTCAAAAAATGGATGCTGCCGTCGTGCAGGGCGGCATTCCGGAAGAAGCGATCCGCCTGCGCATTCTGGCCAACTCGGACAGTCCGTCCGATCAGCTGGTGAAGCGTATTGTCCGCGATGAAATCGTAAAGGCGATGAACAGCTGGGCGGCCGGTCAGCAAACGATCGAGCAGGCTCGCGAAACGATCCGCACCAAGCTGCCGGAGCTGCAAGGCATTGTGGCGGATGTGCTGGCGAGCAGAGGCTTCTCGTATGACTCAACGGCTGAGCTCGGCATGGTGGAGTTCCCGACCAAAATGTACGGCAGCAAGGTGTATCCGGCCGGCGAATACGAAGCGCTGCTCATTACGATCGGCGAAGGCAAAGGGCAAAACTGGTGGTGCGTGCTGTTCCCTCCGCTTTGTTTCGTCGACGCGGCGACAGGCGAGGCTTCGGCGGCGTCGGCAGACGCGGAAGTCGCTGCGGCAGCTGCCGGCGATGACGCCGCCGTTCAGAAGGCATCTGCGGACAGCGCAGACGCAGGAGCGGGCGAAGCGCCGAAAGCGAAATTTTTCCTTTGGGAGCTGCTGCAATCGCTTATCGATTGGATCAAATCCTTGTTCTAGACGTTATAAACGCGAACACCGCACCTTCTGGGTTAGAAGAAGGTGCGGTTTATTTTTGTTGGTGCGGGGATATTGGTTTATAGGGCGCCTTTTACTGCTTGACCAGCCAGGAGCGCCGCGGCCGTATCTGCTTCTTCGAATGCTTTTGCCAATACGTTTTCTCTGCCCAAGACATAATTCCCCTGCGCGCGAATGATCTGATAGTCGATTCCCATGAAGTTGAACATCGATTTTAAATATTTGTGGGAGTACTCGACCTCCGAATACCAATCCTGGTTCGTATAAATGCCGTCGCTCGCTTGAATGACGAGAACGCTCCTGCCGTCGTTCAGCAAACCGACCGAGCCGTTTTCCGTGTAAGCGAATGTTTCTTTGGCGATCAAAATATTATCGATGTAATCTTTGAGCTTGGATGGCACATTAAAGTTATGAAGAGGCATGGCGATCACGTACCTCTTGGCGCTTTTGAACTGCCGGAGGATTTCCGACATGCGCGAGGAAAGCCGCTGCTCCTCCTCATTCAAGGGCATATTGCTCCTCGTTTTTTCTTGTATGCGCAAGAAGACTTGATCGATGTAAGGGATGGGTTCCCGGTACAATTGGATGTGCTCGATCGGTCCTTCCGGATTGCATGTTTTATAGGTCTCCAGAAAGCGGCGAAGCACGGACAAGCTTACGGAGGAATCGTCATCCACTTTCGGGTGAGCGTTGATTACGAGCAGTTTATCCATTATCGTTCTCTCCTTCTCTATATAGCTTTAAGTTTGCGTCATAGTATAGACAAATTAGCGGGGGATCTTGTGACAAGAGCAAAAGGAGTCTTTTTGTATGCGGCGAATCGCCTTGCGGCTTTTCCCGGACCCGTTCGATCTGGAAGCGAATGTGCTATAATAGCGGAGAAGTGGACATTATAGGCAAAAGCAAGGATTGAATAACATTATGATCGATACAAAATTATGGATGTTAGATGATCCGGAGTCCGCATCCGCGGATCCGGTCGGCGAAGCGGCGGAGATGCTCCGAAGCGGCGGGCTCGTCGCGTTTCCGACGGAGACGGTGTACGGGCTCGGCGCGGACGCGCGCAGCAGCGAGGCGGTCGCCGGTATTTTTAAAGCGAAGGGCCGGCCGTCGGATAATCCGCTGATTGTGCATATCGCAAGCGTCAGCCAGCTGGACGGGCTTGTGCTTCCTTACCCGAAGCTGGCCGAGGAGCTGATGGAGCGGTTCTGGCCGGGTCCGCTGACGCTGGTGCTGCCGGTCGTCCCCGATGCGCTGTCGCCGCTCGTGACAGCCGGTCTGCCGACGGTTGGCGTGCGGATGCCGGACCACCAAGTTGCGCTAGAGCTGCTGTCGCGCGCGGGTTGCCCTGTAGCGGCGCCAAGCGCGAACAAGTCCGGCAGGCCAAGCCCTACGCTGGCAAGCCATGTGGTCGAGGACCTGCGCGGCTTCATCGATGGCGTTCTCGATGGCGGAGCAACCGGCGTTGGGCTCGAATCGACCGTCATCGAGCTGGAGGATGAGCATACGATCCGTATTTTGCGCCCGGGCGGCGTGACGGAGGAAGCCTTCAGACAAGCCTGTCCCGACATCGGAGTCATTGGCGCCGGGGAGCAAGAGGACGCGGCTCTGCAGCCTCGTTCGCCGGGGATGAAATATACCCACTACGCTCCGAAGGGGGAGCTGACGGTCGTTCAGGGCGAGCCGGGCGACATTCCGGCTTATGTGAATCCGCTGGCGGAAGCCGCGAAGCTGCGCGGCGAGCTGACGGGCGTATTGGCGTTCAGCGAGAGGGTTCACGCCTACAACGCGGATTTGGTGCTGGACCTTGGAAGCGAAAGCAAGCTTGATGAAGCGGCGCGCCGGCTCTATGCGCTGCTTCGAAGGTTCGACGACGCCGGTATCAACCGGATCTGGTCCGAGGCTTGTTCGGACGAGGGGCTTGGCGGGGCGTTAATGAACCGCATGCAAAAGGCGGCCGGCGGAAGAGTGATTCGAATAGACAAGTAGTATGTTTGTCCCCATGCCCGCATATGTTGATTAGAGATTGCAGGCGGACATGGAGGGTTCTATTGATGGATGCTAGTGCTTATGCGGGACAATTTTTGACGCTGCTCATTATTGCGATGGCGCTTGGATTCGACGCGTTCTCGCTAGGTCTGGGTATCGGGCTTAAGGGGATCAGGCTGCTCGATATATTGAAGCTCGGCATCATCATTGCCTTGTTTCATATGATCATGCCGGTAGGCGGCATTTTGACGGGTCAGCTGGTCAGCGGTCTTCTTGGGAATGTGGCGACGATCGCGGCCGGCGTTCTGCTCATGCTGCTGGGCGGACATATGATCTACAGCTCGGTCCGCGGGGAGGACGTTCAATCCTTTAACCATCGTTCGCCGATAGGGCTGCTGGTGCTGGCCATGAGCGTCAGTGTGGATGCCTTTTCGGTTGGCGTTACGCTCGGCATGTTCTCCGCGGATATGTGGCTGACGATTCTGCTGTTCGGCTTGTTCGGGGGACTCATGTCGATGCTCGGTCTGCTGCTGGGAAGAAAGGTAAGCGGCAAGCTCGGGGAATATGGCGAAGCGTGCGGGGGCGCGATTTTGCTGGTGTTCGGTTTGCTTTTTATTATCTAGGTCCACCCGGAAAAACGTAAACGATCGAAAGGAGCTGGCCTCATGAAGCGAATCTTATTCATCTGTACAGGGAATACTTGCCGCTCGCCTATGGCGGAGGCGATTCTGCACCGGTTGGCGCATCAAAGACGAATGACGATTGCCGTCAGGTCGGCGGGCGTGTCGACCGTGGACGGCTTGCCGGTATCCTCGAACGCGCTGAATGCGCTCCGGGAACGCGGAATCGAGCATAAAGGCTCTTCAAAAGCGCTGACGGCGGAAGCCGTCGAATGGGCGGATCTTATTTTGACCATGACAGCCGCGCATAAGCGGGACCTGCTGCATTACTTCCCGGAGGCTGTAGATAAAACCTTTACGCTAAAGGAATTCGCCTACCAGGACGAAACGCTGTTGGGCGATATTTTGGAGCTGGAGGGCTTATACACGGAGATGCAGATGAAAAGCGCGCTCGGGCAGCAGCTTACGGCGGAGGAGAGGCAGCGGCTGCTGGAGCTGGAGAAGAAAATTCCGAGCTTCGATATCGCGGACCCATTCGGCGGCTCTCAGTCCGTCTATAACAGCTGCTCGGCGGAGATCGAGGAAGCGCTGCATAAGCTGCTGGACAAGCTCGCGAACCGGCGATAATCGGTTTGAATCGCGGGCGATTGATGATTGATTTCTTACTCCAATTGAGCTATGATGAGGGAGACAATAACGGTTTCCGATGTAACTGGCGACGGAAGTGGGCTAACCACGGTGGAGCATCGGAATATACGGCCGGTCGCCTGGGCAAAGAGCAGCATGCGAATAAGCATGTCATGCTCTTTTTTCGTCTTTTCGGGGAGAAACAGGTATACTAGCTTCATGGGGTTACATCGCTTATTTGCATGTCCATGATGGCTTCGGCCGCAAGGATAACGGACTACCAATTTGGGAAGGGTGTTTACATTGAAGATTGCAATTGGCGCCGACCATGGCGGATACCGACTGAAGGATGAGCTTGTTCCGATTATTGAAGCATTAGGTCATGAAATTGAAGATGTAGGCTGCAGCTGCGAGCAGTCCGTCGACTATCCGGACTACGCGCTGCCGGTGTGCGAGATGGTAACCAGCGGCAAAGCGGACCGCGGTATCCTGATTTGCGGCACGGGGATCGGCATGTCGATCGCGGCGAACAAGTATCCGGGCATTCGCTGCGCGCTCGTTCATGATATGTTTTCGGCGAAAGCGACTCGCGAGCATAACGACACCAACGTCCTTGCGATGGGCGAACGCGTAATTGGTCCTGGCGTTGCCGCCGAGATCGTGAAGATATGGCTCGAGACGCCTTTCTCGAACGCCGACCGCCATATCGGCCGGGTAAATAAGGTGATGGAGCTCGAGAAACGGTTCACGGTTCATCCTTAATCTTCGGGGAGGACTGCGATATGAGCATGAACCAGGAAATCAATGCCGTGCAAATCGCCGGCTTAGTCGAGCAAGCCGTCCGGGAGCTGACGCAGGCGGGCAAGATGCGGGCAGGGCAGCTGCTTGTTATCGGCGCCAGCACGAGCGAGGTTATGGGCCAGCGGATCGGCACGGCCGGTGCGGTCGAGACGGCAGCCGCCATTCACGCCGGCGTCGAGGCCGTTCGGAAGGAGATCGGCTTTGTTCCGGTCTACCAATGCTGCGAGCATTTGAACCGCGCGCTTGTGATCGATCACGATACCGCCGAACGGCTGGGTCTGGAGATCGTTCACGCTGTGCCTGTACCGAAAGCGGGAGGCTCTATGGCCGCCTATGCGTATGGGAAGCTAGAGTCGCCGTGCTTGGTGGAACGCATTGAAGCGCATGCGGGGATCGATATCGGCGATACGTTTATCGGGATGCATTTGAAGCGGGTGGCGGTTCCCGTCAGACCGACGAATAAGACGATCGGTTCGGCTCACGTGACGATGGCGATAACGCGGCCGAAGCTGATCGGCGGAGCGAGAGCGGTCTATGATGCGGAGCAGCGCCTGAATCCGGAGCAATCCGCTGAGCTTTGCGACTAATAGAAGGAAGCTTATGCTGCTTATGATGCAGTTTTGCTATACAAAACGTCCAGGGAGGAATTGAAAGTGGAACATTTACGCAAGCAAGACCCAGAGGTAATGAGAGCGCTTGGCCTGGAGCTTCAACGTCAGCGCGATAACATCGAGCTGATCGCGTCGGAGAACATCGTCAGCGAAGCGGTTCTCGAGGCAATGGGCTCCGTGCTCACGAACAAATATGCGGAAGGCTACCCGAGCAAGCGCTACTACGGCGGCTGCGAGCATGTTGACATCGTGGAAGACCTTGCGCGCGAACGCGCGAAGGAGCTGTTCGGCGCTGAGCATGCGAACGTTCAGCCGCATTCCGGCGCACAGGCGAACATGGCGGTATACTTGGCCGCGCTTCAGCCTGGCGACACCGTGCTCGGCATGAATCTGGCGCATGGCGGCCACCTCACGCACGGCAGCCCGGTCAACGCGTCCGGCTTGCTGTATAACTTCGTTGCATACGGCGTGCAGGAAGATTCCTTCACGATCGACTATGAAGAAGTGCGGAAGCTGGCGTTCAAGCATCGTCCTCGTCTGATCGTAGCTGGCGCAAGCGCATATCCGCGGATCATCGATTTCGAGAAGCTTGGTCAAATCGCGAATGAAGTCGGCGCGCTGTTTATGGTCGACATGGCGCATATCGCGGGTCTTGTAGCGGCAGGCTTGCATCCGAGCCCGGTTCCGCACGCTCATTTCGTAACAACGACGACGCACAAGACGCTCCGCGGTCCTCGCGGCGGTATGATTCTGTGCCTCAAAGCTTGGGCGGCAGCTATTGATAAGGCCGTGTTCCCAGGCTCCCAAGGCGGTCCGCTGATGCACATTATCGCGGCGAAGGCGGTAGCCTTCGGCGAAGCGCTGCAGCCTTCCTTCAAGGAATATGCGCAGAACGTCGTGAAAAACGCGAAGGTTCTGTCCGAAGAGCTGATGGCCAAAGGCATCAATATCGTATCCGGCGGTACGGATAACCATCTGATGCTCATCGATACGCGCAGCCTCAATATTACGGGCAAAGCGGCAGAGCATGTATTGGATCGAGTTGGCATTACCGTGAATAAAAATGCAATTCCATTCGACCCGACCAGCCCGTTTGTAACAAGCGGTATTCGGATCGGCACGCCGGCGGCAACTGCTCGCGGCATGAATGAAGAGGCGATGAAGGTCATTGCTGAGGTTATCGCGCTTGTTCTGAAAAATCCAGAGGACCAATCGGTCTTGGATAAAGCGACAGGCATGGTACGCGATTTGACCGCGAAGTTCCCGCTGTACCCGAACATGACCTATTAATATTTGGACAAAATAAAGCCGCCCTGGCAGCCATGCCGCGGGCGGCTTTTTGTTTTTGTGAAAAGTTGTCTGCACAAATATATCGGAAAAGTTGTGTTATCATTTCTATCATTTCATGATTTGTTAACAATCCTTGCCTTTATAATGTTCTTACCGGCGGGTGCTTGAAATATTATTTCATTATATAAGTATAAATATTAAATACATTATTCTTCCAGTTATGGATAATGGTTCGCGCTTGTCATTGACAAAATCCGGGGCAAGGCGTATGCTCTGAGTCGCCCTCCTTGTTGGTTCTTATCGGATTATAACAAGATATGTACGTTAATGCATAATTGAGTCAGCGCGAAAATGGATAAAAGCTTGTAAGCGGCAATACAAGCCCGCATTAATGCGAATATGCAGTAATGCGTAAATGTTTTAATGCTTAATTGAAGCAATGCATTAAAGTACAAGCCGTATGTATGTAAATGCGCTTTTACTCATAAATTTTCATCTGCGGGTTATAGTAAAATCAACGCCAGGGTCGATATTGGGAGATTGTTTTAGTTGACAATAGTTCAAATGAAGTTGTATATTGTTTTACGTCGAATAAATATAAAAACCATGTAAATAAACATTACATTCGTGGTTTTTAGCAGCTCCGTCGCATTACTTATGGTTTTAACAAAAATTATATAGAAAGTGGGAGTTGATGTTGGTGAAAGGAAATTTCAAAAAGCCAGTGCACTTTATGCTAGTCCTGGTCATTGCTTTCAGCATGTTGCTTGCTGCTTGTAGCGGTAACAACAACGGCGGAAACAATGCGCAGGATCCGGCGAACAACGGAGCGAACAATGGGGCAGCAGAAGAAAACAAGACGCCTCAAGAGTTCCGTTTCACGCTTGCAAGTGAACCGCCAAGCTTGGACCCAGCCCTGATGACGGATGCGCAATCGTCCATCGTAGCAGCTGGCCTTTACGAAGGTTTGACTCGTTTGAACACAAAAGGCGAGCCTGAAAACGCGCTTGCTCAAGAAATCATTACGGAAGACAACCAGAATTACACAATCAAACTCCGTCAAGACGCAAAATGGAGCAACGGTGACCCTGTCACTGCGAAAGACTTCGAATTTGCTTGGAAACGCGCTCTGAACCCAGAGACAGCTTCCGAGTATGCATACATGCTGTTCTATCTTGAGAACGGCGAAAAGTACAACGCTGGCGAAGCGTCTGCTGATGATGTAGGCGTTAAAGCTACTGACGATTACACGCTTGAAGTGAAGCTGTATACACCGGCTCCATACTTCACAAGCTTGCTGTCGCACTACACGTACCTGCCGGTTCACCAAGCAACTGTAGAAGGTGCTGCTGACTGGGCTGCTGAAGCTAACACAATCGTTTCCAACGGTCCTTTCCGTTTGACAGAATGGAAGCACGCAGACAAGCTGGTTCTTGAGAAGAACCCAGACTACTACAACGCTGATGCTATCAACTTCACTAAAGTAACGATTTCTTTGGTTGAAGATGAGAACACCGTTTACCAAATGTATGAGACAGACAAAATCGACTGGATCGGCGCTCAAGCTGGTTCCGTGCCATCTGACCTGATTCCTCAGCTGGTTGAGCAGAAGAAAGCTGAAATCACGGCGGTTGCATCGACTTATTACTACCTGTTTAACAACAATAAAGTACCATTCAATAACGTAAATGTACGTAAAGCGTTCTCGATGTCCATCGACCGTCAAGCTTTGATTGACAACGTAGCGAAAGCGAACCAAACGCCTGCATTCGGTCTGGTGCCTCCAAGTATTGCGGGTCCAGAAGGCAAAATGTTCCGTGAAGTTTATCCAGACACTGGTTTTTCGACAGAAAACGTTGAAGAAGCAAAAGCGCTGCTTGCAAAAGGTTTGCAAGAACTGGGTCTGTCTGAGTTCCCTGAAGTAACATTACTGTACAACACAAGCGAAGGCCACAAAGCGATCGCTGAAGCGGCTGTTGATATGTGGCGCACGAACCTTGGTGTAGAAGTTAAGCTGGCTAACCAAGAGTGGGGCACATTCCTTGAAACAAGAAAAGCTGGTCAATTTGATATTGCGCGTTCCGGTTGGGGTGCGGACATCAACCATCCGATCAACTTCACGTATGACCTGATTTACTCCAAATCCGGCAACAACGACGGTAAGTACAACAATCCTGCAGTCGACAAGCTTCTTGACGATTCTCTTGTATCCTCTTCTGCAGAAGAGAGCATGGCGAAGATGGCTGAGGCGGAGAAAATCGCATTGTCCGACGACATGGCTGTACTTCCGATGTACTATTACACGACTGTTACTATGATTAAGCCAGGCTTCGAAGGCGTTATTTCCGACTACGCTGGTCATATTGACTGGGTACACGGCAGCAAGAAATAAGGTCACTCAACCTTGATTGTCTATAGCGGCTAACTTAGAGTAACTTGTTCCAGAAGGGTATATATAGTCTCTATATATACCCTTTTGAAATGTTAAAAAGATTTTGAGAGAGTGGGTGATCGAGATGCTCCGTTTCATCGTAAGCAAGTTTCTGTATATGCTTCTGTCGCTCTTTTTGCTCATTACCGCGACATTTATGCTTATGAACGCAGTTCCGGGTAGCCCGCTGCAATCTGAGAAGGCGACAAGCGAAGCTGTTCAGAAAAACTTGGAAGCGTATTATGGCTTGGACAAGCCGCTGATTGTGCAGTATGGAAAGTATATGAACAATCTCCTTCACGGGGATATGGGTATCTCCATGAAGAAGAAATTCCAATCGGTTGACAAGATGATTGCCGATTCGTTCGGACCATCGCTCAGATTGGGGATCTCCGCGGTTATTACGGCTGTGGTGGTCGGATGTATTTTAGGTATTATTGCCGCGATGTATCATCGCAAGCTTCTTGATAATTTAGCAATGATTATTGCCGTTATCGGCTTAGCCATTCCAAGTATCGTATTAGGACCTTTACTGCAATACACGCTTGCTTTTAAACTTAGATGGTTTGAAGTATCCGGCCTTGAAGGCCCATTGGATTATGTATTGCCGACCATTGCGCTGGCTTCTGGTCCTATTGCTTTTATCGCAAGATTGCTTAGATCGACTATGATTGAAGTATTGAATGCGGATTTTATTAAAACTGCCAAATCCAAAGGACTTTCCGGTTACGTGATCATCGTGCGCCATGCGCTGCGCAACTCGATGCTGCCTGTCATAACCTATCTTGGTCCGCTGACCGCGGGTATTATTACGGGCTCTGTCGTTATCGAGAAAATTTTTGCGATTCCGGGAATCGGGAAGTACTTTGTTCAGAGCGTTATAGATCGGGACTACCCGCTTATTATGGGCATTACCATCTTCTATGCGGTGATCTTGATGGTATCCAGGTTTTTGGCGGATGTGGCCTATGTGCTGGTTGACCCGCGCATGCGCGCATCTGGTGGAAAGGGGGCGAAGTAAACGATGGCGAACCAACATCATGGAAATGCTTCCGATCATCTAAGCCCTGAGCTGTTCGAGAAGCTTGAGAGAGAAGAAGTTTTAAAGGATGAGGTTGGACGGAAAAGCTTAACGGCATGGCAGGACATCAGAATGAGACTGCTGAGCAATAAGCTGGCGATGGTTGGGTTCTGGATCATCATTCTGATCATTTTAGCCTCTATATTGATACCTTGGATTTCTCCACAGGATCACTATACGACAAATTTGCAGAATACAAACCAACCGCCAAGCAGCACGCATTGGTTCGGTACCGACGACCTCGGACGCGACCTCATGGAAAGAACATGGAAGGGCGCGCAAATTTCGATTTTTGTCGGTGTTGTAGCGGCCCTGATTGACCTGATTATCGGGATAATCTATGGGGGGATCATGGGTTACTTCGGCGGTAGAGTGGATGAAGTGATGAACCGCTTCTCTGAAATTCTCTATTCCATCCCTTACCTGCTTGTCGTTATCCTGCTCTTGGTTGTCATGGAGCCAAGCTTGACCACCATCATTGTCGCCATGTCCATAACGGGCTGGATCAATATGGCATGGATCGTGCGCGGCCAAGTGATGCAGCTGAAAAATCAGGAATATGCTCTCGCCTCCAAATCTCTTGGCGCCAGCGCATTCCGGATTATTTTCCGTCACTTGATTCCGAACGCGATGGGACCGATTCTCGTCACCTTGACGCTGACGGTTCCGAACGCTATCTTTACCGAGGCGTTCCTTAGCTTCCTGGGTCTAGGCGTACAGTCGCCTACTGCCTCATGGGGAACGATGATTGACGACGGCGTCGGAGCGATTTTTAGCGGTCACACATGGCGTTTGTTATTCCCGGCTCTCTTCTTGAGCTTAACGATTTTTGCCTTTAACGTCTTCGGAGACGGTCTGCGCGACGCATTCGATCCGAAGCTGAAAAAATAACAACCCAGCTTTTGCTGAGAGGAGGTCATTGCTAATGAAGACCTTGCTGGAAGTCAAAAACCTAAGCGTCTCCTTTGACGTATACGGCGGTGAAGTACAGGCGATTCGCGACATTTCCTTTGACGTGAAGGAGGGGGAAGCAGTCGCGATCGTAGGGGAATCCGGGTCGGGTAAGAGCGTTACCGCTCAATCCATCATGAGACTGAACCCATCGCCGCCAAGCAGAATCAAAAACGGTTCTGTTAAGTTTGACGGACAAGAGCTTCTTACGCTGTCAGAGAAAGAAATGCAGGCTGTGCGCGGCAACAAAATCGGCATGATTTTCCAAGATCCTATGACTTCCTTAAATCCTACGTTAACGGTAGGCGCGCAAATTATGGAAGGCCTGATTAAGCACCAGAACGTAAGCAAAGCGGCTGCTCAAGCAAGAGCGATCGAGATGCTGAGCCTGGTCGGTATTCCGAATCCGGAAGCTCGTATCAAACAATACCCGCATCAATTCTCGGGCGGTATGCGACAACGCGTGATGATTGCGATCGCGCTGGCGTGCAACCCGTCCCTACTGATCGCCGACGAACCGACTACGGCACTCGACGTGACGATCCAAGCGCAAATTATGCGCGTCATGAAGGATCTGCAGAAGAAGATGGGCACCTCCATCATTCTGATTACGCATGACCTGGGCGTCGTGGCTGACGTCTGCGACCGCGTCATCGTTATGTATGCGGGACGTATCGTCGAGCAAGGCACGAAGTGGGAGATCTTCCAAAACCCTCAGCATCCGTATACTCGCGGTTTGCTGCGTTCCCTGCCGCGTCTGGACCAGAAGAAGGACGAACCGCTTATTCCGATTCCGGGCACGCCGCCGGATCTGATCAAGCCGCCTGCGGGCTGCAGCTTCTGCGCTCGCTGCGACGAAGCGATGAAAGTATGCGTGGATAACGATCCGAATCTGCATGCCATTAAGGGAAGCGATTCCCACGCTGCAGCTTGCTGGATGCTGCATCCTTACGCGAATCGGGAGGTGCCGGTATGAGCTCTCCGTTAGTTCAAGTGAGTGATTTGCGCAAGTTTTTCAACTTGGGCAAAGGAAATATACTGAAAGCCGTTAATGACATTTCCTTCGAAATCGGCCGTGGCGAAACCGTGGGCGTCGTTGGCGAATCCGGCTGCGGCAAATCGACGGCTGGACGCACAATCATGCGTCTGTACGAGCCGACCAGCGGCGGCGTAACGTTCGACGGCAAAGACATCTACAAGCTGAAAGGCGCGGAGCTCAAAGCTCTCCGCCGCAACATGCAGATGATTTTCCAAGATCCTTACGCTTCGCTTAACCCTCGTATGACGGTTACCGATATTATCGGTGAAGCATTGGATATTCATAACCTGGCCGGCAGCCGCGCCGAGCGCAAGCGCAAGGTCGAAGATCTGCTGGACCTCGTTAACCTGAATCCGGAGCACGCGACGCGTTATCCGCATGAATTCTCCGGCGGTCAGCGCCAGCGGATCGGTATCGCCCGCGCGCTTGCGGTTGATCCGAAGTTCATCATCGCCGATGAGCCGATCTCCGCGCTGGACGTTTCGATTCAGGCGCAAGTTGTTAACCTGATGCAGGATCTGCAGCGCAAGATGGGTCTGACTTATCTGTTCATCGCGCATGACCTGTCGATGGTTAAGCATATCAGCGACCGTGTAGCGGTTATGTACCTTGGCAAAATTGTCGAGCTTGCGGAGAGCAGCGAGCTGTACGAGAATCCGCGCCATCCGTACACCCGCGCGTTGTTGTCCGCGATTCCGATTCCGGATCCGCAGGTTGAAGCCGAGCGCGAGCGTATCGTCCTGAAGGGCGATCTGCCAAGCCCGATCAACCCGCCGAGCGGCTGCCAGTTCCACACTCGCTGCCCGATCGCGACGGACAAATGTAAGACGGATGCGCCTAAGCTTGTTGATGTGGGCAAAGGCCATTTCGCGGCTTGCCATTACGCATAATACAAAGAGGCGAAGCAGGATGCCGCGCATCCGCTTCGCCTCTTTTTTATTTCGGGACTGCAGCCAATCCGAATGGATGCCTGTCTGCCGCCTAGCTTCTGTCGGGCATATCCGTTTGATTCAGTAGAAATTACTGCGGAAATGCAGGAATTAGGCGTGAAAATGAGTGGAAATGGGAAAAATCCTGCGATAATGCAGTATTTTTCACGATATTTAGCTGAGAAGGATGGTTCGTTGATGAATTGATGCACATTTGCAGGAACTTTATTCGAGCAGCTCCATATCGCGATAAATTCCTGCACAATTGCAGCAATTTTTTTTAGAATAGAAAAGGATGCCTCCGCTGCGTTAACGGTAGTTAGCCGTTCGCGCAAAAGGCATCCTTTTTAGGTTAAAGCTGCGTAAGCGTCCTTATTGTTGTGCTGCGGTTACTTCACCGTGACCCGAATTGAGACGGTTTTGCCGCCATAGGCCGCTTTTATCGTGGTCGAGCCTTTGGCGACGGCTGTAATTTTGCCGTCCTTCACGGTAGCGACAGTTGCTTTGGACGTTGTCCATACGGCGCTTTCCGTGGCGGTAACGGGACTGCCCGTGTAGTATATGGCTTGCAGCGTGACGTTGTAGCTTTGCCCAGCCGACAACTGCACGGCTTTGGTGGAAGGCTGCAACGATTTCAGCTTCGGCGTTACGACAACAGGGACCTCGACCTGTTTGCCTTGGTAGGAGCCTTTAACCTTTGTGGCCCCGACATCGACGGCCTTGACCGATGAAGTGCCGTTAATTGTGGCAATTTCCGTATCGGCGCTGGCCCAGTTCATTTTGGTGCCGATCGATACTTTTTTACCGTCTTTATAGTAGCCAGTTACCCGAATGGATTTGGACTTGCCCGGATTCAGCTCGATCTTGGAGGGCTCGACGACAAACTTTACGATTTCCTCCTCGATTTTGACGCGTACCGAAACTGTTTTGGTCAGGTAGGTGCCCGTCAACGTAACGCTGGAGGCCTCCAGCCCTTTCATCGCATCTTCCATAATGATGATGTTATCGGATTTGGTTGTCCAATCGATCGATTTCGTAATATCCGCTTCCTCGCCATCCTCATAAACGACACGGACGGTCGGCAGATCCGATTCTTTTCCCGTAATAATGCTCATATCTTTGCTTTCGGCGATCAGCTTAATCGGTTTCAGATGTACAATCAGCTTCACTTCCGTCTTGATACCTTGAACCGTGGCGGTTAGTGTCGTTTCGCCTAGAGCCAATGCCTTCCACTTTCCATCCTTGATCTCCGCGATATCTTCATCCTCAACCGACCACTTGGCCAGCTTGGATACGTCAACCGTAGAACCGTCGAAGGTGGTTGCCGTAATCGCCGGGAGCTCGCCGCTGATGCCTTTGAAGCCGTCAACTTCCTTATCCGCTGCCTTCAGCTTCGTAATGCTCGGATATACCGTAACCTCGATGCTGCGGCTAATGCCTTTGTGAGCGACCGTAATTTTTGTTGTGCCGACCGCTTTCGGCGTCACTTTGCCTTGCGAGACCATAGCAACCGTGACATCGGAGGAGGTCCAGGCTCCGTCCGTTGTAATATCTTCGATCTCGCCTTTGGTGCTTTGCACCTGCGCGCGAATCTGGATCGGCTCGTCATGCAGCTGCATATGGAGTTCCTTCTCCGGCGTCAGCTTAATCGACTGGTATGGCGTGCGAACGACAACGGTTAACGTGTCGGTTACGCCGAGATGGGAGACGGTTACCGTTGTTTTACCCGCTGCGACAGCCGTCAATACGCCTTTTTCGACCGTTAACACCTTCGTATTGGCGCTGGTCCATTTCGCTTTGTCTGTGACGGTGAGCGTGCCGCCGGATTTAGGGTGGGCTACAGCCTCCAGCTCGTGGTCATCGCCGCCTACCTCCAGCTCCAGCAGATCATTCGTCGGCTCCGGCAACATTTCAATTTTTTTGTATGGCGAAGTTACCGTCAGCTTGACCGAATCGGACTTGCCTTTATATTTGGCCGTAATCGTGACGGTGCCGGTTCCGATAAGCGTTACTTCCCCCTCATCGACAGTGGCGATAGAGGAGCTCGACGTGCTCCAGGTTGCTTCATTCGTGATGTTGTTCGTGCTGCCGTTCTTTTTCCCGTCGAGGGTAAAGGCAAGCTCCTCGCCAAGCTGTATGTCTGCAATAGCGGCAGGGGCGGCTGCGCCGTCCTGCATGATCGTCACTTCGTCGTAGACATAGTCCGATGTGGCTTTTACAGTTGCCGAATAGCCTTTATATGTAGCGGTAATCGTGGCGGAGCCTTTGCCCACCCCGGTCAGCACGCCTTTATCGACCTTAACGGCGGAGCTGTTCGAGGTCTTCCAAGTCGCTGACTCCGTAACATCCTTTTTGGAAGAGGTTCCCGATATCGAAGCGAACACGGCAACTTCGACGGTCCCATCCTCAACGATTAATTCCAGAGCGTCCGTCACGTCATTGTAATCCGCTGCCGCATAATTCAGCTCGATGCCCGTGACGGTCTCCTCCGCCGCGTAGGCAACTCCCGCTGCTTGGCCGGTGACGAGCACGAATGCAATCGCGGCGGCCAGCCATTTCCGAATTCCGAGGAGCGGACTGCTCCAATTGCTTCTAGGCTTCACTTCATCCTTCCCCTTCGTTTGGAATATTTTTCTTTCCCCATTAATAACGGCATTTCCCTGCCCAAAATGAACAGGGCTTCAGTCCTAAAAATGGGATTGCAAGCATGTGTGCCAATTTCTAACTAAAAGCTTAGGATGATTTAAGCTTTTATTATGATTTGGTTACAAGCCTCTTAACGATTAACAGGTATCTTTAGTTGCAGATGACAAGTCGATGGGGAGGCTCTTATACATGAAATTGAAAATATTCGTCTTATACGGGGGAAAGTCCCCGGAACATGAAGTTTCGCTTCGAACGGCTTTTACCGTGCTCGGTTCGATTGACCGCCGGAAACATGATGTCTATCCGGTCTATATTACACGAGATGGCCTGTGGTGCTGCGAGGGGCTTCTGGACCGCCGTCCCGATCGCATCGAGGACCTTGCGCTCCAGCCCGAAGCGAGGTCGGCCGCGCATACGCTGGGCACCGTGCTTATCCGTTGGATTTCCGAGGCGGGAGGCCAGGCCGTCGTCCTTCCGCTGCTGCACGGGGCCAATGGAGAAGACGGAACGGTGCAGGGGCTGTGCGAGCTGCTAGGCGTCGCCTATGTCGGCAACGGAGTGCTGTCAGCCGCAATTACGCTCGATAAGGAGGTCTCGAAGCGGCTGCTGAAGCAGGCGGGGATCGAGCAGGCGGAATATAGATGCATTCGATTGGAGGATTGGCGGCAACGGGCGGTACGGCTCATGGAGGAAGTGGAGAGCGAAATCGGCTTCCCTTGCTACGTCAAGCCCGCGTCGCTTGGCTCCAGCATCGGCATAAGCCGGTGTGAGGACGCCATTCAGCTGCGGCAAGGAATCGAGACGGCATTCCAATACGACAGCAAGCTCGTCATTGAGGAGGAGATCGACGGCAGAGAAATACAAGTGGCTGTCATGGGCAACGAGCGGCCGCTCGCTTCCTTGCCGGGAGAATTCATCCATCGGAGCCGTTTTTTTGATTTCGAGTCGAAGTATTTGGATAAGGAGCTTGTCATGTCGGTGCCGGCCGCCGTTCCGCCTGAAGTGACGGAACGTGTTCGCGTTACCGCGCTTAAAGCGTACGGACTTCACGAATGCTCGGGACTTGCCCGTGTCGACTTTTTCTTAAACAAAGAGGGCCGGCTGTTTTTAAATGAAATTAACGCGTTTCCCGGATTTACCGGCACCAGCATGTATCCGGTCATGTGGGAGCGCACGGACGGCACGGCTTACGGCGAATTAATCGAGAAGCTGATGGACTACGCCTTGACGAGACATGCGGATAGACAAGCCGTAAGGCACGCGAGGTGAGGGCATGCGCAGGGATACGGTTGCGATCGTGAGTCTGGGCGCGATTAGGGACAACGTTTCGAAAATCCGAAAGCGGCTGCCGGAAGGGGTGAAGCTGATGGCGGTCGTGAAAGCGAACGGGTATGGTCACGGCGCCCTGGAATCAGCGGCAACGGCTGAGCAGGCGGGAGCGGACAGGCTGGCCGTTGCCTATTTGGACGAAGCGCTCAAGCTGCGGGCCGGCGGGATCCGCCTTCCCATTCTCATTCTAACGCCGATCGATCCCGCCGAAGTGATGACTGCGATCGAGCATGATCTGATGATCACGGTTACCGGGGCGGATTGGTTTCGCCGGATGGCGCCTTTCCGAAATGCCGAGTGCAGTCGCAAGCTGAAGGTGCATGTGAAAGCAGATACGGGTCTTGGCAGAATCGGCCTGAGAACAGGCGAAGAGTGGGAGGAGCTCGTTCCATGGCTATTGTCTAAGTTCGTAGAGGTTGACGGGTTCTATACGCACTTCGCGACGGCAGCCAGGGAGGATACGCGGTTTCTTAAGCGGCAGGTGGACACGTTCCTCCGAATGAAGGCTTGGAGCCAAGCGTCGGGCGTCCGCGCCGCGCATTACCATTGCGCGGGAAGCGCCGCCGCGCTGCGTTTCCCCGAGCTTGCAATGGATATGGTGCGAATTGGAGCGGCCATGTTCGGCTTTTACCCGGAGAGGCTCGTAAAAGATCTGCATCTTCGGCCGGCTCTGTCGCTGCACAGCCGTCTGATCGAAGTGAAGAAGCTGCGCAAGGGGGAATGTATCGGCTACGACAATTCCTATGAGGCGAAGGAAGAGGAATGGGTCGGGACGGTCCCGATCGGTTATGCCGACGGCTGGTCGCAAAGCTTGCGGTGCTCGGAGATGCTGGTGAAAGGGCATAGAGCTCCGGTTGTCGGCAAGATCTGCATGGATCAGCTGATGGTGCGATTGCCGGGCCCGTGCGAGCCGGGGGACGAGGTGGTGCTTATCGGCAGCCAGGGAGATGAAGTGATTACGTGCACGGAGCTGGCGTCTTATCTCGACAGTGTTTCCCAGGAAATATCGACATCGTTGTCGGAGCGAATCGAACGCGTTTATACGGTATAGGAGGAAGGAATTGGACATGCAAGAGCGGATTTTACATGATCATTTGGATTACACGCTGCGCAGGCATTCGGCCCGGAAAGAAGCACAACGTCTGCGATTGAGCCGCGAAGCCGTTTATCAAGGAGAGCTGCTCCTGATTAATGCCGCCCATCCGCTTCGGACGTGCGGAGAACCGGAGGCAGCTTTAACGGAGCTGGCCAGCCTGGCAGGCGTTCGGGTTCTGGACGCTTCGATTGCCCTTGAGACGGAATGCGCGGTCAAGCTGGAGGAGCTATTGGAAGCAGCCGGGGCAAAGGACGATATCGTAGTTGTCAGCGGCTACCGGACCGCAGCCGAACAAGCCGCGATATACGAGCAATCGCTTCAAGACAACGGGCCTGTCTATACGGCTAGCTATGTCGCCCTTCCTGGAAGAAGCGAGCATCAGTCCGGGCTTGCCGTAGACGTAGGGGAGCGTACCGAAGGGGAGCTTGATTTCATTGCTCCGTCCTTCCCGGACCGGGGAAGATGTCTAACATTTAAGCGGCTGGCAGCGCTGCACGGGTTCATTCAGCGGTACCAGGAGGGGAAGGAAGAGAGGACAGGCATTGCTCCCGAGCCTTGGCATTTCCGATACGTCGGAGCTCCTCATGCTGCCGTAATTGAGCGGCTCGAGTTCTGTCTGGAGGAATATATCGATTACCTGAAAGGATTCACCTTCGAAGGCGGGATGCTGCTGATGGATAGCGGCGAAGGGATCGCTGCTTATTATGTCCGGGCCGAAGAAGAAGGATGGACGGAAATACCGCTCCCGGTCTGCAGCCGCTACACGATATCCGGCAATAACGCGGATGGCTTCATCGTGACGGCATTCGGCATCCATATCGATGCGTAGCGCTGCGCGGGAAACGCGGCTCGGCGGGATCGATCTGGTCAAGCTGATCGCGGCGATGCTTGTCGTCGCCATCCATACCGGACCGCTTCTTTCGGTCGACCCTTACGCGGATTTTCTGTTGACCGGCATAGTAGCCAGACTTGCCGTGCCGTTCTTTTTTGCGGCGTCCGGCTTTCTGTTCTTCCGCAAGCTGACGGGCGTTAGGCGGAAGGATGACCGAGCGTTCCGGCGGTACGTCTGGAGAATAGCGGGATTGTATGCCGCAGCTATTGTTTTCTACCTTCCCGTCAACGTATATAAAGGAGATTTTGCGCACGGGATCGATATTACCGCCGCCGTTCGAGCTATTCTAATTGACGGCACCTTCTATCATCTATGGTACTTGCCCGCTTTAATTACCGGCTTCTGCATCGTGTACCATGCGCAAAGACGGCTGCCGTCGTCCGCCGTGTATCCGCTCGTAACGCTGCTGTATATTATTGGACTGCTCGGGGACAGCTACTACGGACTCGCGGCTCGCAGCGATTCGCTCGGGGCGGTATACGACTGGCTGTTCAGCTGGTCCGATTATACGCGCAACGGCTTATTCTTTGCGCCGGTTTATTTGGCGGTCGGCATGTATGCGGCCAAGATGCCGGCGAGCAAGCCAAGGCGTTCGCGGAACCTGGTCCTGTTCCTCGCAAGCGCCGGCGCATTGCTGCTCGAGGGCATTCTTCTTCGCGATGCGGAATTTCCGCGGCATGATAGTATGTATATCATGCTTTTGCCCGCGGTGTATGCGCTGCTTCAGCTCGCGGCGCAGGCGAAAATCGGCGGTTTCCGCAAAGCGGGCGCCATGAGCCAGTGGATCTATCTGCTTCACCCCGCAGTCATTGTTGTCGTGCGAGGCGCGGCAGAGGCGGCAGGTTTTCGCGAGCTGGCTGTCGACCAATCCATAATGCACTATGCTGCCGTTTGTATCCTCAGCGCTGCGGCTGCCGGGGGAATCGAGGCCGTTCTCTCGGTGCGGCGCCGAAAGCAAGCCGTCATGAACAACGCCCCTTTCGCCTAGGGCTGGAGGGGCGCATTATTTTTTATTTGGCCAGCCTCGCATCGTCCTCGATCTTGCCCCGCAGAATAACCGTGCCGTGCTTCGCTTTCGTCAGAGCCGGATGTTTGGAGCGCTTGACCTTCCGCATCACTTTCACGGGCAACCGTTTATTCAGGAACCGTCCAACCACATTCATTCCCCATCCGACTCCTTCAACCATAATTTACGACAAAACGAACGAGCTTATCGATGTGGCCCAGCATCGTAAAAGGCTTTACGATCTGTTCCCATTCTTCGATATGAGGCTCCACATCCACCGTGCCGGCAATCGCAATCAGACAGCCGAGCTCAAGCTTCCCGCTGTTCCGGAAGAACAGCAGCGTGTCGGAGTCCGTATGGTCGAAGTGGCTTTTGACCTCTTGCCAGATCGGATACGTCAGCTCCGTTTCGAGAAATTTATCAATCGCCTTCGAGTCCATCCGGTCTTGATCGGGCGTGCAGGAGCGGCCCCAGCGCCACCCCGTCAATTTATGCCTGCCGCGGCTGTTGTTCACGACAAGCACGGCTCTGACATCGGCTCTTTGCACGCGGAACAGGTTGCAGACATCATCGATCAGCGCTTCAAACAATTGATCGATTTTATCCGCTTTCAATTCTTTCGGCGCCTGCCTGTTTTTGACCGTTTCCTTCACATCGGCGATTAGTTTCTCGTAATCGTGACAGGAGCGGTAAGGCGGCGCTGCTTTCTTCCGGAATAAGAGAAAAGAGGCCAGGATAGCGAGCGGAGACGCGTACAAGATGAACAGGATGAGAAATTTCGCTCTGCCCGCGAGCGTTCCCGCCGCTTCCCATTCGGCGAGAAGCAGAAACGGCAAAGAGAGAAAGCGATTGAGCTCGAACATCTCTTCGATGACAGCCGGGAGCATAACGATTAACAAGACCCAGACGATCGTTCTGCCGATCAACGTGCCGAATACGACTTGTCCGATTTTTCTCATAGCTGTGAAAGCACCCCCTTTGTAAATCGATATGTAAGTTTTTCCAAGAAAAGAATAAAGACCCCAAAAAATAAGGGGTCCCTTTGCGAAGCGTACCGACAGGTTTATTGTTTGCCGAGCAGTGTCACCGTGCCATGCGATGCCGGGGGGATCGGCTTATCCAGATAGATTTCATACTGGACAAGCTCACGACCTGAAGAAGCAAGAATCGATTTCCTGTCGGTGACGCCCAGCCAAATCTTTCTTTTCTTTATTTTCTCAAGCACATGGATCCTCTCCTCTGACCGTGGGCATCGCCATGCTTATATTCGCCGCGCCTTAAGCTTCGGCGGTACGATGACTATTGTATGCGGGAAGGGGCCAATTATTTCTTCCTGAGCGCAGATCAGCCTTGAGATTATTTTTTTCTAACCCCAGATGCAACGCTTTCTTTACAGTGCTATAATATATGGGATTGTGACCATGCTAGTTGTAAGAAAAAAGGTTGTATAACGCTTAGCGCGGCACCTTCGAAAAGGATACTGGGAGGAATTAAAGCTCCATGAGCAAACTGGTTATTTGTGACCATCCCCTAATTCAGCACAAGCTGACGTTCATTCGGGACAAAGAGACGAACACGAAAGATTTCCGCGAGCTGGTGGATGAAGTTGCGACGTTAATGGCTTACGAAATTACGAGGGAAATCCCGCTCGACACCATTCAAGTGGAGACGCCTGTCGCGGTGACGAACGCAAAGGTTGTATCCGGGCGCATGGTCGGCCTGGTTCCGATTCTGCGGGCAGGTCTCGGCATGGTAGACGGCATCTTGAAGCTGATCCCGTCAGCCAAGGTCGGGCATATCGGCCTCGCGAGAGACCATGAAACGCTCCAGCCCAAGGAATACTACATCAATCTGCCTACGGATGCTCCGAACCGTCTGCTGATCGTCATTGACCCGATGCTGGCGACGGGGGGCTCTGCTATAGCGGCGATTAATTCCTTGAAAAGCCGGAATTGCGATCAGATCAAGCTGATGTGCCTGATCGCCGCGCCGGAGGGCGTGAAGGCGGTTCAGGAAGCCCATCCTGACGTGGATATTTACATCGCCGCGCTGGACGAGCGTCTAGACGAGAAAGGTTATATCGTACCGGGACTAGGCGATGCGGGCGACCGCATGTTTGGAACCAACTAAATAGATTGAGTGAATTAAGATGTAGGAGTGGAATCTTTTGTCTAAACTAAAGGTAATGACAATTTTCGGGACGCGTCCGGAAGCGGTGAAGATGGCGCCCCTCGTACTGGAGCTTCAAAAACGAGAGGATCAGATTCAATCGATCGTATGCGTTACGGCTCAGCATCGCCAGATGCTCGATCAAGTGCTGGACTTCTTCGAAATTAAACCGAATTATGATTTGAATGTGATGAAGGACAGACAGACGCTGACGGAGACGACGGTTCGCGTGCTGGAAGGACTGGAGCCCGTGCTTGAAGAGGCGAAGCCGGATATCGTGCTTGTGCACGGCGATACGCAGACGACGTTTCTGGCGAGCTACGCGGCGTTTCTGAAGCAGATCAAGGTCGGGCATGTGGAGGCGGGGCTGCGCACGTGGAACAAGATGTCCCCGTATCCGGAAGAGATGAACCGCCAGCTGGCAGGGGTGTTATCCGATATCCACTTCGCGCCAACGGAATGGTCGGCGAACAATCTTCGCAAGGAGAACAAGTCGGAGAATTCGATTTATATTACCGGCAATACGGCGACGGACGTATTCCAATATACGGTGGACGAGTCCTTCGCTCATCCGGTTCTCGAGTGGGCGAAAGGCAAGCGCATGATATTGATGACGGCCCATCGCAGAGAATCGCTCGGCGAGCCTCACCGCAACATCTTCCGCGCGGTTAAGCGCATTGCGGACGAGCATGAGGATGTCGTTGTCGTATATGCGGTGCATTTGAATCCGGCGGTACGCGAGCCGGCGAACGAAATTCTCGGCAACCATCCGCGCATCCGCCTGATTGATCCGCTGGACGTATTCGAGTTCCATAATTTCTATCCGCATACGTACATGATTATGACGGATTCCGGCGGTATGCAGGAGGAGGCGCCGTCATTCGGCGTGCCGACGCTGGTGCTGCGCGATACGACGGAGCGTCCGGAAGGAATCGAGGCCGGCACGCTGGAGCTTGTCGGAACGGATGAAGAGAACGTATATGCGAGGGCGAAGGCGCTTCTGAACGATACGGCGCTGTATTGTCGAATGAGCCAAGCGGCTAACCCGTACGGCGACGGAAAAGCGTCCGAGCGCATTGTTGACGCGATTCTTCATCATTTTGGAAAATCGAGCGCGCGCCCCGAATCGTTCACACAACGTTCATAGTTTTCAGCTTAGAGGCGGCGTAAAGCCTGAATATACAGCATACAGTGGCACTGTACGGTTTTGAGAGCTCGCGAAACCTTGTAAAATCAGGGTTTTCCCCTAGTGGATTACCGTATATTCAATTGACAAACCTTGCGCCGCTTCGATAAAATAAATGGGGATTGACAGGGGTTGGAGCGATATGAACGGGAAACGCAACAATGACAATCCGTGGAAGGCCGCTGCGCTTGTCGGCGCCCTTGGCATAGATGTCGGGATTTGTATTTTCTTAGGATATTGGCTCGGCCGAGTGGCTGGTGAACGCTTCGGCGATCCGAAGGTCTGGATGGCCTCCGGGCTGCTTGTCGGTCTGGCTGTCGGCATTCTTTCAGCCATTCTGATTGTCAGGAAGGTGATGAAGGATACCGATGGATAACATTTTTAAATCGGCGATGCGCGGGGCGCTTTTTTTTGCGGCTGCCTGCCTGCTGCTCTGGGGGATTGTGCCGGAGTGGAAGAGCGTATGCGCTGGTCTTCTGCTTGGCGCCTTCGCAAGTTTTATGAATGCGCTTTTGCTAAGACGTAGAGTGGAGATAGTAGGACAAGCAATGGCGAACCGCGGCATGCGCAAGATGGGGCTGGGACTTGGAAGCCGCATCGCGATGGTGCTGTGCGTGGCCATGGTTGCCTACAAGTATCCCGAGACGTTCAACCTGCCGGCAACGCTGGCGGCAAGTATGGTGATGCCGTTTATTCTATTGGTATCAGCTTTTCTTCACCATAAGCGACATTAACTTGTGAAAGGGGTGAAATGGTTACATGCATGAATTTCCCATAGTCGAATTGGGTGGCTTCAACATTGATATTTCTACATGGGGAGCTATTATTATCTCCGCGATCATCACTTTTCTGCTCGCCGTCCTCTCCGTTCGCAAGCTATCCGTTGAGAATCCGTCGCGGATGCAGAACTTTCTAGAGTGGGTGGTCGAGTTCGTCCACAACACGATCGCAAGTACAATGCCGCTGGAGAAAGTTAAGCGCTATATTTCTCTCGGGATGACGCTAATCATGTTCATCTTTATTTCGAACTTGCTTGGCTTGCCGTTCGGTATCGTGTTCGATGTTCACGAAGAGATAGGCTGGCTGGGTGTAACGGCGGAAAAGCTTGCAGAACACGGCGGTCATATGCACGTCGCGCTCTGGAAATCGCCGACGGCTGACCTTGCGGTTACAGCGGGTCTTGCGATTACGGTGATCTTCCTGGTCCACTTCCTGGGCCTCAAAGAGAACACGAAGCATTACATCAAGCACTATATCGAGCCGTTCCCGATTTTCTTGCCGCTGAACATCATCAAGGAGATTTCGAAACCGGTTACGCTGGCTCTTCGTCTTTACGCGAACATCTTCGCGGGCGAGGTTCTGATCTCCACGATCCTGATGCTGGGCGTTTACGGGGTTCCGTTCCTGGCAGCATGGCAGGGCTTCAGTATTTTCGTCGGCGCGATTCAAGCGTTCCTGTTTACAATCCTCACAATGGTGTACATCTCGCAATCGACGATCCACCACGACGAGGACGCTGTGCATTAATTCGGGTTAAGACCTGCCTAAAGGATCGCAACCTCGATTGCTTGAGCAGGATTAGTTATAAACAAGCACCACCACAAATATTAAACTTATTTTTGAGGAGGATTTTTAAATGGATTACGGAGTTTTGGCAGCAGCACTTGCAGTTGGTTTGGGCGCACTTGGCGCTGGTATCGGTAACGGTCTGATCGTGAGCAAAACAATCGAAGGTATCGCTCGTCAGCCTGAGCTTCAAGGCAAACTGCAAACCACAATGTTTATCGGCGTTGGTATCGTCGAAGTTGTGCCGATCATCGGCGTCGTTATCGGCTTCTTGGCGTTCTTCGCTTAAGAAATTACAGAACACATGCAATTGGCGGGGAAGGCCTAGCCCTCTTCGCCTTCGTTATGATTGCGAATTGATTGCGATAAATGTTCAAATGACCTGGCTTTCCGCGGAAAATCGGGTTTGAGCGACCTCTATAAGGATGTAAGGAAGGAGTGGCACAATGGATTTCGTATGGGAATCGACGGTCTTCGCGATCGTGGCGTTTCTGATCTTGTACTGGCTGCTCAACAAATACGCTTTCGGTCCGTTGTTCTCTATCATGGAGCAGCGCAGAAAGCTTATTCAAGAGCAAATGAGCACAGCGGAAACGAGCCGCAAAGCAGCCGAGACATCGATGGAAGAGCAGAAAGCTGCGCTTGAGCAAGCGCGCAAAGAAGCTTACGCCATTATCGAGCAAGCAAGAACGACCAGCACGAAGCAAGCGGACGAAATCGTTCAATCCGCGAAGAACGAGGCGAATCGCCTGAAGGACGACGCATTGAAGGATATCGTAAGCGAAAAGAACAAAGCGATTGCTGCTCTTCGTTCCGAAGTTGGCGGCATTTCCGTGAAAATCGCATCCAAGATTATCGAGAAGCAAGTGGACGAAAAAGCCCAAGAAGAGCTTGTTGACCAATACCTGAAAGAGGTAGGAAGCAAATGAGCCGCGACACGGTGGTAGCGAAGCGCTACGCAAAGGCGTTATTCGAACTGGCTTCCGCGGCGGGCACCGTAGCGGAGGTTGAAGCGGAGCTGAAGCTGATCGCGGAAGCTTTGAAGCAGGATGCGGAGATTGAGAAATTCCTCTCCTTGCCAAGCGTTGCTCCAGCAGCCAAAGTCGACGTGCTGAAATCGGCATTCGGCGACAAAGTATCGGCGCTTGTGATCGACACGCTCAAGGTTATCATCTCGCGCGGACGTCAAGCGATTATCGGCGACGTGTATGAGTCGTTTACAAGAATCGCGGGCGAAGCGCTCGGGCAGGCGCATGCGACGGTTTATACGGCGCAGAAGCTGTCTGACGATGAACTTGCAGGCGTTGTCGCACAGTTCGGAAGCATCACGGGCAAGAAGATCATTGCAGAGCAAATCGTCGAGCCAGCGCTGCTAGGCGGCATTCAAGTCCGCATCGGCGACCGTCTCTACGACGGAAGCTTGTCCGGCAAGCTGGAACGTTTACAAAAATCGTTAAATTCTAAAGCACTGTAGATAGGGGTGAACGAATTGAGTATCAGACCTGATGAAATCAGCACGCTGATTAAACAACAGATCGAACAATATAAATCCGAGATTCAAGTCGTGGACGTCGGTACGGTCATCAACGTCGGCGACGGTATCGCTCGCGTACACGGCCTTGAAAACGCGATGCAAGGCGAGCTGCTCGAATTCGCGAACGGTGTTGTCGGCATGGCGCTCAACCTTGAGGAAAGCAACGTGGGTGTCGTTATCCTCGGTCCTTACACAGAGATTCGTGAAGGCGACCAAGTAAAACGTACCGGCCGCATCATGGAAGTGCCGGTTGGCGACGAGCTTCTTGGCCGCGTCGTTAACCCGCTGGGCCAGCCGGTCGACGGCAAAGGTCCGGTTAACACGACTCAAACTCGCCCGGTTGAATCCCCGGCTCCAGGCGTTATCGACCGTAAATCGGTTCATGAGCCAATGCAGACGGGTATTAAAGCGATCGACGCGATGGTTCCAATCGGCCGCGGCCAACGCGAGCTGATCATCGGCGACCGTCAAACGGGTAAAACGGCGATCGCGATCGACGCGATCATCAACCAAAAAGGCAACGGCGTAAAATGTATCTACGTCGCAATCGGCCAAAAGCAATCTACGGTTGCTAACGTTGTGGAAACGCTTCGCCGCCATGGCGCAATGGACTACACAATCGTTGTAACGGCAAGTGCTTCCGAGCCTGCTCCGCTTCTGTTCTTGGCGCCATATGCGGGCGTATCCATGGCTGAGTACTTCATGTACAAAGGCGAGCATGTCCTGATCGTATATGACGACTTGTCGAAGCAAGCCGCGGCATACCGCGAGCTGTCCCTGCTTCTCCGTCGTCCTCCGGGCCGCGAGGCTTATCCGGGCGACGTATTCTATCTGCATTCCCGCTTGCTGGAGCGCGCGGCGAAGCTGAGCGACAAGCTCGGCGGCGGTTCCATCACGGCATTGCCATTCATCGAGACGCAAGCGTCCGACGTATCGGCCTATATCCCTACAAACGTTATTTCCATCACAGACGGCCAGATCTTCCTGGAATCCGACCTGTTCTACTCCGGACAGCGTCCAGCGGTTAACGTTGGTATCTCCGTATCCCGCGTAGGCGGTTCCGCGCAGATCAAGGCGATGAAGAAGGTTGCCGGCACGCTCCGTCTGGACCTTGCGGCATACCGCGAGCTCCAAGCGTTCGCGCAGTTCGGCTCCGACCTTGATAAGTCGACGCTGGCTCGTCTGAACCGCGGCGCGCGCACAATGGAAATTCTGAAGCAAGGCGTTAACCAGCCGATGCCTGTTGAGAAGCAAGTTATCTCCATCTATACGGCTGTTAAAGGCCATCTGGATGATATCGCGCTCGACAAAATCGGCCGCTTTGAGCAAGAATTCCTGGCATTCCTGGATTCCAATCATCCGGAGATCGGCGCTTCCATCCGCGAGACGAAAGACCTTGTCGCGGACAACGAGAAAGCGCTCGTGGCAGCGATCGAATCCTTCAAGAAAAGCTTTGCCTAAGGTAAAGTTCAAATAGAAACCTCCTACGTTCGGCTGTGAACAGCCGGGCGCAGGCCCTTACCACGCCCCGAACTCGTTTCGGGGCTCTCGAAGGCGGGTGAAACCAAATGGCAAAAGGCATGCGCGAAATTAAACGCGAGATCAAGAGCAAACAGAACATGAGGCAGATCACGAAGGCAATGGAGATGGTAGCGGCTTCCCGGCTCAGAAGAGCTCAGCTGGCTGCGACGGCAGCTCGTCCGTACGCGGATAAGCTAAAGGAAGTTGTTGCGAACATTGCTGCGGGTACGAAAGACGTGAAGCATCCGATGCTGGAATCCCGTCCGATTAAGAAGACGGGTTACCTCGTCATTACGTCCGACCGTGGTCTTGCTGGCGGTTATAATGCGAACGTCTTGCGCAAAGTGACGCAAACCATTCAAGAGAAGCATAAATCGACGGACGAATACGCGTTGTTCGTGATCGGCCGGAAGGGTCGGGATTACTTCCGCCGCCGCAACATGCCAATCGTTGAAGAAGTGATCGGATTGTCGGATTCTCCTACGTTCGCTGATATTAAGTCGATCTCTTCAGCGGCTGTTCAGATGTTCGCCGACGGAGCATACGACGAGCTCTATCTGTTCTACAACAAATTCGTAAACGCGATTACGCAGATTCCAACGGAATCCCGGTTGCTTCCTCTCGAGGAGATGAGCGATAACGGGGCTGTATCGGCTTACGAATACGAGCCGTCGCCGGAAGGCGTACTGGAAGTGCTTCTGCCGAAGTATGCGGAGACGCTGATCTACAGCGCTGTGCTTGACGGCAAAGCATCCGAGTTTGGCGCGCGTATGACAGCCATGGGCAGCGCGACGAAGAACGCGACGAAGATGATCAACCAGCTGACGCTGACATACAACCGCGCTCGTCAAGCGGCGATTACGCAAGAAATTACCGAGATCGTTGCGGGAGCTAGCGCACAATCGTAATTAGATTCTTAGCATATTAGAAGGAAGCAGGAGGGAAAGCAATGAAAAAAGGACGCGTTGTATCCGTCATGGGTCCTGTCGTCGACCTTGAGTTCGAACGCGGCAATTTGCCGGAGATTCTGAACGCGCTCAAGATCGAGCATAAGGCAACAAACGGCGGTGTCGACATTAACCTTACGCTTGAAGTTGCCGTTCACCTTGGCGACAACATGGTACGTGCCATCGCAATGAGCACAACGGACGGCTTGGTTCGCGGTATGGAGGCTCTCGACACAGGAGCTCCAATCACGATTCCAGTCGGCGCGCCGACTCTTGGCCGCGTATTTAACGTACTGGGTGAGCCGATCGACGAAGCAGGCGAAGTGGTATCTGACGTAAATCTTCCGATTCACCGTACCGCTCCTGCGTTCGACGAGCTGTCCACGCAAGCGGAAATTTTGGAAACGGGCATTAAAGTTATCGACTTGCTTGCTCCGTATACCAAGGGCGGTAAAATCGGCTTGTTCGGCGGTGCCGGCGTAGGTAAGACGGTAACGATCCAGGAGCTTATCAACAACATCGCGCAGGAGCATGGCGGTATCTCCGTATTCGCCGGCGTAGGCGAGCGTACCCGCGAAGGTAACGACTTGTACCACGAGATGAAAGACTCCGGCGTTCTTAGCAAAACAGCGATGGTATTCGGACAGATGAACGAACCGCCGGGAGCGCGCGCACGCGTTGCCTTGACGGGTCTGACAATGGCCGAGTTCTTCCGCGACGAAGAAGGCCGCGACGTTCTTCTGTTCGTCGACAACATCTTCCGCTTCACGCAAGCGGGCTCCGAGGTTTCGGCCCTTCTCGGCCGTATGCCATCGGCGGTAGGTTACCAGCCAACGCTGGCAACGGAGATGGGTCAGCTTCAAGAGCGTATCACATCCACGAAGAAAGGTTCCGTTACATCGATCCAAGCGATCTACGTTCCTGCGGACGACTATACGGATCCGGCTCCTGCTACGGCGTTTGCTCACCTTGACGCAACGACGAACCTGGAGCGTAAAATTTCCGAGATGGGTATTTTCCCAGCGGTTGACCCACTGGCTTCGTCCTCTCGGATCCTGTCGCCTGAAATTCTGGGCCAAGAGCATTACGATGTCGCTCAAGGCGTGAAGAAGATCCTTCAGCGCTACAAAGAGCTTCAAGATATTATTGCGATCCTCGGTATGGACGAGTTGAGCGAGGAAGACAAGGTTACAGTTGCCCGCGCTCGCCGCATTCAGCTGTTCCTGTCCCAGCCGTTCCACGTTGCGGAGCCATTCACAGGCAACAAAGGCATCTATGTTCCTGTTAAAGAATCCGTTCGCAGCTTCAAAGAAATTCTTGAGGGCAAATACGACCATCTTCCGGAAGAAGCATTCCGTTATGTAGGTGTCATTGAAGACGCCGTGAAGAAAGCCGAGTCGCTTTAATAGCGAAAGGCGGGAGGAGTCTATATGAGTACCTTTCTGGTAGAAATCGTAACGCCTGAGCGTAAAGTGTACGAAGAGACTGCGAATATGGTTAGCGTAAAAGGCGTGGAAGGCGAGCTCGGTATTCTGCCGAATCACATCCCGCTCGTAACGCCGCTTCGCATCGCTCCAGTCACGATCAAACGCGATGGCGGGAAAGTCGATGTCGTAGCCGTGAACGGCGGCTTTATCGAGGTTCGTAAAGACAAAGTCGTCATTCTTGCCGAAAGCGCCGAAATGGCGAAGGATATTGACGTTGCGCGCGCGGAAGCTGCCAAGCAGCGGGCGCAGCAGCGCCTTGCCGCTCGTCAGGATGAGATTGATTTCCGCAGAGCGGAACGTGCGCTTCAACGCGCAATGAACCGTCTGGAAATTACGAATCGTTAATCGGCTCGAATAACCGATCGAATAAGAGGCTGCATTCCGAAAGCTACGAGGCCACGGAATGCAGCTTCTTTTTTATTGCAAAAGAAAAATGGCGCCGTTTGATCACGCAGAGCGCCGCTTCCCCTAGTATCCGTAGGGTTGCCCGTCGGTTTTTAAAATTTGCATTCTTCCACGCGCCAAGTCCAGTATTTGTTTCCTTGAGACATGGCAAATCGATCTAGTCATGTCTGGAAGTCACAATATAAAGACCGGGCATATTCAAACGAACAAGGACCCTCCGTCAGGAACATATACTCCCTCTTCCCAGCCGCCACTGCATCTAAGTCCATCAAAATATAATCATCATACACATAGGCAACGATAAGCTTGGAAGGATTACGATAGGACCTATTGGTCCGAAACACCTCGTTAATCGAAAAAATTTCAATTTCACCGGAGCATCCAACATTCGAGAAGGGTCTAAATCCGTTGGTTATGGATAAAAACGTTAAATAGTCTTCAGGTAACGGAGAGTAAGACTCCGCTAGTTCAGAAAGGTCACTGGATGCAGCGGGTTCATAAAATATAAGCTCGCTGTCATAAACAAAGCCTTCCTCACATTGAACTTTACGTGTTCCTTGGGAATATAGCTCACGTAATGCCGCTATAGTCTTCTCTACTTTTAACATGTTTGACACCTCAATTTCTACAGACTAGATCGTTGATCCTGGAATGAATAGGATGTTGGAGGCTAGGGGAGCAATGATGGATTTTATATAAGGACGTCACGCAGGCGAATAGAGTAGCTGCTTTTTTAAGGCGGAGTATAGAGGAAGGATACGGCAGGCTATTTACTCTTAGAACTGCACTCGGCTGAACCCCAAATGGGGTGATCGCGACTAAGGCGTCATGAAGCAGAAGTGAATTGCTCATGTCAGGTTTAAATTATCTTTATCGTCATAATTTTGACGGAATAATTCAAAATTAATATATAAATAGTTCATATTTCTCGTTTCGCAATTTTTTTTTTAATATATTTCCCTCCTGATTAAATAAAATTATCCAAATATCTAGATAGTTATGTTAGAATAGTTAACATTATAAAGGGGAAAGTCGTGGAGGGGGAACTGCGATGTTTGACTGGTTAGGTCTAAAAAGAGGTTTTCCGCTATATATATCTTGGCGGCTGAATGAAGACTTAAAAGAGGATGTGGCGCTAACATTCGAAGGGATTGCCGAAACGCGAAAAGAGCTGTTAATGGAGTGGGCTGCGGATAATTGGGAGCTCATGAAGCGCTTGGGCGGCGAAGTGACGCAGGTGCTGGATAAGGAAGCAGAGGAAGGGAAACCGCTTGAGCAGACGGCTGCAATCGGCGTCCTATTGCAAAATGCGTATCAGCGGGCAAAGGATATGACCGAGCTTTTTCTAATAGACGAAGCGGGAATCGTAACGGCAACCACGAGCAGTGACCATTACGGAGCGCGATACGGCACGGACAGTATTCTTCATCCAGCGCTGCAATATGCAAAAAACGGGGGAAAAGGGCGTTACTGTTTGTTTGGACCATACCGCGATCCTGTTACGCTTCGGCTTGGCGCGCGAACCTCTTCGTTTCATGACGCCGTTACGCTTTTGTTCGTTGCTCCGGTGAAGCGAAATGGCGCAATCGCGGGTTATGTCTGCGGCCGTGTGCCGAACGATGTCATCGGCGATTTGATTCAACGAGAATCCGGCCATATCTATCCGGATTCGGGGGATAACTATATTTTTATGGCGGAACCGCTGCTTTGCAAGGAGATCAAGCCCGGCACCGCACTCTCCCGCAGCCGTTTTGAAGACCGGACGTTTACGCATGGCGACAATTTGAAGGACGGCGTTAGGACGGACTACGGTATTGTAACGGTGAAGGAGCATACGGAACTGGAGCTGCTCTTCACGGATCCGGCGACGGGAGAGCTCCATCCCGGCGTTGCGGGCACGATACGGAATGGAAGCAATTGCTTCGTCGAGTTCCCGGGCTATTCGGATTATCGTCACATACCGGTTATTGGGAAAGGCGTTACCTTTCAGCTCCCCCATTGCCCGGACAAATGGGGGATGATGTGCGAAGGCGATCTGGAGGAAGTGTACCGAATACGCAGTCTGCGTTACCGTCAGCGGAGGCTCCATGCGGTAACGACTGTCATTGCAAGTATTCTGTTGGCTGCGCTGGTTGCAGCCCTATCCATGAACGCCCCGATGTGGGTGCTTGCGGTAGCGGCTGGCGGCTTTAATCTTTTGTTCGGATTAGGGGTCATCGGATTTTTCAAAAGGAAAGAGGATGAACGGATCGTCAAACATATGCGGGACGTGACGCGATTTATCCGCTTGAATGCGGAAGGGAAAGGGGACTTGACCAAACGTCTTTCGCTTGGCGAGTTCGATAACGACGAAGTGAAGGATATGGCGAAGTGGTTGAACAATATGATGGATTCCTTGGAAGGGATCATGCTGCAGGTGAAAACGGCAGCCTCCGATGTAACGGCCAGTCAAAAGGCTATGAATGAATCTGCAGCCGCTACATCGCAATCCACAGGCCAAGTCAGCAGCCATCTGTCTGAAATGATCGAGAGCATCCGTCAGCAGCTGGGGGACATTCAACTGGCCAAAGAAGCGGCGGACACGATGCGGGAGACGCTGCAAGGTCTCGAGAAGAAGGCGGCGGAGCAAATTGTGATGGCTCAGAGCGAAGTGGAGCGGATCGGCGATAAAATGCAGCATATCTCGGCAAAGGTCGGAGAAACGAATGCGACGATCCGGACATTTATGGAGACCGTGCAGGACATTCAAAACGTCTTGCAGGTGATCGAGCAGATCTCCTCTCAAACCAATCTGCTGGCGCTTAACGCATCCATTGAAGCGGCCCGGGTAGGCGAGCAGGGCAAAGGCTTCGCCGTTGTCGCGAGCGAGATCCGCAAGCTGGCGAACAGCACAAGGGAATCGACGGAAGAAGTGCACGCCATCACGCAAAAAATTTACCGGGAAGCAGAACGCGCATTCACCTCCATGGACGAAGGTACGCGCGTCGTAGAGGAAGGAAATCAGTACGTGGCGGCGGCCAGGGCGACCCTGAACGACGCGTATACCCAAGATGCAAGAAAAACGGAGGTCGTGGAGGAAGTCGTGCGGCTGCTTGAAAATATTGCGATGGTCAGCCAAGAGAACCGCAAGGTTTCCGGAGAGGTAGAGGGCCGAATGAAGGAGCTGCTTGAGGAAACGGCATACGTGCAGCAGACCTCCCGCGATGTGGAATGGATTACAACGCTTATGCAGCAGATGGTGGGACAGTTCAAGCTGACAGAAACCCGGATCCGTTAAGGAGCAAGGTTGGCAGCAAAAGTTAGCGAAGAGGTAAGCGGATTAAAAGACAAGCTCAAGGCCCCATGCCTCGCCGTTCCGGCAGCATGGGGCTTTGCCGCATGAAAGAGGGGCAATACGAATATATATCTTACATATAGGGGCAGGATTATCAATGGCAAAGCGTCAGGCAGAGGAGGGCAAGCGGGGAAGTCCGTCATAGACGGTTATGACAGGTTTTGTTATAATTGTGAGGAAAAATTGACCATGAGAGACATCCTGCATATCATCCTGTAACGGAGGCGATTGTGTGGATCACTATGTCAACCACTACGTGGTCGTCGCCATTTTCATTGTGCTGGGGATCTTGCTTCCGGTCGTCGCATTGACAGTCGGAAGGCTGCTCAGGCCGCATAAGCCGACCGATCCGAAACAAAGCACGTATGAAAGCGGCAACGAACCTGTAGGCGAAGGTCAAGTTAAATTCAACATCCGGTACTATTTGTTTGCCTTGATGTTTGTCATCTTTGATGTGGAAACCGTTTTCTTATACCCGTGGGCCGTTGCGTACAATAAGCTCGGCCTTTTTGTTCTGGTTGAAATGATCATTTTTGCGGGAATGCTGCTCATTGGACTTCTATACGCATGGAAGAAGAGGGTGCTGAAATGGATCTGAGTCTGGAGTCTATCACACTTGAAGAGCGCAAAGAACTGGAACGCAATGTATTTATGGGCACGCTGGAGCAGCTGAAGGCATGGGCGAGGAGCAACTCGCTGTGGCCGCTCACCTTCGGTCTCGCCTGCTGCGCCATCGAGATGATGGGGACGGGCGCGTCTCATTATGATCTGGACCGGTTCGGCGTCATGTTCCGAACGTCGCCGAGACAATCGGACGTGATGATCGTATCGGGCACCGTGACGAAGAAGATGGGCCCTTTGCTCCGCAGGCTGTACGACCAAATGCCCGAGCCGAAATGGGTTATCGCGATGGGATCCTGCGCAACGGCGGGAGGCCCATACGTGAAGTCCTATGCGGTTATCAAAGGCGTCGACCAAATCGTGCCGGTTGACGTGTATATCCCGGGCTGCCCGCCTAATCCGGCGGCGCTGATCTATGGCATCAACAAGCTTCAGGAGAAAATTCGCTACGAAGCGAAAACCGGGAAGCGGGTGACCGGCCGATGAGCGAGGAGGAGAATAAGCGGAGCGAGGAACAGCCGCCCGCGGCTGAAACGGAGCGGGAAGCGGAAGCGCCTAAGCCTGCGGTTGATCCGGAGCGCGAGGCGAAGCTGAAGGCGGCGGCAGAAGCTAGAGCGGCGAGAGCTGCGGCGAAAGCAAAGGCGGAGGCGGAAGCGGCGCAGGCTGCGGAAGCCGCTGAGCCGGAGGCGCCGAAGGAGCCGTCGAAGCGGCAGCCGGATCTGGACCGCGTGGTGCGGGTTTTGAGTGAAGCGCTAGGCGCTGAGGCGATTCAAGAGGCTGGGCTTAACGAGCTGAACGGCGATATGCCGGTGATCGTGCTCGATAAGGCGAGCTGGCCAAAGGCGGCTCCAATTCTTCGCGATCACGAAGAGCTCGGTTTTACCTACTTGCGCAATGTGTCCGGGGTTGATTACGAGACGCATCTGGAGGTGGTCTACCACCTGTTGTCGATGGCGAGCAAAGCCGATGTCGCCATTAAGCTTCGGACGGACCGCGAGGAAGCGTCGATCCCGTCGGCGACGCCGACTTGGCAGACGGCAAACTGGAACGAACGCGAAATTTACGACCTGCTCGGCATTACCTTTCCGGGCCATCCCGATTTGAGACGCATTATGATGCCTGACGACTGGGTGGGTCATCCGCTCCGCAAAGATTACGAACCGCTTGACTCGGAGGTGTAAGCAGCCGGTGATACGCACTGAAGAACTGCTTCTCAACGTAGGGCCGCAGCATCCCAGCACGCACGGCGTCTTTCGGATTATCGTAAAGCTTGACGGGGAAGTCATTACCGAGGCGACGCCTGTAATGGGCTATTTGCACAGAGGCACGGAAAAAATCGCGGAAAGCTTAAATTTTACGCAAATCATCCCGTATACGGACCGAATGGACTATGTATCGGCCATGACGAACAACTATGTGCTCGTCCATGCGGTCGAGACGATGATGGGACTTGAGGTGCCGATCCGAGCGGAGTTTCTAAGGCTAATTGTGATGGAGCTGCAGCGGATTGCGAGCCATCTTGTCTGGTGGGGCACCTACTTGCTGGATATCGGAGCAATGAGCCCATTCCTGTATGCGTTCCGGGATCGAGAGACGATCGTCAATCTGTTCAACGAGCTTTGCGGCGCAAGGCTCACCTATAACTACATGCGGGTCGGCGGGGTGAAGTGGGATGCTCCGCCGGGGTGGATCGATATGGTCCGTGATTTCATTCCGTATATGGAGAAAAAGCTGCAGGAGTACGACAACCTGGTATCGGGCAACGAGATCTTCCTGGCGCGTATCCGAGGGGTAGGCCGATACGACGCGGCAACCGCCGTCGACTATGGCTTGTCAGGAGCCAACCTTAGGTGTACGGGCATAAAATGGGATTTGCGCAAGGATGAGCCGTACAGCTTATACGACCGGTTCGAGTTCGATGTGCCGGTAGGGCAAAACGGCGACTGCTACGACCGCTACCGCGTCCGGCTGGAAGAAATCAGGCAAAGTCTGCGTATTCTGGGGCAAGCGGTGGAGCAGTTCCCGGAAGGCGGAGAAACAATGGGCAAGGTGCCGCGGGTCATTCGTCCCCCTGCCGGGGAGACCTACGTGCGCATCGAGTCGCCGCGCGGGGAAATTGGCTGCCATATTGTATCCAAAGGGAAAGCGGAGCCGTACCGGCTCAAATTCAGAAGACCGTCGTTCGTCAACCTGCAAATATTGCCCAAGCTGCTTGTCGGCGAGACGATGACCAACTTAATTACGATACTGGGCGGCATTGATATCGTAGTCGGGGAGGTGGATTGCTAATGGGCGCTTGGCTTGATGAACCTCTGACCTGGGGAGACGCGCTGGCCGTATTTCTTTGGGCCGTCCTGTTCCTGCTCATCGTGCTGGGCTTCGTTACGTACGCGATCTATTACGAGCGGAAGGTCATCGGCTGGATGCAGCTGCGGGTCGGGCCGAACCGGGTAGGGCCGTTCGGGCTGCTGCAGACCGTCGCGGACATTTTTAAGCTGCTGATCAAAGAAGACACCATTCCGCGCAAGGCAGACCGCCTTCTCTTCGTCATCGCGCCTGCGCTGGCTTTTATCCCCGCCTTTTCCGTGCTCGCCGTTATTCCGTATACGGAGAAGCTGTATTTTGCCGATTTGAATGTCGGGCTGCTTTATTACGTTGCCTTATCGGGCATTACAACCTTGGCGATCGTGCTGGGCGGCTGGGCTTCGAATAATAAATACGCTCTGCTCGGAGGCATGCGCTCCGCGGCGCAAATGATCAGCTACGAAGTGCCGCTTGTTATTTCGGTGACAGGCGTCATCCTGCTTAGCGGAAGCTTGAACCTTCGCGATATTGTGGCGGCTCAAGACGGCGGTTGGTTCTGGAATTGGAACTTGTTCCCGCAGATCATCGGCTTTGTCGTGTTCATCATTGCCGCGGTATCGGAGCTGAACCGGACGCCGTTCGACCTGCCGGAGGCGGAATCGGAGCTGGTTGCGGGCTATCATGTCGAGTACAGCGGGTTCCGGTTCGCTTTCTTCATGCTGGCGGAATACGTATACGTGTATGCCATCGCGGCGCTGACCACGGTGCTGTTCCTTGGAGGGTGGCATGCGCCAGCGCCGTTCCTCGATGTGGTGCCGGGCATCTTATGGTTTCTGCTGAAGTTCGCGTTTGTGGTCTTTTCCTTGTTCTGGATCAGAGCGTCCTTCCCGCGCGTCCGGGTCGACCAGCTGATGAGCTTAGGCTGGAAGGTGCTGCTGCCCGTGGCGCTGCTGAACGTGTTCCTAACGGCGCTTTATCTGGAGCTGTTCGTCAAATAAGGCTTTTGAAGGGAGAAAACCCATGAACGGATTAGTAAAAGGGCTTGGCGTTACGTTAAAATCGTTAACCGCGCCGAAAGTGACGACCTCCTATCCCGACGAGCCGTTCCCGATGCCGGAGCGCTTCCGAGGGATCCAGCATTTTATACCGGAACTGTGCATCGTGTGCAATCAATGCGCCCGCATCTGTCCGACGGATTGTATTACGCTGACGGGCAAACCGAATCCGGACCCGGCAAAAAAGGGCAAAGTTATCGATACGTTCGATATCAATTTTGAAATCTGTATTTTGTGCGATCTTTGTACGGAGGTGTGTCCGACAGAGGCGATCGTCATGACGAATCATTTTGAACTCGCCGCCTATAGCCGGGATGAGCTGTACAAGGACGCGCAATGGCTGACGGACAACAATACGCTTGTCCGGCAGGACAATAACAACATCGGAGCACCGGGCAAAGGGGGCGCCAAATAATTGTTTAACGTCGACATAACGGGAGAGTTTATCGCGTTCTTCGCGTTCGCGGCGATTATGATTGGCGGGGCGGTCCTGATGATAAGCCTGGAGAAGGTCGTGCATATGGTGATCTCCATGGCGGCTGTATTTCTGGGGCTCGGCGGCATGTACGTGCTGCTGGATGCGGAGTTTGTCGCTTTCGTGCAAGTGCTGATCTATGCGGGAGCTGTCTCGATTCTGATGATCTTCGGCATTATGATGACGAAGCACAGCGGCGAGAGCGAACCTGTCCGGCCGCTGCATGAAGCGCTGGTGGCCGTCGGCGCGCTCAGCCTGTTCGGACTGTTCTTCTATGCCATCCGCACGACAGACTTCCCGGACGCGGCTGCGGCGGCGCCGGCCGAGGACAATACGATGGCCATCGGCGAGCTGCTGTTCTCCGGCTATATCGTGCCGTTCGAGCTGCTGTCGGTTCTGCTGACGGTGGCGTTCATCGGCGCGATCGCGCTCGCGAAGAAGGAGGCGGAGTAAATGCTACCATCCTATCTCACTATGGCGGCTATTCTATTCTGCATCGGTTTGTACGGAGCGCTGGCGAAGCGCAACGCGATTATCGTGCTGCTATCGCTCGAGCTCATGCTGAATGCGGTGAACTTGAATTTAGTCGCCTTCTCGAAATATGGCGTCGTCCCCGCTCTGACGGGGCAAATCTTCTCGATCTTCACGATAACGGTAGCGGCTGCCGAGGCGGCCGTAGCGGTCGCGATTCTGATTGCGCTGTTCCGGTCGCGGGGAACGGTTGACGTGGAAGCATTCGATCGGATGAGGAGGTAACCGATGGATACGTACACCAATATAGCTTGGGTCATCCCGCTCCTCCCGCTCGCCGGCTTCCTGGTCATTACCGCGCTCGGCAGAGGCTTTCGCGCAGCCAGCGTATGGGTTGGCTCGGCCTTGTCGCTCGCGTCGTTCGTGCTGTCGCTGCTCGTCTTGATCGAGAGGCTGAAGCCGAACGCGGTCGATTACAACAATGGCTTCGATTGGATCCGAATCGGAGATTATACGCTGACGATCGGCTTTGAAGTGACCAATTTGACGGCGCTCATGCTTGTTGTGGTTACGCTGGTCGGTTTCCTGGTGAATGTGTATTCGGCCGGTTATATGAAGGACGACGAGAGGATCACGGTCTTCTACGGTTATGTCTCGTTGTTTTCCTTCTCCATGCTGGGACTGGTTCTGTCCGATAATATGCTGTCGTTCTATTTGTTCTGGGAGCTTGTCGGCGTCTGCTCGTTCCTGCTGGTCGGCTTCTGGTACGCGAGGCCGGCTGCCCGCGCGGCGGCCAAAAAAGCGTTTATCGTCACCCGAATCGGCGACGCCGGACTATTCCTCGCGATTCTGCTTCTGTTCTGGTACATGCCGGAGCATTCGCTGAGCTTCACGATGATCGAAAGCGTTTTTGATCATCAAGGCGGGACGATTACGGCCGGCATTACGACGCTGATCGCGCTGCTGATCTTCCTGGGCGCTGTCGGCAAGTCCGGCCAGTTCCCGCTGCATGTGTGGCTGCCGGACGCGATGGAGGGCCCGACGCCGATCAGCGCGCTGATTCATGCGGCAACGATGGTTGCGGCAGGCGTGTTCCTCGTCGCGCGCACCTTCGACATCTTCCAGGCGTCGGAAGCCGCGATGACAACCGTCGCCTATGTCGGGGCGTTTACGGCGATATTTGCCGCCACGATTGCGTTGGCGCAGAACGATATGAAGCGGATTCTGGCTTACTCCACGATCAGCCAGCTTGGCTTTATGATGCTCGCGCTTGGACTAGGCTCATGGACAGCCGGTATTTTCCACCTGTTCACCCACGCTTTTTTCAAAGCGCTTCTGTTCTTGGGAGCGGGAAGCGTCATTCATGCCGTACATACGCAGAACATTCAGGAGATGGGCGGACTTGGGAAAAGCATGCGGGTAACGGCATGGACCTTCGCGATCGGCGCTCTCGCCCTTTCAGGCATTCCGCCGCTGTCGGGCTTCTGGTCCAAGGATGCAATTCTGACGGTCGCACTGGAGCAAAATCCACTGCTGTTCGTCGTCGGGCTTGCGGCGGCATTCTGCACGGCGCTCTATATGACAAGATTGTTTGTGCTGGTCTTCCTCGGCAAGCCGAAAGCGGCTAAAGCGTCTATCGCTGGCGCGAAAGAATCGCCTGCGGTCATGACGGCGCCTCTTATTGCGCTTGCTGCGCTGGCTGTCATCGCCGGATTTGTGGAAACGCCATGGAACGGCTGGTTCGCTTCGTGGCTCAGCGATGAAGCGGGGGCCTCACACGGCAGCGCGCTGGCCATTGTGTTGTCCATCGCGGCCGGCATGCTCGGGATTGTGTCAGGGTGGCTGCTGTTCGGCAAGAGGCGAGAGAGAAGCGGCGCTGGGTTTGCAGAGCGGATGCCGGGGCTCGTCAAGCTGGCGGAGAACAAATATTACATCGATGAGGGGTACGAAGCGGTATTCGTTAAGGGGCTCCGCGGTTTAGGCACGGCTTTAGCGGCTTTTGACAAGTACGTGATCGGCGGCGCTGTGAAGCTTGCGGGCGTATGCGCGAACGCGGCGGGCAAGCTGGCGCTTCGGCTGCAGAACGGCCAAGTGCAGACCTATAGCTTGGCGGCGGTGCTTGGCATTGTCGTCATCGTGATCGCCATTATCGGAAGGAGGATGCTGTCATGAGCTTCCTGCAGGACATTCCGATTTTATCGATTCTATTGCTCGTGCCGCTGCTTGGGTTCATCGTCATCTTATGTCTTCCGAAGCATCGGGCGGGCTGGCTCAAGACGGCTGCTGTCATAACGACTCTTATTCCGCTCGCGCTCAGCTTGTGGCTGTATGCCGATTACGATAATAAGCACGGCGGGGAAGGGTATGACGAGTCGGCGGCTTGGCTGCAAATTCCGATTAACAAGGAGACGGCGACGAACGCGGATACGGAGATGGTCTTCTCCTTCCAATACGCCCTTGGTCTTGACGGGCTGTCGCTGCCTCTTCTGCTTCTGACAGGGATTGTGACCGCCATGGCGGCGCTCGCGGCATTCCATGTGAAGAAGCGATGGAAGGCGTTCTTCAGCTGGTTTCTGCTGCTGGAGTTCGGCATGCTGGGCGTCTTCCTGGCGCGTGACGTGTTCTTGTTTTTTATTTTCTTTGAGATTACGCTCGTTGCAACTTATTTCTTGATCGGCATATGGGGCTATTACAACAAAGAAAAGGCGGCTAACCGGTTCCTGATCTACAACGGGCTCGGCTCCGCCATTATGCTGATCGCATTTGTAATGCTTGTGAATACGGCCGGCTTCCGGATCGAGGAAACTGCAGCGGGAGCCTATCAATACATTTACAGCGGAAGCTACGCGGACATTGCGGCCAATATGGCGGATCCGAACGCGTTCGTCAATCTGCCGGCGGAGGCGACGGGAGGCGTAAATCCGTTCCAAATGAGCGACGGCATGATGTGGACGGTCTTTATCCTGCTGCTTGTCGCATTCGGCATTAAGCTGCCGATCTTCCCGTTCCATACGTGGATGCTGAAGGTCCATCAGGAGGCGCCGCCGTCCGTCGTCATGATTCACTCCGGAGTCCTGCTGAAGATGGGCGCATACGGACTTATTCGATTCGGCTTATTCCTATTCCCGGAGCAGGCGCGCGAGTGGGCCGGGGTATTGGCCGTTCTCGGGGTAGTCAATTTGCTGTACGGCGCAATATTAGCCTTCCGGCAAAACGAGTTCAAGCTTGTGCTGGCCTACTCCTCCATCAGCCATATGGGCATTGTGCTCATCGGTCTTGCCGCATTCAATGAAATCGGCTTGCAGGGCGCGATCTTCCAGCTCGTTTCCCATGGGCTCATCTCCGCTTTGCTGTTCCTGATTGTGGGCAGCTTGTATGAACGGACGGGAACGACGGAGCTGACGGAGCTCGGAGGGTTGGCGCGGTCGATGCCGTTCATGAGCGGCGTGCTGCTTGCTGCAGGCCTTGCTTCGCTGGGCTTACCGGGGCTATCCGGTTTCGTCGGGGAATTCTTAAGCCTGCTCGGACTGTTCGAGTCGATGAGATGGGTGACGGCGGTCGCGGTGCTGGGCATTATTTTGACGGCGGTCTATGTGCTTAGAAGCGTGCTAAAAATGACATTCGGACCGCAGAAGGAAACGTTCGCGGCGCTGAAGGACGCGCGGTTTATCGAGGCGCTACCGATGATTGTGCTGCTGGCTTTTATTGTGCTGCTGGGGTGCTACCCGTCCGCATTGACTGACACCGTAGACTTTAGCGTCGACGGATTTATGAAGTTATTACTTGCGACAAGGTCAGGAGGGTAAGCGATGCCGGGGGAAACGATATTTAAGCCGTTGCAGTGGTCGGATATTGGGGTTATGGCTCCCGAGCTGGTCCTTGGCGTATGGTTCGTGCTGCTTGTCGTTGTAGAGCTGCTGCTCCCGAAGCCGGTAAGCCGGAATTGGATCGGCTGGCTGACGCTGGTTGGGTTCGCGGGCGCGTTCGTCCTTGTGCTGCTGCGTATGCTGGATATGAACAGCGGCGACGGGACGGAAGCGATCTCGCTTCTCGGCGACAGCTACCGTGTTGATGATTTCGGCAGCTTGATGAAGCTGCTCGTTTTGGCGGGAACGGCGATCGTCACCTTATTAGGCTTAAGCACGGTGAGCCGGGATCGCTCGATTACCGATAAGGGAGAATTTTTTTATCTGCTGCTGCCTGCCGCGATCGGCGCGATGATGATGGCTTCTTCGGGAAACTTGATCACGCTGTATATTGGGCTGGAGCTGCTTACGATTACAAGTTATGTGCTTGTCGGGCTTAGACGCAAATCCTCGTTATCGGCGGAAGCGGCGTTCAAATATGTGGTGACGGGCGGCGTGTCATCCGCGTTTATTCTATTCGGCATGTCCTATCTTTACGGCGTGACGGGCTCCGTAGAGCTCAGTGCGATTCGAGAGGCGCTGCCGGCTGCGGTGGGGAGCTATGAGGCGCTCGTCTACGTCGGCTTCGGCTGTATGATCGCTGGTTTTGCGATTAAGGTGGCGGCAGCTCCTTTCCATGCGTGGTCGCTGGACGTGTATCAGGGCTCGCCGACGCCGATTGCCGCGTTCCTTGCGGTTGTTTCCAAAGGCGCGACGTTTGCGATGATTTTGCGCGTCATCTTCTCGCTAGGGCTCTTTACGGGGAACGGTTCGACTACAGGCGGAAGCGTGAAGGACGATCTCTTCTTCACGGTGCTGCTGCTGGCCGCGATTTCGATGCTGGCCGGCACGCTGGCTGCCCTGCGGCAGAAAAACGCCAAGCGGCTGCTGGCCTTATCGGGCGTCGCCAACGCGGGTTATTTGCTGGTACCGATCGGACTTGGCGTGACAGCGACCCATAGCAACAACGGGACGGAGCTGCTCTTCTATCTCGTCGCTTACCTGCTGATGACGATGGGCGCTTTTGCGGTACAGACCGTGGTCAGCCGTTCGGTCGGACATGACGAGCTGAGAGGCTTTGCGGGCATGTATTACCGCTCGCCATGGACGGCGATTGCGATGGTGATGTTCCTCCTGTCGCTGGCCGGCCTTCCCGTTTCGGCGGGCTTCTTCGGCAAGCTGTTCATCCTGCTGGGCGCGGCGAATGCCAAAGCTTATTGGATCGCCGCCATTATGGTGCTGAGCAGCGTGATCTCTTATTACTTCTACTTTGGCATCATCCGTCAAATGTTCATGCGCAGCAGCAACGGGCTGATCGAAGCGGGTCAAGGGGAAGACAGCGCAGCCGAACAAGAGGTGTCGTCAGACGAGAAGCCGGACGACAGGCCGGACGGGACCATTCGCGTGCCTCTGACGACCGGCATCGTCATTTGGTTCTGCGCGAGTCTGACGTTTGCGCTCGGGATATTCCCGGGCTTGGTCGTCAATATCCTCGACAATGTCTTTTCGATATCGGGAGATATACTGGGATAACGGTTCACTGCGAGGTAAACCGCGTTCCTGTTTTCGAGCACGCCAAGGCGTGAACGAAGCGGGCGAACGCGGTTTTTTTGTTTGCGGCGTATTCGGCAGGCTCGGTTCTGGTAATGTGCGGTAATTTTACTTTTAGGGAAACTTGGACAACCGCTGCGGCGTTTAAGGATATAGAATGAGCGGCTGGCATGGTTTGCTGGGCGAAATGATCGGGATGAAAGAAGTGCGTGTGGCGTGACTAAATGGGGAGCTAAGGTAGTTTGGAGGCAAGAGTTGCGCGTGGCGTGACTAAATGAGGGAGCAAAGGTAGTTTGGAGGAAATAGTTGCGTGTGGCGCGACTAAATGTGGGAGCTAAGGTAGTTTGGAGGCAATAGTTGCGTGTGGCGATATTAATAGGGCTAATGTGGTGGGATACGGTGATATAAGCTCGTGTGGCGCGACTAAATGTGGGAGCTGAGGTAGTTTGGAGGAAATAATTGCGCGTGGCGATATTAATAGGGCTGATGTGGTGGGATACGGTGAAATAAGCTCGTGTGGCGCGACTAAATGGGGAGGAAGTGGCAATCTGGCAGCAATAGTTGCGCGTGGCGATATTAATAGGGCTAATGTGGTGGGATACGATGAAATAAGCCCGTGTGGCGCGACTAAATGGGGGAGCAGAGGCGGTTTGGAGGTAGTAGTTGCGCGTGGCGTGACTAAATGGGGAGGAAGTGACGGTCTGGCAGCAATAGTTGTGTGTGGCGCGACTAAATGTGGGAGATGAGGTAGTTTGGAGGCAATAGTTGCGTGTGGCGCGACTAAATGAGGGAGCAGAGGCGGTTTGGAGGTAGTAGTTGCGTATGGCGAGTCTATGAACTAACTAACTATTTCTTTATTTCTTTTAGGTTCGACGGACGCAAAAAGAGAATGGGCTGCGAAAGCTATAAGCATAGACATTTTGTCCCAGGCATGACGCTTAAGCGTTGAAGTGCCGAAATGTCTTGTAATAGCTCTACTACGCGATATCACTTGGAGATGATCCGAAGCAGCCTTCTTTTTTCACACGTAAAAATTTTAAGTTCTTGAGGTACGGAGAACAAAAAGTTTTTACAGCGATAAATCCTATATCGGCGCATAAGGGCGGGTTTGCTCCGTAAAACTCGCAGGTCGCTCCTCCGGGAAGACCTCGATTAAGGATTTCTCACAAAAGAGAAAAAGGGAAAACGTATTCGTTAAACGAAATATTAATGAAATACGTTTCAAGGGCAGAATATAATGAAAAATGAACTGAAAGCTAACCTATACATATCCGCTGAGCGGAGCAAGCCCGTTCAGCACCATACGGCCGCCGGCGCGGACACCCCGCGCCGGGGCCGGCTCGCGCAGCGCCTCGTCACCCGAAGAGGCGCTGGCCGTTCTGCGCAATCCCCGCGCGCATGGCTCCGCCGCGCGGGGATTGCGCTGCTGATCGGGAGCGTAGCGCTCGGAGCAGGGGGCGCTGCATTCGCAGCAAAAGCCCCCTCCCCCTCGCCCGCTCCCGCAGCAGCCCCCGCCGCATATGCGGGCGGCGGGGCGCCTGGCGCCGAAGGCGCCGCCAGCGAGCAGCCGCGAAGCTGGCTGCTCAAATGGGGGGACCCCGCGCTGGCGCATGAGCTGCGCGGGACCCAAGTCATTCACCGCCAAAGCGAAGCGGCGGTGGATGTGGTGCGTCCCGCCGCGGATGCGGGCGAGGACGTGGACGCTTGGCTGCGCCGGCTGCGAAGCGAGCCGGGCGTGCAGTATGTGCAAGAGAATGGCGCGGCGCGTATTCTTGCGCTGCCGAGCGTCGGCAAATCGGCGCAGACGTCCGCAGCGCCATCCGGCGAAGTCAAGTCATCGGCGGCGGCCGCAGCGAACAGCGAGGTCGGCAACGAAGGTGCTGCTGACGCAGCCCTAAAGGTCAATTCCGCAACAGTAACGAAGCCTAATGACCCGGAGCTTTCCAAGCAGCAATATTTGACCCAGATCGGAGCGCATAGGGCATGGGAGACGGTGCGCGAGCAGAAGGACATCATTATTGCGCTAGTCGATACGGGCATTGATCTGGACCATCCGGATCTGAAAGACAATCTGGTTCCCGGCGTCAATCTCGTCGATCCGAAAAAATCGCCGGATGACGACAACGGTCACGGCACCAGCGTAGCCGGCGTCATCGCCGCCAAAGGCAATAACGGGATCGGGGTCTCGGGCATCCTGTGGAACGCGAAGCTGATGCCGGTTAAAGCGCTGGACGAATGGGGAGACGGAACGGAGCAGGACTTGGGAGAAGGCATTATGTACGCGGTGAAAAACGGCGCGAAGGTGATCGTCTTATCCGTCGGCCTTCACCGTTCTTCCCCTTATATGCAGGACATCGTGAACTACGCTGAAAACCAAGGCGTGCTGCTCATAGCCGCGTCCGGCAATGACGGCGTCACCATGGGCAGCAAAGCGGCCGTTAAATACCCGGCCGCTTATCCGACGGTGCTTGCGGTCGGCGGCGCGAAGAGCGGCGGTTCTCCGGATGAACGTTCGAATGGCGGCCCTGAGCTGGATTTAATTGCGCCATGGCATGTGTATACGACCGCCGTAGGAGGCACTTACAAGAAAGAGGAGGGCACCTCGATGGCTGCGCCTCAAGCCGCCGCCGCCGCCGCGATGATTCTTGCGCGGCATCCGGATTTCAAGCCTTATCAGGTGCGGGATTTGCTTCGTCAGACGGCGAAGGATATCGGGACAGCCGGCGTAGACGACTCATCGGGCTACGGTCTGCTGCAGATCGACCGGGCGGTCACCGCCGCGCTGAAGAAGGACGCGTTCGAACCGAACAACAGCGCCGGGGAGGCCAAAGCGTTCCCGCTTATAAACCAAGAGTCGGCTGAGCTGGAAAATGGAACGGACCAGGACTGGTACGAAATAAACGTTCCTTATGACGGCAAGCTCACCCTTCGTTACAATGCGAAGCTTCCTTCGGGCGCCGCGGCGCCTGTTGTCCGCTTCTCGCATTATACCGGCGGCAAGCTGCAGAGCAGCGAAGAGACGAAGCTCTCCTCCGATACCATTGAGCTGGATGTCAAAAAAGGAAAGCAGCTCGTACAAGTGATGCCGGTCAATACCCAGATGAAATCGGCCGTACCGTATGTGTTGACCTCATCGTTTACGATGGCGCCGGATGCTTATGAGCCGAATGATTTGATCGGGAAAGCGGCGAAGCTGGAGCCGAAATCCGGTACCGTGACCGGCACCTTCCATAAGACGGCCGACCGCGACTGGTTCGTCGTCACCTTCAAGCAGGACGGCAAGCTCCGCGTAACGCTTGATGCCAATACGGCAAGAATCGATCCGGGTCTGTCCGTGCAAAGGGAGGATCAAGCGCTATCGTTGTATGACGAGAATGGGGAGGGCGTTTCCGAACAATCGCCGCTGCTATCCGTGACGCCTGGCACGTACTATATCCGGGTCCATAACGCGATTGCACTGGAATCCAGCCCGACGATCGGCACTTACGAGCTAAAGCTGGATTTCACCCCGGATTTAACGGATCCGAATGAGCCGAACGATAAGTCTTATGAAGCGCTCATGATGAATGCCGGCACGGAATATAAAGGCGTTATGCATACCGCAGCCGATACGGACTGGTTCCAATTCAGGCTGACGAGTGAAAGTATCGTCAGCTTGAACGTTGCAGGCGTGCCCGCAAACACCACTTTGAAATTGGAAGGCTACGATAAACGGATGGTCCGCGTCTTCTCCAAGCAGACGGATGCGGCGGGCAAGCTGCAGACGACGGAGCAGGCGCTTAGCCCCGGTGTCTATTACGTGAAGCTGACGGCCAATAAAGCCTTCAACTCGCAGTACTATCGGTTAAACCTGAAAGCGGAGACGCTTGTCGCCGGCTTCCGCGATATTAAAGGGCATTGGGCGCAAAAAGAAATCGAAAGCCTATCGAAGCAAGGGATCGTGAGCGGGATCGGCAGCTACCGTTTTATGCCGGAACGGCAAATTACACGTGCCGAAGCGGTTACTATGATCGTGAATGCCTATAAGCCGATTGGCGGCTCCGCGATCGCCAAATCATTCCGTGATGTAAGCGCAGACCATTGGGCCAATGATGCGATTCGCAAAGCGGTAAAGCAGGGATGGGCGCAAGGCTTCCCTGACGGCAGCTTCAGACCGGATGAGCCCGTCACGCGGGCGGAGATGGCCGTTTTGATCGGCTACGCGGAGGGCATTGCTCCTCGCAAGGCATCGACCCGTCCTTTTGACGATGTGTCTCCATACGACTGGTACTCTCCGATGCTGTCGGCCATGAAAGCGGAAGGTAAGCTCAAGGGCGTAAAGAATAACCGGTTCCTGCCGGAAGAGCAGGCTAGCCGGGCGGAGTTTACGTCGCTGCTATATCGTTATTATGCGGAATGATCATACGTTGAGCCGAACATAAGGAGGCGCTATGGGAACAAACGACCCGATGGATCAGATGTTAACCATGACGGGATTAACCGGAGTATTCTCCATTACCGTTGAAATTTTAAGCATTCTGCTTGTATGGATGCTCATGCGGGAGGTGAAGTGGGAGACGTTCTTCCGTTTCCCCCAAAGCCCGAAAGCAAGAATGCTTCAACTGCTGCTTGCCGTTGCTCTCGGGCATTTATTTGCCCAGTTTATCCTGCAGTACTGGAATTATACAACGATGCTCAAGAGCTTTATCGAATAAGGAAGTCGAAACATGTTAACAATGGGTAATAAGGACCTTCATATTTCGACATGACTAGTCGATATATGTGTTAGACATTGCCAACAAAGGAAGTTTTACCGGGCCGGTACGGACAGGAAATGAAATGTATAAGATGGAAAGAACTTCTCTCTTGTCGGTTATCACAGCATGATGGTAAGATGGACTTTGGGTAATCGGTCGAAACCTGTCAAATGTCGTATTTTTAAACCTTATTTTACAGCAGAAATAGAAATTGCTATTCGCGGAGGGAACACAAGATGACTAAAATTATCGTCCGCGGAGGCCAGCGTCTTACGGGCACGGTCCGCGTCAGCGGCGCCAAAAATGCAGTGCTCCCCATTCTTGCTGCCTCATTATTAGCGACGGAAGGAGACAGCGTCATCTGTGACGTTCCCCTCCTCGACGACGTTATGACGATTCAGAACGTGCTCGCTTCACTTGGAGCGCAAATCACGTATAACAATGAAACGATGCGGGTATCCGCGCCAATTATTACATCCTTTGAAGCTCCTTATGAGCTTATTCGGAAAATGAGAGCTTCTTTTCTTGTCATGGGCCCTCTCTTGGCCCGAATCGGCAAGGTGCGTATTTCTCTCCCTGGCGGCTGCGCGATCGGCACCCGTCCGATTGACCAGCATTTGAAGGGCTTTGAAGCTATGGGAGCCGAGATTACGCTCGGCCAGGGCTTCATCGAAGCGTCAACGCCTACTCGCCTGAAAGGCGCCAAAATTTATCTCGACGTTGCAAGCGTAGGCGCAACGGAGAATATTATGATGGCGGCCGCTCTTGCGAACGGCACAACCACGATTGAGAACGCGGCGAAAGAGCCGGAGATCGTCGATCTCGCCAACTATATTAACGCGATGGGCGGCAAGGTGCGCGGCGCCGGAACCGGCATGATTCGTATCGAAGGCGTGGAGCGTCTGCATGGCGCTAAGCACAATGTCATTCCGGATCGTGTTGAAGCGGGAACTTACATGATTGCGGCCGCTATTACGGGCGGCGACGTCTTCGTCGAAGGCGCGATCGCGGATCATCTGACACCGGTTATCTCCAAGCTTCAGGAGATGGGCGTTGACATCATCGAAAGCGATAACGGCATTCGAGTTCGCGCCGCCTCCCAGCTGAAAGCGGTAGACGTTAAGACGCTTCCGCATCCCGGCTTCCCAACCGATATGCAGTCTCAGATGATGGCGCTGCTGCTCGTTTCGGAAGGAACAAGCGTCGTCACCGAAACCGTGTTTGAGAATCGCTTCATGCATGTCGAGCAGTTCCAGAAAATGAACGCCAATATTCGCGTGGACGGCCGCAGCGCAATTGTGACAGGCGGAGTGCCGCTTACAGGGGCGAAGGTATGCGCGACCGACCTCCGTGCCGGAGCAGCATTGATCTGCGCGGCGCTTCGCGCCGAAGGCGAGACGGAAGTAACGGGTCTGCATCATATTGACCGCGGTTACGTGAATATTACGGGCAAGCTTGCTTCGCTGGGCGCACAGATTTGGCGCGTGGAGGAAGAGGCGGAGACAGCTGCAGCCGTGAATGCAGTTAAAAGCGCTTCGGTTAGCGAAGCTGCTCCAACGACATACAAGAGGGACAAAGAAGTGGCCGTGCTGAAGGTTCAGCCGACCTGGGCTTAACTTCCTCACCAATCAAGCGGGAGACTTTCTTGCAACCATCAGAGCTTTAGCGAGCTTTGGCGGATGGAAGAGAGTCTCTTGCTTTTTTATTTTGTAATACCTATAGACTAGAACATTTGTTCGTATTTGTCAATTACCCAAGTATCCATAACCGGCTTCAAAAGGTGTATGGGTACAAACATTAGGCGAACCTCTCCATTCCGTTCATGAAGGACGGCTTGTTATCCTAATGGCAAAGGAGAGTTGCGATATGGAATTTCATCCAAACCTTACGCTTGAGAACCAACGCGTGAAGCTCGTACATCTGCAATCGCAGCATGTGGAACCGTTAGCGGATTTGCTATGCGACCCTCGCATTTGGGAATATACCTGGAGAAAAAGAATGACGGCGGCGGAAGTAAAGCTGGCTCTTGAGACGGCGATTCGCAGCAAGGAGTCTGGCTTGCAGCTGCCTTTCGCGATTGAAGACCGGAGAACCGGGCTGCTGGCGGGGACGACCCGGCTTGGCGATACGGATCTTCTTAACCGCAGCGTCGAGATCGGCTGGACGTGGCTTTCGCCTGCTTTTTGGGGCACTGGGCTGAATGCGGCATGCAAGCTGCTTCTGCTGGAGTACTGTTTTGAACAGCTCGGGGTTATTCGCGTTCAGTTCTCGGCCAGCGGGAAGAACGAACGCTCGCAGAGGGCCCTCGAAAAAATCGGAGCCGTAAAAGAAGGCGTGCTTCGCAGGCACCGAGTCGATCTGACGGATAGCGGGGCCGTTCATGACAACGTCTTCTTCAGCATATTGGACAGCGAATGGCCGCAGGTAAAGACGAAGCTGCAATCCATGCTAAAATAAATCCCCCTCATTTCATCAAATTTTCGCACGCGGCAAACCCTTTTTCGAGTTATGATTGAATGGGGCGGGTCTATACCGCCCTCGATATCCGGTTATCACAACGAGGAAAGGGCTGAACCGCCTGCGATCATGCCAACCATTCGACTGAACAACGTTACCTTTAAAAATAGAATTATCGTTATTTTTCTAATCAGCAGCTTGACCCCCTTTATTTGTCTCGGCTTTCTTTCCTTCTATACGATTGATTCGATTATCGGCAATAAGGTGGAAGGCGCGCTGCAAAGCAATCTGAAGCAGGACTTGCTGACGCTGGAGAACGCGCTGAACAACATGAATCATGTGTCCCAGCAGCTTGCTTACGGCGGCGGGACGATAAAGCTGATCGAGCAGCTTGCGGCGGAGCAGGAGAAATATGAGCAGCTTCGCCTCCTGGGTGAAATTAAAGCCGAGCTGAACAATATTACGTTTTCGAACCCGAACATCGGACTGCTCATGTACTATGCGCCGGAGACGCGCGAGTACTCCTTCGAAAATTTTGCCGTCCGCGGCGACTTCCAGCCGGAGCGGCTGCCCGTGCTGGCGCATTACCCGGAGATTACCTACTACGGGCCGCATCTCAGCTATAACGGCTCGATTAACCAATACGTGTTCAGTATTATGCGGAAGGTTAATATGCCGGATCAGGACCTGTACCTTTACATTGAGTCCGGCCGCAATGCGATTACATCCCTTTTCGCCCCTCAGAACCGGAAGGAAAGCTCTCGCCGGTTGCTGCTGCTCGACGACACGGGCAAAATTACATTCAGTGAAGTTTCGGAAGCGTTTGCGGAGAACGGCATGTTCCCCGAAGCGAACCCGAAAACGCAGTCGGGTTACTCGAAAGGTTATTTTTGGAATAAAGAGGTAAGCAATCAAGGCTGGAGCATCGTGTCCGTTGTGCCGGAGGGGGAGCTGAATAAGGAGCGGAACCGCTGGCTTATACAAATCTTGGGGATCTTCCTGCTGTTCATCGTCGTTGTGCTGCTGATCGCATGGCTGCTCTGGAAGATGGTATACCGGCCGCTCGACAAGTTCCACCGGGAGATCAAGTCGCTTATTCATTCCGAGGAGCGGGAGCATACGGAAATGACGCATATTCCGGAGTTCGACTATTTGCTCTATCAGACCCGCAGCATGAAACGCAAAATATGGGGACTGTACGAGGAAATCGAACAGAAGGAGAAGCGGAGAGCCGATCTGGAAGTGGAGAAGCTCCTGTACCAGATTAATCCGCATTTCCTGATGAATACGCTTGATACGGTCCACTGGCTCGCTCTGATGAATGGACAGAAGGAAATCGACAAGCTGGTGCTCAGCTTGAACAAGCTGCTTTATTATAATCTGGGCAAGATGGGCGAGACGTCGACGATCGGCGACGAGATTGAAGCGCTGAAGGAGTACCTCCAGCTGCAGCAGATCCGCTACGACTTCCAGTTCGACGTAGATATCGATGTGGACGAGCAGAGCCTTGGGCTGCCGAGCCCCCGGTTTCTGCTTCAGCCGATGGTGGAGAACGCCCTGTATCATGGCGTAAGCGACGACGGCTATATTTATGTCGGCGTAGCGCTGCAGGAGGACGGCCTGCAAATTACAATCCAAGACAACGGGGCGGGCATGTCGAAGGAAATGATCGCTCAGCTGCTTGACGAGAATACGGAAGAAAGCCATAAGGTCGGGATGGGCATCGGCATGAAGTACGTGAAGCGCATCCTGAAGGCGAACTACGGCGAGGAAGCGAGGCTGCATATTCGAAGCGAAGTCGGAAAAGGAACGGTCGTTTCATTACGGCTGCCCGTCTCGCCACCGGCTGCCGCGCTTCCGATCACATCCGAGGGGGAACCAAAAGAATGATCCGTGTACTTATCGTTGATGACGACAAGCTCGTGCGCAAGGGTCTCATCTCCGCGATGCCATGGAAGGCATTCGGCATGGAGATTACGGGTGAAGCGAATAACGGCGAGAACGCGCTTAAATTTATGGAGACGAACCCTATCGATCTCCTCATTACAGACTTGTCGATGCCGGTCATGTCCGGGATCGAGCTGATGCGGATTGTCCGCGAGAAATATCCGCAGGTGCAGATCGTCGTGCTGTCGCTGCATCAGGACTTCGAATATGTGCAGGAGGCGCTGCGGCTGGGCGCGATTGATTACATCGCGAAGATTCAGCTGGAGCAGGAGCAGTTCGAGGAAGTGCTCGGCCGGATCGTCAAGCTGATGGAGCGGAAGGACGGCGCGAGGGGAGCGGGAGAGCAGCAAGAGAAGAGCCCGGCAAAGGCCAGCGAGCTGTACGTCTACTATTCGCTGTATACGGAAGACTTGCGGAACGTGACCTCTGTCCCCGCAATTGTGACGGAGGCGGAGCCCGGCATTTGGTACACGGCGGAGCCGCCGTCCGCATCTGCTGCCGCTGCGGATTCGAACGTGGCGTTGATCCGGTTCAGCGGCTTGGAAGACATGGACGGCAAGTCTGTGATGCAGCTCATTCGAACCTATGGCAAAAAGCATCTGTTTTATGATTATCATCCGGAGAAGCCGGAAATCCGCATCCAGGCCGGAGAGCTTGCGGATCGGGACAAGGACGGCGGCGCCATTCCGATGGATAAGCTGAAGGAGAAATGGTCGGCCGCGAATTGGATCTATGAGGATGACCTGTTCCGGGAGCAGCTTCGCGAGCTGAGGGAGCTTCGGATGCCGCCGGTGCGGCTCGCCCGCATCTTTTTCTCCTTGTCCGACGAGTGGAACCGGCTGTACCAAGCGATATTGAACGAACCGATCGCGATCGAAGACTTTTTCCCCAGCTGGCACCGGTTCGAGGAATGGCTGCAGGAGGTGCGGGAGCGGATTAGGCTTGCGAATACGAAACCGCTGTTCTCGCCAGAAATTCAAAGCAGCATCGTAAAGGCGATGAGCCTCGTCCAGCAAAATATTAGCGAGCCGATGACCTCCTCGGAAATCGCGCAGATGGTCAATATGAGCGGCAGCTACTTCAGCCAATGCTTTAAGCAATATGTCGGGCAAACCTACACCGATTACGTACGGGATATTCGGATGGAGCGGGCGAAGGAATATTTGCGCGGCACGAGCAAGACGATCCAGTGGATTGCGGAGCAGATCGGCTACAGCGATGAGAAGTATTTCAGCCGATTGTTCCGGGAGCATGTGGGCATGCTCCCTAGCGAATACCGGCAGACGGCCGACTGACATCTGCTTTAACGATGGATGGAGTTAGAAGAACCTTAGGGTAGAAAGCGTGCGGAAATGGGGTAGACATTTTTCGCACGCTTCTTTTTTTGCGGTGAATTCTCTAACCAGGTTCCGTTGCGCTCTCTATCTCGGGATGTTCAAGGCCCGTGCTATAGTGAAATTGTCGAAATGACAACGATATTTTTAAGGGGGATACACATGAAGAAGGGCATTTTTACGACGCTGGCTGTTCTGCTCGTCTCGGCAAGCTTGGCCGCATGCAGCGGCAACAACAACGCGAATAGCGGCGCTTCGTCCGAGCCAAGCGGCAATGCCGGATCAAACCATACACCGGCCGTAGAAGAAGTCGTTGATCCGTTTGCGAAATTCGACGAGCCGGTCGAGCTGTCCATCGGCCGCGGCATTGATCCGAACTACAAGTACGACGGCACGGACACGGCGGAAGATAACGTCTATACGCGCTGGCTCAAGGACAAATACAACATTGTCGTGAAGCATGCTTGGGAAGCGGCTACCGGCAACGACTATCAGCAAAAGGTGAGCCTTGCGATCTCCAGCAACGATCTGCCCGACGCGCTGGTCGTTAACGAAACGCAGCTTCGCCAGATGGTGAAGGCGGGACAGCTCGCGGATTTGTCGGAAGTATACGAGAAATACGCAAGCCCAGAGCTCAAAGCGGTATATGACTCGAATCCTGGTTTGCTGGACAGCGTTACGTTCGACGGCAAGCTGTACGCTCTTCCAGAGACGACGCTGCCATCCGCTCCGCTTACGTGGATCCGCAAGGACTGGCTCGACAAGCTTGGCCTTCAGCCGCCGAAATCGTTGGAGGATCTGAAAAACATCGCGCAAGCGTTCATCGACAACAAAATGGGCGGAGACGCGACGGTCGGTATTGTCGGCACGCAGCAAGGCGGTTCGCTGTCGGCTAACTTCCTGAACTCGACGGATCATTGGTACAACTTCTCGCCGCTGTTCTTCGCGAACGACGCATACCCTGGCATTTGGGTGAAAGACAAGGACGGCAATGCGGTATACGGCTCCATTACGGAAGAGACCAAAAACGCGCTGTCGATGATGAGAGACTGGTACGCAAACGGTATTTTGGATAAAGAGCTCGGCATTCGCAAATCGACGGCTGAGGTTGTGGCAAGCGGTCAAACGGGCATTTTCTTCGGTCCTTGGTGGTCCGCATACAACCTGGCGGACTCGATGGCGAACGACCCGAACGCGAACTGGAGACCCTACGCGGCTCCTCTGAACGCAGCCGGCCAGTTCAACTCGAACCAAGCGACAGGCAGCAGCTACATCGTTGTAAGCAAAAATGCGGAGCATCCGGAAGCGGTCATCAAAATGACGACGCTCCACAAGTGGGGCAAGGATGAAGAGTACAAGACGCTGACGGCAGGCAAAGAAATGACATCGCAAGAGGTGCCTCTGTTCTTGATTCTGGGCGCAGGCGATCAATTGGAGTATGCGGTTAACGCGCTTCGCGACGTGCTGACGGGCAAGATCAAGGTTGAAGACGTCGACCAGATCAATTACGGCTGGGCTTATGAGATGGCTACGCATGTTCAAGCGATTAAGAAAGAGCCGTTCGACAACTACGATATTCAATACTTTGATCAGCAATCGGATCCCGGCTTCTTCACGCACATCTATGCGCACCTGAACGGCGGCTCCACGTTCGTCGACGCGGATATCAACTGGGTACGAAGCATCGCGACCGCGCAGACGAAAACGATGGAGTCCAGATGGACCAACCTCAAGAAGCTTGAAGACGAGACGTTCCTCAAAATCATTATGGGCAGCGAAGATCTCAGCGCATTCGATGAATTTGTCGCGAAGTGGAAGGATCAAGGCGGCGACACGATTACGAAGGAAGTCAGCGAATTAGAATAGGCTTTCGGAACAAGACGGGCGCTGGTCGCTCGTCTTGCTCTCTAATTGGTGATCAAAAACGGGCTTTTTGAACTTACTTCTAAAAAAAGGGGATGTGGAGAGAGAGTGATACACAGAAGCTTCGCCAAACACTTTTACATCATGCTGATTCCCGGACTCCTATGGTTAATCTTCTTTAATCTCTATCCCATGTATGGAGTCATTACGGCATTTAAGGAATTTAACCCGGGGGTCGGGCTATGGAAATCTCCATGGGTCGGACTCGAAAACTTCAAGTATATGTTCGAACTGGATGACAGCAAGATCATCTTCCGGAACACGGTCGTTATCGCATTCGCCAAGATGATTGGCAATCTGATCGTTCCGCTAGTTTTTGCGCTTATGCTGAATGAAGTGAAAAACCGCTTGTTCACGCGTACGGTCCAAACGGTTGTGTATTTGCCGCATTTCTTGTCATGGGTAATCGTCGGGGGCATGATGCTGGATATTTTCTCGTATTCGGGCCCCGTGAACCAAGTGCTGGAAAGCTTAGGCGTTGAACCGGTCCTTTTCTTCGCGAATGAAAACGCGTTTCCGGCTCTCGTTGTAGGCAGCGACATCTGGAAGGAGTTTGGCTTTAACGCGATTATATACTTCGCCGCCCTGACGTCGATTAACCCTGAAATGTATGAAGCGGCGGCGATCGACGGCGCTTCCCAGTGGAAGCGGCTGACGAAAATTACGATTCCGAGCATCCTCCCGGTGGCGGCGCTGCTTGCCACTTTAAGTCTCGGCAATATTTTGAACGCGGGCTTTGATCAGATCTTTACGATGTACAATCCGTCGGTCTACTCGACAGGCGATATTGTGGACACTTGGGTATACCGGGCCGGGTTAATCGATTTCCAATACGGACTCGCTTCGGCCGTCGGCTTGCTGAAATCGGTTGTCGGACTCGTGCTGATTACCATTTCGTATGTGCTCGCTTACCGGTTCGCCAATTATCGGATTTTCTAGAAAAAGAGACAGGAGCGGATAGACATGATAGCCGAACGTTCGGTAGCTTCCAGATTGTTCAACAGTCTGAATCTCATACTGCTAATTGTCATTATGCTGTTGTGCCTCCTTCCGGTCTGGTACACCTTATCCATTTCGCTAAGCGATAAGGCGGCCGCAGCCGCGGGGCAAGTATTTTTATGGCCGAAGGGTCTCACGTTGGGCTCTTATATGACCATTATGAAGGACACGCAGTTTTTCACCTCGTTTTTTATTTCGGTACAAAGGGTTGTTTACGGCGCGGCGATCGCTTTCTTCGTCATTCTGCTGATGGCGTATCCGCTGTCGAAGACATCGAAGGAATTCAAGCCGAGAAATATCATTATGTGGGCGCTTATTTTCGTCATGCTGTTTAACGGCGGTCTGGTGCCTTGGTTCCTGACGATGAAATCGCTCGGCATGATCAACAACATTTGGGGCTTGGTGCTCGGCGGCGGCTTGCCCGTCTTCAACGTCATCCTCGTCATGAACTACTTGCGCAATATGCCGAAGGAAATGGAAGAGTCGGCGATGATCGACGGAGCGGGGCCTTGGCGCATTTTGTTCAGCGTCATCTTGCCGCTGTCCGTGCCGGTGCTCGCTACGATTCTGGTGTTTACGATCGTGTATCATTGGAACGAGTTTTTCCAGGCGCTTGTCTTGATGAACGATGCGGAGAAATATCCGCTTCAATCTTATATTAAGCAGGTGGCGGTCGTCATCGACCCGACCAAGATGGATGAGGAACAAGTGAAACGGATGTCGGAGCTGTCGAACCAGACGCTGAACGCGGCCAAAATCTTTATTTCCATGCTGCCGCTGCTCGTCATCTATCCGTTTCTTCAAAAATATTTCGTTAAAGGGATTACGCTTGGCTCGGTAAAAGGCTAAGCGGCAAGCTGGGAGGAGTTTATCGATGTTAACGAGCGAGGCGATCAGCCCGGATAAAGTGCAGGAAAACGCCAGGTCATATGGATCCCATACGCTGGGCGGCGCGACGGGCTTGTTAAAGGATGAGCGGGGCATGACCGTTCTAGCGGAGAATGGAAGCTTGGCTGTCCGGCTGGTTCGGAACGGAACGGTAAGAGTGAAGCTTTTTATTGGCGAGGCCGGCGGAGAGACGCTAGATCTGTCTTCAACGGTGGCAGTTGTGGAGGATGCGGCCGGCGCAGTACCGTCGTTTGCGGTCAGCGAGGATGGAACGACCTACGTTTTGGAGACGGACTTGGTTCGCGTTGTGGTGGAGAAGAAGGACTGCTCCGTACGGTTTGCGGATTTATCCGGCGGTCTGGTCGCTCATCAGCGCGGGCTGTTATGGAATGAGAATAAGGCAGTGACAGGATTGTTCGCGGCGTCATCGCAGGTTCATTACTATGGGTTAGGCGAAAAAACAGGCAGCCTCGACAAGCGGGGCGAGCGCTACGAGATGTGGAACAGCGACGTATACGCGCCGCATGTGCCGGAGATCGAAGCGCTGTACCAGTCCATCCCGGTGCTCGTGGCGCATGAACCCGGCGCGGCGTATGGGCTGTTCCTGGACAATCCGGGGCGCACGTTCTTCGACATGCGCAGCGAGTCTGACGGCTATGTGATCCAGTCCGAGACGGGCAGCTTTGATTATTACTTCATTTACGGCCCCAGGCTGAAAGACGTCGTAACCGGCTATACAGCGTTGACGGGACGGATGGAGCTGCCGCCGCAATGGGCGCTCGGCTATCATCAGTCTCGTTACAGCTACATGTCGCAGGACGAGGTGCTGGAGCTGGCCCGCACGTTCCGGGAGAAGCGGATTCCTTGCGACGTCATTTATTTGGATATTCATTATATGGAAGGGTATCGGGTGTTCACGTTCGATCCCGAACGGTTCCCTGACCCGAAAGCGATGATCGCCGAGCTGAAGAGGATGGGCATCCGCATCGTGCCGATCGTCGATCCCGGCGTGAAGCTGGACCTGAACGATGAGGTGTTCAAGGAAGGCGCTGCGAAGGGCTACTTCTGCCGGAAGCAGGACGGCGAGCCGTTCGTCGGTCCGGTGTGGCCGGGCCAAAGCGTCTTCCCGGACTTCACGGAAGACCGCGTTGCCGAATGGTGGGGCGATTTGCATCGCTTCTATACCGAGATGGGCATTGAAGGCGCATGGAATGACATGAACGAGCCTGCTGTATTCAACGAGACCAAAACGATGGATACGGACACGGTTCACGGCAACAACGGAAGCCCGGTTACGCATGGGGAGATTCACAACCTGTACGGCTTGCTCATGTCCAAGGCGACGTACGAGGGCCTAGGCCGGCATCTCGAGGGCAACCGGCCGTTCGTGCTGACCCGCGCGGGCTATGCGGGCATTCAGCGGTACGCGGCGGTATGGACGGGCGATAACCGCAGCTTCTGGGAGCATATGGCGATGGCTATGCCGATGGTGCTGAATCTTGGCTTATCGGGTGTTGCTTTTGCCGGTCCGGATATCGGCGGCTTCGCGCACCATTGCAGCGGCGAGCTGCTGGCGAGATGGACGCAGATGGGCGCGCTGTTTCCTTATTGCCGCAATCATAGCGAGCTGCGCTCGATCCGGCAGGAGCCGTGGAGCTTCGGACCGGAGGTCGAAGCGATCTGCCGCGAGTACATTGGGCTGCGCTACCGGTTAATGCCTCTGATCTACTCCGTGTTCCGGGAATCGTCGGTATCGGGACTGCCGGTTATCCGTCCGCTCGTGCTCGAATATCCGGACGATCCGAATGTCGCGAACCTGTGCGACCAGTTCCTGCTCGGCAGCCAGCTGCTGGCGGCGCCGATCTACAGACCGGGAACGGATCACCGTTCCGTCTACTTGCCGGAAGGCGTGTGGTACGACTACTGGACGGGCGAGAAGCTGGAGGGCGGACGCCATGTCTTGGCGCATGCGCCGCTCGAGAAGATGCCGCTATACGTGAAGGCGGGCGCGGTCATTCCGCATACGGCGGTTGCTCAATCGACGGCGGAATGGTCGGCGGAATTGGCAACAGATGCGGGCGAGTTATCTTTTGATATTTATTGCTCCGGTGGCGCGGCTACCGCTTTTGAGTTTTATGAGGACGACGGGCTGACCACCGGATATAAAAAGGGAGCCTATAACCTGACGAGGTTTTCGGTGTCGGAGGAAGCGGGCAAAGTCGAGCTTAACGTTGAGGCGCTGCATTCCGGCCATGAGCGTTATGCCGGTACATGGCGTTTGGCGCTGAAGCAGCTTTCTTTTGCCCCCCGCGCGGTGGAAGGACTCGCTGAGTGGCGTTATGACGAGCAGTCGAAGGAGCTTACGATTGAGCTTGCCCGGCCGATCGCGGGAATGAAGCTGGTTATTCGCTCGTAAATGGAACGGAAGGTGAGGGGGATACGATGCAAAGGAGAGTGAAATGGATGATTGCGCTTCCTCTAGTTGCTTCTATGATTGGGTTATCCGCCTGTTCTTCGGGGAATGAGGAGCAGAAGCCGGAGCCGAGCCCGAAGGCTGTTCAGCAGCAGCAGGGTACGCCGGTGCCGGAATGGTCGGACAAAGCCGTCATGTACGAGGTGAATGTGCGGCAGTATACGAAAGAGGGCACCTTCAAGGCGTTCGAAGCTCATTTGCCTCGCCTGAAGGAGCTTGGCGTCGACATCCTATGGTTTATGCCGATTCATCCGATTTCGCGGACGAACCGGAACGGCACGCTGGGCTCCTATTATGCGGTGGATGATTATAAAGCGGTAAATCCGGAATTTGGCACGGAGGAGGATTTCAAGGCGCTGGTCGACAAGGCGCATGAGCTGGGCTTTAAGGTGCTGCTCGATTTGGTCGCGAATCATACCGGCTGGGATCATGCGTGGACGGCGAATCCGGGCTGGTATACGACGGACGAGGCGGGCAACATTGTGATGCCGCCGAACACGAACTGGGCCGATGTCGCGGATTTGAATTACGAGAACGAGGACATGCAGGACGCGATGCTCGACGCGATGAAATATTGGGTGTCGGAGTTCGATATCGACGGGTATCGCGCCGATTACGCCGGCGGCGTGCCGAAATCGTTTTGGGAGAAGGCGCGCGTCGAGCTGGAGAAGGTGAAGCCGGTCTATATGCTGGCGGAGGACGATCAGCAAATTTCGCTGCTCAGCCATGCGTTTAATTCCAACTATGGCTGGCCGCTTTACAACCTGATGAACCGGGTGGCCAAAGGCCAGACTGGCGCGGAACAAGTGCGGCTTTACGCAGAACGGCTCGAAAACAGCTTCCCGGCCGGCACCTATCCGCTGAACTTCACATCCAACCATGACGAGAACTCCTGGACGGGAACGGAGTTCGAACGTTTGGGAGACGCCGTGCAGACGATGGCGGCGCTTAGCTTCACGCTGCCGGGCATGCCGCTCATTTATTCGGGTCAGGAAGCGGGATTGAATAAGCGGCTGCAGTTTTTCGAGAAGGACGAGATCGCGTGGGACGACTTGTCGATGCAGACGTTCTATCAGCGGCTGGTGAAGCTGAAGCACGACAATGCGGCGCTTTGGAACGGCAATGCGGGCGGGCCTTACCGCTCGCTCGAAGCCGGTGACGGGCGGCTCCTGGCGTTCGAGCGGACGAAGGGCGACAGCACGGTTGTGGTTATCATGAACCTGTCGGCTGAGCAGGTGTCCGGTACCGTCGCGCTTAACGATCTGGCAGGCGGGTACCGCGCGTTTAGCGACGGCTCCTTGGCGGAGCTGGCTGCCGAGCATGCCGTAGACCTCGCCCCATGGGCTTACGAGATCTACGTGAAGCAGTGATATGGCTCGACGTGTTTGACTGTTTTGCCCATGACTTGGATAACAAGCTTGCGCTTTCGCGCAGGCTTGTTTGTGTTTTAGGAGTGACGTGGCGGAGTTTTGTACGAAAAATCGTACAAAGGGGCGCGTGGACGCGGTGCATGGCGGAGATTTGTACGAAAAATCGTACAAAAGGGAGCGAGAACGTGGTGAGCGGCGGAGGTTTGTACGAAAAATCGTATAAAAGGGGGCGAGAACGTGGTGAGCGGCGGAGGTTTGTACGAAAAATCGTACAAAAGGGTGCGAGGACGCGGTGCATGGCGGAGGTTTGAACGAAAAATCGTACAAAAGAGAGCGAACGAGTGGTGAATGGCGGAGGTTTGAACGAAAGATCGTACAAAAAAGAGCGAACGAGTGGCGCGCGTCGGAGGTTTGAACGAAAAATCGTACAGAAGAGAGCGAACGAGTGGCGCGCGGCGGAGGTTTGTACGAAAAATCGTACAAAGGGGAGCGAGAACGTGGTGAGCGGCGGAGGTTTGTACGAAAAATCGTACAAAAGGGAGCGAGAACGTGGTGAGCGGCGGAGATTTGTACGAAAAATCGTACAAAAGGGGGCGAGAACGTGGTGAGCGGCGGAGATTTGTACGAAAAATCGTACAAAAGAGAGCGAACGAGTGGTGCGCGGGGGAGTTTTGTACGAAAAATCGTACAAAAGAGGGCGAACGAGTGGTGCATGGCGGAGATTTGTACGAAAAATCGTACAAAAGGGGGCGAGGACGCGGTGCATGGCGGAGATTTGTACGAAAAGTCGTACAAAAGGGAGCGTGAAAGGGGTGAGCGGCGGAGATTTGTACGAAAAATCGTACAAAAGGGGGCGAGGACGCGGTGCATGGCGGAGATTTGTACGAAAAGTCGTACAAAAGGGAGCGTGAACGTGGTGAGCGGCGGAGATTTGTACGAAAAATCGTACAAAGAGGCGCGTGGACGCGGTGCATGGCGGAGATTTGTACGAAAAATCGTACAAAAGGGAGCGAGAACGTGGTGAGCGGCGGAGGTTTGTACGAAAAATCGTACAAAGGGGCGCGTGGACGGGGTGCATGGCGGAGATTTGTACGAAAAGTCGTACAAAAGGGAGCGTGAACGAGGTGAGCGGCGGAGGTTTGTACGAAAAATCGTACAAAAGGGGGCGAGGACGTGGCGCATGGCGGGGATTTGTACGAAAAATCGTACAAAAGGGAGCGAGAACGTGGTGAGCGGCGGAGGTTTGTACGAAAAATCGTACAAAGGGGCGCGTGGACGGGGTGCATGGCGGAGATTTGTACGAAAAATCGTACAAAAGGGAGCGAGGACGGGATGCATGGCGGAGGTTTGTACGAAAAGTCGTATAAAAGGGGGCGAGAAGGTGGCGCATGGCGGGGATTTGTACGAAAAATCGTACAAAAGAGGGCGGGAACGTGTTGAACGGCGGAGATTTGTACGAAAAATCGTACAAATGAGAGCGAGAACGTGTTGAACGGCGGAGATTTGTACGAAAAATCGTACAAAAGGGGGCGAGAAGGTGGCGCATGGTGGGGTTTTGTACGAAAAATCGTACAAAAGAGGGCGAGAAGGTGGCGCATGGCGGGGATTTGTACGAAAAATCGTACAAAGGGGAGCGTGAACGTGGTGAGCGGCGGGGGTTTGTACGAAACAGGAAGCCCGGAATGGGTGTTTATGTGTGAAAAATAACCGTAAAATGGTTACCTCTTCTTCCCAATGTCAATAATATCAGTTGCGGATCAGATTGCTTCGGGAGGAGGGGACACGATGAATAAAATATCCGTCTATCAATTATTTGCGATCACGTTCATATTCCAGTTAGGCACAACCGTCATATTCGGATTCGGGGGTACGGCCGGACGTGATGCTTGGATTAGCCAGCTGGTATCCTGCGCTATAGGCGTGCTTGTCGTTCTGATCTACCTCTCCTTAATGAAACTAAATCCAGGCCTAACCCTTGTCGAGTGGTTTCCTGCGCAATTCGGGCGCTGGATCGGAACGCCTATCGCGTTTTTATACCCTCTTATGTCACTGTATCTTGTTGGGCGGATCGTTGCTGATATCCGGGATATGGTTTCAACAGCCGTACTGCCGGAAACGCCGCTTATTGTGATTTCGGGTGTATTTGTCATCATCGTTGCTTACTGCGTATACGGCGGTCTCGAGATCGTGGCCCGGATGGCCGAAATGTTTTTTCCCATCATTATTATCATGTTTGTGTTGGAGGTCATTTTTCTCTTAAGCTCTAACGTGCTGCATCTCAATAATGCGCTCCCTATTCTGGAGAAAGGGTGGGGGCCGATAGGGGAGGTTGTATTCCCTTCCGGCATCACCCAGTCCTATGGAGAATCGATTGTGCTTGCTATGTTCTGGCCGGAGACGAAGCGTTCCGATAAAGTGATGAAGGTCACGGTTCTCACCACGCTGATGTCCGGAATGATGATTACCTGCTTCGACCTTTTGGCCATTTTAATTTTTGGAGGGATGTTTTCGAGTTTTTTGTACCCTCTTTACACGTTATTAAGTTTGATCAGTATCGGTAATTTTATAGAAAATTTACAAATGTTCGGCGTCCTCTACTTTTTGATGATGGCGCTTTTAAAAAGCGCCATTCATATGCTCTCGGCATTAAGAGGAATTCAGAAGCTGACGAATATGAAAAGTCATCGCAAGCTTGTCATCCCGGCTTGCGCCATCGTGCTGCTTTTAGGCTTGACCATGTCCCAAAATATAGCCGAGCATGTTTACCGTCACCATTTTGAAATTCTAGTGCCTTATGTGTGGGTGCCTTTGCTGCTGGTCTTGCCCGCCATCCTTCTCCTTGTCGCTTGGCTAAGGCATTTGAAGAAATGATGCATCATTTCTTGATCTCATTAGGCTTCAATTGTAAGGATGGTCCCGTGACTCCGATCCGTCTAACCTTCAATTTCGCGGTTACGGAAATCTCGGCTTCCCGAAAAGCCGATTCCCAGTTGTTTTTCACGGAATTCCATAGAGGCGGATCCTTTCTGTGGATAGTTTCTCCGAACCCGAACACGTCCGTCCCGTACTTTTTTTGCACCTTTGTAATTGTTCGAAGTACGGTTTCCTCTACTTGTTTGTTCAGCGCGTCCTCCAGAAGAGCGATATTCTCCGTCTGCGTGAGGTCCAGTCGCGTATTGTTTTCACGAATCGCTCCTCCCCCTGTTAGCGTGACTAGAAATTTAATATTGTCCCCTTGAACAACAGGTTCGATCTTTCGGTCTATTTTGTATAGGTCCATACTGACGTTGCCTTTTTCTTGCGGGACCGCCGCCGGTACCGTTATCTTCTTTAATCTGCCGGAAACCCATCGCATGGCTCTGCCTTCCTCTACATTTAAAAATCCGACCAGTTTCAAATCTTTATTAAAAAGCGCGGTTCCTGCGATACGGAACCCTTCTTCGTCAGCAGGGGACCGCCCTTTGTCCTCCTTTTTCGAGGGAGGGCTCATGCCGATTGCGACGGCGGGTACGGTTGGAGATGTTCCTTCGCTAGTTGCGGCGAGCAAAAAGCTCATGAGTCCCAACTCCATGAGCGTCCCTAGCTGGTTATATTCTCCTAATACCCCGAGTGCGGGAATATTCTCTAACGGATAGGATACGTTTAAAAAATTTTTGGCGCTGTTTCCTTTGACAACAAAAATATCGGTTCGCAGCTTCAGGTTCGGATCCCGAGTGTACGTGTCCAGAATGTCCTTAATCCCCTGTCTAGCCATAGCTTCCCCGATCACAATGACCCGCCGGTGGCCGCGGTATACTTGTCGGGAAAGCTTGCTTTGAATGCGCTGAACCGCGTCAAGCGTGTTCATCCCGTCGCTCGCGACGACAAAATAAGGTTTTCCGGCGCTTGCTCCGCCTTCTTCGGTGCCGCCTCCTCCCTGTCCGCCGCTTATTTTGGCCGGAATAATGGCCTGGGTACTGATCATCAATTTTTGGTTCGGGGCTTTGTCGATTCCCCAGGCAAGCTCAATCGCTAAATCATTGACTTCCGTGCTGTCCCAGCAGCCGGTTATGACGATTAAGAGAGAGAGGGCCAGACAAAGGCGCCCCCGCGTTCTATTCATTTGCCTGCTCCTCCTTGCGTCGGATTTGGCTGCTGCCCTTCCAGGATACGTTTCTTATTGTCCCCGGAGAAGTTTGCAGGCCGATCGGTCATACTCCACCTAGGCGCGCGTATGAATACGTCTTTTAAGCTTTGTGAAATTTGCGGAACAACCGGGCTCATATACGGGACGCCAAATGAACGCAGGCCAACAAGATGGATAATGAGCACGAATATGCCGCCTATGATTCCGTATAGACCTAGAAGCCCCGACAATATCAGCATCGGGAAACGCAGAAGCCGGTAGGCGGTCCCGAAATTATAGCGGGGGATGGCAAACGAAGCGATCCCGGTCGTAGCAACAATAATGACGACAGGGGCGGATACGATGCCTGCCTGCACGGCGGCTTGACCAATGACAAGCGCTCCCACAATGCTGACGGCCGAACCGACCGCTTTTGGAAGACGAATGCCCGCCTCCCGCAGTCCCTCGAACATAAACTCCATTAGCATCGTCTCGACAAACGTCGGGAACGGAACTCCTTCTCTCGAATTCGCGATGCTGATAAGCAGGTTCATCGGGATAAGCTGCTGATGGAAGGTAGAGAGCGCCACGTACAAGGACGGGAGCAATAGGGCGATATTAAATAAAGAATACCGAATAAACCGAACGAAAGTCGTGTAGATGGACCGTTCGTAATAATCCTCGACCGCCTGCAAGCCTGTCCAGAACGTCATCGGCACGATCAGCGCAAAGGGGGTGTTATCGACGATGATTGTGACTTTGCCTTCTAGCAGACTGGCGCATACGATATCGGGGCGCTCCGTATTTTGAATTTGAGGGAACGGAGACCAAGTGGTATCTTCAATAAATTCCTCAATGAAGCCCGATTCCAATACTCCGTCCATTTGGATACGGCCGATCCGATTGCGAACCTCCTCTAAGATCGTATTTGAAACAATCCCGTCAATATAGACGATGACGATATCTGTACGAGAAACTTGGCCGATCGTCATCGATTCCATTTTCAGCTTCGGAGTGCGAATTCTTCTTCGAATTAAGCTCGTATTGATGCGCAGCGTTTCCGTAAATCCGTCCCGGGGGCCTCGGACGGAAACTTCCGCAGCCGGTTCTTCGACAGAGCGTCTCTCGAAACCTTTGAGGTCCGCGATGACGGATTTGTTCTCTCCATCGACAAGAAGGGAAACGTTGGCCTTTAGAACCCCATCAATGACATCGTTAATTGTAGAAACGGTCTGCAGCTGCGCGGCGGCGACCAGTTGCTCCTGGATGATCTGACCGGTAATAGGCGCCTCGTTCAATCCGTCCGGCTTGCCGTAATAGAGGATCGGCGTCAGCACCGTTCTGTCCAACGTTTTTGTATCAATTAAACCGTCCGCGTAAACCAAAAGCACTTTGGGGCTGCTTTCTATCACACGAAATACGATATCGGAGCAGCCTTGGAAAGTCTCTTTGAGCAGGCTTTCGTTCATTGAAAGCTCGGCGCTTAGAGCTATAGGTTGTTGTTCGGGAAGAGGGAGCTCGGTCGATTTCATCCGGTTAGCGGTATAGCCGGGGTGCGAATGTTTTTGATGTTTGAACCACCGCAAATCCGTTTCCTCCTCCGTTGATGTAAGGCATGCTTTTTTTTGAGTAGTATATCCAAATAGTCCCATATTAACAAAAGTCGAATGCGCTAGGGAGGGCGGGTGAGTGGAATAGTTACGTGAGGCGAGACTAAATGGGCTTGGAGGGTGTAGGCAGGCGGAATAGTTGCGTGAGGCGAGCTTAATTGTGCCTGGAGAGGGCGTGTGGGCGGAATAGTTGCGTGTGGCGAGACTAATGTTGCTTGGAGGGTGTAGGTAGGCGGAATAGTTGCGTGCGGCGAGCTTAATTGTGCCTGGGAGAGGGCGAGTGAGCAGAATAGCAGCGTGAGGCGAGCCTAAAGTGTCTGGAGAGGGCGAGTGAGCAGAGTAGCAGCGTGAGGCGAGCTTAAAAGTGTCTGGAGAGGGTGGGTGAGTGGGATAGTGGCGCGAGGCGAGTCTAAATGGGCTAGGAGGGGGTAGTCGGGCGGAATAGTTGCGTGAGGCGAGCTTAAAGGAGCCGGGGCTCAGGTGGGCAGCCGTAGCTGCGGCTGCCCAGTTGGGATCAGCGTCCCTGCCCAAGCGGGAGCATGACAACGAAGCGTGCGCCGGAGCGTCCGGGCGGCGTGCTTTCCAGGCGGATGGTGCCGCCGTGCAGGTCGACAATTTTGCGGGCGATGGACAGGCCGAGGCCGCTGCCGCCCGCATTGCGGTTGCGGGAGGTGTCCGCTTTGTAGAAGCGCTCGAATATACGCTCCCGGTCCTCCTCGGCAACGCCGATGCCGGAATCCGCAAACTCGACGACGGCGGAATCCTCCTGCTGCGTAAGTGAAATCGCAATGGTGCCGCCTGCCGGCGTAAACTTGATGCTGTTGGTCAGCAGATTGCTCCATACGCCGCTGAGCAGGTCCTCGTCCCCATGTACGCCGAGCGGCTCAACATCCAGCTCAATATGGAGACCTTTATTCCGCCATGCAGGTTCAAAAGCTAGGACGAGCTGGCGCAGCTGCTTATCGAGACGAATCGGGGCAGGATGAAACGGGTGATGCTGGGAATCCAGCGACGAGAGCTTCAGCAGGTTCTCGCTCAGCTTGGACAGCCTGCCGCTCTCCTGCTGGATAATGCCGACGTAGCGCTCCCGTTCCGCATCGGTCACATCGCGGCTCCGCAAGGCTTCGGCATACCCATGAATCGACGTAAGCGGCGATTGCAGCTCATGCGAGACGTTCGCCACAAAATCTTGCCGCATCGTCTCCAGCTGTGACAAGCTCCGGGCCATCGTATTCATGCTTTTGGCAAGCTGCCCCAGCTCGTCGCCGCGGCTATCCGGCAGCCGAATCGAGAAATTGCCTTCCGCCATCGTAACCGCCGCATCGTTCATTTGTTTAATCGGCTTTACCAAGTATCTGGCCGCAATCACGATAAGAATGGAGCCGATGACGAGCAGCGACAAGAGCAGCGTGACCGCCGTGGCGATAAAATTGCTCGTCTGCGGATAACGCTCCGGCAGCAGAAACAACGCCCATTTCTCGCCATTCAGCTCGACCAGTCTGCCAAAGGCGGGCGGCGGCGGATAGCCGTTGCTCCGTTCCCCGTCCGGCACCATCGTCCGGGCAGCCCCGCCGTCAAGCACCGTATCGAGCTCTCGGGAATGCAGGACCCGGTCCCGTAAAGCAGAGCCTCGTTTGCCTACGGCTATCACCTCTTCATCCGGGCCGACGGCGACAATGGAGAGCTTATGAATCGCGCTCAATTCCTGCAGGAAAGGCTCGAGAGAGACCGGGGCCGACACGTCATGCAGCTGCTGGATCCGGCCGAATTCATTGTCCAGCTCCTCCATTAAGGAGCCTCTGGACTGCTGCTTGAACAATAAACTGTTCAGCAAGAAGGAGAGGGCGATGCTCGCGACAACGACAATTAAAAAAGTTGCCGTGATGCGGACATACAAGGATCGGATCATTTCAGTATCTCCAAGCGGTAACCCAGTCCTCTGACCGTGGCAATGCGGAAGCCGCAGCTTTCTTCCGGGAAGCGGTCCCTGAGCCGCTTAATATGTACGTCGACCGTCCGTTCGTCGCCCTCGTAATTAACGCCCCACAGCTGCTCGATGAGCTCTTCGCGGGCAAAGGTTTTGCCAGGATAACTGGCGAGCTTGAACAGCAATTCGAATTCTCGGGGCGGCAATGTTATCGCTTCGCCGTCAGCCGTAATCCGAAAATCCGACATGTCCATCACAACGGAGCCGAACTCGATCCGCTGCGAAGCCGCAATCCGGAACCGCCGCAGCAGCGCTTTGACTCTTGCGATTAACTCCGGCGGATCGAACGGCTTGACCATATAATCGTCCGCCCCAAGCTCAAGTCCTCTGACTTTATGGGCGGTCTCTCCCTTGGCGGTGAGCATCAGCTTCGGAAAATCGTAACTGCCGCCAAGCGCGGAGCATAGCGCCCACCCGTCCATTCTTGGCATCATCACGTCAATGATGGCGAGATCCGGCCGAACCGCCTCGAGCTTGTCCAGCGCGTCAACCCCGTCCACCGCCTCAACAACCTGATGCCCATCCCTTTTGAGAAACAAGGAGACGAGCTCCCGAATATTTGCGTCATCGTCTACCACTACGATTTTTGGCATACGAATCCCCTTCCCCATGAACTTATCTATTAGAAAGCGTACATCGCGAAGCTGAAATGAAACTGAAATGACTGTGAAAGAAAGCTGAATTTGCGCAAAAAAACATCGGATATGCTCGTTCATTTTGCGTTCATTATCGTTTGCTATACTCGATCGCACAAACACTGTGGAGGGTGGAATACAGCCAATGAAACGATGGAAGCTATGGCTTGGTCTTGCAGTAATCATCATAGCAGCAGGCTCTGGCGGCGCTTATTATTATTTGAAACCGGATCAGACAGCAGCGGCGGAGGAGTCCGCATCCGTAACCGTACAGGCGACCAGAAGCAATTTGGAGCTGAAAATAAGCGCGACGGGAAGCGTCGTAGCCGATTCGCGCGAGACGGTTACGGCAGGCGCCACCGGGACGATCGAGACGCTGAACGTAAAAGTCGGCGACAAGGTCAAAGCGGGTCAGGTGCTTGCGACCTTTGAGCCGGAGAAGGACTATGAAAAAGAAATAACGAGTTTGCAGACGAGCATTGAGAGCAAGCAGCTGCAGCTTGAGGATTATCAGACGCAATATAAAGAGGCGACAGGCACGGAGAACGAGGAAGAAACGAAGCGGAAAATTTCCCTCTCGATCGAAAGCCTGAAGCTGGAGATCCGGCAAGCGGAGGAAGATATAAACGACCTGTACGAGGAGCAAGCGAGTGTGCCGGAAGTTGTCGCGACGATCGATGGCGAAGTAACGGCAAGCGATGTGAGTATAGGCGACGAAGTCAGCCCGAATACCGTCATTGCCGAAATCGTCAATTACGATCAGCTGGAGTTTGTCGTATCGGTGGATGAGCTGGACATCCCTTCCGTCCAAGAAGGCCAGATTGCGCAAATCTATTTGAACGCACTCTCGGATCAGACGTTCGAGGGCACCGTCTCGAGCATTGCGCGCGAGGGCACTTCGTCGGGGGGCGTCTCCGCTTATGAAGTCAGCCTGCTAATGAAAGAAATCGAGGGCGTCAAAGTGGGCATGTCAGGAGAAGCGGATATCGTGCTCGAGTCGAGAGAAAATGTAGTGGTCGTGCCGGTTGACGCGGTGATGGAGATGGGCAATCGCACATTCGTCCGCGTGCCGGACGACGGCGGGTCGCAGACAGGCGCCTCTGCCGGCAGCCCGAGCGGCGGAGCAGAAGGAACAGGAGCCGAGGGAGGGACAACGGCGGGCGAAGTGCCGGCAGGTGATGCGCCGGTAGGCGGCGCTTCGGACAGCGGCGCACCGGCGAGTGAAGCGGCATCAGACGGAACGCCGGCAGGCGGCGCGCCGGCAGGCCAAACGCCAGCGGGCGGAGTTCCGGCAACCGGAGGCAGAGCGGCAGCGCCAAACTCCGAGGGGGCGGATCAGGCAGCGGGCGAAGGCCGTGGCCAAGGTCAAACGCCGAGTTTCCCGCAAGGGCAAGAGGCGCAGGGCGGAAGACAGGGAGCGGCCGGGCGCGGCGCAGGGATGGGAGCGATGGCCGGTATGGAAGGACGGCTCGTTGCCGTTGAGACGGGACTAAGCGACGAAACGTATGTCGAGATCGTTTCGGGCCTTGAGGAAGGGGATGCGGTTCTTATCCCGGTTCCGCAGGGTACGGTCGGCATGGGCACGGATTCGGAAGAGGAAGGGGTCCAAATGATGCCGGGCGGCATGTTCCCGGGCGGCAGCATGGGCGGCTTCGGCGGTGGAGGCGGCGGCTTCGGCGGAGGAATGGGCGGCGGCGCCCAGCGTACAGGCAGCATGGGAGGCGGCGCGCGATGACGGGCGCGAAGCAGGACGCCCTCATCGAAATCAGCAATCTCGTCAAGCAATACGTGATGGGCAAAGAGACCGTAACCGTGCTGAAGGGCGTATCGCTTCATGTATACCCAGGCGATTTTGTGGCGATTGTAGGGCCGTCCGGCTCGGGCAAATCGACAATGATGAACGTAATCGGCTGCTTGGATACGCCGACGGAAGGCAGCTACAAGCTCGATGGCACCGAGGTGAGAGGGCTTAGCGACGATAAGCTGGCGGATATCCGCAACAAGAAGATCGGGTTCATCTTCCAAGGCTTTCATCTGCTGCCTAAGCTGACCGCGCTTGAGAATTGCGAGCTGCCGCTCATCTATCGCGGCTTGCCTGCCAAACAGCGCAGAGAGCTCGCGTTGACCGCGCTGGAACAGGTCGGCCTCGGAGAACGCGTCCATCACAGGCCCAGCGAGCTGTCCGGCGGCCAGCAGCAGCGGGTGGCGATCGCCCGCGCGCTCGCGACGAATCCGCCGATTCTGCTTGCGGATGAACCGACCGGCGCGCTGGATATGAAGACGGGCCAGGAGGTGCTCGGTCTTATGGAGGAACTGAACCGCCAAGGCCATACGATCGTGCTTATTACGCATGATATGGATGTAGCGAAGCGGGCCAAAAGAACGGTTGTTATGCGGGACGGCGTGCTGACGGAGGAGAGGAGGTACGGGCATGAAGCTGAGCCAAGGGTTCAGGATGGCGTTCAAGAGCGTCTGGTCGAACAAGCTTAGAACCGCGCTTTCCATGCTGGGTATTCTGATCGGCGTTGCGACCGTCATCGCTCTGGTCGGCATGGGCCAAGGCTCGCAGAAGGAAGTGGAGGACCAAGTCGCCAGCCTGGGGACCAACTCTTTATCGGTCACCATTTCGGGACGCGGAACGACAACCTCGCTATCATTGGAAGACGCGCTTGCGCTTGCCGAGATTACAAATATAGAAGCGGTATCGCCGACGGTAAGCGGCAGCGCGACGGTCAAATACGAGAAGACGAGCACGGACGTTACGGTTGAAGGCATTACGGGACATTATGAGGTCGTCAACGATTTCAGTGTACAGTCCGGCCGTTACATCGCACCGATCGATGTCCGGAATACGCAGAAGGTGGCGCTGATCGGCGTGGACACGGCGGAAGAGCTGTTCGGGAACGAGGATCCGGTCGGCGAGGTCATTCTCGTGAACGGCAGCCGGTTCACAATCGTCGGTTTGCTGGAGGCGAAAGGAAGCACGCTGACCGGCTCTAACGACGAGAAGATCTTGATCCCGATCACAACCGCGCAAAAAATGTTCGACAGCGTCGGCGTCCGCAGCATTAATATTAAGGTGGAGGATATGGACCGGATGGACGCGACGGTCTCGGCTTTGGAAGCCAGCCTTCTTGAGACATTTCGGGGAGACGACAGCAGCTACCGGGTATTCAATCAGGAGGATGCGGTCGAGACGCTGAACGCCGTCAACGAAACGATGAATACAATGCTGCTCTACGTGGCGGCGATTACGCTGCTCGTCGGCGGAATCGGCGTCATGAACATTATGCTTGTGTCGGTCACCGAGCGGACGCGCGAGATCGGGATTCGCAAGTCGCTGGGCGCGAAGCGGCGGGATATCATGTTCCAGTTCCTCGTCGAGGCGGTCGTCATCAGCGGGATGGGCGGAGCGCTCGGCATCGGGACCGGCTACTTGGGTTCCTATATCATCGGTATAGCAGACGGAACGGATACGTCGGTTCCTTTCACTACCGTAATCATCGCATTTGCTTTCTCGGCTTTTGTCGGCGTTGTGTTTGGACTGTTCCCGGCCAACAAGGCATCCCGCCTGAAGCCGGTAGACGCTCTGCGGCATGACTAGGCTCCATTAACGAGATTGAAAGAGAAGATTCGAATCGTAAAGGTTTTCTAATTTAAGTCTATCCTAGCAAACCGCCTCATAGAATGAACTATCCGGACGAGGGTAGTGAGAGAGATACCCTCGCTCGTCCGGCGCCGCAGCCATCGGTATTCGTCTGGCAGCGGCAGGTTCTTCGAAGGGGGCGGTTTTTGTAAGCATGATGGATAGGCTTGCTAGAATACGGACAAGCGTAGGAGAATTGGCGAAACGGCGTGACTGGTGGGTTGTTTTCGGAGTTGGCCTATTATTGGGCTCCGCTGTATTCGGAATGAAAGTTTTATTGAAAGATCGGACGCCTCCGCAATCTGCACAAAAGGCATCCGTTCAGGAGGATCTACAGGCCTTGTGGGATGGCGCGGTAGAGGTATCCATTCCGGAGCAGGCGAAGTCCGTACAATCGGTACAAGCAGCACGTATCCCGGCCCAAACCGTGTACGAGCCGGATGTTCCCGCCAAAGAAGCGGCGGTAGAGACAGAATCTGCGAACAACGAGGATAGCAAGAATATAAGCGGAGACGACAAGAAAAATGAGAGCGCGGGCACGATAAAAATTCCTGCCAAAACCGCGCTTGACGGCGAGAAGGTTCGCGTCTATTTAACCGACAAGAAGAGGATAGAGACCGTTCCTCTCGAAACGTATGTGATGGGCGTATTGGCCGCGGAGATGCCGATCGACTTCCATCTTGAAGCGCTCAAAGCCCAGGCTGTAGCCGCCCGCACCTATATCGTCCGAAGACTTTCTTCCGGCGCCAGGAGCGGCGAAGCCGATGTGCTGGACACGGTGCAGCATCAAGTCTATTTTTCCAAGGACGAGCTGGCTTCGCGGTGGAAGGGCAAAGCGAAGCGGGACAACCTCGCAAAGCTGAAGCAGGCGGTGGAAGAGACGCGGGGACTCGTCATGACGTATGAGGGCGAGCCGATCGAAGCGGCGTTCTTCTCTACCAGCAATGGTTATACCGAAAACTCGGAGGATTACTGGGAGCAGCCGCTTCCTTATCTCCGCAGCGTCGCGAGCCCGTGGGATAAGGAGCTGTCGCCCCGCTATGAGGCCGATCAGACCTTGAAGCTCTCCAGCTTTTACCGCGCGATGGGACTTTCCGGGAAGGCGGCCAAGGGCAAGCCGGCTATTAAAGTAACGGAATGGACTGACGGCAAGCGTATTAAGGAAGTAGAGATCAACGGCAAAGCTTTCAGCGGGAGAGAAGTAAGAGAGAGATTAGGACTTGCTTCCTCGCACTTCAGCTGGAAGATAGGGAAAGACAGCATAACGATCACGACCTATGGCCTCGGACATGGCGTCGGCATGAGCCAATGGGGGGCCAACGGAATGGCGCAGGACGGGAAGACGGCGGAGGAAATTTTGGAGCACTATTATACAGGCGCAAGCTTAGAGCAAGCTTCAAAGCTTCCAAAGCGGACAAACTCTTAAATTTTGATATCCCTCACGTATAAACCTAGCAGATGTGGCAACAATGGCTAGTGAGGTGATATCAATGAATGATCAAAACAAGCAAAAGCAAAGACCAGAGGAAACTCCCAAAAACGTACTGGGAGGCGCGTCTGCCGCGAACTCTAGCAGCGGTTTGAAGAAACTATTCGCAAAGCGTTGGGTTTCTCCAGCAATCTTCATGGCTGCGGCAGCAATTATCGTAACCTTAATGTGGATCTATCAGGGTTCGGATCCGGCACAACAAACAACGGCGCCGGAAGATACCACTGAAGTGACGCAAGGGGACGAGCAAACGCAAGGCAGCACGAATGAGGAAGCAGCAGTTGATGAGGAAGAGGTTGTCGCGATCGCCGAAAATATGAAGTGGCCGGTTGCCAGCCTGGAAGCTCTGCAAATGGAAACAAAGTTCTATGACAGCAGCGCAAGCGAAGCGGATAAGGAAGCGGCTCTCATTCAAGTTAACAACACGTACTCGCCGCATACGGGAATCGACTTCGCGGATCCGAACGGCCAGCCATTCGATGTTCTGGCGGCGCTTGACGGCAAGGTATCCCATATCGAAGCTCATCCAACGAACGGCAACATCGTCGAAATCGACCACGGCAACGGCCTAGTCACGGTCTACCAAAGCTTGGCGGATATTCAAGTGGCGGAAGGCGACGAAGTCAGCCAAGGCGATGTGATCGCGAAAGCGGGCCGAAGCGACCTGGAGAAAGACATGGGCGTACACCTTCACTTCGAAACACGCCTTGACGGCGAGACGGTTAATCCAAGCAAATACATTACGGAATAAGCACAGCGGCTTGTCCAGAGGGCAAAGCGGCGGGAGCGGGAGAAATTTTCCCGCTCTTTTTTTATTTTTTTTCTAGGCCGGCAGACCTGTTCCCAAAAGGCTTTTCCCGCTTTAAATCGGTGTTCGATCAAAAATTCTTGTCTTTCCGGGCTTGTCACGCTTGGACATAAAGAATATATAACCGCTCCACTCATATAATGTACCAAACTATCTCGAGTAGGGAGGCGGGAACGTGCACGACTACATCAAAGAGCGAACCATTAAAATAGGCCGATGCATCGTGGAGACGAAGCATACGGTGCGAACGATCGCTAAAGAGTTTGGCGTGTCCAAAAGCACGGTGCATAAGGACTTAACCGAGCGGTTGCCGGAGATAAACCCCGACCTGGCGGACCAGGTGAAGCACATTCTCGAGTACCACAAATCCATCAGGCATCTTAGGGGAGGAGAAGCGACCAAGATCAAGTATAAGAAGACGAGCGGCAAGAAGCGCGAAGTGCTTGCGGCCGGCAAAGTTTAGCGTTCCGCAAACACCTTGTCTTTTCGATTATTTTTTACAAAAGCGTGGAGGATTTTTGTCGGATTTGGCGAATAATGTTCGTTAGGGGGTTGCTCCTTTTACGGGAGGAACAAATTGGAACGATAACGTTAACATTTATTCGTTGGGGGACTTAAGCCTTATGCTGAGCAAGGATATCGGAATTGATCTTGGGACAGCCAATGTCTCTATTCACGTGAGAGGTAGAGGCGTTGTGCTTGACGAACCTTCTGTTGTCGCTATTGAAAGCGATACAAAGAAGGTGCTCGCGGTCGGCGAGGACGCGCACCGGATGGTTGGCCGGACGCCAGGCAACATCGTGGCGATCAGACCGCTTCGGGACGGCGTCATCGCCGATTTCGAGATCACGGAAATTATGTTGAAAGCGTTCATTGACCGCGTGGACGGCCGCAAGTGGTTCAGCCGTCCGCGCATCCTCATCTGCGCCCCGACGAATATTACTTCGGTTGAGCAGAAGGCGATTCGCGAGGCTGCCGAGCGCAGCGGAGCGAAGGAGGTTTATCTCGAAGAAGAGCCGAAGGCTGCCGCGATCGGCGCGGGTATGGATATTTTCCAGCCAAGCGGCAACATGGTTGTAGACATCGGCGGCGGTACGACCGATGTAGCCGTGCTCTCGATGGGGGACGTCGTCACGTCTTCCTCCATTAAAGTGGCCGGAAACAAGTTCGATGACGCGATCATGAAGTATATCAAAAATAAGTACAAGCTGCTCATCGGCGAACGGACAAGCGAAGATATCAAAATAAAGATCGGAACGGTATACGAGGACGGCCGCCAGGAAGAGATCGATATTCGCGGGCGCGACATGGTTACCGGGCTTCCGCTTACGGTCACGATTCGATCGAACGAAGTGCGGGAAGCGCTATGGGATCCGGTCATGTCCATCGTGGCCGCAGCGAAATATGTGCTCGAGCAGACGCCTCCGGAGCTGTCGGCTGACATTATTGACCGCGGCGTTATTTTGACCGGCGGCGGCGCGCTGCTGGGCGGACTTGACGCCTTGCTGGCGGACGAGCTTAAAGTGCCGGTGCTGGTCGCGGAGGATCCGATGCACTGCGTCGTCAAAGGGACCGGTATTCTGCTTGACCACCTCGACAAGCTTAAAAAGTAACGGCGGCGGACAAGCCTAAGCTTTCGCGGGTAGGGCGCCAAAAGGGGGGCGCGCCGAGGCGGAACTTAAGTCTTAGGTCGCACGTTTGTGCTATTCAGACATCATGGCAAACAACCGATAAAAAAGAGAGACAGCACGAACGAAGCGGCGATGAATGCTTTCGATGCTAGTTTGCGCCGCAGACAAGAAGCATATGCTTCGCGAACGTTATGCGCAAGCTTACGAAACAAGTTTGCTTCACAAACAAGCGTATGCTTATGAAGCAAGTTTGCTTCGCAAACTTTGAGGAGGACGAATTCATGCTAAGAGGGCTTTATACTGCAGCGTCGGGCATGATTGCCCAGCAGCGCAGGCACGATACCGTTACGAATAACATTTCCAATATCAATACGCCGGGTTATAAACAGACAAACGCGGTTACGCGCTCTTTCCCTGAAATGCTTCTATCGATGACGGGAGTCGAAGGCGCCAAACATACACAAATCGGCCGCTGGACAAGCGGGGTCATGGCGGAGGAAGCATTGTCTATTCATTTGCAAGGCGACCTGATGCAGACGAATCAGGCTTCTGACTTTGCGTTGATCTCCAACATTGAGGTTGAAGGCCTAGCTTTTGATGAGTCGGGCAAAGCAATCTCGGACGATGGCGAGGTCGTATTCCAGCCGCAAGCTTTCTTTACCGTGCAGGACGCTAACGGCGAAGTCCGTTATACGCGCGGCGGCAAATTTACGGTAAACGGCGATGGCTTCCTGTTGACCAGCGATGGCTCGAACGTGCTTGGCACGGACGGGGCGCCGATTCAACTGCCCGTCGGCATCGGCCTCGACACGCTTAAGTTGACGGATGATCAACGTTTCGTTGACAGCGAAGGGCAGGAGATCGGGGCTCAGCTGCTTATCACTCGCATCGATAATCCGAATGAGCTTGTTCGGGAGGGCAACGGTAACTTCCGATTCGTAGATGGCGAAGGCGAAGCCCGTCCGATTGAGGCCGGGGAACGAATTGAAGTAAGGCAGGGCTACGTGGAACGCTCCAACGTCGATTCCGCTCAGGCGGCGGTAGATCTTATGTCGGCTCTGCGGGCTTATGAAGCGAATCAGAAGGTCATACAGTTTTATGATCAAAGCTTGCAGAAAGCTGCAAACGACATTGGCCGCATTTAACGAATGTTAGCTAGGAATTAGGCGTATCAGTAAAGGAGAGGGTTCTGCGGCATGAACGCATCTATGATTAACGCGATGGTCTCGATGAACGCGCTCCAGCAGAAGCTGGACCTGATCTCGGACAATATCGCGAATGTGAATACAGTAGGCTATAAGAAAAAAGAAGCGACCTTCGAAGACCTGCTTAACAACGTGAAAAGGCAGCCCGAAGCGTTCAATTTACCCGGCAGACTTTCGCCGCTCAACTTCAACCAGGGCTGGGGCGCTCGGATGACGATGGTTCAGCCGAACTTGGCCCAAGGACCTATGAAGGCGACGGATCTGGCGACGGACTTGGCGATTGAAGGCAATGCCTTGTTCGAAGTGGTGGTGGACGATGCGGGCACCCGGGCCTATACGCGCAACGGGTCGTTTCAGTTGACGCTTAACGCAAACGGTGATACGATTTTGGCAACGGATGAAGGCTACCCTGTTGTCGCGAACGTGCCGGATGCGGACGGCAACATCGTGGAAGGCAACCTTGTCATCCCGGAAGGCTACACCCTCCGCGTGAATGCTGACGGCACTGTGCAGGGCATCTCGTCGGACGGAACAATTAACCTAGGGAGCATCAAGCTGCTTCAGGCTTCGCGGCCGGCAGGCTTGACAGCTGTGGCGGATAATCTGTTCACGATAGCGGAAGGCATTAATGTAGACGACGTTGTGCAGCAGATCGTTCCTAGCTTGGATAATCGGATCGCTTTGCGCCAAGGCTATTTGGAGCAGTCCAATGTTGAGCTGACCGATGAAATGACCGAGCTGATCAGCGTGCAGCGCGCGTATCAGCTGGCTGCTAGAGCATTGTCGTCCAGTGACACGATGCTGGGTCTTGCGAACACGATGCGCTCATAGGTATAGAATGTAGGTGATAGGTATGGCTGACGATCGAATCGGCTCGGGCCGTAATGATTATGAGGGCGGACCTCAGAGAAGAAGTTATACAGAGGACGTACCAACCAGCAACGGCTCTATAAGCGAACAGTATTCCCGTTCGCAAAGGCTAGGCGGAAGCGCCCGGCCGTCGGTAACGAGAGTGGTTGACCTAAGCAAGAAGGATTCGGAACGGAAAGCCGTCTCTGAAGAGCATGACGATGAGGAAGAGGACGACAACCGTCTACCGAGATGGGCAAGAGTAACATTATGGCTGCTTCGTAAGAGCATTGTACCTATTATAATGGTAGTTATGCTGATTATTGGTTTGTACGGCGGATACGTCTACCTGGGCGATGGCCCAAAAGGCGATGTATTCAAATGGGAAACCTGGCGGCATCTTTATGACCTTATATTTGCGGAATCTTAATAGGATCGTAAGACCGTCCCGAGAGGGGCGGTTTTTTGTTTGGGGTTGAGCAGTCGCACGCGGTCTGCAATGGTGCTTTTGGCCGTTGGAGTGTCCGGAAGTTGATCAGAGTGAGCTGCAATGGTGTTTTTGACCGTTAGAGTGCAGGGAGTAGGCGTGTAGTGAGCTGTAATGGTGTTTTTCGCCGTTGGAGTGCAGGGAATAGGCGTGTTGTGAGCTGTAAAGGTGTTTTTAGCCGTTGGAGAGCATGGAGTAGGCGCAGAGCGGTCTGTAAAGGTGGTTTGGGACGTTGGAGTGCAGGGGATAGGCGTGTAGTGAGCTGTAATGGTGTTTTTCGCCATTGGAGAGCATGGAGTAGGCGCATAACGGTCTGTAATGGTGTTTTTGACCATTGGAGAGAAGGGAATAGGCGTGTAGTGAGCTGTAATGGTGGTTTTGAGCGTTAGAGTGCAGGGGATAGGCGTGTAGTGAGCTATAGTGGTGTTTTTGGCCATTGGAGAGCATGGAGTAGGCGCACAGTGAGCTGTAATGGTGTTTTTTACCGTTGGAGTGCAGGGGATAGGTTGTGTAGCGAGCTGTAAAGGTGTTTTTAGCCGTTGGAGAGCATGGAGTAGGCGCATTGCGTTCTGTAATGGTGGTTTTGAGCGTTAGAGTGCAGGGAATAGGCGTGTAGTGAGCTGTAAAGGTGTTTTTTGCCGTTGGAGAGCATGGAGTAGGCGCAGAGCGGTCTGTAGAGGTGTATTTAGCCGTTGGAGCGAACGGAAGAGGTGCAAGCGGTTTGTAAAGGTGTTTTTGTCCGTTAGGGAGAGCGGGGGAGGCGAAGAGCTAGAAACAGCCCCGGCTGACGTTACCGTCGACCGGGGCTGCTGACAGCTGTTTACATGTTATTCAGTCGGTTTAGTCGCGCGCTTGATGAAGAAGGAAAGAATGAGCGCGACGACTGCGAAACCTAGACCGAGCTGGAAGGCGTTTTGGACGCCGGCAGCGAGCGCGTTAGGCGCTTCAGCCGCCATTGCCGCCGGATCGGTTAAACCTTTATCCGTGAAGTAATTTTTGGATCCGGAAGTCATGATGCTGATGAAGAAGGCAATGCCGAGCGCGCCGGCAACCTGGTTCACCGTGTTCATAATGGCGGAGCCATGCGGGTAATACTTCGGCGACAGCTGGTTCAGGCCGTTTGTCTGCGCAGGCATCATAATCATCGACATCGCAAGGCTCATGACGCAGTGCAGCAAAATGATCGTGCCTTTGCTCGTTTCCAGATCAATCTGCGTAAAGAAGTACATTACCACAACCAGAATAGCGGCTCCCGGAATAACGAGGGCGCGGGGACCGAGCTTATCGAACAGCTTGCCGGTAATCGGCGACAGGAAGCCGTTCACGATACCGCCAGGCATTAGAACGAGACCGGCTGCGAACGCCGTCATCAGCATGCCTTGCTGCATCAGAATCGGCAGAAGCATCAGCGTGGAGAACAGAGACATCATGACAATAATGATCAGTATGGTGCTGAACGAGAACATCGGAGCTTTAAACGCGCGCAAATCCAGCATAGGCTCCTTCGATGTCAGCTGTCTCCAGACAAAGAGGATCAAGCCGATTACGCCTGCGATAACGGATGCATACACCCGCGGTTCGGACCAGCCGCCTTCGCTTTCGCCTAAGCTGCTGAAGCCGAATACGATGCCGCCGAAAGCGATTGTGGAAAGAATGATCGCCAAGATATCGACTTTTGGCTTCGTAACCTCGGATACATTTTTCAGGTAGACTGCGGCAAACGCGATGGCAAAAATGGCAAATGGAAGCACCAAGTAGAACAACCAGCGCCATTCGTGTAAGGTTTCCAAAATCAGACCGGACAGAGTCGGGCCGATCGCCGGTGCGAACATGATGACGAGACCGATACTGCCCATAGCGGCGCCGCGTTTCTCCGGCGGGTACAGAACAAGGATCGTATTCATCATAACCGGCAGCATAAGACCGGTACCCAGCGCTTGAATGACTCGGCCGATGAGCAGTGTATAAAATTCAGGAGCAAGCGCGCAGACCAATGTTCCCGCTGCGAACAGCGTCATTGCGCCGAGGAACATTTGCCGAGTTGTAAACCATTGCACGAGCAAGGCCGACACCGGAATAAGGATACCGACTGTAAGCATATAACTTGTCGATAGCCATTGGATGGTGTTGTAAGAGACGCCCAGCTCGATCACAAGATCGGGAAGTGCGATGTTAAGCAGCGTTTCATTTAAAATTGAAAAAAATGCGCCAATAATGAGCGAGATCAGGATCGGCAGACGCTTTACGTCGCCTAGATCGCGCGGCGCCGCTCCGGCGGCGGCTGCAGAAGTATTCATATTTTTTTATCCTCCATATCCAACGATGTTTCTTTTTGTTTGTTTTTTTGAGTAATGCCATGCAGGAACACGTCTAAAGCGGAACGGTAGAGCGTTAACGCTTCCTGAATCTCCATCTGCCTTACCATTTCGCTCATCCCTCGAAGAAGACTTTCGAGCACGAAGCTCACTTGCACCGAGTTGATTCTGGGATCAAACTCGCCGCTTTGAATGCCCGTTTGGATAAGGTCATTAAATAAACGGCGCTGTTCTTCCGTTTTTTCGGCGATGCGAAGCTTTCCTTCTTCGCTGTTACACCAGGCTTCGACCGTAAATTCACTGGCCGCGCGGCTTAAAGGGTGATGGCAGCCGCGCGTCAAGCTGGCTTCAATCATTTGCCCGAGCATTTCGCCGACGGTATCGCAGCTCTTCCGCTTTTCTTCCCATAATTTTTTCCATTCCACTTCATGCTGATCCAGAAGGGCGAGAAACAAGCCTTCCTTGCTTTTGAAATGGTAATAGATGTTCGCCTTGCTGATGCCGGCCTCAGCCGCAATATCCTCTATGGAAGCAGCGTGATAGCCTCTTTGCGAGAAAATGGCAAAGGCGGTGGCTAACAGACGGGCTTTGGTGATTTCGGTTTGCTTCTGTTTAAAATTCAAGGGTTCACTCCCTTCTGGAAAATTTTAACCATACTGAACGTTCAGTCAGTATTCTAACACGATCCCCATAATGTGCGCAATATCACATTTATAGCCCTTGTCCTGGGTTTGTTTTCATTTTGGAGGAGGTAGTTTATAATAGTTGGGAACCATGGTGGAACATTCCGCAGGACCCGGAGGAGTGTGAACGATTGAATCTGCCTAATTTATTAACCTCTTTGCGATTTCTATTGATTCCCGTATATATCGGTATATTCGCCAGCGGTCACATGATCCCGGCGTTTCTTGTTGTGGTTGCGGCAGGCGTTACGGACGTGCTCGACGGTTACATAGCCCGCAGGTTCGGCCAGATCACGGCGACTGGCGAAATGCTGGACCCGCTCGCCGATAAGCTGATGCTGATTACCGTCATCTTATCTCTCCTGTTTGCCGGTTATATTTCATGGTGGGCCGCGGGGGCGATGTTCCTTCGCGATCTTGGCATGATAGCGGGCGGGCTTTTTGCCCATTTCCGCGGGAAGAAGAGCGTGCCGGCCAACTGGATGGGCAAGCTTACAACCGTTTTGTTTTACGCCGCGATTATGTTTATTTTCTTCGAAGCTCCGTTTGCGCAGCCGTACCTATGGGCTGTTATTGCGTTTTCGTTCGTCACGTCTTTTGTGTATCTATTGTCTTACAAAGCCATAAACGGCAAGATCGAAACGCAGCAAGGACAAATAGGAGAACAGAAAGAGGCTTGACCTATGGACGCTTCAGGTCCGTAAGTCAAGCCCCCTTATCTTAACCTTCATAAACTGCAGTTTTACGAAGGATAAGTATAGTGTCGCTTAGAACACCGAATTTTATACAAAAAAATCGCTTAAGCTGAAAACTGGAAAATTGAACTGGACTTTATGAACAAACGAACACAAAAACTTTGTTGAAGGGAGCTTCATCACAATGATGGACATTAACCAAATTCAAGAAATTATTCCGCACAGGCCGCCGTTTCTGCTGATAGACCGCATTCTCGAGGTTGAACCGGGAGTGCGGGCCGTCGGTCTTAAAAATGTAACGATGAACGAACCGTTTTTTGTCGGACATTTCCCAGGGTACCCGGTTATGCCGGGCGTGCTGATCGTCGAGGCGCTCGCTCAAGTCGGTTCCGTCGCTATGCTGATGGTGGAAGCCAACCGAGGCAAGCTGGGCTTCTTTGCGGGCATTGACGGCTTCCGTTTCCGCGATCAGGTGAAGCCGGGCGACACGCTTATTCTAGAGGTGCAGATTACGCGTCTAAAAGGACCGATCGGCAAAGGCCAAGCAACGGCGAAGGTAGGAGACAAGGTTGTGGCCGAAGGCGAGCTCATGTTCGCGCTGTCTGACCGGTCGTAATACCGCATACACATTGTAAGTGTCGATGGCTCTTTCAAAACTCATGAAGGAAAAGGGGATGTCCCAATGAGTCAAGTAACGAATGAAAGCATACAAGCACGCTATGAAGCGTGGCTGAACGACCCGCTGATTGACGAAGCGACGAAGGCGGAGCTGCGCGGCATTGCGGGAGAGGAGAAGGAAATCACGGACCGGTTTTATCGGGATTTGGAATTCGGAACAGGCGGACTCCGCGGCGTGATGGGCGCCGGTACGAACCGCATGAATGCCTATACGGTAGGCAAGGCGACGCAAGGGCTGGCGAACTGGCTGCTCGCCCGCGGAGACGGTGAAGCGCCCGCAGTGGTGATTGCGCATGATTCGCGCAACAACTCGCCGGAATTTGCTTTGGATTCGGCGCTTGTGCTTGCGGGCAACGGCATTCGAACCTATCTGTTCCGCGGCTTGCGTCCAACGCCGCAGCTGTCGTTCTCGGTCCGCAGGCTGGGCGCTTCGGCAGGCATCGTGATTACGGCCAGCCATAACCCGCCGGAGTATAACGGGTATAAGGCGTACGGTCCTGACGGCTGCCAGCTTATTCCCGAGGATGCGGAGCAGGTCATTGCGGCAATCGGAGCGGTCGGCGGTTTCGACGCGATTAAGCGGCTCACGCAAGAAGAGGCGGAATCGCAAGGACTGCTTGTATGGCTAGGCGAAGACGAGGACCAAGCGTTCATCGATACCGTTGTGGGCGAGAGCTTGAACGCTGAGCTGCTAAGGGGCGAGCTGGGCGAACGTTTCTCGGTCGTCTTTACGCCGCTGCACGGCACAGGCAATATCCCGGTTCGCGGGGCTTTGGCCGGTATCGGTTTCCGGAACGTACATATCGTAAAGGAGCAGGAGCAGCCGGACGGCTACTTCAGCACGGTGAAATCGCCGAATCCGGAGGAGCGCGACGCATTCGAGCTGGCGATCAAGCTGGCCAAACAAGTGGACGCGGATATCATTATCGGTACTGACCCGGATGCGGACCGGATGGGCGCCGTTGTGAAAGACAAGAGCGGCGAATATGTGGTGCTGACGGGCAACCAATCGGGCGCGCTGATGGTGCATTATAAGCTTAGCGTGCTGAAGGAGCGCGGACTGCTTCCGGACAACGGGGTCGTTATTAAGACGATCGTCACAAGCGAGATGGGGGCGGATATTGCCCGCGCTTACGGAGCGGAAGTGGAGAACACGTTAACGGGCTTCAAATATATCGGGGAAAAAATGACGGGCTATGACAGAAGCGGCGAGCGTTCCTTCCTATTTGGATATGAAGAAAGCTACGGTTACTTGACCGGCACGTATGCCAGAGACAAGGACGCCATTGTAGCGGCGATGCTTATCTGTGAAGCGGCAGCTTACTATAGCAGTAAAGGCAAGACGCTATACGACGTGCTGGAGGAGCTGTACGGCACCTTCGGCTATTACTTGGAAGGATTGGAGACCCGCACCTTGAAAGGTCTTGACGGCGTGCAGAAAATCGGCGCGATCATGGATGACTGGCGCGGCAATCCGCCGTCGGACATCGGCGGAGTCAAAGTAACCGCTGTGATGGATTACAGCGCGGGACTGGACGGTCTTCGTCCGGAGAACGTGCTGAAGTACGCGCTCGAGGACGGTTCGTGGTTCTGCCTGAGGCCCTCGGGCACGGAGCCGAAGATTAAAATTTATTTTGGCGTGAAGAAGGAGTCGGCGGATGCTTCGGCATCGGCGCTGCAAGCCTTGAGAGAAACCGTGATGTCCCGAGTGGACGGCGCGGTATAGAAAAGGACGGAGATTAAAGTGCTTATGCGTTGGCAGCGTTGGAATCGTCAGGCGAAGGTGTTGCTATGGATCATCACGCTAATCGGCGTGGTGGCGGCATTGCCGCTCGGCGCATCGAGAATGGCGATGGAAGGATCATCGGATACGGTCGAATATGTTTTTGATTATCGGGATATTGTAGAGGTCGCGGAGTCTCAGCCGCGCCCTCAGCAATTTTTGGAGGACAAGCTTGCGGTTCTTAAGGATGCGGGCATCACGACGATGGCCGTCTACGAGAGCTCGCTGAAGGAGCTTGCGCAAGCCGGACGGCTTACGTATTACAACGAGAAGGATGTGGCGTTGCTGCAAGGCAAACCGGCATCCGAGGACACGAACTACACGTATGTGCTCTTCAGCGGTCCGGAAGAAGAAGCGGCTGTGGGACCGATTGTTCGCGAAGCCTACGACCGCATGGGCGTCGCTTACCGCGACTGGTCCTACGAAGGAAGGAACGGACTGGTTATTGAAGAGTCCTTGACGGCGGCGATGCTGAAAACTTTGGACTTCGACCCGATGACCCTGGGTGCGATTGCCGACGCGGGCTTTCACATTCTCCCGCGCTTCTCGGATCGTGTCGTGCCGTATGACGCGGAGAGAACGGCCTCGCAGCTGGAGCGTTTGAAAGCTTACGGCGTGGAACGCATTTTGTTCGATGGCGAGAGCGTAAAGGGCGCGGCTGATCAGTCCGCTCTTCACAGCCTGGACAGCCTAGGCGCGCTGCTGAACGAATACGGAATCGGCCTGACTGCGATTGAAAATTTAAAAAAGCCGCAGCAAGGGCTCAATAAATTGGCCTATCTTACGAATTATAATGTAGTAAGGGTGTATTCCCTGTCGCCGGAAGACAGCCTTTCGATGACCCAGGCAGGCATTGAGGACCGATTCCTGCTTGCTGCGAAGGACCGCAATATCCGCATGTTTTTCTTGAATACAACGACAAAAAACAGCCAGGATAAGGGCATCATCGAGCAATCGGTGGATAGTCTGGCAGCCGCGATGGGCAGCGAATCCGGCGTTATCGCGCAGATGGAAGAGGCGGGTTATCCGACGGGAATCGCGAAGGCCTTCACGTTCGAGAAAGCTTCCTGGGAGAAGCCGCTTCGGGGCATCGTGGCGCTCGGTGCGATCGCCATCATTACGCTGCTGATCAGCGCGTTTATCCCGGCCGTAGCGATTCCGGTATTTGTGATTGGTCTGATCGGCTCCGCGGGCTTGTATGTGCTGAACAGCTCCCTCATGGAACAAGGTCTCGCTTTAGGAGCCGCTGTAAGCGGACCGACGCTGGCGCTGATCTGGGTCATGAACCGGATCTACTCCCGCACGATCGGAGAGCGCCGGATGGTTGGCGGCGAAGCCTGGAGCGTAGGCGGCTCCGGTTCCGCTCAAGATCCGAATAAGGAAGAACGCGTGCAGTGGGTATTCCCTAGCGTATCGATCGGCCGCCGCCTTGGCATCGCGATTAATTGGTTCGTGGTGGCGACGTGCATTACGCTAACTGCGGTACCGCTTGTTTTTGGACTATTGAATAATATTACGTACAGCCTTGTGTTGGAGCAGTTTAGAGGCGTAAGCGTGCTGCATTTGGCGCCGCTCTTCCTTGTCGCTGTCTATGTGGTGCTGTACCAAGGAAGCGACGGCCGCGGCGTCATCAAGCGAGCTGTGTATCTGCTGCGTCAGCCGATCCGGGTTATTTGGGTCATTACGGCTGTTATCGTCGGCGGTATCGGCTTCTATTACCTGTCCCGCACAGGCAATGCCGGCGAGGTATCCTCGCTGGAGCTGGTTATCCGCAACTGGCTGGAATCGACGTTCGGCGTACGTCCGCGCTTTAAGGAATTTATGCTGGGCCATCCGCCTCTATTGCTTGGCTTGTTCCTTGCGCTGCGTTACCGCGCGGCATGGGCGTTCATTATTATTGGCACGCTTGGCCAGCTTACGATGGTCAGCACATTCACGCATATTCATACGCCGCTTTATATTTCGATTGTCCGCACGCTGCTCGGTCTTGGCGCCGGAATCGTCATCGGCGGTATTGCGATATTCGCATGGATTGTATTGGAGGGAGCATGGCGAAAATGGCTGGCACCGGTGATAAGCAAAAGCAAATATTCCGCATAGCCATATCGGGCTACTACGGCTTCAGCAACAGCGGGGATGAAGCGGTGCTCCGCTCGATCCTGCTGGCGCTTGAGGAAGAGGCGGCCGCGCAGGGCGTCACGGTTCAGCCGATCGTGCTGAGCGCCGATCCGGCATGGACCAGCCGGATGTACGGCGTGGAGTCCGCTCACCGCATGCGGCCTGGCGATCTGCTGCGGACGCTGCGCAGCTGCGACGCGCTGATCAGCGGCGGCGGCAGCCTGCTGCAGGACGTGACGGGCGGCATGACGATTCCGTATTATACCGGAATCCTAAAGCTGGCCCAGTGGCTCGGCAAGCCGACCTTCGCGTATGCGCAAGGCATCGGCCCGGTGAACCGCCGCGCGATGTATCCGTTGATCCGGAGCGCGATGCGCCGGAGCAAGTATGTATCTGTGCGGGACGCCGAATCCGCCGCTCTGCTTGGGCGGATCGGCGTGCCGCTGGACCGGATCGACGTTGTGCCCGATCCGGTGATGGGGCTTCCGCTGCCGGAGGGTACGACGGCAGCGCGTGAAGGCGCTGAGACGCCGCCGGTGATCGGCGTCTCGCTGCGCGGCTGGCGCGAGGACGGCGCCGACTTGGCCCGCGCCGCCGAGGCGCTAGCCGCGCTGTCGAAGCGCAGGCCGGTTCGGCTGCGCTTCCTGCCGTTCCACACCCCGTCCGACAAGGTGACGTCGGAAGAGGTGATGGAACGGCTGAGCGGCCGGCTCGGCGAAGGAAGCTCCGCCGAGCTGACCGACCCGGGCGACGACCCTCAGGCCATGCTCCTTGCGGTCAGCCGCTGCGACGCGCTGTTCGGCATGCGCCTCCACGCGCTCATTTATGCCGCCAACCAGCAGGTGCCGATGCTTGGCTTATCCTATGATCCCAAAATCGATCAGTTCCTGAATCGCTTGGGGCTCGCGCCGATCGGCACCACCGAGTCGCTGGATGCCGAAGCGTTCGCGGACGCGGCCTGCGCCCTGCTGGACGCGCCGGATGATTGGCGGGCGCGGTATGGGCCCGCCATCGATGAGCTGAAGCGCCAGGCCAAAGATCCCGCGCAACAAATTATACACGCCCTGCGTCAATATAAATCGAGGTGATTTCCTCATGTCGAAACCAATACCAACCGTGCCGATTTTCGGCATACCGTTCTCGAAACTGAGCATGGACGAGACGGTCAGTTATCTCACAGAAGCCATCGAGGAAGGCCGCTTGACGCACGTCATTACGGCTAATCCGATTATGGTGATGGCGGCCTTGGACAACCCGGAGTTTGCCCGCGTGCTGAAGAAGGCCGATCTCATCGTACCGGACGGTGCGGGAGTCGTATGGGCTGCGAAGGTCGGGGGAGAGCCTGTTGCCGAACGCGTTACGGGCTTTGACCTGATGCACCGCCTGCTGGAGCAGGGGGAGAAGCGCCACTGGAGAGTCTACTTGCTCGGAACGACGCAAGAGATTATCGATGCGGCGGCGGAGAAGCTGCAGCTTCAATATCCGCAGGTAAGGATCGTAGGCACTCGAAACGGATTTTTTGGACCGAATGAAGATGAAGCGATCGTGGAAGAAATCCGTGAACTGCAGCCGCATTTGCTGTTTGTGGCGCGGGGCATGGATAAGGAAGACTGGAACGCGAAGTACAAGGAACGTCTTGGCGTGCCGTTTATTATGGGCGTCGGGGGAAGCTTCGATGTCATTTCGGGCAAGCTGAAGCGCGCGCCGGAGCTGTTCCAGAAGCTGAAGATGGAGTGGCTGTACCGTCTTCTTCAGGAGCCTTCACGCTACCGGAGAATGCTTGCGCTGCCGAAATTCGTCGTGAAAGTGCTTCGGAACAAAGAAAACGTGACAAAACCTCGTCCAGAGGCGTAAAATTGTCGGTTTTTACTTTAAAATTGGGTAAAAACGGAGTTGGTATTTCTTTTTCGATCGGAGTATAATTCACTTCGGAGTTAAACGTTACATGCAAATTGCGCCCTTTTTGGGACCGCATAAGCGGACGTTTCCCGGTGAAACATAAGCAGAGGATACAGCGCTAAGGCGACAACTGCTTATGTCTTCAGAAAAGGAGAGTTGTACGCATGTCCATTGGCTTCTTGTATATGATTGGATTCATTGTTTCACTTGCGCTTGCGCTTGTTATGACACCGCTTGTTAAAAAATTCGCCTTTAAAATCGGCGCTATCGATAAGCCGAACCACCGAAAGGTACATACGCGGATTATGCCGCGTCTCGGGGGGCTTGCGATCTACATTGCATTTGTCGGCGCATTCCTCGCCGTATCGCCGTTTATACCGGACGGACTCCTGCGTCCGCGCGATGTGAACATGATTAACGCCCTGCTGGTCGGCGGAACGATCATTATTATCATCGGCGCGCTGGATGACCGCTTCGAGTTGTCGGCCAAGGTTAAGCTGATCGGCCAAATCGCCGCGGCATGCGTCGTTGTTTTCGGCTTCGACGTTCATATCGATCTCGTTAACATTCCGTTCGGCGAGTCGATGCAGCCGATCGCCGAGTGGATCGGCATTCCGCTTACGATTTTCTGGATTGTCGGCGTTACGAACGCGATCAACCTGATAGACGGTCTCGACGGCCTTGCCGCCGGCGTGTCCGGCATCTCGATCGCAACGATCGTGGCGATGGCGACGATCATGGGCTTCCAGCCTGTCATTCTGCTCAGCACGCTGCTGCTTGGCGGCATTATCGGATTCCTGGTGTTCAACTTCCACCCGGCGAAGATCTTTATGGGCGACTCCGGCTCGTTGTTCCTCGGCTTCAGCCTTGCGACGCTGTCGATGCTGGGCTTCAAGCAGGTTGCGATCGTATCGTTCGTAACGCCGCTGCTCATTATCGGCGTGCCGCTGTCGGACACGTTCTTCGCGATCGTTCGCCGCTGGGTGAACAAGCAGCCGATCTTTGCGCCGGACAGAGGGCACTTGCATCATCGTCTGCGCGACCTCGGCTTCAGTCATCGCCGTACGGTTCTGATCATCTGGGGCGTCGCCGCAATCTTCGGCGTCCTTGCGATCGTCCAATCCGCCGTCGTGCAATCCAGCGCGGCGAACTGGATCACATTCGCCGTTATCTGCTTGCTCATGTTCTTCCTGCAGATCGGCGCCGAGCTGACCGGCATCGTCGACAAGACGCGCCGCCCGCTCATTAACTTCCTGGCCCGCATCGGCCTACTGCGCATCGCCAAAGTCGACACGCAGCAGTCCCGCGGTAAATAACGCACTTATTCTACACGTAGAGCCTCGCATCTTACTTGGATGCGGGGCTTATTTACGTCAAGGGCATATTGCCGCTTTCCTTGCTTACTACGTCCTTCACTTCTTCAGCCCCTCATCTAGGAGAATCAGCCTATTTGCTCCATTTATGCGTCCTATTGTCTAAACAACTCGCCTATCTGAGCCGATAAAACAAATACACAGAACTTTTCCAAAGTCAGTGCGTCTATTATAAAAGTGAGATAATCTGACTTGAAAGGCAAAGGGAGGAACGAGTATAAGCAAGTTATCATCGGATGGACAGTTTTTAGTGACTATAGGCCTACTATCAGAAGCAATGTCTCATCGGTGACGTTCGCCGTTGCCTAAGAATTTAGAACGACTTGAAGGAGGAACACCATTTTGAAACGAGCACTATCGCTGTTACTCGCTTTTGCGCTGCTCATCACTTTGCTGCCGACTGCCTTGTCTCCACAGCCAGCAAACGCAGCCGGGTCTTATTTTTTGTTTCCTAACGAACAAGCTACAAGGGAGAACGCCCGTATCGTATCGACCAAGACGATTTCGCTCGAAGGTACCATTAACGGCGTTGTCGGCAGCTCCATCAGCTACAACGTCAAGCAAGTCACGTCCTCCGGCGCTGAGGAAGTGCTTAACACGACGGAAGAATTTACGACGGGCATCTCCACTACTGGAGATAACAAAATTACGGTCAGCAACCTGATTTTGTTCCCGGGTATGAATAAAATTACGTTCAAAGGCGTAGCTGGCGCATCGTCCGTTACGGAGTCCATCTATATCGAATATCGAGACAGTCCGATGCTGTACGACCTCAAGATTCAATTCGAGAACCAAGAATACGATCTGCTCGAAAATCAGCCAACGATGCTGTATTCGACGGCTCCAACCGTACAAAGCCAAGGCCAAGTTGTCATTACCGGCCGTGCGCCGAATGCCACGAAGGTTAATATCGATATTAACGGCCGCAATTATGACTTCACCGTATCGACGGCGAATAATAACAGCCGCTTCGGCACGTCTCAGTTAACGATCGACAAAGGCATTAACAATATTAAATTCAAGGTGTATAACGGCGGCCAAGTTGTCGAGACGACACGTCAAGTCGCGTTCTACAATGGCGAAGTGACCTACTATAACTTGAAGTTGTTTGATGCTTCCAAAACAGCTCCGCTCGAGCAGAACATGGATTTCCCGACTGCTACGGCTGGGGCAATCAAGCTGTCGGGTACCGCAATAATTCCGCTGCCTTTGCGCAATCTGAACAGCGCAACGGACCCAAGCGCTGTGGTTGATCACACGAATCCGACCACGTTTAAGGCTGCATTAGTTAATATGTTGGCGCTGCAAATTTCGGGCAAGGCGGATATATCGGCTCAATCAGGAGACGTAAGCTATTTGCCAACTACGATTGACGCTAGCACCAAATTTATTACAGTGAATTTCAGCTATTCATTGCCTAACGATTTGGTATATGACACAAAGTACAATTTGCGTTTCAAAGCGCCTAACCTGTCCCAATATAATTATTCGGAGTGGACAAGCTTTACACTGCGTGATAATAGCAAAGCTTACATTCATGATGTCAATTATTTGACCGGGTTTGACGGCACAATGACGCAGAATCAAGTGGATTCGAGCGGTGCGGATACTTATCCGAAGCGTTCCAAATCGAACAACGATAACCGTATTATCGGATTGCAAAGCACGGACATTCCGGCGGGCGGCATCGATGTGTTCTCCACACCAATGGGGGTCGAGCTGTTAATCGGGAACTATGAAAGGCTTTTGGGCTCCGACCTGACAAATATGGCGCCGTTGGCGGATGCCATTAAAGTGGCGACGTCGCCTGCATCTTCAAATTTGACTGCAAAGATGATCATGCAATCCGCCGACATGAACAGACCTGTTACACAAGTCGTAACGCGTACGGTGAACGGAGAATTGGTTTCGTTCCTAAGAGTGTTTATTGAGCTGCAAAAGCTGCCAAAATCGGGAACCAATTCGGTTACATTTGAGTTCGATACGGCTATTACAGGTACAGGCACAAACGCTAAAGCATCTTCTGAAATCAAATCGATAACCGCAAGACTTCTTTACGGACCGTATATGAAATACGAGACCATCGTAGACGGTATGGATGTAAAGTTCGATACGGTGGCAGGCAACAATACGGATCTGTTGAACAAGCTTGGCAACTTCAGAGGGCAATTGTTCAATGTCGTCAATGATACTGAGATTGTATACAGCGGCACCGGTAAGTCTGTGTTTCTCTACATTAATAATGTTGAAATTCAGTTAGAGATGAACGGAACAAAAACGAAGTTCCGGCCGCTTTCAACTGAACACGATAAGATTGCAAGCATTCTGAACAAAGCCGGCGAGAATACGGTTAAATTCGTCTTTGTTTCGACGAATAATAACTATGAATCGACGATCAAATTCAACGTTGTCCCTACGAATCTGCCGTTGATTCCGGCTCCGGATTCGGACGGCGTTTACCCGTACACAAGCAATTTATGGCCGCCGCTTCCTAATGATCCAAAGTTTTCAAAGCAGGGAACGGTATTTACGACCAAGGAAGCCAATTTTGATGTGCACGGCACATTCGACTTTATTGATTTAGGTACTACAGAAGCAAGTATTGCTACTCAATTGAATAATTTGGGAAGCAAAACCAACTATTTGGTTACCATCAGCTCTCCAAATTGGAAAACCGATGTGAAATGGGATTTGACTAAGCAATTTAAGCTGGCCAAAGAAGATCGGAGCATTGTAAAGGATCCTTCTAATCCTGCGGTAGACCGCATTATGAACAGCACGGGCGCGAGTCCTGTTACGCCTGACGCCAACGTTACGTTCTACTATGACATGAAGGCCCAATCCTTCTTCTTCAACATTAAGAATCAAGTGATGCCGGAAGATGGAAGCCCGGTTGTCTATGTCATTACCGTCTTTAACGCCGGTGAGAATGGTCCTAGAGCGACTTACAGGCTGGAGCTTAACCCGATCTCGATTCCTTACAGCATTAAATCGCCGCTTCCTGAGGAGCGCATTACGAACAAAAACTTTGTAGAAGTCATTATCACGTCTCCTGGCGCCGATTCCATTACAGTAGGCAAAACGCAGGCCGAGAAGATTACTTTTATTGAGTACGGCGATAACGGCACGACGAACACGGATGCATTCCGAGCCGTTGTGAAAGATTTGAAGGCGGGTAAGGATACAAAAATTAAATTCGAAATTACGCGCGGTGACGATAAAATCACCGAAGAGATGACCGTCAAATACGTGCCGACGAATATTCCCGGCGCTCAGATGATGGAAACGATGAAGGCGTCTCATAAGCTGTTCAATAACACGCTAACATTAACTTTTGCTAAAAACACGCAGTTGATTCGGCCGCAGTATAACAACTCAAATGGTCATGCGACGCAAGTATACAGCGGAAACGATCTGCTGTTTGCGATTGCCAACCCGAATGACGGCATCGTAGACCGCCATTTGTACGAGGGGCAGCCGCCGAACTATTCGGCGAATAGCCAGGCTGAGGGCAATCTTCATATTGGTTACCGGTTCCAGGACCAAGCGAGACAGTTTATTAAAGCCAGCCCATTGTACTGGATCGATGGTGGTATGGCGGATGACCCGGATCCGACGTCGCCTTCCTACGACCCGATTACAACAGGGATGGATCCATTCCCGTTCCCGAACATTGTAGGCAAGGAGACGGGCACCTTCGCAAGCAGATGGAATCAGTTTGACCGCGAGTTGATTCCAAGTACGCCAGGCAGCCTGACTATCACCTATGATTCGAACGTGGTGCAAAGCGCAGGAACAACGATCACGGTATTCCGTTTTGACCCGTATAACAGCACATGGGAGAACATTGGCGGCGTTGTCGATGAGAAGAAGCGCACGGTAACGGTTCCGTTCAGCAAGTTTGGCTATTATGTAGCAGTTAAGCTGACGCGCGGATTTAATGACATTACAGATCATCCGTATGCGCGCGAAGCGATGGAAGCCATCTACTCCAAAGGTATTATGAACGCAATTGATCCGGTCGGTTTGTTCGGCGGAGATCGTTATGTGACGCGCGGCGAGTTCACGCGTATGATCGTTCGGGCTATGGACCTTCAATTGAATTATGAAGGCGAGCTTCACTTCTCCTATTATCCGGAGACGATTACAAATGCGAATAACGCAAACGCGATATACGATTACCGTTATATTGAGACTGCGGCTAGAGCTGGCATTGTTAATGGCAAACGTCCAGGCTTCTTTGACGAAGATGTCGAACTGACGCGTCAAGAAGCGTCCGTCATTCTTGCTCGCGCATTGCAGCTCAAGCTCGAGACCGACTCGACCAAAGCGAAAAAATCGTTGGACAAAATCTTTAAGGATTCCGGAAGCTTTGATTTTTACTCGATCCCATCCGTCCTTGCGATTGAGAAAAAAGGCTTTATTCAGGGCAAACTGATTAATCCGGACAATCCGAAGGAAGGATCGGTATTTGATCCGAAAGCAAGATTGCTCCGCAGCGATGCAGCGATTATTATGGCACGCGTTATGAATGACATGAAGAAGCTGCCGAAGATTTACAATTAGTGGTCGAAGTAGGAGAGAGACTAGCTTAATTGCTAGTCTCTTTCTTTGCTTATCGTTCAAAAAAACGAGTAATGACGCGGATTTATGCTTGTACTAGATTCGTGTAAGATTGGAAAATTGTTTGTATATACTCGATGCATCATTTCGCGCTATACTAACAACGTGCTCGAGACGAGCAGCAAAAAAGATATAAATGAAGACGAAAAAAAATTTTTCAAAGTATCGCAACTTTTTCGCACCACAAACGTTTAAGTACATGACGTTATTACAAGGGCGCTAGTAATTGGAATGAATTCTCAAGTTCCTCTTTACGGTTGCAAATGCCCATTGTATAATGTTATAGTGATGCAGCTAGTCTAGCATCTATTCTTTCATGGTTTACAAGTTTCTACGACATGTTACACATTAGGGTTGGGCATGATCGTAGACATCATTTTATATAATTAATGCTCAACTCTGGGAAGGGGGTGAATCGGCTATGAGGGAAACGAGCAATTCATTTTCTTTAGAAATATCCAAACAAAACTCTCAACAACCGAAGCATTTTAGAGGAGGAGACAAAAAGGTTATGAAGAAAAGTTTATCCCTGTTTGTAGCAAGCTCCATGGTAGTGTCCATGTTCGCAGGCGCTGCTTACGCTGCTGACGCAAAAAATCCAGGTGAATACCTGAACGAGCTTGGCGTTATCCAAGGTAATGGTACAGATCTGAAAGAAGACCAAAGCTGGAAGCGTCAAGACGTAATCGTTCTTCTGTCCCGCCTTCTGGGTGAAGAAGACGAAGCACAAGACGCTGAAACAACTCATGAGTTTACTGACGTAACGAACTCGTTCTACGACGGTTTCATCTCTTGGGCAGTTGAAGAAGGTCTTGTTGAAGGTAAAGGAAATGGCAAATTCGGCTTCAATGCTGAATTGAAAAACCAAGAATTCTACGCAATCGTTCTTCGTGCATTCGGTCACGACACAACTGGCGAAGGCTACGCAGAAGTACCTGAGCTTGCTGTGAAGTACGGCTTCGCAACTGAAGAAACTGACTTCAGCGCGATCCCAACTCGCGGCGAAACTTACGCTACAATCGTAAAAGCTCTGGAAACTGAAGTTCCAGGCACTGGCAAGAAACTGGGCGTAATCCTTGGTCTTATTAAAGAAGAAGCTCCACAAGCTGCTGCAGTACAAAGCATTAATGCTCTTAACGCTACTCAAGTAGCTGTTAAATTCACTGCAGCTGTTGACAAAACTGCTGCAGAAACTGTGACTAACTATGCGATCGGCACTAATAACCCTGATTCTGTATCCCTTAGCGCAGACGGTTTGACAGCAACGCTGACATTCGGTGCTGGCGAAGTTGAAGTTCAAAATGCAGTTGCTGTTATCGAGCCTATCGTGTCCGCAGCTGACGTTGACAAAACTACAGCTAAGTACACTCAAATCTTCTCTTACAAAGATGAAGTTAAGCCTGAGTTCGTAAGCGTTGAAGCTAAAACGAACAACACTGTTGCAACTTCCGTAACAGTTAAGGCTTCCGAGCCAATTAACGCTGCTGTTGTTAAAATCAACGGTTCGTACTACAGCGCTAACTTCGGTGGAACTGACACTGCTAAAATCACTGGTGTAGCTCTGGAAGTTAACAAGACTCATACTATTGAGCTTATTAACCTGACTGACAAAGCGACTGTACCTAACGTAACTGTTCTTTCCACAAAAACTTTCTCGGTAGTAGTTGACCAAGTTGCTCCAACTGCAACATTGTCCACTTCTTCCGACAAAACAATCGTTGTAACATTCAGCAAGCCGATGGATAGCGCTACTGTTATCGCTGGCCTGACTAACGCTGTTAAGAATGAAGTTCTTGCTAACGTTGCAACTTTGATTCCAACTGCTGTTAACGGTTCTAACGACACGAAGTTCGAGATCAAAGTTAACGAACCACTTTTTGCAAGTACTGCAACTAGAACTCTGAACGTTGCGTTCCCAGGATCCATCAAGGACTCCCTTGGCAACTCCATTGCTGCAGGTACGCAAGCAGTTGTTCTTTCGAAAGACGTAGTTAAACCTGCTCCAACAGGTTACAGAGTTGTTAAAGACGGTAATGGTAACATTACTAAAATTGAAGTTAACTTCAGCGAAGCGCTTGCTGCTGGTACGCCTGGCGCAGTTTCCATCGTTAACTCCAACGGTGTTAACGTAACTGGTTCGCTTCTGGGTGGCTTCACAGCAGTTAACGTAACTGCTGGAGATAAGAAGGTTGTTTACAATGCAAACGTTCCAGGTAAAGCAAGCGGACAATTTGCATTCTCCTTCCCGGCTAACCTTGTAACTGATACGTCTGAAGCTGCAAACAAATCCGACGCATTCAACTACACGCTTGACCTGGGCGCTGGTTCGACAACTTTCAGCCTGCCAGCTAACCCTATCACGGTAACTACAAGCTTTGATGCTGACGCTAAAGTTGTGAAACAAGTTCTTACAGTTAACTTCGGAGCTGGTGTAAAAGGTGGCGCTGTTGCTAACTCTGCAACTGACCTGAACAACTACACTATCGCTGGTAAGCCGCTTCCAGCAGGAACAATTATCACACTGAACGGCACTCAGGATGTTGCGACAATCACATTGCCAGCTGGTTCGATCGCAAAAACTGATGCTAACGCAGTTGTAACTGTTTCTAACATCCTGTCCCTGAACGGCGCTGCTCTGAACAGCTATGTGGGTACTATCGGTGTAACTGATAACACTAAAGCTAAGCTGACATCTGCAGTTCTGAACAGCGATGGTTCTTTAACAGTCGGTTTCGATGAGGCTCTTGACGCTGCTCCTGGTCTGCAAAATACTGACCTTAAAGTTTCTGTCAACGGTTCCGCATTGAACCCTGCTCAAGTCCAAGTTGACCTGATTCCAGCTGGTGCTGATGCAGGTAAGTACCTGGTTCGCGTTGAAACTCTGCTTGAAGTTAATGCTGACACTACGCAAAACTTCACGTATGTTGACGTTGATAACAGCGGTACATTTACAACTGGCGACATCAAAGTAGCAACTGGTTCTGCTGTTGCTGGCGGTTTTGCCAACCTGACAGCTCCAGTATTCAGCTCCGTGAAAGTTGCAACTGTTGCAGCTCCAACTGCTGATGACGCTGCTGGTAACGTAATTGAAGGCAACGTTGAGAAAGTAGTTAAGTAATAACTACCTTCTTACAAGAAGCCCGGTGCTTATGCACCGGGTTTTTCTTTTATATGAAGTGAAACAAAATCCCCTTTTCTTGCGTCTATGTTAATATGCTGTTCATACGCCAGTGATACTATGATGACAAAGGGGGAAAATTTAATGCAGTACTTGAATCAAAAATTGAAAGCTCCTACTTTATTGTTTTTAGCGTTTGCCCTATTACTGTTAGCGGTATATATTCCGCCAGCCAATGCGGCCGCCGCTGCAGCACCGTCCATCGCCTTTGATAACAAAGGAATAGTCACCCTTCATTCCGCCACGCTAGCTGACCATGAGAATGGCCAGATCGCTACCATGACCATTAAGATTCAAAATACGAGCAATAGCGATATTAAGCTCATTGATTACTGGGCTAAGATTGTCACGACTTCCGGCAAGAAATTTAAGTCCTATCCGAAGGAAACGGACAAAACTAAAAACATCGTACGTTCTAAGGGTTCCACTTATCTTACATATTATGCGTATGTTGACACTTCCGTTAAACGTTCGGATCTCGCGATTGAATTTTTAAAGTGGGACTTTAGTAAAGTCTCTTCCAATTACGAAGTCGTTTTGGGCAAGCTTCCCGTGCATACAACTACGAAGGGCTTAGCCTCTAACTCCAAAGCGGGAACGATCCTGTTCAATGAATCGGAATTGAACGTAAGCGTTAAATCGTACAACTTCAATAAGGATGCCTCGAGGCAGTACCTAACGCTAGATTTGGAACTCAATAACTTGTCACAAGCGTCTATCGATATAACGAAGCTGCAGTTTTTCCTTCAAACGACGAATGGCGGCAGCTACAAAAATGTAACGTTTGCCGATGCGACAACAACAATAATTTCACCTAAAGCGAAAAAGCTGGTTTCCCTCAGCTATGCCATCCCAAATGAATCGAAAGTCAAGCCGGAGAGTTTAATCATTGGCTTTGAGGAAGAAACAAGCAAAGTAATGCTGCCGGTCGGCCTTATCGAGCTTAAAAGCTTAGCTTATACGCCGGCATTAAAAGTTGATAAAGCAGGCTCGCTGTATATGAACGGGAAGAAGATTAGCGTTTCGATTAGCAAGAGCGGTGTTCTCCAAACCGATGACGGTCAGACATTAAGCAGCACTATTACGTTTATTAACCAAGAGAACAGTCCTGTCACTGTTGCGAATATTTTATTCTATTATAAATCGGTCAATGGGAACCTCTATCCATTAACAATGGAAGAAACGGATCTCAAGCTACTGCCGCAAATCAAAAAGTCTGTCAAAATTAAAGGCATTGTACCTGACTCGATTGATTTAAAAAAGGGATCGGTCATTATGGTTTCACAAAAGGCCGACAGCGACGAAAAAGCAACGCTTGTTAGCTTCGAAGTAAATACGAGCGAAGATACGAGCACAACAACCGTCGAAAAAATTTCCTATGAAGGCTACGAGATCAAGTTAGACGCAGTTTACCGTACGCCGCAGGAAGAAACCGATATGCTGGTTGCTTATTTTACTCTTACGAATACAACTAGCAAAGCATTGACTAAGCCTAAGCTTCAAAGCGAATTTATTATTGACGGCAATTTCACAAGCAACGAAAAAACGGCTGTTGTAGAACTCGACAAAATAACAACCGTTCCGGCTAAGAGTTCTTATACCGTAATCAGCTACTTCGAAGTGCCGTATGTTCAGACGTTCTCGGAGCTTGAAGTGAAGCTTACTGACGCAAGCGATGCCGAGTCGCTTGTCACGATCGGCAACTTCGGTAAAAAGGATTTACAACAAGCCGAGCTAAACAAAAAAGACCAGGCGATCAAAATTAACGAAAAAGGCAAAAAATCCGAAATGAAGCTGCTTAATGCTTCGGTATACAAGAGCGGAAGCGATAGTACAAATCTGTTCTATGCGGAGATTGAAATTACCAACAAGGAACGTAGAATTAACGCACCTCTTCAATTAACGGGTTATGTCGAGAATCGTGACGGGGGCATTATCCCAGTAACGTTCACGGCAACCACGAAGCGACTGCTGTCGAATTCGAAAATCGTGATGTCCGGCCTTGCTCAGCTACCTGCGGAATTTGAAGATCGAGAACTGAAGTTCTATTTCGGTGAAAGCTTGAATCTGGGCGAAGATAAGCCGCAAATTCTTCTAAAACCGGTTTATCAAAAAGTAAGCGCGCTGGCATCAGGCAGCAAAATCGATGACTTGAAAGGAATCGTCTATAAAAACTATACGCTAGATCTTTCGTACTTAAGAGCGGATTTGTTTGTGAACGATTCGTATGTAACTGGCGGTATTAGCTTGTCGTTCCAATACTCGCTGACGAAGACATCGGATAACGCCAACTATGCGGATGCGCAGGATCTGTATATTGAAGTCGTAGACCATAGCGCCGGCAAGAAGAAATATCAATACAAATTGACAACAGACAATACAAATGGCGATGCTGAACTCGTGGAAGGGACGCAATTAACGAAATACGTTCGATTTGAAGATCCAAGCTTCGCGAACAAATTTGAGTTCAAAGGTCTGACGGTTAACATTTATAAGCAGGTCCAAGAACAAAAAGTGATGCTTGCTTCCAAAGATCTGTTCTATTTCGTAACCCAGCCATAAGAGGGTAGCCTATCTCTCTCAAATCTAGTATCCTATTCAATAGGATACTAGATGGGGAGGAGACTGCTAGAGTGAAACGGAAAGCATTGAGAATAGCAGGCGCGGCTGTCATGATTACAGCGGGAGTATGGGTCGGAATGGTGATGGCGAAGCCGCTTGAGGCGGACTCGGCTGTAACGCCGGGCACGATCGAGGATCCAGTTGTCACAAAAAGCTACGTCGATGAGCAAATTGCCAAAATAAGCGGCGGCGGGACAACGGGAGGCAGTACAGACGGAGCAGCTGAAGCTGCCGGTCTGGAAGTTGTGGAAGTACCGATTGGCAAGACGCTGATGGTATCAGCAGGCGGCGAGGTAGTTGTGCGGGTCGGCAAGGCCGTCGCATACAGCTCCGATACGAACGGTATTTCCGATCTGACGGGCGGCATCGATATAAAAAGCGGGAAGGATGTGCCGACGAACCATTTGATTTGGTTCCCGCGCGACGGCCGCGGCATTAAAGGGCACCCCGATGAAATTGTCCCGCTTACTGTATTAGTGAAAGGCAGTTATACCATCAAATAACAATGTTAGCACGCTGATTCGGCTCAAAGGCTGGATCAGCTTTTATTTTTATCCATGTAAAAGAACTCTTGTTGAACAATGGATGGGATGCTACATTTTGCTCGCAGTGACATAAGATTATACGCTTGAGGCCGTGAACAAGAATGCACACTATAGCTGTATTCAATAACTTTCGGAGGTGTCTCATCATGAGTCGTCGTTCAAATAAAGTTGTAGTGCCTGAGTGTAAAGCAGCGCTTAATCAAATGAAGTATGAGCTTGCAGCGGAGCTGGGATTGATGACAGGCGGTTCTGCAGCAGGTGCGGATACGGAATTTGCAGGTGAGCTGGGCGCTGTTGGCAGTGGTGGCGGAGGTCACGTGTATTGGTCAGAAATACAGACGCGTCAAGCTGGTTATATTGGAGGCAACATTACGAAACGATTGATTGCTCAAGCGGAGTCGGTCTTGGGCAATGGTTTCACCCTCTAAGTCGTAATTCGGCGTCCATTGACACTATGCGACATTTTAGGTATTATAACTTTTTAGAAGAAGAGTTGTGTGACAACCTTTTCCTTCGCGGAAAAGGTTCATTTTTTGTGTAGAACAGACGCAATTATTCAATACTAAGGTTGTAGGAGGTTGATACGGATGTCGGTAAAAGGACGCCACTTATTCACATCGGAATCAGTAACGGAAGGACACCCGGATAAGATCTGTGACCAGATCTCGGACGCTGTTCTGGATGCATTTTTGGAAGCAGACCCAAATGCACGTGTAGCGTGTGAAGTTTCGGTAGCAACAGGCCTTGTGCTTGTTATTGGCGAAATCAGCAGCCGCGCGGATTTTATTGATATTTCCTCCATTGCTCGCCGTACGATCAAAGAGATCGGTTACACGCGCGCGAAGTACGGTTTTGACTATAGCACTTGCGCAGTTCTGACATCGCTGAACGAGCAATCCGCAGATATCGCCCAAGGCGTTAACGCAGCGCTCGAGTCCCGTGAAGGCAAGGACATGAAGCAAGAGAACGAAGACATCGGCGCAGGCGACCAAGGCTTGATGTTCGGCTTCGCGACGAACGAGACGCCTGAGCTTATGCCTCTGCCAATCGCATTGTCGCACCGCATCGCACGCCGACTGTCCGAGGTTCGTAAAAACGATACGCTTGGTTACCTCCGTCCGGACGGTAAAACGCAGGTTACGATTGAATACGTGGATGGCAAGCCGGTACGTGTAGACACAATCGTTGTTTCGACGCAGCATGCGGAAGAAGTGACGCTTGAGCAAATCCAGCATGATATTATGGAGTATGTCATTAAGCCTGTTGTTCCTGTTGAGTGGCTGGATGAGCAAACGAAATATTTCATCAACCCGACTGGCCGTTTCGTAATCGGCGGACCGCAAGGTGACGCGGGTCTTACGGGCCGTAAAATTATCGTCGACACATACGGCGGCTACGCTCGTCATGGCGGCGGCGCATTCTCTGGCAAAGATCCGACAAAGGTCGACCGTTCCGCAGCATACGCGGCGCGCTACGTTGCGAAAAACATCGTTGCCGCTGGTCTGGCAGACAAGTGCGAAATTCAGCTTGCCTACGCGATCGGCGTAGCGAAGCCGGTTTCCATTAACGTTGACACTTACGGCACTGGCAAAGTTTCGGAAGAGAAGCTCGTTGAGCTGATCACAAGCAACTTCGATCTTCGTCCTGCCGGCATCATCAAAATGCTCGACCTTCGTCGTCCGATCTACGCCAAAACTGCCGCTTACGGTCACTTCGGCCGTACCGACATCGACCTTCCTTGGGAGCGCGTAGACAAGGCTGAGGTATTAAGAGCTGGCGCTGGACTGTAATATCACCTATAATAGTGCCCATGGCGCAACACAAACGTCGTTTTACCCGTCAAGTATCTTGATGAGTGAAGCGGCGTTTTTTTGTTTCCGATAGGTCAAACGGTACAAAAAGGGTTGTTGCACTAAATTTTTCATACGCTTGAGCCGAAAAATAAGGTACGAGTGTTTATTTTTGAGGAGTGAAATGAAATGAATCGTACCCGCAAGCTGTCCGTCGTTCTCGCAATCCTAATGATCCTGCAGATCGGCTTGCCAGGTTGGTCTGCTCCTGAGGCTGTTGAGGCCGCGCCTGCTGGGCCTGTCGCCATGAGTTTTTACCCTGCTGATAATTTGTCGAACGTGCCGCTTGGCGCAAATCTACGCATTGTATTCGATGAGGATGTCAAACGAGGCTCTAATACGACGACCTTTACGATTTACCGTTCGTCCAATAATGAAGCAGTTGAAACCATTAACGCAAATGATCCCAAGGTAACTTTCACCAGCCCTAGGGAAGCTGTTATCGATCCTGCCGCAGGGTTCGACGTGAATACGGAGTATCATGTCCTAATTGATGGAGGCTTCTTCCTGAATGCTTCTAACAATGCTCCTTATGCCGGTATTCAAAGCGCAACAAGATGGAATTTCCGCACGACAACCAGTACTACCCTAGATACGACTAGGCCGGGACTGATTACTCTTAATCCATTTACGTATGATCAAAGCTCATTTATAAGCATCATCAAAGTCAATTTTAACGAGACGGTATATGCTTCGGGCGGGAATATAAAGCTTGTTTCCGCAATGGACACAAGAAATATAGCCGTTACTTCGTCTAGTGTTACCGGCAGTGGTTCAACAGAAATTACGATCAAGACATATGAACCATTATTACCTGGCACGCAATATACGTTGACGATTGAACCCAACAGCTTCGAAGATGCGTCGGGCAATCCGTTCAATGGAGCGAACTGGTCGTTCACTACGAATCCGGCTCTTGTTAAAACCGTTAGCTTCTATCCGGCGGATAATGCCACGTTAGTACCGCTATACGATACGACAGGCGCATCGACTCATTTGGATTTAGTTGTTGATTTTAATGTACCGGTCCAAGCCGTTACGGGCAAACGGATTGAAATTCGTAAAGTTAGCGATAACGGAGTTGTACATAGTATTGCCGCAACAGCTGCGAACGTTAGCGGTTCTGAAGTGACGATCGATACGGCGGGGAGATTGTCGCCAACAACCTCCTATTATGTCTGGATCGAACCGGGCGCATTTTCGAGTGCCGGTAATCCGAGCGAGTTGTTTTATGGAATTTCCGGCGCGACGACTTGGAACTTCACAACGGGGTATGGCTCGAATCCAAGCGCGCCTGTTGTACAGACCTATTCACCTGCTCCAAATGGTACCGCTGCCGGTACAAATACCAATTTGATATTGACATTCAATGAACCTGTATATCCTGATAGCGGGAATATTGAGATTAGACAAAGTGTCGGGAATACATTGTTCCGATCCATTCCGATTACGTCGGCGCGCGTAAAGGGCGGCGGCACGAATCAATTGGTTATTGATGCGACAAGCGCTATTACGAACGCAGGCGCAGCAAAGGCCTTTTTAAACAATACGCGATACTACGTGACGATAGACAGCTACGCCATTCGGAATGGCGCAGGCAAATATTTTGCAGGTATCACTGGAACGACAGGCTGGACCTTTACAATCACGCAAGATGGAGAAAGACCGCTGCTTAACACCCTTTCTCCTGCGAATGGCTCGACAGCTGTAGCGGTGGACTCGAAATTTTATGCGAGCTTTAATAAACCGGTAGCGGTTAATACAAGCAATACCATTTCGTTCATTCCAACGGCTACTGGAAGCTCATCCTATCAGGCGAATTTCTATGTAGATCCAACCGATAATAAACGGGTCGTCATTGAACCAAGGACGTCTACAAACCTCCCGACCTCACTTGATGCAAATACGAATTATTACATCAACATTGAAGAAGGCGCGATCACGGATTTGGTCGGCAACTCATTCGCCGGGATATTGAACCAATACCAATGGACATTTCTGACCAGAGGCGGTGACACAACGGCGCCTACGGTATCCAAGTCGGAAGTTAGCGGGGCTGTCATTCGGCTGATTTATAACGAGCCATTGAACGCAGACTTAAAGCCATCGGCCGCAAGCTACTACGTATCCGTGGCTGGAGCACCGCGCAGTATTACAAGTGTGAAGGTTGAAGGCAACATGGTGCTGCTTACATTGTCCAGCGCTGTCCTGTATAACCAAAAAGTCGAACTTTCTTACACAAAGCCTTCAGTCGGTCTGGTGCAGGATATTTCGGGCAATCAAGCAGCCAGCTTCTCCAAATTGGAGATCTCGAACGGGTTCACAAGCACGAATCCTGTCATTTCTAGCGGATCGGCTTATGGGAATACTGTAGTTCTGAACTTTAGTGAAGCTTTAATGACACCAAGCGCCTACGCTTATACGCAGTTTACCGTTAATGTTGGGGGTGTTAACTACAGCCCAACCTCGATATGGCATAGCGGAAATGTTCTACAACTGACATTAAGCAGTGCAATCGCGAGCGGACAAGCCGTCAGAGTATCTTACACACCGGGCAGCTATCCGCTTTATGGAACGTCTGGCAATACTGTGGCTGCGATTAACAGCTATAGCTTGACAGGCAGCGGGGGAAGCGCAAGCGATAGTTATGCCCCGGTTGTACAAAGTATAACGGCGTCAGGCGCGGTCGTGACGATCAAATATAATGAACTCTTAAACTCATCGAGCGTCCCTGGCACGTATCAATACAGCGTATTGGCGAACGGGCAGGTTAGACCGGTCAGCAATGTCGTCATGGCTGGGGATTCCGTATACTTGACACTGGGTACTGCCATTTCGACGGGAGAGACGGCGACCGTTTCTTATATCGGAACAAGTACGACCGTTACGGACCTGAATGGCAACGCAGCCGCTTCCTTCACCAATATGTCGGTCGGTTCAGGGACAGGAACGGGAACGGGCGGTCAAGCTACGATGCAAGGCGCGATCCTAAAAGGCTCCCGGTTGACCTTGAACTTTAACGTAGCGCTGGATCCAAACTCGATTCCTTCTACAAGCAGCTTTGTTGTTCGCGTGAAGGATATGGTTAGAGTCGTATCCAGCGTGCAGATCAGCGGCAGCACAGTCGTCTTAACGCTGGCATCTCCGGCAAATGTCGGGGAAGCGGCACAAATTACGTATTTTACAAACACAAACGGTCTTAAATCGATTACAGGACAAGCGGTTAACAATTTCTCGAATGTGAACGTCGCGAATCAAACTACGCTGCTGGATACGCTAACAGGAGATTATGAGGCGACGGAGGATGGCAATGGTGTCGTTATTAAAAGCTCCGGCGCAACCGTTTCCTCCGATATATCTCCAGCAGGGGTGTCAGCCAACCGTTACACGTTAAATAATGACAAGCTCATTACTGCCGTTACGACTTCACGCAATGCAGGGTTGACAAATCCGCATATCGTTTTTAAAGTGCCAGACCATGAGAAAGCGGCTATTGTTGCCGTTTCCGTTATTACTCTGGAGATGGCGTATAAGCAGGGCGGCAACGTCACTTTCTCTGTTCAACATGGCGACGCAACGTATGAGCTGCCGCTACGCGAGCTGAAATTCGCGGAGCTCGCAAGCGCAGTCGGTGGGAATGGCCTATCCAATCAAGTGCTTATTGCAATTGACCAAGGTAGCTCCTCGAAGACGTCGTCCTTAACGACAGCGCTCAGGAGCTCCAAAGCGACTGTCATTACTGGACCGGTCAACTACGAGGTAATGGTTGTAAACGGAAACGCCAAGCAAGAACTGAACGATTTCGAGGGCTATATTTCACGCACACTAAAAACGACCTCCAGTGTAAACGAAAGCCAATCGGCAGTCGTATGGCTTGATCCGGTCACTAATACTCTGTCATACGTGCCGACTACCTTCACAACGACGAACGGCGTAACCCGCGCCACATTCAAGCGCAAAGGGAACAGCGCGTACGCGCTCGTGAAGAACACATCGAGCTTTAGCGACATGGGCAGCCACTGGGCGACGGATACAGTTCAGATGATGGCTCGGAAGTTTATTGTTGAGGGCCGTACAACGACGAAGTATGAGCCGGATAAGCCGATTACACGCGGCGAGTTCGCGACCTACATCGCGAAAGGTCTCGGGCTCTCAGGGGACCGCGCGGCAGCGGCGAAGTTCAAGGACGTGAACGCGAATACCGCAATGGGCGCCTATATCGGCGCAGCGGCGGCATCGGGAATCGTGAACGGCGTGGACAGCAGCAGCTTCAAGCCGAACAGCTATATTACAAGACAGGAAATGGCAACGATGATGATGCGGGCATGGCTGGCGGCCGATAAGACGGTCACCCTCCCTAGCTCGGCTGACTCCTACCTGAGCAAATACACGGATCGCGGCAAGATAGGCTCGTATGCTAAGACGAATATGGCGCAGGCCATTTATCTCGGCATCATCAACGGCAAGACGGCTACAACGCTAAGTCCGACGACGAATGCGTCCCGGGCAGAAGGAGCGGTTATGATCATGCGACTTCTGGAGAAGGCGGAATTATTGACGCAATAACAACATAAAGCAGAAGCGGCAAGACCTCACCAAGCGGAATCGCGGAAGTGGGGTCTTTTTTTGTAAGGCTGTCGAGAATGAAGGCGTTCCGTTCGTTGTATATATAGCGGCTGGAGGTATAGAGGCCGTAAGCCCGATTCTTGAGGAGGTTACGACGATGAAGTTCTTATGTTTAGGCTATTTAAATGCGGCGAAGATGGATGCCCGCCCTAAGGAGGAAATTGATAAAGTGATGAGCGAGTGCCGGCCGTATCTCGAGGAGCTGTACAAAACCGGCCGCGTGCTTCTTGACGCTGGTCTTGAATCGGAATTCAAGTCAATAAGACGGGAAGAGGGGAAAGTGCGAGTTGTCGATGGACCATTCACGGAAACAAAAGAGATGATTGGCAGCGCGTTTCTTATCGAAGCTGAGCATTTAGAGGAAGCCGTCCAAATCGCCTCGCTTCATCCCGCAGTGCAAGTAGATGCCGGATCAGAATTTGAATGGGGAATTGAAATTCGTCCGATCCATTATTTTGAGATGAAGAAACCGAAATAGGCTGCTCTTCCAAAAGCAAAACCTCGCTCCCGCGATCAATGCGGCGGCGAGGTTTTGTTTCTATGTATGGACTAAACAACAATTTCTTGAATACGCAAGCCTTCAACATGACTTAAATCCACGAAGTCATCCTCAATTTTGATGAGAGGCGCTTCCATTCGGTGCGGATTTAACAGAACGACTTCTCCCAGCCGTCCGTCCGTTAGGACGACTTGTTTGCCGAGCGTGCGTTTGATCATGTTCTCCATAAACAGGGATACGATCTGCGGATTTAATTCGCCGAATTTGCCGCGTTCCATCTGCTGCATGACCTCATGGAAAGGCAGCTGCGAATGATAAGGCCGCTCAGAGGACATCGCATGGAATACATCCGCAACCGCTACAATGGAGCTCATGAGGTCAATTTGATCCTTCTTGATTCCATAAGGATAACCGCCGCCATCCTCGCGTTCATGGTGCTGGAGCGCGACACGCGCGACTTTGGGATGTAAGCCGATGGCCTCCTTCAGCAGCTCATACCCGTAGACAGTATGTTTTTTCATGATTTCATATTCTTCCTTCGTTAGCTTGCCCGGCTTGTTGAGGATTTCGGTCGGGACGTTTACCTTGCCCACATCATGCAAGGTCGCGGCTAAAGAAAGAATCGTCAGTTCGGTCTCCGATAGATTCATCCATTTACCAATAAGCGTGGATAGGATCCCAACCCCGATGTTGTGCTGATAGGTATATTCATCCTTGGCTTTAATAATATCAATCATCTCAAAGACATTGGGATGGTTCGTAATCTCTTGAATAACGGGAAGGACCTCTTTACGAAGCTCCATGACGGGAACCTTTTTAGAGCTTGTAATGGATTCGAAAAGCTCCTTTGACCTGGCAACCGTCTGCCGCATCAATTGGCTTGTGCGCACTTTATCTGGCGTTTCGGCGTAGGTGCTGATCGATTGCTTCTCGATCCGATGGTTGATGAGCAAACGGACAACGTCATGGTTAATAATCGTCTGGGCAGGTACAATCGTGATGCCATAATGGTTAATGATATCTTTCTTCACTTTTTTTCCAATTAGTGCATCCATTAGTGATACCCCCTGATGCTAATAGGCTTTTTATATTCTACCATAACTTCCAAATTGAAAGTACTAGACAAAACTACAGCAGATCTTCGCAAGATTACCTATATGAATTTTTTTTCAGATAAAAAAAACCGATAGCAGTCTTTTATGATCGTAACTTTTCTTGCACTCTTGTAGTCTAAGTTAGTAGTTACATAGAGATGGGAGAGTTGCTTGAGAGATGAGCAGGAGAAAGAACAGCACAGGACGGCAGAGGAGTGGCATTCGTAGAAAAGTTGTAGTGATTGCGATTAGCGGCGCGCTATTGGCGCAGCCGATGTCTTTGGTTCTGCCGGGCAACTGGCAATTCATTGGAGCGACTCAAGCGGAAGCGGCCACAGCTGCCGCGCCGATTCTGAAGCTGAAGGAGTCTTCGATTGTTACTTCCGGCGCGAAGCGTCTGGATTATGTATGGCAAACGACAAGGAACAACAAATCCGTACAGACCGACGTTCATGTGATCGAGATCGATCTGAGCAATCCGAACGTCTCCCTGGGCGCGATTAGCGGTAAAAATAACAGCGTCGGCCAGCGCAACACCATTCTGAACATGACCAAAGAAAACGGGGCGGTAGCCGCCATCAACGCCGATGTTTTCGTTATGTCGAACGAAGGCGCGCCGCTTGGCGCCCAAATTACGAACGGAACGCTTATGGTGACTCCGTCAAAGCTGAAAGGAATGTATGCGTTTGCGGTAACGGCAGACCGCAAGCCTGTCATTGACGCCTATACATTCACCGGCACTGTAACGGCGGAGAATGGCAGCACGTTCCCGATCGAAGGGATGAATCAATCCTCCTATTCGCCGGAAGGCGGGGCTTCCCCTTACAGTCATGTCGATAATCTGTTCATCTATACGAGCGCTTGGGGCGGGGCGGAGCGGCCGGTTAATTCCGCAACGAAGCCGACCGAGGTGCTCGTGCGGGGCGGCATCATTGAGCAAATTTCCGTTAATGCGGCGATTCCAGGCGCGGTGCCTGAGGACGGGTATATTTTGCGGGCGCACGGCAAAGCGGCAACCTTCATTAAGGAAAACCTGCAGATCGGACAAGCGGTCACGGCGGATTATTCGCTCGTCTCCCAGACGACGAAGCAGCCGGTAGACGCGGCATCCTTCCAAATGCTTGTCGGGGGCCATACGCTGCTTGTCGATAACGGCGCGGCTTCCGCGTTCTCAAGAGACGTGACGGGCGTCAGCGGATCGTCCTATACGTCCCGTTCCGGCGTCGGCTATTCCAAGGACGGCACGAAGGTCTATATGATCACAGCCGAGAAGTCAGGCAGCAACACGGGGCTCAGCTTGAAGGAGCTGCAGCAGGTCATGGTGCAGCTTGGCGTTTATAAAGGCGTGAACCTGGACGGCGGCGGTTCCACGACGATGACGGAGCGCCCGCTCGGTCAATCCTATGTGATGCTGGCGCATCCGACACAGGAAAGCTCGCAGCGCGCCGTCGCAAACGGCATCGGCGTTTTCACTACGGCGCCGCAAGGAACGCTTAAGGGCCTGGTTCCAGCCGGACCTAATGTTATCCTGCTCGGCCAACAAGCAACTTATACCGCAAATGGATATGACACGTATTACAATCCGATCCCCGTTGATGCGGCGACGACGAAGTGGTCTGCTCCGGCAGCGGTTGGCACGTTCGAAGGCAACGTGTTTACAGCCAGCAAGATCGGCAAGACCAAGCTGACCGTCAAATCGGGCGAGGTCGAAGCGCAATACGATGTAGAGGTTGTCGGACAAGACCAGATCGCATCGTTGAAAATAAATAGCGGAGTCGGCATGCTCGCCAAAGGCTCCGTTACGAGCGTGCCGCTTACAGTGAAGCTGAAGGACGGCAAGTCCTACTCGATAAGCGGAGACGCTTTGAAATGGGAATTTGTCGGATTTGAAGGCGAATATGCGAACGGCGCGGTAACGGTGAAAAGCATAGACAAAAAGACGAAGGTCGGGTACGCGATTGCCCGCTATGACGGCTACGGCGCCGTGCTTCCTTTTGTAGAAGGAACGCAGGATGTGATGATCGAGGACTTCGAAGTGTCCCGTTATGCGATCACCTCGCAGGTGACGCCGCCGGATGTAACGAAGGGGACGGTAAAATTAATCGGCGATTTGCCGGAGCAGACGAGCCGCGGCCTGCAAATTTCGTATGACTTCTCGGGCGGGACAGGTACGAGAGCGTCTTATGCGGTATTTGGCAGCAGCGGATTGACGTTGTCCGGCTCGCCGACATCGCTATCAATGGATCTGTACAGCGACAACAGCAAGAACTGGGTGCGCGCGGAAGTATTGGACGCGAACGGCAAAGCGCATCTGCTTGATATCGCCAAAGAGCTGAATTGGAGCGGATGGAAAAACGTGAAAATCGATTTGGCTTCCGCAGGCATCGCTTATCCGGCCAAGCTGAAAAAAGTTTACGTAGTGACGGTTGACGCGGGCAGCGAAAACAAAACGGCTGCAGGAGCGATCGCAATCGACAATATTAAGCTGCATACGGCTGCGAAGGTTGAAGAGCCTGCGCGAGCAAAAATCGTGATGACGGCGGATAAGACGAAAGCGACGGTGAACGGCAAATCCGTTACGCTCGAGGCGGCGCCGCTTATTCAAAAGGGTTCTACGTACGTGCCGCTCCGGTTCGTGACGGAGTCGATGGGCGCAGAGGTGCTGTACGATGACAAGACGAGAAGAATTACGGTGCTTCGAGGCGGCACAATGCTCGAAATGACGATCGGACAGAAGGACTATATGCTGAACGGCGTCCGGTACACCTCCGATGTCGCGCCGTTTACGAAGAACAGCCGCACGCTTATTCCGGTCCGTTTGTTCTCGGAGAAGCTCGGCTTCACTGTTAATTATGAGGACAAATTAAGAAAGATTACCATAGAATAGCTAGACGGATCATGGCTAGAGTATGGTATGATAGTAGGGAATATCCTACTTCGATGGGAGTGCCGAACTGTAGTGGACCACCTGACAGTCGATATAAATCGGGTTATCTCGAATGCCATACATGCCATGGAAGACAGCAAGTATCAAATCTATGAAATATGCGAATCGGCGCGTACGGAGCTTGAATCGCTTGAGCTGGAGCTTGAGCAGGTGATTGAAGAGACGGTCCGGACGATTGATAAGGTGGATCAATTGGAGCAGGATTACCGGCGCGCCCGGGTTCGCCTAACGGAAGTCAGCCGCGATTTCGTGCGCTATAAGGAAGAGGACATTAAGCAGGCGTACGAGAAAGCGACCCAAATTCAGCTCGACCTCATGATGTACCGCGAGAAGGAAACGTATTTGAAATCTCGCCGGGACGATCTGCAGAAGCGGGTTCGAAATGTCGAGAAATCGATCGAGCGCGCGGAGATGGTCGGCTCGCAAATTAATGTCGTGCTGGAATATTTATCGGGGGACTTGAATCAGGTTACGCGGATTATCGAATCCGCGAAGACGCGCCAGCTGCTGGGGCTCAAAATTATTTTGGCACAGGAAGAAGAGCGCAAACGTATTGCAAGAGAAATTCACGACGGTCCCGCACAGTCCTTAGCCAACATCGTGCTTCGCACCGAAATTGCGGAACGGATGCTGATGAAGCAGCAATTCGAATTGGTTCAAGACGAGCTGATCGATTTGAAAGGACAGGTTCGAAGCGGACTAGAGGAAATTCGAAAAATTATATTCAATCTGCGCCCAATGGCGCTTGATGATCTTGGACTTGTGCCTGCGCTGCGCAAGTTTACGCAAGATTTCGAAGAAAAGTCCAAGGTGCACACCTCGTTCGAGATGACCGGCAGGGAGATTCGCTTGCCTTCCGCGATGGAGGCGGCGATCTACCGTATGGTGCAAGAGGCTTTCTCGAACGTGCACAAACATGCGAACGCTTCCCACGTTTCGCTGGACATTCATTATACCCCGCAGCTTATTACACTAACGATCCAGGACAATGGAGTAGGCTTTTTGGTGGAAGCGGCAGAGCAGCCATCAAGCCGAAATTCCCATTTCGGGCTAGTTGGGATGAAAGAGCGCGTGGAGCTAATTGAAGGAAGGATGATTATAGACTCAAAACCCGGGCAGGGTACGAAAATTGTAATAGAAATACCAATGAGTGCCGATCAAAGAAAGGAGAATGAGACTAATGAACCAGATAACGGCTAACCAATCCAATAAGATCAAAATATTGCTTGCCGACGATCACCAGCTGTTCCGCGAAGGTTTGAAGCGCATTCTGAATATGGAAAGCGACATTGAGGTCATCGGGGAATGCGGTGACGGCATCCAAGTGCTTGAGTTCTGTAATCACACGCTGCCTGAAATCGTGCTGATGGACATTAACATGCCGATCGAGACCGGTGTGGTGACGACCGAAAGACTGAGAGGGATGTTCCCGGATGTGAAGGTCATTATCCTATCCATCCACGACGACGAAAGCTATGTATTCGAGACGCTGCGCAAAGGCGCAACGGGATATCTGCTTAAGGATATGGAAGCGGAGTCGCTTATTAACGCCATCCGTTCCGTTCATCAAGGTCATTCCTACATTCATCCAAAAGTGACGGGCAAGCTCATTAACCAGCTTCGCCGCATGACGTATCTGGATGAAATGGGTGTCGCTTCCGGAGCGGCCGCAACGAAGGAGCCCGGCGTTAAATATATTGCGACGGAAGAAAGCCCGCTCACGCGCCGCGAGGCGGAGGTGCTTCGTCTGATGGCGGAAGGCAAGAGCAACAAGATGATCGGCGAATATTTGTTCATCAGTGAAAAAACCGTTAAAAACCACGTCAGCAGCATCCTGCAGAAGATGGAAGTGGACGACCGTACGCAAGCGGTTATTAACTCCATCAAATTCGGCTGGGTTACGCTGTAGAACAATATGTATTGAAGTTTTTGCAATCCTATCTCCATTGATTCCTAATGGGAACAAAGCCCTTGAGGCAAGCTGCGCTTGCTCCAAGGGCTTTGTTCGTGTTGTTTCTGGGTGTGGGCAATTGGCATACCAGCTGTATGGTCTGAAATAAGGTCAAAACTACACCTATATCGAGCGCAACTGGCCTCACGGCATGAAATAGCGACAAAAGTGCACGTATTCTGCTTCTAATCTTGGTTTTTCAGGCTTTGATGAAGAAATAAGTGCACATATGGCGCTATTCAGGACAAAAGGCTTCATCCGCAAAAAATAAGTGCGCTTTTGTCCTTATTGCCCGGTTCGTTTCGTGAAGGCGGAAACCATGTTCAATGTGAAGGCGTGTGTTAAAATGGTCGGACAGGTTCAGGTCCAGGGTTTAAGTTGTCGAGCCAAAATTCCAGCTCGGCCCGATAGATTCCCGGCACGAGAGGCTCGAATTTGAATATGGTGGATTCCTTGTACTCCTTGGTATGTCTCAAGCGGACATAAAGAGGGATTGGCTCCTCGCCAGCTTCTACATATTGGCCGGAGACCTCGTAGCTGCCAACCGGCAGGTCATTTAATCCGAATCCGCCAGGAAAGTTATAGCCGAACCGAGTGATGGTTTCGCCTCCGTTCAGAGGCTTGAGCGTAAGTTGGATGTTGTTTTCCAGATATATTTTATCGTATTCGTCTACCCAAAGATAATAAAAGAGTTCTCCTGTCACGGAATCCGTATCTGCAATCATATTACGGATGGCTCCTGTGTTGCCGGCGAAAGGCTGATTGACTTCAGGAGTCAAATGAACGGTGAACGTATCGCCTTCGACCTCGAAATCGTAAGATCCGCCCATATTCCAGGTAGTGGCGAAGTCCGTCAGTTCGATCCGATAATAGCCATTCGCATCGGTGTACGTAACCAAGTTGCTGTCATACAGCAGCTGATCGTCGGCAAATACTTCTGCGCCCGCAACCGGATTGCCCTTCGAGTCGACTACCCGTCCTTTGACAACGTAAGGCTCGACTTTATTTGCGTTTGCCGGCGGCCGCTCTCCTTGCCCCGCGTCTTCGTCCACCCAAATGTCCAGAACGCCTCCTTCGTCATTGTAGGAAACGACATACCCGCTGTTCTCCGATACGAAACGCAAAGGAACCATGGTGCTTTTGCTTAAGATTTGGGCGGGGACGTCCAGCTTGACGCTCTTCCCATTGACCTTAGCGGTGGTGCTGTTAATCGTAAGCTCGATCGTTAGGCCGGCTTTTGTTCCGATGGCTTTCCGTGTTGCTTCCTCCCACTTCACGGTGAAGCCGAGCGTTTCGAACAGTTTGCGGAAGGGGACAAGCGTCCGGCCGTTCTTTACGACGGGCTTCGCGGCATCGAAAGCGATCCGTTCATCATTGAAGTACACGTTCACCTTCTTGTCAGCGGAATGGACCGTCAGCGGAACGAGGCCGAACAGGAGAGCGAAGATGCTAAGCGCCGTCAGCCAACGTTTGATTGGAGCTTTTTTGTTTTCGATCATTTGCGCTGTTAACCTCTCTTCTTCATATATTTAGCAGTCTTAATGTAGAGGAAGATGACTCTCACAAACAATATCAATTTACTCTCAAAAATAAGAACGGGCTTACGCAGACGCTGCGGTAAGCCCGTGATCAAGTTTCGGTCGGTTAAGTTAATGGTTATGGCTGACGGCGGCGTTTCCTTAGCGCCACGATGCCGGAGACGGCGATGAAAGTGCCGAGCAAATAATAAGGCATCGGACTGCTGTCACCGGTCTGCGGAAGGCTGTCGATCGGGATGCTGCCTTCGTCGCCATCTGTCTCACCGCCTGTTCCGCCGTCATCTGGGGGCGTCTCTTCAGTGATAATTGTCGTTGCGGTTGGAGTAGGCGACGGCGCTTCCGTAGGCGTGTCTGTAGGCGTTGGAGTTGGAGATTCCGTCGGCGGATCGGTTGGCGTTGATGTTGGCGTAGCCGTCGGCGTTGATGTCGGTGTTGCCGTTGGTGTGGTTGTCGGTGTAGGTGTAGGAGTTGGCGTCCAAGTCCAAGTCGGCGGCGGAGTAGGCGTCCATGATGGTGTAGATGTCGGTGTCTGCGTCGGTGTAGACGTAGGTGTTTGCGTAGGCGTAGTAGTAGGCGTCTCCGTCGGCGGGTCAGACGGTGTAGTAGTAGGTGTCTCCGTCGGCGGGTCAGACGGTGTAGTAGTAGGTGTCTCCGTCGGCGGGTCAGACGGTGTAGTCGTAGGCGTTTCGGTAGGCGGATCAGTCGGTGTAGTTGTAGGCGTTTCGGTTGGCGGGTCAGTCGGCGTAGTTGTAGGTGTCTCCGTCGGCGGGTCAGACGGCGTAGTTGTAGGCGTTTCGGTAGGCGGATCAGTCGGTGTAGTCGTAGGCGTTTCGGTAGGCGGATCAGTTGGTGTAGTCGTAGGCGTTTCGGTTGGCGGATCAGACGGCGTAGTTGTAGGTGTTTCTGTTGGCGGATCTGTAGGCGTAGTCGTAGGCGTTTCGGTAGGCGGATCAGTCGGTGTTGTCGTAGGTGTTTCGGTTGGCGGGTCAGTTGGGGTAGTCGTTGGTGTTTCGGTAGGCGGATCCGTAGGAGTGGTCGTAGGCGTTTCCGTTGGCGGATCAGTCGGTGTAGGTGTCGGACATGGGCTTTTTATGATATAGAGGTAGCTTCTATACGTACCCGGTTTATGCCCTCCGGGGCCAAGCGTGGTCTGGATCGGGCCGCCATACAAATCGATCTGGCTGTTCCCGCATACCGGAATGCTGATCGTTAATTCGTAGTTGCCGGCTTTATCGTACTGAGCCGTTTCGCCGCTGTAATACACCTGATTCTCATAAGGAGTAGGCGATTCGCCATAGGTGTATACCGAGAAACTGGCTTGGACGCAGTCCTGGGTTGTCTTGAATTTGGTAGTGGCCGTGCCGTCGCCGTTGATCGTAATATACGGTACCGTTGGATCCTGCTGGGCCAGCTTATCCGCGAAGCCGTAATACGTTGTGCAGGAGGCTTCCGTCTGCTCATCGGATGCGGCATGTGCCTCTCCGGCCAATGAAGCTCCGGCGGGCTCTCCTTGAAGTCCGACGGTCTTTTTTTCTTCGTCCCCGAGCCCCTCTGCGTAGACGAAGGAGCTCATCGTAAGGGTTAGGGTTAACAGCAAAGCCATGACGATAGAGAATGGCTTTTTGGTTTGTTTTCTCATCCTTCACTCTCCTTATTCTATTGCATGATTATTTGCCCCTAAACGAGTGTTTAAGGCGACTCACCCTTTCTCATTGGAAATAGCCATCATAAATGTATATATGTGCAGCGCCGCATTCCGATGATTGAAATTTTTGGCATGTGGAAAAGCTTCTGTTTCTTGTGCTGTACTGAAAGGGCTTTTACTTGTCCGAATGCCCGTAACCGATGGGCGGGGATTGGCATATACTGTGGCATAAGGAAGATTGCGAAGGCGTTAAGCCGAGCGAACGAAGCGGGCGAGTTTCCGTGCGTTCGGCTTCACTAAACCATGTTGATGCTTATGAAGTGTTTTCCTGCGGAGAACGAAGCTTATACTTACGAGTTGTTTTTCTTACGAAAAACTGGAGGTGCTGCCGACATGCTAATGCTGTTGCTTCTCGTCGTCGGTTGTTATGTCCTAGCCGCATTGCTCGTGCATCTGGCTCATTGGCTTGGACGCGGGCGTGTGCAGAGGAGTAAACATTATGTGCTGATTACAGACAGCGGTCAAAACAATATGGAATGGTACCTGAGAATGCTGCACGCCTTCTCCCGTTGGATGGGCAAGGACGTTCGCCTGACGGTCGTGGACCGCGGCGCCTCGGAGGAGACGATGGCGATCGTGGAGCGCTGGCGGCGCGGCGGGAAGGAAGTCCGCGTGCATGCGCAGCTGCCGGACAACGGAGCTGATGACGGCAAGAACTTGGATGGCGGCCGGAAAGCCGCCCAGATGATGTGGATGCTGCAGGCGGAAGGCATTGTGTCGGAATCGGAGCACGCCGTGCTTGTGGATCTGCAGAATCCCTCCGACTTGTCGAAGATGCCGTTTTGACCTATAATGCAATCATAGATCCGCATAATAACAAGAAGTGAAGCACACTCGATTCGCTGAGACGCGAAGGGGTGTGCTTTTTTTTCGTCATTTTTTTGGTGCGGGGAGGATCAAGATGTAATGGAGGGGCGTACGAATGAAGGCTTATGTGTATGCGCTTAGGAGCGACGGCGTATGGAAAGCGAGGATGACGATTGAGCCGAAGGTTGACCTTGCGTTCTGGTTCGGCGGGGGACAGGCCTCTAGAAGCGCGGAGGCGGCGTGGCTGTGGAAGGAGGCGCTGCCGCTTGGGTTGGCTTGTCAGGTGGCGGAGAGGTGGGGCGAGAAGGCGGCGCGCGATCGAAAAGGGGACAGATCTCAAAACCTTTCGCATGCCTTATCCTATTCCGCCTATGTAGATGGCCTAATGGAGCTGGAGCGGGCGGTACGGGTCGTATGTGACGGCGCCGCGCGCCCGCCGCGGCGCCGGTGGCTGGGGGCGCTCCGTCCGGGAGCAGGCCGGACGGAAGCGGGGGACGCGCGCGCGCTGCTTGCGCGCGCGGAGCTGTGGCATGCCCGCGAGCATGGCGATGCGGGCATCGAAGCGGCCGCGGCGGCAGCGGCTGAGCGCGCCGCGGAGCTCCTGCAGGGGCGCGCCCTGCTAAGCGGCGAAGCGCGCGACCTGCTTGCAGGCGCCGGCGGCCCCGGCGCCGCCGCAAGCTGGCGCGAAGCGGTCCAGCTTGCGGCGCTGCTCGGGCGCGTGCGCCTCGGCGGAGCGGTCGCCGCCCATGGG
>NZ_QXQA01000013.1 GCF_003583765.1 Paenibacillus nanensis
TACTACGTTGGAATTTCCCTCATTGCTGCCGCCCGTTACGACAAGGCGGAACTCATATTCCGTTCCTGGGTTCAAGCCTGTTACGGTTGCGGTAGTCGAATTCGTTGCAATCGGACCGCTTGTTGTCGCTATTTCCCACGTGCTCGCGCCTTTTAACGACTGCTCGACTACTATTCCCGTCGCACCCGTCACTGCGCTCCAGCTAAAGTCAGCCGTGGTGCTCGTCTTCCCTGTACTCGCAAAATCGCTGACCGGTACCGCATCTGTCTTCACAGTTACTACGTTGGAATTTCCCTCATTGCTGCCGCCCGTTACGACAAGGCGGAACTCATATTCCGTTCCTGGGTTCAGACCCGTGACGGTTGCGGTAGTCGCATTCGTTGCAATCGGACCGCTTGTTGTCGAGGCTGCCCAAGCGTTCGCGCCTTTTAACGACTGCTCGACTTCTATTCCCGTCGCGCCATTCACTGCGCTCCAGCTAAAGTCAGCCGTGGTGCTCGTCTTCCCTGTACTCGCAAAATCGCTGACCGGTACCACGTCCGTTTTCACGCTGACTACGTTGGAATTTCCCTCATTGCTGCCGCCCGTTACGACAAGGCGGAACTCATATTCCGTTCCTGGGTTCAAGCCTGTTACGGTTGCGGTAGTCGCAGTCGTTGCAATCAGATCGCTTGTTGTCGAGGCTGCCCAAGCGTTCGCACCTTTAAGCGTCTGCTCGACTACAATTCCTGTCGCGCCCGTCACTGCGCTCCAGCTAAAGTCAGCCGTGGTGCTCGTCTTCCCTGTACTCGCAAAATCGCTGACCGGTACCGCATCTGTCTTCACAGTTACTACGTTGGAATTTCCCTCATTGCTGCCGCCCGTTACGACAAGGCGGAACTCATATTCCGTTCCTGGACTCAAACCCGTTACGGTTGCGCTTGTCGCATTCGTCGCAATAGTTCCTGTTGTCGAGGCAGACCACGTGTTCTGACCTTTCGGGGACTGCTGAACGATAATTCCCGTCGCACCTAATGTTGCGCTCCAGCTGAAGTTTGCTGTTGTACTCGTCTTCCCTGTGGTCGCAAAATCACTGATCGGAGCTGCGTTCGTCTTCACGCTGACTACGTTGGAATTACCTGCATTGCTGCCTCCCGTTACGACGAGCCGGAAATCATACTCCGTTCCAGGGGTCAAGCCCGTTACTGTCGCACTTGTCGCATTCGCCGCAATCGGACCGCTTGTTGACGATAAGGTCCACGTATTGGCATTTTTCGGCGACTGCTGAACGATAATTCCCGTCGCACCGAATGCAGCACTCCAGCTAAAGCTCGCTGTCGTGCTCGTTTTCCCCGTACCTGCAAAATTGTTGATTGGTACCGCATCTGTCTTCACGCCTACTACGTTGGAATTGCCCGCATTTCGGCCATCTGTTACGACGAGCCGGAAATCATACTCCGTTCCAGGGGTCAAGCCCGTTACTGTCGCACTTGTCGCATTCGTCGCAATCGTTCCCGTTGTCGATGTTGTCCACGTGTTTGCGCCTTTCAGCGACTGTTCGATGACAATCCCCGTCGCTCCCGATGCGGCGCTCCAGCTAAAGCTAGCCGTTGTCCCCGTCTTCGCCGTGTTAACAAAGTCGGCAACCGGGATCGGAGCTGGAGGGACAACCGTCCCTGCCTTGAATAGGCCAGATGCAAAAGCAAATACGCGATTATTAGCCGCTACCACATTCACGAAATTAGTCGAGGAGCTGGTCAAGTTCTCTGTTTCCCAGTTCACTCCATCAGCAGAAGAAATAATCGTTTCTGAAGTGCCGACGGCATAAAACTTACCGACTCCAAACGTTACCGCTGTGAAGATCTTGCTTGCAGTTGGAGCATAAGTGACTTCCGACCAGCTTAAACCATTGTCGGAGACATAGATGTAACCGCTATAACCTACAGCTACAAATTTCTCATTCCCGTATGCAATTCCTCTCAGTTCTTTGCCAGGGTTCGTTACTACTTCCCAGCTAAGGCCATCCGAAGAAGAATAAATATAAAATGAAGTTGAAGATGTCTTACCGACTGCATAGAACTTACCATTTGCGTAAGTTACGCCGTAAATAGCTGTTTTCGTGGAAAATGACACATCTGTAAAGCTGTTTCCTCCATCCTTTGAGGTCATGATCGCCCCATCCAGACTGGTATTCGGTTTCTCGCCTGTAACCACGATCGTTCCGTTCCCGTCGTGAGCAATCCCTGTCATGCCAGAGCCATTCACCGCTTTTCCGCGATTCACCCAATTCCCCTTTATCAGCGGGTCAGCACCATAGGCTAGCGTATAGATATCGCCGCTTGTGCATCCCATCACCCATATGCTCCCCGTAAAGCGCATACTTCTCGCCTGACATCCGAAATTTTGACCTTCTGATTTTGTCCAGTTGTCTCCATCCGTCGAAACAACGGGGTCGCCCGCATTCGTGACCATTACCCAACGTCCCCCGGGAACATCATTCCCGTAATCCGTTCTGTAAAAGTCTGTAGTACCGTTAGTTATCGTAACGTTCCTCCAAGTGCCCGTTGCCGCCTCTGCCGTATATACTCTTGCCCCCAGCCCTAATGATGTTAGTAGAACCGCAAAAGCAAGCACAGCTCGCATAACCTTAATAAAGCGCATAAGATCCCTCTTTCCACCAGTTCTACTTTCCTGCCCTACTAGAGGGCAATAAGGCCATTGCATGTCTATAGTCCTATATAAACTTCAGCGGCTGCCCCCTCTCAAAATTAAACTCGCATTCTTTTCACAACAACCGACAAATTTAGTAGAAAAAAGTCGAATGGCATGTCATTATAGATATAGGATTTATTTTTCTCGTTTGCATAAAAATTCTAGTTGAACATCTGATATGATTCTACTATGAAGCGAGATACAAATCTAGTAATTTCATCCTAATTGCCTCAAAGGAGATGCAATGATTCATACGTATCCTGTCGGAGAAGCTGACTCTCAATTTCTTTATGAGCTTTACGTTAGTACACGATGGGAAGAAGTAAGGTCTTGGGGTTGGGAGGAAACGATGATTCACCCGTTTCTGAAGCTGCAATGGACCGCTCAACAGCATTCCTATTCGCATCAGTATCCCGGAGCGGAGCATCTTATTCTTGCATATGACGAACAGAAGGTTGGACAAGCACTAGTAGCTAGAAGCGGCTCAAGCTTATCGTTGGTTGACCTGTCTATGCTTCCGGCTTGGCGCAATCGAGGGCTTGGTACATTGTTTATACAAGAATTGCAAGCGGAAGCCACCGCCGAGTCCATTCCGATCCGTCTCAGCGTCCTGCAGAACAACCGAGCGCTGCGCCTTTACGAGCGCTTAGGGTTTCGACACAAGGCCTACAACGGCCTGCATATCCAGATGGAATGGAGCTCTCTGCCTACAAAGTAGAAGACTCTCCCATATAAAAAATTAAGAGGTGAACATTGATGAGCGAATCCTATTTGGGCGAAATCCGTATGTTTGCAGGAAACTTTGCTCCTCAAGGCTGGGCCCTTTGCAATGGGCAGCTCCTCAGCATTGCGGAGAACGAGGCATTATTCGCTTTAATCGGCACGACCTATGGCGGTGACGGGCAAACCACTTTTGCTCTGCCTGATCTGCAAGGGCGAATCGCGGTGCATCCTAACTCCAGTCTGCCGCGAGGAAGCAAGGCCGGTACCGAGACGGTAACGCTTACGCTAAATCAACTGGCCCCCCACACCCATGTGCCTAATGCCATATCAGCATTTGGGCAAGGCGATAGCCCCAGCAACTCCGTATGGGCGCAAACCAGCTATTCCAACTACACCAACCCTACCGGTAATACTCTTGTTGGCATGAACGCCGCGGCGCTATCACCGGTTGGGGGCAATCAGCCGCATGATAACATGATGCCTACCACCGTTATATCTTTCATTATTTCTCTCTACGGGCTATTTCCGCCGCAGCCTTAATCGACAATTACCTAACTAGGAGGTCTTTCTATGTCTGAACCGTTTATAGGTGAAATTCGTTTGTTTGCCAATAATTACGCTCCGCGAGGCTGGATGTTTTGCGAAGGACAGATCCTGCAAATCAATACGAACCAAGCTTTATATTCCATATTGGGCAATGTATACGGGGGCAACGGCGTAACGACCTTCGCGCTACCCGATTACCGCGGCCGCGTCCCGATTCATGTCAGCCCTACGATTCCGCTTGGAACAAGCCAGGGAGAAGCGGCGCACACCCTTACCGTCAATGAAATCCCGCAGCATACCCACCAAGTTTCAGGATCGTCCAATCCGGCAAGCGCTCCATCGCCCCAAACCAACGTTTGGTCGGTCATAGACAACGCCTATGATCCGGCAGCAACGCTCGAGAATATGAGCAGCAGTGCGATTGGCATTGCCGGCGGAGGGCAAGCTCACAACAACATGCAGCCATACTTGGTTCTTAATTATGCAATCGCAGTTCAGGGAATTTTCCCAAGCAGAAACTAATAAGGAGGTCTTCACATGGCAGACGCGTATATCGGAGAAATTCGAATTTTTGCGGGTAACTTTGCCCCGAAGGGCTGGGCGCTTTGCAATGGGCAGCTTATGTCTATTGCCCAAAACACCGCGTTGTTCTCGATCCTAGGCGTACAATACGGCGGTGACGGAAAAACGACTTTTGCTTTGCCTAATTTGATGGGCTCCGCTACCATGAATCAAGGCAGCGGCGCCGGACTTACGCCGCGCAGTATGGGACAAAAGGTTGGGAGCTCCGCTGTTACGCTGCTCACAAACCAAATTCCTAGCCATACCCATATACCGCAAGCTGTCGATGCTTCAGGAACAGCCAACACTCCGGGACAAAACGTCTGGGCACAAAACCCGCCGCTTGACGACTTTTCGCCGCCTCAGAACTTGTATGATCCTGCAGTTAACGTCCAAATGTCTCCTGTTGCTCTCAATGTAGCAGGTGGTTCTCAGCCGCATAACAATATGCAGCCTTACATCGCACAGAACTTTATTATTTGCTTAAGCGGCGAGTTCCCATCGCGGGGTTAGCAAGCCGAGCAAGTTCTTATAGGCCAGCATCATAAATGAATTAGGAAACCCTTGATCCTTCAGGAACACTGATGAATCAAGGGTCTTCTTTTCTCTCGGCTTGCGAATCATTGAATCGTTTAGTTAAATTGTTCCCACGAAAGATAAACGGAAATCATGGCGACAGCAAAAAAGAGCAATGCAATTCGAGTACTTCTGCGAAATTTAATCCCATACGCCATAAAAAATATAGCTGCTGCTATTTTTGCTGCACCCTGGTAATAACCGTTAAAAGACGAGCTGCTAAACACGATCGCAATCAGCAGCATTGCGGAAATAACGATTTTAAACCACAAAGGCTCGCTTAGAAATTGTCGGTACATAAATTTGATTCGATTCATCGCCATTCCCCCCCATAAAATAAAACCCCCTTGAATCATCATGGTCTTACCGATGAATCAAGGGGAACCAACTAAATTTTATAAGCCTTCATCGCCTTGCGAATCTCTTTCCAGCTAGGGCGCTTGCCGTACATCAGCACGCCTGTGCGGTAGATCTTAGCCGATACATAGACCGCAGCGTAGATGGCTACGAGCAGAAGCACGATCGATACCGCGACTTCCCAGAACGGCACGCCTGTCAGACCGAGACGAAGGAGCATCACGAACGGCGAGAACAGCGGAATAAACGACGTTACTTTAACCAGCATGCTGTCCGGCGTATTCAAGCTGAAGATTGCGATATAGAAGCCGGCCAGCGAAATAATCGTCATCGGCATCGTCGCTTGGCCGAGATCTTCCGTGCGGCTTACGATCGAACCGACTGCCGCGTATAGTGTCGCGAACAGGAAGAAGCCAGCCAAGAAGTAGATAATCGCGTAAATGAGCAGCATCGGATCGATTTTGGACAGGTCGATGTCCAGGTCAAGCAAAGCGCCTTTGTTATGCGGCATCGAAGCGTTAACGAGCAGCACGATCACATAGACGGACACTTGGCTCAGCACGACGATGAACATACCGAATATTTTGCCGAACATTTGTTTAAGAGGGGCAACGCTCGTAATGAGAATTTCCATGACGCGGGAACTCTTCTCCGCCGTAATTTCGGAGGCGATAAGCTGCCCCGACGTCATAATGGCCATGAACAAGAAGATGATGATGATATAGATCAAGCCCATGTTGACCCCTTGCTCCGCCGGCGTCTTGCCTGATGTTTCGCCATCCACCGTGGAGATTTGAACCGAATCGATCTCGATTGGAGCATTCAGCATGCTGAGCTGCTCATCCGTTAATCCCGCATCCTGCAGAACAGTTGTGGTGCGAATCGTTTGCAGCGCGGTTTGGAGGTTGCCCGTCAGCGAAAATTCCATCATTTTCTCCGACTTATACGTCATCTCGGGGAAGCCGTTGCCCGTTGCATTCGAACCGAAGTCCAAATAACCGCTTATTTGTTTATCTTGAATAGCTTGCTTCAGCTGTTCTTCGTTAGCCGCGGAATCGCCTTTGTCTTCGTACGGCACAAGTTTGATATTCGCGCCCTCTTGCGCCTCGAAATACGTCCTCAGGCTGTCGCCTGTAGCTGAACCCGCTGCGAGCTCTTCCCGCGCCGACTGAATATACCCGACGCTCGTCACTTTGTCGCCTTTATCGAACTGCGAAAGAATATAAGGAAGGTTAACCCCGACACTCAAAATGATTGCAATGACTAATGTTGTAATGAGGAATGCTTTGCCCTTGAATTTGTTGCGAGCCGTAAACCCTACTACTGTCCAGAAACTATTCATGGCGATCACCTACCGTTTTTATAAAGATTTCGTTCAATGTCGGTTCCTTAATCTCGAATCTCGTAACCGTCGACTGCGCCATCGCATGACGCAATATATCTCCGCCTACCGCTTCGTTCTTAATCCCAATCTCATACCCGTATTCGTGAACGACCACTCCTGTTACGCCGGAAATGCTCTCCAGGCCCTTCACTTCGCTCTCGACAGCCAAAATCACTCTTTCTCTCGGGAACTGCTTCTTCAGCTCCTTGATGTTGCCTTTAAGTACGGTGTTCGAACGATGCAGAATCGTGATATTCCGGCACAGCTCCTCAACATGCTCCATTCGGTGAGTCGAGAAGAGGATGCTCGTTCCGGAATCGCGCAGCTCCTTGACCGTTGATTTGAGCAGCTCGACGTTTACCGGATCAAGACCGCTGAACGCTTCATCCAAAATGACGATGCTTGGTTTATGATTCACGGCGGCGATGAACTGGATTTTTTGCTGGTTTCCTTTCGAAAGCTCCTCGACCCTCTTATTGTAGTACTCGGGAACCTCGAACCGCTCCAGCCAATATTTCAGGTTTTGATCGGCATCCTTTTTGGACATACCCCTCAGTTGGGAGAGGTATAAAATTTGATCGCTGACGCGAACCTTCGGGTAAAGCCCTCTCTCTTCCGGCAAATAGCCTAGCGTGCGAAGCAGCTCTTTGCTGTACGGCTTACCGTGATAGTTAATGCTGCCGGCATCCGGATAAATGAGACCCAATACCATACGCATCGTGGTTGTTTTGCCGGCGCCGTTCGCACCTAGCAGACCGTAGATTTCTCCTTCGCTCACTTCAAAGCTGATGTTGTTCACCGCCGTTTTGTCGGCGTACTGCTTCGTGACTTGCTCCACTACCAATGGTTTCATGCCATATCCCCTCGCTTACGATTTTCGTTTTCCTCTTTGATCCTGCAATAATAAAGTGCTCATTATTTCATCTAACTCAAGCGCTTGCCGGCTTACGATTTGAAGCCCCTCCGCTTCGCACCACTGCTCGGCATCAAATGCCCGGTTGGTCGTAATTCGGAATGTGCTGCCGCCGATCGAATCGACGCCGCACTGTCCCGGGATGCCCGCAATCTTATGCTCCGCAAGGCCTTCGCCCCTGACGAAAAACGTAAACCAGCTGCTGAACAGTTCATCCTTCTCGTAGACGCCGAGCACTCGCCCCTGCGCCATAAAGACGATATAGTCGGCAAGACGTTTAACCTCTTCGACAATATGGGAGGTCATCAGAATCGTTCGGTCTCCAGGCTCCATGTAGCGGTGAAGAAGCTCGATCATCGTCTTCCAGGCGAGCGGGTCAAGCCCGGAGGACGGCTCGTCGAGGAGCAGCAAGTCCGGCGAGTGGGAGAGCGCGATTGCGAAGTCGCATTTTCTGCGCATCCCTTTGGACATCTTGCCGAGCGCCAAATTATCGTTGACCTGCAGCGTCAGCAGCAGCTCCTGATAGCGGTTCACATCCCAGCTTTCGTACCAGAAGCTGTTGAACCGCGCCTTTTCACTCGCCTTAAGCTTGCTCTCATGCTCGGACGGCTCCTCCGGCAAGTAGCCGATGCGCTGCTTCATATGCGCATCATCGCTACGGCCAACTGCATGGCCGAGCACAGTGACCGTACCGTCATCCGGCTTCTCTAGATCGAGCGCCATCTTGAACAATGTGCTCTTGCCGCTGCCGTTTGGCCCAACGATAGCCGTAATATAGCCTGCCGGTATTTCCAGCGTTATAGGCCCGAGCTTAAAATTCGGCTTCCTCTTGGCAATGCCATTGAATCGGATAGCCGCTTCCTCCCTCAGCTCCTCCATCATATCGCTCCGTCTCCTTGCTTATAATGTCTAACCATCGCTTCCTGGAACAGTTCCTTAAGCTCCTCCTCCGAGCATTGCATCCGTTTCCCCGCCGTAACCGCCTGGTCCAGCGCTTCGATAACCGAGGAAAGCCTATGCCGGTCCCTCTCCTGCTCGCCGACCTTCGCGACGTAAGTACCCGTTCCTTGCCTCGTTCGCAGCAAGCCCTCGTTTTCAAGGTCGCTGTATACGCGTTTTACGGTAATTACGCTGCATTTTACGGTTTGAGCCAGCTCGCGTATAGATGGAAGCAACGTGCCTTCCTCCAGTTGCCCGCTGACAATCAATGCTCTTAGCTGTACCTCGATCTGATGATAAAGCGGCTCTGCGCTTTGTTCATTGATCTGTATGGGCAGCCGCATCGCCTCACCTTCCTTCTAATCTAGCTGGTAAAACTTCTTGTTCTCACTTTCTTCTCCATCAAAGGCGGCATGGCCGCAAAAGCCGCTATCGCAAGAGCGACGCCAATTAACGCCAGCCACCATCCGCCATCCTCGATGAATCTGTAGCTGGATAACACAAAGCTTGTTTTAAGCAAGAGGGTGGTTACAACCATAGCCGCTAACAGACCGACTGTTACAGCCGTACAAAACCAGAAGTACTTAATGCCCGAAACGCCGGTTTCGAAATAAATAAAGATAACGCTTCCGGCCACGGCGTATCCTGCCCAAAAGATCGCAAAAGGAATAAAGGCGTAGGGCTCGATACTCGGGTTATTCGCATGGCCGATAAAATAAAAGGCGATAAAAAATAGGATAAGTGCGGGTATCGCGTTCGACAGTAGCAGCAGCAGCCTTCCCCAAACAATTTGTCTGATGGGAATCGGCATGACGCGCCAGCTTGCCAGCTTCTTTGTATTTGTGTCTGTTTTCCAGTAATATCCTTGCTGATTAGACATTAATCCTAAACAGGGGAGCAGAGATACCGTAATAAAATCCACGGACCAGAACACGATCCTGATATCATCCTCCCCTTTTAACGCATCGGAAAACATCGGGACGATGAACAGAATCAAATATCCAATAAAAACGATGGTGATCAGATGCTTCCATCTCGTTCTTCTTAACTCTTCCTTAGCCAGAAACCAGGCGCCTTGCCATGTCTTCATTCTTACGCTCCTTCCCATTTGCTGTGCTCACTGTGTCTGTTTATATACTGTATATATCTATATACACAGTATATGCATACTTTCATTCCTTGTCAACATTCTCCATTCCTTTTTCGCAAAAAAATAAGCCGTTCTCTAAGAGAACGGCTTAACTTACAAATCGTTAACCGAAAATCGCTTCGAACAACGGTTTGGCGTCAGCAGCTGGATATAGAACATATAGAATCGAATAAACCGCTACGCCAGTGATGGCTGTACAAAACCAAATGACCGAGGTTACTCTTCCAAGCTTCCGATGCTTGGCGAACTTCTTCCTGAAGCCGAGAACAATCGTCGTAATCCCGAACACCGCGGCAACGGTGGCCATCACGATATGGAATAGAAGGAAGGCCAAATAATAAGGCTTTAGGCCGTCCGGTCCATTATATGGCGTGCTGCCGATTACCAGCGTTCTTGTCGCGTAAATGATAAAAAATAAAATTGCCGCAATTGCGCCTGCTATCATCATCTTCTGATGCTGCTCCAGCTTTCGCTGGATGGCCAGCCTCCAACCGATCGCAACCAGAATGGCGCTTAATGCGATAAAGAAGGTGCTAATCGTCGGCAATATAATGTTCAAGTCCATGTTAATCCTCTCCGGCATTCAATTTAAGCGGTCTCTGGATTCGGCAATTCGTCATCAGCATGCTCGCGCTTGAACCATTGCTTGAAGATGTACGCCAATATGATGCCATACATGAGCTCTTGCACAAGCTTCATTACAATCCCGCCAAGCTGCTGGTCATCCGCTGTGCCCAGCATATTAAAAAACTCCGGTCCGCCGAACTGACCGATCAAGTAGCTGGTATCCCCCGACATGCAATATCCCATTGCAGTCGCCCAAACCTCTGGATCGTTATACGTTGCGTACATGCCGCCGTCCGAGAAAATAATGAGCGCGCAGGCAGGCGTCAATAACACGCCGTTGGCAAATACATACGCCATTCTTTTCACGTCGGTCAGCTTGCTCCACTCCGGCACGGGACATGCGATCTGCCACCACATCATGAATGCAGTAATAAACAGAACGACATAATAAAGACGATGCACGGTGAAATTCGTCATCACGTAGTCATGCACCATCGGCACATGATAGATCGAGAATAACATATTGAACAACACTAGAGTCATGATTGGATGCATGAGAATTCGAAGCTTTCTCCAAAAGCCGGCCGAAAACGCCGCACGCCATAAAAATGCCGGTATCCCCAGTAAAATCATCGGTGGAACAATCAAATACGAGATCGACATATTCACCATATGGAACGTGAACATCAGATGTCCTAGAAGATTCAGAGGACCGCCGTGGCACAAATAAACGAGAAGAATTCCCCCGACAAAGAGCGTCTTCTGCATCCCTGTTGCCGCTTCCGCTTCGGGATGGCGCTTCTCTCTCCAAGGTCCAATCATATAGAAATAGAGGATGATAAGCCCGATCATCGCAAAGAAAAACATAGGCGACCACAACTCAGCAAAGGAGAAATATTTGTTCAAGTCTAGCATTGTGAAGCTCCTTTCTCATGCATTCCACTTCAGACATGACTATGAAAGAAGAGGGACCCGAGAACCGGGACCCTCCTCCGCCAGCTTTACCACCAAACCCAATATTCGGCCATGATGACAGCGGTGAAAACGACAAACACGCCGGATAGTATTCCAATTAGCGCGAAAGTGTGACCGCGGTCTTTCATATGCATCCAGAATGCCATCTGTACGAATACTTGCAGAATGGCTGTACCGACCAAAATGATGTAGATAAAGTCTTTGTTAATCTCGCCGCTTATGACTGTCGCGAATGCGATGAATGTCAACAGGATCGAAAAAATAAACGCGACAATGTGTTTTTTTGGACCTTCAACCTTATGACGCTTGGTGTTTTGCTCTGTGGCGGAATGATTGCTTGCCATTCGTTAAACCACCTTTCCCATCAGGTATACAACCGTGAAGATGAATACCCAAACAACGTCGATAAAGTGCCAGTACATACCGGCTACATAGGTTTTCGGTGCCGTTACGACCGTCAACCCTTTGCGAGCCAGCTGAATAATCAGCAGCGTAATCCACAGGATACCGAACAAGACGTGCGCACCGTGGAAGCCGACCAGCGTATAGAAGGAGGAGCTGAACGCGCTTGTCGTAAAGCCGTGTCCTTCATGAACGTAATGGTAAAATTCGTAAATCTCGAGTCCCAAAAAGCATGCGCCAAGAACGACTGTTACAATCAACCAGTTGATTAAGGCCTTAACCTTATGCTGATGCATCGCTTGAATCGCGAATACGCTCGTCAAGCTTGATGTCAGCAGGATCGCGGTTGCTGCTGCAACCAGCTTCAAGTCAAACAAATGATCCGGTGTTGGACCGTCAAGCACTTGATCGCGGAGGGCCAGGAACGCCGCGAACAGCGTTCCGAACAATACCGTCTCGCCGCCAAGGAACAACCAGAAGCCTAATACTTTATTGCGTCCCTCAAGGGTTGCCTTCTCCGGCTCATGAGGCAACCCACCTTCTACATGCGTATGCGCGCTCATGCTTTACCCCCTAGATCCTTCAAAATTTCTTCCTCTTCGATATGGAAGCCATGATCATCGATTACGGAACGGAGAAGCATACAGATCAAGACGATCGCCAATCCGAAGATACCAAGCGCGTGGCCGTTCGTTAGATCCGTGCCTAAGAAATGTCCCCAATCCGGCGCGTACATAAAGCCGAAGCCTGCAATGAAGAAGCCAAGACCCATAAAGAACGGCAGAATCGATGGAGAAGGCATATGAATCGGACCAATCGGTTCTGCTGGCGTCATGCCGCTGTGGCCGTCCATCTTCTCTTTCCAATAAGCGTCATAACCGCGCACAAGCGGCGTTTGGGCAAAGTTGTATTCCGGCGGCGGAGATGGGATCGTCCACTCCAGCGTACGGCCGTCTTCCCAAGGATCGTTCGCTGCATTTTTCGGTTTAACTGCCGTAACCACAACGTTGATAATAAAGAAGATTGTACCAAAGCCCATCAAGAAAGCGCCGATCGTACTAATCATGTTCATTTCATTAAAGCCCATGCCGTCCAGGTACTGCCAAATACGGCGCGGCATACCCATCAGACCAAGGAAATGCTGTACAAAGAACGTCAGGTGGAAGCCGATAAAGAATGTCCAGAACGTCAGCTTGCCAAGTCCTTCGTTAAGCGTGCGCCCGAACATCTTCGGCCACCAGTAATGCAAGCCGGCGAAAATACCCAAAATCAAGCCGCCTACGATTACGTAGTGGAAATGCGCGACAACGAAGTAAGAGTCGTGATATTGGAAGTCAGCCGGCGCTGCAGCCAGCATAACGCCCGTTACGCCGCCCATTACGAAGGTTGGGATGAAACCAACCGCGAACAGGTTAGCAGCTGTAAATTTAATCGAGCCGCCCCACATCGTGAAGAGCCAGTTAAAGATCTTAATACCTGTCGGTACAGCGATAAGCATCGTCGCGATGGAGAACAGCGCGTTCGCTACCGGTCCAAGACCTGCTGTGAACATGTGATGCGCCCAAACCATGAAGCCCAAGAAGCCGATCAGAATGGTTGCGAACACCATGGAGCTGTAACCGAACAAGCGCTTCCGCGAGAACGTACTGATAACTTCTGAAATAACGCCGAATGCCGGCAGGATAAGAATATAAACCTCAGGATGCCCGAAAATCCAGAAGATATGCTCCCACAGAACCGCGTTACCGCCAGCCGCAGGATCAAAGAAGTTGGCATCGAACAACCGGTCGAACATCAGCGCCGCAAGTCCGACTGTCAGAGCAGGGAATGCGAACAGGATAAGAGCAGACGTAATGAACGCCGTCCATGTGAACAGCGGCATACGCATAAATGTCATGCCCGGCGCTCTCATGTTGATAATCGTAACGAGGAAGTTGATACCCCCGATTAGAGTACCGATACCCGCTATCTGGAGACCTAGCACATAATAGTCCATCCCATGATCGTCGCTGTAAGTCGTTCCGGCAAGCGGAGCATAGGATGTCCAGCCTGCGTCAGGAACATCGCCGATAATCCAGCTGACGTTGAGCAGCAGTCCGCCGAACAGGAATGTCCAGAAGCCAAGAGAGTTGACGAACGGGAACGCGACGTCGCGCGCGCCGATCTGAAGCGGTACAACCGCATTCATTAAGGCAAATAACAATGGCATCGCTGCCAAGAAGATCATCGTTGTTCCGTGCATCGTAAGCAGTTCATTATATGTATCTGCTCCAACGAAATCATTTTGCGGCTTCCAGAGCTGTACGCGGATCAGTATCGCTTCCAAGCCGCCTACCAGGAAGAAGAATCCTCCCGCAATCAAATACAATATACCGATTTTTTTATGGTCAACCGTTGTCAGCCAGTCCATTATGCCGCTGTAACGTTTGACCGCATGCCCGTGTGCGTGTGCATGAGCCAAGGTAGGTACCTCCTTCAATCACTGATGATCGTATTATTGTTCGTAGTCAAGCGTTAGCTCGGAAAGATACTGCGCAATACCTTCAAGCTCTTTTTCTGTCAGGTCCACCGTTGGCATCATATTGCCTGGCTTCACTTCTTGCGGATCTTTAATCCACTTGTAGAGGTTGTTGTATACGGTATCTTCATTGGCATACTTCTTATCATCAGCTTCCACATTGACCAAGATGCCGCCTACGCTCTCACGGCTGCCGATACCTGTCAAGTTCGGGAATGCCGGGCCGCCCAAATCGCCTACAGCATGGCAAGTCAAGCATTTGCTTTCGAAAGCAGCCGCTACTTCAGGATCGCTTGGAAGCGCTACAGGCTCTTGAATCGCCGCAGCCCAGCGATCGAACGAAGCCGGATCAACCGCTTTTACTTTAAAGTCCATCAAGCCGTGCGAAGGTCCGCATAACTCGGCGCACTTGCCTAAGAATACGCCTTCTTTCGGCGACGAGAAGTACATATGGTTCGTGTTGCCGCCTGGATTCGTATCGATCTTACCAGCCAGGGACGGAATCCAGAAGGAGTGAAGCACGTCCGCCGTCTTCGCTTCAACTGCAATCGTCTTTCCGGTTGGAATAACCAGCTCTTGGGCTGTCTTAATGCCTAGCTCCGGATATTCGAATTCCCACCAATACTGATGAGAAGTCACGATTACTTTAACGGCTTCAGGATCATTGCTGTAATCCTTCGACAGGTTGAATACCGATTGCACCGTCGGCACGCCAAGAATAATAAGCAGGATTATCGGAATAACGGTCCAAATAACCTCCAGCTTATGGTTACCTTCCACTTGCTTTGGAATCGTCTTGTCTCCAGAACGTCTGCGGAAACGAATAATTACATACAAAGAAATTGCAAATACGACAACAATTACGAGCGACATGATCATTATTGCCGTCTTCATCAGCCCGAATTGCTCTTCCGCTACTGGTCCCTGGGGATTCAGCGTAGACAGGTCTTCCCGTCCGCAAGCGGCCAGCACTAATACCATGAAGGCCATTAGCGGCGCAAGCCGTTTCATAAATTGCCACCGATTCATCATTAATCAACCCCACTTTTGACGTTTTCGCAGCTGCCTAATTTCACGTGGCAAGCGGCTTTGCTGCGTGTTTTCACAGATGTTATGACAACTCCTGTAACTTAAATCACTTTATTAAATATAAAGTTGGGAACCCTATTTGTCAATGTTCCACAGAGAGTTCACAAATTGTTCTCAAAGCTGTCAAAAACGCATAAGATCGCCGTTTTTCAGCTCTTGCATCTTGTCGAATGAACCCCTTTTCGGAGGCTCCGTCAGGAGTGTTCTCCCTTTCATTGTGCACCAAACCCATGGTCGATTATGTATACCCGCAAAACGTATATTTCCTCTTCCGTAATCAACACTAAGAGCACGACATTATCATGAAATTGGAGGTCTGCTGTTTATGATCAGACGAATGGCCTTTATCCTGCTCTCCGCGGCGGCGATCAGCTTCATGACCGGATGCAACTACAAGCAGCTTGTCCGGCAGAGCGATTACGACTATGGAAGCCGGAGCGCGGACGATCCGAAAATGCTCGGACCCAAAGCTTACGGCACGCTCTCGAGCAATCCATACCACCACGACAATGCCTTTTTCGAATACAGCTCTGTTCTTTCCAATAAAGTAAGCTCATTAAACGGCATTTCAACGGCAATCGTTATGCTGACGGACAAGAACGCTTATGCGGCAATTACGCTGGATTGGACCGCCGTCGGTACGAAAGGAAACACGGGCACCGATGAGCAGAATAACACCGGCACCAACTCGGGCACCTTTAACGCGGATAACGGAAGTCCGTACAGCGACGGCAGGCTCCATGTCTCGCCTTACAATTCGTATTACACCGTAAACGATCATCATGAACTGTCGCATGAGCTGAAACAGACAATCGCTTCCGTGATCCGTGAATATGTGCCGAACGTTCAGGAAGTGCACATATCGGCCAATATGGAATTTGTAAACTATTTTACGGAGTTCGCGAAGGAAGCCTGGGGCGGACGCTCTCTCACTCCATGGATTGACCAGTTCAATACCGTTGTTAAATATCATTTCGACGGGGGGACGGTCATGCCCGAACCCATTACGCAGCGCGGCCCGCAAAATGTTCCTACCGACTGGCAAAGACGCCGCTAAAAAAATCGCTTCCTATATATATGCACCAAATGCAATGCATCAGAGAGGCGGGCAATTGGATAGCCCGCCTCGGCATTTACTCCGATTCGCGATGATTCATTGCCATTTCTTGTTTTAATCCCATAGCGTCTAGGCTTTGCTGCAGGTGAAATTGGGCCGACTGATACATCTTACGGTCAGACTCGTTCCGGGCCATTAACTCCATGCGCCTGAATTCCTCTCGAAGCCCGCTGGTCAGCCTTTTGACCTTCTCCTTCGAATGAGACTGATGCTCCCCTGTTATACTCCGGCCGTCCATCGTGTGGATCATCATGCTGCCGTCATGGTTTAACTGCCATAATAAGACGTCCGCCTGTTTCAAATTATGACGTCTCAGCACATGCTTTAGCCATTCTTCATCATGCCCAGAAAGCGAAAGCTCGCTCTGAATGAGGTCGCCGTCCATGATGATCGTTCGAGGAGGATCGCTTTTGCTCATCGTCCAGCCCAGCATGTCCGGTGAAATCGGCTGATACTGCCTTTTTAATTGAACATTGAGCTCCCCGCTTGACTCCATGACCGCGAACTCCACGTCCGCTACGCGAAATACGTTTCTCTTCCGCAGCTGTTCCAGCAGCTCGTCAAGCGTTAGTCTTTCCTTGCGGAGCTTATCCTTTAACAATTGGCCGTCCTCAATCAGCACGGTTCCTTTGCCGTCGATTATATCCCGCGCCGTTTTGCTTTTCATCGTCAAGAGCTCGATCCCAACGGAAAAGCTGACCCACACAAACAGCGAAATGATGCCCAGATACCAGGTCTTTTCTAAATCGAGAGAGATATAAGCCGCTATATTGCCGATTGAAATGCCTGTCACATATTCAAACAGCGACAACTGGGATATTTGTCTTTTCCCGAGCAGCTTTGTCATTAAAAACATAACGACGATTGCCGCCAGTGTTCGAATACTAATCTGCACCCATTCCGGCACATTCTCCCTCCGTTCCTAGGTTTAGCTTGTCCATATCGAGGAAATAAATTCGCCTATTGCCATAATGCGAATGATGTGATATAGTTATGAGATTGTAGTATTTAACCCCTATAAAGATCCCCAGTTAGATTCAATTTTCCCTCTAATCTTGATTTCTTGACTGACAATTCCGGGCACATGTTTTACATTTCGTCATTCTGATTCACACTGGCGCGGTCATTGGAGCCGCAAGGACGAAAGAGAGGTAGGGCTTTCGTTGTTTTAGGATAGAAGTTTTCACAGCTTGGCATACATGTAGTTTGCGTTTTGAGCGGGGATGTTACGTTCTGCTGTTTCTGCAGACCGGTTAAATACAATAAATAAGGGCTGTCAGATTGGTTTGCGTCAAACGCATTGCCAATCCGGCAGCCCTGTCCAATTTCTATAGGTTAAACCCCTCGTTCTTAGTTTACGACATCATAGCCTTGATCCTCGATCGCAGCCTTCAACGCCTCCAAAGTCACCTTCGATTCATCATATTCGATTTCCACTTTCTTGCTAGCCAAATCTACTTTCCCGCGCGCTCCCGCTTGATCAAGCGCCTTCTCGACTGCGCTTACGCAATGTCCGCAGCTCATGCCTTCCACTTTCAATACGGTTTGTTTCATTATCCATTCTCCTTTTCACTTCATTAATTTATTGACGGTAACCATCAGCTCTTCAATAACCTCATTCTCCCCTGCCTGAATACGCTCAATGACACAGGATTTCAAATGGCCCTCGAGCAAGAGCTTAGCGACGCTCCCTAATGCGGACTGAGCCGCGGCGATCTGATTCAGCACATCGTCGCAATAGGTATCTTTCTCAATCATGCCTTTAATTCCGCGAATTTGTCCTTCAATCCGATTAAGCCGGGAGGTAAGACCCTGCTTCATTTTGTCGGAATGATGGCTTTTCCTCTCCTCGCCTGGCGTATGGCAGCAAGCATCGTCCACTGCGGCAGCTGTTTGATTCATTTCATCCATCCCACATACCTCCATAGGGTATTTTTCGCTTATATGCATCTTACCATACCCCCTTAGGGTATGTAAAGTGTTAGTCTTACAACAGTTCTATATAGAAATGGTACTATGACAACCGAATGGATTATGCTACGATCCAAATGATGGAGCAGCGATTTGATACTCTCTTTACAGTTTAGAGCTATAGTGGAACGTAAAGCTAAAGTACATACCATTAGAGAGGAAGTGGCCGTTTTGATTCAAACCATTAATTTTGCCCATCGAGGTGCAAGCGCTTATTGCCCGGAAAATACGATGGCTTCGTTTCGTAAAGCGCTTGAACTTGGCGCGGACGGCATAGAGACAGATGTGCAGCGCACAAAGGATGGCCGGCTCGTGCTGATTCACGACGAATCGCTGAAGCGGACAACCGGCGATGACCGCTTGGTAAAGGATGTCACGTATGCGGAGCTTGCGGCTTTGGACGCGGGAAGCTGGTTCGATACGGCCTTCGCGGATGAGAGAACTCCCGCCCTTGAGGAACTGCTCGCGCTCGTCAAAGATAAAGGAACTATCATTAACCTTGAGCTGAAGAACGGCGTCGTGTTTTATCCCGGCATCGAGGAGCAGCTGATTGAAGCCGTACGCGCCTTTGACTTAAGCGAACAGGTCATTATCTCCAGCTTTAATCATTATTCGCTTGCGCTCTGCAAACAACTGGCGCCTGAGATCAAAACCGGCATTTTATATATGGAAGGGTTATACCGGCCATGGGATTATGCCGCTACACTCTATGCTGACGCGCTTCATGCATACAAATATGCGGTTCTCCCGGAATGGGTTGCGGAAGCCGCCGCTCACGGTATCGCCTACCATCCGTTTACGGTTAATGATGAAGCCGAGATGGTTCGCCTCCTCGATTACGGCGTTTCAGGAATTATTACGGATTACCCGGATCGGCTGAACGCACTGCTCGCGAAGAGAGGAGCTACAGCTGAATGAAAAAAACTTGGCTATTAGGCTTAGGTTTTTTCAGCATAAGCATTACGTGGGCTTTATATAACGCTTTTGTTCCGTTTTTTCTGGAGAAATATATTACCACCATAAGCCTGGTCGGCTTCATGATGACCCTCGATAATTATTTTGCGATCTTCCTGCAGCCGTTAATCGGAAGGAAGAGCGACCGCACCAACACGCGGTTTGGCAAGCGGATGCCGTTTTTGATGATCGGCATGCCCCTTGCCGCCGTGTTCGGCGCGCTCATTCCTTGGCACAACGGACTTCTCCTGCTTGTCCTGTTCATGGTGCTCATGAATTTATCCATGAGCTTGTACCGTTCGCCGACTGTAGCGCTCATGCCGGATATAACTCCGTCTCACAAGCGGACGCAAGCGAATGGCATTATTAACTTTATGGGCGGTATCGGTTCGATCATCGCTTTCGGAGCCGGCTCTTTCTTGTATGACCAGCATCGTTCGCTGCCTTTCTTTACATCATCCGTTCTGACATTGCTTTGTCTAGCTGCGCTGATCTTTGTTATCCGGGAGAAACGCGATGCCGTGGCATACGTGCCCGCCGAATCGCAATCCTTCTCCAGCTATAAGCGGGAATGGAATATGCCGACTCTCTTTCTGCTTGGCGCTATCTTTTTCTGGTTTTTCTCGTATCAAGGCGTTGAAGCTCTCTTCACCTTATACGGCAAAAACCACCTTGGGCTGGAGGAATCGCAAGCTTCCTTCTCGCTGGCTTTCTTCTCGCTGGCGTTCGTTATTGCGGCGATCCCGAGCGGCCTTCTGGGCAGACGGTTTGGGAAAAAGCCGGTTATCATGATTGGCATTATCGGACTGATTATTATCTTCGCATCCGTCACCTTTGTAGAATCGCTGCTCGCTCTACGGGTCATCCTGCTGATCGGCGGCGTCTTCTGGGCGCTGATCAACATTAACTCATATCCTTTTATTGTAGCGCTCGGCAAAGAAAGCAGCATCGGAACACGAACGGGGATTTACTACATCGCCTCGTCCCTAGCCGCAGTCTTGTCGCCGCCGCTTATGGGCGGACTGATCGATCTGTTCGACTACTCGGTCTTATTCCCCGTCGCGTCCGGCGGCATGATCCTGGCCCTGCTCTGCCTAATGGGTGTGAAGGATAACGGATTATCAAAGTCTGCTCATACGGATGCTTCAACAAACGTCGTTTCATAGCGCATCAAAAAAGGGTTGTCCCTAAGCCGTAACCACGGCCGGTGACAACCCTTTTCCTTAGTGAATGCTGCTTTTGCTGAAATTGCCGCCCATCACATCGGACACATGCTCGACGGCGATAAACGCTTTTTCATCGACAGCATGCACGATACTTTTTAATTTAGCCAGCTCGAGACGGGATACGACGCAGTAAATGACCTGCGTTTCGTCTCCGGAGTACCCTCCGCGCGCTTGAAGCAGCGTCGTGCTGCGCCCCAGCCGGTCCATAATCGATTGGGAGATTTCCTCGTATTCCTTCGATATAATCGTGACCGATTTGGATTCTTCTAAACCTTCTACAACGATATCGATGACTTTAATCGCGATATAATACGTAACCATCGAATACATGGCAGACGACCATTCAAACACAAATCCCGCAATAAGGAAGATGACGACATTAAACAGCATAATAATTTGGCCGACTGCCATACGCAGCTTTTTCGAGATGAGAATGGATACGATTTCGATGCCGTCCAGCGCTCCACCGTACCGGATTACGAGACCGACACCGGCTCCGAGGATCATCCCCCCGAACAGAACCGCCAGCAGCTTATCGTCCGGGAAGGCATCCACATGATGCAGGAGAGCCGTCGTGATCGACATAATGGTAATGCCGTATAACGTGGAAATCGCAAAGGTTTTGCCAAGCTGCTTGTAGCCGAGTATGAGAAACGGAACGTTAACGATAAATAAGTACACGGAAAGCGGCAAAGGCGTAAGCGCGGATAACATAATGGATACCCCGGCAATGCCGCCGTCAATCACATCAAACGGAACAAGGAACAGCTCTAGGGCTACGCCCATCAGGACGGACCCAATCGTTATAAATACAGCTCGAATTACTATTTCGGTGAATGTCAGTTTCTTATGTTCTTTATGCGCCAATATCGTTTCCCCCTATAATGATGAATTAATCGATATAACCAGCCAATCCTTTCTCCGTCAAATAGTCCATCTCCAGCTCCAAAATTTCTTCCACCTGCGGCTCATGAAGCCCGATATCCCGCTTGCTCAGTATATAGTCCACCAAGTCGTCGATGTCGATATCGACTTCCCCGTTCTCGTCTGCTTTGGCTTTCCCGATATATTCTTGCTCGTACCGCAGCACGCGTTCAATCGCTTTCTGATCCAGCTTTGCGCGGCCGGCGATATATGCGGTCAATTCCTTCTCATTCAACTGCTCGCTCATCTGTCGCATCTCCATTCCTATCTGTTTACTATTCTTATTATACACAAAATGTATAGCGACACGCACGGCTTGAAATCTGCGCACGCAAAGTGACAGAATCGTCACCTGCCGAACCGCTAACTCGATGGATAGAAGCCGGCAATCGATATATAGTAAGGAAAAGAAAGGAGAGAACAAGATGAATGCGATGATACGCGCAAGCCAAGTTACCAAAACCTATGGCAAAACACAGGTGCTCAAAAGCATCGATCTCACAATAAACGCCGGGGAATTCACCGCTATCATGGGTCCGTCAGGCTCCGGCAAATCGACGCTCATGAACGTGCTTTCCACCATCGACCGACTATCCGGCGGAGAGGTATGGCTGGATGGGCAATCCTTACTGGATCTGGACAAAAAAGCGCTTCGGAAATTCCGCCAGGACCGTATGGGCTTTATTTTCCAGGATTACAATTTGCTTGATACGTTAACGGTGAAGGAAAATATTTTGCTCCCGCTGTCGCTTCGAGGGATGAAGACGCAGGAGATGGAGGATCGCTTGAAGCCTCTCGTCCAATCCTTGCACATTGAGAAGATACTGGATCAATACCCGAGCGAAATATCCGGAGGGCAGAAGCAAAGAACGGCATCCGCCAGAGCGCTCATTACGAAGCCTGCCGTCGTCTTTGCGGATGAGCCGACCGGCGCGCTCGACTCCCGCTCCGCAACGGAGCTGCTGGAGGAGCTGTCTCAGCTGAACAAAGCTTTTGGAGCGACTATATTGATGGTCACGCATGATCCTTACGCCGCTAGCTACTGTCGGCGCGTCATCTTCTTGAGAGATGGCAGCATCGTCAATGAGCTGTATGCGGGCGAACAATCGAGGAAAATGTTTTTCGACCGGATCCTGGAGACGCAAAGCCTGCTTGGGGGGGCTTACCGATGAGCTTGATGGAGCTGACGCTCAGAAACGTTAGGCGGAACTTTCGCATTTATACCATTTATTTGCTTGCGATGATCGCCGGCGTTGTCATTCACTTTACGTTTTCGTCGCTAATGTTCAAGGAAGATATATTGTCCGCAATGCGCAACAGCGCGAACTTCCAGACCGGCGTCATGATCGCGTCGGCCGCTATCTTTCTATTTATTATATTTTTTATCCTGTACGCCAATTCGTTCTTTATGAAGCAGCGAAAAAAAGAAATCGGCCTCTACCTGCTGCTTGGCATGAGCGAGAGTCAAGTGACCCGTATGCTGTTCTATGAAACCATTGCGCTAGGCGCCGTATCGCTGGTCAGCGGCATCCTGCTTGGCGGCCTGCTGTCCAAATGGTTCGGCATGCTGCTCATGAAGCTGATGGAGTATGACCAGACCGTATCGTTATCCTTCCCGATCGAAGCGATCGGAACTACGGTTGCGGTTGTTCTCGCGATCGCGGTCATCATCAGCGTCCAAAACCTGGTGATGTCGCGCCGCGTGCAGCTCGTCGAGCTCTTCCGCGCCAAAGCCGCAATGGAGAAGCCGCCCCGCATCTCGGCTTGGCTTGCGCTGCTTGCCGTCCTGCTTCTCGGCGAAGCATACGGCTTGATCATTGCCGGCAGAGGCTCGTATATGTGGGTGAATCACGCGCAGCTTAGTCTTGCGCTCGTTGCCGCTGGCATCATCGCCGGCACTTGGCTGTTTTTCCGCCAATTTACCGGCTGGATGCTGCTTCGTCTGCAGAAGAGAGCGCGTTATTTCGAAGGCAACCAGATGCTGTGGACGTCAGCCCTGCGGTTCCGCACGCGCAGCAGCGCCATGAATTTGAGCTTTATTACGTTATTCAGCGCGGCGCTTATTCTGCTCACTTCATTTGTCGCGATCAATTACAGCGTACAGTTTACCGCGACGGCTGCTAATTTGCCGAATGACATTGCGTTTGAATCGTTAGGGAGCGGCAAAGATAAGGAGCTCGACCAATTGATCCGGTCGTCCACCGAGCATCCCGTTACCGATTACCGGGCGTTGGAGGCCATAAGGGTCACACCGGGAACCGGGATGGAGAGCGCGTTCGAAAACGCGGAATATTTCGAAACGGAGCCTTTGCTGGTTCCGCAAAGCGTATACCAGGCATTTATCGAATTTCGAGGAGATGAAGAGCGGGTTCAGCTAAGCGGAAACGAAGCGGTCGCGCTGTCGCAAGGACGCGATATGAGCGTCAGTTATAGCAGAGACGATGCTCCTGCCTTTCCCATTCAAAGCGGCAGCAACGCCATCGAATTGTCGATAGTTGCGCTGAAGGATTACGCGCTGCTCGGCTGGGCTAGCGATCCTCTCACGTCCATGTCCAAGAAACCAGCCGTGCTTGTCGTAACGGATGAAGTCTATAACAGCCTTCGTCAGGGCGGCGCCGAGGTCCGTACCTATCATATTTATGAAATCGAAGATGCAGGCAACGCGGAGCAGCTGTCTGCGCAGGTTCATGCCGTGGTGAAGGAAGCGAATCCGAACGCGTATTACTCCTCCTTCTCCGATGTGTATTCCAAACAAATCGAAGGCTCATCGCTGATGCTGTTCTCCGCGGCATTCCTTGCGGTTATCGCGTTATTCACGCTTGCGAGCGTCATCTATTTCAATCAGCTTCGCGAAGCGACGGAGGAGCAGCGGCAGTACAGCATATTGCGAAAGATCGGCGTCCAGCACCGTCACATTGTGAGCACGATTCGGAAGCAGCTGCTGTTCGTTTTTGCTCCGCCGCTTGTTCTTGGTCTTCTGCACAGCTGGCTAATTATCGATTCCTACATCCTCGAATCCGTCCAGGGCTACGAGCATATAACCGGCATCATCGCAGGAACGATGCTTGCTTATTTCCTCATTTACTTTCTGCTTTATTCGTCCGCCGTCAACGTATACAGCCGGATCGTCAACCGGAAGCCTTAGCGCTTCCGGTTAACGCGTCCAAATAGGGATCATGATTGATCGGGAAATGGATCGTCATCTCCGTAAAGCTGCCGGGAGAGGATCGGCACGTCAAATAATGCCCCAGCTTCCGGGAAAGCTCCTGCGCAAGAAACAGGCCCATCCCCGTCGATTTCACCTTTGTCCGCCCGTTCGTTCCGGTAAAGCCCCGATTGAAAATGCGAGGCAAATCGGCGGCTTCGATGCCGACGCCGTTATCCCGCACCGTAAGCAGCTTCTCTTTCCCCGTTACGCTTGCCGTTATCGTAATCTCGCCTTCTTCTTCCGTATACTTGAGGCTGTTAGACAGCAGCTGGCTCACAATAAATTCAAGCCACTTCGAATCGGTATGCACCTCAACGCCGCCAAGCGTCATGGACATTTTTATTTTTTTGGAAATAAACGCCTTTGCATATTGCTTCACAACTTTCCTGACAATAGGCTCCAGCTCGCGCGTGCCGATCGCATAATCCTGATGGAAGCTGTCCAGCTTGGCGTAATAAAGCGCCATATCGACATAATGCTCGATGCGGCTCAGCTCCTCCTCGACGCTTGCCGGATCCAGCTTCGTCTGCTGCAGCAGCCGCAGCACCGCAATCGGCGTCTTAATCTCATGAAACCATGACACGATAAAGTCATACGTGTCCCGCTGCTTAGCCTGCGCTTCATTCATCGCCCGAATATGCGCGGTCTCTTTCCTCTGCAGCTCCTTCCGGTAGCCTTCCGACTCCAGCGACATCGGTTCCGTATCCTCATCCCCCATACGAGAGAGGGAGCGTTCCGTCCGGTAATAGCGATAAATAAAAAAAAGAGCCGACATCCCGATCCAGAGCGCCGCTCCATACCAAAACGTGTCCCAATGCCATTTCGACCGGGGATCGGCATAAAATATACCGATTGCAAGCGCATAGCTGGCCGCGCACAAATACAAATAAGACCGTTCATAAGCAAGAAACCGCAAAAATCTCATTCGACGATGTACCCCATTCCTTTGCGAGTCCCGATAAAATCATCCCGTCCCATCTCCGCGATTTTCCGGCGAAGACGATTGACATTAACGGTAAGCGTATTGTCATCGACAAATTGGTCGTCATGCCATAACGCCTGCATCAATTCCTCGCGCGATACGATTTTGCCTGCATTGCGCATGAGCAGCTGCAAAATAATCGATTCGTTGCGCGACAATTCCGCGACAGCGCCGTCCAGCTGTACGGTTGAATTCGCGAGATTGAATGCAAGCTCCCGGTGCTGCAGCTTCAGCCCATCGTCCTGATACGTATAATTGCGTCTTAAGACCGCGCTGATCTTGGCCACAAGCACGGACAAATCGAACGGCTTCTGCACATAATCGTCGCCGCCCATATTCATTGCCATAATAATATCCATGTTCTGATCGCGGGAGGAGAGGAAAATAATCGGCACATGAGAGACGGCGCGAATTTGCTGACACCAATAATACCCGTCGAAGGCAGGCAAATTAATATCAAGCAGCACCAAGTGAGGCTGGTGCTCCTTGAAATCCTCCAGCACCCGTTCGAAATCCGTCCCCTCGAACACTTCGTATTTCCACTTACGAAGCGTATCGGTCACGATACCGCGAATTTTCTCGTCATCCTCTACCAGCATGATGCGGAACAAACCGATTCCCCCCTTTTAAGCCACTATCACCTTATACCTTCGCAAGCAGCTTTTTTATAGGCTCTTCGAGCTTCTCGGGCTCCTCCGTAGAGCCGTAACGCTTCACCACATTCCCTTCACGGTCGACCAGAAACTTCGTAAAGTTCCACTTGATCGACTTCGACCCGAGCACGCCGCGCGCTTCATTCGTCAAATATTGAAATAACGGGTGAGCGTCGCTGCCGTTCACATTAATGCGCGAAAATAACGGGAAGTTTACGCCAAAGTTAATCTCGCATGCCTGCACGATATCGCGGTCATGCTCCTTCTCCTGATTCGCGAACTGTGAGCACGGAAAGCCCAGCACGGCGAAGCCTTGATCGCGGTACTTGTCATGCAGCAGTTGCAGTCCTTTGAACTGCGGCGCAAATCCGCAGCCCGTCGCCGTATTGACGATGAGCAGAACCTTGCCTTTGTAGGAAGCAAGCGTCTGCGTCTCTCCTTGGATGGTTTTGACCTCGATGTCATAAATGGACATAGGAATCCCCCTCGGTTACTAGATCTATCTCCATTGTAAGAGAATTCGCGAGCGCCATCAAATCCGTGTTCCTTCCCAAAATGATGAAGGGCTCCGGAGCAAGCCTTGCTTCCCCCGAAACCCTTCGAATGTAATCTATAGGTGGACCGCAGCCTGAATCTGCTTCGTGTAGAACAGCCGTACAACGAAAAAATAAATGATTTGTATAAGGAGGAAAACGCCAAGCACAATCGCGGATTCCTTGGCCAGATTATAGAAGAATAGGTGGGATAGCGCCGTCAATGCGACTGCCCCGTGTATCAGCGCAACGATAATCGGAGCGAAAAACAAAATCGCCGTTTGCCGGGTGAGCACCTTTTTCAGTTCTTTTTCGCTGAGACCCATCTTCGCAATCATTTTGAACTTCTGTTTATCTCCATCCACATCCGTATACAGGCGGAAATAAAGGAAGCTTCCGGCCGAGACGAAAAAGACGATGCCGATAAACAATCCGACAAACATAATCGGTCCATACCCTTTATTTAATTGGTAAATGTCATATTCGCCGGAAGTCACCTCATACGGCAATTGCTGATACAGCTTTTCCGCGGCCGAGAGAACATGCTGCTTGCCTTCCGTCGCTTGCCAGGCATGGTAGCTTTTAATGTCAGCCGGGGCGGGAAGCTTCTCGTAATCGTTGTCCGAGACGATATAATAGTCCGACGACGGCAAAGCGCTTGATTGCAAGATTTCCTCCTGGTCCAGCACAACGCCTGACTCTAGTTCAATCGCCCGATTCTGCTGCTTATTTGGCAGTCCAAACGTTAAGGCTTCTGACTTCACAAGGAACGTTTGTCCGTCCTTGACGTTAACCGTCTCTTCGCCTATCAGCTCCGCAAAGCGGTTGTAATCGGATTGTTTTACAATCAGCACAGAATCGCCCGCTGCATCGTAATAGTGAAGCTCGGCATGCGCTTTGTTCGCCTTCATATGTTCTTCCTGCAGCGTCGCGTTAATCCGCGCAACATCCTGCTCTTCTTGCTCATCCCCGTAATAAGTGAACGTGTTCGGGTTCGCTTTTTCGATGCCTGCGCTCAAAAAGGTTTGAAAGCCGTATAATGTCCCGATTGCGCTAAACGCAACAGTGGAGATAATGGCCACAAGAAAGAACGTCCGGGCATTATCTTTCATCCGGTAAGAGAGATCGGAGAACAGAATCATATTGGTATGGCGCCAGGAGAAAGACTCCTTGTTCTTTAGCCGCCGGATGACAAAGACGCTTAATTGCGTAAAAAGCAGATACGTGCCGATAATCACCATTACAGTCACGGGCAGCATCGCGGCAATGACAAGCATCCCCTTCACGACGAACGCAATCGCATAGCCCCCGCCAAGCAATAAGGCCGCTAATAGGGTTAACAACAAACTGGCCTTCGGTTCCCCTTTTGATTTTTTGTCTCCTTTGAGCAAATCGATCAGCTTTCCGCTTCGCAGCACGAAGGAAACAAAGACGGAAATAAAGAAAAACAAAACGATAAAGGATACAAAGGTTAGAACAACCGCCTGTGACGGGATATAAAAATTTAACTTGTTATCGATAATCAGCACATTCTCGGCCAGCAGCAATATGGCTTTTGCAAAGACCAGCCCAAGCACAATACCGCCTAGCGTAGCAAAAAATCCGATGATCATATTTTCAAGAAACACCATGGAGCGGATTTGCTTCATCGACATCCCATGGATCATCAGCAGCCCGAATTCCTTCTTTCGCGACTGCAAAAAGGAGCTCATCGAATAAAGGATAAAGAAGAAAGAGAACACATAGATAATGCCCGCGGCAATATTCATGCCTTGCGCAACGCTGCTGTTCATATCATCTCCGCTCAGCGCAGGATGAAAAGCGAATATGGAAAACGTGAAAAAAACCATAACCGTGAACATGCTGCTTAAGAAATAGGCGGCATACAGCCTTTTATTTCGGGCGACGTTATTGAACGCGAATTGACGAAAGGTCATTGGCGTGCCCCCCCAACAAAGCAAGTGTGTCGATAATCTTCTGGAAAAAAGCTTGACGGTTGTCTCCTCTACGAATTTCCGTATACAGCCTTCCGTCTTGAATAAATACGACCCGGTTACAATAGCTTGCCGCCAGCGCATCATGGGTGACAAGCATCATGGTCGTCCGCTCGTTCCGGTTGATGGATTCAAGCATTTCCATCACATCCTTGGAAGCTTTGGAATCCAAATTCCCGGTCGGTTCATCGGCAAGAAGCAGCTTAGGCGAATGGATCATCGCTCGGGCAATCGCCGTTCTTTGCGCTTGTCCGCCGGAAATTTCATACGTCCGCTTTTTCATAATTCCCGTTATGCCGAGCTTGCCTGCGATGTCATACGCTTTTTGTTTCATTTCCGCCACTTTGCCGCCATCCAGCGTTAGCGGGAGCACGATATTTTCTTCTACCGTCAACGTATGAAGCAGGTTGAAATCCTGAAAAACGAAGCCGAGCTCGCGGCGGCGAAATTTGGCCAGCTCCTCCTTTTTTAGACGGTGGGGGTTGTTTCCGTTTATCAAAACATCGCCAGCCGTCGGTTCGTCAATCGTTGCGATAATATTAAGCAGCGTCGTTTTCCCGCTTCCGGAAGGCCCCATTACACCAACAAATTCACCCTGTTGAATCGTTAAATCGATATCCGTTAAAGCGTTATATGTGACTTTTCCTTCATAGACTTTGCTCACCTGTTTGACATGCAGCATACGTAAAATCTCCTCTCCGTTTCTTTCATTGGATCTATTACTAGCATACCGCCGCCTGCCGCGCTTTAACTATCGATTATTCTTTCAGTTATCTTACAGGGGTGTAAGGTTCGGTTCCCTTTCCATAAAAAATAACCCGGCAAGCTTCAAGCCTGCCGGGTTCCTTTTATTTTGAAGTGAGCGCTCCGAGTAGTCCAATGCAAGCGCCGAGCAGCGCGCCGGCCGCAACCTCGCCCGGCTGATGGCCCAGCGATTCCTTCAGCTTCTCCTTTCGGCGCTTATGGTATATGCCCGGATGATGGCCGGCGAGCCGTTCCACATCGGCATCCAAATCGTTGACTTGGATTGCAATTTCTCCCGCGTGCCGGCGAATGTTCATAGCGTCGTACATCACGACAATACCCAGCATGGAGGCAATCGCAAACTCCGGCGTACGGATGCCGAACTTTGTCGCCGTATACGTCGCAAGCGCGGTAACCCCGCTTGAATGCGAGCTCGGCATGCCGCCCGAACCGACTATTTTCCGGTAATCCCATTTTCCCGTTTTCCGGTAATGCCAAGGCACCTTTAACAGCTGTGCGGCCGCTACCGCTACAAGCGCCGTCGTCAAACCTCGATTAGGCATAAATAATGACCTCCTTAAATTTTTGCGTCAGCAAAAATACTTCGAAAGCATTCATACGTAACATAATCATGTTCAGTCAGTGTTCCCTGCGGCGCGCCGTTACATGCGGACGATCGCCATAAAGGCGGAACGGGATGAAATGGCCGCAAAAAAAGAGCTGCTCCGCCGCTAATCGCCGCAGAAACAGCTCTTCAAACCTTATTCTCTTACTGCCGCATCAATTTCGCTTACCATCTCCGCTACCGATACAAGTCCGCCGCCGGACAGATACCAGTATTGCGGATCAAGATAAACGATGCCGCCTTCTTTAAACGCATTCGTATTTTTGACCAAATCGTTTTCAACAGACGCTTTCGCTCCCGCACTGCCGCCGACTACCGCGCTGCGGTCCACGACAAACAGATAATCCGGATTTTTCTCCGCTACAAACTCGAACGAGATTTCGTTGCCGTGTGTGTCCACTTTAATGCTAGGATCAGCTGGCGCTACGCCGAGCACATCATGGATGATGCCGAAGCGCGAGCCCGGACCGAAAGCGCTGATTTTGCCTTCGTTGTGCAGGATAATCAGACCTTTCTTTCCGCCTGCAGCCGCGCGTTCATTAACCGCTTTGATGGAGGCTTCGACTTCAGCGAGCGCCGCTTCCGCTTCCGCTTGTTTGCCGAAAATTTCGGCTAACGTCTTTACGTTTGTTTTGAATGACTCCATGTAGTTCGTTGTGTCGACGCCCATATAAATCGTCGGCGCAATTTCGGACAAAGCTTCGTAATGAGCGGACTGACGGCCGGAAATAATAATGAGGTCCGGCTCCATTCCGTCGATCGTTTCGAAATCGGGCTCCTGCAGCGTGCCCGCGTTTACATACTTCGCATCTTTGTACTTCTCAAGATAAGCGGGAACATTGGCTTGTGGAACGGCTGCAACTTCAACGCCCAGCTTATCCAGCGTATCCAGGGAGCCGTAGTCGAATACGACGACCTTGCTTGGGTTTGTTTTAACCTTCGTCTCGCCAAGCTCATGCTTCACTGTCAGCTCCGCCGGAGCGGCCGATTCCGCAGGCGCCTCTGCCGACGGTGATGGAGACGGCGAGCTGGATGCGTTCCCCGCTCCGCTCGTATTATTGTTACCGCCGTTATTGCCGCCGCATGCGGCGAGTACCATAGCAAACATAAGAATAATAACGGTAAAGCTGAACTTTTTTTTCATTTCTACCCCACTCCTTATAAGTATATAAGCTTATTTGAAATAGACGCCGATGCGGTTGCCGTTCACCAGCTCGATCGGAATGTCCATATCGTAAATATGTTCCAGCACGTCGCTGTCGATGATCGTTTCGGTTGAGCCTTCCCTGACGATCCTGCCATCCTTCAACGCCACGATATAGTCCGAGTAGCAAGAGGCAAAGTTGATATCGTGAATGACGAGAATAACCGTTTTGCCCAGCTCCTCTACCAGTCTGCGAAGCACCTTCATAATTTGCACGGAATGCTTCATATCCAAGTTGTTGAGCGGCTCATCCAAAAAAATGTACTCCGTGTTCTGCGCGATGACCATCGCGATGAACGCCCTCTGGTTCTGACCGCCGCTCAGCTGATCCAGAAATTTATGCTGGATGTCGGTCAGGTCCATATAAGCGATCGCCTCGTCGACCTTCTCCCAATCCTCCTTGGTCAGCTTGCCTTGCGAATAGGGAAAGCGTCCGAAGCTGACCAGCTCTCTGACCGTCAGACGCAGATTGATATGATTGGATTGCTTCAATATCGAAATTTTTTTGGCAAGCTCCGTGCTTTTCCACTGCGAAATGTCCTTTCCGTCCACCAGCACCTCGCCGCTATCCTTCTGAAGAAGCCTGCTCATCATCGAAAGCAGCGTGCTTTTACCCGCTCCATTCGGCCCGATGAAGGAAGTGATGCAGCCCTCCCGAATTTTTAGCGAGACATTCTCGATAACCGGCTTGCCGCCGTAGGCTTTGGATACCTCTTTGACTTCGATCATGCTTTACTCTCCCTTAGAAGCAGATATAAGAAATACGCTCCGCCGATAAAGTTGATAATGACGCTTACCGTCGTTTCGAAGGTGAACACGCGCTCCACGATCAATTGCCCGCCGACGAGGGCAATGATGCTGATCAGCATCGCGCCTGGAATCAGGATGCGGTGACGGTATGTCCGCATGAATTGATAAGCGAGATTAACGACAAGCAGCCCCAGGAACGTAATCGGTCCAACCAGCGCCGTCGAAACCGCAATCAGAATCGCGACGATGACCAGCAGGTTTTTGACGACGAAGTTATAAGGGATGCCGAGGTTAACCGCATGCTCTTTGCCAAGCGATAAAGCATCCAAATACTTGGAGAACCGCATCGCGTACAAGGCGACAGCCGCCAGAATCAGGACGGAAATGAGCAGCAGGTCTTCGTTCACGTTATTGAAGCTGGCGAACATTTTGCCCTGGACGATTAAGAAATCATTCGGATCGATAAGCACCTGCATGAAGGTCGACATGCTGCCGAACATCGTACCCATGACGAGACCGATAAGCAGCAGGAAAAACAGGTTATTGCCTTCCCGTTTAAAAATCAGCTTGTAGAGGAGGCCGACGAACAGCATCATGATGCCGACAGTCAGCGTGAAATTGACGCCCTGATTCGTGCTCGGCAAACTAACGACTCCGAACGCGAAAATAACAAAAGTTTGAATAAGCATGTAAAGCGAGTCCAGCCCGATGACATTCGGCGTAAGTATCCGGTTGTTCGTCATCGTCTGGAAAATCAGCGTCGCATAGGCGATGGCCCCGCCGGTTAACGTGATGGCGAGCACCTTCTTGAATCTGCGAGGCAGCGCGTAATCCCAGTTATGCGGCAGATCAATGAACAAAAATGCGGCTATGACAAGGGCGGCGGCGACGGCTAGCAATGTAAGTTTAAGCTTCATAGGCTTTTCTCCTCATGAGCAGGAACAGGAATACGATACTGCCGATCACGCCGACCGTAAGTCCAATCGGCACCTCATACGGATAAATGATCAGCCTGCCCAATATATCGCACACGAGCACAAACACCGCTCCGAGCACAGCCGTATGAATCAAGCTTTTCCGCAAATTATCGCCGACGTATAAGGTCACGATGTTCGGAATAATGAGACCGAGGAACGGAATCGTGCCGATGGTCAAAATCACAACAACCGATACGAGCGCGACGATCGTTAATCCGATATTGACGACCAGCCTATGGTTCATGCCGAGATTAACCGCGAACTCCTCGCCCATGCCCGCAATGGTAAATTTATTGGCATACAAGTATGCGATAATCAGCAGCGGAAGGCTGACATAGAGAAGCTCATAGCGGCCGGACATGACCGACGAGAAGCTGCCTTGAAGCCACGCCGTTATGTTCTGAATCAAATCGTTCTTGTAGGCAAAAAAAGTGGTCGCCGCGTTGATCACATTGCCGAACATCAGTCCGACCAGCGGGATAAAAATCGTGTCTTTGAACTTCAGGCGGTCAAGAAACTTCATAAATACGTAAGTTCCCGCCATCGCGAACGCAAACGCGATCAGCATCTTCTCCATCGTCGTCGCGGAAGTGAAGACGAGCAGAGACACAAGTATGCCAAGCTTGGCGGCGTCATCCGTACCTGCCGTCGTCGGAGAGACGAACTTGTTTCGGCTGAGCTGCTGCATGATCAGTCCGGAAATGCTCATGCTGACAGCCGCGATCAGGATGCTCACCAGTCTTGGAATCCGGCTGATGCTTAGCACCTGCCACTGCTCCGGCGTTAAGCTGAACAGATCCAGCGGCGATATATCCTTCACTCCGATAAACAGCGATACGACCGACAAGACCGCAAGCGCGATAACCAGCATCCATATCTTCATGTCTCAACCTCGAATCTTGGATTCCGCAGTCCACTAGAAAAGATAATCATTCTCAATAAAAATCAAAAAAAATAAGAATCCTTTCATTATCATTTTACCGCGGTCATTCTCAATGATAATGATTATCATCAGCATGTTTATTATGCCATGCGCTTCTACCTCCGTCAACTAAGAATTAAGCGCTTCAAGGAAGATATTAGGAGGTGTGACAAAAACGTGAACGGCAGGCCCGGCATCATAATCCCTCTAGCCGCGGATGTCCAAGCAGGAGCAGCCGCAGCTAGAGTCTGGATTCATGCCGATTCATGAGGAAGTTCGAGCGATTACAATTGCGTAATGCGATGGAAGGATGCTTTCGGCTGATGCGAACGATCGAATACGAGCGGCCAGTTCCTTCTTCCGCGCACGGGGAAATCATGCAGCCAGGTATAGTCATCAGCCGCGCCCCAGAACGTCACCGAATCAATGACGTCGCGGTATTCCCGGAACAAGGCGAATACGTTGTCATACCGTTCCGCCTGCAGCTCCATCATTTCCGAAGTCGGCTCTGTCAGATCCGTTCGCTTATCGTCAAACCCGAAGACGGAAATGTCCAGCTCCGTAATATGCAGGCGCAGCCCAAGCGAGGCGTAGCTTTCGATCGCCTGCCGGATTTCCTCTAAGGACGGCCCCGCCAAATTCCAATGCGCCTGCAGGCCCATTCCATGTACAGGTACCCCTTTGTCGAGCAGCCCTTTCAGGAGACGCATGATCTTATCCCTTTTCTCCGGCTGGCATTCGTTGTAGTCGTTATAGAACAGCTGAGCGCTCGGGTCCGCGGCGTGGGCGAACTCGAATGCTTTCCCGATGAAATCTTCGCCGATATTGTCCAGCCATGGCGACTGCCTAAGCCATACATCCGCTTTATCCTCGATCACCTCGTTCACGACATCCCAGCAGTAGACGCGCCCCTTGTAGCGGCCGGCGACGGTATCGATATGCTCTTTCATCGTCTGCAGAAGCTCCTCGCGGCTTACCGGATTTCCGTCAGCGCCTTTAAACACCCATGCCGGCGTCTGGTTATGCCAGACAAGCGTATGGCCGCGCATTTTCATTCCGTTATCCGAGGCAAATTGCGCAATGCGGTCAGCGATCTCGAACGTATACACCCCCGGTTCAGGGTGTATACGCTCAAATTTCATATCGTTCTCCGCCGTTATACTGTTGTAATGCGTCTGAAGCAGCCCTTTGCTTGACTCCAGCGTCGATGCGTTGATTGCCGCGCCGATATCGAACATTCCCCGATAAGTCTCTGCAAGCGACACAAACGACGACCGATTGGCATGTTGATTACTCATGAACTGATCTCCTCCATTGTCTAAAATTTAATAAATCGTCCGCCCTTGCTCGTCCGAGATGCCCGACTTCCGGTAGAAATACGTGTTAATGACATCCCGCCACAGCTTGGCGTTCTCCAGCTGTTCCTTCGCCCTGCCGGTTACATGGCGGAAGCGTTCCTCGTCGATTTTGCCTTCCAGCGAAAGCCAAGAAGCGAGCTGCGCTTCCACCCTCTGAACGCCTTCGAAATGGGTGTCGTAAATATGTTGAATGACGGTTTTCCCCGAATGAAGCTTATGAATATAAGGGACGTGATGGAAGAACAACAGCAGTTCGTCCGGGCAGGTCGCCAAATTTTCGTATACCCTGGCATTCTCCGCTTCATATTGGGCGGTGTAGCCCGTGCCTGTCGCTTGGGTCCGGTCGACGCCGATCCCTTTCCAATCGGCAAAGTGGTACGTCCCCCACTTCGAGTATTCATAGCCGTCGACATCGGGTCCGTAATGGTAATGCGGCGTCACCATCCAGCCGACGCCAAGCGGGGCGGTATAGCTCTCATACGTGCCCCAGGATTCCATGAGCCAGCCGGTAATCGTCTCAACGACCGCCGCATCGCCGCCGAACGTCTGCCGGGTCCATTCCTCCGCGATCGCCTCCGCTTCCAGGTCCGGATTCCACATCAATCGGCCGTAACCGTACAAATTGGACTGCGCGAGGTGGTGGCCGGTCCAGTTGTCGTCATCCCCGATGTTGGATACAGCCGTTACACCGCAATGCGTATACGGATGAACTTTGCCGGCTGCGAGATCCTTCACCCGCGTGCCTTCGCCCTTCAGGCGGGTGTCGAAATCCAGCACTTCCTTCCATTGCGGGACAAGAAAGCAGACATGCCGCTGCTGGCCGGTATATTCCTGCGTCACTTGGAACTCCATCATATGATTCGTATTCGGCATCGCGCCGAAAAGCGGCGATACGGGCTCCCTTACCTGGAAGTCCATCGGGCCGTTCTTAATCTGCAAAATAACGTTATCTCGAAACCTTCCATCGAGCGGTCTGAAATGGTCATACGCCGCTTTGGCGCGATCCGTCGACCGGTCTCTCCAATCCTGCTGGCAGTTATAGACGAAGCAGCGCCACAGCACGATTCCCCCGTATGGCGCGAGCGCGTCCGCCAGCATATTGGCGCCGTCCGCATGGTCGCGGCCGTAGGTGAACGGACCCGGCCGGTTCTCCGAATCCGCCTTCACGAGGAAGCCGCCGAAATCCGGGACGTAGCTGTAGACCTCATTCGCCCTTTCCTTCCACCATGCCTGTACGCGTGGATCCAGCGGATCGGCCGTATCCAGCTCGCCAAGCTCAAGAGGACCCGCAAAGTTTACGCTAAGGTACAGGCGAATGCCATACGCCCGGAACGTATCCGCGACCCGCGCGACATCCGGCAAGTAACGCTCCGTAATTAGCTTCGTCTCTTGGCGGTGAACGTTCACGTTATTGATCGCAATGCCGTTAATTCCGACCGACGCGAGAAGACGCGCATAATCCTTGATTCGCGGCGAGCGGGCAAGCAGCTCGTAATTCCGGTAAAAAATCGATCGGCCGGCATAACCGCGCTCCACGCTTCCGTCCATATTGTCCCATTGGTTCAGCATGCGAAGGCGGAAGGCCGGCTGTTCGACCACGTTGAAGCCGTTCTCTCCGATGCCCTCTGTCTGAAGCAGCCGCAAGAAATGAAAAACTCCGTACATAAGCCCGCGTTCGGAGCGGCCCGCGATCGCGATCGAACACAAATCGCCGTTGTCAATCGTCCGGATAATAAACCCTTCATCCGGAAGCTGCTCTGCCTCTGCTAGAGATATGGCGAGGCCATCCAGCGGCATCGCGCCGATGATACCGGCCGCAATACATCGTTTGCGGTCCACAGCGGAAGCCGCATCGGTCACCTCCGGCTTGTTCCCCGTCAGCGCCTCGATACCGGACGCGAGCTCGCCGATTGCGGTGTTCAGCACGCCGCCTCTTTCGCCCGGGATGCAAATAATTGAGCGGAAGCAATCCGCCCATTTCGCTAAACCTTTATTTGATAATTGACCCTCGTAGTGAAGCCAAGCTTTATACCCTCTGCTGCTCATGTCCGCACCTCCGTTTTATACGAATAGATTCATATTCTTAGTAAAAAAGAACATAGGCGGCCTGATTCGACGAACCAAGCCGCGCATGTTCTTTATGGGGTTTAACCTTTTACGCCGCCTACCGTCATTCCTTTAACAAAATATTTCTGCAAGAACGGGTAAACCAAAATGATCGGCAAGCTCGCCACAATCGTCATCGTCGCGCGGATCGACGTCGGCGTCACCGCCGTTACCCCGCCCATCGCGCCGGCGAAAGCGTCTGCAGCAGACTGCGAGCTGCTGGCCGTATTCGTCGTCTGCAAAATTTTCATCAGCTCATACTGCAGCGTGCTCAGATTGATATTGGATGAGTTATAAAGAAAGACGTCAAACCAAGAGTTCCATTGGCCTACCGCAACGAACAGCGAGACAGTCGCAAGCGCCGGAACCGTCAGCGGCAATATGATCCGTATGAACGTTGCGAATTCGCCCGCGCCGTCGATCCGCGCCGATTCCAGAATGCCCTCCGGCAGTCCTTCAATGAAGGAGCGGATAACGATCATGTTAAATACGCTGATAATGCCTGGAATAATATAAACCGCAAACGTATTCAGCAGGTTCAGGTCGCGAATGAGCAGGAAACCCGGAATGAGTCCGCCGCTGATGTACATGGTCAGGATAAACGTAATGGTAATAAACTTGCGAAGCACGAATTCCTGACGGCTTAGCGTATAGGCCAGCATCGCCGTACAGAATACCGACACGATGGTGCCGACAATGGCGCGCGACGCGGATACGAACATGGAGTGGAAGATGGTCGCTTCATTAAATACGAATTTATAGTTTTCCCAGGTGAACATGCGCGGCCAAATATGGATGCCGCCTCTCACCGCGTCATTCGCGTCGTTGAGCGAAACCGCCGCCATGTTCAGGAACGGATACAGCGTCACGACAACAAGACAAAGCATAAAGATCACATTAAGCGTGTCAAAAATACGGTCGCCCCAGCTGTTGTACCGACTCCGGGATGCGCTGATGTTGCTCATCGAAAGTTCCTCCTATCCTAGCGCTCTTGCAAGCTGCGGTTAATATAGTCTGCTCTCGCCGAGCTTCTTCGCGATCGAGTTGGCGGAGATCAGGAAGACGCAGCTTACGACTGTCTTGAACATACCTGCGGCCGTTGCGAGCGAGAAATTGCTCTCTTCGATGCCGTATTTCAACACGAATATTTCAAGGTTATCGGAGTAATCGGACGTCATGCCGTTGCCCAGCAGATACTGCGGCTCGAAGCCGGCCTCCAGAATATACCCTAAGTTCATAATTAACAGTACGACGATCACCGGCTTGAGGCCAGGCAGCGTAATGCTCCACATGCGCTGGAGGCGGTTTGCGCCGTCGATTTCGGCAGCCTCGTATTGGGAAGGATCGATTGTCGTTATGGCCGCCAAATAAATAATGGTATTCCAGCCTACATCCTTCCATACTTCGGTTCCGCCGAGAATGCCCCAGAAATATTCGCCTTTCGCAAGCCAAAGGATAGGCGAATCGAGCACGCCGATTTTCATTAACAGAACGTTAATAATGCCTTCGTTCGATAGAACGGTTGTGACGATGCTTGCCGCCACGACCCAAGAAATAAAGTGCGGCAAATAACTGATCGTCTGCACGACTCTTTTGAAAAAAATGTTCCGCAGCTCGTTCAGCAATAGCGCCAGCACAATCGCAGTAACAAACCCGAGCACGAGCTTGATCGAGCTCATGACAAACGTATTGCGCAAAATTCTGTAGAAGGATTCATCCGTAAACAAAAAGTTGAATTGATCAAATCCGATCCATTCCTGCTCGGAAAATTTTTTGTACGGCTTGTAATTTTGGAAAGCCGTTAACCAGCCCCAGAGCGGAACGTATTTAAAAATAAACAGCCACAGTAGGAAGGGTACAGACATGAGAACTAGCGCTCGCTGCTGCATCAGTCTCTTCAGGAACAGCTTGAAGCCGGCCGGTTCGGCCTTAGGGCCGCGAGACGTTTGAATAACGGGTTCTGTATAATTCTCCACTACGATTTCTCCTTTCCGCTATCCAATCTGGAAGAGGAAGGGCCGGAAATATGACATCTCCGGCCCTCCCGATTGATGCTATATTACCACTTGCCTGCGATACGGTTCTGAATCATTTCGTTCATTGTTTTCTCATAAGTCGCTTTGTCGAGCTTGTTGAACTCCTTCATATACTCAGCCCAAGTCGCTTCGAATTTATCCGGAGCTTCCATGATCATCTTAGGCAGATATTTCTTCTGCAGATCATCGGACTTCGTTGTAAAGATTTGCTCCGGCGTGCCTTGGCCCAGATTGATGGACCATGCAGGGTACCAAGGACGGTCATCCGGATCGGAGAAGTAATCCGAGAATGTTGCTGCATCATAAGCCGCAAGCAATTCTTTATCGCCGTCTGTGAAGCCAGATGCCGCAACCTCAGGCTGGTTGCCTACGCCGTAGGAGTTGCCGTCAGCCAGCAAGGAGTTGCTGCCGTAACGCGGCCAGCCGTATTCGAAGTATTGGAAGCCGTAGCTCAGCTTAAAGTTCGTGTCGTCACGGTTTTTCTGCTGCTCTTCGGTCATGAAGTAACGGCCTTTTTCGTCAACGCTGTACGTTACGTCTTTCTCGCCCCATTGCACGAGAATTTGGTTTTCTTCTTTCAGCAGATTGTCGAAGTACTGGATGATGCGAACCGGATCCTTCGCGTCAACGGAGATGCCTACGCCGCGGTTATTGACGAAGGAAGGCGGATCGACGTACTGGTCTTTAATATTTTCGTTGAACACGACCGGAAGCGGAGCATAGCGCTTCTCGTCAATGCCTGCCGTCTTCAGGTTGTTCGTCGCCTCGCCGATTTGCCAGTTGTAAGCAAAGTAGCCGAGCAGTCGTCCGGAAGTGACCTTCGCCATAAATTGGTCTTTGTTCATCGTGAACGATTCCGCGTCGAACAAGCCTTCCGCGTAAATTTCGTTCAGCGCCTTCATCCAAGGCTTCTGAATATCGTCCGTTCCCGCTACAACCTTCGCTTCATGCGTATCCATATTCACGTATACGCCGCCGTCGTTCGGATAACCGGCCAGATGCACCGCCGCGTTCTGAATGTTGTAGAACGTATCGGATGGCGCGAATACAGCGAAACCGATCGTGTCTTTGCCTTCAACTTGCGGATGCTTCTCTTTGTACTGTCTGATCAGATCGAAATACTGATCAAGCGTTTTCACTTTCGGATAACCGAACTCCTTCAGAACGGAGCGCTGCATCCAGAACGCGCCTTGGCTAATATTCGGATCGCCGATATAGCCTTGGTCCGCGGAATAGGGCAGGAAGTAAATTTTGCCGTCTGCTTGACGGAACTTGTCGAAGTAAGGTCCGTATACGCGCTTAATGTTTGGTCCGTATTGCTCAATCAAATCGTCCAGCGGCATAAATGCGCCAGCGTCCAGAAGCTTGTCTATTTGGCCTTCAGGCGCGATAACATCCGGGTAGTCGCCGGAAGCGATCATAACGCCTGCTTTCGTATCTTCTTCGCCAACCAGGTATTCCATTTTCCAATCAACGCCGGTTTGCTCTTGCAGGATCTTACCGATCGTTGTCTCGCTTGCCATGACATCTTTGCCTCTAGATTGGAAGTTGAAGTACGTGAAGGTTACAGGCTCAACCGACGCCGGCTGATCACTGCTTGCAGGCGCTTGCGACGCAGACGTTTCGTTGTTCTTGTTCGAATTGCCGCCGCTGCAGCCAGCCAGCGCCGATGCTGCTATAAACAGCGACATCGCGATGGTAACCAGCTTCTTTTTACCCATACAGATATGCCCCCTTAATCATTTGTCGCTTTTTGTTGTAAGCACTTTCATTATAAAGCGAAAACGTTTTCTTTCGTTACCCATCAATCTATAGTTCGTCCTTAGTAAATCATAGGCAATCGAATTTCAACTTTCGTGCCCGCTCCGGGCTCGCTTTCCAGGGAGAAATGGAACTCTTCCTTATAGCACATCCGCAGTCTGGCATACGCGTTTTTCATCCCGACATTGTCCCTGCCCTCTTCTTCTTCCTGCTGCAAATAACCTAGAATGTCCTCTCGTTTGCCCGCATCCATGCCGATGCCGTTATCGGTCAAGCGGAATACAAGATCGTCTCCCGACTGTGAAATATCGATGGTAATCAGCCCTTTGAAAGGCGACTTCTCTATGCCGTGTATGCTTGCGTTTTCGACAAAAGGCAGGAACGTCATTTTCGGGATCGTCAGCTCCCGCAGCTCTTCGTCAACATGAATCGTATACTCGAGCTTGTCCCCAAACCGGTATTTTTGAATTTCGAGAAAGCATACAATCAGCTCGATTTCATCTTTTATCGATACCCAATCCTGTCCCCAGGTAATCGACTTGCGAAATATTTTGGACATATCCATAATGATTTTGGCCGTTTCCTTCTCGCCTTTCATCAAGCTCCGCATTCGAATCGTCTCCAGCGCGTTGAACAGGAAATGGGGATTGATCTGGCTGTGCAGCGCGCGAAGCTGAGTCTGCCTCCGCTTCAGCTCCAAATCCTTCTTTTCGATATCCGCAATATAGACGTCGTCGATTAGGCTTTTAATCCGGTTCGTCATCCGGTTGAACTCCATCGTCAATTGTCCGATCTCATCGCGGCTTTCCTTTTTCGGAATGGGCTCGAACGTGCCGCTTTTCACCTTTTTCATATGCTTTAAAATACGGACGAGACGGGTGTTCACCGATCTGGAGATCAATGCGATGATGATCGTAGGCAGAACGAAATTGATGATGGCCAGGTACAGCACGAACGATCTGGACTTATGCACTTCCTCAAGCACATACCGTTCATTCATAATGCCGTGTAAGGTCCAGCCCCTCATATATTCTTCAGCCAGCGTCATCTCGAAAGGAATCATGTCCTCCGATATCGGAATGGAAGCATAGTCCGCTTCTTCCTCGCTAAGGAAGGTGAATGGATCGGTGCTGAAGGCGATTCGATTGTCCGGACCGGTCAAGTAAAGCTGACCGTCAAACGGGGAGTGCTGAAACAACGTGCTCATTTCGTCCCTATTCAAATCGATCTTCAGAATGTGGGTATAGGGCGATTCGGGATCGTAGTGGTTAAGCGCCTGAATCATGCTGAAGGAGCCTTTGTTGAAATAGACGGTCGGGTGCTTCAGATGCGCCTCATTGAAGCTCCGGTACCACGGCTCGCGCATGACATCCTCGGTTAACCGCTCGATATTGCCGGAAGTCAGTATCGTATCATTGCTTGTGTAAATGGTCAGCTTGCCGACGGCATCGTACGTCTGGCTGTAAATGGACAGCGGCCCGCGCAAATACGCTTCATACGCCTCGATATAGGAGATTGGCGTATCGTACGTTCGATTCATAATTTCGTTGAAGCCGAATTCCAAATAAAAATGATACGAAATGCCGACCGCTTCATCAAAAACCGTCTGCAGCTCGCCGATCGTTTTCTCCAAAGCAAAATTGGCGTCTCGTATTTTTTGATTTTTTATATTGGTTGCCGTTACATGATAGAAAATGACGTTTGTCAGCACGATCGGAATTAGAACCGACAATACATACATAATCAGCAGCTTGTTCCGGAGCCTAATATCGTTGAAGCTAAAATTAATCATCCGTATATTCCTCCGCTTTTCGCCACGTCTTTCTGCCGAATTATGCTTTTTGGATCAGCTTGTTGCGGTATTCCTTAGGCGTCATGCCTTCCTGCTTCACGAACTGCGCGACGAAGTAATCGGCGTTCTGGAAGCCGACCTTGCTTGCGATTTCGTACATGCGCATATCCGTTAGACGCAGCAGCTTTTTCGCCTCCCCCATCCGGAGCGAGAGAAGGAAATCGTTGAAATATACGCCGTACGTCTTCCGGAACAGCTGCCCGAGATAAACCGGGTTCATATAGAAGTGCGCGGCGATCGTCTTCAAGCTGATATTGTCCGAATAATTCGTTTCGATATATTTGCGGATCTTTTCAATGCCGCCCTTCGATTGCTCCTGCCGAAGAAGACTAATGCATTCCGCTGCTTCGGCTACAAAGCCTTGGAACAGCTCTTCAAGCTCCCTCGCCCCCATGCTGCGGTGCTCCCAATCCTTGACGGCCTGGAAGGAGGCGAGCTGCTGGGCATTGCCATCCATCTCCTGGATAACGCGTATAATCGCTATCATACCGCGATGAATAGCGCTCCAAACGGCGCTTGGGTCAAGCCGGTCCTTGCGGAAGGAGTCGAACATCGAGCGGACCGCATCCCTGCAGCCCTCCGCGTTATTCTCCTCAAGCTGTTCCATAAGCCGGTCATAGAACGCATCGCTTAGCATCCTTTCGTGGAGCGGTTTGCCGCTGATTTCTTTATAGTGGATATACGGTCTTTGTTCCTCCGCATATTTGTGTTTTACGGTTTCTGCGGCAGTCTGGTAGGAACGCCTAATATTGAATAGGCCGTTCACCGTCAACCCGGCGAACAACGCTACCGGCGTGCCAAGCGCTTGCGTCAGCCCCTTCGCCAAGCCGCCCAAGCGGTCATCCAGCAGCTGATCCGCCGCTGACCTCGTCAGTCCGGCGCCTGCTTGCGCCGGCGGTAAGGCAAGCAGAAGTCCGTAGCGGCCGTCGCTCTGTTCGTAGACAGGCACAAACCGATCCGTGTCACGCGGCATGCGCGCATCATTTTCCGTATCGCAGTTCGCCTTGCACACCGCCTTTACCGCGGCCGCGATTTCTTTATAGCCGACCGCCCGATCATAGACCTCGATAACGACATAACAATATTCTCCGTCCATTTTCACGTCTAATGCCGACGCAACGGCCGCGACGGCATCCTCGTCCGCTGTGCCGTGAATGAGCGCCTCCATCACCGAATCGGCCAGCTGCTGTTCCCTCGCATTTTGTGTCAGCTTCTTCCGGCTAAGGGTGCACGCCAGCTTTTGAAGCGTTGAACGAAGCTCTGCGTCGTCTATCGGCTTTAAAATATAGTCGAGCACTCCAAACTGAATCGCCTGCTTCGCGTAAGCAAAGTCATTATAGCCGCTAATTAATATAAAGGAAGGATCCAGACCCGGAATTTCCACTGCCCGGCGAATGAGCTCAAGCCCATCCATAAGCGGCATACGAATGTCCGTAATGACCAGGTCGGGCTGCATATCGATGATTTGCTTCAGCGCATCCTCGCCGTTCTCCGCTTCACCTGCGACTACAAACCCCAGCTCCTCCCATTCTATAAGATTGCATAAGCCTTTTCTTACGAATACTTCATCATCAACAAGGAGAACCTTGTGCATGGATTAACCCCCTTATTAAGCTCCAGCCGGTCGTTTTCGCGCTCCGACGTTCGTTGCGGTTAAATTCACCCAAAATTTGAAATCGTTTTCATTTCATTATAGACCTCAGCCGATTGCACAAAATACCCAATAAACTTTAGATTTTATACCAAAATATTTAGATCGGATAGTCCCTATCATAGTAGGAATGACGAGCTGCGGCAACTTCCACTTTTCGCCTTGTATACTTGTATGGTAGTATGGCAGTAAGAAGTGGAATACGATTACATCACGAAAGGAGGAACACGCGTGAATGGAATACGCCGCCGTCAAGGTGCCGTTTCAACAAGGGATGCCGTCTATATGTCGCTTCGGGAGAAGATTTTAAGCCTTGAGCTGCCGCCCGGCACTCCGCTTTCGGAGAACGAGACGTCTCAGCAATTCCAGGTCAGCCGGACGCCGGTAAGAGAAAGCTTTATGAGATTGGCGCAGGAAGGACTCGTTCAAGTGCTCCCCCAGCGAGGCACCTTCGTCTCGCTTATCGATACCGCGCTGGTAGAGGAAGCCCGGTTTATGCGCGAGCATCTGGAATGCGCGGTCATTGAACTGGCTTGCACCGAATTTCCAGCTGACGCGCTGCGGCAGCTGGAGATGAATCTTGCGCAGCAGCAGGTCAGCATACGGCTCGAAGACGAAGACGCCATGTTCGAGCTCGATCAGAGCTATCATCGCATTTTGTTCGAAGGCTGCGGTAAGAGCTATACGTGGAACGCGCTTAGCCAGCTAACCGTCCACCTGAACCGCAGCCGCAGGCTTAAGCTCGCAGCCGATCATAACTGGCAGCATCTCTACGAGCAGCACCGCGAGATGGCGGACGCAATTATAGCCAGGGACGCCGAGAAAGGCCGGCGCATCATGAAACATCATTTGACCCTGAACATAACCGATCAAGCCGTATTGAAAGAACAATATCCCCACTATTATAAAGACTGAGGCTAGGCAACGCTTACGAGGCTGTCCGCCTAGAGCCTTGGCAGATTATTGAGGAGGCTTGTATTTTATGAAAATGACATTCCGCTGGTTCGGCGAAGGCAACGATACGGTCCCGCTTCGCTACATTAAGCAAATACCCGGCACGGAGGGCATTGTTTGGTCCCTGCACGACGTTCCTGCCGGCGAAGAATGGCCGATGGACAAAATTGTCGAGGTAAAGGCTCAAGCCGACGCGGCAGGCCTCCATATCGACGTCGTTGAAAGCGTTAACGTCCATGAAGACATTAAGCTTGGTCTTCCCTCGCGCGAGCAATATATCGAAAATTATAAACGGACGATTGAAAAGCTCGGCAAGGTCGGCGTCAAAGTGATCTGCTACAATTTCATGCCGATTTTCGATTGGTTAAGAACGGATCTGCATAAGGAAATGGAGGACGGCTCAACCGCTCTGTTCTATGAGCACAGCCGCATCGCCGATACGGATCCTTTCGAACTTGTACGGCAGATTAACGCCAACTCCGCGCTGACGATGCCGGGCTGGGAGCCGGAGAGGCTGCAGCATCTGACGAAGCTGTTCGAGGCTTACCAGGGCGTAACGGAAGAGCATCTCTGGAACAATCTCGCTTATTTCTTGCAGGAAATCATCCCGGTAGCGGCGGAGAACGGCATTCGGATGGCCATCCATCCTGACGATCCGCCATGGTCGATCTTCGGCCTTCCGCGCATCATGACTTGCCAAGACAATTTCAGACGGTTCTTGAAGCTGTACGACCATCCGGCTAACGGCATTACGCTGTGCAGCGGCTCCTTGGGCGCGAACCCGGACAATGACATCATCGCGATGATCCATGAATTTAAAGACCGGATTCCGTTCGCTCACATTCGTAACGTTCGGCGTTATGACAACGGCGATTTTATCGAAAGCTCCCATCGGACGCAGGACGGGTCGGTGGACATCGCCGGCATCGTCAAGGCTTACCATGATATCGGCTTCACTGGCTACGCAAGACCCGACCATGGCCGCCATATTTGGGACGAGAAATGCCGGCCGGGCTACGGCTTGTACGACCGCGCATTAGGGATTATGCATCTGTGGGGGTTATGGGATGGATTCGAATACGCCAAAAATGGCAAGGAAGGAGTCAATCGCGCATGAGTGAGCAGCTTCGATTACCGATCCATGAAGCTTTGAAAGGAAAGGTAGCGGTCGTTACGGGAGGAGCCGGCGTGCTCTGCCGCGCGATGGCGGTCGAGCTTGCGCGCCAAGGCGTGAAGGTCGCCATTCTAGGCCGTACGCTTGCGAAGAATGAAGCCGTCGCGGATGAGATTAACGCGGCCGGCGGCACCGCCATCGGCGTCGCATGCGACGTGACCGATGCAGAGAGTACGCGGGAGGCCAGCCGCATCGTGCTTGAGAAGCTCGGACCATGCGATATTCTCATTAATGGAGCCGGCGGCAACCACCCAAGCGCCAATACGACGAATGAAACCTATAAACCGGAGGACCGGACGGCGGAAGGCGTGACCAGCTTTTTTGATCTGAGCATTTCGGGCTTCCGTAATGTGCTGGATTTGAATTTCGTCGGCACGCTCATTCCTTCGCAAATCTTTGCCGCGCAAATGCTGGATCGCGACAACCCGGTCATTATTAATATCTCTTCGATGAGCGCGCCTTCCCCGATGACGAAGGTGCCCGCCTACAGCGCAGCCAAAGCGGCTGTCGATAATTTTACGCAGTGGCTGGCGGTTCATATGGCCGATGCCGGCATTCGCGTCAACGCGATTGCGCCGGGCTTCTTCCTGACAGAGCAGAACCGCAAGCTGCTTACGAACGAAGACGGCTCGCTCACCCCGCGCTCCGATAAAATCATTTCGCATACGCCAATGCGCCGCTTCGGCAAGCCGGAGGATCTGCTCGGCGCGCTGCTGTGGCTGGTGGACGATACGACTTCCGGCTTTGTGACGGGAACAACGATTCCGGTCGACGGCGGATTTATGGCCTATTCCGGCGTGTAACCGCATCAAGGCAATTGGAAAAATAGAAAGCTCCCCTTCCCGGCGTTCGGACGCATGAGAAGGGGAGCTTTTCGCCATTATAACGGAGGAAGGGAGGTGGATGACCATGACTACGTCCAAACGGCGCAGAGAGAACGCTTGGCATCAGCGGAAGCATTCCCAACGCCCTCACGGCAAGATCAAATCGATGGATGAGCTCGCTGCGGAGTACGATCAAGAGCATTCGAAATCTTAATGCCCTCTTATGGATCATCAATCTAAATTTATTAAACCACTTCCATCTTGATCTCTTCGTAACGATCGTCGAAGGAGATGCGCAGTTCCTTGTTGTCCACGTACCAGACATTGTCTTCTTCCATGAAGAAAGTAATGCCTTCCGTTTGCTGGATGAGCCCGGGATTCCGCGGCTCCTCCTTTGCGATTCCAAGCGATAAGCCGGGATGTACGCTGCCGCAGCCGCCTAGCCGGATAAAAATGCGTAAGCTGTCGCCGTCGCTTAATCCCATCTGATCTTTATACCATCGCGCCGCCGCCTGCTCTACTGCAAGCTTCATCGCTGTCAGCTCCTCTTCTAAAGACATCTTGTAAAGGATTAAGGATTACCCTTACATGAAACCATTATAACCTAAGGAGCCTGATCAATCGAGAGCCGGCTGCCGCCGAAGCAGCGCCGATGATCCGGCGATTCCTGCCGCAATGAGCAGAATCGTAACGCCAATCGACCATCCGAAGCTTGCCGATGCATCGAAGCCGCCTTGTACCGCTTCGTACGCGAAGCCGGTCAAGGAGCTAGGGCTCCAGCCCATATACTTCGGCGCTATCCCCGATAAAGCCGTAAGCAAAAGGGCCAGCCCAAGAGCCGAGAAAGCAGCGCCCGCCGCGCTGCGGAGAAGCGTGCTGAACAGCAGAACCGCGGTAAGAATAAAGGTGAACCATAAACCGTACAATACATAGCTGAGCAGAAAAGGGGCAAAATCAACGGTCTCGAACAGCAGCCACGTATAATACCAGGATGCGGCGTAGCCTATAAGCAAAGCTCCCCAAAGGAGCGTCATCATCCCGAGCCACTTCGACAGGATGAAGGAAAGGAAGGATACCGGCTTTACAAGCACAAGAGACGCCGCTCCGCTATTGCGGTCACCCGATACGGCACCCATAAAAGCGAGCGCAAGAATCAGCAGGCCGATCATTCCGAATTGCGACAGCGTACCCGCGAGCACCTCCGCTCCGCTCGGCACCGGCATTTCAATAACGGCGCCTTCCGGCATGTTCCCAGCTTTTTCAATAATGACCGGCATATAATAGTTGGTTAAAGGCTGCATAATACCTAATAACGCAAAGACGAGAGGAATCCAGATCAGTTTAAAGCTTCGCAGCTGCTCGAGCCATTCTTTCCGCACCAAAGTCATCAGCTTCACCGCGCTCATTCGCCCACCACCTTCATAAACAAATCCTCCAGCGAGGAGTAGCCGGCCTCCAGCCGGCTGAAGCGAACCTTCTCCTTAGCCAGCTCTTCCGTCAGCGCTTGCCTAGCCTTGTCCATATCTTTGACCGTAAGTCGAAGCATAGTACCCTGCCGCTCGATTTCTTCGATGGTTGCGCTTAGACGTTCGTCAGCGCTCGTCCTTTGTTCGAAGCCTGCCGCCCATTCCAGCGACGGAGCATGCTCCTCCAGCTTCAGCTCGATAATAGGACGGCGATGCTCGCTCCGTATTTGCGGCAGCGCGCCTTGCAACGCAACCTGCCCGCTTCGAATAATGATGACATCATCGCAGAGCTCCTCCGCGTCATGAAGCACATGCGTGGAAAACAAGACGGTCGTCTCCGACTTCAGCTCCTTCAGCAGCCCGAGCACTTCCCTGCGGCCAATCGGATCAAGCGCGGATACCGGCTCATCCATAACAAGCAGCTTCGGCCGATGGACGAGCGCCTGCGCCAGGCCAAGCCTTTGCTTCATCCCGCCGGAATAACCGCCGATACGGCGCTTGGCCGCCTCCGCCAGACCTACCCGCTCGAGCAGCTCCTTTGCCCGCTGCTTCGCCTCTGCTGGGCTGAGGCCGCACAGTCTTCCGGCATACACAACATACTCCATGCCGCTCATCCAGTTATGGAAGGCAGGCGATTGCGGCAAGTAACCAAGCAAGCTTCTCCGGTCTTCGCCTGCGCGAAGCCCATGAAATTGGATGCTTCCCGCAGTCGGCTTGAGCAGGCCGGTAAGCATCCGGATCGTCGTCGTCTTCCCTGCGCCGTTCGGCCCGAGCAGCGCTGTGCAGCGGCCTTCCTGAATGTGAAAGCTGATACCCTTGACGGCCTGGGCCTGTCCGAAGGCTTTAACCAATCCATTAACCTGCAGCAGCTCCTTCATTACACTTTCCTCCTGCCGAACAGGAAGAAGGCAACAGGGCCAAGAAGATTAACAAAAAGAATGATAAGCACCCACATGACCTTCGGGCCTCTCGTTTCCTCCGCCTTAATGCACTGAACCAGCGCAATAATCATAAGGATAAATTGTATAATAAGAACGGGCGCTAGAATCCCTATTAATTTGTTTAACTCCAGCGTTTCATTCATGATGGTCTCCCCTTTTTTATTTGCGTCTCCGCTCTTTGATCCGTCCGAGCAAGTCCTTCCTCACGATAAGCCAGTACAGGATCGTCGGCAGCGGGAATTGAATGAGCCCCCATATCCCCCAAAACCAAGGCATGCTGTCACGCTTGCGGGCGTCGAGAAACAGCCATGTCGACTGCGTCAGCAGAATAGCGGCGATCAGCGCCCAGAACCAGAAGGAATGCTTCAGCTGTTCTTCCATAACCGCTTCACCTTCTTGCCTAAAGTAATGCCGATATATCCGATCGCTCCTAACCCAGCCGCAGCCTGAAGCGCCGCAAACAAAGCCAAGCTGCGGTTCAGCGCGCCCAAAACGACGACAAGAACAATCGCTGCGACGATCCAGAAAAACGCTAACTCCCGCCACAGCTTCCTTTTCATCTCTTGACGGTGATTCTGCACAAAAGCTTCCAGCTGCATAGGGTCTAATTCCGGCTGTTCAAAAGCTTGATCGAATCGAGACAGCTCGCTGCGCATATGCCGATCGAACCATAGTTGCTCCTCATCAGGAGCTCCGTTCTTGTTCATGATGGGTCATCTCCTTCCTCAGCTGCTTGATGCCTGCGTGTATGCGCGATTTAACCGTACCGACCGGCGTATCCAGCATCTCTGCAATTTCTTCCTGGGAATAGCCGTAATAATATTTGAGCAGTACGGCCATGCGCTGATTTTCCTCTAATTGCCCTAGCGCCTCCAGCGCATCCGGCCAATCGTTCATTCGTCCCAGCGTCTCGTATCGAAGCGAACGAGCCGATCCTTCTTCCTGCACGTATTGCTGCTCCCGCTTGTAGCGTCTTGCCCGGTCTATCGACAGCCTGGATGCGATGGCGATCAGCCAAGTCGAAAATTTCGACTGTCCCTTGAAGGTGCCGATCTTTTCAATCGCCTTCAGCATGGTTTCCTGCGTCAGATCCTCGGCTTTGCCTTTATCCATCGTGAGCTTCAGGACATATTGATAGAGGAAGGAATAGTGCTGGCGCAGCAGCTCCGACAGCGACTGCACGTCGCCCTTCGCCGCTTTTTTCACAATCGCTGCCTCATCGTACACTGCGTAAGCTCCCTTCTTCTTGATGTCTTATGAATTGGACGATTGAGCGGTTCATTTCGTTCGCGTGGGAAAAAAATTTTTTTCCTTCGCCCTTGGGGCTCAGATAGGGATCGTTCCTGCGATTGCTGCCGCTCTCCGGAACGATCCCCCTCTCTTCGCCTGGGGCGAATGGGGTACCCCCTGTGGGGGGCCTTTACGGCGAATAATACTCAATAAAAAATAGTAGACCGGCACTCCTTATAAAGCAAGGAGCACCGGTCTTTTTAATGAGCCAAAATCGATCGCAATCGATGCTTGTTTATGATAAAGGAAGCGTCAGGCTATCCGCATTCACGACAGTTAGCAGGATGACTAACGCCATAAATACGATTGCCGGCGCGGTTTTGCTGAATGAGTCTTTAACCCTGACATGCGCGAGGCATGCTGCGACCATCGTGATTCCGAGCCAAACGCCGGCCCATGCGACCGCCCCATCATACCAGTAGCCGATGATGAGAGCTGCCGCGCCGGCTAACTGGACGGCGCCTGTGACAACACGAAACCACTGCGGTAGTCTCAGATTTTCGAAAATATCGGTCCAATACTTCGCCCCCGCGATCTTGGCGCTCCCCGAAAAGGCATAGTAGATGACCAATAGGCTCTGTAGAACGATCGAAAAAACAGTCATAAGAAACCCCTCCTAATACTCCTCAGATTCATTTTCCGGGACACCCTTCGAATCCGTCTTCTATCCGGTTTCCCTTGTCACTAGCTATGTCGGAAGCCAACGAGGAAACGTGACAGTTATGGCGAAAAGAATTTTAAGACGAAAAAAATTAATCCAGCATACCAAAGTCACATTTGTAGAGGTTCGAACGACATATAAGTAAAAAGGAATCTCCGGGAAGGAATTTGCGATATGAACGAACAGGATTGGCTTGCGGAACAATTCGAAGCGCATCGGAATCACTTGCAAAATGTGGCTTATCGGATGCTCGGATCTTTGAACGAAGCGGATGACGCTGTGCAGGAGTCATGGATACGCCTTAGCCGCACTTATCATCATGAAGTCGAGAATATCGGGGGATGGCTGACAACGATCGTCTCGAGGGTTTGTCTGGATATGCTCCGAGCCCGCAAAACGCGGCGCGAGGAGCTTATATTGGAAAGGGTCGCTGAACCGGTTAACAGCAGCCCAAACGAGGAGGACCCCGAACACGAGGCGCTGTTAGCCGACTCTGTTGGTCTTGCGATGCTGATGGTTCTTGGACATTTGAATCCAGCCGAACGTATCGCTTTAGTTTTGCATGATATTTTCGCTTTGTCTTTCTCGGAAGTCGGGCAAATACTGGGCCGCAACGAGGCGGCAGCCAGACAGCTTGCAAGCCGCGCGCGCCGCCGGGTTCAGGGAGCGAGGGCGACTGCGGATTCGGAGGAATTCAACCGAAGGAAAGAACTTGTCGATGCTTTCCTTTCAGCGTCGCGTGCGGGAGATTTCGAAAAGCTTCTCGCGGTATTAGATCCGAATGTTGTGCTTCGCCAGGACCCGGCCTTTCCGCCGGTCAAAGCTTGGCCCGTTGTTCACGGCGCGGAATCTGTTGCCAAAGGCTTTGCCGGCCGCGCGCAAGGCGCAAGGCTGGTGCTCGTAAACGGCTCCGTTGGCGCAGTCGTAGCTCCTCGCGGTCAAATGCTGTTTGTACTCGAACTCAAGATTGTGGATGGCAGGATCACCGAGATCGAAATGATTGCGGAGCAATCGCGGATTCGCGAGCTCGACTTGGCGGAAATGAAGGATTGATGCGGTAATAGACGGAAGAGAACAGCCGAGAGGATCAGCTGTTCTCCAAGACGACATCCCAGCGATGTCTGTATTCAGCAAGCTTCGGGTGAGGTTCTTTGGGCGGTTCGTTCAAGATCAGGCGGACCTTTCCGATCCACTCCTCAAAGGAAGAAAACGAGGCAAAAGCGTTTGCTGTTTCCGGCGACAGATAGAGGAACAGCGGCTGCGGATACTTTTCCGCCAGATGGCGGAGCGCCGCCTCGATCGGCGTATATTTTTTCCGCTTCCCTTCCCAATTCTCTATTGTAATTTTCGCTTCGTCTTCATGCCCCCGCCGCCATTCGAACAAGCGGTCCTCCCGCTTATAATAGGGGTCAACCATGCGCTTCCACATGCGCCTTATCGTCTCCTCGTGCAGCGGGTAGAGCACGAGCTTCGCAAACCCCCGCGTTTTCGCCTGCTCGGCAGCGCGCTCGAGCTCTAGATCGGATACGTCTTGAAACATATCGTAATAGACCAGCGTGCCCTTTCCCGAATAGGTATCCGATTCCACGTGACCGAATGGCACCTTCTGAACGCTTCGTTCCATAACATCCCTCCGTCATTCTTATCCTCAGCAGCTCGCGTCATAGTATACCCATCCGTTATTTCAATCTAGTCTGGACGAACTCTACTCATCGTCTTCTGCCTCATTTGAATAAAGGAGCTTATCTACTCTAACCCACTCCTTTAATTCCTCCCTTAGCCTCGGATAATTCATTTCTAGATGACCATTCTCCTGTAAAAAGATCAATCCTTTATGAGTTAACCTTGCTGGTTTTAAAGACATTTGGTCCCCAGCCCGTAACACGCGTTCAATATATCCTTGGCGTTCAATCAAGTTGATCATTCTTGCGAATTCTTCATCTTTTAATCCATAATCCGAGGCAGCTAATTCAGGCGTCTTTTTATGGATTTCCTTCATAATGCTAAACCCGACTCTCATTGCCAACACCTCGAATTGCAATTCTTATAGGAAAAATGCTCCCATGAAAAAGAACCCGCGGCAGCAGTCTACTTTTCATTGGAAGCATCCATCGATCGAATTCTATTGTTTTTGTTCCGGCTTGCGCGGCAGCGTCCGGCTGAACCAGTTCCAGATCGGCTGGATATCGTTATGATCCATGCCGGCCACTTTGTAGCCGAAGGGGCTTCCGAGGACATTGACCGATAAGGAGCCGACGCCTTTTCGCCGTTGACCGCTTGTTCGTCTCACTTTCATGACAACGATTCTTGGCCTGCGGATGTAGTAGGTGCTGCGGCCGAAAACGCGATGTCTCATCGTCAGTTGACCCTCTTCAAGCAGGAGCCCGGCTGCCCGGTGACTGCTGATGCGCCACCATAGCGTAAGCGGCAAGAGGACAAGCGACCAAGCGCCTGCCGCTCCGAATATCGCAATTAGCGAAGCGCAGACCACCAGCGCAATTAACATCGGGATGCGTACGTAATAGATGAGCGCCTTGCGAGGCGACAGCGACATCCGGCTTGCCGAATGAACACGCATCCCGGGCACAAACCCGTCCAGAAGCTCTTGAATCTCCGAGAACTTAATGAATGGATGAAGCATGAGCTGCTCGTTCTTGTCAGACGAGACGACCTGAAGCTTTACTTCCGAATAACCAAAAGGCTGTCTCAGCCAGCTTTCGTTCACGATCACAGCCTGCACATTGGCGGGGTCAAAGAGAACATTTTTCTTCTCCAGCAAGCCGTACGAAAGGGACACTTGCTTGCCGTCCCTCCTCAGCGTAAATCCGCTGTATTTCAATATGTATAAAAGAATGGACAGCACCCATGCCAATCCGATAATCAGTACCGCGGCTCCAACGATGAGCAGGATGTTCGGCGTATGGCTGATTGAATCTTCCACGATATCCTCGAAGAAATGATCCGGAAGCAGCAGGTCAAGAAAATCGTCGGCAAATGAATACAGACCGCCTATAAACGCCGCGGCTAAGCCGAAGTTCAGCGATGTTGCGGCTGCCTGGAACAGCTTCCCCGCATCCAAAGCTACCGCCGCGTCGGGAGTATCCGCGCGATCGAATGCGGCATATGCATTCGAACCGGTATTTCCGACCCTTGTCCCGTTTCCTTCGGATATAGCTGCGCCAGCCAAAGCATCGCTTTCGGCCTGGACTTCGCCATATACAACAGCATTCGAGATGCTCATTTGTTCCGCGTCCGCGGTAACGATGCCTTCCTGCCGCCCTTGGGATGGAGCGCGCCTTAACAGCTCTTTGATGCGGTTCGCTTCCTCCATTTTCAGCGTATGAAGGATGCCGTCGGCTTTTTTGTTGCCGCCCGGCGTCTCAATTTTGAGCTGGACAACCCCGAGCATACGCTGAATAAGCGGCTGCTCGATATTAACCGAATGGATCCGGGAATAATAAATCGTTTTCTCTTCGCGGAACACCAGTCCCGAGCGAATGATGATTCGGTCGTTCTCCAGCCAAAAGCCGAACCGGCGCCACTGCAAATAGCTGATAAAAGCAAACAGCAGCAAAGCACCGCCGCCGCCCGCAAACCAATACCATTCGAGCCCCTTCCCGTTCGCCCCTCTGATCAAGGAAATGAGAATAATCGGCAGGAAGCCTTTTAATATGGATAAAACGCCAAATCCGATGTATGCGGGGTGAAGCGTGCGCCGTTCATTCATCATCCGCTTCCACCTTCGCGAGCTGGCCGATGCGCCGCTTGAGAGCCTCCGCTTCATCCCGCTTCAAGCCAGCAATTTTATGTGTTGTCGCCGCAGTCACGACGGATACCGTTGCGAGTCCGAACTTCCGCATAAGCGGGCCGCTCCCTAGCTCAACATGCTGCACCCGCACCATCGGCACGAGTACGTTGCTGATAAAGATAATCCCCGATTCGATCTCCAGCTCTTCCTCGAACAGCTCATATCGAAACCGCTTGTATTTAACTGCCGGCACCAGCCATGTGAATACCAATAGGGACAATACTAGCAAGCCGGCACAAATCCATACCGGAATCAGCGTCCAATCCTGCCACAGCGCCACGATCAAATAAGCAATAATGATGATCAGGAATATCCCATTTGAAATGAGCTCCGAAATACGATAGACCTTTAAATAATCGTGATGAAGCCTTTTTGTTAATTTTCGATCCAAGCTTTCTCCTCCTATCCCTTCCCCCTTCCTATTACACCAGATTTTCCAAATCGCCGTCAACCGACAACGAGCTCCGCCGCCCCTTTTATCTCCCATACAATCGGCTCTATGAGCGAGAACCTTCGCGGATGGACGACCTTCGCGATCATAATGACGCCGGGCCTTTGCAGCACTGTTTCGTAATGGTAAGTGTCATTGCGGTAATAAAACGGAAAGGACTGCTCGGCATTGACAACCTCGAACACCAGCACCTCTACCGGGTCCCTTAGGAAGGAGCCCGCAAGCGGGACGCCGTTCTCATCCAGTTGGAGATTGCGCTGAAGATACAGCTCGGCCGCATCCTCAGCCAACGCCTCATCGATCCGGGCGATGCCGGCTCCAAGCGCCTCCTTATCCAGCTGCTGGGCTGCCGCATGCGCCGCCCGGTTCACGGCCCGCTTGCTTTGAAACAGCGTCTTCATCGCCATTTCCTCTTCAACCTGCAGCACATGCGCAGAGAGCCAAATGACCATCATCGCCACCATCAGCACCAGCTTGTACAACCAGCCATCCTCCTTTCACCACGGCACATACTCGCTCATCTTCATGCCGAACGCTTTCATGCGCGCATCGGGAGCGATGGGCGTAATGCCGATAAGCGAATCGATCAGGAACAAGTTCTCGTAAGGATAGCTGGCCGTAAGCGATATGCCTACGCCTCTGGGCACGGGTGCGCTCGGATCGGTCGGGTCCGCTCCGCTGGTCGTATCGTAGTCAAACAGAATCGCTTCCTCCCGCAGCCCAAAAGCCGCAAGCCGCCGCTTCGACGCTTGTTCCATAGCCGGACTGATGTAGCCGTATGTTCCGCTTGCTCCAACCTCCAGCAAATAATCGACCTCCTGCTGAAGAACCGCTTGTCTGACAATAACGACATGCTTATAAATGGGGGAGAACATCATCCAGCAAATCATCGCAGCGAATAATATAAATACCAGCAGCTGCTTCAAGGGCTCATCCCCTTCACATAGTCACTGATCGCTCCCCCTGTACGATTCACGCCGTCCTTCATCCCGCCTTCTCCTTCAGCAACGGCCGTATAGATCAATAGAACTGTGATAATAAGCAGCACCGAAGTTAAAATCGCCCGCATGAGGTTACCTCCGTCCGTACCATTATGCCTAATCATCTATGAATCCCAAATCATGGTCGGAGCGAGCCGATCCTTGTATTCGCGGCATTTCCTTGGGACTCGATCTGGCTTCTTGTTCCCGTTGTGTCCTGCGCGATAATCGAGTTGAAAATGACGATGACTACAACCAGCATCATGACCGTCATCAAAATATTGCGCATCCCTCTTCACCTCCTTGCGAGAATAGTAATTGTCGGCCGGCAACCCGCTGTTTTAGCCGAGCGACTGGAACAATTTCTGCCCTTCCCTTACCCACGGATAAATAAAGACTTGAAACGTATACAGGATCGGGACGCCCGCTATAACAAAGAGCACGTATGAGGTTGATTCCTTGCGGCTTTCCTTTGCCAGCTCCAGCTTCTCCTTATAGTCGGAAATCCGCACTCGAAGAATATCGTAATATTGTCCGCTCTCATGCTGCCTGAGCGCGTCGATCGTCTCGACAAAGCTCATGCCTTCGTCCGTCCCGACCCTCAGCTTGAAACCCCTCAGCGCTAGGACGGGGTCGTGGTACCACTCCGCAAGCAGCCGTTCCAGATCTCCTCGCATCACGCGCGTGTAAGGCACGCAGCGCATCAGCTTCGTATGGATATTGAGCGCCGAATCCGCCAAGTACAGCAATTGATTGCTGATCACGTAAATCTCTTTGGTCAATTGGTGAGCCCTCATCTTGCGGGCCGCTCGAAGCCAGATCCGATCCGCCTTCAGGCCCGCCGCGAGCAGTATCGGAATACCGCCCATTGCCTGCATAGAAAGCAGCATCCAATTGTTGTCGAAGATGGCTGCCGCTATTAAAGCCGTTATCACACAAATCACGATGCCGAATCTGCGAGCAATCATATACCAAGCGGCATCCGCCGTTACGCCGCAGCCCGCGAGCAGAAGCTCCCTTTCCTGGTATGCGGCGCTGTCCTTCCGAATGCCGAACGCTTTGATCCACGCGTCAGGAGCGGCTTTTTGACGCCAGCTTAAGAAAGCAAGCCGCTTCCATCTCGCCGGCCGTCTAGGCATAAGCTGAAGGAGGGCGTAGATGCCGGCTGCCGCGAATAGAAACTGGCCGGCTGCCGCTCCTGCAGACGTTAAAGCCGTAACCCACTGCATCATCCAAAGTTTTCTCCTTTACATTTTTTTGCGGGAAAGCCACAGCCCCATCAGAAAGGAGCCGAATATAAGCAAAAGCGCGTTTAACAGCAAATCCCGGCCGTGCGGATCGTACAAATAATAAAAAATCGAGTTATCCCGGTTATACCGGATATTGATGCCCATAAATAACGCGAGAAACAATACGGGCGTAAAGTTCGCCACTCGAATTTCGAGCAGACGATGCCGCTCCTGCTCATTAGCCCTCCTAGCCTTCCTCATATCTCCGAGCAGCTCTTTTAAGCTGTCCGACACGGAGATCCCCTCCGCAAGCGCCACCCGCAATATTTGCGCAAAATAATCCGCCCACACATGCCCGAGAGACGCGGCCATCAGCCGCAGACTTGCCTCATCATCGCCCCTCACGGACAGATTGCGGTACAGCTGCTCGAACACCGCTTGCATCGGGCCAAGCAGCCGTTTCTCCTCGACGGTCCGCTGCAATGCAACCCGAACCTGACGTTCGCCGGTCACGAGATAGCATTGGTAGAACAGCTCGACAGCGGGCAGGAAATCCATCTGTGCTCCCATACGACGGTGAATGAGCAGTCCCCTAAGCCATACATAAGGGGAGAATCCGATCACGAATCCAAAAAGAAGAGTCCCTTTTACCGTTTGGAAAAACAGACCGCCCGACAGTAAGCCGGCCAGCAGCAAGCCTACGGACATACCCAGGAATAAATCCGGCTTCATCCGAAGCCGAAGCATCTCCAGCAGCTCTTCGATATGCTGAACGATAACCCGGTAATGCTTGAACCGAGTAAGGAGCAGCCTCCGCAGGCTATACGGCGACTCGTATGTAAGCCTGCCGCGAAGAAGGCGCTTCTGCTGCCATGCCTGCAGCAAGGAATACAGGATGATGTTCAATAGAAGGAAGAGGAGCGCGATGCCTGCAAGCAGCGATATATTATTCATTCGGATCCATCCCCTCCTTCAGCCAAACCGCCGCACGCTCAGACGGAGCATTCGGATACCGCCATTCGCCTAGAGCCTCATCGAACACGGCCCACTCCCGGACGCGTACTTCGCCTTGCTTCCATTCGATCTCTCCGATCCTGCTAATAATTCTTCTGCCGTCCATCAGCTTCATCTCGATGCCAAGCTCCGTCACATATTCGGCGATTCGTTTCGTCAATCTCTCCGGATTCATGCCTCTTCCGTCGAGCATGCACATATCGGTAATCGCTTCAGGGACATCCTCCAGCCGATTGGCATGAACGGTCGTCATACTGCCGGTATGCCCCCGCGTGCAGGCCCTGACATAAATATTGGCGTCATCATCCCGGATTTCGGCATGAATAATGCGCCGCGGCGACTGCCTAAGCGCCAGCTTGAAGGCTTGCGCAGCGCCATGCTGCTCGTCTTCTTCGTTCGTCTCGTATTCGACGATGTTTTTGCTGGGGAAGTCCCTGCCCAGCATCATCTCAAACCTTCCTTCGATCGTGACGATCCGTTCATCGTCTGGCAGCTCGGCGATCATCGCCTTCATCAGGTTTGTTTTGCCGGAGTTAGTCGGGCCTATAAGGACGATATTGTATCTGGCTTTAAGCGCCGCGAGCAGCATGCGCCGCATCTCTTCGCTGAGCGTTCGGTAAGGCGGCTTGCTGAGCGCCGCCAGACTGAAGCTGCGGACGGTATAGAATCGGATCGTCAGCGTGGGGGAGGATGTAAAACCGAATCCGGTCATCGTCACGCGGGAGCCGTCTCTCAGCATGACCTCCGCCCATCGTTTGCGTGGATTAATCCGGTCATTATTGTAGAGCACCAGATTTTGCTGAATTCGCTCGACATCTCGGACGCTTCCGAAACGGTAAGCCGATAGTCCGACGTTCCCGCCGCGCACCTCGTAGATCCGGTCTCCCACAACCTGAATTTCTTCCAGACCGCTTCGATTCGCGAGCACCAGCTCCAGGACGTTCAGCCCGACAACCTCCGCGAATAGCGCTTCCGCCAGGCTGCCGTATGGATGCTTGAAGCCCGGCAGGCTGTGGATGCGAAGGCGGATCAGCCGGTCCTCGATGACGGCCAGCACCTGCTCCCTTTCATGCGGGAATCCGAGCACCGCGCGATTTAACGTCTCGCTGTATTGCCGGCGTTCATCCTCCGTCATGCCTCGCGGCGCGCTCAGGTACGTGCGGATCTCCCCCGCCAGCCGCTCGAAATCGTCCGCATCCGCCAGCGTTACGGCAGCCCCGCCTTCATCTACCCTGACTTCATGCTCGTCTTGCTTCCCCTCCGCACTCACCTTTGCCGCGAACGCGGCAGGAGAGAATCGGCTGACACCGTTCTTCATGAAGAGCTCACTCCATTCCGGTAGGTGAGAAGCTTACGATACCAGGGCTGGCGAGATGCGGCAGGGAAAACTTCGCGCAAACCATGGCGCTTCATTAAAATCGCGGCCGGCTTCTTCATGGCTTCCTTCCCGACCGGGTCTGCCTTCAGCCACTCGGCGTAGCCTCCGCGGTCGAGGCCGGCAAGCATCGTATCATTTATTCGAAATTCGCCCAGCGGCGAGCTGCCGAGCTCTTTGCAAATTTCGCTCATGCGGTAACCTCCCTTCCGCCAAACGGTTTGTATGACAAGGCAATCGTAATCGTTCGGCTTGACCTGAAACATCGGCGACACATTGCCGATCCAGCGGCGTCCGTCCTCTTGGAAATGGGACAGTGCCGGCGTGGTGACCACGATTCGCGAGCTAGCGCGGCGAATGCAGCATACTGTAGCGGCGTTATCCCAGTAAGCGCCAACATCCAGCACAACAAAGGAATAGGACTTCTCCGCCACATCCAGCAAATGCTCGATTTCCTCCGCTCCGACGAATTCGGCGCCCTCCCGGTTCAAATTGCCGAACAAGACGCGCAGATCGGGCAAGCCGGGCACCGGGTAACCTGCGCCGCGAAGCATGTCCACCGTTAAAGCGGCCGACCTCAGCTCAGGCTGCAGCTTATCCAGTGTAACCTCCGGTTCATCGACGCCCAAAAAGCGGTGCAGCTTGGCGCTCTTCAGGTTCAAGCATAAGTAGCCGACGGATCCGCCGCTCTTCTCCGCAAGCCGGTAAGCCGCCGCGAATGCCGCTGTCGTCGTGCCGATATTCGGCGTCGTGCCGATGAAGACGGCCATCGGCGCAATTCCCTTGCTCATTCGTCCTCACGCTCCCCGAGAGCCGCATCCGCTCCAAGCTGCCCAAAGGATTCCGGGCTGTAGGCGACGACCAGCTTGACCGTGCCGCCCTTGCACAAACGGTCTATCGCGAGCCACTGTTCTTCCCTCAGGTTCAGGTTCAAATATTCAATCATGGCGTTCGCGTCCCGTCTTGCGACATACATGCCTTCCTTGTTGCCCTCGGCCATCGACAGCAAATAGGACTGCTCCAGACTGTCAACCTCAACATTGGCGGAGCTTTTCACGGACGCGACGACGACCCCTTCTTCGAACAGGCGCTGCGACTCGCCGCCTTCGCCGGACGCGTAGATCAGCACTTTGTCACCAGCCCGTATTCCATTCGAGATCGAACGGATATACTCTTTCGGAATTTGAAAAGTCGACTCGCCGCTTCTCGGCTGAAGCAAATGCTCATTGATTTTCCAATCGAGAATCGCTTCTCCCTTCCCGAGCGGCACCGCCGTCTCCTTCCCGGCGGCAGACTCCAGCTCCGTTACCATATCGGGCGTATAAGCGGCTAGCGGCATTCGCACCCATTCCAGATCGCCGTTCTCCAGCCTCTCCCCCGCGGCGACGAACCGTTTCGGCACGACGACCGCCACCGTCTCCTGCTTCTCCAGCTGCTGTCTCTGAAGCATATAAAGCCCGTATACCAGCACCGCAGACAGCACCGCCGCCGTCACGCTCAGCCACAAATTTCTGCTTCTTCCCACCGTTTTCCCCTCCGCGAGCAACAAAAAAAGAACGCCCTCAGCGCCGTTGCCGGCAACTGCTTGCGTTCTTCGCATATACGTGCTCTTATATTATGTTGACCATGAATTTGAGCCTATAATAGCAAATAGTACCTATTATTGTCTAGCCCTATTTTTAGAAGGCGCCAAATTTTTTAAAAATCGATCAACCCAACGCTGATCAGCAAAGCATCGTCTACCTTGCGCATCGTCTCATCGTCCAAATGCGTAATTTTGTCGGTCAGCCGCTGCTTGTCGATGGTGCGGATTTGTTCCAAAAGAACAACGGAATCGCGGTCAAATCCATGCGTTGCGGCATCCATCTCCACATGAGTGGGCAGCTTCGCCTTCTGAATCTGTGCAGTAATGGCGGCTACGATTACCGTCGGACTAAAGCGGTTACCGATGTCGTTTTGTATGACGAGAACAGGACGGACTCCCCCCTGCTCCGAGCCGACAACCGGGGACAAATCGGCAAAAAACACATCTCCGCGTTTAACGATCAAGCTCTACACCCCGCTTACGAGACGGCCTAACGTATGGTCGGCTTCTTCCTCCGCTAGAAACGCTTCCGAGGCCATGTTCAGGTTGATTTTTGCCATCTCCATATATCCGCGCTGCATGGACTCACGGATTTGGCGCTTCTTGCGCTCCACCAGATACAGCTTCATGGCCTGCCGAATAAACTCGCTGCGATTGGAGTTTTCTTTCGCGACGATGCCGTCGACCTCCTCAAGCAGCTGATCGGGCAAGCTGATCATGATCCTTTTCGTATTATGCACATTAGCCACCGAACTGCACCCCCAAAACTTTTCCAAAACCTCATTACACATTATAACAAATAATAGCCCCGGCTATACTTCAACATATCTATGCCTGACGTATATCAGATATGCTATATGCTTACATGCGCGCTCATAAAGATAGTTGCATAACGTATTCGCCTACCGGACCGCATTTCCCTGCACAAAAAAAGAATTCGTCTGTAGCAATTATTGCCACTTCAAGTCCTCGTGCTTAGGCTAAGTGATTGCGCGTCTTCACAACGGCGCCGCCTTCGATATATACGCGCGGCACGCGGGCCGCAATCATGCATGTCACTTCATAGTTGATCGTATCAAGCTGCTTGGCGACATCATCGGCCGTAATGGAAGCGCCGTCTTGGCTTCCGATCAATACGACCTCTTCGCCCGGCGCAACTGCTTCCCCGGCGGAAGCCTCGATAACCGGTTCTAGCGCAATCATGCACTGATCCATACAAATCGCGCCAAGAATCGGCGTTTTGACGCCGCGAATGAGCCCATGCGCTTTGCCGGTAAGCATTCTGCTGAATCCGTCGGCGTATCCGACCGGAATCGTGCCGATCGTCTCATCGCCTTGCGTCACATAACGCGTGCCGTAGCTGATCCCCCAGCCGGGAGGCGCTTTTTTCACCCATACGACCTCGGACTTAAGCGAAAGCACGGGCTTAAGCTCGATCACTTGCTTGTTCACTTCCTCGGAAGGATATAAGCCGTACATTGCGATGCCGAGCCGAACCATATTTCCCGCCCATTCCGGTGTTTCCATCCCTGCGGCGCTGTTCGCCGCGTGGATAATCGGAATCGTCCAGCCGCGATTCTTCACGGACTTAGCAAGCTGGCTAAACCGTTCATATTGCAGCTTCGTATACGATTTATCCATCTCGTCCGCTTTGGCGTAATGCGTGAACATCCCTTCGACCTCAAGGCCGGGCGTTTGCAGACAACGTTCGATAAAAGCCAGCGCTTCATCATGTCCAAGCAAGCCGAGACGGCCCATACCGGTATCGATTTTAATATGAGCTTTCAGCCTGCGTCCGCCGGCATCCGCCGGGAGCCCCTCTGCCGCCAGCCGAATATCTTCACGGAACAAGCTGATCGTAATGTCATTCTCGCGCGCGAGCGCAAGCGCATCAGCGGGAACGAAGCCTAGAACAAGAATAGGCGACTGAATGCCCGCTCTGCGCAGCTGGAGCGCTTCGTCGAGAAACGCGACTCCCAGATAATCTACGCCGAAGCGTTCAGCCGCCTCTGCTATTTCCACGGCTCCATGTCCGTATGCATTCGCTTTCACCGATGCCATAAGCAGACAATTAGCCGGCAAAGCATCCCGTACCGCTTTCAAGTTATGATGGAGCGCGTCCAGCGATATCTCAGCCCAAGTGGGGCGATAATAGGAATCCAAGTCATTCACCTTCTTCTCAATTGCACAACCCTGACAGCCGAGCAGTAAAACTTCATAAAATTTATGTTAACCCCTGCTCACGTGGCTGTCAATGTTATGCGAGATGAAGGAGACTCCCAATTATTTCTCCATTTCTCCTTGTACCGACTGTGCGACCTTGACCATTTCGGTCTCAGGCAGGTCCGCGCTGGCGAGACGGAAGAGATGGCCCTCATAGGTCCAAGTCAATGTCCGCAGCGTGTCGTCGCCCGCTTCCGTTAATTCGCCCATGGTATGGCCTAAGCTTACCATTCTTCCCGGTACGTAAGTGGATGCCATATCCTTCGGCATCGTTTGAATCAAGGTATAGCTGTAGGTTCCCTCGTAACGCGTAATCTGGCCCGGATTGCCGCCGTACACAATGTCGCTGCTGTCTTTTTCCGTAACGCCTTCAGGCATATAGGAAGGCCCCATTACGACGAAGTCAAGAGCCTCTTCTCCGTCAACTTCGGCGGCTGCATCCTCATCCGGATTGCTTACCTCTTCCTCGTCTTGTCCCGCTTCATGATCGCCGTTTGCGGCGTCATCGCCCGGCGCCGCCGCGTCATCCGACTCCTCCGGCGTTGCGATCGTCGGCTCGTCAGCCGTACCGGAGGATGCCGGCGGTGTAGCGGACATATTCGCCTGCGTCTCAAACACGCTTTTGTCGAATTTCTCATCGAATTTGAACGAATCGAACTTCACGTCAACCATAACGGTTGCATTCGTGTCGCTCACCTCTACCTGCACGGGGCTTAGGTCGTCCTTATCCAGCCAAATTTTTTGGCGGGCAAGAGAGCCGTTATTGTAATTCGCCATCACGTCGAACACATATGCGTCTTCTTCCGCGGCGAACGATCTGGAGCCGTCTACGAGAATGCTTTGTATGAGCGTCTGATACAGGTACACCTGTCCTTGATTTTGCGGCCAGTCGCTTTGGAACCGGAATACCTTGTTCAGCTTCGGAGTGAGCACGAACACGCCCTCGTCGTTGCGGAGCACGATCTGCGTAATATCCTTTTCTTCATTCGTCAATTTGATGCGATAATAGGCCGGTTTTTGGTAGGTCACTTCCACTTGATACTCCAGCGGCTGCTGGCCCGTATGGAGCGTCATCGTGCCGCTGCCTTGATAGCTTTCCATGCTGTTAACGACCTTGTCGAGCTCTTTCACCACGGACTCGGCGTCCTTAGCCGTACCGCAAGCAGACAATACGAGTGCGAAACACAAAATAATTGCCGCGGTCCATGTCATGCGACGCATGAAATCATCCCCTCACACACTTAGTTTTTTACTGGCTGATAACATGTCTATGAGGGGACTTGACCATTTATGCGGACTAGTTTGACAAGCATAACAAGCTGTCATTTCGGTTCAAAAGCCCGGTGGCATCACCGCGCCCTGTTAAACGAAAAAACGTTCCGGGCTCCCTCAAATGGGGTCCGGAACGTTCGCTTGGACGTTCTTGCTTATTTATAATAAGAGGTCGTAAGCGGAATAAACACGGATCCGCCCTTTTGGGCATCGCTGTGAATAAACAGCGTGCTCACTCCGCCGATGTCTACTTCAAGCGTAACGAGACCGTCTTCCACTTTGAGCACTTCCACTCTCTTCAGGATGATATCCTTATCGGAATCCTCAATCTTGATGTCCTCCAAATCTTCGCCAACCGCAGCGATCTGGAGATAAAGCTTCTGGTATTCTTTATTCGGATAAAGCATAAAGCTGCTGCCGCGAGTCGCGTCGACGTTATTGTCGAAGTACGCTTCTTTATAATCCTTGCCTTTATAGGTCGTATGGTTTGGATCTTTCGTATGATATCTGGAGTCGAAGCCGTCCGCTATCGATACGCCGTCAACTTTTTCGCCGAGAATAATCGTTTTGCTCTCCTGATCATAGTCAACCGCTACGCCAAGCGCGTCGGATATCGCCCTGATCGGGAAGTAGTTCGCATCCTTATACATGATGGGGGCGATGGCGTTGCCGTTCACATCTCTAAGCTGAACCGGCGTTCCATCTACTTTTACCTGAATCTCCGGATTCAAATAAGCCTTAATCTCTTCCAGCTTCGTTGCGGCATACGCTCCGGTCCCCATACTCGCCAGCATGGACAAGCCGATGAGAACCACTGCTGTTTTTTTCTTCAAACTCTAGCACTCTCCTCTTTATCCAATTAAAACCAATAGCCTAGACCGAGTATAACGAACGGCTTCATTATGCGGCAAGGGACATCCTGTCTATCCTTGATCATGCATTAGCACTAGTTTTTGACAGCTTTTGTCGAATAGAAAAACAGCGGCGCAGAGGATTCGTCCGCGCCGCCGTCATGATTCGTTCGAGAATTGCACATGAATGGATACGATCTCCGATCGGGAACCGATTCGAATAGGCGGCCCCCAGAAGCCGTAGCCCGAGGATACGATCGAATGCATCTGCCCTTTGCGCAAATAACCGTAATCGTTCTCGAACAAACGGTCGGTAATTAGGTTGCCTGGCGAGATCTGCCCGTGATGGGTATGGCCGGAGACGACCAGATCGACGCCATGCTCCTGCGCTTGATCGAAGCCGACCGGCTGATGCTCAAGCAGAAAGACCGGCTTCGTCTGATCGATGCCCGCCATCAGCGCAGACAGCTCCGTTCTCTCCGTGTCGCTGTAATCCTTCCGTCCAACCAGCGTCAGCCAGCCGCCGACATCGACCGACTCATCATAAAGCACCTGCATCCCGCTTTCCTCCAGCAGCGCGACCAGCTCCTCCGTCTCTCCGCTAAACCGGTCGTGGTTGCCCAAAGATGCGTAAACGCCGTACGGCGCTTCGATCGCCGCTAAAATATCGCCGATCCCCTTCTCCTTATACGGTACGATATCGTCATCGATAATGTCTCCCGGGAGCAGGACGATGTCCGGCTTCAGCGCGTTCATCTCCTCGACCATCCGCTCCGCATGATGTTTTCCCGACAATACGCCAAAGTGCATATCGGACGCCATCACAATATGCAGCTCTCCGCTCTCTGGTCCCGGTTTGTTGATTTCAATATTATAGGACTTCACCGACGGGCTGTAGGCATTATAACTGCCGTAGCCGATTAAAAGGACAAGCAGGATCAAGGCTGCAATGCCGGACCATTTCTGAACGGAATGGCGCGGCAGAGGCGTCAGCTTCGTCAGCCAGACCGCAAGATGCACAATCGGCAGCAGCATGACCAGCATGCTGAATACGGCCAGCCAATAGCTGCCGATGACGCTTAGGATCACGGATCCCGCGGCTGCTCTTGCGAGCAGGAATGAGCTGGCCAGAAAAACAAGAATAGCAATATACAGAACCCGGAATCGGCGCGACACTGGCCGTTTCATCCATCTCCATCCGCTCCAGCCTATGTAAAACACGATACCGCCGTATATAACGAGAAACAGCAATCCCATGACAATAAACATAATGCCTTCTGCCCTCCTCTATCATCAACTCTACTATTATACATCCGGCTGCTCAGCCGCTCCAAATCGGGCGCTTTTGCGCCTTCCTGCTTCCGACCCCGTCGCCCGGCTGAGCCGCTCCCCGCCTAAAGGCCAGCACAAGAATGGACCGCGGACTGTTACGGGCAAGCGGCGGAATCTTTAGAATAAAGACATAGATAAGAGATGAGCCCAACGAAAGGAAGAGGAACCATGAAAAAATTGTTTCGGTCCCAAAGAGATCACAAATTAACCGGTTTATGCGGAGGGATCGCCGAATGGCTCGGCATTGACTCCACCATCGTAAGACTGCTGGTCATCATCGCCGCTTTCTTCAGCTTCGGCGCCGTAGTGCTGCTGTACTTCGCGGCTGCGCTGCTAGTGCCTCAGGCACCGTATAACGACATTCATTTTACGAACTACCCTTACTAAATTACTTATAAAAACAAACCTAAAGGAGACATGAACGATGGGAATTTTTCAACGTGTTGTAAATATGACGAGGGCTGCGGCCAATGAGATGCTGGATAAAATGGAAAATCCGGTTATGATGCTGAACCACTACCTCCGCGACTTGGACGAGGACATCGAGAAGGCGGAACGCGCCTTGATTCAGCAGCAGGTTCAGGAGCGTCTCTTCGGCTCCAAGCTTGAAGAGCAAAATCAACAAGCTCATTATTATGAAGGCAAGGCGGAGCAAGCGGCGGCGGAAGGCCGCGAAGCGGAAGCGCGCGCCGCTCTCGAAGCGAAGCTGCTGTACCTCGAGCAGGCGGAGGAGACGGACAGACTGCGCGGCATGGCGAAGCAGGCGGCAATCGATCTGCAGCTTCGGGTCGATTCGCTGAAGGAAGAGAAGACGCGCCTGCAAAGCAAACGCGCGGAGCTGGTCGCCCGCGTTCAGAAGGCAGCTTCTGTGAGCGGAGGCATTACTCCCGCAGCGCCGCATCTGCAAGGCAGTTCGGCGGCGAGAGGCTTCGAGCGGATCGAGCAGAAGGTGATGGAGTGGGAAGCCGCCAGCGAGCTGTCCAAGACGGCTGCCGGCGCAGGCCATAGCGGCTACAACGCTTATGGCGCCGGCATCGATCCAAAGCAAGAGCAGCGCAGCGCGCTTGTTGAAGAGCAATTGCAGCAATTGCTGAAGAAATCCGGCAGCTAGCCTTCATATAGATGAAGACCGCCCCATGTGTAACGGCTAGGGCGGTCTTCCTTTTTCTTTTATTCTTCGTAGATCATACGCTTCGTCATGCCGCCGTCCACTGTCAGATGCGTCCCTGTCACGAAGTTATTCCGGGGATCCGTCAAATATAAGCATGCTCTTGCGATATCTTCCGTCTTCCCTACTCTCCCGGCCGGATGCTGGCTGTGGTCAATCGGGCGAAGCGAGTCATAATCCCCCGTTTCAATCCAACCCGGACATATCGCGTTCACCGTAATGTTATCGGGACCGAGCGATACGGCAAGCGCATGCGTCAGCGCGAGAATGCCGCCTTTCGATGCGGCGTACGCCTCCGAATTCGGCTCCGACATCAACGCTCGAGTCGAGGAAATGTTTACGATGGAGCCTCCCCCATTGCCTCTCATGCGTTTGGCCGCTTCGCGCGAGCAGAGAAATGTTCCGCGCAGATTCGTGTTAACGACGCTGTCCCATTCCTCCAGCTCCAGGTCGTACGGCGATTTCCATATTCCAAAGCCTGCATTGTTAATTAAAATATGAAGCCGGCCGCCCTGTTCGTCTATCGCTTGAAACAACCGTTTTACATCCTCCGGCTTACTAATATCCGCTCTGATCGGAACGGCGTCCCTGCCATTGCCCCTCAGCAGGTCTGCCGTCTGCTCCAGCCCTTCCGCATTCCGATCGGCCAAGATCACTTGCGCGCCTGCCTTTGCGTATGCCATGGCAAGAGCTCGTCCGATGCCCGCGCCCGCTCCCGTAATAAGCGTTATTTTGCCTTGAAATAAAGCCTCTTCATGCTCCAAGCAGCATTCCCCTTTCCCTTTACAAGCCATGCATCCATTATAACGAATCGCTTTTCATTGGAAAAATCGGCCACCATGCTGACAAGCTGGGACAAATGAGGTATGATGGCTCGGCACAGAATCGTTTACTTCATGACATAGGACGGGATTTCGAAAATGGGTATGGAATGGGAATGGACATGGGAAGTCATACTAATCATTGTCGCCGGCGGGTTTCTAGCCGCCTTCGTCGACTCCGTTGTGGGAGGCGGCGGTTTAATCTCCGTTCCGGCGCTGCTCGCGGCCGGTCTGCCCCCGCACCTGGCGCTTGGAACGAATAAGCTGGCGGGCACAATGTCTTCGCTGACGAGCACGATCGCGTTTTTCCGCTCCGGTAACGTCGATCTTCGCATGTCGGGCAAATTTGTGCCTTTTACCGCGGTCGGCGCCGTGGCTGGGACGCTGCTGCTTCAGCTCGTTCCTTCAGATTGGCTGCGTCCGCTTGTCGTCGTGATGCTGCTGCTCGTCACGTTATATACGCTGTTTCGCAGCGACTGGGGGAAAGTAAACACCTTAAAGGCCTTATCCCGCAAAGGCTGGATCGTAATGGCGGCCGCAGCTCTGCTGCTGGGCGGCTACGACGGCTTCTTCGGACCGGGAACGGGCTCGTTCCTCATCTTTGCTTTCCTGCTGCTAGGCATGGACTTCGTGAAGGCGGCGGGCAACGCCAAGCTGCTTAACTTTACCAGCAACCTATTTGCTCTTGTAACGTTTATGTTTCTCGGGTCGATTACGTACGGCGTCGGTTTGCTGATGGGAGCGGCGATGGTGCTTGGCTCTTTAGTCGGTTCGCGCATCGCGATCAAACAAGGGGCGAAATACGTCAGGCCGTTGTTCATCGGCGTGAGCGCGCTGTTGATTGCAAGGCAAATTTGGACGATTGCCGCGGGATAACACCCGCGGTTTTTAACGCGAGAATGCGGGGAAACGGGTATGCGTAATGCCTTGTTTTATAGATTGTGAATTTTGTCACAAAATAGACATTGTCTTTTTCCTTTGATTCGCATATGATAAGGACATGAAGAGGTTGTGAATTAAATCACAAGTATATAGTAGATTGTGAAAACATTCACGAATGACGAAGACCCCCCTGCTTCAAGATTTGTCTTCGTTCCAACAATAAGGAGGAGAAAGAATATGACAACCCAAATCGCTGTTATCGGATGCACACATGCAGGCACGGCCGCCATTACGGGCATGGCGAAGCTATACCCCGACGCGCAAATCACCGTCTTTGAACGGAACGATAATGTCTCCTTCCTCTCGTGCGGGATTGCGCTGCATGTGAGCGGCATTGTCAAAGACGCGAAAGGCCTGTTCTACTCGTCGCCCGAGCAGCTCGCCGAGATGGGCGTAACGATGCGGATGAAGCATGACGTGCTGGCGGTCGATACGGATGCCAAGACGCTGAAGGCGCGCAACTTGGAGACCGGCGAAGAGAAAGAGCACACGTTCGACAAGCTGGTTGTCACAACCGGCTCGTGGCCGATCATCCCGCAGATGGAGGGCATCGGACTGGAAAATGTGGTGCTCTGCAAAAACTACCACCATGCTCAAACGATTATCGAAAAAGCAAAGGATGCCCGCCGCATTGCGGTAATCGGCGCAGGCTATATCGGGATCGAGCTGGTTGAAGCGTTTGAGATGCTCGGCAAGGAAGTGACGCTGATCGACAATATGGACCGCGTGCTCTACAAATATTTGGACAAGGAAATTACGGACGTTACCGAGCAAACCTTCAAAGAAAAAGGCGTGGAGCTTGCGCTCGGGCAGACCGTCACTTCGTTCGAAGGCGACGAGAACGGCCGCGTGACAGCCGTGAATACAACGAAAGGCGCTTACGAGGCGGATCTTGTCGTGCTGTGCATCGGTTTCCGTCCGAACACCGATCTGCTGAAAGGCCAGGTCGATATGCTTCCTAACGGCGCTATTATCGTGGACGAATATATGCGCACCAGCAAGCCGGATGTGTTCGCCGCAGGCGACAGCTGCGCGGTCCGTTACAATCCTACAGGCGAGCATGCTTATATCCCGCTTGCGACTAACGCCGTACGGATGGGAACGCTCGTTGCGAGAAACCTTATGGGACCTGCCGTTAAATATTTAGGAACGCAAGGGACATCGGGTATTAAAATTTACGATTTAAACATCGCGTCGACAGGCATGACCGAGACGGCTGCGCTTGCTGCGGGCATGAACGTGAAAAAAGTCACAATCCAAGACAACTACCGTCCTGAGTTTATGCCGACCCATGAGCCTGTTACGCTGAAGGTGGTATACGACGCGGTTGACGGCCGAATTGTAGGCGCGCAAGTGATGTCGAAGGTCGACCTCACCCAGTCGATCAACACGATGTCGGTCTGCATCCAGAACGGCATGACGATGGATGAGCTGAGCTTCGTCGATTTCTTCTTCCAGCCCCACTACAACAAGCCTTGGAATCTGTTGAACCAAGCAGGCCTGCAAGCCGTGTAGCTGAAGCCATCATGCGAAAAGCTGTTCCTTCCTTCGGGAGGGAACAGCTTTTTAGGTTTTCCCGCGCACAGGCGCTCTCTACCAGGCGTATACGCCCAGCTTATCTATCGTAGCGCCGATGAACGCCGGCTCGTCTTCCGGCTTGCGGGAAGTAATTAAATTCCGGTCCACCACAACCTCTTGGTCGACAAACGTCCCGCCCGCCTTCTTCACCTCTTCCGCAATGCCGGCATAACCGGTTAAGGTGCGTCCTTCCAAAATGCCGGCAGCCGCAAGCACTTGAGGGCCGTGACAGATGGCGGACAGAGTGATGCCCGCAGCGTCGGCTTCTTTCACAAACTGCTTCACCTTCTCGTTGTTCATCAGCTTGCCGGGTGAGCTGCCGCCGGGGATAATGACCGCCGCATAATCCGTCGCTTTCGCTTCGTCGATCGAAAGATGGGACATATAGGAGATCGTGCCCTTTTTCCCCTTCAGCTCTTCGCCTGCCGTAAGTCCGATGATGACCGCGTCATGGCCGTTTCTCACCATTTCATCGTACGGGTTTTTCATCTCGGAATCTTCAAAGCCGTCTGCCAGCAGAAAGGCTACCTTCTTTTCATTGGACAACGCGCAACCGCTCCTTTCAAGCTTGAATGGTACATTCCTAATGTAACCGAAACGCTCTTATTTCAAGCAAAACGGCCCCGTATGACCGGATCAGCCAGAGGAGACCAAGCTCCGCTTGCGGGTACAAGCCTTGCTAACAACGGCAAAGAGTTCAATTCGGGCGCTAGCTTACAAGAAAAGCGGCAGCGTAAGACCGGTTGCTCGTCCAACACCGCCGCTGCTCTCGTTTTGGTCACTCAGCTATTAGTTAACGCCTTCCAAATCCTTCTCCGTTTCTTGCTCAATAAACTGCTGCTTCACCAATTTGCTGTACAGCTCATGCGTTTGCAGCAGCTCCGCATGGGTGCCCCGCCCTGTCACTTCGCCTTTCTCCATGACAATGATTTGGCTTGCGCTGCGGATTGTGGACAAGCGGTGCGCGATGACCAGCGTCGTCCGCTCCTGCATCAGCGTCTGCAGCGCCTCTTGAACCAGCTTCTCCGAATCGCTGTCCAAATGAGCGGTCGCCTCGTCGAGAAGCAGAATGTCCGGGTCGCGCAGCAAAGCTCTCGCGATCGCCAGACGCTGGCGCTGACCGCCGGACAGCTTCACGCCCCTCTCTCCGATCTCCGTCTCAAGGCCGTCGGACAAGGAATCGATAAACGGCATTAGATTGGCTTGACTGAGCGATTGCCGGATTTTCGCCTCTTCAACGGAATCAAGACCATAGGTTAAGTTATGGCGAATCGTTCCCGCCATCATCGGGCTTTCTTGCGAGACATACGCGATGCGCCTTCGCCATTCCTCCAAAGCCATCTGCGAAATCGGCGTTCCGCCGAAAGTAATTTCACCTTCGACCGGTTCATAGAATCGCTCGATCAGCGAGAACAGCGTCGTCTTCCCTGTCCCGCTCGGCCCCACAATCGCCGTCATGCTTCCCGGCTCCGCCGAAAACGTAATATGCCGCAGGATCGGGCGATCCGGAGCATAGGAGAAGCTGACCCCTTCGAAGGACAGCTGACGCTTCTCGTCGAGCGCCGCTTGCCGGGGCGGCGCTGGGGCCGTAATCTCCCCGCGCTCCGCCGGCTCGTTCAGCAGCTCGATAATTCGCTGCGAAGCGCCGGTCGCTTTCTGCAGCTGCGCGAAGAAAGAGGCCATCTGCGTGAACGGCATGACGATTTGGAACATGTACAGAATGATCGCGACCAGTTCCCCGGTCGACAGCGTGTTCTGCGCCACCCTGACTCCGCCGTAGCCGATCAGCAGAACGAGAATGAGGAGCATGACCGTCATCATGAGCGGCGTTACGATGGACATAATCTTCGCTTCTTTTAATCCGAACCGGAACAAGCTCCGGATCCGGCTTTGGCCCTGACGATACTCCACCCGCTCCGCAAGCGATGCCTTCACCAGGCGGATCTCCGACAGCACTCTTCCGAGATCGCCTTGGAACATCGCGGTCTCATCCTGCATCGCCTTCGACACTTTAAACATTCGACTGCCGAGAGGCCATAGGACAAGCATCGCTGCCGGCACCGCAACAAACATAAGCAGCGTAATTTTCCAATCGATATATAAGAGTATCGCGACGCCCCCAACGATTGAAACGATGCCGCCGAGGAATGAAATGACATGGCTGATAATAAAATCTTTGATGACATTCGTGTCGTTCGTAACCCGGCTCATCGTCTCTCCTGACGTATTGCGGTCGAAAAAGGGGACGGGAAGCCGAAGCACACGCTCCCACAGCTCTTGCCGGATACCGCTGATCATAAATTGTCCCACATAAGACATCGTATAGACCGAGAAGCCGGACATCGCCGTCTGCAGCACAAAGACCGCAGCTAATGAGACAATCGTAAACGTATCGAGCGCCTGCTGAGACAGCTGCTCGACGACGTCTTTGGTTAACAGCGGAATGAACAGCGAAAAGACCGTCTCGCCTATGCCGAGCGCGACGGCGGCGGCGATGAGCCATTTGGCCGGCCTATGTTTTCCGATTAATGAAATAAACGGTTTGATCTCCATATCAGTTCCCTCCTGCAGCGTTATGTCATGAGCGTATCACCTGACGTAACGTGAGGCGCAAGTATGTTTTGAATGAATTATTAGGATGATTACGGTATATTCACTCCGTTAGAACAATAAAAAACAATTGTGTTTAGGTCGAAAGTCCTTATAATGATGGTTGAATGCTCGGTTATCACGACACGACTCGAAGGAGAGATTGTTTTGGAGAATCATGTCCACCCGCATTACAATAACGGCGGTCCATACGCTCCTCCCCCGCCTCCGCCTCCTCCTTATTACCCGCACCAGCAGCAGATGGCGCCGGTCATTTCGGTCAAGGAATGGATGCTGACGATGCTGATCATGGCGATCCCGGTCGTCAACATTATTATGATGTTCGTATTTGCTTTCGCCGACGGCAATCCATCCAAAAAAAATTACTTCAAAGCTATGCTGCTATGGGCCGCAATCGTACTCGTCATCTACATACTGATCTTCGTCGTCTTTTTCGGCATTTACTTTTCAGCTGTAAGCGGCTATTAAAAGGTCAATAAGAAAGCGCAGTTCCTTGGGGGAACTGCGCTTCTCTTCTATCTTGAGGCAGCCTGATTATTTTGCAGCCTCGCGGAAATGATACACTTTGCTGGCGAAATCGCTGTGGAACTGCGGCTTCCGCAGACCGGCGTACATCAGCTCGTCGCCTCCGTAGGACGCGCCGTCTTCGCCTTCGAGGCGATAATTTTTATCCGGATCGAGTCCTTGAAGCTTGAAGCGCCCGAGCGGCGGATACGGCTCCTGAAGAACGGACACGTATACAACGAACGCTTCGTCCTTCGCTTTGGAGACGAACATCCAAGCGGTATCATTGCCTTCGAAAGGACTCAGCAGCCGGTAGAAATCGCCGAATTGAACAAGATGTCGGATCTGCTTGTAAAGCGCGATCTGGTCCTTGACGACCGTCTTCTCTTCATCCGAAAACTTGGTTAGATCCAGCTCGTAGCCGAAGTTGCCGGACAACGCGACATTTCCTCTCGTCTCGAGAGACGTCACGCGGCCAACCTGATGATTCGGTACGGCCGACACATGGGCGCCCATGGAGCTGACCGGATAGACGATGCTTGTTCCGTATTGGATTTTGAGTCTGGAGACCGCATCGGTATTGTCGCTCGTCCAGGTCTGCGGCATGTAATACAGCATACCCGGATCGAACCGTCCGCCTCCGCCGGAGCAGCTTTCGAACAAAATATGCGGGAAAGCTGTCGTAATCCGCTCCAATACGGCGTAAAGTCCGAGCATATAGCGGTGAGCCGTCTCGCGCTGGCGGTCCGCAGGGAGAAGCGCCGAACCGATCTCCGTCATGTTCCGGTTCATATCCCATTTCACATACGTGATCGGCGCGCTGGATAAAATATCCGTCAGCGATTGCACGATATAATCCTGCACGTCTTGTCTGGACATATCCAAAATCAGCTGCTGGCGGGCCTGCGTCCGTCTGCGGCCTTCCACATGCAGGCACCAATCCGGATGGCTGCGGTACAGCTCGCTGTCCGGCGATATCATCTCCGGCTCAAACCATAAGCCGAATTGCATGCCTAAATGTTTCACGCGCTGCACAAGATCCTCCAGCCCGTTCGGCAGCTTCCGCCGGTCGACGAACCAATCGCCCAAGGAGCAGTTGTCGCTGTCCCGCTTGCCGAACCAGCCGTCGTCCAGCACGAACAGCTCGATGCCAAGCTCTTGGCCTGTGCGGGCGATCGCTTCGATCTTGTCGGCGTTGAAGTTGAAATACGTCGCCTCCCAGTTGTTCACGAGAATCGGCCGAACCTGGTCACGGAATACGCCTCGGCACAGCCGCGAACGGTAAAGATCATGATAGCCGCGGGACATGCCGCCCAGCCCTTGATTCGAATACATCATAATCGCTTCCGGCGTCTGGAAGGCTTGCCCCGGCTCCAGGCGCCAGCTGAAGTCGAACGGATTAATGCCGGCGAATAGGCGCGCGCTGTGGAATTGATCCACCTCTACGCCGGCTGTAAAGCCGCCGCTGTATACGAGGCTGACGCCGTATACCTCGCCGTGCTGCTCCGTCGCCCCTTCGGCGAGAAGCGCGATGAACGGGTTCTGCATATGGCTGCTGGAGCCTCTTCGGCTTTCAACCGACTGCATGCCCGGCACCAATTTGCGTTTATGAATGTGCCGCTCCCGAGTCCACGAACCGGATAGCTGGAGCAGCTCGTAGCGGTCATCCGACATGTCCAAGCTCACGCTTAAAGCTCGCTGCACCTGCAGCTCGGAGTTGCCTTCATTCACGAGTCTAGCGGATCTTGCAATGGCATCGGAGTCGCGGAATACGGTATATGATAAAATCACGCTTAAGCCGCAGACGCTGTCTTTGAGCGTAATTTCCAGCGTCTCCGCCTCGTCTTCGCTTTCAGTATAGACTGCCGGAAGTCCTTCAAGCGCCGGCTTGCCCGGCGCGATCCGGTGCGAGTCGTAGACAAGCTCCGTGACGGTCGAGCCGTTCGGCTGCTGGACATGCAGCGCCGGCGAGCGGAAGTCCGAACCGCCGTAAGTCGGATATTCCTGCGGCAGCGTGTCCAGCGACAGCTCCAATTGGGCAAGGTCGGTGCTAGGGGAGAACGACGCGCGGCTTTTCAGCTCGAGAAGCTCCTCGAACCGGTTGCCTCGAATTTTCGCGCCCCAATAGTAATGCGCAAGATAACCCTGCTTCGTAATGCCGATCACATAGCTCGTGTTACCGGATTGCAGATGAAATACCGAGTTTTCCTTCAAAAATTGAATCCCCATTATCCATTACCTCCCCGTTTTAATCCGCTGCTCTCTCTGACAATGAGCCGCGTATTCACTTGAACATGCATAGCCGCCTCTCGCCCCTCTATTCGCTCGAGAAGCAATTGAACAGCCGTTCTTCCCATTAACTCCGTATGCACCCTTACCGTCGTGAGCGGAGGATTTAGATAGGCGGATATTTCGATGTCGTCGAAGCCGATAACCGCCATATCCTTCGGCACCTCCATGCCGGATTCTTGGAGCGCCCTCAATGCGCCTACCGCCATCGGATCGCTCCCCATAATGACCGCGGTCGGCCTCTCGCGCCGCGCAAGCAAGCGCCGCATCCCCTCATAACCGCCCGAAGGCGACCATCCCGAACGGATATCGAGCTCAGGCAGATATAGTCCTTTTTCCCTCATCATTGCCCGGAACAGCTGCCGGCGCGGGTCGTCGGCCCCTTCTTCCGGATACCCGGCTTGAAGGCGGTGAATCGTCTCGTCTCCCCCGATATAGGCGATACGGCGATGGCCAAGCTCGAATAAATGCGATAACGAATCTCGCATTGCGCCTTCGAAATGCAACGAAACGCTGTCGCTGCCGCCCGGGCTTTGTCCATGGTTCACAAAAACCGTGCGGTCGGGGCGGGCATATATCGTCGAGACGTCCTCCGCATGAACGGAGCCAACTACGATTAGTCCGGCCAAGTCATGAATCGGAGCGAGTTCAGCCCCGTCTCTGCCGCGAAGCACCTTCGCGATCTGAAGTCCCAGCTCCTCGCAGCGCAGCTCGATCCCTCTGCGGATGGAGGCGAAATAAGGATCCTCCCGTTCATCCTCCAGCGACGACCACATGAGCAGTCCGATCCGCTGCTTCGAGATCCGCTCCTCCCGCTTCAGCTTACGAAGCCGCGACGGCTTGTAGCCCAGCTCCTCCGCAGCAGCGAAGATGCGGATTCTTGTCTCCTCGCCGACGGACAGGGTCGGATCATTATTGATCACCCTCGATACGGTCGCCGCCGATACACCGGCAAGCTGCGCGATTTCTTTGATCGTCGCCATGCTATCTCCCTGTTTGCTATTTTAGTTAATAATTTTACTAAACAATTTTATCATAACAAACATCACTTTTGTTAACAATAGAAATCTGGATGTCGAAGCAGAAAAAGGAGACCAGCTTCTCTGCAACTTTACTCCTCTCGAGACTCGTCTAAATCATGAGCAGGACTGACTAGAAAAGAACCGAGGTGTTTACACAGATGAAGAAACTAATCCTAATCGCAAGCATCGCCGCAGCAGTCCTCGCAGGCGGATGCACGAACGCCCCTTCCGAGAACGAAGGGTCCGGGCAAGAGCAGCAAACCTCTGCTCCAACAACGGAACCGACGGCCTCCGCGCAGCCTGGCAACGAGGCGACGCCGGCGCCAACCGCGCCGCAAGCGGGTAATGGCACGACCGGCGAAGACGGTCAAGCGCAGACGTTCGCCACGCCGAAGGATGCCGCCTCAGCCGTCATAACGGCGCTTAAGAACAAGGACATTAAGGCGCTGAACGCTTATGTTCATCCCGAAAACGGACTGCGTTTCTCGCCATATGCGCATATCGACAGCGAATCCGCCGTTCATTTTGGGCCGGGGAAGCTGCCTGAACTGAACGACGACACCGTCTATACTTGGGGGGCGTACGACGGTTCCGGCGAGCCGATCAAGCTGACGTTCGGCCAATATTATGACCGTTTCGTCTATGACCATGACTACGCGAATCCGCAGGAAACCGGCTGGGACACTATCCTTGGGAGCGGTAATACAACGCCGAATATGAAGGAGATCTATCCGGACAGCTATGTCGTCGATTACCATTTCAAAGGCTTTGACGAGAAGAACGAGGGCATGGACTGGGCCAGTCTGATTCTTGTGCTTCAGGAGCATGAAGGCGGCTGGTATGTCAGCGCGATCGCGCACTCCGGGTGGACGATTTAACAAACAAAGGCATGACGCTGCAGCGGGCCCTCCCCTGTGCGTCATGCCTTTTATGATCTAGCTTGAAGTATGCTTCTCTTCAGATGGAGCCGGCTTCGCGTCCGAGATGGACGGCTTCTCCGCTTTCGGCTCGCTTTTCTCTTCTTGGCCATGCTCGCGCAGCTTCCCGTGATGCTTCTCTTTGCCGCCGTGCGCTTTCATCAGCTCATCGCGGAGCTGCTCCTCTGTCTTGCCTTCCGTCTTAATGCCATGCTTCTCGGCAAGCTTCTGCAGATGCTCAAGCCGCTTCGCCCGATGCTCCGCCTTGAACGCTTCCCATTTCTCCTTGTTGGATTCCTTCGCCGCCGCAAGCTCTTGCTTCAGCTGCTGCGCCGATTTGCCCTCTGTCGGAATGCCGAAATAATTCGCCATCTCTTGCAGCTTCTTCAGCCGGTAGGCTTCGAAATCTTCCTTCGTCATATGCGGACGATGATGGCCGTGTCCAGGCCCTTCCTGCTGTACGCCCGGCTCTTCCGCTCCCGCAGCGTGCGCGATCCGGCTCGCCGTTACGGGCTGGGCCTGCCAAATCGTGGCCGCCGCAACGCCGGCGGCAGCTGCCATAAATAAACCTTTTTTTGCCATTCCCATTAGCTGTCTCACCCTTCTATTGCGATAGTCAGGGACGAACCGCTGGAGAGCGGCCCCCTCTTTTGGACCATTGTTCCCATCCCGGCTATCGAATAGACATGATTCGCCAAATTATGACTTTCCTAGCAGCCTTGCGATCTCGCCGTCCAGCCGCTCTCTGGAGAAATGCTCCCCGATAAATACCGCAACATCATTCACCTTTCCCTGCGGCTCGATTCGGATATAATCGGATTCCCTGTACGCGTATTGGAACAAAAAGCGGCTGCCGCTCGATGTATCCGAGAAGGTTAAAATGCCTTTGGCGCGGTAAATATTGTCCGGCAAGCCGCGCAAAAGCTGCTCGAACGCCTCGCTGCTTACCGGCTTGTCCATATAATACGTAGCGACCATGACATGCTCATGAGAGTGATGGCTTCCGGCATGGCCATGGTCATGCTGCGCGGAATGTTCTTTATCCGCCGTTCGAACTGGCAGGGCTTCGGCCGAGCCGTTCTCGAGCCAGCTCCAATCCTGAACGCCGCACCGCTCCGTTGTGAGGATCGGGGCATGCCCGTTCATCTCCCGAAGCAGCTGCTGCGCCTCCACCAGGCTCTCGGGATCAAGCTTGTCCGATTTGTTAAGCACCAGCATCGTCGCGCAGCGAATCTGTTCCTTCATCAGCTTGAAGGTCCGTCCTTTGCCCGACTTGCTTCGCTCCAGCAATTCATGCCCGTCCGCAACGGTGATCACCGACCTCAGCGCGATCGTCTGATACATCGAAGCGTCCGTTATGCCGTCGATCGTCTCCAGCGGATTAGCCGCTCCCGTCGACTCGATAACGATCACATCCGGACGGTGCTTCTCGATTAAAGCGCCGATCTCCACGCCAAGGTCGCCTCGGATCGAGCAGCAAATACAGCCGCTCAGCATTTCGGCCATCGGCACCTCCCGGTCGACCAGCTCGCCGTCCAGATTAACCTCGCCCAGCTCGTTCATGATGACAGCCGGCTTTAATCCCTCGCTTTTGAAATGGGACAGCATATTCGCAAGCAATGTCGTCTTGCCGCTGCCAAGGAAGCCTGACAGCAGGTGGACAGGCGTAGGTTCGTTGTTCTTCATCATCGTTTTTCTAGCTCCCGTTCATTAAAGTATGCAATAACTATTAGTATAAGGAATCCAAAAGCAAATGGACAGTCTATCGAATCCTCGCCCCTCGCAATCTATCATACTTTTTTTTAGAAAAACAAAATTTCTGTTTGATTTTTAGTTTGGCCGGGTGTACCATTTGAGTAGAAAATAGTCTGTCAAAGAGCTAGGAGGCGCAAGTTGGAGACGATATCGCAGGAATTCGAGTTATTTGCCGAGCTGGCCAAAGGCATTGCCGCCCAATTCGGCGACCGCTGCGAGGTGGTCATTCACGATTGGTCGAAGCCTTTCGAAAGCACCATCGTCGCCATTGAAAACGGTCATGTTACCGGACGCAAGGTCGGCGACCCGAGCACCAATCTCGGCCTGGAGATTATGCGAGGCACAACAGACGGCGATAACCGACATAACTACATCACGCAGACATCGGACGGCCGGGTTCTTCGCTCCTCCTCCATCTACGTCAAGAACAAGAGCAACCAGATCATCGGCGCAGTCTGCATCAATTTGGACGTTACGGATCTAATTATGGCGGAGAAGACGCTGCAGTCGCTCACGGGAAGCGGATTGACCCCGGTGCGCGAATCGTTCGCGAGCAATGTGAACGAGCTGCTCGACACGCTGGTTATGGACGCGCAGGAAGCGATCGGCAAACCGCCTGCCCTGATGACCAAGGAGGATAAAATCCGGATGATTCAGCTCCTCGATCAGAAAGGGGCCTTCCTCATCAAAAAGTCCGGCGAGCGCATCTGTCAATACTTAGGCATTTCTAAATTTACGCTGTACAACTATTTGGAAGAATCCAAAACGGGAGGTGCGGGGGATGAGCGGTAAGCCGGCAGATTTCAGTCCATTAGAGACGCCATGTATCGTCATTCACCTGGAGAAGACGGAAGCAAACATTGCCAAAATGGCCGCGGCGATTCGGAAAACCGGCGTCCGTCTTCGTCCTCATGCCAAGACCCATAAGCTGCCCGAAATGGCGCATCGGCAGCTGCAAGCAGGAGCTGCCGGCATTACCGTCGCCAAAATTTCCGAAGCTGAAGTAATGGCGGACGGCGGCATTCACGATTTGTTCGTGGCTTATCCCGTCGTCGGATTATCCAAGCTTCGGAGAGCGGCTAAGCTCATTCAAGCCGGCGTCCGGCTCATTCTCGGCGTCGACAGCCTGGAGGGCGCGCAGCGAATGGCTCAAGTCGCCCGCGAACAAAACGTCGAGTTCGAGGCGCGTCTCGAGATCGAATCGGGGCTTAACCGGACTGGCGTCTCCGCGGCCGCGGCTGTCGCGCTGGCGAAGGAGATCGACGCGCTGGAAGGCGTCTCGCTGACGGGGATATTCACCTACCGGGGGGCAATGCTTGGCGGCGCCGGCACTACCGATCTCCGCTCCGCGGGGCATGAAGAAGGCCGCTTTATGGTTCAGACGGCGGATAATCTGCGGGCGGCTGGCATCGGCATCCGCGACGTAAGCGTCGGCTCATCCCCGACGGCCGTTTATGCGGCGGAGATCGAAGGCGTTACCGAGGTTCGTCCGGGCACCTATATTTATCAGGATGCAATGCAGGCGGCGTTCGGACTCTGCTCGCTTGACGAGTGCGCCGGCACGGTGCTTGCAACGGTGGTCAGCCGCCCCGCTCCCGACCGGATCGTCATCGACGGCGGCAGCAAAACGTTCGCGACGGACGTGCAGCCCGGCAAGCCGCCGCTCCATCTGAAGGGCTTCGGCCGCGTGATCGGCGATCCCGAAGCCGTGTTCGAGCGGATGAACGAGGAGCATGGCGTCATCGTCGTTAGTCCCGACAGCCGGTATCAGGTAGGCGATGTCATCGGCATCATTCCCAATCATATTTGCAGTACCGTCAATCTGCATAATTTCGTTTATTTGCTGAACGCGGACGGCGAGACGGCCAAAGTGCCTGTCGCCGCGCGGGGTTTGCTGGAGTAGAACGAGTTATAGGGAGGAGCTTGAACCATCATGCTGGATTACATTTTGAAGAACGGTAAAATCGTCGACGGCACCGGCAACCCTTGGTTCAGAGGAGATGTCGGCGTGAAGGACGGAATAATCGCGGCCATCGGCCATATCGATCAAGAAGCCCATCAAGTCATCGACGTTGGCCATCAAATCATTTCCCCAGGCTTTATCGACGGTCACTGCCACTCCGATCTCATGATCCTGGATCATCCCGGCAGCGACATTAAGCTTCAGCAAGGCGTCACAACGGAGGTTGTCGGCAACTGCGGTCTGGCGCCCGCTCCGTATGTGCGCAGCAGGGCTTCCCTGCTGAAAACGTATGTGCAGCCCGTTATCGGCAGCACAAGCTGGGAATGGCCATGGGAGACGGTTGGCCAATACATGGACCATGTGGCGAATTCGCTCATTTCGGAGCATATCGCGACCTACGTGGCGCACGGCGCGCTGCGTATCGCGGTTATGGGCTTCGAGAACCGTCCGGCTACGCCGGCCGAAATCAACCGCATGAAGGAGCTGCTGGAGGAAGGCATGCGCGCGGGCGCGATCGGTCTCTCGATTGGGCTGTTATACGCGCCGGGCAGCTATACGTCCCGCGAGGAGCTGGCTGAGCTGTGCAGCGTGCTCCCGAAATATAACGGCCTGCTCTCCACCCACATTCGCGGCGAGGGCAACAACCTGCTGCCTTCCGTTGCGGAAGTGATCTGGATCGCCGAGCGCGCGGGCATCTCGCTCCATATCAGCCACTTGAAGGCCGCCGGCAAAATCAACTGGGGCAAGGTGCTGGACGCGCTGGAGCTTGTGGAAGACGCGCGGGCGCGCGGAATGGATGTAACGGTGGATGTGTACCCCTATAACGCCGGCTCCACCACGCTTACGACCGTGCTCCCTCCTTGGGTGCTTGAAGGCGGCATTGAATCGACGCTGGAGGCGTTCCGCAATCCCAGCCTGCGGGCGCGCATCAAGGAGGAGCTCAGCCATGAGCAGACGGAATGGGATAACCTCGTATGCTCGACAGGCTGGAACAGCGTCATCGTTTCCTCCGTCCAGACGGAGAGCAACAAGCCGCTCGAGGGCAAACCGATTTCCGAAATCGCGGAGCTGCGCGGCCAGCATCCCGTCGATTGCATGATGGATTTGCTGCTTGAGGAGAACGGACAAATCGCGATCGTCTACTTCCATATGTCGGATGACGACGTGAAGCAGGTGATCGGGTACGAGAAGTCGCTCATCGCATCCGACAGCTTGAACTGCGAGATCGGCAAGCCTCATCCGCGTACATACGGGACATTCCCGCGCGTGTTCGCGAAGTACGTCCGGGATGACAAGACGCTGTCGCTGGAGCAGGCGGTCCGCAAGCTGACTTCCTTCCCCGTTCAGCGCTTCAAGCTGGGCAAGCGCGGACTTCTCGTGCCGGGTTATGCCGCGGACCTGACCGTATTCGATATGGATAACATTCAGGACAAGGCCACCTTCGCCGATCCGCGCCAATTCCCAACGGGCATCTCGCATGTGTTCGTCGGAGGCAAGCTGACTTTGCAGCGCGGCGTCCATACGCAGCAGCGGGAAGGCTCGCTTATCCGCGCCCAGCATTGCTGCTCGCACTAATGAATGCAACAGAATCATCCCATCCCCTATTCTATAAGGAGTGTATGAACATGTCCCAAATCGAAAAACGCCTCGCCGAGCTCGGCATTACGTTGCCGGAGCTGCCGGAGCCGAAATTTCTGTACAAAACCGTAAACCAAACAGGCAACTTGATTTACACCTCCGGCTTCGACTGCCGGATTGACGGCGTCCTTATGTATGAAGGGAAGGTCGGCTCCGATCTCACCGTCGAGCAGGGCCAGGAAGCCGCTCGCCAAGTCGTGATTAACTTGCTCGCGGCCATGAAGGCTTACCTTGGCGATCTCGACCGCGTTGTGAAGATCGTCAAAATTCTCGCTTTCGTAAACAGCGCGCCAGGCTTCGCCGATCAGCCGTATGTCATTAACGGCGCCTCGCAGCTGCTAATCGACGTATTCGGCGAGAACGGACGCCACGCGCGCTCCGCAATCGGCACAAGCGACCTGCCGTTCCATACGCCTGTCGAGATCGAATTGATCGCCGAAATTCGCGACTAATATACGGTTCTATCCCTTGAACAAGGAAAAATCCCCAAGCGTCTGCCGCTTGGGGATTTTCTGGTGCTATGATCAGGTAGTGGATAGGCTTTCCCGCTTCATTCGATGCATCATGGTTCGTGCGTCTAACGATTAGTACAGGAGAGTACGCGTGATGATAACCAAGAGAATGAAGAGGACGAGGATTGCTCCGACATTATTATACCCGCACCCGTTGTTGTAAGCTCCTGCTACAGGATAGTGAGAATTTGCGCCGCCAGATACGTTTGCCGCGTAGTTCATTTGTTCATCTCCTTTTTTCTTAAGGTACAGTATCCTATGATGTTTTCGCCAAGTTGTATGGGCACTGACGGTAATTTGTGCGTTTGCACATTTTTACGTTTCGCCCACACCATCCGGGTCCCGTCACGGCTTGCGGCCAGGCCCTTCCGAGCGGCTGTCCCTTTTTATAGGCATTAGCCGAAGTTTAATGTCCATAGGGTCATTTACCCAGTCACATTGAACCAGAGGCACATAACATACAGAGTACTCAAGACGTAAGGAGGTGCATGTAAATGTCCGGTTGCGTTGGTGGTGCTTACGGTGGCGGCTACAATAACGTTGGAGCGATCCTTGTTCTCTTCATCCTGTTGGTGATTATCGCTTGCAGCATTTGCGGTTTCGGCGGCTTCGGCGGCAAATGGTAATGACAGTCTGACATGTATCCTCCATGCATGCAGACTTGTTCATCGCTCATAGTATCCTAACGGAAGACCCGCTCACGCAGCGGGTCTTCCCTTCCGTTATGCCGCGGACAAGCCTTGGAGCTCTCCTAATACTCCCTCGTCGCCAGCGCCTTTTTGGCCGTTTCTTGGGAGAAGACGCCCTCGGCCGTAATAATCTTCATCGGCAGCTCCTTGCCTTCCGCCAGATCCTTGACCGCCTTCATGAGCTGCGGTCCCAGGAGGGCGTTGCACTCCACGGCGAAATTAAGCTTGCCGATGCTCATCGCTTTGAGCGCCGATTTGGTCGCATCTACCGAGATCAGCATAATATCCTTGCCGGGCATCAGCCCGTAAGCTTCAATCGCTGAGATCGCGCCGAGCGCCATATCGTCATTATGAGCGTATACAACGTGAATCGACCGGCCGTGTCTGCGGAGCGCTTCCTCCATTAATGCCTTGCCACGCGCCTTCGTGAAATCCCCCGCATACGATTCGAGCACCGTGAACCGGTCATCCTGCTTGATGACTTCTTTAAACCCGATCTCCCTGCCTGCGGCCGGGGCCGAATTCGGGGTGCCCTGCAGCTCCACGACGTTATAGCTTCGGCCGGCTTCCGCCTGCTGCGTAAGCCACCTTGCCGCGCGGCGTCCCTCCTCGCGGAAGTCCGAGCCGATATACGCCGTCCATAATGTATCGTCGCCCACTTGCACTTCCCGATCGGACAAAATAACGGGAATGCCGGCAGCCTTCGCTTCCTTCAGCACATCCTCCCAGCCTTCCTCCGTCTTCGGAGAAAAAGCGATCACATCTACGCCCCGTTCAATATATCCGCGTATTATTTCAATCTGCCGCTGCTGAGACTGGTCGGCATTTTCGTAGAGAAGCTCTATGCCGGCCTCCTCGGCAGCCTGAAGGACCGACTTGGTATGCGCGATTCTCCAGCTGCTCTCCGTTCCGACCTGCGCGAACCCGACGACGATCTTCTCCCCTTCCGCTTTCGGCTTCATCGCTGCGGGAGAAGGAAGCGGCAGCTCCTCTCCGCTGCCGCCCGTTCTCGCCGTAATCTTCTGGCTGCGAAGAATCACTTTTTTCGGAATCCCTTTTTCCTTATGAAGGATATCGATCGCATACCGGATCGCCTCCTTGCCGCCGGTCGGACTCGTGAACGCCCCCGTCAGCCTGTTGCTCGAGACGAACTGAAGACTGCCCTTCTCCGAATTAATGCCGTCGATGCCGATGATCCCTACGTTGTCCTTCCCAAGCTTCTGCAAAGCGCGGTACGCGCCAAGCGCCATCGCCTCATTATGCGCATAGATGAGGTCGAAGGACTCGTCTCCGGCTGAAAGCCATGCCGACAGCAGGTCCTCCGCCTTGTCCCGCTGCCAGTCCGCATAAATCGTGCCGGCGATCTCGAGCTTCGTGCCGGCGATTGTTTCCCGGAAGCCCCGGCTTCTCTCCACGACGGTCGGGGACCCCCGCAGGCCTTGAATCTCCATAACGCGTCCGCCCGACGCGCCAAGCGTCTCCGCTGCGAATTCCCCTGCTTTGCGCCCGATGAGCTCGTCATCCGTCCCGATATAGAGCGTGTAATCATAGCCCGTTACGCCTCTGCCAAGCACGATGACGGGGATGTTCCGATAAACGGCGCTTACGGTTTCGGTTAACGCCACCGGATCGTCCAGCGAAATGATGAGCAGGTCGATGCCGTAGCCGACCAGCTTCTGGACATCCTCGATCTGCTGCTCGCTGCTTTGCGCCGCATCGGTGAAAATGACGCGCATATCCCCGCGCTTCTCGACCTCGCTTTCGATCTCTTCATTCATGGCGACTCTCCACGGCTCGCTCAAATTCGGCTGGGACACCCCGATCAAATACGGGTAACCGCCTTCGCTCTTGCCGCCTTCGGAATGCGCCATGCAGGTCCGTAGGAGCAGCGCGGCCAGCAGGAACAACGCGGCGAGCATGGCATACGTAACGGCCAATCGCCTCGTCATAGCCGGTTCCCTCTCTTAAAAGCCATCGGCGAGGTGCCGGTCACCTTTTTGAATGCGCTGCTGAAATAATGCTGGCTGCTGTAGCCGACGCTCTCCGCGATCTCGTAGACCTTGAACAGGGGATCATTCATCAGCTGGATCGCCTTGCGGATCCGCACTTCCGTTAAATAGTCAATGAAGGAAAGCCCCAGCTCCTTCTTCAGCTGCTTGCTCAAATAAGTCGGACTCACTTGGACGCCTTCCGCGACATCGCTTAGCGTCAAATCCGGCCTGTGATAATGCCGGTCAATATATTTCCGCGTCAAAATGACGATAGGCGAAAGACTGCTCCTGTCCGATAACGACTTGACGAGCGCGCGGTAGGTCTCCGGCATGCCGGTCAGCCGCTCAGCCGTCTGCTGCTCCACGATAATCGTTTTGTCGAGAAGGCTTTCCATCTTATCTTGAATCTTCGCTCCGAGGGCTGGCCATTCCGGACAGCTATCCGCGCGGCAGAGAACTAGCGTATGCCCATACCTATCGGTTAGCGCCGCATGCGAGGCTTCCGGGGAGCCCGCCATCATGTCCCCTGCGATATTCCGAAGAGCGAACTCCAGCAAGCTGCGGTCCCACACGCGCTTTGACTTCCCCGAATCCGCATGCTGAACGACTTTAAAGGCGATCAGGCCGGCTGCCCCCTCCCAGCCGAGTCCAAGGTAATGCGACTGTCCCAGAATCGCCTCCGGCTCTACAATTCCCTCAAGCCATTTGAGGAGAAAAGCGTCCCGAATCGCCGCGGAGTTGTCTTGCAGCTGCTGGTTCATCCAATGAAGCCGGCGGCTCGAATCCCTTGCCAGCTCCAGCTCGTGAACCGCCTTACGTACAACGCTCTCCAGCTTGCTTTTTACAACCGGCTTTAACATATATTCGAACACGTGAAGCTTAACCGCCTGCTGCGCATAACGGAACTCGTCATGTCCCGAGATGATGATGACGATGCAATGAGGCACATGCAGCCGGACCTGCTGGACGAATTCCAGTCCGTCCATCAGCGGCATGCAAATATCGACGAACAGCAGATCCGGCTTTTTCTCCTTCGCGGCCTCCAGCGCCTGAACGCCGTTCTCCGCTTCGCCGACCAGCTCAATGCCAAGCTCCTGCCACGGCAGCGCTTTGGACAATCCCCTGCGGATTTTGGGCTCATCGTCCGCGATCATTAGCTTCCACATGCGATTCTCTCCCCTAGCTTTCGATTATCCGTTTAGGAGCGGCAGCTGAACCTCGATCCTGGTGCCGTGTCCCCGCGCGCTCTCGATTTGTAAACCGTAGCCCGAACCGTATGACAGTCTAATTCTCTCGTTGACGTTATAAATGCCGTAACCCCGGTCCTCGCCGCTCCGCCGCTCTTGCTGCAGCGCCTCGTTCATTTGGTTCAGCCTTACGGGGTCGAATCCGACGCCGTCGTCCTCTACCGTCAGAATCAGCCTCTGGCCGTCTCTGCAGCCTCCGATCCGGATATGACCGCTGCCTGCCTTCGCTTTAATGCCATGGTAGATGGCATTCTCGACAAGCGGCTGAAGAATGATCTTCGGAACGTTCGCCGCTGCCAATTCTTCAGGCAAATGGATTTCATAAGAAAGCTTATCCTCGTATCTCGCCATTTGAATAATCAAATAGCTCTCCACATGCTGGATCTCCTCACGCAGCGGGATCAGCTCGCGCCCTTTGCTCAAGCTGATGCGGAACAAGCTCGTGAGCGCCACGACAATGTCGACAATATCGTCGGCGTCCCGGTCCTGCGCCATCCACTGAATCGTATCCAGCGTATTGTACAAAAAGTGGGGTTTAATCTGCGCCTGTAATATTTTCAGCTCCGCTTCGCGCTTCTCCTTCTGCTCCAGATAGACGAGATGAATCAAATTATCGATCTCCTGAACCATGTTGTTAAAGCTGTTGCCGAGCTCGCCAATCTCATCCTTGGACTTGACAGGGTAACGCAGATGGAGCTCGCCCTCCTCCACCTTCTTCATCAAGCTCCTCAGCTTGCCTACCGGCTTCACGATCGAGCTTGTGAAATACCAGGATGCCGCAAAGCCGAGCGATAAGGTCACAAAGGCGATCAGCAGCGTGTAAAGCTGAATGTCCTTGACCACCTGCAGCGGCTCGTTCAGCGGAAAAACGCCGACAATCCGCCAGTTGTAGTCCGGGAACGAATGATACAGCAGCTGGTACTCCGTATGGTCGATCGTCCTCACTGTCTTGCCGCTGCTTCGGTTCAGCCAGTCGCCCGAAATCCGATAGACCACCTTGTTCACCGGGGAATACACGACGCCTCCGTCCCCGTCCATAATAAAAACAAAACCGCTCTTCCCAAGCGTCGCCGACTGGATCAGCTTTTGAATAATATCCAGCCTCATGTCGATCAGAATGACGCCCAGCACGCCGCCCGTGTCCGGGTTTTTGACCGCCCTAACGAAGGAAAGCACTTGATCGGCGCTAATATTCTCTTCGGCCCGGATATTTCTCCCGATCGGATGGCTGATGAGATGCAATTGATCAGGCTCTCCGTATGCGAGCTTATACCACCTCTCTTCGGCCATCGGATCGCGCGTAATCGGCTCCAGCCCTCTGCCGACGAACTGATTGTTGCCGCTTACAACAAAAATGCCGGCAATCTCCTTATGCTTCTCCATGTATAGGGCCTGTTGCTCCCGCACCCGTATGGTCGAAGTCAAACCGTTGTCTGCTTCCCGCAAAAACTGCTGCACTGCCTCGTCCGACGACAAGTAGTAGATGATATTATCCATCTCTTGAATGTAGACGTCGATATGGTTTTTCACTTGCTCCATCGTCTGGGCGGTGTAGGCGTTGGTCTCCTCCTCGATCGCATTCTTGTACAAGGTGCTGCCAAGAAGGCTGATCGCCAGAATCGAAAACAAAATAATGATGATGAAATAGAACAACAGCTTGAAACGGATGCTTCGATTCGCAAAACGGCCAATTAACATAGACATCCAATCCGATCCTCAAGAGTCGCATGCTCATTACCATTTTAAGGGCAGCCGTCAAAAGAGAAAACCCCTGCCGGGGCCGCTCCCGTCAAAGAGCGGCCTCGCGATAGAGGCGTTCGGCTGTGTCGCCGTTTCATGAGGTGTTTATTAGTATTTGCGGTTCGGCAGGGCATCGATCGCTTTCTGGCCGAAATAGACGTCTTCTTCGGACTTAATCCATTTGTCCAGCGTTTTGCCGGCTTTATAGTCGAGAATCGCTTGCTTGAGCTGCGGTCCGAGCAGCGGGTTGCACTCGACCGTGACGTTCATCTTGCCGGCCGCGATCGCTTCGAATGCGGCTTTGATGCCGTCAACGCCGATAATTTTAATATCCGTACCCGGCTTGAGGCCCGCCTCTTCAATCGCTTGGATCGCGCCGAGCGCCATGTCGTCGTTGTGGGCGTATACGACTTGAATGTTTTTGTCCTTTTTCAAATAGGCTTCCATGACCTCTTTGCCTTTGGCGCGGGTGAAATCGCCTGTCTGCGAATACACGATTTTGTAGCCCGGCAGATTCGCGATGGCGTCCTCGAAGCCTTTCTTGCGGTCGTTGGCCGCGCTTGCGCCGACTGTGCCTTCCAGCTGCACGATGTTGACCTCTGCATCCTGGCCAAACTCGTCGATCATCCATTTCGCCGCGTTCTGTCCTTCTAAAATAAAGTCGGATCCGATAAACGATACGTATAAGTCCTCATTGCCTTTCGTAATGCCACGGTCGAGCAGGAAGACCGGAATACCGGCGTCCTTCGCTTCCTTCAGCACCGTCTCCCAGCCGGATTCAACGACGGGTGCAAGGCCGATGGCATCGACCTTCTGCGCGATGAACGTGCGGATCGCCTTAATCTGGTTCTCCTGCTTCTGCTGGGCGTCGGAGAACTTCAATTCGAAGGCCGGGTCATTGCCGAACGTCTCCTTGATCGAATCCGTCTCCGCATCCCGCCAGCCGCTTTCCGCCCCGATTTGGGCGAAGCCGACGACGAGCTTTTTGTCCGCCGGCTCTTCGGACGGCGCGCTTGACGGCTCGCTCGTTTCCTGCGGCGCATTCGACGCGTTGCCCCCCGTATTGCTGCCGTTTCCTCCATTCCCCCCGTTCCCGCTATTGCCGCAGCCCGCGAGCAAAGCTGCCGTCATGATGAGCGAAAGCGCCATGACGAACAATGGTTTCTTTCTGTTCACGCTTATTCCTCCCTTTAAACCTTGTATTCGCTGCAACCTCACTATACAAAGAATGCATTTGCTCTGTATTTACAAATTAACGACTTTATTTTCAAATTTCGGCTGATTTTTGGAAATTGGAATCGTTGATTTTTCTTTGCGCATCACGATTAACCGCTGAAACGCCATGAACAGAAATAAGAGAAAGCCGATCGTAATTTTCGTCCACCAAGAGCTTAGCGTTCCTTGGAACATGATGATCGTCTGGATGATGCCCGTGCACAGCACGCCGAGCGTCGGGCCGATCAGGTAGCCGAAGCCGCCGGTAAGCAGAATGCCGCCGATGACGCACGCCGCGATCGCGTCCATCTCCATGCCCATCAGATGCAGCGAATAGCCGGACAGCATATACAGCGTGAACACGATGCCGCCGACCGCTGAGAACAAGCCGCTCAGCGTGTAGACGAGAATCGTCGTTTTGGCCACGGGCAGTCCCATAAGAAGGGCGGACTTCTCATTTCCGCCGATGGCGTATACCGCCCTGCCGAACGCGGAGTAGCGCGCGGCGAGAATCGCCAGCACGACAACGATTGCCGCGATAATGACGCTGACGTTGATGAACCCGTCTTCCCATACGTAGATTTTGTGTTGGGACAGCATCACGAAGGTCGGATTGTCGATGACGATGCTCTCCGTGCTGATCATAAAGCTGATGCCTCGGGCAAGGAACATGCCTGCGAGCGTCACGATCCACGGATGGAGGCGGAAGCGCTGAATGAGATAGCCCTGCCCGAACCCGAACAGCGTGCCGATCGCAAGCGAAGCTAGAATCACGATAACTGCGCTCGCCCCCTGCCGGAATAAAGCCGCCGATACCATGCTGATCAGCGCGACGACCGAGGCGACGGACAGGTCAATGCCGCCTTTTATAATGACGAAGGCCATGCCGGTCGCGACGATGATCAGGTAGGCGTTGTCGATGAACAGGTTCAGGAACACTTGAAGCGAAAAAAATCCGGTATACAGCGCCGCTCCCGAACCGTAGAGCACCAATAGCAGAAGCAATGTCGCCAGTACGATAATGTTGTTATGGCTTATTTTTGAGGTTAACGATCTCATCGCTGCGCCACCTTCTTCTTCGATAGAATGAACGATTGCCTGAAAACGTCGGATTGGATGAGGCACACGATGATGACGACAATCGCCTTCACGAGCAAAATGCTGGAGGGCTCGACGCCGAGCGAATAGATCGATGTCGTCAGCGCTTGGATAAACAAGGTGCCCGCAATCGTCCCGCCTAAGTAAAAGCGCCCTCCGCGCATGGACGTGCCGCCGATTACGACCGCCAGGATCGCGTCAAGCTCGATCCAAAGCCCCGCATTGTTGGCGTCGGCGCTTGCTACGTTCGAGCTGATGATGATGCCCGCTATACCGGCGCATACGCCCGTAATCGCGTACGCCGTCATGAAGATCACCTTGGGACGAATGCCCGCGTAAGCGCTCGCGGTTTTGTTGCCGCCGGCAGCCTCCAGGAACAAGCCGAACGCCGTCCGCGTCTTGAACAAATAGGTGAGAAGGAATACGCCGAGCGCGATAAAGATTGGGAACGGCAGCCCTAGCAAATGCCCTTTGCCGATGAACTGAAACGCTTCGTCGCTTGTCGTCAGCACTTGGCCACCCGTTATGAGCTGGGCGATCCCGCGGCCGATCGTCAGCAAAATAAGCGTCGCTACCATCGGCTGAATGCCAAGCAAGGCGACCAGCATGCCGTTCCATAGCCCGCATAGGAGCCCCACCGTTAGCCCGGCTCCGATAACCGCCCACAGCGGGTAGCTGTCCAGCAGCATGACGGCCAACGCGCCCGAAATCGCCAGCACGGAGCCGACCGAAATATCAATGCCTTCCTTGGCAATGACAAGCGTCATGCCGATTGCGATAATGATCAGCGGCGAGCCGTTTTTCAAAATATCGATCAAATTGCCGTAGAGATGGCCGTCCTTCCACTCCATCCGGTAAAACTCCGGGATGACGATCAGGTTGAACAGGAATAACGCCGCGATCGCCAGCAGCGGCCAGATCAGCTTCTGCTTGACCAGCCTATGCGCCAATGCCGTCAGAATCGCCATAGACTTCCGCTCCTTTCGCGATCATCTCCATGATGACGTTCTCTCTCATGCTCTCCCCGCTTACTTCGCCGATTTTAATCCGGTCTCGCAGCACGATAATGCGGCTTGCGCATTGCACAATCTCCTCCAGCTCCGCCGAAATGATCAGGATCGAAATGCCCGTTGCCGCCAGGTCGAGAATCAGCTTTCGAATTTCCGCTTTGGAACCGACATCGATGCCGCGCGTCGGCTCGTCCAGAATAAGCAGCTTCGGCTGGGTCGCCAGCCATCTGGCCAAAATAACCTTCTGCTGGTTGCCCCCGCTCAGGTTATCGATTTTCTGCTCGCCGCTCGGTGTCTTAATTCGAAGAAGGTCGATGTAATGCTGCGTGATCTCCTTTTGCTTGCGAAGCGGAATGTACGAGAACAGCCCTTTGCGGGCCTGCAGCGCAAGCACGATATTTTCGCGGATTGTCAGCTCCCCGACGATACCCGCCACCTTGCGGTCTTCGGGCGTGAAGCCGAGTCCCTTCTGAATCGCCTTCTGCGGGTACATGTCGGCGAGCTGTTCGCCGCTAATCGTAAGCGTCCCTTCATCGGCCTTGTCAATGCCGAAGATGAGCTTCGCCAGCTCCGTTCTGCCGGATCCGAGCAGCCCGGCCAGTCCGAGCACCTCTCCTTTTCGGATATGCAGATCGATCGGATGCAGGCTGCCCCTCTTGCCCAGCGAGCCGGCGGTCAGGAAAATTTCGCCGCCGGTCGGAATTTCTTTTGCGGCGCCAGCTTTCGCGTCGGTTTCGTTCCACTCCCTGCCGATCATATGGGAGACGAGCTCGGTTTTCGTCAGCTGCTCCGTCTCGTACGTTCCGACATACTCCCCGTTGCGCAGCACGGTAATCCGGTCCGTCACCTCGTACACTTGATCGAGGAAATGGGTAACAAACACAATGCCTAAGCCTTCCTGCTTCAGCTTGCGCATCACCTTGAACAAGCTGCTCACTTCGCTGGCGTCAAGGCTTGAAGTCGGTTCGTCCAGAATAAGAATGCCGTTCGAGATATCGACGGCTCGCGCGATCGCGACCATTTGCTGCACAGCTACGGAATAATGCGACAGCGGCTGCCTGACGTCAACGTCAAGCTCCAACCGGTCCAGCAGCCTCTCGCTCTCCCGGTTCATGGTCTCCCAGTCGATCAATCCCCGCTTCCTCGGATGCCGCCCGATAAATATGTTTTCCGCCACCGTAAGGTTCGGACACAAATTTACTTCCTGGTACACGGTGCTAATGCCGAGCGCTTGCGCCTCCTGCGGGGACTTTGGCGATATGACGCGTCCCGACAGCCGGATCTCGCCTTCATCCCGCTCGTGTACGCCCGTCAGCACTTTAATTAACGTCGATTTGCCCGCGCCGTTCTCGCCCATAAGGGCGTGGATTTCACCTTTGCGAAGGGCAAAGCTTACGTTCGACAACGCTTTGACGCCGGGGAACGATTTGCTGATTCCGCTGGCCTCCAGCACGATTTTTTGGTCCATGAGCCTTCACCTCTTTCCGTATTCACCTCCAATTGTAGGAAATTCGGCCTTTCGCCGTATTTAGAAATATTGGTCTTTTTTTTCACATTTCGGACATTTGGGGCAGCTGGCGTACAAACTCCGGGACCTCACCCCTGGGTGGCCCTGTTTTGTACGATTTTTCGTACAAACTCCGGGGTTTCGCAACTTGCCCGCCTGCTTTTGTACGATTTTTCGTACAAAGTCCGGGGGGGTCGCAACTTGATGGCCCGCTTTTGTACGATTTTTCGTACAAGCTCCGAGGTTTCGCACCTCGCCCGCCCGCTTTTGTACGATTTTTCGTACAAACTCCGGGGGTTCGCAACTCGCTCGCCCACTTTTGTACGATTTTTCGTACAAACTCCGGGGGTTCGCAACTCGCCCGCCCGCTTTTGTACGATTTTTCGTACAAACTCCGGGAGTTCGCGCCTTGATGGCCCGCTTTTGTACGATTTTTCGTACAAACTCCGGGATTCCGCAACTCGCTCGACCGCTTTTGTACGTTTTTTCGTACAAACTTCGAGGGTTCGCAACTTGCCCGCCCAGTTTTGTACGATTTTTCGTACAAATTCCGAGGGTTCGCAACTTGCCCGCCCACTTTTGTACGATTTTTCGTACAAACTCAGGGGGTTCGCAACTCGCTCGCCCGCTTTTGTACGATTTTTCGTACAAACTCCGGGGGTTCGCACCTCCCCCACCCACTTTTTTACGATTTTTCGTACTGTACAAGGGCACACATCGCAGCAAAAACAAAGAGACTCGGAACCTGTCCCGAGCCTCTATACTGTCATTGTCCGTTATCCATCGACCCTCCGCTAGATCAGGATCCAGCGGGCCATCATCGCGATATCCTCGATGTCTACCTTGCCGTCTCTGTTCAGATCCGCCTTGCTGTATCTCGCCCAATCCGGGTCAGAGCTCGACTTGCCGTAAGCGGCGGCCAGAATGCCGAGATCGCCGACCGTAATCCGGCTGTCGTTATTGATGTCGCCGGACAGCACAGATGCTTGGAATGCTGCAACAGCCGCATTCAGTTTATTGATTGCCGCCGTCACTTCCGCGCCGGTAACGTCTCCGTCCGCAGCGGTTGCCTTCGCTTCCGCGATAGCCGCGCCGAACGCCGTCTTAGCGGCCGCCGGATATTGACCAGGCAGCGTACCGACTACCGCTGCGTTGTAGATCGCCTCAGCGGAAGCGATCGCCTCGAGCAGCGCAGACACATCCGCCTGAGCGCGAATGTTCACCGCATGCTCCGCATCGCGAAGCTGAAGCTCTTCGCCGGAGCCGTTCGCCGCTTCCGCATCGGATACGCGGATCACCGTGCTTGAAGCCTCCTCCGCTTCAAGCGTCATGAAGCTAAGCTTCAGCCATTCGGCGTTCGCGTCGATGCCGCTGCCTTGGCCCGCAGCTACGATCCGCACCTTGCCCGGCTCAAGCACCTTCTGCTCCAGCACGCCGAAGCCTTCCTTCACGGACGCCGCCGATGACAGCGCAAGCTTGCTGGAATCAAAGTTCACCGTCAAGATTTGCGCGAACATCGTTTCGAAGCGTTCGTCCGCAATATCAGATGAACCGACCATCACGTCAAAGCTTTCGCCTGTCGCCGTCTGCGAAGGCCCGCTGAGCATTACCGACGGCTCCTGCGGCTGTTCAGGCGCGACCGGTCCGACGGAGAAATAATCGAAGTCAGCTTGGATATGAACGTTGTCGCCGGTAGACATGCCGTAAAAGCCGATTTTCAAATCGCTTAAATCAATGGTCATCGGATCAGCTGCAGCTTTCCAGGCTGTTCCGTCCCAATAATACGTGGACGCGACGTTGCCGACCTTCCGAATTTGCAGGTAGGATGTGTCATAGCCAGGATGCGGCGCCATATTCGAAGCTTTTCGATAGACACGGTTTTTCTCGTACGCGGTCTCCAGGCTCTTGCCCGTGGAGCCGGTCGTATCCCAGACGTGACCGAGCCGGAAGAAGTTGTCTTCGTTCTGCCACAGAATGAGTCCTGCCTGCTGGTAGTTTCTTCTGACCGGCGCCGTTACTTTAAATGTAATCGCAAAATCCCCTTCTGGCGCGTCCTGCAGGAAAATGTTCGGCAAGCTGTTGAGCTCCTGATAAATATCACCGCCCGACGTTTCGAGGCTGAGGAAGCCCGGCTTGCGCGTCAGCGACCATTTGCTGTTGTTCGGCTTGTATACCGTCCAGGCAGGATCGAGCTGCTCCTCGTCGAAGCCGTCGACGGACGATCCTGCAGGAATCGGATCGTTCACGGAGACAAAAAACTGCTCCCTGGCGCTCTTCAGCGAAGTGATCGCGCCTTGAATTTGATCCTTCGTCGCGTTCCCGTTATCCGCTACAGCGGCCGCTGCTTCAATTGCTTCTCGGAAAGCCTCCATGACCGCTTGCGCGTACTGGCCGGCGCCGCCGCCTGTCACAGCTCCGTCTGCCAACGCTTCCGCAGCCGCAAGCTCTTCGAGCAAATCCTCCTTCGTCACGCCGCCGATTAATTCGCGGTGCGCCTTGGCGATGCGGGCGAAATCGATTTTCTCTACTTTGCGGTCGTAGGACAATAAGCCGTTAATCTCATACTCCACATCCGTAATCTGCGTATAGATAGCGGCGCTTAAACCGTTCGCTTTCATTTCCTTCACGCGGTCAATGTAATTGATATACTGTGAAGTCAGCTGCTCCTTGCTGTTCATCAGCTGGTACGAGAAGACGAGCGGGCTCCATTCATGACCCGGTACATGCAGCCCTAATCCGCCGTATTCACCCAGCACGGCCGCCCTCGTATCGGATGGAGCAGGCGAATTCGGCGCAGGATAGCTGTGCATGTCGATTAGGTCGCCGGCTCCGGCATCCCACCAGCCGCTTGTGCTGTTCACAAGGCGCGTCGAATCGAGGCTCTCTACATAAGCCGTCGCTTCTCTCGTTTTTGCCCCGCCTTGGTCGAACTGCCCCCAGCCTTCGTTGAATACTGTCCATACGATGATGGACGTGACGCTTCGAAGCTGATCCACCATCTCCTTGTACTCCTTCAGCCATTGCGCTTTCGCCGCGTCGGAAATATCGGAGCCGCGGTTATACTGACGGTCCTCGAGGCTCGGCATATCCTGCCAGACGAGCACGCCCAGCTTATCCGCCCAATAGTACCAGCGGGCCGGCTCGACCTTGATATGCTTGCGGATCGTGTTCATGCCGACGCGCTTCACCGCTTCAATATCGAATCGCAGCGCTTCGTCCGTTGGCGCCGTGTAGATGCCGTCCGGCCAGAAGCCTTGATCGAGCGGCCCCATCTGGAACACAAATTCGCCGTTCAGCATCGGCCGGGTAATGCCGTCAACCTTGCCGAGCTTAATCTCCCGCATGCCGAAATAGCTCGTCACTTCGTCGACAACCGTATCGCCGTTTTTCAAATAAACCTTCAAATCGTATAAGAACGGATCATCCGGCGACCACAGCCGGGCATCCGGAATCGCTACCCGTATTTCCTTGCCCGGTTCGCCGGTTGCGCTGCCGATCGTCTCGCCGCCGGCGGAGACAACCGCCTCTACGGTATAACCTCCAGCTTGCGCGCCTGCGGCAGGCGCCGTCAGCTTCAGTACCTCTTCTTGGATGTCGGTCGCCATATCCAGCTTCTCGATATGAGCTGCCGCCACCGGCTCCAGCCATACCGTCTGCCAAATGCCCGATACGGACGTATACCAGATGCCGCCGAGCTTCTTCACCGTCTGCTTGCCGACGGCCTGATCCTCGCCCATATCCGATTTATCCAATACATGCACAATGAGTTCGTTCTCGCCTTCGACCAAATAATCCGTAATGTCGAAGCTGAAGGACGTGTAACCGCCTTTATGCGATCCAACATTTTGGCCGTTCACATAGACGGTCGCCAAATAATCGACCGCGCCGAAGTTCAGCTTCACGCGCTGGCCGTCCCATTCGGAGGGAACGGTGAATTCGCGTTTGTACCACATCAGGTCCTCAACCCGGTTAATGCCGGACAGCTTCGCCTCCGCCGCGAAAGGCACGAGAATTTTCTCCTTTAACGTCTGTCCTGCCGGCAAAGCTTCCCCTACCCTCGCCGCCTGGAATTCCCATTCACCGTTCAAATTCAGCCAAGCGTCGCGCGCAAGCTGCGGCCGCGGATATTCCGGAAGCACGTTAGCCGGATCGACGTCGTCCGCCCATGGCGTCATAATCTGATACGCGGACAGATTGAGAACAGGTTTATCGAATGCGGCAACCGCCTCGCCAGCTTGTGTTTCCAGTCCGCCTGCTCCGTCATAGACGACCTTCACCGTGTCCATGTCCTTACCGTAGACGGGATTCTGAAACTTGATGACAACTGTTTGAGCGTCCCCATCCTTTAATTCTGCCGAGGCGGCTTGCAGATTCCCCGTCGGGATCCGCAGCGACATATGGCTCAAAAGCTCTCCCGTCACCGATTCAGGCTTCAGCGGCGCTTCAAAATGAATCTCCGCCGTCAGTCCATCCTGCGCAATGACGCCTCCCGGCTGAAAGCCTTCCGGCATATAAAACGCGGAGGCCGGCACCGCTTCCTTCGTGATGCTGGCGCTTTCCCAGCGCAGATGAACATTGGATCCGCCGTTATCTTCAAACAGCTCAAGCTTAATCGCATGCTTATGTCCGGCCGTAAGGGCAACCGGCGCCCCGATCTGCTCCTTATCCCAGTCCCCGATCCAATGGTCGATGACAAGCGTGTCATCGATCCACAGCCGGAAGCCATTATCTCCGATAATGGAAAACGTATAATCCTCCGTAAATTCTGGCACGATATACCCCGTCAATCTGACCCCGACCCGATTCTCGAGACCCGTTATAAACTTGAACGTCGGCTCCAGGTTGTTGATGTCGAGCGATTTCGCAAGGCCTACGCCTTTCGCATCGCCGAATGCGTACCCCGGCGGATTGCCCACGGCAAAATATTCCGCCTTAAGCCCTTGATACAGCGGCGCCTCCTCGCTCGCAGCCGCTTCCGACGCATAGGCGCGCGGAGCGTTCGCAAATGCGGCCGCGATTAGACTGAACAAGACGGCGAGCGCCGTCACCGCGCTTATTGCTTTGGTTCTTCCTATTATCATCAATCATTCCTCCTAACCCATTATCCGTCCTGCCGGCTTTGCCAGATCCCGATGTGTATATGGCCGACCCCGTTCAAAGCTCTTCTATGACTGACCAGGAGTCGTCGACTCCTATTGCCTTCACTCCCTTTACCCGCTACAAGCTCGCTCCCTGCAATAGCCCACATTCGATCAGCTGCGTTCGGCAACACCTCCCTTCCATAATCGATAGGAACCGCTACTTCGCGTTCCGGCTATCAGCCGCCGCAAGCAGCAGCGTAACGGCTTCCGCGCGCGTCGTGTTCGCGTCCGGCGCAAACCTGTTGCCGCCGCGCCCCTTCACGATGCCCGCCTCCACCGCTGCGGCAACTGAAGGCTCCGCCCATGCGGGAATGGCAAGGCGGTCGGCAAAGCTGCTCTGATCGTTCGCCTCAGCCGCAAGTCCCAGCGCCCGGGCGACCATTACCGCAACCTCGCTCCTTGTAATGAGCCGCTCTGGCTGGAACGTGCCGTCATCATACCCTTTCAAGACGCCTGCCTGAACCGCTGCGTCAATCGATTCCTGCGCCCAGACCGGAATGCTGCCGCTGTCCGCGAACGCAGACACGGATTCCGCTGCAGCCGGCAGCTCGAGCGCTCTCGCCAGCATGACCGCGAATTCGGCGCGTGTAACCTGGGCCTCCGGCCGGAACGTTCCATCGCTGTAGCCTTTGACAAATCCCGACTGCGCTGCGCGGATGACCGCCGCTTCCGCCCAATGGCCTTGTATATCCTTAAAGACCGGTCCTGCGAGCTCCAGACCAAGCTTGACGGAAGGTTTGTTCTCCAAAGCTTTGAGCGCGCTGTCGACCAGCTTTACACTGGTCAGCTTCACCTCTGAATTTCCCGTGCCGACCGCTTCAAACACGAGACTGCATAAAATAAAGCTTCCGCTCTCCCCTTTCTTCTGCCCTGTCTTCGTGCTTGCAAATACGACCTGCCCGTCTTCCGCTTGGGGCTTGATCGAAAAACCGGCCACCGCCCCGCTCGATGCGCTTTTAAACCGCAGCTTGGCAGGGTCATACGACAGCTTGACTTCATAGGCATACACGTCCTGCAGCGATTCCCCCCTCACGTCAATCTTGATTTCGTGAGCGCTTAAGCTCCCATTCTTATCAGCCGCTAAGCGAAATGCCTGCTGCTGCTCGGCTGCCGCATAAGCGGGAAGAAGAACAGTGATCCATAACGCAAAAAGCCCCAGCATCACAAACCGCTTGCTATTGTTCACGAACATTCCCCCTCTTTTCGTTCTTCAAGACTCTTGATACGATTCGTATCATTCATGCAATGACATGACGAGTTAGTTTTATTTTACAAAGGGAATTCCGCTTCTGTATTTGCAATTTCAGGTCAAAAGTTACGATATTCGGCTGAGATTATATCGGATTGCATGCACCCACTCCTATACGCGATTGCCGGCGTAGGATGTAAGCATATGCCATACCATATTGTTACGAAGTAAACTTTGGAGGAGGAGGGCTTATGCCGAATTACCGCATTATCGTCGATCTCTCCGACCGTAACCTGTACCTGCTGGACGGAAATATCGTGACGAACCAATATAAAGTGGGGATCGGGCGAATGCTGCACGATACGCCGACAGGGGAGTTCACCATTGTTAACAAGCAGGCCAATCCCGGCGGGCCGTTCGGCGTTCTCTGGATGGGCTTGTCTAAGCCTCATTACGGCATTCACGGAACCAATAACCCCGCATCCATCGGTCATGAGGTGTCGCTTGGCTGTATTCGCATGCACAATGAGGATGTGCTGGCACTGTCCAAGCTTGCTCCGGTCGGGACGAGAGTGACGATACGCCGCTAACGAAAAAAAAGGTCTCTCGCGAGCCAATGGAGCCTGCGAAAGACCTTTATCTATTATGAAGTTAATTTGACCAGGCTGTAATTCTTTTTGCCTTTGCGGATAATGATGAACCGGCCGTCGAACGAGTCGTCCGGCGTAACCTCCAGCGACAGGTCGGTTACGCGCTCGCCGTTCATCGAGATCGCGCCGTTCGTAATGTCTTCTCTCGCTTGGCGCTTCGAAGGCTCGATGCCTACGTCCACCAGCCAATCGACGATGTTTTTCGTTTCCTTCGTCGCTTGGAAGGTCGGCATTTCCTTGAAGCCCTGCTCGATCTCATCCGCAGTCAGGGACTTAATGTCGCCTGTGAACAATGCCGCCGTAATTTTTTTCGCCTGCTCGAGTCTCTCCTCGCCGTGCACGAATCTTGTCATTTCTTCCGCCAGCGTCTTTTGCGCTTCACGCTTATGCGGCTCGGTCTGCACCTTCTCCGCCAGCGCTTCGATCGCTTCTTTGTCCAGGAAGGTGAAGTACTTCAAGTATTTGACGACATCGCGGTCATCCGTATTCGCCCAGAACTGGTAGAACTCGAACGGCGTCGTCTTGTTCGGGTCAAGCCATACCGCACCGCCCGCTGACTTGCCGAACTTCGTTCCGTCAGCCTTCAGCATCAGAGGGATCGTTAGGCCGAACGCTTTGGCTTCCGCGCCTTCCTTCTTCCGGATAAGATCGAGGCCTGCCGTAATGTTGCCCCATTGGTCGGAGCCGCCGATTTGCAGCTGCACGTCCTCTTCCCGGTACAGATGATGGAAATCGAGCGACTGAAGAATTTGGTAGGAGAACTCGGTGAACGAGATCCCGCTCTCCAGACGGCTCGATACAACATCCTTCGCAAGCATATTGTTGATGCTGAAGTTTTTGCCGTAGTCGCGCAAAAACTCAATCACGTTGATTTTATGCGTCCAGTCATAGTTGTTCACAAGAAGCAGCTCGCCGCTGCCGTCTTCCTTGACGAACAGCTTCTTCATTTGTGCCGTAAGCGCCTCGACATTCGCCTCAATCTGCTCCAACGATTGCAGCGAACGCTCCGACGTGCGGCCGCTCGGGTCGCCGATCGTACCTGTGGCTCCGCCGATCAGAATTACAGGGCGATGCCCCGCCAGCTGGAACCGCTTCAGCATCATGAATGGAATCAAATGGCCGATATGCATACTGTCGCCCGTCGGGTCAACTCCGCAGTACAAGGAAATTTTCTTCTCGTTTACGAGCTCGCGCAAGCCCTCCGCGTCCGTCTGCTGGTTAATGGCCTCGCGCCATTCCAATTCGTCGATAATGTTCATTCAAACTCAGCTCCTTCTTCTTCCTCAAAGTTATTTATTAGTCTAGATGCCCCAACCACTCCGAGAATGATGCAAATCTGCAGCTTTTTCAGAGCGGTTAACCCCATTTCACTAGAATTGATGCATATGTGCAGAATTTTTTCCCCTACCTACACTTGGAGGAGCACTCTGCTTCCTAAAATGCTGTACCGCTGCATCATTTCCTACAAACTACCCTTGCTCTCCGATAAATTGATGCACATTTGCATCATTCTGCGATGTTTCATCATGCAGCAAAAACAAAAAAAGCCCCTAGTCTAATGTAGACATAGGGACGATTGGATAACCGTGGTACCACCCAAATTGCATCGATGATTTAACCCGCATTAACGGGACCATCAATACCACTTTCTGCGATGTATCGGTCGCACCCGCTTGGCATTACCCAAGATACTCCAGAGTGTAATTCGCGGCATTGTGTGTGCCGGGTTCCATCAACCCCCGGCTTTCTAGGAACAGGGACAACTCCGCTACTGGTCTCCTTCAACGTATTCCATATTGGATTACAGACAGTATAGGGAAATCATTACGCGATGTCAATATTTTGATTGAGCCGAGTTCTGCCGATAAGAAAGGAGTAGAGCATGAAACGTATGCTTTCGAAGCCTGTTTTGCTGACGCAAAACATTGGAGGAGGTGAATCTATGGATATTGCTGCCTTATCCACGTCGCTTAGCAGCGCGTCGTTATCTCAAGCCGTAAGCATCAGAGTGCTTAGCATGGCAAAGGGACAAGCCGAGCAGCAAGGGCAAAGCCTGGTGCAAATGATGAACGCGAGTCTGGATCCGAATCTGGGAAAAAATCTTGATATTCGAGTTTAGCGTAGGATGTCTTCTGAGGTTTTGCTGCCTTAGAAGGCATTTTTTTTGGTGCGGCTTATACTTTCCGAGCTATTACTCATACTCGCCATGCATACTTCATTTTTTGACGAAGCTTCTAAAACTACGATAACATAGAGCTGTCCATTGATAAATTATTGGAGGAAATTATAATGGAAGCCGTATTACAGCACCCGTGGAAATTAAGCGAGATGGAAGCCATTGAATTACAGCGGGAATTAGCTCAAAAAGTAATTACCGAAGATCGTCTGGACCCGGTTCATCATGTTGCTGGGGTAGACGTGGCTTATAGTAAAAACAATGACACGCTGGTCGCAGCAATTGTTATCATAAAGCTAGAGACATTGAAGGTTGTAGAGTCCGTCGTCATTGAAGATACAGTCCCATTTCCTTATATCCCTGGTTTGTTTTCGTTCCGAGAGCGCTCGCCCATCCTAGACGATTTGGACTAGCGTGCCATTTAGGAGTTACGTTTGACATTCCTACCATTGGATGCGGAAAAACAAAGCTAGTTGGCGAGTATCAAGAGCCTGAACAACATAGAGATCCCAGTCACCCTTAATCGATAATCATGAGACCATTTTGACGCCGTTTGCTTCGCGCTCTCCATCGCTTCCTTCGTGACTTTCACCGGATCGATGACAAACTCTACGACTGTGCTTCCGAGATCAATGACTCCCGTTATAAGCTCCTCTCCCAGGCTTCGTATAAAAATATCGCTTAGATGTACAGCCTCCTCCCAGCCGGTCCTGCCATAAGTATCCTTGACCCACGCGTCGTAGGCCGTGTACGGCACGTTAACATACATATAGTCCTCGTGTTTATACAGCACATGCTCCTCAAAATACGCATAGGTCGTCTCATTCACCTTGTTATCCGCCGTAATCGGCGTGCCGTCAGGCAAATGCGTTGGCGGAAGCATGCTTTTGATGTACGCGTCAATAATGGCCTGCCGTTCTCTTTCCTTAATCTGCTCTTCCAATACCGCGTAGGAGGCTTGCATCCCTTCAAGCGTCATATTCGGTATAATGCCTTCGAAGCCGTTACGAATCAGCGCCAGCAATTCCTCATCCTCCGGCATCGGCGAATGATCGTTCATGAACGGGTTGTATTGCACGGATTTTAATGGGTCCTTATCACCTAGCAGCACGGTCAGATCCGTATCCGCCCCATAATAAGACTCCGAGATGCCGAGCTGACGCAGCTTTTCCCTCGCTTCCTCCGCTCGCTGCTGCTCCTCCTCCATGTATGCGGTATTCCCGTATACGGCATACACGTCATAAGCCTGCTGGCTCTCCGCGATATCCTGCAGCGCCTTTGCCGCTTCCATCAGCAGCTTACGCGCTTCCGTTTGCTCCTCCGCTGAACCGTTCTTCAGCCTGCCAAGCAGCTCCGCAATGATAGGATCTTCCTTCACATAAGAAACCTTTGCCGTCAGAAGCCTATCAAACACATGGTTAAGAAACTCGCCTGCGTTTTTTACGCGATACTGAATCCTTTCCCGAAAACCCGCTATCCCTTCCGGTTCCGCAGCTTTCCACGCCCCTACAGCCGATAGCAGAAGACTTGGCAGATCTCTCTTGACGACAGCAGGAAGAAAGCGAAGCGGCTGCATCGCCAGCTTCGCTTTCTTCGCCATTTCACGCTCGACTCGTCTATATTCCCCGGAAACCTCTAACAGCTCGCGTGACTGGGTATCTGTCAGCTTCAGAATGTCGTTCATCTGTTTACGGATCTCTCCGATTCGCCCATCTACCTTCTGTGCCGCCGATCGAACGACCCACTCCGGGTAAGCCGAGTACGCTCGCTCGACGAGCCGGCTTGCTTTGTTCACTTCGCTAAACACCGCGTCTTCGAGCGCATTCCGTTTCTTCTTCAGCTGCTGGGACAAATGTTCAATGCGGTCGGGGTTGGATCGCTGCTCCATGCCCGAACCCCCTCCCATTAACTATTTTTAGATTGATAGGCAATTCTGCTATTTTTACCTACTTTTTACATAGTCCTCTACAAACTTCCTGTCTTTTTCATTTGAAGGAAACAAGCCTAAATGCTTATACTCAAAGATCATTTGTCGTTGGGTAGGAGAAACTTCAGAATTTATTACATCCTCATAATCATAATGAATTTTCATCTTTCCAGGAGATTTCAATGTAAATGTTAAATTTGTCCATGGTTTTTGATCATTATCAATAAATATTTGTCTTAGTTCACTAAATATCCTTTGTAGTTCCAATAATAGGTCATCATAGGCCATTTCACTCACACTATATTTATCAGGAATATCATGGGAATATACGAACTCCTCATTTTCAGAAGTATTAAAATAAAAATACACTTCCCTAGAACCGTCTATTATTTCAGCATACAAGTATATCTCATTCCATTTACCATCAGGTATCATTCCGATAATATGCTGCGCTATTAGGGGATACATCTGATTTAACTGCTGTTCCATAATTTCTTTAGCCTCCAATTTGATTTAATATTGTGACTTTCTTTTTCCTACCACCATCTATTGAGTACTCGACTATAAAACTATCAGGTCTTGCTGAATTCCCAGTATACTGAGGTTTTATTTTTACTACAACGTCCCCATTTCTTTCTAAGGCTGAAGCCCACTCTTTTTCCATCTGGTGCCACTTCCCACCAGCTTCATTAATTTGGGAGTTCATTGGAACTAAATTATCTATGTCTCCAGAACCTTTAAATTGGTTACCAATTAAATGGCCTCCATCGTCCCTTTCTGGATAATTACCTCGGATTCTATCTTCATCTCCCACAGTACTTTGAGCGTATTGATTTCTTGTTCCTGTTCCTAGTTGCAAGTCAGCCTCTACACTTTCTATATGGCCGAATTCATTCGTTTCATAAGTATAGCCCTCTGGTGTTATGTACTTCACATTCTTTTGTAGCACTTTCTTGTTTCCAATCTTAGTAATCTGTGTTCCATAAGGAACTTCAACCCTTACCGTCCCCTCTAACTCTTTACGCTGCTCCAGATCCCTTAAAAGCCTTTTCTCAATCTCCAGATAGTCATCAAAATGAGAAGCATCTCTTGCTAGTTTGCTGGCGGCGATGTTGGCCAAAATTTGTTCGCGCATATCGTCGTCAAAAGGGTCTACCGAGCCGTCGTTGCTAGTCAGTGGGACATCGTCACCGCTGCCATGATCCGGCTTTGAAATATTATTAATCCCATCCACAACATTATCAACCTTGTGACCTTCGTCACAGCCGCTCCAGGGATTAAGTTCGATGCCAGCGCGCCCAATATGTCCGCTTTTTCCTCTGGGCTCATTGTATCAAAATCGGCGTATAGTTGTTTGGCTACATCGACGATTTTGTCAGGGTTATCGATAAAATATTTGATCGTTGACGCCGTTTGCTTCGCGCTCTCCATCGCTTCCTTCTAGCCTTTAACACATGATCTTCCCGTTGTTAAATTTTCAGTTAAGTCCTGACAATATAGTGGTCGGACTCTCCTGCAAAATAGTTGCGATGCTCTTGACACTATATCCATCGGGGTATCTATTCGCAAAGTTGCGTTTAATTTGAAAAAACCGCAAGAAAACGAAGATAACAAAAAACAGGTCAATCATGGTAATATCTGACCATAATCGACCTGTTTGATGTAACGCTACAGCGTTATTTAGGGTATAAAATTCAAGATTTTCGTATGTACAACCGAAATGACAAAATCTTTATACGGGTATTATATGGGTTATTCAAGCTACTGAGAGAATGATGGGTTCATTCGACACTGGGTAGCCCCATTATTGGTATTCCACCGAACCTAAGTATCTCAGGTAATTGGATAGAATTGTAGCTTCAACAATCTCCCCAGTATACTTAAAGTTATATAGTAAAATAACTGCATTAATATCATTTGGTAATTCTTCCTGCACTAGTGTATTAAATTTCGGAGCAATTTCATCATCATAAGAGAATCCTTCAAGTAATTGATATAGGTCATTACTTGCTTCTTCATAATATTCTGCTTCTCTTACTGCATCATCATATCTGCGAATCTCAAAGTGTTTAGCGAATATGGATGGAATAAAATCTCCTTCATCGGAATAAGAGACTGTAAGTAATCTGTCCAATTCCTCGTAAGATTGAACATTGCCCACCCACAAAGACACGAATCCTTCCTGTTCCATGTTAAGCCTCCCTAAGGTTTTAGTCCATCAGGTAGAGCATCTACCCCACCCTCAAACCTATAATTAGCCCAGTTTTGTAGCCTTCTTCTAAACATATCATAATCAGTAGACGAATCAATAATTTCTAGCAATTCATTATGTGCTTTTGTTGAGCCTTTCCCACCATGCTTACCAGCGGGATTCACGAACTTGGTCTCGCTTATAAGCGTCCTCATTTCAGCAATTTGTTCGCTTGTTACTCCCCATCTTTTGAATACGTCTGCTCTTGATACCAAATGCCACTCATGTAATCCTCCTGGATGTCTGAGTCGGTCTTTTATGGTATCTCTTAGTTTAGGGTCTGCCCACACTTTATCAAATTCATCAGGAGTCAGAGAATTGAACCAATTATTGAACTCACCGTTTTTCACTGATGGAACAGAATCAAGTACATTACCCGTCCCCTCAATCCCATCGTCCCGCTTTCCACCCGAATATAACCCGTCTTCGAGATCTTGGATCTGCTGTTGCCTTTGAGGGGTGTTTATTTTCGGTGACTCGATCTTGTTCACGTCGCCGAAATCTATATTTCTGAAATCAATGCCGTTAATAGTTGCCGGTCGGAGGTTCGAGAACCATTCCAGCCCTCCGCTTACACCACTTCGACTCGCTCTTGTGATTGAAGCTGCTCCATTGCTTGTCGCCGACATGGCTTCATCTGCTGCTTGGACCGCTTCATCGGATCCCCTAAACAGCTTGGTGCCCCATTTCCATCCTGCCTTTACGACTACTTTCCCGCCTGGAAGCAAAGATGCGACTGTCCCTACTCCCGCGACCATCCTATCCGCAGCAGCCAACTTCCCGCCTGTTAATGGATCTTCTCCTTCCCAAACCTCATAGAGTCCCTTGACCGTCCCTATGAGCGGCACAAAATCCATGGTTAGGCTTATATGCGGCAGCCATGAGCCTGACTCTGCTTCCGTTTTCACTTCATAGACTTCAATCTTCGCTTGGCGAATATCGAGATAATAATTGCTCAGCTCTTGGTTATCCGTTGGCACAAATGTCCGAGGGTCATAGCCCTGTTCAATGACGTATTGCAGGAATCCGATTTCTTCCTCTTCATGTCCCCACAAGACATAGGTTTCGTCCAACATTTTGCCGTATTGCTCATTGTATTCATGAATGAGTTCCGACAGCTTGGTCAAATCTACGTCAATTTTGCTGCCATCTGCCCGCACATAGTAGCAGACCCCTAGTTTCTTCGAATCCAATTCGTGGTCGCCCATGACATCGTTCACCATCTTCGATGGCATGCCGACTTTTACGACGTCGCCGCTTGGCAGGGCGAATAGGATATCCTCCATTTGCACCGGCAGCACCTGATAGCGATCCAGCTTCGCATAACTTTGCATGATGGCGGCGACTTCTATTAGCATTTGTGTATAGTCGCCCTCGCGCAGGCGCGCAAAGACACCCACCATACTACTTTCCATATTCTCTTGCAGCGCTTTAATCTCCTGCAGCTGCTGCCTGGCCCGATCCCCTATTTCACCCGTCATCATCGCCTGACTTAGCAGCGCTCGCAACTCTCCGTTTTCCGGCATCGGCGAATGATCGTTCATGAGCGGGTTGTATTGCACGGATTTTAATGGGTCTCTATCGCCTAGCCATACAGTTAGGTCTGCGTCTGCTCCATAATAAGACTCCGTGATACCGAGCTGACGCAATTTCCCTCTTGCTTCCTCCGCTCGTTTCTGCTCCTCCTCCATGTATGCGGTATTCCCATATACGGCATACACATCATAAGCCTGCTGGCTCTTCGCGATATCCTGCAGCGCCTTTGCCGCTTCCATCAACAGCCTACGCGCTTCCGTTCGCTCCTCCGCTGAACCGTTCTTCAGCTTGCCAAGCAGCTCCGCAATGACAGGGTCTTCCTTCACAAAAGAAACCTTCGCCGTCAGCAGCCTATCAAACACACTGCCAAGAAACTCGCCTGCGTTTTTTACGCGATACTGAATCCTTTCCCGAAAACCCGCTATCCCTTCCGGTTCCGCAGCTTTCCACGCCCCTACAGCCGATAGCAGAAGACTTGGCAGATCTCTCTTGACGACAGCAGGAAGAAAGCGAAGCGGCTGCATCGCCAGCTTCGCTTTCTTCGCCATTTCACGCTCGACTCGTCTATATTCCCCGGAAACCTCTAACAGCTCGCGTGACTGGGTATCTGTCAGCTTCAGAATGTCGTTCATCTGTTTACGGATCTCTCCGATTCGCCCATCTACCTTCTGTGCCGCCGATCGAACGACCCACTCCGGGTAAGCCGAGTACGCTCGCTCGACGAGCCGGCTTGCTTTGTTCACTTCGCTAAACACCGCGTCTTCGAGCGCGTTCCGTTTCTTCTTCAGCTGCTGGGACAAATGTTCAATGCGGTCGGGGTTGGATCGCTGCTCCATGCCCGAACCCCCTCCCATTAACTATTCAAATCGTCGTACATCGAGCCTTTGACTGTAACCGTCATGCGGTTGGCATTGCCGAAGTCAATGCCTTTTAGTGCCGGAAGTGTTTTATACGCATATGGCATGCTGCTTAGGTTCACGTCTCCAACCGATACTTCAATGTTGTACGCGCCGTCCGGCATATGGGCGTGCGTATACAGCTTCTTGCCGTCTTCCGGTCCGATCGTGATCGTAACGGTCGTTCGTTCAGTGACTTTATACATTTTCGGCTGACCGCTCTTCACGTACTCTTTGTACTTATAATCCGTCGAGCTGTCCTGTGTCCTTGAAGCGCTGTAGCCTTCAAGCACGCGTTCCCAGTAGGGGTGTAAATTACCGCTGGAATCTTGCGCGGACGTTATTTCTTCCACGTCTCTGTCATAGTCGTCATCCTTCACATGCAGCAGCTTCCAGCCATTGACGCCATTTGGGTTGTTACGCGTTAATACGCCTGTCTTCATGACCGGTCTGTTGCCGCGGCTGCTCAGTTTCTCTCCTCGCACATTCACGGCATTTTTATTGTTATCAATATAAATGAGGTCGCTTTCGTAACGGAATGAGTCGATCACTTTGTCTACCAAATCTTTGTGGTCCTGCGTTCTACCACTCGATTGCTTGAACGTGACGGTCTCGACCGTGAAGGTATACTTTCCTGCCGGGTTGAAATAGTAGCCGGATTTAATCGGATAATTGTACTTTTGCAGCTCTTTATCCGTTGCAAAAACCGCAATGTCGTATTGGCTCTTCACGTTCTGTTTATTCTTCGCAGCCGTACGGCTCGGCTCGTAGGCCTGCGCCTGCGACTGTTCAACCTTCCAACCGACTTCTCCATCTGCTTGATGCGTGAACTTTCTTTCGTATTGGCCTGTAACGGCCGTCCAGTCAGATAGGCTGCCGTACGCGTCGTGCGCCATCCAACGCACTGTTCTGTAATCATAAGGCTCATTTTTCCAATATAGCTTTTTGAGTAAGGAGCTTGTCGAATTGTTATCAATTTTGTTCTCGTAGGTCAGAGCCGGCAAGTTCGCCATCCCATTATAAATACGGGCGCCTATGGTCACTTCGTCGGTATGGTTCGGAAATGCGGCTGTTGATGTCCCATACTCGTAAACCGTGTCGCAATCACGCTCTTCTTGGCCTTGGTCATTGGTGCTTGTATGGCATACCACTCTTTCAATGACATAAGGCCTGCTTACGGAGCCGCTTGCAGGGATATTGCCAGTTCGGTATTTCGGTGTTCCCGGAGTTGCCCAGTTCAGCCATCTGCCGTGTACCGGATCATCGCCAAAGTCCGTACGCAAAATTTTCATATCGATGATCGGTTTTCGGCTGATTGTAGCGGAAGCCTCGTTAACAGGCGGATTATTCCTAACCTCAAACTCCCGGAACAAATTGGGCTGCCCATTCGACACATTCAAGCTGCCCGTCGCATTTCCATTCCAGTCGGCATCGGACGGTTTACTCAGAGTGGCCGTAATTGCTGAGCCTCCGTTAAGCGGATAGACCAATTTCTTCGATAAAACGTTGTAATCCAAAACCTCTTGGTTCGACTTGTAGGGCGGTGAAGGCGTAATAGATTTGACTGCCGTTGGGCTGGAGGCTAGATCGTTATTGTCATAGGTTCGTTCAATCGGCGAATTATGGTTTTTGTTCATCGTGAAGTTGATGGATACATCACTCGCCGGCATCGTAAACTTGGCTCTCAGCAGCCGTTCGTTATTGCCCCCAATTTCGATTTCCCCTGACGGATCGTCAGCGTGACCGGAATAGGTGACGCTAAGCTTCTCTCCGTTTTTAGCGCGAATATCCCATTCGAAATCGGTAGTCTTTGCATCTTTGAAAGTGGATTGCAGCGCTACCGCCACTTCAACGGGATCTCCCGCATTAGCGGTCGAAGGGAGAAGCTCGAAGTGGGCGGACAAATCGTTCTCGAGCATGGCGAAAGGTTTGTAGCGGAAGTACTGGTAGTATAGATAGTTGTTCGGCTCGTAAATATTGTTCGGTCCGTTACCCCCGTAGTAGTAGAAGGCAATGCCAACACCCCAGGTATGGTAGGTTGGCGGTTGGATCATGTAAATGTAATCTTCAGGGTTATCTTTTAGAACTTCTGGGACGTTCTCGATAGCTCTATTATAAAACTTGCGGTTACCAGTCATTTGCTCGATCCTATCAGGTAACATGGTGCGAGCCTTTACCCACTGATTTATAACGCTATAAGCCGTTGAAAATGTATCGGGTTCATATTTTAAATATTGGTATGTGTGTCTATCTCTCGAGTCATCAGGCAATAGCTCTTTCCTAATCTCCTTATCTCTAACTGTAGGTAAACGCCATGGCTCCTTGATCCATCGACGTACGTAAGTGACATCATCGATATGGAAGGCGGGATTGGCGTACGGGTCGTCTAAGAACGAAAAACCGATGGCCCGCAGCTCATTTTTGTGGTCGACTACCCTTGTGTCGTTTCCGTATTTCGTTCCTTCAACCGCACCTGCATATGCATCCCCGTATACAAGCACAGGAAAGTTAGAAAACGCGGCATTTCCCCTTACTGCCAACGTTTGATTAAGATATTTGCCTTTAGATGACTGCATGCCGAAATAATCGCCTTCATATCCCAAATAGTCGCGCATATATTGATTGGCCATATCGACAGACTGCTGAGCTGTAGTGATCTCTTCACCGACCGCCTCAATTTGCTGCACCGAAATCATGGGGATGAGTAATAAAAATAATAGCAATACCGCGCCTATTCTTCTCACTTGTTACCTCCGGAAACATTCATGCTTTGATACTAGTGAAATACACTACGGTTATGTCTTCTAGATATGATTGCATAATCCAAACATCTTGTTTACTTTTTTTGTCATGTATAAACTTCTCTTCTAGCTCATAAAATCGTTCCTGCTTTTTCTTTATATGATCAACCACGGCATCTACAGTATCCTGGTCGCATTTTTGAGATAAAATTTTGGCCAGATCCTCGATTTGTTTCTCTACATTTGCTCGTAACAGATTGACTTCAAATTCTACGATTACTTCCCCGTTATATGTGGAATCTACAACCAGTAAATCGATATCCTCTGGAACTTTAAATCCCGCGACATCTCTCGTCGCTCCAGGCTTCTCTTCATCCTTACCGCCAGTCGTGATATAAACCGTCGTTACCGCCTCATCCCACTCTACATCTGCTCCAAGCGCTTGGCTGACAAAACGTGCGGGTACAAACGTTCTTCCTTCCTTTTTAATAGCAACGGTATCCATGTTTTGTGCTTTACCATTTACGTCAATGGATTTTTTTCCGATCTGAAGAATAGCTTTAATGCTGCCTTTCGTTATCGTGACTTTTTTCGTTTTATCTTCCCATTTCACATCGGCTCCAAGCGCCTCACTTACAAAACGTACAGGAACCATCGTACGGTCATTCTCATCAATATAAGGCTGAGCGTCAGGGAAATTGACACGCTCTCCGTTCACCACGACCCTCAGCGGAAAGGCAGCGGATACATGGAAGCTGGTTAGCACTAAGGCTGCGGCTACGATCATCAGTAAGCTCAATTGAAATTTTTTCAACGTTCTATTCATCGTTTATGTCCTCCAAATATAGTTATTTATAAATGCCTCTGCTAAAATCTCAAACCTACCGCGCGCATCAAGGTTCGCTTAAGCGTCGACTCGAGCGTGTTATATGCGGCGTTTGCGTCTCTCACGCCTTCGGCGAGCTCCTGAATCTGACTTTCGATCTTCTGTCTTTCTTTGCTTATTTTGTCGCACAGATTCATCACCCTTCGAACCCTGTACTGAACGCCGGATTCCCCATAACTCCTGTCCGCTTGCTCCGCCGAATGCGTCGCCCTCTTTATCGCCGAGGCCAAAATATCGTGTAATGCGCGTTCCTTCTTCTTAAGCGAATGTTCGAGCGACTCTAGCTCCCGCATTTTGGCTACTATTTTTACTCCTTTTTTGACCTTCCCTATTCCGATGCTGACTAGCGTTACCGCTTTATAGGCGGCGGCCTTCAGCTCATTCATCTTTTGATCTCGGAACTTCTTTATGCTCGAAGCAATCTCTTTGGCTTTTTCCCCGATGGCATCCGTCGTTTCCTTTACAATGGTCGCGATACCGGTCACCGCGCGCTTGCCTTCCTCCATCCAATACGACACTTCGTCCTCCGCCCATTTCACGACGCGGTCGACCAGACGGTTGAAGTTTTTCTCCATTTTGTCAAAAAAGCTCGAGATTGCGGACTGCAGCTCATCCTTCCATTTGGACCAAAGCATCGACCTCTCGATCTTATTGTTGATCCAGGCTTCCATCAGGTTGAACGAAACGGCGGCAAACGATTTGACTCCGTTAATGAGTCCCTCCTTCACTTTTGTCAGGACATCTTTGATCCAAGGGATGAGCCGATAACGGATCTGGTCAATGATAAATGACGTGACGGCGATTCGAAGCTCTTCCTTCAATTCCTTTATAAGTTCCGGTCCCACTTCAAAGGCAACAGATAATGTCCGTTTCCAGTCAAAGCCCTCTGTCATCGTTCGGTCGATTTCTTCGACGAGCTTTTCCTTTAATTCGTACGGCATCGACTCCAGCTCGACCGTCAGCAATTTGACCGACAGGGGAATGAGATCGAAGCTTTGCTTGTGGTTGAGCACAAAGCCCGTTCCGGTAGCGTTCATCGAAGTGGCAAAGAGAGAATGGCTGCCCATATAGTCCGTTTTATCAAAATCAGAGGCTAAGTAGATGCCGGACGAAGGGTTATGGAACAGAGCCGGCACAATATCCCCGTTATTCCGGAATTCTCTGAGCTTCCCTTGAGCGTTTAAGTAGTCAATTGCATGCTGATGTTTATTCAGGAGAGCCGTATTGAAGCCGGGAGCGTTAAAAGTGGTGGTTGTTACGAGCTTCGACAAGACCTCTTCCGGTAGCGTAAAGCCCGCATACAGCGCAAGATTCCCCCCAAGCGAGTGTCCGGTTGTGTATAGCTCCTCCAGTTCCGGATATTTCCGGATCAGGTCTTCCATATACTTTTTCGCTTCCGCCTGCTGAGGGGACTCCAGCATATACATCGTCCGCAGGTTATTGGACCAGTCATTCCAATATTGAAGGTCCTCCATCGGCTCGCTGCCCCGGAAAACAACGATTTTTGTATTCCCGCTTGAGGATTGGGAAGAATCCGAGCTTACCGGCTCAATCGTCATCGCGGCAAAGCCGGTTTCCGTGTTCGGCTTCACGTCGCTGATTTTCCATTGCCGCATCTCTTCATTTTGCGACAATTCGCTCAAGAGCCCTTTCCAATAATCAATTTCCGGCTTGCCGTCCAATTCCTTGATAAAACGCTCTTCTAGCTGCCTGATTCCTGCCGGGTCGGAGCTGTAGTAGTCGATGAGCTGGCCAATGGTAATTGAGTTTGTCTCCTTATAGATTCTGGATAAATTTGTATTTGAACCGTCCGGCTTCAAAACATCCAAATATACCAGCTGAGATAACTTCTGAAGTTCAACCTCATCGATTTGCTGCATTTACTCCTCCCCCTTATCCCGGATATACTTCTGACGAGACTCGCGCCATACGGAAAACGTTTCTTTAAACGCATTGTCCGACTTACTGAGCTCCCCGTTTTCCAGTAAATCGAACCCATTCCGGGTGACGCTGTTTAATAGCCCCTCCTCTTCCTGCTCCTTGTACAATACCTGCTCGACATTGACGGTTTCTTGCTGAATGCTGTCCAATCTTCCATAAGCCTGTTCGGATAAATAAACAATGCTTACGCCGCTTTTCACATACTTATTGGCTTCCAGCAGCTTGGCGAAGGACTTATATTTTTCGATCTCCGCATCCTCATTCATTTCGCCGTTCTCATCGATATAATTGGAGGCATTTACAAATACAAAAATGACCTGCCAGTTCGAAGGATACAGCTCCAAAAACTTCTCATAGGTCATATCCCTGTCCGTATGCGTCGGGTAGGTTAAAACCGTATCATTCGAGATTTCAACCCTGCCGTCGCTCCACACCTGCCTCGCCAAATCCGTAATCGGCGCTAGGTTGGACTGGGCAACAATGACATTCAAATACTTGTCATAAACCTTTTTCAAATCCTTCGTTACCTCAACGTCGAAAACAATCCTCGGATCGCTTTTCGGACGGACCGTCGCTTTAATCGTGTTATCGTTCATCGTGCCGGAGCCTGCGCCGATTTTATCGAGCTCGAACTCCTCGCCGTACTTCTCCTCCAGCGCCTTCAAAATCCTTGCCGACGCATTCTCGTATTGGCCGCCTTTGGATCCGCAGCCGAGCAGCGTTATTAAGGGTAGAAGCATCAGGATCATCACTGCCTTCCTATAGTCGATTTTCATCTTGTCTCATCCTCTCATGCGCCGAATCGATTCATCATCAAAAGCCCTAGTTGATCCGTCAGCTCGTTCGCAGCCTTCGCCAGACGCTCGCCTAACTCGTCAGCCAATCTGCGTGCGGCTGCCTCCAGCTGTTCAAGGCCTTCCTTGCGGTCGAGCGACTGGAGAGCTGTCAGGGTTAGAATCATTTCCATGTCCTCATGAAATTGTTTTGCGTAATCGGCCATCTGCTGCGCGGCCATCGTGGTGCGTTCGACGACGATTTCCCCTTGGCGCCTCGCGTCGTAATGCAGGAGCGGCTCGACATCCGACCGCCATGCCCAGAATATGTCTTGAAACGCCTCGCCGCATCGACGCAGCAGCTTAGGAATAGCTTCGATGACGGAAGGGAGCTCAAGCCGGTGAAGCAACAGCATCAGGTCGTCATCCCCAGAGATGAAGGGCTCGAGTCCAGCTGCTTCCGCGAGCTCCTGAACCCGCGCGTCAAGCCGCCCGCGCGCCGCGTCATTCAGACTGCTGATCCGCATCAGGGAGCGAAACAGCTCGTTAGGCTCACCCGGACGCGCGAACCCATTGGAGTCGAATGAATACCGCTCCTTCTCCTCAGCGCCTAGCTGCGCGAATGTGACGGGCGTCGGATGGCTGCCGATCGCAGGCAAAATGCTGTCCTCGGCCGCTATATTTGTAATCGATAAGGTATCGAGATCTTTCGAAGTAAGCAGCTTGCCGATGCCAGGCGCATCGAATGCAACCCCTGTCAGGCCGGCGACCGCCGCGTGATACAAGCCGAATGCGCCGCCGATACCTTGACCCGTTATGGAGCAGGGGCCTTGGCCGGCGTATTTCCGCACAAAAGCAGAAAGACTGCGATGTAACTCTGAGTCTCCCTCATAAAGCTGCTGGAGCCCCAGATGCACGTCCTCCAGCGTATAATGGATGACCAGAAGATGTCCGCTGTCATTCACCCGATAGGCGAAAGCTTCAATGGCGTCTAGGCTTAGCCTCTCCGCAAGCGTCAGCTGGAGTCCCGTATCGGCCGACTGCGCCGAGCCGTTTGAAGCAAGCATCCAGTATTGTTGATCGGTTAATCGCATTAGTTATCCTCCATTTGGTTCGGACCCGCTGGCACTAGAAATAGACAAGGCAGAATCGTTCCGCCTTGTCTACAATGATTGCTATTTCGAACGAAGCTTGCTCGCCATTTGCTGCTCGGCGTCCTCTTTGATTCTGACGATCTCGACCAGGTTAGCGCTGATCGTGTTCACGCATTCGATCATCTTGTCAAAGCTAGGCTTCAGGCTGTCGTATTGATCGACGAACGCCTTTTGGGACTCGCCATGCCACCAGGAGTTGATCGCGTGGATTTCTTTTGTCAGCTGATTGATAACGGTTTGCGCGTTTTCAGCTTTGCGCTTGATCGATTGGGCTACGCCAGTCGCCTGCGCGGAATCAAACTGAATGTTAGCTGCCATTTTCTCACCTCCTTTCGGTGCAGGCTCTACAATCGCCTGCCTTATCTCGCTTTCTGCTTCGCCTGCTGTTTCGCTTGCTCGGCAAGACGAGCCGCTTCTCTCGCCTTCTCGGCGGCTCGCGCGGCGTCCGCCTCATCTACCGCATTGGCCAGCGATCGAAGCTCCGAGCTGAGATCATCCAGCAGAGAGATGAGCGACGACAGTTTTTTTACGATCTCTCCTCCGCTGTCCTTAAAGCTGTTTGCCGCCTTGCCGGTCCAATAGGACGAAGAGCCGGCCACCAGACCATTGATGTCCTTCTTCACATCGGATACTTCGCCTCTCATCTTGTAGATCGCGGATGCCGTACTATTGATTTCGTATGGACTGACCGACATATCATCATCCCTCCCTTTGACCTCACACTAGCGCCAGCTCATTCTCATGAACGATTCCGCATCGTAAAGCCGTATATTTATTCTTCACGATGTAATAGCCGTCGCCCATTTCGCCGATCCGCTCCTGCGTGCCGTACGGCACATTCACATTGTACAGGCTCTGATCCTTCAGTCTGCCGAGCAGCACGCCCGTCTGTTCCTCCCGGACCGCCTTGCCGAGCGAGCTCCAATTCGAGCCCATCGCCGACGTATTGTCCGCGGCCAGCACGAGAACGTTCAAGCCCCGCTCCTGCTTGACGATCCGCTCTATGATTTCATGCAGGGCATACATATCGTTGTCCGTAAATTCGCTTAAGGCATCGAATGCAAAAACAATCGGTTCCCACGACCGCATCAGCCCGGCCGTATCGCCGCCGGAATTGCGGCAGGCAAGCAGCTGATTCTTGCGTTCGGCCAAAATATCCTTGATCTCGGCAGCGAATTCGTACAAGTCCTCGATCTGGGCAAGATCGGTCACGTACGGCTCGTGCATGATCGGGAAGAGCCCCATGCCCGACGAATCCAGCGCGTAAACTTTGAGTCCGGCATGCTTTCGCTTGAGCATTTGGATCCATGAGACCAGCAGTGTGCTCTTGCCGGAGCCCGCATCGCCGGCGATCATGACCGCTGAAGCGGTTCTTGTATCCACCGCGACAGGCTGCAGATCGGTATGGGCAAGCCCGATAACCAGCTTGTCGTCTACGGTTTGGATGCGGCTGATGTCAAGCTCGGCCGGCATCATTGGAATCGGCGCCGCTTCGGCCGAATCGCCGCCGGCTGCCTTCGCTAGCAGCTGCTCGGACGTCCAGCCCTTCCAGTCCGGCAAAGCTGTCTGGAACTCTAGCGGCGGGTTGCCCCTTACCAATCCTCTGCCTGCTAGCTTCGTAGGAACGAGCCCTTCCGTTCTCCCAACTATTCCATCATATTCCGATTTATCCGTCAACTGGAAGGAAATTGCCTGTTTGAAGTTGACAGACAGCTTATATCGGACTAAAGTCGCATTCGTGGCGTTCGCTGTCATATAGATCCCGTACTTGTTTCCTTCACGGGCTAATAGAATCATCCGCGTGTCGGCGTCCTCATAGGTTTCCGATAAAGCGAAATAGTTGTCGACTAGAATAAGAATCGCCGGCAGCTCCCGGCCGCTTCTGCGATAATCGTGGAAGCCTTCGCTCCCCGCCTGCTCGAACAGCGCTTTGCGTTCCTCGATCATTCGGAACATGAAGAGCAGGAACTGCTCCAGCCGCTCCTCTTGCTCCAGCGTGACGACACCGCCGACATGCGGCAGCTGCTGTAACGTTTTCAAGCCGCCGCCGCCGAAGTCGAGCACATACATATGAACCTCACGCGGGGAATAAGCAAGCGCCGCAGACAGGCATAGCGTCTTCATCAGATTGGTTTTCCCCGTGCCCGATGCGCCGTAGACGAACAAATTGCCTTCATTCGCGAAATCGATCTCAAGCGCGAATTGCCGCTGCGAGCGCGGGTCGTCCGCAACGCCGACCGGGACGCTGAATAACGCTTCTCTGTACGGACGTCCCCCATTCAACGTCCAATCCGGATAAAGCTCATTTAACTGCAGGCTTTCCGGCAGCGGCGGCAGCCAAGGCCCGGGCAGCGGCGCGATGTTCGCGTTTTCCGCCGATTTCCGGATATGCTCCACCATCGCCGACAGCTGAGAGGTCGTGTCGTCCCCGCGGATCTTCTCCTCAAAAAGCGGATAGACCTGCTGATGGCCGCCGTTCAGCGCCAGCTTATAGACGCGTTTCGGCTTGTTCGCGGCCTTCCGCATCTCGCCGTCCGGATCGTAACCGGCGCCCGAGAACGTCGACTGGAACAGCTCGAACACTTCATCGTTCCCGACTTGAATGTATGCGCGGCCCGGCTCCTTGATGAGCGCAGCGTCCGGCCGTTTGATGACGTCCTTGCTGTCCGCTTCATCTTGAACCTTCAAACAAATTTTAAATTTCGAGTTGCTCCAGATTTGGTCGTCTACGACGCCCGCCGGCTTCTGGGTCGCAAGAATCAGATGGACGCCCAAGCTTCGACCAACCCTCGCCGCGCTGACAAGCTCCTTCATGAAGTCGGGCTGATCCTGCTTCAGCTCGGCGAACTCGTCGGCGATCATAATCAGATGCGGAACAGCCGGCATTCCGGGCTCGCGCTTGTTGTAGTACAGCTTCTGATACTTATCAATATTGTTCACGCCGTATTGCGAGAACACCCGTTGTCTTCTCATCAGCTCGCTTTTGATCGAGAGCAGCGCCCTTGTCGTCTGATTGCCGTCCAGGTTCGTAATGGTGCCGACCAGATGCGGCATCCCTTTGAACACGTCCGCCATGCCGCCGCCCTTGTAGTCGATCAGCACGAATACGACATCGTGGGGATGGTAATGGATGGCTTGGGAGATAACGATGCTCTGAAGCAGCTCGCTTTTCCCCGAGCCGGTCGTACCGGCGACCAAGCCGTGCGGGCCGAATCCGGTCTCATGCATATCCAGATAAAATAACTCGCCGCCGGCTTTCGCGCCGATCGGCACGCTCATGCCCATATACGTTTTATTGCGCCGCCATTGAGAGAGCACATCCACCTCCTCCGTCCGCTTGGCCTGCAAGGAGTCCAATAACGTAATCGATGACGGCAAGGCGAAGCTGGCGGACGCGCTTTTGATCCGCAGCGGAGCAAGCCTTCTCGCCGCTTCCTCCAAATCCTTCAGCTGCGCGGTATCCGGCGTAAACGCCGTCTTCTCGCCGGAGCGGCGGTCCGCCTTCTCCCCGCTTTTGCCCTGCAGGTTCACCACCACATTACAGTTCATAGGCAGGTAGGACTTGTGCTGGGAGACGAAGACCGTCGAGACGCCAAGCTGCGCGGAGCCGTTGTACAGATATTTGCTAATATGCTCGTTCTCCAGCAGCGCAGGGTCCTCGACGATGAATACGTAGTGCGGAAGCGCCGCTCCGCCTCTCGCCCTCATCTCTCTCTCCTTCAGCATGTCGTACAAGGCCGATAAGCTCTGATGAGCCATCGCTTTGCCGCATAGAAGGAACCGCATACCGAAGCCGTCATCCCATAGATGCGGCAGGAATCGCGTCCATGACCATCTGCCTACATTTTCCTCCGATGCAAGCAGGACGACTCTCACGTCGTCGTAGCCGTGATGCGTAACGATTTGGAGGAGAAGCAGTTCCAGCAGCTCGGCCGTTCTGTCGCTTTCCCCGGCGATTCCGCATATCTCGGCATCAACCAGATTCAAGGTGATCGGAACTTGCGGAATCTTCTCGAATTCCAGCGCAAGCCGCTGCGGTTCCATCAGCAGCGGATCGCTTTCAAGGATGATCGCCTGCTTCGTGTAGTTGATCCGCATCTCAAGCGGGGCGCTGCCGAGACCCAGCCTTAACGAAAGGAAATCGCGATGCGAAGGCGTCTTCTCCCACAGCTTGTTATCTGTCCGCGCAATGCGCTGTACGCACTCCGCCGGGTTCGGATACATCTCGTTCATCGCCTTCGTCTGCTGCTCTCTTGCAATCGCAAGCTCGCTGCGGGTATCGGCAATGAATTGCAGGTACTTTTCTTCGCGTTCCTTCTTTTTCTTCTTGTACTTCTTAATCTGGGAGGCCGCAGTTACCAGCGAGCCAATTAGCGTAAGAGTCGTCATCGCTATCGAGATAATGACCCATAAGGACCCCATTGTCATAGCAATGAAGATTGTGATAACCAGCATCACAATCGGTGTCACCAATATCCCGAACCAGCCGATCTCCGGCTTTTCGTTCATCGACGGCGGTCCGGGAACCTCCACTTCCCCCACGGGGAAGTCGGGCAGAAATCTCGGCTGGCGGCTGAAATTTGTGTTCAACAACGTAAGCACCTCACAAAACGATTCTTGTCGCTTCCCCTCCGGCGAGCGGCAGTCGGTACCACTCCCTGTCGTGACAGTAATAGAGGGTGTCCCCTGCAATATGCAGGAAATCGGCGCTGTCCCCGGAAATTCGAATGCTTCTGCCGCTGGCCGGGTCGACGCGGTAGATGCTGCGGTTGTTCAGAGCATTCGCGCAATAGACATATTCCCCGTCCGTATTCAGGCTCGCCGTCTGGATCCCGTCCAGCGCAACCGAATGGCCGCCGTCCGTATCCATCAATGTCAGAGCGCCTTGCCGCTTGTGGTCAGAGAAGACCAGCCGGCCTCCGGCATAGAGGAGCTGGAGGCCCGCAGCGTCCGTGATCAGCTCGTGATACGAGCCGTCCGAGTCGCTGCGCTTAATCCCTCTTGGCGTGGAATAATACAAGCGGCCCTCCGCCCAAACATAGCCCCAAACCTTCTCCTCCGCGACCGCTTGCTCCTCCCGGCCGTCCAGGCGGCGCCGGTACAGCCGCTGGCTGCTTTCTTCAATGTAGTAGAGCCAGTCTCCGCGCAGCTGAAGCTGGCAGCAAGGCTTGTTCACAAGCGGCTCTTCGCGCAATGTGCCGAGCTCCAGCCGGTAAACGGCGTGGCGCCTTCTTTGATCGCTGTAGTAGACGGCCTCGCCGTCAACATTCATATCCCATAATAGGCCGGCGGATAGTACCCGGGCCGGTTCATCCGAATGAAGCTGCAGCATGTAAGTGCCGGAACCGCCCTTCCTATCCGTTAGCAACAGGCGGTCGTCGATCTGAAGCACCAGACCGCCGTTCTGAATGTTTGCATTCATAGCCATGCTCCTTCATTAGACAAGCGTGAGCAAGGCGCCATGCGTAACGCCTTCCTGCTCCAATGTCCGACCGAGATTCAGTATGCGGCCAAGCGGCTCCGCTTGAAGCCTCCATTCGCTCCCCGAAGGAGAACCGATCGCTTCATGCAGAATCTCGATCAGCTCCTCTGCCGTAACAAAGAGCGGAACCTTCAAATCGACCGGCTCGCCGCTTCCATATTGGAAAGAGATCATGATATAATCCATATCCTTCTCCTCAATTCTTCACCGTAAGAACGTAACGGCGTTCGGTCTCCAGCTGATAATCCAAAGCCGGATTCATCTCCTCCACCGTTCGCATTAACTGTGTCTTGAACTTGTAAGCCGCTTCGGCACGTATCGTCACTTCCGATACCAGACCTTCCTCCCGCTCCACTTCGTTGAAGTCGAACTCAACCGTAAACGCGTTAAACTTGCCGTCAATCGATTCATACTTGATCGCATTGCCGGTCGACGAGCTCTCCGATAGATTCATAACATCCTCGAAAGCCTCGGAGAAATAGTCCTTGAACCTCTCCTCATCCATATCCGCGTCCAGATTGCGTATGCCTTCGAATTCAAGCGCCCGGTCCTTGGCCACCCGGCTGGCATTGCGGATCGCCGAATCCATAACGATCTTCTCGCGGTAGACGACCGCCATCTCGACAAGAGGCACCAGAATGAGAGACGCGAAAAGAATCGTTAATATTCCATAGGCCACCATTCTCACAATCGCTTCATCCCATCAGTTCTCGTAATAAGGCAGATCCTTGTAATGCTTAAGTCCCGTCGTCTTCATCTCGAAGGAAACAGGGATATCTCTCGAATATTCCTTGCCCCATAATTTCACCGTGAGCGGATAAACCGCGGAAATCTTCACATAAATCGGCTCGCCCCGCTGCTGGTAAGGCTTATCGGAGTCGTTGGCATAATCGCTGTAATCCTCGGTATAGACCGTCGAAATGGCGCTGTCCCCCGCATAGGTGTAGTTCTCCGACTTGTGGACCCAAATCTCGATATCGTCCTTCCGCTTGGAGAAAATCGGCCTCTCTTCCAGCGAGTCCTTGATGTCCTCGTAATTCGCCTTGGACAAGTAGTTGTCGGTAGCCGCAACCTGCGAGACGTAATAGGTCTCCGACACCAGCGTCAAATACCAAGGGAAGAAAAAGGCCATGTTGGTCAGCAAGACAATAACGATCGACGTAATGATTGTAATAAGAAAAGCTTTTGCTATTCCTTGCAATGAGGTCACCTCTAGGTATTGCTGCTAATGTTGCTTCCAATCAGCTCCATAAACTGGTCCCAAATTTCTTCCACCCACGTTCCCATGTTGCCTGAGATCGCGGTAACGACAAATCCGATGACAACAATAACCGCCACAGTCGCCGCGATCTGTTTAATACCGAACTCTCCTCTTTCGTCCTCGACAAATCTTTGGACAAGACCTTCATTGCAATTGTTCTTGTTTTTGCTCATTTTCTGTTCCTCCATATCAATAAATTTATTGGAATAAGGTCAGCGATCCCATGATCGTAAATAAGTAGTAGAGCGCAATATAAATGCCTAGCACGGCAATTAGCACAAATTGGATGCGAGCGTTAGAACGCTCCCGTCTCTGCAGCTCGTCTTCCAGCGTCTTCACCCGGAAGCTGTCGAGCTCGTTTTTCAAATAAGCCATCTGCGACACGTTGTCGTATCCTTTCAGACGGGTCTCCATGATATCGCAAAACTTGATGATGTAATGAAGCGGCACGCGCTTCTTCAGCTTCTTCAGCGCGTATTCTTCGCCGAATTCGATGTTGTCCAGCATAACGCCGAGCTCTTCGCCGATGTCCGGGTTGGCGTTCGGCAAATAATCCTTCACGACGTCGGCCAGATGAATATTGACCGACTTCGAATATTGGTAATAGACCATGCTGTAGAACGCGGGAAAATCGACGGCTATATTTTTGTTTTTCTTTACAATTTTTTTCTCGAGCTCATCGACCGGGTACAGCCAGCCGAGTATAATAAAAATCGCGGTTGCGCAGCCGAGCAAAATGTTAACTTTAAGCATGATTAAAGCCGCGATAACGGCAGCTCCCGCATACAAAATCTGCTCGACTCGAATCTCTTCGGGCTTCACCGGCATATCCAGCCGGTCCAGCATCTTCTTCAGCCTCACCCTTTCCCCCGTGCTCAGCAGGTATCTCCCATACTTCACCGCCATCTTCTGCTTCCACAGTCGGTACTTCTGCCTTGACGCCTCCTTCTTGCGCTCCTTTAGGAACAGTCTGGCGCGCTTCTTCTGATTCCGGCTGACAGGCCTCATCAGCGGGAGCAGCAGCACCTTCACGATATAGAGAATGGCCAGCATCGCGACGAGCTTTGACAGAAAGATCATTTCGCGCCGCCCCCTTCTCCCAGATTGCCCTGCAGCATTTGCGTTCTCGCAAAGCTTAGACAAATGATGCTGACCAAGGACGTGTTGATGACTTTTCCTGCATTGGTGCCGAGCATAAATTCGCGAAAGCCTTCAACGGACAAGGCATAAAGGAAAAAGAGCACGATGATTGCCGTCTTAATCAGGAAATCCCGGTTCATTTTGCGGAAAATTCGGTCCTTCTTGCTGTTGAGCTCCCGCAGCACCGCGTTCTCGTCGACGATATCCAGGAAAATATCCGCCATCCCCTTGCGCTCGTTATATTCGAACACAATCGCTTTCTTCGTGAAGTTATCGAACTTCGGGCCAAGCTGCCGGTTCAGCAGCAGGATCGCCTGCTTGAAGGAGTATCCGTTGCTTTCGCAATTGTCGATGAACTGCTGGAAGTACGGCCGGATGTTCGGGCTAATATACTCGTCGCTTTCCATCACCTTCTTAATCGCCACAAGCACGCCTTCCCGGGCAAGCGGGCAAATAATGTCCTCCGCATCCATAATGTTCTCAAGCCGCTCCGACTTGATCGAGCGCGACTGCATGACGAAGAAGGTGAGCATGCCGATAAAAATCGAAACCGTGATAACGACGGACAGCGTCACATTATTCAGCAGCACGATGACAACAAGCGTAACGACCGCGAACAAAATACATAGCAGCGAGGTAAAGCTCTCCAGCGTAAACGGCATATTGAAGTCCAGAATGAGCCCTTCCACCAGCCGGTTGTATTTCGCGTAAATATTTTCCTTCTGAACGACGATCCGCTCGCGCTTGATCCGGTCCACATACCGCTTCGTGTTGTACCGCCCGAGATGCTCGGCGATCGTATCCGCGATATCCAGGATGAAGCGAAGCGACCCGCCGAAGAAGCGGACGTTAAACATCACATTGATCAGGATAAAAGCGGCGGCGCCCAGCAGCAGACTAATCGTAAAAGTCGTATTCATCCGATGCGTACACCTCTGTTTCGTCCTCCGCCGGATCGCTTGCAAAAAACGCGAAGCGGCTTCGCTTGATGCCCGCCTTCAGCATCGCCTGCTGAATGGTTTCGGACAGCTTGCCGACCCGGCGGTGCTTTCCGACAATTCGTATCTTCTTTTTGCCGTCCACCGTTTCTTCCAGAACATCCTCGCAATCGAACCGATAGATGGGATTAATAATCGGCTCCAGCCCCTGCGAGCCCATTACCTCGGAGATCGCGGTCACCTTCCGCGTGCCGTCCGCCAGCTTCTCCTGGAATATAACGAACTTAACGGCGCTGCATATATTGCGGAGCGCAAGCTCGGCCGGCTCGTTCGAAATCATCAAGTAGGCGGTCAGGAACCGGTAGATCGCTTCCTTGTCTCCTTCGGCGTGAAGCGTGGAGAAGAAGTAGTGCCCCGTCTGCGCCGCCCGCAGCGCTGTCGCAAATTCACCCGGCGTCCGGAGCTCCCCCGGTCCAATCCAGTGAGGCGATTGCCGCATCGCGTTGATGAGCAAATTCTCCATGGTAGCCGGACTGGAATCATCGTCATCGGGAACCGATTCGTATTGCAGCACGTCGTTCAGAATCCGCCCGTGGACACTGCCGCCCTCCCGCTGCTGCAGCCGCATCTCCGACGGGTTCTCGATCGTGATAATACGGGACATCGGATTAATCTCTTTGACAAGAATCTCGTTCAGCGTCGTCTTCCCGCTCCCCGTCGGACCGACCGTTATCCAGGACGAGTCGGACTTCGGAATCAGCGAGAGCAGCCGGTACATGTTGACCGAAAACGACTCGTTCTCGATCAGCGCCTTCGGCGAAATGCTTTTCTTGTTGAACTTCCGGATGACGAAGGCCGGGTTGTCGTACGGCGAGATGCCCGCATGGGTCGCATTGACCCGGAAGCCCTCGATCGTCCTCGCGTTGACCATCGGAATTTTCGGCGTCAGCCTAACCTTCGACACGCCGACCAGCTTGGAGATGATCCGCTCCATATGCTCGCGGTCCGAGAAGGAATGGTCCCACCGAATCGACCGGCCGCCGCTCTCCACGAAGATCTGGTCCGGCCCGTTCGCCCGAATTTCATCGATCGTCGGATCTTCCATCGCTCGCGTGATGGGACCGTAATGCGTAATCTCGTCGATCAGAGCGCTCTTCAGCTGAACCAGGTCATAATAGCCCTCCACGATGGGCTGCTGGGAATCCACGAATTCGTTGATATAGGCTTTGGTCATCTCCCGCTTCCGGACGGGGTCATTTTCTCTCCGGAACGCGTGCGTGGTCACCTTCGTGATATATTTCTGGCACAGCTCCAGCGCTTCTTCGAAATGAATCGTCGTATATTTGCTTTTCTGCTCCTCAGCAGCATCCTCCGTCGTCTGGGATTGAAGATGGACGCGCTGCTGCATGTCGCTCACTTTGCCTCGTGTTAGCATCGCTTCGTCTCCCTCCTTATTGCTCGGCAAGCTGCTTGACGAGCCGCTGCATTTCCTTCATGAACTGGCGGTTGAACAACGCATTGTCCTTGACGTAAAGCTTGCCTTTATTCGCTCTGGCAATCCCGTCCTTCACGTAAGGGAAAGCCATAACGATGTTGAGCCCCATTTCCTTGAACACGTCGAAGTCGTAATCGATATTTTGCAAATTCATCATGATCACGTTCGTGAACTTCGCCGTACTAATGCCGACGGAAGAGGCGAAATCCAGCAGCTTTGCCATATTGATCGAGGCGTCCATCCGCTCCGTCGCCGTGAAGAAGCCGATATGGCAGGACTTCATGGCGCCGAGGCAGAACTCGAGCGGCGGAATGTTCGGAATATCGATCAGCACGATATCGAAAATCTGCTTCAGCGTGCCGAGCACCCGCTCCAGATGCTCGAAATCGAAATCGAAATATTCCTCCATCAAATCCTGCGGGCTTGGAGACAGCAGGAACAGCCGGTCGTACTTGGTCGTCTGTATTTCCTCGCGAATGTCGACCTTATCGCTTTTCAGCACCTTAATGAGTCCGCTTGACTTCTTCGGCGGCGCGCAATCCACATAGTGATAGAGGTTCGGATAAAAGACTTTGAGATCCACGATGCACGTATTGAGCCCCTTCTGAGCGAGCAGATAGCCCAGGTTGCTGATAAGCATCGCATTATCCACCCCGTCGCAAGCGGGCATAAAACCAATGAGGTTATAAATCAATTTGCTTTCCAGAAGCTCCGCGCCGATGAGATCCTTGGACGAAATCTTGGAGAAAATGCCGTCTACTACTTCTGTTGATCGTCGATCCATGATTCCACCTCTTTTTCAAGCGTCGGCAGCTGGTCCAGAATGATCGAGCTGTTCTTCCGGCTCAGAATCGTAATGAGGAAGGATTGATTCTCGAACCCTTGGTACTTGGCGAAATTGTTGATTTGCTCGCTGCTGCCCTCAAGAAGCAACGCCTTCGGCTTAATGCTGTCAATGAACTCTTCGCTCTTCATCACTTCCTGGCGCTTATCTTCGTCCAGCTTCTGCACTTCTTTGTAAACCTCGTAGATCGAGCGGCTGTTGCTGTTCAGCATATCCTTAATGACGATGCTGTCGAACAACACCTCCGTCTCCCTCACGGTAACGGTATCCGTGCTGGCCGGCATGTTCGGGTTGCCGCTTGCGGTGCTTACGTTTTTCTCACGGTCGTAGGACACCCGGATCCTTACGCGGTCTCCCGGCATGAGAATATCCCCGCCCACCTCGAGGAAGTTATAAGGCAAAGTGAGCACTTCGTTCTCATCCGCAACCTCATACAGCCATTCGTTCTTAAGCGGCTTCTCGTCCGTCAGCTGATCCTTGTACAGAATGCTGCCCTTGCGCAAATAATATTTGGTCAGCTGATCCGTCACATTGTCCATATCCTCGGCCAATATCATGTCTTCGGTATATTCTTTTTCGATCAGGTTGTACGTCTCGATATTTTTGCTCGTCAGAGGGGCAAAGGCCGGAATGCCGTCATTGCTTTTCACCCGGATAACTTGAACGACGTTTTCGGCTTTCCTGCTCGCATTATCGAGATACAGATAAGAGCTCACGACGACCAGCAGAGCAAATACAAAGGCCAATACTTTTTTGAACAAATTGCGGTTCGGCTTGGTGTTCTTCAGGGTGCTTAAATCCACTATTTCGTCCCCTCCATTAATCTAAGAAGAATGTTTCCATAGGCTTGCTCATGATCCCGGCTGGAGAATACGATTGGCAAGTCGGATTCAATCTGCGCGTCGAATTGCTCGGTGTAAGGCACATAACCGGCTACCTTCACCTCGTACATGAACGTATCCAGCAGGCCCGAGGTCATCACTTTGCTGACAGTCTCCGGTGTGAACAGCTCGTTCTGGAACCGGGAGCGGTCATTGTACCGGGTCACGAGCAGCTTGGACTTTGCATTCAGATAAGCGATCGATTCCTTATCCAGCGCGGCCTCCATATTTCTCAGCGTCGTAATGACGGAGTAAATGTTATTGCTCGCGCACAAGCCGACGGTGTCGATATGAATGAGCGCCTCTTGAAAGGAGCCCAGCACGTTCATCGGCATATCGATCAAAATTAAATTGAATCTGCTCCGCAAGACGGACAGCAGCGATATCAGCTTGCCTGCGTTCACATATTGCCCGAACAGCAGCCGGTCCTGGAACGAGTAACCGAGCGAGGTCAGCCACAGCTCATCCTTCAAGTGGCAGGCTGTGATCATATGGTCCTGCGGCCTGGCGAGCGTTCGAATCAGCGATGCGTTCATCGCCTCGTCTCTTTGCGTCTGTTCATGGAACCGGTTGAAATACAGGTTGGTCGTCCGATAATCGATATCGAGATCGATCATCATGACCGACAGTCCCCGCTTGCTCGCTTCGCTGGCCACGTTCACGAGAGAGCTCGTTACGCCGCTGCCTCTATGGCCGGTCATCGCCACGACTCGGCTCATGCCGCGGCTGACTCTCTCAAACGCTTTGTCCATTGAATCGGTCGCCGTTCGTTTGCTCTCCGCCTTCGGCTTCGAACGCAGCCGATCGAGGAAGGACGGTTTTTTGCTAGACGCGGCCTGTGCGTCTTGCTGCGTTTCCGTTGCCGATGGGCGAGGCGCTTCCGCTTTGCCCGTTGTCTGTCTGAACCAGGATGAAGGTGACGGCGGCTGCCGCCTGCTGTAACGCCGTAGAAGCTCTTGGATGAGAGAGACCGTCGGTCTCGCATAGGGGTGTAATTCTAGATGCAGATTCGGGTATTGAGCCGTCAGGCCCGAGCATTCTTTCTTCCACTGCAAATCTCTCGTAAGCAGAACGACCGGCACCGGGCTCTCCCCTCTTATCGGGGTAAGCTTCTGCAGCAATTCCGAGAGACGGCTGACATTCTGGTCATGTCTGGACGATAAAGCGTCATCCATGATGACGACCGCCTCGTATGCCCGAGGTACGGTATCGAGATATGCGGCTGTGTCTTCAAGCATAAGCGTCGAAGTATTATAGAAGTTCACCTTCGGCAATTCATACGCGGATATGATCTCATACATATTGCCAGAGACAAGAAGTATACCCATACGCCCACCTTTATGATTAATTAGTCTCATTGATTACAAATTAGAATTCTTTTTACATGTTAAACCAATTATATCAACTATACTACTTCAACAATTTCCATATTTCAACGTTTATAAATCATTTACATTTTTCGCTCCAACTCTTATTAATTTAGAAGAGATAAAATGGAAAGTTACTATGAAAACATAGAAAAAACCTTGATTTTTCTAGGATAATATATCCCGAATCAAGGTTTTTCAATACGACTTCAGAAAGATTGGCATAGGATAATAGAACTAAATTACACCAGTTATTTTGTCGAATATAATGGATAATTAAGTAAAATAATATCTATCTTTCGTCTTACCCTTTTGACTCCTTCTTACACTTGGCTGTTGATTGCCCCTCCCCAACCCCCATCCGTTGTAGAGCCTGAAAGCTAGGATGTTGAAAATTGTCATCGAGTGGGACTGTAGTCATGCCATTCGGCTTCATGCTTGCAAAATCCCTTGATTATGCAGCTCCTTCACGGCTTCATACAAGCTGGGATAAACGAAGTCGGGCTCGATGCCTGCCGGCGCCTTCTCTCCAATGAACACCGCGCGGACGGATGCGGCCTGCCCCGCCTCAATGTCCACGTCGCGGTCGCCAACCATAAAGCTCTGAGTCCGGTCGATGTCATACCGCATGATCAAATCCAAGAGCATGCCCGGCTTCGGCTTTCGACAACCGCAGCCATGCCGAGGCTTGTGAATACAGGCGCGAATCTCCCTCAGCTTTCCGCCGCCTTCCTCTATTAGCTGCTTCATATAGCGATGGATGCGCTCCAAGTCGCGTTTCGTCATATAGCCAAGACCTACGCCGCCTTGGTTCGTCACGACAAAGGTCTCATACCCCAGCTCGCCAAGCATCCGTATAGCTTCAGGCACACCCGGAAGCAAAACCAAATCTTTGGCCCTATTCACATGATGGCTTTCATTAATCACGCCGTCGCGGTCCAGAAAAAAAGCTTTCATTCAACGAGTGACTCCTCCATATAACGCATCATCTTATTTTCGCTACGCCCAACGCATAATGGCTCCAAAGGATATCCTCGACCAGCTCAGCCTGCGCGCCCTCGCAGTCAACAATTAAGATCACTTCGGAATGCTTCCCTTTTAGAACGCGTTTATTCTTCTTAATAACCAGTACCACAAGGAGGCGAATTGCAAATCCAAGAACAAACCCGGCAAAGGCGCCAATTAACCCCCAAAAAATAGGTCCCCAGGCCAGCTTGAACCCGACGCTTGCCCCGATTACAGCAAATGCGGTAGCAAGCCCCATGCCAATATCAATAAGACTGGTACCGTCGGAACGATGCAGATTATCAAACATTTTACGGCTTTCCTGTCTGTTGTCCAGCGGCACAGCAAATATGCTTTCTTTTGGAATTCCTCGCTTTTCTAATGTGGATATGGCCATTTCTAAAAATCCGCTTGTTTCAAAGGTTGAAAAAATCTGCAAGGAGCTCACTCCACCTTTTGTCCTTTAAGCAATCGAAACCGCTCCGACTGATAGTTTTCGGTCAAATAGTTCCTTAGCTCTTTTTCAAAAAGCTTATTATTCTCGATGCTATTAATGTAGCAATCATAAGCGGCGAACCCGTAGTGGGATGGGATAAACAGGAGCCATTCCGGCTTTAAAACGGAGGTCGCTTCTTTTATTTGGCCTAAGAACAAAAGCACGACGGCTTCTTGCACATGCGAACAATAATAAAATACAACGAGCCAAATGATAATAAATAAGGCGGTTAAGATCCGGTGAACATAGAGCTGTCCCAAACCTGGAATTAATAACGACCACATAACGGCAACCATGGGATTCCGTTTATCCAGGTAGTTAATTTCTAAAGCGCCTAAGGCAAATGAATTAAAGCGATGGTTCTCGCGCTCGGCTAAAAGATAAACCTTGTTCATATCTACGGTTGTCCGGTAACTGTCCCATATGCCAAAAATGTAAACCGGAATATACATGAGCAGCCACCTCGTATCCAGCACCTCCTTGGCCATGTCTATGTTGCCTTGAAAGGAATAAATCATGGCGCCGTTCACATGCGCTTTGATATTCACCGCAACCTCCCATATAAATAAGGCATACCCGCGCAAATACTTTGATAATAATAAGTGACCGAAGCCCGGGAACGCCGCGGACCACCAGGCAATAATGTACGGATTCCTCAAATGCAGCTGCGTTGTTCCTACAATACTGACATGAGCCTTGTATCTTCTGGCGCTATTGTCGTTTGAATAGTTGTTCATGGCTTTCACCCTTATCAAAAATAGGCTCCAAAAGGGTCCCTAAGCTTACGCTTTTGTCAATTCCTTACGGTCCGGGGACAAAGGCGTTTGTTCCAACCACTTATTTTTTATCATCAATCTCGCTCCAGCTTCAGCGTAGACACCGATCTCAGCGGTTAGACGCCCATATTCGGCATGTAGGTCATGACGCTGGCTTCCGGATACTGCCGCCCCGTAGTTATGGATGCCCAATGCATTCAAGCCATTTACATGAAATAGCATTAACTTATCTGAGAATGGCGAAACTGTGGAGTCCATAATATCATGGTCCCAAGTCATTGGGGCAGGCAAATCTTCTTTTCGGAGGGTGTTGCTGAAGGTATCCAGGTGCTTTGAAGCGATAACCTTACCGCGGTTGAAATACTCTCTAATTTCGTCAGATTTAGCAACTTGGCTGAAACTCATGATAAGAGCTTTACCTAAAGCGTTTGTTTGTGTATTCGAGAATAGATGCGTGATTTCCAGAGCATTTAAAGGGCGGACATGCCCGAAAAATCCCGCAAGAAATCCCTTCGTTTCGACAAACTCAACACCGTGGGAAACCGTAATATAGGGCGGCCGTATAAAAATCCCTTTCGATAGGGAGACGTCAGCGACTTTATTGTAGAGTTCCGTCAAAGACGCAATACACTCCGACATGAAATCCCGCACGTCCGAACGAGCCATGTTTGGTAATGCGATGGTATATAAACTGAATCCGCTTTTTGTCGTTTGATGGAGATAATTTAAATAGAAGGTGTCCGAGTATAATCTCGGAGCAGCAAGGTTTACATCCTCATCCGTAAACCCTACTGGAATCGGGAATTTCTCATGACTAAAGATATCAGTTATGGTCGAAACATGCTTCTTGGACAAAGAAAGCGCATATTCCACCAATTCCTTGATCTCTTGGTCTTCAACGTGTGTCATAAAGTATTCAAAAATACAAACAGACATCGAATTCCCCATGTAAGCTCCCCATAAATTTGCAATTTCTGCAGATGTCAGACGAATATTATGCTCGGTTAAATGATCTCTAGAACGCATGATTTGATCTCCTCCCTTATTCATTATGTATAACGTTACCATTAGGCTGAGATTTTAATCCTGTAAAAGAAAAGAGACCTCGCTTAAGTTCGGGTGAACTTATGCGGGGCCTCTTCCCGATTCTCTCATTTTTTGAATAGGTCGTCCTTGATGCTGATCTGAATCAGCTTCCAATAAAAACCTATCATCAAAAAAAGAGGCCTCGCAAAAGTTCGGTGAACGAATGCGAGACCTCTATTTTTACGAAATCCGTGACCAAAATGTGACCATTTTGACCACTTACAAGCTCAGAACCCTATAAAATTAAGGGTTTCCGGGCACTATTACATCATGCCGCCCATTCCGCCCATGCCGCCCATGTCAGGCATAGCTGGCTTTTCCTTCTCAGGCTTGTCGGCAACAACCGCTTCCGTCGTCAGGAACATAGCCGCTACGGATGCAGCGTTTTGCAGAGCGGAACGCGTTACTTTCGCAGGGTCAACAATACCCGCTTCGAACATGTTCACCCACTCGCCGGTAGCCGCGTTGTAGCCTACGCCGACTGGCTCGTTTTTCAGACGCTCGACGATTACGGAGCCTTCTTGGCCGGCATTTGCCGCGATTGTGCGGATCGGCTCTTCCAGAGCGCGAAGCACGATGTTTACGCCAGTCGCTTCGTCGCCTTGCGCGCTAACCGCTGCAACTGCTTTGTACACGTTGACAAGAGCCGTGCCGCCGCCGGATACGATACCTTCTTCCACCGCAGCGCGAGTGGAGTTCAGAGCGTCCTCGATGCGCAGCTTGCGCTCTTTCAGCTCAGTCTCAGTAGCCGCGCCGACTTTGATAACCGCTACGCCGCCGGAAAGCTTAGCCAGACGCTCTTGCAGCTTCTCTTTGTCGAACTCGGAAGTTGTTTCTTCCAGTTGCGCGCGGATTTGTTTCACGCGTGCATCGATGTCGGCTTTGTCGCCAGCGCCGTCTACGATAATTGTGTTTTCTTTCGTAATGCGGATTTGACGAGCGGAGCCCAGTTGGTCAACCGTTGTCGATTTCAGATCAAGGCCGAGCTCTTCCGTGATCACTTGGCCGCCTGTCAGAGCAGCGATATCTTGTAGCATAGCTTTGCGGCGGTCGCCGAAGCCAGGAGCTTTAACCGCTACGCAAGTGAATGTGCCGCGAAGCTTGTTCACGATCAGCGTCGCTTGCGCTTCGCCTTCCACATCTTCCGCGATGATCAGAAGCTGCTTGCCGGATTGTACAACCTTCTCCAGAACAGGCAGAATCTCTTGGATGTTGGAGATCTTTTTATCCGTAATCAGGATGTAAGGGTTGTCGAGAACCGCTTCCATCTTGTCTGTGTCCGTAATCATGTATGGGGAAACGTAGCCGCGGTCGAATTGCATACCTTCAACCACTTCAAGCTCCGTATTGAAGCCTTTGGACTCTTCCACTGTAATAACGCCGTCGTTGCCGACCTTCTCCATCGCTTCCGCGATCAGTTGGCCAACTTCTTCGTCAGCGGAGGAAATGGCCGCAACTTGCGCGATGGATTGTCTGCCTTCGATTGGCTTGGAAATAGCTTTCAGCTCGTCAACCGCAGCTTTAACCGCCTTCTCGATGCCTTTGCGGATAACCATAGGGTTAGCGCCTGCCGTAACGTTTTTCAGACCTTCGCGAATCATCGCTTGAGCCAGAACCGTAGCCGTTGTCGTACCGTCGCCCGCCACGTCGTTTGTTTTTGTCGCTACTTCTTTCACCAGCTGAGCGCCCATGTTCTCAAACGCGTCTTCCAGCTCGATTTCTTTCGCAATGGATACGCCGTCATTTGTGATGAGCGGGCTTCCGAATTTCTTCTCCAGAACAACGTTGCGGCCTTTCGGTCCAAGCGTAACCTTAACCGCATTTGCAAGAGCGTCAACCCCGCGCAGCATCGAGCGGCGCGCATCTTCGCTAAACTTGATTTCTTTAGCCATGTATATAACCTCCCGAAATGTATTAATTTAAGTATGTGTACGCGATATTAACCGAAGATCGCGTGGATGTCGCTTTCCTTCATAATCAAATACTCTTTGCCTTCGTATTTGATTTCCGTGCCCGCATATTTGGAGAACAGAACGCGGTCGCCTTCTTTTACTTCCAATGGAACGCGAACGCCGTCTTTCAGCGTACCGCTGCCTACAGCAACTACCTTACCTTCTTGCGGCTTTTCCTTAGCCGTGTCCGGCAACACGATGCCGCTCGCAGTCGTTTCTTCCTTCGCGATTGGTTCGATCAATACGCGTTCACCCAAAGGTTTGATCATTGAAAATAGCCTCCTTCTAAATTTGTCGCTTCTTGTGTTTTTTCGTTAGCACTCGTAAGCGATTAGTGCTAACAACCATTTTTATCATACTCATTTTCGAAATGAATTTCAAGTGCTTGGATTCAAATTTGCGCGAATTTTACAACCCGCCTATCCTTCCTCCAGAACCCTTCTCTAAGCTCTGCGAATCTTTGAAAACTCATTTAAGCGGGCCGGGGGCTGCAGCTTGGCTCCGGAGCTCCTGCATATCCTGCCTCGGCGGTCTTCCATACATACGGGCATATTCGCGGCTGAACTGGGACGGGCTCTCATAGCCTACTTGGAAGGCCGCATCGGAAGCCTGCAGCGATTCGGTCAACATCAGGCGCCGAGCTTCTTGCAGACGCACGGTCTTCTGGTATTGCAGCGGGCTCATCGCCGTCACGCGTTTGAAATGTTTATGGAATGCCGAGACGCTGAGATTGACGGTCTTTGCAAGCTGCTCGATGACGAGCGGACGGTCGTACTGTCTATTAATGAACTGAATCGCTTGAGCGATGCGGTGCGAATGGCTGCCGACGATCGCAAACTGATGCATGATTGCCCCTTGCTCGCTTTGAAGCACTCTGTACAAAACTTCACGGATAATAAGGGGAGCTAGAATCGGAATGTCCATCGGATCGTCCAGCAGCCGGACAAGTCTCATAACCGCTTCTAGCAGCGCGGGAGTCATTCCGTTTACGGTTATACCGCGGGAGGGCTCGGCAGGGACGTTATCCGGAAGACTCATCTCTTTCACCATATCCAAAATGACGTCGCTATCGAAGCCGAGCTTCAAGCTTAAATAAGGGATCTCTGCCGAGGCTTCTATAATTCTGCCGATAATCGGCAATTCAACCGAGGTGACCAGGAAAGTCGAAGGATCGTACCGGTAGCTTTCACCGGCCAGCGTGGCTGTTTTTGCTCCTTGTGCCACAACACAGATGGATGGCTTATAGACGGATTCGAGCGGTTCAGACCGATGCGCGGCATGCATCAGCGAGAGGGAAGGTATCTTCGTCTGATGTGTTCCGTTCAATGGGGCGTGCCGGCGAATCAAGCCTGCCAATTGTTGAAGGCCATGCTCCATATGCAGTGAATCTTCCATTATAGCAAGCTCCTTTCCGTAGAGCGTGTCGTTCCTTCCATCATAACGAGACCGAAGAGAATTAGGCAAGGATCGAACAGGTATGTTCTAACGGGCCGAGGCCGTTCTTAATTACAATAAGCTCATAAGGTCGATCGCAAGAACCGCAAACCGACAAAACAAAAGGTTAAAAGGAGCGAATGAAACATGAGTTTAGAAGGAAAAGTCGCAATCGTCACTGGAGCGTCGCGGGGCATCGGACGGCAGGCAGCTGTCCAATTGGCGCAAGCCGGGGCGAAGGTCGTGATCAATTACACCTCCAACCAGCAAAAGGCGGCCGAGGCCGTTTCGGAGATTGAGCGGTTAGGCGGAGAGGCGGCGGCAATCCGCGCCGATGTGAGCAGGGTAAGCGAAGTTGAGGCGCTGTTCTCAGAGACGCTGCAGCGGTTTGGCCGCCTGGATATTCTCATCAATAATGCCGGTGTTATGGAATGTGCGGCTATCGCGGATGTGTCAGAGGAGATGTTCGACCGGCAATTCGCGGTTAACGTGAAAGGAACGTACTTTGCTTGCCAGCAAGCTATGAACCATATGGCGAGCGGCGGAACCATTATCAATTTCTCCACCTCCGTATCAGGGGCCATGCTCCCGGCATATAGCGTATACGCCGCAACAAAAGGCGCAGTCGAGCAGATGACCCGTCAATTGGCCAAGGAATTTGGTCCGAAAGACATCGTCATCAACTGCATCGCGCCCGGGCAAGTGTCGACCGAGTTGTTCTTGAACGGCAAATCGGAGGAGCTGATCAACTCCTACCGCCGAATGAACGCCTTTGGGCGGCTTGGCGAGCCGGAGGACATCGCCAATGCCATCGAGCTGCTCGTCAGCGGCAAAGCCCGTTGGATTACAGGGCAAACGATTCGCGTCAACGGCGGATTCAATTAATATGGAATAGTCTTCCATTCAGCGGCAGCCTAGGACGATATCCGTCCGCAGCCTGCCGCCGCTTCATTTCCCCTGGCCGGCGAATGCAAACGCGAACGACGCTTCGAACTCTCCGCTTCGGCGTACTCCGGGCAACAAGCGGAAGTCAAGCGTATACCAGCGTCTCTCCTGCCCAAAATGATCCCGGTCCAAACGTTTCGTTATTTCCGGCTGCCAGAACGACGGGTCATATGCAATCCGCAGCGTATGCCGCTCCCCGCTTATCCCTATCGCGCCGTCCTTCAAAAGCCGGGGCTCGATCAGAGTTATGAATCTCTCTATCGTTTCATCGATACGGGCGGAGCCGGGTTCATCCCCGAACAAGAACCGGTCGCTAAGCGTAAGTCCCGGCGCCTCCCCTTTGCTCCATACAAAGCTTCTTTGCAGTCCGAGCAGTCCTGCCGATTCCGGATAGGCGCCGCTCAGCTCAAGCGCGAACCGGTCCTCCGATTCGCCAATGCTTGCCTCTAGGACCGCTGCTTTGCGATGCTCCCCCTCCTCCTGCAAAAGTCCGCCGGCGACCGGCACCGAATGGCCTTGCGAGCCGTTGCACCAGAACGAATAACGCTCCGGACCAAAATATTGCTTCGAATACAGCCCTCTCCCCAAATCCGCCACATACGTCTCGCCGTCCGCATGCAGAATGAAGTGTCCGCAGTCGTTATGGTTATGCGACTCCCCGTTATGCCCGCCTTTGGCGGCGAAGCAATAAACCGCACCGTGCCGAGACGCGTGCCTAGACATGAACCATTCCGCATCCGGCATATAATGGGCCTCTGCCGGCCAATCGGCAGCAGCTGCAATTGCCTGCGGTCTCTCTGTACCCGGCTTCACCGCGGCCCACAGCAGATTGCGGATGGCAGGCGCCCAGCGTCCGCAATGGTCGGCGGCGTACGGCTCCCTCCATGCGGCGTTCGGCAAAGCGACCTCGGGGTATTCCTCGCGCAGCCTCATCGTCAGCCCCATGAATATCCCGCTCTGCTGCGGCGAATCCGAGAAATTAATGATCGCGTCGCCGCACGAGAAACAGCGCTGCTGGAACAGCGCGATTTCCTTCACCTTCGGAATCGCAAAGCCGTCAATCCCGCCATGCGTCATTCGCTTCAGCAGATCGGCGTAATAAACGTAATACCCGAAGCCGTACTGCCAATACGAGTATCCTTCCACGCATGCGCCATCTTCGCCGTAGCCCGCTAAGAAGCAGTCCATCGAAGCATGCACGCGCTCCAGCACGGCCGCCAGCCGCTCCGGATCTTCTATCGCATATAAAGCCGCCGACCCGATCGAGCCCGCGCACACCGAAGACCAATTGTTCTCCAGCTTCTCCCATGGATACGGTCCTTGCTCAAGGAACGGCTGAAACAGCCGGCGCTCCGTCTCCGCCCGGATCCTCTCCTGCAGCCGTACATCGATCGAATGCTCCAGCAGCGCGGCGATCTCGGCTAACGCGAAGCCCGTCTCCGCCGCAAACAAGTCTATATTGCCGTAAGGCCCGCGCGTCTCGCCGTAATGCGCGGGGAGACACCAAGTAAATTCGCCGCAAATCGACCATGCCGTTTCATGAAGCGCATCACAATAAGCGTCCGCCTCCGGCTTTAGCCATGTCATCATTGCAAATGCATTCAATCGTTTTCTTCTCTCGAAGTATACCTTCTCATAAGACAGTCGTTCGCCGGTTTCCCGGAAGGCGCGAAACATCTCGTCCGTTAGCTCGGGGGCCGGCTCGCCAAGCATCCGGTCAGCCTCCGACTCGATTTCCCGGATCAAGCCTGCAACCGTTTCGTCGCGCAGCAGACGGCTGGCCGTTTGCCCAGGCGTCTCCTCTCCGCCTAACAAACGATATCCCCGCCCGCGGCCGGACATTGGCTCAAGCGTCTCCCGCAGCCCGATCTCGCTCCATTTCCTCATACCAATCTCCCCTATCCTTTGCGAAGCTGGCTTCTGTATTCGACAGGCGTTAAGCCCGAAAACGTTTTGAACAGCTTAATAAAATAGCTCTGATTATCGTAGCCGAGCGTTTCGCAAATTTTGCCGACCGGCGCCGCGCTTCTTTCCAGCATCTCCTTCGCCCGGTTCATCTTCATCCGCGTCACGTATTCAATAAACGTTTCGCCTGTCTCCTTCTTAAACAGCCTGCTGAAGTAGCTGGGATTCATGAACAGATGCTCCGCTACCTCCTCCAGCGTAATTTTCCGATCCAGATGCTGCGTCACGAAATGGCAGGCCTCGGCGATTTCCGTCCGTTTGCTGGCCGCGCCGCCGTACCGGTCCGCCGCAATAATGGAGAGACATTCGCTGATGAGCCATTCCTTTACCTCCGTCACCGTATCCAGCTCAAGCACTTCATTCGGGAGGACATCCGCACTGCCTGCGGCGCGGTAGTCCAGCACGGACTGCAGCTTCAGCCGCGTATCCAGCAACAGCCGAAGCACCCAATCCTTAACGGCGGCGGGATCAAGCTGATGCTTCTCGGCCTCCTCCAGCCAGTTATTCACCGTCGAATGAATCTCGCCGACTCGTTTGCCTATTATTAAATCTCTCAGCTTCTCGCTTGATTTCTGAAATTCATAAAATAAATCGTACGCTCCGGGCGATCTTCCCTCCGCCCGCGCAATCGCCCCGCTTTGCCGGTAAAACCGGGAAAGTCCGTCTTTTCGTATTTGAAGCAGGGAGGACTTAATGCCTTCGGGCGATGAGCAGCTTTCGCCGATAAGGAAGGACATGTTCAGCTTCATCGTGCCCACGGCCTCCTGCAGCTTCCTCAGCAGCAGGCGCGTCTCCTCATAGCCGTTAACCTTGAGCCCTCCCTGGAACGCCGCAAGCAGCACGGTTTCCTGGGCGCTGTAATGAAAGTGGACGGCTTTCAGCCCGTATTGCCGGACCGTCTCCTCCATGACATTATCCAGCGCGAACCGGAGCACTTCGTCCGATTGGAATCGATGCTTCGCCGCGCGGAATTCGTCGACGAGCCCGATAACGGGAATAATCGTCTCCCCTTCCTGAAGCGGCAATCCGAAGCCCGCGAGCTCAGCCTTCCATTTCTCCCTATCCAAGAGCGGCTGCTGAAGCGTCGAACGAATAAACTTCTCCTTGAGCAGCGAGCGGTTGCGGTCGACCAGCAGCTCCATACGAATCTGCTTCGATTGCAGCTCGCGCTCCTGCTCCAGGCTTCCGATAAATTGAGACAGCAGCACCCTTATGCCCGCCGGATCCAGCGTATCCTTGAGCAAGTAATCTTGAACCTGCAGCTTCATCGCCTGTCTGGCGTATTCAAACTCGCTGTGGCAGGATAAAATCGCCGCGCGCAAATTCGGCTTTTTCTCCTTCAGCCTGGCGATCAGCTCCAAACCGTCCATCTGCGGCATGCCGATATCGGTAATGAGGATGTCCGGCATCTCCGCTTCTGCTGCCTCGAGCGCCCGAACGCCGTTTTCGTGCAGCCCGATAACGGACAGCCCCAAGCGATCCCAATCGATCGCATAATGAATCAGCTCCAGCACCGGATAGTCATCATCGACGAGCATGACCTTATACATCCTTTTTCGCCTCCTCCACCAGCTTTGGAATATTCATCGTCATCTTTGTCCCGCTGTCCGGCTCGCTTTCCAATTCGAGACGGAACGATTCGCCGTAGGTCATTTTCATCCGCTCGCATACATTGGCGAGCCCGATGCCGGACAGCTTGCCGCCCGAATTGTTCCCGTTGCCGCTTCGTTCTCCTCCGGCCTCCAGTCTTCCGCGCAATTCCTCCAATCGGTCCCGGTCCATTCCTTTTCCGTTATCCTCGATCCGAATGAAAGTCTCCTGCGCCGTCGACCAAGACGATATCGTAATGATGCCTGCCCGCTGGCTAAGCCCATGTATAAGCGCATTTTCGATAAAAGGCTGGAGAAAAAATCGCGGCACTTTGCACATAAGCGTATCCGGAGACGGGTCGAGCCTAAGCTCCGCCTTCTCCTTCTGGCGCATATTCATCAGCTGCACATAATCCGCCACGGTCGACAATTCTTCATGGAGCGGAATCGTATCTTTATTTTGCAGGATGGTCATGCGCAGCAGCTTCGATAAGGAGCTGATCATCTCCGCGCTGTCGAGGTCCCCGCCTCGCATCACTTTCATCCGAATGGAATTGAGAACATTAAACAAGAAATGCGGGTTAATCTGCGCCTGCAGCATAGCGAGCTCCGCCTTTCGTTTGCGGGATTGCGTCGCGGTGACCTCGGCAATCATCTCTTTTACGCGGTCCAGCATCAAGTCGAAGGATTGCCCCAAATAACCGATCTCGTCGCTCCCTCTAATATTCGAACGAACCTCCAAATTGCCTCGCTGGACCGTCTCCGCCATCTTCCCCAGCCGGACTAGCGGCCTTGTAAAGTTGCCCAGCAAGTAGACGAGAAGCAGCACAAATACAATAAAAGAGACGAGCTGCAGCACGGCGACCCGGTTAAAGATCGAATTCAGCTTGAACACCGCTTGCTTATAAGGAGTCAGGGATACAAGCTCCCATCCCGTCAGCGTCTGCTTTTGCGCCGTTAAAATATAGCTTTCCTCGCCCACGTTCACAATCTCCGAACGCGACACCGCCTCCGATTCCCCGTCATGCGTAAAGCTTTGCCCGATTCGCTCCTTCTCCAAATGGGACATGATAACCCCTTCTTCGTCGAGAAGCATCGTCTCCTGGCCGTCCGACAACCGGTTGAATATGTCGCTGACCTGCTTTTCCATAATGGTTACGAAGACGTACCCGTACGGCTTGACGCCCGCGCGGAGCGTACGTCCCATCGAAATCTGATAAGGACTGCTCACACGCTCGATCGGAAAGACGGTCGGCGTCGTCCCGATCCATAACGACTCCATCCCCGTCAGCGTATCCAGCTCGTTGAACCAAGCCTCTTCCCTTAGGCGAATCGGATCAAAGTCGGAGATCGAATAGTTCGTAAACTTCGTGCCGTCGTTAAGCAGAATGGTGACATACGCTTTGTCGCCGTACATCGTCATATTGTCGATTTTGCTCGTAATTTTCGTTTGATCAAGAAAGCGTTCATACTCCCCGTTCGGACCTTCGTACACCTTCCCCGCCGCAATCTCCTTCAGCACGCCGCTCATCGCCGGATCGTTCTGCACCGTATTCGTAATGTAAAGCATATAATCGAACAAATTCGCGACATAGCCGTCCACAAGCTGCAGCTTCTGGCGGGACTGCACGACCGCTTCCTCCTTGACCGCGTCTTTGGTCAGCATGTTGTATATGATGAGCGTCATGAACGCCGGAACGAGAATACAGACGACGGCTGTGACCATAAGCCGGAAGCGGAACGATCTGGACCATAACCAAGGCTTGGTTGGAGCGGCAGGCATACTTGTTTCCTCCTGAAGCAGCATGATGTTGGACAAAAAAAGGGCGCAGATCTTACACTGCACCCCCTCTATCTACTATCAGTATAGCCTATTAGAAGTTGTTCAAAAAGTCCGATTTTGATCACGAAGCATACCGAGGAGCTTATTCGACATCGAATATTGAATTCAGCCGGAAATTCCGGTGCTCACGTAGCTTCCACTACGCTCCGCTCCTCATTTCCTAGCTTCATCCAATCTTCTCGGTGCTGAAAACCGGACTTTTTGAACTTGTATTCTTATTTGTTGGCATCAATAATTTTTTGGACACGGTCGTTCAAGTTCGCGATGACGTCGTCAATGCCTTGCTGGTCGTAGATCAGCTTCTCGTATTCCTCATTGATCACTTTATAGACTTCCGATTGATAGGTGACCGGCGGAATGATTTTCGAAGACTTCGCGTTCGTGAGCGTGCCTACCAATGATGCTTTATCCACTTTTTCCGGAGTCAGCGTGCCGCTTAGAATGGTGTCGATGATGCTCTCCATTTGCGACTGGTCGACGCCGTTCCAGGCCGGAACGTTTTTGCCTTGGGCAATTTGTCCCTCCGTCGTGTACCAGCGGACGAACGTATAAGCCGCTTCTTTATTTTTCGAGCGCTCGGCTACGGAGACGTAGTCTGTCGTTACCATCGTATAGCCGCCCTCATCGGACGCGCTGTTTTTCGGAATCGGCGCTACCGCTACTTCAAAGTTCAGCGGGAATTGCTCGGTGCCGCCGATCTCCGTATTCATCCAGCTGCCGATCATGATCATGCTGGCCGCCTGGTTGAAAAATTGGTTGCGGTAGTGCAGCTTCTGAGACAGCATGTCGGTATACGGAGTCGCGGATTTATCCGTCTTCTCCATTTGAACGCGCATCTCCAGCGTTTTGCGGAACAAAGGATTGTCGAAATTCATGCTGCCGTCTTCCTTCAGGAATTCGGTGTTGTCCGGCTGGTTCGCCAGCGCCAGCTTCATATATTCCATCCAGCCGCCGTTCTGCGGGCCATGGAAGTAGGTGCCGTAACGCTTGGACGCGCCTTCGCCGGTCGTCAGCGTCTTCGCGTAGCTCATGAAGTCATCCCAGGTCCAGTCGGTCGGAACCGCAAGTCCCGCTTCGTCCAGATGCGTCTTGTTGAGCAGCACATACCAAGGGTTGAACTTGCCGGGCAGCGCGTACACCTTGCCGCTCAGCGTCGTATCGACCTTATAGTCTTCATTGACCTTGTAGCCCTCTGCGGCGATGAACTCGTCCAAAGGCGCTACCATGCCAAGTCCTACGCGCTGCGCATAGCTGGCCGGGTCGCTGAACATGATGACGTCCATATCCTCGCTGGAGGATGCGGCCAGGTCGAGCTTTTGGATCGCTTCCTGCGTATCGCCTTTTTCGCTTAGCACGTTAACGTTCACTTTAATGTTCGGATATTTCTCTTCGAAAGCGGCGATCGTTTGAGTCCAGTTATAATTGGCCTCGTTACCGAAGGTATGAAGCTGAATCGTAACCTGCTCCTCGCCCGTCTTCGGCGACTCGCTGGGCGCTGACGATTCGCTTCCACCATTTCCTCCATTGTTGCCGCTGCTATTGCCCCCGCTATTGCCGGAGCAGCCAGTCAGTGCTATAACCGCTGATAATGCAAGAACGAAAAACCTCTTTTTCCCCTTCAACATCGTACCCCTCCTCGGTTAGATCTTCACTAGACTTATAGAAAGCCGAATCCGTCTTCTTTATTGTTTGTATCCGCTTTCCTATCTGTATTGTAGCAACCGCCTTCCGGCTCGCCATGCTACAATCTTGACTACAAATACGGTTATTTTGACCACATAAAAAACTGAAACATCCGAAAGCATTGCCCGGATATTCAGTTTTTTATTGGCGTCTAAACCTTCCGCTTAAGCGCGGTCGCCCATCATCGAATTACTTCGATCTGGTTTGGACACCACATCCGCCCCGCCGATTACCCCTTCACCCCGCCAAGCGCAATGCCTTCAATTACGCTCTTCTGGCCGATGACGAAAATGATAAGCAGCGGCACAATCGCCGAGACGGCGGCGGCCATCATTAAGGAGTAGAACTCGCCGTTGATTGTCGTAAACTTTTGCATCGCCAGCTGAATGGTATACAGCTTATCGGTCCGAAGGAAGATGAGCGGGTTCTGGTAGTCGTTCCACGTCCAGATAAATCTTAGAATCGCGTACGTCGCGATCGCCGGACGCACAAGAGGAAACGCGATCCGCCAAAAAATTTTCCAATGGCCGGCGCCGTCGATTTTGGCCGACTCGATAAATTCGTTATGAATGCCCATAAAAAACTGCCGAAGCATAAACGTTCCAAGCACGCTGAAGCTGCAAAGCAGAATCAAGCCGAGATGGCTGTCGAAAAAGCCGATTTGACGGTACAAAATAAACTGCGGCACCAAAATCGCCTGCTGCGGGATCATGTACGTCGCCAGCACGATCAGGAACAAATATTTGCTTGCCGCAAATTGAATTTTCGAGAAGCCGTACGCGGCCAGCGCGGAAACGATCGATGAGATGACCGTCGTCGCCACCGTAACCTTTATCGTATTCCAATAGTACTTGTAGAACGGAAATTTTCCAACCCACACCTCCTTATAATTCTCAATCGCATGCCATTGCGTCGGCAGCCATTTGATCGGATAGGCGAACACCTCGGCTTCGATTTTGACGGAGGCAGACAGCATCCAGAGGAATGGCATCAGAAACAAAATGCTTAAAGCAAACATAACGGCGGTTAAGACGCCTTTTCGAACTCTCGCAATCGTTGTGGCTGTCAAGATACTTCCTCCCCTCTAGTAGTTCACCCATTTTTTTTGGCCGATCCATTGCAAGAGCGTGATCGCGAGGACGCAGAAGAACAAAACAACCGCCATCGAGGAGGCGTAACCGATCTTTAGATTCACGAAAGCCGTGTCGTACAGCTGCCATACGATCATGGTCGTGGAATTCAGCGGACCGCCTTTGGTTAAAACCGCGATCAGCTCGAACACTTTGAAGGTGGAGATAATGCCCGTCACCAGCAGGAAAAATGTCGTGGAGGACAGCTGCGGGAACGTAATGCTTTTGAATTTGGTCCATGTGCCCGCCCCGTCGATTTCCGCCGCTTCGTACAAATCCCGCGGTATGGACTGCAGTCCCGCGATATAGACGATCATGTTAAAGCCGATCGATATCCAGATCGAGATCATCATCAGCGACGGCAGCGCGTACTTCGGATCGGCGATCCACTTCGGCGGATTCTCGATGCCGAGCGCCATAAGCGTTTGATTCACCGGACCGGCTGACGGGTTAAAAAGAACCTGCCATACGATCGCAACCGCTACGATGCTGGAGATATACGGCATGAAATAGGCGACTTTGAAATACGATTTCATATAAATGTGCTTGTCGATGACGATCGCCAGAAACATCGAGATGGCCAAGTAGATTGGGACGGCGAGCAGGAACACGGCATTGTTGCGCAGCGACTTCAAGAACGCGTCGTCCTGAAACAGCCTTTCGAAATTATCAAAGCCTACCCATTTGATATCCTTAATTCCCGCGATAAAATTCCAATCGGCGAGCGATAACAGAAAGGTTGCCACGATCGGAATAAGCGTCAGTACGGTAACGCCGATCAGCATCGGACCGATAAATAGAAAGCCGGCGATCGTTTCCTTTCGCTTCAAACGGCTGCCCGTCCGCTTAGGCTTTACAACCGCCGACGCATGAGCCGCAGTCTTTGTTGTTTGCATCTCTTCCTCACCTCTTGTCGTTGTCTTATCCGTATTATAAGAGACAATTCAACCCGAGCCTTAACGCTATTTTGATCCGCTATGCCGTAATTTTGACTTTCTCATATGCCGGAAAAAACAAAAAAAGCCGCCCCGTTTGTCTGGAGCAGACAAGAGGACGGCCTTACCATCATAAGCTATGATCCTGCCATTTCATTACCCACTCTGTTTACCCGAACCCGTATTTCCCCGAGGTCGCCTCCGTCCCAGACCGTCAGCTCGCCGCCCTTCCATTCCGCGCGGGGAGGAGCATGCCACTCCGCGTCAAGGCTGGCGGCGCCGGGTTTGCCGTAAACCGCGCTGACGAGCCACGTCACACCCGGCTGCAGACTTGCCGTCAAGGTCGGGATAACCGTCCGGGGATACAGAATATTGGAGTTGGCGTTTGGCTGTACAAGCCTCGCCGAGCTCCAGCCATAAAGCGACAAGACACCGCTCGCTCCTGTCTCGGAGCATACGGCCGCGCGGCTGTCCGCGGCATCCGTCAGCCACTGCTGGTCTATCCCAGCCGCAAAGCCGCCATCCGCAGCGTCGAGGCTGCGCGCCGATTCGATCCGGTGAATCCGGACATGCCAAGGCATACCCGTGACCAGCCAAGTCCGCACCTCGACGTCCTTCCAAGGGAGCCAGCGCATCTGAATAACGTCGCCTTGAATCTCGCAGGCTTCAATCGTCCGTTTTCCCCGATACAGGTTATCTCCTTCGCTTAACGCCAGCATGTTGTCGAAAGCGCCTTGCGCTAGTCCCCATTCCGCCCGCGGGACGCTGAAGCCGAAGGCGGTCGAATAGACGAACTTTTCGTACTTGGGCGCGACATGCGTATGCTCGTTGGTATGCCGGTAACCGGCAACAAACGCCGCCACATGCCCGGCTTCATGATGAACGACCATCCTTGGCTCTATCATCCTGCGGCTCGCATCCAGCTTCGGAAGCGGAAGCTCCTCCGCCTGCCAGAACGGGTGGTCGTCGGCAAAGGCCAGCGGCAAAAAAGACTTCAGCGCCCAATATGGCGAGCATGGCGAATTGTAATTTTCGGCCATCACCAGATTCGGGTATGCGTAGCCGATGGACAGCGTTCCATCCGCGTTAAATATGGGCTGGGAGAACCACCACCGCATATTGCGCAGCAGCAGCCCCTTCATAACGCCGAGCGGCAGCGCTTCGCCCCCCGCAAAGGCCATCGCGCCCCAGAAGGCGGATTGCGAGAACCTGTACGTGAGGCTTCGCCCATACGGAAGCGCCGCTCCGTCATCCGCGAACCAGTTGATGAAGTCTTGCGCAAACAGCGCCGCTCTTTCCTTATACAAGGCGGAGCGAGCCGGATCATCCTGCTCCATGAGCGCAGCGTACAGCAGGCCATAGAAATGAATCGCGAATGGCCCGTAATAATCGCAATGCGCGTCTAAGCCGTCCGTATACCACCCGCCGGATAAGTAGAACTGCTCGATCCGATCCAGGTTGCGCTCCATTTGTTCCCGGTCATACGGCATTCCCGCTTGCTTGAACCCGAGATTTACGATTACCTGGAAGAACAGCCAGTTGCAATCCCATGCCTTCCGCTGATTGATCTGCATGAGCCAGTCATAGAGCCGCTGTCTTTCGATGTCCGCAAGCGGCTTCCACAGCTGCTCGGGAGCCAGCGCCAGCGCGTAGCCCAGCGCCGCCATCTCGACGAGAAGCTGGTCATAATCGCCGGCTTCGCCCCAATAATCTTCATGCGACGGATTCGCGCCGTTACGAAGCCCCTCTACGCAGAACGCGCGGAGCTCGCTGTCTCCTCCGCCGGCCAGCAGCGGAACCAGTCCCCACAAGACGCGGGAGAAGCCCTCCATCTCCGCCTTCGCGCGGGAATAGGAGACGCCGGTACCGCCAAGACGCAATCTGGCTTTCCCCGGGCTGTAATAAGGGATCAAAGGACGGGTCAGCTCCTCGAATGCCGCGCGCATATCTTCCTTCGTCCGAAGCGGATTGTTCCGCAGCTCTTCTCTAGTCATCCGGCCGTCCTCCTACCAGAACAGCTCGCCGTGCTTCAGCAGGCGCGAGATGCCCTCCGCGAAAAAATAATCGCCGTAAATAAGGGGCACATCGATATTTCTGCCTTCCGGGAAATGGCTGGTGCCGTGCAGAATCAGGCCTTCTTCATCCTCCCGGTCCCATGCGCCGTAAGCGGAATAAAGCGACTCGAGAATGCGTTCGCCCTCCTTACGGTACAGCCCCGCCTCTGTCTCATGAACCAGCTCCGATATCAGCAATAGACCGCAGGCCGCGCAAGCTCCCGCAGAGGAATCGCGGTATTTCGCCACCCCGGCCGGCAGCCGGAAATCCCAATGCGGCACCCGGTCCTCAGGCAGGTTCGCGAGGAAGAAATGCGCGGCCCTCTTCGCCGCGTTCAAATAACGCTCCTCCCCCGTATATTTATAGCTGATCGCCATGCCATAAATCGCCCAAGCGGTTCCTCTGGACCAAGCGGAATCAGGCGCGTACCCTTGCCCTCCGTTAACGCCCAGCTTCTCGCCCGTCTTCGAGTCGAAAATAACGATATGGTTCACCGATCCGTCATCGCGTATAAAATGCTCCAGCACCGTATCCGCATGCTCCATCGCCACATGCTTGTAGCGGGGATCGCCGGATGTCTCCGACGCGAAGTACAGCAGCGCCAAATTCATCGCGCAGTCAATAATCGCCCATCCCGAGTTGTCCTCCTCAGGCCGCCAAGGGTTCCATGCGCGAATATAGCTGCCCTTCACATTGAAACGGCCGCTGAGCAAATTCGCCGCAAGCATCGCGCGGCGCCTCGACTCGTCATCCCCAAGCAGCTTATAGCGGGCAACGCTCGTAAGCTGCCACATAAATCCTAAATCATGATCCAGCCGGTCGAACCCGGATATGACCGCATCCAGCTGGCTCTCGCAGCTTTCCGCATAGCTTCGCAGCGCTTCATCCTTCGTATCCCGGTAGACAAGCCATAAGAGGCCCGGCCAGAAGCCGGCCGTCCACCAGTGCGCCGGCTCCAGCACATATTCGCCGTTCACGCTTGCGTGCGGGAACCGGTCTTGAATGCGGCCGCTCGTCCGTTTCACCTTCCGTACAATTTGATCCCAAGACTCCTGCGCCCATACTGGCGTTTGCTCCGCTTCTCTCATCTCAACCACCTCGGTCAGTTTGTGGATAGGAACCGCTTTCCTTTATGTATTCAGTGTAGACTTGCCGCTTAATCGCAGAATAACATTTTTTTGACCATTGATGGCAAAATTTTTACTTCCTGTCTTCGGGCGCAAAAAAGCCGAAAGCGGCGGCCCGCTCTCGGCTTGTACGTAAATTCTAATTCCCTTTATAATGAAGCCCCTGCAAAATAAAATCGGTCATGTCCTCGATCATCGCCTCGATACCGGGCTCCTCTTCCTCCTGCAGAACCTTCCAATAGTCCTGGTTGCGGTGGAACAGCAGAATCCCTGTAACGGACATAAACACGGAATCTAGCGAACGATAGCTGAACACGCCCTGCTCTCTGCCTTTGGCGATCCATTTGCGAAGAAGCCCCCACATCGGCATCACATGCTCCCGGATCTTTTGAATGCGCGGCGTATTTAAAATGATTTCCTGCTGAATGATGCTGATCAGCTGCGGGTCGGACTGCCTGAATTTCGTAACCTCCCGAATGACCAGCTTTACGCCCTCGATCGGCTCCATGTCCGGATCGACAGCCGCCAATTGATCATTGGGGAAAAACATCTCAAACAACGCCCCGAACAGATTTTCCTTGCCTCCAAAATGGTACGATACAAGCGCCACATTCGCTCCCGCTTCCTCGCATATTTGCCTAATGGTCGTTCCTTCGAAGCCTTGAAGTGCAAACAGCTTTTTGGCTGCTTGGAGAATGCGTATTTTAATATCGGTTTCTTCGGCTGCTGTCATATCTGCCCTCCGCTTATTTTTTGCCGGCAATCGCGACTTGAGGCTGCGCGGCTCCCTTTGCCTTTAATAATACGGCAACAGAGCTTACCGCGATAGCAACAACAGCGATCAAGACCAGCATCGCCGCATCGGAACCGACGCCCGGCCCGCCGAACAATATGTTCATGTTGCCGTCAACCGCATAAGTCGCGGGCAGCGCCGAACCAAGCCCGGTATAGAAATCCGACAGCAGCTCGCGCGGAACGATAGCGCCCGAGGATACAAGCTGAGCGGACAGCAGCATAATGTTGAACAGCATGCCCGCCATGCCGAAAAGATACAGAAACATTTGCGAGACAAACATAAACGTCAGCAGGAACAGCAGCTGGAAGCCCCACAGGTGCAAGAAGCCTTGCTCCACCTGGCCGCCAAGGCTGACCAGCAGCGTCGAACCGACTAACGATACCGCCACAGCTGCTATAACATTAATGATGCTGCGCGCGGCGAACCGGCTCCACTTGCCGGCTTGCGCCGCTACGGCCATCGACGATTGCTCCAGGTTCATTCCCATGATCATCGCGCCTACATAGGAAGCCAGCACCATCATCATCGGCACCATCTGATTGTTCATCCCTTGAACGACATTGGAAGACTGCATATCCGCCTTCACGCGCTCGGACAAGCTTGCCGAAGCTGCCGACGCTTGCTCCTCCGGCACATTGGCGCCAGCCAGCGTCTTCTGAATGCCCATTGCAACCGCCTGTTTATTCACTTCCGCCGTAATCTGCGTTGCCGCTCCGCTCATGATGCTTTTGATCAAGGCCGGATTCGATTCATTCAAATAATAGCCCAAGCTGCCTTGGCCGTTTGGATCAGACGCCTTCTGGGAGAAATCCGCCGGAATATGAACGACCATCTGAAGCTCCCGCTCGTTCAGCTCCTCTCTAGCCGTCTCCAGCGAATCCATCTGTACCATGTCAAACGGCAAATTTTCCACAAGGTTGGCCGCGACCGCTTGGCCCATAACCGTGTCTTCATTGACGACCGCGATCCGCAATTGATCCGTCCGGTCCGTCACCCCGTTATAACCCGTCATCCAAATCACGGAGAAAATAACCTGAAACATTAAGGCAGTTAGAATGCCCACCCATGTTGTCGGTCTTTTCATAAAAGCTTGCAGTACGTTCCTCATCCTAATCTCTCCTATCTCTGTTTAAACAATCGTTTAAAACATCTGTTTAAATTATGGATCGGCTCCTCCCCTATTGTCAAGAGGCAAATTGAACGGTTCAAGCATCTTAGAAGCGTCGGTGCGCGGTTAGGTCTGCCTCCAGCTTGACGGTTATTGTAGAAATGTATACCATGTATAGAAGTTGCTTTCATGGAAATAAAAGGACCCTCAACTGTTCGAAGAAATAGGAGATTCATATGCAGCCACAAATCCAAACGGCCATTCGAAGCCAATCGATTGCCGCTCTCATGTTTGCGCAGCTTAGACCGAAGCAGTGGTCTAAAAATACGCTTATTTTTGCTGCCCTTCTTTTTTCATTCGAAAGAATGAATCTATCGACCGTTACGGCCGTTCTCGCAGGCTTCTTTCTGCTCTGCTTCGTGTCCGGATGCGTCTACATATTGAACGATTTCGTAGATAGGGAAGCCGACCGCAATCATCCGGTCAAGCGGTTCCGCCCGATGGCGTCGGGAAGGCTTAACGCGAAGGCAGGGCTGGCCTTTGGGCTATTGCTGCTGACGGTATCGCTTATCGCGGCTTTTTGCCTTAAGCCGTTATTCGGCCTCCTGCTCTCTGGCTATTTTTTGCTGAACGTCCTCTATTCATTTGTGCTGAAGCATATCGTCATCGTGGATATTATGGTGATCGCGGCTTGCTTCGTCCTGCGGGCGATCGCAGGCGGGCTCGTCATTGACGCGCCTCTCACGCCATGGTTCCTTATTTGCACGATGCTTTTATCGTTGTTTTTGGCGATCGGCAAGAGGCGGCACGAGCTCCAGTTGACCGGAGATGGCGCAAATGCGCACCGCAAAGTGCTGGACAATTACTCTACCGCGTTATTGGATCAAATGATCGGGATCGTAACGGCGGCCACGATTATCAGCTACTGCTTATTCACGTTTACGTCCGGACGGACGGTTCATCTGATGTGGACGATCCCGTTTGTCGTATACGGCATTTTCCGTTATCTCTACCTCATTCATATGAAGGGAAAAGGCGGAGCCCCCGACCGCGTTTTGTTCGAGGACAAGCCTATTCTCGTAACCGTTGTGCTATACGTGGCAAGCGTCATCGTTATACTCGCTTTTCTGGAGTAGGCATGGCGCTGCTATAGAAACCGGAGGACATCATGCGATTTTGGAACTACTTATTTCGGGATAAAAAGGATAATTATAGGGCGTGCGTTCTGTTTGCCGCGTTTTTTCTCTATTACCTCCTGAACAATTTGCCGTTTTTAGCGTACATCAGGAATAATGCCGGGGACTTAGCCGAGCATAGCCCGTTCTACGGCGCCCCCTTCACGCTTAATTTATTCAACTTCGACCCGTCGATGTATTACGGCGCTGGCAACGCGTCGGTCATTCACCCGTTTATTAACTTTTTGACCGGGCCGTTCTCCATCTTAACGGAGTATTTATTCGAAAATTATTTTTTCCTCGTCCTGCAGTCTGCGATCAACGCGGTCAGCGTCGTTCTCGTCTTTATCTACCTTCGCAGAACCGGAAGCGGCGCGGGCGCTCCGTTCCCGCTATTGATCGCGGTCTTTTTCGGAATCGCCTCTTACAATCTATTTACGGCCATGATTCCCGACTCTTATCCGTACGCTCAGCTTGCGATTATGTTGTCGGTCGTTTATTTGGCCTACGCCAGAGAACAAAAGACGGCGGCGGTCGCGCCGAATGCAGGCCTTGCGCTGTTGAATTTCGGCATTACGTCAACGAATGTCATCACCTTTTTCGGCGCCTTATTTTTTAACGTAATCGAAGCGAAGTGGACAAGGAGGATGCGCAGCTTCCTGTTGATCGGGATCGGCTTCCTGTTCGCGACCGCTGTTGTCACTCTCCTGCAATGGCTGTTGTTCGGCGGACATACCTGGATTCAGAACTGGATGAAGACGCTGCATAACGGGGGGTATAACTACACGGCTCCCTTCTCGTTCGCGCAGCATTGGAAAGCCGTCTATATGCTCGCCATCAGCCCGGTGCTGACGCCGGACCTTACGCTTGTAAGCCCGGGCATCGTCGCCTTCGCAACCGACTTAACCCGTCCCTATCCGATTTACGTTCATATTATAGGCATTACAATGCTTCTGCTCGCGGTTTTCGGTTTTATCCGGAATGTGAAATCAAGAGAAGTCTGGGCACTTGCGGTCTATCCGCTGTTTGCAATTTACCTCCATTTGGTGAAGGGATATGGCCTTGCGGTTTTCCAATACGATCTGTATTTGTACGCCGGTCATTATTTGTTCGCGATCTTCCTCCTCGCAGGAAGGGGTCTGATCCAGCTGGAACAGGGCCGCATTCGCAAGATAGGCTTCTGCCTCATCCTTCTATTTGCCCTCGTCACCTTTGCGAATAACGTGATTAAGCATGCGGAAGCTCTGGACGTCGTAAAGTCAGGTTATGCGGAGCAGATCTTGACCCCGAAATGATAATAACCCGCTCACAGGTCTGTGAGCGGGTTATTTGTCCCTATAAGGATTGCCCGAACTTACTCGAATTCTTTCTCCCATTCCGCATCCGCAGCGATTTGTTTCTTGTACACGAGCCCGGACAGCCATAAGCTGAACTCATACAAGGCGACGAGCGGGATAATGACAAGCACGTCGGAAATCAAATCCGGCGGGGTCACCGTCACTCCGATTGCGGCCAGGACGAAATAAGCAAGCTTCCGCATTTTACGCAGCCGGTTCGGATTAATGATCCGAATCGCCGTAAGAAACATAATCGCCAGAGGCAGCTCAAACAGCAAAGAAATCGGAATAAGAATACTGAACATAAAGGTAAAATATTGCACGACGCCGTAGGTTTCCTCTAAATGAAGATGGCCTGCGACCGTCCGGGTAAAATTAAAAGCAAGCGGAAAGACGACAAAATAGGAGAACGCCAATCCGATCAAAAACATAATTAAAGCTAGCGGGACATATTTCAGCGTCGACCTTTGCTCATTCGGCTTAAGCGCCGGCTTCACAAACGCCCACAGCTGGTAGGCGGTAAAGGGCAATGTAATGACTAGCGCGATAACAAATGCAATTTTCATATACATGCCAATGCCGTCCCACAGCGAGAACGTATGCAGCTGCAGGGTATCGGCTGGCTCTTGACTCATCAAATAATTATAGGCCGGCTCCGCAACGACTATGCCCAGCACGAGGCCAATCGTCAGCACGATCAGGACATAGATGATGCGTTTTCGAAGTTCGCCCAAATGCTCAAACAGGGGCATGAGGCCTTCTTCCCGGAGCAAACCTTTGCCTGCATCCGCTCGATCGGTCATTCCATTCGCCATTCCAGTTGCTGCTCCCTTCCTCCAAAACCTTCAAGCAAGAAAAAAGCGGGCCCGCTTAATCCGGAAGCCGCTTATTTTCCTTCTCATTATTTTCCGTACGACTCACTTCGATCCGCTGTTTATCGGACTCCTTGCGGTCATCGTCATCCAGCACCTCGCGCGCTCCCGATTTGAACTCGCGAAGGGTCTTACCGAATGCCCGTCCAAGCTCAGGGAGCTTTTTCGGACCGAACAGCAGCAATGCGATCAGTACGAGCAGGATAATCCCTGGTACTCCAATTCCACCCATAAGTAAACCTCCAAACCTATAATAAACCGCCGTATCCCATTTCTATAATATCCTCGCGTCTTATCCGGTCGCCTGCCAATATTCGAGGCAGGAGCACGTCGAAAGAAGTATAAGGATCATGCATGACACAGCCAGGCAAGCCCATAATCGGCACTTCGCCTATATAACCGGTCAGCAGCATCGAACCCGGCAGCATCGGCGTGCCGTAGCTTACGACTTCCGCCCCGGCTGCCTGAATCGCACCCGGTGTGCGGTCATCCGGATCTACCGACATTCCGCCTGTTACCAGTATCATATCATACCCTTGCCCGAGCAAGTAGTGTATTTCCTTGACAATTGTATGTCGATCGTCCGGAGCGAAGCGCTGCTCCGCTACTTCGGAGCCTAACGCCTGAAGCTTATGACGAACAGCAGGTCCGAACTTATCCTGGATCCTGCCGTTATAAACCTCGCTCCCGGTCGTCAGCAGCCCTGCCCGCAGCTTGCGGAACGGCCTCACGCGAAGCGGCGCGATGCCGCCTTGGCGCGCGCGGTAATCATGCGCGATCTCCTCCGCTTGCTCCACCTTTGATTTCGGAACGAACAAGGGGATGGCGCGTGTCGCCGCAATGGAGCCGCCCGCCTGAACGACCGTATTCGACTTAACCGTCGCAAGCGCGATTTCGCCTAGCCGGTTAATGGCCTCGACAACCTGACGATCAATTTGGGCCAGTCCCAGCATGGAGGATTTCAGACTCACTTTGCCTTCGTGAGGCTCGGACAACGTCAAATTGTCGCCGGCCAGCGCCCGGGCCATACGAATGGCCGCATCATCTTCATGCAGATCGGAATCCCCGAGCTCCAAGATGTAAATATGCTCTTTCCCGATATCGAGCAGGCTGGGAATATCCTCTTCCTTAATGAGATGGCCTTTTTTGAACAGCCGTCCTTTAAACTCCCCGGGCACAATACGGGTCAAATCATGCGCCAGCCTTAATCCGACCGCATCATAGACGGATACTTCCTTCAGCTGTGTCGCGCTGGGGCGACTCTCGCTCTTTCCATCCATTTCCTCTTCCATCATCCGTTATGCTCTCCCAACTGTTCTGACAATATGCCGAGCGCATGCGGAAGCTGGTCCATTATCGCCATTAAGCTTTCGTGCACGCCTTTGGGGCTTCCTGGCAGATTGACGATCAGCGAGCTGCCGCGAATGCCGCAAACGCCTCTCGAGAGCATCGCGCGCCTTGTTTTTTGGAGAGCGCCCATTCGCATCGCTTCCGCGAGACCAGGCACTTGACGGTCAATGACCTTCAAGGTAGCTTCCGGCGTAATATCGCGCGGAGCTAAACCGGTTCCCCCCGTCGTCAGCACAAGATCGGCTTGGTAATATTCCGTCATTTCGATAATAGCCGCCATAATTTCATCCTGCTCATCCGGCACGATACGATAATCGACGATGACGCCGCCCAGCTCCTCCTCTACCAGCTCCCGGATGACCTGTGCGCTCGTGTCCTCGCGTTCCCCGCGCGAGCCTTTGTCGCTTGCCGTCAATATAGCAACCTTCCACTGCATATCTATTCCTCCCGTCTCGTATTTCGATCTAGAGGTCTTTCTAGCGCCGGTAATCCCCGCTTTTCCCGCCCGATTTCGCCATAAGCTGCGTCGGGCCGATGACCATGTCCTTCTGCAATGCCTTGCACATATCGTATACCGTAAGAGCGGCGGCGGATACGGCGGTCAGCGCCTCCATCTCCACCCCGGTTTTCCCTGTCGTCTTCACAGTTCCTTCTATATAAAGCTCATCTTCTCCGTTATCGCCGAACGTTATATTTACGCCCGTCAACGATAGAGGATGACACATTGGGATCCAATCCGATGTTTTTTTGGCTGCCATAATGCCGGCAACCTGCGCGACGGCAAGCACGTCGCCTTTGCCGATTTTGCCCTCCTTAATGCGAAGCAGCGTTTCGGGATTCATCCGAACCGTTGTCTGTGCCGTCGCCTCCCGGGAGGTCACTTCCTTCTCCGATATATCGACCATACGGGCTCTTCCCTGGTCATTGAAGTGAGTTAACTCCATATGTACCGCCCCTTCCTCATCTGCCGTCCGCTTGCTGCGAACTATAAAACGCTTGCTCCGTCACAACGCCGTCAAGGCGAAGATCATGAGCCTCCAACGGTACACGTTCTACAAGCTGGGCTTCAAATCCTGCTCCGATCCATAGAAGTTTTTGTCTCCGGCTCTCCGCCAGACGAATGGCATGCTCGGCGAACCGGTCATAATAGCCCGCGCCATAGCCCATTCGGCCGCCTTGCCGGTCGAACGCAAGACCAGGCACAACAACGGCATCCGGCAGATAGTCCGCTGGCAGTGCGGCAATCCGGGCAGGATCAGGCTCCCTAATGCCGTAAGCGCCTGCCGTCAGCTGGCTCCAGCTTTCCAGCCGGTAAAGCGTCATTGTTCGAGCCTCCGGGATGCATCGAGGAAGGATCAGCTCAATCCCATTCTCCCAGCACCATTCTATGAAAGGATCCAAGCTCAGCTCGCTTCGAAACGAGGCATAAGCCATAACGGATTTCATACCGCTTGCCTCCGCCCATTCGATAAGCCGATTACAAGCCGCCTCCGAGCGCTTTCGCCGGAGCTCTTCCGCAATGGCTTCCCTCTTGTTTTTCATTTCCAGGCGGAAGGCCGCTTTATCCTGCCATCCGTGATACTGAGCCATTCCACCTCATCCGTTCTATGCTGCAGCATCGTTATTTTTCTTGTAGTGTACCATTGTTAAGCAGATTTCGCCAATCTTGGCGCTAGTTTGTGGTAAACTAGAGAGAAGCATCGCAAACTGATTTTTTGCAATCATGAAGTGGAGGTTCCTTTATGCTGCTGCAAGTTTCTAATATTTCAAAAAGCTATGGCGTCAGCGCCATTCTATCTCATATATCCATGCAAGTGCTGCCGAGAGAACGGATCGGACTAGTCGGCGTGAACGGCGCCGGCAAATCGACGCTATTAAAAATTATTGCCGGCGAGATCGTGCCGGATTCCGGCGAAATCCATAAAGCGAAGGATATAAGGCTCGGCTACTTGGCACAGAACAGCGGCCTGCAATCCGACCGTACCATTATTGAAGAAATGCGGGCGGTATTCGCCAAATTGATCGAAACGGAAAATGAGCTGCGTGAGCTCGAGGTCAAAATCGCCGATCCGGACCTGCATTCCGACGAGAAGAAATATGCCGAAATATTGGACCGTTACGCGAAACGCTCCGATTGGTTCAGGGAGCAAGGCGGTTTCGAGATCAATACGCGCATCAATAGCGTCCTTCACGGCATGGGATTCGGAGCCTTCGACCCCCATACACCGATTGCAACGCTAAGCGGCGGTCAAAAAACACGTCTCGCGCTTGCCCGGATTCTGCTTCAAGCGCCGGATTTGTTAATGCTCGACGAGCCTACCAACTACTTGGATATCGAAACGTTAACCTGGCTGGAATCCTACCTGCGCGGCTATCCTGGCGCGATCGTGGTTGTCTCTCATGACCGTTATTTCCTAGATGCGTTAGTGGACACAATAATCGAGATCGAACGGCATTCCGCCAAACGATATACAGGCAACTACAGCCGATTCCTTGAGCTTAAAGCCGCAGAATACGAAACGAATCTTAAGCATTACGAAAAGCAGCAGGAAGAAATCGAGCGAATGGAGCAGTTCATTCAACGCAATATTGTCCGCGCTTCCACAACGAAGCGCGCGCAAAGCCGGCGTAAGGCGCTCGAAAAAATGGAACGTCTGGACAAGCCGCTTGGCGATCTGAAGAAGGCGCATTTCACCTTCGAGATCGAACGGATGACAGGCAATGATGTATTGACCGTCGAGAACTTATCCGTAAGCTTTCCGGGCCGCGATCAGCCATTATTTAAGAACGTTAACTTTAAGCTGAACCGCGGAGAGACAGTAGCTCTCATCGGACCTAACGGCATCGGCAAATCGACACTGCTCAAAACGCTGGTCGGGCAATTGAGTCCAACTACCGGCACGATCCAGTTCGGCTCTCACGTCAAGCTCGGCTATTACGACCAGGAGCATACGAGATTAAATGGTCAAAACACGGTTCTGGAGGAGGTTTGGAGTACCTATCCTCATCTGGAGGAAACCCGAATCCGCACCGTGCTGGGCAACTTCCTGTTCAGCGGCGAAGATGTCCTGAAACGAATTTCTTCGTTAAGCGGCGGCGAGAAAGCCCGCGTATCGTTAGCCAAGCTCATGCTAGCCCAAGCGAACGTCCTTATACTGGACGAGCCCACCAACCATTTGGACTTGTATAGCAAGGAAGTATTGGAGTCTGCTTTGCTCGATTACGAAGGCACGTTATTTTTCATTTCGCATGACCGTTACTTCCTGAACAAAATGGCGGAACGCATTGTCGAACTCGGACCTAACGGCGTTCAGCATTTCCTGGGAAATTATGACGAAATGTTGGATAAAAAACAAGAAATCGAAGAAGCGGCGCAAGAAGCTTTAGAGTCACGAAACGCGGCGAAGAAAGCGGCTGCCACAGTCGAGGCCCCTCCGGCTAGCTCTTATGAGGCGGAGAAACAAGCGAAGCGCGAAGAACGCAACCGCCAGCGGAAAGCCGAGCAGCTGGAGAACGAAATTGCGCAGCTTGAAGAGCAAATCGCCCTGCTGGAAGAGCAGCTCACCGATCCCGAAGTTTTCGGGAACTATGTGCGGGTGCAAGAGCTGCAGGCCGAAATCGACACCAAAAGAGCAGCGCTTGCCGAAGCTTATGAGCAATGGGAGCAATATATGGTGTAATTACAACAGCAGCCTCATGACTTCGTCATGAGGCTGCTGCTCTGATTACCGTTAGTACTGCTCCATGCTGATAAGCCCTAATCGCTTCGCTTCACGAATGGCCTCAGACCGGGATCTAACATTCAGCTTCTCGAATATTTTGGTCAGCTGATATTCGACATTGCGCTGGCTGACATGAAGAATACTGGCTAGCTCTTTGTTGCTTACGCCGGCGGCCACCTCATGCAGAATCGTCATTTCCTTCTCGTTAATGGACACGTCCTCGATAGACAGCTCCGGCCTTGAGATGGACACTTCATTTCTGCGAAGCTGCTTCAGCAGCGAGATTGGAATGACCGCCTCTCCACGGAGCGCGCATCGAATCGAATTATGCAGCTGCTCCCTCGATGCGGTTTTTGAGATAAAACCGGACACTCCGGATTCAATCAGCAGATTAAAATGGGTGCCGATTTCGTAGCCCGAATAAATAATCACCTTGCGTTCAGGGTCGTTCTGAATCAGCCGCTTCGTTAATTCCAAGCCGCTAATTCCAGGCATATTCAAATCGCATAAAATAATATCAAACGGCTCGGAGTGCACTTTGTCGAGCGCCTCCAGCGCAGACAATGCAACCGTCACCTTCATTTCGCCATCCTGCTCGATCATCGTTTTGGTCCCTTCGCCTACAGACGGATGATCATCAACTAATAAGATACGAATCATGAGAAATTCCCCTCTCCGACAATCCATTCGACATAATAACCGGCATGAGAATGATGACTTCAAGACCTTTGCCGGGCTCGGAATAGAAGGAGATGTCACCCTCCAAGCTCGCTACGCGTTCCTTAATTCCCGATAAGCCCATATGCTCAAACGACTCCACCATATGGTTGACGTCCATACCGACGCCGTCGTCTTGATATCTGAAATAAATCGTTCCTTCCCGAAGCTCGAGCTCCAGCTGCACCAGCTTGGCTCCGGCATGCTTGTCCGCATTGCGGAGCAGCTCCTGAACAATCCGGTATATCGCGGTAATCTGCTCTTCGTCGAGCTGCTCATGGAAAGGCGCGGAACGAAACTGCACTTCAAAATTCACCCGCATTTGGGTATGCTCAATGATCGATTCAACGGCTTCCACGACGCCCATTTCCTTCAGCAGCGGCGGACGAAGCTCATTGCAGGTCTCGCGAATCTGGTGAATGACATCGAGCAGTCCCTCTTTGATCTGCTCGAGCTCGCCTCCAAGCTTATCCGTAAGCGGATGATCCATCATGACCGCTTCCAGCTTCCGGTACCAGATTAACTGGTCCTGCAAGGCGGAATCGTGCAAATCGGCCGCAAGCTTGCGCCTTTCGTTCTCCGACAACAGAAATAACATGCGGAGCACCCACGGCGAAGTCGTCTGTTCCTTCCGCACCTCGGATTCCAGATCTTCAATTAATCCTTCTATTAAATACAGATTTTCGAACACGATGCTCGAATAGTTCGCCATCGTCTTCAGCCATCGTATCTCATCCGTGTTGAACCGCGTGTGGTTTGTTTTAAGTCCGATCCACAGCACATGATAGCGCGAGCGCTGCTTGCCGATAATGAGTCCAAGCCCATACGGCAAATCGATCAGTTCGCCAAGCTTAAACGTGCTGACGATCCCGAGCAGAAAATCGGCCGTCACCTTCACTTCCTGGTCATCGGTCATCGGATACACCGTCTGCTCCTCTTGGTCTACGATAAGGAAGGTGAGCCGGTTAACAGGAAGCAGTGAACTGATCTCTTGCTTCAGCACGGCTTCGAGGTCTGCCTGCTTCATCACCCTGGCTACGCTTCGAGAGAATCGGTCCAAGCTGTCCTGATAGCTGTACATCGCTTTGAAAATTTTGGGACGGAAGCGCTGATCGATCTGCTCCTTGGCGTATAAGAACAGCGTCATGCCGATAAACGCGATTAAAAAGAGATAGAACCAATACGCCCAAACGCCCGGCACGCTTCTGAGAAGCAGCAGAGATACCGCCGTAGCGACCAAAACCGCCGGGATCAGGGACAATGCCGTATAGTACTTAAAGCGCGTTAAAATAAAGTCGATGTCGAACAGCTGGTTCGAAGTCGATAGGTAAAAATAAACAATCGGCAAAACGAACAAAAATAAAGCCGTAAACGCGGCCGGCAAAATCTGCTTCTGCCCTAATAGAAGAGGAAGCAAATTCATCGTGGCAAACGGCGAAAACGCGATAACATGGGAAGTCAGGGTAATCGTAAACAAAGATTTCAGCTTGGAGCGTCTGTGCTTCATGAACTTATGGACAAGATGGTACAGACAAATTAAGTTGCCTATCAGAACAACTCCGCCGAAAGCGATCTTAATAAAAGAGAGCACCTCGAACTCAAATAGGTTCGTCCATATGTAAAGCAAGCTGAATGCGCTTACTGACCCTGCCAAAATAAACAAAGACCGAAGCGCTCTGGCGCTTATAAATTGCGTGTTAAACCTCTGGAGATAAATGTTCATGAACTTCATAAAGATTAAGGAGATGATCGGAAGAATCACATAGATGACCGAAAGCCCGACCGGATCGCTGCGGTGGGAAGCCGCGGAGCTGTAATAGCAAATGCCGATCGACATAAAAAATAGGATAAGCATGCGAGCCGCAGGATCGTCCTTACGCTTCACGTACAGAAATGCGGAAAATGCAAAAAAGATCAGCAACGATATTCCGGGCACGTAGAGCTGAAGCATAAGCTCCTTTGTGGAATAGCCGCTGGTCCAATCTTTCGTAAATTGGATGAATGCAGTCGTGCCGTCCTTATGTTTGACAAGGACGTGATCCGCGTATTCAAGCGAATGATATTTGATGACGTTCTTATAATGATGAGCCGGCTGATCGTTCACGGTCATAATTTGATCGCCGGGACTAATCCCTAAAGTCTTAGCCTGGCTGCCGGGCTCAACGGATTGAACGATATAGACTTGTTCCGATTCTTTCGCAAGCAGGACCCCAATTGACGGCATTCCCGTAATCACAACCGTCAAATAAACAAGAACAGCGACAAAAGAAGAAAAGAAGAGGATTGTACTTATGCGGTTATATGATGTCGTTCTCATGCAATCCTCATCCTTTCAGACTACTATTCCCACATGTAAGAATATCCGCTTTCTTTCTTGTCCTTCAGTTCGTCCAAAAGAGCTTTTTGTTCGGCTGAGGAAACTCCTGCTAGTTGAAGCTGTCCACCCATTGCCATAGACAGTTTTTCAGTGCTGTTCACCAATTGACGAATCGTTTCTTTCAACATTTGAATTCCTCCGCTTCTCTTAATCTATTAAAAATCTTTAGTACATTTATACTATATCAACAAATGGGAGATGCGCCAACGCAAACATCATTCGTATTTACCGAAATGACCTTTGCGTGATTTGCGCGCCTATTCCTCCTTAAATTTGCCTTGAAGCAGATTAAGCAGCCGTTCCTTCCACGTAGAATCCGCATCAAGCCCCGCAAGTTTCTCCTCAAACCGATTATAGTGCATTCGGCTTACAACCGAACCGTAGAGAGCAGCTCCTGACTGTTCGCACGTCTGTAAAAATAATGCTTTGTGCCCAGCCGCCTCCGACAGGTCGATTCCTCCCGCATAATACGCTTTGAGCCAACCGGACTGCTCTTCCGGACTTTCTAGGAGATACAGCGTTAGGAGCGTTCGCTTGCGGTTAAGGAAGTCGCTTTTTTCGTCCCATCGCAGCAGATCTCGAATATCGTTGCGCAGCTGCGCTGCAATGCCCAGCTCTGCCGCATAGTCGGCAACGTCCGGGTGCCACGGACGACCCGCCAGCATAACACCCGCCATGCAGGCCAGCACGAGGAGCGATGCCGATTTCTGCCGAACCATCTCTAGGTAGGCGTCTTCATCCGGTATGTCGTTCATGAGATCCAGCATTTGCCCGTTCGCCGATTGGAGGAGCTGCCTGTTCATCATATCGGCCAGCTCGCCGCGCATCGCAGCATTTGGAGCCGCGCGAAGCAGCGCTTGCTGGGACAGGGTGATGAGAGAAGTCGCAATATGCAAAGAAAGAGCATGGGGAATGTTCATCCATGGTTTGGAAGGCGCATCCCCATCCTCTAAATCATCCAAAATATCCGAGGCGAGAATAAACAGCTCGATTGCCGCTGACGCCGCTTCGATATCTGCATTTTGCCCGCCGAACATTCGATAGTGAATATTCGTCAGCTCGCCGAACATCATCTTCTCCTCTTGCTTGTCCGCAATAAACTGGAGCGTATAACGGGCGAGAGGCTCGGCGCTGAACCAGGCTAGAACGATCTCTTTCATTTTTGATCCGACACGAGAATTGAACTCTATCAAGTTCAGACCTCCAAAAAGCCATAATAACCCATTATACTATGAATTTCGACTGGATACATCCTCCCCAGCCTTCTTTTTAATCCCCTCCTCGTTTCGTTTGTTCAAGAGAAGCGCGATCATCTCCATTCTTTTCTCGATTATGCTTCTGCGAACTGGTGTCAAATGGCCGCCGCGGTCTCCGAAGTTAAAGCTCTTAAACTTCAACACCTCCTGCTTCACCAACAGCGTAATGCATATAAACGGCTTCCATCGTCAACCCGCCGCTCGGAAGGCTGCTGATCAAGAGGCTTGGTTCATTACAGGCGACAAACCGGCCTTCGCGCATGACCCCGATTCTGTCGCAATGCGCTTGCATTTCCGTTAAGTCGTGCGAAACGATAACAATCGTTTTCCCTTGCAGCCTTAAAGAAGAAAGTATCGCCCAATATTCCTTCTTCGTCTGCACGTCCAATCCCGTCGTCGGTTCGTCCAAAAAAATAAGAGCCGGATCGTTCACGATTGCAATTGCGAGCGTTGTGCGCTGCCTTAAGCCGCCGGATAAACGACGAACAATTTTATCGGCGTATGGGGTAAGTCCGAATTGCTCCATAACGGCGTCAATATCGCAATGCCGGCTGTAGAAGCCTTGGAACATGTCCAGCGCTTCGCGGACCGTCAATCGGTCTACCAGCGACGTGCTTTGGGAGAAAATATTAATATGCTCCTTCAGCTTATGTCCTTCGGCGCGCATATCAAATCCATGAACGCGCAAAGAGCCTTCGTCCGGCGCGAGATTCCCCGACAACAGCTCCAGCAGGGTTGATTTGCCTGCTCCGTTTTTCCCGATAAGGCCGAATATTTCGCCGCGATTCACCTGAAAGGATACTTGCTTAACTGCATTATTCGCCCCGTAATGCTTACTCACTCTGTCTGCATGAATAATAGCGTCATGATCCATTCGGTTTGCCTCCGTATCATTCATTGTACTTTTACGATAGCCGATCCCTCCCGCGATTTCACCGAAAAACTATTTCGTAATTTGCGCAAAAGGTTTGCGCTCCGAATGACTGGAAAAACGTTATGCACAGAGATATCCACAGCGGTGAATAAATTGTTTGTGAATTCTGTCGAAAGATATAACGAATGGGGTCGAGAAAACTAGAGTTTTAGGGGCTGATTCCTCTTCGCAATAAAGAACGTGGATAATTATTCACGTTATACACATTATCCACAGTGTACTTGTGAAAAAACTATCCACGTTTACAAGAACTTCATTCGATTGTTCAATCGCCTTTTATACCTCGCTATTTCAATGTTATACACATTTGCCTGTAGGTATGTGGATAACATTGTGCACAACGTGTATAGTGGCTTGATTATTGCGCTAACTAGCTGCGCCTTCCAATATAAAGAATATGGGCGGCAGCCCCTAGCAGATACGGACTTCTCGCGCCTTCGCAGATGACCTCCATCATCTCATCCCATGTTGATTCGCCTTGTTCACGCCAATAGCGAATCGAGTTCTCATGTAGAGCTTGAGCGAATCCATCCGATCCCACCAGTTCGATTGTTCGGAAGCCCTGATCCTCCATAAAAGGAACAATATCTTCAATCCGCTCAAAATATGCCCCGGTAAACCTGCCGGGGTCGGAATGATTAAATATCCCGGTGTCCAGAAAACGACGCAGCCCCTCGATCCGATGATTCGGTTTCCAATGCTCCGGTTGCTGCAAGGATTGTATCAAATGCCTGATTCTAGGCATAAAGGCGGCAAACACGACGCCTCCCTGTTTCGTAATGCGGCGGAGCTCTCTTGCCGCTTGCTCTCGTTCTTTTCGATGCTGCAAATGATAGAACGGCCCCAGCATGAGAGACGCGTCGAAGCATTCATCTGAGAAGCAGCTCAGATCTCTGGCGTCCGCTTCATAAAACCCCGAGAAACGCGCGGCCAGCCTTTCACTCTCCGCTCTTTCCCGCGCTTGCGTTAGAAAGCGCGGCATGATGTCGGCCACATCCAGCTGGTACCCTATGCGGGCTAACTCTAGAGCGTAGCGGCCCGGCCCCGCGCCGATATCTGCAACACGGCCATTTGGGGGCAAGAATTTACGGATATAATGCAGGTTTACCTGGAATTCGAGCGGCTCGCGATCGAGCCGCCCCTCTTCATCGAAAGCGCGGTAGAAATCCTTCACTTCTTCCATCCGGGTTCTCTCCCTCATTATTCAACTCACCGGCTAGACGATTTCCCGTTTGTTCTGGCGCGCTCCCGCGGTCATGACCGCTTGATTGCAAGCCGAAATATAGGCTTCGGCCGCAGCCAATATAATATCCTGGTTAATCGACGTGCCGCGATATCGGATTCCGTTGTGGACAATGCTCACCACAGCCTCGCCATGCGCGTCCTCGCCTGTGGACAACGAGTGAAGCTCCAAATCCTCGAACTCGACCGTAACCGGGATCGCCTGCCCGATCGCATGGATGACCGCCTCAAGCGGTCCCGCTCCCATAGCCATATAGGACTGTTCCACACCCTGTTCATTCTCGCAGATGGTTACGGTTGCGCTTCTAGCGCGCTGCGTCCCGGCATGAACCTGCAGGTCGACAAGCGTGTACGGGTCAGGACGCGTCTTCATCATGTCGCCCGCAATCCGAATGAGCTGATCGTCCGTTACGATCTTTTGGCCGTCGGCGACCTTTTTGAACTGTTCGTAAATGCTCTTCAGCTGCTCTTCCGTCACTTCGACGCCGTACTCCGAGAGGCGGTGCTTGATGGCATGGCTGCCGGAATGCTTGCCCAGAATAATCATGTTCCGGGAAATCCCCATCGCCTCAGGATCCATAATCTCGTACGTGCTGCGGTTTTTCAGCAGGCCATCCTGATGGATGCCGGATTCATGCTGGAAGGCGTTCCGGCCCACAATCGGCTTATTGTAAGCGATCGGGAAATTCATCGTTCGGCTGACCAGTCTGGAGGTTTCATAGATCTCGCTAATGTTGATGCCTGTCTCAGCCTGCATAGCATCCTTTCTCGTCTCAATCGCCATTACGAGCTCCTCTAACGAGCAGTTGCCGGCTCTTTCTCCAATTCCGTTGACGGTCACTTCAATTTGAGTCGCCCCCGCCTCGATTGCAGCCAAGCTGTTGGCGACGGCAAGCCCCAAATCGTTATGGCAATGAGCGCTGTACCGAACCGTATCTCCGCCTCTCGCTTCCCGTCTAACGGTACGGATCAGGTCCGCCATTTCGTTTGGCATCGCGTAACCGAGCGTATCCGGCAAATTAATAATCGTGGCTCCCTCCGCGATAACCGCCTCTACCAGCGCGATTACGAATTCCCGTCCCGAACGTGTAGAGTCCATTGCCGAAAATTCGATTTCGTCCACAAACTGCTTGCCGTAGGCAACCATATCGCGCGCGATCTTAATGACCTCGTCGCGGGATTTGCGAAGCTGATGATTCAGATGGATATCCGACGATGAGATAAAGAGATGCAGCCGTCTGCGCGCCGCGTCCTGCGTCGCTTGCACCGCCGCGTCGATGTCCCCTTTCACCGCCCGCGCGAAGCCGGCGATTTCCACGTTCTGCAGCTCCCTCGCGATTTGCTGCACTGCGGCGAATTCGCCAGGGCTCGATACGGCGAAGCCCGGCTCAATGACGTCGATGCCCAGCTTTGCCAGCTGGCGCGCGATCACGATTTTTCTCTCCGGCGCGATCGAGGCGCCTGGGGATTGCTCCCCGTCTCTTAAGGTCGTGTCAAAAATTTGAATCCTTTTCATATTTGCAGTCATTGTTTTTCCTCCTCAGTTTTTTTGAATAAAAAATAGGCCTGCCGTCTCGATAAAGAGACGACAAGCCTTCGCTATGCCGCGGTACCACTCTAATTGGCCGTTTGATCCGATCATTTCCAGCTGGAAATTCGTAATCGCGCGAGCCCGCTTTGGCCGGATGACGGGGGCTAACCGTATCGCAGTAGCGTCAACCCGTCCAAGATCACCCTCGGTCTTCGCTGACGTTCCCGCAATCCGCTCCCAGGCGAGTTTCAGACTAAGCTTCGACTGCGTCGCACCGACCCGCAGCTCTCTGTTCGAGGAGCAGCCGCCAATACGCAGCTTCTCCGGCGAAATCCAGCCTATGTCTTACTTGCTCCTGTTCTTCGCGTTTCTTATGATTCAATTGGAGATTTTGCACTCGTTCAAGCTTCAAGCTCCACTTCCAGACAACAAAAAACCTGCCGCCTCCTTATTCAAGAGACGACAGGCTGTTATGACCCGCGCGGTACCACCCTTGTTGGCTCCTCACGCACGTAATCCGCACGATAAGGAAAGCCCACCTTAACCATAAGACCGGCTCCGGATGCCGGACCTTATGAACCTAATCACGTAGGTTAACCGTAGCTATGTACGCAAGCAGCGATTATGCCGGTCTGTGACGACCGTTATAATCATCCGCTCTTCCATCGCTCCGCTCCCAGGCGAGCTTCGAACGTCTCCTCGGCTGCGTCGCACCGACCCGCAGCTCTCTAGTATTCCAGATCCGTTCTACTGTTCCTGTTCTTAGCGTTTCATTGTATGAGGTTTGAAGTGTTGTTGCTTATTATATGCAATGAAACATTATCTGTCAATTCAGACGATTATTCATTTTTCGAAAGCGACCATTGCTCCAGCGGTAACGCGGGATCCGCCTTCATATCCAGCTCCGTAAATTGTCCGCGCTTCAGCTTCAGATGGGCTGCCGCGCCGATCATTGCCGCATTGTCCGTGCAGAGCGAGCCCGGCGGAATGAGCAGCTTAACGCCTTCCTCCCCGCAGCGGGACGTCAGAGCGGCACGCAGTCCGCGGTTGGCCGCGACGCCGCCGCACAACAGCAGCTGCTTTGCGCCGAACTGCTTCACTGCGCGCAGCGCTTTGGCGACCAGCACGTCGATCACCGACTCCTGAAAGCCGCGCGCAAGCGCCGCCTCGTCAAGCTCCAAGCCTTTCATTCGCGTCTGGTTAATGACGGCGAGCACAGCCGATTTCAAACCGCTGAAGCTGAAATCGTAGCTGTCCGCTTCGAGCCAAGCTCTCGGCAGCTCGATTACGTTCTGCGCCTCCGCCGCAAGCCGGTCGATATGCGGTCCTCCCGGATAAGGCAATTGCAATGCGCGCGCGACTTTATCATAGGCTTCCCCCACCGCGTCGTCTCGCGTTCGGCCGACAACGCGGAATTCCCCCTCGCTTTCAAGCAGCACCAGCTCGGTATGCCCGCCGGACACAACAAGCGCCATGCAAGGGTATTCCAGCTGATGCACCAGCTCATTGGCATAGATATGTCCGGCAATATGGTGCGTGCCGATTAACGGAATATCCAGAGCGAGCGACAGACTTTTGGCCGCGACGATTCCGACCAGAAGAGCGCCGACAAGGCCAGGTCCTTGCGTAACCGCGATCGCCGTCAAATCCTTAAGCGCGCAGCCCGATTCCTTCACCGCCTGCTCCATAATAAGCGTAATGGTCTCCACATGCTTGCGCGAAGCAATCTCCGGAACGACGCCTCCGAAACGGACGTGAACATCGATTTGGCTGGATACGACATTGGACAAAATCTCTTTGCCGCCGCGTATGACGGCCGCCGATGTCTCATCACAGCTGGTCTCGATCGCTAGTATAAGGGCATCTTCGTGCGTGACGGAAGACGCCGATTGAACATTTTCCAATTTCAATACCTTCTTTCCCCCGACTTCAGCCTCTCGACGTCAAGCTCCGCCCACATAATAAGCGCGTCCTCATTGTTATCGGAATAGTAACGGGGACGAATGCCTGACGGCTGAAAGCCGAATTTGCGGTAGAGGGACTGGGCGAGCTCGTTCGAAACCCGAACCTCCAGCGTCATGCGGGCCGCGCCAAAAAATGCGGCCGTCCGCTGCAGCTGCTCAAGCAATCGGTTGCCGAGCCCCATTCCCCTTACATCCGCGCGAACCGCGATATTCGTGATATGGGCTTCGTCCATGATCACCCACATGCCGCCATACCCCAGCACTTCTCCCCGGTATTCCATCACCATATAGCGGGCAAACATATTGTTGGTCAGCTCGTTAACGAACGCTTCCTCCGACCAAGGACTCGTAAAAGCCTCATGCTCAATGGCCAGGATCGCCGGTATGTCGGGCATCGTCATCGCCCGGTAAATCAGCTTGTCCGTATCCATGCTCATCCCTGTATCTCTCCCGTTTGCTTCGCCTTCAGCTTGACTTCCGCCTCCGTCAATTGCGTGTAGTTCGGCGTGAACGTATGCGCATTTTCGATGAGGCCGGCTGCGAGCCGCTGTCCGCCAAGCCGGGCCAGATACCGTCCCTGCAGCACATGAGGCAGCAATCGGACATCGACGCCGGCCTCCCGCCCCAGCTCTTGAAGCTTTAAGGCGGATTCGCCATGGAGAGAGAGGTCGCCGGTCAGCCATAAGACAAGCGGACTCTCCTGCACCGTCTCCGAAGCCTCCTTGGCGATCTCCTCCGCCCAATCCTTCATGATGCGTACGCCATCCGGAAGCCGCCGGCTCCAAACCGCCTCCCTGCCCGAGGCAAAGCAAGCGCTGTACACCTGACCTCTACGCGCATCCATGATCGGCAGCACCCAGTGCGTTTCGTCAGCTGACGCCGTCAGGCGGTCGCCCGCTCCTAGCCCCAGTCCGACATGCAGCGCGCCATAAGCGATCGCTTCAAGGCTGGAGACGCCGGTAAGCGGCTTCTCCCATGCCCATGCCAACGTTTTGGCTGCGGTAACGGCAATCCTCATCCCTGTATAAGAGCCCGGACCGTTGCCCGCCACGATCGCATCCAGCTCATCCTTCGATATTCCCGTCTCCTGCAACAATGCTTTTACATTCGTCATCACATGTACGGAATGATTGCGCTCGGCTAACGATTCGACCTCCGCCAGCACCTCATCCCCTCTTATAATCGCCGCAGCCATCGCCGCCGTTGAAGTATCCAGCGCGATTATCGTTCCGTTATACGGTTCCGCCATCCTTTACGTCGCTCCCATCCTGTTCCACTGTTCGCACCAATCCGCGTACGGTTCGCCTATGCCGCGCGCCCGAACCGTTCTTCTCTCTCCGCCCAAATTCTCGATATACAGCTCCAGACGATTAGAGGGCAGCAGCTCCTCTATGAGGCTCGCCCATTCGACGAGCGTTATCCCATCCCCATAGAAGTAGTCGTCCAGCCCCAAATCATCGGCTTCATCTTGGGACAAACGGTACACATCCATATGATAGAAAGGCAGCGTCTCGCCTTCATATTCTTTAATAATCGTAAAAGTCGGGCTGTTCACGACACCCTGCACGCCGATGGCCGCGGCGAATGCTTGCGAGAATGTCGTTTTGCCCGCTCCTAAATCGCCGTCAAGCGCAATGACTGTGCCCGGCCCAGCTGCGGCCGCAATCCTCGACGCCAGTTCCGCCGTCTCCTGCAGTCGCTCAATTTCCCAGTTGGCTAGCGCGATTCGCTGCTCCATTTCATCCACCCGTTCATGTTCCAAAATGATTGTACCCCTTCTTCTCCACCTTCACGCGATGGCCTCTAGGGGCCTTCGCCCCCGCGCCGTCCATGCGGCTGGACAGCGGGATCAGCTCAACGTCAGGCGGCCCTTCTTCCGTTCTGCCAATCACGTAAAACGGCAATCCATGCCGATGAAATTCGGCTTTGACGGAGTCGGCAGACTCTCTTAAGACCGTCCCTACCAGAACGTAATCTTCGCCGCCATACAGCATCCACTCCAGCGGGTTCACGCCAACGCTCGCCGCATACGTGCTCAGGCTGCCGCTCTTCGGAAGCAGTCTCTCCTCCAGCACAAGCCGCAGTCCCGACGCTTCCGCCAGCTCCCAAGCCTCGCTGGACAGCCCGTCGCTCACGTCATTCAGCGAATGGCAGAAGCCGGACTTCAGCAGCAGCCTTCCGGCAAGGACAGACGGCGCAGGCCGCTGATGGGCGGCGCATAGAACGCCGTACGAATTGTCATCCAGCCTCTGAGACCCTTCGGCCCAGCGTGAAGCACCCGCATGCTGCAGCAGATGCAAGCCCGCTGCCGACATCCCGACCGGCCCCGTCACAAATACCGCATCCCCAGCCTTCGCCCCTGAACGCCGAAGCTCGAGGCCGGCCTCAACCGCGCCGGTTAACGCTACGCTTATGACCATGTGAGCGGGAGAGGAGGTCGTGTCGCCTCCTACGACCGCAATACCGTACCGTTCGGCGCAGCTATACAGGCCGTCATATACCCGCTTCATCCGTTCCGCTCCATAAGCTCTCGGGACGCTGACCGAAACAACCGCGTGAAGCGGCACCCCGCCCATTGCGGCAATATCGCTCACATTAGCGGCTAACGCTTTGAAGCCGATATCCTCATCGCGCATCGTCCGTTCGGAGAAATGCACGCTTTCGACCATGGTATCCATGGCAAGCAAGAGCCGTTTATCTCCCGTGATGCCGTCTTCCGCATTGCCGAAGTCAAGCGCGGCCGCGTCATCCCCTATGCCAAGCGCAACCCCGCGCGCATGCTGCCAGCTTGCCGGCTGACGATTCGCCGTCCAATGCCGAATGCTTGCAAATTCGTCCAAAGCATTAGTCTCCTTCGTCATTGTGGTTGTTCAAAATGGCCGCTTACCCTTGTTTCTCATCATTTTACCTTAATCCTCCTCATATTCAAAGCAATTGCGAGCAATAAATAAGCCTCTTCCATCCGCACCAAAGTGCCGGGATGAAGAGGCTTTGCGAATGAATGACGGAAGTGCGGCCTTACAGCTCTTTGACAATCGTAAGATGGCGCTCATCCCTCAGCTCGATTTCATACGGGGACTTGGGCGGATTGCCGTCCGCTTCCCTTATGACCCGAACGCGAGGCCGGTGGACGGCAAGCTCGTTGTTTTGGGACACGACGACGGTTTGACCCGAGCTCAGCAGCAGCGTCGTTGCTACCGGATATACGGAAATATGACTGCAGAACAGCTTGATCAAATCGAGATCAAAGTACGTGCCTCCTGCAGCGAACAGAAACTCGACCGCTTCGCTTGTCGTATACCGCTTGCGGTACGGCCGCGGCGACACCAGCGCGTCATACGTATCCGCCAGACCAACGATCTGCGCATAGATATGTATCTCGTCCTTCTTCAGGCCGCGCGGATATCCCGAGCCGTCGTACCGTTCATGATGCTGCAGCGCGCAATGAGCGGAAACGATCGAAATGTCATGGTATTTTCTCAATAGGTCGAAGCCTTCCTTCGGATGGGTGCGCAGAAGCGCCGTTTCTTCCTCCGTCATCGGCCCTGTATGCGTAAGCAGCTTCATGGGCATTTTGGTCATTCCGATATCGTACAGAAGCGCTCCTATGCCGAGCTCCTCCAGTTGATTGCGGTTAAACCCTTTTGCGAGGCCCATAATGCCGGACAACACAGCGACGTTGAATGCATGCTGGAATAAATAAGCATCCTTGGAGTGAATGCTGGTCAAATTCACAAGCAGGTTCGGCCTTGTCGCCAAATCCTGCATAATACTGCCGAACACAGCCCGGAAATTGCGGCCCATATCGGGAGCAATGGTTTTGCCTTTCGTCAGCTTCTCGTCCCTGAAGGCATTCATCGTCGTATAGATGGCGCTGACCGCTTGCCTTCGGGTTTCTTCCCTGACGCTGTCCTCCGGCTCAATATCCGCCGTAAATTCGTCTTCGATATAGAGAATGTCAATCCCCAGGTTGCGAAGCCGCTCGATATAACGTTCATTCAATTCAATGCCTGCTCCGAGAAGAACGTTGCCGTTTTCCTGAAAAATCGTTCTTGCGATCTTGTCCCCAGGCTTGACCTTATCCAAATAAACTTTTCTCATTGCCCGCTCCCGCCTTACATAAAAAGGATTAACCTGAGCCGAAATAAATCTATTCTAGCAGACCGTTCCTATCTCTGCCATGTCAGCCTGTTTCAAATTTGATAGCGCTTTCCAATTCTGTGCAAAGCACTAGACTTGAGCCATAAAAAAATCCCGCGCATCTTGTCGGGATTTTCATGCCAGCTTCCGTTTCACGATACGGTTGCGGCCGCTGTATTTCGCTTCGTATAAGGCGGCGTCCGCTTGCGCCATCAGCTCGCGGAGGAAGGCTTTCGGGTCGTCCAAGTCTGCGGGGTCGAATTGTTCAATCGAGATCACGCCCATGCTGATCGTAACCGTTACCGGCACGCCGCCCACCGTGGTCGTCACCTTATTCTTCTCAACGGCCTCTTTCACTTGCTCTGCGATCATATCCGCCTGCTCCCTATTCGTATGGGGCAAATACACCGTAAACTCTTCTCCGCCGAACCTGGCGAGCACATCGGTTAAACGGAGCGCGCTTCGTACGGCTTCCACCGTGCTGCAAAGCACTTCATCGCCGATAAGATGCCCGTACCGGTCATTAATCGTCTTGAAAAAGTCCAAATCGAATAAAAAGATCGAGAACGGAATGCCGTACCTGATATTGTTGACGACTTCGCCTTCCAGCTGCTGAAGAAGATATCTCCGATTGTAACAGCCCGTCAGCCCGTCCGTTATCGCCATATGCTCCAGCTTCTTATTGGCCTGGAACAATTCATCCTGCATGATGAGCAGCTCGCGGTTTCGTTCATGGAGCAATTCGTTCTGCGTATTCGTCTCTTCCACGAGCATCCGCATCTCCGTTACATCCTGGATCGTAAGGACGCGTCCGACAATCCGCTTTCTCTGATTAAAGATCGGCGCCGACTGCACGATGACGTACTGGTACTGGTTCAAATCGAGCGCAAGCTCCACTTCCAGCCGTTCCAAGGGGCGTTCCCGCTGCGCTTCGAAGAAGGCTTCCAGCTGTCTTCGCGTTTCGCTTTTGAATTGAGAGAGCAGGGCTTCCTGGTTAAAAATATCGCCAACCCGAAAGCGTATAAAGGGCTTGATCATTTTGTTGATCTCGATGATCATATCGTTCTCGTCCATGACGACGATTCCCATCGACATCGTGTTCATAATGTCTCTTTGAACGATTTGGATAATGTCAAAAACTTTATTGCGGCTGATCGCATGTACGATATATATGGCGGTTACGGTCATGCCAATCGAGATGAGAGGAATATAGCGGGCGAAATAATCGGTATAAGCTACGTTCACTACAAAATCCGCAATCGCGAAGAACGACAAGACGAACACGCCGTTCAACGCCGTGCGGACCATCTTCCGCTGCCTGGCGGAGTCGTCTCTCCTGCCGAGCTTGTACAGCAAAATAATAAGGGATACCGTTAAATACATGACGAGCTGGGCGATCATTACCCAATACAAGGAGCCGTGATGCAGCTGTTTGTATGGATCCAGCCCTTGCTCGATGCTCAAAAACCTTTGATTAGGGTTCCATATAACGACAATAACCGACACAAGTGCCGGTATCGATATAAGAAGCAAACGGCTTTTCCGTATCACGTAATATTGTCCGGTAAGGAAAAGAATAAAGGCGAACCACCCGATCCCCAGCAACGAAAGACCTATATAAGAACCTGATAGGTAGAAAAGCCTATAACTCAGCTGCGACGTCGTCTGCGAGGCGAATTGGAATAACGGCCAAAGCAGGAAGACGACATGGAGGAAAATATAGATACGGTGCAAAACCGTTACTGAGCTTGATGTGAAGACATATAACAGCAAGCCCAGCAGCACCATGAACATGCTAAAATCTAGCCAAATCATCCATTCCAAATTGGTTCACCCATTCATTTGGTAGCCATCTTCTTCCATTGTAGCAAATGTCATTCTTGTCTACAATCTGCTATTTCATCGATTTTAAGATATTTCTGAAGATGACGGAAGACGGTGGGACAAAAGCCTTTCTAGTGCTGGAGACAGATGCAGGAAGCTTCTGAAACTTTCATACTGCTTCCATTTGGCCTCGGAAAGTTCCTTGTGCGGGGAAGCTACGGCTCGGATCAGCAAATTTTTGGGCGTATGCTCCGGATCCACAAACTCCAGCATATGAACCTTGTAGCCAAGCACCTCCAGCAAATTGCCCCGGACCGCGTCCGTCGCAAGCGCCGCGAACCGTTCCTTCAACAGCCCTTGAGTCAGCAAGGGCGATAACACATCGTTTTCGACCTGGCGGAACAGCTCGTGCTGGCAGCATGGAACCGACATAATGACGGAGGCGCCCCAGCCGACCGCCTTCGCCAGCGCGGCGTCCGTCGCCGTATCGCAGGCATGCAGCGTAACGACCATATCGGCCGACTCCTGCCCTTCATATTCCGCAATATCGCCGACTAGAAACCGGAGCTTCTCATAGCCCAGCTTATTCGCCAGCTCCGAACAGAAGGCGATGACGTCTTCCTTCAAGTCCAGGCCGACGACGGAAATATCCCGTCCCTGCTCTACCGCAAGCAAATGATACAAAGCGAAGGTCAAATACGACTTGCCGCAGCCAAAATCTACGATTTTGATCTCCCGGTCCCGCGGCAGCGAATCCAGCACATCGGACACCATCTCCAAGAACCGGTTAATTTGGCGGTACTTATCCTGCTTCTTCGCGTGGACGCGTCCTTCCGGCGTCATAATGCCAAGCTCCACTAAGAAAGGGGCAGGCTTCCCCTCTTCCAAAATTCTGTTTTTCTTGCGGTTATGCTCAAGCGCGGCTTGCCGGCCGTTCCCGCTTGCAGGCTGCTTGCGAACGGCCGCTTTGCCTTTGTTATTCAACAAAAGCTGCACGTCGGCATCCGGCGTCTTCACCAGCGCCTGCCGGTACTGCGCGCCCAATAGTTCCGCCAGCTCCGAAGCCGCGTCGTCGGCTGTCAAATTCGCATGCGTGACCTTGTTCCGAAAATGCGACTCGAATTGGTAACGCAGCCCCTCCTTCAGCATCACCGGCCGCACGACCGTCTTAGCCGCGGTCTCGTCCGACTTAGTTTGCGGCGAGCTCAGCGTCGCTTGAAGCAGCTCTCCGTTTCGAATCCACTCCTGTATGTCTTGCTGCCATTGTTCCGACATGCGTCCTACTCCTTCGTTCGATTATCTTCACCGCTTAGGCCCAGCTCCTCGAGGCCTTGTCTAATTTCGTCCCGGGGCAATCCGCCTGCCGCAAGCTCCTCATCGTCGAGGGCTAACAGCCGGTCATAGACCAAAGCGGCATCGGCGGCCGGCAGCGCACGAGCTTCTACCAGCTCGAACATAACATTTTCAAGCTGGTCGTACCGGCCTTTCGATTCGTACCAAGCCATTAACAGCCTCTTGGCAGGAACCGGCAGCTCATAAGAACGGGTAAGCTCCAGCAGCTCTTCGATTTCCCCGTCCGGCTCCACGATCGTCGGCTCCGCCTTCATCAAGGAGAGCCTTATAAACAACCGGAGCGACCGGACGCACATGGCGTAAAACTCCGTCTCCCGCCCGAGCTCGCCATGGAGAAGCGCTTCCTGCTTCATAAGAATCGCGATGGCCTGCAACTGATTCGTATCGACGATCCCGTTCGTTGTCATCATTTTCATGAGATCCTCGTCCGAGAGGGAACGAATCAGCTTGCTGCTTAGCCGGAAGTGCTTATCGAGCAGCTCGTCCAGCACCAGCAGCGCCTCTTCTTGCTTCATCTGCTTGCGCAGGCCCATAACCTGTCCCAGCGCTTCCGTCATCTGATTAATCATTCTCATAAAATAATCCCGTTGAAACAACCGCTCGCGCCTCCTCCCCCGCTCCGGCGGCGGCTATATGATTAAATCGAGCGGACGAAAGAAGCGAGCTCCTCCGCCAGCTGCACCGAGCATTCCTGCATACTCATATGGCCCGCCTGCTCCAGCTCTACTTTGGTCGTATTCCCGCCAATCGCCACAAAGGTGTTCACCGTTGGAATAATCCCGTCCTGAGCCCCGGCTACCAGCAGCACAGGCAGCTGCGATTCCCGAATAACCGACCTGCGGTCCGGACGCGCCTTCATCCCTCTCGCCGTCGCCATCGCGCCATGCTTCGAGGTGGCATAACCGATCGACTTGCAGCGGCGCAGCTCCGGCTCCATATCGTCCAAACGGTCCTGCGCGAACAGCTTGGGTATCAGTCCGTCGACAAACTTGCCTACGCCATCGGCTTCGATTGCCGCCACCGCCTTGTCCCGATTCTCCTTAGCCGTCTCGCTGTCCGGCAGAGGGCTCGAATGTATCAGTCCGAAGGCGTCAAGCCGATCCGGGTAACGCTCCGCAAAGGCCAGCGTAATGTAGCCCCCCAAGGAATGTCCCAGCACAATCGCCTTCTTAATGCCGAGCGCGTCCAGCAGCCCTGCGAGGTCCTCCGCGAACATCTCCATCGTGTAGGTCGGATCCTCAGGCGAGGAGCTGGCCCCATGCCCGCGCGCGTCCGGTGCGATAATGCGGATGGAAGCCGCCATCTCGTCTACGATTTTCTCCCAATAGGCTGAGCTTCCGCAATAGCCATGCAGCAGCACGAGCGCAGTATGTAAGCCATGGGACTCCTTGGAGTCGAAATAAGCCAGCTTCACGCCGCTCGGTAAAGTCACTTCCTCCTGCGCAATCGTAACACGCTTGCCGTCCACGTTCTGTTCCATCGTCCTACGCCTCCTATTCGAGCTTTATTCTTTTCTCGTCGCTATGCTCCCAGACCAAGCTTCGTTAATAGCCGCGGCAGCCTGCTTCGCCATATTCATAACCAGATAAAGCGAAGTCGTCTGAAGCATACCGTACGCCTTGGGCCCATACATATTGACGACTCCCGCTATACTGAGGTTGCCCGCAGCGGGCAAATTTCTGCCTGTCGCGGCCCCCGGCCGCAGCGGTCCTGCCGCAGCAATGAAACCGCCGACGGATTGCGGCTTTCCGAGACACGCGTCCACCGCAACGACGGTCCAGTCCTTCTCTACGCTTACAGCCCTGCGAACCGCTTCTTCGACCTTATGGGCGTCGCATGGTTCTTCTAAAGTCCCGATCACATGCGGCCACCCGCTTTCCTTCAGCAGCGTGCCGACCCATGGACCAAACGAATCGCCCGTCGAACGGTCGCTGCCGATGCATAGAAACAGCAGCCGGTCCGGATTCGGACTCGCGCCCAGCCAGCCAGCAAGGAAAGCCGTCAGCTCGGCCTCGTTCGCCGCATAATGCGCGCCGTTATGCTCTTCACCCTTCTCCGCTAATCCATTCCGCCTTGCGGCGTTTTTTGTTCGTTGTCCCGTATTCCCGCACCTGCCTCTTCGTCGGATTGCCGTCCTGCATCCCATACATGTATTGTACCGAAATTCACCTTCGGCTTCAATTTGTGGAAACCCGCAGGCAAGCATGATACAATGGCGAAAATAATGAAGCAAGAGGGGTGTTACAATTGACGGATTTGGAGAAGCCCACGCAAGAGAACGTCGAGTTCATGATCGAAGCGATCAAAACAAAGCTTCGCATGGCTTCCGGCGCCGCTATGCTGGCGTCTAATTTCAACATTGATCAATATGAGGATATTAAAGATTTGTATGATGTGGTGGAGTCGAAGGATAAATTCAGCATCAGCGAAGTCGAGGCGCTCGTCTCGGAGCTGGGTAAGCTGAGAAAAAAAGAATAATCGGATATAAATGTGTTTTTATCCAAAAAGAAACATTAATTATTATAATTCGACAAAAAAAGAACCGAATCCGTACATGGGTTTCGGTTCTTTCCTTTCCTTACATCAAGGGGACTATTCCTGCTCTTCCGGCTCCGTCTCTTGCTCGGGATCAAACGCTTCGATCGACAGCTTAATCGAGATGTTTTTGCGCTCGCCCTTCAAGAAATGAGCCAGTCTCTCCAGCTTATCCGCAAGCTCAGGTCCGCTCAACGTCGTATTCAGCTGATAATCGAAGGAATCGCTTGGCGGCTTGGCGCCATAAGCGCTGCCGCCTCTCCATCCGCGCTCCTCCCCGGGGCCCGGACGGCCCGCAACATGTTCCTGCGCCGGATAAAACTTATCCGATTTATTCACAACGCGCTCATAAATGCGCAGCTTCTTAAGCAGCATATAGTATTGAGCGGAATGCTTGAAATTCCAAGCCTCCCGGATATCCTTTAAGGTGTAATCCATCTTCCAGCGCTTTAGCTTCTCTACCTGCTCGTCGGTGCTTAGCTTCAGAAATTCGTCGAGCGGCAGCATCTTTTCCGGCATTCCAACCCCTCCAATTGAATAACACTTCTGATTTCTATAACTATTAAAAACAATAATTAAATAAAAAATACCATAATTTTATGATGAATACAATAAAGAACCCGCCCCGATAACCATTTTTCAGCTTTCAGGGCAGGTTCTGTATACCGTTATATTTGCCGCAATCCGGCAGTTGTTAAAAATTGATGAAATGCCGCGCTTCCGCGTTCCGTACGTTTGAAGACGCCGGCATCTTTGAGCACCTCGAGGAACTTGTCTCCGGTTTCCGCCCGAAGCAGCTCGCGCGCCTTGTCTGCCGTATTCGCCCCGCCGTACCGCGCTACGAGCGAATCGGCCCATTCCGCATGCTTATGGAGCGGATGGGACGGCGCCTTCAGCGCTTCTACACGCTCCGGTGCTTCGCCGGTCAAATAAGCCGATAGCTGCTCCAGTTCTTCTTTTAGCCGGCCGGGAAGAACGGCGAGCCCCATCACTTCGATCAAACCGATGTTTTCCTTCTTGATATGATGCAAGTGCGCATGAGGATGGAAGATGCCGTCCGGATGCTCGTCGCTCGTGCGGTTATTGCGCAGCACAAGATCGAGCTCATACTCTCCGTTATCGCGAAGCCTTGCAATCGGTGTAATGGTATTATGCGGAATCCGCGTGCCGTCGCTCTTCTCCGTCCAAGCCCGAACCTCCGCTTCCTCGTCGCTGTATACGCGCCATTCATCGAGGATTCGGCATGCCGCCTCATGCACGTCCGACTTCGACATGCCGTTCACGCGAAGCACGGTCATCGGCCATTTGACGATGCCGAACCGGACGCCCGGACGGCTCTCGTCATGGAATACCGCCTCTACAGGAGCCGTCTCCATTGGAAAGACATGGCGGCCGGCCTGGAAGTGGTCGTGGCTCAGAATCGAGCCGCCAACGATCGGCAAGTCCGCATTGGAGCCGATGAAGTAATGCGGGAACTGCTCCACAAAGTCCAGAAGCCGGGCGAAGGACTCGTGCGAAACGGCCATCGGCTCATGCGCGGCTTTGAACACGATCGAGTGCTCATTATAGTAAACATACGGCGAGTATTGGAAAAACCAGTCCTCTCCGCGCAGACGCAGCGGAATAATCCGCAGGTTCTGCCGCGCGGGATGATCGGGTCTTCCCGCATAGCCGACATTGTCCGCGCACAGCAGGCAGCTCGGGTAGTGCGATTGGGGCAGCGTCTTGAGCAGCGCAATCTCCTTCGGATCCTTCTCGGGCTTGGAGAGGTTGATTGTCATCTCCAAGTTGCCGTAAGGCGTGGCATGAAGCCAGTATTGATTTTTGGCGATGCGGTCCATTCGTATATAGTTGCTGTCGATGCTCAGCTTATAGAACGCATCCGTAGCGGCGGAGATTCCGCCGGCCTCCGCCTCCCGCCAGAATGCGGCGGACGTCTCCGAGGGCCTCGGCATAAGCAGGCCCATAATACGCGCATCCAGCAGATCCCGCTGCGTCGTCGTATTATCGGGGATCAGACCGATCGAGAATCCGTAGTCGAGAAGCGGCTCAAGTATGGAAACCGCGCTGCTTGGCTCCTCGTCCGGAACGGAACCGCGATGCGGCTCCGCGAACCGGAACAAATCGAGCAGCGCGTTGCGTCCCGCGGACATATCCAGCTCATGGAGCAGCTTATTCCGGCGGGCAAATTGCAGCAATCGTTCGATCAGCAGAAGCGCTTCATCCGCGCTGACTGCGCCTTGTTCTTTCGTCGTCATCTCCTGTTGCTCCTCTCCCACTTGCGATTAGCTCTATTCTTGATATCCGTTCGGATGGGCGACATGCCATTTCCAGGCGCTCTCAATGATGTCCTCGAGCTTGTCGCGGCGCGGATTCCAGCCCAGCTCGCTGCGCGCGCGCTGCGACGAAGCGACCAGAACGGCAGGGTCCCCGGAGCGTCTTGGCTGAATGACCGCCGGAATTTCTTTGCCGGTGACGGCGCGGGCGATCTCGATCACTTCCTTGACGGAGAAGCCTTTGCCGTTGCCTAGATTGTAGATGGAGCTGTCCGCCCCGCCGCGCAGGCGGTCGACGGCAAGGATATGGGCGTCCGCCAGATCGCTGACATGAATGTAGTCGCGAATGCAGGTGCCGTCCGCCGTATCGTAATCATCGCCGAATACGGCGATATGCGGGCGCTTGCCGAGCGCGGCTTCCAGCACGATCGGCACGAGATGCGTCTCCGGACGGTGGTCCTCGCCGATCCGGCCGCTTTCGTGGGCGCCGGCCGCGTTGAAGTAGCGCAGCGAAATGGATTTGATGCCATGGGCGACATCGAACCATTTCATCATTTTCTCCATCGACAGCTTAGTTTCGCCGTACGCGTTCGTCGGCAGCGTCCGGTCGTATTCGTCGATCGGCACATTTTCCGGCTCGCCGTATGTCGCCGCTGTCGAAGAGAACACGATTTTCCCTACGCCGTGCTGGTTCATCTTCTCAAGCAGGCATAAAGTGCCGTACACGTTGTTGTGATAGTATTTGCCGGGCTGCGTCATGCTTTCCCCGACAAGCGAGTTCGCCGCGAAATGGATTATCGCGTCGATGTCGTTTTCTTGAAACACCGAATCCATAAATGCCGCATCCCGCAAATCGCCGACGTACAGCTTGCCGCCGAGAAGCGCCTCTTTATGCCCTTGCTGCAGGTTGTCGACAATCACAACCTCCTCGCCGCGCTCAAGCAGCGCCGCCACTGTGTGGGAACCGATGTATCCCGCTCCTCCTGTTACCAATACCGCCATCCTTCATTCTCCTCTCTTCTATTGGACGATCATGAAAACTTACTAAATGACTGCATTAACCGATCCGTTCTACGCCGTTGCCGATGCTGCATACATAGAAATCGGCTTTAAGGCCTGTCGCCTCTTTATATTTGCGCCCAACCTCTTCGCGGAACAGCTCTACGCTGTTCTCATGAACAAGCGAAACCGTGCAGCCGCCGAAGCCGGCGCCTGTCATGCGGGAGCCGAGCACGCCTGGAATGTCGCGGGCTGCGTTAACCATAGCGTCAAGCTCGTCGCCCGTAACCTCGTACAAATCCCGCAACGAGTCATGGGAAGCATTCATCAGCTCGCCGAACCGTTCCAAGTCATTGCCCTTAAGCGCCTTGATGGATTGAAGGACGCGGTCGATCTCCTCGACGACATGCGTTGCCCGGTTACGCACGACATCGTCCTTGATAAAGGCCTTGGACGCTTCGAATTGCTCAAGCGTAAGCTGACCGAGCAGCTCCAGGCCCGGGTAGGCCGCGCGCAGATCGGAGACCGCTTGCTCGCACTGGCTGCGGCGCTCGTTGTATTTGGAATCAACCAAGCCTCTTCGCTTGTTCGTATTGCCGATAATCAGCTTGTAGCTGCCGGATTGGAACGGCACGAGCTCATGCTCGAGCGTATCGCACATAAGCAGAATCGCGTGATCCTTCCTGCCGTTCGCGACAGCGAATTGGTCCATGATGCCGCATTTGACGCCATTGAACTCGTTCTCGGACTTTTGGGCAAGGAGCGCGATCTTCACGGTATCGGCAGGCAGACCTTCCATCGACAGGAGGGCGAACGCCGTGACAACCTCAATCGAAGCCGATGAGGATAACCCCGCTCCGTTCGGAATTTCGCCGTGATAGAGCAGATCGTATCCGCTGCCGAATACAATGCCTTGGCTGAGCAGCTCATGCACAATGCCCTTCGGATAATTCATCCAGTCATCCGCTTCATCGTACGCGATTGAATCCACCGAATGCAGCTTCGATGCGGGAAAGTTAGTCGAGGCCAGACCCAATCCTCTGTCGGCGCGCTTGCGAATAAGCAGCGTGGTGCCGAAGGTCAGCGCCGCAGGAAACACGTATCCGCCGTTGTAGTCGGTATGCTCCCCGATCAAATTGACGCGGCCCGGCGCATGGAATACAGCGATATCCGACTCTTGTCCGCCATAATGCTCGATAAATTGTCCTTTTAACGCTTCAATGTTTGCCATATGCGTTCCCATTCCTTTTTCATAGGATGATCTTCTTGCCCCAGTATAGTAGATAGAGCCTTAAAACGAAATGGCTGAAAGTGCCGACAATATGGATTTATGTGACTTTTATAGAGAGACTCCTTCATGCTATGATGAGTAAAAACCAGAGCGCAGGCCGCATTCCGCCCGTCCGCTCCCGATCATGAAAGGGGTTGTAACCGCGTCATGGCTGCTAGACCCGAAACCTATAGCGTCGCATCCAACCCGGCTATCGTCCAAAGAGCGAATCCCCGCCTTCATGTCCTATTTTCCGGGGAAAGCCAAACGAAGCCGGGGCATCGCCTCGGACCTAAAGTATATGAGTTTTATCTGATGCACCTCGTCTTGTCCGGCAAGGGCGTCTTCACGCTGGAAGGGCAGCGTTACGAGCTGGAAGCCGGCCGAACCTTTCTGATCGAGCCCGGCCAGCTGATTACCTACGAATCCGACCACGAAGAGCCCTGGCGTTACCGGTGGGTAGCCTTCAAAGGCGAGGAGGCTGCGGAGCTTGTCGCGATGGCAGGCTTCAAAGCTTCGCAGGGGCAGATCGCCGCCCTGGATGACGCCCGCAAAGCTGGAGTGCTCTACCGCCGGATCTATTCGATATTGCGCAAAGGTTCCCCATCCGCATCCCTGCAAGCATCGGCCTGCCTGCAGCTGCTCATGGCCGAATACAGCGACAGCTTGAGGGAGCAAGGCAGCCCGGATCGTGCGGAGAAGCAGGACGAACAGCTTCACAGCCAAATCATTCATTATTTGTCCACGCAATATACGCACCCCGTCTCGATTGAAGGGATGGCGGAATCGCTCGGCTACAGCCGCGCTTATCTATCAAGAATCTTCAAACAGAAGACCGGCATGTCTCCCGTATCTTTCCTTCTGAAGCTGAGACTCGATCGGGCGAAGCTGATGCTGCGCGAGCGGCCGGAGCTGACCGTGGAGCAGGTGGCCGCCTCGGTCGGCTTGCAGGATGCGCTGTACTTCTCCAAGCAATTCCGCAAGCAGCATGGGCAGTCGCCAACGGCTTACCGTAAAGAAATGATGGGCCAGGCCGCCGATTTTTAGGCAGAGATGGACATACTATCCTTCGGGGTGATCGCTTGAAGGAATTACATACCGGACAATTGTATTGGCCTTCCACAGCTTTACACACAAGGACCTATCCAACATTAACAAAATCTGTAGCGGCAAAAGCCGTTGTCGTCGGAGGGGGAATGTCCGGCATCGCAAGCGCGTACAAACTCGCCTCTGCGGGGCTGGAGACCGTGCTCATCGAGAGGGGAACGATCGCGGGAGGGAGCACATCGGCCAATACCGGCATGCTCCAATATTGCAGCGACATGATGCTGAGCGAACTCAAGGAACGGATCGGAAGCGGTCCTGCCGAGCGTTATTACAAGAGCTGCCTGGCAGCCATTCGGCATATCGAGGAGCTAGCGGAGCTCATCCCCCGCGATGTGCAATTCAGGCGGAGGAGCAGCTTGTATTACGCTTCTACGGAACAGCATGTCCCCAAGCTGAAGAAGGAATATGAAGCGCTGAGGGAATGCGGCTTCGATGTCGAATATTGGACTGCCGACGATATCGCCCTCCACTTCCCCTTCCGTAAGCCAGCCGCTCTTGTGACGCATGGCGACGCCGAGCTGAATCCGCTTCGCTTCGTTCTCGGACTTGCGGATGAAGCGGTAAAAGCCGGTCTTCGCATTTACGAGGGAACGGATTTAGCCGGATACGAACGGCTTGGCGTAGGCAAGCGACGGCATCGGCTTTTTACGAAAAACGGCGTTACGTTAGACGCCGATTATGTCGTCTATGCGGTCGGATACGAGCCGAAGGAAGTGAAAGGAAGGCTGATGAAGGCCAATCTGAATCGTTCTTATGTTATGGTGACAAAGCAGCAAACGAAGCCATTCGGCTGGCATGAACGGTTTCTTGTATGGGAGACGGCAAGGCCGTACCTCTATATGCGAACCACGGTTGACGGAAGAATTATTGCAGGGGGATTGGATGAAGAGAAGGATGAGCCCGATCATAACAAGGCCAGGCGGGAGCGTAAACGCCGGGAGCTGACCGATCGTTTATCCGCCATGTTCCCCGATGCCTCCACTGCAGTAGACTTTGAATGGAATGCCACGTTTGGAGAGTCGGCGGACAGCCTGCCGCTTATTGGGGAGGATCCCGAAACCCCAGGTATTTATTATAATTTGGGCTATGGCGGGAACGGCACCGTCTGCTGTATGATGGGCGCGCAGATCATTTCGGACATGATTCAAGGGCATGCCGAGCATCCGCTGCCGTTCATCGGAATACGCGACCTTGTCGCCAAACCCGCCCATTCGCCTTCCGGCGTCCTTCATTAAAAAAGCCAGAGCCGGCCGGCTTCCTTGGATGATCAAGGGATGCCGGCCGCTCCGGCCAGTCATGCCTGTTTCGGCTTGCCGTCAGGCTTAATGGCAAGCCACGCGATTGCGCCGCTGCCTAAGCCAAATCCGGACAATAAATAAAAAAGCGCCGTCTCATGCTGGAGCATCGCGGATGCCGTCAGTGGCCCGGCTGCGACGCCGATAAACCGCATGCTGCTGTACAGGGACGTAATCGTACCCCTCTGCTTCTTATCGACACCCTCCGTAATTAAGGCGTCCATGCATGGTAGGGCTATACCGATGCCGACTCCCCCGACAAACATGATGACAATAAGCACTAGCATGCTTTTCGTGTCCAATATACCGCAAAGCAGCATCGACGCCGTCAGCAGAACCCCGCCGACAACGGTTATCCACTTCATTCTCAGCTTATTCTCCCCCACGAGCTTGCCGGTTATGAAGGACGATAGACAGATGGCGCATAGCGGGATCGCGAGCAGCAGACCTTTTTTAATCCCGTCAATGTGATAATGATCTTCGAATACGGAAGATAGGTAATAAAGGAAGCTGAACATGACGAACATGAGCGCTCCGCCGATTATAAAAATCGCATACAACCAGCGGTTCTGCCCGATCAGCTTTTTCGTGTCGCGCAGAAACTGCGAGAAAGCAATTGCTTCCTTCTCCTCCTTCGGAGATTTGACCAGAAACCATACCGCGAGGATGGAAATGGCCGAAATGACCGGAATAATCGCAAGCGGAAGAAACCAGATCACCATCGCGAGCGCCGAGCCTAATATAGGACTGAGCACTTTGCCGAACGTATTCGAGGTTTCGATCATCCCTAGACCGCCGCTTATCTCTTCCTCGCTCCTGAACATATCTCCGACCAAAGGAAGGACAATCGGAAATGCTCCTGCGGCTCCGATTCCTTGTATGAACCGGCCAAGCAGAATAACGGAAAATACATGCCGTTCCATTAGCCATGCGGCGAGCCCGGATATAAGGCCGCCAACTGCAGCGATGGTCAAACCGATTAAAATAATCTTTTTACGTCCATACCGGTCAGACAAATAGCCGGCAAACGGAATAAAAATGATGGACACCGCCGCATAGACCGTTATGATGAGGCTGGTCTGTACGGATGTAATGCCGATTTTTTTCTGCATAAGCGGAAGTACAGGTATGAGCATGGAATTCGCCAGCGTCATGATGAGCGGAATTGACGCCAACGCCGCAAGATCCCATTTCTTCTTCTCACCCACGCCAAATTCCCCATTCTAGAGGTTAGTGAGACTTCCTTCAAAGTCCCCCGTCATTAATTTGCTCGTCTTAACGAAAGATATGCCCGCTCAATTATTTCAAGGAATGAATAGGACAAAGACGTTTCCCCATATCTCTAAATTGTGCCTAACGAATCAAGTTAAAGGGGGATGCGAATCACTTGGAAGAACAAGCATGGTTTGAGCATCGGTTCTGGCTTCAAATATTAGGCGACCACTCCCGGTTTATCCATAGCGCGCTTGCGCCGAAGGAAAAGAGGGATGTTCAGCTTGCTGAACAATTCATCCAGCTATTCGATCAGCTGCTGGAGCAGGCGCGCAGCGAGCAGGCTTCGCTTGCCGAAGTCACGGCCAGCGCTTACCGAGCTGCCGAACAATTAAAAGCGTTTAAGCTCGATCTGCTGGACCGGCTGCTGCTCGGGAAAGTGACGATCGCCTTTACGCCAACCTTCCTGAACCACATGGTCAATGAGCTTGAGGAGTACATGAGAATTTTGGCCTCGCTGCTGGAGGGTAAGGGCGTGCCCGTATTCCCGTCCCTCCATCATGACCTGTTATGGCTTCCCGACGCCTCGGGGCATGCCGCAACGATCGCGGCGGAGCTGGATCCAACCGAAAAAAACATCATCAAAAAAAGCGAGCAGTTCGAAAAGCATTTTAATCAATTTTATTTAAAGGCTATCGAGCTCGCGGGCTATTTCCGCACGATGCGCGATCACTACCCCGCAATGTCTAAATTCCATACCGACGTCAATCTGGAAATGGCGGTTTTTATGGCGTTCCTTCAAGAGCTTGAGGAGCTGGAAATCAGCAATGAGCTGCTAAGCCGGATCGACCCGCTAATGCCGGATCATATGTTCCGCGAGGAATGCTACTATCTGCTGAAGCTGTCCCAAAGCGGAGCCGCGCAGCAGCCGGATTGCGACCCGGCAAAACCAAGATTAAGCTAGTTAGTGTACATATTTTCCATGCTCCGGTATCGCAATCCGGTCGAATTCATTCGCAAGTATAAAAAGCTGATCCGCAAGCAAAGGCCCCTTCATCGGCAACCCGTGCCCGGTAATGGCGGCGCTTGGCTTAAGGGCTTCCAATCGGCGAACGGAGTCGCGCGCAAGGACCCAGTCTGTCGTCAAATACTTTGGCGGTCCATTAATTTCCTGCTCTTGGGTAAATACCTTGTAGAGCGACTCTTGTTTGACGGTGACAAAGGCGTCACCCGCAATCAGAAAACGGTCGCTCTCCCGGAATAAAGAGATATGGCCAGGCGTGTGCCCCGGCGTGTGGACCCACTTCCAATCCGGAAGATTCGGAATGCTTCCGTCTGTCGGCAAAGCCTTCACGTGACCGCCTAGTTGAATCGGACGGATTGGGAATAGAGGCGACATCTTCGCGACAAGCCCGCTGTCGACGGTCGGATCCTGCTCGGGGTAGCTTTGTTGCCCTGTCAAATACGGCAGCTCCCGTTCATGCGCATATACAGGCACATCCTGCCAATACTCTATAAGCTCGATGATAGCTCCAACATGATCGAAATGGCCGTGTGTCAAAATAATCGCCTGGGGCCTGCTCCCCTTCCCGAATCGAGCCTCCGCCGCCTCGATGATCCGGTCCGCCGACTTCGGCATGCCGGCATCCACGAGCACCCAATCGGAGTGGCCGGGAGCTCCAATCAGTCCGATATTCACGATTTGAACGGTATAGCAGGCCACATCAGGGGCCGCTTCATGAAGCTCTCCGCTTTCGACTGATGTGACAGGCAAATAATGATAGTCGCTTCCATATGACATTTGCTGCTGCTGCATGTTGTTATGCCCCCTTCTTGTTTAAGAACCGTTGACGATTCTGTATGCCCCGCTTCGCCGGAAAGCCGCCTCCGCAATACCCAGCTTGGACATATCGGGTCCTCCCTCGGCATCGAACAGCGCTTTGCTTTCGCTTGTTTCCACAATGACCGCGATCGCCCCCTCCATTATCGCTTGCGAGCAGAGCTCCGTCTCTTTTGCATCAAGCCCCAAAGCCTCATACACGCTTTCATGGCCGCTTTTCAAATAAGTGAAAGGAGTCGCGAAGCTTACGCCGGAAGCTCCGAAACCGTAGGAGCCCGTTACAACCGGAAAGCCCGAGCCCGAACTCACTGCAAAGCTGACAGGCTCCGGATCTTGCACATGCTCGTTGGTTTCTTGAAGCTCCTTCAGCTCATCCGCATGCACGTCGGTTTCCCTTTCGATTCGCCGGGAATGCTCCGAATTTTTCGCCAGTATTTTCATCTCTCCTGGAGTAAATCCGGCTTTCTCCAGTTCGTTAATGGCGGTAATCGCCTTCTGCTCGTTTTCGAAAAATGCTATTTTTTTAGCCATGTTCCTTACCCGCTCCTTTACAATCGGTCGTACTTAAAGTTGGTATGCCCAACTGGCCGCGAAATCACTCTATGTCGAATAGGCGGCGATTTTGACAAATAACGTCAAACGAAAACCGATAGGTTGTGCGTGGAGTCAGGTTCGATGTATGATGTTGGAGTAGATATGGGAACGAAAGGGAGGAGGTCTGGGAACGATGATACATCGGATGCTTCGTTATCCCGCGGGCTGGGAATGGCATGTCGTTCAGCAAGCCAGACCGCAGCTTCTGGAGCAGAAATCGCTCCCCAGCAGAAAGTCCGCCGCAAAATCGGAACAATCAGGGGATTTCTCCACGAAAAAAAGACTGCAGGCGCTAAGCGAAGAACAGGAACGGCTGGAATCGGAAATTTTGGACTTGAAACGCCAGTTTCCGGAATGCGCCGGCTGGGTCGACGATTGCCGCGACCGCAGGACAAACCATATATCCGTAGACAACCTGCCGGGAATCGGGTCGCTGCTTTGCGGAACGTTAATGGTGCAGGTCACGGAGGATCAGACGGATATACAGCCGCTGCACTTCTGGATGATGGGCAAACGGCTCATCACCATGCACGAGGATATGCGGCTGCCTCTTCGCCTGCAATCCGGGACGCACTCCGCTAAATACGAGGAATGCGAGCTGGCTCCCGAAGCATTTTTTATTATGCTGGGCGTCCTGCTTGAGACATTCCACGCCGGCCTCGACGGCTTCGAGCAGCGTCTTGGCGAGCTCGAACGGGCAATGCGGGAACGGAACCGGACAGGCCTGCTGGACGTGATCTTCGACCGGAGATATGATCTGCTGCATTGGAACCATCTGTTTATACCGATTCGGGAATTGTACGGCGCAGCCAAAGAAAGCTTTCCGGCGGAGCTGGCCGAGAAGGACGCTTTTATCCGAATTACGCATAAGCTTGACCGGATCGATACGCTTCTGAAGCATTACGCGATGGAGATTGATACGTTAATTTCGATGGATGACGCCATCTCCAGCTTCCGGGGCAATGACATTATGAAGACGCTCACGATATTCACCGTGCTGTTCTTGCCGGCCACGGTCGCCGGGACGCTGATGGGCAGCAATTTCGAGTGGCTTCCGTTCGCGGACTTGCCTTGGGCCTTCCCGGCCATGATTACGGGCGTGGCGGTAATAACGGTTTGTATTTATCTCTGGCTTTGGAGGAAGGGCTGGACGGGCGATTTGCTCAATAAGCAAGGCGCAGACGCGCTGACAACCGACCCGTCGGAGCCAATCGCCGGCCGTTCCGGCCGAAGCGGAAAGCATCGCAAGAAGCTCGTCAACAAACATACAGAGGCGTCATTACAGACGGATCGGCCGTTAACACGTTCCCGAAAAAACCGCATGTCCTAACAGCGGTCTTCGGGAATATTTTTTTTGCCTTTATCCGCAGGTACCTATTTACAACATCGTTCATACACTATCTCATCATGTGCTTGCAGAGGGTGGAGGGATAGCGATGATTGCGGAAAATCAAGTGCTTCGGAGTCAAGGTCCCGATCTGGGAAGCGCTCTTTTTTTGGCGGCCGTTTGCGGACAAACCTATGTCCAATACAGCAATAAGGAGGACGGCCTATTCTTGGTGCCGAGAACCTACCGGCTTGTTGGAGAAATTGCGGCCAGCGCTTACGGCAACATCCCTGAACGATTCGGCTTCCTGCTGGATTCTGATCCATGCGCGATTCTTGCATTCCGAGGGACCGGCTCAGCCGTCGACTGGGTATCGGACTTTATCGCCCAGCAAACCTTATACCGCCCCGTCCGCAATGCGGGTCAAACCCATAAAGGCTTCACCGATATTTATTTATCGGCCCGAGATCAGATACACGCGCTGCTCAGCCAGCTCCAGCCCAACAAACCGCTCTTTATAACCGGCCATAGCCTCGGCGGCGCGCTTGCGACTCTAGCTGCGCTCGACATTGCGGTGAATACGACGTTCACCTCGCCCGCCGTCTATACCTTCGGCGCCCCGCGCGTCGGAGACCCCAAGTTCGTTCAGGCTTATAATTACACCGTTCCGACGCATTGGCGGTTCCAGAACGAATTCGATATTGTGCCGCATCTCCCGCCGCTTGTTTACCAGTCGCCCCACACGAAGGGCACCTACTTCTACCTCCATGTCAAAGGCGAGGTGCAGCGCTCCTTCCGCATGGGCTCGGTATCCGGAAACCATATTTTATCCAGTTATTTTGCCGATTTGGCCAAAGAAAAACCCGAAGACGCGGCAGCGATGTGCGCCGAGCCTCCGGGCTGGTGTCCCGAGGTCGATCCCTCATGAGCGGAAGTCCTCGTCAAACGGATTCCTTCCGGACCTTATGCGGGAAGAACATACAAGAATATCGCAAAAAAGTGGACGATCGAACCGGCGAGCACAAACAAATGCCACACCGCATGATGGTAAGGGAAGGTTCTCCACATATAGAAGACGGTTCCGACCGTATACAAAATGCCGCCAGCTACAAGCAATTGAAGTCCGCCTGGCGCCAAATGCGTGGTTAACGGTTCCCAGGCGAATACAATAATCCACCCCATCGCGATATATAAAATCGTCGATGTGAACAGGTATTTGGACGCGAACATCGATTTAAACACGACGCCAACGAGCGCAACACCCCACACGACACCGAACAGCACCCATCCAAGCGCGCCTTGTACGATATGGAACAGAATCGGGGTATACGTTCCCGCGATAAACACATAAATAAACGAATGGTCAAGCGATTCGAAAACCCGCTTGGCCTTCCCTATCGGAAAGCTATGGACAAGCGTAGACGCCATATACAGCAGCAGCATCGCCGAACCGTAAATGGTAAAGCTGACCACATGCATCGCCGTGCCTTTAAGCGACGCAAATACAATTAATAAAACGAGCGCCGCGACGCTAAGCAGCGCTCCGATCCCGTGTGTAACCGCATTGGCGATTTCCTCGCCCTTCGAGAACGTGTGCGTATTCGCCATTTCAAAAATCATCTCCTTCAGGTAAGCAAGCTTCCATTAGCAAAGCCTACCTTCAGTCTATAGGATTACAGCCACCCTTTCAACCACTCCCGCACCCGGCTGATCGTTTTATCCAAGTTGCATACCGCATTGGTGTCAACATACGGCTCCGTCCGGAAGTAATGCGCATGTCCGCCGACCGTCGGGATGCCCTCGACGTAACCGGGCGCGTATTTGAACCGGTTCCAGCGGGGCACGTAGCCTCTGCTGCGGATCCATCCGCCCCAGCTTCCGATTCGGCTGATGGGGTCATTCAGCTTGCCAAAGCTGTCGACGGAGTGGAAATAGCTGACCTTGTCCCGCATATCCGGATGGATAGGCGTGCGCGGCGACCCGACTTGCACTACCCTATAGTCATGCAGGGCGCCTTCCTCCTCAAGCAGACGCGCTGCTTGATAAGCGGCGGCTCCTCCGCCGCTATGACCGATAAACAAGGCGCGCTGTCCTCTGACATTGTCTTTAATTTGCTCCCAGACCAGCCTTCCCCCGATTCGCCCCGCATGCATTCTGTTCGATAAATCGGTCTTCACCTCAAGCACCTGCTTAACCACATTTCGGCTTGCATCGCCGTAAGGGAATAACACATGAATCAAAGGATCGATGCCTTCCGAATGAAGCTGCTCCTCCAGACGCGCTTTGCACGCATTGAAGGCACAGGTCGTTGTTTTCACGCCGGCAAGCAAATAAACATGAAGCGGCGATGATGATTTGACTGCCATAGCGAATCCCTCCTGATGTGATAATCATGATGAAGTCGTTATCCTCATTATGCGGGCTGGGCTCGTAATTCATTCCTGCTCCTTCGTGACATTTCAGTCCATCTTCAGATACGCTCTGCGTGACGATAACGAGCTCATTTTCTCTAGGCTATATCCTATTCAGTTGCTGGAGCGAATGTCCGCTCAACGAAACGGCCAGGTGTCTGGGGGCACTATAGCTGAACTCTGCTCACTTCCGCCAGATAATCACGCGTGGCGTTACTATTCGCTCAAACTCAGCCCTCTTCCACCAGTTATTCTCGTGTGGCGTTACTATTCGCTCGAACTCTGCTCACTTCCACCAGATAATCACGTGTGGCGTTACTATTCGCTCAAACTCAGCCCTCTTCCGCCAGATAATCACGCGTGGCGTTTCTATTCGCTCAAACTCAACCCTCTTCCACCAGTTAATCACGTGTGGCGTTACTATTCGCTCGAACTCTGCTCACTTCCACCAGATAATCACGCGTGGCGTTACTATTCGCTCAAACTCAGCCCTCTTCCACCAGTTACTCTCGTGTGGCGCTACTATTCGCTCGAACTCTGGTAGCGTCAAGAAAGTTGTGTAGCAGGGTTTTCCATCGGGACGATGGATATTTTTAGTATTTAGTGATGGTTTGCCGGGGGCTTCGCCCCCAGCTAAGTTTCTTGCTTCTCTTTGAGTGGGCCATA
>NZ_QXQA01000014.1 GCF_003583765.1 Paenibacillus nanensis
ACTACACACTAGAGTGCGTTGGCAGCGTCAGATGTGTATAGGAGACAGATGTGTATAAGAGACAGGGCTGCGCCCCTCTGGACACCTGCCGGAAGAACGCAGGAATGACAGAGGCGCGTTCATGATGTTGAGGAGGGCGGTTGCCCCTGAGGGGCAACTTGACCGAGTTACTGCGGGCAAGAAAACGAATGAGTGATACGAAACAAGCGTTTTGATCGTCTTAAATGTCTCTGAATGGGCAAAATGAGGAAAATAGGGCGTTGATTTGCGACTTATCGAACTTGTTTAAGGGAGGCAATCGGAATGGCTATTACTCGAAAGAAGATTACGGTTGTGGGGGCAGGATTTACAGGGGCGACGACGGCGCTTATGCTTGCGCAGAAGGAGCTTGGGGATGTGGTGCTGGTTGATATCGCGCCGCTTGAGAACCCGACAAAAGGCAAGGCGCTGGATATGCTGGAAGCGACTCCGGTGATGGGCGTCGACGTCAACATTGTCGGCACCTCGAACTATGAGGATACCCGAAATTCCGATGTGGTCATTATTACGGCGGGCGTTGCGCGCAAGCCTGGCATGAGCCGGGACGATCTGGTCAATACGAATGCCGGCATTGTAAAATCCGTCTGCGAAAACGTGAAGGCGACGAGTCCGAACGCTTATGTGATTATTTTGAGTAACCCGGTTGACGCAATGACCTATGTGGCGTATCAGACGCTAGGTTTCCCGAAAAACCGCGTGATCGGCCAATCCGGCGTGCTTGATACCGCCCGTTATTGCACATTTATCGCGCAGGAGCTGAACGTGTCGGTGGAAGACGTTCGCGGCTTTGTGCTCGGCGGACATGGCGACGATATGGTACCGCTCGTTCGTTACTCCAATGTGGCGGGCATTCCGATCGAGAAGCTGATTCCTGCTGACCGCATCGATGCGATTGTGCAGCGCGCCCGCGTCGGCGGCGGCGAAATCGTGAACCTGCTAGGCAACGGCAGCGCGTACTATGCGCCTGCGGCTTCCTTGGTTCAAATGACGGAAGCTGTACTGAAGGATAAAAAACGGATTATCCCGGTCATTGCGTACCTGGAGGGCGAATACGGCTACGACAGTCTGTTCATGGGTGTGCCTGCTATTCTCGGCGGCGACGGCATCGAGAAGGTTATCGAGCTTGAGCTGACGGCCGAGGAGAAAGCGGCGCTCGATAAGTCCGCTCAGTCTGTCCGCAACGTCATTCAAATTGTAACAGCGGGACAATAGCTATCGGCACAGCCGATGAAAGAGGACGGGAGGACCCTGACAGTACGCTGCCAGGGTTCTTTCTGTTTAGAGAAAGGAGGCGGATCAATCGATGGACAAGGCATTAAAATTGTTGAAAGACATCTATGGCTACGATTCGTTTCGAAAAGGACAAGAGGACATTATCGCCGGCATTGTAGCCGGCCATGATACGCTGGCGATTTTGCCGACGGGAGGCGGGAAATCGATTTGTTATCAGCTTCCCGCGCTGCTGCTTCCGGGAACGACGCTTGTGATTTCACCGCTTATTTCCTTGATGAAGGACCAGGTGGACAGTCTAAAACGGGTAGGCGTGCAAGCGGCATTCCTGAACAGCTCGCTTGGAGCGGCGGAATACCGCGAGGTACTCCGAAACGCGCTGCAGGGCGAATACAAGCTCCTGTATGTCGCTCCGGAGCGGCTCGACGCCCCCATGTTTCAAACGCTGTCGGAGCAGCTGCACATTCCTCTGATCGCCATAGATGAGGCGCATTGCGTATCGCAGTGGGGGCACGATTTTCGTCCAAGCTATAGGCAGCTGGCCGGGTGGATCGGCCGAATGCCGAACCGGCCGCTTGTGGCGGCCTTTACGGCGACGGCAACGGAAGAAGTAGCCGATGATATTGTGAAAATGCTGCAGCTAAAAGAGCCTCGCCGCTATGTCACGGGCTTCGCCCGGCCCAATCTTTCGTTATCCGTCGTCAGCGGGGTCGACAAGAAGCGGTTTCTCAAACAGCTGCTGAAGGAGCGAAACGATCAGTCGGGCATCGTATATGCCGCTACGAGGAAGGAAGTGGAGGATGTCTGCTCGATGCTTCAGCAGTTCGGAGTGGAGGCCGGCAAATACCACGGCGGCTTGTCCGATACGGAAAGAGCGGAGACGCAAGAGAAGTTCCGCTTCGATCAAATTCGCGTCATGGTCGCTACGAACGCCTTCGGAATGGGCATCGACAAACCGAATGTGCGGTTCGTTGTCCATTATCAAATGCCGGGCGACCTGGAGTCGTATTATCAGGAGGCCGGAAGAGCGGGGCGCGACGGCGAGGAGAGCGACTGCGTGCTCCTATTTGAACCGGCGGACATGCAGGTGCAGCGTTTCTTAATTGAGCAAGGGGCAGGCGATGCCGAACGGAAGTCCATCCAAATGTCGAAGCTGCATACGATGATGAACTACAGCCGGACACAGCGGTGCTTGCAGCAGTTTATCGTCGATTATTTCGGCGAAACCGGCGTTCAGCCTTGCGGCAAATGCAGCAGCTGCTTGGACAAAAGCGAAACCGTCGACCGGACCGAGGACGCGAAGATGGCGCTCTCCTGCGTCGGCCGGATGAAGGGACGCTTCGGCGTCACGATGGCGGCGAAGGTGCTGAAGGGCTCGCGCGATAAGCGCCTGCTGGAATTCGGACTCGACCGGCTGTCGACTTACGGGCTTATGCGCCATCTGCCGGAACGCGATATTGCGGACTGGTTATACTGGCTGGTAGCGGAAGGATATATGCGGCTTAGCGAGGGACAGTATCCGACGGTTTCGCTGACGGCGAACGCCCTTCCGGTGCTCGAAGGCAAAGCGTCCATCACGCAGCGCGTTAGAGCAACCGTTAGACAGACAAGCGAAGGGACGTCCTCCGGAGCATCCCCGCTCTTCGACGCTTTGAAGCAGTGGCGGCGCGAGGCGGCTTCCAAGGAAGGCGTACCGCCGTTTATGATCTTTTTTGACGCGACCTTGCGGGATATCGCGAACGCCAGACCTTCCAGCATCGATGAATTGCTTGAGGTAAAAGGCATAGGCACGGCGAAAGGCAACAAATACGGCCAGGATATTATTCGCATTATTTCCGATTATGCAGGGCAAGGGGACTCGGGCAGCCAGCCTCCCCGTTCGCCAATGCCTCCATTAAAATCGAAAGCGACAGCCCAAATAAGCAATAGCGGCGAGCAGGCCAGCCATCTCGTATCGCTCGAAATGTTCAATCAAGGAATGTCGCCAGCGGAAATTGCCGGGGAGCGCGGTTTCAGCCAAGTTACCGTGGAAGGCCATATTATTCGGGCGGCCGGGGAAGGGCAAGAGGTGGATTGGGACCGTATCATACCTCCGGGTCAGGAGTCACTGATTCTGGAAGCGATCCAGAAAGTTGGCGTTGAGAAGCTTAGACCGATCAAAGACGAGCTTCCGTCGGAAGTGACGTATTTCTCCATTCATGGCGTACTGTGCAAGCATGGAATGACAATTCGATAAAAAGACGTTCCACCGCCTGCCGGGCATCCCGGCAGGTTATCTTTTTTTTATGGCAAATGAGCGGGTTTGTGATCTTTTTTACAGTGGTTTGCACATGGGAGTGGTAAGCTGAAATCAACTTAAATCCATTTAAGTGAAAAAAATCACGTAGTAAGACGGAGGAGAACGTTTATGCTTGAAATATCGCTGACGGGATTATTGCTTCGTTTTCTATTTGGCGGTAGCGCGGTAGCTGCGGCTTCTCTCATCTCCAAACGGGTCGGCGGGCCGATCGGCGGCATATTTGCCGCATTTCCCGCCGTGTTCCTCGCAGCGCTGATGAACGTGAGGCTTGATCATACTGGGAACGAGCTCATTATGAAATCGATTGATTTGACACAAGGCGCAATGGCCGGGATGGCGATCAATGTCATATGCGCAGCAATGGTTGGCGTGTTAAGCGCCAAGAAAGGGTGGAAGAAGGGGTTAACCTTTTCGGTGCTGGGCTGGCTTATCGTGTCGGTTTTTGTATCTTATGTAATGTTTATGGTGTAGGGAGGTCTGATTATGAAAACGAAAGAGCTGCTGCTTCGTTTTTTGTTAGGCGGAGCATCTGTCTCGCTTAGTTATATAGCTTCCGTCTGGATACCTTGGAAAGCGCTCGGCGGGATGTTCGCCGCTTTCCCTGCCGTGATGATCGCAGCCGTCTTCATGGTTGGCGTTACGCAAGGCTCCGAGAAGGCGTCTGCAATCGCGAAAGGTTCCGTTTACGGTATGGCAGGCTGCGCGATATGCGTCCTCGCCGTATTGTTTATTTTGCAAGCGACGGGAGATTGGTGGTTGAGTTTAGGCATTGGCGTAATCGCTTGGTTCGTCAGCGCCGTTGCGATGTTGAAGCTGCGGGTGACAATCCAATCGAGAGTTAAAAATCGTACCTAATCGACGGATCATTCCATTTTGGAGGTGCTTAATCATGAAAGAAATGATGCAAAAACCAACATTGCTGGAGCCTTATCATTCGGCGCGTCCCAGCGTATATATGCAGTTTTTTATGCGGCTGCAGTCGGAGCATGAAGGCTTGAAACAAAAATGCGAAGAGTTGAGCGAGCTTAGCAGCAGAGCGGCTACCACATCCGGCTCCTTCGGCGCTCAGCATTCGCTTCACGAGCTGGTTGGTAAAGCAAAACATTTGCTGCGGGAGCTGGATTCTCATGTGAAATGGGAGGATGAAGAATTGTTCCCGTTGTTTTCGCGGTATTACAAGAGAAAGCTCGAGCCGACCATTCTGCCGTCCTTGTGGGTGCTTGAGAAGGATCACGAGCTTGCGCTGCAGTTTTTCGAATCCTTCTTACAAATGAGCAACGAGCTGCACGCGATGCTGCTGCTGGATACAAACCGCCAGGAAACGAAGTTTCGGGACAAAATGAAAGCATGCTGCGATTGTTTGACGCAAGGCTGTCTGATCTTAACGAGCCACTTCCAGATGGAGGAAGAGCTCATCTACCCGCTGGCGGATGAAATTTTGACAGATATGGACTACTTGTTTTCATAGGAAACAAATGAGAGGCCTGTTGTGCGATAGATCACAGCGGGCCTTTTGCTTCGCCTATACAATAAAACACGAGCAACCCGAAAGAATCCTCGCTGCCGTTAGCTTACGAAGCAGGTTTTGCTCCACAAAACCAAGCGAATGCTTACGAAGCAGGTTTTGCTCCACAAAACCTTTAAGGAGTGAAAAGTGTGAACTATCATAACAAAGATGAAGCCCCAAAAGACACCGACACCGTCACGCGTCAAGAGGAAACGTCCTTGAAGGGAACGTTCGTCAGCGTTATGCTGCTTGGCGCATTTATCCTCGTGACTTGGGCTCTAGTATTTGTTTTGTATATCGAGCGGCAATAGAACCGGAGGGAGAATTCAACCAATGCACATTCATCGATTAGAAAAAGTATGGCTGGCCATCGGCATTGCAATGCTGTTTGTCTTTTTAGGCGTTATCGGCATCTCCGCTTTTGCGCTCGGAACGCAGCCGCCAAGCGAACATCATCACATGATTGATCCGACTAAAGTGAAAGAAATCGCGCCGTTCGACCAGCCCGGCATTCACCAAGTGGGGCGGAAGGAATACGAGGCCGTTATTATATCCTTCGCTTTCGGCTATACGACAGGGCCGAAGGAGCAGCCTGTCATGAAGGTTCCGGCCGGTTCCACCGTCCATTTCACGGTAACCAGTACGGATGTTGTTCACGGCTTCGAAATTCCGGGTACGAACGTCAACATGATGCTTGTGCCGGGCGAAGTCAGCCAAGTGACCCATACGTTCAAGGAAAAAGGCGAGTATTTGATATTGTGCAACGAATATTGCGGTATTGCTCATGAAGCGATGATGACGAAGATTATCGTTGAATAACCTACATGAAAAGGAAGATGCTCACCATGAAACAAGGCTTTATTAGACAGCTCGACCCGAAAGACGGCGCGCTCGTTATGGCTCATATCCTGTTCGCCTTTTTCGCGCTGCTGCTCGGCGGGATCGCCGGCATGCTGCAAAGTGTCGTTCGCGGCGGGATGTATACGCTGCCTGGAGGCATCGGCTACTATCAGCTCTTAACAGCGCATGGCATACTGATGGCGATTGTGTTCACGACCTACTTTATTATCGGCTTCTTATATTCCGGCATTGCCCGCACGATGGGGGGAGCGCTGCTTCCGATGACGCGGCGTCTCGGCTGGGCGGGGTTTGCGCTGATGACGGGCGGAGGCCTGGTTGTTCTGGCTATGATTCTGCTTGATAAAGCAAGCGTGCTCTATACGTTTTACGCGCCGATGAAGGCGGCGCCGCAATTTTATTTTGGACTGGCATTTGTTGTCATCGGCAGTTGGCTGAGCGGCTTCGGTATCTTCTATCAATATAGAGATTGGAGAAAGACGCATCGCGGCAAGCTCTCTCCGCTGTTCGGGTTTATGGCCGTCGTCACGATGCTGCTGTGGCAAATAGCAACGATTGGCGTCGCGATTGAAGTTATCGTGCAGCTGATTCCTTGGTCCGTCGGCTGGACGGAGACGGTTAACGTCATGCTTAGCCGCACGCTATTCTGGTACTTCGGCCACCCGCTCGTTTATTTCTGGCTGCTTCCGACCTATATTTGCTGGTATGTGATCATTCCGGAAATAATCGGGGGGAAAATATACAGCGACGCGCTTGCGAGACTGTCCTTCATCCTGCTTCTGCTGTTCTCGATTCCCGTCGGCTTCCATCACCAATTGATGGAGCCGGGGGTAAGTCCTCTTTGGAAATATATCCAGGTCGTGCTTACGTTTATGGTTGTCATTCCATCGCTGATGACGGCCTTCTCCCTGTTCGCGACGTTTGAACAGAACGGACGCTTGAAGGGGGCGAAGGGATTGTTCGGCTGGCTGAAGGTGCTGCCGTGGAAGGATGTTCGTTTCTTTGCGCCGTTCATGGGGATGCTCGCCTTTATTCCGGCAGGCGCGGGCGGCATTGTTAACGCAAGCAACCAAATGAATGCAGTTGTCCATAACACCCTGTGGGTGACAGGCCATTTCCACCTTACGGTTGCGACGAGCGTTGCGCTGACGTTTTTCGGCATTACCTATTGGCTTATTCCGGTCATTACGGGAAGGGTGCTGACGAAGCGGGTGAATAAACTAGGCATCATTCAAACCGTGCTCTGGCTGGTCGGCATGCTGTTTATGTCCGGCTCGATGCATACGGTCGGTCTGCTTGGATCGCCGCGCCGCACAGCTTATACGACATACCAAGATCACACGGATGCCATTTTGTGGATGCCCTATCATGTCGCGATGGCAATCGGCGGTATTATTTTGTTCGTTGCGCTTGTCTTGATGATTATAAACGTGGTTGCGCTGCTTCGAGCGCCAAAAGGCGAAACTCTCTATCCGCTCGGGAAATCGAGCGCTCCGGAGGAAGCGACGCCGCGTTTCCTGGAGCGGTGGGGCGTATGGATTTCGCTTGTCGTCTTGCTCATCTTGTTTGCGTATACGATCCCGGTAATGGATATGCTCGGTCCTGATACGTACGGGGCGCCAGGCTACAAAACATGGTAGTCCTTTTCGAGCCTCCATTATGAGGCGCTATTCTCCGGCCAAACGTTCCATAGGACTTGTGCGGTTGCTTTTAGCCGTTTTAGCCATTGTAGCAGCGGAGAAATAAAGTGTTCGCATGTGAGAAATGTCATCGATTGCTAATTTGTATTCCCGTATGATGAGGTCAACAGGGAGATCAGCTTCTAAATCCGTCTCCTAAGGAGGAGAAAACGATGGCTGTAAAAGAGAACAAATTAGCAGCAGAACAGTCCGCTCAAACCGAAGTGAATTTGTTAGTCGCCCGTGCCAGGGCAGCTCAGGAAGCGTTCCTGATGATGAATCAGGAGCAGATTGACCGTATTGTGCAGGCGATGGCCCTAGCCGGACTGGATAAGCATATGCTGCTTGCCAAGATGGCGGTCGATGAGACAGGACGCGGCGTTTACGAAGACAAGATCACCAAGAACATTTTTGCGACGGAGTATATTTACCACAGCATTAAGCATGACAAAACGGTCGGCATCATCGAAGAAAACGCGTTTGAAAATTATAAGCTGGTCGCAGAGCCCGTCGGCATTATCGCCGGGGTAACGCCGGTGACGAATCCGACCTCCACAACCATGTTCAAGGCATTGATTGCAGCAAAAACGCGTAACCCCATCATTTTCGCATTCCATCCTTCCGCGCAAAGAAGCAGCGCGGCTGCGGCGCGGACGCTGCTTGAAGCGGCTGTCGCAAGCGGAGCGCCCGAGCATTGCATGCAGTGGGTGGAGACGCCGTCTCTGGAGGCAACGCAGCTGCTGATGAATCACCCGGACGTGGCTCTCGTGCTGGCTACAGGCGGCTCGGCCATGGTGAAGTCGGCTTATAGCACCGGCAAGCCGGCGCTCGGCGTAGGTCCAGGCAATGTGCCTTGCTTCATCGAGCAATCCGCCGATCTTAAACAAGCGGTAACGGATCTGATCCTGTCCAAGACGTTCGATAACGGCATGATTTGCGCATCCGAGCAGGCAGTTATTATCGAAGAAGCGGTTTATGATCAAGTCCGCAAGCTGATGAAGGATAACGGCTGCTACTTCCTGAACAAAACGGAAACCGAAGCGGTATCGAAGCTGGTTATTAACAGCGAGAAATGCGCCGTAAACGCTGTAATCGTCGGGCAGCCTGCTGTGAAAATCGCCGAAATGGCGGGCATCCAGGTGCCGCAGGATACGAAAATGATTGTGGCGGAGCTGGGTGGCGTCGGACCAGCGTTCCCGCTGTCGGCCGAGAAGCTGAGTCCCGTACTCGCATGCTATAAAGTGAAGACGGCGGAGCAAGGCATTGAGCGTGCGGCGGAGGTCGTCGCTTTTGGGGGCATGGGTCATTCTTCGGTCATTCATTCGAACAATGATGCCGTCATCCGCCAATTCGCGAACCGTCTGCAGACAGGGCGGGTTATCGTCAATTCGCCGTCTACGCACGGCGCGATCGGCGACCTGTACAATACGAATCTGCCGTCGCTGACGCTTGGCTGCGGCTCTTACGGGCATAACTCGACAACGTCGAACGTAACGGCAGTCAACTTGCTGAATATAAAGCGGGTCGCTTATCGGACCGTCAATATGCAGTGGTTCAAAATGCCGCCGAAGGTGTATTTCGAAAAAGGCTCCACGCAATATCTGGAGAAAATGCCGGACATCTCCCGCGTGCTGATTGTGACCGACGAAATGATGGTGAAGCTGGGGTATGTCGCGAAGCTGGAATATTATTTGCGGAAACGCGAATTGCCGGTCGCCATTGAAGTATTCTCTGATGTCGAGCCGGACCCTTCGGTTGAGACGGTTGAACGCGGCACGAAGCTGATGAACCGTTTCCAGCCGGACTGCATCATCGCCCTTGGCGGGGGATCGCCGATGGACGCTGCGAAGGCGATGTGGCTGTTCTATGAATACCCGGACACCAGCTTCCATTCGCTGAAGCAGAAGTTTCTCGATATCCGCAAACGTGTCTATAAATATCCGAGGCTCGGCGAAAAAGCGAAGTTTGTAGCGATCCCGACGACATCGGGAACTGGCTCGGAAGTCACTTCATTCGCGGTTATTACAGATAAGAAGGATGGACATACGAAATACCCGCTGGCGGATTACGAGCTGACGCCGGACGTCGCAATCATCGATCCGGAGTTTGTCTACAGTTTGCCGAAGACGGCCGTCGCGGACACAGGGATGGACGTGCTCACTCACGCCATTGAGGCGTACGTATCGGTGATGGCGAGCGATTATACGGATGGCCTTGCGCTTCATGCGATCCGTCTTGTGTTCCAAAACCTAGAAAAGTCGTACCATACGGCGGACCCTGTTGCCAGAGAGAAGATGCACAACGCTTCGACCATAGCGGGCATGGCTTTCGCGAATGCTTTTCTTGGCATTAACCATAGTTTGGCGCACAAGTGGGGCGGCGAATATCATACGGCCCACGGCAGAACCAATGCGGTCTTAATGCCGCATGTGATTCGTTACAACGCGCAGAAGCCGACGAAATTCGCTTCGTTCCCGAAATATACCCACTTTGTTGCAGATGTGCGTTATGCGGAAATCGCCCGCATGCTGGGACTGCCTGCGCGCACCGCAGAAGAAGGCGTGAACAGCCTGATAGAGGCTGTCCGCAAGCTGAACGCATCGCTCGGAATTCCAGAGAAGTTCCAGGAGCTTGGGGTTGATCCAGGCGATTTCGAAGCGAAGGTCGATTATTTAGCCGACCGGGCCTTCGAGGATCAATGCACGACTGCGAATCCGCGCATGCCGCTTGTGACGGAGCTTGCGGAAGTCTATCGCAATGCGTATTACGGCAAATTTTAACACGGAAGCTGCTAGAAATCTGCCGTTCAACCGATCGGCAGATTTTCTTTTTCTTCATTCAAGTCAATTGGAAAGGAGTGTTCCGTATGTTGTCCGGCGTTATATTGGCAGGAGGCGCTCACCGCGGCATGAAGGGCGACAACCGGGCTTTTCTCGTTGTGGACGGGCAGACCTTGATCGAGAGACAAATTCGAGAAATGAAAACCTGCTGCAGCGAAATTACGATTGTGACGAATGAGCCGCAGCTATTTCTCAAAACCGTTGACAGGGATATTCGCATCATCACTGATTATTATGCGGGCAAAGGATTGCTGAGCGGCATGCATGCAGGACTTGCTTTGGCAAAAAATCGCCATGTGTGGCTGCTAGGCTGCCATTTGCCGAGCCCCTCTGCTCAAGCGGCGAAGCTTCAGCTATCGTATATGCAGGAAGGTACGGATGCGGTTCTCCCTTTCATAAAGGAGACGGTCTATCCTCTTCATGGCATTTACGACCGATCCAATGCGGAGCGAATCGGCAGGCTGCTGGACGGCGGGATTACCGACGTCTCGTTATTTTTACGGCAGATTAACCGCACTCAGCTTGCCGAGTCGCATTTTGAGGAGCAAGGGATTAACCGGGAATTCGTCCGCTCGATCCATACTCAGGGAGACTTTCGAAACTCGGCGACACTGTGATGAAAGTCATAGCCGTAATTTTGTGAAAAAAGTAACATGGGAGTATAAACGGAGGTGTTCATGATGGCAATGACAGAAAAAGAAAGAGCCGACCTGACGAGCGTCCTCGATGCTTGGCGCGGGTTCGCGGACGGAAAATGGAAAAAAACGATTGACGTCAATTCCTTTATCGAACGCAACATTACGCCTTATGAAGGAGACGATCGTTTCTTGGCCGGGCCAACGGACGATACGGCATTGCTGTGGAAGCGCGTCAGCCAGCTGCTGAAAGAAGAGCGCGAAAGAGGCGGGGTACACGATATTGACGTGAATACGGTTTCGACGATTACCTCGCATGCTCCTGGCTATATTGATCAAGCCAAAGAAAAAATTGTTGGCCTTCAAACAGACGCCCCGCTCAAACGTTCCGTTCAGCCGTTCGGCGGCATACGAATGGCGGTGGATGCTTGTGAGGCTTATGGATATAAGCTTTCCCCGGAAATCGAAGGACTATTTAAGGAAATTCGCAAGACGCATAACCAAGGCGTATTCGATGCCTATACAACGGATATGCGCGCCGCTCGAAGAGCGGGTATCATTACCGGTCTTCCGGACGCGTACGGACGCGGACGGATTATCGGCGACTATCGCAGAGTCGCGCTGTACGGGGTAGACCGGCTGATCGCCGGCAAGAAGGCGGAGCTGCTCCAGCTCGAGGTCGATGCGATGAGCGAGGAAGTCATTCGGCTGCGCGAGGAGCTGTCCGAGCAAATTCGCAGCTTAAGCGAACTGAAGCAAATGGCGGCATCTTACGGCTTCGATATTTCCGCTCCGGCCCGCACGGCTGCCGAGGCGGTGCAATGGCTGTATTTTGCCTACCTTGCCGCTATTAAAGAACAAAACGGAGCGGCAATGAGCTTAGGGCGCGTCTCCAGCTTCCTCGATATTTATATCGAACGCGATCTGAAGGAAGGAAAGCTGACGGAAATGGAAGCGCAGGAGCTGATCGACCATTTTGTCATGAAGCTGCGCATTGTGAAATTCCTTCGCACGCCGGACTACAACGAGCTGTTCAGCGGCGACCCGACATGGGTGACGGAATCGATCGGCGGCATGGGGCTTAACGGCAAGACGCGAGTGACGAAAAACTCGTTCCGCTTCCTTCACACCCTGTACAATCTCGGTCCTGCGCCGGAGCCAAATCTGACGGTGCTGTGGTCGAAGCAGCTGCCTGAAAATTTCAAGACGTTCTGCGCGCGCGTATCGGCTGAAACCAGCTCGATCCAGTACGAAAATGACGATCTTATGCGGCCTTACTTCGGCGACGATTACGGCATCGCTTGCTGCGTATCCGCTATGCGGATCGGGAAGCAGATGCAATTCTTCGGCGCGCGCGCGAATTTGGCTAAAGCGCTGCTGTACGCCATTAACGGCGGTGTGGATGAGAAGCTAGGGGTTCAGGTCGGACCTGCCATCGCGCCGATCACATCGGATGTGCTCGATTACGAAGAAGTGCAAGCGAAGTTCGAAATCGTGCAGGATTGGCTGGCTAAGCTGTATATGAACACGCTGAATGTGATTCATTACATGCATGATAAATACTGCTACGAACGGATCGAGATGGCGCTTCATGACCGGGATATTCTCAGAACGATGGCTTGCGGCATCGCCGGCTTATCGGTCGTAGCGGACAGCTTAAGCGCCATCCGTTACGCGAAGGTTCGTCCGATCCGCGACGAGAGGGGCATTGCCGTTGATTTCGAAATCGAAGGCGATTATCCGCAATACGGCAATAACGATGACCGCGTAGACCAAATGGCCGTTCAGCTGGTCGACGGCTTTATGAGCCGTCTGCGCAAGCATAAGGCATACAGGGGCGCGACTCCGACGTTGTCGGTGCTGACAATTACCTCGAACGTCGTCTACGGCAAGAAGACGGGCAGCACGCCTGACGGCCGCAAGGCAGGGGAGCCATTCGCGCCAGGCGCGAATCCGATGCATGGCCGCGACCGCAAAGGCGCGCTCGCGTCGCTTGCGTCGGTCGCCAAAATTCCGTACGAGAACAGCCTGGACGGCGTTTCGAATACGTTCTCGATTATTCCAAAAGCGCTCGGCAAAGAAGACGGCGCGCGTTTCAGCAATCTTGCCGCATTGCTTGACGGATATACGGCAAGCGGCGGTCATCATCTGAACGTGAACGTCTTTAACCGCGAACAGCTGCTCGCGGCGATGGAGCATCCGGAGGACTATCCGCAGCTGACGATCCGCGTGTCGGGTTACGCCGTCAACTTTATTAAATTGACCCGGGAGCAGCAGCTGGACGTCATCAACCGCACGTTCCACGGTGAAATGTAACGACAACGAGATCTTCGCAAGCTTAGAGAGGAGCGTGGCCCGCATGAAAGGCCGAATTCACTCGATTGACACCTTCGGTACGGTGGACGGACCGGGCATCCGCTTCGTCCTGTTCATGCAGGGCTGCGCGCTGCAATGCCAGTTTTGCCATAATCCGGATACCTGGGATACGACCGCTGGCCGGCAAGTTACGGTGGATGAAATCTTAAAGGAGATAGAGCCGTATTTGCCCTATTACCAGGGTTCGGGAGGCGGCATTACGGTGACGGGCGGGGAGCCTACGCTTCAGGCTCCTTTTGTCGCCCAGCTGTTTAAAGCCTGCAAGGAGAAATTCGGGCTGCATACCGCGCTGGACAGCTCCGGCTTCTGCGATCCGACTCATATCGGCGAGCTGATGGATGATACGGATCTTGTGCTGCTTGATTTAAAGCAGCTGAATAAGGAGAGGCACGTAAAGCTGACGTCCCGGCCCAATGACCGGATTCTCCACTTTGCGAAATGGCTTTCGGAACGCGGGAAGCCTGCATGGATCCGGCATGTGCTCATCCCTGGCGTAACGGATCATGCGGAGGACTTGGCGTTATTAGGCGATTTTATCGGCAGGCTCAGTCATGTGACCAAGTTTGAATTGCTGCCGTATCATCGGATGGGCGTCTATAAGTGGCAGCAGCTTGGCAAGGCCTATCCGCTTGATGGTGTCGAGACGCCTACGGAGAAGGAGATTGAACGCGCCAAGAGCTTGATCGAGGCAGCGCGGTTAAGGGCGGAACCTGCCAAATGCGAATGACCCTGAGCCTACTCTCAGGGTATTTTCTTTCGGCAAGTGATTTACCTCACAGGAAATAGGGGGATTCCACCCGCAATAAATCCGTGCAGTCCCCGATGTTCCGATTCTGTCTGCCGGGTTATGATGAAGACAGAAGAAAGCTCGGAAGGGGATTACGAGAAATGGGAATGACACCTAACCAAATGGACGGAATTGTACCGGTATTGTCGCAGGATAGCTTTGAGAAGCTTGAAAGCATTATGTATAGGAAGCATGTCGAGAGAGGCAACTGCCTTTTCTGGGAAGGCGATGCGGCGGATAAAATGTTCTTTATTTTCGAAGGCCGGGTAAGAACGACGAAAACATCCGACAGCGGCCGTACGTTAACGCTTTATCTGCACCAGAAAGGCGATTTGATCGGACAAATGGATCCGTTCCAAGAATCGCAGCACAGCTTCACGGCGGAAGTAACCGAAGACGCGAAGGTCGGCGTCATCCAACGCAAAGACCTTGAGGTGCTGCTGTGGCAGCATAGCGACCTGGCGCTGGAATTTATGAAATGGATGGGACTCATGCACCGTCTGACGCAGACCAAATTCCGCGATTTGATGATGTTCGGAAAAACCGGAGCGCTTTGTTCGCTGCTCATTCGTCTTAGCAACTCGTACGGTAAAGAAAAGGATGGGGGCATCTATATCAGCCTGAAAATAAACAATACGGAAATGGCGGATATGATCGGCGCAACGCGCGAGAGCGTAAACCGGATGCTGAGCGACCTGAAGAAGGAAGACGTTATTGCTTACAAGGACGGACATTTTATCATTCATAACCTTCGTTATCTTCAGGACGTGTGCCATTGCGAGAATTGCCCTAAAGAAGTATGCCGCATGTAACCAACGGGATCCCCCGACCGCATCTTTGCGGTCGGGGATTGCTGCTATAGACCTGATTGATCCGGTTGATAACCAAATGATGATATAAGTCACTGCCCCGAGCCCAAACGGAAGGTATACTTCTGTACATAGGAGGGGAGTTCGTATGAGCTACACCAATCCATCGGAAATTACGCAAATGGCCGTTATGGCCGGGGTAAGGAAGGCAACGCAGCCGGTACGCAAACAAGTTTTGCTTGGCTTCGCCGCAGGAGCGTTTATCGCATTGGGCTTCATGCTGGCGATCAAGGTGAGCGCCGGCGTTCCCGCAGCTTGGGGCGGAATGAACAATTTCATCGGAGCCTTGGTGTTCCCGCTTGGTCTTATTCTATGCCTGGCGGCTGGGGGAGAACTGCTAACCGGCAACATGATGGCGGTTCCGATCGCTTGGTATGCCGGGAAAATAAACCTCCGTCAATGGAGCGTGAATTGGGCGGTTATTACGATCGGCAACATGGCGGGGGCGATATTCGTCGCTTATGTTTTCGGTCATTTAGCCGGTATAACGGAGCACGGCGAAGAGCTGGCTAGAACGGTTGCGCTTGCTTCGGCCAAGCTGGATGAACCGTTTCACGCCGCTTTTATATCCGGGATCGGCTGTAATTGGCTGGTCTCCCTTGCGGTATGGATGTCATATGGCGCTAAGGACGGGACGGGGTTTGCGATGTCGGTCTGGTTCCCGACAATGGCTTTTGTAGCGCTTGGCTTTCAGCATGTCGTAGCGAATATGTTCCTTGTGCCCGCCGCTATATTCGCAGGAGAGGCGAGTTGGTCAGCTTTTTTGGGAAATTTCGTGCCAGTCTTTTTAGGTAACGCTGTGGGGGGCGGCTTGTTCGTAGGGGGACTGTACGCTGCCGTATATCTTAAACATCAATAATGTACTGGAACGGGTAGAGAGGAGGAACGGCATTGATAGCCTCACGCAGGAAGGATCAAATGACGCAGATGCTCGAGCATCTTGGACGACTGAGCGCGAGCGATTTTGCCGCGCTGGCAATGCGCGCATCCGTATACAGCAAGCTGAAGTGGGACGTCATGGTCGGCAGCCGCAGTGAACGAATCGGCCAGATGATGCTGAAGCCCGGTATAGGGCTTGGAGGGATGGCGATCCGCCATGGCATCCCCTATCGCGCGAATCGGTTGGAGAATCCCGCTATGCTGACGGAATGTCCTGTCATGCTTGCCGAAAAGCTTGTATCCGGCGTCGCAATCCCGCTTGCCCTCGTGACGGCTGGCGGCATGGGCGGCGTTCTGCTGCTGGGCAGAAGAGAGGGAATGCCGTACGCCAACGAGGAGATGGGGATGATCGAGTCGTTTATTCCTCATTTTGTTGAAATCATGAATGCTGAGGCGTTATGATGTGGGAAACGTTTGTCGGAAATGAACGGAGGGTTACGATGATCAAGCTAATTATCGTGGATGATCATGCGATGGTCCGGTCCGGGCTGCGAATGCTGCTCAGCAGCAAAGAAGATATTGAAGTTGCGGCCGAAGCATCCGAAGGGGATGAAGGCATTCAAGCCGCGCTGGAGTATCGTCCGGATGTCGTGCTCATGGATTTAAGCATGCCGCACGGAAAAGACGGGCTTACAGCCGCATCGGAGCTCAAGCAGCAGCTTCCCGATGTGGCCATTCTTATTTTGACGATGCATGACGATGACGAATATTTATTCCGCGCCATTCATGCCGGCGCTTCCGGTTACGTGCTCAAGAACGCGCCGCATGAGGAGCTGCTTACCGCAATACGCTCGGTCGCAAAGGGCGACGCTTATTTGTACCCGACGGCAACGAAGCGGCTCATGAATGAATACGTGGACCGGTTAAGCCGGGGTGAAAGCACCGACCAGTACGATACGCTGTCGGAGCGGGAGAAGGAAGTGCTGGAGCTTGCGGCAAAGGGTTACTCGAACAAAGAAATAGCCGAGCAGCTGATCATCAGCGTGAAGACGGTCGAAACGCATAAAAGCAATGTGATGGAGAAGCTGGGCTTGAAATCAAGACCGGAGCTGATCAAATTCGCGATGAAGAAAGGGCTGCTGCAATTTGAATAACCTACCTCGTTCTTCGGACAAGGAAGTGATCGCCGCACATGTTGAGGCGCTATTGGCCCAAATGGATAAGCATGTGGAAGACGAACGGTTTAAGCATGACTTAAGAACATCGTTAAAGCAGCTGGCGGATGTTAAGTTTGCGCTCGACGAATCCTCGATCGTCGCGATGACCGATAGCAAGGGCAAAATCCAATATGTAAACGATAAGTTTTGCGAAATATCGAAGTACGATCGGGATGAGCTGATCGGCAAGGATCATCGGATCATCAATTCCGGGCATCATCCAAAGGCTTTTATGAAAGAGCTGTGGACCACCATCTCTTCAGGCAAAGTATGGAGAGGCGAATTGAAAAACAGGGCGAAGGACGGCACCTACTATTGGGTGAATACGACCATCGTGCCTTTTGTCGGGGAGGACGGCAAGCCGTATCAATACCTTGCCATTCGCAACGAGGTAACCTGGCTGAAGAAGGTGGAGGAAGAGCTGCAAGAAACGCTCGTCAAAGTGATGACGATCCAAGAGGATGAGCGGAGGAAGTTTTCAAGGGAGCTGCATGACGGCATCGGGCAAAGCCTCTTCTCCTTGCTCATTCAGCTCGACCGCGTCATTTCGGCGCCAAGCCCGGAGCGTGAGGAGCTTCAATTTATTCGCGACAATGTGTCCGGCATTATCGAAGAAGTCCGCGGACTCGCTTGGGAGCTGCGGCCTTCCGTCCTGGACGATATGGGCATCGTGCCGGCCATTCGGTCGTATATTGACAATTACTCCTCCCATTACGGGATTAAAGTCAAATTCGAGTGCCGTCTCGGAAGACGGCTGGATATTCAAGCGGAAACGGTCATCTACCGCGTCATTCAAGAAGCGCTTACGAACATTGCGAAATACGCGGATGTGGCCGAAGCCAAGGTAGCCATACAAGAAGACGAGACGGAGGTGCTTGTGCAAATCGCCGACCAGGGGGCAGGCTTCGATCCGCAGGTAAGCGCCAAAGGCGTTGGAAGGTTCAGCATGGCGGAGAGGGCGCGTATCGCCGGCGGGAGCTTGGACGTGAAATCCGCTCCTGGGGAAGGCACAACGGTCACGCTAGTTATTCCTAAGAAATAAAAAGATTGTCCAATTGTGATGTTTGTCACTTCATTCCTCCTTCTTGGCTAGTAAAATGGGAATCAAGAAGGAGGTTGAAGACCATGAGCGAAAAAGCTTTTGTCATGATCAAACCGGACGGCGTAGAGCGAGGCTTGGTCGGCGATATTCTATCTCGATTCGAGAAAAAGGGGCTGCGCCTTATAAAGGCGGAGCTGAAACGGATATCAAAAGAGACGGCTGAAGAGCATTACGGCCATCTGAAGGCAAAGCCATTCTTCGGCGAGCTTGTCGATTACATCACTTCAGGACCGGTGTTCGCCATGATCGTGGAAGGCGAAGCGGCCGTCCGGAACGCAAGAAGCTTGATCGGACCAACGAATCCCGCTGAAGCGGCCCCGGGTACGATACGCGGCGATTATGGAACGGGCGTGGAACGCAACGTCATTCATGGCTCCGATTCACCGGAAAATGCGTCGCAAGAGATCGAAAGATTTTTCAATTAATAAATAGCAACTGTGATTTACCTCACAGAAAAGCATCGGAAAAAAGGTTATCATAAAGATGTAGAAGGAAAGCAAGCAAGGGAATATAAAAAAAGCACGATTAACCTCCAGTGCAGGCGTTCCTCCTACAAATGTTTGTGAAATAATTCACATTAATAAACTGAGGAGTGAAAAAATCATGATGAAATTTCTTCGTGAAAATGTGTATGCGGCCGGTTTGCTGGTAATCATTAGATGGGTTGTCGGGCTTGCGTGGATTGAAGCGGGATTCCACAAGTTGAAGGACGGATTCGATGCCGCGGGATTCCTCAAAGGCGCAATCGCCAATCCGGTCTTGGATAAAGCGACAGGCGAGATGGTTTATCCGAACTTCGTGAACTTCATCGAGCATTTCGCTCTGCCGAATGTGAAGCTAATCAACTTTTTAATTCCAGTAGGCGAGCTGCTAGTAGGGATCGGGCTTCTTGTCGGCGGTCTAACGGCAATCGCGGCGTTCTTCGGGCTTCTGATGAACTTCATGTTCCTCTACGCGGGCACCGTAAGCACAAACCCGTGGCTGGTCATGCTGGGCGGCATCGTCATGATGGCAGGCGCTAACGCGGGCAAATTCGGTCTCGACTACTACCTGCTGCCGCTGCTCCGCAAAACCTTCGCTCGCATACGCAAAGGCGGGACCGAGAAAAAAGGCGGCACTCAAGCACCTAATCTGCCAAAGGCGGCACACTAACAAAGCGCGCTTATAAAGGAGAAATAGGCGATGAATGCAAAGCTAAAAGAGATGGATCTTACGACCTTCATGCTGCATTACTGCTACACCTGCAAGGATGCGCATCAATGCGATACCGAGCGCAAATGCATGGATTGCTTCGAAGCGAAGAGGGCGGAGCTGGAGAAGAAGCAGGCGGCAGACCCGACAACGAAACAGCTCTTAACCTACTACGCTCTGTAATATAAGCAAGCCTTAGGCCTTCCCGCCGCGAAGTTGCGGCGGGAAGGCTTTTTATGCTGCTTCTCGTTCTAACCGCGCGTTGTTTACATCCCGTTTAAATTGGCGGAGTACACTGTTATTATGGAAGCAGCGCCTCGGTCTGACGGAGGATAGGAGGAATATTAGATGGGCTATGTGTTGGTCGCGGACGATGATCCTCATATCCGCGAGCTGGTCAAAGTGGTTTTAACAAAGGAAGGTTATCTTGTCCAAGAAGCGGCGGACGGACGAGAGGCGATAGCGGCAATGGAAACGGCGCCTGCGGATATGGTCATTATAGACCTCATGATGCCGAACATGGACGGCTTTGAGCTGTGCCGCCGGCTTCGAGAAGACTACGAGATTCCTATTCTGATGCTGACCGCAAAAGGGGAGCTTCACGATAAAGTAAGAGGCTTCCATCTGGGCACGGATGATTATGTCGTAAAGCCGTTTGATCCGCCGGAGCTTGTCGTACGGGTGAAGGCGCTTATGAAAAGGTACCGGATCGCCGCTTCCCAGCAGACCTCCGCCGGCGGGATTACGCTGGACCGTTCCACCTACCGGATGACGGTGAATGACGAGCCGGTGTCGCTGCCACCCAAGGAATTCGAGCTGCTTTTTATGCTCATGAGCAATCGGGGGCGCACGCTCGCCCGCGGATTTTTGATCGAAGCGGTATGGGGCTATGATTTCGAGGGCAACGAGCGTACGCTGGATGTTCACGTCAACCGGCTGCGGGAACGATTTGCAGGCTGGGGCGTTGCCGTGAAAATCGCCACGATTCGGGGGCTTGGCTATCGGATGGAGGCGTCGGAATGAAACGGCAGCTGAGCATTGGAGAACTGATATGGCATGGCTTTCTGACGTTTACGGCCTTAATCCTAGCTTGCGGAGGCGCTTTTACCGGGGCGTATTTTCTGACGCGGTGGTATTACGAAAGCCATCCTGTTCCTTGGAGCGACTACGTGGTTCAGCTTGTCAACTGCGGTGTCGCCCTGCTGCTTATTATCCTGCTTATCCTTCTTGTGAACCTTTTCTCGCGTCCGAAGCAGCGGGTGTTCTGGAACGAGATGATGGATGCTTTTCGCCGGATAGCCAAAGGCGATTTCAGCGTTGTGATTGATCAAGAAGGCAAATACCACGGGCATATCGGGGAGTTTGTCGATTCCATCAACGAAATGACGCAGGAGCTCAAGCAGGTGGAGCGGCTGCGCCAGCAGTTCATTTCGGATGTTTCGCACGAGATCCAATCGCCGTTGACGTCGATTCGCGGGTTCGCAAGCACGCTGCAGCGTGAAGATTTAACGCGCGAGGAGCAGAGAAGATATCTTGCCATCATCGAGAAAGAAACGGTCCGTCTCTCGCGGCTCAGCGATAATCTGCTGAAGCTTGCCTCCCTGGACTCGGAAGACCAGGAATGGCCGATGGCAAGCTACCGGCTGGACACGCAAATCGAGCATATAATATTGGCATGCGAGCCGCAGTGGCTGCAGAAAAGCTTAGATATTGAGCTTGACGCGGTGCCCTGCGAGATTAACGCCAATGAAGAGCTGATGAGCCAGGTTTGGCAAAACTTGATCCATAACGCGATTAAATTTACGCCGGACGGCGGTAGCATAAGGGTCTTCCTTCGCCCAACGGATGAAGGGGTGCTGCTTGCGGAAATTTCCGATACGGGGATCGGCATTCAGCCAGAGGATCAAAAGCGGATATTTGAACGATTTTATAAAGGCGACAAGCAGCGGACGCGCACAACGGAAGGCAACGGGCTGGGATTATCGATCGTGCAAAAAATTGTTCGGCTGCATAAAGGAACGATCCGGGTGCAAAGCATCTTAGGCGTCGGCACAACCTTCGAGGTGCGTCTGCCGAAACCGTAAATAAGCCTCCCCAACCGCCGGCTGACGCGGAGGGAGGTTTGTTGCTTTTTTGTTCATTTGAAAAAGCTTTAGATTCTGATAAACTACTGATTATAGGAAATATGATACAGGAGGAAACGATAATGACCGATGCTATGTTTTTATTGCACGTGCTTGGAGCTGTAGGAATGGGGTTTTATATCGTATTGCCGATTATGCTGGGAGGGGCTTCCAAAACGGACGGATCGGGTCAAGCCGGTCTTGCGAAAGGTCTGTTGTCCGCGAATCGCATCGCGCAGTACTTTCTTATCGTACAGCTGCTTACCGGCGGTTACTTGATGTCCCAGGGCGACTATGCCGTCGTCTGGATGATCATCGTGACGCTGCTGTTCTTGGCTATCGCGGCGTTAGGCGGCATCGTGACGAAGCCGCTGAAGCAAGTGGTGTCGGCGATCCAATCCGGCCAAAGCGCGACTGCATCCATCAATAAAGCGAAAGTAATGAGCCTTATCATTCTTGTGCTATACGTCGCGATTATTTATTTCATGGTTAGTCCGATTTATGCGTAGTGCAAGTGACGATATCCGATAACCAGTAGGGGGATTATGCTGTGCGTGAAGTGTCACCTCATATCATAACGTTCGGAGAATCTATGGCGCTGTTTATGCCGGAGGGGCATAAGTCGATCGAACGCGCGGCGACTTTGGAGCAAAGCTTCGGCGGCGCAGAAAGCAATGTGGCCATCGGCCTTGCCCGTCTCGGCTCATCGGTCGGCTGGTTCGGGGCGCTTGGCGACGATCCGTTCGGCAAATTGATTTTAAAAACGCTGCGGGGAGAAGGCGTGGACATCTCCCGCGCGAAGCTAAGCGGAGAGGCGCCGACGGGCATGATGTTCCGCGAGCATGTCGCGGGCCGGCTTGCCGTTCATTACTTCCGCAAAGGCTCCGCCGCAAGCCGTATGAAGCCTGAAGATCTGGATGAAGACTATATTCGGGGGGCGAAGCTGCTCCACGTAACCGGCATCACATGCGCGATTAGCGAGGAAGGGCGCCGAACGGTGCGCCGCGCGGTAGATGTGGCGAAGGAAGCGGGCGTGCTCGTCAGCTTTGATCCGAATTTGCGGCTCAAGCTGTGGTCGATCGAGGAAGCGCGCGCGACGCTTTTGCCTTTGGCGGCGGATGCGGATTATTTCCTCCCTGGATGGGACGAGCTGAAGCTGCTCTACGATACGGATGATTACGCCGCCGTTAAGGAGCGCTTGAGGGAGCTTAAAGCTGTCAGCATCATTAAGGGAATGGGCGATGCAACGGTTGTGCTGGAGAAGGAGTCGGAGACGGCTGTCCCATTTTATCCTGCGGATCAGGTGGTAGACACCGTAGGGGCCGGCGACGGCTTCTGCGCCGGATTTCTGGCTGGCGTCATGAAAGGCATGTCTCCGGTTGAGGCTGTGCGTCTCGCGAGCATTAACGGCTCCCTGGTTGTACAAATGCGCGGCGACTGGGAAGCGCTCCCAGAGTGGGAAGCCGTGGAGCAGCGCATGTCGGCTAAAGCGTGGGTGGAGCGTTGATGATGATGGATGGAACCGGATCCAAAGGACAAAGACGCCGTGAGGCGATTCTTCAGCTGCTGAAGCAGCAGGGTCGGATTACGATTACGGAAATGGTGGAGCGCTTCGGATGTTCAGAGGCGACGGCGCGCCGCGATTTGGAGCAAATGGAAGGCGAATATCCGGTTATCCGGACGATCGGCGGCGCGATGTACGACGGCATGAGCACGATGAGAGAGCTGCATTTTGCCGAGAAAGAAGGGCTGTCGATTCTCGAGAAGGAGAAGATCGCGCAGCTGGCGGCTTCGCTTATCGTGGAAGGAGACGTCATCGGATTGTCCGGCGGCACAACCAACTTCCTGCTGGCCAAGCTGCTGAAATCCCGGAAAGGGATCACCGTCGTTACCAATGCGGTCAATATCGCGATGGAGCTGGCCGGCAGCCAGATTCAAGTCGTTGTGACCGGCGGTATAATGCGGCACAACAGCTTTGAGCTGTGCGGACCGCTCGGCGAAGGAATGGTGGCGCAGCTGCACATCGGCAAGATGTTTATTGGGGTTGACGGCATTTCGGCAGCCGGCGGGATCTCAAGCTATTCCGAACAGGAGGCGCAAATCGCCAAAGCGCTGATCGGCCGGTCGCAAGAGACCTATGCGGTATTCGACCATACGAAGACGAACCGCACCTCCCTGTTCTCGGTTGCGGCGCTGTCGGAGCTGAAAGCGGTCATTACGGATTCGGAGCTGACAGGCGAGCTTGCGGGCGCGCTGCAGCAGCATCAAGTATCCATGTATGTCACGGATTAGAGCACGGAGTTGAATAGGAAGACAGACGGCCGCCAGGTGGGATTCCTGGCAGGCCGTTTCTTTTTTTATAATGACAACTTTGTAAGATTTAGGACGGAATCTGTCACGCAAATCGATAGGTCGGAGCTTCCATTGAAGGTAGACTATCTTCATGAGCACAAGCCAAAGATAGAGTGATGGAGGAGAAGCCCTGTTATGAAAGGATTAAGACGAGCTTGCAGGACATTGCTCTGCGCCATTATCGGAATAACCGCTATGCTGAGCGGTCTCCCTTCCTCAGCGGAGGTTCGGGCGCAAGCTAACGTACGAGAGTTCGACACCCAAAAGCTGGATGCCTTCATGGAAACGTCCATGCAGAGCTTAAACATTCCCGGCGCGGCAATAGCTGTTGTGAAAGGAGATCAAGCGGTGTACTGGAAGGGGTACGGCGTCTCCGGCCCGGATAAAAAGCCTGTAACGCCTCAAACCCCGTTTGTGCTGGGCTCTACCAGCAAATCATTTACAGCCGTTGCTGTCATGCAGCTGGCCGAGGAAGGCAGGATCGATCTCGACGCTCCGGTACAGCGTTACCTGCCTTGGTTTAGAGTCGCCGATGAAGAAGCCTCTGAAAAAATAACAGTGAAACATTTGCTCCACCAAACGAGCGGCCTATCCACCTATTCCGGCCAGGTCTCGCTGGCCAAAGGAAACAAGACGCTCGAGTCGCATATCAGAGGCTTAAAGGATACGGCGTTGACCGAGCCGGTAGGCTCCGTGTTCCAGTATTCCAATACAAACTATGATATTCTTGGAGCGATCATTCAAGAGGTTTCCCATATGCCTTATACCGAATATGTGAAGCAGCGCATTTACGAGCCGTTGGATATGCAGCACAGCTACGCTTCACCTGAAGAGGGAGAAGGCGGGGGACTCGCGACCGGGTATCAGCCTGTGTTCGGATGGATGGTGCCGACCAAGCAGCTGGAGCATCAAGGCACCGTTCCTTCGGGCTACCTGATCTCGAGCTCGGAGGATATGTCGAAATATTTAATTGCCCATATGAACGGCGGCCGATACGGCGATACCGCGCTGCTATCGGAGCAGAGCGTCGGCCTGTTGCATAAGCCTGCTGCTTCTATGTGGGGAGATGCCTTTTACGCGATGGGCTGGACGGTCGAACACGACAAGCTGTATCATGACGGCTCAACCGAAAACACCTATTCCAAAATGGTCATTGACGGCGAGTACGGAGTCATTCTGCTGATCAACGCGATGGATTTTTTTCATATCGATTCTTATGACAGCATTATGACTGGGATTGTCGGAATGCTACAGGGACAGGATCCCCCAAAGCTTGAATCCTCCGAGTACAAACAAACGTATATGGTGCTGGATATTGCGGCAGCGGCCGTGTTGATTTATCTCGCTTTCTCCATTTACCGGCTGTTCAAATGGAGAACCAGGTTTCACGCAACCGCTCTTCGTATCGGCTTTCATTTCTTGTTCGTCCTGCTTATCAATTGGCTGGTGCCTATAGGCCTGTTATTGGCAGTGCCTAAATTGCTCGTCCCTTGGCCGGTTGTCATGGCATTTTTGCCCGGCTTTGGACATTTCATGTTTGTCATTCCGGTCCTGCTAATAAGCGTGGGATTGATCAAAGTCATACTCATCCTTCGCAGCATTGCGGGTAAAAGAAAAAAAGTGTTCGCGCATTAAGGCACCGCGCATTCGTCATCATACAAAGAAGGCGTTCCCGAAAGTCATCACTGACTTTTAGGAACGCCTGTTTTCGGTTATCCGTTAAATTTCATCCTTGCAGAATACCGACCGGCCGCGCACCCACGTCTGCTCCACGCTCAGTTCGGCGTTTGTTAAGACAAGATCGGCATATTTCCCTTCAGCGATGGAGCCGGTCTGATCAAAGATGCGCAGCTCTCTAGCAGGGTTGCCGCTTGCCAGACGGCTGACGTCTACTATATTCAGCTTCGTATGTTCCAATATATAACGGAACGCTTTAATCATCGTTAAGCTGCTTCCCGCGAGGTTATTGCCCTCACGCAGCCTTGCCGTTCCGTTCTTTACAACGACGGCCAATCCGCCAAGCTCATAGGTTCCGTCAGGCATGCCTGCAGCTTCGATCGCATCGGTTACCAGGATCACTTTGTCAAGCGGCTTTGAGGCGAGCAGGATGGCAATAGCAGCAGGATGCACATGCTCTCCGTCGGCGATAATCTCCGCATAAATTCGGTCGTCCGACAATACCGCGCCTAGCGTCCCTGGTTCGCGGTGATGCAAGCCGCGCATGGCGTTATACGTATGAACCGCATGCGACAGCCCCGCGTCTGCGGCGGCGATGATATCTTTATAATAGGCGTCGGTATGGCCGGCAGCGGCGATAATGCCGTTCTCGGCCATCCAGGCAATCGCTTCGACAGCGCCTTGCCGCTCCGGCGCCAGCGTCAGCATCTTAATGAGGCCGGGATGTGTCGCTTTCCAGCTCTTCAGCCAGTCAAGCTGCGGATCGATAATATACGCAGGGTTCTGGGCGCCTGGCCATTTCTCGCTTATGAAGGGGCCTTCCAAATGAACGCCGATCAAGGCCGCATAAGGCATCCCGGCTTCTTGATAGGAGGTAACGGCGTTCAGAACAGCCTCGATCGCTTCCTTAGACGCTGTCATCGTAGTCGCCAGCATTCCTGTTGTGCCATTCGACGCATGGAAACGCGTGATCCGGTCATAGCTTTCCCGGTCGGCGTTCATGAAATCGCCGCCGAAGCCGCCGTGGACGTGCATATCGATAAAGCCGGGAAGCAGCCAGCCGCCCTTGCCGTCAATTCTCGCGACATCCCCTTGCAGGACTTCTCCGCTCTCCGAGTCCTTCGGAATAATCGTATCGATATTACCGTCTTTGACAAGCACGCCGCCTGCAACAACCTGTTCTTCCAGCACAAGGTTTACGTTATGAATGTACCAAGACGAGTTTGTTTGTGTCATTTACTCCAGAAACCTCCCTGCTTCCCGATCTACCAGCACGATTAACCTCGGGTGTGTCTGCAGCAACGAAGCGGGAACCTGAGTCGTAATGGGACCCGTCAAAGCTTCTTTTACGATCCGGGCTTTATCCGAACCGCGCACAACCAGCAGAATCGTATTTGCCTTCAATATGGAGCCTACGCCCATCGTTACCGCTTCTCTCGGCACCTCGTCGATCGAAGCGAAGAAGCGGGCGTTCGCTTCGCGCGTCTCTTCCTTGAGCTTCACGACATGCGTGCCGGCTGTCAGCTTATCGTCCGGCTCATTAAAGCCGATATGGCCGTTGTGGCCAAGCCCGAGCAGCTGGATATCGGCCGGACGCTCATTCAGCATGGCATCGTACCGCTTGCATTCCGCTTCCGGGTCTTCCGCCATTCCGTTAGGCAGATGGGCCTGACCGGAGGGAATATCTACGCGGGAGAAGAGATGCTTATTCATATAATAGGCATAGCTTTGATCGTTATCCGGCGTAAGGCCGACATATTCGTCGAGATTGTATGTCGTGACGCCTTTGAAGCTCACTTTTTTTTGATGATAGCTTTCTACCATTTTCTCATATATACCGATAGGTGTCGATCCTGTGGCAAGTCCCAGCACAGCGTTCGGTTTTTCGTTAATCAGCTTGGTGAAGAGCTCCGCTGCGTACACATCAAGCTGCTCCGACGTTTCAAAAATTTTAAGCTCCATGGTTAGGCCTCCCAATGTTTGGTGTTCTCACGCATTCCTTATGATTTAAGTGTATATGAAACGAAGAGGATAAACAATAATTATGATTAAAAAAATCAAACAAATGATTGTAAAGATCATCATCAAACCGTATTTCTCCTCGCCATGGGGCAGAAGAAAAAGTTTCAAGAGTATGCTATGCTTATCCATATCATGCAGAGGAACGGAAACAGGAGGAATGGCATTGAAGGAACGGCATGAGCCATCGGGCGAGACAGCTAAACGGAAAGGCGAGCATATTCGAATCTGCTTGCAGGAGGACGTGGAAGGCAAAGGCGGCGGCACGGGGCTTGCGCAATACCGCTTTATCCATAACGCGCTTCCTGAGCTGAGCTTCACTGATATCCGGCTGGACACCGAATGGCTGGGTTGTCTCATGAAGGCGCCTTTGCTAGTCAGCTCCATGACCGGGGGAACCGATGAAGCGGGAGCGATTAACCGGCGTCTTGCGATTGCGGCGGAAGAAAGGGGCTGGGCGATTGGCCTCGGCTCGATGCGCGCGGCGATTGAGAAGGAAGAGCTGGCGGAGACATTCCGTATTAGACGTGAAGCGCCAACGATTCCCGTTATCGCGAATGTAGGCGCGGTGCAGCTGAATTACGGATTCGGCGTGGAGAACTGCCGGCGCGCGGTGGAGCTGGCGGAAGCGAACGCGCTTGTCCTGCATTTAAATGGATTGCAGGAGGTTTTTCAGCCGGAGGGAGATACGAACTTCTCCGGGCTGCTGAAGAAGATTGAGGCCGTCTGCGCAAACAGCGCCGTTCCGGTAGGCGTGAAGGAGGTCGGCTGGGGCATCGACGGCGAAACGGCATACAGACTAAGTGAGGCCGGCGTTTCCTTCATCGATGCGGCGGGCTCCGGCGGCACGTCATGGAGCCAGGTGGAGAAGTTCCGCGTGAAGGATCCCATTCGCAGGGAAGCGGCGGAGGCGTTCGCAGACTGGGGTCTTCCGACCGCGGAGAGTGTTCAGGCGATTCGAAGCCATCTGCCGGGCATAAGCTTAATAGCTAGCGGCGGGCTTGTCACCGGTGTGGATGCGGCGAAGTCTTTGGCGCTCGGCGCTAACTTGGCAGGGTTCGGACGGGCGCTGCTGCCTCAAGCCGCAGGTCCTGCAAAGGACATATCCCTTGATCTTCTGCTGCGCCAATTCGAAATTATAGAGTTCGAGCTTCGCACTGCGATGTTCGGAATCGGCGCGGGCACAATCGAAGAGCTGCGCAGTACGGCTCGGCTTGTTAAGAAAACGAACTAGGCTTTTCTAATGTAGAGAACGGACTTCCCTGCTTTCGGGCGGAAATGAAGGAGAAGACAACAGCAATGAGAACAATAGGTGAGAGAAGCGGATGGACGGAAGCGATAGCGAGGCTGGACCGGGGATGGGTGCAGGTGAAAGTGCCGCTGCCCTTTTCGCTTCGCTGGGTGAACAGCTATATCGTGCCGGAAGCGGACGGCTTCACCGTAATCGATCCGGGGCTTGGCACCGCGGAGGCCAAAGCGCTATGGGAGGATGTGCTGGCAGGCCTCGGCATCGAATGGAAAGCGATAAAACGGGTATTGCTGACGCATCAGCATCCCGACCATTACGGTCTTGCGGGGTATGTTCAACAGAAGAGCGGCTGCGAAGTATGGATGAGCCGGCGTGCCCATGCTTACGCGAGACGCTTATGGGGCCCGGGAAGCGACTTCCCTTCCGCGCTTCGCGAGCTCTACTTGGAGCACGGAATGCCAGGTGAAGTGATGGATTCGATCGAAGCGAATCTGGACAGCTTTATCGCCCGCGTGCTGCCGGAGCCGCAAGTTACCTACATGGAAGCGGGAGAGACGATCAGGCTCGGAGACTTAAACTGGGAGATGATTGACGCGCCGGGGCATGCTTTCGGCCAGCTTTGCTTTTATCAGAGAGACATTCGGTGGATGATTTGCGGAGATCAAGTGCTGCCGCGCATAACACCGAATGTCAGCGTCGTGCCGGGGGAAGAGAAGGATCCGTTGGCCGCGTTCCTTAACAGCCTAGAAACGCTGAAAGCCTATGAAGTGGACTATGCGCTGCCGGGACATCGCGATCCGTTCGAAGCGTTTAGGACTAGAATCGACGAGCTGATCCGTCACCATGATCGAAGGCTGAAGGAAATGGAAGAACTGCTCGCGCAAGAGCCCCAAACCGCTTTCGACCTATGCGAGAAGCTGTTCGGGGCTCGTCTGCGGGAGAATCCGCATAACCTGCGGTTTGCCATGTCGGAGACGCTGGCTCATTTATATTATTTGGAGCAGCGCGGACGGGTCCGCGCCGTTCGGGCTTCCGGCAGCGCGGTTGTCTTCCTTGCGGACGCGGCTAACGGTCGCGGAAATCCTGAGGCGTGATGCCGTACCGGTCCTTGAACACTTTAATGAAATAACTTGTTTTCTGATACCCGACTTTGGCGGCGATTTCGTATATCTTATCAGAGGATGACCGCAGCATGTGAGCGGCCGCCTCCATCTTGAGGCGGGACAAATATTCGCTGATGCCTTCCCCGGTCTCGAGCTTATACACTTTGGACAGGTAGGAAGGGTTCAAATAGACATGGTCCGCAATAGATTGCAGGGATGCGTCCGCCAGGTGGTTCGAGACGTATTCCTGCACCTTCTGAATAAGTCCCGTCCGGGAATCCTGCGTACGGTCCGTCATGCAGGCTTTATAGGCCGCAATCGCATCGTTTATCCACGATCTTAGCTGAGCGATCGTATGAAAGCGGGGGCCGCTTAGCAATTGATTAAATTCCTGTCCGAGACATTCCGACAGCCAAAGCTTGTTCTTATGGACCGCATAGCTGAGCGAGCTGACGACCGCGTAATACGTCTCCAGGATGTGCTCGTGGGAATCGCCGCGTTTCCGCTCTAATTCCTCGAATATATCGTCGAGCTTCCGGCTCACACCGTCCCACTGGCCGGCCTCAAGCAGATGGTTAAGCAGCGGCGGATGATAAAGCTGGGTAAGAGAGTTCGCCTCTCCTTCGCCGTGTTGCTGTTCCTCGCTGAGCGTCAGCAGGAAATCCCTCTCTCCGCCGATACGCTGGCGGAAGCTTCCAAGCAAGCTTTCATAATAGGCAGACAGCTTCTCCGGGAACGTTCCTTGCTTACTTAGAACAAGGGAGACCGTTCCTTTCAAATAAAGCTTCACATAGTGCTGAAGATGAGCAACCTTCTGCTCAATCGTTTGCGGGACCATCGCTTGCGCCATGCGGGCTTCAGGCAAATTCGGTCTCGGCAGAATAAGAAACACATAATAGCCGTATTCGTCCTTCACATACCACAGCTGATGGTCTTCGAAAATTTCCTCCGCGATATTGCATACCGCATATTCAAGCAGAGAGCTGTCGCTCTCGGATTGCTCGTAGAAATAATCCTCCATCCGAAGCAGCATCATACAGTAGGGCGAGTTCCATCCGATGCTGAGCTCCATCATTGAGAGCTGCTGCATCAGCTCGTCTTCCCGCACCCGGTCATTGCGAAGCAAGGAGCTTAGCAGGTGCGAACGAAGGGTTGGCAGGTTGTCCCGAAGCGTTGCGAGTGCGCTCTGATGCGAGCTGACCTCGCGCCACCGGTTCTCCAGCTCGCCGATCGCACGCTTGACCGCTCCAAGCAGCTCTTCGTCCTCTACCGGTTTCAGCAAATAGTCGCTCGCTTGGCTTTTGAGCGCGCGCTGCGCGTATTCGAAGTCGTTGTAGCCGGACAGAAGAATACATTTGATATGGTTCCACGTCTCCCGGACCGTCTCGATCAGGTCCAGTCCCGACAGGCCGGGCATCCGGATATCGGTAATCAATATATCAATTGGCGTAGCTTTCATAATGTCGAGCGCCTCCGCGCCGGAGTGCGCCTGATAGACGTTCCCGATTCCGATGCCGCTCCACGGCAGCATCGTCGCCAGATCCTCGACCAGATCCGGCTGGTCGTCCACAATCAGTAATTGATACATATCGCTTACAGCTCCTCTATGTTGGTCTCATTCGTTATGACGCCTGCTGCTGTCCCTTATCCGGCCAAGCCAGCTGTACCCTTACTCCGCCTTCCGGCCGGATGCGGAAGCTGATCGACGCTTCCGGGCCGAACTGGAACAGCATCCGCTGCCTAATGTTCCACAGCGCGCATCCGGTATTGTCATCCGGCGTATCCAGCAGGTCGCGCTCGAGCTTCTGCAGCGCCTCCTCGCTCATCCCGACGCCGTTATCCTCGACGGTCAGCGTGTTCCAGCCATCGGACGAGGCGCCCGATATCGTAATCAAACCGTCGCCGTCGTATTGCTCAATGCCGTGCAGGACGGCGTTTTCGGCGATCGGCTGCAGCAGCAGCCTTGGGATTTCAAGCGACAGCATCGACTCCGGGACATCGATTCGGTACGTCATATGCTGAATATGGAAACGCTGGATTTCCAGGTAGCTCTCGAGCAGCTGCAGCTCCTCTTGAAGCGTGGCGGTAAGCTTCTCCACTCGTGTTGTGTAACGGTAATACTTGGACAAATGCATGCTCAGCGTCATGACGGATTCCTTCTTATCGAGTCTCGCCAAGCTTCGGATGAGCGCGAAGCAATTGTATAAGAAATGCGGATTGATTTGCGATTGCAGCTGCTTCACATTGGCTTCGCGGCGGCGCAGCTCCTCGACATACACTTTTCCGATCAGCCGCTCCGTCTCGGCGGCCATATCGTTGAACCGCTGGAACAAATAGCTGAATTCGTTCTTCGGATCGACGTTGATCCGCGCGGAGTAGTTGCCGTCCTGCAGCCTCTTCACATTGCGGATCAGCAGTCCGATCGGCCGCTGCACGTTGCGGTACAGCAGATAGCCGGCTAGCAGGCTCATGATGAGCAGAAGCGTAACGGAACCGTAAAATAAAACCTGGCTTTTGACGATCGGCTGCAAAATATTTTCAATAGGAACGTAATCGACCAAATACCAATCGAGCGTCTCGATATGCGCGAAGGTGACCAGGTAATCGCTTTTTTCAAATTTGACAATTTGATTGCTTGAGCTCGGCTGCAGCTCCTTCGAATGGACAAGCTGTCCGATATAGCCGGCCATCTCTTTATTCGCGCTTTTGTTCCGGATCGTCCGGCCATCGGGTCCCAGCAGGAACGGGTCGCCTTTGCCTGTTTCCTTGAACGTGTCCAAATCTTTGATAATATGCTCCTCGGGAAACGAGATTTCGACGATGATGCCGGCTTCCTCCAATTTGTCCAGCTTGTTGCGGGGCTTCACGATATGGCGGACGAACCGCTGCTGCTTAAAGCCTTGAACGGTCATCTCCTCGTAACGCCAGTTCGGAGCCAGCAGCTTTTTGACGGTTTCCAGATCGTAGGACAGGTACGTATTGGTCGAGACGAACTGCTGATTCGCGGGAGCAAGGATGCTGTACTGGGTATCCCAGCGCTGGGATACGTTCAGCAGGCGAAGCCGCTCCATAATGCGAAGCCGTTCATCGTTTCGTTCGTAAGCGCTTTCGATTAAATGGAGCGTCTGCAGCTGCTGGATATGAATATCTTCGCTAAGCAGGAAGCCAAGAGAAGTGAGCGTCGTTACGCTCCGGTCGATCTCGGTTGCCAGATAGGTAATATCCTTTTGCTTCAGCGAATGCATCTCTTCTTTGATGACCTGAATGCTTGTCCGAATAGAAAGCGTATACAATAAAATAATGGGAATTAATAGCAAAATAATAAGAGACATAATTTTAGCGAACGTGTTTTCTCTTAACCGCATAGATACTCCTCGCTCTCGGTGGTAATAAACGTCTGCAGGAGACAAAGAAATTGGCATCGTTCCAAAGAACGTGGTCTATAAGCCTAGGAGAGAGTGCTGATAGAATTATATTACAGGAGAGAATCGAAATTACAAACCAATTTTTTGGAAAGGGGCGGAACACAGTGGAGAGTGCGATCAACGAACCGCTGCAGCAGCAAAGCCAAATCAGCCGAAATAAAAAAGAGCGGAACAGAGAGAAGTTCAGTCGCACTTGGCCTTTGCATCTCATGCTGCTGCCGGCGGCTATCGTAACGCTTATTTTTGCGTACGTGCCGATGGGCGGACTTGTGATGGCGTTTCAGGACTTTAAGCCTTACGACGGAATATTCGGGTCGAAATTTATCGGGCTGGAGCATTTCCGGTTTATGTTCGAATACCCGGACAGCAAGGAAGTTATCGTCAATACGCTTGTCATTTCCGGATTAAAAATCGTGTTTGGCTTAATTGTGCCGTTTGTATTCGCTATATTGCTGAACGAGATTCGTAAAATGTTTTTCAAGCGCGTCGTGCAGACGCTTGTTTATTTGCCGCACTTTATCTCGTGGGTTATACTCGGCGCGATTCTGACCGATATGCTCGGCAGCAAAGGCATCGTGAACACGACGCTGAACTCGCTGGGCGTGGAGACAATCCCTTGGCTGGCGGACGGCGATTGGTTCCGGTTTACAGTCGTCGTGAGCGATATTTGGCAAAACTTCGGCTTCAATACGATCGTATTTCTAGCCGCGCTGGCCGGCGTCAATCCGGCGCTGTACGAGGCGGCCGAGGTGGATGGGGCCAACCGCTGGAAGCAGACGATCCATATTACGGTGCCGGCGATGATTCCAATCGCTGTCGTGGTGGGCACCTTGTCGCTGGGCAACATCCTGAACGGGGGCTTCGACCAAATCTTCAACCTTTACAATTCGCTTGTCTATGATAAGGGCGATATTATCGATACGTTCGTATACCGGACGGCTATCTTGAACGGACAATACAGCTTCGGTACGGCGGTCGGCATGTTCAAATCGGTGATCGGTTTGATTCTGATCGTAATCGCGTACCGGTTGGCTTACAAATTTGCCGGATATCGCATTTTCTAAAACGAGACAAGAGAAAAAGGGTGAAAAAGCATGTACTATAAGACGACAGGGTATAAATTATTTTCCGTATTCAATTATGCGCTGCTGGCCGTCATCTGCGTGTCCTGCATACTTCCGCTCATTCATATTCTTGCGGTCAGCTTCAGCGCCAGCGCGCCGGCCAACTCGAACCTGGTCGGACTATGGCCGATCGGCTTTAATTTCGAGGCCTACAGCAAAACGCTTAATAATGATAACTTCCACAACGCATTGTGGGTCGGCGTAGAGCGGACGGTGCTCGGAACGGTGATCGGGATGGGGCTGATGACGCTGGCGGGCTACGCGCTATCCAAGGAAGGAAGAGGATTCCGCAGCCGCTCCATCTATATGTGGTACTTCCTGTTCACGATGCTGTTCAGCGGCGGAATCGTGCCGTCCTATATGCTGATCCGCAACTTGGATCTGATGAACACGATGTGGGCGCTCGTGCTGCCGCTTGCGATTAATGTCTTCAATATGGTGCTGATGATGAACTTTTTCCGCGCTGTGCCGAAGGAGCTGGAGGAAGCGTCGCTCATCGACGGCGCCGGCCAATTCCGCACGTTAATCAGCATTTATTTGCCGGTATCGATGCCTGCAATCGCGACGATCTCGCTGTTCACGATGGTGATGCACTGGAATTCGTGGTTTGACGGCTTGCTGTATATTACCGATTACCGAAAATATCCATTATCTACCTTTTTGCAAACCGTTATCGTGCAACAGGATTTCAATAAAATTAATCCCGATGTCAACGAGCTGAAAAACATTTCGCAGCGCACGGTGAAGTCGGCGCAAATCTTTATCGGCACGCTGCCGATCCTGCTTGTTTACCCGTTTTTGCAGCGTTATTTCGTAAAAGGAATTATACTTGGAGCTGTAAAAGAATAAGCGACAAAATGGCATCAATGACAAAAAAGTGGTCTTTCAATGGTACATGCACGGAATTATGATTACATTATAACGAATATGAAAAATTCGTTATTTATAACATTATTTAACTTACAGGGGGTAACAAAATGAAAAAATGGCTATCACTGCTGTTGACGTTGTCCTTTGCGGTTGCAATCGCAGCATGCTCGGGCGGCAACGGCAACAACGAACCGGCGCCAAGCAGCTCGGCTAACTCGGGAAGCAATAACAGCGCTTCCGAGGCTCCAAGCGGCGATAACGGTTTCGTAGACGGCAAATACACGACGCCGATCACGCTGACGACCGTATGGGGTCTTAACGAAAACGCGGCAATCTTCAAGGAAGGCGAAAGCATTGAAGATAACGTGCTCTCCCGCACGATCAAAGAACGCCTCGGCATTGAAGTGAAATACAATTGGGTAGTAACGAATACGAATGACGCTTATAAAACAAAGCTGCGCCTGATGCTTTCTTCGGGCGAAAAAATGCCGGACGTCGTCGTATACCGCGGCGACTTGGAAACGGTTAACATGCTGATCGACTCCGGCCAGTTCATGCCGGTCGGGGATCTCGTCGACCAATACGCGAATGAGACTTACAAGAAAGGTCTCGAGCTGGACCCGGCAATTTGGTTGCCGATTACCCGCGACGGGCAAAAAATGGCGCTGCCGATTCTGGACTACGCGTACAACGGCGACCATGTCATGTGGGTACGTCAAGACTGGCTGGATAACGTAGGTCTTGAGGCGCCTAAAACGATTGCCGAAATGGAAGCGGTAATGGACGCTTTCGTTAACGGCGACCCGGACAAGGACGGTCAAAAGAATACAATCGGTCTGGCTACGGGCTTTAAAAACGGCTTTAACAACTGGATGACGGACATCGGCTTCTTATTCGGAGCGCACGGCACAATGCCAGGTCAATGGAATTTGACGGCAGACGGCAAGCTGGAGCACGGGTCGATTAACCCTGCTGCCAAAGACGCGCTGGCTAAGCTGAAGGAATGGATGGACAAAGGCTACATTTCGCAGGATGCCGCACTGTTCGACGAAACAACGGGCTCCGAGCTGTTCACGAAAGGCGAAGCAGGTATTATTTTTGGACCAAACTGGCTGCCGGCATGGCCGTTCCCGGATCTGCAAGCCAACGTTCCAGGCGCGACTTTCAAAGCGTATCCGGTTCCTGCAGGCAACGACGGCAAAATCGGTTCCGCAGGCGGCAACCCGCCGTCCAACGGTTATATCTTCATCAACAAAGATTCCAAGCATCCGGAAGCGATTCTGCACTACTACAACTGGTTCTTCGATAACACGGCGAATCCGCAGCCAGGCAGCGAATTCGCGAACGGCTTCGCGGAAGGCTATGACTACGCGCTTCTCCCTGACGGCACGCTGACGGCAGACGCGAAGAAATATCCGGAGCTGTTCCCTGGTCTGAAGGAGCAAACGGCGCCGCCGCTGTTCTACTCGCTCACGTACGAAGGCGCGCGCATTCCGACCTTGTATGCGGATACGCATGTGAAGCTGGCAAGCGGCGCAGCGCCGGAAACGCCGTACGAGAAGCAAGAGTTTAATACGCGTACCAAAGAAAACATCGACGCGATGAAGGTCGTTGTGGATCAGAAGGATATCCGCATGAAGAACTACTACATGGGACCGCTGACCGAAACGATGCAAAGCAAAAACGAATTGCTCAACAAGCTGCTGAACGAAACCTACAGCAAAATCGTGTATGGACAACAGCCTTTGGATTCCTTCGACACGATGGTCGATAACTGGCTGAAATCCGGCGGCGAGCAAATTACGAAAGAAGTTAACGAATGGTACGAAAAAGCTAAATAAAGGCTAAACGGTTTAACGGCCTGCCAACTGAAAGTTTCAACATTGGACTCTAAGAGGCGGGCCGTTTTTTTTATGCCAATGTAAACGATTACATTCGATAAAAGTCGACAGCTTTCATAAATGGAAGGGAGAGTTCTGCACGTATGATGAAAAAAAGGTTATCCGCGATACTGGTCGCATCGATGCTGTTTTCCATGATGCCAGGCTGGGCGAATGGCGCGGCTGCAAATGCCTCAAGCACGGCCGCGAGCGTCGCGGAAGAAAGCCATTGGGGCATAGAGACGATGAAGGATTGGGTTGAAAAAGGGCTAATGGCCGGTTATCCGGACGGATCGCTTAGGCCGAATGAGCCGGTTACGCGGGCGCAATTCGCTCATTTAATCAACAGCGTATTCCGTTATCCTGCCAGCGCGGCTCCCGCCTTTTCGGACGTGCCGGAGACGGCTTGGTATTACGCCGATGTTGCGGCGGCGGCGGGCGCCGGCATCATTAACGGTTATCCGGACGGCCAGTACAAGCCCGGCGCTTATGTCCGCAGACAGGACGCCGCGAAAATGGTGGCCGGAGCGTTTAAGCTGATGGCCTCGGAAAAGGAGCTGTCGGCCTCTCCATTATCGCGCTACAAGGACGCGGACGAGGTGCATGCCTATGCCGAGAACGCTCTTGCAAAGCTGACCACTGACGGCAGCATGAACGGCTATCCGGACGGCACACTAAGGCCGCTTAAACCGGTTACGCGCGCGGAAGCCGTAGCCCTGCTCAGCGAATTGGCAGGCGAGGTCATCCAAGCTCCGGGAACGTATAAAGATATGAAGCTGGACGGCAATCTTGTCGTCAACACGGCAGGCGTGAAGCTGGAAAACGCCGTTGTAAACGGAAATATGTATGTGACGGCAGGCGTCGGAGAAGGCGATGTGGAGATTGCGGATTCCGAAGTTCTTGGCGCTCTTCACATTAACGGGGGCGGCAGCGAAAGCGTTCATATTCTTAAATCCCGTATCGGCACGTTGATCGTCAACCGTCTGGAGGGAACCGTAAGGGTCGTTCTTGGCGAGCAGTCTAACGTAACCGAGATGGCGGTAGAGAATAAATCCATAATTGAATTGGAGGAAGGAGCGTTCGTTAAACTGCTTCGTTTCCTCGAAAGCGCGGAAGGCAGTACGCTGCGGTCCAAGGGCAGCATCGAAGAGATTTTGAATGAGGCGGGAGTTGAAGTGACTGGAGTTTCTCCGTCGCCGACACCTACGCCAAGCGCGCCGAGCGGTCCGGTTATTACGCCGGCTCCCACGACGACTCCAAGTCCGGGACCAACCGATCTGCCTGACGCTGACGATTGGAAGCTCGTCTGGAGCGACGAGTTCGATAAATCGGGAGACAATTTGGATCCGAACGGCGTCGATAAGGACAAATGGGGCTATCAGCTCGGAACGGGCGCTCAATACGGCTTGGACGGCTGGGGCAATAATGAGCAGCAATATTACCGTTCCGAGAATATTGCCGTGGAGAACGGAATGTTAACGATTACCGCCAGGAAAGAGGCGCATGAAGGAAAGTCGTACACATCCGGCAGGTTGTTTACGGAGCCGACGTTCTCCCAAACCTATGGCAAATTCGAAGCCCGCATCAAGCTTCCCGAAGGCGAAGGTCTATGGCCCGCATTTTGGATGATGCCGAAGGACAGCGCATATGGCGCCTGGGCAGCATCCGGCGAGCTGGACATTATGGAAGCAAGGGGCCGTTTGCCGGAAGAGGTCGGCGGAACGATCCACTTCGGCAGAAATTGGCCAAACAATAAAGCGACCGGCGATGTGTACCGCTTCGAGGAAGGCGAAAATATTACAGACTTCCACGTGTACGGCGTAGAGTGGGAGCCGGGTGAAATTCGGTGGTATGTGGACGGCGAGCTGTACCAGACCATCAATAATTGGGATAGCTGGGGCGCGGGGCAGCCTGCGAAATACGCTTATCCGGCACCGTTCGATAAGCCTTTCTATATGATTTTGAACTTGGCGGTAGGCGGCAACTACGACGGCGGCAGATTGCCGAAAGATTCCGATCTTCCGGCCGAAATGGTTGTCGATTACGTCCGCGTCTACGAGCTTGACGGCCAGCCTTACCGTACGCCGGTCGAGCCGGTTATAGACGCGGAGCCGTATCCGGCGGATTATAAAGAGCCGATAAATGGCAGCTTTGTTTATGACACTTCGTTCCAGCAGCCCGTTGCGGATATTACGACAGCAGGGGCTTTGAATGAGGACTACTGGAACTTCGTCCGCGTACCGGATTTCGGGGGAGCGGGTGAAGACAGCATCGACGTAATCGATGGGACGCGTTACTTTAAAGCCGATATTACAAACGGCGGAAACGCGGCGCACGCCGTGCAGCTGATCCAGAACGTGACACTTGGCAAAGGCAGATGGTATAAACTCAGCTTTGACGCCAAATCGAACGCGAATCGTGCGATGACCGTTAAGCTTGGCGGCGGAGAAAGCCGCGGATGGTCCGTCTACTCGGACAGTCTTCAGGCGAATCTTTCGAGCGAGCTGCAAAGCTATGAAATGACGTTCCAAATGGCAAGCGAAACCGACACGCTGGCTCGCCTCGAATTTAACATGGGTCTCAGCACGCAGCCGGTATGGATCGGCAGCGTGCGCCTTGAAGAAACGACGGCGCCGGATCCTTATGCCGAAAATGTCGATAAAGAGCCGCTTGAAGACGGCAACCATGTTTATAACGGAAGCTTTGACCTCGGTTACATGCACCGGATGACATACTGGCAGCTGCAAAACGAAGGCGACGCTTCATCGCAAGGGTCAGTAGACCAAGATGATAGGGAGCTTAAAGTTGCCGTTTCATCGCCAGGCTCATCCGCAAGCGATATTGCGCTGGTGCAAAAGGGACTTACGCTGGTTGACGGCAATGAATACCGATTGACCTTTAAAGCAAGAGCGTCCGGGGAAAAAACGATCGCGGCGGAGCTGCGCAAGCAGGACGGATCGGTCTATGCTGAAGCGAAGTCGGTAACGATCGGCACGGAGATGGAAGAACACGCCTTGACGTTCTGGGTTGAAGGCGGCGAAGGGGCATCCAGCCAGCTGGCGTTCCTCTTAGGCGGCGCAAACGGCGATGTCTATGTGGATGATGTGCGGCTCGTGCGCACAACCGACAACAATATCGGGGAGCTGCCGCTGTCGGATCAATTCCCGCTTAAAAACGGCGATTTCTCGAACGGCAAAACGAGCTGGAGCGAGCATGTTCAAGGCCGGTACGACGGCTGGGACCAAGTGACCGGCTTCAGCGTTCAGGACGAAGCGATGGTCGGCCATATTTCCAGCGTCGGCAACAATCCATGGGATGTCATGCTGATGCAGACGGACTTTGCGCTCAAGAAAGGCCAAACCTATGTCATTAGCTTGGATGCGAAAGCTTCGTTAAACCGGGAGACGGAAATCGTGCTCGATATAAATAACGGCGCGACAAGACTATTATCGAAACGCGAGGCGTTAACGGAGAATTGGAAAACCTTCAACTACGAGCTTGAAGTAACGGCGGACGCGACGGCTTCCTTTAAAATGCTGCTTGGCAAACTGGCGGATGCTGCTTCGATTACCGTCCCGCATCAGGTTTGGGTCGATAATGTGAAGGTGGAAGTCAAGGATGCGAGGAAGGACGCGTTCTTGGCGGTCAATGGCTATTTCGACAACGGCATGACGGATTGGCTGACTCACGTGCAAGGAGTATACGACGGGCCGTCCAGAGCGGTGTTCGCTGAAGAAAACGGCGGGCTTCGCGCATCCGTTCAGCACCCGGGCGTAAATCCTTGGGACATTGTGCTCTCCCAGCCCGCAGTAAATCTGAAGAAGGGCCAGACGTATATCGTATCGTTTGTGGCGAGGGCCGCGACGCCTCGTTCCATGGATCTGTCGGCCGAAAATACAGCCTATTTCCGCTATTTGGATAAAAGGCTGAAGGTTGAGGACTATACGCAGGCCTACAGCTTCGAGTTTACGATGCCGAAGGATGATTCGGTCAGCCTGAAGTTTTTGTTCGGCAAGCTGCCGGACGATGCAGAAGCGGCCAACGACATTTTTATCGACAACGTTCGGTTCGAGCTGAAAGGCGCGCAGGAGGCGACGGGGGAGAAGACGCGAGCCGGCCATAACATTGGCCTGACTGCGCCTCCAGTCGTCTCGCCGGACGCAAGCAATAACGTCGTGGGCGGGGAGATCGTGCTGACGTTCGCGCCAAACGCGGCATGGGCAGCCGGCATCAATAAGGTTTTTGTGAATGATATCTTATTAACTGCGGACCAATACGAGGCTGCTTCCACGCAGCTGTCGATAGACGGCGAGGTGTTCGGCGAGGCGGGGACCTACACGATTACGATCCGGGCGGCAGGCTTCGAGCCTGCCGCGGTGACGCAGGAGATCGTAACCGAGTCGATGTGGACTTTAGTATGGAACGATGAATTCGACGGTTCGGGCGTTAGGCTTGACACGAACGGGGTCGACCTCGAAAAATGGGCTTATCAGGAAGGCACCGGCGTCGAGTATGGCGTAGCCAACTGGGGCAATAACGAGCTCCAATATTACTCGAAAAACAATATATCGGTCGAAGACGGAAAACTCGTCATCGAAGCGAAAAACGAAAGCATGGGCGGCAAAGCGTATACGTCCGGCCGCTTGTGGACATCGCCGACCTTCGCTAAAAAATACGGAAAATTTGAGGCGAGAATGAAGCTGCCGGCCGGAACGGGCTTATGGCCCGCGTTCTGGCTGATGCCGAAGGATTCCGAATACGGCGGATGGGCCTCTTCCGGCGAGATCGATATTATGGAAGCGCGCGGAAGACTTCCGCACGAGGTGGACGGTACAATCCATTATGTGAAAAACTCTCCGAATAATAAATTGACAGGCTCCAGCTACGAGTTCCCGGAAGGACAGGACTTTACGGCTTATCATACGTATTCCGTGGAATGGGAGCCCGGCGAGCTGAGATGGTATGTGGACGGCAATCTGTATCAGACGATTAACGACTGGCATAGCTGGGGAGCGGGCCAGCCGGACAAATACGCTTTTCCCGCGCCTTTTGACAAGGAGTTCTACATCATCATGAATCTGGCTGTCGGCGGCAATTACGACGGCGGACGCGCGCCCGACCCGGGCGTAATCCCGGCGGCAATGGAAGTCGATTATGTTCGCGTATACGAGTTGACCGGGCGCGAGTATAAGGAGCCGGTCGAGCCGGTTCTTGTAAAAGACGATTTTCCGCAGGACGGCAAGCCGCCTGTTAACGGCAGTCTAATCTATGATGCGGGTTACGCGGAGGGCATTACGGATGTAACGGCAGCCGCTCCGGATATGAATATGACGTATTGGAACTTCCTCCATGACAATGAGTTTGGCGGGAAAGGTTCGGCATCCGTCGAGACGATTGACGGCGGCACCTTTGCCAAGTTCTCGTTGACCGAAGGGGGGAACGCGGTTCACGCGCTGCAGCTTATTCAATATTTGACGCTGACCAAAGGCCATTATTACAAGCTTACTTTCGACGCGAAAGCGGAAGCGAGCCGCGGCATGAGCGTCAAATTCGGCGGCGACGCCAGCAGCAACTGGGCGATTTATTCGGATAACTTCAATGTCGCGCTGAAGGAATCGCTCGAATCCTATGAGTTCCGCTTCCAGATGACGGGCAGCACGAACCCGCTGGCGCGGTTAGAATTCAACATGGGTCAAAATATTAGCGACGTATGGATCGGCAACGTAAAGGTTGAAGAGATCGATATGCTCAGCTCGCCGGATGATCCGAAGTCCCCGCTTAATAACGGTAACCACGTTTACAACGGGGCCTTCGATTTAGGCACGATGGACCGGATGAAATATTGGCATGTCGATGCGGCGGAAGGAGCTGCGGTAACGGCGGCCGTCGATCCGGATGAGCGCTGGCTGACGGCGGACGTGACATCCGGCGGAGCAGGCGTCGGCGATATAACGCTGACGCAGAAGGGTATTCAATTGCTGCAAAGCGACACGTACCAGCTAAGCTTTGACGCATGGAGCGAAGCCGGGCGCTCGATGGCCGTTCGATTGGCGAGTAAAGACGGCGGTACCGTATATGCGGGACCTTTTGCGGAAGAGCTCGGTTCAACGAAGGAACGCTACACGCATACGTTTACGATGCCGGAGGGCGTTACGGATCCGGAAGCGCAGCTGCAGGTGCTGCTTGGCGGCGCGACGGGAGACGTTCAGCTTGACAATGTGGAGCTGATCCGCACATCGAACCGTAACGTTGACTACACGGGCGTTGACTTGTACCCGGTGAAAAACGGCGATTTTTATTTCGGCTTAAATGGCTGGGAGCCGTTCACGCAAGTCGGAGCGGCGGCTTTCGGCATGGAGGACGGAGCGGCAAGAGTTCATGTCACGAATGTAGGCACGGAAGGCTGGAACGTGATGCTGAACCAGTCCAGCCTTCAGTTGACAGGCGGATTGAGTTATGAGCTGGCGTTCGATGTCCGGTCAAGCGTTGCAAGAGATATTGAGGTATCGATTGAAAACGGCGCTTACGAACGCAGATTTTTCTCGGGATCGCTGGCTGTTACGCCGGAGACGAAGCGGTATACCTTTGTGTTCCGCATGCCGATCGACGAAACAACGGCGCTCAAATTTATGATGGGCAAGACGCCGAACAGCGTTTCGGCTGCTCACGATATTTTCGTCGATAACGTAACGCTTAGCGTGCAATACGCGCCGGCATTACGTCCTGCGACCGTTATTCCTGACGAAGACGGCAACTTCGCGGGAGCGGATGCCGAGCTGGCTTATTCGCCACATGAGGCTTGGGCAAGCGCAATTTCAGGGGTTCTGGTCAATGATATCGAATTGGCGGCTGACGATTATACGGTCAATGATGGGCATATCACGATCGCTGGAACGGTTTTTCCGCAAGAAGGCATTTATGCGATTGTGATTAAAGCGGACGCGTACGCGGACGTAACGGTCCGTCAAGAGATGCTGGCTGCCGACGGCAACCTTGTGCTGAACGGCGATATGACTCAAGGACTGGCTAGCTGGGAGACATGGGAAGGCGAAGGCGGCGATTCGACGGTTACTGCGGAGAACGGAGCGGCCAAAGCCGTCATTCATTGGCATGGCGGTATGCACCCGCAGTGGAATGTGCCAATCAGCTGGTCGACGCAGCTGAATCAATCCGGCATCGAGCTTAAAGCAGGCAGGATGTATGAGCTTAGCTTCAACGCTTGGAGCACCGCCGACCGCCCGATTGCGGTCGAGCTTGGCGGCTATAACGGAGCTGCGCAGGTTCTGTTCAACTTAAGCTCGAACAGCGAAGCCGCGCATAAAACCGTGCTTCGTCCCGGCGGCGACATCACGCTTGCGCTGAAGTTTCTGCTCGGCAATGTCGTCAATGGCGATCTGAAGACGCCGGACGCGGAGCACGCCGTCTTTATCGATAACGTTGCGATTCGCGAAGTCGCCGCGCCTCCAGCCCTGACGGCCGACGCGAGCGAGAATAAGGTTGGCCAGAGCATAACGGTCACATTCCCGGATTCGGAGACGTGGCGTTCTTCGGTCCAATCCATCCGCGTCAATGGAACGCCGGTCAGCTCGGACCTGTACATCCTTGAAGCAGGCCGTCTGACGCTTGATGCAAGCGTATTTCCGTCCAAAGGAACGTACGCGATCGCTATAGAGGCGACGGGATACGGGCTGAACGAAGTGACGCAGGAAGTGAAGACGGCCGCTGCTAATATCGCGCTGAACCGATCTGCGGACGCCTCTACCGGCAAAGCTTCGGCCGGTCTAGCCTTTGATGGGAATACGGGAACAAGATGGGAATCCGAGTTCGCCGACCCGCAATGGCTGACGGTTGACCTCGGCGGCTTGTATGAACTGGAGGAAGCCGTTCTTCGTTGGGAAGGCGCGTTCGCGAAAAATTACAAGCTGCAAGTCTCCACTGCATCGGTGCCGGGTGAAAGCGATTGGGTTGATGTCCACGCCGACGCGAACGGGAACGGCGGAATCGATACGATTGCGCTGAATGGAGCGGATGCCCGCCACATTCGAATATGGGGTGCGGAGCGCGGCACGCCGTACGGCTACTCCTTGTGGGAGGTTGAAGTGTACGGCACGCTGATCGAAGCAGGCGGGGCGGACGGTTCGGGAGAATGATTCGGACTCCCAACAGAGAATCGTGAAACGATAACAAATAAGCATAGTAACAGGCTGTCTACTCCTGTCTTGAAGACGAGGAATAGACGGCCTGTTTTCTTTCTATAAGGATATTTTATTTGTTTGTTTAGAACTCATTATAGCGAATTATGCATCCTATATATTGCGTCATATTTAATTATATGTTACATATTAAATGAATTAATACGCACTAATTTCATCTTAGTTAGACGAACAAATAGGAGAGGGAGAAGGACAATGGAGAGAGAACTTGCTTTAGAGATCGTACGGGTAACGGAGCTGGCCGCATTGGCGTCGGCGCCATGGATGGGACGCGGGGATAAAAACGGCGCCGACGGCGCAGCTACGTCAGCGATGCGCGCGATGTTTGATTCCGTATCCATTCGAGGCACGGTCGTTATTGGGGAAGGGGAAATGGACGAGGCGCCGATGCTATATATCGGAGAGCAGGTCGGCAGCATGAACGGCCCTGAGGTGGATGTGGCCGTCGATCCGTTGGAAGGAACGGAGATCGTTGCCAAAGGGCTGAACAATGCGCTCTCCGTCATTGCCGTCGCCGGCAAAGGCCAGCTCCTCCATGCGCCGGATATGTATATGGAGAAGCTGTCGTACGGTCCCTCGCTTGTCGGGAAGCTGAGCATTACGGATCCGATGGAGACGACGCTGCGGAAAGCCGCGGACGCGCTTGGCAAGAAGGTAGCCGATTTAACCGTTATGATCCTGGATCGAACGCGTCATGAGTCGCTGGTGAAGACGCTGCGCAAGGTTGGCGTCCGCATCAAATTTTTGTCGGACGGCGATGTGGCCGGCGCCATGGCCCCGGCATTCCCTGAGGCGGGCATTGACTTGTATGTCGGCTCCGGCGGAGCGCCGGAGGGCGTATTGGCTGCGGCTGCGCTCAAGTGTATGGGCGGCGAGCTGCAAGGAAGGCTGATGCCCGCGGACGCATCGGAATACGAGCGCTGCATCGGCATGGGAATTGCGGATCCGTATCGTGTTCTCACGATGGAGGATATGGTCGGCACGGAGGATGTCATCTTCGCGGCTACCGGCGTAACGCCAGGCGAATTCCTTGGCGGGGTGCGTTACTTTCCGGATGAACGGGCAGAGACCCATTCCATCGTCATGCGCGCGAAGACGAAGACGATCCGGTTCGTCCGTTCCCTCCATTACCTCCCGAACAAGCCGCTGCTTCGGCAAGCGGAATAATCTTCGCATTACCCCTTCTCATAAGCGAACGCATGTTCTATAATGGATATGGAATTGGCGGATTCAATTGCCGGATGGGGTTCAGAGGAGAGTGGAGCATTGAGCGAATTGGCGGCATTTATTACGGAACGAATGAAGCATCATCAAGTGATCGGCTTTAGCGCGGTTATGACGGGAAATGATGAGCTTCGGGAGTCGGTTTGTCTTGGCAAGCTTGATGCAGTCGAAGAGGGCGAGGTTAGGCGCGATACGAGATTTGCAGCCTGCTCGATCAGCAAGCTGGGGACGGCTGTGCTCGTATTAGCGCTTGCCGAGCAGGGCCTTTTTCAATTGGATAGACCAATCAACGACTACTTAGCCGCATGGAAGCTGCCGATGCATTCGTCCCTAGGAGGCCGTGAAGCTTCGCTCATGGACCTTCTTAGCCATCAGGCCGGTATCGTTGATCGGGAAGGAAGCTTCGATATTCACCGGCAGGACGAGAGGCTTCCACCCATGGCTGAGATTCTTGCGGGCGGAACCCGGTATCATCCGGCCCCCGTCCAGGTGACCGAGGCGCCCGGCACTGCTTTTCGTTACTCGGATGCGGGGTATTGCGTCATTCAGCAAGCGATCGAGGATCGGTGCGGCAAAACTTTTGAGACCGTTATGGATGAAACGGTATTCGGGCCGCTCGGGATGACGGAAAGCTTATATTGCTCCCCCGATAGGATAATGCCAGCGGACCGTTTCGCATCGGGGCATGAACGGTCCGGAGCTCGGACGCGGGAGCGATTCCCTGTTTATCCGTTCCCGGCTGCGGCGGGATTATGGTCGACGCCGGCAGATCTGGCCAAGCTTTCGATTGAAATCATGAGGGCGTACAGAGGGGAGAGCAAGCTCGGACTGTCGCGGTTAAGCGCCAAGCAAATGCTGACGCCGCAGGGGAACAGCAATTTTGCGGGGCTGGGATTGTTTCTCGGCCAGGCGAAGGATGACATACAAGCGGCGTCTTATGGCTGGGGAGTCGGCTTCCAAAGCATGCTTGTTTTTCACCCGGCGAAGGGAGAAGGGATTGTGCTTATGCACAATACGGAAACGGGACGTCACCAGCTGGAAGGATTAATCGGAGACGTGCTCATGAAGCTGGGCTGGAGATAAATTTTAAAGAGAAGCCTCGCGGACCGATTGGGGTCTGCGAGGCTTTTTGCGTCCTTGTTTTAGTCGAGCGGGGGCGTCGTAACGCCTTCGCGCTCCGCTTGCTTGCGGTGGGCGATCCGGCTTGCGGCCGATGCCGCAATCGCGCCGACGATATCGTCCAGGAACGTATGGATCTCCCCGTCGTCTTTGCTGTTGAGCTTCACAAGGATGCCTGGCTTCATCTTGTCGATATAACCGAAATTGGTGAAGCCGATGCTTCCGTACACATTGACGATCGAAAGCGCCAATATTTCGTCGCAGCCATACAGGCTCTCATCATGCTTGATCATGTCCTGCAGCGGTGCCAGCAGCTTGCCTTCCTCCGCCAAAATATCGAGCTGAATGCCGGTCAGCACCGCATTCTGCACCTCGCGTTTGGACAAGACGGCATCGACATGCACCATGCAGTCCTCCTGCGTCAAATCCGGGAAATAATCCTTCTGCAGGAAATGGACGAGCTCGGCGATCGCCTCTCTCGTAACGCCTCGTTTGGCAAGCCATTCCTGCGTCGCGGAAGCTACTTTGCCGCTGTTCAAGCTGTATTTTTCGGGATTGTCGCTCATTCTTGTTCCCCCTTGCGATTTTTGGACAAAACTGGTCTAAAACAGGGAAGGGCTCGTATACATATTACTACAAATAAGGAGTTGTACAAAGTTGCCGTCAGGCCAAAAACCGATTGGGGAGGAATTATCAAAATGATTCAAAAAAATTGGATCCGCAATACCGCATACGTCGCGCTCATCGCGCTGCCCGTCATAACCACGGGGTGCGGATTGTTCTCGCAGCAAACGAGCAAATCGATCGATCCGCCGCAGCAGGTGGAGGAAACGGACGGCATTGATGGCGAGCCGACCGGACAGGCTGTACTGGAAGGGGAGCAAGAATCGAGATTGACCGTGTATTTGCAGGATGGCAACGGCTACCTGGCGCCGGTCGCGGTGCCGTATACGCTTGCCGAGAATGAGACGGCTGCCCAGAAAGCGCTTGAGATTATGGTGGAGAACGGGGCGTACGCTTCGCTCCTGCCGGAACAATTCCGTCCGCTTATTCCGCAAGGCACGCAAGTGCTTTCTTATTCGTACGACAATGAGCGGAAGGTCGCGAAGGTTGATCTTTCCGCCGATTTCAATGACTATAACGAGCAGGACGAGCGCGCGATCGTAGAATCGATTACATGGACGCTCACAGCGATGCCTGGTATCGAGGGCGTTGAGCTGTCCGTAGCAGGCCAGCCGCTTCAAGAGATGCCGCTTGCAGGATTCCCGATCCAAGGCGCGCTGACTCGTGATATCGGCATCAATATCGAATACGGAGAAGGGGTCAACGTGGCGAATTCTTCGCCGGTAACGCTCTATTTCGCGGCGCAAACGGTTAACGAAGAGCCGTACTACGTGCCTGTCACACGGCTGATCGACCGTTCCGATTCGAAGGAGCATGCGGCGATCGAGCAGCTGATTCAAGGGCCTCTCGATAAGAAAAAGCTCACGGGCCTCATTTTGCCGGATGTAGAGGTGGCCAGCATCGAGAAGCTGGAGGACGGCGTTGTCAAAATCGACCTGGAGGACCCGGCGTATGAGCCAGGCCAAGTGATCCCGGCGGAGATGCTGGAGTCGATCGTGCTGTCCCTGACCGAAAACACAGGCGCATCCGAGGTGCAAATCAGCATCAACGGCGACACAAATCTGACGGACGATGCGAACAAATCGTACAGCGAGCCGGTTGGCAGACCGCATCATGTCAACGCTCTTAAATCTTAAGAACGAAGCTGCCAAGCGGGAAGGGAAGAACGAATCGGGCATACGTCCGGCTCGTTCTTTTTTCTTTTCGCTTCAGGGCGGGGCGGCTTTAGATGCATTCCGGCTTTCACTTTGCTAAAATAGGAAGGGTTAAAATGGCAAGTAACGTTCAGGAGGCATTCAATGATGAGAAATGACAGTCGCGAACCGAATCAGCTTCGGCCGGTCAAAATAACGACAAATGTAAATAAACACGCGGAGGGCTCGGTTCTGATTGAGGTCGGAGATACAAAAGTGATCTGTACGGCCACCGTCGAGGAACGCGTTCCGCCTTTTATGAAGGGACAAGGCAAAGGCTGGGTGACCGCGGAATACGCGATGCTGCCGCGCGCGACGCATTCCCGCAACCAGCGCGAAGCCGCCAAAGGCAAGCTGACCGGACGCACGATGGAAATTCAGCGTCTGATCGGCAGAGCGCTTCGCTCCGTCGTTGATTTGAGCGCGCTGGGCGAGCGGACGATTACGCTGGACTGCGACGTTATACAAGCGGACGGGGGCACGCGCACCACATCGATTACGGGCGCTTTCGTCGCGCTTACGCTTGCGGTTGAACATCTGTCCAAAACGGTCTCGTTCAATAAATATCCGATTCGCGATTATTTGGCCTCCGTCAGCGTTGGCGTTATCCAGGAGAAAGCGATGCTTGATCTGAACTACGAAGAGGATTCCAAGGCGAAGGTCGACATGAACGTTGTCATGACCGGGCAAGGGAAGTTCGTTGAAGTGCAAGGAACGGGAGAAGAATCTCCGTTCTCGCGCGAAGAGCTGAACCAGCTGCTGGCGCTTGCCGAGTCGGGCATTGCGGAGCTGATCGGGAAGCAGAAGGAAGCGCTCGGAGAATCCGCTTCGCGCATCGGGGGATAACGATATGGCAGGGAATGTGTTATCGGGACAATCCGTTATCGTCGTAGCGACGAAAAATAAAGGCAAAGTGAAGGAGTTCGCCCACGCGCTGGAAAAGCTGGGCAAAGGCGTATCCAGCCTGCTTGACTATCCGGAAATACCGGATATTCCGGAGGACGGGGACACGTTCGCGGCGAATGCCCGGATCAAAGCGAAGGCGGCGGGGGACGCGCTCGGCGTTCCCGCTCTGGCGGACGATTCGGGGCTGCGCGTAGAAGCGCTTGGAGGCAGGCCGGGCGTTTATTCCGCCCGTTACGCAGGAGAAGGCGCGACCGACAGCGATAATAACGCGAAGCTGCTAAGGGAGCTAAGCGGTATTGGCGCGACGCTCGGGGAAGAACTGCCGGACGGCTCCAAGCTGCTGAGCCGCGCGCAATTCGTTTGCGCGCTTGCGCTTTACGATCCTGCGACGGGCGAGTTTGTGGAGGCCGAAGGAACGGTGGACGGCGTCATTACGGACCGTCCGCACGGCGACGGCGGCTTCGGCTACGATCCGCTGTTCTGGCTGCCGCAGCTGGGCAGAGGCATAGCGGAGCTGACCAAAGAGGAGAAAGGCGCCATCAGCCACCGCGGCGAGGCGCTGAAGGCTTTGCTCGTTAAGCTGGAGCGGTAGAAGCGCTCCGGTCTACACAGCGGGCTCTGCCCTACGAAGCGCCGCGTGGCTGAAGACTCTGCTTGTTAAGCTGGAGCGGTAGAGGCGCGCCGGTCTACACAGCGGGCTCTATCCTACGAAGCGCCGCGGCGTCCAGCCTCCAACTATTAGCGACAAAAATGCACTTATTTTCATCGAAATGAAGCTGTAGTTAAGGAATAGCGACAAAAATACACCTATTCGTTTGCGCCCTAACAGAAAAAACGGTAAAGCGAAGGAATAGGGGTACTTTTGTCCTTATTTCCGGCAAAACGCTTTGTATTTCTTTGAATAGGTGCACTTTTGTCGCTATTTCTTTTTTGCCGTCCTTGCAGCGGCGAGTTCCACTGTGGAATCCCCACGTACGCCTCCAAATACAACATCTTCCCCACTCAATAATAAACGTCAATATAAAAAGAGTAGTTGCGTACGAATAGCGCAATTACAAGAAAACCGCCCCCCAAGACAAGCGTCTTGAAAAGGCGGCTTTATCTTGAACCGCGGACGGTTCCCGTTCGTTAGCCAATCGAAACCTTGTATTCTTTCAGCCACACATTAACCTGATACAGATAAGCGAACAATTGCGGGCCCGACATCAGCTGGCCGAACCAAGGGATGTTGGAGCTTGCGGAATCGGCTTCCGCGAGCTCACGGACTTTTTTCACGTTAATGAGGGGCAGCAGAGGCGAGCTTGGGTCGTTCAAGACGTCCAGAAGCAGACCTCGGACTGCGGTCAAATAGTTCGGGTTATGCGTTTTCGGATACGGACTCTTCTTGCGCCACAGCACGTCATCCGGCAAAACGCCTTGCAGCGCCTTGCGCAAAATGCCTTTTTCGCGGTCGCCCGCCGTCTTGATCTCCCAAGGAATGTTGAATACATATTCGACGAGACGGTGGTCGCAGAACGGAACGCGGACTTCAAGGCCCGCCGCCATACTCATCCGGTCCTTGCGGTCGAGGAGAGTAGGCATGAAGCGGGTAATGTTCAGGTAGGACATGCGGCGCATCCGTCTGCGCTGCTCATCCTCTCCGTCCAAGTGCGGCACCTCCGCGACGGCGTCCGCGTATCGGTCTCCGATATACTCCTCCGGCTTAATCCATGCCGCGATGTCCGGGGACAACAAATCCGCCCGCATCGCCGTTGCCAGCGACCAGGGGAACGTGTCGGCGTTCAGCGCCTCATCGCGGTGAAACCAAGGGTACCCGCCGAATATTTCGTCCGCGGCTTCCCCAGAAATCGCGACAGTCGCTCCCTTTTTGATCTCGTGGCAGAACAGCAGCAGGGAGGCGTCAACATCGGCCATTCCCGGCAAATCCCGCGCCAGCGTCGCGTTATAGAGAGTGGCGACAAGCTCCGGCGTATCGAATTGAATCGGGTGGTGTACGGTGCCGAGATGGGAGGTCATACGCTCGATCCACGGCGCGTCGCTGTTCGGCTGGAACGCGTGCGCCTTAAAATGCTTGTCGTTATCGCGGTAATCGACAGAATACGTATGGACGTTGCCTTGCCCCGTTTCTTTGTAATACTCCACCGCAATCGTCGTCAAAGCGCTGGAGTCGAGTCCTCCGGACAGCAGCGTACAGACCGGCACATCGGAGATGAGCTGGCGTTCGACGGTGTCTTTCAGCAGCTCTCTGACATGTTCAGCCGTTTCCTCCACGGTATGTTCATGCGTCTGGCTGCGAAGCTGCCAGTAGGTAATGGTTTTGACTCCGGCGTGATTGACCACCATGCATTGTCCGGGCCGGAGCTCGCTCATGTTATTGTATACACCGTGGCCCGGTGTTCTCGCGGGACCGATGATGAAAATTTCAGCGAGTCCCTCTGCTCCGACTTCGGCTTTCACTGCGGAATGCTCCAGAATGCATTTCGGCTCGGAGCCGAAGATGAACAAGCCGTCCTTTCGGTAAAAGAACAACGGCTTGACGCCGAGCCGGTCTCTTGCCAGGAACAGTTCTTGGGCTGTAACATCCCATATCGCAAAAGCGAATATGCCGTTGAACCGTTCCACGCATGCGCGGCCCCACTCCATAAAGGCGACCAGCAGCACCTCCGTGTCGCATGTTGTCGTAAAGGTTCGGCCGCGGCTCTCAAGCTCTCTCTTCAGCTCGGGCGCGTTATAAAGCTCGCCGTTATAGACGACTACATATTTGTCGTCGCCGGTGTAACGAATCATAGGCTGGGCGCCGTTCTCCGGGTCCATGACCGAGAGACGGCGGTGGCCGAGCGCACAGTGCGCCGATATCCAAGTTCCCGCAGCGTCCGGGCCGCGGGGGGCGAGCGTGTCTGTCATTCTCTCCAGATTGTCGCTTTCTTTGGTCAGGTCACTGTTCCAATCAATCCAGCCGGTAATTCCGCACATGTTTCTCATTCCTCTCTTTGCTGGACTCCAGTCGCGATAATAACAGTTATATGCTGAAAAAAGGGATAAAATGTCTGTCCGACGGGGGAACCTAGTGGAGGTGAAAGGCTTGAGTCGCATTTCGAAGACGGAAGGAAGGGATAACGAACGATGGAGAATGACAGCCAAACCTATGTCAATGGAGGACGGAAGCGGTTTTACGTATCGGTTCAGGCGGGGCAAATACTAGCCGACCCCGAAGCGGCGGCTTATGAGCTGGCCATTGACGCGAATGACGAAGAAGTCGCCCGCTTGCGCGAGCTGTTCGAGGAGCTTTCGTCGATGGATGAGGCGGAGATCGGACATTTTGCAACAACGCCTTATGAGACGAACCATGACGAATCGCTGAACAGCGGTTCGGATGAGCTCGTCAGCCAAATCTACCGGCTGCTTTACGAGTGCGGAACGGGAGAGACGAGACGCCATATTGAAACGATGGGCATTTTGTAAGAGAGGAGCAATGCGATGAATCCGCTTGATGCTCATGTAAGAGGAATGGTTGATCGCGCCGGGGCCGCGTGCGCTGAGGTGGAGGTGCGGACGGACGACGCCAAGGCGCCTGTTGTGTTAGCCTATTTCACAAGCGTTGGCAGCGAGCCGGCGTTAAAGGAAGTGCTGCGCAATGATGCGGACACGGATATCGATTGGTTTGACAATAATATGCATCAAGCCTTCAAAGCCATTACGGACGACGCGGCTTCTTCACCGGAGTCGGATCACAGCGCGCTGCAGCGGTTCGGGGACCGGGTCCTGGCGATGGAAGGGGTCAGGGAGCGCATCCGTTCCTTATTTCAAGAATCATAAGCTTCCGCGGGATCGGCTTTAGGCTACGAAGGAGCTATGGCCGATCTTTTCATGCGGAAAACTTTTTTTCGCGGCAATTCATGGTATAATTTGTCCAAAACGTTTATGGGGGCGTCTACGATGCAGAAGCTGATATTTTTTGTAGGAGTAGCCGGAACGGGGAAAACGACGGTTGCCAAAAAGCTTAGCGCGGTCATGCCGGCTGCTTTTCTTGATCGCGATACGATCGGGGGACGGTTTGTGGAAGCGATTCTGGAAATGAAGGGGCTCGACAAAAACGACCGCGACTCTGACTTCTACAAAGCGAATTTGCGCGATCTCGAATATGATACCGCTAAAGATGTGTGCATTGAAAATTTGGCGGCTGGCCAAAACGTCTTTATGATTTCTCCTTTTACCGCCGAGCTGAAAAATAAGCAGTGGATCGAAGAGGTTATTGCTGCCGCAGGCCTCACGAAAGACCAGGTTGATGTCAAAGTAATCGTCGTGACGCTGCAGAACATGGAGCTGCAGAAGGACCGCATCGTCGGCAGACAGACCGAGCGCGACCAATGGAAGCTGGAGCATTGGAGCGACTTCCAAAAGCGGGTCGATTTTGTGCCGGAGATTAATTGGGATATTCCGCAAAGCCATATCCTTATTTTCGACAACAGCGGCGAATTAACGGAAGAAAAGGTGGCGCAGCTGCAAGAGTTTGCTGCCCGTTAAACAAAAGAAACAACCGGTCAAGGCTTTGTGCCAAGACCGGTTGTTTTTTGATTTGCGAAGCTTCCCGTTTACGAACGGGAACGAATTTCCTGCCGCATGAAGAGCAGGTACGACAAGCCGAAGCAGATCATCGTTGCGGCGATCATGCCGGTCAGCTGCGGCCAGACGAGGAGAAGGCTTTGCCCCAGCGGAAGCGGGCTCGGCAATGCGCCGACGACCTGCTCCATCGTAAGCGGTCCGAGCGAGCGGACGCTCGGCATTAGAAGCGTCATATTCGCCTCGTTGAACAGCTCGGAAGGGGAGAGGCGATTAAGCATCATCATCAGCCGCTGGTAGTCCATCACTTCCTCCGTTCCGGCAGTTGAAGAGGGCGCGGCGCCTTTGGCGATGAGATTCAGGATCATGCTGTAGAACACCGAGAAGAAAATCCAAAGCGAAATGCCGGCAAGCGCCGAAGTGGTCGCTTGGCGGAACCGCACGGAGAACAGAATGGAGAGGTTCAGCCAAAAACCGACGTACACGATCGCCGTAAGCAGGAACAGAAGCACCCGCCACACTTCCTCCGCCGTAGGAGGATAGCCGATGACGATTAAGCTGAGCCCCATCACAAGCAGCCCAAGCGCGAGGATCGCGACGGCTATAACCAGCAGGGTGGAGACGAATTTCGCTTTCAAAATGTCATCCCGGTATATCGGCTGAGAGACGAGTCTGCTCAGCGTGCCTTTGCTTCGTTCCGTATTAATGGCGTCGAAGCCCAACGCGATGCCCATCAGCGGCCCCAGAAACGTGACGAAGGAGATAAAGCTGGGGAGCGTTCCGTCCGAAAGCGTAAAGACTTGAAGAAACCGGAAGCCTTCCTCCGCTTGTTCGGCGGCGCTGCCGCTGCGCAGCGCCGTTACCGCCGAATAGACGGAGCCGATGCAAGCGAGCAGAATAATGCCCATCAATATCGCAAACCGCCAGCTGCGGATGTGGTCGCCGAATTCCTTCTGCACCATAATCCAGAAGGCGGATGACGAAGAAGCGGGCTTCTCCTCTTTTTTGGCATAGGTTTGGAATGCGGAGGTTATCGTCCCCGACAGTTTAGTCCGTAAAGCTTTAATGTCCATAAGTGTCGCCTCCTTCGAAATAACGGCGATAGACGTCGTCCAGGCTGTACGACCGCCTCCGAATGCCGAGAAGGCCGGCGCCTTTCGCCACGACCGCACCGGCGATCTTCGCCGTCAGATCGGAGCTGCACGCCACCTCGGCGGCAGTCTGCCGCCCGTTCGGATGCTCCGCCACATGTCTAATAGACGCGACGCCTTCCAGCGCTTCAAGCTCGCGGCGCAGCTCCTCGGTCCATCCGTCGACCTCCACTTCGACGATAACGGCATGCTGCTCTTCCAGCGACTTGGACAGCTCCTCCAGCCCCCCGCAGGCAACGAGCCTGCCGCTTACAAAGAGGCCAACCCTGTCGCAAATTTGCTGGACTTGCTGAAGATGATGGGACGAGAGCAGCACGGTTATCCCTTCTTCTTTGCTTAACCGCGTGATCAGCTCCAGAAGCTCGGATACCCCTTTCGGGTCGATACCAAGCGTCGGTTCGTCCAAAATAATCATTTCGGGCCGCTTGATCAGCACGTCCGCGAGCCCAAGCCGTTGGCGCATGCCTCGGGAATAAGCGCCGACTTTTTTGCCGCCGGCGGCGGACAAGCCGACTCTCTCCAGCAGGCGCTTCGCGCTTTCTCTCGCGGCCTCCCCGGAGAGGCCGTTCAATCTGGCGGTATAGATGAGATTGTCCAAGCCGCTACGGTCCTCATAGAAGCCCAGATCATCGGGCATATAGCCAACTCTCCGTTTGATTTCCAGCGCGTTCCGCGCCGGATCGAGCCCGAGCACGCGCACGACGCCGCTTGTTGGCTCCGTTAAGCCAAGCATCATGAGGATCGTCGTCGTTTTACCCGCGCCGTTAGGACCGAGCAAGCCGAAAATTTCGCCCTTCGGAATGGTCAAATCCAATTTATTGACGGCGAGATGGTCGCCGTAGGCTTTGGAAAGTCCCGACAACTCCACTGCCAGTTCTGCGTTCTCGATATGCGGAGCCACGATTAACGCCTCCCGTATTTCCGGAACAGCCAGTATACGCCGGCGGCGACGCCCACAATGATAAGGAGTCCGATGTAGCCCCAAAGCGAGGACGATTTAACGGCGACTCGAATCGCGGCGTCAGCCGATTTCTGAGCGGATTGCGCTTGCAGATTCAGCGCGTAATCCCCTGGCAGCGAATCCTCGGCGGAGCGGATGACGGCTTGCACGCTGGCGGTTTTGCCCGGCTCCAGGGATCGGATCGTTTTGGGCTCGAAGGTGACTTCCCAATCGGTCGGCGTCTGGGCGTTCATGCTGATATCTTCCAGCTTGGCGGTGCCGGTGTTCGTCACCGTAAGCTGCAGCGATTTCGTGCCGCCGGCTTTCACTGTAGCGTTAAGCCGCTCGTCGGCGGTTGTCAGCCCGATGCCGTAGCTTCCCGTTATTACAGCTTCAAGCTCGGCCTCCGCTTTCGTATTGGTATTGGAAGCCATGATCGGGATTTTGTATGAGCCTGCGGCTACTTGATCCGGCGGAAGCACCTCGATCGACAAGGTCTGCGACGCGTTCGGCTCAACCGTCACCGACGTTACGCCGCTTCCTCCTGAATTGAACCGCACCTCCCAGCCTGTATCCGGCGCCGCGGCCAGGGCATAGGTTTGCTCTTCAGCCGTTTGGTTGGTTAACGTAGCCGAGAACGTAAAGTTAGAGTCCGAGTGGCCTTGAATGTTAGCCTGTTCCATCTCGAGCTTCGAAGTAAAGGTGCCTTTCTCCGCAATAAAAACGCGCAGAGGAAGTCTTGCGTCGCCCGCTGTTACGGCAAAGCTGTATTCACCCTTGTCGATCTCAAGCGGAACGTCCAGTCGAAGACTGAGCGATTGCGTGCCGTCCGGCCTGACGGCAAGCTGCTTGACGGCGCGTCCTCCCGCCGTCAGCTCGTAGGTCCAAGGCGTTTTTGCGTTTTCGAACCCGATATTGGCGGCGACGATTCCTTCGCCGTTATTTATCACATCGATCGTATAGTTGACGGATTCCCCCGGCGCCGCGTCGACGGCCGTATAAGGGGTATACAGCTCGAGCGGCCCTGCCGCATGAACGGCTTCGGGCTTAAGCCAGCTGCCTCCCGTCCACAGAATGGCGAAAATCAGAGCCAGGATGCCTGCCTGGCGGCATGCTTTGCGCATGATGATCAACCTCCCTGAATGGTCTCTTTATTGGCGTTGGCGCGCCTTTTCAAAAGGAGTACGCGCCAGAAACCGAAATGGATTTATCAAGCTCTAAAAATTTTTTTTTGGAGTTTTCAATCGGCGATTTTTTTGATAAATAAAAAATGAATGACACATTCAGGAGGGAGATTCTTGTGCGTCAAGAGAAGGAGAACGGGGCCTATGACGACATTCTTTCGAATGAGAGGATGGCCTCGGTGCTGCGGGAGATGTGCGAAGGGTCGAGTGTTGCTTTTGATCAATTTTATACCCGGTATGCGCCCTTGGTGCTCCGCGTCGCGCTCCGGATGCTTGGCGACAGGATGGAGGCTGAGGATGTTTGTCATGATATTTTTTTGGAGGCGCTCCGGAAGGGAGACCGCTATGAGCCGGCCAAAGGCTCGATCGAAGCCTGGCTGGCGGTCATGACAAAGAGCAGGTGTCTGGACCGGCTTCGAAAAAAACAAAGAACGGTCGCTTCGGGTGGTGCCGAGCATGGAGAGCTGCTAATCGAAACAACGCCCGAGGATAAGGCGATCGGTTTGATGGAGAGGCTGGCAGTAAGGGAGGCGCTTGATGACCTGCCGCTGCCGCAGCGGAATGCGGTGGTAACGGCTTATTTCGGCGACAAATCGCAGCGTGAACTTGCCGAGGAATGGCAGGTTCCGCTTGGAACGGTGAAATCGTGGATTCGTTACGGGATCGGGAATTTGCGTAAAGGTTTAGCCAAAAGAGGCTGGGCCTCGGACAACGGCGGAAGGAGGGAAAGCGAGTGGTGACGGCAAGGCATCGCATTGGAGATGGTTCTGATGGGCGCGGCGCTTGCTCGAAGGGCTACACGGAGCAGGATTGGATCGATGTGCTGCTGGGCAATGCGGACGGATGGAGACGGCAGACGCTTGAGCGGCATGCGGCGGAATGTGCGGCGTGCGCTGCGGTTAAGCGGGAATGGCGTGAATTGTTAGCTGACGAGACGGTCAGCCTGGGTCCGGCGCATGAGCCGGCTGCGCTTTCCCCTCGGCTGCGCGCGTCGCTGGATCGAGAGGTTCGCTGGCTCGGAATGAAGCGGAAGCTGCGGCGGCTGCGGAAGCGGGCGCTTGCCGGAGCTTTGCCGGTTGCCGCGGCGATTATTCTTTTGTCGATCGTAATGAACGGGGTGCCTGACGTAACGTCTAAGCATGAGCAGGAGCCGTATTTGACCTATGTGGAACGTCAGGAGCCGGGTGCCCTTAAGATCGTCCAGGCCGCGGATACGTCCCGCTACCGCATCGTCGCGCAGGACGGCCGGTCGGAGAACGGCTACCTGTGGCTTAGCGGGGACAGCAGCGAGGCTTTTCTGCTGATCGATCATTTGCAAGGGCTGAACGAAACGGTCTATCAAGCGTGGGCTGTCGGCGGCGGCAGAAGCGACTCGCTTGGGGTCGTGAAGCTGATCGGCGAACGCGGACATTTGCACATGAAGACGGAGACGCTGCGCACGGCGGACATTATTACGATAAGCGCCGAGCCCCTTGGCGGCAGCCTCCAGCCCACCACCCGGCAAATCGTGCTGCTGCTTCTGCAGAACCGGTGACGGGCAGGGCTTGCCTTACCGGGATGTCCGGGTGGCTGCCGGGCGAGGCGGGGCAGCTGCTCGTAGCAGCGATGACGGTATTTTGTGGCGGTAACTTTTCGGAAAGTTGCAGATGCGGTGCTTGCAGATTAATGCGCAATGATAGAAATGTCGCCTAGTGCGGGAGAGTCGGTCGAGTGGTGCAATAACGATGAAAAAAGCGGTTACCGGTGCGTCAGAGTCGGTCGCATCGCCTGCCTGATGCATAGATGGGATGCCAAGCGCGCAATCTCATGGTAAGAGGAACTATTTCGAAAAAAGCAGGTGAGAACAAGTAAAGCAGCCTCGTCTCCAGAAGAGAAATCGCGCAGTTCGCTGACCCCGTCTTTAAAGAACAAAAAAAACCTCCGAGCCTGGCAAAATCAAGGCTTCGGAGGTTTTATGTATCGGATCGATCTTCATCTTCAGGAAGTAAATGGCGTCCCAGGAGGGATTCGAACCCCCGACAACTCGCTTAGAAGGCGAGTGCTCTATCCAACTGAGCTACTGGGACGCGTGATTAATACTATAGCATGGAGATAAATCGTTTTGCAAGTGGCTTTTTAAAAAATCGCAAAAAATGTGAAACTTTTTTTATTGTGCCGCCTCATGGTATAATCGTTCGCAAGATTATTGGGTGTATTCCTAAGCTTTTGCAGGAGTTGCACGAAGGCGGTGAAAACATAATGACTCCTGAAGACACTCGGACCGAGGGGAAGGACAATGTCTATTTATTCCCCAGCATGCTGGATCAATACCAAATTCAGTTAACTCGCATGCTTGAGGCGGAGCAATACCGGGACGCGAAAAATCTTCTTCGTTTTCTGCTGCAGTGCCAAGGCCAGGAGAAGCGGCATTATGAAGAGTGGGAAAGCCTGCTCGGCTGGCTAGAGATGGCTTTTCCGGACGGCGAAGGCATCGAAACGGAAGAAGAAAGCAAGGATATGGACGACGAAGCGTCGATCCGGGAGCAGCTGCTGAAGCCTCCGCATCAGGATGAAGCTTATATCAATCAAGTGATGTATATTATGCAGCATCATCCGATGATGGACCAACAAATGCTGGCTCTCGAGAGAGCCGCCTATATCGAAGACGACCAAGTTACAGACATGATCAAGGAATGGCTGCAGCGTGATCCGGTTCATCCTTTGGTGCAGTTCAAAGCGCTGCAATGCTTACGCAAGAGGGGCGCAACCGGAAGGATTGCCTTAAACCGGCTGGACGAACGCGTAGAGCTGGAAATCGAGGAAACGCCTCTGTCCATCGACCAATTTCCGGAGCCGATTACGCGCATTCAGGAGAGGACCGAGTCCGTCGTAGAGATCGATGATCCGACACTTCCTCATTTTGCCAGAGAGCTTTGGAAAGAGAGCCTGCAATATTTGTATGGGACGGCCGCCTACCGCTGGATGCTTGACGACAGCGAGGAGACGGTGGATTGTTTCGCCGCAGCTTTGCATTTGACGCTGAATTTAACGGTCTACGGAACGGCGAACGATGATGATATACGCGATACATACGGCATTACGGACAGCATAAGGTTCCGCTACGAACAAGCCTGCAGAACGCTCAGGAGCATTGCCATGCTGCTGCAGTCGGGAGGCGGCGAAAGCGAGCCTTGAAAAGCTCGTCCAACTTGATTATACTAGAATGGTTTATGTAACGTGAAAACAAGAGATGCAAGCGCATTTTTGGAGGGGAAGGCATAAAATGAAAGCTACTTGGGAAAAAATAGACAAGAACATCGTTTCGATCGATGTTGAGGTTGATGCGGAAAAAGTATCGGCAGCGCTTGACCAAGCCTTTAAGAAAGTTGCGGCTAAGGTTAACGTTCCGGGCTTCCGCAAAGGCAAAGTGCCGCGCGGCATTTTTGAATCCCGCTTTGGCGTGGAGAGCCTGTATCAGGACGCAATCGACATCCTGCTGCCGGAAGCTTACTCCGAGGCGGTAAGAGAAAACGATATTCAGCCGGTTGACCGTCCTGAAATCGACGTAACGCAATTTGCAAAAGGTCAATCTTTCAAATTCAAAGCAAAGGTTACCGTTAAGCCGGAAGTGAAGCTTGGCGAGTACAAAGGCCTTGAAGTGGAAAGCCCTGCGGTTGAGGTTACGGAAGAAGAAATCAACGCGGAGCTTAACCGTCTGCAACAGCGCCATGCTGAGCTGACCGTCGTTGAAGAAGGTCCGGCGCAAGAAGGCGACATTGCTGTCATCGATTTCGACGGTTATGTTGACGGCGAGCAATTCGAAGGCGGCAAGGCTGAGCGTTATTCCTTGGAGCTGGGCTCCGGTTCGTTCATCCCTGGCTTCGAGGAGCAAGTTGTGGGTATGGAACTGGGCGACTTCAAAGACGTAGAAGTAACATTCCCGGAGAGCTACCACGCTGAGCATCTGGCTGGCAAGCCTGCGGTATTCAAAGTGAAGCTGCATGAGTTGAAGCGTAAATCGCTTCCTGCGCTGGATGACGAGTTCGCCAAAGACGTCAGCGAATTCGACACGCTGGAAGAGTATAAGCAAGACCTGTCTGCTAAGCTGAAAGAGCGCAAGGAAAAAGAAGCCGAGCAAGCACGCGAAGTCGCTGTTGTCGACAAGGCGACTGCAAATGCTGAAGTTGAAATTCCGGAAGCAATGATCGAGACCGAAACCGACTACATGCTGAAGGATTTCGAAAACCGTCTTCGCGCGCAAGGCATGAACCTGGACCTGTACTACCAGTTCTCCGGCCAATCCGAAGACATGCTTCGCGGTCAAATGCGTTCCGACGCCGAGAAGCGCGTACTGAACAATCTGGTCCTTGAAGCAATCGCGAAAGCTGAAGGCTTCGAAGCGACTGAAGCCGATCTGACAGAAGAGCTGGAGAAGATGTCTTCGCAGTACAACCGTCCTGCTGAAGAGCTTCGCAGCATTTTCGAGAAGAACGGCAATATCAGCAATCTGCAAGAAGATATTTTGCTGCGCAAGACGATTCAGTTCTTGCTTGACAACAGCAAAGCCGTTTAAGTATCCCCGGCCGTTCGCCGGTATAGAAGAATATGCAGTACCACAAGATAAGGCGCGTGCAACATACGTGCCTTATTTTTACCCTACATAATGGATTAAAAGAAATTTAGCGGGGAAACCGCACACATATCGCATAACCGTTGCCGTATACATGTAGTAGCGGAAATGACAGCAATTCGCATACATGGTACAATATAAGAGCATCAAACAGTCCAAACAAGAAAAGAGGTTGGTCGCATGAATCTGGTACCGATCGTAGTAGAACAGACGAATCGCGGTGAACGATCCTACGATATTTACTCTAGGCTGCTGAAGGATCGTATTATATTTCTCGGAAGCGCGATAGATGATGACGTCGCGAACTCTGTTATTGCTCAGCTGCTGTTTCTGGCGGCCGACGATCCGGAGAAGGACATCCATCTTTATATCAACTCCCCTGGCGGTTCCGTTACGGCGGGAATGGGGATCTACGATACGATGCAATACATCAAGCCTGACGTGTCCACCATTTGTATGGGCATGGCGGCGAGCATGGGGTCGCTGCTGCTGACAGCGGGAGCGAAAGGCAAGCGGTTTGCGCTTCCTAACGCGGAGGTCATGATCCATCAGCCGCTTGGCGGCGTAAGAGGCCAGGCGACGGATATTAAAATCCATGCCGACTGGATTCTGAAAACAAAGCAGAAGCTGAATCAAATCTACGTCGAACGCACAGGTCAGCCTTATGAAAAAATCGACCGCGATACCGATCGCGATTACTTTATGAGCGCGGAGGAAGCTTTGGCCTACGGATTGATCGATAAGGTCATTACTTCACCTGGCCTAGTGTAACGACTTAATAGAAGGGGTGAGCGCATGTTTAAATTCAATGACGAAAAAGGCCAATTGAAATGCTCTTTCTGCGGCAAATCGCAGGATCAGGTTCGCAAGCTTGTAGCCGGTCCTGGCGTCTATATATGTGATGAGTGCATTGAGCTTTGCACGGAAATCGTGGAAGAGGAGCTTGGCAATGAAGAGGAGCTGGATCTGAAGGATATTCCGAAGCCAAAGGAAATCCGCGCGATTCTGGATTCCTACGTTATCGGCCAAGATTTCGCTAAAAAATCGTTGTCCGTAGCGGTTTACAACCACTACAAACGCATTAATTCCGGAAGCAAAATCGAAGATGTCGAGCTGCAGAAGAGTAACATTCTATTGCTCGGTCCTACCGGCTCCGGTAAGACGCTGCTCGCTCAGACCATGGCAAAAATTCTTAACGTACCGTTTGCGATAGCGGACGCGACGTCGCTAACCGAAGCGGGCTACGTCGGCGAAGATGTTGAGAACATTCTGCTCAAGCTGATTCAAGCTGCTGATTACGATGTTGAAAAAGCCGAACGCGGCATTATTTACATCGACGAAATCGATAAAGTTGCGCGCAAGTCGGAGAATCCGTCCATCACTCGCGACGTGTCCGGTGAAGGCGTGCAGCAAGCCCTTCTCAAAATTTTGGAAGGCACGGTTGCTTCCGTTCCTCCGCAAGGCGGCCGCAAGCATCCGCATCAAGAGTTTATTCAAATTGATACGACGAACATTTTGTTCATCTGCGGCGGCGCCTTCGACGGCCTGGAGCAGCTGATCAAACGCCGGATCGGCAAAAAAGTGATCGGCTTCAGCTCCACAGGCGAAGCGCAGAAGGATTTGAAGCCGGGCGAATACCTGTCCATGGTGTTGCCGGAAGACCTTCTCAAGTTCGGTCTGATTCCGGAGTTTGTCGGACGTCTGCCGGTTATTTCGACGCTGGAGCCTCTTGATGAGCCAGCGCTCGTTCGTATCCTGTCCGAGCCGAAGAACGCGCTGGTGAAGCAATACCAGAAGCTTCTTGAAATGGACAACGTGAAGCTGGACTTCGAGCCGGCTGCTCTTGACGCGATCGCGAAGGAAGCGATCAAGCGCAATACCGGAGCGCGCGGTCTCCGCGCCATTATCGAAGGAATTATGCTTGACGTGATGTACGAGGTACCTTCCCGTGACGACGTCAGCACTTGCCTGATTACGGAGAAATCGGTGCAGGATAAGATTATGCCTGAACTGTCCGCGAAGAAGGGCAAGAAGAAAGAAGAAAGCGCGTAATACGGCGATATGCCTCACCGTTCCACCCCATGGCCTGCGTCCTCGCAGGCACATGGGGTGGACTTTCTTTTGCTTATGTACGATAATAAGAAAGATTGAAACGTAATTGGATTTCATAACGTAAATAGGTCTTATTAGCTAGGGTGGGAGAGATCGATTATGTATTTGCGTCATCAAACGGTTCCTGTCAAGGTTGGCAATTTGACGATCGGCGGCAGCAACGAAGTTATCATACAGAGTATGTGCACAACAAAGACGGCGGATGTTGAGGCGACGGTTGCGGAAATTTTGCGGCTCGAGGAAGCGGGCTGCCAAATCGTGCGCGTCACCGTCAACAACAAGGAAGCCGCAGATGCGATTAAAGAAATTAAGAAACGCATTCATATTCCGCTCGTTGCGGATATCCATTTTGATTATAGGCTAGCGCTTGCGGCAATAGAGAACGGGATCGATAAGGTTCGGATCAATCCCGGCAATATCGGGCGGCGCGAGAAGATAGAAGCCGTTGTTAAGGCGTGTAAGGAGAAAGGTATTCCCATTCGTATCGGCGTAAATGCCGGCTCGCTGGAGAACCATCTTCTTGAAAAATACGGCTACCCGACGCCAGAGGCGATGGTGGAAAGCGCGTTGTTCCATATCGGCATTTTGGAGGAGCTGGACTTCCACGATATTATCGTGTCGCTGAAGGCATCGGATGTGCCGATGGCCATTGCCGCTTACAGCATGGCGGCTGAGAAGATTAAATACCCGCTGCATCTCGGCATTACGGAGGCCGGCACGCTGCACTCCGGAACAATCAAGAGCTCGGCGGGAATCGGCGCGCTGCTTGCGATGGGCCTTGGCAATACGGTGCGGATCAGCTTAAGCGCCGATCCGGTTGAAGAAGTGAAGGTCGCCCGCGAGCTGCTGAAGACGTTTGGACTCATTACAAACGCTGCGACGCTTATTTCCTGTCCGACATGCGGACGTCTCGATATCGATCTGTTCTCGATCGCTAACGAAGTCGAGGAATACATTTCGAAGATCAAGGTGCCGATCAAAGTATCCGTGCTGGGCTGCGCCGTTAACGGTCCGGGCGAGGCGCGGGAAGCCGATATCGGAATCGCGGGCGCGAGAGGCGAAGGCATGCTGTTCCGTTACGGCGAAATGATTCGGAAAGTGCCGGAGGCGGAGCTGCTGAACGAGCTGAAACGCGAGATAGACGAAATTGTGCGTGTATACGAAGCGACAGGCGAAATTCCCGGACGCAAGCATCACGCTCATTCATAAGCGCTGACAATGACGAGGCGAGCCCTCCTGCACAGGAGCGGACTCGCCTTTTTTGCTGAACGAAAAATCGGAGGGCGAGTAGGAATGTAGCTTTGTACGAAAAATCGTACAAAATGGGCCGCTTAGGGCACGGAGGGCATTGTTTTGTATGAGAAATCGTACAAAATTGTTCGCTTGGGGCGCAGTGTGCATTGTTTTGTACGAAAAAACGTACAAAAGTGGCGCTCAAAGCGCGATGTGCATTGGATTTGTACGAAAAATCTTACAAAATGGGCCGTTTAAGGCGCGGTGGGTATTGTTTTGTGTACAGAAGGGGGGCTCAAAGCGCGATGTGCATTAGATTTGTACGAAAGATCGTACAAAAAGGCCCGCTTAAGGTGTGGTGGGCATTGTTTTGTACGAAAGATCGTGCAAAAGGAGCGCTTAAGGTGCGATGTACATCGGATTTGTACGAAAAAACGTACAAGACGGCCTGCTTTGAGCGCGGAGAGCATTGTTTTGTACGAAAAATCGTACACGATGGCCTTCTTTGAGCACGATGGGAATTGTTTTGTACGAAAAATCGTACAAAATGGGCCGCTTAGAGCGCGGAGAGCATTGTTTTGTACGAAAAATCGTACACGATGGCCTTCTTTGAGCACGATGGGAATTGTTTTGTACGAAAAATCATACAAAAGGGTTCGCTTGGGGTGCAGTGGGCATTGTTTTGTACGAAAAAACGTACAAAAGGGGCGCTCAAAGCACGATGAGCATTGGATTTGTACGAAAAAACGTACAAGACGGTCTGCTTTGAGCGTATTGTTTAACGTAAAAAAAGGCCCGCGCAGATCGCGAGAGCATTATCTTTGTACGAAAAATCGTACAAATGCCCGCTCAGGCAACGCGCGGCAGTACCTCACAGCAGCGCCGAATTGGTATAGGTTCATCGCTTTCCTGCTAATTTCAGATAAGCGGCGATTATTCCGTATGGCAAGAGGCAATACTGACTGAATACGGATAATTTTAACGAATGGGCATGATAATGGCTTCGTAGAATCGGGCCGCCTGTAGACGTTATTCGCTTGAAAGGAGCGGGAGAGTTATGAATTTAAGTCTTGTATTAATGTTGGTTCAGGTGTTTTTTGCGGTAGTGATCGGCCTCTACTTCTGGAATTTGCTACGCAATCAGAAGACAAACCGCTCAGCGGTGGACCGCGAATCGAAAAAAGAGATGGATAAGCTTAGGAAGCTGCGCTCCGTGTCGCTAACCAAGCCGCTGGCGGAGAAAACAAGACCGCAGACGATGGGGGATATTATCGGGCAGCGCGACGGCTTACGCGCGCTCAAGGCCGCTTTATGCAGCGCGAATCCGCAGCACGTGATCATCTACGGTCCGCCGGGCGTAGGGAAGACGGCGGCGGCGCGCGTTGTGCTGGAGGAGGCCAAAAAAAATCCGGCGTCTCCCTTTCTGCCGGAGGCGAAATTTACAGAAATCGACGCGACCACCGCTCGCTTCGATGAACGAGGCATTGCGGACCCGCTGATCGGCTCTGTGCATGATCCAATCTATCAAGGCGCTGGCGCAATGGGGGTAGCGGGCATCCCGCAGCCGAAGCCGGGCGCAGTTACGAAAGCTCATGGGGGCATTTTGTTTATTGACGAGATCGGTGAATTGCATCCTGTGCAAATGAATAAGTTATTAAAGGTGCTTGAGGACCGGAAAGTATTTTTAGAGAGCGCGTACTACAATTCCGAAGACGCGAACATCCCTCTCTATATTCATGATATTTTCCAAAACGGCTTGCCAGCCGATTTCCGCCTCGTGGGCGCAACGACACGGTCGCCGCAAGAGATCCCTCCAGCCATCCGCTCGCGGTGTATGGAGGTGTTTTTCCGTCCGCTGCTGGCCGATGAGATCGCTTTGGTGGCCGAGAACGCGGTGAAGAAAATCGGGTTCGGTCCTTGTCCGGAAGCGATAGATGTCGTGAAAAAATATGCGACGAACGGCCGCGAAGCGGTCAACGTGGTACAGCTTGCCGCCGGTGTCGCGCTTTCGGAGAAGCGGGATCAAATTACGGCCTCCGATATCGAATGGGTTGTCAACAGCAGCCAAATTCCGCCGCGTCCTGACCGCAAGGTGCCTTCCGAGCCGCAAGTCGGCTTTGTGAACGGGCTGGCTGTTTACGGACCGAATATGGGCACGCTGCTTGAGATCGAGGTCAGCGCGATTAAAGCGGTCAAAGGGAAGGGCCAGTTTACGATTACAGGCGTTGTGGACGAGGAGGAGCTGGGCGGCGGATCGCGGACGCTTCGGAGGAAAAGTATGGCGAAGGGCTCCGTTGAGAACGTGCTGACGGTGCTGCGCCGCATTGGTCTTAGTCCGCAGGATTACGACCTTCACATTAACTTCCCCGGCGGAACGCCGATCGACGGACCTTCGGCTGGGATTGCGATGGCGACCGCCATTGCTTCGGCTATTACCAAAACGCCGGTTGACAACAAGCTCGCAATGACAGGAGAAGTCGGCATTCACGGCAACGTGAAGCCGGTGGGCGGCGTTCTCGCCAAGGTGGAAGCGGCTTTCCAAGCCGGCGCCCTGCAAGTTATAATTCCAAGGGAAAACTGGCAGGCTATATTCGCCGACCTTGACGGTCTTAAGGTCATTCCTGTGGACCGGATCGAAGAAGTGTTTAACCATGTATTCCCGCATTCGATCCTCCAGGAAGAGAAGGCGGAAAAGCCGGTAGCGTCGGATGCGTTTATTTCGGCGAACGTCCCCTATTTGCAGGCGGATTCCGCAGAATGATAAAATAGGCTAGATGGATAAGAATGGAGGTGCTGGCATGGGACCTGGCAAATCGAAGGGTCGACGTCTGCCCTTGCTTCCGCTTAGAGGGCTGCTTGTTTATCCCAGCATGGTGCTCCACTTAGATGTGGGCAGGGATAAGTCCGTTCGCGCGCTCGAACGCGCGATGGTCGAAGACCATATGATTCTGCTTTGCTCGCAGTCGGAAGTGAATATTGAGGATCCGACCGAAGAGGATATTTATAAAGTCGGCACGATCGTAAAAGTGCGCCAAATGCTGAAGCTGCCAAACGGCACGATCCGTGTGCTCGTTGAAGGCGTCGTTCGTGCGGAGGTGCAGAGCTACGTTGCGAATGAGCAATATTACGAAGTGCTTGTGAAGGAGCTGCCGGAGGAGGAAACGGACGATCCGGCAGTCGATGCGCTGATGCGTTCGGTGCTGAATCAATTCGAGCACTACATCTCCTTGTCGAAGAAGGTGACGCCGGAGACGTACGCTGCGGTATCGGACATTGATGAGCCTGGCAGGCTGGCCGATGTGATCACGAGCCATTTGTCGCTCAAAATTAAAGATAAGCAGGAAATTCTCGAAACGATCGACGTCAAGCAAAGGCTCGAGAAGCTTCTAGATCTGCTCAACAACGAACGCGAGGTTCTCGAGCTGGAACGCCAGATTAATCAGCGCGTGAAGAAGCAGATGGAGAAGACCCAGAAGGAATATTATTTGCGCGAGCAAATGAAAGCCATTCAGAAGGAGCTTGGCGAGAAGGAAGGCCGCGCCGGCGAAGCGGAAGAGCTGCGCAACCAGCTGGAGGAAGCCGGCGTTCCCGACAGCGTGCGCGAGAAGATCAACAAGGAGATCGACCGGCTCGAGAAAATGCCGCCATCCTCGGCTGAGGGAGGCGTCATCCGCAATTATATCGATTGGTTACTCGCGTTGCCTTGGAGCAAGGAAACGGAAGATGATCTGGTATTGTCGAAGGCCGAGGCCATCCTGAACGAGGATCATTACGGACTGGAGAAACCGAAGGAGCGGGTACTGGAATATCTCGCCGTTCAAAAGCTTGTCAAGAAGCTGAAAGGTCCGATCCTCTGTCTAGTAGGTCCGCCGGGAGTAGGCAAAACCTCGCTTGCAAGGTCGATCGCCAAATCGCTGGGCCGCAAGTTTGTCCGGATATCGCTTGGCGGCGTCAGGGACGAAGCGGAAATTCGCGGACACCGGCGCACTTATGTCGGCGCGATGCCGGGACGGATCATGCAAGGCATGAAGACGGCCGGAAGCTTGAATCCTGTATTTTTGCTTGACGAAATTGACAAGATGGCATCCGATTTCCGGGGAGACCCGTCCGCGGCGCTGCTCGAGGTATTGGATCCAGAGCAAAACAGCACGTTCAGCGACCACTACATCGAAGTGCCGTTCGATTTGTCCAAGGTTATGTTCGTGACGACCGCTAACGCGATGCACAATATTCCGCGGCCCCTTCTCGACCGGATGGAGGTTCTTTACATTCCGGGATATACGGAGCTGGAGAAGGAGCGGATCGCAGAGCGGTACCTCCTGCCGAAGCAGAAGAAAGAGCATGGCCTCAGCGAAGAGCAGCTGGAGGTAACCGATGAAGCGCTCCGACTGCTTATCCGGGAATACACGCGTGAAGCAGGCGTCCGGAATTTGGAGCAGCAGATTGCGGCAGTATGCAGGAAGGCGGCCAAACATTTTGTCTCGGAGGAGAAACAAGAAGCGGAATCGGAAGCTCCGCAATCGATCCGGGTCGATGTCGACCGGGTAAAAGAATGGATCGGACCTCCGAAGTTCAGATTTGGCCTTGCGGAAAGCGAAAATCAGGTCGGCGCTGTGACCGGGCTAGCATGGACGGAGGTAGGCGGCGATACGCTCGTTATCGAAGTAACGGTTATGCCAGGAAGCGGCAAGCTGACGTTAACGGGCAAGCTGGGCGATGTGATGAAGGAATCCGCGCAGGCGGCCTTTAGCTTCACCCGTTCGAAGGCGGAGGAGCTGGGCATCGATCCGGCTTTCCATGAGAAGAATGACATTCATATTCATATTCCGGAGGGCGCAATACCGAAGGATGGGCCATCCGCCGGAATTACAATGGCGACGGCGCTGATCTCGGCCCTGACGAATCGTTACGTCGACAGGGAAGTGGCCATGACGGGCGAGATCACCCTGCGGGGAAGAGTGCTGCCAATCGGCGGTTTAAAGGAAAAGTCGCTTGCGGCGCACCGTGCCGGCATTAGGAAGGTTCTGCTTCCGAAAGATAATGAACGGGACCTTAGAGATATCCCGGACAGCATCAGAGAAGAGATGGAGTTCGTTCCCGTCAGTCATATGGACGAAGTTCTGCGCCATGCGCTGCTGCCGGCTGCATCAGAGGAGAGGGCAGGTACAACGATTTCATGAAGATATTAGACGTACAATTTGTTATAAGCGCGGTCAGACCGTCGCAATATCCTGAGGACGCCTTGCCAGAGATCGCTCTGGCGGGGCGTTCCAACGTGGGCAAATCATCCTTGATTAATAAGCTCATTATGCGAAAAAACTTAGCAAGAACCAGCTCGCAGCCCGGTAAAACCCAACAGCTGAACTATTACCGCGTGAATGACATGGTGTACCTCGTCGATTTTCCCGGTTATGGGTATGCGAAGGTGTCCAAAACGAGACGCGAGCAATTCGGCGAAATGATTGAAACGTATTTGCGGGAACGAGAGCCGCTGAAGCTGCAGCTGCTCGTAATCGATATCCGCCACGAGCCTTCCAAGGACGACGTTTTGATGTATCATTGGCTGAAGCACTACGAAATTCCGACGTGTATTGTAGCGACAAAAGCGGATAAGATCCCTAGGTCGAAATGGGAGAAGCATATTAAAATGATTAAAACAACGCTGGAAGCGGATCCCCGCGATCCCGTTGTCCTATTCTCTTCGGAAACAGGACAAGGCCGTGAGCAGCTTTGGGATATTATTAACGAAGCGATTGCCGCACATCATGCAGAAAGCGCGGGAAGTTCCTGAATAAAGCGGAGAATTGTAGGCAATTGTAGCGGTTCCTTGTGATTTCCACCGTTTTTTCTTGAAATATGCGCAAATTTGAGGGCTGGCGAGCAGGAAACTATTTGGCAGATCACGTATAATAAACATAAGCAATGCTGAAAAGGCTGCCACTGGCGAAGCTGGTGGAGTCTCAAAGAATTGAGGAGATTTTTATGGCTAAGCGGCTAGCCACAGAGTATGTTAATGCCAAACTGCAATTGAAACACGAAGAGATGTCCCGATTTATAGAGCTTATGGAGGATGGGCAGCTAAGGCTGCAGGTACTGGTGCTCGATAACGGCAATCAGGAGCTTCTGCTTCGGGATACAGCAGGGAGGGAAGAAGTCAGACTGACCTTCGAGCGTCAAAAAGACTATTATGTATGCGAGCTTTCTTGCCGTATTGAAGAACCTCGACTTGCTAACGCGCTCCGTAAAGCGGTTTCCGCTTTCCGAGGCAACGCGATCGTTAATCGAATTTACAGCCATTATACGATGATCTATCACTATAGGAACGGCAAAGTGCAAAAGATTGTGGAGAGCTCGTCCTCCGGCGAGCGCGTCGTATTCGAGCACAAGGACACGCAGCTGCAGCTGGAGCGGGTATTCCGCAGCCGGCTGATCGAACGCGAGATCGGACTTGTGCAGGGCGCGGTGAACGAACTGCTGGATCTGCGCAATCAAACGACCGATCGAGCCGAAATTGCGACAATTGACCTGAAGCTGACGGAGCTGACCCGCAAGCTGTTTGTGCTGGAAGCATAGGAACGAATTGAAACAACTTTTTTAGTGGAGAAGCCGCTTATCGGCTTCTCTTTTTTATTGAAATGTAGCGGTAGCGGGACAAGTACGGCGCTCATACATTGTTACGTAAAAATCATGGCCGAACTCAAAAGCCAATTAGCAAAAAAAACTATTGCATTTATCCCGGATAGATGTTATTTTTATTTTCGTTGAAAACAATGACGTACAAGAAAAATTAGGAACCAGGATTCACTCAGGACATGGTTATGTTGCGAGAGATTAATCCCTCGGGAAGTGAATGACGTAGGTCCTAGCGGATGAAATTTTTTAAACATTTTATTCCTAGGAAGGGGGAACCGAAAGGATGGAATATTCAACTTTCGGAAGACACGTTGCTGTTGATGCTTGGGGTGTAGATTTTGATCTGCTGAACAGCGCTGAATTTTTGCAATCTCACATGGTAGAGGCTGCAGAAGCATGCGGCGCAACGGTTTTGTCGGTACAATCCAAACAATTTGAGCCTCAAGGCGCAACAGTGCTCGTGCTGCTGTCGGAGAGCCATCTCTCGATTCATACGTATCCTGAGAGAGGTTTTGCCGCGCTTGACTGCTACACCTGCGGTGAAACTGTTGATCCTCAGCTCGCGATCGATTACATGCTGGCAGTGCTGAAACCGAAGACTGCACATGCGAAGAAGCTTGTTCGCGGCATGGGCGAGCTGCAAGTAGAAGAGCCAAAAATGAAACAAATCGAGCTGGTCTAACCCGCTCAATGATGAACGATATGGAAATAACCATGGAGCCTATCCATGGTTATTTCTTTGTAGAAACAGGGAATAATGATGAAAGTATTTTCAAACATTATTCAAAAATGAACCCTTTATGAATGTCGAACTATGCTATAATAATCGATAACAACAAGGGAAATGGACTAGCAGAAGAGGAAGGCAGGTGATCGCGCATGCACATTATCGCAGTAGGTCTTAATTATAAGACGGCTCCAGTTGAAGTGAGAGAGAAGTTTACGTTCGCCGAACGTGATTTGCCGGCGGCTCTGCATGGTCTCATGGAAACGAAGAGCATTATGGAATGTGTCATCGTGGCGACTTGCAATCGTACGGAATTATATGCTGTCGTGGATCGGCATCATCTATGCGGCCATTATATCCGCAGCTTTATGGAGAAATGGTTCAATATGCCGCGCGAACAGTTTACGAATCATTTATATATGTACGAGGACGAGAAAGCGATTCAGCATTTGTTGCGGGTGACCAGCGGACTTGATTCGATGGTTATCGGCGAGACGCAAATTTTGGGCCAGGTAAAAAGCGCGTTCCTGCTGGCTCAAAGCGAAAAAACGACGGGTACCGTATTTAACATGCTGTTCAAGCAAGCGGTAACGATGGCGAAACGGGCGCATTCCGAGACGATGATCGGCGAAACCGCCGTATCCGTCAGCTATGCTGCAGTCGAGCTTGGCAAACAAATCTTCGGCCATTTTAATAAAAAAACGGTCATGGTCATTGGCGCAGGCGAAACCGGGGAATTGACGGCCAAGCACTTGTACGCCAACGGCGCGGAGCGCGTTCTTGTCGTCAACCGCACGTTTGAACGGGCTGCCCAGCTGGCCGACAAGTTTAACGGCATTCCGTGTTCGATGGATGAGGCGGTCAAGAAGCTGCCGGAGACGGATATTATCATTAGCTCGACCGGCTCGGAGAACTACGTGCTGACCCGGGATCAGGTGAAGGATGCGATGAAGAAGCGCAAGTCGAAGCCGCTCTTTATGATTGATATTGCGGTGCCTCGAGATTTGGATCCCGCGATCGCCTCGGTCGATAATGTGTTTCTGTACGACATCGACGATCTGGAGGGCATCGTGCAGAGCAACCTGGAGCAGCGGCGTCAGGAAGCGGCCAAGATCGAAGTGATGATCGAGGAAGAGCTGAAGCTATTCGACCAGTGGTACAAGACGCTGGGCGTCGTGCCTCTGATTCGCGCGCTGCAGACGAAAGCGTCCAATATCCATGAAGAGACGATGGCCAGCCTGACGAACAAGCTGCCGGATTTGAACGAGCATCAGCTGAAGGTCATTCGGAAGCTGACCAAAAGCATCGTCAATCAGATGATGCAGGATCCGATTCTAGGGATTAAAGAGATGGCGGGCGAGAAGAGGCCGGAGGAAGCGATGGATATGTTCGTGAAGCTGTTCGCGCTTGAGGAGCAGCTGGCGGAGTCGAAGAAGAAGGAAGAGCTTGCGGCCGTTACAGAAGCTCCGTCGGCGCCTAAGCATTCCGAACTGCTGCATCCCGGCGCTGCAGCGCCCGCATTCTCACGTCCTTAATTGGAGGAGCTATGGGATACGCGAGTTGGCTATACGATGCGATAATCTATATATACGCCCTGAGCCTTCTGTTTTATTTCTCCGACTTTATGAACGCAAGCCGGAGAGCGAAACGGATTGGAGCAGGGCTCCTTATTTTTGTGTGGGTGCTGCAGACTGTTTTCCTGGTGACGAAGCTCTACGCGAACATAGGGCTTCCTATCTTAAGCACGTTTGTCTATTGGCTTGCCTTTTCATGGCTCCTTGTGACCGTATCGCTCGTCATCAGCCGGTTTTTCAAAATCGACTATGTCGTTTTTTTCGTCAATGTGATCAGTTTCGCCGCACTGGCGCTTAACTTCTACAGCGGAACGGACAACGGGGAGCAGTATGCGGTAGGGCAGACGACGAGAGAGCTTTTATATGTACATATTAGTTTGGTGTTATGCGCGTATGCCGCGCTTACGATTGGCGCATTGCTTGCAGGCATGTACTTATTCCTCCATAATCGACTTAAAAGCAAGCGTTGGTCGCAGTCAATCCGGCGGTATCCCAGTCTCGACACGATTGAACGATACGCCGATCGGGCTGTCATTATCGGGGTTCCGCTGCTGGCGATGTCGCTGGCTGTGGCAGCCACTTCGCTTGTTGTCGAGGGAAGATTGGTTCTGTTGCTGGATTGGAAGGTACTGACGTCGTTTGCGTCGCTGATCGCTTACATCGCTTATATCTATCAAAGAGCGGTTAACAATCGGCCAGGACAGCAGCTTGCCAAGCTGTATATTTTTGCTTTCGGCATGTTGATTCTTAATCTGCTTACGAGTTCGTTCTCCTCGTTTCATTAGCGGCGCAGGGAAGGATAGAGGCGAAGATGGAAAAAAACGCGTCAAACGGTTATTATCCGGTTGCGCTTAAGATGGCCGGCAAGCGGTGTCTTGTGGCTGGCGGCGGGAAGGTTGCCGAGCGTAAGCTGATGGGGCTGCTCGAAGCCGGCGCCGACCGGGTTGTGCTTATAAGTCCTGCCGTGACGGAAGCGATCCAGAAGCTGTCGGACATTGGCGCCATCGAGTGGCTTCCTAGAGCCTGTTCGGTTAAATCCGATTTGTCCGGCGCATGGCTTGTCATTGCGGCAACGAATGATCGAGAGCTAAATGCGGCGATAGCTGAAGAGGCCGAGAGGCTAGGGATTCTTTCTAATATCGCGGATGATTACGAACGTGGGAGTTTTATTACTCCTTCCGTCATTCGGAAGGGCCGGCTGCTGATTTCCGTCACGGCTACCGGAGCTAGCCCGGTATTTGCAAAAGCCGTGAGCCGTGAGCTTGAGAGCCGGTATGGGCAGCGTTATGCGGATGCGCTTGAGCGGCTCAACGAGCTGCGCAGGCTGGCTCAAGAAAAAATAGAGGACCGCATGTTGAAAGAGAAGGTGCTGCGGCTTGCAGCGGACGAGTGTCTTACGATGAAGCATAGTATGGGGCATGCAGAAGATTGGCTCCATCGCTTAATAGATCGCACTAAAGGGGGGCTTCAAGATGAGCAGCAACAACAATAGGCAGCGCGTAATCGTTGTCGGTACACGTCAAAGCGCGCTGGCGCTGACGCAGACGGGCCAAGTGATCGACGAGCTGAAACGAATCAGCGAGCGTCAAGGTTGGAATTATACGTTTGAGATACGTAAGATCGTCACGAAAGGCGACCGTATTCTTGATGTTACCCTTTCGAAAGTGGGGGGCAAAGGCTTATTTGTGAAGGAAATCGAGCAGGCGCTGCTGGATGGCGAAATCGATCTGGCTGTCCATAGCATGAAGGATATGCCCTATGAATTGCCGGAAGGGCTGATGAACGGCGCGACGCCGAAGCGGGTCAACCCGCTGGACTGCCTGGTTACGCGCGATGGCGGCGGATTGGACAAGCTCCCGAAAGGCGCGCGGGTCGGGACGAGCAGCCTGCGCCGCTCCTGCCAGCTGAAAAACGCAAGACCCGATTTGAAGCTGGAGTCCATTCGCGGCAATATCGATTCGCGTATCCGCAAACTCGAGACGGAAGGCTTTGACGCCGTTGTGCTTGCGGCCGCTGGCCTGACCCGAATGGGATGGGAGGACCGCATTTCCGCCCTTATTCCGGAGGATGTCTGCATCCCGGCCGTTGGGCAAGGGTCGCTTGGCATCGAATGCCGAGAGAATGACGAGGAAGTTAGAGAATTGCTGCAATTGTTGAATGATAAGGAAACCGAGCTTGCGGTGCGCGCGGAACGAAGCTTTCTTGGTACGCTTCAAGGGGGCTGCCAGGTTCCGATCGGCGCTTACGCCACGATCGTGTCTCAAGGCGAAGAAGGCGCGCTGCTCGAGCTGACGGGGATGGTCGGCTCGCCAGACGGCGAAACGTTATTGAAGGAAAGGAAACAAGGAAAGGATCCTGAATCGTTGGGAAGAGCTGTAGCCGAAGCGTTAATCGCTAGCGGCGCGGACCGCATCCTAGCGGAGATCGGAGGCTGACCGATGAACAAGGGGAAGGTTTATTTGGTTGGCGCAGGACCCGGCGATCCGAAGCTGATGACGCTGCGGGGACTGGAATGCCTGAAGGCTGCGGACGTCGTCGTCTATGACCGGCTCGCCAGTCCGAGACTGCTTCGGCATGTCAAACAGGGCGCCGAGCTGGTCTACGTCGGGAAGCTGCCGGACCGGCACACGATGAAGCAGGAGGAAATTAATCAGCTGCTTGTCGATCTGGCTCTCGCCGGCAAAACCGTTACGCGGCTGAAGGGCGGCGATCCGACGATCTTCGGCCGCGTCGGCGAAGAAGCGGAGCTTCTGTACGATAACGGGATCGAGTTCGAGATAGTGCCGGGGATTACATCGGCGATCGCGGTTCCGGCTTATGCCGGTATTCCGGTAACGCACCGCGATCTGGCTTCTTCTTTATCCATCATAACCGGACATGAAAGCCCGGATAAGCTCGACCGCTCGATCCATTGGGATAAAGTAACCAATGCGACGGGTACGCTGCTGTTCCTTATGGGCGTAGCCAAAATCGGTTATATTGCGGATCAGCTGATCAAGCATGGCAAGCCGCCGGAGACGCCGGTCGCTCTTGTGCGCTGGGGAACGAGAGTGGAGCAGGAAACCGTCGTCGGCACGCTGGCGACGATCGAACAAATTGTGAGAGAGGCGAACTTCCAGCCGCCGGCTGTTATCGTGGTCGGAGAGGTTGTGCTGCAGCGGGAGAAGCTTCGTTGGTACGAGAACAAGCCGCTGTTCGGGATGCGCATCCTGGTGACGCGCGCCAGGGCGCAGGCCAGCGAGCTTGCCGACAGCATTGAAGCGCTGGGCGGAGAGCCTTGCGAGTTCCCTGTCATTGACATCCGGGAGCCATCGGATGCGGATGCGGTGGAGAAGATCCGTCTGCGCTTGGAGGAGGCGGAGAGCTATCAATGGCTCATGTTTACAAGCGTGAACGGAGTCGAATATTTTTTCCGTTTTCTGCGAAAGTTCGGGATTGATATAAGAAGGTTTCATGCGGCGCGCATCGCGGCTGTCGGCCCCAAAACGGCGGAGGCGCTTATCGCCAAAGGGTTAATCGTAGAGGAGCTTCCGGTCAAATTCCACGCGGAATCGTTGCTGGAGAAGCTTGAGGGCATGGTGGAGCCGGGGACGCGCGCTTTGCTGCCGAGGGGAGATTTGGCGCGCGAGGTGCTGCCGAAGGAGCTGGCGGCCAAAGGCGTTGAGGCGGTTGAAATTGATGTTTATGAGACGGTTCTTGCGGAAACGCAGGACGACCTTGCGCTTGCGTATATCCGCGAAGGCGGCATTCATATGGTGACGTTCACGAGCTCCTCAACGGTCACGAATTTGCTGGAATTAATGCGCCGTAAAGGCGCTGCGGATCCGGTGAAGCTGCTTGAAGGCATTCCGATTGCCAGCATCGGCCCGATTACAACAAAAACGATTGTCGATGCAGGTCTTGAGGTAACGGTTGAAGCGGAAGCTTCCACCTTGGATAGCTTAATCGACGCGATCATGAAGTATAACCTAGAGAGGAGATTGAAATCATGAGTTACCCCATTGTCAGACATCGCCGGCTGCGCAGAACGGCTGGCCTTCGGAGCTTGGTGCGGGAGACCGCGCTTAGCGTGGATGATTTGATCTATCCGATTTTTGTGACCCACGGTGAAAAGGTGAAGGAAGAGATTCCTTCGATGCCGGGCGTATACCATCTTTCGATGGATTTGCTGGAGGCGGAAATTCGAGAGGTTGTCGGACTAGGCATCAAATCGATTCTGCTGTTCGGCGTACCGAGCCATAAGGATGCGGAAGGCTCTTCGGCTTATGACCCGAACGGCATCGTGCAGGAAGCGACGCGCAAGGTAAAAAGCTGGGCTCCAGAGCTTGTTGTGGTTGCGGATACCTGCTTGTGCCAATTTACAGATCACGGGCATTGCGGCGTTGTGCACCAGGATAAAGCGACGGGCGTTGCGGTCGTGGACAACGACAAATCGCTGGAGCTTCTGGTGCGCACTGCAATTTCGCAAGCGGAAGCAGGGGCAGATGTCATCGCGCCGTCCAATATGATGGACGGATTCGTGCACGCGATTCGGTCCGGTCTGGACGAAGCCGGCTACAGCGACATCGCGATCATGTCATATTCCGTTAAATACGCGTCCGCATTCTACGGCCCGTTCCGCGATGCGGCGCATTCCGCTCCGCAGTTCGGCGACCGTAAGACTTACCAAATGGATCCCGCCAATGCGAGAGAAGCGCTCCGCGAGGCGGAGTCCGACGTAACGGAAGGCGCGGATATGCTGATGGTGAAGCCTGCGCTGGCTTACCTTGACATCGTGAAGACGCTCAAGGAGCAATTCGATCTGCCGGTTGTCGCGTATAATGTGAGCGCCGAATATTCCATGGTGAAAGCGGCGGCCGCTAACGGCTGGATCGACGAACGCTCCATCGTAACGGAGACGCTGCTCAGCATGAAGCGCGCGGGCGCGGACATTATCATTACGTATCACGCCAAAGATTTGGCCAAGTGGCTGAAGGGAGAATAAACGTAATGGCAGACAGCGGCAAAAAAAGAATCGATGCCCGCTCGGCGGAGGCTTTCGCCAGAGCGAAGAAGGTTATTCCAGGCGGCGTAAACTCGCCGGTGCGCGCATTTAAGTCGGTTGGACTTACTCCGGTCTACATGGAACGGGGAGAAGGCAGCCGCGTGTACGATATCGACGGGAACGTCTACATCGATTACGTCGCTTCCTGGGGACCGCTCATTATGGGTCACGCTCACCCCGAGGTCATCGAAGCGCTCCGCAAAACAGCGGAGAAGGGGACCAGCTTCGGCGCTCCTACCGAACTGGAGACGCTGATGGCGGAGCTGGTTTGCGAGCGCGTGCCTTCCGTGGACGTTGTGCGTATGGTGAACTCCGGCACGGAAGCGACGATGAGCGCGCTGCGCCTTGCGCGCGGCTATACGAAGCGGAACAAAATTATGAAATTCGAAGGCTCCTACCATGGCCACGCCGACAGCTTGCTGATCAAAGCGGGCTCCGGCGTCGCGACGCTTGGCTTGCCTGACAGCCCCGGCGTTCCGGAGCAAGTCGCTTCGAATACGATTACGGTTCCTTATAACGATATCGAATCCGTGAAGCTCGCTTTCCAGAAGTACGGCGAGGAGCTCGCCTGCGTCATTGTGGAGCCGGTTGCCGGCAACATGGGCGTCGTGCCGCCGCTCCCAGGCTTCCTGGAAGGGCTGCGCAGCATTACGAGCGAATATGGCAGCCTGCTTATTTTTGATGAAGTGATGACGGGCTTCCGCGTCGGTTATCACTGCGCCCAAGGCCTATATGGAGTAACGCCTGATCTGACCTGCTTCGGCAAGGTCATCGGCGGAGGGCTTCCAGTCGGCGCTTACGGCGGCAGACGCGAGATTATGGAAATGATCGCGCCTGCGGGGCCGATCTATCAGGCGGGCACCTTGTCGGGCAATCCGCTTGCGATGGCGGCGGGCTACACGACACTTAAGCTGCTCACGCCGGAAACGTATGAGCTGCTCGAGCGTCAAGCGGTCCGGCTGCAGCTTGGTTTTGAAGCCAACGCGGAGAAGCACGGTATTGCGTCGACCATTAACCGCGTCGGCTCGATGGTATGTCCGTTTTTCACGGACAAAACGGTCATTAACTACGAAACGGCTAAAACATCGGACCTGGATCGGTTCAAAAAATATTTTGCGGCGATGCTGGATCTTGGCGTAAGCATTGCGCCATCTCAGTTCGAAGGCATGTTCGTGTCCGCCGTTCACAGCGACGCGGATATCGATGAGACGATCGCCGCGCATGATGCCGCATTGCAGCGTCTGTAACGCGGTTTAATAAAAGGGGGCTTCGCCGCATGATCGAGAAATACGCGACGCGCGAAGGCGAGTGGCTGCTGTTGAATGTCGAAGATCTTATCAACGATCCCGACTATCCTTCTGCACCAGCCGCTGGAGCCGACAAGCCGCAGGCCGGCAGTCATCCGCATTTGGTGCGGAATTGGCTGCTGGCCTCTTCCTTGTTCCCGGCCAAATGGATCAACCGCTTATTCTCCGTCGGCGGGATACAGTGGCAGGGCCGCAAGGTCGGATTGCTTGCTTTTCCTGCCGCAGATTTGGAAAAGGACAAGCTGTATAGACAAGCTTCGGGCAGCGCGGGTGAAAACCAGCTAAAGCCGGAGGCGGTCTTATATGAAGACGATTACTGCCTTGTTTTAAACAAGGCCGCCGGCATGCCGGTTCACGCTTCCTACGAAGGAGAAGGCGGCACGCTCGATTTGGCTGCTTGCCGTCACCTGCTGGCGCAAGGAGATCCGCTGGCCGTACGGCATATCCATCGCCTTGACGACGATACGTCAGGCCCCGTCCTCTATGCGAAAAATGACTTGGCGCAATGGAAGCTCGATGAGGCAATGCGAGAGAAGGCGGTTGACCGGATATATTTGGCTGCCGTTCAGGGCCGTCTTCGGAAAGCGAAAGGCCTGATCGACGCGCCGATCGGCAAGGACCGTCATCACTCCGCCCGGCGCCGGGTGACACCGAACGGGGATGCGGCGTTGACGCGGTACGAGGTCGTCGCCGAGCTAAACGGTATCTCAATCGTGCGGCTTGAGCTGGAAACCGGAAGAACGCATCAAATCCGCGTCCATATGAGCCATATCGGACATCCTTTATTAGGCGATGCGCTATATGGCGGCGCGACCTCTCGTCTAAGTCATCAAGCGCTCCATGGCGAAAAGTTGTGTTTTCCTCATCCATTGTCAGGCAGCATCATCGAGGTTCCAGCTCCTTGGCCGGCATGGCTTCGGAATATGGTGAAGGACAAATCGTTTTAGAGCGAGTTCACACATTGGCTACCGCGATTTTCTAAGTGGTGGTATAGACTTTTTGGACAGCCTTTTCAAGTGAAAAAGACAGTCATGCTCCCGACTCTCCTGCCATATAGATAAGTAGTGAATGTATAGCTAGCCCAAGCATTCAGTACGAGAAGGGAGGAAATGGCGTGTCGAATGGGACGAACGGATTGCGCTTTGATGTGTATGAACGGGTACATCTGCCCGATGACGTCGCGGGAATTGACGAGCTGGAGGAGATTGAGCTAGTTCCCCGGATACAAGTCATTGACAGGGGGGAGCAGGCGATTTTAAAAGGCCAGCTGCTGCTTAGCGGCGTATATCGCGGACAAGAAGGGGCACCCGGTCCATACGCGCTTGAGCACTGGATTCCAGTCGAAATATCTTTGCCTATGAATCGGGTGACTAGGCTGGACGATATTTCCATTGAAATCGATAATTTCGACGTGGACCTGCTGTCTGCCCGCACGCTGAATATAACGGGCGTATTGTCGCTTCGCGGCATTTCCGTTGATCCGGTGGAGGAACAGCAGACGGAGCAGTGGGAGGAATCATTCACTGCTGTGCATCAAAGGGAACTGTATGAGCCGAACGAGCTTGAAAATGAGGAACAACTTGAACAGCAGGCGTTATACGCAAACAGCGCTGATGAAGCGGCGGAACCGGCGGTTGAGATCAGGGAAGAGGCTGAACCGGCGACTGAAGAGGTTTACATATCGGCTGTAGATCAGCCTGATGAAGCTGAAGAGCAGGAGGCTATTCAGCATGCGGAAGCTCTCCAGCAAGCGGAGGCTTCCCGCGAACAAGCGGAACTCAGCTGGCTGGAGTGGAATGCTCAGCAGGAAGCCAACCAAGCTGCCATCGAACAGCAGCAGGCATCCCAGCAGACGTACCAACACCATCAGGAAGCGCCGCCAACGTATCAGCAGCAGCAAGGCAGCTCGCCGTTTGCGTCGCTTTATCAGCCATACCAGCAACCGTCTTATGCGTCTCGCCCCATCCAGCAGCAAGCTGAGTGGGAAGAGACCATCGCGGAGACTCAAGCCATAGAAGCTCAAGCAGCAGAGCCTGAAAGCAGCGACGAACCGTATCGCCCTGAAGAGGCAAGCGAAATCGAGGAGCCTGCGATTTCCCTGCAAGAACAGGAGCCGCTGGAAGAGCGGGAGCCTTCGTTGTCGGCTGAGGTCATTGCGATTGAGCCGGAACCGGAGCTGGAAGCGAAGAAGCCGCAGGAAGTGCAAATCGCTTTTCAGAGTAAGCCGTCCGGAGGCTCGGAGGAGGCTTCGAACGAGCTCGGCTTCCGCACGCTGCTGCAGTCAAGCAGACGGGAGCAAGCCGCTCGACATGCGGCGGAGGAAATCGCGAATGTGAAAGCTGCTGAAGCGGAGAAGGCTGAGTCCACTGAGGATGAGATCGAATGGAAGCGCCTCTTCTTAAGCAAGCAGTCCGAGGATAATGAGTTCCGCAAAATTAGGATGTGTATCGTCCAACGCGATGAGACGCTTGAACAGATCGCAACACGATACAAAATGAACCCGCGTGAAATTTTAATCCATAACGGCTTGCATGAATCGGCGGTTGCGGAAGGCCAACTGCTGTACATCCCGTAAACGTTAGGATTGTAATTAATTAGAAAATGCCCGCCTTGGCGTGACATGCGCCAGGTTGGGCATTTTTTGTTTGGATTCGCAAGTAAATGCCCACCCGGAGCTGGGTTCGAGCAAATAGTAACGCCACACGCATGTAAAAGTCTGTCGGGAGCCGGCTTCGAGCAAATAGTAACGCCACACGCAAGTAAATGTCTGCGGGAGCCGGATTCAAGTAAATAGTAGCGCCACACGCAAGTAAAAGTCTGCCGGGAGCCGGATTCAAGTAAATAGTAGCGCCACACGCAAGTAAATGCCCACCTGGAGCCGGATTCGAGCAAATAGTAGCGCCACACGCAAGTAAATGCCCACCCGGAGCCGGATTCGAGCAAATAGTAACGCCACACGCAAGTAAAAGTCTGCCGGGAGCCGGATTCAAGTAAATAGTAGCGCCACACGCAGGTAAATGCCCACCCGGAGCTGGGTTCGAGCAAATAGTAACACCACACGCAAGTAAATGCCTGCCGGGAGCCGGATTCAAGTAAATAGTAGCGCCACACGCAAGTAAAAGTCTGTCGGAAGCCGGCTTCGAGCAAATAGTAGCGCCACACGCAAGTAAATGTCTGCCGGGAGCAGGCTTCGAGCAAATAGTAGCGCCACACGCAAGTAAATGTCTGCCGGGAGCCGGATTCAAGTAAATAGTAGCGCCACACGCAAGTAAATGCCCACCCGGAGCTGGGTTCGAGCAAATAGTAGCGCCACACGCAAGTAAATGTCTGCCCGGAGCTGGGTTCGAGCAAATAGTAACGCCACACGCAAGTAAATGCCCACCCGGAGCCGGATTCGAGCAAATAGTAGCGCCACACGCAAGTAAATGTCTGCCCGGAGCTGGGTTCGAGCAAATAGTAGCGCCACACGCAAGTAAAGCCCACCTGGAGCTGGGTTCGAGCAAATAGTAACGCCACACGCAAGTAAATGTCTGCCCGGAGCAGGCTTGGAGCAAATAGTAACGCCACACGTAAGTAAATGCCCACCCGGAGCAGGCTTCGAGCAAATAGTAACGCCACACACAAGTAAATGCCCGAGCGCAGATGGTTTTGACCATTCAAAATCAATCATTACAGGCTTCGCTTATAGTTCTAGCCTATATCCTCATAGGAGAGTTGACTCGAACGACCAACAAAGGTATGATTATACATATATCTTTGAGCAACAACGTTGAAGGGGAATTGTGCGCAGCATGCCTTCAGAGAGCGGAACCGTTACGCTGAGAGGTTCTGCAGGATGTAACTGCCTACTTGTCGCCCTGGAGTTGCCTGATTGAACCGCAGGGCGTATCCGTCCCTCGCTAGGTTAGGCCGGCAGCAGCCGTTATCTGTTTGAGTGCCGCGGGCATATGCGCCTAAGCGGAACAAAGGTGGTACCACGGAAGCAAGACCTTTCGTCCTTTATCGACAGGACGAGAGGTCTTTTTTGCATATTATTTCTTGCAAAAGTTTAAGCTTGTGCAGACGAAGATGTGGAGGAATGAACCTAATGTCAGATGACCAACAAAAAACGGCAATGCCGACGACGTACGATCCGAAGTCGGCGGAGAAGAAATGGTACGATTATTGGATGAAGGGCAATTACTTTGCAGCGGGCCAACGTCCCGATGCGGAGCCCTACACGATTGTTATTCCCCCTCCGAACGTAACGGGGATGCTGCATATCGGCCATGCGCTCGATTTTACCCTGCAGGATATCCTGATTCGGACGAAGCGGATGCAAGGCTATGACGCGCTGTGGCTTCCGGGGACAGACCATGCCGGCATCGCGACGCAGACGAAGGTCGAGCAGAAGCTCCGCGAGCAAGGCGTATCCCGCCACGATCTAGGACGAGAAGCCTTCCTTGCGAAGGTATGGGAATGGAAGGATACGTACGCGAACACCATCCGCGACCAGTGGGCGAAGATGGGCTTGTCGTTGGACTACTCTCGCGAGCGGTTCACGCTGGACGAAGGATTGTCGAAGGCCGTTCGCGAAGTGTTTGTCCGATTATATGAAAAAGGCTTGATTTACCGGGGCAAAAAAATCATTAACTGGGACCCGGCTGCCCGCACCGCTCTATCCGATATTGAGGTCGAGTACAAAGAGCTGAACGGCCATTTGTATCACCTCCAATATCCGCTGAAGGACGGCTCCGGCCATATTACGGTCGCGACGACGCGTCCGGAGACGATGCTGGGCGATACGGCGGTCGCCGTTCATCCGGAAGACGAGCGCTATAAGCATCTGATCGGTTCCATGATTGTGCTGCCGGTAACAGGCAGAGAAATCCCGATTATCGCCGACGAATATGTGGAGAAGGAATTTGGCTCGGGCGCGGTGAAGATTACGCCGGCACACGACCCGAACGACTTCGAAGTAGGCGAGCGTCACGGTCTGCCGCAAATTATCGTCATGGACGAGTCGGGCAAGATGAACGAGGAGGCCGGCCCTTACCAAGGCATGGACCGCTTCGAATGCCGCAAGCAGCTCGTGAAAGACTTGCAGGAGCAAGGCGTGTGCATTCGGATCGAGGATCATGTGCACCAGGTTGGCCACAGCGAGCGCAGCGGCGCCGTTGTCGAACCATACCTGTCCACGCAGTGGTTCGTTGCGATGAAGCCGCTGGCTGAAGCGGCGATTGCGGCCCAGAAATCGGGCAAAGGCGTACGGTTCGTGCCGGAGCGCTTCGAGAAAATCTATCTCAACTGGATCGAAAATGTCCGCGACTGGTGCATTTCGAGACAGCTATGGTGGGGACACCGGATTCCGGCTTGGTACGATGACGCAACCGGCGAGATGCATGTATCCCGCGAGGATATGAAGGGCGATCATCTTCGTCAGGATAACGATGTGCTCGATACTTGGTTCAGCTCCGCGCTGTGGCCATTCTCCACGCTCGGCTGGCCGGATCAAACCGAGGATCTGAAGCGTTATTACCCGACGAACGTACTCGTTACCGGCTACGATATCATCTATTTCTGGGTGGCTCGGATGATCTTTACCGCGCTTGAATTTACGGATGAGATGCCATTTAAGGACGTGCTGATGCACGGTCTTGTACGTGACAAGGATGGCCAGAAGATGTCGAAGTCGCTGGGCAACGGCGTCGATCCGCTTGATGTCATCGAGCAATATGGCGCGGACGCGATGCGCTTCATGATTTCGACAGGAAGCACGCCGGGTCAAGACTTGCGCTTCCGCTTCGAGAAGGTGGAGCAAGCCCGCAACTTTGCCAACAAGATATGGAATGCGTCACGGTTCGCGCTGATGAACCTGGAAGGCTTCACGGCAAGCGATATCGATATTAAGGTTAAGCTTGGCACGGCGGACCGCTGGATCCTGCACCGCTTGAACGAGACGGTGCGCGACGTTACGCGTCTGATCGACAGCTACGAATTTGGCGAAACGGGCCGTTTGCTGTACAACTTCATATGGGACGATCTGTGCGACTGGTATATCGAATTCTCGAAGCTCAGCTTGAACGGCGGAGACGAAGCGGCGAAGCGCGCGACCCAATCCGTGCTGGCGTATGTGCTCGACCGCACGCAGCGTCTCATTCATCCGTTCATGCCGTTCATCAGCGAGGAGATTTGGCAGCATCTGCCGCATGAAGGCGAGACGATTACGCTGGCTCCATGGCCGACCTATGACGCCGCTCTTGAGGCGCCGGATGCCGTGAAGGAAATGGAGCTGCTGATGGAAATGATTCGTTCGGTGCGCAATATCCGCGCTGAAGTGAACGTTCCGATGAGCAAAAAAGTCGAGCTGCTAATTAAGCCGGCCGGCGAAGCGGAAGCCGCGATTTTATCCCGCAACGAGGAGTTTATTAAGCGATTCTGCGGCACGTCGCTGCTTGAAATCGACTTGAATATGACCGCTCCCGATAAAGCGATGACGGCGATTATTACCGGAGCGGAGCTGTACTTGCCTCTGGCGGGGCTAATCGATATTTCGCAGGAAATCGCAAGGCTGGAGAAGGAGCTGAAGACGCTGATCTCCGAGGTCGAGCGCGTCGAGAAGAAGCTGGCTAACGAAGGCTTCGTCGCCAAAGCGCCAGCTAAGGTCATTGAAGAGGAACGCGCGAAGATGAACGATTACGCGGAGAAGCGGGACAAAGTGCTGGCTAGAATCGCGGAGCTGCGCGGCTAGCTTCTTAATAGGGAAGAAGGTTAATGAACATGACAGATCGAATGAAGCAACAAAGCGGGGAGAGCGCGACTCTCCCGTCCTATGAAGCGGCAGTGGAGTGGATTACCGGTTTGATTCCTTTTGGAATCAGGCCGGGACTGGATCGGATTGAACGGCTGATGGAGCGTCTCGGCAATCCGCACCGGAGGCTTAAATTTATCCATGTAGCGGGTACGAACGGCAAAGGCTCGACTTGCGCGTACTTGAGCAGCGTGCTGTTCCAAAGCGGATATGACGTGGGTACATTTACGTCGCCTTATATTACGAAGTTTACGAACCGGTTCCAATATAACGGCAAAGATATCGAAGAAGAAACGCTGCTCAAGCTGGCGAATGAGCTGAAGCCGCATGTCGAAGCGATTGCGGAGACCGAGCTCGGCAGCCCGACAATGTTTGAGGTGTCGACGGCGCTTGCGATTCTTTATTTTGCGAAGGTTACTTATCCGGATTATGTGGTATGGGAAACGGGGCTCGGCGGCAGACTGGACGTTACCAACATCGTGTACCCTGTCCTTTCGATTATTACGAATATCGGCCATGACCATATGGACCGTCTTGGCGATACGCTGGAGAAGGTTGCGGAGGAGAAGGCGGGCATCATTAAGCCAGGTATTCCAGTCGTCAGCGCCGCTACGCAGCCGGAGGTCGTGGAAGTGCTGAAGCGGGTTGCCTCCGAAAAGAAAAGCACGATTTATATGATTGGCGAGCAATTCGGAGAGACGGCGATCGAGACGAAGGAAGACGAGCAAACCTTCCGCTTCTCCGGGCTGTTCCGCGATATCGAGCCTTTGACGATCCGTCTGGCCGGAGCGCACCAGCGCACGAACGCGGCCGTGGCCGTTATGGCGATCGAAGTGCTGCGGCAGTACAGCGCTCTTGTCGTTGAAGATGAGGCGCTGCAGGCGGGCCTTGTAAAGGCCGCCTGGCCCGGCCGGATGGAGATGGTCTCGCGGGAGCCGCGAATTTTGCTCGACGGCGCGCATAACCCCGAAGGGGCGGAAATGCTGGCCGATACGCTGAAAAATACCTATCAGTTCGAGCGTCTGCATGTTGTGATGGGGATGCTCGAGAATAAGAATCATCGGGAGACGTTTAAGCATATACTACCAATAGTGGATACGCTTATCTTAACCGAGCCCGATTACCGCATGAAGATGAATGCGGAGGACTTGGCCGAGATTGTGCGGGAGATGCGTCAGGAAACACCGGAAAACAAGCCTTTTGAGCTCGTGGTGGAGAAAGATTGGAAGCAAGCTTTGCAAACATTACAACAGATAACCGGGTCCAAGGATCTTGGGGTCGTGACGGGGACGCTTTATTTGATAGCGGATGCTCGCGCCCGTTTGCTGTACAACTCGGATTCTGAAAAAGGTTGGTGAACCGTCTTTGAATACGGCAGAACACGTTCATTTCATCGGAATCGGCGGTTACGGGATGAGCGCTATCGCCCGGGTCATGCTGGAGATGGGTTATAAGGTGTCCGGCTCCGACGTCGCGCGCCAAGAGCTCACGGAGAAGCTTGCCGCGAAAGGGGCTGATATTTACATCGGCCATCAACCCGAGCATGTAAAAGGGGCCGACCTCGTCGTATACTCAACGGCGCTGACGAGCGATAACGTCGAACGAAAAGCAGCGGAGGAGCTCAATATTCCCGTGCTGCATCGCGCCCAAATGCTGGCAAGGCTTATGAACGCCGGCAAGGGCGTAGCGGTAGCGGGCGCCCACGGGAAAACGACAACATCGTCGATGATCGCTCTTGTTATGGAAGCATGCGGAACTGATCCTACCTACATTATCGGAGGCGAAATCGTCAATGTAGGTACGAACGCAAAAGCGGGGAAAGGCGAATATGTCGTTGCGGAAGCGGATGAAAGCGACGGGTCTTTCCTGCAGTATCATCCGTCCATTGCCATCGTTACGAATATCGAGCCCGATCATTTGGAAAATTACGATGGCGATTTCGAAAAGCTGAAGTCGGCTTATGTCCAATTCCTCAGACAGGTGAAGGACGGAGGCAAGGCGATCGTATGCGCCGACGACGACACGGTAAAGGAGCTTCTTCCCCGCATCTATGCCGACGACGCGGACCGCGAGGCCGCTCAGCTGGTCACTTACGGAATAAACGGGAACGCGCAGTACAATGCGGAAAATGTCGTGCTAGGAGACCGCAAAGTATCGTTCGACATGCGTCATAACGGTAACCTGCTGGGCTCGGTCGAGCTTTCCGTCCCGGGTCGTCATAATGTATACAATGCGATGGCGACCGTCATCACCTGCCTGGAAGCGGGCTTGTCATTCGACGAGATCAAAGAAGCGATCAAATCGTTCCGCGGCGCCAAAAGAAGGTTCCAGGTGCTTGGCGAGGTGAATGATATTCTCGTCATCGACGATTACGCGCATCACCCTACCGAAATCCAAGCGACGATCAGCGCTGCGAAGGCGACAGGGAAACGGATCATCGCCGTCTTCCAGCCCCAACGGTATACGCGCACGTACTTCCTGTTCGAGCAATTCAGCAGGGCTTTTCCTGAGGCGGATCAGGTTATCATTACCGATATCTATTCGCCGGCCGGCGAAAAGCAGATCGAGGGCGTAAGCTCCGAAAAGCTGGTCGAGCTAATCCGGAAGAACAGCCATGCCAAAGCGGAATATATCGCGACAAAGGAAGAAGTGCTGGATACGCTGAAGGAGCGCGTGGCCCCTGGCGATCTGGTTATCACGATGGGCGCGGGAGATATTTGGAAAGTAGCGGACGCGTTGGCTGGTGTTTTGAAAGCGGAAGCGTAATCTGTAACTTGATAAGGGAAGGAGTCGTTCCAAGTGGAGCGGCTCCTTTTTTTTCTCTCTCTCGCTTCTCTTAATTTCCGTCATAACTCTCTCTTTCGATTCATAGACTAATAGCAGATACTAGGACGAGGAGAGATGGACATGAATCCTAACAATCGAATAACGTATCGTTTTGACCGTCAAGGTAAACAAGTAGCGGATCCGGAGGACAAGCGTCCGTCCGCTGAGCATACAAGGAAACAATCCCCAGCAAGCAAGGTGATCCCCTTATATCAGCCGCTCACAACGAATGCTCTAGATGAAGCCCGCCCATGGGACAGCGCGTTTCAGGAGGATGTCGGGGCGCTCGAGAAGCTGATTCGCGAGACCGAACAGCCGGATGCCGATCCGGAAGACAGGGAGAAGGACGGTTTTTCTAGCGAGCAGGAAGAAACGCTGCATGACATGGGGGCTTCGGAACGGACGGAGCGTTACTCTTCTTATGAATGGCAGGCAGATGACGAGGATACGGATAGAAGGGGCATTTTGATAGAGGATGAGCCCCATACCGCCGGCGTGTACCGGAGACGCTCGAAGGGTCCCTCTTGGTTTAATGTCTTTCTATCGGTTGCAGGGGCGTTAGCGACGGGCGCCCTGTTCGGTTATCTCATCTTAAACTTGTTTACCGGCGATCTGATATGGCCGGGGAGCGGTACGAATAACGCCGACAGCCAAGGCGAGCAGGGAGAGACGCCGATCAGCTTGGATGATATCGTCAGTCTGCCTATGGGGAACGCAGGCGATTCGGGAGAGCAGGCGGGTACGGGTACAGCTCAAGAAGACCAAGAGGCGGTCGCCGCGGCTGCGGTCAATATCGGCGGCTCATATAACTATACTTTCTTGCAATATGGCGTTTTCAGCGGAACGAAGACGAGAGATGAAGCGATGAAGCAGCTGGCGGATAAAGGACTGCCGCGTTCCTCCACACAATCCGGTGAAAAATATCCCGTCTATGCCGGCCTTGCCGCTGACCAGACGCAAGCCGGGGCGCTTGCGCAAGCGATGCCGGGACTGCTGGTCTATAAAAAAGATATCGCGATTCAGCCGCAGAAGCTCCTATTTAACGGCAGTGAAGAGACGGCCAAACGGTTTTTTGAACAAACAAACGGGCTTGTCTCGTCATGGTCGACGCTAATCGTCGCTCAGCTGGAGCAGCCGGAATTATCTCCAATCGGCAAGGCGGCTTCTGAAGCATGGAAAGAAAAACATAAGGCATGGACGGAGACAGCGGCTGAGATGAAAAAGGGCGTAACGGACGAAAAAGGAATCTCCTATTTGACGAAGCTTACGGAGGCGATAGAGTCAGGGGCTGAATCGATGCTTGCCTATGAGAAGCGGGCGAGCAAAGAAAGCCTGTGGAAAGCGCAAACTTCTCTAATGGAGGCGGTGCTTGCACAAAAAGGATGGTTTGAGTCTATGAGCGCATTGTAATGGAGAAAGAACCTGCGTATAATAGATACAGGTGTCAAAACGTGGCGAAAGGGATTGAATGATGAAGAAAAATGGGTGGATCCTATTCTTATTTATCATACTTGGATTGGTAGGCGGAGCGCTTATTGCAAGGTGGCTCGAGCCTGTTCCGGGAATATCCTTTTTGACGAAACCGATCGAAACGACCTGGTCGCCTGCGCTTGATCTATATGTGCTGAGCCTCCAGTTTACGATGCAGCTTCAAATTAGCTTATTCAGTATCATCGGAGCTGTCGCTGCGATTTGGCTGTATCGCCGCATGTAAGTTGTGGAAAGCTATCGTTAACGTGTCCTTTAAGGAGAATCAATTATGACAAAGGAAGATAACGAATCGATAAGCCGAATCGTACTGGCTTCATCGTCACCGCGCCGGAAGGAACTGGTCGCAGCTTTAGACCTTTCCTTGCCGGTTTATATTTTGTCTACGGACTCGGACGAGACGGTCGAGTCGGGCTGGACTCCTGTGCAAACCGTAGAGACGTTAAGCTTGCGCAAGGCGCGGGCAGCCTTAGACATGCTTCGTCAGAACAAAGCGCATGAGAGTACGCCGGGCGACCTTATTATCGCGGCGGACACAATCGTTGCGTTAGACGGCGAGATTTTGGGCAAGCCGGCAAGCGACAGCGAAGCGGAGGAGATGCTCAGAAAGCTATCCGGCCGGACGCATGAGGTCTACACAGGCGTCGTATGCCTCTCTGCCCGGTCCGAGAAGACGATCGTGCAGCATCGAAGGACAAGCGTTCAGATGCGGGAGTTGAGCGACAAGCGAATTGCGCGCTACGTGGCGACCGGCGAACCTCGCGATAAGGCAGGGGCCTACGGGATTCAGGGCTTTGGCGGGGCGCTTGTCGAAGGGATTGAAGGCTGCTTTTTCAACGTCGTAGGCCTACCTCTGGCGCTGTTATCCGATATGCTTGCGCAATACGGCATTGAAACGAGTTAGAATCACAAAATTTGAGCAATCTTCTAGATAATGGTGAAAAGGCGGAATGGGACATGGTATTGCACTCAACCAGCTTGCGTAATGTCCCCCATGAAGAACGTCCAAGAGAGCGCATGATGAAATATGGGGCTGAAGCATTAAGTCACGCGGAGCTGCTGGCCATCTTACTGCGGACGGGCACAAGGAGCAAGTCCGCGGTCCAACTGGCTGGCGCCATATTGAAGGAATGCGGCTCTCTCCGCGGTCTTATGGATATGAGCATGGAGGAACTGACGTCCATTTCAGGCATAGGGCCGGCCAAAGCGCTGCAGCTTCGGGCAGGCATTGAGCTTGGAAGACGGATTACGAGGAGCAAGCTGGGTGAGACGGTCACGGTCCGGAGACCGCAGGACGCTGCCGACTATGTGATGGAAGAGCTGCGATATTTGAAGAAAGAACATTTCGTATGCCTTTTCCTCAATACCAAAAATCATATTATTGCCCGGGAAACATTATCGATGGGCACGTTGAACGCGTCGCTTGTCCATCCGCGGGAAGTGTTTCGCGCGGCCATTAAATACAGCAGCGCGTCTATCGTATGCGCGCACAATCATCCAAGCGGCGACCCGACCCCGAGTCCGGAGGACATCGCATTGACGAAAAGACTTGTGGAAGCGGGACAGCTCGTAGGGATCGAAGTGCTGGATCATATTGTTATCGGCGACGGACGGTTTATCAGTTTGAAGGAGCATGGCTATCTGTAATATAATAAAATGGATTGTCGCAATGAGAAGGGAGCAAGGTTATGTTTGGAAGTTTTTCGAAAGATTTGGGAATCGATTTGGGTACGGCGAATACCCTTGTATATGTAAAAGGCAAAGGAATTGTCGTAAGAGAGCCTTCCGTGGTTGCTCTTCGTACAGATACAAAAACGATCGAAGCGGTCGGTGAGCAAGCGAAAAAAATGATCGGCAGAACCCCTGGCAACATCCGGGCGGTCAGACCGATGAAGGACGGCGTAATCGCCGATTTCGAAACGACGGCGACGATGATCAAATATTTTATTCGTTCCGCTCAAAAGCAGCGCTCCCTGTTCCCTCGTCATCCGAATGTGATGGTATGTGTGCCTTCCGGCATTACTGCGGTTGAGCAGAGAGCGGTGGAGGATGCGGCTAAGCAGGCGGGCGCACGCGAGGCTTATACGATTGAGGAGCCGTTTGCAGCGGCAATCGGCGCGGATCTTCCGGTATGGGAGCCAACCGGCAGCATGGTTGTCGATATCGGAGGCGGCACGACGGAAGTAGCCGTAATTTCGCTTGGCGGTATTGTAACAAGCCGCTCGATCCGGGTTGCCGGCGATGAAATGGATGAAGCGATTATTCAATATATTAAGCGCTTGTACAACCTGATGATCGGGGAGAGAACCTCTGAACAGCTGAAGATGGAGATTGGCTCGGCGCTTCAGCTCGATCAGCCGGAGACCCTTGAAATTCGCGGACGCGATCTTGTCTCGGGCCTGCCTAAGACGCTGCCGATTACTTCGGACGAAATTACGGATGCATTAACCGACACGATTAACGCGATTGTGGATGCGGTGAAGGTTACGCTGGAGAAGTGTCCGCCGGAGCTGTCTGCGGATATTATGGACCGCGGTATTGTGCTTACGGGCGGAGGAGCGCTGCTGCGCAATTTGGATAAGCTGCTTCAGCGCGAGACAGGCATGCCTGTCATCGTAGCGGACAATCCGCTGGACTGCGTGGCGATCGGCACCGGCCGCTCCCTGGACCATATCCACCTGTTCAAGAGCAGAAGCTCCGCTGTCAGATCGAAGCGCTAATGCTTTGTGCAATTAATAATGGATTAGTGACGGGCGGGTGATCGGACTGTTAAATCTCATGAGAAATAAGCGCGTATTCATGCTTATGATCGGATTAATCTGTTTCATTGCGATCATCGGCTTCTCGCTAAGCGATCGCAAGAATTTGACATGGCCGGAGATGTTCCTGAAGGATACGACCGGCTTTGTGCAGCAATGGTTCTACAAGCCCGCTGGTTATATAGCGGGCTTCTTTGAGGATTTAAGAGAGCTTCGCGACGTATACGAGGAGAATGAGCAGCTCAGATTGACGGCTGCGGCTTACGCGAGAGACAAGGTGAAGTATAACTGGGTGGAGAAGGAAAACGAGCGCCTGCAAAGAGAGCTGAACTTCACCGAGCAGCAGAAGCAAATGTACGATTATAACTATCTCATCGCTCAGGTTATTTCCGTCAGCAATGACGCCAATAACCGGACCATGGTCATTAACCTCGGCTCCAAAAATGGCGTAAAGCCGGATATGGCCGTCACAACAGTGGATGGACTAATCGGCATTGTGAGCTCGGTCACGCCGTTTACGGCTGCCGTGACGCCAATTACGGAGCTGAACGAAGCATCGCCTACCTTCGGCTCAATAGCCGCTACGATCGAGGGACGCGAGACCGAGTCGTTCGGTATTCTAAGCAGTTATAACAAGGAAACGGGCAGGCTGGTCATGACGAAAATCGCCGAAACCGACAAAATGGCCATTGGCGACACCGTCATTACTTCAGGCCTGGGCAACACTTACCCGCGCGGATTGCGAGTCGGAACGGTGGAGACGAAGCAGGTCGGCGATTTCGGACTCACGTATACGGCGACGGTCAAGCTGTTCGCAAGCTTTGATCATTTGACAGAAGTGTTTGTCGTTCAGCCTCCTGAGACGGAGGAGCAGGCGCAATGAGCATGAACAGAATCGTTGCATGGATGCTGCTTCTGTTTATGATGGAAGGCGGGCTTGTCCCGTGGCTGATTCCCGAAGGTTTCGGGGATCGTATTATTCCGCACTTTATATTCGTTATCGTGATGTATTCCGCGCTTTACGGCAATCGTCATCAAGCTTTGATGCTTGGAGCGGGCTTCGGTCTGCTTCAAGACATCGTGTATTACGGCCATCTGATTGGCGCGCATGCCTTTATTATGGGGCTCATCGGCTATTTCGCGGGCGTGCTGCTTGAACGCAAGCGGCCGACTGTCATGATGGCATTGACGATGATTGGGTTCGGGTGCATCCTGTACGACACGACTTTATTTTATCTCTACAAAGTGTTCCGGATTACCGATGCCGCTTATGCTTGGGCTTTGCTCAACCATATTTTGCCTAGCTTGTTTCTTCAGCTTGCGTTCGCGCTTGCTGTCTACATTCCGGCCCGCCGGATATTTGAATCGCGAAGCAAGACGGCGCCTGAAGGGGAAGAGGAATAAATCGGTCGGCCTAGGCAGGAATTCGCAGCGGCTAGCAAGAATTCAATAGGTTGGGAGGGACGGTCGTGACCGAGAAGCAACATATTATGATAAAAGGCGTCAAGGAAGGTCTTCTGTTCCTTCTCGACGATCAATGCGAATTTGAAGTTTTGCTGGCCGAACTGCAATATAAGCTGGAGAAGACGCACCAGCAGCTGCTGACGGGGCCGCTTGTCCATATTCATGTAAAGCTTGGCTCTAGGGCTGCGACTGATGAACAGAAGGAGCAGCTGGCCGCCATTATCCGTTCGCAAGGCAATTTGATGATTGCATCGATGGAGTCCGCGCCGCCAAGCGTTGATTCGGACCAAAAGAGCGTGAACAACCTGCAAGTTGTTACCTCCATAATCCGTTCGGGCCAAACGCTTGAGCATGACGGCGATCTGCTGCTGATTGGGGATGTCAATCCCGGAGGCACATTGTTATGCTCGGGGGATATTTATGTTCTGGGCGCGCTTAGGGGGATGGCCCACGCCGGAGTGGCTGGGCGGCAGGATGTTGTCATAGCCGCGTCGCTTATGCGTCCGACTCAGCTCCGAATCGCGGACGTCGTCAGCAGACCGCCGGAAGAATGGATGCTCGGCGATGCTGCAATGGAATTCGCATATTTGGAAGATGGCCAAATGCAAATCGACAAGCTGTCGCAATTATTCCGAATCAGGCATAATCCTATCATGTTTAAAGGGGTGTAGAGCATGGGAGAAGCGATCGTTGTAACATCAGGCAAAGGCGGGGTTGGCAAAACAACGACCTCGGCCAATATCGGCACGGCGCTTGCGCTACTCGGCAAAAAAGTCTGTTTGGTCGATACCGACATTGGACTCCGTAACCTTGACGTCGTTATGGGTCTGGAGAATCGGATTATATACGATTTGGTTGATGTGGCTGAAGGGCGCTGCCGTCTAGGTCAAGCGCTCGTGAAGGATAAACGGTTCGACGAGCTGTATATGCTGCCCGCGGCGCAGACGAAAGACAAAGACGCCGTGAAGCCGGAACAAGTGCGCAACATGATTGTGGAGCTGAAGCAGGATCACGACTATGTCATTATCGACTGCCCGGCGGGCATCGAGCACGGCTTCCGCAACGCAATTGCGGGGGCGGATCGAGCGATTGTCGTAACGACGCCGGAGAATGCGGCGGTTCGCGACGCGGACCGGGTCATCGGCCTGCTGGAAGGCGAGAAGATTCCTTCCAAGCTCGTTATTAACCGGATTCGCCAATCGATGGTGAAAAGCGGCGAGATGCTGGATATCGACGAGATCTGCCAGGTTCTTGCCGTTGATCTGCTCGGCATCGTGCCTGATGATGAGAAGGTCATCTCTGCGGCGAACAGCGGCGAACCTACGGTTATGAACCCGGCTTCCCGCGCGGCGATTGCTTATCGCAACATAGCGCGGCGCATTCTGGGCGATATGGTTCCGCTAATGCTGCTCGATGAGAAAGCGGGCGCTTTTAAGCGGTTCCGCAAGTTTTTGGGAATAGGATGATTGCCTTGTGCTTAACAAATTAAAAAAGCTGGACTGGGGCATTCTGCTTATTCTGATATGTCTGATGGCGGTCAGCGCCGTTGCGGTTTATAGCGCGACATCCAATACCTCGGTATTTTATACAAGACAGCTGATGTACTATGGGATTGGATTTGCCATTGCGATATTGGCCGTGCTGTTCGATTATCGGATCGTGTTGAAAAGCTGGTATGTGCTGTACGGCATTGGCATTGCGTTATTGATACTTGTTTATTTTGCAGGCGCGGAAATCAATGGAGCAAAAGGCTGGTTCCAATTCGGCAGCTTGTCTTTCCAGCCTGCCGAGTTCATGAAGATTATTCTAATCATAGGCATTGCGTTTTTGCTGGGCAGGCGCCAAGGAGACCGTTTGAACTTCTCCACGGATATATTGACCATAGGCGCTTTCTCATTCCTTCCGTTCCTGCTCGTAATGATTCAGCCCGATCTCGGCAATGCGATCATTTATATCGTGATCGTCATCGGGATGCTGTGGATCGGCAACGTCAAATATACGCATGTTGCGATTGGTCTTGCCATAGCCGTTGGCTTTATTATGCTGTTCATGTTTCTGTTCAGTACGTTTAATACGGAAATCAAGGATTATTTAGTAGAGCATGAGAAAAAACACTGGTATGAGCGGATTAACACGTTCGTAAATCCGGAAGAGGCGGATCCGGACGCGAAACGCCAGTCCGAGAATGCGCAAATCGCCGTCGGTTCAGGCGGTTTAAGCGGCGACGGTTTCCTTAAAGGAGATATGAAGAACGGCGGGTTTGTTCCATATACGTATTCGGACTCCATCTTCGTCGTTATCGGGGAAGAATTCGGCTTTCAAGGCTCCGCGATTTTGCTTCTCCTTTATTTCCTGCTGATCTATCGGATGATTATAATCGCTTTCAAGTGTTACGACAGGCGGGCGGCATTCATCGTAATCGGGATCGTGTCAATGTTTGTGTTCCAAGTGTTCCAGAACATCGGCATGATGATCGGGCTAATGCCGATAACCGGCATTACGCTTCCTTTCGTCAGCTACGGCGGCACTTCACTCGTGCTGAACATGGCCTCCATTGGGCTAGTTTTCAGTATCAAGGCGCATCAGGAAGTGTATGAGCTAGCCGATAATTAGAAACGTAGATAAGCATTCCCCAGCTTCGGCTTGCAGAGGGAATGCTTTTTTTGTTTCAGTGCGGGAAGAACGAGTTGGCGTTACCCGTTCCGCTCCACCGCGCGCTGGAAGCTTTAAAGTGACATATTGGCAGACAAAAGGGTACTTGGACATACTCTTCCCCTTGTCCACATAACTTGGTAATAGGAGAAATGGCTCCAACGGAGTTTAAGGGCGGGGAGGAAAGCGTATGGGATTACGCAACGATGTAAAGCAGCGCAGACAGGAAAAAATAAAAAGCTTGATTCATCAATATCAGGAATCTGCTCATGAACATAACGCGATAAACAGGGGGATTCCGAGCGAGCCCGTGAAGCCCGAGCCAAGGGCTGCTCAAACGAAGGAAAGCAAGCCTGCGCCGGCGAGCCTTTCGCCAGCCCCTGCGAATCATCCGCTTGATCCGGAGCTGGCTTGGAAGAGGAATCCAAATCCATGGTCGGGCTGGGAAGACCGCGACCGCGAACAGCCTCCGGGATCGCGAAGCTTTGTCAAGTCGCAGCATACCGATGACTTCCAGCCACCGGACAAGAGCTGGGGCAGGTTCCGCAAGGAGCTGACTTGGAAAGTGATTGTATCGGCTTTGATGTTCGGGGCCGTCTGGGCCGTGTTTGAAGTAGAGCATCCCTTGACGCAGAAGGGGCAAGCGTTCGTCAAGGAAGCGATGACCGAGGAAATTAATTTTGAAGCGGTGGCGCTTTGGTACAATAATGTGTTTGCCGGTGCCCCGTCTTTTATTCCGTTATTTGACGGCGGAGGAAGCGCGGAGCTGGTGGACGGGAAGCCGATTACGCCGGTTGTCGCTCCGCTTGAGGACGCGGCGGTCGTTCGAACGTTCGCGGAATTGCTGAACGGTATCGAGCTTGCCGGCGCTTCGGAAGCGGAAGTCATGGCGGCTGAGACGGGAAGAGTAATACAAGTGACGGAGCGGGGGGACAGCGTCCTGATTCAGCATGCCAATAACCGGATTACGATTTACGGCAAGCTAGAGAGCGCGTCTGTTGCGGTGAACGATTGGGTCGAAGCGGGACAGCCGATTGGCAAGCTGCCGGCTTCGCAGGATGGTGACCAGAGCTTCCTTTATTTTGCCGTCAAACAAAACGATCGCTATATGGATCCGCTGGACGTGATCCCGCTTGATTAGATGGCGGGGTATTCGCTGGTCCATACATCCACTGTTCGTCATCATTATGCTGGCTTCGGCGATGACCGGTTATTTTGCCGAGCTGCTTACGCTATTTATTATCGTTCTTGTGCACGAGCTCGGTCATGTCTTCGCGGCCAGAAGCTTTGGCTGGACGATACGGGAGGTTAAGCTGCTGCCATTTGGCGGCGTCGCGGAGGTTGAGGAGGCAGGGGGGATATCCGCCAAGGAAGATGCGCTTGTGGCGATAGCGGGTCCGCTGCAAAACGTATGGATGGGGCTGCTGGCATGGGGGCTTGGCGCATGGGGGGTATGGGACGCCGCATGGAGCGACTATATCGCGCAGGCCAACCTTATGATCGCTCTGTTTAATTTGCTGCCTATCTATCCGCTCGATGGCGGCAAGCTGATGCAGGCACTGCTCAGCTATTTCCTCAACTACTATAAAATGCTTCAATTGACGGCGCGTATCAGCCTATTGTTCAGCGCGTTAATGATTATAGGCGCTTTTCTGCCGATGCTGCTGGATGGAAAAGGGATTCAGATCAATTTGGTCATTGTAGGCACTTTTCTTTTTATGTCGAACTGGACCTACCACCGTAATATTCCATTTTTGTTTTACCGGTTTTTGACGTATAGGGAGAGAGCTTCGGAAGAGGAGCTTGGCTTAGGCAAGTCGGTAAGCCCGCTCATTGTGAACGGCAAACAATCCTTATTGTCCGTGGCCAAGCTGTTCAACCGGGAGCGTTATCACCTTGTATACGTTATCGATTCGCTCGGGGCGGGGCTGCAGGTTATTCCGGAGAAACGGATCGTGGAGGGCTGCTTATCCGGACTGAACCCTAACCGTGCAGTTCGGGAGCTTTTCGGGTAAAATAAAAAGAAAAACACGCGAGCGAAAGGAACAGTACTTAGATGAAGCAGATGCTGATGCATGTAAATGGTGACGCTTTGCAGACAGCCGTGCTGCAGGACGGCAAGCTTGTGGAGTTTTTTATGGAGCGGACCGGGGGCGCCAGTCTCGTCGGTAATGTGTATAAGGGCAAAATTGTAAATGTGCTGCCTGGCATGGAAGCCGCTTTTGTCGATATTGGACTTGGGAAAAACGCTTTTTTGTACATAGACGAAATGCTGCACCCGAATGCGGATAAGCAGCCGAAGCATAAACCGTCGGTAACCGAGCTTGCAAGGCCGGGCCAGGAGCTTGTTGTACAAGTCGTCAAGGATCCGCTGAGAGGCAAAGGCGCGCGCGTAACCACGCATTTCAATCTCGCGGGCAGATGGCTTGTGTATATGCCGCAAGCGGATTATGTCGGCGTCTCCAAACGAATCAGCAACGAAGCGGAGCGGGAACGGCTAAGGACGCTGGGAGACCGGCTTCGTAGGAACCACGAAGGAATCATCATGCGAACGGCCGCGGAGGGCGAAGACGAGGCCGCTCTTGAATCGGATGTCATTCGGCTTCGGGATCTGTGGCAATCGGTGGAGGAACGCGCCGCGGAGCTCCAGGCTCCCGCCCTGCTTCACAGCGAGGCCGGCTTGCTCCAGCGGGTGATTCGCGATACGCTAACGCCTGATGTCGATGAGATATGGATCGATAATCCATCGGTTTTCCCGGAAGCGGCCAAGCTTTTGAAGCGAATGGCGCCGGCTCTAGAGGATCGTCTCCGCTTATATAAACATAGCGGGAACCAGGGGCTTTTTCAGGAGTTCCGGGTGACGAGCCAGGCCCAAGAGGCGTTCTCCAGGCGGATTCCGATGGAGAATGGCGGCTATCTCATTTGGGAGGAAACCGAAGCGCTTACCGTAATCGATGTGAATACAGGGAAGTATACAGGAACGGATAACTTGGAGGATACCGTGTTTCGGACAAATCTGGAGGCGGCGGAGCTCATTGCGAGGCTGCTGCGCGTACGGGACGTCGGGGGCATCGTCATTATAGATTATATCGATATGCAGCAGGAAGACAGCCGCGCCAAAATACTTGCGAGGATGGTCGAGGAAGCAAGACGGGACAGCACCAAGTGCACGATCGTCGGCTGGACAAAGCTCGGCCTAATGGAGCTGACCCGCAAGAAGGCGCGGGAAAGCGGCAGCTTGGAATCGAATGAAGTGTGCAAAACATGCGGCAGAAGTCTACAGGAGCATAGCCATCGCGGGTAGCCGGCATGATGGGGAAAGGCAGCTTATGGAGTAACAGGAGACACTCCGCATATGCAAGATGCTCAGAGCGGAAGAACGAGTGACTGCGGAACATTTAAGCAAGTCAGACGAGCTAGAATGCTCGGGGAGCGGCAATGGGGACGAATAGTTACGCCACACGAGCTTAAAAGCTCGGGGGGGGGGCGGCTGTGGAGCAAATAATAGCGTCACACGAGCTTAAAAGCTCGGGGGGTGCGGCTCTGGAGTAAATAATAGCGTCACGCGAGCTTGAAAGCTCGGGGGGTGCGGCTGTGGAGCAAATAATAGCGTCACGCGAGCTTAAAAGCTCGGTGGGTGCGGCTGTGGAGTAAATAATAGCGCAACGCGAGCTTAAAAGCTCGGGGGGTACGGCTCTGGAGTAAATAATAGCGCCACGCGAGCTTAAAAGCTCAGAGGTGCGGCTGTGGAGCAAATAATAGCGTCACACGAGCTTAAAAGCTCGGGGGCTGCGGCTCTGGAGCAAATAACAGCGCCACGCGAGCTTAAAAGCTCAGAGGTGCGGCTCTGGAGCAAATAATAGCGCCACGCGAGCTTAAAAGCTCGGTGGGTACGGCTGTGGAGTAAATAATAGCATCACACGAGCTTAAAAGCACGGGGGCTGCGGCTCTGGAGCAAATAACAGCGCCACACGAGCTTAAAAGCTCGGGGGCTGCGGCTGTGGAGCAATTACGCATGGCAGCCAGGCAAGTTCTTGCATGAGCGATATTATTTCTACAAAAAGCTTGAACTAGGCGTTTCAATATGATAAACTGTTCGGGTGTATGTTCCGTATCTCTGCAGATGCGAATATGCAGGTACCGCTCCGATCGGGTTACTTAAAAGCGCGGCTGGCAATCGCCGGCAGCCACCTACATAGGGCGAGTCTTCGAAAACAAGGAGGTGCACCACAATGTTCGCAATTATCGAAACTGGCGGCAAGCAATACAAAGTTCAGGAGGGCGATGTCATCTACATCGAGAAACTGAACGGCAGCGAGGGCGAAAGCGTAACGTTTGATCGCGTTCTGGCCGTTTCCGGCAAGGACGGTCTTGTAACGGGAGCTCCGGTTGTATCCGGCGCAACTGTAACTGGCAAAGTCGAGAAACACGGCAAAGGCCAAAAGATCATCGTTTACAAATACAAAGCTAAAAAGAACTATCGCCGCAAGCAAGGCCATCGTCAACCTTACACGAAAGTAACGATCGAGAAAATCCAAGCGTAAGAGGTTTTTTCTATGATCACCATTACCTTCGTCAGGAAGACGGAAGACAGGCGCATCGTATCATTTGCTGTCGAGGGACATGCCAAATATGCGAAACCCGGCAAAGACATTGTCTGCGCCGGCGTGTCGGCGGTATCGGTCGGCACGGTTAATGCGATTGAAACATTAGCGGGAGTCGAGCTTCCCGCCCAGATGAAGAACGGCTGGCTGTCATCGGATATTCCGGTTCTGATGGACGCGAAAGCGGACGAAAGAATGCAGCTGCTGCTCGAATCGATGGCGGTTATGCTTGGGACGATCGCTGCATCATACGGTAAACACGTTGTAATAGAAGAGCGGCTTGTGTAAGCTGCTCCTCCTGCAAGGCACAAATTCAGAAGGAGGGAATACACCATGTTGAAACTGAATCTTCAGCTATTCGCTTCGAAGAAGGGCGTAGGTTCCACAAAGAACGGACGCGACTCCCAGGCGAAACGTCTTGGCGCTAAGCGCGCTGACGGCCAAGTGGTAACAGGCGGAAGCATCTTGTACCGTCAACGCGGAACGAAGATCCACCCTGGTACGAACGTAGGCATCGGCAAAGACGACACGCTGTACGCGAAAATTGACGGCGTCGTGAAGTTCGAGCGTTACGGACGCGACCGCAAGAAAGTGAGCGTATACCCTGTTGCTCAGGCTCCTGTAGCCGCTGCAGTTGAAGCTTAAGTAAAGTACTCGCCCCGGCCGGCATAGCTAGGCCGGGGTATTTTTGTTTTTAGCAGATGACCCGAGAAGTGCAGCATGATATACTGGATAAGCTAGGAAATCAGGCAAAGGCAGGTTCTTAGGTATGGGACGCTTTACGACGGCCAAGCATTATGCGGCGGCCTCCATCTTGCTGCCGGGAGTCGCGGCGTTGATCTGGCCCGGCATGGTTTGGCTTATCGCTCTATTTCTTGTATGGTGTGCCGCGGCGGCGGCTTTTTGGATTCGGGAAGAGAGGAAAGAGCATCGGGAACGGCTGACTCGGACGATTGGGGCCATGCAGCACGCCAGCGTGCGTACGCTGAACCATCATCGGCATGACTGGATGAACGATTTGCAGGTGCTATTCGGGTACATTCGATTGGGCAAGCTGGATAAGACCATTCAATATGTGGAGAGAATAAGAGAGAGAATGGCGGCGGAGAGCGCGGTTTCCAAACTAGGCGTGCCATCCTTGATCAGCTTTATTCAATCCTTCCGGACGATTACTAATACGATGTCGTTAGAGGTGGAGATCGAGGGGGACCTGCATTTGAATGAATTGTCTCTGGACGGTGAAGCCGTTGCGGAGGCGCTTATACATACAATTAACGCGTACCGGTTTGCCGTAAAGCCGGACAATGCAGGATTAGCTGTGCTGCGGGTACGCTTAAGCGCGGATGAGGAAGCGCTATACGCGGCATTTTATTATGAGGGCGAATTCATTAACGAGCAGCAATGGAGTCAAAAAATGAATCAGCAGCTGGAAAGCGCGCCGCTTAGGCCCGTCGGCGATAAGCCAAGCTTCTCCAAATTGCTGCTGAAGGCGGAAATGCGCGCTTGAACGGAGGCAAGACATGTTTGTCGATAAGGCGAAAATATTTGTAAAAGGCGGAGACGGCGGAGACGGAATTGTCTCTTTCCGCCGCGAGAAGTATGTGGAAAACGGCGGTCCTGCAGGCGGAGACGGAGGCAACGGCGGAGATTTGATCTTCCGTGTTGACGAAGGCTTGCGCACGCTGATGGACTTCCGGTATCAGAAGCATTTCAAAGCGGAGCGCGGCGAGCGCGGCAAGGTAAAAGGCATGCACGGCGCCAGCGCGGAGGATACGATCGTTCGGATTCCGCCAGGGACGGTCGTCATTGACGATGATACAGGAGAAGTCATTGCCGATATGACGAGGCATGGCCAAGAGGTTGTAGTCGCCAAAGGCGGACGCGGCGGACGCGGCAATATCCGGTTCGCGACGCCGACCAATCCGGCTCCTTATATTTCGGAGAACGGAGAGGAAGGCGAGGAGCGCTGGGTTGTGCTTGAGCTGAAGGTAATGGCGGACGTGGGTCTTGTAGGCTTCCCGAGCGTCGGGAAATCGACGCTTCTGTCTGTCGTATCGGGCGCAAAGCCGAAGATTGGCGCTTACCACTTTACGACGATCACACCCAATCTGGGCGTTGTGGATGTGGGTGACGGCCGCAGCTTTGTAATGGCGGATTTGCCGGGACTGATCGAAGGCGCGCATGAAGGCGTCGGACTCGGCCATGAGTTTTTGCGCCACGTCGAGAGAACGCGGGTTATTATCCACGTCATTGACATGGCGGCGTCCGAAGGGCGAGACCCTTATGACGATTGGAAGAAGATTAACGCCGAGCTGGCGCTGTACAACGCGAAGCTGGCGGAGCGCCCTCAGATCATCGCCGCGAACAAAATGGACATGCCGGAGGCTGAGGAGCAGCTTGAGCTATTCAAGCAGCAGCTCGCGGAAGAGGACAGCGAGCGCATTTATGAGATCGTTCCGATCTCTTCTTTGACGAAGCAAGGCATTCAGGAGCTGCTCTATAAGGCGGCCGATCTGCTTGATACGGTTGCGGTGCAGACTGAGGTTGAAGAAGTTAAGGCGATCGAAGAGCGCAAGGTGTACAGCTACGAGAAGAAGGAAGACATCACGTTTACGATCCATCGGGAAGACGAAATTTTCGTCGTTGAAAGCGAAGGCATTGCCCGGATGATGAAACGAATGAATTTAAACTCTTATGACGCGGTCATGCGGTTCGCGCGGATTATGCGGAAGCTTGGGGTGGACGAGGCTTTGCGCAAACAAGGCGCAAAAGACGGCGATATGGTTCGAGTTAATGATTTTGCGTTCGAATTTTTTGAAGGCAGCGACTATAATCCTTACGAATAACACGAGACAAGAGACGACGAAAGTCGTCTTTTTCCATAGGGCCTATTGCCGGGGCGCTGCGATTCCGTTATAATGTCCACTATAGGTGTACATTTGTCTTTTTGAGGAGGACGCAAGTGGCTGATCGCTATTATGTCGTTCGAGAGGACATACTGCCGGAGGCGATACAAAAAACGATCCTGGTGAAGGAGCTGCTCGCAAGCGGCAGCGCGGCAACCGTTCATGAAGCCGTGGAGAGGGCCGGTCTCAGCCGCAGCGCGTTCTACAAATACAAGGACGGCGTTTACGCGCTGAATGAAATGAACCAGGAACGAATCGTGACGGTATCGATGGATTTGGCGCATCGGGCAGGCGTATTATCGAGCGTGCTTGGGCTGATTGCCGCTCAAGGCGGGAATGTGCTGACGATGAACCAAAGCATTCCGCTGCAAGGCTATGCGAATGTCGTGTTGTCCGTGGACGTATCGCAGGTGGCGGGCGACGCTTCCGAATTGGCGGAGCTGCTGCGGCGGGAGCCCGGCGTGCGCAAGGCGGCTATTATCGGCAGAGGATAACAAGTTTGGATGTGGAGGGATTATATGAAGCCGGTTAAAGTAGGTTTGTTGGGGCTCGGCACGGTTGGAACGGGTGTCGTGCGTATTGTGGAAGGCCATCAGGAGGATTTGCAGAGTCAAGTCGGTTCTCCCATCATGATTGAGAAAGTGCTGGTGCAAAATAAGAGCAAGGCGAGAAATATCGCTGTTTCGCCGGATAAGCTGACGGAGGATCCTTGGGAAGTGATCCGCCATCCGGAGATTGATGTCATCGTGGAAGTGATGGGAGGCATCGCTAACACGAAGGAATATATCCTCGAAGCGTTGTCTTTGGGCAAGCATGTTGTAACGGCCAACAAAGATTTGATGGCTCTTCACGGGCCGGAAATTTTGGCGAAGGCGCATGAGCATCGCTGCGACGTGTTATATGAGGCGAGCGTAGCCGGCGGCATTCCGATTATCCGCACGCTGGTGGAAGGCTTCTCCTCCGACCGGATTACGAAAATTATGGGTATCGTGAACGGAACAACCAACTATATCCTGACGAAAATGAGCCAAGAGGGCGCTTCGTATTCGGACGTGCTCAAGGAAGCGCAGGAGTTGGGCTATGCGGAGTCCGATCCGACGTCTGACGTCGAGGGACTTGATGCTGCCCGCAAAATGACGATTCTTGCGACGCTCGGCTTCCGCTCGAACGTGGCGCTGGAGGATGTATCCACGCAAGGCATTTCTTCCGTAAGCAAAGAAGACATTTTATATGCAAAGAGACTTGGCTATGAGCTGAAGCTTCTTGGGATCGCGGAGAGTCAAGACGATCAGATCAGCGTCAGCGTGCAGCCGACGATGGTTAGAAAAACGCATCCGATCGCTTCCGTTAACGGCGTATTTAATGCCGTGTATGTATTCGGGGAAGCGGTTGGCGAGACGATGTTCTACGGCGCGGGCGCCGGCGAGCTGCCGACGGCGACTTCCGTTGTGGCCGACCTTGTCGCCGTCGTGAAAAACTTGAAGCTGGGCGTGAACGGCAAGCAAGGCGCCGTCGCCTACAAAGAGAAGAAGCTCAAAACCGACGAGCAAATCTCCTCGAAATATTTCCTGCTTCTGCATGTGGCGGATCGTGCAGGGGTATTGGCTCGCATTACGCAGGCGTTTGCGGATTATGAGGTCAGTCTGGAATCCGTGCTGCAGCAGCCGAATCCGAACAATCCGGATGCCGAAATTATTATCATTACGCATGACGCCAGCAGAGCGGCGATTAAGAAGGTACTCGCGAACTTCGAATCCTTGGATGTCGTTTACAAAGTGAAAAGCGTCTACCGGGTGGAAGGATAAGCGATGAACAACCGACGAGTAATCGTGAAGGTTCCCGCCAGCACCGCCAACTTGGGACCGGGCTTCGATACGCTGGGCATGGCGCTGTCGCTGTTCGCATGGATCGAAATGTCCGTGCCGCAGACAGGCGGGACGACCTTTGAATTTTTTGGAGACGGTATGGACTGTTTGCCGCGAGACAAATCGAACCTGCTTTATAAAGTGGCGCAGCTTGTTTTTGAAGAGGCTGGCGCTGAGGTGCCGGAGCTTGCCATCGCGATGTACAGCGAGATCCCGCTCGCAAGGGGACTTGGCAGCAGCGCCTCGGCCATCGTCGGAGCATTGGCTGCCGCGAACGCGTTAATCGGCAGCCCGCTCAGCCCGATGAAGCTGTTCCAGATCGCGACCGAGCTGGAAGGGCATCCCGACAATGTCGGCGCCTCGCTGTTCGGCGGCATCGTCGTATCGGCTTGGGACGGCGAGGAGGCGCAGTATGCGCGGATCGAGCCGCCCAAACGGCTTGAGGCGCTGGTTGCGATTCCAGCGTTCGAGCTGCTCACGGAGAAGGCGCGCCATGCGCTGCCTTCCGCCGTGTCGATGGCCGACGCCGTCTATAACGTCGGCCGTAGCTCTTTGCTCGTCGCGGCGCTGGCCGGCGGCGAGCTGGAGCTGATCCGCCATGCGATGAAGGATCGGCTGCACCAGCCTTACCGTGCAGCCCTTATTCCCGGCATGGCGGAAATTTTGGAGCGCGCCGCGGACTTCGGCGCGCTTGGCGCGGCGCTCAGCGGAGCGGGGCCGACGCTGATCGCGTTTGTGGACGCGGCAAGCGGCGAGAAGGCGCAGCTTGAGAGCTTTTTGAAGGCGACGCTCGCGAAGGAAGGCATCGAAGCGGAGACATTATGGCTGGCGCCTTGCTTGAGCGGGCCGGAAATTACGGTGGAGGAGACGCAATCCGCAGGCACGGGGGCGGAACGGCGGTTAACCCTGCTGGACAGAATCAGAGGAGAAGTCAAAGCATGAAAACAATCGCATTGCTGCCGGCGGGCTCCGTCTCGGACGAAGCGGCCAAGCATTTGTTCGCCGGCGAAAACCAGGTGGAATGGAAGCATCATAGGCTCATTGCCGATGTATTCCTCTCAACCGTAAACGGGATTAGCGACTACAGCGTCATCCCGATTGAAAATACGATCGAAGGCTCCGTCAGCCTTCATATGGATTGGCTTGTCCACGAGGTGGATTTGCCGATGCAGGCGGAATGGGTATACCCGTCCATTCAGAATCTGATCGGAAGAAAGTCGGAGCTGCAAGGGGATACGGGAGCGACCCTCGACTTCTCCCGGATTAAAAAGGTGATCAGTCACCCTGTTGCGATGGCGCAATGTCTTCAGTTCCTGCGAACCTCTATGCCTAACGCGGAGATGGAGCATGTCAGCAGCACCGCCGAAGCGGTTCGAATTGTCCGGGATCATCCGGGCGAAGGAATTGCGGCAATCGGCACACGGATAGCGGCGGCAAACAATGGACTCGATTTGTTGGCGACGGAAATTACGGATCACGACAACAATTATACGAGGTTCATGCTCGTCGGCAAGGAGCCGTACGCCGCCCGCAAGTCGGACCGGATCAAAACAAGCATTCTTGTGACGCTGCCGGAGGATTTTCCGGGGGCTCTTCACCAGGTGCTATCCGCCTTCGCGTGGCGGCGCATCAACCTGTCGCGGATTGAGTCGCGTCCGACGAAAAAGAAGCTGGGCAGTTATTATTTTTATATCGAAATCGAGATGTCCCTGGATTCGGTGCTCCTGCCCGCGGCTTTGCAGGAAATCGAAGCGATCGGCTGCAGCATTCGCATCCTGGGATGCTACCCTAGTTTCACTTACGAGCAGCTATTATAATTAGATTGTGGGTTAGACGAACTGAGAGGTTCATGATCGACACATAATGCGGAGGTGTAAGGTTCGGTATGGCAGAGCAATGGATTTATTTGAATGGTGAATATGTAAAAAAAGAAGACGCGAAGGTTTCCGTTTACGATCACGGCTTCTTGTACGGGGACGGCATTTTTGAGGGCATTCGGATTTATGACGGCAACATTTTTAAATGCAAAGAGCATCTGGACCGCTTGTATGATTCGGCCAAATCGATCATGCTCGACATTCCTTTAACTTATGATGAGATGCAGGCTGCGCTTGTAGAGACAATCCGCCGCAACGAGCTGCGCGACGGTTATATCCGTCTTGTCGTCTCTCGCGGTCCCGGCAACCTGGGGCTGGATCCAAAGCGCTGCCCGGCAGCTTTTGTCATCATTATTGTGGAGCAGCTTGCGATTTACCCGGAGGAGGCATACAAGAACGGTCTCGTCTCCGTATCTGTATCCCAGCGCCGCAATATTCCGGATGCGCTTAACCCGAAGATCAAATCGCTGAACTATTTGAATAATATTTTGGTCAAAATTCAGGCGAACCTGGCCGGTGTGGGCGAAGCGATCATGCTGAACTCGCAAGGCTATGTGGCAGAGGGCTCCAGCGATAACATCTTCATCATTAAGAACGGCACTGTGTTTACGCCGCCTTGCTATATCGGCGCCCTTGAAGGCATTACGCGCGCGGCGATTATTGAGCTTTGCGACAAGCTCGGCTACAAGCTGAAGGAAGAGCCGTTTACGCTGCATGACGTTTACGTCGCGGATGAGGTGTTCTTCACAGGCACGGCAGCTGAAGTTATCGCGGTTCGCGAAGTCGACGGCCGCACGATCGGATCCGGACAAGCCGGTCCGATTACGACGCATCTGCTTCAAGAATTCCGTAAAATCGTTACCGTTGACGGCGTAAAGGTTTACGAATAGCTTATCCCGAATGCGGCACTTCAAGCGGAGCCGGCGCTCATGCAGCGCCGGCTTTTTGCGTTCATCTATTTTTTATGATAAATGCGCCCTCAGCAGCTCTCTTGTGCGCGGTTGTCCCGCTTAACCCTCACTAAGCGCTCAGTATTTCCTTCTGATGCGGCCGATTGGCTGTCAACTTATGACGAATATTCCGTGTTTTTGGGGGAGACTGGACATGCCTCGACGTTTTTTTCTAAAAAGTGGAGACACCTGCCCATGTTCTGCATAGGATGTAGAGATTGATAACAGGCATTAGCCGTGCCAAGTTATTCAGAACGTAACAGGAGGTCATCGGCGAGTGAAAATCCATATGGTCAAAAAAGGCGACACGTTATACTCCATTGGCCAGAAGTATAACGTTTCGCTGGAAGAAATTTTGGCGCTGAACTCGGATATTACGAATCCGGATGCGCTGGACGTTGGCATGAAGATCAAAATCCCTTCAAGCCACAATGCACAGAATGGAGTGAACGGAATGGAGATTATGCACCAGCATGTCGTCAAGCAGGGGGATACGCTGTGGAAGCTGTCCAAAGCTTGGGGGGTGCCGCTGGCCACAATTATTCATGCCAATCCTCATCTCAAAAACCCGAACGTGCTGCTGACCGGAGAGATCGTGAACATTCCGAAGGCGAATGCCCAAGTTCCCGCATCCTTCACCCCTCAGAGCACATCCGGCAAAACACCTACACATCCGCTAAGCCCGACTTCGATCATGCAGGGCGTACAGGGTGTCGTCGGAAAGCTGGCAACGGCTCCTTCGGTAGTCGGAAAAACGTTTACCGGTTTTGTTACGGACAAAAAAAATACAGCCCCTATCACAGGAAAAACGCCAACCGCTCCGATCGTGTCACCCGTTCCGCCCGCGCCGGCTCCTGCTCCGCCTGCCGCGAAGGTAGAGCCTGCTAAAAAAGCCGAGCCGGAGAAAAAAGTCGAACCGCTCGCCGAGAAGGCTGAACCGATCGCTTCAAAAGAACAGCCCGCCAAAAAGGAGCCTGCAGCTGAAAAAGTCGAGCCTCTTGCAGCCGAAAAAACGGCTCCGCTCTCGACGGGCAAAACGGCTCCGGCCTCTAAAACGCCGACGGGCGATATCTCGCCGCTCTCGACAGGAAAAACAGCGCCGGCTTCCAAAACGCCGACGGGCGATATTACGCCGCTTTCATCTAACGTTGCTCCAATGTCCAGCGGCAACGTGGCGCCGCTCTCGTCAAACGTAGCGCCGTTATCCGGCGGTAATGTAGCGCCGCTCTCGTCGAACGCAGCGCCGTTATCCGGCGGTAATGTAGCGCCGCTTTCGGAAAATGTGTCGCCGTATTCCGGAGGTAAAGTCTCGCCGCTTTCGGAAAATGTGTCGCCGTATTCCGGAGGTAAAGTCTCGCCGCTTTCGGAAAATGTATCGCCGTATTCCGGAGGTAAAGTCTCGCCGCTTTCGGAAAATGTATCGCCGTATTCCGGAGGTAAAGTCTCGCCGCTTTCGGAAAATGTGTCGCCGTATTCCGGAGGTAAAGTCGCGCCGCTTTCGGAAAATGTGTCGCCGTATTCCGGAGGTAAAGTCTCGCCGCTTTCGGAAAATATATCGCCGTATTCCGGCGGCAACGTCTCGCCGCTATCGGCGAATGTATCGCCGTATTCCGGCGGCAACGTCTCGCCGCTATCGGCGAATGTATCGCCGTTGTCCGGCGGCAACGTCGCACCGCTGTCGGCGAATGTATCGCCGTTGTCCGGCGGCAACGTCTCGCCGTTATCGGCGAATATATCGCCGTTGTCCGGCGGCAACGTCGCACCGCTGTCGGCGAATGTATCGCCGTTGTCCGGCGGCAATTTCTCGCCGCTTTCTGAAAATACTGCACCTGCGACGAAGACGACAGCCTATGCGAATAAAGCATTACCGTTGGAATATCAAGATAACTCGGAATACGGGCAAAGCATGGACCTGTTCCAACAATACAACGTGCCTGCCGTAGAGGCGATGTCCATGTACAATTCAAGCTATCCGGGCATAAACGCTTCGATGGTTCAACCATACTATGCTTCTCCGAATGATATGGCTCCTTACGGTTACGACACGGGTTCTAAATTCGGAGCGCTCGCGGACACAACGCAGCCTATGTATCCTTACGATTGTCCGCCAGGAACGTACCCATGGCAGGGTGTTATGCCGTATGCGGGAGGACCCGATTGGGGTTACGGCAATCCATCGTACGAAGGCCTAAGCGAAGCTTTGCCGAATAAGGGCTACGTCTCGCCGCTATCCGAGGGAGCAAACAAAGGCTACGTTTCGCCATTGGCAGAAAATGAAAGCATGGTCTCACCGCTGTCTGCAGGCCCTAACGCAGGCATGGTCTTGCCAATGTCTGCAGGCCCTAACGCGGGCATGGTTTCGCCAATGTCTGCAGGCCCTAACACGGGCATGGTCTCGCCATTGTCGGCAGGCCCTAACACGGGCATGGTTTCGCCGATGTCCACTGGAGCAAACACAGGCATGGTATCCCCGTACGCATTCGGAGCGAATGCCGGCATGATCTCGCCATACTCGGCTGGACCTAATACGGGCATGGCGCCGATGTCGATGGGACAATTGTCGGAGCTGTCGGCTATGTACCCGCCAACAGGCTACACGGGGAACATTAGCGGGTACCCGACCGGAACCCCTTATCCGATGTGGGGAAACAATTCGGCCCCCGTTGCGGGACTAAGCACAAAGGATGACTGCGGCTGCGGCGGTAAAAGAGACGACGAGGCTGAAGCGGTCGGAACAGCTTCGAAAGCCGGAGCTCTTAAACCGCGCAAAAAAGGAAAAAAAGCGGCTATCCGTACCGTAGTGCCGAAACCGAAGAGAAAGACGACAAGCGGCAGCCGTCCTTGGATCAACCGCTAGCCGTTTCGAATCGCTAATCGAACATGTAGAATATGAACGGGCCTCGCGCTATAAAAACGAGGCCTGTTTTTTGTTGAATAATTATACATACATGGAGCAGACTATCAGAAAAATGCAAGTAAAGGGGGCTTCCTCAATGATGACATTCAGCTTGTGGAAGCAATTGAAAAGACGGCTTCGGCGAAGCCGAAAGCCGCTTTGGACATTAGGGGCAGTCGCGTTTTGGATTACGGCGAGCATAGGTTGCGGAGCGGCGATAACCGCCGTGCCGCCCGTCCTTTACGCTAAGGATCAGCCCTCGATCAGCGAGGCTTTGGCGAACAGGACAGACGCGATACCGGTTATCCTTCGCCGTATTTATGTTTGCGGCGAGGAGACGGAGTCGTTAGGCCGGCTGGAGGGAAAAGGGATTGTGCGGCTTCTTATGGAGCATCCGGAGTGGAGCGCATCGCTCGACCGTGACGGCGAATCCGTAACGGTTGTTGAGCATATCGAGGACTTGTCCGATTATTGCAAGTCGCATGCTTACTTCGGCATCGATAAAAACGGCAATTTCTCCTTATTCGACGGCGCGCCAAAAGAAGAAAAGGTGCTGCGAACCTTCTTTCAGCTCGACATTCGGTTCATGGAGAGCAGCCTTCCCGATCATCAGCTGGAACAGCTTAACCAAGGCATTCGCGTAAGCGACATCGACGAATATAACAGCGTATTATCCACTTACAGCGACTATGCGATGGAGCCTAATGAGAAGGCCATGAAGCAGGCTTATTAGAATTTGGAATCGATGATTGAAACAAGGATAAAAGCCTCCTGCCCAATCCGATAAGCAGGAGGTTTTTTGTGCTGCTTGTTGGGCTTTGCATTTGTGACAAGTCCAATTCTATCAAACATTCGTTCTCATTCTCTTTTTATTTTGCTATAATGAAGGCTGGGCGTTTATTAGGCAGTCCCGATAGGAGTTGGCATGTTGCGAGTATTAGGCATTGACCCGGGCATAGCGATCGCGGGTTTCGGATTCATAGATAAAATAGGACATAAGCTTACGCCCGTGCAATACGGCGCGATCACGACGGAAGCAAGCACGCCTCAGGAACAAAGGCTCGTTCAAATTTACGAATCGGCAGGAGCGCTGATGGACCGGTACAAGCCGGATGCGGTAGCGGTTGAGAAGCTGTTCTTCAACCGGAACGTCACGACGGCTTTCGCCGTCGGACAGGCGCGCGGCGTCATCATATTGGCGGCCGCCCAGCGCGGATTGCCGGTAGCGGAATATACGCCGCTTCAAGTGAAGCAATCGGTCGTAGGCTACGGCAAAGCGGAGAAGCGGCAGGTGCAGGAGATGGTTAAGATGTTCCTTAAGCTGTCCGCGATCCCGAAGCCGGACGACGTGGCGGACGCTCTTGCCATAGCGATCTGTCATGCCCACTCCGCCGTGTTGACACAGAAAATAAATGAGGTGACCTAGTCAATGATCGATTTTTTAAAAGGACCGGTCGTACATATTGAAGCGGAGTATATTGTGATGGACGTAAGGGATGTCGGATACCGCGTATTCGTTCCAAGTCCTTACGCTTTTGCGGCTAAGGAGGGAGCGGTTACCGTATACATCCACCATCATGTGCGCGAAGACGCGATCCATCTGTTCGGCTTTGAATCAAGAGAGCAGCAGACGCTGTTCCGCAAGCTGCTGGATGTGTCCGGCATCGGACCGCGTGTCGCGCTGGGCGTCCTGTCGGCCGGTAAGCCGGAATCGATTGTGGCTGCGGTTCAGCAGGAGAATATCGGCTTTTTGACCAAGCTGCCCGGCATCGGCAAGAAAACGGCTCAGCGTATGATCCTTGACTTGAAGGACAAGTTATTCGGGGCGGTTGCTGACGGAGGACTGCTTGCCGCGGCGGGATTCGCCGCTGAGCTGGCTGGCGAGACTATAGGAGACGAAGGCGCAGGCACGGCATGGAAGGAAGCGCGCGAAGGGCTTGCGGCGCTTGGTTATACGTCCGCGGAGCTGGATAAGGCCTGGAACGGACTCAAGGACAGCGTCAAAGCGGACGAAACCGTCGATTCGCTGATGAAGCGGGCGCTGCAGCAGTTGTTTAAAGGGTAACGGAGAGGAGAGAACAGCGGGCAATGGACGATCGAATTATATCCGCCAACCTGATGATGGAAGACCAAGCTGTAGAGCTGAGCCTAAGGCCGCGCTACTTGGCTGAATATATCGGACAAACGAAGGTCAAGGAGAACTTGACCATTTATATTGAAGCCGCAAAAATGCGGAAGGAGGCGCTGGACCATGTGCTTCTTTATGGCCCGCCGGGTCTCGGCAAGACGACCTTGTCGAACATTATCGCCAATGAGCTTGGCGTTAATCTGCGCACGACGTCCGGTCCCGCCATCGAACGGCCGGGGGACCTTGCGGCGCTTCTGACCAATTTGCAGGAAGGCGATGTTCTGTTCATCGACGAGATTCACCGCCTGCACCGTACCGTTGAGGAAGTGCTTTATCCCGCGATGGAGGACTTCGCGCTTGATATTATGATCGGCAAAGGTCCGAGCGCGCGTTCGGTGCGGCTCGATCTGCCGCCGTTTACGCTGATCGGGGCGACGACACGAGCTGGGCTGCTCTCAGCCCCGCTGCGGGACCGCTTCGGCGTCGTAAGCCGGCTTGAATTTTATACGGTGGACGAGCTTGCGTTTATCGTATCGCGCGCATCCGAAATATTGGATGTGGCTATCGTCGGCGAAGCGGCGACGGAAATCGCAATGCGCTCCCGGGGAACGCCGCGGATCGCGAACCGGCTGCTGAAGAGGGTCCGGGACTTTGCTCAAGTGCGCGGAGACGGCGTGATCACGCATGAAATCGCGAGATCCGCGCTAGAACTCCTGCAGGTCGATCCTATGGGATTGGACCATATCGATCACAAGATGCTTCATGCCATGATGACCACCTTCTCCGGCCGGCCTGTCGGACTCGACACCATTGCGGCCACGATCGGCGAAGAAAGTCAGACGATCGAAGACGTGTATGAACCTTATTTAATGCAGATCGGCTTCTTGCAGCGCACTCCGCGAGGACGAATCGCAACCGACAGCGCTTATAAGCATCTTGGACTGCCGATACCGAAGCGTACGTAGAGAGAGGAGTTCAACTGGTGAAGACGATTAATCATACCTGGAGAAAGCTTGCGCTTACGACGATCGCGCTGCTTGTCCTCGTTTCTGCCGCAACGGCCGTTCCTGTTCGGACGCAAGCAGCCGTCCCATCCTTACAGGATATTCGGGTAGCAATGTTTATGCAGCTGCCCGGCAAGTACGATCAGACGACGGCGGCAGCCACATTCCAATCGGCGGGCGGTATAGGTCTTGGCGTTCGCGAGCCGGATGGCGCGCATAAATGGTTGTCCATACCCGCGGGGGAAAGCGTCCGCGTCGCAGTTGACGATTATAAGGTCAAGCTGCTGGAGACCAAAACCTTCACAAGCGCTTGGAGCGTCTATCAATACGTCGTCTCCGCTAAAGGCACAGCTTATATAACGTCAGTAAAGAAAAACGGCGCTCTTCATTATCAAATATTCGAAGGCGCGTATAAATCAGCGGCGGAATCGGCATCCGCCGTTAGCCGCTGGAATGCTGACGCTAAGCTGTCCGGGATGCTCGGCGGCTTTAAGCCGGCAGCGCAAGGCCCGCTGCGCTTGGAGACCCCTGCCTATAGCAGCAAAGCGGCCGCTGAAGCGGGGGCCGAGCAATACGGCGCGGCGGGGTTCGATGCTTATGTTGCGGTGAGAGCAGGCGCTTCCGGCCCGGTGTATTCCGTTATGATAGGCGGAGCGTCTACGGCTGAAGAGCTGAAGACGCTGCAGGCGGATGCAGCGAAAGCGCCAAGCAGCGCTTCCTTGAAGCCGGTGGATCCAACCTCGCGATATATGCTGATTCGCCCGGATTATGCGAACACCGGTAAGGCAAACGATAGCCAGACGCTTTACATGTTCCCTTTAAACGATATGAAGGTTTGGCTCACACCTTCCGGAGAGCAGCCAATCAGCCTCAAGGAGCGCAGCGGCCGGACGTATCGGGGGAGCTTCGAGCTTAGCGCGTTTAATGGGAAGCTCGCGGTGATTAATGAACTGCCCTTCGAGGAATATCTGTACTCGGTCGTAGCGGTGGAGATGTATACCTCCTGGCCGCTTGAAGCGCTGAAAGCGCAGGCGGTAGCGGCGCGTTCCTATGCTTTAAACAAAGGGCTAGGATTCCAGATCGCCCATGTCGTAGACACGACTTTAAGCCAGGCCTATAACGGTACGGGTGTCGAAAAGCCGTCTTCAATCGAGGCGGTCGAAGCGACGAGAGGCGTTGTCGCGTTATACAACGGCAAGGTCATTGAAGCGATATTTTCATCGAACGGCGGAGGCATGACGGCGGACGCCAAAGAAGCCTGGAATAATGAAGTGCCTTATCTGAAATCCGTTCCGAGCCCGGATGATGTGTCGGAGAAAGGGCTTTACAGCTGGTACCGCGTCGTTCTGCCGAGCGGACAGCTTGGGTATGTGCGCGAGGATCTAGTGACCGATTCAGGGCAAAAGACATCGGCCGGCAGCCGAATTTTGGAGCTGACTGCCGATGGAACGAATATTCGAAAGCATCCGTTGATTCAAGAAGCTGTCCCCGTCGTGGCTCAGTTGAATAAGGGCGCGCGGGTTGTCGAGCTCGAGAAGGTGATGGAGTCGAATCCGATGCGCTGGATTAGAGGTCCCTTTACCAGCACGGAGCTGCTGACAACGTTGAATCTTCGCGTCAATCCCAAGCTGACTGCTCCGATCACTGCGCTAGAAGTGAGCAGCCGAGGCGTTTCGGGACGCGCGACAGGTCTTTCCGTGAATGGGGCAGAGCTTACGCTCGCATCGCCGGATACGATTCGGTCGGCGCTAGGCGTAGGCGGGTCGCTCCCTAGCACATTATTTGATATTGAAGAAACGGGGAAAGTCGTTATCCTTGGCGCAGGGGGAGCGCAATCGACCAAGTCGGACGAATCCCGCAAGGTTTATGTAATGGGCGCCGACGGCAAGTCGGCAGCGTATAACGGCGAATATCTCTATGCGATGGACGGCGACGGTGACATTCGGGCCGCTTCGAAAGGCGCCGCGTTTGAATTTAGAGGCACCGGATACGGACACGGCGTCGGCTTGTCCCAGTATGGAGCGCTCAGCTTGGCTCAGCAAGGGTATGACTATGAATATATTTTGAAATACTACTATAAAGGCATTACGCTAGCTAAGGAATGAATATGAGATGAATGTAGATTGGTTTGATTTCCATCTTCCGGAGGAATTGATCGCACAGACGCCGCTTAAGGAGCGTACGGCTTCGAGGCTGCTTATGCTGGACAAGACGAGCGGAGAAATCAGTCACGGCGTCTTCACCGACTTGGAGGGCAAGCTGCGGGAAGGCGACGTGCTTGTGCTGAACAACACGAGAGTCATCCCGGCAAGATTGATGGGGATGAAGAAGGAAACGGGAGCTAAGGCGGAGCTGCTGCTCCTCAAGCAGCTAGGCGAGAATCAGTGGGAGACGCTGGCGAAGCCGGCTAAAAAGCTGAAGGTTGGATCGGTCATCGTCTTTGGCGATGACGGAACGGGCAATCCGCTAATGGAAGCGGAAGTGCTGTCGGAGGGCGAAATGGGATCGAGAACGATCCGGTTCCGCTATGAGGGGATCTTCCAGGAGCTGCTCGATAAACTGGGGGAAATGCCTCTCCCGCCTTATATTAAGGAGCGGCTGGAGGAACGGGAGCGGTATCAGACCGTATACTCCAAGCATGAGGGCTCAGCCGCCGCCCCAACGGCAGGTCTTCATTTCACCGAAGAGTTCCTTCACCGGTTGGAGCAAAAGGGCGTAAAGCTCGCGTATGTGACGCTCCACGTCGGTCTCGGAACGTTCAGGCCGATGTCGGTCGACACGGTGGAAGAGCATGAGATGCATTCGGAATATTACGAGCTGGATGAACAGAATGCGGAATTGCTGAATGAGGCGAAGCGTTCCGGCAGAAGAATCGTTGCAGTCGGCACCACATCCGCTCGTACGCTGGAGACGCTGGCCAATCGTTTCAAGGATGCGCCGATTGAGTCTTGCAGCGGCTGGACTTCCATCTTTATTTATCCGGGGTACCAGTTTCAGCTTGTGAATGCGCTGCTGACGAACTTCCATTTGCCGAAGTCGACGCTGGTTATGCTGGTTAGCGCGCTTGCCGGACGCGACACGATTATGAAGGCCTATCGCGAAGCGATCGAGCGCCGTTACCGATTTTTTAGCTTTGGCGATGCGATGTTTATTTATTAACCAAATCAGAGAATGGAACGTGACGAAGTGGCAGTTAAATATGAGTTGATTAAACAATGCAAGCAATCGGGGGCGCGGCTTGGACGTGTGCATACGCCCCACGGCGTCATAGAGACGCCGGCTTTTATGCCGGTAGGCACGCAGGCTACGGTAAAAACGATGAGCCCCGAAGAATTGAAAGCGATGGACGCGCATATTATTTTAAGCAATACTTATCATTTGTTCCTCCGTCCGGGACATGAGCTCGTTAAAAAGGCGGGGGGACTTCACAAGTTCATGAACTGGGACCGCCCGATATTGACGGACAGCGGAGGCTTTCAGGTGTTCAGCCTGGCTGAAATGCGGAAAATTACGGAAGAAGGCGTTCATTTCCGTTCGCACTTAAACGGCGATAAGCTGTTTTTGTCGCCAGAAGTTGTAATGGAGATCGAGAACGCGCTGGGACCCGACATCATGATGGCATTCGATGAATGTCCGCCGTATCCGGCCGAGTATGAATATGTCAAACAGTCGACGGAGCGAACGTCCCGCTGGGCGGAGCGGTGCCTGAAGGCGCATGCAAGACCGCATGATCAAGCGTTATTCGCCATTGTGCAGGGCGGCATGTATAAAGATCTGCGCATCCAAAGCGCCAAAGATTTGACTTCCATGGATTTCCCGGGGTATGCTATTGGTGGACTCAGCGTTGGCGAGCCTAAACACCTCATGTATGAGGTGTTGGATTATACGGTGCCTGAGCTCCCGGCGGACAAGCCTAGGTATTTAATGGGCGTCGGTTCGCCAGACGCGCTCGTCGAAGGCGCGATCAGAGGCGTCGACATGTTCGATTGCGTGCTGCCGACCCGTATCGCGAGAAACGGGACAACGATGACGAGCCAGGGACGCCTAGTCATTCGCAACGCCAAATATGCGGAAGACTTGGGGCCGCTTGATCCGAACTGTTCCTGTTATACCTGCCAAAACTATTCAAGAGCCTATATCCGTCATCTTTTGAAAGCGGATGAAACATTCGGAATTCGGTTAACGACATACCATAATTTGCATTTCTTGCTGCAGCTGATGCGGGATGTGCGTCAAGCAATAATGGAAGACCGGCTTCTGGATTTTAGAGACTCGTTCTTCGAGTCTTACGGCCTTCACGATAACGATAAAGGGTTTTGAAAGGGGTGAATTCAATGTTTCAATATTTAGCAGCAGACGGTGGTCAAGGCGCAACGAACATTTGGCAGCTCATCTGGCCTTTCCTGCTTATGTTCGCCGTATTTTATTTTTTGCTTATTCGCCCTCAGCAGAAGAAGCAGAAACAGCGTACAGCTATGTTAAATCAAATTAAAAAAGGCGATAAAATTACGACAATCGGAGGACTGCACGGCACTGTTATGGAGTTGAATGACGACACGGTCGTTATTCGCGTCAATGATACGACAAAAATGACGTTCGAACGCAGTGCAGTCAATACGATTATAAGCTCCGCGCCATCGGCATCCGAGCAGTAATTCCACGATAGGAATGAAACGACCGGCAGATCTCTCTGCCGGTCGTTTTTTTTGTTCCTATCTGCGCAGGTTCACGCCGATCATGCCGCCGAACGCTCCGGCAAGAAGCGCTGCGCCGAGCAGGAGCGCGCTATTCCAGGTTGGAGCGGCGTTAGCGGCCAAGAAGCTGATGATCATCACCATAATGCCATAAATGAGGCCAAGCATGCCGCCGTTGTACCAGCCCTTGCGTTCAGAACGTTTGCCGGCTGTAAATCCGCCTGCGAGAGCGGATACGCCGTGCACGATGAGGGAGTATGTGCCAAGCTCGCTCTCTTTCATACTGGAGAATTGGAGCAGAAGTGAAAGCAGCAGCGCGCCTGCGGCCAGCCATAGGATCGAAAAAATAACTCCGGCGAGCAATGGAGATCCGATGATCGGCGATTTGGGAGCTTGTTTGACGGAACTCATCCTATTCCTCCTTCGAGATGAAGTATTACTTATCCATATGGTCAAGCCTTTCGCTTTAGTACATGTCTTCTGTCCGGAATGTGCGCTTTTGCCATTAATTCGCGCAACGATTTTCGTATGATGTGTTTGGACGGGGGTGAGAATAGCTGTACGAGCTTAGGCGGACAGACTTCTACGATCGAGGAGGCGCATAGCACTTGGAATTATGGAGCCTGTTGTTGCGGACGGTGGTCATTTATTTTGTCGTGTTTCTCATTATGCGATTAATGGGAAAACGTGAAATCGGCAAGCTGTCGGTGCTTGACCTCGTCATTTCCGTTATGGTTGCCGAAATAGCTGTCATTGTTATCGAAGACGTAAAACGGCCATTGATGGATGGAATCCTGCCAATGGCAGTCCTTATGGCTATTCAAGTGGGCACGGCTGTATTGTCCCTTCATAACCGAAAGCTGCGCTTATTGTTCGACGGTAAACCAAGCGTTATTATCGCAAAGGGGAAGGTCGACAAGGAGGAAATGCGCAAGCAGCGATATAACCTGGATGATCTGATGCTCCAGCTTCGGGAGAATAAGCTGACCTCCGTAGCGGATGTCGAGTTTGCGATTCTGGAGACGAGCGGCAAGCTGTCCGTTATACCGAAGGAGGGCGTTCAGAGCGGCTCAAGCAGTTCGAACAGCAAGGATTCGCCAAATGTAGAAATTGAAAGGTCAAACCATCCGCTTTCCGAAAAAAGCAAGGAAAAGCTGATCCCTGCCGGCTTCCGCTATGAGATATTGCCGATTCCGCTTATTATGGACGGCAAAGTGCAGGACGAAAATCTCGCTAAAATTGATAAGACCCGGTTTTGGCTTAAAAATGCGCTTCAGGAGCATAAAGTGACGGATTTTAAAGATGTTTTCCTATGCACCATCGACCATAAAGGAAAGCTGTTTGTCGATGTCAATCAAAAGAAAACTACCTGAACCAATTGCCTACCCACGGTATGCGAGCGACATCATGCCGGTCGATAATCCGCATCCAAATCATAAGCAGCAGGTAAATAAGGACGCTTGCCGCACAAGCAAGGAGAAGGCTCATCCATTCCGCGCCTGCTGGCGAGTGCTTCATTACCCATTGCGCGGCCGCTCCCATAATAATCATGGCGGCGAAAACCTTCATAAAATCGAGCAGCTTCATTCGGAATCCGATGAATCGAAGCACGCCAATCGCGTGAAGAACAGTGACCAGCACAATATTAATGCTGATGGCGATTACCGCCCCGTAGATGCCAAGCTCCGGATTGGAAGCGAGATACACGATCAGGACGAGCTTGACCGCGGCAGCGATAAAGGTGTTCAACAGAGCGGTTCCCGGTTTGTTGAGCGCTTGCAGCGCGGCCTGGAGCGGAGCCTGCAAGTATATGAAAATCCCTACCGGAGCCATAATCTGCAGCATGGGGGCATACTCCGGATGATCATAGATCAGCCTGCACAGCGGCTCTGCGAATAACCCCATCACGACGGTAAACGGTGCGCCGGATACCAGCGCAATGCGCATCGATTGATGAAGACGTTTGTGAATAAGCGGTTTATCATTCCTAGCCGCCGCTTCGGAGAGCGAAGGAACAAGAGAAACCGCCAAGGAATAGGTTAAGGCGGTCGGGAGCAGCAGCAACGGAATAATCATGCCTTGCAGCGCGCCGTATTGGGCGGTGGCGATACCCGTCACAATGCCGGCAGCCGCCAGGCTGCGGGCTGTAAAGATCGACTCCAGCAAATAGGACAGCGAGCCGACAAGTTTGCTGCCGGTTACCGGGATCGATAATCCAAGCAATCGGCGCAAAACGGATGGCTGCGTGCTGGATGCAGCTTCAGATGGCTCGGACATTTCCGAAGGCGAAGATTTTGTCTTCTTTTCCCGGGCGTATTTCCATAGCAGAACGAGCAATCCCCCGGTTTCCCCGGCAACGACTCCAAGCATGGCGCCCGCCGCCGCCCACTCCAGTCCGTATGGAAGAAGCAAGTAAGCTAGGAAAAGGGAGGCTATAATGCGAACAATCGTTTCGACGAGCTGCGACACAGCGCTTGGTATCATATTTTGCTTACCTTGGAAGTAGCCTCTGTATACGGATGAAATACCGACAATGAGCAGCATCGGGCTCATCATGAGGAAAGAGCGGTAGACTCTCTCATCCGGCAGCAAGTAACGAATGATAACCGGGGCGAACACCAGCATGGCAACGGTTATAACGGCCGCAATGGAAACCGTTAGCAGCATGGCCGTCCTGAAAATATGTTTGACTCTTTTGGTGTCGCCTTGCGATTCCGCTTCTGCGATCCATTTGGCGATTGCGAGCGGGATGCCGCCGGTAATAATAGTTAGCAGCACGATCAAAAATGGATAGGCAAGCTGATAGATGCCGACGCCCTCCGCCCCGATGATACGCGGCAGCGCAATTCGCGGAATAAAACCAAGCAAGCGGTTTACAATACCGGCGGCAAGCAGGATCATAGCTCCCTTAATAAACGTTTGCTTCGTCATAACCCTGAACCTCATCTCCTTGAGAGTACCTGCCTGCATCGAACGTGCGGATAAGGACATGCAGGTATTATCACTTTATGCTCGGCATGTCCGCTTCCATGTCTGCCAATTTTGTTAATATCGCGGATTCGGCAGGAGAATACTGAAGGAATAGAGAATACATAGGATGTGGAACAAGATTTATGTATGCGAGGCAGGCTTCGCTGCATTGCAGAGCAATCGTCGGCGAAGCATCTAAGGAGGTTTGGCATGGCAGACGAAGAGCTTGCGGGGATGATCGAGGAGCTGTGTCACAGCAAAGCGGAGGAGTTCCGGATGCTCGGGTACGAGCACGTGGACGGAAAGGAAATTTGGGATTGCGTCAGCGCGAAATACGCGAAAACGGGTCAACCGGAGCTGCACCAGCTGGTTAACGATATTTTATCGCTGAAGGTGACGCAATTTATGAACCATATGACGCTGAACGCGTTTAAGGGGAACCCTTTCTAAAGAAGCGGGTTCTCTCTTTTTTGACTCGTTTTTGCGGCATCTGTATAATGGGAATATTGAGATCATAAGGGGGATTTGAGCGTATGTTCGGGAAGAGAATTGCAGCCTTCCTTGCGGTCTTGGTCGTGACGGTCGCCGTTATCGCCGGGACAAGCCCTTGGCTGCTTCAGGATGTCAAGCTTGGTCTTGATTTGAAGGGCGGCTACGAGGTGCTGTACAAAGCGACGCCGTTCGAAGGCGGCGCGGAAGTAACGCCGGAAACTTTGAAGGAAACAGCTAAAGGTCTTCAACAGCGTATTGACAAGGAAGGTTTGGTAGAGCCGGATATTACGCCGGAGGGCAGTGATAGAATCAGGGTCAAGCTGCCGGGTGTGGAGAGCGAAGACGACGAGGTGCTGAAAATGCTCTCGGAGCCGATCAACCTGACATTTCGCGCGCCTGACGGCGAAGTGATGCTGACGGGTACTGATTTTGTTGAAAACGGTGCGGGGATTGCATATGACAATTTGAATAACCCGATTGTCACCATTAAACTGAAGGACGCCAAAAAATTCGGCGATGTGACAACGAAACTAGTTGGACAGCCGATGTCCATCTACTTGGATGAAGAGCTGATCTCGAGCCCAATGGTAAACGAACCGATCAACAGTGACAGCGCGACGATTACATTGGGGAGTGGCCCTGATGTTCTAAAAGAAGCAAAGGATTTGCGCGACAAAATCAACATGGGCTCGCTGCCGCTGAAGCTTGAAGCTCTTTATACGAACAGCGTCGGAGCCAAACTGGGCATGGAGTCCTTGAAGGACACGGTGACGGCGGGCGTTATCGGCTCCTTGGTCGTCCTTGTATTTATGATTGTGATTTTCCGGATTCCGGGTTTTGTCGCTGCGATTACGATCATTACGTACGCTTGGATGCTCATCCTTGTGCAGAACCTGCTGAATACCACGCTTACGCTGCCGGGTATTGCGGCGTTCGTGCTTGGGGTCGGGATGGCGGTTGACGCCAACATTATTACGGCCGAACGGATTAAGGAAGAGATTCGAAGCGGCAAGAGCGTGCTTTCGTCTCTAAAATCCGGCTCCAAAAACTCGTTCCGTACGGTCATGGACGCGAACATTACGGGTATTATCGCCGCAGCCGTGCTCTATTTCATCGGGGACGGAGCCATTAAAGGATTTGCGCTGACGATGATTTTCAGTATTCTCGTCAGTATTGTCACGAACATCTACTTTGCGCGTTTCCTGCTGAATCTGCTGGTCCGGAGCAACAAGTTTATTAAACCGGGCTACTACGGCGTGAAGGAGAGTGAAATCCGTGAACTATAATACAAAAATTCGTTATGATGTCGTAGGCAACCGGAATAAATATTTTATATTCTCCCTTGCGCTTACGCTTGCAGGTATTGTGTCGCTCATTCTGGTTCAATTGAATCTCGGCGTCGACTTCAAAGCGGGCACCACTATGGACATATCGGTCGGTAAGTCGGTGACGCAGCAAGAAATGAAGGATGCTTTGGCGGAAGCGGGCTTCCCGGATGTGACGCCGACGGTCGGCGGGCAAAATAACGACCGGGCTTCCGTACGGTTTGACGATGTATTAACGCAAGAGCAATCGGCGAAAGTGAATCAGACGTTGAAAACGAAGTTCGGAGAAGACGTATCGGCTGAAACGAGCGTCGTATCGCCCGATATCGCGCGAGAGCTCGGTATCAAAGCCATATGGGCGATTCTGATCGCCAGCCTCGGGATTATGCTGTATGTCATGATCCGGTTCGAGTGGCGCTTCGCGCTTGCCGCGAATATTTCTATCTTATATGACAGCTTTGTCGTTATCGCGTTGTTCTCCATCTTCCAGCTGGAAGTCGATCTTCCGTTTATCGCTGCCGTGCTGACAACGCTTGGTTATTCGATTAACGATAAGATCGTTATCTTCGACCGGATCCGCGAAAACTTGAGATTTGCTCAGGTGAAGAATGAAGAACAGCTTGCAGAGCTGGTCAACGCAAGTATTTGGCAGACGATGGCACGGAACTTATATACGGTGCTGACGGTATTTATCATTACCGTATGTATTTACTTTTGGGGAAGTCCGTCGATCAAGCTGTTTTCGCTTGCTATGCTTATCGGTCTGGTCAGCGGGGCATACTCCACGATATTCCTCGCAAGCCCGCTGTGGTACCTCCTTAAGCGTAAGGAGAAGAAAAAGCCGAAAGCAGCAGCTGCGAAAACCGCTCCATAAAACGGAGGATAGAATATGTCAACCAGATCGCGAGATGGGAAGCGGGAGCCCGGCAGAACGCGCTTTTGGGAAAGCTTGCTAGCCTTTCTGTTTCGGGGTTCGCGAAGAAATAACAGTGTCTCCGGCAAGGAAGAAGCCGCGGATGAGCTCATGCAAGTGGTGCAGCGCGTTGAAGGCGTTGTGACCGTAGAATCGCTGCGCGCCAGAGAACAAGGGCATTACGTTGTCGCGGATATCGTCATCAGCGTCAACCCGAGAATTACGGTGCTCGAAGGGCAAGAGATTGCAAAAAAGGTGAAGACGCTGCTGATGCATCGTTTTCTCCATTTATCGGATGTTTCGGTTTACGTGGAGCCTTATGATCCCGGATATCCGTATAAATCCAATCATGATCCAAATCAGGAGCACATGCCGACACTGCTGCAATAGAAAGCTCGTCAGCAGAAAGGGAGAGATTACCTGATGATTCATAGGAAGACACGCTGGGCTCTAGCGGAATGGAAAGAGTCGGAGGAAGGCGCAGCCAAGCAGCTATGCGAGAGGCTCAGCCTTCCTCCTCTTGTTGCGCGTTTGCTGGTACAACGCGGATACCGCGATGAGGAAAGCGCTAGACGTTTCTTGCAAGCGGATGCCGCCGACCTTCATGACCCTTATTTGCTAAGCGGGATGGAGGCTGCCGTTCATCGGATAAGGAAAGCGGCGGAGCGCGGGGAAAAGATTCGTATTTACGGCGATTACGATGCCGACGGCGTATCCAGCACGTCGCTGCTCGTCCATGTGTTTCGCAAGCTAGGCTTGCAGTTCGACTATTATATTCCGCACCGCGCCCTGGAAGGCTACGGTTTGAACAATAACGCTATTGACCTGGCCGCGAGTGAAGGCGTGCAGTTGATCGTGACGGTGGATACCGGCATCAGCGCGTACGAGCAAGTGGAATATGCCAAGACGCTTGGGATCGATATTGTCGTAACCGATCATCACGAGCCCCCGGAGAAGCTGCCTGACGCTTGCGCGGTCGTCAATCCGAAGCAGGAGCATTGCGCTTATCCATTTAAAGGGCTGGCCGGCGTCGGTGTCGCTTTCAAGCTGGCTACCGCTTTGCTGGAGCAGCCGCCGCTCGAGCTGACCGATATCGTATGCCTCGGGACAATCGCGGATTTGATGCCGCTGACGGACGAGAATCGCATTTTGGTGCGCTGCGGTCTGGAGAAGCTCCGGAAGGATGCCGGCTGCGGATTCCGGGCGCTCGCGGAAGCGGCGGGGATTGAGCTTCCTTCGATCGTCTCGACGGGAGTTGCCTTCGGCATGGCCCCGCGCATTAACGCGGCGGGCAGGCTGGACCACGCGAGACGCGCCGTAGAGCTGCTTACGACCGATGATTATGACGACGCGATGCTGGCGGCGATCCATCTGGATACATTAAATAAAGAAAGACAGCGTATCGTAGATACGATTGTGAAGGAAGCGGAAGAACAATGGCTTTCGAAGCGCCTGGCAGCGGAAGAAGCGGGGGAGGATCCACCGGCTGTTATTGTGCTTGGCGGCGAGGATTGGAATGTCGGCGTGATCGGCATCGTCGCTTCGAAGCTGCTGGAGCGTCATTATAAGCCGGTTATAATTTTTGGCATCGATAAGGAAACGGGCATGTGCAAAGGCTCAGCCCGTTCTATCGACGGCTTCGATCTGCATGCCGCTTTGACGGAATGCGAAGAGCTGCTTGATCATTACGGCGGCCATCAGGCCGCGGCCGGCATGAGCCTTCACCGCGACAATTTGCCTATGCTCGAGCGGCGGATGTCTGAGCTGGCGATGAATTGGCTGAAGGAAGAGGATTGGATTCCGAAAACGCTCGTCGACATCGCCTGCGGTCTCGAGGACGCGACGCTGGAGACGATCTCACAGCTAGCGCTGCTTGAGCCGTTCGGTGTTGCGAATCCGTCGCCTAGACTGCTGTTCCAACATGTTCAGCTGGCGGATAAGCGAGCCATCGGCAAAGAAGCTAAGCATTTGAAGCTCGCTTTGGGGAGCGGACGAAAGCTTCTGGACGGCATCGGTTTCGGGATGGGCGAGATGGCCGCCGTTATGCCGCAAGGCTGCCGAATAGACGTAATCGGCGAGCTTTCCATTAACGAATGGAATAATCAGCGGAAAGCCCAGCTGCAGCTGCATGACTTGCATTATGAGCCTGCTCCGCTCACCGCATTCCCTACCCGAGAGCAATTCGGTCAAGTGTACCAGATGCTTCGGCGTTTGGGCGAGGCACCGGAACGCGGACTTGCCGCAAGGCTATCCGAGCATATCGGCTTGACTGTGGATGCTGTACAGCTTATGCTTGACGTATTCGAGGAGCTGAAGTTTATCGGGCTAAGTAACGGCATGTACATAACAGCCGCGGCCCCTGAGAAGCGTGAACTGGCTTCGTCGGAGCGATACCGTTCCGCAAAGGAAAAGCATGATCGGTTGCATGCGCTTGCTTGACGGACGAGTTACCATTAAAGTGTGAAGAAGAAAGGGTTGACCTCACGTGTCGAAGGCATTATACAATTTCAAGGATTACATTCGCGTTATTCCGGATTTCCCGCAGCCGGGCATCCGCTTTAAAGATATAACGACTTTGCTTAAGGACGGGGCTGCTTACCGCGCCGCCGTTGAACAAATGCGCGCGGCGGTCGAGCATTTGAAAATCGATATCGTGGCAGGACCGGAAGCTCGCGGCTTTGTTGTCGGCGCTCCGCTTGCGCTTGCGCTGGGAGTAGGCTTTGCCCCGATCCGCAAAAGCGGCAAGCTGCCGGGCGAAACGATCACGGCAAGCTATGATCTGGAATACGGCAAAGACCAGCTTGCAATGCACAAGGATGCGATCGCTCCCGGCCAACGCGTGCTGATCGCTGACGATCTGCTGGCTACGGGCGGCACGATCGCAACTTCGATCAACTTGGTTCGCCAGCTTGGCGGCGAGGTAGTCGGAGCGGCGTTTCTGATTGAGCTTGGGTATTTGAACGGACGCGAGAAGCTTGAAGGCCTCGACGTGTTCTCCCTTATGACATACGAATAATCGTGTTTGGAAGGAAGCCGCCGCGGCCAAACGTAATCGTCCGATGACGAGACGTGTGCCGGAGCGGCTTCTTTTTGTCGCAGGAAGTTGACGTAACCGCGCTGTTAAAGGCATAATATGATAAAACCTAAATACAGTGAAAGACGAAAACTCGGAAAATGCCGAATCGGTATATAGGATAAGAGAAGTAAGCGAATATGATGGCGTTAAACGCTACGCTTGGAAAGGGACGTTTCATGGGCATCGAGCAGTTACTTGAGAAGGCATCCGTCTATATGAAAGAGCAGGACCTCGTTCGCATCAAGGAAGCCTATGATTTCGCAGAGCAAGCCCATCACGGACAAGTGCGGAAATCGGGGGAGCCTTATATTCTGCATCCTGTGACGGTTGCCGATATATTAGTGGATATGGGGATGGACGTGCTGTCGATTATCGCAGCGCTTCTTCATGATGTCGTTGAGGATACGACCGTAGATTTGGAGACGGTTCGCGCGAAATTTGGCGAAACCTGCGCCATGCTGGTGGACGGACTGACCAAGCTGGAGAAGATCAGATTCCAATCCAAAGAGGAACAGCAGAACGAGAATTACCGAAAAATGTTTGTGGCCATGGCGCAGGATATTCGCGTTATTCTCATTAAGCTGGCTGACCGTCTTCATAACATGCGTACGCTCAAATACCAGTCGGAGGAATCGCAGCGCCGCATCGCTTATGAGACGCTTGAAATCTTTTGCCCGATCGCTCATCGGCTCGGGATTTCGGCGATCAAGTGGGAGATGGAGGATATTGCGCTCCGTTATTTGAACCCGCAGCAATATTACCGGATCGCCAACCTCATGAAGAAGAAGCGGGCCGAGCGCGAGCAGTTCATTGATGACGTTATTTCGCGCATCCGCGAGAAGCTCGAGGAAATGGGCATCGAAGGCGACATTTCCGGGAGACCGAAGCATCTATACAGCATTTATAAAAAAATGACGACGCGCAACAAGCAGTTTAACGAAATCTATGACCTGCTTGCCATTCGTATTATCGTAGACAATATAAAAGACTGTTACGCGACACTAGGCATTATTCATACGCTATGGAAGCCGATGCCGGGCCGCTTCAAGGATTATATCGCGATGCCGAAGGCGAATATGTACCAGTCGCTTCATACGACGGTCATCGGTCCTAAAGGCGAACCGACCGAGGTTCAGATCCGCACATGGGAGATGCACCGCACGTCGGAATACGGTATCGCGGCTCATTGGGCTTACAAGGAAGGCATGGTTGTGCCTGACGGCACCTTCGAGGATAAGATGTCGTGGTTCCGCGAAATTTTGGAGCTCCAGAACGAAACGCGGGACGCTTCCGAGTTTATGGAATCGCTTAAGATGGATTTCTTTGCCGATCTGGTGTTTGTGTTTACGCCTAGCGGCGAGGTCATCGAGCTTCCGGCCGGCTCCGTTCCGCTTGATTTTGCATACCGCATCCATACGGAGGTCGGCAACCGTACGATCGGCGCGAAGGTGAACGGCCGCATCGTGCCGCTTGACCATAAGCTCAAAACAGGCGACATCGTGGAAATTCTGACGTCCAAACATTCCTACGGACCTAGCCAGGATTGGATAAAGATCGCGCAATCCTCTCATGCGCGCAGCAAGATTAGGCAATGGTTCAAAAAGGAGAAGCGCGAGGAGAACGTGGCGAAGGGCCGCGATTTGCTGGAGCGCGAGCTGAAGCGTCTTGGACTTGAGCCGTCCGCATGGATGACCGAGGAAAAGCTGCAGGAAGCGGCGTCGAAGTTTACGTTCCATGATATCGAGGATATGATGTCGGCAATCGGCTTCGGCGGCATTACAGCCGCGCAGATTTGTACGAGGTTAACCGAAAAGCTGCGCAAAGAAGCAGAAGAGGCAAGCCAGATCGAGCTGACGGCCGAGAAGAAAGAAATAAAGACGCCGACGTCCGGCGCGAAAAAAAACCGTCCGAATCATGGTGTTACGGTTAAAGGCGTCGACAACCTTCTTGTCCGTTACGCGCGCTGCTGCAATCCGGTGCCGGGCGACGCCATTGTCGGTTACATTACGCGCGGGCGCGGCGTATCCGTGCATCGGATGGACTGCCTGAACATTCCGTTCGGCTCGGACGCGGAGGAAGCGGACCGCGTCATTGAGGTCGAATGGGAAGATTCCGTTGAAGCGAATTACAGCGTCGATATCGAAATTACCGGGCATGACCGCAGAGGCCTGTTGAACGAGGTGCTGCAGGCGGTATCGGAGAGCAAAACGAATATTTCCGCCGTAACAGGCCGATCGGTAAAAAATAAAATGGCGCTGATTCATATGACGGTGCTTATCCGGAACATCGACCATCTGTCGGCCGTTGTCGAAAAAATTAAGCGGGTTCAAGATATTTATTCCGTGCAGCGGATTATGCAATAAAGGGAACAGGAGAGGTTTAGAAGTGAAAGTAGTCGCGCAAAGAAGCAAAGCAGCGAGGGTGACGGTGGACGGCGAAGTGACGGGCGCAATCGATTCGGGATTAGTGCTGCTTGTCGGCATTACGCATGAGGATACGCTCGACGATGTCCGCTGGATGGCGGACAAAGTGGCGGGACTTCGCATTTTCGAAGATGAGTCCGAGAAGATGAATTTGTCCGTCCTTGATGTTGGCGGCGCGATTTTGTCCGTATCCCAATTTACGCTGTATGGAGATTGCCGGAAGGGAAGACGTCCGAACTTCATGGCTGCGGCTAGACCCGAGCAAGCGGAGGCGCTCTATAACTCGTTTAATGAAGCGCTGCGGGGACTCGGGCTTCGGGTTGAGACAGGCCGTTTCGGAGCGATGATGGACGTGCAGCTTACGAATGACGGGCCGGTTACATTAATTTTGGAGAGCGGCGCTTAAGTTTGGCCGGTTAAGCCAACACTAGGTGTAAAAGGCGGGAGAGGTCCCCGCCGCATCTAGGTTGGAGGAATGCATGACATGCATCAATCGAGGAAAGAGCAAGGCGTAGAGCGAATCACCAGAATGCTGCTGAACCCGGACCGCAGAGAAGCGAGAGCGATAGCGGAGCTGGCGGCGGATATGGAAGCGGGAGAAGAATGGGAAGGACGTCCGCAGCACGCGGGCCGATCCGGCATAGAACGATAAGCGCCGTAAAGCGCTTTACGAACAACCTCTAAAAGCGCTTTCGAATTTGTAATATGTTTGTAATGTATCCCTAACGTTTTATTAACATCGTGTCCCTATAATAAAGATCGACCCCCTTTTTTAAAATATAATTTATTTTGGACCTGCACATCGGTGCAGGTTTTTTTCTGTTTGTATAGCCCATTGACCTTGACTTTCGTCATTGCGATCAGTACAATTACAATCATTATATCCATATGGATTCGATGACGGGACAAAGTAGCTCCGCGCAGCGTACACAGAGAAGAATGCCATAGGCTGCAAGCATTCTAACGACGGCGGAAGGAAAGAACCTCCCTGAGAACAGTCGGCGAACCGCCGCGCGCGACGAGCGTTGCGCAGGGCAAGCTCCGAAGCTTAGTAGCCGATTTGCGTACGACGGACGTTACCCGTCTTGGAGCGAGCGCTTTTGTTTGAAGCTGCTCGGAATGTGGGTGGTACCACGGGAGATCAACTCTCGTCCCTTTCGGCGATGCCGATTGGAACGGGAGTTTTTTTGTATCCATATACGGGTACTAATAGGGTGTCAAGGAGGTAGAGACATGAAGTTTCAGAAATCGCCCGGAACGCAGGACATCTTGCCAGGCGTGGTGGAAAGATGGCAGTACGTAGAGGGCAAAGCCCGCGATATTTGCAGACGCTTCAATTTTAGAGAGATCCGCACGCCGATGTTCGAGTCGACGGAGTTGTTCCAGAGAGGCGTCGGTGAAACGACGGATATTGTCGAGAAAGAGATGTACACGTTTGTTGACCGCGGAGAACGCAGCCTGACGCTCCGTCCGGAAGGCACGGCGGGCGTCGTCCGCTCTTACGTGGAGAATAAGCTGTTCGGCGATCCGGATGTGAGCAAGCTGTATTACATCGGCCCGATGTTCCGTTATGAGCGGGCGCAGGCGGGACGTTACCGCCAGTTCCATCAGTTCGGCGTGGAGGCGATCGGCGCTGTCGATCCGGCGCTCGACGCTGAAGTCATCGCGCTTGGCTATACGTTCTATACCGAGGTTGGGCTGAAGGGCGTACGCGTCGAGATTAACTCTGTCGGCACGCCGGCTGTCCGCGCGGCATTCCGAGAGCGCCTGCTGGCGTTCCTTGAGCCGAAGCGCGACATTCTATGCAAGGATTGCCAATCTCGCATGGAGCGCAATCCGCTCCGTGTGCTGGACTGCAAGACGGATCAAAAGCATTTCGAAGGCGCGCCTTCCATTCTGGACAGTCTGGACGAGGAATGCACAGCGCATTTCGAGAAGGTTAAGCAATGCCTGTCGGATATGAACATTCCGTTTGAGATTAATCACCGTCTCGTTCGCGGATTGGATTATTACACGCATACCGCTTTCGAATATAAGGCGGAAGGCATTGGCGCCATCGATACGATCGGCGGCGGCGGACGCTATAACGGGCTCGTATCCGATATCGGCGGTCCCGAGCAGCCTGGCGTCGGCCTTGGCCTCGGCCTCGAGCGCACGATTCTGCTGCTGGAGCATCAGCAGACGGAGCTGCCGAATTTGAATGAAATTGACGTTTATGTCGTCGCCCTAGGCGATGACGCGGACCGGGAAGCGACAAAGCTTGTTTATGAGCTGCGCAAGCAAGGGATCAGAGCGGAGCGCGATTACCAGGGCCGTAAAATGAAGGCGCAGCTGAAGTCGGCTGACCGTCTGGGGACCCGCTTTACGGCAATTCTCGGCGACGATGAGCTGGCCCGCGGCGAGATCGCCTTAAAGGATATGGCGAAGGGCGAGCAGCGGATGGTGCCGATTCTAACGCTGGCGGATGAACTGAAGTAACGATTACGAGATGAAATGAGGAGAACGAAATGACGATGTTGAAAACGCATAGCTGCGGTACGCTGACGAAAGCGAACGTAGGAGAAACAGTTATTTTGAACGGATGGGTGCAGCGCCGCCGCGACCTTGGAGGCGTGCTTTTTATCGACCTTCGCGACCGTACGGGTATTGTGCAAATCGTATTTAACCCTGACTTTTCCGGCGACGCATTGGCTGTCGCGGACCGCGCGCGCAACGAATACGTGCTGGCCGTTAAAGGTAAAGTCGTCGAGCGCGATCCCGAGACGTACAATGCGAACCTCGCAACCGGCGAAATCGAAATCCGCGTAACCGAAATCGAGGTGCTGAACGCGGCGAAGACGCCTCCGTTCCCGATCGAAGACGGCGTTGAAGTCGACGAGTCGCTGCGCCTGAAATACCGCTATTTGGATTTGCGCCGTCCGGAAATGTACAAGACGCTGCTGCTCCGTTCCAAAGCGGCGAAAATATTCCGTGACTTCCTCGACGAAGAGGGCTTCCTCGAGGTTGAAACGCCGATCTTGACAAAGAGCACGCCTGAAGGCGCGCGCGATTATCTCGTGCCAAGCCGCGTTCATGAAGGCGAATTCTACGCGCTGCCGCAATCGCCGCAGCTCTTCAAGCAGCTGCTGATGGTGAGCGGGGTTGAGCGTTATTACCAAATCGCGCGCTGCTTCCGGGACGAAGACCTCCGCGCAGACCGTCAGCCGGAGTTCACGCAGATCGATATCGAGACGTCGTTCCTGACGCAAGACCAGCTGCTCGGCATGATGGAACAGGTGACGGCAAGATTGCTGCGCGAAACGGTAGGCGTGGAGCTCGAGCTTCCGTTCCAACGTATTACGTATGCGGACGCGATGAACAAATACGGCTCCGACAAGCCGGACCTTCGTTTCGGCCTTGAGATTGAAGACATTACCGACATCGTGTCGGGCAGCGACGTGAAAGTATTCGCTAGCGTTGCGGCAAGCGGCGGCGTTGTTAAAGCGCTGAACGCTAAGGGCTGCGCGAGCTGGAGCCGCAAAGAGCTTGACGACCTTCAGCCGTTCGCGGCACGCTACGGCGGCAAAGGCCTTGCATGGATTACTGTGAAGGACGGCGAGTGGCGCGGTCCGATCGTGAAGTTCTTGAAGCCTGAGGAAATCGCAGCGCTGACAGCTCGCCTAGGCGTTGAGGAAGGCGACCTGCTGACATTCTCCGCCGATAAGCCGAAGGTTGTTGCGGACGTTCTTGGCAACCTGCGTCTGAAGCTCGGCCGCGACCTGAATCTGATCGACGAGTCGAAGTTCAAATTTGCATGGGTCGTCGACTTCCCATTGCTTGAGTGGGACGAGGAAGCGAAGCGTTATGTCGCATTGCATCATCCGTTCACGCGTCCGAACGATGATGACCTGCATTATTTCGACACGGATCCAGGCCAAATCCGCGCCCAAGCGTATGACTTGGTGCTGAACGGTTACGAGGTCGGCGGCGGATCGATGCGGATTTACAAGAGAGAGGTTCAAATGCAAATGTTCAAAGCGATGGGCTTCTCGCAGGAAGAAGCGCAGGAGCAATTCGGCTTCCTGCTTGACGCGTTCGAATACGGAACGCCTCCGCATGGCGGTATCGCCTTCGGCTTCGACCGTCTTGTCATGCTGCTAGCCGGCCGCACGAACCTGAGAGAGACGATTGCGTTCCCGAAAACGGCAAGCGCGACGGACCTGCTTACCGATGCGCCTTCCGAAGTCAAACCGTCTCAGCTTGAGGAGCTGCACATTCGTACTGTCGTTAAGCCAAAACCGGTTCCAGCCGCAGCGGAAGCATCCGCTGAAAGCAAAGAATAATGAGTTAGAAGATAGAAGGAGGCGGCACATCCATGCTGCACCAATTTTCTCGCACGGAGCTTGCGATCGGTCCGGAAGGACTGGAGCTGATGAAGGGGAGCACGGTTGCCGTGCTCGGCATCGGCGGCGTAGGCTCCATCGCCGCGGAGGCGCTGGCTCGGACCGGCGTCGGCCGCATCATTCTAATCGACAAGGATGTTGTCGATATAACGAATATCAACCGTCAGATTCACGCCTTAACGACGACGGTTGGGCAGCCTAAGGCCGATTTGATGAGGGACCGGATCAAGCTGATCAATCCGGAATGTGATGTGATCTCGCTCCGCATGTTTTATACGGAGGAGACGTATGAGCAGCTGTTCGAATACAAGCTTGATTACGTCATCGATGCATCCGATACGATCATTTACAAGGTTCATCTGATCAAACAATGCTTGGAGCGGAATATTCCGGTCATCTCGAGCATGGGCGCCGCCAACAAGATGGATCCGTCACGGTTCCGCGTCGCGGATATATCCAAGACGCATACAGACCCGATCGCGCGCGTCGTCCGTACGAAGCTGCGCAAGGACGGCATCAAGAAGGGCGTCAAGGTTGTTTTCTCGGACGAAGAGCCGATGAAGCCTCGTGAGGATGTCACGCAGCGGATCGTGCCGGAGAACGCGCCGGAAATCCGTAAAGCGCAGCAGCCTCCTGCAAGCAACGCTTTCGTGCCGCCGGTCGCCGGACTGATCATGGTGAGCGTCGCGGTAAGGGATTTGCTTGAATCCGGGGGCGTGAAGCTGTGAACGAGGATTTAACTCGCAAGCTGCGTCTCGCTCCGGAGATGAAGGCGGTTGTCATGAATAGGCCTTCCGATTACGAGGTGCTCGAGGAGCTGGGATTGCCGGCGGAAGCGGGCGTATCAGCCGAATCGACGCTGGCGGAGGGCGAATACGATTTCGTCCTGTTGTTCGTCACCTCGCTTGCTGAGCTGAAGCAGTTCGCGCCGGCAGCGATTAAGGCCGCAGCCCACGACGCTTTGCTTTGGATCACGTATCCGAAAGGCACCTCCAAGATCAAGACGGATGTGAACCGCGATACGGGATGGGCGGTCATGATCGAGCTTGGCGTAGAAGGCATCGCCATGGTGTCGATGAACGATACGTGGTCGGCCATGCGTTACCGTCCGGCGGGCGTCGCGAAGACGAAGCGCGCTCGCAAAGGCGACGGCAATCCGATCCTATCGATTCCAACGAGCAAGGCGGATGTTCCTTTGCCGGACATGCCTCCCGATCTTAAAGCGGCATTGTCGGGTTCGCCAGCTGCAGCCGATTTCTACGGAACGCTGACGGACTCGATGAAACGGGACTATTTGAGCTGGATTCTCGGCGCGAAGAAAGAGGAGACGCGTGCGAAGCGCGTCGCGGCTGCGGTAGAGAAGCTGGAAAACGGGCTGAAGCGCCCAACGGATAAATAAAAGGAAATCGAAATGGCAGTGCCGAGGGCAATCCTTAGCGCTGCCATTTCTTATTTATGGCCCATTGCCATGGCCGAACGAACGGAGCAAGAAATGTTCTGGATATTATTATTACCAGTCATTGACAAGACTGATGCTTCGGATTAGAATGGACACTTGTGTATTTATACAGTTCCTAATGGAGAGGCGGTAGAAGCAAATGATTCGTGTTGGTTTAATCGGCGATTATGACGTTCAGGTCAAAGCGCATGTCGCAATTCCCCTAGCTCTGGAAATAGCGGCAAATGACCTGGGGGTACAGGTCGAATATGAATGGATCGCCACCCCAAACCTTACAAAGGATTTTGAGCGAAAACTAGGTAAGTACCAAGCGCTGTGGACGGTTCCGGCAAGTCCTTATGCCAGCATGCAAGGCGCCTTGAACGGCATCCGATTCGCTCGCGAGCGGCAGCTTCCTTTCTTAGGAACATGCGGCGGCTTCTAGCATATGCTAATCGAATTCGCCAGAAACGCGATGGGACTTCATGAAGCGGAGCATGCGGAAGAAAGTCCGGCAGCTTCCGTTCTATTGGTTGCTCCGCTTACCTGCTCTGTTAGCGAAACAACGAATATGTTCAAACTAACGCAGGGCACAAAAGTATCGGCGATTTACGGAAAAGAAGAAATTGCCGAACAATACGGCATTTGTAATTATGGGTTGAATTCCGAATACGCATCTTTGCTGGAGCAAGCAGGGATGCGGATTGCCGGAGTGGACGGCAATGGGGAGATTCGGATTATGGAGCTGGACGGACATCCGTTCTTCATCGGAACGCTTTATCAGCCCGAACGGTCCGCCTTTAAAAAAATTACGCATCCGCTGGTGAAGGCATTTCTTCATGCGGCGGGCGGCAAGCAATACATAAAGGAAAGACAAGCTGCGGAGATTTCTTGAAATCCGCAGCTTTTTTTCATATCACCGCGTTTTCTCCTTCCCCCTCGATTGGATTGCGCATCTTTTAGAAATGGGATATAATAGTAGATATAAGAAAAATGAAACGTTGTTTCACGTAATGAAACTGTTGAGCTGTCAGTAGAAAACAGGATTCGAATAGGAAATGAGGTGAGATTATGTCAAACGCATTGGCATTCCATTTCGAAGGCATTGACCATGTCCAATTGGCGGCTCCGGAAGGCTGCGAGGAGAAAGCGCGTCAATTTTATGGCGAGCTGCTGGGCTGGGCGGAGCTGGAGAAGCCGGAAACGCTTCGGGGCCGAGGCGGCGTATGGTTCAGTTGCGGCAACCATCAGGTGCATATCGGCGTTCAGGCGTCCTTTGCGCCGGCTTTGAAGGCGCATCCCGGCTTTGCCGTTCGGGGGCTGTCAGCTTTGAAAGAGCGGCTAATCCGCCATGGCATGCAGGTTATCGATGACGAGCTGCGGGCAGAGGAAGGCTGCAGACGTTTTTTCACGAATGACCCGTTTGGCAACCGTTTAGAGTTTTTAGAACACATGGAGACGAGTTGATAAGGAAGCGGAGGGATAATCGATGGACAATAAGGAACGGTTTTCAAACCGGGTAGAACATTACGTGAAATACCGACCGACTTACCCGCGCGAAGCGATCGATTTTTTGTATGACACTGTAGGGTTTCGTCAAGGCAGCGTTATCGCTGACGTCGGATCGGGGACCGGTATTTTTTCTAAGCTGCTCTTAGAGCGCGGAAGCCGGGTAATCGGCGTTGAACCGAATGAAGCGATGCGAAAGGCGGCGGTTGCTGCGCTCGGAGAGGAAGAGCGGTACAGCCCAGCCGACGGTTCGGCGGAGGAGACGGGACTATCCGAGCAGTCCGTCGATTTCATCGTGTGCGCCCAGTCCTATCATTGGTTCGACAAAGAACGGGCAAGGGAAGAATTCCGCCGCATACTGAAGCCGGGCGGCAAGGTAGTTCTGATCTGGAACTCAAGAAAAACAAGCGGCACCCCCTTCCTTGAGCAATTCGAGCGGCTGCTGCTGACATACGGAACGGATTACGAGAAGGTCGCCCATAAAAGCATCACATTGGAGACGCTTAAGCCTTATTTTGCGGAAGGCGGGCCTCGGCTTGATACGTTCTCGATGGTGCAGCTGTTAGACGAAGAAGGCTTAGCCGGCAGGCTGCTTTCCTCCTCGTACAGCCCGCTGCCCGGTCATCCGCATTATGAACCGATGATGCGCGAGCTGCGGGATATTTATCAATCCAATGAAGAGAACGGCTTCGTAGCGGTGGAATACGCGACAGAGCTTTATTGGGGCGAGGTATAACGACAGGGATGGTATAGCGAACGTCTGTGCTTATGTGCTATCATACAAAGGTAAACCATCATAAAGGATTGAACAAGCATGGACTTATTTAGCTACGAAGAGGCGGAGGCGCCGCGCGCCCGCCTGCTGGCGGACCGGATGCGGCCGCAGACGCTTGATGAATATATCGGACAAGAACATATTGTAGGTCCAGGGAAGCTGCTTAGACGGGCGATCGAGGGCGACCAGGTGTCGTCCATCTTGCTGTACGGCCCGCCAGGCTGCGGGAAAACAACGCTTGCCCATATTATATCGCTCAGGACGGAGGGCGACTTCGTCAAGCTGAATGCGGTAGACGCTTCGGTGAAGGACGTGCGGGACGTCATAGACCGTGCGAAAACAAACAAAACGCTTTATGGGAGAAAGACGATTCTCTTCCTGGACGAGGTTCACCGGTTCAACACGTCCCGTCAGGATGCGCTGCTTCCGGCAGTTGAGCAAGGCATTATCATCTTCATCGGCGCAACAACGGAAAACCCGTTCCATCATGTAAATGGAGCTTTACTATCCCGGTCGACGCTGTTCCAGCTGGAGGCGCTCGAGGAGAAGCATTCGCTCGAAGCGATGCGCAGAGCGATCAAGGATTCGGACCGCGGACTCGGCTTTATGAAGCTCGAAGTGGAGGAAGAGGCGCTCGCGCATATTGCGGTGATGTCGGGCGGAGACATCCGGCGCTCGCTTAACGCGCTGGAGCTTGCGGCGGTAACGACGCCCTCTGAGCCGGACGGTACGGTGCGCATAACGCTTGAGGTTGCGCAGGAATCGGTGCGCAAGCCGTCCATTCGCGCCGATATGTCGACGCAATACGATGTGCTCTCGGCCTTCCATAAGAGCGTACGCGGCTCCAGCGACGCCGCTCTGTTCTGGTTCCTGTACGCCGTCGAGCGGCTTGGCATGGATCCGATGACGTTCATACGCAGGTTGATCGTAGCGTGCAGCGAGGACATCGGACTTGCGAACCCGCAGGCAATGGTACAGGCGGTTACGGCGATGGATGCCTATCACAAGATCGGCTGGCCGGAAGCGAAGTACAACATTGCCCAGGCAATATTGTTCGCCGTCGAAAGTCCAAAGTCGAACGCAACGGCAGTTGCAATAGGCAATGTAATGGCGGCAATCGAAAGAAGCGGCAATCTGGAGGTGCCCTTGCATTTGCGGGATACGCACTATAAAGGCGCGGCCCAGCTTGGTCACGAGGGCTACAAGTATCCGCATGATTACCCGAACCACTATGTAAAGCAGCAATATTTGCCCGACCCGCTAGCCAGAGCAGTCTTCTATCATGCGACTGAGCAGGGGATGGAGGATAAAATTAAACAAAACCAGCAGCGCCGCTCTAAGTGAGGCTGCTGGTTTTTTGTTGTTAATTAGGACCCGCAGCAGCTTCTGATTGAATTACCTGCATAAAAATGTGATAAATTTTTGCAACTAACCATGTATAAGAGTTGTTTTTAATCATAGACAAGAGTGCGCTTCCCCCATTTTTTGATGGCGGCATGGAGTGCAGAATCAAGATTTCTAGAAAGTACCGCGACGGATTTCTTTGAAATGTAAATTGGAGGGGAGTCTTCTGAAAACAAAAAGAAGGATGCTGTCGATATGGATTGCTGCAATGACTTTCTTGTTCTTGTTAATTAGTTGCCAAGTAACGTCTTCCCAAAATCCTTACGAGCTTTTGATCGATTGTCTAACAGATGATGAATTCGAAGGGAGATTGACGGGAACGGAAGGCAATGCAAAAGCGCAAGCTTGGATTGAAAAACAGTTCAAAACGATCGGATTAGAACCTTTCCATAATGACAGCTATGCTATTCCCTATGAGCATGAATTTTATAATCCTGACAAACAGAAGATTTCGCTCGAGGTAATCTATTCGGATCAGGAGCGGTACACATTTAAGTATGGTGCAGATTTTCTTGATCAAGCGCATCATTTTCAGTTTGATGAAACAGCGCAATTAGCCTTTTCTTCGGATGACCCCGAGCTCTCCCAGAAAGTTTTGGTATTGGCGAATGGACAAGACCTTGTAAAGCTTCCTGCAAACAAACCTAAAGCGGTTCTGCTGAAGAGCGAGAGATTTAAAAAAATACCTCCAAGAGGCTCCGCGGAAAGCGCGATGCCAATTCTACAAATTAGCAGTCAATTGTATGAGCGGCTAATTCATGACAAAGAAGAAATAGACGAAGTGAAAATCGTTATGGAAATGGAAAGTGAAAACATTCAATCATCGAATGTAATAGGCAAGATCTCAAGCAAAGATGATGTTCCTAATGAGGCTATTATAATATCGGCTCATTTTGACTCAGTTGGATGGGCTGCTGATACATCCTTCAACGGGGCCTTGGATAATACAACAGGTGTAAGCATGATGCTTCAACTGGCAAACCTATTGAACATTCATTTCGCAAATCATCCTATAGGTGCCGATCTGATATTTGCCGCTTTTAACGGTGAAGAAACTGGTCTGCAGGGAAGCAGAGCGTTTGCAGATCAAATAGCCAATTTATATGAGTCCCTTTATGTTATTAATCTTGATTCTATTGGCGGGAAGAATAAGGGACAGACGCTTATTTCTGTATGGAATGGCAGCAATCCTCTCGCACTGTCGATGGAACAATTCCTCAACGACAACCAATTGCCTGCAAAGTTAGCGGATGGAGCAGTATCAAGCGATCATCTTCCATTCGCTGAACAGAGCATACAAGCGATTACAATTTCGGATGAGGATCTATCGTTACTACATACTTCAAGCGATGAAAATGACGTCCTAGATTACGCTCATATGGAAAAAATGGTGACGGCATTATTTAACTTTTTGACCGAAGGAACGCATCTTCCGAATGTTTTTAACGATGAAACAACTCCGTCACAGGACGCGATGGTTAGCGAGAACTCTCATGACGAGTTTAAGAAAATTTTAGATGAGGCCAAACAATATCAAAAGAAGTTGGAGTTAGGTCAATATCTCGCATTTATTGAATCCGTCAATCAGAAGAAGTTCATTACAAAAAGACTGGATTACACCTACTATGAAATAGCGGATATAGAAAACCGGATTAATGGGCTTAAGATACCGAATCAAGTGGATGGAATTCCATTCGAATCCGCTGCGGTGGCGATAAACGATTTCGGGGAGCAGATAAAGCTTGATGCAGAAGTCGGTAAAATCTATTCAATAGCAGAAATTAACGCTAGTGACATTAATAATATGTCCTTATATTATGTGGATCAGGAAGGGTACGGAGTCAGCTTTAACATTTATCCTATGCAGCCAGGGCAAAATGAAAAAGACTTTAGAAGTGCTTCCAATGATACCATAATTGAGGACTACACCTATAATGGGCGAAACTATACTCAACATTATTTATCTGATATTGATGAATCATTATTTGTATCGTTTTCGGTTCAATTAAATAATCAACAATATTTCATCACCGTCTATGAAGTTAAAAAAAATGGCGAGCAATACGCAACCATATCCAAAGCAAGCGAAAAAGAAAAATTCGTAGAAAAAGTAGATAAATTACCGTGGAAAGATTTGATTGAGGATATGGGATTAGGAAGTCGAAAAAGCAAATGAGCTCTATATAGTAAGCTATTTCCTGCATGGTTCTTTATGCGAGGACCATTTTTTCTTTTATATTTGCAAAATGCAAATAATTGTGCTACATTAAAAACAAGAGGTGAATCACAATGAACGAGCAACAAGATTTGCGCGGCATGTTCCTCGTACTCGCCAGACGATTCGGTTTTTTAACCGAGCAATGCTGCGACAACTGCTGCGGTACCGAGATTTCGCTGCAGCAAAGCCATATTCTGTTCGAGATCAAACGGCTTAACAGACCTTCCGTTCAAGAAGCGGCGAACGCGCTTGGCGTCGATATTACGACCTTCAGCCGGCAAGTGAAGGCGCTGGCGGAGAAGGGATTGGTGAACAAAACGCCTCATCCTGACGATAACCGGATTCAAGTGCTGACGCTTTCGGCACAGGGCGAGGCGATTAACAGCAGCTTGGACCGCCAAGTGAACCATCATTTGCGGCAAGTATTATCGCATTTGAGCGAATTTGAAAGAGAATCCGTCATTCGCTCGATCGGCCTATTAAACGACGCGATGCTGAAATCGGATTCCTGCTGCTCTCCTCTACGCTGATAGAGGATTTCTTTTCAATAAATATTTGCAAATTGCAAGTATACTTGAAGAAGGAGGTGAACAAAATGAGCCAACAAAACTGCTGCGAGCCAGCTTGCTGCGAAGAGGTAAAAGCCGAGACGAGCTGCTGCGAACCTGGATGCTGTGATCCGGGCTGCTGCTAATCCGGGAAATGCAAAAAAGAAGCAGCGCCCAAAGCGGCGCTGCTTCTTCCGTCTATCCTATCCTAAGATATAGAGAACATAAGCCCTAAGTACGTGAACCCTGCGGCAAGCAGCCCAAGCGGGAGCGCTGTCCACGGTCTGTTCAAGCGGTACGTCCACACAACGGCGACCGCAACTAGCAAAGCAGCCGCCAGCATCAGAATGCTTTCCATATGCAGCGTGAAGCGCAGATCGAGATCAGGACTGAACGAGCCTTTGTACAGCCAGGTGAACAACGGCGACGGCGACTCCGTTTGCAGCGTGTCTTTGACCGTATGCGGAGGCGTTTGCTGTCCCATAAATGCAGTCGCCCCAAGCATAAGAACCGCTGCAATGCTTTCGATTCGCAGCCATTTGACCGGATGAAAATCCGGGTTAGCCGCGACGGCGGATTTGTACATAAACCCGTTGGTGTAAGCAAACAGCAGCAGCGGCAGGATCAGCAGATGCTTGATCAGCAGCGCTTGGCCGTAAGGCAGCATCCAGGCATTCACATACTCCGGCGTCGTAAAGGTCATAAGCGTAAAGCCTGCGAGCAGCGTAACAACGACACAGATGATCGCAAGCGGCGAGAACCATTTCAGAAAAGCCGGCCAATTGTCTGCGCTTTTGCCTGCGCTTCTGGAGAACCAGGCAGTCACGAACAAAATGCCGATCCATAGGCTGAACGCGAAAAAGTGGGCGGTATGAACAACCAGCCCCTTTAGGGCGCTTAAAGACGAAGCATGGCTGGCGTAACCGAGCCATACGATCAGAAGCATCGTAACGAACAGCGCAACCTTCGGCATATGCCGGTCGTTCCGGAACGACTTGGCGGAGAGCAGCACCGCGAGTCCGGCAGCGCCTAACGCCGTCCACAGCCATGCTTTGCCCGCTTTGACGTCAAGCAGGATGCTCTTCAGCATCGCGAAATACGAAAGCTCGAAGTCTTTCGCGAACAACCTCGCAAGCTGGTGGATCGGCACATAAGACAATACCGGAATGGCCGCAGCGCAAGCCAATAGTAAGCCGTTCGGCACTTGCACGGCCGGCTGCAGCTTCTCCGGCACAATTCGGAGCGTCAGCGCCCCGATAAGGATCGCGAAGCATACATAAAGTAAACCTTCGCTTATATAAATCATGATTTGCGCCTCCGCGACAGCGTAATAATTACGGCAGCGATTACAATGATCCCCGCGATGATGAGTATAGGTGTCAGTGCGGAACCGTTGCCGTCATTTTCATTGCCGGTATCGTCTGCTTGCGCAGCATCAGCCGATGGCGACGGCTCGACTGTCGGGGACGGTTCAGCAGAAGCCGCAGGCTGGCCGGATGCTTCCGCGCTGTCTGGCGACGGCGAAGCTTCCGGGGATGGAGATGTTACAGGCGCATCGACCGTAAACGAGAACTCTCCTTCTACTGAATGGCTGTCGGCGCCAATAATCGTCCATTTCACCGTATAGACGCCATTTGCCAAATCGGGAGGCAGCGCGCCGGTCATTGTAGCGCCGTTAACGGACGCCTTGCCGGTTTCGATTTGTTCCCCCGCCGCATTGAACAGCTTAAAGTTGCTGAGCGATTCGATATCCGTATTAAAAGTCATTTCAACCTGCCCGGGAACGGTATTCACCGTAGAATCAGCGGAGGGCGTGGAAGCAGTCAGCTTGGAATGCGCTAGAACCGTATTTGGCAAGATCAGCATGAACGCAAAGATGAAGATAAGCATGCGTTTCATTTGAATCAATCCTCCTTTCATGATAGATGGGATAGCCGATGGCTCGGCATCTTGATGCCTCCTTGCATTATACCAAATAAGGTACGCGTTCCGCTTCGAAATAGGAGGGGCAAATTCATGAGATTATGAACGTTTCCTGACAAAAAAATCCCCCGCCCCCGTACTGCCTTGCATAACGGCTAAGCTATCCCGAATAGACATTATGTTAACTACACAAAGCTTTTTATTAAAGAAGCTTTGGACGCGAAAGGGAGGTGCGCCTGCCGTCGCGCTCGCTGCAGCGAGCGGCCGTGACAGGCAGGGACGTTTTGGGAGATCCATTACCGCTCAGCTTGTCGCTTGCTTTGGTACTGCTTCTGATTGGCGTGAACGGATTTCTTGTGGCGGCACAATACGCTCTTTCTACAGCAAGAATCTACCGGTTTGAACAGATGACAAAGGAAGGTGGCGTTAGAGCAAGAAGGGCAAGGCGAATTCTCGATCGGCTGAATTTATATATGACGTTATGTCAGCTTGGCGTAACGATCTCATCCGTAGGGCTAGGATGGCTTGCCGCGCGATTGACGGAATCGGCAGGCCTTGCCGAAAGCTTAGCTCGAGCCTTCCCCGAACTGACTTCTTCGACGTCGATTTTCGCTTTTCTACTCGTATTCGTCCCCACTGTCATGCTTCATTTGTTAGTAGGCGAGCTGCTGCCGAGATCAATCGTAAAGCGAAGAGCGGAGCGAACGGCGCTTGCGGCGGCGAAGCCGCTTCATATCCTTTATTTGCTGGCGTCTCCCGTTATCTGGCTCATTGAGCTAATCGCTTCGAAGCTGCAGCGGTTTTTTGGCGTTGTGCCCGACACGGCGAAGGAGACGGCGCATACGGAGGAGGATTTGCGCGACTTGCTGAAGGAGAGCCACCGCAACGGGCATATTGACCAAACCGAGCTCACGCTGGTGGATAATATTTTCGACTTTGCGGAAACGACCGCCAAAGAAATTATGATCCCGCGAACGGAGATGATTTGCCTTCATGCCCAGCTGTCGTTGGAGGCGAACAAAGCGATAGCGATCCAATATATGAGAACCCGTTACCCCGTTTGTGAGACGGATAAGGACAACATCATCGGTTTTGTTCATATGAAGGATTTGCTGAAGTCTTCCGCCGGAACGGAGGAATCGATTCTGGAGCTAATCAGGCCTATCACATCGGTGCCGGATTCGATCCCCATCAGCGCGCTGCTCAAGCTGATGCAGAAGAAAAAGTCGCAAATCGCGATACTGATCGACGAATATGGAGGAACTTCCGGTCTTGTCACGCTGGAGGATATTATGGAGGAGATTGTAGGGGATATTAAAGACGAGTTTGATCCCGACGTCTCCGCCATTGTAAAAAACGAAGACGGCTCGTATTCGGTCAGCGGCCTTATGCTGATCGAGGAAGTCAACGGCTTCTTCGGAACCGAAATTGATTCCGGCGACTACGATACGATCGGCGGCTGGATTTATTCGCATATCGATTTCCCGCCCGTAAGCGGTCAATCGGTCTATGTTGACGGGAGATATGCCTTTTATATCGAGGAAATGCAGCATTTGCGGATTACCCGTATTCGCATACAATTTGCGGACGGCGGGCTAAGCGGCGCCGCGCCGAATCCGGAGCATAAAAAAGGGCTGAGCGGGAACGCGTAGTTCCCGGCTCAGCCCGACTATTTATACGACGGTTTCCGCTTTTATTTTATTGACGACGTCGATCGTGCCTCCGCCTAAGCAAACCTCGCCGTCGTAGAAAACAACCGCCTGTCCAGGCGTAACGGCTTTTTGCGGCTTGTCGAAATCGACAAGCGCGGTTCCGTCTTCCCGCATTGTAACCGTAACGCCTTGATCCGGCTGGCGGTAACGGAACTTCGCCGTGCAGGAGAAGGGCTTTGAGGCTTCGATTGGAACAATCCAATTCACCCCGCTAGCGACTAAGCTCTCCGAATAAAGGCTTGGGTGGCTTTCGCCCTGTACGACATACAGCACGTTTGCCTCTAAATCTTTATCGGCTACGAACCATGGCTCGCCGTTGCCGCCGCCCGATCCGCCGATGCCAAGGCCTTGGCGTTGACCAAGCGTATAATACATGAGACCGTCATGACGGCCTTTCTTCTCTCCGGTGCGGATGTCCACCATATCGCCGGGACGGGCGGGCAGATAGCCGCTGAGGAATTCCTTGAAATTGCGTTCGCCGATAAAGCAGACGCCGGTGCTGTCCTTCTTCTTCGCGGTGTGAAGACCGGCTTCTTCCGCGATACGGCGAACCTCCGGCTTCGGCAGATGGCCGATCGGGAACATCGCTTTGGCTAGCTGCTCCTGATTCAGCGCGCTCAAGAAATACGTTTGGTCCTTGCCGGGATCGACGCCGCGAAGCAGCTTGGTGGTCCCGTCCGCCGACCGTTCCACTCTGGCGTAATGACCGGTCGCAAGATAGTCGGCGTTAAGCTCAAGCGCCTTGTTCAGGAAATCGCCGAACTTGATTTCCCGATTGCACATGACGTCAGGATTAGGCGTCCGTCCGCGCTTGTACTCGTCCAGGAAATAAGTGAACACCTTATCGAAATATTGGCGTTCGAAATTTACGGTATAATAAGGAATGCCGATTTGGTCGCATACGCGGCGGACGTCTTCGGCGTCCTCTTCCGCGGTGCAATGGCCGAATTCATCGGTGTCATCCCAGTTTTTCATGAAAATGCCGATCACGTCATACCCTTGCTGCTTCAGCAGCAGCGCGGTGACCGAAGAATCTACGCCGCCGGACATGCCGACGACAACTCGCGTTTCGGCGATTGATTTGCTCATAAGTTTCACCTTCCAGTCTGTTTGGAGCTTTCAACATTGTACCATAAGCCAAAAAGTTTTTCATGAAGTTGCCAACCTTTTTACACACGCAGCGCGGCTGATATGATAACATAGATGAATAATGGGAATACAGTGATTTATAGAATGAGGTGCCGCTTTTGAAAATATCGACGAAAGGCCGTTACGGCCTTACAATTATGATGGAGCTTGCAGCAAAGTTCGGAGAAGGTCCGATTTCGCTGAAAAGCATTGCCGAGAAAAATCAATTATCCGAGCATTATTTGGAGCAGCTCGTAGCGCCGCTGCGCAATGCGGGCTTGGTGAAAAGCATCCGTGGCGCATACGGCGGTTATATCCTGTCCAAGGAGCCGTCCGAGATTACATCGGGCGATATTATCCGCATCCTGGAAGGACCGATTTCGCCGGTTGATTTTACCGAGGAGGACGATCCGGCTAAGCGCAACCTATGGCTGCGAATCCGCGACAGCATCGCCGATGTGCTGGACTCGACGACGCTGGAGCATATGATCAATTACAAGGAAGAAGAGACGAAAGAAAGCTATATGTTTTACATTTAAGGACACTAGAACGGTTTTCGTATGGAGATGGAATAAAAATGAGCTATTACTTTGACCATGCCGCAACGACGCCTATGCATCCGGAGGTCATCCAGACGATGGTGGAACTGATGCAAGGGCCGGGCGGCAACGGCTCGAGCATTCACGCGTACGGACGCGCCGCCAAAGGGCAGCTGAGCCGTGCGCGTGATCTTATTTCGGCGGCGGTCGGCTGCAAGCCGAATGAATTGCTGTTTACTTCCGGAGGCACGGAAAGCGATAACGCCGCGTTAATCGGGGCGGCTAGAGCCCAGCGCCAGAAGGGGAAACGCCATATTATAACTTCCGCGGCTGAGCATCATGCCGTGTTACATACATGCAAGTGGCTGGAAGAGAAGGAAGGGTTCTCGCTAACGGTGCTGCCGGTGGATATCCACGGGCGCGTCCATCCGGAGCAAGTGAGAGAGGCGATGCGCCCGGAAACCGCGGTTGTCAGCATCATGCACGGCAACAACGAGGTTGGCACGATTCAGCCGATTGAGGAAATCGGCGAAGTTGTCCGCGCGGGCGGAGCTGTCTTTCACGTGGACGCCGTGCAGTCGCTTGGGTATACCGACTATCGGCTGTCGGAGCTGCCCGTCGATTTGATGAGCTTCTCGGCTCATAAAATTAACGGCCCGCAAGGCGTAGGCGCTCTTTATATCGCTTCGGGGACTCCTTTTGAACCGACCCAGCATGGCGGCTCGCAGGAGCGGAAACGCCGCGCGGGCACGGAAAACGTGGCCGGGATCGCCGGTTTTGCCAAAGCTGTTGACATTTGTGTGAACGAACGAAAAAATAAGAAACCTTTTATGGACAAGCTTCGTATGAGATGGATAGAGCTGCTTCGTCAAGACATACCGGGCGGCGAGCTCTTCATCAACGGAGACGAAAGCGGCAGTTTGCCCCATATTATCAACATTAGCTTCATCGGCGTGCAGACGGAGACGATGCTGATGAACCTTGATATGGCGGGAATCGCGGCTGCAAGCGGCTCGGCCTGCACATCCGGCTCGCTGGAGAAATCGCATGTGCTGCTGGCGATGGGCCTGCCGCAGGAACGTCTTGATTCCGCTGTAAGATTTAGCTTTGGAATGGGGAATACTTTGGAGGAGCTTGAGAGCGCTGCGAAGATCGTGACCGATATCGTCACTCGGATTCGGAGCAAAGGTTAGGAGGTTTCCTTCCAAAGTGGTGAAGCTTCAACAGCTGATTGGATTGCCCGTAATTGTCATTCATTCCGGCAAGCAGGTCGGCACCGTTAAGGACGCATGGTTTGACGAGAATTGGAAGCTGAACGGCTTGATCCTGGAATTCGCGAAGTGGTTCGCGTCGAAGACGCGGGTCGTCCCGTGGAGCGAGGTGCTTACCTGCGGCGAAGACGCGGTTATCATTTCCGGTGCGGAAGCCGTTATCTCGATGAAGCCAAAGCAAGTCAGGCGTGCCTTCTATACCGGTATCATCAAGCTGAAGCATATGCCGGTCATTACCGTGCACGGCGAACAGCTGGGGTTATTGTCCGATGTTTATTTTTACCCTTCGCAGGGAACACAAATAGTAGGCTATGAGCTTACAGACGGTTTTATTTCGGATCTGATGGAGGGGCGTAAATGGCTGAAGGCGCCGAGTGATCCGGATATGGTATTGCTCGGGGAAGACGCGATTATCGTTCCTGCTGTCAGTGAAGCGGAATTGGAGCCTGTCGCTGCTTCCAATTTCAGAGGATAGGGAGAATGGTTGCTATGAGTATGATGAGATGTCCAAACTGTAATTCGAAAGATATAGGGAAAATCGGTTCCCACCAATTTTATTGCTGGGGCTGCTTTATTGAGCTCACAGTGAACGGCGATAAAATGTCGGTCTACCAAGTGGAAGAGGACGGGACGCTCAGCTCGCTGGACGATCTGTTTTTTGAAGAAGAGATTCCGCCTTCTGTTCATTTGAACGGTTAACGGTTTGCAGCAGACGAAGACGGCCCCGCCGTCTTTTTTTGCGTTTTCGTAGGATGACGGGCACAACTTGTACATATACTGTACTAGATTAGCGTTATGGTCTTGCAGGGAAACGGGCGGGACGGGCGCGCTTTTTTGGTTCGGAGGTGGGCAAGTTGGAACGATTTACGAATAACCGGCTGTTTGTTTGGCTGGTCTACCTGATACTCGGCCTGATCGCGATTTATTTTTTGCTCCTGCTGAAGCCGCTTATTGTTTCGATCTATAGCTTTCTAAAAGCGGTGCTGGGGCCCTTCCTGATTGCCATGATTATTTCGTACGTGCTCAATCCGATTGTCACGCTGCTGCATGAGCGGAAGGTGCCGAGGACGATTGCGGTGCTGCTTATTTACGCGGTGTTCTGCGCGGCGCTGACCGTTCTGCTGGTTAATATGATCCCGATGTTTATCGAGCAAGTGCAGGAGCTGAACCGTCATCTACCCGAGTTCACCGTTCGAGCGCAGAGCATCGTGACGGATCTGAACAATACGTCCTTCCTGCCGGAAAGCTTCCGGGACGGGATCGACAAGGCGCTTGTCGGCATGGAGAAGCGGGTTACGGAAGCGCTCATGCATTTTGTCAACAATATCGGCTCGATGCTGAATGCGGTGTTTGTAGCGTTTATCATCCCGTTTCTCGCTTTCTACATCTTAAAGGATTTCGATGTGTTCGAACGAACGGTCATTACCTATGTGCCGAAATCTCACCGGAAAAATACAGTCAGGCTGATGAAGGATATCGATCATGCGCTAGGCAGCTATATCCGCGGCCAGTTCCTGGTCTGTATTATCGTGGGAACCCTCGCGTATTGCGGCTACCTGCTCATTGGCATGCCTTACGCTTTGCTGCTCGCCAGCATTGTCGCGATTACGAACGTGATTCCGTATATGGGGCCGTTCTTCGGCGCGGCGCCGGCGCTGCTGATGGCGTCTACCGTTTCGCTTAAAATGATGGTGCTGGTTGCGATCGTCAACACGGCGTGTCAAATTCTCGAAGGCAACGTGATCTCTCCGCAAGTCGTTGGCCGAACGTTACATATGCATCCGCTGCTAATCATATTTGCTCTCCTGGTCGGCGGGGAAATCGCGGGAATTGTCGGGATGATATTAGCTGTTCCGATCTTTGCCGCCTGCAAGGTCATCGTTCAGCATATGTTCGCTTATTATGTAAGGCGCAAGATCATTTGACAGCCTTTTCGGCGATGGATATAATTTGAACTATATGTCTGAACACGTTGACGAAATGAAGTAAGCCATTGCCCGACATCCAGAGAGAGCGCTCCTTCGCTTATTGCCCCAGGGCCTAGGCGTTGGTTGGGAGAGCGCTTATGCGAAGAATGGCCGAAAGCTGTTTTCGGAGTGTGAACGAACTTCACCGGTTGGACCCGTTATCGTCTTCTAAGGAGATTGCGCTTTGCATGCGCGATAACCAGGGTGGTACCGCGAATTTCATTCGTCCCTGTCGATGACAGGGGCGTTTTTTGCGTCAATGAGGAAGCGGGGATGCTTCGCGCGACTTGGATAGGTTAACGAGGCGGTTTTGCTTCGCAAAACTTTGAGGAGGAATAAAGGATGAAAGCTAGTGAGATAAGAGCCAAATGGCTGCAATTTTTCAAAGAGAAAGGACATGCGATCGAGCCGAGCGCGTCGCTCGTTCCGCATAACGATCCGTCGCTGCTGTGGATCAACGCGGGCATGGCTCCGCTTAAGCCGTATTTCGACGGCCGCGTCATCCCGGACAATCCGCGGATTGCGAACTCGCAGAAGTGTATCCGCACCAACGATATCGAGAACGTAGGCAAAACGCGCAGGCACCATACTTTTTTTGAAATGCTTGGCAACTTCTCCATCGGCGATTATTTCAAGGAAGAAGTCATTACGTGGGCATGGGAGTTTCTGACGGACAAGAAATGGATCGGCTTTGATCCGGAGCGCTTGTCTGTAACGGTCTATCCGGAGGACGAGGAAGCGTTCCGCTATTGGAACGAGAAGATCGGGATTCCGGAGTCGCGTATCTACAAGCTCGAGGAAAACTTCTGGGATATCGGCGAAGGTCCGTGCGGCCCATGTACGGAAATTTTCTATGACCGCGGCGACAAATACGGCGATCTGAACGATCCGGAATGCTGGCCTGGCGGCGAGAACGAGCGTTTCCTCGAAGTATGGAACCTCGTATTCTCCCAGTTCAATCACAATAAAGACGGCAGCTACACGCCGCTGCCGAACAAAAACATCGATACGGGCGCAGGACTCGAGCGTTTCGCTTCCATTCTTCAAGATGTGGACTCCAACTTCGACACGGATCTGTTCCGTCCGATTATCGACCGTACCTGCGAAATCGCGAATGTGAAATATCATGTGAATGAAGAGCACGACGTTGCGCTGAAGGTTATTGCCGACCATATCCGCACGGTGGTGTTCTCCGTCGGCGACGGCGTTATGCCGTCTAATGAAGGACGCGGCTATATTATCCGCAGATTGCTTCGCCGCGCGGTGCGTTACGGCAAGAAGCTCGGCGTTGACCGCCCGTTCCTGTATGAGCTGACAAGCGTTGTCGGAGACATCATGGGCGTGTATTATCCGGAGGTTGTCGAGAAGCGCGAGTTTATCGAGCGCGTAATTCGGACGGAGGAGGAGCGTTTCCATGAGACGTTGACCGAAGGTCTGGCGCTGCTTGCAGATGTCGTCTCCTCCGCTTCGGCGTCGGGGAGCAAGCAAATCGCGGGCGCTGACGCATTCCGTCTGTACGACACCTACGGCTTCCCGTTCGACTTGACGGAGGACTTTGCCGCTGAGCACGGCATGACGGTAGACCGCGAAGGCTTCGATAAAGAAATGGAGCTGCAGCGCGAGCGCGGACGCGGCGGACGCCGCGATACCGGCAGCATGAAGGTCCAGGGCGGACCGCTCTCCGACTTTACGGTTAAAAGCGAATTTGTTGGCTATAATGATCTGGTAACAGAATCCCATATAACGGCTATCGTACTGAGCGATGAGCTGGTGGAGGAAGCCGGCGAAGGAAGCGAAATTATGCTTCTGCTCGACCGGACGCCGTTCTATGCGGAAAGCGGCGGTCAAGTGGCCGACCGCGGCTTGATCACGGCGGACACCTTCGTCGTCCGCGTGAACAACGTGACGAAAGCGCCTCACGGCCAATCTGTCCATCATGCTGTGGTAGAGTCCGGCACTGTGGCGGTTGGCGCGAAGGTGAAGGCGGAAATCGATAAAGCGGCCCGCGAAGATATTATCAAAAACCATACGGCGACACATCTGCTGCATAAAGCGCTGAAGGAAGTGCTGGGCGACCATGTTAACCAAGCGGGATCGCTCGTCGAAAGCGAGAGACTGCGGTTCGACTTCTCGCATTTCGGCAGCGTAACGCCGGAGGAGCTTGCCGAAATTGAGCGCAGAGTGAACGAGCAGATCTGGTTCGGCACGGATGTCGACATTTCGAACAAATCGCTGACGGAAGCGAAAGCGATGGGCGCGATGGCGCTGTTCGGAGAGAAATACGGCGACATCGTGCGCGTTGTGCGCGTCGGCGACTACAGTTTGGAGCTGTGCGGCGGCTGCCATGTCCGCAATACGTCGCAAATCGGATTGTTCAAGCTGCTCGGCGAAAGCGGCATCGGCTCCGGCGTGCGTCGTATTGAAGCTGTAACCGGCAAGCATGCTTACGCGTACTACGAGGAGCAAGTGGAGCTGCTGAAGCAAGCGGCAGGCCTGCTGAAGTCGAATACGGCCGATGTGCCGAAGCGGGTTGAAGCCTTGTACGGTCAGCTGAAGGAGCTTTCGAGAGAGAATGAATCGCTGCAAGGAAAGCTGAGCCGGATTGAAGCGGGCTCCCTGGAATCGAAAGCGATCAAAGCCGGAGACGTAACCGTCCTGTGCGCGAAAGTAAGCGCTCCTTCGATGGACGCGCTGCGCGGCATAGTTGACGAGCTCAAAGGGAAGCTCGCATCCAGCGTCATCGTGCTTGGCGCCGCCGGCGAAGACAAAGTGAATCTGGCTGCGGCTGTATCCGCCGATTTAGTGAAGAAGGGCTTCCATGCCGGCCAAATTATTAAGGAAGCGGCTGTCGTGTGCGGCGGTAATGGCGGAGGACGTCCGGATATGGCCCAAGCAGGCGGCAAAGACGTGTCGAAGCTCGAAGAAGCGCTCAAAGTTGCGGAAGAACTGGTTGTTAACCGGGCGAATGTGATATAGTAAAGTTAGGTAACAGCGATTTGGATGGTTTTTGAAAGCGAGGTGCTGTTGATGAGTTCTATGGACCAAACAATGAAGTTTAACGTGAAGGCAGAGGGGGTGGAGACTTCTTCTGGGGATATTCTGCTTAAGGTGCATGAAGCGCTGCTGGAGAAAGAATATAATCCGATAAACCAGATCGTTGGGTATTTGCTGTCCGGAGACCCCGCGTATATTCCGCGGCACAACAACGCCAGAAGTTTGATTCGCAAGAAGGAACGTGACGAATTGATCGAAGAGTTGGTCCGGTTTTACTTGCAGCATAAGAACCAATAATAGGTGAGGAGCCGGACACCGGATGAGAGTTATGGGACTGGATTACGGAGACCGCAATATCGGGGTAGCCGTGAGCGACGCGTTTAGATGGACGGCTCAAGGCCTGACCGTCGTTGAGAAACGGCGGGACGGCGGAGAGCTGGATCGGATCGCAGAGCTCGTGAAGGAGCATGAGGTTTCCGAGATCGTAGTCGGTCTGCCGAAAAACATGAACGGTACCGTCGGCCCGCGTGGCGAAATTTGCATCGCATTTGCAGAGCAGATTGGGCAGAAGCTAGAAATACCCGTTCACCTTTGGGATGAAAGGCTGACAACGGTAGCCGCCGAGCGAACGCTGCTTGAAGCGGACGTCAGCCGGAGGAAGAGGAAGCAAGTAATCGACAAGATGGCGGCAGCGCTCATCTTGCAAAATTATCTCGATTCTAATACGAAAAGGTGAGGGTTACGATGACAAAGGACGACATGCAGTACGAAGAGCCGGAAATTATCTATATTCCGGATGAAGAGGGTAACGAAGAAGAATTCGAAGTCATCATGAAGTTCGAGGTCGATGGTTCGGATCAGAAATATATGATGGTTGTTCCTCTTATCGGGTCGGACGAAGAAGAAGACGAGGTGTACGCTTTCCGCTATGAGGAAGAAGGCGATGACCTGAAGCTTTATACGATCGAAGACGAAGAAGAGTGGAATATGGTGGAGGAAACCTTCAATACGCTGTTGGGCGAGATGGAGGAGCAAGACTAATGCCGGAAGGTTATGATAACGCTCCCGTGGAGCAAAGCCGCCTGAAGGAATTGTTCGGCGGGGAAATCGAGCTTGTGGCTGAGGACGGCGCTACGGAGACGTATCGCATTAAAGCGGAGTTTCAATTAGGTGATGTACAGTATGTCGCCTTACAGAACGAAGCAATGCGCGGCGAAGACGAGGTTGAGCTGCTTCGCATTCGTTTGGAGGACGGAGAGCCCCACTTGGAGTCCATCGAGGACGATGAAGAATGGGAAGCGGCGTCGGAGGCGTACGACGATATGATGTTCGCGGGTGACGAACGCCCCTAGCGGATGGTGACACATTCCTATAGTTGAACCAAAAGGGCGGCTTACGGGCCGCTCTTTTTTTCGGAAACTTTTCAAAAGAGGGTGCGATCAGTTGTTAGATACGACGGAAGAGAAGCAGAAGAAGAAAAAAAGAAAAAAAGCGCAAGGACCTAAGCGGTGGCTCATCAATCTGTGGGTTGCGCTCAGTTTGCTTGGCCTTATGCTGCTTGTCGCCGGAGGCGTATTGTTTTACATATGGAACAGCCTGCAGCCTACGAAGAGCGGAGAAGTGAAGCAAGTTACGATCAGCCGGGGCATGTCTGCCAATGGGGTTGCGGAGCTTCTGGAAGAGAACGGCATTATTAAAAATGGATTCGTATTCAGCTATTATTTGAAACTGAAGGATGAAGGCTCCCGTTTCCAAGCGGGCGTGTACGAGCTGTCCCCAGGGATGGAGATCAACGCTGTCATCGCCAAGCTAAACTCCGGCGATATCATTGAAGAGGAAACGATCCGATTCACGATTCCGGAGGGCTATACGGTGCTGCAAATCGCGGAGAAGCTCAGCTCGGAAGGCATCGTGGACAAGGATAAATTTCTTGAGCTTGCGGAGACGGATCGTGAATGGGGAGACGCCGAGGCGGTGCGGGACATTCCGAAGGAAGCGGCGCTGCATAAACGGCTCGAAGGCTACTTATTCCCGGAAACGTATGAATTGAAAAAAGACAGCACGGAAGAGGATATTATTATCCGGATGCTGACGGAGACCGACCGCAAGCTCAGCGGGCTTCCTGATGATTGGCAGTCTGTGCTGGAGTCGTCCGGCAAGACGCTTCACGAAATTTTGACCATCGCTTCCTTGGTGGAACGCGAAGTCGTCGTGGACGAGGAACGCGCGCTCGTAGCCGGCGTCATCTACAACCGTTTGTCATATCCTATGCGGCTTCAGATCGACGCTACCGTGCAGTATGCGCTTGACGCTCCTAAGGAGCGGCTGTCGCTGGCCGATTTGGAAATTGATAGTCCGTACAATACGTACAAAATCGATGGTTTGCCGCCGGGGCCGATTGCAAGTCCTAGCTTAGCGTCCATTCAGGCGGCGCTGTATCCGGCCGATACCGACTATTTATTCTACGTAACGAAAAAAGACGGCTCACAGACGCATTTATTCGCCAAAACGTTCGAGGAGCATCAACGGAATATTGAACTAAGCGAAAAGGCGACGGAATAGCCGAATAGTCAAAGTGGACTGTTTGAACAACCTCAAAAGGAGTTTTATCTATGTCGTACAAACCTGAACTGCTGGCGACCGCGTCCTCGATCGAGGAGTTAACGCGATTGACGGATGCGGGCGCGGATGCGTTCCTCATCGGGGAGGCACGCTTCGGCATGCGGCTTGCCGGCGAGTTTACACCGGAGATGATCAAGGAAGCGGTAGAACTGGCCAAGCCTCGGGGCGTCCGCATCTATGTCGCGGTAAACAATTTGATGGATAATAACATATTGGATGATTTGCCGGGCTATCTCTCGTATTTGCACGAGGCGGGCGTTGACGCGATTGTGTTCGGCGATCCCGCCGTTCTGATGGCGGCGCGCAAGCATGCCCCGGGCATGGCTTTGCATTGGAATGCCGAAATGACATCGACCAACTATTCAACGGCCGAGTATTGGGCGCGCAGGGGAGCGACGAGGTTTGTGCTTGCCCGCGAGCTGAACATGGAGCAAATTGAAGAGACGAAAGCGAAATCATCGATGGAAATACAGGTTCAAGTTCACGGCATGACAAATATTTATCATTCGAAGCGAACGCTTGTGAACAGCTACTTGGATCATCAAGGCGATTCGGAGAAGGCCCGCGAGCTGGATCAAAACAAAGCTCTTTATTTGATGGAAGCGGAACGCCCGGGTGAACGCTATCCGATCTTTGAAGACGCGAATGGCACGCATGTAATGAGCTCGGACGATATATGCATGATCGAAAACTTGCATGAGCTGCTGGTAATTTCTGTAGACAGCTTAAAAATTGAAGGCATCCTGAAATCAATCGAGTATAATGAAAGAGTCGTCCGCGCTTACCGCCAGGCGATCGACGCTTACCTTGCGGATCCGGAGGGCTATACGTTCCGCGAGGAATGGCTGGATTCGATTCGTGAAGTGCAAGATCCGAACCGTGAGCTTAGCTACGGATTTTTCTATAAAGAACAGGTTTATTGACAGGCATTAGCAGGAGGTGGAGACGAAATGACGTCAAACACAAAATCGGCGCCGCGTTATCATGGGAAGCGGTACCGTCTGGATAGACCGGAGCTGCTGGCTCCGGCCGGCAATTTGGAAAAGCTGAAATTTGCGATCCATTATGGCGCGGACGCCGTCTATATCGGCGGACAAAAGTACGGTCTGCGTTCCAACGCGGACAATTTCAGCTTTGAGGAAATGAGAGAAGGCGTAGAATTCGCGAATCGTTATGGGGCGAAGGTGTTCGTCGCGACTAACATTTATGCCCACAACGAGGATATCGAAGGGCTGGAGGACTATCTCCGCAGCCTGGAGGAAGTCGGCATCTCGGCGATTATTGCAGCCGACCCGATTATTATCGAGACGGCGCAGCGCGTTGCTCCCAAGCTGGAGGTTCATCTCAGCACGCAGCAATCTACGCTGAACTGGCAGGCGGTGCAATTCTGGAAGGAAGAAGGCTTGCCTCGCGTTGTGCTCGCCCGGGAAACCAGCTTTGAAGAGATCGAGCAGATTAAAAAGCATGTCGATATCGAAATCGAAGCGTTTATTCATGGAGCGATGTGCTCATCGTTCTCTGGACGCTGCGTCTTGTCGAATCATTTCACCGACCGGGATTCCAACCGGGGCGGTTGCTGCCAATCATGCAGATGGAAATACGATTTGTACCAGGATGAAGAGCGGATGTACGAAGAGGGTGAAGACCAGTTCACGATGGGCTCGAAGGACCTCTGCATGATCGAATATTTGCCTGAGCTGATAGAGGTTGGCGTGGACAGCTTCAAAATCGAGGGACGCATGAAGAGTATTCATTATGTGGCAACGGTGGTGAACGTGTACCGACAAGCGATTGACGCTTACTTTGCGGACCCGGAAGGTTACGAGCTGAAGCAGGAGTGGATCGAGGAAATTAATAAGGCGGCCAACCGTCCGCTGAACACAGGCTTCTTCCTTGATGCGCCAGGCGCCGAAGATCATATTTACGGTCCGGAGGAGAAGGCCGCTCCGTATGATTTTGCCGCGATCGTGCTGGATTACGACGATCGTACGGGTTTTGCGACGATTCAACAGCGTAACCATTTCAAAATGGGGCAGGAAGTCGAGTTTGTCGGTCCAGGAGGCACGTTCTTCAAGCAGACCGTTACGGAATTAACGGATGCGGACGGCAACCCTCTGGAAGCGGCTAGACATCCCATGCAGCATGTCCGGCTCCGTACGCTTAAACCGGTTAAAGCGATGGATATGATGAGAAAAAAGATTCGTTAAAGATAAATTTCTAATTACAAAATGATTATTATAATCATAAATTTGAACCTTATGATCTTTCGTAAGGTTCTTTTTTTCATTTTTTGTTGACAGTCACGCATCTTTCCAGAATAATGGGTAACAAGAATCGTACATCAACGGTGAGTTAATTTGACATAAGACTGATTGATGTCGCTCATCTAAGATCTAAGACCATGAAGGAAGGTGCTGCAGGATGTTCGGAATCAGACGGACGAGAGAGAAAACTGTGAATAAGAAGGAAGATGGCCCGGCAAGGGGGAAATCGTTACACTTCGTCAAATCCTTGAATATTGCGCAAGCAGTGAATTCCGTCGGAGTTAAGCTTTTTTTTATCATTTTCTTCAGTATTCTTGCATGCGTATTGAGTGTAGGGCTGCTATCTTATTCCCAATCCAAAAAAATGGTGGAAACCAATGTTTCGGGAGCCAGCCAGCAAACGATCAACCAAGCGGCGGGCAATTTGGATGTGGTCTTTCATACATACGAGGATTTCACGCTGCAGTTGTTCAACGACAAAGAGTTTCACGATCTAGCCCGAACGATGACGGAAACGGACGATGACCAGATTCACTATGAGGCGGGCCTGAGGATGAAGGATAAAATGTCCGCACTCGCGTTAAGCCAGAGCAACGTTAACGGGATGATGCTGCTCCCTTTAAAGGATGGTTTAAGCGTAGTGGCGACAGGCTCCTCCCTGAGCACGAAAGCGGAAGCGTTAATGGAAACGGATTGGTTCAAAGAGACGGTACAATTGGAAGGACAGACGCTATGGATCGCTCCGCAAGCGGGCGGAATTTCTTACGATTCGAAGACACCGACTATTGGGCTCAGCCGTATGATTAAAAACGGCGTCTCCAGCACCCCGTCGTACGTGCTGCTCATGGAGCTGGACGCCGCGGTAATCAGTGAACGCTATGCCGATGTTAATCTCGGAGAAGGCAGTGAAATTTCGATCGTGGACAGCAAAGGGCTGTACGTGATTGCGGACGAGCCTTCCTTCATTGGCCAGCCCGTCAATGTAGGCTTGCCCGAGAAGACCGAGGGCTCGCTGAAGCTGACCAAGACGGATGGCACAGAAACGTTGACGATATTCCAAACGTTTGACACGATGAATTGGAGAATTGTCGCTACAATACCGGTGGACCAGCTGGTGAAGGACGCCGAGGTCATTCGCAGGTTTACATGGATGATTTCGATTGCGGCCGCGATGATTGCAATCGGTATTGGAGCGCTTGTCATTTATACGATCGCGAGGCCGCTTGTCCGGATACGGGACTTAATGCTGAAGGGAGCAGGCGGTAACTTGACCGTCCGGTCCTCTTTGAGAAAAAGGCGCGACGAAATCGGCGCGCTAAGCGATAGTTTTAACCGAATGATGACGCAAATGAGCGAGCTTGCCGAGCAGACAACACATTCGGCTGCTGCCGTTTTATCAACAGCGGCTGATTTGTCGGACGCATCGAAGAAAACATCCGCGTCTGCGCGGGAAATAGCAGTTGCGACGGAAGAAATCGCAAAGGGTGCGGCGAATCTTGCGGCAGAGGCGGAAAAGGGCAGCGGATTGACGGAGAATATGAATACAGGTATGAGAAACGTCGTTACCGTGAGCGAAGCGATGCAGACCTCCGCTGTGAACGTCGAGGAAGCGAGCGTTCAAGGCTCGGCTTATATGAGCCAACTGATCGAAAAAACAAACAGGACGGAAGAAATGACGCGCTCGATGGCGGCCAAGGTCGAAACGCTGAAGGAGAGCACAAGCTCCATCGCCAAAATTTTGGATGTGCTTAACAGCTTAACGAAGCAGACAAATATTCTATCGTTGAACGCTGCCATTGAAGCAGCCAGGGCGGGGGCCGCAGGGAAAGGCTTTATGGTTGTAGCGGATGAAATTCGAAAGCTGGCCGACCAATCGCGCCATTCCATTGACGTCGTCGCGGGAATTATAGGGAGTATTCATCACGAAATCGATGAGACCGTTCAAATGATGACGGAGGCGAATCCGTTGTTCCGGCAACAGATCGAATCCGTTAAAGAAGCTAACGGTATCTTCCTCAGCGTGCAAGAGCAGATGAGGCAATTCGTGCAAGGGATGCACAGCGTGTCGGATTCGGTCCATGATCTGGAACGTTCTCAAGCCATATTAGCTGAAGCGATGTTCAGCGTAAGCTCGGTCGCGGAGCAATCCTCCGCCACATCGGAGGAGGTTGCATCCTTGAGCGGCGAACAGCTTGGGGTCAGCGAAAACCTGGTTTCATTGTCCGAGAAGCTGAGCGAAGTATCGGACGCGCTTAAGGTTACACTGTCGCAATTTAAGATTTAGTTCGGTGGAACAAGGGCCCTATTTGTTCGTTAATCATGCATAGGCATGCGTTTGCGGACAATAGGGCTTTTTTTGTTCGAATGAATTGACAAGTAAGCAACTATGTCAAATAATAGAACTAATATAATTGTAGACAAAAATCGCCAGTATTCGCTAAAGTGAAGACTTTAGGTTCGTTAATCAACCATTCTATCAGAGGCGGGTGTACCTGTATGGCCGATAAAGAAAAAAAGACAGGCATGCGGTTTTTCAAGAAGAAGATGAATAACGTGGAACAAAATGAAACCGCTGTCAAAAAGACTGACGCAACGTCTTGGCAAAAAGGCCGTCAAGCCGTAACGGTCTCGGCTAAAGCGGCATCTTCCGTGTTGGGAGAATTGAACTGGACGAACCCGTTAAAGTCTGTCGGGATGAAGCTGTTTATTGCGATTTTCGTCAGCATTCTAGCGTGCGTACTGACCGTAGGACTATTGGCATATAACGAAGCGAAATCAATGGTCGAAAAGAAGGTTTCGGACGCGAGCCTGCAAACCGTTAATCAAGTGACAGGGAATTTGGATATTATTTTTAAAACGTATGAAGATATAACGCTGCAGCTGTTGGTTGACAAGGACTTTCATGAGCTCGTGTCGCGCATTGACGAGAGCGGGGATGATTATGCCAGATTCGAAGCGACGAGCGAGCTCAGCGAGAAAATGCAAGCCATCACGCTCGGAAACGACACAATCGAGGGGCTGGCGCTGCTGCCGTTGAAGGAGAACCTTCCTCCCATTGTAAGCGGCGGAGCGCAAATGTCCCGAATCGAGACGCTGAAGGATGCGGGATGGTATCAGCAAACGATTGACTTAAACGGCAAGGTGAATTGGATTGTGCCGCAAGCTGAAGGAATGGCTGTAGACGGCGATTCGTCGACCATCGGAGTCGCCCGCTTGCTGAAGGATTCGATATCCAGCAATGCCGGTTACCTTCTGCTTCTTGAGATTGAATCGGCATCGATCGCCAATCGTTACAAGGATGTCAATCTTGGCGAAAACAGCGAGCTAAGCATCATCGACCAACAAGGGAACTATATTACAGCCAATGATGCTGCCCTGATCGGCCAGCCAAGCCGCGTCGCATTGCCGACAGAGGGGGAGAAGGCGAGCAGCGGAGACGAAAAAACAACGACAACGGATGGCGTCGAAGTGCTCGCGGTTTATAAGACGTTCGAATCGATGGATTGGCGCCTGCTTGGAACTATTCCAGTCGAGGCGCTCGTGAAGGATGCCCAGTCCATCCGGAATTTAACGTGGATAACCGCCATCGCGGCCGGCATTATTGCCATTTTAATCGGCTTCGTCGTTATAATGACGATTGCGAGACCGCTTGTAAAGATATGCGCGCTTATGATGGAAGGAGCCCGCGGCAATCTGACCGTGCGTTCTTCGATTAAACGGAAGGATGAAATCGGTACGCTTAGCGTCAGCTTCAACGGCATGATGGAACAGATCACCGAGCTTGCGATGCAGACGACGCAATCGGCACAGCAAGTGCTGCTGACTGCGTCTGACTTGACGGAGGCCTCAAGGAAAACCTCCGCTTCCGCCAAAGAAATTGCCGTCGCGACGGAAGAAATCGCAAACGGCGCGACAAGCCTTGCGGTTGAAGCGGAGAAAGGCAATGAGCTGACCGCTCATATTAACGAGCAAATGAAGCAGGTAATGGAAGCGAACAGCGAAATGGTGGCGTCCGCCTCCAAGGTCGAGAAGGCAAGTGAGCAGGGAACAACCTATATGAACGGTTTAATCTTGAAGACGGGCATGACGGAAGAGATGACGCGCTCGATGGTGGAGAAGGTCGATTCGCTGAAGGAAAGCACGGGCTCGATTGTAAAAATATTGGACGTGCTGAACAGCTTGACGAAGCAGACGAATATTCTTTCCTTAAACGCGACGATCGAGGCGGCGAGAGCCGGGAATGCAGGCAAAGGATTTATGGTGGTAGCCGACGAGATCCGCAAGCTGGCGGATCAATCCAGGCAGTCGATCGACGTGGTCGGTCAAATTACCGAAAAAATCAGATCCGAGATCGACGAGACGGTGAATGTCTTGTCCGACGCCTATCCGCTGTTCCAAGAGCAGATTCAATCGGTGAAGGAAGCGAACGAAATCTTCCTAAGCGTGCAGGAGCAGATGGGACAATTCGCTGAACGCCTAGAAGGTGTGACAAGCTCGATCGGCCGGTTGGACGAGTCTCAATCGGTGCTGGCGGAAGCGATGACGAACGTAAGCGCCGTCGCCGAAGAAGCGTCCGCAACTTCAGAGGAAGTGGCGTCGCTCAGCAGCGAGCAGCTAAGCATCAGCGACAATCTGGTCGGACTGTCGGAGAAGCTGGATGCCGTATCCCGCGGTCTTTCCGAGTCGTTATCCCGGTTCAAAATTGAATAAATGTTAGGGAGCTGATCCTGCGCTTTTTGGGGTCAGTTCCATTTTTTTTGGAAAAACTATTACATTACGCCAGCCTTCGGTCGATAACAATCATGTATTGAATGTTAATAAGGCGGTGTCTTACAACATGACAGACTTTATGAAAAAGGTCGGTAAAGGGATGAAGAAAGCGCTTAAAAAAGCGGGGGAAATGACAGGAGGACTGATGGCTTCCGTACGCCGCGCAGGCAATAAACCGGAGTCGCCGGGGCAGTCGGCAGAACATGGTTCAACGCAGACGAGATTGATGAAACAGTTAAGGTCCGTCGGAGGAAAGCTGTTTCTCATTATTTTTGTCGGCATAATCATTTGTGTAATGACAGTAGGTTTAGTGGCTCATTCGAGAGCGAAATCCATTGTAGAGAACCAAGTGTCTGAAGCAAGCTTCCAAACGGTTAACCAGGTAACAAACAATTTGGATATTGTTTTTCAGTCCTATGCGGATCTTTCCTTGCAGGTTTTGATCGACAAAGACATTCAGGAGCAGCTGAACACGCTTGAAAAGTCTAGCGACCAATTCGAAGCGTTACAGGCTTCGCGTTCAGTGTCCGACCGGCTGACGAACTATGTAATGGGCAACACCAACATCTCGGGCGCGGCGTTAATTCCGGTCAGCAAAGACCTTAATATGATTACAGTCGGCAGTACGAACGGGAAGAAGGAAGATATATTAGCAGAAGCCGAGTGGTTTAAAAACGCCCAGGAACAGCAAGGCCGCGTCTTATGGATTGAGCCTCAAGAAGGCGGTCTCATTGCGAAAAGCACCAAGGATACGATTGGTTTAGCAAGAATGGTAAAACCGACGGGCTTGAAAGAGCCGTATGTGTTCGTGGTTGAAATTAATATGAAATCTATTTTGGACCGGTACAGCGATGTTAATTTCGGCGAGGGCAGCGAGCTTGCCATCATTAGCGCCGATAACAAGTATATTGTATCGAACCAGCTGGATAAGATAGGACAGCCATTCAAGGTTGCTCTTCCAACGGAAGGGGAGCAAGCCGTTCAAGGCAGAGAGTCTCTCAAAACAACGGATGGCGATAAAGTGCTGGCTGCTTACCAAACCTCCGAGCAAAGCGGTTGGCGGTTTGTGGCGACGATTCCGGTCGAGAAGCTGGTAGAAGACGCAGAAGTCATCCGTACGTTGACATGGATTATGGTTGGTCTTGCAGCCGTTATCGCTATCGGTATTGGTTTGCTGGTCTTCCAAAACGTCGCGAAACCGCTTATTACGCTTCGCAATCTCATGCGCGAAGGCGCTAGAGGCAACTTAACAGTACGTTCGAGCATGAACAAGCGTCATGACGAAATCGGCGAGCTGTCCGAAAGCTTCAACGATATGATGAAGCAAATAACGGAGCTGGCGAAGCAAACCACTTTATCCGCCGAAGAAGTTCTCTTCACGGCCAACGAATTGACGGACGCGTCCAAAAAGACTGCGATTGCCGCAAAAGAAATCGCCGTAGCGACGGAAGAAATTGCGAATGGAGCGACGAGCCTTGCGGTCGAAGCGGAAAAGGGCAGCGACATTACGAATCATATGAACGACCAGATGAAAAACGTCATCGCCGCCAACAGCGAGATGGCGGAGTCGGCGTCCGAGGTCGAGAAAGCGAGCGAGCAAGGCACGACTTACATGGGGCAGCTTATTCAGAAGACGGGCATGACGGAAGAAATGACCCGTTCGATGGTAGAGAAGGTCGACGCGCTGAAAGACAGCACGGGCTCTATCGTCAAAATTTTGGATGTATTGAACAACTTAACGAAGCAAACGAATATTTTGTCGTTGAATGCGACGATTGAGGCGGCTCGCGCGGGAGCTGCGGGCAAAGGCTTTATGGTGGTTGCCGATGAAATTCGGAAGCTGGCCGATCAGTCCCGCCAATCCATCGACGTGGTTGGCCAGATTACCAGCAAAATTCAAGGCGAGATTGAAGAGACGGTAAAGGTGCTTTCCGAAGCGAATCCGATATTCCAGGAGCAAATCGCTGCCGTCAAAGACGCCAACCAAATATTCTTATCCGTACGCGGTCAAATGAGCCTGTTTACTGAGAAGCTTGAGCATGCGACTAGCTCCATCAATACGCTCAATCAATCGCAATTCGTGTTGTCCGAAGCGATGACTAGCGTAAGCGCGGTTGCAGAGGAATCTTCCGCAACCTCGGAAGAGGTAGCTTCGCTAAGCAGCGAGCAGCTAAGCATCAGCGAAGGGCTGGTTAAGCTGTCAGAGAAGCTGGACTCCGTATCGAAAGGCTTAAAAGAATCGCTTTCGAAGTTTAAAGTAGAATAAGCGAGCTTATGCAGACTGTCCTCGAGTTCATACTCGGGACAGTCTTTTTTTTGCCGTTTCGGCAACACTTATAGGGAGGTGTTTCATTAGGAGGATGGACGGTGGGTTAGATGGCGAAAAGAATGCTGGCGGCAGGGCTGCTCATCACTTTCCTTATGCTTTTGTTTATCGTGAGGCTTGCCTCTTTGCAGCTTCTACCGAGCCATGGCTCTGCGGCTCCGCCTGCTGGAGGAGGAAGAGACGGCTGGAAGAGGATGGCCGTTGTTCAGAGACAGCGCAGCCTCGTATTGGATACGGGAAGGGGCGATTTCGTCGACCGATATGGGAAGGCGATAACCGGTGAAACCTACTTGACCGTCGCCCTGTTCCCGGTACGTCCTGATGCGCGCGGTAACGCGCAGCAGCTCGCTGCTTTGGCGCGATTGCTCGGCGTGGAGGATTCCGAGCTGAATAGACGGTGGGATAAGCTGACCGCCCCTGATTTCTGGCATAGCGGTTCAGAGGACCATCCGATCCGGCTGTCCGAAGCCCAGGCGGATGCGATCCGTAAGCTGGGCGTGAGCGGAATTCGCGTGCTGCCTTATCGCAACCGGTATATGTCAGGGTTCGATGCAAAGCATTGGATCGGATTCACAAGTCAGCATCCGGAGTGGCTGATGGCGGCTCACCAAAAGGATCTGCTTGAAGGCAAGCGCAAGCTGTCCGAGCAGGTGGGAGGCGCGGGTCTCGAGAAATCGCTAGACGGACTGCTTCACGGGATTGGCGAAACCTCGGTTTCTTATTTTATCGACGGTCAGAACGCGCCTCTACATGGGCTGGATGTTCGGGTCATTCAACCGAAAAATAAGTATTACCCGCTTAAAGTGGTGACCACCATCGATTTGGAGCTGCAGAACGAGCTGGAGGCTTATGCCGATCGAGAAGGGCTCAAAGAAGGAGCAATCGTCGTTCTGGATGCGCGCAACGCGGATATTGTTGCGATGGTGTCCCGCCCTAAGCTTCAGCCTGGGCAGTTTCTCACGGCGGACGGCAGCGAATGGGAGAATAACGCGCTAAAGGCGGTAGAGCCGGGCTCCATCTATAAGCTGGTAACGGCAGCGGCCGCGCTGGAGCATCATGCCGTGGACCGCGGCGAAACGTTTGAATGCAACGGCCATTATGGCAAATACGGCCTATCCTGCTGGAAGGAAGGCGGGCATGGCAGACTGACGTTCCAGGAAGGGCTGGCGCAATCCTGCAACATCGTTTTTGCGGAGGCAGCGGAGAGACTGAAGGCGGAGCAGCTGCAGCGTACGGCTGATGCGTTAGGAGTTACGGGGCGGGTAGGCTGGCATAGCGGAAAATTCGGGCCATTTGCCAAACCGCTTAGGCTATTGGAGGAAGAGCAGGCCGGGCGGCTCTTCGCGGCTGATGATCCGGGCCATGTGGACGGCGGAATTATGGCGCAAAGCGGAATCGGACAGCGCGACGTGCGAATGACCCCGCTGCAGGCGGCGAATTTGATCGTTACGCTGCTCCACCGCGGAAGCGTGCATGAACCGAGACTCGTCAGCGAAATCCAATTTGCGACCGGGGAGAGAATGGTTGAGCTTAAGGCTCGTCATGCGAAGGGACCGGGGCGGCGGATTGGAGCGCATACCGCAGAGGCGCTTCTGCGCGGCATGGAGGCTGTCGTCGATCACGGGACGGGCCGGTCGATTCGGGAAGGAATATGGAAGGTAGCGGGCAAATCCGGCACGGCCGAAACGCAAAACAACGGCGTCCCGCTCAATCATCAATGGTTTGCGGGTTACGGGCCCGTGAAGTCGCCACGGTACGCGGTCGCCGTTCTCGCGGCAAATCGTCCGATCGGCAGCGGCCATCAAGCAACCAGGCTGTTTCGCGGCGCGATGGACATTGCGGCAAAAAGAGAGAGCCATAAACAAGGCTCCTAAACAGCTTTCAGGAAGCTGCTTTAGGAGCCTTGTTTAAAGTGATCGTTTTATTTACGATTTCAGTCTTTCCACGAAGGAGCCTTCCTTCAAGCCATCCGTCTCCACAGCGGGTTCTGCTCCGGCTGGCGCGTCAAACTCGCCTACCGGCGGTCGGATCCAGCGGTGGAAGTAGCCTTGATCGTACAAGGATTTCAGGAGAATAACCAAGATCGGGGACAGAATGACGCCCGCGACTCCGAACAAGGACAAGGAAATAATCATAAACGACAGCATAGTGAAGGCGGAGACGCCAAGCGAATCTCCCGTTATTTTCGGTTCTAATATTTGCCTGGTTACCGTGACGACCAGCAGCAGAGCCGTCAACCAAATCGCAAGCGCGGTTTTGCCGACGATAAACAAATAGAGAATCCAAGGGATAAACAACGCGCTGACGCCAAGCAGCGGCAAAATATCAAAAATAGCCGCAACAACCGAAATAATAAACGCATTGTCCACGCCGAGCAGAATCAAAGCGACTAGAATGACGATAAAGGTAATGCTGATCATTTTGGCCTGCGCTTTTATATAAGTCGCAATCCCTTTGAACACATTATCCCGTAAGAAAACAAACGCGTTTTTGAAGGTGCGAGGCGTTTTTTCGGACGCTGTGCGTTTCCAAGTCGTAATTTCGATACTTAAGAAATACGCTAATATAATACCGATAACAAAGTTGAAAACAAAAGTAGAAAACCCCGAAACGTAGCCGATAAATCCGAGAAGGAAAGACTTAATCCATTTTTGAAGGTTTTCGGTCGCGCCTTCGGTTATGTTTTTTGTCTCTTCCGATAAATTGATATCATTAGGCAGTTTGTCCAGCTGCTTCTCGAGCTCCGCTGTCAGATTGCCGATCTGTTCGGTGAAGACAGCCCGGTAGGTATCGAAATTATCGATCAGCGCTTCGCCTTGATTTTTAATCAGCACGGCCGCTCCCGAGAATGCGCCCAGTATGACTAAAGTGAAGACAAGAACGGATATGCCGGATGCAATCGACTTTTTGATCCCCCATTTATGGAGCAGGCGGGCAAGCGGTTCAATGCATAAATAAATGACAAACGCAAAAAAGATGGGTGTCGCGATTTTGTATATGTAGCTGAACACTAACATGATGAGATAGACGGTTAACGCGATAAGCGCGATGTCGAACGCGGTTCTCCAATATTTTTTGTAAAATGGCAGCATGTGATTCCCTTCTTTCCGTCATTCAGAATGAGAAATGGTATTCTTTCCATTAAGATTGTACTATAGTTTTTACGAAATGTACTCATTTTTTAAGAGAATATGCTACAATTAGAGGTATTGTTATGATTCAGATTCATCCACTTAATCTTTGACTAATTCATAAACGGTGGGGAAAAACAAAATGGAAAATTTGCTGCTTTGGGGAATTTCGATCATGACGTTCTACGCGTTTCTCCCTGGCCTCATCAGCCGCATCTTCGGTTTCCGCGTATTTAAAAAAGGGTTGGTAGAAAAGGAGATCGCGCTTACGTTCGACGACGGGCCGGATCCCGTATATACCGCGCAGCTGCTTGATTTATTGGCTCGCTATAACGCGAAAGCGACTTTTTTTGTTGTAGGCTCGCACGCGGAAGGGCAAGAGAAGCTGCTTCAGCGTATGCAGGAAGAAGGACATACAATCGGTATTCATAATTATGTGCATAAATCGAATTGGGTTATGCGTCCAAGCACGGTAAGGCGCCAAATCGAACGGACCAACGAGGTGATCGAAAAGGCGGTCGGAACCAAAACGGTCTACTACAGGCCGCCATGGGGAATCGTCAATCTGTTTGACTATTCGAAGATGGGCCATATGCATATTATTTTATGGTCGGCGATGTTTGGCGATTGGCGGGTAAGGGTTGGCGCGGAACGATTGAAGCGCCGCATGCTGAAGAAGGTTAGACCGGGCGAAGTGCTGCTGCTGCATGATTGCGGCAACACGCTTGGAGCCGATGCGGATGCGCCTCGCAATATGTTGATCGCGCTTGAGGCCTACTTGGAGGAAGCGGTCAAGAAAGGGTATTCTTTCGTAGGGATTGGTGAAATGATGAAGCTGACGGATAGCAATCGCGTCATGCGGCGCTCGATGTTCAAACGGATGCTCGTCTCCGCTTGGCTGTTATGGGAGCAGGCTTTCCATATCGTCTTCCGCTTGAAGAAGGTCGGGGACGGGGACACGCCGGCATTCCATTATCGGGTAACGACCTATCATGGAGAGAAACGCGATTTCGGAGACGGCGGCAGCCTCGTGAAAGGCGATGCAATCGCCGAGCTTCACTTCGATAACCGAATGCTGTCGGGAATTGCGGCGGAGTCGAAATCGCCGGTGGCAACCGGGATTCGGATGCTGCGGGAGGTGGAGCGGGCACTGCCTGTTCTCGCTGATCAACTGATGAGCGACCCGGAAGCCAAAGACGTAAAAGCGGTGTACGGCGTCACGATGATTCACCGCGGGGCGGACCGGCTCGGCTTTGAAATATTTCAGCTGCCGGAAGGCTTATTCGCGAAGTCGACCCGCATTTACTTAAAGCTGTTGCTTAAAGTGCTTACCAATTCAAAGCAATATAACAAGGAACGGAAGCGTAAAGACCGGAGCGAGGCTATTTCTCCTCGCATGGTATGCATGCCCGTTCAAAAGCTGTTTTCGTATGCTACGATACAATCGCGGATCGTGAAGGAAGAGATGGAGCGGGTTGCCGAGACGGTGGACCGCGTCTTGAGCGGAGCGGCAGACGACGCAGCGTCTATGGGGACGAAGACGACCGCCATCTAATCGATCAATAAATAAAAGCCGTTTTGCCAATCAATTGTGACTGGCAAAACGGCTTTTCTCGTTACTTTCCGCAATATCACACAAACGTCTTTCATGCGGGTGTCCAGAGGGACGCCCCCCTCGGGGCCATCCCTTGGAAGGGAGGGTCGTAAGCGGGCTAGAAATCCTTACATCTTCATAACGCCGCCGGTGCTGGCGGATGTTACGAGGTGCGCGTAACGAGCCAGGTAACCGCGTTTGATCTTAAGCTCGAAGCCCGGCCATTCGGCGCGGCGCTTCTCGAACTCTTCGTCGCTGATGAGCAGGTTCATCGTGCGGTTATTCATGTCGATCTCGACGATGTCGCCGTCGCGTACGAACGCGATAGGGCCGCCTTCGGCCGCTTCAGGAGAAGCGTGGCCGATGCTGATGCCGCGGGATGCGCCGGAGAAACGGCCGTCCGTTACAAGCGCAACCTTGGCGCCGAGACCCATGCCTACGATCTGTGACGTAGGAGCCAGCATTTCCGGCATGCCTGGTCCGCCTTTCGGTCCTTCGTAGCGGATGATCACGACGTGGCCTTCTTTAATTTTGCCGCCAGCGATGCCGGCAAGCGCATCGTCCTGGGAGTCGAAGCAGATCGCAGGGCCTTTATGGTAGCCGCCGACCGACTTGTCAACCGCGCCCGTCTTAATGATGGCGCCGTTAGGAGCCAGGTTGCCGAACAGGACGGCTAGTCCGCCGCGCTCCGTGTGCGGGTTGTCGATCGGACGGATGACGTCGTAGTTCTTCACTTCGCAGCCTTCCACATTTTCGCGGAGCGTCTTGCCAGTTACGGTGATGCAATCGCCGTGCAAAGCGCCTTCCTTCTTGAACAGCTCGTTCAGAACCGCGCTTACGCCGCCGGCGTTGTGCACGTCCTCGATATGCCAGTCCGATGCCGGAGCGATTTTCGCCAAATGCGGCACGCGCTCGGCAACTTCGTTAATGCGCTCGATCGGATATTCGATACCTGCTTCGTGCGCGATGGCGAGCGTATGAAGAACCGTGTTCGTAGAGCCGCCCATCGCCATGTCCACCGCGAACATGTTGTCGATCGCTTCTTTCGTCACGATGTCGCGCGGCTTCAGGTTCATCTCGATCAGCTTCATCAGCTGGCGAGCGGATTGTTTCACGAATTCTTTGCGTTCAGGGGAGACTGCCAGAATCGTACCGTTACCCGGCAGGGCAAGTCCCATTGCCTCCGCCAAGCAGTTCATGGAGTTTGCGGTAAACATGCCGGAGCAAGAGCCGCAAGTCGGACAGCCGTATTGCTCAAGCTCAAGCAGCTGCTCGTCGTTGATTTTGCCAGCCTGATGCGCGCCTACGCCCTCGAATACGCTGGAGAGGGAGATGGAGCGGCCATCGGATGTTTTGCCGGCCTTCATCGGGCCGCCGCTGACCATAATGGTCGGGATATTAACGCGAAGCGCGCCCAGCATCATGCCCGGCGTGATCTTGTCGCAGTTCGGGATACATACCATGCCGTCGAACCAGTGCGCGTTAACGACCGTCTCGACGGAGTCCGCGATAATCTCGCGGCTTGCAAGGGAATAACGCATGCCGATATGTCCCATCGCGATGCCGTCGTCAACGCCGATCGTGTTGAATTCGAACGGAACGCCGCCTGCCTCGCGAATCGCTTCTTTCACTAGTTTACCGAACTCCTGCAGGTGAACATGACCTGGCACAATATCGATATAGGAGTTGCACACCGCGATAAACGGTTTGCCGAAATCTTCGTCCTTAACGCCCGCTGCGCGAAGCAAGCTGCGGTGCGGCGCACGGTCGAAGCCTTTTTTGATCATGTCAGAACGCATTCTTTTGGCCGCCATTAATGTAGTACCCCCTTAAAATTGCCGAAGCGTCAAACGTTACGGCGAGTATGACTAATTTTCATGAATAATCTTAATCTTATCATAAATGGCCAACCGTTGGCTATACGAGGGAAGTCTCTTCCAGACTCGCGCCGGTTATTAAATAAACCTTAAGAATGGCTTAAACTTTGTGAAAATGAACCGCGCTTCGTTACGTTCGGTCTTCCGATCATGTATAGTAGAAGCATCGGAATGAAGGAGGATGACATCGTTGGAACGTCGCGTATTAATTGTGGACGATGAGCGGGAAATCGCGGAGCTTATCGAGATTTATTTGAAGAATGAAGGCTTTGAAACGGCTGTCGCTTTCGACGGGGAAGCGGCGCTTGAAATATTCGAACGGCAAGGCGCGGACTTGGTAATCCTGGACATTATGATGCCGAAGCTGGACGGACTGGAAGTGTGCAGAAGGCTGCGCAGAGATCATCATGTGCCGATTCTGATGGTAAGCGCAAAAACCGGCGATATGGACAAAATAATGGGACTGATGACGGGAGCGGACGATTATATGGCAAAGCCGTTTAATCCGCTGGAGCTGCTTGCCCGCGTACGGTCGCTGCTACGCCGCTCATACCAGTACACCCGAACGGCCGAAACGGGAGCGGGCAAGGAAGGCGAGGGCAGGGAGCTGAGGCTAGGCGCGCTGCGCATCGACAAGCTCAGTCATTCCGCCGATGTGGACGGCAGACCGCTGCATCTGACTTCAACGGAATTTGGCATCCTTCACCTGCTGGCAAGCCAGCCCGGCAGGGTGTTCAGCGCCGAAGATATTTTTCAGCAGGTGTGGAAGGAGAAATATTTTGAATCGAACAATACGGTAATGGTTCATATCAGCAAGCTGAGGGACAAGCTGGAGAAGGAGCTTGGCGAGAAGCTGATCGTAACCGTGTGGGGGGTTGGCTACAAGATTGAAGGATAAAGAGAACATCGTCTCCAAGCTGGTCTTCCGTGCCGTCCTCCATTTGGTTATTAGCGCTGTTCTGGCGTTAATAACGCTTGCGATCATATACGTAGTTGCGATCTTTTTGTACAACGCGTCAAGCTTCTTTTATTTCCTGCGCGGCATCGGACTATTCTTCATCGAGAGAGTTCCGAGCGGGTTTGGGCTTATTTTTATCTGGCTTGTTCTGTTCGTTATCTATTTTATCGCGCTGCAGTGGTTCCAATTCCGGACGCTCGGCCAGATTAATGATACGGTCAAGCTTATCGCGGATGGAAGGCTGAAGATGGATCATCAAGTCACCGTCAAGCGGGGCAATGTGTTCGGCGTCTTTGCCGATAACGTGAACCGGCTGTCCGAGCGGCTTCATCTAGCGCTTGAGGAAGAGAGAAGAGCGGAGCAGGCGAAAAACGAGCTGATTACGAATGTCTCGCATGACCTGCGCACGCCGCTCACTTCCGTCGTCGGTTATCTTGGACTGATCGAGCAAGACCGTTACCGGGATGAGGTCGAGCTTCGCCACTACGTCGCGATCGCTTATGAGAAGTCGCAGCACTTACATGAGCTCATTAACGATCTGTTCGAATATACAAGAATGCGTCACGACACGATTGCGCTCAAGCTGGAGCCGATCAATCTCGTTGAAATGCTGGGGCAGCTGCTGGTTCAATACCATATGCCGCTGCAGGAAGCCGGCATGAAGGGACAGCTTCAAAGCGCGGAGAACATGATTATGGTTCGCGCGGATGCCGCCAAGCTGGCCCGCGTATTCGAGAACCTGATCTCGAACGCGATGGCTTACGGCAGAGAGGGCAGAAGGATCGACGTGACCGTTACGCTGCGCGAGGGCTGGGTGGCGGTAGACGTCGTGAATTACGGCGAGCCGATATCCGCCATAGATCTGCCCCATATCTTTGACCGGTTCTATCGGGCGGATAAATCGAGAACGAGGTGGGCCGGCGGATCGGGCCTGGGGCTTGCAATCTCCAAAAGCATAGTGGAGAAGCATCATGGCTTTATCGAGGCGTCAAGCAGCACGGAGCGGACGGTCTTCCGGGTGACGCTGCCGCTTTATAAAGAAGCGTCGCCAAAGGTTTAAGAAGGATTTAAGATTTATTTATGAATGCGTTACAGTCTCCTTAAGTTTAGCTGCCTATACTCGAGAGAGAGGTTCAGCAACGAAAGGAGATTTTTTGTGTCATGAAAACGGTGAAGGTGAGAACCCACTCTTCTTATAACGGTATTCGTATCGTATTTATTATGGTTATAGCAGCAGCCATTCTTTTCGGAGGGAAAACAATTCGGGAGCTTTGGCGCGGGGAGGAGCCGCAAATTGAGTCCGCGGCCGCCTTCCTGATCGATGCGGGAACGGGTGAGGTGTTATACGAAAAAAATGCGGATGAGCCGCTGCCGCCGGCCAGCATGTCCAAAATGATGACGGAAGTGCTCGTGCTTGACTATGTGCATGACGGGCGAATCCGGTGGAGCGATACGGTGATTCCGTCCGCCTATGCCGCGCAGGTTCCCGGCGCCCGAATGGGGATTATGGAAGGATACAGCTTAACGGTAAGGGAGCTGTTCGACGCAATGGCGATCTACTCCGCGAACGACGCGGCTGTGGCGCTGGCTGAGCATATCGCCGGGACGGAAGCCGCTTTTACAGCGATGATGAATGAAAAAGCAAGAAGCATAGGCTTGTCGAAGGATGCGGTGTTCGGCAATGCGACGGGGTTAAGCCGGGATGATATCAGGGAGTACGAAGGCGCAGCGAGCGAACGCGATACGCTCCTTACGGCTAAAGATACGGCTCGGCTTGCGGGATATTTGATCGGCAAATATCCGGAGGTGCTGCAGATTACAAGCATGGGCAGCGTCAAAGTGTCTACGCAAGGACAAGCGCTTGCGGCGACCAACCAAATGCTTGCGGAAAAGCGGTTTGAATATCCGGGGAACGACGGCTTGAAAACGGGATATACGCCGGACGCCGGTTATTGCTTCACAGGCACTGTGAAACAGGGCGGCCGGAGGCTGATCTCCGTTGTGATGGGAGCTGACAGCATGGACGCAAGATTTATTGAAACGAAAAAGCTGTTCGAATACGGTCTTCATACCGGCGGAACCGGGGAGCTGAAAACCGCATTGGGTTATTAATTGAGACAAACATAACACAGGAAGTTAGTTGCACGAAACATTTAGACCTTATTTTAAAGAGTAGGGTCTATTATTTTTTGTATTCGTGTAATATAATATGACATATATGAAGCCTGGAGCTCGGGAAAGGTTCAAAATATTAGGGTAAAAGGAGGGCGCGGGAGTGGCGATATCGGAATCGGAGAAGAAACTGCTGTTAAAGCTGATTGCGGGGGATTTGGCGAAGAGCCGTCTGAAACGCGGCGTAAAGTTAAATTATGAGGAAAGCGTGGCCCTCATCACCTATGAAATAATAGATGGCGCTAGCGAAGGGTTGTCGGCCGAGCGGCTGATTGAGAGGGGCCGGAGCGTCCTGCGCAAGGATCAAGTCATGCGCGGCATCGCCGAGCAAATCAGCGAGTTAAAGGTGGAAGCGATCTTTCCAGACGGAGCGCAGTTGATTACGGTCCCGTCTCCCATCAGCGGAAATTAGTCAAAAGCCAACCGGCAAATAATAGCCGGTTGGCTTTTCTAGTGAGAATGCGCATTGACTGCCGGAAGGCGGCAAGTCTATACTGTGGTCAGATAAGCGGGACTAAGGGCCCGGCTAAGGAGTGACATTGGATGGATGCTTCGCAGCAGGATAGACTATCTTTGATGAAATCGCTGGACGAGTCGTTCCGTGAAGTACGTAAGCTGATTCTTGCGGAATGGAATAAAGAAAACGTGCATTCGCTCGGGATGACGCATGGCCGTATGCTGATCATTCTTGCCGAGCAGGGGCCGCAGAAAGCATCCAGCCTGGCGGAGAGCTTGCGCATAACGGGCGGCGGCGTCACCGGCATTACTGACCGGCTGATCGAGCTGGGGTATGTCACTAGGGAGCGGAGCGAGCAGGACCGCAGGGCCGTTGTGCTTAACCTGACAGATGAAGGGAAAGCTATGGTGCAGGCGATGATGGCCGTGCGTGAGAAAGTGATGAAGAAGCTGTTCCGCGGCATGAGTACGGAGGATATGACGGTAGCGCTGGAGCTGTTTAAAAAGATGAGCGCGAACATGCTTGGCGAGGAATAAAAAGCCAGTTTCAGAAAGGGTGGATACCGATGAACGATAAGGCGGACCGTTTGAGGCGGCTGAAGCCGAAGCTGCCGGATGTGCCGGCTGAGCTGAGGCATCGGGTCCCGCCGGGACAGACCGTTACGGAACGATTTCCGATTCTGCATGAAGGAACGGTTCCGGCTTATGAGCTTAACAATTGGTCGCTTCGGCTATTCGGTGAGGTGGAGAAGGAGAGGAGCTTCTCTTTTCAGGAGCTGCTGGAGCTGCCGCAGGTCAAAATCGTATGCGATATTCATTGCGTAACCCGCTGGAGCAAGCTGGATACGGAATGGGAAGGCGTGCGTTTAGTGGATCTGCTGCCGCTTATCGGCGTCAAGCCGGAAGCGAAGCATGTGATGATTCATGCGGACCCGAATTATGAAACGAACGTGCCGCTGGAAGATTTAATGAGGGATAACGTCATCCTGGCGCATCGTTATAACGGCGAGCCGCTGACGGATAAGCATGGCTGGCCGCTGCGCCTTATCGTGCCGCATCTTTATTTTTGGAAAAGCGCAAAATGGGTTAGAGGCATCGAATTGATGCTCGAGAACAGGAACGGTTATTGGGAGCGCAACGGCTTCCACCATTACGCCGACCCGTTCAAGGAGCAGCGGTTCAGCGATGATGATTATGAAATGCCTATCGATGAATGGCTGTATGTAGATTATGATTAGCGACTTGCCCCTTACGCTTCCCGAGGAGCGTATTTCAATTCGACAGGCTCTAATACGGCATGCGGCGGGCTCCAGGCAGGGGGCCCGTATTTTTTCATATAGCCCAGCTTGTTCAAATAATCCCCGATCGGCTGCTCTTCATCGAGCGTGCGGCAAAGCTCCCAGCAGGCCACAACGTCGTTCAGGGCGCGGTGCCCTCCGATAAGCGGAATCGCGTAACGGTCGCACATGTCCTTCAGCGTATGCGGATAGACATGGCGGTCGCGGCTGATTGTAAGCGTATCGATAAAATCGTTGCGGAAGGAGCGGCCGGCGATTCGCATCAAGGAATGATGGAGGAAGCTTAAATCGAACTGCGCGTTATGTGCAACAAGGATATGGCCGCCGATCATCCGGTTCAGGATGCGGAAGGCGGTATCCTCGTCCATGCCGCAGGCTGTCATCTCGTCCGTTATGCCGGTAAGCTCCGTAATTTTCGGAGACAGCTTGCCGTCGTACTGGACAAGCGTGCTGAATTCGCTGGCCACCTCGCCGTTTACGACCCGGATCGCCGCCATTTCGATGACGCGGTCCTTTTTCGGATCGAGTCCGCTAGTTTCGAAGTCGAAGATGGTAAAGGATTTATTTTTCAAAAAATGCATCGTCGTCACCGCTTTTTCAAGATGTGGATTGCCGTTTCCAGCTTAACGCTGTCCGTTACATATTCTACGGCCAAATCCGAATCCCTTTTTCGCGAATAACGAATTTAAGCGGCGCGCCGCCGTTTTTCCGCTGGCACATGAAAAGGACGGAGAAAGGATATCCCTTTGCTCCGTCCTTTTTCGTGCGGTTAATGGTTGTTGCCGGACGCGTTGCCTTTTTTGTCGGACGACTTGGTCTTCGTGTTCTGATTGGCATGCCCTTGCTGCTTGGCCACGTGCTTCTCCTCCTTTCCTGAAACGATGGTTAGCTTTGGCCGGAGGATGCGTCTTTATGCGCGCGGCTTAGGTCATGCTTCGATATTGACGAGGAGTGAGGCCTGTTATCCGCTTGAACAAGGCGTTGAAGGTCTGGACATCCTTATAGCCGACAGCTTCGGCGACCGCGCTGATCTTGTCCGGAGTACCGGCCAGCAGCTCTCTGCTTTTTTGGATCCGCAGCGACTGTAAATAGCTGTTCCAGCTTTGTCCGGTATGACGATGGAACAGACGCTGGAGATGCCGCTCGCTGAACCCGCTTTTTTGCGCCAGCTTGGCAAGCGACAGCTCCTGTCCGTAATGATGATCCAGATAGTGAAGAATATCTTGAAAGATCGTCTCCTTCGGTCTTGTTCCCCATTCCGCTTCCTCTCCTGTGCGATACAGCTCGATTAGAAGCTGAAGCAGCAGTCCGTGAAGGTATTCGGTTGCCGCCGCAAGCGGCGACGCGTAGTTTTCGTATAATTGGGCGAACAGCTTTTGAAATCGGTCATTCCGGTCCTGACGGGCATGAAAGTCAAGCAAGCCGCTCTCCATTTCCTTCAAAAACGCTATCAGCCCGCCGTCCGAGGCAAACGCCGTAAGCTTAGGCAGAAGAAGCGGGGAAAAGACGCAATTGTGGACGATGAGCGGCGTTCCGTTCGTTGAAGCGGGCCTGAACACGTGGGAATAGCCGATCGGGATATAGAAGAGGTCGCCTTTTCTCACCTTCAGAACCGTATCTCCGGCATAATGAAAGCCTTCGCCTTCGGCAATGAACGCGATTTCCAGAAAGTCGTGGTTATGAAACGGCACCGTAAAGCTTTCGGAGCTGCGATTGATATACAGCAGCTGATTCTGGCGGAAGAAGCCGTCCCCGCGGTAGGTCTCGGCCGGTCTTTGCATCGCTTTTCACCCTCTTCTCAAGAAATCATAATGTCCGATACCCCTTGATAAAATGTCCGTTTTGCCACCAAAAATTCCGGTTAGCTTTTTTATAATAATAGTTGAAAAGGGCATCGGCTGACAATTGGGAGGGATACGATGGTCCATGTAGTAGACTTGCGTTGCGAATATAGGAAAAATCCGGTCGGTATCGGAGAGAAGCATCCGCGCATCAGCTGGAGGCTGGAGGCGGAAGAACGGGCGGTAAAGCAATCCGCCTATGAGATCGAGGTTGCGGAGGATGACCGGTTTACGCGTACGATTTGGCGTTCGGGTCGTGTGGATTCCGAGCAATCGGTTCATGTGGCGCTGGAGCATTTTGAAGCGGAGTCGTGTAAGCGCTATTTTTATCGGGTAAGAGTGTGGGACGGCAACGGCGATAGCACAGAATGGTCGGACACCGCATTATGGGAAACGGGAATGCTGCAGGGAGAGACGTGGAAGGCGGAGTGGATTGCGGCGCCCGCCGATCTGCTGCCAGACGATTCCGCAAGGCTGCCGCTTCTCCGCGCAGGCTTCCATCTGAAAGCGGCGGTAAAGCGGGCGAGAATTTACGCGACGGCGCTTGGTCTTTACGAGCTTGAAGTGAACGGAAGGCGGGTAGGCGACAGTTACTTCACGCCTGGCTGGACGAGTTACGGCCATACGCTCCAGACGCAAACGTATGACGTGACGGAGATGCTTCGTGCAGGTGAGAATGCGATCGGAGCCTGGCTCGGCAACGGCTGGTACAAAGGGGATTTAGGATGGAGCGGTAAAGGCTGTTTGTACGGGGACCGGCTTGCCTTGCTGATGCAAATGCATGTCCTGTACGAGGACGGGAGCGAGGAGACCGTTGTTACCGATCGGAGCTGGAAGTGCGCGCCGGGGCCGATTCGGATGGCGGAAATTTATCACGGGGAAACCTACGACGCAAGGCTTGAGCTGTCCGGCTGGAGCAGAGCGGATTATAAGGCGGAAGGCTGGGCGGACGTTGAAGTCATCGATCAAGATAACAGCAGGCTGACGCCTCAGATCAACGAACCGGTAAAGAAGATTCAGACATTGAAGCCGGTCGGAAAAATAAGGACGCCTAAAGGCGAAACAGTCATCGATTTTGGGCAGAACCTGGTAGGCTGGGTCCGATTCCGCTTAACGGCAGAGGCGGGAACGGAAGTGAAGCTGATGCATGCGGAGGTGCTGGATCAGGAGGGCAACTTCTATACGGAAAATCTTCGAAAGGCGAAACAAACGGTTCATTATTTCTGCAAAGGCGGCGGCGAGGAGATCTATGAGCCGCGCTTTACCTTCCAAGGCTTCCGCTATGTCCGGCTGATCGGATTTCCGGAGCCGATCGATCTCGCTTCGTTCGAGGCGGTTGTTCTTCATTCCGATATGGAGATGACGGGGCGTTTCGAGTGCTCGGATCCGCTAATTAACCAGCTGCAAAGCAATATCCTTTGGGGGCTTAAGGGCAATTTCCTCGACGTGCCGACCGACTGTCCGCAGCGCGACGAGCGGCTTGGCTGGACGGGAGACGCTCAGATGTTCATCGGGACGTCGGCATACTTAGCGAATGTCGCGCCGTTTTTTACGAAATGGCTTGGCGACCTGGCGGCGGACCAGCGAGAGGACGGAGCGGTACCGTTCGTTGTGCCACATGTGCTTAATGACTCGGATTACGCTTCTGCGGCTTGGGGCGATGCGGCCGTCATCTGTCCTTGGACGCTTTACGTCAGCTATGGCGACGCGCGCATCTTGGAGCGGCAGTACGCGAGCATGCAGAAGTGGGTGTCGTATATCCTGGCGCAAGGGGAGCAGGAATATTTGTGGAACACCGGCTTCCATTTCGGCGATTGGCTTGGTCTGGACGCCAAGTCCGGCGATTATGTAGGCGCGACGGAGAGAGATTTGATCGCTTCGGCCTTCTACGCCTATTCCGTTTCGCTGCTGCGGAAGACAGCGGGAGTTCTTGGCAAAACGGAGGATGAAGCGGTATACGGCGAGCTCGAGGAGCGGGTCATGGAGGCGTTCAGAAGCGAGTTCGTGACGCCGTCCGGAAGGCTATCCGCTTCGACGCAGACGGCGCATGTGCTGGCGCTCATGTTCGGCCTGCTGGATGAGACGGCTGAAAGACGCGCGGCTGACAAGCTGAAAAAGCTGCTTGAGGACAGCAAGCATCACCTGACGACCGGCTTCGTCGGAACACCGTATATCAACCATGTGCTTAGCCGTTATGGGATGAACGACGACGCTTACCGGCTGCTCTTGCAGAAGGACTACCCGTCTTGGCTTTATCCGGTCACGAAGGGCGCTACCACGATATGGGAGCATTGGGACGGAATCAAAGAGGACGGCAGCTTCTGGAGCAAGGATATGAATTCGTTCAACCACTATGCTTACGGTGCGGTAGGCGATTGGCTGTACAAGACTGTTGCAGGCATTCAGACGGATGAACGCGCTCCGGGCTACAAAAAAATCGTCATCGCCCCTCAGCCCGGAGACGGATTAACCTGGGCTGAGGGCAGCATCGAAACCTTGTACGGCCAGGTTCGCTCCGCGTGGAAGATGGAGGGAGACGGTACGATGCGGCTGGAGGTGACGGTGCCGCCGAATACGACGGCGGAGATCCGGCTGCCGGGCGCTGCATCTGCAAGCGCAGTGAAAGAGAGCGGCGAAGCGTTAAGGAAAGCCGCGGGCTTGCAGCGGGTTTCGGAAGCGCCTGCCGAAGTAGCGGTTGAAGTCGGCTCCGGCGAGTATTTCTTCGTCTATCCGTTTCAGCAGGCCGGCGCAAGCTTGGCTGGCATTAGCCAATAAGGGTCGATGAGTTGAACACTGCCTTTAAGCGCCTTTTCGGGCTTGAAGGCGGTTTCTTTTTTATCTTCCAAATTTGTGCGGGTGTGTTAAACTGAAAGAAAAACGATCATCGACGAGTAGGCTCGCCGAAACGCAACGGGGGAAACGGCCAGATGCAACTCAAACGCGGCTTGCAAAACGCTTTTCATTCGATGAAAGGTCCGGCGATACCGCCGGAACGAAGGCTCGGCAAGGATGCGGTCACCGCTCTATTTATTCACAGCTGCTTTCAATTCGGGGCATCGATGTCCGGGCTCTTCCTTAATCTGTACTTATGGCGGCTGACCGAGGATTTGGTAATCAACGCGGTTTACAACATTATTTTGTACGCGGTTACTCCGTTGGCATTTGCGGCAGGCGGCTGGTTAGCGAAAAAGAAAGACCGGATGATGACGTACCGGATCGGCATCGTAATGATCGCCGCGTTTTATTTGATGGTCATCGTGGCGCAGGAGAGGGTGCCGGACTTTTATATTTTGTTCGCGCTTTTTAATGGGGTTGCCGCCGGCTTTTATTGGACGGGATATCTGGTGCTGCAGTATGACGTGTCGACGGACGCGAACCGGATCCGGTTTCTGGCGATCAATATGGTGACCTTCAATTCCGCGGGACTGCTCGGACCGGCGCTCGCCGGATTTATTATTCAGAGAAATGACGGGCTTCAGGGATATATTATTATTTTTACGCTGGCCTTTATTATGTTCGTCATCGCCGCCGTCATCAGCTTCCGCATTCCGATGGTTGAAACGCATCATAAGGCGTATTACTTGAAGCTGATGGGCGAGGTGATGCAGCGCAACCGCCGCTGGGTGAAGGCGTTGTATGGTTTTTTGGTGCTGGGGTTATTTCAGGGGATCATGCTGTTCCTGCCGAATATTTTGCTGTTTCAGGCGGTTAACCGCGAGGACTGGGTCGGGTATCTCGGCGTTTTCTTCTCGGGGCTGACGGTGGCGACCGGTTACGTGATTTCGCGAAAAGCGCAGAAGGAGAACGTGCGCCAGTATGTGTTCATGTCGACGACGGGCACCGTCATTGGGGCATCGCTGCTGCTGTTCGGCGTGGAGCTGTGGTCGGTATTGGTCTTTATGATTATTTTCTCCATCTGCAATCCGCTTGCGATTAATACGCTGACTTCCTACTACTATCGTCTAATCGGAACGCTGCCGTTAAAAGGGCAGCTCCGAATCGAATCCGTTGTCATGCGGGAGCTGTTCTTGAATATAGGCCGCGTCATCTCGATAACGCTGCTGGCCGTCTTCGGATCGGACGAAGGCTCGGTCTGGATGCCCGTCATCCTGTTCACGGCGGCCGTAATGCAATATGCCCTCGTGATGCTTATTTATGAAAAGCCGGCAGAGGCGGCGGGGAAATGAATTGCGAGAGAAAGAGCGACGTCTGAGACGCGCTCTTTTTTTTGTTTGTTTGTTGGCTGGACGGTTGGCTGGGGGTTGGTGGCGGGATTGTACGATTTTTCGTACAAAATGGGGTGCGTGCGCGGTTGGGTGCGGCAGTTTGTACGATTTTTCGTACAAAAAGGGGTGCGTGCGCGGTTGGGTGCGGTAGTTTGTACGATTTTTCGTACAAAATGGTGCGTGTGCGAGGATTGTGGGGCGGGATTGTACGATTTTTCGTACAAAATGGGGCAGGTGCGAGGATTGTGGGGCGGGATTGTACGATTTTTCGTACAAAATGGTGCGTGTGAGTGGAGTGAGTGGGGTGTTTGTACGATTTTTCGTACAAAATGGTGCAGGTGCGAGGATTGTGGGGCGGGTTTGTACGATTTTTCGTACAAAAAGGGGCGTGTGAGGGGGGGAAGGCGGTAGTTTGTACGATTTTTCGTGCAAAATGGTACGTGTGCGCGGTTGGGTGTGGTAGTTTGTACGATTTTTTGTACAAAATGGTGCGTGTGCGAGGTTTTGAGGCGGGATTGTACGATTTTTCGTGCAAAATGGTGCGTGTGCGCGGTTTGTGAGGCAGGATTGTACGATTTTTCGTACAAAATGGGGCGAGCAAGTGGTTTGTGGGTAGCGTCAAGAAAGTTGTGTAGCAGGGTTTTCCATCGGGACGATGGATATTTTTAGTATTTAGTGATGGTTTGCCGGGGGCTTCGCCCCCAGCTAAGTTTCTTGCTTCTCTTTGAGTGGGCCATA
>NZ_QXQA01000015.1 GCF_003583765.1 Paenibacillus nanensis
TTACCTCACCAACTAGCTAATGCGCCGCAGGTCCATCTGTAAGCGACAGATCGCTCCGTCTTTCCCGAGTCGGCCATGCGACCAACTCGCGTATCCGGTATTAGCATTCGTTTCCGAATGTTATCCCGGTCTTACAGGCAGGTTACCTACGTGTTACTCACCCGTCCGCCGCTAAGCATCGTGAAAGCAAGCTTTCACGATGCTCCGCTCGACTTGCATGTATTAGGCACGCCGCCAGCGTTCGTCCTGAGCCAGGATCAAACTCTCCATAAAGGATTTTTCGCAATCGGCGCTAGCCGATAAGAAAAGATCCAGGTGTTTGATTGCTCATTACGTTTGTTGCTTGAAGCTTTTCGCATCGGCTAAAGCCGAGTACGAAAACTTCTTATATCTATTAACTCGTTACCGAATTAACAGGGCAGTTTCGCTCGTTGTTCAGTTTTCAAAGAACAATCTTTTCTTTCGTTGCCGACCGCCTATTTCGTGGCCGGACTAATAATATATCACGAATCGTTACATGAAATCAACTGGAAATTGATGCCGTTCGATTCGTTTCTCATTTCAGAACCGCTTGTCTCGCGGCCGGAGTTATAATATATCATTCTGACTACCGAGGTGCAACAGGTAATGTTTTCCTCATAGGCATATGCTGTCCCCATTATGCGGGTCACTTGCTCCATTTTGCTAAAACTGCTGTCCGAAACATCGCGATTGCCATCACAGAAGCAGCTACTACACAACTGAGGAAAGCTCTTCAAAAGCACCTTATCCATGCGTTAAAGCCTTCAGGCAATATCTTATGAACGCGGTCTATACCCATCGTATCAATTGGTTAAACTACTTGCAACTGACCTGAAAAACGCACACAAAGCTCTGAATATGTGATGCAGAGATGCGCATGTCCCAGATGCATGCATGCATGCATGAAATAAGGACGAATGGAATTATTGCAAGACATAACGGAAAGAGTAAATATGAATGATTAAATGCGATGCGTGAAAAAAGGAATGCGAACTAATGAGCACTCGAAATATTCAAAACGAAAAAGAAACGTTCCAGTCTCGTTCCTGCCAAAGCCGGAATCTATGGTCAGGTATACTAATCGGCTTGGGGTTAGTGGCCTTTATTGATGAAGCTGTTTTTCATCAGCTGCTTCATTGGCATCATTTCTTTGACAAATCAACCTTAGCGATCGGCTTGATTTCCGATGGTTTGTTTCATGCGTTTAGCTGGTTTTCATCAATTGGCGGTATGTTTCTGTTAGCGGAGCTTCGCACATCGAATGTTTGGAAACCTCAAAGATGGGTTGGCGGGGTCTTACTAGGTGGCGGCTTATTCCAATTATATGACGGAATCATTCAGCACAAGCTTATGCAGCTTCACCAAATCCGTTATGTAAAACATGTATTTGTATATGATCTTCTCTGGAATGTAATTGCCGCTGCAATGATTGTACTAGGGGTTATATTCATCACCCGATCAATGAAAGGCAACAGATAGGAGATAAATAATCTTGAGCATGGAACACATACAGCATGTGCACGTGAATTGGACTTCGTTCGTCCTCCTCATGTTGTTTTTCGTTGCTTTCACAGCTTACACTGCTGCCGTAGCACGATCAAACCTCCACTATAAGCCATGGCCGATGAGCCGATACATTTGCTGGATAATAGGTATGCTGACCGCAGTTTCTGCAGTCTTTGGCCCTCTTGCACTTCTTGCTCACACGAATTTTTCTGCCCATATGGTATGCCATTTGCTTCTCGGCATGATCTCCCCTCTTTTTGTCGCCTTATCAACGCCAATATCATTGCTCCTACGAACGTTAAAAGTGAACTCAGCTCGACGGTTTGTACGGTTTCTAAAATGCCGGCCGCTGCGGTTCGTAAGCCATCCACTTACAGCTTCCGTCCTCAATGTAGGAGGATTATGGGCTCTATATACAACAAATATATATAGGGACATGCATCAATATCCAATTCTCTATCTGGTTATCCACGTACATATTTGGTTGGCAGGCTTGTTTTTCACGGTATCGATCATCTACTTAGACCCTCCCTCTCATCGTCATAGCTTCATATTCCGTGCCGGCGTTTTCGTACTAGCATTTTCGGCCCACGCAATATTATCTAAATACATTTATGTCCATTCTCCGGCAGGAGTAACTCAAGAGCAAGCAGAGATTGGAGGAATGGTTATGTATTACGGCGGCGATGTGGTCGAAATTGCTTTAATCTGTGTCTTTTGCTGGCAGTGGTTTAGACGGTCAAAAGTTTTACGTTACTGATAATAGGTCAAACAAATAATGAAGCCCGTGCCTTTCTACAAAGACGCGGGCCTGATTTCTATTTATCGCGATACCGTTCCGATAACTATTCGTCGGCAAATTGGACAGAGACTATATCAATGCTAAGCGGAGATGTCTCTCGTACTGTACCTGTGTATTCAACTTCTATTGTGTCCCCAACTTTAAATACGACTTCGCTATTTACCGAAAGGTCAACATAAACACTCCTGCCGGATTTTAGAATGTCTCCTTCAACGATATTGACCAAGGCGGACGCACCGTTGATTTCTTCAATCGTCCCTTTGAAAGTTGCTTTTCCTGCATCCGAACCGCAAGCAAACAAAAATGTGCATAACAGCACCATCAAAAAAACAGTAAATGTGGTTTTCATATTACTCACTGGATCACTCCCGCCTATTATTATTTTTACTTGAAAGCATTTTGGCGATGTACAAGAGGAGTCCAAAAATGGCTCCGCCCAGCAAAACAAGCCCTGTTTCACCTAGAAATAAAAGAAGGTACGCAATGACCATACCTAAAAGAATAAACCCGACCATCTTCATCGCGCTTCCCCCATTCCGTTTCAACCGTATACCTCAATCATCTACCTTAGTAGTGTTGAATGAATCCACTTGCCAGGCATGTACGCTTGAAGCACCTCTTTTACTTTTCATATTGCGTTATGTTCATGGTCTCCCTTTTGTCTTCCCATTCCAAGATGACCCGCATTTTTTCTTCAGGTTTTCCAACAATGCCTTGTATGAGATCTTCATCAAATTCAACATTAAAATAGGCTGTATCGATTTGATCAAAATGAAGGGTTTCTGCAATGCTCCCAATTGACGTGCCGTACGAAAACACGATTCTTTTGGTTTCCAGCAATTCAGTAATCTTGCCTTTATAGTAGAAGTCCACTGAAACCGTATTGTTCCCCGATCGCTTTGAATCCGTATGGTATTGAAATGTCCAATTTTCACTTTCGCCATAAAACATAATCTCCAGTGGCTTTGGCTCATTTCTTGAACATCCCGAAATAACGGTCACCAAGGCACATGCCGCGAGAAACGCCCTTAACCCATTCATCACCGAAAACACCCCCAATATGTTAGGGAAATCGAGGATTATTTTTTCTGCCCAAAATCAGAACGAGGCACCCCGTCTATTCGGCTGCCACTATCTCTTAACCTGATCACTTTCTCATTGTATCGTGTCAACTTGGCTTCAAAGTCTTTTCTACTTTGCTCGAAATCTTTCGTCCACTTATACATCAGCTTCAACATCGTGAAATCCGGCTTGTAGTGGCATTTCTCAATACCTAGTTTTTGCTTAATAAACCTTATAAAAATTCTGATCTTTCGTTTCCATAATGGAGGATCCAGAAAAATGACGGTATCCGCCATTTCATATAAACATTGATAGGAATCTCTATCTGTTCCTTCAAATATCCAAGTTCCTTTTTTATCAATCTCCATGATTACGTTGAGCTGTTCTTCGGCAGTACGTTTATAGCGCCCCATTGGCGTATTCGAGTGGACGATGGAGTCAAGCTCATACCAAGGCACGTTTATGATTTGAGATAAGCGTTTGGCCAATGTTGTTTTCCCGCTAGCAACGATTCCAATAATGAAAATTTTTTTCATCCCTGGTTATGCTCTTTTGCCGATATCCGTATTGCCGCTCTTCTTCAGCTCAAGGTGCAGCAGAGGGAAAGGACGGCCAGAAGAATCAAGTTCCGACCTCCCAATCTGAACAAAACCAAGCCGTTCGTAGAATCCGCACGCACCTGTATTCTGCTCATTCACATCAACTCTAATATTTCCGCCTTTTAGCGTTTCAACTTGTTTGATTAACCGGCGACCTACACCTCTTCCATGGTAATTAGGATCCACGAATAACATTTCTATTTTTGATCCGTCAATTCCGATAAATCCAACCGGCTCTTGATCTTCGTTTAATTCAACCCATATCTCGACCTCTTGTAATGCTCCATTTCGAACCATTTCATAGTAGAATGCAATATCCGCTTCCGTCAGAAAGGAATGAGTTTGAACGACAGCCCGATGCCAAATATCTACCAGCTTGTCATGATCATGTGCGTGATACGGAACAATCTTCGTTATCATTCGATTTCCTCCATAATTAATTAATTAATGTTATTAATAAACGCGAATTGCCCGGCATCATACCTGTATTCCTCTATTAACTTTGAATTTTCATGGGACACGAGGAAAATACCTGTATTATCGACATTTACGTTTGTTGCATGTAATGCCTCATTTACGTTCGTCACCCATATGTCGCTGTTATCAAACGTATATAGATGGACTTGCATAGGAGCGCCATGGGTCGAAACGATTTCTTGAACACCATTCTTGTCGAGATCCAGGATCTCGGCATGCCCTGTGTCTACCGTTAAGAATGGATAAATTTTATTTTGCTCGAGTAGATAATAGTTTTGTACGGGGGCGTTCGCGCCGAAAGTGCCTTTAATGCACAACAGTGTTCTGCCATTTAGTGTTAACTCTTTAATGGAAAGGATCTCGTCGTCCATGTGCGAATAAAGCCCGCCGACGATACCTAAATCATATTGGTTTTCCGTTGTCTCATAGGCTCCGTAGACATGTTCAAGATCGTCCTTTTTCGAGTAAAGATATACGGTTCCCCCAGAAACATTCACTTTTTTAACAACTGAAGTTGCAGTAAAACTAGCGTTCTCACGAATTTGTTGATTATTGATTACCTTTTTGATAGGAAGCTCCACTATTTTTTTATTCATTGAGGAGGAATGATTGGATGCTGCATGATTAGTAAGATTGGTCTCGCTGCTGCATCCGGATAAAAGGAAAACGCTAATAAGAAATGGCATCCATAACAAGCTTCTCATTTAATCACCCGTTGTATCGTTGAATATCCTGTTAAAAGAAAGATAGAATGTCTAGACCTCAAGCGTAATACTTCTGTTCAAGCGCAGCGGCTAATTTCATTATTTCTATTCATTATGAACAGCAGCTTACCGCCTTTTCGACTTCCTTTTCAGGGATCAAAATGCTGCCGAATTTATCCGTCTGATAAGGAATATTGTTCGCTTTAAGACGACTGAGAAGCGCCATACGCAGTTCCGAATTCATCCCATCTGCGGAAGCATACATCACGTAATGAACCGACGGCTTGTTAGCATAATAAGCCCAGCCGGCTCCGCCTACAAATAGGACGATGAGGAGTAGAAATAACGGCTTTTTCACTGGCATCTGACTCCTCCCTAAGGAGACATTCTTCATAAGATAGGAGCAAAATTCTCCACAAATAGTAAACGGTTCGTACCCAAAATTTGTTGCGCAATAAGTCTTTCCGATTACCAGCGATTTCTAATTGGACGATCGGTTCTGGTTAAGCAACCACGCTTATGCCCCAGGTGTAACATAGCATATTTTATCCTTGAATTGGGGAGTGAGCACCTTGAAAAAAAGAATAAGGGCTATTGTGCGAGGCGGAATTGATTTTGCCCTACAGTCCAGAAATAATAATGAAATTCAGTTGGAGCATTGCGGAGGGGCTCCGCAAACAAGCTTTGATGTGAATGCGATTCCTGACCGCACCCCAGTGACGTTGGTTCGGGGAAACACTCGAGTGAGGGCTATTGTTCGTGAGCCTGAAGGAACATTTGAGTGCAACTATAATGGGTTTACTGCCGGACAAAGTGTAGCTCGAAGGCTTCGGCTAACGGCTGGAGCGAGATACTCTTTCACCTATGACAGCCTAACGAATATGATACAGATTCGAAGAAAACCGGTTTCGACGGAGCGCGTTCGTGTCGTTTCAGATCCGGCTTATCTCGTGAATCAGATTGGCATTGGCGACGGCCTCAAAGCAAGGCTCGGTTACTACTTGCCGGACAGGACCGCAATTACGGTAATAGGCGGAGGCACGCGCAAGCAGCTTCGAGTTAGAACGATCAGGGCTGGCTTTAACGAGCTGTTCAATTACGAAATCCGGCTTAATCCCCAAAATTTCAGGTTGTTCGGGCTTGGACGCCAGTCGGGCGTGTATTTTGTTTCTTATAATCAAATCAGCCGAATTCTCCGGTTTGGCGGGAGGACTGTTCTAAGGAGAAGGGTTGCCTCTCGCAAAAAGAAAAAATAGACCACACCGCCCCTCTGACAACGCGCATCATGGACAGTAACCTTATCATGGCGGAACTCCGCCGAAAATTACTTCAAATGCCAAAACGGCAGCCGTTCTTACAGTCGGCTGCCTTACGTCTTGTACTTTAAGCTTACTTCATCCCGTTAAGAAGCATCATGTCTAGACCAATTGCGCTGATCAGCATCCGCTCCTTCTTGTTTTGCAGCAGCTGCTGCGGCCAATCAACGAAGCCTCCGTCCCCGATACGAACGGATTGCCCTTTTATATTCACGGAAATGTTAAACTGAAGTCCTTGGTAGTATTGGTTCTCTTCATTGTCTCTGCTCCCGGAAGCAACTACCTGAACGGACGATTGTCCTTTATCGTCCATAACCCTTTGAATTAACCCGTCCGGATCTTTGTATCCGCTTCGTCGGGTATTCAATGTTATCTCGATCTCCGCATTGCAAATTGATTGAAAAATTTCTTGATAAACGTGCATATGCTCCCATATCGCTTGTTTTTCGAAGCGGTAAGACCCTTTATCCTTTCCAGACGTCACCATGCAGAACACATGAAAATGCGAAAACAAGCCCGATGCATCGCCGAAATGCTGTGCCCTCACATGGCGATGCGTCGTAGAAAACCGGAGAAAATCCCCTTCATTGCTGGCTTTGCTGGATTTGATAAGGTCGCATATGTGCAGCGCAAGAAGATTCGTCGCATCCGCAACGGCTTCCGTCCCTCTTAGTGCGGATATAATCTTGTTTTGATCAGCAGGAGCAATGATGGAGCAAGAGCCTAATGGAGCTACGGGAGACAATTGAATTGGGGTGTAGGCATGCTTTTCGGCAATTTCCAGCACATCAATCTCAAGACGTTTCATCTCGATGGGGTTCACGACAGCGGGATGGACAAACCGGTTCGATTGGTACCTTTTCATTAAGTCGCTGGCTGTAGACGCACGTATCCTTTCCCGAAACACTTCCAACAATAGGGTGTTTAGATCCGAACTTGACACGCTTTCTGTCAAAAGCTGGAGTATATTATCCAGGCCCGCATCCCGAACGATCCGTTGAAGCTTTTCTGAATTCGGAGACATTGTCTCTCCCCCTTTGATGAATCTAAACAATTTCATTTGACACGTGAGACTGAATCGTTTCACCCGATATGAAAAAACGTAAGGACTTTGTAGGTAATTGGTTTCCGGCTATCCGCACATCACCAGTCTCGGTAATTGCCTTAATGTTCAATGATGATAAGAGTTTTGACCAGAATGTAACTGCCTTTACATTGTGCTGAAACATCCCTATTTCGTAGTGACCCTGATGTTGTTTGAAAATATGCAACGCCGCTTCCCTTGCAACACCCTTCCCTCTATATTTCGGCAAAATAAACATTTCCTGAATCGAATAATCAATTCCGGAAGAAACATATGGAGGTGAAGTGACGAGAATGAAACCAGCAATCATCTTATCGGCCATAATGAGGTACGGATAGAGTCTAGGGTCCAAATAATAAGGAGAAATATCCTCTATGATGTATTTCCCTTCCGGTGTCACATCCTCCATCGAGTATGCAGACAGCTCATATAAATAATAGTTGTATAAATGGTGAAGCACGTTCGAGTCGGATTGCTTAATCGTTTTAAATGTAATATTCATTTAAGCACCTCCATCTCAATTCCTAAGCTTCCCCACATTATTGATTAGACGATATGCCTGATCAACGGTTTGTTTGACGATTTCTTTCGCTGTACAGTCTCTAGCTAACCTAAGACCTTGACCGGCCCAAAGCGACATATACTCAGGATTCCGTGCTTTAGAGGCCGCTTGACGAATATCTCTTGTTAGGGCATTTTGAATCGGATAAGCTGGAACAGGCCTTTCATAAAAACGCATATCCTCCATAAATTCCGTGAGAATACCACGCGCTGCTTTGCCGGAATAGTAACTTGTAACCTCGGTTGAAGCTTCGTTTGATGAAATGATTTTCTGCTTATAGACGGGATGGGCGCCGCTCTCAACGCTAGCCAAAAAGGCGGTACCCATCTGCACCGCGGATGCCCCTAATGCGAGACTTGCAACAAGCCCGCGCCCATCCATGATTCCGCCCGATGCGATAACGGGAATCTTCACATGATCTACAATTTGCGGAACAAGAGCCATCGTGCCAATCCGAGCATCTGCTCTGCTATTCAGAAAAGATCCGCGATGTCCGCCCGCCTCGCTTCCTTGGGCCACAATCGCGTCGACTCCGGCGGTTTCCAAAGCAATGGCTTCATCGACCGTTGTTGCTGTTCCAATGACGAAAATCCCTTTTTGTTTCATCGATTGAAGGATGTTCTGCGGCGGTATGCCAAAGGTGAAGCTAAAAACAGAGACGTTTTCTTCTAGCAAGACTTGTACTTGTTCTTCAAACGACTCCGCAAACTTTGGGATTGCTGGATTTGTCGCAATACCAAGCTTCACCCGATATTTATTCAGATAAAGATTCATTTCAGCAATGTCGGCTTCAGTTGAAGCCGGTTGCTCGGGCACGAACAAATTAACGCCAAAGGGTCGATCTGTTTCTTGCCTAATCTCCCGAACCGCATTTCTGATTTGCTCAGGCGATAAATAACCTGCCCCAAGGCTTCCTAACGCTCCGGCGTTCGAAACGGCCGCAACAAGTTCTGGCGTCGTCGGACCACCGGCCATTGGCGCTTGAATAATCGGGTATTCAATCTTGAGTTTGCGTGTTAACTCGGTCTCCATGATGCCGAGTCCCTCCTCACTTCATTTGTTCGATCCCAAGCAATGCTAATGTTATAGTACCACATATTGGGATTCATCAGACTGACCTTTCAATGAAAACAGCAGCCGATCATGCAGAACGGCTGCTAACCGTTATGTTCAACTCCCTTGAAACGATAGTTAAACTATTGATTTGCTTTAAAATCCGTAAAATAATCGATGTAGTATCCGTCTGATTCCCACTCATCTTCATATTGTTTCAATATGTGGATAATTTCTCCCTTGGGTTCACATCGATTAAGTAGCCAGCTTATTAAATAATCAATATCCCTATTTTCATCCTTCCAAATAAAAGCTACTACTTCTGATTCTGTAGTTCCATTATCTGGAACATACACTGCCAATGAAGAAGAGAAATATACCGCTAGATTAAAGGTTGTCTTCCTAAGACGCAGCTGTAATTCCTCATCCAGGAGAAACGTTCTCCATCTCATAGAATGATGAAAATAACAAAGAAGCATTTAAATGATGGCCTAAGTAAGCCGTAAAGTTCATTCCCATATCATCCTCCCACTCATTATGGCGTTAACTGGACTTTTTATGAATGAAGCTTTAGTGCGTGATAGTTATTCCTAATGTAGTTAATGCCTGAAAAAACGGTCATCATCAAGGCGGCGTACATAAGCATTTGATCGATTGGGATTTCATTTGCAAGGCGGATTGGTCCGTTATTTAACAAAACGGCTGTAATGGCTATAACTTGTGCCACCATTTTGATCTTTCCAAATTGATCGGCTTGCAAAGCAATTTTTTGAGCGGAGGCCACGATTCGAATTCCCGTAATAATGATTTCTCTTGCTATTATGACAAGCGCGATCCATGCATATATTAAATGTTGGCTTACCAGCAATATCAACGCCGCTGAAATGAGCAATTTATCGGCCAATGGATCCAATAGCTTTCCCATGTTGGTTATAAGATTGTACTTTCTCGCAATATAACCATCTAGTTTATCGGTCGCGGAGGCAATAACAAATACGGCTGCGGCATAATAAAGGCCATAGGAATCGATGTGCTGAAATACGATGGATTTCTGAATGAGCCAGCTTGGAAAGAGTGGGAAAAATAAAATAAAGATCGGAATTAGCATGATTCTTGCAACCGTAATTTTATTAGCGAGATTCATAAGTGGCCTCCTTCTCTACCGTTGATCTATTCCTCATCTATCATACTACATTTTACCAGTGAATGACGAAATCTTATTCGTTCTTATCCATCCGTTAACCGACTCTGCAATTTCAATTAGGTAATCCATTGCAGCTTGATTCTCTATTCGACTGTCAACTGAGAGGCGGTACTGCCAACCGTTCCGCTCAAAACTAAGATGTTAAATTCTCGAACATTCATCTGCGGCATATTTGTTGAGAAATAAAGCGCGTTACCGTGATAGGGGGAGTACTCCTGGCCTCCAAGTATTGCTGATTACCTGTATGCACCATTATGCTACACAACAAAAAAACCGCGGTATACGCGGTTTTGAATGTACTTTTCTCCTCCATCTCCTTTAGAAGGCGCCGTTTTTATTGGGAGAATTCTCCGGAATAGGCTGTCCCACATCCCAAAGCTCAACGATGAGACCGTCTTGGAAGCGGAAAATATGGATCACAGCTGCCCCTAGGTCGGCTTCGTTTTGTTTGACGTGAGAGTGCACGACGACCTTCTCGCCTTCTTCAATCGCTTGCTTGACGTCAACAATCTTATGAGGATTCTTGGCGGCATTCTCTTCCATTGCAAGCATAAGCGATACAGCATCTCCCGGGAAAAAAGCATTATGGTGGACAAGATCCGGAGCCATATACTTCCGGTATGCCTCACGGACTTCGCCCGAAGCAACCATTTGCAAAAACGATACCGCATTCTCTTTGAGAGAAGCCTCCATTGGCGATCATCCTTTCTAAATTGTATCAGTAGAACTTCATATCTATTAAGCACTTTACATACCCAATTCGGACTTCAGCTCCGGCGGCTTCCTCCTCTTCATGTTCGTGATCGCCACTCCGGCCAATATCAGTACCCCTCCGCCAACTTGAGCAAGCAGGATCGGATCGCCTAAGACGAAATGGCTGACGATGATCGCGATGAACGGCGGAATATTCATAAACATGGCGCTAGTAGACGCACCGGCAACCGCTATGCCGGAATTCCACCAGAAACCCGCCAGCCCCTGGCCGATGACGGCAACGCAGACGAGCAGCAGCCATGTGGCCAACTGATGGCTGGCGTGAAGGTCGCCGCTTACTGCTTCTACCGCGACGGCCGGCGACATGAGGATTGTGCCAATCACCGTAGAGAATATAGTCACCTCATAGGAAGTCATGGCCGACGTCAGCTTTCGAATGAACAGCAGACTCACCGACATGCCTAGCATGGCGATGAGCAGATAAACGTCTCCATGGGAGATGCCCAAATCTTTGCCGCCATACAGTACGATGCAGACAACACCGACAAACGCGATTATGGCGCCGATGAGCTTTTGCCCCGTGATGTTCTCCTTTAAGAAAATACGCGACAGCAGCGTTGTCGCGATTGGAGAAAGCGCAACGATGAGTGCGGCGTTCCCCGCGGTCGACTCCTGCAAGCCGGTAAAATAAAAAAGCTGATTAATCAAGGTGCCGGTAATTCCTGCCATGAGCAGGAGACCCCATTCCTGCTTAGTCGGCCGCCGGATCGATTTGTTCATGATCGCCACGGAAATCAGGAAAAGCGACATGACGACCAGTCGTGCAAAAGACAGAAAAATTGGCGAGAAATCGCGCAGCATGTACGCGCTCGCCACATAGTTGCCGCCCCACAACAGAGAGACGCCCCATAATTTTAAATATACCGTACGGTCCAGCATAATAATAATTTCCCCTCGATTACGTTAAATTCAATTCTAAGCTGCACGATCTATTGTAGCACTCACCCGGCACAAAGATAAGTGTCAAAAAAGGCGCCTATGACTGGAGATAAAAAACACTCCCGCCCATAAGAAGGACGAGAGTGTATGTTTACCTTCGTTTTACAGCCAAATCGATGGACGCTTACGCGTCGATCTTTTGCCATATCGTTCGTGATAACCGCCTAACTCGGTGAAATCGAAAACGCTGCCTTCAGCTTGTTAAGCCCGTGCCTGGCGACTTCTGCAGGACCAAGATCGCCATAGTTGTCCATGAATAACTCCAACGACAAATAACCTTTGTATCCATTGCGATGAAGCGTGTCGGCCAGCTGATTAAGCGGGGCGATGCCGTCGCCAGGGAATAGCCGGTCGCGGTCGGCAATGGTCTCCCTTGGCGGAAGCTCGCCATAATCGTTTGCGTGAACGATACCGACATTTCGTCCTTTCACGATATGCAGCGACTCCAGCTTGGAGCCCCCGGTATACATATGGAACGGATCGAGGAGAAGCTTCGCACCCGAGTTCCCGAGTGCGTGAAGCACCTTCAGCGTATCCTCCAAGGTGCTCAGACTTGCTGCTCTTCCCCAAAACTCCAGGAAAGGCTCGACGCCGGTCTCTGCTCCAATCTTGACGAGCTCCGCAAAACGCTGCGCGAATTCGTGCGGCTGCACGCCTTCTACATCGCCGAAGGGCGGAGCCGCAACCGCTTCACAGCCTAGCTCGGCCAACAGCGCCATTTCGCGTCTCGCCTGGGCAAGCGCTTCTTCGCGCACGCGCTCGTCGCGGTCCGCCCAGCGGAAGAAGGCAATGGCGTTCGGAATGGCGATGCCGAGCGCTCCAATCTCCTCTCGAAGCGTGCGTAGCGATTTTCCATCTGCCACAAAGGCATCTACATCACGCACCCATATCTCGTATCCGTCGTAGCCCGCCTCGGCTGCGATCCGCATCTGCTGGTCAAGCCCGAGACGGAATGGCATGAGCGTCGAAGCATTTAATGAGGTTTTGAACGGGAACAGCCGTTCCGCATTGCCGTTTGCTACCATGTAACTTGTACCGTCCTTCCATCCTTACTGCTGATAAGGCCAAGCTCGATCAAACGGATGGCGTCTCTTGCTTCCTCCGGCTTCACTTCCAGCTCGGCCCTCCCGAGTATATGCTCAGCAACATTACGATAGTAATGCTGATAACCGCCTGGAAGCGTTTGAACGCTGCCGATGAAACGAAGTCCGTCCATGACGGTGTCCAGCTTGCCGTAACGTTCTTCCCGTTCGATGCCGTAATCGGCATCGAGCGGAGACCGACCCGCCTTCAGCTCTTCTTCCTGCGGATCCTCTCCATATTTGACGAAAGACCCGTTCGTGCCATACAACGAATAACGAGGACCCGGCTGTCGCGCGAGAAGCGAAGCTCGCAGCCTGACCTTCAGCCGGTCGGGGTACCCCAGCGTGACCTCAAATCCGTCGTCCGCGCCCGCCCCGTCCCGCTGCGTGCGAATATCGGCCGTAATCGTCTCGGGCTTGCCGAAGAGGCATAAGGCTTGATCGATGAGATGTACGCCGAGATCGTAAAAGACGCCGGACCCGAGCTTCTCGCCTGCATCGCGCCACCTTCGGGACGTGACGTGAGGACTGAAGCGGTCCCAACGGAATTCGGCTTCGCTTAGGCGGCCGAGACAGCCGGACCGCAGCACCTGCCGGACCGTTTGGTAATCGCCATCCCATCGGCGGTTATGGAATACGCTGATAACTTTCCCTTGGCGACGGGCAAGCTCAACAAGCTCATCCGCTTCCGCGGACGTCGCTGTAAACGGCTTCTCCACGATAACATGTTTGCCGGCAAGGAGCGCTTCCTTCGCAAACGTATAATGATCCGTGCTTGGAGTAGCGACGACGATCAAATCCATGTCGGGATCGTCATAAAGCGACTGCACGCTCTTGACTACCTCCACATAAGGATACCGTTCCTTCGACGTTTCCGAGCTGCGTTCGACAACCTTTGTGAGGAGAAGCTCCGGCACGGATGTAAGGACGGGAGCATGGAAAACCCGCCCTGCAAATCCATATCCGATCAATCCAACTTTTAGCGGTTGTTGTGTCAATGCGACCTCTCCTTTCTTTCAAAAGCTTGAATCTTCCTAACTTTGATTCTATTGTTCCTGCCTGTCATTCAGCATTGCGGCGTTGAATAATATACGGTTTTGCGGGTATGGGGCATCGCCTTCTCCGATAGGATGCAGCTCGCTGTACCATGGATTAAAATATTTACGCCGATATTCGAGCGCAGTGATCCCTTTCACTTGCTTAAACACCCGGTAAAAATAGTTTTCGTCCGCATATCCAAGCGAATAAGCGATCTCCTTTACGCTACGATCCTCATGCAGCAGCAATTGGCAAGCCCGCTCTATTTTGCGATGGCTGATTGTTTCTCTGGGCGATCTTCCCGTGTAGCGCACAAAGCTGCGCGACAGATGCTCATGCGTCCAGCCTACGCTCGCGGCAAGCTCGTCCACCGATAATGGCGAGCCGATATTTCGGTCGATATAATCTAGCGCCTTGGCGATTTGGGACGGGATCGGATCCGCTGGACAATCCGACGGGCTGTCGGCGACTAGACTCTCAAGCTCCTCGAGCAAGGTCAGCAGCAGCAAGCCTGCGCGTCTGCGAAAGTTTTCCGGATGTCTGTACAAGACAAGCATCAGCTGCTTCATCATATTTGCGGGCAGCTCGTCGCCGGATCGAATGACCGGTGGGCCGCCTTTCGTCAAAATTCGAAGAGGCGGAGCTTCCGATTCCGCCTCTCCGAATGTAAAGTGTACGAACAAGTGCCTGGAGGGCTGGCCTGGGTCGTAGCGGTATTCGTGCCGCTCACCCGGGCGGGTCACGATGTAACTAGGCTCATTCAGCAAAAACTCATGGTCTTCGAGAACGTAGAGACTGCGGGTACCGTAAGGAAAATACAGCAGCTCGTAGTCATGAAGCGTCCTCTCTGCCAGGCCCGTTCCCGCCCGCTTGACGATATCTCCCGCAACGCTAATCGCCGGCAACCCGACAATTTGATCCGGTTGGTTTTCGATGTTCCAGCCCTCCCTTTATGTTTAACGCTTAAGCAGCCCCATAGCCTCCAAATTACGGTAGCTAATCGTTAAGCTGTCGAACGGATCGCGCCGGCTTTCGTCTTGCTCCACGATCATCCATTCGACGCCGGCCTCTGCCGCTGCTGCAGCAATATCTTTGAAGTCGAGCACGCCTTCGCCCACTTCAGCGAAGAAGCGCTGCTCCCCTGCTTCCATATCCTTAATATGCAGCAGCGGACAGCGGCCTTGCAAGCGCGTCCGTAAATAATCGGCCGGCGAAACGTCCGCTTTAGCCGCCCAATACGTATCCAGCTCCATCCCGACGAAAGCAGGATCCGTGGCTTCGAGGAACCAATCCATTGCGTATTTGCCGTCGAAGGTCATGAATTCCCAATCATGGTTATGATAGAGAAACTTGAAGCCGCGCTCTTTCATCCTTGCGCCGATCCGATTGCATTCGGCGGCCTTGCGCAGCACGTCTTCCTTGTCCGCGAATTTTAGCGAAATCGCGATGTGCCGGCCGCCCTCCACTTCATCCAAATAATCCATGATCGCTTCCGCATCGAAGGAAAGCGTATCGAATCCAGCGTGCGCGCTCACGACATGAAGACCGAGCGACTTCAGCAGCGTTTTCTGCTCCGCAACCGTTATGCCTTCCGGCGGCAGTCCAAGCTCGATGCCCTTGTATCCGATCTCCGCCAGACGGCGAAGCGTTCCTGTATAATCGGCTCTTAACGCCTCTCTAACCGTGTATGGCTGTACCCCTATAGGAAACGTCTTCATTGCTTTCTCCTTCCGTGCTCATCCGAGCGTGTTATATTTCAACCCCAGCGGCAGAGGCTCCGGCCGTTCGATCGTGGATTGCAGCGTCACATGGCGCTCCTGTTCGGACGCTTCGAAAATGCCGAGCGAGATGTCCAGAATATGCCGCGCCAGTCTACCGCTCGCACGATTTTGGCGACCGCTCTGAATCGCGTACGCCATATCGGCGACGCCGATTCCTCTGCTTTCCGTGGCGAAGCCATGCGAATAAGGGACTTCCTTCAGCTCGCCGGAAGCCGACTTCAACCGGATCGTTCCGCCGAAGAAGTTAGCGTCAGGCACATACAGAATGCCCTCTGTTCCATAGATCTCCATTCGCGGTTCATAACCGAACGCTTCTTTGCATGCTTGCAGGCTTGCGACAGCTCCGCTATGGAAGTCGAGGGTCGCCGTCACATTGGTCGGCGCTTCAACGGGCACCGTATCCCCGTATCTAGCCGATCTCGGATTCGTCACTGTAATTTCTTTATTTAATTGCTGAGCAGAACCCGTCACCCGCCGCACCGGTCCCAGCATGTTGACAAGCGCCGTCAAGTAGTACGGCCCCATATCCATAACGGGGTCTCCGCCGAGCTTCAAGAAATTTTGGAAATTCGGGTGCATACCGTTGCCGGCATTCCCCATAATAATCGATGCATCGGCGGCGTAGGGTTGTCCGATCCAACCGTCATCGATCAGCTTCCGGCATGTCTGAACGCCCGCTCCGAGGAACGTATCCGGCGCGCAGCCGACGAGCAGTCCCTTGGCTTCCGCCAGCTCCAGCACCTCATCCGCTTCTTCGCGGGACAAGGCGAACGGCTTCTCCGTATAGACGTGTTTTCCGGCTTCCAATACGCGTTTATTAATCGGCGCATGAGCTGCAGGCGCCGTCAAATTAAGCACAATTTCGATCTCCGGATCGGCCAGCAGCTCCTCCACGGTGTAAACCGTACCGACGCCGAATTCTTCCGCGCGCTTGCGGGCGAGCTCCGGAACCAAATCCGCAACCGCTTTCACTTCCAGGATGTAATCAAACATTTCTGTACAATTTTTAAGATAGATTCCGCTAATCATGCCGCATCCGATGACGCCGATCTTTATTTTGCGCAAAGTCCATCATCCTTCCCAAAGTTGTGCGATTCCCCTTCATTATTACGCACCGGACCCTCGTTTCACAATGGAGCGGAAAGAAGAATGTCTGGATTTTTTTGATATTCTCTACTCAAGCGAATACTCCATAGACGCTTCTTTATTTCCGGCTGCCGCTCATTTTTTTCAACAAGATCCTGCTCCCTCACGTAACAAAGGCCGCCGTACGTGCCGGCAGCCTCAATTTCCCTTATGATATACCCAATCTTGACTGGAAAGTCATGCAAGCAATAGAGAGCTTATTCTTCTTCCTCCTCTAACAGCTGTTGCAAGCGAAGCATATTCACACGCCAGAACTTGCTGTAGAAAGCCGCCCAATCTTGCACTTCTTGAAGCGGATAAGCGTTTAGTCGAAACCGGGTTTCTCTGCCCACTTTCCGGTCCAGCGCCAATCCCGCTTCTTTCTGTACGGTTAAATGCTTGGATACCGCTGTACGGCCCATTGAAAACTGTGAAGTTAATTCGTGAAGAGGCACTTCCTCTGCTTCCGCTAAGAGACGAATCAATTCGCGCCTCATTGGGTCAGCGATTGCGTCAAACACATCCCGCGTTTGGTTGTTCCCGCTCATAGCAGCCCCTCCAATCGTCATGTTAGTGTAAATAATCCTCAAAATGTACGAAGGGATCAACTGCCGAGAAAGTCTATTCCTCCCTGAAACAAGCAGCTGGAAATCGGCTGCCGTATCCGTGTGCACATTGAAATAATACTGGAAGTCGTAACCCGCTCATTCGACTTGTTAATGGTCATTTGAACACTTTCCTCAAGCTCATCTTAGCAGAAATTTGCCGATATTTCTTTAGGGGCTGTTTTCATCATGATCGAGTTCTGCAAACAGCGGGTTGAGGCAACCCCCAAGCTTGCGATAGAATTGGGAAGGATATTATAGATTCTGAGCATGAGAGGACACACATCTTGAGCCAACTAATTACGGTCATTGGAAACGTATTTATGGATATTAAAGGATTCGCTTCAGAGCAATATCATCCGCAAGCGAAAAACATCGGCCAAATCCGCTTCGTCCATGGGGGCGTCGGCCGTAACATAGCCGAGAATCTTGCCCTTATGGGCATGCCGTCCTGTCTGGTCAGCACGGTTGACGAAAGCGCGCTTGGGAATGAAGTGGTACGGCGTCTGCAATCGAGGGGCGTCGATACCCGCTTTATGTCCGCTTACCCCCAAGGGATGGGGATGTGGCTGGCAACTATGGACGAGCAAGGGAATCTCGTCGGGAGCATTTCGCAGCAGCCGGATTTTGGCGGGCTGTATGGTGGGATTGCAAATCACGGCCATGCAATCGCGGAAGCGTCCTCCCACTTGGCATTGTCCATCGACCTCACCGAAGCGATAGCAAGAAAAACGATAGAGCTTGCTGCAAGCTACCGCAAGCCAATTTACGGCTTGCCTGGGAATATGAGCGTTATAATGAGTCATCCGGACATCCTTGAAGGCTTGGACTGCTTCGTCTGCAATCATGTAGAAGCGGGCAGATTAATGGCCGTTTCGTTCGACGCTTTGTCAATCGATGGGCAAATTGAAGCGATGGCGCAATTCGTAGAAGCTCGCGGATTGCGCTCGATGGTGATCACTTTGGGGGCGAAGGGCTCGGTCTTTTACGACAGCCTCTCCGGCGTTAAAGGTCACCAGCCTGTGTTCCCTGTAGATATGGTGGACTCCAGCGGCGCAGGGGACGCCTTCTTCTCAGGCGTTGTTGCCGGCTTAGCGCAAGGAATCCCGCTTAATCAAGCTGTATGGATCGGCACCAAAGTCGCCGGCTGGGTCATCGAATCCGCTGAGAACAATTGCCCGAATACAAGGACACTAATGGCAAGCGACCCCTTCATGAAAGAATGGTTTAATGATAAAAAGAAGCCAGTCTGAGGGCAACAAAAAACAGCGATACGCTTTGCGAGGCGTTTCGCTGTTTTTAATGATACAGGCTAAGATGACGGTTTCAATTTTTCGAGAATCCTCCGCTTCCTGTACATCATTTTCCCCGTTTCCGTGACATCCTGGAGGGTGGAACGGTTCAAATAAGCGCCGAACAGCATGCCTGCGATCGGAATCATTTGAAACAGCTTTTTCCATCCAAAGTTGTCCCTGTACGTCAGCATGACCTCGCGCCAGCCTTGCAGCTGGGACATCACCTGACCGCTTTTCTCGCCGGAATGGTACGCGGCCAGATCTTCCAAAATCGCTTTTTTGCCGACGATGTCGGAGGAGGAAAACTGCAGGCATTTGACGATAAAGACCCGCTCCGATTTCTCCGTAGGGTCATACCCGTAGCTGATTGCGACTTCCTGCAGCGCTTTTAGCGATAGGCCAAGCAGCAGCGGGATATCGATGGCTAGCGTAAAAATGCCTCCAAATCCCGTCGTTGCGCCTTGCACCGTCGCCGTGTTCCGGCTTGATTCAATGATGCCGTCCGCTATCTCATCCATTTGGCGAAGCGGAAGCCGGCCGATCCGGTCCAATGCCGCTGCATCATCCTTCCCTCCATCCGGGAAAAATTTGCGGTACATCTGTTCTTTGCTGATTAGATAGCGCCCGCCGCTTTGGACGTAGCTTCCGAGCTCGTCAAGCGCTATGCCGATTTTATCTTGAATGAATTTTGGCGTGATACGGTCAAGAATTGCAAAAGGCAGCCTGCCGAGCTTTTCCCAAAAAAATAAATCCTTCTGTTCTTGTTCCCATTGTTCGATTAGCTTCAGCTCTGCCTTTAGCTTTTCTTCGGTTTCTATATTCGTCGTCATGGATCGGACACCTCGTTGAAATTTCTTTTAGCCTTACATACTGTAAAATGCTCCTCGGCGTTTCTAGAAATGCTCGCTTCTCCAGCAAAAGTGAACGGCAGCCCGCCGGATGGATCCGACGGACTGCCGTGAAATGCCCTTAAATCAATTAATAACCAAAGAAAGCGTCCTTTTTAATGTTCCGTTTCGAAATCTGTTTGTTTTGCAAATATTCAGAGATCGATTTCACCATCGATTGCGGTCCCGCAACATAGTATTTGCCATCGTTCTTATGGATGGCGGATACTTTATCGATTTCCTGGTGCAGGTCTTCCCTAGAACTCAGGTAAGTGACTTGGATTGAAGGATGGTTGGCCATCGCGTCCAGCTCGTCTTTATACAGATACGATTTCTTGCTGTCCAGATAGAGAAGATGCACGGGCTGGCCGTTCAGCTTCCCTTCAGACTCCAGTTGCTTTAAGATCGAACGGAATGGCGTAATGCCGATTCCTCCCGCAATCAGAACCGCAGGGCTGTTGTCATGAAGATGGAATCCCCCGACCGGCCCGCTCAAATAGATTTTCATTCCCGGCTTTAATTCAAGCATCGCTTTCTTATACTCGCTCGGTTCTTTGCCGATGCCCATCGTTAATCGGATCACGTTTTCCGAAGGCGCGGATGCGACGCTGAACGGTTTCAAAGGATTTTTGATCTTCGTGTGCATGATGCGGAACAGACCGTGCTGCCCTGCAATCCATGTGACATCTTTTTCTTTTTCAAACAAGAAGGTATAGGCGTCATCCGATTCTTTATAGCTCTCTATGAAAGTAATTTCTCTTTTTTTGAAAATTTTCGGCAGATCTCGAAAAAAACTCATTCCTCATCCCCCATTTTCGTTACATGAAGTATTTGCCCGTAATAGACTGCTCCGCATGAATGATCTGTGTAGGCAATCCCTCAAATACGACCTGGCCGCCTTTGCTGCCTCCGTCCGGCCCCATGTCGATAATCCAATCCGCTTGGCTGATGACATCGAGGTTATGCTCGATGACGACAACCGTATTACCGGCATCGACCAGGCGGTTCATTATCCCCAGCAGCTGGCCAATGTCCGACATATGAAGGCCGGTCGTCGGCTCGTCCATTACGTAAATGCTTCCGTTTTTATGAAGCTCGCTTGCAAGCTTGATGCGCTGACATTCCCCGCCCGAGAGCGTGCTGAGCGGCTGGCCGAGCGTCACATAATTCAGCCCGACATCACTCATCGCCTGTAGCTTGCGCACAACTTCCTTAAGCTCGAAAAATTCAAGCGCCTGCTCCACGGTCATCTCCAGCACTTCTGCGATGTTTTTGCCGTTCAGCTTGTATTCGAGCACCTCTTCTTTGAATCGTTTGCCTCCGCAAACCTCGCATGGCAGCTTGACGCTGTCAAGAAAGGACAGATCCGTATACACGACGCCAAGCCCTTGGCAGTTCTCGCAAGCTCCTTTGGAGTTGAAGCTGAATAAGCCTTGGTTCACCTTGTTTGCGGAAGCAAAAGCTTTGCGAATATCATCCATGATGCCCGTGTAGGTTGCGGGATTCGATCGGGTGGACACGCCTACCGCCGACTGGTCGATCACAATGGCATCCGGATGCTGGCTCAAGAAAACTTCGTTAATAAGCGTGCTCTTGCCTGAACCGGCCACACCGGTCACAACGGTCATCACTCCCGTAGGAATATCGACGCTCACATTGCGCAGGTTATGAAGCGTAGCGTTTCGGATGGACAGCTTGCCGGAAGGCTGCCTGCAAGCCTGCTTCAGCTCGAGCGGCCGTTTCATATGGTTTCCGGTCAGAGTGTCCGCCTCAAGCAAACCTTGGAAGCTTCCTTCGTACACGATTGTGCCTCCGCGGCTGCCGGCATGAGGACCAACGTCAACGATATGGTCCGCCACTTTGATAACATCGGGATCATGCTCGACGACGATGACGGTATTGCCCTTGTCGCGCAGCTTCTGGAGCAATTCATTTAACCGGTGCACATCACGGGGATGCAGACCAACGCTGGGTTCGTCGAATATGTAGGTGACATCGACCAGACTGCCGCTAAGATGCTTCACCATCTTGACGCGCTGGGATTCGCCTCCGGATAAAGTATCCGTCTCACGATCCAGCGTCAAGTAGTCCAGTCCGATATCCACGAGATGCTGCAGCCGTTCCGCAAGCGACTTCACGATTGGCGCGGCGACGGGATTGTCAATCTCGCGAATGACGCGAATGAGCTCTCCGACCTCCATGGAGGAGAAGTCCGCAATATTGTAGCCATTGATTTTGCAGCTTAACGCCGCCTGACTGAGTCTTGCGCCTCGGCAGCTGGAGCATGGCCCTTCGGAAATGAAAGGCATGACGGTTTTTTGCGTGCGTTCGGATTTCGTCTTAACATCCTGCTTAATGTATTTATTCGTGAACTTCTCAATGACGCCTTCCACCGTAATATTCATTGCCTTGCCGCCAAAGTCCACTTGAACCTTCTTTGCTTTGCCGTAGAGGAGTTGATCCAGCTCCTCATCCGAATAATCGCTCAGCTTCTTGTCCGGGTCGAAGTCGCCGGACTGCATGATCATGTTCCACTCCCAGTCGTTCACTCCGTACCCAGGGAGCTTAATCGCTCCTTCATTCAACGACTGGGACATATCTATCGCCTTGCCCATATCGACACCTAGTCTACGGCCAATCCCGTTACACTCGGGGCACATGCCTTGCGGATCGTTGAATGAAAACAGATTCACGGGACCGACGTGCGGTTGTCCCGCTCGGGAGAACAGCAGCCGGAGAATAGGCGAAATATCGGTAATTGTGCCCATCGTGGAATGTGAACCTCCGCCCAGCCGCTTCTGGTCCACAATTACGGCCATGCTTAAGTTCTCGATTGCATCGGTGTCCGGCTGCGGAACCCGCGGCAGGAAAGTACGCACGAACATGCTGAAATTCTCATTGAGCAATCTCGTAGATTCCGCAGCGATCGTGTCGAACACGATGGAGGATTTGCCCGATCCGGATACACCGGTAAAAATCGTGATCTTACGTTTCGGGATACGCAAGGATACGTTCTTCAAGTTGTTTTCCCTCGCGCCCGAAATAACGATATATTCCTGATTCGATTCGTTCATGCTCCCCTTCCTTCCAATCGCGATAAGTTTTTACTCCGATTTACATTCTAGCATTTATTGGGCATTTATAGGTAGGGAGTATCGGCTTATCCCGGTTAAAACAAAATCGTGTCGGATTATCCGAATCAGCATCAATTCGATTATTGCGCCAACAGCTTTTCCAGCTCGCCGCACCAATTCATCCAGCCGTGCTTAGCGCCTGCAAGTCCGTGAGCATGCGAGAATCCGGTTTGTTCGAGGTGAAGGTTGACTTTGCCGTCCCCTAGCTCCTGCAGCGTCCAAATGACCGTATGGATCTCCTCGCCGACGCCCCATGTATAGGACAAACGGCTAGGCGGCTCCACAACAAGCACCTCGCCGTCAATGCGACCATCCCAGTATTCGTTCGGCTCGGCGCGGAATTGAAACTTGTGTCCAACAACGGGCTTGAAATCATTTTCCAAAACCCACTTGGCCAGCATTTTCGAATCGGTTAAAGCCGACCACAGCTTCTCAATCGTTGTTGTGTACTGAAAATCTAACGTTAGGACTAAACTCATTCCTCTTCCTCCTCCATCCTCGTATCGCACATCGTTTGATAGATTCACGATATGACACCATTTGGTGACGATTTGATTATAGGATACCTTTTGGTGTCGTGTCAACGACATTTTTCAAACCGGCATCTTCTTAATGAATATGGGAAGAATGGGTGAGGTGCACCGTATGGCATGACTAGAATGGAGTGAATCCTTCGTGAATTTTCCGCCTTTCGCATTAGAAAAGTGGCAAAACAAATACAGTAAAGAAGCGAAATATAACTTGGCGGATACATGCGCCGATCCCTTGACCCTCAAGCAGCTGCTGTCGTTAGGCGACACTACGTTGGACGAACAGTTGTCCCTTCTGCTCGAGCAGAAGCTTGATTACGGCGAAATTCAGGGCTTGAGCCTGCTGCGCCGGCTGATTGCGGAGCAATACTCCAGCTTGACTGAGGATCAGATTATTATGATGAATGGCGCGGCTTCCGCTAACGCGCTTGCTATAATTTCGCTGGTAGAGCCCGGTGATCGTGTCGTAGCCTTCCATCCCTCCTACCAGCAGCTCTATGCCCTTCCACATTCTCTACAGGCCGAGGTTCGCTTCGTTCCGCTGCGGCCGGAGAATCATTTCCAGCCTGATCTTGAGGAATTAAGGAGTGCCGCGGCTCCGGGAACAAAGCTGATTCTCCTCAATAATCCCAATAACCCAACCGGAACACTGCTTTCCGGCGTGGTGCTGGATGACATCGTATCCATAGCCCGCAGCTGCGGGGCGTATATTCTCTGCGATGAGATTGGCATGCGTCTACGGCCCGGCACAGTAACCGAACGCATTCCCTCCATCGCCGATCTGTACGAGAGAGGGATTGCAACCTCCAGCATGTCCAAGGTGCTCTCGCTTGCAGGGCTGCGGATCGGGTGGATCGCAAGCGCCGATCAGAACATCATCCATACATGCATGAAGCTCCGTGATTATACGACAGTTAGCAGCAGCGTTCTGACGGATCGTATCGGCGCCATTGCGATGGCGAAGCAAGACATCATTTTGGGCAAAAACCGGGAGCTGCTTCGGAACAATCTAGCTCTCCTGAAAGAATGGTCGGACGCGGAAGAAGCGTACACGTTTGTGCCGCCTCAAGGCGGTACGGCTGCATTGCTGCAGCTGCACGCCGCCGGGCAATCGGAGTCGTTTTGCAAGCAGCTTCTGCAAGAAACGGGAGTGCTTCTCGTTCCGGGCTCCACTTTCGGCCTTGAAGGCTACGCTCGGATTGGCTGCGCAGGTAAGACGGACACTTTGAAGCAAGGACTAGCGGCCATGAGTAAATTTGTGCGTCACAGACCGCGTTATTACAAGTAGTACCTCTTGGCTTCTTTCGTCCAAAAAATGAAAAAACCGTGGAATCCACGGTTTTTTTGCTTCTGTAATGGCTATTTCCAAATTTCCTCAGCAATTTCTTTTATATACGCAAGCTTGCGCCACTGCTCTTCCTCGGTCAGAAGGTTCCCTTCCTCCGTGGAAGCGAACCCGCATTGCGGACTCAAGCAAATCCGGTCAAGATCAACGAATTGCTTCGCTTCCTCGATACGCTTCAGAATCGATTCCTTGCTTTCAAGCTCCCCAAATTTGGACGAGAATAAGCCAAGCACGACCTGCTGATTATTTTTCAGGTATCGAAGAGGCTTGAAGTCGCCTGCGCGCTCGGTATCGAACTCCAGGTAGAAGCCGGAATAATGATCGATATCGAGGAGCGTTTTCGCGATCGGCTCATAGCCTCCTCCTACTCCCGCATGAGTCGAAACATAGTTGCCGCGGCATACATGTGTCGTGATCACAAGGTCGTCCGGCAGGCCGGAAACGGCCTCTTCGTTCAGCTTCGCGAATTCCTTCGCATACTCGGCAACATCTACGCCGATTTGCTCCATGAGCGCCATAAACTGCTTGTCGCAAAGCGCTCCCCAAGTACAGTCGTCGATTTGGATACTGCGGCAGCCTGCTGCATAGAAATCAAGAATTGCCGATTTGTACGCCTTGGCAATGTCCGCAACAAGCTCTTCTCTATTCGGGTAGACCGCCGTTGTGGAATCTTTATTTTCCGTCCGGTCCAGCTCGAACAAAAATTGCGCTGCAGCTGGAATGGATTGACGCGCGACGACGTCGTCGCCCGCAACCTCATTCAAATACGCGAAATGCGAAACAAACGGATGACTGCTGTAGCCGACTTTGCCGGTCAAGCGCGCCGTTTCTGGTCTGGATTGCGCTCCGTTAAATGAATAGCCTTGGTCGATGACCGCCCGCTCTACCCCGTCCAGTCCCCAGAAAAAGTCAAGATGCCACCACGAGCGGCGAAATTCTCCGTCGGTTACGGCTTTAAGTCCAATCTCTTTTTGCTTTCGTACAAGCTTTACGATTTCGGCATCCTCCACATTCTTTAGCTGCGCGGCGGATATTTCCCCGTTCTGGAACTGCAGCCTAGCATCCTTCAATGCGCGGGGACGCAAGAAGCTGCCGACTATATCATATCGAAATGGAGTAACGGTTCGTTGGTTGGGCTCGGTGAGAAGGGTCATAGGTTTATCTCCTTTTATCGTAAATTAATGATAAAAGTAAGATATCATATCCGAATCGCTATAATGATCTACCAATATGCTATAGCTGGTTATAACTCTTGACTATAACGATTTAATATAGATCAAATCGCTTGGCCAGGCATAAATTGATTTAAGTACAAGTCCGCATAAAAACCTTTCCTCTTTAACAGCTCCTCATGTGAACCCTGCTCAATGATTTCGCCGTTGTTCATGACAAGAATCGTGTCCGCTTCGCGGATCGTACTGAGCCGATGGGCAATGACGAAGCTCGTCCTCCCTTTCATCAGCGTTTTCATCGCCTCCTGGATATGCAGCTCCGTACGGGTATCCACGCTGCTCGTTGCCTCGTCTAGAATAAGTATCGCCGGGTCCGCCAACACAGCGCGCGCGATGGTAAGCAGCTGCCGTTGTCCTTGGCTCAAGTTGCCGCCTTCCGCGTTAAGGACCGTGTCATACCCGTCCGGGAGCTTGCGGATGAACGTATCGGCGTTCGCGAGCCGCGCAGCTTCCTCCACCTCCTCATCCGACGCATCCAGCCTGCCGTACCGTATGTTTTCCCGGATAGTGCCCGAGAACACATACGCGTCCTGCAGAACAAGGCCGATCTGCTGCCTTAACGAATGCTTGTCGATATGCCGAATATCACTCCCGTCGATCAGGATCCGGCCGTCCTGTATGTCATAGAAGCGTGTCAGCAGATTGATGACCGTCGTCTTGCCGGCGCCCGTTGGTCCGACTAAGGCGATCATTTGACCAGGCGAAGCGTGAAGACTCACATTTTTTAGTACCTCCACCTCCGGTTTATATCCGAATGTAACCTTTTCAAATACGACATCGCCTTTCACGTGGTACCCCGTCCCGCGCTCGTCCGTTCCCCTCGTCTCAGGCTCCTGGTTCATCACTTCAAATACCCGCTCTGCGCCGGCGATAGCCGATTGAAGCAAATTGTATTGGTTGGCCAGCTGGTTGATCGGCTGACTGAACTGGTTGGAATAATTCAAAAAGCTGACGATGATGCCAATCGTAATGAGATCATGGTAAGCGAAGATCCCGCCGAAAACCGCGATGATGACAAAGCTTAAGTTCCGCATGGCGTTCATGATGGGTCCCATCGAGCCGGAGAGACTCTGGGCCTTGATGCTGACGGATCGCAGCCGCTCGTTGATCTCGCGGAACCGCTCAACCGAGCCGGATTCCCTGCCGAATACTTTGACGACTTTCAGCCCGGATATATTCTCTTGTACGAAGCCGTTCACTTCGCCTAAACATTTTTGCTGCTCCGAAAAAAACGTCTTTGTATATTTCGTAATCCGCTTCGTGATATAGGCGATCAACGGAACCGTAAGCAGCGTGACAAGCGTCATCCACAAGCTTAAGCTCAGCATCATCGCCACACTGCCCGCCAGCATTAAAAGGCTTGATATCAGCTGAACGACCGTCTGGTTCAGCGTGTTAGAGACGTTCGTTATGTCGTTCGTGGCTCGGCTCATCAGTTCGCCATGCGTTCTCTGATCAAAAAACGGAACAGGCAAACGCTGGTACTGCTGGAACAGATCCTGACGCATATCCCGGACCGTGTTCTGCGATAAGCTGGATGCCGTATATTGCTGGATCCACGTAAAAATCGCCCCGAGCGCATATATACACAGCAGGATCAACCCCATGCGCAAGATCCCGTCATATTGACGAGGAACGATATAATCATCGATGATTTTGCCAATGAAATAGGGTCCTAATAGCGCAAAAAGCGAAGTCAGCGCGGTGCAAGCAACAACGGCGATAAGCGCGTGCCGCTGCAGCTTCAGATAACCCCAAATACGGCGCAGCGTCCCTTTGGCATCCTTCGACCTGACCTTCTGCACTTCCCCCGGCCGATGACCCGGACCATGCTGGAAGCCCATTTGGGCGAATGCCGGCGCTCCCTTTTTGACGTCAGATTGAGCGGGTTGATTGTTCCCCGACATAGCGAGCCTCCTTTTCTCCATATTGCGACCGGTAAATATCCTGGTAGACCTCACAGTTGTTCATTAACTCCGCATGCGTTCCTCTTCCTACGATCCTGCCGTCTTCGAGGACCAGGATCTTATCCGCGTCTAGCACCGATGATATGCGCTGCGCGATCAGGAAGGTCATGCTGTTCTTCATCAGATCCTGCAGCGCCTGACGAAGCTTCTTCTCGGTTCCAAGATCGAGCGCGCTTGTGCAGTCATCCATAATGAGGATAGACGGCTTAGTCAGCAAGGCTCTTGCAATGGAGATACGCTGCTTCTGCCCGCCGGATAAATTAACGCCCTTCTGCCCCAGCCTCGTATCATATCCGTCGGGCAGACGCGAGATGAAATCATGCGCTTGGGCAGTAACAGCCGCTGCCTCAATCTCCTCCTGCGTCGCCTCCGGCTTGCCGAATGCGATATTGTCCCTAATCGATCCGCTGAAAAGGAACGATTCTTGAAGAATCATTCCGATTCGTTGCCGCAAGCTGTTTAACGGGATATCGCGGATATCCATGCCGTCAAGCTGAATAGAGCCGGAGGTCACGTCGTAAAGCCGGGGGATTAGCTGAACCAAGGTCGATTTCCCCGATCCAGTTGCGCCGATTATCGCCACCTTTTCGCCACGCCGGGCCTCAAGATGAATTCCATGCAGTGCCAGCTCATTCGTTTCGGCGGAACCCGAATAAGAGAAGGACACATTGTCGAATTTCAATTGCCGTGCCGGGAGGGACGCTTCCGAGCCCCTTGTTCCATCCGTAATCTTGGGCTGTGATGTAAGTACCTCCCGAATACGCCGAGCAGACACATTAGCCTGCGACAGATTCATCAGAAGTCCGCTTACCATCAACAGGGATGACAGGACCTGGACCACATAGTTTACAAAGGCGACCAAATCCCCGACCTTCATGGACTCGAACCAGACCAAATGGCCGCCATAGAACAGGATCACCACAAGACAAGCATTCATAATCAAATGAACGATCGGCGAGTTTATCGCGATGAAACGCGCCGATTTGATGGAAATGTCCGTGTAGTCCCGGTTAACAACGGTGAACCGTTTCGTCTCGAAATCAGAGCGGACAAAGGCTTTGACAACGCGGATGCCCGCAAGATTTTCCTCCATCCGTTTATTAACCGCATCCAGCTTGGCCTGAACTGCCGTGAAGAGCGGCGCGGAGAATCGGATGAGCACAAAGAGTACCAAAACCAATATCAACAGCGTCCCCAGAAGAATTAGGCCCAGCTTCACATTCATAAGAAGCGCCATCACTACGCTGCCAATTAATAGACTTGGAGCCCGTACGAGCCCTTGCAGCAGCACTTGCATCAGGTTCTGCACTTGCACGACATCGTTCGTCATTCGGGTAAGAAGAGAACCGGACTTGAACGCGTCTACATTTTCGAACGAGAAGGACTGTATTTTCGTAAACAACGCTTCCCGAATATCAGCCCCGAAGTTTTGCGACGCGCGGCTGGCGAACAAGTTGCAGGCGACTCCGGTCATTAACGAAAACAGCGTTACTGCGACCATCATCAGCCCGGTGTTCTGAATGACCGTGAAATTGTTCTCTACGACTCCCTCGTTAACAATATGGGCTGCCAAGCGAGGCTGGAGCAGATCAAAAAATACTTCGCCTATCATAAACAGAGGTCCTAACAGCATGAACTTCCAATAAGGCCTCATGTAGTCTCGTAATTCCCACATGACTACGACTGCCCCTTCTCTTGATTCTTTTGTTGGCTCGAATCCACGATTTCGTGAAGCTCAAAGTGACGAACGAATTCCTCCATGACGAGTTCCAACGCCTTCAATTCGCCTTGAAGCATCGGCTTGATCTCCTGGAACTCCGGTGCCGATAGCTGCTGCCTTAACGTGTTTCGCTTTATCGTTAATCGCTCGAGAAACTCCAGCGCCCGTCCTCTGCGGAACGTCTGCGCTCCATGATGATGGTGTCTTTCGCCTTTGTGACCGCCTCCGTGATGCTTCCCGCCTCTTAGCCTTCCATCGATTTCTTTCATGCCGCATTCCTCCTTTGTATGCATTTGTATACAGTATCGTTCTTTTTACTGTATACAAGTGTATACAATGTGTCAACGATCAAACGTAAAACGCTTATTGTTTTAGCGGAAATAAAAAACCACCCCGCAGGGTGGTTTATTCAGTTGACCGCTTAAAATGCCGGCTGACAAAATCGATAAAACAATGAGCGGCCTTGGAAAGGTAACGTTGGTTATGCCATACGAATTGAAATTGACGTCTGCAAACTGCTGATTCGATCGTCAACAAATGAAGCCGGGACTCCGACCCTCCGCAATTGCCGACAAGCGCCACGCCAAGTCCTGCGGAGACCAGCTTAGCTATCGAGGCCGCGTCATCAACCCTGCATACAAAGTTGGGCGAGATACCCGCAGATCGCAGGAAATTTTCATTCATCATTTGAAAATGGAATCCTTCCTTGTATCCGATAAAAGGCTCATTCGCCACTTCGTTTAGATGCACGCTCCGCTGGCCGGCTAACCGGTGTCCGGGCGGAACAGCCAGATAAACCTCCTCCTGCATGACGGGCAACGAGCTGAAATGCGGTCTATCCATGTTAAAGGGAGTAAAACATAAATCGACCTGGCCCGATTCGATCAGATGCGCCATCTCGTGCACGGATGCTTGCGTAATTCGAAATTGAACATTCGGATGAAGCGCGACGAAAGCATTGAGCGGATCTGACAAGCGGTCCACCGTAGGCGCCGCCAAATGAATGCTTCCATGCTCCATCCCGGCAAGATCAGCGACTTCCCGCTGCCCTTCTTCCAGCAGCGCAAGCGCTGCCTCCACCTTATTCAAGAACGCCTTGCCGAATGGATTGAGCCGAATTTGCCTGCCCTCCCGATCGAACAGCGGTACACCTAAATCCTTCTCCAGCCGGGCAATCGTCTTACTTAACGCAGGCTGTGCGATATGCAAGTCCTGCGCCGCCTTTGACATATGCTCCAATCTGGCAACCGTACGAAAGTATTGCAGCTGCAGCAGCTCCATTTGAAAACGGCCTCCTTATATACTCGACGGAATGAATCTTATATCGAAAGATGTATTTTTATATATCGATTATCCGCTATACAATACATATATGCAAGCGACATGCATCCTTCCCGGGAAGAGGCAATTATCATGACTCTCTGAACGGTGAACAGAAAGCAAGGTGGAGAAAGTGGAGATTGGCGCTGAGCCGATTCGGTATTCGTCGCCGGAACGCAGAGGGAGGGCGCTGGGCATCACGATGACTGGCCTTGCCGTCGGCGGGGCAGTCGGTCCCCTATTAGCGGCTTTGGTAATGAGCGTTGCCTACTGGCGCTTTCTGTTTTGTATCCCGCTGCTGACTCTAATCGCTCTCCCGTTCTAACGCAAATATTTGAAAGAAGAAAGCAAAAAAGCAAGCCAGACGGACTGTTAGGCGGCGGACTAGTGGCTGGAACCGTCACAATGCTGCTGCTGGCCATCACGAACAAATCCTGGCTTTTGGGGATTGGCTTCCTTGCCCTGTTCATCCTATTTATCCTCCGAAGTTACTTTGCGGCAAGTCCTTTCATCTGCCTTGGGTTGTTTCGGCATAAAAACTACTCGCTTGTGCTCGCGATCGCCTTTCTGATTTCTGGCATCGGCTACTCGCTTGCTTTCTTAAGGCCGCAATTACTGACTCAGGTTCATCATTTAGCCGTGCAAATGGTCGGCTATATCATGATCCTAGCCGCCGCCGCAACTGCGATTTTAAAACAAACCCGGCCGCCATCCCTTACAGCAATATATATCTCATACTCGCGCTTTTGCATGCGGTCATTTTTATCGGCTATCACGTTTTTGTAGGACGAACAGCAAACCGGCGGCAACCTTCCACTTAAAATAACCCTTAATAATAGGAGGAGAACATATGAAAGCTGCAGTAATCTCAACATTCGGAAGACCGGAGGTCATGCGCGTCATGGAGGTCCCGGAACCGCATGCAGGTCCGGGGCAAGTGCGCGTACGCGTTAAAACGGCGGGTGTGCAGCATTTTGACTGCGCGATACGAAGCGGCTGGACACCTGCATATGGCTTGGAGGTAAGGTTACCTCAAATTCCGGGCAATGAATTCGCGGGGATCGTTGATGAGATCGGAGACGGCGTGTCAGCCTTTGCGCTTGGCAGCGAAGTGCTTGGATTCGCATTGCTGAATTGCTATGCGGAATACGTGGTGGTCGGCGCCGACCAAATCGTGATGAAACCAGCAACAATGTCCTGGGAAGAAGCTGGCGGGCTGACCGGTAACGGGCAAGGCGCTCATATTGCACTAAACGCAATTGGAGTTCGCTCAGGAGATACCGTTCTCATTAACGGCGCGGCCGGCTCGCTAGGTTCTATTGCCGTTCAATTGGCCCAAATAATGGGCGCCAAGTGGGTGATCGGTACGGCTAGCGCATATAATCACGACTTCGTCCGGTCGCTTGGCGCCATTCCGGTCACGTACGAGGAAGGTTTAGTTGAGCGGCTTCGGAAGCTAGCGCCTGAAGGGATCGACTGCGCATTTGATACGGCAGGCGGCGAAGGACTGCTTGCGGCGGCAGCGCTAGTGCCTGACAAAAAGCGCATTTGCACTTATTATGCCTATGATCTCATTGAGGAGCTCGGGCTCCGCGTCGTGCGGGGCGAACGCTCGTCAGCCCGGCTTGCTGAGCTGGTAGAGCTTCATACAGCAGGCAAGCTGCAACTTCACATCAGGCAGGTATTCACGCTAGATCAAGCAGGTGAAGCGCACAGCGCTATTGAAAGCAGGCATGGCCGCGGTAAAATCGTTTTGAAGATTGATTGATTCATAGCTGCTTCAAAAAAACGAAGTATCCCCTATTCTATGGCGATACTTCGTTCCATTTAATCCTTCAATAGCTCCATTAATTCGGCTCTGTGTGCATTAGCCAGTCCATAGAATTGACGATGAGCCTTCTAATTGCTTCCGGTATCAACGAGTCTCTAGTGTGTCCTGGGTGTATATAGACGACCTTCCCCTTCCCATACGGATGTTCCCATGCGGATGGCCATCTTTTTCCTTCGTATTCGTATTCAAGAATGACATTGCGAGGCGTGAAAGGATCAAACTCGAACTGATAAGGCTCCTCTTCGACCGTAAACGCCTCCACCCCCTCCAGCAAAGGATGCTCATTTTTTGACGGGAAAAACGAAAGTTTCTGATAAGGAGGATGCGTGACAAAACGGGCGCCGATTAACTGCAGCAGTTCGTACCTTCCTGCGATCGAAATGCCGTTATGAATGGCAAGCAGTCCACCGCCACCCGCGACGAATTTCATCAAGCCGGCAGCTTGCTCGGATGTCATCGGCCGCTTCCAGATATCGGCATACGAAATGCATGCCGCATAATTCGCAATGCTTAGTGTCGCTAAATCATCGTAATTGTGCGTCACCGACAGCTGATATTTACCGCCCAGAACCTTTTCCAACTCGGGCTGAACGCCTTCAAGAGGATGCCATGCTCCCTCATAGGAATCGCCGATTAACAAAATTTTTTTGACAGACATTTGACCATCTCCTCCATATATTTTGCTACGCTTAAGTAGACGAACGAAATTCGTAATGGACGCAAAAAAAGAAATAAATTTTTCAAGGTGGTTTACATGTTAAGCGTAAATGAAATATGGGAGGATTATTATCCTCAAATTAAAAAATTCGTTTCCAATCGCATTCAGAATGAAGCTGATGCGGATGACATTGTCCAACAAGTATTTATGAAAATTAATAATCATCTAGATCAATTAAGCGATGAGAAAAAGTTGTCATCCTGGATTTATCAAATCGCTCGCAACTGCATGGTTGACCATTATCGAAAACAAAAGTGGGCTGACGAGCTTCCGCCTGAGCTGCCTGCAACGGATCAATACGAAGAGCCGGACCTTGCCCAAGAGGTCATCGCCTGCTTTGAATCGACCATTCAGCAATTACCGGAGAAATACAAGGAAGCCTTGAAGCTTTCCTTAGTGGAAGGCCTCACTCAGAGGGAAATTAGTGAACGGCTGAACATTTCCTATTCCGGGGTGAAATCAAGAGTTCAGCGCGGACGCGAGATGCTGAAGGAATTGTTGACGAGCTGCTGCCATATCGAATCTGACCGGTATGGCAACATTATTGACTTTCATGTCAATTGGCGGTTCCCTGATTGCTCGTAAGCCATAAACGGCTGGGGTACAAAAAGTCAGCCGCCGGCGCAACTTACGTTCGCGCCGGCGGCTGTTCTTCCTTCATAATGACAAGCTACATTCTAGTTAATGAGCCCGGCTTGCTGCAGCATACGTTGTACCAGCACGGCCGTTTCTGCTCTTGTTAACTCCTGGGCAGGATTCAGCTTGTTGCCGGAGGTGCCTTGCAGCAGCCCATGTTTCATGGCCTCGGTCACATCCTGCTTCGACCAGGCATGCACCTCGCCAGCATCGGCATACTTTGCAAGTAGCGTTTCCGTTTCCGAGTCGTCTACAATCGTTGATTGTCCGGCAAGTCTCATCGCTCGGATCAGGATCACTGCCGCTTCCTCGCGTGTCACTGTTTGCGAAGGACGGAATGTGCCGTCCGCATATCCCGTTATTAAGCCGTATGCCTCCGCTTGCGCGACTAGACCGCTGTACCAGGCCTCCGGAGCGACATCCGCGAAGGCTTCCGCCCCCTGAGCGCCCCCTAGACTCGGCAGACCGAGCGATCTAATTACGATTGCCGCTAATTCCGCCCTTGTAATCGAAGCATCCGGCCTGAAATGTTTCCCATCGACGCCGCCAACAATCATTCTTGATGCCATATTATGGATCGCATCCTTGGCCCAATGCGTCCGAGTATCCTCCAGCGTAACCCGAAGCTCAAGCAGAGCATAAGCGCTGTTGGTCAAGCTGTTCACAACGGCTGATCTTTTTCCGTCTTGCTCAATAAACCGTGTCGGAACATGACGTATTGTCCCATCATGCTCTATGACAACCGCAGTCGTTGCACGATTATTGCTCACGCCTTCATTCAGCGGTAGTTCACGTTCAATGTAAGTTTGAAATTGGTTCATCGAATACGTAATGCCGTTATAGGAAACTTTCACATCAAATTCGACTGGAGGCGAGATGACTCTAAGCTCCCCGTTTTGCTCGAGCTGCTCAAGAAGAGTGAGGCTATTTCCAGCTTCTTTCCCCACCTCGACTAGAATCGTTAGATCTGCGGGTTTCAGCTGTGTGCCAAAGCGCTGTGAGAGACTCGCTATATCGAGCGCTGTGGCCGGAAGCCGGTAGATACCGCTTACCGTTCGGATTTCGAGCTGTCCGGCTCTATCCGCCAATTCTTTCGCCATCTCCCCCGTCAACACGGCGGAAATACGATCAACCGATTCCCTTGCTTCAAGCACAATGACGGGATGGGCGCCAGCTTGCATAATCGCGCTCTGCCATTGGTCTGCTCTCCATTCCGCCTTAACTACGGTTTGCCCGCCAATTTGCGTGGTCGTGTGAGTGACCATATTTTGCTGGAGCTTCCCGTTTACCGAGAATTGCAGGCCTTCCTGTGTAACCGGCAGGCTCGGGGCATTGTCTCCCGTGTTGCCATTTCCAGTGCCGCCGCCCGGATCGGTCTGCAGCGTCCACTTCGCATACAGCGTTATGTCGTCGGCTGGCATTACGAACGTACTGCCAACAGCGTAATTCATGCCGCTGCCGTCCGCTGCCGTGTTCCAACCTGCAAAGGTGCGGCCGGACTTCGTCAGTTGGCCGCTATTTCCTGCGACCGTAACTGTCGCGCCTAGTTCATAAGCGTTGTTATCTGTCGGAACAGATCCGCCAGAATTGCCGTTGCCGTCATAAGTTACCAAGTAGGTCGGGTTTGTCGTCCACTTCGCATACAACGTTACATTGTCGGCTGGCATTGTTAGCGTTTCGCCGCCTGCGTAGTCCGTGCCGCTTCCATCAGCTGCTGTGTTCCAGCCAACGAACGTGTGGCCAGCCTTCGTCAGTTGGCCGCTATTTCCTGCAACCGAGACGGTTACACCTTGCTCATAAGCGTTGTTATCTGTAGGGACGGAGCCACCAGTACTTCCGTTGCCGTCATAAGTTACCGAGTAGGTCGGGTTTGTCGTCCACTTCGCATACAACGTTACGTTGTCGGCTGGCATTGTTAGCGTTTCGCCGCCTGCGTAGTCCGTGCCGCTTCCATCAGCTGCTGTGTTCCAGCCAACGAACGTGTGGCCAGCCTTCGTCAGTTGGCCGCTATCTCCTGCGACCGTAACTGTCGCGCCTTGTTCATAAGCGTTGTTATCTGTCGGAACAGCTCCGCCAGAATTGCCGTTGCCGTCATAAGTTACCGAGTAGGTCGGGTTTGCCGTCCACTTCGCATACAGCGTTACGTCATCAGCTGGCATCGTAAATGCATCGCCTCCTGCGTAGTCCGTGCCGCTTCCATCAGCTGCTGTGTTCCAGCCAACGAACGTGTGGCCAGCCTTCGTCAGTTGGCCGCCATTACCTGCGACCGTAACTGTCGCGCCTTGCTCATAAGCACTGTTATCAGTTGGGACGGCGCCACCAGTACTTCCGTTGCCGTCATAAGTTACCGAGTAGGTCGGATTTGTCGTCCACTTCGCATACAGCGTTACGTTGTCGGCTGGCATTGTAAATGTATCGCCGCCTGCGTAGTCGGTGCCGTTTCCGTCAGCTGTCGTGTTCCAGCCAACGAACGTGTGGCCAGCCCTCGTCAGTTGGCCGCTATTACCTGCAACTGTGACGGTTACACCTTGCTCATAAGCGTTGTTATCTGTAGGGACGGAGCCACCAGTACTTCCGTTGCCGTCATAAGTTACCGAGTAGGTCGGGTTCTGCGTCCACATTGCAAATAACGTTACGTTGTCGGCTGGCATTGTTAGCGTTTCGCCGCCTGCGTAGTCCGTGCCGTTTCCGTCCGCTGTCGTGTTCCAGCCAACGAAAGTATGACCGGACTTCGTGAGCTGGCCGCCATTACCTGCGACCGTAACATTCATCCCCTGCTCATAAGTGTTTCCGTCAGTCGGAACAGTGCCGCCAGTACTTCCGTTCCCGTCATAAGTTACCGAATAGGTCGGATTCAGCGACCACATTGCAAATAGCGTTACGTCATCATTTGGCATTGCAAATGTATCGCCGCCTGCGTAGTCCGTGCCGCTTCCGTCAGCTGCCGTGTTCCAGCCAACGAAAGTATGACCGGACTTCGTGAGCTGGCCGCCATTACCTGCGACCGTAACTGTCGCGCCTTGCTCATAAGCACTGTTATCAGTTGGGACGGCGCCGCCAGTACTTCCGTTGACGTCATAAGTTACCGAGTAGGTCGGGTTTGCCGTCCACTTCGCATACAACGTTACGTTGTCGGCTGGCATTGTTAGCGTTTCGCCGCCTGCGTAGTCCGTGCCGCTTCCATCAGCTGCTGTGTTCCAGCCAACGAACGTGTGGCCAGCCTTCGTCAGTTGGCCGCTATTACCTGCGACCGTAACTGTCGCGCCTTGTTCATAAGCGTTGTTATCTGTCGGAACAGCTCCGCCAGAATTGCCGTTGCCGTCATAAGTCACCGAGTAGGTCGGGTTTGTCGTCCACTTCGCATACAGCGTTACGTTGTCGGCTGGCATTGTAAATGTTTCGCCGCCTGCGTAGTCCGTGCCGCTTCCGTCAGCTGCCGTGTTCCAGCCAACGAAAGTATGACCGGACTTCGTGAGCTGGCCGCTATTACCTGCGACCGTAACTGTCGCGCCTTGTTCATAAGCGTTGTTATCTGTCGGAACAGCTCCGCCAGAATTGCCGTTGCCGTCATAAGTCACCGAGTAGGTCGGGTTTGTCGTCCACTTCGCATACAGCGTTACGTTGTCGGCTGGCATTGTAAATGTTTCGCCGCCTGCGTAGTCCGTGCCGTTTCCGTCAGCTGCTGTGTTCCAGCCAACGAAAGTATGACCGGATTTCGTGAGCTGGCCGCTATTACCTGCGACCGTAACTGTCGCGCCTTGTTCATAAGCGTTGTTATCTGTCGGAACAGCTCCGCCAGAATTGCCGTTGCCGTCATAAGTCACCGAGTAGGTCGGGTTTGTCGTCCACTTCGCATACAGCGTTACGTTGTCGGCTGGCATTGTAAATGTTTCGCCGCCTGCGTAGTCCGTGCCGCTTCCGTCAGCTGCCGTGTTCCAGCCAACGAACGTGTGACCAGCCCTCGTCAGTTGGCCGCTATTACCTGCAACTGTGACGGTTACGCCTTGCTCATAAGCGTTGTTATCTGCAGGGACGGTGCCGCCAGTACTTCCGTTCCCGTCATAAGTTACCGAATAGGTCGGATTCAACATCCACATTGCAAATAACGTTACGTCATCATTTGGCATTGCAAATGTATCGCCGCCATTATATTTCGTGCCGCTTCCGTCCGCTGCCGTGTTCCAACCTGCAAAGGTGTGTCCGGTCTTTGTGAGCTGGCTGCTATTACCTGCGACCGTAACATTCATCCCCTGCTCATAAGCATTGCTATCTATCGGAACGACTCCGCCCGTGCTTCCGTTCCCGTCATACGTGACCGAATAAGTCGGCGCTGGTTGTACGGTCTGTGTAACCTGAAACGTGACACCAGTCATTTGGTCTGCCTTGACCGTAATGGTCGCCTCATAATGGCCGGCAGCCAAGTCATCGTTTGCTTTAACCGAGAACGTCGTGAATGGCGTCGTCAAGTCCAGCCTAGTGGAAGCGGGCTGCGTAATCGAAAAGGCGTCCGCGTTCACACCGCCGATCACTGCAGTCACATTCGAGAGGTTTATCATTCCTGTTCGGGTAACCGTTACCGTTTTCGTTTCCTGGGTACCTGCTGGGTAATGCGCAGTTAGCTCCTGCATGGTCAAATCGTCGAGAGCGCCGATAGCCGGGAACGTATACCGCATAACAGTTGGAATATCATTCGAGCCGCGATCGCCGTATGCCGCATACAGACGGTTGCCGTCAACAGCCGCTGACAAATACATCGCCGCGCCTTTTGAAAAATTCGATGTTCCTACAACCTCCCATTGCCCGTTGACGTATCGCCGCACTGTCGCTTTGGCGCCTGAATCTTGATAAGCAAGGACGGGAATTCCCTGCTCAATGTGTAAGGATGATTGTCCTAGGCCGCCTCCGTTAAAATTAGGGGTCCCGACATCCTCCCATTCCGAGCCGTTAAATTTCTTAACGGCCATTTTGTATCGGTTATCGGTTTCTGAATAAGAGACATACGGTATTTCATCCACTACATAAAGGGATGGATAACTGCCCCTTATGCTGCCAGACGGACCGGAAGCGCCTACGCTCATCCAACTACCAGTGCTCTCATCGAATTTTTGCACCGTAATTTTGAACTCCTTGGCCCTGTCTTCATACGCCACATACGGAATCCCATTGTCCACATAAAGGGAAGCGAGCAATGCTTGTCCCGGGGTAAATCCATTATGAGCGCCAAGATCCTCCCATGTGCCGTCAACGAATCTTTTAACAGCCATTTTACTGGTGCTCACATCTGTATATGCGACGTATGGAATACCTGCCTCGACAAATATCGAGTTATAGGTCCCCATGCTTGTCGAAAACCCAGGCGTGCCAACCGTCTCCCATTCGGCCCCATTATACCGCATGACGGTCATCTTCCCCTCGTGCGTAGGGTCCGAGAAGCCAACATAAGGAGTACCGTCCTCAACAACCATATCTAAATAATGGGCTATGTCGGGCGTAAAACCAGGCATACCGACCGTTTTCCACATCCCGTCGATATACTTCTTTACCGTTGCTTTACCATCGTGCTGAGCGAAATCCAAAAAAGCAAAATAGGGTGTTCCATTATCAACATCGATAGAAACGAAACTGACCCTGCTCGGCGTTATTTCGCTGGAATTCAAGTTTTTCCAGACGCTCGGCGTATCCGCCGCCCATTTCGCATACAACGTTACGCTCTCGGTACCTATCGCAAAGACAGTGCCTGAACTATAAGTCGTCCCCGTGCCGTCTGCAGACGTGTTCCAACCGACAAATTCAAACCCTTCTTTTACAAGCTTACCGCTGTTTCCGGATATGGCGACGGTATCTCCCGACTGATAGGCGCCGGCATCTACCGGCACAGCCCCGCTTGTATGTCCATTTCCGTCATAAATAACTTGTAAGCCGCCGCTCGCATAAATCGGCTGTTGCCATCCTTGCGAGAAGCCAACGACTCCGAATAATACAATGAAACAAAGTAATAATTTCCCCATTCGCCGCATGTGAATCTCCCTCTCATTTGCCCGCTTCCGATTGTAGTCCGCCCTCTATCGTAGCACGCCCGGCAGAGGTTGGGAATTAACTTAAGTTAACATTTCGACATCCCATGCAAAAAAAGCCGGGAGGCCTGCGCATAGCGCAACACCTCCGGCTTTCTTGCTTTTTCTATTCTCCTGTTAATTGATATATCCGACGTACTGAAGCAGACGTTTCAGCACAACGGCGGCTTCTGCGCGGCTCGTCGGAGCATGCGGATCGAAGCGGCCACCCGAGCGGCCCGTCATCAGCTCCGTCTCTACGGCGACCAAGGCCGCATCGGCCGCCCAATCCGAAAGGTCAGCCCAATCGGAAGCGCCTGATGTTTCCGCTAAATCGGCATCCTCGATAAGCGAAGCCGTGTCTATGCCTGCCGCTTGTAGAGCCCGCATCAGCATAACGCTCATTTCCTCCCGGGTAATAACGGCATCGGGACGGAACTCGCCATCCTCGAATCCCCGAATCAAGCCAGCGTCGGCAGCTGCGGCAACCTCTTCCGCGAACCAATCATCCGCATGCACATCTTTGAACAGTGGAGGCGCGTCCCCTTCAACTTGCCGCAAGCCGAGCGCCCGCGTCAGCAATGCCGCAAACTCCGCACGCGACACTTCATCTTCAGGCGCGAAGCCCCCTTCCGGCGAGCCTTGTACGAGCAGCTTGCCTGCAAGTAGCGTCACGTCATCCTCCGCCCAGTGGCCTTGCATATCCGCAAAGCTTTTGTCGATCTCAGCCAGACCGTACAAGCCGTTCCCCGTGATAAGCAGCTTGCCCTGAACACCGTTTTCGCCAGCAATAAACCGCGCTGGAACAAAAGCAGGAGCTCCTGTCTCGGCATTAATCGAGATCGCTGTCAATCGTTGACCGGCTTTACTCGCCGAGCTTTCGCCGCTAGCCACCGTCACCGATTTATTCGTATCGGCATTCAACAGCAATTCGCCAAAAAGACCGGCGAAAGACTCGACAGACTCCGTTTGCTTGCCATCGCTAGATACCAATTCCAGCTTGAGAGCGAGCGCAAGCCTTCCATGCAGGGAACCGCCTTGCGAGGCGAGCTGTTCCGCTGCCTCAGATGTAAGCGCCGCTGCTCGCAATCCGATATGCAGCTGGCTTCCCGTTTCCGCATCTTCTAGAGCATCAACTAATCCTTTAACAGGCAAGCGGAATGCTCCAAACGGAGTTTCCAGCTCAATTAATCCGTCCGGAAGCACGGACAGCGCCTGAGCAATACCTTCCGTTGGCACAACAGCCCTGACGCTTAACGCGTCGCCGATGTCACTTTCACCGACGGAATAGCCCAAGATCTGATCGGATTCATCCTTGCCCTTTAATTGTCCCAGCTCCTCAACCATTCGGTCCTTATTGATGCGAAGTAACGCAGTTCTGTCGCCGTTCGCTCCTGTCTCCCACTCCAGCTTTGCCCGTTCAGGCTGCGGTGTACCAATTGGACCCGGAGCAGGGCTGCCGCCGCTATTTCTTGTAATAACAACCGATTTTTCATTTGTCTTGTAATCGTCCACGTAAATTTCGATCTTAACCGTATTGGCTCCAAGCGCGAGAGGGACAACCGAAGAGAAGTACCCTTCTGCGCTCAATGCAGGAACCTTAACGCCGTTCACCCTTACTTCCGCCGTTCCGCTGCCGATGACTTCCGCTTGACCTCGAATCTCGACGGAGCTGCTTGTCGTCTGCATGCCCTCATATTGCAGGTAGCCTTTCAGCATCGCCGATTTTACGGTATCGCCAATTTGGTAGGCGTTAGCGACTAGCTGACGATTCGTCCTCGTGCCGGAAGGATCCAGCGTCGATATAACAAAGCCGCCTGCAGGAATGGCGCTGTTTGTATCGTCCAGCACGGCCCAGTTCCAAGTGATGGCTTGATTACGGTTCGGCATCGCGGTCACTTCGCCGTCTCCGTTCACGACGACCTCCACATTGTATCTTCCGCCGCCGCTCGTTGGACCGTAGTTTTCCGAAAATACGTTGATGTCTCCCTCAACCAGATTGATGTCGAAGTAATTCGCTTCCAAAAATTGCTCTGGCTGGGCCGGAAGACTTAATCCAAGCTGATAATCCTTGACGTACACTTGATCCTTCAGCGAAGCCGCGATGACCGGCCAGTTGACTTGCGACGCGTCGAACAGCATCAAGCCGTTCGAATTCCGAAGGCCGGACTGGAAAATTTCACGCTGGAGCTCCGGCTCCTGCACATTATTCATCGCGATTCCCGCGTACAGCGGAATTTCTCCATTCGTAACGATATTTCCTAACGTGATATACTTCTCCACTTGCGGCCCCGTTTCCTGATAAGCGCCGATCATAAGGAAGTCGAGATGCTCGATATAACCGTTCTTGTAGTAATCGTCCGTATACACGTAAGCGTCACCCAGCCCTAGCCGCTCATCGTAGCGGAAGTTCGGACTTCCCCAATGGACGCCGTTCAAATAGTAGGTTTCAAACCAGGAACCGACATAAGAGGAAACTTCGATTGCTTTTCCCGACTGCTCCTCGTACGCGTCCACCATCTCTTTTACTTCTCCAAAAAAGCTCTTGATCACACCGGAACGGAACTCCCACCATTCGTTGATAAGCGGTCCGTTCACGCGAGTTGTGCCCTCGTAGCGGAACACGTCCTGCGGCCATGCCGTAAGCGTCTTCCCTTTGCCGGCCAAATACGCCTCGAACTTGGCGCGGGTCTCGTCGCTGAAGTCCGCCGTTTCGTTATCGTACCGTCCGCGGTCGTGAATAACGCCGTCCACGTCATAGTTTTGGATGACTTCACGGTATGTGTCCAGCTGGAACGCCCGCACTTCATCATTGGCTGGATTTACGAATGCAACCAGACCTTGTGCCGAGCTCTCCCGAAGACGCTTGATGACGCCGCCGTCCTGATGCTTATATACCCGCTCTTCCCAGTCCAGATGATCGTTCAGAACCGCAAACTCTTGGCTGGCGATGGAGCCCTCTGCGAAATCGTTGATCGCCGCATGGATTTTGAGGCCCAGCGCATGTCCATGATCGATAAACTCCTGCAGCAGATCCAGCTCGGGACTCGCACCCGCTTTGCCCGAAGCCTTAATTTCGCTGACATACGGCCTTCCGGTTAAAGTGGCTTTTTTATAAGACACGAACCCTTCCACGCCTTTGACGTCGAAAGCGATATCCGTTACGCCGCTGTCCTTTGCCTTTTTCAAGAACTGGTACACGTTGTCGCTCGTCTGGAATTTCTTCGCATTGGACGCCTGATCCACCCACAGAATGACCTGTTTCTCCCCTACAAAGCCGGGGCGCGCGTAGATCACCAGATCTCTTTGCTGCTGCAGGATCCCGTTTTTGGTGACTTCGACCTTCGCGTAGTTTACGCCAGCCTCCAGCGGAAGCTCATAAGAGAAAGCACCATCCGCCGCAAAAGGCACCTCCGCGCCATTCACTTTCAGCTGCGTAACGGCATCTTCTTCCAGATTGCTAAGCTTTCCGGATATCGTGGTCGAATCCTTTGTTTCGGTGTACATGTCATAATTGTCCAGGCTCATTCTCACCAATAAACCGTTGTCGCCCATCAGCTCGGAGACTGGAACCACATCTCCGTTCTTGCGGAGCTTTATCGCATCGCCGACTTTGAAGTAGGTGGCTAAATACCGTTTGATCATATTGTTCGCATAGGAGGAATCCTGCGCGTACAGCACATAGCCGCCTTCCGGAATATCCAGCTCCGTCGGGCCGCTCCAGGCCGGCGGATTGCCGCCGATGGATGGATTGACGACATGCGTCACTTTGCTGTCCGGCCCAACCTGCACGGCTACGCTTGTGGCGGGAACTGTCAGTACGGTGCCGTAATTGCGGGTGTACAAGCCAACGAAATCGGCTACCCCTGCCTCCGCAGGAGCCACATCCATAACCGTTATCTCTTTGCGAGGTCCTTCAAGCGAAATGGTAATATCGATCGGAGCCGCTTCTACTTCGATATAGTCACCGACCTGGCCGGCCCTGTCGTAAGTAATGACCACCGTCTTGGCCGACAGCTCCGTTTGTTCCCGCCACAGCTTCACCGTCACTTCATTGCCTCCCTCTGCCAAGGAGAGCGTACGAGCGAAGCTTCCGGTGCTGCCAAGCTGTGTATCGGTGTCGTTAACCGTAACCCGCAAGCCTTGGTCCGGTCTAAAATTAAGAATCGTGCCCTTCAACTCATAGACAGGTACCGTAACGCTCACGGCATCCGCTGCAGGCGAAGTTAAAGCCAGCCCTGGCTGCACGTTCAGAAAATCATCGGCGCTAACAGCAGCTCCGTCCCTCATCAACGTTATGACATCCCCCGTTTTGAAATGCTCGTAAACCGGCTTCCGGTATTGCGATGTCGACCAGTCGGAATCGCTGGCCAGCACCACATAGCCTCCTTCCGGTATTGTTACCCGGTGACTGGCTTCCCAGGAGGCAGGCTTTCCATTGCTGCCTAACTCCGGGCTCGGACCGTGCACCTTCTTAATAAGGCCGGTATGATCCACCTCCAATGCGAGATTGCTTTGCTTGACAAAAACTTCGTTGACGTTATCGGTATTCGTCACTCCCGCGCCGCTTGTGAACAAGGATATATAATTGCTTTTTTGCGGCGGAGCGTCGACATTCTCGTTCACATATTGAACGGCAAGCTCTGTTCCGCCGTCCTGCGAGACCAGATACACCGTACCGTTAGCGGCAAGCGGAGCAAGCTCTCCCCCCGGCGCCAACGCTTCGCCCTCCGCTGCAAATGCAAGCTGCGGCAGCGATGTCGCAAGTAAAGCGAGGACAAGCCATAAACTGCATAACCTAAAAAAACGCTTTGTCAAATCATCCACCATCCTTAACCAGATTGGTTCTGCTTGAAGTCGCTTGGCAAACAAGCAGCCGCGCCCGCGCGGCCGCTTTTTTGCCGAAGTGCTCTAGGATGACTCGTAAAACTGCCGATGACTCGCGTTACTGCTTCGTTGATTGATACCAGTCGTTCGCGGCCTTGACGTACTCCTCCCCGCCTTCTGCTTTCCACTTGGCCAGGAACGTGTCGTAATTGTCGATGCTCTCCGATCCGGCAATGTACATCAGCACTTGATCGTCCAGCAGCTTGGTAAGCTTCTGTTTATTGCGGGAAACCGCGTCGATCGGCGGCGCTGTAGACATCGGATCCACCACGATCGTTGTGTTCGCTGCGTTCGCCTGGAACGCTTCATAATAGGATTGCAGGACCGGATCCTTACGGACGCGCGCTTGCCAATACGTCGGATAGTTGTGCTCGTCAACGCCGGTCATGAATACGCTTGCATTCGTCAGATCATCATTGAACTTGGGCAGGATCGGATAATATTTGCCGTCCTTCAGCTCATGATGGACGCCTTCCTGACCGATCGCCAGTCCCTTGAACGTGTCCTTCTCCAGCTTGGCGTCGATCAGCTTGATCGCATCCTCCTTCAGCTTCGACACCTTCGGCACCGCAATGAACCAAGTCGTCGCGAGATTGACGCCAACCTTCGCTTCGCCGTTACTGCTCTTCAAGTAAGGAATGATACCGATCTTCGCTTCGGGGAAGTTCTGCTTAAGAGCGGCTTCCGCACTCGACGCGCTCCACCAAGCCAGCTTATACATCGCCGCATTGCCGCTCGAGAACTTCTCGATCGCCTTCGCGCTAGTATTGATCGGCATTTCGGAATCAAGCAGGCCTTCGCTGTAAAGCTTGTTCATATAGGCCAAAAATTGCTTCATCTCCGGAAGCTCCGCTTTATGTACAAGCTTGCCGTCGATGTCGTTCCACTCATTGACAACGCCGAAGGCGGTTGCAATATCGCCGTAGATGGAATCCTTCGTTCCCGTAAGCGGAACGATGTTTTTCGCTTCTTTGATCGCCTTCAGCACTTCATACAGCTCATCGGGGTTCGTCGGATGCTGCAGTCCCAGCTCATCCATCCAGTCCTGACGGACGACCAGCTCCTCGCCGACGCTGATGCCGGAACCCGTTTCCGGGATGGCATAAATCTTGCCGTCAATCATTGCGCTTCCCCATGAATCGTCTTTGATCGCGGCTTTGATATTCGGTCCAAGCTGCTCGATCAGCTCGTCGAGCGGCTCGAGCGCGCCCTCGGTTGCCAGCTTGTAGAATTGGGCGGCTCCCAGCTTCATTAGGTCGAAATTTTGTTTGTTAGCTACCATCAAGTTCAGCTTTTCGTCGGCGTTCTCGGCAGGAAGCATCTCGTATTTAATGGGATAACCCGTCGCTTCCGTAATGAATTTGCTTACCGGATCTTGGTTAGGGTCGAACAGGCCGTACTGCATGAGCATCGTCAGCTCAGGCTTCTCGCCGCCGTCGTTCCCAGCGTCCGGCGTTGCGGACGCTTCGGAATTCGCGCTGGCGGATGGCGATGGCGACGAGGATGGCGCATTGTTTCCGCCGCCGCTGCATGCGGCAAGCGTGAGCGTAAACGCGGCGATTAGGGCTAATACCGAATTTTTTCTCATAGATTAACCTCCCGATTTTGTGATCAAGCCAACTATTGAACGGCAGACCCGTTGACTGGACTTCCTAGCAGCATCACCGCCTCTCATAAGCCTTCTTTTAGCCTTTGACTGAACCGAGAAGCACGCCTTTGACAAAATATTTTTGCAGGAACGGATAAACGAATAGAATCGGAAGCGTCGCCAGCAGGATTGAAGCGGCTTGAATCGACTGCGGTGTCGTGTTAAGCGCCGCATCCACATTGTCCTTCAGAAATTCGCCGCTGGACGATACCAACAGCTCCTTCAGGAACAGCTGCAGCGGCTTCAAATCCTGGTCGGTGATGTAAATCATCGCCGTGAAATAATCGTTCCAGAATGCGACGGCGAAAAACAAAGCGATGGTCGCCAATACCGGCAACGACAGCGGCAGGATGATGGAAAACAGGATCCGGACGTTGCTCGCTCCGTCGATCTTCGCAGACTCCTCAAGACCATCAGGAAGTCCTTCGAAATAGTTTTTGATGATGAGCATATTAAAAACGTTGATGGCCGCTGGCAGGAAAAGCACCGGCAGTTTGTTAATCAAGCCAAGCTCCTGCATAAGCAGATAAGTCGGGATTAGCCCTCCGCTGAACAGCATCGTAAAAATGAACATCAGCAGCAGCCATTTCCTCCCCCTAAGCTGAACGCGGGATAAGGGATACGCCGTTATCGTTGTCACGAACAAACCTACTGCTGTGCCTACGATGGCAAGCAAGACAGACGTTTTTAAGGCGTTCAAAAACATGTCGTTCTCCAGCACATAACGGTAGGTTCCCATCTGAAAGCCAACCGGCAGCAGGTTCACCTTCCCGGATATGACGGCTGATTCGCTGCTGAGCGACTTGGCGATCAAGTTAATAAAGGGAAGCAGCGTCGAAAATCCGAGCAGAATAAAAAACGTATAGTTGAAAACGTTGAACAGCTTTTCCGAAAACGTCTGTTTTAAAGACATAGCCTCACTCCCCTCCCATTACCAGATGCCTCGCTGCAAATATTTCCGGCTGAGCGCGTTGCCCGCGATGACAAGCGTAAACGCGATGACGGATTCGAACACGCCGACGGCTGTTGTAAAGCTGTAGTCTTGATTGCCGATCCCCATCCGGTACACATACGTCCCGATAACATCGGATACTTTGTAGACGGTGGGATTGTACATCACGAGAATTTGTTCGGTCCCGGCTTCCAGAATGCTCCCCAGGCGCAGGATGAACATCAAGAGAATGATTGGAGCGATGCCGGGCAGCGTAATGTGCCAAAGCTGCCTCATCCTTCCCGCCCCGTCGATCTTCGCCGCTTCGTACAGACCGGGATCGATGGTGGCGAAAGCCGCGAGGTAGACGATTGTGCTCCAGCCTGTCTCCTTCCAGCCCGCCGACGTAATAAGCACGCCTCGGAAAACGCTGTTATCGAGGAAGAAGGAGATCGGCTCCATGCCGAGCGCCGTAAGCGCCTTGTTCACGAGACCGCCGTTGCTGGACAGCAAATCGATAAATAAGCCGCTGACGATAACCCAGGACAAGAAATGAGGCAAATAAATGACGGTCTGCACGACGCGTTTAAACAGCATCAGCCTCAGTTCATTCAGCATAAGGGCTATAACAATGGGTAACGGGAAAAGAATGCCGATTTTCAAAAAGCTGATGATCACCGTATTTTCGAACACATGCAGGAAGTCGGGCGAGCTGAACAGCTTGGCAAAATGCTTCCACCCTACCCAAGGGCTTGCGGCGTAACCGTCAAAGATGTTGAAATCCTTGAATGCGATCGTAATGCCGTACATCGGAGCGTATTTGAATAACAGAAGAAGCGACACGCCGGGTATCAGCAATGCGTATAAATCCCAGTCCCGCTTCAGATCAGTAGCCAGTTTCGCGAAATATCCCCGTTTCGCCGACGCGCTTTTCATGCGATCCCCCCTCGGTTTGCTGCTTTCTATCTCAAATTTTAGTCCCGATTTGCGAGGGTTTATAGGGTACAGCCATTACTCTTTTTGGTACTTTGATGTCGGTTTTGGAGCGTATAACAAAAAATCCCGAACCGCTTTCCAAATGAAAGCGTTTCAGGATTATAAATGGCGTTATTTATATGTCAGGTATAGTTACGCCTTAATGCCGCCGGGGGTGATTCCCCAGTACTTTCGAAATACTTTGGTAAAGTAGCTGACATCTCTATAGCCGACCAGCCGCGCCGCGTCGTACACCTTTCCGCCTTCCTGCAGCACGGCTTTGGCCCGCTCCATCTTACGCTCCAGCACATAGGCGGAGAACGATACGCCCGTCTCCTGCTTGAACAACCGGCTAACGTACGACGAGTTGACGAAGAGCCGGTCCGCCACCGTATGCAGCGTTATATCCCGGTCTATTTCCTGATCGACAATCGCTAGAATGGAGCGAATGAGCCCGTTGCTGGTCAATCTCCGCTGGCGCTGCAAATACGCGCAAATATGGGCTACGTTTCGCGCCAGCCAAGCGCGCGTATGCTCCTTGCTGGTCAGCAGCCTGACATTTCCGAAGAAGGCCGTATCATCTCCCGCCACGTCCTTGATCATCCAGCCCTGCTTCTGGATCATGCGGATAAACAAGCTGCTCAAGTAAAGCACGGCCTCGTGCACCTCTTCGGCGGATTCGGCCGGCTCGAGGCTTTTGTCGCATAGGTCCTGCAGCGCTTCGAGCGCTTTCGTCTCATCGGCCAATTCGAGGGCAATCTCGAGCGCCTTCTCCAGCGCCGGCTGCGACCGCACGCCTTGCTGCTTCCGTTCTTGCTCGCGGTAAGGAATGACAATATCATGCCCGTACACGATTCGTTCCTGCAAGGCGCGAAAGGCTTGAGCGTACAATTCGCTCATCTCTCCGACGCTGCCGGCGCCGGAGCAAATACCGGCGCTTGCGGTTAAGTCCAGCGTCTCCCGAGCCCGGGAGAGCAGCTGCATCACCGATGCCTGCACCCGCAAGGCAAAATCGTCCTCGTTATCCTCCGGAGGCAGCGTAAAAACAAGAAGCGTATAGCCATGACGGTCCGGACAAACCCAGCATGATGGAGCGGGCAGCAGCTCCTTCGCCAAGCATTGGAGCGAGAAATGCCGCATCGGCGCATTTTCCGCCTTAAACCGAACCTCCTCTTGCGGAGAAGAGTCGACATCTACAAGCGCAACGGCGATCCGGTCCCGCTCAGACAGCCCAATTTGGTACTCCCTGCATTTGTTCAGCACCTCCTCCGTTTCATAGACGCCTGCCGTCCATTGCTGGAAAAATCCGCTTTGCAAATGCGGCAAATGCTCCTGCCATTTGACCTTCAGCTCCGACTGCTCCCGCCACCGTTCCATTTCCGCGCGAAGCTGGCGGGCAGCCTCCAGCACCGCCGCCAATATCTCGTCCTCGGCGGCCGGCTTCAGCAAATATTGCGACACGCCTTGAGCCATAGCGTCTTGCGCATATCCGAAATTGTCATGACCGCTTAAAATGATCAGCTTAAGCATGGAGCCGTACTCCGGACGCTCTCTCAGCTTGCGCGCGAGCGTCAGCCCGTCCATCTCCGGCATCTGCACATCGATCAGCATAATGTCCGGCCGTTTCCTCTCCGCCAGACGCAGCGCTTCAACGCCGTTCGCGGCCAAGCCGACAACCTCGATCCCGTGCTCTTCCCAAGGGATGTTGTTCGCAAGCCCCTGGCGCAGACGAATCTCATCCTCGACAATGATCAAATTCATGCGGATCTCTCCCCTTTATCCCATGTTTGCCGTTCCGGCGCGCGGAAGCCTTCCTTGCATCGCGCAAGCGGCAGCGTGACGATAACCGAAGTACCTTCCCCCTTGACGCTGCCGATGGCAAGCCCTGCGCCTTCGCCGTAATACAGCTTGAGCCTTGTTACAACATTGCGGAGGCCGAACAAATCTTTGTACTCCTCCTCAAGCGAAAAGAGGTCGTAGTCGGACCGGCTGAGACGCTCCAGCTCCTGCCGTATGTAGGACACGCGCTCCTCGGACATGCCGTCGCCATTGTCCCGAACTTCGATATGGACGGTTTCCCCCTTCTCGATCCAGCTGGAGATCATGAGCATGCCGCCTTCCGTTTTGCCCTCCATGCCATGCAGAATCGCGTTTTCGACCAGCGGCTGGAGCAGCAGCTTCATGATCGGCACCGAGCGGCTTTCCTCTTGAATGTTGTATTGTACCGTGAAGCTGTCCAAGAAGCGTATTTGCTGGATGCGAATGTAGTAATGGAGATGAGAGATGCTCTCATCAATCGTGAAGACTTCCTTGCCTTTATTCAGACTGAGACGGAAAAAGCGGGACAAATTAAGCACCATCTCGCTGATCTCGTCCGCCTCGTAGTTTTTGGCTGTCCAGTTGATGGAATCAAGCGTGTTGTACAGAAAATGCGGATTGATCTGCGACTGCAAAAAATTAAGCTCCGTCTTGGCCAATCTGAGCTGCTGCTCATAATGCTCCTCGATTAAGCGCCGCTGGTTCACGACCATCCTGTTGAACGCTTCCGTCAAATACCCCAGTTCGTCCTGCCGCTTGTTCGGCAGCTGTACGTTCATATTCCCGGTCCCTAGCCGTTTCATCCCTTTGTATAGCTTATCGACAGGTGAAGCGATGCCGATATAGACGATCCATGAAATGCCTATGGCGAGCAGCACGCTGATGACGATAATGCCAACCGTGTACAGCTGCAGTTGATCCGTTTGGGCATAGAGCTCTTTCACCGGCTGAACAAGCGTAAGCCGCCACTTGGAATACGGGGAATCGATCGATACCGTTATTTTACCGTCCGTTGTTTTCGTCGAGCCGGGCACACTGTCTCCATAAGCCAAGATATGGTCCGTTCCTTCTTGATTGCCCGTACCGGCAATCAGCTTGCCGTAATCGCTATATAAATAAATAGTCGCCGAGGGAGATGGAAGAAGCGACTTCATCAATCTCGTCAGCTTGCTCTCGTCGAGCGTGATGATAACGATATCCGCACGACGTTTGGTATTATAAAGATCCATCGTGCGCATGAGCGACACGCTGTCCGTATGGACCAAATCTCCGAACGTCTCATCCCCGGCAATCGGATCTTCGGCGAGCACATAAGTAATTTCCGTTCCGCTTGTAATTGCCGTATTTTCCAGCCATTGCTGCTGCTCCGGCGAAGCCAGCCGGCGTCCCCCATAATGGGTGGAAATCATCATATGGGAGGGCTGGTGGTACAGCGATATTTGCGACACGATATGATTAATGGAATTGACATTGGACAGCTCCTCCAATAGCCGCGAGAACTCCACAATCGATTTGGGCGACAATTCCTCGCCGCTCGCCGCCAGAAGGTCGATAAACGCGGGATCCGTCGCAATCAGCGTCGAGATCTCCTCGACATTTTGAAGTGTCAAGTCTATATAGTCCATGGCCGAGCCCAGCACCGCTTCCGACCGTTCCACCGCTTGATCGTGCAGGATGATGCGCGAGCGTTCAACGGCAAATAGACTGACAATGACAAGCGGCAGCAAGATCAGCAGGAAATAACAGGTTAGCCGAAATTGGATTTTTCGGGGGAAGAGCTCTCGGAACCACTGCACGGGATTTCTCATGGTGATGGACTCGCCCCTCCCTTCTGCCGCTCGGCATACCACGCATTCACTTCATCTGTAATTTCCGCTCCCCCTTCCATATACCACCGCTCCACAAAAGCGTCGAACTCGTCTAAAGGAACAATGCCCATCACAATTTCCGTAAAAATTTGCTGCAGATCCTCGAGATGTCCGGCATATTTGCTCATGGCGGGCGTCGGCGTGCCGAAAAACTGATTGCGGATCAAATTCCGCTCGATGATTTGCAAATTTTCGTACAGGTGAAAGTCGCCGAGCGAATCCAATCTAGCCTTCGCCATCTTGGGATCAATCACGTCTACGAGAGCCTGATAAATGCCGCGGTACAAATGCTTGTCGTGCTCGGCGAAATTGGTCACCATCTTGCCGTCCTGCATGGTCCAAATCTCGTTCTGGAAGCCGAATTTCAAAGTCTCTCTTCCTTTGCCTGCTATAAAGTTGAGCAGCTTAATGACCTCTTCGGGATGCGTTGTCCCCGCAGGCACGACATTGAAGCCGCGTATCAAATCGGTATCATACACGCCGCTGTAGCCTTTTGGTCCGACGGGATATTCCAGCGCAATCCATTCCGCATTCGGATCTTTCTTTTTGTTAAGCGCAATGGGGCCGCGCGTATCATACCATGCGGCGGAGAACATGCCGACCCTGCCGTTTTCGATCTTTTCGATAAATACGCTGTTGCGGTTAAGCGGAAATTCCGGGTCCACCAGCCCTTCGCGATACAGCTTAGCGAGGAAAGCGAGCGCCTCCTTCGTTTCGGGAAGCGTGCTACCGTTCACCAGCTTCCCATCCCGTTCGAGCCATGAATTCAGCTGTACCCCAAAGGCGCCGAAAAACGGAGCGGTTCGCCCCATATTTTCCGTAAGGATAAGACCCATAGTATCATGCAGTCCGTTGCGGTCGGGATCGTTTTTGGCAAAGGCCTTAATCACTTCGTAGTATTCGTCCAGCGTTTGCGGGGGGGCGAGCCCCAAATTGTCCAGCCAATCCTTGCGCACATACATGAGCTCGATGCCCTGCACCTCCGTCAGGCTGGGGATGGCGTAAATGTGGCCGTTATAACGCATGCGTTCCCAAGCTTCTTCGGGAATGTACGTTTGGAGATCCGGTCCGAACTCGTTAATGTAATCGTCCAGCGGAAGAAAAGCGCCTTTTTTGACGTATTCGTCGTACCATACCGGATTGTAGCTGTGAATCAGATCGGGCAGGTTGCGGGAAGCCATAATAACATTCAGCTTTTCCTCGTAAACCTCCTGAGGCGGAATGCTTACTCGCAAATCCAGTCCGGTCTCCTCTTCTATGTAATGGATATAGGGGTTATCGTTCTCATCCAGGCCTTCGGGGAACACCATGCCCAGGTCGTTAATGACCATGGAGATCGGGACTCGGCTCTGCTCAGCCTGCACGTCCTTATCCAGCGGTTCGCAGCCTGCGGCCATACAGGAAGTCAAGATGATTAAAGCATGAACAAAAATCAATTTGTTGCGCTTCATAAGTACCCCCTCCGTCTATTTAGCTGTAAAGCCCGGATGATTCGGCTATATCGCCGTCTCCCCTTTTACGATCCGATTTCGAGGCATCTTCTCAGTTCGGGCAATATCGCGTCCGCCATTTGGACAAAGCCGAAGTCGGTCGGATGAACGCCGTCAACCGTACTGTCCCCGTAACGGCTGCCGAGCAGCTTGCCGCCATCCAGGAAAAATAGCCGGTCATCGCCCTGCCGCGCGAGCTCCTCCACCAGCGACTGCTGAAACGCCCGGCGCTCCTCCAGCTCAAGCTTCAGCTCTTCATCCCAGTCGATACTTGGAGGCAAGATGCGGGATATAAGGAGTATCGGCACTTTGGGGTGCTTCTCGCGGTAGATCGAGATGAAGGACGGCAGTGTTTCCTGCAGCTTAGCGAGCCCACCGCAATTGGCTTCGTAATCCAGCACGAGACAAGCGGGATTGTCGATCTGCGCAAGCATTCGGGCCATCTCCGGCTCTCCCTTGCCGCTGCCTGAGAATCCAAGATTCAAAAACTCCAGATTCACGCGCCGGCTAAGCTGGCTGGGATAAGCCATCCCCGGCCGCGACGCGCAAGCCCCTTGCGTAATCGAGGTGCCGTACACGATGACTCTCCCCTCGTCGTCGAACGGCGGTGGCGCCATAAGCGAAGCGCCGGCTCGCAAACCGATAGACACCTCCTTGACGGCTTGATATAAAGGGAAATAAATCGTAATCAAGCGCAGCCGCCGCCGCTTGTCCCGATGCAGCAGCGCCGTATAGCTGTCTTCATGCGGAGCGAAAGCCGCCGTTCCCGCAAATTGCTGCTCGCCGAAGACGCCCGCATAGCAGTCAAACCCGCATTGTCCGGTCGGTGCCATATGGTACATATCGGCTCTCTTCAGCAGCTGTGCCTTGATGTAGATCACATCGGAATCCGTCATAAACCGGATTTGGCCGCCTGCCGTATGGTTGGCCAGCCAGTTGACAGCCTCGGGAATCGGCTCGCTCGGCTGCAGCGGCAGACGCCGGTAGAGACGATCCTGATGAAACCAAGCAAATCCTTCTAAGCGAAACGGCATGCCGGCGGGATCATGCCAGCAAAGATCCATTTCCTCGCTTTGCTCATGAACAGCCGGCGTCGCCGCCATTTGATTGTCGTATTTCTCCAGCCGGGGTTCCGATTGGTCGCCCATGATGGATGTCCTCCTCTCATCTATGTTATTCATATTTTATTAACGGTTACAGAACGTATCAATAGGTTGCACCGCATAATATAAAATAAAGCGTTTTCAACTAAGAGGCTTCTCGATAGAACGGCAATAGCCCGTAAAGAAACAGGATGACTGTCTCCTTACGGGATAGATTGCAGCATATCGAATCTACTCGAACCAGATTTCCCGGCCCTGCGCGGCGGATTCGTATACGCCGCACAGCATTTTCATCATCTCTACGCCGTCCTGCACCGGGCTTAGCGTCGTCTTTTTGCCCTGGCATACTTCAATGAAGTAGTCGATTTCGTCCTGGAACCCTTGAACGAATTCGAAGGAAAGATTGTCGATCTGCGGCGTCGCGTTCAGAATGGTATCATATTTCTCCATAATCAGCGTCAGCTCCGGCTCGAGCTCGACGCCGCCCTTCTCGCCGAAAAGCTTGACGGTCAGCTCATCCTGCTTGGCATGCAGGGTGAAGCTGACATCCACCAGCAGCGAAGCGCCATTCTCGAACCGGATCAGCGCATTGGCCATATCCTCAACGGAATTCAGCTCGGCATTGTAGTCGGCCGCTTTATAAAATTTCAAATTTTTAATATTCGAACGATTACCTAGCCGGTTGTACGTATTTCCGCTAATGGACTTTACTTTCGGTCTGCCCATCAAATACCAGCAAAGATCGATCACGTGAACGCCGATGTCGATCAGCGGGCCGCCGCCAGACCGCTCCTTATCGGCAAACCAGCCACCGGGATTGCCTAGCTTGCGGATACAGGAAGCCTTGGCGTAATAGATGGGCCCAAGCTCCCCGTTATCGACAAACGACTTTACGATTCTTGTATTGGAAGCATAGCGGCGGACAAATCCGACCTGGAGCGTCTTGCCGGAATCCTTGACGGCTTGCTCCACGGCAAGCGCCTCCTCCAACGTTTTGCTCAGCGGTTTTTCGCAAAGCACATGTTTGCCGGCTCGCAGCGCCGCAATACTGATTTCCGCATGGGAATTGTTCCAGGTACAGACGCTTACCGCATCTATGTCCGGATTAGCCAGAAGATCCCGGTAATCCGTGTATACGTGAGGGATGTTATATTTCTCCGCTTTGGCCTTCGCCCGCTCTTCGTTCAAATCGCAGACGGCGACGATTTCCGCGGTTTTATTTTTGTTATAGGATCCGAAATGCATTTCCGAAATCGAGCCCGAACCGATTACGCCGATTCTGACAGTACCGCTCATGGATTCCTCACCTCGTTAATAGATTTATAATTAAACCGGGCGCAGCTCCGGCCATTCCAGCTCGACGCCTTCCGCAGTCAGCAGACTCTGAAAGTCGGCGAGCTCGCTCGAAGAGCCGCGAACGTCCCGCGGTTTCAAGCCGCGGTCCAAGCAGAAGCTGGCGCAGTAGCCTGCCGCTTCGCCAATATTCCATTCCACGGGATGCAGCCGGTAGCAGCCGTTCGTGATATGAGTCACTCCGATATTTTTACATGCCGCCAGCAGGTTGTTCACCCGTACCGGAATCAAGCTGCCTAGCGGAATTTGGAACGGCAAAGAAGAAATGTCGATATAAGGCCGGTTACCCGTGCTTGGATGCAAGTCGATGCGGTAGCAGCCGATGCCGACCGAGTCGCCGAACCGCTCTGCCTTCCCGTCCGGGCGGCAATCCGTCGCGACATGCTGCTCGAGCACCGTAAACTCCGCTTTGATTCTGCGGGATTCCCGTATGTACGGATACATCGCGAGCCCATCTTCCGTTCCAACAACGTCGGGGCGAAGCCGCAGCCCCGGGTACCCCGTACCGCCGTCCGGACGCGGCGCCTCGGTCTGCAGCCAAAAAAGCAAGGAAAGACTGAGCTGCTTCGCCGCATCCAGATGGCGCTGCCGTTCTTCCGGCGCTACGTCGATAATGGAACCGAGCCAGTAGTCGTTCTGCGGCCAGTTCACCAGCGAGATCGAACTCTGATAGGTTCCGGGAACAAAATGCTCCCGCTTCGCGATCTGCCGGTATTGGAATAAAGAAAATCGTCCCGTACCTGGGAACAGCTCATATTGGACGGGCTCATTCGTGGAAGGCTTCACGCCGGTCCAGCTCAGCAATCGGTCAGGCCAAAACTCCGCCTTGTATTGACGCCAGAACTCATATTGCTCCGGCTTAGGGATCGTATGATCTTCGCCTTCCAAGTAATCCATGGCGAAACAGTACGTGAAGCCTTGCATGTCCTGCGGAAGCGCTTCCCCATCCACCGCGTGCGGCTCTCCGGTTTCCTGCCGCGACTCGGCTCCCGTCACGTATTCCACGCCTGCGAGCGGCAGCAAGTCGCCGCATTCGGTCGCATCGAGGAAGAACGGCGCCTTAAGCGTAATGGTATTCCCGGTGTCTAAACTTTTTACCGTGACAGAAACGATCTCGTCGCCTGATGTTTCGGCTCCTACCGGCACATACCGCCTCCATATCGTCAATTGCCCGCTGTGAACATAGGGAGCAAGCCGGCTCTCCAGCACGGCAAGCGCCGCTCGCGGCTCATGACACAGGCGGCTGACCGAACCGCCGCCTGGATTAAGCCGCCCATTCCGGCGCGCTTCCTCAGTAAGCGGAAAGTTGTCCCGGTAATACGAGCGGATTCCTTCACGAAAGCTGCGGTAGCTTCTCGTACAGCCGAAGGATTCGATCCATGGATGCTCATCGGGAGGAACGGCCTGACTGGTCAACTGACCGCCGATCCACTCCGTTTCCTCCGTCAAGATGACGGTTTTCCCCGACTTCGCCGCGGCCAGAGCGGCGGCGATGCCGCCGGTGCTTCCTCCGATGATGACGATGTCGGCTTCTCTTGTACGTATCATGGCAAATCTCCTTGTATTAAGTAATCGTTGCAAAGTAGTCGAAGCTCGCGCGGATGCCGTCCGCTTCGCTTCCGACCCCTTCATATTCAAGAACGATCGCGCCTCTATAGCCATGGGAAGCGAGCCTGTCCAAGATGGATTTCACCTCAACATCGCCAAGCCCCAGGTTAGCGCCTTCGAAGGCTTTGCCTCCGAGCGACTTGTAGCGGCCGTCTTCCCGCCGAACGAAATCTTTCAAATGTACATGCGCGACATAAGGCAGAAGAATATCCAGAGCGGCTGACGGGTTCTCATCCACCAATAGGAAGTTGCCCGTATCGAATGTGGAGCGAAGCGATGGAGAGCTTACCCTGTCGATAATCGTCTGCACTTGAAGACCGCTTCCCGCCAGCTGGCCATGATTTTCCAGACATAGCACCAGCCCTTCCGCCTCCGCCTTTTTTGCAGCCGAGCCCAGACCGTCGACGATCCAGTCAAGCGCCTCTTCAAAGCTCGCGATTCCGCTTAAGTTCCCGGAGAATACGCGGATAATCGAGGTTCCGAGCGCCTTGGCAATGGGGAACGCGTTCGTAATGACCTGCTCCTCTTTCGCACGCTCCTCCCGCGTTGATTTGACAAAGTCATTTCCTACGGCGTAGCTTGTCACCTTGATTCCATGCTCGGCAACATAGGCAAGCGCCTGCGGAAGCTCGGTCTTAACGTCCTTCCAGAACACATCCAGCAGCTCAACCTGCCGGATCCCCTCATCCTTGCAAAAGGAGAGAAAGTCCAGCACCGTCCACCCCTTCTCCCGCACTGTACGGTGAACGCTCCACATACTAAGCGAAAGCTCCATTCAGCATCTCCCTCCGTCATCCATTATGTACATCCTTTGCTATATCCCTGCCTTCCCCCTCATTGTAAAAGCTGCGCTCCTGCAGAAATAGGGTACAGCGATGACCATTTTTGGTAACTTGATGCGGATATGCACTGAGCAGGCGAGTCATCGTAGGCAGGAGACGCGGAAAACGGAAAACTCCAAAAAAAAAGACAGCCGATTCTTTTAATCGGCCGTCGCTGTATTTTTCTACGATATGGAATGAAAACATTTTGTTAATAAGGACAGCAAATTGGAGAAATACTCTTTAATGGTATGAGATGGGAGGTGAATCGCACCATGAGCACGAAAGTGAAACCGGATAAAAACAATCCTCAAAATAGCCCGGCACGGTCCAACAACCCGAACGATCAAGGAAGAACTGGCGTACAAAAACAGAAGTAGAGTTAAGTGAGCAAATGGCAGCCACCTGATCTTGTCGGCTGCCTTCCTGTCAATTACCGTGTTACTCCAGCCCCTTCTTTTTCTTCCCTCTCTCTCCTGCGATAAGCAGCGGAATGCTCAATATGAAAGCGCCTGTCGTCAGCCAGATCGGCAGCGTCGGATCCAGCGAATACGCAAAGCCGCCGATGATGCCGGACGGTGAGACGACAAGCAGCACCAGAACGGACAGTATGGCGAACATCTTCGCGCGCTTCTCGTCGTCAATCGCGTTGGCGACGGCTGCTTCTAGATAAGGTGCGGTAATCATCGTTGCGCCCGCAGCTAATACTGTGCTTAAAGCGATCCAGCCCATCGCGCCTGTCGGCGTTAGCGCAAGTATGCCGTTCGAAACCGCCGATATGACGAACCCCCACAGCATGGTGCGATTCGTGAGACGTTCCGGAATTCGCGGCATCACGAGCCAAAGAACAAGCAGCATCACAACCGAAGAAACAGCGGGCACAATCGAAATGAGATCCTCTGCCACGCCAAGGTCATCTGCAAGATATAACGATAGATAAGTGCCCTTAACCGTCATTTGGAAGTTGAATAGAATGTAGACACCGAACATGAGAAGCAGGCCGCGGTCGGCTAACACCGCCCGCATCGTTCCGGCATAGTCCCGCAAGCTATTTTTCAGCCCAAGCTCGCTAGCCTCCCTTTTCTTTCGAAGCCCCATCTCTGTCTCATGGGTCGTGTAATGGCGGCCGAGGAATTGAGCGGTCATAAGAATGAACGCTATGACATACATGATACGAACGCCCGTTACCATTCCGTAATGGTGAACAATGAGCCCGCCAAGCGGAGCAAACAGTCCGCCAATTACGCCAATCACCTGCAGCAGAGTAAAAACGTAAGTCCGTTCCTTCGGTTCCGTGTCCTCGACGAGCAAACAGTAGAAGGCCGTATGGGGTACGCGTTGGAAGCCGTTTATTAAAGCGGCCGCAACAAAAAAACAGATGTTTTGCGAGAAGGCCCATAGCAGCGTTCCTACAGACCAGCTAATGATATCAAAGGTTAAAAGCGCTGCCTTACGTCCCATCCTGTCGGTCAAGTACCCGCTAATAAACGACGAAAACACTTGTACCGCCAAAGACAACGTCGTGACCCACCCGATCTGAGTCTCGCTAAGTCCTAGCTTGCTCATATAGATGGTTGCATACGTCGCAAACATGCTATATGGAATCAAAAATAACGGCTCGAAAGCGAGACAGCCTCTGCTGTTGCCTTTCAACCGCGGAAAAAAAGTAGTTGCCAAGTGAACATCCTCCTGTGAGCTTTATCGTTCGATTGAAGTCGGCAAGGCCGCCGATTGTGTAACCGGCAGCCTCAACATGATTGCTATTGATATCACCCTCCAGGAATATGAATAGAGATCACGCTGGAATATATCGAATTGATTATATCAAAATATCGGGCTGCTCTACCCTATTTTTTCGCGAAGAATACACCAATTATGCCCGAATGGATCCCGGAAGTGTAAGAAGTATCCAAAGCCTGCGTCCTTTAGATCCAGATTCTGCGCGCCAGCCTCAATAAGCTGTTCACGAAGCCGCTCGATATTCCGCTTCGATGCAAAAATGAAAGGCGCTGGCTTCCTTGCATTTTCCTTATCCGACTCCAGTTCCATCGCCTGGTCATGGATGTCCGTACACCGAACGATTAGATTCGGTCCTTTGTTCAATTTTAAGAAGGCTAGCTCATCCTTAGAGGGTGAATGGAGCGGAACAAATCCAAGATGCTTGACATACCAGTCTACGGCCGCTTGTATATCTGTCGGGTTGACGTTGATCGATAGATCTTCGACGCCTTCCAGAACGGGAATATTCTCTTCCGATATGACGGACGCTTGAGGCTCCTTCTCCGGCACCCACCCATTCTCCAAATAGAGCTCCTCCACCTCATCAGCGGTAATCGCCCGATTGTACAGCTTCAGATCGTCAATGCTCCCATGGAAGAAGAAAGCGGGTTCATTCGACGACTTACGGCCTATGTACAGCGGCTCCTCACGATTTACCGAAAATGTGCCTGGCTGCTCGGTGATGAGCCTGCCGTTCCGATACAGCTTGAACGTCCCGGCCTCGTAGGTGACTGCGATATGGTACCAGAAGTCTTTGGCAAGCGGCCTCTCCATCGCGAGATCGGGCTCCTGCAAAAACCGGTGAAAGACAATAACATTTTCTCTAGTGCTGAGCTGGAACGACCGTGCGTGAGGACCCTCTTGAGACACGATGGCACGGTTCCAGCCTGTTAAATCAGCGTTCATGTCATAGCGGCACCAGACGGACAGCGAGAAGGCGTCCTGCTTCAACTCCGGCGCCGGATCTACGACGATATAGTCATCTACTCCATCAAAATAATACGCGCTATTCGGTTTATCGAACCGATTTTTGCATAAGGCGGCGCCCACGACTATTCCGTGACGGCCGCACCCGCTGCTATCCTGGGCATCCCCATGGAATAAGTACTCGGCTGCAAGTCCGCGCCGAATTCCAGCGAAATGGCTGCCGAACAATTCGTCGATCGTTACTTGAAATACGTCAGACAAGATGGGCAGCACGGCCACGTCCGGACAAGACAACCCATTCTCCCACTTGCTCACCGACTGCGGCGTAATCCCGATCCGTTCTGCTAGTTGCTCCTGCGTCATGCCTTTTTGCCTTCTAAGCTTTCCGATACGCTCACATAGATTTCTTGTGTTATAAATACGAATCCCGCCTTTCCATTCTTTCCGATAAGTTCATTGTAAGCAAAAACTTCCAGAAAAGGTATCACCCATTTGTAGAGAGCGATATGCAGGGAACTCAACCGGCGGTTGCGAACGAGAAGATCAGCTAGGCATCGTGTGATGAACATGAGTATGGTATTATGTTATTATATGGAATAATTTGGACTGGAGGCATCGCCTTGAAGCAACTCAATATGCCGATGCGGCTTATTTTTATCGTTGGTGTTTTTCTAATTGCAGTTTTGGTCGCAGCTGTCGTATGGTATCAGCGCTCCGATCCTTTGGACAACACAGGTATGACAGTTTATACGGATGATAAGGGGGCACACGCTTCAATCGAACCGCAGTTGTCCGGTCAAGAAATTCAGTCCGCTCTGGCGAGTTCTACCCCGCAACGGTCAACACCCATCCATTATGGTATCGTCGTCCGATACGACGAGGAGCCGCTCCAAGAAGTGACGATCCGGTATTCCTATTTAGGCTTTAACAAAATAAAACGCATCACCCAATGGTTCGACTCCCATCATACGCTATAATCGCACTCCTCGTACGGGCAAAAAAAGCAGCCACTCCAAAAGGGTGGCTGCTCTCGTTTTTCTCCTTAAATGCCGGTGAAAAGAATACTGTAATCCTCATTGCCGTTTTTCGTCTTCCATCCGTTGAAGCCGGCTGCGTCGGTAATGCCCGGCTTGAACGTAAGCACGTAGACTTGCCCAGGCGTCATATCCTTCGACAGCTTCAGCGTCACCTCCGTGACGACCGCTCCCGTGTTGTTCAATTCATCGTGAGAGATGCCGACGGCAGATCCTCCTTGTTCATTTAACACGAAGTATGGCTCATTTACGTTTTTGACCGGTTCGCTGAAGAGGACCTTGATCGTCGAACGGTTAACGACAACGACCTGTTTCGCATAAGGAATCTCATTCGCGGCGACAGTTCCCGCGAATGTCGTATCATTCGCGCCGTCCTGCGTGAGGAGCGAAGACACGCCGGTTACTCTCGCTGAATACACATGGCCTGGCTGGAATAATGCCGGGTTCGGATCGGTTCCTGTACGGAATTGGACGGATACGACTTTATTTGCTCCTGATTTGCGAACGGCGTATTTGCTCCAGCCGGACATGGACACGTTCGCTCCGTTGTCTTTCAGAATAGTGACGACTAGTGAACCAATGTCCGAATCTGTAATGTCTCTGTCGAACGTTACCTCGATGGTGTTCTCATTGACCGCGGCAATACTTTGCAGCTTAACCGGCAGGACCGGATTCGAAATTCCCCCGAACAAAAGACCCGATTTCGTGTCCATGATGTTGCCTGCCAGATCGGGAATGCCGGAAACAGTCAGGTTGTAAACCGTTTTGTCCTGCTGTGCGGATGTGCGCAGCGTGACGGTGCGTCCTTCGTTATCCAGGCTCGCGGATAGGACCGATAAGCCAGGGATGCTGTAACGCGCGGTCTGTACGGCAATATCCCGATTCACCTTCTCGCTGAATTTGATGGTTAATGAAGCGTCTGCATTCACTTTAAACTCCGATTCGATAATCGTCGGCTTTGTCGCGTCGTTGCTGCCGATAATGGACAAATCCGATCGGGTGTCCATCACATTGCCGGCAAGATCCTTAATGTTCTTGACGGTCAACCAATACCGGGTATTGTCCGACTGGTTCGAAGTGGTGATCGTAACCTGTCTCTTATCCGAGGAGAGCTGCACAGACGTTAATTTGAGCCCTCCAGAGAACGAATAGTTCGACGGATTCGTAGCTGTCCCGTTATCTACCGGCTCGGAGAACGTCAACGTATAGACGCGGGCCGTGATCCGGTCGAACGCGGTTATCGTCGGCTTCGTCATATCCGATTTGGTCGATGTGTACGTCCAGACGCTGCCGTCGATCGTTAAATAGTGGGTACGGTTCTCTAACTGATAACCAGTCGTGAGCAATACCGACATTCCGTCTGCGCTAACCGTCGAATAAAGAATAGGAACGGCATTGCCGAGATCGTCGCGAAGCGAGAAGCGATTAACATCCGCCGAGCCTGCTTTTGCCTTCAGGTTGACCCTTACCGTCTGGACGTTCAGTCCTTCGACCGATCTCACGTCTAGCGCGGTGCCAGAACCTATATAGACCGCGTATATCGCTTCTACGAGCACGCCTCGAGTTGCTTTGACCGTGTAATCGCTCATAGGCGCGATCCAGCCTTTGACGAGTGCGGTAGCGACCGCCCCCTTCGCCCAGGCCGATACCTTGCCTTGGAAGCTGATGTTCGTGTTCGGCGTGCCGTTATTAACCTTCAGCAGCACGACGGCCAGCTCCTCGACCTTTACCGGAGCGGTCGGCTCGAACCGGTTATTCCCTTTGCCTTCCATAATGCCCGCGTTCCGCACCGCTTGGACCGCCGTAAATGACCAACGGTTCTTAAGCACGTCTGAAAAGCGAGGAGTCGAATTGGAAGAAGGCAATTCTAAAAGCCTGTAAAGCACGGCTGCGAATTGTTCGCGGGACATGGATTCGTGCAGACGGGATGACCCGTCCTCGAAGCCGGTCATAATGCCGTGCTGCTTCAGAATTTGGAACTTCTCCTCCGTCGTTAGCGTCGCCGCACCCGCGGACGGGACGGCGAGTCCAAGCAGCAACGTAAACGCGAGTAAGGCAAGAGCGATTTTTCTGAAAGCGGTTTTCTTCATGTTTGCCCAGTCCTCCCAAGGGATTTCTGCCGGCACCGCGGATATGACCGTAAGTACGCGGGCCAGCGAATTCACCTATATAACGCAGCCATGAAGGAAAATGTTTCTGTCGATGAATGTCCTTTCCAAAACTAGTCATAAATCGCGAAAACTTCCGTTATTTTGCTATGTTTTTTAACGAATAATCGCAAGCCCATTCAGTTTCGCGCTGTAGAGCAGCAGCTCCTTATCTGACGTGAAAATACGGGAAATCGGCTCTTCAACTTTTAACCGTAACCGGCCTGAGCCATCCAACAGAATGACGTTATCGCTCCCGCTAATCCGGCATATCAGCTTGTTATTCGATACCTGAACGCCAGTAATCGGCGAAGCCCATACAAGCGTGTCTTCCCCGTTCAAATCAATCTTGTACAGTTCAAACTGGTTTGCATTTTTTTCCGTTGTGTAAAAGAGATTTCCGTCTACTAGACCAAACCAAGCTGCGGCGTTGTCGGACAGCTTTCTTTCCTTCGTTCCGTCCAGGTTTGACGAATATAAAGCTTTGTCCCTATCTTTCACGTAGTAGAGCCTATTCTCGGCAACCTGGAAAAAGCTAACGCCAGAGCTCACGATCTTCTCCGTTTTATTGGTTTTTAGGTTAATTCTATAAATGCTATTCGCATCGGCTTCATTACGTGAAGCCAGCACATACGCATCGTTACCGTTGACAGCGATGTAGGAGGTGTCGCCGCCTGCTAGCGACCAGCTGCTGCCGCTGCGCGTAACCGCATACATTAAATCGGAATCCCCGACTTTCTTCTGTTCCCCTTGCAAGGATAAATATAAGTTGCCGCCTTCAAAAGCGGATGAGCCGAGACGGACGATCAACGTGCCGTAAGGCGTTTCACGAAAATCCAAATATCCATCATGCAGAAGCTCCGCTTTACCGTTGTCGTTTATTTTTACGTACTGGTCAGAGCCCGACACGCCTCCGCCTAGATGATAACGAAACCACAGCGCGTTATCGCGGACTTGGAAGGTTACTTTCACCGGATTCCATGCTTCATCGGAACCTTCGAGGCTATAAGAATAAATCTCCTCCTTGGCAGAAGGCTGATTGATGGGAGCACGGTAAATATGGTTCTTCGTACCTGTCATTTGAACGAAATAATAATACCCGTTAAAAACGGCGATATCGTTATCGACTGCATACGCGGGCAGGCCTGCCGGCTGCAGCTGCGGATTATGAGACGTAATGCTCAGCCCGCTTGCGGCATCCCACTTGTAGTCCCAACCAAATTCGTCATGCGCGAATCGCCAGGTCAGCGGAAAATAGGTAACGTTCCGGAAGGTCAATAAAGGATATTTTTCCTTTGTATTGTTTATCGCCTTGCCATTGACCGTGATGACCGATGCGGCAATATTCGCGTTATAAGCACTCGCGTTGCTTTTACTCGTCTTGTAAGGCGCATACGATGTAGATACCGGGCTTTGCTTTATGTTTAGGCCGGATTCTTGCGTCCAGGTCGCCTCAAGCCCTAGCAATCTCGTATCGTCCCATGTCATTGGAAAGTATGTGATACCGCGGTAAACCAACAAGGGGTATTGACGGTACTGATTTTCGACCGTATGCCCGTTCAGCTTTACGTCAAATGTCGGCAGCGTAACCTTTACATTGGAGTCAGCAGCCTTTATTGGTCCCGCAGGCACCAGTAAACTTATGCAAATAGAAATCAAAAAAGCACGGCTTATCCATCTTTTTCTCATCATGCGCGGCACCTCCTTTTTCTTACTCAAACGCCAATAGCAGGAAGAAAGTTGCATGTATTCATTTAAGGAATCAGAAGATCCTGCTTAATCGGCGATGAGAGGACAATCAGTGTCGTCGAGTCGCCATAAGCGCCTAGCTTGTTAATCGCGAGCTCTAGTGACTGCAGAGATTCCGTAACAATCTTGACGAGGAAATTATATTGATGTCCGCTGATCCGATGCAGCTCTATCACATCCTTTGCCTCTCGGCAGTATTCAACAAATGAATCACAGTTTTTGGTATAGAACAGAACAAACGCGGAGATTGATTTGTTTATTTTTTCCGGCGAGATGACGGCGCGATAGTGGTCGATAATGCCTTTCTCTTCCAAGCGCCGCACTCTTTCGGTTACGGCGGGCTGCGACAAGGAGACCGTTCTGCCTAAGTCTGTCATTGAGATTCGGCCTTGCTCCTGCAGCGCCACCAATATTTGTTTGTCTAATTCGTCCATTCATACACCCTCCTTTATTTTTAAGTTACATCCCACGAAATAAATAGGTTTTTAAGCCATCTTGCCAGATTAACCTTGTATCTTCTATGGTTCTTCCTTTCCTCATTATATAAAATTAAACCAAGAAAATAGATAAAGTCAAAGGATGATGTACGATGAAGACGAACGAGTTGCTGCAGCCTGTGCGTATTGGAAACTGGCAGCTTCGGAACCGGATTGTGATGGCGCCTATGACCCGCGGATTTGCGGATGATGCCAAGGGGACAGTGGGCGAAGAGGTTGTCGCGTATTATCGCCGGCGCGCGAAGGATGGAATCGGGCTGATCATCACGGAAGGAATAACCCCAACTTTCCGCGGAAAAGGAACTTACGGAGTGCCTGGAATCTATGCGAAGGAGCAGGTAAACGCATGGCGGAAAGTGACAGATGCGGTACATGAACATAACGGCACGATTATTGCGCAGCTGTGGCATGTCGGCAGACTGACCCATCCTGATTTAATCGGCGGCGCAGCCCCCCATGCACCTTCAGCATTGCAAGCCGAGGGGCTGGTTCATCGGCTTCGCAAGCCCTATGCCATCCCTGTGGCGATGACAATCGATGAGATTCGAGAGGTTGTGCTTCAGTTTCGGCAAGCGGCAAGGAATGCAATGGAAGCGGGGTTCGACGGCGTCGAAATTCATGGCGCGCATGGCTACTTAATCGACCAGTTCGCTGCCGAGGTCACAAATCTCCGAACCGACCGTTATGGCGGAGACCGTAAAGGCCGTTTGACGCTTCTGAAGGAAGTGCTCGCAGCCGTTGGCGATGCCGCGGGTATGGACCGTGTTGTTGTACGCTTCTCCGAGCTTAAAGATGACCAGCCGTCCTACCGTTGGCCGGATCCCGAAGAGGACGTCGCGGCGTACCTCGAAATGTTCCGCGGGGCAGGTCTGCGCATCCTCCACCCTTCGACTAACACGTTTGCAGAGCCGTTGTCGAACGGTCTAACGCTGCACGAGCTTGTGCGCAAACGCTGGGACGGGACCGTGATTGGCGTTGGCGGTTTATCGGCCGATTCGGCTGCGGATGCCATTCGCTCGGGCGTAATTGATTTGGCCGCTTTCGGTCGTCCGCTGCTGGCCAATGCAGATTTTGTGCATCGAATTCGAAACGGACAGCCGCTTATCCCCTATAACTCGAATATTCATTTAAAAAATCTGCTATAAGCCGATATTCCCTATCCGGGTATTCGAATAAAAAATAAGGCCGCTGCTAAGCGGCCTTCCCTTAAAATATGTCCATCGTTTATGCAGCTGCATGTAATCCGCCTATTGCTGCTTGGAGCCAAAAATTTCCTCGATTCGTTTATAAGCCTCTTCGAACTCTAGATCTTGCAGTTCAAAGAGCTCATCGCTGACTCTTTCATATTCGTCCATCTCATGATCTCTTAACTGCCCGTAATAATCGAGCATGACGTCTCTTTGGTCCCCGTTAATCTTGTCAGCGCCTGACAAAAAGTTGATGGAATCCAAATATGCTCCGTAGGAAACGTTCATCTTATCGGTAAATTCGTCTCGCCAATCGATGATTTGATCAAAATGATCGCCTCTCGTTTCCAAGGCTTTTCCTCTGCTTTCCAAATACCAATTGTGCCATTTCAACGCTTCCTCGCGGCTTTGTTCGAACTGCGCCTTCAGCTCATCCTGATTATTGACGTCTGTATAGGTTCCGCCCGCCGCTTCTGCTACTTCCTTCAGCTGCTTCTGCCCTTCATCGTCGACATCGAACCCGATAATGTTGACAATCGGATTCACATCGGATTGCTTCAGCAGCTCCGCCGACCTCACCGGATCGCCTCCGCATGTTTCAATGCCGTCGCTTACGATATATAGAATATTGCGGTTGTTGTCGCCCTCGAATTCGGATAAATCCGAATTGGCAAGCTCAATCGCTTTGCTGAGCGGCGTCCATCCCGCCGGCTTGAAGCTGTCTAAAGCGTCGTCGAGCTCCGGCCTGTCGTACGGCTTCACCTCGTAAACCAGTTCGTTGGCCGCGCAGGACAGCTCACGGTCTTTATTCGAGCCGGTTCCTTTATGGCCATATACGCGAAGACCGACATTTGCGCCTTCCGGCAATGAGGAAAGAAATGCAGCGATCGCCTCTTTAGCCAGCTCCATCCGGGTTTGCCCGTCAATTGTCTCCGCCATGCTGCCGCTTGCATCCAGCACAATTTCTACATTATAAGCGTCCTTCTGAAGCTCGGGCGTAATTGGATCTGCGCCGTCCGGGAGCGACTTATCGTATTCGACGGAGATATCCCGCGGGTCGGGAAGATCAGGCTTGAATAAGCTGTATATATAAGTAAAATAGAGCTCCACATCCCTAGTGCTTGCATCTACAGGCAAAACAGGAAGCTCCGCCAAAAACGCTTCTACCTCAGCATTCCCTTCCACTTCCTCGATCCCTTTAAAACGTCCCACCGGATATTCGATAAATTCGGTAATTGTTGACGGTATAGGCGGCAATTTCTCCCACTCAGCGAGGAAAGATTCCAGCTGATCAGGCTCTTGCAGCTGTTTGTCCTCGTTTGCTGATGACAACTGCTCAGGCGTTGGCGATTCTGAAATCGTGGGTTTTTCTGCATCCGGCTCATCATTTTTGGAGCAGCCTGCAATGAGCATCGCACCAATAAGGCATGCGGCAACTATGACTTTACTTACGCTGTACAAAACAATAATCCCCTTCCAAAATGGAGTGTAACAGCCATTATCGTAACACGGCCCAAATATGGAAGGATAGGGAAATAAGTCCCGTTAACCATTTTCTTCCTAATCCGTCTTAAGTCCTGCCTCTTCTCCTTCGATTGCATTTCGAATATCGTAGTCGTTCAAATCAAAATCAGGTTCCATGCCAAGCGCCAGCTTGGCTAATTGGCAGCCGATGAAAGGGCCCGTCGTTAAGCCGCTCGCTCCAAGACCGTTGGCAGAGTAGAGTCCCTCCCATCCCGGAAATTGGCCGATTACCGGCAAGTATCCAGGTGTATGGGGACGGAATCCGACTCTAACCTCTCGGAATGAGGCGTTCTTCAAGCCAGGCGCAGCCATCATCCCTTTATTCAAAATTTCCTGCATGCCGCCCGCAGTTATTCGAGTATCATAGCCGTCTATATCATCTTCATGAGTTGCTCCGATTACGATCCTCCAGTCTTCAAACGCAAGCAAATATTGATCGGATGGCGGCATAACGACCGGCCAGCTGCCAGTCTCGTACTGATCTGCAGCCTGTACATGCATAATTTGCGCTTTCTGATAACCAACCTTGAACGCAATGCCCAAAGGCTGAAGAAGCTGCCGGGCCCAAGCGCCTGCGCACACGATAACCGCGTCTGCTTTGAAAAACTCGCCTCCGGCAGCAGCCCCAATGACTCGGTGCGATTCATAACGTATTTCAGCATCCCCGCGAATGAATGCAGCCCCGTGCCTTTGCGCGGACCGAACGAGAGCATCGCGCAGCGCTCGGCCGTCGACGCGGGCGGCGCCGCTTATATGTACGGAATGATGGCCATCTGCGAGCAAAGGAAACCGCGCGATCGTTTCTTGCGGATCTAGGCGGGTGATCTCGCCGATTTCCGGTGCATCCGGTTTGCGCTGCTGCGCCCGCTCTTCAAGCTTGGCGATTTTCGCCATATCCTCATGTATGCTAAGAGCTCCTACCTTGGCATAGCCTGTTTCGGTTTCGCCTTCCTTTGTAAGCTCCTCGATTAATCCAGGGTAAAAGCTTGCGCCGGCCTTCGCTAACCGGTACCAGGCCTTATTCCGCCTCTGCGACAACCAAGGACAAATAATGCCTGCTGCGGCATCGGTCGCCTGTCCCTGGTCCTGTCGGTCTATGATTAGGACTTTCGCCCCCATTTTCGCCAGCTGGTATGCCGTAGACGCACCCAAGATACCGGCGCCTATGACAATGACGCTTTTTACGCTTGACGCTGAAACGTCTTTCTCCATGATGTAATCATCCATGACGAACCCGTTCCCGATTTCTGCGATTTGTTCCCGTACGATCCGAAAGCCCTTCTTACTATAAACGGCAATGCTGGATTCATTATGCCGATTGACCGTCAGCCAGATATGGGAAAGACTCCGTTTTTTGCACAGCTCCTCCAGGAAGTCCATCGCTTTACTCGCATAACCTCGGCCCCTGTGCTCTTTCAAGATATAGAACTTGCTGAGAAAGAGCTTCCCTGCTTCTTGTTTAACCGCTAAATAACCGACTGTAGAGCGATCGAGCCGAATAAAAAAATATTCATACCCTTGCGCTTGAATGTGATCCGTTATCGCTGAAGACGATTGAAAATTGCCAACCATATAATGGATCTGTTCGTCCGAAATGATGGATACATAATATTCGCGCCAGATGGCCGACGCCAATCGTGCGACCTCTTCGATCTCTTCTGCGGTATTCACGCGTGGAAATAGTAGCTTAATGGCTTGTCCCCTCCTTTTCTCCGTCTAGCCGCCCCTTCATTGTCCGTTCGAACGCCGATACGCTCTTTCATGGAATTTCGTGATGCTGCGGAACAGCAGCTTCCCGTCATGCGGCAGACGGTTACTCTCTTCGAAGCTCATAACCATCGCCCGATAGGGCTCCGGAACCCATATATAATGATGGAGATAGTCGGTGAGATGAAATCCGCAGCTTTCCCAGAAATGGATTCGCCGGCTATTCTCCTCCGTCCTTTCGGCTTCCACTTCGACGATGATCCCTCTGCAGCTGGCAGCCGACTGCGCCCACTCCTTAATGCGGTTGAGCAAAAGTCTGCCGTAACCGCTGCCCCTAACATCCTCGCGAATCGCGATATAATCGATCAGCAATGCTCCGACCTGTTTATCGATTCCGGTTAGCGCCATCCCAACGATTTCGGATTCATGGGCAATCGTATGCAGCTGGCACATTCGTTTTTCAAACATGCGGCGAATGATGTCGCGGTTTTTCCTGCCGCCATGCGGGAAAGCTTGCTCATAGATTCGCTCTGCAGCAAGCCACTGCGACTCATTCCATTCTTCGGTTATCCAATAGTCCAAAGCTAACAGTGCTGTTCACCACTTTATTAAGAATCTTTGCACATCCCCATCATTGTATCATGCCAAAAAACAGAATCGCCAGCAGTTAGCCTAACGGCAAGCGGCTGTAACAGCAAAAAAACAGGGAGCAGCCGCCACAGCTTCTGCCTCCTGTTTTTCACGAATGTCTTCGTCAATCTTGCGAGTCTTCATCCATTCTATACTCTAACAGATCGCCGGGCTGACAATCCAAAGCCTTACAAATCGCCTCTAGCGTCGACAGTCGAATGGCTTTCGCTTTTCCATTTTTCAAAATCGAAAGATTCGCCATCGTAATGCCGACCCGCTCGGAAAGCTCCGTCACACTCATTTTCCTCTTCGCTAACATCACATCAATATTAATAATAATAGCCATGTTTTTCACCTCAGATCGTCAAATCATTTTCTGATTTTATAGCGATGGCGTTCTTGAGCAGCTTCTGGAGAACAGCGGCAAAAACTCCGATGACCAATGACGCAAAAATAATAACCATCCCGATGACAATGAGACCTGGGGCGTCATCCTTCTCCGCCATAAGATAGAGGAATGGCTCGGACGCCACGTACAACACGCTTATTGCGAAGGCGCAGTATTTGATATTTTTTAATGCTTTTACCGACAGCTCTGAGAACGCGTTACTCTTGTCAATCAAGGTTAAAAGCTTAAATGCTTGATACAGGGCGGCAAAAAACGGAATGACGGATACATACATGATGGTTATTACAGGGAACACCCAATAAGCCGAAAAATAATCCGCTGCTTCGTTTGCGATCCTCGGCAGCGCAAAAATGCACACGGCCAGAATCGGAATCCCCATTAGGATAACAGTTAGCTTTAAAAACAGCGTCTCTCGTTTCACGCTAAGCACCTCACTTGTTTGATTTCATATTGACTTTAGCACAATATTTATCGTTTTGCAATATATTTAGATCGTAATAAAATATATCGTTGTTGTTTTTTTATCCTAAAACAGCAAAAAGAAGCAACCGCCGGCCGGCAGCTGCTCCAATACTCGTTCAGCTTTTCAAATCTACAGTGACTTCGAGATCCTGCAGGTAATGAATGTTGATCTGTGGGGTGCAAATCGAAATGGAATCGGTATTTGATATGTTGGAAAAGGTCAATTGATAGGAATCGGTGCCTTGAATTCGTATTGGCGGACGATCGCTATGGATCGGAATGTCTTTGCTATCCTCAAGCCAGATGTGACGGGCTTGCTCGAAAACGCCTTCTCCCGCAATTTCATACGTAATCGTTAAGCTGTTATTGACGAGTTCCTGATCGAGGACGGTGACCGATCCCGCCATTCCTTGTGAAAGGGTGACCGGCACCCCCTTCCATACTGCGCGCGTTTTGTTCGATGTGTCGATACTGCTAAAGTATGGTTTGATTGTCAATTGCTTCGGAATCGTCTCAAGCGGCTCAAACGAGTAGGTATACGAGCCGCTTTCTTTATGTGAGCTGCCGCGGCCGCCAGTTGGCCGCAGACGACGTCCCCGATCGTCAGACACCTGGATCTCCCAAAACGGAGATGAGGTGTTTCTGAACAGAAGAGCTAATTGAGTGGACGTCGGGAATAAAGTAATCGATTCGTAATTCACTTCAATCGCATTCCAGACTCTTGTCTCGTCGATCGTAAAGGATTGATACCCTCCTTGCCGTTCGATAGGAATTTCAGCATAGGTCTTGGTCTCATCGGAAGATAATAGGCTGAGCAAAAACTGATCAGGCAGCCGCTCCTCCACATCAATACTTAAGGTTCCCGCAAATGTGCCGTCTTTTAGCTTTTCCATACTGAACCCGTAACCAAGATTAGACGGCCGCTTGTGATCGATTGTAAAGACGATATCGTTCACGATCGAGGTAGGTTCGTTTTCGTCAATCGGCGGATGGATGACCAAGCCGAGATGAATGCTGGAGCCGTCGTAGAGGCTCTCCGTAAGGGTAACCCTTTGTTCGCCAATCTGAACCTCTTGGCCTATTTCTGCCGCCAAGCGGAGCTGGCTTCCTCTTTTCAGTCCGTCGTGACCGACCAGCTCGAAGACGGAACCAATGAGAGGCAGCGACCTCATGGCCTCCGCAAAATTCGGATTCACTGCCGACAGACCTAATGAAATCGCTAGGGATGCTGCCGCCGCAGCAGCTATGTAACGGAGCTTAGTAGGCTTTTTATGATTTTGTTTTAAATGGTTTAAGGTAAGATGGATCCGTTGATCGACATGTTCAGGCAAAGGCGTGTTGACCTGCTTTATTAATTCCTGCTCCCACTTTTCCATTGATATCCCTCCTGCTCCTCCCATATGCTGCGTGCATTCTCGCGTGCCCGGCGCAGCCAGGTCTTAATGGTGTTCTCTGGCTTCTGATAGATTTCGGCCAAATCCTTGATTGAGATATCTTCGATGTGATAAAGCTTCAGAAGGCTGCCTTCCTCAGAAGGCAATGACTCTAATAACTGCTCCAATTCAACCTTCTCATAGCCGTTCTCCTCGGATGAGGTTAAGGGCGCCATCCGCTCATGAATCTCAATCACTTTTTTATTTTGCCGGTGAATATAGTTGCACTCATTGATTACAATACGGAGCAGCCAGGTTCTGAAATAGCCCGGTTCTCTTAACGTCTTGATTTTCTCAAATGCCTTCAGTATCGCTTCCTGGATAGCGTCCGCACAGTCCGAATCGTTCGTAAGGATCGTTTTGGCCACTTGGTACATGATCAGCTTGTTGGTTTGAATCAAGCGCTCAAAGGCGTGCAAGTTCCCTTTTTGAGCTTGCTTCACATCTCCTGCAATATCCATCGCACCCCTCCTCCCTTTCGTTTCGACGTATGTTAGATGCAGGGAACGTCAACAAGGTTTCAAATCGTGTTAGATTCATAAAAAAAGCAGCCGATCATTGTGACCAGCTGCAATAAGGTTCAAAAGCGAAGGATAAGCGAGATGAGATAAACAGCGGTTCCCCACATAATAACTGCTGAACATTTATTCAGCACAAGAATAAACCGGCCGGATTTATCTAATTTACCCACTTGTCTCCCGACGATGGCAAGCATGAAAAACCAGATCCAGGACACCAAAATACAGGCAAGCGCAAAGGCCAGCCTCTCCTGCCCGTGATAAGATACGGAGCTCGTTCCGATGACCCCGACCGTATCGAGAATAGCGTGAGGATTCAGTAACGAGACCGATGCGGCGAAAGCGATTTGCCTTCGAGGAGACAAAGCTTCGTCTCTAGAAGCGCTGTTATTCGGCTTGCTTCTCCAAGTGACAAACCCCATATAGAGTAGAAAGGCGATACCTGCCGCAAATAATATCGTCTTGACAGCCGGGACAGCGAATAGGATGACAGATACCCCAAGAACGGCAAAAGCAATCAAAGCCGTGTCGCAAAGAGCGGCAGTTACGATCACGGGAAGCGCCCGGTAAAATTTAGGCTGGGTCACGCCTTGATTGAATACAAAAACATTTTGTACGCCTAACGGCAGAATAAGGCCGGCCGCCAAAATGATCCCCTGAATAATTGCGGTAAGCATAAATCAAGTTCTCCTCATTCTAAGTTGTCCCAAGAATTTATCATAACTTGATTCGCAAGTAAACTAGTTTTTCCGGCTGGCCTTCACGTGCTTGAGCTGGGCCACAATGATGACGCTTATGATCACCAGCAGAAACCATGAACTGATTTTGCTGAAGCTGACCATCTGCCAGCCAAGATGCTGATCCGGGTACTTCCAAGCGTTGAAGAAGGTCGCGATGTTCTCCGCCAGCCAAATAAAGAAGCCGACAAGGAAAAATGCGACGGTCAGAGGCATGCGGTACGTCGTCTCTCGAACCCGGAATAGGATCCATGTTTTCCAAAAGACAATGACGACGAGCGCCGTCAGCCACCAACGGAAATCCGGGATAAAATGATGAGTGAAAAAGTTTAAATAGATGGCGCCCCCAAGTAATCCAGCTGGAACGAGCCCCGGCCAGCCGGTCATATCCATCTTTAACCGGCGCCACACCTGGCACATAAAGCTTGCAACGCTCGCGTACATGAAGCCGCTGTAGAGCGGAACGCCGAGCAGCTTCGTATAACCCGGCTCAGGGTATGACCATGAACCCATCTTAATCTTGTATATCTCGAGCAGCAAACCAATAAGATGGAACACACAGATGACCTTTATCTCATCCCAAGTTTCTAATCCGCTGCGGTACATGATGTACTGAACGAGGAGCAGGATGATTAGTATAGCATCGTACCGGTGAAGGAAGGGGATCTCAATTGCGCTGGACAGAAATAACGTTCCAAAGATCGCAACAGGAAAAATGCAGCTCATCGCCTGATGATAGCCAAAATGCAGCAGTTGCAGGATAGGTTTCATCGGGCATCAGACCGTCAATTCATTTTCCGCTTGAATGGCGATGGCATCTTGCAGCACCTTTTGAAGAAGAGCGGCAAAAACGGCAACAACGCTGGAAGCGAATAGGCCGATGAAGCCCAGCATGATAACCCCCGTCCTGTCTCCTCCCATGCCTGCCATGACGTACAAGACGGCAGCTGCGATGATGAGACTGACTAGAGCGGCGTTATTTTTAATACGCCACAACGCTTTAACAGCGTATTCCGAGAACGCTCTGTTCCGGTCGATCTCGTTTAAAAGCTTCAAAGTCTGATATAAGCCTGCTAAAAACGGAATAGCCAATACATACGCGCTTATTAGAAAAGGATACTGCAAGTACGCCGTTTCGGGATGCGCTTCCGCATCTCTGCTGGCGATGCCAGGCAATACCCAGATACAAACAGCCAATGCCGCCAATCCAATGACTATTATCGTTATTTTCAAAAAGAGAGTTGTTCCTTGTTTCATCCCCGGCACCTCACACTCGTAATTTTCAAGTTGAGTTTAGCACAGGATTTATTGAATTACAATATATTTTAGACGCAAATAAATATATATTGATTGTTATTTCATCTGACATCACTTCTTAACAAAAAAAACCGCGTTTCCGCGGTTTTTAACGAAGTATGATTTCAGAAGCATTTAAACTAACCTTTCACCGGAACATCTTTTTTAATCCGCCTAGAATACTCTTTTGCTCGATGACCTGCGTTTCCCAACCGTCGTAATCCCCATTGCATTCCTGCGCTGCGTGGACTAAAAAATCGGTGACCTCGTTAATGGCATGAAGTTGAACTTCGTCTTTTCTGGAAATTCTAAGCGAATACCGATCCTGTTGACGGTTCTGCTCTTCAATCTGAAAACCCTCTTTTTGAACCTTCTTCATGAAGAGCCGGCAAGACTCCTCGGAGCTAAAGTAGATCCAGTGATTGACGGGCCGAGGCTTTCTCAAATCATCACCGAGCTCGGTCAATTTATCCACCAATTGTCTATTAAGCATCCGTTTCCAAGAAAGCTGATCCGGATAAAGAAATTGCTCGTAGAAAGATCTTGGGCTCTGTTCTTCAACTCGGTCCACGCTATACTTGTGGCTTACAATATGCTTGGCGGCAAGCCTCTTTAACTCACTGCCATCGTCCGAATCCGTGTAGTAAAAAAAATCTCTCCTGCCATCCGTTGTAATTCTTCCGACAAACAAATAATGACCGCTCAATACATCATGGATGGCGTCCTCTATCGCATACAAATCAGACGCCTCTTCGTTGGTCGTAAGGCCTTCATCCGTTGGTTCATTTAAAACGAGCCGAAGCTGATATAAATGGATGAAATGATCATACTCCCCGCTCCCCCAAGGGTCTAAATCTAACAAGAATGATGCTGGTTTATGATCGATATAGGTCATGTATGTATTCCAATTGTCCGACATTTCTGCACCGCCTTAAGAGGATATTCCTCATATTACCATAGAAATCCAATCTTAAAAAGCCGCTCCATTATAGAGCGGCTTCCCATTCATTTATGAAAGTAATGATTTCTCAGGCAGCATTAACAAATATTGAATAGCGGCGAGCTCTTGCTTGGTAAGCGCGCGTTTCGAGCCATAATTGTACTGGCTTTTCTCCTTCGTCACTTCGATCCCGTGTATACGTAAGTCGATCAACGTTTTAACAGCCTGCTCTGCCCATTGCGACGTGCCAGGTACAAGCTCCGTCTCGCTTTCTTTCGGCTGGTAGCCGGATATTTGCAAAAGCCTAAGGACGATAACCGCCGCTTCTTCACGTGTTATCGTGCGGTGAGGCTCAAACCTTCCATTTCCAGTTCCCGTTACCAATTGAAGCTCAGCGGCTGTCTGGATTTCTTCTTTGTAAGAAGAATCCGCAACATCGTTGAATGCCGGCGTTTGCGTTGATAGAGGAAGATTGAACTGACGAATGAGATGGTGAATAAACATTTCCCGTGTCACCAGCTCCTCCGTTCCGAACCGGCCTTCCGACTCTCCTGCCGAGACTCCCAGCGACTGGAGCCCGTAAATATAGGCAGCGTATGGGTGATCGGACGGCACATCCGCATACCTTGGCCCTTCCGGCAGCTTGGCGGCATAGCTCCCAGGATTGCTGTATTTCACGTAGACGATGCGGCCATTCGCATCCTCTTCAAAAGCAAGCGGATGGCCCTCTTCGTCCACGAACAGAAGCTCCCCGATCTGTTTCATTGTCTTCCACTCTCCCGCAGTATCGCCGACGAGTAAGACTCCGTCAGCGCTCGCTTTAATACTCGTAAGCATAAAGGAGATGCGCAGATCCCTATAAATTCCTTCAAAACGTCTGAGCTGCTCTTGTTTTTGCGGCTTGTATGCCGGATCTCCGAATGATGCGTCACCGGGATAAAATTCATCCATGAAAGCTTCAAAAAATCGTAGTGTCAAATCCGACTCCGTAGCAGCTGAAATGAACACCGCTGTTTTCTCGTTCGGCAGCATAAACATGTACGACTCGAACCCAGGAATGCTTCCTCCTTTCGCGATTACATCCTTCCCATTTGCAGCGGAAAGCGGCGCCGGAGCTTCGAAGCCGTATGCCATATCCGGCACTTCAGGATGTATGCTCAAATGGAACGTCGACATAGCCTGTAAGGAGGCTGAAGAAAGAATAGCTTTACCATCTGAAGTCTTGCCGCCGTTCAGGTAAGCATTCATAAAACGTGACATATCGGCCGCCGTTGTCATCATGCTGCCCTCCGGCAGCACTTCCGGTGAAAGCCTATACTCGGGCAGGCGCTCATCATCCGCGCTGTACGTGACCGGGAGCCTGCTCGAAAGCTCTCCGGAAGGATCGAAGCTGCTTGAGGCCATGCCAAGCGGCGCAAAAATGTGCTTATCCATGTAATCGGAAAACGGTTCGCCGCTTACCTCCTGAACGATGTAACCGACAAGCTGGGTGGCAAAATTATCGTACATGTAAGAAGTGCCTGGTTCTCTAATAACAGGCGGAAAGATAGAAAAAACAGATTCCTTTAGTGTAATCGGCTGTTTAGCGGGATCAAATAATACGTTTTCCTCCGTAGGATCACGAACCTCAAAGCCCGTGGAGTGTGTTAGCAGCATTTCGACAGTAACCGGCGTACCGAACGGGTTGCGAATTTTGTACCCGTCCAGAAACTTCTCGATATTGTCGTCGAGGCTTACTTTGCCTTGATCGACGAGCTGCATGAGCGCGATCACGGTAAACACCTTCGAGACGGAACCAACTCGGAAAGTTGTATCAGAAGCATCCACATGTTGACCGGATGCTTTATCCGTTACGCCATACCCCTCTTCCGCTAAAACAAAGCCGTCTTTAACAATCGATACAGAAACCGCGCTTGCTTCCCTTTTAACCGCTTCCGAATGGAAGAAACGGTCGAGAAACGCTTTTACTTTTTGAGCATTGATCGTGGTTACAAGAAGCCTGTCCTCCTGAACAACATTTTCCTTGGCCATCACCACTCCCGGGTGTACGAGTGTAGTTACTGCGATCACTCCTGCAGTCAACTGCTTCCACTTCACATCATCATCCTCCTTTATTTTACAGGTAGATTTTACATTTTTTCTCCTTGCTGGTCGCCGTCCTTAAGTCTAATTATGGCTGGTCTAGGGTCGAGTACCTTTCCCAGGGTTACAATTGAATCGATAGGAGAACGCAATGCAAAAAGGGCGGAAAATAAAAAATGGCGAATCAAATTGAAAAATCAACTTGAACGCCATTTGTTAAAACCATTTACTGTTTTAATCCTTCTAACAATTAAATATTATTCTGCTTCCTCTTCAGACGCTTTGTATGGCTGCCTGGCGGCTTGTTCAATATTGCGATCCAGCTCGGATTCGCCTTGTATTTCAGCGGCAGCCTCCATTTGATTGTTCAATTGCTCTTCAGCTTGTCCGATCCCATGCGCTCCCTGATGGTTCCTGCTTGACGGCATGACTCAATCCTCCTGTTTTTTTAGTAAGGCTAAATGCCATAACCTTACAGTAAACAAAATGACAGCGGATTATTCACATACGGACATCTTCACAGCAATGAAGCAAATTTGAGCGGCATTATTCGGCGCACATCCACTAACTCCACACGTGATCTAACTTGTCCGCATAAAATAAAATCGCTCTTTTATATTGCTGGATGCCTTCATGCTCGCTTGTTTCAGATAACTGGGTTAACAAGATCTCCATTGCTTTTCCAAATTGCTTGAGATTGTAGAGGACCATTGCGTGAAATACTTGAAACTCTCTCTGCTCTGGGAATTCATGAATAGCTTGGATATAAACATTTTTAGACTGTTCATACATTCCCAAAGTCCGGTAGGTGCTTCCTAGCCCCAATAATGCTCCTTTTCGTTCATCCTCGGGCAAGCCCAGATCTAATGCTTTCTGATAATAAGGCACCGCTTCTTGTTCCAGTCCCATAGCGTCATGAACCCATGCAAGCTGATACCATACGGACGCGTTAAGCGGGTCCAGATCGGCTAGTTCTAAAAAAATGCTTTTGGCTTCATCGTGCTGCCCCGATTCCCTCAGCTTTATTGCATGATTGTAAGGATTTACATCCAAAGAGCACCAATCCTTTTCGCTATTGAATCATTCGGCTTTTCGGAAATTAGGTATGTTGATGATTTCTCGCGGCAGATCTGCCTGCCCGGACGAAGCGAGCGGCCTCCTGCATTTGCGGCTCGCTGACCGCTTCAAGCGTCACAAATCCATGCGGCTTATACCGCTCCAACAATTCGAAAAATAACGGGTAGTTCAGCTCCCCCAACCCCGCAGCGGTTTCCTTCAAGCTCCCGTTCGGTTCACGGCGCAAATCCTTCGCGTGTGTGCTGACAACTCGAGGGCCAAGCAATCGGAAAGCTTCCCGTATCGTATGGTCTTGGTTATCGAAACGCGCAGGATTCATCAAATTGCAGGGATCCAGCACAACGCCGACGCAAGAGGACGGGAACCGCTCCAACGTCTCAGCCAGCGTCTCCGCGGAGTCGATGAGATGACCCTGGGCCGCTTCCAACCCAACCGTCACACCCCATCGCTCCGCTTCTTCGACGATTTCCTCCATCGCCCGGTTTAATCGCTCATGATGCTCGGCACGCCGGTCCGGATCAGTCGCGCCTCCAACCTCTGTCGCCACAATCGGCGCTCCGAAGTGCCTCGCATTGCGCAAATGTTCTTTGAAACGGTCTACATTGTGACGGTATACATCGTCATTAAGATCAACCAGACTTGCATAGCAGCCAAGAACTGCGATTCGAACACCCTTCTCCGCAAATGCCCCGCCTACCTCCTGGGCCATACCGGGACTCAGCTTGTTAAGACTAGAATCGACATCAGAAATCGCTTTGGCCAAAGCCAACTGAACATAGGAAAATCCGTTAGCTGCGGTTTTTGCCGCCAGCTCTTTAAAAGGCATCTTTCCTTGCAAGTGTGCCAAAATCCCAACTGACATAGCTTCCATCCTTTCCTTCTCCCTAAATAACAGTTCATGCAACAATGATATGCCTAAGTATACCATATCTGTCATTTGATCTTTATGTCTATCTAGTAGGCGGGATACGAAAAAACAAGACTGCCGCAGCTCGGCAGTCTTGTCTGTATTATTTTCCTTCTTTATTATGGCCTTGTCCTTCAGATTTGCCCTTGCCGGCATTCGGATTCGAATGATTAGATTTGTTGTTGTTTTTCTCCGATTGCTTTTCCTTCGCTTTATTCGAGTTTTGTTTATTGGCTTTTGCAGATTTGTTGGATTCAGATGCTTTCTTGTCAACTTCGGTAACCTGGGTTGCAGGTGATGCGTTGATTACTTCGCTTTGGGAAGCCTCTGCTTTAACATCCGAAGAAGCTGTCGTTTCTAGGCTGTCCTCGGTCGTACTTGCAGATCCAGCTTCTTCAGAAGCAGCCACCTGCGCTTCCGTTTCACCGTTAAACTTGGTAAGCTTCTTCTCCAGGTGAGCAAACGACTTCGTAATATTTTTCAATAAGGACTGCTTGGCCTGCGGGTTTTTCACCTTATCCAAAGCAGCTGCAAGAGCCACAATATTGTGCTTGAGCGAGCCCTTCAATTGGTCGGCTTGAGCTGGCTCGACATCTACTTTCTCATCTTCGACAGTTCCGTCGTCTGAGTCTGTAACAGCAACCGTTGTATTCTCAGCCGCTGTATCCGTAACAGTCGTATTTTCAGAAGCGGAAGCCGCAGGCGCATCTGCAGATTGTTGTGCTTTATCTTCTGACGTTGAAGCAGCTGGTGATGTTGGCGCCGTTGAATCGGTTACGTTTGCGGCTGTATCAATCGCTTGCTGCTGTTGTGCTAGCGAAAGCTGTAACGCCTCTTCCGCTTCTTCCGCTTTGCCTTCCGCGAGCAGAACAGCTGACTCCGCTAACCGTTCTTGCGCAAATTTCGCAAGCAGAATCGCTTCTTCCATATCGTTAGATGCGAGCGAGAGCTGAATTCGTTCATAAATTGTTTTTACAAAGTAGAAGAAGTCTCCCGGCACAAGAGCCGGCGCTTCTTGTTCGTTTAACGATTGGTTATCTTGTACGCTTATTGTCGCTGCTTGATCAACAGAAACCGTTGTCTGCAGTTCAGCTTCGTCCGCAAAAGCGGAGCCTGTCCCAACCGACAATGCCAGTACGCTAATAATCGTGCTTTTTGCCACAAATCCTTTAATGTCTTTTCTTGTACGCATCCTATCATCATCCTATCTCGTTGTAATGTGCGCTGCAGCGGCATTTACTTAAATATACGAGAGGATGAATATTTTTAGGGGGGTTGCAGCAATTTCTTTATTCTTCTGGGCGTTTTTTAATTCCTCGAGTCGTTAGTTGAGGACTAAGTTCGCTTTTTAGCCATTCCGCTTCCTGATCCATGCTCTGCTGGATTGTTATGATTTTCTCAAGCCGAGCGAGACGGTCTGCCAAATCTTTATTTTGCGGCTCATTCCCCGACTGGGACAGGATAGAGAAGAATTGAGGAATCTCCCAGACGCTTCTTAACGCCATACTTAAACAAAAGCCATACCGGACGACACGATCGTCACCGTGCCAGCCTGCTGCATGCAAGCCTTCGAGATAGGACTGGTAAATAGTTGTTTGAAACTCATCATACTGGTCTGGCTGGATAATACCGAGGCTCATATTCACCCCAAACAGCTTGCCCAAATCTTCGCCCAAACCGGAGATGCTCATAAATTGCCAATCGATCAATGCGAGCTTTTGTTCCCCGGTATCGCTTGTATGAAGGAGCATATTCATTTGGCTCAAATCCTGATGCGCCAGTACCCGCGGAAGCAGTTGCAGCGAATCCAACGCAGCATCCAGCTTCCGGATGATTTCTTCGTACCACTCCCATTTCGCGCGACAATCACCCTTGGCAATGCTATTTATGTATGCTTCCACATTAGGCGAATACAGCCGGCTTGCCGTCGTCCACGACCGAAGCCAGCCCTTGCATATCCAATCATAGGCAGGAAGCGCCTTTTCCCCGGTAACATACGCTCCATTAAAAAGTCCTAGCTGGCGAGCGATAAATGAAAACTGCTCCATCGTCGCTGCATACTCGCCATCCATATACTCCATCCATAGCCATAGCGTACCGTCCGGAGACTCCTCTACCAAATAACATGCAGCAGCCTGAATCGAATCCGGAAGCTCTTGCAGAATCCCCGATTCAAGCACAAGTGCCTCTCTTCGCCAGTAATTGTGATGCCGGGCAAGATTTTTCTCGCCGCTATCCGGTTTAATCACTTTAATCATGATTTTCCATGACTTCTCCTCGTTATTGTGGAGGATGCCTTTACCATGCAATCGATAGAGTCCGGCAGTCGTGAAATTAGGAGTTTTGTAACCAACATCGTCGCATGTGACATGCAAGGACTCCAATTCATCCTTTAAAATCGTTTTGACACAATCGTAAATCCGATCGCGTTTCTTCCCAAAATCAATCTTGGTGTAATTTTTGATCGTTATTTTAACGGGCAATTCCATCTCTTGATCCATAGGCCCCCTTTTCGTTTCATACGAAAACCCACTCTTATTGAACAAGTGGGTTAATCGAATCATTATTTACGTTCTCGATAAAATAACGCCCGAATCGCAAAACGCGGTAAAATTAATTGTCTCCTCCATCTTGCCGGTTGTTGAATCAACCTGTACAGCCACTCCACATTGAACTTCTTCCATCGATCAGGCGTTTCTTTTACTTTTCCGGCAATAACATCAAGGCTTCCCCCAACTCCAATGGCAACCTTCGCATTAAGCTTGGATTTGTACTTATGAATCCACTTTTCCGCATAAGGAGCTCCTAGGGCAACGACTAGAACATCAGGTTTTAATGAATGGATTTCATTGACAATGTCGATCTCTTCATCCATCGTAAAGAAGCCGTGATGTCGACCCGAAATGATTAGGTTTGGGTATTTGGCACGAATAGCTTCACATGCTTTTTCATTTGTTACTGCGTCAGCGCCAAGAAAATAGAATGACCATTTTTCCCGATTCCCCGAATCTAGCAGCCTTAACAGAGTATCATAACCAGTCACGCGCTCAGGAAGATTTCCGCCTTTAAAGCGTGAAATCATGACAATTCCGATGCCGTCGGCAGTAATTAATCCCGCCTCATTGACGATGGAGCGCAGTTGGTTATCATTCTGACAAGCCATTGTGATTTCGGGATTAACAGTAATAACATGGAAAAGATCTGAATGATCCTGTTGTATGGCTTCGCTAAGAACTTCCACGGTTCTGTCTAACGTGATTTTAGGAAACGAAATCCCCATAATGCTAGCGTAATTATCCACCAACAATGCCCACCTTCAAGTTATCGTTGCTATATTTTAGCATAAAAAGAGGAGAACCGCATGGCCCTCCCCTTCGTTCGAACTACAAATATTCGCATTTAAAATGAGAGAATTCTGCGGAGCACGCTTCACCGTAAGCATACAATCCTATAATGACACCCGTGAAGCCTCCCGCAACCTCGGAGGAAAGATATTTCGTTTGCGCGGTGCCGAGCTCTATTTCCTCTCCGTCGACTTGCAGCAGGAAACGGTATCTGGTATGGCTGGCTTGAATGACCAAGGAAGCGCGGTTAACCTGCTTTACATCTATTGCGTTTACGATTGCCTTGATATCGCCTACATTAAGACGCTCAATAACCTCATAGCCGCTGCTTACTTTGCGGATCGCAAAGTCGTAATGATGGTTCTCATCCATATAGAGCGTAATGCCGGCTTCACCGTTCGAAAGGCTTACATCGCATGAGATGACGGCGTTAAAGTCTTTTTGGCGTATACCGATGAAGGTTGGAGAACCCGCCTGGTCGAGCGTAACCCCGGTGCCCGTAAGCACTAGCTTGTTGTCCTCAAGGGCGTAATGATCATGCTGCGGATGACGGAGATAACACCAGTCCTTCTCCCATTCCGTATTCTCAAAGGTATAACACTTTTTCTCTTGCTGATTAACGTCATTGGGGAGATGATCCAATTCAAAGCTTGATAAGGTCGTACCGTTATGGCCTGCCGTAAACCAGCCGTCCACGCCGAACGTAACCGGAGTTAGGAATACTTCTCGACCTAGGTGATGATATGGAATCCACTGCCCAATCTGGCGGAATCCAAGATGAAGCAGCCACCAGCTTCCGAATTCGTCTTGAACAAGATCGCCGTGACCGACAGCTTGCACTTCATACCCGCCTAAGTTCCGGTTCGTTAATACGGGATTATGCGGATAGGCCTCGAACGGTCCGGACGGCGAAGCTCCACGGGCATAGGTCGCCATATGGCCGAATTCGGTTCCTCCCTCTGCGGCGAGCAAATAATACCAGCCGTTAATCTTATAGAGATGCGGAGCCTCAAGAAAACGGCCGCCTGTCCCCTGCCAAATGGAACGGCTTGGCGTTAACTTACGGCCCGTTTCGATGTCGATCTGGCACTGGACGATGCCGCCGATGCCCAGATCGTCGGTCCCGTTGCTCATAAAATACGTTTTATTGTCTTCAAAATATAAATCCGGATCAATTCCGCCCTGATCCACATAGATCGGTTCAGACCATTCTCCGTAAATATCGTCCGTCCAAATGAAGAAATTTTGACGTGTTGTATCGTTTGTGGTGGTCATGTAGAACCGACCGTTGTTGTAACGAAGAGTCGGGGCAAAAACGCCGCCCGAGCTGTTCACTTTGTCGAGCTGAATTTGACTTTTTCTCGTTAGACAATGCCCAATCTGCGTCCAATTGATCAAATCTTTGCTTTCGAACAGCGGCACACCCGGAAAATACTGCATCGAACTGCAGACAAGATAATACGTGTCGTTAACCTTACAAACGCTAGGGTCTGGATAAAATCCTTTAATGACTGGATTATGGTATTTCAATTGAATCACCTCATCATGACAGGTTCTATACATGCACGATTAAATATTACCTTATACAATTTTCCGGTAACACCCCAATAATTAGCAGAGATATCATGTCTTTTTTCGCAACGCTATAGTGGATAAAATACCTAAGGCATATTAATCGCTGACCTTGCCGTTCGAGCTTGCGTGCATTCCGATAACAGCAAAAAGAGACGGCGGAAGCCGTCCCTATCTATTGCGCTGTATGGTACTCCGGAACCTATCCAAGAACCGAGTTAATGAATCTTTCAAGAGTAGAAACATCGGTAATATTTTTGTTGCAGTCGCTGCCATTCATGCACAAATAGTTGCCGACCGACTTGTAATAGTCTGAACTGGCGTTGGCCGGTCTTTTTTTGGTAATGGCCGAAAATAAAGCCAACTCCTCGTACCGGTTGCAGACAAAACAGTAGCTCTTCTTATTCGTTGCTGTGAACCTGCCTTCTACGCCGACAAATTGTTCGCCTGTATGGTACACGATGAACATTTTATTGGTCGATACATCGGTCCAGCTTAAATAAGAAATTTGGCGGAAATCGGTTTGCGCGAGATCGGGCAGCTTCAGCTTTTTGTTTTTCGGAAAAAGCTTCCGGATCTGCTGCTCGGTAATGCGCGGAAATTCGGCCAAATAGGGCTCCAGCGATTGCTTGTACTTCAAAAAATCTTCTGCCGTCTTGAGCTCCGATACCGTCTCCAGCATCGTCCGACGATTGTCCAATATATCCGGAAACATCTCCGTCACTTTGGACTGCGCGGTAAAACGGACGGATTCCAAAATTTTCGGATCGCCGACCGAACGGAGAGCCCGAAGCACGGAATCGGCCTGGTTTTTGATCACGTTATATTGATGGTTTCTAATAAATGGTTCACACATGGACGTCAGCCCCTTATTTTTATTTTGGCAAGAAAATAAGGTGCAAAGCCAAGTATTAGAAACGATAGCTGCTTATTCGGGCGACATTAGTAAATCACAGTCCCGCCCATGCAAAGTATCGCCTCTACCTTCAGGCTTTGCATGAGACTTTGCCAATCCGGCAATCTCGGATTGCCATGAGTATCACTTCCCGTTTTTCAGAATGTGTCTATTATATCAAATTCGTTGCGGAAGTGAAGGTAAACAATTTTTAAAAATAAAATTACCCGAATTCCACTTACCGGCAAGCTCTTCGGAAATCGGAAGGCGTAGCGCCGCTGGCTTTCGCGAACAATCTTTGAAATTGGCTCACGCTGGAAAAACCAAGGCTGAAGCTAATCTCCGTCACTGTTAGTTTAGTCGCTTTCAGCAGTCGTTTAGCCTCCTCGATGCGCAGCTGAAGCACATATTGGTAGGGCGTTAATCCGGTTAACTCCTTAAAGGAACGAATAAAATGATATCTGCTTCTAATCGCTAATGCAGCCAGCGTATCGATTCGAACATCCGTCTTGTAATACGCATGGATATAATCAAGTGCATTTGACATATGAAGATCAGCGCAAGGTACGCGCAGTGCGAAGGATTCGGCTATATGCTTATGAGAGCCGTCCATCTTATCGAGTAGGAAATATAATATTTCTGACTCCAGCTCCTCCTGGACAAGCAAATCCGAAGGATCGCACGAAAGAAGGACGCTTGACCACTTACGAAACTTCTCCGTCATGAAGCTGACGTCAAACTGCTGTGAAATGGCGAATTCAGTATGCTCTTGCAAAGAGTGATGCCTCAAGCCGTTTTGATTCAGTTTAAAGATAAGGACGCCCGAGCTCGCATCGATTTCGAAATAATGCTTTTCTTTCGGATGCTGGACGAGCCCTCCTCCGTTCATTAAGCTGTACGGACGGTTTTCAAGCGTAAATTCGCATTGACCATATAGCGGAATCGTGATTTGAAAATCATGGTCATGAACATGCGGCTGATTCGAAAATTGTCCGTCTATCCGCCACAGCTCCAGCCTTGGGGTTGAGAGTTGAATGATCACCGGCTATCACCTCGACTCATTATAGCAAATATTGCTTGTGTACAAAGCAATAATTGCGGCGACACTCCCAATGACGCCTTGATATGATGTTCAAAAAGAAAAAGGTGATGTTTCATGTCAAGCACAGCAATAGCCGGGTCGGTCAGACAAGGAGCTAATCTGATGCTGTTAAGTGTCAGTATGGCTCATCTGCTGAATGATGCGATGCAAAATGTAGTGCCCGCTGTATTCCCCCTCTTTCAGAAATCAATGCAGCTCAGCTTTGTCCAAATCGGTTGGGTCGCCTTTACGCTGAATCTGGCAGCCTCTATCCTTCAGCCTTTGGTAGGCGCTTATACGGATCGGAGACCGATGCCGGCTCTTCTGCCTATTGGAATGGTATTTACGCTAATCGGCATGGTCGGTTTTGCTATCTCGACTCAATTGTGGATGTTGATTGCCGCTGCGGCTTGCATCGGCATCGGTTCCTCAATCCTCCACCCGGAATCCTCCCGTGTTGCCCACTTGGCGGCAGGAAAAGGAAAAGGCTTCGCCCAATCGGTCTTTCAAGTTGGCGGTAACACCGGACAGGCGCTTGCCCCGCTCATGATGGCATACATCATCGCCCCGCAAGGCCAATTAGGCTTCCTATGGTTTACGCTGCTGGCGGCGGCTGGAATACTCATACAATGGTATGTCAGTCGCTGGTACGGGGAGCAGGTCGGGCAGCAAAGCCGAGCTGCTCAAGCCCAACTATCCGACAGGGCGGATAACCGGTCCAAATTATTTGTCTGGTCCGTAATCAGCCTGCTCATTGTTCTGTTGTTTTCCAAGTTCGTCTATTTGTCAAGCATGACCGGTTATTACTCGTTCTATTTCTTGGAACGTTATCATCTTCAGGTGGAGAACGCCCAGCTTCCCCTCTTTGCATTACAATTCGCCGGAATGATCGGCACCCTGCTTGGCGGAAGGCTGGCAGACCGCTATGGCCGCAAACAAATGATCTGGTTCTCGATTTTGGGAACAGCGCCTTTTGCCATCTGGCTTCCTTTCTCCAGCCCTGCAGGCTCAGTTTTTCTATGTATCGCTATTGGAGCTATTCTGATGTCAAGCTTCCCCGTTATTATCGTTTACGCACAAGAGATGCTGCCGGGGAAGGTTGGCACGATCGCGGGTCTGTTCTTCGGTTTATCGTTCGGGATGGCCGGGCTTGGTTCTGTCGTACTCGGATGGCTGATGGATGTTTACAGCGTTGAGAAGATCATCCAAATATGCTCTTACCTCCCGCTGCTTGGGGTATTCGCGATATTATTACCGAAGGATTCAAAAATGGCGGAGAAAGCATGAGTTCGCTTCAATATGATGCAATATGAAAAGGCGGCTAATGCCGCCTCTTATCTATTTATTGGTTTCGTCCCATAGCCCATAACAAAGCTCATCATAGCAAATGCATCCGGAGAGGTATGTAACGCGTCGGCTGCCACTTGCAAATGCTCAAACTCAGCAGCCTCCAAAACCCCTATATCCAAAAAACGTTTAAATAATTGAATGTTGAATTGCTCTTTGAACCCCTCTAGCCCATGAATATCGCTGTGCTGCAGGGTCGCGTCGAGTTCAATATCTATAAAACCTGCCTCTTGCATGAGCCGAGGAATTGTCCTTCCCAAATACCGGTTACCGCCCCGGGAAGCGATATACTCTGCGATTTTCCCTAAAATCGTTTGCAAAGACTCCGGCTCTGGATGGATAGCGCCAAATATGCCGTCGTCAACGTCAATGATAACGAATTTGCCGCCAGGCTTTAGGACTCGGAAGATTTCCTTCGCTGCGTCCAAGGGGTGATACAAATGTAAAAAGAGCAGTCTGGCAACGGCAAAATCGAATGCGTGATCCGGAAGGCCTGTCTCATATACGGATGCCTCCACGAAACGCAATCTAGAATCAGGGATATCGGACAGCATTTGTTCCGCTTTAGTGATCAGCAGTTTGTCTATTTCCAGTGCAGTGACCTGACTTTGTGGAAGATTCCTGACCAATTGCTCCGTAAAATAAGCGGGACCGCTTCCAAGCTCAAGCACCTCCATCCCATCCCCTAACCCGTACCATTTCATATTTCGAAATTCTTTGCTCCAACCCATATGCGCTTGATTTTCCAACCGTTTCATTTCAGACTCGAAACCAAGACTGGCATGCTGAATCCTATAAGTCGAACGCCTCTCCTGCACCGACAGCTCCTCCTTTATGCTGAACGAACCTCTATTCAAAACTCGACATAAAACGGCTGGCGTTCTTCCTGCAGGCAAAGCTCGATTCTCTGTCTAAAGGTGTTCCATGTTATCATCTCCAGCGCTTCATCCACCGGAAAATACCCAACCTCTAAAGACTCAGGAGTCGTCGTTAATTTTCCCCCGACCGGTCTGCCCAAAAACAAAGTGTTGCAAATACATCTGCTTACATTTTGAAATACGCCGCAAAACTTGATGACCTCGATGTCTATCCCGCTCTCTTCCTTCGTTTCCCGAATTGCCGCGTCTTTCAACGACTCGCCTTCTTCTACAATGCCGCCCGGCATTTCCCACCCTCTCTTAGGGCCTTTAATTAGTAAAATTTCGTTGCGCTCATTTAACACAATGGCTGCCGCAGAAACGATATGTTTGGGAACCATCCCAACCACCTCCGGAAAAGTTTGGTCATAGCACGATCGGATTACGGCGTTTTACCTTTGCACAGGCATCCGTCCAGGAAGCTCCCGAGCATCCAGCTCGCGCATCGAAAGTTTAGCCCCGATCGCTTGAAAGCTGCCGATCACATCCTCGTAGCCGCGTTCAATGTGTTCGACGCCTGTAATATATGTGCTGCCTTCGGCCGCTAAACCGGCGAGGAGCAAGCAGGTTCCGGCGCGCACATCCGTAGCATGCGCCCAGCCGCCTCGCAGCGGCATTCCGCCGCGGATGAAGGCACTCTCTTTCCGCAGTTCAATCTCCGCGCCAAGCCGCCTGAGCTGCGGCACGTGAGCGAACCGCTTCGGGAAGACGCGGTCGGTTATAATGCTTTTGCCTTTCGCCTGAAGCAGGAGCGCCGTCATCGGCTGCTGCAAATCGGTGGCGAAGCCTGGATACATGCCTGTTCGAACGCGCGTCGCTTTAATCGAGCCTGTACCGTAAGCCGTAATGTAATTCTCGCCTCGCTCCACTTCCATTCCGATCTCCTCAAGCTTGGCAAGACAAGCTCCAAGATGCTCGGGGATGACGTCCGTCACGGTCACCTCTCCTCCATTGACCCCGGCCGCCATTAGAAATGATCCGGCTATCAGCCGATCGGGAATAACCGTATGCTTCCCGCCGTTCAAATAAGGAACGCCTTCAATGCGGATAGAATCCGTTCCTGCGCCATAGATGCGAGCGCCAAGGCGGTTCAAGAAAGCCGCCGTATCGACCACTTCCGGATCTACAGCCGCGTTTCGCAGAATCGTTCGACCTTTCGCGCGTACAGCCGCAAGCATCGCATTAATCGTCGCGCCGGAAGTAATGGTGTCGAAATAAATGTCAGCGCCTCTTAACTCAGCGGCTTCGACAGTGTAATAGTCATTGAAAATCTCAACCCGAGCTCCTAACGCTTGAAACACTTTCAAGTGCTGGTCGATCGGTCTAGCAACGAAATTGTCTCCGCCCGGATACCCGATCGTCACTTTGCCAAATTTGGACAACAAAGCGCCTGCAAAATAATAGGAAGCCCTGTAGCTTGAAGCCTTGCGCGGGTCAATCTCCGCGCTATGGATCCAGCGCGGATCCATGACGATATGTCCCTCTTCCTGGTTCACGTCCATGCCGATATCCTGTCCAATCGCCGCAATGACACGGACATCGTCGATCCGGGGGATGCCCTCGAGCGTAACGATGTCGTCCGCCAGAGCGGCGGCTGCAAGCAAAGCAAGAGAGCTGTTCTTCGCTCCCGCTATGTGCGCCTTGCCGTTCAACGGACCGGAATATTCCATCTGTATATATTTCATGCGTGATATCCCTTTCGTTATGACGATTTTAATTCCGACTCCAGCACGTAGCCGCTGCCCCGCACTGCGCTTATGAGAAAGGTGTCTTTGCCGTACTTTTTGCGAACCCTGTAGATCAGCGCGTTTAACTCATCGAGGGTGACATCCGGTACGCCCTCTTCACCCGTTAACCGTTCCGGCCAAACCCGGGCTTTAATTTCCTCAAGCGGAACAAGCCGCTGCGCGTTCTCATGAAGCACACGAATAAGCAAATATTCCTTTTCGGACATCGGGATCCGCTTGCCGTCGACCACACATTCTCTCTTCTCCCAGTGTATCATCAGCGGCAGCTCTGGAACATCCAGCCGCCTAGTGATGCTGAGCGGTTCGATTTCAAGCGTTTGCTCGGCGAACATATAGGAAAAGTGAAGGACGGTCATCCCTTTCGCGAGTCTGATAATATCAAAGTTATTCAATAAATAAGGCGTATGCGGCGTAAGCTGCACGCCGTTAATCTCCGTACCGTGGCGGCTCCCTAAATCGTACAGCACCGCCTTGTCCATTTCCTTGCGGATAATAAAGTGCTTCCGGGAAATAAACGCATTCGTAAAGGCCAAGTCCGGCGTCAACAAGTTGGATACCCGGCCTACCAGCGTCTCATCCGCGCTCAAATTCACGCAAGTGCCCGGACGGTGAGGCTCTCCTCGAATGATATATAAATTAGCGAAATTTTCTGCAATATGATCCACAAACGTTCCCTCCGTTTTAAATAACAAGCTGGCAAGGTTTACGGGAAATGATTCCACGGTTAATCGTAACGTAAACAGCGAGGGAATAAAACCCCGAGACACTGACGGCTCGCTCACATTTCAATTACTTCGATTTGTTCTCCGAAAAAATAAAGAACTCCCTCGTTCAGGAAGTTCATGATTCATTCTTATTGAAAAAAGCTGTCGAACGCCGCTTTGACGGCCTTCTGGTCATGCGAAATCGAAAGCAACACATACTTGCCATGACGCACGATTTGATAACTTTTGGCGTCCTCGTGTTGGTCCGGCAAGTAAGTCGAAAACGTTTCGATGATGTCCTCCGCGCGCTTCGTCAGTCCCTCTTCGACCGCATCGAAATGCTCCTCGGATTTCAGCTTGACAACTACAACCTCTGTCGCTTTTGTGTTCATCATCGCCTGATTGTAGACGCCTTCAGAGATCAGCTCATCCGGGTTGAAATAATACGAATCCTTCACGCGCTCTCCTGTTACGGAAATCAGCCGAGGCATCTCAACATCGGTCAATATTTTATCCATGATGTCAGCTGCGCTGACCGTCTCTTCTGGCGCAACGGTTGGCTGTTCAGTAGGCTTTGCGCTTGGCTTCGCCGTGCCCGGCTTCTCCGCTGGGTTGACCGTTGGCTTTGGAGTTGGTTGAACCGGTTTCGCTGTCGGTTTGGCCGTTGGTTTGACTGTCGGTTTACTTGTCGGCTTGGCAGCCGGTTTCACGGCGTCTTCGTCAGCCGGCTTCGTCTCCGCGGATGGAGCTGCGCTTGCCTCAGGAGCCGTTGGGGATGGAGATGCGCCATCGAGTTGATCTGCTTCTGCTGAAGGCTCCGCAGTCGGCGTATCCGGGGACGGTGATGGTGCAGTGCTTGTCTCTGTGGCGGCTGACGGACTTTCGCCCGGTTCCAAATCAGGGCTGTCTCCCTGATTGCCATTGCTGCAGCCCGCGGCGAATAATGACAGCGCGAGCGTCAATGCTGCCGCTGTTTGAAGTAATCTCTTGTTGTTGATCAATGTTGTTCTCTCCCTAGTCTATGTAGTCTTGAAACTAGACGACAGTAAGAACCCAAATGTTGCATCATAAAAAGCCGGTACCGTGCGTCTTAAATATGCGCGGGACCGGCTTCTGGCTGGCGAATATTAATCCAGCTTGAATTTGTCAACTATCGTTTTGAGCTGAGTGGCCAGCTTATTTAAATCTGCAGCCGAGTTGGAGATTTCCTCCATCGTCGCCAGCTGCTCTTCTGATATGGCAGTCATTTCCTGCGTTTTGCCGGAGGAGACTTGCGAAATGTCAACGATATTCAGCATCGCGGCGGTTACCTCCTCCGTACCTGCCGAAATCTGCTCGGAGGAGGAGGAAATTTCTTGAATTTGCCCCGCTACTTGGTGAATGGAAGCGGCGATTCGTTCGAAAACAATACCCGCATCTTGAATGATAGAAGTGCCGGCCTTCACTTCGCGATAGCCTCCGTCCATCGCTTGAATCGCGTCCACGATTGACGCTCGAATGTTTCCGGTAATCGCAGCAATTTCTTCCGCCGACTTCTTGGACTGCTCCGCCAGCTTTTTCACCTCGCTTGCCACAACCGCAAAGCCTCTTCCGTGTTCCCCAGCCCGCGCAGCTTCAATGGAAGCGTTAAGCGAAAGGAGGTTCGTTTGCTGAGCAATTTCGCCGATCACTTCAATAATATTTTCGATTCTTTTGGACTGCTCGCCCAAGGAATGGATCATTTTTGAGGTTGCTTCCGTAGCCTCATGGATCGTGTTCATTTGGCGAATTGCATGATCAATCGAGCTGCTGCCATTTCTCGCTTCTTGCTCGGCTGCAGCCGAATTTTCGGCAACATCGGAGGCGAACTCGGCGATGCGCTGAATGCCGATTGACATCTCCTCCATCGCTCTGCCCGTTTCTTCGGCCCCTTTAAGCTGAGACTCCATACCAGTTGCAACTTGTTGAACCGCAGTTGCGTTTTCGGCGCTCATCGACACCGTCCCTTCCGCAGCAGCGCTTAGTTGTCCGGATGCGGATGCCACTTCCTCGGACACCTGGGCAGTCGTTCGAATCATCTCTCGCATCGATTGCGACATTTGATTAAACGACTCGCCGACTAATGCGAGTTCGTCTCTGGTTTCGAGCTTAACCTGTACCGTCAAGTCCCCCGCTGCCATAGTGGATGCCGCTTGAGCGAGGCTTGACACAACTTTCTTCACCGAATGAGAGAAAGCAATAAAGAGATAGGTCAATAGGAGAATGGTTGCAAGAAAAATAGCGATGTATAGCTCAATTTGTTGAATTAAATTTTTCTCTCGCGCCTCGAACAGCTCCGTGAGAATAATCATTTGTTTATCCATAACGGCGTAGACGGAATCGATCGCTCCATTCGAAACCGCTAAGTAGTCGCTGGAAGAAACGGTAACATCCTTCTCCGAAGAAAGCATCTTGGTGTGCAGCAGCTCCAAAAACTTATTAACAGCGAGATTCATCGCGTAGACATCATCTCGGATAGGCTCCGATTTGTCCTCGCCGACCAATCCTGCTTCCCTCATATTTTCATTCACGCTTTCAAAGGCGGTTTCGATCATTCCGACTTGAGGGAACAGCTGCTCCTTCTCGCTCGGAGCGAAGCTGCCTCTCGTCGCAGCGCCGACGCCCAATGCGCGGGCTTTGCCCAATTGCTCCGCTAACTGCGGGAGATTATGAACAATGTTGTCAACCATATAGCTGCGCTCAAGGATGACGGCCAGCGTTACCTTGGACTCGTCCGATGCATGGCGAATGAAGGTCATGATATCTTCGATCAAGGCGACATGTGTCTCATAATTTTGAGGTGACGTGAAGGTACTCACGCCTTTTTTGATGCTTGTCCACTGTTCGTTCAGTTCTTCAAGGTCCTCCGGATTGCAAAAACGAGACGCGTATCCCGCTGAAGCTAATTCGATTGCCTCCAAAAATGCATCGGCTTCCGCCTGTACCGCAGTCAATTGCTCTTGAGCGGCTTCATTGCCGCTAATTACCTGGTTAGCAATGGCCCGGTGTTTTTGGACGCTGCTCATAAATCCAGTAATTTCATGTATGTACGCAAGACCGTCCTTACGGGCTTTCGCGTCCTTTATTTCCGCCGCGTCTCCGCTTAGCACCATGAAACCGAATGTGCTTAATGAAGCAAGGATAATCACGCCGATTACCAAAAATTTCTGCGTGTACTTCAACGCGTTAAGTAACCGAGACGCCGGTCTTAGGATGGCAAAAGCCACTTTTTTCATGTTCATGCATTCTTCCTCCTGATGACTGAAATATTCGGCTTTTTCTTTATCGGATCGAAAGCATAGATCGATAAGATTTTTCTACACAAACTTTTAAGATTTAAAAAAAAGAAACCCGCGTCATTAGTGAGACGCGGGTTTCTCGGCGATTTGCAAATCTCATGCTTCTAATCGAATACCGCTTGCGGAAACGTTCCCCTCCGACATCTCGCCAGCTGCTTCACGCAGCTTCTTGCGTCCCCGCCACCGGATCAGGGCCAGCGTCCCGCGAACATATTCGTCCAGGATCATCGCAATATAGATGCCGGTCAGCCCCCAGCCGAGTCCGATGCCGAGCCAATACGAGACCCCTGAGGCGATAATTGAAAGCGAGCCAAGCGAAATCCACATGGTAAACCGGGTATCCCCGACAGCATTCAAGGCATTCTGAATCGCCATATTAAGCATTTTGCCGGGCTGAAGCAAAATATTGAGGCCAAGCAAGGATACGCCGAACGCAATGATGGCTTCGTCCTTTGTGAACAGTCCCAAAACCGGTTTACCGATCATATAAATAATCGCGGCATTGACGATAACGATGCTAAGACCGATCCCGAGCGCGCGATACGCCGTTTTGTAAGCCTCACGCATTCGCCCTGCTCCGAACAGATGGGCAATTTGGATCTGAAGCGCGAGAGCGATCGAATAACCAAGCATGAAACAGAAGGATTCCAATGTGTTCATATACGTGCGGGCCGCAAGCTCGGAAGATCCGATCATTGCGATGTACGCGTAGATTGCCATCTGAGAAAATACCCAGCAGGACATATTCACCCCAAGCGGCCAGCCGATGCGCATAATTTCACCGAACAATCCCCGGTCGAATTGCTTCAGGTCGCGGAGCCGGATAGGACGCACGAACGCGTGCAGGAACATAAACAGCAGCACGAGCACCGCTAACAGCCGGCTGATGACGGTCGATAAAGCGACCCCTTTCAAGCCCCATTCCGGAAAACCAAGCTCCCCAAAAATAAACCCGTAATTCATTACGACGTGCACAACGTTCATCCCGATCGCTATAAACATCGGCCCCTTCGTGTTGCCGGTATTGCGAATAGCCGTGCTGAGCGCTGACATGACCGCTACTAGCACCATTCCCCCGCCAACGATGGAGACATACGTCTCGGCGAGCGGAAGAAGCTCATCCGGCAGCTGCAGCCAAGACGAAATCTGCTTCGGGAACAGATAGAGCACAACGCTGAGCGCAAGACCAATGGTACAGCTGACCGTCAGCGACATGATGCCGATCGTTCTGGCGTCTTCGCTTTTCCGGGCGCCAAGCTTCTGCGCGATGAGAATGCCCGCTCCGCTCGCCACCGTTACGAACAGCGTCGTGACGGCCGAAAATAATTGATTTGAAAATCCAACCACCGCAACTGCGTCGTCGGATATGCGGCTGACCATCAGCGTATCCGCGGCTCCCAGCAAAAACTGCAGAAACAACTCGATAAATATAGGCCATGCAAGCGCCCATAGCGTCAGCTTTTTAGCTTTTTCTGTCAAGTTCCCATCCTCCAATGCATGAATGCGCACGGCTGCCGTCCGCTCTATTTCTTCTTGCATTATAGATGGTATACTGAAAAAGTTGGTTCAATTTTTCAACCGAAACTTTCAACATATAAACCTGTCGTGGAGGGATTGTCTTGAGCCTGATCGAGTTAACGATACCGCCGCTCCCCCATTACATAATCGGCGGTCACTATACGATGCCTCCCGGGCACCGTCATCCCAGCCGGAAAGCGATTGGCGTCTTCGATTTGATCGTCGTCATGAAAGGCTGCCTGTACATGGGAGAGGAAGACCGGCAATACGAGGTTCGCGCAGGTCACATGCTCATTCTGAGGCCGGATGCGGAGCATTATTCGACGAGAGCATGCGAGGAGGATACGGAGTATTATTGGGCTCACTTTCGCACGTTGGGCGACTGGGTCTGCGTCGAGACTCCTCTGACGCCCATGCAGCTGAGCGACTCGGCGGAGCCGATCCCGGCTGCCGAACAATTCGCTCCGCGAACGTTCGTGAAGCGGCTGCCGCAATTCGCCAAACCGGCCAACCTGACGCTGCTGGAAAGCAAGCTTATCCAACTCGCGCAGATGAGCATCAACGACCATATACATGGCGTGCGATGGAAGCAGCAGCTTGTCTTTCAGGAGGTTGTCGATTTGATCTCCGCCTCCGTCGAGGCCCGTTCGCCGACGCCTGCGCTTGCATGCGCGGAGAAAGCCGCATCGTATTTACGCCAGCATTACCGGGAGGACATTACAGCGCAGTCGCTTGGTGAAAGCATCAACTTTCACCCCGTCTACATCGCCCGCTGCATGAAGCGCGAATTCGGCTGCTCGCCGTTCGATTATTTGCTGCGCTTCCGCATCCAACAAGCGAAGATGCTGCTTCTGCAGACGGACCTGTCCATCTCGCGCGTCGCCGAAGAAGTGGGCTTCAATCAATCGGCCTACTTCGCAACCTGCTTTACCCGTTATGAGGGGATGTCGCCGCGCCAGTACCGTCAGCGTTTTACGGCAAGCTGATAGATGAAGCGCGAACAGCACCTATTCTCGATGCAATCGTTGAGCATCATCAATTACGCAAAAATAATGGAGTCCGGCATTGTTCCGGACTCCTTTTATTTGCAGGCTGCAGATTAAAATCGGAAAACGAATACATAATTTTCATTATGTTAACTTGAAAAAGATTCATCCAATAGGCCATAATCTCGTCACTTCTATTAAACCGAGCTCGTTATCAAATTGCATTTTATATATATCGGGTTTCGTTGTTTGATTCAGAAACTCCCAGCCGTAATCCGAGCAGAAATGGTTCATCATGAGCGTCATGACATTGCCGTGCGTGCCGATCGCAATCTTTTCGCCTTGATTTTCATGCAGGATTTTCATGAGGACGGCGACAGCCCGTGCTTGGCAAGCCTTGTTCGATTCTCCTCCCGGCAATGAGAAATCAAAATCCAAGAAGCTTTGTTCGAATGCCTTCATAAAGTCGTCATCCCTCATGGGGGCATGATCGTCCCCGAAGTGCCTTTCTCGAAGCTCCTCATAGGTTTCAATCTCGACGTTTAAATGCTTCGCTAACCCTTCAAGCGTTAAGACAGCTCTCGTATAAGGACTCGAAATGATCGCCTCGATCCCTTCATCCTTCAGTATTTCTGTTACCTTTTGAGCGTCCAGCATTCCTTTTGGCGTTAATCCTCTTGTCCGTTCAGTCCCTTCAGAGTAGGGAGATTCGCCGTGGCGTACCATGTAGATCGTTTTCAATTCACAAGTCTCCTTGCATTGTGGACTTGACTTCACCTCTTTAGACGCTGCGCAATGGAAAAAGTTTCAAGCAAACGACAGCCGGTCTAACTCTTTCAAGACGTCCTGCGGTTCCGCCCTCCTCATAAAATCCGGATCTACCGACGCGTATCGGACGATCCCCTCTTGATCGATGATGTAAGTCGCCGGAACAGGCAGCACCCATCGCTCCGATTGATTGAATTCCGTCAGGTCGAGCCTAAATTCTTGGGTAAAGGTCATTTGCAGGTAATCCGGCAATTCAAATAATAGGTTATAGCTTTCAGCCGCGCGCCCGTTCGAATCGCTGAGCACGTGATAGGCAAGTCCTTCTTTTTCAGCTTGCGAAAGGGTATGATCCGGGCTTTGAGGAGAGACGGCGATGAGCTGGCAGCCGCGGTCATGAAAGTCCTGCAGCAGATTTTGAAAGGCTCGAAGCTGAATATTACAGTACGGACACCAAGCTCCCCGGTAGAAGATCAAAATAACGGGACCTTTTCGAAGCTCGTCGTGCAGAGTGACGGATTTCCCGAGTGCGTTTGGTAACGAAAAATGAGGCGCTATATCCCCCGCCTTTAAACCAAACCCGCTACTTGCCTTCTGCTCCTCGATATGCCGAAAAACATTCGTTTGCCCCTTTTCAGACACGCGCGCTGTAAAAGACTTTTTCGCCTCTTCTAACTGTTTATAGATGGCCATCATGCATCTCTCCCCACAAAAAGATACCTTTCGGTATCTTTTATCATACCAGATATCCAACATATGGCAACCATTACTTGAAAATCTTGTTATAATGAGAAAGCAAACAAACGTGAAAAAGGAGACCTCTATGAAAAAAGGGGAACGAACCAAGCAGCATATCATCGAAAAATCGGCCGAGCTCTTTAATCGCCAAGGCTACTCCGGCTCGTCGATGAATGATATTATTGCCGCCACCGGCATTAAAAAAGGCGGCTTGTACCGCCATTTCGGAAGCAAAGAGGAAATCGCGTTAGAAGGCTTCGATTACGCGGCCGGAATTGTCGGCTCCGCTTTTACTCGCGCAGTCGAACAGGAAGAATCCGCATCCGGACGATTGCTAGCCTTTTTTAAAGTATACGAGGATGTAGTTCATCATCCCCCGTTTCCAGGCGGATGTCCTCTGCAGAATACGGCCGTGGAATGCGACGACACGAATCCGGAGCTGCGTCAAAGAGCGTATCGGAGCATGACGGGAGCGCTGGATTGGATGAAGCGGATCATTCAGGAAGGCATACATTCGGGCGAGTTCGGAAGGGATGTGGACGCGGACTCGTTAGCTTCTTTTGCCTTGTCTTTATTGGAGGGCGGAATCATGTTAAGTAAGCTAGAGGGGGACAACAGGCATATGCGGATGAACACCGCTACCTTCTCCTCCTATTTGCGGCAGTTCTGCAGTCGCCAATAAGGAGCCGCGCGGCGGGCGCGGCTCCTTATCGTGCAGTTCACGTAGAATTTACTTTGCTTATCCCTCGGTCAGGTCAGCCCGCAACTCACTCGCAACTTCAATCATTTTAGGAATAACGGCTTCGTTCGACACGGCTACGTATACGTCCCCCATATAATGGCGGAAAGGAATCTTTAGCTCCCCGTAGCTCCACATGAAGAAATCGCCGTCGATCGTCATCGTCGTGCCGTTCCCCGTTACGGTAAACACCGGAGAATACATAAAATCAGGCTTGGATTCAAAATAAGCTTTGCACTCCTCTAGGGAGATGGCCTTCTCTAACAAATGTTCTTGAAATTCCCGCGTAATGCGATAGCGTTGACTCATTGAGCTGCCTCCAATATAACGTTCTCCACATAGCTCCCCTAATTAAACAAAAAATACGGACGCCAGTCAAATTGCCGCTATATGCCGAACCCGGATTAATGCCCGTTATTTTTGACCAGCCGTTTGCGAATATAGAGAAATCCTATTGCCGCCATGCACATCGCCAATAGTACGTAAACGATGTTCGAATAGATATCCATATAGTGAACGATCGTATCCCAAGAGCTGCCGACGGCGGCGCCGACGTAAACAAGGGCGATGTTCCAAATGAGCGACCCTATTGTCGTGAGGATAAAGAACGGAAGCAGATTCATTTTTGCGCTGCCCGCCGGGATGGAAATCAAGCTGCGGACGAGCGGGATCAGCCTGCCTAAGAACACAGCCCACGCCCCGTATTTGTCGAACCAAGCCTGCGCTTTCTGAATATCCTCCGGCTTTAGGCGCAGCACTTTCCCGTAACGAACCACAATGGATTCCAGTCGTTCCGCCGACAGCAGTCTGCCGATGCCATATAAACAAATCGCTCCGATAACCGAGCCGGCGGTCGCAAATAAGATAACGCCCCATATCGTCAAATCGGTCGTTGTCGTCATAAATCCGCCAAAGGTTAAAATTACCTCCGAAGGAATAGGCGGGAATAAATTTTCCAAAGCAATCAGCAATAAAATTCCGAGGTAACCGTAAGCATCCATAATTTCCGTAATCCATTGTTCCATTTTTAACTCCTCCGCTTATTATTTTATAAAAAGAAGTTTTTAAGCTTCTGGTACAGAAACCGATCGAACACTTTATAGCATACGAACAAAGCTCCTAAGCATAGCCCGTATACGGTGAGCACGGTTGTGGCGATCGCCATAGGCAGCGAAAGCGATTCGATGTAATGACCGGCAACGGTCAATACGATGGCCGCCGCCAGCATCAGAAACGCATATCCCAGCAAATAGTGATGACCATGCGTTTCGAACGGCGCCGTATGTTTGGACATGGTAAGAAATTCTTTAATCTTGAATTGGTTTATCGCTTCCTTGGCCGCTTCCTCGCTTGTCATTCCTCGTTGTTCGAGGTCTGCTGCGTAATCCTCCAAATAATTGCGGAGCTCCAGTTTGTCCTCCCCGCTTATTGCCAATTGCTCCACATATGCGCCAATATCGTGCTGCTTCTGATAGACGCTGTTCAGCCGAATATGTCCGACATAGTTAAAGCCGCACCATAGAGTCGCTACAGCGAATGAAACATAATACATAATGGAAAGCCACAGTTGATCTTCGGGGTTCCAATATTCATCGATAGAAAAGGTCACGGCGCAAATGGCGATAGACAGCAGCAGCAATATTCCGTATCTTAGCTCCGCGAAGCTGAAAATTTTACGTATCAAAATGTTCATGTTTTCTCCTCCCTAAATGAATCGGTTCACGATTTCGGCCGTATTCTTCCAGTCGGCCACAACTTGCTGCAGAAGCTCGCGGCCGCTATCCGTCATCGTATAATATTTGCGCCGCCCTCCGTGGCTTTGATCTCCCCAATAGGCGGATACCGCCCCTTGCTTCTCCAAACGTTTCAACGATAGATACAATGTCGCTTCCTGGATCTCAAATCTCCCGTCCGTTCGTTCTTTAATGGCTTTCGAAATCTCATAACCATAGTTATCGCTGTCCTTCAGCACGGACAAAATAAGAAGATCTATCGTTCCTTTCAGCATCTCCGCATTCAATGTCTTCACCCCAAAATGAATTACTAAATAATATTGAGTACATGGTTATCATAAACCAAAGTACTTAACATTGCAATATACTTTTCATTGTGAAGCATTTATAAATAAAAAAGAAGGCCGGCTGCCTTGCAACCGGCCTTCCAAAAACGATTTTATTATTGAACCGCTTGAGCCCAACGAATGATGATTTCCGCTTGTTCCTCCGTAACGAACTTCCCGGCGTGATCTCTCACTTGATGAATAAATCCGTCCATGATTCCCTTTGCGGCATCGAGCTTGCCGCTTTCAGCCTTTTCTTTTGCATGATCAAGCTTTTTGCTATACGACTTTGCTGCAGCCTCCCACGCTTTATCCCCTGTCTCCTGCAGGAAACGAGTCGCCAGAGCCTTCAGAGTGTCGTAGGTTGAAATGACAGAGAACGTATGGCGAACAGTCGTAAGAAGACCCGACTGATCTTCCGCTGTTACTGAAACCGTATGCTCGCCAGGCTCAAGCGTATAGGCTTTTCCTTGCAGGATAGGCTCGTTGCATGGCGTTCCCATTATTCCTGACCCGGCATCGGAGGCCGTACACGTCATCCTAATATCCTGATCGATCGTGTATGCAGGCTCTCCATTGATGGTGACGACCGGTGCATTCCGATCTACCTTAACCTCTAGGCTGTTTGAATCGCCTGCAAGACCGGCGCGACGATAAAGCAGCTGATGCGTTCCTTCTTCGTTCAACTGTATTGGCGAAACGTAAGCGATCCAGGTGTTGCCGCCGTCTAAACTATACGCCGCTCTTGCTGCCGGAGACAATGTAACAGTAACAGGTGATGTGTACCATCCGTTGTTACCGTTTGGAATAACAGGATCGGTCGCTGCCGTTAGATTCGCCTCCCGCAATCCATGCAGTGCGTTGAGCAAACCTGCGGCAGCTGCATCTAGCTCTTCCTGCGAAGCCTCTGGATTGCCGAATACAAATTGGGCTTCCGTTGCCGCGCGTTGAAGTTGCTCCATGCTCTCCTCGGTATACAGGTCGGATTCTACGGCCCCGGCTTCTTCCAGCAGTACCGGAATTAACGTGTTATCCCGCCACTCTTCGGACGCATCGTTCATGGCCGACTGAATGTCCGCGGCGGTTAATGCGTAATTATAAATGCGGAATTCGTCCACCATGCCGCCGAACAGCGGGTCCGCCGCCCACATGCTCTTGCCGATGTAATTCACGCTTGGGCGGAAATCGCTCGGCTTGATCGTCACCTTATTGTTCTCGGCTTTGAGCACGCCGTTCACATACAGCTTAGCCGAACCGCCGCCTAGGGTTACAGCGACGTGCACCCATCCGTTCGCAGGCATTTGCGACGTTTCGACCATCTGTTCGCCGCCTCCGTTCTTCATGGCAAACCGGAGGGTATTCGAGCCCGACCTCGGCGTCAGGAACAAATATTGATTCGTGTTATTGCCGAAATCGAAGATGCGCTGCCACTGATTGCCGCCCTTCCAATTCACCCAAGCTGCAATCGTAATGGAATCGGAAGCAGCCAGCGGATGTGTCAGCGGCAAAGCAATGTAGTGGCTTGTGCCGTCCAATTGGATGGCCTGGCCTAGCTTCCCTTCCGCGTATCGTCCAAGCCCCTCGATGACGCCATGCTTCGTGCCGATCGCATTGTCTACACTTCCTTCGAACTTATAAAGCGAGACATGAACAAGCAGCTTCTCCGCAAGATCGAGCTGTGCCGCCAGCAGCGTCTTATCTGCTCCAGGCTCCTTCATCTCCGCTTCGATCCGCAAGGCTTCCTTCATGTATAAGTAGTGGCTGCCTTTCGTATAATCCGCCGCAGGCAGAAGCTGCAGACGGACATTCATCTTGACGGTCTGACGAACAGCGAAGCTTCCGTTGCTCACCGTGAACGTCACCGGGTGCTCGCCAAAGTCAGATTGCTTCGGAACCCATGTAAAAATACCGTTCTCTGCATCAAATCCTGCCCCTGCGGGCAAGTTCTCTACACTATAGACCAGCGCAGCGCCCGATGGCTCCGATGCATTAATCTCATAGGTGAAAGGCGTCTTCGCCGTTACGTCCACCGCGGTGTCGGAACCGATAATCGGTTGCCCTATGACCGTCATTTTGACTTTTCTGGACGAAGACAGCCCGCCGGCAGAAACCGTAAAGGTGACGGTGTATACGCCGCCTTGTTCTTTCGCCGGTGTCCAGCTGAAGGTGCGGGTTCCGGAATCGAACGTCGCCCCGGCAGGCATATCCTGCACCAGAAATTCGGCATCGGTTGCGTTCACCGCTTCGATCCGGAAAGTCAGCGTATGATCCGCAATGACGGATTGATCCGCGATCGGTTTAAGCACCGGCACCCCTTCGATGTAGACCAATTTTTCGAGCGCTTCAATCAGGCTGCTGTCTGCGGCATCCGTTTCGGCTTGCGTAGCTTTTGCGTCGTGGAACAACGTCCTTGCGGCATCCGCTTCTTGTTCGAGAGCCTGCAAGGACTCCTCCGTATAGACGCCGGCCTCGGCCGCTGCCGACGCTTCAGCCAGCAAGTGTCCGAGCAGCGTCTTGTCGGTCGGAATTTCTAACAGCTCGATTTCCTCAAAGTTGACAAAGCCGTTATGGTCGTCATATATGCGGATATACCGGTATGGCGTCTTATCGGGATTAGGCGCAGCGTACCAATCATACGCGGATGTGCTCGGAATTTTATACAGATCCGTCCAATGTTCTCCGTCATTCGAGCCTTTAAAGAGCGTTCCGTTAATTCGGCTTACATGCGTCCTTCGAGGCAGGTAGCGGAACGTATCGATAACTTTTTTATTATCTTCGCCAAAGTCAACGTCGACCCAGCTGACGAAGGAGCGGTTATGGGCTATCGTATCCGGGTTTTCATCGAACAAGAACCAGGCGTTTTGTTCCTCGGAAATGGCGTCATTCCCCCAAAATTTCTCGGAAGCTCTGGCCATCGAAGGCTCCACCTGAACTTTCGTCAGCAGCGTACGGACCGATACGAGCGTTTCCTTCGCTTCATAAACGGCAACAATGAGCCCTTCCTCATTGGCATCAGGCTTCGCCATTTCCTCTTTAATCCGGTTCAGCTCCTGACGGAACAAATAATAACTCAATTTCGTGTAGTCAGCGGCCGGCAAGCCTTCCGCATCCTCCATAACCGCTTCGATCGGGTCCGCATGCACGGACACCGTCTCCGAGAACGGCTGCAGCGAGCCGTCTCCATGAACAGCCAGCACTTTATAATATACGCTTCCATAACGGAAGCCCGACTCCTTATATGATGTCGCTCTTAACCACGAAGCCGCCTCTTCCCAGGGCGAGCCGTCCGCCAATTCGGAAGTGCCGGGCTTAAATACCGGATCATAACGGCTGGCTTCCTCGTCATAAGTGCGGTATACATGGAACCAAGAAGCTTGCTTCGGCTTGTTCCAATACAGCGTCACTTCGTCCTTTTGCTTCGCGGCATAGGGTGACAGGCTGCCGCTCGCAATGGCCTCCACCGCTACTTCGCTGAACTGCGCCGAATCGGACGCGGCTACGCCAATGTAGTACGCATAGGTCAGTAACCCGGACACTTTCGCGACGTAGATCCAATCGGCGCCATCCTTGGAGACGAAGGCGTATACGGTCTGCGAATCATGATCCCGCATCAGCTTCACGTACGGATACTCGGCTGCGGAATAGTCATCCATGCCGGCACGGTATGGACTTGCCGCAACCTCCCACCAATGATGGAAGGAGTTACGGGTTCGGGTCTGCAGAACCAGTTTGCCGCCGTCGTCCGCGCCAAAGTAAATATAGCGCGCCTTATCGGCCGAAAGCCGGTCCCTCAGCAGAAGTCCGCTTGCCTCGCCGGACGCGCTGTCGATCCTCGCGCTAATCGCGCTGCTGCCGGTTGCGGTCCGATTCACATAATGGATCGAATCGGTGATATCCCGCTCGCTAACGATATAATCTTTCCCTTCGCCAAGGCCGTTTCCATTGACATCTCGGATCGCGATCGTCGATCCGTCGATAACCGCGCTGCCCGATGTGCCGCCGATCCGGTCATCCCGCCAAGCCGCCGCATCGGCATTGCCGGATGCCGGCTCCGGCAGCTCGACCTTGGCGCGCCAGGACTCCCATCCTTCGCCATGTTCATTCACGGCAGACACTTTATAATAATACGTTTTACCATTTTGGACTGAAGAGTCCTTGTAATAATGGCCGGTTATGCCAGCGGCTATCGTCTCATATTCGCCGTCCTCCGTTTCGGACCGTTTAATTGTGTACGACGCTCCGCCGGATGTCATCTTCCAGGAGACGCCGGCGTAGCCGTTACCGGCAACCGCATGCACGAAATCTACGTGAGAAGGCTTGGGCGCAAGCTCGATAGCCGAGGTCAGCTTCAGGACCATCGCCGTTTTGGACGTGATGGTCACCTTGCCGTCCACAACCGGAATCTGCTCGCCGGATACAAGATCAAGCACTTCGCTGCCCGCAAAGTCCGCCGGCAATTCCACTTCGTAAGTCCGTTCGTTTCCGTATACATCCCGAGTCGTGTTAAAAATCATGAAATATTGGCCGTATCTCGACGTACTCAGCTCCGGATAACCGGAATAAGGCGTATCCGCTTCGAAATTTTCGCGGTTCACCTCGCCGACACCCGGCTGGTACGAAATCGGAGACGGTTCGCCGGCCAGCGCCTGCGGCGCCCCGCTCCAGTTGGTCGCGCGATCCGACTGGAAGTCCCAATCGATATTGCTCGCGCGCAAGTAATAATCCTCATAACGGAAAATGTTATTGGTGGCGACCTGGACGATATGATCATATTGATCCTTCACGACATGAAGCCGCCCGTTGCCGGCCATCCCCCGGTTCTTGTAAAACATCGAGCCGAACATACGGAAGTCGCCGTCTCTAACCGACACATACAAATTGTCGACGTCTGCAAAAGCCAGCTGCTCGTAATCTTCCGGATCGACGCCTAGCGCGGCAATTTCTTCCGGCTTGTAATAATCGAAATCCGTCTGCGGGAGTACGACGCCTGCCATAACGCTGCCGGCAAATCGGTCGTAGTCCGCCCGCCCTTCCGTCACATAATGATACGTCTCCGCGAGCCGGTAGTCAGGACCGCTCATCGTTCCTCGATGCCCGAAGTCCTTCGTTTGCATGAGCTGGCGATCCGCTAGCTGCTGCTGTACGAAGCCGACCGCTTCCCGCGCGTACTGCCAATAGTCGTCCCATTCGGGACCGCTGTAGCGCTCCTCACGTTCAGCCATCGCCATCTCGAGCGAAGCGAACTGTAAGCCCATGCCAAGACCGATTCTTGCGCCATATGCGGCGAAGCCCGGCAGCCCGCTGTTCCGCTCGTCGGTTACGGCTTCCGTTCTTACCAGCCTTCTTCCCTCGCTGTCGAGATCCGAATAACGGACAAATCCGCGAGCATGGATCGATCGCAGCGCCGCTTTCAATATTTCGTCATTCATCGCCTCGTCCCCGGCATGACCTAACGTTTTATAGTAATAAGTAACAAGGTAATTTGCGGCTTCGCCATAGTTCGCGACATAACCGTTCTCCCTCGTCAGCCCCGCCTCCGTCAGGCCGGTATAATGCATGCCGTAAGGCAGCCTTCTCACGACTTCACCATTGGCGTCCAGCTTGCTCTTCGCGAGTCCTTTGCCGACAATATGAGTGAAATCGTCCGTGAAGACAGCCGTTCCATCGTGCAAGAACAATGAATGGTACAAATCCAGCTCTTCCCCGTTCGGACCGACCAGCACTTCTTCGCCTAGGAAGGGAGAGATCCCTAAGGCTTCCAGCAACATTTGCCGGCTGCGCTCCCGGCCTTCATAGAAGCTTGAGCCGATCAGCCGCAAGCCCTCGTGCGCTTCCCAAGCGCCTACATACGTGTAGTAGACTTGGTTATAAATATACGAAAGCCGCGCGCGGGCAAAATCGAAATTCGCCTTCAGCACCCGTTCCCACGCCTCGCGGCGCGTCAGTTCTCCGCCGTTCCAATCGACGCCTGCGAGCGAGAACTCGCCTTCAGTCGTCCCCGTCACGAACGGCTCATCCAGAAACGCGTTAAACGCGTCTTCCCCATAGATCGTATCGTCATGGATGATGCTTTCCGCAATGTACAGCGCTTCTCCGAGCGCGCCATAATAGCCGCCCCAGTCGCCTTGATGCCCGCCGCGCAGCACCAGCCTCGTATTGCCGTAATAATCCTTGACATGGTTGTCGATCGTTTTGAAAATGCGCTGAAGCGCCGCCCGCTTCTCCTCCGGCGTCTTCGCCGGCGACCAGCTGTACTTCAGAGCGCTGGCGTAAAACATCAGCTCGTCTTGATAACGGATAATCGACATTTTGCCGCCGGCGCTGCCGTCCACTTTAGCCGACAAGGAGTTGAACAGGTTGACATGGTCTCTTACGTAAGTGTCGACCAGCGCCTGCTTCTCCGCTTCCGACATATCCGGCACGACCATCGTATCCGGCGTTTGGCCGGGTTTCATTTTATAGCCTTGTTTTTCTCCGTCGACGTCGATATAAGCCTGCGTGTGGGTGTAGGCGCTATAGTAGCCCCGCGAGCTGGATGTCATATTCCCCCACGGGTTAAACGATTTCAACGTAATCTCGACGGTTTCTTTTCCGTAAGTGGATTCCAGCGGAAGCAGAATCGTATTGTATAAAAATCGGTTCGGAAGCATCCAGCCTTTGTTTATCGCATCGTAATCTCCGTTGCTGACATAGCCGACTTGCTCGCCGCTAATGTTGACCATCGTCACGGAGGATGACTCTTCCCCCGAAAATTTTAACGTAAAATAGTTGCGAAGATACGGATCGACCTTCATCGTGAACGTCAGGTCTCCGCCTTGCCCCTCAGCAGGAATACGCGGATTCGAAACCCGCGCCGGCTCACCGAAGAGCCCGGTGATGACGCTCGTCAATTCGCCTTCGAATTGATGCTCCATCTCAGAGTCTGCTCTGCCGAAAATGATTTTGTCCAATACACCGTCTTTAGCCGCAGTCTCTTCCGCCGCATGAACGGCCGCGCCCGGCATCACCCCGGCCGTTTGTATAATCATTGAAGCCGCTAAGAAGCTGATAAATACCTTTCCCGCATAGTTCCGCGCTTTCCCTGCTTTGTTGAAAAACTTATTCAAGCGATACGACATTCCTTCCCCTCCCGTTTGTCAATACGATGGAAACAGATTGATTGGAATCGCTTTCAATTTGTCGTGCCATTCACCCCCATTAACCGCAAATCGTATAACATGAATTTTGTAACGGCCTCCTCGCAAGCTGAACGGTATTCTTTTTTGCCGTTGCCCCTAATTCTACCGAGAGAACGACTGTAAAAATGGTAATACCGTGCTTAAAAATGTTAAATTATTGGCACTGTCGTCTACACACGAAATGCTACCTAGCTTCTTCCTGCTTTTTAAACGATTGCTGAAATCTTGTCCGGTACTTGAGCGGTGTCGTGCCGACCTCCTGCTTGAACAATTGCACGAAGTAAGACGGATTCGGAATGCCCACCTCGTGCCCGACCATCTCGACCGATTTTGTCGTTGTCTCAAGCAGCCTGCATGCCTGTCTGATACGTTTCGCAATGACATACTCCTTGAGCGTGCTGCCCGTTCCTTCATGGAACAGCTTCGACAAATAAAACTTGGACAAATGCATGGCTTCGGCAAGATCGTCAAGATGGAACGATTCGTGATAGTGTTCATCGATCCATTGCATCGCTGCTTGGATATATCCCGTCGATTGCCGTTCAGCCTTATAGGACAGCTTCGCATAGGAAGGAGTGCTTGATAGGATAACGTCAAGCAGCCTAAGAACCATCATCGCGATTTCCTCCGGGTCTTCGGCTTTCTCATCCTTCCTTGTATGGTGATAATCGTCGTAAATGCGTTCGACAGCAGCTTCGGATGAAGACAAGTCGATTGCCTGCAATTGCCGAGAACCGCGCAGAAGCGCCGTAAATAGATGGCCGCGTTTGGGGAAAGGCTGGAGCATAGATTCGATAAACTGTGGTTCGAAATGGAAAATGGTACGCGTGTAGGGCTGCTCCGGGCTAACATCCGCATACACATGATGCAGCTGATAAGGCTGAAAGAAAAACAGCATGCCGCGCCGCAGCGGGAATGTGTGGCCGCCAATGACGACATGTCCCGTCCCTTCGTGTACGTACAAAACCTCACAGCATTGATGCCAATGCTGATATCCCTTATATTGGCCGGTATTGTGAAGCCGGTAATCCCAGAACAGCTTTGCGCCTCCAAAGACGACCGCATCAAACATCCGTTTCATGATCCATCCCCCCGCTGCAATCAAAAGTCTATCTTTATCGTAGCAATGCGGTTCTCATCAGCCTATCGCACTTTTGCAAGATTGCTAGCAATTTTTAATGAAAAGAAAAGAAAATCGTCCGGCCATTTTCATTCCAACGAATGGAACGAAAAAAGACAGCGAATAATCGCTGTCCCTTCGGCCATTATAGATCGGCTGCCGCGAGCTTACGTAATCTTCGGCATCACCGTCGCAGCAGGCACATCAATCGTAACGCACGCGCCTGGTCCGCCCTGCTTGTCTCCAAATCGGATAGCATTCGGTTCTCCGAAGTAAAGCTCAAGCCGCTTTTCGATATTTTTGGTTCCGTACCCGCTTCCTTGATAAGTAGGCCGTCTGCGTTCGCCGCCTTCCTTCATGCCGGGACCATCGTCTTCAACCGTAATTCTCAAGCGTTCATTCATAATTTTTCCATTGATCATGATCGTTCCGCTGCCGGTGTCGCTCTCCAAAATGCCATGGACAATCGCGTTTTCGACAAGCGGCTGCAGCGTAATTTTAGGCAGAAGACAAGCCTTTGCTTCCTCTTCCACATCGATGGTGAAGGCGATTCGCCCTTTGTACCGTTTTTGCTGAATCTCCATGTAGTGCTTACATAAGAGCAGCTCGTGTTCAACGGAGACATAATCCTCGCCTTTACCGAGAATAAGCTTGTAGTAATCCGAAAGCGCGTAGATCACCTCTTGAATGTTGCGGCGCTCGTCTTTCTTGGCCATCCATACGATCATGTCCAGCGTATTGTATAGAAAATGAGGGTTGATTTGCGATTGCAGCGCCTTCAATTCCGCGCCAAGCTTTTCTTGGCCTAGCTTAAATTGTTCCTTCATCAGTTCCCTAACGCTATTAATCATATAGTTATAGCTGGAAACCAAGTGTCCGACCTCATCCTCCCGAGGCTCGATGTCCAGTGTATTCAGCCTGCCTTGTCGGACTTGAATCATTTTGTTCATCAGAAGGAAAATCCGGGAGGTGATGGAGCGCGTTACCGGATAAATAACGAGCAGCAGCAGAACGCTGATCAACAGATACGTTACCAGCATCTGGTTGCGAATGGCGTTAATGTCTTCCGATAACGCTTGCTGCGATATGACGGAACGAAGATAAAGATTCGACGTGCCGACTCGAATGCTTCTTGCCAAATAATCGCCGGATGGAAGCGAAATCTCAGCGAATTCGCTCGATTGCCCTACATCAAGCGGCAGCCGCATGGATGCCAGCTTATCTTCCCGGTTGCTCACAACGAGCTCCCCGCCGTCGGTCTCCAAATAAACCAATTGATCCAGGATAGAAGCGGTTAAGTACTGCCGGAGCATGTCCGGGTTCATTCGAATCGTGACGATGCCGACCGGCTCCGAGTAATTATCGCTGTTCCATAATATTCTCCCAAGCGTTAAGTAGGTGTGGGAAACCGCACGTTCGTCCGTTTCGCGAACGAGCACCCATACGGACTCCCCGCCGCCGTTTAACACGTTTTGTGCCCAAGACTCGTTCTGGACGCTGTCGAGAGGGCGATACATCTTCGCGTCCTCGGCCGTTACAACGAACCGTCCGTCAATGTAATATACAATACCGTCGTACTCGGAATGATTTTGCAAAATGTTCGTGTATTCGGTAATGTGCTCGAACTCTGCTAGCTGCTCCCATACGGCCATGCTCTCCGGATCTCTCGAGAAGACGTCATTTAGCTTTTCGTCGATCATAATCATCGAAGAAATCTCTTCAATATGCGAAAATTTGCTGGACAGCATCGAGAGCGATTGCGTGAAGCTCTGATCAGCAGCGAATTGCTGATTGCTAACCACGGAATCGCGAAGCTCCCCATATGACAAAAAAAACGTAAAGACGAGAGGCCCAATGCCAACTGCCGCCAATAGCACAATCAGCTTTTTCCGTAAGGACAGATCTCTGATTCGTTTCGCCAGCCTCATCCGGATGTCAGCTTCCTATATTCAACCGGGGTCATGTCGGTAGCAGCCTTGAATACCTTCGCAAAGTAGCTTGCGCTTGCGTACCCGCATCTTTCAGCCACTTCATTCATTTTGAAATGCTCGTTCCGAACCAGCTTCTTCGCAAGCTCTAACCGGTAATCGCTGATGTATTGTTTAATCGTTGTTCCTGTCTCCTGCTTGAACAAAGCTCCGAGATGGGCGGCAGACATATGTAGCTGGTCGGCAATCCTCTGAATGTCCAAATCCGCGTCGCCGTAATGGGAAGCAATATAGTCCATGACGGAGCGCACCGTTCGGGAATAAGGCGATGCCTTCTGGACTTCCTCCTGATAAGCTCTGCAGAGTTCAAGCATGAACAGGCGAATTTCCTCGATCGAATCGGCTTGTTCGATCACGTCCTTCGCGTCCTGAGCCTGATAGATTTGATGAAAGCCGATTAATATTCCGTTCTTCTCTCTAAGCATAGCTTGCGCGAAGGACGCGAACATCGATTGGACGCTGTCTCTGCTAAGAGTCGCATCCCGGATCAGCTCGTCGCAGAATGCATCGACCCATGCCGAAAGCTTCTCCGGCTCCTTCTTCAAGTAATGGGAAAACTCTACAAAAACATCCGAACGAACCGCCGCGGTCGCGGATTTCGTCCGATCTGACGAAAACAAACGAAGCTCAGGCCGGTAAAAGGAATGCTGCAAGGCGGAAAGCGCTGATCTGCAGCTATCGGCAACTCCGTCTAACCCCGTTACAGACAGGTCTCCAATCCCGATCGTCAAATCGGGAAATTGCCGCAGCATCGCAGCAGCTAACGAAGCGATCCGTTCCTCTTCCTGACGCTGGAATGCCGTAACGATGAGCAGAGTTCTCGTGTCCAGCCGCTCAGCGATTGACGGAAACCCTTGCTGCTTCCAGACATCGTGAATCTCCGTCAACCGATCCCGTTCGGTCTTGCTCCCTTTTCCGAACTGGATCGCCATCCCCCTATATTGTCTATTGGCGGCTGGAAACCCGGCCACTTCGCATAACCGCTTAATCTCCTCATCATGACCGGTTTTCGTTCGCAGCATGTTGGCTAGCTTGAACTTCTCTAGTTCAAGCTTCTGACCGTTTAGCTCATCTTGAAGCTTCAGTTGACGGATCGCGGTTACCGTTTTTTGAATCGCCTTTTCCAGCTCCGGGATTCGGATCGGCTTCTCGATATAATCGACGGCAGACAGCTTAATCGCGCTTTTCAGATAATCGACTTCCATATAACCGCTCATAAATAACAGCTTGCTGTCAGGCGACGCTACAGCCAGCTTCTCCGCGAATTCGATTCCGTTTAATCGCGGCATCCGAATATCGGTTAATACGATATCCGGCTGATGGACCGTCGCCAAACGAAGCGCCTCTTCTCCATCTCGTGCCTGGTATACCTGTGCAATCCCATAGTCCGACCAGTCGATGGCTTCGATGAGACCTTCCCGCGTATAATCGTCATCATCGGCAACAAGTATTCTCATCCGCTAACCTCCCCCCGATCGCGATTCGGCAAAAGCATCCAGCTGCTGCTGCAGCTCATGCAGGAATGTATCCATCCCCGCGCCGCGAAGCTGAGCCCTAGCGTTGTTCCATTCGGTGTCAATGTCATCAGCGATCCCAACGGCTAGCGGTTGGATATAACGCGACCTTACCTTCTCCAAATTGGCGAGCTCCTCCGTTACGGCAGCGTTATCGAACACGAATCCGCGATATGGGCTTTCGCCCCCCGACTGAGCCAGTCTTTTCCCTTCGGCCTGCAGGCGGTCGTGAATTTCCTGCCACTCCCCCGGATGTTTGGCTCGCATGTTCATCGTGTCGTCATTAAGCCCCGTCCAGCCCGGCTTTCGGTTTTCAGCAGGGATGCCCTCGTAGTAAATGCGGTTTTCACTGTCGATTTTATAATGCTCGCCTTCAACCCCATACTGGAGCAGATTGTAGTAAGTTTGGTCGGTATGCGCCTTGGCGATCAGCCGAAGCGCCTTCTCGACATGCTTCGAATGAGCGCCGACCGAGATCACGCTGGTTCTGTCAAGGGAATGATAGGGCATGTAGCTAGGAACGTTGTGCAAGTAATAATCGAACCAGCCGTATTCAAAGTCGGGATGCGTTTCTTTCAGCACGCTTATGTAACCGATGCTTACTGCGCCGAAATGATTGTTGAATTCAATCGGTTTTTTGTCCCGCTTCATAAGCTCCAGCGTTTCGCTGGTCGAATTGCCTTGCGCGGCCAAAATGTTCGGATCAACGACGCCGTCCTTAAACCATTTGTTGGCATATTCCAGAACCTGACGATACTCAGGGGTGTCGTACATGCTGACTGCCATATAAGGCTCATCGACAGCCGCCACGGCATACCCTTTTACCAGCGTATGATATTTGGATCCGGCGATCAGCGTCCACAGATTATCGGCGAACCGCTTATCGTTGATCATTGGCGCATCCGGGTAAACTTCTTTCGCTTTATAAATATACTGTTCGGCGGTTGCCAGATTTACGATTTCAGGCAGTCCCCACTGCTTTCGCAGATCTTCCCGGTAGAGCATTCCCTCGCTCCCGCCGCCAGGCTTAAAATATTGAGGGATTCCATATAGCTTGCCATTGATTAAAATTTCATCCAAAACCCCTTCGTAATGCTCGACCAGCTCCGGCACGGCATGCAGGTAAGGCGAAAGGTCGGCAAACGCATTTTTGGCGGCGAACGTAATATAGTCAGACCACGCGCCTCCCACATACAGATCGTATTCTTTGGCTGCTATGGCCCGGCTGATTTGATTTTTTTCATCGCCCCACGGCACAAAGTCGAACCGGATTCGCAGACCCAAGTCGCGCTCCGTGAGCGCATCAAGCTGCTTGTAGAACGTCTCCATCCCTCCTGCCGGCTCCGACCCCATTGTAAGCCCTTTCAATTCTATAATATCGTCAGCAGCTTCATCTTCCGCTTCATTGGTAAACGCAGCGTTTGGCGCCTGTTCCGAGCAAGCGGACAGGAAGAGCGTAAGTATTATCGTTAGGAGTGCCGTTTTTCTCATCCAGCCTGCGGGTTTCATTACGTTCGGGCGCCCCTTTCCGGCAAATATACGTACGGTCTCGTACAGCATCATTGTACAGGATTGAGCCGGCTTCCACTATATGAATCTTCCATTCCTAACAGCCACTTTGCCGCGTCCAGTATATTTTCAGCTATGTAATCAGGTTGAGCTTCTTCCCATTTATGTCTATACGTCGTTAAGGAAGCTTCGCCCCATCCTGTTTTTACCAATATTTTAATTGCTCCTACCGCATGGGCAGCCAGCATATCCGTGTCGCCAACATCGCCGATAACGACGCATCTTGTCAGGTCAAGCCGATGCTGCTTCGCCGCGTCCAATAACATGCCCGGCTTCGGCTTTCTGCATTGGCATTCCTGCTCATGCGGACAAATATACGCTTGGTCGAATCCGAACCGAATAAATTGTTCTTCAAACTCCTGAATCGTTGCTTCACCCCGGGAAATTCGATATTGATTCGTAAAGGCAAAGACTTGAAGCCCAGCCGCCTTCAGCAGATCGATTGCCAGCTGCGCATCCTCGAATAAGCGAAAATCCTTCGGATGAATAAAATGCCCATTGCCGCCGATTGTGCCGTCCCGGTCAATAAAAACGGCTTGAAGATGAAGTTTATGGTCACGCATCCTGATCCCTCCTTCATTGCATCCATGCAGCCTGAGGATTAAAATCCTCTCCGCTTCAACCAGCGTCTGCAAGTATCCGCCCAGCATGCCGTATCCGGCAGCTCAGGGGCAAGTCCGATACCGTGCTTTCCTTGCTCGAAAATATGAAGCTCAAAGGGCACGCCATGACGGCTGAGAGCCCCGGCGAACAATAGACTATTCTCCGGAGGAACGGAGTTGTCTTCCGCTGTATGCCACAGAAAGGTTGGAGGCGTATCCGCGTTCACTTGAAGCTCGCTCGATAATGCATGGATAAGCTTCTCCCCCGGTTCGCTTCCCAGCTGTGCTTCTCTTGAGCCGGCATGCGTATACGGCTCCGTGAAGGTAATCACGGGATAGCATAAAATAAGTCCATCCGGCCTGCTGCTGTGCCGATCGATCGGATCGTCGGACATCGGGTCGCCTTCATCGAAATGGGTTCCCACCGTCGAGGCGAGATGTCCTCCCGCCGAAAAGCCCATTACCGCGATGCGGCCGGGATCGACATTCCATTCGCCCGCGTAATAACGGGCATACCGGACGGCCCGTTTGCCATCCAGCAGCGGCGCCGGGTATCCATACGGATGAACCCGATAATGCAGAACGGCTGCCGAAACGCCAATCTCATTCAACCACCTTGCAATGGGATAAGCTTCATGCTCCGCCCGCGTTCTATATCCGCCGCCCGGGCAAATGATGACAAGCCCGGTCGGTTTGGAATCCGGTACAAGAAACAGCTCCAACCTCGGTATATCCTCGCTTTCGTTGCCCTTGGCCATAGGTGCCTCATTCGGCCACAATCGATGGATCATAAGCATCTTCCTTTCGAAAAGTGTAAAACAAAGAGCAGCCGCTTAAGCAACTGCTCTCGTATCTCTTGCTGGTTGGCAACGCTTATTAAGAAACTGTCCGTTGGACTTTCTTCTGTTCGCCTGCCTTCTGTGACGACGCTGTCTCGTTAAGACCCAGCGTTTGAGCCGTAGACTCAAGCAGCTCCTGGAAAAGCCCCGGATTTTCCACGAGCGAAACGCCATAAGAAGGAATCATCTCTTTAATTTTCGGCTCCCACTCTTTGAGCTGCTGCGGGAAGCATTTTTTAATCACTTCAAGCATAACGTGGACGGCCGTTGAAGCGCCCGGTGAAGCGCCCAGCAATGCGGCGATCGAGCCGTCAGCCGCGCTGACCACCTCCGTGCCGAATTGAAGCGTGCCTTTGCCGCCCTCAACTGTGTCTTTAATAACCTGAACGCGCTGTCCTGCCACGACCAAATCCCAGTCCTCGCTTCTTGCATCCGGGATAAAATCGCGCAATTCTTCCATGCGCTGTTCTTTGGAAAGCATGAGCTGCTGAATCAGATATTTGGTCAAAGCCATGTTTTTGGCGCCTGCTGCCAGCATCGTGATGAGATTATCCGGTTTGACCGAAGTGACCAGATCGAACATGGAGCCCGTCTTCAAAAACTTCGGCGAGAAGCCGGCAAACGGCCCGAACAACAGCGACTTTTTGTTATCGATATATCTTGTGTCAAGATGCGGCACGGACATTGGCGGCGCGCCAACCGACGCTTTGCCGTACACCTTGGCGTGATGCTGCTCTACCACCTGAGGGTTCGTGCACACCATAAAGAGTCCGCTTACCGGGAAGCCGCCGATATGCCTGCCCTCTGGAATTCCGGACTTTTGAAGCAAATGCAAGCTTCCGCCCCCCGCCCCAATAAAGACGAATTTGGCGGTATGCTGTTCAACGGAACCGGTAGCCAAGTTTTTCACTTTCAAATTCCATAATCCGTCGCTCGTGCGCTTCAAGCTGTTAACGCTATGTTTGTAGTTGATTTCAACGTTTTTGCTCTTCAAGTGCTCGAACAGCATTCGCGTTAGCGCGCCGAAGTTGACATCGGTTCCGGAATCGATTTTCGTAGCCGCAATCGGCTCATCGTGTTTACGGTTTTTCATCATGAGCGGAATCCATTCGGCCAGCTTTGCCGGGTCGTCAGAAAACTCCATTCCTTGGAACAGAGGACTTCTCGACATCGCCTCATAACGGTTTTTCAAAAACTTGACGTTCGCTTCCCCGCGCACATAACTCATATGCGGCAATGGCATAATAAAATCCTGAGGATTGCGAATGAGCTTGCTCTCCACCAGATAAGACCAAAATTGTCTCGAAAGCTGGAACTGTTCGTTAATTTTTATCGCTTTGCTGATATCAACGGTTCCATCCGATTTTTCGACCGTATAGTTAAGCTCGCACAACGCAGAATGCCCCGTTCCCGCATTATTCCACTCGTTGGAGCTCTCTTCGCCTGCTGCCGCCAGCTTCTCAAGCACTGTAATTTTCCAGTCCGGCACCAGCTCCTTCAGCAGAGTCCCCAAGGTTGCGCTCATGACTCCGGCACCGATCAAGATTACGTCTGAATTTGTTTGTTTATTACTCATTATTAACCGTCCTTATATCTTATGATTTGCAGAAAAGATGCCATTTCTCCTGAATAGGCGCACATCTTTCTGGATCAAAAATGACCTTTATTGTATAGTGTATCACTATTATTTATAGATTTAAATAAATTCCTCATTGATAGTTTTTATCAGGCCAATAACAAAACTTGCTTTATAGATCGTTATATCGTAATATTGCAATATACCGTTTATCGAATTGAGGTGTTCAATCGTGGATAACAACTTTCAACGTTTCAACGAAGCATCGGACATGTTAAAGGCGCTGGCACATCCCGTTCGCTTATGTATTGTGAAGGGACTGCTCCAAAAGGGCCGCTGCAACGTTGGCTATATGCAGGAATGCCTCGACCTGCCGCAGTCTACGGTATCCCAGCATCTACAGAAGCTCCGTCATTTCGGAATCGTCACGACGGAGCGCAACGGACTCGAAGTCAACTACACCATTGCCGACGAGAGAGTGAAAGAAATTATAAAGGTTTTCTTCGGGGAGGAATAAGAATGAGCAAAAAAGTGTTAATCGTGGGCGGTGTCGCCGGCGGCGCTTCGGCAGCCGCAAGGCTGCGCCGATTGGATGAGGAAGCGCATATTGTCATGTTTGAAAGAGATGAGCACATTTCGTTTGCCAATTGCGGCTTGCCCTACTATATCGGAGATTCCATCAAGGACCGCTCGAAGCTGCTCGTACAGACGCCTGAAGCGATGCACAAGCGCTTTAACCTCGACATCCGTACGAATAGTGAAGTGATTAGGGTTGACCCCGTCTCCAAAACCGTGCGGGTAAATAGCAAAGAGCGCGGCGTTTATGAGGAGAGTTACGACAATCTGATTTTGTCGCCGGGGGCACGGCCTATTCGCCCTGCTCTTCCAGGCATTGAAAGCACGAAAATATTTACATTACGCAATTTGGCCGATACAGACCGTATAAAAAATCAAGTCACCGACTTGCGCGCAAAGTCTACGGTCGTGATAGGCGGCGGATTCATCGGCGTGGAAATGGCCGAAAATCTGAAGGAAATCGGTCTTGTTGTGACATTGGTGCAATCCGGCGGGCAGCTGCTCGCGCCTTTTGACCCCGAGATGTCCAACGTTCTTGCGAAAGAGCTGGAAGACCATGGCGTCAACCTCCTATTTTCAGACAGCGCGCAAGCCTTTAAGGAAACCGGTGATCAAATCCAGGTTGAGCTGGCCAGCGGAACGGTTTTGACGACCGATATGGTCTTGCTGGCGATCGGCGTAACGCCGGACACCGACTTTTTAAAGGACAGCGGACTTGCGCTCACTTCAAAAGGCCATATCGTTGTAAATGAAAGGCTGGAGACCAATCTGGATGGCGTGTATGCCGTCGGCGACGCGATAGAAGTAACCGATTTCGTAAGCGGCCGCAAGACGGCAATCCCTCTTGCAGGCCCGGCTAACAAACAAGGACGTATCGCAGCGGACAATATTTGCGGATTAGGAACGACGTACAAAGGCTCGCAAGGAACGTCGATCATCAAGGTGTTTGGGCTGACAGGCGCCGCTACCGGCAATAACGAAAAAACGCTGAAGCAGCTGGGTATTCCTTACCACGTCACCTACGTGCATCCAAGCTCGCATGCCTCTTATTATCCGGGTGCTGTTCCCCTAACCATAAAGCTGATTTTTGATCACGCCGGCGTCATCTTGGGCGCGCAGGCCGTCGGTCCAGACGGTGTGGACAAGCGAATGGACGATATCGCGACTGTAATACGGCTTCGCGGCACGGTGAACGATTTGACGGAGCTGGAGCTAACGTATGCGCCGCCCTACTCCTCTGCCAAGGATCCTGTCAATATGGCCGGGTATACGGCGGAGAACATCCTTGCAGGCAGAACGAAGGTTTACATGCCGGAGGATCTAAAAGCAATCGATCCCGAAAAGGTGACGCTCGTTGACGTCCGTTCCGAAATCGAGCATAAGAACGGCCACATTCCGGGCTCTATCCTCATCCCTGTAGATGAGCTGCGAGACCGCCTGCATGAACTTGATCCAGGCAAGGAAATTTGGGTTTACTGCCAGGTGGGATTGCGCGGCTACACCGCTTCTCGCATCCTGCAGCAGAAAGGGTTTCGCGTTCGCAATCTAGCCGGAGGTTATAAAACGTATAAAATAGCGACTTATCAACCGGGTGCGCGCAAATCGCCGGCCCAAGCATCACCCGTTACGGCGCATCAGCAGCAGACGGCAGCGGCAGCCGAGCAGCAAGAACGGATCATCCATGCCGATGCCGTATTGGACGCTTGCGGCTTATCCTGTCCGGGTCCTCTTATCGAGGTCAAACAAAAAATGGAGCGGCTGGAGGATGGACAAGTATTGCGCGCAACGGCATCCGACCCGGGATTTTACGAAGACATTCAGGCATGGGCCCGCATGTCCGGCAACGAGGCGATCCAGGTCGGCAAGGCGGAAAACGGCATGATTGAAGCGTATGTAAGAAAAGGCGTTCCTCAATCGCCTTCCGCTCCGCTGCCCGCTTCTCCTCCTTCCGACGGCAGCTCGATGGTTGTGTTCAGCGGCGATCTTGATAAAGCTATCGCCTCTTTCATTATCGCCAATGGAGCGGCGGCAAGCGGGAAAAAAGTGTCGATGTTTTTTACATTCTGGGGCTTGAACGTCATTAGAAAGCCGGAGAAGGTTCCGGTCGCGAAAACATTTATCGGCCGCATGTTCGGGATGATGATGCCGCGCGGCAGCAAGAAGCTTACGCTTTCGAAGATGAACATGCTGGGTATGGGCGCTAAGATGATTCGCGGCGTGATGAAGGGTAAAAACATCTCCTCCCTCGAGGAATTAATCGCATCCGCCATTGATCAAGGAGTGGAGGTTGTCGCCTGCCAAATGTCGATGGATGTGATGGGCATACAAAAAGAAGAGCTGATCGACGGCGTAAAAATAGGCGGCGTTGGTTATTACCTCGGCAAAGCTGATCAATCCGGCATTAATTTGTTTATATAATATAAAAAGCGGCCCGAATGTTCGCGTTCGGGCCGCTTTACTGGGTCCAGTTAGTTATCGATTATGTTGCAAAAACGGCCGAAGCGCATCAGCCCATCGGCGATATCCGCGCTCCGTTAAGTGGCAGAAATCGGGAGCGGTTTCGACGGATAACGATCCGTCCGGCTCCAGCAGCTGCGGACCTAAATCGATGAAAGCATAGCGGCGTTCCTTGGCGATTTCAGCATAGTGCGAATTGATTTCCGCAATAACGGCTCGGCGCGGATGGTTTGGGTATTGTTCCCTCGGGAGCACGGCCATCACGACGATTTGGGCCCCAGGGGCCAGAGCTTCAACCTTGTCGCAGATCGCGCGCAGCCCTTCCGCGATTTCTTGCGGCTGATTCGCCCGGGCGTTCTCGGTTTCGCTTGTATTGTTGGTTCCGATCAAAATGATTACAGTACGGGGAGACAAGCCGTTCAGCTCGCCATGGTCAAGGCGCCAAAGCACGTTTTGCGTCCGGTCCCAGCCAAATCCTAAATTCAGGACGCGATATGGAGCAAAAACGGCGTTCCACGCATCTGGAGCGCCTTGAATCCCTGGGGTGTGCGGATCCCCTCCCCAGAAGTGGGTGATGGAATCGCCGATTAATACGATCTCCGGATTAACGGATTCCTGAATCCGCAGCACATGCTCATGCCGCTCCCACCAGTCATAACAATCCTCCTCCAGCTTAGGGACTGGAATAACGGCCGTATTCCTTGTTTCATTTTTGTCATTCACAGCGGATACCCTCCGAGCAATCATAGACTCTTCACATCAAATGGATTACGAACATCTTACTTGCGCAATTTGTACAACGTCAAGAACCGTCCTGCACACGCAGGACGGTTCTTGCTTAAGTATACGGATCAGGCCTTATGTTTTTGCTTTATCAGCCCGCCTGCTTCCCGCTCCTAGCAGCTTTCAACCGCTCCAGCTCGGTCCGTATCTCCTCTTGATGATCCAGCTGTTCCATAGGAACACCAGCCGGATACGGCAGCAATTGCCGTACTGACGCCCCGGCTTCCAGCCTCCGCACCTTCTCCTCCAGCCGATCGAATCCACGTATCGCTTGTTCGGTCCGATAAGCCGGATAAGCGGCTGCGCTTTCGATTGCCTGTGCGGCCTTTGCTCTAAGCGTAAGAAAATGCAGTCGATTGTGCAGGTCAAGGTGCAGCTCCTTCAAGCGGACAATCTCGTCCTTCAGCGCTGCCAGCTGGCTGCGGATCGCGGCAAGTCTTTGCTCATAGCTCTGGAGCAGCTTCTCGTGCTGAAGCTTGTCCGCTATCGCCATTTCCGCAATACGCTCCTCTTCGCGGTCCACCGCCAATTCGGCTTGCCGCATCCGCTTCGCGGCGATCTGCGCCGTCTGTTCGATCAGCACAAGATATTCCTGTTCAGCAGCCAGCTGACCGGCGTAGACCCTGCTTATTTTTTCGATTTGCTCTTCGATTTGGCGCAGGTACAGCTTCGCCATGCTCTCCGGATCTTCGCATCTATCCAGTAAGGAATGAATGTCTGCCGCCACTATTTCTTTTACTCGTTTGATTATTCCCATCGCGTTGTCCTCCTTAGCAGGATTGATTTATTTAATCGCATTGCGTTCCCATTCATCTAGAAAGCTGCCTCTGTCGACCGGCGCATTCCTAACATGGGCGTAATAGGTGCCGTCAAAAGATGGATCGCGCTTGCTCTTCGATTGGATGATAAGCAAAAGGGCCATTAAAAGAACGCCCCATACCGGGGACAAAAGGCTCATGAGCGCGAAGCCCGCCGCAACCGCACATACGAAGCGGAGAATGCCCCTTGCTTTCGACCACAGCCAGATTGCCGCAGTCAGCGCGGCCGCCTTCATTACGGCCAATACCGGCGCCAGCCAGACTGCAGCGGAATGATGCTGGGCAACTTGACGAATGAAAAGTCCGCCATGCCCTCCGCGGACCGGTCCATGCTGAATATAGATATAGTTGGTATGGCCCGTCACCGCCATCGCTTTGACGAGCACAAGAATGAGCGCGGCTCCGGCAACACCGGCAGCCGTGAGCCAAATGGTACGATTCCTTTTCATGCTGCCACCTCCTTCCGACTTGTTTTATCGTACAAGCCCATCTTAAAAAACGAATCTGAAAGGAAAATGAACTGGAGCTTAGCAGGAAATGAAAGCAAGCTAAAAAAAAGCTGAACATTTTAATCGGCGGCGTTTTTATGCTAGCATACTTGTACACCATCATTTGTTATCAAGGGGGAGTAAGGATGATCGACGAAAAGGATTTAAAGTATTTGCGACGCTGTGTCGAGCTTGCAGAGGCGGCTCTTGACGCCGGCGACGAGCCGTTTGGCTCGATATTGGTATCGGAAGACGGAGAAGTGCTTATGGAGGACCACAATCACGTAGCAGGCGGCGACCATACGCAGCATCCGGAATTTGCGATTGCGCGTTGGGCTGCGCAGAATATGCCGTTGGCCGAGCGGCAGCGCGCGACAGTCTATACCTCGGGAGAGCATTGTCCGATGTGCGCGGCGGCCCATGGCTGGGCCGGGTTGGGGCGGATTGTCTATGCCAGCTCCTCCGCACAATTAACGGAATGGCTGAGGGAGCTGGGAGTGGCGGAATCGCGCGTTCGACCGCTTGCGATTCAAGAAGTCATTCGCGATACGGTCATTGACGGCCCCGTACCTGAGCTGGCCGAGCAAGTCCGCGAGCTGCACCGCAAACTTCATCGGTCAAGACAGCAGTCATAAATCCAACGAAAAAAGCCGCGGAAAGCGGCTATTTTTCGTTATGACTCGGCGGGCTGACGAATTCCCGCAAAATCGCAATCCAGCGTATGATCCTGCACCATGCCGCAGGCTTGCATCAGGGCGTAACATATGGTCGTCCCAACGAAAGTAAAACCGCGTTTCTTCAAGTCCTTGCTCATCGCATCCGATTGAGGGGTGGATGCCGGCACTTCGGTTCGATCCCGCCAATGATTCACAATCGGGTTGCCGTCAACAAATCGCCAAATGTACGCGTCGAAGGTGCCGAATTGTTCGCGAACCTTCAAGAAGCATTGCGCATTGTTAATGGCCGAGCGGATCTTCAAGCGATTACGGATGATGCCTTCATTCGCCAGCAGCTCCGCTACTTTCTGATCGTCATAAAGCGCGACCTTCTCCGGGTCGAAGCCATCGAAAGCACGGCGGTATTCCTCGCGTTTCGTCAGCACCGTATACCAGCTGAGTCCCGCCTGCGCGCCTTCCAATACAAGAAATTCGAACCACTTCCGATCCTCATGGACAGGGATTCCCCACTCACGGTCATGATACTCCGCATATATCGGATCATCATTAACCCATGCGCAACGTGCAGCCATCTTCCGCTCTCCTCGTCATCATTTCAACTTCCTTTAATATACAGAACATACGTTCTGGAAGTCAAGCTGTCTCGAATTTTTGCATGACGATTACGGCATTGTGCCCGCCGAAGCCGAAGGAATTGGACATCCCGATCCGCAAATTTGCCCTGCGCGCTTCGTTCGGAACATAGTCCAGATCGCATTCCGGATCGGGTTGCCGCAAATTTATTGTCGGCGGAATGACGCCATCCTGCAGGCTTTTTACAAGCGCAATCGCCTCTACTCCGCCAGCCGCTCCTAGCAGGTGGCCGAGCATTGATTTATTCGCGGTTACCGGCACCTTGTATGCGGCATCGCCGAACAGTCTTTTGATAGCGGCCGTCTCCGACCGGTCGCCAAGCTCAGTGCTCGTGGCGTGAGCGCTGATGACGTCCACCTGTTCCGGCGAAATGGCGGCATCCCGCAAAGCCTCTCTCATCGCCAGGAAAGCTCCCGTCCCTTCCGGGTGCGTCGCGACCATATGGTACGCATCCGAGCTAGCGCCATAACCGATAACCTCCGCATAAATGCGGGCGTTGCGGCGCAGCGCGTGCGTTAGCGATTCCAGGACGAGAATGCCTGCGCCTTCTCCCATAACGAAGCCGTCCCGGTCACGATCGAACGGGCGGCTTGCCGCTGCCGGATCGTCATTCCGGGTCGATAGCGCCGTCGCGTTGGCGAAGCTGGCAAGAGACAGCTCCGTTATGGCCGCTTCCGCTCCGCCGGCCAGAATAATATCCGTTCTGCCCGCCGCAATCCGGTGGAACGCCTCCCCAATCGCCGTATTCCCAATCGAGCAAGCCGTTACAGGCGATAACGTCGGGCCGTACACCCCTAACCGAATGCTGATCATTGCAGCGGCCATATTCGAGATCATCATCGGAACAAGCGTCGGGCTGACTTTGCCCGCTCCTCTTGTCATCAGCGTTTCATGTTGATGGACAAGAGTTTGAATGCCGCCGATTCCGGATCCGACATAGACGCCGACACGCTCGCGGTCCAGAGTGTTTAGGTCAAGCCCTGCGTCCTGAACGGCTTCTTCGGCAGCGGCGACCGCGAATTGACTGAACCGGTCCATCCGGCGGGCCTCCTTGACGCCGAACAGCTCCTTCGCATCGAAGTCATGGACGAACGCCGCGATTTTCACCTTCTGGCCTTCCGTCTCGAAATGCTCGATTCTCTTAACGCCCGACTCCCCCCGAACGAGATTATCCCACATACGGTCCACTTGATTTCCAAGAGGCGTGACCGCTCCGAGCCCAGTTATAACGACACGTTCCATTGTTAGCTCCTCCCCTATTCTGGTTATAATGTTATCCTGCCACTTCATTTATCCTATTACAAGTTGTTGGCTATCCTAGTATAATAAGTACCAGTATAACGGAATGGAGGCGCCCGTCATGAATCGTCAAACAAGGCTGCAAGCCTTATCCGCATTTCTGAAGCAAGCCCGTTCGCGAATCTCCCCCGCATCGGTCGGCCTGCCTGAGGGAATACGCCGGCGCACGCCTGGACTACGACGCGAGGAAGTCGCTCAGCTCGCGGGCGTAAGCTCAACCTGGTACACCTGGCTTGAGCAAGGCCGGGATATTAAAGTTTCCGCTTTCGTGCTCGAATGTATCGCAACTGCCCTTCAGCTTACGGAGGATGAGCGGAAATACGTATTTTCGCTTGCGCTGGAATCGGGACCTGTCGTTCGGCTGCCAAAGGAGGATAATCCGCAGATCAGCCCCTCTCTTCGCCGGATCATTCAAGATCTGAAGTGCTGCCCGGCGATCATCTCCGATCGCCGCTCTCATATTGTCGGATGGAACGAAGCGGCCGCCCATGTGTTCATCGATTTTGATCAGATTCCTCCGGAGCAGCGGAATTTGATCCGGCTTGTCTTCTCGCGGAGAGAATTGCGGCGTCTTGCGGTCAACTGGGAGCAGTTCACCAATGGCTTTTTGGCCATGTTCCGCGCTTACTACGGACAGTACGTAGACGATGAGTGGTATGAGCAGTTTTTGCAAGAGATGAGAGAAGAGCATCCCGATTTTCAAAGAATTTGGGAAAAGAGCGACGTGAGCTTCGCGCCGGAGATGCTGCTTGAGTTTCGCCACGCGAAGGCCGGCAAAATGCTGTTTCACCTGACATCGCTCCAGGTGCACGGCAGCGCCGATCTCCGCTGCAGCATCTACACGCCGGCTCCGGATACGAATACCGAAGAGAAGATGAAATCGCTTATGATGGAGCGTTAGCGCGATAGATTCTATCTTCGAATAATAAGAGACAGAGGAACCGGCATTCCTCTGTCTTTCGCTGAATGGCTTGTTTTTAGACGGGCAGATTCGACTAGCCAGCTCTTGGATTCATGTTACTGGGAGCCGAAAAACGATGCCAACTCATCAGCATCATACGTTTTAAACACGAGTCCTTTATAATCGAACACAAGCATTACAGGAAATTGCTCGATTTCGAGCTCCTTCTTAAAATCAACGACATAACCCGAGGGAAACGCTCCGAAGCCGATCGGACTTTCGGAAAGGAGCCCCATCAGCTTTTCCCTCGTTTCCGGTTGTAACGGATGTTCTTCCGTCTCCCATACGGTCGTTCTATAGCTTTCTTTCCTGTTGGACAGTAGGGTCTTATACTTTTCTTTGAAGGTCATCTCCATCAACATAACCTCCCTAGCCTCGTAATTAGAGTTGTTTTTAGTCTTGGGAGGGTTAATGAGTACCTTCTGTCCAAGCTTAAGCTGGTCAATATCGCTCATTGTCCCGTCTTCATTCTTTATGACCAATTGATCTGTCTGTTCGATCGAAAGCGCGACGCCATAATCATCGATTCCGCCTCTGATATCTCGCTTGCTCCATTCGGAAATATCGACTTCGATCACATTTTGATCAAGATCCACATGCTGCACCGTTCCGATCATGTTATTGTCTTGGTAGTGGCCATATTCTGTTCCGCAGCCTGCAAGCACAACCCAAAGGAAACAGATAATTAACGATCTAAAATACTTTATAGGCATACCCAACCCCCTCCCAATTGGCGACTCCCCTCTTAATTAATGCCATTAACAATATCAAAAGCCAGCTGTCTAATTTTCCCCTTCCCGCCCGACAGCTCGATCAGCGGGACAATAACATATCCGTCCCCTCGCAAGGAAAGGCTTGCGTCGCTGATAGGGTTGTAAAGAAACTGAATCGTCATCTGAATCGATTTATTTGAATGTTTCTCCTTTATTAAGGCTCTGATTTCATCGCCTAAGACCGGTATGAGAGGGGCCGACATCATCTCCAGCGCGTTTTTCCCGCCGCAAGGATAGGACCACCACCAAGCGAGAAAGGACTGCAGCACTTTGCTGTCCTTTTCTATGGAGCCAGGAAATAACGTCTCATGGATAGTCTGATTGCTTTGCAAGACTGAATCCACCTCTCCTGCTGAATCCCCTTCCGCATATTTCGCCAAGCTGATCGCCCAAGCCTGTCGTATGGATGCTTCATCCCAGAAGATTGCTTCCTCCATGCTGCCGTAAGGGAACAGCTTCACTTCCGCCCCCCTTCGATTATGAAGGATATTCGACAAATACACTAAATAATTCAACAATAACGGAGTGCCGTTACATATCCAATAATCCATTCGAAGCTTCACCTCAAAAAAATAGAGTCACACCCATTATATGGATATGACTCTATTCATACAAACGATTTATTTCAGCTCGCGCAGCACGTCTTGCAGAAATGCCCAAGTCCGTTCTACCGATGAGATGGAGAGATGCTCCTGCGGCGTATGAATCTCGAACAGGTTCGGACCGTAAGACACACAGTCGAGATCCGGCATTTTTTCGATTAGCACGCCGCATTCCAGTCCGGCATGGATCGCTTTGATCTCAAGCGGCTTGCCGAATTTCCGCTCGTACACCGACTCGAACACGGGGCGCAGCTTGGAATCCGCGCGGTACGGCCAGCCAGGGAAGTAGCTGTCATACCGGAAGCCGCACCCGGCCGTCTCGGCCAAGGTCTCCATCGTCCGCAATACGTCGTCAACTTGCGAACGCAGCGAGCTCCTCGACAAGCTGTGCAGGACGATCTCCTCCCCGCTCGTCGTCACCACCCCAAGATTCGAGGATGTACGGACGAGATTCGGAATCGCCTTGTCCATGCTGAGCACACCGTTCGGAATGAGAGTCAGCAGGCGAATGACGGCAAGCTTTGTTTGCTCCGACAATACGTTATCCGCTGGAACCGCACCCGCTTCGTTCTCCGCTTGGAATCCGGCTTCGAGCGAGACCGTTACGCCCTTGTCGCTAACCTGAAATTCGTCCTTCAGCATACGGTTCAACTCTTCGATGCGCGTCGCCGCCGCTTCAACGCCCTCCGCCGTCAAATAAACAACGGCTTCCGCTTCGCGCGGAATCGCATTGACCTTCATCCCGCCGCTTACACGAGCAAGAGCGAAGTCGGTATGGCGCACAAGATCATTCAACACGCGTCCAAGCAGCTTATTCGCGTTGCCGCGCTCGTGAATAATGTCGTCGCCCGAATGTCCGCCGGTTAGGCCCTGTATTTGAATCGTGTAGGGCTCTCCCGCCGCCGCACTCCGTGCTTGCCATACGGCCGGCACCGTATGATAAAGATTAATGCCGCCGGCGCTGCTTACGAACAGAATGCCTTCGCGGTCGGAATCGAAGTTGATCATCATGCGGCCTTTGAGTGGAGAAGCGTCAAGATGGAACGCCCCGACCATTGTCGTTTCTTCCTCTGTCGTCAGAATCATCTCCAGCTCCGGATGCTCGAGCTCAGGCGAATCGATAATCGCCATAGCTGCCGCAACCGCTATGCCGTTGTCTGCGCCTAGCGTCGTTCCGTCCGCATAGATCATGTCGCCATCGATTTTGAACCGGATCGGATCCCGGGTAAAGTCATGCGCCGTTCCTTTATTTTTTTCGCAGACCATATCAAGATGGCCTTGGAAAATGACCGGCTGAGCCGCTTCATATCCGTTCGAAGCCGGCTTGCGGATTATCAAATTGTTGCGTTCATCCTGAATAACCTCACAGCTTCGCTGTCTCGCGAAATCGGCAATGAAGTCGCTGATTGCCTTTTCGTTGCCGGAGCCGCGGGGAATTTGGGACAGCTCCTCGAAATATTGCAATACTTTGTTATCGCCCGTATAGACGCGCGTTATCGTGTCGCTCATAGCTGCATCCTCCTGATCTCAAATTTTCACTATGTAAGTATCTCCCTTTTTGGCGCGCCGCGCAACTCAGCCAATCAGGTCCATGCCGGGATCGTGAAGTTTTGCGCGCCGTGAGATTTCGCGAATGCTTCGATCGCGCTTGTAAGGCTTGACCGAAGCTTGTCCGAAATTTTGATACCAGGCTCGATCTGCAGAAGCTCCACCTTCAGATGCTTCTGCTTCTCGTCAAGCCGCGGATCGATCCGGCCGATTAAGCGGTCTCCGGCCAATATCGGCATCGCATAGTAGCCGTACTTCCGCTTAACGGCCGGTGTATAAATTTCCCACCGGTATTCGAAACCGAACAGATCCTCCAGCCTCTTACGGCTCCATAACAAATTGTCCAGCGGCGGCAGAAACGAAATAGGTGCATCGTCATCAGCCTGGTCTCCCGCACCGTCGATTTGCCTCTGATGCTCAATTAGACAGTCTAAATCGGAGGTTAGCATATAATAGGGACGTTCAAGTTCCTCAATTGCCAAAGCCGTAATGACGCCAGCCGCCACGCCTTGCTCCATAATGGCCCGCCGCTCGGCCGCCTTCAGCCGCTGCCAGCCGAAACGCGCATCGCTCGGTTCGAATATGCGATACGCACGCATATACTTGTGCGTCATTAACCGGCCGGCCTCAACCTCGCCAAGCGTGCCTGCCAATGACAGCAGCTCTGCGGGCACGCTGCGATCGGTCACGTCAAACAGCCGCTGATTGCCTTCTCTCCCGACAATCCGGATCTGCGCGGCATCCATCAGCAGATTGAGCGCGTGAGAGGTCGCCTTTGTTTTGGCCCGGTCATTGTCCCAATAGCCGTGCACCCGCTCTTCCGATTCGAATGCTTTGGCGGGCAAAGGTCTTCCGCCCTCAATTTGCCCAGAACTTGATCGACGACAGGACGAAGCGCTTCGATCGAAGCCGCCGTACGCTCCCGCATGCCAGCCCGCGTCGGCTCAAAAATCGGATAGTCGGCCATCGGAATGACGCAAGCGGCGTTCGCAAAGTATTCGAATACCTTCCGTTCTCGCAACAGCTCATTCATGACGCCAGGCTGATAACCGGGCAACCGCGCGGCCAGCACCAAATGCTGATTCGGACGAACGGCGGATACCGGATCGATCTGTACGCATTCCAGCTGCCGAATGACCTCCATTACGCGTTCTTGTTCATCCCCTCCGAAGTCCTGTACACTTGGTATTGGCTCAAGCAGCAGCTGCTTATCGAGCAAATATCTCCTTACCGCGCGTTTCGATACCGGTATCGCCTTCATTCTGGCTCCGCTCCCGTCTCCATGGATATTCGTTAAGAGAGTTCGACGACTTTGGTCGCAATATTGGCGCAAAATTCACGGTCATGCTCCACAAACAGGATCGTCGGCTCATATTCCAGAAGAAGCTCCTCGATCTGCATGCGGGAGATGACGTCGATAAAATTAAGCGGTTCATCCCAGATGTGCAAGTGGACTTTCTCGCATAGGCTTTTTGCGATCAGCACTTTTTTCTTCTGGCCTCCGCTGAACGAAGACATATCCTTCTCAAACTGGATTCTAGCGAAATCGAGCTTTCTCAAAATCGCTTTAAACAAGCTTTCATCAATCCCGTTCTCCCTCGCGTAATCCGTCAAATTGCCATGCAAATGCGAAGTATCCTGGGATACGTAAGAGATTTTAAGCTGGCTTCCCAATCTGAATGTCCCCGTATGGCTAATGTTCTCGCCGCAAATCAGCTTTAGAATGCTTGATTTACCGGAGCCGTTTTTGCCGGAAAGCGCGATTCGGTCTCCCTGCTCGATCGTAAAATCGATGTCCCGGCATACGAGCTTATCTCCGTAATAGATCGACACGTTGTCCAGCTCGGCGAGCTGGCTCTTGTGATACGGCAGCTGCGTAATTTTTAAGCTGTCGGAGGCCTCAATGTTTTTAAGCAGCTTGGAGCGCTCATCGATGGCGGATTGCTGTCTCTGCTCGATGGACTTGGAGCGCTTCATCATTTTCGCGGCTTTATGGCCGACATACCCTTTATCGACTTTGGAACCGGAATTGCGTGTGCCGTTTTTCGTTTTCTCTACCTCATGCGACCAATTGCTGGTCCGCTTAGCCGCATCCGACAGACGTTTAATATCTTTTTTCAGCTTTTCATTCTCTGCCAGCTCGTAATCATCCTGCCGCTGCTTATTTAACCACCAGTCCGAAAAATTGCCCTTCTGCACCTCGATATTGGTTCGGTTGATGGACAAAATGTGGTCCACGCAATTATCGAGAAAAGCGCGGTCGTGCGATACCAGAATAAAGCCGCTTTTCGATTTCAGGTAATCGCTGACCAGCTTGCGGGCGTGCATGTCTAAATGGTTCGTCGGTTCATCGATGAGAAGAAAGCTGTTTTCCTTCAAAAACAATGCCGCTAGCAGCACCTTCGTCTGCTCTCCATTGGATAAGGATTCGAACGGCCGGTACAGCACATCCTCGGACACCTGCAGCCATGACAGTTCGCGCATCAGCTCCCAATGCTGAAAGTCCGGATAGATGTCCTCCACCACATCGATTGTATGGTTCTCCTTATTCCCGACGGGGAAAGGAAAATATTCAAAGCTGACGCTCGCGGAAATATGTCCGCTGTATTCGTATTTGCCAAGAAGCAGGTTTAGAAAGGTCGTCTTCCCCCGCCCGTTTCTCCCCGTAAAGCCGAGCTTCCAATCGGTATCGAGCTGAAAGCTTACATCCTCAAAAATGTTATCGTAACTGCCGTCGTAAGCAAAAGTGAGATTCGTGACATTTATTAATGACATAAAATATCCTCCCGCGTAAATAAAATGAGCTGCAAGAAAGTTACTTCTTGCAGCTCAAATAAATACAGCGAACCAAACGGCCACTTACGGGCGTTGGTACGGATATATAGACCTGAGTGTAAGGAACCTGTAACTTTCTTGCATATAACAAAACAAACATGCGAAATATCCATGCGGAATGATCGCGTGATCCTGTTTGTTCCATCGATCAGCAAGAAAAATTACTCCATGTTCCTTTTCAGCTCCCATTCGATAAAGTACCCGTATCATACCATGATAATTGGATAATTTCAACCAAATGGCCGGGTCTGACATCTGAAAAAAGAAAATCCTGTATACTTTGCGGGCAGGGTACACACTCTAAAGTGTACGCAGAAATAAAAAAAAGGGAGCTATGCCAAATGGGTAACGACAACGCAAATTATAACCATAACCAGCATAATCAAACGGATAACAACGATCAGAGGGAAAATGACGTTCATGGCGGCGAGTATCGGAACGGACGTCTCAGTCAGACGAAAAACAATAATCCGTCCGGTTCGAGCATTCCCAACGAGTTCGTTAGCCGCAAGGAATAGAAGGAATAAAGACAAACGGCTGCCATGACGGCAGCTGTTTTCATTTATCCGCGTTCCGCGGCGAATGTATTCCGCAATGTTCCAATCCCTTCAACCGTCGCTTCAACGACATCGCCGTCCTTCAGCCAAACCGGAGGCTTTCTCCCCATTCCTACCCCTGGCGGCGTCCCCGTGCTAATAATATCGCCAGGCTGCAGCGTCAACGTTCTCGAGAGGAATGAGATGAGGTAAGGGATATCGAAAATCAGTTCTTTCGTATTCGAAGCCTGCATCGCCTCTCCATTAAGCTTTAACGAGATGCCTAGCTGTCCGGGATTGCTGATTTCATCGGCTGTTACGATCCATGGACCGGTCGGAGCAAAGCCGTCGATCGTTTTGCCGCGGGTCCATTGCGGCTCATGCAGCTGGATATCCCTTGCGCTGACGTCGTTTAAGATCGTGTAGCCATAAACATAGTCCAAGGCGGACTCGACGGGCACCCGCTTGGCAGTCTTCCCCACGACAACCGCTAACTCAACCTCGTAATCGCATTGCGTCACTTCGCTCGGGATCACGATTTCGTCCCCGTGGCCGGCTAAGCAATTGTTATATTTGGGGAACAAGACAGGCACCTTCGGCACCTCCATCTGCGACTCCAGCACATGATCATAATAGTTTAAACCGATACAAATGATTTTCTCCGGATCTGTAATCGGCGGCAGCAGCTTGACCTCGTCCAGCCTGCGGCGCTTGGCGCCATCCTCCGCCCGGTACCGGTCGGGATGCCGAATGATTTCTTTTGCGGAAAGCCCTTTTTGAAACGAGATAATCTGATCGTCTTCCTCCATTATGCCAACTCGCGGCACCCGGTTAGGGTCTTGCAGATCGTAAAATTGCAACAGCTTCACATTGAGTCCTCCATCGTCATTTGTCGTATATCCCCCGCTCCGTTGTTGTGCCCCTACCCGCGAACATGCGCCAGTTCTCTGCTATGCGTATAGAGGAGAACCAGAACATTTGCCAGCCAGAACATAAGAATCTGCGCCGGATATCCGGCCATTTGCAAATAGACCGCTAACAAGACCATGCCAGCCACCACTTGCATGCCGTCCGATACGGGCGTTGCCGGTTTTCCTTTGCGTATCCAGCGACCGAGAAATAGTAACAGCACAAGTAGAATAGCGTAAGCGAGCGAAGCAGCAAAGCTCGTCAATGCGCTCCATACGCCGAAGCTGACCGCTATCGCTTTCCCTCCTCTCCAGCCCAAAAACGGGGAGAACGAATGGCCGAGAAGAGCGGCCGCGCTTGGCAAAACAACGGCATAGCCCGAAATGTCGCCCGCCCGGATCATGATCAATATGGGCAAATATCCTTTCAGAAAATCAAGCGCGATGCCCGCGAGCCCATAACGGTACCCGGCCGCTTTCCATAAATTCATCGCTCCGGGATTGCCGTCTCCCTGTTCCTTCAAATTTCGCTTTGCAAGAAGACCGAGCCAGTAGGAGAACATTAGCGATCCGCTTATGAACGCGATTAGTGTCCACAGGATAATCATGACATATCCCGCCCCCCGACATCAACGCTTCTCCCCTTCCAAGCCACTTTGCCGAAGAAAACCACTTGTATAACAGAATAAATCATAATGCCGATAAAAAAAACGGAGCTTAACATATGAATCGTCGGCAGCGCTATCCCGAATCGGCCGGTGTAACGAACGAAATAATAGATCTGCGCGGTATAAAGCACATAACCTGCCGTTAGTGGCTTCCACCAAGCTGTATTTAAGAAAAACGGCGCCGCCTCGGCCGCAAGGAGTCCGATTAGCCACATCGCCACAAGCAGTGTCGTCAAGCCGCTCAGCTTGCCCGTGCTGAGAACCGCTCCTTTGCTAAAGCCTTCGATCTCGCTTCGTATGCCCCCGGGGTACATTCGAAAGCTGACTAATCCGTGTCCGATATAATTGTTGACCGGAATGCCTGCGGCTTTAAACTTGGCGCCAAGATTGAGGTCATCCAGCAGCTCCGATTTAATTCCGATATGGCCGCCCGCTTGTTCGTATTGCTCCCTCGACACGAGGATACAAGCCCCATACAAGCCTTGATCCGGATTTTGCCGCTCCATCGGCGAAGTAAACGCAAACACCCCAAGCAGGCACGGAATTAACGCCAGCCGTTCATAAAACCGTTTCGTTTCATGATAAGGGACGACGGAGATTGCCCCTCCCGTACGCTCGCGCACTTCGAGCAACGCTTGCAAGGCATTCGGCGCAAGCCGGACGTCCGCATCCAAAAACGCGATCAAGTCGCCAGTCGCCTCCAAATAGCCGTTATAGACGGCCCAGTTCTTCCCCGTCCATCCCGGAGGCAATTCGGGACTTTCGATAACGGTTACGCCAAAGCTCTCGGCGATCGCTTTCGTACGGTCGAGTGAGTGGTCATCCACCACAATAATTTCAAACGGCTGAATGGTTTGGTCGCGAAGCGATTGTAGAAGGTTCGGGAGATTATGTTCTTCGTTTCTTGCTGGAATAATAACCGAAAGCTTGCCCTGCTTTAGCGCTTCATCCCGGCTAACGGAAACCGTCTTCCTGCGAAACAGAATCCATCCGGCCGTCCAGGCGATTATCAACACAATAAGGATTAGAATCTTCTCCATGCCAGCGCCCCCGTCAGAGTGATTGGCTTCCTTGTAATCTATTTATATGATACGCCTTGATCCTTCTATGAGCGACGAATCATTGCAAGGAAATGGCGGATATTTGGCGCAAAAAAAAGCATAGGCCCCAGCTTATTGGGAACCTACGCTTTGTCGTACACGCCGCGCGAATCGTATTACCTGTTCATATCGGTTAAACCAGGGCTGTGCTCGTTCGGCAGCTCGACATTGTACGGCAGCGGGTAACCTTCCGGCGGCGGAACAACCTGTAGCTCTCCGCCGTTGCGGCTAGGCGATTTGCCGCTAAATATTTCTCCAATCCGCGTCTGATCCAGCCGGAAATTAAACTGCGCGTTGTGGAAGCCCATATCGACGTATTTGCGGCATTCCGGATATTTGTTAATATCATAGTTCGGCACAGGGAATAAGCTGCCCCAGTTAACGCCGAGCGTCTCAAGCGCTTTGGCATAAGCATTCTGATGCGCGTTATCCCGAACGATGAGGAACGCGAGCGTTTCGCGGAACGTTTTATTCGTGCTCATCTCGTAAATACGGGTCTTTTGCAGCACGCCTGTCGATTCGAGCAGCAGGTTATCCAGCAAATCGCTAATCAAATTGCCATGGCTGTAAACATAATTGCCAAGCCAAGGATTGCCACCGGCGTCCACCGGCAATGAGCTTTGCGCTCCGACAATATAATGATGCGGGTTCGCGTTTTTCACCGCGTCGTCAAGAGGCGCGCCGTCAACTCCAGCATTTCCCGGCATTTCTTCCCCGCTGCCGGTGAGCAGCTGGTTTATGGTGTTCTGAACAAGCTCGACATGCGCAATCTCTTCCAGAAAAATGCCGCGAATCAGATCGCGGTATTGCGTCGCTTTTCCTCTGAAATTGCTGCTTTGAAAAAAGAACTGCATCATTGTCCGCATTTCGCCATAGTGGCCGCCAAGTATTTCTTGGATAACCTTAGCGGCCGCCGGATCCGGTTTATCCGGCACAATCATATTGATCAAGTCTTCTTTGTAGAAATACAAGGCTATGCCTCCTTTAGTTGGTTCTACGGTATACCATTTGTTGAAGAACGCCGACTTATGCGTAACGAACGAGTCTTTTTCTCAATGCTCGGCTTTATCGTCGAATGCGAAACGCGGAGAGAACGATAGCATTAAGAAGATTAAACATGATTCGCCTCGATGTAAGCGGTATTTTGAATGTCAAATCCTCGTTTTTGAGCAGCTATCGGCTTCCTTGTTTCTTTACAGTGCGGATTGCGAGGCGTATGATTGATCAATGTAAGCACGCTATACAACGGAATACTCCTTAATCGCTTAATTCTGTAATCCAGAAGCGGGGGAACCATCGGAATGGGCTTTCCATTCCTGGGGTGAATCACTTGATCCGTTTAGATCAGGTGTAAGGTTACTTTCAAACCTGAATCCGTCAGCTAACCTCGTAAGCGTCCCGAAAGAGGAACTCATCGCGCAACTTTTTTTGAAGAAGCCGCGGGAAGGTCCAGCTTTCCTGCGGCTTTTTTGTGCTGTCCGATGAGAATTTAAGGCAGGCTTTTTCGTAAAGAATAACGGTGCTGCGAAAAATTGTTCTCAGAATGGAGTGCAAACCTGTATGCCAGCCTTTAAACGACTTCTGATCGGCAGACCGTTGAAGTCAACGGAGTTAGGCGAGCAAAAACTGAACAAAAAGAAGGCGCTCGCGATCCTTTCCTCCGATGCTTTATCTTCCGTTGCTTACGGACCCGAACAAATTTTACTTGTCTTAATGACAGTGAGCGCGGCAGCGTTCTGGTACTCGGTCCCGATCGGGATCGGCGTATTGATCTTGTTATGCGCACTGATTCTTTCTTATCGGCAAATTATCTTCGCTTACCCGCATGGCGGCGGCGCGTACGTCGTGTCCAAAAACAATCTCGGCGTATATCCCGGTCTGATCGCGGGCGGCTCCTTATTGGTTGATTATATTCTAACGGTCGCCGTCAGCGTCTCGGCAGGGACGGACGCGATTACATCCGCTTTTCCCTCGCTGCATGAATACACTGTTCCGATCGCCGTTGTTTTCGTCCTGCTGCTCACGATTTTGAACCTAAGGGGCGTTACCGAATCGGCATCGGTACTGGCTTATCCGGTCTATTTGTTCGTGGTCGCGTTATTTATCCTAATCGGCACCGGCATCTATCGGATCGCAACGGGCGAAGTCTCCCATGAGCTGCATACGCCGGTTGGCACGCCGATTGCGGGTATCAGCCTGTTCCTGCTGCTGAAAGCTTTCGCATCGGGCAGCTCGGCGCTTACCGGTGTTGAGGCGATTTCGAACGCCATTCCGAACTTCAAAGATCCGGCGCCGAACAATGCGTCCAGGACGCTTATGGCGATGGGGGCTCTGCTGGCGGTCCTGTTTTCCGGCATCGTATTTCTCGCCTATTATTATGGCATCTCGCCGATGCACGAGGTAACGGTCGTCTCCCAAATTGCGGAAGAAACATTCGGGCGCAACGCAATGTATTTTTTCATTCAAGGCGCAACGGCTTTGATCCTGATCCTTGCAGCGAATACGGGGTATTCGGCCTTCCCGCTGCTTGCCGTCAATTTGGCGAAGGATAAATTTATTCCGAGAATGTTTACGGTGCGCGGCGATAGACTCGGCTATTCGAACGGCATTATTAGCCTAGGCTTGCTGTCCATTCTGCTCATCATCGTGTTCCAAGGTCAGACCGAACAGCTCATCCCGCTTTACGCGGTCGGCGTGTTTATCCCCTTCACCCTTTCGCAGTCCGGCATGATGGTAAAGTGGATTCGGGAGAAACCGCAGGGCTGGGTCGGCAAACTGATCATTAATACAACAGGGGCCGTTATTTGTCTGACCGTAACCCTGATGTTTTTTATTACAAAGTTCGCTCAGGTATGGACCGTCCTCCTATTCCTGCCGGTCATCGTCTATGTGTTTCACCGCATTAAAAAGCATTACGAAGCGGTCGGCGAGCAGCTGCGATTGGCCACCTGCGAGCCGGTTACTCCGATCGAGGGCAATGTGATCATCGTTCCGGTATCCGGCATTACGCATGTCGTGGAGCATTCGTTGAATTACGCAAGATCGCTTTCCGCCGAACAAATTATCGCGGTCTATATCCCCTTCGAGCGGGAAGACGAAGCTCGTTTCGAGGAGAAGTGGAGCAAATGGATGCCGGATATTCGGCTTGTCACGCTGCATTCGCCATACCGGAGCATTATTCAGCCGCTTAGTAAATTTATCGATGTGGTTCATCGGAAAGCGAGCGAAAATAACTACCAGGTGACGGTCGTCATCCCGCAATTTATACCGAAAAAAGGCTGGCATAACTTGCTTCACAACCAGACCAGCTTTTTGATTCGCACTTACTTGCTTTACCGCAAGGACATTATCATTACAACCGTCCCCTACCATCTGAAAAAATAAAGCACGCGAAAGGACCTCAAATTCCACTGCAAAGCGGAAAATGAGGTCCTTTTTCCTGAAACGATATCGAGGAGCTAATCAAATTACTTATTGCCTATTGGCAAAGCCCTTTTTCAACTTAATGAACCGTCATTATTGCAGCTCCCACAATGCGGGAACGATGCTAGGCTCCCACCCCGTCAATGAAGTGTGCGCCTGGCGGCACTTATATGTCGCGCCGTTATAAGTGACGAGATCCCCTACCGCATAGGCGGTATTCGGAGCCCAAGGCGTTGCTCCGGTCTGACCCGCTGCCGTCGTCACGGTTACGGCATTGCTGTTGGCTGAGACATTGCCGGCTGCGTCAAAGGCGCGCACGGTGAACGTATACTGCGTGCTCGGGCTAAGTCCGGTTACGACACGATCGGTGCCCGTGACTGTCGCGACCAGGGTCGAGCCTTGATAAATGCGGTAGCCGGCAACGCCGACATTGTCCGTCGACGGGTTCCACATCAGGGAGACGGAGCTTGAAGTTGGCGTTCCCATGACGTGAAGGTTTGTTGGCGCGGAAGGCGCTGTCGTATCATTCGTCGGCAGCGGACTGGTCGTTACTTGATGGCTTGCGCTGGCGGCCGATCGATTGCCTGCCGCATCGTAAGCCTTTACCGTGAAGCTATAAGCCGTTCCGGCATTCAGATTCGTCAAGTTAACGCTTGTGCCGGATGTTGTTGCGATTGGCGTTGAGCTGGACCCGGAGAATACTTCATAGCCCGTAACGCCGATATTGTCGGTCGAAGCATTCCAGGCCAGCGTGAGAGAAGTCGTGCCCACATTGCTGGATCTTACGTTCGCAGGCGCGGATGGAGCCGTCGTATCGCCTGGAGGATTCGAGCCGCTGAATTGGGCGTCGATGACGATATACCAAGCGTTCTGCGTATCGGCGATATCCCATACGCCGAGAATGACATGATAGCCGGATCTCGCAGGAACATTGCAGCTGTGAGACAGCGTCTCAGGCGGCTGCTGTCCATTGCCCTGGACCGTACAGAACGGCGTAAGATCGAATTGCGCGCGGGATAGCGGCGCGTCAGGGTTCCAGGTTGGTTTTGTAATAAAGTAACGATAGCTTGTTGTGGCATGGCGTGCCGTGAACTTCCATGTAAACGTATTGGTTCCGCTGCTCATGTTCACTTTGCTCCAGCGTGTGGAGGTTTGAGCGTCGAGAGGCGCGAATGCCGCAAGTCCCGCGCTAGCGATTTTGCCGTCGGCTGGCCCGGCGGCTGGGAAGCCTTTCAGTCCTTCAAGGCTTTGCGGCTCATAGACGATATTGCCGCAGTTCGTATTTACCCCGTTCTTACATAATATGGCCCGGCTGGCCGGCGAATCGATATAGCCGTGCGCAGATACGGACTTTGCAAAGGCAAACATACAAGCGAGTATAAGCAGCAGACCGCCGCTAGCAAGCATAATACGGTAAAACATACGGGAATCGATACGGAGCTGATTCATCTTTACATAACCTCCATTTTATAGGAATTGGCAGTTGGTTCTCCTTCTCCTACCCTTATGCGGAGTGTTAGTACAAGTGTCTCCTCTCTTCGACTGGTCCATGAAACCCTCAACGTTTACCCTCTATAAACACCAGCTCCTTCTGTCATAGATTTATATAAACTCCAGGAAGAGCTTATATACGCTGAAAACGGAGAAGCGAAAAGTGATGCATACGTAATGAGGCGGTTCAAAGTAGCTGGAAGAGTTGCGGACGGCGCTGTGATGAATCGGTCCGGCAGCCGGACGATTAGCGGCGGATGGGAATCCTGGTTCGGATTTTATGTGAGGAAAATATTGTAATTCTACCATAAGGGAAAGCGCCTAGCATTGTATATACGATATTAGTAGCATTCTCGACAGTCAGTTTAGTGGGTCCGTGGCCCAGTACCCAACGTCCTAAGTGTATTGCCTAACTCTTCATTTATGTCTGCCGCTAAAGAAAAAAGTCCCGGCGAGCTGAAGAGCGCCGGGAAAACGATGTCGAAACAGCATGTACGATTAGGACGCTTTTTATCGGTCTCTGCTTACCATGTAGTCCAATAAATGCTGAAGAAAGGCGGTATCGCGAGGGAGCGGCTTTAATGCCTCGGTTGCCATGCAGTAATGCTCCCACATCGCTTTAGCGGCCTCTTCCTGCCCAAGGATCGTAACAAATGTCGAGTTATTATTGTCCACGTCCTGCCGGACCGGCTTGCCGAGGAGCTCCGAATCTCCTGTGGAGTCAAGCAGGTCATCCTTAATTTGAAAAGCGATGCCCGCATGATACGCAAACTTCTTCAAGGCTTCGATCTCCGCTTCCTTCACCTGGGCAAGAATCGCCGGCATGACAAGAGAAGCTTCGAACGCCATCCCGGTTTTGTAATAGCAGATCGTGTTCATCTCTTCCAACGTTAGTGCCTTTCCCCTTGCTTCCAAATCCATCGCTTGACCCGCGCACATATCCGCTGCAATTTGGGATGAGTACCGCATGAGTGCCAGCACGGCTTTCGGTTCGAAGGATTCTAGCGACGCCTGTTCGCCGAACGCCTTCTGGATCAAATAAAGTCCGGTAAGCTCTGCGGTCGCGCTATTATGCACCTGATGCAAGGTTGGACGCCCTCTTCGGGTCGAGGCGTTATCCTGTGACGGAAGATCGTCGAAAATTAATGATGCGGTATGCATATACTCCAAGGAACGAAGGAGCGGTGCGATTCCGGACGGCGACAGACCGTATTCCTTTACCCCCATAACCCAAGCCAATACCGGCCTCAGCCGTTTGCCCGAGCCATCGAGACTGTAATTTGCGGCATCAATCAATGATGCCTTCATGGGCGGACTTCCAACTGGCGTTGGAATCTGAAGCAGTTCGTTGATTTGTTGTTGAACCGTTCGGAGCGTCTCCGAGAATTGTTCCTTCTCGCGTCGGTCATTCCGAAGCGCATGGACCATCTGGTCGCGCAGCAGTTTATCGAGGAAATCGACATCATCCGCCTTTTGAACCATTTGTTGAATCAGCAGATTGAAATCCGACAAGCCGGACGCAAATATCCCCATCAATTCGTTATACTGATCGGCGCCAAGCCGAAGCTTGCATCGTTTCAATCCATTGATCGCGCGGTCTAGAATAACGTCTCGCGTTTTGGCGTCGGAACGGTAGACGGCGTGGATTAAGTGAGAAATGACGGCCCAATACATTTCAAACGGGTTAATCAAGTCCTTCCGTTCGCGATGATACGTTAAATAATACGTGTAAGGCGTCACAGCCCCTTCTTCCAAGTCGTCGAACAGATCCGCAAAATCATCGGCAAGCTGATTGTAGATGCCGTAGTAAAACGTATGCTGATCAAAACCTTCGTCCGTTCCTGCGCTTATGACGGAGCGCACAATCATCCGGGAAGAAGAAGATTTCAGAATAATAGGCAAGTACAGCTCTTCGTTTGAATAGCTCGTATTGGAGAGCTGTTTAATCCGGTCCAAATGCTGGGAATGAAAGAATACATACGATTGCTCGCAGAAGGTCTCCAGCGTATCGGGACGCTGATATTTTTTCATATACTCGAAAGCTTCCCGAAGCTCCGCATGCACAAAACGCATCAGTTCAAAGTTCGAGCCGGTCCACTCGCGAAGCTCCGGTACGGCGCCATGCAGCAGCGTCTCGCGAATCATCGCGGAATAACGGTCCTTCTCCTCCTGCTTCAGCACGTTCGAATCGAGCAAGTCGTCGATAAAAGGGTAGGTTAAACCATAGGAATAGCCTAGTCTGATCGCCTCGTCCAACCTGCGCGAACGCTCCGCAGACAATACCGCATCGTCCATTTCCTCCATAACATGAAGGATAACGCCCACGATGATTTTAATCAGCTTGCGCACAGCGTGCTCCGCGCTCATTCCATCCGGAATAGCGGCCGAAACGGTTTTGAGCTTATGAATCAGCCAAATAATCGCGGTTTCGACGCCCTCCTTCTGTGCCCATCGGTAAACGCCGGAAAGACTCATAAACTCAGGGTGGTCTTTCTCAGACGCTTCAGGCGAACGATTCAGCTTACGCTTCAAGTCCGTTACGATATGGCGAATGCGGGCTTGCGTAGCGGGAGTATCAAGCGCTTTACCCAAGTCTCTCATATAAATGTAGGAAACGCTTCGTTCCAAATAATTGTCCAGCTTGCCATGCTCGCTCAGCCAGCGGATATATTTGCGGTATTGCAACGTATCCGGTCTGCTCCCGCCGCGTGTCAAGAAGGAAAACCACGATTGACTCCGGGAACGGCCTTTCCCCCATTGCTTGATATCGGTCGTCAGGGAGTCGATGTACCGCTTATCCGATACCTGCGCATATAACGAGGAATAATAGCTTGACGCCTTTTGTTCCGCTTGCCTATACCATGTATCCGCGTTAATTTGTAATGTGTTCGTCATAAGATGGGTTCCCTCAAATTCTTCTTTTATATGTTCATCGTACATCAAAACCGGAATTCGATCACCTGTTTTATACGTGAAAACGGCCAGACCGTTACTGTTTTGCGGGAAATAAATAAGAAAAAGCCGCGAATGACTTATCCAACATTTCGCGGCATTAATCATTTATGAGGTTAAATAGACGAACAGCCCTATGACGTTAAGATCTTGCGGCAGCCGCTTCCCTTAGCGGAGTAACGGCGCGCGTCCGGTCAAAGTAGATAAACGCATCATAACGCTTCGACACGACGGTCGGCACGTAGTTGCCCTGCTCCCACTCCGGATGGTAGACGACACCGATCGCCCGATGTCCAAGCGTTAACTCGTCGAGAGCAGACGTGTCATCACCGAACAGTAGCCACTTGTTCTCCGCGCCGTCACGGTGAAGCAGCTCTTCCCAGCTATTTTTGATCGCTTCCGGCACTGTCATTTCTTCTGCGGGGCTTCCCCAAGCTCTGCCCGCTATGACGCTGCCATGGTACGTGCCATATCCAACCGCGAACACTTCGCCGTCATATTTCTCCCGAAGCAGCTGGCCGACATTCACCATGTCCTCCGCCACCATGTCCGTCCATCTCGCATCGCCAATATGCGTATTGTGCTCCCACACAATGGCCTGCGCATCTTCTCCGTGGAAAGCGATCAGCTTCTCCAGCGCTTCCACCATATGGCGGTCCCGGACATTCCACGATTCGGCATCATGCCTAATCATCGTACGGTAGTAGGTTTCGCCGCCCTTCACCGCAAGGGCATTCATCTCCGCGCTAAGCGCATCCTCCCGGTCATTCGCGGCCGCTTCCTTCCATTTGTCCTGCAGCTTCCGAAGCAGCTCGACCACTTCATCCTCGCAGCCTTCGCCGTAGAAGGAAGCCGAAATCCCATACCGCTGCTCATCCCGCCCATGCGGCTCAAAGCATTCAAACGCGCGCTTTGCGGCTTCGATATCGGAGCCCGGCTTGGCTTCAAGGTACTTCAGAATCTCCTCCATGGATTCCCATAAGCTGTATACATCAATGCCGTAGAAGCCAACCTTCTCATCGTCAGGCTTATCCTTATTATATTGACGAAGCCATTCCGCGAGCTCCATCACTTCTCGATTCGCCCACATCCATGCCGGCCATCTCGCGAAATCTTGTAACGCTTCCCGCGCGCCGATTCCCGGATCGGTATACCCTTTGACATAGCGATTTAAGGTGTAGCAGGAAGGCCAATCGCCTTCGACCGCTATAAATCGAAATCCATATTCGGTTATTAACCGTTTGGACCATGCCGCGCGGTCGACATAATATTCCGATGTGCCATGCGAGGCTTCTCCTAACAGGACAAATCTCGCCTTGCCAGCCTTCTTCAGAATAGCCTCCGCGCTATCCGGTCCCTTATACGGCTTCGCCGCGTGCTTAATCGTTTGCAGCACCTTGCTTTCCATTCACTGACGTCTCCTCACGACTGACATTTATTGCCTTACGCAACACATGCAGTTTGCCCGAAACGCCGTTCTCTATGCGATGAATTACAGATGCGAATATTTGGCGAACATCTTGCCGTACCGCTTCTCCAAACCTTTCGATACGAGGTGGAAGCCAATAATAAGAGACGCGTATGCGGCCAGCGGGATATAAAAAATCCACGTGTTGACATAGAAATTCATGCGCCCGCTGCCGATAAGCCCCGCCCATTCGTTCGAGCGGCTGTGATACTCCGTCGGATCGGGGTACATGGTGGTCCCGCCTACAAAAATATGGAAGAGGGCCAATTGGCCGAACAGCGTCAATGTAAGGATAACCTCCTGCACGAAAAGAATGAGAAAGCTTTCTTTCATTTGCGGGAACAAATGGGAACGAATGATCTTCCAGCCGCTGGCGCCAAGCGATTGCGAAGCGGTTACAAATTGTTTCTCGCGAATGACCATCGTTTTGGCTTTGACCGTCGTAGCGACGGAAGGCACGCCGACAATGAGAAGCACCGCTGCCAGTATGATCGACATTTCAAAAGCTGAAGCATGAGGGTTAATGGATATGCCAATCATGATCAGCCATACGATGAGGAAGATCGGGATACCGTTCAATACCGACCAAATGGAAGAACCGCCCTTGGCTTGGGCGCTTTCTTTGCTGAAATACCCGAGCAGCATGCCGATCAGTCCGCCAATCAACACTCTCGCAAGCGCGATGCCGATTGAAAGGAAGATGGAATATTTAGCGCCGTTCAGAAGCTTGGTTAATAGATCGTATCCGTTTTGGTCGGTTCCAAGCGGATATTTGGCGCTCGGGGCAACCGGCGGCGCGATTACATAGCCTTCTCCGTTCTCATCCACGATATATTCGATTTTGACTTGATCGTCAAGCTCATACGGCGCGAACAGCGGTCCAATCAAAGCGACCAGAATCATAACGCCTGTTAGTAACAGACCGGCAATCAAGGTTTTGTTCATCGCAGAAACACCTTCCCTAGAGCAAATAGGAACGCTCGAATGATGGCATATCCGATGCCGTACAGCACGAGAAACGCCAGCAAGCCATTCACGACAATATCATATTGATAGCCATGTCCGCTGAACGCATTCGTGAAAATTAACATCGAGATGCCGTTGTTGTTGAACAAATATTCGACGATAAAAAGATTGCCCATTATTATTCCCATCAGCTTATGCAAATCGCCTTTTATATAAGGAAGCACGTTCGGGAGCGCATGGAAAAATATAATGTACATTCGCCCGAGTCCTCTCGCCTTGGCGTTGCCGATGTAATCCTCCTTCAGTGTAAGGCTCATCTGCATCGCGACATTCCGAATCATATAATTGGCGGGGATGATTATCATCGCGATCAGCGGCAGCATAACCGCCGGCTCATCGGAATTCAGCGTAGCCACTTCGAACAGCACCACGCCTGTTTCTCTGGCGATCAGAACAATGCCGAATTGGAGCAGCAGCACAACAACAAAATCCGGCAGCGAACCGATAAAATCGACAATCCCTTTCATCCAGCCGGCTTTTGACACAGCGAAATAGATACCGGCAAATATGCCGATTGCCGTTCCGGCAATCCCCGCCGCCGAAACATAATAAAAGGAATTCAGAAAGAATGGTCCGATCCACTCCCAGAAGGAGTATTCATTCTCACCCGCATAGAAGCGGAATGATTCGCCGTTCTCTATGCCTGAGAAATAGCCGGTGAACGTACCGGCCGCCGCTTTCCATGAAAGCTGGAACGAGCCGCTTACAGGGTCGGTATGAAGCAGTACGGGCATAACGGCGAATAAGAAGATGAATAGGATGATGGCTGGAACAATGAAAGTCAGTTGAGCGGCTTTCGGCATAAGAAGCTTCCTTTCCTGTTTTTCTATGAAATGGATGAATCTATTATAGCGGTAACCTTAATGATTCAAAAGACCAGATTTTTACAATTTTATTAAAGCAAAATTGACTGCCTCATTCGGCAGTCAATTCGATTAAAGGTTATGATCGTTTCTCTTCCTTCGCCTGATACCTTGCTTATTGCGCTGTTGCTTCCAGGCTAAGAAGCTCCTTAATCTCTTCCATTTGCGCTTTAGACAAGGGGCCTTGCGGAATTGCGCCTATCAACTCTTTGACTTGCTTAATGTTTTTGAACCCCGGAATCGGAATGGCCGCTTCGCTTCTGCCCCATAGCCAAGCTAGCGCCCCCTGGACCAAGCTGCGATTATCGGCAGTCAGTATCTCTTTGACGGCGTCGAGCTTCTCTAGCAGCTGAGGGACAGGACGCCCGTCCTTGAAGTAGGCTACCCACTCATGCCCGCTTCCTCTGACATCGTCGGAGGCGAAGAAGGAGTCCCGATTAAATTTGCCGCTTAGCAGGCCCATCGCGAGCGGTGAATTAATAATGCCGCTTAATCCATGCCGTTCGTAGACGGACACCATTTTCGGGTCATCCCTCAGCACGTTCATCGCATGTTGAATCGCCGCTCCTTCCGATTTTTCGGCAAACAACTCGGCGCGATGCGCGTCGTAGGTGCTCCAACCGTAAGAGCGAATCCATCCTTCCTGCTGCAAGCTGTTCAGCGTATCGATTACGGATTCCAATTCTTCGAAGCTAAGCGATCCGGCATGAATTTGATAGAGGTCGATATAATCGGTGCGAAGCCTGCGGAGTGAACGCCTTAGCGCTTCGCGTACGTAAGCGGGCGACACGTCGTGACGGCCGAACACTTCCTTCGTCGCCTTATTGTTTGTAAAACCGAATTTCGTCGCAATCACGACTTTATGCCTTCGGCCTTGCACGGCTTCACCAAGCACTTCTTCACTGTGACCGGTTCCGTAAGCGTCCGCCGTATCGAAGAAGTTGACGCCTCCATCAATCGCGGCATGGATCGAAGCTATCGATTCCCGGTCATCCACCTGACCCCAGCCGTCCTGCAAGCCGTCTAATGTAAAGGGGCCGCCAATCGCCCAACAGCCCAGCCCAAGCGCGCTTACCTCAATATCCGTTCGTCCCAATGTTTTCTTCATTCTCTTTCCTCCTTGTTCTTATCGGTTCGATTTCATTATAATGTCATTAATGGTCTTCGATTAGATCCAATAATGATTAGATTTTAAGAACCAATTCGTATTGGAGGCTGAATGATGTACGGTATATCCATAGACAGACAGTCTTCGCAATCCGCAACAAGACAGCTCTGTGATCAGCTGCGGGCCATGATTCAGGCGGGGCGGCTGGAAGCCGGAACGCGGCTTCTTCCTACCCGCGTGCTGGCGAAGGAATGGGGGATCGCCAGAAATGTTGTGGTCGAAGTCTATGAACAGCTGACGGCTGAAGGCTATTTGGAAGGGCGCGTCGGTTCAGGCACGTATGTGGCGGAGGGGCTTGTAGTCTCAGCAGCTCCATCAGCTGAATCGCGTCTGGAGCTTGCCAAGCGGGAGGACGGGAAATCAAATGCTTCTCCGCAAACGTCTGTCATTGATTTTGCGACGGGTATTCCGGATCAGACCTTATTTCCGGCCTCCGCTTGGGCAAGAGCGTTGAAAGCGGCGGGCGAAGCGATCAATGAGGAACATTCGAGCTATGGGGATATCCGAGGCGATCAAGCCTTGCGCTCCGCGCTAAGGGATTATCTGTTTCGCGCCAAAGGCATCCAATGCTCGGAAGACCAAATCTTTGTCGTATCAGGCACTACGGAAGGCGTCTCCCTTCTTGCACAGTCGCTTTCTTCCCGTTTTCATTCCATTTATATTGAGAATCCGACGATTGGCTTTACGCGCGACATCTTTCAGCAGCAGCGTTACAATCTCGTCCCCGTAGAGGTCGACCGGAACGGAATGAATGTAGACCGCTTGAGCCGATTCGCTTCCGGCCATCTGGCGCTTATCACACCCTCGCATCAATTTCCGACAGGCAGCCTTCTTTCCATAAAACGTCGGCAGAAGGCGATTCACATGGCTGAAGAGGCGGATACTTACTTGATCGAGGATGATTATGACAGCGAGTTTCGATTGCGTGGGATACCCGTTCCGCCTATGCACACGCTGTCCCCTGCCCGGGTCATCTATGCGGGGACCTTCAGCAAAACGCTGATGCCCAGCCTAAGAACCGGATTTCTTATTATCCCTGCGGGTCTGACGAGGCATATCGCCGATATGAAAGAAAGGCTGAATCTCTATACCCCGCTTGTTCTTCAAAAAGCATTAGCCCGCTTCATCGCGGACGGTCAATTCGAGCGGCATGTATTGGCGATGAAAAAAGTGTATAAAAAACGAAGAATGCTGCTAAAAGACCGGCTTTATGATGCATTTGGATCCCATATTTCTGTTCTAGGGGACGAGGCGGGCATGCATGTGCTCGTTCAATTCACGGATGCGCGGCTCGCCCAGCTTCCGTGGAAAGAAACCGCGGACTACGGGTTCCTTGTTGAGACGACGGATGATTACCAGCTGCCGTCCCCTTTCCCTGTTGAGACAAAAGGGATTGTATTAGGATACGGCAACTTAACCGAGCAACAGATCGAAGAAGGCGTGCAAAGGATTCGAGCGTTCGCCGCTTCAATCGAATGAACAGATTAAATAAAAAAAGCACCTCCAATGCTAGCGGTGTCCTAACATTGGAGGTGCAGAGCGACATTCTTTCTCTCAAACCAATAACGTATATTTCTGGCGAGCGATCCGCGTCGCATCCACCATATTCCGAAGCGAGGCGGCGGTTTCTTCATAACCTCGCGTTTTCAGTCCGCAATCCGGGTTAATCCAGAACAGCTTCGGATCGAGCACGCGCAAAGCGCGATCGATCATGCCCGTCATCTCCTCTATTTCGGGAACGCGCGGACTATGAATATCGTAGACGCCAAGCCCAATCCCTAGCTTATACGTATTATGCTCAAAGCTGCTGATCAGCTCGCCGTGGCTTCGCGAGGTCTCGATGGAGATAACGTCCGCATCCATTGCTTCAATGGACGCGATCATGTCATGGAACTCGCAATAACACATATGCGTGTGAATTTGGGTCGAATCCTTCACCGTGCAAGTGGTCATTCGGAACGCTTTGACCGCCCACGCCAAGTAATCCGCTTGGTCCGACTTTTTAAGCGGCAGCCCTTCGCGGACTGCCGGCTCATCGACTTGGATCATCCCGATACCGGCTTGCTCAAGCGCCTCCACCTCTTGTCTCAGCGCGTACGCAAGCTGATAAGCGATTTGCTCGCGAGGCAGATCATCCCGAACGAACGACCAGTTCATAATGGTGATCGGTCCGGTAAGCATACCCTTCACTGGACGTACCGTCTTCGACTGCGCGTAGGCGGTCTCGTTCACCGTCATCGGCGCTTCGAACGCGACGTCTCCGTAAATAATCGGAGGCTTCACGCAGCGCGAGCCGTAGGACTGCACCCATCCGAACTGAGTAAATGCAAATCCGGACAGCTTTTCCCCGAAAAATTCCACCATGTCCGTACGCTCGAATTCACCGTGAACCAGCACATCCAGCCCGATTTCCTCCTGAAGCCTGATCCACGTGTCGATCTGCTCTTGAATAAACGCCGTATAACGCTCCCCGCTCCACTCGCCCTTGCGCCATAGCTGACGAGCCTTTCGCACCTCGGCCGACTGCGGGAAGCTCCCGATTGTTGTCGTTGGGAGCAGCGGCAGACGCCATGTTTTCTGTTGAAGGGAGTAACGCTCCTGGAACGGAAGCTTGCGCCTTGCTTCTTGCGCGTTTATAGCGGCAACAGCTTGATGAACGGCTGTCCGGTTCCGTTCGTCCGAAAGACGCAATGCGTTTAGCGACTTCTCGCATGCTTCCAGCTCGGAAGCGATTGAAGCTTCACCTGCCGTCAACCCCTTTACCAGCACAACGAGCTCATCCAGCTTCTCGTCCGCGAACGCAAGAGCGCCCTTCAGCTCCGGCAGCAGCTGTCTCTCCTCGATTACTGTAACAGGGACATGCAGCAGACTGCAGGAGGTTTGCACGATCAACTGGTCGCTTGCGGCGTGGCCTTCCAGCTCCTTCAGCAGCTCCAGCTTTTCTTGCAAGGAAGCCTTCCAAATGCCTCGTCCGTCGATGACACCGGCGCCAAGCACCTTGTCTGCGGGGAAGCCGAACAATCGAATCGCCTGAATATTGCCCGCGTATCCGTGAACAAAATCAAGGCCAATTCCATCGACAGGCAGCCGAACCAAATCCGTATAATCTTCTGCGGATTCGAAGTACGTTTGCAGCATGATTTTCAAGCCCGGCGCTGATGCCTTAAACGTATTGTAAATAAGCTGAAGCCTTTTCCTATCCTCCGCATCTACATTCGTGACGAGAATCGGCTCGTCGATCTGAACCCACTCGACTCCTTCTTGAGCGAGCTCCTTCAAAATCTGGACATAAAGCGGAAGCAGCCGGTTCAGCCACTCATCGGTTTCTTCCGGCTTATAACCTTTGGACAGCTTCAGGAAGGTAAGCGGACCAACGATGACCGGCCTTCCTTCGATGCCGAGCTCCGCCTTCGCTTCTCGGTACGCGATTAACGGTTTATTCTCCGTAACTGCCGGAGAGACGCCGTTCAGCTCGGGAACGATATAATGGTAGTTCGTGTTGAACCATTTCGTCATTTCGCATGCCGCCGCATCCTTTGTGCCCCGCGCCATTCCGTAATAGACATGAAGCGGCACCGGACCGCCCTCATATCCAAACCGCTTCGGAATCAAGCCGAACATCGCCGCGGTATCCAGGATGTGATCATAATAGCTGAAATCGTTAACCGGTATGACGTCGATTCCTTTCTCCTGCTGCTTGCGCAGATGTTGGATTCGAATCTCCCGCAACGTCTGGCGAAACGCCGTTTGATCAAGCTTGCCTGCCCAGAACGCTTCAAGGGCTTTCTTCCATTCCCGATTCGCGCCGATACGCGGATACCCTAATACACCGCTAATTGCCATCTTGCAACACTCCTTATATGAATGGTTACAAGAAAGATAACACGGTTTTGAAGGTATAGCGTAACTCGAAATAACTATATCTGGATATAGCCAAAAGCTATAATAAGGAAATTATTCGCCAATCGCTTCCTTCAGCGCTTCGATGTATGCCGCCCCCAGCAACGATAACGGCACGCTGCGGTGCGAGATCCAGCCGACGTGAATCTCTTCTTCTATCGCGAGAGGCACAGGTATAATTTCGTTGCCGTTCAGGTCGGCGCTTAGCACGCCCGTCGAAATCGTGTAGCCGTTCAAGCCGATTAAAAGATTGAACAAGGTCGCGCGGTCGTTCACCCGAATGCTCTTCTTATGCGTCAGGGTGCTTAAAATCTCCTCCGAGAAATGAAACGAATTATATTCGCCTTGATCGAAGGATAGATACGGATAATCCTGCAGCTGGTCGATTGTAACGACGGACTGCTTGGCGAGCGGATTTTTGATGCTGATAAAAATATGCGGTTTCGCCGTAAATAAGCTGTTGAATTGCAAATTGGCTGATTTCAGCAGCTTATGAATGACCTTCCCGTTGAATTCATTTACATAGAGAATGCCGATTTCGCTTCGCATGTTTTTTACGTCTTCGATGATTTCATAGGTCTTCGTCTCGCGCAGCGCAAGCTCGTATTCTTCATGCCCATGCTCGTTCACCAGCTTCACGAACGCGTTCACCGCAAACGCGTAGTGCTGGGTGGAGACGGAGAAATGCTGCATCGACGGCTTCGCGTTTAAGTATCGGCTTTCGAGCAGCTCGGCTTGCTCGACAACCTGCCGGGCGTAGCTGAGGAATTCGACGCCTTCTTTGGATAAGGTAATGCCTTTATTCGTTCGCTCGAAGATCGTAATTTGCATCTCGGCTTCCAGATCCTTAATCGCGTTCGATAGGCTCGGTTGAGAGATGAACAGCCGTTTGGCCGCCTCGTTCATTGACCCCCGATTCGCGACTTCAATGACGTATTTCAGCTGCTGAAGCGTCAAAGGCTACAACTCCTTCCTCCTGCTAGGCTCGCTATTTTGGATTATTTTGGAGCTTTGGCAGCATTCTCTTATTCTCCGTCATTTCAGATCCGCAAGCCGGACACTTCGGCTGCCGGACAAAGGTAAGCGACTTGCGCATCCAGCAGGGACAATCCGGTTTACTGCACTCCCATACGGGGGTTTCGGTCAACTGACTTTCGGAATAAGACGTCATTCTGTTCCACATGCTACGGTTCATCGTAGATCCAGCTCCTTGTATGCAATTTTGTGGTCTTTCTAATTGTTACCATCGTTGCATCCTCCTTTTTTCTGCCAAAATAGGATTGATAAGCATCAAGGCATCCCGCAAAAGCGGAATGCCTTGACTCGACCATATCATGGAAAGACAGAAGTGTCAATGAATTCGAATGACCTATACGATGCCTTGCGCCATCATGGCATCCGCTACCTTCTTAAAGCCCGCGATATTCGCGCCGACTAGAAGGTTGCCCTCATGCCCGTACTCCTTCGCTGCTGCTTCGCAGCTCTCGTAAATGTTTTTCATAATCATATGCAGCTTAGCGTCCACCTCTTCAAAGGTCCATGCCAACCGCATGCTGTTTTGCGACATTTCCAAGGACGACACGGCAACCCCTCCGGCATTTGCCGCTTTAGCAGGCCCGAACAGAACGCCGTTCGTATGGAAAATATGAATCGCTTCGAGCGTAGACGGCATGTTTGCGCCTTCCCCGATCGCCTTTACTCCGTTTTGAACCAGCACCTTTGCCGCTTGCTCATCGATTTCGTTTTGCGTCGCGCAAGGAAGGGCAATGTCGCAAGGGATCGACCAGATGCCGGAGCAGCCTTCCGTATATACGGCATGCGGATGGAATTTCACGTAATCGCTGATCCGTCTGCGCTCCACTTCCTTGAGTTGAATGACCGTATCCAGCTGAATGCCTTCCGGATCGTAAATGTAGCCGTTGGAATCGCTGCAGGCCACAACGCGAGCGCCAAATTCCTGCGCCTTTTTCATGGCATAGATCGACACGTTGCCCGATCCCGACACGATCACGGTTTTGTCTTCGAAGCTTAAGCCTTTGGCTTGCAGCATCTCATTGACAAAGTATACGCAGCCGTATCCAGTCGCTTCCTTACGGGCCAGGCTTCCCCCGTACCCGATGCCTTTGCCTGTCAGAACGCCGGCTTCATGCGCCCCTCTGATCCGTTTGTATTGACCGAACATATAGCCGATCTCACGGGCGCCAACACCGATATCCCCCGCCGGAACATCCGTGTCCTGACCCAAGTATTTATAAAGCTCGGTCATAAAGCTTTGAGTAAACCGCATAATCTCTTGATCGGATTTGCCCTTCGGATCGAAGTCGGAGCCGCCTTTGCCTCCCCCGATCGGCTGTCCTGTCAACGAATTTTTGAAGATTTGCTCGAAGCCCAAAAATTTGATGATGCTTGCGCTTACGGACGGGTGGAAACGAAGGCCGCCTTTATAAGGTCCAAGCGCACTGTTAAACTGAACGCGATAGCCGCGGTTCACTTGTACGCGTCCAGCGTCGTCGACCCAAGGAACACGGAACATCACTACGCGTTCAGGTTCTACGATCCTCTCAAGTATTCCGCTCTCAATATACTCCGGATGCGCAGCAAGAATTGGCGAAAGCGTGTCGAGAATTTCTTTTACCGCTTGAAGATATTCCGTCTCGTGCTGATTTTTCATGACAACAGATTCATAGACACGCTGCACGTACTCCGCGGCATCAATTTCTCTGCTTGCTAATGTAGACTCCATAGCAATGATCTCCTTCCAATTTTTAATTTGTACAAAACGCCCAATTGTTTGTACTTTTTACACTAAGGATGTTTTATAGTGTACTTTAAAGCGATAAAGAAATCTAATAAATTTTTTCGAGAGAGCCGATTAAAACCTTTTATCGACCCTTACATGGAATGACAGATTAAAGATTCGATTAAGCTGCTAGGCCCTGGAACCCTTGCAGCAGCCTTGCTTCGTAATCTCGCTGCATGCCAAAAAGACCCCGCCAATGGCGAGGTCTATCTGTTCTTGTACGATTACAGCAGCTCTTTGCGAAGCTCGTCTGCCGACTTCGGCGAAAGATAGCCAAGCGGGATGTCAAATACGGTTTTGGCTCCGCTCAAGCCATCCTTCTTAAGTCTGTACGCAGCTCTTGCATACGCGACTAGAACGCTAGCCGTGAATTCAGGATTGCTCTCCAGCTTAAGCCCGAATTCGATAATTTGCTTCGTCCCTTCACCTGTCACGCCGCTGCGAATAACGAAACCGCCGTGCGGCATGCCGTGATGCTGGGTTTTCAATTCTTCTTCGGTAATAAACGTTACGGTTGTGTCGTAATCGGCGAAATAATTCGGCATGTTTACGATCGTTTGCGTAATTTCATCCCGGTTCGCGCCTTCTTCGGCAACGACAAAACATTGGCGCAAATGCTTCTCTCTCGTTTGAAGCTCAGGCGTTTCGCCTGACCGGATACGATTGATCACGCTTTCTACCGGTACTGTATACTGAACGCCGGCCTTTACGCCAGGAACGCGTCTGATCGCGTCCGAGTGACCTTGGCTGACGCCTTTTCCCCAAAACGTATATTCTTTCCCCTCCGGCAGAATCGCTTCCGAAAGCAGTCTGTTCAGCGAGAATAACCCCGGGTCCCAGCCTGTAGAAATAACGCTGAGCGTATCCGCTTTCTTCGCTGCTGCATGAACCGATTCAAAAAACTCTGGAATTTTGGCATGCGTGTCAAAGCTGTCCACCGTATTAAACATGGATGCGATGAACGGTGTCTGCTCCGGTAAATCGGTCGCAGATCCGCCGCATAAGATCATGACATCAATGCTGCCTTTAAATTGTTCAACCGTAGAAATATGTTCGAAGCGCAGATTGTCTCCGGCTTCCCCTTTCATTTGCTCCGGCTCGCGTCGTGTGAATATCGCGACCAGTTCCATATCCTTGTTTTGGCGCAATGCTTGAACAACCCCGCGTCCAAGATTACCGTAACCTACAATTCCGACTTTGATCGATTGCGTCATGGATGATTCCTCCAGCTAAAAGTGTTTAATCCTTAACCATTATAGCTAACATACCTTGTTACATACAAGCTAATGCTTTATTCTCTCCGGTTAAAGAGCGAGAAAAGCGTCGTCATGATGAACCCCCCGAAAAAACCGCCTATATGGGCGGATAGGTCAACATTCGGAACGATTAGCGAATGAATAACACCGATTACAACAATCGTTTGAATCGTTCTGGCATTATGAACGCCGAATGCGGTTTTATGAAAGATGGAAAAGTAAACATAAGCCGCATAAACCCCGTAGATTGCTCCGGATGCCCCAGCCCCGATATAAGGCTCTTGGTGAGCATTTACGCTTACGAGGTTTCCCGCAACGCCGGAGACTAAATATAACGCAATAAAACGCCACTTCCCCAAAATCCTCTCAAGCGAAGCGCCAAACACATATAAGGCTGCTCCATTCATCAGCAGATGCATAAATCCGATATGCAGGAAAACGGCGCTCACATAATGCCATAATTCCGGCTTGTCGGGAAAGTTGGTCATTGCGCCGAATCGCAGAAGCGTCAATACATCCGAAGAGGAACCGTAGAGCTCCATTGCAATAAATAATAAAATATTGATCACAAGAATGACGCTCACGACCGGGAACAACCGAATGTACTGCGCCAAGCTTTCTTTCCGCGAAAACATAAAAAAGTCCTCCTGTCTGTCTGCCCGCCGGGTTAAGTTTCTTTTGTTTATAAGGACGGCATCGCTTTATCCGCAACGAGATTCAATTGAACCTGATGCTCAAGAAGCGCCTTCAGACCGCATAACACGATCGTATAACCGCCCATCGAGTCAATCGCTTGACTGACAATTGAATCCCCGTCGCCGGAAAATCCTTGGCTCGTAATTGTTACATGCGTACCGATTTCTCCAATGGACCTAAAGCTCCATTCCGCCGTTGTCCCATCGGAGAATTCGACATGGATGCTTCTATTCGGTTCTATAGCTTTCACGAAAATCTCATCGTGAACGCCGTACATTTCCCAATCCCATCGAACCTTGCTTCCTGCCTCAAGTCTGCCGCTGCTTTTCGTAAACCAGAACTTTGTCGTTACTTCGGGATCGATAAAGGCTTCGAATACTTGCTGAACAGGCTTTCTTATCAACATTTCCGCTTTCACAACAGGCCTTTCCTTCATCGTTAACATGGCGTAGCTTCACTCTTTCCTAAAGATTTGATATACCAAACATCGCATGCGTAATGCTCAGAGCCTGCAAGCGGTGTAGGTAAAGACTCAAAACCGTGTTTCACATAAAAACGGTTAGCCGCATGCATATTCGATAACGTCTCTATGTAGCACTTGCCGTAATGCTTCGCTGCGAAGCTTAGCGCCGTATCCAAGAGCTTCGCCGCTATGCCGCTTCCTCTGACCGCCTTCAGCAGATACATTTTTTGAAGCTCGCACACGTCTTCCAGATCCGCAAATGGCGCGATTCCGCATCCGCCGACAACTTCCCCGCCATGTTCAATTACCCAGTAAGCCCTTCCTGGCTGATTATAATAAGCATACAGATCGCTCATGCTTTCATCGGCCCACGCCAGCCCCTCCCGATTGCCGCCAAATTCAATCAGGCACTCTCTAATCACGTTCTCAATTGCCGCATTGTCTGCGAACTTCAGTAGTCTAATAAACACGGCTGCCTATCCCTCCAGATGCTAGTCTGCTTCTTATTATACAGAATGTTTGCGAAAGGTCGACCAGATCACGACAGGGATTAATAGCAGCGACATCGTTCCGCCGATGAGAGCCAGCGCCTCATAACTGGCATTTGCGGCGATAACGCCGGACATCGCCCCTCCTGACGCCCCCGCCAAGGCAATCAGGACATCTATCGTGCCTTGCGTTTTGGCTCGCGTCGCTTGCGTTGTTGCATCGACGATAAGGGCTGTTCCGCTAATTAAGCCCAAATTCCACCCTAGACCAAGCAGCGCTAGGGCCGTAATAAGGGAAACCATTGAATCTGCAGGTCCAAACGCGGCCAAGAGCCCGGCTGCTAACAAAATAACGCCCGCTGCGCATGACATTGCCAATCGACCGAGCTTATCAATGAGTATTCCGGTTACGAGCGATGGCAAATACATCGCCCCGATATGAATCCCGATAACGAGCCCAACCTCTGTAAGTCCGTGACCATGATGCTTCATATGAACGGGAGTCATCGTCATAATAGCGACCATAACGATTTGGGTAAGAATCATGACAGCAGCGCCTAAGACGATACCTCTTTTCGACGATTCCGCTTGAGGTAACGCTGCCGCAGATCGCTGCGCTTGCTGAAGATCCGCCTCCGCAATTTGCTTTGCGAGGAACAGCGGGTCCGGTCGGAGCAGCAAGAGCAGGATGCTTCCCGCCAGCAGGAAAGCGGCGGAAGCGAGCAGAAATGGCCCTGCTAACGTTGGGATATGGATCGATTCCGCAAAGCTTCCCGTCACCTCCACGAGATTAGGCCCCGCCACCGCCCCGAACGTTGTCGATACCATCGCGATACTAACCGCCGTCGCCCGCTGATGCGGTTTCGCCAGATCCGTCCCGGCGTATCTGGCGATCATATTGGAAGCCGTGCCGGCCCCGTACAAGAGAAGCGATAAGAATAGTAATATCGCATGATTCGTTACTGCGGATAATACAACGCCCGCAGCTCCAATGCCGCCGGCAAAAAAACCTCCAGCAAGACCGCTGCGTCTCCCGAACTTCCCCGACAAACGGCCGACAAGGAAGGATGTAAGAGCTGAGCCAAGCGTAATCAACGCCGCAGGGAGCCCGGCATACCGTTCGGTGCCCAGCATTTCTTGCGCAAGCAGCGCCCCGACCGTGACGCCGGCGGCCAGTCCGGCTCCGCCGAATAATTGCGAGAAGACAACCGTCCATAGTGTGCGTTTATACGCGCGATCTCTCTGCTCCATTAAATAGCCAAACGTTTCTAGCCTACTCCCCGCCGTTTGAAGCTGCGCATGATTGGTCAATATTATCCCCCCTAATGATTGTAATAATGAATGATACTCGTAATCGTACGCCCGCCATTACGCGCTGTCAAATAAAAAAAGAACGCTGCTTTCCTAGTCGGGTAACTAGTAAGAGCGTCCCTCGATTGATCATTCCGTGTTATACGATTGCTCCTGCAGTCTCCACAATTTGTAACGCTTGATGAAAGCTTTGTTCGTCGAGGACTACCGTCAGACAAAAATTATAACCCGTCACTTTATTTTCGGGACCTCCCGAGCTAAGTCCGCTTGCGCTTACGCTTGTCGCCGCAAGCACGCCGGCATCCTTCTGAAAATCCCCTCCAAGCGTCAAGAACCCGAGACCTGGGAAATCGCCTGTTAACGGATTAAAGGATTCATCTACCCCATCGCCAGGATAACCGTCAACATTCGTAATCGAGCTGTCAACGACGCCTCCGATCGCTTCGATTTGTTTCAGGGCCTGCTCCGCCTCATCCCGCCTTTTAAAAAAGGCGATTATGTTTTTTTCCGCCATGTCACGCTGTCCTTTCTTCCATTACTTGATGGCTGCAGCCTACTTGTTGCCTTTTTTGGATTCCGCTACTTCTGAATCTTTATTATTGCCGGGATTGCCCTTACGCTTCACTGATTCGTTAGTCGACATAACGAGCCTGCCTCCTTCCTTACCGGTTTGCGTTCATTCCATTTTCCCCTCATCGCGATCGAAATATGTGGCAGCCTCTTCTGCCTCATTGTTGTAATGAATACGTTAGCGGCGGTTGACGAATAATGAAGAAGCCAGTTCACTGTTTTCATTTCCTAATGGATAAGAGGTGCTCTTGCTTGTGGAAAAAACCAAATCACGAAAGCTGAATATCTCGTTCCAAAGCGATCTGGAGCTTCGGGAAGTTAAAACGTCTACTCAAAAAACAAAGTCTAAAGGCAGCTCCAAGGGACATCTTTGGGAATTCATCGCAATTGCCACCATCCCCATGGTGCTTGTGTTCGGCAACTCCATGCTCGTTCCAGTGCTGCCCGAAATGCAAAAAGCGCTCGGCATCACGAAATTCCAAAGCAGCTTGATCATTTCGATCTTTTCGCTGGCGGCAGGCGTCTGTATCCCGGTCATTGGCTACTTGTCCGATCAGCTCGGCAGGAAAATCATCATTATACCCGCGCTTATTATTTACGGCGGCGCTGGCGTTCTGGCCGGAATGGGGGCCATTTGGGATTCCTATACGATCATCATTATCGCAAGGGCGATACAAGGCATCGCGGCCGCAGGAACCGCGCCGATCGCGATGGCGCTTGTCGGAGATATGTATGACGGCGGGACAGAGAGCAAAGCGCTTGGATTAACCGAAGCCTCGAATGGAACCGGGAAGGTGCTAAGTCCGATCATCGGCTCCCTCCTCGCTTTGATCGTATGGTACGCATCCTTTTTTGCTTTTCCGGTTTTCTGCGCGTTATCCTTACTGGCCGTCATGTTTTTAATTAAGGAGCCGAAGCATGACCACAAGCAGAAGCTGAAGGATTATCTCCATAAAATCGGTATCATTTTTAAAGAAAAAGGACGCTGGCTGATTACCTCGTTTTTTGCCGGCTCGCTTGGGCTTTTTATTTTATTCGGGGTCCTGTTCTATTTGTCCAATATATTGGAGAAGGAACCTTATTCGATTGACGGTGTTATAAAAGGCTTGATATTGTCCATTCCCCTGCTTGGAATGGTGATCACTTCCTATACGACGGGAAGCTTAATCAAAAAAAATGGCCGGTTGATCAGGCTGCTGATGAACATCGGGTTAGTCGCAATGACCGTCTCTCTTGCCGCAACGATTTTTTTCTTTAAAAATATTTATGTCTTTATCGGATTGTTAACGTTAAGCAGCATCGGCACAGGCCTGCTGCTCCCCTGCTTAAATACGATGATTACCGGCTCCGTAAAGAAAAGCGAGCGCGGTATGATTACTTCGCTGTATAATAGCTTGCGGTTTTTAGGCGTAGCATTCGGTCCGCCTTTATTCGGCTGGATGATGGATCAATCGGACCGCTTAGTGTTTATATCCGTTTCCTCTTTATCGCTGCTGACGCTCGGACTGGTGTTTTTCTTAATCAAGCCGCCGCAAAAGGTCAGCTAACACAAAGGCGCATTTCCGGGCAGGCGAGCCCGTAAATGCGCCTTTTGAGCTATGGGATTTAGAATCGGGCATTGAACTGCTTCAAATCATCGACTAATGCTTGGGAGTACGTTGCGGTTTCTTCCGAGTCATCGCTGTTTTGCTCCATGGTCTCTTCAAATTGCGTGACAAGCGCGGAGGAGATAAATTCCGCGTTGACCCCGTAGTGCTTCATGATCGCAAACAGCTGGTCCAAGTTTTGGTGGTTATCAATAATTTCATGCAAGCGGCTCATCCTGCTGCTCCTTTCATTTTCATGTACCCCTTATTGTTTACCGGTCATCCTGTTGCTATTCCCCTGAATTGGTACGTCAATCGTAAGATAATTTCCTTGCGGATTGGCATAATAAACTGAAACGGAGGTGAACCTTGTGGAACCCAATGCAACCAATCAAAGCGAGAATAAAGCAGAGCAGCTGCAAGGCAGCGAACTGACGCATGAGCAGTTTTCGGATGTCTATACGGCAGGAACAAGCGACGGCATTCACCAGCTGGCAGATAAACAAATTAAAATCGAAAATGAACCTTATTCGGAGTAATAAAACAAAAATCCCCCATTCTCCATGGGGGATTCATCATACGATATGTATTCTGGCAGAGAGGAAGGGATTCGAACCCTCGATACGCGGTTAACGTATACACGATTTCCAATCGTGCTCCTTCGACCACTCGGACACCTCTCTATGATGATCGAACCGCTTGTCTCTTTGCGGCCGGATTTATAATATAACACGATTATAAAATAAAATCCAGAGGAAATGCTTAACTTCATCCTTCGGAAACAAGGAGCCTAACCGGCTCCTTTTTCATGATCTTCCCCGCTTGTTAGTTCCTTTGGCCTCATTGCAACAAGCAATACAGCTGGAATGAGAAGCAGGAAGCATACAGCAACCATTGGCCATACACGGTTTAGATTAAAAAGCTGAATGGAGCTCTCGAAGAACCAGATCGAGCAGACAAAGATCAATAATCCGACTGGGTAAACCAGACGTTGTCCCGACGATTCTGGCACCACCCGCTTGATGCCGTTGCAGACGATAAATATACTATAGCCTATTTTTGCGATCATGGCCGGGTACCATATTCCAACAATCGGCAGGTCGAACCGGTCAAGAAAGTCAGTGACCCTAATTTGACGGACTAGCTCATATGTAGGATACAGCATTCGGGACATGATGGGAATGCCCAGAATGAGCACAGACTGCACGAGAAGGGTTAGCATTGCCAGCGTTCCGAGCAAAAGTCCAAGAGAGGCATGTTTGAAACGCAGCTTGCCGTTCGTGAACATAAACGCAATTCCAATAATTTCGCCGAGATAAGGAAGGACGAACCAGCTCCCGATTAATATCCCGGGCGTATTAAATTCCAGAAAGGGCCTGGCAAACTGTATATCGTACTCACCGAAAAGCACAAACGGTATGGACAACAGTAATAAGAGCAGCAGGATTCCGTATATTTCTGTTGCCCTCCCTAGCACCTCCACTCCGCCGTATACAAGAAATACGGCGGAGATCATGACGAGAAATGCAATAACGCCAAGCGGCGTCGTAGGCAGTAACACGACATTTGTAAAATCGGTTACTAAGCGAAGATCGCGTACCGCTACATAGAAGAAAAAGAGGACATACAGGGCGCTCGTTATCCTGCCTCCAACTGGGTAGCGATTGATCAAAGCTTGAAACAAGTCTTGCTTCGGAAATCGTCCAAGAACCTTTGTTATCATCCAGATTCCAAACAGAACAACTGCTGCTGAAACGATAAGCGATATTCCCACGTGCTGCCTTGCATAATATACCATTTGGGTTGGAACGGTAATGAGCGTCGTAACGAGCGTATAGATGGTGCCGATAATGACAATTTGCCGACTTGTAATTTTCTGCAAAGAAATCTCAGCCCTCTCTAAATACGTTGATCGGCTCAAATGGAACCAATGGCTCCAATTGCTCCAATAGAGCGCTTGGATAGACGGTCGGCAAGAATGAAGAGAGATAAGCCCAGATGAGGAAGGCTGCAGAGCAAATACCAATCCCCAAATATTTGTTGACGGTATTCGTCTTCGCAAAATTCCTTCTCTCGATCAGCAGGTAACACATGATGCAGAGAATAAAGGATGCCAGTTGTCCGACATTCATTTTATTTCCTTCTCCTTTCGCGCGAACGGCTTCGTAACCGAACCAATATTTTCAATATCGACTTCTGCATGTGCTTCGATACTTATTTCAGGGTACAGCTGTCTCCATTTGGACTTATACGCTTTCCATACGGCCGGCCTTTTTGTATGCAGCATTCGACCAAAGCCTACCCCATCCGATTTAAGCTTCTGCATCTTTTGGATGCCGCTCTTGATATCCTTTTCGATTTTTTGCTTCATTTTAGCTTCAAATGCCTCGATATGGGAATGATTAGAAAGCTCGTACTTGGATTCATTCTCAAGAATCGTTCCGATTGCATGCACAATGATGCGAAAGCTGATGGTATCGCCTTGAATACGGGGCTCTAGAATGGTGCGGTAATGAAGGAACTGCGCGGTTATTTCCCCAGATCCGTCCGGAGCCTGGATGCTCACCTCCGGCTCTTTCGCCTGGCCCATAGCCCACAGCACGCCATCGGCTTCCTCTCCATCTAAAAAACCGGCAAGCTTGTTATCCGAAAATACGGCTATGCCGTCCATTCGAATCGTTTGCTGAGACTTGACCCCTTGTGCTGTGTTTGTTTTCGTAACATTCACTGCTGGAAGAACCAGATCAACACCTTCCATTAGCATCACGTTGATCGTGTTTTTTAACGTACGAGGAACTTTCATTGATACGATGGCTAACTCCCGAAGACTTTCGGAAGAGAACATCTCGATCGAAGTCTTTGTTCCGAGCACATGAACTGCAGGTCCTCTACTTACAATAACGAGCGACGTTAAGCGGTTTTGGGGAATGCGGGCAAGCACATCCATGATGGGCTCGATTCCTTCACGTGCCAATTCCTCTCCGACTAGGATCGTTCGTCGATGCGAAAAATTGAGTCTGCGTGAAATCCCTTTTTGCTGAAGGCTGTTCGCTTGGCGAACCGTCTTCGCTGTCCTCGAGTCGATGTACCATCCCTCTTTGCCGGAAGTGCCTCCTCCTCCGCCTTTGCTTCCCCCAAGTTGACCCGGGAGAGCGATTTGAATGGTGGCTCTATATTTATCCCCTTCTTTATCAATCGCCGAGCCCATGACAAACGCAACGTCGTTCACTTCTATCCGATCCCAGCAGCCAGTCAGAAGCATGAGGATGAGAAGCAGACAGCCGATTACACTTACGCGCATAGATGCTCACCAGCTTTCTTTCGGGTCTTTAGGTTTGACTCTAGCATTCATTCGCCTTCGGCCGTTTCGCCCCTTACTCGAAATCGAATCCGGCCGTAGAACCATTCTCCACCAAGGCTGTCGAATGAAGATATCCTTCTGGTCATCCTTGGAGTAAGGGGTCACTCCGGACAAGTATGGCACGCCGAAGGAACGTAAATGACACAAATGCGCAAGTATCCATACGCTTGCGATGATCATGCCGAATAAGCCGAATAAGGCGGCCATAATAAAGATCGGAAATCGCAGCAGTCGCACTGAAATGGCCAGATTAAACCGTGGAATCGTGAAGGAAGCGACACCGGTAACCGCGACAATAATAACCATCGGCGCGGAGACGATTCCGGCTTCCACGGCCGCTTGGCCAATGACAAGCGCGCCAAGTATGCTCACCGCTTGTCCTACGGTTTTGGGCAATCGAATACCGGCCTCTCGCAGCGCCTCGAAGGATAATTCCATAATCAGCACTTCGACCAGCGCAGGAAAAGGGATCGACTCCCTTGCCGCCGCAATGCTCAATATTAAAGTGGTCGGCAGCATGTCTTGATGAAACGTAATCACCGCTATGTACAAACCCGGCAGGAACAACGCCAAGAACAAAAACACGATTCGAAGCCAACGAAGGAGGTTCGATATATAATATCGCTCGTAATAGTCCTCACTCGCCTGAAGCATCTGCCATAAGGTGATGGGAGCTACCAGCACGAATGGGGTGCCGTCAACGAAGATGGCAAATCTCCCCTCGAGGAGCTGCGCGGCAATCGTATCGGGACGCTCGCTGTACTGCATTTGCGGGAAAGGCGAATACGGGCTGTCCTCGATCAGTTCTTCAATATACCCGCTTTCCAGAACAGCGTCGATTTGGATAGCTTCAAGCCTTTTTGTTACCTCTTCCACGATTTTGGGATCGATAATTCCGTCGATATAGGATAATACGATGCTCGTTTGTGTCCGCTCGCCTTTTGTAAAGCTGACGGTCTTCAAATCGGGCGATTTGATCTTAAAACGCAGCAATGCCGTATTCACCCTCAGATTTTCCGTAAATCCCTCTCTCGGGCCTCTGACGACCGCTTCCGTTGTCGGTTCCTCGACCCCGCGTCTAGTTCCGCCCTTCACGCTGTACATCGCAGCTTGCGCGTAGCCTTCAATCAGCACTACTGCGCTAGAAGTCAGGACGGCGTACACCACATCGCCTAATTGGCTAGTGAGCTCGGCCTGTGACAACGATATCCATGCCTGATCTAGCGTTTTGGGCTCCGCTGACATGTCTTTAGCCTGGAAATAATGCATTAGAGGGTGTAGGACATGGTCATTTATTAGCTGTGACTCTACGATTCCTTCCGTGTAGACAATTAAGGCATCCGTATCGGCGTTTAACTTGATCGGACGGAACACAATATCGGAACACCCGGTGAAGATATGCTCCAGCCTGCTTTTATTGTCCTCTAATTTTACAGACAACGGTTCCTTCTCCTCGCGCAGCATTTTCAAAGAATCCGTATCGCTGCCTGACGCATCTTGTCCGCGTTTTGGATGAAGCTCTCTCCAAAATCGTTTCATGACCTAATCATTTCACCTCCAGACATGTGCGATTGCCATTTTTTTAGTGTATCCATAATGCCCCGAACTATTAGAAAATGCAGCCTGAAGTGTTACATTACTGCCTGATTTCAAAACAAAAAAGCCTACCATATCGTTCTATGGTAAGCTTCTAGAAATCGCGATATTTGCGCCTTGAAAACTGGATACGAAAGTTTGCTGAACTTTAGCTTGTAATTGGGGTCCCCGCAAAGTATCAGGAATAATCCTCGAAGCATTCGCTTCACTTTGTGGGGTTTCTTAGGATAAGCCCTCGACCGATTAGTATTCGTCAGCTCCACACGTTGCCGTGCTTCCACCCCGAACCTATCAACCTCGTCGTCTTCAAGGGGTCTTACGAATTGGGAAATCTCATCTTGAGGGGGGCTTCACGCTTAGATGCTTTCAGCGCTTATCCCGTCCGTACTTGGCTACCC
>NZ_QXQA01000016.1 GCF_003583765.1 Paenibacillus nanensis
AACTTCATAGTAGAGCGACCTCCTGATGGGCTTTTTGAGGCTTTTGACCTCGTGTGCAACTCCATCTTACCGGAGGCGCTCGTTTTTGTTCAAACGCCAAAATATTCGTTTTACAGGAATTCTATCGGGAAACGATAGTCAGATCAACAAAGCTGCAGCGGATCATCAGAAGATCAGTTGCAGCTTTTATTTTCGGAATAGGCGATCTTTTTTCGGGACACAGTTCCTCGATTTATAGGCAGCAAGTCATATAATTCCTAATAAAGCGTTTTCCTCTAAAGTCTGAGGCAGCTCCGTCCGGAGCTGCCTTCTTTTGTTTTGTAGTCAATCGACGTCGGAGTCCGCCTGACTCTTCAATTTTTCCATTTCAGCCAACGTCATTTCATTGCACGCTCGGATGAATTCAAGAATCAGAGCGGTTTGTTGCTCATCGTACCGCGACAGAATCTGAAGCGTGGACTGCATGACCGATTGAAACAGCGGAGAGATTTGGGCCGATCGGCCTTCCGCAGGCTTGACCACTACGCGCCTCCGATCGTTCGGGTCCTTATCCCTCGTGACATAACCGGCCTGCTCCAAGCGATCGATCACATTCGTCACAGCGCCTGTCGTCAAACCCGTTAGTTGGGCCAATTGGCCGGCAGTTACGGGACCGGTGCGGTTTAAAAAATCCAGACATTTATGATCGGTCGCATTCAACCCCAATTTTTCCGAAATGAGCTGATGAAGCATTACGGCCCGCGCGCTGTTCTGGCGCAATTCGTAAAGCAAAGCATGCTGCGATGGCGTTAGGTCGTTAAATTCAAACGAATTGCCTCTTGACATAGCGAAACCTCCAAGTTAAGATAAATTTATCTTAATCAATTAAGATAATTAACATATTAAGAAAGTTAATTAACCAAGATTTTTATAACATCAGTATATCACAAGGTTAAAGGCCCGCCAAATTTTTTGCGAAGGATGGAGGAATTGAACATGGATTACGGTCTGCAAGGGAAAGTTGCGTTCATTACCGGCGGTTCGCGAGGCATCGGCAGAGCGGCGGCCCGCAAGTTCGCTGCGGAAGGCGCTCATGTCTACATTACTTATTTGAGCAATCGCAGCGAAGCTGACCGGACGATTGACGACATTCAAGCGTCCGGAGGCTCCGGCGAAGCGGTTCAAATGTCCCTTAACGATGAGCAGAGCATACTTGAGGCCATCGATCACGTGAAGAAGGAGAAGAAACGGTTGGATGTGCTCGTGAACAATGCCGTGTTCTGGGGGCAAGAAGCGGCGATTGAGGAGAGCGCGAACGATGCATGGTTCGCCGTCATCGATCAGACCGTCAAGGGGACGTATCGAATGACCAAAGCGGCCGTCCCGCTCATGAAGCAGGGGGGATGGGGACGACTGATTCACGTGTCTACCAGTCTGGTCCATGTCGGCAAGCCGAAAGAGACGGCTAACCTAACGGCTAAAGCGGCGTTGCATGGATTCAGCCGCACGTTGGCGGTAGAGCTGGCTGCGAATGGTATTTATTCGAACGTCGTCATCCCCGAGCTGACGCGATCGGAATGGGTGACGCAGGCGTTCCCGCCGCAGATGCTTGAAGAATATGCACGATTGTTTCCGACAGGCAGATTGGGCACCCCGGATGACGTCGCGAGTCTGATCCTTTATCTGGGATCGGCGGCGAACAGTTTTGTCAATGGAGAAGAAATCCGCGTTACTGGCGGCAAATAAAAAAGAGGAGCGTGCATCATCATGGAAAATCATAGCGTACAGGGCGTAAGAGAGATTGAATATTTGTTTGGAAAACTGAAGCTGGCCTGGGACAGGGGGGACGGAGAGGCCTATGGGGCTTGCTTCACGGAAGATGCCGACTATGTCACGTTTCAAGGGGAGCATCTGCAAGGGAGAAAGGCGATTGCCGATACGCATCAACAGCTTTGGAACAACGTGCTGAGAGGATCAACCTTGGAAGGCGAAATTAAGAAGATTCACTTCGTTACGCCGGAGTTCGCGATTTTTCATGGACTGGGCGTAGTCAAACTCAGATGGCAAAAGACGGCCCCGAAAAAAAGAGACTCCATCAATACGAATGTCGCCGTTAAACAAAACGGAGAGTGGAAAATAGCCGCCTTCCAAAATAGCCGTATAACGGGGACTGGCCTCATGCAAAAAATATTCACGAAGTTCAGCAAATAACCCTGCCTGCAGGGAGGAAGATACGCATGGTTAGCAACCAGCGCGGGTATGATGTTAACTTATGCGATGACGGTATATCGGTCTATCGTAGCTATAGGAGTCGCGGGGCTTCCTTACGTTACAATCAAACTCGGTTAAAAATATCGATAGCTCAATAATGGTACGACGGCAGCCGGTCAGATGATCAGCTGCCGTTTTCATAAAGCGGGCTGTTAGGCGGGACGCAAAAACGAACTGGTATTAAATTTCAATTTGCGGTATTAGTTCGAGTGTGCGACGGCGCTGATTTCGATCAGCTGCTCGGGAGTTGCGAGGTAGTTCACGCCGATGCAGCTTCCGGCCGGCCTATGCTGTCCTATGTATTCCTTGAACAGACGAATGCATGGCTCGAAATGCTCTTGCGCGTTTGTCAGATATATCTCTACATAAGCGAGGTTCGACTTCGTGACACCGAATCCCGCCAGCACACGATCGAGGTTTTCCAGCGTCTGCCGAGTCTGTGCCTCGATATCTCCCTCACCAACAAACACTCCCTCTGTATTGTGGGAAAACTGTCCCGAAATGTAAATGGTGCCGTTGACGCTATAGCCCTGGGTGATGCCGTGATCCCAGAGATCGTGATTGTAGGTTTTAACATTAATCATATATTTCACTCCTTTACTTCAAAGTAAGGCTAGTATAAGATAGGCGAAAGTAAAAATATAGTACGCACTTTATTGATAGGTACTATCAGAAAGGATAGTGGAACTATGGGTATGGCTGAGTATAAAGGCAAAGTTAAAAATATTCAGGATACGCCTTTTGGCTACACTTTGTCAGTTATTGGAGGCAAATGGAAAATGGTTATTATGTACCTCCTAGCAGAAAACCAACCGGTTCGCTTTAATGATCTGAAAAGACAGATCGGAGCTATTACGTATAAAACATTGAGTGCACAACTTAAAGAATTAGAAGCGGACGGTATGGTGAAACGGAAAGAGTATCCTCAGATCCCCCCTAAAGTCGAGTATGGTCTTACAGATAAAGCGGAAACGCTCTTACCTGTTTTGGAACAGTTATGTGAGTGGGGAGTGAAAAATCGACCATAGACATGACTGGCTTACAACTTAAATGGAGCGTTAGTTCAGAGCCAGCCAGGAGCAGTTTGCCATCGCGGCAGCTGCTCATTCTTTTGTTAAGCGACTTAACGCCACGGAATGATGAAAAACATACACGAATGCTACTTATAGTCCGTCGACTTGTAGGTGCTTCCCTATTACGATAGGAAACGGTCGAGGATTACGCGTAGAAGGATGATGACCAATGAACATTTTAGAGGATTTCGGCATGCGGTTAAAGGAACTGCGGCTGCGTTCGAATTTGTCGCAGGATATGCTGGCCGCGCGTTGCGGTTTGGATCGAACGTATATTGGGAGCGTAGAACGGGGCGAACGGAATATCTCCCTTAAAAATATTCAAATCATCTGCAATACGCTGGATATCGATATCAGCTATTTTTTCTGTGACGAACGGTTCTCTCTTCGGTCGGCTTCTCTTAAGAGCGAACTGGACCGGCCCCTTACGGAGCGGTTCCGTTATTACGAATCGGCCGAGGAAAACCTCATCATGTGGCAGGTGAGCGGTGCGCTTAGTCTGGAGGAAATTAAAAGCATAAGTGTGGATTTGAAAGCCGCTTGCCTGAAGCTGCGCCTAGGGAAAGTAAAGCTGCTGGTTGATAACCGGAAGATGATGGCGAGCGGGGAGCCCATTGTGTTCCAGCACGAGATCACTGAGCGTTGGGAGGAGCTGCAGCGCTGGTTCTTGCCGCACTGCGAGCAAATTATCGTTCTATGTAATTCCAAACTTATGCAGAACCAGATGAACCGATTAGCCAAACGAAGCGGAATTATTGAGGTGCAGAGGTGCCTTTACTGTGACGATGAAGATTGGCTGACGAAGGAGCTGCGTCCCGAAAGTTATTTTAATATCCGGTGAGGAATTTCCCCGCTGATAGGCGATTGAGAAAGGAGAGAAAATGATATGAGCACCTCAGTCGAGACACGCTTCCCGCAAGGACCCAAAGGCTCCCTCTTAAGCGGGAACCTGCTGGAATACCGGAAGGATCCTCTTGGCTTTCTAACTGATCTGCAGAAAAACTATGGAGGGGCTGCAACGATTCGGCTCGGCCCCCAAAAGATGTATGTTATTTACGACCCGGCGCTCTTAAAGGAAGTGCTGCTCACCAAACATGAACATTTCATTAAACTAAAGGCTTTTCAAGAGGCAAGGCTTTTTGTTGGAGATGGCGTAGCAACCAGTGAAGGTGAAAAGCATAAACGAGTAAGACGGTTGATCCAACCGCGTTTTACAAGAGCGCATATTCAGAAGTATGCCCGCCAAATGGCCGAGATTGTCGACCGTGAACTTAATACCTGGAAGCCTATCGATTGCCGCATGCTTACCGATGACCTATCTAACATTACGTTCGCTATTATCGCCCGCACGCTCTTCAGCCTTGAAGGAAATCAGCACTCGCGTTCCATTCGGGAACCGTATGAGCTTATTAACCGGATGTGCGCCGAACGAATGCGCTCGCTGGCAGCCGTGCCGCTCATCATCCCCACTGCAAAAAACCGTTCCTATAAGGCAGCCCTTAAGGCGCTTGACCAAGCGGTTTATGATATCGTCAAAGAACGTAAAATGAATGCCGGTGTTGGAGAAGGCGATCTGTTGTCCGTGTTGATGGCAGCCAAAAACGAGAACGGGGAAGGGATGACCGATCAGGAGCTCCGTGACGAGCTGATGATTATGTTCATCGCCGGTCATGAGACTACTGCCAACGCATTGTCATGGGCTTTCCTGTTCATTATGCAGCATCCCGATGTTCAAGAGAAGCTTTATGAAGAGTGGGACCGCATACTGCAAGGCGAACCCCCGACGGAAGAGACCTATATGCAGCTCACGTATACTCAAAATGTTATATGGGAAGCCATGAGACTGCGGGCCCCCACTTTCTTTACTGGACGTTCTGCCGTCCGGGACGTGGAAATCGGTCCGATAACGGTAAAAAAAGGACAGTCCGTGCTGTTTAGCCCTTATGCGATCCACCAAAATCCAACCTATTTCCCGGACCCGTTGACCTTTCGCCCGGAGAGATTCGAAAATGATTTGCTCAAAAAAATTCCCCAATTCGCCTATATCCCGTTCGGTGGCGGACCTAGAGGATGTATCGGGAACCACTTTGCCATGCTGGAGATGGTTATCATTTTAAGCATGATCGGCCAGCGTTACCGCTTAAGTCTAACCCCCAAGCATCCGCCTATCGAGATGGAGCCTCTCTTAACCCTGCGGCCGAAAAACGGAATTGAAATCATAGTAGATAATAGGTGAAAAATCGATATGCTTTCTTTCTGGATTTAAACGGGATTTGAAGCTTGAAGGATGTCGCCAAGCGCCAATGCCGGCTGGAATGGTGAGCAGTTAATGCTGACCAATATTAGATCTGGTGCCGGCGGGCGTTAACAAACGGGACGGGGCAGGTTGTTACAGCGAAGCAGTATGGAGGCGAGGGAGCTGGAGGATCAGCAGCTGACATTGTTCTAAGCGCTAGATCCATATTGCGAAGTAATAAATTGATTACTTAACCAGCTCGAAATAGGATCTTACAGTCCTCCATGCTGTGGCAACCGCAAGAAAACCGATGGCATAGGAGATAAAAGTCCATCCGATATTCCAACCATTACTGTACATCACTCGATTAAATTGCAGCCCAAGGAATTCTAATAATGTGGCTAATAAGCTAAAACTTAAAAAGCTTATTAGGGCTGGTATTCCGAAGGGTCTTTTAGTAATGAAAAAAATGAATAGCGGCCCTAGTACTGCGTACAAGCCAAAGTCGAGCGGCAATGCTGAAATCGTTTCGTTTTTCGAAAAAATAGGCTTGAAGTGCCAAAAATCAAAGTAAAAACCTATTGTATTAATAATCAATGAGATCAAAGCTGATATGGGACTAATTACGATGAATAGCCTCGGTTGCTTTTGAACTAAGGGGGAAGCCAATAACCAAGGAATAATGAACCCAGTCACAATGTTGAAAAGCACTTAAACACTCCTAATACTTATTTATTTACAGTTTGGTCAAGAAACAATATTAATAATCCGATTTGCTATCCTAGGTGATGTAAGCACTCCACTTCTAAAGTTAGTCACGCTGCTCCTTATTAATCGGCTGGAATCAAAAAACGCGCCTGAACCATGGTGGTTTTGCGCGTTCTGTTGGGACGAATACAGTGTCAGGACGGAATGTTCATAGCGGTCTGAATATTTGTCAGATCAAGCTGAATTTGCTCCGGAATATGGTAGGGATGGTATAGGCCTCGCTGCATCATGTAGTTTGTTATCTTTTCATGGGAATCTATAGCCTCGTCGAGCTGTTTCATCAAAATTCGCTTGATTTCGGGGGTGGCGCATTCGGTAACGGCCATGGCATAGTTTCTAACTCCGCTTTTGGCGTTCATCAAAAAATCCATTGCGATCACATCGTCGGTCAGTGTATGAAGCCCCGTCAAGTGTTCTATTAGGGTGTTCATGTTTCTATCTCCTTTAGGTTAGGGTCGCTTTAGACAGTACTCCACCGAGCTCCTGAAGCTGCTGCTGAGATAATTGCACGTCTTGCTGCAAAATTTGCATGAGCTCCGGGTCGGTTACAAGAGCTTGCATGGTTTTGGATTTGGTTACGCAAACGGTCTTGAACGCGGCCATTTCATGAACCTCCAACAACTCATGCAAGGCGTAATTAGAATTCATTCGGATTGTCCTCCCTGATATTCACCCTTATTCAGGGCTTTAAGATGACTTTGATGCAATTGTCCGTTTTCGTATCGAACACTTCATAGCCGCGTTTGGCCTCACTGAGCGGAATGACATGCGAAATAATATCTCCAGGGTCTACTTTGCCCGACGTAACCAGCTCATACATATATGGCATGTAGTGTATGACCGGGGCTTGTCCGGAACGGATATTCACATTGCGCTGCATGATGTCGCCGAGCGGGAATCCGTTATAGCGTCCGCCGTATACCCCAGTGACTTGAATGGTCCCGCCTTTGCGGACAGCCTGAGACGCAATGATAAGTGCGCTCATGGTGCCGCCTTGCAGTTTCAAACCGCTGGCTAGAAATTCAAGATCGCTCATCTTGCCGTCCATTCCTACCGCATCAATCACGACATCGGCGCCGCCTTTAGTCATTTCCTTGAGCGTATTGCCGATATTCTTATCCTGTTCGAAATTTACAATTTCCACATGGTTTGTTCGCTTCGCATGCTGCAAGCGGTAATCGACGTAGTCAACGGCGATGACCCGCTTTGCTCCCTTCAGCCAGCAGAATTTCTGGGCCAGAAGTCCGACCGGACCGCAGCCGAGCACGATGACCGTATCTCCATTCTTGACGCCGGCGTTATCTACGCTCCAGAATGCGGTCGTCATGGCATCGGCGATCAAGCTAAGCTTTTCGTCTGGTTGCTCGCAGTTTTCTGGAATCTTGAAGTGGGTGAAATTAGCAAACGGAACTCGTAAATACTCGGCTTGCCCGCCAGGGTATCCGCCGGTCGTTCCGGAGTAGCCGAAAAATCCGCCCATATCCCCGTGTTCGTTTGAATTGTCGCATTGGCTTTCCAGCTGATTTTTACAATAAAAGCATTCTCCGCAAGCGATGTTGAAAGGAATGATCACCCGGTCGCCTTTTTTTACTTTGGTCACTCCAGGGCCTACTTCTTCCACAATTCCCATCGGCTCATGCCCGATGACATAATTCTCCTGAAGGTTAGGGATCATCCCGTGAATAAGGTGAAGGTCAGAACCGCAAATGGCGGTACTGGTGATCTTTACGATCATATCGTCCGGTTTCTCAATCTTCGGATCCGGTACCTCTTTGACCGCGACATTTTTAATCCCTTGATACGTTACCGCCTTCATGCATTCTGTCCTCCAATATGTTCATCTGGGGTTCGATCAAACATCCCTTTACGCGACGTATCATCCGGGAACAAATTCATCTGCCCGATCATCACCGTATTTTTCGCCGAAAGCTGGTCAAGTTGGTACTGTTCGTTCAGCTCGTAAGGATGGAACCATTTTTTTCGAATCATAAGCTCCGAAATTTCTTGGTGCATAGCAATCCCCTGCTTAAGATGATTGCGCAGCACCGCTCTTACTTCGGGAGAAGCCGTTTCCGTCAGGGCTATGGACAAATTTCGCACACCCTCCTTGGCACGGATAAGGAAGTCCATTGCAAATGTCATATCTGCCATCTCCGGCATATTTAACGAATTAATCGGGTCTAAATAATCGGTATTCATTGGCGTTCCCCTTTAATGAGTAATAGGTGTCGGGCTATTCGGAACAGGCGATTGGAATGGAGCTCTTGCGTAGATGGCCTGGAGCTCGGCGATCTGTTGCGTGGATAATACGACGTCCTTCTGCATTAACGTTTTCAGCTCTTGGTCAAACACCAAGCCTTGCATAAGTTTTGACTTAGCGAGGCAGAGCGTTTTGAAGTTTAACGCTTCATGCAGTTCCATCGATTCGTGCGGCGCAAGCGTTGGCGTATTCATGGAGTAATGATCCCCTTCCTTTCTTTCATCAAAGTTAGATTTTCCTACGCACTATATCCTTATACGATTGCCGGAAATGTGGGTCCGAGTATTCCCATGCAGTCGTAAGAATATAAACAAAATCTCAACCGCATACTTATTTCTGTTTGATTCATGATCTATGCACAAGGGAGGAGGACTCGCTTTGCCCAATGAAAATAAAATTGATCTAGCCACTGTAAATGCGAGAAAACCGGCGGAAGGTACACTTCACTCGGGCGGCAATACGCTGGAGCAGCATGCTTCGAACGCGGTTTCTGAGGCGCAAACGGCTTTAAATCAGGCGATAAGCTCGATAAGCGAATCTAACGCAGCGTCAAATCCACAAGCATTGGAGACGGCCCGTCAGCAATTGACCCAAGCAGAGGAATTTTTAGATCAAGCGCAAACTTCAGCTAACGCCTTACGTTTGCCGGACCAACAATAGAACGGCAGCTTTAGAATGGCAGAGATTGTCCTTCTTTTTCGGATATAGGTGGAATCAAGCTCAACTGTACTCGATTTCAACGGAAGCCCTAAGAGACCGAACGATGCCGGATATGAATTTACAGTATCATGTGAAGTATTGGGGAGAAAAAGGTGCTTCAGATGGAATGATCACCGATGCCAAAGGAAATGTTTACGCTGGAGACTATGAAAACAATAGTATTCGAAAAATATTGCCAAATGGAGTAATGGAAACTATCGCACATGATCCGAGAATTTTATGGCCGGACACTTTTTCTATTGGTCCGGATCAATACTTATATATCATCGTGAATCAATTACATCGGCAGTCAAGATTTCATTATGGAAACGACCTGCGGCAGAAGCCTTATAGTTTACTACGTATGAAAATAGACGAATCGCCTGCTCCTACCTTTTAGTAAACATTTCGCTTTACAAGATTGGAACCCGGAGTTCGATGCGGTCCGGAAGAAGCTGATCGAAGCGGGGACTGAGGCTAGATCAATCATAAAAGACGACCAGAGGGGGCTCCCGGGAATGGGATATTGAAGGGTTCGTTAGCTCGATAAAGCAGCCGCAGTCTAAGACTTTGATTTTTCAAGTCGTAGAATGCGGCTGTTTTGCCGAAAGTAAGATTTTCCAAATAAGGGGTTGACATCAAAGGAATGAACGCATATATTTAATACATACCAACCGAATGTATGAAAGGAGGGGGCGAATGGCAAGAAACAAATATCCTGAAGAAACAATCAACCAGATCCTGACCGTGGCCCTGAACCTGTTCATCCGGAAAGGCTACGAGCAGACCTCCATTCAGGATATCATCAATGAGCTGGGCGGACTGACGAAAGGCGCGATTTACCACCATTTCAAGTCCAAGGAAGAGATCATGCAGGCCGTTATCGACCATATGTTCAAGGGTGTTGACGAGATGCTGTCCGGCATCCGGGACGACACGGAGTTAAACGGCCGGGAGAAGCTGCGCAAGATTTCCCGCGTCTCTCTCGACAATCCCGCCCAGAACGAAATGGCATCGGCGGCGCCGAACCTTTTGCGCAATCCCAAGCTGCTGGCAGCCCAGATCGAGCACATGGTAGAGAAAGCCATACCTGTCTACATCCAGCCTATCATCGAACAAGGCATGCGGGATGGCTCGATCCGAACCGACTATCCTAGGGAGCTTAGCGAACTGTTGTTGGTTCTCACCAACGTCTGGCTAAACCCGGCGGTTATCCAAGCTTCGCCTGAGATGATGCTGCGCAAATTAAGGCTTTTCGATGAAGTATTGAAAGGCTTGGGGCTTGACTTGTTCGATGAACAAATGTTTCAGCGCTACGAGGAATTGTTTCGTTTGTCAGCAAGAGAAGACAGCAAAGAAAACTAAACTGCCGAAAGGCAGCTTATTTTTCAACCTATACATACCATCGGTTGGTATGAATAGGTGATCCGAATTCAAAGCGCTTATTAAAAAACTAAGGAGATGTGAATGTAATGAATCAAAAATTAACAATGGGCTCCAGCTCGATGGATCGGCAAGTCGTGACAAACTTTAACGCAAGCAGCCTGGTGGGCAGCGACCTTGCGGGCGTTACGGCCCATAAAGGACAGTTCAAAGGCAGCGCGCTCTCCGGTTCAGACTTTTCGGGAGCGGATATGACCGGCAGTACGTTTAGGGGCAGCGATGTACGCGAGGCTAATTTTGACGGCGCGAATCTGACGGACTGCAGCCTATCCACGCTTGACCTGACTAATGCAAGCTTCAATAAGACGATCCTTGTACGAACCGATTTCAGCAAGTCTGGGCTAGGCGGAACCAAATTCACAGATGTAAGACTGACCGACGTCACGTTAACGATGACCGACCTTAGAGAAACGATTTTTGAAGGTTGTTTATTTGAGGGGGTCGACTTCAGTAACTCTGATCTGAGCGGGAAGAGCTTTGACGGACAGACGTTTATCGGCGTCAAGTTTGAGAAAGCGGCTTTAACCGATGTTTCGTTCAAGGGCGCTGCACTTCGAAATGTTTCTTTCCACCCGGGGTTTACTTTGACGAAGAAGTACTTTCGGATGATCCAAACGATCCGCTTTGACGGCGCGACGATGGATAAACTGACATTTGCTGCGCTTAAAGGCATGGATGCCGATTTATCGAACGTTACAGTCGTTTAAGGGCTTGTAAGGCAAAAAGAACGGTCTGACTGAGCTTAGTATTTTAAAACAAATAAAAAGTAAAGAGAGGGAAACGAAATGAAAAAGATAATGGAACACCAGAGCGGAGGATTCTCTGAAACTGGGCTACGCAGAATGCGCGACGTGCTGGCACGGCATGTCGATTCAGGGAAGATTCCGGGGCTCGTCGCCCTGATCAGCCGGAACGGAGAAACGCACGTCGAAGCGATCGGCACGATGCGCCATGATGGCGGCGCGCCGATGCGCCGGGACACGATCTTCCGCATGGCGTCCACTTCCAAAATGGTCGGAGCCGCGTCGGTGATGGTCCTGCTCGACGACTGCAAGCTGCATCTGGACGATCCAGTAGACAAATGGCTGCCCGAGCTTGCGGGCCGGCAGGTGCTGAAACGCCCCGACGGTCCGCTTGACGAGACTGTGCCGGCGAGGCGGCCGATCACCGTGCGGGACTTGCTGACCTCTACATTCGGGCTCGGAGTGGATATGGCTTTGATGGGCTCCCCGATCCAGAACGCGATCTTCGAAAATGGTCTATTCGACACGCCGGGGCAGGAGCTGCCCGAGCCCGATGAGTGGATGCGCCGCCTGGGCACACTCCCGCTGTGCTATCAGCCCGGAGAGCGTTGGCAGTACCACATCAGCAACGAGATACTTGGCGTACTTGTTGCCAGGGTCACCGGTCAAACTTTCGAGACGTTTCTGCGCGAGCGTATCCTTGATCCGCTGGGGATGAAGGACACCGGCTTCTACGTGCCCGCAGGTAAAATCGATCGGCTGCCGCCCGCCTACGCCCCTGATCCGCAGACCGGCGCGTTCATCGTGTGGGATGAAGCCGCAGGCGGACGCTACACCCGGCCCCCGGGGTTCCAAGCAGGCGGCGGCGGGCTGCTCTCAACCGTCGACGACTATCACGCGTTTTTACAGATGCTGCTGAACCAAGGGATGCATGGGACCGAACGGATCCTGTCCCGGCCCGCCGTCCAGCTGATGACCACCAACCGCCTTACGCCGGAGCAACAAGCTTTCCGAGACGACTTGGCCAAAAACTTCGTTCATTTGTCGCATGGCCAAGGACAGCACGGCGGTTGGGGCTTCGGAATGGCGGTACGTACCTACCGCGGCGACTACGCTTCCATCGGACAGTTCGGCTGGGACGGCGGAAGCGGCACCTCGGCGTACGCCGACCCGGAAAAACAGCTCACCGGAATCCTGCTCACCCAGGTCGGGATGTCCACTCCGGATTCGGCGCATCTCATCCACGACTTTTGGACTATGGTCTATCAGGCAATCGAAGACTAACATAAGTGCCGCGCCTGGTACGCCCGCATTAGCGCTAAATACAATCATTCATATGTCTGCCGTCGAGCCGGCGAACTTCAGGTAATCGAACCTGATTTTCGATCGGCTTTTTCCTTTTTGGAGAAGAGACCGATGATTATGTCTACCAATCCGTTCCTATACAATCCACGATAGAATCCAGGCTTCCAAGCGAAGTATGCTCTGCTCCGCCGGAGGCCTTTTTACTCCGTAAATACCCCGAAAAACAAGGGATTTGGCAAAAAAATGAATTCTACGAAATCCTATTCAATATTTTTAATCCTATCTATTATTTAGCCTATCACCGTGCTACAATGTTTTCGCATCATCCTAGATTACTAGGGCTTTGCTCCTAGAAACACCAAGAGACGGAGGAGTTTGATTGAAAGCACAAGGTATGAAGAAGGCATCTATGTTATTACTCGGTTTATCGCTTTTGGTCGGTACGTTTCCAATGCCGGGCACGGCTGCTGCAGCCGATAGCGGAGAGCTGGGGAACAGCCAGCTGATTCAGATTTCTTCGGTTGTTCCGCAGACGGAAGCGTACATCTCCGACAACGTCGACACAGAATCTAGCCGATTGACTACGGTCATCGTGACGTTAGCTTCTGAGCCAATCGCCGTCAGCGGGTTATCCGCTAGAAACGGATTATCGGCCCAAATCGAAGAAGCCAGCACAACGGCTATCGCAACAGAGCAATCCGCAGTCATGACGAATGCAAAAAAAATGGGGATCAGTCTGTCGGTACAGCGCCGCTTTAACACGGTGTTGAACGCCATGGAAGTAACGCTTCCGGCGAATCAGATTCCTGAACTGGCCTCCATACCGGGCGTAGTGTCGATTTACGAGAACCGTACATATTACGCGCTGCCCGTCGATAATACCGATGAAGCAGGCTACGAGATGGAACCGCTCGAGCAGATCGGTGTCGATCAAGCTTGGCTGGAAGGGCTAACGGGCGAAGGGCTGAAGGTTGGCGTGATCGATACAGGCGTCGATTATTTGCACCCTGATTTGGCTGGCGCTTATAAAGGCGGCTACGACTCGTACAGCAATGACAACGATCCGTACGAGGATGTTCCACACGGGTCCACTTACGCAGGCACAAGCCACGGCACGCATGTAGCCGGCACTATCGTCGGCCGAGCCGCGCAAGTCGGTTCCGACATCGTCCAAAAAGGGGTTGCCTACGAGGCTGATCTGTATGCTTATAAAGTGCTTGGCTATGACGAGCAGACCGGCAAATCATCCGGCTCCTCCGCACAAGTAATTGACGGAATTGAGCACGCAGTCGAGCAGGGCATGGACGTCATCAACCTGTCTCTGGGCTCCGACTACGAGAAAGATCCGAATTCTCCGGACGCGATCGCGGTGAACAACGCGGTGCTTTCGGGCGTCGTCGCCGTCGTCGCGAACGGCAACGCAGGCGATAATGTCGATGGACAATACTACTATTCCAGTGGTACGCCGGCATCGGCCCAGCTCGCCATTGCTGTCGGAGCCGTCAGCTCCGAAAGCAAGCGGTATACGGCCGAGGCTACAAGCACCCTCTCTGCCGATCCGTTCTCGCTGAATCTTATGGCTTGGCGTACTGGTGAAGATAACTTCGAAGAACTGTTCGGAACGGACTCGTTCGAGGGCGTTTATGTAGGGCTGGGCGCTCCTAGCGACTACGAGGGCAAGGACGTTACCGGCAAAATTGTATTCGCTTCGCGCGGCGATCTTGCCTTTATGGATAAAGTTACTTATGCGAAAGAACATGGAGCGAAGGCGATTATCATCTTTAATGGCAACGTGAAGAGTGACGGCACGCCGAACCTTGAATCGCCGATTGCAGGCAGGGACGGACATATCGGTTCCGTCGGCTTTTTGGGGGACTCGCTGCATTTAATTCCCGCGTTCGATATGGAGGGCGTCGCCGGTCGAGCGTTGGCGAAGCAAGTCTTAGCTAATCCGGACACGCCGTTGATGTTCTCGTTCGGCAGCTTCAACAGCACGGTTGTTCCAGGCGATCATGTAGCCTCTTTCTCTTCCCGCGGACCGATCGTCGGAGGGAACTACGATATTAAACCGGATATCGTCGCTCCGGGCGTCAATGTGATGTCGACTGTGCCTGCTTATGGCATATCCGATCCGAATGCGAACTATGCTGAGGCTTATGATCGTAATTCAGGGACCTCGATGGCGACGCCTCACGTAGCCGGGCTTGCTCTGCTCCTGAAGGAGAAGCACCCGGAATGGACGCCTTTCGACGTCCGCTCGGCGCTGACTAACACCGCCGAGGTGGTCTCCGATGCAAACGGCGTTCAGTACGACGTCTATTCCCAAGGCTCCGGCCGCGTGAACGTTGCTCATGCGCTTGTAACGCCGGCGCTGCTGCAAACCGTAGAACAAATCCAAATTCTAGACGAGAATTTGAAAGAAAGAACCGTGACGAATTATAACGGCAGCGTCAGCTTCGGTCTGATGCAGCCAGGTGAAGCAGCGCAAATCAAGACGCTTCAGTTGAAAAATACGTCAAGCGCATCCGTGACGTACACGGCCTCGGTCCGCATGCATCCGAGCGTTACGTCCGATCCTAACGATCCTATTGCAACGCCGGACGTTTCGAATATCAACGTCGAACTGACGGGACTCGAGAACGGCAGCATCACCGCCGATGCCGGAACGGCGCAGCCTTTCGCGCTTGAGGCGGCCCCGAGCGCGAACGCTGCGGCGGGTGTCTACGAAGGTGAAGTCGTGCTGGAGGCGAGCGGCGTGCCTTCCCTGCACCTTCCGTTTGTCGTGAATGTCGGAGAAGGTGTGCCTTCCGGCTTCGGGGTGGAGGACATCACGTTAACGAGTCGGAATATTTCTCCTAACAACGACAACTGGAACGATACGACGCAATTGAGCTTTAAGCTTACGGCAGACGGCATGAATGTTCTCGCTCTCTCCGTTTACAATTTGAATGACGAGTACTTAGGCGACATGCAGTTTGTCGAGGACGAATATGAGCCAGGCATGTACAGCTTCGACATCGACGGCACATACATCGATGGCGAGGTTGATGAGGACGATCAGCCGATTATCAAACAACTGAGTCCAGGCGTATACAAACTGGGTGTCATTGCCGCTCGGCTGTTGTCGAACGGCACCGCAGCCGAGCTGTACGAGGCTTACTCCTCCTTGCGCATCGTCGACGTTCAGGAAGAGGTAGATGCTGCCGCTGTGGCGTTGGTGCCAACAATCGACAATACGACGGAGCTGAATCAGCCCGTTCTCGGGTTGCCTGACGACACAACGGCCTTCTCGTACCTGGTTACGGCTTCGAACAATGAGCAGCTGATTGGCAACGACGGCATCCTTAAAGTGCTTCCGACAACTAGCAGTACTGTTGTGCAATTGACGGTAACCGTATCTTCCGTGAGCGAGCCGGGCAAAACGGCAACCAAGACGGTCGACGTCACGTTGGCTCCATCGCCAAATACCCCGAATCCGGGCCCAATCGTACCGACAGCTCCGGAAGCGGATAAGCCCGCAGCTGCTCCGGATGTACAGCCCGTCATGAACCAAGGGCAGCAGAAGACCGAGGTAGCGGCGGAAGTGAAGACAGAAGGAACCGTTAAGAAGGCTTCCGTCTCCAACACGGCATTGGTTCAATCGCTTGCGGCTGTGAAAGGGAACGCTCAAGCGGCGGCTGTTATCTACGTGCCGGCTAATAGCGAACAAGCGGCGCAGGTCGGCCTTACGGCTGAGAATGTCGATACATTGAAGGAAACTATGAAAGGCAGCTCCGTAATCGTGACCACGGACGCCGCATCGGTCGCTTTGCCGACGAGCGCGCTGCGGAATGTCGCGCCGGGTGCAGCCGTAGAGATCCATATCGATCCTAGGCCGGAAGAGAGCTCTGCATTCTCGAAGGGGATTGAGGGAGCCACGGTGGTTGGAACGCCGGTATCGTATGAGGTTCAAGTGATCAAAGACGGAGTCGCGTCCCCGATCGTTCTCGGCGCATCGGACTATGTAAAGCGTTCCTTCAGTATTGAAGGAGACATTGATGCCAGCCAAGCGGGCGTGCTCTATATCGAGAACGGCGTTGTAAGACCTGTTCCAGGCAAGATCACGGCAAGCAAAAACGGCGGCGCGACAGTGACCGTTAACCGTCCGGGATTCTCGACGTATGCTGTCGCGACCCGAGACGTCGCATTCCAAGACATCGGTTCTTCCTATGCGAAAGCGCAGATTGAAACGTTGGCTCATAAGTTCTTGGTGAATGGCACGTCGGAGCAATCCTTCTCGCCGAAAAACAATGTCACTCGCGCGGAATTCGCCGCGCTCTTGTCCCGCGCATTGGGTCTGACTGCAACCCGCACAGGAGAAGCTCCGTTCTCGGATGTTAAACCTGCGGACTGGTTCGCGGATGACGTAGCGGCGGTGTATGAGGCAGGCATTGTGAAGGGCACTGGAAACAACCGGTTCTCGCCGAACGAGATCATTACGCGGCAGGATCTAACCGTCATGCTTTCCAATGCCATGCAGCTGCTCCAAGTGAAGACGAGTACCCCTTCGCACACGGCGTACACGGATGAAGCAACATTCGCAGGTTATGCGAAGTCATCCATTGAGGCCGTATCGAAGGCGGGCATCATGAACGGTGTCCCTGTAAAAGGAGCCGTTCAGTTCCAGCCAAATGAACCGACGACCCGCGAGGCCGCGGTAATGGTGCTGTACAAGCTTCTTCGGAGCGCTGAGCTGATCAACTAATACTCGAATAGAAAGAAAGAACGGCGCCGTATCTCTGACGGCGCCGTTTTTGGTTGCTATATGTCCATTTTCGGCGGCTCCTCGAACCATCCTTTGGCGATCATAAGCTTTGCCCCTTCAATAGTGTAAGCATAGATATCCTTAGCGAAGACTGCTGATTGCGCCGCCACATCATTGCGTAAATTAAACGCAGCGCTAAAGCCTGAGCTTCCTATACTAAACCCGCCAAGAAGGTAGGTGCAAAACATCATCAATTTATCCGAAAACGGGGCTGCTGTCGCATTTGTAACCGTGCCTCCCGGTGTAGCAGACGGTTGTATCGTATTCTCTTGAAGGATTTCTCCCGCTTCTTTGAGAATGTCTTTCGCAAGCTTATGCCCTTTTTGAAAATATTTCTGCGCGTCTTCATCCTTCGAGCATTGGGCGAACCCCTTCATTAACTGCATGCCGGTAATGTTTGTTTCAATGATATGATATAGAATCCCGAACTCGACCGTATTGATGCTTCTCTTATGACCGAACAGATTCGTACCTTTCATATAATCCTTGTTATGGATATAGTCAGCCGATTGCGGCATGTTTGTGAAATTGGGGCGGGGAAGCAGATTTTTCTCCAGAAGGTACTGGGTAAAATGGTTATAATAGGTTTGCGTCAAATCGGTGAGCTGCTTGTAAAGCTTAATCATATCCTCACGATAAGAAATCGTCATATGGAGCACATACATCCCCATGCTGATTTCCTTCAGCACCCGGCAGAACATAATGTCAAAGCCGTTGTCCCATAATTTCGGCGCTTCCAGATGGAGATCTTCCTCGGTGAAGCCGACCGGTACCGCAGCGCCCTCGTTCTCAAACATCTTTTTGATTTCAACGACCTTTTGATGAAGGCTCTCGTGCAATCCCGACATAAGACTTTTGGCTTTGTTATCGTCCGATTTCTCCATAAAGTATTCCAGAATCCGAAGAATCATCGTTTTTTTGTGATAGGTCATCCATAGCGCGCCGAGCTCTGAAGCGCTTAATTTTACTGTGATGGACATGTCGAAAGCTCCTCCGAAATTTTATTGACTATAATTTATCCGAAAATCCAACATTTAATCAGTCCGAGGCGGCAAAAAAGAAGACATCTGTCCCGAAAGCGGGAAGATGTCTTCTTTGTGATCGACGATCTTTATTGAACGTTCTCCAGGTGCTCGGCGAGGCGATCCCACGTTTCCTTGATCCCTTGCTCCATGCCCATGTCGATAACGGTTTTGAGCGCTTCTGCCGAATCGTATTTGCCGAGGCTGGTGACTTTGGTCTTGCCGTCAACGTCTTCGAACAGAAGAGTGCACTCGGTCGAAGGCATGCCTTCCGCTTCATTGCCTTCGCTGTCGGAGAAGTAGTCGACGTACACGATTTTTTCGTTGGGGACGATTTCTTTGTATACGGCTTTGCCCCACGATTCCATGCCGTAGAAATCGCCCTGGTTCTTATCCTCGCACTTCATGCAGTAATGCCATACGCCGCCCGGGCGGAAATCGACCTTGCAGACCGGCATCGTCCAGCCGCGCGGACCCCACCAATGCTTCAGATGCTCGGCGTCAGAGAATGCCTGGAATACAAGCTCGCGCGGGGCGCTAAATACGCGCTCCAGAATAAATACGTTTCCTTCTACCTTCGTAAGGGTCTGATTGCTCATTGTTATTCCTCCTCAAATTTGGATGATTCCTTTTGTTCCTCTTGCAGCTTCTTCAGATAACGCTCTAAGTTGTCGTAGCGCTCGTTCCAGATCTGCCGATAACGGTCCAGCCACGCGTCCATTTCCTGCAGAGGCTGGATTCGAAGCCTATAGTTCCGCCGATTCGCCTCCGCTTCGACTTCGACCAGGCCGGCTTCGAGAAGGACACGCAAATGTTTGGAGGCTTGAGGCTGTCTAAGCTGCAGCCGTTCCGCTATTTCGCCGACGGAGAGCGGCCCGTTTGCCAACAAATCCACGATGCGCAATCGGTTCGGTTCCGCCAGAGCGCTGAACGTTGTCGTATCCATCATTTGGTTCCCATCACCTCATTGTTGCGGTGCCACTTGCTTACACGTTTAATATACTCTATTGGGAATATTCCTGTCAAGGAATATTTAAAACTTTTTTCGAGGTAATTAGGGACTGGCTCAGGTTCTGCTTGGGCCGCCGGGCAAAGGAAGGAAGCTAAGGTAGCCTGCAATGGGGCAGTCATGATACGATTGAGCGAAAAGCAGGTAACGCTTAGGGGGACGGTTATGAGAGATCAAATTGCTCGGATGGAGAAAGAGGAGCAAGAGCTTCATTTTAAAAGCTTCACCAATGTTACGGCGCTCCAGGTTGGCCTTACGATCATTGAGGAGGCGAAACGCCAAGAGAAAAACATTACAGCAGAAATCTATTGTCAAGGCCAGCGGTTGTTTGCCCACGCCATGGAAGGGACTTCCGCGGAAAATGAAGATTGGATTCGCCGGAAAAATAACGTCGTGAATCATTTTGGCCAGAGCTCATGGCATGTGGCTTTGCTCGCCCGTCAGGAAGGAACAACGCTGGAAGAGCGTGACGGTCTGCCTCTTTCTGATTATGTCGGGGCAGGAGGCGGCTTTCCGCTTATCGTTGAAGGGAAAGGGCATATCGGCACGATTACGGTGTCGGGGCTGCCCGACCAAGAGGATCACGATTTGCTGATTGCCTCTTTAAGACGGTTTTTGAAGCTGTAGTTTGGACTTTTTCATCGTGCTTACAAGCGGTGGTCTAAGATTTTAGACTGCCGTTTTTTTATGTAAACCCCCGTCTGGTGTTCAGAATTCGTTCAGAGGTAACTGCTATGCTTTTGACCATGACCCACATAAAAAAGGAAAGGAAGAACAGCATGAGGTCAAAAAGTAAGAAGTGGTTAATCGTCGTAATGGCACTGGCGGTGCTGCTGCAGCCGCTGCTCGGCGTGCGGGAGGCTTCTGCCTTTGTCATCTGTCCGTCTGAGGACAGTAACGGCGTGTATCAAATCAGCAACGCGGAGGATTTGAACTGCGTGCGCGACGATTTAGACGGGAAGTATGAATTGACGAACGATATTGATCTGACGGACTATATTGCTTCCGCAGGGGGGAGCTGGACGCCGATCGGGAGCTCGGGTAATCCCTTTGTGGGCAGCTTTGACGGTAAGGGCCATACGATAACCGGATTAACGATTAATCAGCCGGCCGCTTCCGAATTAGGCCTGTTCGGGAATGTAAGCCTTGTCAGCGGCTCGCCGACAGGGGTCATTCAAAATTTGACCATTGACGGCGCGGCGGTCAGCGGGGCTTCAAATGTAGCCGTGCTTGCCGGCTACGTGAACGGCGTGCCGATGAAAAACGTAAAGATCACAAATTCCACTGTTACATCTACAGCAGATAGAGCCGGGCTTTTGGTCGGCCAAAACTCCGGGAATGTAACGAGCAGCTCGGTTGAAGGAACCGTGACGGGAAAAAACAGTGTCGGGGGGCTGTTTGGCCAAAACTACGGCACGATTTCTAAAAGCTATGCAGACGTCACCCTAATCGCAAATGGAGGTCAAGACGCAGGGGGGATTGTTGGTAATAATCAAGGCATCCTAACGAATCTCTATGCGAAGGGCACGCTAACGGCAACGCAGACCGGTAACGTTGGCGGCATTGCTGGCACGAATTTGAGCTCGATGCAGAACGTTTATTCGGTTGTAACCATCGTAGATGGGGGTAACAGCAGCGCGCTTGGAGCTGTTGTTGGCAATAACTCCGGATGGATCGCCTCTGGGAGCGTATTCTATTTGGATACGGTAGGAGCGGCAGGCACAGTAGGCGAAGCGAAGACGGATGCGGATTTGAAGCAGGAGTCCATGTTCGTAAATGCTGGCTGGGACTTCACGAACACCTGGTTTTTCAACCCGGATGCATTCGGCGGCTACAGCTATCCGGTCTTTGAGAAGCCGGTCAATTATGACTTTGCCGGCGGTTCGGGAACCGCAGCCGATCCGTTCCAGATCGAAACGGTGCAGCATCTGATCAATATGGCACTGCCCAAGTATCAAAGCACCGTACCGGATACATGGAAATATTTTGTGATGAAAAATGATCTTGCGCTCGAAGGAAATTGGGCGCCGCTTGGCACTTCTTCCGTACCTTTTAACGGCATCTTGGACGGAGGAAATCACAAGATTACCGGTTTGAAGGCAACGTACGGTCAATCTTCAGAGGGTGTCGGTTTATTCGGTTATATGAACAATGCGACCGTTAAAAACTTAACCATTTCTCAGGCCACAATTGAGGCGGGAAGAGAAGCGGGTATTGTCTCAGGGCATGTAGAGAAGTCCCGATTCTACGATATTCAAGTGTCGGGTACAGTAACGGGCTATGGTTACCTCGGAGGACTGGTGGGTAACGGCATCGGCGCTTATATTTCCGACAGCTCGGCGGATGTTACCGTTCGTTCAGCCCCTGATTTGGCTGGCGGCAGCCAGTATTACGGCGGGGTAATTGGTTCGATCCATCCCGGCACCATTGTAAACAGTTATGCTACCGGCGAAGTAAACGCGCCGGCTGCCGAACGGGTTGGCGGGCTTATTGGGGACGCCGTAAATCTGACGGTAAGGGATAGCTTCAGCACCGGCAAGGTTACGGGCAAGCTCCGAGTAGGCGGCTTCGCGGGCGCGTTGACTTCCATTCCGGAGCCTGGCAGCACCGGCGTTGTTATTTTTACCAGCTTTGCTATGGGAGATGTCGTAGGCGCGGAGGATGTCGGCGGGTTCGCCGGGTTTGCCGGCGGTTTCGACATGATCAGCCTCAAGGATACATTCGCGTACGGCAGGCTGTACAGCAACAATGCCGAGACGGCAAGCAATTTTGGCGGCTATATTGGTTTTGCCCAGCAATATGTGGACAATTCGATTAACGTAAGACACGCTTATGCTGCCGGCAACGTGATTATAGCCCCGGAAACAGCGGTAACCGCGGAAAGCGTAGGTCCGTTCTTTGGGAAGCTGGATTTGCGCGATCATGCGCCGGGCGGCATTCAGCACATCTATTATGATAAGGAAGCCTTCACCTACACCGGTTCTCGTTCTGTTCAGCCCTACGATGTAACAGGAAAAACGGCGGCGGAGATGAGGCAGCAGAGTACGTTCGGGTATTGGGATTTCACCCAGACCTGGACAATGGTGGATCTCCCTACGAACGGCTATCCGTATTTGAGATTCGGCATCAATCGAATACCGGACAATGCGCCGCCGGTATGGGCGAATACGTATCCGAAGGTGAAGACAGCAACGAGCACCTCGGCGAACATCGGCGTCCAAATCAACGAGACCGGAACGGTGTTCTATGTGGTGGTTCCGGATGGCGCGCAAGCGCCGAGCGCTAGCCAGGTCAAGGCCGGAACGGACGCACAAGGACAAGCGGTCGCTAAATCGGGCAGCGTGCTTGTGCTGGCAAACACCGAAAACACGATTCCGTTGACCGGACTTGCGATGAATACAAATTATGACGTATATGCGGTAGCGCAAGACAGCGCCGCGCCGCCGAATTTGCAAGCAGCGGCGGCGAAGGTAGACGTGGGGATTATGGATGATGCGCCGCCGGTATTCGCGCAGACCTATCCTAAGCCGACGCTTGTGACGGCGGATACCGCAAAAATCGCCGTTCAAATTAATGAGGCAGGCAAGGTCTATTATGTCCTTGTGCCGCAAGGCGATCCCGTGCCAACCAACGCACAGGTGAAAGCGGGAACGGATGCTGACGGTGAAACACCTCTATTTTTCGGTTCGAAAGTGGTTACCGCAGATACACAGGACGAGTTTACGATGAGCGGCCTGATCTCGGAGACGGCTTATGATGTGTATTTTGTCGCGGAGGATCTCATTCCAAATCTGCAGTTGTCTGCAACGAAGGTGAGCATCACGACAGCGGATATAACGCCTCCGGTATTTGCGCCGACGTATCCGAAGCTGAGCTCGGTAACAGGCACCTCTGCGGACCTTAAGGTGCAGATTAACGAAGCGGGCAAAGTGTATTACGCCGTTGTGCCGCAAGGCGCCCCTGCTCCGACCAATTTGCAAGTGAAGGCCGGAACCGACAGCAACGGCGACGCCTCTATCCTCCATGGATCGAAGACGGTATCGGCCGATACAGAGGATATTTTCGCACTAACCGGATTGCATTCAGAGACGGAGTATGACTTGTACGTCATTGCAGAAGACGACGAGGCGTCGCCGAACATACAGACGATGCCGGTGAGGCTGCAGCTTACAACATTGGATGTGACAGCGCCTGAGACTGCGCACACGTATCCGAAGATGGAATCTGTCAGCTATACGACAGCGGAGTTCAGCACGATGCTGAATGATGCAGGTACGGTTTACTATGTTGTTCTTCCGCGAGACGCGGCGGCTCCGACATCTGAGCAAGTGAAAACGGGCACGAACAGCCAGGATGAGCCTGTTACGCTTCACGGCTCGGATACGGCGGAGGCGGATACGGTGAAGCTGATGCCGCTTTCGGGCCTGACTGCGAATACAGAGTATGATCTCTACGTCGCAGCCGAGGATCAAGCAGCTCCGCCGAACCTGCAGGCGCATCCGGCAAAGCTGCAATTCAAAACGCTGGCCATGCCTGTCGATCCTCCAGTCACGGACACGCCAACTCCACCAGCTGCTCCATCTACACCATCGTCCGGGTCGAAGGTCGAGGAGATTAACGTAGAAGTGCAGACGGGTGAAATTAGCTTAGGCACCGTCGTCTCCTTAACGCCTATTAAGCGGATCACGGAGCCGACAGGAACGATCCGGGACGACGTGACGTTAACGGCGGAGCGGGCTGGGATTACCGTAAAGGCCTTGGCGGAATCCGGCGAGAAGACGGCGCGCGTCGTCATCCCGGATACGGAAGACAAAGTTTCGAAGGTGGACTTTACCATGCCGAAATCGGCGACAAAGCTGTTGACCGATGGCAAGATCGATTTGGAAGTCTATACGGAGAACGCGAGAATTATCGTGCCGCAGCAATCTCTTATCAGCTTCCTGGATGAAGATATGTATTTCAGACTTGTTCCGATCAAGAAGGCGGAAGAACGGCAGGTCGTGCAGGAGCGCGCGAGAATGGAGCAATCCGTACAAGCGCTATCCAATGGACAAGAGGTAACGGCCGTCGCGCGGCCGATGACGATTGAGACGAATATGCAGAGCAGAGAGGTTACTCTTGTGCTCCCGCTGCGAGATGTGCAATTGCCGAAAGAAGCGGCTGAGCGAGAAGCGTACTTGAATCAGCTGATCATCTTCATCGAGCATAGCGACGGGGACAAAGAAATCGTTCGTTCGCCGCGGGTTGTTACTTATGGAGCGAACGATGAGCTGCTCGGTCTCGAATTCGACGTTAACAAGTTCAGCACATTTACGATTCTGCACGTTGATACAGATGAACACAGCCCTTATATTAACGGCTATCCGGATCATACCTTCCGTCCGGAAGCGTATGTGACGCGTGCGGAAATGGCGGCAATGCTGGCGCGCAATCTGGCCCCAGAAGCTAAGGCTGACGGTGCGGCCAGCTTCCCGGACGTCGAGAAGCATTGGGCATTCGCGTCCATTGAAACGGTGAACGACCTTAATATGATGCAAGGCTACAAGAACGGTTTCTTCGGCCCGCAGGACGACATCACTCGCGCGCAGATGGCGATGATCGTCTATCGTTGGCTGAATGAGACGGGAGCGCTTGAAGAAGCGGGCCGCGCTGAATATGCGGATCTCACTTCCTCGCACTGGGCTTACGAGGCAATCATTGCGATCTGGCAGTCCGGCATAATGACCGGCTATGAAGACGGAACGTTCCGTCCGGAGGACAAGCTCACAAGAGCGGAGGCTGTGAAGGTGCTGAACCGCTTGTTCCAGAGAGGACCGCTCCATGGCGTAAGCGGCCCGACCTTCGAAGACGTTCCACCAACACACTGGGCATTCAAGGAAGTGGAAGAAGCGGCTCAGGCTCATAAATGGGCACGAGATGAAGCAGGCAATGAAACGATTGTGACACCATAAACGAAGCAAGACGAGTCCCATAGGGAAGTTCCCTATGGGGCTTCTTTTGTATTCGGCAGAACGATAGCCTTAGCTGCTCATGGCAAGGTCCGGCATAGGGTTGCATGTAAATACTGGGCCAGGCAGGATTACTTCCGTTTAGCTTGAAATACATAATACAAAACATCAGAGAGCAGGCAACAATGGAATGGAAAAACGGTGGGTGGCTGTACTCGCAGGGTTTGTTTTGATCTATATGATCCCGCTTTCCCTAATCTTAGGATCGATGCTGAAATCGAATGGCGTTCCAAAGGCATCGGACGGCAGGATGGATTTGACCGGCTGGGATTTCGAGGGAAAGGGCAGCGTCGAGCTGTCCGGCGATTGGGAGTTCTATAGAGGCCAGCTGCTCACGCCAGACGACTTCAAAGGCAGCTCATCGAAGAGCCTGCAGCAGCTAACGGGTTATGTTCAAGTTCCAGGCAAATGGAACCGCGATATGGAGGGCAAGGCGACGGGGCACGCAACGTACCGGCTTATTGTGGAGCTGGATAGCGCGGAGGACGTGCAGAAGCTTTATGCGCTTCATACGAACAGTATCCGGCTGGCGCACCGAATTTTCTTTAATGGCGAAGAGATCGGTTCGAGCGGGAGGCCTGGGACTTCCGCCGGAAGCACGATATCGGGCAACGTTCCTTATGTCGCAGTGGGATCTGCGGCCAAGGAAGCGGAGATTATCGTACAAATCGCCAATTACAGCTATTCGTCCGGCGGTATGATTTATCCTATTTTGTTCGGTGACGTTCCGTCGGTCATGAAAAATAGAGACCGGGCGATGTGGATGGACCACGTGGCCATTACCGGCTTTGCGATTCCGGCTTTCTTCTTCCTGCTCATGTATCGGCTTCGTAAGGATGAGCGTTCACTGCTGCATATGGGACTGTTTTGCACGGCGGCGCTGATCTATTTGCTTACCCACGGCCAGAAGCTGCTGGCGGAATGGCTGCCGGAGATGAGCTACGAGATGTTTATGCGCATCCAGCTTGGCAGCTCGGCGTTCGCCTACTACTATCTGCTGCGGTATACCGCCAGCTCGATGCAGGGGTCGGGTTATATACGCATCATTCGTGCTGGTAAGCTGGCTTCGGCGGCCATCATCTTTATGGCTGTCTGCCTGCCGACATTGTGGTTTTCCGCCATGGAAGGGATGATTCTGCTTTATTCCTTAAGCATGGTCGGATGCGTGGCCTATATAATGGTTCGTACATTTGCGGGACGGCGTGAAGAGCGGCTGTCGTTGTTTCTTAGTTTGCAAAGCGTTCTGATCGTAATCGCCGCCTCTTTGCTGGAAGTGTTCGGAGCGTCGAACCAGCAAATGCTGATCCCTTACGGGATGCTCATCTTCGTCGTTACCCAAGCGATTATGCTGGCGCGGCGTTTCGCCGCAACCTTCCAAAGCGCGGAGCATTTGTCGGAAAAGCTTCTTACGCTAGACGGGCTGAAGGATCAGTTCATGGCCAATACGTCCCATGAGCTGCGCACGCCGCTGCACGGCATGGTGAACATCGCCCAATCGCTCACCGAAGGGGCGGCAGGCTCCGTCAATTCGGAGCAGGAAAAGCAGCTGAAGCTCATCATTTCAACAGGTAAAAGATTAACTTCACTAATTAATGACATTTTGGATTTTGAAAAGCTGAAAGCCAGCCAAATTCAGCTGAACCTTGCACCGGTGCATTTGCCGTCTGTCGTTCAATCGGTTGTGGAGGTTATGGAATATGTGAAGGGCGGAAAAAGCATTACGTTCGTCCAAGAGTGGCCGGAACGGCTGCCGCTCCTTCATACGGACGAATCCCGCTTGCGGCAAATGTTGTACAACCTCTTGGGCAATGCGGTGAAGTTTACCGAGCGGGGGACCATTCGTATCGGTGCCGAGGTTCACCGAGATGAGGTCGTCATCTCGGTTGAGGATACGGGGGCGGGCATTCCGGCTCATCGGCTGGACAGCCTGTTCACCGCTTACGATCAGGCGGGAGATGCGATGGATTGGCAATACCAGGGTACGGGACTTGGACTCTACATTACCCGCAGTCTCGTGGAGCTGAACGGCGGTAGGATCTGGGTCGAGACGACCGAGGGGAGCGGCTCGACCTTCCGCTTCACGATTCCTTCGGCAAGCGGGGAGGCGACGCTTTCGACCGATGTTCGTTCAGGTAAGGAATCCTTTGATGACCCGGTCGTCCAAGCGGAACAGACAGCCCTAAGAATGCCGGCCTCCTTCGGTCATCATAAAGTGCTGGTCGTCGACGATGACCCGGTTAATCGGCAAATTTTAATGAACCTGCTGTCGGTTCTAAGCTGCGAGGTGACCGCTGTCGCAGACGGAGCCGACGCACTGGACGCGCTGCATTCCGGGCCCGCTTTCGACCTTGTCATGATCGACTGGATGATGCCCCGGATGTCGGGAATCGAGCTCAGCCGGAAGATACGCGCCCGCTATTCGTTGTATGAGCTGCCGATCTTAATGCTAACGGCGAGGAGCTTGCAGGGGGACATTCAGACAGCATTTAGCGCCGGTGTGAACGATTATCTGACCAAGCCGGTAGACGCCGAAGAGCTTAGAGCGAGGACGGGCACGCTGATTCAGCTTCGCAAGTCTGTGCGCGATGCGTTTCATGCGGAAATCGCCTTTCTGCAGGCGCAGATTAAGCCTCATTTCTTATATAACGCGCTCAATACGATTATCGCGACATGCCCGGTCAGTCCGGATCGGGCGATGGAGCTTCTGGTGGAGCTTAGCCAGTATTTGCGCAACAGCTTCGATTTCCATAATCGTGAGCAGCTTGTGCCGCTGGCGAAAGAGCTGGAACTGGTGCAGGCATACCTTGCGCTCGAGCAAGCCAGATTCGAAGACCGGCTGCAGGTCGTCTACGAGCTGCCCGATCAATGCCATGCCCTGCTACCTCCGCTCACCATTCAGCCGATTGTGGAGAATGCCGTCAGACACGGCGTTATGCAAAAACCGCAGGGCGGCCGCGTACACATCGCGGTCACTGACGAACCGCATGAGCTGCTGGTCAGGGTAACGGACGAAGGAGTCGGCATGCCGCAAGCGAAAGCCGACGAGCTGCTCTCCGAAGGACGGACCAGCCCCGGCGGCGTAGGGATGATCAATATCCATAAGAGACTTCTCTCCTTATACGGCGCGGAGAGCGGGCTTAAGGTTGCAAGCGCGCCGGGTCAAGGTACTTCTGTCACATTCCGTATCCCCAAGCGATGAATCTTCGTTTTGCTCAGAATTCGTTTAGAATCGGTTGATATACTGGTCAAACGAATAACTTCGAGCAAAAAGAGGGATACGGTTGATACGGGCATTTTTAATAGATCGTGATGAAAGGTTCGTGCGTCAGTTTGCGGAGCAGCTTGAGCAGACGGGGGAGATCGTGGTCGTCGGCCATTCAACCCGTGGCGAACAAGCCTTGCAGCAAATACAGAGGTTGAAGCCGGATGCGCTGTTTCTCGATATCCATCTTCCGGGAATGTCAGGAATGGAGCTCGTGCAGAGGGTAAGGGAAAACGGCGACCTATTCGTCGTCTATGTCACAGGGGATAAGCATCTTGCCATAGAAGCCTTCTCCCAAAAGGCGACGGATTATTTGCTCAAGCCTGTGGACGAGGACAGATTGCATCGTGCGGCCGATCGGCTGAGACGGCTGAATAATCAATGAATATTGCAGCATAAGGATAACAGCTAGAGGTGTTGACAGTGAGAGCAATATTAATGGATGACGAAAGACCCGCATTGCAGCATTTGGAGAGAATGCTGAAGGAGGACGGCCGGATTCAGGTTGAGGCGATGTTCACTTCGCCTGAGGCGGCGCTCGCGCATCTGAGGCAGAATAAACCCGATATCGTGTTTTTAGACATCGGAATGCCTGGCATGAGCGGTCTTGCGGCCGCTGAATATGTGCAAGCCATGTACCCGGACCTGCCGATCGTGTTCATTACGGCCTATTCCGAGTATGCGGTTGAGGCTTTCGAGCTGCAGGCGATGGATTATTTGCTGAAGCCGATCGTGCCCGCGCGTTTTCGTAAAATGCTTGATCGCGTGGCGGCTAGCCTTGCCCGCAAAGCTCCAATGGAGCGGCTTCAGCCTCCGGCGCCTCATCCGAATCAGCCGACTGTACATTGCTTTAAGCAGTTCGAGATTGTCGACAGCGCGCCTTCCGTTTCCAACTTGAAGTGGCGTACGCTTAAATCGAAGGAGCTGTTCGCTTTCTTGCTGCATCAGCGGGAGGAGTGGGTGGCCCGAGATCTGCTGCTTGAAACGATATGGCCGCATTATGATTTGGAGCGGGCGATCAAGCATCTGCACACATCGGTCTACCAAATACGCAAGCTGTTAAAGGAATGGCAGATTGGCGCCGTGCTGGAGTACAATTTGGAAAGCTACCGGCTTCTGCGAGGAGGGATCCGGACCGACGCGGAATTGTTCGAGACAGCTGTGCGGAACGATGATGCAGACCGCGGTCTGCGGCTGTATCGGGGGGAATATTTGGCGGAGCATGATTTTCCATGGGCGGTTCTCCGGCGTGAAGAGCTGCACCGGCAGTACGTGCGCATAATGCTTCAGACGGCGGAACGACAGGCAGCGGCCGGGAATCCGCAGGCAGCTCTTCAGCGGTTGCTAGCCCTTCATGAAGCCGAACCGTACGAGGAAGTGATTTGCGGGAGGATTCTAAAGCTGTACAAGGATTCGAATGATATCGGAGCTCTCAAGCGCTTCTACCATACCTTCGCGATCAGGCTTCAAACCGAGCTGAATACCGTGCCGCAGGCTGATCTTGCAACATTATATGAGGAGCTGGCAGGGAAGCCGTAAGCTTATACATCCGACCGCATGCCTGCTTTAACTGGAGCGAGTGATGGAATGTGCAGCTATACAGGTTGACAAACCGAACTGTAACTATTAATATTACAGTAACGAATAACAAGTAGCTTCCTTCTTTTTTTGAATGAAATGTATAAAATAAAGTTACAGTTACTCGGATGACATTACACGTACAGTAAGGCGGTGCAGGGAAATGACATGGAGAGTTAGCGATTGGGTGTCCGGAAGAACAGTTGATGACGAGATGGTTTACGGCTTTATCGAGGCGATTGACTGGATGCAGGGATTCATAACGCTGTTTGTCGTCAGATCGGACAATGAGGAACGAATCGGACGCACGGCAGCTGTCCGGTTGTCCTCCGTTAAAAAAGTGCCGGATGCGGCTCCGCAAGACAGTCGGCACATCCCTGACTTAATCGATTTGGCATTGGCGACTTGGGACGAAGCCTGGTTCCGGGAGCTGACGGAAGGCATGGGCCCAACGGGCCAGCCTGTATCTCAAACGAAGAGCCATACGGCGCTCCGCACGGCTCACGCGAATCGGCTGAATCACTATCTCCGATAAACCATAGTGAAACGTTAAGAAGCTGGTCCTTGAGGGCGGCTTCTTTTTTGTAACATCACGGATGCAATCCGAGAGGGATAGGTCATGATTCTGGGTGCTGTCCTATTATCGCTGAGTTAGATGGCCATGATCGTTCGGGAATAAAAACAGCCCTTGGCCGTTCCTGTTGGAGCGGTCAGGGCTGTTTCCTTAATTTATATATTTTAATTCGATTTTGAAGCGATTTTTACGATTTTCTCTTCGCGCTTGGCTCCGTCCTTCGCGCTAAGCTCGGCGATCAGCTTATCGCCTTCGACGTCGAGGTTCGGCAGCAGGCGGTCGAGCCATTTCGGCAGCCACCATGCTTTATCGCCGAAGAGGGCCATAACGGCCGGAACGAGCGCCATGCGGACGAAGAATGCATCGATAAGGATGCCGAGCGCGAGCGCAAAGCCGATCTGTTTGATCATGATATCGTGGGTGAGCACGAAGCCGGCGAAGACGGCAACCATGATGACGGCGGCAGCGACAACGACGCGGCTGGCTTGGTTGTAGCCGTGGATGACGCTGGCTCTGCCCCGGTGCCCATGCACATAGGATTCGCGCATGGACGAGACGAGGAACACTTGATAGTCCATCGCAAGCCCGTACAGGATTCCCGTCACGAGAATCGGAATAAAGCTCATGAGCGGGCCGCCGGTATCCACGCCGAAGAGGCCGCTGGCATAGCCCCACTGGAAGATGGCGGTCGTAATGCCGAACGTCGCCAGGACGCTAAGCAGGAAGCCGACTGTCGCCTTAATCGGAACGAGAATCGAGCGGAAGACGAGCAGCAGAATGATCAGCGATAGAATAACGATGACGCCGATATACGTCGGGAATACTTCCGCAAGTCTCGACGACATATCGATGTTAATCGCGGTGAAGCCTGTCACGCCTAGCGTCACGTTATAGTTCCGGGCGATAGCCGAATCCTCGGCTCTCAGCTCCTGTACCAGATCCTTTGTTTCCGAATCCGTTGGTCCCGTCTTCGGAATGAGACTCAGAATGGCGATATTGCCGTCTGGATTCATGCCTGCAAGCGAGACGACGGATACATGATCCAGCTTCTGAATGTCCTGCACGATGCCGCCTAGCGCTTCCGGCGCGAGCGTTCCGGATGGATCTTGAGGTTCGGCAACCAGAAGCAGCGGGCCGTTAAAGCCTTCTCCGAAGCCCTCGGAGATCGCGTCATAGCTTTGCCGCGCGGACGTGTCCAGGTTGGCGGTCGCGCCGGATGGAATGCCGAGCTCCATCTTGGCCGAAGGGATTGCGGCTGCGCCTAGCATGACGATTACCGCGACAATGACCAGCCAGCGGAATTTGACGATGCCGCTGACCCATTTGTTCGCAAAGCCGTGCGCATTGCCGCCTTCTTTGGAACGGTTCTTTTCTCTCGACTTCTCGGAGCAGATGCGCTCGCCTACCAAGCCAAGCAGAGCCGGAAGCAGCGTAAGCGCGATGAGCACGCTGAGGAATACGGTGACCGAGGCGACGATCGCCATCATGCTTAAGAAGGAAATACCGATGACAAGCAGGCCGCACAGCGCGATAATGACGGTTAATCCCGCGAAGAATACGGCGCTGCCCGCCGTTCCGACCGCACGAGCCGCAGCTTCGCGCGCCGTTAAGCCTTGGTCGAATATAAGCCGGCGCTGACGGTTTACGATGAAGAGCGCGTAGTCGATACCGACCGCCAGACCGATCATAAGAGCCAGTACCGGCGTGAACGACGTCATGGTGACGAAGCTGGAGAAGGCAAATGCTCCGCCGACGCCGATTCCGACGCCGAACAGCGCGGTTACGATCGGCAAGCCTGCCGCAACAAGCGAACCAAGCGTCATGACGAGGACGATGGCCGCAAGGATCAGACCGAACACCTCGTTAACGCCGATAGGAACTTCCACCGCCTTAAGTGAATCGCTCGGAAGCGGGGTTACGCCGCTGCCTTCCACCGATTCGGTTACGGCCTCCACGACGGAGGCCGTTACGCCTGCGGGGAGCGAGTTCTGCTGCACGGTGAACTGGAACTGGAACAAAGCGATGCTGCCGTCTGTCGCAATTAAGACGCCAGGGACCGGCATGCCGTTCACCATAAGCGGCATGTAAGGCGGCAGCTCAGCAGGGGCCGAGCCTGCTCCGGCGGCGGAGCTGTCAACTGTGCCTTGAGCGCCGCTTTGCGCGCCTTGCGAGGCCTGACCGGCTTGGGCGGCCCCGTCAGCGCCTGCGGCTGCAGCCAATTCGGCAGGGTTGATCACGTATTCGAGCTCGTAAACCTTGCCTACCGCTTCGGTAATTGCGGTAATGCGCTCCGGTGTGTCGAGACGTTCTCCCTCGGGCGCTGTAAATAATACGCTTGCCTGCCCGCCGGACGCTTCCGGCAGCTCCTGCTCCAGCTTGTCGAGCACTTTCTGCGACTCGGTGCCCTCGATCTTCATCTCGGAGCTGACGCTCATTCCATTGACGCCGAGCATCGCGGCGACGATGCCGATAATGAGGATCCAGCTTAGAATAAAGACCCAAGGCTTGTCGTAGGCGGATTTGCCTATCCGGTACAATAATTTGGACATAACGATGATTCCTCTCCTTTTATCTTTCTATAACTAGGATAACGCGCTCAAACCGCTAAAAGCCTTGACGCAAGTAACCGAATGCCGTTTCTAAATACTGCTCGAACGATACGGCTCCCGGAGCCTCATCCCCCGATTGCCCGGGAAGGAGAGCATGGAGCGTTCCGTCCAGCAGCGGGATGATAGCCGCAAAAATCGCGCCTGCCAGCAAATAAGTATACTGCGGGGGATGCGTCTCCTGATATAAGTTCGTCAACAGCTTCTGTGTCTCATTCTGCAAATTGTGAATAACGGTTAGCGTGTACGGCTTGAGGCTGGGATACTCCTTGGACAACGCAAACAGCTGGCGAACTTTTTTGAGCGACTGTTCGGCGAGCTGCATCTTCACGAATTGATACATCGCGTCGATCGGCGCTGTCGAATCGGGCATGCGATGGAGCAAATCGAAAAACTCCTCAACGCCTTGGTACGGATAAGCTGCCATCGCCACCGCTTCTTCCTTGCAGGAAAAATGATTGGCGAACGTTCGGCGGGAATAGCCGGCGCGCTGCACCACGTCTTCAACGACGAAGCCGTCCAAGCCTTGCTCTAGCGTCAATTGGAAGGCCGCGTCCGCCAAGGCATGAGCGGTCGCTTCCTTTTTCATTTCACGCAGGCTTGGTTTGTTCATCATAATCGGTCACCTCCATTCCAACCGGTGAATGCCTCTCTATATCTGCGATTTATTTTAACTCATTAATTGCCCATTGGGCAATGTTGCGCATGGGGAAACGATGCTCATTGTGCAATAGTTTGTATAAAATGTGAACGGAACGGGCTAGGCTCTTCGGATGAACGGGAGGAAAATCGCCGAAATTGTCGAATTGTAGCTGTATCATATGTCATTTATCAGGAGCCTGCTATCATGACGGTAACGGCAAAACGCTTCGCTGCGCTATTGATTTTGTTCCTGCTCTCCGCGGTAGGGTTATTGGCTTCGTGCGCGCCCCAGAACATAGACACCGTTCGGCTGCGCCCCAAAGCGGAGGCTGGCGTGCTCGACATGACCGGCATGGCAATGAATAAGTCTATCGCCCTCGATGGGGAATGGGCATTCTATTGGAAGAAGCTGCTCTCGCCGGAACAGCAGGAGCAGCGTGCGCCTGATACCTACGTGCAAGTGCCGTCGGCATGGGGCGCGAATTCCGCCGTGGATGTGGAGCGGTACGGTTATGCGACCTATGCGCTTACCGTCAAGCACGATCGGCAGGCCCCGCACATGGGGCTTTTGATCCCGTCTATCTCGTCGGCTTATACGATATGGGTGAACGGCGAGCGGATATGGGATAACGGACGCGTCGGAACGGACGAGCGCCGTATGGATCCCCACAAGGAACAGCAAATTGTAACGATTCCCTCCGCGGAGCAGGAGACGCGGATCGTCATTCAAGTATCCAATTATATGCATCCGCGCAGCGGAATTACGGAAAGCATAGAGCTAGGGCCTGTCATGACGTTATCGAGGGAGCAATTCAAACAGGCGGCTTATGACATGTTCCTCGCCGGCGGTCTATGTCTAATCGGGCTGTACCATGTAGGGCTTTTTCTGATGCGGAGGAACGATAAGGCCCCCCTTTATTTTGCCGTGTTCTGCTTGGTCATCTCGCTTCGAAGCTTTTTAACGGGCGACACGTTAATCTATCGGTTCGCTCCGTCTGTCCCATGGGAGCTTTCGGCGAGAGCGGAGTATTTATGCTTGGCCGTCAGCGTCATTTCCTTCACGCTGTTTCTGCGCCAGGTTTATCCAAAGGAAATGTCCAAGCGATTCATTGCGGTAATTATTTCGTTAAGCGCTGTATATGGCGGAATGATCGCGCTATTCAAGCTCCGCCACTTCATGTTTTTGCTGCCTTACTTCCAGATCGTGATCGTCGTGGCGATGTCTTACGCCCTCTTCGTGTTCGTTCTGGCGACGTTCCGCAGAAGAGAGAGGGCGGCTATATCGGTCGGCGGCGCCTTATTGCTGACGCTCAGCGTATTTAACGACGTGCTTTACAATCAAGGGCTTATCCAGACGGGATACTTGGTCCCTATAGGGCTGCTGATCTTTATCATATCCCATTCATTCATCCTGGGAATGAGCTATTCGAAATCATATGCTTTAAGCCAAGAATGGGCGGCAAAGCTGCAGCTCTTGAACAGCTCCCTGGAGGAGAAGGTAAAGGAGCGGACGATAGAGCTCGAAGAGGCGAACCGCTGGCTGGAAAGACAGACGCTGATTGACGGCTTGACGGGGATTGCGAATCGAACGCATTTTAATGCGGTATTCCAGCGAATGATGGAGAAAACAGCGCCGGGGCGCAGCATCGCTTTTTTTCTGATGGATATCGACCACTTTAAAAAATACAATGACACGTACGGGCATGTAGCGGGAGACGAATGCCTGAAGCGGGTCGCCGGAGCCATTCATGATTTGGCTGAGCAGAATCAGGGAACGGCGGCAAGGTACGGCGGGGAAGAATTCGTTATGATCGCGGAAACAACGACGGAGGAGGCAGCCGAGCTGGCGGACCGGATCGTAACGAAGGTTCGCAATCTTCTCATCCCGCATTCCGCGTCGGATACGGGTCCATGGGTAACGCTAAGCTGCGGTGTCGTTGCTTATACGCCTAAGGCCGAAGCGGCTGCTTCCCTTGTGTCCTTCATACAGCAAGCGGATCAAGCTTTGTATAAAGCCAAGGAAAAAGGGCGGAACGGCTACGTCTATGAGCCTTTTATCGTCCAGTAAGGTTAAAAAGAAGGAGACCCTCTGCACTGGGAGGATCTCCTTCTTCGCGTTTAGGCTTCCGTTTTTTGAATTTTGGACGGGTTGTTGATTTTGTACGGAACGGGGTGCTTCGTAAGCTTCTTGGCGATCACTTTGGCCTCGAACGTAATGGTGTCTCCGACCGCAAGCTCAAGCTTTTTGAGCGTGGCGCTGTGGCTGGACCAGGCGGTTCCGAGCTCGAGCGCCGGGTCTGCGATCGAAACCGCTTCGTAGATGATGACCTCGTCGTCATTATCCGAGAAGTTGTTCGGCACGGTTGTAAATTCCTGCACGGTAGCGGTCATGCTTACTTTGCCTTCCGGGAGCTCCAGCTTTTCCTTTTTCGCTTTGCCCTTCTTCGGCGCATCTTCGGATTTGGCGGCGGGTGCGGCGGTTACGCTCTCCGGAACAGCCAGCTGTTCGGCCTCCGGCCCATCCGCTGGGGAAGCTTGTTCCGTCTGCTCGGCAGAGGCGGAGTCGGAGGCGGGTGCGGTTTCGGGTGCGGCATCGTCCGCAGCTTCCGATGAGCTGGCTTTCGCCCCGTAATTGGATGCCTGCATTTCCTTCAGATAAGACGGATGAATGCAGTGCAGCTGGCCATTGGCGAAGCGGATGACGGCGGTCGCTTTGTCAGCGAAGCCTACGATTTCGCAGGTTAGGCTCATCCCGTCCCTTTTGTAGAAAAAGGTTTTCATTTTGACCGCTTTTTCGGAAAGCAGTCCCCATTCCTTGCATTTGTCCAATTGCTCGGTTTCGTTCTCGAACGCCGTGTAGGCGAGAGGTTGAATCGTAAACGCATATTCCATCGCTTGTCCGCCTTTCTGAACGGTTATATGCTCTATTTTACCATTATGGTTGTCTCAATGATATGATGGAAGAACGACTGCAGAACCTGCTGAGGGACTCGTCAATCGGCAAGCGAGGAGAGAGAAGCATGATCGAAGCAACCGGATTGGAGGGAAGCTGAAAGCATTTCAGCCAACAGACTCTCTGACAATGGGCGAGTTGAAGACGCTGCTAAGCTAGGATAACTCGTCGGATTGCTCTATGCTTCATCAGTAACCGAACAGGTGTGGCCAAGCTCGGCTTGCAGGAAGGGCCGATTACTTGATCACACCTGTATCGATAATCTTGATATGGACTCGAACATCAAACTTCGCGCGGGGGTACAGAGTCTGCCAAGCCTCCCAATCCTCTTCGCTTATATAGCCCATCGCCCGGTACCGGAGCCCGAAGCCGACCGGATCCACTTTCTTGCTTTGCAGATAGGTTAATACTTTGACAAAACGCTCTCTCATTTGTTCTTCGGAGAGCTCCTCCAGCTTGTTCCAATCCTCTTGGAATAGCGGAGCCGTCGATTCCTCGACTTCTCCTTTGATTTTGATGGTGATCTGTATGGTTGGTTCGCTTGAATGAAGATGAAGCAGCTTGTACTTGATCCGATAATTTTGGACCGCGATATTGTATCTGAGCTTCGGAGTGACCGTCTTGAATTCAAATTGAACATGCTTCCGAATCAGTTCGTTGAAGACCCTTGTCTGATCCGGCGTGAGGATCCCGACCATCCGTTCCTTATCAAGTACGGCTGCTTGATTAATGACGTAAGAATTGTTCCGAGGCCGAATGACCGGCATATACGGATCCTTCCCTTTCTCTGTCAATCGGCGGTGAAAATCGGAGAGGCTCTCCGTCACAATGTAAGAGGACTCCGTTCCCTCCTCGGCTAAGCTCAAAATGAGCGAGTTAGCCGGAAGCCTCTCCGACTTTGGGCTGGTGTTCAAAATTTCCCGGGCGCTAGGATCGCCGACGGCTACGAGGCCTATCAGCTGGATATCCCGTCTTCGAAGAAACCAATCTAGCGGTTCGCGAATCGATTGACTGACAAGGGTCTTTCCGAAAAGAATAATTTTGGCATGGCCGAAGTCCAGTTCCTTATCCACTTTTGATTTAATGAGCCTTACCGCCTCTTGAATAGAGGCCGCGTCTTCAGAGACGAGCTCAAACTTATTCGTTGCTCCGGGTTGGATTTTTGCTGAAGGTATGCCTAGCTTGAGCGTAACGCGGTACGGCTTCTGTTCGTTTTCGGTTCGATCTACGCCAATGCCAACGACAAAGTAACGTTTATCGATGTCCTTAAAGCCGCTGCAGCCGCTTATAAAGAGGATCATCGCGCCGATAAGAAGAAGTCGATTCATTTGGAAGCCTTCCTTCCCAGCCAGAATACGATGAGCACAAGGGCGACCTCGCTTATGTAACGCACAATAAGCCACTCGTCTGTCAGCTCCAAATAGTTCTTTTCATTTAGAAACCTAAGCGTTACTATGCAGGTCGGGCTGAACAGAAGACAAATGAGCCAGCGTGTCCAGTTAAAGCGTTGATCATCCTCCTGTGCCCACTGCTTTTTCGAGAAAACATCTTTGAGCAGCTCGGCCCCGACATGCCAGGTCATCGTAATGAACAGCAAGGAGATGCTCAAATAGATCAGCAGAAACATATAGATGACCCGCTCGACGAAGCCGAATTCCATCCGAATGGAATCGGCTGTGCTGACCCATACATAAATAAAAGACGCTACGCCTTCCGTGCCATGGTAACCGATGGGGATAAAAAACGTCGTGAACAGCACGGCGAATCCGGCGAGCGGGATCAGCCACAGTCCCCGGATTTTATCTTCTTTCCGGAAAAAACGGTTAAAAACGGCCATGTTGATATAGCCCGTGAAAATATAGGAGGCCACTGAGATAATTTCGAGATCCGGCGTTTTTCGAACAAATTGGCCGACGGCCTTGACCGCTTCCCAATCCATATATTCGTGCCCCAAAGCTTTCACCAGCAGCAGAGCGACGAAGGGCACATGAAGGAGGATCACAATCTCAGCCGTATAAAGAATAGACCGCGAGCTTCCCGCTGCCAGAAAAGAACAGATGAGGATCAGAAATATTCGCAGTATGAGAATATCGATGTCCGGATCCAGGAATCGCTGAAGAATCCGAGAGAATGTGATTAATACGATTAATCCGGCAATGAGCCACATGATACCCAAATACAGCAGAAGAGGCACACGGATGGCAGGAGGCAAATAACTTCGAAATATTTCGGGCAGCCCTTGATTCGGAAATTGCCTGAGCGCTTTGATAAATACAACCGCGCACAAGCTTCCGGATACAACGGCCGCCAGTATCCCCATGACGGCGCCGTCGTATCTCCTCTCGATGAGGAATGTAGGGACGTTAAGCATAATATTGATCAGCATGCACATGATGATCATGTAATACAAATAACGGATCAAGGCGGTCTCACCTGCTTTTATTCGGGCGGCTTGTTCGACGCTCCCCAAGAAATAATTTGAGATACGGTTCATCGAAGCTTCGCATATTCGCTAAATAGCCGATTAGAAAAAACATGCCGGCCACGGTTCCGATAAAACCGAATAGGATGGCGAGCAGAATAAGCGGATATTTCACAATTCTCATGGCAGCGCTCATCGTGTTGATCGGAATGACGAAATTGGAAATGGCGACTGCCGAAGTGATGATGATCATGATACTGCTGACGAGACCGGCCTGCTGAGCCGCTTGCCCCAGAATCAGGCCCCCCACGGTCGTCGCGGTCGAACCGATAAATTTGGGCAGGCGAAGGCTGGCCTCCACCAAGGCTTCGATGAGAAATAGCATAAACAGCACTTCGAAATACGAAGGATACGGCACCGCGGCGCGGCTTCCCGCAATGGACATCGTCAGCTGTATTCTCGTCACTTCCGGGTTAAAGGATATTAGGGAAATGTAGAGGGCAGGCAGCGTCAGAGCGATCGCCAGCGCAATATAGCGGATGACGATTAGCCCGGTCGATATCCAATACGCTTGATTCAAATCATCCATCGCGGACATGAAGTCAAAGAATACCGCGGGCAGGACGAGGGCAAAAGGAGAGCCCTGAAGGAGAAGAACAACTTTCCCCTGCGAAAGATTCAAGACAATCCGATCCGGACGTTCCGTCGTGATCATCGTAGGGAACAGGGATATCCGGCGGTTATTCATTAAGATTTCGAGCTGCCCCGTGGAATGCACGATGTCGACATCGATGGAAAGCAGCTTGGACCTCACGCGGTCAAGAATGTGCGGTTTGGCCAGATGAACATCGAACAGCAGAGCGGTCTCCGTTTTGGAGGAACGTCCAAGGACGTATTGCTCCAGATGGAGCTCGTGCTTCTGATAGCGGGAACGGATAATATTGATGTTCGTGAGCAAGTCCTCGGATAACGCCTTCTGAGGGCCCATTAGGACATGCTCGATTTTTACTTCTTGGCTTTGCGTATTCAAAGATTTTTTTGCATCGAGGGAGAACACATTCTCCATGAGCTGTATAACGACATGCCCCGTAATAATCAGTTCTGGGAGCTTAGACACGTCGGGCTGCTTGACTGCGCCCAAGGTAAGCAGCGTATCGATGAAGTCTTCAGCCGACTGGCTTGACAGCAAAGGCTTTTCGATCGATTCATTGAGCTTGATCGAATCGCAGAGCGATGTTAAGTAATAATACCGGACTGCCCAATGCTCCTTAACCGTGTGCCGGGTACTAAAATCGTTTGAGGCTTTGAAAGTTTCCTGGAGCAGGGTGGATACGGCGGTATTATTGAAATCCATAATAGCTCCCTCCGTGACGACACTCATGTTCTGACGATTACGCATCCATAGCGCTCTGCTCTGTCGCTCCATAGTGTTTGTCCAAATGCTTCCAACTATTCAGCCGACGTCCGCTCATCGAAAGGTTATCTATGAATAAAGCCCGCTCAACTTGAATTGAGCGGGCTTTAGCTTTATTCGTTTTTAGTTGGCTGGTCCTGCGGTCGTCATCATCCAACGAACACCGTATTTGTCTTCCAGCTGTCCGAATAAGGCGCCCCAGAACGCAGGCTCGAGCGGACTTATGACCGTGCCGCTTTCCTTTAGCTTATCGAAAGCCTCGCGTGCTTCGGCTTCGGACTCGAACTCCAGGCTGAGGTTAATGGCGTTCCCCCGAATAACAGGCTCGAATACGGAGTCCGACATAAGGAAGTTCACGCCCGCGGCGACAAAGCTCAAGTTCACGACCTTGTCTTTGAGCTCTTCCTTCGCTCCCGGCAGCTGCCCGTGAGTCATCACAGAATGAATTTCTCCGCCAAGCGCATGTACGTAAAACGCCGCCTGCGCTTTCGCGTCCTCAGATAGAATATAAGTCGTATGTTTTGCCATGGTAAATAACATCCTTCCGTCTTTTGGTTTTGGTCCGAATAACTCGGCCTTTATTAAGACGACGAATGGATCATGACAAAATCGACAGTTCTAAAATATATTTTTAAATTTTTTTTTTGCCTGCTCATAAGTGGCCCTCCGCCATTGACTGCCAAACGGTAAGCGCGGCGCCGGTAACGACCGCATCCTCCCTCAGCAGCCCCTTGGAGAAACGCGGCGTGTACTTCGGATAATAAAAGGTGTTGCGGTTCGCGATTTCGGCCGCCGTATCGAAGTAGCCGGCGTTTGCGTTAATTAACGCGCCCCCCAGAATGACCATCTCCGGATGGAACGTATTGATGAGATTCGCGAGTCCGATTCCGAAGTAAACAGCCGATTGCTCGAACAGCTCGGCAGCGAAAGGATTGCCGGTCTCGAGCGCCCGAAGCAGCCAATCGAATTTCAGATCCTCCGGCGGCAGCTGGTCGAGGGGGGAGCCGAGCGGTCGGCCCGCCTTCGCTTGCGACTGCGCCGTTTTCTCTAACGCCTGAATCGAGGCATAAGCTTCGAGGGCCCCATAATTGCCGGAGGCGTTCAAGCGCGGGCCGTCCGGCTGAATTATCATTTGGCCGATCGAGCCCTCCGTATCGACGCTCCCGTGAACGATTCGCCCGTGCGACATAATCGAAGACCGCAGGCTGACGCCGGCATGGATGTAGAGCGCGTGCTGGATGCCTTTGTTCCGCATGGCCCAAATCTCGCCCATCAATGCGGCGTTTGCGCCATTCTCCAAATGGCAGGTCCAACCGGTCTCCCGCTCGATTAGCTGACAGATGGCGACGTTTCGCCATCCTTTTGCGGGAAAATACAACGGCTCCAGAACGATGCCGGAATGACGGTCGAGCGGCCCGACGGCGGCGATGCCGACCCCGAGGATCTGTTCTTCCGTAATGGCATGATCTTTTAAAAAAAGCCTCATTTGGCGCACAGCGTGTTCGACTAGACGCTCGGGCGTAAACGTCTCATCCATGCGCCACCGCACGGTGGACTTCGGATTCAGCGCCATGTCGAACAAGCCCAGCGTCGAAGAAAACCGGGAAATTTCCAGTCCGAATATATATTTGAAATCAGGATTGATCTGATAAAGAATCGGCCGCCGTCCGCCGCTCGATGTTCCAAGCGCCGTGCCTTCTATAAGCCTCTCTTCGGCCATGTCGTCAAGCAAGCGGGTTAACGTGCTGCTCGTAATTGCGGAGCTTGACAGCAGATCCGCTTTCGAGACGGGGCCTTGTTCGGCAATGAGCCGGTACACCAGCTTTTTATTGGATGAAAGGCTGCCTTCGCTTTTCATGAATTCCCCTACTTTTTTAAATATAAGTTTACTACTCGGAATTACAACATGATTATACCGCAGTTCCATGCTCATGACTATCGGCACTCCAACATAAATTCAATTTGGAATAAAGATTAACGAAAATTAACGAAATAGGCGATAACCTTCTAGGGGAAATGACGATATAAGCCATTTTTATATCGATCATTAAAAAGACTTTATTCCAAAATGAATAGAACATGTTATGATAGTACATATAGGAGGCGATCTCGTGGGTTTACCTATCGATACGATAAAGGAGCTGGGGCGGCTTTTCTGGACTTTCCTTAAGGTCGGTCCATCCAGCTTTGGCGGCGGCTATGCCATGATGCCGGTCATTGAACGGGAATGTGTCGAGAAGCGGCAATGGCTGAAGGAAGAGGAGATGGCGGAAATTTTGTCCTTGGCCAGCACCGCGCCGGGCGGAGTCGGCGTCAATACAGCCGCGTTCGTCGGTTACCGGAAGGCGGGGATTTGGGGAGCTGTCGCAGCCATTGCGGGCATGACGCTGCCCACCTTCGTCATCGTAATCATGCTTAGCTTGGCCTATTTGACATGGCGGGATGAACCGAAGGTTGCGGCCGCGTTAAAAGGCGTTCATGCGGCCGTCATCGCGCTGATTCTGATGGCCGCATACCGCATGGCGAAGGCGGCGATTTTCGATGTCGCCACGACCTGTGTGACGGTCGCGGCTCTGCTGCTTTTGATAATGACCGATATTAATCCGTTCTATGTCATTTTGCTAGGGGCGGCTGTCGGAATCATTGTGGTGAAGGGGAAGCAATGGTTCGGCATCGAGGTTAGCACGGAACGGAAAGGCGCCGCGACATCCCCTCAGCTGCTGGAGCCGGAATATTTCATCTAATGATCGGAGGCAGACGCCGTGCTTTGGGAATTATTTATCACTTTTTTGAAAATCGGCATCGTGTCGTTCGGCGGCGGCTACGCGGTCATTCCGCTTATTGAGTACGAGGTATCGTCCCACGGCTGGTTGAACGCATCGGAATATGAGGATGCCATCTCGATCGCCGGGATGGCGCCGGGGCCGATCGCCACGAATAGCGCAACCTTAATCGGCTATAAGACGGCAGGTCTTGGCGGGGCGCTCATGTCCACGATCGGCATGATTTTACCGTCGCTGCTTGCGGTTATTCTTTTAGCGGCGGTCTTTTATCGGTTAAAATGGAGCATATGGTTCCGTTCGACCTTCTACGGTCTGCGGCCGATCGTAACAGGCCTCATCCTTTACGCCGCCATTCATTTTGGCTTTCTGAACGGGAAAGAAGGCGCCATAACGTGGGCCACCTGCGCGACGCTCGCGATCTGCGCGGGCAGCTTGTACGCCATGTACAAGTATAAGCTTCATCCGATCGCCGTTATCGCCGCGTCCGGCGCGGTCGGCATTATTTTATTTTAGCTGGAGGAGACCCGTATGAACCCGCATCCGAAAGCTTGCTGCTCGGCAAGCAGACAACAAATCGACATTGCCATACAGCCGTTTCAGCCAATACCGCAGGCTGCTGGAACGGATAAAGCCGGGACTTCCGAACTGCGAATCGAGTGGGTGAGCCTGCCCGGCGGGAAATTCCAGATGGGGACGAATGACGCGGAGGGGTTTCCGAACGATGGCGAAGGCCCTGTGCGCGAGGTGGAGCTTGCTCCGTACCGCATCTCCGCATACACGGTGACGAACGCGCAATTTCAAGCTTTTACGGAGGCAACCGGCTATGTAACGGAAGCGGAGAAATTCGGCTGGTCCTACGTATTTCATCAGCTGGTGCCGGAAGAGACTTCGGGCAAGCAGGCGGGCGCCGCGCAAGGGACTCCCTGGTGGCTTGCCATTGAAGGCGCCGACTGGAGGCGGCCGGAGGGACCGGATTCCAGCGTGAAGGAGCGGATGGACCATCCCGTCGTCCATATTTCGTGGCATGACGCGGCCGCGTTTTGCGAATGGTCGGGGACGAGACTGCCCACTGAGGCGGAATGGGAATTTGCCGCGCGCGGCGGACTCCAAGGGAAACGATATCCTTGGGGAGATCTCCTGCACCCGGACGGCAAGCACAAGTGCAACATCTGGCAAGGCAAGTTTCCAGTCAAAAATCACGGCAGCGACGGATACATCGGCACGGCGCCGGTTAACGCGTTTGAACCGAACGGATACGGCCTTTATAATATGTCGGGCAACGTATGGGAATGGTGCGCGGACTGGTTCAGCCCGGGCTATCACCGCCAGACGGAGAAGGTGAATCCGATGTATACGGCGGAAACAGGGAGAAGATCGATGCGGGGCGGCTCTTATTTATGCCATCGGTCCTATTGCAACCGTTACAGGGTGGCGGCTCGAAATTCAAATACGCCGGACAGCTCAAGCGGCCACTGCGGCTTCCGCGTGGTTACGAGCGTCTAGGAAACAGCAGAGGCAGTGAATCCATTAATCGGGATTCGCTGCCTTTATTAAGTAGCAGGTGATGATTTTATTTAGGCTTGACTTGGGGTTCACTTCAGAGGTTAAGTTATAGATACAATGTACGAGATCGTTGGATTCCCATACGCCGATTAAAGAGGAGCTGTCAATGAACAAAACAGATCGCATGTTGGCCATCGTGCTGGAACTGCAAGGCAGGCAAGTGGCACGTGCAGAAGATTTGGCTGCACGATTTGAAACCAGTGTGAGGACCATCTATCGCGACATTCAGGCGCTCAGCGAAGCCGGCGTTCCGATTACAGGCACTACGGGCACCGGATATTCCTTAATGGAGGGCTATTTCCTGCCTCCGATCCGTTTTACAATAGAGGAAGCCGTGACCTTGCTTATAGGAACAGAATTTATCGAGCAGCGATTTGATGATGATTATCGTGATAGAGCTAATGTTGCTAGGAAGAAAATCGAGGTCACCTTATCAGACGGTATCCGCAGTGAGACCTCCCGTATACGCAAGTCGCTGCGTTTACTTTCTCCTGGCACACAGGAGGCGCCGTCCAATGAAAGGGAAAATCTCGGAAAGATCCGTCGGGCTCTATTAGATGGGCGAAAGATCAGATTTCATTATTCCAAAAGAATGGCGGATTCCGCGGGGAGCCGCCACAGCGAACGTACCGCCGCTCCTTATGGCCTTGTACTCATTGAGGGGGCTTGGATGCTTGTGGCCCGGTGTGATCTACGCCAAGACATCCGTCATTTCCGGTTGTCTCGAATGGCTGAGCTTATCGAGCTGGACGAACGATTCGAGCTCCCGGAGCATTTCGACTTAAGGGAGTATACCCCTTTAGACGATCGCTACTTGCGAGTATGGCTTCGATTTAACCATGATATCGCAGAGAAGGTGAAGGAATCGAACTATCATTACATAGAGGATATGAAAGAGCATCAGGATGGATTGGATGTGGCCTTACGCGTTCGTCAGTTGGATGAATTGCTGCAATGGGTGCTTGGCTGGGGAGCGGGCGTAATCGTACTAGAACCTGAGTCGTTGCGAGATCGGATTCGTGATGAAGTCCATAACATGCTGAAACGCTACTGACATAACGTTGTCAGTAGCGTTTTTTTATAATTGGACATGCAAATGTAAAGGACACAGCCAAACCAATTATTAGCAGGAAGGATGATATTTTGTGATTTTCGCTTCTGTTCGTATCATGACTGACGACGTGGATCGTCTCGTCGAGTTCTATGAGAAGGTCCTGAGGGTACCGGCGGAGCGACCCGCGCCCGTATTTGCCGAACTCGTAGTGCCATCATGCACCCTTGCAATCGGCCACTCCCAGACTGCGCAGCTATTCGGCGCTGGTTCCGCAGTGGGGGCCAATAATCGCACTGTCATTATTGAGTTCCGCGTCGACGATGTCGAGGCCGAATATGTGCGCTTGAAGCCATTTGTCGATAATTGGGTAATGGAACCGACCATGATGCCGTGGGGGAACCGTTCTATGCTGTTCCGCGATCCCGACGGCAACCTTCTTAACCTCTTCGAGCCGGTGACCGAGGATGCGATTAAACGGTTTAGCGGCCGACATGGAAGGGAAGTGAAGGACGGCCTTCAAACTTGACATGACAGGCAGCGAGGAGACAGGTTAGACGAGGAGATTTTCCCTTAAATTTTTTTTGCGTATTTGTCACACTTCACATCCCTTCCCCGTCATACAGGTAAAAATTGCGAAGGGATGATGAACGATGCAAAAGGTTGATGTGGTCGTGGTTGGTGGAGGAATTGCGGGTTTAACCGCTGCTATTTACGCAGCCAAAGCCGGGAAACAAACGGTGGTGATCGAAAAACAGAATCGCTTAGGGGGCCGTGCCGTTTCCAACAAGAAGAAAGGGGCTTACTTTAATTTGGGCGCGCATGCCTTGTACCAGGGGGATGCGTATGCGACTTTCCGGGAGCTGGGATTGACCCTGCAAGGAAAGCAGCCTTCGGCTTTCGCTTATGGCATTTGGAAAGGGAAATTGAGCACCTTGCCTTCCGATATGAAATCCTTGTTTACAACTCCGCTTTTGTCTTGGAAGGGAAAGATGGAGTTCGCTTCGTGTCTCATGAAGCTTTCAAAAGCGGATACTCGTCAATTTGACAGGATCAGTGTCCGCGAATGGGTAGAAGGGAATTTGCGGGATCCCATGGTGCGCCATATCTTTTATTCGCTGCTTCGAACCGCCAGCTTTGTGGTCGGGCCGGATTTGCCAGCTGCGGGTCCCGCGCTGAGACAACTGCAGAATGCTCTTAAAGGGGCGTTGTACCTGGACCGCGGCTGGGGCGAATTAATCGAGGAATTGCATAAAAAGGCGTCCGGTCTGGGAGTGCGGTTTTTAACCAACACCAAAGTCTCGTCCATCGATATCCGAGGCGGGATCGTAAGGCAGGTACTCTGTGAAGACGGAGCGCAAATCGATACGCATTATGTTATCCTTGCCACGGCACCTTCTATCGCGCATAAGCTGGTGCCCTTTGCAGAAAAGACCGCTCTCCATACCTGGAAAGAACAAGCGATTGAGGTCACAGCGGCATGCCTGGATGTAGCCTTGAAGCGACTCTCCAAGCCTAAACAACAATTTGCGTACGGGATCGATCAGACCGTATTTCTTACCAATCAATCGCGTGCGGCTCATCTAAGCGACGACGGCGCGCAAGTCATCTCGCTCATCAAGTACCAAGGGAAAGACACGGATCCGGATAAAGATTTACAAGAGCTGGAGGGTGTGCTGGACTTGATGCAGCCGGGATGGCGGGAAGAATTGACTGTCAAGCAATACCTTCCTAAAATAACGGTTTGCCACGACTTTATGCATATGAAACGTCTTGAGAATCCGGGGCCCGCTGTCCCGGAAATACAAGGATTGTATGTAGCAGGAGAATGGGCGTCGCACGGTGAAGTATTGGCCGATGCCGCGACGGCAAGCGCCAAAAGAGCCATACAACACATGCTCTCCCTTGAGGGTAAGGAGAGGAATGCCTATTATGAGCACAGAGGAATTATATAAACGTTATAAAACGGAGCTGTTTTCGTTAGCCTATCGAATGCTCGGCAGCGTCATGGATGCGGAAGATATCGTGCAAGATGCTTTTATGAGCTATGACGGACTGTCTGACGCCGGGGCCATTCGAAACGAAAGGGCGTTTTTATACAAAATCGTAACGAATCGTTGTCTTGATCTCTTGCGCTCGTCCGCCAAAAAACGGGAAATGTACGTCGGTCCATGGCTTCCGGAGCCCCTGATTGAAAAAGGGGCTTCGGACAACGATCCATCCAATCGGTATTTACGGTCGGAGTCGATTTCCACGGCTTATCTTCTGCTTCTGCAGCAATTGAGTGCAACGGAAAGAGCGGTTTTTCTTCTTCGCGAGATTTTTCATTATTCGTTTGAAGAGATTGCCGATATCGTCGGGAAAAACAGCGCGAATTGCCGGCAAATTTTCCACCGCGCCAAAAAAAGCATCCATTTCGATCCGGACCAACAACCGTCGGTTTCCATTGCGGAAGAAAAGATTAAAGAGTTTGTGCATTCACTGCTGCAAGGAAATACAACAAGGCTTCTTGAATTGGTCAGCGAAAATGTTGTGTTCTACTCGGACGGCGGAGGCAAGGTAAGAGCGGCGCAAGTGCCTGTTGTCGGATCCATGCGCGTGCTGCATTTGCATCAAAATTTGATCAACATGCATGCGGGTAAAATGACGTTTTCGTTCCTCATGGTAAACGGGCTCCCCGGAATCCTCATACGTTTGGGCGGAGGAATGCAATATGTTTATTCATTTGCATACCGGGATCATAAGATCGAAGCGATCTATAATGTCGCCAATCCGGAAAAGCTGAGACATTTATAGTGGAAGGTTGATTGACTGACGAGGCAGCCGGAAAATCGGCTGCCTCGTTAAGCTGTTGGGCGGCGTTTTATGAGCTCTTGGGGGGATCTGGCTGGGTGCCATACGCCTAATTTTCAGTATTTGCCTTAAAGCTCTTGACTATGACGTTAGGTCATAGTTCATAATGCACTCTAAGAAAACATAACTAGGAGTGAGAGGCATGAACATTCGAACATTGCGCTCGGATCATATTTATCAAAAAGTTGCTCAGGCTTCGCCTGAGGAAAAGCTTGAATTGTTCAGAAACGAAATGATGGCTCCCTTTATGAAACAGTGGCAAATTCAACAGATTCCTTTTAGAGCGGATGAGGCAAATGGTTTTGACGTTATTGCGTTTAATAGCATGATGCATCGCTCCCCCGATCAGATTACCGGACAGATTTCATCTGAGATCGAGTTGATTTCGTCAGATGCTTTTTGGTTAGAGTGCGAGAACGCGGTCAGGCAAAGCCTAAATCTATTTCATGAACATCAAATTAGTCTTCCCGTTTCCGAATACTTGTTTACCCTTCAGTTGGGGAATCCGGACAGCCGGGCCTTAACTATAAACGAAGGCTATAGCGGATTTGGGGGCATTCCCGGGTTTATCTGGGGTACAATCCTGCCAAATGAGTACACGATTCCTCGAATGAAGGCTGCGCTTGCGCACGAATGCAATCACAATGTGCGATATCAATTTATTCAGTGGGATCACACCGTTAATTTGGGCGAGCTGATTGTAAGCGAAGGATTGGCCGAAAACTACGTCACGTTCATGTTCGGAGAAGAACTGCTCGGCCCGTGGGTAACGAAAACAAACGCAGAAACGCTTAACAGCCGCATAAAGCCTGCGCTTCGAGAACAATTGCAATTAACGGGCTTTGATCAAATTGCTCCGTATCTTTACGGCGACGAGATCGCGGAACTTCAGAACTTTAAACCGGTCAATATGCCTTACAGCGCCGGCTACGCTTGCGGCTATTATTTAATCCAGTATTATTTAAGAAAAACAGGAAGAACGATCTTCGAGGCCACAATAACGCCTGCTGCTCAAATACTAGAAGAAGTAGAAGGATTCTGGAATGAAGAAACCATTATTAGCGGTTAAAGATATTGTTCAGATTACGGGTATTACTACGAGAGCCTTGCATTATTACGATAGAATCGATTTATTTAAACCGACTCACCTGACGGACAACGGGTATCGCCTATATGAACGAAGCAGTTTGGAAAAGCTTCAAACCATTTTGTTTTTGAGGGAATTGGATTTTTCCTTGAAAGAGATTGCGGATATTATAAAGCTGACCAAGCAAGAGCAGAAACAAATCGCAATGCAGCAGAGACATGCCCTATTGATGAAAAAACAAAGACTAGAAACGATTATGGCGGCTCTCGATGAATTTGCTTCGGGGAAGGATATTAGCGATTTGCTGCTCTTCAACAATTCTTCCGTGCTGCCGTTGAAAGAGCAGTATGCCAATGAAGCGAAATTCCTGTATGGAGAGACAGAGGCGTATAAAGTGTATAACGAAACGTTGGAAACTTTATCGCAGGACGAAAAACAGGAACGGTTCGCCGAGATGGAGGAGCTATTCAAACAAATTGCGACTTGTATCGGTCAGCCTCCTTCCTCCAATGAAGTTCAGCGATTAATCGAGGAGTGGAAAAAGTATTTAATGCAATTCACGGCGTGCGATGCAGAGGTATTGAAATGCATTGCCCATACTTACAAATTCGATGCACGCTTCCAAAACTATTTTCATCAATTTAGCCGTGAAGATTTAGCGGATTTTCTTTACCGTGCAATCATATACAATATCGATCGAACACCGCAATGATTGGTAAACGCCCAAGTTTCCAATTGTATCGAGAAAATAAAGTTGTAGACTGAAAAATAAAGTGTTAGACCGGAAAATAAAGTTTTAGACTGACGGCATGTATTAAGCCATTTGGCAGTTTAGCACGGAAATTGTTTTCAGATTTATCGTTATGTGGTTTGGTGGTAAATGTGGTAAAATTTATGCGTGTTGTGGAAGGGGGGATAGCATGCGTAAAGTCTGGACAATTTTTTCTTTATTATTTATTCTATTTGGCGTAGCCATCCAATTCATAACAAATTTAATAGATGCTCTTGTTCCCAAACTAGGTTTTGCAGCATATCAGGCGGCAGCGGCAGGATCGTTTACACCAGAAAATTATAAAATAGATTTAAGCAGTAATTATTGGCTTGGGTCATTATGTATTCTGTTTGGTGTTGGCGCACTAATCATTATCTGGCATGACTATATAAGGCTTCTAATGAAAAAAATATCTAACCATGGTTGAAGCGTTCATAGCGAAGTAGATCATTAAACTATCGGGGAACGCTAGTTGAATGACAACAGCGGCAGTCTATGACGGACTGCCGCTGCTATATAAATGGTTCTATCTAAAACTAATTTTCAAAAGCTGACGATTCTTCAATTTAAAAATCTTTATTTTCACCGAACATTTCGTGATATGATCGTATTTTTTCGTTCATAGCCCGCCAGTGCTTTGAACGTTTAGTTGATTATATGTCAGCGGTTAATTTAGAATGATCATCTTGATTTTACCAAGCATACGCCTCAGGCGCCTCCCCGCCGGGTCCGGGGAAAATCTCATCCAGCTCTTTAAGCACGTCCGCGCTCAGTCGAATCTCAACCGAACGCAATGCCTCCCTCAATTGCACGACCGTGCGCGGCCCGATAATAGGTGCCGTCACGACGGGTTTTTCAAGTAACCACGCAAGTGCGATATTGGACTCGGATTCACTGAGCTCCCGACATAATGCGGAATACTTCTCGAGCTTCGCATGATGCCTCTCTATTCGTTCTGTCAGCGCGGATGTCCGAATCCCTCTATTTGCAGATAACGCACGTCCGCCGAGCAGTCCGCCTGCAAGCGGACTCCACGGAATGACGCCGATGCCCAGATCTTGCGCCGCAGGCAGCACTTCCAGCTCGGGAAGCCTCTCGAGCAAATTATATTTATGCTGCTCGCTGATCAGTCCCATGAATTTCCGCTCCCTGGCTGCCGACTGCGCCTTCACCAGATGCCAGCCTGCAAAATTGCTGGAACCGATATAATCGACCTTGCCGGAACGAACCTGCGCTTCGAATACTTCCCACAATTCCTCCCAGGGTGTACGCCGATCGATATGGTGCATCTGATACAATTCCACATGATCGGTCTGCAGCCGTCTGAGGGATCCTTCCAAGTGACGTCTAATTTTGTAGAGCGATAACCCTCTGACATCATTAGGCCCGTCAAGCGGGTTCGCGATGGGTTCGTAAACTTTAGTCGCCAGAACAACCCTTTCCCGTCGTTGGCCGCCCTTGGTAAACCAGCGGCCGATAATCGTTTCCGTCCGCCCGGCATTCTCCCCCCAGCCATATACATTGGCCGTATCGAAAAATGTGATTCCGGCGTCCAACGCTTCATCCATAATGCGAAATGCCGTCTGTTCGTCTGTGTCGACGCCGAAATTCATCGTCCCCAAACACAAACGGCTCACTCTAAGTCCTGATCTTCCCAAAAACGTATAATCCATCGAATATCCTCCTCGATTCTCCGATTTGATCTGAATTTTCGGCTATTTTCCAGCTACTACCGTCCGTTCATGTTCTCTTCCCCCTTTCTGTCAATTTGATTACAATAAAAATGACGGTCCTTCTACAAAACGGACGCACAAATTTTGCAGAAAGGATACTGTGGGATGACACACAATCCAAACGAACAGTGGTGCGAATTGTATGAACCTATTCGACGTTTTGTTGCAAGCAAGGTGAATTGCCCTTCTGCCGTTGACGATATCGTTCAAAACACGTTCCTGAGGGCCTACGCCAATTTCGACCAGCTGGTTGATAAAGACAAGATGATGAACTGGCTGTACCGAATTGCACGAAATTGCACGATAGACTACTTTCGACAGTATGCCTCCAATATTTTCCCCTTGGCCGAAATCGAACGGCACGAGGAGCCAAATCAGGCTATCGATGGACTGGACGATACATCACACGAGGTGCTCCGATGCATGCATGATGCCATTAAGCATTTGTCGCAAACATATCGGGAGGCACTCTTGCTTCAGCTTCACGGACGATCTCTTCCACAAATCAGCGAACAGCTAGGAATCTCTCTATCGGGCACCAAGTCGCGGATTCAACGAGGTCGTGAGCGAATTCGAAGAAAATTGACGGGATGCTGCCACATTGAAACCGACCGGTATGGTAACATAATCGACTTTGCGATCAAGCGGGAGCTTCGCGAACGGAGACCGTTGCGTTAAGCCGTATTCAGAACTGAGCGGGGTGTCAGAAGGGTTGTTCACTGCTGTATCAAGTGTTTAAAGAAAATGGACTGAAAAATAAAATATTAGAACGGCAACGCCCCATAAAGCTCCCTCGGTACGATGCAGTTTTTTCACGAATGCTCGCTTATTCGCAGGATTAGACCAGAGGATAAATCGTAGTTTGCTCGTTGAAGTAACTGGCAGGATAGTTTAATCATAATCGTTATTTACCAAACACTCTGCTGTCTTTTATTTTATAATTTAAAGAAACTGGAGGAAGTCTAGCGTTAAGCTTAGTCGTCCGTGCGGCAACACAAAAAAACGCCTCCCCCTACCAATCTGAACCAGGAGCATGTGAGAAATGACAAACTGCGTAATTACCGATCCTACAGATTCTTTGCAATTAAATCTCAATTATATCATTTCCTGCTTAAATCGCGCTGGCAGTCTCGAGCGTGAAACACGTCTGACCGACTACCGCTTGGAACAGCTCGGTGCTGACAACTCAAAGGCGTATCGGATTCATTTGGTATATGAAGGGGCTGTTGGTGACTCTCCGGAAAGTTTATTCTTGAAGCTGTGTACCGGAGGCGCATTTGGTCGTTCGGAAGTCGACTATTACACGAAAGACTACTTAGGATTGTGCGGTGTCCCAATTCCGACTTGTTATGATGCTTGTTATGAACACTCTTCCTATCATCTCTTACTGGAAGACTTGACGAACACCCATAGAAATAATTGGGGCATTACTCCTACGTTAGAGTATGGTAAGACGGCAGCTAGAGCATTGGCAAAACTTCACAGTTATTACTGGGGTACAGACCGCCTTCAAACTGCAGGGTATGACGCCGCCGACCAAAGTCAGTTGGCACGGTATTTGGGGCATATGAGTGTAGGGTTAGGGCCTATGCTCGAAGCACTTCAAGATGACAGCGGAACAATACCCCAAAGCGATGTCGTGTCGGACGTATTCAAAAGGCATCCCGACGCGATGGCGAGACGACTTTCGTCTGGCGGACCACTCACATTGATCCATGGCGATGTTAATCCCGGTAACATATTATCTCAGAAGGACGACTCGTCTAAGGGCATTTATTTAATTGATCGGCAGCCATTCGAATGGTCGCTACAAAACTGGGTTGGACCGAGTGATTTGTCTTATATGATGGTCTTGTGGTGGGATCCAGAGTACCGTCGAATGCTTGAGTATTACGTGCTGAACGCATATTTCAATTCACTAATTGAATTTGGAGTAAAGGACTACACGTGGGAAATGGCATTGTCCGATTACAGGTTATCAGCTTTGCAGTGCTTCTATATCGCAGCTTCATGGTGCATAAATCCGGAAGAACGCACAAACATGCGTTGGTTATGGAGTTCACAATTAGAACGCGCCTGTGCGTTTTACCAAGACTGGCAATGTCATGAGGTGCTGTAGGTTCCCCTGAGAAGGGGGAGCTTAGGTTATTAAATAAATGGACGTGACAGTTTTCTTACACGTTTTCTGTTACGCTAACGGAGACTTTAGTTCAATGAAAAAAAGCGACAGCCTAGGACTTGATTTTCTCGTCCCTGGCTGTCGCTTCTTTGATTTCAAGGGTCAGTCTAATACTTATTTTATGAGGGCTGCCGTGTGGCGATTCTAAAAGCCGTGTGGAATCAAGGTACGCTGAAAAATGAGCCACACGACAGAACAGGGAGCAGCGCCGCGGCGGCCTGCTCCCTGTTTCATTAAAGTAACTTTGTAAAAATGGATGAAATGGCGTGTCCATATGTCCAAGCCATTCTTGAACGCTCTGCATCTTCTAAAGTGTACAACCTTTCAGATTTCCTAAAGGAGGCGTTAAAGAATGGCGACTGTTGATGTAGTTAGTATATTTACAAGAGGCGCAAGGTCAAGCGAAACGGCTGAATTGCGCCTGGCGAGGGTCACGAATGATATTGCAAGAGCGACAGCGGTATGGAGCACAGGTTTCTTTCCGGGAGTAAGCTGCAATATCAATTTTAACAACTTGCAGATTATATTCCGGGATGACGTGACTTTGGAAGCAAACACCGTGCCTGGTATTAGCGATCCCAGAGTCATCAATCTGATCTCGCAGTCGAAAGCGGCGACGAACAATGCGGTAGCAATCTACGTCGTTTATGTGAGCGGGCCAACCCTAAGCTCGGGTGCGATCGGCAATGCTGGTCCGCAATTTGACAGTTTTACCGACACAACAGATTTCCGTATTGTTGGCCATTGCGTCATGAGCGACGATGCTATCGATACCTACGCATTGGCGCATGAAGCGGGACATGTTCTATTTGGACGCTTTTTGAATAATAACTCGAACAGCTTTACGATTAACGATCCCTCGAACCCGGGGGAAGCCCATAACGACAATCCGAATAATATTATGTTCCCGTTCATCCCTTCAAGTAATCCGTTTATTAACGCTGCGCAGTGCAACGTAGCCAGTCAAAGCCGGGTCATCCGCGAGAACGTCGGCGCGGTTCCTATGGCAATGGCAATGGGAGGAGCCAATGCCTTCCTATCCGTATCGAACAACGCTGCGGGTTTTACATCGAGAAAGGGAGGATGCTGTCCGTGCTGCGATCAAGAACATCATCCTGGCTATATCTGCGTGCCTATTCCGAAGCGCGTGAGAAGGCTGAATGAACATGTGTTTAAGCTGCTGAAGAAAGCCGGACCGGATAAACTGAATACGAAGTTTAAATATGTTTGCAAAGATAAAATGATCGTTCCTAAACACAGGTAACAAGGGGGGAAAGTATAGAAAGGCGGTCCGGGCGCGGTCCGGTCTTTCTGACTTGGACAGCCGCTCATTCCGCAATCTGGCGGCAGCTCAATAGCATAAGTTATCGCGCGGGCTATGGCGGGCGCCGGAATCGTCCAAGCATCTGGCGCCAAATGACGACATGAGCGCCATGACTTGCGAGTAACCGCGCCGTCGCTTCACCTACATTCAGGGCTTGGACATTGACCCCGACTCATTATCGGGGCTTTTTTATTTGGTATGGACGATAGCGTAGAGTTGCCGTAAAGGCAGCTCCTTTTTTACGTTCATTAAAGGAAAAGCAATATTTCGGGATGGACAGAAATGGGGACTGCAAGACCGACTGGAGTAGTTGCCTCTTCATGATTATACGTTCAGTAATCGCCTTACAAAATTGTAAGACCGTGTAAGGGAAATCGATAGCTTAGGCCTGCCTGACAGGATAACATTGGAGCAAACAAAATAGAGATTTTTTTAAAGGAGGAATCAAGATGAGGGTGTTTGAACTGTTGCTTTTGTTGTCCAACATCGGCTTGTTTGCCTTAACCGTTCTATTGAAAAAAGGACGGCGTAAAATTCCAGTCTTCGTTGTAAGCGGGACCGCCACGCTTTTGCTGATCATTCATTGGACGGCGGAAGGATACAGAGTCCAGCTCTTATTCCTATATTGTATAACGATCATGTATTTGGCCATTTCGGGTTATCGCTATTTGAATAAAAGAAGCCCCCAAAAAATCCCCAGAATCGTGTCGGGCTCAATTTATGCCGCTATAGCGGTCTTGCTGGTCGTCACAGCGGGGCTCATGTATGCTTTTCCGGTGTTTAAACTACCTGAGCCGACAGGCAATTTTAAGGTAGGAACACAAACTTTTCATCTCGTGGATACAAATAGGGAAGAGATTTTTGGCGTTGCCGGACATAGTAAGAGAGAGTTGATGGTTCAGGTATGGTATCCAGCTCAAGCAGGCACCGGCCAATACGCTCCCTTTATTCCCAATCCCTCGATTTTACGTTATATGGCTGCCAACTATGGCCTTCCTGAGTTTACATTTCAACACCTGAAATATGTATCCAGTCATGCTTATGCGGATGCTGAAATCTCTCCGGCACAGACATCATACCCGCTGATCCTTGCGAATCCGGGCAACGGCTCTTCCAGGCTCCTTCACACGTCGCATGCCGAAAATCTCGCGAGTCATGGATATATCGTAGCCGTGATCGACCACACCTACAATACATTTGCAACCGAGTTTCCGGACGGTCGGATCACGACCAGCACAACTGACGATTTATTCTCTCCCGACCATGATTATCCGACGGAAAGAGGGAATCGCGACAAGTTAGGAAAAGTGTTAACCGACGATGTGGCGTTTGTGCTGGACCAATTCGAGCTCATCCAATCGGGGCAGATTCCAAGTCAACTGCAAGGGAGGATTGATCTCGGTCATGTCGGGGTGTTCGGTCATTCTATCGGTGGAGCGACGGCCTATGATGCTTCTTACGATCCGCGCATTGCGGTAGGAATAGACCTTGATGGAGGGCTCTATCGTCTGCGTGAAAAAGAGGGGCTGCAAAAGCCATTTTTGTTCATCAACTCGGAAAGCTATTTCGAACAATTAACAATGGTGATGGATAACCGGGTCTACACGGATGCAGAGCTTAACCGTATGGGCTCAACAAGAGAGTGGGAGGATCAAGTAACGGCGGATAAAAAAGTGGAGCTTGAGCGGATGCGCGAAACGGTCGAGGCAGGGGGACAAGTCCTTTATATCGATAATGCGGAGCATCTGAATTTTGCTGACGTACAGTTCATTTCCCCGACTTTTAAGCTGCTGGGTATTACAGGGAAGATAGTGCCAGAAAGAGCGAACTCCGTTATCAATGCCTATATGCTGGATTTCTTCGATATGTATCTCAAAAATAAAGGCGGAATCTTAATGAAAGGAGCGGATAGCCGCTTTCCGGAGGTGAAGCTCGTCACCTCGCAATTTTAAATAAAGGAGACCCTGTTTTATTAGGGGTCTCCCCATTCTTTCTAACGAAGTCTTCAACAGCGGCGTATTCAAAGGAGGTCATCAACAAATTGTTCTTCTGAAACGACTTTAAATCCATTTCTTTTGAGTAAGGATGAAGTAACTCCATTTCCCGCAACCTTATTGCCTTTAAACTCCCCATTATAAATCGTTGAACTTCCACAGGACGGACTATTCTCTTTTAGAACAACTAATGTTGCGTTAATATTTTTAGCGATTTCTAAAGCAGCATAGGCTCCCTTTAAATAAAGCTCGGTAACATCTTTTCCCGATTTCTCCACAACTTTGGCCACTCCATCCAGTACATCGTCCCCGTCTCCTCCAATTATTTCAGCAGGCTCCCTTGGGGTTGAAAATCCTCCAAGCAATTCAGGGCAGACCGCAACGGCTTTATTTTCCTCGATTAATTTAGCCACTCTATCATCTAAACGATGCGTACCGTTATATCGTACCTTTAATCCGGCCAAACAAGAACTGACTAAAATCATAACTCCCTCCAAATTATCCCTTTAATTTAGATTGACTAGACTATCATAAGTTTCATGCCACTCAAATAAAAGTGGTGTGCAAAAGTTTTTTTAATAGGTTGCTTAATGCTTTCGTTACTAATAGCTGTCGACAATCAGAACCAAGCAAGCTTGCTGTAGGGCAGTATGGAGCAAATCATTGCTAATGACTGCAACATAGCAATCCAAAAGAAACAAATGGATGCATCATGTACTAATATAATCATCAAACATAAATTTTTGCATTTAGAAGGGAGCAAGGCATGGTAAATATCGAGCACTTGCAAACCGTACGCGTTCCGGCGTCGAACGTGTATGAAGCTTTAACCACCGCTGATGGGCTGTCAGAAATATGGACCAATGAACTCATTATTCATAACCAGATTGGTCTGATTAATGAATTTAGATTCGGCAGCCATGACATAACGAAGATGAGAATAGAAGAATTAATCGCGAATAAAAAAGTCGTGTGGCAGTGTATAGATTCGGATCCAGAATGGATTGGAACGTATATTTCCTTTGATATTCAAGAGAAAAACGGGAAGTCTTTTATTACGCTGCGTCATACGGACTGGAGGGAAGTAACGCCCTTCTATCGCTCCTGTAACTACAACTGGGCTATTTTCCTTTATAGTCTCAAGTCCTACTGTGAAGATGGAGAGGGTCTCCCCTATCATAAACGTAAGTTTTAATCATTTAAGCCATATTGGCTCAACGAAACAGCAATAGTCTAGGACTTTGTTTTCACGTCCTTGGCTGTTGCTGTTTTAATTTGAACTGTTCCCGATATTGAGTGGGATTGATGGAGCAGAAGCGGGTGAAAGCCCGCGTAAAGGCGAACACATTGGAATAGCCGAGCGAATAAGCGATTTCGGTAACCGTTGCCGCTGTTTCGGCGAGCAGCTTTTTGGCTTTTGCGATCCGGACGTTCGTGATGCATTGCAAGGGCGTCATGCCGGTCTGCTGCGTAAAGGCAGTCGAAAAGTAATTGCGGTTAAGACCGGCCATTGCCGCCAGCTGCTCGACGGTTATGCCTTCCGCAGCGTGCAGCTCAATATGCTGGAGGCTTTGCTCCACCCATTGAAGGGAACGCGGCTGGGAGCTGCCGGATTTCTTGACGAGAGCGGAGAAAAAGCGCATGAGCGCGCCTTGCATTTCCAGGGATTGCTGCATGCCGCCGGCTGTGTATTCCCGCATCAGCACAAATAAGGAATCGGCGGCGTCTTGAAGGGCGGGGCTCCAGGCTTTTAATAAACAGGGCGCATCCGGTTCTATTCCCGCCTCTTGGAGCAGGGGGAGACAGCCGGGTCCGTCGAAAGCCAGCCATGAGAGCTGAAGCTCCATGCACGCCGATTCTCTATAGTAGGTATAGGTGCGGCCGGGGAACATGCAAAATAAGTCTCCCTTATTCGCCGCGAAAGCCTGATCGCCGCTAATAAAGTGGAGCGTGCCTTCTCTGATGATATGGATGCTGAAGCAGTCCATTCGTTTGGGACCCACGTGATAACCGGGCTTCGTCGTGCTTTGGCCGCCCCGTACTGCCCAAGCCTGTCCGCCGGTCTCCCACTCGCTTGGCGTATGATAGAGAAATTCAGCCCATTCATGCCCGTAGTCGTGTAGCGGCATCATTTCAGCTTCTTTCTAAGAGAGTGTCGGAACCTAACAAAATGATAAAGCAACCTGATATTAGAACATGGGATAATTGCCTTTCCGACAGTATACTATGGAGTAGAGGAGGGGGCAATCGCATGAAAAAACCTAACATTTTATTAATCACGAGCGATCAGCAGCATTGGAATACGATCGGCGCATTTAATCAAGAGGTGCATACCCCGAATTTAGATAGACTCGCGCGCGAGGGCACGACCTTTACTCGGGCTTATTGCCCGAATCCAACCTGTACACCAAGCCGGGCCTCGATCATTACCGGCATGTATCCGAGCCAGCATGGAGCTTGGACGCTCGGGACGAAGCTGCTGGAGGACCGCCATACGGTCGGAGAAGATTTTAAGAAGGCGGGCTACCAAACCTCGCTCATTGGCAAGGCGCATTTCCAGCCGCTGCGTTCGACGGAGCAATATCCGTCCTTAGAGGCGTATCCGGTGCTGCAGGATTTGGAGATGTGGAGCAAGTTCGAGGATTCGTTTTACGGATTTGATCATGTGGAATTGGCCCGCAACCATACGAATGAGGCGCATGTCGGGCAGCATTACGCCCTGTGGATGGAAGAGAAGGGCTGCGCGAACTGGAGAGACTATTTCCTCCCGCCTACCGGCACGATGGATCCGTCGATTACCTACAAATGGCCGATACCGGAGGAGTATCATTACAACACATGGATCGCGGACCGCACGAACGCGCAGCTCGAGAAGTTCAAGAATAGGGACGAAAGCTTCTTCTTATGGTCCAGCTTCTTCGACCCGCATCCCGAATATTTGGTTCCCGAGCCTTGGGATACGATGTACGATCCGGACAAACTGACGATACCGACGCTCGTCCCGGGCGAGCATGACCGGAATCCGCCGCACTTTGGCATGACGCAGCAGGAGAACCCCGATTTTTCGCATTTGCTCGAAAGCGGCTACGGCGTCCATGGCTATCGCTCCCACCTGTATTACGAATATGGAGATAAGGCGAAACTAACGGACTACGACAAGAAGAAGCTGGTTGCGGTCTATTATGGCATGATCAGCATGATGGATAAGTTTATCGGCAACATTTTAGACAAACTCGATGAGCTGGGGCTCGCGGAAAATACGATCGTTGTGTTTACAACCGACCACGGCCATTTCTTCGGGCAGCACGGCCTACAGGCGAAGGGCGGCTTCCATTACGAGGATCTGATTAAGCTGCCGTTCCTTGTTCGGTACCCGGGTCAAGTTCCCGCGGGCCATGTATCGTCGAGTATACAGTCCTTGGTTGATCTGGCGCCGACGTTTTTGTCCTTCTGCGATATACCGGTGCCGAGCGCAATGACCGGCGTGGATCAGAAGGAGGTTTGGTTAGGGAAGAAGTCCTCCGCCAGAGATCATGCGATCTGTGAATTCAGGCATGAGGCTACGACCATTCACCAGAAAACATACGTCGATGAACGATATAAAATCACCGTTTACTACAACCAGACGTACGGCGAGATTTTTGATCTGCAGGAAGATCCGAATGAGCTGCGTAATTTGTGGGACGATCCGCAGCATGCCTCCCTCAAGTCCGAACTGCTCCTCAAATATATTTGGGCGGAGCTGGGCAAGGAGTCGATGCCGATGCCGCGAATTTGGCATGCGTAGTAACGAGAGTGAGACGTTTAGCATGGAGAAACAGCCTCTTTGGCGGACTGCCGCCAAAGAGGCTGTCTTTTGCTTTAAGAAGCCGATACCGATTCCGTCCCCTCCTTGCGGGCCTTCCCCAGCACCCCTCCGAACAGAAATGTGACTAAAGACAGCGCCAGGCATACCGACGTGAAGATGCCAATCGTAGAATAGCCGCTGAATTGCACATAGATTACGCCAGCGACCCAGGCGCCGAGCGTGTTCGCGCCGTTCATCGTCGAGTTGGCCAAGCTGGAGATCGTCCCGCGAAGAGAAGCGTTCAGCGAGGTGAGCGCCTCCATGACGGTCGGGAACAGGACGCCAAGAATCGTGTAGATGACGAGGTAGCCTATCGTTATGACAGGCAGATTCGTGAGCTGCGGAATAATCGCATAAAGCGCGATGATCAGCAGCATTCCCGCAATGGCCGCATTCGCGCGGCCCAGTTTTTTAATAATGGATGAGCTGATGACACTTCCCAGCAGCGTGCCGAATCCAAGAAACATCATCACCAATCCGATCCGTCCAATCGGAAGCTGAAAGCTGTCTGCCATCCATTTGCCGACGAATGCAAATGCCGTTCCGCTGCCCAAATGAAGCAGCAGATAGGCCATTAATCCGCTTCTCGCTTTGCCGCTTTTCACGAGAGGAGCGTACCTTCCAAGAATGGATGTCCGCTCGCGCGAGGCCGGCTTCATATCGGGCAGCGCATAGAATGCGATAAGATTCAGCAGCAGCGAAGCGGCGCCAACGGCCCAGAATGGAACGGACCAATGGGCGGCCGCAAGCCAGCTGCCTATAGGCACGCCAAGCGCCTGAGCCGCGGCGAGCCCGGAGAAGGCGATGCCCATCGTTTTTGATATTTTCGCGGGGGGCATAACAGCGGGGATGGAGGCCCATACCTGCGGAGCGGTGAACGCCGCGCTGACGCCGGCTAGAAAGCGAAACAAGCACATGGACCAGAAGCTGTCGGCAAATCCGCATAGAATCGTAGATAGCGAAAATCCGAGCAGTCCGCACAGCAGAACCGTTCTTCGGTTCCAGCCGTCGGATAGAGGTCCGGCGATCAGCGCGAAAATGGCCGATCCCAGCGTATACGCGCCAAGCATCCAGCCGGCTGCATCGGTTGATACGCCGAACTCCGCCTGCAGCGTCGGGAGCAATGGCGAGATGAGAAACGTGTCGGTTCCAATCATGAACATGATGAGGAAAAATAGCGCGGTATAGCTGCGCATGGTCAATCACTCCTATTCGGTTACTGTTGCTTTCTGTTCCTATCGTAAAGCATAATAGTGACAGAACTTGTCATGAATTATTGGCGGAAATAAAGGAGATGTCGGATGCTCAAATCCAAAAGATTGATGGAACTGATGATGTTCGTCAACCGAAAGCGCAGATTTAAAGTCCAGGAGCTTGCCGATGAGTTTGGGGTATCCAAACGCACGATTTTAAGGGATTTGCAGGAGCTAAGCGAGCTGGGCGTGCCGCTTTATTCGGAAGTGGGCCCGCACGGCGGCTATCAGGTGATACGGGAGAGGGTGCTTCCGCCAATCGCGTTTACGGAAGAAGAAGCGGTGGCGATGTTTTTTGCGGTGCATGCGTTACGCCATTATTCCTCGCTGCCGTTCGAAGCGGAATCCGCTTCGGCGCTGAATAAGTTCTATCTTCATATGCCTGGGGACGTCCGGGACCGCATTGACAGCATGAAAGACCGGGTCGACTTCGTGACGCCGGCAAGGCGCGGCGATGCGCCTTATTTGGCCGTGCTGCTCGATGCGGCCGTCAGGCAGAAGGTGCTTGCCATCGCCTATGAGTCGAAGGAAGAGGGAAGGACCAGCCGCCGGATCCAGCCGGTATGCCTCTATGCGAATAACGGTCTGTGGTACTGCACGGCTTACTGCTTCCTGCGCGAAGGGTTTCGCGTGTTTCGGTGCGACAAGATAGGGGAGGCGGCGTTCGACGAATCCGGTACAGAGCCGCTCGACTTAAGAGACGTTAGCCTTTCGCGACGGGGAAATACGAAGCCGGACGATCCGGTTCGACTTCGCGCGGCGCTTACCCGTTCCGGAGTTCAGCGCTGCGAGGCGGAGCTATGGCTTGCTCCCATGCTGCAGGTGCTGGAAGACGGAAGCGGCGTGATCGACGCCGATGTGTCCCGGAGCGATCTATCCTTTTACACATCGTTTTTTATCGGGCTGGGAGACGAGGTCAGGCTGGAAGGGCCGGCAGAGCTGAAGGAATCGATTAGGAGGAGACTGTCCGAGCTGTTGGCCCGGTATGAAGGGGACAGTACGAATTCCCGTCAATAATTTCTCGTTACTATGAAATGGAAGGATGATGTGTATGTCAGAGCAGGCCGTATACGTCCGGTTCCCTGAAGAGGCGGACGCCGCGGAATTAACAGCTATGTATGAGCGCAATCGGGAGTTCTTTGAGCGGTTTTCGCCGGACATGCCGGAGGACTACTATACAGAGGAGCATCAGCTCCGGAAGATTATTAAGGGCAAGACCGATCGCGCGGAGGATCGGAGATATGCCTTTGTGGTATGTCAGAAGGCGGACGGCCGAATCGTTGGCGCCGTCGACTTATCCTTTGTGGCAAGAGGGCCGCTGCAGAGCTGTATGATCGGATACAGCCTGGATCAAGCGTATAACGGCAAGGGCTATATGACGGAAGCGGTGAAACAGGTAATCCGCTTCGCTTTCGATGAGTTGAAATTTCACCGGATTGTCGGTGAAGTCTCCCTTCGTAACCCGGGTTCTATTCGAGTGCTGGAGAAAGCTGGTTTTCATAAAGAAGGCATTTCCCGGAGCAACTTAAAAATCAAGGGAGTGTGGGAGGATCATCAGGTTTTGGCGATTATAAATCCTTCTGAGGAGGTATAGCCAGATGGCAGCGGGCTTAACGGCCTGCTGCCGTTTTCTTTTGGCCGCAATTTAACTGGATATCGCTGGCAGCTAATGGTTACCTTATAAATTGATACCAAGCAGCAGGAGAAGATAACCGATGCCTCATCAAAAATTTCAGTCCGATAACATAAGACCGCGCTATTCCAAGGGGCACATATCCGTATTTGGGATCAACTCGGTTTATCCCCGGACGCCTTGGGTTACCGCATGGTGGTCGGCCGCTTTTCCAGGCTTTGGGCATATGTTCATCGGCAAGTATTTGCATGGTTTTGTGTTGATCCTATGGGAGATTGTCGTTAACAGTCAGGCCCATCTCAACATGTCGATCGCCTTATCCTTTCAAGGCCGGTTCGAGGAGGCTAAGGCTGTGCTGAATGAGGATTGGGCGCTGCTGTACGTCGCGGTCTATCTATACAGCATCTGGGACAGTTACCGCTGCGCGGTGGAAAATAATAAAAATCATATTTTAGCCGAAATTGAAGACGCGCCTGTCGCGCCTTCGGACGTCAGCTTTTTCGATATTGTCACCCTTGATAAGAAGAAGCCTTGGGTGGGGCTGGCCTGGTCGTTTTTCACCCCCGGCTTAGGGCAATTATATAGCGGAAGTACGATTGTCGGCACCTTTGTTCTGGCCTGGTGGATCTTTGTATGCTATAAGGCGATGGCCATTCACGCGTGGCTCCATTCCTTTCTGGGGGATTTCGGCAGCTTGCCTGCAATCGTCGATTGGCAATGGTTTCTTTTTTTGCCCTCCATGTTCGCCTTCGCCATTTATCAAGCGTACACATCGGTGAATGAAAACAATATTTTATACGATATCGAGCAAATACGGTACCTTAGAGTGAGGGCGGAAAATTTGGGACAACTGGACGCGGCTGAAAGCAATACCGTGCATCTGATCGCTACGTTTGAGCATTCGACTTTTGTGGAGATGGTTATCCATGATATTGAGAAGCTTGGGGTACCGGCGCAAAATATTGTGGCATTGCCTATGGAAAATGTGGAGTCCCCAACCCAAATCCTAGACACGATTCATCGGGTGGACGGCAGAAGCGTACTGGATGGGGCCATGATGGGCGCAACGATTTTTTCGGTGCTTGGGGCGATTTACGGGTTCGTGCTGTACTGGGGGCCGGTCATTTGGGGGCTGATTGGCCTAGCGGGCGGTTTCCTCATTGGGCTCATCATCGAAATAGCGCTTAGTAAAAAGAAGCTAAAGCTTTTTGGGGGGCGCAAAAGCGAGGTCATAATAGAGGTGATCTGTCATGCTTCCCTGAAAGATCAGCTGGTAAAAGCAATAAAAACGCGGAAGGCTACCGGTTACGTGTTTCGGCCAGAGCGATTAAAAACAACGAGCTGACGGAATGGCTGATCCTAATAGATGAGCGCCGAGCCGAGCATGTTCAGGCATTTGCTTGAAGCATTTCGGCTTTTTTCTTTTGATTGGAGTTATTTAAGACTCGCTAAAGGTTCGTGCTTTAGGCTATAGATATCGAGGGGCTAAGCGGTTGCCTGACCGGGAAAGGGGGAGTGAAGCCGAATCCGTCTCTCGGTGCACCCCACATAACAAGGAGGACTTCCTAATATGAAAAAAAATAAAATGATCGCGGCAAGCGCGCTTGCATTAACCCTTACATTAGCCGGCGGAGCCGTTCTTACGGGACATGCCTTCGCCGCTGCAAGCCAGGCGGCAGCCGCCACAGATACATCCGGCCAAAGCGCAGGTAAAGAAATGGTGAAAGGCCGGGGCGGGGATCACGGTGTCCGGGTTAAGCTGGACGAAGCGGAAATCGCCAAGCTGCTCGGCGTGACGGAGGACGAGCTGAACACGGAAAGGAAAGCGGGGAAATCGCTGGCTGCAATCGCGGAGGCGAAGGGCATCGACGTCCAGTCCGTGATTGATCTTGCTGCCAAGCAGCTGACAGCAAATCTGAATGAGAAGCTGGAAAGCGGCAAAGTGACGCAGGAGCAATATGATGCCGATATTGCCGGCGTTGCAGATAAAGCGGCTGACTACGTCAACAACACATTCGCCGGCAAAGGCGGTAAAGGCGGCTTTGGCGGTCGGAGCGGCGCTAAAATCGACGAGACGGCGATCACGGAGCTGCTTGGCATGACAAGCGGCGAATACGATACAGCCGCGGGAGCCGGCAAGTCGATCGCGGCTATGGCTGAAGAAGGGCGTATCGCTGCAGTCGGTCACGGATCTTGTAACCGGTCAGCTGCGCGAGCAGCTGGACCGGCAGCTGGCCGACGGCAAGTTGACGCAGGAGCAGTATGACGCGAAAGCGGCGGAGCTTGCGGACAAAGCGAGCAAGCTCGTTAATACGGCGCGTACAGGAAAAGGCGGCCATCGCGGACATGGGCCGAAGGCTTCCGCGGACGCAGCCGACAGCGCAGGCGCAGCCGATTCAGCCGAAACAACGTCGGCCGTTTAACCCGAATTTATAGATGAGCAGGCCTCGCTGCAAAGCGGATAGGCCAGGCGAAGCCAGACCAGCATGCCGACAGGTATGCTGGTTTTTTCGTAAGATTAACGGAGACGTTTCAACAAAGACGAAAACGAAGAAGAAGAAGAAGAAGAAGAAGAAGAAGAAGAAGAAGAAGAAGAAGAAGAAGAAGAAGGCAGGCCCATTTTCAGAAAAATGGAAACGACAGGTTGACATCCTCGCTCATTCTGCATATAATACAATTAACAAAATGATAATTGTTAATAGAAAGAGAGGGGCGCGCTTGTCTAATCAAGAAGCACTGGAGCAATACGACGTCAAGAAATACCGCACGCCGGATGGTTATACTTCAGATATCGCAGTCTTCACCATACTGCCGGTTAAAGCTGAAGCGTTCAAACCGCCGGTCATGGACCTTAAGATTATGCTGATCCAGCGCAGCGCACGGAACAGCGAAGGCAAGCCCAACATTGAAGCGGGGAAATGGGCGCTGCCCGGCGGGTTTGTCGATCCGAACGAGACAGCCTTCGAGTGCGCGAAGCGGGAGCTTCAGGAGGAGACGGGGGTAGAGGACATCCATCTCGAACATTTCGGCGTTTACGACAAGCCGGGACGTGACCCGCGCGGATGGATGATCACGAACGCTCACTTTGCGATCGTGCCGGAGCGCAAGCTGTCGAAGCGTCAAGCGAACGACGATGCGGCCGATGTTCAGCTCTTTTCAGTGAACGAGGTTCTGAATATGGAGCTTGCTTTTGACCATGCTGAAATTATCGCCGATGCCATTCACGTCATCCGCCGCAAGCTGCTGGAAACGACGGTCGCAAGAGAGTTCCTTCCCGAAGAGTTCACGTACTCGGAGCTTCAGGCTGTGCTCCTCACGGTAACGGACGATTCGGCCATCGCGCTGGAAGCCGCATTTGCAAGGAAGATTAAGTCTCTGCCTTTCATTCAGGAAGTGGAAGGAAAGAAAACAACCAGAACCTCTAAAAGGCCGACGCAGCTGTACCGATTCGTTGATGTGGATCTGAACAAATCGATTTACCACACGAAAATGTAAAAGGGTTATTCCACGCTATTACAATTAACATTTTCACAATCGTTAATACCTTGAGGGAGGCGTTCAAGATGGAAAAGAAAAAAGCGCTGATCAATATCGATTACACGAAGGATTTTGTCGCGGCGGACGGGGCTTTGACTTGCGGCGCGCCAGGGCAGGCGATTGAGGAACGTATCGCGGCGATTACGGAAGCGTTCATCCGCAGTCAACATTATGTTGTATTCGCGATCGATATACACAAAGAGAACGACCCCTATCACCCGGAGACGAAGCTGTTCCCGCCGCACAATATTGAAGGAACGGATGGCCGCAAGCTGTTCGGCAAGCTGGAGGATGTCTATCAGCGCCATCAAGATGACGAGAATGTCTATTGGATGGATAAAACGAGATACAGCGCGTTTGCCGGAACGGACCTGGAGCAGCAGCTTCGCGCAAGAGGAATAAGCGAGCTTCACCTCGTCGGAGTGTGCACCGATATTTGCGTTCTTCACACCGCAGTGGACGCTTACAATAAGGGCTTTGACATCGTGGTCCATGAAGATGCGGTGGCAAGCTTTGACGCGGAAGGCCACGTCTGGGCGCTCCGTCATTTCAAGGGATCGCTTGGCGCAGCGGTTATAAGGAAAGAAGGGGAATAAATTGAACAAGTTCGAGCTTCCGGCGTTGAACCATACGGATGACAGCCTTGCGCTGCATACGGACAAATATCAAATCAATATGACGCAGGCTTATTGGCAGGACGGCATGCAGAACCGCCAAGCGGTGTTCGAGGTCTACTTCCGCAAGCTTCCGTTCCACAACGGCTTTGCCGTCTTCGCGGGCTTGGAGCGCGTCATTCGGTATCTTCATGAATTCCGCTTTACGGAGAGCGACATCGACTATCTTCGGGAGGACGGCTATAGCGAGGAGTTTCTCGCCTATCTTCGGACGCTCCGGTTTACGGGAACGCTTCGTTCGATGAAGGAAGGCGAGCTTGTATTCGCGAACGAACCGATCATGCGGATCGAAGCGCCGCTTGCCGAAGCCCAGCTGGTTGAGACGGCGATCTTAAACATCGTGAACTACCAGACGCTGATTGCAACGAAGGCCGCCCGCATCAAGCATGTCGTCGGCGAAGAACCCTGCATGGAGTTCGGCACCCGCCGGGCGCAAGAGCTGGACGCCGCGATTTGGGGAACAAGAGCCGCTTACCTTGCAGGCTTCGGCGCAACGTCGAACGTCAGAGCGGGGAAGCTGTTCGGTATTCCGGTATCGGGGACACATGCTCATGCCATGGTGCAGGCTTACCGGGATGAGTACAAGGCCTTCGCCCAATACGCGGAAACCCACAAGGATTGCGTATTCCTAGTCGATACGTACGACACGCTGAAATCGGGCGTTCCTACCGCCATTCAAGTGGCGAAGGAGTTCGGTGACCGTATCCGCTTCAGAGGCATTCGGCTGGATAGCGGCGATTTGGCTTATTTGTCGAAGGAAGCCCGCCGGATGCTCGATGCGGCCGGCTTTACGGAGACCAAAATCTACGCTTCGAATGACCTCGATGAGCAAACGATCATTAACCTGAAAGCGCAAGGCGCGCAAATCGATGTGTGGGGCATCGGAACAAAGCTCATTACCGCCTATGACCAGCCCGCGCTAGGGGCTGTCTACAAGCTCATATCGATTGAGGACGAGAACGGGACGATGGCGGATACGATCAAAATCAGTTCGAATCCGGAAAAAATTTCGACGCCGGGGCGCAAGCGGGTATTCCGAATCGTGAATAAGGCGAGCGGGAAGTCGGAGGGCGATTACATCGCGCTGGAGCACGAAGAGCCGCAGAACGAGGATCATCTGCACATGTTCCATCCCGTCCACACCTATATTGCCAAGTTCGTTTCGAGCTTCGAGGCTAGAGAGCTGCATCACACGATTTTTGAAGACGGAAGCCTGGTCTACCCGATACCCGCTCTGCAGGAGATCCGCGAGTTTGTGCAGGCCAATCTTCAAGTGTTATGGGAAGAATACAAGCGTACGCTCAATCCGGCCGAATACCCGGTGAACCTCAGTAAAGCATGCTGGGATAACAAAATGCGTCTCATCGAGGAAGTGCGGCAAAAGGTGCAGCAGACGATGAAGGCGTAGGAGGGAAGCGCGATGGCCAAGATCGGCATTTACGGATCGTCCTTCGATCCCGTCACGAATGTCCACTTATGGACGGCGAGCACCGTCGCTCACCGCTGCAAGCTGGATAAGGTGATCTTCCTGCCATGCTCCAGTAAGCGTCAGGACAAGAAGCTTACCGCATCCGATGAGCATCGTCTCAATATGGTCCGGATCGCCACGGAGGATAACGATAAATTCGAGGTGGACGATTATGAAATGAACCAGCTTGGCTGGGAAATCGCCACTTACCTTACGCTGAAGCATTTTCGCGAGAAATATCCGGGCGACGACATCTACTTCATCATGGGTGCCGACCTGCTGATTGACATTGGGGAAGGCAAGTGGAGGCATGCCGAGGAATTGATACGCGACAACAAGTTTATCGTGATGGCGAGAGACGGCATCAATATGCTCGCCGCCATCAGCAAATCGCCCATTCTACGCAATGCCGACGACGGGCAAACGTTTCACTTGATCGATAAAGGCCTTGCCATGGAAATCAGCTCGAGCTATATCCGGGATGAGTTCAAGATGGGCGGCGAGCCGCGCTACCTGATGCCGGATAAGGTCTATGCTTATATAAAAAGCCATGCGTTATACAAATAGGGAGGAGAATAGCCATGCCAGACATGCAAAAACAAATTATCGAGGCTTTAAATGTAAAGCCGCTCGTCGATCCGAAAGAGGAAATCCGTACCCGTATCGATTTCTTGAAGAACTATTGCAAGAAGACCGGCGCCAAAGGTTTTGTGCTTGGAATCAGCGGAGGGCAAGACTCGACGCTCGCGGGACGATTAGCGCAGCTTGCGGCGGAGGAGCTCCGGGCGGAAGGGTATGAGGCGGCTTTTATAGCAATCCGCTTGCCATATGGCATCCAGCAGGATGAGGAGGATGCGCAGGCGTCGTTAGCCTTCATTAAACCGGATGAAAGCTTGACCTTTAACATTCAGGAGCCTGTCAATGCGTTAGCTGCGGCCTATGCGGATGCTACCGGCAATGCGCTTGCGGACTATCACAAAGGCAATGTAAAGGCCAGAATGCGTATGATCGCGCAATATGCCGTAGGCGGCGAACGTCAATGCCTCGTTATCGGCACCGACCATGCAGCTGAGGCGATTACAGGGTTTTTCACAAAGTTCGGGGACGGCGGCGCGGACATTCTTCCGTTAACAGGCCTGACGAAAACCCAAGGGCGCGAGCTGCTGATCGAGCTGGGCGCTTCGGAACGGCTTTATCTGAAAACGCCGACGGCAGATCTGCTCGACAACAAGCCGCAGCAAGCGGATGAGACGGAGCTTGGCCTGGAATATGCCGTTCTTGATCAATATTTGACGGGCCAAGAGGTCGCTCCGGAAGCGAAGGCCAATATCGAGCGCCGTTATGCGGGCACGCAGCATAAACGCGAGCTCCCGGTCACTCCTTTTGACGAGTGGTGGAAATAGCTTTTTAAACGCAGTTAAAGGCTCCCTTAACAGGGGGCCTATTTTTATGCTGTGAATACTTCGTTCATCCAGACTATTACAATTATAGTCGGCTGATGGTATTCTTTATTGAGAACGTTTTATCTCCATTAAAAGAAGAGGGTGAGGGACGTGAATGAGACAAATGATTGATTTTAGAAAAGGAAGGGTGGTATGGGTTTGCGTTCTTATTGCTGCGTTTCTGACAACAAGTACGAACATCAGCTATGCCGATGGGTTTAGCGATCAAGCGGATCGTTCTCTTCAAGGAACAATAACGGACGAGGCAGGGTTGCCTATCGAAGGCGCGGACGTCCGGGTCGGGGCATATTCTCCGGAAACGGGTTTTCGCTTCCTAGCTTCCGCTGCAACCGATGCAGAAGGAAAGTATGCCATTTCCTACACTCAATCTGTTTATGATGCCGTCTCTGCCATTCTAACGGTTAACAGCCATGTGATCGTCTTCGAGGTGCGGTCCGATACGCTCGATTTTCAATTGCCGGAGGAGAGAGCGGTGATTACCGGAAACATTACTTATGTAGACGAGTTCGCGACGCCGGTCAGCCAATATCCGATAAGTCTAAGCGTTTATCTGGGCCGCGGAGGCCGGATCCCAATAGCGGATATAACGACGGATTACGACGGCAATTATTCCTTCTCCATTATTCCGGGCACCTTCCAAACGGCACACGGGCCGAATGCTTTTGAGCTCGTTTATAACCATAACTTCCCCGAAGGAATAGTCGAGTTTCATCTGGGCGATCGTCTTGTCAGGGATAAACAAGTGACCGATAAGCTGCCAAGCACGCCTTTTAACGGGCGTCTTGAAGTGGATGTAACCGATGAATCGGATGCTCCGGTCGAAAACGCGGCCGTCGAGCTAGCGGGTACGAATATTCCTCTATATCAAACGGGCCACTACTTTTTCTCGAATGTCATCCGGGGAGGCGCGTATTCCCTTAAAGTGACGGCTCCGGGCTACTTGCCACAGGAGGCGCCTATCGAGATCAACGGCGGAGTGATTCGGAAGTCGCTGAAGCTTGTTCGATCCGATGATACAGCCCCGGTCACGGAGGCGGAGGTATCGGAGCAGCCCCGCAGCGGAGGCTGGCACAATACGGATGTTCACGTAACCCTAACGGCAGCCGACAATCAGTCGGGGGTGGAGCGAACAACCTATAGCCTCGATAATGGGAGCACGTGGCGGGTATACGATGGGGGAATTACGCTAAGTCATGAAGGCGAGCATACGCTTCTCTACCGCAGCCAGGACAAAGCGGGCAATCTTGAGCAAGAGAAGCAGCTAGGTGTGAAAATCGACAAAACCGCGCCGACGCTGGAGCTCGCTCTTAACCGCTACACCCTGTCGCCCGCCAATCATAAAATGGTCCCAATCCGCGCCATTGTGGAAGGCTCCGATGCCGGCGCGGGAATCGAGTCCATCCAGCTGACTTCCATTACGGTGAGTGATTTTAAACATTCCCCGAAGTCCAAGCCTCATGAGAGCGACATCCAAAATGCCGAGTATGGGACCTACGATACGGCATTCCAGCTCCGCGCCGAGATTGCGGGCAAAGGCTCGGAGCGCCATTATACAATCCTATACACCGCTACCGATAAGGCTGGCAATCAGTCGACCGCAACGGCAGTGGTTAAGGTGATTAAACATAAGAAGGGGAACTAGCAAAGCCGGTAGCCGGCGAAAATCGGGATGCATTCCTGCTTTTCGCCGGCTATTTTTCATTCGATGGCTCATAAAAAACGCTTTACATAGGATAGGGGGGTATACTATTATTCATTTAGGGAATGAGATCAACAATATAATACGAAAGGTGGTGAATCCGTACCAGTAACGGCTACGTTGTAGCTGAATAAGAGATAGGAGCGCTTCGCATGAAAATTTTATTGGTTGGAGCTTCAGGGGTATTGGGGAAAGCCGTGCGCGAAGAGCTGTCGCCTCGGCATGAGATCGTAACGGCCGGCCGCAACGGCGCTGACGTTACGGTAGACATGGCATCCGTCGAAAGTATATCTGCGATGTACCAAGCCGTTGGTAAGGTGGATGCGGTTATTAGTACGGCCGGAAGCACGTATTTCGGCCCGCTGGAGGAGCTAACGCCCGAAAATAACGAGATTTCGATTCAGAGCAAATTAAAGGGACAGGTGAATCTTGTCCTGCTGGGACTGGATCATGTCCGTGATAGAGGCAGCTTTACGTTGACGACGGGCGTCATTATGGACGACCCCATTGCAGGCGGCGTCTCGTCCGCGATGGCGGGCGGCGCAATCCAGGCTTTTGTGCGGTCCGCCGCATACGAAATGCCGCGCGGCATACGGATTAACAATGTTAGCCCGGGCGTGCTGATCGAATCGATCGCCAAGTACGGCCCTTATTTTCCCGGGTTTGTGCCTGTACCCGCCGGCAAAGCAGCCCAGGCCTTCCGGAAAAGCGTGGAAGGGATTCAAACCGGACAAACCTTCACCGTCTATTAAATTGAGGACCGAAAAACAATAAATTATTTATGTGAACGAACGTTAACTATTGACATGTTAACGTTCGTTCATTTATGATGAAGGAACAAAAATTTACAACATGAATGAAAAGGAGAGCGCTACATGAGCATTTTAGTCTACCCTAAGCTTCAAGAGGATCAGCAGCTAGCGGCGTCTGCGCCTGCGGCAAACGTATGGTTTTCCCTCCTGCTGCGCACGATTTTGTTTCTTGTTTTCGGATTTCTCTTCGTCGGAGCGTTTGCGCTCGCCGGCAACGAACAGCCGTTTCAATCCGCCCAAAGGTGGTGGCCTTTTCAGGCGATACTGGCAAACGCCGTAACATTCGCGGCGATTCGCTTTTTCCTTCGCAAGGAGGGCAAGCCGTACAGAAGTCTTTTCGGATTTCAGAGGGGGCGGCTGGGCAAAGATTTGCTGCAGTTTGCCTGGCTGCTCATTGTCGGTTTTGTTTTGGGCGGCATTCCGCTTTACGTCTTCTCGTATATCCTTCTCGGTTCTTTCGTGCCGCCGGATCTGATGTTCCAGCCTTTGCCGGTATGGGCGGCCATCATCGCGCTTGTGGTCTTCCCGTTATCCAATGGTCTCGTTGAAACGCCGACTTATATCGGTTATGCGCTTCCGCGGCTGAAGCGGATTACAGGCAAGCAGTGGCTGGCAATCTTGCTTGCAGGATTAGCGCTGGCCTTCCAGCATGTCGCCCTGCCGATTGTCGGGGACATTCCGTATATGCTGTGGCGCTTCGCCGCCTTTATTCCGCTTGGGATCGCAATCGGTTTTATATTTACCCGCACCAAGAAGCTGCTGCCGATCGCCATGGCTCATTATGTGATGGATTTGCAGCTTGCCGTTACCGTGTTTATATATTCGATCTAAAAACGTGATGAGCTAGGAGTTGTGTGCTTCATGAATGACATCAAGGTCAGTGTCGGAAATTTATGCGCCTGCAAAGAGGCTGCCATTCGGAACGCATTTGCCGGCAGGGGAGCTTTAGCGGCAATAAACGTGCAAGAGGGAATGATCTACATATCCTATGATTCTCGGCTGATCTATTTTGTGGAGATGCTGGAGATGATCGAGGAGCAGGGCTGCTCGGTTAAGAAGCTAATAAAATAGGGGCTATTTTTTTGGCTTAGTAAGTGAACGAACGTTAACTATTGTTTAGATCCGTTTGTTCTTATATAATTCTATTATGCAGATGTAGATGAAAACGGAGGCAGCCGAATGCAATACGTATGCACGACATGCGGCACCCAGTATCCATCGGCGCCAGAAGCTCCGGAGCGCTGCTTGATATGCGATGAAGAGCGGCAATACGTGAATCCGAATGGACAGTCGTGGACGACGCTGGAGGCGCTGAGAGAAAGCAAGACTTATTCGAATGAGATTAAAAAAGAAGAGGACGGCCTCTACAGCCTATCGACAAGGCCCAGGTTCGCGATCGGTCAAACGGCTTATCTTGTCCAAGCCGGCGGCTTCCATCTTCTGTGGGACTGCGTCGCTTACTTGGACGAGCACACGCTGCAGGCTTTAGCGGAGCTGGGCGGGGTTGACGCCATTGCGATCTCGCATCCCCATTATTATACGACGCATGCAGAGTGGGCGAAGGCTTTGGGCGTTCCGGTCTATCTGCATGTGGATGATAGGCAATGGGCCGTAAGACAGGATTCCTCCACGGTATTCTGGTCCGGCGAAAAGCTGGAGCTTGCGCCAGGGCTTGCCTTGCATCGGTTAGGAGGACATTTCGACGGGGGGACTGTCGCGCATTGGGAGCAGGGCAACGACGGCAAGGGCGTTCTGCTTACCGGCGATATTATCCAGGTTGTGCAAGACAGGAGATGGGTGAGCTTTATGTACAGCTATCCGAATCTCATTCCGCTGCCTGCCTTCAAGGTGAAGCGAATTGCCGACAAGGTGAGGGACTTGCCGTTTGACCGCATTTATAACGCATTTAACAGAATGGTTAAAGCTAATGCGGCCGAGTCTGTACAAAGATCCGCCGCACGGTATATTCAAGCTTTAGAAGGTAAACATGGTTAATATTTGGGGGCGTAAAAGGTCCAGAATAAGAAGGGGGAGCTAGCGTGGAGACGATGTTTCCGAGCCGGGAGGTAGGCCAGACGAAGCGGCGCATACTTGAAGTGGCGATCGAATTATTTTCGCAAAATGGGTATTCCGCTGTGTCCGTACGCGAGATTACGAAGCATGTCGGGATCAAAGAAAGCGCCCTTTATAATCATTTCAAAACGAAGGACGAAATTCTGCAGTCCATTTACCAGCTCTTTACGAATGCGAGCGAGGGGAATGCGCTGCCTTCCGCGGAGCAGCTGGAGGCCATGCTGCAGCAAGTGGATTTGGAAACCTTTCTGCGCCAAGGCTTCGAGCAATTTCAGCGCACGATCGAGAATCCGCTCTTAACGCAGATTTGGAGAATACTGAATATCGAGCAGTACCGCGACCAGCGCGCGAGAGAGATTATATTGAACGCCATTTATAAAGGCACCATCGATTTTTTGGAATCGGCTTTCCTGCTGCTTCAGCAGCAGAAGAAGATCAGGGACACGTTCAGCCCTCGGATGCTGGCTGTTGAATACCAGTATCCGATCTTCGCGATGATGACGGAATATTTGCTGCTTACATTTGACAATAAGGATACGGACGAGCTCCGGCAAAGAGTGGAGGATCATATCCGTTATTTCAATGATTACGTAAAGGTATAGTCGATGACGCCAAGCCAAGCTGCCGCATGTTCGGCAGTTTTTCTTTTTAGGAGAAATTTTCATTTACCGATTGACATAGGGTAGGGGGGTATACTATATTATTTGTATCAGACAACGGACAAGGAGAGAAATAACATGTCGCAGCTTAAAACAAAAGGCATATCCCGAGGGGCAACGGTCCTCACCTTATTGCTTGGCATTTTTATGGGGGCGCTTGATCATGGAATCGTAGGACCGGCGCTAAGCTCTATTTTGCAGGAGTTCGAGCTGAATACCGGGTGGGGGGTATGGAGCTTTACCGCATACACGCTTTTATTCGCCGTAAGCATTCCTGTGCTTGGAAAGCTGTCGGACCGCTTTGGCCGAAAACAGACCTTTGCCTTCGGCATTATCCTGTTCGCTATTGGCTCCGCAGCAGCCGCACTCGCGCCAAGCTTTACCGTCTTTCTAATCGGACGGGCTATTCAGGCTATAGGGACTGGGGGTATCTTCCCGATTACTACCGCTATTATCGCGATGTCTTATCCGCCGGAGCAAAGGGGCCGGATGCTTGGATTGATCGGAATGGTGTTCGGCTTAGGTACAATTTTAGGTCCAGTGTTAGGCGGCATGATCATAGAAAACATGGAATGGCAGTGGATCTTCCTCATTAACGTGCCGATTTCGGCCATTATTTTGATCCTCATTTCCAGGGTGAAGCAGGAGCAGCCGATCATAAAGAAGGCGATCGACGTCCCGGGAATTATCGTACTAACCCTTATTATTCTGTCACTCATGCTAGGAATTACTCTGAAAAATATGCTGTTCCTGGGACTAGGCGTGCTGCTCATGCCTCTGCTCGTCGTGATCGAACGCAAGTCTTCCGATCCTGTTATGCGATTGACCTACTTCACAAAGGCAAATACGTTAGCTCTGCTGCTCGCTTCGATGGTGTCCGGCTTCGTCATGGCTTCAACAACAAATTTGCTTCCGTACTTCTCGGAAACCGTGCTGGGCTTGGACCGGGGAGCAGCGGGCATGAGCGTCACGCCGCTGGCGGTCGCTTCCGTACTGGCATCATTGGTTGGCGGGTATTTGGTGGACAAAGCAGGGGCAAGACGGGTACTCGTTTTTGGTTTTGCGTTAACTCTTGCTGTGGGAGCGGCGCTCGCAACCGGCGTCGAAACATTAGGACTGTTCTATCCGCTGATCGCAATTATGGGGTTTGGCATCGGGATTATTATCGGCGCGCCGCTTAATGTGCTTATTTTACAAGCGGTTGATCCGAAAGAAACGGGTCTGGCCGTAGGCTACATCAGCTTATTCCGGTCGTTAGGCTCCACGATGGGACCAACGATCGCGGGCTTGTTCCTCTCTACCTATGACAACGGCTTTCAGCCTTTGTTCATCGTCAGCGGAACGGTATCCGCAGTCAGCATCGTTTTGCTGCTGTCCTTCCAAAGAAGGAGTCAGGCTGCCGCCGCCTAATGCGCTTGGCTTCGTTTAGGGGGCTGGGGTATAATTTTAACCAATAGGAGGGATGAGCCATGGAAAACGATACGGCAGCGGAATTAGGCGGACATAAGCATCATCACAAACACAGTCCTAACTCCGATAAGATGAAATCAACCTTGACGAGCCGTTTAAATCGAATCGAAGGGCAAATTCGAGGCATAAAGGGCATGATCGAGAAGGACGCCTATTGCGATGACGTGCTCAATCAGATCGCTTCCGTACAATCGGCCTTGAATGGCGTAGGGAAGCTGCTCTTAGAAGAGCATATGAAGAGCTGTGTCGTGGAGAAGATCCAGGAAGGCGATCCTCATATCATTAACGAGCTGCTCGTCACGATCAATAAACTGATGAAATAACGAATGGTTTGTGCTTGCAGCATCCTTAAAGCCGAAGAGGTTCACTCTCCCGAGAGCGAGCCTCTTTTCATTTGACGGGCAAAAAAAATTAGAAAAACACGCTTGACATACTATAGGGGGGTATACTATGATGATGTCAGAAGATAAATATTGGAGGTATGAACCATGCAAAACGTACGATTGAATGTGCAAGGAATGAGCTGCGGCCATTGCGTAAATTCCATAGAAGGCGCTCTCGGAAAGCTGGGAGCGGAAGCGAAGGTCGATTTGCAATCCGGCAGCGTAACGGTCTATTTCGATGAAACAAAGCTCACACTGGATAGAATCAAGGAAACAATCGAGGATCAAGGATACGACGTCGTTTAATGAACGAAGCGGCCAAATAGGCTATCGGAGAAGGTGATACGGATGAGTCAATCTGAAGCAGGCAGCGCCGGTCAGAACGCTACCTTTCAAATTACGGGGATGACATGCGCCGCATGCGCGAACCGGATCGAAAAAGGGCTGAATAAGCTCGAGGGTGTCTCACAGGCGAATGTCAATTTTGCGCTTGAGCAAGCGTCGGTTCAATTTGATGCGAGCAAGGTCGACATGAACCGCTTGGAGCAAAAAATTAAAGATTTGGGCTACGGCACGGTGAAGGAAAGCGTCGATTTCAATATAACCGGAATGACATGCGCAGCTTGCGCAACTCGTATCGAAAAGGGGCTAAACAAGCTGGAAGGCGTGAAAGCGACCGTAAATCTTGCGCTTGAAACGGCGCATGTGGAATATACGCCTTCAATGGTCAGCCCTGCCGATATGATTAAAAAAGTGGAGCAGCTGGGCTACAAGGCGAAGCTTAAGACTGAGGCCAAAAATGACGGCGACCACCGGCAGAAGGAGATTCGCCGTCAACAGTGGATGCTGGTCATTTCAGCGATCTTAACGTTCCCCTTGTTATGGGCGATGGTCGGCCACTTCTCCTTCACTTCTTGGATTTGGTCGCCGGACATCTTTATGGAGCCATGGTTCCAATTCGCCTTGGCGACGCCGGTACAGTTTATTATAGGCGCCAGATTTTATATCGGAGCGTACAAGGCGCTTCGGAACGGAAGCGCGAACATGGATGTGCTCGTTGCTCTAGGTACGTCGGCGGCCTACTTCTATAGCTTGTATGTGACGGTATGGGAAGTGCCGGAGGCGCTGTATTACGAAACAAGCGCCGTGTTAATTACGCTCATTCTGCTCGGCAAGCTGTTTGAAGCGCTGGCGAAAGGACGTTCCTCGGAAGCGATCAAGTCGCTGATGGGTCTGCAGGCCAAAACCGCAACCGTCGTAAGGAATGGCGAGGAGATGAATGTGCCGGTTGAAGACGTCGTAGTCGGCGACGTGTTCCTGGTAAAGCCGGGCGAGAAGGTGCCGGTCGACGGTGTTGTCGTCGAAGGCGTCTCGGCTGTTGACGAGTCCATGCTAACCGGGGAAAGTATTCCGGTTGAGAAGCGGGCCGGAGAGCAGGTTATCGGGGCGACGCTGAACAAAAACGGCGTTTTGAAGGTTCAAGCAACGAAGGTTGGCAAAGAAACGGCGCTGTCGCAGATCATTAAGGTCGTCGAAGAAGCGCAGGGCTCGAAGGCGCCGATTCAACGCGTAGCGGACGTGATATCCGGCATATTCGTTCCGATCGTCGTCGGCATCGCGGCCGTCACCTTCCTAATCTGGTATTTCGCCGTCGAGCCGGGCGATGTAGCGGCCGCGCTGGAGAAAGCGATCGCCGTGCTCGTTATCGCCTGCCCTTGCGCCTTGGGGTTAGCGACGCCAACTTCGATAATGGCGGGCTCCGGACGCGCTGCCGAAATGGGCATTTTGTTCAAGGGCGGCGAGCATCTCGAGAATACTCACCGCATTACAACGGTAATACTGGATAAAACAGGGACGGTTACGAAAGGCAAGCCGGAATTAACGGATGTTCGGTTCGAAGAGGGCTATTCGGAGCCGCAGCTGCTGTCATGGGTCGGCGCGGCGGAGAAAAATTCGGAGCATCCGCTGGCGGAAGCGATTGTTGCGGGGATCCGGGAGAAAGGCATCGCGATGCCGCAGACGGAATCGTTCCAAGCGATTCCGGGATATGGCATCATGGCTGTCGTCGAAGGACGCGGCATCATGATCGGCACCCGAAAGCTGATGGCGCAATACAGCGTGAAAGCAGACAAAGCGTTTGAAGAGATGAGCAGGCTGGAGTCCGAGGGCAAGACGGCTATGCTGATCGCCGTGGACGGCCAGTATGCCGGGATGGTAGCCGTAGCGGATACGGTTAAGGAAACGTCCGGCGCGGCGGTTGCCCGTATGAAAGAGCTTGGACTCGAGGTTGTCATGATTACCGGCGACAATGAACGCACCGCTAAGGCGATCGCCGCTCAGGTCGGAATCGATCATGTGCGAGCCGAGGTGCTTCCGGACGGCAAAGCGAATGAAGTGAAGAAGCTCCAAGAACAAGGCAAGAAGGTAGCCATGGTCGGAGACGGGATCAATGACGCGCCGGCCCTTGCTACTGCGGATATAGGTATGGCGATCGGGACGGGAACGGACGTAGCGATGGAAGCCGCGGACGTAACGCTGATGCGCGGCGATTTGAACAGCATCCCTGACGCAATCTCCATGAGCAAAAAAACGATGCTTAACATCAAGCAAAATTTATTCTGGGCGCTTGCTTACAACGTTATCGGCATTCCGATTGCGGCAATGGGCTATCTGGAGCCTTGGCTCGCCGGAGCGGCGATGGCCTTAAGCTCGGTTTCCGTTGTCCTTAACGCCCTTCGATTGCAGCACGTCGACAAAAAAGAAGAGGAGAGAGACGACCGGTTGAGCAGAAAACAATTTATTTTAATATTGCTGCTTGTTGTGATGACGTTCTTTGCGGGTTACGGCTTCGGCAAGCAGGCGAATACGCCGGCGGCGGAAAGCCAAGAGACGCCGGCACAGCAAGAGGGGTCCGGACACGGACACGGAGGCTCCGATTCGCATGGCGGCGGCAGCGGCGCGGCGGAGTCCGTGACGACGGAAGCGTTCTGGCAGGCGGAAAATACGAAAGCGGGCGAAGAGGCTTCCATCCGGATCCAGATCAAAGACGAGGCGGGAAATCCGGTAGAGGATTTCGATATCGAGCATGAGAAGCTGCTTCACCTGATTGTAGTCAGCAAGGATCTGTCGTATTTCAACCATGTGCATCCCGAATACGAAGGACAGGGCGAATTTGTCATTACGAACAACTTCCCTGCGGGCGGCGAATACAAATTGATCGCCGATTATGTGCCGACGGGCGGAAGCAAAACAACGCAGACCGAATGGATCACCATTGACGGGGCAGCCGAAGCGGCAGTGCCGTTGACTCCGGATAAGAGCCATTCCAAAATTGTAGACGGAGTGGAAGTGACGCTTGTGAACGATCATCCCGAAGCGGGCCAAGACTTTGAATTAAACTTCAAGCTCGCGGATGCGGAGTCGAAGCAGCCGATTACCGATCTGCAGCAGTATTTGGGCGCGGTGGGGCATGTCGTTATTTTGAGCGAGGATACCGAACAATATCTTCATGTGCATCCGCTGGAGGAAAAGGCGACAGGGCCCGAGGCGAAGTTCGTGACCAGCTTCCCCGGCGCGGGCATCTATAAGATTTGGGCGCAATTTAAGCGGGACGGAGAAGTCATAACAGTGCCTTTTGTCGTAGAGGTCCCTTAATATTGATGAGCTATAAGCCGAGGGCTGTCAGGTTATCGATCCTGACAGCCCTCGGCTTTTTATATTACCGCGCGCAACCTTGTCAAATGCTTTTCGTCTAAGTAGAAGATTAGAAGAATCGCGAAACGATATGCTATAATTTGGATGTGATAGGAATGGTGCAGAAGGAGAAGACAATGAAGATTGTCCTGCTGGATGATGAAAAACTAGCATTGAACTACTTGGAGCATCAGCTTCAAAAAATTGCTAATATCGAAATTGTAGGGAAGTTTATTGATCCGCAAGCGTTTATCGATTTTATTTTAGAGCATGAGGCGGATGTTGTATTTCTGGATATTCATTTACCCGAAATAAACGGCATTGAATTAGCGGAACGGATTCTGGAAAGCAAGCCGAAGCTGAACGTTGTGTTCTGCACAGCTTACGATGGGTATGCGATCAAAGCATTTGAGCTCAATGCGCTCGATTATCTCATGAAGCCGGTTGGAGGCGAACGTTTAGCCATTACGATGCAGCGCATTCAGGAGCGGTTGGAAGCGGCAGCAGGGCTGGCCGTACAAACGGATCCTTTGCCCGCGAAAGCCCGGACCATTCAGATGAAGATGTTTCAGCAAGTCATGATCGAGTCCGAGCCCAACCATTTCACGCCGCTTCGCTGGCGGACATCGAAGGCTCAGGAATTATTCCTTTATTTGCTGCACAATAGAGGACACTTGGTGCGAAAGTCCGTTCTCGCCGAGCTGCTGTGGCCGGAGTATGATCCCAATAAAGCTTATTCGCAGTTATATACGACCATTTATCATATTCGAAAAACGCTGGAGCCCTTCCATGACCGCTTTCAGTTAACAAACGCGGCCGACGGGTATCTGCTTCAGCTTGAGCATATTCAACTGGATGCCGAGGAGTGGGAAACGCTCATCCAGAAACAGCGGCCGGTTTCAGAAGATACGATTGCTGAATATGAGCGCATGATGGGGTTATACATCGGGGATTACTTAGAGGAATATGAGTATTTGTGGGCCGAAAATGAGCGTTTTCGACTCCGAATGCTTTGGATCCGAACGATGTTTCAAATGGCGGAATGGTATGCCGCTCACGATCAGCAGGAGAAGGCCGTCGAGAAATATCAAGAAGTATGCAACCGCCATCCGCAGGTGGAGGAGGCCCATTACGCTCTCATGAAGGCGTATGCCGCAATGGATAGCCATCTCATGGTTCATCGCCAATACCGAATGCTTACGGCGATATTGAAGGAAGAAATGAATGTAGCACCAAGTCCGGTCATTAGCGAATGGTACCAGAAATGGAGCCAAGAAAATAAGGAATGAACGTTAACGTTCATTCCTTATTTTTACGCCTTCTTTCGGCAGCTGAAAGGTTACGGTCGTGCCTTGCTCAGGAACGCTGTGCATGCGCAAGCCTTTGCCGTATAGCTGCTTGAGCCGCCGATCCGTATTGCGCAGGCCAATACCCGACCCTATTGACGGGGAACCGTCAAGCACCTGCTGGATTTGCGCTTGATTCATGCCGACTCCGTTATCCGTAATGCGGATCTCGACATGATCCTCTGCCTCCGCTATTTGGATGTGAATCCTGCCTCCGCGAGTGCGCGGCAATATCCCGTGATTCACGGCATTTTCAACGAGGGTTTGGATGGACAAAGGCGGCAATTGAAAACGCAGGTTGTCAGCCAGAACCCATTGAATTTCCAGACGTTCTCCAAACCGTTCTTGCTCGATGTACAAATAGGATCTTACGAGGTCAAGCTCGCGGTCAATCGAAACCAATTGGTCGGAATTATGGAAGTCGAAGCTTGTCCGCAAATAGTTGCTGAATTCTCCGAGCAGTCTTTGCATCTTGTCGAGATCCATCGTGCCTAAGGCGGCAATCGAATTGATCGTGTTATAGAGGAAATGCGGCTTGATCTGGGCTTGAAGCCAGGCAGCTTCCATACGAAGCCGCTCCTCGAAGGACAATTTCAAATCGACGGAAGCGCGTACGCGTGATTTCAGCTCCCATGCGTCGACCGGCTTCGTCACATAATCGTTGGCTCCGGCCTGAAAGCCCGCAAGCAGATCCTCGGGACGGTTTCTCGCGGTCAGAAGCAGAATCGGCAGCTCCGATAGAGAGAAGCGTTTCCGAATAAGGCGCGTTAACTCATACCCGGATACATGAGGCATCATGACGTCCGAGATCACCAGATCGACCGCAGCCGTCTCGAGTTTGGCTAAAGCTTCTGCCGCGTTCGAAGCGGTGATGACGTCATAGTGAACCGATCCCAAGACATCTACAAGGATGTTCAAATTGACGCTGTCGTCATCGATGACTAAAATTTTGGCTCGATTGCGGGACGGCGACGGCGCGCTGCTTGCTGCAGCCGATTGAACCGGAGCGGTCGCTTCGATATGCGCCTGAGAGCGTTCCGGCTCTTTCAGCAGCTCGCTATTTTGGCCGACAGGCAGGGTAAACGTAAATTCGGAGCCATTGCCCGGCGAAGATACTGCGCTTAGCGATCCGCCGTGAAGCTCAACCAGCTGCTTTGTGATACTGAGACCCAGCCCGAACCCTCCAGACGCTTTTATCCGCTCCGAATCTCCTTGCTCATACGGCATAAATATTCGGCTCCGCGTCTCCTCATCCATACCGATTCCCGTATCTTTGATTCGAATATGCGGCAGTCCGTTCACGACTTCTGCTTGAATGGAGATCGTCCCCGCATCCGTAAATTTAATCGCGTTATGAATCAAATTAAATAAAATTTGAGCAAGCCTGTTTTCATCCGCGTGAACGTCAGGGAAGTTGTCCGCGATATGAATGTGAATCGCAATAGGTTTGCCGTCCAGCATATACCGCAGAATATCGATGGTTCCATTTACTAGCGGTTCAATCGGCAAGCTGCGAAGCCTCAGCCGGATGGTGTTTTCTTTCAGCCTCGTAATATCGATCAGATCATCCAGCATGAGTGACATCCTTCTCGCAACGGCGGCTTGTATCTTCAACCGCTTTCGATGCTCGTCAGGCACAGGATGAACCGAATCGTCCAGCATGCTTTGCGTGATGTTCATGATGCCATGCAGAGGATTCCGAAGCTCATGGGATGTGCTGACCAGAAAATCGTCTTTCTGCTGATTAGCAAGCTGCAGCTTCTCGGCTAGCAGCTTCGTCTGGTTAACGGTCCGGAAAAACCGCTTAAACCAGAACGCCGCAAATGCAAATACCGCAAAGGCGAGATCGAACGGATAATGGATCTTGTCCACGGGCAGTCTCATTAACACGCTGGTCCAAATGATGTTATTGCCCACCGCCGTAAGCCCTAGCAGCACAAAAATAACATCCTCGCTTCTTCGAAGCGCGCGGCTCAAAATAATGCTTGAAACAATAATGACAACCAAATAATTAATACCCAGCAAAAACATGTATGCGTCTATATATCGGGCAGGCGCAATGAGGACAAAGAGAGCATAAGCGGCGCTGAAGCATGTGCTCCACCATAACAATTTTGTCCGCCGGCCCGTGTCGAACATGTGCCTGAACAGAGGCGGTATACATGCGACGACTGCAATATAGGACCAAACCGCGATTTTTTTATAGAGCTCGTAAGGCGTTTCCATCCAAACAAACAGCAGCTTGTCGTCCGCTGCCAATACAATCATGATGCCTAGAAACATAATTAAAGCGAAATACAATAAACCTTGATTAGCGACCCGGAAGAAAAACAGCATGGTCGCATATAAACCGTGAATGAGAAACACGATACACAATCCGAGCTGCAAACCCCAAGATAGCAAATTCAGATGGTCGACGGCTTCCTCAGACCCGAGCCGAATCGAATCCACAATGCCGCCTTTCCCGGCATGACTGGAAATATGAATCACAAGGTCAATTCTGCTGCCGGCGGAAGGAATCGTGACGAAGTAGGGGAGGACCCGGGCCTTATAGCCGTCCCTCGTCTCAGAAGGATTGCCGTTCATCTCGGCCAGCTCCCCGTTCACATAGACGGCGGAGGCATCGTTGATTCGATTAATCCGCAGCTTGTACGCGACATCGTCTTGTTCGTCAGCGAGGATTCGGAGCCGGTATGTGCCGTAACGGTACGAAGCATCGCTGTCCTCCGGAAAGGCATGCTCCCAGCTACCCGGAACCTGGATATAGCCCGGATCAGCGTTTAATAGGCTGGAGTTTGGCTGGATGAACGCGGAAGGGTAGAACGCCCACTCCCCGTTTAAAGTAATCGTGCGGTTCTCCGGCATGGACCATCCCCGCAAATCGAGGACGCCGCTAACCGCCTTCGGATGCTCGGCCGGCTGCAGATAGCTTAAAAAGGCTAATCGAATGGCCGTTAAGGCAATAATAAAGATTGCAAGAATAAGAAGCGTGTTTCTTCTGGGAAGCAATACCTCAACTCCAATTCCTCTCATATGTAATGCCATCATACCAAAATCCGCTAGACGCGTGTATGGCCATTATCTAGTACACCCTAATCGGCTCTACAATTTCTCGACAAGAATCAACACAGTCGACTGAACTCGATTCTTGTTGAGTTTTTGTTGAGGACGGTCTAGTAAAGTAATACGAAAGGACTACGAAATGGGAGGAGCAGCGCTTTTGGCAAAAACGAGAGACTGGGGTCACGTCATCGGAAAAAGAATAATAAGAGATGTGTTCAGCGACAACGGTATATTGCTTGTGCCCATATCATCGATTATTACGCGAGAACAAATTATGATACTTGAGAAGCATGGCATCGAGTTAACCGCTCAAGACGTCGTTTCGATTGGTCCCTATTCCGAAAACGAATCATTTGTACATACGCAGATTATTAATGACACAGTGACGGAGATCAGCCGCCTATTTGAGGGGATTCGAACGACAAAAGAAGTTCCGATCGCGGAATTGCGAAGGAGCGTGATTCCGATTGTACAAGAAATTGCCTCCAAGGAGACGCCGCTGATCGGATTGTTCGCATCGCTGCAAGCTAAGGACGATTATATTTATCGTCATCATATTGCGGTTGGCATCTATGCCTGCCTAATTGGAGGCTGGATGGGCCTGGACCGGCAGGAGCAGCTGCAGCTGACTACGGCTGCTTTATTGCACGATATTGGGAAGATGCTTATTCCAGAGGAACTTCTTCAAAAGCCGGGCAAGCTGACAGCGGAGGAATACGCGATCATGAAAAGCCATACGGTTCTAGGCTATGAACTATTGAAAAAAACAGTCGGCGTGACGCACCGTCAAGCGCTTGTGGCGCTTCAGCATCATGAACGGATGGACGGGGGCGGGTATCCGTTAGGACTAACGCACGATAAAATTGAACGGTTTAGCCGGATTACTTCGGTTGCGGACCGATTTCACGCGATGACGTCAAGAAGAGCGTATCAGGACCCTCTGCCGTTCTATGAGGTTCTGTTTCAAATCGAAAAGGACTCTTTTGGCGAGTTGGATCCTGTCATTACAAGGCTATTCGTAGAAAAAATGATGAATGCGCTCATCGGACGCTCGGTGCTGCTCACGGATGGCAGAGAAGGCGTTGTGTTAATGGTTCAAGCCCAAAACCTTGGGCAGCCTCTCATCCAGGCGGAAGATCGTTTCATTGACCTTAGCAGAGAGCCGGCCATACGCATTGAACAAATACTTTAGTACAAGATTGGAGTAAGCAGAGAAATATGGAGGGCAGTTATAACTATTATATTGTAGCTCTTTCGGTCATCATCGCGATATTGGCTTCCTATTCAGCCTTAAGCATTACCGCCAAAATTTCCGGCACGCAAGGAAAAGGCCGATTCTTCTGGCTGCTAGCGGGAGCATTCGTTATGGGGAGCGGCGTGTGGTCCATGCATTTCGTCGGCATGCTGGCCTTTCACCTGCACGCGGCCGTAAAATATGACATTGGGCTTACGCTTCTATCCATGGCGGCGAGCATTATATCTTCCTTTATCGCGTTTTATATCACCATGCCCACGAACGTAAATTGGTACAAAATAGCGGTAGGCGGTTTTATGATGGGCACCGGAATCGTCACCATGCATTACGTTGGCATGGAAGCTATGGTCATGCCGGTCGATCTTACGTACGATAAGCTGATGTGGGCCATATCCGCAATCATTGCTTTTGCCGCTTCTTATGCAGCGTTATTTTTGTTTCTGCGTTTCCGGAATCGTACCTCGTCCCATGGACTGAAATGGGCGTCTTCCATTGTCATGGGTGCCGCGATTTGCGGCATGCACTACACAGGCATGAAGGCGGCAAAGTTTCATGCGCATGAAGGCGCCGCAATGGAGCATGCGTCATCTGTAGATCTCTTTCTTCTATATGGAGTGACCGTCACCATATTCATTATTCTGTTTGTATCGTGGGGCGCGATGTTCTTCGACCGTCATGTATTAGAAAGATTGGCGTATCAGGACGCCATTACGGGATTGCCGAATCGTAACGAAATGAACCGTTTTTTTGACAAGCAAACCGGCCATGAAAGTATTGGCGTTATCTTTCTCGACTTGGATCAATTCAAGGCGATTAACGACACTTTAGGTCATCATATTGGCGATTTGCTGGTCGAGGAGGTCGGCAATCGCCTGCGTCATTTTGTTAGCGCTGGCCAACAGGCGTTTCGTATCGGCGGCGACGAGTTCTTGTTTATTATAAGGGATTGTACGCTGGAACGGGCGGAACGGCTGGCGGAGCAAATTTTGCAAAGCATTAAGAAAGTGTACCGCATTGAGGGCAACGAGCTTTACGTAACGGGGAGCATCGGCATCAGCATCGGCTCGGTTCAAGAGTCTAACCGTTCGGTGCTGCTTAAAACCGCGGATACCGCCATGTACAAGGCGAAGGGCTTAGGGAAAAACCAGTACTGCGTGTATACCGAAGAGATGGGCGTTCATGAGGTCAGGAAAATGGAGCTGGAGAAGGACTTGCAGCGGGCGCTCGACCAAGACCAGTTTTTTATTGTGTATCAGCCGAAATGGAACGTAAAAACGAACCGGTTAGTCGGACTGGAGGCATTGATCCGATGGCAGCATCCCCGGCTGGGACTGGTGTCGCCGGGAGAGTTTATTCCGATCGCGGAGGAGACCGGCCTTATTATCCCGATGACCCGATGGACATTGGAGGAGGCATGCCGCAGGTGCAAGGCATGGCAGGCCGTCGGCTTCGCCCAGCCGGTATCGGTAAATTTGTCGGTCCGCTTGTTCCAAACCGATCTGTTAACGGAGCTAATCTCAAGCACTTTAGAGAAGACACAGCTTGAGCCGCGGTTTCTGGAGCTTGAAATTACCGAGTCGATGGTGTTTTACGACATTAACGATATTATCCGGCAGCTCGAAGCCATACGCAAGCTGGGCGTAAGAGTATCCATGGACGACTTCGGTACCGGCTATTCCTCCATAGGACTGCTCGACCGGCTGCCTCTGGACGCGCTGAAATTGGACCGTTTGTTTATTGACGATTTGGATACGCCTAGCAAGCGGGCTATTATTCATGCGATTATATTAATGGCGGAGACCCTCCAATTGGATGTGATTGCCGAAGGGGTGGAGAAGCAGGAGCATATTGAATTTTTGACCCAGCTGGGCTGTCACGTCATGCAAGGTTATTTCTACGGCAAACCTATGGAGGATGAAATCATTGAGCGGTGGATGAAGGATCATGACCGGCGAGAAGAATCGCAGAGATAACGGGGGTTGGATGAAGGAGACGCTGCTCTCCCGGCCAGCCCCTTTTTTTTGCTTCATTACGGATTGGACGGCGGTATCCTCGTCACTTACAATAGTATCCATAGATTGAAAGGGAAGAAAACTCAAAAAATATTTTCAAAAATTTTTTTTGGTTTGATGTCGATTATCCGGTTTACCGTTCGTTGTAGATATAGAAGCGCGGATAGGATGGTTTGTCAGATGGTCTCGGCTTCAATTCAATTGTAGAGGAGAGTTGGTTATGCGGTTTATGATGATTGTAAAAGCGACGGCGGACTCGGAGAATGGCAAGCCGCCAAGTCCGGAGCTGTTCGAGGCGATGATGAAATACAATGAGGAGCTGGCGAAGGCGGGCGTGCTGCTTGCGGCGGATGGACTCCATCCGAGCTCGAACGCGATTCGAATCTCCTATCCGGAGCCGGGCGGAAAGCCGAAGGTAATAGACGGACCGTTCACCGAGGCGAAGGAACTGATTGCCGGTTATACGTTAATTGAAGTGAAATCGCGGGAAGAAGCGATTGAATGGGCGATGCGGATGCCGGATCCGCATGGGAACGGCGAGGGCCGGATCGAGCTTCGTCAGGTATTTGAAGCGCCGGAGCTGACGGAGGACCCGAGCATGCTTGTCAGTCATGCAAAGCTTACGGAAGAAATGAAGAGGCGCGGCCGCTCGTGACGGAATCCGCTTCCCGGCTAGCGATCGAGGCGGTCTGGCGCATCGAATCGGCCAAGCTCATCGCCGGTTTGACGCGGATGGTGCGAGACGTCGGATTGGCCGAGGATCTCGCGCAAGACGCACTTGTCATCGCGCTCGAGAAGTGGCCGGTTACCGGCATTCCGGACAAACCGGGCGCATGGCTGATGACGGCGGCGAAACGCCGCGCGCTTGACCTGCTGCGCCGAGACAAATTGCGCGACCGGAAATACGAAGAGGTTGGACGCAGCGCGGAATTGTATACGGAAGATGAGCTGAACGGCGAAGCGAGCGGCGAGATCGGGGACGATCTCCTGCGTCTTATCTTTATGACCTGCCATCCGATTCTGTCTCGGGAAGGACGTGTCGCGCTCACTCTCCGTCTGCTTGGAGGACTGACGACAGACGAGATTGCGCGAGCTTTCATTGTGCCGGAGCCGACGATTGCGCAGCGAATCGTCCGCGCCAAGCGGACATTGCGGGAAGCCCGGGCTGCCTTCGAAGAGACGCCGGCCGGCCCTGAATTAAAGGAAAGGCTGGAAGCGGTGCTTGAAGTGATCTATCTTATGTTCAACGAAGGGTACGCGGCTACTTCAGGTGAGAACTGGACCCGTCCGCTGCTCTGCCAAGAAGCGCTGCGGCTGGGCCGCATCCTTGCGGAGGTCGCGCCGCTGGAGCCGGAGGCGCACGGATTGGCGGCACTCATGGAATTTCAGGCTTCGCGGCTTAAGACGCGGGTGGGACCGGCAGGCGAACCGATTCTGCTGGCGGATCAGAACCGCTCGCTGTGGGACCGGCTCCTAATCCGCCGCGGACTGGCCGCTTTGGAGCGGGCGCGGTCGCTTGGCCGGCCGCTCGGGCCCTATGCGCTGCAGGCTGCAATCGCGGCTTGCCATGCCGAGGCACCGTCTTCGGAAGAGACGAATTGGATGCGGATTGCCGCGCTGTATGAAGCGCTATCGCGTGTCATGCCCTCGCCAATCGTGGAACTTAACCGGGCGGTCGCGATCGGAATGGCGTTCGGGCCGGCCTTCGCTCTCGAGCTTGTCGAGCAATTGGAGAGCGAGCCGGCGCTTCAGGACTATCATTTGCTGCCGAGCGTCAAAGGCGACTTTTTATATAAGCTGGGAAGAATCGAAGAGGCTGGGGCCGCCTTCGAAGCGGCGGCTGCGATGGCACGGAATGAACAGGAACGGGATTTGCTGCTTAGACGCGCCGCAGCTTGCAGGTCGGCGGAGTGAAAGGAGGAAATCAGATTGCGGTATATGCTGATCATGAGGGCCACCCGCCATTCGGAAGCGGGCATCCCGCCGAGGGCAGAGAGCATCGAAGCGATGAACGCATATCATGCCGAGCTTGAGAAGGCAGGCGTCCTGCTTGCTGCCGAACGGCTGCTCCCAAGCTCAAACGGTATACGGATAGCCTATCCGAACGCCGGAGGCAGTCCTGCCTTCGCTTCGGGACCGATTGATCAAGTTAACGAACTGGCTGCCGGCTATACGGTTATTGACGTGACAAGCGAGGAAGAAGCGTTAGCTTGGGCGAAGAGGGCGCCGGACCCGAACGGTTACGGCGAAGGGGTTATCGATCTTCATAGGATGTTGGACGAATAGGAAATCGAAAAGGAGAGCTTGAGCTTCCGGATGGATTCGAGGGACCGCCGGAGCGCAAGACGATCAAGCTTCAGCAAGCCCATAATGCCGATTACAGCAAGCTGGCGTCGCTGGCTAGCCAGGCGGCAGCGACATTGTAGGAACAGGCCATCCCGAATTTGCGGGATGGCCTTTTTTTTGAAAAATCGTTATAAGGTTTGTCCGCTGTCCACGGTTATAATTTGCCCGGTCATCGCTTCCTGAGCCAGAGCCGCGCAGATCATTTGAGCGATATCGTCAGCTGTGGAAATGCGCTGCAGAAGAAGATTCGGCGCAAGCTTCCTCATTTGCTCCTCCTTCCCGGCCCACCACCTGGTTTCGACGGCTCCAGGCACGACGCAATTGACCCGAATGTCGGGGGCGAGTGCGCGCGCCAACGATTTAGTCAGACCATGCACGGCCGCTTTCGACACGGCATAAGGAAGCGAGGAGCCCAGGCCGGTCTGGCCGGCAATGCTGCCGAGATTGACGATGGCGCCCTGCCGGTTCCTCCGCATCAAGGGGGCGACGGCGCGCGCGCAGAAGAACATGCCCTTCACGTTTACGCCGAACAGCTCATCCCATACGTCCTCTGTTGCCGTCTCCAAATCATGCATCGGGATATGCCTCGTTACGCTGGCATTATTAATTAGCATATCCACCGTGCCGAACAGCTGCACAGCCTTCTCGACCATAACCCGCACCTCCTCGTCACGGGACACGTCCGCTTGAAGCGCGACGGCTCGTCCTCCCTCCTCCCGAATCTGCCGCACCGTTTCCTCCGCATCCTCTAAGGAACGGGAATAATTAACGATAACGGCTGCTCCCAGCCGCGAGAGCGCAAGGCTGGTCGCCTTACCGATGCCCGTGCCTCCGCCAGTTACAAGAGCGACTTTATTTTTTAGTTCCATCGTTATTCCGCCTTTTCGTTAGAGTTGGTTAATGATATTGTAAGGTTAGCTATGCTATTTGTATAATTGAATGAATTGAAGAGTGGATTCAAAATTTTTGAACGAGGGGGAGAGAAGATGGACTTCAAATCGCTTATCACGTTCCAAATGATCGTGAAATACGGAAGCTTTAACCGCGCGGCGCAGGAAATGAATTATGCGCAATCAACGGTTACTATGCAGATGCAAAAGCTTGAATCCGAATTAGGCGTTTCGCTGCTGGAGCGAGGGAAAGAGGTCACGCTGACGGAAGCCGGCAGACTGTTCTATGACCAGAGCCTAGAAATCGTGAAGCGACTGGAGCGTCTGCAGACGAGTCTGGCGGATATGAAATTAGGCGAGGCCGGCCATGTCCGGATCGGTTCGACGGAACCGACGGCCAGCTATCGACTGCCCCAGGTTCTGAAAAAGTTCATGTCCGAATATCCGAACATCCGGGTCTCCATTGAAATCTCGAGCACGCCGGTCCTGAGCGATAAGATTCTTAAAGGCGACATCGATTTTTCGGTCTCGACCTCGCCCGGCATAGGGTCCGAGTTTTATTTTGAGCCGCTGCTTCAGGAGGAGTTCGTCGTGTTGATGCCGGAGGACCATCCGCTTGCGGAGAAGGAGTCGGTCATGCCTGAGGATTTGGCGGGGAACCGCTTGCTTATTACAGCGTCGACTTGTCCCTATCGAAGAAAGCTGGAGATCGTCATGCAGGAGAAGGGGAATATTCCGCTCGACACGATGGAAGTAGGGAGCATGACGGCTTTGAAATTTTATGTGGAGAACGGTCTAGGCATTGCCCTTGTGCCTAAACTTTTAGTGGAGAATGAACCCAAGGGGACAACGTTCCGGACCATTGAAGGCAGCCTCATCTCGATGACGTTCGGGCTGCTGTGCAAGGAATCGGCCTATCCGCTCCCGTCGGCGGGTAAGACGCTGTATGCTTATCTCAAGCGGGAACTAAGCGGCGCAGCTTCCGGTTAACCTAAAGAGCAGCCCCATGCTATAATCAAGTTGACTACAATTGAAAGCGCATACATTTAAGGTGATGAATTATAAATGGGGTGAAGGACCCTCTTCATCGGGAGGAGACGCTGGATGCAGGCGCTGACGCTGCAGTTATTCGAGCGGATGGGGATTCTGCTCATTCTGACGTTCATCTTAACGCGAATTCCATTGTTCCGGCAGCTGCTGGACCGGCGAAAGATGTCGGCGCGGCGCATTGTCGCGTATTCCTGCCTGTTCGGCCTGTTCGGCATATTGGGGACGTATGCGGGGGTTGTCGTAGAAGCGGGGGCGTCCGGCTCGTTCTTCTGGCTGCAGCCGCTTGGGCCCAACCAGGCCCTTGCCCATTCGGCCCTCGTTGGCGTCGTAATCGGCGGGCTGATGGGCGGGCGGCTGGTCGGGATCGGAGGGGGGCTGCTGACCGGCGCCCATCTCTTCTATATCGGAGGCTTTGCCGGGCTTGCCGGAGCCGTAACGGCCCCGATTACCGGCGTTTTGGCGGGAAGCGTGGCCAAATTTTTTGCGCAGGAAAGGGTTATCTCGCCGGCTAAGGCGCTGTTTATTGGAATGTTCGCGCCGATTCTGCTGATGGGCGCGATTCTAATCTTTACGACTGAACCGGAGAAGGCGATCGCGCTGGTCGATGAGATCGGGCTTCCGATGGTGCTGACGAACAGCGTGTCCATCGCAATATTTGCGACGATGCTGCATGTTGCCTTGCGCGAGGAGGAGCGCGCGGCCGCTTACGAGACGGAGAAGGCGCTGCATATCGCCGAGGCGGCGCTGCCGCATCTGAAGCAGGGGCTCACGTACCGGACGGCGCAGGCCGTAGCCGCTCTGCTGCTCCGTGAGCTGAAGGCGACGGCGGTCGCTTTGACGGACACGGAGCGCGTTCTGGCCCATGCCGGGACGGGCAATGCGGCTGTGAGGCCCGGCGAGCCGATCGGGTCGGCGTCCGCGCAGGCCGTGATCGCGACGGGGCAGCTGCGGATTGTGGCGCAGCCGGAGGATATTCAGCCGCGCCACCCCGCGCTTGGCGCGGCGATAATCGTGCCGATGATGGAGGGCGCGAAGGCGGTCGGCGCGATCCAGCTGTACTTCAAACGGCCCGACGATATTCGCCGGGTAGAAATTGTGATGGCGGAAGGTCTCGGCCAGCTCATCTCGTATCAGCTCGGGGCGACCGCCCATGAGAAGATGACGAGCCTGATGAAGGAAGCGGAGCTAAAGCTGCTGCAGGCGCAGATCAATCCGCATTTTTTGTTTAACACGTTAAACGCCATCCATGCGTTGATTCGGACGGATCCCGCCTTGGCGAGGGAGGCGACGCTGCAGCTCGGGAATTTTATGCGGTTAAATGTGAGGGTGATGGCCTCGCGCAGGACGACAGTCCAGGAGGAGATGGAATTGTTGAAGGCTTATTTGGCCATCATCCAAATTCGCTTTGAAGGGCAATTCACCTTCGGCAGTCTCATCGATGCCGGGCTGGAGGAGCTGCTTATTCCGCCCGCCACGCTGCAGATGCTTGTCGAGAACAGCATTAAGCATGGTCTGAGAAATCGGGTGAGCGGCGGCGTCATTCGGCTGGAGCTGAAGCGTGCTGGCTCTTCGGCCGTGGTCCGGCTGGAGGATAACGGTACGGGCATCTCTCCGGATATGCTGTCGAGCCTAGGCGAGCAGCCGGTTAAGAGCGGGGAAGGGACCGGGATCGGCATTTACAATATTAATCAGCGGCTGATCAGTATGTTCGGCCGGGAGGCGAAGCTTGTATTTGACAATTTGGCCGAGGGCGGATGCCGGGTTACATTCCGTATCCCTCTCCACGATTCGAAGGAGGTTTCGGTGTCATGAAGCGAATTCGCGCGATTATTGCGGAAGACGAACGGCTGGCGAGAGAGGAGCTCGTCTATTTGCTGGAGCAGGAGCCGGATATCGAGCTTGCGGCTTGCGCGGCGAACGGAAGAGAGCTGCTGTCGCTTGTCGCGTCGGAGCGCCCCGATGTCGTGTTCCTTGACGTGCAAATGCCGGAGCTGGGCGGCGTGCAGGCAGCGCGTATGCTGAAGGCTTCGCCGCACTCGCCTATGATTGTGTTCACGACGGCCTATGACGATTATGCGGTCGAAGCGTTCGGTTTGAACGCGGTCGATTATTTGCTGAAGCCGTACAGCCATCTGCGGCTCAAGGAATCGCTTCAGCGTATTCGCGAGAAGGGGACGGGCATAGCTGGCGCGTCGGCAAGCGGCTCGGCCGCTTGGCAGCAGAAACAACTTACAGGCGCTTTAGCCGGTGAGACGCCCCGCACCTCGCGCGGCAAGCTGCTGCTCGAAGACGGCGACAAGCATGTGCTGGTTAATCCCGAGTCGATCGTCTATGCTGTGCGTGAAGAAAGAATCATCCGCATCTTTACGGCGGACCGGCAGCGCATTGCGGCGAAGCTTACCTTATCGGAGCTGGAGGAGAAGCTGGCAGGCTACACTTTTTTCCGCCCGCATCGCAGCTACCTGATTAACGTCAATCGGATTTCGGAAATAACGCCTTGGCTCAACGGGGCTTACAATATTGTCATGAAGGACGAAGAGCATAGCTCGATTCCGCTCTCCCGCGAGGCGGCCAAGGATCTGTTCCGGATGCTTCGCGAGGCTTAGGCGCCGGAATCGGCGGTTCGCGCGCGCATAGCGACGGTTCACGCATGGACGGTAGTACCGCCATGCTCTTCTGTATATAATCGATTTAAAGCGCTTACAATGGTGGTCGCCGCAATCGATTTCTGCAAATCAATTGGAGGGAAAAGCAATGAAGGCGAAGGAAAAGAGCTATACCGAAGTATGGCAATCCGAAAAATTCAACACGCTGCTCTCCCGCAAGAAACGGTTCATCGTCCCGATGTCCGTGTTTTTTCTGTTGTTTTATTTTGCGCTGCCGATTCTGACCTCGTACACCGATTGGCTGAACGAGCCGGCCATCGGCCCCATCTCCTGGGCATGGGTGTTCGCTTTCGCGCAGTTCGTTATGACCTGGGCCCTCTGCATCCTGTATTCACGCAAGGCGTCAAAGTTCGATCGGATCGTGGAAGAGATTAAAAAGGATATGGAGGCGTAGAACGACTATGGCTATTGCGCTGTTTTGCGGAATTGTGCTGCTTACGCTTGTCATTACTTATTACGCTTCGAAAAAAACGAACAACACGAGCGAATTTTATACGGCGGGCGGCGGTCTGAAGGGCTGGCAGAATGGAACGGCGATCGCAGGCGACTACATGTCGGCGGCATCGTTCCTCGGCATTGCGGGCTCCATCGCGCTTGTCGGATATGACGGTTTCTTTTACAGCATCGGCTTTTTGGTCGCGTATTTGGTTGTGCTGTACCTGGTTGCGGAACCTCTGAGGAATCTGGGCAAATATACGGTCGCCGACATGATCGCGGCCAGGTTCGCGGACAAGAAGGTGCGCGGGGTCGCCGCGCTCAACACGATTTCGATCTCGATCTTCTACATGATCGCGCAGCTTGTAGGCGCGGGCGCTCTGATTAAGCTGCTGCTCGGTCTCGATTATGTCACCTCCGTGCTTATCGTCGGTGTGCTGATGACGATTTACGTCGTATTCGGCGGCATGCACGCGACGAGCTGGGTGCAAATTTCGAAGGCTGTGCTGCTGATGCTCGGCACGTTCGTCATTTCGATTATCGTATTCGCGAAGTTCGATTTCAGCTTGGTTAACATGTTCGAACACATGAAGACGGCGACGCCGCTGAGCGAGGCGTTCCTGAACCCCGGCAATAAATATAAAGTGCCGATTGAGACCATCTCGCTCAACTTGGCGCTGGTGCTCGGGACAGCGGGCCTCCCGCACATCCTGATCCGCTTTTTTACCGTTAAGGATGCCCGTACGGCGCGCAGCTCGGTCGTCTACGCGACTTGGATTATCGGGATCTTCTACGTCATGACGATTTTCCTCGGGTTCGGCGCGGCGGCTTTCGTCGGAGCAGCCGATATTACAGAGGTGGACGCGGGAGGCAACATGGCGGCTCCGCTTCTGGCCAAAGCGCTCGGCGGCGACTTCCTGTTCGCCTTCATCTCGGCGGTGGCGTTCGCTACGATTCTCGCGGTCGTTACGGGGCTGGTGCTGTCAGCCGCATCCGCATTCGCGCATGACTTCTACGGTCAAATCGTGCGCCGCGGCCAATCGACGGAGAAGGAGCAGCTGAAGATGGCGCGTTACGCATCGATCGGCGTATCGGTCGTCTCCATTCTGCTAGCCTTGTTCGCGCAGAAGATGAACGTCGCGTTTCTCGTGTCGCTCGCCTTTGCGGTGGCGGCCAGCGCGAATTTGCCGGTCATTCTGTTCACTGTGTTCTGGAAGCGATTCAATACGGCAGGGGCGGTCAGCGGCATGCTGGTCGGCCTGATCAGCACGATTCTGCTCGTGGCGCTTAGTCCGAACATTTGGAATCCGGAGGCGGGCAAAGCGATTTTCGTCGGCGATCCGATCATTCCGCTGACCAATCCGGGCATTATCTCGATTCCGCTTGGTTTTTTGGCCGCGTTTGTCGGCACGCTGCTCTCGTCGCGCAATTCTGCCAAGGATGAGGCGAAATACGCCGAGGTGCTGGTGAAGGCAAATATCGGCGGGTAGGGACGATAATAGCGAGCTCCATTCGTGAGAAATAAGGGTTAGCTCCGCATGCGTTTTTGGCATGGGAGCTTGCCCTCTTTTCGTTTAGAATAGGGGAGAGGGGGAGATGAGCGTGAACATATCCGGAATCGTGTTTTTCCTTGCGGTCATTGTCGGCACGCTTATGATTACGTATTATGCCGCCAAGCGGACAACAAGCGCGAATGATTTCTACGCCGCGGGCAATCGGCTAACCGGGCTGCAGAACGGGCTTGCGATTTCCGGCGATTATATGAGCGCGGCTTCCTTCCTTGGCATCGCGGGCTCGATCGCGGTATACGGCTTCGACGGCTTCTATTATTCAATCGGCTTCCTAGCCTCGTACGTGATCGTGCAGTACTTAATCGCCGAACCGCTGCATCATCTCGGCAAGTTTACAATGGCGGACGCGGTCGCCGTTCGCTTTAACGATAAACGGCTTCGGGGCTTTATCGCGTTCACGAACCTGATGATTACCGTCTTTTATATGATTGCGCAATTGGTCGGCGCCGGCTGGCTCATTCATCTGCTGCTTGGACTCGATACGTCCTGGGCGATCGCGCTTGTCGGCGGATTGATGACCGTCTATGTGACGTTCGGCGGGATGCTTGCGACTTCATGGGTGCAGATCATAAAAACGATTTTGCTCATCGGCAGCACTTTTCTAGTCAGCATGATCGTCCTTTCGCGGTTCGACTGGAATGTATTCGGACTGTTCCGCCAAATGGAACAAGCGACTCCGCTTGGCGGCCGTTTTCTCGAGGCGGGCCATTTGTTCGAGCATCCGATGGATTTGCTGTCGTTCAATATGGCGCTCGTGCTGGGGACAGCCGGGCTGCCGCATATTATCGCGCGGTTCTACACCGTTCGCGGAGGGCCGGCGGTGCGCGCGTCGGTGAGAACCGCCACCTATGCGATCGGTATATTCTACGCGATGACGGTATTTCTCGGCTTCGGCGCTGCGGCTTTCGTGGATTGGTCTGCGCTGACCGGCAGAGTGGAGCTTGCCGTGCCGCTGCTGGCGGAAGCGCTCGGCGGGCAGTTTCTTATGGCGTTTATATCGGCGGTGGCATTCGCCACCATACTCGCGGTCATTTCGGGGCTCGTGCTGACCGCTTCGTCGGCATTCGCGCATGATGTATACAACAGCATCTTCCGGGACGGGCAAGCGACGGAACGGCAGCAGATGAGAGTTGCGAAGCTGTCCGCCATCGGGGTGGGAGCCGCCTCCATCGTGCTTGCTTTGGGCGCGCAGAAGCTGAATGTCGCCTTCCTCGTATCCTTCGCCTTTGCGGTTGCGGCTTCCGCCAATCTGCCGGTGCTGCTGTTCACGCTGTATTGGCGCAAATTCACGGCGGTTGGCGTCATGACCGCTATTGCTTCCGGTTTGCTGTCCTCGCTGCTGCTCATCGCGGTCGGCCCTAACGTGATGAATCCGGTGGACGGCTGGATCAAGGCGGAGGCGCTGTTCCCGCTGAAGCATCCGGGCATCGTCTCGATACCGGTCGGCTTTGCCGGAGGCATCATCGGCGCATGGTTGTCCCGCAGGACCGCCGAGTCCGGCCCGTTCGAGCGTATGCTTGTAGTCGCGCATGCGAGTGAAGGTTACACGAAAGAAGGGCAGCTAAAGAATGGCTCATGAGGCATAATGTTCATCTGCCGTTTATACAATGGAGAGAGATGGAAGATGAACAGAATGCGTGGTGAGGCCATTGCCGCATGTGGAGACCAAAATCAATTATCACAGCTTCATTGCCGAATTGAAGACCGTGTTCGACCCGGTGCTTTCCGCCATGAGGAGCCAAGATGCTTCCGCCTGGAGAGGACAAGCTTGGCTGGGACCATGTAAGCAGTTAAAGGGCGTAATGCGTTCGGCCGGCACTCTTGGCAAAATAGGCTGGGGCTCGCTGCCGGTTATCGGGCCTGCCATGCTTGTCGCAGGCGGATGGCTGGCTGCGCTTCCCGTTTGGCTCATCGTTCTCCTTACCGTTGCGGTTCTCGTTGTTGCCTACTGGATTATGGTCATACGATATACCGGACAAATGGCGACAATCGGGCATGCCCATTTCCATATCGGGGCTTTCAAGGCGAAGAGACCGCTCGAATACAAATTGTGGGCTCCGTTTCTCCATAAGCACAACGCGAGCTTTGAAGGCCTTCTGCATTTCGTGAACTCCTTATTTTACGCGACGGATGAGGCTGATGTCAGAAGCATTCTCGAGTACACGAGGGGGCATATGGATGCGGTCCAAACGGAGAAAGAGGAGTACCGCACGGCCAGAGACTACCTGCAATCGGAAGTAGAAAAGCACGAACGGGTCATCGGGTATTTGGTGGACGTCATTAAGTCCGTTAATAAATCGTTGTATCGTTTGGCTAATGATTGCATGAACTTTTATGAGCTCGATTTTGTGTGCGCTTTTACGATCTATAAGGTAGAGGGCGATTATATCCGCAAGTTCCATGACAGAGGGACGACGGGCGCTAGTCCGGAAATTATCGCGCTTACGGAAGCGAATGCGGAAAAATATGCGGCGGTATACGTGGCGATGCTGCCGGAGGAGGAGGACGGCTTCTCTTACAACAGCCCTTTCCCCGGCCGTACGGTCGCTTCTTATCGGATGAAGATGTTCGAAGAGACGTGGATATGGAATTTTCACTTCGACGATTCGAATGACAAGGCGTTGAAGCTGACGCTGTCCAACGATGTTATCGAAATCCGCGAGGTTTATCGTCTCGTGCACGCGTTCTCCCTCGTCCTGCAAAAACGCGAAATGCAGAGCAAAGCGGGACGCGGGATTGTGATAAGGATTGGTGGTGAATAGCCGCATGACGAGCGGGAAGGTCGTGCCATTCTTGCAAAAGCCGAAAAAAGTGTTATTCAAAACGCAGGAAGAAATTACGAAGGCTAACCGCAAGAAGCGGGAGGAGACGGTAAAACGTTTGGAAGAGCGCAAATCTTAAAATAAAATGGAACAGGCCGGTTGCTCCTATCGCGCAACCGGCCTTCTTTCTATTGTTGCTACAGGTGCAGCGTTAATCCCCAATCTCGAACGATTCCCCCGGCTCAAGGTCCAGTCCCTCAATGCCGAGCTTCTCCAAGTCCTTCGCGAATTTTCCGGCATCCTGCTTAATAGGCGGGAACGTATTATAGTGAATCGGCACAACCGCTTTCGCCTGCAGCCATTCGGCGGCGATTAGCGCGTCAGACGGTCCCATCGTGAACAGATCGCCGATCGGAATAAAGGCGAGGTCAATCGAATGCTGCTTGCCGATCATTTTCATATCCCCGAACAATGCGGTATCCCCGGCATGCAGAATGGTCGTGCCGTTCCAATTGATAACGAATCCGCCAGGCATGCCCATGTACAAAATTTTCCCTTCCTCAACGATCATTCCGGAGCTGTGGAAAGCTTGCACCATTTTAATTTTGGCAAAGTCTAGATCCAGGCTCCCCCCGAGGTTCATCCCGACGGTTTTCAGCCCTTTCCACGAATAGTAGGTGGCCAGCTCGAACGTCGCGATAATCGTCGCGTCATTGCTGCGCGCGATCGCCTCCGCGTCGGCGATATGATCGGAGTGGGCGTGCGTTAACAGCACGTACTGGACTTTGACATCGTCCGGCTTCGTTACGGCGGCGGAATTGCCGGTCAAAAAAGGATCGATAATGATCGAGTTTTCTCCTTCAGTAAGTTGTACGCAAGAATGTCCGTGATACGTGATTTTCATTTGAATACCTCCAAATTAACTATCATTTTTCATCCGCGTGTCGCTTCTGGAAATGGAAAACCAAGCTATAAATAGTATATTTGGTTTTTACGTTTTTTTCCACGATTCGAACGATGGTCTAAACCCATCCTGTCCATTTCTTGCGGTCAACAAACCTTTGGCGGATCCGGCTACGGCTAATGCGCATTTTTATAGAAGGGTATAGTTGTCCAAGCGGCAGCGCGATCCCGTCTCATAATCTATTATGCTTACAAACTTTTTAAGAGATGGGGTATGTTGCTTGCTGAAACACAGATTCAGTATACCGCCTGCGCTTACCGGCAGTCCCGGGCCGTCCATTCTCCAATCGGCCGATTCGATGGATGTAAGGGTCACTCCCAATAACGCGCCGCAAAATGAGCCGAGCATCGCGGCCAATTTGCTTAACACAAGCATCATTTGCTGCACGGCCAACGACTATCGAAACGGTGACTCCGCTATTGGCATATACCGATCGACGGATGGGGGCACAGCCTGGTCCAACGCGGTGCTGCCATTGCCTGCCGGCTTTGACGCGGGAGGAGACGGAATCGTGAACTGGGGCTGTACGAGCTTTTTCCTCGTTACAGGGATATCATTCGACCGGGACGGCGGCGGCACAAATGGTTCAATCATCGCGTATCGGTCTACGGATAACGGAGCAACCTTTACAGGTCCCGTCTTTGTGAATCAGGGGAGCTTGACGGAGTTTAACGATAAAAACTTCTCCGCGGTCGATACGGTCACGACCAGCCCGTTTCAGGGCAACTGCTACGTCGCGTATGTGCAATTCACAGCCGCCGGTTCGCAGATGCTGTTTCAACGCTCCCTTGACGGAGGCGCCACCTGGAGCGCGGTGCCGTTCCCGATTACGGGCGTTGTCGCGGGGGGACGATTTGTTCAAGGAGCATGCGTGGCCGTCGGACCAACCGGCGAAGTATACGTCAGCTGGATCAACCGGGTCGACAGCGCCGCAGGCGGCGCGGCAACCTTCTTCATTCGGCGTTCGGACGACGGAGGCGTTACTTTCGGGCCTGCCGTTCCGGTAATGAATTTCACGGCTGCGCCGGATAGTTTAAACGCTCGAGTTGCCGGCTGGCAATTCCGTACGCCTACGTTCTCCTATATCGCAACGGATATCTCCTTCGGGCCTTTCGCCGGAAGAATTTATGCGGTCGCAACCGATTTCTCAACAGGGAATGCTCATATTATCGCTGCACATTCCTCCGATGGGGGCGCGACATGGACCGTTCCGGTGCGTGTGGATAGCTTAAGCCCGGAAGCATCCCAAAATTTCTTCCCTTATCCTTCCGTGTCGCCTGCATCCGGCGCATTCAAAGTCACCTATTATACGAACCGCCTTGCTTCGCCAACCGGGGTGGAGATGGATACGTTCGTGGCGGAGTCCGTGGACGGAGGCGCCACGTTTCCCGTCAATGTCCGTGCTACCGACGTTTCCTTTAATCCGAATACCGGAGAATTCGGCAACACGTTTATCGGCGACTACAACGCCAATTCCTTTATGCCGCCGGTTGGCTCCGGGCCCGATCGGCTTATCTCCGCTTGGACGGACACTCGCTTGGGCAACCAAGATATATTCGCGAGCATTCTCATTCAGGATCCGTTAAAAGGAAGCTTTGCATTAAGGCTTTGCGGCGGCGGTGGCGGCTAGGGTGACTTTCAGTTAGGAGGCGAACTGGAATGGCTGCTCGAGATTCAAACGTCACAATCGGGATAGGCGTCACCTACCCTAGGCATGACTTGATACAGGCAAGATTGCTGAGATATGGTTCAGACGATGTGGATTTCATTCGATTTGGTCCCAATGACATTCTGTTCAGCTCTAGAGAAGTGAGCGGGTATAAGGCGAAGATCGATCGAGTGAGGGGAAAGGTAAGCTGGATCTGGGGAATGTATCCGGTACCGGATGTGATTTATCTTGATGGGCGCGTAGAGCAGGAAATGGTTCAAAGAATGGTGCAGCTGATAGGAAAAAACGTGTTCAACAGTTTTACTTTCGATAAGCTGGAGGGTCACGAGCTTCTCCGGCAAGATCCATTGCTAAGCCGGCATTTGCCGGATGCTTGCAGCGTTTATGCCGGGGAGGGGCTAAACCCTGATGTGGATCATTTTTTGCGGCGGCACCGGGAAGTCTATGTGAAGCCGGCGGACGGAGCGAGCGGCAAGGGAGTATTCGTCGTGAGGCTTGGAGAGGACGGCCAAGTGCACGTAAGCAGTTTTGAGCAGGGGGAGAAGGCCTATCCGAATCTTTGGGAATGGCTCCCGAAGCTGAAGCCGGGCTGGCCATACATTATGCAGCAGTCCATTACGACAGTAAGGTGGTACGGTCTGCCCACGGATATCCGGTTGAATATGTGCAAAAACGGCGAAGGGAAGTGGGAGGAAGCGTTTTTGATGTCCCGCGCCGCATTATCGGGGGATTACATCCGGTTAAATCATTATCGGATGCTGCTGCGAAGGGACTTCCCCGACCTGTTCATGCGAATCAAAAAGAGCAGCGAGGAGATCGAGGCCGAGATTCTTAAAGTGGGTCATCGGATATGCGGCTTTTTCGACGAATCCGGCCACCACATGGCGGACTTGGGCATCGATCTTGGCATTGACGGCTCGGGGAAGGTTTGGATATTCGAAGTGAACCCGCTGCCTTATCCCTATACGATGGCGTTTGGGGACATGTCCTTAATTCGTCCGCTGGAATACGCAAGGTTTCTGGCCCGGCGGTCACTTCCCCAACATTGATTAACGCCCTCCATCATGCAGCGAGCAGAAGGGGGGCGTTTATGTCCTGTTTTTCAGTGTTCGAAAAACTCGTAAAACTCATTGTGGTAGGTGGAAACGGAAATATACCAGACTTTCTTGGTTTCCTCGTCTATAAGGAAGCTTAATACATATCCTTTATTGTTATGCCGGATCAATTTAGGATTGGTAACTGCATGCAAATGACCGTCATTGTCTTCTTCATAATAGTACGCGAGATAATTGTGCCCCTCGTACCCGCCCGTTCCATAGGCATCTAATACGTCGAACAAGGTGCTTTTAGTCACAGAGATTCCTTTGGAGGTCTCGAGTTCTGCAATGTTTTCATTGTCGAATTGGTTATCATCAATATTCCAAAAGTCGATGTCTCCACGAGTATCGTAGCCTACAGTGAACTGAGAATATAAATAATTACGGAACACATCCGTATCCTCTGATAAACCGAATTGCCTTTCAATATCCGTTTTTTTCATTCCAAAGGTAAGGACGGGGTGCCCCTCTTCATTATAAAGATCTAAATCATCTTTGTTTATGGGAGTGAACGAAAAATAAGGTGGATCTTCGGTTGATCCTGTCGAAATGCCCGGTAATTTCTCTGGATCTGACGGTTCATCTGGTCGAGGATGTAGTCCCCAATAACCTCGAAGCGATATAACTCTGAGCCATTCTAAAACTTCCGCGCGCGTAATTGTTGCATTGCCGTCAAACGCTTTGAAGGTTGGCGCAAGTCTGCTCGGTATCATTTTGTTGCCCCAAAGGTAGCTGACCGCTTCTTCACCAGTATAGTGTACGCCGGTAATTCCTGTTATGATTTCGGCTGCCGTTTGTCTGTTAATCGGTTTGAAAATGAAGGATGAGTCTTGAAGTCCCTTTGCAGGCAAATTATAGGTTTCCGCTAAACTATACGGACTTTCTTCCCATCCATGCCCGACACTGTCTAGGAGGGCTGGTTCCAAAGTTTTCATTAATAGCTTTAGAAATTCAGCCTCGCTTGCCATCCGGTCGGGTTGGTAAGTGCCGTCGGCATAACCGTGTAAGATTCGATTACGATCAGCCCAAATAAAGAGGTCCTTTGCCCAGTGGTCTCTTATTTCTGGTGAAGGGGTATTCCTTTCTAATACCAAATCATAGTGATCTTCAGACAAATAATGAGGAGCATTAGACGCGCTCGATTCATTGGCAAATATAGTCGTATGATAAGACAGTGAACAAATTAAGCCGCTTGCTAATATAACTTTAAATAATTTCATTACAATAAAATCCTCCCTTAATATGAAACGGCTTCCATTAGGTAGTATAGAAGAAGTGGATGCCTAAATAAATAAAAAAGTTGCAGATTAGTACGAGTGCAAAAATTAACGTGTGAAGTTGAATCGTCCCCCTCGGAAGTTTAGAATAGAACCGACACTGACTGTGGAGGTTGAAATTGTTATGTACCGTAAAGTGGAAGATTTTCTAGCGGATTGGGAAGCTTCGTCTGCCGGCACTTTGTCCGTCTTCAGAGCGATTACAGATGACAAAATGAATGTTGCAATTGCGGAAGGGCATAACTCCCTCGGGTGGTTGGCTTGGCATTTGATTGGCGTCGGCGGGATGTTCGGCCGTTTGGCCGGCTTGCAAGTCCCGACTGTTGGCCGGGATGAGGCGGCCCCCCCTAACATGGCAGACATTATCGCCAAGTACGAAGAATTGGTCGAAGCGTTCAAGACGGAAGCCGCCAAATTAGCGGACGATATGCTTTCGGAAGAGGTAGACGGCTTTGTCGGCAAAACGTACCGGGGTAAGCTGCTGCGCGGTTTAATCGACCACCAGACGCATCACCGCGGTCAAATGACGGTGCTGCTTCGTCAAGCGGGTCTGACTGTGCCTGGTATCATGGGACCTACGCGAGAGATGCAAGCCGCGAAAGGCTGATCGCGCGCATAAGCATATAGAAAGCCGGACAGCTGTCGGGATGTGACCCGCAGATTGTCCGGCTTTTTGCTTTTACCGCCTGCGCTATTTCAGGTCGGCAAACAGTTTTTTGTATTTATTATAGTGACCGCTGACTCTATCGATCATGTAATTGTAGGAGAGCTGATTGCTGGCTAAGTTCGCCATTTCTTTATCGATATCCACGTTATTGAGGTTGTTGTTCATGACGGTATGGTTATGCTCGACCACTTTATAGGGTATTGCTGAGGATTCTGTGCCATGCGGCAGATGCTTCTCATGGGTCCGTTTAAGACGGACGGACTCCTCATCCTCACGATTAATCATCTTCTCCAATTCCTCCTGGAAGACGACGCTTTTTACTTTATAGCCAGGCGTTTCGGCGTTGGCGATGTTATCCGCGATGATCCGGTGCCGCAGCTCCAAAATGTGCAGCAAGGATTCATTTCGAATGGAATTTTTGGATGAAAACATAATGCTTCCCCTCCATGCTTTTGTGGTCCTCCAGCGGGTTGCGATTGCTGGCCGCGCATCTTCTTCTTTTACGGACATAGGACAAGAGCGTTTCAAAATTTTTTGCGGCTTTCTTCCATCTTCTGCGGTTTGCCGTATAGTTCGGCGGATATTGGGATTGTTCGCCTCTGCAACCTGGATTACAGTGAAAGTGAAATTGAAAGCGTTTCAATTAAAACGGAGGAACGATAGGGAGGTTAGTCGCGAATGAAAAGGAGCTACAGATTGTGGTCGAGAAAAGGCATGGTCCTCATGCTGGCGTTCATGCTGTTCGTCCTGACGGCGGCGGTGATGCCGGGCCCTTCGGCGGAGAATGCGGGCGGGTCGCTGGCAGAGGCTGCGGAGGGGGAGAATGCACAGGCGGCCGAAGCGATAACGTACGAAGCGGAGTCGCCGGGCAACACGCTTTCCGGCAAAGCCGAAATCAAGGCATGCCAGCCTTCTACCGGCTGTTCGGGCGGCCAGATGGTCGGGGGACTGTGGGGAGGCTCATCGTTAACATTTAACGGCGTTAACGTGACGGAGGCAGGCGTGTACACGATGACCGTTCACTACATATCGGGCGACCCGCGACCGTTTCAACTAACCGTGAACGGAGGCGGTACCGATACGTACAACCCGCCCGCTACGGCGGACTGGGAGACGCTCGGAGCTTATGAGCTTCAGCTGGAGCTCCAAGCCGGGGATAATGCGCTGAAGTTCGATGACGGCGGCGGCTATTCGCCTGACATCGACCGGATTGAGCTTCGTTTGTCCGAACCGGGAGGCGGCGGACCGGGCGAACCGGAAGAAGGCTCGGTCTACGAGGCGGAGTCGTCTGCCAACTTGCTGACGGGTAATGCGTCCATATCCGCCTGCCAGACGGCAACCGGCTGCTCGGGCGGTCTTAAGGTCGGCAATTTGTGGGGCGGGTCCACGCTGCAATTCCGGGAAGTCACGGTAGAGCAGGCAGGCGTGTATACGCTGAGCGTCTATTACCTATCAGGCGATCCGCGCCCGGTATCGATTGCGGTTAACGACGGCGAATCGGAGAACTATGCTTTCCCCAAAACGGCCGATTGGGATACGCTGGGCGTCTTCCGCGTGGAAGTCCTGCTTCAAGAAGGAACAAACGCCATTACGTTTGACGACGACGGCGGCTGGTCTCCGGACATTGATAAAATCGAAGTAGCTGCAAGCGGCGATGGAGGCGAGGATCCGGGCCCTGTCGATAATATCGGACTCATCGGGGATGCTGTCCGTTCGGACAAATTCGGTTCCATCCGCGTGACCGAGCATGAGCAGGGCGCCGTATTCGCGACGTCGAGCTATGCGGTTACGTTCAATACCGAATCCGGTTTATCCGCCATCGCATGGGATGGCAAAACCCTTATCAAAGGCGCGTATGCCAGCGCGCAGCTTGGCGATCAGCTGCTCGACAGCCGTAAATATGACGAGCATCTCTTCAACCTTCGCGACGTTATGCGCATCAAAGACAATCACGGCAAGGGCGTCCGCGTAACAGTGGAGAACCGCTCGGAGGGGCTGCCGGTAATGAAGCAGATTTATCAGCTGTACGAAGATCAGCCGTATTTCCTCATGTCGCAGGAGCTCGTCAGCGAGACGTCCATTCGCTCGAACGATATGGCGCCGTTTGCCGTGCATGCGAAGGGCGGCGTCGATCTCGGCAGCTACGGCGACAACCGCGTCCTGATCACGCCGTTCGACAACGACATGTGGTCGCGCTACCAATCGCGCACGATCAATACGTCGCTCAATAGTGACAATTACATTAGCTCCGAAATGACGGCAGTGTACGACAACGTAAGCCGGAGCGGGCTTATTATCGGCTCCGTCACGCACGATGTATGGAAAACGGGCATTTATTGGAGCGGATCGAACGACCGGCTGAACAAGCTGAAGGTGTACGGCGGTTTTACGTCCGTGACGTCAACGCACGATACGATCGAGCATGGCTACGTAGAAGGGAAGACGCTAAAGTCGCCTCAAATTATGGTCGGCTATTATGACGATTACCGGGATGGGCTTGAAGGATACGGAGAAGCCAACGCCGCTGTCGCTCCTCCGCTTGCCTTCGGCAAAGGCGTGCCGTCCGGCGTGCCGGTCGGCTGGAACAGCTGGGGCGCTTACGACAGCTCGCTCAGCTACGATAAGGTCGTGGCCGTATCCGATTTTTTCAAAGCCAATCTGCAACAAACGTTCAACAACAAAGGCACCGTCTACATCAACATGGACTCGTATTGGGATAACTTGACGGATCAGCAGCTGCGGGATGCGGTGAAGGTGATCCGCAAAAACGGGCAGAAGGCCGGCATCTATTACGGGCCGTTCGTTTATTGGGGCGACAACATGGCGCAGCCGGTCGAAGGAACGAACGGTCAATACACGTACGGAGACATTATTCTTCGCGATGAAGCGGGGAATCCGCTGCCGAAGGTGGACGGCGCATACGCGATTGATCCGACGCACCCGGGCTCGAAGATGCGCGTGGAGCATATTTTCCAGCGGTTCCTGGATTATGGCTTCGAATATATTAAAATCGACTTCCTCAGCCACGGCTCCTTTGAAGGCGTGCATTACGATCCAAACGTCACAACAGGCATTCAGGCGTACAACGAAGGCATGGCGCATATTAACCAGACGTTGAAGGGCCGCATGTTCATCAGCGCCTCGATCGCGCCGCTGTTCCCTAGCCAGTACGCGCATGCGAGACGCATCTCCTGCGACATCGACGGCTCGCTTGCCCGCACGGAATATCAGCTGAACAACTTGACGTACGGCTGGTGGCAGAACGGCACGATCTATCGCTATACCGATCCGGACTATATGACGCTAATCAAAGGCGGCTCCTACAACGCTGCGCAGTCGAGGGTCAACGCGGCGGCCATATCCGGCACCGTCTTCATGAGCTCGGACGATGTGAGCAATCCCGAAGCGCAGGATCTGATGAAGGCGCTGCTCACGAACCGGGACGTAAATGAAATAGCCGTGCTGGGCGAAGCGTTCCGTCCGGTGGAGGGCAATACGGGGACTGCGGCAGCGGACGTATTCGTTCTGCAGCATAAAAAGGATTATTATGTGGCGGTGTTCAATTATGAGCAGGTGCCTGCCTCGAAGACCATCGATCTGACGAGAGCGTTCGGCATTTCAGCCTCCGCGAAAGCCGAGCTGACGGACGTTTGGACGGGATCGAAGACGGAAGCGAAGCAGACGCTTACCGTTGCCCTGGAGGCGGGTCAGTCCAAGCTGTTTAAGGTGAAGGTGAAGAAGTAACGTCAACACATAAACAAACTCCGGCTGCTCGAACCAACGGTTCTTGCAGCCGGAGTTTGTTTTTTTCTGTACGGTGAGACTGTAATGGCGTTTTTCGCCATTACAGCGTGAAGGCCGGCTCGTCGTGCCGCTCTAATGGCGTTTTACGCCATTGCAGCGTGAAGGCCGGCGTGCCGCGCCGCTCTAATGGCGTTTTTCGCCATTGCAGAGTGAAGGCCGGCTCGACGCGCCGCTCTAATGGCGTTTTTCGCCATTGCAGAGTGAAGGCCGGCTCGACGCGCCGCTCTAATGGCGTTTTCCGCCATTGCAGCGCCAAGATTGGCCCACCGCGCCGCTCTAATGGCGCTTTTCGCCATTGCAGGGCCAAGATTGGCCCACCGTGCCGCCCTAATGGCGTTTTTCGCCATTGCAGAGTGAAGGCCGGCGTGCCGCGCCGCTCTAACAGCGTTTTGCGCCATTGCAGAGTGAAGGCCGGCGTGTCGCGCTGCTCTAATGGCGTTTTCCGCCATTGCAGCGTGAAGGCCGGCTCGGACGCGCCGCTCTAATGGCGTTTTGCGCCATTGCAGTGCCAAGATTGGCCCACCGCGCCGCTCTAATGGCGTTTTCCGCCATTGCAGCGTGAAGGCCGGCTCGTCACGCCGCTCTAATGGCGTTTTTCGCCATTGCAGAGTGAAGGCCGGCTCGTCGCACAGCTCTAATGGCGTTTTGCGCCATTGCAGAGTGAAGATTGGCCCACCGCGCCGCTCTAATGGCGTTTTTCGCCATTGCAGTGCCAAGATTGGCCCACCGTGCCGCCCTAATGGCGTTTTTCGCCATTGCAGAGTGAAGGCCGGCGTGCCGCGCTGCTCTAATGGCGTTTTTCGCCATTGCAGAGTGAAGGCCGGCGTGCCGCGCTGCCCCAATGGCATTTTCCGCCATTGCAGTGGGACATACTGTGCAGTAGGCAATGGCATCACACCTACCATAGATGCTACCGCCCCGGAATGCGGATCGTGACGCTGGTGCCGATGCCGAGGCGGCTGTAAATTGAAACGCCGTATGAGTCGCCGTACAGCAGCTTGATCCGGTTGTCCACGTTGCGGATGCCGTAGCCGGACAGCTTGTCGCCGCTTTGCGGCAGCTCCGGCCCGCTCGCCATTCGCATGCCCATGCCGTCGTCGACGACGGAGAGCACGATGTCCTGGCGGTCGCGGCGAGCCCGGATCATAATGTTGATGCCCACCTCATGGTCCCAGATCGCGTGGTTAATACAGTTTTCCACGAACGGCTGCAGCGTCAGCTTCACAATCGGGCAGGGCAGGACGGACTCGTCGATGTCGTAATGGACTCGAAGCAAATTAGCGAACCGCACCTGCTGGATCGAGACGTAATATTGGGTCAGCTGAATTTCTTCGTGGATGGACAAGGTGTTTTTCCCTTTGTTCAGCGATATCCGGTAAAACTTGGCGAGATCGGTGACCATCTTGTTCATGCGCGGATCCGCGTTGCGGATCGCCAGCGACGAGATGGAGGCGAGCGAGTTGTACAAGAAGTGGGGGTTGATCTGCGCTTGCAGGACGTTCAGCTCCGCTTCCCGCTTGTCGATCTCCTTCTTATACACATCCGAGATCAGCGTGCTGAGCCGCTGGGCTAGCCGGCGCAGCGCGTTGCCGACCTGCCCGATCTCATCGCGTCCAAGCGGCCGGATATCCCCTAGCTCAAATTCCTCCTTTTCGATCCGCCGCATCAGACCGACCAGCGACTCGATTCGTTTCGTGAACAGCCGGGCGGCGATATAAATCAGCAGCGCCATGACCGCCATGCTGGCGAGCGCATAAGTAAGGATACGCTTAGCGGCCAGATTCGCCTTGGTCAAGAAGCTGCCGTAGGGAATCAATGACACGCTTTTCCACCCGAACTTGGTCGTATTGTAGACGACAAGGACGCGCTCCCCGTTATAGAGGCTGTCGAACTGGCCCTCCGCCTGATCCGGCAGCGCGCCGGGAATCGGAATCGGCCGGTTCAGCAGCTGCTTGTCTCTGGCGGACATGACCGTTCCCTGCTCGTTCACGATGAGCACCGTCTTGTCCATCGACTCTTTCTCCATTAGCCGGAAGATGTCCGACTCCAGAATGTTGATCGTCAGCACGCCGTAAGGATTGTTCATGCTGTTAATATTCAGCATCCGGGTCAGGGTGAAGACCGCCGGCTGATCCGGCTCGGAAGGGGTGGTGACGAAGCGGACGTTGCCGTAGCTGCCGCTCAGCGATTCATAAGCAAGCGATTCGCGAAAGCGGTTGTCAAGGCGTTTGATGTACATATCGTCTACGGGCAGCGTCTCGTTCGTGCGGTAAATCGTCATCGAATCGATGTCCGGATTCGTTGTCAGCATGTTCGTGAAGGCATTGTTAATGTATTTGTACGCGTCGACGAACAGGGAAGGATCCTTCGAATAATCGTTCGTCAGGTAGGCGCGCAGCGTGCTGTCCAAATATAAGGTAGCGGACAGCTTCGTGTAGGTGTCCAGCTTATTTTCGAGGTTCGTGTTAATTTGGGCGACGCTGGACTTTGTGCTTGCGACCATCTGCGAAGACAGCTCGCCGCGGATTGTCGTATACGAATACAGGACGAAGAAAAGGAGCGGAAGAATGCCGCCCAGCAAAAAGATGACGAACAGCTTCTCGCGCAGCCGCCAATTGTAAAAAGGCTTCACAAGCCAACCGAATACGGTGCCCATTTGTCGACCTCACTCCCGGCTAAAGATGCAGCTTGCGGTATTCGTTCGGCGTGCTCCCTTTATGCTTCTGGAAGACGGAGCAGAAGTACGAGACGTTCTCGTAGCCTACGCGATGGGCGATTTCCCGGACCTTCAAGCTCCTGTCCCGCAGCAGCTCGGAGGCGTGGTTCATCCGGATGCGGGTCAAATAATCGAGTATCGTCTCGCCCGTCTTCTCCTTAAATATCGTCCTCACGTAATTCGGCGACAGATAGACTTCCTTCGCGATATCTTCCACCGTGACCGGCAGGTGGTACTTCTCATCCAGCAGCTTCGCGATTTGGCTTGCCACCGTTTGGTTCCGGTCCTGCTCCCGGTCGCCCGCCGCCCGCAGAAGCTCCATACAGAAACGAAGCGTGTAAGCATGGTAATGAGCTAGAGAGGGCATGGAGGATAGCTCCCGCCAATGATCGGCGAGCAGGTGGCCGCGCTCCGGTCCCGCAAGCAGCGACGCGAAATGCTGCTCCAGCGTAGTCAGCAGCTGGATAACGCCGCGAAGGACGGAGCGGCGCTCCATCCGTCTATTCCGCAAGCCTGAAAACCAGTCGGCGAGAAGATGCTCGGCTCGTTCCGTATCGTGAGATTGAATGGCGGAGATGAGACCCGCGGAAGCAGGCTCCGCCCCCGGATCGGAGACGGATGTTTCCTTCAGCATGCCGGGAACGATGACTGCGCCGGTCTGGCGGTACCATTTCTCCTCGTTGCAGCGCTGGGAGTCCTCGAACGCCTCCTTCAACAGGCGGTAGCCTCTGTACGGGCCTGATAGCCCGACCGTCGCTTCCACCGCCTGCCCCAGTTCAGCAAGCAGTTCCTCGCGAAGCAGCTCCCAATAGGCCGAATCGGTCTGCTGCGTCTTCCCTTGGAACAGGATGAATAACGTATTGATTCCGGTTTCCAGCACGACCTGAGCGTCCAGCCTTTGCGCGAGGATCGGACGCAGCAGCTCCGCCGCCCGCGCGGCAATATCGGAGCCAGAGCTGGAACCGGAGACGGAGCCGGGGCCCGAGGCGGAAGGCATGCCGCCGGCTTCCTGACGTCCTCCGAAAGCCGGCGGCTCGAACGTCCAATAAGCCGCGCTGTAAGGCTGCCCGGCGGAGAAGCCGTCTGCCCGCATCTCCCATTGCCGAATCCACTCCAATTGGCGCTCCGGATTCGGCTCCCGGACGATGCGAAGAAGCAGCTTCTCGAGCAGCCATCCGCCGCCGGCGGACGCGAGCTGCTCATCCTCGCATTTCTTCTTCACTTTGTAGAGCAGCGCGAGCAGCTCCTCCATGTCGATCGGCTTCAGGACGTAACCCGCCGCTTCAATCTGCAGGGCGGACTTTATATATTGGAATTCGTTATGGCCGCTCAAATAAATGATTTTGACGCTTTTGTCGGCTTGCTTCGCCCTGCGCCCGAATTCGAGACCGTCCATGATCGGCATGCGCACATCCGTCACGATGATGTCGGGCTTCAGCTCCTTCATCTTGCCGAGCGCTTCCTTCCCGTTGCGCGCCGTGCCCGCAATCCGAAAGCCGGCCTGCTCCCAAGGCACGTAGTGTTCCATCGTCTCCAGTTCTATCGATTCGTCGTCCACCAGCAGCACGCTGTACATATCGGCACCCGCTTTCGTCATCCGTCTAGATAAGAATTAAAGCGTTTTCTTTTAAGTTTAACGGCAATGCCGTTATTCAACAATGCAGGGTTTGGAAGTGTGTTCATTTCGATTATGAATCGGTAATTTCGGATATATCGAGGGGGGTTCCGCAGGCCTATAATGAGAACACGAGCAAGGCAAGCTAGAGTTCATCCATAGGGGGGCACACGATGATCATAAGACCGAAAGCGCAGCCCGGGGCAAGCGGGCATCCGGCCATTCGCGCATCGAAAGCCGGCCTGATGGTGAGGCTGAAGGAGCAAAGGCTGCTGTACGTGCTGATGCTTCCCGCTATCGCCGCCACCTTGCTGTTCTCCTACGTGCCGATGTTCGGCTTGTACATGGCGTTCATCAATTATTCGCCGGGAGGCGGAGCGTTCTTCCGGCAATTCTTCACGACGGAGTTCGTGGGGCTGCAGTGGTTCGAATATTTCTTCACGAATGGCGACTTCGTCCGGATCATGCGCAATACGCTCGCCCAGAGCTTTCTCTCGCTGCTGTTCGGTTTCCCGCTGCCGATCATCCTGGCGCTGATGATTAATGAAATGCGCAACGGCTGGTTTAAGCGGACGTTCCAAACGGTTTCTTACATGCCGCATTTCATTTCGTGGGTTATAGCAGCGAACATCATCATTACGATGCTTTCTTCGGGCGGCGTCATCAACAACATCTTGACGGGCCTTGGCATCGTCGACGAGCCGATCGCGTTCATGCAGAAGGGGCCGCTGTTCTGGTGGATCATCGCGCTCGGGAACGCGTGGAAGGACATGGGCTTTAACGCGATCATGTATTTGGCCGCAATATCCGCAATCAATCCCGAGCTGTATGAGGTGGCGAAGGTGGATGGAGCGAGCCGGCTGAAGCAGATGCTGCATATTACGCTGCCTTCGATCAAGCCGACCATCATTATTCTTGCCATTCTCGCGGTCGGCGGCATTTTGAACGCGGGCTTCGACCAGCAATATTTGCTCCAAAACAACACGGTGATGGAATATGCCGAAGTCATCGATACGTACACGTACAAATACGGCCTGCAGAACGGGATGTTCTCATATGGCGCAGCTGTCGGCCTATTCAAATCGGCTGTCGCGTTCATCCTCGTCATTACGGTGAACCAGATGGCCAAGCGGATGGAAGAACAATCGCTATTCTAGCGGAAGGGAAGAGGGGAAGCCGAATGGTACGAGACAAAAAAGATGTTCTCTTTATGACCTTCGTGTACGCGTTCATCGTTGCGGTATTCATCATTACGTTCTACCCGTTCTGGAACGTCTTCATCATCTCGCTTAACAGCGCGGAGGACACGCTGCGAGGAAATCTTTACTTATGGCCGCGGGAGTTCAGTCTCGCGAGCTACGCGCAAATATTGAGCGACAGCGAGATATGGACGGCGATTCGGGTGACGGTGCTTCGGACCATTATCGGCACGCCGCTTGCGGTGCTTACGATCAGCATGCTGGCGTATTCGCTCAGCAAGAAGGAACTGGTAGCGGGACGATTCTGGACGCTGTATTTCGTCTTCACAATGTATTTCGGCGGGGGGCTTATCCCGTACTACATGGTGCTCAAAAGCTACAACCTGATCGATAACTTTATGGTGTTCGTCGTGCCCGGCCTCATGAACGTGTTCTACATGATTATCGTCCGAACGTTCATTCAAGGCTTGCCGCAGGAGCTGGACGAATCGGCGAAGATGGACGGCGCGAATTACATGCACATTTTCTTCCGCATCATTCTGCCGCTTACGACGCCTGTGCTTGCCACCATCGGCTTGTTCACGGCGATCGGCCACTGGAACTCTTGGTTCGATTCGTATGTGTTCACGTATAAGCCGGAGCTGAAGACGCTGCAGGCGGTGCTGGTGAAAATATTGAACCAATACCAGACGGGCTCCATGGTCAGCGAAGCGCAGCAAATGGCGAACTCCGCGAAGCGTTTGGCCGTTTCCCCGGACACGATCCGGATGGCGGCGACGATGGTGGCGACGCTGCCGATCATCATGGTGTACCCGTTCCTGCAGAGGTATTTCGTGAAAGGGATGACGCTCGGCGCGGTCAAAAGTTAAGGTTGATCGCGCGGGGCTGCCATATTAGCATGAACATAACGATTAGAGGGGGATTACGTATGCAAGCGAAAAAATGGTTTACGCTTCTGCTTTCGGTCATTATGCTGCTGTCCTTATTATCCGCTTGTTCGTCCGGCAACAACGGCGGGAACGATTCTGCCAACAGCGGCGGACAGACGAACGGCGGCGCGGAAGGAGAGGGGCAGGCTCCGGGCACGGAGCCGATCACGATTACGTTTTTCGATAAAAATACGGGAGACAAATTCGACAACGCTGTAGCGCAGGAAATTACGAAGCGGACCGGCGTTACGATCGAAATTCAGCAGCCGACGGGCAACCCGACCGAGAAGCTGAACCTGATGCTGGCAAGCGACGACCTGCCGGACATGATTATGTTCGACCGTTCGAGCGACTTGGTGACGAAGTATATCGAAGCGGGCTCCATCATTCCGCTGGACGATCTGATTGCCGAACACGGACCCGACGTCCAGACGATGTACGGCGATGTGCTGAACAAAACGCGTCATCGGGACGGCAAAAACTACTATCTCTCCAACTGGTACGGACTTGAGCACGAGCCGGTGTTCGGCTTCAATATGCGCAAGGATATTCTGAAGGAGCTGGCGCCGGATAAAGCGGAGGGCGGCGTTCCGTTCACGCAATCCGAATTCAAGCAGCTGCTGATGGATTTCAAAGCGAAATATCCGCAAATCGACGGCAAAGATACGATCGCGCTGACGATGGACGGCGAAAATTTCGGCGGCACGATGGGGACGTTCAAAGGCATGTTCGGGCTGAAGAACTACTACGAGCATGACGGCGTCCTGCAGTACGATGTGAAGGATCCGAAGTACAAAGAGATGATCCTGTACATGAACGACCTGTTCCGCTCCGGCCTCATGGATACGGAATGGGCGATCAATAAACGCCAAATCTGGGAGCAAAAAATCGCGACCGGCACCATCTTCGCTTCGACCGGCGCCTATTGGGACCTCGGCAACTCCAACACGATATTGAAAAAAGACCGCGGCGAAGAGTCGCAGCTGTTCGCCTACAAGGTCGTCGCCGACGGCGTCGATCCGTCGAAGACAACATATGGCGGACGCAGCTCGCTTGGCTGGGACGCGATTGCCATTACGAAGAAGAACAAAGATCCGGAGCGTACGATGCAGTTCATTAACTTCCTAGCAAGCGAAGAAGGCCAGTATCTGCTCATGTGGGGCATCGAAGGCACGCACTGGGATATGAAGGACGGCAAGCACGTGCCGCGTCCGGAGGTGCTGCAGGGCTTCAAGGACGACTGGACGAACTACACGAAGCAAACGGGCATCCGCAAGTGGACGTGGTTCATCAAGAACGGGCCGGGCGCAGACGGCACGCCGTACGACCTGCCGGGCCGTTACGAACGCTCGCCGATCGACCAGATGGCGATCAAAAACTTGTCCGACTCCGTCTTCGACACCGCCATCTATGACGGACTTGGGCCGGCAGGCGGAACGCCGGAGGCGCTCAGCGAGCAGAAGATCAGCGATATTACGAAGCAGGCAATCACGAAAGCGATTATGGCTCCTACCGCGGAGGAGGCAAGCGCGCTCTTCGATAAAATGCTGGCCGATATGAAAGCCGCGGGCGACGAGAAGGTCGAGAAGATCTACACCGAAAACTACAACGCGCGCAAAGAGCTGTGGCAATAGGATGAGGGCATAGCTTCATAGGGTCAACGAGAGGGGGACCGGGGAAGGCCAGCATTGCTGGCCTTTCTCTCTGAACAGGCATTTTACACTGCAGAAAAGGGAGAGAGGGTTCATGGCGACGATGAGGGGAGCAATCAAGCTGGAGAGCGGGGAGGGAACGTTCTCGGCAGATAATGGTTTCATAAGGGTGACGGCGAACCTGGCGGAAGGAACGCTGGACTTCGTATGGAAGGATGGCCAAGCAATGAACGGTCTGTACGCGGAGGCGCGGTTCGGCTTCGAAGTGCTAAGGACTAGCTGCTATCCCGCGCATGGCGTGTCCGAAGCGTCGGCGGCGGCGATCCGGGACCCGTTCGGAGCGGGAATCGTATTTGTGTTCGAGCATAAGGGGCTTGCGGGAAGACCGGACCTGAAGCAGCGAATCCGTCTATACGAAGGGCAGCCATACGCGCTCGTCGAGCTGGAAGCGGCGCATGATACGGAATGGGAGACGAACGAGCTGACGCCGCTCGCCGCCTATTTGAACGACGGCGCCGTCTTCGATTTCGGCGACGGCTCCAAAGAAGAGATTCGGTCGCTGTTCATCCCTTACGACAATGACAAATGGGTGCGCTTCGGCTCCCATCCGAACCCGGGCAGCGTGCGCAGCTACGAGGTGACGGCGGTGTACCGGACGGAATCGCGCCGCGGCTTCGTGATCGGATCGGTGACGCACGATACGTGGAAGACCGCCATCGAAGTGGAAGGGACGTTCCGCGAAGCGGTCGGCCGGCTTCGCGTCGCGGCGGGCGCGGCCGATCTGCAGACGCGCGATACCATGCCGCATGGCACGCTTAAGGGGAAGGCAATTGCTTCTCCGGTTATTTTCGTCGGGGCATACGAGGACTACCGGGATGGCATGGAGGCGTACGGGCAGGCTAACGCCCTGATTCAGCCGGCGCTTCCTTGGCCCGGAGGGGTCCCGATGGGCTGGAACAGCTGGTCGGCAGTCATGGCCAAGCTGAATTACGAGGTGTATACGCATACGTCGGATTTTTTTGCGGCTGAACTGCAGGGGAACGGCTTTGCCGATGAGGAGGGCAGCTTATACGTCAATTTCGACGCGTTCTCGGACAATTTGACGGTGGAGCAGCTGAAGGACGCGGTCGCGCGGGTGAAGGCGAACGGCCAGAAGCCGGGCACGTATTATACGCCTTTCGCGTTTTGGGGAAGCAACCCGGATACCCCGATCGAAGGGACGGACGGCAAGGTGCTTTACCGGGACATTCTGCTGAAGGACGCGGCGGGCCGGCCGCTGCCGAAGCTGGACGGCGCGTTCCCGATCGATCCTTCCCATCCGGAGGCGATCGCGCGTATTATGCGCAAGCTGGACGATGTCGCAGCGTCGGGCTTCGATTATTTGAAGATGGACTTCCTGGCGCACGGCGCCATGGAGGGACAGCATTTCGATCCGTCCGTCCGTACGGGGATTCAGGCGTACAACCGCGGAATGGCCGCGATCGCGGAGGCGCTTCGTCCGGAACGGCTCGGCCGCCCGTTCCTGATCAATCTGTCGATCGCGCCGCTGTTCCCGCACGGCTACGCGCACAGCCGGCGCATCTCCTGCGACGCGTTCGGCACGATTGACGACACCGAGTACATGCTGAACGCGGTAACGTACGGATGGTGGATCAGCGGCAATCTATACCGGTTCAACGATCCGGATCATGTCGTGCTCTACAAAAGCGACAACCAGAGGGCCACGACCGAGCACGAGGGACGCAGCCGCCTGAACGCGGGCGTTATCGCAGGCACGTCGCTGCTGCTCGGCGACGATTACCGGATGGAGGAAGCGGCAAGGCGCGCGAAGGCCTGGATGACGAACGACACCGTCATGTCGCTTGCCCGGCGGGGCGAATCGTTCCGTCCTGTCGAAGGCGGAAGCGGCACCGGCGGCGAGGACCTGTTCGCGCTGGAGGGTGACGGTGGCCTATATATCGCCGTCTTTAATTTCAGCGTCTCCTCCGCAAAGACGAAAACCATCGCATTCTCCAGGCTTGGCCTTGCGAAGGCGCAGTCCGTCCGCGACTTATGGACAGGGGAAGAATCGGCGCTTGATGACGGCGCGCCGGAATTTGCGGTCCATCTGGAGCCGGGAGAATCCAAACTGTTATTCCTTAGCAGCTAGTCAAGAGCAACCTTCTCTCCCTTCGAACGTCTATTAGGGAAACAGACCGTAGGGGGATGACTATGAACCCGTTTAGGAGACCGTCAGTAGTTGCGGCAGGAGCGCTGTTCCTTCTTCTATGCGCATGCGGATCCGGCGCGGCCGGCAATAACGATAAGCTGTTATCCACCGTGCCCCCGGCAATCTCGGAGAAGCTGGCCAGTCCGAAGCTGACGCATAGAGACGATCTATTCGAGTTGAAGCTGCATATCGATCAAACGATGTTTAAGGCGGATGAGCCGATCGTTTTGTCCGCTTCGCTTACGTATATAGGAGAAGAGGAGAGCATCACGATTTGGGGCTCGAGCAGCGCGAAGGTCGTCTTTACGTTAACGGACGGAAAAAAGTTCAATATGGACGGCGCGGTTACGACGGATTTGGTACCGCTTGAGCTTACTCGCGGAGAAGCATTGGAAATCCCTTTCTCGAAATATGCCACACGCAAAACTCCCACCCATGCCGGATGGGAGTTTTGTTTTCTATAAGGAATGGAGTGTTACTCCGGTTTCTGCTCTGACGTAATCATCCAAAGCACGCCGAACTTATCCCGCAGCTCGCCAAGAAAAAGGCCGAACGGCTGAAACTCAAAAGGATATTTCACCTGGCCGCCTTCCGCTAGATTAGCGAATGCTGTGCGCGCCTCATTTTCGGACTGGAACTCGAGGGAGAGATATACGCCGGTCCCGTGCTGGAGAGGCTCAATTGCGTCAGCCATGAAAATATGGCTGCCTCCCGGTACGGACAAGCATAGATGCATCACTTTATGCTTGTAATCATTCTGCGCGCCCATCGCCTGCTCATGCGTAATAATGGATACGATTTCGCCTCCTAGAGCCTTCGTATAGAACTCCGCCTGCGCTCTTGCGTCCTCCGACATCAGATAAGGCTTTAATGTTCCCATCGTCCAACATCCTTTCTCATTCTAGTTTTGAATTGGCTTGCGTTTAATGTAACATAGCGGCAAGAACGTTATTTCTTATCGATTGCTCAATGCGGCAAAAAAAACTTCTTGACCTTCACGTTACGTCAAGGTGTACCTTTAAGCTGTCAGGAGGGAGACGCATGGAATATACAGTGCAAAAGCTGGGCCGCTTGGCGGGGATCAGCACGAGGACATTGCGGTTTTACGATGAGATCGGGATTCTGAAGCCGGCCAGAATCAACTCGTCGGGGTATCGCATATACGGTCAACCGGAGGTCGACAGGCTGCAGCAAATTATGTTTTACCGGGAGCTGGGCTTCAGTCTGGATCAGATTAAGAGCATTATGACCGACCCCGCGTTCGACGGGCTTCAGGCGCTGCAAACCCATCGCGAACAGCTCCTGGACAGAAAAAAGCAGCTCGAGCTCCTCATTCGAAATGTGGAGAACACGATTGCTTTACATGAAGGGAGAATGACAATGTCGGATGCGCAAAAATTTGAAGGCTTCAAAAAGCAGCTGATCGAAGATAATGAGAAGAAGTACGGAAAAGAGGTTCGCGAGAAATACGGCGATGAGACGGTCGACAAGTCGAACGCCAAACTGATGAACATGACGCAGGAGCAGCATGAGGAGGTTACGCGTCTGAACGAAGAGCTGACTTCCACGCTGGCGGAGGCGTTCAAGCAGGGCGACCCGTCCGGCGAGCTGGCTCAAAAAGCGGCCGATCTGCACAAGCGCTGGCTAATGTTCCATTGGAACGAGTACAGCAAGGAGGCGCATGCGGGTCTCGCCCGGATGTACGTCGACGATGAGCGGTTTACCGCGTATTACGACGAGAAGCAGCCGGGGACGGCGGCGTTTCTGCGGGACGCCATCCTCATTTATACGGGAATGCAAGAGTCATAATGGATAGGCAGGCGGTTCGGGGATATTTTCCCCGGACTGCCTGCTTTATTTTTTGCGATAATGTTAGGGCAGAGAGAACAGCTTGCCATGGGAGACCGATGATGAACGACAGGAAATCCCGTTTATGGAGCGCCTAACCTTTCAACATTGTAACCTTATTGTCATCGGATTCGATTGATTCTATCCCCTGGTTTGGACTACACTAGCATAGATGGACGAGTTGCGGCATAGTTTATTTTGAGATTGGTTGGTACAGAAAGGCGGTATTGCATTGCAGGATTTTATTAACGCCATTATATTGGGCATAATTGAAGGACTGACAGAATTTTTACCCGTTTCATCGACAGGTCACCTGATTTTGGCCGGCGATCTGCTGGGATTTGAAGGCGATGCGGCGACCACATTCAAAATCGTGATTCAGCTCGGGGCCGTTATGGCCGTCCTAATCCTCTATTGGAAGAGGTATATGGATATTTTGAAGGGGCTCGTGTCCTTAAACTTCAGGGAGAAAAAGAAACTAAACGCCGTACATATGGTGTTGGCCATGATTCCGGCTTTAATCGTGTATCTGCTCTTCAATGACATTATTAAAGATGTGTTATTCGAATCGGCTGCCGTTGTAATCGGCCTCGTTGTCGGCGGCGTCTTAATGATCGTGGCCGCAAGGACGAAGCGGAAAGTGACCGCCGAGGAGACGGACGATATTACGTATAAGCAGGCGCTCGGCATCGGTTTGTTCCAATGCTTGGCGCTGTGGCCGGGCTTCTCCCGGTCGGGCTCGACCATTTCCGGCGGATTGCTGCTCGGAACAAGCCAGAAGGCGGCTGCCGATTTTACGTTTATGATTTCCGTCCCGGTTATGCTTGGCGCGACGGTGCTGGACTTGTACGACAGCCGGAACCTGCTTACGGCGGATGATCTGGTGCTGTTCCTGATCGGTTTTATCGCCGCGTTCGTAGTGGCAATGATCGCAGTTGTGACGTTCCTGAATTTGATCAAGCGGCTTCGCCTCGAATGGTTCGCGTTTTACCGCTTCGTGCTTGCTGCTCTGTTTTATATTTTTGTTATTATGTAAGACCGAAAAAGGTACAGTCCCCGGTGTAAGAGGGACTGTACCTTTTTTGATGAAAGAAACGAATCAATTGGAATCGGACTTATGGAGGGCTGCTTGTTTTTTGTCCATTTTGGATTTGTACATGTTCTCGTCGGCTGTTTTAACCAAACTGGATAAGTCATGATGTTGAGTAGCGGAATAAATGGCGGAACCGATAGAGAGCGATACGTGGAACCCTAGCTCGTCCGAAAGAAGGGAGATTTGCTTGGTAATGCGCGTGATGATGGCATCGATGCCAGCTCGATCTTTATACTGGCCCAGCACCAGGAATTCATCGCCGCCCCATCTCGCGACAATGTCGACCTTTCGGGTGTTGGTTAGGAGAATGTGGCTGATTTCGCTTAAAACTTTGTCGCCTACGTGATGGTTATAACGATCGTTGATTTCTTTAAAATTATCGCAATCGATAACCAGCGCAAAGATATGGCTGTTGGTGCGGCTTGCGAGCGAGGTGATTTTGTCGAAAGCATTGATGACGAACCGGCGGTTATACAAGTTGGTCATCGAATCTTTTTCGGAATAGTAGACAGCTCTATCATATTGCTTGCCTGCCCAATAGGAAACCGTAATAAACAGCGGATAGCCAAGCCAATCCGCCCAATCGACTGTTCCATCCCTTTGAAAATAATAGAGGATATATGCGGTATGTACGGTCATGGTCAAACTAATGGTTGCGATTCTGCCTTTATACTTCATGCCTCACCTTCCTAGAAGGAACGATAGATGCTGTTATTAGAGGTATTGTATCATGAAGACTTTCGATGAGAAATGATTAAAAAATGGGAGATATAACCTGAAACTGTATAAAAAGGGATAATCGGTGCTAACCATTCATCCCTTCTTGAAATAGAAATCATTATTTCAACTTGAAAATGTATTCATTGGCGTCAAAAGCGCCCCTTATATCGGAAGTTCATAATCGATCAGCTCCGCAGGCGCCGCTCCTTCTTCAATCGGCAAATAGTTAAAACCTTCGTTGTTGCCCCCTGGACAAAGCTTGGCCCCGCCGAACAGCCCTCTTGCACGAAGTAAAGCCGGTTAATTGTGTGGCGATATTCAACTGCCGCCTATAATCGAACGACTCGAACTCGCCCGTGTTCTCAATGCGGGCGTTCACTTTGTCGTTTCTTTCTCTCTAAGATGCAATAGTCAAAATGACCTAATTATGATAGCAAATTTGGAAGGGTAGGGCAATTGGGAATCTAGCAAGCGCGCCGCATATACCAAGCTCTCCAACTAAAGGCTTCTCTTCCATTAGGTTACTATACGAGGTTCATAGACGCGGGAAAACGGACTTAGTAGAATGGGAGAATGTATTGATCTTTTTCGGGGAGGAACAGCATGCCATCGTCTTTCAAGAGTGCTCCGAGCTTTCTTCTATTTTTTTTATTCTTCGCCCTTCACTTCATTCTGCTTTTTTCGATAGGCGCCAATCAAGCGCAGGCCGCGCCGCAAGACCGGAGAGCGCCGATCGCGCCGGCCAAGCTGACGGTTAAGGACACATCGGATAAGACGGTTACTTTAGCATGGAAAGCATCCAAGGATGACCGTGGCGTCAGCCGCTATGAAATCTTCAGCGGCGAGAGTAAAGTCGGCACATCGGAGACGGCCGTTTATAAGGTTGCCGGGTTAAAGCCGGAGACGGAATACAGCTTTAAAGTAAGGGCTGTTGACCAAGCAGGCAACCAATCGCCGTCTAGCGCGCCCGTCACGATTAAGACTTTGCCGAATCTGTCGAAAGCGGTCATCGGCTACTATCCGAGCTGGTCTGCTTACAGCGGCCATGAAATATCTGAGCTTGACGGCTCGAAGCTGACGCATATCAATTACGCTTTCGCTAATATTGGCAGCGATCTGAAGATTGAGCTTGGCGATCCTCACGCTGATGTGGAGAGACGCTTCGGGAACGAATCGCCGGCAGACGCTTTCTATGGGAACTTTAATCAACTGAAAAAGCTGAAGCAGCGTTATCCGCATCTTCGGACGTTCATTTCGGTAGGCGGCTGGTCCTGGTCAAGCAAGTTCTCTGATGTGGCCCTCACGGATGCTTCCCGTGGCGCATTTGCGGACAGCGCCGTCGCTTTCCTGACCAAATACGGCTTCGACGGCATTGATATCGATTGGGAATATCCGGTATCCGGCGGGATGGCCGGCAACGCGAAGCGTCCGGCCGATAAACAAAACTTTACGCTGCTGATGCAGAAGCTGCGAGAGAAGCTGGACGCCCAGTCGCAGAAGGATGGCAAGACGTATCTGCTTAGCATCGCCGGCGCAAGCACTTCGTCCTACACAAGAAATGTCGAGCTGTCCAAGCTCCAGGAATACGTCGATTTCGTTAACGTCATGAGCTATGACATCCGCGGGACATGGGATTCCATGACCGGTTTGAACGCGCCGCTCTACCGCGATCCGGACAGCGCTTTTTCCTGGGATTGGAGCGTAGATGATTCGATCCGTCTGTATTTGTCCGAAGGAGTGCCTGCTAGCAAGCTGGTTATGGGCGTGCCCTTCTATGGCTACCAGTACCAGAATGTACAGGGGACGGGCCGCGGCGGCTTGTACCAAAGCTTTACCGGAGGCGGGTCCGTCACGTACGGGAAAATTGCTTCGTTATATTTGAATAAGGGCTATACGAGATATTTCCATTCTGCGTCCAAAGTCCCTTATTTATTCAATGGCACAACCTTTATCAGCTACGACGATCCGGAATCGATCGGCTATAAGGCTGCATACGCGAAGGAGCAAGGCCTTGCGGGCGTCATGGCCTGGTCGCTTACGCATGATACCAGCAGCGGAGCGCTGCTGAAGGCGTTATATGAAGGCCTGCAATAATTTGCGAAATATCTGTAGCAAAGATGGTCGAATCATGTATAATACGAATTAGTGTATAGGTAAAAAGTTTTACAAAACCGAAAAAGGCAAAATTACTGAAAGGTAATGACGCAAAACTATAGGGGCTAAAGTACTGAATGATTCTTTACTATGCCAGCCAGTTGCCGATAGAAGCTTCTATAGCGGAGAGCTTGTCTATTTGCAATGGACGAGCTCTCTTTTTTGCGTTTGCTTCGGAAACTGCAGACAGGAGGAAATCCGAAAGTTGAGTTTAACCAATTGTACGAAATGCGGCGAAATGATGGTGAACCGGCGTTCCTTTTTTTGTGAAAAGTGTATGGAAGCGCAGAAGGACGACATCTACCGCGTGAAGCAGTATTTGAAGACGCATGCCCGTCCAACGTTGCTCGAGGTTCACCGTATGACCGGCATACCCATCCAGTCCATTCAGCAATTTATAAAAGAGGGCATTATTTCGCGTCATTTATAGACGTAGTTTGTACATCATGAGGAGGCTTTATGAAAATGAAAAAAACGCGTATTTGGAGTTCGCTGCTGATCTGTTCCATGATAGTGCTGCTGCTGGCTGGGACCGGCTATGCGGAGGAGCTGCCGGAGACGGTTTCTGCGCCTGTCGATACTGGACAAGAAGCAAAGGGTGATGCTGAAGCGGTTACGGAACCCGCGGCTGAAATCGAAGAAGAGAGAGAAACGCTTGAGCTTAAATTTGGCGATGCGGACGAAGCCAGCTGGGCGGTTCAAGCGATCGGACTTATGAAATCCCAGGCCATTTTATCCGGATATGAGGATGGCAATTTCCGCCCCAACAAGCCGGTTAGCCGGGTAGAGGCAGTGGTGGCTGCCGTCCGTCTGATGGGCCTGGAGGATGAAGCGAAAGCGAAATCGGGGGATATAAAGCTTGCATTTACAGATGCGGCTGCCATCGACAAGAAATTCAAATGGGCAAAAGGTTACATAGCAACAGCGTTGGAGCATGGACTTTTTGATACATCGGATACAAAGCTCGATCCTCAGAAGCCGGCGAGCCGTGTGTGGGTGTCCGCCTTGCTGGTCAAGGCGCTTGGACTTGAGGAAGAGGCGCTTGCGCTCATGACGTCCGTTCCCGAGTTCAAAGATGTATCGGCTATTCCAGCCGGTTCGATCGGATACGTGAATGTCGCGGTTGAAGAAGGAATCATTACCGGTTATCCGGATGAAACCTTTAAACCGAACCGCAACGTAACCCGCGCGGAGCTGGCTTCGCTGCTTGTCCGCACGAATGATAACTTACTGGAGCAAGCAGGGGCTATTACGGTTTCTGGAGAAGTGACAGCGATCTCGTTTGAGACGGAACAAGAGGCTGCGGACGCGCCTGCACTTGGCTCGATTACTGTTAAAAGCTTCAATGGCGACTCCTTAGCTTTTAAGATTTCAGCCGAGCTGCCGATTACATATGAGGATGAATTTATACCTGCTTCCGAGCTCGTGGTCGGCGATTTGGTATCGCTAACGGCTGAAGCGGACATCGTTTTAAACGCAAGTCTTATCAACGAAGAAGAAGCGAACGGGGCGAACGCCGGACTTATCGAATGGAAGCTGGAGCTTGATCTTGATAAGGATAACGGTTTGAAAATGGAATACGAGAATAAAAAAGGCGAAACAAAAGCAAAGATTGAAGTGAAGACGAATGGGAAGAAAGAGAAGCTTACCGGTGAAGAAGCCGCGCAAGAGCTCGAGGGTATTCTAGAAGCAGCCAAGCTGACGCCAGAGCTATCGGCTAAAGAAATGACGGATCAATTGCTTGCGGCGCTTGATTTACAGGATACTTCTTATAAATCCTTGGAGGTTGAAATGAAGTTTTCAAACGGCGCAAAATTGGAATTCGAGTCGAAGCAGGAGAAAGGCTCGAAAGAGGATGACGAACATGAGGACGACGAATATAAAGACCGCGCGCCAGGCGGAAAGAAGCGCTAAACAATAAGCAGCATAGGAGAGGTTTATATAGGCCTCCCCATGCTGCTTTTTTTGTCACACTGACGTCTTATTAGCCAAGATGGCATGCAGCCGCTCTTTGATTTGATCGTCGCAGACACCGCCATGATAGGTAATGACACGGTCGATTTCAAGCTCCAGAAACTTAGCGACGGATTGCATAGCCAAGTCCGTATCGAGCGTAAATTTCGGATCAAACGATTGCAGCACGCCCTCTTGCGACGTTAATGCGTCTCCTGTAATCAACGTCTTGCTCGGCATATGGTACAACGAAATATGATCCGGCGTATGCCCAGGCGTGTGCAGGATCCGAATGCCGCCGGCGATAGGCAGCAGCTCGCCGTCATGGAGCGGTGTTACCGCTGCAGGAAGCGGAGGAGCGAGCGCTTTGCTTTTGATTAGCGGCGTTTCGCCGGTGATATAAGGGATGGCGGTTTCGTGGGCAAGCACCTCTAAGCGGTCTCCAGACGCCTGCAGAAGCTCGGGAAGGCCGCCAATGTGGTCGCGGTCCTGATGCGTGATGATCACTTTTGTCAGACGCTCGAACGGGATGGACTCCTCCTCCAGTCTGGAACGGATCAACTCCAGCTGTCCGGGAATTCCGGTATCCACTAGAATGGCCTCTTGCTCATCCCAAAGCAGCGCCGCATGTATTACAAAAGGCTGTCCATTCGCGTCCATGTCTAGCCGGAACGCTTTGACTCCGCTACTCCGATCAGCCAAATTCAACATCCCCTCTCTAAAGGAAGTACAAAACTACATCCTATTCTACCATAATCCGCTATTCCATGATGTCCTCCGCCGTCCGCGCGAAGAGCACATGATCCTCCCATACACCGTTAATGTTCAAATACTTTTCAGCCAGTCCTTCGCGACGAAATCCCGCTTTCGCCAGCACTCGAAGGGACGGCTTGTTTCTCGGCATAACGGCCGCTTGTATCCGGTGCAGGCCAAGCTCGTCGAACGCGTACTGCACACATTGTACGACAGCCCTTGTCATGTAGCCTTTCCCATTCTGCGCCTGATCCAGGCAATAACCCATGTTGGCGTTCTGGAAGGGGCCTCGCGCCAGGCCTGTTAAGGCGATTCTGCCGATAAGCGTGTCCTTCTCTTGAAGGAAGATGCCGAAAATGTAGGATTGGTCGCTCTCGGCGCCTTGTATGCCGGCAGCAATCTCCTTCTCTTGCGTCTCCAGCGTAAAATACGCTTCCTCCCGGACAGGCTCGAACGGCTGAAGGAACGCGCGGTTTCTTAGGCGCAATGCCAGCAGAGCGGGCGCGTCCGTCAGGTCAAGCCGCCGCAAATAAATCGAATCGTCGTTCATTTCATCATAGCCTTTCTCAAAGAGTGGAACAAAATTTTATCAAGCGGGCGGCGCTCCGTCAATTCCCTTGCTGCGTCAATTCCAATGCTGCGAAAAATAGGAAGCTTTTACGAACAATGTTTCAGTTTTTGAAAAAAATGGGCGGGCTTATACTGGGTTTATCAAATGAGGCAGAGGGGGCAGTCTTATGGGTTATATCGAGGCGTTGCGGGAGAAGGTCGGGAACGATCCGGTTATCCTTGTCAGACCGAGCGTGCTCATCGTAAATCCGAAAGGGGAAATTCTTCTTGTCAGACATGATCATGATACATGGGGCGTTCCGGGCGGACACATGGAATTAGGGGAAACGGTAGAGGAAAGCGCAATCCGCGAGATTAAGGAAGAGGTCGGACTTCGACTGAAGAAGCTTACTCTATACGGTGTTTTTTCCGGTAATGAATTATATACAAGGCTTAGGAACGGCCACGTCTACTACAACGTTGTGATTGGTTATCTTTGCACGGAATATGAGGGAGAGCTGAAGCCGGACGGCATCGAGGTGCTGGAAGCCAAGTTTTTCCGTTTCGATCAATTGCCTGAGAGCACCGACCCGTATGTTAGAAAGAAAGTCATGGAAAACAGCGGCGCATTAATGGCGATGCTGCCGCCGAAATAGATATGCTGATCATCGTATATCTTACCTTTGCGATTCATGTAGCCGAAACGCTGACGTACGCGTTGCGTGCAGCCGGGGCTCGTGCGGGAAAGCTTGCCGTCGCTTTGTCCTTAACGGGCGCAGTTGCGCTCGTCTCACGGACTTCCAACATGATTCAAGCCCCTCTAATGGGGAAAATGGTCGATTACGCGAAAGTCCATCCGGATTATCCGCTAGTGGACCAGATGCGAATCGTCATTGCAGCCGCCACAATTGGAACGCTAGCTGCCATGGTTTTGTTTCCGTCAGCTGTTTTTCTCTCCTGCAGAGTCATCTCGCATCTGGAGGAAGCCGGCTCGATTCCCCAAATGGTTCGAGCCTCGGTTTCTCTGCAGAAATTAAAAAACGCGAAAGCCCATCTCCGTGTCCCTAAGCTCAAGCTGCTTTCCCGGCTGACAATTGGAGGAATCCCTAAAAGACTGGTGGCGATGAACGTTGTCGTTACAGCGATCTACACCATCGGCGTATTGGCCGCGTTGTTAGCCTCCGCTGGAACAGAAGGTTCGTCCACGGCTGCGTCGCAGGCTTCCGGGCTTATTAACGGAATCGCGACCATTTTGCTGACAGTGCTTATCGATCCTCAGATTGGCTTAATGACGGACAAGGTCTCGAGAGGCGAAAGAGAGCTGCGGGCGCTGAATAAGATGTTCGGCTTGCTGATGGTGTCCAGACTGCTTGGCACGCTGCTCGCCCAGTTTTTATTGGTTCCTGCCGCGTGGTGGATCGGATGGGCCGTGTCCGTCTTATAGGTGTCGAAATGGGAGAGCAACATTGCAAAATGCCTCTCGTGTTATAACTGTCTCGGGAAGGAAAAAGACGTTATAACGGATGAGGAGATGATGGCATGAGTAAGCTTAAAGGAAAAATCGCGTTAGTAACCGGCGCAAGTCGGGGAATCGGGCGCTCGATTGCTAGGCGTTTGGCGGAGCAAGGGGCATTGGTGGCTGTGCACTACGGCAAAAACAAAGAAGCGGCGAAAGAGGTTGTGGCCGGGATTGAGAAAGAGGGCGGGTCGGCGTTTTTGATTGGCGCTGAGCTTACCTCATCTTACGATGTGCAGGTTCTGTATGAAACCTTGGATGAAGAATTAAAGATACGGACTGGGAACTCGCGGTTCGATATTCTCGTGAACAACGCGGGCGCCGGTTTAACCGCATCCATAGAAGAAACTTCGGAGGAAGCCTTCGACCGGATCATGAACGTCAATGTGAAGGCCCCGTTCTTTATGATTCAGCAGGCATTGCCGCGCCTACGGGAGGACGGGCGAATCATCAACTTGTCGTCTGCCGTTACTCGAATATCGCTGCCGGCCATTCCTGCGTACAGCATGACGAAGGGAGCCATTAATACGCTTACGTTGGCTTTGGCGAATCAGCTTGGTTCACGCGGTATTACGATCAACGCCATCCAGCCCGGCTTCGTCGCGACAGATATGAATGCCGGTATGCTGGAGGATCCCGCAAGCCGCCAATTCGGCGCTGATTTTTCGATATTCGGGAGATGGGGGCAGCCGGAGGATATAGCGGATATCGCCGCTTTTCTTGCCTCGCCGGACAGCAGGTGGGTGACGGGACAACTCATCGATGCGAGCGGAGGATCGCGCCTATAAAGAGCGGGGAGGAGGAGCGCATTTAGCGTGCCTCCTTTTTTATGCTTCGCATATTGCGCGTCATGTATAATTTGGTAGAATGGGAGGGCGGTTTTGAAAAGGCTGCGAATAGGAGGGGGTTGCGATGCTGAAGCTGACCTGCGAAGAGGATATAATCCGGCTCATAAGCGATGACCGGTGGATGATGGATATCATCCGTACGGCTAACTCGCTTGAATTGCCCGATTGGTGGGTATGCGCGGGCTTCGTGCGCACGAAGATTTGGGATACCTTGCACGGATACACAGAGCGGACGCCTCTGCCGGATGTGGATGTTGTTTATTTCGACGCTTCGAATACGGAGGAGTCGGTTGAGAAAGACTTGGAAGCGAAGCTTCGCCGGATCGCGCCTGACGTGCCGTGGTCGGTAAAAAATGAAGCGAGGATGCATAAGATCAACGACTTTGCACCGTATACTTCTTCGGTCGACGCGATCTCCAAATTTCCGGAAACCGTTACGGCGTTAGGCGTCACGCTTGATGCGAATAATCGTCTTGTTTTAACCGCGCCATGCGGCATTGAAGATGTGCTTCATATGCATGTGAAGCCGACGCCAAGCTTTCGAGAGCATCCGGAGCTTATAAGCGTCTATAATAGACGGATCACGCAAAAGAACTGGAAAGCGAAATGGCCGAAGGTGGCCGTGTTCCAGCTGAGCGGGGAGTTGTTATGAGACGGAGCGGGGTTATGGCTCAGATTGAACAAGTCATTGGCCGCGTGAACGAGGTCGAAGCGTTGGCCGAGCAGGGATGCACATCGGAAGTGAGCCGGGTTGTTGCGGATGACGGGGTGTATCTTCTCAAAAGCGCCTCAGAACAAAGATATCGGGAATGGCTCCGGATAGAGGCGGAACGGTTAAGACGGAACGAGCAAGCGGATTGGATTCCGCTCCCCCGGTTTTATGGTTTTTTTGAGGACGGGGACGGCAGCCATTTGCTGATGTCTTTCGAGAAGGGCGTAAGCTTGACGGCTGCTTTGAAGGAAGCTTCGCATGAAGAGAAGAAGACGCTGATCCGAAGCTTCGGTCGATTTCTTCATCGTTTCCATGAGAGACATCCGGCGGAGTCATTAAAGCGGAGCGATGATTGGCTGGCGCATCAGCTGGTGCGGGCGGAGGGGTATTTGGAACGAGGCGAGGCTGATGGGGATAGGGCTCTCCTGGAGTCTCTTATTCGCAACAAGCCTGTGCCGGTCCCGCAGACGATGATTCACGGGGACTGCACCTCGGATAACGTCCTTGTATGGGACGGCGAAGTGTATCTGTTTATCGATGCGGCGGGGATGACAGTCGGCGATCCGCGTTATGATGAATCGCTGGCGGTCAGACGCTTTCAGAACGACCCCGAGCTGCTCGGCGCCTTTTACGAAGAGTATACGCGGCATCGGGTATCGGAGGCCGAGTATCGTTACTTTTACGACGGCTTATACGCGTTTTTTTGACGCGGTAAGGCGTCTTATTTTTTTGTGGGATGTGCGGCTGTACGGCTGGCGGTGGAGGTTTGTACGAAAAATCGTACAAAGTGGAGCGAAAGTGTGGCTAGCGGCGGAGTTTTGTACGAAAAATCGTACAAATTGGAGCGAAAGTGCGGCAGGCGGCGAAGTTTTGTACGAAATATCGTACAAAGTGGAGCGAGTATGCGTGTCGAAGCGAAGTTTTGTACGAAAAATCGTACAAAGAGGAGCGAAAGTGTGGCTAGCGGCGGAGTTTTGTACGAAAAATCGTACAAAGAGGAGCGAAAGTGTGGTTGGCGGCGGAGTTTTGTACGAAAAATCGTACAAAGGAGCGAGAATGCATGTCGAGGCGGAGATTTGTACGAAATATCGTACAAAGTGGAGCGAGTATGCGTGTCGAGAGGCAGTTTTGTGCGAAAAATCGTACAAAATTGAGCGAAAGTGTGGCTGGCGGCGGAGTTTTGTACGAAAAATCGTACAAAGAGGAGCGAAAGAGTGGCCAGCGGCGGAGATTTGTACGAAAAATCGTGCAAAATGGGCGGAAGTGTGAGTTGTGGCGGGGTTTTGTGCGATAAATCGTACAAAGGAGCGAGAATGCATGTCGAGGCGGAGATTTGTACGAAAAATCGTTCAAAGTGGAGCAAGTATGCGTGTCGAGGGGGAGTTTTGTGCGAAAAATCGTGCAAAATGGGGCGAAAGTGTGGCAGGCGGCGGAGTTTTGTACGAAAAATCGTACAAATTGGAGCGAAAGTGCGGCAGGCGGCGAAGTTTTGTACGAAATATCGTACAAAGAGGAGCGAAAGTGTGGCTAGCGGCGAAGGTTTGTACGAAAAATCGTACAAAATGGGGAGAGAGTGAGTGTCGAGGCGGAGATTTGTACGATAAATCGTATAAAGAAGCGAGAATGCATGTCGAGGTGCAGATTTGTACGAAATATCGTACAAAGAGGAGCGAAAGTGTGGCTGGCGGCGGAGTTTTGTACGAAAAATCGTACAAAGAGGAGCGAAAGTGTGGCTAGCGGCGGAGTTTTGTACGAAAAATCGTACAAAGAGGAGCGAAAGTGTGGCTAGCGGCGGAGTTTTGTACGAAAAATCGTACAAAGAGGAGCGAAAATGTGGCCCAAGGCGGAGGGCTGCGGAAAATTTTAAAATGCTGTTTACCTCCCGCGCGATTTTTGTTAATATAGTTCCAATAATCAATTGTAAAATGCGATGAAGAGACGAGTAGATAAATGGATTCTTTCCCAGAGAGCTCCGGACGCTGAAAAGGAGCAAAGAAGACGTTATTGAAAAAAGACTCAGAGCAGCGCATCGGAACCTGTCCGCGAATGGAACGGGGGGTGGTGTGCCAGGAGCTCCTGTTACAGAGCTAGAGTATAAGCATGGCGAGCCGTGCCGTACTTGAAGAGGCTGATATGGCGACATATGAGCGAATCTGGGTGGTACCACGAGGATACGAATCTCGTCCCTGAGACTGAATAAGTCTTGGGGGTGGGATTTTTTTATTGTTGCAATAGACACGCGGTTGTCATGTAATATAAAGACACCACTATGTACTCATAAACATTCTTAAATATAAAGGCTTACCATGTTGAGGAGGAGAGTTGGAAAAATGGCAGAACAATTGAAAGTTGGCATTGTTGGGGGAACAGGCATGGTCGGTCAGCGGTTCGTGCAGCTGCTGGATGGACATCCTTGGTTTAAAGTAACGGCGATCGCGGCGAGCGCAAGCTCCGCGGGGAAAACGTATGAGCAATCCGTACAAGGCAGATGGAAGCTGGAAACGCCGATCCCGGAAGACGTGAAGCAGATTGTCGTTCAGGACGCTTCGAAGGTGGAAGAGGTCGCGACCGGCGTCGATTTTATTTTCTGCGCGGTGGATATGAAGAAAGACGAGATCAAAGCGCTTGAAGAAGCGTACGCGAAGACGGGAACGCCAGTCGTGTCCAACAACTCGGCCCATCGCTGGACGCCTGACGTGCCGATGGTGATTCCGGAAATCAACCCGGAGCATCTTGACGTTATTGCGGCGCAAAGACAACGTCTTGGCACGTCGACCGGCTTTATTGCGGTTAAACCAAACTGCTCGATTCAGAGCTATGTGCCGATGCTGAACGCTTTGAAGGAATTTGGACCGAAGACGGTGGTTGCTTCGACGTATCAAGCGATTTCCGGGGCGGGCAAAAACTTCACCGACTGGCCGGAAATGCTGGACAACGTCATTCCGTACATCGGCGGCGAAGAGGAGAAAAGCGAGCAGGAGCCGCTTCGGATCTGGGGCACTGTTGAAGACGGGGCGATCGTAAAAGCAAGCGCGCCGCATATTACAACGCAGTGCATCCGCGTTCCCGTAACGGACGGCCACTTGGCGACCGTATTCGTCTCGTTCGAGAACAAACCTTCGAAGGAAGAGATTCTCGACCGCTGGAGAAACTACCAAGGACGCCCGCAGGAGCTTGGACTCCCTAGCGCGCCGAAGCAGTTCATCACGTATTTCGAAGAAGATAACAGACCGCAAACGAAGCTTGACCGCGACATCGAGGGCGGCATGGGCGTATCCGCGGGCAGACTGCGCGAGGATTCCCTGTACGACTACAAATTCGTCGGACTTTCGCACAATACGCTGCGCGGCGCTGCAGGCGGCGCCGTACTGATCGCCGAGCTTCTGAAAGCGGAAGGCTATATTGTTGCGAAGTAAATCACCGGTACGAGGGAGCTGTATAAATCATGCTCCCGGCCAAGAGGAGCAGCCGCTTATCCTAGGGGCTGCTCCTTTTTTTCTGCCTTTCCTAGCAGAGGCTTGACAGAAACTTCCTAGCCTTTTACGCTAGTTGTACTTCCTGCATTGCAAAAGACAGCATGAACGAACTCCATCCGCGCGGAATGGAGTTTTTGCGTTTACAGGGATCGAAGGAGGCATGCGTATGAATAAGATGCAGACGTCGCGATTAACCCTGCGGCTCCTTAAGCCGGGGGATGCGGAGGCGATGGAAACCCTGCTGCAGGAGAAGGATATTGCGAGCACGACGCTCGGCATCCCGCACCCTTACCCTTCTGGGGCGGCCGCTTCTTTTATCCAACTAAGGCAAGATGCGGCGGCAAAGGGTGACGGGTATTCGTTTGCTGTCCTCGACTCGGCATCGAGCGCTTTCATGGGCGTTATCGGCCTGCACATTAATAAGAACCATAACCATGCGGAGCTGGGCTATTGGATCGGCAAGCCCTACTGGGGTTATGGCTATTGTACGGAAGCCGTGAAGGGAGTCATGGATTTCGCTTTTCGCGAGCTGAAGCTCAACCGCTTATATGCAGCCGCGCTTACCCGGAACCCGGCATCCTATAAGGTCATGGAGAAGTCGGGCATGAAGCATGAAGGCGTGTTCCGCCAGCATCTGTTGAAATGGGAGGTTTACGAGGATGTGACGCATTACGGTCTACTGCGGTCGGAGTACGAGCAGATCGACCGATTGCGGCAATAATAGGTAGGGGACAGGTGGATACCGGTGGTAGTTACAACAAAAAAAGCATGGTGGATGAACCTTTTGTTATCTTTGCTTTACGCGCTCCCTCTATACGGAGCATTATATGCAGCGGTGTATGTGTTATTTTTGCTTTTCTTCCTGCTTCTGCTGTTAGTCGGAGGGAATATATTTCCGCTAGTAGCCTCTCAAACCAACGAGCTCATTGGCTTGAACTCCGTATCGGGATGGATCGTATTGCTCGTTATTTGGGCGGTTTGGTATCTCATTCTGGAATTTGTGCTCGTCAAAAAATATACGTTTACTCCGCAGGGAGTGAAGTATAGGTCTAATCTTATCCATTACGCGGACATAGCCCATGTTATCCTCTACGGCGATCGTATTGTTATCGCAACCATAATGGGAACGGAGCTTATTATCAAAAATTATAAGAGCGAACAGACGGTGATGCATCCGATTCGAGAAGGGCTGACGTCGTTAGGATTTACGGGGAAAATGTGGAGACATGAGCCTTCGAGCAACCGGTATCTGGAATACTAAAGGTTGTGCCAAAGCCGAGAGCCCGCGATTATCGCGGGCTCTCGGCTTATTCCGGCCTTAGCTGGTCGTGGCGAAAGAAAAATGCTGATCCGTGCCGCCGTCGTCCGTCATCTGAATCGCATCGGCGCCACTCATTGTAGAGCCGTCCGTGATGGTGATGACTTTGCGGCTTTTAACGTTCATGATTTTGAAATAGCCGTCTCCGGTGCCTAATAAGCGGAACAGCTGGTTCAGCCCGCCATTATCGGTATATTGGGTCACATGCGTGCCGTCCGCGGTTGAAGAGCTCGGAATATCGAGCACCTTGCCGCTGTTCCGGTTTTTAATTTTGTAATAGCGGCCGCCTACATCGGTGAACTGCCAATGCTGACTCGTCCAGCCGCCGTCAGAATATTGCTCGATCACCGCGCTGTTGTCAACAGAACCGTTCGTTACGCCTAGGATGAGATTGCTGTTGCGGTTTTTGATTTTATACCAGGAGGAGGTGTTTACAGGCGGGTTGTTTGTACCGGATATCGTGCCTGCCGCGGCGTCGATCGTAATCTGGTCGTACCAGCTTAGCGACATCGAGGTTGCAGACGGGAATGAAATCGGCAGCCACACATATTCGGACGTGTTGACCGGTCCGCCCCATGCGCCGGCCCAGCGGTCTCCCATATAGAGATAGGAAGTGCCGGATGTGCCTTGGACCGGAAGGACGTAGGTCGACTGGGACTGGAAGGTGTTGGCGTTACCGACATTGGAGAGCGAGCTCCAAGGACCGGCGATGCTGGACGCCGTCGCATATTTGGCCTGGTTCGGATTCCAGCCCGTTGCGCCTGATGTTAGGAGGAAGTACGTGCTGCCGCGTTTGAAGATAGCAGGCGCCTCTCGATATTGGTTATCCCATAGGGTCGTCACGAGCGATTCGACGCTCAGGAAATCCGGCGATAGGCGATAAATATTCAGGTCGGCGTTCACTTGCGTAGCGGAGATAAGGTAGGCGGTGCCGTTATCGTTGTAGACGGTCAAGTCTCGGGAATCGTAGTCGAGCGGCCGGAAGCTGCCGTGGTAGGTGTAGGGACCTTCGATGTTGGAGGCGGATGCGACGGCTACGCGGGCTTCGCCATAGTCGGAGCCGTTCTCTTTGTGCATCCACATGACGTATTTGCCGGTAGAGGCGTTGTAGAGAACCTTGGGCCGTTCAATGTTGGCTGCGGCAAGCTCGGGATGGGAGGTTTTGCTGAGGACATGCGCCCGGAACTGCCAATTTTTCAGATCGGTGGAGCGGTAGACGGAGACATAGTTCGTGCCGTCCCGGTTCTCCCCGAACCAGTAATAATAGCTGCCCGACTTCAACATGCCGCCGCCGTGCGCTTGAATCGGATTGCCGCTCGTGTCCTTGAATTGAAGGCCGTTGTCGATCGTGACGGGCGCAGCCGTAGCAGAGGGTATAACGAAGACGCCGCCGCACAAGCTGATCAGCAGAAGATAAACGAAAAAAAAGCGAACCTTACGATGCATCATTAATTCCTCCTTTGAAATGGGGATCATCATGCGAATCGTCTTTCGGAAGCGCTTCCAAATCTATTTTTGCACATCTGAGAGAAAAATACATCTCAATATTTTTACTAGTTTGTGTAAAAATAATAGCATCGTTGGAAGAGGGGGCGCTTAGAACAATTTTCCACTGAGAATTAATGTATATTCGATGCAAAGCCGCGCCTCTAATGCCGATATAATCCGCAGATTACATTCCAACAGCTAGAGGGGAACTGCCATGAGAACAAAATCTGCATTATGGAAAAAAGTAATGAAGCAACCGAAACCTACGATCGGCAGAAAGCTGATGGCGATGACGCTTGTCTTACTGCTTGTGCCAAGCTTGTTGATTGGAACATCCGGCTATTGGACGGCCAAGGAGCAGTTAACGGAATCGGGGAAGAGAACGTTAAAGAACAGCGTAGCCCAAACGCTTAACATGATCTCCTCTTTGAACGAAGAAGTGGAGAAGGGCACAATGAGCCTGGAAGACGCGCAGGAGAAAGTAAAGGCCGCAATTCTAGGGCCCAAAAACGCCGAGGGAAAACGTCCGGATTATAAGAAAACAGGCATCGACATTGGAGAATACGGCTATATCTTCATTGTTGAAAAACGCGAGACGGCGGCGGGACAGCGCATTATGGAAGTCGCGCATCCGTCCTTGGAGGGCCAGGACATCACGGAAGTGAAGTCGAGCAATGGGAAGGCCATCGGGTTTGGATTGGTTGAGCTCGCCGAGGCGGGCGGCGGTTTCTACGACTTCGATTTCAACTTGCCGAACAGCGATAAGGTCGCGCCGAAAATCACATACGTGCAGAAGGATCCGAACTGGAATTGGGTGATCTGTGCGGGCTCCTATTATATCGACTACAACAAAGGCGCCGACCTCGTGCTTCGAGAAGTCGAAATTATCGTATCGATTGCCGTGATTATCGGCATCCTGCTCAGCTGGTTGTTCTCCAGACATATTAGCGTTCCGATCAAGCGGGTAGCGAGGCAGGCCTCGTTAATCGCTTCCGGGGATCTGAGAGAAGCGGAGATTTTAATCAAAAACAGGGATGAGATCGGTCAGCTGGCTCAGGATTTCAACGTCATGCATCAAAATCTGAAAACGATTATTCATGAAGTGTCCACCGTCTCCTCCACCGTGGCGGCTACTTCGGAGGAGCTGAGCGCAAGCGCCGACCAAACCATGCAGGCTTCCGTTACGATTGCCGGAGCCATTACCGAGGTTGCGGAAAGCGCCGATATGCAGTCGCGGCATGTCGGAAGCAGCTATGGCCAAGTAGCGAGGATGACGGAAGGGATCGGACATATTGCCGATCAAGTGCAGACCGTTGCGGGCTCCATGCTGCAGACGTCCAAGCAGTCGGAATCGGGCAGCCAGCTGATTGCAAGAACGATTGGTCAAATGAGGGAAGTAGAGCGGAAGGTGAACGCGTCCAGCGAGGTCGTCGGCACGCTGGCTTCGAAGTCGCAAGAAATTAACGTCATTATTGATTTAATCCGTCAAATATCAGGCCAGACGAATCTGCTTGCGCTTAATGCGGCCATCGAGGCGGCGCGCGCGGGGGAGCATGGCAGAGGCTTTGCGGTCGTGGCGAGCGAGGTGCGTAAGCTGGCTGAGCAATCGGAGCATGCCGCCGCCCAAGTCTATGCGATCATTCATGAAATGCAGCAAGGAATCGATAAGGCGATGGGAACCTCGCAAGAGGGGACAGAAGCAATGAAAGCGGGACTTTCATCCGTGGATGAGGCCGGAGCTGCCTTCGATGAAATTTTCGGCGCTATAGAGGGTGTCTCCGAGCAAGCCCGGGAGGTATCGCTCGCCGTTCAAGAGCTGACCGCGAACGCAACGAGCACTGTAGCCGCCATCGAAGGCATTAAAGCCGCCACCGAAGATATTTCCGGCAATACGCAGGGCATAGCGGCTTCAGCGGAGGAGCAGTCGGCCTCCATGGAGGAAATGTCCGCTGCTTCCTCTATGCTGGCCAACAGCGCGTACGAGCTGCAGGAGCTGGTGAGCAAGTTCAAGCTGTAACGATTAGAGGCTGTCCCTTAAGCAGAAAGGTCTGCTTGAGGCGACAGCCTATTTTTTGTGAACGTATCAGTTTCTCTCTATCGCATAGAGGCAGGTCGGCAGATTGCGGTTTCTGCGGTTCAAGAACTGCTTCTCCAGCGTCATTCCCAGCTTTTCCGCGACTTTCCTAGAAGCTATATGGTCGACGGGCATATTGGCGCAGATTCGTTTCAGCCCCAGCTCCTCAAAACCATGCTTCATGACAGCCTCTGCGGCTTCGAAACCGAATCCCCGATTCCAATAAGCCGAGCTGATGATGTAGCCTAAGTCATTTTCGAGTACGCCGTCAATCTCGTATTTCAGAAGGCCGGCATCGCCGACGATCTCTTGATTTTCCCGCAAAATAACAGCCATGCGGCCGTAGCCCTGGCTATAGCTCTCCATGTTTCTCGTCATCCATTGTTCGCTCTGTTCGAATGTAAAGGCTGCAGGCCAAAATTGCATCGTTACCGGATCGGATAACAACGCGTGCAGCTTTGGAAGATCGTCAGGCGTGTACCTGCGAATCAGCAGTTTGTCGGTGGCGATCATCTTGATTACGGCCTTTCTTCCATCGTTTCATAGTCACGGACAAGCTGCTGCAACGCTTTTTTTGCATCGCCCTGAAAAATACCGCCGTGGTAGCAAATAAGCCGCGAGATCTCATAATCCAGCAGTTTTTGAACGGACCGTACCGCCTCTTTCAAATCCAGACAGTACCCGGGGTTCGCAATCTCCAGTCTCCCGTCTTCGATTACGACAGCATCGGCGGCGATCAGCGTTTGCTCAGAAGGAAGATAAAGTGATATATGACCGGGCGTATGTCCCGGAGTATGAATAACCTGTACGCCGCCGCACCAAGGCAGAATGTCATTATCGTTCAAGGTGCGGTCTACAGGAACGTGCTCGATCGATTCGAGGAAACGGATAAACTGCTCCGCGCTCGACTTCTCTTCTCCGGCCAATCGATTCAGCGTAGCCTCGGCTTGCGCCAGCCTCAACGATTTTTTTGTTCCCTCTATATACGGGGCTTCCGATTCGAAGGCGTAAATTTCTAAGTGAGGATACTTTCGTTTTAAAGCGGCGGCGGAACCGGTATGATCCATATCATCATGCGTCAATATGATCTTTGTAACGGTTTCCAGCTGAATCGAATGGCGAAGAGCGGCATTCTCAAGCAAAGGCAAGAAGTCAGGGTATCCGCAGTCGATAAGAATGACATCGGATTCGTCTTGCAGGATGACAGGCCAGATCGATTGTTTAAGGCCATTAAATTCAAATTCAATTTCTAGCGGATAATACGCGGTCATCTGTGTTCTCTCCCAACTATGGCAATATCTCTTAATCGGACGATGTTCACGGTCAAAATGTTCCACACACGTGTTATAATAGATTGAATAGGTGAACGAAGGAGCGACCGTCCATGAATTCGATTTGGGAACTATTGATTCCATTATTCATCATAGCTTTTTCTTGCTCCATTATGGCCGCAAGGCGGGGGCGGAGTCCATTGATGTGGTTTTTGCTCGGACTTGTCTTTCATGTGATCGCAATGGCGATCATAGGAGGAACGCCGTTCTCCGACGGCTCAAGACGCGATTACTTCGGCGCGAAGAAGGGCGCGGCTCCGGCTTCCGGCACAACGTTGGATGAGTCGTAGGCCAGTAAGCGGAGAATGCATGAACGAAAAAACAGCTGTTGCCTCTTTGCGGTAAGAGGCGACAAGCTGTTTTTTTGTGCGGAAATGGAAGGGGACTGGGCCTATTCCTAGTCATGTGCGATGCAGGAGGCCTTCCGTTATGCCAGCGTCCGGACGAAGTCGATCTCCGCCTGGTGGGAGGATTGCGCGGGAACCGGCGTCTCCAGCACCACCGGGATATGCGCGATTTCCGGGGCGCTCAGCGCCTCGGCGAGCGAGGCTTTGCCGATGGCGCCTTCGCCGATGTTAGCGTGACGGTCCCTTCGGGAGCCCGACGGATAGACGGAGTCGTTCAAATGCAGCGCCATCAGATGCTGCCAGTAACCAAGCTTCGCGCCGGCCTCGTACAGCTCCTTCCAATTGGCGCCGGTCCATGTGCCGCTGGCGAAGAAATGGCAGGTATCGAGGCAGAAGCCGATTTTTTCCGGGTAAGCGGACAGCTGCCGGATCGTGACAAGCTCCTCCAGCGTCGCGCCGATTTTTGCTCCTTCTCCGGCTTGATTCTCGATCAGCAGCTTCGCCCTGCCCTGCCAATCCTGTAATGTCTCGTTGAGGGCGGCAATAATAATTTTGTAGCCTTCCAGCGGGTCGGTGCCGCTTTTCCACTTCCCGAAATGAACGACGACGCCGTCCGAACCGCACGCTTCCGCGATCTCGAGATCGTTGCGGAGCGACTGGATCGTCGGCTCCCGCAGCGCGCCCTCAGCCGCCAGATTGGTCGCGTACGTCGTGTGCGCGATGCTGCGGATGCCGTGCTCCCGGCAAATCGCGGCGCACTCCGCGGCATCGGAAGCGCTGAACGCCTTGACGGCGAGTCCTCTAGGGTTCTTGGGGAAGTACTGGAACGCCGTGGCGCCTATCGCCGCCGCTGTCTGCGCCGCGCCGGAGTAGCCTCGCTTAATGCTGATATGACAGCCTACGTGCTTCAGCCTTGTTGCCGCCATCGCGTCCATCGCGTTCTCCTCCTTGGCGCTGACATCGTTCGCAGAAAAATACTTTGCGCCCATTGCTTTCCGTTTTCGTAATCGGCGTCCCGCAGCGGAAGCAGGGCTCGCCGCCGCGGTCGTACACCTTGCATCGGTCGTTATACCCGCCGGTTAGCGCATCGCCCGCATAGAGCGGCGTCTCCATGTATCCGCCGTACCGGATCGCCTCCGCCAGCGTCGAATGCATGGCGCCGAACAGCGCATGCAGCTCGCTGTCGGGGATGTCGCCGAGCTTACGAAGGGGATGGATCGCGGCGGCGAAGCACATCTCGTCGGCGTAGCAGTTGCCGATGCCGGCGATGACGTTTTGATCCGTAAGCGCGAACTTTAGCGCGCGCCGCGACTTGCGCAGCCGGGCGATGAAATCGTTCGGCCCGAACTGCGGATCGAGCGGGTCAGGCCCAAGCTTGCCAAGCTTCTCCTCGAGCTCGGACGGGGCGTAAATATGCAGATAGCCGAGTCGCAATCCGTGGAAATAAAGGCTGCGGCCGTTCTCGAAGGAGAGTGTGACCTGCGCCGTTCGCTCCGGCGCTTCCTCCGGCGTCCCGTAAAACATCGAGCCGCCGAGCATGAGATGCAGCGCCAGCGAGTCCCCGCTGTCCAAGCGGAAGAGCAGCATTTTCGCGCGGCGGTCGACCCGCACGAGTCTGCGCCCAGCGACTCGAGCTTTGAACGCATCGACCGGCACATTGACCGTTTTTTCGCGCGTTACCTCAACGCTGCGGACGATTTTTCCCGCGATTCGCTCGTTCAGCAGATTTTTATAGGTCTCCATTTCAGGCAGTTCAGGCATCAAATGCCCTCCCTTAAGTTACATTCTATTGGATTAGATTGCCTATGGAGGTGGCGTTTTATGCTTGGCGTTCCTGATGCTTCCTGCTTGCGCTTACGATTTTCCCGCTGCGCAGCTTGCGGTGGTCGATTGGCTTCCCGTCAATCGTGACGGCGGGAATGGATAAAACGCCATAAGACGCCGCCTTTTCAAGGACATCGCTTCCGGAGGCGCCCGCGTCGTAGATCGTCACAACGCATTTCGGGCATGCGTTTTCCTTCACCATTTTTACGAGCTCTTTTCCATTCGCCGAGCCGTCTACAAAAACTTCGATTTGTTTTCCCATACCGCTCATCCCCTCATCCAGGTTTTAAGGATCGGGCAGTTGCCCTTTGAGAGAGGGAGGGCTTCTTCCGGAAGCTTCGTAACTTGCTCGAGCATGGTTTTAAAGCGTTCGAGTCGGGCGATTTTTTGCTCCATTTCCTTCACCTTGGCTTTGGCGTAAGCGTACATCTCTTCGGCAGGGAAATGGTCATCATCGCGGAGAATGCTGCGAAGCTGCTTAATTTCCAGCAAGGTGAAACCGATCTCCTGGGCTTGTTTGATAAACGCGATTTCATCAAGCACGTTCTCCGGATAAATGCGGTAGCCGGACTGCGTCCTGGGCGGCTTCGAAATCAGCTCCTTTCGCTCATAAAACTTTACGGTCTCCATATTTACGTTCGCCGCTTTCGCGACTTGGCCGATCGTAAGTCCCTTCATATACGATTTCCCCCTCTCGGATATAAAGATAAACCCCGTACTATAGTACGGGGTCAAGCGATTTTTCTATTCGCTTATTTGCTCCAGTGCGCGGGCCGTTCCAGCCGTTCCGGAATCTTCGTCGAAGCGTCGCCTCTCGCCGCGTTCAATTGGAACTGGGAGAGGAATAGGCTTGCGCTTAAATCCGCGCCGCGGATATCCGCATCGCGGAAGTCGGCCCCGATCAGATCGGCGGATCGGAGATCCGCGCCGCTAAGATTCGCCGCTATCAGATAAGCTCCTCTTAAATTTGCGCCTCGCAAATCCGCGCCTTTCAGCTTAGCGCCCATTAGATTCGCACCGCGCTCGTAGCTTTTTCGGCGTCCGGGTGTTCCTACTAATGAACGAAGCGCTTCCGACCGAACCAGCTCGCTTGTTCTTATCAAATATTCGTTGACGGCAGCCCGGTGCATCACGATATCCAGCTTCAGCAGCGATTCGGCGCCAAGCTCGGTCAGCTTCTCCGTCTCCTCAAACGCTTTGCGTAGTTCTGCATGTATGCTGCGAGCCTCTTGGCGATTCATCGCGTCTTCGATGTACCAGAGCAGCTCGTGCAGCTGGCGCATCATCGGCAGCGCGTCGAACATCGCCGAAGCGAGCTCCGGATTTGTCCGCCAGTCCTTCCCGCCGAAGGTTACCTTGGAAACCTGCTGCCCCGCGCCGAAGCAATCGAATACGGTACAGCCTTTATAGCCTAGCTTACGCAGCTTGTTGTGGACGCCGCAGCGGAAGTCAGCCTGCAGGTTGGCGCAGGGTTGTCCCGCAGCTTTGCTCGCGGCGAAGTCGGCGGAAGCGGCAAAAGGCAGAGCGACGCAGCATAACCCGAAGCAGCTTTCGCAATCCGCCTTAAGTCGTTGAAACATCGGTTGCCCCTCCTTACAATCTCGTTATTCCGAATCCAATCGTCATAGCTACTATGATATAACAGCTGTTGTCGCGTGAATAGACCGGATTTACTAGATTTTTTTGGCCTCTTATGCAAAAGTTTGAGGGAGAAGCTTGTTATGTTTATAATTTGCGGGCATCCCCCAACTTTTTGCGTGCTTCTTCCGGGCAATACCTTTTACAATGAAAGCAGTAATCTCTTTATAGGGATCCATATAGCAAGGAGCGACCGAACGTGACGAATGACCAAAGCTTGCAGCTAAACGATAAAGCCATGTTTGAGATGTACCGCATTATTGCCGAAAATACGATGGATTCGATCGTCGTAGTCGATAACGACGCCATCGTGCGGTTTGTCTCCCCGTCGCTAACGGAGATGACGGGCTACAGCCTTAAGGAGTACGAAGGCATGGACGCGTTCAATATTCTGCATCCGGATGACAGGGAGCGAGTGAGGGGGGAGCATGCGAAGGCTGTCGGCGACGGCTGCAATGTCGACACCTCGTACCGCATTATCGATGCGGATGGCCGCGTGCTCTTTGTCGAAGCACGGGTTAGACCGGTACTTGATGAAACGGGGCATGTCAAATACGTTGTCGCGGTGGCGCGGGACGTCACCGAGCGGAAGCAGGCGGAGCGGCTGTTGGAGCAAATATTGAGCAATACGAACGCGGCGGTATTTTCGACGGATCAGCATTTCAGCAGGTACACGTTTTGTTCTGAAAGCATGGAGAAAATATCCGGATTGCCGATGAACGTTATTCGGGAGCATCCGATCCGCCTGCATGACCATATCCATCCTGACGATAACGATGCGCTGATGGGCGAAGTGAAGGAGAGATTGGATCAGGGCTTGTCCGTCACCCGAAACTTTCGCTGGATTCATCATAAAGACGAGGAGCGGTGGGGCCGCCTGATCATTCATCCTTATCTGAACAGCGAAGGGAGCATTGAGCGGCTGGACGGCATCATTCTCGATATGACGGAGAAAATCCGTTCCGATCTGGCTCTTGAAGAAAGCGAGCAGCGCTATAAGTCGTTATTCGAAAACAACTTCGACGGCGTATTCTCGATGGAGTTGAGCGGTTTTTATTTTGTCGGCGCGAACCGGTCGTTCGAGGAGATCGTCGGGGTAGAAATGGATCAGCTGATTGACCGATGTTTTCTCGGGATCCTTCATGACGAGGATCATGCTGAGGTCTATGCGGCGCTCGTTCAAGTGATGCAGCTTGGACTGTCCCGGGATATCGAATGCCGCCTCGCGCAGCGCGGGAACGCAGAGAAGATCGTCAGCATTACGTTTGTGCCGATTATCGTTGCAGGCAAGCTGAACGGCATTCACGGCATCGTCAAAGATATTACGAAGCGGAAGCAGGAGGAGCGGGAGCTGATCCAAAGCGAGGAACGGTACAAGCATCTGCAGCAAAGCTTGAACCGGTTCGCCGGCGATCTCGCCCGGGTGATGAAGGTGGCGGACTTGGAGCGCCGCCTGCTCGATGAGGTGGGCGCTGTGCTTCGAGTGTCCGATGCGTCGATTGAGGAAGTGCCGCAGGGAGAGGAATTGCCGGCTGCTCAGGCTGGCGAAATGCGGGTGAAAATCGGGGAAAAGGCGCAGGGCATGGCTGTCTATTTGCGAATCGCGCTGAACCAGGGCTTGCAAAAAATTGAGGAGGAGTGGCTGGATACCGCCGTCCATTACGTGACGATTTTATACGATAATCTGCAGTTTATCGAAGACTTGATGCAGCGGATGGAGGCGATGGTAGAGGGCGGCGAGACGCCAAGATGGATGCTTCGGCTGCTGTTCAGCTTATCGGAGAAGGAGAGGGCTTCGCTGTCGAGCGATCTGCACGACGCCGTGCTGCAGGATCTAATCATTTGGTACCGGAAGCTGGAGTCTCTTCGCTCTACGACTAGCTTGGATCATAGAACGGATCAGGAGCTGAAGCGGATTGAAGAAGGGCTGCTGGACGCGATCCATCAAATCCGGATTACTTGCAACGAGCTGAGGCCGCCGTTCCTGCTTAAGATGGGACTTGTCGAATCGGTAAAAAGTTTGCTGGCTTACGCCCGAATGTTCGCCAATTATGAAATTGAATTCGTTGCGGAGGAGCCTTCCTATACGCTGAGCGAGGACCAGATCCTAGGGCTGTACCGGATTGTGCAGGAGCTGCTGAACAACGCGAATAAACATGCGATGGCGACGAAGGTCGCGATGGAATTGGCTTTTACGGAGGATGAGGTGCGCTTTACGTATTCGGATAACGGTGTCGGGATGGATTTGTCGGCCTTTGGCGGGTCGTTTCAGCATATGGGCATCGCCGGTATTGAAAAGCGGGTGCTCAGCTTGGACGGGAAGGTCGAGCTGACCTCCTCGCCGAATGCCGGGTTTCACGTTCATCTCCGGATTCCAACAAATATAAAGTAAAGGTGATCGCAATGGAAATTTTATTGGTGGATGATCATAGATCAGTCGTTGAAGGGACCAAGATGCTGCTGGAATCGGAGCCGGGCATGAACGTGACGGTGGAGACGGACGTGTTCTATGTGCCCGATCTGGTTCGTCTCAAAAAATACGATGTCATGCTGTTTGACCTTTACATGCCGCATGTGAACGGCGCCGACCTCGCGCGTACCGTGCTGCAGCATGACCCGGACGCCGTTATTTTGATCTACTCCGGGTTTGAAATCGCTCCGCATTTTAACTTGCTTATGGAATCGGGCGTTTCGGGCTTTATTTCGAAAACGTCAACGCGCGACCAGCTTATACAAGCCGTCCGATGCGCCTCGCAAAAGATCGCCATGGTGCCGATGCAGCTGCTCAAGCAGCTTCGCCGGCAGGAAATCGTGGTTCGGGGCGAACGCGACCATGAACGGACGGTCATCACGCAGGAGGAGGACCGGCTGCTGCGCGAGCTGGCCAAGGGCAAAAGCAACAAAGAAATCTCCAAAGCGCTTATGATCAGCCAGCGCTCGCTGGAGTACAGCCTGACGGAGCTGTTTCAGAAGCTCCAGGTCAGCTCGCGCGTCGACGTGATCAAAAAAGCGAAAAGCCTCGGCATCCTGCCGACCGAGGATTTGTATTAGGGCCGCTTCTGCGGCCTATTGTATTGCTGGTTTCGTGCGGTTGCTTTGCATGATTGGCCGACGCCCGGAGCAGGCTGGATCAGTCCGGACAAGGGGCTCGGGCCGGGTCAGCGCGGACCATGCTGGACCAAGGGGCTCAGGCCGGGTCAGTGCGGACCATACTGGACCAAGGGGCTCAGGCCGGGTCAGTGCGGACCATGCTGGACCTGTCCGGACTAGGTTGACCCCACGTCTGGCCTGTTCCTTCCTGGATGAGGGCTATCGGCGGCGCCAATAGCGCCAAAAGTGCACTTATTTTCTCGCGTTAAGGCCAGTTTGGCAGGAATAAGGACAAAAGTGCACTTAATTCGCCGCAGATGCCCCGTTTCTCGATGACGTAAAATAAGTTGTGTACCAAGTTTTGGTTCTTCACAGAACACAAAAAAGTAGGGTATCCTCGGGATTGCTGAAGTCACCGAAGGAGGACCCTACTCAATGACTACTATACCCGAAAATCTGTTTGCTGATCTACTTGAAAATACTGTTACAAAGCTTCTGAAAGA
>NZ_QXQA01000017.1 GCF_003583765.1 Paenibacillus nanensis
AACTTCATAGTAGAGCGACCTCCTGATGGGCTTTTTGAGGCTTTTGACCTCGTGTGCAACTCCATCTTACCGGAGGCGCTCGTTTTTGTTCAAACGCCAAAATATTCGTTTTACAGGAATTCTATCGAGTATTTTTTCAATCCTCTTTTTAGTAAAGACATCCAGCAAGGGCCTCACTCCGATATTTTCGATAACATGCTTAAATAAGTTATTTTCCGGATTGGCCTTACACCATTTAGAATACCTTTAATGCCTCATGCGGAAGGACGGCATGCACGCCTTTGATCCCGTTTACCACTTGCGTGATCCTTAAGTCGACCACCGAGCTTCCTAAAGCCATCGCTTCCACTCTATTCAAGTTATATAGATTGCCCATGAGGTTTAACATCCCATCCATCGCTTGCACCGTTGCTTCGTTTAAATCCTCATGAAAACCAAAGCTAATCCAACCGCTCGGCGTATTGGCAATGGGCCTCTCAAGCTTCAGATCGCGATTTACCGAGAACGTTAGTTCCACCAAATCTATTGGACATTCAATCGCTTGACAGCTAATCTCCCCATCACCTTGAGCGGCGTGACCATCCCCAACGAAGAAATAAGCGCCGTCAACCGAAATCGGCAAATACAAGACACTTCCTTTCGTCAGTTCCTTACAATCGATATTCCCGCCGCAAAAGCGTGGAGGCCACGTCGTATGGATCCCTGTTTCCTCAGGCGGCATCGCGAATATGCCCATAAAAGGGTTTAGTCCTACCGAAAATTCTCGCCCATTCACTCGCGTTTTGCCAATCAAGCTTTGACGATCTAATTCCCATTGGAGCGTGATTTCGTTATATTCGGTTAATCCCAGCTTTTGGTTTTGCCAATTCGGATATTGCCCTGCGCTCGTAAACCCATAAGGGCCGGGAATAACCTCATTTATTTTTATTTCCAGAGTCAACCCTTTTTTTGCCTCTTCGATTATTATAGGACCGCAAAGAGCATGACCCGCATCAAGCTCCTTTCTTCTTTCAAAAGGCTTTATTCGCTGACCATCTGCGGAAGATGTTCCCCAGCCAGCATCAAAGCAGGCATATTGTACGGTATCCCCGGACTTGATACGCAAGATAGAATCAAAATCAGCCGATAATGAACCATATAGATTCGTGCGATTTGGCTGGACCTTGTAAACGGCCATAAATAACCTCCCCAAAGATCTGTTAACCCCAGCGCTTTAACATCATTTCTTTACGCTTTTTTACTGGACAATATACCATGACCTCTTTCTTTTCCCCATCTCATAGGTAAATTCCTTTTTATTCCTTAATGTTTATTCAACTCGGATTTCTTCAACAGCTCCTTCAGCTCCGCAACATCTCTCGCTAAATCCGATTGATCGATTGCCGAGCTTATGATCCATTGCAGCACGAATACCAGCACGACGAGCAACAGCATTCCTATTATTATTGCAGCTATAACCACCTTGGCTTCTTCCTCCCTTTTTAAATCTTTACCAAAAGATCACTCTTCTTCGAAGTATTCGAGTTTCAACGTATCCCCTTCAATCATTGGATAAACATTAATTTTTTTAAGCATGACGAAAACTTGTCCCCGAAAATCAAACAATTCAACTCCGGGATAATAGGCGTACGATTTCTGGAGGGTTATTGGCTCTTGGTTCGGCAGTTCAAAAACAATTTCATTTTCATTTGGTTTGATGTATTTTTTAAAAACTCTGGCCTTTATATAATATTCGTCATCGAATACGGCGAGCTGGTATTGCGAGTTGCCTCTAGGGTTAGGATAGACTTCAAAGGATTTGGATTCGGTCTCGTATTTCGGCGAGTTTTTAATCACTTGCCAAACTTGATCTAAAGTAAAAGGCATACGCAGTAATTTATGACTTATCTCTTCAAGCAGCTGAATAACTTTTGAAAGTCCCATTAATAGCGGACCAGCCACGAATCCTGCCAGCAGAAGAGCCAGGTCACCGCCGGCAAAGCCGTACAACAGTCCGAATAGGAATACGAGAAGTCCTATTATAAATAAGAAGACTTGCACTTTGATCAACCCTTTCGACTTGTATGGAACGCCTCCTGATCAGACTTCAGCTTAAGACGAAACCCACCTTAGGGGTCAGCCTTGGGGTGGGTTTGGCAGCTATTAGAATTACGATTAAGACCGGCAGCACCAATCATTCATTGTTCCGCCTTAGCAAACGTTGTTCTTGATCCCCTCGATCTGATTTCTATGGTGCCGATCATGCCAAATAAAGTCTTTCAAATAAGCCTCAACCGTAAATGGATTCCCGTCGGCATCGACATACGCTTTCGCAAACTTTGATTGGTCCTGCTTCCTAATTGCATCAATAATTTGATCACGATAACTTATGCTTAGCTGCATAACCTCTTCCTTTTGTTTTTCCCTTCCGATCCGGACCGACGCCGCATTAAATTCATCATAGTCCAAGTGCTTTAAAGTCAGAGGCGTTCCGTCCGATATCGGAAGAATCGCCGCCTCAAGGAAATACTTATCCCAGAGATAAATATGGCTGACAACATCATGGACGGACCATTTCCCTTCACGCAATGGTTCGGACCAATCCCAATGCTCGATCTCCCTTAAAAATGTTTTCCATTCGGCAAACGCTTCAAGCATGTCATTTTTCAGCTGCAAATCAACCACTCCCAAAGGATATTCGCCTCAATCTTCTAGTTCCTCCAATATTAATTGAGCATCCGTTACTTAATCGCTATGTATATCTCCATTTCGCCATTCGGATAATATTTTTCAAAATCGTATGTGTACGCTCTGTTCAATGTGCCTGAATTTTCACGTTCCCATATCCTCTTCCACATGTTAAGAATGCCTTGCTCTTCCGAGGTGTCCACATTGAAAATTTCATATTTTGCATTCTTCGGTATTTCCAGCGAAGCTTCGCTCTGGCTATCCTCCAAAGCAATACTCAATGTATAGTCGCCTTTATAGTTACTCTCGTAATCATGATAGATACCGTAGATCGTGGCATCTGGATGAGTTAGTCTCTTCGCCGCTTCTTTCCACAACCCTGAAATCTTTTGCAGCAGAAGAGGATCGTTAAAATTATTCGTCCGCACTTCATTAATAATGGCTAATTTCATAAGCGTTCTTCCCTCCCCTCAGCCCTTTCATATTACCATCATCTGCCACTTTAGACAAGAACAAATGTTCGTTGTTGATATACCAGCTTAGGCAAGCAAATAAGCGATTCCTAACGTAATGACGCTTGAGATCATCATGGAAAATGGCGTCATTCGGAACGCTACCGTTCTGTTATCCCGCACATATTGGATTGATCCCTGACTTCGGATCTCCTGACTCTCACGTTCGGCTTCGAGTGGATCGTAGACCCCATAATCGCTATCTTGTTGTATGAGCTGATTCCCCAGAAAAGATCTGCCCTTCATGGAAAAAAGGATCCCGAGCAGCAGAACAGATAAACCCGTATAGGTTAAAGTGTCTAAAAAAGAACGCTTATAAAAATAGCTGATCCCAAACGAGACCAAAAAAATGATTCCCATGCCTAATAAGGATAGAATGGTCAGCCATTTCAGTTTCTTCATCCTTCCCAGCACCCTCCCCTCATTACATACGGAAAATTAATATATACGCTGTGTAAAGAGCCGTCATCGTGTAGGCTCCGTCGGGAACGCTAACACCAGTCTGTTCGAGTCCTTATCTTCCGTCCACTCCATTGTAAAATTTGATTTTTCTATAAATGCTTCAAGCTCCTCCTTCTTGTCAAAAACATAATAGCCAGTTATTTCGTAGCTATCATTTGGATGCAATTCACCTTTATCGATCCCTTTATATAACGAACCATTTTTATACGTCAAAGGAATCGCCTCATGAAAGGCCGCTTGAAATGTTTCTGCCGTTTTTGCTCCTCGATTTTCAAGCCTAAGATAAAAATGCAGCATAATGGAATGCTCCGTCGCTTCGGATTCGATCGACCTCATCGTATTCAAGTCCGTAATGATTTCATATTGCAAGGAGTTCCAAATATCTGCTCCGTTTGCTGGGTTCAAGCGCTCGGAGTGCAAGTCCAATTTTTCATTTGATGCGCATCCCATCAATAAACCGGCCAATATAACGACACATAACGCCTTGAAATGATTTTTCATCTTTCCCTCCTTACCTTTGCAAGGACAACTGCGGCGGTTTAAAGAAAAAAGTCCAGCCCGGAAGAAAAACTTCCTCTCTTGCGCGCCTCCAGCACATCCGGGTCGTAAATGTCAACTGAACCGCAGCCCAGGCAGGAAACAAAAAGATAGTGGTGATGCTGAATGTCCAGCAGCTTGCTGAGGCCGGCGCCCGTCATCGCCACTTCGTTCACCCGGTAGCCCTGATGGCCGCATTTCGAACATGCGTAATGTCCGATATCCCGCTCCTCCAATTCCCCAGCCCCCTGGTCACGCTGGGCCGGGACTTCCGCGCCTTCCGCGAACTCTTCCTCCGTTGCTTCCGTCCCGTTCAAATGCTCCGGCAGCACCTCATGCCGGCAAAGCGGACATAGGTCACCGCTTAGAACAACCTCTTCTCCGCACCATGGACAATGCACATTCATTCGTTTCATCCTCCCGTTGCCTCATTACTCCTATAACGTTGTCTCTTGTTTAAAGGTCGCATGATTTCCCAAAAAAGTAAATACCCGCAAACTGCGCCGTTTGCGGGTATTCTCCCCTTCCAACTAACTTGCTAAAAGAACAATGCCCGTCAGCCCGGCTGCGGATCCTGCCCGCTTACCCGGCGCAGCTCGTTGGCCAAGCGGTTAAATTCCTGACGCGCCTCCTCCGAACGTGTCGCCATATAGGCGGCGCTTAGAAATGCAATAATTTTGTTCGCGTCCTCCGGTGTCAGCATAGGCTCTTCCCCCTCGTTCTGATCGTCATCTCCATTGTCCGTACCGCTGTCATTACCGCCCTTCAGCTTCGCATCCACGCTTGCGACAAAGGACTTCCACCCGCCCCATTTCCCATCCCGGTTCATTAAGCGAGGGCAGTTCTTCCCGCTCCAATCGAAGTGCCTGCGCAGCCGGTTCGTGCCCCAGCCTCGTTCTCTCAGCATCGATGCGACTAAGGTCGCGGCGTTTTCCAGCGTTGCGGCATAATTGCCGCTTTCCGTAATCTCAATGCCAATCGACGTCCGATTGCCGCTTCCCGCGCCGCTGCCGTCTCCCGCATGCCACGCCACTTCATTAAGCGGAATACATTCAATCGCTTCCCGCTCGTCGACCACGATATGGTAGGAAGCCGTTGCGTTATTGGACGAATTCGTCAGCCAGTTTCGCTCGTTGCGCGCCGTGCTGGACGGATTAGCCGTATTGTGAATCGTGATGGTCGTCTCATTCAACGCGAGCCCGGGCCGACGGTTGTTTTTTGTAGACCTTGGAATGTGGTCCACCACATACGTGTACATCCCGCTTGCTCCCTTCTTATGAGCTTCGTCTTCCATCCTATTCCGAACCGGGCGTAATGGAGCCTGGTCAACCCAGCATTACGGCTTTCGCTTCGTTATCCCATGTCACCCCGATACCTAGCACTTCCGCCAAATCCCGTACTTTCACGTAGCCGGTCGACTCCGAAAGGACGGTCTCGAGCTCTTTTCCATTTACGGTAACCTTGCTTCCCGTCCAGCCAATCGTCGCTCCGAGCGCTTCTCCGATTCGTCGTGCCGGAATCCAGGTGACGCCGTCGCGCAAATAGCCGGGAGCAAGCACTTGGCCTTGCTGGATGACCGGCACAAGCGACGCTCCCTTAAGCTTGCTCGGCAGCGGCTGCGGCTTGCCCTGATCATCGAATCGTTTCAGATTATATTGCCGGATAAGCGCGATGAGTTTATTCGCATATTCGGGGTCCGTCGCGTATCCGCTCGTCTGCAGCGCTTGCGCCTGTCTCTCCGGCGTTCCCGCCTGCCTGACTCCCGCATATCTCGCCGCGCTTAGAAAAATATCTTGATCTTTATAAAAATGATAGATGCTTTTGTACGCGCGAAATGCCGCTCTCGCTTCCACGGAGCGGTTATCGACGTACTCCCACGTCCCTCTGACGACAGCTTCGCCCTGCCAATAATCGTTGGCAGGTCCTGTACCGACCTTAATGCCTCCGAGGTTATTCCATGCGTGAATAACGCCGCCGGTTTCCAATATGCTTTGCGCGATACGTACTGAAGGAAACAGCGGAGATCCTTCTTGCCTGACCAAAATGACCGCAGGCGCAATCGCCGCGATGAATTGCTCTCTTGACAGTTGTGCCATCGTTCCAGCTCCTCCCGCTTCAAAAGTCCCTGCACAGAATCCTCCACACACTATTGTTATATGCGACAGCTTGGCAAAAGGAAACGGCCTTTCATCCGTTGCGGACAAAAGACCGTTTAATCCGAATCATCTATATTCGATAAAACCGTTTAGCGTTACGCAGCAAAGCGGTTTCCGCCTCCGCTAAAGGCAATCCTTTCAGCCTAGCGATTTCCGCCGCCACGCGCTTCACCATCGGCGGCTTCGTGCTCTGACCGGCGAAAGGGCCTTCATGCGGCCATGGCCCATCCGTCTCGGTCATCATCAGCTCAAGCGGATATCGCTTCGCCAGCGCGATGATTTCGGGCTCGTACACAACGTCCGGCGTAAGGGAGATGAAATATCCCGCCTCGATCAGGCGTTCTACCGTTTGCATACTGCCCTTGAACCAATGAAAGTGAGCGCTGCTCACGTTATAACGGCGAAGCAGCTCATAAGCTTTGTCCGCGTCCTCATAAACCGCGTGCAGCACGATCGGACAGTCCAGCTCCGCGGCTAGGCGGACGAACGACTCAAGCAATTCAAGATGCGCCGTTTCGTCAAACGTCTTCCCCGCAGCCTCCCGCTCCGTCCGCATGTAATAGGGCAGTCCGACTTCGCCGATGGCAAAAGCTTCACCCGCCGTATGCCGCTCGCGAATCCAGGTCAGCAGCCGTTCGCGTTCTTGAGCTGACGGAGGCTCCTGCTCCGGATGAAATCCATAAGCCGGATGAACGCTGCCCGGATAACGCCTCGCCAGCTCCGCATTGATCTTGCTGGACGCGAGATCCATCGAGACGGCGACAACCGTTGCTACCCCTTCCCGGAACGCCTCCTCAAGCAGACGGTCCCGCTCCTCTACCGTATATTTATCGAGATGGATATGGGCGTCGACGTACGACGCCGGCTCGTCAAGCTGATTTGCTTCCCAAATCGCCTTCGTCCCCTTAACCATGCGGCTGCTCCTTCCTTCCGCTCGTTTGCAGATGACGGTAAATCCGTCCCTTTAATGCATTGAACCGGGCGTCCTCCCACAGCTCCTCCCGGCGCGGCCGCTCGAACGGCACGATGATTTCATCACGTATTTCTGCCGGCGAGGCGGACAGCACGATAATCCGATCGGACAAATAGAGCGCCTCTTCAATACTGTGCGTAACCAGAAGCACCGAGCGGCGGTTCTCTTCCCAGATCGACAGCAACCATTTCTGCATTTCGGCTCTCGTCAGCGCGTCCAGCGCGCCGAACGGCTCATCAAGCAGCATAAGAGGCTGCGGCGAGAGCAGGGCCCTCAAGAAGGACACGCGCTGCTGCATGCCGCCGGACAGCACATGGGGGTAAGCGCCGGCATACTCCGCAAGGCCGATTCGCGCCAGCCATGCGAGCGCATCCTTCCTGGCGCTTCCTTTCTCCGCGCCCGCAATAACGAGCGATTGCTCGATATTGCCTGCGACCGTGAGCCATGGCAGCAGCGACGCTTGCTGCGGCATATACGCGACATGTCCGGTCTCGCCGGTTGTCTCCCTTCCGCCAATGCGCACCTCGCCGGACGAAGGGGAGAGCAGCCCTCCGATCACGCTGAACAGCGTCGTCTTGCCGCTTCCCGAAGGCCCGATAATCGAGACGAACTCGCCGTCCTCCACGCGCAGCGACACATCCCGCAATACCTCTTTAACGCCTCGTCCGTCGCGGAAGCCGACGTTTAATCCATTAACCTCCAGCATGGCGCTTCGTCTCCCCCTTCTCCGGCCGCCAGCGGATGACAAGACGCTCCGCCAGCGCGATCAGCCCGAACAATGCCAGGCTGATCATAATGATGAGTATGGCGGAAGCGAAAGCGCGCTCGGGCATAAAGCCTCTTGTCGACAGCACCATGTAGCCGCCGAGCCCCGTCTTGGGCGCCAGCATCTCCGCGAACGTCGCGCTCAGCACGCTGTAGGATGCCGCGATTTTGAGGCCCGAAAACAAGCTTTGCACGGCGCTTGGCAGCTCCAGCCGCCAGAACAGCGTCCACTTCCCGCTTCCGATCATGCGCATATAGTGGCGAAGGCCTTCGTCCGTGCCCGACAAGCCGCCCAGCATGGCGATGCATACCGGGAAAAAGCAGACGAGCATGACGAGCAGCGCTTTCGGCAGCAGACCGTAGCCGAACAGCATCGTCATAATCGGCGCAAGAATAACAATCGGCACGTTCTGCGATAAAATCAGCAGCGGATAAACGCCTCTTCGCACACCCGGCAGCAGATGCAGCAAAGCGGCGAGCCCAAAGCCCGCCGCCGATCCGCCTGCGAATCCGATCATCGCCAGCCCTACTGTCGCTCCGGTATGCTCCGTCAGCCGCGGCCATACATTCGCCGAGAACGCCTCGCGAACGACGCCTGCCGGCGACGGAATGACCCATTCCTCAACCAGCGAGAAGGAGACCGCCGCCTGCCAGCATGCCAGCAGCGCCCCTAGCGCCACAGCCGGCGGCCAGACGCGCGACCACAAGCTTTTTTTATTGCCCATCGGGATACTTCTCGAGCAGCCTTCCCATCGAAGCGCCGCTTTCCGGATTATAATAAATTTTGATCTGCGAAATAACGGAGGCGCAGCCCATCTCGGTCATCGCTTCATTCATGCGCTGCACGACGGCAAGCAGCTCGCCAAGCTCGCCCTCCATCGTCGTCTCAAGCGGAGCGACCCGGTAAGGCACGCCCGATTCCTTAATGATCTCGATCGCCCGGTCCACGTAAGGAATGACGCTTGCGCCACCCGGCGTGCTCGGCAAAATTTGAATGCTCACTAGTGCGTTTGCCATACGATCCCTTCTCTCTCCCTAATATGTGAAATCGGCTTTTGTTATTTCTCCGGCAAAAAGTCGTTCGTGAACGCCTTCTCCGCTTCCAGCTCAGCCTCCAGCAAACCATGCTCGTACATCCAGCCCGCGTAATTCTCCCATACGCTCAGCTTCTGCTCGCCCCAGCGCGGCGCGTCGTCCTGATAGCGCGGGCTCAGCCACTTCTGGCTCGCCTTCACCAGCTCCGGATTCAGATCCGGCTCCGCTTGAATCAGCACCTCAGCCGCATCCTCCGGATTGTCGATCGCGTATTGATAGCCAGCCGCTGCCCCTGCCGTGAACGCCTTCACCAGCTCCGGCGACTTCGCGATCATGTCTTCGCTAGTGACCAGCACCGGCGTGTAATAGTCGAGCTTATCGCTGTAATCGGTCAAATAGAGCATGTTGAGCTCTTCGCCGCGCAGCTCCGCCTCGACGCCTGTCCACGCGTAATAGATCCAGGCAAAATCGATGTCGCGCTTAACGGCCGCGAAGAAGTCGCTGTCGCCGATGCTCATAATATCCACCTTGCTCACATCGCCGCCTTCCTCGCGCATAATGGAATCGATCACCGCCTCTTCGACGGGAGCCCCCCATCCGCCATAGCGCATGCCTTCGAATTTTTTCGGCGAGTCGATGCCCTTCTCTTTCGGCGAAGCGAAGCCCGACGTGTTATGCTGAATCACGGCGGCAATGGACACAAGCGGAACGTCCGCGATTCGCGCCATCGTCACCGATTCTTGATAGCTGACGCGGAACTCCGCGTTGCCGGCCGCGACCATGGCGTCCGCGCCTTCCTGTCCCGGCTGAATAATTTCGACATCCAGCCCTTGCTCCTTGAAGAAGCCTTTGTCCCGGGCGACATACAATCCCGTATGATTCGTGTTCGGCGTCCAGTCGAGCACGACCTTCACCTTCTGCAGCGGCTGATCCGCCTCCGCCTTATCCCCCTGCTCATTGCCCTTGCTGCCGCCGCAGCCAGCCAGCGCGACGGTGAGCGCCAGCACCGACAGAGCAAGCCCCCATCTTTTTTTCTGATTGCCTAACATGCTGTTTCCCCTCTCTCCTTGTTCTTGCACTTGGATTGGCATTGACGAATCCGCGAGTTCTATCCTTCACGCTAGCTAGGAAATAAAAAGACGCCTTCCCAATTCGGAAGACGTCGCAAAAGTCGGCTGTCAGTCAACTTCTTTCGCAGCAAGCCCCCACCGGCTGCAGAGCAGCAATCCGCTCATCGCAGTGGAAAGTTTACGTTCAAAAGAAGCTTAGCTTCTATTCCTACGCCGGCATTATCCGGATCAGGTTATGCGGGTCGGAATGTGTGTCATTCCCTCTCAGCCGGCCAAATCCAGCTCCCCGGAATCTATTCGGTTTACGTCAATGACGTCTCCATTATAGCAAACTCCGGGCAGAATGCCAGACTTATTTTTCCTTTACGCCCTCTGCCCTCCGCCCTCCGCCTGCCGCCTCCGGCTTATAACGCTTCCTGATGCCGACCACAAGCATGAGAAGCGGAAATGCGATCTGGAAGACCGGCACAATTTTCAAGGTTATCTCCAATCCGATCCATAGATGATACGTATTGTTCGGCTCGAGGAAGCTCGTCGCATAGATGAAGATGCCGATCGGGAACAGCAGGTTGCGGCTCGATAGGCCCGTAACGGCGATCATTGTAAATACGGAGGCGAAATACAACGTCGTTATTTTGACATACAGCCCGATGAACAACAGCAGCGTCACGATAATATCGAGCCGCTCCAGGAAATTCGCCAGCCTTACCAGCTGAACAACCTCCAGCAGCGGCAGCGATGTCACCCCCGCCAGTTGCGGGCCGAGCACGCACAGAACAAGCGCATTCATAAGGACTAAAAAAAGCGAGACGGAAAGCTGAGACCGGTACGTGACGCGTTCAAGACTTTTCTTCTCCTTTACGAGATGCATAAAGACAAGCATAATCACCATCTGCGCGAAAGGAAACGCCACTAGGTCCGGGACAGCCTTTAGGACGGGCATCGGTCCGCGCTCCAGAATAGGCAGCAGCTGATTAAATTTGACGAGGCCGCTGAAAAAGATAAGCAGAATAATGCTGCTGTAGCTGAGCACCACAAGAGGAAACAGCAGCTGGACGACGCGGGCGAACACCTCGATTCCTTTGCTTATCGTATAAGCGGATAGGAGCAGAATGAGGAACATAATAATCCATTTGGGCGTAAGGCCAAGCAGCGCCATCGTCGTCAGCTCGCCCACGTCGCGGACGTTTCTCATCGACTCATAGGCGAACCATATGGCATAGATGGTCGCGAGACTGCCCCCTAGTATCCGTCCGAAATGGTATTTGAGCAGATCCGCGAGTCCCGCGTTCGGCGCCCGCTGCTGCAGCTTTACGTACATAACCGTCAGCAGCATGCCGGCTCCGGCCGCAATCAGCATCGCGAGCCAGGCATCCTGCTTGGCCTCGATGCCCAGCTCGAATAGAGGCGTGCTGCCGATTAAAAAGACAATAATAAGCAGCGATAGCTGCTTTTTGTCAATCTGCTGCAAAATGCCCACCCCCTCGTTCTCGCTGCCTTACGATTCCGCCTTTTTCTGCGCTTCCTTGAAGTTTTGATTACTCATTCCCGTTGAGCTCAGCCGCATTTTGACGGTTATTTCCACCTCCGTCTGCGGAAACAGCTCCTCCCAATTGGCGCTGGCCTCCCGCCACTGCTTCGGATATCGCTTATGGATCAGCGCCCCGAATCCAAGCACATCCGCTTTATGCTTCCGGACGGCCTCCCATCCGTCTGTCATGATCCCTTTAATCTCTTCCTCGATTCGCTTCTCGATTTTCTCCACTTCCTGAGGCTTGCTTGGGTCACCGCTGCAATTGTATTCCATCAGTACGCCGCTTGCCTCCACATCCGCCTTCACGATCCACTTTCCGTTCGCGGGAATAGGCTTCAGCTTCGTCGACGTATCTAGAATGCGAACGGAGGAGGTCGGTTTGCCTTTCCGATTGTCCGCGCAAGTGAAGGACACCGTCGATCTCTCCACGTGATCGCTCAGCCACATTACGCCTTTGCTCTGTTCGTCGCTAACCCAACCGACGAGCTTGTCGCCTTGAATGAGCCCGAGGTCTTTGAGGCGCACCTTGGTTGCCGTTGTCGTCTTCCCCAGATCCCCCACGCTCTCCGTTCCTTCGCCTGGCCCCGCTATAATAAGGCCGGGAATGGCCGTCGCTTTCGAGCTTCCGAGCAGCTCCATAAGCGCGTCGTGAACCGCCATATGGCGGAAGGCGGAGCTTCCGATCTCCTCGTTCACAATCAGACGCTGAATCGCGGCGCCCGGAATTTGTTCGAGCGGAATAAGCTGCTCCATAATGCCGCGCGCGTCGCTTCTCGATAAAAAAACGCTGACCGTCTCCCTGGAATCGTGGTTCCGCAAATAAACTTCCATCAACGGCCCGATTCCTCTGCGGGCTGCCTCCTGCCCAATTATGACGATCTGATTGTGGGAGAAGTATAAGCGCCGCGACAGCTCCTCGCTCGCCTTGCTGATGGCGAACCGGAAATTATCGCCCGACGTGGAGAACACATTGACGGCCGCCGTCCCGCTTTCACCGGTTTGACTGGATATCGCCCTCGGGATGACGACCTGGTACGACAGTATCCATTTCCCGTCCTTCCAGTCTATTCCGGTAGCCGAGATGATGGCGATATCGTTGAGCTCGACCCTGTTCCAGCAGCCCGTTAGCAGCAGGATCATCAGCAGAAGAAGCCAGCGAACAAGCTTCATGCCTCATCCCTCCTCATCATTTGCGTCAATGCCGCTGAGCGGGCGGCTTCCTTGCGCTGCGCTGGCGTCTCGGATTACGCAGCTTCAAATCCATCGGCCGCATGACGATAGCCCACCACGGAATGCGGATAAACGCGTCCCGCCATAGGCCGGAGCCCTTCGCCGTCGGAGCGATCGGCGACATATAAGGAACGCCGAAGGAACGCAGCGATGCCAGATGCACCAGCACAAATAACAGCGAGATAAAAATGCCGAAAAATCCGAGCATGCCCGCCATCAGCATAATGCCGAACCGAATAATGCGCGAGGTCGCCGCCATATTGAATTCCGGCATAACGAAGTTCGATATCGCTGTAAACGAAACGATAATGACCATGCCGGCCGACACGATCCCCGCCTGTACGGCCGATTGGCCAAGCACCAAAGCACCGACGATCGAGATAGCGGGTCCGATTGCGCGGGGCATCCGCAGCCCGGCCTCCCTCAGCACCTCGAAGGTCGTCTCCATCAGCAGCGCCTCGACCAGCCCGGGGAACGGAACGCCCTCACGCTGGGCGGCAAGGCTGATAAGCAGCGTTGTCGGCAGCATTTCTTGATGGAACGTTGTAACTGCGATATAGAGCGACGGCAGGAGCATCGACACGATATAGGCGGCGTAACGAATAACCCGGACGAACGACGAAATGTCGAATCGTTGGTAGAAATCCTCCGGCGATTGGAAGAAGCTGAAAAAGGTGATTGGCGCCATTAGGGCGATCGGCGTACCGTCGACCATGACGGCGACTCTCCCCTCAAGCAGCGCGGCTGCCACCGTATCCGGACGCTCCGTGTTCATCAGCGTAGGAAACAGCGTGAAGGACTCGTCCTGAATAAATTCCTCGATATATCCGCTCTCCAGCACGCCGTCGATATCGATCGCCGCCAGCCTCCGGTACATTTCCTTCACGACGCTTTCGTCGGCAACGCCGTGGAGGTAAAGTACGGCCACGTTCGAATGCGTCTGGCTGCCGATTTTATGCGTCTGCACGTGAAGATTCGGGGAACGGATGATCCGCCTGATGATGCTGATGTTCGTTCCGATGTCCTCGACGAACCCCCGCTGCGGCCCGCGGATGACAGTCTGCGTCTGCGTGACGTCTACCGACCGGTCCTTGCCTCCGCCCGCTTCGGCTAAGAGCGCAAGCGGGCTTCCGTCCGCGAGGATCAGACACATTCCATCCGCCATATACTGCAGCGCTTCCTCCAGCGTCGAGACTTCCTTCACCGATCCGACCGATACGACGCACGCGCGAAGAGATTCGATCAGCAGGTTCTCCGTCTCCTCCATATAAGAAGGCAGCTTCATCGACATAAGCGGGGCAAGCACGCTGTCATTAATCACATCCGCATCCACGATGCCCGCGATATAGATCAGAGCAAGCTGCCTCTCCGGCGCGGCATCGCTTCGAAACAAGCGGATGACAAGATCGCTGCTTCCCCCGAACCTTGTATGGATGGCATGAGCATTGACCTGGAGCGACCGACTGAGAGGCGTTAACGCCGATTGGTTACTGGTTTGGCTGGTTTTTGTCATAGCGCACCCTTTATTTCCATGTTGACTCTATTTTGGCTGCTTCTGGTTGGAATTATGTATACCTTTCGCCTAAGCACCCTCCTTCCCGCAGGCTAATACAATGTACTGGACCATGTAGAGCAGAAGGAGCGTGACCGTTTGAACAGCATCAGCCTGTGCATGATCGTGCGCAATGAAGAAGAAAGTCTCGGACGTTGTCTATCATCCGTCAAAGACGCGGTCGACGAAATCGTCATCGTGGATACCGGCTCCACGGACCGGACCAAAGAAATCGCGGCGAGCTTCGGGGCCGTAATTTATGATTTCGAATGGATTGACGATTTCGCGGCCGCCCGCAACTATGCCTTCGAGCAGGCGACCCAAACGTTTATTTTATGGCTGGACGCCGATGACGTTATCGAGCAAGAGGATTTGAAGCGACTGCTCGCGCTTAAATCTCAGGAGCTTCCTTACGACAGTATCACGATGCATTATCATCTGACCTTCGACTCGGCGGGGAACCCCCTATACAGCCTGCGAAGAAACAGACTGGTCCGCCGCAGCTGCGGCTTCCGCTGGCACGGCCCCGTTCACGAATACCTGGCTGTTTCGGGCCGCATCCACCACAGCGACGTCGCGGTTACGCACCGCAAGGATAAGGAGCATACCGACCGCAACCTTCGCATTTACTTGAAGCGGCTGGAGGCGGGCGAAGTTTTTTCTCCGCGGGACCAGTATTATTTCGCGAACGAGCTTCGCGACCACGCCCGCTTGGAGGAGGCCGCCCGCTGGTATGAGCAGTTCCTGGAGTCAGGCCTTGGCTGGGTGGAGGATAATATCGGCGCCTGCATGAAACAAGCGGATTGCTATGGGCGGCTGGGGCAGCCCGACCGCCAGATCGCATCGCTCCTGCGCACGCTCCGCTACGACTCGCCGCGAGCCGAGTTTTGCTGCCAGCTCGGAGCCGCATTTCTGGAGCAGAAGCGGTATGAGCAGGCCATCTATTGGTTCAAGCAGGCGACGCAGCTGGAGAAGCCGCCGCATCTAATGGGCGCGACGGATAACGCCTCCTGGACCTGGCTGCCCCATCTGCAGCTGACGGTCTGCTACGATCGGATCGGGAACCGGAGCAAGGCGCTTGAGCATCATAAGCAGGCTCAAAGCTACAATCCGAACCATCCGAGCATTGTCTATAACGAGAAGTTTTTCAAAAGCGCGGGTCAATCGCGGCAATGACTGGCGCAGGGCGAAAAAGCGGCGTATTCCTTCGATGGGAAGACGCCGCTTTTTTTGCGATAGCTTTCAGCCGTACAAGCCTGTAAATAATAACCACTTAAAAACATATAGCACGCGATCGTATGTTCTGTATATAATAAGCATATCATATAGAACATACATTCGCATTATCCGGGAGGGAGCATACGCATGGCGGGCACTCGCGAACGAGTCATCATGCTGGCTGACTGCCAATCGTTTTACGCCTCCGTCGAGAAGGCGGAGCATCCGGAATATAAGGACCGGCCGCTGGCTGTGGCGGGCGACCCCGAGCGCAGATCGGGGATCATCCTGGCCGCCTGCCCGATCGCCAAGCGGCGCGGCGTCACGACGGCGGAGCGCCTGGGCGACGCGCTGGCCAAATGTCCCGAGCTTATCATCGTGCAGCCCCGCATGGCGCTGTACATCGACATCTCGCTGATGATTACCCGCATTTATCAATCGTACACCGATTTGGTCGAGCCTTATTCCATCGACGAGCAATTTCTCGACGTGACCGGCTCGCTCCATCTGTACGGCTCCGCCGAGGAGCTTGCGGCCTTGATCCAAGCCCGCATCCAGGCGGAGACCGGCATCTATACCCGGTTCGGCATCGGGCCGAACAAAATTTTGGCGAAGACCGCTTGCGACAACTACGCCAAAAAGAACGGCACCGGCATTTACGTTCTGACGCCGGATAACCTTTCGTCAACCCTATGGACTTTGCCCGTGTCGAAAATGTTTATGGCGGGCAGCCGCATGACGCGGCATTTCAACGCCATGGGCATCGAGACGATCGGCCAGCTGGCGGCCACGCCGCTTGAAAAGCTGAAGACGCTCATGCGCCGCAAGTTCGGCCGCAACTCCGATATTAACGCTGAGCTGTACTGGCGAATCGCGAACGGCATCGACGACAGCCCGGTCACGCCCGGCACGCATGAGACCGCTCCCCAGACGATCGGCCACATGATGACCCTGCCCCGGGACTATGCGACTCTGAGCGAGATCAAGACCGTGCTTTTGGAGCTGACCGAGCTGGTTTGCCAGCGCTGCCGGAGCAAAGGCTATATGGGCCATGTCGTATCGGTCGCCTGCATGGGCGCGGATTTTGACCGCCCGACCGGCTTCAGCCGCCAGATGAAGATGGATGACCCCACCAATGTAACGAACCAGGCGTACCGTGCCGCCGTGCAGCTGCTGCAGCGGCATTGGGACGGCCTGCCGGTCCGCAAAATCGGCGTCAGCCTGTCCCAGTTTTCCTCAGACGGCGAATACCAGCTGTCGCTGTTCGATCGGAACCGCGAGAAGTGGATGGCGCTGGAGCGCGCGACGGACGCCATTAAGCTGAAATACGGAGACGCCAGCATTTTGCGGGCGGTCTCGGCTACCGAAGCCGGTCAAGCGCGGGATCGTTCCAAGAAGATAGGAGGACATTACAAATGAGGAAGAAGCTTGAAGGCAACGGACTTTGGGAGTCCAGCCGCATGATGCTGCCGGAGCATAAGGCGGCGATCAATCGCCATTCGGAAACGCTGAAATACCGGGAGCGGATCCAGCTTGACGAGCAGGAATGGGAGCATGTGTCGCGCGCCGTCTTAGAGTCGCTGCACCGCCGCCGGCCGATCACGGTGCGCCTCTTCCACCCCGTCGAGCTCCTGACCGTCATCGGCATCGTCGACCGCGTCGACGAGCTGAAAGGAAGGTTCATGGTCGACGGCGAGTGGTTCCCCATTGCCGACATCGAAGGAGCCTCCCTGGAGGAGCAGCTCTAAACAGACCAAGGCGGCTCGCCCTCCGCGGCAGCCGCCTTTATATGCTCAGCCGGCAGCATTTCCGTCAAACATGCCGGCTGCCTGACAATGGGCTTGAGCACTAAGCATCCCTGCCGCTTTCCGGCCCGGCCTTGCGCGAAGACGCCAGAACGGCGAGTTCAAGCTTGCTTAGCATCATGCTGTATTCGTTCGTCATTTCGAAATTCCGCGGCAGAGGCAGCTCGCGGAAATACCCGATCACCTCAGCTGTTTTCTTAAACCAATCGCCCGGCTCCGCCGGATCAACGGGATGATCCTTCCATGCCGTCTGCAGCGAAGGGCTGTAGACACGTTCGGCGCCGGGCTTCAGACGCCCGCCGATAAGCTTCTCCTCGTAGACGCGGCGAGGCGGACGCTCGCGCACCTCCTTGAACAGATGCGGCGCATAGTCCGCGCGCGAGCCGGAATGCTTTACCGCCGCGGCGAAGCTTCGGGCGCCCTCGAATACCCGCGGGACGCCGAACAGCATCGCGTATAGGCGTTTGCCGAACTCGATCCGCTCATCGAGATCGCGGAAGCTCTCCATAATAAGTCCGGCCAGCTGCAGCTCGCCGCAGCCCTCCCCGCCGTCTTTGCCGCTGCCGTAAGGAAAAAAAACGCCGTTCAGCTGAAGCAGCGACTGCAGCCCGAAGAACAGCGTGTTAAGGACATTCGACTCGAAATAGTCGTTGCGCACAACCCGCCCTTCAATATAATGCTGCTCGTTCACGATCAAGGCCGTTGTGAGCAGCGCGGAGTCATGCTCCCGCCAGAACAGCTTCCAGACCGGCTGCATGAAGCGGGACACGCCGAACGCGGGCAGAAGATGGAACAAGCTGCGGCCAAGGCTGCGGCTCCATTGATAGAGCAGCAGCTGCGGATAGGCGTCCTGGAAGATGAGCGCATTCGCGCGTTCCAGGAACAAGAAGACATCGCGGCGCTGCGGCTCCGTAAGGAGACGGGGCAGCCACTCCCCCTGCAGGTCCGTCATATTCCACCCTCCGTTACGGGACACCAGATGCGCAAGCAGCGCCCAATGCAGCTCCGGCGTTTGGAAATAAACGGTGCGGTACGCTTCCGTCCGCGTCACGTTATTGCGGTTAGCCTCCGCTATATCCGCCTTAATGCGCTCAATCAGCATCCGCTCATCCCGTGACCACTCGTGCGCATCCGTATCCGCATGACCGATGGCCGGCGGTTCTCCTCCGTTCTCGAGCGGCTCCAGCTTCGTCCAAGCATCCTTTAGCCGGGACACGTGAGCTGCGTGCAAGGACAGCGGCTCCGCTGATTCCAGCATATCCTGAGAGGCGCTCATCGCCTTCCACTTCCCTGCCGCATAAGCAAACGCTTCGCCAGGCAGCGCAAGCAAATGGCTGAACCAGCCGCCGATTCCGGCGCGCTCGTCTCCCTTCCGTTTGCCGTCTTCTTCCATCCCTGCCCCTCCTTCCGTCACAAACCCGTCTCTTCCCATTATTTGCGATTCCGTAGTATGCCATACCGGGCAATCACCCGTATACCGTACCGTATGCGAAGAACCTCATGCTTGCCTCTCGCTTCAACGGAATGAGAAAGTTATAATAATAGGGACAAGTTCATCGGGAGCGGATATAGGAGGAGCAGCGAAATGTGCGGACGTTATACGATTACGATTACGCTTGAAGAGCTGATGGTCCGATATATGATCGACGAAACGACGGTGCCTTTTCATCGTCCCAAATATAATGTGGCCCCGGGACAGCAGGTGCTGGCCGTCATCCGTGACAGCGGCGGCAAAAACAGGCTGGGCGAGCTGAAATGGGGGCTCGTTCCGCCATGGGCCGACGATGTTAAAGTAGGCTATATGATGATCAACGCCCGCTCGGAGACGGCCGCTTCGAAGCCGGCTTTTAAAGGCCCGCTGCAGAGGAAGCGGTGCATTCTCCCGGCGGACGGCTTCTACGAATGGCAGAAGACCGCAAGCGGCAAGCAGCCGATGCGCATCACGCTTAAAACCCGCTCCGTCTTCAGCTTAGCTGGACTATACGAGACGTGGACTTCGCCAAGCGGTGAAAAGCTGAGCACCTGCACCATCCTGACGACGCAACCGAACGAGGTCGTCTCGCCGATTCACGACCGGATGCCGGTCATTCTGAAGCCTGAGCATGAAGACGTCTGGCTTGACCGGGAGCAGCAGGATGTTCCGTATTTGATGTCGCTGCTTCAGCCCTACCCCTCCGACCAGCTCGAAGCCTATCCCGTAGGCGCCTCCGTAGGCAACGTACGCAACGATGACCCGTCGCTCATTGCATGCCAGGAGCCCGGCGGACAGCTCGAGCTGTGGTAACGGCAAAAAAAAAGCTGACCCATTCAGGTCAGCGAAACATTCCCCACAGCTTCAGAAGGTGGAAGGTGTTATTCGGATCAATCTTCTGCGCCAGCACAAAAGCGACGATCTGCTCTTCTTGCGTCTCCGTTAATTTCTCCTGCAATATAACAGCGGCTGATTTAACCAGCTTGCGCACTTTAACGCGGTCCTGCAAGTCGTATTTGGTAACATGCGCAAGCAGCTGCCGGATCCTGTCCTTAACGGTGGGATTTTTCAGCTTCAGCTTCACGCGCTCGACCAGCTGCGGCTTAATGCCGTAATTCTGGTAGCTCACCGGTAATGCACCTCCAATCGGCATTCATTCCATGCACTAACTAACTATATGCCGAATGGAGGCAATACTTGCTTAATCGAGCTGCTCTCCTTTAAATAATGGGTCCTCGCGGAGAATCGCCCACAGCCGGGCGAACGATTCGTTCGTCCAGAAATCGTCCCGTTCCGTCAGTCTGCCGGCATCTTCGCGCGCCAGCTCCAGCACCTCGTAATCCGCCACCATATCCGCGACTCGAAACTCCGGAAGGCCGCTTTGCTTCGTTCCGAAGAAGTCGCCCGGACCGCGAAGCTCAAGGTCGCGCCTTGCGACCTCGAAGCCGTCGTTCGTCTCCGTCATGACCTTCATCCGCTCGCGGCCGTTCTCGGATTTCGGATCCGCCATTAGAATACAATGCGACTGATGCTCGCCGCGCCCTACGCGGCCCCGAAGCTGGTGTAGCTGGGACAACCCGAACCGCTCCGCGTCCATAATAATCATCAGCGTCGCGTTCGGCACGTCTACCCCAACCTCGACAACCGTCGTCGCCACCAGCACCTGCGACTCGTTCGAGCTGAATTCGGACATCACCGCGTCCTTTTCCGCTGCCGTCAATCGCCCGTGCAGCAATCCCACCTTTAAATCGGGAAAAGCCTGCTGCAGCTGCACATATTGATCGATCGCGTTTTGTACGTCCAGCTTGTCCGACTCCTCGATGAGCGGACAGATGACATAGGCCTGCCTGCCCGCGGCAACCTCTTTGCGAATGAAGCCGAGCACGCGATCCATCGCGTCATGCTTCACCCAATATGTCTTGATCGGCTTGCGTCCCTTCGGCATCTCTCGAATGGATGAGACGTCCATGTCGCCGAAAGCCGTTATTGCGAGCGTGCGGGGGATCGGCGTCGCCGTCATCGTCAGCACATCGGGATTTAACCCTTTGCGCCGCAGCACGCTGCGCTGGTTCACGCCGAATCGGTGCTGCTCATCCGTTACAACAAGGCCAAGATTATGGAAAAATACATCATCCTGAATGAGTGCGTGCGTGCCTACCACGACATCAATGAGTCCCATCTGCAAGCCGGCCAGCACATCTCTCCGCTTTCGTTCCGTCAGGCTGCCGGTCAGCAAGCCGACCTGCAGCCCCGTTCCATCATACAGCCTCTGAAGCGACTTCGCGTGCTGCTCGGCCAAAATTTCCGTCGGCACCATAAGGGCGCCTTGATGCCCGGTTTTTACGGCGCCGTATAACGCAATGGCCGCAACGACGGTTTTGCCGGAGCCGACATCGCCCTGCAGCAGGCGGTTCATGCTGTACCCTCGGCGCATATCCACCAAAATCTCGTTAATCACCTTCTTCTGCGCGTCGGTCAGCTCGAACGGCAGCGTCGAAGCGAAGCTGCGAATCGTCTCGCTGTCGATCCGGAACGCGATGCCGTCATTACGTCTGCGATTCATGGACCGGTAAGCCTGCAGCTTCAATTGGAAGAGGAACAGCTCCTCGTAGACCATCCGTCTGCGCGCTTCTTGCCCCTTCCGGAAGTCTCCGGGCATATGTAATAAGCGGAAGGCTTCGGCGCGTGACATAAGCTTATGCTCCTCCACCAGCTCGTACGGCAGCACTTCCTCGACCATCGGTCCATACTGCTCAAGCGCGGCCGCAATCGTCTTCCTCATCCACTGCTGCGTAATATTGCCGCCGACAGAATAGACAGGCTGCAGCGAGCCGGATTTGCTGTTTTTCGCGCTGTCCGGAAATTCGGATTCGGACACGGTTATCTGCAGCCGATGCTGCTCCCATTTGCCGGTCAGCATGATTTCCCGCGCGGGCTTTAGCTGCTCCTGCAGAAAATGCCGATTAAACCATACTGCCGTAATCAGCATGCCGCCGACTTCCACCTTGCACGTTAACCTCGATTTGCTGCGGCCGTAACGCTGTAAGAGAGGCGCGCCGCGCACGACGCCAAGCACTGTCGCCTTCTCTCCGTTCTTAACCTCGGACAGCTCGCGCAGTCTGTAATCCTCGTACCGGAATGGGAAATATGCCAGTAAATCGGCAACGGTGCGCACGCCAAAGGCGTGAAGCTCCCCTTCTTTGAGGGCGCTCACGCCTTTGATTTGTTTTACTGCTATTTGTTCAAGCTTTATCATGACATGCTCACATCCTATAAACGAATACGGCGCATGTTCCAGGCCCCGCATGCGTGCCAATCACCGAACCTACGGTTGTATGGATAATTTCTTTGACATTCAGCTCGTTCTTCACTCGTTCTCCGAGCTCCTCCGCAGCTTCCACGTTGTCCGTCTTCGCGATGACGAGGGCGACGGGACTGTCGCCAAACTCCGCCTTGAGCAGCTCCGCGATACGTCCCATCGCTTTTTTGCTGCCGCGAACCTTATCGACCGAATAGACGCCGCCGTCCTGATCCAAGGAAAGGATCGGCTTAATATTCAAGATCGAGCCGATCAACGCCGAAGCGCGTCCGATCCGGCCGCCTTTTTGGAGGTTATCCAGGCTGTCCACCAGGAAATATAAACCCATATTGCTGCGCAGACGTTGAACTTCTTCCAAAATCCGCTCTTTGCTTTCGCCTGCCTGCGCAAGCTCGGCGGCCCGCACGACCTGCAAACCGCTGCCGTAGGAAGCGGACTTACAATCGACAATCGTAATGTCCGCCGCACGCTCCACCATGGATGCCGCAATGGTACCCGCTTGGTACGAACCGCTTAGCACGGACGCCAGGTGAAACGAAATGATTGGGGAATCCGAATCCTCGTCGATAAGACGCTCATACGCCTCCAAAAAGTCCGCCGGAGACGGCTGCGAGGTCGTAGGAAGCTCCTGCGTCGTTCTTAACCGCTCATAGAATTGTTCCGGAGTGATCGTCACCGCATCCGAAAACGTCTCTTCTCCAAATACCACTTTCAGCGGCACCATTGTAATGCCTAATCGCTCGCGTACCTCGGCTGGAATATCCGACGTACTGTCCGTTACGATGCGCACATTGCCCATATAATCTCCCCCGTGTATGAAGTGATTGACCTTCTACTCTACCGCGAACAGATAAGGATACAACGGTTGGCCGCCGTGCTGCACCTCAAGCTCGATATCCGGGTACTGGCTTTCCGCCCATTCGCAGACAGCCGCGGTTAGCTCCGCGCTTGCCTCGTCGCCCGTCAATACCGTAAGCAGATCGCCGCCGTTCTCCATCATGCTGCCGATCAGTCCTTGGCATGCCGCCAGAAGATCCGCATGCGAGACGACAATCGCTTTTTCCTTAATGCCGATATAATCGCCTTCCACGATATTTACTCCGTCGATGGAAGTATTGCGCACAGCTTTGGTCACTTGTCCCGACACGACGTTTGCTGCCGCGCTCTTCATCCATTCCGCGTTTCGTTCCGGCGTCTCGTCTTCTTTGAACGCCAGCACCGCGGCCAAGCCTTGCGGGATCGTGCGAGTCGGAATGACCGTGATGTTGCGGTCGCTCAGCTCGGCGGCTTGCTCAGCCGCCAATATAATATTGCCGTTATTCGGCAGCAGGAAAATATGATCCGCCGACAACGCGTCGATCGCCTTCAAGAAATCTTCCGTGCTCGGATTCATCGTTTGTCCGCCGGATAAAACCGTGTCTACATCGCTAGCCAGGAACATGTCCGTAATACCGTCGCCCATCGCAACGGCGATAATACCGTACGGAGCTTGTTCGAATACTTGGCCCGGAGCAACCCCGCTCAGCGCTTGACCGGCGAGCAGCTGCGCTGCCGCAAGATCGGATGAGCCCGGTTCGGCCGTTGCGTCGTGCTCGACGATATCCCGGTGCTGCTCGCGCATATTCAAGATGTGAATATCGGTCAGTTCGCCATATGGCAGCGATGCGTTGAGCACGTCGCCCGGTCTGCGGGAATGGACGTGGACCTTAATAATATCGTCGTCCGTGATTACGAGGATGGAGTCCCCGTCCTTCTCCAAAATCCTCTTGTAAGCGGATTCATCAAAAAACACTGCATTAGATCCTGAAAGCTTACGATTAATAAAAAATTCCATATCATATAAAAACTCGATATCTTCTGTATTGAGACGCGCTTGCGCCGAGCTAGGCTCGCTCTTGCGCTCATTTCTTGGCGCGGCAGGCAGGGCAACCTCTTCCGGAAGCGCCGCTTCCGACGGCTGCTGATACAGCTCTTGATACCCGCCGGATTCCGTCTCCGTCAAGCTTCGCACGAAGCCTTCGTAAATATACACGAGACCTTGTCCACCGGAGTCGACCACACCGACCTGCTTCAGAACCGGCAGCTGATCCGGCGTCCGCTGCAGCGCTTCATGCGCCTTGCGGTGAACCTCCGTCATCAGATCCGCTACGCTTGACGCACGTCTTGCATATTGAACGGCATGCTTCGCCGCTTCTCTCGCCACGGTTAGAATCGTTCCTTCTACAGGCTTAACGACCGCTTTGTAAGCCATGTCGACGCCATGCTGCAGCGCTGCGGCGACCTCGACCGGCGAAGCCTCCTGAAGAGCCGAAAGCGATTTCGAAAAACCGCGGAACAATTGCGAGAGAATAACGCCAGAGTTGCCTCTTGCGCCCATTAGCAAACCTTTCGACAGCGCTTCGGCGGATTTGCCGATATGCTCCGAGGGCTTGCTGCGAAGCTCCCGAATACCAGAGCTCATCGTTAAATTCATGTTCGTGCCTGTATCACCGTCCGGCACCGGGAACACGTTTAAAGCATTAACGCGTTCTGCGTTATGCTGCAACAGCTCTGCTCCCAGCAACGCCATTGCGGCAAAATCCGATCCGTTAATAGAGCGCTTACCCAATGAAAATTCCCCTTCCTGCTACCTGGATACCCTTACATCTTGCACAAATATATGGACTTCATCCACCTGTAGGCCAATTACATTATTCAGCACATACGTTACTTTCGATTGAATGTTATGCGCTACCTCGGAAATCTTCGTTCCGTAGCTTACAATGATGTGGAGGTCGATATGCAGCTTGTCATGCTCGCGTCTAACTTCTACGCCGCGAGACATGTTTTCTCTGCCGAGCAACTCCGCGATTCCATCCTTCAAACCTTTGCGCGAAGCCATGCCGACGAGTCCATAACAATCCAAGGCTGCGGAGCCCGCCAGTACGGCGATGCAATGGTCGGTGACATGAATGGCGCCAAGTTCTGTATTCAGCTGCAGTGACATGGCAATACACTCCCTTACTGTATATTATGGACTAAGTAACATTGTACTATAAACCGACAAGTTATTGAAGTGCGTTCGTGAAAATTGCCGAACATTCCTTAGATTTAGGTTGAACAGAAGCCTAATTTATGATACGATATTCGAGTGTGTTCAATGATACATGTGTCATTTCAAGTGAACGTAGATGCGTAGTATTATGGAATGAAGCAGTGCTTCAACCACATTCAGCTTCGAGGTTGCGATGTGTGTCGATTCTCTTTCCCAATTCTTTTTAGGAGGTGTAGTCATGTCCCGCAAATGTTATCTGACTGGCAAATCGCCGCGTCAAGGCAATAACGTTTCCCACGCGAACAACAAAACTCGTCGTTCTTGGGGCGTTAACGTGCAAAAGGTTCGCATTCTTGTAGACGGCAAACCAAAACGCGTATATGTGAGCGCGCGCGCTCTGAAATCTGGTAAAGTTACTCGCGTATAATAGCACCGCCATAGACAAAAGCACCTGAAGCTCAGGTGCTTTTATTTTTCCCGCTCCCATTGTAAAGCGTGTGTACGGCGCAAGACCGGGATCCCATTAATTTTTCTGGAACGTATTCAGAATCGCTTTAACAAACCCGCCAAGAAACTTCGGCAGCTTGATCGTATAAAATTTCATGCCCCATCCCTCCTCAGACACGCTCATGAAATAGCTCCGTGACACATCCCGCGCTCATGTAACCATCCTATGCGAAGGATCTTTGTCCTATTCCACCCGCAAACGCCCAAGAATAATAGGGATTATGACACAAACATAACGGCGAATTGCTCCGGATTTTTAACGTACCTGTAGGCTGTAACGCAGAAGACGGTGAAGAAGCTGAAGAATAAAGCCAGAATCAAAAACAATATTCTTTTTCCTATCGTTTCGAAGCGCCGGAAATAACGAATGGCGATATAAATCGAAAGCAATGAAAACAAATACTTCTCAAAGCTGGGAATGATCATAAACAACGCTAGGCAAGTCCCTGCCAGCACGCTGTAAAGCATTACCCAAAAGCTCGTTTTGATCGTCTCGTTCATCCTTCTCCCCCTTAGCGAAGCGCCGCGATGGCCGCCGCGCGATCCTTCTCCCCGAACACCGCGTTGCCGGCCACGAGCACGTTGGCGCCCGCATCCACAATCGGACCCGCCGTTTCGCGGTTAACGCCGCCGTCTACCTGCACGTGGACGCTGCTTAAGCCTCTTTCCTCCAGCATTGCTCTCACTTGACGAAGCTTCACGAGCGAGTAAGGAATAAAGGACTGCCCCCCGAAGCCCGGATTAACGGTCATGATCAAGACAAGGTCCAAATCATGAATGATCGGCTCCAGCACCGCAACCGGCGTGGCCGGATTGATGGCTACTCCCGCAGGAATCCCCTTCTCTTTGATCGCATGGACGGTCCGGTGAAGATGAACGCATGCTTCGGCATGGACGGTAATACGATCCGCGCCTGCCGCAATATAGTTGGAGAATGACAGCTCCGGACGCTCGATCATCAGATGCACGTCGAACGGCAGCTTCGTTGCGGAACGAACCGCGGCGATAACTGGCGGACCGAAGGTCAGATTCGGAACAAAATGTCCGTCCATCACATCGACGTGAATCCAGTCTGCTCCCGCATGCTCCGCCGCCTGAATTTCTTCGCCGAGTCTGGCGAAGTCGGCCGACAGTATGGAAGGCGCGATAATGGTCATGTAGTTAGTACCTCCGTTTGATCTCTTTCATCTCCGATAAAAACTGCACGTAGTGGTCGTATCGGCTCTTTTCGATATCGCCGGACTCTAAGGCGGCAAGGACGGCGCAGCCCGGCTCGTGCACATGGGTGCATCCCCGGAACTTGCAATCCGGCGACAGCTTCCTCAGCTCGACAAAGCAGTAGCTTAAGTCTTCGATGCCGAGCTCGCCGAAGTCCAGCTGGCTGAAGCCCGGTGTATCGGCAACGTAACCGCCGCCGATATCAATGAGCTCCACATGCCTGGTCGTATGTTTGCCGCGGCCAAGCCTGTTGCTGATTTCATTCGTTTCAAGCGTCAGCCCCGGGACAAGCGCGTTGAGCAGCGATGACTTTCCGACGCCGGACTGGCCTGCGAAGACGGCCAAATGTCCTTGAAGCCGTTCCTTAAGCTCATGGATGCCCGCTCCCTTGCGGGAGCTTGTCCCGAACACTTCGTATCCGAGCGCCCGGTAAATGCGATTAACGGAGGCCGCCGCTTCCGCAGCTTCCTCCGTAAAACCGCCTTCCTTTTCTAAGTCCTGCTTGCTAAGGCATAGAACGGCGGGGATCCCCGCATGCTCGATATGGACAAGAAATTTGTCCAGCAGCTGCAGGTTGAGCGAAGGCTCCGTCACCGAAAATACAAGAATCGCGAGATCCACGTTCGCGACGGGCGGACGAATCAGCTCCGTGGAGCGGGGGAACAGCTCGGTTACCGTCCCCTCTCCGTTTTCGGTTATACTGTAATGCACCTTGTCGCCGACAAGAGGCGATTCGCCGCGCTTTTTGAACACGCCGCGCGCCCTGCACTGGACAACCTCTTCGCCGTTCTCCGCTTTTACGTAGTAATATCCGCTAAGCGCTTTGACGATCATGCCGGTTTCTTGATTACTGACCTTGTTCTCCGCCGTCCCCCGCGCCTTCGCCTTGATTCTCGCCATTTCCGCCTTCTACCCCCGCTTGCGCTGTTTCGTCATTATTTTCTCCATTGCTGTCAGCCGGAGGCTGAGTCGCCTCATTGCCTGGAATGGTCAGCCCCGGATCCCCGGAGCCGTTAAGGTCTTCGTATCTGATTTCTCTGGAATCCATAAATTGATTGTCGCGGTATACCGTAACATGCGCGACCGTGTCCGGTGCCAGCACAACGGTTACCGGAATATCTACCGTCCCCGTAATCGTATGCGTTTCACCCGTTATATTCTCGCCTCTGGCGTCCGAATAATCGATCCGCACCTCGCTGGATTTACCGGCTGTAGCCGGCGAAATTCTCACGTTGAACGTGTGCGTCTTCGCATCTGCCGGAGGCCCGGAGCTGACAGTGACCGTAATCTTCGATCCTTTCGGAACCTCGTCCCCCGCATTATAAGGGCCGACTGAGATGATCCGGTCCTTCTCATGCAGGTAGCTCGGTTCCGTGAGAATGTCAACTTTTTCTAACACCAGCCCCAAAGACTCAAGCAGCTTCTGAGCCGTAGACAATCTCTCGTCAACCAAATCCGGCATTTCTACCATCTCAGGCCCGAGACTGACGACGAACGAAATCTCATCCTTCAAAGGATCGAGCTGCTGGCCGGACACCGGCGTCTGTTCAAGAATTGTCCCAAGCTGCTTCTCGTTATGCTCTTCGGATATGTGGATTCGGTCCTCCGTAAAGCCGAGCGCCAATAGCTCCTCTTTTACCGTATCGATTGACTGATCGACATAGCTTTTCACCGTTTCCAGTTCAGGACCGTCGCTGACGGTAAGCTGGATGAATGAATTCACTTTAACCATCTGGTTGCTTTTAGACTGGTCGATAACTTGATCCTTCGGGACGTCTTTGCTCGGCTCCCTCAGCACAGGATCCTCGACCCTAAGACCGGCTTCTTCTATCATTTTTCGCGCATCATCAAGTGTCTCCCCGACAACGTACGGCACTTTCACCTCTTCGGTATCAAGCTTATCGAGCAGCCACATGAAACCGAAAATAATGAGCGCCAAAATCGCAAGCGTAACACCGACAACGGTAAGCGGCTTTTTCCAGCCCTTCGGCTTTTGCTCGGCCTCCGCATCCGACCAGTTCACGCCAGTGTCGGTATTGACAGCCGCCTTCGCCGGCTGCTTCCGCTCGTACTCCTCTGCAGAGCGGCCTGCGGCAGCCTCGCCGCGGATCGCCGGCATCACGCGCGTCTCTTCCATATCGCTGTAGCTGGCGAACGTTATTTTCGGTTCATTCAGACGATCCGGCCTTAAGCAGGTGTCCAGATCCAGCAGCATTTCATGGGCGGAATCGTAGCGCTCGTCCGGTTTCTTGCGCGTAGCTTTTAGAATAATGTTCTCCACGCTTTGCGGGATATGAGGATTAACAAAACGCGGATCCTCAAAATTTTCCTGCAGGTGCTTGAGCGCAACGCTAATCGGGCTTTCGCCGACGTAGGGCAGTCTGCCCGTAAGCATTTGGTACATCACGATGCCGAGTGAATACAGGTCGGACTTTTCCCCCGTATTAATGCCTTTTGCATGCTCCGGCGAAAAATAATGAACGGAGCCCACGACGGAACCTGTCTGCGTGATCGTCGAGGACGTCACCGCCCGGGCGATTCCGAAATCCGTCACCTTCACTCTTCCGTTATTGCCGATAAGAATATTATGAGGCTTAATGTCCCGATGTATAATTTGGTTTTGATGCGCATGATCGAGAGCGTCGCAGATCTGCACGGCGATGCGAACCGCTTCGTCCGCCTGCAGAGGCGCTCGTTCTTGTATAATTTCATTCAGATTATTGCCTTCCACATACTCCATTACAATATAATGAATGTCGTCCTCTTGCCCGACGTCATAGATGCTGACGACGTTTGGATGGGACAACGCAGCGGCAGATTGTGCTTCCCTGCGGAACCTGCGGATGAACTCCTCGTCGCCAACGAATTGCTGCCGAAGCACCTTCACGGCAACGTTTCGGTTAAGCAACACGTCATGCGCTTTATAGACAAGCGCCATTCCTCCGCCGCCGATGCGGGACAAAATTTCGTAACGGCCGCCTAAGTCATGTCCAATCATTGTGAACTCTCCTCCCGCTTCATGCCGGCACTCTCTTGAAGAAGCACGACGGTAATGTTGTCGTCGCCTCCCGCTTCGAGCGCTAGCTGAATGAGATGATCCGCCTTGCTCTCAAGCTCCTCTTCTCCGTTTGCGACTACCTCCAGCATTTGCTGCTCGCTGACCATATTGGTTAACCCGTCGCTGCATAAGAGAAGGACATCCTCCGGAGACCATTCGACCGCCTGCACATCAATTTCAACGTGAGGGTCGGTACCGACCGCTCGCGTCAGCACATTGCGCCTTGGATGGTTAGCGGCCTCCTCCTCCGTCAGCTGACCGGACTTCACCAGCTCATTCACAAGCGAATGGTCCATCGTCAGCAGATCGATGGAGTTTTTGGTCAGCTTGTACGCTCGGCTGTCGCCGACATGGCCGATAATGACATTGCCCGCGCGCAGCAATGCGGCGACGATCGTCGTGCCCATATTATGATAACGTTCGTCGCCGGCCGCCATCGCGTAGATGGTCTCATTCGCTTCGCTGATCGCTTGGCGAATGAGCATCTTTCCTTCCTGCTCCGTCAGCTCCGGCTTCGACGCGTTCCGCTCCAAAGCGTTCCGGAACGCATCTACCGCCAATTGGCTGGCGACGTCGCCGGCCTGGTGCCCGCCCATGCCGTCTGCGACGATCGCCAGCGTTACGCCGTTACTCAGCTGTCCCACCCAAGACTGGTCTTCGTTGATCTGTCTGACTCGTCCGATATTACTGCGGTTTGCCGTTAACAATGCGTCATCACCTCGCCTGAGACTCCATATGTTTCGCTCGTAACTGGCCGCAAGCGGCCGCGATGTCATGTCCTTGCTCCCTGCGTATCGTCACGTTAATCTTATTGCGCTCCAGCACCCGCGAAAATTCGAAAATATCTTCGCGCGGCGTACGCACATAATTGCGTTCAGGGACGTGGTTAACCGGAATGAGATTGACATGGCATAACATGTCCTTCAGCACGTCGGCAAGCTCCTGCGCATGCTCCGGCTGGTCGTTCACGCCGCCGATCAGCGCGTATTCGAACGTAATCCGTCTGCCCGTCTTGGCGATATAATAGCGGCAAGCCTCGATCACGTCGTCGAACGGGAAGCGGCGGTTAACCGGCATCAGCTTGGAACGAAGCTTGTCGTTCGGAGCGTGAATGGAAATCGCCAGGTTGATTTGCGTATTCTCGTCCGCGAACTTGTACATGCTCGGCACGATGCCGCTGGTCGAGACGGTAATATGGCGCTGTCCGATGTTGAGCCCCTTCTCGTGAATCATAATGCGCAAGAACGCCATCGTCGCGTCGTAGTTCTCAAACGGTTCGCCGGAGCCCATGATGACAATGCTGGACACCCGCTCTCCCGTCGCGTCGAGCATTTGCTGGGCGGTAACAACCTGGGCGACAATTTCGCCCGCCGTCAAATTCCGCTTCAGTCCTCCGAGAGTCGAAGCGCAGAAGGTGCAGCCGATCCGGCAGCCGACCTGCGTCGTGACGCAAATGCTGTTGCCATAGTTATGGCGCATAATAACGGTCTCGATCGCATGGTTGTCGTGAAGCCCGAACAAAAATTTAACGGTGCCGTCTTTCGACTCGAATTTCGTAATTTCCGTAAGGGTGACGAATTGGAACTGTTCGTCCAGCTTTTCACGCAGCGCCTTCGGCAGGTTCGTCATTTCCTCAAAGCTCCGCACCCGCTTGACGTAAATCCAGTCGAACAGCTGGTCCGCGCGGAAGGACGGCTCGCCGTTTTCCTTCATCCATTCGTGTAGCCCTTCCAGCGTATAATCGTAAATTATCGGTTTCATCTCATTCATCACACCTGTATTTTATTGTAGGACGGCCCTTTTGAAATATGCCTATTTTTGGACCGTTGTCGATTATTTTACCACAAACGCCCATGCACAAGCCATAAGAGGCCTCATGGGCGTCTGGTCATGCGCGCAATATAGAAGCCGTCGCTTCCGAAATGGTGCGGAAGCAGCTGCAGTTGTCCGTCAAACGGCGTACCTATGATGCCGGCTTCGCGCAGCCGGCTTAGAACGGCCTCCGGCCAATCGGCGTCCAGCTCGAAATCGGGATGCTCCGCCAAAAAAGCCGCGATCTGCTCTTCGTTCTCTTCCTTTTCGATCGTGCAGGTGCTGTATACCAGCGTTCCTCCAGGGCGAACTAGGCCGCTCGCCTCCTTCAGCAGCTGACGCTGAAGCGCGGCGATTTCCGCGATGTCGCCCTCCGTTTTGTTCCACTTGATTTCGGGCTTTCTGCGAATAACGCCAAATCCCGAGCATGGCGCATCCAGGAGCACCGCGTCCATCGACTGCTCCTTGAACCGCTCCGACAGCTTCGCGGCGTCGCCCGTAATCGCCTCTACATTGCGCAGCTTCAGCCGCTCCGTCTGCGAGACGATCAATTCGCGCTTATGGGCATGCAGATCATTCGCCCACACCTTGCCTTTGCCTTCCATCAGCTCGGCCATATGGGCGCTCTTGCCTCCGGGCGCGGCGCAGCAATCAAGCACCTTCATGCCAGGCTTCGGCGCAACGACCTCGGCGACCAGCATGGAGCTCTCATCCTGCACAGACCACAGCCCATGGCGGAATCCTTCCGTGTCAGCCATGTTGCCTCCGCCGCGCACGACGATCCCGGACGGAGCGACTGCGGAAGGCTGCGCGTCCAAACCGCTCTCCTGCAGCTCGCGAAGCCTTTGATCGCGGCTGGCGAGCATTGTGTTCACGCGGATACTGGCATGCGGCGGTTCATTGCCCGACGCAAGAATCGCCTCTGTCGTCTCCAGCCCAAAGGTATCGGCCCAGCGTCTTACAAGCCATTCGGGATACGAGTGGCGAAGGGCAAGCGTCGCGACCGGCGTTTCTGCCCGAATATCGGACAGCTTCAGCTCGTCCTTGCCGCGATCGATGCTGCGAAGCACGCCGTTCACCATGCCGGAAATGCCGGCATGTCCTCTCCGCTTCGCAATGGTTACAGCTTCGTTCACAGCCGCGTGCGAAGGGATGCGGTCCAAGAACAGCAGCTGGTACGCGCTGAGCCGAAGCAGCTGATGGACCCACGTATCCAGCTTGTGAAGCCCCTTCGCCACAAACTTCGACAGCCAATAGTCGAGCGTAGCCTGCCTCCCGATCGTGCCGTACACCAGCTCTGTCGCTAGCGCAGCATCCGCTCTGGACATGCCCGACTCCTGCAGCGAGCGGTTCAGCTGAATATTGCTGTACGCGCCTGTCTCGGCGACCTTCACCAATATGTTAAGCGCGAGCTCGCGCGGCGTTACCGCTCTCCGCTGCGGCTGCGGCTGCTTGGAGCCGCTATGCCCTCCGGGCCGCCGATTTCCGCCGCGCTTTATGCCGGATGTTCTATTTTCGCCGCTCATTGCGCTTCACCTATACCAAACTGCGTGCCCGGTTCGATCCGCGCGCCTTTCACCCAGTCGGACACCGCCATAACGCGCTTGCCTGCCGGCTGGACCTCGGTCAAAACCAGCTTGCCTTCGCCCGTCTGCACGACGATGCCGCTTGCATCAGCTGTTAGAATCGTGCCCGGCGCTGCTCCGGCCGTTCCGGCCCCGTTGCTACTCGGAACCTCGCATTTCCACACCTTGAACACTTCGCCGCCAAGCGAAGTGAAAGCGCCGGCCATCGGCGATAACCCTCTAACCTGATTGAACAGCGCCCTCGCGGACTTGCCCCAATCGATTCTTTCATCCTCGCGCGTCAAATTAGGCGCGTATGTAGCTTCTTCCTCCCGCTGCGGCACCGCCTTCGCCGATCCATCGATAATCGAAGGCAGCGTCTCGCCAAGCAGCTTGGCGCCGGCGGCGCTTAGCTTCTCGAACATCGTGCCCGACGTGTCTTCGTCGGTAATCGGAACAACGACTCTGCTGATCATGTCGCCGGTATCGAGACCCTCCGCCATATACATGATCGTCACGCCGGTTTCGGGCTCCCCGTTCATGATCGAACGTTGGATTGGCGCCCCGCCGCGGTATTTCGGCAGGAGCGATCCATGCACGTTGATGCATCCGAGCCGCGGCAGCTCCAGTACAGCTTTCGGAAGGATTTGGCCGTATGCGGCCGTGACGATCAAGTCCGGCTTAAATTCGGCGACTGCCGATACCGCCTCCTGATTTCTCATTCTATCCGGCTGCAGCACGGGTATACCAAGCGATAACGCCGCTTCCTTGACAGGCGGCGGCGTCAGCGTCTTTTTCCGGCCCTTCGGCCTGTCCGGCTGGGTGACAACGGCAACAACCTCATAGCCGCTTGATACTAGCATTTGCAAGGAAGGGACGGCGAAATCCGGCGTCCCCATAAATACGATACGCATGAATCTATTCGCCGCCTTTACTTGTTCTTTCCGAAATGTCGTACACGCTCTCGGCGATATCGGTGAACAGAATGCCGTTCAAATGGTCGATCTCATGCTGGAACGCGCGGGCGAAAAAGCCGCTCGCATGCACGGTGAATTTCTCCCCGTCGCTGTTCTGTCCTTCTACAACGATCCGGTCGGCTCTGCGCACATCGCCGTTAATATTCGGTATGCTGAGGCAGCCCTCCGGCCCGAACTGCTCGCCATCCTGCTCGACGATGACCGGGTTGACCATCTCGACGAGTCCGTTCTCATCGCCGACATCCACGACGATGACGCGTTTTGAAATACCGATTTGCGGCGCAGCTAGACCGACGCCCTCCGCGTCGTACATCGTCTCGGCCATATCCTTCAGCAGTTTTTTCAAATTATCGTTAAATTTCGTAACCTCCCTGGCTACCTCGCGCAATACCGGATCTGGTTCTTTTACGATCAAACGAATACTCATGTTGTTCCCTTCCTTTACTCCCAATCTATCGGATCATTATAAAATAACTTGCGGATCGACATCGACGCTGAACCCGATTCCTTTCTGCTGCGGCCCTTCCGTGAACGGCTGGAGCGCGCGCCGGACTATAGCGGATGCGTCAATGCTTCCCCGATATTTTATCACACATTGAAAACGGTAGCGATCTTTCATTCTTGCGATCGGCGAAGCGACGGGCCCCAGCACCTCGAGCGCCCTTGGCAGCCCGCTGCCAAGCGGCGCCAGCACGCCTTCATGCTCCGCCAGCTCCCTCAGCTCCGCCGCAAAGCGTTCGCTGACGGTGGACAGCAGCGGCAGCTGCTCATGCGACATCGTCACGAGCACCAGCCTGCAATACGGCGGATAGCCCATAACGGAACGATGGCGCAGCTCCTCGCTGACGAACGCCGCGTAATCATGCGTCTGAGCGGTCGTAATCGCATAGTGCTCCGGCGTGTACGTCTGGATCACGACCTCGCCCTCCAGCTCATGCCGCCCTGCCCGTCCCGCGACTTGCGTGAGCAGCTGGAACGTCTTCTCCGCCGCGCGGAAGTCCGGCAGATGCAGCGAGGTATCGGCGGCGATTACGCCTACTAACGTAACATATGGGAAGTCAAGCCCTTTGGCAACCATTTGCGTGCCAAGGAGCACATCGGCCTGCCTGTCGCCAAATTGCTTCAGCAGCTTCTCATGGGCATGCTTCTCGCTCGTTGTGTCCACATCCATCCGAATGACCCGGATGCCGGGAAACAGCTTGGCGAGCTCTTCCTCCACGCGCTGCGTGCCCGTGCCGAAATAGCGGATATGCTCGCTTCCGCACTCTGGACATTCAGCAGGCGCTCCTTCCGCATGACCGCAATAGTGGCAGCGCAGCACTCGGGATTTCTGATGAAACGTCAGCGATATATCGCAGTGGGGACAAGCGGCGGTATGGCCGCAGGAGCGGCACATTACAAACGTCGAATAACCCCGCCGGTTAAGCAGCAGCACCGATTGCTCGCCGCGCTCCAGCCGTTCCTGCAGCGCGGCGTGCAGCTGCCGGCTGAACATGGAGCGGTTGCCCGCGCGAAGCTCCTCGCGCATGTCGACGACCTCGACCGGCGGCATCGGTCTTCCTCCGACGCGGTAAGGCATCGGAAGGAGCGCGGAGGCTCCCGGATTTGCCGCCGGGCGGCTCGCCGCGGCGAACGACTCGAGCGACGGAGTCGCCGAGCCTAACACGACGGCCGCTCCATGCTGCTTCGCCCGGCGCACCGCGACATCTCTCGCGTGATATTTCGGACTTTCCTCTTGCTTATACGAAGACTCATGCTCTTCATCAATAATGATAAGGCCAATCTGCTCAAACGGCGCAAAAATAGCCGAACGGGCGCCGATCGCGACCTGCGCCTTTTTGCTTCGGATCTTGCGCCATTCATCGAAACGTTCGCCGCTCGACAACCGGCTGTGCAGCACTGCGACGGCGTCGCCGAATCTGCCTTTGAACCGCTCGACCATCTGCGGAGTAAGCGAGATTTCCGGCACAAGCACAATCGCTTGCCTCCCCTGATCCAGGCAATATTGGATCGATTGCAGATAGACTTCCGTTTTGCCGCTGCCCGTTACGCCGTGCAGCAGCATCGTCCGGCCCTGCCTAGCGTCAAGCGCTTCGGCAATACGTCCGAATACCTCCCGCTGCCCTTCGGTGAGGGGAAGCGGGCTTGTCCGGGTGAACTGACGGTGCGCATATGGATCGCGCTCCTTCTCCACTTCGCGAAGCTCAAGCAGTCCCTTCTCCACAAGCGGCTTGATGCTTGCGCTTGAGACGCCCGTTTGCTGAGCCAGCTCCTGCAGCGCGATCGGCTCTTCCCGGCCGTACATCCATTGTAACGCTTCACGCTGCTTGGCCGCTCTAGCCGGCACTTGCTCGAGCGCATGCTCGAGAGGCAAACGCGATTCCGGCAAAAATACCGTAAGCACCTTCCGCACGGCGAGCCTGTCCTTAATCGACGATTGCTGAGTTAGCGTCCCTTTCGCCAAAGCATGCTTGACAGCCTTCAGGTGCTGAGGATATTTGGCGATGAGCGCATCCAGCTTCACAAGACCACCGCTATTCGCGATCCACTCCTTCAGCTCGGCAGGCAGCCCGTACTCCTCGTCCGGCTCGCCTAATCCGATCTGGCGCTCTTCCTTTCCCTTCAGCGCGGCGGGGATCATCGCCTGCAGCGCTTGCGTCCAGGAGCAGCAATATTTGTCGCTCATCCATCTGGACAGCTCAATCATATCCGGCAGCAGCGGCGGCACAGGATCCAGCAGCTCGGCGATCGGCTTGAGGCGAGTCCGGTCGACGGATGCCGATTCCGTAAGATCGATCACAAACCCTTGAAGCACGCGTCCTCCGAACGGAACGCCGACACGGCTTCCCAATTCCAGCCATTCCTGCATTTCGTAAGGCACTTCATAATCAAAAGGCCGATCCGTCTGGCGGCTCGGCACGTCGACAATCACTTTGGCTATCATGCAGGGTTCCCTCCGGCAGCTGCAAGCCGAACGGCGATCAGCTCCATCAGGCGGCTCGCCATCTCGCGTTTGGACATGAGCGGCAGCGAGACGATAAGTCCGTCCGGCCCGTACACTTCTACGGCGTTGGTATCCCCGTTGAATCCGACACCCTCTTGGCTGACGTCGTTTGCAACGATAAGATCGCAGTTTTTGCGTCTCAGCTTATCCATCGCATAATGCGCGACTTGCTGCGTCTCCGCCGCAAAGCCGACAAGAAATTGACGCGTCTTGCGTTCGCCTAGCGTCGCCAAAATATCCGTCGTTCGCTCCAGCTCAAGCACAAGGCGCTCTCCTGTTTTCTTCATCTTCTGCTCATGGACGATGACGGGACGGTAATCCGCGACTGCGGCCGATTTGACGACGATATCCATCTCATCGAAATCCTTCATGACGGCTTCGAGCATATCCGCCGCGGATGCCACGTGTATGACGCGCACGCCGGCGGGAGGCTGCTCGGTCGTCCGACCTGCAACTAAGGTAACGTCCGCCCCCATCCGCATTGCCGCTTCAGCGATAGCAAACCCCATTTTGCCTGAGGAATCATTCGTAAGAAAACGAACCGGGTCGAGCCGCTCCATCGTCCCTCCGGCCGTAACAAGCACACGTTTTCCTTTCAGCCTGCCGCTTTCGGCAAACCAATTTTGGATCGACGCCACAATATCCTCCGGCTCGGCAAGCCTGCCTTTCGCTACATAGCCGCAAGCAAGCTGCCCTGTGCCCGGCTCGACAAACATCGCGCCGCGCCGCGCCAGCCGCTCCATATTCTCGACAACTGCCGGATGCTCATACATATGTACGTTCATTGCAGGCGCAATAATAATCGGACATGTCGCGGCCAGCAGCGTCGTGCTGAGCATATCGTCGGCATGCCCGTTCGCCAGCTTCGCGATCGCATTCGCGGTTGCGGGAGCAACCACGATGAGATCCGCGTGGTCCGCCAGATGAATATGGGTAACGACAGAAGGATCGCGTTCGTCAAACGTGTCGATATGTACAGGATGACGGGACAACGTCTGCAGCGTGAGCGGGGTAATAAACTTGGCTGCGGATTCGGTAATGACCACATGCACCTCCGCTCCAGCCTGCACAAGCTTGCTGCAGAGCGCCGCCCCTTTATAAGCGGCAATCCCGCCGGTTATGCCTAATACAATATTTTTACCTGCCAAACTTGCCATGCTGCCAACTCCTATTCCGTCTTCCGCCGCTTTCGCGGCGGACAGTGCTTACCAATTCATTCGTTCTCTCAAGCTTGTAATATGCGCGACGTGATGCCGTCCGTGCCACGCCACAAATCCTAGGAAATAAGACAGCTTCAGCTGCTTCCCCATCCCGGGATGATAAAATTGCTTCTCAAAATCCGCCCGCTGCATGGACCGCAGCAGAAGCTCCCAGCGCGCATAGACGCCGTCAACGATCATCAGGCTAAGCCCCGGAGGCGCGTCAAGCGAATCGGCCGTTCCAGCCCAGCCCTCTTCATCAAAGGGCTTCACCGTTGGATTCGATTCCGTAAGCGCCAGCTTAAACCGCGTGTAACAGTTCATCGCCGCATCAGCGAGATGATGCACAACCTGCCTAACCGTCCAGCCACCCGTCCGATATGGCGTGTCAAGCTGTTCGTCCGTCAGACCTTCAATAGCCGACCTCAGCTGTCCCGGCAGCTCCGCTACCTCGCGAATCCACTTGTCCTGCTGCGCAGCCGTCATTCCTTCAAACGTATACGTGCCAACCGGATAACGCAATTGATCCATTGGATTACCTCCTCCAAAGTTTTGTGGTCGCAACTGCGGAAGCGTTCTCTTCTTATCATATCATATAGCGAGGGAAAAAGTAGCAGGTAACACATTCGTACTTGATCCCGCAATTTGAATTCTTTGAACCGTTGCGGATGTCAGGAGATACTTTTAACAGTAGATTCGCACTACACTTTTTTATCGATTATATGTTTGTTTTCCTTGATCACTTTCCGGAGCTGACGGACCTCGGCGGCAAGCGCGTCCACCTTTTTTGACATGTTGGAAGAATCAATTGCCCCCCGAATAATCAGTCCTAACAGCAATAACGTTAATACCCATATGACGATAGCGAGAATGAACGGATCCATCTCATACCCTCCTGTCTATGAAGAAAAAAGAGGCGCATACTGTCGCCAGCTGCACCCCTTGCGTGTCTGCTATTTCGGTTATTCTTCCTTATTCCCAACCGTCTCGACTTGGATCAGGTCGCCGTAAATTTCCTCCAGCGCAACGCCAACATACTTGTGGGAACGCGGGCTCGTAAGCTCCGATTTATCTCCGTTGCGCAGCATGCGGGCTCTTCTGGAAGCGGCGACGACAAGCGTATACTTGCTGTCTACCTTTTTCACCATTTCATCAATGGATGGATACAACATTGGACATTCTCCTCACTCAAGCTTTCTCGATTGCAGTCTTCATTCCCGTTACGTAAGGCATGAAGCGTTCTCTACGGCAGTGCTCGGCGATCACGATGCTTCGGATCCGGTCGCAAGCCGCATCTATTTCATCATTAATAACGGCATAATCATAATGGCGGAGCAAATTCATCTCCTCAACGGCTACGTTCATGCGCGTGTCGATGACATCCGCAGTTTCGGTGCCTCGGCCCGTGATGCGTTCCTTGAGCACGTCAAGCGATGGCGGCAGCAGGAAAATAAAGATCGCTTCCGGAAATTTCTCTTTCACCTTCAGCGCGCCCTGCACCTCGATTTCCAGAATCACGTCTTTTCCGCTTGCCAGCGTGCGATCCACGAAGTCGCGCGGCGTCCCGTAATAATTGCCTACGTATTCCGCATGCTCCAGCAGCGCGTCGCGCGCGATCATTTCCTGGAACTGCTCCCGCGTCTTAAAAAAATAGTTAACCCCATCTACTTCGCCCTGCCTCGGCTGCCTGGTTGTGGCCGATACGGAATAAACAATCTCCGGCATCCGGCTGCGCAGCGCCGAGCATACCGTTCCTTTTCCCACTCCGGCTGGTCCGGACAAAACAATCAACAATCCCATTTGTTCCTAACTCCCCGTACTATTCGTCGTTATCGTCATCTTTCGTAGATAAACGATGGGCAACCGTCTCCGGCTGAACCGCTGATAAAATAACATGATCGCTGTCCGTAATAATAACTGCGCGAGTACGTCGTCCGTAAGTCGCGTCTATCAGCATGTGGCGGTCGCGCGCTTCCTGTATAATACGTTTAATCGGAGCCGATTCCGGACTTACGATCGAGATGATACGATTCGCAGACACAATGTTCCCGAATCCGATATTGATGAGCTTAATAGCCAAGCCAGGTCCCCCTCCGCCTACGATCCATCGATGCGCAAGTGGCTGTCAAATTCCAAAAAACGACAGACCATTGCTCTATTGTTGACGAAAAAATGCGAGAGCATACGTATGCTCCAACTTATGCCTTATTCTAAAGGATTTCTCCATTTGGAACAAGCAAAAGTTGATTTTTTGTATATGCAACGGCTGCAAATTGCTTTAACGGCCTGTCTTTTCCCATACATATTGCGTCAATTGGACGGCCATATCGTAGAACATGAACGGTGTTATGAGATAAATGCCGTTAAAATGCTGGAGCGCTGTGTCAAGCAGCTCTTGCGCGATGCGAACGCCCTCTGCGCGCCCCGCTTCTCCTTCCAAACCGGCCATCCGTCCGCGAACCTCATCGGAGAGCTGAATGCCCGGCACTTCGTTATGAAGATACTCCGCGTTCCGCCCGTTCGCAAGCGGCATAATGCCGATAAAAATCGGAACGTCCAAATGCTTCGTCGATTCCGCGATCCGTTCGATCAGCGCCGGATCGTAAACCGGCTGCGTCATAATATAATCGGCGCCGGACGCGATTTTTTTCTCCAGCCGCTGCACGGCCTTGTCCAAATGCTTAACGTTCGGGTTAAACGCGGCGCCGACAACAAATTTGGCTTTCTGCTTCAAAGGCTTGCCGGAAAACGCGGTGCCTTCGTTGAGCTGCTTAATCATCCGGATCATCTCAAAGGATGTCAAGTCGTAGACCGAGCTTGAATCCGGCAAATCGCCGAACCTCGCGGGGTCGCCGGTAACGGCAAGCACGTGATCGATGCCGAGCGCGTCAAGGCCCATCATATGAGACTGCGTGCCGATCAAATTCCGGTCGCGGCAGGCAATATGAACAAGCGGCCGAATGTCGATGCGGTCCTGCAGCAAGGCAGCCAGCGCAAGGTTGCTCATCCGCGTAACGGCCAGCGAGTTGTCCGCCATCGTAATGGCGTCCGCCTTCACGTCCTTCAACGCTTTCGCGCCCTCCATAAACTTGCGGATGTCCAAATCGCGCGGCGGATCCAGCTCGACGATAACCGTATGGCGCTGCTTCGCCAGATCAACGATCGTCGGCTCGCGGTGCTCGGTAACCATCCGGCTCTCCGCCGGCTTCACGGCGCTTTCACGGACAACCGAAGCCTGGCGTTTCGCCGCTTCCGCCGCGCCAGGCTGCGGCACATAATCCGCAATGGAGGCAGCCATCGCGGCCACATGCTCCGGCGTTGTGCCGCAGCAGCCGCCGATAATCCTTGCGCCGCGGTCCGCGAATCTGCGCGCGCATTCCGCAAAATAATCCGGTCCTGCGGAATACGTATATTTGCCGTCCACATAATCCGGGATCCCTGCGTTCGGGAAGACGGATAAAGGCAGCGATACCGGCCCTTGGATCGAATCGATCGCCCGCATGATGCCGTTCGGTCCGCTGCGGCAATTGAAGCCGACGACGTCCGCGCCGAGCGCTTGAAGCTCGGCGAACGCATCGGCGAGGGAAGCGCCGTCCTGCGTGCGGCCGACATCCTCAACCGCGAATTGGCAAATAACCGGGATATCCGTCAGCTCGCGCGCAATGCGCAGAGCCAGCTTCATTTCCGCCAGATCATAGAACGTCTCCAGCAGCAGCCCGTCCACGCCTTCCTCAATCAGCGCCTTCATCTGGCGCTCGTAAGCGTCGATGACTCTTGCTGTGCGCACATTTTTCAGCTTTCCGTCTCGAATCGAGCCGATCGCGCCGACCACGTATGCGTCGTCGCCGACAGCGCGGCGGGCGATGCGCACGCCTTCGCGGTTGATCGCCTCCATCGCGTTCTCCAGGCCGTACTTCGACAGCTTCTCCAGATTGGCGGAGAATGTATTCGTCTCGATCAGACGGGCTCCCGCTTCATAATACTGGCGGTGCACGCTTTCGATCACATCAGGTCTGATTACATTGAATTCTTCGTAAGAAACGCCGACAGGGAACCCCATCTGGTACAGATAGGTTCCCATTGCTCCGTCGCCGACGAGGATGCGCTCCGCAAGCGCCTCCCGCAAGTTCGGTCTTGTATGTTGTGCTGCATCTCCCATACGCGTCACCTACAACACGCCGCGGAATACTTCCGCAGCCGGCCCCGTCATGTAAACGTGATTGTCCGCCTCGTTCCACTCGATCAGCAGATCGCCGCCTTTGAGGGAGATCGTAGCCGTACGGTCGGTCGCGCCTGTCAGCACCGATGCGACAAGCGTCGCGCATGCGCCCGTTCCGCATGCAAGCGTAGGGCCGGCGCCGCGCTCCCACACCCGCATGTCGGCTTGATTCCGCGAATTGACGGTTACGAACTCTACATTTATTTTACGAGGGAACATCGGATGCGTCTCCAGCTTCGGTCCCCAAGTTTCCAGATCGAATGACGCCGCGTCGTCCACATAAATGACGCAGTGCGGATTGCCCATCGAAACGGCCGTAAACGTAAACTCGCGGCCGTCTACCTCAATCGGATGCTCGATAACGCGCTCTGCGTCAACTGTCGTCGGCACTTGAAGCCCGTTCAGAATCGGCTGGCCCATATCGACGCGCACCGTTTGCACTTTGCCGCCTTCTGCCTTGAGCTGCACCTTTTGCACGCCCGCGCCGAGCGTCTCAACCGTAATTTCTTCCTGATTCGTCATGCCGTTATCGTAAACGTATTTGGCTACGCAGCGTATGGCGTTGCCGCATTGCTCCGCTTCCGAGCCGTCGGAATTAATAATCCGCATACGGAAATCCGCCTTCTCGGAAGGGAGTATGTACACCAAGCCGTCGGCGCCGATGCCGAAAAACCGGTTGCACAGCTGGACCGCCAGCTCGGACGCGTTATCCGGAAGCGCCTGCTCTCCCGCCACTACGATGAAGTCATTGCCAAGTCCATGCATTTTCGTGAAGTTCATCTATTGCTCTCTCCTTGTACCAGTCCATTGTATGCAAATCTAGCATTGTTCCTATTAGCATACCGCATCGCAAGGAGAAACGCTATTCATAAATTGCAACATCATTTGCATTTTTGCGTTAGCGGGCAACGGTTTGCGGTCCAAGCGGAAACTTCGGCTTCGCTTTCGATTTTTTCGACTTGCCGAGCACGCTTCCGATCCCCATCACGAACGTTGGAATACCCGCCGCTACGAACACGAGGCACCAATCCCGGAAACCGAGCGGAACCGTTTTGAAAATCGGCTGCAGCGCTTCGATGTACAGGACGCCGACCATCAGCAGAAGCGAGGACAACACCGCCAGCACCAAATATTTGTTCTGCAGCGGATTGCGGTGGAAGATGGAGCGCGAGCTCCGGCAATCAAACACATGGATCAGCTGCGCCATAACGAGCGTCGCAAATGCGACCGTCTGCGCATGGACAAGAGCTTGCGGATCGTCGCCGCCCTCCCGCAGCGCGATCCAGAAGGCGCCGAGCGTACAGACGCCGATCAGCACGCCGCGGCTAATGATTTTCCAGCCCAGACGTCTGGCAAAAATATTTTCTTTGGCCGGTCTCGGCTTCTGCTGCATCAGATCGCTTTCCGCCTGATCGACGCCCAGCGCCATCGCCGGCAGGCCATCCGTGACGAGGTTGACCCACAAGATTTGTATAGGCACCAGAGGAAGCGGCAGGCCCGCCATCATCGCAAGGAACATCACTAATATTTCGCCGACATTGGAGGCGAGCAGGTAACGGATGAACTTCCGGATGTTCTCATAGATGCCTCTGCCTTCCTCGATTGCCGCCACAATCGTCGAGAAGTTGTCGTCGCTAAGCACAAGCGCCGATGCTTCCTTCGAAACATCCGTCCCCGTGATCCCCATCGAGATGCCGATATCCGCCGCTTTAATCGCCGGCGCGTCGTTCACCCCGTCGCCCGTCATGGCAACGACATGGCCTCTTCTTTGCAACGCTTTGACGATCCGAAGCTTATGCTCAGGCGAAACGCGCGCATAAACGTAAGTGTTATCGACATGCTTATCGAGCTGTTCGTCATCCATCGCTTCGAGCTGCTTGCCGCTCATCGCGATGCCTCCGCGCGGCATAATGCCCAGCTGCGCCGCAATCGCTTCCGCCGTGAGCAGGTGGTCGCCCGTAATCATGACGGTTTTGATGCCTGCTCTGCGGCAAGTGGCGATCGCATCCTTCACTTCGCGTCTCGGCGGATCGATCATGCCGGCCAGGCCGACGAATACAAGCCCGCTTTCCGCTTCTTCCTCCGATTCGCAGCGGTCGTTCGCTCGTAAATCGCGGTACGCGAAGCCCAGCACGCGCAGCGCGGATTGCGCCATCTGCTCGCCCGCTTCGGCGCATTTGCGTTTCAGCGTTCCCGTGAACGGCATCACTTTGCCGTCCCAGAGCACATAGTCGCACTGCTCCATCAGCATATCCGGCGCGCCCTTCGTAAACAGGAGGCGTCCGCCTTGATGAGCGAGCAGCACCGACATCCGCTTCCGTTCGGAATCGAACGGGAATTCCTTCACGCGCTGGTAGAGCGGCTCCAGCGACTTCGCCGATGACCCGAGCTTAGTCGCCAGCACGGCTAGCGCTCCTTCGGTCGGGTCGCCTTTGAGCTCCCATTCCGGCTGCGTCTCCTTCCGCTTGCTGCGCTTCGTATCCGCGTCTTCCGTACACACCAGCTGAGCGTTGTTGCACAGCGCGCTGATCTGCAGCAGCCGTTTTATCGCCTGGTCATGCTTAATGTCGAGCGGCTTGCCGTCTTCGTAGATCGCACCTGTCGGATCATAGCCTTCTCCGGTCACTTCAAGCCGTCTCCCGCCCAGCCATACATGCGTGACCGTCATTTTATTCTGCGTGAGCGTTCCTGTTTTGTCCGAGCAGATGACGGATGCGCAGCCGAGCGTCTCGACTGACGGCAGCTTGCGGACGATCGCCTTGCGTTTGATCATACGCTGGACGCCCAGCGCGAGCGCGATCGTTACAATAGCCGGCAGCCCTTCCGGTATCGCCGCCACCGCCAAGCTCACCCCGGCGAGGAACATGCCGTACGCTGGCTGTCCGTGCAAAATGCCCGCAACCACGACCATGACCGTAAGGCCGAGCGCCACTACAATGAGTAACTTCCCAAGCTGCTCAAGCCGATGCTGCAGCGGCGTCTCCATCGACTCCGTCTCCTGGATCAGCCCCGCGATTTTCCCCATTTCAGTCGCCATTCCGGTTCGGATGACAACTCCTTTTGCCGTGCCGCGTGTAACCATCGTTCCCATAAAGCCCATATTCCGCTGATCGCCTAGAGGCAGCTCCGGCTCGTCGATGACGGCCGCGTGCTTGCCGACCGGCACGGATTCGCCTGTAAGCGCCGACTCCTCGACATAACAGCTGCTTGCTTCAATGAATCTGAGATCGGCGGGCACGCGGTCCCCGCTTTCCAGATAGACCAAATCGCCCGGCACCAAATCTCTGGCCGGAACCGTCATTAGCTCGCCGCCGCGCACAACCTTAGCCGACGGCGCCGACAGCTCCTTCAGCGCCCGCAGCGACTTTTCCGCGCGAAACTCCTGCATAAAGCCCAGCACGGCGTTAAGGACGATAATCGCAATAATGGTAACTGCGTCCAAATATTCGCCCAGCAGCCCCGATATTAAGGTCGCGCCCATGAGGATGAGCACCATAAAATCTTTGAACTGGTTAAGGAAAAGCAAAATCGGGGAAATTCTTTCGCCCTCGGACAGCTCGTTGTGCCCCTGCTTCTCAAGCCGGTCCGCAGCAGCGGACGGATTCAGCCCGTTCTCGACAGAGCTGCCTAGCGTCTGCAGCAGCCCCTCCTTGTCCATTTGATGCCATTTCATTTGTTCCATTCCATGACTCCCTCCCGTTGGTTGCCGTTCCAGCGGACAGCCCTTCTACGCTAAATCTATTCGGACAGACTATAAAATATCCCAGCGGCACTTAAGTTTTTGTCCCGAGTATGGCATGATAGAGTCATCCTGCATAAAAGTGAGGTACAACCACCATGGCATTAGACGGAATCGTCGTACGAGCGGTCGCAGCGGAACTGCAGCGCTGCGTCGGCGCTCGCATTCATAAAATTCATCAGCCGACCGAGCATGATCTTGTCCTTTCCGTCCGGGGCAGCGGCGTTTCCGGCAAGCTGCTGTTATCCGCTAACCCGACCTATCCGAGAGCGCATCTGACGAACGCGACCTATGTTAACCCGCTGGAAGCGCCTATGTTCTGCATGCTGCTCCGCAAGCATTGCGAGGGCGGCGTGATCGAGGCGGTCCGCCAAGTCGGAAGAGAGCGGATTCTACATATTGATGTCCGGCAGCGGGACGAGCTGGGCGATATTAGCTTCAAAACGATCGTCATCGAAATTATGGGGCGCCACAGCAACATTATTTTGATCGATTCGGCGTCCGGCACGATTCATGACGGGATTCATCACGTCACCCCCGCGATCAGCAGCTACCGGATCGTCATGCCGGGCACCGCTTATACCGCGCCGCCCGATCAAGGGAAATCCGACCCGCTTGCAATCCGGAGCGAAGACGAGTTTAGGGACCTCGTTATCAAAGCTATGGGAGATGAGCCTGCCCTATGGCATAAAGGGCTGGTTAACGCGTTCAGCGGCTTCAGCCCGCTGCTGGCCAAAGAAATTGTACACCGGGCCAAGTCTGAGGCTGGCGCTGCGGATCTGTCATCGCTATGGCAAAGCTTCCGCGCATTGATATCGCTTGTGGAGAAGAACGAATACGAGCCGAATATCGTCGCCGAGCCGGATACCGGCAAAGCCAGCTTCTCGGTCACCGAGCTGACTCACCTGCATGGAGCCGCCCAGCGATTCGAATCGGTCAGCGAATGCCTCGAGGCGTTCTACGGCGACAAGGCCGAGCGCGACACGGTCAAACAACGCGCGTCGGATCTGATCCGTTTTGTCCAGAACGAAAAATCGAAAAACGAGGCGAAAATCAAAAAGCTCGAAGAGACGCTGGAGGAAGCGAAGGACGCGGAGAAATACAGGGTGCTCGGGGAGCTGCTTACAGCTTATATGCATCAAATGAACCGAGGGGACGAATCGATCGAGCTTATCAACTTCTATGACGAAGAGCAGGCGCCCGTCAAAATCCAGCTGGATCCGCAGCTCACGCCGTCCGAGAACGCGCAGCGCTACTTCCGGCGTTACACGAAGCACCGGAACAGCTTAGCGGTTGTCGCGGAGCAGATGGAGCTTGCCCGCGCGGAGATTACGTACTTCGAGACGCTGCTCCAGCAGCTGAACAACGCCTCGCTGTCGGATATCGAGGAGATCCGGGAGGAGCTCGTGCAGCAAGGCTACCTGCGCGAACGAAAGTCGCGCGGCCCTAAACGTAAAAAGCCGGCTAATCCCGCTTTGCTTTGCTATACGTCATCCGAGAACGTCTCCATCTACGTCGGCAAAAACAATACGCAAAACGAATATTTAACGAACCGGCTCGCCTCGCCTTCCGACACTTGGCTGCACACAAAGGACATCCCCGGCTCTCACGTCGTCATTCGCGGCGGCGATTTCGGCAATGCGACGCTTGAGGAGGCCGCCATGCTTGCGGCGTATTACAGCCAAGCGAAGGAATCCAGTATGGTGCCGGTCGACTATACGTTCATCCGTCATGTGCGAAAGCCAAGCGGGGCGAAGCCCGGCTTCGTAATCTATGACCATCAGAAAACATTGTTTATTACGCCGGACTTAGAGCGCATCAAATCGCTTCCTTCGGTTACCAAATAAGAACCGAAAATGAACAAAAAATGGCAGTGCTCAGGATGTTATTCCTTGGCACTGCCATTTCTATATCATCTTCAGTACAAGCTACCTTCCGCGAGCGGCTTGCCGAAGCTGATCGACAACGGACAGATCCGCATATTTGCTGCCGACGGCGCCGTGAAAGGTTTCGCCGCCCCGTTCGCCATGAAAATCGGAGCCGCCTGTCTCGATTAATCCGAATCGCTGCGCAAGCAAGCCGTAACGGCGTTCCTCGTCTTCGCCATGGTCGGAATGAATCGTCTCGATCCCCGTCGCCCCTCCGCGCACCAGCTCCTCCACAAGCTCGTCGCGTCCGTACAAGCCGGGATGCGCGATGACGCTGACGCCGCCCGCTTCGCGGATCCACTCTATCGCTTCAAGAGGATGGACGCGGGGAACCCTGACATACGCCGCCGCGCCTGCCCCCAGGAAGCGCTCGAACGCTTCGTTCATGCTGCTCACGACGCCCTTTCGAATAAGGGCTTCCGCGAAGTGCGGGCGTCCGATGCTGCCGCCTTTTCCTTTGCCGGCGGCTGCCGAACGCACATCTTCCATCGATATGCCGATACCAAGCCGCTGCAGCTTATCCAAGATCAGCTCGTTCCGCCTCTCTCTTGCTCCTGCGATACCGGCAAGCCGTTCGAGCCACAGCTCGTCTTGATTATCCGTGTAGTACGCGAGCACATGAATGTCGATTCCGTCAGCGACCGTACTGAGCTCCACGCCGGGCACGACGATGATGCCGATCCGATCTCCTTCGTCCATCGCCTCTGCGACACCGCTTACCGTGTCATGGTCCGTTAACGCGACGGCCGCAAGTCCCGCTTGCTTTGCTTTTTGCACCACCTCAGCAGGCGCATGCAGGCCATCCGATGCGGTTGAATGCGTATGCAGGTCCACTCTTCCCGTTGTTATAACCATTGCTGAAGATCCCTTTCTCTTAAGAAAGTGAGAAACGTTACGGCGGAAATCGGAAGCAGAGCCGATTTCAGATAAATCGAATAAAATTGCCGTTTGAACTTGATATCCGATATTTTGACCAGCTTAATTAATCCGAGCGCAACCTCATGCTTGACGGAAGACGAAGACAAAAACGAAATGCCGAGCCCCGCCTCTACCGCCGATTTTACCGCGCCCGTGCTTCCGAGCTCCATGACGACGTTCATCGATGCCGGATCGATTTTTTTCTTCTTGAGCTGCTCTTCCATAACGAGCCGCGTGCCGGAGCCCTGCTCCCTTAGAACAAAAGCGTACCGCATCGCTTCGTCGATCGTGACCGAGGACTTCCCAGCCAGCGGATGATCCTTCGGAACAACCAGCATAAGCTCGTCGCTCATGACCGCTTCCATATGCATGTCAGGGTGGTTAACCGGCGCTTCGATCAGTCCGAAATTCAATTGATGATTCAGAATCTCCTCCATAATTTGGGCCGTATTCATCACTTTCATGCTGATTGTAATATGCGGATATTCTTGTCCGAACGGCCCGAGCAGCCTCGGCAATATATATTCGCCGATTGTAAGGCTCGAGCCCAGCTGCAGTCGTCCCTTCAACTGCTTCGTGAAGGCGGACATAGCCTGGTCGGTGTCGCGAATCAAGTCGATGCTGCTTTTGGCGTACGGCATTAGAGCCCTGCCCGCCTCCGTCAGATCAATACGTTTCGTAGACCGCTGAAGCAGCTTAGTGCCGAAATAATCCTCCAGCGATTGCACCTGCATCGTAACCGCAGGCTGCGTCATATGAAGAGCTTGAGCGGCTGCAGAGAAGCTGCCTTTCTCCGCAACGGTATAAAAGATATGTAATTGATGAAAATTAAGCGCCATCCTCGACCCGTCCTTTCTATAACAGGTATTATACTACAAACCGCTTGCGCTATTATAAAAAAAAAATGTAGTCCAAAAGACCTATCATTCAAATTAAAAAACGCAGCCCATTAGGCTGCGTTACCGCTAGTAGTTATTATCCCGAAGTAAAGAATAAGTGCATTGATCGCTTATTTACGCTTCCTGCTGCTCTTCACAAGCGTCATTCTTCTGGAATGCCTAAGCCAAGAATAATAGGATTTCAAATCTCTCAGCTCAATCGTTTCCGACATTCTCCCCAGGAAGGTGACGATGATCATTTTTTGCAGGGGATTACCCAGCAAATCCGTCTCGGTCAAAGAATCCGCGAACTCCGCTACGAAAACAAGGTCCTCATCAATGAGGTAGACATCCTGCTCATTCCGGTAGTAGGGCTCGACTCGTCCTTTTTTCAAGCAGTCCCACAAGTATTCGGCGATATCTTCAAACCCGGTCTTTTCGCTTTCGACTCGGTCGAGCCAGCGGCTTTTGGCATGTTTGGTGATGATGACATCAACAACCTTTTTGTCGCCCAGTTCTACATAAAACGACTCATATGTACTCCATCTTCTCGTCATTTTATCCTTCATATCGCAGCCAACTCCTCCCGAAGAAGCAGGTCTTTTATCCTATATGTTAATCTCATTCTACCACGATTGTCCGATTTTTCAACAATAAATTAATTACAGGCCATATATGTAAAAAAATGTTATTTGTATCAATAAAATATCGGCCGATAAACAAAACGCCTTCAAGCGCGTACAAGCGCTTGAAGGCGTTAGCTTTACATGTAAACAATCGGATTACAGGCTGTAAAACCTCGTTTTATCCTCACTGTCTTTACTGTATTCGGTTGGAATCTCTGTGCGGTAGGATCGTTCCACTTTGCGCACGTACGATAACCGGCTCATCTGCCGTAAAGATTCGTCGACCCTTTCGGCATTCATATACAATACCACGTAATGCAGCTTTCTCGACATATAATGGACGGTTCCAAACCGTTCGAGCGATCTGGCCGCTTTCAAATCGCTTACCCACACTATAAATCCCGTTCGATCCGGTATCATCTGCCGCTCCCCTTCCAGCTCGCATCGCCTGCCCCTCGATAAGCAGGACTTAACCTCCGCAGCCTCCGCTGCCGCAACCGCATGAGCCCCCGCTGCCGCAGCCTCCTAAGCTTCGTTCGTTGCCAGGCACTTTGATCGTGTCGGAGACAGACTCGGCAATCAAGCGGGAAACCTCGTACAGCATATCGTCAACGGCTTGCTCGGAAGCCTTGAACTTGCTGACGCATTCGATCTCCGCCAGCTGCTTCTCAATTTGCTTGACCTTGTCCTTGGCTTCATGGTAGTTCGGATGGAAACGGCCGAAGCGCTGACATTCCTCGAACAGCTCCTTGGCCTTAGCGAACTGCGCTTGCAGCTGCTTCACCTCTTCGCTCTCGCTTACTACCGACTTCCAATATAAATATTCGGCCACTTCGGCCGATTGATTAATCCAGTCTCCCAGCTCATAAGCGGACAGAAGCAGCGATCCCATATCGAGCGAAGATCGGCCGCCATCCTCATACGTCGTTGAAGCCGTCCATTGTTCGGCTACAGGCATTGATCCACCTCTTTCCTATTCGCTTGCTTACTACAATATCATATCATATCCGACTCGCCAATAGATAGAGAGTGCTAGGTGGTAATCCCTTCGGGCAAGAGCAGCTTCATCTCCTCCCACATATCAGGCGTGAGCCTGCTCCTCTCCGGCATTTCCCCGGCGATCAGCCTTCCCGTTACAGCCCACTCATTGCCTCTTTGCTCCACTTGCTCGGGAACAAAGGACAGCAGCTCGCCATTGACCCGCAGCTGAACGGCCGTCTCCAGCATCACCGCCTGCTGCATCAATTCCTTCCGAGTTGATGCGTGGTAGCTGCGAAGCTGCCGCCACCATGCCGACGGCACGCTTTCGATACCCGGTAACAGCTCAACGGGGCGGGCTGCCTGCTCCTCCGCTACCAGTTCAAAATGGTGCAGGGATGACGGTTCATACAGCCAGCTGCCGCCGTCATCCTTTAGGCTAAAGAACCTTGATGCGACAGCGTCGGAGTCCGTGTCCTTCAGATCGCGAACAGGCTGAGGCACAGAAATTTCGGGATACGGGGGCGCAGCCCCTTCCGCTGATGTTCCGATTGCTTTGCGCGGCGGGTAGCCCGATTTCTGCAGCATGCTTCGGATATCGCTAATTGCCCGGCTGTCCACAATAAAATCTTTGTCGCCCAAACGCTGAAGCAGCAGCGGCGCAAGCTCCGGCAGCTGAAGCGCGTGCTCCGCCATCTCCACGGAATCGCAGCGAAGCAGCGAAACCTGATCGAATGCGAAGCGGCAAGCTTTTCTTGTCCATTCCATCAGCATAGCCTCCACCGGAGACGGCAAAGCCTCTCCACCGCCTGCCTGCTTCAGGAAACGTACAATGCGGTCCCTTGAGCGTCCTTGTTCAAGGGCAGCAGCGATGCTTGCAGAGGTGATCCGGTACATCACGGGCTCCTGATCCGTTTGGCGTTCCGCTATCGTTTCAAGCTCCCAGCGCACAGCATGACCGCAATCCGGCGGCGTAATAATTTCGCCGTTCGGCTGAACAATTAAACCGTCCGTCCGCATCTCGGCAGGGAAGCTTCTCCAGCGGAACACCATCCACCGCTCCCGGCCTTCCTGCAGCTCGGCAAGCTCCATCCAGCCTAATTCATGGAACAAGTCGATCCATCGCATAAGCCGCCTGTTTATGGTCAACGTTTGATCGGCTTGGAGTGAGCCGTTCGATCCAACAAGCGGGGCGCATAAGGATTCGGCATCCTGAATCGAGTACCACTTTTCCTTCCCTGCGCTTAGCAGCGCCCCTGCAATATGCGCCTCCCGACCCGAAGCGCGCAGCAGATAAAGAAGAAGCCATTGCAGAAGCCCGCGTTCCCGCTGCTCGTCCGGCAATGCGAGCCAATCCTGAAGCGGGGCTTCGTCCGGCAAGAGCCGTCCTTCTTCCTTTCTCAAAAAACCAGCTGCGCCGGAAGCGGAAAGGAACAGCGCGACCGCTGCCGAATAATGCTCGCTATGCGCCCAATTGATAGGGAAAGCTCTCAGCTTCGATTCCTGGAATCGCAAAGCCGCATCGAGCTTTTGTATTGTTTTTTTGGGCAAAACGCCTTTCGCTGTAAAGGAGGCGTCGGTTTTCAGAAGCGCGGCTAAAGCATACAGCTTCCTTCTGCCGAACGGCTCCATCACGCCTACAAACGCTCCAGAAGCATCGGTTATCGGATTCACGATTCCGTTCTTCTCCTCAAGCCGGCACGGGAATAACGCCTGCTGCCAAGGCAAGAAGGAATCGACCGGTATAAAATAAAGAAGCTCTCCCCACATTTTACGAACGGCAAATAAGATTCCCGCCGACTCCAATTGCCTTAGACCAATTCGGCATTCCGCACCAGCCATGCTGGTGCGCTCCCGCAATGCCTGCAGCAGCCGATCCTCTGCCGCCGGCTCCGCTCCAAACTGACGCAGCATCGCGCGGAGCGACTGTTGCGCATAAGAAGACATCCGCCTAGCGGCTTCCTTGACAGCGACAGGGTCAACCATCGCATCCTGCCATAGCAGCCCCTTCTCTGCAGCGTCCCGCCAAATCGGCGATTCCATAAACAAACCGAACCGCTCGGGCGGCAGCTTCTCCATAAGCTGAAGCATCTTCATCCGCTTATCGCCTCCTTGGCGAATTCGTTCTCATCCTCTGCTGGCGCTTCCAGCTGCGTGTAACCGTAACCTTGCTCCAGCATAAACATTTGCCTCTTCAGCGCAAATTCGGTTTCTTTCGTCCCTTCGGTTACCAAAGTATAGAACCACGCTTCGTTGCTGCCCGGCTTCGGCCTTAGCAGACGGCCGACGCGCTGCGCTTCCTCTTGCCTGGAACCGAAGCTGCCGGACAGCTGAATAGCGAGCGCGGCATCCGGCAGATCGATCGCGAGATTCGCAACCTTGGAGACGACCAATACGGGGTGAATGCCTGACCGGAACGCATCGTACAACCGAAGACGCTCTTCATGCGGCGTCTCTCCCGTCAGCAGCGGCGCGTCCAGCTCGCTTGCCGCTTCCTTCAGCTGCTTCAAATATTGTCCGATAACCAGCGCCGGCTTCCCCTTATGCTTCTGAAGCAAATGCCGCACAACGGGAAGCTTGTTCGGATTTTCCGCCGCGATTCGCAGCTTAGCCCGCGCAGAAGCACTCGTATACGTATGTTCATGGGATGCCGGAAGCGGAACCCGAATTTCTGCACAGCTGACGGAAGCGATATAAGAGCCTTCCTCCGCCCTCTTCCAATGCATGTCGTATTGCTTCGGTCCGATCAGCGAATAGACATCCTCCGCGCAGCCATCCTCACGCACTAATGTTGCGGTCAAACCTAATCTGCGCGTTGCCTGAATGGTTGCCGTCATCCTAAAGACGGGCGCCGGCAGCAGATGCACTTCATCATAAATAATAAGGCCCCAATCCCGCTCATTGAACAATCCCATATGCTTGAAATCATCCAGCTTCGACTTGCGGTACGTCAGCAGCTGATAGGTGGCGATCGTTACCGGTTTGACTTCCTTCGACCGGCCGCTGTAAAGTCCGACTTCGGCCTCCGACAACGTTGTCTTATCGAGCAGCTCATCGCGCCATTGCTGGGCTGACGTACGGCTGGAGGTTAAGATTAATGTCGCTGCTCCAATCGAAGCAAGCGCAGCGACCCCTACGATGGTTTTGCCCGTACCGCATGGAAGCACAACAACGCCGCTGCCCCCTTGCGCGGTCCCGTCCTTCGTGAATTGCTCCACAGCTTGCTTCTGGTAATCTCTTAACGAAAAGACCGCTCCGCTTCTTGTTTGCTCTCTCAACTGCACCTGCAACGCTTCTCCGGCATGGTATCCCGCGTGATCCATTACCGGATAACCGAGTCTTGCCAGCTCCAGCTTCAGCGAACCGCGGCAATCTGGCCGAATCTCCCACTCCGATTCCGTCCGGATCGATACGACCCACCCGCGGATGAAATCTTTATCTTGAATCGATTGCAGAGTGTCCGGATCCCCGCATAACAGAAGAGCATCGCCTTCCGCCGCTAACCGAAGCTTTCCATACCGGCTTGACCAGATTCGAACAGACGCTTCCGCCTGCAGCGGCAATGAGTACCGGGCATTTTTTTTCAAAAAGGCGATCACATCCTCCCCGCTCCACCCTGCGCCTAATGCTTGCCAAAGGGTCATGGGGGTTATCCGGTACGTATGCATGGATCCTGCTCGTTTGGTCGCCTCCGCAAAAGCCAGCAGCTGCTCGCGAGCTTCTGTCGAGGCAGGATGCTTCTCGTCCAAAAGGACGGTGAGATCGGCTTGCACGATCATGGTTCCATCGGGATTCACTTCAGCACTTCCTTTCCTTCCAAGGGCATTCTTACCCCTCAGTATGAAAGATTTGCAGTCATTTTATCCCCTTGTTAGACATCCTTTTCGATTATTCGCTTAAAAATGTGGTATAGTAGATAAGGATATAAATGAAGAAACTTCTATTACGGGCTGGAGGCCTTACTTCTATGAAACGTGTATTATGGTTATTCTTTCTTACGCTCTCCATTGCGCTTACAGGATGTTCTTCTGTGACCATACCCGCCGCCCCTAACGTCAAGCCGGACACTTGGTATCCGGTATCGGGTTATGTAGACGGCGATACTTTCAAAATAAAAGCGGGCGAACAGGACGTTACGATCCGCTTGCTATATGTCGATACGCCAGAAACCAAGAAGCCCAATACGCCGGTTGAGCCTTACGGGCCGGAAGCTTCCGCGTTTACCGAGGAGCTCCTGAAGCAATCGGAGGAGGTTAAACTGACCTTTGATAAGGAATTGAAGGACAGCTACGACCGAACGCTTGCCGTCGTAGAGCTGAAGGACGGGCGAATTTTAAACGAGCTGCTGCTTCAGGAAGGGCTTGCGAAGGTATTAATTATCGAACCTAACGTCAAAATGGAAAACGTATACAAACAGCTGGAGCAAAAGGCGAAGCAGGACGGAGCGGGACTGTGGAGCTCCGGTCACGAAACAAGCCAGACGGAGATGCCCGAACGGAAAGCGCTGCAGATCGGCATCGAGATGGAGGTCAATAAGGTTAAAGAGGTCGTTACGATTACGAATACAACGTATGAATCCATCGATATGGATGACTGGAAGCTCGTCAGCGTGCGAGGCAACCAGACGTATACGTTCGATTCCGTCGAGCTGCCCGGACAAGGCAAGCTGTATATTACTTCAAGCCAAGCGGAAGTAACCGCCAATGGCGCCTTACATCTGGAATGGGAAATCGATAATGTATGGAATAATCAAGAATCCGATCCCGCAGAACTCTATAATGAAAAAAGTGAGCTTGTCGCTTTGTGGGAGGACAAATAACGTCCTCCCGCTCCAAAGCGCAAGCTCATTTTTTAGCTATGCTGCCTCGCGTAATGCTCCGCCAGTCCGATAAGAAGGCTGGCCGATTTCTCCATTGCCCGTTCGTCGATGTCGAACTTCGGGTGATGATGGGAGTAGACCGCTCCGCAGTCCGGATTGCCTGCTCCGACAAACATGAAGCAGCCCGGCTTCTTCTGCAAGTAGTAAGAGAAATCCTCCGCGACGGTAATCGGTTCCGCCTCAATGACACCTTCAGGGCCGAATAAGGCTTCCGCTACGGCGAAAAATCTCGATGCCTCCGCCGCATCGTTGACTACAGGCGGGTACCCTACGCGCATATGGTAGGAATACGACGCTCCATGCATTTCGCAAGTATGACGGACAAACGCTTCCAGCTTATCATGAATCATAAACCGGGTCGTTTCGTCAAATGCCCGCACCGTCCCCTTAAGCTGGCATCGCTCCGCGATTATATTATTCGTCGTCCCCGCTTGGAAAGATCCGATCGTGACGACAGCCGGATGCAGCGGATTGACGCTTCGGCTGACAATCGTCTGTACGCCTTGCACAAGCGCGGCCCCAACCATCACAGCGTCAACCGCGTTATGAGGAAGCCCCCCGTGGCCGCCCTTTCCTTCGATATCAATCACGAATTCGTCCGCCGCGCTCATGAAATCCCCCGCCTTGGAAGAAGCGTATCCATACGGAATTGGCGACCATAGATGCACGCCATAAATGACGTCGGCGCCGTCCAGCGCGCCTTCCTCGACCATCCGAATCGCGCCCCCGGGCGTAACCTCTTCCGCCGGCTGGAACAGCAGCCTGCGTTCTCCGGCTATCTTGTCCTTATTGGCGTTGTAGAAGTCCGCGACAGCAAGCAATGCGGCAGTATGCCCGTCATGGCCGCAAGCATGCATAACGCCGGGCACTTTGGATGCATATTCGCATGTCTTCTCGTCTTGAATCGGAAGCGCGTCAATATCTGCCCTCAGCGCAACGACCGGCCCAGGAAGCTTTCCCTGAATCGTTGCGATTATCCCATTGCCGCCTACTCCCGTTTTTATCTCGCAGCCCATTTCAAGCAATTTGTCGCCAATCCAGCGGGAAGTTTTCTCCTCTTGAAAAGAGAGCTCTGGGTATTGGTGGAGATATCTGCGCCAGCGGACCATGTCCGGGTAACGATCACGAAGCCATTGTTCAGCTATGGTTTCCAGCCGCATCTCGCAAAACCTCCTATCTTGCCATGTAGTGATAAAGCCTGTTTTGTTTAGTTTAGCAGATGCGTCAGCCGTAATGGAAGTGCAAGAAACAATATAGGCTAGCCACTGAAACGTTCTTAAAAATGTCACGAACTATGCGTTGACCATCAGGAGTAAGGCTTGCGCAGACTGGGGAAACATACTATCATGAGTAAAGAATGTACAACTATGTCTTGTGAATTTGGGAGGAACTGAAATGATTATTGAAAACTCCGGATTAATCGGTGTTCAAAGCGAACTTCACCACTTGGACGACGCGGGCGAGAAGCTTGGATTCGTGCGCTGGCAGTGGGAATATTATCGCGCTACATATGATTTGAAGCTGACTGACCGCACGAGCGGCAGCGAATATTTCCTCCGCATCAATACCCGAGCGGTCGAAGGCAAGCTGGAGAACCCGCATGCGGTGCTTAACATCGAAGCTGTATACATCGGGCGAGCTACTTTCCCTCATGGCCTTGATTACGAATCACCGATTCCGAAACATATTATGGAAACGGCTACGCAACGGCTTGAGCAGCTGAAGCAACAGCTTGTCTAACGAAGCGAGGCCCATATGAAAGCCTCGGAGAACGGCAGTCGGGGACGGCCGGACTTTCTGCTCCTGATCATGACGCTTCTGCTCGTCGGCTTCGGAATCGTCATGGTATTCAGCGCCAGCTCAGGTGTAGCGGCTGTTTCCCCACAGTTTGGGAATGACTCTTTTTACTTCACAAAGCGCCAAGTGATTTTTGCTTGTCTTGGGATATTCGGCATGTTCATCATCATGAATATCCGCTATCACGTGTTTAAAAAGGGATTTATGCTTTTCTTTATTCCCGTACTTATTATGCTCATCCTGGTGCCGTTCACCAGCGAAGAAATCAACGGCGCGCGAAGCTGGTTCGGTATCGGCTCGTTAGGTATTCAGCCTACGGAGCCGGCAAAGCTGGCCATGATTCTTTACTTGGGAGCGCTTATAACGAAGAAAGGCGAAAAGTTCCGGGACTTCAAAAGAGGGCTTGTGCCGGTCGTCATTATCGTAGGCTTTCTGTGCGGACTCATTATGCTCCAGCCGGATCTGGGCTCCTGTCTCGTGCTGGTCACTTGCGCAATAGTGATGATAGTAGCCGGCGGCGCTAATTTGAAGCAAGTGTTTGTGACGGGTGCGGGGCTGTCGGTTTTCGTAGCGGTTGTTGTCTCCATATCCATGGCAATCAATCCGACGTCCTGGCAGTATCGGATTGCTAGGTTTACCGCATTCATGGACCCAATCGGCAATTTCCGGGAAAGCTCCTATCAGCTGGTCTCCTCCCTCCAAGCATTGAGTCATGGCGGGTTGACCGGCGCCGGCTTCGGCGGAAGCGTACAGAAGCTGCATTATCTTGACTATCCGTACAATGATTTTATTTTTGCGATCATTGCCGAGGAATTAGGATTTATCGGCTGTTTTATTTTTTTGGTGTTTTTACTCTTGTTCCTGTGGCGCGGACTAATCGTTGCTCTGCGCTGTCCAGATATTTACGGAACGGTCGTCGGCACTGGAATCGTCGGATTGTTCGCGATGCAGACCTTTATTAACATCGGGGGCGTCACCGGCGCCATTCCGTTAACCGGTGTAACGCTGCCCTTCGTCAGCTACGGCGGTTCCTCGATTCTTGTCTGCTTAATGTGTATGGGCATCTTACTTAGCTTATCTAGGGAGTACAACCGGACGGACAAGCCCAAAAACTCGAAAAACCGCCATTAAATTAAAATACGGCATCTCTCCCTTTGGAGAAATGCCGTATTTTTCATGTGCATCTCTTTGTAGAAGCTTACTTCAATCGGTACTGCGTCTCTTCCGGTTCATCTTCTTTGAACGCGACGCCTTCCACTTTCACATTAACTTCAACCACTTGCAGTCCGGTCATATTCTCGACGGATTCGCGAACATTGAGCTGCAGCTGGCGGCACACCTCTTGAATCGGAATGCCGTAATGAACGATAATGCGCAGATCGATCGCCGCTTCCACTTGACCGACTTCGACCGATACACCTTTTTGTACGTTTTTACCGCTGAGCCGTTTGGCAAGTCCTTCTGAGATGCCGCCTGACATTGCCGCTATGCCTGGCGTCTCGAGTGCCGCAAGTCCCGCTATGGTTGCAACTACGTCGTCTGAAATACGGATAATGCCGGTTTGAAGGTCTTCGGTCATGTCATCCACTCCTCAATTTGCCATATATGCTTATTGTAATAGAACGGAGTGCGCGAAGCAAGAATACCCAAGCTGTTGAATGACCGCGGAATCCTTCTTTTTAAATAAAAAAAAGCAGCCTCCTTTGAAAAGAGACTACCCTTGCGCTTTGCGATCCAAAGCTTCATATAAAACGGCCAAATTGCGTTCCAATCGGCTGACGATGTCTTTCCCCGCCGATTCCGAGAGCAAGCCCGCACGTACCGCAAAATCAACCTCGCGCGAAAAGCCGTACATTTGTGTGTCCAAAACCTCTTCATACAGCGGACATTGACGCGTCGTCAAATTCTCCATCTGTACTTCAATCAACTTCTCTATCTTACTCGCGTCCTCTTGAAGAAGTCGAAGCGCTCGCTCTTGCAATAGATCGGTGATTTCCGGTGCAGACATTCTTCTCCCCCCTGTGCGCGTAACCGCCATCTTCCTATCCCTTTTATATTAGACGAAAAAAAAGGAATACACAAGGACAAAACTGAAAAGCGCTCCTTCCCGGCGGGAAGAAGCGCTTATTGAATCTTCTTATTATTCAGAAATAACATTTACGTTCAGGTTATGCTTCGCGAATACTTCGGACATCTTCTTCTTCGCTTCTTCCGCATCCGGGCCATGTACATGCAGCTCATAGGAGTGGCCGCCAACCAGTGTCGTGAACAGTCCAAGGATACTCTTAACATCGATATATTTGTTATCTGCTTGAAGTACGATAGACGAAGTAAATTGGCTTGCCGCTTGGGAAATTTCAACAATTGCTGCGTTATTGGACATGGGGAATCCCTCCAGATAAATTAGTAAAGCTTTCCTGTCATCATGATAACCCGAAACCTAACATCGTTCAAGAGGTTTGGAGAAAAAAACGCTTCATTTGTAATTATTTCAAGTGATCGGGGTTTAGCCCCTCTAGCTCCGGAAGCACGAATATACCATCTTTACGAATGAGCACGTCGTCGAAATAGATTTCTCCGCCGCCGTATTCCGGCCGCTGGATCAGCACCAAGTCCCAGTGAACGGCGGAACGGTTGCCGTTGTCGGTGTCTTCATACGCTTGACCCGGCGTAAAATGCAGGCTGCCTGCAATTTTTTCATCAAATAAAATGTCGTTCATAGGGTGCAAGATATACGGGTTAAATCCGATTGCGAATTCGCCGATGTATCTCGCGCCTTCGTCCGTATCTAAAATTTCGTTCAAGCGCTCCGTATCGTTGCTTTCCGCTTTTACAATCTTGCCGTTCTCGAACGTTAAGGCGATGTTCTGGAAAGTCACGCCGGAATATACGCTTGGCGCATTGTAGGTGATTGTGCCGTTAACCGAATCGCGCACCGGCGCGGAGAATACTTCGCCGTCGGGGATGTTGCGGTGGCCGCAGCATTTTTTGGACCCGATGCCTTTGATGGAGAACGTGATGTCCGTTCCCGGCGAGACGATTCGCACTTTGTCCGTACGATCCATCAGCGCTTTAAGCGGATCCATCGCGCGCTCCATCTTGGCGTAATCCAAATTGCAAACATCGAAATAAAAATCTTCGAACGCTTCCGTGCTCATATTCGCAAGCTGAGCCATAGACGGCGTCGGGTAACGGAGAACTACCCATTTTGTTTTTTTCACGCGCTGCTCGCTATGTACGGGATTGCTGTACAGCCTCTCATAGAGCCGCATTTTATCTTTGGGCACATCCGACAGCTCATTGACGTTATCTCCCGATCTTACGCCGATGTAGCCGTGCATCTGCTTCATTCTTTCCAAATCTAGCGAAGCCCACAATTCGATTTGCTCCTGAGTCGCATGCATAAGCATCGTACGGAGAACGGAACGGTCGCTCGTTTCCACAAACGGACGTCCTCCGCGATTCGCAACTTCTTCGATTAAACATTTTACGAGTTCTTTTTCTTCGCCGATCATATTGATCAGGACGTTTTCGCCCGGCTGTACATCAATCGAATACTGCACCAGGTTTTGCGCCAGCTTTTTCAGTCTTGGATCACGCATCGTGAATCTTCTCCTTCTGTCTTATGATTCTAAGTGGTTAGCATGATTTGCCTATGCTTTCCCATCGTATCATGAATGTAAGCAGTTTGCACTTATTGGACAGGCACAGAGGCGCCGTCAAATGCTTCAAAGCGCACCGTGGTTTGTCTATTCTCCCTAATCGGCCGGTTTTTTCGGGTATAATCAAATAATGTGCGTTCCTCCATCTTGAGCGGGAGCATTCTCTGCCTGTCGATTGTAATGTCGTATTCGGTCACGACGTTTAGAGTGCTCAGCATATCATCCAATTCCTTATTGGCCTGCGCGAGAAGCTCCATGCGCTTCGTCATGCTCGGGTGATTCCCCTGCTCGATTCCGCCCGTTAACTGCTCCATTTCGCGGCGAAGCGCACTTGACCAACGTTTTTTGGAGGCAGCCTCTTTCTCCTTGACCCGAATCGCAATGATCTCTTTATTGCTTGCTTCGCCCTCATTCAGCGGCAGCATTTCGACCGTTTCATAGGATTGATTTAACGCTTTCAACACCTCTACCGGATTCCAATAAAGAGGATCCTGATGCTCCGATTGAATCGTCAGTTGATGATGATTGACAACGTTTCCCTCGAACATTTTCGGCCGCAGCATGACCCCTTCTCCCATTCCGATTTGCATCGAGCCTGCAAAGGAATATTGATCCATCGCCGCCAGTCCCGAATAAGACAAACTAAGCCATTCCTCCGGCGATCGATTCGGCGCAGCTCCTGTGCAGCCCATCATAACAGCCAACCCTGCCATGGTGAGGGTAAGCTTCACGGCATGGCGTATACCGCGCATGTTTATTCCCTCCTCAAATGTTTTGCGAAGCCATACGAACTTGAAAAGCCTATGCCTCTATCGTCTCTATTCGCAACAGGGTTTATACTGCCAATCCGTTATTTAAACAAAAAAAGGCGCCCCTGGCGGGCGCCTTCGTCAGCTTTAGTGTTCACCTACGATAATGCAGTTTCGGCCTTTGTTTTTCGCCTCGTAGAGGGCCATATCCGCGCGATAGAATAACGATTCCACGCTGATTTTGTCATTGTCGAACGTCCACTCGGAAACGCCGCAGGAGACAGTGACCGAGGGATCCGTTTCATCCGCCACCTGTTTGCGGATCCGCTCCGCGATACGAAGCGCTTGCTCCGTCCGGATGCCCGGCAAATAAATCGCCAGCTCTTCGCCGCCCCATCTTGCCGCGATATCTCCATGCCTAATAGATGAAGAGATAATTTGGCTCACTTGAATTAGAATCCGGTCGCCCACTTGGTGTCCGTACGTGTCGTTAATGCGTTTGAAGAAATCAATATCAACTAAAATAAGGGATCCGAACAAATCCTTCCTTTGCCTGCTCTGAATTTGTTCGTCCAGATAATGCCTTGCGTGCAGCCCCGTCAAATTATCGGTAATCACCATTCGGCGCACTTCCGCGTGCAGCGAAGCATTCGTAACAGCAAGACCAATATGAGTGCTCATGACTTGAAGCAGTTTGTAGTTCTCGTAGGAGAAAAAATTCGGAATTTTATGCGTAACCAGAATAACCCCGACTACCTCGCCATCCCCGAAAATCGGCGCTGCAATCAGAGATCTCGAGCCCGTATTGTCCATCAGCTTGGACGTCACAACCCGAGTGTTCCAATAATCGGATATAATGAGCGGCTCCTTCGTCCGGTAGATGATGCCGCAGAAACCGTATTCCGGAGAAAATTGCTCGCTTGCCATATCGGGAATGTTGCTGGATTTTACGACAAAATGATTAGTGGACTTATCGAGCTGAAGCACGCAGCAATAGTCTGCTTCGAAAATCGAAAGCAGCTCCTTCGTCGCGAATTTGAATATCTCTTTCAACCGCAGCGACTGATTCAACCGTTTCGTCATTTCATTAATAAGCCGAAGCTCGTTAATTAATAGATTCGACTGCTCGTACAGCTTCGCGTTTTCGAACGCTGTGCCCGCCGTGCCGGCTATCAGCAGAAAAGCGGGAATATCGGATTCATCCCATTTCTCGCGACAGATCGTAATGCAAAGCACGCCGTATGCGGCTTGCTTCCCCGTCATCGGCACAGCGAGACGGATCTGGCCGTCGCGGTCATGCTCCGTAGCAGGCTTGCCGTCCAAAAAGGCTTGCGCCACGATGTCATGCGCCGTATTTTTGAATACGAGCGGCTTGATCCGCGGATCTCCTTCGACATAATCCTGAGAAAGATAGAGATGAACCTCGGAGCTAGGATAAAGGCTTGCCAGGCTTCGCAGCATCTCCTCCAAAATCGAGGTGACGTCGGTCTGGTCGTACAGCCGCCTTGCTGCAAGGAACAGCGCGTCCCTGCGGCTCGCTTCCCTATCCGCGCGCTGCTGCGTTATAATTAGATCCTTCACATACATCTGCTCGAAAGCGCGATAGAAGCAGCTTCTGAAATGGAGCGCTGCCGCTTCTAGCTCTTGCCTGTTCGAGACGCTGCTTATCGCTGTGATATAGACGAATACTGCGAATATGATATGATCGGAACGGCGGCGAACAGGAACGGCGATCGCTTCAAAGCGTTCGGAGCTGTACTTGCTGAACGCATCGTTCTCGACGGCTGACAGCGCAGCCGAACGAGCCGCCTGGCCGATTTCATCGTCATCACGAAGGCTTTCACGACCTGTCGCTCCGCAGCAAGCCGCGTCTTTCGTATAAATGCCGTAATGTCCCGTGCAAAAAGAGTCCAGCCCGCCTGCCTCACGAGACCATAAAGCAAATCCTTCTTCCAACAGCGCCGGGAGGTAAGGCTCGTCCGCATCATGAATATCTTCATTGGCAAACCATATGGGATGTTCCGCCTTCCATTCATTAACCATGCAGCATCAAACCCTTTCCTATCTTTCGCAAGGGACAACATTTGTTTCTATTATCATACTTTATTTTTAAGGATTTTGCACTAGCGTTCATCCATTTTATAGGACTTTAGACGCTTTTTGAGCAATTTGCATCCAGATGCTGTATTCGCGAGCATTTTTCTTGACTTTTCGTCTGTAACTCCTATAATATTAATTGTTGAAAACATGGGCGTACGGTTTTGTGTCACCCTCAGGATAACGTTCACTGTCAGGCCAGCGGCTGAAGTGCTTGACAGAGATGTTGATTCATCTGCAGAGCGTTTTTCCGCGCAATACAACCCCATTCTCAAAATAACATTTGATGAAGGAGTTTATACGACACATGGCACGTTATACAGGACCTAAATTTAAATTGAGCCGCCGCCTGGGCATTTCCTTGAGCGGAACTGGCAAAGACTTGAAGCGCCCTTTCCCTCCGGGACAGCACGGCCCTAACCAACGCAGAAAGCTGAGCGGCTACGGCGTTCAATTGCAAGAGAAGCAAAAGCTTCGTCACATGTACGGTTTGAACGAGAAGCAATTCCGCAACCTGTACGACAGAGCTGCTAAAATGAAAGGTAAAGCCGGCGAGAACTTTATGGCTCTGCTTGAAAGCCGCCTGGACAACCTCGTTTACCGTCTTGCATTCGCGAACTCCCGCGCTGGCGCTCGTCAGCTGGTTGCGCATGGTCACGTGACTGTAAACGGCAAGAAAGTCGACATCGCTTCTTACACAGTAGCTGTTGGCGACGTAATCGGTCTGCGCGAGCGCAGCCGCGGTCTGAAATCCATTAAGGAAGCGCTGGAAGGCCGTCATCACCTTCCGAACTACCTGGAATTCAGCGAGCAAGCAATGGAAGGCAAGTACGTTCGCCTGCCTGACCGTTCCGAGCTCAGCCAAGAGATCGACGAAAGACAAATCGTCGAATTCTACAGCCGTTAATCCGCTTAACGGCAAAAGCCTTGAACCGTATGGTTCAAGGCTTTTTTCTTTCCTCTCATTCGCCTGGTTGAATAGCCGTTATCTTCTCGTTGCCCGCGTTGATTGAGGGAAGCTCGGAAGCCTTGACATGCGGCGCGACCGCTTTGCTTGTTAAACCTTTGACGAGCGCGTTCACATCGATTCCGGAAACGCTTTTCAGCATTTCAGGAGCCGTGGCCATTAAGGATGTCACATAATTGCTAAGTCTTGCCGCTCCCTCACCGTTCCCGGTGTCAACGACCGTCAACTTGTCGATAGAGCTGATCGGCTCGGCTACCTTGCCCGCAAGCTCAGGCAGCATCTTGACAATAATATCGAGAACGGCCGCTTCTCCGAACTTGGAGAAGGCTTCTGCCAGCTTCTCTTTCGCTTCCGCTTCAGCGAGACCGCGCAAACGGATGACCTCGGCTTCTGCCGTACCTTTGGCGCGTTCGGCTTCGGCTACAGCAAGACCTTCAAGCCGCTTCTGCGAAGCTTGCGCCTTCGCTTCGGCCTCGATGCGGTATTGCAGCGCATCCGCCTCGCGCAGACGTTTCGCCTTGTCGGCTTCCGCCGCCTGCTCGACGGCATAGCGGTCCGCGTCGGCCTTTTTCTTCACCTCCGCGTCATACTGCTTCTCGCGGCGGAGAATTTCCTTCGCTTCCAGATCGATTTCACGTTCCTTGCGCACGAGCTCGACCTTCATTTGCTCCTCCACGACGCTTTGCTTTGCTCTAGCTTCTTGAATGGCATACGCCTGATCGGCTTCGGCTTTGGCCGTGTCCTGATCCCGCTTGAAGGAGGCTACCTTCATTTCTTTATCCTTCTCCGCTTCGGCGATATTCGTATCACGCAGCAGCTCGGCCTTCATCCCCGCCTCAGCGGCAAGGGCCTTCTGGATTCTCGCATCCCGCACCGCTTCCGCTTCCGCGATTTCGGCATCTCGTTTCACCGCTGCGATACGAGGCTTACCTAAGGCGTCCAAATAACCGTGTTTGTCGCGCAAATCCTTAATCGTGAAGGAAACGATTTGCAGACCCATTTTCTTAAGGTCCTTAGCCGCTACGCCTTGTACCTCCTGGGCGAACTTATCCCGGTTCCGGTAAACCTCTTCGACCGTCATCGTACCCAAGATAGCACGCAGGTGACCTTCCAGCACTTCCTGGGCTTCGCCCTTGAGCGCTTCCGTCGGCTTGCCGAGGAATTGCTCCGCTGCCGTCGCGACGTCTTCTACCGCGCCGCCGATCTTAATAATTGCGACACCGTCCGCCATCACCGGCACGCCCTGCTCGGTGTATACTTCCGGCGTCGAAACGTCGAGCTTATGCGACAGCAGCGATAGAAACTCCGCCTTCTGGAATACGGGAAGGATAAACGCGCCGCCGCCTCGAATAATTTTCACTTTCCGGCCGGACTCGTCAACCATCGTATTCCGGCTGCCTAAGAACGAGCCCGTGACCAGCATCGCCTCGTCGGGGCTGACAGTTTTGTAGCGCGCCCAGAAGGCGAGCCCCAGTACAACCAGCACGCCAACCACAATCAATGGAACCATCAATACTTCTTGCATTCTCATTTCTCCTCTCTACATGTCTAAGTTAACCTCTGAAACATACAGGACGCCTTCCCGGACCTCAACGACCACGACTCGGGACCCAGACGGAATCGCCTTCTCCTCGTAGCTGGCGGCAATCTGGTTTGTATTCCCCGCGCCGACCTTCACCAACACCTCGCCGCAGCCCTGCTCCGGTATCGGGACGATGACTTCGCCTAGCGAACCGGCGAGCGAGCCAAGCGTAAAGGCGATCGAATTTTCACTGTTTTCCATCGGCCGTACGTATAAGAAGAAAACAGCTACCGCTCCCGCTATGGCGATCAGCAACGCAAGCAGCGCGATTATCGTCCAGGACAACCCGCTGTAGCGTTCCAACAAAAGTCCCGCTCCGCCGAAAATGGTAATCCCGCCTACAAGCGTCATCGGCTGCAGAAAGGAAGGGCCGTCAAGCGACAGGAAATCAAACATGCCGTCAAGCGCTTGACTGATCCAGTCTCCAAAAATAACGCTGACAATCGCGTACAAAACTCCGCCGATCAGACATGTCATATAAACCGTCTCCATTTTCCTCCTCCTCTCTTTTCAGCCATATCCTGTATACCAACACGAAAGGTTATACGCCAATTTTCGCAAAACGTTCCGAAAACTCAAGCCATTCTCGAATCCTTTATGCGTGCAGAACATTTTTTAGCCATTTTGCGTCTAGAATGAAAGACCTATTCTTTCTCGAATCCCCCTGAAGTCAGGACACATGTACCACTCGGGGTTTTATGCTATAATATAAATGCTATTTTGGAGGAGGAGTTATAGGATGCAAGAGGAGCAACAACCGTCGTCATCAAAAACCTACAGCAAATGGCGATTATTCGGACTGATATCATTAATAACGTTGAAATGGATGGTTTATTTCGGCATATTTTTTGGACTGTTGGCAGGAGGAGCGGTTACCGGTTACGTTGCCGCGCTGGTGAAGGATGAGGAGATTAGGCCTCAAACCGTTATCCAGAACAAAGTCGGAGAATATTCCGAGACGGGCTACGTTTATTTCAAGGACGACTCCCTCGTTGGCCAGCTCCGGACCGATGAAGACCGGATTGTCGTTACATACGAAGAAATTCCGGAATCCGTCATTAACGCGCTGCTTGCGACGGAAGATAATAATTTCTTCGAGCATGAAGGCGTTGACATCAACGGTCTTGGCCGCGCGGTCAAGCAAAAGCTTTTCAATGAAGATACGCAAACGGGCGGAAGCACGCTGACTCAGCAGCTCGCGCGGCGCGTATTCCTCAGCTTGGACCGGACGGATAGCCGTAAAATCAAGGAAATATTCCTTTCCCTTCGGATGGAACGCTATTTGACGAAGGAAGAGATACTGGCGGCGTATTTGAATAAAATGCCGTTCGGCAACGGCTCTAACGGGTATCAAGTATTCGGCATTAAAGCGGCCGCCAAAGGCATTTTCGGCATTACGGACCTAAGCAAGCTAAATATCGCGCAGTCCGCTTACCTCGCCGGGTTGCCGCAGCTGCCTTCGTTGTACAACGCATTTAACGGTTCCGGCGACTTCAACGAGGACGGCTTCGAACGCGCGATGAAGCGCCAGCAATTCGTGCTAAGCCGTATGCTGGATACAGGACGCATCACGCAGCAGGAATATGATGAAGCGGTCAAATTCGATATTCGCTCATCCCTCGCTCCGCCAAGCGAAAAGGCGTATACGACATACCCCTATCTGATGCTGGAGGCCGAACGCCAAGCAGCGGAAGTGCTGCTGATGCAGGAGGATCCGACGCTGACGAAAGCCGATCTGCGGAAGAAAGAAAATGCGCCTCTCATTGAAGAAGCGCGTGAGCAGCTGCTTCGCGGCGGCTATCACGTCTACACGACGATCGACAAAGACGTATACACGATTATGCGGGAAATTGCCAGCAACGAAGAAAACTTCACGCCTTACAGCGAGGAGAAGGGTTTGGAGCAAATTGCGGGCGTTATGATCGATCATAAGACGGGCGCGATCATCGGCATGCTGGAAGGCCGGGACTTCTACGAGGAGCAGATGAACTTCGCCACCCAAATGATCCGTCAGCCAGGCTCTACGATGAAGACGATCGCGGCATACCTGCCTGCGATTGAGAAAGGGATCATCCAGCCGGCGAGCATTGTCGACGATGCCCCTATCGTGATGAAGGACGGACAGAAGGGCTTTCATATCCCGATGAACGTGACGAACAAATTTATGGGTCTCGTAACGGCCCGCGAAGCATTGAACCGCTCATTGAACCTTCCGGCGTTAAAGATCTTTAATGACGACGTAACGATCGACGCGGCTTGGGAATTTGTAAGAAGTCTCGGCATTACGACGTTGCAGCCGGAGGATTCATATGCGCAAACCGGCGTTATCGGCGGCTTAAGCGTCGGCGTATCGGTCGAGGAGTTAACCAACGCATACGGCACAATCCCGAATCAAGGTGTATTCGAAGACGCCTATATGATCGAGAAGATTACCGATGCGAACGGCAAAGTGATTTATGAGCACAAAAGCCAGCCAAAACGCGTTTTCTCTGAGCAGACGGCGTTCTTGATGACGGATATGCTGCGAACCGTCATCTCCGATCCGAACGGTTCCGGACATAGCGTAGCGAAGCAATTCAACCAATACGGTAAAATTCCGGTAGCAGGCAAAACCGGTACTACGCAAAGCTACGGCGACGTATGGTTCATGGGCTTCACGCCTGATGTGACGCTAGGCGTGTGGGCGGGCTACGAGGAGCAGATCAACTCCTTGTCCAATAACGGACGGACGCGGGCGCGCTCCATCTGGACGCTTATTATGAACAGGCTGACGGAAGAAAAGCCTGAACTGTTCGTAACGGATGCTTTCGCCCAGCCGGAAGGCGTCGTGAAAGCGACCGTATCCAAAGCAAGCGGCCTGCTTCCTTCGGATCTTACGAAATCGGCCGGCATGCTTGTAACGGACTGGTTCAATAAGGATTACATTCCGAAGAAGACGGACGATGCCTTGGTCAACATGCGATATGTAACCTACGAAGGCATCAACTACGTGCCGAATCCGCAAACGCCGGAGGATATGACGAAAGAGAAGCTTGTCATAAAACGCAAAAAGCCTCTTGATGTGTTGATGGATGAAATCAAAGCAGCGCAGTCTAAGCTGCCCGCGGACAAAAGAAGACCGCTCAGTATATATGTGCCTGCAGACGCAAAGAACGACGCGCCGTCCAAGACAGACCCGCGCGTCGATGACGGAGCATTGCCGGCGCCGCCGAATGATGTGAAGCTTGCCGCTACTCCGAACGGAGATGTGACGATTACCTTTACAGACAGCAAATCGCCTGATATCGTCGGGTACCGCTTGTATAAATCGGTGAATCAAGGCGCTTATGTCAAGTTCGGCGAGTCCATCCACTTCGGTGACGAATATAAGTTCAGCTTCAAAGCGGCCGCTAATGAAGCCGCGTCCTATTATGTCGCCGCTGTTGATGTCATCGGCCAAGAGTCTCCGCAAAGCGCGCTTGTCAACTATGGCAATCCTTCCACGCTTCCAGGATTGCCAGGTATGCCGGGACAGCCTGGCGGCGGATCAGGCGACGGTCAGGGCAATCAAAACGGCAGCAGCGAAGGCAGCGCGACTGCGACACCGTCCGCGCCTACAGGGCTGCAAGCCGAAAGCACCGTCATCAGTGTGCTGCTCAGCTGGGCGGCTAACCCGGTATCGGATCAAGTTACGCAGTACCATGTTTACTACAGCGCTGCCAACGACGGCAACTATGAGAAGATCGCGACGACTTCGCAAACGAGCTACGAGCATTTGGCTCCAATGGCAAAGGGCAGCTATCAAGTAACGGCCGAGAATAGCGTCGGCGTGTCCTTGCCTTCCGAAGTAATCACAGTCGAATAAAGGCAACAAAAATAAGCTTATCCGAAATAATTTCGGGTAAGCTTCTTTGTTTACCAAAAGGGAAAGCCGTCATGGTCCATTCGATGAACACATGACGGCTAACACTCAGTTAGTCTTCGATTGTGGAAAGGTCACCTGTCGGCAGGTTAAGCTCCCATGCCTTCAGCACCCTTCTCATGATCTTGCCGCTGCGCGTTTTCGGCAGCTTATCTTTGAACTCGATTTCTCTTGGGGCAGCATGCGCAGACAAGCCGACCTTCACGAATTGAGCGATTTCCGTTTTCAGCTCCTCCGACGGCTCGAAGCCCTCGCGGAGCGCGATAAACGCTTTAATAATTTCGCCCCGCATTGGGTCCGGCTTGCCGATAACCCCCGCTTCCGCTACTGCAGGATGTTCAACGAGCTTGCTCTCCACCTCGAACGGTCCGACGCGCTCTCCGGCGGTGTTAATCACATCGTCGATACGGCCTTGGAACCAGAAATACCCGTCTTCGTCCATATAAGCGGAGTCTCCCGACACATACCAGCCCTGCAAACGGAAGTACTCCTCATATTTAGCAGGGTTGTTCCAAATTTTGCGCATCATCGACGGCCACGGCACGCGTACGGCTAGATTGCCCATCCGGTACGGAGGAACCTCGTTCCCGTTATCGTCGATTATTGCAGCTTGGACGCCTGGAATCGGCTTGCCCATCGAGCCGGGCTTGATGTCCATGCTAGGGTAATTACAGATAAGCTGCCCGCCCGTCTCTGTCATCCACCAGGTATCGTGAATGCGCTGGTTGTAAACCTTCATTCCCCATCTTACAACCTCCGGATTTAGCGGTTCGCCTACGCTAAGCACATGGCGCAGACTGGACAGGTCGAATTGCTTCGTCAAATCGTCGCCGGCCCCCATCAGCATGCGGAAGGCGGTAGGCGCGCTGTACCATACGGTAACGCCATACTTCTGGATGACAGAATACCAATCGCTCGGACTGAAACGGCCGCCGCGCACAACGTTCGTCGCGCCGTTGAGCCATGGCGCAAAAATACCGTACGACGTGCCCGTAACCCAGCCCGGGTCGGCCGTACACCAGTAAATATCGTCTTCCTTCAAATCGAGGACGATCTGCCCGGTATACTTATGCTGAATCATCGCGTTCTGCGCATGGAAAACGCCCTTTGGTTTTCCAGTCGAACCCGATGTATAATGTAAAATAAGTCCGTCTTCCCGATCGAGCCATTCGATTTCCGCTTCTTCCGAAGCTTGGCTCACCTCTTCCTTGTAATTGACGATTCCTTCCTCGTTAGAAACGTTATCGCCGAAAACGATAATATGCTTGAGCGCAGGAAGCTCGTCACGCTTGATCCGGTGCAGCAGCGCCGGCGTTGTTACGATAGCGACAGCCTCGCTGTCCTGCAGCCGGTCCTTAACCGCAGTTTCCATAAACGCCTCAAACAGCGGGCCGACCACCGCTCCGATCTTCAGCGTCCCAAGAACGCTTACATAAAGCTCGGGAGTGCGTGGCATAAAGATGAAGACGCGTTCGCCCTTCCCGATTCCGAGCTTACGGAGCACATTGGCGAAACGGTTCGACTGCTTGCTGAGCTGCTCGAATGTATACGATTCATCCCGTTCACTGTCACTGTAGTGTAGCGCGATTTTATTACCTTTCCCTAGCTCGAGATGGCGATCGATGGCTTCATAAGCCATATTCACCTTCCCCGTCTCATACCAGCTGAATTGCTGCTCGACTTGCTCCCATGAATGGGATGCCGCCGCTTCTTCGTAATTTTTCAAATTCGGATTTGCCGCTGTTGCCGGTACTCGCTCTTGATGCAAGTTGATCATACTATCACTCTCCCATCAAATCTGTAAAACCTGGTTTAGGTATGCGCTTTCAATTCATCTCTATCATTATAACACAACCCTTTTCCATTCGACTACGCTTTTCATTTTTTTGATTATTTGTTATAAAGAATAGGAAGAATCAATCATTTTATAGCAAGAATCGATCATCTTTAAAAATAATTCCGACAGCTTTGACGAAAGGAGCATATGAATGGAGCACCGCAAACGGATGCAGCGAGACGTGATGCTCACGCGCGACAATCGCGAGATCGTGCTGGAAGGTCCTGTCCCCCCCGATCAACTGGCAGCTTATACGATGCACCCTAAGCTGGACGCCTTCAGGCGCCCGGCGGACCAGCACGAGGCCCTCATCGAGATCGCCGGACTGGAAGAAGGACGTATTATTATCGCCCGCGAGGAGGAGCAAATCGTCGGTTATGTCACCTTCCATTATCCGGATGAAATGGAACGGTGGTCCGAAGGCGGAATGAAGGATTTAATCGAGCTTGGCGCGATCGAAGTAGCGAATGAATACCGCTCCTACGGACTTGGCAAACGGCTTATCGCGCTTGCCTTCGCGGAAGAACAGCTCGAGAACATGATCGTCTATACGACGGAATATTATTGGCACTGGGATCTCGACGGAACCGGGCTGAGCATATGGGATTACCGCAAGATGATGGAGCAGCTGATGAAATCGGCGGGCATGATCTGGTACGCAACGGACGATCCGGAAATCTGCTCGCACCCCGCTAATTGCTTAATGGTGCGTATCGGCAAGGAAGTGCCGCTCTCTTCGATCGAGAAGTTTGATACGGTGCGATTCCGCAATCGATTCATGTATTAAGCCGCACACATTTCAGGGAAAGGAAATGAAAGCCGAATGGTATCTAACGCACTATTCATCCATCATTCCGATTCAACCGGCTATAAATTTCATGACGACCATCCATTCGATCCTATACGGCAGACGCTTACGATAGATTTGTTGAAGGAAGCCGGCGCGCTAGCGGACGATGATATCCTATCACCCGATTATATACTTGATGAAGCTGTTATTCATCTGGTACATCGCGCCGATTACGTGCAAGCGGTGAAGCAACTGGATGATGAAGATGACCCGCGGAGGAAAGCCGTACTTGCGGAGCAATTCGGACTTCAAACGGAGGATACGCCTTTTTTTGCAGGCCTTCATAAAGCGGCCTCCGCCATCGCCACAGGCTCATTAGAGGCGGCGGAAGCTGTGATGAGCGGGAAGGCGCTGCACGCGTTCCATTTGGCAGGCGGCCTGCATCACGCGTTTCCTGACCGCGCCTCCGGGTTCTGCGTTTACAACGACGCTTCTATCGCGATCAAGCATATCCGGCAAAAATATGGCGCCCGCGTATTGTATGTAGATACGGATGTTCATCATGGCGACGGCGTTCAATGGTCATTCTATGACGACCCTGACGTCTGTACGTATTCGATCCACGAAACCGGCAAATACCTGTTTCCTGGCACCGGCTTCGCATTCGAAAAAGGGGTAGACAAAGGCTATGGAGCATGCTTCAACATGCCGCTTGAGCCATTTACGGAAGACGATTCGTGGCTGGAAAGCTTTAATGTGACCATTCGCAGAGTCATTGACTCCTTTAAGCCGGATGTAATCATCAGCCAACATGGCTGCGATGCCCATGCGTTTGACCCGCTGTCGCATATTCATTGCAGTATGCGGATTTATCAAGAAATTCCCGCGATTCTGCATGAACTCGCGCATGCTTATACCGGCGGGCGGTGGATTGCGCTCGGCGGCGGCGGCTACGATATTTGGCGGGTTGTCCCGCGGGCTTGGTCGCTGATTTGGCTCGAAATGACGGATCATCCGCTTGCCGCTGCCATCAGGGACAATAAGCGTTCTCCTCTTCCGCGGGCGTGGCGCGAGCGCTGGCAAGCCCAAAGCGATGCCCCGCTTCCCGAGAATTGGCAGGACGACTTATCGGCCATCCCTGTTATTCCAAGGCGCGGCATCATTACGGAACAAAACCGTCTGACGCAGGCGATTGTTATCCAGGACTTATAACCGGTTACCGATCACATTGCACCACCTAAGCAAAAAAAGCTGCCGCTTGCATTGATACAAGCGGCAGCTTTTTTTGAGGTTCGAACTACATATGCTTAACAATTTCATCAATAATACGAAATGAGTTAGTCGAAGCTTCGACCGTAAATTCGGCAAAGTTCACATGCGCGGAGCCGTCCGCCTTGTCCGACATGGACCGGATCACAACAAACGGAATGTTGTTCATGTCGCATACTTGCGCCACTGCCGCGCCTTCCATTTCCGCGCAAGCGCCGCCAAGCGTCTGATGCAGCATTTCAACGGTCTCTCGGCTTGCAATAAATTGGTCGCCCGATAAGACTTTCCCCTTCAGGCTGCGGCCAGGGAACAGCCTCTCGCTTGCCTCGAATGCAAGCTGAACCAGCTGACTATCCGCTTGAAAGTCGGAGTTCGGATGGAAGGGTATGACGCCTTTGGCAAAGCCGAGCGGCGTCACGTCCATATCATGCTGCACGCAGCTTGTCGATACGACAATATCGCCGATATTGAGGCTTGGATCCAGTGCGCCTGCTACGCCAGTGAACAAAACGCAAGACGCGCCTGCATCGAGCAGCAGCTGTGTGCATACCGCCGCATTCACTTTCCCTACTCCGGATTTGCAGAAAATAACCGTTTTCCCATGAAAGGTTCCTTCATAATAGGTGATGCCGGCCTTCGTAAACTCGGACGCTACCTCGACTTGCTTATGCAGGAGCTCAATCTCTTCGGCCATCGCGCCGATGATGCCAATCTTCGAATAAGCCATTATGCTTGAACGCCTCCAACGGACTGGCGAACAACGATCTCATGCGGCAATAAAACCTTGGATTGTTCGACATTCTCTTTCTTCATCAGCTTCGTAAGAAGGCGCATCGAAACGGCTCCGATATCGTACATCGGCTGAGCTACTGCCGTTAGCTGAGGTCTAACCATCGAAGCCATGCGGCTGTTGTCTACGCTGATCACGGAAAAATCGCCAGGCACGGTTAGGCCGGAGTCTTGAATACAATGAATCGCGCCGATCGCCATTTCGTCGGTCGCCGAAAAAACGGCGGTCGGACGCTCCGGCAGCTCGATAAAATACTTCATCGCTTCTACTCCGGATTCATAACGGTAGTTGCCTATACGAACCAAAGTATCGTCATATGTAATACCCGCTTGCTCAAGCGCGCGTTTGTAGCCTTGGAATCTCGCAAAGCCGTTGGCCGGATCCTGAAGCGTGCCGCTGATCATGGCGATACGGCGATGACCTTGCGAAATGAGCTTCATGACCGCATCATAAGCGGCTTCCTCATGATTAATGTCGACCGAAGGGATTTGATCATTCTCGTCGCTGGTCGCGCAAAGAACGATAGGCACATTGGCTGTACGGAACGCGACCAGATGATCCTCCGTTACCGCGCCGCCCATAAAGAGCAAGCCGTCCACCTGCTTCTCCAGAAGCGTATTGATGACTCGAATCTCTTTATCCTTCTTCTTGTCGGCATTACAAAGAATAATATTATAATGATACATATTGGCGATATCTTCGATGCCGCGCGCTACTTCCGCAAAAATAGCATTGGAAATATCCGGGATAACGACGCCAACTGTCGTCGTTTTCTTACTTGCTAAGCCGCGAGCGACCGCATTAGGACGGTAGCCCAAACGTTCAATCGCCTCATAAACCTTCTTTCTTGTTGCCGGTTTCACGTTCGGGTTGTTGTTAACGACCCGGGAAACCGTAGCCATGGATACACCTGCTTCTCTTGCTACATCATAAATGGTTACCGTCACGGATTCTCTCTCCATTTGCTCAGAATTTTTCTTTCATTCGTACGCCGCATATTAACGTTAATAATACGACAAAATATTACTTTCCGCAATGTTCACGCCTATCGGCCGCAGAAAACGGATGCGAAAAATCCTGATGACTGTAACGATAACGAAAGCTAGACGGACTGCTTACAATGGTCAATATCGCCGCTCCTATGAAGAAAAGCAATAATAGAGGGCGTTATGTATGCAAGGTTCGTCTGCTGATCTGATTTAGTCGCTTATTAATATCCGCGATCCAAGCTTCATCGTTCAGCGATTGCGCAAGCAAATACAAATCAAGCAGCATGTTCACGCGCTGCTCGATAAGCGCTTCCACCTCATGCGCCTCGGGCTGCTGTTTATTTGCTTTTGCTTCTACTAACAAATCTGCCCATTCATTGCATTCGTTAAACAAAAAACTTCCCTTGTGAGGATCTGCGCCTAGCTTGGCGATCAATCCGGTCAAGTCGGGCTTCACTTCAGGTATGACTTCGCTTCTGCTGCAGGATGTACATGAAAAGATCGGCACGTTATCGATCTCCACTTTTCCCGAATAAATGACCGTACGCAGCTTCATTGTCATCATATCACCGCAAGTGCATTTTTTCCGCAAGAGGGTCAACTCCTTCTCATAACGGCGGGGAAGCCGCTATCATTCCTACCAAGTCACTTTTTGATTGCTAAAATTATTCGACCTTTTTTGGCAAAAATCCTGCTCATGCGGGTTTGTAATTTTTACTACACACTAAAAAAATACGATTAAGCCGTCCATCTTCTCCACTTTTTCCGAACAAATGGAATGGAAATCATGATCGTCCAAATGGCGGCTCCGATCATATCATTGCGCACATCCATCATATCCATCATCCGGCCGCCTACATAAGATTGATGAATTTCATCCGTTACACCGTAAATGCCGCACAGCAAAATAAGCACAAGCTTCATGACAAATCGGTCAGCCCTCGCGCCAAAGCCGTAATCGAACGCTGCGGCAAGCAGGAAATAGGCGATGAAATGCCCCCAGTTAAAATCAGTCATGCCGGGAAACAGCTTTTGAAATAAAGGAAGGACGGTGTTCAGCTCGTCGCCAGTACGCGAGGATAAGGCAAAAATAACGGCCATCCATACGATGGCGGGGATAAAGCGGATGATGCGAAGCTTATCTGTTGCTTGTTTTCCGTTTCTAGTACCCATTTGCTTCATGTATACTCCTTCGTTACAATATGAATGTATATTTTTTCACGGATTTCATAGGATGGAGGGGAACGTCATGACACTGCAGAATCAGACGGTTGTCTGCCTGCTGGATGATGAATTTGAAGATTTGGAACTATGGTATCCCGTCTATCGCACGCGGGAGGCAGGCGCAACGGTATTGTTCGCCGCGCCGGAGAAGGGCAAGACCTATATCGGCAAATACGGCGTTCCGGCTGTAGCCGATCTTTCCTACGAAGAGGTAAGCAGCGAAACGATTCATGGCCTGCTTGTGCCGGGCGGCTGGGCCCCGGATAAAATCAGGCGTTATCCGAAGGTGCTTCAGCTCGTTCGGGAGATGAACGATGCGGGCAAGCCGATCGGACAAATCTGCCATGCCGGCTGGGTGCTGATCTCCGCCAAGATCCTTTCGGGGCGCAAGGTGACCAGCACGCCTGGCATCCGTGACGATATGGAGAACGCGGGCGCGATCTGGTTCGACGAACCGGTTGTCGTCGACGGCAATCTCATTTCAGCGCGCAGACCGCCGGATTTGCCGCCTTATGCAAAAGCATTTGTAGACGCATTAGAACAGCGAATGGGTTAACCATTCGCTGTTCTCGTGTCTAACGCATTTTTAAAGGCCTCTAGCTTTTCAATCACTTGCGCGCTCGTCCGGCAGGCCTTCAGCTCCTGCAGCAGCAATCGACTCTCCTTCTGGTGCGTGCCAAGCAGACGTTCCTTCACCAGCAGGATCGAATGCGCCGACATGCTGATTTCATCCACATCGAGCCCAAGCCAAATGGGCAGCGCGCGCAAGTCGCCAGCCAGCTCTCCACAGACGCCAACTGTTATCCCGTATTTTTTTGCCGCCTCCACCGTTTGGATCAGCATGCGCATCAATGCGGGATGGAAAGGGTCGTATAGATGCGAAATCTCCTCATTCATCCGATCCACAGCAAGCGTAAATTGCACCAAGTCATTTGTTCCGATGCTGAAGAAATCAACCTCCTGCGCCAGCAGATCCGCGATCATGACGGCTGCGGGCACTTCGATCATGATGCCGACCTTAATTCCTCTGTCGTACGGAATCCCCTCGCGCTCTAGCTCCTCCATCGCTTCCTTCAAAACCGCATTAGCGGCCTGCACTTCGTTAACCGATGAGATAAGCGGATACATGAGCTTGACCTGCCCGAACACGCTTGCCCTTAATATGGCGCGCAGCTGCGTTTTGAACAAATCCTTTCGATCCAGCGATATGCGGATGGCCCGGTACCCGAGAAACGGATTGTCCTCCTCCGGCAGCTCGAAATAATCCAGCTGCTTATCGCCGCCGATATCCAGCGTGCGAATAACAAGCGGTTCCCCGGACAGCTTCTCCGCTACGCTGCGGTATACTTCGTACTGCTCCTCTTCCTTCGGGAACCGGTTCCGATCCATATACAGAAATTCGGTCCGGAACAGCCCCACGCCGTTCGCGCCGCTCGCCAGCGCAATTTCCAGCTCCTTGATCGAGCTGATATTCGCCTCAAGACGCAGAGCCTTCCCGTCCGGTGTGACGGAAAGCCGGTCCGCAATATGCTGGAGCTTCTTCTTTTCCTCTGCCAGCTTGTCATGCAGGTCGTTATACCGCTTAATCACCGCTTCGTCCGGATCGATAAACACATGACCGGCACCGCCGTCCACAACAATCGTTTGGCCGGTAATAATCGGCTCCTTCAATTTCGGCTCGACACCGACAACAAGCGGAATGCCAAGCGCTCTTGCCATGATGGAGGAATGAGACGTCGTGCTCCCGGCCAGCGTTACGATGCCAAGCACATGCTCGGGATTGATATGGGCAAGCTGCGAAGGCGACAGCTCCTTCGCGATAAGGATAAAAGGCTGTGTATCCGACGGCAGCGTGACCTCCGGGACGCCGAGCAAATGCTTCAGCAAGCGGTTGCCGACATCCTTGATATCAAGTGCCCGCTCCTTCATGTAGTCATCGTCGAGCAGGTCAAACATCGTGACGAAATGATCGATCGCTTCCTTCACCGCGACTTCGGCAGCTTTGTACTGGCGCTGAATAATCCCTTGAATCTCATTCATGAAGACAGGGTCGTCCAGAATCGCAATATGCGCGTCGAAAATATGCGTCTCCTCCGAACCGACAACTTCGCGCAGCTCATCTTTTATCTGTTCGATCTCATGCTTGGAAGTGCGGATGCCTTCGTATACTCTTTCGAATTCGCGCGCGAAGTCCGACACGTCTATTTTTTGATCGGGTACCTCCCACTCCCAATTCGGCAGCACAAAAGCCTTTCCGATCGCGATGCCTGACGAGGCGCCTATCCCTTGAATCATGATGTTTCCCCTCCACCATTGCTCTCTTTAAGTACGACTGACATAACCGATGACTGTCCTTTCTTCACCGCTTTGAACGGCGCGTAACGCCAGGAATGGACCCGATCGGAATTGGTGATGACCATTGGCGTTGCTAACGACTTGCTTTCCTTTCGCACCTTCTGAAGGTTAAACCGGATAAGCAGCATGCCAGGCGTCACGTCATCGCCTTCTTTCACGAATGCCTGGAAATACTGCTTCCCGGCTAAACGAGAAGTATCGATACCGATATGCAGCAGCACCTCAAGCCCTTCCGGGGTTTTGATGCCGATGGCGTGCATAGTCGGATAGATGTGAATAACTTTACCTTGTACAGGCGACACAAGCTCGCCTCTGTCCGGGATGAAGGCAACGCCTTGGCCGACCAGCTTGCCGGCGAAGATGGGATCCGGCACTTCCTCTAGCGGTATCATACGTCCTTGCATCGGCGAGTGGAACAGCACCTGCTGCTGATCGCGGTGAATCGCTTTAAGCATTTCTTCCCGGATGAGTTCGGAGAACGTGCCGAATACAACCTGCACATGCCCGCCGCCAAGCCGGATGACGCCAGCCGCGCCTAAATTGCGCAGCGCGTTAATGTCCAGCGCTTTCTCATTCGAAACCTTCAAACGCAGACGGGTAATGCAGGATTCCATCTGCACGATATTTTGTTTGCCGCCGATCGCTTGCAGGATGAGAGGCGCCCGGTAAGGGATGTCGCCCGCCCATTCATCCAGCTGCGAGCCTTCCTCGCGTCCGGGTGTCGGGATTTGAAACCTGCGGATCGCCCATCTGAACAAGAAGTAATAGACGATGCCCGTCACAATGCCGATCGGGATCAGCAGCCAGCCTCTCGTCGCCAGATGCTCATTAATGACAAAATCGATGGCCCCAGCCGAAAAAGAGAAGCCGTGCAAGATGCCAAGCTCGTAGGTCACCCACATGATGATGCCGCTTAGCAGCGCATGTACGACGTACAAATATGGCGCAACGAATAAAAACGCAAATTCTACAGGCTCTGTAACGCCAGTAAGGAACGATGCCAGCGCCGCGTATAAAAATGTTTTTTGAATTTTGGGCTTCAAATCTTCCCGCGCTTCATGGATAATCGCGAACGCGATCGCAGGCAGCGCAAACATCATCGTGGGATACAAGCCCGCCATAAAGCTTCCTGCCGTCGGATCGCCTGCGAAGAACCGCGGCAGATCGCCATACACCACATGGCCTGACTCCGTCTCATAGCCCCCGACTTGAAACCAGAACACGTGGCTCACCAAATGGTGAAGGCCGAATACGGTTAGAATACGGTGAATAAATCCGTATAGAAAGACGCCGAAGCCGCCTGTGGATGCAACCGTATCGCCCAGCTCCAGGAGCAACGCTTGCAGCTCAGGCGCTATATTTACCATACCTATGGCGAATAACAGCGAAATAAAGCTTACAAATAAAGGGACAAATCGCGGCCCGCCAAAAAATTGTATGTATTCGGGCAGCTTCAAATCCTTAAATCGTTCATGGCTGAAACCGGATATAATGCCGATTACAGCACCGATTAGAACGGTGGGCTCGATCTCGGGAACGGAAGAACGAATAATGCCGGTATAAATAATCATGCCCACCAGCGCCGCCATACCCGCCGCCAGGGCATTTCCGGTTAACCCCAATGCGACGCCGAGCGCAAAAATAAACGGTAAATACGTAAAAATCGTGTCGCTGGCCGCCCGCAAATAATCGGACATGCCGGGTAAGCCGAGCACATCCCACGGCAGCTGGCTTAAGCTTAAAAACAACGCCGCGCCGGGCAGCACAATCATAGGCAGCATAAAGGCTCTGCCTAACTGCTGCAAATTTCCTATAAATGACATGGCAGACCTCCATCGATGTTCGACCGAAATTGAAAGCGCCGCGAAAGCGCTGTCTCGCAGTTTGTCTAATACGATGTTAAGCTCTCGTCTTCTATTTGTCAAAATAAAAGACGGGCCGATCGGCCCGCCCTCGTTGATGATTCTTTTCGGTTCAGACGTTTCCGCGATTAACGGAAGCTCGTAGTGGAGTTGTTCGCTTGGTATCCCAGTTGGGCAATAACCGGACCATCTTGCTGGTAGGCATTTGTCGCCTTATACACAGGGTTTTGCTGTGTAAAGGACTGAACTTGGGACGGACCAAAGCCTTGCGATGCGTTGCTTTGGAAACCGCCGGCAAAGCCAGCATTGCCGAAAGAGTTAAAGCCCGCAGTCGATTGGAACTGTTGGCCGATTTGGTTTTGGCTAGCGTCGCGGCCGGCTTGGAAGCCAACGCGGGAGATTACCGGACCAAAATCGCCGAACGCTGTCGCTGGGGAGCTCGCCTGGCTTTGTACCTGCTGACCCGACGTGAAAGCTTGGTTCGTAAAGGATTGGAATGCCGGTGTTTGTTGTTGGAAACCAAATTGTTGATTATTTTGGGAACCAATACCGCCGACGATCGATTGCGTTTGGCGGCCGAAAGTCGGTTGGCTCAATTGACCTTGGTAATGAGATTGTACAAAGCCGGAAGGTTGGAATTGAGATTGGTTCTGGAATTGGTTTTGGAAGCCTTGCTGCCCGCCCTGGAATTGCGAAAATTGGTTCACGTCATGTCCTCCTCGATTAATAAGCGTAAGTCTTCAAAGAACAAGGCAGTATTCGCTGCCCGATTGCTCTATTGAAGCCTTTCTTATTGTGGAGAATAGACGGCTTTCTTATTACCGTCAGGTTTTGGATGATTTTCCTTCAGGCAGGAGAATGGAGTCCTCAACCTTAATGCATCGGTCCATAATGACGGTTAAACCGCCCGCTTCAGCGATTTCAGCCGCCTCGTCATTTTCGATGCCAAGCTGCAGCCATAATACTTTGGCTCCAATATCAGCCGCTTCCTTCGCGACAGGAGGGGTATGCTCGCTGCGCCTGAACACATTCACGATATCGACAGGCACGGGAATATCGCTAAGCTTTGCGTAGCTTTTCTGACCGAGAATCGTGTCCGCGTTCGGATTGACCGGAATAATGGTGTAGCCCTTCTTCTGCATCGCTTCGGATACCATGTAGGAGACACGCTCCGGATTATCGGATAAACCTACGACGGCAATCGTATCGCTGCCGCGCAATATTTCCCTGATTTGATCTCTTTCCGGATTTTGAAATGCCATTTGCTACACCTCTGTTTCCGTATAATAAATTTCTATGCTTCGCTTTCCACCCATTCTACATTTGCGCCAAGCGCCTTCAAATGGTCGAAGTAGATCGGATACGACTTCGCGACATGGTGCGCGTCATGAATCCGAATCGGCTGCTTCGCGCGCAAACCGACGACCGTAAGCGCCATAATGACGCGGTGGTCATAGTGAGCATTGATGTCAACCCCGCCCTCTACGCCTTCCGGACGTCCATGCACAATAATTTCGCTCTGACGTTCTTCCACGTTAGCCCCTGCTTTGCGCAGCTCGTTCAAATAGTCCGTGATGCGGTCGCATTCCTTATAACGCAGGTTCTCTACATTATAGAACCGAGACGTTCCTTCCGCGAACACAGCTGCCGCCACCATGGCAAGCACCGCGTCCGTCGCGTGATCGCCGTCGAATTCCACAGCCTTCAGCTTGCCGTTGCCTTGTACGTGCACTACGCCGTTCTCATGCGTAAGCGGTACGTCCATCATGCGGAGCACGTCAACAACCGCGCGTTCCCCCTGCTTGCTGTTCTCCATGAGACGGTTCACGGTGACGTCCGAATCCGTAACGGCTGCAGCCGCTAGAATGGCGGCGGAGCCTGGATAATCGCCTTGCACATAGTAGGTTTTCGCCTCGTAACGCTGGCGTCCCGGTACGCGGAAGCGCATATAGTCCTCATCGGCATGGATGACGATGCCGGCTTGCTCCAGCACTTCAAGCGTTTGGCCAACAACGACCTTAGACTTCAAATCATGCAGCACTTCGATTTCGCTGTCTTCCTCCAAGAGCGGCGTTAAGAACAGCAGCGCGCTCAAAAACTGCGAGCTGATATTGCCGGATACTTGAATATGTCCGCCGCGCGGCTGGCCGCCCTTGATCGTAATCGGGAGCTTGCCTTCGTTATGCTCAATCGTAACGCCCATGCTGATGAGCGATTCAATTAAATCATGATGAGGCCGCTTGCCGAGAGAATCCGGATAACGGTTAATGAAGGTAACGTCCGGACATAGAGCCGCAATCGCCATTAAGAAACGCAGGACGGCGCCGGCGTTGCCAACGTCAAGCGTCTCAACCGGCTTCGGGTTCCGGCCAAAGCCCGTAATTACGATTTTTTCGTCGTCTTCCTCTACAACTGCGCCTAAATCGCGGATGCAGCGGCGCATTGCGTCACTGTCCTCGCTGTGGGCGGGATAATAAATCGTGCTTGTTCCTTCCGCAAGCGCGGCTACCAGCAGGTAGCGCGTCGTGTAGTTTTTGGAGGACAGCGCCTCGATTCTACCCATCAGCCGGGGTGTCGGCGTTACGATTACATCCATCTTCGTCGGTCTCCTTTAGTATAGGATTGATTGTATTAGGAAAATTGATTCCATGCTTTCAAAATTCGGTCTACCACTTCATCCACCGTCAGCTTTGTCGTATCCACAGACAAATGAGCGAAGTCGTAAACGCCTCTTCTCTTCTCCAATAGCATATGAACACGTTGGTGCAGATCTCCTTGCAGGAGCGGTCTTGCGGTGTCCGCCTCCACTCTCGCAATAATCTGCTCCGGACTTGCGTGCAGAGCTGCCACAAACCCGTTCTCCAGCATCATGCGGCGATTGTGCTCGCGCAGAACGGCTCCTCCGCCAGTCGCGATAACAGCGGGCTCGGCAGAAGTCAGCAGTTTATTTAACACCTGCGTTTCGATTTGCCTGAACCCGTCTTCGCCGTCGCTTTCGAATATTTCAGAAATCTTTCGGTTTTCGGCCTGTTCGATTTCTTCATCCGAATCGATTCTCGGCCATCCGAGTTTATCCGCCAGCAATCGGCTGACGCTGGATTTCCCCGTTCCCATAAAACCGATTAAGATCAGCTTTCGATCTGATTTGAGCTGAGCCACCTTCGAACCTCCTTACTCTTGAACCTGTCCGGGGGCAATATTTTCCCTATCATATCATTTTTTTGCCGGCGCGAGGTATAAAAAAGTGGAATAAGCCGTATGGATGATAATGATACGCTTTGATGCCTATTTATGAACGGAGTGACTGCCATGCCCAGCGAAGCTTTTTCGAGCCCGCCGCATCCCACTAACCTGCGAATCAAAAAAATATTGGACCCGGAGCATCCGCTTTGCCGAGACGATGTCATTTGGATGCTGGGTTACATCAAAAAAAAGGTGGCTGACGAAGATCCATCGTTAATGGGTCTGTCGCAGCCACGCTTGATGCAAAACTTTCTATACTTTGCCGAAGCCGCGATGGCGCTCATCCAGCGCAGGGCATACTGCGAACAGGAGGCCGATCGGCTGCGGCTTTGGCTGAAACAAGCGGCTCACGGGTTAATTCCCGAAAGCTAGGCGCACCTCTTAGGATTGCAGCCAGTTGAAGTGGAACGTGCCTTCTTTGTCGACGCGTTTGAACGTATGAGCGCCGAAATAGTCGCGCTGCGCTTGCAGCAGGTTGGCCGGCAAACGCTCTGTGCGGTAGCTGTCGAAGTAAGCCAGCGCGCTTGCAAACGCCGGAACCGGCACGCCGTTTGTAACGGCTGTCGCGACAACCTCGCGCCATGCGCCTTGGTACGATTCCACAATATTTTGGAAATACGGGTCAAGCAGCAGGTTGCGCAGCTCTGGATCGCGGTCGTACGCGTCCTTGATATTCTGCAGGAAGCGGGCGCGGATAATGCAGCCGCCGCGGAAGATCATCGCGATATCGCCGTAACGAAGATCCCAGCCGTACTCTTCGGACGCTGCGCGCATTTGCGCGAAGCCTTGCGCGTACGAGCAAATTTTGCTCGCGAAGAGCGCCTTGCGAACCGCTTCGATAAACGCTGCCTTATCGCCTTGGAACGGCGCTTTCGCAGGGCCTTTCAGCACTTTGCTTGCCGCTACGCGCTCTTCCTTCATCGCGGACAGGAAGCGTGTAAATACGGATTCGGTAATAATGGACAATGGAACGCCTAGATCAAGAGAGCTTTGGCTCGTCCATTTACCTGTGCCCTTCTGGCCCGCGGAGTCCAGAATGACGTCAACCATTGGCTTGCCTGTCTCCGGATCGTACTTGGAGAAAATATCGCGCGTAATCTCGATCAGATAGCTGTCAAGCTCGCCCTTGTTCCACTCTGTAAAGATTTCATGCAATTCTTCGGTTGTTACGCCCAGAACGTTCTTCAGCAGGTCGTACGCTTCGCAGATCAGCTGCATATCGCCGTATTCGATGCCGTTGTGAACCATCTTCACGTAGTGGCCGGCGCCGTCCGGTCCGATGTAGGTACAGCAAGCGTCGTTGCCGACTTTCGCGGAAATTGCCGTTAAGATCGGTTCAACCAGCTCATATGCGGATTTCTGGCCGCCAGGCATGATGGACGGCCCTTTCAGCGCGCCTTCTTCGCCGCCGGAGACGCCAGTGCCGATGAAACGGAAGCCCTTCGCTTCCAGCTCCTTGCTGCGGCGCTGCGTGTCAGGGAAGTATGCGTTGCCCCCGTCGATAATAATGTCGCCTTGATCCAGATGCGGCACCAAGGAGTCGATTGTTGCGTCTGTGCCTGCTCCGGCTTGCACCATGATCAAAATTTTGCGAGGTGTCTCGAGCGATTGAACAAACTCCTCAATCGTATATGTAGGCACCAGTTTTTTGCCGGCAGCCTCCTTCATGAGCTCGTCCGTCTTCTCGCGGGAACGGTTGAATACGGAAACCGTAAATCCTTTGCTTTCAATATTAAGGGCCAGATTTTTACCCATGACGGCCATTCCGATAACGCCAATTTGTTGTTTTGACATCTGGTTCTTCCATCCTTCGTCTAATTTATTTAATCACAATAGCTATATTCTACTCCTTTTGGTTCGATATGAAAACTCTTTGCTTGGAAAAATGTCGCAGTCCCGCATCAGTTTTACTAACAGAATCCAAAAGTTTTTCTTATAGCAGGCCGCTTCACAACGAAAACGACCCTATATTCCGCGAAGATCATCACGGATATAAGGCCGTTTTATAAGGCGCTAGGATGGGGTTCGCTCATTCGTTACAGCTCCAGCTGCAGCATCTCGGATCGAAGCGCCATGAGCCGCTCCTTCGACAATGTAACCGCTTCCTCGTCTTTAGCCTCCAAAGCTTCATGCAGAACGGAAAGCTCATAATCGAGCTCGTAACGAAGAACGACCGCTCGCTCCTCCGCGCGTTTGGACTGAAACGCCTTGATCATTTCCTCTATCGTGACAAAAGGTTTCTTCTGATAAATAATGCGATGCTCCATACCTGACACCTCCACAAGTCGTATAATCTCGCCGAACATAATGTTCTCAATGACGATTTGACGATCCTTGATCCGCTTTACGACCGCATGTCCGCGTGTGTCATTAATCAGCTTTTCCAGCAGTTCAGACAGCTTTTCATCCTTGATGACATAATCGCCCACAATTTTGTACCGGTTGTTCATGCGTTGGAAATGCAGCTTTACAAGCTTGCGCCCCGTTCGAATCGATACGAGAAACTGCCCCTCCGTTTCGCTCCAATACAAGGAGTACCCTTCCTGAATAAGATCACGGATGAGATTCTGGATTTGCCGGCGCTCAAAACGCAGCTCCAAATTGCAATATTCGACTTCATAGCTTTTGTTCACGGCAATCCCTCCCTTAATAGTAAACAGTTGACGAAATGTTCTGAAAATTTGTTCTTATCAATATCTTATACTCCATCATATGTTCTGGCAACTTGGATTATTGACTAATTTTCCGAGATTGCCGCCCTTTGTTAAACCCGCCTAAAAAACGGGTGAACAAAAACAGGTCGTCTATGTTATAATCATTCTAAATTGATATTACCTCTCATCAAGATTAGGCGAAGGAGTATTCCGATGACGATAACTTCTACTACACCGTCCGCGTTAGCGGGCTTTACATCAGCGGATTTTGAAGTATTCCAGCTGCAAGGACTTGAGGAACGCATGCAAGGCATTCAAACGCTGATCCAGCCTAAATTCCGCGGGATTGGAGAACGATTGACAGCGGAGCTTGCGCCGCTGGCAGGCAAAGAGATGTTTCTGCATATCGCCAGGCACGCGCGCCGCAAGGTGAATCCGCCCAAGGATACTTGGCTTGCGATCTGCGATAACAAGCGAGGCTATAAAGCGTATCCCCATTTCCAGTTGGGCTTGTTCGACGACCACCTGTTCCTGTGGCTTGCTCTCATCTACGAGGTGCCGAACAAAAAGAACATCGCCGCAGGCTTACTGAACAATCTGGACGAGCTGACCGCCGCCGTACCGCAAGATTATGTGCTGTCTATGGATCATATGAAAAAAGATTGCTCGAACGTCCGCGACATGTCGGATACGGACTGGGAAGCGGCTCTCATCCGGTTCCGCGACGTGCAAAAGGCGGAGCTTCTGATCGGCCGCCACATCAAGGCCGACGATCCGCTGCTTCACAATGGCGATGCTTTGCTTCAGTTCGCGGCAGCGACTTACGAACAGCTTATGCCGATCTACAGGCTTGCATGTTCCTATTAGCACGAAAACGAAGGCCTTGTTCGCGGATCGCAAATCCGCGAGCAAGGCCTTCTCTTTTCTACTCCAATGCAACGGCAGCTTCAGCTGAGCCTTGTGTCATTTGCGCCTTTCTTTCCTTCCGCGACTTGCGGAAGAACAGCAGCTCATAGACGCACGGCACGATAATCAGCGTCAGGAGCGTCGCAGCCGCCAGACCGCCGATCACTACGATCGCAAGGCTTTGCGAGACGATGCTGCCCGATTCATGGCTTCCGAACACGAGCGGAAGCATCGCGCAGATCGTGGCCAGCGCCGTCATCACGATCGGCCGCATTCTGGTTGCCGCCGCTTCGACAAGCGCGTCGCGCACGCTCATCGTCTGTTCGTTCTGCTTCACGCGGTCGATCAGCACGATCGCGTTCGTTACGACGATGCCGATCAGCATGAGCGCGCCGAACATCGCCGTAAAGTCGGGCGTTACGCCGGATACGAGAAGACCCGTTACCGCGCCGATTGCGGCCAGCGGAAGCGAAATCATGATGGCCAGCGGCGCTCGTAATGTTTTGAACGTGAGCACCATGATCAGATAAACAATGCCGATGGAAATAAGCGCGGTCATTCCTAAATCCGCGAAATCCTCCATTTGCTCCGCAGACGCCCCGCCTACCAAAATTTCCACTCCGTCCGGAAGCTCGATGCCGTCAATCGCTTTCGTTATTTCGTCTCCCACAACGGACAGCTTTTTCGGATCGGCGCTCGCCGTCACGCGAATGTACGTCTCCCCGTCTTTATGATAAGCAAGCGCGGCTTGCTCCGTTTTCGTCAGCTTCGCAATATCCGTGACGGCTTTCGGACCCGCGTCCGTCATGACCGTTAATCCGGCAAGCTCCGCTTCCGAGCCCGGACTTGCGACAGGCTGAAGCATAACCGGCGTCTCTTCGCCCTCCACCTTGATCTGGCCGATCGGCATCGGATTCAATAAGCTATGCAATTGCATCGCGACTTCTTCGCCTCTCGCCAGCTCCGGATCCAGCTCAAACGTGTAGACGGGCTTCATTTCTTCCTGATTGCTTTCTACTTTCAGCACGCCATCGATGCCCGAGACCGCGTCTGCGGCTTTCCGGGCCGCCTCCGACAGCATTTCTTCATCCTCGCCCGTAACATCCATATAGATCGTAGAAGAGCCTCCGCCCATCATCAAATCTACGGCGTTCGCCTGCAGGTCCGCATCGCTGAACTGAGCTTTTTGCCCGCGCACCGCCTCCATGAAGCTTTCCGCGTCCGCGCCTTCCTTCATATCGACGATGTAGCTCACGAGAGTAGGCGATACGATCGACCCGAACTCCGCATTTTCCGAGCTGTTGCCCAGCGTCATCATGACCCACTCTACGTCATCACGTTCCGTTATGAAGCGCTCGAGCGTCTCTCCGCCCTTCAACACTTCCTCATATGGCGCGTCGCTGGGGAACTGCATCTCGACGCTGACATTCTCCGCGCTCGATGAATCAAGCGCGCCTTTCGGCATGGCGATGTAAGCGCCGACGGAACCGATCAGCAGCACAACGGAGAGGGTAAGCGGGAGCCATTTATGCTTCAAGCACCAGGCAACGAATGCCGAGAAGCGTGGCGAGCCTTTGTGCCCCGCTTCCTTCGTTCCTTTCAGCAGGATGGCGCTTAGGAGCGGCACGACGGTCAGGGCGACGACGAGCGACGCTAGGAGCGAATACGTAACCGTCAAGGCGAAAGGCAGCAGGAAGTCTTGAAGGGAGCCTCGCAGCAATCCCATCGGCAGGAACACGGCAACCGTAACGATCGTCGAGGACGTAATCGCAGACGCCACTTCCTTCGTCGCGTCCGTCACCAGCTTAACCGAAAACGATTCGCGCTGCAGTCTGCGGTATATATTTTCGATAACGACGATACTATCGTCGACCAGACGTCCAACGGCAACCGCAACGCCGCCGAGCGTAATAATGTTAAGCGATACGCCGGACAGCTGCAGCAGATAGAGCGTAATGCCGAGCGACAGCGGAATGGACACGATCGTAACAAGCGTCGCTTTCACATTCCGCATGAAGAGCAGAATGACGATCGTCGCGAAAAGCGCGCCAAGCAGCACCTCGCGCAGCATGCTGTTCACGGATTGCACGACGGATTCCGACGTGCTGATCAGCACATCCGCCTCAACCGCCGAATCGCTTTCGTTCAATTCAGCCACCTTCTCTTCAATTCGCTCCCCGACCGCGACGGCGTTTGCGTCAGCAGCTTTGGAGACCGTCATCATGACAGCGTCTTTGCCGTTCATTCGGCTTACGCTTTCCTGATTGCTGCTCACTTGCACGTCCGCTACGTCCGCCAGCGTTACGCCAGGCGCTACAGGCAGCGATTTTAACGTCTCCATATCCGTAATGTCATCGACCAGATTTACATTGGCGGCTGCTCCGTCAACGATTTGCGCGCCAAGCGAGGCGGAGACGCCTCTTCCTTGCAGCACGCCCATTAACGATTGAACGGGCACCCCAGCTGTTTGAAGCTTTTCGGCGTCAGGCTGCACGGTAACGATTGTCTCAGAACGGCCGGAGACGGAAATTTGACCCGCGCCTTCGATCGCCTTCAGTTCGCTCACGATGAGATCGAGCTTCGCTTCCTTCTCCTGTCTGCTTAGCTCTTCCTCCAATGAAACGGACACCCAGCCGATCGGAATCATCGACGTATTTAGCTGCGTCACAAACGGCTTCATCACATTCGAAGGCAGCGGCACTCCCGCAATCGCGCTTTCGATCTCCGTTTTCGCTTCCTTCATATTTGTCTTGGAATCGAAATTGACGGTGACTTGCGAATAGCCGTCTCCCGTTGTCGAGAACATCGACGTTTTCCCTTTGACGAACATAACCGCTTCCTCCAGCGGGTTCGTTACCTGCTTCTCCATTGCGCCGGCGCTGCTGCCTTGGCCGATCGCGGTAATGACGACCTGCGGATTATCCGCGGAAGGCAGAAACTCCATCGGCAGCCTAAAATAACTCATCGCGCCCATTGCGAGCGCCATTACGACCAGCAAGATGATGGCCGCTTTGTTCCGGAATGACCATTCTGTCACTTTGTTCATCACTTTCTCTCAAGCTCCTTATCCACTTAGTCTCTTTGTCTATCCCATCATAAAGGCTGGAAGAAGCTCGGAAAAACGTCTGAGGTCTGTATTTCAACCTCATCGCAAGGCGGAAGACGTCTACGACTTAAGACGGGCAGCGTCCAAGGAGAAGGAAACCATAGGAGGACGTCGAATTGGGAAGGAGTCTAAGCTGCCGACCAATCAATGACAGGGGTGACGAAATGGATTTTGCGAGTTTGGTAGGCGAACGTGTGCGGTTACAGCCCCTTAAGCTCGAGCATGCTGAAGCATTATTCGAATGTTCAAGATCGCCGCTTATATGGGAGAACCTCCCTCTAACCATTCATAACGAGACGGAAATGCGGGATTTTGTACAGGCGGCATTAACCGCGAGAGAGAGCGGCGAGTCGTTTCCGTATGCGGTGTATGACAAGAAGCTGGATCGATTGGTCGGGACAACCCGGTACTTAAGAATATCGAAGCCCAATCGGAATTTAAATATCGGGTGGACCTGGTATACGCCTGACGTGTGGCGAACGATGGTCAATACGGAGTGCAAATATTTGCTTCTGAAAAACGCGTTCGAGACATGGAAAGCAGTCCGCGTCGAATTGATTACAACGACGACGCATAGCAGGTCGCAGGCCGCAATCGAACGTCTCGGGGCGAAAAAGGAAGGCGTGCTGCGAAAAAAATACAATGGGCTCGATTATGTCGTGTACAGCATCTTGGACGAGGAGTGGCCCGAAGCGGAGCGGCGCCTTCTCGGAATGCTGCAGCGCAGCTAAAAAAGACGCGAAGCCGGCCGCTTCGCGTCTTTCTATTAGGATTCGTTCGTTAGAGCCTGCTGCCCTTGCTCCTTTGCGTCCAGCCGCCGGAACTGCAGGACGAGCAGCAGAGCCGCCACGCACAGGATGCCGCCGATCAAATACGGCAATCCAAGCTGCACCGTAAACAGCATCGATCCCAGCAGCGGCCCCGCGATTCTTCCCAGGCTGTCCATCGACGAGCTGAGTCCCGACGCGACGCCCTGGCCGACTTTTGTTTTTTGCGTAATGAGCGAAGTGACGCAAGGGCGGATGAGCGCGTTGCCGATCCCGAAAATCGCAAGCGACATGATCGCCCACCATAAAGAATGCGCGAACAGCAGCAGGAAAAATCCTAGCGCCGATACGATCAATCCGATCACGATGTACTTGGTCTCCTCGCCTTTTTTAATTCTCCGTCTGACAACGCCGCCTTGCACTAGCGCCCCGACTAAGCCGCATACAAAAAAGAGCAGACCGACTTGAAGCGGCGTTACGTCGAACCGTTTCATCCCGAAGAACTGAAGCGTCGCCTCCATGCCGGCAAGCGTAAACGTTACAAAAAACGCGAGCACGTACAAATATTTGAGCGGACCTTGGAAAGCGGTCCAGCGGGAAACCCGCTTCTCGCTCGTCTTTCTGCGCTTCTCCGGAGGAAGCGATTCCTTCAGCTTCCAAGAAGCAAGCGCAAAGGTGATCAGGGCTAACGCAGAAGCCGCATAGAACGGCGTCTGCAGCGATATGACGCTGAGCAAGCCGCCGAAGCCAGGGCCTAACGTAAAGCCCAGTCCGATGGACATCCCGACGAGCCCCATTCCCTTTGTCCGCTGATCGGGCGGCGTAATATCCGCGACATAAGCGACGATAACGGAGGCGACCGCTCCCGAAAATAATCCGCCTAGCGCGCGGGACAAATACATAAGCGTCAGATTATCCCCCGCGAGTCCGAATAGCAGGAAGCTCGCCGAGAAACCGATAAGTCCGGTCAAAATAATCGGTCTCCTGCCGAGCCTGTCCGACCAAGTGCCCCAGAACGGAGACAGAATAAAGGAAATCGCCGAGTAGAGCGCCAGCATCCTCCCCGTGTGCAGCTCCGCGCCGCTAGGATCCGCTTCTTGAATAATTTCCGGCATAACCGGGATGATAATGCCGAACCCTATAAACGTAATCATTAGTATCGCCATAACAATGGCAAGACGTGTATCTTTCATGCTGAGATCCCTCCACCAAACTATCGTACCATAAGTTGAAACAAGCCATGTTTGAACAATTCAAGAACAAATGCTTTAAGCGGCTTTGCCGCCTATCGAAGCGGCGAATAATCCGCTTGCATTCCCCCTTGTTTTTGTTATACTCTACTTTGTTTGTACATCTCATGAAAGGCAGGGATGATAGCGATGGACCATACAAAAACCCCGCTCTTCACTGCGCTTCGCAAGCACGCGGAGCAGAATCCCGTTCAATTCCACATCCCGGGACACAAGAAAGGCATAGGAAGCGACTCCGAGTTTCGTGAATTTATCGGCGACAACGCGATGTCGATCGATCTCATAAATATAGCGCCTCTTGATGACCTGCATCAGCCGACGGGCGTAATCGAGGAAGCTCAGAAGCTTGCCGCGGACGCTTTCGGTTCCGATTACACGTATTTCTCGGTACAAGGCACCAGCGGCGCCATCATGACCATGATCATGTCGGTTTGCGTGCCCGGCGATAAAATTATCGTTCCGCGCAACGTACATAAATCGGTCATGTCCGCCATTATTTTCGCGGGCGCCAGACCTGTCTTCATCTCGCCGGCGCGCGATAACAAGCTCGGCATTGACCACGGCATTACGACCCGCTCGGTACGCAAAGCGCTGGAGAAGCATCCGGACGCGAAAGCGGTGCTGGTCATCAACCCGACTTACTTCGGCATTTGCGCGAATTTGAAAGAAATCGTAGATCTCGTCCACAGCTACGATATACCGGTATTGGTCGACGAAGCGCATGGCGTGCTTATTCACTTCCACGACAAGCTGCCGATGTCGGCGATGCAAGCCGGCGCCGATATGGCGGCGACAAGCGTGCATAAGCTTGGCGGTTCGATGACGCAAAGCTCTGTGCTCAACGTCCGCAAAGGGCTTATTAATCCGCAGCGCGTCCAAACCGTGATCAGCATGCTGACGACGACGTCCACTTCTTATATCTTGCTTGCGTCGCTGGATACTTCCCGCCGCAATTTGGCCTTAAACGGCCGTGATATCGCGGAGAGAGCCATCGCGCTTGCGCACAGCGCCCGGCAGCAAATTAATGAAATTCCGGGTCTGTACTGCTTCGGCGAAGATATTCTCGGCGACGAGGCGACCTACGACTATGATCCGACCAAAGTTACCGTTCATGTCCGCCATCTCGGCATTACCGGCTACGAAACCGAGAATTGGCTCCGCGAGCATTATAACGTAGAAATCGAACTAAGCGACATGTATAACATTCTTTGCTTAGTTACGCCTGGCGATACCTATGACACCGTCGCAAAATTAGTGGAGGCGCTGAAAGGCTTATCCGAGGCTTTCTATGAAGGCGCTGAATCGAGAGAGCTTGTTGTGAAAATTCCGGATATCCCTCAGCTTTCGCTTACGCCGCGCGACGCTTTTTACGGTGAAACGGAGGTTATCCCGTTCAAGGAATCCGCAGGCCGCATTATCGCGGAGTTTATTTATGTTTATCCGCCGGGCATTCCGATCCTGCTCCCGGGCGAAGTCATCTCGCAAAAAAATATCGATTACATCGTCGATCATGTAGAGGTCGGCCTTCCGGTGAAGGGACCTGAAGACCGCAGCATCGAATTCGTCAAAGTAATCGTGGAAGAATCGGCGATTTCCTAAATGCGCTCAATCAGTTGTAAACAATTCCAGCCCATGTTAAGATGACGCTGGAGGTGTTTGGCGATGAGTCAGAGTGCTTATATTAAGCTGGTTGCAGGCTCCAAAAACCAAGATATAACGCTTCAGGACGTCCAGGATGCGCTTCACCGTTACCGTGAACAAACCTCTCGAACCGGCGAGCAGCTCGGCTGGGATTACGAGAGAGCCGCGTTCCCCTATACGATCGAATCCAAAGGGGATGAGCGGTGGTTCTACTTGAAAGGCATCACGTCGCAATACAAACACATCATTATGGGAATCGGTGAAACGGCCAGCGTAAGCGGGGAACCCGCAAAATGCGTCCAGGTCGTGCTTCCCGACGAATCCACGCACGGCGACAAATCTAAGGCGAACGAGCTGTGCAAGTACATCGCCAAGTCATGGCTTGCTGAGCTCACGATGTTTAACGGCAGAACGGTCTACTACAATCCGAGAAAATAAGAAAAGGGGCTCCCGGTCCGGCATTGCTGCCGTTCAGGGGGCCCCTCGTCATGTCACATGAAAAACGGGATTATTCTTTACCTTCGTTCTCCGTGCGAGCGATTTCTTCGTAGATCGCGGCTACGCGGTCCCATTCCTCGTCGTCCTCGATGCCGACCAGGAACGCTTCTTCGTTCTCTTCTTCAATGCGGAAAATAACGCCGTCTTGCTCAGGATCCTGACGATCAAGCAGGACTGCATATACATTATCTTCGGATTCGAAGGTGTAGACCATTACCATCTCGCGCTCTTCGCCTTCATCGTTTGTTACGATAAACACATGCTCTTCATGCTCATGATCATGTCCACAACCGCAATTCTCGCCGTGCTCATGGTTATGCTCGCTCATGTTTGTTACCCCATTTCAATTAGTTAAAATGCTACGAGCCCATCGTACCATGTCGGGCTATTTGCGGTCAAACGAAAGACCCCGCTATTCATCGGGGTCCGTCTTTTCATTTACGCGATTAAGTTCTGGACGGAATTTGCTTCTCGGATACAACCGACCATTCGTCCGAGCCTTCCATCTTTAAATAAAAGCGAAGCGTATATTGACCGGCGAATTCAAATTTATAATCGAATTCCTCGGATACAAACCAGAAAATATCTTTGTCTTTCATTTCGGAAGCGACATTTTTAGACTGAATCGTCTTTTCTTTGCCATAAGGATCGACCATTGCGATTTTGACCGAATCGATCTTGGTCTGCAAATTATCGATCTGCGAGAACACCTTGATTTTTCCTTGGAAGCCCTTCTCGACAACGCCAAATGGACTGTTTCCTTTATTGTAGAGGAACATATGTACATTCGGTTTATAGATCGTCGCCCGTTTATTGGCATTGTCCCAATCGACAATCGCATGCATCGAGCTCACAAGCTCTCGAAGCGGCAAATACGTTTTACCGTCTATAATAACGCCGCTTTCGTCTAGGCTGCTGCCATTCAATATGACCCTAACTCTCTGAGCAGCGTCACTAGCAAATATGATCGTGCCTCCGCACAAGCTTAGCAGCACCAGCCATATCGCTACCTTCCTGAATTTCATAGCTGCAATAACCCCCATCCGTTATTCTGGATGTAAGGTTATACTCCTGCTGCTTCACAAAGTTGCGTTGGACAGGAAAATATTTTTTGCTGAGATCAAATGATTGGCTGATTGTCAAATGCTGTTGAAATGTGCGCTTGCCTGGGAAATGTTTTACCTGATTTCGGGCAATTACCCGTACGATTTGGTTAAAGGACAAGGTACGCCTTTACCTACTGCGCCAGGCTCCTGCATCTTTGCATAGTAGCGCATCCCTTTTGCGCATGGCGTTTTACACACCTCGCATGTGCTCGAAAGCACCAGCTTATAATACGCTTGCTTCCGCTCGCTTGGAAGCTGTTGCTTGCCTTTCGCCGCTTTCCCTTTTGCGCCTTTGCTTTTGCTCATGCCCGCCATCTCCTTTTCACTTGCTGCTTAGCTGTGACATTGTATGCCTGAATAGGCCATTGTGCTTCTAAAATTCGCTTTCGACCAAAAATTTTGTTACATTGGTTTTAACGAACCCTATGCAGAAGGAGCGATGGGACAACATGCAAATTACAATGATCGGAACCGGGAGCGCGTTCGCGAAGCGATATGACAACAATAACGCTCTAATTGAAGCGAATGGCTTCCGCCTGCTGGTGGACTGCGGCATCACATTGCCTAAAGCGCTGCATGAAGCCGGACTCGATTTCGCTCAGCTCGACGCTGTACTTATCAGTCATATTCACGGCGATCATGTCGGGGGGCTTGAGGAGCTGGCTTTCCAGATGATGTTCCGCTACCAACGCAAGCCGGTGCTGTACATTGCGGAGGAGCTGGTGCAGCCGATTTGGGAATCTACGCTGCGCGGCGGCTTGACGCAGGAGAGCTTAAACAGCTTATCGGACTTTTTCGAGGTGCGGCCGCTGAAAGCCGGCGAGACCTACGAGCTGGCTAAAGGACTAAACGTGCGGCTTATCCAGACGAAACATATTGCCGGAAAAGCGAGCTTCTCTTTTGTTTTCAATGAGCGTTTTTTTTACTCCGCAGATATGAAATTTGATAGTAATCTGCTGCAGGCGTTAGTGGATGAAGGAATCGAAACGATCTACCACGACTGTCAGTTGGAATCGCCCGGCGTCGTGCATGCGAGCCTGGAGCAGCTGCTGACGCTGCCGGAAGCGATCCAAGAGAAGACTTGGCTGATGCATTACGGAGATGCGATGGAACAATATAAAGGCAAAACCGGCCGAATGCGTTTCGTCGAGCAGCGCAAGCGGTACGATATTTAACCGCAAAAAAAACCGGCACGCTCAGCTTTTTAGGCTGAAGTGCCGGTTTGTTATGTTGCCTAGAACATAGGCAAATTGTCTAAATTATTGGTCGGGTCGCCATCCGCGTCGCCTCGGATATAGGTTTCTCCGTCTCTGCCTTTGAAAGCGTTAACCCCGGCGATACGTCCCGCCTGCACTTCCTGCAGCGCAGTCGTGTAATCGAGCTCACGGCCGGAAGACGTTTTGAACGCGGTTAAATCGCCGTCCCCGTTTTTTTGCACCGCAACGATTCGCTCTCTCGTATCTCCGTTCTGAAGGTTGTTTCCGGTTTGACCAAGCTGACTATTGTCGAATGTATTCATGCTGATACCCTCCTTGGCCCAAAAATATTAAAGCCAAGCTTAGTATGTCATGGGACCTGCGCTTCTATTCCATTAATCTTTGATCTTGCGCATCCATACAAAGGCTTCGTCATAAGCCTTGGAATCATGTGTAAGGAGCTTCGCCAATAATCCGACGCAAACGCCAATTAAGCCGAACAAGCCGAGAACCCAGATTGCCAAGAACGCATAATACTCAGCCATTAGATCGCCTCCTCCGCCCTTTCTATCCTTCTATGCGGGAAAGGGAAAAAATAGTCTATCCGATGGCGCGCATATTCTGTTTCCCGTTACAAACACTACGTATCGGAGTAATCTGACCCCTGGCTTAGCGATTATGGATAAGGAGATGAAATGGATGACGCAATTGAACAGCCAGTACGACTGCGCGAACGCTTCAACCGATTTGCCGGAGCTCATGAGCCAATTAGAAGCATTGGAAAACGGGACACAGGAAAAAACAAAGCAATGGCAGGACCAAGTCAATCATCTTCGGAATCAAATCAAATTTATACAAAATAAATGCGATTTAACGCAAGACACCGAATAGCTATTCGAATCTAAAGGAAGCGCTACGAAGACTTTTTCTTCCTGCGCTTCCCCCTCGAGCTTTGAACGGCAGCCAATGATTCGTCTTCCTCATCTTCCCCATCCTCTTGTCTTGCCGCAATGACGGCCCATAATGCGAGTATATCGCCGATGACTACGACAACAGCAGCCAACAAGGCCAGGTCATCCGCGGAAAAAAACTTGCCGTTATCGTCGCCGGATTTCGCCATCCTTCGTTCCCTGCCCATCGTTCTATGATGATAGCAGTCTATTCAATTAGGCAGAAATGGAGTGGGCATTTTACCAATTGGGCGCCTTAAACGATTTATCCTATTAATGTTTAATCGCTTTAAGGACTGAACGGCAGATCATAATGGTGAAATGACGTTTAGCAGGCTGTAGGCTCCGAAACCGAACAAAACCAATCCCGCACCGATTTGAATAGACCGCATCAATTTGGCGTTAAGCCGTTCTCTCAGCCATCCGACCAAATAAGCTAGCAGCAGCCACCAAACCGCAGATCCCGCGAATACCCCTACCACAAGCAACAGCGGCGATTGGCCCGCCCACCCTGCTCCCATTCCCGCAAAAATCGCGATGAATGACAGAATCGTCATTGGATTCGTTAAGGTAAGAAAGAAGGTCGTTAGAAAGGCTTGAGGAAGACTTGCATGCTTTGCAGGTCCATCCGAACAATCCGTTTGAACAGGCGACTTCAACGTTTTGTATGCAAGGTAGATTATAAACATAGCGCCTGTCAGTTGAATCCAGGCTGAGTGGCGAAGCAGAAACTGCGTTACGATTGACAAGCCCAGAGCCGCTGTCAAGCCGTAGGCCGCATCTGCCGCCGCTGCTCCTAACCCCGAAACAAATCCATATCTTTTGCCGTAACGAAGTGTTTGTCTCATGCACCATAATCCGATCGGACCGACAGGCGCCGCGATGGACAAATCCAGCAGCATTCCTTTAAGAAATAGCATTTCCGCACTTCCTTCTCCCCAACACATTTCTCTTCATTGTACGAAAATGAGATGGATGTTTCACCTAACCTATTGAAAATAAAATAATATGCTTCGTTGGTTACCACTGTTTTCCAATTGCCAGCTTTCGTTTACTCGAGTAAGATGGAAAAAGATGGGAGGCAAAATGAAGATGGAAACTTTTATTGTGATCTTTATCGTTATTGTTGGTTTCGGGTTATTATCCAGCTTGATAGGAAAGTCTGGTCCTTCGGGCAAATCTCGGCACGGGAGCGGCTCCGACAGCGGTTTTATCGGAAGCAGCCACTATCCTCACAGCTCCGACCATAGAGACAGAGATTACGATAGCGATGATCGCCATCACCGTTCTGACGATTGGGGCGGAGGAGATAATGACAGCGGGAGCAGCGACAACGGCGGAGGCTTCGGCGGTGACAGCGGCGGCAGCTCCGGGGGAGACGGCGGAGGCGGCGATTAGTCCGTACGCTTTCCCTTCACAATTCCGCTGAGCTGTCTACTTGCGTACCGCTTCATACCGTCCCTCCCCTGGATTATTACGATTTATAGTCTTGAATAATAACATCGATAACACGCTTTCCCCAATTCGAAAGCTCCGAGCCCGGTTCATTCCACGCATAGGTGATGAGCGCTTTCCACAAGGCCCAGCCGCGCGCGCGATCTACCGTATCCTGGTCAACGTTCATGCCGTTCAGAAATATGCCGCGGCTTTCATCATCAAAAAAATTCCATGCCATAACGAGGTCGCTTGAAGGATCGCCGACGCCCATCGTTCCGAAGTCAATGACCCCGCATAACCGCCCATTACGCACAAGCAGATTGCCTACTGCCACGTCACCGTGCAGCCACAGCGGTGCCGATTGGAAGTTCGTCGACAAGGCAAGCTCCCATATTTCCGTTAAGAGCGTTTTATCGTAAAGGCCGGATATGTTGTCAATGACAGCTCTTGTATCCGGATCGTATACCGCTAAGCTTCCTCCGCGATGAAAGTTTTGAACGCCCGCCGGCATGCCGCTGCTTGCATCGATCGCTTGCAGTTCCTTCAAAAAGCCCGCGAGGTCTTCGGCAAATCCGTTTACATCGCGAACATTGGCATGGGTGACGGTTTCGCCTTCTATCCATCGGTTGACGGACCAAGGCAAGGGATATTGTCCCGTCGGCTCGCCTTTTGCAACCGGAACCGGAATGGGCAAGGACAGCAGCGGCTTAAAAATCGGGAGCCAGATCTGTTCTTTCTCAACAGCCGAAGCGTATCGTTCATGACTCGGCAGACGAACCGTAAGTTCGCTTCCCAGCCGGTAAGTGCGGTTATCGTGTCCGCTCTTTTCTACAGGCACAATCTCCAATCCCCTCCACTCCGGAAATTGGCTGTCGATTAACTGTCGTACCACTTCTGCGGTTATTTCAACCATATCTTTCGCCCCTTCTGCAAAGAGAATGGATGGAACTTCTCCTTACAAAATCATAACAACCTGCTTCTGCCATATCAAAGGATTAAACACTTATAAAAAACCTTGACGCTTTGACATCGGAGTGACCGGAAAAACCGCGCAGCTGCGTGTAAAAAACTGCTAGGTTATGTATAATAATAGAATTGAAGCCTAAATCGGGCTGGATTGAGCGATGATCAAAAATAATCGGGAGGGAGAAAGATGAAAGATCATAACCACTATAACGTATTTATTGAAGTAGCCGAGGACTGTCCCGTATCCAAGGCGGAAATCCCCAAAGCAAAAGGAGAGTCGATAACCGTACCGGTTCTTCAATATGAGATGATCGCGAACCATCCATACCGCTATACGCAAGAAGATGTATTATTCGAAGTTTTTGCTGCGCGCAATCATATCCCCGATCAGGAAAAACAAGCGTCGCGGGAAGCTTTTTTCTCTAAAGGACAAGCTTGTCTTCGCACATCATCGCTGGGAAAGCGTTACGGGTGGGGAATCCATCACGATCAGAACGGAAAGGTTGCCCTTTACGCTATGGAATCAGATGAGTACAAGGCTTTCCTGACTGACGCAAACATTAAACGTGTAAAAGCGATGCGCTCGAGCAAAGCCTAGTGTGGACTTTTCATTAGAAAAGAAAAGGGCACCTTTGTCAGGTGCCTTTTTCCACTTCCACCACAATACTGTCGATCAGCTTTCCGTTCACATAAGGGAGTAACCTCCAGTGCCCTGGCTCAGGGAGTATCATACTGCTTGGCAAATGCCGATTTGCCCCGTTATTCTCTCCTCCCAGACTGTCAGCCTCGAACACTGGAACTAGCTCCATACTGCCCTGCTTCACGGCCAGCACCTCAAATCGGCCGTCCAGCTCCTCCTCATTGCCCCAGAAGTGCCACATATATTTGTTAGGCTGACCGGCGACAAAGCCGGGATCTATAAATCCGACCTTCCCGTCAATGCCGGTCATCTTGTAGCTTCCGGCATCGAACGTGCCGGTCGCTTCCCAAGAAGGCTCGCCGACATCAAGGATGACATCCGCGTAAAGCTCGCCGTCGAGCAGCACCTCATACCGCCAATACCCCTCAAGGGGCATTGCGGAAAAGGCCGTGTATCGGGCAAAGCTTATTCCCGCCAGCACCTCCGGTGTCAGCACATACGGCTTCACGACCGTTTCGCGCCGCCCCGTCGCGAGATGCACCGCCTCGATCGCCATTGTTTTATTTACCGCCTCGAACCCCAACTCCGCAAACGAAAAAATATAACCGTACGATCGTCCTGCCTTCAGCTCCGGATCGGGGAACACCTGCAGCAGCAGGTTCCCATCCTTATAATACGACGGTCTGAGCTCTGGAACTGGCGCGGCCGGCTGAAATGCCGAGGCCGACCAAAAAATAACGAGGCCAAGGCATACGAATGCGGCCAGCAGGCCGCCTGCACCGCGAATACCGCGAAATGAGCGAGCGGGACCGCGTTGCGACTCGGTCAGCCTGCGTCTCACGTTCGTCCGCAGCTTCTCCGTGAACATCGGCTCCATGAAAGGCGGCTCCTTCAATCGGTGTTCCCAATCCATACGGTCATCACGCATGGATATCCCTCCCTTCTCTTGCTTCAAGCAGCTCCGACATTTTCTGTCTCGCTCTGAACAGCCTGGATTTGACCGTGCCGGATGAGAGTCCCAGCGCTTCCGCTATTTCCTCGACCGACAGCTCGTAGTGGTAGGCTAGAATGAGCACTTCGCGATGCTTGACCGGCAGCGACAGGACCTGGTCCCATAGATTTCGTGACGCCGCTTTATCCATGGCAGCTTGCTCCGCTGAAACGGCCGCTTCCTGACTTTTGCCCCGTAAAGTGAATATATCCCATGGCACGACCTTGCGAACAAACGAGCTGCGCAAATAATTGAGCGACTTATTGCGTGTGATGGCGAGCAGCCAGCTCTTCACGCTAGCCTCTCCCCGGAAACCGTACATTCGGTTAAAAGCGGCTATGAACACGTCCTGTGCAATATCGTCCGCAGCGTCTCGTCTGCGCGTCAGCACATAAGCGAAATGCCACACATCGTTGCCATATACCGACATGAGATCCTCCAATACGGCGGACCGGTCAAAGCCGGGAGACAAGTGATGCAGGTAATGCTTTTTTTGCTCCTCCACAACTGTTCACCTCTATGAAGTAGACACCGCAAGCGGCAGGTTGGTTCCTTTTTACTACTATTTTATAGGTATAAATAAAAAACGAACACCCTCGCGCCAGTGGACGCGGAAGTGTCCGTCTAACTCCTATGACTTCGTGTTACTCCTTAGCGGTAACCTCGAGCGCGAATACGTAAGAGGATGAGCCATTCGTAATCCGGTTCTCTTTATCTGCCCACCATACGGCTGAGAGACTATAGTAGTAAACCCCCTCTTCCGAAGGCGCCGAAAAAGCGTGGCCCGACACGGCCGCCTGTGAACGCTTTCCATTATGGAAGGAAGTCGCAGTGACCTCGTCCGGCTGTTTGCCATCGAAGCTAAATTGTATGGCTGCTTCTGCCGGTACGACCGCCTTTGGTTCATCCCGCAATCTTTCTTCCGGCGCGGCATAATCCGCGCAGCTGGAAGTCCAGCAATAGGAGCTCTGCAGCACATGAATCTTTTCGCCGTTTACCTCGACGGCAGGGATAGGTGGCTCCGGCGGCATTTCCGACTCCGCCTGGCAAGCAGACAGCATAAAAGCAATGGCAATCAGCACGATAATACGCATGTTCATTCCCCCTTTTACCAACACTTGACGCCTTTTAGGACCAAAATGTTTCGTTTCGGTACGACCGGACGACCAATAACCTTTTGGGAGCACTTGTTGACTCCTTCTCCTTCCAAGTGATAGGGTGATGGAAGAATGATAACGCCGTTATCTAGCAATTATTGATTAAAGTAGGAGGCAACTATGCTGCATACCCTTGCATTAATTGAGGCCTATCGAATGAATCGGTTGTCGCCGGCCTCGCTGTCCGAGCATCCTTGGCTTCTCTACCTGACCAGCGCTGAGGAGCGTGTCGTAAACGTCGAGCGGATGAAATCGCTTAAGGAGCTTTCCGACGCGAATCTGGTGCTTGATTATGTGGAACGGAGCTTGCGGTTATTGGATGCGCAGCGGCTATCGTTTTGGATGAAGGAGCTTCTGGAGGAGGTGCTCTGCTGGTCGGAAGCGGCAAAAGGCGGAACAGCGCGCGAACGGCTCCGCTGGCAGGGCGAAGGCGTCAACGTTCACGTTCACAACGTCGGGTCGGCTCAGCTTTATGAACGGACATATGGCCTTGGAGCGGCGGGCAGCAGGCAAGCCGTCGTTCGCTGTCTGATCGAAGCGCACGGCCTAGTCGGCCAGCAAATCCGCGGCGAAGTTCCCGCTTCGGATGGCATTATGCTGTACGAGCTTGTCAGGACGGGCGCCTTGACGCCAGATGAGCTGGAGAGGCTGCTCCTCGCGCTCAATCATTGTGTCATCGGCGCCGTATCCGATGAGCTGTGGGAGTCTGTGAAGCCGGAGGCGCAAACGATTATTTCGGCCATTGCGCAGCAAGGTGGAGCGCAGGAGGAAACGCTTTGCGACCGGTTCAGACGGATGCGCGCCGTCGCGGCCTCGCGAGGAGAAGCGTTCGACGAGACGTTCGATTCCCTTACGAGAGAGAATAATCTCAGCGGTCGGTTCGATTCGCTGCAGCATAAGACATTCTGGTACGCCGAGCCGGCTACGCAGGATTTCGCGCTGGAAGATTTTCTGAAAATAATGGCTCTAACCGCAACCGATCCGATCATCCGGCAGGCTAGGCACATCAGCTTCGAGAGGCTGATGAGAGCGATGTATTACGATTACCGCGGCGTCAAAAAGGTAAACGTCTACAAGCTGCGCATTATCGAAAAATATTTGCGCGAGCTGTCATGGCAGCAGCAAGAAGGCTGGTTGCTGCGGCAAGGCGAGCATCTTCGGGTTGCGCTGGAGGCCGGCGAACCGGCTTCGGACACCGTCTTCTTCGAGTTCGTCTTTTCGCCGGCCGCCGAAAAGCTGATCGAATTCTGCGTCGAAGCCGAAAAATCGGCGTTATACGAGCATGCGGTTCTTATGCTGTTCGACCTGTTTGATTTGCGCAGGGACGCTTACGACCGCTTCCATAACGAAGCCGACTACTTGGCTGATATGAACAGCTCGGCCGATTACAAGCGGGTACTGCTGGATTACGTTGTCGGGACTAAAGTCGTCGATATCGGGCCGGGCGGCGGCGTGCTGCTTGATCTGCTGGAGGAGGAACGCCCCGGGACGGAGCCGATCGGCATCGACATTGCCTCCAACGTAGTTGAGGCGCTGAACCGCAAGAAGCAGCTGGAGAACAGGCGCTGGGAAGTCAAGCAAGGGGATGCGCTCCGCTTGCAGGAGCTGCTCGGACCGGAAAGCGTAGATACCGTTATTTTTTCTTCCATCCTCCACGAGCTTTACTCCTATATCCCATTCGAGGGTTCCAAGTTCAACGTCAGAACGATCGAAGCGGCTCTGGTCAGCGCTTTCGAAATCTTGAAGCCAGGCGGCCGGATCCTGATCAGGGACGGCGTCATGACGGAGCCGGACGGCATGCGGCGTATCCGTTTCCTGCGCGAAGACGGGATGAGCTGGCTGGAGCGTTATGCCCGAGACTTTAAAGGCCGGACGATCCGATACGAGAAGCTTAGCGACCAGGAAGCGCAAATGCCGGTCAACGACGCGATGGAGTTTCTCTATACGTACACTTGGGGCGAGGAAGCGTACGTGCATGAAGTGCAGGAGCAGTTCGGCTGCTTCACGCTCTCCGCTTATGAGAACTGCATCGTAAAGCTATTCGGCGGCAAGGCGCGCATCGTCGTCAGCCGCGCTTATCTCCAAGCGGGTTACACGGAAGCACTGGCCGAAAAAATTCGTTTCATGGATGATAACGGAGCCGAAGTGCCGCTGCCTGACAGCACTTGCCTGCTCGTCGTCGAGAAGAACTAGAAGAAGCCTGTTGAGACATCTCAACAGGCTTCTTCTATCGGAATTCGTTAATATTTCCGATTCGCTACTTCTCTCTCCGCTGTCACTTCCGTATAAATCCGCTCCGGCGTAATGATTCGTTTCGGCAGCGTGCGTCCTTCCATCAGCTCCAGCACCGCCTGCATCACATTCGGGCCGAGCATCGGATTGCACTCCACCACCGCGTTAATTTTGCCTTCCACCATCATTTCAAAGGCCTGCCGGGTACCGTCTACCGAAATAATTATGATATCCTTTCCCGGCCGAAGGCCGTGCTCCTCGACCGCTTCGATCGCACCAAGCGCCATATCGTCGTTATGCGCAAACAGAACATCGATTTCGTCACCGTATGATTGCAAGAAAGACCTCATGACCTCTTTGCCTCTTTCTTGCGTGAAATCGGCCGGCTCGCTTGCATAGATCGTTAGCTCGGCTCTTTCTTTGATGGCGTCTCGAAAGCCCGTTCCTCTATCGATGGATGGAGAAGCCCCTTCGGTTCCCCGCAGTTCCGCGATTCGGATCTCGCCGGGCTGGTCCCGCATTTTATCCAGTAAAAATCGTCCCGCCATCCGCCCTTCCTCGTAAAAGTCGGAGCCTATGAACGAGACATAGAGCGATTGATCGGTCAGCTCCATCTTCCGGTCAAGGATAAGCAGCGGAATGCCCGCTTCCTGCACCTCGCGCAGGATCGGCTCCCAGCCAGTCTCGACTACCGGAGCGATGGCTATCACATCAACCCCCTCCTTTATAAACGAACGGACAGCTTCGAACTGCTTCTCCTGCGATTGCTCCGCATTTTTGAACAGCAGCTCGATGCCCGCCTCCTTCGCAGCCTCCTCTATCGACTTCGTATTCGCCAGCCGCCAATCGCTTTCGGAACCCAGCTGAGAGAAGCCCAGCTTCACTTGCCGATTCAACGGTTCCGTATCTCCCGTCTGGATAACGGCCGCCGAAGACTGCTCCGGCCTTACGGCTTCAACTGTTGCTGCACCAGGCGATTGTGACGCCTCGCAGCCGAGGATGCTTAACAGCAACAGCAGCGCCAAAACAACAAATCCAGCCGCCCTGCCTTCGTTATTGACAAATGCTCTTCCCATGCGTTCCCCTTCCAATCGCGAATAAATGGATGAAAGAGGGAATTCGACGTCCTTACGCCGTTTCCCTCTTTCCGCTATGCGCGACGCTTTTGGAGCAGCTGCCTGCTGCTGAACAGCTTCTGAAGCACAATAAATAAGAACAAGAGGAGTCCGATTACGATTCGTGTCCACCAGGAGCTAAGCGTCCCTTCGAAGCTGATGATCGTCTGAATAACGCCCTGAATCAAAACGCCGAACAACGTGCCGGCCACATAGCCAAAGCCGCCTGTCAGGAGCGTGCCCCCGATAACGACCGCCGCGATCGCGTCCAGCTCCATTCCGATCGCATGCAGGCCGTATCCGGAGAGCATGTAGAACGTAAAGACGACACCGCCTAATGCAGAGCAGAAACCGCTGAACATATAAACGCCGACTTTTGTGCGCGCGACCGGCAATCCCATCAGCACCGCGGACTGCTCACTGCCGCCAAGCGCATACGTATTGCGGCCAAACCTCGTATAGTGCGCCAAATAGAACGCCGCCGCGAACACAAGGAGCGCGATCAGCACGCTGATCGAAATAAAGGTTCCCCCGGGCAGCGAAACCTTCGTTTGCGCGACTGACGTATAAAAGGGGTCGGTAATCGTAATCGTATTCGTGCTGATTACGTAACATAGCCCTCTCGCAAGGAACATGCCCGCCAGCGTCACGATAAAAGGCTGGATTTTAAAATAATGAATGATTGCCCCCATCCCCGCGCCGAACACGGCACCAATGAAGAGAACGAGCGGAATGACGACCCCGGCCGGCCATCCGTCCTGCAGCAGCGTGGCAGAGATCATGGTCGTCAAAGCGATGACGGAACCAACGGATAAGTCGATGCCGCCAGATACGATAACAAATGTCATGCCGATCGCGACAATCAACAGAAAGGCGTTGTCGATCAGCAAATTAAGCAGAACCTGCGCCGAGAAAAAGCCGGTGTAGCGGAAGGAGCCGGCGATGAAGATAAGAATGAACAAGGCGACCGTCACAACGATGGGCATGTGCTGGCGTTTAAGCATGACGGGTCAGCTCCTTTTCGGCTGGATATCGGCGGGTCTTCCATCTGTGAGTAAGCGTTTTCCGGAACGACTCGGACTGAATCAGGCAGACGACAAGCACGACGAACGCCTTCACAACAAGGGTAATTTCCGGCGGCACGCCGGTCATATATATCGTCGTAGTCAGCGTCTGGATAATTAGCGCCCCGATCACCGTACCCGCCAAATAAAACCGGCCGCCGTTCAGCGAAGTACCGCCGATGACTACCGCTAATATTGCGTCCAGCTCATACCAGAGGCCCGCGTTGTTTCCGTCCGCGCTCGAAACGTTCGAGCTGAGGATAAGACCTGCTATCCCCGCGCATAACCCGCAGAACAGATACACCGCGATGACGACCGACCTCGAGCGGATGCCCGCTAAGCGGCTTGCCACCGGCTTGTTGCCGACCGCTTCAATGAACATGCCGATCGCCGTCTTACGCGTCAAGAGCGATGCGGCCGCGAATACCGCCGCGACGATAAAGATCGAGAACGGCAGTGTAAACAGCGCGCCCGCTCCGATATACTCATAGCGGTCGCTGGTCACCGTAATGATCTGACCGCTCGTAATCAGCTGCGCGATGCCGCGTCCGGCAACCATTAGAATTAAAGTGGCGATAATCGGCTGAATGCCGACGCCTGCAACGAGAAAGCCATTCCACAGCCCCAGCGCCAGAGAGAGCGCAAGGGACAAGCCAACAGCCGTCAGCACAAGGCCAAGGGCGTTCTGATCCGCACCTTTGCTTATCGTCAAGCAAGCCATCGCGCCGGTTATCGCCACAATTGATCCGACAGACAGATCAATGCCTTTGGTCGCAATGACGAGCGTCATGCCGATCGCAACCAGCATGAGCGGCGCGCCGAAGTTCAAAATATCGATCAACGTGCCGTAAAGATGGCCGTCCCTAATTTTGATCGAAAAAAACGACGGATCGTATAGCAAATTAAACAACAGCAGCAAAGCCAGCACCGTCAGCGGCCAAAACAAATGATGCTTCATCCTTCTCCTCCTCCGGCTATCGCCTTCAACACAAGCTGCTCGCTCATCTCATCGCCCGACATTTCCTTCACCTTTCTCCGGTCGCGAAGAACGGCGATGCGATCGCTGACGCGGAGCACTTCTTCAAGCTCCGATGAAATGAACAAGACGGACATTCCTTTCTCGGACAAAGACATGACCAGCTTCTGGATTTCCGCCTTAGCCCCGATATCGATGCCCCTTGTCGGTTCATCGAGGATAAGCAGCTTGGGATCGGTCAGCAGCCATCTGGCCAGCAGCACCTTCTGTTGATTGCCGCCGCTTAAATTTTTGATCAGCTGATCCGGGTTAGGCGGGTTGATGTTCAGCGCCTCAATGAATTGCTCCGCGATTTCCGATTGGCGCTTCTTCGATATGGTTCGGAACCAGCCTTGGGAAGCCTGGAGCGCCAGCACAATATTTTCACGGATCGTCAAATCATCGATAATGCCCTCGCCCTTCCGGTCCTCCGAACAGAAAGCGATCCCTTGATCAATGGCTTGTCTTGGCGTATGCACGGATCCGGTATCTCCGATCCGCAGCGTGCCTTGATCGGCGCGGTCCGCTCCGAAGAGCAGTCTGGCCGTTTCCGTTCTGCCGGAGCCGAGCAGGCCCGCGAGCCCAACGATTTCGCCTTTGCGGATCGACAGATCGAACGGCTCAACCGCTCCCTTACGGCCAAGCGACCTTGCTTCCAGCACGATCTCGCCGCCTTCATCGCCTGCTTCCGCTTGCAGCTTCGGCAGCTCTTCAAGCAGCTCCAGCTCCTTGCCGATCATCTTGGAGACGAGTTCTATACGGGGCAGCGCGGAGGCCGCATACTCCCCTACAAATTCTCCGCCCCGGAGAATGGTTATTCGATCGGATATTTCATAAACTTGATCAAGGAAGTGCGTGACGAAAAGAATCGCAAGCCCTTCACGCTTCAGCTTGTTCATGACGTCGAACAGCTGGCGCACTTCACCTCTGTCGAGGCTGGAGGTCGGTTCGTCGAGAATGAGCACCTTCGCCGAAATATTAAGCGCTCTAGCGATTGCGACCAATTGCTGAATGGCGATCGGGTACGAATGAAGCGGCTGCGACACGTCGATGGACAGATTCATGCGCTCCTCCAGCAGCTTGGCGGCGGCGCGGTTCAATTCCTTCCACAAAATACGGCCGAGCCGTCGCGGCTCCCTGCCGATAAATATATTTTCCGCTACGGATAAATTCGGACATAAGTTCACTTCCTGATAAACCGTACTGATCCCCGCAGCTTGCGCATCCTGTGGACTTTGGATCTGGATTCGCTTCTGCTCCAGCTCCACGTAGCCGCGGTCAATCGCATAGACGCCAGTTAACACTTTAATCAGCGTCGATTTGCCGGCTCCGTTCTCACCCATCAAAGCGTGAACCTCGCCGGGAAACAAGCGGAATTGTACGCCCGACAACGCTTTGACACCGGGAAATTGCTTATAGATGTCTTTCATCTGCAGAATGGGCAGGCGTTCTTCCATTGGAATGCTCCTCTCTCTTTTGAAGAAAAGCCGTCCCGGCGCGGAGCCGGGATGCGGCTTTTTTAGATTCGGCGATTAATATTTGCGGTTCGGCAGCTCGCGCTTCGCATCCTCGGACGTGAATACGCCTTCCTCCGTTACGATCCGCTTCGGAATTTCTTTGCCTTCGACGACATCCTTAACCGCTTGCATCAGCTGAGGCCCCAGAAGTGGGTTGCACTCGACGATAAAATTGATTTTGCCTTCGCTCGCCGCAATGAAGCCGTCCTTCACGCCGTCGACCGATATAATTTTAATGTCTACACCCGGCTTGAGACCCGCCGCTTCGATCGCCTGAATCGCGCCAAGCGCCATATCGTCGTTATGCGCGTACAACACGTCGATGTCCTCATGCGCTTTCAGGAACGCCTGCATGACCTCTTTGCCTTTGGCGCGCGTGAAATCGCCGGTTTGCGAAGCGATGATTTTGAGCTTCGGATTCGATGCGATCACTTCGGCAAAGCCCGCCATACGGTCGTTCGCCGGAGCGGAGCCTGTCGTGCCCTGCAGCTCGACAATGTTGATATCTTCGCTAGCGTCCTTGTACTGCTCGACCAGCCATGTGCCAGCGCGGCGCCCCTCCTCAACGAAGTCGGAGCCGATAAACGTTTCATAGAGTGAAGTGTCCGAGGAATCTACCGCACGGTCCGTCAAAATAACCGGAATGCCGGCGTCCTTCGCTTCCTTCAGCACCGTGTCCCAACCGGATTCCACAACCGGCGAGAAAGCGATCACGTCGACTTTTTGCTGGATGAACGTACGGATCGCTTTAATCTGATTCTCTTGCTTCTGCTGGGCGTCGGAAAACTTCAGCTCGATGCCGGCTTCCTTCGCCGAATCCTGGATCGACTGCGTATTGGCCGTTCTCCAACCGCTCTCCGCTCCGACCTGCGAGAAGCCGAGCGTAATTTGTTTGTCCGTCTGCTCCGGCGCCGGGGACGCCGATGTCTCAGTGGTCGGCGCGGTCGACGCTCCGCCATTGTTGTTAGCCGGCGTATTCGTTCCTCCGTTGTTGCCCCCGCATGCGGCGGAGAACAGCAGCATGACGGAAGCAAGCATCGCCAGCCCTTTCTTTTTTGTAGCTTTCATGTTTTTCATTCCTCCCCTATAAGTAACCAACTCTATTGGTTTGACTCGATTATAGACCGCTTACAATCGGCGCTTATACGGAGATTCATGCGTAATCGTTGTAAATTTTTATGCGTTTTCGATACCACCGTCCCGATTTGTTCGCTTTTTTGTGCGTTTGTTGTGTTTTTTTGCGAATGTTTGCGCTTCCATATCCTTGAACGTACGATTTTGATATAGTAAGGGCATGACACATTTCTTCATTGAAAGGTCAAGCAGAGCCTATGAAACTGTTCGATTGGATTGCCTCAAGCCTGCGGGCTAAGCTGCTCGCAATGTTTATCATCTTGACATGCGTGCCGTTAATTGCAGTCGGCCTTGTCTCGTATCAAAAATCGTTCAAAACCGTGTTCGGCAACAGCAAAGCGTCCTCGATGATCGTTGGCGAACAGCTGGCTAGAGACATTGACCTGCTGTTCGAGGATACCGGCAAGCTGCTGGAGCTAGGCAACGACCCCCGCGTCCTTCACTTTCTGTTTTCCCAGAACGACACCTATGCCGACGCGAAAGAAATATTAAGGACGATGGATTCTTACCTCGATACGTATAATGACGAAAGCGTTCTCAATATATCGGTTATTAATTTGTACGGAAGAGGAATCAGCGAGCGGCGCGGCGTCTTCCAGCTGGATAAAAATCCGCTTCGCAACCCGCACTTCGCCTATTTGACCAATCATCCTGATCAAATATTGAACATTCCGCCATCGGAATCGTCGCCGCTTGACCGGCTTGACGGCTTTCAATACGAGGATTCGAATGTCATCTCCATTATGACCGCTGTCAAGCAGCGCATCACGCATGAAGTCATCGGCTTTATTGTCATTGACATCGACGACTCGGTCGTCAAGCGCTCCATCGATGAAACGACTTTAGGCAAAACGGGTTTTTTCTATGTCGCCGATGCCGAGGGCAAACCAATCTTCTCCCCAAGCAGCAGACTTGCCGATCAGCTGCCCGGCGCGTTGAACGTGATTCAGCATCCGGAACGCCAATTTGTCGATTCGTCGAATGGAAAACCGAAATTTATTTTCGCTGCGGAGTCCCCCCGAACCAGCTGGCACATTATCGGCTATGTGCCGCTGCAGGAAATTGTGGAGGAAGCGAATTCCATCCGTCAGATGATCATTATCAGCGTCATTTTAAGCATCGTATTTGCCATTACGCTCCATTTCTTTATATCCTCGCGGCTGACCCGGCCCGTCCAGCTGTTGAAAAACAAAATGCAGCTGGCGGCCTCCGGCTATTTGGAGGCGAAGGTGATCACTACCGGCAAGGACGAAATCGCAAATTTGAGCAACAGCTTCAATATAATGCTTGGAAAAATTAGGGCACTTCTGGACCAAAGCATTAAAGAGCAAGAGGAGATGAAAAAAGCCGAGCTGCGAGCGCTGCAGGCTCAGATCAACCCTCATTTTCTCTATAACACGCTGGATTCCATCGTGTGGATGGCGGAATCCGGCCGCAATCAGCAAGTGATCCTGCTCGTCGAATCGTTGTCTAAGCTATTCCGGATTTCCCTCAGCAAAGGACGCGACTGGATCAGCGTCGGGAAGGAGCTGGAGCATGTCCACAGCTACTTAGTCATTCAGCAAATGCGATATCGCGACATTCTCGATTATGAGATCGACATTGATTCTTGTCTCAGCCACTACTCCATCTTAAAAATGACGCTTCAGCCCATCGTTGAAAACGCGATCTATCACGGCATTAAAAACAGGCGCGGCAAAGGGCTGATTCGCATTACCGGCTGCGCGACGCCGGAGAGGGATATTCTGCTCGCCGTCGAAGACAATGGCGCGGGCATGCCGCCGGAGAAGCTGGAAGCGCTGAGGCGCAACCTGCAGCTTCAGCAGCTCCCGGAGGAAACCGGCAAGGAAGTATCCGGCGGCTTCGGCCTGCATAATGTTCAGCAGCGCATCAGCCTATATTATGGCGAGCAATACGGCGTGACGATCGACAGTGCGGAAGGAGCCGGCACGAAGGTTGTCATTCGAATACCGATGAGAGAGGAGCAATCCCCATGAAAAAAGTGATGCTGGTGGATGACGAAATTCTCATTCGCGAAACGGTTAAGGAATGTATTCCATGGGAGAAGGAAGGATTTCAGTTCGTAGGCGACGCACCGGACGGGGAGATCGCCTTGCAGCTGATCGAGCAGCTGCAGCCTGATATTCTAATTACCGATATTATGATGCCGTTCATGGACGGTCTCGAGCTTAGCGCCGTCGTACGCAAGCGGATGCCGGACATCAAGATCGTGATATTAAGCGGGCACGGCGAATTCGAGTATGCCCGTTCGGCCCTGCGGCTTGGCGTTGAGGATTATTGCTTGAAGCCCGTTAGCGCCGCAACCTTGATCGAGCTGCTGCGAGGAGTCAGCCGTATAATCGATGAGGAGCGGCTGGAGAAGGAGAAGCTCCGGAACCAGCTGCGGCACGAATCGGGTAAAGACACAGTAACTAGGGAAAAGCTGCTCAGCGATCTGTGCTGCGGCTTTCTGACAACCTCGGAGGCGATTCACCTAAGCTCGGCAATATCGCTTCAGCTGATGTCTCCTTATTATGCCGTCGTCATCTCGGATGCGCGTGACCCCGCTTGTCACATGTACGGGGATGATGAAATCCGCGGCATGGCTGACTCTACTGCCGCAAAGACGGCCGTAGAACTCGTCCCCCTTACCGGCGATCTGCTCTCATTTAAGCGCAGCCGCACAGAGACCGTTTGGATATTAAAGGGGGATTCGCCGGGTCAGATCGAGGAGCGGCTTCGGCCCTTCCGCGAGCTGCGTGAGCAGGCGGATAGTCCCGGCTGCTTGAACCCGGCCATTGGAATCGGCAGCGTGCACGACCGGCTGCAAGGCATCCACCTCTCCTATCTGGATGCCGAGGAGGATATGCATTGGCATCGGCTGACCCGGCAGAACCGTCAGGAAATGAGAAGCACGGCACAAATGCCGCTTGATCCGACCGCTTTCCTCGACCGCTCGAAATTCAAAGATTTCTTGAAGCTCGGGACGCCTGCGGAAGCGGAGTCGTTCGTTAAGGCGTATGTGTCCGGAATGGGCAGGAATGATTGGGCCGTCTCCCCTCTTGGTTATTACCTTTTAAATGACTTAACCATTGAAGTTCTGCAAAGCGCCAATGAAACGTTCCGTAATGTCGGTTCGCTCGAAGAGGTGCTGGAACGGTTCCAAGCGGATATCGGCTCCGTTCGGACGCACGAGGACGCTTGCAAGTATTTGATCTGTCTTATCGAACAATATTGGAGGTGGAGAGCGGAAGGCGCGGACAAATATGGCGAGCTGATTGCGAAGGTGAAGGATTACATCGCCGACAATTATGATAAAGACTACATTTCTCTGCAAAGCGCCTCCGAATATGTCCGGCTTAGTCCCAGTCACCTGAGCAAGGTGTTCAGTCAAGAAACCGGCAGGACGTTCATCGAATATTTGACGCAGACCCGGATTCAGAAAGCGATGGAGCTGCTGCTCACAACACATGCGAAATCCTACGAAGTCGCTTTTAAGGTCGGTTATAACGACGCGCATTATTTCTCAAATTTATTCAAGCGGGTAACGGGCATGACGACGAAGCAATTCCGGAAAAACGGCGGGCTCGCGCTCGAGCTGAAGGGAGACGGCTATGAAGCTGCCTGCAATCACGGGTAAGTGGCTTCCCGCCCTACTGACGCTCGTTGCCTTACTCATGGCCGGCGGATGCATGAATGAACCTGCAGAAGAACGTAAGCTTCATGCTCCTTCCCCCGAGACGGAAAAGGAAGATACGCTCCTGACGTTCGGCATTCTGTATCCGATGGCGCATCCTTTCTACGAAATGATTACGCAGCTGACAGAAGAATCCGCTGACCCGCTAGGTATCAGTCTGATCGTGAAGGCGCCGGATGAAGTCAATCTGGAGCAGCAGATCCGCATGATGGAGCAGATGATCAAGCAGCGTGTGGATGGGATTGCCGTCAGCCCCGTCGATGGAGAAGCGCTGGGGCCTGTCATCGACCGGGCGATCGATGCCGGTATTCCCGTCATCTGCTTCGAGACGGATTCGCCTGGCAGCAAGCGTCTTTCCTATATTGGCGCTGACCATGCCGAAGGCGGCAAGCTTGTCGGCAAAGCCCTTGGCGAGCTGCTCAAAGGCAGAGGAATGGTGCTGGTAGAACACGGTTTCGCCGACATGCCGGCACAAAAGCAGCGCCTCGACGGCATGCTGCAGTATATCGATTCGAACACGGACATCCAAGTGCTCGATATTCGCTATAACAGCGGAAGCGAGAGCCAAGCATTGGCCGACCTGGAGACCATGATCGACAGCCACCCGCATTTCGACGCTTTTGTGTCATTAGATTTATGGTCAGCCTCCTCCTCCATTCTCGTATGGAAAGCGATGGGCTTGGACCGGGATGTGATCGCCTTCGGCATGCAGACCGAAATTAAAGAAGCCATCCTGAACGGACAGATGACTTCCGTCGTTTCGCAAAATGAGCAGGAGTGGGGACACGCGATTATCCAAAGCCTAATGACGGCCGTGCAAAAGAAGCCTTTGCCAGATTGGGTGGATACCGGGTCCCGCGTGCTTATCCGTGAAACCGTCGATTCGTTCCCGGATATTTCTCGGTCTCTAGCTCCGACCAGTCGTTAACCGGCTAGCCCATTTACAAGGCGGGATGATAAGATCCATGTCCGAAACTTTTTTAGCAGCGCAAAAATAAGCTGAAAATGTGGGGGGAGGCGTACACTTATGAAGGAACTTGTGGGAAGCTGTTCCGTCTGCGGCCGGGAAATTTATTGCCATGACGGCTTTCTAAACGGGATTGTGAACGAGGATAAGACGATTAGCTGCTTCGATTGTCATGAAGAACTCAAAGGTAAGAGAGATAGGAGCTCCGCAAACGAAACGTAAAAAAATGCCTGGAATCGATCCGATCGACTCCAGGCATTCTGCGCGATTATTCATTTGTCACTACAAGCGCATACACGATTCCGGGACCATGTACGCCAATCGTAAGATCATTCTCGATATCCGCCGATCGGCTCGGTCCGGAGATGAAGTGAATGCCCGCCGGCATTTGCTCGCGGATCGAACCGTTAAAATGAGCCAGCACCTGGCCAACTCTCGTATACAAACGTTCTGCCGGAATAATGGCGATCATTACCGTTGGGAGCAAGCTCACCGAGCGGCCTTTATCCGGCGATGACGTCACGATAATGGACCCCGTGTAGGCTGCCGCATAATCGACGACCACTACCCCGATATCCGCTCCTGCGGCAACGGAAAGCCCCTGCTGCTGGTGCCAGACGCTCACTTCCGCGCCGTTCAAGGAACGATCCAGCTCCATAGCGTGGAGCTCTTCTTGGTTTTGAATAAGAAGCTGCTTCGCGCTTAAATCCTTGGAGAGCTGCACGATAAACCGCTTCGCTTCCTCCATCGTTCTCAGTTGAACGGCGTGGCCCCCGGCCTTCTTCCAATTGTCCATAAAAAGGTTAACCCGTTCGTCCTGCTTCAGTTCAAACTCCTGCCAGAAATCAGGAGCGCCCTTGAACGGGTGCGCCGGCGGCTCGCCGCCTTGGCCGCTTCGGCCCAACCGCTGCTTGATATTCCCGATAAACTGCTCCTGCTGACGCAAGGATTTCTCTCGCAAATCGCGCAGGAAGGCCTCATGCTCAGTGCTGCTCATGGCTGTTCCCGCCTCCCTTACGCGTCTTAAGCGCCTGTTCCATACGCTGCTTCGTCTCAGCGGTCATCTCGCGCATCTCCTGCTTTAGATCCTTCTCCAGCTCCTGCCAAGCTTCTCTGAAGCTTTGCTTCGGTAACGCGGACAGATGCCGGTACGAATTCCAGCCCTTTAACGGGCCGATTTTCGCTTTAATTTTGCCTTCGCGCTTCACCAGCACTTGTCCGGCGCGTCCGATTTTCACCGCCGATTCATAGAGCTTATGGTTGCCCATTACGAGCTTAAAGCCCTTCATGCCGGCCGATTCGAGCATCATCCGCTTCCCGTTCTTAACCTTACGGTTGCGGAGATAGACCAGCATATCGTGAAGCGGAATTTTGACCGGGCACGCCTCGTAGCAGGCGCCGCATAAGCTGGATGCGTTCGCGATATCATCCCACTCCATGATGTTTTTGTTCAAGGACGGGGTGAGCACCGCGCCGATCGGTCCGCTGTAGGTTCCGCCATACGCGTGCCCGCCGATCTGCCGGTATACCGGACATGCGTTCAAGCATGCGCCGCAGCGTATGCAATTAAGCAGCTCCTGGAATTCAGGATCGCCAAGCTGCAGGGAACGGCCGTTATCCACGATAATGATATGCATTTCTTCCGGTCCGTCACCGTCAAGCGGACGCCTAGGGCCTGTAATACCCGACATATAAACCGTCAGCTTCTGTCCCGTCGCGGAACGAGGCAGAAGAGTCGACATCACTTCAAGATCATCCCAGGTCGGAATGATACGCTCCATGCCCATCAGCGTGATCTGCGTTTTCGGAACGGTGCTGACCATGCGCGCGTTGCCTTCATTCTCGAACAGCACGATGGAGCCGGTCTCGGCAATCGCGAAGTTACAACCGGTCATCCCGATGTCCGCTTCAAGAAACTTCTCTCTAAGCTTGCGGCGCACAAATCCCGCAAGAATGGACGTGTCGGGAGGAAGCTCCTTGCCGGCTTCCTTGGAGAGCAATTCCGCAATTTGATAACGGTTTTTATGAATCGCCGGAATGATAATATGGGAAGGCGCTTCGCCTGCTAGCTGAATAATATATTCGCCGAGGTCCGTCTCCACGGATTCAATGCCCGCTTTCTCTAGAGCCGCATTGATGTGAAGCTCCTCCGAAACCATTGATTTCGATTTGACGACCGAACGCGCGCCCGCTTCCTTGGCGATTGCCATCGTGAGTTCGACCGCTTCCTCGCTCGTAGCGGCAAAATGAACATGAACGCCGTTCGCTCTTGCATTTTCAATAAATTGCGATAAGTAATAGTCCAAATGCGCGATCGTATGGAGCCGGATTTGCCGCCCCCTCTCGCGCCACAAATCCCAGTTGCCGTGCTCCTCGGAAGCTGATTTTTTGCCGGTTCTTAAGCGTTCCGTCGTAAACTTAACCGCTTTACGCAGGAACTCGTTATTGAGCGCGATTTCCGCTCTTTCCTTCACCGTAGAAGGCGACGTTCCCTCATGACTAGCTCCGCTCACTCGCGAGCACCCCCTCATACAGCACTTCCGCCAGATGCATCACACGCACCGGCTTGCCGCGGTAAGACAGATTGCCCGCAATGTTCATCAAGCATCCCATATCGAGGCCGATTAGAACCTCGGCTTCCGTCTCCAGCACATGGTCCACCTTCTCCGTTACCATGGCCCCGGATATATCGCACATCTTAATCGCAAACGTGCCGCCGAAACCGCAGCAGTCCTCCGCGAACGGAAGCGGCACTAGCTCCATTTGCTTCACGTTGCTCATCAGACGCATCGGCTCGCTTTTAATCCCTAACAGCCGGCTGCCGTGACAGGATGGATGATAGGTGGCCTTGTGCGGAAACACGGCGCCAACATCCTCTACGCCTAATACTTGAACAAGGAACTGCGTAAATTCATACGTTTTTTCGCCCAGCCGCTTTGCCTTCTGCAGCATATCCGGATCATGCTCGAAGAGCTTCGGATAGTAATGCTGGATCATCCCCGTGCAAGAGCCCGAGGGGGAAATGACAAAGTCGCTGTCGTCCAACGCATCAAGCAGCGTCCTGGCCGACGCTTTCGCTTCATCCCAATAGCCGCTGTTGAAGGCAGGCTGCCCGCAGCAGGTCTGCGTTCGCGGAAAGTGAAGCTCGACTCCGTATCTAGCCAGAAGCCTAGCCATCGATTCGCCGACCTTCGGATACAAGCTGTCGCTTAAACAAGTAATAAATAATGACACTTTCATCGGTTTCATTCACCCGCTTACACTTGAAATGATCATCGTGTTCTACTGTGCTTCGGCGATTGAAACGTTCACTCCGATCTCCTTCACCCGCTGTACAAAATCATGGTCGGCATGCTGGTCCGTAATAAGCTCGTGAACCTGGTTTAACGCCGCCACTTGCGTGAAGGACTGTACGCCGAACTTGCTGGAGTCGGCAAGCAAATAGACTTTGTCCGATATTTCAATCATTTTCTTTTTCACTAAACCTTGCTGCTCATTGGACTCGCTTATTCCTCGATCGAGGTGTACGCCCTTGCAGGAAATAAACGCTTTATGGACAAAATACGTATCGAGCGAACGTTCCGCCAGCGGCCCCACATAAGACAAAGAACGGTGCGCGAGATTTCCGCCGGTCGACACGACCTGAATCCGCTCCTTCCCGCTTAACTCGGTCGCTACGCGAATCGAATTCGTTAAGACAGTAATCTCAATATCCGGAAGAATAGCTGCCATATACCAGGCCGTCGTGCTCGCGTCCAGAATGATCCGGTCCCCCGGCTCTATGATGCTGACGGCTAACCGAGCGATCCTCCGCTTCTCTTCCGCATGCATCACCTCGCGCTCCGCGTATGGCACCTCAAGCTGCTGCTGATCCTTTACGCTGACCGCGCCTCCATGGCTTCTGCGAAGCCGTCCCGCTTGTTCAAGCCGGTCCAAATCGCGGCGTATCGTCTCCTCCGTCACATCACACAGCTCGCTTAATTCCGATACTCGCATGCTGCCCCGTTCGTTAACCAAGCGAACGATCATTTCATATCGCTGTGCGACCAGCATCTGGCATCCTCCTCTTTCTCTTTATCTATTGCAATTTCAATAGGTTCGACCATCTTGTATAGGCCGCCGACCAAGCTTCCGCAGCCTCCGGCTCATAGACATCCAGCGGGAAGGAATCCCGTACAATCGACCGGGCTTCCCAAATATTTTGAATAGCGCCAAGCGCGATATACTGAACAAGCAGGTTGCCGATCGCGCTGCCTTCCACAGGACCTGCCCAGACAGGACGCCCAAGGGCGTTCGCCGTGAACTGGCAGAGCAGCTTATTGTTGATGCCGCCTCCAACCATGTGCAGTCCCTTGAAGCTTTTGCCGGAAAGCTGCTCCGTACATGCCAAAACATACTTGTATTTTAAAGCCAGGCTTTCGAGAACACAACGAATGATTGCTCCAGGGCTCTCTGGTATCGGCTGTCCCGTGGCCCTGCAGTAATCCTGAATGCGCATCGGCATATCGCCAGGCGGCATAAAGACCGGATCGTCCGGATCGATAAAGCTTCGGAAAGCAGGCGCCTGATTCGCCTCTTCGACCAATTCCTCGAATTTATAGGAATGACCGGTCTTCTCCCAAGCTCTGCGGCATTCCTGCACGATCCATAGGCCCATAATGTTTTTAAGCAGCCGGTAGGTGCCGTCTACGCCGCCCTCGTTCGTAAAATTCATCGCAAGCGCTTCTTCCGTTAAAACCGGCTCAGCCACTTCCGTGCCAAGCAGCGACCACGTTCCGCAGCTTAAATACGCAAAATCTTTATCGACTGACGGAACGGCGGCCACCGCAGAGCCCGTGTCGTGTTCCGCCACCGCAACTACGGGGATCGAAGGAATGCCGAGCTCCTTGCACACCGATGGCTGCAGCTTGCCGACGATCGTGCCCGGCATAACGATCTCCTTCAATAAATGATGAGGGATGCCTAACTGCTCCAGTAGCCCGTTATCCCAAGCGTTCTTGGTTGGATTATAGAATTGCGTCGTCGTGGCGTTGCTGAATTCGTTCTTCCTCTCTCCGGTCAGGAAGTAACGAAGCAAATCCGGAATCATTAGAAATGAATCCGCCTCGCGCAGAGACACGGAAGCTTCCTTCTTCAAGGCGAACAGCTGATAAAGCGTATTAAAAGGAAGAAACTGAATCCCCGTCCGCCCAAAAACCTCCGATTGCGGAACCGTCTGGAACACTTCCTCCATCAAACCTTCCGTGCGCCGGTCCCGGTAATGCACCGGATTGCCAAGCAGCTCCCCATTGGGACCGACAAGACCAAAATCGACCGCCCAGGAATCGATCGCCATGCTCTCCGGCTTATAGCCCAGCTGATGCGCTTTGAGAAGTCCCTGCTTGATTTCATGTAATAGCCTGAGAATATCCCAGTACAGCGTCTCTCCGGCCTGTACGGGATCATTCGGAAACCGGTGAATTTCTTCCACGGTGAGCTTTCCGTCGACAAGACGGCCAAGCAGCGCTCTGCCGCTGCTTGCCCCTAAGTCGAATGCGAGAATATTCATCTATAGCACCACCTTATATCGGAGCTCTTACTGCCCGCGCTTCAGCAATACGTTCTTCTCGTATTCCTTTACTTCCGCCAGCCACTGCTCGCGCACCGGCACCCCGGACTTCGCGCAGTAATAATCCCATACCGCCCCGAACGGATACGTCTTAAACTCTTCGGTCAGCGCCAGTCTCGTCGTATAGTCGCCTTCCAGCTCGGCTTGCTTCAAAGCCTCGACCGGCTCCAGCATCGCGCGGAGCAGCGCCTTCTGCGTATTGCGCGTGCCGATTACCCATGCCGCGACGCGGTTAATGCTGCCATCGAAGAAGTCGAGGCCGATATGGGTCATATCGAGCAGATCGTTACGGACGAGCTCTCTGCCGATATCGAGAAGCTCATCGTCCATGACGACGACATGGTCGCTGTCCCAGCGCATAGGACGGCTGACATGCAGCAGCAAGCCGGAAGTGAACAGCGCCAAGGCCGAGAATTTATTCGAAATCATCTCCGTCGGATGGAAATGCCCCGCATCAAGACAGATTAGCTTATTATTTTGAATGCCGTAACCCATATAAAATTCATGAGAGCCTACAACATACGCTTCCGATCCAAGACCGAACAGCTTGCTCTCCACCGCATCGAGGTTATGCTCCGGATTCAGCTCCTCCGCGAACACTTCGTCAAGCGCTTCCTTCAGCCGGCGTCTTGGCGCCATGCGGTCGGCAGGCACATCCTTGTAGCCGTCCGGAACCCAAACGTTCGTAACGCAGGTTTGGCCAAGCTGCTCCCCGAAATACGCGCCGATTTTGCGCGACGCCTTGCAATGGTCGATCCAGAACCGGCGGATCTCCGTATCCGAATGGCTGAGCGTAAAGCCGTCCTTCGACTTGTCATGCGAGAAGCAGGTTGGGTTAAAGTCGAGTCCCAGCCCTTGCTCCTTCGCCCAGTCCACCCATTTCTGAAAATGCTTCGGCTCGAGCTGGTCCAAATCAACCTTCTCGTCGGTGTCGGCGTAGATCGCGTGCAGATTCACTTTATGCTTGCCCGGAATCATCGAAAACGCCTTTTCCAAATCGGCCCGCAGCTCCTCCGGCGTTCTCGCGGCACCTGGGTAGTTGCCCGTTACGGAGATGCCTCCGCTTAAATCCTGATCGCGGAACAAAAAACCGCGCACGTCATCGCCTTGCCAGCAATGCATGGAGATTTTGATCCCGGCCAGCCGCTCCAGCACCTTATCCACGTCGATGCCGTGCTGTGCATACATCTGTTTCGCTTGCTCATAGTTTTGCGCGATCTGCTGATCCATTCGCGAATCCCTCCTCCGTTATTTAGGCCATTAGCGCGTAAACGCCGCAGGTACGCCGCCGTCAATCGTCAGCATGCAGCCTGTCGTCTTCTCTGACTTCGAGGATGCGAAAAACGCGATGCCTTCGGCAATGTCCTTCGGATAAATGTTCACGAGCAGCGTCGTTCTCTTGCGATAATATTCTTCCAGTTGATCCGGCTCGATGCCGTATGCCGCTGCGCGTTCGTTGCGCCAGCTGCCGTTCCAGATTGCGGAGCCCTGCAAAATAGCGTCCGGCAAAATCGAATTGACGCGAATGCCGAATTCGCCGCCTTCCGCCGCGATACAGCGAGCCAGATGAACCTCAAGCGCTTTCGCCGAGCTGTAAGCAGTCGCGTTTTTGCCCGCGTAGATCGAGTTTTTCGAGCCGACGAACACCATTGCGCCGCCGATTCCTTGTGTCTTCATCAGCTTGAACGCTTCGCGCGCGACAAGGAAGTAACCCGTTCCGAGAACGTTCATGTTCAGGTTCCATTCCTTAAGCGATGTCTCGTCGAATGGGCTTGATGTTGCAAGGCCCGCATTGTTCACGATAATATCAACGCCGCCGTAAGTAAGAGCCGCAAAGTCGTAAGCAGCCTGCACTTGCTCCTCGGAAGTCACGTCCATCTTCACAGCAGCCGCGCGACCTTCACCGTACTTCTCGTTAATTTCAGCCGCTACCTTCTCCGCGCCTTCCAGATTAAGGTCCGCAAGCACGACGTGCGCGCCTTCGCTGACGAGTCTTCTTGCCGTCTCGCTGCCGATGCCGCCGGCACCGCCTGTAATAAATGCAATCTTGCGGGAGAACTCCGCTTCGGCAGGCGCAAGCGTCAATTTATAAAGCTCAAGAGGCCAATATTCCACATTATAGGACTCGTTCTCGCTGAGCGATACGAATTCGCCGAGCGCCGTCGCGCCGCGCATAACGGCAATCGCGCGATGATACAACGCGCCGCTGACCTGAGCCATTGCCCAGCTTTTGCCGGAATTGATCATGCCGACGCCAGGGATGAGAATAACCCGAGGCGCAGCCTCGAACATCACGTCGCCTTCATTTTTATTCCGTTCGAAGTAAGCCGCGTAATTAGCTTTAAATTGCTCAACGCCTTCTTTCACCGCTTGGATGAGCGTCTCAACCGAGCCCGATGCCGGATCCCATTCTACATATAAAGGAACCATTTTCGTATGAACCAAATGATCCGGACAAGCCGCGCCGACTTGGGAAAGCGCCGCCGATTTTTCACCGTTCACGAATTGCAGCACATCGTCCGCATCGTCGAAGCTCAGAATCATCTTCTTCTGCTCGCTTACCGCACCGCGGATAACCGGCATAATTTTAGCCGCGATTTGTTTGCGCTCCTCTGCAGGCAGACTCGCGTATTTCGCGCCGCCGAACAGCTGGTCTTCTTTCACGCGAGCTTCGATAAAGCTTTCCGCCTCATTAATGATCGCGATCGTCTTCGCGTAGCAAGCTTCCGATGTATCGCCCCAAGTAACAAGACCGTGCTTCTCCATCAGCACCAATTCCGCCTTCGGATTGTTCAGAACGCCTTGCGCGATCATTTTGGACAGTGTAAAACCAGGACGCACATACGGAACCCAGACGAACCGGTCGCCGAAAATTTCCTTCGCCAGCTCCTTGCCGTTATGCGCGCAGCACAGGCTAATAATCGCATCTGGATGCGTATGATCAACGTGCTTAAACGGCAGGAACGCGTGCAGGAGCGTTTCGATGGAAGCTCGAGGATGCTTCTGGTCGATCATGCAGTTCGCGAGATAAGCGACCATTTCCTCGTCCGACATGGCGTCTCTCTCGAACAAAGGGCGAATATCTTCCATGCGAAGGCCGGTGAAGTTTTTCGCTTTCATTGTCGCCAGATCGGAGCCGCTGCCTTTTACATACATCACTTCAATATCGCGGCCGCGGAAATCCTTCTCCACCGTCTTCATCGACGTGTTGCCGCCGCCCCAGTTACATACCCGTCGGTCGGTTCCGATTAGATTGGAGCGGTACACAAGCTCCTCTACGCCGGAAGAGATTTTTGCAGCATCAGATGCATTCCATAAGCTTTGAACCATGATCGTGTCTCCCTTTCACTATCATATTTGTTGTTATTTTTTTAAATCATAGCATAGATATTTGGTTTTGTCTTTGATTATTTTTGTTTATGTCTGGATTTAAGGAAAACAAAACAAAACAAAACGGAAACAGACACAACAAAGCGGACAGAACATGGTTCTGCCCGCTTAAGCTCTAGTTATTTCTTATTACTTGATCTTAGGTCTATCAGATGTTGAATAATTTATTTTTTCTTTGATTGGTATTTCTTAAGCCAGATGAGAAGGAATAATACGAGAAAGAGTAAAAGGATGGAAAATTCCATAGTGTATATTCCTCATAAAAGAGGATATCAACTAATCTAAAAATAATAACAAAAAGCCTTCCAGCCTTATAATGATCTTACTCTTGTCCCCCTTCGTTTAAATCCTTAATGGATTCTATAAAGAAGGCAATCGGCTCCTTGTAATCGATCGGTTTGTATATGATTCTATTCCGCCACTTCAATCGTTCAATATTATTGATGAATTCATCTTCAACAAACCACGTAACTTCCTTCATTGTTCCAAGTACGCTTCGGTTGTTTGTCTTTGAAAGAACGATTTCTGCGCCATGCTCTGCATATGTATCGATCCAACTCTCAGGAACTCCCTCTTGGAGCAAGTATTCTCGAAGGGTCAGCATGAATTTATCTTTCAATCGTTCTATTTGCCCTGTCCTTATCCCATCAATGATAATAGCTAGTCTCGTTAAATCATTCACAAAGACGATTTGTTTTCGTCTGTTCAAGTTATAAATATTAACATGCCAGCTAAATAATGAAGCTTCATGAATATCTTCAACTGGAGTTATTTTCATGTCTTTCAATAAATCTTTCGTAAGTCTTAGAATAATCATTTATATTGATCCTTTCTCACTGGTTATGTCGTTATCTGAATGAGCTGACTCCTTCATATCGGCCTTCAACATAATATTTCTCCGTTTTATTTAGTTCCTTATTCTGAAGTTCGTCCCAAACGGTAGATTGCTCAAACACTCCAGGTTCGAAAAAAAGCGGTATTCGCTTTCGAAACCAATCTTGCATCGGCAGAGCATCTGTTTGATCTTTATCGACCCACAGTAATTCCCCTTCTGGAGGGTTCTCCAGTAATTGTCCTTCGAAAGCGGTAACAAGATAGTTAAAAACCATATATCGAAGTCCGGAATTTATCTCACAAAATTCATTCAATCCCTTATATCTAATTTCTTTAACGATCAAACCCGTTTCTTCTCTCACTTCTCGAATTGCCCCATCAACGATGCTTTCCGGAAAATCCACTTTGCCTCCAGGAGCGATGTAGCCTGGAAAACCTAATTTTTTCGGGCGATTCATGAGTAATATTTGATTGCCGTCTTGAATCATACATAAGGTTAAGATCTTGTAATGTACTTCTTTTGTCATCTTGGCGCCTCGCTTCTAATTGGTTTCATGCTGGTCAGCTCTTTAAGGATGAATCGCAAGATCAATAATTTCCATTTAATACGCATCCATTATATCAAACGATCCATTGTTGGACGCAAAAAGGGAGAACCCCAGGTTTGCCAACCTCGGATCCTCCCGATATTATCAGTCCGGCTGTAGGAAAGCTCCTCGCCTTCTCATGTAGCCACATGAGCGCGCAGGAGCTTCGTGTTCTGCTTTAAACTGCTTTTGCGAAACTAAATTCTTCCGCCGATTTGCTGCTCAGCGATTTGCACCAAACGTTTTGTGATGAAACCACCGATAGAACCTGCGTCGCGAGTGGACAGATTACCATTGTAACCGTCCGGTTGGAACGGAACGCCTAGTGTGGAAGCTGCTTCCGCTTTGAATTGATCAAGGGCTTGTCTAGCTTGTGGTACAACCAATTGATTTGAACTTCTTCTTCTGCTCATGTTAGTCACTCCTTTGTTGGATGTAATGTTAGCTTATACAGTTAAATGATGTTTATTCATGCTTGGACCAAAAAAAATGTAGAACCTTCGACAAAATAAAAAAACCTTGATTTCTCAAGGTTTTTTCGCATGACCTTTATATAATGACGCCCTTTTTCAGCATGAGATTCGCATACAGCGCCGACTCGCCCGTGATGACAATCGCGTACGCTTCCTTCGCCCGTTCATAAAACGCAAAGCGTTCGACCTCTTCAAAAGGCTCCGTTACCCCCGTTTTGCGTTCGATTATTTCTTGGTAAACGGCCCAAATCGGCGTCTCCACTTGATCACCGGGCACGACCTGCATAAGCGCAGCTGGTTTCGCCACGTATTGATCCAGCGGAAAATGCTGCAGAACCGCTTCAAGCAGCGCGGGAATGCTTTGTCCGTCACAACGGATTAACCGCTTGGCATGGCTTGCAGCCGGAAAATTTGCGTCCGCAAACACGATTTCATCCCCGTGGCCCATTTCCATCAGAGTCTTGACGAGCTCGGGTGAAAGGATTTTTGGAATGCCGATTAACATGGATTATGCCTCCTTCGCAATGCTGAGGTAAGTTCGATATGCTTGCTCCCAGCGCTCCTTCTGCTCCGGCTTAAACACGGAAACGTCGAAGGAATCGGCCACGAGCTTACGTGCATCCGGTAAGTTTTTGCAAAGCCCTCGCGAGATCAACTGTACAAGCATGTTCCCAATGGCGCTGGCTTCGACGGGTCCTGCCCAGACAGGCCGGCCTAACGCGTTCGCTGTGAATTGGCATAAAAGCCGGTTCTGAATCCCGCCGCCAACCATGTGCAAGCCTTTAAACGATGCGCTTGTCATCTCCTCCAGCTGTTCGACGGCCTGGCGGTAGCGAAGAGCTAAGCTTTCAAGAATGCAGCGCGTTATTTCTCCCGGCGTTTGCGGAATGGGCTGACCGCTTTCCATGCAATAGGCTTGTATCCGCTCCTTCATACCTCCGGCGCTATAAAAACGCAGGTCATCCGGATGAATCAAGCTGCGAAACGGTTCCGCCTCTTCTGCTCGGGCAACGAGTTCAGGGTACGATAGACTCATGCCTCCGGCATCCCATTCCCGCTTGCATTCCTGCAAAATCCAAAGCCCCATAATGTTTTTCAGCAGCTGATAGGTTCCGCCTGCTCCGCCTTCGTTCGAAAACGCGTTTTGCATCGTTTCAACAGTCAGCAATGGCTCCTCCCGCTCCGTTCCCAGAAGCGACCAGGTTCCGCAAACGAGATAAACGAACGGCTCTTCGCTTGCCGGCACGGCAACGACCGCCGACTCCGTATCATGCGTCGCTACAGCGATTGCGCGAATTGGCGGGACGCCAAGCTCCCTGCACACCTCGGCCGATAAGGGAGCGATCTGCTCTCCCGGCTGCGAGACCGGGAGGAAGAGACGTGAAGGAATCTGGAGCCGGTCCATCAGCTCAACATTCCAAGCGCGGCTCTCTGGATGAAGCAATTGGGTCGTCGTCGCCATCGTAAATTCGCAATTCCGCTGCCCTGTCAGCAAATAAACTAACAAATCAGGCGTAAGCAATAACGTTTCGGCGGCATCCAGCTTGGGCGAGTTCGCTTTCACCATCGCAGCTAATTGGTAAATCGTATTGAACGGCATAAATTGCAGTCCGCTCTGAGCAAACAGCTCTTCTTGCCCGATGGCAGCATTGATCTCTTCGATCAACCCTTCCGTCTGAGGGTCGCGGTAATGATAAGGATTGCCTAGCAGCTCGCCGCTGCGGTCCAATAATCCAAAATCGACGCCCCAGGTGTCGATCCCGAAAGTCTCCGGATTATAGCCCTGCTTGAAGGCGATGCGAATGCCGTTTTTTATTTCTTGAACAAGATGAAGGATGTTCCAATGCAGATGCTTGCCGACCCATACCGGATCGTTAGGAAACCGGTGAATTTCCGTCACGGACAGCTTCGGCTTGCCGCCTTCTTCCGTCCATTCCCCAATTAACGCGCGTCCGGTGCTTGCGCCCAGGTCGAAAGCGAGCACCGTAGCTTTGTCCGGCATATTTGGCTCACCTCTCGATCGCTCTTAACGATTATTAGCTGTGGTTTTCGTTTATTTCATTTTTTGAAGCAGTTCGATCCGGTAAGCTTCGCTCTCCAGCGACGCAATCTCTTCGTACTCTTCCTTCGTCAGCGCTTTGGGCTTCCGGATCGCGCTGGCGATTAAATAAATTTTTGCGCTCTCTTCCACGACCTCCGTCCGGTAATAAGCCTCTCGCAGATTGCGGCCGGTCGTTACGAGTCCATGGTTACCCAGCAGAATCGTGCTCGCTTCGTTTATTTTCGTAACCACGGCATCCGCGAGCTTATCCGTTGTCGGCAGCACATAGGGCAGGTAGGCCGTTGTGCCGACAAGCGCCGCCTGATCCGGGAACATAACCGGAAGCTCTTGTTCGACTAAAGTAAACGCGATGCAATATGGCGGATGGGTATGGACGATTGCCCCGATGCTCGGATTAGCCCGGTATGCATAAAGATGCATTAAAACCTCTGAAGACGGCCTTAGTCCGATGTCCGTTATCTCGCCTGATGGAATGTCCACCTCTACCCACTGCTCCGGCTTAATCTCATCCAAAGCAAAACCGCTCGGGGATAAATACAGCTTGTCTCCGACCCTCGCGCTGATGTTGCCGCCAGGTCCTACGACAAGACGGTTGGCAACCGTCTTTTTCGCGTATTCGCAAAGCTCGTTCCGAATTTCTGCCGCATTCATTGTGCTGTCCTCCATCGATTATTTGTATAATGGCCCGAACGTTTGGCACGCGCGGTAATCAGCGCCCTCCGGATTATCCGTGCCGAACAATCCCCATGCGCGCGGACGGAAGATGCGCTCTTCGGCCACATTATGCATATGAACCGGAATACGCAGCATCGAAGCCAGCGTAATAAGATCGGCGCCGATATGGCCGTAGCTGATCGAACCGTGATTCGCGCCCCAATTGTCCATAACCGAATATACGCTGCTGAAAGCGCCTTTACCGGTTATGACCGGCGCGAACCAGGTTGTCGGCCAAGTCGGATCCGTGCGCTTATCCAGCGCGTTGTGCACATGCTCAGGCAAATCGACGGAATAGCCTTCGGCGATTTGCAAAACCGGTCCTAATCCCTTTACGAGATTGAGGCGCGACATCGTCATCGGCATGCCGCCCCGCGTCAAGAAATCGGACGAGAAGCCGCCGCCGCGGAAATATTCGGTCGATGCCGGTCTCCACGAGGTCGCTTCCAAGCACTTGGCCGCTTCTTCCTTCGTAATGTCCCAGAACGGCTTCATTGCAGGCCTGCCATCGATTTCTTGCCGCCCGGTGCCGTCCAGCGTCGCCGAGCCCGAATTGATCAAGTGCAAGATGCCATCCGCCGCGTGTCCGTCCAGCTTATGCCCCGTGACCCGCTCTACCGAAGCCGCGCTCCAGTATGTACGAACGTCGGCAAAAATTTGCGCCGTATTCGTCAGTAGATAGCCAAACAGCATCGCAGCGCCGTTTAGGCTGTCATTCTCCGTCGCCACAAGGTAAGGGGCGCGAATTCCGTTCCAGTCAAAGGATGAGTTCAGCATCGCTTCAAGGAAATCGCCGTTCGGGAAATGGTCGGTCCACTGGCGCTGGCCTTGGAAGCCGCTGACGATCGCGTTATGTCCTTGCGCCTCCTCCGCGAATCCAAGCTCCGCCAGTCGTGGATTGCCCACCATCAGATCTCTTGTGATCAGCGTCATTTTGACGACCGTTTCCCAGTCTTTATCCTTCTTATCTCGGGATGTCTGGAGCTGCGCCGGGTTGTTATCCGGGCCTTCCTTACAATTCTCCTTCACCCAAGACAGCGCTTTCACAAATTCCGCGTCATCGTAGATTCCTTCTTCCATGCGGCGCACAAACTCGCTCATATCCACGTACTCGTTCCGCATGCCAAGATATTCCTGGAAGAACCGGTCGTCTACGATCGAGCCGGCGATCCCCATGGATACAGAGCCCATTGCCAAATAGGACTTTCCTTTCATGAGCGCGACAGCCAATCCGGCCTTCGCAAAACCTAGCAGCTTCCCTCTCACATCATCAGGGATGCTTGTGTCGCCCGCGTCTTGCACGTCTTCGCCGTAAATGCCGAATGCCGGAAGCCCTTTTTGCGCATAGCCGGAAAGCACTGCGGCCAAATATACGGCACCTGGACGTTCCGTCCCGTTAAATCCCCATACCGCCTTAGGAATGGACGGATCCATATCCATCGTCTCCGTACCGTAACACCAGCAAGGAGTTACCGTAAGCGATACCCCAACCTGCTCCCTCGCGAACTTATCCGCGCATGCCGCCGCTTCTGCAACGCCGCCGATCGTCGTATCGGCGATGACGCACTGAACCGGTTCGCCATTCGGATAACGCAGGTTCTCCTCGAACAATTGGGCTACCGCTTTCGCCATGTTCATCGTCTGCTCTTCCAGCGACTCTCTTACGCCTTTTCTCCTTCCGTCAATCGTAGGTCTGATGCCGATTTTCGGAAATGCGCCTAACCAACGTTTCTCCATCATGATCATCCTCCGTTATTCGAGTATGAAATGCGTTATCGATAACATTAAACTACCAGTGATTTTCCTTGCTGTCAATCCTTTCATTTTGTAAGATAGAAGCAGGATTACGAACAAGGAGCGGACAACCATGGTTACGATTTATGATATAGCGAATAAAGCAAACGTCTCCGCTATGACGGTATCTAGAGTTATCAATAACACCGGAAGAGTCAGCGATAAGACGCGAGCCAAAGTTAAAAAGGTGATGCAGGAATTAAACTATGTGCCGAATCAGATGGCGCGCAGCCTTGTGCTGCAGCAGTCGAAGACGTTATTTTTGCTCATTACCGATATTACGAACCCTTTCTATACAACGCTTTCTAGAGGAGCTGAAGACGCGGCGCGCAAACACGGGTATAATCTGTTGTTCGGCAATAGCGATGAGAACCTGTCGAAGGAATCGGAGTATATCAATACAATATTATCAACCCGCGTTGACGGCGTCTTGCTTGCCCCTGCCGGGGATCCATCGGCCGCTCATTTAGAGCGGCTGCTTGAGAGGAACGTGCCGTTTGTTCTCATTGACCGTGAAGTCCCAGGCATCCAAAGCGACATTGTGCAGGGCGACAGTAAAGAAGCGTCCAAAAAGCTGATGGAGCACCTACTCTCTTATGGACATCGGAATATCGCGTTAGTGAACGGTTCCTCGTCCATTTCCAGCGCGCGCGACCGGCTGCAAGGGTATAACGAAATGCTGAAGCTGCATGATTTGAGCGCTAACGAGCGTTACATCTTCGAGACCAGCTTCGGTCCGTTTAAGGATCAGTCGGGGCTGATGGCTTGGCTCGATCAGCTACATCCGTTCCCGACCGCGTTCCTCGCCGGCAATAACGTGCTTGCGATGGAATTGCTCCATGCTCTTCGGTCAAGAGGCTTGCAGGTGCCCGAGGACGTGTCCGTCGTTTGCTTTGACGACTTCGGCATGTATTCCGATTTGGATCCCTTTATTACCGTTGCTGCCCAGCAGGCTTATCAATTCGGTTACTTAGGGATGCAGCTGCTCATCGAACGAATCACGGATCGGGAGGAAGCAGGGCCGCAGAAAAAAATCATTTTGCCTGCGGAGATAATCGTAAGGCGGTCGGTGAAGAAGCTGGCCTAACATGAACGAAAGCCCGGGAACGAATGTCCCGGGCTTTCTTCCATTTTATACCTCTGCTCGCGAAAATAAATAAGACTAGAATGCTTGTCTACCAAGTATAACCAGTGGGCGAATCGTGAAAACTATGAATAGGCGAATAGCTTACCAAATCCTCATAGGAGCGTGGTTCGTATGGTTATTCATTATTGTCTGCAGAACGTGTACAATACCTCTTTCCTTATCGCGAAGATGGATAAAGAAATCTTCAACGATAAGGAGAAGTCGGAAAAAGTGAAGGAGAAGCTCTTTCAATTATTTCATGTCCCGATCTATCTGCTCTGTGAAGAAACGGCAGAGAAAACGAGAGGCGATATCGAATGGATTAGAGGCTACATCCACCACTTTGAACCCCGCCTAGCGTTCGACATCCTGGAAATGGAATAGCAATCATACACAATCGCTGCCGAGAAATCGGCAGCTTTTTATTTTTGATATTGGGCTATAATGCATCTGAAATTTTCGATATACGATTCTCTCTTCTCCTCCACTCGCCGTAAATGATCGTAAAAGCTGTGAGCGAACTTAAAGATATGCCCAAAGTCCCAGTCGTGGTCGCTATAATCCTTTTTCCAAAAGGCGGCTTCCGTTGGCAATTCCTTTACGGGAATCGCCGGATGCAGCGGCAAACGATCGACTGCCGAGCTCAATTTCAGCGGTTCATCGATAGTTAGGCTGCGGCTGCTTCGTAACACTTTAACCAATTTCAATACTGGCCGCAGCCCTCTCTCAAAGAACGTAACATGGCCCAGATCGAACAGAATATTTAACGCATGAGAAAAGGTCAGCATATGACCAATTAAATCATGATGCGATTCGGCCCGATAAATGGCAGTGAATTGACTCAGCTCCTCTAGAACAAGCAAGGAGAGTTCTTCAGGCTTGGCAATAACCGGAAAGCCGTCATCTTCCGAAAGTTCCATCCTTTTGACCTCTGCTGCCGTGAAGCCGATCCAGGATCTGCCTGGCGGCGTTTTTTCGAAGGCGCGAATGAGGTCAGCGATCCCCGTGATGTCTGTCTGGCTTCCCCAGCCTTGCAGCTCGCGAATCGCCAATAAACTTGCCGCACTATAGATGACATTGTGACCAACCCAGTGGAGCCCGCCGATCGTATGTTCCAATGCGCCTAGAATGGCCGACACGGCGGTCTGTTCATCGCATGCCGGATGACGGTCCTCTTCATCTTCCCTCATGTATTTCTTCACCATTTCGCCCGATTGCGCAAACACGAGCTGCGCCAGCTCCTGATCCGCTCCTAGATCCTTCACGAAAAAGTAACTGCCGATCGCCGCTGCCCCGAAATGCGCTTGCCATATGTCCCCTGTCTGTTTTCTGCAAGACGCCATAATGGATAAGCCTTCCCGCAATATTTGTTGATTCAACATCCTATCAACTACCTTCTGTTTCAGTTTCAGTACATCGAGTATATCAGAAAAGAAGCACCGCGAGATCGAAATCCCGACGGTGCTACCTATGCTTTATTGCAATAATTTTTCGCGGTCCTTGCCTTTATCGGATTCGCCTGCGTTTTTGTTGGCTGCCGCTCGGTCCTGCATCATCTCTTCAACGGTTTTCGTTTTCAAACGGGCCGCGCCCGCGTAGCCTTCATTCGTCGGAATAAGATTTCCAGCAGCCAGCCTATCTTTGGCAGCGGCAATCGCATTCGCGTATTGGGGGAGCCATTCCTCGCCTGCGACAAGCATTTCATCGACCATTTGCCAAATTTCCTTCGGATTGCACACGGCGCCGACAAGCGGATCCATCATAAACGCTTGACGCAGAAGCTGATCATCGCCGTGAATTGCCGCTTCTACCGCTAGCCTCTGCACGGAAATGCTGACATTGCATACAGCGGCGGGACCAAGCGGAAGCTCTCCAACCTGAGGCATCGATATCCCGTTCCCGTCCACGTATCCCGGCGCTTCAATAATCGCGTCATGGGGCAGGTTGGTGATAACTCCGTTATTGACGACGTTAAAATGTCCCCTGTACACTCTTCCCGTCTCGAGACCTTCGATTATGTAGGAGCCATGCTCTTCGCCCCTGTGCTCAGGCTGGTAGGCAAGTGCGGGATCCTTCATCCAATTCGGGAAATCCGTTTCGAACCAGTTGCGTCCCTCTGTGCAAACGCGTAAATAGCCGCCTGTCTCGCCGTTAATCCAGCTGCCAAGGTCGATCCAATCTTGAATCTCGTTCGCGCGTTTACGGTACCAAGGCACATATTCGCTTAAATGGCCGTTGGACTCCGTACTGTAGTAGCCAAATCGGCGAAGCATATCGATTCTGACCTTTTCCGTTCGGCTGTAATCCGGATGATTCTCGAACCCTTCCAGCAGCTTCCCGGTCATATCCTCGCCGTTCACCTTCACCCCGATATACCAGGTTTGATGATTGATGCCGGCACAAATAATATCTACTTCTTTCTTTGAATACCCCAGCACCTCGGCAATTTGATGATGCCCGTGCTGTACGCCGTGACAAAGTCCGATCGTACGGACCCCGCCGTATTTGTTGCAAGCCCAAGTCAGCATAGCCATCGGGTTCGCGTAATTAAGCAGCAGCACGTCCTTTGCAGCGACCTCGCGAATGTCCTTGCAAATATTCATCATCTCGGCAATGCCTCGTTGACCGTACATAATGCCGCCTGCGCACAACGTATCGCCCACACATTGGTCTACTCCGTATTTCAGCGGAATTTCCACATCGGTTGCGAACGCTTTAAGCCCTCCTACGCGAATCGTGCAAATGACGTATTTTGCGCCAGCCAGCGCTTCCCTTCGGTCTGTCGTCGATTGGATCTGAATGTGCAGCCCGTTCTCCCGAATATCCCGCTGGCACAGCTCCGTGACCATGTCCAAGTTATGCTGGCTGATGTCAGTAAACGCAACCTCAATGTTATGGAACTCTGGCACTGTAAGAAGGTCGCGAAGCAGTCCGCGAGTAAAACCGATACTTCCAGCTCCGATAAAAGCGACTTTAAACGACATAAAAAAACGCCTCCTGCTCTAGAATTGTGTGATAGGTTCGTCTTGCACCCATTGTAACAATCCTTCATCTGGAGACGTTATCAAAATGATGACTTCTTTCCTTTTGAAATGTCAAAAATTCTAACCTTCAATTAAATAGTTTCGATTATCATCCCAGGCTGATTTATTGACGGACCTTCGAAAGCTGGCCGGAGTCATACCCGTGCTCTTCTTAAACAGAAGATGAAAATATTGTCTGCTGCCCACCCCGACATAATCCGAAATGTCTTCGATCGGAATGTCCGTGTTTTGGAGCAGCATCTTGGCCTTATCCATACGCACCTTCGTCAGCATCTCCGTTAAGGTCATCCCCATATGCGATTTAAATATTCGCTGCAAGTAGCCGGGGTGGAGACTGACGGCAAGCGCGATATCCTTCACTTGTATATCCCGGTCATAATTCTGATGAATAAAAGAAACGGTTTGTTTGATATATAAATGACCTTGCTCCGCATGCGTCTTTCCTTGCTCGGTCCTTAATCTGGCAATATACATCAGAAGCTGCAGGAAGAGTATTCCGATCATCGGGCTATCCGCCGCAGGACTGTCGAGCTCGAGCACAAGCTTCTTTAACACATGATAAACATCGCTGGGATCCCTGAGCATAATATGGCTTGTCTCTTCATGCAGCAGCTCCTTCAGCGCTTCATCATATAGTGAAGCCGCTTCTAATGTGACGAAGAGATTTGTTTCCGTCGATAATGTAAATTCGACATTCAGCATGCGGCATGCAGAGGTGACCTCCAGCCGGTGAGGAGTTCTGCCATCCAAGATGACAAACTCTCCTTTTTTAAGCTGCATTTCCACAAGATTATTTGGATCTGACCGCAGCTCAACCTTGCAAATCCCGTCTATGACATACATGATCTCCGTTGAGTCATGCGCATGGAACGACATGTGGAAATCCGTCCATTGCTTGAAATAATACGCGCTCGCCATCGGAATATGGCCGACAGCCGAATCCGCAAACCGGAATAATCCGCCAGTCATTTGAACCTCCCTGCCCTCGTTCCTGCATCAACAAGTTGTTACGACCTGCCTCTTCTTATAATGACAGAACTCGCAGACGTTGTACAATTGCTGCTGCGCCATATTCTTCAGCCCGCGGATAATCGGTGTAATAGTTCTCCTGATCGGGAATACTTTCCCCATACTTGCGAAATGGGGCTGCGGGGAAATGTCGAAAGAAACGGAACTGGAAAAGGCTAATATCCCGTTTACGCCGGTAAGCTTTGTTTTGGACGTATCCTTCATTTTCGGTTGTGTATATGCTCGTGTACCAATGGGCGGTCAAACGCTACCGAAACCACCGCTACCTCTATTTGGACCGTTGTCAGCGCGTTTTTTGCTTTTTTTTAAGCCAACTCTGGTGTGGATTGGATTGTTCAAAATGTTTGATTGGATGAACTATTTTACTTATTCTGCGGGTACATGCTATTGCTTTCAGGCTACAGGTGATTTCCGTATGATCGCAGTCCACATTTAAAGAAAAAGCAAAAAAACCTTGGTTTCCCAAGGCTTAGGCACGTACGGTGAGGCTATTTAAGCCTAATCGTCGCATCATTTTCACACGGAGGTTTCCATGTCAGTCATACTGCTTGCCGCGACAATTTTTATTTTTCTTATTATAACATTGGCTATGAAAAAGAAAATTCCGCTTTCAAGTATTTATGCGGCTGCTTTATTCGCTATTGTCTTTGCCACACTCACTGATTTTATCTTTAACTTACAATTAGGGCTTTACGGTTACTTCAACAAAGGTATCGATATTCCCGGTTATTTCATCATTTATGTCCTATTCCCGCTTGTTAATATTGTTTTCCTGAATTTCTATCCTTTCCTAGGAGGCCTTCCTAAAAAAGGCATATATATCGCCGCGTGGTCTGCCTTTGCTTTAGGCTACGAATTGTTAAGCGTGCGTGTAGGGATGTTTTACTACAGCGGATGGGAATGGTGGTACTCTGCGCTTCTATACCCGTTTTGCTTATTAATAAACTTAGCTGCTCACAAGTTATTTTTGTATATTGAAAACAAAAGTTAGCCATTCAAAAAGCCAGGCTATACGCTCTGGCTCGGTTTTTTACTTATCGTTTTCAGCTCAAAAGCCTCTTTTTCAATCCCTAATTCTTGTGCTCTTTTCTTCTTGATGGTCATGGCCTGCTGCAAACTGGTGGCTTGAAATTCAATTGTAGTGCCTGATGGTTCCTCAAATGTATAATAACTTTTTTTGTTCGCCATCCTTGATGCCCTCCCTTTATTAATCACAGAATGATGTTTAAGAGCCTTGTTTATTAACCAGTCAGCTCAACTTATTGTATCCAAACCCCGGTTTAGATAAACAATTCGAACAATAGGCAATCCGTCGTGCCACGATTTATATCGCTTCCAAGATGTATGTTTTCTCTCCTTTTGTTTAAAGAATATGCTGTGAAGTAATGCCGAAACCAAACAACTATGATTTTGGGGGAATAATCCAAATGAACAAATCTAAAAAGCCGAAGAAGCAGAATATCCATTCCAACTCCGAAGTTTATGAAAAATTATTGACCCAGAAAATTCCAGAGGACAAACAAGATCAGATGAAAAATAATTAGCAAGCCTGACGCCCAAAATAAAAAACCACCCCGTGGGTGGTTTTTTGTGATTGTTGTACCTTGAAAACTGAATACGAAAGTATTGCTGAACTTTAGCTTGTAATTGGGGTCCCCGCAAAGTATTCGGAATAATCCTCGAAGCATTCGCTTCACTTTGTGGGGTATCTTAGGATAAGCCCTCGACCGATTAGTATTCGTCAGCTCCACACATTGCTGTGCTTCCACCCCGAACCTATCAACCTCGTCGTCTTCAAGGGGTCTTACGAATTGGGAAATCTCATCTTGAGGGGGGC
>NZ_QXQA01000018.1 GCF_003583765.1 Paenibacillus nanensis
AATACTGAAAACTAAAAAAGGTGGCAATGGTTTGGCGGGGGAGGAGGCCTCCTCCCCCGCCAAACCAACTCACTAATCCATCTCAGATGGATATTCTACGGGCTTACACAAACTTCTTGACGCTACCAATGAGGAGCTTCAATTCTCATAAAAATCCTGCAGATTTGCATTAATTTCAAATGAGGAGCTTCAATTCTCATAAAAATCCTGCAGATTTGCATTAATTTCAAATGAGGAGCTTCAATTCTTATAAAAATCCTGCAGATTTGCATTAATTTCAAATGAGAAGCTTCAACCCTCATAAAAATCCTGCAGATTTGCATTAATTTCAAATGAGGAGCTTCAATTCTCATAAAAATCCTGCAGATTTGCAACATCTTGCTGACGAACGGAAAGCGGCTCAAAAAATATTCACTTTTTCGGCGACGGAAGTGCTATCCAGATTTTTCTTTACAACGTTCCCGGTCATCTGCTATTGTAATGCAAACGCGACGACGAGAAGAGTAGACGGAATACGGTCTTTCGCAGAGAGCTCCGGCAGCTGAAAAGGAGCAAAGAACGTCCCGTCGAACCAAGGCTCTGAGCATCGCATCGGAACCGGCGCCTAAGCCGGGGATGGTGCGACGGGTGCTCCCGTTACCGGGCTAGGGTATAAGCATTCGCATGGCGTGCCGTACCTGAAGAGGCTGACGCGGCGACGCGTTTAGCGAATAGGGATGGCACCGCGATGATTAATCTCGCTCCCAGGACCACAGGGTCTTGAGGGCGAGATTTTTTTGCGTTTATGCAGAGATGATAGGGGAGGGAACGGAGATGACGGAAACATGGAAATGGAAATATCCCGCTTTGTTATTGTTCGGCGTCGGCGTCTCGAACATCGGCGGGTGGATTTATTTTATCGCGCTTAATTTGATCGTGCTGGATATGACGCAATCCGCTCTTGCGGTATCCCTGCTTTATCTGATCAGACCGCTGGCCGGGATCGCCGCGAACAGCTGGTCGGGTTCTTTCGTTGACCGGATCGATAAACGGAACTTGATGACGGCGCTGGACTTCTTAAGGGCGGGGTTAATCGTGCTGCTACCGCTGTATGCATCCGTCTGGTACATGTATGCGCTTGTCTTTTTGATTCATATGGCGGGAGCTGTTTTCGGGCCGGCATCCATGGCTTACACGACGATGCTGATTCCGGAGGAGCACAGGCCGCGGTTCCAGTCTATGAACGCGTTGATAGGTTCAGGCGCTTTCCTGATCGGCCCCGCCGCCGCCGGACTTCTCTTTCTGCTCGGCACGCCGGTGTTCGCTATCTATATTAATGCGGCCGCCATGGCTGTGTCGGGACTGGTAACCCTCTTATTGCCGGGCTTAGAGGACGTTTCAAATAAGAATGCTGAAAATGACGGGGAAAGAGGAGTCTCGTGGGCGGTCATAAAGCGGGATTGGGCTGAGGTGCTGCGGTTCTATCGGGGAAATGCGTCTATTTTTGTCATCTGCTTTCTGTTCAGCGGGGTCATGATGGTCATGGCTTCCGCCGTTGATTCGCTTGAGGCGGCGTTTGCCCGGACGGTGCTCGGACTATCCGAAGCCGAATACGGCGTACTGGTCAGCCTATCCGGCGCGGGCATTATGGCGGGAGCGGGCTTAAACGCTTTGATGGCCAAAAGATCCTCCGTTCCATGGCTGATAGGCGGCGGCGTTCTTGGCGTGTGCGGGGGCTATTTGGTTTATGCCTGCTCGGCGGCTTTTTTGCCCGCTGCCTGCGGTTTTTTTGTCCTCGCTTTTTTTATGGCGTTTGCCAAGACGGGCTTTGCGGTGTTTTACCAAAAGCATGTGCCGGTTGAGCTTATGGGGAGAGTCGGCAGCGTCAATGGCATGATCGAGAGCGCGCTCATTATGATCATGACCATCGCTTTCGGATTGGCGGCCCACCTGATCGCGATACAGACGGCGGTCATCGTCGGCGTTATGATCATGCTCGCGCTCGGGCTTGCTCTCAGCGTGTGCGTCTGGAAAGCATCGAAGAGAAGCTTCAGCCAATCGCGACCCGAAGCGCTTCAAAGATAGGCAGCAAGTTTTACGGGAATACTAGACGGAAAAGAATGCAGGCGGCAGGAGCATTGACGGAGCATCATAATATCGATATACTTAGTTACAAATAGTAAGTAACAATTAAAATTGAAGAGGTGTTCGCGAGGGTGACTACACATACATTGCATCCGTCAACCAGGCTTGGCGAGGTGAAGCTTAAGGTCAGCAGCCTTGAAAGATCGCTGGCGTTTTATCAATCGGTCATCGGCTTTCAGGTGCTGCGCCAGGAAGGCCGTACAGCCGAGCTTACGGCGGACGGCACGAACGTCCTGGTTGTGCTGGAAGAAGTGCCGAATGCGGTTATCGTGCCGGAACGCTCCTCGAGCGGCTTGTATCATTACGCGATCTTGCTTCCTACAAGGAAGGCGCTGGGCGTCGCGCTTCGGCGTCTGTTGGAGCACGGCATCAATGTTGGGCAGGCGGACCATTTTGTCAGCGAGGCTTTATATATTTCAGATCCCGATCTGAACGGCATTGAAATTTACCGCGACCGTCCGAGAGACGAATGGGAATACGATGCGCAGGGCATGGTGAAAATGGGGACGGAGCCGATCGATTGGAACGGACTTTTGGCGGAAGCCGAAGGCAGCGAGTGGCAAGGACTGCCGGCAGGGACGGTCATCGGCCATGTGCATTTTCATGTTCGTGACTTGGCGGAGTCGAAGCAGTTCTACTGCGATGCTTTAGGATTTGAAATCGAAGTCGATATGATGCGATTCATGCGCGCGTTATTTATTAGTGCGGGACGTTATCATCACCATATCGGCTTAAATCTTTGGGCAGGCGCAGGAGCGCCCCGCGTCCCGGCGAATGGAACGGGAATCGTTTATTTCACGGTGGTGCTGCCGAATGCTGCGGAGCTGGAGAAAACAGCGTTAAATATGAAGCAATCCGGCTATACGGTAGAACGCGATGGGGATATATGGTGGACGGAGGATCCAAACGGCATAAAAGTAAAACTTGTTGCCGCTTAACGCTAAGCATCCGAATAGGGAACTATCGGACGACGAATAATAAATTTCGGGTTTTTATGACATCAATCCTATAACCGAGTGGAGGAAAACGGAATGAACAGCAGCAACGTAGCGACAAGAGACTTTTACACTGCATTGAAAGAAAGACGTTCGATTTACGCCATCAGCAATGAGCAGGTCGCATCGGACGAACGGATAAAAGAAATTATCCATCATGCCGTCAAATATACGCCGTCTTCCTTTAATTCGCAGAGCGCTCGCGTAGTTGTGCTGCTTGGAGACAAACATAAGAAGCTTTGGGATATTACGACCGACACGCTGAAAGCTGTCGTTCCCGCGGATAAATTCGCGCCGACGCAAGAGAAGATGGACGCGTTCAGCGCAGGCTACGGCACCGTTCTCTTCTTCGAGGACGATGAGGTTGTAAAAGGGCTGCAGGAGCAGTTCGCGCTTTATGCGGACAACTTCCCGGTCTGGTCGAATCAATCGAACGGGATGCTGCAGCTCGTCGTTTGGATTGCGCTCGAGCAAGAAGGTTATGGCGCTTCCCTCCAGCATTATAATCCGCTCATCGATGATAAGGTAAAAGCGGAGTGGAACATTCCTGCAAGCTGGAAGCTGATCGCGCAAATGCCGTTCGGCAAGCCGGTCGCTCCCGCAGGCGACAAGGACTTTCAGCCGCTTGAGGAGCGCGTGAAAATTTTTAAATAAGAAATTAGGAAAGGTCCTCCCCAGGCCGTTGAAATACGGCGGTTGGAGAGGACTTTTTTATGCACTCTCTTTCAAAGGGATGTCAATCTTCAATACGGAGCCATAGCGATTGTCCAGTGAAGTCAGCTCAATGGAGCCTCCCAGATGTTTAATCCTCTCTTTCATTGCGGACAGACCAAACCCGTAAGGTACAGCTGTATAAGGGGCGCCGTCATTGCAAAGGACGAAATGAAGCATGTCACCCTCCACGCGCAGAGTGAAGAAGAAGAGACTGCTGCCGCCGTGCTTGATCCCGTTGGTCAGCCCTTCCTGAAGGGCGTGGTAGACGGTTTTTTTGACGAACGCATCGAGGACGGGGAGGGGGTGGATGTAGCGTTCGATTATAACGCCCGCCATTTGCTCGGTTTCATTGATAAGCTCATTAAGCAAAATAACCAGATCGTCCTTAGACGGCCGTTCCTTCATCATGCGCACGGCCGCCCGCACGTCCTCCAGCCCTTTGCGGACGGATTCGAGCGCCGCTTCCAGCTTGCTTTGGGCAGTATCGGGATCAATGCGCAGCAGCCTTTTGGCTGCCTCGAGCTGCATCGCCGCCCCGGTCAGCTTATGGCCGAGAATATCATGGATTTCGTGGGCGATTCGATTGCGTTCCTCCCAGATGGCCACTTCGCCAAGCGCCTCGTAGGTTTCCATCATAGAAGCCTGCAGCTGACGGTATGTTTCCTTATCCTTCAATTCGTCGAGCTCCTGTAATTTCCTGTTCTGCTCCTTTAACTGACGGGCATAGTGGTGCACCTGATCCTGCATGTCTCTTAAGTAACCAAACAAGGCTAGACCGGAGCAAAGAACAAATATAAAGCCAGCGACATACATCATTTCCGGCTGCCAGTAAATGGCGTAGAGCGGAAGCTTGGCCAACATCCACTTTTCGATGGAGGGAAAGAGGCGAAGCAGCCAGAACTGCACCCATAGCAAAATCATGATGCCGTTCCCAAGCATAACCCACTCCGTCTTCCCGTCAACCTGAAAGCGGTGAACGCGGACGATCGAAAGTGAAGCTGCTATCAGCACGGCAATCAGCAGCCCTTGAAAAAGCTCTCCTGTCATCCATGCGTAAACATCCTGATTCATCCAAGCCAATACGGCGCAGCAAGGCAGACAGACGGTTGTTAGGCGCCGAAGCCATGTCGTCAGGGACCGGAAGCCTGGGCCGTATATTTGCTCAAGGAACGCCAGATAAGCGACCATCGCAAACGGCAGGAGAAGCGGAGAATAGTAAGCGAGTGCTGAGGTATCCGCATAGTAGTTTAAAAACTCGGCGTTAATCACGCAGCCAAAACCGTTACTGATATTGATCAGAGCAAAATACAAATAAACGAGCTGCTTACGGTTTGCCGCGAACACTAATAGCGAAACAGCACCGAGGAACAGGAACAGAACGCCGAGCAGCGCTCTGACGGCGTTTTGCCGAAAAATATGACTAAAAACCTCTTCGGCAGGGAGCGCGACAACAGAGGACTCAAGCAAGTCCAAGCCGGGACTCGATTGCTTGATACGGATCAAAACATCGCTTCCTCTGAAATCGTGAAGCGGCAATAGGCGAAGCTGATTTTGCGTGCTCAGCCGGGGATTATAAGAATCGATGTTGAACCGGAAAGCAGACGTCCCGTTAAGAAATACTTCATACCTGTCGACGCCTCTAATCCATAATTGGGGATCCCGAGAAGGGAGCTCGGATGAAGGCAATCGGATCCAATACTCGCCTTCGAAAGCGCGAGTTCTGGCGAGCTGCGCCGCCTCGTAAGGTTGGAGCCACGACGCATCTTCCGTGCGAACGATGCCGGCTTCGACCGGCAGAGCGCCTACATGGATTTCAACGCCGGGCATTTCGCTTGCAACGCCCTGCCCAATCGGAAGGTTTGCTTTCTCCAGTCCACCATTGATCAGGCTGGTAAGCATGACGCATGCAGCAACCCCTATCGTCACAAAAAGCGCATATTTGAAAATGAGCGTGATTCCACGTTTTTTACGTTCCATCACAAGTTGTTTCCTCCCGCCGACAGCCGCGCTCTTATGTCATCATAAGCCCCTTCAAGTGCAGAATCGCTTTCGTTCGTTCGTTTACGCCAATTTTATGATAAATAATGCTGACATAGTTTTTGACGGTTCCCTCGCTCATAAATAAGTTTTGCGCAATTTCCTTATTGGTGCTGCCCTCAACCAGCAGGTGAATAATTTCCTTCTCACGGTCGGTAAACGAATGCCCCTGTTTGAAGCGAGCCGCAGCGGCCGGTTTTGCCGGAGCCGCCGAAAGAGCGGAGATACGGGCGGCAAGCTTGCCAGCGATAACGCTTGGCATCATCAGCTGCCCCTTGGCCGCCTCGCGGACTGATTGCACGATTCGATCCGCCGGCATGTCTTTCAGCAGAAACCCGGCTGCGCCGCTAACGAGGCTGTCCACGATATATTCATCCTCCGCGAAGGTTGTCAGCACGACTATTCGAATATCGGGGTTCTTCGCTAGAATAAGCCGAGTCGCTTCGATTCCGTCCAGCAGAGGCATACGAACGTCCATTAAGATGAGATCGGGCCGGCAATCGAGCGCAAGCCTCACGGCCTCCTCGCCGTTATCGGCAAGTCCTACGACTTCCATATCGCTCTCCAGATTAAAGATCGTCTGAAGGCCGTCCCGGAGCAGTGTTTGATCATCGGCGATGACAAGTCGTATTTTGTTCAATATAAACCCTCTTTCTGTTAGAAATGGGATTCCGTCTAAATAAATCTATTATAAACCAAGGTTGATTTGATGAAAGATGCAAGATCGCATTTGTGACGGAGAACATGACTGTGGTCATAGAGGTATTCATGACGCCGGTGACTATCGTAAGAAAATGGGCTGATGTAGGATGTGGTTTAGATTATCGTTCGTTATTAAGAATGATAAACCAATCTATTTCTAAGAAGGTCAGGGTGATTACAATTATGTACGCAAGTATCAAGAGGCAGCGACGAAAGCTCGGCAAGCGGCTTATCGCCATAACGCTTGCGGCGACTATGCTGATCGCTGCGCCGCTGCAAGCGGCAGCGCAATCGGAAGGCGCGAAGCAGCTGAGCCTGATTGAGGAAGCGTTCCAGCCGCTGCTCGAGGATTTGGAGTTCGAAGCTGAGGCTCCGGTTGCAGAGGAAGGGGAAGAGCCGCCGGCCAATGAAGGGGTTGAGGAGCCGGCAGCGGACGGCAAGTCTCTGGAAATCCCGGTCCTCAACCCGCTGAAGCCGTATACGAACAGCAAGTCGCTGGTTATCGAGGGGACCTCCATCCAAGGTGCGAGGGTTACGGTTTGGGTTAGAAAGTATTCCGATTCCTATAGAGGCGGAACGGCCACGGCCGACGAGAACGGATATTTCCAAGTTCCGATTACCGTATCCTCGGAAGGTCCGTATTCGTTTTATGCCCTCGCTCAATATAGTGACGGGAGTGTAAGCCCCGCGTCACTGCCGGTTCATACGGAAATCGATATTTCGGCCCCGGAGGACCCGATGGAAGGCAAATGGATTTCGCCAAATGCCTCCCAGATCGAGGTTAGCTGGAAAGCGCCGTACAAGCCGGAATATCCCGTCCTCTATCACATTCACCGGAATGGCGTCAAGGTGGGGGAAACGTCGCTGCTCTATTTCCTAGACGAAGGTCTGAGTGAAGGGACGATATACGAGTACGAGGTATATGGCGTCGATGCCGCAGGCAATCTTTCCGATGCCCTCGAAATTACGGCGACAACGACCAGAAGCGATATTCAACGGGTAAGCTCGCCCGAGGCAGGTGTAATCCGCGGGACGGCGATCAGTCCGGACGGAAAGACGGTAGCTTTCGTAGAGGAAAAAGATTCGAAGTACGTACTTCATGTCAAGTACGCCGATGAGCAGGAGGAGCATCTAGTTGAGACGGAAGTTGGAGGACCGTTCTACGATATTCAATTTAGTGAAGATGGCCGCTACACATTATTCAGTGCGCAGACGGAAGGGTACGACCATTACACGGAGCATGTTTTCAGTTATGACCGGTCGACGAGACTGCTTAGCCAGATAACAGAAGGTCCGGAGAGCACCTATATGTTTCAGGCGAGGGAGGACGGCCGGTATATCGTATATTTACAAGACAGTGAAAATTACGGAGATCCCGACATCCTGATGAGCTATGATCTGAACAGTAATTCCCGCACGCAGTTACCGCTGCCGGAACCATGGGGTGATAGGGCGGTAGTTAAAGGAGTATCCGCAGATGCACGGTATATGCTGTATGCATTGCCTCTGCCGGAAACCGGTGAAGGCGGCGATACCGAATTATATCGTCATTCGTTTGATACCGGCGAAACAATTCTCCTATCGGAGGCCTTTCCCGATACGGAAATCAGTTTGTCCGCCGATGGGAAGACGGCTGTTTATGAGGATAACGGCATTATTTATTTTTATGCCTTAGAGACAAACGAGCATACGGAACTCATTCGAAATGACAGCAAGTTCAAATATAGGATGCCGGTCATCAGCGCAGACGGCAGCACCGCCGTTTTCCGCTTCGAAGACCTAACGCCAACGAAGGACACAAGCGTCAGCAACGACGGCTTGAGATGGTTGAATTTGACGACAGGAGAATTAGGGGAAAGCTTCATTCACCCTGGATATGAAATCGAGGATTACAGCTGGCATATCGATGCCAAGGGGGCAAAGCTGATCTATGATGCGGAGGATGTAACGCGCCGAAATGAATACGGCTGGTTTCCATCCGCGGCCTATGTCTACTGCATGGGCGGCGTCTGTTCGGACGTTCCTCCCGATGAGGGAGCGGCTATCGATTCCTTTACTTGGAAGGCGGCGGTAACGGGAAGCGAGGCGGAGCTTGGCAGCGAAATTACGTTCCTTATGGAGGGAGCGGCAGGCATGCAGTCGCATGCGGTCGTTTCATACAAAGCATGGATGCCGGATTATACGGGGACGGAGGAGCGAACGTCAACGGTAGCGCTTGCCGAAGCATCGGAAGGTGTGTACCAAGGCGTCTTCAAGCTTGAAGAAGGCATTCAAGAGCTGACGGCGATTAAGGCAATAGCGGAGAAGGACGGGAAACAGGCGGAGGAGCAAGCCTCCAGGCTTCCGATTAAAGTGAGCGGACGACTGGACATTACGCTTACGGCGAGCGACCCGGCGGACTTGGAAGGCGCCATGCTGGTCGGATGGAGCGAAGCGAAACAATCGGGCAACCGGTCGACCGCTATTGATGGAACGAGCCTGCAGCTGCCGCTTCAAGCAAGCGACGATTACCAACTGCGGCTTCTTGACGCTCAGGGCGGCAAGCTTGCGCAAAGCGGATTGGAACCGATCGTCATCCGAAACGGGGTTGCCGATACTTATTCCATGAGCGTGCAAATACCGGCAGCCATGGAAGTGCTGGTGACGAACGCCGATGGCGATAGGATGCCGAATATTCCGTTAGTTTTGAGCGATCCCGTGACAAAAAAGACGCTTTCCGCCGCCGCAACGGACTCCGAGGGGCGCGCCGCATTCGCTTATGGTTACGTTGGAGAGGATGTTTCCATTACAGCGGAGGTTTGGCGTCCGTATATAACTCCCGATGTTCAAACCGTTACGCTGGGAAAAAACACGAAGGTGCAGATTGTCGTTCAAAATTTGAACGGCACGGTGAGCGGCACAGTCCGGGACGAAAGCGGTAAACCCGTTGCGGGCGCAACCGTTATGGTTACACAGCCGGGATTCACCAAGACGGCCGTGACCGATTCGCTCGGAACATACAAAATGATTGCTCCGCGCGGCACGTCAACGATTGAAGCCTATCAGACCGAAACGCCGTTTCTTAGAAGCAGGGGCTATGAACAGATTTCTGTTAGCGAACGAGTGACCAAAGACATGACGTTGTTCAGCAACTCGAATGGCCATGTCGACATCAAGCTGTACAGTAAGCTGATCGATACCGATTGGGAGCAAATCGAGCTGAATCGTAGCGCTCTGCAAAGCTACCGGCTGCAGGTTACCGGTGAGAAAAATCGTCCCGTCTCTTATAAAGTTACAACTAACCGGATATTATTCGTAGCAGATCCAGGAGAGACGCTTAACTTGTGCATTTCGAAACTTGCCGGAAACGAGCAGCAAGGCGATTGCGAATCCGTTCGGCTGGACGACCAACGGAAAGGAGCTGTTGAGCTCCGGTTAATGGAGTCGTCTGCGATAACGGGAAAGGTTGTCTTTGATCCGAAGCGGTTCTATTCCGTTTCCGTATTGGTGCAGCCGATCGACGATTCCGGCAAACGGATCGGCGGCAGCGCGTACCAAGTAACTGAGGATTTCAAGCTGTCTGTCCCGAAGGCCGGCCGTTACGCGGTTGAGTTTACCGGCAGACCGAGATCGAGTGATATAAAGTCGGTTAAGGTATATAAAGAAGTTGAGGTAGGCGAAGAACAATTCATCGAGCTGGGTGAAGTCGAGATTAAGGAGGGCGGCCTGTTTGTCGGCCGGGCGAACTTTCTGACCTCATCGCTAGCGGAGGTGCTGGCCGGAGGAACGTTCACGCTGAGAGGCAGTTACAAAAACGAGACCGGAAGAGGGCTAGCCGATTCGGAGATTATCCTAGTCATTCCTTCAGGGACGTCCCTTATTGACGACAGCGTGATTCATAATGGTATAGCGGTTACGCCCGAGAAACGCAGCGACGCTGAATACGCCATACATGTGGGCAATATGGCAAACGGACAGATCGGTGCCTTCAGCTATAAGCTGCGCGTCGATTCGGACGCTGCGGAGCATGTTAGAGCCGAAGCGCGAATTGCATTTACATTCGGTGAAGATGGCGCTCGGATGGAGGAAACGATCGGCACGACGCTGCTGAGAGTGACTAAAGTTACGATCAGCGCGCCGGATCGAATCTCCCGATTGACGTTCGAGGTAAGCGGCCGCGCTCCTGCAGGCAGTAAAGTTCTGATCTACGACCAGGGGCATTTGCTTGGGGAAGCTGAGGCATCTACCGGAGGATACTATGCAAGGAATGTTACAATCGAGGATATTCCGCTGAATCCGTATCACGCGCTAAAAGCGATAGCGGTTCATAACGGCGCGGAAATGCATTCCGAGGAGCTTATTGTTCAACACGATCCCGCGCATCCGCAGCCGGTTGAGCTGACCGTCTTTCAAGGAGAGACCAAGAGGACAGTTGATATTACGAAAGGAAAGCTTCGTTTGAGCATGCAGTTGGACGATAGAGATCCGCTCATGTTCGCGCTCAAATTCAATGAGCCGGATAAAGTCGAAAATGTCGTCATTTATTCGGGCAAACACGGATTTCCCGCAACTTACGACGCTAAGAAAAAACTATTTTACGCGGCGCAGCCGCCTCCAATCCAGGTGATTGCCGAACCGATTTCGGTCACATACGACCTCAAACCGGATCCGTTCCGGCCGTCGGATATGACAAATGATGAAATAGCGGAGGCGCTGTACGAGGCGCTGCCGAGGCCGATGCAGGAATGGAAGACTGAGGTCGTTCCGCCAGACGGCTCGGCAGCATCAATAACGAGCTCCCGGATATCCGGCCCGACCGTTCTTATCGGTTCCAGCTCGAATTCGGCTGCCAAAGGCAAAGTCAGTGTCGGGGCCGAGGATGTTCCGAACTTTGTGCCGGATCCGCTTAAGCCGGGACAGCCGCCTGTCTATAATTTAAGCTACAGTATCAAAAATAGGGGCGACGGCGGGATGACCGTTCATTTGGAGTTTATCGTGCCGAACGACCAAGCCGCAGCGATGGGTTATGCCAGCCTGATCAACAAAAGCGGCAAGTTTACAAAAATTGATATGTCGCTTGAAGCTAATTTGGAGGGCGTCTCGGATCTATACGATGTGATTGAGTCCGCGCTGGAATACCAGGATACCTATGATGAGATTAGCGACTTGCTTCATAAAGTGGAGACGGCGGACTGCATGCCCATGGACAGAATCAAGTATCATGCGCGGGAAGCCGAGGAGCTGATCGATCATTTGTCCACGGATCTGGTTTTGGTCTACACGCTTCAAATCGTTGGAATCGCAACAGCCGCGAGCGGCGTGGGCGTCCTTGCGGGACTTGGAATCGCCGCACTCAGCATGGTATTGGAAGAAGCGCTTGAGCAGCAATGGGAAGAAGTCTATGACAAATTCAAAAACAATTTAGAAGCGGATATTAAAGCGGCGCTGGAATCGCCGGAATGCAAAACGGACGATGATCCGACGGACCCGCCGACGAAGCCGGAGCCGCCGACTAACGCTCCGGTGCCCGGAGATTTAATCGGGTTGCCGACTTGGATTTTCGACCCGAGCGGTTATGTGTTCGAAGCCGTTCCTTCGAATCGGCTGGAGGGCGTAACGGCAACGGTTATGGAAAAGGACCCGTCTACGGGGGAATATCATTATTGGAATGCGGAGTGGTTTGACCAGCAAAATCCGCAGATTACGGGTTCGAACGGACGCTATGGCTGGGACGTTCCGGTCGGAACATGGCAGGTTGAATACCGGAAGGAAGGCTACGAGCCGGCGCAGAGCGCGGAGCTTGTGGTACTGCCGCCGCATTTCGACGTCAATATTCCGATGGTATCGTTGGCGCCTCCGACAGTGGAAAGCATCTATTCGCAGGATCAAGATTTCTTGATCGAATTCAGCAAGTACATGGTGCCCGCAACGGTTACGGCGGATAAGCTGAAGCTTATGCGAGGGGGCGAACAGCTGCCGTTCACGATCGAGCCTGCCAACGCCGAGGCGGATCTGGAGGGACGCACGTTCGCGAGCGCGTACCGCATCAAAGTGACGTCGCCGCTTTCAGAAGGCGATATCGTTACGGTTACTGTAGATCCGGCCGTGTTCAGCTACGCACAGGTGCCGATGCTGCAGCCGTACACCGCCGACGTAACCGTGACTATAGGGACTTCTGTTCCGGAGGACGTCGTCCGTGATATTCAACTGATCAGCGGGACGGATGGTGTCGGATTGATTTGGTCCGAAGAAGAGCGGGATTTGGTCCGGCATCTGAAAGCATACTGGAAGTCAGACGCTTCCGATCTATGGCTCGAGCTGGAAATTCCGACAGGCGTCGGCACGTATTGGTTCGGTGGGTTGAATGCCGGGGAGTCTTACACATTCCGTCTAGTTACCGTCGATTTGAACGGAAATGAATCCGAGGGGGTTACAATTTACGGCAAGCCGATTGGAGACGAGACGCCGGAAGACCGTACGCCTCCGGGAGATGTATCGGAGTTCGCCGCAGCGGCTGACAACAGCGGGTTAAAGCTGACGTGGAAAGACCCGTCCGATGATGATTTTTACCGCGTTCTGCTGCAACTGCGGAGGGTCGGCGATGATCAAGGAAAGACGATTTATGTCGAGAAGGGCGCTCAAACCTATACATTCACGGAGCTAGATGCCGGAACATACGAGGTGAGGGCTGCCGCAGAAGATTTGAACGGCAATGCATCAGCCGGTGTTGAGAAAGTAATCGATGTGCCAGCCTCTACGCCGGTTTCCGAAAGCCCTCATCCCGCGAATATTTCAATCGCGAACAACTTGTCCGGAAGGCTCGATACGATTACGGTTACAGGATTGAAGGCAGGAGACCTCATATCGGTATACCGTACGGCAGACGACGCCGACAAGCTGGGCGAGGCGACGGTTGCGGAAGGCCAGACGTCGGCGATTGTCAAAGTGCTGCAATTAGGAGCCGAGTCGGGACAGGTATACGTTTCTGTCACCAGCCTCGGGAAACTGGAGAGCGCCCGCGTGGTCAAAGCGTACAGCGCGGAACCTGGGTTGTCGGACGGCGTTGCGCCCGTGACCAAATTCAGACTTATCCCGGTCTATGCGATGACCAACACCGGCAGACCGTACATTAAAGGCTTCACGGTATCATTGCTGGCGCTCGACAATGAGGAGGGCAGCGGCGTGAGTACAACGCAATACCGAATTAACGGAGGTGGCTGGATGGTTTATACCGCGCCGTTCGAAATTACGGCCGGTATTGCAAAAACCGTCGAATATTTCAGTACGGATCATGCCGGCAACTCGGAGATGCCTATCAATACAATGGATTTTGTAAAAGGGACCTTTGAGGGAGCTGGCAGCTACTAAGCCTTCATGGTTTGTCGACAGCTTTAGGCAGGAAATCGCGGGAAGAGGGGGAGAGAGAATGGAAGAGCTCTGCAATGGTCACGAGGCCTCTGCCAAAAAAACGTGGTCAAAACCGGTTCTGGAAGTATTGTCCGTAAGGGATACGGCATTTTGCGAATATGTGTTCAATCCGGATACAGGGTTTTATCAGGAAGTGTGCTGGCCTTCGTAAAGTTGACGGAAAGTATTGTACAGTAACAGAGAATTGAAAGTCTAGATGGATTTTTTAATGCAGGACGAAGCGGCGATAGGCCGGCTTCGTCCTTTTTCGTACGAGCAAGCCGGCCATGTTCCCGGTACCAAGCAGAGTTGGTACTATTCGCTCCCATGGTTCGTTGATATAGTGAGAGCAAGCTAAGTCTTACTATGAACGAAGAGGTGTGGAGCATGCCAACGATGAACGACATGACAAGCTCGCAAAGCCCAACTTATATTTATATTTTGCTCACGAATACAGGCACGGTATTTACTCGATTGATCAAATGCTTTACCGGCGCTCCATACAACCATGCGTCCATTTCGTTGGATCCGCAGCTGGCGGAGCTGTACAGCTTTGGCCGGAAGGAGGCGCGCAATCCGCTGAATGCCGGCTTCGTTCGGGAGGATGTTTATTACGGCACCTACCGTTACTTTCCGAACACCACCTGCGAACTGTTGCGGTTGGAAGTGACGGCTCGTCAGAAGGAAGCGGTAAAGGCGGTTATCGATTATTTTAACCGCAATAAGGAGCGTTACTCCTATAATTTGCTCGGTCTGCTCGGCGTGCTGTTGAAACGCGACCTGCAAATCGAAAACGCGTGCTTCTGCTCGCAGTTCGTGGCCGAGGTGCTGTCCAAAGGCGGAGCCGGATTATGGAACGACCGTCCGTCCGCCTTGGTTACGCCGCAGGATTTCCGCCAGCACGGCCGTCTGGAGACGGTATACGAGGGGCGTCTTCACGACTATCCGGAGCTTGACAAGCATAAGCTTTATCTTGCTCAAGCGAACAGGTACCATGCCCGCACCGCCGCCTTAAAGGTCAACTGACCGGGCGCGATCGGAGTCGTCGCCGACATAGCCGCTGCTTTAAAAAGAATCGGCCCGTTATCCGGCGAAATTTCCTCTACTTTGCAAGGCACAGCCGAAAGGGATACGCCAAGCGCGGCGGCGATGCCGGCAGCTTTCGTTTGAGCGCTGCGAACGGCGGCCTGCAGCGCCTGCGCCGCGAACGCTGCCGCCTCGGAGGAAAGAAACGTGATGTCTGTGACGGTGTTCGCGCCATGAGCCGTTGCTGTATCGATTACGGTTCCGGCGCCATCGACGCCGCTTAACGCGACTTCCAGCAGATGCGTGACTTTATAGCCGCGAAATACCTGCCTGCCGTCGACATAATCGTATTGCGGTTCAATGCTGAACGATTCGGTCCTGATGTTCTCGCGCGGAATGCCGAGTCCGACTAGAGCGTCAATGACCGCGTTCATTTTTTCCGCGTTTTCGTTTTGCGCGGGCAGCACCTCCTTGCCCTCCGTTACGGCTCCCAGCGTAATCAGCGTCCGGTTCGGCGCCGCCGTCACTTCGCCAGTACCCGTCACCTCAATCGTAAAATCACATGTGCCGCCGCTCTTTCCGTTTAACTCCGGTATCATCCCGATCATCCTCTCATCGCTTCTATCGACCAAATAATCGCTGCGTATGATTTACATTATGGCCGATGAATGGCCCTCATTCAATGAAAGTGCGCCGGTCATGCAGCTCCTCGACTAAAGTCCAGCGCTGCGGGGTCCGGAGCAGGAGGACTACCGCATGAACCGGCCATCCTCCCTGCGCCTGTCACGGAGGCCCCTATTCTCTTGTAGAGTTAAAGCTACAAATCTACAAAGAACAAGGTGATCGCGTGAACAAAACGTTATGGTTCAAAGAAGAAAAGCTGCTTGCATGGACGGGAGTTTTGGGCGTTGTTATGGCGCTGCTCTGCGGCATTGGGGCGTTGTTGTACGGGGTAGAGGACACGCCGGGGAAAGGGCTTGCCAAAGCTTTTTCCTTTAACGCGGCACTAGGCGTATTTCTCCTGTCGACAGCCGCGATCAGTCCATTATCCGGCATGAAACCAAAGGGAAAAGCCGTGTTTCGATGGACGTATTTTACGCTGGCGCTGTACTCGTACTTTGCGGAAACGGTTCAGCACGCCCGAGGGGTTAATCCCCGGTTTGTGGAGGATGGGAGCGCGTTCGACAGCTTGGTTGCGAACGGCTTTGCATTCGTTGCGCTGCTTCTTGTCGTGTTTTATTTGTTTTTCGCAGCGCAGTTTTTCCGTAAGCGCTCCTATGCGCTTCAGCCGGAAATCGTCATGAGCATCCGATACGCCATGGTTGCGGTGCTGCTCTCCTTCGCGGGCGGTATATGGATTTCAGTAAACGGCGGACGGGATTTCGGGGCGGACGGCAATTTGATTTGGTTTCATGGACTAGGCTTCCATGCCATACAGGCCCTTCCTATTGTCGGTTGGCTGACGATGCGGGCAACGATGCCGGCAATGGCAAAGCGGATGATTATCCACGTATCCGGAATCGCCTTCCTTGGCGGTCTTCTCGCCATCGGCTGGCAGACGGCGCTGGAACGTACGCTTGCGGAATGGACGCTGCTGCCGCTTGCCGCGCTGGCTTTCTTCCTGGTTGTTACGGCGGCCGGCGCGCGGGCGCTGCTGGAGGCTGTTCGAAGTACTCGCGCCGCGTCTGCTGCATCGAAATGAACGATCGGGTAAGGATGTTTTAATCGGAATAAGCTTACTTGCCATCGTTTGCTTCACCATACCTTTACTTTTCTTGAATGGACATTTCTTATACAATAGCTCTAACTTTAAGAATGGATATGGAGCTATTGGAGGTTGCGCGGCATTGAGGAGCAAAGCGGCAATTTGGTTTGAAATATGGTGGGTCGCAACGAAGCTGGGGCTCACCTCCTTCGGGGGACCGACGGCGCATCTCGCTTATTTCCACGAGGACTATGTGAAACGGCGGAAATGGCTGGACGAACGCCGTTATGCGGATTTGATGGCGTTATGTCAGTTTTTGCCCGGTCCCGCGAGCAGCCAGACCGGTATTGGGATCGGCCTGATGCGTGGAGGGTTGCTTGGCGGAATGCTGGCATTCCTTGGATTTACGTGGCCGTCGGCGGTCGCTTTAGGCGTGTTTGCCTGGCTGATGGAAGGGATTGACGTCTCTCAGGCAGGCTGGCTGCACGGCCTTAAGCTGGTAGCCGTCGCGATCGTTGCGCACGCCATATGGGGGATGGGGCAGAAGCTGACGCCAGACCGCGGTCGAATGTCCATAGCGATTGCCGCGGCAGCCATTTCCTTGCTGTGGGAGTCTGTCTATTCCCAAATCGTCGTAATCGTGGCAGCCGGTCTGCTCGGACTGTGGATTTATCGGAAGCATGAAAAAACAACCGATCCTGCATTACTTCAGAGCGGGGAAGCCGACGGCACTATTAGCCGCAAGACGGGAATCGCCTGTCTCGCTATATTCGCGGCGCTGCTTATTCTGCTGCCTCTTCTTCGCGAATCACACGCCTTGCTTGCGATGGCGGACAGCTTTTACCGGACCGGCTCGCTTGTATTCGGCGGCGGCCATGTCGTGCTGCCGCTTCTCGAGCAAGAGGTTGTTGGGGCGGGCTGGGTAAGCGAGGAGCAGTTCCTGGCGGGGTACGGCGCGGCGCAGGCTGTGCCCGGACCGCTCTTTACGTTCGCATCCTTTCTCGGCGCGGCCGCTTATGGCCCGCTTGGGTTCTTCATCGCGACGGCGGCGATCTTCCTGCCGGCCTATCTGTTAGTTGCCGGCGCGCTCCCGTTCTGGCATCGCTTAAGAAACGTTCCGCGCATGCAAAATGCGCTTGCGGCGATAAATGCTGCCGTAGTCGGCATTTTGCTTGCGGCGTTTTATGACCCCATCTGGACAAGCGCAGTCGCGGCGCCGCTCGATTTCTCGATAGCGCTCTTTCTATTCGTCTTGCTCGCTTTCTGGAAGCTTCCTCCCTGGATCATTGTGCTGATCGGCGCAGCTGCCGGGACGATCGCGGGTCTTTGACACTTTTTCGCGTTAGTAGGTATACATACCAGATAGATAGAAACACTGAGTAGTGGGGAGCACCTTTATAGGAAAGGAGCGAGGCCGATGGATACTACTCTTGGCGCGGACGAGGTCGTCCGCCGGATCAAGCAGCTGCAATCCGGCGGTGGATCCGTAAGCAAGAAGCAGGTGAAGCAAAGCGATCCCGAGCTGATGCGGAATGCGCTGTTCTATTTTCCTAGCTGGGAGCATGCGCTCAAAAACGCTGAACAATTGTAATCGACGTCTATACATAGAAGTGTAAAGCAACGAACTGCAAGCCATGCCGGCGGAGCCATCCGCTCGCATGGCTTCTTGTTGTTTCGCAAGGCGGCCCGCGCGCCAAGAGAGCGACTTTTGCGGCTTACAGCTCCGCCCAACCATTCCTTTAAACCGTCCTCTCCCTGTTCCGTCCGCCGCAAAGCTGATAAAGTAGACTTGATAAGTGACGAAAGAAAGCAGCTAGAGAGGATGGGTAAGGAAATGAAGGTTAATACTTCGGCGCTGCCGATGACCGTAAACACCTTGAAACAAGGCTTCGTTCAAGCGGGGGTTAAGCCCGGTATGACGATGCTGGTGCATACCTCCTTAAAGGCGATGAACCGGTGGATCGCGGGCGGACCGCCGGCAGTCGTCATGGCGCTGGAGGAAGCGCTTGGCGAAGAGGGGACGCTGGTCATGCCGACGCATACCAACGACTTGTCCGAGCCTTCGTACTGGAGCAGGCCGCCGGTACCGGAGGAGTGGTGGCCGATTATCCGGGAGGAGATGGCTCCGTTTCAAGAGGATTTGACGCCGGCCGAAAGGATGGGCGCTACGGCGGAGTGCTTCCGCAAGCAGAACGGCGTTCTGCGCAGCTCGCATCCGCAACTGTCTTTCGCCGCTAGAGGCAAGAACGCTGCTTTTATAACGGAGCATCATGCCCTGCATCATAGTTTGGGAGAACAGTCGCCACTTGCCCGTCTATATGATGCAGACGGATGGGTCATGCTCCTCGGCGTAGGGTTTGAAAACTGCACAGCTTTGCATCTATCGGAGCTCCGGGCAGCGTATGCCTCCAAGGCTTACGTCAAGCAAGGCGCGCCTTGCCTTGTCGATGGTATGCGGCAATGGGTCCGGTTCGACGATTTGGATTATAACAGCGACGATTTCGAGGCGATCGGCGAAGCTTTTGAACGGGAGATGGACTTGGTGAGGTTCTGTTTGATCGGAGACGCAAAAGTCCGGCTCATGCCGGTTCGTCCGCTAGTGGATTTTGGCGTTCGGTGGATGGAACGGAATCGGTAGCTTGCAGCGATGGATCGAGAGGCACGATATAAGCCTCCGGCGGCGGAGGAGGATTCGTTAGAGCGCCATATAAAGTAACGGCGGCAAGAAGCACAAGAACGGAGTTTCTCAGCTTGGTCAGCAAGGCAGACACTCTCCTATCCGATTAAGGTTCGTCAATAGGCTTAGTATAGCCAGCGATTGTGAAGAGAGTGTCAGCCGGATATAAAGGTTTAATGAAGAAGGCTTGAAGCTAGCTTTTAGAGGGTTAAATATAAGTTTTCCTATGGTTTTCCACCTATAATCAGGTATGCTATAATACTGTAAGCGCCTTCAATGTACGCGCGGTCATCCAAAACCGAGGAGGCCTGGTTCGATATGAAATTGAATTGGTATTATCGAACGCTGCTGTCCTACACCCCTATTTTTTTCATCATTATTTCTTCGCTTATTTTTGTCATCTTCGCGACCTTGAGCAGCTCTTCCCGGAATGAATACAGGGAGACGAACAAAGCTATTCTTCAGCAAGTCGTTCAAATTACGGATGCCAATCTGCAGTTAATCGAGCGCAACCTATCGAAAAAAATGTTCACAGGCGGGCTGTTTCAGTCGTTTTTCACGGACACCCCGAAAAACGTTTACGAGTACTACTTGATTCAAAAGGATCTGATGGAGCTCTCCTCGACCTTCCCGTTCAGCAATTCCATCTATTTGTACAATGCCAAAACAGGCGAATTCCTGACCACCTCCGGCAAATATAACGAGCGCACATTCGGTGACAGCGCCTTTTTCGACATCGCGTACCAAGAACCGGGGCTGCAAGGATGGACGAATCCTCGCGAGTTCACCGAGTCGGACCAGCATCATTCGGAACAGGTAGTCTCCATCTTCAAATATTTCCCGTATCCTTCGGATAAACAAGGGGCTGTCGTGCTTAACGTATCCGTCAAATCGATTCTGGATGAGCTAGGCCGGCTCAATCCTCAGAACGGTCCGATCGTTTTGCTGGATCCCAGCAATCAGCCGTTTGAGAGCGACAGTTCATCCAAGGGGAAATCGATATTCGTCCAATCGGATTACACCGGCTGGCAATATTATTCGGGGAGCGTGCATGAGGGCAAATTCACGCTGCTGTCCTTATTCTCGAATATATGGACGATCTTCGGCCTCGCCGTTATCGTTCTGGCGATCGTATGGTTTACCGTCGTGACGCATTCCAATTATAAACCGATTCAGACGATCGCCGGCAAAATCAATCCGTATATCGCCCGCCGCAGCGAAGGGCTGGGGATCAAGGCGTCAGGCAACGAGCTGCATTTCATTGAAGGCGCTATCGATCACCTGCTGGAGAAGACCGTTGACTACGATCATCTGCACAGCGAGCGTCAGCATCAGAGACTGCGGAGCTTTTATTACGATGTCCTTACCGGCAGCCGGACGGTGAACGATGAGGAGTGGGCCAGACAGCTGGACGGCTTTGGGCTGCCATACGCGTATGACCGGTTAGGCGTCATTGTATTCGAAATTGACCACTATGCCCGGTTCAAGGAGCAATACAGCTCTAGCGACCAATATTTGTTGAAATATATTGTAGAGAACGCCTTCCGGGAGCTTGTGGAGCAAAGGAAGCTGTGCATTTGGCAGGTGTGGGTTCAGCCGCATCAGCTCGCCGCAGTCGTTCATTGCGCGGCCGGTGTCGGCCAAGAGCAGCTGCGGCTCATTTGCGAGGAATACCGGGATTGGATTACGACACATTTGGAGCTTACCCTGTCTTCGGGCATCGGCGAGCTGGCCGAATCGATCAGCCGTATTGAAAAATCGTACCGGAGCGCGAGGCTGCACGTCTCGCATAAAGCGGCGTTCGGCACGAATGCGATTATTTGTCCCGTTATGGTCAAGAAGCCGGAGGGGATGAAACGGTTCAATTGGTACCAGGCGATGCAGGAAACTCTACATTTCTTCAAATTAAACGATTCGCAATGGACGGCCGGTCTAGACGGGATGCTTGAAGGCATGCGTCATTCGCTTCTGACCGGGACGGATCTCTCCGACTTCTTCCATCAGCTGGCGCATCTGCTGGATCGGGACATGAGCGAGCAATCGGCGGAGCTGCACCAGAGATGGCGCGAGCTTTACCGGGAAGAGCTTCTCCAGCTGGCCCTAACGATTGAAACGGTTGGCGAGCTCGAGCAGCAGCTTCCTCCCATCCTGACCCGTCTATATGAAGAGCTGGCGCAAGACCGCTCCAGCCGTTCCAATCACAGCTTGGCGATGCAAATGAAAGCCTACATTGATCAGCATTACGACGATCCGAATCTGAGCTTGAATCAAGTGAGCGATCTATTCGGCGTCAGTCCCAAGAACGTCAGCAGCATTTTTAAGGAAGAGCTGGATATAAAATTTATCGATTATTTGCTTAAAGTCCGGTTCGACCATGCGAAGCGTCTGCTTCTCGAGACGGAGGAGCCGATTCAGCACATCGCCGAAAGCGTCGGATACGTGCATGTCATTTCGTTTCACCGCGCCTTCAAGAAGCTGTTCGATCTTCCGCCGGGCGAGTACCGGAATGTGTACCGATCATCGTAACCAAAAGCATAAAAGCGCGAGACTGCTGCTAAATGCGGCAGTTTTTTGTTGCCCGCAGGAAGAAAGGTTAAGCGGGGGAAAGATGTTAAGTCCTTGAAACACATGAAAAATCGAGGCTGTTAAGCGGCGGATTAATGATAATTTCCAGAGGATGGATGGGGGTGATACAGTAAGGGGGATCCAAGCAACCGACAAACCAGGGATGGGAGGGAACTTATATTGCAGCCATTAAGCCATGCGGATCGGAGTAATAAGCAAAAACTGCTTGGCCATGCAAGAGGGATATTGGGCGACTGGCAATTGTATTTTTTACTGGCGCTGCCGCTTTCGTATTTCATTATTTTTAAGTACGTGCCGATGCTCGGGGTAGCCGTAGCCTTTAAAGACTATAACGTCTTTCGGGGAATATGGGAGAGCGAGTGGATCGGGCTTGAGGCGTTCCGGGAAATCTTCCAAATGGATGCGTTCCTGTACGCGCTTCGAAATACGTTCCTGCTTAACCTGCTGGATCTTGTAATCGGCTTCCCGATTCCGATTATATTGGCTCTGCTGCTGAACGAGCTGCGGGTGAAATGGTTCAAGCGGAGCGCGCAGACGCTGCTTTATTTGCCTCATTTTATTTCGTGGGTCGTCATCGGCGGCATGGCCGTTCAGCTGTTCGCGACGAATTCGGGAAGCGTGAACGTGTTCCTTAATTCCATCGGCATCGAGTCGATCCCGTTTCTGAGCGAAAAGACACACTGGGTGCTCACTTATGTCGGGACGGGGATTTGGCGTGATGCGGGCTGGGGCACGATTCTGTATTTGGCCGCTTTAACGGGCATTAACAAGGAGCTGTACGAGGCCGCCGAGGTCGACGGAGCGACGAGGCTGCGCAAAATGTGGCATATTACCCTGCCCGGCATTAAGCCTACGATTGTTATTTTGCTTATCATTAATGTCGGCCATATGGCTTCGATCGGCTTCGAACGCCCGTTCCTGATGGGCAACCCGGGAGTAAGCGACGTCGCCGAAGTGATCAGCACCTATGTCTATACGGTCGGCATCCAATCCGCAAGGTACACCGTCGCAACGGCTATCGGTTTGTTCCAAGCGGTCATCGGCCTGATTTTCCTGCTGACGGCTGATTTCATCTCCAGAAAAGTGAATGACCAAGGGATTTGGTAAGGAGGGCTTAAATGAGTCACGCTGCGAATTCGAAATGGGTGGACGCCTGCATCATTGCCTTCATCAGCGTCATCTGCTTATTGTGCTTATTGCCGATGATCCATTTGTTAGCGCTTTCCTTCAGCTCGAACGGCGCGATTATGGCGGGCAAGGTCAGTCTGTACCCGATCGGGTTTAATCTGACGGCTTACAAATCGGTGTTTGCCCATGCCGCGATGGTAAGGTCGTTGTTTTTCTCCATTTTTTTAGTATGCCTGTTCACGGCGGTCGCGATGTTTATGACGATCATTGCCGCTTACCCGCTGACGAAGTCCAAGCTTCGGGGACGAAATTTCTTTCTGTTCCTCATCGTGTTAACGATGTTTTTCAGCGGCGGCATCATCCCCGATTATTTGTTAATGAGGGAGCTTCACCTGCTCGATAAAATTTGGGTGCTCGTGCTGCCGGGGGCCATCAGCGCGTTTTATTTGCTCATCCTGAAGACGTTTTTCTCTTCGATTCCGGTCGAGCTTGAGGAGTCGGCCCGAATGGACGGCGCCAGCTATTTCCGTATTTTGTGGAGCATCATGCTGCCGTTATCTTTGCCTTCGCTCGCGACGTTGAGTCTGTTCTACGCGGTAGGCCGATGGAACGGATTCCAGGACGCGCTGATTTATATTACAAGCCAGGAGCTGTATCCGATTCAATTGAAGCTTTATGCGCTCGTCATCAGCGGACAAGCGAACGACTTATCGATTATGGAAGCGCAGAACGCCGGAGCGCCCGTTCCGCAAAGCTTGAAGGCGGCCTCCATCATGTTCGGCACCGTGCCGATCCTGCTCGTCTATCCGTTCATCCAGCGCTACTTCATTTCCGGAGCAATGATCGGAGCGGTTAAAGGCTGATAGCCATCCCTTCTGCCGGGATGCGTAATCCGTATGAACGGCTGGCTAGGGTGCTATATAAAAATTGAGATTAAAGGGAGTTGACCAAGGTGACGAATAAGCCGAAAAAATGGTTTATGTTAACCATCGCGGTTCTGCTGGTCGCATCCGTCCTGACGGCCTGCAGCGGAAATGCTAACAACAACCCTGACAACGCATCAACGACAGATAAACCGGATAATACCGCAGCTACGGAAGAACCGAAGAAGGATCCGGTCACGCTGAAAATCGAGCTGTTCGACCGAAACAATACGCCGGCAGGCGCCGACCCGATTACCGACAATTTCTTCACGAAGTATATTCAGGAGAACTTTGGCGATCCGAACAACATTAAGATTGAATGGGTGACGGTGCCGCGTTCCGAGGAAGTCGACAAGCTGAACGTGTTAATGGCGGCCAATCAGGCGCCGGATTTGGTCTTTACGTACGATACGGCCACTGTGGAACGCTACGTGAAGGATGGCGGCATCACCGATCTCGGTCCGTTTATCGAGGAGCATGGCCAAAATTTGAAAAAGCTGCTTGGCGATGAAGTGCTAAGCTACGGCGTATTCCAAGACAAACAGTACGCGATTGTCGCGAAGCGGGTCATCGAGGCGCAAATCTCCACCTTTATCCGCCAAGATTGGCTTGACGAGTTAGGCATGCCCGTTCCGAAAACAACGGAGGAATTTTACAATACGCTGGTTGCGTTCAAAAAAGCGAAGCCGGACGCGTTCCCGTACGGCGGCCAAACCGACTATTTCCATATGAGCCCGCTCCGCTACTCGTTCTGGGAGTGGGATAAGATTACCGAAGAGGATCTGTATGCGAATCCGGATTGGATCATGCCGGGCAATAAGGAAGGCTTCCGCTTCTTGAATAAATTGTATAACGAAGGGCTGATCGATAAAGACTTCCCGCTCGGCATCGGCAAAGATACGAACCAGTTCCAGAAAAACATGGTGAACGGCTTAGTCGGCGCAGGCTCGACGAATACGAACGAGCCGGTCTATATGGGCTATCTCGCCGAGATGACGGCAGCCCATCCGAACGCGAAGCTGACGGTCATCGATCCGTTCACCGATTCGAGAGGCAAGACGCCGAAGCCGGTCTATACGCCTAACGGCATTTATATTATCGTGCCGAAGACCAGCGAACGTGCGGCCGAGGTTGTCAAATATTTGGACTGGATGTCCCAGCCGGAAAACATTATTCGCCTGCAGAACGGGACGGAAGGCGAGACCTTCGAGATGGTGGACGGCGTGCCGCAGACGCTGAATAACGAAACAGCTCAAAACCTGCTGTACAACTACTTCGACTACTGCATTATCTTGAACGGCAAATACGTCAGCAACGACGATAATATGCTGAATATCGCGGCAAACGCCTCCGACCCGCTTCACAAGGACTTTACGGTCGCGAGCATCGATTCGGGAACGAAGGACGGCGTCACGAAAGCCCGCGTCCTTAAGCCGATCGAGTCGGAGATTAAGCTCGGAACACAGCTCAGGAAGAAAGCCGAGGAGGATATGTTCGTTAAAATTATTACGGCAAGTCCAGAAAATTTCGACGCGGTCTATGATGCGGAGGTCGAAGATTATATGAAAACCGGCGGCACGGAAGTGATGGAAGAAAAACGGGCCGCTTATGAGGAGCAGTACAAATAAGGAAGCGAATATGTTTGCGGCGCGCACTGCGCCCCCGACCAAACACAACCCTCTGACCGACTCGGCAGAGGGTTGTGCTTTATTGTTATGCCGGTTAAGACGATGCTTTGAGCTCCTTCTGACTCAGCGCAGCGGCGGCAGCCGGCTTGTTAACCGTCATTTTGCTGGTGCCGTTAAAGAGACCGCCTGGCTCGATAATGAACGACTGCGCGGTAATATTGCCGTTCAGCACGCCTGTCGTGCAAATGGTCAGCTTGCCTTTCACTTCGACATTGCCGTTCAGCTGTCCGGCAAGGACGAGGTCGCGGGCTGTAATGTTGGAATTGGCGCAGCCGCTCTCTCCGATGGTCACATCGCCGCTCGACTCGATGTCGCCGATGATGCTGCCTTCGATACGAATGCTGGCCTCGGATTTAATTTTTCCTTCAAAAGTAGAGCCTTCGCCGATCAGTGTGTCCGTCTGATCAGGATTGATCTTGCTGCTAGCCGTTTTGGTTTTAAACATGCGCCATCACTGATCCTCTCTGTCTTCTTTTATATAAGGCATGGGGTCGACATTCTCGCCGTTTACGATCACTTCGTAATGGAGATGCGGCCCTGTGCTTCTTCCTGTATTGCCCAGCTCGCCGATGAGCTGGCCTTTCTTCACGGAGTCCCCTACTTCAACCAAACGTTCATTCAGATGAAGATAACGAGTTTTAACTCCTCTGCCGTGATCAATAATAATGTTGTTGCCATGCGGATAACCCCGCTCCGACAACGTGACGACGCCGTCTGCGGCCGCGTAGATAGGATCGCCGCGGTCTCCGCCAAAATCTACGCCGGAGTGCAAAGCCGCTCTGCCGGTGAACGGATCGCTTCGCACGCCGAAGGTTGACGTTATTTTTTTCGATTCGGTGGGCCAGATGCTTGGCGTAATATCCAGGATGTGCTGGTAGTTAAGAAACGCTTCTTTGGTCGATTCCAGGCTAGGCAGCATCGCGTCGATCTGCAGGGTCATGTCGGAGAAGCTCTTCATCGTCTTGTCTGCGAGTGTGGCACCGGAAGAAAAATCGGCCTCAAGCTCGATTTCTTCGCCGCCTTGTCCGCCTTCTGCCTCCGCGGAGCCGGAGGAAATACGAACGGTGGCGTCCTCGATGCCGGCGATTGCTTTCAGCTCGTTCTCCAGCTTTGTTACTGCGGATATTTTATCCTCGAATTGCTCCGCTTGCGCCGACAGCGCCAGCAGATCCTCCTCAAGCGCCGATATCTCTTTGTTTTTTGACTGCAATTGCTCCTCGAAGCCCGCCTGCGAGGAGGTGAGCTGATTTTTAAGATGATGGACTTTATTTGCATTGCCGGCATTTAAAGAAATAAAGAGCGCGGCACAGAACGCCAGCAGGACCGCCAAAGCGGGGACGAGTATGAAGACGAGCGCAGGCACGCTGTAGCGTTTAACCGACTGGTTCGCATCCGGAATGATAACGAACGTGAACCGTTTGGACATCCACTTCATGTGTCTCCTCCTAAATTTACCATTATGTTCGACCCTATTCATTCGACACGATCCTCCAAAAATCCTTTATTTGCAAATAAATAATCGGAACTCTTTCAAATTTTTAAATATTTTTGTCTAATTTTCTCTTGCGTATAAAAATCCTTTACAATAGAGCGAATAGAGGAAGCAGCGGCATCGCCCATTTTTGTAAAGTTAGTTCACATTGATTGAGGGATCAGCTTGAGCCTGGAAAGGGAATTCATTAATATCCTTCCTTTATCAACCCGGTGGAATATGATAAAAAGAATGATATAGGAAATAAAAAACGATGGATTCGCATCTTATTCCGGAGCCGGTTAAGTCAAGCGGCAAATTATAAATTTCCTCCTTTTTATCATTTTCTACACGCGAAAAACCCGTATTTACAGCGCATCCCAATGTGTGAAGCGCTTTCAAAGCGATTCTATAAGGCCGGGTGATTTTCCTAAATTTACTTCCGTAAAAACGGTTCTTAAACTTATATTCGAGCAGGTCGAAAGCCTGATGCAACGAATATTAGGGGAGGTAATTTTCATGTCAAAGAAGTTGACAAAGAGATGGGCGAGTTTACTGCTTGTGTGCACGATGGTTTTAACGTTGTTGGCAGCATGCTCCGGCAGCAACGGCAACAACGGAAATACTCCCGCTTCCAATGACACGGGCAGCACAAGCGCGCCTGTGGAACCGGCTGCGGATTACGGCGACACGGGCGGCTTAACGCTGCCGATTGTGAACGAGCCTACCGAAATTACTTGGATGCTCGTAGGCGAGCATAACGTGAACGATTTGCTGGTCGCGAAAGAGCTTCAGAAGCGTACAGGCATCAAGGTTAATTTCCAGACCGTGTCCAGCTCCCAATATCAAGACAAGCTCAGCGTTACGCTTGCGTCCGGCGAGCTTCCGGATATCGTCCATGGCGTGCCGGTGAATGAATTGAAGGAACTGGGCCAGGAAGGCGCGGTTGTCGCTCTCAATGACTACGCGGATATCCTCCCTAATTTTAAAAAGCTGTATATCGACGAAAATCCTTGGGTGACGACTTCCTATGGCGACGAGAACGGGAAGCTTTACTCTTGGCCGATTTACGAGATGAATCGGGACGTAAACCATGGATTTATGTACCGTAAAGATATTTTGGACGCGAACGGCATCGAGCCTTGGACGGATACGGAAAGCTTCTATCAGGTATTGAAGAAGCTGAAAGAGATTTACCCGGATTCTTATCCGTACGCTTCGAAGACGGGCGCCATTATTTTCAGAGACTGGGCATACGGATGGGGAATCGGATCGGCTGAATATCCGCTGTTCTTTGATGAGAGCGATAACCAGTGGAAGCTTGCCTCCCATACGCAAGCTCACCGGGAACAGCTTGATTTCATGAAGAGGCTCTACAACGAAGGTCTGATGGATCCGGAATTTATTACGGATACGTCGGATTCGTGGACGTCGAAAATGACGACCGACAGAGCTTTCGTGACGTGGGATTGGATCGGACGTCTGGATTTATTTTATAACCAAGTGAAGGATGCGAACCCGAATTATAACCTTCGTTACGGCTTGCCGGTCGGACCGACAGGCAACGTCCGCACCCTTCCGAAGATCGATGGCACTTGGGGCATTGCTGTAGCCAATAACAAAAAAACGGAAATTTCGCTTAAACTGCTCGACTACTTGACAAGCCCGTCCGGCTCGGAGCTGATGACGATCGGCGTCGAAGGCGTTAACTTTGAATGGGATGCGAACGGCAAGCCGGTATATCCTGAGCTGTCTAATTTAGATCTTGTCGACATTACCGTTCTATCCGAGAAGTACGGCATGTGGCTAGAAGGCGCTTACCTGCGTCCCGACCATCGCAGCGTTTACTACAACTACACGGAGAAAGAGCAAGAGGCGCAGGATCTCATTAACGCAGAAGAGCGGTATGAGAAGCTGGATCCCGTATTGAATTTCACAGTCGATGAGGTGGACCGCCTTGCGGATCTGAAATCTTCCATCCAAACGGCAGCGGAGGAGTTCAATACGAAATACGTGCTGGATCCTGCTTATGGGGACACGCAATGGAATGAATGGGTAGATCGCGCCGATTCCTTAGGCGTTACGGAATTGCTGGAGATTTATAATGCGGCGCAAGCCCGTTATGACGCGGCTCAGTAATAACGGACATCATTGCACGGTGGCACTAGAAGCTCTAGTGCCGCCGTCTTTAACGGGGGAGGCTTCTGCTTATGCTGGCCAAATTAGGCAAACGAATCGTAAGAGACCGTCAGCTGCTCATTATTTTTATTCCATGCCTAGTCTTCTATATCGTGTTCCGATACGGACCTTTATACGGACTTATTATCGCGTTTAAGGACTACAGCGTGTTCAGAGGCATTATGGATAGCCCGTGGGTAGGCTTCGAATATTTTGAAAAGTTTTTCAATGCGCCGGAGTTTTGGCAATTATTCCGAAACACCTTCCTGCTCGGCTTCTTAACGCTGGTGTTTTCGTTCCCGTTCCCGATCCTTTTAGCGGTGCTGCTGAACGAAGTGCGCGTCGCCTGGTTCAAAAAAGGCGTGCAGACGGCTAGCTACCTGCCGACGTTTCTGTCCGTTGTCATCATATCCAGTATGATTATCGACTTTCTGTCTCCTACGAACGGGGTCGTCAATAAAGTGCTGAACATGTTCGGGGTGGAAAGCAAATATTTCTTGATTGACGCCGACTGGTTCCGTCCGATCTACATCCTCTCCGAAATTTGGACGAATTCGGGCTACGAATCGATCGTTTATCTTGCGGCGATCGCCGGTATAAGCCCAACGCTCTATGAAGCGGCGAAAGTAGACGGGGCTAGCCGTTTTCGGATGATGTTCAACGTTACTTTGCCGAGCATAATGCCGACGATTCTCATCATGTTAATTCTTAAAACCGGGCAAATGATTACGATCGGCTACGAGAAAGTGCTGCTTCTGTACAATACGATGACTTATGAGGTGGCGGATGTGTTCTCTACCTTCGTATACCGCAAAGGCCTTCTGGCGAACGATTACAGCTATGGCGCCGCCGTCGGGTTGTTCGAGGCTTTCGTCGCCATGGCGCTGCTGCTCATTTCGAACTATGTAAGCAAGCGGTTGGGAGGGAACGGGCTATGGTAGGACAACGGCGATTCGGCCTATTTGACATTCTGAATGCGGTAATTCTCTTTGCCGTAGCATGCTCGACGATTTTGCCGCTCGTTTATATTACGGCGGTTTCCTTAAGCGATACGGCAAGCGTCACGCAGGGGAAGGTGTTCCTGTTCCCGAAAGGCTTGAATTGGGACGCGTACAAGCAAGTGCTGACGGATGTGAAAATTCCGAGAGCCTATTTGAACACGGTGATGTATACGGCGCTTGGCACGTTTATTAACGTGCTCATGACCTGTCTGGCGGCATACCCGCTCGCGCAGCGCGGATTTATCGGACGCAAGTACTGGATGTTTTTAATCGTCCTGACGATGTTTTTGAACCCGGGCATCATTCCCAACTACTTGATCGTGAAGGACTTGGGCATGCTCGATTCCGTCTGGGCGCTTGTCATTCCGAATGCCATTTGGACCTTCCAGCTGATTATTCTGAAAAGCTTCTTCGAGGGCACCTCGTCTTCCATTCGCGAAGCGGCCAAAGTCGACGGGGCGTCCGAATACCGGATTTTATTCAGTCTTATGATACCGCTGTCCAAGCCTGCGCTCGCTTCCATCGCGTTGTTCTACTTTATCGGCCATTGGAACAGCTATTTCATTCCAATGATATACTTGAATACAGATTCGCTTTATCCGCTGCAGGTCGTATTGCGCGAAATGCTGGTATTCAGCGAAGATACGGGCTCCAGGCTGGTGGAAGCAGCCGCGCTTGCGCCGCAGGCGAAAAAGAACGCAACGATCGTGCTGGCGATGATTCCGGTATTGATGATTTACCCGTTTGCGCAAAAATATTTTGCGAAAGGTGTTATGCTAGGTTCGGAGAAAGGATAGTACAATCGAAAGAAGCTTAGTCCTTACGGCGTGTGCATGCGATCAGCAGGAGAAAGAGGATGATGAAGATGAGACGTTTTGTTACGAGCCTTGGAATCTCACAAATCTTTTTATCGTTGCTGTTAGTGATTCTCATTATGGCATTCTCTACCTACTCGATCTATCGCGCCTCGATTTCTAGTATTTATGAAAATATTAAGGAAAATAACAAAACGGCTACGCGGTCGGCGATGCTGTTCATCGATAATACCTTCCAAAACATCAGCCATTTGATTCGTTCCCTGGAGCAAATGCCGCCGTACGAGTATCCCGTCATGAGCAACGGTAACCTGGACTCCGTGCAAGCGAGCCGGTTCATAAGCAATATGTCCGCTTTGATGATGTCGGCGGACTATATTGAAGAGGTGATCGTGCTGTTCGAGGAGCAGGAGCTCGCGATCACGTCGAAGGGAACGATCGATTTCGATCTGCTGTTCAATAATAAGTACGTTCATCCGACGTATACCGCGAGTTACTGGAAGCAGTTTTTGAACACGGAGCATTCGTTCAAAGTGTTTCCGAGCATCGAATATGACGTGCGTTATTCGGACAATCAGTCCCATTACAAGGAAGAGCTCATGTTCATTGTGAGCGACAACAATTATGTAAAAAGCAAAAAAAATATTATCGTCATTGTGGATACGAGCCGGCTGATGGCGCATTTCGGGCAAACGACGCTGATTCCGGGCTCTTCGCTCAAAATTTTGGACCAGAACCAAAATACGATTTTCAGCACGGACCGCAATCTGGAGCTCGTCGAAGTTATTAACGATTTGGTCAAAGCCGATCAGCCTCGGAAAAATCAAGAAATTTCATTGAAGGCTGAAAATTTCGAGTACACGATGTATACCTCGGAGTATAACAATTTCGTTTATATCAGCAAGGTTCCGTATGAGTTTAAAAATTTGAACTCCGTTGCCGTCGGCAACCGGACCATCATTTTTATCAGTATCGCGGGCGCCGTGCTGCTGTCGCTTTTTTTAAGCGTTTATTTGTATCGTCCGGTACGGAAAATCATGAAAATGCTTGGCGGAGAAAACAGCAAAGGCGACGATTTCAGTAAAATTCAGAGCGGAATAACGAAGCTGCAGCAGGAAAACAAACAATACGCCAATCAGCTTGTCTATGCGGATGCCGAATTGAAGCGGACGACGTTCCTGCAAGTGATCGACGATTACACGCACAGCGACGAGCATGACCTGCAGCTGCAAAAATATTACCCGAACTTTTTTAACGCGAGCTATTTCATGCTCGCTTTGGTGCAGGTTCGCGAAAAATCGGTGCTGAAGGGCTACTCGCTGCCCGTCGAGACGATTGCCGATCATATCCAGAATCAATTGGCGAAGGAAGAGATCGAGGCGCAGGCGTTCCATTATCTTCACGATCAATTTTTTGTGCTGGTTTCGCTCCGGCAAACGGCTGCCCGGGACTCGGCTATGCGCGGCATCGGCCGGGCTTTGACTCGTCTCGAGAAGGAAAATTTGGTCGGCTTTCAGCTGTGGGCGTGCGCGAGCAAGGCCTACCGCATGACGATAGAAAACTGTAGAAATGCCTATAAAGATGTAGAAAATGCTTATAAATACCGGAATGTAAATGAACATGTGAAGGTGATGGACGCCGAGAAGATCCGCTTTGTCTGGAATGTCTATTTTCCGTATGAGGATATGGAGAAAATGACGAACTTTATGATGAGCGGGAAGGTCGAGGACAGCGTCGCTCTCATCAAAGAAACGCTGAAGGAAAATATCGAACGCAATGTGCACGACCATCAATTCAAGTTCGTCGCGAAGTCGATATTCTTTTACTTGTTCCGCAATGTCGGCGGCATGACGCAGTCCATCCATGAGCTGTACCGGATTGAGAATGAGTTTGTTCTGAAGCTGGAATACGCCGATCGTTACGAGGAAATTGAAACGGCCCTTATCGAGGCGGTCGAGCAGCTGGCGAAGTACGGCGGCAGAACGGTGGAGGTGAAGCTGAATCCGGCGTTTATCGCGCAGTATATCGAGCTTCACTATATGGAGAATTTGTATTTGGATCATATCGCGAAAGTGATGGACACGACGCCGAAATATTTTTCGAACTATTTCAAAAAAACGTTCGACATTAACTATATCGAATATCTCAATAAGGTTCGTCTCTCTCACGCCAGAACGATGCTGAAGGAAACAAGCCTGTCCATCGGCGAAATCGGCGAAAAGACAGGCTATTTGAACTCATCGACCTTTACAACAACGTTCAAGAAATATTACGGCATATCGCCGAGCGAGTACAGGAGGCAAGCGGCCGCCAAAAACGATGACAAGTGAGCCGGCTAAAATTTATCCGTCAGGTAGAAGACCGCCTGCTGCTTAGGGAACAGGACTTGCAGAAGCTTCGAGGCGGCTTCGTCAGCCTCATCCTCTTCAGCCGGTTGATAGCCGAAGATGACGGATGAGATAAGGCGGTATGGATCAAGACGAAGCGTTACGTATGCGGCGCCGGGATCGGGCTGCCCCGAGATGCTCAGCCGCTGATTGCGGTAATGCAGCCATAGCCGGTTCACGCCGATATGCAGCTCGAGATGGAGCGGCAGGTGCGCGAATTCGCTGTGATGGATGCGCTGCTCGAGCTCCGGCTGAAGCTTCCGGAACATGGAGCGGCAGTCGATCATTTTCCACATCGAGACGTTGAGCTCGAATTGCTCCGCATGATGTTGCTTGTAGTAGTCGGCTAGCTTATGGTCGTCAGGCCATTTCGCAAGCACATGCGTCGCATTCGGCGGAAGCTGGCAAAGCGCCGTAAATAACGCGGCAGCCTCGTCCGCGGCTTCGGGCAAATAGGCCAGCTCCTGAATAAACGGCTTTTCGCCTTCTGTTTTCTCAATTAAGCCGTAGGCGACGATGCGGCCGTTATGACGCAATAAGCGGCAGTCGGCTTGGTACCAGGCCGGCCAGCTGAGCAGATCGTCCCAGTACGCTTTATCGCGGATGAGGGTGTACGTCCGCTTGTCGTTGAATTGCTCGTAGATAGAGCGCAGCTTTTGAAGATGCTGCGGTTCGAACGGGATAATGTCAAAGCCTTCCGAAGGCTCGATAAGAGCGGGCTTAGCAATCGAGTAGGCTTTTTCGGGAATGAGCTTCCAGCCGGCCTTTTCGTAGAACGCGTGAATCACGGCAAGAAGCAGGGTGGCGTCATAATCGTTCCGCTTCATCCACTCGCACTGCGCATGCAGGATGCGGTGAGCGAGACCCATCCCGCGGTAATTCGGATCGGTGCCGACGCTGCCGATGCCGCCGATCTTGAGCTCGGCCTGCCCGACGCGGATGCGAAGCGGGAAGATTTGGACCGTGGAGGCGATTTGGCCGTCGACGGACGCATACCAGGTTGTCTGCGGGTCGTAGGAGGAGTCTTTCAACAGGCGGTCTTGGAAAAAGGCTTTCCCGACGGAAAACACCTCGTCCAAAATAGTAAAAATGCTTTCAAGCTGCTGCTCGTCAGGGGCATTGGCAACGGCGATCGACGGGCTGTTCGTCGTCATGAGGCAACCTCCGGTTCGTCGCTCTTGGATGGAGCGGATTTTTTTGTCATCATACAGGATTTAGGATAGCGGCTCAATAGATTTCCGATTTAAAGAAACTTTTGTATCCTACCCATAAAGGAGCGGGCATCATGGTTCAGCATAACCACAGGGAAAGCTACGATGTCGTCGTATTGGGCGGAGGCCCGGCGGGGATTACCGCGGCGGTCAGCGCGGCCCGGAACGGCGCGAGCACGCTGCTCGTCGAGCGGTACGGCTTCCTAGGCGGCATGTCCACCGCGGCTTTGGTTTATCCGTGGATGACGTTTCATTCCGCCACCGGAGAGCAGGTCATTAAAGGCGCCGCCCAGGAAATCGTCGACCGGCTGCAGGAACGGGGCGGCTCGCCGGGACATTTGCGGGACACGATCGGGTTTACGTATTCGCTTACGCCCTACCATCCCGAGATGTATAAGGTTGTCGCCTTCGAAATGCTGCAGGAGAGCGGCGCGGACGTCCTTCTGCACACCTCGGCCATTGATGTGACGGCGGAGGACGAGCGCATACAAAGCGTGACTCTCTATAACAAAAGCGGGATTCAGACGGTGCAAGGGAAGTTCTATATCGACGCCACGGGCGACGCGGATATCGCCAGCCGGGCGGGCGCGCCTTGGGAACAGGGCAACGCGCAGCGGAAAGTGCAGCCGATGACGATGAAGTTTCGCATGAAAGGCGTCCGGCTCGACAGCGTGAAGCAGTATATCCTGGAGCATCGCGATCAGTTTTACGAGAAGACGTTATTCGATCGGCTGGATGAACTGCCGCTCACTTCCGTTTCCGGTTTTTTCGAGCTGTGGGAAAGGGCGAACCTTTCCATTCCGCGTGAAGGCGTTTTGTTTTTTACGGGGCCCGGCGCGGATGAGGTGCTGGTCAATGTGTCGCGCGTGACCGGCCTTGATCCGACGAATGCGGCGGACTTGACAAAAGCAGAGCTGGAAGGAAGAAAGCAGGTGCTGGAGCTGGAGCAATTTTTCCGAGACTACATTCCCGGCTTCGAGCAGGCGTCGATCTCCGAGGTCGGCTCGCAGATCGGCGTTCGCGAAACAAGGCGCGTCATCGGCCATTATGTGCTGAACGGATACGATGTGCTGGATGGGCGCCGCTTCCCCGATGTGATTGCGCGAAGCGGCTATCCGATCGACATTCATAATCCGGAAGGGAAAGGGATCACCGCCAATTTCATTCGCGAAGGCGGCGCTTACGATATTCCGTACCGCAGCATCGTCCCGCAAAAGGTGACGAATCTGCTGCTGGCCGGCCGCTGCATCTCCACCACGCATGAAGCGCAGGCGACGACCCGGCTGACGCCGAGCTGCATGGCGATCGGGCAGGCTGCGGGTACGGCGGCCGCGCTCGCGGTCAGCCTGAACTGCGGAAATATCGATGTCCCGATCCGCACGCTGCAGCAGCGGTTAATCGGGCAGGGTGCGGAACTCGGATTGGCGAAGGAGAGTGCCGAGTGATGGGCGCCGATATCCGCGTGGAGCTGCTTGGCCAGGGCCGGGTGCTGCGGTTTGCGAGGGACGAATGGACGCGCCTGTATGAGAGGGCGGGAGAACCGCTGTCCGTTCAAAGAGTCGTGCTTGGCACGCGGGAGCAGCTTCGGCAGGCGGAGCCCGGGCAGTCTGCCGCCATTGCGGGGCCGCTGGAGACGGCTCGCTTTACGGACGAATTTGTTATCTCGCAGCAGGGACACAGCGTCTATCTGATCGGCGGGTGCGAGCGTGCGGCGCTGTATGCGGTGTACCGCTATGCGGAGCTTGCGCTGGGTCTGCGCTGGATCTTCCCGGGCGAGCAGCCGGCGCGGCTGGAGCCGGCCGCCGGGTTCGACTCTCCGCTGCATGAGGCGCCGCGTTTGGAGCGCAGAGGGTTTGTGTTCGAGACGATCGACGATGTGCCGTTTATGCAGGGGATGGTCGATTGGCTGGCCAAAAATAAAATCAACGAGCTGTTCTTCACCTTCACGCTGTGGGATAAAATCGGTTCCGCGCTGCGGGAGCTGATTGCCGACCGCGGGCTGGACGTTACGCTGGGCGGCCACAGCGCCTCCTTTTTCCTGGACCGGCAGCAGAAGGAGAAGGCGGCGCAGGCTGCCGATCATCCGTATACGGCGAAGAGGCAGCTTGACTATACGGATGTAAGCTGGCAGCACGGCCTTATTCGGCAAGCGGCGGATTTTTGCCGCGACGTGACGAATTTGAAACGGATCTCGTTATGGCCGGAGGATATTCAGCATCAGCAGGCGGATTCGTTCCTGACGCATTATACCGCCTTCACCGAACGTTTGGATGAAGGGCTGAGGCGAGCCGGGCTTCGGCTTGAAGTTGAGCATATCGCCTACAACGCGGGCCTCGCTTGGGATATGCTGGAGCTTGGCGGACAGAAGCCCTCTGAACGGGTGGAGACGCTTTATGCCTATTGGGGCAGAGACTATCGATTTGGCCCCGATAAGAGCGAAAGCGTCAGCGACCAAAGAGCTTATTCCGCATTGAGTGACTGGCTAAACCGGCTTCGGCCTGTGGGGCGGAAGCTGACGGTATTCGAATATTACAGCGATCACTTTATGTTGAGCCCGTTGTTCCCGATGCTCGGAGGGCGAATTGCGGAAGACGTGAACCGCTATGCGGAGCTGGGCGTCTACGGCATGACCAATCTGGTCGTGCCCTGCCGGGTCGACGGGTACGGCTACCAATGGAACCAAGTGTTTAACAGCTACGCATTCGCGCGGGCGCTCTGGAAGGAACCGGCCGATGAGATTATGCGGCAGTTTGCCGCCTTCTTTGCTGCGGAGCTCCGGCCGCTTATCGGGAGCCTCTACGAGCAGCTGGAGAAAGAAGTAACGGTCTTAACGAGCTGGAATGTGCCGCTTTTTCCCGCGCGCGCGGTTGACCCTCTGAAAGTAGCGTCGTATGCTGAAGAGGACAAAAAGCAGGTGATCGGGCAGCTGGACCGTATCATGGAGCTGGCGGAACGGTACTTGGCGATGGAGGAGATGAACGCTTCGCCGCAGCTGAAGCAGACGCTCGTTCATTATGCTTCCTACGCTCGGCTAATGAAAGAGCAGTGGGGGAGTCTACCTCATTAAACGAAGGATTGTGGTGAAATTGGTCATTCGCATCGGCATCATCGGGACAAAGGAAGTTGTGGAGCAGATCGGTCAAGTGATCAAAACCTTTCCGACCTTTACGCCGCAATTTTGCATCGTGGAGAATGAGACGGACATTCCGGGCTATGCGGAGAGGCTAAGCGATTCCGTGGAGGTCATTCTCATCTACGGGCCGCTCGCCGGCCGGAGGCTGAAAGCGCAGCCGAAGCTGTCGATCCCCGTCCATTACGTCCCGCTTACGGAGGCGGGCTTGTACAAGGCGCTTCTCCGGGCGGTGAAGGACGCTAAGCTGACCCAAGGCATATCGGTCGATACGTTAACGAAGGTGCTTGTGACGCGTGCGGTCAAGGAGCTGGATTTGCGGCAGCTGCCTTATGTGGTGTACAACGGGCCGCCCTATGCCTCCGCCGAAAAGCTCGTTGCCTTTCATCAAGAGCAATATGAAGCGGGGCGCTGCTCCATCGTCCTTACCGGGGTTCAAGCGGTCGCGCAGCAGCTGAGCGGACTGGGCATTCCGAATTTGTGGATGGGGCCGTCGGATCAGGATATTATCGTATCGCTCGAGCGCGCCCTGCTGTCCACCGAATCGCGGAGGAACAAGGAGTCGCAAATCGTCGTCGGCATCATTAATGTCGACGATTTCGGGAAGCTCGTCATGCAGCGGATGAACGAGCACGAGGTGCAGCTGCTGAAGCTGGATATTCAGCGGATGGTGCTAAGCTATGTGGAGTCGCTTGACGGCTATATGTCTTATCTTGGCGGCGACGAATATTTGTTTTTTACGACGCGGGGCATATTCGAACGGGAAACGGGCGGCTACAAATCGATTCCGCTGGCGAAGGACGCGAAGCAGAGCTACAGCTTAAGCCTGAGCCTGGGCATCGGCTTCGGGATGACGGCCAACGAGGCGGGGACGAACGCGCGCGAGGCGCTTCGCAAGGCGAAGGAAGCCGGCGGCAACAGCTGCTTTATCGTGCGCGAGGATAAAAGCATCATCGGCCCGCTTGAAATGTCGGAGCCGGTGAGAGCGACGTTTGCGCCGCTCGATGTCGCGCTTGTGAAGAAGGCGGAGGCCGCGGGGATGACCAGCAGCTATTTAAGCAAGCTGGTCGCCTATATGTCGAAGCACGAAAAGTATGAGTACCACGTGCATGAAGTGGCCGCGATGCTGCATATTACGGTGCGCAGCGCGCATCGGTTATTGCTGATGTGGCTGGATAACGGCTTGATCGAGCTCTCCCGGGAGGAGAAGCTGCCGAAGGGGCGTCCCCGGCAAATGTACCGGTTTTCATTCATCGAACAGAAATCGTATTAAAAGGCTGGAAGAAGACAGGCAATGGCCTGCGTTCTTTCGGCCTTTTTGCGCGAATTAAAGACAATTAGTCGTCCTGTCTTTAAATGCGGCGGCTCAGTAGAATGAAGGTAATTCTACAATGGAGAGGTGCATGGTTCATGAACACAATGGAGCAGCTGCTCGCTCAGCTGACAACACCGACGGAGGCGCTGGTGCAGGATCTGGCCAAGGTCGACGGAGATATTGTATTGCTCGGCGTAGGCGGCAAGATGGGCCCAACGCTTGCCGCTCTCGCCGTTAACGCGATCCGCGAAGGCGGGTTAAATAAAAACGTCATCGGCATTTCCAGATTTTCGAATCCGGAAGCGAGAGATGAGCTGGAACAGGTCGGCGTCAAGACGATACCATGCGACCTGCTGGACGATGCCGCCCTGCAGGCTTTGCCTCACAGCGACAACGTCATTTATATGGCGGGGAACAAGTTCGGCACGACGGGGCGCGAGCATTTCACATGGGCGATGAACGCTTATTTGCCGGGCCGGGTAGCCGAGAAATATAAGGATTCCCGCATCGTCGTTTTCTCCTCCGGCAATATTTATCCGTTCATGCCTGTCAGCAGCGGCGGCGCGGATGAATCCGTCGAGCCGCAGCCGGTCGGCGAATACGCGCAATCGACGCTCGGCCGCGAGCGCATTTTCGAATACCATTCCCATAAAAACGGCACGCCGATGACGATGTATCGGTTGAATTACGCGATCGATATGCGGTATGGCGTTCTGCTGGAAATTGCCAAAGCGGTCAACGAAGGCAGAGCGATCGACCTGACCACCGGCTTTGCGAACGTAATCTGGCAGGGCGACGCGAACGCGATGGCGCTCCGCTGTCTTAACCATTGCAGCTCGCCGCCGGCGGTCATCAATATTACAGGCCCCGAAACGCTGTCGATCCGCTGGGCGGCGGAGCAATTCGCGGCGCGTCTCGGCAAGCCGGCGCTGTTCGCCAATGAAGAGGCGAATGTGGCTCTATTGAATAACGCGTCCAAGTCGCATCAATTATTCGGGTACCCGCGCGTCAGCCTGCTGCAAATGATCGATTGGACGGCGGAATGGCTGCAAAGCGGCGGGGCTACATGGAACAAGCCGACGCATTTCCAGGAACGGGGAGGTAAATTTTAATGAAACTTTCGGACTCGTTGCTGGCGGCGCTGCATGACGGGGTTGTCATTCCCGCTCACCCGCTGGCCTTGAATGAGAATCGCACGTTAGATGAGCGTCATCAACGCGCGCTGACGCGTTATTATATCGCTTCAGGCGCAGGCGGCATTGCGGTCGGCGTCCATTCCACGCAATTCGAAATCCGGGATCCGGAGCATAACTTGTTCGAGCCGGTGCTGAGAATGGCGGCGGAGGAAGTGGAGAAGGTGCATATCGGCCGGCCCTTTATGAAGGTTGCCGGCGTCTGCGGACCGCTTGAGCAGGCGCTCGCCGAGGCCGATATCGCTTTGAAGCTCGGCTATGACGCCGCGCTGCTGAGCATGGGCGGACTGCAGTCGCTTACCGAGGAAGAGCAGCTGGAGCGCGCGCGGGCGGTCGCCGCGAAAATGCCGGTGATCGGCTTCTACTTGCAGCCTTCCGTTGGCGGACGCATTTTCAGCTATGACTTCTGGAGGAGGTTCGCCGAGATCGACAATATCGTCGCGATCAAGATGGCGCCGTTCAACCGTTATCAAAGCCTGGATGTCGCCCGCGCGGTATGTTATTCGAGCCGCAGGGAGGAGATCGCGCTTTATACGGGCAACGACGACAATATCGTCAACGATCTGTTCACCACGTACCGATTCGAAATAGAGGGCCAATTGGTGGAGAAGCAGGTTGTAGGCGGCCTGCTCGGCCACTGGGCGGTATGGACGAAAAAAGCGGTGGAGCTTCTGGAGGAAATCAAGGCGGCCCGCCGCGCGGAACAAATCGATAAGGAATGGCTGACTCGCAATATTCAGGTGACAGACTGCAACGCCGCTTTTTTTGATCCGGCTCACCAGTTCGCCGGCTGTATTCCGGGCATTCACGAGGTGCTTCGCCGCCAAGGACTGCTGAAAGGGACATGGTGCCTGAATCCGCATGAGGTTTTATCGGAAGGCCAGGCGGAAGAAATCGACCGCGTCTATGCGCAATATCCTCATCTTCATGATGACGAGTTCGTGAAGACGCATTTAAGCGACTGGTTGAAATGAGATTTAAGGACGTGTTCTCCATTATCGGTCCATCGATGATCGGTCCGTCGAGCTCTCATACGGCGGGCGCCGTGCGTATCGGCAGAGTCGCTCGGCATTTGGCGGGCGGCTTGCCCGAGAAGGCGGACATTTATTTGTACGGCTCGTTCGCGGAAACCTACCGCGGGCACGGGACGGATCTGGCTTTGGCAGGAGGCTTGATGGACTTCCATACCGATGACGCGCGCATTAAAGATTCGCTGGAGCTTGCGGAGCAGGCGGGAATGGAGGTCGTCTTTCATCCCATGACGCAGCCGCTGCCGCATTTGCATCCGAATACGGCGAGGCTCGTCATTCAGCGGAAGGGTAACACCTTTGAAATCGCGGGCTGCTCCATCGGCGGCGGGAATATTGAGATCGTCCAAATCAATGGGTACGCTATTTCTTTCACGGCGAATTATCCGACGCTGCTCATCTTTCATGAGGACCGCAAAGGAATGATCGCGCTGATGACGCATATTTTGCAGCAATACGACGCGAATATCGGTTTTATGAAGGTGGAACGAAAGTCGAGAAGCGGGGACGTGCTTACGGTTATTGAACTGGATGATGCGAAGGATCGCGAGATTGTCAAGCAACTACGCATGCTGCCTCATGTCCGCGCGGTGCATTTCATTCATCTAGGAGAAGGTGAGCGCGAATGAGATTTCAGTCGTTACAGCAATTGAAGGAGCTCTGCGAGTCCGAGCGGGTGACGATGGCGGAGCTGATGATCACCGAGCAGATGCATGAATCGGCACAGCCCCGGGCGGCTATCGTGAAGCAAATGTCGGATTATTATCAGGTCATGAAGGAAGCGGTTCATAAAGGCATCCACGAGCCGGTTAAGTCGCGCAGCGGCTTGACCGGGGGAGATGCGAAGCGCGTCCACGACTACATGAGCGGCGGCGCGTCATCGCTCGACGAAGCGGCTTGCCGCGCGCTTGCCTACGCCTTGTCCGTATCCGAGGTGAACGCGTCGATGGGGCGTATAATTGCAACGCCGACGGCCGGTTCCTGCGGCATCATTCCGGGCGTGTTCGTCAGCTCGCAGCAGCGCTTCGGCTGGAGCGACGAGCATATGGTGAACGGGCTGTTCACCGCTGGAGCAATCGGTTACGTCATTGCCAACTCCTCCTTCGTATCGGGAGCGGAAGGCGGCTGTCAGGCCGAGGTCGGTTCGGCGATCGGCATGGCGGCGGGGGCGCTGACGGAGCTGCGGGGCGGAAGCCCGGAGCAAGCGCTGCATGCGGTGGGGCTTGCTTTGAAAAATTGCTTGGGCCTCATCTGCGATCCGGTCGCCGGTCTCGTTGAAATTCCGTGCATTGTCCGCAACGGCTTTGGAGCGGTGACGGCTCTGGCGGCTGCGGATATGGCGCTTGCCGGCGTCCGCAGCGTCATACCGTCGGATGAAGTAATCGGCGTTATGCTTCAGGTGGGGCGCGCGATGCCTTCGCAATACAGGGAGACCGCGCAAGGCGGTCTGGCGCAGACGCCGACGGGGCAGAAGCTTGCGAAGCAGTGGAGCTCGCCGGAAGGAGAACAGGAAGGATGAAATTGTTAGTCGAAGAGAAACTGGCCGAGGAGCTTACCGCCTTCCGGCGCGAGCTGCATGCTCATCCGGAGCTAAGCCTGGAGGAGAAGGAAACGGCGGGACGCGTAGCCGAACGGATTGAACGGATGGGCATCCCGTATACGAGGAATGTCGGCGGACACGGCATTGTCGCGGAGCTGCGGTCCGAGCAGGACGGCCCGACAATCGCTTTGCGCGCGGATATGGACGCTTTGCCGATTGAAGAGGAAACCGGACTGCCGTTTGCGTCCAAGCGTAAGGGCGTTATGCATGCCTGCGGCCACGACGCACATACGGCAATGCTGCTCGGAGCAATGGAGCTGCTTCGCCGCGAAAAGCTGGCGGGCCATGTCCGTTTTATTTTTCAGGCGGCGGAGGAGGTGAATGCCGGCGCAAGGGCGATGATCGAGGACGGGGCGCTGAACGGGGTATCGGAAATATACGGCCTGCATAATTTGCCGACGCTTTCCGCAGGCAAGCTGGCGACCTGCAGCGGACCGATGATGGGATCGGTCGACCGCATCGATATTCAAATTGAAGGGAAAGGCGCGCACGGCGCGATTCCGAATGAGGGGCATGACCCGATCGTGTGCGCATCGGCTATCGTCATGGCGCTGCAAAGCATCGTCAGCCGGGAGCTGAGCCCGTTCGAGCCGGCGGTCGTCACGATCGGCAGCATCAAAGCGGGGGAGGCGAACAACGTCATCCCGCATTATGCGGTGATGAGCGGAACGGTGCGGACGTTCCATCCGTCCGTGCAGGCCGGGATGAAAGAGCGGATCGAGCGCATCGTCCGCACCGTGGCCGACAGCTATCGCTGCAAGGCAGCGCTGCAATATACCATGCAGGTCCCCGTGCTGGTCAACCATGAGGAGCAGACGAATGTCGTCGACGAAGCCGTTGATGAACAGCTCGGAGCGGACAGCCGCGTTCATGCGGCGCCGACGCTGGCCGGAGAGGACTTCTCCTTGTATCTGGAGCGGGTGCCGGGATGCTTCTTCTGGCTGGGCTCGGGACCGGAGCATGACGCAGGCCAAGCGTACGGCTTGCATCATCCGAAATTTACATTAAACGAGGCGTGTTTGCCGGTTGGAGCCGCAGTCTTGGCCGCAATCGTCAAACGAAGATTGGGGCGCCACGGCAAAGGTTGAATCGCCATCGGTCAGGAGATGATCCTCATATGGGGCTTAAAATAGGATTAATCGGTACGGATACTTCCCATACCGTCGCATTCGCCCGGATTTTGAACGATAAGGGGCATCCTTTCCATGTGGAGGGGGGCTCCATCACGCAGGCTGTACGTTTTTGTTCGCCGGATTTTGAGCTGAGCTATTCGAGAGAAGAGGGCTTCAGCCGGGAGCTGGCGGAAGCGTTTCATATTCCGTTCACGTCTCTGGAGGAAATCGGCGGGAAGTGCGACGCGTTTTTAATTGAAGCGGCGGACGGGCGCAAGCATTTGGAGCTGTTCAGCAGCATCGTAGCATGGGGAAAGCCGGTCTATATCGATAAGCCGTTCGCCGTAAGCTATGACGATGCCGCCCACATGATGCGGCTTGCCAAGCAGCACGGCACGCCGCTTATGAGCAGCTCCGCCTTGCGTTTTGCGGCGGCGCTTCGGCAGGGCCTGACGGGCGTGGAACGAAGCGGCATAAGGAAAGCGACGGTCAGCTGCCCGTTTGTTGTCGAGCCGACGCAGTCCCGTTATTTCTGGTATGGCATTCACGGCATCGAAACGCTGTTTGCCATTATGGGTATGGGCTGCAATCGTATCGATCTTGAAATCGATGAGGAAGCGGAGCGGATCATCGGCGTATGGGGCGACGGAGCGGTCGGAGAGGTCAGGTGCTGCTTCAGCAAGGACCAGCCGTACGAGGCCGTTATTGAAACGGCGGAGGATACGATTGCGATTCGCATCGATAATCGGATTCCGTATTACGCGAGCTTGCTGGAGAATGTGGTGTCCTTTTTCCGGACGGGTGTTTCTCCCGTGGCGAGCGAAGAGACGCTGGAGATCATCGCATTTATAGAGGCGGCCGAGAAGAGATATAAGGAGCTTCAGCGCTAGAGTCTTTTGCAGGCGGAAACACCTTCAACCCCTTATCATTATCGCCGATGGGGGGTTGAAGGTGTTTTATTCTGGTTTGGAACTAGCGCCAGGCAAAGGGGGACGTGTGTGCAAATGTTGCAAAAGTGCATTAGCCAAGGGGGACGTGTGTGCAAATGTTGCAAAAGTGCATTATTTTTTGTCGCGTAAGCCGCCATTTTTGAAAAATGATGCAAACATACATCAATTTCGGGAGAAAGACTCATTTGGCAGCATGCAGGCTCTAAAATCCTGCACATTCGCAGCAATTTCAAATTTCGGGGGATAAACCGTTATAAATTGATGCAGATTTGCAGCATTACCGGCAGGGAGAGGAGGGGAGCACAGTCAGTCAGTTAGTCAGTCAGTCAGTCAGGTAGGCAGTCAGGCAGCCAGCCAGCCAGCCAGTCAGTTAGTCAGTCAGTCAGGCAGTCAGGCAGTCAGTCAGTCAGGCAGGCAGGCAGGCAGGCAGGCAGGCAGTCAGCCAGGCAGTGAGGCAGTCAGTCAGACAGTCAGACAGTCAGTCAGGCAGCCAGCCAGTCAGTCAGTCAGCAGAAAGCAGTAAGCCAGCCAATCAATCAATCAATCAATCAATCAATCAATTCCGCTTCTCTACCGGTTGTCCAATCTCGGCGAGCCGCAATCGCGTCTCCTCTTTGCTATGTATGCCCGACCAATACAGATTCATCGCGCCGATAAGCTTTTCCAATTCCTTCTCGGACAGCCGGAGATCCGACAACAGGCTGAACTGATCGCTGATCTCCTTATACAGATGAAAGTTAGCCGGCCGGTACAAGGGTTCGGGGCCGTTCCACTCCGCAGCCTGCTTCATGGCCGGAATCGTGTACGTGCTTTGGCGGATATGCAGCTGCGTGTCGTATGAAGCCATAAAATCGATAAAAGCCCGGGCGGCTGCTTTCTTCCGCGAATACCGGTTCACCGCAAAGCCGAGCGGCAGCAGCAGCGTCTTCGGCTCATGAACATAAGGGAGCGGCGCGACATCGAACACAAAGGGCGCTTCCTTCAGCTGGTTCAATCTGAAATAGGTTGTCATCATGACCGGCACATGCTGCTGCAAGAACAGCTCCTCTACGCTTGTCTCATTCGAGGATAGCAGCAAGGAGAACGTATTTTGGCGGTGAATCAGGCGGTAGCAAGCTTCAATGCCGTCCATAATGGCCGGCGCGCCCCAATTAACAGGTGCATTCCGGAAATCGACGCCGCTTTGCAGGATGAAGACCGGCCACCGATTCCATGTGCTTGGGTAGAAATAAAAGCCAAGCTTGGCTTCCGTTTCGCTCTCCAGCCGGTCCAGCAGCTTCATAAAGCCGCTCCACCGCCAGCTCATCGGGGGCTCGGGCATTTCATGCTTCATGAAATAACTTTTGTTATAGCACAGCACGACCGGTGAAAAGATAACCGGCTGCACAAACAATTGCCCGTTCACGGAAAAAGCTTCTGCCAAATAAGGGTACACATCGCCGGTTGGATCGAGCGGCTCGAATAATTCCGCAATGCCGCCGTGCTGATGGGCAAAATGCGAGTAATTAATATGGTTGATCGCCACCGCATCTACCATTTCGTTTTTTAGATAGTTCTCCGTCACTTCCACATAGTCCCCAAAATGCAGAGGTATGAGATTGACCTTGATAGAGGAATGGGCGTTTTCAAATTTTTGAACCAGCGCGCCCAAATCCATTTCGTCGATCAGCGTCGTGTAGTACCCAATGGACAAGGTAACGGCGCGGTCTGCCCCGGTTTCCTTCACGCGAACGCCGACCCTTGGAATCCGCTCGACAAGCGATTCCTCCACCAGAAGATCGAGACCCTTTTGGACGGAGTTGATGCTTAGCTTAAAGTCCTCGCTTAGTTGAAGGATAGAAGGAATATAAGAATCCGGAGGATATTGGCCGGATCGAATTTGGCTGCGCAGCGTGTCCACCATGTGATTTAACCGTTCCTGGAAGGTTATTCTGCTGGGCTTTTTCAACTGTCACGGGCCTCCCTGCCTTGAACATGAATGACGTCAATTAATTCGGATCATACGGATGCGGTACTGCACGTAAAACCCACAACGATTGTTACATAGCGGCTCCTGCCATTGCAAGGGTTATTCCCTTCTGCTGGATGCCGGACAAGGTATTTAAAGTAACATTAACGACGCTGCAGTCAATTGACAGCGAAATGGCCGTAAAGCACAATATATGATATAGATATGATACAGATTTGAAGGGAGGGTTTCAATAGGTTCGGCTCATTCATGACGGCGATTGAAGAGGCAATGCGGGCAGTTGACGAAAAAATAAGGAGTGACAGCATTGAAACGAAAAACAATCGGTATCGTTGCAAGTATCGGTCTATTCCTTCATTTATCTTCGCAAGCGTTAGTAACACCGGTCGTTTCGGCGGATGGAGGCTCGGCGGGCAATGCCCATTTGCTGAACCCCGGCTTTGAAAGTCCGGCAGCAGAGGGCGTCATCTCCGGCTGGAGCGTTCAGCCCGGAATGTCGGAGCACGGATCTATTGGGATCAGCACCGAATATGCCAAATCCGGCGCGCAAAGCCTGCTGTTTCAGGACACGAGCAGCAGCGCTTCGCCTAACGGCAGATTCGGCGTATTGAGCCATGACATCCCGGTAACGGGCAACGAGACGGTCACGTACAGCGTCTATGTCTATAAAGCCGCCGCAGGCGATCAATCCCATGGCATTCAGCCGGTCATTCATTATTTGGATGCGGAGGGCAAGCCGACTAAGGCGAATGATTTCGTGCAATACGGAGCGGCTGCGGTACCGGCAGGCGAGTGGTTTAAGCTAACGGTGAGCGGTGTCGTGCCGGCAGGTACGGCATCCATTAAAGTCGGCCTCTATTCGGGAGACCCCAGCTTAACGAAAGTGTACATGGACGATGCGGAGGTTACGATCACGCCGGCGGTACTTGAAACGCCGTTAAATGAAGAGCTGGCGAACCCCGGCTTTGAAGAGGCCCTCCGAGGAGGGGCGATTCCCGGCTGGAGCCTTGCCGACGGGACGGAAGGCATGGTCGTGCTAAACTCTGACATAAAGCTATCCGGGCTGAACAGCTTGCATTTCAAAGATAGTAACAACGCCAAGAATACGCGCGTGCTAAGCGATCCGTTCGCCATTGTTGGCGGCTCGACAATCGTGACGGAAGCGAATGTATACGTCATCAGTCAAACCCATAACATCGTGATCGAGTTTTACTATTACGACGAAACGGGCAAGCCGATCGGATCGAACCAATCGTTGTTCTCAAGCAACACGTTAGGCTCCAACAAATGGTCGGTGATGAAGCTGCAGACCGAAGTGCCGGAGCATGCCGTCTCGGCGCGCGTTGCGCTGAACTCCGGGGACATCAGCTTGACGGAAGCATACTTCGACGACATCTCCAACAGAGTGCTGGAGGAAGAGACGCCTCTCGACCACAATTATGAAGCGCCTGTCGATCTTGGCGATATGGTGAGCGTCAACCTGGGCCAAGCGGCCGCCATCCAAACGAACGCGGACGGCGACAATGAAGCGTACTTCATTACGAACGGCGATCCCGGCACTTTTTTTGCCGTGAACCTTGAGACGGGCGAGCAGATCTTCTCCGAGGTGATTCCGCATACGGAAGCGACTTGGGCGATCACGATCGGCGAAGATAAGAACGTGTACTTTGCAGGCACGGGCGACGGCGTGCTGTACCGCTATATCCCGACCGGCAAAAGAGTAGAGGCGCTGGGCTACAACACGGCGGATAACTGGGTGTGGGATCTCGAGACAATCGGCGATAAAGTGTACGGCGGCACGTACAACCCGTCCACCGACGGGAAGGTGTTTGAGTACGACATCGCAACGGGCGAATTCCGCAGCTACGGCACAGTTGAAGCGGGACAGAACTATGTGCGGGGCATCGCGGTTGACGAGAATTTCATCTACGCCGCCATGGGGACAACCGTTGCGCTTCACCGAATCGACCGCGTGACCGGCGAGATATCCGAGATTGAAGTCGAAGGGTATTCCGGCAATACCGGCACGGCCGGCGATGTGTATATTATCGGGGATAAGATCTTCTTCTCGGCTAGCACGCAGCAGATGGTCGTGCTCGATAAAGAAACGCTGGAAATCGACGCAACATTCAATCAGCTGGCGATGATTTCGGAGCCGGATCCGGCAAATCCGAACATCATTTACTACGTTTACGCCAAAACGCTATACCAATACAACATGGAAACAAAGCAATCGTCTGCGGTTGAGCTGCCTTATGCCATGCCGGACACGCCGCGCTACAAGGACTTTGCATGGGTCACGCTGAACGGCGGCGAAAAAGCAGGCGAGACGGTGCTGGCTGCCATTACGCAGTACGGGGAAACGATGCTGATCGATCCGCGCGGCGGGTGGGTGAAATTTATCGAGCTTGAAATCGCGGCGAACAGCGTAAGCATTCAATCGCTCGAAAGCGGGCCGGACGGCCGCTTATATATGGGCGGTTACCAGCGCGGCATGAGCATTTATAATCCGTTTACGGGCGCAATCGAAGAAAATATCGCAAACTTCGCTCAGCCGGAAGGCATCGGGTTTATGAACGGCCGCGTCTATTACGGCACCTATGTCGGAGCGGTGATGTATCAGTATGATCCGGCGCAGGAAACCGAGCTTCACGTAAATCCAAAGCCGGTATTCGATATCGAGCATCAGGACCGTCCATTCGCCATTGAGGCGGGGGAGAACAAGCTGTTTGTCGGCACGGTTCCCGACTACGGCTATCTCGGCGGAGCGCTTGCCATTTATGATGAAGCGGCAGGTCGATGGCAGCAATTCAACGATGACGCTTTTGCTCCTAATCAAAGCGTGATGAGCTTAGCTTACCGTGACGGCCTGCTGTTCGGCGGCACGACCGTCTGGGGCGGACTTGGCATTGATCCGACGGAGGAAGAAGCGGTCATTTTTGTTTGGGATACGGATAAAAATGAAGCGTTAAAAACGATCAAATTAAGCGAGCTAGGTTTGGACATCGACGAGACGCCCCGGATGATCGGACAATTGAAATTCGGACCGGACGGCTTGTTATGGGGAGCGGTCGACGGCACGATATTCGCCTTGAATGTTGACGACTATCAAAATCCGGTTATCGTGAAAAGCAAGATGCTGTTCCCAAGCTTGTACAACACCAGCAAATGGCTGAATTACGAAATCGAGTGGGCGCCGGACGGCATGATGTATACGACGCTTTCCCGCAAGCTCATTGCGCTGGATCCGGAAACGCTCAAGTTCAAAGTGATAGACGATAGATTCACGAATGAAATGACGCTCGGCATTGACGGCAGCATCTATTATGCGCCGGAGGCAAAAACGTATCTATACCGTATCGCTGTTCCCGAGACGGACGCGACGCTTGCGGCTTTAACGGTGGACGGACGGGAGGTGGCAGGCTTCTCGCCGGGCATTCTGAACTATGAAGCGGCGCTTACAAGCGGCTCGGCCGTAACGGCGACTGCCGCCCAGGATGGAACGACTGTTGACGTGACGCGGGCTCAAGACGGACGCGTACTCGTTAACGTAACCGCTGCAGACGGCAAATCGAAGCTTGTCTACACGATTTCTCCTAAGAAGGATGAGCCGGGTCAGGGACCTGGCTACGGATCCCCGTCCCCAGGAACGAATAACAACACAGCGACGCAAATCGTGACCGGCTCAGAATTGGCTGCCGGAGCCGACGGCACCATTACGATTGCGCTGCAGGCAGGCAAAACGGAAATTGTATTGCCGCAAGACGTATCGAAGCTGATTGCGGACCGCGACATTGTGATCAAGGGAGATAATGTGGCCGTTCGTCTTTCCCCGCAGGCCATCGCCGCCTTTGAATCGCAGACGCAGGGGCAGGTTCATATCGTGCTGAAGCCCCAGCCGATCGATGCGGAAGCGTTGGGTGCGGCTTATACTGCGGATGTAAAAGCGGCGTCGGACGGCTATCAGCTCGAGTTTGCGATAAAGCAGGCAGACGGCACGAAAGTGAACGCGGAGCGGGTACAAGGCGTAACGGTAAGCTTCGCGCTTGCTGAAGGGATGGACGCGAAGCGAATGGCCATCTATGAGGTGCATGCGGACGGCACGTTGTCTTACGTCGGCGGAATGGCCGAAGACGGCCGAATGGATGCCGACATCGGGAATGCCGGAGCTTACGTCGCGCTGCAATTCAACAAAACCTATGCGGACGTGCCGGAAGGGCACTGGGCTGAAGAGGCGATCCGCGGGCTGTCCATGAGGCTTGTCGCGGAGGGGATTAACGATTCGGAATTCGCCCCGGATCAAGACATTTCGCGCTCGGAATTTATCGCCCTTATCGTACGCGCGCTTGGCATCTCCGGCAGCGGAGAGCCGATGCCATTCGGCGATGTTGATGCGGCGAGCTGGTATGCGCAGGAGGTGGCCGCAGCATTCGAGGCCGGACTTGTGAGCGGCAAGAGCGAGACGCGATTCGCTCCCGAAAGCGCGGTCACTCGCGAAGAAATGGCCGTTATCCTCCTTAGGGCTTACGAGTATTTGACGGGCCAAGAGGCGAACGGCTCGAAGAGCGGCTTTGCCGATGGGGACTCGATTAGCGGCTGGGCTCGCGAGGCGATCGCCGCCGCATATGAGCTTGGCCTGGTTAACGGCAAAGGAAACCATCAATTTGATCCGCAAGGACAATTAACACGCGCACAGGCTGCGCAAGCGATTATCAATCTTTTAAAATAAACGTAACGCGCCGGAACCTTCGATCTGACGTCAGGTCGAAGGGGCCATGCTGCGAACTACACCCGAGGGGTACTGACTATGCCGAACCTGAAAGTTTTAGTGACGATGCCTAAGGGGGCCGTCTTTCATACGTTTTTTAACGAGGAGACCGTGCGGGAGCTGGAGCAATTCGCGGATGTCACCTGGAACGAAAGCTTGACGGAGCAACTGACGAAAGAAGAGCTGTGCGCCAAAATTAGAGATGTCGATTTTGTTATAACCGGCTGGGGAACCAGGCCGCTCGACGAGGAAGTGCTGCGGCATGCGGGCAAGCTGCGGATGGTCGCCCACACAGGCGGTTCGGTAAATCCTTATGTGACGGATGCCGTCTATGAACGGGGAATCCGCGTGGTCAGCGGAAATAATGTGTTTGCGGAGTCGGTGGCGGAAAGCGTCATCGCCTACGCGCTCGCGTCGCTGCGCGATATTCCGAAGTTTTCCCATGATTTGAAGCAGGGCATTTGGCCAAGAGGCTATTCCAACAAAGGGCTTCTCGATAAAAAAATCGGGATCATCGGCTTTGGCATGATTGCCAGGTACACCGTGGATATGCTGAAGCCTTTCCGCCCGGAGATTAAGGTTTATTCGAAGCAGCTTGCGCGCGAGGAATTGGAGCGTTACCGAATGGAGGAAGCGAGCTTGGAGGAGATCTTTTCGATATGCGATATCGTCTCCATTCATGCCGCAAGCACGCCGGAGACGTATCATATGATTACGGAAGAACTGCTGAATCGGATGCCGGACGGATCGCTGCTTATTAACACGGCGCGCGGCGCTATCATTGATGAGCAGGCGTTGTGCCGGGTGCTCGCCAATCGGAATATCCGTGCGGTGCTGGACGTTTACGAGGTCGAGCCTCTTCCGCAGGATTCACCTCTGATGGAGCGGGATAACGCGATCCTGATGCCGCATATGGGGGGCCCGACCGTTGACCGCCGCCTTATCGTAACGAAGCAGTTGATCGGCGAGATGAAGCGTTTCTTGAAAGGGGAGCCGCTAATTTGCGAGATCAGCCAAGAATACGCTTGTAAAATGACGCGTTAGTTTTTATATGCAGCAGAATCATGCACGGCCGAACCCCCGCCCTCTTAAGGCGGGGGTTTTTGTTTTGGATTGGAATGAATGAAGCCTAGCAATTTACCTGCAGCCGCGCAAATGATACTCTAGATAAAAGACAGAGAATGAACCGCAGGTTGGATGCGAATTGGGATGGGAGAGGATATGGATGTTGAAATGGGACGGGCATACGCATACGCGGTTTTGTTATCACGGAAGCGACGCCGAGCAGTCTTTGTACCTTGACCGGGCGATTCAGCTTGGATTCGAGCGTTATACGATCAGCGAGCACCCGCCGCTTCCCGCGGGATTAGTCCCGGACGAGAAGCTGTTCGCCGAGCTGGCGATGCCGATGGAAGAGCTTCCGGCTTACATGGCGTACGCGAAGGATATGAAACAGCGCTACGAAGGCAAGCTCGAGGTAACGGTCGGGCTTGAGCTCGATTATTTGCCGGGACAGCTGGATTTCACGGGACGGATTGTGGATCGGTGGCAGCAGGATTTGGAGGATGTCGTCTATTCGGTGCATTATTTGCCGGGTGTCGGCGGCACGCGCTGCATTGATTACACCGCAGACGATTTCCGGCGGAATTTGCTCGCGCATTACGGCACGATGGACGCCGTCGTGAACGAATATTACGACCATGTCGAGGAGGCGATTCGGTGGGCTGCGAAGCTCCCGATGCGCAAACGGCTTGGACATATTAATCTAATCGAGAAGTTCCGTCAAGAATTGCCGGAGATCGACGAAGCGTTGGTTCGCCGGAGATTGGAAGGCATTCTGCCTCTCTTGGCTGAGTCGTCCGTAGGCATTGACGTCAACACGGCGGGGCTTCGCGTCACGACCTGCGGCAAGCCTTATGTGCCGGAATGGTTTTTGGCGGAATGCCGAAAGCAAGGCATCCCGTGCGTTTACGGGTCGGATTCTCACAAGCCGGAGCATGTCGGGTTTGGCTGGGAATGGTACGAGCGGCAAATGAGCGTTAAGCTGGGCTAGGAGGAAAAAGAAAATGAGCCAACTAACCATCCAGGCGGTAAAGCCGGGGCATAAGGATTTGATTGGACTGATCGCGAAGCTCGACAGCTATTTGCATGAGCTGTATCCGCCGGATGAAATATTCGGCGTCGACTTTGAAGACCCGAAGACGGAGGACATGCTGTTCGCCGTTGCGTACTGGGAGGGCGCGCCCGTCGGCTGCGGCGGCATCCGGCGTCTGGACGCGGACACGGTCGAGCTGAAGCGGTTCTTTGTCGAGCCGAATATGAGAAGGAAGGGCATTGCCCTGCAGGTGTTCCGGTTTTTAGAGAAACAAGCCTTGGCGCTCGGCTGCTCCGTCATGCGGCTGGAGACGGGAGCGCCGCAGATCGAATCGGTCTCTTTCTATAAAAAGCAAGGCTTCTACGAAATTGATCGGTTCGGCGAATATGTGGATTGCGAATCGAGCCTATGCATGGAGAAGGTCATAAAAGAAGGGCTAGCTTCCTAAGCTAGCCCGCATTCCGTTCGAAAGCGACGATCCAGTCGCCCTTCGTCGCCGCGTAGCCGGTATCGCCTTCCACGACAAGTCCAAACAAGTTTTTGACGTCGAGAAACTCCTTGCGCGTGCCGTTGTCGAACTCCAGCGTAATATAGTAATACGTGCGGGAGGACGTGCTGGCGTGACTAAGCGAATTGTCCCCGTGATGGTGATGATTCGTCGAGTGCCTCACATCCATTCTTTTGGCGACGACGCGCGCATAGGCGCTTTCCTGCGGCGCTCTCGCGTTTCGCGCATACTTGACGATACTGAATATGATTCCGCCGATTATAATCGCAAACACGAGGAAAAACAGAAAAGGAAAAACCGAAAACATAAAGTCAAACCCCATATTTCCGAACCCCGGATCTTGACCTAGACTCATAGCGTAACCTCCTGTAGCAGATGTATAGGAAACGGATGGTGAGCTCTTTCTAAATACGCTAGTATCGAGTAAAGTGTTGCAGTTTATCTGAACCATAAATCCCGGAACCGCACCCAGCCGAGCGACTCCAGTGAAATACCCTGCACGGAAGGATGAAAAGCCGTCTTCAAATGCTTGCGGTACAAGAATAAGAGGGAATGGCGTCCGGCAAGAATGCCTTCGATCTGAATAAATAATTTAATCCGCTCCGCGCTGTCCTGCTCAGCCAGTATTCGCCGCAGCGTATCCTCAACTTTAACGCTTGTTTGCCTGTCCATATGCTGCATCATGCTTTTGTACAAGTCGATCAGCCGCAGCTCCCGGTGCTCGTCCAGCATAACGGCGAACAGCAGCAGGTCGGCCGACATACGTTCCGCTCCCTTGAATTGCTCGGCAGCCAGAAGCTGGACCTCCAGCGTAATGCCGGACAAATCAAGCAGGCCTCTGATAATCGCGGCATCGTTTTCGTATTGGGGAATCGTAATCAGCTTAAGCGGCTCGCCTTGGTAACCCGCCTCGGCAAGCTCCTTCCGCAGCTTCCCCGCGTTGTCATGCTCCCATCCCGCGTTATTGATTTTGCCAGATTTATCCGGAAGCCAAAAGCTCGCCGCCGGTTCAATGACATCGCCAGACAGCAGTCTCAGCAGCTCGCCGCGATGAATGGCCCGGTTCAAAACCGAGCGGATCGCCGGATTGGCCAGCGGACCGTCCTTCAGCTCGTTCACCGTCATAAATTTGCAGGTTGTGCCCGACTGCCGCACCTGCTGCCACTGCCCGCCGGTCATCCCTTCGATCCGAACGTTATGCATGACCTGGAATTGCCGCAGCTCTTCCAAATCCTCTTCTTTGCCCGCGTCGCTGCTGTGAGGCATGGTCCATACCTCGACGCGGTCGAGAAACGCGCGTTCCCGAAAATAGGCGGGAAAAACCTCCAATATCCATATGCCATGCCCTCTGCTCGCGAGACGGTAGGGCCCGGTGCCGATCACGGTGCCTTGCTCCTGTCCGAACGCTTCTCCTTCCGCCTCGCAAATATCCTCCGGCACGATAGAAGCTCTGTTCGTGGATAAGAAGGAAAGAAACACTTCATTGCGCTGCTGCAATCGGATACGGATGGTCGTGTCGTCCGGCGTATCCATCTCTTCAATTCCGTTATAAACCCAGTTGTACAGCCCGTTCGGAGCAAGCCGCCGCAGCCGGGTAAGCGTGTACCTGACATCGGTGGAGGTCATCTCGCGGCCATGGTGGAACAGGACGCCTTTCCGAAGGTAGAAGGTCCATTCCGTCCGTTCCTCATTCGTCTCCCAAGCATGAGCCAGATGCGGAAGGATGCTGCCGCCCTTCGGATCGATGCGCACCAGTCCGTCGAACAGCTGGTTCACGAGATGCGATTCGCCGCTGTAATGAATGCGGGCGGGGTCCAGGCTGTCGATGGATCCGGGCAGCGGAAACCTCAGCGTATCCGTTCTCCGCTGTCCTTCAACGGTGCTTCGAAAGCCGAATTGTCCCGTCAGCCACTGCTGGAACCGTGTCAGCGAGGCGCCTCCCAGCCCTTTCCGCTGCAGCAGCTCGAACGCGGATTGGAGGTCGCCCCGAAGCGCAAGCTCCTCAGCCTCCTCCAGCAGCAGCTTCTCCGCAGGCTGCTCGAATGCAAGCAGCGAGCGGTTCCCGCGTCCGCGCCTGGCCGACCAGCTAATCCAGCCCTCCGCCGCCATTCGCTTCAGCAGCAGCACCATATTGCGATGCGTGCAATCCAGCTTCTCCGCCAGCTCAGCGGTCGTCACCTCGAAGGGGACGCCGTCTTCCGCGTGCGGATAAGCCTCTCTCAGCATAAAAAAATGTCTGCGTATTTTCATACTCGACCTCCAGCGCCGTACCTCACATAAAATATGAAATTATGAGGATTAAAGTTGCACTTTTTGTTCTTATTTTCTAGGTTACAATATAAGGGAGATTTGTGCAAAGGAGACATGTGTGATGAGAGATCCCGCACCATGGCAGAAGAGATACGATATGATGTGGCTGATGGCGATCCTGCTGGGCGTCATCGGGCAATATTTATTTGTCGGCAGAGCGCTTGGCGTGTCCGTGCTGCTGTTCACCGTCTTATTCTACGGCTACTTCTTCTATGCCGCGAGAGGCAGAATGGGGGGCTTCGATCGTTGGCGGGGACAGTCGAAGACAGGACGTCTCTTGTTCGTGCCGATTGCCATGCTTGCGCTCGCATACGCCTTGTTCGCCAATGAATTGTTCCGGTTTTTAAATAGCATCGCGCTTATCCTTCTCATCGTCGGTCAGACGATGCTGCTGACGCGGGGAGGCTCTGAGCCTTGGTACCGGCCGAAGTTTCTGGCGGAGCTGCTGCAGCAATGGTTCGTGGCGCCTTTTGCTCACTTAAGCGTCCCGTTTAGCATGACGGCAGGCTGGCTGAAATTCAGGGAAGACAATAGCAAAACAAAGTCCGATCTTCGGAAAATTATGCTCGGCTTGCTGCTCGCGGCGCCTTTGCTGCTCGTTGTTGTCATCCTTCTGGCCTCGGCGGACGGCATTTTCGAATTCTGGCTGAATAAAATTCCCTCGCTGCTCGACGGCGGTTCGGCGGGAGAAGGCTTCCTCCGGTTTTTCGCCGCGGCGGGGCTCGCATTGTATCTATTCTGTTATGTATGGGGGCTGCTGTTCAAACGGGAATCCCGGTCCGCTGCCGCTCAACCGTCAGTGGCAGGTAGTCAGGTATGGCCTGCTGCCGAGAGGCAGCCTGATCAAGACCGGACAACATTTGATCCTTTGGTCGCCGCTACGGTTCTTATCTGCGTCAATGCCGTCTATGTCCTGTTCGCCGCCATTCAATTTACGTACTTGTTCGGCGCTGCCGACGGCCTTCTGCCCGATGGGACGGCTTACGCGGAATATGCGCGCAGAGGCTTTGCGGAGCTGGTTGCCGTGGCGCTTCTCAACATCGGCATTTTGCTGATCGGCCTTCATTTTATCGAGAAGGGCAGCAGCTTGATGGAACGTCTGCGCCAGGCGTTGCTCACCGTTCTGATGGGGTGTACGCTGGTGATGCTGATCTCGGCTTACAGCCGATTGTCCTTATACGAGGAGGCTTACGGTTATACGCAGCTCAGGCTGCTGGTGCACGGATTTATGGTGTTCCTCGGCGTATTAATGCTTGTGGCCGTCGTCCGCATTTGGTACCGCTGGTTCTCGCTCGCCAAAGTCTATATTGCGATTGGCGTAGCGGCGTACGTCATCATGAATTATATCAATTTGGATGCGCGTATAGCGGAAGGCAATATCGCTCGTTACGAGGCAACCGGGAAAATCGATATCGGTTATCTCGGCACGTTATCCGCCGATGCGGGTCCCGCGCTGGAAAGGCTTTTACGGGAGCATCCCGAGCTGGACGGGGTGGACAGCATTTTAGCTCAAATGAAAGGGCAAGCGAAAGAACGGAGCCACTGGCAGTCCTGGAACCTTGCGATTGAGCGCATGAAAAACAGATAAAGATGCACGGCTTGGAGGGAGACTGATGAGCAAAACGAAGAGGTGGTTTATGATCTACATTCCTGCTGCGATATTGCTTCTTATTCTGTTTTTGTATGCAGAGAACAACTGGATTGGGATTACTGCACATAAGGTGAGCTCGGAGAAGCTCCCGGCAGGCTTCGGAACGTACCGAATCGTTCAGCTGTCCGACCTGCAGAGCAAGGAGTTCGGCCGGGACCAGAAGCCTTTGCTCCGCAAGGTGCAGAAGCTGAAGCCGGACCTCATCGTCGTGACGGGGGATTTGGTGGACAGCAGCCATTACGACGAGAAAGCCAGCTTAACGATGATGCAGGGAGCATTGAAGATTGCCCCGGTTTATTTCATCAGAGGCAATCACGAATACGCCGCGAGCCGTTATCCGTCCCTGGAGCAAAAGCTGATTGAAGCGGGTGTTCACGTTCTGCGGAACGAGCATACGTCGATTGAATTGGGGGACGGTTTCATTCAGCTCGTTGGGGTGGACGATCCGCTCTATAACCGGAAGAGGGATGGAGATGCCGCTAAAATCGAAGCCCATCTTGGCGTTGCGCTCGAAGGCATCGAGCACCCGGGGGCTTACACGATTTTGCTGTCTCACCGGCCGGAGCTGTTCCAGGTTTACGCCGACTACGGGATGGACCTCAGCTTGTCCGGCCATGCCCACGGCGGACAATTCCGAATCCCGTTCGTAGGCGGGGTATTCGCTCCGGAGCAAGGCTTTTGGCCGAAGTATTCGGAGGGCCGGCATCAGCTCGGCGGCTCCGAGATGATCATTAGCCGGGGACTTGGCAACAGCACGTTCCCTCAGCGGCTGTTCAACCGTCCGGAGATAATATTGATCGAGCTGACGGAGACGGCCGGTTAATGATGCCTTCAGGAAAAAGGCGGCTGTACCTATTGGAAACGCCAATTCGTCCGACTTTCCAGCGGCATAGGATATCGTAGGATTGTTTTGCGAGAACGATGACAAAGAAAGCGGATGATGACATGCCTTGCTGTCTGGGACAAGTTAAAATTATTCGGAACGAGGGCACGATCATATTCGGAAATATTAAGCAATACGCGCCGATTTCGAACGAGAAGTCGACGAGCGGCAGCGGCAGCGAGCAAACCGATGCGGAAGGCGAAGCGGGGAACCCCGATGCGGGCGTAAGCAGCCGCGGCAAGAAGCGGCGGGCAAGCAGGCGGGGGCGCCTCGGATCGACGACATGCTCCAGATCGAGGGGCCGCGCGTGGAAAGCAAAAAAAGGACCCGCTGCAACGGGCAGCGGGCCAAAGGTTTTATATTATAAAAAAGGGGGTCGACTTTCATTATATGCCCCTTTCATTAAAGCGCGATGAATGAAATATTTCATTTTCATTACAATTAATTGGGCGGGACTTCCATGTCGGGGAAACGTTATTTCATTCTTTTTGAAATGGGATGGTCTCGTTTTAGCTCCAAGAGGTCCCATAAGTTTCCATATAAGTCCTTAAAAACAGCCACAGTCCCATATTCTTGTTCCTTTGGTTCTCTAACGAACTCGATTCCCTTACTTAACATTTCATTGTAGTCTCTCCAAAAATCATCCGTATTTAAGAAGAGAAAAACTCTGCCCCCGGACTGATTCCCGATAAATTCTTCCTGCTCTGGTTTTGAAGCCTTTGCAAGTAACAATGTAGTGCCTACAGACCCGGGTGGAGATACAACGACCCATCGTTTATCCTGATCCGGTTGATACGTATCCTCGACTAATGTGAAGTTTAACTTCTTTGTATAAAAATCTAAAGCTTCGTCATAGTCCCTAACAACAAGAGCTATATGGACAATTGATTGTATCATTTGGGTTTCCCTCCTAATTGTATAAAGGCAGTTTCAGTTCTTTGAAACTTCATGTTTTTGGATTGATATATAATGCTCCCCCACTTTTATCATTTGCTCTAGAATGGGTTCCAGACTTTTCCCGAAATCGGTTAAACTATATTCAACCTTCGGAGGGATGGTCAAAAAAGCGGTGCGTTTAACGATATTGCATTCCTCCAGTTCCCGCAGCTGTGTAGTCAGAACATGCCTGGATATGCCAGATATTAACCGTTGAAGCTCACCAAAACGTCTGGTTTGCCGAAGCAGTTCAAATATTATTCTAGGCTTCCACTTCCCGCTAATCATTTGTAGACCCACTTCTACGGGGCAACCAAAGGTCCCATCCAGATACGGCATCTTTACCTCCACATTGGTTAGTTTTTTATGACTTCGTCATCTTATTCTGCGTACTTACTCTATTGATGGAATTCAGATAATCTAACATACATAACCATCATATAGAAAGAGGCGATACTATGAAATCCCCCATTCGTAATAAAGCGGTCATGAATCCGGAAAAAATGAATGCTGCGTTTGCAGAAGCATATAACTCGGGCGATATTGGTAAACTTCTTGCTTTGTACGAACCGGACGGTATTCTGGTTAATCCGAACGGAGGCCATGATAATGGAATCGTACAAATTCGCAAAACTCTAGAGGACCTATTACAGCTACAAGGCAGCATGATATCTAAGAATATATATTATATCCCTTTTGAAAATATCGCTTTGCTACGCGCACATTATGTACTTCACACAGTAGGAACCGATGGAAATCCTATGCAAATCCAAGGCCACACTACAGAAATTGTTAGAAAACAGCAGGACGGCAGTTGGCTCTACATCATAGATCATCCGTACGGGGCAGAGCTATTAAGAGAAGTAGATTCGGCGAGGATAAATGATAATGGAGGAAAAAATGAATAGGCTCATCTTGAAGCTTGAAGGTTTACTTGTGCTGCTAGCCTGTATCTATGCATTTATGGAGTACGATTTTAAGTGGATTTGGTTCATCGTGCTTCTGTTCGCTCCAGACATCTCGATGGTTGGTTATCTAAAGGGGGTTCGTGTCGGGGCGGTCGCTTACAATCTATTTCATACTTATCTTTTGAGCGGCATCATGCTCGTCATAGGGGTTGTCACAAAAATGGATGTTTTTTTGATGATCGGCATCATTTGGACCGCTCACATCGGCCTGGATCGATTGTTAGGTTATGGATTGAAATACAAAACGGAGTTCAAAGATACACATCTGAATAGACTTTAATGAATGGATCAGCATCACGGATCATGGGTTGGTAAAGTTCCTGTTACTTCCCTTACTCAAAACAATATCATCCCTGAGAGTTAACCATTACCAACTGACTTTTCCAGTGGCATGTTTATGAAAAGGAGACTCTTCGTTCTCACAAAATAAGCTATTCGATTGCCGCTTGGATCCTTTATAAATAGCTCATTCCTTACACCATGATCATGTGATTGGATAAACGAAGAATTCATTTAGAAAGTAAAGGGATAGAGATTACCATCAATCCTGTCTATCGGACTACGCTTATTCCTTGACGATACATCAGCAGGGGGAATAGTTCAGAAGTTATTACCGGAAGGTCATGTTAAATACACTCGATGCAATCAGCGGCAGAGCAGCACCTATCAGACGAGCCGACAGGTGCTTTCAGAACGTCATCTATTCCGGATGCAAGCCTTATTTTACCTGCAAAAATTCGAGTACGGCACTCAGGAACTCAGCTTGATACTCCACATTGGACAGGTGAACTGCGGGCAATATCAGTTGTTTTGCGTTAGGCACCGTCTTGGCAATCAATTCACCGTGTTCGGGAAGCGTAACCGTATCATACTGGCCTGAAATTACTAAGGTCGGGCTGCTGATCAGCGCGGCAGTCCGGCGCATATCCATGTCGCGAATAGCAGCCCAGCTTCCTGCAATTCCTTGCGGACGAGTAGCCAGCACCATTTCGCGAAACGAGGCGACGTGCGGGTTATCAGATTCCAACATATGCGAAGGGAACCAGTTCTTAATGAACATATCTGCGAATTCGGGTAGTTTCCCCTGTTCCAGCACTGAGGCAATCAAGCCCTGCCATTGCTCGGCAGGCCCCAGGTAAGAGGAGGTATTGCTCAGTATGAGCCGGTCGACCCGCACCGGAGCGTATATTCCTAGCCATTGCGCAATGACGCCGCCGAGCGACAGCCCGAGGAAATGGACACGGTCGATTTGAAGCGCGTCGAGGAGCTCGATGACATCCCGTCCCAATCTGTCGAACGAATACGGACCGTCCGGCGTATCCGATTCGCCATGCCCCCGATAGTCGTAGCGAAGAACGCGGAAATGCTTTGAAAGCTCGGGAATTTGCCCATCCCACATGTTCATCGAGGTCGCGATGGAGTTCGCAAGCACAAGTACCGGTTTGTCGGCCAACCCATCGATTCGATAAGCAAGCCGAACTCCATCTCCAGTCGTAAAGTAGTTTAGCCCCTCAGTCCTTCTCGTTTCGGTTATCGTCATGGTTCTCCGTCTCCTTTTTTCGTTTATAGTGACATTTTATGAAATCCGTTCTAGAATTCACATATGAAGATTACGGAGTTTGGGGTTTAAAAACTTATTTCTATCGTTGTTTTTCATTCAAACTTTATAAAAATGAGGTGATCTGATCATGGACAACATCGATTTAAAGATAATGTCCATTCTTCACGATAATGCCAGAATTACGGTTTCTGAGATGAGTCGAATGGTTTCGATGTCGCAGCCGGCTGTAACCGAACGTCTTCGGAAATTGGAAGAACGGGAGGTCATAACCGGTTATCGTGCAAAGATCTCCCCTGCCAAGCTGGGCAAATATACAACAGCGTTTGTACTGTTCAAATCGAACAACTGCAAGGAATTCGAAACATTCTGCGAAGCGGCCCCTGAAATTATCGATTTCTATAGAACAAGTGGCGAGTATAATTATTTGTTGAAGGTTGTAACGGAAACAAGTGAATCGTTGGAAACCTTCCTTGAGGCTTGCAACGCATTTGGATTTTCAACGACCCTAGTCGTTCTTTCCACTCGATTCGAGGATAAAAGTCTTGTGGCAAGCCGTGAAGATATAAACGTCATTTCATTGGTTCGGCCAGGAGAAAAAGAAAGCACTCGATGATTAGCGGAAATGTCAAACTGCGTCTTTCTCATCGCGCTATTACATATGAGGACTGCTTGTAAAGAGAGCAAACCGTCATGCCTATATAGCATGACGGTATGAACGGGGCGGGAAGGGTGCCATAATGTAAGGACGACTAACTCAAATAACGATTTCGGATGACCTCCATGTGGTGAAGCTCGTGTCCTGCGATGCCGTAAGCAAGGGAGCGCACCGTAATGCTTGTGTTGTTGGCTGTACCCTTGCGGGACCACGCCTCCGTCGGCAACCCGCGCAGCAGTGTGATCGTCGATTGCCGTACGGCCCGGTAGTCTTCGGCCAATTGCGCGGTTGTCCAGCCTCCGAAAGGAGGAATGAACAATTCCTGATCGAAACTGGACAGAGGCGTCTGATCCCCTCTTGCAAATCGGAGCAGGCGGTAGGTCATGACGCGTTCACTGTCTGCGATGTGGCCCACGACTTCCTTCAGCATCCATTTTCCTTCCGCATACCGATAGGCGCTCTGGCTTTCGGTCAACGATGCCAGCAGCTCGGTCATCTGCTTTTCCTGGGCGAGCAGAATGTCGATGATGTTGCCTTCCGGCACCAACCGGATATAGTCGCCGGCGTCCCCGGCGTATTCTTCTTCTGACGGTCTTTGGTTCATGCGTAATCACCTTTCTATGAAGATGTAGAAAACTAAAATGCTCTTTCCAGTGCTCTACCGCGATTTTTTTGCGAAATTCGCAACTTCGGCATGTCTAATGAATTCGCGAAAGAATAGAACTTTCCTTCCAGCAATTGTGAGCAAGCAACCACTTAGTTGGTTGGCCCGCGCTAAACTGCCAATTAGCTTAATGGGGTGCTGCCGGTCGGGGCTGACCCCCCGCTATTTATCGCGAAAGAATGCTGTCATAGGCAGCTTAGTAACGGGAGTTCTGTATGAGGGTGTTTTCAGACTGCACTTTTTTTGACAACTCCAATACTGCAATGGAACGGAAGACACGCACTATGCCAATCTTCGCAGAAGCCATGGTTTCGAGGAACCGCATAACGTGAAGTACTGGGGTCTTGGCAACGAAGAAAAAGAGGTGCCCGATATCGGCTATCTGACCGGATGGAGTCGTTGATCGTCGAGGCCAAGAAGCTCCTCGATCCTTATCCTGCTAAGGTGGAGGGATTCGATCGCTGGTATCGATTCCAGCCGAGGCGAAGTCTATCGATTAGTCCAGAGCCCATTTAAAGGCCCTGATCACTAACCGCGGAATAAATACCAACAGTTCCAAAAACACTTCAAAAAAGAAAGAAGTAACGTCCGCTTTATCGCGTGGTTTACGTTTCAATTTAAGCACCGTCCTTTACGCGTAAGTACGCCAGGAAGAAGATTAAAGTTTCAACAAGGATACCGAAGCTTTACGTAATAATGTTCTTAAATGGGAATGGAAAAATAAAGTTCTTAAACATGTGGGGCCAAGGCATTGAAGATAATTGGCAGGTTAGTTCAAAGGAGGTATGGGGGAATCGCATAAATTTAGATAAAATGGAATTGGATATGTCTTACAAAAAGGAGTGAACTACGTGGGATGGATTTTGCTAATATTGGTTGCTTATACTCCAATAATCTACAGAATACATAAACGTCTCAACTATCTTGAGAAAGAAGTGAATAGATTAAAGAGTGAAGAGGATATTGATTAACTGTATTGAAACGACTGCTCTGCAGTCGTTTATTGTTATACGCAGCTGGCCATATGTCTGTTGAAGTAACGGGCAGAATAGTTCCAATATATGGTATTATTTAGATAGTTGAAATCAGTAAGCAAGGTTGTGGGGATTACATCGTTTTACTACGTTTAGCGGAAGAGGACAAATAGATGTTAAAAGCGAATAACATTCAGTTAGGAAGTTAGAAGGTAGGTGCTAAGTTTGGGGTGGGACATATACTTTATACCAATTATATTATTGTTGGTGATCATAGTGTTTGTGTTATTAAGCATTCAGTCGAGTCAACGAAAGCATAACAAAGACCTTGAGGACGCTATATATAGATTAATTGAAATTACTAAAAAGAATCAAAACAACTAATCTTGGCCTTGAAGTAACGGAGACGTTAGCTCAAATACTACCTATAGGAGAATGGCATGAACTTTTCGAAGCGTTATGTATGGATAGAAGCCGAAATATGGCCCGAAGGCTCATGGGATTGTAAAGATGATAATACCGATGTTATTGTTGTCTTTCCGGATCGCTCCAAATGGATTGCCAGCTTCTTCACTTACCGAAATATCGAGACATTAAGACAAAAGAATATACAAACTGGTGAATGCATGAATGGTGCATATTTTTGGTCCAGCGACATGGTATTGATTGATATTATTAGCAGGGAAAGAATTGAAAAATTAATCGACCATTTGATTAATCTCGATAATTTCCAGACTGTCTTTAATCGATACCCTGATGTCGATGCAGAAGATGACGAGAACTACCCTGTTGGATTTTTTGCAACCGAAGATTCGTTGAGCTAACGGAGAACGATAGCTTAATAGTCGTTCAGGAAGTAGCTGCTGGCACGATCGGCAGCTTCTTTATGTTAAAGGGCAAGTTTCTAGCGCAACGTTGATCTAATCGCGGCCACACTGAAACATACCCCCGATGAATCTGAAGAAACGTCTTTACGATGCCCGACGGACGCTGAGGACGTCGCTCCTTGTGTCCGACGTCGCGACGGTATTCCACGATTTATATGAAGGAGGAGTGAAATTGCTGCATATTGTGAACGGAGATCATGTCGGAGAAACCTTGAAGCGGGCTGCCATCCCGGGAGACGTGCTGGTTTGGAGGGAGGTGTACCCCGCAGGGCCGGCGTTTCTCGATATGGAAGACCGTGCATGTAGAAAGCTGCGGACGGCCTATTTGGAGCGGGCGCTGGGCATTCCGCCGGACGATTACGTCCGGGGCTGCGAGATGCAGGAACGGGAGCTGCGGCGATTCGGCGCGTACGACGAGGTTGTGTTGTGGTTTGAGCACGACTTGTTCGACCAGACGATGTTATGGTATTTGCTTCGTTGGTTTGCCGGACAGACGCTCGGGCGTACGAAGCTCAGTTTGCTCTGCATCGGGGAATTCCCGGGTATCGATCGGTTTCGGGGATTGGGCCAACTGACCGTTGAACAGTTGGAAACACTGTCGGGCAAGTGGCGCCCGGTCGGACGTAAGGAGCTCGAGACGGGCGCGAAGCTGTGGGAGGCTTATGCGTCGCCAAGCTTGGAAACGCATGCGGCTGCGCTTGCATGGGACACGTCGGCGCTCCCTTTTGCCCGTTCATCGTTCCGTTGGCATTTGTCCCGACTGCCTTCGGTACTGAACGGGCTGGGCGTCGTCGAGCAGACGACGTTGGCAGCCTTGCGGGACGGCGCGCGCGCGGCGACCGACTTGTTCCGGGACGTAGGGAATCGCATCGGCGATCTTGGCATGGGCGATATCGAATATTGGCATCGGCTGCGAAGCATGGCTGAACGGCCGAAGGCGTTGATCCGGTTCATTGATGAAGCCGAGCGGCCATCTGTCGGCTCCGCACCCGGTACGCTTCCCGTTTCGGCGCGCCGGGTCGAGCTGACCGATTTCGGACGGGCGGCGGAGGCAGGAGAGACGGATGGGATTCGCGATATAGAGATTGACGAATGGTACGGAGGCTTGCGTCTGCAGGGACGGATCGATTGGCGGTGGGACGCGAAGACGGAGCGGGCGGTTTTCGAATTATGAAGGACTAGACGGGCGATGCGAGATGCAATATGTCTGCGATGGCGGGTACCGGCTCGTTTTCCTCAAGATGCAGTACAATTTGGCGTAGGAATGGTAGGCCTGACACCAAAGTTTATAATGTAAATTGAGCGCCAGTTCCATATGTTTGTAAATATACTATAAAAGGAAGTGTCATCTTTATGGATGCTAATCATGGGACCTGTGTTCCAAATGGAGTGAATCAGAAAGAAACCGGGTTCGGTTATACGCTGTCCGTTATTGGCGGCAAGTATAAAATGTCCATTCTATATTGTCTGGCCGAACACAAGGTTCTGCGTCCTAATGAAATGATGCGAAGAATTAACGGCATTCCTTTCAAGACGTTGAGCATCATGTTAAAAGAACTGGAAGCTGACGGCCTGCTCCTACGCAAGGATTATACCCAAATCCCTCCGAAGGTTGAATATTCCTTAACGGAACTCGGGCAATCGGTCATTCCAATTTTGCATATGATGTGTGAGTGGGGGGAGAAAAACAGGAGGCTTGAATAAGCCTCCTGAAGGTTTACATCGAGTCTATAAAGCGAAGATATTCATGTGCTCTCTCTTCTAATGCGCCGGTCGTCGGTCTATTGTCTTCGACAGAGGACGCTTCGTCGCCCTCCTTACCATAAACAGCAAAGAACGAGCGGTAGTCTGCATTGCAATAGAGGAACGTTGTTTCAAACGGTGTCAGCAGTTGCTTTAACGCATACCTGTATTTTCCGTCAGAACTATATTCCTTTCGCCTTATCCCGGTTGACACGGCTAGAGCGACTTTTCGATTTCTCATTTGGTTACCATTGCTCGAACCATAGCCCCAGCCGTAAGTTAATACATCATCAAGCCATTTTTTCAACAACGGCGGGCAATTGAACCAGAAGATCGGGAACTGCAAAACTAGCTTGCTATGCGACTCCACCAGTCTCTGTTCGCTTTCTATATCAATGTTTCCGTCGGGGTACGCCTTGTACAAATCATGGACGGTATACTTTTCCGGAAACTTTTTTAATTCTTCTACCAGCCGTTTATTGATCGTTGACGTTTCAATGCTTGGGTGTGTTACAATCACCAGGGTTTTCATGTGATCCCTCCTTTATTCACGAGTATAATGGAACTGATCTGGAGTTTGAAGTATGTACATTTTTTTCATATAGTTACCAAAAGGTGAGCGACTGCTTTAAAATAGTTCAGCTTTGAGAGAGAGTTATCATGGTTCAGGAATCATTCAAGAGCAGTCTGCCTCCTCACCAGAACAGTGTGTGGATAAGGCCGACCACGGGGTAGCGTAACAACGGAAAAAGCCACAATTTTAAAAATTAGTTATTGACCAATCAATAACACAATGCTATATTGTCATTAACAGTAATTGATTGATCAATCACAAAGCAATACGAAAACGGGGAGCTGGAGAATGATGAAAAAAGCGATTGTTATTGGGGCTACTGGTGGCACAGGCGCGGTTATTGTATCTGAACTTGTAAAACGGGGAGTGCCGACGGTTGCCTTCGGGCGGTCTCGCCAAAAGCTAGAGGAGCTTGCCAGCCAATTAGGCAACCCTGCTCACCTGTCGTTTGCAATCGGGGATGCATTCCGGACGGATGATATTGCGGCCGCGGCAAAAGATGCGGATGTACTATTCCATTGCGCGAACGTCCCTTACAACGAGATGGCGAGCAAGCTGATTCCTCTCGGTGAATCTATAATGGAAGCGGCCGACCGACTGAGTTTGAAGGTAGTCGTCATTGACGGAATTTATCCCTATGGACGAAGACAAATGGAACGCGTGACTGAGGATCATCCTAGGCAGCCTCATACGAAGAAGGGAAAAGTGCGGCTTGCCTTTGAGCAGATGATCTTTAGCAGCAGATGGAGTAAGGCTCGCCCTATGATTGTACGCCTTCCGGATTATTATGGACCAACCGCCAATCAAGCTTCCTATTTAGGCGGAACGCTCGAAGCAATTGCAGCTGGGAAAATGGCCTTTTTCATAGGGAATATGAAAACGCCGCGTGAATATGTGTATCTGCCTGACGCGGCAATGATGATTGTGGAGCTTGCGGGGCGCGAGCAGGCTTATGGGCAAAACTGGAATATTCCTGGTTCGGACATTATTTCAGGCCGTGAGATTGTCCGTATTGCTCAACAGGCAAGCGGCACTAATAAGCCTGTTATTGCCCTTGGGAAGGTTGGATTATCACTGCTTGGAATATTTGTTCCCGTCATGAAAGAAGTTGTGGAAATGCTGTACTTAACGGAAGAGCCGCTGCGCCTAAGCGGGGAGAAGTATCGGCGCCATATCGGGGCTATTCCAGCAACCAAACCTGAGGTCGGGATTGCGGCGACTATTCGAGATTTGCAAAAAATGAAGTGATAGTTTTCTCTAGAGTGATTGATCAATCACTCACCTTAAAAGGCTGCACGTCAGGCAACCTCGTAGTTGACCAGGAGATCACGAGTGCATAACATTGCGTATCAATGTTATGCACTTTTTATTAGATCAGATCCGCGCCATTATCGTTTTCCGTATAGATCGAAATGAGCACGATTGCCGTGTCGTCCCCGATATTTCGGACTAAATGGGGTGTACAAGCATTCCAGCTAAAGGAATCGCCTTCTCCGAATTCCGCTCCATCCTCGCCTTGCTCCGCGTATATTCTCCCTTTCATGACCAAATGGACCTCCTCGCCTTCATGTGCGTGAGGCGCATCGCCGGTAGTAGCGCCAGGAGGAAATTCTACGATCCTCATACGCACGTTTTTTGTGGAGCTCAAGTGTTCCACTTTGAGGTTATCGGAACCGCTTGTTGTGAGTGTCCGCTCGTCTTTCCGGACAATCCGCATCCGCTCTTCTTTCTTTAAGAGCAAATAAGCTAGCGGCACGTTCAGCGCCTCGGCTATATTTTCCAGCGTTGAGATAGACGGCGAAGTTTTATTGGTTTCAACCTGACTCATAAAGCCCTGGGAGAGGCCGGTTGCTTCGCAAATTTGAGCGATGGTAATATTTTTCCGCTTTCTGATCGCTCGTATCGTAGAGCCAATATCCATTGGATCACACCTTTAAAATATTTGTAATACAAAACTTGTTTTAATATTATCAATATTTCTGTTGACAAGTCAATTCGACTTGCGATAAATTACTCATGTAGAAAATATATTTCTATTACTAATATTGTGAGGAGAGAAGTTCATGAATAGAACAGCTGTCGTTTCGATTATTATGCGAGTCGTGCTGGGCATTATATTTGTATTTCACGGCGCAGATAAGCTTCAAATGGGACTTAGCAATGTAGAAGCGTGGTTTAGCTCGATAGGTATTCCGGGGTTTCTAGCTTACGTCGTAACGGTGCTTGAGCTTGTCGGCGGCATTTTGCTGATCTTGGGCCTGTTCACTCGTTATGTATCCGGACTGTTTGTTATGATGCTCATCGGCGCGATCGTGACGGCGAAGCTGCCGGCAGGTCTTCTTGGGAACGGTCAATCGGCTGGCTATGAGTTAGATCTTGCTTTCATTCTGGTCTCGTTATATTTGGCAGTTGCCGACCAATCGCCTTTGTCCGTCGACCGTTTCATGACGAGCAAGCGCAGTAAATAACTTTTGACAGGGAGGACAGCAGGATGAATCCAATTTATGAATATGACATACACATGCCGGGCGATGTTGAGCCTGGCCGAAGCTATCCGGTTATTTTCACTTTGCACGGCAAAGGTTCAAATGAAGGAAATATGTTCGGCCTCGTATCTTCGATGGCAAACGATTTTATTATTATAGGCATTCGCGGCAATCTGCCGCTTGGCGCCGGTTACCAGTATTATGATTTGAAGAGTTTAGGAAACCCGATTCGCGAAATGTTTGATGAAGCGGTTCAAAACCTGGAAGCGTTCATTCGTTACGCGACTGCCAAGTACCCGATCGATCCCGGCAAACGTTATTTGCTGGGCTTCAGCCAAGGCGCCATTTTGACTATGACGCTAGCGCTTGTAATGGGGGAGCAGCTGAAGGGGATCGTCGCTTTGAACGGATATATTCCTGACTTTGTGAAAACCGAGTATCCGATTCGAAGCATAAAAGACGTTTCGGTATTTGTGTCGCATGGCGAATTTGACTCGGTGTTCCCGGTTCGCATTGGTCATGAGACGGCCGCGTATTTGCGGGAACGAACGGACCGCTTAACCTTTAAGCTCTATTCGGCCGACCACGGCGTAACGGTAGAGAATCAGCGCGATTTTGCAAATTGGCTTGTGCAGGATGCCGGTTTGACTACAATAGAGGAGTGAGAGAACGATGATGCCATCGTATTTTTTTGCGCACGGCGCCCCGTCGATTGTGCTCGAGGATAATGAATATACACAGCTGCTTAAGAAGTTTAAAGAAAATACGCCAAAACCGAAAGCGATCGTGTTATTTTCCGCTCATTGGGAAGAGGCGGCGCAAACGATCGGTGCCGCTGAAACCTTCGAAACGATTTATGATTTCGGAGGGTTTCAAGAGGAGCTGTACCGGATGACTTATCCGGCACAAACCGACCGCTCCCTGGCCGGTCAGATCCAATCCTTGTTCGCCAAACAGGGCATTCAAAGCGTTATCGACGAAAAAAGAGGCTTGGACCATGGGGCTTGGGCGGTGCTTAAGCTGTTATATCCGGAGGCGGACATTCCGGTCGTTGCCCTTTCCGTCAACCGTTATTTGACCAATGAGCAGCAGTACCAGATCGGCAAGACGCTTACGGAGCTTCGCGAGCAGGATGTTCTCATTATCGGAAGCGGGGGAACCGTTCATAATTTAAGGAGATTGAATTGGCGTTCTGAAGGCATAGATCCATGGGCGGAGCAATTCGACAGCTGGCTTCAAAGCAAGCTTGAGGCGTGGGATACGGAGGCGCTGTTCAACTATCGCGAGCTGGCTCCTTATGCCGAGGAAGCCGTTCCAACGAACGAGCACTTTATTCCGCTTCTGCTGGCCATGGGAACGGGTGACGCCAACCGTCAGGCGAAGCTGCTGCACCGCAGCTACCAATACGGCAATTTAAGCTTGAGCTGCTGGCAATTTCATTAACGAATTGAAAGAGGGCGGGTCGGATGACATCCGCAGCTAGAGCGGCAGTGGAGAGGACGCTTCTTTTCTCCATTGCCGCGGTTTATTTGGCATTTCAACTGACTCAGCTCGAGATGCTTATTTTTTTGCAGGGAGGCTTGGTGCTTCTCGCGATCGCCATGCTGCTGCCTAAGCTGAAAGGGACGACGTTCTGGCTGACCCTCAGCTTTATGGCGATCGGTGTTGTCCTATTAAGCGTTCAGAAAGCGGCGCCTCGGGTATGGTTCGAGTCGGCCGGCATAAACGTCACGATCGTCACGTTGTTCCTTTTTGCCCCGTTGTTCGGTATTCCCGTACGGATTCCGGCATACGTCGAAGCGTTAAAACGTTTTTTTGAACAACGGCTCCGCAGCAAAACGGCTTTATTCGCGGGAACGCAGCTGCTTACGCAGGTGATGGGAGTATTTATTAATGTCGGCTCCATCTCCGTCGTCTATCACATGGTGTTCGTAAAGCCGCAGCATGGGATGACCCGGCTGCTGGCGAATGCGATGAACCGCGGCTTTGCGGGGGCTATTCTTTGGTCGCCGTATTTCGCCGCGATGACGCTCGTTACTACGTCTCTCGGGCTGTCCTGGTCATCGGTTTTGTTTTATATGGCAGGGCTGGCTGTTCTAAGCATCGCCGTAAGCTGGACCGTTGATCTAAGGGAGCTTAACCGCGCTGAAATGGAGAAGCAGCCGGAGACGGTTAAGATGGAGGAACACCGCGCGTCACTGCCGATGGGACTGGGACTTTATCTCGTCGCGGCCATTGCCGTCATTATATCGATGGAACAGGTTATTCCTCTGCCCATGGTCATCTTAATTTGCATCGCGGCGGTTTTATTTCCGCTGATCTGGTGTTTGGCTAAGGGAGAGACGGCTGTGTACAGGAGCGGGATTAAAAATCATGTAACCGTTACATTGCCTGCTTTACAGAAGGAAATGACGCTGTTTATGGCCGCCGGCTTCTTCAGCGGTTCGATCGGCGTCACGAATCTTGGATCATACGTCCCGTCACTGCTGGGCGATATTCCGCTGCCGATATCCGTTACGTTTACGGTATTGACGATCCTTCTGATTGCGGGAACCTCTTTGATCGGCCTTCATCCTATTGTGCCTGTCACGCTGCTTGCCGGCGGCATTGACCCGCTCTCCGTTCAAATTACTCCGGTTTACTTCGCGGTGCTGCTGCTGGGCAGCTGGGCCTTATCCAATCCGATATCGCCTGCCTCCGCTGTAAACAATTTGCTTGCGGGCTTATTGAAAAAGCCAGTGTTTGAGATGGCCTCGCCGAATTACAAGTTTGCAGGGTGTATGGCCGTTGCGCTGTTCATATATTTGATGACGATAGTTGGAAAATGAAGAGAGGCTGTTCCCATGCACGCTTGCAAGGGAACAGCCTCTTGTTATGGTCTCAACCTTCTCCACTCGGCCAGCTGCTGCTCCAGCTTCGCGATCACCTCATCGATTTCATGCGGGAATAATGTATACTCCCCGTCATGAGACGAAGCGGATAGCTGCATAATCGTTTGCGTCATCTCCGCTTGGCGGGCGAGCTGGGCATGCAGCTGCTTCAACAGATCGGACACGTTGCCTTTTGGAGCTGGCGCGGCGGTTGCCGAAGCAGCTGCAACGGCAGGCGCGGCCTCGGACGTCGCAGCAGCGGCGCCAGCTGCAGAGCTTGGCTGCGCTGCAGGCTCAGCAGCGGCTGCGGCGCTTTGCGGAACGGCGTTCCCGGTGCTTGCCGCCGTGTGTGAAGCGGCAGCGGCAGGCTTCGAGGCAGTCGGCGCATCCTCCTGCTCCGCCTGTTTCTTCGCCCGCTCCTTGCGGTTCTGCTCGTAGACGGACCACGTTTCAATTAACCCGGGGCCGTTCTTCAGCAGCAGCTTCTCCTTCGTGCTGTCCGAGATTGTTTTGTCCTTGAACAGCTTGGCGATTTTTTTGACGTCGCTGACGGGCAGCTCGTCCCTGGCCGCGATCAGCGCGAGCGGATCGCGATGCTCCATCGGCAGATCCTTCAGCGGCATCAGCTGATCCTCCGTCAGCTTGTCCTTGCGGATTTCGATCCCGCTGACGATGAGCCTCTTCACGGCGGGACTGAATTTCAGCAGCTCCATTTTATTTTTGATATAGCTCTCCGGTTTACCCAGCTTGGCGGAAAGAAATTTGAGCGAGCTGCGGAAGCGGGAATCGTTCATCAGCTTGTCGAATGCTTCCGCTTCTTCGATCGGGGAGAAGCCTTCGCGCGTCAAATTTTCCGCAATCTGCTCCAAATAAATTTCCATCTCGTCCGTGGCGGTCGAGACGATGCAAGGGATCGTGGTTCGGCCTAACCGCTCGGAAGCTTTGTAACGGCGGTTGCCGTAAATAATTTTGTAGCGTCCGTCTCCCGTTGTTCTAACTTTAATGGGGGAGAGCAGCCCCAGCTCCTCAATGCTTCGCATCAGCTCCTGAAGCGCTTCTTCGTCGAACTGGTATCTCGGCTGGTCTTTGTCTTCGTCGATCAAGGCCATAGGAAGTTCAATAATATCCATGTTGATTCTCCTATTCTTACTGTCATTAACGCAACATTCGTTCGTATGGGATGCATCTATTATATACCAGCTTGATCCCTCTTGGTGAAAATTTTGGTTGGGCGGGAAAGATAATTGTAAAATTGTGTAACTAAATCCGTTTCTTTTCGTCTATTAGGCTGAAATCATCTTCTTGCGACAGGAGCGTATGCATGAATAAACATATGACCATTACGATTGCGGTATCTCTAGTCATGATCTTCCTGCTGATTATGCCTGCGTTCGACAACGAGAGGACAATGAACGCGGCTATTTCGGAAGAAACCGTTGAAGTGCGGGAGAGAGCGGGAGTGCTGGACGAAGCCCCAACCGACAAGGTTAACGGATTGAATGCGGACCATACAGCAGGCGATATTCCAACTTCCGAACAAAAGGTAATAGCGAAAGCAGAGCCGGCCGAACACGGATTCCGGCTTTCGTTCGAAGACGGCGGGGAGGGCTATGTGCAAACCGCAGCAATAGATGCGTATGGGGATGTTGCCGTCCATCTGACCGAACGGGAAGCCGCCGGAAAGAACTACTACGAGATGATCGTCGTTCGGCCGGACCGGATGGAGGCTCAAGCATACCCGCTTTACTCGGCAGACGCGGTAGAACAGCCCTTTTATCAAAAAGTGAAAATCATCAATGAAAAAAAAGCCTTGTTCTTGAAGCGCACCGTCCATGAAGGCATGATCAACTATGAGCTGGCCCTTTTTTACCTCGAAACGGGCGGACACGGAACGCTGCCTGCTTTCTGGAGCGTCCCGGTCGGCAGCGAGGAAGCCGGCGAGGATTTCTTGGCAAGCGCTCATTACGCGCAGGACGATGACGGCAGAACGACAAAAGTATTGCTGACCAGCTTCCTAGGCAAGATGTGGCTGGCTGATTTGGATAAGGGCAGCATTTACGGTCATGGCGGGCAAACGTTTCCGGCCTTCGGCGATCTCGGCAGCAAGCCCATAAGAGAGTTGATCTATCCAACTCCCCAATTAGACCGGTTTATCTATAACTTTACCGAAAAGGACCAGATTCACGTAAGCAATCACTTTATGCTTGCGGATACATTAAGCGGAAAAGTGCTGAAGCTGTTCAGCGTGGATGACGGCATGGCGCTGTCCGATCCGGGCCCTGTTTGGAACCGCGAAGGTACGGCGTTTTTCCTGGAATACGCTTCGAAGGGCAACGAGATGGGCGAGTATTACGATAACAGCAATGCCGTCGCCGCGGAAGAAATTGCATTCTTCGACCGTGACGGTAAGCGGGTCGGGATGCTTAAAGCCGAATCAGGCGAGCGGATAAACGTGTATGAATGGCTGGATGAGCAGCGCCTTTTAATAGAAGCGTATAAGCCGAAGCCAGTATCGGATACCGTCTGGAGTAAAGACGAAATTCGATACAAAGAATATGATCTTCGTACGGGCAAGCTGACGTCATACGGTTCCGTGAAAGAAGCAAACGCGCTCAAGGAGCTTGTCCTCCTTCCGCTGCGGCGGGAAGGTACGACGTTTGATTCGAAAGCTTTTGTCGCCCTGGATCGTCAAAATCGTCAAATATGGGAGCCGAACCTTGATGGAAGGGCGTCCCTGTCAACGGATGGAAGCTTGTATATCCAGACTTGGAACGGGGATAGCAGTGTCATTTACAAGTGGGATACGGCAATGAAAGAGCTTGTTGAAGCGGCTAACGATAGCGATATTCGTCTAGCTGTCGGCACATGGCTTGCGGCCGCCGAACGGGAAGGAAGCGGTTTTATTTACCGCAATACGGAGGAATAGCTGAATATTTTTCTGTTTTTTCCAGTGGAAAAAGAAGATAATTTTGGCTGAAAATCCGAATACTAAAGCGCATGGACACGGGGAGGTGAACTGCCTGTTACAGCGCAAATCGAAAGCAGCGATAACTTGGTTAACGGCGGCGGTCATCTTGCTTATTCTGGCAGGCGCCGGCCTTTGGGCTTGGCGGGGCGGAGCATGGCGCTTCGCGCAAAGCGGCCAGGTTCCGCTTCCTAAGCTTGAACAAGAGGCTCGATATAGCGAGAGATACGACGTTATTGTAGCCGGAACGGATCCCGAGGGCGTAGCGGCCGCGTTATCCGCTGCGCGGCATGGGCTTGACGTGCTGCTTGTTGACGGCAAAGGAAGAGATCGGCTGGGCGGGCTTATTACGCTGGGATGGCTGAATTCCTTGGACTTAAATTTTGCGCCGGCGTCTGCCCGGCCTTCAGGAGAACGCGAATTTTTGAATAAAGGCATCTTTCAGGAATGGTACGATCAATTAGGCGGCACCTCAATCGATGTCGTGGAAGCGGCGGCGGCTTTGCACAGGATGGTAGCGGATGAGCCTCGGATACATGTGCACATGGGTGTTCAGTCGATGAAACCGATGATGAACGGCCGTGATGTCGTCGGCATGATCATCGTCGATGAAGAGAGCGTTGAACGGTCAATCGGGGCAAGCGCCGTCATCGACGCTACGCAGGATGGCGATATCGCAGCGTTAGCTGGGGTTCCCTATACGGTAGGACGAGAGGATCTCGGCAACCCCGAAGCGCGCATGGCGGTGACGCTGGTATTTAAAATGAGCGGTGTGACCGATACGATTTGGAAGTCTTTCGGCGAACGCGAAGATACCGGCATCGATAAAAAAAGCGCATGGGGATTTCTTGACGCCAGACTTTACGAATCGACCGACCCGGACCGGGTAGCCCTGCGGGGGCTGAATATCGGCCGGCAGAACGACGACAGTATTCTCATTAACGCGATGCATCTGTTCGGGATCGACCCGCTGGATCCGAAGTCGGTGGAAGAAGGAATGAAGCTGGGCAAAGAGGAAGCGCCGAGAATCGCCGCATATTTGAAGAAGCAGTTCAAGGAGATGGAGAAGCTCGAATACGCCGGCACGGCTCCGGAGCTGTATATCCGGGAGTCTCGGCATATTAGAGGCGAATATCGGCTTACGATGGCCGATGTGATGGAGAACCGCGACTTCTGGGATGCGATTGCTTACGGCTCTTACGATGTCGATATTCAGCGGCTAAGCCGCGAGGATACCGGAGCGATAATGATGTCGCCGCTTCAATACGGCGTACCGTTTCGCTCGCTGGTACCCCTTGACGTGAACAGGCTTCTCGTTGTCGGGCGGGCGGCCAGCTTCGACTCTTTGCCCCATGGAAGCGCGCGGGTTGTGCCGCTCGGCATGGCGACGGGGGAAGCGGCGGGCGCCGCGGCTAAGCTCGCGATATCGAACGGAATGAGCTTCCGGGAGCTGTCGCGCTCCAAAGAGGCGATCGAAGAGCTGCGCGCGATGCTGACCAAAGCCGGCATGGATCTGACCTACTATGCAACGGAGAAGCCGGAATATAGGAAGCATCCGGCATACAAAGCGCTGCTTGCCGCCGTTAGCATGAATATGACGATCGGCGGCTACGACAACAACCGATGGGATTTGGACGGGCCGGTATCGCCGAAGAGCTTCCGCAATATGATGAAGCGGCTGAAGACGATGCATCCCGCGTATTTTAAAGGGAGCTACATAAACGCCGCTCCGATAATAGAAGATAAGGATACGCTCTCGCTGGATGAAGCAGCGCACGGCTTATGCTTGATGGCGGGGGTCGAGACGGCACCCCGGAAAGCGGTAAGCTTGCTTTTAAAACGGGGCTGGGTATCGAGTCCGGTGGTACAAAGCATGAAAAATAAACAGAAGATGACAAATGGAGATACCTTTATGCTGATCCGCGATATGATGGAATTTTACGCGGGAACGGTGTACGAATGACAATAGCGGGACAATCAATCCGTGGAGGGTTGATTGTCCTTTTTTTTTGGCTATGCGGTTTGTGAAGTTTCATCCGATTTTGTTGTTTACATACATACAGAATGTATGTTAAATTGTTGGTAGAAAACGATAAAGGAGAATGATTGATGAAAACGTCTAGCTTTTATCCGGTTATTTTAACAGAGCAGGTTGGAGCCAGCGCCGAGTTTTATCGGCAATATTTTGGATTTGAGACCGTATTCGAAGCCGATTGGTACGTAAGTCTTCGCCTGCCAAAGGACGCGGAATCGGCATTCGAGCTGGCTATTTTGGAAGCCGGGCATTCGACTGTGCCGTCAGTCTACCGGCATTCGGTGAACGGACTTATCCTCAATTTTGAAGTGGAGGATGTGGACGCGGAGTACGAGAGATTGATCACGCAGCACAAGCTCCCGCTGCAGCTTGATATCCGGGACGAAGAGTTCGGGCAGCGCCACTTCATAACAAGCGATCCTAATGGCGTATTGATCGACGTGATCAAAATCATTCCCCCTTCCGACGCGTACAGCGAAAATTACAACGAGAACTTGTGGCAAGCCGAACAGAAAGGATGATAAGATGAGGTAACGACGCGTAACGGGAGAATGGGAACGGCATGAAAAGAAGGAAAGAAGAGGCGAACGAAACGATCGCGAAGCTTGTTGAAGTCGCAAGGAAGCATTTTACGGAGCGCGGCTACGCGGAATCGTCGATGGAGGAGATCGTGGCGGAGGCGAATTTGACGCGAGGAGCGCTTTACCATCATTTCGGCAGCAAAAAGGGGCTGTTTCAGGCCGTGCTGGAGTCCGTTCAGAAGGAGATGGGAGAGCGGGTGGAAGCCGGAGCCGCTCGAAGCGGCGATGCGTGGGAGCAGCTGATTTTAGGCTGCCGCGCTTTTGTGGCCGCTGCCGTTGAGCCTCACATCAAAAGAATTTTGCTTATTGACGGTCCGGCTGTGCTGGGTTGGGAGGCGTGGCGCAGGATGGATGAGGAAAACTCGATGCGGCATTTGCGGGAGCAGCTGCAGCTGATGCAGCAGCAGGGTTACCTTAAGCCGGTTCCGATTGACGCGATGACGCATTTTCTCTCCGGGGCTCTGAATGAATCGGCGTTATGGATCGCGCAAAGCTCCGATGACAATCAATCGTTAGAGGATACGATGATCGTCATTTCTCAGTTTTTGAAAGGCTTCAACAACGGCTAGCCGATATGGGCGGCGAGAATAGAAACGATAGAGCAGGCGCGTCTTGCTTTATCGTTTTTTTTATGTGGAGGAAGACTCAGAGGTTTATAAAAATGTTCTTTATAAAGAACAATCATCGTGATATAGTAGTGTGGAAGTGCGATAAGACGAACAGTCTCGGAGGTCTGCGTCATGGAATGGTTGAACGGTTTACATGTGGATTCGGTCCCTTATTTGCTCCAGGAGCGGGCAAGGCGCTTTCCAAGCTCGATAGCTTACATTTTTCCGGAGCGGGATCAGCGCTATACATGGGCTGAGATTTGGCGGGAGGTGCTGCCGCTTGCACGCGGTATGCATAGGAACGGCGTACGCAAGGGCGACAGAGTGGCCTTTTTGATGACGGGCCGCATGGAACTGATTCTATCCATGTATGCGGCTGCCTGCCTTGGAGCGGTGCTTGTCCCGATCAACGCCTATTCGAAAAAAGAGGAGCTGGCCGGGTATTTGAACGAATCGAGACCGGCTCTGATGATTATCGGCGCTCATGGGCACCAGCAGCACTATCCGTCCATGCTGCGCCAATTGGCAGAAGCTCGCGACGGGCGTTCGGAAGGCGGCTTTATCCCTTCCTCCGTGTATGTTGTAGCCGATTCGGATGAGCGACTCCAGGGGTTCCGCCCCTATTCCGAGCTGGCGGCCGCGGGCAACCTCGCTGGATCCGATGAATGGAAGGAGGCAATCCGGCATGTTGCTTCCCGTGACCCGCTTATTTTGCTTTTTACATCCGGAACGTTGGGGGTTCCCAAAGGCGTGCTTCGCACGACCGCATCCTTTTTGATCGCAAGCGCCGGTAAAGGGGAGTCGTCCAGTCCGCTTCGAAAGCTGATGCTGGGGCTGAATACCCGGATTATGCAGGCCTTCAAGCTTCTCAATCTGCTGCCGCTATACCATATGGGCGGCTTCGCCACGATTTTGACCAATTTGAAATCCACGAATGTCCCAACGGTGATGCTCAGCCGATTTCATCCGATAGAGGCGTTGTCCGCCATTGAAAAGGAGCGCTGCAAAGTGCTGGTGGGAACGCCGTACATGCTGCAAAGAATGGTGGCGGCGCCGGAGCGCGCGGCATTCAACCTGTCCTCGCTGCTTGGCGCGGCTTTTACTTCAGCGGCGGTAACCCCGTCCATTTTGCAAAAGGTAACGAGCGAGCTGCGGCTGCAGTTTTTTTTGGTGAGCTATGGCTCTTCGGAGGCCGGTTCGGTGGCAAGCGGAACTTGTATCCGGAAGGAGCATTTGCGCGGATTCCTTATTCCGCTTCTATTCCGCATTGTCAAGCATACGAACCTCCTTGGAGGGCTGATTCCATATGAGGCGTTCATGAAAGAAAGCGCCAGCCTCGCCGGAAAGGTAGATCCGCATGTCGAGATTCGAATCGTCGACCCCGCAACAGGCGAAGAGCTGCCGGCAGGGGAGCAAGGGGAGGTATGGATTCGCAGTCATCGGGTCATGCGATATGCGAATGACCGCACCGAAAGGCCCGCCTTTACGGAGGATGGCTGGTATCGCTCGGGAGATCTGGGCTGGCTGAACGAGCGGAAGCATTTGGCGATTGCGGGGCGGATCCACCGCATCATCTCCCGCGGAGGCGAAAAAATATCGCCCATCGAGATTGAGAACATCATTATGGAACATGAAGAGGTAGAGGATGCTCTTGTCATCGGCGTGCCGGATTCGTTATACGGGGAGGAAGTCTGCGCATGCATCGTGCCGAAGAGCGGCAGCTTCCTAACGTCTGACCGTCTGAAGCAGGAGCTGGCGCCCAGGCTGTCCGCCTTCAAGCTGCCGAGGACCTTTATCTTCCTTTCCCAGCTTCCTTTATCGCCCACCGGCAAAATATCCATAGCCGAAATGAAACAGCTGGCCGAGCAGGAAATCCACGTTGCAAGGAGACATGCGTGATGCGCAAGTTTTATCCGGGGATAACGATATTTAAGTTCGCGGGGGCGATTATGGTTTTGCTGGGTCATGCGCTGCTTATCTCCTTATTAGAGGAGACGGGCAGCGAAACGATGTCCTTCGTGGCGCTGCTGACGAGGGTCATTGTGCCTTGCTTCTATGTGATCGCCGGTTTTCTTGCGTATAAAGGCTGGTCGCATGCCGCTCGTTCCGAGACTTATTTGAAAAGATATTTGATCCGAATCGCGGTTATGTACAGCTTCTTCTGCTTGTTATTCACCTTGCAGCATAATGTTTCTGCGCTGCTGCGTGACGGGTTTCATGCCGGCAATTTATGGTTGCAGGCCAAAATATGGTTTATGGCCGTTTTTGTGAACGGTCCTTATTATCATCTGTGGTTTATTCCGCCCCTTCTGTTCGGGGTGGCGGCTTCTTATTGGCTGATAAAAAACTTGCCCGCCCGATCGATTGTTTGGATATGTCTTGCGGGATTCGTGCTGTGCCAGTTTACTTCGGGCAGTCTTCGTTTTCTGTTCGGGGGAATGATGGACGGTTTTTTAGGCATCAGTCTGGAACAGTGGAATTATCTCGACCTGGTCTTGACGCAATATATCGGGTTCGGATTAACGTTTGTCGCTGCGGGAGCCGTCATCGCCAAATACGAGGAACGCTTTCTCAGGCTGCGCGCGCGCCGGGCCGTCATGCCGCTTTGCGTCTTGATTGTTATAGAGCTGGCCATGCTGCTGACGACCTCGGATTGGACGAACGAATATAAGCTGGCGTTCACGCTGCTCCCGCTGACCATTCTTCTGTTCTACGGCGTACTCCGCATGCGAAGCCGGTTCGCGACGGTCTATCACCGGCAGCTCAGCTTATTCAGCATCGTGACGTATTTGAGCCATGCTTTGTTTATGCAGGCGAACGATTGGGTCTTTGGCTGGAAGACCGGCGATATGCTGGTTTCTGAATATGTGGCGCGGGGAGTGCTGACGATCGCTGAGTGCATCCTGCTGACCTATGTCATTTACCGGGGCATCCGGCGGAGACAGGTGCAGGAGCCTGCAAAAGGAGCGCGGCTCGAAGTGATCAGGTAAGCGAGCGCGCTTCAAGGAGGTTCCGGACAGGGCCAACAAGCCCACTGCATAAGCCCGGAAGGACCGACAAGCCACATGGCTTTGCAGGCAGAAGGTCGCAAGTCTCAATGCTTAGACAAGTCAAGGTGCTTAGAAGACAGAAGGACATCGAAACTATGAGCAGCTCTAGAAGAACCGACCAACTCACGGTCAGGCGCTAACGAAGCCCTTCAACTTCACGCCTAGTACCAGGACGCCGAACAAACAATCTGGAGAAGGGCCGCCTACACTTTGCCCGGTGCTAGAAGAACCGACGAACTCACGGTCAGGCGTCAAATAGACCGTCAAACTCACTGCTTTAACGGGCAGGGAGGATGACGGTCCTTTTTTTGTGAGGTTGCGAGCGGATTATTGTTTTGTCGTGCTGCGGTAGGCAAAATGATTGGTCGGCCCTTGCCCCGCGCCGATGCCCAGGGAATGCGCGATGGCGGCGTGGATGAAGGCTTCGGCGAGGTCAACCGCATCCGGAAGCTCGAGTCCTCGGGCGAGCCCGGCCGTAATTGCTGCCGATAAGGTGCAGCCAGTTCCATGCGTGTGCCGGGTATCGAGCCGTTTATTCTCCCAGAAGCGGAAGCTGCGGCCGTCATAAAGCATGTCGATGACAAGGTCCTGCGTCGAAGGATCGTGACCGCCTTTCAGCAGCACGCCTCTAGCGCCCATTTGGCAGAGCCGGCGGGCCGCTTCTTCTCTGTCGCTTAACGTGACGATGCTCATTCCTGTCAGCTCCTCGGCTTCGGGAATGTTCGGCGTGACGAGGGCTGATAGCGGGAGAAGCTTATTCGTAAGCGTGCTTACGGCTTCTTGCCGGAGCAGAGCCGAGCCGCCTTTGGCGATCATGACGGGATCGATGACGAGGTTGCGCCAGCCGTATCGGACAACACACTCCGCTGCCGCTTCAATAATGGAGGCGTCGACGAGCATGCCCGTCTTAACCGCGTCGGGCGGCAGGTCGTCGCCGATTGCCTGCAGCTGAGCTTGAACGGCTTGTTCGTTCATTGGGTAGACGGCATGTACGCCCAGCGTGTTCTGGGCTGTCACTGCGGTGACCACGGACATGCCATAGACGCCGAGCTCCTGAAAGGTTTTCAGATCGGCTTGGATGCCCGCGCCGCCGCCGCTGTCTGAGCCCGCTATCGTTAACGCTTTTCGTATGGTTGGTGCTGGTGCTGGTGTCATGCTTTTTGTCCGCTCCTATTATTTTATTGGATCGAAAGTAACTGTTGCTCCTATTGTAGCAGGACGGTCCCTTATGCGGCATCGTTTTTTAAAGCAACAAGTTGAATCCTCACGCCTAATTTGGTAGGTTGAAAACATAAAAGATGCAGAAGGGCAGTGAGTGGACATGGGGATGGAGATTGAACGGAAGTTTTTATTGGCGGAGGACCCTCAGGCGTTAATTGACGCGGAAGAGCTGACAGTGCAATCGGAGCAGCGTATTGAGCAGACCTATCTCGCCATGGACGACAACGAAGAATTGCGGGTCCGCAGGATCGCCGACCTGGCGACCGGGGAAATCAGCTACACGCATACTTTCAAGCGGGGGAACGGCCTGGTGCGCGAAGAGGTGGAGCATGCGATATCGGAGAGCATCTACCAGCAGATCATGGCCGCATTCGGCTTTACGCCGCTAACGAAAAACCGGATTACGGCCGACTGGAACGGCCGCATCGTCGAGATCGACATCTACGACCAGATTAAGCTGTCTGTGCTCGAGGTGGAGTTCGCGTCTATTGAAGAGGCGAATTCGTTCCAAGCGCCGGACTGGTTCGGTGAAGATATCAGCTCCCAGAAGCAGTACAGCAACAAAACCGTCTGGAAGCAGCTGCAAGGCGAGAAATGGCAGCAAAAACAGGACGCCATCAACGGCCCAGACAAGTCTGCGGCGAAGGTTTAATGAGTCGCGGCAGCCGCGCGCGGGGCTTAGCCCGCTGCAATGGCCCAAAACGCCATTGCAGGCCCGCTTGCCGCGGCTTAGCCCGCTGCAATGGCCCAAAACGCCATTGCAAGCCCCGCGCGCCGCGGCTTAGCCCGCTGCAATGGCCGAAAACGCCATTGCAAGCCCCACGCGCCGCGGCTTAGCCCGCAGCAATGGCCAAAAACGCCATTGCAGCCCCGCGTGCCGCGGCTTAGCCCGCAGCAATGGCCAAAAACGCCATTGCAGCCCCGCGCGCCGCGGCTTAGCCCGCAGCAATGGCCAAAAACGCCATTGCAGCCCCGCGCGCCGCGGCTTAACCCGCAGCAATGGCCCAAAACGCCATTGCAAGCCCGCGCGCCGCGGCTTAGCCTGCTGCAATGGCCAAAAATGCCATTGCAAGCCCCGCGCGCCGCGGCTTAGCCCGCAGCAATGGCCCAAAACGCCATTGCAGCCCCGCGCGCCGCGGCTTAGCCCGCAGCAATGGCCCAAAACGCCATTGCAAGCCCGCGCGCCGCGGCTTAGCCCGCTGCAATGGCCCAAAACGCCATTGCAAGCCCGCGCGCCGCGGCTTAGCCCGCTGCAATGGCCCAAAACGCCATTGCAAGCCCGCGCGCCGCGGCTTAGCCCGCAGCAATGGCCCAAAACGCCATTGCAGGCCCGCTTGCCGCGGCTTAGCCCGCTGCAATGGCCCAAAACGCCATTGCAGCTCCGCTTGCCGCGGCTTAGCCAGCAGCAATGGCCCAAAACGCCATTGCAGCCCCGCTCGCCGCGGCTTAGCCCGCAGCAATGGCCCAAAACGCCATTGCAGCCCCGCACGCCGCGGCCAAACCCGTTGCATTGGCCCAAAACGCCATTGCAGGCCCATCTTAAGGAGTGATGACGCATGTCGATCCATGAACCTAGCGGATATTTAAGAAAAATCGCGCTGCTCCGGGACAGCGTGCCGTCCTTCCGGCAATATCCGTTTAACCTAAAGGCGGTGAGAGAGCTCGACGAGCTCGGGTTCCATCCGAAGGTCACGTATCTCATCGGCGAGAACGGGAGCGGCAAGTCGACGCTGATGGAGGCGATTGCGGTAGCCCTTGGCTTCAACCCGGAAGGCGGAACGATCAACTTCGCCTTCCAGACGGCGGAGACCCATTCGGATTTGCACCGCTACTTGAAGCCGGTACGCGGAGCGAGGCGGCCGAGGGACGGCTTCTTTTTCCGGGCGGAGAGCTACTATAATCTCGCCACTTATATTGATGAGCTGGACCAAGAGCCTTCCCCCTCGCCGCGGCTTATCGACTCCTACGGCAGCAAATCGCTTCATCAGCAGTCGCACGGCGAATCCTTTTTCGCAACCTTTCTTCACCGGTTCAGCGGCAACGGCCTCTATATTTTGGACGAGCCCGAGGCGGCGCTATCGCCGGCGAGGCAGCTGTCGCTCCTTGCGCGCATGCATGATCTCATTCAGGATCATTCCCAATTTATAATCGCCACCCATTCGCCGATTTTGATGGCGTACCCGGATTCCGTCATTTATGAGCTTACGGAGGATGGCATCCGAACGACGACTTGGGAGGAGACGGAGCATTATGTCATAACGAAGCAATTCCTCAATAACCGCGACCGCATGCTCCGCGATCTGCTGGTGGACGAGGATGAGGACTAAAAAAAGCAGCGGATAGCAGCGCCGTCGAAGCGCCGAGACATCCGCTGCCTGTATGAGGGTTCTCCGCTTTTTTAGCGCCGAGACATCCGCTGCCTGTATGAAGGCTTTCCGCTTTTTTATAACCGTTACATGCGCGTCACTGCCGCCGGGGAGTCGATAAATTGCACCGGCAAGTCAGGAAACGCTGCGCGCAGGACTTCCATGACGGTCGTCATGCCGGCTTCCTCGCTCTTCTGATGGCCGGTTAGGATAAGCGCTTTTGCCATCCCCATATCGATTGCGTCCCGCACATATTCGTTCGTTTCCCATTCGCTGGTTTCGCCCGCGATCAGCAGGTCAACGCCGTTCCTGCCAATCGCCTGCATTTGCGCGCGGCCTCCCGGCGCTCCCGGCAGTAGCGCGAGCCGTTTTACCGGCATTTCGGGATTGCCGGCCACCTGAACGCTGTCGAGCTGCAGCTTGCTTTTCAAATGCTGGACAACGGTGCCCACCGTATGACTCTCCTCATCCGGCAGCGAAAGAAGCTTTGGATTGTCGGCGTCCGCAAAGGACTCCCATTCCAGCTTTCGCAGCATCCCTATCAAAATGCCGTCCGGCCGATACCGGTGAATATAGTCATGCAGACGAAAAATCGCGATGCCCGATTCCTCGATAAGCTTGCGCTTCTTCGCATAGACCGGATCTTCGGAAAACCAGCTGCTGTCGTCCAAATGGTTAAAATAGGTCGGTTCATGCGTAACGAGCAGATCGGCTCCGGCTTCAACCGCTTGTCGAATAACGGTGTAAGTCGCCGTAAACGCGACGGCCGCCTTGCCTACTTGAGCATCGAGCCGTCCGCTCTTTAATGTGTCGACCGTAGATTCCAGACGCAGCCCTGCAGGTTCGATCAGCTTTTCGATAACCTCTTGCACCGTTCGTGACATGTCACAAAGCCTCCCTGACTAAAATGACTAGCTTATTCGGTCGCGTTCTCGCCCGATATTCCGGTCTTCTCTGCTAGCTCCTCATACAGCTCCCGAGTGCGGGCGGGATCTTCTTCGTTGTATACGACATACAGCTCATCGAGCTTGATGATGATGAACGGCGGCGCTTGCTTGAACACATACAGCTTGGCCTTGCCCAGATCCGTCAGAGAGAAATTGCCCCGCGCGTAGGTGGACGTCGCCATGCCGTTCGTCCGGAAGCCGGTCGGCAAAGCATCCTCAAGCGTAAGCTCCTCAACGTCCGACAGCTCGAAGCTGTACGGATATTCGCTGCTCTCGATTTTTACGGTGCCCGCGTCATCGATTAATAGCTTCGGAGGGTGGGCATCCGCACGAACGATGTTCACCATGAGAGGGATGAGGGTGGCCGCAATAATGACAAACAGGCCATAATGCAATCTTCTCCCCGTTTTGGTCGCGAGATTAAACGTCATGCCGCCGCCGATCCGTTTCTGCACCCAAACCGACGAATCGTCCGGATTATAATAAGCGAGGCCATGCCGCCAATGCATATCGTTGTCCGCCTCAAAGCTGACGCCGTCTGTGCTGCCGTAGCGGTACTCCAAATCTTTTATTACGTTATGGACATAAAAGACGCCGAACAGCGGCGCAAGCGAAACCATGGCGATGCCGCCGAGCCACATGCCAAGGCCGATCATCGTACCTTCGGACAGCACGTTATAGGCGATCGTCGCGTTCATCACCTCGAATATGGCAAGCGTCAGCCAGAACATCGACCAGTATCGCCTGGCGGCTTGCTGAATAGCCGCATTCGGCACGGGGTTCCGGCTGTAAGCGCGCGGCTTGCCGTGGGTAAAGGTAATCGAAATCAGCAGCGTTACGCCGGTCATAAGCAGGGCGGCAGCGCCGGTCAGCCGCAGCAGAGGATCGCCATTTTGCAGCGAGATGATGATGAGCGGCACGCATATTAACGCGGGTACGATAAACCAGTAGGGCGACCAAGGCTTCAGTCCGGTCATATGCTCGATTTCTTTTTTAATCGAAACCTGTCGGGTCTCGCCGGTAAACCAGCCGTTCTCCCGTTTCAGGACAGTTGCCTTGTGATGGAATTGTTTAAATGGTACTGTGGAAGAAGCGAGCACCGCGCCAAGCCATATAAAAAAATAGATAAAAGCAAGAGAGAAATAGTCGCTTAATGCCAGAAGCGGCACCAGCGCGGCGCATGCGGCGAAGGCGAATCTGACGTAGGCTTTGCGGTACTCTTTCTTCAGCGCTGTGAGCCGGGGGTCGTCCAATGCAGCTTCCGGCAGCGTCACGCCGAATAGAAGCCCTTTTTTCGGTTTGGATTGCGTCCAGAAAAGAGCCAGTACCGCCGCGCAAACGATAATTGCGGGTATGAGCAAAATGAGCGTGTCCAATGTTTAACCTCCCCAAATCTATCGTCAGCCATTTTCGCCCAATATAATATAGAAGAATTGCTTTTGTCAAAGAGAGAAGGAGAGGATCAACATGACAACCACGACAAAAATCAGATTTGGCCTTATCGGCACGAACTGGATTACAGAGAGATTCCTAGCGGGAGCCCGGCTGCACGAGCAGTTTGAGCTGGCGGCGGTCTATTCCCGTACCGAAGAGAAGGCGCGGGAGTTCGCGGACAAACACGGCATTCCGCATCGGTACACGGATTTAGAAGCGATGTTCGGCAGCGGCGTAATCGACGCGGTCTATATCGCCAGCCCGAACAGCCTCCACGCTCCGCATGCGATTGCGGCGATGAATCGCGGCATACATGTGCTGTGCGAGAAGCCGGCGGCTTCCAATGCCAGAGAGATGAGAGAGATGATAGAGACGGCAAAACGCACGGATACGCTGCTTATGCAGGCGGTGAAGTCGACGCTGATGCCGGGCTTTAAAGCGATTCAGGACAATCTGGAGAAAGCAGGGACGGTGCGGCGGTATTTTGCGAGCTTCTGCCAATACTCCTCCCGTTACGACGCGTACAAGGCCGGCCAAGTGCTGAACGCGTTCAAGCCCGAGCTGTCGAACGGCTCGCTCATGGATATCGGAATCTATTGCATCTACCCGGCGGTCGCGCTGTTTGGCAAGCCGAATTCGGTGAAGGCGCAAGGCTACATGCTGGAGTCCGGCGTAGACGGAGAGGGAAGCCTTATTCTTGGTTACGACACAATGGATGCGGTGCTGATGCATTCGAAAATCACGCATTCCTTCCTGCCGAACGAAATTCAAGGCGAGCTCGGCAGCTTGTATATCGACAAGATCAGCGAGCCGACGAGCATTACGTTCCAAACGCGCGACGGCAAGGTCGAAGATCTGTCCCGGCCGACGATTGAGGAAACGATGTATTACGAGCTGGATGAGTTTATTCAGCTGCTGAACCGGGGTCTTCGCGAATCCAGCATCAATTCACATGAGACATCTCTTATCACGATGGAAATTATGGACGAGGCCCGCAGACAGATGGGACTCCGGTTTCCTGCAGACGAATAACGCCTCAAAAGGGAGGACGGACCATGATCATGCGGTACTTTACATGGGAACGTTACGAAAAAATGCAGGTGCGGGGCTGCCTTACTTTTCACGAGACCGAAGAGGACCTGCTGGCGGATAAGCAGTGGTATGCGAAGGAAGGGCTCAACTTCGAGGAAAGACAGCTGGAAAGCTACAAGTGGATGGAGCCGCTCATTGAGCGGTTTATCCCCGAAGAGCTGAAGGCGGCGATCGCGCGCGGAGAAGGCGATTTGTTAGGGATTCATATGCCTGCTCCAGCGTTCCGGGCGAAGGTAGAGGCTTGGCGAAGCGAGCTTGAACGCGATTGGGAGAATGCCCGCAACAGCTATTGGGAGCGGTACAAGGCGATTGAAAGCAGGCTGCCGGATTGCCGCGACAAGCTTCATATGCTGCACGACTCGATTGTGCTGGACGTTAAGGCGGATGAAACGGCAAAAAGCATCGAGCTTCGGCTGAATGCCAGCGGCTCGATGCTAGTCCATAAACGGATCTTACTGCGGTTTCGCGATGTCTCCGGGCATCATCTGACGCAGGTGGAAGCCGGCGACTGGTGGCTATACGAAGAGCTTGATGCGGGCGAGGACGGCAGCTTCGAGCTGCGCGCGCTTCTGGATACGCAGAAGCCTGGCCGCGCTTTTAGCGAGCTGTCCATTACGGCAAGAAGCGTAGACTATATCATCGAAGAAGCCGCACCTAGCCTCTAGGACAGCCGGTACAGCGCGAACGGTTCGCCCTGCTTGAACGGCAGGCTGATCTCATCGAGCCGCTGCAAAGCTGCCGCATCCAGTTTCAGCTCCACGCTGGTTAGATTGCTCTGGATTTGCTCCGGCCGCGTAGCGCCGACGATGACGGTCGATACGGCCGGCTGCGCCATCAGCCAGGCGAGCGACAGCGCGCTTGGCGTGCAGTCAAGCTCCGCCGCGAGCCCGCTTACCTGGCGCGACAGCTCGATCGTCCGTTCGCCGAGGAATCGCCGGAAGCCGGGATCGGTGTCCGCTCTCGAGCCCTCCGGCGCGTCCTCGGCGGAAGCGTATTTGCCCGTCAGAATGCCGCCGGCCAGCGGGAAATACGGAATAATACCGAGCCCTTGGTCTAAACACATCGGGATCAGCTCCCGCTCCGGCGTCCGGTCCGCCAACGAGTAGCTGGTCTGCATGGACGCGTAACGGTTAAGTCCTAGTCGGTCGCTGATGCCTACAGCCTTCATCAGCTCCCAAGCGTAGTAGTTGGATGCGCCAATATAGCGGACTTTGCCGGAGCGCACCATGTCGTCGAGCGTGCGAAGCGTTTCTTCAAGCGGCGTTTCAGGATCGAACGTATGAATTTGATAAAGATCGACATAGTCGGTATTTAACCGTTTTAAGCTGCCTTCAAGCTCGGCCATCAGATGGCGGCGCGACGACCCGCGATCATAGGGACCGGCTCCGCGGGGCAAGCCTGCCTTGGTGGTGAGGACAGCCTCATGTCTTCGTCCCTTCAGCGCCTCTCCGATAATCCGCTCCGATTCCGTGCCCGCGTAGATGTTAGCCGTATCAATGAACGTCACGCCGGCATCTAATGCGCTATGTATGACAGCTGTAGACGTCGCGGCATCCGCGCGCTTGCCGAACGCGTTCGTTCCGAGGCCAAGCGCGGACACTTGAAGTCCGCTGCTTCCCAGACGGCGGTATTCCATGGGTGCCAACTCCTTTTCGCTTTTTACGATCATTTTACTCCTCTTGCCAGACAGATGCCAGACAGTTGAATATGCCCGAATCGGAAGAGTATAATCACCCTAACAGACACAGGAGCTTGAGGAGGAATACGCATGCGTTTTGTCAGCAATAACGGCAATACGGACCCTACGCTTAATTTGGCGCTCGAGGAATATATTCTTCGGTCGCTTCCGGATGACGATTACTTGCTCTTTTATATCAATGAACCATCCATCATTATCGGCAAAAACCAAAACACCGCTGAAGAAATCAACGCGGAGTACGTGGAGGCGAATAAGCTTCACGTCGTGCGCAGGCTGTCAGGCGGCGGCGCCGTGTACCACGATCTCGGCAATTTGAATTTCAGTTTTATTATGAAGGATGACGGCAGCTCGTTCCATAATTTCAGAAAGTTTACGGAGCCTGTTGTGAAGGCGCTTCGCAAGCTTGGGGTGGAAGCGGAGCTGTCCGGACGCAACGATCTTCAAGTCGGCGAACGCAAAATATCCGGCAACGCGCAGTTCCACACGAAAGGCAAAATGTTCAGCCACGGCACGCTGCTGTTCGATTCGGAGATCGAAAACGTGGTCTCCGCGCTGAAGGTGAACGCCGAGAAATACGTCTCCAAATCAACGAAATCGATTCGCAGCCGCGTCGCGAACATCTCGGAGTTTTTGCCGGAGCCGATGACGATTGAGCAGTTCCGGCAGACACTGCTGCAGTCGCTATTCGAAGGCGAGGACGAGATTCCCTATTACGAGCTCACGGAGCAAGACTGGGAGCATGTGCGCAAGCTTGCCGATGAACGCTACCGCAGCTGGGAATGGAATTATGGCCGTTCCCCTGCTTTCAACGTGCAGCACCGGTCGCGGATTGAAGGAGCCGGCACGTTCGACGTCAGGCTTCAAGTGGAAGAGGGAGTGATTACCGAAGCTGCGATTTTCGGCGATTATTTCGGAAGAGGCGACAGCAGCGAGGTTGCGGCTAAGCTTGTCGGCACGCGCTATGACGCGCCTTCGCTTCGCGAGCTGACGGAAACGATCGATCTTCCGTATTACTTCGGTCCTGTAACGAAGGAGCAATGGCTGGAGCTGCTGCTGTAAAGAGTTGTTGTGACTGCCTATTAGTGAGATGAGAGGAGAAGCCGACATGCTGATTCCTAGACCGCCTTGTTAATTCTGAGCCGACTTACCCCGGGCCCAGTCTCGTGCCCCGCCTTATCACTCGATTGAATCGGAACCACTAGCCATCAATCGAGAGGGGCATGAACGTGCAAAATATTTGGAAGCTTTACGTGATCCGCTTTTTTTACCATCTGATCCCGGCCTATGTGATCGAAAGGCTGTATTGGGAAGAAAGAGGCATGACCGTTCCGATGGTCGTTGCGACGGAGATTCTGTATGCCGTCACCATCGTGCTGCTGGAGGTCCCTTCCGGCATTATGGCCGACAAATGGGGAAGGAAACGGTTGATTGTCCTATCCGCGTTTCTCGGCTGTCTGGAATTTCTGATTCTCGTGTTCGCGTCGCAGTTCTGGCATTTTGCGCTGGTTGTCTTTTTGGCGGCAATCGGCAGCTCGGCGGCCAGCGGAGCGGAGAATGCGCTCTTGTACGACTCGCTTCGAAGCGAAGGGAAGGAGGCTGCATTCGAAAAAATCGTCGGACGCCTGAACGCCGTGGACGTCGTCTCCATTATGCTCGCCGCTCTCAGCGGAAGTCTGCTTGCGGGGAAATTCGGGTTCACCTTCAATTATTGGCTGTCCTTGGGGAGCATGATCATTGCAACCGCCGTCACGTTGCTGCTCAAGGAACCGGAGCGCGGGAATATCGGAGAGGACCAAGGGTCGATCCCTTTCAAAACCTACATCACGGAGGCGATACGCTTTTTCCGGAATCACCCGGGCGTCTATGCCGTTATTTTGACGGGAATGGCGATCGGCGCCGCCATTACGTATGTGGATGAGTTCTGGCAGCTGTATCTCGCTCTTCTCGGCATCCCGACAGCGGCCTTCGGCATCTTTTCCGCGGGATTGTTTGTGACGAGGCTTCCGGGAAGCTTGCTGGCCTATAAACTAAAGGGTGTCATGAGCATGCGCGCCATCCTATTGACCGTTATGACAGTGACGGCGATTGGTTACGTCTATATCGCATCGGTAGACAATTGGACCGGGCTGATTGCCTTGTTCCTCATCTGCATGGCAGCGGGAGTCGTGGAGCCGCTGGCTTCCGGCTACCTGCATCATCGGATCGATTCCTCCATGCGGGCTACGATCGACTCGTTTCAATCGCTGGGCTTAAACGCCGCCCTTATCATGGTTGGGGCAGGCTTCGGCTATTTCGCCGCCCGTCTCGGACTGCTCGGGGGCTTCGGCTTTCTCGCAGCGTTTGTGATCGTGTTTTTAGGTTTTTTCGCGGCGAGATCGAGAGCTGTTTAGCTGCCGGCGACCGCAAGCATTGCCCGTCACGTCTCTGACGCCAGAGGCGTGACGGGCTTTTTGATTTTTGTGAATGAAGGGAATTATTGGTATACATTTTCGGATACGTACAAGATTTCAGCTCCGGGAAACGATGTTTTCGCCGGGGTTTTTCTTATTTTAGCAGTCATAGTCGTCAAACAAATTCTTCCTTGCCTATGAAACGAATGTAACAGTCGGGCCGTAATACGTTATAATCTGATTTGGATAGAAAGAAAGGATGATAAGCATGGAGCAGGGGATGACCGTTGTTTTGCTGGAAAAAACCGCGAGCGGAGCGCTGCAGCAGATTGAGGAAAGAACGTGGTCGAGGACGATGATTACAGCGCTTGAGCATGTGAACTATATCGTGGTTGGGGATCGGGAATACGAGACGGTTGAAGGCCGTTTAAACGTGGATTTAGGCCGGCTCGAGCTGCTGCTTGTCCCTATACATTCTTAAATGACGGATGGAAAGGTGGAATGCATCTTGACTCATGAGGACAAAAAACAGCCGTCGTCGCCTAAGCTGTTTACTTCGGACGGGAAGCCGCTCCGCGTGTTATCCACGTCACTAGGCGTAGCGCTGCTCGCCAATGCCGTGCTCAGCACCGGCGTCTCCGCAACGAGCGGGGGGACGGCCGGCAGCGAGGAGCCGAAGCTGGTATCGTGGTCGACGGAGGAAGTAAAGGCTTATTTTGATAAAAATGTGGATTGGAGTCTGCCGCTTGAAATCGCGCCGGAACCGACCGAGGAACCGGACAATAGCGGCTCGGCCGGAACAGGCGGCGGCACAACCGTCGTCCACCATTACGGCGGATTCGGATGGGATGACCTGCTGCTTTATCATCTATTGTTCAACTCAGGCTCCAGCTATTCGTCTTCCAGCTATTATAAGAGCCGCCCGGCTTATTACACGAAAACCAAAAGCACGTATTCGCCGGTGACGTATTCGAGCAGCACGTTCCAGAATAAGCAGGTTGCGGGCTCGACCGTGCGTCCCAAAACCTCCTCTTCCACAGGCTCGGTTACAAGACGGTCGACTTCCTCCAGTCCGGGAAGCATCGGCGGCAAATCGAGCAGCATGAGCTCCTCCAGCAGCAGCAGCTCTAGCAGCAAAAGCAGCGGTTTCGGCGGATGAGCGGCGTATTCGAGGTTATAGCCGCTCCACACCCCGACCGTGACAGCCGGGTTAAGACGCTGGCGGAGCTCGGCTTCACATGGGCCAATATTGGAGAGGAACGGTACTGGATCGATCAAGTGATCGGGATGAACAAAGAGACGTATGACGAGCTGGAGCAAGCTTCAACGGCTTTATGGCAGGTGCTGGACCGGACGGTTCGGTATATTCATGGCAATCATGGACTTTATCATTTAATTGGAATTCCGGAAGTTTTATGGGAAATGCTTGACACGCTGCCGCTTCCTGAAGCGGGACGAATCAGCCGGTACGCGCGGTTTGATTTTGCGATTGATCAGAACGGCACGATAAAGCTGCTGGAGCTCAACGCCGATACGCCGACAGGCTATGTGGAGTCCTCGATCGTTACGCCGTGGATGTGCGAGCAGTACGGCCTTGCTTCGCCCAACCGGGCGATGAAGGAGCTCGTAGCCGAAGCGTGGGCTGTCGAGCGGCCGGATACGGCGGCATGCGTCGCGTACGGAGAGCATTTGGAGGATTCGGGCACCATCGAGGCGCTCGTTAAGCACAGCGGTCTGGATGTGAAATGCTGCGACTGTCTGGAGCTGTATGTCGATGAAGGCGTTCTGAAGGATAGTGAAGGGCGAAGCATACGGAGCCTGTTCGCGTTGTACCCGAAGGAATGGATGGCTGTCGACGATGGCGGCGACGCGCTGGCGTATGCGATCGAGACGGGCGAGCTGACGATATGGAACGGCCCGCACAGCATATTGCTGCAGTCTAAGGGGCTTATGGCTGTTGTGTGGGGCTTATACGAGCTGGGGCAGCTCTATAGCGATTCCGAAAGGGAAATGATCGCGAAGTATATGCTGCCTACTTACAACAAAGCGGTTTTTGAAGGAAGCTTCGTGTCGAAGTCGATGTTCGGGCGCGAGGGCGGTTCGGTGCGCCTGTTCGACGCATCCGGCAGCCTGGAGCTGGAGGATCAGCAAGGGTTCGACACAAGCACACTGTTTCCTACCGTATATCAGAAAAGGGCGGAGCTTGCCCGCATCGACACTTCCGAAGGGGAGCTGCATCTGCTGACCGGGATGTTCGTTATTAACGGGAAGCCGTGCGGGATGCTCGGCAGAGGGGGCGGTCCCATTACGGGGAACGCCAGCCATTTTATCGCGATTGGAGTGAAATAGATGCATAAGAAATTAAAGCGTACGGCTGTCATGGCGGCTTTGGCATTGTCGCTGGCCGCTGGTCTTGTGGGCTGCAGCAGCAATACGCAGTCCGTGTTTCACACCTCCAGTGTTGAGGCGGATACCGGCGCTGTAACCGTGCCATGGGATTACCGCATCGTGGAGTCCGAGGTTGGCGATATCATCGGGAGCGATATGACGCTGCTGCCCGACAACACGCTGCTTCCAAACGATAACAACTATGCGACGGGAGACAAGGTCTGGGTGCTGCAATTTATGGATGCCGAGATGGTGACGGACGCTCAGCAGCGCAATGAAATACGTCTCTCGGCATGGCGCGCGCTCAAGACGTATAAGACGGAGGCCGCCGCTCAAGAGGACATCCAGAAGCTTAAGCTGGAGCTGACGACAGAGCTGGATTTGATCGGTGTTTACAAGACGGAATTTAAAGGCGAGACGCGTAATTTCGCGGTCGTGGAGCTTCCTTCGGGCAACCGGATCAAGCAGCCGATCGACGATGCCAAATATGATGAGCTGTCGAAGGTCAAGACGGTTGACGTGCAGCTGGAAGAGATTCATGATTTTGCGGATTATGACTTAGCGTATGCGAAATTTCGGGGGTGGGCGAATTGACGGTCGTCATTAATGTTGTCGTTAGCGTCATTGTCATTATTGTTCTTCAGTATATTGGAATGCTGATCTTTGCTTTGATGACGCCTTATAAGGATATGGAAGAGCTGAAGAAAGGCAATGTCGCCGTCGGCCTGGCGCTCGGCGGCAAGTTCATTTCGACGGCGCTTATCCTGGGCGTCGCGGCTTATACGAACTCATCCATTTGGTTCATGATGCTGTGGTTCGCGATCGGGTACGTATGTCTGATCGCCGCTTATTGGATTTTTGAGCTGCTCACGCCAAGCTTCAAAATATCGGAGCAGCTTGTCCAAGGCAACGTCGCAGTCGGCATCATGCTGTTCGCGGTATATCTCGGCTTCTCCTTTGCGATCAGCAGCCTGATTATTTAGTAGCGAACGGGCGGGCCCCAATTGGCTGGTTTGTGCCGTGCATGCTGGTTGGGGCTGAGAGGCGGATCGGCGTGGATCGAGCGCTGGCACGCCTGTAATGGTGTTTTACACCGTTGGAGGGCGTGGATTGTGCGGTGGCGCGCCTGCAATGGTGTTTTGCGCCGTTGGAGGGCGTGGATTGTGCGGTGGCGCGCCTGCAATGGTGTTTTGCGCCATTGGAGTATGCGGGACGAGCTGAGGAGCGTCTGCAATGGTGTTTTGCACCATTAGAGGGCGTGGATCGAGCGTTGGCGCGCCTGCAATGGTGTTTTACACCATTGGAGGGCGTGGATTGTGCGGTGGCGCGCCTGTAATGGTGTTTTACGCCATTGGAGGGCGTGGACCGAGCGGTGGCGCGCCTGCAATGGTGTTTTGCACCGTTGGAGGGCGTGGATTGTGCGGTGGCGCGCCTGCAATGGTGTTTTGCACCGTTGGAGGGCGTGGATTGAGCGGCAGCCCGCGTGTAATGGTGTTTTACATCATTGGAGCATGCGGAGTGGGCGGGCAGGGCTGTTAGTCAGCCGCAGCCCGAGCGTGATGCCCCTCACCGCGCCCAGCCCCCTCTAGCGCAAAAAGGACTGTCTCAACAAGAGACAGTCCTTTGATTTATTGCTGCGAGCCGGTGTTGCCCCACAGCACTTCGACGTCGGCGGCGATGATGTCTTCGCCTTCGTAAAGCATGAATCGGCCGTCCAGCCACTCGATGCGAAGCAGCTTGCGGTCGTCCGACTGGAATTGCCAGACCGACTGCTCGCCGCCCCGAGGGAACGGCGTTTTGCCGACGGTGGCGATCCAATCGACGTATTGCTCTTCGAGATGGTAGACTCGCCCGTCGAGCTCCAAGGTCATCGGGACTTCATAGAAGGAGTCCAGCCGGCCGTCGATGGCGGTATATAGCGTATATGCGATGGCTTCGCGGTCTTCGATAAGCAAGTAGCGGATATCCGAGCCGTCCTGCAGCGTGACGAGAGCCGACCTTCTGCGCTGGTTCGAGGTGCGCCCGATGACCTGATAGGTCACCATGGACACCTCGCACACATCGCCGGGGCTTAGCTCGAAGACGCTGCGCTCCGCAATCGGAGGCTCAGGCCGCTTCACGATGCCGCGGACGCGGCTCCAAAGTCCCATGGGCTCCGCCTACTTCTGCTCGTACTGCTTGAGCAGAGCCGCGAGTTCGTCTTCTACGGCTTTGTTTTTGCCCATATTCGCGAACTCCTCATCGATCGATTTGCCTTTTGATGCGGCCAGATCGTTGCTTGCTTCCGCCATCGCCTCGGCTTGCAGCATCTTCTCTTCCATCCGCTTCATGCCCGCAGCCGCGGAGCTGGAGTTAAAGCCGGACATCGCTTTGTTGATTTCCGTTTGCGTCTTGGCAGCCTGGTAACGGGCAACAAGCGTATCGCGCTTGTTTTTCATATCGTTAAGCTGCTTCCTCATCTCATCCAGCTTAGCGCGCAGGTTGTTCGCGAGAAGCTGGTTCTCGGCGTAAGCCTCTTTGTATTCGATCATCTTGCTCTCGACGGCCTGCTTATCTTCGATGACGCGGCGAGCCAAGTCCAGATTGCCTTCCTGCACGGCGACATGCGACTGCTCGATTCGTTTCTGCAGAAGGGCTTCCTGCTCTTCGTACAGTTTCTTAAACTTCTTCTCCAGGGCAATTTGAGAAGCGACAGCTTTCTCCGCGTCCTGCAGGTCCTCCGTCATATCGCGGATATACTGATCGGTCAGCTTGATAGGGTCCTCTGCTTTTTCGATTAGAGCGTACACATTGGATAAGGTTAAATCGCGTAATCTTTTAAACAAAGACATGGATTGACCTCCTAAAATCGGAAATTAAAAACTTATAGATTTCAATACGGCCAGACTCCCGTTTGGTTTCACATTCGAAGGGGAAAGGAGCGAGCTTATGCATTTTCTTAGACTATTGTCCCTAAAGCTAATGCAGCTGAATAAAAAAGCGGCCGCTGTCAGCATTGTCAGTTTTGTCGTGCTGAGCACAACCGTTGCCTTCCTGCTTGAGCCGGATACGTTCGGCAATTGGTTTAACGCCTTATACTGGGTGCTTACGACGATGGCGACCGTCGGCTATGGCGATTATTTCGCGGTGACAATAGCCGGCAAAGTGTTCACGATTTTTCTCTATCTATTCGGTATCGGCATACTCAGCCTTGTGATCGGGAAGGTGATCGAGGCTTTCGCAACGATTCAGCGCATGAGAGGAGAGGGCATGTTGAGCTACAAGGGCGAGGATCATATCATCATTATAAATTGGAGCAAAAAAGCGCAAACGGCTGTTGAGGAAATATTATCGCATCGCCCGGAAATCGGGATCGTCATTGTCGACGAATCGAACCGTCATCCATTGGAGAGCATGCAGCAGGTTCACTTTATAAGCGGCGATCCTGCGGAGGATGAAACATTGGCGAAGGCCGGGATTCAAAAAGCGAAATCCGCCATTATTTTCGCGGACGCCCGAATTGACGAAGCTTCGCTTATTGACGGCAAATCGCTGCTTATTGCTTCAAGCATCGAGCGTCTGGCGCCGCAGGTCCATACGACGGTAGAAATCGTGCAGGAGAAGCATATCCGGAATTTCAGGCATGTACAAGTGAACGAATTTGTGTTGTCCCATGACGCGATTTCCCGATTGGCCGTTCGATCCGCCTTGCAAGAGGGCAATTCGGACGTATTCCGGCAGCTGCTCAGCAGACAATATGGCGACGATATTTATGAAATTCCGGTTAACCGCGCTTGGCGGACATACGGCGACGCCTTCCGGGGGCTGCTGGAGATCGGCGCGACATTGCTCGCAGACCGGAACGATCTTAGCATAAACCGAAAGCTGGATATGGCGATTCCGCCGGACGCGAGGCTATATGCGGTCTGCGACGAGGCGACGTTCAAGCGGATTGACGGTCACTAAGGCCGCCCAATAAAAGAAACCTTTCCTTCAGCGTATGGCGGGATTGCCGACCACGCATTAGGAAAGGTTTCTTTTTCGTTTACCAATTCGAACGCGGCTTTTGAATGGCGTCCGTTTCTTTGTCGATATCGGTCATCATGTCTTTGATGCGTTCCAATGCTTGCTGGAGCTGCTTCTGATGAGCGTCCAGGCGATGCGCGATGGATCGGATCTGCGCTTGAGTCGGGGGCTCGGGAGCGCTTGCAATTTCGATCAGCTCTTTCTCGAGAGCGTCGACGCCGACTAATCCCGTGCTCAGCATCTCGATCCCGAACTTCGCCTTGTTCGCGATGTGATCGATTTTAAGCGCTGTTTCTTTCGCTTGATGGCTGTTCCCCCAGCCGGACATATAATTGGAGCCGACAGGCGGCGTGTAATCACTCATCAGCAGGAGCCTCCTTACTTCTGATATTTATCGGTGATCTCGTCGATCTTGTTCGTCAGCTTGTCGATTTCGTCCGTCAACGTATCGATTTCGTTCGTCAGTTTATCGACGTCTTTAATATTGCGCTGCACTTCATCGATATTTCCTGTAGCCGAAGTCACTTTCGACAACACCTCTTGAGCGATCGAAGTAACCAGAACTTGAACATGGTCCGGAGCGTTTTGACCGATTTGCGCTACCAGTCTATCAAGCAGAGGCTTAATTTGGGACAGCGAGTTTGCTGCGTTTGTCAGCTCGCGGCCGCAAGAATTCAGCTCGGAGTCAATTTTGTCGGAAACGCGGTCGATTTTGGATTGCGTAAGTTGGTCGATTTCCCGAACAACTTTATCGATTTCGTTTGCCATATCGCGTACTGCGCCTTTGCCTACCAGCATTTGCTTCTCCTCCAATAATTATGAAATTATTAATGCTTACCTGATTATAAATCGATATGCCTGTTTTCATCAATCCCGAAAAAGATCTCAGGATCGCTGCTGCCGTGTGCAGCTTTCATGTTGAATACGCAAAATCGGAGGAAAAAGTTGCAATAATCGACAACCATTTAGGGGCCTATGCAATTGACGGGCCGATCTCTTTTGTTGCTTTTTACGGAATTATAGCGGCCGAATTTGGAAATAGTAGGTACGAAAAGCGAGGTGACACCATTGAAGCTAACACCGGAGCAGCGCATCCAGCTGCATGGGTTCAACAATCTGACGAAATCGCTCAGCTTCAATATGTATGACATTTGCTATACGAGGACGAAGGAGGAGAGGGAGGCTTATATTGCGTATATTGACGAGCAATATAACTCCGACCGTTTAACCTCGATCCTGAACCACGTTGCGGAAATTATCGGCGCTCATGTGCTGAATATCGCCAAGCAGGATTATGTGCCGCAAGGCGCAAGCGTCACGATACTAGTATCCGAGGGTCCCGTCATCGAGGTGCCGATGGAATCGTTCGAAGAATCGCCGGGCCCGCTGCCAACGGCTGTAACGATGTCGCTGGACAAAAGCCACATTACGGTGCATACCTATCCGGAATATCATCCCGACGAAGGGATAAGCACGTTCCGCGCGGATATCGACGTGTCCACTTGCGGCGAGATTTCGCCCCTGAAGGCGCTTCGCTATCTGATTCACTCCTTTGATACGGATATTATGATGATCGATTACAAGGTACGGGGTTTTACGCGCGACATTTACGGAAATAAACTGTTTATCGATCATGAGATCAATTCCATTCAGAATTACATTCCGGAAGAGCAGGCTAAGCTGTATGACATGATCGACGTCAATATTTATCAGGAAAATTTGTTTCACACCAAATGCCGTCTAAAAGCATTCGATCTGAACAATTATCTGTTCGGCTATACGAAGGACGCGTTGTCGATCGAGGAGCAGAAGCAGATCACGGATCATTTGAAGCGGGAGATGGACGAAATTTTTTATCACATTACGTAAGGAGGCAGGAAGAGATGTCCTCATCCTCTCAGAAAAAGCAAGTGTTCCCGCCGCAAAACCAGCAGCGGCAGCCTGGGTTCGAGTCGGAGATGACGCCGCCGCCCGTCTTCGAGACGGAGCAGTATAAAGCCGCGGGCAAGCTCGCGGGCAAAATTGCCATTATTACTGGCGGAGACAGCGGCATCGGCCGGGCGGTGGCGGTCGCTTTCGCGAAGGAGGGCGCATCGCTGGTCATCGCTTATAAAGATGAACATGATGACGCGCAGAAGACACGCGGCATTGTCGAAAAGCTGGGCGTCCGATGCCGTCTAATTTCCGGCGATATCGGCTCGCCGACTTTTGCCCAAGCAGTAGTCGAAGCGTGTCTCGAGGAGTACGGGAAGCTCGATATTGTGGTCAATAACGCGGCGGAGCAGCATGTCCGCCAGAAGCTGGAGGATATTACGCCGCAGCAGCTGGAGCAGACGTTCCGGACGAACGTGTTCGGCATGTTTTATTTGACGAGCGCCGCGATGCCGCATTTGAAGCAGGGCAGCGCCATTATCAACACCGCTTCCATAACAGCCTACAAAGGCAACCCGACGCTGATCGATTATTCGTCGACCAAAGGCGCGATCGTGTCGTTCACGCGATCGCTCGCGGCGAATCTCGCCGGCCAAGGCATCCGCGTGAACGGCGTGGCGCCGGGGCCGATCTGGACGCCGCTTATTCCGGCGTCGTTCGATCCCCAGGCGGTATCCACGTTCGGCTCGGATACGCCGATGGGCAGGGCGGGGCAGCCGCATGAGCTGGCGGCCGCCTATGTGTATCTGGCCTGCGACGATTCCAGCTATATGACGGGGCAGATGCTTCATATTAACGGCGGCGAAATCGTAAACGGCTGATTCGGCCGCCAGCGCGCATAAGGGCGTTCCTGCACGAATGGAACGCCCTTTTCGCGCAGCTTGCGGCAACGGCTCCTTCCTTATAGGAAGCCGTGCTCTTTGGCGTAACGTCCCCAATGCGGACGGCGGCCGTCAATATCTTCGAAGCCGTATTCATCCGACAGCTCCCAGCTTGGATAGACCTTGCCGCTTTTTTCGGCGACTGCCGGATCGCCTGCAAGCGCGGCGATGCCCCGGCCGACGAACCGCGGCGTCTCGGATTGCCCGAAATGCTCGGCCTGCGGCTTGCCGCTGTGCACGGCGTCGCGCCAGTTGCTCTCCGTTACGCCGAAATGCTCGAGCATCTCCTCGGAGCGGAGAAAGCCCGGCGTTACCGCTACCGCCGATACGCCGTGCGGACGGAGCTCGGCGGCCATCGCTTCGGCGAGATGGATCGGCGATATTTTGGCAAGGCTGTAGAATAGGTTGCCGCGATAGCGGTAGTCGATGCCGTCCGTCACTTCAATGATCAGCCCGGACTTGCGGGCCAGCATAAGAGGAGCGCCGTAATAGCTGGTAATGAGATGCGCTTTAACGGCTCTTTCCTGCACGAGCAGGCCGTTCTCGAGCGAGTGCTCCCAGAACGGGGCTTCCCACTCGATCAGCTTCTCTCCGCCCCATATATTGTTGACGAGTATGTCCAATTGTCCATCCTGCTCGGACTTGATCCGCTCGAAGAGAGCGGCAACCTGCGCCGGCACCGTATGATCCACCTTAACGGGAATGCCGATGCCCCCGGCAGCCGTCACGAGCGCAGCCGTTTCGTCGATCGTCTCCGTCCGGTTCAGATCCGACGGGGAACCGCTGACGCTTCTGCCCGTGCAGTAGACGGTGGCGCCCGCTTCTCCGAGACTAACCGCGATGCCTCGCCCCGCTCCTCTAGTCGCTCCGGCGACGACGGCTATTTTTCCTTGCAATGGCTTCTTGTTCATCATAGTCATTTTCAGATGCACTCCTTTTTCCATTTTTAGTTCATACCCATCGTAGCGCAGCATATACGACAACCTTTGTCATATATAAATGCTATAATGAGAAAAATCGAAATCAATGGAAAGGGTGGCGGAATGAGAGGGGGAAGACTCGTTTCAATCGTGCTGCTTCTGCAAAGCGAAGGGAAGATGACCTCAAAGCAGCTGGCGGAGCGGCTGGAGGTAACGGAGCGGACCATTCTTCGCGATATGGAGGAGCTAAGCGCGGCGGGAGTGCCGGTGTACGCCGAGCGGGGACCGCAAGGCGGATGGAGGCTGACGGAGGGATACCGCGCAAGCTTGACCGGGCTGCATGCGGATGAACTAGCCGCTCTGCTCTTATCCAGTCAAGGCGATACGCTGAGCGAGCTCGGCCAGCAGGGCGCGCTGGAAGCCGCGCTCCGCAAGCTGATGGCGGGTACGACGGAGGCGGCGCGGGAGAGCGCCAAGGCGGCGAGAAGCAAGCTCCACATCGACGGAGCGGGCTGGCATGCGCATGCCGGCAGGGGCGGGCTGGAGCGGCATCCGCTTCTGCCGGTTGTCCAGGAGGCTGTCTGGGAGGAACGAGCGCTGCGCATCGCATATGAGCGTGACGGAGAGCGGAAGGAGCGGATCATCGAGCCGCTGGGGCTGGTCGTGAAGCGCAACGTGTGGTACGTCGTGGCGATGACGGAGGAGCAAGAGCTGCGCACCTTCCGGATTTCGCGGCTTTCAAGCGCCGAGTCGCTGCCAAGGCGGTTCTCGCCGCCGGCAGACTTTGAGCTTGCGGCTTACTGGGAGCGTTCGCTGGCGGATTTCAAGGAGAGGCTGCCCCGCTACCCGGCGAAGCTGCGGATCAAAAGCGCGGTGCTCCAGCGTCTGAACGCGGAAAGATTTGTGTCTGCGGTGGAGACCGTTCGCGAAGAGGGCGAATGGGCCGAGGTGAACGCGATGTTCGAAACGCTGGAGTCCGCGTGCGAAATCATTCTAAGCTATGGCGCGGGAATAGAAGCGCTTGAGCCAAGAGAGCTCCGGCGGATGGTTATAGATGAAATAGAAGCTGCGCGAATGGTATACTTATAAGGTGTGGAAGAGGCAGGTATACATAACGCTTGACGAAAACAAAACCTAAGGAGATGTCCATAATGAGTCAAAACATGGAGCAGTATTTCGCCAAATACGCCGAGCTGATCGTTCGTACCGGCGTCAATATTCAGCCGGGTCAACCGGTGTTCGTGAACGGAGCGTCGATCGAAATCGCGCCGCTTGTCCGTCTTATCGCCGAGAAGGCTTATGAAGCGGGCGCATCTAACGTGTACGTCGATTGGACGGACGATAAGCTGTCCCGCTTGAAGTACGAGAAAGCCTCCGACGAAGCGTTCAGCCAGTTCCCGGCATGGGAAACATTAAAGCGCAATTCGTTCGTGGAGAAAGGAGCGGCGTTTATCTCGATTACGGCATCCAGCCCGGATCTCTTGAAGGGGATTCCATCCGAAAGAATCTCGGCTTTCCAGAAAGCGGCAGGCGAAGGGCTCAAAGAGTTCCGCAGAGCGATCCAAGCCGATAAGGTCAGCTGGACGGTTGTTGCGGCGGCCGGCGCGGAATGGGCGAAAAAGGTGTTCCCCGGCGTCTCGGAGTCCGAGGCGGTGGATAAACTGTGGGCCGCGATTTTTGACGCCGTCCGCCTCCATAACGACAATCCGGTGGAAGCATGGGTGAAGCACAACGATACGCTTCATGAGAAAGCGGAAATTTTGAACAGCCATCACTTCCGCAAGCTGCATTATACGGCGCCGGGCACAGATCTGACGGTTGAGCTCGCGGATAAGCATATTTGGGTCGCGGCGGGCAGCGTGAACGAGAAAGGCTTCTCCTTCATGGCGAACATGCCGACGGAGGAAGTGTTCACCGTGCCGAACAAAACGGGCGTGAACGGTTATGTGTCGAGCACGAAGCCGCTCAGCTACGGCGGCAACATCATTGACCGCTTCAAGCTGACGTTCGAGAACGGCCGCATCGTCAAAGCCGAAGCGGAAGAGGGCGAAGAAATTTTGAATAAGCTTATCGAGGTGGACGAAGGCGCGCATTACTTGGGAGAAGTGGCGCTTGTGCCTCATTATTCGCCGATCTCCGAGTCCGGCATCCTGTTCTACAACACGCTGTTCGACGAGAACGCGTCTAACCATCTGGCAATCGGCAGCGGGTACGCGTTTAACGTCGAAGGCGGCAAGACGATGACGCCGGAGCAGCTGGAAGCGGCCGGGGTGAACGCCAGCATTACGCATAACGACTTCATGATCGGTTCCGCGGAGATGGACATCGACGGGATCAAGGACGACGGTACCGTCATTCCGGTATTCCGCAAAGGCAACTGGGCGATCTAATTCAGCATGGGCCTGTTATCCGATAGGATGGCAGGCCCGATCTGCAAGGAGGGGAATCTATGCCGGATTGGTCCTATAAGACGCTGTTCCGGCCGGTGCTGTTCCGCCTGCCTTCGCGCGTGAGCCGCTCTTTCACGCTGGGGGCGATGGGCGCCATTAGCCGGATTCCCGGCGGCTCGTTCATCATCCGAACGCTGGGCCATATGGAGTTGTCGCCGCTGCTCGAGCGGGAGCTTGGAGAGAGGCCGCTCATCTCTCCGATCGGTTTGTCCGGAAGGGTCGATCCGAACGGCGCCGCTCAGAAGGCGCTGGCCCAGTTCGGCTTCGGCTTTACGGAGATTGGGCCGGTTACAGTCCGGCCGGTCATCAGCAGCGAGCCGATTCGAGTCGACGGCAGAGAGGAAACCCTTCATTACCCGAACCGTTTCGAAAATGAGGGGCTGGCTGCGGCAGCCGAGCGGGTCAAACGCAAGGAGCATAAGCTGCCGCAATACGCTCGCTTGGCGCCAATGCCCGGCTCCTCGCCGGAAGCCGCAATAGGCGAGCTGGGGGAGATGATGGAGGCATTCGGCGATGCGGGAGCAGCCGGCTTCTGCCTCGATTTTGCATCGGGAGGCCTCGCATGGGACGAGGTGTTAGCGGTGTGCGGGCAAATACCGAGGCTAGCGGAGAAGACGGCTCTTCCGCTGCTTCTTTATGTGCCGCTTACGTTGCCGGAGGAGCGGCTCCGCCAGCTGCTCGACATGCCGGAGGCCTCAATCTGGAAGGGCGCCGTCATCGGCGACGACTTGCCTGCCGCTGCGCGCAGCGGAGCCGCAGAAGAGAGCGATTCATTCGCTGCGGAGACTGGTCGGCTGGCGCTTGCGGAGTCCATCCGCAAGGCATCCTTCCTTCGCAAGCGGATGGGGGACCGGTTCGTCCTTATCGCGGGCGGCGGCTTGCATGAGCCTTATCAAGCGCTGCAGCTGCTGGAAGCGGGAGCCGATTTCCTTATGCTGCACAGCGGCCTCATATTTTCCGGACCCGGGCTCCCGAAACGGATTAACGAGGCGATCATCTACGAGACGGTCCGCCGCGAGCCTCCGCCCCCGGCTATTCCGTTCTGGCGGAACTGGGGCTGGATGTGCCTGCTCGGCATCGGCATGATCGTCGGGGGACTGCTGGCTTGGTGGATCGGCGAGACCCAAGTCCTCCTGTCGTACGACTTGCAATTTCTAGGCATGACCATCCCGGACATTCATCATGTAAACCATCATCTGCTGCACTTTATGTCGCATGACCGGATTACGCTGGCGGGGACGATGATCTCGATCGGCATCCTGTATTATCAGTTAGCGCGGTATGGACAGCGATACGGCGAGCATTGGGCGAAAACGGCGCTTACGTCCTCTTGCGTCGTCGGCTTCTCCAGCTTTTTTCTATACCTCGGTTACGGTTATTTCGATCCGCTGCATGCGCTCGCGGCTGCGGTGCTGCTGCCGATGTTTATCCTATCGATGAGGAGGAATGCCGACAGACCCAGCCGTGAGCCGGTCAATCTTCGCAATGACAAAGCATGGCGGCTCGCCATGTGGGGGCAGCTTTGTTTTGTAGCGTTAGGCATCGCGCTTGCCGCCGGAGGACTTGCGATTGCCGGCGTCGGAATAACGAATGTGTTCGTGAAGGCCGATCTCGCCTTTCTCGGCACGACGCCGGAAGCGCTGGATCAAGCGAACCCGAGGCTGATCGCTTTGATCGCGCATGACCGGGCGGGGTTCGGCGGCGCGTTATTATGCGATGCGATTGCTATCCTTATCATCGCCTTGTGGGGAATCGGAGAAGGAAAGCGCTGGCTGTGGTGGACGCTGCTGATCGGCGGGGCGCCGGGCTTTTACGGAGGGCTGTCCGTCCATTACCATATCGGGTATATCGATTTCATGCATTTGCTCCCCGCATTTGTTGCGGTGTTCCTTTATTTGGCCGGACTGATTCTGCTTTATCCTTATATGATGAAAAGAAAGTCGGCTATATGACATTTGTCATATAGCCGACTTGACGTTTATGACTGGGAGCATCGGCGGCAATTTCCTACAATGGATACAAGAGCCGGAGAACGGAGTATCTCGTTTTCCAGCAAAGCTCTCACGTTTCTTCCAAGGAGGAAGTTTCTATGACCGATCCAAAGCAGGTTCACTTAAAAAAAAGCGTAAGTCCCTACGAGCATTCTCAGTTAAAAGTTAGCATCGGCCAAATGATCAATACGTTATTGCCGCTTGTGGCGCTATGGTACGCGGCATATTGGAGTTTATCGGTTTCTTATTGGCTCACGCTTGCGTTTAGCGTCGGCGCGTCCTTTTTTGTCATTCGAACCTTTATCATCTTCCATGACTGCTGCCACGGCTCGTTCTTTAAGAGTAAGCGAGCGAATGACATCATCGGCATCCTAACCGGCGTTTTGACGCTGGTGCCCTATCAGCAGTGGAAAAACTCGCATGCGATCCACCATGCGACGAGCAGCAATCTCGACAAGCGCGGCGTCGGCGACCTTTGGATTATGACGGTCGAAGAGTACGCATCGGCAAGCACATGGACGAAGCTGGCCTATCGCGCTTACCGGAATCCGCTCATCATGTTCGGGCTTGGTCCGATTTATGTCTTTTTGCTGCAGTACCGGTTCAACCGGAAAGGAGCCCGCCGCAAGGAGCGCTTGAACACGTACCTGATGAACGCGCTGATTGTCGGTTTCTACGCCTTGATGATCTGGGCGGTCGGATGGCAATCGTTCCTGCTGGTGCAAGGTCCAGTCTTTTACTTGTCCGGCGTTTTGGGCGTCTGGCTGTTCTATGTGCAGCATCAATTCGAGGATTCTTACTTCGAGCACGAGGAAGAATGGAGCTATGTAAAAGCGGCCGTAGACGGCAGCTCCTTCTATAAATTGCCGAAGGCTCTGCAATGGCTGACGGGCAATATCGGCTACCATCATGTGCATCATTTAAGCCCTAAGGTGCCTAACTATTATTTGGAGACGGCGCATGACGCCGTGCCGCCCCTGCATAAAGCGACAACGATCACCATCCTGCAAAGCCTGGAATCGCTCAAATTCCGGTTATGGGATGAGGAAGGCAAACGTTTCGTCAGCTTTAGAGCGGTTAAGGACCGTATTCGCAAGCCGTCGCGCGTTGCAATCGGTTCCGCGGCAGGCGGACCAAGGAAGGCAAGCTAAAGCGGACTGTGCTACAATGGTCGCATGAAGTGAGATCGCGGCTGTCGTTAAGGAAGGGGTCCGTCATGAACAAATGGTATAATATCTTTCACCGCAATACGGGACTCAGCCCATATGTGTGGCTCGTTTTCTGTATCTTGCCCTTCTACTTTATTTTTCGTTCTTCCTCGACGCCGGAGATTATCTCTGGCGTTTTCATGATCATTTTGTTTTTTGTTTGCTACCGGCTGTCGTTTGTGTCCAAAGGGTGGCTTGTATATTTTTGGACCAGCGTGCAAATCCTGATTTCGATTGCGATGACTTTGCTGTTCAGCTACGTTTATTTCTCGATCTTTTTAGCCTTTTTTATCGGGAACGTCAAGAACAGGGCGGGATTTTTCACGTTATACGCGGTTCATCTGGCGAGCACGTTCATTACGGTCAATTATGGCTTTGCGACGCAAAATCAGCTGTTTTTTACGCAGTTTCCGTTTATTCTCATTAGTTTGATCGTTGTTATTCTGCTTCCTTTCAATACGTACAACCAGATGAAGCAAGGCCAACTGGAAGGACAGCTTGAGGATGCCAACAAGCGAATCGCCGAGCTGGTGAAGCAGGAGGAGCGGCAGCGGATTGCGCGCGATCTGCATGATACGTTAGGGCAGAAGCTGTCCTTAATCGGGCTGAAAAGCGATTTGGCGGGCAAGCTGGTCTTCCAAAACCCTGCCAAAGCGCAGGCGGAAATTCGCGACGTTCAGCAGACGGCGCGAACGGCGCTGAAGGAAGTGCGGGAGATGGTTACGCAAATGAGAGGCGCGCGGCTGGATGAGGAAATGCACCGTGTAGCCCAGATTCTTGGCGCGGCGGACATTGAGCTGCAGGTCGAAGGGGATTACCGGCTGACGGATACGAATCTGCTCACGGAGAATGTGCTGAGCATGTGCCTCAAGGAAGCGGTCACGAACGTGGTGAAGCATAGCAAAGCCAGCCGCTGCCTCATTGCGTTCTCTTCAACAGCGAACGAGTTTCAGGTAACGATCAGCGATGATGGAATAGGGCTGGCAGCCAGGCCGGACGGCTATCGAGGCAACGGGCTTCGAGGCATGAAGGAGCGGCTGGAATTCGTGAACGGCACGTTGGAAATCCGGTCAGACCGTGGGACGGAGCTGTTCATTACGGTGCCTCATGTGGTGAAAAAGCCGGTAAAGGAGGAGCGAAGCGAATGATTACGATCGTAATAGCGGAGGACCAGCGCATGCTGCTGGGCGCTCTGGCGTCGCTGCTGGATTTGGAAGACGATATGAAGGTTGTGGGCAGGGCCGCGAACGGGGAGGAAGCGATTGCGCTGGTCGAGAAGCATCAGCCTGACGTCTGCATCATGGATATCGAAATGCCGGCGAAGAGCGGGCTTGAAGCGGCGGAAGAGCTGAAAGGCAAGTGCAAGGTGATCATTCTGACGACGTTCGCGCGCGCAGGCTATTTCGAGAGGGCGATAAAGGCCGGGGTCAGCGGCTACCTCTTGAAGGACAGCCCGAGCGAGGAACTGGCAAGCTCCATTCGCAGCATTATGTCCGGCCGTAAAATTTATGCGTCGGAGCTGATGGACGAAGCGTACGGCGGCGGCGACAATCCGCTTACGGAACGGGAGAAGGAAGTGCTCGAGCTTGTCGCGGACGGCAAAAACACGAAGGAAATCGCAAACGAGCTGTTCCTTACTACGGGCACGGTGCGCAATTATATTTCGGTCATCTTGGATAAGCTGGGCGTCAGCAACCGGATCGAAGCGATCACGAGATTCAAAGAGAAGGGCTGGTTCAAATGAACCGGCTCTCTTTTTTTGGTTAAACTTAACCGGAAATTTAGGAAGATTTAAGAAATAATTTAGACCTTACTGTGGATTTGGCATTATAGTGGGAGGAGGCTGACACGCGCATAGGCAGAAAATAATTTGCGTCTTGTTGCAACTATCACGGGACAAAAAACGTATAGTAGATGGTACATATTGGATGAAGTGGGAGTCTACTAAGTTAAGGAGAGTTGGGAAATGAGAAATTGGTTGAAAGCAGCGGCTGCCGCCACACTGGCCGCGACGATGCTGACGGGCTGCAGCTTCGGGGGGAACGATGGACAAGGGGAAAAGACGCCGACATCGTTAAAGGTGATGTATTACGATGAGAGCAGCTTCTATCAAGAATATGGCATGCTGTTCAGCGCGCTGTATCCGGAGATCGAGCTCCAAGTCGTCTCTACGCAAAGCATTTACCAATCGTCCGGTGACGGCGAAGAGGTCGATATCGAAAAGCGGAAGCAAGAGTTTCTGGAAAAAGAGAAGCCGGACATCTTGATGCTGGAAATGAATGAATACGAGAAAATGGCGCAGGATGGCAAGCTGATCGATTTGAACTCGTACATTACAAAAGATAAATTCGACGTCGAAGGCCTCGTGCCGGGTATGGTCGATTACATGAAGGAGCTAGGCGGAGGACAGCTGTACGGTCTGCCGTCGGGCTTCAGCAGCCAAGTGCTTTTCTATAACAAAGATCTGTTCGACAAGTACAATATCGCTTATCCAACGGATCAGATGAGCTGGAACGACGTCATTCAGCTTGCAAGACAGTTCCCTGTCGAGGGATCGAAGGAAGAGCGCGTGTATGGCCTCAGGGTCGGGTACAGCGGCGATTTGAACCAAATGAGCACGATGATCGCGAATGCGGAAGGCTTGAATTACGTCAATCCTACAACTAAAGAAATGACGATCAATACGGCGGGCTGGAAAAACGCGGTGCAAACGGCTTACGACGCGTTGAAATCCGACGCGCTCTACTCCGAGGATCCGAACAACGGCATGATGGGCGGCACGTCTTATGAAGATTATTTGCTTCGTAATCCGTTTATCAGCAACCGTCTTGCGATGACGATCGATGGAAGCTGGTTCATCCGCGAGCTGGAGGAAGCGAAAAACAACGTGAAGGATCCGTCGAAGCTCGTTCAGAACTGGGACATCGTAACGATGCCGGTCAGCGCGCAAATGCCGGATACCAGCTCCAGCACGTACTATAACAATATTTTCTCGATTGCTAAGGATTCAACGAATGCGGACGCGGCATGGAAGTTCATTTCGTATATTTCCGGCGAAGATTTCGCGCGCGTAAAATCCAAAGTCGCGTATAATAACGGCTTCTCCATTCATACGAAATATATTAAAGACGAAGAGGGCCGCAACTTCGCTGCGTTCTATAAGCTGAAGCCGGCGAAGCAGCTCTATGACTATACCGATTTCGATAAGCTTCCGACGCAGTTCAGCATGATGTTCTACAACTATATGAACGAAGAATTTATGGCGATTCAGAACGACGAGAAAACGATCGATGAAGCGCTGGAAACGCTGCAAGTGAAGGGCGAGGAGCTTCTGGCTCAGGAATCGATGACCCAAGAGGAAATCGATGAAATGTGGCAGAAGCAGATGGAAGAAGAGCAGGCCAAGATGCAAGAAGCGGCAGGCGAAGCGGCGGCTGAATAGAAGACTGCGGCCGCGGAATCTACTAGCGTTATGACTTAAGATAGGCGTACCTATCGATGCGGGATGCGAAAGCATGGGCAGCGATAGGTGCGCTTTTTTGTAAAAGATATTAGGCGCGGAACGTTTTGCCCAGTTCTTTTCCTAGGCCGAAATAATGCCTGAAGTTATAAATGAGGGGGCTCCATGCTTCCGGGTTTATGCGGTCCTCGTCCAGAATAATGCCAGGATGCGCATGCACCTTTAACGCTTCCGCTTCTACGATCGCAAAGTGCGGATCGTGTTCGGGGATACGGATATTTCTCACCGCGCATTCGATTTGAAGCGGACATTCCAGAATGCGGTCGGGCTTCACTTGAACGGATGCTTGGGCGGTCAAATCCGCCGCGGCGAATTTATCCTTTTCATAACGGAAAGAATTTTGCAATTTATTATCGGGAACCGGATTTTTCCCTGTCAGCGGCGCCAATTTCTCGACATGCGTCCAAAGCTCGGGAGTTGGAACATTTACGACGCACTCAGGATGGCTTTTCAGATTTTCGATGGCTTTGCCGCCTATTCCGAGCCCTAGCACGATACAGCTCCCGAGCGCCCACGATGAAGATAATGGGCTGATGTTGGTTGAGCCGTCTTCATTTCTCGTAGATAATAGGATGACGGGTGTCCCGTAGTATAAAATTTTTGGCTTAATCTCTTGATGCGTGATTTCCGGCATACGACTCCATACCTCCAAAATAAAAACATATGTTCCTATACTATCATAAGTTAAAATTGATTTCATTAACCTATTTATAGAGAGGAAGGAAGCAGCATGGGAAAAACGCGATTCATAAGACCGAACGCAGCGTACCGGGAAGCTTATATGGCTTTTTATCAGGATTGGAAAGCGAGCGGGGAGGACATCGTTCCATGGGTCGTCGAGCGCGATCCAACCGATTTTGATTCATATGTAAATTTTTTGTATGCGGAGGATCGTGAAGAGAAGCTGACGGGGAATAGCTTCGTTCCGCACTCCACGTATTGGCTTGTCAATGATGAAGAACAAATTGTCGGAGCGGTTAATATCCGCCACCGGCTGAATCAAAAGCTGCTTGAGCAAGGCGGACATATCGGCTATGGGATTGCGCCTTCTCATCGGGGGAAAGGCTACGCAAAGACTCAGCTGGCGGAAGCCTTGAAGGTTATCCGAGCCTTGGGGGTTGAGCGGGTCCTTCTCGTGTGCGACGAGGATAACATCGCGTCGGAACGGACGATTCTCGGAGCTGGCGGCAAATTTGAATCCTACTTTACGACGGAGGAAGGCGAAGTGCTGAAGCGATTTTGGATCGAGCCGGGAGGGAACGGGTTATGAGGCTAGAAACGGAGCGCTTGGTTCTGAGAGAATTTACGAGGGAGGATATGGAGGCTGTTCACCGTTACGCTTCCGATCCCGTCGTTACGGCTCATATGATTTGGGGACCGAATACAGAGGCGGAGACGCAAGCTTTTATCGAGATGGTATTAGACATGCAGAACCAAGCGCCCCGGACTGGCTTTGAGATGGCCGTAGAATTGAAAGCAAGCGGTGAGCTGATCTGAGGCTGCGGGCTTCATGCAATGGAACCGAAGCAAGGCGAAATCGGCTACTGCTTTGCGAAGGAGCATTGGGGGAACGGATACGCTTCGGAAGCTGCATCCGCCTTGCTCCGTTTCGGTTTTCGCGGGCTGGGGCTTCATCGCATTTACGCCACGTGCAGACCGGCCAATACCGGCTCCGCCGCCGTTATGCGCAAAATCGGAATGACCTGCGAAGGCCATCTCCGCGGATATGTACCATAAAGGCGGTTGGCACGACTCGTACCAATACTCCATCTTGGAGCATGAATACGAAGCGTCAAAAACGGAGGGGCTTTCGGAATAGGGAGCAGCCCTTTGCAAAGAAAGGACCATTCGGAATGGCGAATGGTCCTTTCTTTGTTAGCCTGTCTCGATGCGGAAAGAAACGGTCCGTATCGCCTATCCCTGCAAATGGTCCATGAACAGCTTCAGCTTCGTCGGAATGCTGCCCGGCACTTGCTCATGGCCGAAGTAGCGGTACACCGCGATATCCTTTTCGCATGACAGATGGTTATAAACGGCGAACACGGTAGAAGGAGGGGTTATATCATCGATAAGTCCAATCATCATCCAGGTGTAGCAGGATATACGCGGCGCCAGGTTCATGATGTCGAAATAACTTAATGTGTTCAGAGCGTTAGCTTCGATGTCCGGATCGCTTGAATGGCGGCGGAAATACTCGTTCAGCTCCCCGTATGGTCCGTTAGGCGTCACATCGATCGCTCTCCTGAAGTGGGAGAGATATGGGTAGTCCGAAACCGCAAGCTTCGGCTTGCCGGACAGCGCCGCTGCTGCAAGCGTGATCGCGCCGCCTTGGCTGCCGCCCGTCACCGCGATACGGTCGCCGTTCACTTCAGGCATTGCCGCAAGCACGTCAATTGCTCTCACGGCATCCATATAGACCGCCCGGTAATAATATTCCTCCTTGTTCTGAATGCCCTTTGTCATCCAGCCGCCGACATGGCCGTTCGAAGAGACGACATTGTCAACGCTAAGGCCGTGCTGCCCGCGGCAAACCATGTGAAGAACCGCATAGCCTTTCAAAGCGAGATCGACCGTTTCGTTTATGTCGCTGTCTTTGATCCAATTGTAACCATGGTACGTCACGATGCCCGGCAGCGGGTCGTCTTGCTTGGGCATTGCCAGGATCGCTTCAATCGGAGCGTGATTGAAGCCTTGGTACATGACGCGGTAGAGCTTGATCCCTTTGACGGGGTAGCTTAATTCCGTACGCTCGTAGCTGAGCGGAACCTCTGCCAGCTTAGCGAGAGTAGACGTCCAGAACGAATCGAAATCATCTTTTTTCGTTAACTCGGGCTTGTAGGCCCGAAGCTGTTCAAGAGGTAAGTCATATGGCTGCGGCATGATCGATTCCATCCTTTATGAAAGTAATTGTCAGCGTTTGAAGCGGCTCCAGGGCCATCCGAATACTTTGACATGGACAAGCCACTTGGTTGCCCAATGCGTTAAGACGTATAAGACAATAAAAACAATAATGAGCGGTCTGAACAAAAGAACGGCGATAAACCAGCTGAGCAGCACTTGCCATGGCTTAAGCCGTTTCAGCACGTTAGTAGGAGCGAGCAAGATGCGATAAAACTTGTAGCTTTTTTGAAGCGATTCCAGATACGCTTCGCGTATTTGCTTATTTTCCGGGTCGAGTCGGATCGCGTTTTTCAGCATGAGGAGCTGGTCGTCGTAATCGTTCCTGCGTTCGGCAGCCCAGCCGAGATACAGATAGACATGATCGGACTCTACATCTTGTCGAAGCGCTTCTGAGGCGTACGTCTTCGATGCGCTCCTATTGCCAAGCAGCGCTTCCGTATAGCTGAGCGCAGCCAGAAACAGCGCGTTCTGAGGGCTGAGCTCAAGACCGGTCAGCAGCAGATCCCTGGCATCCGCATATTTGCTGCGGCGGTTACAAGCATTCGCCCGCAAGAAATAGTATTGCGGCTCATACGGATCCACGCGCTGCGCGTTGTCCAGCGCTTCATCGAGCGCCTTCCAATTCTCCGACTCGTAGTAAGCGACCGTTCGAACGAACCAGGCGATGCGGTTGTCCGGATCGCGCCGCAGCGCTTCCTGCGACCAATGCAGCGCTTCCTCGCGCTTGTCTAAGCGCAGACAGACCTGCCCTAGCATGGCGTAAGCGTCGGCATCCTCCGGCTCCTCGCGGATCAGCGCCATTGCCTCGTCCATTGCTTCCTTGTACCGCTTCCATTCCATCAGCTGATGTATTCTGGAGTAGCGCAGATACGGGTTTTCTCTTTCCATGGACATAACCTCATGTCGCTTAGAGTAGTTATTTCAATCCATTTGCCTTTATGTAGTCGAGGACGATCTGGTAGTCGTTATTGATGTCGCTGAACGTGGCGTAATTTTTAGCGGTGGAGAACCATTCCAGCGTTGTCGCCTTGCGCCCTTTAACCGATTTGCGCAGGTCGTCCTGCGTGATCGGTTGGATGTCGCCGGTCTCGAGCGTCCGCTCCAGCGCGGCTTCGACGGCGTCCTTGACCAGCTGCTCCAGGTCTGCGCCGGAGAAATGGCGAGTCTCCCTCGCGATTCGCGCGAGCTCGAGTCCGTCCGTCGGCTTCCCCGCCAGCTTCAGCCCCAGAATCGTCTCGCGTTCCGCTTCCTCCGGAGGCGGCACAAAGATCAAATGATTGAACCGGCCGGGCCTGCGCAGCGCGGAATCCAAATACCATGGCGTATTCGTCGCGCCGATGACAAACACGTTGTCGTTGAACGACTGCAAGCCGTCCAGCTCAAGGAGAAGCTGATTGACCAGCATACGGTCATGATGCTGGCGCATCGTATTGCGGCTGCCGCCCATGGCGTCAAGCTCATCGATAAAGATAACGCAGGGCTTGTTCTCCCTTGCTTTCTCGAAAATATCGTGAAGATTGCTTTCGCTCTGCCCTACGTACATGCCGAGAATGGCCTGCAGCTCAATGTGCAGAAAGTTAGCGTCAATCTCGCCGGCTATCGCTCTTGCAAGGAACGTCTTCCCGCAGCCCGGCGGGCCGTACAGCAGAAGGCTGCCTCCTGCTTCTTTGCCGTATGCGGCGAACAGCTCTGGCTGCTTGAGCGGAAGAATAAAGTTCATGCGGATTTTTTTCTTCACCGCATCGAGACCGCCAACGTCCGAGAACGTTTCCTTTGGCTTTTCTGTCTCCACAAGCCCTTTACCGTCTTTGTCAAACTGCAGCACTTTAAGTTTGTTCCGGCGGCGTTCCGCCAGATCATCGCGGTCGTTGTGATCGGACATGGCCATCATCCTTTATTGAAATTTATACATGGTTCTTATTATACCAGAAAACGGGAAATGCCGCCCGCTTATGCGGAGATTTCATGAACGGCAGTTCGGTTCAGCCGAAAAAAATCCGGCGCAGCCAAGCCGCGCCGGATTTAAGGATAGGTTATGGGGTGACACTCGGCATCACGTCCATTGGGACAGGTATCGTACTGTAACGATAGCCGCTGTCAGGGTCGTACGGATAATCCAGCGAGCCCTGCTCCTTTAAGCTGCCTATGTCGTTAGCCTTCAGCATAGCTTCCGACATGGTATACAGCGTGCTGCCGGCATACAGAATCCGTCTTACCTGCTTCCTGTAGTCGTAGCCGTATTGGCCGCTTTTCTTCAGATCCTCATTCGTCAAGTGACTGATTCGTCCCCGAAGCTGGAAGCCGTTCTTCAGATCGATGCCATAGACATAAGCTCCTTGGTACGTGAACTCGCCGTAGGCAGGGAAGCTGCCGTTATCCACAGAATCCTTGCCGCTTAGCTCATGCAGCTCGACCGGGAATGCCAGAAGTCCCTTTTCTTTCGAAAATAACAGCGCCTTATGATCCTGAAGCAGCTCGGAGTGCGTCCCCCGATCGCCGACGATCTCCTTGAACAACTCCTTCGGACGGCTGACGTCGCTGACGTCAAACAAAGCGATTTTGAGCCCTTGGTAATACGCGGTAGTGGCGTCAGCCCCCGCGCCTTTTGAAGGAAGCTCGACCGTATCTTTGCCGAAGCCGATCAGATGGTTCTCGTCATAAGGATGCAGGTAGTCGCTGTAGCCGGGAATTTTCAGCTGACCCAGAACCGCCGGCTTAACCGGATTGGAGAGATCGATGGCAAAAAGCGGGTCCACATTGCGGAAGGTGACCATATAAGCCCGTTTCCCCATGAACCGGACCGAATAAATCCGCTCGCCGGGAGCCAGACCTTCCAGCTTGCCGACGGTCTCCAGCTTCTCGTTCAGCACGTACACGTTGTTCGTCGAGCCGCCTTCGCCTGATGCCCACATGTTGCCGTTCGTAAGCGCAACGCGGAAGTAGCCTTCGTGCTCATCCATCGAAAACTGGTTCAGCAGCTGTCCCGGAACCGAGCCTTCGCTAATATACAAAATATTTCCGTGATCAAGCCGGAATTTATGAAATTTCGTCTCCTGTTTAAACCGGCTGCCATCCTGCGTGTACACCGTTTGCGCAGCGTATAAATTGTTACGGGAGGCGTAAATCGTTTCGCCTGCGCCCAGATAAGCGGATACCTGCAGCTGCCCGTCCTCCTGGTTCAAATCGACCGCGCCGACCAGCATCATCGTGCTGTCCGACGGGTTAGGGAAGTAATGAACGTCCTTCAGCTTAACGGTCATCGCTTTATCCGATACGGCGGTATCACGGTAGAGCGGCTCGAAGGAGGCCGCCAGCTTCTTCGAAGCCTCCGCCTGCTGCTCTGTCGCAGCTGCATCGCCATCCGCCTTGACGGCAGGCAGCGCGTAAATCGGATACGTGTACTTATTCGTTACCATATACAGCGCGTCGCCGATTTTCCGGGACGACAGGTAGCTGCCTTCTTGCTCCAGCTGCCTTATTAAGGTCGGAGCACCGTCTTCCGACAAGTCGTAGACATACGTTCTTACTGCGCTTTTGTACATGGATGGAGGTCCGATTATCATCTTGCTGTCGGGTGTCGCCTTGCTGACCGTACCGCTTACGGCCGTCGTTCCTTCCTCAAAAACCACATAGGCTTCGACGTTCCCGATGACGAGCAGGCGGTCTTCGTCGATATAGAGCTGCTGGGGACGGAAGCCTTCTTGTTGACCGTATTCCAGCTTCGCGGCCAGCCGAGGCTTTGCCGGGTCGGATATATCCGCGATCATAACGCGCGTTCCGCTGATTTGATAAATGTAATGACCGTCCGTCTTGACCCAATCCGCTTCGTCTACGCCTTCAACCTGTACGATCGTCCGCGAATGATCGCCGCTTGAACCGGAATCGTCTCCAGAGCTGCCGGAATCGGTTGCAGTTACCTTATCGGCGGCAGGCGCTGCAGCCGCTTCTTCAACAATGACGCCGCCCATTTCTTGGACCCCATAGGAGCCGCCCTGTACGGAGTGCAGCAGCTCTAGCAGCTTATCCTCGGTGCCGACAGTCGGCAGCTGCAGCGGCTCGTCAATGCTGACGATCCGCTTAATCCCGTCCCATGTAACGACAGTGCCGAGCGACTCCGAGATGGCCCGGAGCGGGACCATCGTTATATCGCGTATAGAGCGGGGCTCGACGTCAAGCTGAATCCGCTTGCCTCCCGCTACCATTTGCTTAGACCCAAGCGTTAGGAGCGCTTCGCGTTCGCCGCGGGTCAGCCGCACAGTCCGCTTGCCGTCCGCTTCGGCATATTGCACCTCTGCGCCGAGCGCTTCGGCGATTTCACGGACCGGGACAAGGGTAGAGCCGTTCTCGATAAAGGCGGGAGTGGAGAGGGAGAGCGGTCTGCCTTCCATCAAAACTTGAATGCCGCTTTGCGCGGCTGCCGCATCATTCGGCCTCGTCCATTCAAGCGAAGCCGCAACGCATAGGGTGAGCGTCAAGCATGCTGCAATAATCGCTTTTTTTCTCATGAAACAGCCTCCTTTAATCCGTACTGTTACCGGTTATTCCGCCACATCAAGCTGTTACTGAATAAACGAGTACGGAGCGGATTTTGTTTCAGGACAGCAGCCGTTCTACGGTAGGAATATCGGCAGGCGCCCACTCCAGCTCAAAAAGCCTGGAAGCCGGCAGCCACAGCAGGCGCTCATGCTCCCGAGCGGCCGGCTCGCCGCCGACAATCACGGCATAATACGTCAAAAGATGAACGCGTATAGAAGGATACTCATGCTCCGCATCCGCGATCAGCTCCCCCACCTGTATTTCGCAGCCCAGCTCCTCCTTTATTTCTCTGACAAGACAGCTTTGCGGCGATTCGCCGGGCTCCAGCTTGCCGCCCGGAAATTCCCACAGCCCGGGCATGGACATGCTAGCCGAGCGGAGGGCGCATAAGATTTCGCCGCGCTCGTTCTGAATAACCGCGCCCGCGACATGAACCGTTTTGACCATTGTTGGATATCGCTCCTTTCATGCGTGCACTTGTCCCCAAATCGTACGAAAATCCGCATCGATACGCAACTCCGCAAATTTTTCCCAAAATGGGTTTGACAAATTCATCCTAACGTTATATGGTTAGTTACATAAGTAATGAACCACACAAGCAATGAGGTGATGACGTGTTTGATGAACGAAGCCCTATTTATCAGCAGATCGCGGATCAGATAAAGGACGATATTGTCAGCGGCGCATTGAAAGAAGAAGAGCAAGTCATGTCAACGAATCAATACGCGGCATTCTACCGCATTAATCCCGCTACGGCGGCGAAGGGCTTTCAGCTTTTGACCGAGGAAGGCATTTTGTACAAGAAAAGAGGGATTGGGATGTTTGTCAGTACAGGGGCAAGAAGCACGCTGCTTGAGGCGAGGAGAGACCGTTTCTTCGAAGAGGTCGTTGACCGGATGGTCGAAGAGGCGCGGCGGATCGGCGTTCCGCTCGCGGACATTTTGAAGCATCTTGAGAAGCAAAGGGAGGAGGGAAATCAATGACCCTGGATATCGAAGTGAAAGGTCTTGGCGTAAGCTATGGCAGAGAGAAGGCAGTCGATGGGGTGAGCCTAAAGCTGCCGGGAGGCAAAATTTACGGGCTGCTCGGACGCAACGGCTCCGGTAAAACAACCTTGCTTTCCGTGCTGGCCTCCTTCCGCGAGCAGTCGGAGGGCGAGGTTCGAATTGGAGGAGAAGCGCCGTTTGAGAATGCGGCGATTGTAAACCAGGTTTGTTTTATTCAAGAGAATGGCCATATCGCGGAAGGCTACCGCGTTAAGGACGCGGTTAAATTGGCGGCCAGCTGCTGGCCTAACTGGGATGAGGCGATGGCGCAGCGGCTGCTTGAGCATTATCAGCTCCCGCAGAAGAAGCGGATTCAAAGCCTATCGAGAGGCATGAAGTCCGCGCTTGGCGTCGCGGTCGGTCTCGCGAGCCGGGCGCCGATTACGATTTTCGACGAGGTGTACCTCGGGATGGACGCTCCTTCCCGTTACTCCTTCTACGAGGAGCTGCTTCGGGATTATATGGAGCATCCGCGAACCTTTATTTTATCCACGCATCTGATCGATGAAGTCAGCAACCTGTTTGAGGAAGTGATCATACTCGATCAGGGGCGGCTTCTGCTTCAGGAAGAGACGGAGTCGCTTCGCCAGCGCGGCGTATCCGTTACGGGACCGGCTGCGCTTGTCGACGAATTTGCCGCCGGGCTTAATATTCTCGGCGAGCAGCGGCTGGGCGGAATGAAATCGGTAACGGTTTACGGCGAGCTTGGGCCGGAGAGAGAGCGGCAGGCACATGCGCAGGGACTTGAGCTAGGCCCGGTTCCGCTCCAGGATTTATTTGTTCATTTAACGAAAAAAGGAGGCGGTAAGCGATGATAGGAGCGCCGCAAACCAAAAAACATCCTGCCGTGAATGTCGCTCTGCAGCTCTGGTCGACACACCGTTGGACGCTTCTGTGGTATTGGCTTATCTTCGTTTTGGCCATGATTGTTATCTGTATTTTCATGTATAGCGCGGGACCGGAAAAAATCGAAAGCTTGGATGAAAGCTATTGGCTGGAAAGCGGGGGGTTCTCGCCGAAAATCTTTTTACTCGTTATCGGAATATTGATGACCCCTGTATCACTGGCAAGCTTTGTTTCCAACGGCGTAACGCGGAAGCATTTCGTAGCAGGGAGCACGATGTTAATGGCAGCCTTGGCGCTGCTCAGCTCTCTTGTATTTGCGGCAGGCTCCTTGCTCGAAAGTCTTGTTGTCGATTGGATCGGTTTTACGGTCAAGATGGGGCATCCGCCGTTTTTCCGGGTGCTAGTGGAGCAGTTTTTCCTTTTTGCGGGCTATTCCGGCACAGGATGGCTGATCGGCTCGGCGTTTTACCGTTACCATTGGCGGGTTGGCGTCATCATAAGCGTATTGTCGTTTGTTCCGATTACTATAATGGAGATTCTTGCTGATTCGGCAGGGATTGTAAAGCTCCTCGAACTCAGCGTCACTCCGCCTGCCTGGAACTTCGGGCTTTCGGCCGTTCTGCTCGCCGTCATAACCGCAGCTCTCGTTGCTCTGAACTATTATATGCTTCGGAAGGTTTCGATCAAACGCAAATTGATATAGGCATGGCGCCGGAATCCCCGCCGTTTCTTCATGAAACGAGCGGGGATTTTTTTATTTATCCTGCTTTCCTGTAGTTGCTATTCTCATAGGGATAGTAGAGAATAAAGATAGGAAAAATTTGCAGAACATTGTCGATTTTTATAAGAATTTATAAAAAGAAGGTTGATCCGAGGTGTTGAACATGAATCTTCCGTCCCGGCTTATATTTATACGTTTATTTATCGCTGCAGTCGTTACGGGACTGCTCCTGGCGCCGCAATCCTCAAGCGCGGCAGACTCGGAGGGGGATGCAGATCGGATCACGAAATGGCAAATGCTTTGGGAACAGCCGGGCGACGAGAGAAGTATCGAACAGGTAGAAGCATTGGGTGACGAGAGTTGGCTAACGGTTCATGCGGGCCGCAAGTATCCGAACGCGCCGGATGGCGTCACTTCTGCTTGGCTTCGAATCGAGCTGCCGGAATTGCCGCAGATGAGATCGGCCATTTATATGGAGAAGCTGCTAGCCAAAAATATACAAGTTTTTGTTAATCATAAGCTAGTCTACGAACATTCTCGCGTATATCCGTATTACTTGAACCAGTTAATCGTTCCGATTGAAAGCGACGAAGCGGGCGCTTCGGTGTTTCTCCATATTCGCTCTGCTACTGAACGATTAGGCTTGCAAGAATCCATTGCAATCGGCGAGTATCAGCATTTGTTGAAGAAATTCATGAACAATGGCATTTTCGACGTCATTCTTGGCTCGTCTCTCATCTTGATTGGATTATTTATGTCTGTAAGCGTTGTATTATTCAACCGTTCCCTGTTTCCCGAGTGGAACTCTTTAAGCATCATTATCATTTCGATCGGCTTCATGCTTATCGCATACTCACCTTTTCTCCACTCCAATTATTCGCAATACGGTCGCATAGTTTACTATTCGTTCGACGTAGCGTCGTCGGTGCTGCTTCCGTCGTTGTTTTATTTTTTCGAAAAGGTCTTTGGCAAAGGTCCTCGTGGACTGATCCGGATATTCAGGATTCTGCATACCTACTTGGCTTTTGTTTTCCTAGGGTGCATGTTATGCGGCATTTGGCTGCCCAAAGTGTATGATATCTACTTGTTGTTCGGCACGCCATTATTTGCATTATCCTTTATTTGCAGCATCGTTGTTTTGGTCATTTTTTTAATTCAGTTCTGCAGACAGAGCAATAAGGACGCGATTATCCTTACCAGTGGTTTTAGTCTATTTGCTTTTATCGGTGTAGGAGAGATGGTTTGGTATTTTATTAACAGCCGCAATTACCAATTCTTCTATTGGAAAGTGGGGGTCATCCTCTTTATCATTTCTCTTATCGTCATTTTGGTGAGGAAGGTAACAGAGAATTACAGGCAGATGATCAAATATTCCAAGCAGCTGGAAATATTTAATAATGAGCTGCAACGGTCAGAAAAGATTGAGATGATTAGTCAGTTAGCGGCTTCCGTTGCGCATGAGGTGCGAAATCCGCTTCAAGTCACGAGGGGCTTCCTGCAGTTGCTTGGGGATAGAGCGGCTCCCGATAAAAATAAAACCTACATGAATCTAGCGATCAGCGAATTGGACAGGGCATCCGAGATCATTACGGACTTCCTTACTTTCGCCAAGCCGGGGGTCGATCTTACGACTTACCTGAATCTGTCGGAAGAAATTCATCAGATCAAAGCAATTGTCATGCCACTCATCTCCATGCAGGGCGGTGTTCTTAGAGTACAGGTTCAGGAGCATATTTATATACGCGGCAATTCTTCTAAGCTTAAGCAGGCCTTGATCAATATGATAAAAAATAGTATTGAAGCGTTAGGAGAAAACGGCCAAATTTCCATCCGCGCAGAGAGGCTGGACCATTCGAATAAAATTTTAATCTGTATCGAGGATAATGGAGAAGGTATAGAACCGGAAGATCTTAAACGTCTGGGCGAGCCGTACTATTCGAAGAAGACAAAGGGAACGGGTCTAGGGCTAATGGTGACCTATCGCATTATTGAAGCCATGCAAGGCGAAATCACTTATGAAAGTGAGAAAGGGCGGGGAACGAAGGCATACATATCGATTCCCGCGGCAATGGAAAGCGCCGATGCTATCAGCTAGCCTCGGCGCTACGTTTTACACCCACATTGGTCCTTGAACGGAATTCTGAAGAAGATCGGAAGGTTTTTGAGGCAGAACGAGGTAATAAGTATCCTCGGTTTCTTCCAGTATTTTTATGTTCACTTCGTTTGGAATGATTACCCCGAATGCCTCTTCAATCGCCCCTTTTGGATCAGCGATAAGTCTTTCTTTGAAGTAGGGGTCGGACCAAGCTTTTGTAATAATCTTCTCGCGGAGTTCTTGCTCATTGTTCGCCAAAAGAATCATCCTCTCAAATATGTATCGCATTACCAAATTTAGTGTATCACGATAATTCGACAAATTCTACCACTTTTTTACTAGTCTGATTGAACTATCGAATTCGATATGCTGGTTCTTTCTACATAAATAAAACTTGAACCTAGGATGAAGTTCAAGCTTTATGGAATGAACCTATATGGTTTTCCGCCGAATCGATTAAGAGAGAAACCGATTTATACCGCCGCCTAGCAGCTTGCGCTTTTGGTTTTCAATCGTTTCCGCTGTTTGAACTAGAAACTCAACCATATAGGCATGATAGCGAACGAGGTCAGGAAGAGGAAGTTGTAATTTTAAAATCAGATCATGATTTCGTTTTGCTATCTCAGCCAATCGTTTCAGGCAGCCAAGCACATAGATTTGTGTCTCCACCTTCTCTTTTGTTAATTCGCCTGCTTGCATACCAGCATCATGAGCGACCATCGCAATCAACCCGTTATAGCTGCCCTCTGCGAAGTCTATCCGCCAATCCGCCCAATCATCCAGCATTTGAAGCGTCATCAGCGAGAGATCCACTGCCGACTCGATGACCGGGATCAGTTCTTCACGTCCGGCTAGGAGACAAGCCCCCGTGCTGGACAGCTTGATTGGACCGGCCTTGCCTGCGGTGCGAATAGGGTCGTTGATGAAATAATTCGCAGTATGCTCATTCATCACACAATCCGCCCAAGTCGTAATATATCGGCCGTAATAGGTCCAGAATGGACTATCCGAGGGGAACAACCCGCGAAGGACGCTTAACATTTCGAGGTGCAGCAAATTCGCAAGCGCGAGCTCTCCTTTTACATAGGTCTGAGTCGGGTTGTCCATTACATCATCTTGAATAAAAAAGTAAAGCATGCCATATACATTGGCAAGCGTCAGTCTATTGCACTGCTCGTCTGAGATTCCGGTCGCGTCCTGAAGCCAGTAAGGAAGCAGCACGCATATGTAATCTTGTCCGTTATGCTTGGCGGGATCAAAGCTCGCCGCATACCGTAATCCGATTTCGTTAAGAGGCGCAGGGAAAGCCTCGATTCTTTCAAGAGCTGAGGCAAAAACAGCATTCACATTCGTTTGATAGCGCTCCAACCATTCCATCAGCAGTCACCCGTTCATGCGTAGAGTCGATATATTCCGGTTTGTTCTTCATACTGATGACTATACCATGCCAGCTGTCAGTATTTGCAAAATTTTCGAGAATTCTTTTTCGCTTACAGGTTGAGTAAAGGTGAGAAATCCATTAGAATGGAAATGAATTAGCCGCCGTTCAAAAAATATTCACATTTTCTCTATCATGTGACGCAAGCATAACTGGACTAAAGTCGTGGGGTCGTCTATTACTTAAGAAGGTTATGTTATGAACCCATCTGGCTTAAAGTAAATACAAGAAGAAGTTCTTTCATGTGGAGGTCAGTAGAACATGAACAGAGAGAAAGATATATATATCCTTTTAACAGACACCGGAACTGTTTTTACGAGAATCATTCGTTCCTTTACCAAGGATCCTCTTAACCACGCTTCCATCGCGTTCGATGAAGATTTGAACGAAGTGTACAGCTTCGGCCGGAAAAATCCGAACAACCCATTTTTTGCAGGATTTGTGCGGGAAAATGTGCGCGGCGAATTTTTTAGCGATTCCAATTGCGCGCTCTACCGGTGCAAGGTTAGTCAGTCGACGTATACTAGCATTCGTTCGCAAGTGCAGCATTTTGTGCAGTACCAGGAATTGTACAAATATAATTTAGTCGGCATCCTGGGCGTGTTGTTCAACATTGAGTGGGAGAGAAGATATGCGTACTTCTGCTCTCAATTCGTTGCGACCTTGTTCGAAAGAGGCGGCATGAGTCTCGTCGATAAGTCTCCGCTCCTTGTGAAGCCGGGAGATTTGCAGCAGAACCCGCAGCTCGAGCTGGTCTACCGCGGCAGACTGCACGAATATTTAGGCTGCGAGACCGTTACGGCGGCCGAAGGCGCATTTCGCACAGCGTAGTGGAAAGATCTCCGTCAGGGGGTCTTTTTTTGTTTGCTGTGTGCAGAATATGGTACATTAACAAGGTAAGCATGAGTATTGAAGATGAGGAGGCATGGGATATGGTGAACGCTTATACGCTGGACTCACCGTTTTCGATAAAAGGTCTTACGCTGCGCAATCGCACGGTCATGGCGCCTATGTGCCAATACAGCGTGGAAAAGAAGAACGGAATCGCAACAGATTGGCATTATGTGCATTATGTGTCCAGGGCGGTCGGCGGAATCGGATTAATTATCGTCGAGATGACCGATGTTGAGCCGGACGGCCGCATTACGGACAACTGCTTGGGATTATGGTCGGACGCACATATACCCGCGCTTAAAAGAATCGTCGACGGAGCGCATGAGCACGGCGCCAAAATCGGGATTCAAATCGCTCATGCGGGACGAAAAGCGGAGGATGCGGCTGAGCCGGTAGCGCCATCCGCGATTGCTTTTGACGAGAAATACAAAACGCCCCGCGCTTTGACGACAGAAGAAGTGAGGGCGATGGTGAAGAAGTTCGGGGACGCTGCCCGCAGGGCGATTGAAGCCGGCTTTGACACGATCGAGCTTCATGGAGCGCACGGCTACTTGATTCATCAATTTCATTCGCCGAGAACCAATAAGCGCGAGGATGAGTACGGCCAGGATTTGACGAGGTTCGGCCGCGAAGTCATCCAAGAAGTGAAGAAGCATATGCCGGAAGATATGCCGCTTATTTTCCGCATTTCGGCATTGGAATACGCGGAGGACGGGTATGACCTGAATGACGGCATTGATCTGTGCCGCGCATATGTGGAAGCCGGCGTCGATATGCTTCACATTTCGACGGGGGGTGAAGGCGCCCCAAGTCCATCGCGGTTTATAAAGCCGGAGCCTGGCTATCAGGTTCATGCGGCTCACACGATCAAGGAAGCGGTTGGCGTGCCGGTAATCGCCGTAGGCCTGCTTGAGGACCCATCCGTGGCGTCCAGTGTCCTGACTGAAGGCAAAGCCGATCTCGTCGCCGTCGCCAGGGGTTTGCTGCGCGATCCCTATTGGGCGCTGCATGCGATTCAGGCTACCGGAGGCAGTATCCGGGATCAAGTTCCCGAGCAGTACAAAAGAGGCTTCTAGGAGGGGTTCCATGAAGGGGCAAGGAATGCTTATTTCAGCGTTTGCCTTTGCGCTCATCATCGCGATATTTGCCGTGATTAACGTAGAGCCGGTTCAAGTTAATTTCTTATTTGCTCAAACCTCAACTCCGCTTATCCTTGTTATTTTGGTTTCAACGCTGCTAGGCGGCTTGACCGTCGGTTTGTTCGGCATGATTCGGATATTCCGGCTGCAAAGAACCGTTAAAGCTTTAGAAAAACGGACCGCAGAGCTCTCGGCGGAGGTGGAGCCGTTCGAAACGTATCATGCGATGGATCATGCGGCTGCGTCGAAAGAATCGGAAGCCCAGGCGGAGGCTGTTCCAGCAGGCGGAGACAGGGAGTTCAAGTAAGGATGGAAGTCCTGTATACATACGCCAGACATGAGGATGAGGCGGAGCTATGCGGACTTGAGCTTCGCTCCATGCTTGGCGGCGATGGCGATGCGGCGATCGGCAGCGGAACCGCATATGTCGTATCGGATCAGCCGCCCGATGTGAACCGCAGTCCATTTTTTAAGCGGCGCTTGGAGAAGCGATTCGCCGACGCGAATTTGCAGGAGCTGCTCGAGCGGCTGCCTGACATTCTCCTTCACGGGCGAACCTTTAAGGTGCTGTACATGCAAGGGGACGAGCCCTTCGATTACAGGGAACAGCGCGAGCTGGAGCGGCTTGCGGGAGCGCGTCTGCAGGGGAAAGCGGATATGAAAAAGCCGGAGCTCTTATTCGGCCTCAGCAAGTACAAGGGACAATGGCTGTTCGGCCCCTGTGAAGAGAACGAAGCTCTATGGCTTCGGCATCAACATAAGCCGCAAAACTATTCGACCGCACTCCCGACTAGGGCGGCCAGGGCGCTTGTTAACATCGCCGCCGGTTCCGCGCATCCGGACGCGGTGCGGCTTATCGATCCATGCTGCGGAATGGGCACGGTAATCATTGAAGCGCTGTCGATGGGCATGCGCATTGCCGGGATCGACGCAAACCCGCTTGCTGTTCGGGGCGCGCGCAACAACTTAAACCACTTCGGGTATCCGGACGTGGTGAGACTTGGCGATATGAAGGATGAGACGGAGCATTACGACGCCGCGATTGTAGACCTTCCTTATAATTTATGTTCCGTTCTTTTGGCTGAGGAAGCGCTGGAGATGCTGCGTGCTGTAAGACGAATGGCGGACAGAGCCGTTATTGTCGCGACGGAGGACATGGAATCGCGGCTTGCTGAGGCATCATTCCGGATCATTGATCGGGCGATACTGTCTAAAGGCTCTTTTACGCGGTTTATAAGTGTAGTAGAATAGGAAGCATGTGGAGCATAAAGTGAGGTGAGTCTATGTCTGCAAATGAAAATAACGAAGCAGCAGCGCAGCAAGCGAAGCCGATGTCGCAAGCCGAACGCGCCAAGCAGCTTCTTGCGCAGAAAAAGCAAAATGCGGCTGGTGCAAAGCCGGGACAGAAACATCTTTCAACAGGGACTCAGGAGCTGAAGAGTCAGAATACGAAAAAGGTTAACAATCAGCGGAAAAAGATGGGTGTCTGACCCGAATCGCATAATTGTGAAGAACGCCGGCCGCATTTGCGGTTTGGCGTTTTTATATTTTGTGGTGGACGTGATGCTGCTTTGCTGGGTTTGCGCCATAGTAACGTCACACGAGATTAACTGGTGGGAGTTGGCTGAGTTTGAGCGAATAGTAACGCCACACGTGATAATCGGTGTTAGCGGTTTGGGTTCGAGCGAATAGTAACGCCACACGTGATTATTGGCGGAAGTGAGCAGAGTTCGAGCGAATAGTAACGCCACGCGTGATTATTTGGCGGAAGTGAGCAGAGTTTGAGCGAATAGTAACGCCACACGAGAATAACTGGTGGAAGAGGGCTGAGTTTGAGCGAATAGTAACGCCACGCGTGATTATCTGGCGGAAGTGATCAGAGTTCGGATGACGTAAAATAAGTTGTGTACCAAGTTTTGGTTCTTCACAGAACACAAAAAAGTAGGGTATCCTCGGGATTGCTGAAGTCACCGAAGGAGGACCCTACTCAATGACTACTATACCCGAAAATCTGTTTACTGATCTACTTGAAAATACTGTTACAAAGCTTCTGAAAGA
>NZ_QXQA01000019.1 GCF_003583765.1 Paenibacillus nanensis
GATTAGATCGCAGCATCAGCGACACCTACCGTTCAGTTATTGTTAATTATATTATACAACATTAACGCGGTGTCGTCTTAAAATAATTAAACATATGAAAGGCTGTCGAGACTTTCTCGACAGCCTGAAGCCCCGCAATGCGGGACTTTCCTTTAAGAGATGTCGATTATTCGGCCGAACGATGCTCCCTCATGTGAGGGAATAGCAGAACGTCGCGGATTGACGGGGAGTCGGTAAGCAGCATGACCAGACGGTCGATGCCGATGCCGAGACCGCCGGTAGGCGGCATGCCGTATTCCAGCGCGCGGATGAAGTCTTCGTCCATCTCATGCGCTTCGTCGTTGCCCTGCTCCTTCTCTTCCAGCTGCGCTTCGAAACGCTCGCGCTGGTCGATCGGGTCGTTCAGTTCGGTGAAGGCATTCGCGTGCTCGCGGGCTACGATGAACAGCTCGAAACGGTCCGTAAAGCGCGGGTCCGCCTCGCTCTTCTTCGCAAGAGGCGAGATCGCGACCGGATGGCCGGTAACGAACGTCGGCTGAATAAGCGTCGCTTCGCAGCGCTCTTCGAAGAAAGCGTTCAGGATGTGGCCGAACGTCATATGCGGTTCAACCGGAATTTTGTGCTCCTTCGCAAGAGCATGCGCTTCTTCGTCGCTCATCTGTACGCCGAAGTCAACGCCGGTTACTTCCTTCACCAGGTCAACCATGCTTACGCGGCGCCAAGGCGGCGTCAGATCGACTTCATGGCCTTGGTATTTGATTTTGGTCGTGCCAAGCACTTCCTTCGCGATATGGGCGATCATGTTCTCGGTCAGCGCCATAATATCTTTGTAGTCAGCGTAAGCTTCGTACAGCTCGATCATTGTAAATTCAGGATTGTGGCGGGTCGAGATGCCTTCGTTCCGATAAACGCGGCCGATCTCGTACACCTTCTCCAGTCCGCCTACAATCAGGCGCTTCAGATGAAGCTCGATGGCGATCCGCATGTACAGCTGCATGTCCAGCGCGTTATGGTGCGTAATGAACGGACGAGCCGCCGCTCCGCCCGCGATCGAATGCAGGGTAGGCGTTTCAACCTCCAAATACCCGAGAGAGTCTAGGTAGCGGCGCATCGATTGGATGATTTTCGAACGGGCGATGAACGTCTGCTGAACGTCCGGATTGACGATCAGATCCACGTAGCGCTGGCGGTAGCGCAGCTCGACATCCTTCAGGCCATGATGCTTGTCCGGCAGCGGTAGCAGCGATTTGGTGAGCACCTCGACGTCAAGCGCCTTTACGGACACCTCGCCTGTGTTCGTTTTGAACACAACGCCGTGTACGCCTACGATGTCTCCGATATCCAGCATATCGAACGCCGCAAATTTATTCTCCGCTACGGAGTCTTTGCGCACGTAGATTTGAATACGGCCGGTCAGGTCTTGAATGTGAGCAAAGCCGGCTTTGCCCATGCCGCGCTTCTGCATAATACGGCCGGCGATGCTTACCTCGATTGCCTGCGACTCCAGCTCTTCCTTGCTGCTGCCCTCGTAAGCTTCCAAAATCTCTTTCGCATTATGCGTTCTGTTAAACTTCTGTCCGAACGGGTCGACGCCTAAGCCCCGTAGCTCGTCCAGCTTGTTTCTGCGGATTTGCAGAAGCTCGCTCAGCTCCTGCTCGTTGTTTTGGTTCTCATGTTCCACGTATGTTCATCTCCTTGACACTTGGCGCAATCGTTCAAATAACGCTCAAAAAGCTTCCTGCAAGGAAGCTTTCGAAAACGTTATAGCGCACCTTATTTTTTGATATCGACAATTTTATATTGAATAATGCCCGCTGGTACGTTTACTTCCACGACCGTGCCTTTCTTCTTGCCTAGAATCGCTTTGCCAACGGGGCTTTCGTTCGAAATTTTGTTCTGCAGCGGATCCGATTCCGCCGTTCCGACGATCGCGTACTCCATCGTATCGCCGAACTCCAAATCTTCTACGGTTACGATCGAACCGATGCTGACCGTATCGATATCAATCTCGTCGTTGTTAATAATACGGGCGTTGCGGAGCATTTTCTCAAGCGTGATGATCCGGCCTTCGATAAAGGCTTGTTCGTTCTTCGCATCCTCATACTCGGAGTTCTCGCTAATATCGCCATATCCGATAGCGATCTTAATACGCTCGGCTACTTCACGACGCTTGACCGACTTGAGATTCTCCAGCTCTTCTTCAAGCTTCTTCAAACCGTCCTGAGTCAGAATGATTTGCTTATCGTTCATCTTTCCGATTCTCCTGTCGTGTGACTAATTTTTCATACCGTGTATGAATTCACTGATACTTAATATATTACGCATGATGCCTATCATTACCTGCTGACAGCTGAGGAATGGAGGCTTTCATATCCATTGTTAGATTATATTGCACGATTATATTGCAAGGTATCCTGAATGTCAATCAAAGCCATCTAAGCGTTTGAAAACGTTTCACTTTCTCCGCATAAAAGGACAGACGCCGGCAAGCGGTTATTGTCATCCCTTGTCGAATAACCGCCGACTCGCGTCTTTATTTTTTTAGTGCACAACTTCCTCCAGCTCGGATGAGCTGGCGGTTAGGCTCGCCGTTGGCGCTGCATCGGCCTCTTCCTCAAGCGAGCTGATATAATTCTCGAGAATCGCAACCATACGGTCTCGTCCCGTCTCTTCCATAATAACGTCCTTCACGCGCGCGCCGCCAGGCAAGCCCTTCAAGTACCAAGCCAGATGCTTGCGCATCTCGCGGACGGCAGCAGCCTCGCTTCTGAGCGCGATGAGGCGGTCTAAATGAAGGATCGCGACCGCCATCTTCTCGCGCGGCGTCGGATCGCCGAGAAGCTCTCCCGTTTCCAGATACTGAATCGTGCGGTACAGCATCCACGGATTACCGAGCGCTCCGCGGCCGATCATGACGCCGTCAACGCCCGTGGTGTCCAGCATTCGCTTAGCATCCTCCGGCGTCACGACGTCCCCGTTGCCGATTACCGGGATGGAAACGGCGTTTTTGACTTCTTTTATAATGTCCCAGTTCGCTTTGCCCGTATAAAGCTGCTCCCGCGTGCGGCCGTGCACGCTGACAGCGCTGCCGCCCGCCCGTTCAACCGCTTGCGCGTTCTCCACGGCATAAATATGCTCGGCGTCCCAGCCGATACGCATTTTGACGGTGACCGGCTTGTCGACGGCGTCCACGACGGCGGATACCATCTCGTATATTTTGTTAGGGTCCAGCAGCCATCTGGCGCCAGCATCGCACTTGGTCACCTTCGGCACCGGGCACCCCATATTGATATCGATAATGTCGGCGTTGGTTTGCTTGTCGACGACCTTCGCCGCTTCAACCAGCGACGCACGGTCGCCTCCGAAGATCTGCAGGCTGAGCGGCTTCTCCCTCTCATCCACGAACAGCATCTCCATCGTGCGCTTATTCCCGTGCAGTATCGCTTTGTCGCTTACCATCTCCGCGCATACAAGGCCAGTGCCGAACTCTTTTGCAATCAGTCGGAATGCCGGGTTGCACACGCCTGCCATCGGCGCCAGCACGACTCTGTTTTTCATCTTGATGTCACCGATTTTCAGCATGCCTCTCCTTAGTCCTCCTTGGTCATGAGCTCCTCATAGCTGATTCCCAGCGTCTTGGCGATATGGTTCAGCAGCTTGGGGTCATTCTTTCTCGTGCCTCGCTCCAGTGATCCTAGTACAGCAACCGATACGCCAAGCTCCTTGGCCAGCTCTAGCTGTGTGTAGCCTTTCAGCTTCCGAAAAGCTCTGACGCGCTGCGCCAATTGGTTGTTTTCCATAACGTGATGCCTTCCTTTCTTCCCTGAAGCGACGCATGCGCCGCCTCCTGTACCTCCCTATGCAGCGGATGCGTCTCCGCCAGCACGTCATGTAAAGGCACAAGCACGAACGCCCGCTCCATCATACGCGGATGCGGCAGCGTCAGCTCCTCGTGATCCATTCTGACATTATCGTATAGGAGAAGATCGAGGTCAATGGTTCTTGGTCCCCAACGTTCATGTCGAATTCTCCCGAGGCGCTTCTCTAGCCCCAGCTGCACGTGAAGCAGCTGAACCGGCGTAAGAAGGGTCTGAACGGCAATCACCATATTCAGAAAAGAAGGCTGGTCGGTATATCCGACCGGATCCGTCTCGTATATGCCCGAGACGCGGGTGACGCGGATATCGGGATGATCGTCCAGCAGGCGGATCGCTTCCTGCAGCAGCTCTTCCCGGTCGCCCATGTTGGAGCCTAACGCGATGTAGGCTTCCGTCTCGGGCTGATTATGCTCGTATGATTCGGCCATTAGCATCCCGCTTTCTCGAAAGCTCGATCGTCACGCCATCGAAGTGAATATCGAAGGGCGGATGCGGCTTCGTGACCCGAACGGTCACTTCAATGACACTAGTATAAGCTTCCAGCACACGCGATGCAATGTGGCCGGCCAGCGCTTCAATCAGCTTGAAGGGCTTGCCCTCGACGATCTTTTTGGCCAGGGTATGCAGCTCCGCATAATTGACGGTATAGGTCAAGTCATCGGTATCTGCGGCTTGCGCAAGGTCCAGTGTCAAATCGATATCGACGTAAAATTGCTGGCCCAGCTTATTCTCTTCAGGGAACACGCCATGATAGCCGTAAAATTTCATTCCCCGCACGTTCATTCGATCCATGGTGTTACTCCTTCCTTGGGCGGGCTTCGGAGTTCTGTACTCGCCCTCTTGTTCGCGTTATTGCGCATGCGTATAGATTTGCGTCTGTGCGGCTGATTCGCGGCGCTCCCCGCTCTATTGGCGTGCGCGATAGAGGATGGCGTCCGCCATGAGGGCGGTCCGCTTGATAGCGCGGACGTCGTGGACGCGGACGATCTGCGCGCCGCGCGCGATGCCGAGGGCGACGGTCGCCGCCGTGCCCTCCACGACATCATCAGCCGGCGAGCCCAGCGTCTGCTGGATGAAGCGTTTGCGCGAGGTGCCGAGCAGCACCGGGTAGCCGAGCGCGGTCAGTTCATCCAGACGATCGAGAAGCTCGAGATTGTCTTCGTAGGTTTTGGCGAAGCCGATGCCGGGATCCAGCCAGACCCGGTCGTCGGCGACGCCGGCGTTGTGAGCGATGGCGACGCTGCTTCGCAGGTCGGCGAGCACGTCCGGGACGAAGTCGTTGTAGTCCCGGGCGTGGCGATTATGGCTGATGATGACGGGACAGCCATATTCCGCCGCTGCGGCGGCCATGTCGGGGTCGTGCTTGAGACCCCAGATGTCGTTGATGATATGCGCGCCCGCTTCGAGCGCCTGGCGCGCTGTTGCCGCCTTGTAGGTGTCGATGGACAGCGGCACCTGCGGCAGCGCTTCGCGTATGGCCGTAATAACGGGCAGGACGCGGCTCAGCTCTTCGTCGACGCTCACCGCCGCAAAGCCCGGCCGCGTCGACTCGCCTCCGATGTCGAGGATGTCGGCCCCCGCTTCCACCATCTGCTTCGCATGCTCGAGCGCCTTCTCGACATGCAGATAACGCCCGCCGTCCGAGAACGAATCCGGCGTCGCGTTCAAAATCCCCATCACGAGCGTACGCTTTCCCAGCTCCAGCTTCACACCGCCGCCCAAGTCGTAGGACCGCTCCCAGAAGGTCACTTTTTCTTTCATAGAATGCCGTCTCTCCTTTCTCTCTGTAGCTTACCCGGTCATAAACGGATTTCATAAAAATATGTAAATGCAAGATAGCGTGAATGTAAGACGCGTTTCCGCTACTGATGTCTGCCGCCAAACGTTGCAGCTGCCCGCTCTACTGCCGACTAACGCAACTGTAACCGTAATATTGCTGCAATGATCGTCCCGACGCCAATGTAACGGTAACATAGCCCACACTTCGGTCGCGACCCGCCAAATAAGGACAAAAGTGCACGTAATGGAGCGCCGCTGTCCGCAGTATACGAAATAGCGACAAAAGTGCACTTATTTCAAGGCATATGTAGGATAGTGGGGGAAAACGACGAAAATAGGTGTATTCTTGGCTCTATTACTCCCCAAACGCCTCATTCCGCAGAAAATAAGTGTACTTTTGTCCTTATAGCAAGCGGCGAGCAGCTGATGGCAATGTGTGCGAATTGGAGGGCAACTGCGAACCGACTTTTCGGGCTTGAGCCGCCTTATGTACTCTGTACTCTAGTTACTCCTCTACTCCGGCTATTCCGAACTGTACACACTCTCGGCGCACTTTAGACGCTTCACCCGACACTTTGTTGCTTGGAACGCGAGACGTAGCACTAGTTACTCCTCTATCCTTCCTGGCTATTCCTAACTCAACACACTCTCGGCGCACTTTAGACACTTAACCCGGCACTTTGTTGCTTGGATCGTGAGACGTAGCACTAGTTACTCCTCTACTCCGGCTATTCCGAACCGTACACACTCTCGGCGCACTTTAGACATTCTGATCTGACTTTCTGATCTGACTTAACTGCCCGGGAAGACCAATTGACGAGACCCGAGGTACTCTTGAATGGAAATGCCGACTCTCCACTCTCTCGACGCACCCTGTTGCTATTTGCGGCTTGGAGCACCACGTGATTCTCGTTCCTCCACTACCTACTCTATTTCGACCTACTAAGGCTGCGTACTCCCCGTCCACACGAAGACGAAGAGGCCTTTGAACGAAGAGCTGCCACGCAGCCACTAGCTCGTCTACGCCGGCCTCTTAAACCCTTCGCCACCTTAGCATTCCCTGCCGACCCGGCAATTAACGGGCCGTATCCTCGCGATAGAGCGCCAGCAGGCGGCGAGCGATCGGACCGGCTTGGCCTCCGCTGACCTGTGACCGTTCGCCGGCGGGGTCCGATAGCGTCGTGATCGGGATCAGCTCCTGGATCGAGTTGGTCATCCAGACTTCTTCCGCCTGCAGCAGGTCTTCCCAGCGGTAATATCCTTCCTCTGCCGGCAGACCGGCGGTCAGAGACAGCTCCAGCACGCGCTGACGCGTTACGCCGGGCAGGATGCCGGTGTCGATGGATGGCGTACGCACGACGCCGTCCTGCACAAAAAACAGATTGCTGACAATGCCCTCCGTCAGAAATCCCTGTTCGGTCAGCATCAGCCCTTCCGCATTGGGCGCCGGAGCCGAAGCCTGCCCCGCCTGCCCCAACAGCTCCCGCTTTGCGATAATATTGTTCATATAATGCAGCGACTTGAAGCGGACGGCGCCCTCGGGCGTATTCCGCCTTGTGCGAAGCAGCCGCAGCTCTCTCCCGCGCATGAGGAGCTCATCATTCGCCGGAGGCAGCTCCTTCACGAGCAGGATCACATTCGGCTGCTCATAGTCCCCCGTCGGCAGCCCGAGCGCGCCTTCCCCGGCGCTGACGGTCAGACGCACGTATCCGTCCGCAAGGCCGTTCTCCCGCAGCAGCTCGCTTGTCCACGCGAAGACCTCATCCGCGCTCATCCCGAATCGGATGCCCAGCTCCGCGCAGCCTCCGCGCAAACGGTCGAGATGCCGCTCCAGCAGGTACGGGCGGCCGCCGTATGTGCGAAACGTCTCGAACAACCCCAAACCGTACAAAAAGCCGTGATCATATACCGAGATCACAGCTTCATGGGCTTGTACGGTTTTGCCGTTCCAGCCAACCTTCATCGTCATTGCAGGACGCCGGACCGGTGCTTCAGAAAGTTGCGAAGCATCGTATGGCCGTGATCCGTTATGATCGATTCAGGATGGAATTGAACGCCTTCGATCGCATATTCCTTGTGGCGAAGCCCCATAATTTCGCCTTCCGCCGTCTCTGCGCTTATCTCAAGGCAGTCCGGCAGCGTCTCGCGGCGCACGATGAGCGAGTGGTAGCGCGTCGCCGTAAACGGAGACTCCATCCCTTCGAAAATCGATTTGCCGTCATGCAGAATTGGCGATGTCTTGCCGTGCATCAGCTTCTCCGCGCGCACAACCTCGCCGCCGAAGGCCTGTCCGATCGATTGATGGCCGAGGCATACGCCGAGGATCGGCACCTTGCCTTTGAAATGGTCAATCAACGATAAGCTGATTCCCGCCTCGTTAGGCGAGCAAGGGCCCGGCGAGATCAAGATATGATCGGGCGCCAGCTCTTCGATCCCCTTCAGGTCAATCTCGTCATTCCGCTTCACAACGATCTCTTGGCCCAGCTCTCCCAAGTACTGCACCAGGTTGTACGTGAACGAATCATAATTGTCAATTACGAGTATCATGCTCCGCATCCCCTCTTCTATTCTAAATTTTCGGCCTGCCCTGCTTCCCGCCGGCCCTGTTCTAAACTATGCTGCCTAGCTGTCTCTCCCAGAATGCCGTTCGCTGTACTCGATTGCTTTCCATAACGCCTTCGCCTTGCTAAGCGATTCAACATACTCCCGCTCCGGATCGGAATCGATGACGATACCCGCACCCGCTTGGATATGAACCTCGCCTTCCTTCAAAACCATCGTTCTAATAATAATATTAAATTCCATATCGCCATTGTAGTCAATCCATCCCAACGATCCCGTATACGGCCCTCGGCGAACCGGCTCCAGCTCTTCGATGATCTCCATCGTGCGGATCTTGGGCGCCCCTGTAATCGTCCCGCCCGGGAACGTCGCCGCGATCACGTCATAGGCGTCCTTCCCCTCGGCGAGCTCTCCTTCTACTTGCGAGACGAGATGCATGACATGGGAATAGTATTCGATGACCATCAGCTCTTTCACCTTCACCGTTCCGTACGTCGAGATTCGGCCAAGGTCATTGCGTTCCAGGTCAACGAGCATAATATGCTCCGCGCGCTCCTTCTCGTTCGTCCGCAGCTCCTCCGCGAACCGCTGCTCCTCTTCCTCCGTGCGGCCTCTGCGCCGCGTACCCGCGATGGGTCGCGTGGCAAGCGTGCGGCCCCTCAGCTCTACGAGCAGCTCCGGCGACGCCGATACAAGCTGGAAGTCCGGACAGCGCAAGAAGCCCATGTACGGGGACGGATTGACGAGGCGCAGCCATTCGTACAGCTCCTCCGGCGATTTCTCCGTGCGGCGCGTCTGCCTCTGCGAGAGATTCACCTGAAAGACGTCCCCCTGCCCGATGTACCGCTGGATCGCCCGCACCGCATCCATATAGCTCTCTTTTGAAGTTGGAGACGTAATCCCGCCAAAAGCTTCAATATCGATATGGAGAGACTCTCTCTCCATCACGGCCAGACGCTCGGCCCTTGCTTTCTCCGCCCGCACACGAGCTTTGTCTTCCTCGAACCAGGTGAGCCAGTAATCGGCCATGCCTTCGGCGCGCTGCACCGCCCGGTCATAGACAGCCCTCAGCTCTTCCTCCGAGCAGCCGAACGCGACGGGACTATGGACCACGCAATAGACAACGCTTTTCTTATAGTCGATAATCCATATCTCGTTCATGCGAAGGAACAAATAGTCCGGCAGCGCCAGATCATCCGCCGCGATCTCCGGCAGCCTCTCGATGCTCCGCACAATGTCGTAGCTCCAATAGCCGACGCAGCCGCCCAGCCATTTCGGCGCGTCTTCGCCCTCCAGCCGCGGCCCGCAGCCGTCGCTCATCCAAGCGCGCACAACCTCGAGCGGCTTGCCCTTCCAAGCCTTACGCTCCGGCGTCTGCTCGTCCAGACCGCGGAACGCGACCGATTCCGCCTGGTTGCCTTTGCCGCGGATAACGCTGTCCGGATGAAGACCCAAGTAGGTGTACCGCCCGTCCTTGCCGCTCTCCAGCACGAACGCGTACGGCGAGGCGTCCTGCCATGCTTCCTCCCAGGACAAAATGCCGCTTGCTTCCTCCCGCAGCGAAAGCTCCATCACGACCGGAAGCGTCGTATATTTCTGCTCGGCCCGCCACCGAAGCCATTCATCCCAAGCGGTGACCATGGTCTAATATCCCCCGTTCTCGAAGCTTATTTCGCTCAGTATACAGAATCGCAGAGTAAAAGAAAAGCGTCCTCCATCCTTAAGAATGGAAGACGCTTCCTATCCGTTCGAAGCGGTAATTAGTTATCGAAGTTGAACAATGGCGTGCTCAGGTAACGTTCGCCGTTGCTTGGCACGATAGCGACTACGCGCTTGCCTTTGCCCAGTTCCTTCGCTACTTTCAGAGCCGCAAAAATAGCGGCGCCGGAAGAAATACCGCACAGAATGCCTTCTTCTTTCGCCGCGCGGCGCGCGTATTCGAAAGCATCTTCATTCTCGACGGTAATAACGCCGTCGTAGATTTCACGGTTCAGGATATCCGGGATAAAGTTAGCGCCGATACCTTGGATTTTATGAGGACCTGGGTTGCCGCCCGACAGCAGCGGGGAAGCAGCCGGCTCAACCGCATAGACTTTAACGTCCGGGAAGTTCTTTTTGAGCACTTCGCCTGCGCCGGAGATTGTCCCGCCAGTACCGATACCCGCAACGAAAGCATCCAGCTTGCCGTCCAGCGAGTTGATCGCCTCTACGATCTCCGGGCCAGTCGTTTCGCGGTGGATTTTCACGTTCGCTTGGTTTTTAAATTGCTGCGGCATGAAATAGGACGGGTTCTCCTTCACAAGCTCTTCCGCTTTGCGAACCGCGCCGTTCATTCCTTCAGAGCCCGGTGTCAGCACCAGCTCAGCGCCGTAAGCGCGAAGCAGGTTGCGGCGCTCGATGCTCATCGTCTCCGGCATTACCAGAATCGCTTTGTAGCCCTTTGCGGCAGCTACCATCGCAAGGCCGATACCCGTGTTGCCGCTTGTCGGCTCAACGATTGTCGTTTCGCCCGCTTTAATTTTGCCTTCTTGCTCTGCTACTTCGATCATGCTGATTGCAATACGATCTTTAACGCTGGCGCCTGGGTTTTGGTACTCCAGCTTTACATAAATCTCTGCGCTGTCTTCAGGCACAAGACGGTTCAAACGTACGAGGGGTGTATCTCCGATCAATTCTGTAACGCTCTGCACAATTTTCGCCATGGGAAGAAAGGCCTCCTTATTCCGACTAAAATAGTTGGTTTTGACTAATTCCATCTTATCAATGTCATGCTTCCGTTGTCAATAGCCTCTTTCCTTTTGATTGGAAAACGTTATCATACCCGTCCTTACTTCATAATGGCCGCTCCATAGCGAGTCAGGAGCTCGTCCTCCAGCTCCCGTATCGGCCTAGCCCTCTCAAGCGCCAGCTGCCTGCGTACCGCTTGGTACAGCTGATCGCCTGTCAGCCCGGAGGTCGACTTTTTGCCGGCCAGCTCGATCACCGCATACCCTTCCTCCAGCTCAATCGGACCGGCGATTTCGGCTACCGCCAACCCCGCCGCAGCGTTTAACACCGCTTCGTCGTAAAAGGGGTCGTCCGCTTCGATCAAGCCGAGATCGCCGCCATTCTCCGCGGAGTAAGCATCGATCGAATAATTCGAAGCCAGCTCGGCGAAATCTCCGCCGTCCTCCAGCATAGACAGGACCGACTCCGCCTGCTCGCGCGTTGAAGTCACGATCCACTTCAGATGGTATTGCTCCCTGGAGCCGAACTGCTCCGGATGCTCATCAATGTAACGTTCTATTTCATCGTCGGTCACGGGATAATCGCGAACCGTTATTTTCTCCATCAACAGCCGGTACTTGATTTCGTCCATTATTTGCGTTTCCGACATGCCCAGCTGTTCCTTCATGACTTTGAAGTATTCTTCCTCACTTCCATAGCCTTCAGCCGATCTTGCAAGCTCCAGCTCAATCTCATCCGGCGTCAGCGTGAGACCGGAAGCTTCCGCTTCCTTGTCAATCGCAATCCGCACCATCATGACTCGAAGCACTGCGTCTCCGTACTGCTCCAACAGCTCATCCGTCAACTCGTTCATCGTAATGGTCTTTCCGCCAACTGAGGCTACGACAGCTTGACTATTCGTCCCGCTTCCTTCCTGCACAGGAATATCCGGCGTGCCCGAATTTTCCTGGTCCCCGCTCTTTAGTCCCGGCAAAGGCCATACCTTCACCATCACCATGCCCGTGAGAGCAATCATGCAGACGGCTTGAAGGATGACAACGGCCTTCAAAACCTCATTTCTTTTCATCGGCCTACGACTGCCCTTCCATTATTGAATCGGCCGCGGCTTCGCCTGCTCCAGAATCTGCTCCAGCTGCTCTCTTCCAAAATGATAAGCCTCATTGCAGAAAGGACAGACGACTTCCGCTTGACCGTCTTCTTCAATAATGCTCCGCAGCTCGTGCTCGCCGAGACTGATAAGCGTCCGTTCTACCTTTTCTACCGAGCAATGGCATTTGAATACGAGCGGCATGGTGTCATGAATGATCAGATCATCGCCCCCGACAACCTCACGCAGCAGATCCTCCGGCGTCGCGCCTTGCGACATTAGCGTCGTGACCGGCGGCAATTTCGCTATCGCCTCTTCCAGCCGCGTAATTTCCGCGTCGGTCAAGCCCGGCATCAATTGGACGATGAACCCGCCGGCGTGCAGCACGCTGTTGTCATTCTCGACAAGAACGCCGACGCCTACCGCAGACGGGGTCTGCTCGGACACAGCGAAGTAGTAGGTGAAGTCCTCGCCCAGCTCGCCGGAAATGATCGGAACGCTGCCGCGGTACGGCTCTTTCAGTCCCAAGTCCTTCGTTACATAAATATTGCCGGATCTGCCGACTGCGCCCGCCACGTCCAGCTTGCCTTGCGCGTTGCTGCCGTGATGCGCTTGCGGATGATCCACATAGCCGCGAAGCTCGCCTTCGGCGTTCGCGTCGACGACGATTTGGCCGATCGGCCCGTCGCCCCTCACTTGAATGGTCAGCCGCTCCTTGCCCTTCAGCATCGCGCCCATCATCGCGCCGACGGACAGCGTCCGGCCCAGCGCCGCCGTTGCGGTCGGGAACGTATCATGCCTGCGGCGAAGCTCCTCCACGATGTTTGTTGTACGAACGGCAAACACGCGGATTTTACCATCCCATGCTGTTCCCCTGATCAGCACGTCCTTCAACAGCTCTTCCATTCTTAACCCTCCTGATTGCGTTCATAAATGAGCCGCAGGCCTTCGAGCGTCAGCAGCGGATCGACTTCCTCTATCGTTTCCGATTCGGCAGCGATTAACTCCGCCAGTCCTCCCGTTGCGATCACGCGTGGATTTACGCCGAACTCGGCTCTAATGCGATTTACAATACCGTCAACTTGCCCCGCATAGCCAAAAATAATCCCTGCCTGCATCGAAGTCACCGGATTGCGTCCTATGACGCTTTTCGGCTTCGCCAGCTCGATGCGCGGCAGCTTCGCCGCTCTTTGATACAGGGCTTCCGTCGAGATGCCGATGCCCGGCACGATCGCCCCGCCCAAATAATTGCCCCCGGCGTCAATATAATCGAAGGTTGTCGCCGTTCCGAAGTCGACGACAATAAGCGGCATGCCGTACTTCTCGATGCCCGCTACCGAGTTGACGATACGGTCTGCTCCCACTTCTCTTGGATTTTCGTAACGAATATTAAGCCCCGTCTTTACGCCGGGACCAACAACGATTGGGCTTTTGCGCACATACTTCAAGCATAGCTGCTCGAGCGTCCGCATCAGCGGCGGCACGACGGAGGAGATAATGACGCCCTCCACCTTCTCCATCTTCAGTCCCGCGTAGCTGAACAAATTATGTATATTCATGCCGTACTCGTCTACGGTTGCGGAACGATTGGTGCTGAGGCGCCAATGGTGGAGCAGCTCCTTGCCCTTATAGATGCCGAGCACAATATTCGTATTGCCTACGTCGATTACAAGGATCATCCGCGTCCAACCTCCTTCTTCTCGTTCAAGTCCAGACTGATGTCGAGCGCTTGGAACGAGTAAGTGAGGCCGCCTACGGAGATCACGTCTACACCGCAGGATGCGATGCCGTGAATGGTCGACAGCGTAACGCCGCCCGATGCTTCCACGATTACATGAGGCGATTTCGCCTTCACCATCGCAACGGCTTCCTTCATCATGTCATGCGGCATATTGTCCAGCATAATGATGTCCGCGCCGCATACAAGCGCTTCCTCCACCTGCGAGAGCGACTCCGTCTCCACCTCTATTTTCATCGTATGCGGGATCTGCTTCCGCGCTGACGTCACCGCTTCCGCAATGCCGCCCGCGCCTTTGATATGATTGTCCTTGATCATGACCGCATCATATAGACCGAACCGATGATTGGCTCCGCCGCCCACGCGAACCGCGTATTTCTCAAGCATCCGATGTCCCGGCGTCGTCTTGCGCGTGTCCACCAGCCGTACGGGCAGCCCTTGCAGCGCGTCGACAAAAGCCTTCGTCTTCGTCGCGATGCCGGACATCCGCTGCATCAGGTTCAGCGCCAAACGCTCGCCTGTCAAAATGCTGTGCGTACTGCCCTCTACTTCTATAATAACCGTTCCTTTGGTTACGGAGTCGCCATCCTCGGCAAAAGAACGGAATTCCAGCTCCGGATCCACCACGTGAAAAACAAGCTTGGCCACTGGAATGCCCGCAATAACGCCGTTTTCTTTGACATGAATGACAGCCTTCGAACGCGAGCCGCGCTTAATAGTCGTCTCGGTCGTAATGTCGCCGCTTCCGATATCCTCCGCCAGCCAGCCTTTGATCTGGGCGCGCAGCGCCTCGTCGTAACCGCCAGTCGTCCACTCAAACATCTTCAATCCGCTCCTCGGTTATTCCTTGTGTCCGGTGCAGCACCGTATGCTTCCTCCAATTCGCGTCGTCGCGCGCAGGGAAATCCTCCCGGTAATGCGCTCCCCGGCTTTCCTCGCGCTGCAGCGCCGCTTCCGTCGTCAGCATTGCGCAGGTCAGCAAATTCGCGAATTCATATTCTTCCCGCTCCGTCAGAATAGACTGAAAAATCGGCAGCTGCCGCTTCAGCTCCTCCAGCCCCTTCTTCAGTCCCGCTTCGCTTCGCTTCAGCCCCGCGTACCGGACCATGACCTTCTGCAGCTTCAGCCTCCGCTCCACAACTGCCTGAATCGGCGCGCTGCTTCTCTCCAGCTCAATCTCAATGTGAGGCGCGGCCTCGAGCTCCGGCAGCTCTTCGATCCGTTTCACGATTCGGCGGCCGAACACGATCGCCTCGGACAAGGAATTGCTCGCCAGACGGTTCGCGCCGTGCACGCCGGTCGAAGAGACTTCGCCGCAAGCGAACAGCCTTTTAATATTCGTCTCGCCGTTCAAGTCGGTTCTCACGCCGCCCATCATATAGTGCATCGCCGGCGCAACCGGAATCCAGTCCGTGGTCAGATCGAGACCGTATCGCAAGCAGGTTTCGTAGATCGTTGGAAAACGGTGCTTCACCATCTCCGGCGACTCATGCGTAATATCGATATAGACGAAGGTCGATTTCGTCTCCTCCATCTCGCTGACGATGGCGCGGGCGACGATGTCGCGCGGCGCAAGCTCCAGCTGCTCGTGGTAACGCTCCATGAAGCGCTCGCCTTTGATGTTGCGGAGAATCGCGCCTTCGCCGCGTACGGCTTCCGAGATGAGGAATCTCGGCGCTCCCGGATAACAAAGCGCTGTCGGATGGAACTGGATAAATTCCGAGTCCCTTATGAACGCGCCCGCGCGATATGCCATCGCGACGCCGTCGCCGGTCGCCACCTCCGGATTCGTCGTATAACGATAGAGCTGCCCAGCTCCGCCGGAGCAGAGAATCGTCGCTTTGCCGCGCACGAATAAGCGCTCTCCGTTCTGCTTCTGGACGATGGCGCCGCAGCATTCTCCGTCCTGCGTCACCAAATCGATGACAAAATGATCGTCCCACACCTCAATCTTCGGATTCGCCACCGCCGTTTCGGACAACGCGCGGACGATTTCAAAGCCGGTGGCATCTCCGTTCGCATGCAGGATGCGCCGCTGGCTGTGCGCGCCTTCCTTGGTGAGAGCGAATTCGCCGTTCTCCTGATCGAACTGCGTTCCCATCTTGATCAAGCTGCGCACGCCCTTCGGTCCTTCATGGACCAGCACGTCCACCGCTTCGCGATCGCAGAGTCCGGCCCCTGCAATTAATGTGTCCTGAAGATGATATTCGAAGGAGTCCTCATCGGAAATAACGGCCGCGATGCCGCCTTGCGCGTACCTGGTATTGCTGTCGAGCAGCGATTTTTTTGTAATCATAAGGACGGAATGCTTCTCACTTGCCCGTATAGCCGTAAAAAGACCGGCAATGCCGGCCCCTATAACGATTACATCTTTATCCAGAACGGGCAGCTTATCCAGCTCCACGTCGACCAAATATCTAGGAATCATGGCGGTCCTCCAATTTGTTCACTCACGTATCCCGCGGTAAAGGAGCAGCGCATGCTACTTCACCTGCAGCATGCGCTCCAATGACATACGGGCTTTGTCCGCGACTGCAGGCGGAACATAGATCTGAGGCTGCATCGTCTCTAGCGCTTTGACGAGCTTCTTCAAATTGTTCACCTTCATATTCGGACAAACCAAATATTTCGACGCGAAATGGAACGTCTTGTTCGGGCTGTCGAGTCTCAGCTGATAGCCTGTGCCATCCTCCGTACCGACGATAAACTCCTGGCAGTCGGATTCCTTGCAATATTTTATGATAGCCGTTGTGCTTCCTACAAAATCCCCCAGCTCCACAACCTCCGGACGGCATTCCGGATGGACGACGAACTGCGCGTTCGGATACTTCGCCTTCATCTCCTCGACGTCCTTGACCGTCAGCATGTCGTGCGTGTTGCAGTAGCCTTCCCAGATGATCATTTTCTTATCGGTATGCTGCTGCACGTAGTGGCCCAGGTTTTTGTCCGGCACCCAGATCACTTCGTCTCCCTCAACGGAGTTGACGACCTTCACCGCGTTCGCGGATGTACAGCAAATATCCGTCTCCGCTTTGATCTCGGCCGACGAGTTAATGTAGGTAACAACCTTCGCGTTCGGGTGCTGCGCCTTCAGCTTGCGAAGACCGTCCACGTTCACCATGTCCGCCATTGGGCAGCCCGCGCGTTCGTCGGGGATAATAACCGTTTTGTTCGGAGCCAAAATTTTGGCGCTCTCCCCCATAAAATGAACGCCGCAAAATACGATAACCTCCGCATCCGTCTGCGCCGCTTTTTGTGCGAGCAAGAAGGAGTCGCCGCGGAAATCCGCCACTTCCTGAATTTCGTCCCGCTGATAATAATGTGCAAGTATGATGGCATTACGCTCTTTCTTCAACTGCATTAGCCGTTCACGAAGCTCACGGTTCTGCTCCGCCTTGCGTTCCAGTGCCAGTGCCTCCACAATGATCCACTCCTCTTATGAGGGATAGGTTAAGTTGCAATAAGCCCCCGAACCCATTCCGTTATGCGGCATAAAGCGACTAGATTTGACTTTGTGAAATGATGCACAAAGTCGGCAAGTCGCTTACCTATAGTTTGAACCAAAAAGGGTTAATTCATTTGATTAAGATTTAATTTACACTTGGCAGTTAGGTCTGTCAATGGATGCTTGCGCTTTTTATGAGAAAATGGTAAATGTCATTTTCGCCATGAGCACGGAGAGACTGCCGTTCACAGCTGCCCAGCGAGCTCCGCCTCGCCCTGCAAGGGTATTTTATGCCGTTACAGCTACTCCAACCGCATCCTTCCGCCCTGCAATGGTGTTTTTCGCCATTACAGCCACCCAACCACCGCCATCCCACCCTGCAACGGTCTTTTCCACCGTTACAGCTACTTCAACCGCATCCTTCCGCCTTGCAATGGTGTTTTTCGCCGTTACAGCCGCCCAACCAGCTCCATCCCAACCTGCAACGGTGTTTTTCACCACTACAGCTACTTAATCCGCATCCTTCCGCCCTGCAATGGTATTTTTCACCGTTACAGCCGCTCAACCAGCTCCATCCCAACCTGCAGCGGTGTTTTCCACCATTACAGCTACCGAAACGGTTCATGCCGCCCTGCAGTGGTGTTTTCCACCGTTACGGCCGCCCAGCCAGCTCCATCCCAACCTGCAACGGTGTTTTTCGCCATTACAGCTACCTCAATCGCATCCTTCCGCCCTGCAATGGTGTTTTTCGCCATTACAGCTACCGAAACGGCTCAATACCGCCTTGCAATGGTGCTTTTCACCGTTACAGCCGCCCAACCACCGCCATCCAACCCCTCAATGGTGTTTTCCACCATTACAGCCGGTCCAACGCGCACCATCTAAGCAGCAAACAAAAAAAACCATCGCGCCCCACCCGCTTGCCGAAGAAGGCAACGGATAAAGCTGCGATGGTTGACTTGAACCGAGCATTAAATTAAACCGCTAACGCTTTGCCGGGTCGTACGGTTCCCCGAGTGCGGAAGGCGCGCGCGATTTGCCGACAGCCGCTACAAGAACGACTAGCGTCAGCACGTATGGCAGCATGTAGAAAAACTCCGTCGGAATCTCCCGCGCCCAATCGAAATTTTGCTGAGCGAAAGTACGGAGCGCTTGGGCGAAACCGAAGAAAAAGGCCGCGCCAGTGAGACCGTAAGGATTCCATTTGCCGAAGATCAGCGCTGCCAGCGCAATAAAGCCTTGGCCGGAAATGGTGTTATGCGCGAAGCTGCTGGTTGTCGTCAGCGTAATCGTCGCGCCGCCAAGACCGGCAAGCGCGCCGCTCAGCATGACGCCGATATAACGATACTTCGCTACGTTAATGCCCACTGTATCGGCGGAGCTAGGGTGCTCGCCTACCGAACGAAGACGCAAACCGAACGGCGTCTTAAACAATACAAACGCGCTTATGATCACGAGTGCGATTACGATATAAGTTGTCGGATAGGCGTGGAAGAAACCCTCTCCAATGACCGGAATATCGGAAAGGAACGGAATCGAAATTTTTGAGAAAACCTCTTGCAATTGAGGCGTTTGAGCCGATCCTTCATATAAGCCGCGGGTAAAATAGATCGCGCCGCCAAGCGCCAAAATGTTGATAACGACGCCTACGACCGTCTGATCCGACTTAAACGTGATCGTTGCCACCGCGTGAAGGAGGGACACCAGAACGCCGCACACTAACGCCGCGAGCAATCCCATCCATGGCGATAAGCCGCCAAGGCCCGCTTGCGCCGCATAATCGGCGCCGACCGCCGCCGCAAACGCTCCGGATACCATGAGACCCTCCAGACCGATGTTCACGACGCCCGATCTCTCCGAGAACATTCCGCCAAGCGCGGCAAAGATCAGCGCGGTCGAGAAGACCAGCGTGACATTTATAAGCTGACCCAATTCTTCCATTCTACGCCGCCTCCTTCCGCTTGTCGGCACGTTTGCTCATGAACGGCTTCAAAATAAACTTAACGATGCCATGTGCCGCTACGAAGAATATAACCGAACCGATAACGATCCGCACGATTTCCGATGGAACGCCAGCGCCGAAGCTCATGCCTCCCGAGCCGTAGCTGAGTCCGCCGAACAAAATAGCGCCCAGCAGTACGCCGATTGGCGTATTGCCTCCCAGCAGAGCAACCGCGATACCGTCAAAGCCGTAGCCCGGCGAAGCCGCCATAATCGTCTGGTTGCCGAATACGCCAAGCACCTCGAACACGCCGCCAAGTCCTGCGAACAGACCGCTGATGAACATCGACTTCACAACGGTTCTATTCACGTTCATCCCCGCATACAAAGCCGCGTCCGGATTGTGGCCGACCGCGCGAAGCTCATACCCTTGCTTCGTTCGCCACAGAATGATGTAGAAGAGTACGACGCAAATCAGCGCCAGCAGCGTTCCCCAATGCATTCTTGCGTTATCGGTCAGCTTAACGAGCCAATCGATGCTCATAAAAGCCGATTCGTGAACCGGCTTCGACTTTTGCTGACCCGGCTCCGACAAGAAGGAAGACACGATATAGTTAGCCAGATACAGGGCTGTCCAGTTCAGCATAATCGAGGAGATCACCTCGTTTACGCCCCGCGCCGCCTTTAAGTAGCCGGCCAAAGCTGCCCATAAACCGCCGAAAACGGCGCCTACGATAATGGCAAGCGGGCCATGGATATACCATGGCAGATCGAACACGACGCCGACGATCGTTGCGCCGGTCATGCCCATAACGAATTGGCCTTCGACACCAATATTGAAGAGCCCCGTCCGGAATGCAAAAGCCACCGCAAGTCCGGTGAAAATCAGCGGCGTTATGGCGCGAACCGTCTCCCCCATATGGTATGGACTGCCGATGACGCGTTCGAACAGCGATTGATAAGCGAGCAGAGGGTCATATCCCCCGGAAAGCATGGCGATCGCGCCGACAATCAGACCGAGCAGGATCGAGACAATCGGCACAAGCAGCGATGTGTTAAAGATTTTTTTGAAAGTTTCCATATCGGCTAGCCCTCTCCTCCCGCTTGTCGTTGTTCGGCATTGCCGGCCATTAACAGTCCAAGCTGTTCGTCGTCGCGATGCTCCGCGTCCACTTCGCCGACCAGCTTGCCTTCGTACATAACGGCAATACGGTCGGATAACGCATAAAGCTCATCCAGCTCGAAGGAGACAAGCAATACCGCTTTGCCTTCGTTTCGCGCGTCGACAAGGCGTTTGTGCACGAATTCGATCGCGCCGATGTCGAGACCGCGAGTCGGCTGTACCGCAATGATCAAATCGGGGTCTTTGTTAATTTCCCGCGCAATGATCGCCTTCTGCTGGTTACCGCCGGACAGCCCTCTTGCATGGGTATGAATACCGGAAGCGCGAACGTCGAATTCCTTGACCAGCCTGTTTGCCAGCTCATCCATCGCCTTATAATCGATAAAGCCGGATTTCCCGTACTCCGGTTTAAAATACGTGTTCAAAATCATATTTTCGCTAAGAGAAAAGTCCAGCACCAGTCCATGCTTATGACGGTCCTCCGGAATATGGCCGACCCCGGCGGTCGAAATATTCCGCGGCGACTCGTTCGTAATATCGCGGCCGTTCAAGGTCACTTTACCGCCTTGTACTTTACGCATGCCCGTAATGGCATAGATCAGCTCGCTCTGTCCGTTCCCGTCTACTCCGGCAATGCCGAAAATTTCACCAGCCCGCACATGAAAGCTAGTGCCGTCCAGCGCCATTTTGCTTTGCTCGCCTTTCATACGCAGGTTATCGACGGACAAAACGACCTCTCCCGCTTGCTGCTTCGTCTTCTCCACCTTAAAGTTAACATCCCGGCCGACCATCAGCTCAGCCAGCTGGCGCTCGTTCGTTTCGCTCGTTTTGACCGTGCGGATGACTTTGCCGCGGCGGATAACCGTAACCGAATTGGAGATCGCCATCACTTCTCTAAGCTTATGCGTAATGATAATAATCGATTTGCCCTCAGCCGCTAAGTTTCGAATAATCTCGATCAGTTCATCGATTTCTTGAACCGTTAGCACCGCTGTCGGCTCGTCAAATATTAGAATCTCTGCGCCGCGGTATAACGTTTTCAAAATTTCAACCCGCTGCTGCATGCCTACCGTTATATCTTGAATCCGCATTTGCGGATCTACTTTCAGTCCATAACGCTCCGAGATCTCTTTTACCTTCTGATTCGCGAGCTTATAATCAATAGTCATGCCTTTTTTAGGTTCATTGCCAAGCACAATGTTTTCCGCAACCGTGAACGGCTGCACGAGCTTAAAATGCTGATGCACCATGCCGATGCCCAGCTCAATCGCTTTTGACGCGCCGTCAATTACCGTCTGTTTGCCGTTAATCCAAATTTCGCCCTCGTCCGGCTGATACAGACCGAACAAAATATTCATGAGTGTAGATTTGCCAGCGCCGTTCTCGCCGAGCAGAGCATGAATCTCGCCCTTCTTCAGCTCGAAGTTGATGGAATCGTTGGCCACCAGCCCTGGAAAACGCTTCGTAATACCCTTTAGCTGTACGACCGCCCCGCTCTGATCCATGCCTTCATCATCTCCCGGGATCAACTTTGTTGGTTACTTGTCCGAACATGAAACAGGACAAGACCGGCTCATGCCGGTCTTGCCTCTGTGACCCTTGCTGCCTTGCTTTATCGTGATTCCAATCCAACCATCTTATTCAGTCGGTACTGTAATTTCACCGTTGATGATTTTTTGCTTATACTCATCAACCTTCGCCAGCACGTCAGCCGGAACGTTCTTCGTGGACGTCTCAGGCAGACCTACCGCATTGTCCTTCAGACCCAGCACGGTTACTGTACCGCCAGGGAACTGTCCAGCGATCAGATCTTTGGAAACCTTCGTTACAGCCGCGTCTACACCCTTCATCATCGAAGTCAATGTAACTTCGTCGCCGAACTCCAGGGATTGGTCTTTGTCAACGCCGATAACCCATACGTTCTCACCGTTTTTCTTACGCTCGATCGCTTCGTTGAACACGCCGTTGCCTGTGCCGCCGGAAGCGTGGAAGATGATGTCTACGCCGGCATTGTACATCGTAGCCGCAATGCTCTTGCCGAGGTCAGGCTTACCGAAATCGCCCGCGTAATTAATCGATACGGTAGCGTCTGGATTCACAGCCTTCACGCCTGCTTCGAAGCCCTTCTCGAACCTTGTAATAACCGGAATTTCCATACCGCCTACAAAGCCGATTTTATTGGATTTCGTCATAAGACCTGCAACAACGCCAACCAGGTAGGAGCCTTCGTGTTCAGCGAATGTTACGGAAGCAACGTTAGGCGCATCTACCACTGCGTCAATAACAGCCAGCTTGGAATCTGGGTTCTCCTTCGCAACCTTAGCCATTGCGTCTTCGAACAGCATGCCGATACCCCAAGTCAGGTTATAGCCTTCTTTAACGAAGCTGTTCAGGTTCGGCTCCATGTCGGCCTCGCCTTTACTTTCGAGGAACTTGGTTTCAGCGCCTGTCTCGTCCTTCAGACGGTCCAGCGCTTCCCATGCGCTTTGGTTAAACGATTTGTCGTTAACGCCGCCAACGTCGGTAACCATGCCGATTTTGAAGCCTTCGCCGCTTCCGTCGGATTTAACCTCTTCGCCGGCGCCTTGATTCGTGTTAGCAGAACCGCCGTTGTTGGTGTTCTTGTCTTGTCCGCAAGCGGACAGAACAAGCGTAACCGCAACGATCAGCATGAGCATAAAGCTAAAAGACTTTTTCATGCTTCTTTACTCCCCTTCTTCTAATGAATTATGGTGTAGCATCGAAAAGCGTGAACAGCCTTACTCCTACAGTATTGCTGTTCCTAGCTGCTATTATTTCATTATAGTTACAAAATAGTTACAAAAAAATTTCCGTCAATGAAATTATGTGAGTTTCCATTACATTAATATGCCAATGCTGTGTCACGTTTATGTGATAAAGAACTTGTCCAACAAACACACGAAACGTCCCGCCGCTCCAAACGGAGCAGCGGGACGGTGGAATTCATTACGTCTTGTCTGGATCTTCGGGTTCTTGACCTGCGTTATCCTTCGGAGCTGTCGCGTTGCGAGCATCCTCCTCGTCGCGAGGTTGAATCCGAACCTTCACATCGCCAATCTCATCGATAATCGGCTCAGCCGTTGATTCCGCTGAAGATGAGCCTTCGCCTTCCGGCGTGCCGCCTTCTCCGGTCAACGTGCCTCCCTCGATCAGGTTCTTGATCTGCTCGAGCTCCAGCGTCTCTTCTTTCAGAAGCGTCTGGGCGATCAGATGCATCTCCCTGCTCTTCTCCGTCAGGAGCTTCTTCGCTCTGTCGTAGCAAGCATTAATAATCGACTGCATTTCTTGGTCGATCTCGTACGCGATGGCGTCAGAGTAATTCGGCTCGTGGCCCAGGTCGCGGCCAAGGAAGACTTGGCCTTGCGAGTTGCCGAACTGCATCGGTCCGAGCCTGTCGCTCATCCCGTACTCCATAATCATGCTGCGCACGATGCCTGTCGCTTGCTTAAAGTCGCTGTAAGCGCCCGTGCCGATCTCGCCGATGTAAATTTCTTCGGCTACGCGTCCGGCAAGGAGACCTGTTACTTTATCCAACAGCTCTTGCTTCGTTACGAGCATCCGGTCTTCCTTCGGAAGCATGATCACGTATCCGCCTGCGCGGCCGCGAGGAATGATCGTTACTTTATGCACTTGGTCGGCATGCTCCAAGAAGTAGCCTGCGATCGTGTGTCCAGCCTCATGATACGCGACGATTTTCTTCTCGCGATCGCTGATCACGCGGCTCTTCTTCTCGGTGCCTACGATGACGCGGTCAATCGCGTCGTCGATGTCCACCATATTGATCTCTTTCTTGTTACGGCGGGCCGCAAGGAGCGCCGCTTCGTTGAGCAAGTTCTCGAGATCCGCGCCGCTGAAGCCTGTCGTGCGTCTTGCGATGACGTCCAGCTTCACTTCGGAAGTAAGCGGCTTGTTGCGCGCATGCACCTTCAGTACCGCTTCACGGCCCTTCACGTCCGGACGGTCAACCGTAATCTGACGGTCGAAGCGGCCAGGACGGAGGAGCGCCGGGTCGAGAATGTCCGCGCGGTTGGTTGCCGCGATAATAATAATGCCCTCGTTCGAGCCGAAGCCGTCCATCTCAACCAGCATCTGGTTGAGCGTCTGCTCGCGCTCGTCGTGACCGCCGCCAAGTCCGGCGCCGCGCTGGCGGCCGACCGCGTCGATCTCGTCGATAAAGATAATACAAGGCGCGTTCTTCTTCGCGTTCTCGAACAAGTCGCGCACGCGGGATGCGCCGACGCCGACGAACATCTCGACGAAGTCGGAGCCTGAGATGCTGAAGAACGGAACGCCGGCTTCGCCTGCTACTGCGCGGGCCAAGAGCGTTTTACCGGTACCCGGAGGACCGACTAGCAATACGCCCTTCGGAATACGCGCGCCGACAAGGTTGAACTTGCGAGGATCCTTCAGGAAGTCGACGACCTCCACGAGCTCCTGCTTCTCTTCGTCCGCCCCCGCAACGTCCTCGAAGGTAACCTTCTTCTTCTCTTCGTTGTAGAGACGAGCGCGGCTCTTGCCGAAGTTCATCACTTTGCCGCCGCCGCCCTGCGCCTGATTCATTAGGAAGAAGAACAGCACGATGAGCAGCACGAACGGAATAATCGACGTCAGGAATGTGACCCAGAAGCTCGGGGTGTCCATCGGCTTAACCGTATAGTCGAAGCCGTATTGCTTCTCCCAATCTTCCAGCTGCCCGCCGGCATTGATGCTGATGCGAGATGTGAACGTATCACTCTCTGCTCCTGCCGGCTTTTCTTTATATTTACCCGTAATGTAATACGTTTGATCATCATACTTCGCTGTGATTTCCGCTACATTCCCAGACTCGACGATCTCGCGAAACTGATCGTATCTAAGAGGCTTGGCGGAGTCCCCTTGTCCGCTAATATATTGGAAAACGCCAACGGTAACCAAAAAGATGATTAAATAAAAACCAGTATTTCGGATGATCCGATTCATCCCCTACCTCCTCTCAGACGCTTTAAACATTTTACCATAGCATGACTTTCCATCACAATAGAGGCTAAAGGAGGGTGGACATGTACGGCTCTGGCGTCATTACTTCTCGTAAACCTGCGGCTTCAAAATACCGATATAAGGAAGATTGCGGTATTTCTCCGCATAGTCCAAACCATAGCCGACGACGAACTCGTCGGGCAGAGTAAAGCCTTTATAATGCGGCTGCAGATCGACCGTGCGGCGAGCCGGCTTGTCGAACAGCGTAACGACTGTCACCGACTTCGTGCCGCGATGCTCCAGCACGTCAATCAAATAACTCAGGGTAAGACCGCTGTCGATAATATCCTCGACAATAAGTACATCTCGTCCTTCGACCGACACGTCCAAATCTTTGATGATCTTGACGACGCCGGAGGATTTGGTGGACGCTCCGTAGCTCGAAACCGCCATAAAATCGATCTCAAGCGGCACGGTAATGGCTTTTACCAAATCGGACATAAAAATAAACGCGCCTTTGAGGACGCAAATAACGAGCGGATTGCGCCCCTCGAAGTCGACGCTAAGCTGCGCGCCTAGCTCCTTCACCTTTGCACCAATCTGCTCTTCGCTGTATAAAACTTCTTTAATGTCGTTCTGCAAAGTAAAAATCCTCCCACGCTATACCTATGTTTATGTGTAAACCGTTGTTACTTATTCGTTATGCGCCGTTACGCGAAGCACTCTCCTGCTGCCCCCGCCGGTCAGCGCATGCGAGGAACGGCGCAGCCCCGGAATCCAGAGCAGCCTGCCTGCCGCGTCGCATAGCAGCGGATACGATTCCCGAATGGAGGGAGGTATCTTCTCGTCAACGAACATATCTTGCACTTTTTTCGAGCCATTTAATCCTAAAATTTGAATCCGGTCTCCCGGCAGCCGATTTCGCACATGCAAAGGGAATTGCAGCTCGTCGGCATCGAAATACGCTTCCATTCGCGAATTCGGCCTGCCGCGCGCGCCTTCATCCTCGAGCCATTCCAGCTCGAAGCGCCAGCCGCTCGGCTCAACAGCGATCCGCTTCGTTCCCGCTTCCACAACATAATCGTATCCGTGGCCGGATGATTGCTCCGCAAGAACCGGACTGGAAGCACCCTTCACCCAGCGCAGCACATCGTATTCGCGCACGAAGCGCACGCCGCCTCCGGCATCCATCCGCCAAGTGGCGGGAGCATCCTCGGAAGCCGCAAGCCGCATCGTCTCGATGCCGCTAAAGCCTAAGTTTTCCGTTTCCTCCGAAAGATAACTTAATATTAGTTTAATCAATCTCCTTTGTAAAGCGACGTGGAGGTCCCTCAGCTCCCGGCAGCCGATGGCGTATTCCCCGTCCTTCCGGATGACAAATCGGCCGAACAGCTCTGACGTTTGCCGTTCCATATAGTCGTCCTCCGCGCCCGCGACTTCGGCCAGTCTTTGCAAAGACTGTGAAAGCTGCGGGTTGTACTGCGACAAATAAGGAAGGACGTCGAGGCGTATCGTATTACGGAAGTAGTACCGCTCAAGGTTGCTGCTGTCCGTACAATAAGGTATCGCGTGTTCTTCGCAGTAGCGAAGAAGGTCCGATTTGTTCATACGAAGCAGGGGCCGAATAAGTTCCACATTTTTTTCGCGGCGGATGCTGCCCATACCCGAAAGCCCGGTTAGCCCTGATCCGCGCAGGAGCCTCATCAGCACCGTCTCCGCCTGATCGCCGGCATGATGCGCCAAAGCGATCTTCGCTGCCCCGTATCGCTCCGCTATTTCATGGAGGAAAGCATATCTTCGCTCCCGCGCCGCAGCCTGAAGATTCAATCGGTTCTCTTCTATATATGTAGGGAGATCGAGCGTAACGGTCTCGCACGGCACCTCGAGACTTGCGGCATAGGCCTTCACCGTCTCCAGCTCGCGGGCGGATTCCTCGCCGCGGAAGCCGTGGTTCACATGAGCCGCTGTCAGCTTCAGCGACTGCTCTTGCGACAGCGCGCGCAGCATATGCAGCAGCGCCATCGAATCCGGACCGCCGGATACGGCTATGACGATGGCGTCTCCTGGCCGCCATAGCCCCCGAGCCGCAGCTTCCTTCGCAAGCTCCACCTGGAGCGGATCTCTGCTCATTCGTGATGCCTCCTTCTTCTTTCCTCGCCATATCGCCATATCGCCCTATAGATAGACGCTATAGGAACAAGTCAAGCAGCAGCCAGCCCATCGACGCCGCAAGCAGCAGTCCGGACGTGGCGGCAAGTCCCTTCAGCCATCCCGGCATCCCGGGGCTATTCCTGGTCACGCGCCGATGCATGAGCGCACGCCATGCTTCCGCCCCCTCCGCCGCATCCGCGAACTCGCCCATAAGCGCTCTCTTCAACCAGCCGGACACGGGCTTCAGCCCCGGACAATTGTCGGCAATCTCCATGAGCTCGGACGTCGAGCGGTTCTGCGGCAGAAGCTCCTTCGTCAGCGCGTGCAGCCTTTTGGGCTCGTGAAGCTGAATGCATAGGACGGCAAAGGAGAACAGATCATAGCCGGGATCCGCGCTTCGCGATCCCCCGTTCCAGTAGCCCCGGTCATAAATCTCCGTGAACTGCCGAACGCTCTTGCCCTTAGCCGTTACCCCGCCGTAGTCGACGAGCTCGACGTGGCCGTAATCCGCCACCATAACGTTCTCCACCTTAAGGTCGCCGAACACCCAGCCTGCCTTGTGCAGCTTAGCCAGCTTGCCGAGCAGATTCAAAGCAACGAGCGGAAACCATTCCGGCCCTTGCTGCTTGAGATAACTCGCGAGCGTCGTGCCGCGCACATAGCGCATGATATAGAAGGGATATTCGCGGCCATCCGGCCCATACAAATCGTCCACATCATAAAGGAACGTCTCTAAGCTTCTCTGCTTGTCAAGCGACTTCAGCACATTAATCTCCGATTGCAGATCGACCGTGTCGGCTCCGATCTTCATGGCCAGCCAGTCCCGATCCCGCTGCACGAGATAGACCTTCCCGTTAGCGCCTTCGCCGAGCAGCCTTTCGATCCGGTATCGGCCCATTCTCCATTTCCCGACTACGACGCTGCCGCGGCGCAGTTCGAGCTTAAACGACGTAGTCACCCATCATCCCATCCGTTTCATTCCTTGCTCGCCGGCTGTAATCGCTCATATCGTTCTGGCCCTGGCGGTAATAATCGACAACCTGCATAATCGCAGGACCGGTCGGCGTCGTTCCGGCCATCTGCAGCTTCGGGAAGATGGACTGCACGCCGTTCAAATGGCTTGTCCACGCGAGGTCCATGACGCAATCATCCCCATGCCTCGAGCCGGGGAAATGGAATACCGAAATCTCGCTTTTGCCCTGTCTTGCCTGGAGGCTCAGCATCAGATCGCGGATCGCTTCCTCCACTGCGGCCAGCTTCGGCTTCATGCTGGCGCTGGCGTCGATAAGCAGCGCAACCTTGAGGCCGGACGTCTCGCCGAGCTCATCAATCACGCGCACGACCTCGCCCCGCTTCTCCGGCGGCAGCGCTTCGATCGAGCCATTGCCGAGCACTTGCTTCAGTTCCTTTTGCACCGCAAGCTGGATCGTCTGCACGACCGTCTTCCGCGTCATCATCTGCACCGTCTGCGACAGCTGCCGCATATTCACCATACGGCTGAGACCGCCGCCCGCGCGCGCAATTTCCTCAATCTCCGATGCCCCGAGCTCGCCTACATCGCCCTGGTCCAGCACGCCGACCACATTCACATTAATGCCTTCCGACTTGGCATGCGCCGCAGCCACTACCGGACTAAGCCCTACATTGGAGCAGCCGTCCGTAATCAGCAATATTTGCTTCATAATCGTTATCCCTCCGAGAAAGCTTGATGAAATGCCTTTCTATCAGCTTTTCCCTTTTGAAGAGAGATAAACGCTATATTCTAGTATTTCATCATTATAGCATAGCCCCGTGTGCCCCTCATCTAGCCTGGGAATGCCAAGATCCGCTGTTTCATCATTTTGAGTCCAATAAAAAAGGGATCTCCTTCATTCACCTTCGGACGAAGATAGATCCCTTTCTCTTAGATGAATACTAGAACTGCCGGCTCAAATAGTCCAACGAAGATTCCGAAATTCCTCCGAGCCGCCATATGGCCACCCGATGAACGCCTCTCTGCTTAGCCCCTTCGATCCATAGACGAAGCGTCTCCTGATCGGCGTACCATACCGTATGCTTATCCCCCTGTTCGTCCGTATAGGCGAAATACAACGCTCCGCTCTTCCTGTCGCGTTCCGGCTGCACACCCGCCGATTCCGCGAGCTTGGCGGCGGCAATTTCCGTCACAGCCGATGCGGCTCCTTCGGCGTTCCAGTCAAATCCGCCCGCGGCGAATGCCATTACAGGATCGCCAGGGATATGATCCATCTTGGCCGCCAGCTTTCCAATCATGGCCAAATCCGCTTTCGGCCCCGGACCGCTGTGCGTGCCGTACAAATTGTAGGCCATGATCACGTACTGGGGGCCTTCAGGAAGAAGATGCTGGGTGACCGGGGCGCCCGGCTCCACTAAGACGCGCAGCTTAAGCCCTTCCGCCGACAGGCTTTGATGCATTTCATTGTAAAGAGCGATGACATGCGGCCAATCCGCATCCGCAATGCGCTCGTAGTCGAGCTCCACCCCGTCGAATCCGTACTCCTTCGCCAAAGCCACGACTTCTTCGGCATGGTCTCTGCGGCTTTCGACCGTCGCGGCCAAATTGGAAACCAAGCCGGTATCCTTCTGCAGGGAGTTGCCGTTACCCAATAAGATATCATTCACAACGGTCAAATAACGTTCGCCGCCATTCTCCTCTAAAGCCGCTTCGTCTGCAGCATCAATGAGCCGATTGAAGCCTTCTCTTAACGTAATTTGGCGCTGCTCATCGTAATAAGCTCCGAACAGCTGCAGACTTTCAAGGGAAGCGGCTACGGCAGCCAAATCAGCCGCGCCGGCTTCCGCGTCCCAATCGACTATCCACGCGGACAACGCCGTCTCGGCTGAAGCCGCCGATTCCTGCTCAGCACCTCCCGCCATGCCGCGAAGCTCGTCGCCGTACCGCCACACCGCCGCGCCCAGAACCGCGACCGCCGCAAGCGCAAGCAGCATCCGGTTCCGCCATTTTCGTCTTTTCATTGCTTCGATCCTTTCCTGTTAAAACGTCTCAATCGCCCAATCCACCGCTCCATGATAAGCTTGAGCGATCGTTCGTCCTGCTTTTTGCAGGCCGGTAAGACGATTGCTGAACAGCTGCTTGCCTTCCCCATCCCGTTCGCTTGCAGCAGCCTCTCTAACTTCGATGCGGCGGAACACCGCGTCATAGATCGTGTCCCTTTGGTCGTATTCATTCCACCTGACCTCGCGCCAATCCGCTTCCGCCCCTAGGGCTATCGCTCCCGGACCGATCCGCTCGTCTATCGCAAACTCCTCCATTACCGCCTTGTCGTCCAACATAACGGACAGCTTGCCTTTATCCAGAACAGCATGAAGCTCCGCCCGGTTCCGTCCGTCTGCCGCCGCCTCGAATGGCAGCGACGCCAGTCTTTCCGGCTCATCGCCCGGAGCTTTCTGCTCAACGATAAACTCGCCTTTCCGCAGCACCATCCGCACATAGGAAGCGCCGTTCTCGTCATAGCGTAAATAAACGCTTTGCTCGCCGCTGAAATGACCGTTAGGTTCCAATTCGATTTCGAGGTTGTCCCAATGATCGCTGCCGCGAAGCGTCAACAGCCCTGACCCGCCGGGCGGCGAAGTAAGGGCGATCCGGTCCTCCTCGAATTCTGCCGCGCCGCGAGCCAGCTCCCACTTCGCCGCCCGCTCCTTGTCGCCGGTTTCGAACGGCAGCTGTTCCCCCGTATCATGCCTAAGCTGCATCAGAAGATGATTCGTTTCCCAGTACGCGGCCGGCTGCACTCTCGATAGATCAAAAGGACTGCTCTCCGCCGTATTCAGCGCGTCGCCCTCCCGGTTAAAGTGTAGCTGGAACATTTCCCGGATCTTCTTGTCATTTGCGGCTTCGACCAAAGGATTCATCCCGTTATATAACGTATTGGCATGCATGATCATATAAGTGCGGGGGACGTAGCCGAAGGCCTTGGTATATATGCTTTCCATCAACTCGTAATCGCCCGAGATACGCGCTTCCATCCCGCTGCGGTCCTCGACCGGAACACCGTTCGCGTCCCGGATAAAATCCATTAAATAATGCGTATAATATTGCGCCGTCCGCTGTTCCGGAAACTCGTTATGGTTGCGGACGCCGAGATAATCTCCCTTCTCGTCCACAATATTGATATAGGTTAGCCTGTAGCCGTTGCTGCCCAGCTCCCAGAAGCCTTTCCGCGTCATTTTCAGCAAATCCTTAGGCTGCAAAAATTTCCCTTCCTTGCTCCCCATCTTGTTCGCATAGGTCATCATTGTCGCTTTGAAGTTGTATGCTTCCAGCATGGGCTCCACGAACAAAGCGGAATCGTTGCGGCCATCCTCGAATGTCAGAAACAGCGCCTTCTCCGGAAGCGGTTTGCCCTCGTTATAAAAAGCGAGCACATCCTCCTGCGATATCGTCACATAGCCCCGATGATACAAGGCTCTAAGTTGCTCCTTCAGCTTGCTGCTGGCAATCAGTTCGCTCGTTCCTTTGCGTCCTACGCCAAAATAAGATACGGCAACAAAGCCGTCCCGGTTCGTCCACTCCGAGCGGTCCGGCTCTTCGTAGTCGTGGATGGCTAGTAACGCACTTGTCAGCAATACCGCCAAAATTGCCAATATGACGGTCTGCAAAACCGTCTTGACGATTTTGCGCCGGTCTTTACGCCGAACGTTCAACGCCTTGCTCCGTTGTCCCTTAAACACCGCTTTTCAACCCTTCACTCATTCATTCTGTCAGAACGGCAGCCCGAACCGTTTGCGCGCCTTGCGCTTCCTTGCCTCGTTGCGCTCTCTTGCCTCAATATCCTGCGGCGTCTCCCGGGTTCCCCATGTCGATTTCCAGAACGTTACCCAGGCAACGGGCATTTGCCACAGCAGCACCAGCTCGTAGAACAAGCAGAAGACGATGCCGAATACCCACAGCCGGCTCTTCCGGAAGAACAAGTGGGCGAAGCTCATTAATAAGGCCATTAACAGCAAGCCCATCAAAAACGTACCCGGGAATACGCCATGAGCAAGAGGGACGTAAATCAAGTTATAGAGAACGATAACGGGTGCCGCAATCGGCACGATTAAGCCGATATAAAAGAATAACGCCATAAACGGCTCCTTCTTCCATATGAAAGAACCGGCTATCAATGACTCGCGCAGCCATGAACGCTTCCACCGCATTTGCTGCTTGAGAAACACTTTCATCCTTGACGGAACGATGGTCGAGCAGACGGCGGTATCCTGATAGCCCGTCCGATGCGTGCGAAGAACGAAATTCGTCATCGCCCGGTCGTCTCCGAAGGTAGCCGGCCTGCCGAAAAACTTCTGGTTCAGCCAAGCATCCGCATGCTTCAGCACCAATTCCTTCCGATAGCACGACAAAGGACCGGATAAACAGGTTACGCTGTCGAAATAGGACTCCGCCGCTTTCATGATGCGGAACGCGATATAATAGCGGACCGTCTGCAGCTTCGTGATCCCGTTCGTAAATTTGTTCTCGACATCCGTACGTCCCGCGACACCGCCCATTTTCGGATCCTGGAACGGCTGAACGAGGTGCCGGATCGCCGTAGGCTCCAGAAAGCTGTCGGAGTCCACAAATACGACCAAATCATGCTTGGCGAGCCTCACTCCCTGTACAAGCGCTTCCCGTTTCCCCCCATTTTGAGGCATCACGACAAGACGAAGCCGCTCCTTCGTCGCAAACCGTTCCGCCTCATTATAAATACGGGCGATAACTTCCTCCATGCGGGCGACGGAACCGTCCGTCGAACGGTCGTCCACGACGATAACCTCCAGCTTATCGACCGGATAATCCTGATTGATGCAGCTTTGGATCGTCCGGTGAATCCATTCCTCTTCATTAAAACAAGGAATAATGACGGAAACGCCTGGCGTATATTCGGGATTAACCGGAACGTCGCGATGAAGCGCTCCGAATAAATACCGGGATAACAGAAAAGCCGCCGCGATCAGACTATACAGATACAGAACAAAGTTATATTTAAAATAAATAACGCTTTCCGCGCGCATCAGCACGACGATCAAAGAAGCCGCAAACAACATGCTGCTCGCCGTATAAACGGAATAGCCCCATCTTTTGCGTTTAAAATAGCTGGGCAGCGGACGCGTGAATTCGAACGCCGCCATCGTCCGGCCGTCTTCGCTTGTGAAGCTTCGGACAAGCTTGGCATCCAGCTTGACAAACGATTCAAACCCTTCCGGCATTGCGCCAGGGGGGATATCAAAGCTTAACCGGTAGACCTCCCCCGTGTTCCATTCGCCGCAGTCAGGCGGGATCTCCACCAGAATGCCTGTAGCGGATACATCCGAGGCCGTTACCGTCCACTTCGTTTTGCGGTTTCCGCGGGATGCGGGAGACAGCTCGACATCGAAGCTTGCGACATAGCGAATGCTGTATTCGCCGCTTCTGCGGTCGTCCTGAGAGCGGATATTCTCCGGATCGGGTACTTTAGAGAGCGTACGCCTGTCCGGCTTCGGTATCGCCATAATTTCTTTTTTCGATTCATTACGTTTTGCCTTGAACGGCCAAATACTGCCGATAATTCGCCTCATCACTATAAGCTCCAATAATCATATCCATGATTCCTGAACGTTTCTTTATCGAACACGCCTTTTATATCCATGACCGATTTGACCGCGCCTGGAATAAACATTTGGTCGAAATCGCTCGGTCCCAGCTTGGCGAAACAATGATGGGGGACCGTCACCGCAACTAACGACAGGTTCCGAAGCTCATGCGGTTCCGCCAGCGCAATGGCATATTCCTTGGCAACCTCTTCAGGGTCGGCCACGGGATCGCATACGACCGTTCGCACGCCATACTCGTCCAGCTCTTTAATCATATCGATGACTTTCGTATTGCGGATATCCGGACTATCCTCTTTGTAGGAAAGACCGAGAATACCTACAGCGGCGCTGGACAAATCCTGCTTATGGCGCATCAGCTTCTTCACGATCTGCTGCGCCACATATTTGCCCATTCCATCGTTAATATGCCGTCCGGCCAAAATAATTTTGGAATAATAGCCCGAATCCTCAGCCTTGTAAGTCAAATAATAAGGATCGATGCCGATGCAGTGGCCTCCAACAAGTCCCGGAGAAAACTTCAGAAAATTCCATTTTGTTCCTGCCGCGGCAAGCACCGATTTCGTTTCGATGTCCATCTGATGAAACAGCATCGAAAGCTCGTTCATAAAGGCGATATTAATATCGCGCTGCGCATTCTCAATCACTTTGGCGGCTTCCGCCACTTTGATGCTCTCGGCCCGGTATACGCCCGCTTCGATAATCAGCTCGTACACCTTCGCGATTATGTCCAGCGCCTCGTCGTCCATGCCCGATACGATCTTGACGATGTTCTCAAGACGGTGCGTCTTGTCGCCGGGATTGATGCGCTCTGGAGAATAACCGATCTTGAAATCCGTTCCGCATTTCAAGCCCGACTCTTGCTCGAGAATCGGCAAGCAAATTTCCTCCGTTACACCGGGATAAACGGTGGATTCATAAACGACAACGGCGCCTTTGCGGAGCCTCCGCCCGACCATCCGGCTCGCGCTGCGCACATGCTCAAGGTCCGGAACGTTGCCGCTGCCGATTGGGGTAGGCACGGCCACGATGAAAAAGGAAGCTTCGCCAAGCAAGCTTTCGTCATTCGTAAATTGAACCGAGCAATTGCGCAGACGCTCATGGCCCAGATCCCCCGTCAAATCGACGCCCTTCTTGTAGCTTTCGACTTTGCTTGCGCTGACGTCGAAACCGATGACTTCAGCTTTCTCCGACAGCGCCACGGCAACCGGAAGCCCGACATATCCTAATCCGATCACTGCAATTTTATCCTGACGGTTCACAATCCGATCAAATATATCCATTTTTCGTTCCTCCAGCTTCTTATGTCTGTCTGGGTTGTCCATTTACTTCATCAATTCCGACATGATCACGAAGGTATAGCCCTTAGCGCTCAATTTCTCAATAATCGTCGGCAAAGCCTCGACGGTGTGAATGTCATCCAGCATGTGCAGCAAAATGACACTGCCGCCTTTCGTTTGCTCCAGCACTCCCCGAGTCAGCGTATCGGCATCGTTACCGGCCTCCCAATCCAATACCGTTACGTCATACATCGCGATATCGCGGTAACCGGTGGCCGCTATAACGCGAGCCGTATTATCGTCAATAGCGCCGGTTGGCGGACGAAACAGCATCGCAGGCTGCTGCTGGATCGCTTCCGTAATCACTTGATGCGCTTTAACGACTTCCTCTTGCAGACTCTCCGGTGAAAGCGTTGTTGCGACAGGATGGCTGTAGGTGTGGTTCGCAATTTCATGTCCTTCCTCCAGAATGGCTCTCGCTAGACTCGGATTGTGCTCCGCTCCGTTCGCGCGCAGAAAGAACGTCGCTTTAATCTCGTATTGGTCCAAGATGTCCAATATTTTCGTTACCGTATAGTCGGTACCCCAATCGTCGAATGTCAGAGAAATCTCTTTGCCGGGAGTCAAATCCCTATAAAACAACTCGTAATCGGCATTCGCATCATCCAGATTTTTAACGGCGGCATCGTATCCTTCTATTTGCTCCAGCGGTTTTTTCTCCAGAGCAGCCTCCATCAGATTATCGATCCTGACCCATTCGTAGCCCACTTCGCTTACGGCGTCATTAAGAATCGGAAGCATCTCTATCGCCCGATTGTTTTTTTCCAAGTCTATCGAAATAATCGTTCCCCGTTTTATTTGAAGTCTAAGAAACTTTTGATCCTGCAGCTCTTTCTCCAGATGAACGTCGTTTAAAGTAACGCTTTGACCGATCACCGCTTTGAGGCCGCTGTGGGAGGCGGCAAGCATCAAATCATCCGGGACCTTATAAAAAGCGGAGCGAACATATTGAATTTCCGTTCCCAGCTTATCCTCCATGACGGAGGCTCCAAGATCGACTTCCTTGAAGATGTCCGAGTAGGACATCCCTCCAAGATTGCTTCGGCTCAACGTATTGCTTTCCACTTCGTGTCCCCGGTCGAGTATCTCCTTCGCAACGTCAGGCTCCTCCGCAACCCGAAGGCCCGGCAGAAAAAAGGTTGCCGTCATGTGCAGCCTCTCCAGCTCATCTAGCAGCAGCAGCATGCTTTCCCGGTCCGACATGCCATTAAAGGTCAGCGACAGCTTTCGCTCGGCGGTATAGACAGACGAAATAAACGAACTCGGTTCGCCCTCGTAACGTTCCGTATTCGTATAATCGGGGGCTGCTTCAGCAACGTTTTCCCATTGCTCCGTATTTTCCGCTGAGCTTCGCTTGCCGGAACAGCCGACAGCCGACAGAAGCATTGAGCCTATAAGAACCCAAATGGGCAATCGAAATAACAACTTTTTGTCCAACTTCATTCTCCCTGCCTTGAAAACGTCATAAAGATGATACTGCCGCGAACGCAGTACGTCATCTGATGCTTGAGCACTGCTTCCATTTCGACAGCATCCTGCATTTCTTACATGCGGCGAGCCGATTTTTGCTTCATCTTGTCGATAAGCCATTCTTGAACAATCATCAAAATACCATGTTGATCTCTACAAAAACTGAACATATAGGTATTTTTTAACAAAGAAGTTCAAAATCGTAGCGCAAGCTGGAGATCATCTAGGAACAATGGCCTTATGACCGCGGATTGATTTACAAGTTTTGGGGGTAATGAGATAGTGATAGCGGATACCCTAAAATGAACAGAGGAGTGAGCGTATGCCAAACAAAGTATTGATCGTCACCGGAGACGGAGCGGAAGTGCTGGAGGTCTATTATCCGTATTACCGCCTGCTGGAGGAGGGCTATGATGCCGTCATTGCTTCTCCGACCAAAAAGGTGCTGAACACCGTCGTCCATGATTTCGTGGAAGGCTGGGAGACGTATACGGAAAAGCCCGCTCATCAGCTGCCATCGCATATCGCCTTCGCCGATGTCAATCCCGCGGACTATATCGGACTTGTCATTCCGGGCGGCCGCGCTCCCGAATATATACGCACGAATGCGGAGCTTCCGCGAATCGTTCGGCATTTCCTCGAGGAAGACAAGCCGGTGGGCGCGATCTGCCACGGCGCGCAGGTATTCCTATCGCTGGAAGACACCAGCTACTTCGAAGGCCGTACCATGGCATGCTACAATGCTGTCCGGCCTGATATCGAACGGCTCGGCGCCATCTACGCGCCGGAGATGCTGCACACCGACCGCAAGCTCGTCAGCGGCCACGCCTGGCCGGATCTGCCCGGCTTCATGCGCGAGTTCCTGAAGCTCGTGCGTCAGGAAGAGGCGAGCCGCGCGGCGGACGGAACGCTGGCTGTATAAGCCTTTAGCATAGGAAAGGGGACTATTCAGGGCAGCAAATGCCCTCGAATAGTCCCCTTCGTTATTACGGCTGGACCGTCAGCCAGATCATCTTCGCAATTTCAGCGCGTGTAACCTCCGCTTGCGGATCGAAGCGGTTGCTGCCTTTGCCGCCGACAAGGCCAAGCTCGTAAGCATCCTCAATTGCACCGCGCGCCCAATCGGACGCCTCGGCGATATCGGAGAAAGACTTATCGGAAGCGGCAGTCCTGCCATTGTCACCGCTCAAATAATCGTACAGTCTCATCAGAATGACGGCCGCTTCTTCCCTGGAGATCGTCTTCTCCGGACGGAAGCTGTCGTCCTCATAGCCGGACACAAGACCAAGCTCATACGCCTTCTGAACGTAGGCCGCATAATACTGATCCGCCTCTACGTCCGTGAACGCGGAGGATTCCGCCTTCAGCTCAAGGAAGCCAAGCGCCTTCACGGCAATGACGGCGAAGTCGGCGCGGGTAACGCTGCGGTCCGGAACAAATCTCGCCGCGTCGATTCCCGTTACCGCATGCTTGGCCGCAAGCTTCTCGACGAAAGCGGAAGCCCAATGGCCGGCCATATCGGTGAACGACTTGCGGTATTCCATAACCGCGAAGCTGGAGAAATGATTCGTCTCGAACGTAACCGTCTCGCCTTCGAACACGCCGCCCATATAGCGGGCGTTCTTGCCGTCCAGATAATAGACGCCAGCGTAATCTGGGTCCAGACGATCCCTTTCTTCGTACGTCAGCGTTACAGTAACGCGAACCATGCCGCCGAATTGATGAATCGAATCCGCCGTTCCGTCGCCTTTGGCGACTAGCAGCTCAAGGCTATATCCGATGCCCGTCGACTGCAGCGCAGCATCGCTATTCTCTGCCGCTGTCAGCTCCGATTCCTTCAGTTCCGTTCCGAGCGCCAGCGTAACCTTCGTTCCGCTGCCTGCCGCTTCGGCAGGAATCGCGTCCGCGGGGTACTCAATCGTTACCGCCGGCGTTACAATCTTCATGCCTTTCCCGTTCTTAAGAAGCGCAGACCACGCTTCTCCCGGCAGCTGCAGCTCAATCTTGTCCGCCGAACCCGGTTTACCATTCAGTTTGAACTCGATAAACGCTTTAGCCCCGGCGTTTTGAATGGCCGCTTCCACTGCGCCCGCGCTTGCTTCATAACGCGAGCCATCCTTCGGCTCTAGGCTGACAACGCCATTATCTGCAGCCGGCGCTTGGCCGCCTGTCTGCGGAGGCGGGGTAAAGCCGCCGCTCTCCCGAGGACCGGTATAGAAACGCCATACGTCTGAGCGCCCGACGCCTTCATGCTCGTCCTCCGCAATCGCGTACCACCCGTAACTCGAGCTGCCCGCAAGCCCGGACCATACCGCCGAAGCGGTTGCTCCGCTCTCCACGGATTGCGTTTCGCCAATCTGCTTGTCCGTGTAGATCTGTACTCCGAAGTAGTCGGTCGCCACTCGCTTCGTCTCGGCATCCAAGTCCAGGTCGAGCGAGAACTCGTCCTTGCTCGGATATTCAGCCGGGTCGTAATAGTTGTAGTCGTTCAGCGTCGGCGAATAGGTTTTAATATGCAGCTTGTCATTCGCCATATCGAATTGCATCAGCCTGATGTAGCCGAGGCCGCCGTCTTCAGCGCCTTGGTAGTCGGCCAGCATCTGGTAAACCTTACGATCCGCGACGCCGTCGCCGTCATCGTCGATTTCGTCGGTCTTCAGCTCCGCATCGTGATAGTGGCCCGATAGTGTTGCGAACACGTTTTTGTTCGGCAGCACGACCTGCTCGTATACTTTGTCCGCGATCGGGGCGCGGTTGCCGGATACCAGCAAATATTCATGGAGCGCGATAATCGCTTTACGATTCGGATGCTCCTTCACGACTTGGTTCATCCACTCGATCTCTTCGTCCGCCAGTCCCCAGCCCATGTAGACGATAATAAAATCGTTGCCGCCCGCCGACACCAGGTCGTAGTGGCCCATGTTGTTTTTGTAGGATCCGCCGAACGTAGGCTGGTTCACGAACCGCTCCTCGCCGAACCACTTCCAGTAGTTGTCGTAAGATCCTTGCTGATGATCGACGTCATGGTTGCCGGCGAGCACACCGTACGGAATGCCGGCCTCGTCCAGCACCTTCATGTTCGCATCGGCTTCGATCCATTGGTACTCCTTGTCGGATTCGTCGACGATATCGCCGGTATGAATGACGTATTTGATTTTATGCGAGTCGAGATTGTTTTTAATCCAATTCACATTGTCGCGGAAATATTTGTGCCATTCCGCCGTTTCCGAATAGTACTGCGTATCCGACATCCAAACGAAGGAGAAGTCGTACGGGTCGTTCGATACCGCTACCTCGTCCTGTACCATCAGATTAATGGTATGGTTTTCTTTCCGGTAATCGCCCGCCGCCACTTCCGCGCCAAGCTCAAAATCCTCGCTGCCTGCCACAATCGTATCAAGCCGATCCCATTTCGATGCGGCCGGACTCCAGGCGTACAAGCTTACCTGGCGGCCTTCAAGCGACTTGCCCTGCCATTTGATCGCGACACGGTCCGTATTTTTTACGGACGGATCCAGCGTAATTTCAAACCGCTGATACGGGAACTGCTCGACGGCGTCGTCGGTCAAATATTGTCCGTCGTCCGAACGAATCGCGTCCAAATCGGATGCCGTAAATGCCGTCTCTCCGCCCGGCGCTTCCTGCTTCGGAGGCTCCGTATCGGATGCGCCGCGATAGGCCTTAAATCCAGACGACGAACTGGCGTCGAAGCTGAAGCCGCGGAAGAACGACACGCGCATCGGATCGTTCAGCGGATCCTGCGCTTTCACTTTCAGCGTCGCGCTGTCTCCAATGCGGGAAGCGCCGTCCGCAGGCGATACAAGCTCAGGCTTCGCCGGGTTCTCGTCCGGCACTTGGAACGTCACCGTCGAAGTCGCGGCATTGCCTACTTTATCGGTTGCCTTAACGACCAGCGTATGGCTGCCTGCCGACAGCTTCGCCGAAGACGTCTCGAGCGGCAGCGCGATCGCCTCGCCGTCCAGCGTCGCTTCAACCGTACCGATGCCCGCAACCGCATCGGACACCGCCGCGTCAATCGTGAACGGACCGCGGTAGGTTTCACCCTCTTCGACTGCCGGCGCTATAACCGGAGCGGTATTGTCCACCTTTACGTTCCGCGTCAGAGTACCGTACGTATCATGAGTAACCGAAATTTCATGCTGGCCGTCTTCCGCGTTCCGGGTATCCCATGCATAGGCTTTGGAAGCCAGCATGGCCGGTGTCAGCGTAAAGGTAAAGTCGATGAATTCGTTACGTCCCGCGCTGTCGCCCATTTTGAGCGACGTCAACGGACTCGCGTACTTCGGATCGTACAGCTCCGTGCCATCCGCGAGCACCAACCGGACATTCCGAATTTCGAAATCGTCCTTATTCTCCTCCGGCCGGTCATCGAACGGACCGGATTTCGATCCGGCATAGACCGAGATGACATTGCCGCCCTCCAGCAGACGGTCCGCCGGAATGGGAATGGACAGCGTCGACCAGCTGTCGATCGGATCGAGGAACGTGTGCAAAATTTCTCCGTCCGCCACAACCGCATTTTTGAAGTAATAGTTCACGCCCTGCGTCTCGAAGGCAAAATAAGCGCCGCTCTCCACAGCGGAATAAGCGCCTTCGGCGACTTCGGTGCCGTCAATGGACAAGCTCAGCTCGTTCCAAGGCACGTCCTTCCCTGTGCCGCGCAAAATTTTGGTGCCGGCAAGCACTTCATTTTCCGCGATATTGAGCCGAAGATCCGTCTGCTCTTGGCCTCCCGTAATCGCAATGCGCTTCGGCTCTGTCTCCACAACGTTCGTCCCGTCGGAGACCTCAAAATAGTATTCGATATACTGCCGCCCGATGAGCTGCGGACTGAAAATCGTCTGACGATAGAGGGAATCGTTGTAGCTCTCCGTCAAATACCTTTTGGTATACTCGGCATCCCGATCATCCTTGTAATACAGCAGAACCGTCTTCACCTGACGGTCATCCGCCGCATCCGCCACAATATCGAAATTGCCGGATTGATCCGTCTGCGTCACCGGCGTAAGATCCGTTATCTCCGGATTTGTCGTATCCGCCGTTACCGTCACCGGTACAGCCGGAACTTGTCCCGCCGCAACCGAACCAGGCGTAGCCGCCTCGAGTCCAGCGCTGTATTTGATCATAGTCGATGTGCCGTCCGCCGGATACTTATAAAAAATACCTTTGTCCGCCTTCGTCTCTTCGTCATTGTCGTAATAAGCCGCCGATATCTCGATGCCGCTGTTCGTCGCGATCACCATACCGCGCTTCCCGCCGTTGGCCATGCCGTCGCTGAACATGCGGAACAGGTTGGTGTCTTCAACAAGCGCGGTTTTGTAATTCGCGTTGAATTGCTCCGCGGTAGCCGACTGGTTCAGGGAGTTGATCACCCAAAATACGACCGTTCCCTTGGACGGTACGATGATATCCTCGCGCGAAGTCGGCCAAATGACGTCTGCCGACGGTCCGGAGTCCGTGTACCGGTAGCGGATCCGGTAGTCCTTCAAGTTCAAAGGCTGATCCGTATTGTTGTACACCTCGACAAATTCATAGCCGTCCGCCGAGCCGATATTCGTTGAATCCGGCACGATCTCCGTTATAAGGAGCGGCGGCGCGGCCTGCGGGTCAAAGCTCAGATCGATGGCCGCGGTTTGCGGTTCGGACGTCACGGCGTCCCACGCATCCATTGCCTCTATATAATAGTAGATCTCCTCTTCGACAAGCGCCGCTCTTGGGATCAGGCCTTTGTAGCGATCGCTTCCTTCTTCTTTCACCAGGGTCGCAGATGCATAGACCGTTTGCGATTTGGTACGGTAATACACCTTGGCTTCCGGGAAAGCTGTTCCGTCCGCATCGGTAATAACGGCCGACACTTCGATGCCCGTTTCCGTCTCCGAATGCGTAATCGCCCCAATAACCGGCGGAGCATTCTCTCCCGGTTCCGGCGACGCGACCGGCGTATCCGGCACTTGGCCCGCTTCTGTGGCGCCAGGCGTTGCAGGGAGCGTACCCGGATTGTCCAGCATGCGCATGGCAATGCTGCCGTCAGTTGGGTACGCGTAGAAAATCCCTTTGTCCGCTACGGTCTGCGCGTCATTCTGGTACGATGCGATTACGATTTCGTTACCCAGCCGGTCTTTAATGACAAGGTCGCGCGGCGAACCGTTCGCCATGCCGCCGGTTTCTTGCAAGCGGAATAGGTTCACGCCTTGCGTCAATGACGTTCCAAAGTTTGCGTTAAATGTATTGGCCGTCTCCGATTTGTTGGCCGCGTTCGTCACCCACAGCACGATGGAGCCGCCAACCGGGATCAGAATGCTGCCTGTCTCTTCGGTCAGCCAATCCACGTCCCCGGACGGACCTTGATCCGGGTAGCGGTAAGAAAGCTTATAATGAGAGAAATCGAGCGCCTTATCCGTATTGTTGTACACCTCAATAAACTCATAAGCATCACTTCCCCCCACGTTTGCCGTATCCGGCACAAGCTCCGTTATGAGGAGAGGCGGAACCTGCGCGCCTGCTGCTGCTCCTTCATCGGCATGGCCCGTCTGCGGCAAAGCCCCGAACAATAACGAGGCTGCCGTGACTGCAGACAGCCATCGCTTCCACTGCTTGCGTTGTATACCACTCACTTCTTATTCACGCTCCCTATTGAAGTAACTATTATGACTTCAACAGGATAAGTGATAGAGTTCAGCCGAGTGTTAAGGGGAGTTTGAGATATTGTAAAGCTTTTGTATAAATCTGGATGGCTATTCCGGCTTCAGCACCTCGAATTGCTCCAGCGTCTGCGTAAATCTTGCGCCATGACCCTCGGCCGCCTCTAGGAAGTAACGGCTGGTCAAAATAAAGCTGCCCTGCTGCTCGTTGCTGGTCACGTAAACGGTGATCACTTTGCTCAAACGGTCGCTGCCGTCAATCGCATGGATGCTGTAGCCGTTCACAGGCGACGTCACTTGCTCGATCTCGCGGACTTCGGCATATTCCTTGGCAAGCTGCTCTGCTATCTCCTGCGCGAGCTCCTCCGGTTTTTTGCTTAGGTTCTGTTCAATCGTCAGCGAGACCTGCGGATACGGCTCCGGCAGGGGATCAATCGTCGTAATGACGTCTTTGCCATCTTCCTGTACCAGCTTGTAGCGTTCCTTATCGTAATAAATCGCGTAGCGGCTTGCTTCATCGACATGCACCTGACCTTGCGTCTGTTCCTTCTGGCCTTCCACTTCAATCTCGATTTCCTTCTCCGGCGCGAACCAGTTCTGAATGCTCTTCATCATCGCCGTGCCCGGCGGCAGTGTAAGAAATACGGCGACGGCAATCGCAGCTGCGGCGACGCCTGTCCATATTTTTATTGCTTTCATTCGTGATGTCCTCCCCTTGTTGTTCATTCTAGGTTTCTCCCAAGCCTGTGTCCCTATTGTGTCTTGTGTCCGAGGCGAGCCTTCCAGCTGCAATTCAATTTGCGACCAAATCTCGTCCTTCAGCTTGTCATCATATCGGCTCTCTTCGCGCAGACGGTTTTTAAGCTTTTGTTCCATACGGCTCCCCTCCTAAGCTGTTTTTCATTTTTTCGCGTCCGGTGTGGAGACGTGACTTCAGCGTGTTCACGTTCAGCTCCAGCATATCGGCGATTTCTTTCTCGCTGTAGTCGTGCAAATATTTTAAAATGAGCGGTATTCGGTACATGTCGTTTAAGGATTGCAGCGCGTCATAAATGTCGACGGCATCATCAGGCAGATTGGGCTCGACGCCGATCTTCTCGAGCTGTTCCCCGAACGGGATCACCTTCTTCTCCCGCTCCATCACCCGGTAGCACTCCCTCAGCAGGATGCAGTAGAACCACGGCTTGAACGGCTTGCCGCTATCGTATTGCCAGATGTTCCGATAGACCCGGAGGAACGTTTCCTGCACCGCGTCCTTCGCCCATTCCGCTTGTTTCGTCACAAGAATGGCCGTGCGCATGGCGTAATCGAAATAGTCGTCGTACAGCTGGCGGAACGCTTCCCGGTCTCCTTGCACGATCCGGCTGATCGTCTCTCGCTCCACTTTCATCACCTCTTTTTGCTGTTCTATAGGTATTACCCGGCGAAATGGCGAAAAGTTTGCTCGGTTTTTAAAATAGGTATTGCTATTTTTTTCATTACATGAGTACGGTATGACCCTTTTCGAACAAAAAAAGAACTGCCTTGCGGCTTTTCAGCCTGGGGCAGTCCCTTGTTAGAGCAGTTTTAGTTCTTCTTTAATCTCGTCGATCTTCTTTAATAGCTCGTCTACAAGCATTTTGTTTTTCGGATCATCATAATACCAACGGTTTAACTTCGCGTGGTAACGTATATCTATTTTTATTATTTTTTTCTTAATAAGTGTTTCTTCCTCGGTATATGGCTTATCGAAAAAAACATTCTTTGCATCAATTTCTTCGTCATTATATAAAGACCGCTGCGGAATAACGTCTTCCATTATGCTTAATATATGTAAGGCTTCTTCTTTAAACATGTCTATCCATGCCTCCGCTTTGTTCGGCCCGGTCGGGTTCTATTGTATCCGTTGGATGAATATTCTGTCTGTTCAATACGAACAATTACTCAGGCTTAAACCAATGTTTAGGCGCTACAATTCTCCATTCGTTCTGCTCTTTTACAAGCACTATTTCCTCTTTGTTTTCTCCTCCAACAGCCATATCGACTGTAACGAGCATGGTCGCCTTCTCATCTGTTTGCTCAGTTACTTCAACATTTATTATTTTGGGCTTTGAAAGTGGATGTAGAGTGCCTTTTAACCCATCTACCATCTCCTGTTTGCTAAATCACTTCGATTCATCCGCTTGTTTTATGACAACCTAATCAGTAACGGTAAAATCCGTATAGTTTTATAGTGCGATACCGTATATTAATCGATTGGATATGTCTCGGCCTCGTCTCCTCCGTCTTGTCCGCACTTCTTAGCTAGTCCCGGCGGTACGAAGCTCGGCGGTACGACATAGTCGCATTTTTTCAATTGTCGTTCCCATTACCATCATTATCGTTGCCGTTGTAAGTCCACGATCATGGAAATACGATTATAATCCCCGTTATACGTGTAACGCGTGAGTCGCCTGTTTCATTCGTATGTTGAATGAGACGGTTCACGCCGTTCGTCACTTGCATAGAACATAATACAGTGTGCATCATGAAATGGTGGTCTCATTTTACTTTTTCAAACCGCTCGCTCTATCTTAAAATAACCTCAGTAGCGCTATTGTTTCTGCCACCTAGTTAATCGCCATGCCTGGCGCACTAAAAATAACCCAGCCAACTGACTGGGTCATTCGATAATTTTAAAAAAACCAAGTAATTCTAGCGAATAACAGGTTCAAAGCACTCCCATACTACATATCCTTGTTCATCAACCTCATAAGAAAACACCACCGTGGCTTGTGATCTAGGGACTACTTGCTTCTGATCATTATAGTGGTACCGGACCATCCGAACCCCGCCATGCATGCAATTCTTCTCTGTAAATATTTCAATGGCAGGATCGACTTCCGCTTCAGCGATGTACTTGCCTTCATTTTCAAGAAAATGAGCGACCTCATCGACACCAGCTTGCTGCCTAAATAACCATTGAAGCTCCCGGTTATTCGGCAGATCATAATCCCAGATGTTCGGATAAAGCTGAATGAATAGCGCCTCATTGGATAGCTCCTCTGTCTTCCAACCATCTTTAAATCGAAGCAGTGCTTCACGAGGGATATATTGGTAGTACTTCTTGCCGAACCACATCATCCAATGCGATCCGAACCAGATGTCCTCATAATAATGGGCATGTCCGGGCAAACATTCCGAGTCTATGATTAATTCGTTTTTGATATTTGGACTCGGAATAACACGTATATTCTCGAGAGATCGATTCCTCCGTTTATAAATCATAGGATCGATGTTATTCTGCCAAAAATAATCCTCCTGAGCATAAATTGATGCCACAACACCTATCCCATTCTCAAATAGGGAAGAAATCTTACGTGTAAATTCTTCTTGGACATCTTCAAATATTTTGCTCGATAAATGCCCGGATATAGATGAGGCAAAGATTCCTTTTTTAAAGACCAACGTATGATCTAGATCTTTAGTACTTAAAGAGAACTTAAATTGTTCCCTTCTTAATTCCTTTCCAAGATTCTCAATGAGAAATCTTTTGTTGAAAGGAATATATTTTCTACTCGTAATTAAAGATCCGTACATTTCGGAGGGTTCGAAAAAAAGTAGTTCCTCAATCCATGATAATACGTTAGATTCATTCATTTCTGATGATGGAATTCTAATCGAGAAACATACCTGATTTTTGCCCATTATTAATACTCCCTTATCCTAATAATAATTCCATCCGCCTCTTCTAACAAAGCCTCAATATTAATTTCATCAGAATAACCTTCTGGAACCACAATATCCAAAATTCTATTCTTATACTTAACAAATTCTCTATCAATATATATTTGGGTAGATTGCAATTCATCCAAATGGTCCAGGAGTTTTCTAGTTACAATATCGCTACTTTTGTATGATCGTGGATCAATTGATTTTACGCTAACTACTTGCCCATCTTTTTGAAAATCAATTGTTTCGAAATATCCGCCTCGTTCCTTTCCAATATGAAACCAGTCATCATATACATCTTCAGCAAGATACTCCTCGATAAACTCACCTCTTTGAGTTGAAGTCAAGGTTCCCCATACATAGGGGGAAGTACTTGAACGAACGCCTTGTTCTACAACTTCCTCTGCAATCATTTTAAAAAAATTTAATCTCGTTATCTTCTTCTTAACATTTGTCGCTCGTTTTTTAACTCCTTCCCAATAATCTTGGGATTCCAATTGTATAACTGTAGGACTTTCAAAAGGCGAATGCTCAAATTCAAAGTGACCGGATGGATCAGTATATCTCAAAGGATTGTTCTTTACATACTTATAAAGATTCAACGAGAGAGGATCAACTATTTCTCCTTTATACGTATCCTCACTAACAAACCGTCCAATCTCCGGTTGGTAGTACCTCGCACGCGCATAAGTAAGCCCGCTAGTATAATCATATCCCAGACCAGTGTAACCATAAAGATTATCCGGACCCGGCCAGTTCGGATCAAACTTCTTGTCGTCTAAGACGACACCAAACTCGTCGTAGTGGTAACGGGACGAGACACGGCCGTCTTGTTCGATCAGGCCAAGCGTGCTGCCTAATGCGTCTGTCAGGTACCACAGCGTCTTCGGCGCTCCCGCGTTTGTGCCGCTTACACCCGTTGTTGGTTCCCAACCATTGTTGGCATCATAGGCCGGCAGATACGTGTAGGAGACGCGTTCGCCGCCTGCTCCATAGACGAAGGTTTCCTTCCATTCCGATGCGTTATCGCCTGTAATTTGAATGGCTTCCGGTAAAGCCATGCTCACATCATTCGTGAAGTAATACTCCTGATGCTTCTTCTTGTATTGATGCTCCCATCCATCGCGAGGGCCAGACGGATGTTCGATTGGATATGTCTCGGTCTCGTCTCCCCAGTCTTGTCCGCATTTCTTAGCTAGACCCGGCGGCACGAAGCCCGGTGGCACGACATGATCACACTTATTACCATTACCGTTTCCATTACCGTTATTGCCGTTCCCATTACCATTGTTATTGCCATTTCCATTACCGTTTCCGTTGCCATTATTGCCTTTACCGTTATTTCCATTATTGCCATTGCCTTTCGGACCATGTGCCAAATCCACGATCATGGAAATACGGTTATCATCGCCGTCATACGTGTAACGCGTAATGTCGCCCGCTTCGTTTATATGTTGAATAAGGCGGTTTGCGCTGTTCCAAGCGTAAGATTCGAGCAGCTGTGGAACGCTTGGTTCGGACATTGCGGAAAGCTCTTCATCCTGTACCGCTGACAATCCTGTTTCTGTATAAACAGAGTCGGTTACAGCAGCATTCTCAGGGTTCGCAGCCTCTGGATCAGGCAGCAAATCTTCGATGGCCATAACGGGATCTGCCGCGTCGGTGACGCCCAATACTTTCAGCAGGTTACCCCTTGGATCATACGTGTAGTCCTTATAGTTCAAACCATTCTGCCAACGAGTCAACTGATCGAGCGCGTTATAGGTGTATTGCTCCACATCCGACAAGTCGCCCCATGATGTCGCCTTCGTCAGACGATTACCGACTTTGTCATAGCTATAGTTGGTCGTGATGGTAGATCCAGAGTCCCCGGCATTATATTTGCTTACAGTAATAAGCTGATTCAAAGCATCGTATGTGTACTCAGAAACAACTCTGCCGCCTTCCGCATCATCCTCATCATCTTCGCCTTCGATTCTTTCCATTCTTGTACGGTTGCCAAGAGGATCGTAAGCGTAGATAAGCTGTTCAACCGACTTACCCTGCTGATTGCGATGCGTTAGTTCTAACAACTGGCCCAGCTCGTTATAAACGTAGGTACTCATTGCTCCTGTCGGCAACGTCTTCGTGGTCAACATGCCGCGAGCATCATACTCATACGACGTACGGCGCCCCGCGCTGTCGATTACGCCTACAATACGATCCAGTAAATCCACTTCATAATTTACGACACTGCCATCTGGATATGTCATGCTTTCCCGCTGGCCGTTCTCCGTCCAGGAATAACGAATGGTCTGACCGCGTCCATCCGTTACGCTTGTTAACCTCGACAACAAATCGTACGTATAGGAAGTCGTTCCTGTTGAGTCGACCATAGATGTGCGACGGCCCAGTTTATCGTATGTGTAAGACACCGAAGCTCCGTCCTGATAATTGATGCCGACGAGACGGCTCGCGAGGTCATACTCGTAACCAGTTGTTGTTTGATCAGGATTTGTTACGCTCGTCACATTACCCATGCCATCATACAGCAAGGAAGTCACCTGACCAAGCGGGTCCATCTCCAATTTCAATCGGCTGAGCAAATCATATTCATAAACCGTCGTTCGGCCTTCCGCATCCGTTTTCGAGCGCAAGTTGCCCATAGCGTCATAGGTATAGGTTGTCGCGTCGCCGTTCGCATTTATAACCGAAACGAGACGTCCAAGCGCATCATATGCTTAATAATCACCTTACTTCTTCTCTGCCGAAATGATTAAAAACATCGGTCTCCGGACTTCATCCTTCATGCCGGGAATCGCGTTCATCATTTCCTCTGTCGGCATCGGTTCCTTGACCGCTTTGACGGATAATCCCGATTGAATGACGTCGTTGATATACGTTGAAAAGGTGCGGTGGTATTTGATGACGTTATCCGTCAAAAATGAAGTTTGACGCACACTCTCCGATTGATAATGGTCCACCGGCCAATGCAGGCGGTTCCCCTGATCATCATAATGCCAGTCTTGTTCGTGCCGGGCGGTGAAGATCGGATGCTCAACGGAGAAAATGAAGGCTCCACCGGGCTTTAGGCACGCATAGACCTTTTGGCAAATCGCCTCAAACGACTCGATATAATGGAAAGCTAGTGAGCTAATGACCACATCAAATGATGCGTCTGGAAAATCGATGTCTTCAATCGCAGCCTTCATGTATGTAATAGACGGGTCATCGGTCATTTCGCGAGCTTTTTGCAGCATGTTTTCGGATAAATCCACGCCGACGACAGAACTTGCTTGCTGCTCCCGAGCGTACCGGCAATGCCAGCCGAAGCCGCAGCCTAAATCCAGTACGCGTTTATTTCGCAAGTCAGGCAATAATGCCCTTAACACATGCCATTCTCCGGCTGCTTCGAGCCCCTCGACCGACCTTGGCATTTGTTCATAGGCAGAAAAAAATTCGTTATCGTCATATTTGTTTTGTTTCATTGTATTTTTAGCTCCCTTACTCATGGAATCTATCGGGAAAACCATAAGAATCATTGCAAAACTATAATATCCTAAATAATAAAAGGTAACTCAAGCTAACCCCTGCCATCAATAGTAACTTCATGCTGTCGGGAAATTTTTTTAACCTTGAGATAGCGGCTATCATGACAATGCAGGCTATAAACAGCAAACTGTCTCCTAGCCTCCCGAATGAGGCTAAAACAATACAAAGAAACACGGTAGTGACCAGCAAGTAAAATCCCTTCTTATAGACACCGCGCATGATGGCACACTCCCAGAATAAAATTTGCTGGCCACATCGTCTTATATCCCTTAAACGCCCTTATCATTTTATCATGCCAGCTTTCTTAAAATGTACCGCTGCCTACCATAATTTACAACCAACTCTACAACAAAAATACCCCAACCGCATAACGGCTGGGATATCTTTGTCTCACACACTATTTACATTCCCCGCTCTCTCCACCCTAGGCGCATAGAACTGCGGAAGCGGCACCGCCGCCCAGTCGATATCCGATGCGAGATAAAAGCTCGGATAACAAGGCTGGTTGTAAACGACGTTCTGCCATGCGACGCCTACGCGGTACTGCGCGTCATGCATGAGCGTATACAGCTTGCGGTCGGTAACCTCCGTGCTTACGTAGATGCGGATAGCGGAGCTGTCCGCCGTCCGCACGAGGAGCTCCTCCCGCCAATCGCCGAAAATATCCGCAACGAGGCAAGGGTTGCCCTTCGTGCCGTTATTGGAGCAGCAGCCATCGGCCGTAAGCAGCCTGCCGCGCTTCCAATCGTCGATGACGACCGGCTGATCGAATGAACCGCTAATAATTTGGGTGGTCATGTTGGCCGCCCATCTAATGTTCATGTTGGTGCCGGGAACTCTCCGGTCAATCTGCTCGCCCTTCGCCGTCATTAAACCGAACGTCTGCTGGCTGTGAATGTCCTCGCTCGACCATGTCTGCAAGCCGCGATAAGCCGGGTCCACCTGGCCGATCATGCCGCGTCCCACATCGCCGGTAGCGGGAGCGCCGCAGAGCACCTCCCCCGTCCGGGCATCCCGAAGCGTATAGCCGTAAGGCACTCCCGCACCGCCTTCGTGCACCATAAAGATCTCCAGCCCCGGACGGTCCGGATCGATATCCGCGACATGCAGCGCATCGCCGTGGCCAAGCTTTACCGTCTTGCCCGTGGCTCTGCTGCCTTCGGGCATGACCCCCGTCGAGCTGTACAGAATCGTCCCGTCATGGTCGATCGTCGCCGCGCCGTAAATGATTTCATGACAGCCGTCGCCATCGACATCCGCTATGCTTAAGGAATGCGCCCCCTGCCTCGCAAGCGTTCCGAACGCTTCGTTTCGTCCATCCTGCAGATGGAGCGTATCCTTGAACGGGTTATTCATTGTCACCCAACCGCTGTCCACAAACCACTGCTCCTGCAGATGACCGCCGTCCCAATAGTAAGCGGCGACCGTCGACCTGGTGTAGTAGCCCCGGGCGAAGACGGCGAATGGTTTCCTTCCGTCCAAGTACGCCACACCTGCAAGGAAACGATCGACCCGATTGCCTGGCTCGAGCCGGTTCCACGAATAATCGCCCCACATCAATCCGCCGTCATGCCGGCCGGGCTTGTAGCGGATCGTCTCCAGCTCCTTCCCCGTCTCGCCCTGGAACACGGTCAAATATTCAGGGCCCGACAGCACAAAACCTTCTACCGCCCGTAAATTGTTGCGGCTGCTTCGGCTCGGCGCATAGACGTCCATGAAATAATCCGCGAGCTGCTCCGCATCCCCTCGAGATAACGGGTAACGGTACCGCTTCTCGATCCCGAAGCACGCCTCCAGCGTATCCGGCCAATGTCCGGCCGCGACCTCCTCGTGCTTATGCCAGCCCAGAAACAGCTCAACAATATGCTCGTAATAATCCGAGCTGCTCATCCGGTAGTCATCCTGATGCGAATACCCTTCAGCCGCGTCTTCCGGCAGCATCGTAATGTACGTTTCCGACACCGCCCTCCCTTGATCGTCATACCGGATGACCTTCGTGCCTGGTGCCGTCTTCATCATCAGCTCCGCCTTGCCGTCGCCGTCGAAATCGTAAACCAGAAACTGTGTATAGTGAGCGCCGGCCCGAATGTTTACGCCAAGGTCAATCCGGTAGAGCAGCGTCCCGTTGAGCCTGTAACAATCGATGTAGGCAGGTCCGGTGTAGCCGGAATGAGAGTTGTCCTTGGCATTCGACGGATTCCACTTGACGAAAAATTCATATTGCCCGTCGCCATCGACATCCCCCACGCTCATGTCGTTAGCGGAGTAGCTGTAGGCTTCTCCCTTCGGCGTAATCCCATCCGCCGGCTTTCGCAGCGGAATTTCGCAATACCCGTCCTTCCAAGGGGTTACAGTGGCGCTCCGGTCCGTCTCCAATCCGTTCACAGCGGCACAAACGTAATACTCCGAGGACGCCGTCCCGCTTCTGTCCAAATAATTCGTGCTGTCCGTCACGGCCGCTATCCTGCCGCCATCCCGATAGACATGGAATTCGGTGCCGATTAGACCCCGGTCGGAATAGCCGGCCGCTTCGTTTCCAAGCAGTCTCCAGCTAAGGAACACGCCCTCGGACGTCGTAACCGCAACCAATCCCCGATCCAAATATTCCAGCTGTATCAACGTACTCTCCCTCCCCTCCCGTAGTCAATAAGCTCTTCATCATACGGACACCCTCGGTTCAATCGATTCCGGCAAGTATTCTCCGATCAACGCCAAGCAGACGATCGCATTGATCGACCATTGCGAGACGGTATTCGTCGAGATCCAAGGAATCTCGCGAATTTCCCGGACATACTCCTGACGAGGCACCTCCTGCGTCTCCAAAGGAATGTCCACGCTCCAGTTATAGGGACTCCGCAGCAGGAAATCCCACGCCTGCTTGGCAAGCTCCCCATCGTTTAGCCGGTTCGCAGCAAACGCCATCTTGGCGGTAGACAGCATCGGGATGTTCCAGTCTTTGCCCTGCAGCGCGCCGTTCGTCCGGCGGATCTTCTCCTCCTTCGGCAGATTGTAGAACTCCCCGTACTCCGTCAGCATCGCGTCCCATTCCGGATCCTGCAGCAAATCCGCCATTTCCGCCCACACCTGCGCGCCGCCCATACAGATCATTAGGTGATGCCCGTAATTTTCATGGCTCATAAAGAACAGCTCGCCTGTCTTCGGCTCGTACCCGAAGACGGGACCGGTGAGCAGCCGGTGCGGCATTTGCTTCAAGCATGCAAGGCCTCTGAGCATTTTATCCCGATAGGACGTATCCTCATAACGCTCCCATTGCACAAGCCAATTCGAGCAGAAGGCCGCCCAATCCGGTCCGCTGCGCGTATGCGTCGGGAACTCGTCTTTTGCAAAATACGCCCGCATCGGATCCAGCCGAAGCGTCGCATAGTCGGCATCCTTGACCTCGTCCATAATGTCGCCGATCCGTTCATCAGCCGTTAAGTAATAATAAAATTTATGAAGCCCCGCCATGCCGATCCGCGCTTCCTTGCAGCCGCAGCCCCAGTGCAGCACGTTGTGTCTGGAGCCGAGACCGGCATATTCGCCGATATGGTAGACATCCACCTCGCTTGTATGACGAGTCATCGCCTCTGCAAGCCGAAAAATATCGGCCCGGCCGGAACGAAGGAACATATACCAGAGCCAAATGTTCGGAGCCAGCTCGGTATTCTGCCAAGCGCACCCGCCGATATCGTAACGCCAGGTGTGGCGCACCGGATCGTAGCTGTGCATCACATCTCCGTAATCCCAGAAGCCATACCAGCGGCGCTGCTCGATCTCGTCTTGATAGAACCCGATCAAACGCTCCAGCGTATCCTCGATTTGCGACTTTACGGGCGTAGACCGGTCAGGGAGGCTCCAGAGGCCGAGCGCCCTCGTCTCGTGATAGCGGGCAGGCTCGCAGACAAGCAGCGGCGGCGACTCCTTCTCCCGCACCATGGCATCGAGCGTGTCATGATTCGGTGTGCTCACGCAGCACCATAGCGTTAATTCGCTCGTGTTCCCGACGCCATACGGCGTGCTGCGGAGCTCATCCGCGCCTTCATAGCAGGAAAGGACATGGGTCTCGGTATCATAATGACGAAGATCCATAGCCGGAGCGTCCGGTGACCAGAACCAAGCGGTTAATACGGCTTCGTCCCCCGCTAAGCCGGCCGCTTCAAGGGCGGACGGGCACTTCTCCCAGAAGCGGCGAGCCCCTACCGCTAGACCGCCCCCTTCTCCTCCGGCGTACAGCAATCCGCCGGATCTCCTTCCGGATGCAGGACGAATCCAGCTGCAGCCTTCTTTCGTTCGTTTCAGGATCGTATAAGAATCGGAAGAGCTCTGGACCAGCTTGAAATCCCCCCATTCCGGGGAATCGTCCAGAAGCGCCTGCAGTCCGGCGTCCTGCTCCTCGTCAAGGGAAATCGACGCGCCCGCGGTTTGCCGCTCATAGAGCTCCCGCTGTCTCTCGGGCAAACGAAAGGTCATCAGCCCTTTGGGCGATTCGCCGAACCACCCCGTATCGCCCGCAATCCGGACATGACGGTTGAATAGCGGGCCTTCCATTGGAACCGAGAACCGGATGCCGAGCCCTTTCAAAAAGTCCTGATGAGGGTTCCCATCATAGAGAAAGGTATGCACGATACGAATCGACGCCTGCTCCGCATGGAAAACAAACCGCACCGTAAACGGCAGCCACTTTCGCCCGCCCCCGGGCGCTTGATGACGCCCCTGAACTTTAACCACCGCGCGGATCGGGCCGTTTTGTTCCACCGTTGTTTTCTCAATGACGCCTTGAAGCGTCTCTTCCACAATTGTTTTCTTGCCCGAAGTGGCATGATGCTCCTCGCGCATGCCGACCAGCTTGCCGTCCGAGCATACGGCACTTCCGCCAATAAGAATCTCACGGATAACGGATGTGCCCGATCGCCCCAATCGGCAGACGATAGCACCGGTATCGACTTCAATATAGTCGGCGGCTTCCTTTACGGTTAGCCCTGCTGTAGAGGGAACACCGTGCCCCTTCTCCAGCGTATACCCGTCCTCCAAATCCGCCTGAAAAGATGCCGCATGAGCCGTCCACTTCACGCTGCCATCCGGCCAATAGGCCATCGGCCAGCTTTGCACCGGCACGCTTTCCCCATTACTCCCGCGCAGCTTAAGCGGCTCGTTCCGGTCCAGCTCTCCCTGCTTCCACGGCACGCCCCATGTGACGCCCGCAGGCAGGGTTGGCCGCTCTTCCAGCCAAGACAATGCCGCATTCCCGTTCGCGCTCATCTCATCATCCCCCGTTCATGCTCTTTCGTTGATACACCTCGAAATCGGAATACTCCGCAATTAACGGCGCCATCTGCCGAAACCCGATTTTCCCGCCGTCCAGCACCGGGCCATATGTCGCCCCATCGTCAACAAAATGAAAGAGAAGAAGATCATCGATATAAAACCGGATATGCGGACCGCTCTTTACGACTTGCATCCGGTAAGGGGGATCGCAATCGGCGATGGACGGAATCGGATCCGCGCCCTGGGCGGTAAGGTGGAAGCCATAGCTTTTGCGTAAATTGCAGGTTTGGAATCTGCGCTCGGAGGCGTAGCTTTTGCGGAAATAGGAAAGATGATAAGCGTTGATGTCTCCATGATGATACTGCTCATAGATTCCCGTTCTCGGTTGAAGCGCCGGATCGAATAAGTCTTCCCCGCCTCTGCCCGCCGCCGAGAAAAACAAAATGCAAAGCCCAGGCTGACGTATCGGCCAAAATTTCCACCGGATAACGATGTCGTCCGGGAACGTCTCGTGGCACCAGTACACGATATTTGCGGCCTGCCCTTCCTGCGGATCCCTCCTGCTCTCCAGCCGCATCCGTCCTAGGGGGAAGCTGACCGCCCCGTCTCCTTCCATGACAAACGCCTTCACATCCTCCTCATGAGCCAGTGGATTCCGATATAGCAGTTCCCCGAGCTCCACATGTTCATGAACGGCCAAATCTCATCACTCCTTCCCTTCTACCGGTATTCGCCCCCGGGATACAAGGTCGAGCTGTACAGCCGCTTCGGCTGCCGGAGCGGAATCCCGGATCGGCTTGCCGACAGCTCCATTGGTCCGCTCGAGTAGATGCGAACGGCGGACTGATCATAAATAAGCACCTGCTCCCTGCCCGAACCGACTAGATCCGCATGCGCGACATACCCGTCTACTGGAAAAGTGACCACGGCATGCATATTCCCATCATACAGAGTTGGATGGACGCCGCCACCGCGCCTGTAGGCCAATATATAGTCCAGCCCGCCGTCATCCCAATTCGAGAGCGTCTCGATTATGGTCAGCCAGCCGTTCGTCTTCCGGTCCTCTTTCCACACTTCCTGCCCTTGCGCGTCCAATAAGAACATGCCGTCCTTGCCGCTTTCGGAAAACGCCCCTCCGGTATCCCCGCGCCGAATCCGGTCGAGCCCGGCAATTTGCAATCCCGGCAGGTCGTCCCGGAACTTGCCCAGCGCGACATGCTGGGATTCGATGGAGTCCTCATAGCGCCACAGCTCATTGCCCCGCACGTCATACATGACAGTCACACTGCCGCCGATGACGATTTCCTGTTCCCCGTCCGCATTCACGTCGCCTACCCAGATACAATCCGCATGATCGTCCAAATCGCTGGCCGACCATAGCTTCCTTCCGTCATGGTCGAGCAGAGCATAACCCGCCATCACCTCGTCTCGGCCGTCGCCGTCGAAATCGTATACCCAAGGATAGTGGCCCGGATTCCCTTGATGCGTCCACAACAGCCGGAAATCGCGGTCCATTGCCCATAGCGTCCTGTACCGGTCCTTCACAATCATGTCCGTCGCATATGGCCCGCCGCTAAGATTCGCAATGATAATGCAGTCATGCGCATACTCGGACGGCAAGTCGAAGGAATACCTTTCCTTACCGGTTCGGCCGTCCAGCACCATGAAGCGCTTCTCCATGACGCATAACACTTCGCAGCATCCATCGCCGTCGATATCATAAATTTGCGCCGGATAATCCGAGCCAGGCCCGCCGCAATTCGGATCGGGCGTTCCGACCTGCCACAGCAAATTGCCGTCCAAATCGAAAGCGGTCATGCACTGCACCTGATGGGGAACGTAACGATCATCGATGCCCCCGTCCGGCTGAACCATGACGAGCTCCATGCGGCCATCCCCATTCAGATCCCCGAGCAGCATTTTGTTACGTACACCGGCTGTGCGAACGTTTAATTCCTTCAGCAATACAGGAGCCGACTCCGCTCTATTCACCGCATTCCCCTCCACGGAAGCAATAGACAGTGCGGCGATTCGCTCGCGGCACTGTCTATCTGCATTATTTATTGCTGAGATTCTTTGTAGAGCTTATTGATCTCCTCGATATAATCGTCGCCGCCGGTCTCTCTCCACAGCTTAATTGCCGCGTCCAGCCCCGCATCGTCGATTTGTCCGACGATGTATTGAATCCTTGCGTCCGCTATAATATTGTCGAGCTGCTGCCCCTTTTGCGCGTACACTTCGGACACGAGCGGCTGGGCCGGGTTGGCCACGACGATCTTTTCGTTCGCCGCCTGAACCTCGGCAATCATGTTGTTAATCGGCGTTTGCTCCAGCGTCGGCGCAACCGGCCCGATGAACGGGAGCATCTGGTTCAGGCCGTTATATTGCTGCAGCACGGCCGGCTCCAAATTCTCTTTCGGAACGATATAACCGTCCACCATATCGTAGTGGGTGCCTTCCACCCCGTAGCCAAGCAGCAATTGCATCTCCACATCGCCAAGCTTATCGATGAAGGCGAGCACTTTCTTGAGCTCCTCTTCCGTTTTCACAGCGGATTTCGAAATTGCCAGCATACCCGCATAGCCTGTCGTCGGCATGTCCCGATGCCCCTTCGGACCGACCGGCGCCTGGTATACGGATGTATACGATTCGTCTCTAGGCTCCTTCTCCTGCATGGAAGCATTAAGGCGGCGGGCATTATCCGCCACGTCCACGAACGCGCCGGCTTCTCCATTCACGAACGGATCATTCCACACAGCCGAATCCATGACCGCAAAATCTTCATTGACGAGCCCTTCTTCATACAGCTTACGGAAGAACTTCAGCGCTTCTCTGTACTCCGGCGTCATGTGCGTCGGCACCAGGTTGCCGCTGCCGTCGTCCCCCCAGCCGTTAGGCGCTCCGAACCATACCTGCATAATATCCCACGGACCCGCATATTTCGTAACGACAATGCCGTATGTGTCGTCCTTGCCGTCTTGATCCGGATCCTTCTCTTTGAACGCTTTCAAAATATTATAAAACTCGTCGATCGTCTTCGGCGGCTGCAGGCCCAGGTTATCCATCCAAACCTGATTCAGCGTCAGCCCCATTCGGCCAAGGACGCGTCCCCGGTAAACGCCGTAATTTTTGCCGTCGATGGAGGAATTGTTCAGCACAATGTCATTCGCCATGCTGAGGTTCGGGTAATCCTTCAGGTAAGGGCCCACTTCCCAGAAGGCGCCGGCGCGGGCCGCGCTAATAAAGCTCGGCGACTTGTCGACAACCATAATGGTCGGCAGCTGCCCGGACGCAAGCGTAATATTGACCTTATCCGGGTAAGAGCTGTTCGGCACGAACTGAATGTCCAGATCGGTATTCGTGTACTCTTCCAGCTGCTTAATGACAGGGCTGTCGGCGCCCGGAAGATTGGTATCGAACGATTGCATCATGATGCTGATTTTATACGGCTCCTCTTCAGGCGTCTGCCCGCTGTCTGAAGGCTGTGCGCTTTGCGGCGGCGCGCTTTCCTTGCTGCCCTCCGTATTGCCATTTCCGCCCGAGCAGGCCGAAAGCAATAACACCGACGACATAACGAGCAGCGCGAGACTTTTTCTTAACCTGGACTGATCTCTTTTCATGAAATACCCTCCTCTTTATAAATGAGATTGCCTATATAGATATCACGTTCGTGATGATCTACCCTTTGATGGAGCCTAAGAGAACGCCCTTCGCAAAATGCTTCTGCAGGAACGGATACACCAGAAGAATCGGCAGCGTTCCGACCACGATAACCGCCATCTTCACCGACTGATCCGGCGGCTCGACAAAATTCGGATCCAGATTGCTCATATCGCCCGCCGCCATCTGCGACAGCATGACGATTTCCCTTAAAATGACCTGCAGCGGCCACTTCTCATGGTCGTTCAAAAACAGCAGCGAGGAGAAAAAGTTATTCCAGTGGCCGACCGCGTAGAACAGACCGAACGTAGCAAGGATCGGCTTCGACAATGGAAGCACGATGCGCCACAACACCCCCAGATCGGTACAGCCGTCGATCCGAGCCGATTCCTCTAGGCCTGGCGGGAGCTCTTGAAAGAAGTTTTTTATAATTATCATATTGAAGGCGCTGATTGCGCCCGGCAAAATGACCGCCGCGTACGTATCCAGCAGACCGAGCTCCTTCACGACCAAGTAACCCGGAATCATGCCGCCGCTGAACAGCATCGAGAAGATAACGAGATTCATCATGATATTCCGGCCCATCAAGTCCTTGCGGGATAACGAGTAGGCCATTGTAAACGTAAACGCCAGGTTGACCAGCGTGCCGGCAATCGTAATGATGACCGAGTTAACGATGCTTCGGGAGACCGTGTCCGTCGAGAAAATGTATTGATAAGCCGCTATTGACGGGTCCCGGGGGAAGATAAAAAATTCCCGTTCAATCAGCTCCACTTCCGTCGCGAACGACCCGGCGATGATGTATATGAAAGGAAGCACTGTAACCAATGCCAGAAGCCCAAGGAACAAATAGTTGAAGCCGTCGAATATTTTCTCGCCAATCGAATCGTGCTTGCTGTTCATCGTGATTCACCTCTCTCCGTTTAAAAAATTCCTTCCCGTCCGAAGCGCTTAGCGAGACGGTTGCTGCCGTAAATAAGCAGGATGCCGACAACCGATTTAAATAAACCGATGGCCGTGCTATAGCTGAACGCTCCTTGCGTAATGCCGACAAAGTACACATACGTATCGAAGACATCCGCGACCGACCGGTTAAGCGAGTTGGTCATCAGGAAAATTTGCTCGAAGCCGTTGTCCAGGAAGCTGCCCAGCCGCAAAATCAACAGAATAATGATCGTGCTGCTGATCGCGGGAATGGTTATATAGATCAGCCGCTGGAAGCGGTTCGCGCCGTCGACGACCGCCGCCTCATATTGCTCCATGTCAACGGAAGCGAGGGCAGCCAAGAAAATAATGGTCCCCCAGCCGGAATCCTTCCACATCATTTGAAGAATAATAAGGGGCCGGAACCAGGATGTATCCGCCAGGAAGTTAATCGATTTCCCGGTGATCGCGGAGACAAGCTCATGAATAACGCCGCCAGACGTCGTCAGGAACACGTATGTCATACTGGCGACAATCACCATAGAGACAAAATGCGGCACATACACCATCGTTTGAACGACGCGCTTGAAGAAAGCCAGCCTTACTTCATTCAGCAGGAGCGCCAGAATAATCGGGGCCGGGAAGAAAAAGACGAGATCATAGACGGCCAGTATCAGCGTGTTACGCAGAAGCCGGAAAAAGTCCGGGTTGGCGAAAAAGTTTTGAAAGTGCTCGAAGCCTACCCATTCGCTGTTCCAGAAGCCAAGAAACGGCTGGTAGTTTTGAAAGGCGATCAGCACGCCCCACATGGGCAAATATTTGAACACCAAGAAGTACAGCAGGCCCGGCATTAGCAAAATATACAACCACTTGTCTTTTTTCAGCTTCGATAACCATCTCCTCCGCCTGGGGATGGCCTTCCGGATGGAAGCATCCGATTCAGATCGCAGCGCCGTGTTCATCGACTCACCCTTTCTTTACATTCGCTACATTCGCTCCGAAATGGTATCGCTTACATTTTTGAGTATCCACGCTGCGGGCAAGACATTCAATTCTACATTTTTGCATAAGAAAAGCCTTGAATATCAAGGCCTTAAGGGAAGTATGGAACTATTTTGGCGGGGTGGTACACTTTTGTTTCAAGCCTCCGCCTGCTCTCTGAATTGCCCCGGGGTAATGCCGACCTGCTTTTTGAAGATCCGGTTAAAATACCGCTGCTGATAGCCGACTTCAAGGGCGATGTCGTTAATTTTCAGATCCGTTTCGCGAAGCAGCGCCTTCGCCTTTTCGATTCGAAGCTCCGTCACGTAGTCAATAAAGTTAATGCCCGTGAACTGCTTGAAATATTTGCTGAGCGTATACGTGTTGGTGCCGACCAAGTCCGCGCAGAGCTCCAGCGAAATATCCGCCGTATAGTTGGCGTGAATGTAGTCGATCGTCGATTCCACGAGACGCTTCAGCTCAGTGTTCGCCTTCGCTTCCCTCTCCTCAATAAACGGCGCGATGACCCTTCGCTTCATCCAACGGAGCATCTTCTCCGGCTCGCGGATTAACGATAACTGCCCGAACATGTTCTCTCCGTGAAACAGCTGGTGCGGGCTGATACCCGACTGCAGGATGGCGTGCTGAATCGATCCGAATAATTGAAGCATGCTTTGCTGCACGAGAATTTCGGTTCCGCGGGCGGAGAGCACATCCTCTAAAAATAAAGTGACCAGCCGCTCCGCCTCCTCCTTCTCGCCGGCTCTCATCGCATGGATGATATCGCGCTCAAGCGCAAAGGGGTAATGCATCTCGCTGCCTTCGGAGTGGGCGGATAGACGTTCCATATGAATCAGCTGGTTCTGGTTGACGAATTTCCGGTAACCGGTCGCCCGCTCCACCTCCAGAAACATATCGGGAATTTGCTGGATCCTCTCCATCTGCCCGCTGATTGTAATCGTAACCTGCATTTGGATAATGCCGTTGATGGCCTTCGTAATGTCCGTCCCGAGCGTCTGGAGTTGTTCGGAAATCAAGGCTCCCTTCGGGTACATTACCAGTACGGCGACCGTTAAGTCGTGAAAGTTCATTACGCTGTATTGGTCGAATTGCTGCGCCGCAAGCTCTTCGATAATATTGGAGGCCGCAAATGTCACCAAGCTTTCATCCCCATGCGAGAATCGCTCGGTTAGGACGTCATACCCCGTCAGCTGGATATGCAGAATCCGGAAATGATGATCTTCAATATCCCAGCCGTACAGCTTCATTCTCGCTCCCAGGTCCTTCTCCGTATACGAGCTTAAGTGCCCTTGAAGCAGCTGAAGCAGAAAGCCCGATCTTACATGGGTTCTTTGCTCCTCGAGCCGCATTTGAAGATTCAAGCTTTCATTATGCAGCTCATTCCACTGCTTCTCTAGAAATTGAAACTCGTCCATGCCATGCTCCAGATTCTCGCCCCTATTCCCCGCAAGAATGTGCAGCAGCCTCTTCACCGGCAAGTATACCCGCCGCGAGGCAAGCCATGAGAGGATTAACGCCAGCAGCAGACCCGAGGCGCTTACGATAAAGATCGTGTTGGAAATCTTCACGACCGTAGAGGTGATGGCTGTGATAGGAGTGGCCGAAATATAGGTCCACTCGGAGGTGATGCGCGCAAGCTTCCCATAGGAAACGGAATACGTAATCCCGCCTTGCTCGAACACGAACGTGCCCGAAGGCGCTTCCCGGCGAAGAACCTCGCCGCGCAGCGTCTCACCCATATCCGTCTCTTCGGCATTATCCGCAACGAGTACTTGTCCGTCCTTATCGAGGAGCATGGTAAGCCCTTCATTGTAGGGAGTCATCGTCTTCAGCAAATTAATGACTTTGTCCCTCTTAAGCTCTGCAACGAGCACCCCGAACGGCGAGCTGCTGTCTCCCGGAATTTTATGAACGAGCACAATCGGTTTCTCCGTATCCGCTCCTTCTCCCTCGGTAGCAGGCAGCATATCCGACCAATAAATATTCGTTCCTTCCTCGATTAAGCGTTCGAAGCCGTCGATCTGCATGCGGTCGCGGTCGTCCAGCATATAAAACTCGGGCTGGAACAGCACCGTGTCTTCTCCATTAATATAAAGCTGGACTTGGTTGATCAGAGGATGGGAGCCTTGGAGCATAAACAGCGTTTTCGTAATATCCCATGTCTCCTTGAAGTGATAGACGAAGTTCAGCTCCTTCAAATTGGAACCGAACCGCGGGTTAAACGCCCAATGCGAAATATCCAGCTCCACGGAGCTGAACTGATCGTCTATATTTTGCGCGCGCTCCTCAATTTGGTTCTGATGAAGCTCGCTGATGTTCTTCTCCATCGGGCCGACCGCAATCCAGTACGTAGACACGCCTATGATCAGCCCCGGAACACTTGCGGCAATTAAGAACCAGATGAAGCTTTTACGGTAAAAGCTTCTATTCTTTCTCCCTGTCTTCACGGAGCCGGCAATCCGCAGCAGCATGCTCTCTCACCATCCCTGAAAGTAAGTGTAAAAGAAACCGCTTACAAATAGGTTTATGCTTGTGGTCACCCGTTTTATTTGTAAAAGTATACTTGATTGCATACGAATGTGCCATGTAAAAAATAGGGTATCCGCTTCCCCCTTTCTAATTTGCAGTTGTAACCGGTTGACGATCCTTCGCCTCCTTCCGTTCACGAGATGATTATGATTCCAACACCGTGAATGAGGACAGCCGGATAGGAAGAGCTTTTACTTCGTCCGCCACGAGTCTCGCGATCCGCTCGGCGCCCGTTTCGGTAAAATGGGTATGATCGGTTCCGTTCACAGCGACCATAAAAAAGCTTTTCGCCTCCTCGTAACCGACCGACGCGTAATGCTCCAAGCTCCTGCTCATCAAATCGATGATCAGGACATCTTCCTCGGCGGCTACCTGCTTCATCGCTTGGCAATAGTCCGGGAAATCATTGATGAACACGCCGTTCTCCACATGCAGCCTTCCAACCGGCGTAACAAGCACCGGTATGGCTCCGCGGCTGCGAGCCCCGTCGACATACAGCTTCAAATAGGATTTGTAATCGGTATAAGGTTCCGTATAGCGCTCAGGCCTGCTCTTCGTGGAGTCATTATGGCCCATCTGCACAAACAAATAGTCGCCTTCCCTGATCTCTTCCAATATTTCATGCAGGCGGCCCTCCTGAATGAATGTCTTCGAGCTTCTGCCGCCAATGGCCCGATTCCTGAAATGAACCTCATCCGAGAAGAAATCGGCGATATATTGTCCCCAGCCTGCTTGCGGCGCATGCTCCCGGTCGTACGTCTGCACCGTAGAATCGCCCGCGAGATAGACGTTTATTTTGCTTGCCATGCCACCCACTCCGTTTCTTGCTTTTTTTGCCAAACCCTCTTCCCGCTTATTGTAGGCATTCGTTCCATCCCCGGCAATTGCACTTTTTTGCAAGGGCCGTTTCCAACGCCAAACGGTTAAATCTTGAACAAAAAAATGGTATCATATTCGGATATGGAAAAATCAAGGTAGACAGCTCAACAATTGAAAGGAACGAACTGCATGTCCTTACTCCAACTATCTCAGCTAACGAAGACGAAACAAAATGTCGTATTGCTTCCGGCAATTGATTTATCGATTAACGGAGGACAGTGTGTCGCCATTCAAACCAATTATGAACAAGGCCTTTTATTAATCCGCTTAATTCTGGGGATGATTCCGGCATCGGGCGGATCCATTCTTTTTCATGGAGAGACGCTTTCCCGGAAGGAACAAGTCCAGAAGATAGCCGTTTATTTTCAGGGAGACGGTGTGTATGAGCGGCTTAAGGTTCGGGATTATTTGTTATTTTGGGCAAAGCTGTACGGTGTCCGGCCTTCCATTCCGGATGTTCTTCAACTGGCGGGACTAGCCGATAAAGCCGATGTCACGATCGCGAAGATGAATGATTCGGAACGAAAAAGGCTTCATTTCGCCAGAATGATTGTGCAAGACCCAGACTTGCTTGTATTCGAAACGCCCGAACAAAATCTTGATATTGAGAGCTGCATGATTCTCCGCAATATGATGGTCGAGCTCGCCAAGCGGGGAAAGGCGATTCTAGTCACGGCCTCATCGCTCGAGAGCGCGATATCGATGACGGACGAAGTCTATTCTTTATTGCATACCGGATTAAAGAAAATCGAGACAAAGGATCCGGACGAAGCTGCTTTGAAGGATCCCATTCCGAACGAGCCGTTGTCGGAAGCAGCCGTGCAGGATCATCTTATCCTAGAGGAAGAGCTGCCTCCATCCTTCCCGGAAGACTCGGAGAACGCAGGCGGCAATGAGGCGGCTGCGGCTTACGAGATGCCCCGACCGCTGAAGCTGGAGAAAATCCCGGCCAAAATCGAGGATAAAATCATCCTGTTCGACCCTCTTGAAATCAATTATATCGAAAGCAATGAGGGCCTATCTCAATTGCATCTGAATGCGGATGTATTCCCTTGCGCCTGGACCTTAAACGAGCTTGAGGCAAAGCTGAAGGCATATGGCTTCTTCCGATGTCATCGCTCTTATATTGTGAATCTGCAGAGAGTGCGGGAGGTCATTACATGGACAAGAAACAGCTTCAGCCTTGTGCTCGATGATCCGAAAAAAAGCTCTATCCCGCTGTCAAAAAACAAATATGACGCGTTAAAAGATATTTTAGGCATCTAAAACAGGCGCTCCATTCGCCTTAAAAATTGCATCGTTCAACCCCGCAAACACGCTTTTCATCCCGAAATTACTGCGGTTCTGCCGCATTCGGATTACGATAGGTGACGTAAGACGAGACAAACGGGAGCGAGGTTGATCAGATGCAGCCAATCATTCAAGTGAACCAACTAACAAAGGCATACGCAAATAAAAAGGCGCTAAACGGGATCAGTTTTCAAATTCATAAAGGCGAAATTTTCGGATTTCTAGGACCGAGCGGATCGGGGAAAACAACGACTGTAAAAATATTGACTTCGCAATTACTGCACACATCGGGCGATGTCCGCGTATTCGGGAATCCGATCGCTCAGTCAAGACATGCCCATTACTTAGGCCGTATCGGTATTCTGACGGATAATAGCGGGTTATATGAGCGATTAAGCATATATGATAATTTGGAGCTCTTTTGCAAGCTATACGGCATTCCGATTCAGCGGATTGAGGAAGTGCTTACGGAAGTCAATTTAGCGGCGGAACAGCGAACGCTCGTTAAGCAGCTGTCGAAAGGAATGAAGCAGCGGGTAACGCTGGCCAGGGCAATCCTTCATAAGCCGGAGCTGCTGTTTTTGGACGAGCCTACTTCCGCTCTGGATCCGGTCAACAGGCAGCATATCCACGAAGCGTTGAGAAAGCTGAATGAGGCTGGCACCACGATTTTTTTGACCACGCACGATATGGAGGAGGCGGAATCGCTTTGCGGACGCATCGCCTTCATCAACGGCGGCAAAATTGAGGCGATCGATACGCCGCAGCAATTGCGATTGAATCATTCGGATAACACAATCACGTTGACAACCAGGCAAGGCCGCGTGACTGTGGAACGCGACGATTCGGGTGCGGCTCGTATTGCCGAGCTCATTCGAAAAGGAGAGCTTCTTGCCATCCATTCCAACGAACCAACTTTAGGCGATATTTTCGTACAACTGACGGGGAGGAACCTGCAATGACATTTTCGATGGTACGTTTTCAGGCGATTGTAAAAAAAGAGTGGAAGGACGCGGTTAAAAATCCGCAAATCCTGCTGCTGGCGGCATTGCCGATCTTATTTGCTCTAGTGTTCGAGGGGATGGCCGATAATCGTTTGGATATTATCAGTTACCCGGCATTGCTGGCATTGTCGATGACGGGCGCTTTCACGCAATCGACGATGGTTTGCGAGGAGAAAGAGAAGCATACGCTCCGCGTGCTGATGCTGTCGCCGGCAACCGTTGCGGAAATATTGCTTGGCAAGAGCTTGTTAACTGCCCTGCTAACGCTGGTCGTTATGATCATCAGCATGATCATTGTCGGGTTTCCGGTTTATCATTTCGCTTACTTGGCCCTGATGCTCCTTTTTTCGCTCGTCATGTTCCTCTCTTTCGGCACCATTATCGGTTTATTGTCGCGTACGGTTTCCGAATCCTCCATTATCGGATTGCCTGTCTTGCTCATATTCGTGATGGGACCGTTCTTTGCGCCGGATCTCGGCGGAGACGCTCTTGTCAAAATTGTGGATTACTTGCCGACTCAGCAGTTTATGCATGCGCTGTCCGCCCTAACGGAGGATGGAGGCTTCAACGAAATCAAATGGAATTTGCTTAATATTGCCGTATGGACCGCAGCGTCGCTCGTCGTATGTCTGGTTACCTATAACAAAAGACGATTTGATAAATAATGTGAAGCGAGGTGTTTCCCGTGAATAAAACCGTTAAATCCATTTTACAATTTGTGGCCGCCGCCCTAGTTACGATTATTATCGTATCCATCGTCAAGTCGCTGTAAGGATTCTATTCCATCTTCATCGCAATGCTTACAGCCCAGCCGCTTGTGCGGCTGGGCCCCATCGTCTTCACACGTTCCAACGGTTTCTCTCAGCTCACCGTCCTTGGCCGCTCCATGCGGGTGACGCCCGGCCAGCGGAAGGAAGCCCACTCCGGCAGGTGCTTGTCCACGCGCGCGACGAGTACGGTCATATCGTCCACGATCTCACCCTCGTGGTAACGCACGACTGTCTCAAGAAGGGTATCCGCAATTTCTTGCGGATCGTCGGTCTTCATCTCGCTGATGATGCGCTTCATCCATAGCTCCTTATTCACGGCATGTCCCGGCGCGTCATAGATGCCGTCGCTCATCATCACGAGCGTGTCGCCCGGCTGCAGCTGCATGGAGACGAAGTCGACGTCGATATCTTGAATGATTCCGATCGGCAGGTTGTTCGCCGTAATCGGAATGACTTCCTTGCCTCGTTTAATGAAGCTTGGCGTAGAGCCGATCTTCATAAACGTCGTATGCGCGGTATATAGATCGACGATCGCCAGGTCAACCGTCGCGTAGATTTCTTCGGAGGAACGAAGCAGCAGGACGGAGTTCACCGATTTCACCGCCAGCTTCTCATCCATCCCCGACTGCAGCAGCTGCTGCAGGATGGATAATGCCGCGCTGCTCTCCTGGCGCGCGCGCTCCCCGTTGCCCATGCCGTCGCTAATTGCGACCGCGAATTTTCCGTTGCCAAGCTCGACCAGGCTGAAGCTGTCTCCCGACAGCAGATCGCCGCCTTTGGCCGCGCCGGCCACGCCCGTCTCGATTTCATATTGCTTCGCCGAAGCGAAGGTCACCATCGTTGGCTCTCCGTGCTTAGCCGGCGGCACTTCCGATTTCACCGCGATGTGCTCGCCGAGAATGTCGCTGAGCAGCGGCGCAATGATTTTGCGGCACTCGTCGAAGCCTTTGTCGAACGAATGGTACACCTCGATTTCTACGTTCCCCTCCTCCAAATTCACGATATCGACGCCTTGAATGGATAATCCTAACCCTTCCACCGCCTCCCGTATTTGCTCCTCTTGCAGATGCAGCGTCTGCCCTTCGCGTTTGATCTCCCTGGATAAGTCCTCCATGACCTGGGAGACGCCGAACAATTGATCCGCGACAAGCTGCCGGGAGTCAAGGATCTGCTTCTTCCAATGCTTGTTGTTTTGGTGAAGCTCATACTGATGGCGCATCGTGGACAAGACCTGAGCCGTTTTCTTGCAATGAGCGGTCCACGACCTCGGGATATCGTTGGCTGCCGGCACCCGGTTCTCCTCGACCGCGGTTATCATCTCCGTCATCATTTTATGCGTGTTATAGAACTTCTCCTCCCAGCACGCGCTCTGCCAGTGGCAGTTGGCACAGCTGCGTTCCGCAACCGCATTCATGAAATGTCCGATTTCCTCCTCCTTTTTCACCACCGTTACTTTTTGATTAAGCTGGCCAAAGCTTTTTGATAACTGCCGGAACACATCCGAAAATTGAGTGATTCGCTCCGCCGTCACCTCGCGCACCCGCTTCGCATATTCATGCTGCGACTTGGCGTGCTCGAACGTGCCCGGCACATAACGCGCAATCGTCCGAATGACCCCGCGAGGCGTCAGCATCAGCAGCGTTGCGGCCGCCACCGATTCCCAGGTCGAACTCATCACATCCGGTCCTGTTCCTATATATATCGAAAGGATGGACGTTCCGAGCAGCATGCCGAAAGCAGCCGCCATCTTCCCTCCATCTCTTAGTAACCCCGCAAGCAATCCCGCAAAAGCCAGCATACTCATCTGCACAATCGCGCTGAAATCCGCCAAGCTTAGAATAAGGCCTGCCACAACGCCAACCGAAGCGCCAAGCGGCGCGCCTCCCGCCATCGCGAACAGCAGCAGCAAATACCTGGACATGACATGCTCCGCCGACATGCCGTAGAACACCCAGCCCACAGCGCCGGTCATTACGGAAGCAAGCAGAATCATCACGCAAATGATCTCCTCATGCTTCAGCGCCGCCGATTTTTTCGTCATGGTCAGCACAGGGATCGCATGAATGAACACCAGTGTCAGGACAAATGCCAGCCCGGCCTCTACTACGACAAGCATGAAGTTGTACCAGCTAAGCGTATCGCCGATGAACACGCCGAACATTTGGACAAGCAGCGTAGAGACGAACACGAGGATCGGCGCAGTGGAGAGCTCCGCTCTCTCGTAAGCCTCCAGCCCCTTCATCAGTAAGAACAGCACCGCGATCTCCATCGCGATCCACAGCGGCTGCGGATCGGGGGCTAACCAGCTCCCTGCCACGAGCGACACGGCGATCCAGCCGTAAATATCCTTTCTCATAAAATAAATGACGGCAAAATAAGCAGCGGCAAACGGCATCAGCGATTCGAGAATGACGGCTCGTCCAAGCAGAAAGGCTACTGCGACGAGCAGGATCGTCCACTTCTTCGCGAGGAGCATCGAGGCCGTCCCCTTGACGGCCCTCATGTCCCTCACCCTTTGCGCGGCGTTCCGCAGCAGCCCTTCCCGCTTCACCGCGGGATTCTGAATCACGCTCTCCTTCTTCATCATGAACAAGCACCACCATTTCCGAGTTTATTGTGTTTCCCATTATAGGAGCTTGTCCGGATGAAGTTTGTCAGTTATCGTAGCACGGCAAAAAGTTTTTTCCGACAAAAACGCGGGGAGCGCAGTCATTGTCATGAGCGTGTCAAACCTGCGGCTGTACTGGCTTTGCGCGAGTTACGCCTAGGCGTTCGCTGTCGCATCCGTCAACAAAATGCACGCTTGCGGGATGGCGAATCTATGCGGGAACCTGTCGGGAATAGAGGAGGATCGGAGAAAACTATTTTTCTGGAGTAGGCATATTCGGTAAACCGACTTTTCCGCCATGGCGGTCGACAGGGATAGCGCAAATGCCGCGAATGCCTCGCCGCGCGGCTATTGGCCATGCGGTTGCTGTCGCACGAACTGGTTTTTCCTTCGGCGCCGTGCAATCGCACACGACCGCCCCCTCCCCCACCGGTAACCGCCTTTTCGACGCTACTGCACTGCACGACCAACCCCCTCCCGCCAGTAACCTCTTTTTTCGCAATCAGCTCGCGGGCTCGTATGGGCTCATGAGACTGATGTCGACAGAAGGAGGTTTTACACTGCTGTGGCCTACTCAGGCGCGCAACTAACAAAAAAAGCAGAGCCGCAAAGGCCCTGCTTCGTATTTAGCGATGAAATGATTTTAAATTATACACGCTTGGCTCCGCGTCCGCCGCGTTTGCCTTCCGTATTCTTCTTCAGGGAAGAAATACGCTCTTCACTATCTTTCAAGAAGCGTGACATTTTATCCTCGAATGACGGTTTGCCGTATGACGGTCTGCCAGACGATTGCTTGTTGAAGGGACGTCCGCCTCGGTCTTGTCCTCCGCGGTTGAAACGATCTCCGCCGCCGCCGAATCCGCCTGAGCCGCCGGAGCGCTCGCGTTGCGGTGGGGGCCCTTGACCTTCCGGCCGATCAATGGCTTGCTTAATCGAAAGTCCGATCTTTCCGTCTTTGTCCACGTTGATCACTTTGACTTTCACGATGTCATCAATCTTCAGGTGATCCTTCACGTCCTTGACGTAGTTGTCGGCAATCTCGGAAATGTGAACTAGACCCGTGACACCTCCCGACAAGTCGACAAATGCCCCAAAATGCGTGATGCCCGTCACTTTTCCTTCTAACTTGGCGCCCACTTCAATTGCCATAAAATAAAATGTTCCTCTCTCAAAAGTTTTATTAAATCGGTCCGCTTGTCTCCAAGCGAGTAAGGAACAAAACCTACCTCATCAGCAAGGGCTGCGCCCCGCCTCGTCAGCAAAAGTCTTGTATCTATCGTGATTATAACCGAATCGCCGAAGCAAGGTCAACAGACGTTCACCCGACCCGCCGCCCGATTAATCGCTAAAGATCTGCTGTTCTCCCTCTTTGACCATCCCTTGCTGCTTGGTCGCAATCTGAGAGATGTATTCGGGATCGTTGAGCCGCTCGATTTCGCGCTTCAAGCGCTCCGTCTCCGCGCGGGTCTCTTCAATACCGCTTTCAACGGTGGTCAGCTTGGAGTACGTCGCCTTCTGCTGCTGCATTTGGCCAAATAACGTATAGCCCGCCCAGCCCATAAACAGGACGATGAACATCATCCATAGCTTGTACCGACGCTTGGCGGCTGACGCGGTTTTGTTCGCAGCTGCAGTTGCCATTATCGTTTCTCCCTCCTGAACCATCGATTCCATATCGTCCGAATGACAGCTAGTCCCTTCATGAGACGCTCGCCGAATCGCAGCTTTTCCCAATATGGCCTTAGCCATCGTCCAAGCGGACGGGTGATCGGCTTAACCAGCCATCGCAATAAAAGCCAGATCGGACGAACCAATTGTACCACAATCTTGAGCAGGAAAATAGTGAGCGCAGACCCAAATCCTAAAATTACAATGACGCCTTTATAAAGCAGAATGAGAGGCTTCAGGATCACAATCTGGATAAACTTCACGATAAAAGCGATCAAGCTGCGAACAGCTCCGATCAACCATTTCACCGTCGCGATTACCGGCTTGCTGAGCAGCCAGTAGTAAAGAATGACGCCGATAGCTAGTCCCAGGAAAACGTATGCCCGCACCTCGCCATTGTTGCTGGCATACAGCATCCGGAATACGACGACTGCCGCCGCCATCCAGTACATAATATCAAGCACCGGCAGCCACCACCGCGGAAATCTCAGCTCGTTCGACACGACGCGGTATCCATCGAATACGACGCCCATCCCGAGACCGGATAACAGCATGACGGCCACCGTCATCCATTGCATGCTAAGCGTCACTTGAACAGCTTCCCGAACAGCCCTTTGGATTTATTTCCGGCTGTCGCACCATCAAGATAGGCGAGGGAATGCACGTAACCTTCAATTGCAACCAGCCCTTGCTCCAGGCTTAGATGCTTAATATGCAAATTCTGCCCCGTGACAGTGAGAAAACCCAATTCCGTCTCCAGCAGAAACTCTTCACTGTCGAAGCTCTCCACGTTCTTAACGCCGGTCAGCTCCAGCAGCTTCCGATTGACCAGCCTGATTTCCTGATTCTTCTGCCCTTTGCCCGCTTCAACCATAGACTCGTCCCCCGCTTCGTTAATTTCTCTATTACTCTATGGGGGAGAGACTAGGTTTAGAACAGGCTATTCTTCTTTATCGAGCTTACATTCCTTCAGCGGGATGACCCGGGTCCGATGCTTCCATTTGTAGCCCAAATAAATGAGCAGGAACAGCGGTAGTCCGATATAGGTCGCGATGACCCCCATCCAATTGATCGAGCCTTCGAGGAATTGCGCATACCCCTGTCCGACCATTACGATGAAACAAATGACAAACGCCAAAATCGGTCCGAACGGGAACCACCTCGCCCGGTAAGGAAGCTCGTCCAGGCTCCGATTCTGCGCTTTGAAGGCCCGGCGGAACCGGTAATGGCTGATCGCGATACCGATCCACGCGAGAAATCCGGACATGCCGGAAGCGTTCAGCAGCCAGGTATAGACAACGCCTTCCCCGAACAGCGACGCCAAAAACGCGAGCATGCCAATGGCGGCTGTTACCGCAAGCGAAGCGACCGGAATGCCTCGCTTATTCAGCGCCCTCAGCCAGGACGGCGCTTTTCCTTCCTTCGCCAGCACCCATAGCATACGGGTCGACGCATACATGCCCGAAGTGCCGGCGGATAGAACGGAGGTCAGAATGATCGCATTCATGACCGACGCCGCAAACGCCAGACCCGCTCGCTCGAACACGATGGTGAACGGGCTGACCGCAATATTTTCGATACCGGACTGCAGAAGCAGCGGATCTTTATAGGAGATTAAGGCGCCGACGATAAAAAGGGAGATGATGTAGAAAATCAAAATCCGCCAAAAAATCTGCTTCACCGCTTTCGGCACATTGCGAGCAGGATCCTCGCTCTCTCCCGCCGCAACACCGATCAGCTCCGTTCCTTGAAAGGAGAAGCCGGCTGCCATAAAGACGCCGAATATCGCAAAGAAGCCGCCGGGGAATGCCGTCTCTCCGGGCTTTGCCCATTGGATGCCGCTGTAGTCTCCGCCCATAATGCCAACGATCATCAGCAAACCGATCACGATGAAGATAATGACCGTCGCTACCTTCAAGAAGGAAAACCAGTATTCCGATTCCCCGTATGCCCGGACGGATAAATAGTTAATGCCTGTCATAACGGCTAAAAAGATAACGCTCCAGAGCAGCGTCGAAGAATTCGGCAGCCAAAATTTCACGATTAAATTAGCCGCAGCAATCTCGGCCGCTATCGTGATGGCCCAGTTGAACCAATAGTTCCAGCCTAAAGCAAAGCCGAACGCCGGATCGACAAAATTGGTCGCATAAGTGCTGAACGACCCCGGCACCGGCATATAAGCCGCCATCTCGCCAAGACTCGTCATGAGAAAATAGACCATGAGGCCGATAGCGGCATAAGCGACCAACGCGCCGCCGGGTCCGGCCGAATGGATCGCTCCGCCGCTGGCGAGGAACAGTCCCGTTCCGATCGAGCCCCCAATGGCGATCATGGTCATATGGCGGGCCTTCAAGCCCCGCACAAGATTATCGTTGGTATTGCCTTTCTTATCCATCCTTCAAAAAACTCCCTTTTCTTAGATGTGTGTAGGTTTTGTCAGTTGGGAGCATCTCATACAAAAGCTTACTCCTTACTTTATACCGAAAAGATCGGGACTTCATAGATCCGGTTGCGTCCCGCAAGCTTCGCTTGGTACAACGCTTTATCCGCATGCTCGACCATCTCATTCCGCTCGAGGCCCGGAGTCGGAATCATCAAGGCGACGCCTATGCTGGCCGTGACATGATCATTCAGTATCGACGCTATATGCGGAATTTGCAGCTCGTCGATTCGTTTTTTGATGCTTTCCGCCGCCTGCCTCGCGCCTTCGGAGTCCGTATTCGGGAGCAGGGTGACCGCGACCGGATTCGACAGCTGCGACGAGGCCATCTACTCCCGCTCGAAGGCCTCTTCGAAGTGCCTCCGGTTCGACAGCCCGGTAAGACCGTCAAGCGTCGACAGCTCCTTCAGGAAATTAACGGACCGCTGCCAACACCCCTTATTTTGATCCCAGATTCTACCCGATCCCCTCTATTTCTATGAACCTAGTTCAAGCAACTTTCTTATTGCCGGAAAATGATTCAAATGGCGAATAGAAAAATAGAACAGGCCGGCTCCGAATGTAGCGGAACCAGCCTGCTTCCTTGCTAAGTATTGGGTTGAACCCTGCCGAGGACGACCCGTGAGCGCTGCTGCCCTTACCAGTCGAGACCGGTGTCGCGAGGCCGCTGCTCTTCTTTCACCAAGGTATAGAGCTCGCCGGCCTCATCCTTGCGGGTCGTCTCTGCGAGACGCTCCACTCGGACGGTTACGATCTTCTGACCGTACTGGATCTGAAGCTCGTCACCGACCTTTACGGCGCTGCTCGCTTTCGCTTCGCGGCCGTTGATCCATACGCGTCCCTGCTCGGATACATCCTTCGCAACGGTACGGCGCTTGATCAGCCTGGACACCTTGAGAAACTTATCTAAGCGCATCTATTACTTGATCGCTTCTTTCAGCTTGTTGCCTGCTTTGAATGCAGGTACTTTGGATTCTGGGATCGTGATCTCTTTGCCTGTTTGCGGGTTGCGGCCAACGCGTCCGGAACGCTTGCGAGTTTCGAACGTACCGAAGCCGATCAGTTGCACTTTGTCGCCGTTTGCAAGCGCGTCCGTTACTTCGCCAAGGAAGCCGTTCAGAACTGCTTCTACGTCACGTTTAGTCAATCCGCTTTTCTCAGCGATGTTGTTGATCAAATCTGTTTTGTTCATGTTCATTTCCTCCAATAGAAAAAGGTTATTTGTGGCGTCCGCCCACTAATGTGGCGGACTGCCCGTTTGGCAGAATATGCTCTCACGAAGATTACATATTCTGCTCTCCTCAACAAATTCCTGCTGCCTGCGTTAAATTTTTTGGGAAAAGTGCAGAATCGAGGCGAATTATGACGAAAATTATGGGTATTAACGCCTCTTGGCTTCTTCCCACCAGCGATCCATTTCTAGTAAATCAGTTTGGTCAAAAGTTTTGCCGTTTATACGAAGCTGCTCTTCTATATATTGAAATCGGCTCTTAAACTTTCGATTGGTGCGAGAGAGCGCCTCCTCCGGATCGGCGTCAATGAACCGGGACGCATTCACGACGGCGAACAGCAAATCGCCAAGCTCATCGGCTTGCTGCTCCTTATCGCTTCCGGCAATCGCCTGCCGAAGCTCGCGCAGCTCCTCTTCGATTTTGGCGAGCACCGGATCAAGCTCATCCCAGTCGAAGCCGACTTTAGCCGCTTTCTTCTGCAGCTTGTACGCCTTCATCAGCGCCGGCAGATCCGGCGGGATGCCGTCGAGCTGCGATTTCCGGTCGCCGTCCGTTCCTTTCAGCCGCTTCTCCTCCGCCTTCATCCCTTCCCAGTTCGCAAGCGCCTCGTCGGCGTCCTGCGCGTCCGAGCCGCCGAAGACATGCGGATGACGGAAAATCAGCTTCTCGTTCAGCGTCTGAATGACGTCGTAGACGGTGAACGCTCCTGCTTCCTCTTCCATCTGACTGTGAAGCATCACTTGAAGGATGACGTCGCCGAACTCCTCCTGCATGCCGGCAGGGTCGTCGTTGTCAATCGCTTCGAGCGCCTCGTACAGCTCTTCGATGAAGTTTTTGCGGATTGATTGATGCGTCTGCTCTCGGTCCCACGGGCAGCCTTCCGGGCTGCGCAAAATTTTTACGATCTCATGCAGCCGGTCGAAGGAGCGGTTCTGCAGCGCGGGATCATCGGAGCGAGGTATGTAAATAACCGATAGATTGCCGTATGCCTGTTCCCGGTCAAGCTCGTAGATCGGCACTTTGATCAGCTGCTCCTCCCCTTGCACGCCCAGCGCATGTCCGATCACAACCTCGTAATCCTCGGGATAGCGCTCCATCAGCGCCAGCTTCACATCCGAAGCGGTGAACGCGTCATACACTTGTCCGACCAGCGTATGCAGCTGCGGCTGCAGCATGGAGGCCTGAAGCTCCGCCGCATCGAGGAGCGTAAAGCCCTCAATCGGGTCAAAGCCAAGCGACGCGAAGGCCGCGTCCAGGAAGCTTTCGCCGCCCAGCACCGTCAGCTCGACGCCCGCCGCGCCGCAGCGCTCGCGCAGCAGCTGTACGGTCCGTTCGGCGACCATCGGGTGACCCGGCACCGCATAAATAATGGCTTCATCGGAGACGGTATTGCCCGTTGCCGCTTCCGTCAGCAGCCTTGAAGCAATCGCCTCGTACACCTCGGGGAACGACTCATGCTGCTCGTACAGTTGATCGAACGATTCGTAAGCCAGCTGATGCTCGCGCAGCAGCGCCATGACGGGATGCTGCTCGGTCCGCACGAAGATGCGCTTCGCCGACTGCAGACGCCTCCAGATACCGAGCGTTAATTGATCAGGGTCGCCGGAGCCCAGCCCGACGATTATAATTGGCGAATGTGCCATAGTAGATTCAGCCTCCATCTCTTAATCCGCCGGCGGAATAAGCCGCCAGCGCCTCAGCCGCGCGGCCCATGCCTCGCCGCCCGGAATCGCCCGCCATTCGCGCGCGTCAATGGCGCCCGCGCGCAGAGCCGCGAGCGCGAACACCATTGCGCCGACGGCTGCGCCCGTCAGCGCCAAGGCCGCCGCCTTCGCGCGCGGCGGCAGCTCGTGTCCGAGCGCGGCGTCCAGCGCGCGCTCGGCTAATAGGACGCTGGCGGCCATGATCGCCAGCGCAGCTGCGCCGGCGGCGGCGGGCGCCAGGCCCCGCCCGCGCTGCCGGCGATGCCCTTGCGGCGGGCGAAGCCCCTTCGCCGCACGGCGGAGCGCCGCCGCGCCCAGCATGGCGGCGGCGGTTAGCGCGGCAACGCCGGAGAGCGCCGCTCCCTCGATGCCGAGGGAGGGGACGAGAGCGGCGTTGAGCGCGCCCTTCAGCAGCGCTGCGAGCAGCAGCAGCGCGACAGACGCCCGCGCCGAGCCGAGCGCTTGCAGCGCGGGCGTGACAACCGCGCTGACGCAGCCGGCGAGCGCGGTGCAGCCGATGAGCGCGAAGGCAAGCGTGCCCTTCGCGTCCTTGTACAGCATCACGTTCAGCGGCTCCGCCAGCAGCACGAGGCCAATCGCCGCCGCGCCGCCGGTCAGCCACGCGGCGCGCAGCTGCATGGAGAGGCGCAGTTCCAGCGTCTGCGCCTCCCCGTTCGCCTTAGCGGCGGCGAGGGCCGGGACAATGGCGGCCGCCGCCGCGCCCGCCACCATCGTGACCAGCTGCACGAGCGGTCCGCCCCGGCTGTAGACGCCGAATAAGCTCATCGCCGTCTCTTCCGCCATGCCGCTTTCCCGCAGCAGGCGCGGCACCATAAACGAATCGACGACGCCGGTAACGGGCACCACGATCGATGCCAGCGCCGCCGGCCCCGCGAACGCCACCAGCGACTTCATCTCCATGAACAGCCTGCCGAGGGTTAGGCCGGAGCCAGATCCCGCCCGGCCGCTCCAGCCTCTAATCGCGAGCAGCAACGCCGCCACTGCCGCGCCGGCCGCCGAGCCGCTCATGACGCCTGCGGCGAGCCTTGCATCGCTCCAGCCCGCCATCAGGCCGATCTCCAGCGCGAGCAGCATCATAGCGACCCGGACCAGCTGTTCCGCCACTTGCGAAGCCGCCGATAAGCCCATCCTGTTCTTCCCCTGCTCGTAGCCGCGCAGAACGGCTACAATCGGGGCAAACAGCAGCGCCGCGGACAGCACGCGAATCGCTAAAGCCGCCGACTCATCCCCAATCCATGATGCTGTCACATCGGCCGTTACCCACATCAAGACAAACGCGGCGCCGCCCGACAAGCCGAGCAGCAGCAAAGCGGCCGTAACCGTAGCCCTTGTCCCATCCGCGGCATGCTCGTCCCTGAGCCGATGCGCGATGAGGATCGACAGCGCCGTGGGGATGCCTGCCGTCGCCAGAACGGCAATCAGCTGATAGAACGGATACACGGCGTTGTAAATACCGAATACGCGGTCCCCTGCCAAATTTTGCAGCGGAACTTTCTGCAGCGCGCCAATCAGCTTAGTCAGAAGGGCCGCTCCCGTCATCAGGATAATGCCATTCCTCCAAACTCCTCGTAGGCGGCTGCTTTCGGACCTGCGGCTCATATTGTTTTCCCCTGCTCCCTATGCCTTCTCATGATTACTGATTATAGCGTTTGGAGCATGAAATGAAAAATCTTTTGCCGAAGTTTATCGTTTACCGCTTTATACATAACAAAGCTTCTCCACTCGGCCTAAAGCCGCAGGGAGAAGCTTTGCTCTCGTCTTTATTTCGTCCTTGCTCGTATGTGTGCCTTGCAGATTAGCTGGATTTACTGCTCCATTTGCTTCGCTAGGAAGCCTGCGGCAGTCTCCGCCATTTTGGTCTCCATTTGCGCCATTTTCACCGATTGATCCTTGCTCATCAGAACCACCGTGCCGATAGGGTCGCCGCTTGCGATAATCGGAGATACGACGTAGGAGCTGTACTCTTCTTGCAGGTCCTTGACGATCTCATGCGGACCGCCGGTTGCCTCGGTTACCGTCTTCCGGTTCTCCATGCAAGTCTCCAGCGTGCTGCCGATCGGCTTGTCGAGCAGCTCTTTCTTCGAAGCGCCCGCTACCGTAATAATCGTGTCGCGATCCGATATAAGGGTAATGTGTCCAGTGCTTTCATACAACGATTCCGCGTATTCTTTCGCAAAGTCGCCAAGCTCGCCAATCGGCGAATATTTTTTCAGAATAACTTCTCCGTCACGGTCTACGAATATTTCCAATGGATCGCCCTCACGTATACGCAATGTACGGCGAATCTCCTTCGGAATCACCACACGACCGAGATCATCGATACGACGCACTATTCCAGTTGCTTTCATTTCTTGTTGCCCCGCTTTCCTAGAGGATTTTGAATCGACTGGATTGTTGCAGCATTTATGTTGGTAAACATCTCTGAGAGCTCCACGAGGATCATCGCCGTCCTCGAAGTACTTCCGGGATGCGTGTCCGCATCTGTTGCGGCGGATATGTGACATACCCGATCATTCACCGGTGTTGAAGAGGTAAGATCCTTCGATGAAGATTTTGAATCTGACCATAGTATTCATCTGCTCCCAGTATCTTATGCACGTGACCAGTCCGCCCAGATCATTCCTGTGCTGCCATTCGGCGCCGATATGCCGCATGCATCCAGACTCTTACTATGCCCCGTTTCGTTCCCGATAACCGCCAATCCTGCCACCGAAACGCCATATTCTCCTTTCCAAAGCTGAAGCTCGGCTTTCGAAGTCCTGTTCCAAACAACAGAAGGCAGCATCTAAGCCATCTTGGCTAGATGCTGCCTTCGCAGCCATTGCTTTCCTATTGGTCGACGGAATCATCCTTAACCGGAGCTCTTCCTTTGCCAAGCCGCCCCGCCCTTGTCAGCGCTTCGCGCAGCAGAAACTCGATATGTCCGTTCACGCTGCGGAATTCGTCGGCGGCCCATTGCTCGAGAGCGCGATGCAGTTCCGGATCAAGGCGCAGCGGGAACGCCTTCTTCTCTTTCGCCATAACCGGCGCTCCTTAGCTGTATAACGATCCCGTATTAATAACCGGCTGCGCGGCGCGGTCGGATACAATCGAGACCATTAAATTATTTACCATCGCCGCCCGCCGCTCGGCATCCAGCTCAATGCCGTTCTCCTCCAGCAGCCGGAGTGCCGCATCAACCATGCCGACAGCGCCCTCCACGATCTTCTGGCGCGCTGCCACAATCGCGATCGCTTGCTGCCGCTGCAGCATCGCGCTTGCGATTTCCGGCGCATACGCGAGGTGGGTGATCCGCGTCTCTCTGAGCTGCACGCCCGCTACATCAAGCCGCTCCTGCAGCTCGCGAAGCAGCTCAGCCGCCACTTCGTCGGCGTTGCCGCGAAGCGTAATGCCGCTTTCGTCCCCGAACGTATCATAAGGGTATTGCGCGGCGATGTGACGAATGGCCGTTTCGCTTTGAATCTCTACGAACCGTTCATATTGATCCACATCGAAGGAGGCTTTCGCCGTATCGACGACCTTGAACACGATGACGGCTCCGATCTCTACAGGATTGCCTTCCGCGTCATTCACCTTCAGCTTCTGGCTGTTGAAATTTCGTACCTTCAGCGAAATCTTCGACTTGCTCGTAAGCGGCAGCACCATCCACAATCCGCTTTCAATCACCGTTCCAATATACGTTCCGAAAAAAGTAATGACCTTCGCCTCGTTCGGCTGAACAATAACGAGAGACGACAGCATCAGAATGGCAATCGCCATTAATACGACGCCCGCGACGATAAGCCCTCCCGAAGGCGCTTCAGCCGCAGACTGAATGCCTATCAGTACCGCTCCTCCGATACCTGCCGCAACCGCAATGAATAAACCCAAATAACCGCTGACGTATAATGCCTTTTTTTCTTTCACAGGATCACCTCATATCAATGTGATACTGATATGATATCACTTTTTACAAATATAAGCAATCCATATGTAAGAAAACAGGCCACTCTACTTCAGCCAAAGCACGAACAGCACGACTATACTAAGCCCCAAGTGCAAGACGCCGGATATAAGGGCCAGCTTTTTTTCTTTACGCTCCGCCCTGCCCTTTCTCGACTCCACTAGCAGGATCGCGCCGCAAATGGCAAACAACAGGATCAGGTATCCGGAGAATCCGAACGTATAGGTTTCTTGCGAGAACAATGCTTTCGCCCTCCTCTAATCCAATCCGTGCTAGATCGCTTTCATGCCGATTCTTCGTATCTTCACAATAACGTCGATATTAAAGGTCACTTCCTTGTATTTCTCCTGCCAGGCTTCCTTTGTTTTGACATACTGGTTCCAGTACTTTGGTTTTTTGGCGCGGACATGCTCGCCAAAGCCAAATATATCCGATCCTTTGCTCTGTGTTTTCTTAATAATATTTTGATAAAATTTGACGGAAGCGTCCGACTGCACCCGTTCGATTCTCGCGATAATATCGGGGTTATTAATTTCGAATTCCTCGCTCATCTTCTCCTCCAGATTGGCCTCCAACTCAATATAAATGTCGAAGTGAGGAACTCCGTCCTTCAATCGGAGCTTAATAACCGAACGCCGATGCGTCACATTCGTCATCACGGTTGAGTTCGGGTCATTCTCGTCGAGCATGATAACCGCCCGGTAGCCTGCCGGATTCACGCCTCGTAGACCGAGATACCCGGCAACCTCGAACGGCTTCGTTACGCCAACCATATGCTCTCCCCGGAAATACGCCAGTCCTTGAATTTCGACGTTCTGCTCATCTTTAATGGCGACGTACGGAAGAAAGCCCTCCTGTCCTTTCTTGGACGAATTGCTCCAGTAGACCCCGATATAATCCTTCGGGAATTTCCCCATCTTAATCGAGTTGTCCAAGGTTGACATCAAATACAGTGTCGGAATTCGCTCGAGCTTCGGCGCGGCGGTCATCAAGCCGAGCGCTTTGCCTTTGGATACCATCAGCCAAGCCATTCTTCGCACCTCGGGATTTCGCCGGAAATAGTCGTTAATGTTCTCCATGCCCTTCTTCGCGATCGCCTCCGACACGACGATGATCCGAAGATGTCCGAAGAACAGCTCGCTGGATACCTGCTGCTGCAAATTCATAAATGCGTCGTCCATGGAATGGCCGACCACGGTAATGACCCAGACGGTTTGCATCGTATCATTGCTGCCGCCCCCTTCGCCCGGTCCCAGCGGAATTCTGCCGGGCAGCGCGATTTGTACACCGACCTTCACCATGCCTTGCTTAGGCGGAGGGAGCGAGCCCTTGACATGGGAAACTTCGCTTTCTCTTTCCGCCGCTTCTTCGCTGGTGACTTCATCGATCGAAACGCCCAGCACCACCGCGCGTTCGTCAATTTCAAGCCGGTCCCAGCAGCCCGTTAGAAGCGGCATGAGCAGGAGGGCTGCCAGGAGCAGACGGATCTGTTTGCTTATCCCCGCTCTATGCATTCCGCTCCCCCCTTTTCTTTCTCAGCATCGCTATGAGCAGCAGCAGACCGGGGTACGCCATCGTAATGTACAATCCGACTCTGCCGATATCCTCAATGATGACATAGAGATGGGTCACGTTCTGCGGCAGCATCGCCATAAAGAAGACGATCGGAAGCAGAATAAAGGTGAATACTTGATGCTCCTTCAAATGAAGCACCTGCTTTAGGGCGACGCTTGTCAGAAAATAACTGGACAGCAGCGTCGTAAAAACCGCCGTTACCCACACGGCTAGAAAGGCCGCATCCAGCCTTTCGAGCACGTTCGCAGGCAAAGATGCGCCTTTCGCCAACTCAAGCGTAGGCCACAGCAGCTTCTTGATCTCCTCCGCGCCGAATACGCTGACGGAAGCCACCACGATGATCAGATAAAGCCCGCCGGAGACCAGGATGCCGAATAGACTTGCCTTCATCGCTTTTTTCGGTTTACGCATCGCAGGTATCACAACGGTCATAATGAACGAGCCTTGGAATAAGGCGGCAATCGTAAAGGTCCCCATAAATGCGTTATTCGGGCTCGTTAACAAGATTGGCTGCAAGTTGATGACCTCCGCATTGCCAAGCGATAGGATGGCAATCAAGACGCAAGGAACAAGCAGCAGCGGGAAATAGAATGTATGGAAATAAGCGAAGGTTGTGATCGACCTTCGCGCGGATATAGCGGCAAGCGTCAGCATGACGATGACCGTTACCTCAACGGGGGTTGATTTCAAGACGGATGTGACGACAACTTCCCCGAATTCCCGCGCCGTCAATGAGGTAAGAACGGCAAAGAACACAATTACGACGATGCTCCCTATCGTCCCCAGCCATTTGCCGATAATGTCATTGCCATATTGGAAGATCGACTGGTTCGGGAATCGCATGCCTAGCCAAGTGAGTAGAGCGATTCCCAGAAAGGCCACCCCGATCGCAAATATCGTGACGAGCGGAGCCGCGGAATCCGCTGCCCGGACCGCAAAAAGCGGAAGCGGGAGCACGCCGACTCCGATAATGGTGCTGATTAGAATAGCCGATGCTTGAATGAGTGTTATTTGCCGAGAATCTGTATTTTCCACACTGTTGCCTCCTTCTGCTTGGCCGCTTTACGACGGCGAAGGATTATCCTGCTGCTTGCCAGCGGCATCATCGTTCTCTTTCCTTCTAAACTTCACGGAGTCTTGAGGATTCAAGAACACAGGCCGCTTTGTGAGCGAGCCGAGCGGGCCTCTGATCAGCAAATCCTTCATCCCTTGGAAATTGCCCGGAACCAAAGGGCTTAAATACGGCACGCCGAAAGACTTGAGCGCCAGCAAATGATTCGCAATAATAATCAGCCCGATCATAATACCGTACAACCCGAACATCCCTGCCATAATGATTAACGGGAAGCGCAGCAGCCTGAGCGCCAAAGCCGCGTTATACGCGGGGGTCGCGAAAGACCCGATAGTTGTAAGCGCGATGATGACGACGGTAATCGGACTGGCGAACCCCGCCGATACGGCTGCCTGTCCGACAACGAGCACGCCGACGATCGACAAGGCGCCGCCGACCTGCTGCGGCAATCGGATGGTAGCCTCCCGCAGAACCTCCATCGACACCTCCATAATGAGCACCTCGACAACGGCCGGGAACGGCACGCCTGCCCGTCCGCCCGCTACAGCGACAGCGAATTCCGTCGGTATCAGTTCAGGGTTGAAGGAGATGATCGCGACATAAAGGGAAGGAAAGACAAGAGAAAACATCAAGGCAACCAGCCTGGCCATCCGAATCGCGCTCATCAGCATGAAGCGCTCCGTATAATCCTCCACGGTCTGATAAAATTGGTTGAATACCGTAGGCACAACCAGCGCAAGCGGCGATCCGTCTACCAGAATGGCGATTCGTCCTTCCATTAGGTTGGCGACGATTTTATCCGGACGCTCCGTATATTGCACTTGGGGGAACGGCGACCATTTATTGTCTTCGATGAATTGCTCCAGGTAGCCGGAATCAAGCACGCCGTCGATATCGATCGGCTCCATCCGTCGATCCAGCTCCTTTAAAATCTCCGGATCCGCAATCCCATCCATATAGCAGATCGCGACCTTTGATTTCGTACGTCTTCCGATCTCCCGCATCTTGATGCGCAGGTCGGTCGACTGCAGACGGTACCTGATAAGTGCCAGATTCGTATTGAGCGTCTCGATGAAGCCTTCGCGCGGGCCGCGGATAACCTGTTCGGTAGCCGGTTGTTCAATGCCCCTCTTTTCAATGCTCCTCGTGCTGATGACGATTGCTTCTCCTACGCCTTCAATAAGAATGACCGTGCTCCCGGCCAAAATCGCTTTAATGACGTTGTCGACCTTTTGTTCCCTCGCGACATCTCCATGATAGAGAGCCTCGTACAGGATAACGTCCGGCAGCTCGTCCGGCGCAAAGGAGCGTCCTTGCAGATGATGCGGTATATGCATCAGCGGTTTAATAATATCTTCATTGACCGACGACTGCTGAACCATGTGCGAGAAGCTGTACATCGCCGCTTTATGCTGGCCGAACACATGAAATCTCCGAATGGACAAATCCTCGGTCCCGTCAAATAACTCTTTGGTAATGTGATCAAAGCTCTCAAGCGAACCGCTTAACGGCTGTCCTTCATATGCCTTCAAGGAATTACTTGGCGACTCTTTCCTCTTCATCCCTTCACCTCCATAGAAGCTGAAGCCTTCTGTTCCTATAATTTCCTTGCGATGCTTTAGTATGTTCAACACGGGGGAAATCTATCCAAAAGCAAAAAACCGTTTTGCCGGCGGAAGCATGGTGCTTCCGCTGACAAAAACGGTTTATGTCTATTCCTGCTTATTTGGCTGCGTTTGTTCCATTCGCAGCGCCTTCGTTTGCAGCGCCATCGTTCGCCGCGCCTTCTTCTGCCGCCGCATCGCCTTCCGCGTTGCCGGCTGCTCCGTCTTCCGTCGCCGCGTCGTCGGTCGGCTCCGGCTCAGGAAGCGTAACCTTAAGCTCCTGCTTCGGCATTTCGTCCGTCATAAATTTCTCCATGTACGTGTACGCCGCTGTGTTCTTCACTTGCTCTTTCTGCTCGTCCGTCAATTGGTCCAGCGTTTTAATCTCGCGCTTCTCGACCTTCATGACATGGTAGCCATGCTCCGATTGGAACGGCTCCCCGACAACGTTAAGCTCCTGCTCGAACGCCGCTTGCTTGAACGACTCCACCCAGCTGCCGCCTACTGCGTTCTCGTAAAGGCCGCCTTTGTCCTTCGAGCCTGGGTCATCCGAATATTCTTTCGCAAGCGCATTCCAATCGCCGCCGGCGTCCAGTTTCGCTTTCACTTCTTTCGCGCGGGCCAAAGCCTCTTCATCCGTGCGGAGCTCCTTCGTTTCGCCCGTTGCGGTATCCTGCTCCGTTGTTTTGACCAAGATATGGCGAACGGTATATACGCCGTAGTCGGCCTTGGTGCTTTCGTACGCTGCCGCCAGATCTTCATCGGTTACCTTCGAGTTGATGTGGAGGACTGCAGCCGTGTTAAGGAGCAGGAATGTCGCCATATCCTCATCGGAAACCTTTCTGTTCTTCACTTCAGCCGCAAACGTCTCGTCCGATTTTTTATATTCTTTGTACTGTTCGATCTGCTCGTCAACTTGCTTCTGCGCTTCCTTCATGGACTCCTCGGAAGCCTGCGAACTCAGAATCTTGTACGCTACATATTGCTCCACAATCATTTCCTTAAATTCCGGAATCTCAACGACGGACGCGTAAGCAGGCTGCGCCAGCACATAAAGGTCGAGATACTTGTCCAGTTCATCCTGTGTAACCTGGCCGTCTTTGTAAGTCGCGACAACATCGCCGCCGCTTACATTCTTAAATTCAAGAGAATGCTCCTTGCTGCCTCCGCAAGCCGCCAGCATCGTCATGGCTAGTACCGCTGAAGCGATCAGCAACGCGCTTCTGCGCCATGCCGATTTACGTGTCCTTTGAAACATGCGTGAATCCCCTTTCAGATATCGTTATTTCGTATTGTAGCAGATCGGGGGACCGAAAAGCGAATCCTGGCTATGACGATGCGTTCTGAAGCTCTTCCTTTTTCACGACGGCTTCGCCGTAAGCCTCCAAAAACTTCTCCGCCAAGTGGAGCTTCTGCTCCATGTTCAGGCCCTTGCCCCGGAGCAGTATGGTCTGCGGCGACTCTTGCTCGCCGCTTTGCTTGAACCGGTTCTCCATCTTGAGGCACAGCTGATCGATTTTTTTGCGGTCGACCTTTCCCTTCTGCGCATCGGACAACCGGAAGATCAAGTCGTCGCCCTTCTGGCTGATCGATTCAATCCCATATTGCATGCCGTAAATTTTCAGTCTGGCAACGGCTAGCAGATTGCTGACCGCCTGAGGCAGATCGCCGAAGCGGTCCATCAGCTCGTCGATCAGATCGTCGGTTTCCTCGAACGTCCGAGCCGCTGCGACCTTTTTATAAATTTCAATCTTCTGAATGCTGTCGTAAATATAGTCGGATGGCAGGTAAGCATCGACGCTGATGTCGATGACGGTGTTGACCTGCTTCTCCTCCGCAGGCTCGACGCCTTCCATCTCCGCTTTCCGCTTCGCGATTTCCTCCGCCAGCATCTGCGAGTACATGTCGAAGCCGACGGAAGCGATGAAGCCCGACTGCTCGGCGCCAAGCAGGTTGCCTGCGCCGCGGATGGACAAGTCCCGCATCGCGATTTTGAAGCCGGAACCCAGCTCCGTAAATTCCTTGATCGACTGAAGCCGCTTCTCCGCCACCTCTGTCAGCACCTTGTCCCGCTGGTACGTGAAATACGCGTACGCGATCCGGTTCGAACGGCCAACCCGTCCTCTCAGCTGATACAGCTGGGACAGGCCCATCTTGTCCGCATCGTGCACAATCAGCGTATTGACGTTCGGGATATCGACGCCTGTCTCAATGATGCTGGTGCTGACAAGCACATCGGATTCCCCGTCGAGGAAGTCCAGAATCGTCTTCTCCAGCTCCTGCTCCGACATTTGGCCATGGCCGACCGTCACCCTGGCGTCCGGCACAAGCGCATTGATCGCCTCCGCCATCTGGTAGATGCCCTGGACGCGGTTGTACAAATAGTAGACCTGGCCGCCTCTCGCCAGCTCGCGCTCGATCGCTTCCCGCACAAGCGCCGGGCTGTATTCCACGACATAGGTCTGAACCGGGAACCGGTTCTCCGGAGGCGTCTCGATGACGGATAAATCACGGACCCCCAGCATGGACATATGCAGCGTCCGGGGGATCGGCGTCGCCGTAAGCGTCAGCACGTCCACATTCGTTTTCAGCTTCTTCAGCTTCTCCTTATGGGACACTCCGAAGCGCTGCTCCTCGTCCACGATGAGCAGGCCAAGCGCTTTGAATTGGACATCCTGCGACAGCAGGCGATGCGTCCCGATGACGACATCCACCGTACCGTTCTTCAGCCCCTTCATCGTTTCGTTCTGCTCCTTGCGGGAGCGGAACCGGCTGAGCACCTGCACGTTAATCGGATAGCCGGCGAAGCGTTCGCGGAACGTCTCGTAATGCTGCTGCGCCAGGATCGTCGTTGGGACAAGCACCGCTACTTGCTTGCTTTCCATTGCCGCCTTGAACGCCGCGCGAACCGCCACCTCTGTTTTGCCGTAGCCTACGTCGCCGCAGAGCAAGCGGTCCATCGGCTGCGGCTTCTCCATATCTCTCTTAATCTCTTCAATCGCGCGAAGCTGGTCCCGGGTCTCGTCATAGGGGAACATCGCTTCGAATTCCTGCTGATAGGTTGTATCTTTGCTAAAGGCGTAACCCGGCGTCGATTGGCGCTGCGCGTACAGCTTAATCAGGTCATCCGCAATGTCTTGAACGGATGCCCTCGCCTTGCTTTTCGCCTTCGTCCACTCGGTGCCGCCCAGCTTGTTGATCTTCGGTTCTTTCTCTTCGTTGCCGACATACTTCTGAATCAGATCGACTTGATCGATCGGCACCGACAGCTTGTCGCCGCCCGCATATAGAATATGCAGATAGTCGCGATGAATGCCGCCGATTTCGAGCGTGCCGATCCCGACATACTTGCCAATGCCGTGGTTATGATGCACGACATAATCGCCGACCTTCAGCTCGGTATAGCTTTTGATCCGTTCGGCATTGTCCATCTTCTTATCGATCCGGCGCTGCTTCCGCTGCTTCTGCGTGAACATTTCGCCTTCCGTAATCACGACAAGGTGCGAGGAGGGAAGCTCGAAGCCCTGCTGCAGGTTGCCTTCCAGCAGCATCGGCGGTTCAATGCCGTAATCGTCCAGAACGCGCCGCATCCGATCCATCCGCTCCGCGCTGCCCGCCAGCATCATCACCTTCGCGCCGATCTTTTTCCAGCGCTCCATCTCCGACTTGAGCACGTTCATCTGCCCATGGAAATTTTGCATCGAACGGCTTGTCATATTGATAATGTTCTGAGGCTGGCTGTGCGGAATCTGCCTTAAAAACAGGGATAAAAACAGGGTAGGAAACGGCCGGTGATGGAGAATTTCCTCCGTATCGCGGGCTAATGCCAGTCCGGGCAGCGACTTGCCGTTCTGCAGCAGATGAAGGGACCATTCGCTCTCATCCCGCTCCAGCTGCTTCGCTGTCTCAATGAGGCGTGTCGGTTCATCCAGGATGAGCAGCGTATCGCTAGGCATATAATCCATAATCGTCTGCCGCTCGGGATAGAGAAGAGAGATATATTTATAGATTTCCGGAAAATAGACATGCTCTCTCAGCCGTTCAAGCTCGCTGCCAAGCTCCGAGCGCAGACGGTCCTTAGCCGTTCGATCCGTCATTTTCTCCAGCTGCTTCTCCAGCAGCGAGCTCGCATGATTCGCCGCGCTCGTCATTCTTGCGGCATCGGCGATAATTTCCTGGCATGGCGGAATTACATATGATTTCAGTTGATCGGCCGACCGCTGATCGGCGGGATCGAATGTGCGGATCGAGTCAATCTCGTCCCCGAACCACTCGATTCGGCAACCGAGCGCCGCTGTGAGCGGATAAAAATCGACGATGCCGCCCCGTACGCTCATTTCGCCCTTCGATTCCACGCGGTCGGCTCTCACGTAACCAAGCGCCGTCATCTGACGGAGGAAGTCTTCGAGCGGCATCGTATCTCCGACGGCTACCGAGATTTGCGCCTCAGCCATCACACGGCTGATAGGCAGGTAGCGCCGGACGCCGGAGAAAGGCACGACAATAATCCCGCGGTAGCCTTGGGACAGCTTGATCAGCACATCCATTCGCTGCGCCAGCGTCTCGGGGCTCGAGATCGCCGCTTCCGCAGCCATCAGCTCATTCGCAGGATATAACAGCACCTTATCGGCGGACAAACATTCTTGCAGATCCTCCGCGATCTTCTGCGCGGAGAACATATTATGCGTCACGACAAGCATCGGACGCTCCACCGCTTCCTCCAGCGCTGCGATCAACACCTGGCGGGAAGAGCCGGCGAGCCCGGATATCATCTGCTCTCGCATCCCTTTGCTAATACCGGACAAGATGGACTGGACGTCCGAATCCGCAGCAAAAGCTTGAATTAGCGCTTTCAACGTTTGCGGCACCTCGTTTCTATGAGAAACCCCTACCATGGACAGTTCAGGATGAACCGCCCGCAGGTTTGCCGAGCAAACCTGCTTCGTAGCAGGGGCTAGATTAATCGCCAATAACGACCTTCAATTTTTTATAAGTCAGATAGGCAAACCCGCAGCACGCAAAAACAGCTACATCCGGCCCGGAAGGCGGCATAGCTTGTTCTCGCATATTTCTATCCAATTTTACTGCAGCGGATTGTTGACTAGCATGAGATCTGGATTCAAGTTCAATGCTTCATTGCAATGCTCGCAAACCAGACTGACCGTCACATCGCCGTTTGAGTCATACGCTATTATATCGCTGCGCTCTTCGGGGGTCAAGAAATGGAAACCGAGCTGCTGTTCGGTTATAGACGGCTCTGCCACCGATCCAATCGACGTCTTGCAATGCCTGCATATATAGTTTACAGCCATATGTATGCCTCCTGAAGGTTTGTTATACCCTTCAGTATGCCCGGCTTCTTCTTAATTTAACGGCCTAGCGGTTAAACTTTGCCATCGTCTCCTCGAACGGCGCTTTAAGTCCAAATTCCGCCGCATCGCAAGCCTGCTCGATCATTGCGGCCAGCTTCTCCCGCTCCGCCTTCGGGAAGTTAGACAGCACGTAATCGGAGATCACGCCGCCTGGCTGCGGCCTTGAGATTCCCATCCGAATCCGGTTGAACGTTTGCGTATTCAAGTGCTGAATTAAAGATTTGATGCCGTTATGTCCGCCGGCGCTTCCTTGATAACGCAGCCTAAGCTTGCCGATCTCCGTATCTAAGTCATCGTAGATGACGACCATATCCGATAAGTCCGCTTTATAGTAATCCATAAATGCTCTAACCGATTCGCCCGATAAGTTCATATAAGTCATCGGCTTAATAAGCGCCACCTTCACGCCCCCGACATTGCCCTCTCCGACCAGCGCCTTGCACTTGCTCTGCGTAACGGAGATGCCCCATCGCTTCGCCAGCTCGTCAATGACCATAAAACCGACGTTATGCCTTGTATCTCTATATTGTGTGCCCGGGTTGCCTAGCCCCACAATCCATTTCACGTTAGTCGTCCTCCTCCGATGTTTCGGTATTTCACCTTAATGTAGCATACTCGAAGGGCGCTATCCAAGCACAAAAAGCTGCCCCGAAAGCAGATCAGATGCGAGATCTCCTTCCAGGACAGCTCTGTCCTTCAGCCTATCAGGTGCTTGTCGCGATCTCCGCGTGCTTCGCTTCCTCCGAACGCGACTCCGCCTCGTGCATCTCGACCTCAAGCGCTTCAGCCTCAGCCTCGCTAATTTCCTTCTGCGGCGCCAGCACCGTAACGACCACAAGCTCCGAGTCGGATTTCGCCTCTACGCCGCTTGGCAGCTTAAGCTGTCCGACCGTTAAGCTTGCGCCGATCTCCAGCTCGCTCACATCGACCTCGACGACTTCCGGGATATCGTTCGGTAAGCACTGCACCTCAAGCTCATGCAAAATAAGCGAAAGGATACCGCCTTCGCGAACGCCGGTCGAATCGCCTGTCGTTTCGATCCGGATATTCGCGCGAACCTTTTCGTTCATATTAATTTGATGGAAGTCGACATGCAGCAGATTATGGGTCAGGGAATCGCGCTGCACGTCCGATACCATAACCGACTGGACGCCAATGGCAGGAACGTCCACCTCCAGCACCGCGTTCGGATGAGACCGAAGCAGCGCAGTCAGCTCTTTCTCGTTGACGCTGACCGCCGCCGGCGCCGGCAGCTGCTTGCCGTATACGACACCCGGCACCTTCCCGCTTTGCCTAAGCTTGCGCAGATCGCCCTTAGTGGTATGCGTTCGCGGCTCGACTCGCATTGCAATTGCCATATGGAACCCTCCTAAGAAGAATTGACATTCCATATCACTTTACCCATATGAGGACAAAATTACTCACAAGGCTGCCTGAGCCGCTTCGCTGTCATTCGCTTCCCTTATTTCTGCGAGCGTTCCTTCTTCGCTTTCGCGCGCGCCCGAATTTTATCCGCGTACCCCGGCTTATTCACTTGCCGCTCGCGGGCAATCGCCAGATCGCCTTCCGGCACATCCTGCGTTACCGTCGAGCCCGCTACAACATAAGCGCCGTTTCCGATCTTCACCGGCGCAATCAGATTGACGTTGCTGCCGATAAACGCTCCGTCGCCGATTTCCGTGACCGCTTTGTTGAAGCCGTCATAGTTCACCGTAATCGCGCCGCAGCCGATGTTGACGTCCTTGCCGACAATGGCGTCTCCCACATAGCTGAGATGCGAGACCTTGCTTCCGTCGTCCAGCGTCGCATTTTTCAGCTCGACAAAATCGCCGATTTTGCAATCGCGGCCAAGCTTCGAGCCCGGACGGAGGTTCGCGTATGGGCCAACCGTGCTGCCCTCTCCGATAACCGCGTCCACGGCAACCGAATATTTAATTGAAGCGCCGTTATGAACGGCGGTGTTCGTCAAATCCGCGGACGGACCGATGACGCAATCTTCGCCAATAACCGTGGAGCCGCGCAATACCGTACCCGGGTGAACGACCGTATCCGAGCCGATCTGCACGCCCGATTCAATGTACGTGCTTGCCGGATCAATCAACGTGACGCCGTTCAGCAGATGCTTGCGGTTAATCCGCTCGCGCATGAACCGCTCCGCGTCCGCCAGCGCGACACGGTCATTCACGCCGATCGCCTCCGCCGTATCCTCGGTGCAGTACCCCTGCACGATCTCTCCCGCTTCCTTCAGCAGCCCGATCACGTCGGTCAAATAATATTCGCCCTGCGCGTTCTGATTCGTCACCTTGGAGAGCGAATCGAACAGCTTGCGGTTATCGAAGCAGTACGTGCCGGTATTGATCTCCCGCACCTTCGCTTCCTCCGGCGTGCAGTCCTTATGCTCCACAATGCGCTGCACCGTTCCGTCCTCGCCGCGAATAATCCGCCCGTAGCCAGCCGGATTCTCGAACGAAGCGGACAAAATGGTAGCCGCGGCTCCGCTTGCTTCATGCAGCTCCAGCATAGACTGCAGCGTCGATGCCTGCACAAGCGGCGTATCTCCGCAAATTACGATCGTCACGCCGTCTTCGCTGCCGAGCAGCTCCTTCGCCTGCAGCACCGCATGACCTGTGCCAAGCTGCTGCTCTTGCAGCACGAACTCCGCGGTATCGCCAAGATAGGACTTCACCATCTCCGCGCCATGGCCGACTACTACAACCGTACGTTCACTGGCCGCTTCCTTCACCGTATCCAGCACATGCCCAACCATCGGCTTGCCGCAGACAGGATGCAGCACTTTATATAATTTCGATTTCATACGCTTGCCTTGACCGGCAGCCAAAACAATCGCCATTATTTTCTTCATTCCGGTAACCCTCCTGAAATGTTTTGCGAAAGCAAAACATACTTCGAAACCATGCTCTTAATACTCACATGAATATATATCATATTCCAAAAAAAGAAAAGAGAGCCTAGGCTCCCTTCTCCTATACATTCCCATCTGGCCGCAAAGCTGTACAGCTCTGCTATTAAGCGCCTTCTTCAATTGCTACTTCATCGGCCGCGCGCTCGTATTCTGCCAATACGGCAGCTTGAATCTTCTCTCTTGTCGTCGAAGAGATCGGATGAGCGATATCGCGGAATTCTCCATCCGGAGTACGTTTGCTAGGCATAGCCACAAACATACCATTGTTGCCGTCGATGACACGGATATCGTGAACGACGAATTCGTTGTCAATGGTGATGGAGGCAATCGCCTTCATACGGCCTTCCGAATTTACACGGCGGAGTCTGACATCAGTAATTTGCACTTGTGTTCACCACCTTTGCCTATCTGAGACTTGGTGTATAATTCCACGTTTTTGTGCCAATTCCTTCTGGTTTTTTGGTAAAAAGTTTCTAAATTTTAAATATTTTTTCGGCTATGAATTATTTTCGTTTTCATTCGACAGGAGTCGATGCGATGACCTCGATTTCGACAAGAACGTCCTTTGGAAGCCTTGCCACTTCAACAGCCGAGCGGGCCGGTTTGTGCTCCCCGAAGTAGGATGCGTAAATCCCATTCACCGTCGCAAAGTCATTCATATCCTTCAAAAAGACCGTCGCCTTCACAACGTCCTGGAACGTTGCTCCGGCCTCCGCGAGCACCGCTTTCAAATTGCGGAACACCTGATGCGTCTGCTCCTCGATTCCGCCTTCAATAAGTGCGCCGGAAGCGTCCAGCGGGATTTGGCCCGATGTGAAGACCAAGCCGCCAAGCTTGATCGCTTGAGAGTACGGCCCGATTGCGGCCGGCGCTTCTGTCGTGGAAATGACCTGCAGTTTTGGGTTCGCCATCGTGATGATCCCTGCCTCTCTAGTTTTTGAAATAGTTGCCCAGCACGACCTTCGCTTGTCTTGTCTTCATATCGACGGCTGTCAGCTTCGCAAGCGAAACGTAATCCTCGAGCAGCCGCTCTTCCATCTCGACCTCGCCGGATTCAACGAATACGCCGACACCCGCTACCGTCGCTTTAAATTCATAGAGCAAATCCATCATGCCCTGTATCGTTCCGCCCGCCTTCATGAAGTCGTCGATGATGAGAACATGCGATTCTTCCTTCAGTGCTCTCCGGGCAAGCGACATGGTCTGAATCCGTTTATTGGAGCCGGACACGTAGTTGATGCTTACGGCGGAGCCTTCCGTCACTTTATTATCGCGCCGAACGATCACGACAGGAATGTTCAGACACGCGGCTGTCGCATAGGCGAGCGGAATGCCTTTCGTCTCCACCGTCATTACGACATCGATCCTGCGATCCGAGAATGCCGTCGCGAACATGCGGCCTACATCGGCCAGCAGCTCCGGCTGCCCGAGCATATCCGTCATATACAAATAACCGCCTGGAAGCACGCGATCGGGCTGCTCCAGCTTCAAACATACCTCTTCTATAATTGCGCGCGCAGCTGATTCTCTCATCTGCGGCATATATTTGACGCCGCCTGCCGCCCCTGCCAGCGTCTGCAGCTCGCCGATACCTTCTTCTTCGAAGACTTCTTTAATGATGGCTAAATCCTCGCTAATCGAAGATTTAGCAGACTGGTAACGGTCCGCAAATGCTGTCAACGAAATTAACGTGTGGGGACGAGATAATAGGTATTGCGTCATTTCGACGAGCCTTGAGCTTCGTTTTAATTTCTTCACTGCCTTCTCCCCCCACTAAATCCGAATAATATAAAGACAATATAACATTTTTATACGGATTTAATCAAGAACAACGTCAACACTATGTAAGCATTCTTACCACGTATACTTCTTTACAAAATCCTCTTAAGCCATTATAAATGCGAGGAAGCTTGGCTTCCTTCGATACGAGCCCAAATACGGTCGGTCCGCTGCCCGACATCAGCACGCCATCCGCGCCTAAGCGGATCATGCTTTCCTTCAGCTGCAGCACCTCCGGGTAAAGCTCAAGCGTCACGTTCTCCAGCACATTGCCGAGTCCGTCGCACATGTCTTGGAAGGAGCCTCTCTCCAGCGCGTCTCTCATATTCGCGATTGAAGGGTGCTGGGTTATTTCATTCGCTCTCAGCTTGCCGTACACATCCGCCGTCGACACATTGATGGGAGGCTTTGCAAGCACGACCCAGCATTGCGGCGGGTGAGCGATATGCTCGAGCTTCTCCCCTCTGCCTCTGGCGATCGCCGTGCCGCCTTTTACGCAGAATGGTACATCCGAACCAAGCTCAGCGCCTAAGTCGCACAGCTCGTCCTCCGAGATGCCAAGGCCCCACAAGCGATTTAATCCGCGCAGCGTAGCCGCCGCATCGCTGCTCCCTCCGGCGAGACCCGCCGCTACCGGAATCTTCTTGTCGAGGTGAATATAAACGCCCTTCCTGACGTTGTAACGCTCTTTGATCAGTCTTGCGGCTTGAAAGGCCAAATTCTTCTCGTCGAGCGGAATATACCCCACCTGGCTCGATATAATGATCGTATCACGCGGCAGCTCCTCCATCTCAAGCCTGTCCGCCAAATCCACCATCGTCATGATCATTTCGACTTCATGATAGCCGTCGTTGCGTTTACGCAGCACGTCCAGCAGCAGATTAATTTTGGCCGGAGCCTTCTCATAAATTTTCATCCGATAAGTTCACCCGTTCATCTCTTTAGCTTAAGCCCCATTATAACAAAGGAATACAATAAAAGCTAAACCCTGCAGACGCTGGAATGAAGCGCGCAGAATTTAGCTTCCTGTTGTCATGCGTATTAAGGCTGCTGCGACTTTGCAGCGGCTTGCTCGGCGAGCTGAATCGCCCGCTTCACCATGTTGCCGGCATCCTTCGCCTTGATGCCTCCCCAGCCTTCTTGCTGAACCGTATCGTAAAAGCCTAAATCCTTCGCCAGCTCATATTTCAGCTGCTCCGACATAACGCTTCGCCTTCTGCGACTCATCTGTATTCCCTCCATTACTCATGATGACAAGCCTAAGCCTAGGATGACCGTACATTGCTTAGTATGTGTCGCCTGAATGGGATTATGCGCGGGCCGAGGACCTCCCAACCGCAGAAAAAAGGCGCAGAGTTCTCTCTGCGCCATGGGTGAAAACGAATGTGATTCTATTGTTGAAAAGCGATGCGTACTTGACCCTCATCATTGCACACGGTCACTTCTACAGATTCTGTAAGGATGTCCGCATAGCTGTAGGACACACGCTTGAAGGCGTGCTGCTCCTCATCCAGCTTGACAATGAACACAGAAGGGTAGATTTCTTCCAGCGTCCCGGTCCGTTCAATGGTCTTTCGGCGACCACCGTTTGCCCGTAGACGGATCTTGGAGCCTACATGAGCTTCCAAGCTGCGTTTTATATCCAACAGCGCATTTTTTGCCATTGTCAGCTACCACCTCTTTCCTTGTCCATTATAACCAAGAAAAGAGGATTTGTCAAATGAAGCAAAATATTATATCAGTCAAATATTTCTCTTGTCAACGGTGTTTTCGCCCATTTTTTAAAAATCGGCCAAGCAACGATAGTTTTTGCCTATATTTTACTTTTTATACATCCTTTAACCAGATGTGACTTTGGGCTTCGGCAAGCCGATTCGGTACCGGCCCATCGTCTCGATGCCGCCAACGCCGTCTATTCCGCTGATTGTCCCATGGATAACATCCTGCAGATTAATGGATTCACGGATCGATGTATAGCTTGCTTTAATGGCGATATAGACCGGATCGAGCGCATGGATTAAGATGCGGCCAGGCGAGCTGGCGAAGTTGGAGCCCGCTTGCAGGAGCGCTTCAAAATGCGATTGGCATGCTCCGGCGATGACAATGAGTCCATCCCTGTTTTTTTCGTAATCTCTAGCGACCCGCACGGCATTAACAAAATTTTGCGAGTTCTTATAGCTGGCCAGGCTGTAGATTTCGCCCGCTCTCCGATTCTTTAGCACGCCGTCATGACCGGTAATGACCACAATGTCCGGTCTGAATTGCGGCAGCAGACGATACAGCACATCCGCCATTTGCGATTCGTGGAGATGTAAGCCATGCGCAGGAACATGCATCGAATTGTACAGCTGCATGCTCTTCTTCAAATAGTTGTTATCCCCGTCCAGATGAAGCACCTTGCCCGGCATTTCAAAGTAATTCGCGTTCTGCTGCTGCTCGGTAAGTCGGATCACTTCATCGTTGTCTGAGATTTGCCGTTCTCTATCGGTTCGCATTTTCTCCAGCGATTCGTTCACTTTGATGCGTACTTGCTGCGCGGCTCGCGTTTCTTCGGGATTTCGTACGATCGATAGATCAGGAATTGGCGCGTCCGCCAGCAGCCGGTAATCCGTGCCCTTTAGGACGGCGAAATAGGAGCGTACTTCTTCGACACGGAACAACACGTCACCGCCGTACGATTTGCGGACGACCAGGTCCCCTTGCTTCATAGGTCAATCACCTCTTCGTCTATCCTATGGGCAGATGGCACGAAAGGTGACCATTATCTAGCGTTACCGGTTCCAGCCTGCCTCGAGCATGCTGCTCGACAGCGCCGCGAATTCCTCCAAGGACAGCGTCTCGCCGCGTCTTGCAGGATCGATCCCGATGCTGTTCAGCAGAGCGGTCAGCTCGTCACGCTTCTCCTTGCCAACGAACGATGTCAAATTGTTCATCAGCGTCTTGCGGCGCTGCGCGAAGCTGGCCTGCACGACGCGGAAGAAGAATGCTTCGTCCGGAACGGAAACGGCCGGCGTATTCCTTACCTTCAGCTTGATGACCGCGGAGTCGACATTCGGCTGCGGAATAAATACGGTATGAGGAACCGTACAGACCAGCTGCGGCTCGCAATAATATTGGACGGCAACGCTTAAGCTGCCATACTCTTTGCCTCCGGGCTTCGCAGCCATTCGCTCTGCGACTTCCTTCTGAATCATCACAACGATGTTCTGCAGAGGCAGTCTCTCCTCGAGCAGCTTCATCAGAATCGGCGTTGTGACATAGTACGGCAAATTTGCGACAACGCTGACCCCTTCGCAATCGGCGAACTGCTGCTGGAACAGCTGCCGCAGGTCCAGCTTCAGCACGTCGCCATGGACGACGGTAACGTGCGGCTTGTCCGCCAGCACTTCGCCTAGAATTGGAATCAGCCGCTGATCAATCTCGATGGCGGCTACTTTGCCGGCCGCCTGCGACAGACGTTCGGTCAACGCGCCAATTCCGGGCCCGATCTCGAGGGCTCCTTTGCTCTGGTCCAGCTCTGCCGCATCCACAATCCGGTTCAGCACGTTGCCGTCGATCAGAAAGTTTTGGCCTAAGCTTTTTTTAAACGAAAAGCCGTATTTCGCGATAATTTCCTTCGTGCGTCTTGGCGTGCCGACTTCGGCAGCCGGCTTGGTCTGCGCGTCTCCGCTTACCTTGTTCATCTCTAGACTCCTCCTGTCTGACGTTCCATTTCGCGCAACGCTTTGTCGAACTCCGCCTTCGATATGCGGAAGCTGGTGCAGCGCTTATAAAATTGTTTGCCGTTCGCGTAACCGATCCCGAGCAGCTTGCCCATCAACAGCCGGCGATTCGCCGCATCGGGATGGACGATTAGCCCCGCTTCCATCAAGTCCTCCCATGCGATCTCCCCGGTCGCGTCGGACGTCTCGGTCCGAAGCTCGGACAGCGCTTGTCTAATCGCCTCCGGACTCGCGTTCTCGATGCCGATATCGCCTTTGTAGAACGCCTTCTCCTGCGGCAGGAACGCATGCTTGCAGCCCGGCACATGACGCCCCACGATTTTGCGTATGCGCTCGCCCGCATGATCGGGGTCGGTAAAGATAATGACGCCTCTCCGTTCTTGCGCCAAAGCGATGCGGCGAAGCACCTCTTCGCCGATCGCCGAGCCGTTCGTTTCTATAGTGTCCGCTTCCACCGCCCGTTTAATCGCGATCGTATCGCTTTTGCCTTCTACCACGATAACTTCCTTAATCACTTTCTTAAACCCCCTGTGCTTTCCCTTAGCTTCAGCATAGCTTACCTGTTTGAAACATGCAAAACCGGCGTAAGACCCGGGTCGCTCCCGTTAAACGAAACAGGGCTGCTCCCAAAGGTCGTAAGTGACCTTGTGGAACAGCCCTGTTACAGCAATGCCTGCTAGCTTGCTGTAGGTTTATTCGGTCCAAGAACATAAACGGTATAGCCTTTCTTCTTGCCGAACTTCGTCGCATAGCTGCTGCTATCGAAATAGATGTCAATCTTATTGCCTTTGACCGCGCTTCCCTTGTCCTCTGCCCGGCGGAAGCCGATGCCTTCGATGTAAACCCACCAGCCGATCGGAATGACATCGGGATCTACTGCTATCGTTCTTCCTTCCGTGACGCGAGTGCCGGATGCGGTAATCCCGTATCCAGGGTGGTCTTCGTCCTTGCCTGTTGACGCTGGACCGGCCGAATATGCGGTTAACGTGACGTTCTTCAGCACCTTCTTCGCCTTGAACGTATAATCGCCTTTCGTCACGGTCATGACGTCCGGGCTGCTGTTCGACAGCACGGTAACCTTTGGTTCAGCCTTCTTCGTGCCTACGGCAACAATCTGGTCTACAGCCGCCGTTTGAACAACCTTGCTGACGTTTTCCTTGGATACCAGTACGCCATCCTCGTACTTCTCCTTGATCTGCTCGACCACGACGCCTTCCTTACCGGTCTGGACAACTTTCTCCTTCCCTTTCTCCAGGGTCGGGTCTTCTTTCTTCACGATTGAGAATGGAACGGTTTTTTCGAGCTCCGACACTTTCGTGTCGACACGAACGATCGTTATTTGTTCATCCGCCTCAACGGTTTCGTTAAGCGGAGGAGTTACTTTATCTTCACTATCAACGGTTAGATTCAGTTCCTCTATCGCAGCTTCTACCGTCTTCTCTGTCGTGTACACCGTAGATGTCTTGCCATCAGCTTTTACAATGACCGGAATCGCTTGATTCACGATGATTCGGTCCCCGTCTTTAATCGGTGAATTAAGCGGGATGGAAACCTCGTCATGAGGTCCGATTGTAATAGCTTGTTCATCCAGTAGGCGTTGCAGGACCCATTGCTTGGTTTTCACAACGGTTTCTTGTCCATTCACTACTACGGATACGCTCTTGACAGCCGTACCGTACAACAACACCAAAAACATGAAAGTCATAGCGATCGAGATCGCAGCGCTGAGTATAATCAAACGCAAGTTTCCATGCTTCCATCGCATTGCGAAAGTCATGCTGGATGATCGTTTCCCATGGGTGTCCTTCTTCGGGATTAAGCCCACTTCTTCGGTCCTCCTTACATAGCCCCGCCGCCAAGTGTTACGCATGTTACAACTGACGCGACTATTATAGATTTGCGTGCTAGAGGTTATTCAAAAATCCGCTTGTCATCAAGATGCGGAAACCGGACTTTTTGAACATCCGCTGTTACACACGCTCCAACCAAATTTGTACACTCACCTCCCTGCTTAACCCTATGACGACGATGTGCCGAATATTCTAGCATGGATGGAGAGGTCGTCGAAGAAAAGGTGTGAGGCAGGCGCAGAAGCGTTCACGTTAAGAAGCAAGTGAGGGGGTACGATGAGGCTGAAAATTTGGTTGAAGAGTTGGAAATCCAATACAAAATCAAAAGCTCTGATTTGAATCATACCTTCATCACAGCCAAGTTGTAAAGAAGCGATAAAATGCGATTTTCACGAAAAAAGCAGGTAAACTTTGAATAAATAGTTGATTTCAGCGACAAAAATCAGTTTTATTGCGCTAAAGATCATTATTTCTCCCGTTTAAACGTACTTTCAATCGATTCGGAAACATTTTTTTCCGTTTTCGGTCGTCAATTGGGCCATTTCCTCTACCGTTTTCCCCTTAATTTCGGCTGCTGCCTGGGCGACAAATGCGACGTAAGAGGACTCGTTTCTTTTTCCTCTAAATGGATGTGGAGTTAAATAAGGGGAGTCCGTTTCGATCAATAATCGGTCCATCGGAACCCTCTCCAAAACCTCTTTTGGCACCCTTGCATTTTTGTATGTAACAGGTCCCCCGAAAGAGATATAGAAGTTCATATCGAGACATTGTTTAGCTGTTTCCCAGCTGCCGGAGTAGCAGTGCATGACCCCTCCGACCTCCGCCGCGTTTTCCTCCTTCAAAATTTTTACGACGTCTTCATGAGCGTCGCGGTTATGAATGACGATCGGCTTGCCCACCTTGCGCGCTAATCGGATTTGCTCGCGGAATACGCGGTGCTGCACATCCTTCGGGGACGTATCCCAGTGATAATCGAGTCCGATCTCCCCAATCGCGACCACTTTCTTATGGCTGCACAGCTCCTCGATCCACCCGAGATCCTCCGGACGCATATGAATGCTCTCAACGGGATGCCAGCCGACCGCGGCGTATATAAAATCGTATTTTTCGGCAAGCGCCATTGTCGTCGGAATGGTCTCTCTGTCGAAACCGATGTTGACCATCAGCCCGACTCCCGCTTCTCTCGCGCGTTCAATCACGGCCTCGCGGTCCTCGTCAAATTTATAAGAATCCAAATGGGTGTGCGTATCGAACAGAAAAGGCTTTGTCATAGATGCTGCATCTCCTTACCAGGCATTTAATCAAGCTTAAATAATTTGATCATCCGTTCGGATAAACGGTCTTTGTTCTGAGCGAGCGGCTCCTCCGGAAAATATAAATGATACTGTCCCTGTCTGAGGCCCGTTATGGAACGAACAATGTCGGATTTCACGGAAATCTCGCTGATGCCGTCCTCGCTGTCAAGCAACAAAATCGGCGCTTTTTCCTTCTTTTCGCCGTTATTCTGATCCGGCTTGTACACATCGTACGGAAGATCGAACGGGTAATCGATTTCCATATGATAATCCGGATTCAGCCCTACAGCCAGCATTGCGTCCGCCACCTCAGCGAGTAATGCTTCATCCGGCTCGATCGTTACATATTTATAGAGACGTCTGTTCAGGAAGCGCCTGCACAGATCGCTTAGAATCTCGTCGGCCTCCTCCGACCATTCCGCGAAGGCCATTTGCGCCATCGATTCATCCAGCTTCAAATAATCCTGTAAGCTCAGCGTATTATTAAGAAGCTTTTGTATCGGATCCGCCATCCAGCGGAACGTATATCCCTGTTGATTCAGCTCATGAGCCCGACGGAATATTTGCCTCAATATAATTTCGGAGCTGCGCGTAACCGGATGGAAATAAATTTGCCAATACATCTGGTAACGCGACATCAGATAATGCTCGACCGCGTGCATCCCGCTCTCTTTGACGACAATCTTTCCTTGATAGGGCCGAAGCACGCGCAATATCCGCTCGAGATCAAACGTCCCGTAATTGACGCCGGTGAAATACGCGTCGCGGAGCAAGTAGTCCATTCGGTCGGCGTCCATCTGGCTGGAAATGAGGCTCACAACGATCGGCTTCGGATACGTCTTCTGAATGACGGCGGCCACCTTCTCCGGGAAGTCCTCCGATACCTGACGCAGCACTTTATTAATATCCGTATCCCCCAGCAAAATATTGCATGTCCACTCTTCATGGTCCGTATCGAATATTTCTTCTAAGGAATGCGAGAAGGGACCGTGGCCGACATCATGGAGGAGCGCCGCGCATAGAGAGACAAGACGTTCCTCCACCGGCCAATCCGGATATCCGTTACGTTCGAACTGGGAAATAATGCGGCGCGTAATTTCATAGACGCCAAGCGAATGGGAGAACCTGCTGTGCTCCGCTCCATGAAACGTCAAATAAGTGGTTCCAAGCTGGCGAATCCGCCGAAGCCGCTGGAACTCCTTCGTATTAATCAGATCCCAAATCGTCTGATCCCGAACATATACATAATGATGCACCGGATCCTTAAATACTTTTTCCTCACGCAATGGCTCGTTCATACTCTCATCTCCTTTGTTCATAGTTTCGACACAACCTGCGCGTTAATTGTCGAATCATGTCGTCAATTTCTTTCCAAATTGTCGAAGCTGTTGTATTCTATTACAAAGTAATATTTTCACGATATCCCGAAAAAGTCTTGTAGTTACTGGAATTTGCCAGAAGATTGCTGGTTGACTGTTTTGGGAAGAGTTGGTATTATAGAAACATAGATTCATAAAACTTGTCGAACAATGACGAAATAACACAAATATTGAGAGGACTGATAGATGATGATGAAATCAACCGGTATTGTACGTAAAGTGGATGAGCTGGGTCGTGTCGTTATCCCTATCGAGCTGCGCCGCACGCTTGGTATTGGCGAGAAGGACGCACTCGAGATTTATGTAGACGGCGAGCGCATTATGCTGAAGAAATATGAGCCTGCATGTATTTTCTGCGGTAACGCGGAGAACGTTTCCTACTTTAAGGGAAAAATTGTTTGTCATATTTGTTTATCAGAAATGCCTACGCCTGTGACAAAATAAGAAAAATAGGTTATAATCAAATTATACCACCTTGTTAATTCTAACCTTTTTATACTCCTTTTTGCCTTCCTGTGCTAGAACCCGGCCAGGAAGGCCCTTTTTTTTATCACATAAGTTCGTGACCGCACCCATAGAATCTGGGGGTCGGCTAACGGTTTACTTCATTATAAACGTCCCTTTTCGGTATCCCGCGGTCAACTGCCGCTAGCTTGATCGCTTCCTTGCGGTCCATCGTCGATTCGTAGTGCGCAACATGCTCGGCGACCGACAGGTCCATCCACCATGCGCCCTCCCTTGCTGCTTCCCCCGCTTCCGACGCATCCGCTCCTTCTGCGACGATACAGAACTCGCCGAGCGGCTCATGCTCCCGAAACCAGGCTATACATTCGGAAGCCGTCCCCCTGACCGCTTCTTCGTGCCGTTTCGTTAACTCGCGAATGACTGCGACCCGGCGGTCGCCGAAATGCTCCAGCATCGCTTCCAATGTTTTGTTCAGACGATGCGGTGATTCATACATAAGAAGCGTAGCTTGCTGACCAGCCAGTCCCTGCAGCCACTTCGACAGCTGCTTTTTCTCCCGTGGAGGGAACCCGGCGAATAAGAATCGGTCGGTCGGCAGTCCAGACATAATCAAGGCCGATAATGCCGCATTGGCTCCCGGCACAGGCACAACCGCCAGTCCTTCCGCCACCGCATCGGCTACAAGATCGGCGCCGGGATCGGAAATCGCCGGCAGCCCCGCGTCGCTGACGAGCGCGATCGACTGACCCTCCTTGAGCAGACGTATCAGTTCGGGTCCGCTTGCCCCTTTATTATGCTCATGATAGCTGACCAATCGGGTATGAATATCGAAATGGGTAAGCAGTTTACGAGTCTGTCTTGTATCCTCGGCTGCAATAAGATCCGCTTCCTTCAATATCCGAATGGCTCGCATCGTCATGTCTTCAAGGTTGCCAATCGGTGTTCCTACCAAATACAGCGTACCCGCTTCGCCATCGTTCCCCTTAGGATGCGCGGATGGCTCTGAGTAGCTTTTTTGTCTCCTCATACGATTTGGACTCCTTCGTCGTTATAGACCATAATTGGCGGCAGCAGCCTGATATCAGGCTTCCCGTCACGCGTTGCTTCTATTAATACCATGTTCGCCTCAGCCTTCGCATGCGGATGCACGAACTGAATTCGTTTGGGCTCCAGCCTATGTCGTCTGAGCGTCTCCACGATATCGAGCAGGCGGGAAGGACGATGCACCATGGAGAGCTTGCCGCCCGGACGCAGCAGCCTGCAGCAGGCAGCGGCCAAATCCTCAAGCGTACAATGAATCTCATGCCGCGCGATCGCGTAATGCTCATTCTCGTTATGGTCGCCTGCCGTTACCGGCATATAAGGCGGATTCACCGTTATCGCATCATAAACACCGTTGCCCGCGATTTTGGGATACGCGCGAAGATCCTGCTCCAGTACGCGAATCTGGTCCTGTAAGCCGTTAAGCGCTACGCTCCTTCGCGCCATATCGGCCAGCCTCGGCTGAATCTCCACCGCATCGATTTGCGCCTTCGTCCGCGATGACAACAGAATCGGAATGACGCCGTTGCCGGAACAAAGGTCTACTATCCGTCCGGTCTTTGGAATGTTCGCGAATCTAGACAGCAGCACTGCATCTAAAGAAAAGCTGAATACCTCGCGGCTTTGAATAATTCGCAGCCCCGTATCGGTTAACAGATCGTCAATCCGTTCTCCGACCGCCAATACAATCCTTTGATCTTCCGTCACTCGCTGTTCTCTCCTTTATTGCTTCCATCATAACGTATAAGTGCAAGTTTATACAAAAAAAGCCGTCCTCTCGCGGTAAGGACGGCCTGTCGATACGATATACCTTATTTGTTTAGAAAAGACAGACAGAACAAGCAGTCGCCTTCCGTCCGCAAATGTCCGTAATATACATTGCAGATATGGAATCCTTCATGATATAACCGCGTTAAGTTATCATGCCCTTCGCCAACAGCAACATTACTCTCTTCAAGCGAACTCTTTTGAACCGATTCCTTATTCCGCGACTTGCTGCTCTTCGCTGCCAATACGGCTTCCCGTTCCGTCGTCGTCTCTCTCTTGAAGACTTGCCGTAGCTGATGGTTCTCGATACTGAGTCTCTTGTTCTCTTCCAGCAGCTCTTTCACCTTTTGTTTAAGAGCGCTAAGCTCGGCATGAAATAAGCCTAAACGATTGTCCAACTCATCCATCTGAACAAAAATATCTCTCTTCTCCAAGTTCCCACCCCAGAACTTCAAGCGTGAGCGTTACCTCACCTATTTAATTGAAAGAACATTACTTCACAACTACGTCGTCAAAAGGCAATTCCTTCGGCTTACCCGGAATATCGAACAGCTGTACATAGACGCTCTTCGCATTCGCGTTAATACCGGTTACTTTGCCTTCGCCGTAAGAAGTTACGACAATCTTGCCGACTGCAGGCAGCTCTTCCCGCACGCTTTCGTAATTGTCATGCTCATACTTCAGACAGCACATCAGCCGTCCGCATAAGCCTGATATTTTCGTAGGATTGAGCGACAAGTTCTGATCCTTGGCCATTTTAATAGACACGGGCTCGAAATCGCCTAGCCACGATGAGCAGCAAAGCACGCGCCCGCAAGGACCGATTCCCCCCAGCATTTTCGCTTCATCGCGAACCCCGATCTGACGGAGCTCGATTCGAGTGCGGAATACGCTGGCCAGGTCTTTCACCAATTCCCTGAAGTCGACACGGCCTTCGGCCGTAAAGTAAAAAATAATTTTATTGCGGTCGAACGTAAATTCGACATCAACCAGCTTCATTCGAAGCTGATGGCTCTTGATTTTATCAAGACAGGTTGCAAAAGCGTTCTTCGCCGCCGTGCGGTTCTCTTCTACGACCTGCGCGTCCGCTGAGCTTGCTATGCGGATAACCTTCTTGAGAGGGAGAACAACATCCGATTCACCGACTTGCTTCTGTCCCACCACCACTTTACCGTATTCGATACCGCGCGCGGTCTCAACAATGACATGCTGATCTTTCTCCACGGGGTGCTCGACCGGATCAAAGTAATAGATCTTGCCCGCCTTCTTGAAGCGGACACCGATGACATTATACAAGGATTAGCCCTCCTGTAGGTTTACCAATAATTGCTCAAACGCGAGCTGAGGCGCCACGTTCGCACGCATGCGCTTGCCCGCTTCAAGGATGTGCTCCATGCAGGATACCCATCCTGCGAAGGAGCGGTCATAAGCGTGATTGCTTATCCATTCCAACTGATCTATAAATATAAGCTTGTCCTGCCTTCCGGCCTGGAACTGCGTCAAATCTTTAAACCAAAGCGTAAATAACGAAAGCAGCATATCCATATGATTCGCTAAATCTGTCTTAAATAACTGCTGCTGGGCAGTGATCATCGCCGCGGTGAATCGGGACGTACTCTCCTTGCCTAATTGTATCACTAGGCTTCTGATTTCTGCAAACGTATTCTGCTGGAGAATTTCTCTTGCTCCTTCTAACCCGGACGACAGATGGACGGCCGCTCTTGCCAGCAGGGGCGGAGCTCCTTCCGCTGTCAGCCGCTCAAGCATCGCTTCAGGCGCCATCGGGAGAAACGGTACCCACTGGGTACGCGACCGTATTGTCGGCAGCACAGCTTGTACATTATCCGTAATGAGAATCGCGACAACCGGCGACACCGGCTCTTCGAGAAATTTCAACAAGCTGTTTGCGGCTTGAAGCGTCATTTTCTCCGCTGATTCGATAATATAAACGACTCTGCCCGACTGCGTGCTCCGGTAGGACATGGATCGCTGCAGCTCGCGAATCTGGTCGATTTTGATGCTTTGTCCATCAGGTGCCACGTTAATCAGATCGCTTTGATTGCCATGCTCGAACTTTCGGCACTCCAAGCATTGCCCGCAAGCGTCCCAGCCGTCTGAAGTGCAGAATAGCGCTTTGGCAAATTGCCTTGCCATCTGCAAACGGCCCGTACCAGACGGGCCGCTGAACAGATAGGCATGTGATATTTTATCGCTTTGGAGGGCGTGCTTCAGAATACGCTGCGCCTTCCATTGTCCGTCTGTCCGTTCAAGGCTCATAGCCATCGTTTCCTTACCTTTCCCAGCTCTGCTTGCATTAAAGAGGTTGTTCAAAACAACAAATTAATCAAAATACCGCGTATTTCGCCAATTTTGTTCAGAAGCTCGATTCTGCCTTCTTCGGTATTCAGCAAATCTTCGCCCATCGACACAAGGTGAGCATCGATTTCATCCAGAAGCTTATACCGCTTGACGCGGCCGCGGCGGTCAAAGCCTCTCACTTCCTTCAGCCCGATGCCTCGTCTAAGCGTATCCTCCAGGAACGACTTCACCATCTGGCGGTAAAGCATAAGCTCGCGAACCGTCATATTTTTCGCCAGCCGGTCGCCCTGCCGATGAATATCTTGAAGCTTCTGCTGAAGCTGCTCCTGCGTACGCTGCGAATCCTGCTGCATCATCACATCCGAAAAATTCGCCGGCTGCGCAGGCTTCGCGGAGGAATCGGTATTCGTGCGATTTTGCCCGATTGGGCGCCAACCTTGGTCTACTCTCATGTATGCTTCTCCCGCTTAGAAGTGTTCGAACCGCTCCACCGGTAAGACGAATACCGCCGCTCCGCCGATTTGCACCTCGACAGGGAATGGGATATACGAATCCGTAGAGCCTCCCATAGGCGATACCGGCGTGACCAGCTGATCGCGCACCTTGCAATTTGCGCTAATGACATGAAGAACTTCATGGACCCGCTCGTCCTCTATCCCGATCATAAACGTCGTGTTGCCCGCTCTTAGGAATCCGCCCGTACTGGCAAGCTTCGTTGCCCGGAACCCTTCGCGAACGAGCGCGTTAGACAATCTGTTGCTGTCCTTATCTTGAATAACCGCGATGACTAATTTCATCTTCATTCCCCCTCAATTACGTTTAGAATAGGTAAAAAATGAATGACTTAGTCCTCTCTTCTCCAGAAAGCTTTATCTATCCTTAAAATTTGACACGAACGGCCTATATTCCTTCTAATCGGTCCTTTAAGATGGCATTTGCCGCTTCGAGCACCTTCTCCGGCTCCTCTTCCGCATTCACGAACCGGATGCGGTCCGGAAATTTTTGGAGCAGCAGGCGATAACCTTCCCTTACCTTCTCATGAAAGGACTGGCGTTCCAAATCCAGCCGGTTCACTTCACGATCCGGGGAACGCGATATCCGCGAAAGCCCCACCTCCGGCGACACATCCATGTAGAGCGTTAAATCCGGCATGACGTCGCCAATCGCGAATTGGTTAATTCCCCACACCTCCTCCATGCCAAGTCCTCTTGCGTGGCCCTGGTAGGCTAAGCTGCTGTCCACGAACCGGTCGCATAATACGACCTTGCCTTCTTTCAGAGCAGGAACCACCTTTTCAACGAGGTGCTGTCGTCTCGCCGCCGCATAGAGCAGCGCCTCCGTTCTAGCATCCATCATCGTATGCTCGGTGTCGAGTATGATCGACCGGATTTTCTCCGCGATCATAATGCCTCCAGGCTCCCGGGTAACAACTACGCTCCTGCCCATATGCTGCAGTGTATTCGCCAAATGCTGAATGAGTGAAGATTTGCCGGCGCCTTCGCCGCCTTCTATCGTAATAAACAGTCCATTACTCAATCCGATGTTCTCCTTAACCTTTGGTGCTGATGCCTGCTTGTACACTCATTGTAACAAAGCAGGCCCCCCTAAACAATTAAAGATTCCTCGTTTTCCGACGATTCTCAACCTATTTCTTCTATTAATATAGCGATCGTGTTCATCGATTCGTCAGCCGCTCCCTGAAACTTCGCTCCTGCCTCCGACAGACCGATTATCGTTTCGATATGATGAGCTGTAAGCCTCTCTCCAACATAAACAATCGGGATGCCCGGCGGGTAGGGGATGACCATCTCACCGGATAGCTGATTTTCGGCTTCGCGAAGCGGCACTCTTTTCATCGTCCGACTCTTCCTTCTCTCTCTCGCAAAAGAAACCGGTTCTCCCATTCCAAGCTCTTTCGTGTTGAAGCGCTTAAGGTTTATCCCTACCATCCGCTGGGATGAAGCTTCTTCCCGTTGCCGCTGATGCTTATGATGAATTTGGAGCAGAGCTTCTTTCAGCCGAGGCAAGGCGCTATCTCCTGCATGAGGCCCGCTCACAAGCAGCACAAAGCTCGGATCCGCCATTTCCGTATAGCAGCCCAGCGCCTCTAGCTCCCGCTGAAGCTCATAGCCCGTAAGTATCCCCCTTGCATCCGTTAGGATCAGCCTTAATGGATCATAGATCATGCGGCGGCTTGAGGTTAGCGGAATATCCGGTGATGCAATGATCAATCGGCTTTCCGCTAACCACTCTCTAAATTGTCTGATTGCGCCTAGAACATGTTCATACAGAGCCGGGCCAAGCGTCCCGACTATTGCTCGGGAAATATCAAGCGACGCCATAATCGGGAACGACGGACTAGAGCTTTGGACCATGGCAAGCGCTTCTTTCAGCTTTGTTCGGTCAATCCGGCCTCCCCGTATATGCAGCATCGCTCCCATCGTCAAAGCAGGCAATGTCTTATGCGTTGACTGTACGACGCCATCGGCTCCCGCACGGATGGCAGACGCCGGCAGCTGCGGATGAAAGCCGTAATGAGCGCCATGCGCCTCGTCGACAAGCAGCGGCTTTCCGTGCCGGTGACACACCTCGGCATACGGCTCAAGCGTAACCCCCATGCCGTAGTAATTCGGATTGGTCAGAAAGACAGCTTTGGCCTCGGGATATTTCTGCAAAGCTTGTTCTACCTGTTCAATGCTGGGGACGACTGGGAGATGGGTTATAGGCTCATGCTCAGGCGCCAAAAAAACGGCAGAAGCGCCCGCAAGCGCAAGTCCGTTCAAGACCGATTTATGGACGTTGCGCTGCACAATTACAAGGTCACCCGGATCGCACACCGCAAGCAGAAGCGATAGGTTGCCCGATGTGCTTCCTCCCACCAGAAAAAACGTTTCGTCCGCGCCATAACAATCGGCCGCTAATTGCTGCGCTTCTTTAATGGCCGCTTCGGGATGATGCAAGTCATCCGTAGAGGATAGCTCCGTCAAATCCAATTCCATGATAGGAGCATAATGATGAAGGAGGTCGTACGATTGAAGACCCATCTGTTGAAGCGCGTAGAGAAGGGCTTCGCCATGATGATGCCCCGGCACATGAAAGCTGACGGATTTCCTCTGCGCATGCTCGAATAATGCGTGATAGATTGGCGCGTATAGCCGCTGCTGCATTTGTTGGTCCTTCCTTCCGTCCGGCATATTTCCTCTATTGTAACGAAGCCGAACTCCCTGCGTAAACGAAAAAAGACAGCCGCTGTATCCAGGGCTGCTTACGCGTTCTTTTCCACAAATAGCTGCTTCATCTGATGAATGAAAAATGGGTACTTGGCGTCCTTCACATCGGTATGAACCATTTCCTTCTCGCAATCGCCGCATATAAAGCCCATTACGATTCGAAGGCCTTCGCCCTCACCCTTCACATTACCGCATATCACGCATTGGTGAGTGTTGTTGTTGTCCATACTCATCCCCGCTTTCTATGGCCGCTTTCGTCTATTTCCTATTATTATGCCACGTATTCTAGTGAAATATACTTGTTTCATAACCCATTTCAAATATTTATATACCATCTTATGCAGCCATTAGGCTCAAGGTGAGTACAGCGGCAAATAAAATCGAGGTGTCAAAAAAATAGGGAGCAATGCCGATATATAGGGGGAATATGCAAGCTAAGGGAGATCTCATCCATGAAGCAATCATTATCCGAGCAGAAGAACGCAACGATCTACCAATACCAGCTCATCAAAAAGGTTGTCGTGAAATCGGAGCTCATTCTTAGTCATTTGCTTATCGCGGGTATCTTCTTGGGATTCCAAATGCTTGTTTACGGCATGAACGGGCTGTTTGCCTGGCTGTTCGGCTTTGCAGCGATTCAAGCGCTTCATCTCATCATTATCCTTATCACCTTCATTTCTGTAACGGAAGCCGCCGAACGAAAATGGATTTGGCGCATTAATCCGCCGTGGATTGGCTTCAAACCGGCTAACGATATCACGCTGCTGATTTTCCGGCGCGTCCATCGCCATCTTTTCTGGCTTGGTTTATGCGTGATTGGCGTGCTTTACCCGTGGATCAAGCCCTCCTTAATGCTCAGCCTAGTCAGCTGGCATATATGGCTATTGATCCCCCGCATGTTCCTGTCTCTCTCCTTCCGCAAACAACGCAAGGACGGCGTGCTTCGCCTTCAATCCAAAGAAGCATCCTTCTATCACCGCTAGACGTTTATAATAAGCAGAACAGCCGCTCCAGAAGGAACGGCTGTTCTTTTTCGTTAAATATCATACACCGCTTGTTCGTCGTGCTTCGAAAACCGATCCTCCGGCGCAAGAACTCTTTCGAGGATCAAATTTTCGAAATAAGCAAAGCCGTTATCCTTCGTACGAGGCCTCGAAAGGGTGATCGGAAGATCCAGTGCGATTTTGCCGTCTTCGATCAGCACGACGCGATCCGCCAATGCGACCGCTTCGCTGACATCATGCGTAACGAGCACGGCCGTGAACTGCCGCTGCTTCCACAGCCGCTCAATCAGACGCTGCATCTCAATGCGGGTCAATGCGTCCAAGGCGCCTAACGGCTCATCTAGCAGGAGCAATCTTGGATTGCCGACAAGCGCACGCGCCAATGCGACCCGCTGCCGCTGTCCGCCGGATAGGACGGACGGCCACTCGTTCGCCCGATCCTCAAGCCCGACAAGCCTCAGCGCCGTTTCCGCCCGCTGACCATTGTCCCTGCCGTTCCCGGTTAAGCCGATCCTCACATTATCGATAACGGATTTCCATGGCAGCAGACGGGCATCCTGAAACATAAACCTTGTATGTTGACCGCTACCGCCAACATGCCGTCCATCCTGCTCCAGCTTGCCGCCGCTAATATCCTCAAGGCCCGCGAGCAGCCGGAGCAGCGTGCTTTTACCGCATCCGCTGCGGCCGACGATCGCCACGAACTCGCCTTTTTGTACGGATAAATGAATACCGCTGAGCACCGTTTTTTCGCCGAAACGCTTGGATACATTCTCGAGTTCGATCGTAACGCCGCCTTTGCTCTCCGTTCCTTGAGTCAGGACCCTAAGCGGCGCGGCCGGCCCGCCCGGTTGCGATCCGTCGTTTGAGTAACCGGCGCTTACGCCGCTTTCTTCTTCGCTACCTTTGCGAAATGGGGATGCCACTGCAGCCACCTCCTTTCCAGCCACTTCGCCATCGAATCGGATAGCTTTCCTAGTAGGGCATACAGCAAAATACTGAGCACGACTACATCCAGCTGGAAAAACTCGCGCGCATTCATCGCCATATACCCAATGCCGGATTCCGCGGCAATCGTCTCGGCAACGATGAGCGTCAGCCACATGATGCCCAGCGCATAACGGAAGCCTACGAGAATGGAAGACATCGCGCCTGGAAGAAGCACTTTTTTGTACAGCTCCCACTGGCTTAGTCCATGCACCTTGCCCATTTCAATAAGACCAGGGTCCACAGAGCGTATGCCATGCAGCGTATTTAAGTAGATCGGAAAAACGACCCCCAACGCCACTAGGAAAATTTTCGAGCCTTCGCCGATACCGAACCAAGCGATGACGAGCGGAATCAACGCAAGATGGGGAACATTCCGGATCATTTGGAACGTGGAGTCCGTCAGCTTATCGGATAAAGGGATGACGCCATTTAGCAAACCAAATAAGAACCCGATCAATCCGCCTATCAGAAACCCGATAAACGCTCTCCATGTGCTAATGCCAATCGCTTCAACTAGGGTGCCGTCTATTGTCAGGTCCCACCCCGCTCGAACAATGGCGTCCGGCGCAGGAAGCGTACGATCCGATATCAGGCCTGCCGCGCTCAATAGCTGCCACACGATTAAGACAAGTACGGGAATAAGCCACGGCCACGCAGGGTGATCCACCCATTTCTTTTTTTGAACTTGCGCCATAAGCTCTACCTCTTTCATTAATGCGCCGCTGCTTTGGCCGTCGGCAGCACGTTGTTCGCGATAATTTCCCCGAACGGGCTGATCGAAGTCGGGCCCGTTTGTTCCGGTCGGTTCAAATTCAGCAGCGGGAAGAGCAGATCAGCTACGCGGTATGCCTCCTCCAGATGAGGGTAGCCGGAGAAAATAAACGTCTCGATGCCCAGCGCCTCATATTCCCTCATTCGCTCCGCTACGATCTCCGGGCTGCCGACAAGAGCCGTTCCTGCGCCTCCGCGCACGAGTCCTATTCCCGCCCATAAGTTCGGGCTGATCTCTAGGTTAGAGCGGTCGCCTTGATGAAGCTGCGACATTCGCTTCTGACCGACGGAATCGAAACGTTCAAAGATGCGCTGCGCCTTCGCGATCGTCTCATCATCCAGATGCTTGATTAGATTGTTGGCTGCCGCCCAGGCCTCTTCTTCCGTTTCTCTTACGATGACGTGGAGGCGGATACCGAACCGAATTTGTTTGCCCTGGGCATCTGCTAGCTTGCGCATTTCCGCGATTTTTTCGGCAACCTGTGCCGGCGGCTCGCCCCAAGTGAGATAGACGTCAATATGGTTGGCCGCCACCTTCTGGGCCGCCGGAGAAGATCCGCCGAACCATAGCGGAGGATACGGCTTCTGAATAGGCGGATAAACGACATGACCGCCTTTTACGCGTAAGTGCTCCCCTTCAAAATCAACCGTTTCACCCGACAGCTCCCTCCGCCATATTTCCAAAAACTCGTCGGTCAGATCGTATCGCGTCGTATGATCCAGAAACAAACCGTCGCTCGCAAGCTCTACAGGATCGCCGCCTGCCACGACGTTAATCAGCAGCCGCCCTCCGGATATTCGGTCGAGAGTCGAGGACATACGGGCGGCAACCGTAGGCGACATTAAGCCAGGACGCACCGCAACAAGAAACTTTAAACGTTTGGTAACAGGTACTAGCGAGGATGCGACAACCCAAGGGTCTTCGCATGAACTACCCGTCGGAATAAGCACCCCTTCATAGCCTAAACGGTCCGCCGCAACGGCTATTTGCTGCATGTACTCCGAGTCGACCGCCCTTGCGCCGACATTGGTACCGAGATAACGTCCATCGCCATGTGTAGGAATAAACCAAAATACGTTCATTTTTTTCCACTCCTTTGATAAGGTCATCGTTACTTGCTTAGAATCGCATCTTGAATATCGATAGCTTTCGGAATTAGCTCTAGCTGCAGGAACGTATCGGCTATCGCTTGCTGCCCTTTAATAAGCTCCTCGTCTATTTGCTGAACCCCGTATTCTCTCCGCCCTGCTGCAAGAACCAGGGACTCCACATCGATTCCCAACTGCGGTGAAAGCTTCTCGGCCAGCTCTTGCGGATTCTCCTTCGACCAGGCATCAATCTTATTGGCTTCTTCCAGCAAAATATCCACAATATCCGGATATTTCTCGGCAAATGCGCGTGTCGCCAAATAAAACTCATGATTATTGACCACTCCCGTACCATCAGCAAGCCTGCGCGCTTCCGTAGCCGTTTCAGCAGCCGCCAGGAATGGATCCCAGATGACCCAAGCGTCAACGCTGCCTTTCTCAAAAGCGGCCCTCGCATCAGCGGGAGGCAAAAACTTCACGTTTACGTCCTTATAGTCAACATTCGCTTGTTCAAGCAGCTTTACCAAGAGATAGTGTACGTTCGAGCCCTTATTTAGCACCACCGTCTTGCCTTTCAAATCGGCTACCGTCTGTATGGGCGAGTCTTTGGGCACGATAATCGCTTCCGCTTGCGGACTCGCCGGCTCGTGGGCCAAATACACCAGCGGCGCTCCTGCCGCCTGCGCAAATATCGGCGGCGCTTCCCCTGTATGGCCGATATCAAGGCTTCCTACATTCAACGCTTCTAGCAGCTGAGGGCCGCCGGGAAATTCGACCCATTCAATTTTAATGTTTCTTTCCTCCGCCAGACGTTTATCGAGACTGCCGTCAGCCTTCAAAATGTTAATCGTTCCGTACTTCTGATAACCAATCTTCACCGTAATATCTCTGCTTTCCCCGCTATTCGATGCTGCCTTCTCCGGGCTGCTATTATTGCTGCCGCAAGCTGCCAATGCCAATGCTGTAACAACAAGTAAGATGAACAGATAACCGTAACGTATCATTTCTTTTTTGTTCTTCATCCCGATTCTCTCCCCTGCGTTTTAGTCCAAAAAAACACAAAAACCCCCTTTGCATAACTCTTGCGCAAAGGAGGTCTCCGGTTTTCCGGTCGAACTCAAACTTTATTATTCCGATGTGTTAACTTGTAATTAAAGCAAGAATACCACCCTGATGTTCACGTGTCAATGACTAATTTATACGAAGCCCCAGACAGAGGAGCGTCGCCATGAACGAAAAAAATCCTGCCACAGATAACTGTGACAGGTCATTCGTGCTTGGCGACGTCCATTCCGCACTGGGATGAATACTCTTCGCAGAGTGTGCATCAACGGTCGGCGTCTGAGCCTTCCTCTTCAGGCCGGGTCATG
>NZ_QXQA01000001.1 GCF_003583765.1 Paenibacillus nanensis
TATGGCCCACTCAAAGAGAAGCAAGAAACTTAGCTGGGGGCGAAGCCCCCGGCAAACCATCACTAAATACTAAAAATATCCATCGTCCCGATGGAAAACCCTGCTACACAACTTTCTTGACGCTACCCGTCAGAGGATGCTCCGAACGCAATAGTAACGCCACACGCGCTTAAATCTCCAATAGAGAATGCTCCGAACACAATAGTAACGCCACACGTGCTTAAATCTCCAATAGAGGATGCTCCGAACGCAATAGTAACGCCACACGCGCTTAAGTCCCCGTCAGAGGATGCTCCGAACGCAATAGTAACGCCACACGCGCTTAAGTCCCCGTCAGAGGATGCTCCGAACGCAATAGTAACGCCACATGCGATTAAATCTCCAATAGAGGGTGCTCCGAACGAATAGTAACGCCACACGCGCTTAAGTCCCCGTTAGAGGGTGCTCCGAACGCAATAGTAACGCCACACGCGCTTAATCCCCATCAGAGGGTGATCCGAACGCAATAGTAACGCCACACGCGCTAAAGTCCCCGTCAGAGGATGCTCCGAACGCAATAGTAACGCCACACGCGCTTAAATCTCCATCGGAGGGTACTCCAAACGCAATAGTAACGCCACACGTGCATAACAGCACCGAGACGCAGAAGGGGCGCAAGCTGTGAGCAGTGAGTAGGGAGCAGCAACCAGCGACCAGTGGCGGTTTAAGCCGGTTCTACCAGCCCGCCGAACCACCGATCGGGCAACAAAAAAGCCTCCCGCGTATAACACGGAGAGGCTTGGTTATTGTAAGTATGGCGCGCCCGCTAGGAATCGAACCTAGATCTCAGGCTCCGGAGGCCTACGTCATATCCATTGGACCACGGGCGCATATATGAAAAAACAGTAGCAAAAATGATTATATGACATTCGCAGGTTGAAAGCAAGCGAAAATGAGAAATTAAATTTGAGAAAATCGTGGCAGTAATCGTTTTCATCGGAAGCTTGCCACTTGCGGCAGAGCCGTATATTGGTTAAAATAGAGGTGGGACTTAAAAGGAACATGCGGGACGCAATGAGTCCCAAACTACATTCAGTCCCATGCGACCGACCCTAAGCGAACGGTTAAAAAAGAAAAGTGGAGAGAAACACGTTCGCAGGAAGGCTCGCTAACATGCACGCGTGCACACCTGTATGATGTTCCTTTACAATCCCAAGCAAGACGGCTTGGACGACCAATGGAGTGAAGGTAATGCGACAGCTCATTGAACTGCAGCAGCAGCTTGTGCCGGATCTTCTGGACGTCATGAGGAAGCGGTACATGATCCTGCATCAGGTTATGCTATCGGGCACGATCGGCCGACGTACGCTGGCGAATGCGCTGGAAATGACGGAGAGAGTGCTGAGAGCGGAAACCGAATTCTTAAAAGAACAAGGATTGCTCGAGATCCATACGGCAGGCATGCGGATCAGCGAGCAGGGACGTCAATTGCTGGAGCAGCTTGAGCCGCTTTATCAGTCGATGCTCGGCTTGTCGGAGCTCGAAGAGAAGCTTCGCAAGGCGTTCGGGCTTACGCGGGTTGTCATTGTGCCGGGAGACTCCGAAACGTCAGACCGCACGAGGCGGGAGCTTGGTCGGGCAGCCGGTCAAGTGCTGCGCGGGGCGCTAAAGCCGAAAGATGTGGTGGCTGTTACAGGCGGCACGACAATCGCGCACGTAGCGAACCAGCTCACATCGCCGGTGGCGTTGAAGGATGTCTGGTTTGTGCCGGCGAGAGGCGGTCTGGGCGAAAGCTTGGATTACCAAGCGAATACGCTCGCTTCGACGATGGCCAAGCGTACAGGCGGGCATTACCGGCTTCTGCACGTGCCGGACCACTTGGGCGAAGAGGCTTTCGCCTCCTTAATGCAAGAGCCGAATATTCGGGAGATTGTAGAGGTCATCCGAAGCGCGCGCATTGTGATTCATGGAATCGGAGACGCTATGGTGATGGCAAGAAGGCGCAAGCTGGAGCGTGAGGAAGTCGAGGAGATGAAGGCGGACGGGGCGCTGGCGGAGGCGTTCGGGTTCTATTTTGACCGGAATGGAGCCGTCGTTCACAAAATGCAAACCGTAGGGTTACGGCTTGAAGATATTGTGAACACTGAACTTGTTATCGGCGTTGCCGGAGGCAAAAGCAAGGGCGAAGCGATTGCGGCCGTGATGAGGTTCGGGCACAATGATGTGCTCGTAACGGACGAAGCGGCGGCGCTCGAAATGGTTGCGCTGCTCGAGAATGGCAATAATGAGAAGTAGGCATCACGACGAAGAACGGCTGCCGTAAGGGGTCGGCCGCGACACGTCTTGAAATATATTTTGCATTTTAAAAACGCTTAGGAGGAACAAACAATGGTTAAAGTTGGTATCAATGGTTTTGGACGCATCGGCCGTAACGTATTCCGCGCGGCTTTGAACAACCCTGAGGTTGAAATCGTAGCGGTTAACGACCTGACAGACGTGAACACGCTGGCACACCTGCTGAAATACGACACGACTCATGGCAAGCTGGAAGCTACTGTTGAAGCAAAAGAAGGCGCGCTGGTTGTTAACGGCAAAGAAATCAAAGTATTCGCTGAGCGCAACCCTGCTGACCTGAAATGGGGTTCCGTTGGCGCTGAAATCGTTGTAGAATCCACTGGTATTTTCACAGCGAAGGAGAAAGCCGAGCTTCACCTGCAAGGCGGCGCTAAGAAAGTTATTATCTCCGCTCCTGCTACGAACGAAGACATCACGATCGTTATGGGCGTTAACGAAGACAAATACGACGCGGCCGCTCACACGATCATTTCCAACGCATCTTGCACAACCAACTGTCTTGCTCCTTTCGCAAAAGTATTGAACGATAAATTCGGTATCGTTAAAGGTATGATGACAACCGTTCACTCGTACACAAACGACCAATCCGTGCTGGACGTTCCGCACAAAGACCTGCGCCGCGCTCGCGCTGCTGCAGAAAACATCATTCCTTCCACTACAGGCGCTGCGAAAGCTGTTTCGCTGGTACTGCCTGAGCTGAAAGGCAAACTGAACGGTATGGCTATGCGCGTTCCTACGCCTAACGTTTCCGTAACTGACCTGGTTGCTGAGCTGAAAGTAAGCGTAACGGCTGAAGAAGTTAACGCAGCGTTCAAAGCAGCTTCCGAAGGTCCTCTGAAAGGCATCTTGAACTACAGCGAAGAGCCGCTGGTATCCAGCGACTACAACGGCGACCCAGCTTCCTCCACAATCGACGCTCTGTCGACGATGGTAGTTGAAGGCAACATGGTTAAAGTCGTTTCCTGGTACGACAACGAGTGGGGCTATTCCAACCGCGTAGTTGATCTTGCTGCTTACATCGCAAGCAAAGGTCTGTAAGGAAAAAAGCTGACGGGCCGCGGCTCCTAAACCGAGCTTCGGCCCTTGGTTTGCGCCCTCGCAAGGCCTGGCCTAAGGGCGTTCCTTCCTGTTTGTGAAGGGGCGCCTTTTTCTCTAAATACCTACTATCGGGGAGGATTTAATACCATGAACAAGAAGAGTGTGCGTGACGTAGCTGAACTGCAAGGGAAACGCGTTTTTGTCCGCGTTGACTTTAACGTGCCGATCGAGAACGGCAAAATTACGGATGACAAAAGAATCCGCGAGACGCTTCCAACGATCAACTACTTGATCGAAAAGGGCGCAAAAGTGATTTTGGCGAGCCACCTGGGCCGTCCAAACGGTGAGGTTGTCGAAGAGCTCCGCCACACGGCTTCCGCTGTGCGCCTGTCCGAGCTGCTCGGCAAACCGGTTGCAAAAGCCAATGAAGCGATCGGCGAAGCGGTTGAAGCGCAAGTCGCTGCGATGAACAACGGCGATGTGCTGCTTCTTGAGAACGTGCGCTTCTACCCGGGCGAAGAGAAAAACGATCCGGAGCTGGCGAAAGCTTTTGCCAAACTGGCTGACCTGTTTGTGAATGACGCGTTCGGCGCCGCTCATCGCGCGCATGCTTCCACTGAGGGCATCGCTCATATCCTTCCAGCCGTATCCGGCCTGCTGATGGAGAGAGAGCTTGAAGTGCTCGGCAAAGCGCTGAACAACCCTGAGCGTCCGTTCACGGCGATCGTTGGCGGTTCCAAGGTTAAGGACAAAATTGCCGTTATCGACAAAATGCTCGAAATCGCGGATAACATCATCATCGGCGGCGGCCTGTCGTACACCTTCTTCAAGGCGCAAGGCCATGAAATCGGCAAGTCCCTCGTGGACAACAGCAAGCTGGATCTGGCTCTTGAGTTCATGGAGAAAGCGAAAAAGCTGGGCAAAAACTTCCTGATCCCGGTCGATATCGTCGTAACCGACGACTTCAGCGCGGATGCGAACACGCAGATCGTAGACGTAGACAGCATTCCGGCTGACTGGGAAGGCATTGACATCGGACCGAAAACACGCGAGCTATACGCCGACGTTATCAAAAACTCCAAGCTGGTCGTTTGGAACGGGCCAATGGGCGTATTCGAAATCGAACCGTTTTCCCATGGCACTCGCGCGGTAGCGCAAGCGACAGCTGAAACATCCGCTTACACCGTAATTGGCGGCGGCGACTCCGCTGCGGCTGCTGAGAAGTTCGGCCTCGCTGACCGCATGGACTTCATCTCCACTGGCGGCGGCGCTTCGCTGGAGTTTATGGAAGGCAAGCAGCTTCCAGGCGTAGTAGCACTTAACGATAAATAGGTTTGACTCATAGATCGAGGAGGTTTGGCAATGAGCAGAACACCGATTATTGCGGGCAACTGGAAAATGTTCAAAACCGTTTCTGAAGCGACCGCGTTTTTCGCGGAAGTGAAAGGCAAAGCGGAAGTCGCGGGCGTAGAAAGCGTCATCTGTGCACCATTCACGGCGCTGCCGGCGCTGGTCGAAGCGGCGAAAGGCACGACAATCGCAATTGGCGCGCAAAACGTTCATTTCGAGGATAACGGCGCGTTCACAGGCGAGATCAGCGGTCCAATGCTGAAGGAGCTTGGCGTCAAATACGTCATTATCGGTCACTCCGAGCGCCGCGCTTACTTCGGCGAGACGGACGAAATCGTAAACAAAAAGACCGTTGCGGCGTTTAAACACGGCATTACGCCAATCGTCTGCGTAGGCGAGAAGCTGGAAGAGCGTGAAGCCGGCGCGACGAAGGAAGTATGCAAAGTGCAAACGGAAGGCGCGTTCAAAGGCTTGTCCGCTGAACAGGCGGCAGAAGTGGTTGTCGCTTACGAGCCGATCTGGGCAATTGGCACTGGAAAATCTTCGACTTCCGAGGACGCGCAGGACGTCATCGGCTACATCCGCAGCGTTATCGCGGGACTGTACGACGAAGCGGTTGCCGCGAAGGTCCGCATCCAATACGGCGGCAGCGTGAAGCCGAACAACGTGTCGGAATACCTTGGCCAAGCGGATATCGACGGCGCATTGGTAGGCGGAGCGAGCCTCGAGCCTGCTTCCTACATCGCTTTGATCGAGGGGGCCAAGTAAGATGGCTTCCCGCAAACCTGTAGCCTTAATTATTTTGGACGGCTTCGGCCTTCGCGACGACGTAACGGGCAATGCGGTTGCGCAAGCGAAAAAGCCGAATTATGACCGGTACTGGTCGCAATACCCGCATACGACACTAACGGCATGCGGCGAAGCGGTCGGCTTGCCGGAAGGACAAATGGGCAACTCTGAAGTCGGTCACCTGAACATCGGCGCAGGCCGCATCGTGTATCAGGATTTGACCCGCATCAGCAAATCGATTCGCGAGGGAGAGTTTTTCCAAAACGAAACACTCCTTAACGCGGTTAACCATGTGAAATCGAATGGCAAAAAGCTGCATTTGTACGGCTTATTGTCGGACGGCGGCGTACACAGCCACATTGACCACCTGTTCGCTTTGCTCGAGCTGGCGAAGAAGGAAGGTCTGCAGGATGTATACGTTCACGCGTTCCTTGACGGCCGCGACGTGGCGCCGGACAGCGCGAAGGGCTATGTGGAGCAGCTGCAAGCGAAGATTGACGAGCTTGGCGTGGGCCGCATCGCAACTGTGCAAGGCCGCTATTACGCGATGGACCGCGACAAGCGCTGGGAGCGTACGGAGAAGTCCTACCGCGCAATGGTATACGGCGAAGGTCCGGCATATACGAACCCTATCGATGCTGTCGTAGAATCCTATGCTTTGTCCGTCTATGACGAGTTCGTGATGCCGACCGTTATTGTCGGAGAAGACGGCAAGCCTGTAGGTCTGGTAGAGTCGGGAGACGCGGTTGTGTTCTTCAACTTCCGTCCGGACCGCGCGATTCAGCTGTCGCAGGTGTTCACGAATGAAGACTTCCGCGGCTTCGACCGCGGCGCGAACCATCCGACAGGACTGCACTTCGTATGCCTGACGCTGTTCAGCGAAACGGTAGGCGGCTATGTCGCTTACGAGCCGAAGAACCTCGACAATACGCTTGGCGAAGTGCTTGCGCAGAACGGCAAGACGCAGCTTCGTACGGCGGAAACCGAGAAATATCCGCATGTCACCTTCTTCTTCAGCGGCGGACGCGACAAGGAGCTTCCGGGCGAAACTCGCGTGCTGATCAACTCGCCGAAGGTTGCAACGTATGACCTGCAGCCTGAGATGAGCGCATACGAGCTTGCGGAATCGACCGTTCGCGAGATCGAAGCCGATAAGCACGACGCCATCATCCTGAACTTCGCGAACCCGGATATGGTCGGCCACTCCGGCATGCTGGAGCCGACGATCAAAGCGGTGGAAGCGACGGACGAATGCCTCGGCAAAGTGGTGGAAGCGGTGCTCGCGAAGGGCGGCGTCTGCATCATCACGGCGGACCACGGCAACGCGGATATGGTGTTCGACGAGAACGGCCGTCCGCATACGGCGCATACGACGAACCCGGTTCCTTTTATCGTCACGAAAGAAGGAGCAGCGCTTCGCGAAGGCGGCATTCTGGCGGATATCGCGCCGACCATGCTGGATCTTCTCGAGCTTGCGAAGCCTGCTGAGATGACAGGCTCGACATTGCTGGGCAAATAATAGTAGACTATTGAGTTGGAAAGATAAATTTTGACATGAAAAAGGAGAGTATCCACTATGTCCATTATCGTTGACGTATACGCACGCGAAGTGCTGGATTCCCGCGGGAATCCGACTGTTGAAGTAGAAGTATCTCTTGAGTCCGGCGGCAAAGGCCGTGCGATCGTGCCATCCGGCGCATCCACAGGCGCGTACGAAGCGGTTGAGCTTCGCGACGGCGACAAATCCCGTTACCTGGGCAAAGGCGTAACAAAAGCAGTAGAGAACGTAAACACGATTATCGCTCCTGAAATCATCGGTCTGGACGCTCTTGACCAAGTTGCAATCGACCGTAAAATGATCCAGCTGGACGGCACGCCTAACAAAGCGAAGCTGGGCGCTAACGCGATCCTGGCTGTATCCATGGCTGTAGCTCGCGCGGCTGCCGACGCTCTGGATGTGCCTCTGTATACTTACCTGGGCGGATTCAACGCTAAAACATTGCCTGTACCGATGATGAACATCATCAACGGCGGCGAGCATGCCGACAACAACATCGACGTGCAAGAGTTCATGGTTCTGCCGGTTGGCGCTCCTACATTCAAAGAAGCTCTTCGCATCGGCGCGGAAATCTTCCACAACCTGAAAGCTGTATTGCATGACAAAGGCTTGAACACAGCTGTAGGTGACGAAGGCGGCTTCGCTCCAAACCTTGGCTCCAACGAAGAAGCCATCACAACGATCATCTCCGCGATCGAGCGCGCCGGCTACAAGCCTGGCGTTGACGTATTCCTTGGTATGGACGTTGCTTCCACGGAGTTCTACAAAGACGGCAAATACACGCTGTCCGGCGAAGGCAAATCGTTCACTTCCGCTGAGTTCGTAGACCTGCTTGCTTCGTGGGTGGAGAAGTATCCGATCATCACAATCGAAGACGGCTGCTCCGAAGACGACTGGGAAGGCTGGAAGCTGCTTACTGACAAGCTGGGCGGCAAAGTTCAGCTCGTCGGCGACGACCTGTTCGTAACGAACACAGAGCGTCTGTCCTCCGGCATCGAGAAGGGCGTAGGCAACTCCATCCTGGTTAAAGTAAACCAAATCGGTACGCTGACAGAGACTTTCGACGCGATCGAAATGGCGAAGCGCGCTGGCTACACAGCGGTTATCTCCCACCGTTCCGGCGAAAGCGAAGACAGCACAATCGCGGACATCGCGGTTGCGACAAACGCTGGTCAAATCAAAACAGGCGCTCCTTCCCGTACGGACCGCGTAGCGAAGTACAACCAATTGCTTCGCATCGAGGACCAATTGGGCTCGACTGCTCAATACGGCGGCAAAACAGCGTTCTACAACCTGAAAAACTTCAAATAAGCTTAGGCAGCTTGACTGCTGAATGCTGGAATAACAAAGAGCATGTCCGAGGGTACGGGCATGCTCTTTTTCTTTTATGTCTGGTGCTTAGCTTAGGAGCGTGGCCGCTCGCTTTCCAGCTTTTTGTTCATGGCGTTCAAATAGCCTCTCGTAACCCCCGCAACATAGCCGGGACCGAGAAGCGTCATTTGCGCCAAGTTATACGCCATTTCCTTAGGGGATGTCAGCATACCGTTTTCCAGCCAATCCTGGATAACGCCCAAATGTGCGGAGCTGATATAGGCGGTTAAATATTCGGCCGGCACCATCAAATCTCCTCCGAAAGTCGTCAGTACCTGCAGCGCTTTTTGGCGAATCACATCCTTCAGCTTTTTCTGGAACAAGGGATCGCCCTTGGGACCGAGCACGACGCGCATGAACGCGGCGTTCTCCTGCAGCAGCTCGAACAGCTTCTCTATGAAGGGAAGAAGGACCCATTGCGCAGGGCTTTTTTTGTAACTAGCCGCAATATTGATAATGCCGGATTCCGCGAGCGATATAATTGCCGTAATCATCTCCGCTTCGCTTTGCTCCAGCAGATCGTATTTGTCTTTATAATGAATATAGAAGGTGCCCCGGTTAATGTCGGCTCTCTCCGTTAGGTCTTTGACCGTAATGCCGTCAAAGCCTTTCTCCTCCATAAGCTCCGTAAGCGCGTCCCGGATCATTCTTTTCGTACGCGTGACCCGCCGGTCAACCTGCTGTTCTTCCGTCATTTTCGCTCTCCCCTCAACATATATCCGAATCGTGTTGATTAAACGGCACAATGCATGAAACTGGTCATTGAGTATTCGTTGAAACTAATTATAATGTACATTGTGATCATTAATCAACACGATGTTCATTTAATGGGATTGATGATTAAGGTGGTTAGAAAAATGGAGAGGGAGAGATTTTGATGCAAAACGTAATCAAAAACAAGCTGTTGCTTGCCGCGCCTTTTATCGCGTTGCTTGCCGTTTTTATCTTTACGCTTACGCTGTATCCGTCCGCTCGGATGAAACCGGCCGATCTGCCGGTTGCGATCGTGAATTTGGATGAAGGCGTTAATCTGCCTGACGGAACGAAGCTTAAGATGGGCAACACCGTCTCCGAACAAATTCGCGCTGCCTCTGGCGGGGGAGAAGGAGCCGGGCTGCCCGTCAAATGGGTGGAGGCTGACAGCGAACAAGCCGTTCGCGACGGATTGAATGACCGCAAGTATTATGCGGCTCTTATCTTACCGGCAGATTTCAGCGCAAAGCAGGCATCGCTGCGCACGCCTGAACCGCAGCCGGCCGAGCTGACGGTCCTCGTCAATCAAGGAATGAATGCGACGGTGTCGACGATGCTTACGCAGATGGTCGGCGGCGTGGCGGATCAGATGAATCGGATGCTCAGCGCGCAGCTGCTTGCCGAGCTGGAGGCGAAAGGCGCGACCTTGACGCCGAAGCAAGCAGCGGCGCTTACCTCTCCGATCGCAGTTGAAGTAACGAATGTGAACGCATTCGGTACGAGCGCCGCAAGAGGGAACGCGCCGGTGTCGCTGTTCCAGCCGATCTGGATGGCGAGCATTGCGGGAGCGGCGATCAGCACCTTCGTCATCGGCAAGACGATTGAGCGCTCTAACGCAAGCTGCAGCGGTAAATTAGGGGCAAGGCTGATCCAGCTTGCTATCGGCGTTGTCGTCGCCCTGTTCGCGGGCTTCGGCATGTCATGGTTAGCAGATGAGATGCTCGGACTGGATGTGCCGAATATTGGCGATGTAGGGTTGTTCCTCGCACTTGCTGTGCTCGCCTTCTTCTTGATGATATCCGCGGTGCTGAGCTGGACGGGAATCCGAGGCATTGTGCTGTTCGTGCTGTTGTTATTTTTCGGAGCGCCGCTGCTTGCGCTGCCGCCGGAATTCATGAACGGCTTCTACCGGGACTGGGTTCATTCTTGGCTGCCGATGCGGTTTATGGTGGATGGGCTTCGCGAGCTGTTTTTCTTCGAACAGGGTTTTCATTGGAGCGGATCCGCCGCTGTGCTGAGCGGTATTGCCGGCGTAAGCTTGATTGTGCTGCTTCTGTCGGTATTTAAGCCGCAAGCGAAACAACGATAAGGATGGAGGGGCTCGCGGAGCCCCTCTTTTATTTTGCGTATAAGAGAATCGTTGCGTATCATAAAAGAATCATAGAGTCGGTTATTGGGAGGAGAAGCGCATATGCTGATTGAAGTTATTGCGATTCGGGCTGAGGATGCGGAAGCGGCTTATGCGGGCGGGGCAGACCGGATCGAGCTGGTCAGCGGCATAGCGGAGGGAGGCTTAACGCCTAGCATTGGACTCGTTGAGGCCGTGGTGAAGACGGCTCCGCTTCCAGTCAACGTGATGGTGAGGCCGCACAGTCAATCGTTTTGGTACAGCGAGGCAGATCTATCGATTATGCTTCGGGATATACGCGCGGTTCGGGAAGCGGGAGCCGCAGGAATCGTAGTCGGGGTATTGGATGAATATGGGGGGATCGATCGTGCGGCTTTAGAGCGGTTGCTGAATGCCGCCGAAGGGCTGGATGTCACATTCCACCGCGCTTTCGACGAGATTGCGGATCAGGTGAACGCGCTTAGACAGCTTGCGGAATATCCGCAGATCAGCCGGGTGCTGACCGCCGGCGGACTGCAGCCGGCTCCCCAGTCTGCGGATAAAATTCGTCAGCTGCGCATGGCGGGCGACGCGCTTGGCATTTGCATACTCGGCGGCTACGGCTTGCACGCAAATAATATTGCCGGCTTTGTACGGCAGACCGGCGTACGGGAGGTTCATTTCGGCGGAGGGGTTCGGCAAGCAGGAAGCTTCAAGGAGAAGGTGGACCCTGAGCTGATTCGGGGAATCCGTGAGCTGTTGTCCAGGTTGCAGGAGTAAGTGACAAGCATCTTGGCGAGCTGAAGGGGATCTTGTTGTGGAGACGATCAGCTCTCTCAAAAGCTAGTCCTATTGTAAAAGACAAGGGGCTGTGGTACAATCGATTTATATGTTTTTACGAGCGGCTACGCTGGAGGTGGATTGAATGGAAATCACATTGAAGATCCTGCTTGTATTGTTCTCAATCGGATTGATCGCAGTCGTATTGCTGCAAAAGGGCAAGAGCGCTGGGTTGTCCGGAGCGATTACCGGCGGTGCGGAGCACTTATTCGGTAAGCAGAAAGCTCGCGGCTTGGACCTGTTCCTGCAGCGTCTGACGGTTGCTTTCGCAGTTGGATTCTTTGTGTTGGCGCTGGTTGTTTCCTATTTCGTCCAACCATAATACGTTTACGATGAAGAGCGAGGTGCATACCTCGCTTTTTTTGTTTTTTTCGGATATTTGGGATGGTATGCTGGCAATTCGTGTATACTACATGGTATATGGCAATCTATCAACCGTCTGCAAGAGTTGTCAGCTTGGGACGGTTTCCCTAAGGAGATTAGGCGTTATGATGAATCGCGAACAGGAATTGCTTGATTTTATGAGAGAAACGGCATATAAGCCGATGACGTATCAGGAGCTTGAGACGAACTTCGGTATCGAAAGCGCGGCGGAGTTCAAGGAGCTTCTGAAGCTGTTGAATAAGCTCGAGGACGAGGGCAAAATCATCCGCACCCGCAATGAGCGCTACGGCGTGCCGGAGCGTATGAATCTGCTGCGCGGGAAGCTGCAGGCTCATGCGAAGGGCTTTGCGTTTTTGCTGCCGGATGAGAAGGATCACCCTGATGTATACATTCATGCCAATGACCTGAAAAGCGCGATGAACGGCGACATTGTCCTTGTGCGCATCACTTCGAAAAGCGAAGGCGGCGGCCGAATGGAGGGCGAGGTCGTTCGGATCGTGCAGCGCGCAGTCACCCAGATCGTCGGCACATTCGAAAACCATGAAGCGTACGGATTCGTTATTCCTGACGATAAGCGGATTAACCGGGATATTTTTATTCCGAAGGGCGCTTTCCATGGGGCTGTGACAGGGCAAAAGGTAGTGGCGCGCATCGTTGTGTACCCGGAAGGCCGGAGCGCGGCGGAAGGCGAAATTTTAGAAATTTTGGGTCATAAAAATGATCCTGGCGTGGATATCCTCTCCATTATCCGGAAGCATCAGCTGCCGGAGGGCTTCCCGGACGAGGTGATGGCCGAAGCGGAGGCGGCGCCTGACACGATAACAGAGGAAGAAATTGTCGAACAGGGCAGACGCGACCTGCGGGATGAAGTGATCGTAACGATCGACGGCGAAGACGCCAAAGACCTTGATGACGCCGTTCATGTCAAAATTTTGGAGAACGGCAACTACCTGCTAGGCGTTCATATCGCGGACGTCGGTTATTACGTGAAGGAGAGGTCGGCTCTCGATCAGGAGGCGTTCCGCAGAGGCTGCAGCGTCTATTTGACAGACCGCGTAATTCCGATGCTGCCGCACCGGTTGTCGAACGGCATCTGCTCCTTGAATCCGCAAGTGGACCGGCTGACGCTGTCCTGCCACATGGAGTTTGACGCGAAGACGCTGAAGCGTGTGCGGCATGATATTTTCACCAGCGTGATCCGGACGAAGGAACGGATGACCTATACGAATGTGCGCCGGATTTTGACCGCAACGGAGGAAGAGCCCGAAGAGGAACTGAAGGAGCGTTACACCGATCTGGTTCCGATGTTCGAGCTGATGGAGAAGCTGGCGATGCGGCTTCGCTCCAAGCGGATGAAGCGCGGCGCGATCGATTTCGACTTCCAGGAGTCGAAAATTATCGTGGACGAGAACGGCAAAGCGGTCGATATCGTCAAGCGCGAGCGTTCGATTGCGGAGATGATCATCGAGGAGTTCATGCTGGCGGCGAACGAGACGGTGGCGGAGCATTTCCACTGGCTGCGCGTGCCGTTCCTTTACCGGATTCACGAGGACCCGGACCAGGAGAAGCTGATGACGTTTATGCAGTTCGCGGCGAACTTCGGTTATGTGGTGAAGGGCGGCAAAGGCAACACGGTTCACCCTCGCGCGCTTCAGACGCTGCTTGAGGAGATCCAGGGCACGAAGGAAGCGACGGTCATCTCGACGATGATGCTGCGTTCCATGAAGCAGGCCAAATATGATGCGGAATGCCTCGGGCATTTCGGTCTCGCGGCTGAGTTCTATACACACTTTACGTCGCCGATCCGGCGGTATCCCGACCTGGTGATTCACCGCGTTATTCGCGAGGTCATCGAGAATGGCGGGATGTTGACGGAAGCGAGGCAAGAAGCGCTGACAGCCCGCATGCCGGACATCGCGCAGCAGTCATCGGAGCGGGAACGCGTGGCTGTCGACGCGGAGCGGGATACGGATAAGCTGAAAAAATGCGAATATATGCTGGATAAGGTCGGCGAGGAGTTCGACGGCATTATTAGCAGCGTGACCAGCTTCGGCATGTTCATCGAGCTGGAAAATTCGGTCGAGGGCTTAATCCGCCTCAGCGACATGAACGACGACTATTATCACTTCCATGAGCTGCACATGGTATTGATCGGCGAACGCACGTCCAAAGTATACCGCATCGGCGATGAAGTGAAGATTCGCGTCTCGCGCGTCGATATGGAGGAATATAATATCGACTTCGAGATGGTCGACATGAAGCCGCGCGGAAAATATAAAGGCGTCGCCGATTCGGGCTTCGGCGCAGGCGGTCCGCGCAAACGCGGCGGCTATGGCAAACGCGGCGACGACCGTGGCGGAAGCGGCGCGGCTGCGATAGGCCGCGGCGGCAAGGCCGGACGCGGCGCAGGTAGCCGAGCCGGCGCTCCCGGGAACGCGGCCGGAGGGCAAGGAGGCGGACGCCGCGGGAAGTTCAAGCGCGGCGGGGCTGAGGGAGCTCCGCCGGCCGGCGTGAACGAAGGCAACCCGTGGCAGAGAGGCGTCGATCCACTGGACGATGGCGACGACTGGATTGAAGCAAGAGCCAGCGAGCTTGAAGCGGAAGGCAAAGTGACGCGAATCGATATGTGGGGCTTGCCAATCCGCGGAAACGGCGCAGCCGGCAATGGCGAAGGACGCCGGAACGGGCGTGACGGCGGCGGTTATGAAGGCAGCAGCGAAGGAGACCGCGGCGGCAGAGGCGGCCACAAAGGCGGAGGCAAGAGAGGCAAAGGCGGAGGCAGCGGCGGTGGTGGCGGCGGCGGTGGTGGAAGCCGCCGGAAGAATACAACGACAAGCGGCGTCTTTAACGCTGCCGGCGCGGCTCCTAGCGGCGCAGGCGGCGGAGCGGAAGGCGGAGGCAGAAAGAAAAAGCGCAAGAAAAAGGGCGACGCGAACAACGCAACCGCTGCTTTTGTCCGTAAGAAACGCAAGTAAACAGGTAGACAGCTAGCTGACGAAGACAATGTATAGGTGGGCGGCGCTTTGGTGCTTTAGGTTTCTAGACTGTTAAGTATCGAAGTGCCGTCAACTGGACATACTGGGAAAATATATTTAAGCTTGTCGCTTGCTTTTTAGCGGCGGGTATAGTACACTCAAGGCAATCGGATGAGATGAACCTGAATTCACATATTGAAAAGGGTATCATTAGCGTCATGACACCTTTTTCAATGTGTGAATTTTTTGTTTAAAGACAAGAGGCGCATATTAATTTTATTTTTTTGGAGGTATTCCACATGCAACAAGGTACAGTTAAATGGTTTAACGCTGAGAAAGGTTTCGGCTTCATCGAAGTTGAAGGCGGAAACGACGTATTCGTACACTTCTCCGCAATCGTTGGCGAAGGCTTCAAGACTCTTGAAGAAGGCCAACGCGTTGAGTTCAACGTTGTTCAAGGCAACCGCGGACCACAAGCTGAAAACGTAGTTAAGCTGTAATAGCTTAACCCTCGGAAGGACCGCTTCCGGCATCGTGCCGGGGCGGTCTTTTGCTGTAATGGAGGACTTCGATTTTACGCTTCGTAATTGTTGCTTGTATCCTGCATATACGTCGCTTTATTGGCTGCTGAACGGAAGCCGTCTCGGCTCTTGGAACGGGCTCATCGTAGTTAAAGCAAAAGCGCAGCAAGCTCATCCTAATAATGCAAATTTGCAGGATCTCAGCTTTTTGTAGCGAGCTCATTATAATAATGCAAATTACTCAGCTTTGGAGCGAGCTCACCGTAAATAATGCAAAATTGCAGGATCTCGGCTTTTTGTAGCAAGCTCATGGTAATAATGCAAAGTCGCAGATCTCAGCTTTTTGTAGCGAGCTTCATCGTTGCAATTAATGCAAAAATGCATGATTTTCGATTAACCGCAGCCGGTTTCCAAAGAATTGCTGCATATGTGCAGTAATTTTGATCGGATTTGCTCTCATGCAGCATATTATCGCCTTAATTGATGCAGATTTGCAGGAATTATCCTCCAACTGCTGTTTATGTCTTCAAAATGCTGCATTATCGCAGGAATTATCCTCCAACTGCTATTCATGTCTTCAAAATGCTGCATTAACGCAGGAATTTGCTCATCGTTGTAATTAATGCAAAAATGCATGATTTTCGATTAACCGCAGCCGGTTTCCTAAGAATTGCTGCATATGTGCAGTAATTTTGATCGGACGAGCTCTCAAGTAACTCATTAGCGCCTTAATTGATGCAGATTTGCAGGAATTATCCTCCAACGCTATTCATGTCTTCAAAATGCTGCATTAACGCAGGAATTTGCTCATCGTTGCAATTAATGCAAAAATGCATGATTTTCGATTAACCGCAGCCGGTTTCCAAAGAATTGCTGCATATGTGCAGTAATTTTGATCGGATTTGCTCTCAAGCAGCATATTATCGCTTTAATTGATGCACATTTGCAGGAATTGTCCTCCAACTACTGTTTATGTCTTCAAAATGCTGCATTATCGCAGGAATTTGCTCTGGCTTGGGAAGATTGGTGTAGATCAGTTTAACCCAAAGAGTACCGCGCCGATCTGTTGATTTTGCCTTGCAAAGTTGCTACAATGAACCAACAGAGACGGTGATCTCGAGGATTTTTCTGGAAAGAGGTGAACTAGCATGGCGGCCAAAAAAAAGAACGACGACAAGCTGCTCGCCCAGAACAAGAAGGCTTCCCATGACTATTTCATCGAGGAAACCTTCGAGGCGGGCATGGTATTGACGGGCACGGAGATTAAGTCGCTTCGGAGCGGCAGGGCGAACATTAGCGACGCCTTCGCGACCATCCGTAACGGCGAAATGTTCATCCATAACATGCACATCAGTCCTTTCGAGCAGGGCAATATCCATAATCCGAGCGATCCGACGCGGACGAGGAAGCTGCTGCTGCACAAGGAGCAGATTCACAAGCTGCTGGGCTTGTCGAAGCGAGAAGGCTACGCAATCGTGCCGCTGAAGATTTACGTGCGCAACGGCTACGCCAAGCTGCTGATCGGTCTCGGCAAAGGCAAGAAGCAGTTCGACAAACGCGAAACGGCTGCGAAGCGGGATGCGCAGCGCGATATTCAACGCGTGCTTCGCGAGAAGCAGAAGGTGGCGAGATAATCCGCAGCTTCCATGGATGGAAGGGCCATTGCTGCCAGTAACATTCCCGTGATTTTTGCAATGCGTTCGTGTTATACTAAGTTTGTGCCAAAGAGCACAGAAACAAGCAAGACACAAGACAGATGAGTTGACTCGTGTGAAGTCAAACATCGTTAATCCTGGAGTCCCTGCTTCATGCGCTAGACGTTTGGTTGTCCGGTCTCGGATACACGCAGCGTTTATGCCAATAAGGGGGCGTTTATGGATTCGACGGGGATTGGACGAGCGCGTGCCAGCGGGTAGCAGGGAGTCGTCTGCTTCATCAACGCTAAAGCCAATTAAATGGCAAACAAACAAACACTTACGCTGTAGCAGCTTAATAACCTGCTCGCGTGCTCTCGCTCTGCATCGCCCATGTGCCGGGATGAGGGCCCAACTTTAGTGGGATACGCTGTCTAGTCTCCGCCTGGGGCTAGCTGAATAAGACAATCAGGCTGACCTAGAGAGAACCGTGTTGCAGGGGGCCTCCCTGGGTGACATCAAAACTGCAGCTACACCCGTAGAAAGCCGTGTGGCGTGGTCTTCGGACAGGGGTTCAAATCCCCTCGCCTCCACCATGAGAACCCAGTCCGCAAGAGGACTGGGCTTTTCTATGCCCTTAAAAAGTAGACAAATGTTAGACAACTAATACAGCGAAAATAATAAAAGCCCTCCGAGGTAGACATTTTGTCGACAGGGGGGCTATTGTATTACCCCTAAGTTCGTGTTACCGTACACTCAGGTCGGGTTAAAGACTCCTCTACGGATTAAAACAGGCTTCGACTCGTTTGATATTTACGAACGTACTTTCTTATATTAGATTATTGATATCTCATTAAGTATAAGAAAAAGGGGAAGATCAATATGATGAAAGGTATTAGAATAACAAAAAGTGGGAAGTATCAGGTTACATTTGACCAAGGGATTATCAATGGAGTACGGCATAAGTCAACGAAAGTATTTGATACATTGGGTGAAGCGGAGAAGGCACTTACTGAGTTTAAATATAATAAACAACGTAACCTATTAGTGACCGTGAATAATATGAGTTTGGTTGAGCTTTTGGACTACTGGATGAAAAAGTATGTAAAATATAAGTGTGAAGAAACCACAAGATACGGATACAACAACATCATTTCCAAGCATATTGCTCCATACTTTGTTGATGTGGAACTAAGTAAGCTTCAACCGATGCATGTACAGGACTATTATGATCACTTAATGAAGGTTAAAGGATTGTCACCTAATACCGTTCATAAACATCATGCCTGCATTCGGAAGGCTCTTGATTTTGGTATGAAGCAACAATTGGTGCATCGCAATGTTGCAGATGCGGTCGAGCTACCTAAAAAGGAGTTTTTTGAAGGTGTGTCTTATAGCAAAGAACAATTAAATGAATTGCTCCAGAAAGTAAAAGGTACGAAATTAGAAGTGCCCGTTTATCTGGCGAGTTATCTTGGTCTGCGAAGAGAAGAGATCAGTGGGTTGAAGTGGAAGAACGTTGATTTGGAGAAACGAAGTATTAGCATTGTAGAAGTTAGAACCTCTGCAGGTAAGAATGTAATTACTAAGGGACCAAAAACAAAAGAGAGCAGACGTACTATCTATATTGTAGATGAGCTTTTGGAAGTCCTGCTTAGACAGAAGGTCACGCAAAAACGGTTTAAAGACATTTTAAAAAGTGAGTATGAAGATTCCGATTATGTATTTACGAAAGATAACGGAAAGCCATATCGTGTGAATTCGGTGACGGAACAATTCAGTAAATTCCTTCAGCAAAATAATTTTCCAAAAATTAGGTTACATGATTTGCGACATTCATTCGCCTCCATTCTATATGCAGAAGGGCTTGATTTAAAAGCAATTTCTGAAGTTCTTGGTCATTCGAATGTAGGAACCACGATTAAGATCTACACTCATCGATTTGATATTGTACATGAAAAACCAGCCATGGCAATGAGCAAAGCTCTAAACTTAAAAAACTCCAACGTGGTTTAAAGACCACATTGGAGTTTTTTTCTTATGATGTAATGGTTTGTTCATTAATCCAGACATAAAGTAATTCTCTTGGAATTCGAATCTGCTTACCAATTTTGATGTGAGGTAAGCCAACTTTAATCAAATTATAAATGGCATTTCGACCAATTCGTAAAATTTCTCTTGCTTCTTCAACGGTAAGTAGATCGTGATTTTTTTTCATGGTAATTAGCTCCTATCTTATTAATTGAGATCATTTTGTTTTATGTATCAATTATAAGAAAAGCAAGAGGGCATAAGTTAAAAAAATGGGTCTATGTTGCTTTAGCTTTTGTGGTTTAATAGGATGAAGTGAATAGTTACATAAAATCATTCATCTTACGATATGCTGGTAGTTGAGTTTACTTAGGTATTTCATAGGGCGAGAGTTTTGCGTATACCGAGAAGCATAAAACCTTACGATTTAATTATCATACCCGCCCTCCCATATAAAATCGCTATTAATCCAATTGACATTGGGAGAAACAAATTTATTATGGAGACAGATTGATTAAGGGGGCTAAACGTGTAAGAATATGTATATGTAGCCATTTGCTTTTAAGCTTTCTTGTGGATAAGGAGTTGTAATTTTAGTGGATAGACTCAAACGGTTCTTAAAGAAATACTATAAAATTGCATTGTTAACTGTTTTATCCCCTATAGGAATAGGTCTGATACTTAATATACCTACAGGGAACTTAACTATTGGAGATGAAGCGTCATGGGTCGGATTCTTTGGTAATTATGCGGGAGGGGTTATAGGGGGGATTGTTGCATATATTGTTGTTAATCAGCAATTTAAAAATGACCTATTATTACTAAAAGAAGACAAAAGAAAACAACAACTACCATACTTATCTTTTATAAAATTCGAGATTGAGAAAATAGATACCCTTATGAAACAATTGAGAGATTCTCTTAAATTATACGGGGATGATCAGTTCTATTATTATCCGATCGATGAAAGACTTGACGTCCTGAAAGATAATATTATCCCATTAATCAATATTCCGTTACAGACTAAACTAATACAATTATACGGTCAACTCGAACGAATATATCGTTATATTCCAATAGAATTGTATCAAATGGAATTAAATAAAGAAAAGCTTAATAGTCAATTGAAAATGTTATTAGCAAGCGGGAAGGAAAAACAAGAATTAGCAGAGCTAAGAAAAGACATTCGAAACGAACAAAATAACATTTTATTACTTCAACAGGAGAAACGGAAACTAATTGATCTTATTTTATCATCTTCGTTTATAGATCAGTTAAGTGAATTGAAAACAGATATTGTAAATGAAATTGATAATATCAGTTCTGATAAAGTGTAAATTATACATAGAGGTGTTTTATGAGTAAAACAAATCTTGAAGAATTAATGGTTGTAATTCCGCATAATTTTAATTTTCATCAGTTTAATGGTTCTGATTCTTTTGAAACAGTCTTACAGACTTTCAAATGGAATCCCCCGCATAAAAAGGTTTCAATTGACTTACGAGAATGCAAATCAGCAAGTTACCAGGCTTTATCGTTAGTGGTGTTGTATCTCTGGCATCTCAAATCTATAGGTAAGGAAGTTAACATACTGAGGATTGAAGACGCTCAAGATGGAGCATCAGCAATGTGGAGGAGAATGCGTGGGGGAGGATGGGAAATAGTTTATGCGGATGAATACAGAGATTTTTACTCTGACCCCACTAAACCTCTATTTTCAATAAGGACTAACGCAGACTTGAAAAAGGTCACAAAACGTCTCGAAGAGTATACGAAGGGATTTAACGTAGAGTATAGTAAAACTCTGAATGATGTTGTTTCAGAACTAATTTACAATACATTGGAACATGGTAAAAATGAAGCATTTCCGTCTATATGTCAATTTAACTGGTATAAGAAAAGAAACGAGATATCAATACTCATCGGTGACTTGGGAATCGGTATAAAAAGGCACTTAGAGCAGTTCTATCCTCCGTTTCAAAGTGATGCGGAAGCGATTAATGAGGCTATAAAACCTCTTGTTTCTGGAACTTTTAAAAAGGTAATTGATCCAAATGATAAAACAGATAACGCTGGGATGGGACTTCATGATGCTACAGATAAAATGAGGCGTTTAAAAGGGGAGATGTACATTTTTTCTGGCGAAGGAGTCCTCCATATTAGTGCAACAGATTTAAACAGCAAAAAAATTGCTGGAGCTTGGCCAGGAACATTTGTAAAACTTTCTTTACGGTTAGGCTCTTTAAGTGATGAGGAGTTAAAGCAGTCGTTAGAGAGAGATTATATTGAAGCAGAGAAAGAGAGAAGTGAAAAAGACAATAATATTTTAGTTGTAAATATCCTAAATAGTTTTGGGGAGAATGCGAATAATAAAGATGATGCAATAAGCTATAGGGATGTGTATTTACTTCCAGCAATTGAGAAAGGAAAGGAAGTTTTATTAGACTTTAATAACGTTACTCACTGTCCTCATAGTTTTATAAATGCCTTGATCGCAGATGCAACAAAAAAATGCGGGGTATTTGCATTTAATAAAATTAAAATTGTAAATTGTTCCTCTGATATTCGATTTAAGATCGACACTGTCATGCAACAGAACTTTTCTCCTATTTTATGAATTTAAGCAATAATGCAATTTGTATGAACTAAGTTAAGAGCACACGATATTTGACAGGCGTGATGCTCTAATTGTCTATTACAGGCTTATTACAAATAGTAGGAGAGTTCAACATGGCAAAGAGGGTCGAAGAACCATTTAAGTTACTTGAGTTTATTGAGGGGGTAGAGAAGTGGCGAAAATCATTTGAAAAAATGTGTTCAGAAATACTTCATTGTAGATATAAAAAGCATACAGTCACAAGAATCGATGGTTCTGGTGGGGATGATGGAATAGATGTGATTGTTATAACACCGAAGAATAAGAAGTATATCTATCAATGTAAATTTTATACAGGAAGATTAGGTAGTGCTCAAAGAAAAAAAATAACAGATTCATTTTTGACTGCATATAAAAAAAATAAAGGATTAAAAAAGTGGATATTGGTGGTACCAAAGACTTTGGATATAAATGAATTTCGTTGGTGGAATGGCTTTTGCGAAAAACATTCGGATAAAGAGATACAATTTAAGCTATGGCATGAAGATGCGTTGCTTAACTTACTGCATAAATATAAGCTGTATGATCACTATTTTCAATTTAAAGATCCATTTAAGAAATCACGAAAGACTTTTGAGATGAGTTTCAGACCGATAATATCTGAATTCGAGAGTGGTAAGGATTATTTTCAGATATCTGAACTTGAGACTATGAAAATCGTTTCTGCAGAATGGAAGGCTTCTTCATACTTAGAATTTCGAAATTCATCAATTGCCTACATGTTAGATAATTTCTCATCAAACTTATGCTTTGTTACTGGCTTGATTCAACGTGCAGAGCCTCTTGTTCAAGCGGAGTTCAAATTTTTAATTAAACATTATTTTATACCTGAATATTATCGATTATGTAGACAACGAAATAACGAAAAAGATGAGAAAAACATTGAGTTCTATATAAATAATAATGCTGAGACACTTAGAGATAAATTACTTGATGATGAATGATAATACCTTTTTAAAGCACAGATAAAAAAACCAAATATGCTTGTAGTGAATATTAGTTTGAAGTATTATTTAATTGAATAAAATAATGATTAGATTTGTCGGAAGCACCGCAATTTCCCTATACTCGATCAAGGGGATATTGCGGTCTTTTTGCGTTTCTGAAAAAAAAGAGGATGAATATGAAATGTTGTACATTTTGTTTTAAAAAGCCCGAAAGGTTGTTTAATCATTTAATTCATGACATAGGATCTCTCTGCTTAGAGTGTTACATGAAGATTCAAGCATCTTGCTCAGTTTGTAATGAGAGCTTAATGCCAGGAGAATTTCAAAAGGACGTGACTTTCAAAATTAAGGCGAAGTTTATTGGTATGAGCGAAAAAAGTATTATTGTGTGTGATTGTTGTTATGCAGAGGTTCAACATAGGTTTCCTGAACAAATGGCATGAATAGACAAGTATAAGGTCATGTTTTTTTGGAATTCTTGTGAGTAAATAAAAATCTAAGATACCATTCAATAAGTTGATAGCTATTGCTATTGTTTTGTTTATACCGCTTTATGGCTTGGTTTAAGGCTGTAAGCTGTCTTTGCTTACCTTTGACTACATCTCTGGTTATCTGACCTGTATTGGCTCGTTTAGTGCCTTAAATCTCATTTACAACCATATGTAAAGGTTGGCCAATCCCGATAATTGTTAAAGGGTCAGAGATATTCGCTCTCCTCGCTATCATGTATAATAATGATATAGTTTCTGAAAATAAGAGAAATAGTTCATTGGGGGAATAAAGATGAGTGAGCAAGTTACTTCTCAGCAAATAAACTCAGTTTTATGGCAAGCGGCGGATACATTCCGAGGGAAAATTGATTCCAGTACATATAAGGACTACATCCTGACGATGTTGTTTATCAAGTATTTGAGTGATGCGTATAAAGAGCACGTAGAAGAATACACCAAACGTTATAATGGTGATCAGCAACGGATTCAACGTGCATTATCCAGGGAACGTTTCGTATTAGATGAGCTTTCTACTTTCGATTATTTATATAGCAAACGAACTGATCCTGAAATCGGTGAGATCATAAATAAAGCATTGGAACGTTTGGAGAACGAGAACACAGGGAAACTGCGTGGAGTATTCCGTAATATCGACTTTAACAGTGAAGCAACACTGGGTAAGGCAAAAGAAAGAAATGCGATGCTCCGTGCATTGTTGGAGGATTTCAACAAACTTACTTTGAAGCCATCCGTTGTAGGTAGCGAAGACGTTATTGGTGATGCCTATCAATTTATGATTGAACGCTTTGCATCGGATGCTGGTAAGAAGGGTGGAGAATTCTTTACACCTTCCATGGTTTCCGAACTTCTTGCCCGACTTGTAAAGCCGAAAGAAAACGACCGTATCTACGACCCAGCTTGTGGTTCAGGCTCCCTGCTTATTAAGGTAGCAAATCAAGTACCGAATAAGAAGGTGGCCATTTATGGACAGGAACGCAACGGGCAAACGCACTCCTTAGCTCTCATGAACATGTACCTGCACGGAATTGATGATGGAAAGATTGAATGGGGTGACACGTTATCGAATCCACTTCACTTGGAAGATGGCAAGTTGATGCGTTTTCAGGTAATAGTTGCCAATCCTCCCTTTTCTTTGGATAAATGGGCTATGGGGTTTGCAGGCGAAGGGAATACTGACGAGAAGTTCAAGATGGAAGCAAGTCTGGATCAGCACAGAAGATTCGAGTGGGGCGTACCGCCAGCATCCAAGGGTGATTATGCGTTTGTGCAACATATGCTTTATTCGTTAGCTGAGAATGGGCGTATGGCTACAATTCTTCCCCATGGGGTTTTATTCCGTGGATCGAGCGAAGAAAAGATTCGTCAACAAATTATCGAAATGAACCTTCTGGATGCAGTTATAGGATTACCAGAAGGGCTATTCTTCGGTACAAGTATCCCAGCCTGTATTATGGTCTTCAAGAAGAACCGTAATCGTAAAGATGTATTGTTTATTGATGCATCAAGTGAAGGTAATTATGAAAAAGGAAAGAATCAGAACAAATTGCGGGAAGAAGATCTTCAAAGAATTATGGAAGTGTATGAGAAATATGAATCCATCGATAAGTATTCGTATGTTGCCACAGTAAGTGAAATTAGAGAGAATGAGTTCAACCTGAACATTCCAAGGTATGTAGATACGATTGCAGAAGAAGTGAAGGTAGACATGGAACAAGTGAAAGAGAATATTGTGAGAATTAAGCAGGAGCTTCAAGAGGTTGAGTTGCAAATGGATAAATATCTAATAGAGTTGGGATTGTAGGTGAGATCGTGAACGATATATATATTAGTCCACCTGATAGCTACAAGAAAACAGCTATTGGAATGATACCTTCCGATTGGGGGATTCAAAAGTTCAAAGAAATCACAGATATATTAAAGTGTGGGATAGCAAGCACACCAACTTATGTGGACGAAGGAGTGCCCTTTCTTTCATCACAGAATGTTAAAGAAAATAAACTTGTTCTGGATAAGTTTAATTACGTGTCTCAGGAATTCCATGAAAAACTAACCAAAAAAGATAAACCTCAAAAGGGAGATATTCTCTATACAAGAGTTGGGGCAAGCTTTGGTAAAGCGGCAGTTGTTGATGTTGATTGGGAGTTTAGTGTGTATGTTAGTTTAACTCTAATAAGGATGAAGAAGAACTATGATAATATATTCTATTCTTATCTCCTTAATTCGGATAAATATGTTTCTATAGCTCGCCAGACTGTATTTCAAGGAGGAGGCGTTCAAAATTTGAATGTCAAAGTAGTTGAAGACTTTGACATGGTTGTTCCCCCTATCAAAGAACAACAAAAAATAGCCTCTATCCTATCCACCTGGGATAAAGCAATTGAGCTAAAAGAAAAGCTAATCGAACAGAAAAAAGAGCAGAAAAAAGGGTTAATGCAGTTGTTGATGACAGGGAAGGTCAGATTGTCTGGGTATGAGGGTGATTGGACTCACTACACGCTTGGAACGATTGTATCAAACAAGTCGGGGTCATTTGACTCAAGTAAAGAGCAGGAAGTAAGGAAGTGTGTTGAGTTGGAACACATAAACTCTGAAACTGCAACTATTAATGGATACATCGGATCAGATGAATCAAAAAGTATGAAAAATGTTTTCTATAAAGGCGATATCCTTTTTGGGAAATTAAGACCATACCTCCGAAAGTATTGGCAAGCTTCTTTTGATGGAGTATGTTCCTCTGAAATATGGGTATTAAAACCAGCAGATTCTAAAATACTATCTGTCAATTATTTAAGATACATTGTCCAAACGGAAATGTTTATAATGAACTGCAATAAAACCACGGGATCCAAAATGCCAAGAGCAGATTGGGGACATCTTTCTGATTTAACACTGCATATTCCTCCAATTGATGAACAAGAAAGCATTTCGAATTTGATGAATGTGATGGATAAAGAGATTGGTCTATTAATAACAGAAGTTAAAGCCTTAGAAGAACAAAAGAAGGGTCTTATGCAACTCTTATTGACAGGAAAAGTGCGGGTAAAGGTATAACCTTTGCCCTTTTTATCTAACTCCTACCTTGGAGGTGTGAATGTGGAACGACCAAATAGCTATGATGAGCGATATATAAGTCAACAGCCTGCACTTGAGGTTTTGCAAGGTTTGAAATATAAGATTCTTATTCCTGAACAAGCTGAGTTAATGCGTGGTGGTTCATATGAGGTTTTAGTTAAAACGGTATTGGAAGAACGATTAATAGAGTTCAATTCTTATGAATACAAAGGTGTTGCATATAAATTTAGTCAGAATAACATCAAGCAGGCTATTCGGGATTTGGATGAGCCATTAACAGACGGACTTGTTAAAACGAATGAGAAGATCTTCGAAACATTGATGTTGGGGCGAAGCTACACGGAGTTCTTACCCGATGGCTCTAAGAAGTCTTTCACGATTCAGTACATCGATTGGGACAACTTCGATAACAACGTTTTCCATGTGGTTGAGGAATTTGCTGTAGAGCGGATGGATGGGCGTGGTACGGTACGTCCTGATGTTGTGTTGTTCGTGAATGGGATCCCGTTTGCGGTTATTGAATGCAAGAAGGCATCCATCTCCATGGAGCAAGGGATTAGCCAAATGATCCGTAACCAGGGGAAGGACTATGCTCCTCAACTCTTTAAGTTTGTGCAAATCGTCATGTCAACGAACAAAAATGAGACGAAGTATGCAACTTGCAACACGCCAAAGAAGTTTTGGTCGGTATGGAAGGAAGAGAAAGAAGAATGGTTGCAAGCATTATTAGATGAAACCATCGAAGGACGCTTGCCAACTATGCAAGACATGAATATCATCTCGCTATTTCATCCTGAACGGTTGCTGGAACTTACTCATTTCTTTACCTTGTTTGATAAGGATGTTAAGAAGGTCACTCGCTATCAGCAATATTTTGCGATTAAGGAAATCATCAAGACGATCCAGGAATTTGATGAAAATGGGAATCGTCAATCTGGTGTCATATGGCATACTCAGGGCTCAGGAAAGAGCTTAACAATGGTGATGCTGGCAAAGTATATCCTTTCTGAGATGAATGAGCATAATCCGAAAGTGGTTGTTGTTACTGATCGTGTGGAATTGGATAAACAGATACATAAGACATTCAAGCACACCAGGTTAAAGGCAAGCAGGGCAACTAAAGGGTCACATCTGGTTGATCTTATAAAAGATAACAATGCGGATATCGTAACGACATTGGTTCACAAGTTCGATACGGCATCGACACAGTTAAAGCCTGTAGAGTCGAAGGATATCTTCATCTTGGTTGATGAATCTCATAGGACGCAGTATGGTGAACTTCACATCAAGATGAAAAAGGTTTTTCCAAATGCCTGTTATTTGGGTTTCACAGGCACGCCGCTCATGAAGAAAGAAAAGAGCACCATGATTAAGTTCGGCAAGTTAATTCATACATATACAATTGCAGACGGGGTTAGAGATAAGGCAATTGTTCCACTTCTATATGAAGGGAAAATGGTCGATCAAACTGTTAATCAGAAAGCAATCGACAACCGCCTTGAAATGATTACACGCAATCTAAATGACAAGCAAAAAGATGAAGTAATGAAAAAGTGGAGTCAATTCGAGCGAATTGCGTCCTCTAATCAGAGGATTAGTATGATTGCCTTCGATATTAATCAGCACTTTCTGGACAATTATAAAACACAAGGCAGTCAGTTTAAAGCTATGCTGGCGACAAATAGTAAGATCGAAGCAATTCGTTATTTAGAGGCGTTCGAAGAGCTTGGTGATCTTACCTGTGCAGTTGTCATCTCCCCTCCTGACCAACGTGAAGGACATGAGGTAGTTGATGAGGTATCAAGAGATAAGGTTTTAAATTTTTGGAATCGAATGATGAATCGTTATGGTGACGACGAATCCTATGAGGATGCGATAAAAGAGGATTTCATTGAAGGTGATGAGATTGAGCTGTTAATTGTCTGCGACAAACTTCTCACAGGTTTTGATGCTCCAAGGGCAACCGTTTTATATATTGATAAGCCAATGAAAGAGCACACGTTATTACAGGCAATCGCCAGAGTTAATAGATTATACGATGGTAAGGATTATGGTTTTATAATCGATTACAGAGGATTGCTGGATCGGCTCGATCAAGCATTGGAGATGTATTCGGGTGCAGGGCTTGAAAACTTCGATCCGAAAGATTTGAAGGGTGCTATATATGATGTAATAAGTGTAATTGGTTCATTGAGGCAGTACCACTCCGACTTACTTCAAATCTTCGCTCCAATCAAGAACAAACAGGATACTGAAGAATATGAAGTATGGTTGGAAGATGAGGAACGTAGGCAGGAGTTCTATGGAGTCCTCTCTAAATTTGGACAAAATCTTGGTATAGCTTTAGAGTCTGAAAAAATCTACAATGCATTGCCACCAGAGGAATTGAAAAGGTATAAGAAGGATTTGAAGTATTTCCAAGAGCTTCGTAGAGCAGTAAAGCTTAGGTACTCCGATACCATTGACCATAAAGAGTACGAAGCAAAAATGCAGAATCTAATGGACCATTACATCTCTGCTGAAGAGGTTATTCGTATCACTAATCCAGTAGATATTCTCAATCAAAAGGCATTTAATGAAGAACTGGAGCGATTAGAATCGAAACGGGCCAAAGCAGATGCAATTCGTACTCGTCTTACAAAAAGTATCAATACAAAATGGGATGAGAACCCTGCGTATTACAAGAAGTTCTCTGAACGAATAAAGGAAGCAATTGAGGCTTATAAACAACAACGCATTTCCGAGGCTGAATACTTGCAGAGAATGAATGACCTCAAAAGAGAATATCAGCAAGGGGAACCTGTTGAGGATTATCCTGATAGCATCAAGAAAAATGCTAATGCTCAGGCTTTCTATGGTGTGACGAAAGACATCATGAAAGAGCAAGTGATGAGTGAAGAATTATTAGCTGAGTTAGCATTGAAGATGGAAGACATCATTCGTGCTTATACCAAGGTGGATTGGCATGATAACATGGAAGTACACAATCGGATTGCACAGGAATTAGACGATCTTATTTTTGACTTTACGAAAGAGCATAGTGTTAGTCTGGGCTTCGATCAGGTCGACAAAATTATTGAGCAAATAAAGACAGTAGCATTACGTCGTTATTAAGGTAGTGACAACATGGAAAAACATCAGATTGTATATGCCAATCGAATAATTGAATTTTTCATTGAACGAAAAAACGTGAAAAATGTGAATCTCAACATCAAGCCTAACATGACGATTATGGTATCGGCTTCGGAGAAAGTCCCGCTTAATTTTATCTACGATTTTGTAAAGAGTAAGGGCGGCTGGATCTTGAAGAATGTAAAGAACTTCGAACGGGTTCAGTCCTATAAACAAAGTGAACGTGAATTTGTCAGCGGTGAGTCGTACAAGTATTTAGGTAAGCAGTACCGTTTGCGTGTGGAAACTGCTATTGAAGAAGAGCGGGTTAAGTATTACCGAGGCTTTATAATTCTCATCGTAAAAGACCCAAATGATCGTGCTCGAAAAGCCAAGTTGATGGATGAGTGGTACCGAGAGAAGGCGATCAAAACATTTGAAATGTCGTTAGATAAGCAGTATCCACTGGTGCAAAAATATGGGGTTAAAAAACCGAGAATTGATTTACGAATTATGAAGGCAAGGTGGGGGTCTGCACTAATTGATTCAAATACAATCCTTCTTAATTCAGAGTTGATAAAAGCCCCTAAACATTGCATTGATTATGTAATGTTACATGAATTGATTCACTTTCAATTTAACGATCATAAGGACAGCTTCTACAATATGCTTTTTTCTTTAATGCCCGATTGGGAAAAGAGAAAGGCAATGTTGGACGAAGAAATTGTTAGGGAACTGTAGGTGCTGAATGTAGAATTGATCAATATAATATTCATCTAAGCCGAGTTGATTTAGCTAAGCTGATTTCACTCGGCTTTTTTACTTTCAGGTCAATTACTCCGAATTATATCCCTCTAAACCCTGTATTCTTTGCTTTCTCCTATCATAAGGTGAAAGGTGACAATCCCCCTTACTATGGAGTATGGATCCCTGTGGTAAAAGTTCGGTGTTTTATCCTCATTGTCGTGATGAAACAGCAACCTTCCATCTTTCGAAACCCAATCATATGAATAGCCTTCATTGAGACGCTCGGTAACGTATAGTCTGGTATCGTCGATAAATACGATCGTTGCACGTTGGACACCCTCAGAACTCCGCAGTCCAGTGGTGTCTGTATCCTCCACTGCCTTAATAGCATGGGCAAATTCTTTTGTTAGATATTCAAGATCGGTCAACCTCTCCAATCCTATCTCTCTCCTTTGTCTGTTCGTTACATCATGTATATTACCATTCTGAGAAAAAAGCAAGTTCAATATTTGTAACGACATCCAATTTTTATTGACGAAATCGACTTGCTTGAGTATGTTCATGTAGAGTAGGTCTATAGAACGCTCTTAATCTGAGGGATGAGCATGGTGTAAAAGATACGAAATACCGTCCATTTTGCTGAAAGGGGATATAAATGATGCATCTTCCTAAAGATTATTTGGATGATCTCTTAGTTCGAATGACACATCATTCTTCTGCAATCGAGAATAACACCACCACGCTTAGCGAAACCATTGCCATCCTACTTCATCGCATGATTCCTGCCAGAGTAGCGGTACGTGAATTCTTCGAGATTGAGAATCATCGGATGGCTTTCAATTACATTATTGAGAATATCGATCAAGAGCTTTCGATAGCTATGGTCCGCGAAGTTCACTCCCTCTTAATGGATCGCCTTCATCATGAGAGAGGACGATTCAAATCGAAGGAAAATTTGATATTAGGGGCGAGCTTCCAAACGGCCTCTCCGACAGAAACGCCTACTCTCATGCATCAATGGCTCCAAAAGCTTAACGATCAGATTCAACAAGCGAAATCTCAATATGATATCATTGCTTCAGTCTGTTCCAGTCACATTGAATATGAGCGAATCCATCCATTTGCGGATGGAAATGGTCGAACTGGTCGATTGCTTATGATGCATCTATTGTTGCGAAATCATATTGTACCCTTTGTTATTCTAAAGGATCACAAGAAAGAGTATTTTCAATTTCTTGAATATCAAGAGGCAGAAGCATTTACGGAGTATGCCAAGGGAAATATTGATAAAGAACAACAACGGTACAACGCATTTTTTAATTCAGTTCCAGAGCAATAACCAAGAGAGATTGCGTGGGCAGACGTATGATAAATTTGAAACAATTGTGGTAGGTGGCAAATTAGGTCTCTGGTGTTGATTATCCACGTAAATAAGCGATTTGGATAATTATTGGGAGGGGAGGCTGATGGAAGACATGGAAGAGAATTTGACAGTGGAGAAATCTGACTTTGATGATGATTCTTCTGATGGAATATATGCGGTTCCAAGCCCAAAGTGCATGCCGCAATACAGTATACGCAGAATCGCACAGTATATGGTGGAAAACGGGATAGAGGGTCCGCTTAGGAAGATGAGTTGAAACAGTTCAGGATTGAGCCGAGAGGGTTCAAATGCAGACAAGTAAAAACAGTAGAGGAAGCTACTCATTGGTTGCCTATCCTCGGCAACCGATTTGAAGAATATGAAACTACACCGTTTCAGTTGTATCGAATCTTTCATGATCGATATGACGATGAATTCTTAATCATGGACGACAATAATAATTTCTCCCTTATCCATATCTGGCACAAAGGGAGGTACGTTGTCCTTGAGGAGACATGGAAGTAGGAAGGTCAGGATTGTGGGAAATAGGGACAGGAGGGATATGAATGGGAGTCAACTATTATAATCACCAGGAAACCGTTGCGAAAAATCTGATAGCAATTATGCGGAAGAAGGGTTACTCAAGACAAACGATTTCGAAATTAACAGATATTCCTCGATCAGCGATTGATTCATTGCTATTGAGAGGTGGCGAAAATATAAACGAGTCAGTTTATAACTCATATATTATACAGATCAATCAGACATTTGGTTTTGCGGAGGACTATTTCTTAAAGGAAACGCCCAAACCCAACTATTCACCTCCAGCTCCCCCTACAAAAACTGAAAGAAGTGCAAGGACTCAAGAACTCTTAAATGGTTTAGATATCATCCTTGATATCTATTCGATGTATAAAAAGTGAAGAATGGATATTCATCGTGAAAAGCTCTTTGCCGACAAGTTTCTCTGACCCTTGATCGGCTTTTTTGTTGCCAAATTTGCCGGAATTCATGTATAAAAACAGCACGGCATAAAACACGTTCATAACTTGTATGAGGAGGTATGAATAAGTTCATAACATGTTCATAACATTTATGAGATTGTATGAAACATATGCATAAGATGTATGAAATAATTTTATTTACTTTTGAAGTTCTTTTGTATTATAATATATAATTTTAATTTTTCCTTGACTTTTGTTCTATTATCAATATAAACTACCCTAAAACATAGGGTGGTGGAAGAGGAATGGCAATCACAATCAGCGTAAGTAGCACTATAGACGGCTCCTGCAAGACGACGGTTGCTTGTATGTTTGCACAATTACTAAGTTCAAGCTATAAAGTATTGGCAATAGACCTAAGTGGTCAATGTAACTTAACCGAGACGTTGATAAACAATCAAACATATCATACGGTGACGAGTACGATTTGGGATGCATTCATAACAGGCGATGTTGTTCCATATATCGTTCCCACCACTGAAAATCTTGATATTTTACCTGGCGACATGTGGATCGGTTCCATACCAGCCAGCCTCTATATTCAAGGCAATAAAGAAACAGAGATTGTTATCGCTTTAAGAGATCTGCTGAATCAAGCTAAGACAGATTATGATTTTGTCGTTGTAGATTCACCCAGTACGTCCGCTCCAGAATTATTTGACTTATCCTTATCTATCTCCGATTTCGCAATTATGACTTACTCTCCTAACAAACTCAGTCTCATCAATCAATGGATAAATAGAATTAATCATGTACAAACCACATTTAACCCTAATCTGCGAGTTGGGGGAATCCTGAGAACACGATTTAACAAAATTGAGGCTCTGCATGAGTATTATTACGAGGAGGTGCTAAGGGATTATCCTAAAATTTGCTGGAAAAGCGTTTTTCCTAACTCCCCTCGTTTCGCCTTTCTTGACCATGAAACTATTAGGAAAACAGAGATAAAATCTACTTTTGAACCCATATATGCTGAACTGATGCTTCGGCTCTTGAACTCGAAAAAAGGAAGTGAAATAAGGTTAAAGTAAATCGCAATCGTAAGCCTAAAAAAAAATAAAGTATGAGATGCAGACAACATTGATTGGTAGACATGAACTTGAATTATTGAGAAAAGCTAAGGAGCTATTGCTGAATCCTGACGAGAGTTGTAATTGTTCAGAGCGGAAGGGGAGAAGCACAAAATGGATGAAATTCAGCAATTAATTGATATTAATAACCGAGCTTCAGCTTTTGAATATCTCAAAAACGCCGACAAAAGAGCGATGCATCAGATTGCATATCGATTGATCTATAAGGGCGTTGAGGATGATGATTTTATCGCTAAAATTACATCCTGCCCTTTGACGGAGATAAAGGAACTCCGTAGCTATTTATCTTTTGAAGATGCGATGATCGAACTTGGATTGTCCGAGAAGAGTTTACGAAGATATATTAGGCGAGGACTTATTATGCATAACGGAAAAATCCCTCGCTATGCCGTTGGTATAATGAAAGACCCCGTATTTTGTTTTTTGATGCAATGGGAATACCAGGAAAATAAACTGAAAAACCAAATAGAAGAGGAACGTATTGAGGAAATCCGAGATGAGATATTGGAGTTGGAAGAGCAGTTTGAGGGCAAGTTTGAAGAGATGTTTGGGCATCTGACTGAAGGTGAGATCCTTTTACTGGACGATGGTGATGACATTAGGCATTGGAAAGATTTAATTGAGGAATTGCGAGAAGTAGATGATAAAAAGAGGGAATAGCCTAATATGCCGACTAAGGCAAACACGACTAATATACGAAAAATAGCACGTCTGACTGATAGATCGACCACAAAAGTATCCGCCGAGTTGAGTCGGATGAATAGGGATCTTTTAAGGCTTATCCACTTGAGACAGTGTGGATGCGGCAACTATACTGAAAAAGTATGTTCTATGCAACATTATAGTGTACCTCTCAACTAAAGACAGCTCGGGTTTGTTGCCCCGTCTCAACAATATGAAAAGAATGCTTCTCGCAAGCGAGAAGAGGCTCCTATGCCTTGTGCATGGAGCCTTTTTTTTCGTTCTTCCAAAAAACGTTATAATGCCGCTACAAAATATCTATAATGCAAACATCAACAAGATCAGGGGCTTCAAAAATCGGCAGAATGCTAAGCTCGAACTCTTTCCTTCGGAAAATCGTCTCGCTAAGCATCTGCACGCTTCCGTTGCGTTCGGCTTTGCCGACCGTTCGGCCTACGGCACTCACTACGAAACGGTCGCCGATTTTCTCGCCCCTATGGGGAAAAGCTGTTGCCCATTATCATGGGCAAGCGTTTCTTTCGAAACGCAAAAGCATGTTGCCCCATCTGCCGATGTGTCAAGCGGCTTTTTTAAGCCGCAAAAAGCATGTTGACGCATCTGTATGATGCGACAAGCGTCTCTCTTCGAGACGCAAATACAACAAATTAAATTACGAAGGGGGTGCTACATATATGGCAAGAAGGAGTAAGCCGCTCGTCACACAATTCTTCAACCGAGATCGGCTGGCATTTTCCGCAATGCACAGAGTCGGTCATGTCTCTTACGATCATCTCCTCTTATGTGGATTAGCGGATAGGCGTATTAAAAATCTCATACGAGACGGACATTTAGAAAAGGTGGTGTACAAAGAGAAAGGAAAGAATAAGGAGTGCTACAAGCTTACGAGGTTGGGGAGAGAAACAGCCGCTCGTCTGTGGGGAATAAGTCATGCTTATCACGCTCAATCAGCAATCCATGATTTAGCCTTGGCTGAAAAATATTTCGGCTTGTCGGAGGATTTAAGGGAAAGATGGAAAACGGAGACGCTAATTCGGAAAGAATTTGAAGAGCGGATTCACAATATGCGAGAAGAAGGTAAAGAAGTAGAGGCAAGGTTGTATGAAGATATGCTTAACAAGAACCTAATTTCGATGCCAGATGGCTTATATACCAATAGTGCGGGAATCGAAGTGGGGGTTGAAATCCTAACAAATTCATATGGAATTGAAGAGATAAGATCCAAAGAAATGTATGTCGGTATCTCAGGCTGTCAATACGAAACTATTAGAGTATAAAGGAGGGGATGGTATTATGGCTATTTCCATTGCAAATAAGCAAGCGGTTTGCGAAAAATATAGGAGTTACCTTGAAATCATTTATGCTTTTGGAAACAAAGTTATTTTGATGAAGCAATTGTACCAGTACGCAGAGCTGATGGGTGTAGCAAGAAGTTTCTCAAAGTTTTATAGCTCCATAATGGAGCTTGTTAACGCTGAAGTCCTAAGAAAAGAGTCGTTTTATGCTTTTGAAAAGAAAACCCAGCTTCAGATGCTCGTAATGCGGAAATACGGAATTCGTTTCCTGGAAGGGAAACCAGACAGCTATAGCGTTGCATCGGTCAAGAAAGCTTTGGGGAACGAACGGATTATGGTCAGCATTTTTAAGAACCAATACATTCTCAACAAAGTTGTTCCACGCCTTCAAAAAGAATCCAAGGCGATCAAGCCAGAAACAATCATAGAACTGTTGGATCGTGATCAAAGCTCATTCCTATACAACAAAAATCAAGGGCTATCCTTCTTACTGAGATTGCGAAATGAAGCAACGTTTCAGAAGTACCTGGATGAGACATCAGTCGAACAAGATATCGAGAAAATGCAGGGAATCAAGCAGAGAATAGAAGAAGGATTGAAGAAAGGATCGAAAACATCGGACGGGAAAGGACGAGGTAGGCTTCGTCTCTCTGAAGTGTCCTCTATTGATCGTGTTGAGAATGTTTATGAGAGAAATCGGGATTTAAGCAAGGAAGAGAAGATAGATAATTATACTCTCGACACAATGCTTGCCTTTAATGCGTATATCGCCCAGATCAGACTGGAGAAGGGTCACATTAAGATTACGGCATTGATTTTTGATATCCACAACAGGTCAAACATTTATAAAATAGCAACCCATATCGCATGTATGTATCATATGTTTACTCGTTATTTCAGGGACAAGATTGAGTTGATAGTCGGCATCGTTTCAATTGACGAGTTCGCATCAAGTCATTTAAAAATGCAATCGGAATCAGCGGCTATTGATTTTGTTTCAAAAGAGAAGAAGGGTACGAGACAGTCTTCTCTTTTAAAGAGCTGGATGATTGACGAAGCAATGCAATATCAGATCAAGGTCCACTTTGTAGACTATGACATCACGAATCAGTTCCTCGATGGTATCAAGCATGCGAATCTTATTAGACGCTAATTTAGAGGATGGTTATCATTCGATTGAAAAATGATTACCATCCATTACATAATTCCATGCGTGTCATAATATGAAAGCCACTAAAAAAATCAGCTGTGTTTCTTAAAGCTGTGGTCATTTCATTAAGAACATTCTCATCCTTCATATAAATGTCCTTTAGTTCCCCACTACCATTCTTTGTAGCGAAGATTACTTTCCCACCTACACTTTTCGTCAAGCGACCGAAATCTTTGTTCTTAATCTTTTTCATCGAATATTTAGCTTTGTCTTTGGATTGATCACGGGAGATAGGATATCGAAAATAATCGCTTTTATCGTCAAGTTCATAGATTGATTTCATGTAGCCACGGATTCTCCCTGTAATCAGCCAACTTGCTTTAGAGGCTTGCGTTCTCAGCCTCTCTTCATTCTCTTTTATTATCTTGCAGAAATATTCAAAAAGAAGCTTTAACGAGTGGCAGTTTTCAATATAAAGTGGCTTCCCTTTATCGTTAACCAAAAATTGGTGATTCCCACTGGCAGTCACATTCATATACGTAATACTCAGTTCTTCGTGTATGTGCATAATCAATGATTTTAAAAATAATTCAATTGAATGTCGATATAAATACAAAACGGGCATTTCCCCTTGTACAAGCATGCCCTCTTTAAAGTCGGAATTACATAAATGATCAGCCGCTTTTTTAAAGGCTTCGGCGGTAACGCCAAATCCTTTGTCGGCATGAGTATCAATACTGGACAACATGTATTTAAACATAGTCTATTCCTCCCTAATAATGATTCTAAGCTATTTTTTATACTTATGGAACTGGTTATTCAATAACACTCGAAAGGGGATAAGAATGCTTAATTTGGAATTAATACTTCCCTGTCTTGAAGGAAATGGGGACCACATCTTTTATAAAGGTAATACAAGTCTTGTGAAAAACATGTGCAAAAAATGTGAATACTTTACTTCACTAAGATTCTTCATGAATGAGCATTATAAAGATTTTCGATTGGAAAGATGCTGTGAAGTTGAGATAAAAAATAGAGGCAAACAGCCAGAGGCAATATTCGTAAATAAGTCCAATCCAAATGAAAAAATTGCTATAGAGGCTAAGTCACAGCAACAAATGTTCGCCACAGATATTAAAAAGGACATAAAAGAGACAAGTAGGAGAAAAAGATTTGAGAAGAAAATTATCCATGGTATTGCAAAAAATACTTTTGCAGAAGCCAGCGGTTTATTAGAGAAGCTCAATGTTGTATTACCGCCTGACCTTGAAAGCATATTCTTACGTGGTTATGTATTGAGCATTTCAAGAATCCCAGAAAATGTAGAGATTATGGGAAAGAGATTTGGAGTTAGCCGTTCGGTAGTTGAAGAAATCTTATCGTACAAAGGTGAAAGAGAAAAGAGATTGGTTGATGCTATAGTAGAAAAAAACGTTCAGCACCTCGTTAAAAATATTCTTGATTGTGGATTGAATGGAGCTGACAGATTCAGTTTCTATCACGAATATACAATTGATAAGTTATCCTTTATGCTTTATAAAGCAGATATTGAAAGCGATTTTCATGTTAGGTACATTGAGTATCCGTCTGGCACAAGAGATTATTTCATTCCTAAAAAAGAAGCAATTGAAGTCAGAATGAATGAACATTTTGAAGATTGTGAACTGAAATTTTCCGATTATATGTCGGGTGAATACAAACGAATATTGCTAATCGAGAACGAGAACCACTATTTTAAAAGCAATATGCAGGAGATCCTACAAAACATTCAGATTCCAGGACATATTGACGAACTCTGGTCATCATTTTACGTCATTGATGAGGTGTGGAATGAAAAAATAGAAGAGCTTGAAGATCAAATTACCGGGGTCGAATATATCAAAATATATCCTGCCTGATCGAGTAAACTTTGTAATGGAAACGACACGTGGGACATAGAAATTAGGAGCGTACGGCACTCATTCTGCTCATTTTGTAAAATGGTTATACTGGAGTGATGAAAATGGACGGAATTCAAAAGGTTTATGATACTATCGATGGTTACGAGCGGTTGCTTGAAATCGTAAGGGAAAATGCAGGTCCCAATAATGTCTGCATGTTGACCAAGAAAGAAATATCTAAGTTATACGGGTTGTCATATACAGGAACATGTAAGAAGCTGGGGTTTCTATTGAAATACAGACTGTTGGAGCAGGTCGATGGTGGATTTTTGTGTACTGAAAAGAAAGTAATACAAGATACGCCTCTATCGCTATTGCCGAAAATCCTATTACTAATGGAGAAAAGACCTGAAGTGTACGACAGCTTTAAGCAACAGGCAGAACTGTTATCTGTATCCATAGGGGATGTTCAGACGGCGTGGGGCTTCTATTCGTATTTTTTCGGATCGAAGTATCCGCAGGAGAAAGAGCAATCATTATTAATAAACAAGACTCGGTAGGAGTGGAATTCATGGTAGGAAACATACAATCCCATTTTAAAATTGTTATTTCAGGTATTAACCTTTCGTCAGACTTTATAATGAACGATACCCCCCACGGCAATCATGTCTGCGATGTAAATTGCAAGGTTGGAGAACGAGGGACTGTTGTTATTACTGGAATTATCAACGGTGAGGATAAAAATGAAAACTTTTTGATCGCAGAAGACTTAAAAGAGTATTTTATTAAATTGTTTTCTTTGTTTGGGGTGAGTTGTCGGATTAAAGAGTTTGAAATAGATACGACTACGGATTTTTTAACTGGCCATATTGAAGTAAGTCCACCCAAACCAGTAGTAGACGGTAGTAAAATCAATGCTCAAACGGGTAAAGTGGCATCTCAGTATCTTGATCCTCAAAAGTCAGCTTTGTACCATAATCTTGTTGAGTCTAATAATAGCATTGATATGCTTCATCGTTTTCGTTCGCTTTTCTCAGTCTTTGATAGTTTAAGTCCGAAAAATGCACAAGGTCACATTGATTATCACGCATTAAAAACGGGCTATGCCACTGAAATTGCAGTACGCTATCAAGGGGCATTTATCGGTAGGTATATCGACATCGTGGATGAATTTTGTAACGCCAATCTTGAAGATGTCCGAGCTAATAAAAACTACTCATCCTTGTTAAAGAATTCAAAACAACGTTTAGGCAATTCAAGTTTGATTGATGAGGAAGTTGCCTTCAACCTGTTAAAATGTATTCAAATTATTCGAAACAAGGTTAATCATGGTGACTTTTCGGGATTAAATCGAAAAATCGTCTCAGGTGCATATGAATTATTACTACCAATGGTACAGAAAATGCTATGTGCCTAATAAGTGTGAGAGTTCTATGCGTTACCTCATAGAAATCGAGCACAGCCTTTTCTACATGAAATCCTGTGTGATGTCTGGAATCAATTGGAAAGCGATCTCGCCGCTTGCAACTTGGTCCAGATGCCACCACCATTGACTGAGCGGTTCGTCAGACAACGAGAAGTCATAAACCTCAGAAATATGCTCAAGCATCATTTTGGCATTTTTAATAAGAAGCATGTCGTAGTTCAACAATTTCATACGTTCCTAATGATTTAGTTGAGGTATTACTCGATCCAACGCACTTCTCCGATGGAGCATGTCTATAGATTCAAAAGGACTCACATCGAAATCCTCTACGAAATCCTCTACGTATCAGATGCTTAGACATGACTAATCTCCTTTCGGTATTTGGAAAGGATTGTAGCACTTTTGACGCTTTCCTGCACTCAGAAATCCTATCCTGTTTACAAGAAAACGCCATCCAAATATTGGTTGACGGACGCTGGCTTAGACGATATTATAGGCTCATCGCATATAGCAGTGTGAAGGAGGAACGGTGCGATGCAACGATTATTAAACTATCACATCTTCATAGATTGCACTGAGGGTTAGCCAACAAAGGCGACCCTTTTTTAAGTAGGAAAACTTAAAAGTTTTTTGTTGATGAGGGGGATACCTGAATGTTGGAAAAGAGCTACTTAATACCGAAAAGAGAGGGACAATTGTTTGATTATGAAGTGTGGGACGAGCATACAAGTGAGGAACATAAGTGGGAATTCTGGGGAGGGCAACCCTTTTCCCCTGAAGAACCATTCGAGCGTGATCGCTTATTAATCTGTTTGCTCTATTCGGCTGGTCTTGAATATTTTGTAAAGGAACTTTTGCCTGAAGAGTCGAGGGAGATTCTATTAACACTCTTACAAGGAGAAGATAAGTGATGTTGCAGTACCATCCGATTCATAAAACATTTGATGATTTCGATCAGGTCTACCGATACAGTCTAAGCGACGGTTCATTTATCATAATATTAGCGGGAGAACAATAGCTCGTGCAAAAAACTATGTGTCTGTGCGGAAACGAGGCTCAGTTGCACTACAAGGATGAGATTGGTCGGATCAAGGAAAGTATTGTGACAATAAAGAACGTGCCTATATTTCACTGCCCTGACTGTGAGGATGGCTATATGACGGGACCCAATTGCTTACGATTTGCAGAACAAGTTAGAAAAGCTGTTGAGTTGGGTGTTAATGAACTTGAATTCCAGGAGGATGAGGGATTTGATCAAATAGCATTCAACAAGTATTTGATTAAATTACAGAAACACTTATTGATGATATGTCTCTAAACCAAATTATCGAAAAGATAAACGATAACCATCGAGCAAAACGTTTCTTTGCTATGTACCTGCTGAAAGATCAGGAAACTTTCCATTATTATTATCAAATGCGAGCACAGCTTAGTATTAGCTTCATCTTCGATACAATAATAAATGCTCTGTTTAACGAGCGAGAAAAAAAACAAGTAAAGCAAGAGTTAATCAATCTTCTTCAAATAAATGCAGACATGGCTGACCAAAGCGTTGAGGGATATCCATTAAAAGAGTTTGATAAGGACTTGAACTCTTTTTTAGTGTATTGGCGAAAGAATACTGGCAGACAGTTTCTTCATAAGAGTTTTGAGTGAGTTATTAGGTTATTTCCTAACAGAGAGGACGACCTTGGGGAGTCTTGTCTTATTGTAAAAGCCAAAATAATTGGAAACATTCGCAGTATATGAAAGCTCATAGTTATGATGTGATATCTCAACTGGATACAATAATTCTTTGAGGACTTCAATCGAAGTCCTCTTTTTTCGTCTTCGGTAATAAAAGAAATTAGTCGTACCTTTAATTAGCGTTAATAGTGTTTCTGATTTATCACCCAGAACTAACTTTGACCAGCATTCTGAATTATTGAAGCGTTCTTTTCGATCATTCAGTTTGTAAGTTATTTAATTATATTTCAATGTTTTATTAATAAATGATAAATGCTTTTCTCCGATTGTCTCCTTTGGTTTCTGCATAAAATGTAGAAACTCAAAAACAAGGGGGTGCAGTTGTATGTATGGGCATCAAATTTTTCGGTTAACGGCGGGGAACCGAGCAGAACTCATAAATCGAGAGCTGAGGAAAGCGGAATATCAAGATCAAGAGCTTCATCAACTGGTCGATAGTCTGATGATTGCTGAAGATGATCTCAAATCAGACTTGGCTATGTATGGTTGGTACTACATTGCGGAGCTGAAATGCTTCGTGCAGATTAAAACAGAACATGCTTCTTTATCATCTGTCAAAAGGTCAGACTTTCTTACAAACATCATTGGTTATTAAATCGGTCGCCCTCGACTATAACAACAAAAATAAAAAAAGAGAGGCTTCAACACGCCCCGCCAAGTTTGTGTTCACAAAACCTCTCCTCATCCATATGTAGCAATTATACTATTGTGAGCTAAAAAATATAATCGACCGCTTGCTTGAGGCGGTTTTAGGTTTAGCATATGACTTGAAGAGAGGAATAGGGTTAATTGAAGCCTCCCGCAAAGGGGGCTATTTTTAATGAAAGAAAAGAAGGTTTTTAATCATGTGCCTGTCTTTAATGAAGGACAGATTGACAAGCAAGTTGAGAAACAAGTTTGTTTTTTGAAGGCTATACATCCGCAGTTGGGGGACGCACATTGGAATGAAGGCCGAGTTGAGCTTCGACCAATCAAACGGGATCCAGATCTAAAAGAGTTTTTGAGAAGTTATGGAACGTGGCATTTTAGCGAGAAGGATACTGCTAAACTAAAGGAGTTTCTCCTGAAATTAAATGGTAAAGGAGTAGACTTGTATTTTTCTGGATTTGCATTTGATCATAGCATGGATGTATTTAAAAAGGATGGAAAGAAGTATGAAAAAGGAAAGATTAACAACGAGAATGCTCTATTCACAAGCATTTTGCCGATGGACTTCGATGGTATTTCGGCAGAGGAATTTCAGGCTCAAAAACAACGGATATTGGAGTTGGATATTGAAACAATCGATATTTTTTCAGGGCATGGTTTCCAAAGTTTTATTTTGCTAAGTCATAGGGTTACAGACAAGGATATATACAAGAAATTTACTACTCTGATGCTGGCAAAGGGATTCAAGGTCGATGAGGCAGTACAAGACCCTGCACGGGTACTCAGAATGCCCTTCAGCTTCAATTGCAAGGCTCTTGATCCCGAAAGCAAATATTATCATTCGGCGACACCTCAAATTGTTGCTACTACGGATGTTTCTTGGACAGAGAAGCGGTATCATGTCACTGAGGTTTTTGAAAAGCTAAACAGCTTGCCTGATGTAATCAAGCCAATCGAGCCGTTAACTGAGATCGATCTGAAAACAATTTCTACCCTACCACTGACAAGTACGAAGAAGAGAGCAAAAAAAGAAAAAATCAAACGGGAAATTGAAGAGGTCAAGGAGATTAAAGTTGAAGCATTGAAAGCTGTATATAGTATGCTTAATTTTGAAAGGCTCCCACTCGGAATTCAAAAAATGTTGGCTGGAAGCCAAGAAGGGCTACGGAATAAAGTCATGATGTTCTTGATTCCGTTTCTGCGGAATAGCCTTGGCCTAAACATTCAGACAATCAAAGAAATTATGGTTTTGTGGGGTGAAAGATGCTCGTCAAGTCTCTCTGAACAGTATGTTCTTTCTGAAGTTGATCGAATTTATGCAAAGGGCTTTAAAGGTAAATTCGGGAAGTATACGGAAGAGCTTAGGGAAGCATATGGGTATTTGGAGTTCGACGAATATACAAAAAAGAATAAAATTATCATCTCTAACACTTTTTTGGATGAGTTCTCCATTCTACCCGATGGTGCAGTTCGGATTTACCTGGCAATGAAACTTGCTGAGAGTCTCGATGGGGTCAAGACTTTTAATAAAGCGGAGATACAAAAATATGCACTGATTTCAGTCAGTACCTTCAAGCGTAACATGAAACATTTAGTGGCATTGAATTTTGTTAGCAAACGCAGGGCATGCAGAAGAAAAGGCGAGGATTATGTATATTATCTGAATCCGTATTTCAATTCTATAAAGGGATTCACCTTGTTGGAAAATGCTGTGGTGAGATTGATGTTGAATGCATTAACAGACGGGGAAATTAAGCTCTATAGCTTTTTGAGCAAAATTGTTGGTGAAAAGGAATGCTGGACAAGCCAGAAATATCTTGCAGATAAGATTGGGAAGAAGGGTCAGAGTTCGATTTCCAAAATGACTGACAGCCTGCAACGAAAAGGGTTTATTACCAAGAGGACAGAAGAAAAAGAAGGTATTAAGCACTCAACTTACAATTTGAATTATTAAGGATCATCTATTCATGTACTTTTAATCGTCGAAACCCCTTGATACATCGGGGGTTTTCGATTATAAGGGTCATTTATTCATACTAATAATAATAACAGTGTGAGAGCGAAGTGAGAGAATGCGAATAAGTAAACAATTAATATAATTGATATAATAGCTTTCAATTATTATTCAATAGGATATATGCAGACGCTCTTTTATATTTTCAATACTGCCTCTGATAATGAATGATCATTATGCGAAGCTTATATGGACAAGGAGAAACATAATTGGAATGCTAAGCTGACTTAGATGCGATGCGATCCAAATGGAATTTATCAAAGAAATATCCTCAAAATCAAATAAGATCGGCAGGAGAGTTTTCATAAAGGATTTTTCTGTTTTTCTGTCGAATAATGGTAAGTTGATTAAGGGGGGCTATCATGAATATTCGTTATCTATTTATCAAAAATTATCGAGGTATTAGTGAATTTAAAGCGAACATGTCTAAAAACCTCTTGTCTATAGTCGGTCAAAATGACGTGGGTAAATCCTCAGTGCTACAAGCTTTATGTGCGTTTTTCGAAAAATCGAAAATAGGAAAAGAAGACTTTCAAAAAGGTAATGAAGGTAGTCCGATCGAAATTGAAATTCATTTTGAATATGATGGCTTAGATCATTTAAAGCACGATGGTTTGATCAAAGTGAAGCAAATACATAAAAAATTTAATGAAAGAGTCATATCTGAAAAGAAGGTTTTTACTTCCATGCCGCTCCCTGATGAGCAGGAGTTACAAAAGTATAGCGTAGTTAAAAGTCTGGCAAGATCATTCGGCATTGAAGTGCCTTTAAGAAAACCAAATTCTGAAGGAGTTAATAATCTAAGAAGAATGGTAAGTGAAAAAATTGCGGCAACTCCAAGTGAGGATTGGTTAGATGGGGGATGGAATATAATTCAGGAACATCTGCCTGAGCTGATAATAATCCCCGCAACACAAGATCATGAGTCGGAACAAAAAATGTCAAGCGAGTCTTCATTATTCGGTAAAATGTTCAGAGTCGGAATACGTAATTGGTTGAAAACTGATCCAGAAAGTGTTTCGGCTTTACACACGATAAGTTCTAAAGTCGAAACAATAAATAATCAGTTTCTAAGGATTGTTGAAGGGAAGCTAAAAGAACAGCTTCCATTAGCCGAAGGATTAAGTCAAGAAATTGACCCTCTCGATATAAGTAAGGGGTTTTCTTTCACCATGCAAGTCGAGGATAGTCAAGGAGTAAGAACCCCACTAAATCAACGAGGAAGTGGCTTGCAACGAGCTGTTCTTGTAGCAATAATTCGGGCACAAAGTGATATTAACAATGAAATTGAGAAGCTGATGAATAGAACAGATAGTCCTGAAATGCGACAGGAGAGTGGAGGAGGTCAATTAATAAAACCCACTCTATACTTCTTTGAGGAGCCCGAGGCATTCTTACATTTATCAGCACAGAAAGATCTTTTTTACTCACTAAGAGATTTGGCTAATCAAAACAACCAGATTATTCTTACAACCCATTCAACCCTTTTTATAGATGAGTCTGACATGGATGATGTGGTTTTGTTAGTAAGAGAACAGGGGAAGACAATTTCAAGACAGCACATTCCGCATGAGGACATAAAGGATCAACTCGGAGAACGAGTTAAATTGAGTGAATTGTTAACAGGTAAAGTATGTTGCTTAGTCGAGGGATTGTCAGATAAGTATGCCTTTGAGCGATGGGCAACTAAATTGGGGTACGATTCGAAACGACAAGGAATACACTTCATTTCAATGGATGGGTGTCACAATATGGACTACTTCGCTAATGTTTCAATTTTAAATGATTTTAATGTACCGTTTATGATAATCCTTGATAATGACAGCCACGGCGAATCCAACAGTGCAGAGAGAATAAGAATCTTAAAAGAAAAAATACCAAGATTAAAGCAAGATTGTTTTGTACTTCTTCAAAAAGGTGAACTTGAAAACTATTACTGTATTGATACTGTAGCTTCTGTTCTAAGGCTTCCAAGAGAATATATAGATGATGCCCGATACTTATCGGATCCAAAAAGTGCATTAAAAGAGGCAACGAAGTCAGCGATAGATGCGGGGAGCGGTACAGCCAAAAGGTATAAAGAGACTGAGCATAGTAAAGTGATTGCTGAGAATATGCCAATCGAAACCATTAGTGAAGAAATAGTACAAATAATCGAAAGTTTAGTTATAATGGCTGGAACAAAGAGTCAGGTTATTCACGAAATACAAAGTGGAATATTGGAGGCCGCACCTTCGGAAGAAGGTGAATCAAGACCTTGAAAACCTAAAGGATCGAAAATGATTCTTGTCAATTTTGAAGCGATGAATCAGAAAACTTTAAAGGTAGAAACAAAACTTGTTATAACAGGGTACGGAGATTTAGAACATGTGCTGATTCAACGAATTGGTATTGGAGTGTGACTATGGTCGGAATTCCATTAAAAAAACTTGAAGAGATAGGCTATATTAAACTAAATATACCTGGTTTGATTGAAGAAGACCTGATAGCAATATCTAAACAAATTGGTATACCTGTTGAAACAAGGAGAGGGGCGAAAGTTATTGATCACCTCTCGCCTACAGAAAAGAAAGATGCACATAAAAATTCGCTGAGTGGAAATTACGGGTTAAATAGCTTTCCACTTCATACTGATACAGCTTACTTTAAAATACCTGTCAGATACATATTACTATATTCAATCAATCCAGGTTCTGGAGATAGACCAACGTATCTGTATGATGCAAAAAAACTTTTCAATTACGATAAAGAACTTCGTTTTGATTTGGCCAACGTGTTATTTAAGGTTATTAATGGAAGGTATAGTTTTTTAACAACCATATATAATTGCTATCAAAGTAAATACTATTTTAGATTAGATAAAGGTTGCATGGAAGCAACGTCGTCAGTTGGAACGGAACTATTAACTAAAATCGATAATTTAATATGTCCGAGAGATCTCAATGAAGTGAAATGGAACTGCGGAGATCTTTTGATCATTGATAACTGGAGGCTTCTACACGGTAGAGGTAATAGTAAAATGACAGATACCGATAGGTTACTGCTCAGAATTTCGATTAGGGAGAGATAGCTTTGGGAATTGAATACATGGATCTATACAATAAATCTAAGCTTTTTATTAATAAAGGAATTACTAAGAGAAATGAATCCGACATGTCAGAATTTTTGCTATGGGCGAGTTTATCTTTAGAACTATTAGGTAAAGCAACATTGGCTTTCATTCACCCTTCATTAGTGGTTGATCCAAACGACCCTAAGGGATTATTAGTTGCCTGTGGCTATAAAAATCATGACGACTTCAAAACGATTCAAGCAAAAACAGTTTTCGAACGACTACATGTAAATCTTTCGATTCCAAAATTCGATCATAAGAAAAAGGATTTTTGCATGTCGTTAGCAAACAAAAGGAATGCAGAACTGCACTCAGGATTGTTACCTTTTGATGGACTTAGATTAGATTTAATACTACCTCATTTTTGGGAAATCTGTGTGATTCTTCTTCAGTTTCAAGGAAAAAATTTAGACGAGTGGATAGGCAGTGATGAAGCAATACGAGCTTTGAAAATTATTACTGATCATTCGGCTACTCTTAAAACCATTGTTGAATCAAGGGTGGATGCTTGCCGAAATAATTATAGAGAAAAATATAAATTTGACCAACCCCATATTATTTATGACGTAGATGACAATAAAGAATTGATACCTTGTCCAGCGTGTAATAATGTTGCATTAGCATACGGGGAATTTAATGACAAAGTTTGCGAGGGAGAAAGCGAAGATAACCCTTGGCATGCGGTATATACTTATTATTATGACACTACAGAAGTACATTGTAGGTATTGTGATTTGAAGTTAATTGGTTATGAAGAAGTGGAAATTGTAATTAAAGATATTGTTTTTACAAAAACTACCGAAGAGGAACCTGATTACGATTATGATTATGGAAATGACTAAATTAGCATTGTAGTGAAAAGAGCTCTGGTGGATATGTCGTTACAACGGCAGATTTAAGGAAGTCTCTTCTAAAAAAATGTAATTGATATCTTAATCCATTCGAGCTAAGTAGTAAATCTAAGCCCAAAATAGGATGAGATCTAATGAAATAATGCGTTTTTAGTCGGAAACTCCCCTCTGTTTTGAGTAGACAATGATCGACAAGAGCTCTAAAAAGAGATAAATATGGCTAAAATCATTTAATACTGGATAACAAATAGATTGCTGAGAACCCGTATGAAGTAAGGTTTTTTGGGTTAATCAGTAACTCGATAACATTAATTAAAAAGATGGAGACGAGAGTTCAAATCCCCTCGCCTCCATACTGAAAACCCGCTCCCAGAGCGGGTTTTTGCCATCTTAAGAGTGAAATTGCAGATTAAACGTATCGTCCCCAACTTACATAACCACGTATTTAATAATCTATTTTTCTGTGGTTATGTCTAAATTAGGCCTCGGGAGGCGATTGAATATGATAACAGTGCTCAATGTGGATGGTCAGAAACTAACCCCATGCGTGCTTGACCGGGCTTGGCGGGAAGTTAACCGAGCTCGTGCCGTCTGGATCGACGAGCAGACAATCCAATTACTTTACAACCCATTTTCATTTCGTGACTATCGAAAAACTGCATTAAAACGAGACAAATACACTTGTTTGTGGTGCGGACGTCCCGCAACGACGGTAGATCATATTGTCCCCTCAAGCAAAGGCGGCTCAGATCTTCCCCAAAACTTACTCGCTGCTTGTATGGCATGCAATACGAAACGAGGAAACCGTTCAGCGTTCTCCTATTTAATTGAAAAAGTATTTTCCGTGCCGAATCTTATTAAGCTCTCTTACCGCATCATTAAAGCTCGACGAAATCATCGCCAAACGAACCGATGCAAGTACTCTTCCACCGCCTGATGGCGGCTTTTTATCTTTATAGGGCGTCCAAACGAAATAGTTGTTGTGTTCCTAGTGAAACGGCACCGTACAGGTGTTTCTTTGCGTTTACGCCCGTTTGTTCATTGCGGATATACCTTCAGGTTTTCTTAAGGTCCTCTTTATAAAATAGTTACTTCTACCCGTTATACTCGTGTACAAAGAAAGTTGTACAGGAGGAAAATCATATGAACGAGTCGACGGCGTTGATGTTTACGATCCCGTCTTGGTATGTAATTGGTCCCATATTTATAATCGGGCTGTTGGGATTATTTTTTTGGATGAAACGTCATGGAAGGAAGGAAAAGACACTTCAATTCGTGATGCTGGTCTCGTTGCTAATATATCTATGCGGAGTGATTCACTTCGTATTTTTCCCGATCGACGTGAATATAGGACTTTATGCGAATCAGACTCCTTGGTATAAGACGGTGAATTGGATTCCAATCTTGACGATCGATGTAAAGACGTTCGTCTTAAACGTCATTATGCTAATCCCCTTAGGAATGTATGTTCCCTTTCTCCGTATGAAGACGGCTGCTTCCGCGAAGACGGCGGCAAAATTCGGGTTTATGATGAGTCTTTCTATCGAGTTGTTGCAGTTGCTGATTCGGGTTACCTTAGGGAACGGAAGAAGCACAGACATTAATGACTTGTTGGCGAACACATTAGGTGCAGTAATTGGGTATCTCATTGTGAAGTCATTGTTCAAGCAGCCGCTATTCAAGAGCCTGTTCCATCGATTTCAGTCATGAGGTTAAATCCTAGGCTAAAGCAGCCGGTCCGTGTGATGACATCTAATTCGTGACTACACCCGTAGAAAGCCGTGTGGCGTGGTCTTCGGACAGACAGGGGTTCAAATCCCCCTCGCCTCCACCAAACATGAAAAACCCGACCGGATCAGGTCGGGTTTTTGCTATTTAAAGTGAGGCCGTCATGCTCCCAGGGAGGAGGCGGCCTTTATGTATTTTTTGTGTACGATAACGTACAGATATATTTTTCTTCGCATTCAGAGGGTATAGTTATTTTTATAGACGATATCGTACAGAAAAAGAGGTGAGAGGATGCCGAAGGTAATCGCAACCAAAGAGGATTGGATCCGGAAAGGGATAGAGAAATTCGCCCATAGCGGAGAAAGAGGGTTGATTATCGATCAAATGTCAAAGGAGCTGGGGTGCAGCAAAAGCAGCTTCTATTGGTATTTCGAAGACCGGAGCGATTTTATCGCGCGTATCGTCGAACGTTGGAGCGAGATCGCGACGGAAGATGTGATACGCTCCTCCTCCGCACCTGAGAATGTGGTGGAGAGAATAACGACCATGCTGAAGCACATGTTTTCCGCGACGCGGAAAGGCGACTTCTTATTTTATTTGCGAAAATGGAGCGAGGAATCGCAGTCCTTCCAAACCGAACTGGCTACGATCGAGCGAACGAGGATGAATTACGCAAAAGAGCTTTTTGTAAGAGCCGGAATGTCATCTGAGACTGCTGAGTCCAAGTCCTTCATCCTCTATCATTATTATTTGGGATGGTATGAGCGGCATAAAAACCAACGGATTGGCGAGGAAGAGCTGCGTCTTCATATCGAACAATTACGAATGCAGTTACTCGGCCTATAAGGAGGAAGTGCGATGATCATTGTGCTTAATTGGGCTATAGGCGGAATATTGTTATTTCTGAGTGCCGTTCATTGGTATTGGGTGGCGGGCGGAAGAAGGGGGACTCAAGCGGCGGTCCCAAGCGACGGTTCGACGAAGTTGTTTCGGCCTTCGAAGCTTGCGACAGGTGTTGTGGCGGGGCTATTGCTAATGGCGGCATGGTTTGTGCTGGAATTCGGAGGAGCGGTGGAGCAGCTTGTTTTTCCGAAATGGCTGCTTACGTACGGACGATGGGGTTTATCCGCTGTTTTTATCCTAAGAGCGATTGGAGATTTTAGGTGGATCGGTTTTTTCAAAAAACGGAAAGGGACGTTGTTCGCGCAGTGGGATACGATTTTGTATTCTCCGTTATGTCTTTGTATTGGAATCGGGCTATTGGCCATTGCGCAAGCGTGACGGGCGGCTGGATCAGGCCGGAACATTCGTATGGAAAAATAAAGTTGGTTTACTCTGATGCTGTAAGAATTGCTATTCAGGGAGAAACGTGCTATTATAAACATATTGGAATTTTGACCTGAATTCACATATTGCAGAGGGTTAATGTTTTGATTCGTTATATTAACCTTGTGCAATATGTGAATTTTTTATTTGTAGCCGAATAAGAAAGGTCATGTAAAATTTGGAGGTGTTTCTTTATGCAAACAGGAACAGTTAAATGGTTTAACGCGGAAAAAGGCTTTGGTTTTATCGAGGTTGAAGGCGGCGGGGATGTATTCGTACATTTCAGCGCGATCGTCGGCGACGGCTTTAAATCGTTGGACGAAGGCCAACGAGTAGAGTTTAACGTTGTTCAGGGTAACCGCGGGCAGCAAGCTGAGAATGTCGTAAAACTGTAAGAGAAGTTCCCAAATCCCCAAACTTGGTGTTTGGGGATTTTATTTTAAGAAATGACGCGCACCAGGCGACATTCATTCGAGGAGGAAGGTCCATTGCATTCTTGGAATAAACCGCTGGAAAATCTGCCTGAAGAAATGACCGTGATTTGGTCCTGTACGAATACAGGCTGCGCTAGCTGGATGAGAGAAGATTTCTCGTTCAAAGAAGTTCCCGTATGCTCGCTATGCAAGTCGCCCATGGTCAGCAGTCAGAGAAGTCTGCCCATCTTAATGTCGTCGGATCAGCAGGTAAAGCGTTTCAGAAAAAACCAGCAAAAAGCGAAAGTGACGGACAAGGTATTGCAGGATCCAAAAGAGGCGCCTCAGTAAGCGGTTCACGATGACCTCTATACCTGCCACGCTCTTAGAAGCCTAAGCAGCGATTTCATCGGACAGGGGACCAACTCCCCTCGCTGCCGCTAAACATGAAGAACCCGACCGGATCAGGTCGGGTTTTTGCGTTTATCATACAGCTATTATGGATTGTGACTCCATAAGATTCGGTATATAATAAACCGATTGATTCCATAACGAGAGTTGGACATTTGAATTGAGGACTTTGATTTTCCTAGTGTTATGCTTGCTGCAAATGTCTCCTTGGATTGGTGAACGATTGTTCGCCAGAGAAGGGGAATTTACGTGGATCTGGTGGGGCGGCGCATTTATTGCCGCAAGTATCATTCTTTTGCTCGTTAAATGGGCTAATAGGCGAGGGCTATCCGAAGTATATGTTGAACTGAAGGGTTGGCGAAAGCGAACCATTATTTATCTCTTTTTGTTGGGTTTGGTATCGTATGGGGCGGTTTTTGCGATACGGCTTGGACTTGGCGGGATTCAGTTTATAGGCATGCCGCCATTCATGCAGGTCGGGGCTGCCATAGCGGAATGCATCCTGATGACGTTCTATATTGCATTGACGGAGGAGGTCATTTTCCGGGGATTTGTGCTTTCGAATTTATTGCGCAAATATTCGGCAGCTACAGCAGTGGCCGGATCCTTGGTTCTCTTCATCTTGTTTCATCTCCCCAAATGGGAATCGCTTGTGACTTCACCGTATTTATTTCACCTTGCAGCGTCGGGCTTCTTGTTTTCCATTGTATGTATAAGATCCAAAACATTATGGCATAGTATTGCCCTTCATTGGGGCTGGAATATGGGAGCATTTATGCTGATTGAGCATACGGATACGGTTGTTTGGACCGAGCAGCCGTCATCCTTCGGTTGGTCGAATGTAGCCGGATGGGCTTCGGTATTCGTAAATTTGATCCTGATCTGTCTAGTTTTTAAGCTATATAAAACCGCTCGACGTAGCGGCTCCTCGCTGATTTCGCATCCAAGCAGCTAGATCAAGATTTCCGCTAAACATGAAAACCCGACCGGTTCAGGTCGGGTCTTGCTTTGTCTGGGGTTTGATTTGAACTTCAAGAAGTCTAGGAGAATAGGGGCGTCCCGCGTGCTACGGCGCGCTTATTTCAAGCTCCTGCTTAAAGTCTAGAGTATTTGCCCCCGATACGGAGTCTCCGAAAGTAAATTCGACCGATTCCGCATACTCGCCTTTGTTGTTGAGTCGAACTAGCATAGGAATAGGATCATGTCCTTCCGGCAGCCATCTTACCGTCGCCTTATAACGGGCGATCGGCAGCTGGTCTATGCCATTGCCGTCATTCACCTGTCCCACCCGTTTCGTGATCGGTTTGCCGGCTTTTCCGTTTTGAATAGGCGTAAGCGTAATTTCTACATCGTTGATGTCAAATTCGGGTAGATCGTCGCCAAACGAGTAAAAGTCAGGATAAACAAAGATATAACCATCCCCGTTCACCCAGGTGAAATTGCGAATCGCTCCGGAATTGCCGGCAAAAGGCTGGTCGCCATCCGCATAAATATCGTAGGTAAAGGTTTTACCCTCAATGGTTTTGCTGAAATGCGCGCCCATACGCCATGTCGTTGCGATAGGAGGAAGCTCCAAGCGGTAATATCCTGAATCGTCGGTAGTGCCTAAAATATTGCTGTCATATTGCAAGGTATTGTCCGCATAAACCGATGCGCCCGCAATAGGATTGCCTTCAGCGTCAAGAAGATAACCTTTCACAACATAAGGCTCAACGGTGAGGTCCGGCGTTGTCGGTTCAGGAGCAGACGGCTCTTGATCCGTGCCCGTACCCGGATTGTTGATTTCAATCGTGGTGATGTTGCCCGTGCGGGAATATGATACTTGATATCCGCTATTCTCCGATATGAAGCGCAGAGGAACCATGGTTTTGCCGGAAATGATTTGTGCCGGTACGCTAAGTGCGACATCCTTATCGTTTACTTTCGCGGTTTTGCTGTCGATCGTTAACTTAATCGTAAGGCTGCTTTTCGTGCCGATCGCCTGGCGATACGTTTTGGTCTCGATCCAGTCCACCTTGAACCCCAATGTTTCAAACAGCTTACGGAACGGAACCAGCGTCGTTCCATTTTTAATAATGGGCTGCGTGCCGTCAAATTGCAGCTCCTTCCCCTTAAAGAAAACGTGAATCTTTTGGGCTTCTGCAGCAGGGGGAGTTGATGGGCTCGAGCTAGGCGTTGGGACTGGTTTTGAGCTAGGAGCAGGGTCTGGCTTTGAGCTGCTAGGAGGGGATGGATCCTTCGCGGTCATCGGCTCCTTATATTTGATAGGCTCGGATGAGACCGTGCCTTGCGGCGTCTCAATTTCAAGCACAAAATATTGGGACTCATTAATGGAACCATTGTGTCCATTGTTGCTGGCATACAGATCGAATGTTAAGTCGCCTTCGAACTCGCCGACCGGTTCCTTGACGTCCTTTCGGAAACCAGGGTTAATAATGACACGATCCGTCGTTTCGCCCGTTGCCGTTTTGACCGTCTTCTCCTGCACGATGCCAAGCAGCCAACCTGCGGTAACGCGGTTCGTTCGCCATATTCCATGAGCGTTGTCCTTCCCGTAAGCATCCGTCGTCCGCAGTACGATGGCATTTATAACGGTCTTCTGCTCAAGACTTAGCTTCAGCTTGAAATGTCCGTCCTTATAGCCCTCCGGTTCAAAGTAATCGGAGCCTACGATGTCGGAAGCCGTATCCAGCAAACTAAACTCCTTAATCTCAATACCTTGCGGCTTGGTCTCGCCGAACCCAAAAGCGAATCCGGAAAAGATAAAACAGCCGGTCATCACTAAAGCCAACACTTTGTTTCGAAAATGGGACTGCCAATAGTTCATGATTGTATTCCTCCTGAAATGTTGTATTCGACCATACTTACTGCTAATAGAAACGATTCCAACCCCTTCCAATTTGATACAACCATAATTTTATTGGCTCAGCCGCTTCCTGCCTATTATCCAAAGGGATAATATTTGGTATACCAACGGTTACCAGTGCCGTCGTGCAGCCATTCTCTAACCGCCCTCGCAAAACAAAGCAAAAAAACCGACCGGTTCAGGTCGGTTTCTCCTATTCTGAGGCGTATGCGTTGTGAATCGTTATGGGTACGCTGATCATCATTTAGATTGGAGTCGAGCTTCTAGTGGAAATGGTTCATCAATGTAAAATATTGGGGGTTTCTTGAAAGCTCGAAGGTCGAATTTGTCTCCGAAGTTGTTCGGCCTGCCGGAAGGGCATACACGCAGAAGATCGCCGGGGCTGCGCCGGGAAGAGGTTTGATATTAACGCCGCGAGATAGTTGAATCGCAGGTTTTCGCTCGCACGCAAGGAAGGATAAACCTGCCGGACAGCGAATATTGTGTTCCATACTTGTTGTGAGGTGGTGGAGGTGCACGGGAATCGAACTGTAAAGTCTCCGGGAAATGCTCATAGGAAGATAACTCTCCTGTCCATGCTGCGTAACCGTTTTGTTTTCTCCTCTCTCCGCAAACGAATTATGGTGTTTTTGACCATTGGCTTTGTAGGATGCGCCGTATTGATGGCGACAGTATCCTACAATGCGATCTACACGATGCAGCGCGATAAAATTCAAACCTCTATGGCTTTTGATCTGTACCAGCAAACATCAAAGCTGAATCAGATGTACAATAACCTGCTTCAGGTCACCCAGCAGATGACTCCGGAAGGCACGGTGGGCAACCTGATGGAGACGTATATCTCAACCGAGGATACGTACAGCCAGCGTCTTCTTTCCCTCGACATTTCCTACAATATCGGATTGATTACGTTCTCGAATCCGGCTCTGGAGCTGGTGATGTATTATGACCCCGCAAGCGGGAAAGCCCCGTATTCGAATTTGCCGCTGCGCGGCGACTTCACGCTGCAATCGCTGCCGGCGGTTGCGGGTAGCGGGGAGCTCAAATACCACTCCCCGCATAAGTCGTTATGCCGATTCAGCGATGATCTGGTTGTGTCGGTGACGCGGGAGGTTACCTTCTCGGATGGAACGGAGCTAGTCGTTTATGTGGAAGCCAAATCGGATATCACCTTCGAAATGAACTCGCTTACCGAAAGCTTGAATATGCCCTATACGCTTCTATTCTCCGATACGGCGGGCAGGGTCACCTACAGCAGCAACGCTTCCGCTTTCGAGGCCGGCGAACGCCTCGCGCTGAGCGGGGAATCGGGGATGACGGGCGATTATGTATGGAACCGGATGACAGGCGATTACGGCTATGGCCTCACGCTGCTTCTTCCCGTCGCCTACTACAATCACGAGCTCTATACGTGGAAAAATCATATGTATTGGATTCTGGCGATTGCCCTCCTGATGATGTTTATGTTCACGCTGCTATTGAGAAGGCTCATTAACAGACCCTTTCAGTTGATCGAGAAGGAGATGAGGACGTTCGGCAAAGGGTACATGGGCGCGAGGCAATATCATACGGGGATCGACGAATTTGACCGGATATTCGGCCAGTTCACCATCATGAAGCGGCAAATTCAGCAGCTCATTATGGATGTGGAGCAGAAGGAAAAGCGCCGGCATCAGCTGGAGATCGAGAAGCTTGCTTATCAGATCAACCCGCATTTTCTGATGAATACGCTCAATTCGGTTCGATGGCTGGCGGTTATGCATAAGCAGGCGGAGATTGAGAAGTTTGTGTCCTCGTTAATTTATTTGCTGAGCTACAACTTGGGAAAATCGGAAGGCAAAGCGACCTTTCGGTCGGAAGTAGAGGTTATGCGGACCTATTTGGAGCTCCAGCAGATGCGGCATGATTTCGAGGTGACGCTGGATATTGCGGAAGGCGGCTATCTCGACAGCCCTGTCGCGAGATTTATCCTGCAGCCCATCGTGGAAAATGCCGTTTGTCATGGCCTAGATGATAACGGCAAGCTGGACATCCGTATGTATCCCGATGAAACGGCGCAGATGGTGCGCATCGTGATCCGCGATGACGGCAAGGGGCTTAGCCGGGAGACGCTTGCTCTGCTGCAGCGCGACACGCCGGATCAGCAGCAGACAGGCTGGGGGATCGGGCTTCGTTACGTAAGGTCCATGCTGGAATCATTTTATGGCCAGAAGGCCCATATGGGTATAGAAAGCACCCCGAATCAAGGCACAACGGTTACGTTAACTCTTCCTATTCTCCATCCTAGAAAGGAGAGAGCGATTTGATCCGTGTATTAATTGTTGATGACGACAAGCTTGCCCGCAAAGGCTTGATTTCGATCATGCCATGGTCCAATCACGGGATGACGGTTGTCGGGGAGGCGGCGAACGGCGCGAAGGCGCTGGAGTTTATGGAAAAGCATGAGGTGGATCTCATGTTCGTCGATCTTTCGATGCCCGTTATGTCGGGAATGGAGCTGCTGCAAGTGACGAGGCAGCGATTTCCGGACCTGCGAGCCGTTATTTTATCTTTTCACGAAGAATTCGAGAATGTGCAAACCGCTTACCGCATGGGAGTGCTCGATTATATATCGAAGGTGCGTCTGGAGTCCGAGGACGATGAGCAAATCTTAAAAAGAATTCAGCAGCAAATGACAGGAATATCAGAAGTGACGGGACGCCCAGCGGCGCCTCCAACGTTAACGATTTCCGAGCCTGCAGCAGGGCAGAATGCCGGCTCGCAGGAAGAAGGGGAGTGGCAAAGGCTGGAGCGGGAATGGCGCTTGCTCTACTGGCTCTATAACGAATCCGTCTTTCAGCGTTTGTGCAAGCAGACCGTAGAAGCCCATGTTTCAATTCGCCGTCTGGAAGGGCTGTTCATGCGCGTCCTGTCGCAAATCGAAGCCGTTATTCCGCTTCCTGCCGAGCTTCGCTCAGATGTTAGCGGCGTACGCGAGGCAGTTGAATGGCTTCGCGATTACAGGGAACGCATTTATGCGCAGGTTGCGGCCTCCACCGATTTCACCAATACGACAACCAGCATCCTGAAGGCCGTCTTGTTCATCCGCGAGCACGCGTCGAAGCCGCTGCATGCCGAGGATGTCGCCGACCATGTGCATATGAGCCGAAGTTATTTCTGCCAATGCTTTAAGAAGCTGACGGGCTCGACGTTTAACGACCACTTAAGGCAAGAGCGGATAAGAGCCGCCGAAAGGCTGCTGTGCGAAACGAATCAGTCGATCGCATGGGTAGCTCATGCCGTAGGCTACAACGATTCCAAATATTTCTCCCAGCTCTTCTATGAACAGACCCGTCTCCTGCCCTCTGAATTCCGGGCCCAATTTCACCGGGGGGACGAATGACAGCTGCTTATCGAACAAATATCTACCCAGCCCCATATCTGCCCTCAAAACACAGCACATCCGTCTGACTTTTTTTCTCAGCTTCCAATGTACAATAAAAAGGCAGGAAGTGATGCAAGCGCTTACGAGGCAACAATTGTTCATCATTCATTAGGGGAGGGATTTGATGAAAAGGAAAATGGCAATGCTGCTTTCCGTCGCAATGCTCGGTCTAAGCTTAACCGCTTGTACGAACGCCAATGATTCATCGAATGATTTGAAAGCGTCTTCACCCCCGGATTCGAGCTCGCCAGAATCTACACTTTCGGGGGATGACCTGGCCTTCTACAAATTTCCGGAGCCTGTCGACGTGCATATCGGCATGGTCGTGGATCCGACGGACAAAACGCTGCCGGAAGGCGACAGCGTAAGCAACAACCAATACACGCGTTACTTGAAGGAAAAGTACAACATTAACGTGATTGTAGATTGGACCGCCGCCACCGGCAACGACTTCAAGCAGAAGGTCAGCCTGACGATCGCATCGGGCAAGCTGCCTGACGGCATGGTCGTCGACGACCGCTCCTTCATGACCAAAGCCGCCAGCGCGGGACTGCTGTATGATATTACCGATCTGTTCGAGCAGTATCAGTCCTCGCAGGTAAGGGACATTATGGCAAGCACCGAGGGCCGGGCGATGGAGAACGCCAGCTACAACGGCCGAATGGTTTCGCTTCCGAACATTACGGTGGACACCGACGGCGTTCATATTATGTGGATCCGCAAGGACTGGCTCGACAAGCTGAATCTGCCGGTGCCGAAGACGCTGGCGGATATCGAGAAGACGGCGAAAGCGTTTATCGATAACAAGATGGGCGGGGACAAAACAATCGGCATTGCCGGTCCTTCCAAAAATACGTTCCCTTATGCCACATTCCTCGTTTCCTCCAACAATATGGGGGGCTTTGATCCGATTTTTGGCGCAAACGATGCGTATCCGGGCTACTGGCTTGACAATGGCGACGGAACGGTATCGTACGGAACGACGACGGAAAATACCAAGAAGACATTGGCTTTGCTGGCCGACTGGTACAAAAAAGGGCTTATTGATCCCGAGGTGGGGACACGCGACAACGTAGGAGATCCGATCAATGCCAATCAAGCCGGGATCTTCTTCGGTCCATGGTGGAACGGCGGCTACGGCAACGGGGACTCCTTCAAAAACGACCCGACTGCGAACTGGCAGGCTTACCCGGTCTATTCCGACGACAACAAGTGGAATGTGCATATGAAGACGACGGGCAGCACCTACACGCTGATCAGCAAAAACGCGAAGCCGGACGTCGTGAAGGCCATCCTTATCATGAATAACGCCCTTGTGCGCGATGAAGCGACCTTTGATTTGTCGGTTGCCGTAGGATGGTATCCGCTTCGCAACGTCATGGCCGCGGCCAATGAGACGGAATACGAGTATGCCGAGCTTCTGAAGGTACTGAAAGGCGAGACCGACCCGGAGGATTACAATAAGCCGAACAGCTTGTACAAGCTGATGTATGCGGACGCGAAAAAGGTGAAGGACGTCATTAAGCCTCCGTACGATGATCTAGGTGTCGGCAACTTCAACATGACGAACTTCGGCGACTTCCAGCGCTTGTACTCTATCATGATCGGGGATCGTCCGTTCGCAACGATTCCGATCGATAAGAAGGTCTATAGCGTGACGTACAACCAGACCCCGACAATGGAAACGAAATGGGCCAACCTGAAGAAGATGGAGGATGAGACCGTGATGAAAATCATCCTGGGCCAAGCGTCCATCGATACCTTCGACAAGTTCGTGAAGGACTGGAAGGCGCAGGGCGGAGACGAGATCACGGCGGAGGTCGCGGAGCTCTTGAAGAAGTAACCATGCATAAGCTTTCGGAAGGCAGCCACGCCTTCCGAAAGCTTTACTGACCTAGTGGAAGACGGGAGGTTAGCCGTAATGAGAAAATTGGGCCATCAGAAACACTATTACTTGATGCTGCTGCCGGGTATGGTCTGGCTTGTGATGTTCAGTATTGTGCCTATGGTAGGAATTCTGATGGCATTTCAGAATTTCAATCCGGGAGCGGGACTGTTCAAATCCGAATGGGTAGGGCTCGAGAATTTCAAATATATGTTTCAGCTGAATGACAGCAAGACGGTTATCGTTAATACCTTTATCATCGCGATCGGTAAAATTGTGCTTAATTTGCTCGTGCCGCTCGTTTTCGCCATTCTGCTGAACGAGCTTCGCAGCTTGCGCTACAAAAAACTGGTGCAAACCGTGGTCTACCTGCCGCACTTTCTGTCATGGGTCATTATGTCCACGATTGTCATCGGAATCTTCGGCTATTACGGCGTTGTCAATACGGTGATTGGCATGTTCGGCTTCGAGCCTAAATTGTTTATGGCGGATGCGGGGATATTCCGGCAGCTGATCATTGGCACGGATGTGTGGAAGGAGTTCGGCTTTGGCGCGATTATTTATCTCGCGGCGTTAACGGGCATTAATCTCAATCTGTATGAGGCCGCCGCCATTGACGGAGCCAATCGCTGGCAGCTGATCCGGCACGTCACGCTGCCAGCGCTGTCGACTACGGTTGTGCTGCTGGGCGTCTTAAGTCTAGGCAACGTGCTGAACGCCGGCTTCGAACAAGTGTATAACCTGTATAACCCGCTCGTGTATTCGACCGGAGATATTTTGGATACATGGGTGTACCGGCTGGGCTTGCAAAATCTGCAATACTCGCTCGCCACGGCTGCCGGTCTGTTCAAGTCGGTCGTCAGCTTTGTGCTCATATTCATATCCTACCGTCTGGCGTATCGTTACGCCGATTACACGGTATTCTGAGGGAGGGCGCCGCATTGGTCAGAAATACTACGCTCGGCTCACGGACGTTCGAAATCGCCAATATCGTCATCCTCGGCCTTCTGCTGATTAGCTGCCTATACCCGCTTTGGTACACCTTCTGTGTATCGATCTCCGATAAATCGGCCGCTAACGCAGGCTTGGTTACGCTTTACCCGATCGGCTTCTCCTTAGCGGCGTATAAGGAAATTCTCGGCGACAGCCTATTCTTTAACGCGTTCTGGATTTCCATCCAGCGCACCGTGCTCGGCACTGGATTTTCCTTGCTGATGATCGTATTAATGGCTTACCCGCTGGCAAGGCCGAAGAGAGACTTCAAGCTGCGCAATACGTTCATGTGGATCCTGGTCTTCTGCATGCTGTTTAACGGGGGATTGATCCCGTGGTATCTCACCATTCAAAACTATAATTTGATCGATACGATATGGGCGTTAGTGCTCGGCGGCGGAGTGCCGATTTTCGACGTGATTCTCATCATGAACTTCTTCCGCAATTTGCCGAAGGAGCTGAATGAAGCGGCTGTCGTAGACGGCGCCGGCCCTTGGTCCATCCTGTTTCGGGTGTACATCCCATGCTCCATTCCCGTACTGGCCGCAGTGGCGCTGTTCCTCAGCGTGTACCATTGGAACGAGTTCTTTAACGGGTTAGTGTTAATGAACACTTCCGCCAATTATCCGCTTCAAACCTATATCCAGCAGCTTGTCGTCAACATTCCGGTCGGAACCAATCTCACCCCCGAGCAATATAAGAAGCTGTCGGAGCTGTCTAACCGGACGCTGAATTCGGCTAAAGTGTTTATTGCGATGGTGCCGATGTTGATCGTGTATCCTTTCTTGCAAAAATACTTCGTATCGGGCATTATGCTGGGCGCCGTGAAGGAGTAAAACCGGCGCTTTCCGCGATTTGCCGCTGCTAAACATGAAAAACCGACCGGATCCGGTCGGTTTTTTTGTGAACTGATTGGAGACAAAGTGCTTTCGTTAATCAGAAGACCAATTTGCCTTTGCCTCCTTTTTCTTCGATGAAAGACATGATTGCTGCCTGAAATCTATAAAATGAGGAAAGGATGTTGGAACGGCTTGAAGATGAAGGGGGATCGGTATCTTGCGTTCAATAAGCGTTAAAAGAACGGCGAGCGGATATGTGCAGGCAACCTTTCAAGCGGCCGTCGACGCGGTCATACCCCCTGTCTTTCAAGGAAGCGGCGGCTCCATTCAGATAGTGGGGGCGGCTCAGCTGGGGGTACATAAGTATGTGATCCGGCAGCTCGACCATTCGCAATTTATTCCCGTCGGCATGCCTGTCGAGCCTTTAATGAGCTTATCCATGTCGACAGCCGTGATGCTGGATGCCGGTGCGGAAGAGCTTGTTCATATAGGCGCCATGACCGATCCGGTGAGCCGCATGCTTTATCCTGAAGGAGGAACGTTTTCCGCGCTATCGCGAATCAATAGGCTGAAGGCCATTGCTTTAATAAACCAGCTTGCCATCCCTATTCATGCCCTGCCGTTTCCTTATCAAAACAACCCCGGATTGATCCAAACGATGATGGAATCGTTACACCAATTAACGATGTTTGGTTATTATTCGGAGTGGTTCGGCTACGGAAGGACCCGCTGCTTGCCGCCGGAAGAACAGAGGGTGGAATGCTTTCCGCCGGGCTGGCGGATGAGCGGGTATCCGGGGCCTTCGTTCGGGTACCGGGGTCTTCGGGGATTCCTATTAAAATATCCGCATCAAAAAGGAGCCGACGGTTATGAATAATCCCAATGTTATTGTAATTGGTTCCGGCGGCGGGGGGGCGGTCGTCGCCAAAGAGCTCGGGGAAAAGGGATTAAAGGTGGTAGTCCTCGAAGCGGGCCCGTGGTACGGCAATTCACAGTGGCCTGATCCGGGCCGGAGAGGCGCGGCTGGGAGCAGCTCAAGTCCTAAGGATCTGGATATCGCGCTCTTCAGAAATCAATATACAAAGTTTGAAGGTGAAATGAATGACTTGATAACGGGCAGATTGCGGTGGGGGCCTGCGGACAGAAACCGGCCGCCATGGTTTCGGAATTTATCAGAACGGGGCTTTGTATGGCAAGTTGCCGGCGTTGGAGGGACGACGCAGGTGTATTTGGCCAACTCGCCCCGCGCTTTCCCCGAGGCTGTTGAACATATATGGCCGATCTCTTATCGCGAGCTGATTCCTTATTATGAGAAGGTCGAAGCGACGCTGCCGGTTGAGTTTGCCCCGACGACGGCGAAAGAAGAGCTTTTTTACTACGGCGCAAAAAAAGCGGGATGGCCGCTGATCAAGACGCTGAATGTGACAAGTCCGGGCTATCGCCCTCAGCCGAATGCCATTCTTCCCCCCAATAAAAGCTTAATGAACCCGGCCTATTCTTTGGAGCAGCTAGCAAGAATGGAAGGATGTACGCTTGCCGGTCATTGTATCAATGGATGTCCGCATGGCCCTTCTATGGATAAGGTTGCGAAGCGCTCGACGAATGTCAGCTACGTCCCGTTAGCGCTGCAGACAGGAAATGTTACAATCAGGCCGAATGCTTTCGCCACCCGGATTATGACGGATCGTCACGCCGCAGATGGGCTGACCGCTATCGGGGTACAATTCCGGGATACGTGGACCGGCGAGACGGAAGAGCTGCGGGCGGAAGCTGTAGTCATGGCTGCCGGTTGTATCGAAAGCCCGCGGCTTTGGCTGAATTCGGGCTTGCCTCAAAATCCGTGGGTAGGCAAAGGCATGGTTAACCATTATATGGATTGGGTCACGGGACTTTTTGACGAAAGAGATTTAATGTCCGTCCTGGGTAGCACGAGTACGGAGCCTTTTGTTGGCCATACATCGGGAGCGCGGCTAGACTATCCGGGACTAGGTTCGATACTGGTGACAGGATTAAGCCCCGGATTAACCGGCTCTATGAGCTTTGGATTGAGCCAGGCCGGCTATGCCTCGCACCCTTACTCCGCCGGAATATCCGCATTCGGACAAGGCTGGGTTGTTGGGGCGGAGTTTCAGGAGTGGATGTTCAATTACCGGAGAACGCTCAGCATAGCTATTTTGACGGATGATGACGTTGATTCGCGAAATGGGGTTACGCTCGACCCTATGCTGAAGGATGAGCATGGGTCTCTTCCAAAAATCAGATATGTTCCTGGACGGAAAGCGAGGAGAAACCGTAAAGAGCTTATTAAAATCGCAATAGATCTATTATATAAAGCGGGAGCCAGGAAAGTGCAGCTTTCGGATTGGCCGGCTTCCTTATTGATTCATATCGAAAGCACGATGAGGATGGGGGTTGTTGTCGACGAAAACGGCGAAGCTTTTCAGGTAAGCCGTTTATACATTGCCGATAACAGCGTACATTTCAACGGATTGGGCGGCGTCAATCCAACCTTGACCACTCAGGCATTGGCGACAAGGACGGCTGAGAAGCTGATTGACAAATATTTTGGGGATTAACCCAATTATGCATAAATAAGCAAGCGGAGGATGAAGCTAACGAAAAAAGGAGCTTTGGTAATGAACTTTTTGGAGATATTGAAAGACATGATCGATCCGTTTATGGATGATAAAAAGCCGCCGCTGAATGTCGGAGAAGTGATGAATCTTTGGTTCTATTTGACGGCAACCGAACAGACGATGCGCGGGGAGCAGGTGTCCTTCAATATTGTGCAAGACCCCCAGCTGAGGGATCGAATCGAAGACGTCATTAACAACGTGCACCGTCCTATTCTTCATGAACTGCAGGAGTTTTTGAATAAGGAGGGGGTTCCGCTTCCAAAGCCAACGCCGGAGAAAGCGGTGGGCGACTTTCGAACGATTCCGGACAATGCCAAGTTATCCGATGCAGAAGTAGCGCATCTGCTAAGCTTCAATATTGTGCTTGGGATTAACTATGCTTGCAGGGGACTGACGGAGTCGGTTCGTCCTGATGTGGCGGCCTTATTTGCAAAATTTCAAATGAAAAAATTAGCCTTTTCCGTTACGCTGAAGAAATTGCTGCAAGAGAAGGGCTGGCTGCTCGCGCCGCCTGATTTCAAGCCAGGCTCTGCTGGCAGCGGGTCTTGAGATGAATGATAAAACCCGGCCGAAAAGAAGCCGGGTTTCGCTATGCTTGGGGAGATTAGAAGCCTCGTTATAGATTGTAGCTCCTCCGATGGTATAACCATGACGCGAGCAAGTATATCGCAAAATAAATAGGAAGAGAGTACATCGGACTCCACCGCAGCTCTTCGTAAAACTCCAAAAATTCTAGCAGAGGTTCTGAGACAAAAGAATTGAAAATAGCGAAAAAAGCTGCTTTCCAATACGGAGAAATGCGCGGCTTGAACTGAAGCAAGGTCATGATAAGAACAGGGAACAGGCAGAAATCATAAGGGATGTAGGAAGGCGCGAAAGGAATGGCATCGACCGGATAGTACCAGTAGCCGAGATCGACGCCGATAAAATCCATCCATGCGGTCAGAAACATCGTAAAAAAGCCGATCGAAAGCAGCCGGAGCGTACTGCCTCTTTTGCGGAAAATAGCCCAAATAACCCAAGGGGCAATGGTGAGCACAACGCTGACCCACCATCTCCAGGAGAACAAAATTTCTTCCGTCCACAAGGACATGTATTGCGCATTGGTTTCAGCATTTTGCTGATAAAGCTCTCTAATTTTTTTCAGAAGCTCATCGTTACTCATAGCAAGCATCCTCTTTAACATTTTCTTCCACATCATATTTCCCCATGACGAGCTGTTATATGCGCGAGCGCGTGCGGTCTTTTCAAAGCTGCCTTGACGCGATCAAACTTTTGTTGTAGTCTGGAAACCAGAGAAAACAAAAATGTTTACTTGTTTTCCGCGTTCTTGAAGGGGGGAGACGTGTGAGCAAAGTACTTAGGTCGTTCATGCTGGTGACGGATGTCGGGTTTATCGTGTATTGGATCATTGTCGGCTTACACCTTATTCCTAAGGAATTTCTTTATAAAGATTACGACAATGAATTGCTCGTAGCGTGGAATATGTCCTTTATCCCTTTGGACCTTGTCATCTCATGGACCGGGCTTTTAAGTCTTTATATGTATAAGAGGAAGCTCGCGTCGTGGTCGTCCCTATGTATGATTTCGTTAAGTCTGACCTTCTGCTCGGGACTTCAAGCGATAGCGTTCTGGGCGCTGCGGCATGATTTTGACCCGTTCTGGTGGATTCCGAATGTGTTCCTGCTTATATACCCGCTGTTTTTTATTCCTAAGTTAATGAGGGCTAGCTTAGCCGCACAATAAAAATGAACGGATGTGAAGGATGAAAGACAACATTGCGCAGACCGCCCTTTCGGAAATGATGCGGCGGGGGTTGAAGTTTTCCATTCGAGATATTGCCGGCCAGCTTGGCATAAGCACGAAGACGGTTTATCAGTACTTCGAGTCGAAGGAGCAGATCATCGGCTATATCGTCGAGCAATCCATAGCAGATATGAAGCAAGCGGAAATGGAAGTGTACCGCGACAGCTCGCTCTCCATTCAACAAAAGCTTAAAAAAATGCTAGTGCTGCTGCCTCGCGGCGTATTTATCGATGTGAGACTTCTGCAAGAGCTCAAATTGCGTTACCCGGAGCAATGGAAAGAGGTCGATCATCATATTAATCACGGATGGGATAAGATTCGGCAATTGGCGAAGATGGGGGTAGACAGCGGGGATTATCGCCCGTTCGATATGGAGCTGCTCATTCAAATGTACGTTGGGGCGCTGCACCGGCTAATGGATGATGAGGTTAAAGACGGGAAGGAGCTGCCGCTCGAAAAGGCATTAGGGAACATGGTCGACATTTTATTGGAGGGTATTGTCAGTAGACGCTAAAGACTAGGAGGCGATCGGCATAAAAGCTTATTTATTTCTAACGTTTGCAATCTTGAGTGAGCTGTTGGGCACTTCCATGCTCAAGGCATCGGACGGATTTACGAAGCTGTATCCAAGTATAGCGACGGTCATTAGCTTTGGTCTCGCTTTCTACTTGCTCTCCTTGTCTCTGCAGCATATTCCGCTAGGCACAGCTTACGCGATATGGTCAGGGGCAGGCACCGCGATTACTGCAATCGTAGGAGTCGTGATTTGGAAAGAAACTGTCAGTGTAACGACAGTCGCTGGAATTCTGCTCATAATCGCGGGCGTAGTCATTCTCAATTTAAAAGTCGCTTCGCAATCAGGATGACCCTGACATTAGACCCGGCCTTTCAAGGCCGGGTTTTTGCATGACTGGAAAATAATTTAATTAAAAGCCATTGACACTAGAAGCCCCTTCCAGTATGATCATGCATAGAATGATAATCATTATCAATTATGAGGCTGCAAGTCCTCTCTGATACACGTCACCATGTAAGCATCTGCGAGATGATTATCGGTCGATATTTTCTATACCTATTTTTGAAGGGGAGAAGTTTATCATGTTCAAGTCTAAAAAGGGAACGGCCATTATGGTGTTATTACTGATGGTTGCGCTCGTCATCGCGGCCTGCGGACAAAACAGTCCGAAAAATGGGGGAGAGCAGCAAACGCAGCAAGAGGAAACGGCCGGCGAGAACCAAAATGCGCAAAATGCCGGGAATAAAGCGGAAGCGCAGGATGTTCGCACGATTGAACACGCGATGGGAACAACGGAAATTAAGGGCACGCCGCAGCGAGTCGTTACGCTGTATCAAGGCGCAAACGATATCGCGATTGCTCTAGGCGTCAAGCCTGTCGGCATCGTGGAGTCTTGGGCTGAGCAGCCGGTATACGAATATTTGAGGGCGGATCTGGACGGCATTCCGCTTGTCGGCGAGGAGACGCAGCCGAATTTGGAGGAAATTTCGAAGCTGAAACCGGATTTAATTGTTGCATCCAAGCTTCGTCATGAGGAAATTTACGAGCAGCTGTCTCAAATCGCTCCGACGATTACGCACGAGACGGTATTCAAATTCAAAGATACGGTTCAGATGATGGGCCAGGCGTTGAACAAAGAAGACGAGGCGGCTAAGCTGCTTGCCGATTGGGATGCGCGGGTTGCCGATTTCAAAACGAAAATTGCGGCGAAGCTGGGCGACCAGTGGCCGATCGAAACCTCGGTGCTCAATTTCAGATCCGACCATTCGCGTATATACGTGACGGGCTATGCGGGAGATATTCTGGAGGAGCTGGGCTTTGTCCGTTCGGGCTATCAGCAGGAGGAAGCCGAGAAAGGAACAGTCGTTGTGAAGCTGACGGACAAAGAGAGCATTCCAAGTATGGATGCGGATGTGTTCTTCGTCTTCCTATCCGATCCGGGCAATGAAGAGGCGGTCCAGAAAACGTATGAGGAATGGACGAATCACCCGCTTTGGCAAAACCTGAAAGCCGTGAAAGCGAACCAGGTTTATCAGATCGACGAGGTCGTATGGAATCTGGGCGGCGGAATCACTTCCGCGAATCTGCTGCTGGATCAGCTGTACGAACATTTTGAACTGGAGAAATAAAGATGACGCATTTATTTCCCCGAGCAGGAGCGAAATGGTTGGGGCTGGGATTCGCGCTGCTTCTCTTCCTGTCCGCTTTTGCGGCAAGTCTGGCCTTTGGCCAAACGCCGATCAGACTCAGCGTCGTGTGGGAAGCTTTGTTCCATTACGACAAATCGGTGCAGGAGCACGTCATCATTACCACTTCGCGTCTTTCGCGCTCAGCGATAGCGGCGGTCATTGGAGCGAGCCTGGCGATAGCCGGGGCGCTCCTTCAGGCTTTGACGAAGAATGCGCTGGCGTCGCCCAGCACCTTCGGCATTAACTCGGGCGCCATCTTTTTTATCGTGGCGGCCGCGGCCTTCTTTTCGGTAAGCTCGATGGTTCATTATATGTGGATCGCTTTCGCGGGGGCGGCGGCGGCCGCTCTGATGGTGTATGGGCTCGGCTCCGCCGGGAGAAGCGGGATGTCGCCGATGAAGTTCGTGCTTGCGGGCGCAGCGATTACCGCATTATTCGTTTCGTTAACGCAGGGCGTGCTGGTCACCGACGAGCAGAGTCTGGAAAGCGTGCTGTTCTGGCTCGCCGGCTCCGTTGCCGGCAGGTCGGTCGAAATGCTGCTTCCGATTTTGCCCTTTATGGTCGGCGGCTGGATCGCCGCTTTGGTAATGGGTCACTCGGTGAATATTTTGACATCGGGCGAGGATGTAGCCAAAGGACTGGGGCAAAAAACGATTTGGGTCAAAACCGCGATGATCGTGGTCATCGTCTTGCTGGCCGGAGGCTCCGTCTCGGTCGGCGGCGCGATCGGATTTATCGGTCTCATTATCCCTCATATCGCGCGCGGGCTGGTAGGGATCGACTACCGGTGGATCATTCCGTACTGCGCCTTGCTGGGAGGAAGCTTGCTGCTGCTGGCCGATATAGCGGCTAGATTCGTCATTATGCCGCAGGAGATGCCGATCGGCGTCATGACCGCATTGATCGGAACGCCATTTTTTATTTACTTGGCACGAAGGAGGGCCGGCCGAACATGAATCCTGACCTCCGTTATGAGAATCGCAGCCGTTCGGAAGCGGTAACCTCGATGCTGCTCAAAAAATTTGTTACGGTATTCGCCGTCCTGATCATTCTGACCGCTCTTCTGTTCCTGACGGGATTGTCGGTCGGCAGCACGATGCTGAACCCGCTTGAAGTGGTGAAGCATCTGCTAGGCGCGGGAAACGGCGAGCATACCTTTGTGATCGATACGCTGCGGCTGCCGCGTATGCTGCTGGCGATGCTGGCTGGAGCAGCGCTTGGCGCCGCGGGACTGATTATGCAGGGGGTGGTCCGCAATCCGCTCGGCTCGCCGGATGTGGTCGGCGTAACGGGAGGCGCTTCCTTTGCCGCCGTCTTTTTTATCACGTTCTTGTCGGGCAGCGTAAGCATCAAGTGGCTGCCTTTTGCGGCGATCGCCGGCGCGGCGGTCGTGTCCGCGCTTATCTATGCCTTGGCTTGGAAAAAGGGCGTGACGCCCGTCCGCCTTGTGCTGGTCGGCATCGGTTTGGCTGCCTGCATGGGGGCGCTGACGACGATGATGATTGTTATGGGAGACAATTACTCGACGAGCAGCGCATATCTTTGGATGACGGGAAGCGTATACGGCGCCAAGTGGAGCGATGTTTTTTCGCTTTTACCTTGGATCGTGGCGCTCATTCCGCTGTCTGTATTGTTCGCCAAAGCATCGGGCGTACTGGAGCTGGGGGATGAGGCGGCATCCGGTCTTGGCGTCAGGGTGCAGCTGCACCGGCTTGTCATGCTGGCGATCAGCGTGGGGCTGGCCGGCTCGGCCGTCGCGTTCGCGGGAGGGATCGGCTTCGTCGGGCTTATCGCGCCGCATATGGCGAGGAAGCTGGTCGGGCGCTCGTTCGTGTATTTGATTCCCGTATCGGCCTTGATCGGAAGCATGATTGTGGTTATTGCGGATATCGTCGCGCGGACCGCTTTTCTGCCTATGGATATTCCGGCCGGCGTGTTCGTATCGGGTATCGGGGCTCCGTTCTTTATCTATTTGCTTTACCGCAACCGACATCAATAAGCTGTAAGGGAGAACTGCGAGATGCCAATCGCCTTGCAAACATCATTTACACGAGAAGAGCTTGAACCGTTAACCGCTCAATTCCGGTTAACTTCCGAGGCTTCGGCGGACCGGGCGCATTCCGTAGCTTCAGCTCGTCTGCTGGACGAAACGGAATGTGCTGGCTATATTGGCCGGATATCCGGACTGTTCGGCGCAACCGCAGGCTCGGTGGGCGGGTCGCTGTTCGCCAAGCGGTACAGCTATATGGCCGCGACGCCGGTGCTGTACGCCATGACCATGTATAACAAAGGGTTGGACGCGTCGATCGAGAACTGCCATGTGGAGTCGATGTTTAGAGAGGATGGCGTCTGGATACCGAAGCTCCGCTTGAACGACTGGCAGATGAGCGTTGCTGAGGATGGGGGCCGCCATGAATGGCGGGACCGCGTACTCCGCGGCCTGTTCGCCGGCAACATAGCCAAGCTGTGGCGCGCGATATCGAAGGCGAACCGCGTCTCGGCCGCCACCCTGTGGGAGAATACGGCCGTTAACATCTACTGGCTGTATGAGAAAAGAATTGGCGAAGCGGCCGATTCAAGCCAGCAGGCGCGCATCCGAGAAGACTATCATTATTTGCTCTCCGCGCCGGGCGAATTGTTCGGCGAGAAATCGAACCCGCTGGCCAAGTTCGACTCGCCCAAAGTGACGCTGCCGGATTATGAGCAGCCGCTTCGAATCCGCAAGACCTGTTGTCTCTATTATCAGACGGAGGGCGAGCGCTCGTATTGTTCGATTTGCCCGAAGGATAAAGGGTAACCGGGGAGCCCAGGTAGAGAATGTCTCATAGCTGTTTTCTGCGTTGAAAATGTCAGCCGATGCGTTTATTATTATCCATATCTTACAGAAAAGGAGGCCGACTCGACATGATCGGAATGTACAACTGCTTAGACGCCGTAATGCCGCAACTGAATCGTTTGTTCATTGTCCTTCGGCCTCTACGGGCCCAAGCATTGAAATGACAGGGAATTTTCCGCGCGCTCCAAAGCGGAGGATGCCTTTGCTTTCACATGCATGAAGACCGTAAGCGACCTAGGCTTACGGTCTTTTTGTGTTTTTTGGAGCCAATCCATCGAATGAGGAAAGGAATCGATCTGTATATATGGATACCAACTATTATCGGCGAATCGATCTCCCTGCGGGGGAGCTTCACGTATTCGCTCATCATGACTTATACCATGCCATGGGGGCCAAGGTGCTCGAGATGGCGAACAACAATTTGCAAATTCCGAATATCCGTTATATGAGCTACACGCCGGACGCCCATGTTGGCGTAGGGACTTGTATCGGAACGACGGCTGTATGGAGAGCGGAGGAGGGATTCGTGTCGCCGTCTATCGTCGGAAGCGATATCGGCTGCGGGATGAGAGTGCATCTGACGAGCTTACAGGAGAGGGATCTTCAGGACGTGAAGCTCCGCAGGAAGCTGGTCAAGGCGATCGAGAGGCGGATTCCGGTTGAAAACCACGCGAGAGGCCATTTTTCCGATATCCGGCTGGAGCATGTGCTGCTGAAAGGACTGCATGGCTTGCCGGGCAAATATGTCCCGGACGCCTATACGCCGCGGAAGGCGACATCCATGACGCATGTGGAAAGCAGCCGCTTTGCTTTTGACGAAGACGCGTTAAACCGTATCCCGGAGCCGGTATGGCACCGCTCCCATCGCCAGCTGGGCACGCTTGGGGGCGGCAATCATTTTATCGAAATCCAGGCCGTCAGCTTGAATGAAGCGAATCGTTCTATTGCGGAGCGGTGGGGGCTGAAGGACGGCCAGGTCGTCGTAATGATCCACTCCGGCTCCCGGGCCTGGGGCGGTGCGGTGAATCAGTTCAGTGGATCGGAGGTAGCCAAGACGATGAGCAGGCTGGGGCTTGGCACGGCCGATCCTAGGCTTGTCTTTGCGCCGCTGGACAGCGAAGCCGGGCGGATGTACGCCAACCTGATGTATTCGGCGCTTAATTTTGCCGTTGTGAACCGGCACCTGCTCGCTTACGCCGTGCGGGACGCGTTTCGGGAAACGTTCGGATCCAAGACGGAGCTAACGACATTGTACGACCTGATGCACAATTACGCTTGCGAGGAAACGCACGGGTCAGATTCTTATCTCGTTCACCGCAAAGGGACGACCCGCGCGCTGCCGCCCGGACATCCCGGCAACCCGGAGCCTTACAAGGAAACGGGCCATCCCGCGCTTATACCCGGCTCGATGGGGACGGCGTCTTATTTGATGGCGGGGGTTCCGGAGGGGGCCCGCAATTACTACTCGATTTGCCATGGAGCCGGCCGAGTCCGCTCCCGCAACGCGACGAAGCAGCTTGTTACCGTGAATGAATTCGCTTCTTCGCTGCGCATCGGCCAAGACGATGAAATCGTCGTGAATCACCGGGCGCTGGAGGCGATCATCGACGAGTCGCCTCAGGCTTACAAAGATGTAGACCAAATTATCGACAGCGTCGTGCAGGCGCGGCTTGCCGACGTCGTCGCCAAGTGCCGTCCGCTTGCGGCGGTGAAAGGAGTATAAGATGACACTAAAAATGATGCCGGCGGAAGATGCATGATGAGGGCAAAGCGAACGTTGAACGGATCATTGACGAAATGAAGTCGGATCACGCCAAAGGAAAGAGCCGTGAATGGTTAACAGACGAGGAGTCACGAAGGCTCGGGTTTATGTAAGTTACAAAAAAGTGAAATGTTTCCACCCTTGATCCGTATATAGGTTAAATAAGGATTAAAGGAGGGGCATATGGCAAAAGAAGGATTCAACTATTTTTTTTGGGGCTTCTTGTTCGTGATGCTCGACTTCAGGATTCAGGGCTTTGATATTTTGCCGGACGTGGTGGGGTTTATTCTGTTCGCATTAGGATTTCAGGCGCTTTCCGGTTATAGCGGTTATTTCGTTAAGGGAAAGATGTATAATCTGGTTATGCTAATCGTCTCCTTGTTCAGCGTTTATGAAAGGCCTGCCCAAGGCGGAGGCATTAACGTTAATCCGCTCGGGATCCTAGTAGGCCTAGTGTCGCTCGTGCTCATCCTCGTTATCATGCATCATTTGCTAATGGGCATCAAGGAGATGGCGGTGAATCGGGGGCGGTACGACCTGAAGCAGGAAGCTTCGCAAAAATGGACGTACTTTCTCGTTTTTCAGTCCGCCGGTCTTTTGCTTTATGTTCTCATTCTCATTCCGCCATTGTTCGTCGCAGCGGCCATCGCTTATTTTATTTGGTCGATCGTGCTGATGGTTATGTTCATGCGGTTTATGAAAGCTTGCGGCGAGCAGCTGTGAGGAAGGGCATAGCTGGCTGATGGGAATCAGATCGCCGCATGATTGACGGATTTCTATTCGACCGCTACGCGGAGGAGTAGCCATATAAGTTTACCTATCCTCTATTAAAAAGCTGAAGCAAGCAGTCTCCGGCATGTTACCGGAAACCGCTTGCTTCATTTTGCTGCGGACAACGAATTTGTCCAACACGGCAGTTCTACTCCGCGAGTTCTATCGCTTTCGCCATGACCGGATCTCTTCCCGCGTCCAAATCGACTTCGGTGTAGATGACTTCAGCATCCGGCGGTATGCCGGCGCCTTCATAGGACGTTCCGCTAGCATCCGTATATTTTTCGCCGCTTAACGTAACGAACCATTGATTCGGAAGAATGCCGAACATCATATCGCTGAATATGCCATACGTGGTCTCGCCGATCACGGTGACGTTGTCAAGCTCCCCGAACGCCATACGGGTCGTCTCCGCGGCGCTAGCGCTCAAGCGGCTGGTGAGGACGATGACCTTCGAGGCAGTAAACCGTTGTTCGCTTGGTTCGATATAAATTGGCGTCGGCGGAAGGAAGCTGGCGTATTCCGCATCGTGCCTGGCTGTTTTCGTATAGGCCAATGTTTCGCCGGAAGCGAAGCGGCTGGCGAGCGCCAAACCGAAGGCGTCCGAGCCGCCACCGTTCAACCGCAAGTCCACGATGATGCGATCCGCGCCGCTTACATGCTGGACGACTTGATCGAGAGCCGGGTTCACTTCCTTCATATCGAAATGGTCGAGCGAGTCGACCGCAACATAACCGATGCCCTGTTCAGTCAGTCCGTAACGGATATCCCCGCCAAGCTGACGGTTTAAGCCTTCGGGGAAGTACGTTTTTCGAATGATTTCTTTTATCTCTTTACTGTGATTCCTATAAAACATCGTTCTAGGGTCTTCCTCCGCCTTGGAGGAGATCCCCTTCATCCCGACAATCACCTGCGTATGGCCGTCATTGAGCTGCTGAAGCATCTCTTTGAAGATTCGTTTCAGCTCCTTATCGGAGGTATCGCTTGTAACTTGCGTGCGGTACTCCTCGTAAAGCTTCTTCCAGTCGGCCGGATGAATCTCGAACAAGGCATAGTTTTCATCGAAGATTCGCCAGAATGTCTCAAAGCTTTGGACCGGATCCTTAGAGAAACGATTAATACCGGCTTCAGGCATATCATCTATGCGTTCGAAATGTTTCGTATAGCCAATGTCATCGATCAATTCGCCATTCTGAAACCGGCCGATCGGCATCGGGCTCCACATGAACAGGTTTAAGAGGGCGTTTCCGTGAAGCTTATCGATCCATACCGTTCCATCCTGCTCCATATGGCCGTAGGCGAAAGGCAAAACGGAGCTAGCCGTGTAATTGTAAAGCGTGACATGCTGGTAATCCGTTTCGAGAATATAATGGTAGGCTTGCGATTTCCACAACTCGCGGTTGGCCGGGTCCAGATCAGGCGCCTTCCCTAATTGATTCTGCCATACGAAGTAGAGGCTGAGGGCCCCCGTTATGATAAGCGCGCCCAGTATTCCGCCGGCGATCCGCCAAAGCTTCTTTTTCATAAAAGGTTCTCCCGCTCCTTAGTTTACAGTTCCGCTCTCTTTTATCCAGATTATACCTTCCTGGGCATTTCCTTTACGCTGGCCTTAGGTCTAAGTCCGCACTGGCCTGCAGAACGGGGAGAAAAGAAAAAAAACACGCTCGATGGCGTGTTGGATTAAGCTTATCTCACTCGGCGGCGCAACCAGCGCTTTGGCGAAAACACTGCACGGTACGCCGCCAGATGGATGCTCTGCAGAACCAAATAGATGGGGATGGAGTATAACAGCTTGTAACCGTTCTTGTAGTGGAATAATCCAACCTCTTCGCCAAGCCACTCCACCAATATGGAGAAGCAAGTCCATAAGGCGATGTACCCGATAACGGTTATTCCATTTATCCTGAGCCGCTCAACGCCATATATAAAGAGATAGCCAAATGGCGAATACATCAAATAGGATAGAATATCGAACCATTCATACTTGGACGAATCGCCCGTATCGTATAGATCGAACGGCGGGACGTGGAGGGTATGGTCAAAAATAAGACCGAACGTAACGCCAATCATCAAATTAAAAATGGTCTGCAGGGGCGAAAAGGTTTTCGGCAGCAGCCAGATCATCGAGAAGCCTGCAATGATCAATCCAAGAACAAATAGTTCATTACCGTTAAATTGATTGTCATAAATGATGGTTTTCATTAACGGACCCAGCCCTCCTTCCTAGCCATTCGTTGAAAGAGCCTCCCGAGTACCAAGGTAAATAACATGAGCAACAAGATCATGACGGATTCTTTGACGAAATTCCAATCTTTATCGATGAGAATATTATGCCAGCGGAGAGCCAGACCAAGCAGGAGCTGGACGAAGAACGCGTAGAGCGCAATGCTTATGCGGACGGCGATTTTTGGCGTTGCGAGAAAAACATTGGCAAAGGTGAGCAGGACGAAGGGAACGATAAAGTCGTTATGTAAAATCAGGGCGATAAAAGGAAGAATGCCTGTGTTCAGCTGGAAGGATCTCGAATTAAAACCGATAATCGTCAGCTTATTCGTGAGGACGATATCGATCGCCATAAATAATAAGGAATTGACGACAAGCGGAAGCTTGCGGAACAGGCCGATGAAGATAAGGATGAATATCCACGCCAAACAAATAAACAGCACAACGACCATAGGCGGCGTTCTTCCTTCCAGGTGTAGCAGTCATACGTATTTTTGCCTTTCATCCGACTAAATATCCGTAAGGATGGGAGACGGAAGAGTCGGAGTCCGCGTTTGGAAAAAGAACCCGTATTGGCGAATCATGTCGAATCATGTAGAGTGGATAGTAAAACACATAAAGGCGGTGGAGCGGCATGTTATCCTTTTCCAAACAAATTTTCATCCAGAATGCTCCATTGATCTATCAATTTTTTAAGCAGATGAAGGACCTTATTTTCTTAATGAGCGTCGAACAAGACGGCGGCGCCATCCAATTCCGCTATGAGCTGATGAATGAAGCGGCATTCCATTCTACGGGCATGACGGAAGAGTCCTATGGCAAAACGATCGAAGAGGTGTTCCCGAACGAGTTCGGTGAGTTCCTTCAAGAGCAGACCGCTCGCGCCGTCCGAACGAAACAGCCGGTCATATTTGAGGACAAAATAAGAAATACGGATTATTATGGCGAATCGATCATCCATCCGATCTTCGATGAACAGGGGAACTGCACCCACGTGTTTACGCTGGTACGGGATATATCGAGGCGAAGAGACGCCGAGCGTGAGCTGGAGATCAGCCGCCAGCGCTATGAATCTCTGTTTTATCGTCACCCTGATGCCGTATACACCCTCGATTTGGAAGGGAAGCTGCTGAGCGCGAACGAAGCGTTCGAGAAGGTCGCAGGTTACGCCGTCGCTGAATTGCAGGACAAGCCGCTCCTGCCGATCGTGCAGCCGGAGTATATTGCGGAGACGATTAAGCAATTTCATCTGGCGAAGCAAGGCCAGCCGCAATCGTATGAATCCGCTATTATTCATCGAGACGGGCGCCGTGTCGATCTCAATGTGCAGAATATTCCCGTCGTGACAGACGGCAATATCGTCGGCGTGTATGGCATTGCCAAAGATATAACGGTCGAGAAGGAGCAGCGGGAGGCGCTGCGCGAAGTGAAGGAGCAGCTCGAAACGTTCTGGCAGAATACGACCGAGGCTGTCTTTATGCTGGATCGGAACTGTCATATTTTAAAGGCCAATAAAGCGTTTGAGAAGATGTTCGGGTTCTTGGAGCAAGAGATGATCGGGAAAGACCCAAGGGATCCTCAAGTTTCGATCGTCCCCGATTGTATGGATGATGACCGCGAGGAGATTATCGCCCGGCTTTTAAGGGGAGAGAAGATCGTCAATCACGAGACGAAACGTATGACGCGAGATGGCCGTCTATTGGACATTTTGGCTTCCTATACGCCGATCTACGATAAGAAGGGCACCATTCTCGGCACAACGGTATTTTACCGCGATATCACCGAGCGGAAGCTCGCCGTGAAAGAGCTGAAACAAAGCGAAGAGAAATACCGGCTGATCGCGGAAAATATGACGGATCTGATCGCGATTGTGGATCCGGACTTGAAGGTGACCTATGCTTCGCCTTCGTATTTGACGGTGCTTGGCGTCAATCCGATTGAGTATGAAGAGAACATGGCCGGCAATTTGGTCGATGCGGCCTATCAGAAGGCTGTTTTGGCAAAATATAAAGAACTAATGGAAACCAAAAGGCCCGTCGCTTTTGAAACGAAATTAGAGCTGAACAATCCGGATGGGCTGCCGTTATATGTAGAGACGTTCGCTAATCCGATCCTTGATGCGGATGGACATATTGAGAAAATATTATGCGTCTCGCGTGATGTCAGCCGAAGGAAGCTTATCGAAGAAGCCTTGAAGGAAAGCGAAGAGCGTTTCCGGTTGATTGCGGAAAATACGCTTGATGTCATTAAACTGCTCGATCCGAACGGCATTCATACGTATGCGTCTCCGTCGCATCATATCGTGCTCGGCTTTGAGCCGTCCGACTATTTGGGGAAGACGATCTTTATGGATACGCATCCCGAGGACTTTATGAAGCTGCAGCAGGCCTTTGTCCGGTTAACGTTATCGAAGGAAGCGGAGAAGGTTGTGATCCGCAAGCAGACGGCGGGCGGAGATTGGATCTGGATGGATGCAAGCATGACACCGGTGTTAACCAAAGACGGCCGGCTGAATCATATCTTGGTCGTTTCGCGTGACGTTACCGACCATATGGAGCATGAGAAGCTGCTGCAGTACATGGCTTATCATGACTCATTAACCGGTCTGCCGAATCGGCGCTTGATTATGAGTCGGCTGGAGCAGTTAATCGCTTCGAACCGTGAAAGTAAAAAGACATTTGCCGTGCTTGTGCTGGATTGCGATCACTTCAAGGATATTAACGACTCGCTTGGACATGATTATGGAGATCAAGTCATTAAGGGGTTCGCGAAGCGTCTTCAGAGCTGCATTAGGGAAAGCGATGTCATTTCCGGTTCGACAACAACGGTGTCCCGTCTCGGCGGAGATGAGTTCGTTATTCTTCTGCAGGACCTTCGGGAGGAGGCGCATGCGCTCAATGTTGCCGAACGAATTTTGGAAGCGATTCGCGAGCCATGGAGCATCGAGGGCGTAGACCTGCGGATTACGACAAGTATTGGAGTAGCCTTCTTTAATGGAACGGACTGCCTGGATCCGAAGAAATTGATTAAACACGCGGACTTTGCCCTTTATCAAGCCAAGGAAGCGGGACGAAATACGTACGCGGTCTATGAGCAGCCTCCGGAATAGCTTGCACTTGCAATGCAGGAAATATCTAAGTGTGTAAAGCCCTCTCTAAGGTGAGAAGCTATTAGCCAATCCCATTAAGGAGGGTTCGTCTTGAAAAAAATCGGTATTCCTTTCGCAGTCATTTCTTTGTCTACAATGTTGCTTGCAGGCTGTGGCACCAACGACACGAATGGCACAAACGGTACAAATGGCGGCACGAACAATCAAAATGGCATGACGACACGTTCTTATTACGATGGCAACCGAAGCCTTTTAGGCAACGGGAATTACCGCAATTATAACAATGGCAACTACAGAGGGTTAGACCAAACGAACAACGGCAATGGCAATGCGAATGGTAACGCGGGCAACAACGGCAACGCCGGGAACAATGGCAATGCAGGCGGCAATGCAGGGAACAACGGCAAAAAATTTAACGATATTACGACTGGCGAATGGTATGCCGACAATGTGCAATGGGGCTCCGACCTCGGAATCGTTGAAGGCTTCCCGGACGGCAGCTTTAAGCCAAACAAACCGGTAACAAGAGCCGAAGTCATCAAAATCATTAATACGATGGCGGAAAGAGGTCTTATTACGGTTCCGTCCGCTACGGAAACGCCGACGACTTCGCCGGCGCCGACAACGTCGCCGACGCCGACGGCAACCCCAGACACCGCGGGCACGACGGATGGCGGAACGACCGGGGGCACTACGGGCGGAACGACAACCGGCGGCACTACAGGCGGTACAACTGGCGGCACTACCGGCGATGCAACTGGCGGAACGACCGGCGGCACAGGCGGTACTGGAATGGGAGCAACGCCGTAGTAATAATGCAGCAGTAAAACAGAAGCCCGTAAAGAGGACGCATGTCCAGCTTTACGGGCTCTGTATTTAGCCGTTCAAATTACTTAAACTTAAAATTCGTCTTCGAGTCTGCGAATGATGCGGATAATACGACGGATCAAACGTCTCAGTCTGCGGATCTCACGACGGCGTCCGCCGAGGCGAATCAATCTGCGCAGGCGTCTGATAAGACGTCTCAGGATACGTCTCAGTCTGCGGATTCTTCTGCGTCTGCGGCCGCCGCCGAGACCGCCGAAACCGCCGCCGAGACCGTCGTCCTCGAATACGAACTCGTCGCCTTCAAAAATAACGTCACCGTTATCATCAAAGTCGTCGAATCCGCCGCGATGCTTAATTTCTGCTTTACTCATGCGTATTTCCCCCCTTCCACCGGAGATAATCTATCTTATTCCGAAACTATTAAGAGGATTGGATAAATGAAGCGGTAGATTCATTGATTTTTAGATTAGGAGACTCTTATTCCTCCTAAACATACATCTTTGCTATACTGATAGAGACGACAAAATTTGGAGGAGATACGGTGGGCGCGACAACTTACGGAATTCCTTTACAGGGCTTTGCGGAATTTAGCAGAAAAGCGGCGGCGGAAGGAGCCGTCCTGCTGAAAAATGACGGACAAGTTCTTCCTATACGTCCGAACGAAAGCGTATCCATTTTCGGCCGCACGCAGGTGAACTATTACCGGAGCGGCACCGGCTCGGGCGGAAGCGTGAATGTGGCGTATACGACCAACCTGCTGGACGGTCTCCGGAGCAAAACGAATATAACCGTAAATGAGCAGTTGGCTTCGGTCTATGAGAAGTGGATCGAGCAGAATCCTTTCGACAATGGCGGAGGGGGCTGGGCCGCGGAGCCTTGGCATCAGAAGGAGATGCCGCTCACCGACGAGCTGGTGAAGGAAGCCAGAAGCAAGTCCGACAAGGCCATCGTGGTCATCGGCCGCACCGCCGGCGAGGACCAGGATAACGCGGATGAACCGGGAAGCTATCAGCTGACGGAAGAAGAGAAGCAAATGCTGAGGGTTGTGTCGGCTCATTTCGAGCAAACGGCGGTCGTGCTGAACGTCTCGAACATCATTGACATGAGCTGGTTGAACGACGAAGCGTACGGGCATCCGATTCCGTGTGTCATCTACGCGTGGCAGGGCGGTATGGAAGGCGGCAACGCGATTGCCGACGTGCTCGCCGGCGAGGTGACGCCAAGCGGCAAACTAACCGATACGATTGCCTACTCGATTCATGATTATCCTTCGACCCGCAATTATGGGAATGAGTTTAAGAACCTTTACCAGGAAGATATTTATGTCGGATACCGGTATTTTGAAACGTTTTGTCCCGATAAAGTGCAGTTCCCATTTGGGTTCGGGCTGTCTTACACCTCATTCGAACTGAATCCGAAGGAAGCGAGGCGCACGGTAAAGGACGGGAAAGCCTATATCGAGGTTGACGTTACCGTTACGAATACAGGCACGGAGCATGCGGGCAAAGAGGTTGTCCAAGTCTACTATGAGGCGCCTCAAGGCTTGCTGGGGAAGCCGGCCAAGGCGCTCGCGGCATTCGGCAAGACGAAGGAGCTTCAGCCTGGAGAAGCGCAGGTTATCACCGTGAGCTTCCCTGTCCATTCGATGGCTTCGTATGATGACGGCGGCGTGACCGGACATCGTTCGGCTTACGTCTTGGAAGCCGGAGTTTATCGTCTTTATGCGGGGAACAGCGTTCGGAATGTTAAGGAAATTGCGGTCGACGGACAAGTCGGCTTCTTCGTAGAGTCGCTGCAAGTTGTAGAGCAGCTGGAGGAGGCACTGGCGCCGAATGAAGCGTTCACCCGAATGAAGCCGGGGACTCGGAAGGATGACGGCTCGTATGAGCTGATGTATGAGGAGGTGCCGAAGCGCAGCGTTTCACTGGCTGACCGGATCGCAAGCAGCCTTCCTGAGACGCTGGAGCAGACCGGCGATAAAGGCTACAAGCTGAAGGATGTCCACGACGGGACAATCAGCCTGGAGACGTTCATCGCGCAGCTCAGCGATGAGGATCTTGCCGCGATGGTGAGGGGCGAAGGCATGAGCAGTCCGCTCGTCACGCCGGGTACGGCTTCGGCATTCGGCGGGGTAAGCGAGCGCCTTCAGCATTACGGCGTGCCGATTGCATGCGCGGCGGACGGGCCATCAGGCATTCGGATGGACAGCGGGCATAAAGCGACTCAAGTTCCGATTGGCACTTTGCTTGCCGCTACCTGGAATGTGGAGCTGGTGGAAGAGCTGTATTTCATGGAAGGCCAAGAGCTGCTCAGCAATAATATAGATACGCTGCTGGGGCCTGGCATGAATATTCGCCGCAATCCGCTGAATGGACGCAACTTCGAATATTTTTCGGAGGATCCGCTCGTTACGGGAGCGTTCGCGACGGCATGTGTGCGGGGGATATTGAAAGGCGGCTCTACGGGCACGCTGAAGCATTTTGCATGCAACAACCAGGAGAAATACCGGACACAAGTCGATGCCGTCGTCTCGGAGCGCGCATTGCGGGAAATCTATTTGAAGGGCTTTGAAATCGCGGTGAAGCAGGGCGGCGCCAATTCCATCATGACGGCGTACAACCCGGTGAACGGTCATTGGACAGCCTCCAATTACGACCTGAATACGACGATTCTTCGCAAAGAATGGGGCTTCTCCGGCATCGTCATGACGGACTGGTGGGCGAGAATGAACGATCCGGTCGAAGGCGGGCCTTCCGATATTCAGAATACGAGCGCAATGGTCCGTTCGCAGAACGATCTGTTCATGGTTGTGACGAACTACGGCGCGGAGTTTAATGTGCTTAACGATAATACGATCCGTTCCCTGGAAAGCGGCGCCTTGACTCGCGGCGAGCTGCAGCGCTGCGCGATGAATATTTGCCGCTTCTTAATGAGCGCTCCGGTCTTCTCTAGAGAGCCGGAGACGGAAGAGAAGGTTCCTTCGTTCGCGGCAAACCCGGCGCTTGCGGCTGCTGGCGCGCAGGCGCTTTCGGAAAACGCGGAGGTTCGTCTAACGGCGGAAGGCCCTGCGTCTTTCCGGGTCGACGAGGCCGGACAATACCGCATCGTGGTGAAGGTCATGTCCGCGGACACGTTCTGGTCGCAGAGCGTATGCAATGTCCTCCTGAACGGCGAATTGATGACGACCGTTCAAACGAACGGCACGGCAGGCAACTGGATTCAGCAGAGGCTTGGGAAGGTCGAGCTGGAGGCGGGCTCTTATGAATTGAAGCTTGAATTCGTGAAGCCAGGCCTGCAGATGGAATGGATTGCGTTCAAGAACGTGTAATGGCTATAATATTCCAAGCAGAAACCCGGTCGCTCGATGGCCGGGTTTTCTTCTATTTTTGACAAAAGCTGAGGGTGGAGAGCCGTTCCGCTAGTCCTTAGCGCACATAAATATTATTTCGTATTCAGTCATAATTTCCCATGTAAATGCATAGCGGGCGTGCTACACTCAAATCAGTGAAAGCGCTTCACTAATAGACTTGAGACGTTATGAATATGGATTTCCTTGCACTGCGAGTATGCGAAACCATCTCAAAGGAAAGAGGAGTGATCGTATGATTCATGCGTTAAAAGGCAGGAAGCCGTATGTTTTATTTCTGGTCTTGGCATTGTTAGTAACCTTATTGCCTGCAACGAGAGCTGAAGCGGCGTACAATCTGGTATGGAGCGATGAGTTCAACGGTTCGACGATCGACACGAATAACTGGACGTTTGAAATCGGCACCGGCAGCGGGGGCTGGGGCAATAACGAACTTCAGTACTATACGAACCGGTCGGAGAATGCGCGAATCGAGAACGGCAACCTGGTTATCGAAGCAAGAAAGGAATCGTACGGCGGGATGAATTATACGTCGGCTCGCCTGAAGTCTCAAGGGAAAAAGAGCTTTAAATACGGAAGAATCGAGGCCAGAATAAAGCTGCCTGTTGGGCAGGGATTATGGCCGGCATTTTGGACGCTCGGGTCCGACATTACGACGGTCGGCTGGCCTAGAAGCGGCGAAATCGACATTATGGAGCATGTGAACAACGAATCCAACACGCATGGTTATATGCACTGGGATGCGAATGGACACGCCTCCTACGGCGGACCGAGCCACGCGATCGACGTGACGCAGTATCATGTGTATTCCGTCGAATGGACGCCGAGCTCGATCAAATGGTTCGTTGACGGCGTACAGTTCAGAGAGGCGAATATCGCGAACAACATTAATTCGACGGAAGAGTTCCATAAGGATCACTTCCTCCTTCTGAACATGGCGGTAGGTGGGAACTGGCCCGGCTCTCCGAATGCTTCCACCGCTTTCCCGGCCAAAATGTACGTCGACTATGTGCGCGTCTACCAAGAAGGCGGCACGACGCCTCCTCCTTCCAGCGCCATCGTATCGGGGGGAACCTATAAGCTGATTAACGTGAACAGCGGCAAAGCGCTGGATGTGTCCGGCGCGGGGACAGCACCGGGAACCAATGTGCAAATCTGGACCGATAACGGCACAGGCGCGCAGAAATGGACAATCTATCAGAATGCGGACGGATCCTATAAGCTCATCAATGTGAACAGCGCTTTGGCGCTTGATGTGGCGGGCTCTGGAACGGCGGACGGGACGAATGTCCAAGCGTGGACCGATCTCGGCAACGGGGCGCAGAAGTGGAACATCATTCGAAATGCGGATGGGACCTATAAGCTGATCAACGTGAACAGCGGCAAGGCGCTCGACGTCTCGTCGTCGGGCACCGCGGACGGCACGAACGTTCAGATCTGGAATGATAACGGAACGGGCGCGCAGAAATGGCAACTGGTTAGGCTGTAACGGAATAAAGCTTCAGGAACGGTCAATTCCCGAATGGGGGTTGGCCGTTCTTTCTTTCCCCGCAGAATTTCGTGAAATAATGCGTGCGGATTAGCGAGAAGGAGAGAGAGGGTGAAATTGTTCTTTATAACGAACTTTCGAGCGGGTTTTCTTGCTTTTTCCAACATTGTTAATTATGGAAGCGACTGGTAGAGTTATTGAGGGCATATTTTATTTCATCCAATCTGAGGCGGGGTGAAATAAAATTTCAGAATCGAAAGGGAGTGAATGACATTTTACGCAAGAAAATAGCAGCAGCTTTATTATCGGGCGCTTTGCTGCTGGGCGCTATATTTCCAGGCGCTGCGAGCGCGAGCACGGGGCTCGGCCAGTGGATTTGGTGGACCGGTGAGGGGGATGCGTATAAGACGTTCGGAGGCAACACGGAAATCGTGATCCATACCGGCAAAATGCAGATCATCCCGCATTGTCCGGAAGGGAACCCGGACGGGTTAAACGCATGGACAGATTTGTTTATTGTAGAGAGCGGCAGTCTCGGCATTCTGAACGACGGGGATGAGCTCAAGGATGTGGGAGGCGGTGATCCGAATACCGTTATGTCGATATCGAGCGGCATCTTCATCTCGGAGCCGATTGGCTTTACGGGGCCGGATGGGAAAATTCCTCCCGGAGAATACGCGATCGTATTCGATGAATGTCAGGACGGCAAGTACAACGCTCTGATCGACGGCGTAATCGACCCGGCGTTTAAGGTCGAGTACACGGTAGGCCAGGTTCCTCCGCTTGATCTGACGCAGCTGAAGGAAGATGCCGGGAAGCTGGCGGAGAGATGGGAGAAGTATAGGGAGTACGCCGATAAACTGTTCAAGCTGCAGAAAGCGGCCGATGCGGGCCGAAATCCGAACGAAAAGTTTGTCGACTTCCTCATGCGCAGCGGACTTCAAGATCCGCGCACGATGGCGCTGCTTCAGCTCGCCAATCAGGCCAAACATTATAAAGGGATCAAGGATGATCCGCCGGATCCCGACTACAAGCATCTTACGCCGCTCGGAGAGAGGCCGCTTATCGACTTTCAAGACCCTGCTCCGCTGCAGATCGCGATGCAGACTCTAGCGAACGAGGCGGCCAATGAGCAGGCCATTACCCGGCAGATGTGGACGCTGCTCGAGCGTTACCAAGGCGCGCAAGCGACGGGCGATGTGAGCTGGGCGCTGACACACGGCAAGGCGCTTAGCGACAACATCGGATTGCTGCTGGATCAGATTCAGCAAACGAACACGAGAATCAACCAATTCAATCAAGCTTTTGCCAAGGATAGCGCAGCGCTGAACGAGAAAGCCGCCAGTTTGGCAGAGCTTCAGCAACGAGTAGCGGCATCGGACTTTACGGAGGAGGAGCTGCAAGCCTTTGCCTCGCTTGGCTTCACCGATAGTGAGATCGCGCAATTTAAAACCGATTTTCTCGCAATGGATTTCGAGTTCGCCAAATCGGCAATGCTAGCGGAAGGTTCTGCTCTTATTGATACTTATAATGAATTCGGTCCTCATCTTGTTGCCTTCAGCAATCATGTCGTGACGCTCATTAATCAAATGCTGCAGGATCCCACCGTACCGAATGACGAACCCTACGCGGACGCCGGCGGTCCTTATTCCGGACGGGAAGGCAGCCCGATTACGTTCAGCGGTGCGAGCTCTACCGGTAAAGGCGGCATTACCGCCTATGAATGGGATTTGGACAGCGACGGGGCTTTTGATGATGCAGCCGGCGTATCGGTAACTTACACCTACACGAAGCCGTTTATTGGACTCGTCGGATTAAAGGTAACGGCAGCCAACGGCAAACAAGCCATTCACTATGCGCAAATCGGAGTATCCGACGTCAATACGGTTCCGGCCATCGTGGAGCTGTCACCGCCGGAACGTCAGGTCGAGCAGCATGTCGGAGAAGCGCAAGTCTACGGCGTAACCGCTGTCGATTTGAATAACGATCCGATTACGATTCAATGGTTTGTCGACGGAGCGGCTGCAGAGCATGAAGGCCCGACGTTTACGTATACGCCGACAACGGTTGGCATTCATGCGATCGATGCCCTCATCTCCGATTCGAATCCGCTGGGCGGAACGGTTCTGGCGAGCTGGACGGCGAAGGTTGTGCAGCAGCAGCCGCCGGCATCGGTCAGCCTCGCTCCGGAGAGCAAGACCCTTTCGCTTGGCGCGGTTCATACGCTGCAGGCGAAGGTGCTGGATAAGCAAGGCCAGCCGGTCGCGGGAACGCCGGTTATGCTTACCGTTACCGGCGCGAATCCGACATCGTTAACGGAGAAGACGGATCATAACGGCGTCGCGACGTTCCACTATACGGGAACGAATGAAGGCGAAGATCAAATCGTCGCACAGGTTGCTGGGCTCACCTCGAACACGGCAGCCGCAGCTTGGACTACGGACGATGTGACGGCGCCGGTTACGGCCGCTACCTTGTCTCCATCCGAGCCGAACGGTACGGGCGGCTATTATAGAACCCCGGTTACCGTAACGCTGACGGCAGAGGATGCGGGCAGCGGGATTGCCGAAACTGAATACCGGGTGAATGGCGGCGGCTGGCAGACCTACACGGCTCCGTTCACGTACAGCGAGGACGGCGAATACGCCATCTCTTACCGCAGTACGGATCACGCCGGCAATGTGGAGGCCGACAAGCAGATTTCTTTTAAAATCGGCGCTTCCGAGAAGCCCCAAGCTTTCTTTAATCCCGTGACCGCAGGGAAAAACGTCGCGCTACTGGAAGAGGGCGCCTCGGTTGCGGCGGTATCAAGCAATTACGACTCCGGCCACAGCGCGGAGAATATGCTGAAGTTCAGCTACCACAACCCTTGGGCGACTAGATCGAAAGACAATCAGTGGGTTCAAATCGGCTTAGCGGGCGGCGAATCGTATCTCATTGACCGCATTCAGATCAAACCGCGTACTTCCTATGCCGAGCAGCGGGTGAAGGATTTTGAGATTGCGGTTTCGGATAGCACGCTGGATGCGAAGGCGTTCACGACCGTCATTACCGGTACGCTGGCCAACAACGGGGAGCAGCAAGAGTTCCTTCTGCCGAAGCCGATGAAGGCGAAATACATTTTGTACAGACCTCTTTCCGCGCAAGGAGGCGGCCAAATTATTTCAACCCAGCAGCTGAAGGTGAAGACGGGGCAAATCGGCGGGGAAACCGTCACGTTCAAGGATTTGTCCACGGATAAAAATAACGATATTGTGTCATGGAAATGGGATTTCGGCGACAATAGTCCGATCAGCACCGAGCGGGAGCCGACGCATACGTTCCCGGGTCCAGGCACCTACCCAGTTACGCTTACCGTAACGGATGCCGACGGTCAGTCGAACAGCTTTACGCTGGAGCAAACGGTAGAGCCTGTCGACTTCGAGGTCTGGCCGAAGAATAACAAGGAAGGCGAATACGTAACCTTCATTAATACGACGGCAGGCGGGGACGCGGGCATCGTATCGAAAAACACGTGGGACTTCGGCGACAAATCGAACGCGACAGGCCAACCCATGACCGTCGGTCATACTTATTCGGACAACGGCAGCTATAACGCGAAGCTGACGATGGTTACCAAAGACGGCAAGACCTATCAAGTGACGAAACCGGTAACCATTGAAAATGTCGCGCCTACCGTTAATGCAGGCGTCGATGCAACTATTCTTGGCGGCCAAAGATATCAAGGAAATACAGTCCGTATGCAAGATCCGGGAAGAAATGAACAACTAATGTGCCACTGGGATTATGACGACGGAACAACCTCTACTTCTGTTGCGCCTTATTGCCAATTTGACCACACATATCCGGAGCTGGAGAAGGATGCGCCGGACCGCATTTATAACGCAACGCTAACGGTCACGGATAAAGACGGAGGAGTCGGGAAGGATACGGTCCAGATTACCGCTCGCGCGAAGCAGACGCCGAGGCAGATCGCGTTCTACACCTTTGACGGCAACTTCCAGGATTCCTCGGGCAACGGCAATCACGGAACGGAGACGATCGGCAAACCGACATTTGTAGAAGGCATTATCGGTCAGGCTGCGAAGTTCGACGGCCGAAGCGGCGTGCTTGTGCCGGACAGCGATTCGCTCGACCTGTCAGATTCCTTCAGCTTCTCAATGTGGATTTACAAAATAGATGGAGGCGGCCACTATGCGCCGATTCTATCCAAAGGCCATACCGCGGAATATGGGCCGTATTCCTTCCTGCATAACTCAAGCGGCGATTCGCCGGGCATGCGTCTAGTGAGCGGCGACCGTTCAGGCTATACCCATCTGTTCCCGAATACGCCGATGCCGGATGAGGAATGGTATATGGCTACCGTGACATGGGACGGCACAATGGCCAAATACTATATTAATGGCGAGTTCAAAGCGCAGCTTCCATGGAAAGGCGTCTTCGAGAATACGGATTATAAGCTGACGATCGGCTTCGACCCGCCGGGAGCGACGGAATATTATAAGGGACTCATGGATGATTTCCGGATGTTCAACTATCCGCTCACCGAACAGGAGATCGAGCAGTTATACGAGCTGAAGGATCCGGACCCTGTCGACACGGTCGCGCCGGTGACGACGGCTGAAGCCTCGTCCGCAGCAGGAGCCGACCCGGCAACGAACTGGCACCGCGCTGACATTACGCTGACGCTGACGGCGACGGATGGGGTCAGCAGCGCAGCTCCTGAGGAGTATGTCTCCGGCGTCAAGCATATCGAATACCGCGTGAACGGCGGAGACTGGACCGTGTACACGAGTCCGATCGTCATTCAGCAGAACGGGGTCTATACGTACGAATACCGAAGCACCGACAATGCGGGGAACGTAGAGACCGCGAAGTCGATCGAGCTGAAGCTCGATAAGTCCGCGCCGGTTACGCTGTACCATTTTGACCCGATCTTTGCCCGCAACAACGCCGGTCAGATGTACATCAGCGGCTTTACGGTAACGCTGCGCGCATCCGATTCCGAGCCGGGCTCCGGCGTTGCGAAGACGCTATACCGGATTAACGGCGGACAGTGGACCGCCTATACGGGACAGTTCCAGGTACACGCCGGAACAACGATGACGGTGGAATATTACAGCGTGGACCAAGCGGGAAATACGGAAGGGCCGATGAATAAGATGGATTTCGTCCGAGGCGTGTTTACGGGAGCGGGATCATTTTAACGAAAGGAGGGGAAAACGTTCATGGAACGGAAGGAGCAGACCGCCTTGCTGGCGAGGAAGCCGTGGGTCAAACCGGAGCTGGAGACGCTCTCGATTCGGGATACGGAGTATTGGCAATTCGTCTATAATCCGGAGACGGGCTTTTGGCAATCGGTATGGGTGAATGAGAGTTAAAGGATAGGATGGAAGGCGTTCTCCTGCATGCAGGGGGCGCCTTTTCCTTTTGCCGTAGTATGCGCACCTTGCGGATGGGGAAAAATGGGGATATCTCTCGATCGGTTAGGAGTGCGGCTGGTGGGATTCGTCCTTATTTTTGTGCTGACATGGTTAGCGGTGTTTATTATTTATGGCATGTATAAAAAGCTGTCGGTCCTTGAGAACACGTTCGTGTATCTCGTGGTGCTCACCCTCGGCATCAATATAGCCTGGATCGTGGCGGAAGAGCTGAAGCTGATATCAATCACAAAGGATGGGCTGCTGTTTACGGGGTATGTGTTACACAGGAGCGTGCTGATCCCGTTTATCTATGTTATTTTGATGAACTTAGTGTTTCGCTTCCAGTCGGTCGCGGGAAGGCTGTTATGCGCAGGCGGAGCTCTGGTGCTGTTGCTGGCGCTCGACGGCGTCATGCTTGCCTATGAGGTCATCCGCTATTTGAAGTGGAACCTCTGGCTGGAAGCAATCGAAATTGTGGCCCTGCAGCTGGCGACCTATTTGCTGCTGCGCTTGTATCGAAAAGCTGCTTAATATGGAGGCAAAAGCGTGATTTTATGGGAGCATTTTGACCGAAACGAATGGTACATTATGGCGATGCTGATCCTTACATACGGGGCAGTTCTTCTGCTGCCGAAGCGGGTCGAGGCCAAATGGCGCATTCTTGCTTTGGTGTGGGGATTTGCGAGCTCGACCTTTTTCGATTTTACGATCGGCGGGGGATTGATCGATTTCTACGTTGTGAACGATTCGGACCGGTATGAATTGACCGACCTGCTGGTCTACATTCTATTTGCGACGTTCGCTTATTTCTTCATCTACTTCTACGAGGTGTTGAAAATCGGAAAAAAGACGCTCGTTTATTATATCGTCGGCTGGACGATCGTAGCTTTCGCTATGCAGTGGGTGTCCGAATGGATGAGACTGACCGACTATCAAAGAGGCTACAAGATGGAATATAACATCGTGGTGTTCCTTGTGATCCAGACGATAACGGGGCTTTACTACAACCGGTTCAGATCGGACAGAAGCAGACGGTATGACGGAGCGCCTTACGGCCAGTAAAAAGGAAGCATAGAAGCGAACAGGGATCCTGCGAGGGATCCCTGTTTTTTGCGCGGCCGCAGCAGCCGGCCTTATTTGCCCGTCTTCACGAATTCGCGGATACGGTCCTTGATCGCGTCCCGAACTTCACGGAATTTCGCCGTAATTTCCTCTTCCGTCCCGGCTGCCTTGGCAGGGTCGTCGAAGCCCCAATGCCATTTCACGACGTTTCGGTTCGTGATAACGGGGCAGTGCTCATCCGCATGGCCGCATAGCGTAATGACATAATCGGCGCGGTTCAACATCTCGGGATCGATGACATCGGAAGTGTGGCTGCTGATGTCGATGCCGGCTTCCTGCATCGCCGCCACTGCGCGGGGATTCAGGCCATGCGCTTCAAGACCGGCGCTTCGCACCTCGTATTGATCGCCGCCGAGCGCCTTCAGAAAGCCGTCCGCGATTTGGCTGCGGCAGGAGTTGCCGGTACAGAGGAAGTAGACGAGCGGTTTGTTGTTCATGGTTCAAGCTCCTTTTTATGATGAAATGATCCATAACCAGAGGTAAAGTCCGCAAAGCGTGATGAACAGCGTCGGTACCGTTAAAATGATGCCGACTTTGAAATAGTAGCCCCACTTGATCTTGACGCCCTTTTGGGACAACACATGGAGCCACAGCAAGGTGGCCAGCGAGCCGATCGGCGTTATCTTCGGTCCTAGATCGGAGCCGATCACATTCGCGTATATCAGCGATTCCCGAATGACGCCTTCGGTTGCAGTCGCTTTAATGGCGAGCGCATCGATCATGACGGTCGGCAAGTTATTCATGACGGAGGAGAGGATCGCCGCGATGAAGCCCGCTCCAATTGTGGAGATGAATAAGCCTTGCTCGCTTACCCAGCCGAATAGCTTGCCGAGCTCGTCGGTCAAGCCGACATTGCGCAGCCCGTATACAACGACGTACATCCCGATTGAGAAAATAACGACTGTCCACGGCGCGCCTTTGACCAGCTTCCACGTATGAATCGCCTCGCTCCGTCTGGCGAGCAGCAGGAATAGAAGGGCGGCGGCGCCGACAATAAAGGATACCGGGACCGCGATAAATTCACTGAGCATATAAGCGACAAGCAGTACGCCCAGCACGATCCAGGAGATGCGGAACAGCCGGACGTCCTTGATCGCTTCCATCGGCTCCTTCAGCTGCATCGCCTCGTAGCGGATGGGGATGTTCCTGCGGAAATACAGGTACAGCACCAAAAGGCTGGCGGCAATCGCGAACAGAGTCGGCACAAGCATGCGGCTGGCATATTCCACGAACGAGATCGAGAAGAAGTCCGCCGATACGATGTTGACCAGATTGCTGATAATGAAGGGAAGCGACGCCGTATCCGATATAAATCCGCTGGCCATGACAAAAGGCAGGATGTACCGGTCATCCAGCTTCAGCGCCCGGACCATCGCCAGCACGATCGGCGTTAGGATCAGCGCAGCGCCGTCGTTGGCGAAAAAGGCGGTGACAGCGGCCCCGAGCAATATGACATACACGTACATCAGCCGGCCGTTGCCGCCGGCGATCCGCGCCATATGCAGCGCCGACCATTCGAAAAATCCGATCTCATCGAGCACTAATGAAATAAGAATAATACCGACGAATGCAAGAGTTGCATTCCATACGATCTGGGTGACGTCCCACACGTCCGCGAAGCTGACGACGCCGCATAGAAGCGCGATCACCGCGCCTGCCGATGCGGACCAGCCGATGCTGAGGCCCTTGGGCTGCCAGATGACAAACGTTAACGTCACGACAAAAATAAGAATAGCGAGCGCGAGCATAGTTCCTCCTGATTAATCACATGATGGATTCGTTCGAGCGGCAAGCTTGTTTTTCATCGAAGGCAGCTGGTCCAGCACGGGCTGCAAGTACGGCTTGTCCTCGAGGTTTAAGGCATAATAGCTCCACTGGCTGCGCTTCGTCTCCCGAACAAGTCCCCCCGTCTTCAGCTTCCTTAGATGCTGGCTGACATTCGGCTGCGTCGTCTCCAGCAGCTCCACTATGTCGCATACGCACATTTCCCGTTCCTTTAGGTAAGCCAGAATCGTAAGCCTTGTTTTATCCGACAGCAGCTTCATCGCTTCCGCTAACTGGTCAAGCTTGTTCATGGGCGCGCTCCTTTCAAGGTTGATGGGGGCGGGGGGCATAACGGAAATATTATATAACCGGATTGTTATATAAGTAAATGATTATATTTGATTGGGTTGATCGGGCAACGTTTAAGGTGGATTTAAGTTAGCGGATCTAGAATGAGGGGGAAGGTTCGGACCGGTAGAGACCGCTTCAGGAGGAGTATACATATGAAACTTAAATTTAGAATGACGATAGGGAAGAAGCTGAGCGCAGGATGTTTTATTATCGTGCTGCTTATTATCGTAATGGGGGCGGTCGTGAACGCCAAAATGATCACCATAGGCGAGCATGCCAAAGCAATTCAAACCGTATCGCTTCCAAGCGTGCAGCTGTTGGGCGAAATGAAGGCGGACTTAATTGATATTGAGAGATTGGCATTGCGATACATCAAAGAGTCGGATACAGCGGAGAAGGCGGAGCTTGAAACTCGGATGAATGAAACCATTGAGCATTTAATGGCTGTTCAGTCGGAGTATGAATCGCTTATCGAAGGAGATGAGCAGCAGGCAAGCTTCAATTCGCTTCTGGAGCAGGAGCAGGTAATGGGGGCGCTGACGGCGGAGCTGACGCAAGCGGGAAATAACAACGATAGCGCCGCAGTCGAGCGTGTTATGGGGGAGCTGGAGGAGCCGTTCGAGGCAACGCAGCAACTCATCCATCAATTGCTGGAGGCCGCCGGCGCGGAGTCGGCCGCAGCTCTTGACGATACGATGATGCTGTATGATCTCAGCTTGAAGGATACACAATGGTTAACGATTGCCGCGATCGCGGCGGGGGTGATCATATCCGTCATCATGACGAGAATGATCGCAAGACCGATCGTTCGCCTGTCATCCGCCGCGAAGCGGATCGCCGGGGGAGACCTGACGGTCGATGTCGTTCAAGTAAAAGGTAACGACGAGCTGCGGGATCTGGCGGCTGCCTTCCAAGACATGGCGGCGAATTTGAGGTCGCTGATCCGGACGGTTGATTCGAAGGCGTCGCAGGTTGCCGGCTCTGCGCAAGAGCTGTCCGTCAGCTCGGAGTATATCCGCAGCGCGACAGAGCATATCGCAGGCACGGTCGAGCGGGTGGCCGAAGGCTCGGAACGGCAGTCCCGCAGCATTGAGGAAAGCAGCGCCGCCGTACGCGAAATGGCTGCAGGCATGCGCCACATCGCGGCCAACGCCGAAGGGGCGACGACGCTTGCCGTGCAGGCCTCGAGTCTAGCGGCGGATGGCCGGCACACCATCGTGGCGACGGTCAAGCAGATGAGCGCCATTAGCGATACCGTAGGCGGACTCGCCGCCTCCATTCAAGGGTTAAGCGAGCGGTCGGAGAATATCGAGCATATTGTGGCCGTCATTACAGAGATCGCCAGCCAGACGAACCTGCTTGCTCTGAATGCGGCCATCGAAGCGGCGCGGGTCGGCGAGCACGGCCAAGGCTTCGCCGTTGTAGCGCATGAAGTGCGCAAGCTGGCGGAACGTTCCGCCGAGTCGGCGAAACAAATCTCGGAGCTAGCCGGTACGATCCGCAGTGAAACGAAGCAAGTCGTGCAGTGGATGGAAGCGGGCTCGGAGGAAGTGACGGCAGGCATCCAATCCGTACACCAAGCCGGCTATGCCTTCGAGCAGATCCAGCAGGCGGTTGACGAGGTGAAGGACGGCATCCAAGAAGTAACCGCAGCCACGGAGCAGATGTCGGCAAGCACGGATCAGGTCGCGCAGTCGTTCGAAGTCATCTCGACGATTGCGGAAACTACGTTCAAGGAGACCGAGCAAGTGACCTCATCCGTCCAGGAGCAGCTGTCCTCGATGGAGCAGATCACTTCGTTCACGGCCGATTTGGCGGAAATGTCCGCGGAGCTGCAGGGGGAGATTGGACGGTTTAGGGCGTAGGGGAAATTGATACGAAATAGTTGCCTAATCCTAGAAAACGAGCTATATTAATCGTAATAAACACTAACGGTGAAGCACACCCAAATGATACGTCGTCGACGTTTCGTTTGGGTGTTTTGTTTTGCCCGGTAAAATGAGGAGGATTAGCGATGAATGCAGTTCGGCTGTACGACACCCCTGAGCAATTCGCGGAAATGATGGTGAACCAATTGAGGAGCAGTATGGGGGCTCTTGTAAAGCAAACAGAGGGAGAAGCGCTGCTGCTCAAGGTTTCATTGGACGCTGGAAAGCCAGAGGAGGAGCTTACGATCAGCCTGCATGACACCTACCGAAGCTATATGGCCAGCGGTGATTTGAATGCGGCGGTGGACTATTTAAACCAGATTGTCAAAACGTCATCGTACATGCAGCGATACCAGGAGGAGATGTGCAAGCTTGACGCTTCCTATCTGTTCCCTGCTGTCCGTGACGAACGCTATGTAACGGAAGCGGGACGGGATATGGAGTTTCTGTCCGATCCGTTCTTGCCGGGATTGCGAATCATTTATTTAGAGATTAAAGGCGGCGTAACGAAGATCGTAAATAAAAGCATGTTGGAGCGGAATCCACGGCTTAGTGAGGAGAAAATGAGGCGTCTCGCCTACCGCAACTTGCGAGCTGCAGGATGGCAAAAGCCGCGCATATCGTTGACGAGCCCGTTCTGCAAATCATGCACCATTGAAATCTATTCCGAACCGCCGCATCCTATCGATTATCAGTTCTCGATGCCGGAGTGGAGGTCGCTATACTTGCCGGATAATTACGTCATCGCCTATACGAACAGGCAGTATATGATGCTCTTGCGTTCCTATGAACCGATGGATTCAGAGGCCCAGGTCAAGCGTCTCGTCCAGAAGTCCAAATTCAGCGAAATCGTCAAGAGAAGCTTTCATGTGATGCCGAATCCGGTATCCGTGAACATGTATTGGGTTCATAAAGGAAAAACGGTACAGCTTTAGGTTTTTCAGGTCTTTGTCTGAACCTCATGGTGAGGATATAATGGAGGATATTAATGACTTCGAGGTGTTTACGTGAGAGTCTTCCTTATATTCATCTACCTAGCGGCCATCACAGTCGCAAACGTTCTAACCGCAACTCTTGCTCCGCTGAGCGTTGGGCCGTTTATCGTTCCGGTCGGAACTTTTTTCATCGGCGTTACGTTTATCTTTCGGGATCTCGTGCAAAATGCGATTGGAAGGAAACGTACTTACTATGTTATTGGTCTGGCTCTGCTGCTGTCCGCGCTGACCTCCTTAGCTCTAGGGGATACGTTGTGGATTGTATGCGCATCGGCGATCACGTTTCTCTTTTCAGAGACCACGGATACCGAAATCTATACACGACTGAAGCTGCCTATGTCGTTAAGAGTATTCTATAGCGGCATTGTTGGCGGGGTTCTGGACAGCGCCGTCTTCGTACTAATAGGACTGTCTCCATTGGGCGCAAATTTCTTGCCGTGGGATGCAGTGGTGTATGCGATATTAGGCCAAGTTATCGTGAAGACGATACTGCAGTCCATTGGGGCGTTGGTTATAGGGGTTGTGGAGAGAAGAAAACATCAATTGAACGGTGAAAGACAGGGCGCTTAGAGGGCGTCCTTTTTTTTTGTTGGTGTTAAAGTTCGCCTCGTGAAAAGTGTAGGTTGACGATTTAGGGGGTGGCGAATACCATTAAAAGGATAAGTATCCATATGCTCCAAGTATTGGTCAACGGGCATCTGATGGAGCAACATTACATAGAGGAATGGTAGATGGAGTACAAATCGAGGTAATTAAAATCGGTGATCATGTAGTCAGCGGCTATCCAACAGGTGGAGGAGTAACGTCACTTCTATCAGGCTTTCATTGATATTCGGAGCTAAGAAACACTAAGAATTATTGAGGAGGAATTATGCATGTATGAGGAACTAGACGAATACTTATCAGGATATTTTACAGAGGATTACTGGTATGATGAGGGTTTTTCAATTGCTAGAGAAATACTTGAGAGATTTAACAATATTGATTGGGAAAAGTTGCAGGAGAACATTCTTTCAAAACCTATCGACTGGCAAATCAGATACGCATATTGTGTGGATAGTGATATTAACGATGAAGTCATTATACAAAGCTTAATTTTACTTTCAAGCATAGATGATAACGAGCTGTTTACAACCTGCGTTGATTCACTTCGAGTTATGGTTAATCCTAATAATAAAGCGAACGTTTCAAGCAATAAACCAATTATGGAGCGGATTGAAAAGATGCTTCCAGAGTGCGGTGCAGCGACAAAAAAAGTATTGGAGGATTTTATTAGGAAAATACAAAATTAGAAGCTTGAATGGGCATTAAACATTTGGGACAGATGCAAATAGACGCTTTCTGCTACCCCTAATTTACAACGAGTAGGTGACTGCAATCTCATATGACGCAGAATCATAAGACCTATATTGAGAGTGTGAATAATGATGAGTTAATTGTTATCATTCATCAATTAGAAGATTTAGATGCAGTTACTACTGCTCTAACGGAGCTATCGATAAGAGATCAGGAATTAGTAGTTCCTCAGTGTCTTCGAATACTTGAAGAAGATTTGGGAGACGAGTTTCTCCAAGCGGTCGCTTTTCATTTATATTATGAATTGGACAATGAGAAAGCTAAAGAGATTATCATCCGAAAACTAAAAGGTGCGTCACCCGCATTGTTGGGGGCAATTATGGAAAGCTTATCCGCAGATAGCTTGCAGCCATTCGGGAAGGCTCTTTCATTCGAATTTCTATCTGCTGTTGTCGGGAGATATTTAACATTAAGTGAAGATGATAAGACTCGCATCCGTGATAGTTACGAATGGTTCAAGGAGTCTTATGCAAATAAGCTTACTTAGGATGGTCTGAGGAGATCTCATTGAATAAAAACATTGATTTATATACAAAGCTTTTTGTCGATTGCAATGAAGGTAAAGATTGGGTCATAAATACAGTATCTAAGATCGTATACGGCACTACAAACGGCTCATGCGTTTCGACGGAGCAAGCGGATATCTATATTTTTAACAACGAAGATTATAATGAAGTTAAAAGTAATCAAGGGAATGATAAATTTCTATTTACAAGTATAACATTGAGGTCGAACCCACAGAGAGTGTGGGGAATAGTGAGTATGTTAAACAGATTTCTAATTTGTTGCCGGGGTTATGGGACGCTGAATGTTCGTGTGATTTTGAGGATTTGCTTCTACGAATAGGTGGATACAATTCTGGAGGAGAGTCAATGAGTTAAGCAGGGTGCCATGGTCCGTCCAAAAAACTGGAAATATAAGCCACTGATAGGTGAAGGTGGGATGGTAACCTTGATAGGTTAAAGCCTTTCAAGGTTTCTTTTTTGAAAAGGGATAATCCGTAAAAATCGGAGATTAGCAAAAGCATTACATAGGTATGGAGGGAAGAAATGAATGTCTATAGCAGCTATGATATTAAACTCAGAAGACGAGTTTGAAAAAAAGTTTTTCATCCCTGTGGCATCAGAAGCATTTTTGGAAGAATGCTGGGTACCTGCTATAACGGCATTGAACTTAAAGTGGGTGAATGTGTTTTCTGTTGGACTAGATATGGAAAAAGAAGACTTGCCGAATGTGATGAATGGGGGCTCACTTGTAATCGACAGTTATTTGTTTTTGTTCCCACATCAATTTAGACCCATTATCAATTTATACTAATCTCTTCCACTTCATGGTTGTGATACAATAAAAAATAACTAAAATGCAAAGGATGAAATACCCATGCCGGTTTACAATAAACTTGTTCGTGATCTTATTCCCCAGGTGATCAAATCGACTGGTAAGGAATGCCGTACACGTATTTTGGATGAGGAAGAGTATGAAAAAGAGCTGGTCATAAAGCTTAAGGAAGAGTCTGAGGAATATTTCGCGGCTCAAGGTCCTAAAGAATCCTTAGAAGAACTTGCGGATATGCTCGAGATTATTCGGGCGTTGGCCACCGTGCATGGTGCAACGTGGGAACAGCTTGAAGCCTTGAGACAGAAGAAGGCGGAAGCACGCGGTGGTTTCCGGGATCGGGTGTATCTAATCGATGTCGACAACAACGCTTAACGTAAAGCTAATTACGGAAAATCTAGCGGACGAGCTCATCACCGGTATGCAGAATGCATCAGGTATCTATATCATGACCTCCTTCGTCATGCAATCAGGAGTTCGCTTATTGGCTCCCCATCTGAAAGGGGCCATCGAGCGGGGAGCTGAAGTGAAGGTTCTGGCAGGCGATTATCTTTTTGTTACGCAGCCGGAAGGCCTGCAAGCCTTACTCGATATTGATCCTCGGCTTGAAGCTCGGTTATGGCGAAGTATGGGAACGTCCTTTCACCCGAAAGCCTACTTGTTTGACTATGAAAACGGCGAAGGATTGCTTATCGTCGGATCCTCCAACTTCTCCATGTCCGCTATGAGAATGGGAATGGAATGGAACCTGGCGATGAATGCAAAGGCCGAGCCGTATACCTTCCAAGTCGCTTTGGACAAGTTCATGCAGAACTTCTATCACGATTCTACGTTACCCTTAAATGAACATACGATTGCGCTCTATGAAGAAGGGTATCGTACCTATCATCGTAAAAATCCGGAGCTTATCCGCAGGATTACCGAGTTGGAAGAGGAGGAGTATCGTACCGAAAATCCGGGGAGTGCTATAGACAAACCGATCGTTGAAGACGATCAAACTCCTATCCATCCCAGATTTGCTCAAATCGATGCATTGGAAGCATTAGAGAGAACGTTAGAAGAAGAATATGATAAAGCCATGGTTGTCATGGCCACGGGACTTGGGAAGACTTATCTTGCGGGATTTTTTGCTCAGCGCTTTAAACGTGTACTATTCGTAGCCCATCGTGAAGAGATTCTCTTTCAGGCGAAGCGATCGTTTCAGCGCATCATGCCGGACAAATCCTTCGGCATCTATAACGGAGTCTTGAAGGAGAGAGATGCAGACTGTGTGTTTGCTTCGATTTACACCCTCGGGATGAAGAAGCACCGTGAATCCTTTGATCAGGATCAGTTTGATCTTATCGTGGTAGACGAATTCCACCATGCAGCCGCGGTGTCGTATCAATCGGTGATCCAATATTTTAAACCGAAGTTTTTACTTGGCATCACGGCAACACCAGACCGGATGGACGGCAAGGATGTGTATGCTCTTTGTGCCGGAAACGTTGCTTACCAAATCCATTTTATTGAGGCCATTCGTCGTGGCTGGTTGTCCCCATTCCAGTATTTTGGTGTCTATGATGATACCGATTATTCATCCATTCGTTGGCTTGGAACGCACTATGATGATGAACAGCTGACTGCTGCGCAGCTAAGACAAGCATTAGCCGACAAGATCTATGATGCATGGACAGAGCATAAGCAAACAAGAACGATTGGTTTCTGTTCGTCCATACGGCAGGCGGATTTTTTGGCGAGCTATTTTCAAGATAAGGGAATATCAGCGGTCAGTCTTCACTCTGGAACAGCAGGAATCACAAGGGAAGAGGCGATTACACGCCTAACCAATGGGATTTTGGAGGTCATTTTTACAGTCGATTTGTTTAATGAGGGTGTAGATATTCCTAGTGTAGATACCTTGCTATTTGTTCGACCGACGGAATCTTTAACGGTTTTCACGCAGCAGGTTGGCCGGGGGTTGCGATTGTCAGGGCAGAAGTCACATTGTACTATCATTGATTTAATTGGGAATTACCGGAATGCGGACGTGAAGCTTCGATTATTTGCAACTGAAGGGGAAACAAAGGGAACAGCAAAGGAATCTGTTATTCCATCGGTACCGGTCGGATGTGAGCTTCATCTGGAGACAGCAGTTATCAATCTGCTCGATGAATTAAGGCGTAAGAAGCTGCCGCATCGCGAGCGGTTGCATCGTACTTTCCTTGATCTAAAGAATGAGCTCGGACGAATTCCCACTTATCTAGAGCTTCACTTGTATGGCAGGTCAAATAGCTGGGAGTATCGGAATGAATTCGGTTCTTACGTTGGTTTTCTCCATTGGGCCGAATGCTTATCGAAGGAAGAAGAGGAAGTATACTATCTATATGAAGCTTGGGTCCGTGATGTTGAAAAGACGGTCATGACCAAGAGTTATAAAATGATTGTTCTCCTGTATATGCTCGAACGGGGACCGGAGCATTGGGCGGAGTCCATTACCGCTAAGGAGGTAGCTCCGTTCTTTCACGGTTACCTTATGGAAAAGGAGTACCGGAGACGAATCGATTTCTCAGATAATGACTCGAAACGGCTTTGGGAGTATAACGAGACCGGAGTTAGCCAGCTTATTGAACGTATGCCTATGACGAAGTGGGGCTCGGCTAAAGGGAGTATGACCCGCTTCGAGGATGGGATGTTTAGTCTAAGAATTGAGCCCGCTCATGAGTATCGGGCAATCCTGTATCGCTGGACAAAAGAAATTTGCCTTTATAGGCTGCATCATCATTTTGAGCGCAAAGAGCAAAAGCAAGGACTCCCTCAGTAATGAGGGGTCATCATTTCCTACATCATATTCGGCAAAGGGACAATAAGGGAATAAATATAGAAAGAAATATGTTACCGGTTAAATAGGGGGGAGCTGTTTTGTCAGTTCTTGAAAAGGCAATAAAGGATTGCACGACTTATGATCTCGCTTTTTGTAAGTTCATTTCCGCAAATGATGCAGGTGCAACGGGTGCTCATCAATCAGGGTTCTACATACCCAAAAATTCATGGACCATTCTCTTTGACAGTGTGGGTATAAAGGGAAGTAACAAGGAAAAACTGGTGAAAATCAGATGGCAGGATGATTTTGAAACTGACAGCAGATTCATTTATTATGGTCAGGGAACAAGGAATGAATACCGTATCACACGGTTTGGCAGGGGATTTCCGTACCTTAATCAGAATCATGTAGGGGATCTTTTTGTACTTATTAAGGTTTCCGATGAGTATTATCGCGGCTATATTCTTGAAACAGATGAAGATATTGAACATTTCCTTGCGGCATTCGGTATTTCTTCGAACCAAACGAATGATTTAATAAATACTTCTCTTGGTCGCTCGGAAACCCTTCCAACTTTGGAAGAGCTGTTTAAACAGTATATAGCAGGCCTGACTGTAGATTTTCCTGAGACCGCCCAAATATCTGCAAAAGCACGTGAGTTTTACCAAACAATAAATCCAAGATTAATAGTCAGTCCCGATAATTTGATATTAAATTGGCTAAATACTGAATTTTCGCTATTCAAAGCCATTGAACTGGACAGGTACGAGAAACGGATTTCGACTCCCTTTGCATCGGTGGACGAGTTGGTGGAATGTGCAAATACACTCTTAAACAGAAGAAAGAGTCGCGCAGGTAAATCACTAGAGCATCATTTGTCAGAAATGTTCAAAATAAACATGCTTAATTTTGAGTCACAAGTCATAACAGAAGATAACAAAAAACCTGATTTCATATTTCCTGGTGGGGAGCAGTATCATAACAAAGTTTTTAATAAGGAGAACTTGTTCTTTTTAGGAGCCAAGACAACATGTAAGGATAGGTGGCGTCAGATTCTAAATGAAGCTGATCGAATCGAATATAAACATTTGTTTACGCTCCAACAAGGCATTTCAGAAAATCAATTAGTTGAGATGTACAAGCACAAGGTTGTACTTGTTGTACCTAGTTTATATATACGCAGTTTCCCAGCATCATTCAGGGACAAAATACTATCATTGGAGAATTTTATTTTAAGGGTAAAAAACAAGCAGTAATTTAGTCTGACCACGTTTTCGCGTGGTCCTCTTTAGTCTCAATATTTCCAAAGTGGAGGAAATTACTTGACAGATGTTGTATCAAATGGATGATGAGCAACATCAGATCCATTTCCAAAATAGAGATTTTGGTTGCAAAAGAACTGTGGAAAAAGGGGGCCCGCTTCAGAAGAAATACAAAGGCCTTGATGGGTAATCCGGATATATCTATACAGAAGTACAAACTTCATTGATTCTTGTTTATGGCATTCTTGTCCTCTTCACCAAGTTATCCCCAAAAGTAATACTTCTTTTTGGATTGAAAAATTCAAGGTAAACTCTGATAGGGATGATAAGGTTAACAACTTTTATGAGATAAATGGTCGGGACCTCTTGCAAGTATGGGAACACGAGTTCAGGGAAAACCTTGAAATGGCTGTACAACGAATATATGAATATATTATTAAATGCAAACAAAGAAAGGATAAGTCAAAGCGAATGAAAGAAGACCTAGTAATGAAAGTATCTGAACTATATACGGTACTCAATGATTTACAAGAAGTATGGAATAAGTTGAATTGGTCAATCGTCCCACCGGAGATATCAGAACAGTACCCATTTCACAAGGACTTGGGACAGATGACTGATGATATTAAATCTTGGCTTGAATTGATCAAAAAATCTTAAATACACGAATATTTGTTTGTATTTAGTCGAAAAAGGGAGTAAAATAGGTATATATTTTCTCCCAGGAGTGAGCGGAATGAAAAAGGTTCATCTAAGTATCGATGATGATTTATATAAAATGATTCAAGGTTATAGTGTCGGCTCTGTTCCGGAATTTATTATGTTTGCCATCAAAGATAAAATCAAAGATATGAAAGCAAGAGTTCATACTGACAAAGGGAATTTTAGATTTATTGACTTATTTGCTGGTATTGGTGGGATGAGGCTTGGCTTTGAGGCAGCTGGGGGGACTTGTGTCTTTACTTCGGAGTGGGATAAATTTGCCCAGAAAACTTATCTAAGCAACTTTGGAGATATGCCTGAAGGGGATATTACAAAAATTGATGCTAAAGAAATTCCCGATCATGAAGTATTATTGGCTGGATTTCCTTGTCAACCATTCTCCATTGCGGGGGTGTCAAAAAAAAATAGTTTAGGTAGAGTACACGGTTTTTTGGATGAAACACAGGGAACTCTGTTTTTCGATGTGGCTCGCATTATAGAGGAGAAGCGACCAAAGGCCTTCCTGCTTGAGAATGTGAAAAACCTTAGAACACATGATAAAGGTAGGACCTTCAAAATAATTCGTGAAACTCTAGAGAAATTGGGTTACAATCTTCACGTCGCTGTCCTCGATGGAAAATATTATGTTCCGCAGCATAGGGAACGTATATTCATAGTCGGGTTTGACAGAAGATTTTATGGTGGTTGGGAGTCATTCGAATTCCCTCAACCTACAGAGCCGCCAAAACCGATTAAATCTATACTAATGAGTGAGGTCGAGGATAAATATACATTAACACCAAAACTTTGGGAATACCTTCAGCAATATGCTGCTAAACACAAGGCAAATGGAAATGGTTTTGGTTTTGGGTTGGTGGACTTAAATGGGATTTCTAGGACGTTGAGTGCACGTTATTACAAGGATGGTTCTGAGATTCTCATTCCACAGGGAGCCGGAAAAAATCCAAGAAGATTAACACCAAGAGAGTGTGCAAGATTACAGGGATACCCGGACACATTTAAAATTGTTGTATCTGACTTGCAAGCATATAAGCAATTTGGTAATTCAGTTGTTGTGCCACTGATTGAGGCTATTGCAAAGGAAATGGTCAACACAATGGAGCGTTATGAAAGGGAAGGTTTGCTGCTTTCTCAAAAATCAGTATAATTTGACCAGAGGTACCTTGGGTACCTTTTTTTGTTACTCTTTCGTTTAATCGGTATCGATATTTGACAAGAAAAGTACCAAAAAATCCTTTAAATAGGACCAACTCTGTGGTACTTTTAGCATATATACGAGTCTTTCGTTTAAATTTATTTTTGAAAAAGGACTGTGGATATGAAAAATGGGATCTGGCAGCTTAAAGATAATGGCACAATTTGTATCTTGGTGAATGGTGAATTCGAATATTTTCCTACCGCCTTAGAGATATTTTATTGTGAATTTAAATCCGTCCCCCCCATTGCGGAACTAACGGTTCAAAAACCGTCGACCGAACTTGGACTTACTTTTTCCAAATACCCTGTTCCTGTAAAATTGGTTATTGAGCAAGATTGTAAATCTAATTCGTTTCAATTAGTAGCCAAACTCTATTGTCGATTTCGTGACCAATATATAGCGATTGCAGAATCGAGAGATTACATAATCACTGATAATGAGTGGTTTCCTTTTGAACCTGGAGCAATTGACGAGATTTTAGTTGAATTGGAAAGCAGATCGATAGTACCAAATAGCCAATTGACATTGAAACAGTATCTTACCCTACGTAAAAGCAATCTGTTATTCCTTGATGATAGAGTGGACCATAGCTTTAATACAAAACAATTTATAACCGCTGATCCAGAGGAAATCCCCTTTTTTTCGGGGGCTTTATTTCCGTATCAAATGCAAGGTTATAAGTGGCTTAAAATGGTCTCTCAAGAGGATGCGGGTTGTATATTAGCTGACGAAATGGGATTGGGTAAAACTGCTCAAGTCATTGCCTTATTGGCAATGGAAAAACATCTGCACAATAAAACTTCATTGGTAGTAGCACCCGTAACATTAATGGAAAACTGGCGGCGGGAGCTTCTAAAATTTGCTCCACTAATGACCAACCTGATTCATCAAGGGAACAATCGTACAGGATTGTACAGCAACTTACTAAAGTATGATGTTGTAATAACTACCTACGAAACAGTAATGCGAGATTTATCTATGTTTTTAATGGCGGAATGGAATATGGTCGTCATTGATGAAGCACAAGCAATAAAAAATCCTGACGCCCAAAGAACTCAATCGTTAAAGATGCTTAAAAGAAGAATGGCAATTGCAGTCACAGGCACTCCAGTGGAAAATAGATTAACTGATCTTTGGTCATTAATGGATTTTGTTTTTCCTGGTTATTTGGGGAGCTTAAGAGAGTTTCACAGCAATTTCCCTGAGGGGGAGGCAAGTGCCTTAACACTGGAACCAATAATTTCCCCCCTGATGTTGAGAAGGCGCGTCTCTGAAGTTGCGGGAGATCTACCCGAAAGAATAGATGTTCCACAATTTCTAGAATTCAGTTTAAATGAAGCCGAAACCTACGAAGTGCTTAGACAAAGCATTCTAGAGCAATATGGAGGGAATAGTCAGCTTGTTTCTTTATCAAAATTAAGAATTTTTTGCTGCCATCCGTTACTAAGTGATAATGGAAATTATGACCCTGCCGAGTTTTCAAAATACAAGCGGCTGGTTGAACTCATTGAAGAAATAACATCGTCAAATGAAAAGTTATTGATTTTTACAACTTATATAAAAATGACCGATATTATGATGAGAGATCTCTCGACACGATTTAAAGTGTTTATCGATTATATAGATGGAAGGGTTGCTGTAGCTGATAGGCAACCAATAATTGACAAATTTTCTAAACACAGCGGGTCGGCAATTCTTATCCTTAATCCAAAAGCAGCAGGTGCAGGCCTAAATATTACTGCGGCTAATCACGTTATTCATTATAATCTTGAATGGAATCCTGCAGTAGAAGATCAAGCTTCTGCACGAGCATTCAGAAGAGGTCAAACTAGACCGGTTACTGTTCATAGATTGTATATTGCGAATACGGTTGAGGAAGTTATTAATGACCGGGTACAAAGGAAAAGGGTTTTAGCAGATGAGGCAGTGGTGGGGACTGACGGAAGCATGGATCAAGCAGAAATTCTCCAAGCACTTTCTCGTTCCCCGCTTGAGAGGAGTTCAGACAAGTAATGGATAACTCAAGTCAAAATGTTGTTGCTATAAAAAAAATCCTTAGTGCCAATGACACAGGAAAGACTGGAGGGCACCAAGGAGGCATGTTAATTCCCAAAACTGTCCTTTCCTTTTTTCCAGATTTGGGGAATGGCGTTAAGAATCCTCGTTATAAGCTAAGGTTCAGAGACGAGGAAGGCAATGTATGGACGTTTAATTTCATTTACTACAATAATAAATTTTTTTCCGAGAAAGGTAAGAGGAATGAATATCGCTTAACCGGTATGACACGATTCATCAAAGAAAATAATTTGCAGCCAAATGACTCAATCATATTAGAGAGAAACTCTAGTATGGAGTTGTGTATTAAGTATGAACGCTCGCAAGTACAGGAATCAGATAATTCGGAGTGCATGAGCATTTTAAAATTAGGATCATCATGGAAGGTGGTAAATCTATGAATACAACTTCAATTCGATCAAAAAAAGTCCCTCCACGTGCCACTAGGATGATGGAAGGACTTAGGGATACAGGATACGATTTTAACACCGCAATGGCAGACATTATTGATAATAGTATAGCTGCTAACGCCAACATTATTGATATTCACATAAAGATGGACATGGTCGGTGAAGTTAGTATTTATATAGCAGATAACGGTGACGGGATGAACGAAGCCGCACTAGAGGAAGCAATGACTTACGGTTCTACAGAACGACCGAATCCAAAAAGTCTAGGAAAGTTTGGTCTTGGTCTGAAAACTGCTTCAACTGCTTTCTGCAGGTGTCTTTCGGTATCCAGTAAAGCTGGTAAGGAAGAACCTATTGTTAAAGCTCGTTGGGATTTAGATTTTATCGTAAATGTGGCAAAAGATTGGGAATTACTATATCCCGACGTAGAACCTTTCGAACTAGAGTTGTTTGATAAAGTAGCGGATAACAATTCGGGAACAGTAGTAACTTGGGAAAAGATAGACAGATTGATTCGTGATTATGCTGATAAAACAGGCTCCAATGCTCGTCGGGCATTAGAGAAAGTTGAAAAGCAACTTCATGAACACATCGCTCTCGTGTTCGGGCGTTTTCTTGATGAAGCGTTTACTGAAGCTCCCAATGTAAAAATTAATATTAATGAGGTTCCTGTTGTTGCTTGGGATCCTTTTCTTAAGAACAATTCGCTAACCATACTGGCTGCCAAACAAGCAGTACCTGTTGAATTTGATGAAGGTGTTAAATCGTCCTTTAATATTAATGCTTATGTTATTCCTCGTAGAGAAGAATTTGCTACCGATGAAGAGTATCAGGATGCTAAGATTAATAACGATTTACAGGGCTTTTATGTATATAGGGAAAATAGACTTATTCACTATGGTGGGTGGATGGGGATGTTTACAAAAGATCCTCACTATTCGTTGATCAGGGTGGAGTTTTCATTTGACTATACACTTGATGATGCTTTTAACGTAGATATTAAAAAATCTAGGATCATGCTGAGAGGTGAGCTGTATAATTGGCTGAAAGAAAAATTCTTGGGAGCTCCAAGGCGAGTGGCTAATGAAAGATATAGAAAGGGTATTAATAACTCAGTATCCAAAAAGGCTAAAAATGGTGCTCACGATGCTTCCAATAAAAACATTGGTTCACAAGAACAAAATGTCCAAGTCACAAAGACTAAAGTTACCAATGCTGCTACGGGTGAGGTTGAACTTCAAAACAAGGGAGGAAGATTCACAATAAAACTTCCTTTGCTCGATTCAGCCAAAGACGGTGAGTTTTATGTAACTGCAGTTGATTCCATTGATGATGGGATGCTTTGGGAGCCAGCGATCATAGACTATGAACATCATGCTATTAAAATCAATACAAAGCATCCTTATTATCATAAAGTCTATATGCCGAACATTAACTCCAGTGTAACGATACAAGGAATGGATTCTCTTCTTTGGGCACTAGGTGAAGCGGAGTTAAACAATATGAGTGATAAAACTGAACAAGTATTTAAAGATCTCAGATATGAGGTTTCTAGAATATTAAGAAGATTAGTTGATGATCTTCCCGAACCGGAGATAGCGGATGAACAGGCTTAATCTACTAATTGTAAACAAAAGGTTAACGGACAAATTTGGGCTCAGGCTCCATTCCACAATTACTGAAGATACTTTAGAAATTCGACCGGAAGACTTGGACAAAGGAACTGGATTCTGTATACGAGTTACTCTTGGTTGGAGAAATATAAATGCTGAGTTTGTAGCCGATAGGTTTGCCGCGAACCTCGTAAGAATCATGGGCTTAGCTGGTGATCATCAAAAACAATGGTTTAAGGTCATTGTAAATGGTGTCTTAACAAACATATCTGAAATTAAAATGAAGGTTAATTCAGTAGAAGTAAATCATACTATGCCCGATATGTGGCCTTCAGATTGGTCAAGATTGTATATAATGGTGTCAAAACGCCCGATTATTCGAGAAGAGTTGACATCATCCGAATTGCAAGAACATACGGTAACAATAGCAGGCATAATGTTATCCTTAATCATACCGCTTCTTCCTTTAGAGGAAAACGAAATTGAACATAACCTCGAAGGGTTACCAGAGGGAGCAATATCACGAATTGAAGTTAACCGTTATGAACGTAACATCCTAAATCGTGAAGCATGCATACTACACCACGGTTTAAAGTGTAAAGTATGTTCTTTCAATTTCGAATCATTCTATGGATCTATTGGACGAGATTTTATTCATGTGCACCATGTTACTCCTGTATCAAGGCTTGGTCCAAACTATACTATTAATCCTGTTACTGATCTTGTACCTGTATGTCCAAACTGTCACGCTATGCTGCACAAGAAAACACCGCCATATACGGTTGATGAACTGATCTCAATAATTCAATCGAATCCACCAGTTGCATATTCGGGCTGAATTCACTTACATTGAGACCAACCCATTTTCGATACGATGATCTGAAACAAGTGGTATTTAATAGCTGAGATATTCAATTAAGAACATTGGAGATATACCCTCTGCTAAGTATTCTTAAACTATTGAATTTATACTTTGCAGGTTAATTTCCCTAATGGGGATCAAGTATCTCAATACTTGATCCTTCGTTGTTTTATGCCATTTATCTTTTAATTGAATTGGAATGCACTCTCCAATAAAATTTAAGGATCTTCTACTTGAGGATTATAAAAGGAGTAGGCTTTGTGCATTAATTTTTTTATCGCTAGGGATCAGAAGTATTATGACATCTTAAGCCCAACATACAACAAAAGGGCGATGAAGCGTTGTACTCGACCTGTTTACTTGGTTGTTGACTACTTGTTGACGAACAGCGTCAACAAGCAATTAATCTCAAACAAAACGAACAATACGCTATGGATAAAATCCTTATAAATCAAGGGTTTTATCCATATAATACAGAATCCAAACAACTCCCACATGTTCCCGCATACAGTACATGTTCAGAATGCACACTTATTTACTACGACTACCAAAGCAAAGGAACCATTTCCATCCTAAATCATAGCCATTCAGGCTATGATTTTTTTCTTTGATAACGCTAATTTATTAAATGATTTTCCTCTACCTCCACTCATGGTATCTTAAGGAAGTACTACATATCTTTTATTTACTACGAACCTCACTAGGAGCCACACACCCATGAAATACGACTGCCTAATCGTAGACGACGAGCTCGCGCTGGCGGAGACGACGTCCGAATACTTTAATATGTTCGAAGTGAACACCACTTACGTAACAACCGCAGAGGAGTGCGAACGTTTCTTCCAAGAGCACGATACCTCGCTCATCCTGCTAGATATTAACCTCGGTAACGCGTCGGGGTTTGAATTGTGCAAAAAGCTGAGGCAGAAGACGCAGATTCCGATCCTGTTCATTAGCGCGCGGTCCAGTGACGATGACATTCTAATCGCGCTTAATATCGGCGGGGATGATTATATTCAGAAGCCGTATACGCTCAGCGTGCTGCTGGCGAAGGTGAAGGCGGTGCTGAAGCGGTACGGGAGCGGAAGCAGCAATGGCCAAGCTGCCGACATCCTAGAGTTCGGCCCGGTGAGAATTGACCTGGCGCTTGGCCGTGTCAGCGTGAACGGCGTGGATACGAAGCTGAAGAAGCTGGAGTACAAGCTGCTGTGTTACCTGGCCAAGAACAAGAATAAGGTCGTGACGAAGGAAGAGCTGTTCTACAACGTGTGGGAGGACTCCATTACGAGCGACGGTACGCTGAATGTCCATATCCGCCACCTTCGGGAGAAGATTGAGCCGGACCCGAACGAGCCGAAGTATATTCGGACCGTCTGGGGGACGGGGTATGTGCTGGAGGACGGTACGCGATGAGGACGAAGGGTATCTATGCCACCCTGATCACGATCTTTCTTGCCGGCATTCTATTATCCGTCCTAGTGCTACGCACCGATACGGAGGTCGAGGTGGATGTCGTGGCGGTGAATGAGGCGGTGAAGATGGTGGAGCGGCATTGGGGCAGTCTTCAAGACGGAGACTTCAGCGCAGTTAAGCTGCCCATAACAGTCCTGAACAACGACGGGGAGCTGATCTACCAGAACACCGCCAACGCCAACGCTACGACATCCATCAACGAAGCGCTGAAAAACCGGGATACGATTGTCGACATCGAAGTGGGCGGCGCAGCCGTCGGCAAGCTGATCATCCAATATGACGATCAGCAAACGCTCAACTCCATCAAGAACAGACTTGCAACGGTCATAATCATAGCTTTCAGCCTGCTTGCCATTCTGTGCGCGCTGTACACGGCCTTCCTCAACCGCACCATCTTCCGTCCGTTCCGCGAGCTGCAGGCTTTTGCGGCGAATGTGGCGCGGGGGAAGCTGGACGTGCCGCTGACGATGAGCCGCGACAATCCGTTCGGCGCGTTCACGGAAAGCTTCGATATTATGCGAGAGGAGCTGGCTGCCGCCAGACAGAGCGAATACGAAGCGAACCGCAGCAAGAAGGAGCTGGTGGCCAGCCTCAGCCACGATATTAAGACGCCGGTCGCATCGATTAAAGCGGTGAGCGAGCTGATGCTGCTTAGAGCTACGGACGAGAAAGCAGCGAAGCAGCTGAACACGATCTACGCCAAGGCGGAGCAGATCAATCTGCTCGTGACGGACATGTTCCATGCGACGCTGGAGGAGCTGAACGAGCTCAAGGTCACACCTGCCGAGGAGCTCAGCTCCATCTTATACGACATGATTAACAGCGTGAATATTCACGACCAGATCCATTGCGACCCGATTCCGGAGTGCATGATCGTAACGGACGCGAACCGTCTCCAGCAGGTGCTGGACAATATCGTGAGCAACGCCTACAAATACGCGAATACGCCGATTACGATCACTTCTCGCCTAACCGGCACATATCTGGAGCTTGATATTATGGACGGCGGCCCAGGCATCCCGGAGGACGAGCTGCCGCTGCTGTTCAACAAATTTTATCGGGGCAGCAACGCGGAGGGAAGAAGCGGATCGGGGCTCGGCTTGTACATTTCGAAGTATCTGATGCAGCGCATGCAGGGGGATATCGCATGTCGGAACCGCGAGGGCGGGTTCACGGTTACGCTGTTCATTCCGCTTGCGTAGGCAGAATTAAGAATCCGTTAAGAATCAGACAGAGATTAAATAAGAATTGCCGCGGTATGATGAGGCTGTAATCGACATTACAGTCTTATTCGTATGAAACCGAAAGGTTCAGGAAGGTGGAAATAGCCATGACAACAACCGAATTATTGCGAACGGAGAAGCTGTGCAAAACCTTTTCCAGCGGCGGTATACAGCAGCATGCACTCAAAAATTTGGACATCAGTCTCGTGCAAGGAGACTTTACGGTCATTATGGGCAGCTCGGGCTCCGGGAAGTCCACATTGCTCTATGCGCTCAGCGGGATGGACAAGCCGACGCTCGGCGAAATTCACTTCGGAGGGCAGGAGCTTTCGAAGCTGAACAATGATCAGCTGGCGGTGTTCCGTCGAAAAAACTGCGGCTTCGTCTTCCAGCAGATTCATCTGCTCGACAGTATGAGCATCCTGGACAACGTGCTGGCGAGCGGCTTGCTCGTGAGCAAAGACCGCAAAGCGATCGCGGCCAAGGCCAAGCAGCTTCTCGCGCAGGTGGGGCTTACGGAAGCGGCATGGGGCAAGTTCCCTTCCCAGCTCTCCGGCGGCGAAGCGCAGCGTGCGGGCATTGTGCGGGCGCTTATCAACAGCCCCGACGTCGTATTTGCGGATGAGCCGACCGGGGCGCTGAACTCCGCGGCGAGCGACAGCGTGCTGAATGTGTTCACCGATGTGAACCGGAACGGTCAAAGCATCGTGATGGTGACCCATGATTTGAAAACAGCGCTGCGCGGCAACCGCGTCTTATACCTCCGCGACGGCGTCATCTGCGGCGACTTAAGGCTCGATCCTTACCGGCCCGAGCATCAGCACGCGCGGCATGAGAAGCTGACGGCATTCCTGGCCGAGATGGGGTGGTAAGGATGAAGATCTGGCATCTAACCTCGGCCAATATTCGAAGCGGCAAAAGCGCCGCCTTCTCGCTGTTCATTCTTATCGTGATCGCCGCGCTGCTGCTGAATGTCGGGTTGACGGTGTTGACGAAGATGGGCGCCTTCTTCGACGAGAAGTCGGAGCAGCTGGACGAGCCGCATATCGTCATTATGACGAAGCAGTCCAACTACAAGCCGGATTACCGCGCTTATTTCGATAACCGTTCAGAGGTGAAGGCGACGGAAGAAGAAGCCATCATTCTGATGAACTCGGTGAAATTCCGATACGGGGACAACGACGTCAGCTTGGGAGCCGCTTTTCTGAATGCGGATGCGGACAGAACGTTCGGACCCATTCGGACCGTCGAAGAGCTGGAGGGCCCCGCCCAAGCCGGCGATATTTTCGTCCCGCTGGGCTTTCAATCCAGCGCGGGCTACAAGCTGGGCGACTCGTTCGAAATGACGTATCAGGGCCAGACGTTCAGCTACCGGATCAAAGGCTTTTACGAAACAACGATGATGGGGACCCCCAATATGGGGATTATGAAATATTTTCTGCCGGACGCGTCCTATCGCCAGCTGATGGAGTCGGCCGGGGATTCTGCGGCGGGCATGCTGATCTCGGCAGGTCTTCACGATACGAATCAGTCGTCGGAGGTTCGCCAGGCTTTCGATAAGCAGTTCCCGGATAAAAGCATGGACGTGAACAATCCGCTCTTCTGGCAGGGAGACAGCGAGCTCGTCAAAAGCGTGGGCTCGATAACGATCAACGTCGTGGCGATGATTCTGGTCGCGTTCGCGGCCGTCATCGTGCTGGTCTCCCTCATGGTAATCCAGTTCCGCGTGACGAATAGCATCGACGACGGCATCGTAAATATCGGGGTGCTGAAGGCGCTCGGCTACACGAGCAGGCAGATTATCGCTTCCACCGCTCTGCAATTTACATTGATTTCGGCGGTAGCTGCAATCGTTGGGGCGGCGCTCTCTTACGGGGTTCTTCCCGTCTTCGGGGGCATCGTGACGACGCTGTCGGGGCTGATCTGGCAGACGAAATTCGATGCCGGTATGAACGGGGCAAGCCTGCTTGTTGTGACGCTGGCGGTGCTGGCCGTGACGCTAATCGCGTCCGCGCGTATCCGTTCGCTCCAGCCCGTCACGGCATTGCGCGGGGGCATCCGCACGCACAGCTTCCTTCGCAATCGGTTCCCGCTCGACCGGGCAACTGGAGGTCTGCAGCTCCTGCTTGCCTGCAAAGCGATGATCATGAACAAGAAGCAAAATATGATGGTCGCCGTTATTATTGCCGCGATTACGTTCGCTTCCATCTTCTCTGTCGTTCTGTACTATAACGTCGCCTCGGACAAAACGGCGTTCGTTCATCTCGTCGGCGCGGAGACATCGAACGTGATCGTCAATGCGGCTCCTGACGCGGATAGCGGGAAGCTGATGGCGGACATCAATAAGCTTGAGGGCGTACGGAAGTCCGTTATTCTCGATATGACGTCGATGAAGCTGGACGGCGAGACCGTGTTCACGTCGATCTCGGACGATTTCGCCAAGCTGGAGAACCAGAGCGTGTACGAAGGCCGCTACCCGAAATACGATAATGAAATCGCCGTGACTTGGGTCGTAGCGGATATGCTGGGCAAGGAGGTCGGCGATACGATTGTGGCGGAAGCGGGCGACGCTTCCTATACGTACCTCATTACCGGACTTAGCCAATCCATCAGCAACTTGGGGCAGGCCGCTTATATTACGATACCGGGCGCGCAGCACATTATGCCGGGTTATAAGGGCACGAGCATTAACGTCTATTTGGACGGCGCCGACAACGCCGGCTTCATGGAGCAGATCAAAAAGCGGTTCGGAAGCCAGGTCGGGGAGGTTGTCGACATGGACGAGATGATCGACGGGCAGACCAGCATTTATATCTCTGCGGTATTTGCCGTCATGGTGATCGTTCTGCTCATCACGATTCTGGTCGTGACGCTTATTCTGTATCTTGTCATTAAAAAAATGATCGTGAAGCGAAAAAAGGAGCTTGGCATTCTGAAAGCAACCGGCTATACGACGTTCCAGCTCATGCGGCAAATCGCTTTAAGCTTCGTGCCGGTCGTCATCGCGGGCGTCTTGGCCGGCGGCGTGCTGGGCAGCTTGTTCACGAATTCGGTGCTGACGCTGCTATTGTCCGGAGCGGGCATCCATAAGGTCGCTTTTATCGTTCACTTGCCTCTAATCGCCCTCATTTGCGTCGGACTGATCGGCCTATCGTACGGCGTCTCAATGCTGGTGTCTTGGGGCATCAGAAGGATTTCGGCTTACGGGCTGATTACGGAATAGTGCTTGCAAAAACAACGATTTAACGAATGTTCCAAACCTTATAATTAAGATCGTTCGTGATTTCATGCAAAAATATCGAAGAAACCGTTGACATCTCCCCGTGAATTGAGTAATCTACTAAAGGCACTAATGTCTCGTATAACCTCAATAATATGGTTTGAGGGTCTCTACTAGGAACCGAACAATCCTGACTACGAGTATAGGCGGCGCGTATTTAAGCGTATCCTATACCTGAAGTAGTTGGGATTTTTTTCATTTCGTATCGTGGAGGCAACAGGGATGGAGACATTGTTTAAGCTGAAGGAACGCAACACCTCGGTCGGCACGGAGTTGCTGGCTGGACTTACGACGTTTTTTACGATGGTGTACATCGTCATTGTCAACCCCGGCATTCTGAGCCAGGCGGGCATGGACTTTCATGGCGTATTCGTGGCGACAGTGCTGGCGAGTATCGTCGGCACGCTGATGATGGGGCTCGCATCGAATTACCCGATCGTCATAGCTCCGGGGATGGGGCTTAACGCGTACTTCGCGTTCAGCGTCGTAGCCGGCGAAGGCTTGTCCTGGCAGATCGCGCTTGGCGCCGTGTTCGTGGCGGGTATTATTTTTATATTGCTGTCGCTCACTTCGTTCCGCTATATGCTGCTGGATGCGATTCCGTCCAGCTTGAAGCATGCGATTACAGTGGGGATCGGCTTGTTCATCACGTTTATCGGTTTGCAAAATTCGAAGATCATCGTGGCTTCGCCCTCCACGCTGCTGACGCTTGGCGACTTGACGGCGCCGATGACGCTTCTTACGATTATCGGTCTTGCAATCTCGCTTATTCTGATGTCCTACCGGGTGAAAGGCTACTTGTTCATCGGGATGATCATTACGGCGATTATCGCGTATTTTATGGGGTTAATAGAATTGCCGGAACGGGTTGTTGCGATGCCTAGCGGACTGAACGCTACAGCACTTCAGATGGATATCGGCGGCGTGTTCTCGCACGGGTTGTATGCGGTCATCTTTACGTTCCTGCTCATTACGCTGTTCGATACGACGGGCACGATGCTTGGGGTTGCCGAGCAGGCCGGCTTAACGAAAGACGGCAAGTTCCCGCGTTCGCGCGGAGCGCTGCTGGCGGATGCGCTGGGCACAACAGCAGGGGCGGCGCTGGGGACAAGCCCAACCTCGGCTTATATCGAATCGAGCGCAGGCGTCGCGGTAGGCGGCAGAACAGGACTGACGGCGGTGACGGTCAGCGTGCTTCTCGGCCTCACGTTATTTTTCTCGCCGGTCGTCTCGGTGCTTGCGGCTATCCCGGCCATTACGGCCCCGTCGCTCATTATTGTCGGCTTCTTGATGATCAGCGTCGTGTCCAAAATCGATTGGGGCGACTTCGACGTCGTGTTCCCCGCATTCCTGATCATTGTGCTGATGCCGCTTACGTACAGCATCGCGACAGGAATCGGCGTCGGCTTCATCGCATACCCGATTCTGAAGGCGGTGCGCGGCAAATGGCGCGAAGTGCATCCGATCTTCTACTTGTTCGCGGTTCTCTTCTTCATCCAGTTGGCCTTCTTCGGTCATTAACAGGGTGAATCGTTTTAGCCATTAAAAAAAGGCCGTTCCAGCTGCCACAGGGCAGAGGAACGGCCTTTTCGGCGATGAAGCAGGCTAGTTTATATATCCGGCTAGCTGAAGCATCCGCTCCAGCAGGACGGCCGCTTCCGCGCGCGTAATGTAGGCATCCGGCTGGAGGGAGCCGTCGCCGCGCCCGTGCATAAGGCCTTCGCCCACGGCCAATGCCAGCCAAGGGAGCGCCCATTCGCCGGCTTTGTCTGCGTCCGCGAACGGCGCCAGCACCGCTTCGGCATCGGACACGTCCGCCGAATGGCCGGCTAACGCCAGCGCTTTGCCGATCATTGCGGCCGCTTCCGCTCGGGTGACAGGGCGGTCCGGCTTGAACGTGCCGTCCGTGTAGCCGCTAATGACGCCGGCGCTTACGGCGGCGCCGATCTCGCCGGCAAACCATTCCGAGCCGCTGAGGTCGGATAAGCCGCTCTCAATCGTATCGCTTGGCAGCAGGCCGATGCCGCGGTTGAACAGCGCCGCCAGCTCGGCGCGGGAGATGTCGCGCTGCGGCTCGAAGCTGCTCTCGCTTATGCCGTTTACGATAGAGCGGCCCGCCATACGATGAATCGCGGCATCCGCCCAGTGTCCGCCTGTGTCGCCGAAGCGAGGCTGGCCGGCTTGGACAAAGGCGTAGCTGCCGCTGCCGCTGCTCCAGAACCGTGCCTCCGAATCCGATTCCGAATCCGAATCTAAGTCCGTAAGGCGGCTTGGAACATGCCGCAGAGCTCCGTTCATCGGATCGATCCGCATCAGCACCGCGCCAGCTAAGTCCGTCTCCGGCAGAGGGAATCTGCGCTCCGAATAAAGCTCGCTGGCATCCGGCGTCAGCAGCACCTTGCCGTCCTTGTCGACCAAGGACAGCGAGAAGGTGTAAACGGGCGACAGGAGGGACGCATCACTCGAACCCGACGAATCACCAGCATCCGCCGCCAACTCCACTTCCACTCGCGCATAAATCTCGTCAGCAGGCTTCCCGATAGCGGAGCTCCAACGATCGAACGGGAAGCTGCTTATTGGCAAGGTCCACGCAGCTCCGCCAACCTGCACATCGATGACGGAGGACGCCTCCGCCTCCGCAAGCGGCGTAAGCGGCAGAAGCGCGCCGCTTTCGCTGTCAATGACGACGCGGCCATGCTCCTTCAGCAGATCCGCAATCAGCTCGCGGTCGAGCGGCTTGCCCGCGCCGGCTGCCGGCACTTTAATCGTATCGCCCTCGACGACAGGAGCGGCAGGGTCAGCCGGAGGGGGCACGACGATAACGCCGCCTGGGGCCGAGCTTCTTGGCGCTACCGTGACGGTAACCGTCTCTGTCGTCAGCGTGCGGCCGTCCAGCGTCACGGTCGCCGAAATATCGGCCGTTCCCGGCGCGACGCCGGTCAGCCTGCTTCCCGCAACCGACACGACAGCCTCATCGCTTGAGACATAGCTGACGGTCGCGCCGCCAAGCGCGGCTTGTTCGCCGTTTTTCAGAAGCACTTGAACGGACGCGTCGACGCTGCTGCCTGCCTCGAATCTCGTAGCCGTAACCGTGAGCGCCGCGCGATCCAGCTGTACCGGCACTTTGTGCAGCTTGCTGCCTTGCGCGTAATACAGGCTGCCGTCTGCGGTCTGGGCCATGAGGTTAACCGTGCCGGGAATGACTTGGGCGGAGCGCAAATCCTCGGGATCGATCGCGATCAGCTTGCGGCCGATGGTCGTATACATGAGCCCGTCCTCGCCCCAGCGGATATAATAGGGGCGGTATTTGCTCGTGTTGTACGGCGATGCCGTCACGACTTTGCTTTTGACGATTTCCAAAGTATCCGGGTTCATCGCGAATATGGCGGCGTCATAACCGGCGCTTTCGCTTACGAATCCGTCGAGAATACCCCAGATCAAGCCGTCGGGACCGACGGACAGCTCGCCGATCAGCTTCACTTCGCCGTCTACGCCGGGAATTTCCGGCGTGAACGAAGCCGTTACCTGCTTCGTGGCCGTATCGAAGACGAACAGCTTCGCTTCGGCTTCCGTCGGCGTCACGCCGAGACCGCCCCATACGGAGGTGCCGCCGAACACCTTGCCGTCATGATAGGCAAGGCCGAATAAGCTTTGGTTCGGCACGATATTGGCGAACGTTTCCGCCCGCAATTCCACCCCGGACGCGCCGGCGGTTTCTTCCGCTATGGTCAAGGCGCCGCCAAGCTGGCCGTAAGTAGGGAAGGTGCCGATGAAAAGTTTGCCGTCGCCTTCCGTCATGGTGAACGGGCGGTCCTGCAGCTCTTCGATGTTCAGCGCCATGCCCGGATTGCCGCCTCCCAGCTCGCTGTAGGAGAACGGCTTGCTCATGTCGAGCCTGTACATGACGGCTCCGCTGTACGTGCCGAAGTAGACGGCGCCGCCCAGAAATCCGATGCCCTCGGGCTGATGGAACTCCTTGTTGCTATAAACAAATTGTCCGGTCTGCGTATCGTAGATGCTCATCCCGCGCTGGTAGCCGCCGATGTACAAATACCGTCCGTCCGTCTCCAGAGCGTTAACCGTCGTTGGCGATGCCGGGACATCGGCGGCATGCTCCGCGTATTCGTTCCTAATCGGATCGTATAGGAACGATTCGCCGAATGCGGCCATGCCGGCGAGCACCGTCCGGCCCGCGAACGGACCGCTGTCCGGCGTAATCCACGCATGCGATTTCACCGCCGTATCGGCGGGAAGCTCCGGAATTCCCTCAACCTTTGCCGTCACGTTGGCGGTCAAGTCGTACGTGTACAGCTCGCCATCCAGCTTGTAGTAGATCAGGTTCGGCTGATGCGGCGACGGGGGAGAGATCTTCGTCTGGAACTCGATCGTCGTCACGTAAGCCCCCGTTGCCTCGTCGAGCACATACAGCTGGTCTCCGCTGTAGGCGAACAGCTTGCCCCCGTATACGTCAACCTCCGATATCGTTTTGCTTGTGCCGGAAATGCCGGGAATCACGATCTCGGTTATTTCCTTCGTCTCGCGGTTGATCCGCATGACATGGGCCGTCGTGCCGATACCCGCATACACGTAGTCGTCGGTCACGCCGAGGCCTCTTACATACTGCTGGCCTTCCTTGATCACGCCCAAATCCGTAAACTCGCCGGAGGCGATATCGTATTCGAAGACGCGGCCCATATTCGTATTGGAATAAGTGCCTCCGTACAGCTTGCCGTCGTTGCTCGCCTTCAGGTCGAACACCTGCTTGTTCGACGGATTTTCGCCGAGCGCTTCGATTTTTCTTTCCGCTACGACATAGCGGTACAGCACCCCGTTGGAGCTGAAATACATATTGCCGTCCGAGCCCTTCGCGATCGCCCAGATCGTATCGGAGGAGCCGGCGATCGGCTGCGTAAATTTCAGTTCGCCCGTTACGGCGTCCACGACATGGAAGGAAACGGGGCTCCCGACTGTCGTCACATATTGCTCCCAATTGCCGTCAGGACCTATGCCATAAGCGGCGGATTGCGACAACGCGTAAGAGACCGCATCGCCGATCATAACCGGGGAGTCATAGACCAGCTCCAGCGGATCGGCCGCAATCTTCCTCTCCAGTCTCACATTGTCAATGTTCGCCAGCGTTCCTACGCCCGACGCCCCGTAATAGAACGTGATCTGCGCAAACTCCGCGTCGGCCGGCGCTACGCCTTCCAGCTTCACCGTATCCCACACGCCGGCCTTGTTCGCCAGCACCGTGTTAGCGCTTCCGCTTAAATCGGTGCTCGAGCCCGATTTTTTAAACCGCAAATACATGCGCACGCTCTTCGCCTCGACGTAGATGTCGGAGGTGACGCTGTACGTTTCGCCCGGCGTGATCGGGATCAGCTCGCTCATGACCTCGAGCGATTTGGACGCTGTGCTGTCCGTCATATACAAGCTGTTGGTGCCTTCCGAAGCGCGGTCCTGGCGAATTTCGACATGCAAGCCTTCGGCCGGCATGGCCGGTACCGTCGTCCAGCCCGGATAGCCGTCCGACGCTTGCTCGAAGCTGCCGTTCGGCACCGTAAGCGGCTCGTAGGTGAAGTCAGAGGCGCTGACGGAATAGCCCCCCGGGCCAAGCGCCGGAACGAGGAGCGTAACGGCTGCCAGTGATGCGGTCAATCTCTTCCATTTCATGCAGGCAAACCTCCTGGTAAGTGGAATTCCCTCATCTCCCATGATGAAAAAAAGACAGCTGCGTCCATGAGTGAGGAATTGCCTATTACAGTAGCGCCGCGCATTTTGGGTTGTCAATGGAACCGGAGAAGAACCTTTAGATTTTCTTTATAATGTTAAGATTGCAATATTTCGCGTCCGGCTCCGCAGGGCCATAATGAATCGTAAGCAAGGCTGCCGGCCCGAATACACAGCTAAAGGAGCTCAAAAAAATGAGAGGATCAGTGGCGGTTTCGAACACGAATACGAACACGAACACGAATACGAATACGAATACGAATACGGACACGGACAAAAACAAAAAACCGCGCAAAGCGCGTACCTGGAAAACGATTGCTAAAGACTGGGACTTATATTTCATGCTCGTGCCGGGTCTAATATTCCTTCTCCTGTTGAAATATTCGCCGATGTACGGACTCGTGATCGCGTTCCAAGACTTCAGTATTTTCAAAGGGATAGGGGACAGCCCTTGGGTGGGCATGAAGCATTTCGAGAAGCTGTTCATTAACGATCAGTTTTTAAGCGTGCTGTCCAACACGATTATTATCAGCTTGTACAAGCTGGTCGTCTTATTTCCGGCGCCCATCATTGTGGCGATTCTGCTTAACGAAATTCGGAAGATGGCGTTCAAACGAATCATTCAATCCGTTATCTATTTGCCGCATTTCATCTCGTGGGTCATCATCAGCGGCTTGTTCCTGAACCTGCTGTCGCTCAACGACGGTATCGTGAACACGTTAATTGAGCGTCTCGGCGGCGAGCGGATCGCCTTCTTCATGGATCAGAGCGTATTCCGTTCGCTGCTCGTCGCGACGGAAGGCTGGAAGGAGATCGGCTGGGGCACGATCATTTATTTGGCGGCGATTACCGGCATCGACCCCGAGCTGTATGAGGCGGCCAAGATCGATGGCGCCAACAGGCTGAGGCAGATGCTTCATATTACGCTGCCCGGCATTTTCTCGACGATCGTGCTGATGTTTATTTTGCGGCTCGGCAATATGCTCGAAGCGGGCACGGAGCAAATTCTGGTCATGTACAATCCGGTCGTCTATGACGTGTCCGACGTCATCGGCACCTACGTGTACCGGGTCGGCATCGGCGCATCCGACTACAGCTTCTCGACCGCTGTCGGCATGTTCGAGTCGGTCGTCGCCTTTGTGCTTGTCATATCCGGCAACGCGCTGTGCAAAAAGTTTCTCGGAAGGAGCATCTGGTAATGGGAATGACAAAACGAAGCGGCAACGCGATCAAGGAATCGTTCGGCGAAAAGCTGTTTACGGTATTGAACTACGCGTTCTTTTGTATCCTCGGCATCATCACCCTGTTTCCGTTCATTAACGTCGTCGCCAAATCGTTCAGCAGCGAAGCGGCGGTCGTGTCCGGCATGGTCACCGTGTTCCCGATCGACTTTCAGGTAGGGACCTATCAAATGGTGCTGGGCAACACGCAGTTTTTGAACTCGTTCAAAATTACGATTCTGGTCACGCTGATCGGCACGTTCGCCTCCTTATTGATGACGGTGCTGGCCGCTTACCCGCTGTCGAAGCCGCATTTGAAGTTCCGGAAATCATTGCTGCTTATTTACGTGTTCACGATGCTGTTTAACGGCGGCATTATCCCGACCTATCTCGTAATGCGCGAGCTGGAGATGATCAACACGATGTGGGCACTGTTCGTTCCGGGACTGATCAACGTGTTTTATATGCTGGTCGTCAAAAACTTTTTCGAAGCGCTGCCTGAAGGCTTGGAGGAATCGGCCAAGCTGGACGGCGCGAGCAATACGCGGGTGCTGTTCAGTATAATTCTGCCGCTGTCGAAGCCGGTGCTGGCGACGGTCGGCCTGTTCTATGCGGTGCTGCTGTGGAACAGCTACTTCAACGCCATGATCTATATCACGTCGCCGGAGCTTAAGACGCTCCAGCTATATTTGAAGGAATTGATCGCTTCTACGCAGGAGGTGCTGACGACCGCCGGGCAGATCGACCTGAACCGCGACTTGAACCAGGCGCCGGAAGCGGTCCGCGCCGCTTCGATCGTAACGGCGACGCTTCCGATCCTGCTTGTGTATCCGTTTCTTCAAAAGCATTTCGTGAAGGGCGCGCTTGTCGGTTCTGTAAAAGGCTAGCCTCTTTGCGCAATCTCCCCCTTTATTGCCAGGATTCATCCAATGGCAATAAGGGGGTTTTCTGCTATCATAATTTAACAACTGATGATAGGGGCGTTTAACATGATCAAGGCGATTCTGGTAGACGACGAACCGATGACGAGAAGAGGACTGCTGCGTTTCGTGGATTGGAGCCGCCTCGGCATTGAGGTGGCCGGCGAAGCGGAGGATGGCGTGGAGGCGCTCGAGCTGTATGAGCGTACCCGTCCCGAGCTGGTCCTATGCGACGTGCGAATGCCGCGGATGGACGGCATTGAGCTGGCGCAGCGGATCCGCGAGGCCGATCCGCAGTGCAGCATTATTTTTTTAAGCGGGTACAACGATGTGGAGTACTTGAAATCAGCCATCAAGCTTCAAGTCGTCGAATATATGCTGAAGCCGATTCAAATGGACGAGCTGTCGAAGCTGCTGGAGGAGACGGTTGCCTCCATTCAGGGGGAAAGGACGAAGCAGCAGGAGCTTAGCGCGATCCGCGAGCAATTCGACCGGAGCAAGCCGGAGCTGGCCGAGCGGCTGCTGAAGACGATTTTGAAGCTGACGCCCGAATATGAGGCGGAGTACGCGACGATCGAAGAGGACCTGAAGCGGCTGTATCCGAAGCTTCCGGTCAAGGGCCCTTATCAGATTGCTGCGTTCGGCTTTCAGAATAATGAAGCGAGGCTTCGCTGGCGGGAGGAGGCCGAAGCGGAGGCGGCGCAGGCCGGCTTGCCTGTCCTGACCGCGATCATCGATGGAGTCGGGGTTGCGTGTATGGCGCTTTCCTCGCAGCGCAACGACGACCGGTCGGTCATCTGGCTGAATCGGCTGACCCGGCGGCGAGGCAGAGAAGAGCGGGGGACCGCTGCGGGCGTCGGCGAGCCCTGCATGCATCTGAACGGCTGCGGCGGCTCCTATGAGCAAGCGCTGAAAGCGTTGTCACACCGGTTCTACCGCGGCTGGCACACGACGATATGGTTCGGCAACCTGGCTGCCGGCCACTATTCGGCGGCGCTGTTCGATAAGCAGGCGTTCATCAAATTCGAGGAGCTGCTGCGGGAGAAGCAGCTGAAGGCCGCGGCGGAATGGCTCGATCAGACGGTCAACGAGCTGCTGCTTCACGCTCCTCTCGACGTCGAGGCGGTGCGGAAGAAGCTGTTCCGCTGGTACGTGGCGATGACCCGCATCTATTCGGAGACGATGTGGGAGTTCGAGAACGATCAGCTGTGGGCGACGATGTTCGTGTCCGGCGAGCTCTTCTCGATCCGCAAGTTTATGCTGCAGCGGCTGGAGGCGATTCAAGAGGCGCTTGATATGAGCGATTCGAGCGACAAATCGGTCATTCGGGACATCATCCGCTACATTCAGCAGAACTACAACAAGGACGTGTCCATCAATACGCTCGCCAGCCATGTTCATTTGGCCCCGACGTATATGTGCATTTTGTTCAAAAAAGAAAAGGGCGTGTCGATCAACGATTATATTACGCAGTACCGGATCGAGCATGCCAAGCGGCTGCTGCGGGACCGTAAGCTGAAGCTGTATGAGGTCGCGTCGATGATCGGTTACCAGGACGCCAACTATTTCGCGAAAGTATTTCGCAAGCTGACCGGGGTCATCCCGTCCCAGTACCGGGACAGCTTGCCGGAGGAGCTATGATGACCGAGAACAGTCTCCGCGACAGGCTTTCGCGCACCCGGATCAAAACGAAGCTGATGCTGGTTTTTATGGCGTTAATTATCGTGACCGTCGGTCTGGTCTCCGTCGTCATTTATCAGAATACGATGCAGATTCTGGAGCGGCGGGTTGAGCAGTCGGTCGATAAAGCTATCCGTCAGGCGAGCTCCTTCCTGTCCTACAAGCTGAGCAACGTCAAGGACGTAGCCGGCATCCTGTTTATGAATCAAGAGCTGATCGATACGCTGAAGCGGGGCAAAGGCGATATTCCGCTTGGCCGTCAGATCGACGATTATCAGAAAATATTGAACATTCTAAGGTCCGTGCAGAACAGCCGCGAAATATACAGCATCCGCTTGTTCGCCAATTCGAACAATATCTACACCAAGGAAAATATGACGATATTTGCTTTGTCCGCCATCGAGAACGAGAGATGGTACCGCGACTTGCTCGCGACGACGGACGGCCTGTACTGCCGCTCGACCTACGAGTACGACTATTTGGGCGAAAGAGGCAAGCAGCAAGTCGTCACCTGCAGCCGGGTGCTTTATTCCGAAGGCTATGGCAGCGACATATTGGCGGTGCTGTCTCTCGATATTTTGGAGGAGAAGCTGCAGGACATCATTAAGGAAACGCAAATTACGAAGGACGGAAAAGTGTATTTGACCGACCGGGACAACCGCATCGTCTCGGGAAGCGACCCGGCCGACACCGGTCAAATGGTCGCGGACATTGACCCGCAGTCGTATATCGTAAGCAGCACGCCGATCGAGGGCTCCAACTGGCAGCTGGTTGCGCATATTCCGAAGGATGAAATATACGCGGAGAGCAGATCGTGGTCGTATCAGCTGTTTGCTTTATTTGTTATCGTCTGTTTTTTCGGAGCGATCATGGCCATTGCCTTCTCGGAGGGGCTGACGCGAAGAATCGGCCCGCTGCTTCAGCAGATTAAGAAGATCGAGACGGAGAACTGGGACTCGCAGACGGCCGTCACCTCGCATGACGAAATCGGCGTCCTGCAAACCCATCTAAACCGGCTCAGCGTCAATATGCGCCAGCTGATCGAGGAGAAATACAAGTCCGAATCGGAGAAGCGGGAGGCGCAGCTTCAAGCGCTGCACGCGCAGATTAATCCGCATTTTCTATATAACACGCTTGATTTGATCCATTGGATGGCGATGGAGAAAGGGGCGCGCGATATAAGCGAGGTGGCCGGCCAGCTGTCGGATTTTTTCCGGCTGAGCTTAAGCCAAGGGCGGGATATTATCCCGATCGCGGACGAGCTGGAGCATGTCCGGACGTACTTGCATATTCAAAGCCGGCGCTTTGGCGGCAATATTCAGTTTTCGATCGAGGCGGATCCCGAGCTGCTTCGGCATAAGACGGTTAAGCTGATTTTGCAGCCGATTGTGGAAAACGCGATTCAGCACGGCATTCGGGAGAAGCGGGACAAGTCCGGCTTTATCGCGATCCGGTCGCGTCTTCAGAATGGGCATGCCGTGTTTGTCATTGAGGACGACGGCGTCGGCATGAGCATGGATCTGCTTGACCGCTTGAACGGCGACACGACGGATATCGGCTACGGCATTCGCAATGTGAGAGATAAGCTGCGGCTTTATTTCGGGGAAACGTCCGGGGTCGCGTTCGATGTCCGGGAGGAAGGCGGCACGAAGGTGACGATTTCTTTTCCATTGGAGCGGGAGCTGCCGGCCGGAGCGGAACAGGGCTGAACAGACATAGACATGAACAGCAACAGAGGACAACAAGCGGAGCGACTGCAGACAAATACAGGCAAGACGCGCCATGATAGGATGAATCCGTGAAGACAAATTGACGCAATGGGGGAGATACGGTGGGCAAGAAATGGAAGTTAAGTATCGTCTGTGCAGCAATGATGGCTTTGCTGGTATCCGCATGCAGCGGCAACACCGGTTCGAAGGGCGGGGACGCGAATACCGGGACAAGCGGCAGCGGGGCGGAGGAGCAGCAGGAGAAGCCGGTTCTGAAGCAGCTTGGGCCACAACGGAATTTCGATCCGAACGGGGATAAGGTAGCCGCGTTCCTGGAGGAAGCGACCGGCTATAAGGTCGAGTACGAGACGCTTCCGCTCGAAAACCCGGACGATAAGCTGAACCTGCTCATGGCGAACAACGAGCCGTACGATATCGTGAAGCTCAGCGGCTCGCAATATAACCGATTGGCCGTGCAGGGCGCGCTGGAGCCGCTCGACGAGCTGCTCGAACAGTACGGGCAGGACTTGCTTGGCGCAACGCCGGCGGAATTTTACGAAAACGCGAAGGTCGACGGCCAAATCTACGGCATTCCGGAGAAGCATCCGCGCGGATTTGTCGGCAGCGCCCTAGCGATCAACCAGAATCTGCTTGACGAGCTTGGCATGGAAGTGCCGACGACGACCGATGAATTCTACAATTTGTTGAAAGCGATTAAAGACGAGAAGGGCATCGTGCCTCTGACGGGCTTTGAGAGCATCATTCCTGAAATATCCGGCGCGTTCGGCGTCGTGACAAGCTTTGACGTGCAGGACGGCAAGCTGATCCACCGTCTGGAAGGACCGGGCATGAAGGAATATCTCGCGTTCATGAACAAGCTGTACAGCGAAGGCTTGATGGATCCGGAATGGCCGGTGAACAAGACAGAGACGATTCAGCAGAAGTTCACGACCGGCAAAGCCGGCATTATGACATACGGCTGGGGCGTAGCTCCGGCAGTCACGGAAGCGCTGAAGAAGAACGATCCGGACGCGGAAATTACGCTCATCACTTCGCTTAAAGGTCCAGACGGCCAAATCGGCAACTGGGTGCAGGGCGGCGGTGTAAGCTGGTATATCGCCATTCCGAAATCGTCCAAACATAAAGAAGAAGCGATGAAATATATGAATTTGAAGGTTCAGCCGGACCTGTTCAAGGAGCTGGCGATCGGGGAAGAAGGCGTTCACTACCAAGCGGGTGCCGACGGCAAGCTGATGCCGATTCTGCCGATCTTTAACGAGGAGCGCGGCAATGCGGACTGGTTCATGACCAGTACGGACGCCAAAGCGTTCGAAGACCAGTGGCTGCTTCGCGTCCGCAAGGATCCGGTGCTGCAGGCGACCTTCGAGGAGATCCAAGAGAAGCAGCTTTCGGTCTCGCGGAGCGACCCGACGCTGCTGGCGCCGCCGCTTCCGGTTGTGGCGAACAACCAGCAGAAGCTGAACAAGCTGGAGAACGACTATATCATTAAGGTGTTCGCCGGAGCGGAATCGCTGGATCAATACGACGCCTTCGTCTCCGACTGGATGTCGCAGGGCGGATCGGAAATGATGGCCGAGCTGACGGCATGGTATGACAGCGCGAAGGAATAACGATTGAAGCGAAGGCCGCCCTGCCGGTTCAAGACCGGGGGGCGGCCTTTTATTTGTTTACAATACCTAAAGATTTTCCTTGTTTTCATAAGATATAGGGATAACGGCGTTCCGGCTAATACGGTTAAATAAAGAGAAGGCAAACATCATGATTACCGGAAGGGGGAGGGGGCATATGGCGCTGACGGAGGTCGCGGCTGCAAGGGAGGAACGTGCTGCCGGCTTCGATAAACGCTACTTGGAGAGAACGGTCGCGCTGAACATGCTGGAGCTGTGCCAGGTGCGGGACTGCGGCTGCCGCGAAGCGGAGGGGCGCACCTCTTCCGACGCGCACCTGCTTGTCTATATGCTGTCGGGAGACGCCGTCGTAACCGCCGCCGAGGAGCAGCTTAGGCTTCCGGCACGGCATTTCATTCGCTTGAATCCAAGAACCGGGTACCGGATCGCCTCGGAAGGAAGACCTCACGAGGCGGCGCGATTCCTATGCGTCGAGCTGAAGCCCCGGCCGGGCTCGAATCGCCTGTTCTCTTTGTTCGAGACCGAGGCGGGGCATCGCGTTGTAGCAGACCGGCTCGGGATGGATGAGCTGTTCTTCAGCTTGATTGGGGAGCTGCAGCGTCAGGACAATCAGACCCGCATCATGCTGGACAGCATCCTCAATCAAATTGTCATTACCGCGGGCCGGATTGCCGGCGGCTATGCCGGCCGCGGGGGCGGTTCGAGCGAGAAGGCACCGGGCAGGAAGGAACTGGTCTATCAGGTTGTGCAATATATCGACAGGCATATGGACCGGATCGAGGAGCTTGGGCAGGTAGCCGCGCACTTCGGGTACAGCTATTCCTATCTCTCGCACGCGTTTCGAGCGGAGATGGGCGTTCCGCTGCAAATCTATTGGGCGAACCGGCGCATGATGCGCGCCATGAACCGGCTTCAGGCCGGACGAGCGAGCATTACGCAAATATCCGAGGAGCTTCGCTACCAGTCGATCCATTCCTTCAGCAAGGCCTTCAAAAAAATGACGGGCTTTACGCCGTCGGAATACCAAAGCTTATACGGAGCGAAGCGGGGAAACGGATAAATTCGGAAATGGCGAATGGGCAGCCGAAGAGCTGAGCGGCATATCGCAGAAGCGCGCTTGCCGGTCAACTCGATCCGGTGCAGCCAACGTCATTTATTAGTCTAGGGGGTACCTATGAAAACGGCCATTTTTTCAAAAGATTCGAATATACGCCATTTGCTGCTGCCGGACGGCGCGGAGAATTACACGTGGGAGGAAGTGGAGAGCCGCGATTTGACGCTGTTCGACGCGGTCTATTTGCTTGGCTCCGCTTCGTTGGATGCGCCGGTCTCTCTTTCGCCGATTGCAAGCTCGAGGCTATGGACATTCGCGGAGCAAGGAGGACGGATCTATGCGGAGCTGATTGAGGCGTTCGACTTCCCGAGCTCCCGGCTGTTCGGCTGGAAGCAGGACTTCCCGGCGACGAGAAGAACGATCGAGAAGCTGAGATGCGATGAGGCGATCCCGGGCGCAGCGGAAGGGGCTTTGCTGGAATGGGCGGGCGGACTTGCGAAAGGCTTTGCGGTTGATGGGGAGACGAAGCTGTCGTTCGGCGCGTACCAAGAGACGCATGTTAGTCCGTCAGGCGGCAAGCCGGGACATCCCGGACTGATCGTGCGCAAGCTCGGGCAAGGTCTTGTCGTATATGCGGCGTTCTCGCTTCTAACTTGCGCCGATGCGGCCGCGCTTCGTCCATATGGGCGCTGGAGCCTGCTGCTTAACCGTTTGACGGAGGAGACGGGGCTGCCGCTCCGGATAGGGTCGCCTGTCATTGAGCTGGCCGGAGATACGGATGCCGGACAGGCGGTAGACGCGAATGCGGACTGGTTCCGCGCGTCGGGCATGCTGCCGGCTGCGGACGGCTCCGAAGGCGTATACGAAAATATTCATTCGGTGACGGGCAAGCTGTCGAAGGACCGCCGTCCGGACTGCCACGCGCATACGGCGCTTATGTTTCATTTGTACGGCAGATGGAAGAAGGATGACCGTTATCTCGACGTCTCAGACCGCCTCCTCGGCTACTTGTTCGATCGGGGCTATCAGGATATGGATCCGAACTCGCCGTCGTACGGTTTTTGGAAGTGGTATGATTTCCCCGGCGCTTATCCGCATCAAATATTTACGGACGACAACGCGTGGGTATGCTTCGTGCTCCTCTATCTGTACCGGAAAACAGGCAAGGACGTCTACCGGCAGAGAGGGGTGCTCGTTGCGGAACGTTTGCTGGCCACGCAGCGGAAGGACGGGCTGCGCCCGAACGTGCTGACAAGAGCGCAGCTGGCTGAGCTGGGCGTGGAAGGGGCGAGGGAGCTCGAGCCGAGCTTGAACCCGCATTTCGAGAGCATCGCGCATTCAGCGTTTATTCAGGCCTATCTCGTGACGGGCGACGAAGCGTATTTGAAGACGGCGCTGACGGGCGCCCGGACGCTGCTGGCCAGAAAGGGCGAGCTGCAGTTTATGTACAGCCGGACGTCGGGCTTGACACGGCTGCTGCTGCCGCTCGGCTATTTGGCCCGCCATGACGAGAGCGGCGAGATCGAAGCCGGCTTGCGCGAAGCGGCGGACTATTTGATCGGGCGTCAGCACCGGCTCGGCGGTATAGAGGAAGCGGACAATCCGGATCCGGAACGGTTCGGGCTCGAGGATGCGGGCGTCTATATTAGGAACGGGGAAGGCATCGCCGATCAGCTGTATACGAACAATTTCCTGGTCATGAACAGCTGGGAGATGTGGCGGGCGACCGGAGAAGCGCGGTACAAGAAGCTGCACGATGAGGTGTCCGCGTTTATGCGGCGCATTCAGATCAAGAGCAAGGAAGACAGGTTCAGCGGCGGCTGGATGCGGGCGTTCGATATGAATGCCGGCGAATATTTCGGCAACAACGGCGATACCGGCTGGGGACCGTACTGCATGGAAAGCGGCTGGACGAATGCGGTTACGTCGGCGGGCATGCTGCTCGCTTTGCTGGATGAAAGTATTTTCGATTAAAGAAGGGAAGCCCACCATGCGGAAGACGCTTGATCAGATGACATTGGAGGAGAAGGTCGGACAGCTGTTCACCTTTTATTACAAAGAGACGGTTTACGCGGAGGAAGCGGAGCAATATATCGCCGGCTACAAGGCCGGAGGCATCTTTCTTGATATGGAATGCTTGGAGGAGCCGGAGCAGGTGCATAAGCTTACGTCTCGCATGCAGGAGGCGTCCCTTACGAGAGGAAGCGGTTTGCCGCTGTTTGTGGCTGCGGATTTTGTGGCGGGGGCGGGCTGCAAGCTGTCGCGGGGAGGCGCGGTTCATTTTCCGAAAAATATGGCAATCGGCGCGGCGAATGACGAGCGGCTCGCATACGAGAGCGGCAAGGCGACGGCGGACGAGTCGCTTGCGATGGGCGTGAACTTCAACTACAGCCCGGTCGTCGACATTAACAACAACCCGGACAATCCCGTCATCGGCACGCATTCGTTCGGCGGCTCGAGGGAGCTGGTGTCGCGTATGGGCGCGGCCGTCATCCGCGGCTATCAAGAGCGCGGCATGATTGCGACCGCCAAGCATTTTCCCGGTCACGGCGACACGAACGTCGACTCGCACCTGGATCTTCCGGTGCTGCCCTTTGACCGCGACAGGCTGGAGGCGTTCGAGCTTGTTCCGTTCCGCAAGGCGATTGAAGCGGGCGTCGACGCAATCATGGTCGGACATATCGCGGTTCCGGCGCTCGATCCAGGCATGCTGCCCGCCTCGTTGTCCCGTCCGATGGTAACCGGACTTCTGCGGGAGGAGCTGGGGTTCGACGGCCTCGTCGTGACGGACGGCATGTCGATGAAAGGCGTGACATCCAAATACACGCAGGCGAAGGCTTGCGTCATGGCGCTGCAGGCCGGCGCTGACATTCTGCTTGTGTGTCCGGAGCGCGGGGATGAGGCACAGGAAATGGTCGACGCCGTGCTTGGCGCCGTTAAGTCGGGGAAGCTGAGCGAGAGCCGAATCGATGAATCGGCTGCGCGCATTATGCAAATGAAAGAGAAATACGGTCTGACGCCGGACCGGTTCAAGCTGCAGCCGTACGAAGCTTCGGCGTTTGAACAGGAGGAAGCGAAGCTCGTCAGCCTCGAGCTGGCGCGCAAGGCGCTGCGGGCATCCGGAAGCGAGGAGCTGTGGGCGGGCGTTCTAAGCGGCGTGACGAACTGGATGCTTATAGGCGAGAAGCAGCTTGCGGAGTTTGCGGTTCGCTTGTCCGACAGCGGGATCGTGACGGAGGTCCGGCAGATCGGAACGTATGAAGAGCTTCAGGAGGTCCTTGCGGAGACTCCGGGAGAACGGCCGGTTATTGCCGCTGTTACGCATAACAAGCGGATGAAGCGGGACGCGCTCGAACGCGTGAACCGTATTGCTTCGGAACGCGGAGGGCCGATGCTGCTTGTTCATTTCGGCTCGCCGTACGATATCGAGGGGCTGCCGGACCTGCCTGTGATATTGCTGTACGATCGCGCGCCTTCCTTGCAGGAGGCGGCCGCGGAGTATGTGAATAACGTTCTACACCAACACGATGGGAGAGATCGGTACGATGCATAATCAATTTCAGGCGGATATCGTCATTATCGGGGGCGGCGTAGGCGGCTGCGCGGCGGCGCTTGCGGCGTCGAAAGCGGGGAAAACGGTCATCATGACGGAGGAATCGGACTGGATCGGCGGACAACTGACGAATCAGGCCGTGCCTCCGGACGAGCATCCGTGGATCGAGCAGTTCGGCTGCACGGCGGCATATCGGGAATTCCGGACGAGAGTCAGAGATTATTATAAAAGAAACTTCAAGCTGCAGCCTTCGGCTCAGGCGGCGGTTCAGTTCAACCCGGGGAACGCGATCGTCAGCTCCATCGCGCATGAGCCGAGGAGCGCTCTCGCGGTGCTCCGCGATATGCTGGCTCCCTACGTTCATCGGGGCTCGCTGCTTGTGATGGAAAATATGAAGCCGGTTAAGGCGGAAACGGACGGAGACCAGGTGCGAGCGGTGCATGTGCGCCATGCATGGACGGGCGACACGGCCGTATTGACGGGCGCTTATTTTCTCGATGCGACGGAGGAGGGCGACTTGCTGCCGCTGACCGGAACGGAATACGTGACCGGCGCCGAATCGAAGCGGGATACGGGGGAGCCCCACGCGCTGGACGGCGAAGCGGATCCGGCGGATATGCAGGCGATCACGTGGTGCTTCGCGATGGACCATATTGAAGGCGAGGACTTTACGATCGCGAAGCCGGCGCAATACGACTTCTGGCGGAGCTATCAAGCCGGCTTCTGGCCGGATAAGCAGCTCAGCTGGATGGGGCTTGTTCCCCATACGCTCGAGCCGATCCGCTACAGCCTCTTCCCGGACGGCAAGTCGTTCTCGTTATGGAAGTACCGCCGGGTGATCGACCGCGCGCAGTTCGAGGAAGGCGCGTTCCAGAGCGATATGACGCTCGTCAACTGGCCGCAGAACGACTATTGGCTGGGGCCGGTCATCGACGTCGAGGAAGCGGAGCGGCGGAAGCATATGGAGGGCGCCCGTCAGCTGAGCTTGTCGCTCATGTACTGGATGCAGACGGAAGCGCCGCGGCCGGACGGCAAAGCCGGATATCCGGGCTTGCGGCTGCGCGGCGATGTGACCGGCACGCTGGACGGCCTGGCCAAACGTCCCTATATCCGGGAGTCTAGACGGATTAAGGCGGAGACGACCATCGTCGAGCAGCATGTCAGTCCGCTATGCCGCCCGGACGGCCAGGCGATGGACTATCACGATTCCGTAGGCGTCGGCGGGTATCGGATCGACCTGCATCCGAGCACCGCGCTCCGCACCTACATCGATATTTCGAGCCTGCCGTTCCAGATTCCGCTCGGAAGCCTCATTCCCGTACGGATGAACAACTTGATCGCAGCCGGCAAAAACATCGGCACGACGCATTTGACGAACGGCTGCTACAGACTTCATCCGGTCGAATGGAATATCGGGGAAGCGGCCGGCTATTTGGCGGCTTACTGCGTGGAGCATAAGCTGGAGCCGCGCGCCGTCCGGGGGGATGAAGCCGCATTGGCCGGCTATCAAGGCTGGCTGCGTGACGCAGGCGTCGAGATGAAGTGGCCGGCATTGCGCGCACTTTAATAGAAAGAAGGAATAGCGATGACGACGTCTATCATTGCCGCGGGAAGTCTGGTCGTATCGTGCCAGGCGCTGCCGCATGAGCCGCTGCACGGCTCTCATCATATGGCGGCGATGGCCCGCGCCGCCGCGGAAGGAGGAGCGGGAGGCATCCGCTCGAACAGCCCGGAGGATATACAGGCGATTAGGAAAGCGGTCGGCTTGCCGATTATCGGGTTATGGAAAAGAGATTATCCGGGCTTTGACGTATATATTACGCCAACGGTGGAGGATGCGGCCGCCGTTCATGAAGCCGGCGCGCACATTGTCGCGATCGACGCAACGGACCGGCCCCGGCCGGACGGCCTTGAGTTAGGCGAAACGATCGCCCGGCTGAAGCGCAAGGGCATCGCCATCATGGCGGATATTTCGACATTCGAGGAAGGCGTGCGGGCAGCGGAGCTCGGAGCGGACTATGTATCCACGACGCTGGCCGGCTATACGCCCTACAGCCAGGGACCGCTTCCGCGCCTCGAGCTTGTGAGCCGGTTAGCGGAACGTCTCGCCGTTCCGGTCGTAGCGGAGGGCGGGATCGGCAGGCCGGAGCAGGCGGCGATGGCGCTTGAGCGCGGCGCGCATTTCGTGGTGGTCGGATCGGCCATTACGCGGCCGCAGCTGATTACGGCGGATTATGTGGCGGCGATGAAGACCGCGGAAGGGCGTTCTTGACGATGGCGCAGTTTACATCCGCCGGCTTCTTCCTTGGCATTGATATCGGCGGGACGGGCATGAAGGCGGGTCTTGTAACGCCGGATGGCTCCATCGCGCGGGAGCTCGCCGTGCGGACGCCGGTTGAGGAAGGCGGAGCCGGCATCATGCGCGAGATGTATAAGCTTGCAGACGCGCTTCTAGCGGAGGCCGGCGAGCCGGTGCATGCCATCGGAGTCGGTTCCGCCGGCATTATCGAGCCGGTATCGGGCCGCGTCACCTACGCGACGGACAATTTGCCCGGCTGGACCGGCACTCCGCTCGCCGAATTGTTGGCCGGGCACACCGGCCTGCCGGTGCGCGCGGACAACGATGTGAACGCGGCGGCGCTTGGCGAGGCGTGGGTCGGCGCCGCGAAGGGCTGCGCCTCCTTCGCTCTCGCCGCCGTCGGAACGGGAATCGGCGGCGCGCTTGTCAGCGGCGGCCGGCTCGTGCACGGCCATCTCGGAAGAAGCGGAGAGATCGGGCATCTGATTCTGAAGCAGGACGGCTTGCCATGCAACTGCGGCCAGCGCGGCTGCCTGGAGCAATACGCTTCCGGCAGCGCCCTGAATCGAGTCGCCCGCGGCATCGACCCCGGCTGGGACAGCCGCGAGCTGCTGCGGCGGACGGAAGCGGGGGACAGCCGAGCCGCACAAGCGGTCGACGGCTTCGCGCGCGATCTCGCGGCGGGGCTTATCTCGCTGTACCATGTATGCGGACCGGAGGCGATCGTCATCGGCGGCGGCTTGATCGAGACGCCCGAAGCATGGTGGCATCGTCTGGAGCAGGCCGTCGCGGAGGCGACGCCGATGCCCGTCCGGCTTGAGAAAGCGGCGCTCGGCAACAAAGCCGGGATCATCGGCGCAGCCTATTTGGCTGTATCGGCGGCTCATTCCGCAAATCCTTAATGGGGTTAACATATTGATACAGGATAAACCGGAGGCTCTCCCCAGCAGCCTCCGGTTTTTTCGCGTCCTCCCGCTTGTATTCACAAATCATATATATCATGATATATTAGTATATAACTAGATATGGCTATTGGATGAGGGGGATTGCCGGATGCCGAACGATCAGGCGTCAAAGCCGATGTACGAGCAAATATTCGAAACGCTGCGCGACCGGATTAGGGAGGGCAAATACGCGGTGGGGGACCGTGTCCCGTCGGAGAAGGAGCTCGGCGACGAGTTTCAAGTGAGCCGGATTACGAGCAAGAAGGCGCTGGAGCTGCTGGCGATGGACGGGTATATCGTCCGGCAGCCGGGCAGAGGCTCATTCGTAGCGGATTTTGGCCGCTCCCATACGCCGCTTCAAGGCTCGGCGGCGATACCGTCCAAGCAGCGCCGGACGGGCGGCAGGCGTCTCATCGGACTAATTATGACGGATTTCGGCGACGCGTACGGCAACGGGTTGGTCTACGGGATGGAGCAGGCGTCGCGCGATCATGATTCCTATCTCGTCCTGCGCCGGTCGTTCGGCATTCCCGCGAACGAAGAAGAAGCGATTAAGGGTCTGCTGGAGCTTGGCGTGGACGGGCTTATCATTTTGCCGGCGCAGGGGGAATATTTCAACTCCGAAATATTGAAGCTGGTTATCGGCCAGTTTCCGTTCGTGCTTGTGGACCGGCATCTGAAGGGCTTGTCCGCAGGCTCCATCAGCACGGATAACGTGACCGGCGCGGTGAAGGGGACGAATTACCTGTTCGAGCTCGGCCACCGGCATATCGCGTTTCTTACGCCCCCGCCGATGGACACGACCGCGATCGAGGACCGGATCGAAGGCTTCATCCAAGCGCATGCGGAACGGGGCGTCGTCGTGGACCGCGATATATGGATCCAAGACATTACATCCACGCTGCCTACCGCTTACGTCGAGGAGAACAAGCGGAAGGACATCGAGAAGATCAAGGCTCATCTGGTCAAGCATCCGCATATTACGGCGCTGTTCGCGACCGAATACAATATCGCCTTGCTGGCGTCGGAAGCGGCGAAGGAGCTTGGACTTGCCGTGCCGGACGATCTGTCGATCATCTGCTTCGACAGCCCGTACCGCAATGGCGTCCAGCCTTACACGCATCTAAGGCAGAATGAAGAAGAGATGGGGCGGCTCGCATTCGAGCATGTGCTCAGGCTTCGGGAGGGCGAGCAGCTTCCGAACCGCGTCTTATTGGATGCCGAGCTGATTGTCGGCAGCTCGACGGGGCCGGTTAAGCCGCGAGTTTCGGAACGCGGGTATTAAACGGACAACCCAAAATCGGCCTAAGAACGTTCCAAAGTTCTTAGGCCGATGCGGTTTAAGCGGCATGCTGCCTGCAGTTACTTAACATGCTGTCCTTCTAACACGGCCTGAAGACGGTCCAGATTCTGCTCGTTGCTGTCCGGGCAAAATGATTTGACTTGCTCGAATACGTTCTCGTCTTTGAACTGTTGACGGAATGTCAAACGCGTCTGACCAGCTTGTTCCGTAAATGTCGCCGTCAGCCGGAATTCGGGAGCGCCTTGATGCTCCAGTACGATCCGTTTCCCCGGCTCAATCTCGATAAACTTGTTTTCGTTCGGATAATCCTTGCCGTCCGGTCCGTAAAAGGTAAAGCGCCAGAAGCCGCCTTCGCGGAAGTCGAATTCGTGGAACGTGCTCGTGAAGCCATTTGGCCCCCACCACTGGGTTAGAAGCTCCGGCTGCGCCCATGCACTGTAAACCGCTTCCTTCGGGAAATCATACAAACGCATATGGACAAACTCTAATTCGCCGGGAGCTGGATCGGCATCGTCCTCAGCCGCAGCGCTCTCATGGCTCTGAGCAAGCGAATTGCCCAATAGCTCCAGCAGCTCTCTCGATCCGTGCTCCCGATTCTCCACGGCGTCCAGCCCGTCGAAGAAGGTGCCTTGCTCCGTAAAGGTCAGCTTTGTGCCGCCATCCGCGTCTGAAAGCTCAATCGTCGTTATCGACACCGAGAACCGAACGCCATTAAAGTCCATCACGTACGTATACACAATCCGCTCGAGCGGAACAATCTCTTGATAAGTCGCGTCGAACGTGTACAATCCGCCGTCCGGCGCTTCGCCGCTGCTGAACTCCCGTCCGCCTACCCGAAAGTCGAACACTTCTGGCTTCGTGAACCAGCGCGCTTTGGCTTCAGCGTCAGCCATTGCATGGTATACCTGCTCCCTGGATGCCGGATACGTTTTATCAATGACGAATGTTCCATGACTTACAAATTTTTCTTTCATGATCTTAATCCTCCTTGTTTTCTTCTTTTTTATTGTTTGTTTTGTCATCTCCACCCGCTAAGAACATCCCCAGCAGGCCAAAACGTTGCTCCCAGCTTTGTTGACGATTCAGAATAGGCTTCTCGTAGTCATTCTTCATCGCTTGCAGCAGCGTGGTGAAATCGTCTACCGTCACCTGCTCCTTACCTTTCATCAGCTTAGACACGTGCCTCAATTGATCCAGCAGCCTCTGCTGCCGCCGTATTTGCTCTTGCGCACGCTCGATCTGCAAATTGACGACCTCGAGAGGGTCTATCCCGCGGCCCGTCAGCGCCGCTTTCACTTCGTCGAGCGACAGGCCTAACTCTTTCAGCGACACAATTCGATAGAGCCGCGATAAATCCTCGTCATCGTAGAGCCGATGTCCCGATTCCGTGGCAGCCGAAGGCGAGAGCAGGCCAATCTGGTCGTAGAAGCGCAGCGTACGCACGGTTAGCCCTGTCAGCTTGGCTAAATCTCCGACCTTCCAATAGGTTTTCATTGATCATCTCCTTTCTATTTCGCTAGCTCGATCACCGGTAGCCTCATTATAAAAGCTTACGTTACGTAAGGTGCAAGCGATTTTGTTCAATTTTTTAAAAAAGTTTTTTTCTGGGCCGACTTACGGAGACGCAGGAGCTGGATGGGTATAAACGAAATTTGTCGCATAATGTTATACCAATTAAATAACTAGATATATTGGCATGTTTAAATATTACATTTTTATATTGACATATTATGTTACCCTCCCTATAATCGGAAATGTAAGCGGTTCATTAAGCGGATATCAGCCGGTTGGAGAAGATTAAAGGGGGAGGTAACGATTTGAACCAGACGTCACCGCAAACGCCATTTTCCATTCAATCCATCTTGAATAAGGTGACCGGGCAGTGGGGGCACGGCAGCAAACTCGGAAATATGTTCGAAAAATGTTATATCAATACGCTACAGACCACGATCAGAAGAAAAGGGGACGGCACAACCTTCGTCATTACGGGGGATATACCCGCGATGTGGCTTCGCGATTCGGCGGCGCAGGTGAGGCCGTACCTCATTCCGGCAGCCGGCGATCATGTCTTGGCGGACATGATCGCCGGGGTGGTGCAGCGTCAGCTCGAATGTATTTTGATCGATCCGTACGCAAACGCTTTCAATGAAGCGCCTACCGGAGACGGGCATCACGGCGATCTGACGGAGATGAACCCGTGGCTGTGGGAGCGGAAGTACGAGGTCGATTCGTTATGCTACCCGATCCAGCTCAGTTATCTGCTCTGGCGGAATACCGGAAGAACGAGCCATTTCAACGCGACGTTCCGCGAGGCGGCCGGCGAGATATTGAAGCTATGGCGCACGGAGCAGCACCACGAGACGCAATCTCCGTATACGTTCGAAAGGCTGAATTGCCCGCCGACGGATACGCTGACGCGCGAGGGGAGAGGCAGTCTGACCGCCTATACCGGCATGACATGGTCGGGCTTCCGGCCAAGCGACGACGCTTGTACGTACGGCTACTTGATACCGTCCAATATGTTTGCCGTTGTCGTGCTTGGCTATCTCGTGCAGATCGCGAACAAGGTGCTGCTTGATAAGGAGCTCGCGGCCGAAGCCGAGGCGCTTCGGAACGAAATCGAGCAGGGCATCGAGCGGTACGGGATCGTCGAGCATCCGAAGTACGGGCGAATCTACGCCTATGAGACCGACGGCCTCGGCGGCTATAACCTGATGGACGACGCGAACGTGCCGAGCCTGCTGGCCATTCCTTATTTCGGCTACCGGAGCGCGGATGATCCGGTGTATCGGAATACGAGGCGCTTTATATTGAGCGAAGACAATCCTTATTTTTACCGGGGAAAAGCAGCGGAAGGAATCGGGAGTCCGCACACGCCGGAACGTTACGTCTGGCCGATCGCTCTTGCCATGCAGGGACTCACGACCGGCGACCGGAGCGAGAAGGCGCGTATGCTGGAGCTGCTGTCCCGAACGGATGCGGATACGGGCTTCATGCACGAAGGATTTTCCGTTGACGACCCCAGCCAATATACAAGGCCTTGGTTCTCGTGGGCCAACATGATGTTCAGCGAGCTGGCGATGGAATATTGCGGCATTCAAGTTTCCAAGAGCTAAACGAAAAGGGAGGCAAGTCGAATGAAGAGATGGGTATCGCAGGCAATGCTGGCAGTCATCTTAATCATCGGGGTTATCGGCTGCAGCGGCAATAACAACAATAGCGGCGGCTCGAACGGCGGAGCGGGAGACGGCGGCAGCGGCAAGCCCGTCGAGCTGACGTTCTGGGGCGATTGGGGCGGGGAAGGCCAGAAGCAATTCGAGACGATGGTCGACGCCTTCAACAAATCGCAGGACCGCATCCGCGTCAAATATGTGCTGCAGCAGGACATGATTACGAAGTTTCTGACGGCGGCCACCTCGGGAGGCGCCCCGGACATCCTGTTCTGGGACAGGTGGAGAACGTCGCTGTACGCGCCGAAGAACGTGCTGCATCCGCTCGACGACTATATGGCGAAGGACGGCATCGCGAAGGACGCGTTCTATGAGGAGTCGATCAAAGAGCTGTCCTACAACGATAAGCTGTACGGTCTGCCGCTAACGGTCGATGCCCGCGCCCTCTTCTACAACAAGAAGCTTCTGGATGAAGCGGGCGTGAAGCCGCCGACGACATGGGCGGAGCTCGAGGATGCGGCGATTAAGACGACGAAGTGGAACGGCGACAAGCTGGAGGTTGCGGGCTTCTCCCTGGGAGATAACGGCCTGTTCAATATGTATCTGCAGCAGGCGGGCGGAACGATGCTGACGGAGGACGGCAAAACGAACTTCAACAACGAGCAGGGCAAAAGGGTGCTGAGCTTCTGGAACAAGCTGCTGAACGAGGATAAGGTGTACAAAGTCGGCTTCGAGCAGGGCCTGGGCGAAGGGACGGACGCGTTCGTCACCGGCAAGCTGGCGATGCATTATACGGGGCCATGGATGCTGAGCACGTACAAAAAATACGGCAAGGACCTCGATTTCGGCATCGTGCCGCCGCCGGCGGGACCAAACGGCGGCAAAGGCAGCGTCATGGGCGGCTTCGGCCTCGTCATTCCAGAAGGCGCGAAGCACAAGGAAGAGGCTTGGGAGTTCATTAAATGGTGGACGGCGAACAAAGACAACGCGCTGCTCTGGGCCAAAACGAGCTTGAACATGCCGGGTCTGAAGGCGGCGCTCGAGGATCCGTTCTTCAAGGACGATCCGTTCTGGCAGCCGTTCATGGAGACGCTGGAGTTCGCGAAGATCCGTCCGGCGCATCCGGGGTATTCGGTCATGGAGAACGACGGCTTGATTCCGAATCTTCAGCTGTACCAGCAGGGCGAGCAGAGCCTGGAGGATACGCTAGCCAAGGCGCAGTCGCAAGGCGACAAGCTGCTTGCGGATAATGCGGAAGTGAAATAACGCTTGGGGATGCGGCGGGGAGGATATTCTTCTCCGCCCGTATTCTTAAATGGCAAGGAGGGAACGCATGTGGCTTCCATCGGCAAGCTGAACCGCCATCAGGCGAAGATGGCCTATCTGTTCATAACCCCGACGATGGTGTTATTCCTCGTCTTTACGATCATACCGGTCGTTATGGCGCTATTCCTCAGCTTCACCAATTACGACGTCGTCAGCCGCATGGACTTTGTCGGCGTCGACAACTACAAGCGGCTTGTTGACGACAGCCTGTTCTGGCAGACGTTCAAAAATGTCTTTTATTACGCAATCGTATTTGTTCCGCTTAATATCCTGATCTCTCTGCTGCTCGGCATGCTGATGAATTTTAAGCGTCCGGGCGTCCGGCTGTTCCGCACGATGAACTATTTGCCGACGCTGACGTCGGCCGTTGCGGCCGCCACGGTATGGATCTGGCTGCTGCATCCGGAGTTCGGTCTCGTGAACGGGATCCTGAGCTACTTCGGCGTTGTCGGTCCGGCTTGGCTCGCGCAGACGGAGACGGCGATGCTGTCCATTATTCTTGTGACGCTGTGGCAGTCGGTCGGCTCCAACATGATTATTTATATCGCCGGCCTGCAGGGCATCCCCGAATATTTGTACGAATCGGCGAAGCTGGACGGGGCGACCGCCTTCGACCGGTTCCGCTACATTACGTGGCCCCAGCTTAGACCGACGACCTTCCTGGTCAGCACCATGTCGATTATCGGCGCGCTGCAGCTGTTCGATCAGGCGTTCGTGCTGACGCAGGGAGGGCCTGGCAACGTCACGAAAACGCCGGTATACCTGATTTACCAGCAGGGCTTCAACCAGCTGCAGATGGGATACGCGTCCGCGCAGGCGTTTATTCTGGCGCTTGCGATCCTGATCTTCTCGTTTATTAACATGCGGATCAATAAATCGGAAGAATCGATTATATAGGAGGGGACGGTATGAAGACTCAACCATCACGGCTTGGCCGATCGTCAATCGCCGCCTCTCCGGCCGTCTCCTACCGGACCCGCGCAGCGGCTGGCAATGCTTTATTCTACGCGGTCAGCATCGCGATCGCCGTATTTATGTTTCTGCCGTTCTTCTGGAGCCTGATGACGTCGCTGAAGCCAAGCGAAGACATCTTCTCGATCCCGATCCGGTGGCTGCCGTCGGAGGTGACGCTCGAGCATTACCGGCAAGCGTTCACGACCGTGCCGTTCGGCCTTTATTTCTGGAACTCGCTTGTGCTTGCCGTAGCCGGGGTGCTGGCGAACCTGTTTTTCGGCTCGCTCAGCGGCTACGCGTTCGCGAAGCTGCACTTTCGCGGCAACACGGCGATGTTCCGCGTCCTGCTGGCCGCGATGATGATTCCGGGCATCGTCACGATGATTCCGAGCTTTTACGTGCTGAAGCATTTCCCGCTCTTCGGCGGGAACGACTTGCTCGGCGGAGGCGGCAACGGCCTTTTGAACTCGTTCTGGGGCATCATTCTGCCGGGCGCTTCGGGATCGTTCGCGGTGTTTTTCATGCGGCAGTTTTTCCTGACGCTGCCGTCGGACATGATGGAGATGGCGCGGATCGAGGGCTGCAAGGAATTCCGCATCTTCTGGAATATCTATCTGCCGCTGACGAAGCCCGCCCTTGCGACGCTCGGCATCTTCACGTTCCAGGCGGGCTGGAACAGCTTCCTATGGCCGATGATCGTGCTGAATGACCCCGACAAAGCGACGATTCAAATGGGGCTGCAGGCGTTCTCGTACAACTATCAAACGGACTACGGCCCGATGATGGCCGGCGCGCTGATCGCGATTCTGCCGATTCTGATCCTGTTCCTGCTGCTGCAAAAATATTTCGTGCAGGGCATCGCCTTCACGGGCGTGAAGGGGTAGGTGCCGGCTGCATGAAGCGACATCGGAACAAAATGCTGGCCGCGGCAGTCGCCGCCGTCGTTGCAATGGCCGCGCTGGCCGCGGCGTGGCCGAACGGCCTGCTGAGGCAGGCGCTTGGCACAAGGGACGCGGCCGTCTGGGCCGAACGCGCCGAGGAAGCGCAGCTGCAGCTGCAGGAGTCGTTCTGGGACGAGGGCCGCGGGCTCTACAACAACGCCGCGCCTTGTATGCTGCAGCTCTGCACCGATCCGTTCAACTATTGGTGGCTTGCGCATGCGGCGGACGTCCTCGTCGACGGCTACGAGCGCTCGGGCGGTGAGCGGTATTCGGAGCAGCTGGCGAAGCTGTACCAAGGCATACTGGACCGCAACGCCGGCGTCTTCCCGAACGACTATTACGACGATATGGAGTGGATGGCGCTTGCCTGGCTGCGCGCTTACGACGCGACGGGAGAAGAACGGTACAAGGAAGCGGCGCTTGTCTTATGGGAGGACATCAAGACCGGCTGGAACGACGAGATGGGCGGCGGCATCGCTTGGCGCAAGACGCAGCTGGATTACAAAAATACGCCGGCCAACGCGCCCGCCGCCATTCTCGCGGCAAGGCTGTATCAGCGCTTTGGAGACGAAGATGATCTCGCCTGGGCGAGAAAAATCTACGACTGGCAGAAGGCGGCGCTTGTTGATCCCGGCACGGGTCTCGTGTGGGACGGCATGAACCGGATGGGTGACGGCGCCATCGACAAGGACTGGAAGTTTACGTACGGCCAAGGCGTCTACATCGGAGCGGGAGCCGAGCTGTACAAGGCGACGAACGAAGCCGAATATTTGGCCGATGCCCGCAAGACGGCCGCTTATCTGAAAGAAGCGTTTACGAGTCCGGCAACCGGCATGCTCCCTTCCGAAGGGGAGGGGGACGGCGCTTTGTTCAAAGGCGTGCTTGTCCGTTACGTGGGCGAGCTGATCGCCTTGGATCCGGAGGATGAGACCGCGAAGTCGCTGGCGGAGCTGCTTCAGGTGAACGGGGACAGTCTATGGGAATACGGCAAAGGAGCCGAAGGGGCGCTGTTCAGCAACTCGTGGGCGCAGACGCCGGATGAGGTCGTTCAGCTCAGCACGCAGCTAAGCGGCATGATGCTGCTGGAGCAGCTCGCCCGGCTTGAGGCACGGAACAGGAGCTAGAGAAAGCAGAGGAGTGGAACAGATGAAATGGCACAGACGGGCCGACGACGCGCAGGCGGCGCTTGACCGCTATTTTTGGAATGACGGGATCCATATGTTCAATATCGAGACGCCATGTCCGAACGGGGCATGCAATACGATCTTTCATTATTGGTGGATGGCGCACGCGGTCGACGCGCTCACGGACGGCTATTTGAGGACGGGGGGCAGCGGCTACGCCAGACGTCTCGAGCAGCTCTACGACGGGCTGCTGCGCAGGAACGGCGGAGCGTTCCCGAACGAGCTGTACGACGATATGGAATGGATGGCGCTCGCTTGGCTGAGGGCCTACGAGGCAACCGGCGTCAAGCCGTATAAGGAAGCTGCGCTTATTCTGTGGGAGGATATTAAGACCGGGTGGAACGATCATATGGGCGGCGGGATCGCCTGGCAGAAGTCGCAGCTGGATTACAAGAATACGCCGGCGAACGCGCCTGCGGTCATCCTGGCCGCAAGGCTGTACCGGGCGTTCGGCGAGCCGAACAATCTCGAGTGGGCGCTCCGCATTTACGAGTGGCAGAAGACGCATCTGGTCGATCCGGACAGCGGCTTTGTCTGGGACGGCATGAACCGGACCGGCGACGGCTCGATCGACAAGGATTGGAAGTTCACGTATTGCCAAGGCGTCTATATCGGGGCCGGCGTGGAGCTGTACCGCACTACCGGGGAAGAGGCGTACTTGCAAGATGCGATCCGGACGGCTGAGGCCGCGCGGGCCCAACTGGCGGACGGTACGACCGGCGTATTCCCTGATGAAGGCGACGGCGACGGCGGACTGTTCAAAGGCATTCTCGTTCGTTACCTTGCCGAGCTTGCCAAGGAAGCGCCGGCGCGGTCGGCGGCTGAAGAGCTGCTGCTTGGCAACGCAAGCGCGCTGTGGAATAAAGGGCGCGATGCGAATCGCCAGCTGTTCCATACCGATTGGTCGTCGCAGCCGGCCGAACGCGTGACCTTGAGCACCCAGCTCAGCGCGGTCATGCTGCTGGAGCGGGCGGCCGAGCTGGAGAAGAACGGGCTGCTGGAAGCGGCATCCGCTTAAAGCAACATAATAGGCTCCCCATACGGCAGACAGGCGAAAGGATAGATGCCTGCTGCCGTATGGGGGGCTTTTTTTCATGCCCTATTCCCCGGCCGCTTAGCCGTTGATGGCGCTCTGCTCCGGCACGAAAATTTTCTATAGTAAGCAGAAGTTGTTAATGCTATAATCGCTATGCCTATTTTTTTTCGACAAAATTTGATAGAGACTGAGCGTCAGCGGGGGCACCTAGATTGAAGAGCATGCTATTAAAAAATAAAAGAGCCGCGCGAGCGCGGATCATCGTTATCTGCGCGGCAGCCGCGCTAATCGCGCTGGCCGCGTTCGTGCTCGTCCATACCTACACGGGCGCGAATATTTATCCGAATAAGGACAAAAAACATGCGATGCTTCGTCTCGAGGACGTCGGGCCGGGAGGCGATTACGGCAGCATCGAAGGCCTTGGCAAGCTGAGGGCCGTATTCGACTATATCGCGTCGGAGCGGATTCCGTTCCACGTGGCGGTCATTCCAAGAAGAATGATGCTCGAGGAGGACGGCGCCTGGACGGAGAGGGGGATCGATGATCCGGACCCGGACGAGGTGACGGCCCATTTCGTCGAACTGCTGCGCCATGTCCAAGCTGGCGGCGGCGTGCTCGGCATGCACGGCTACACGCACCAGTACGGAGAGGCAGAGAGAGAGGACGGCGGACACAATTCGGGAACCGGCAACGAGTTCAAGGTGAAGGACGCGCCGGAGACGAATGATGCTTCCTATGCGGCGGCGCGCATGATGAGCAGCCTGAAGGCGTTCGAGACGGCGGGGCTGCTTCCCGCGTTCTGGGAATCGCCTCATTATCACGATACGCGAGAGCAGGAGAAGGTTTTCCGCTCGCATGTCGGCATTCTGTACCAGCCCGACTTTTTTTCGCTCCGGTCGCTGAAGGATTTGAACGCCTACGACAGCGTCAACCCATACGGACAAGACACTCTCGGCTCCGTCTACGTGCCGGCTCCGTACAGCTACGTGAGCGACGACTCTTCCGTCGACGGTATGCTGAAGAAGGCGGAGGGTGACAACGGTTTGGCGGCGATGTACGTGCATCCGTTCAAGGAGTTCGACTATCTCGAGCCGGTTGTCGGACCGGACGGAGAGCCGGAGATGAAGGACGGTCTGCCGGTATACCGCTATACGGACGGCGGCGAGCCTTCTTATCTGCACCGGCTTATAAGCGGGATGAAGGAGAGAGGCTACAAGTGGCAGTCGCTCCACGATATCGTGCCGTTCACGCCCGCCCACCGGGTAACACTGCCTCCGTCCGCCGCGGCCGCCGATATTCTGCTGGGGAACATAACGGGAGACGGCAGCGACGACGTGCTCGTGCGCGAGCTGCGTCGGGTTCGGGTTATTCCGGGCAGCTACGAATGGCCTCGCAACCGAATGCAGGAAGCGTCTGAAGTATGGCTGCAAGAGACGTTCGCGCCGGAGGAGCGGCTTGTTCTGGCCGACGTGAACGGGGACGGCAAGGAGGACCTGATCGGGTATGATCCGGTATCGGGCGCGCTTCGCGCGGGGCTGGCGGACGATCGGCGTTTTCTGGCGATGGAGCCGGCCGGGACGCTCCCGCCGGGGCTGGAGCAGCTGCTGCCCTTCCGATTCGGGCAAGGGCTTGGCTTCATCGCCAGACAGGAGACGCGAATCCTGCTCATCCGAGCCGTGAACAAGAGCGGGGACGGATGGGATATCGCGGAGGCGGAGCCGGGCGTGCCTGAGGATGCCGTACTGTACGCCGGCCGTTTCCGGGACGCGTCGAGAGACGATCTGCTGTTCCGGTCGGAGACGGAGGGGACGACTGCGATCCTATACCAGGACGACGGCGGGAAGCTTTCCGCTCCCGTGCCGGTCGACGTCTCCTGGAAGTCTGGCGACCTGATGGTCGGCGATCCGAACGGGGACGGTCTGGACGACCTGATCTTCTATAACGCTTCGAAGGGAGTATGGCGAGTAGGGGAGAATAACGGCGAAGGCCGGTTTGTGCGGCTGGACAACGATTACGGCCCATGGGCCGGGGAAAAAGGAAGGATCGGATTCGTCGCCGACATGGACGGCAACGGCAAATCCGATATCGCATCTTATGATCAAACAGGGAATGTGCTCGACCTCGCGCTATCGTACCGGGGCAGCGCCCGTTAACCTCGAAAGGACGGCATTATGCAGCATTTTTTTATGGTACTCGCCAATGTATTTCAGTTTATTATTTTTGCCGTTACCCTGTATCAAATCTTGATTAGCTTAGCCGGCTTCAGACGGGAGAAAAAGCGCGGATTACAGCACGCTCCCCGGAAATCCTTCGCGATTCTGATCGCCGCGCACAACGAGGAGAGGGTGATCGCGCCGCTGCTCGACAACCTGAACACCTTGGACTACCCTGCCGAGCTGTACGACGTATTCGTCATTTGCGACAATTGCACCGACCGCACGGCGGAAATCGCGGCCGCGCACGGCGTCTACGCGATGGAGAGGTCCGACGATTCCCGGAAAGGCAAAGGCTTCGCCATGGAATGGATGCTCGAGCAGCTGTGGGAGCGGGAGCGCCAATACGACGCCGTGGTCGTGTTCGACGCGGACAACCTGGTCAGCCGCAATTTCCTCCGCGAGATGAATAACAAGCTGGCGGACGGGCACCGGGTCGTGCAAGGCTATGTCGAGACCAAAAACCCGTTCGATTCCTGGGTCTCTCTTTCTTATGCCATTACGTATTGGTTCATTAACCGGATGTGGCAGCAGGCGAGGCATAATTGGGGCATGGCGACAACGCTCGCCGGGACGGGGATGTGCTTTGAATCCGGCCTTCTTAAGGAAATCGGCTGGAATGCCACGTCGCTTACGGAGGATGTCGAGTTCACCGCGCGATGCATCGGGCTCGGCATTTATCCGACCTGGGCGAATCAGGCGATCATCTACGACGAGAAGCCGATCACGCTAGCCGCGTCGATGAGGCAGCGGGTGCGCTGGATGAGAGGCCATACCGACTGCGCAAGGCGGTACATGGGACCGTTGATGCTGCAGGCGATTCGGTCGCGAAGCTTCGCGCAGTTCGATGCGGCGATGTATCTGTTCCAGCCGATCCGGTTCATGTTCGTAGCCGCAGTCTGGGTCATGTCGTATTTGCAGCTGGCGACGCCGCTTCACGAACAGTTCGCTTGGCTGCGCACGCTGCCGGACTCGGCTTGGGTCGCGCTGAACGCCGCCTTGTTCCTGCAGTTCCCGCTCGTTATGCTTCTGGAGCGCAGGCCGTGGCGTTCGTACTTGGGCCTTATCTTGTTCCCGGTATTCCAGTTCACATGGTTCCCGATAACGCTCGTCGGACTCGTCACAAGCAGGAACAAGACTTGGAATCATACGGTTCATACGCGATCTGTCCGCATTGAAGACATGGCGGGATAACGATGATGAATTAAGCCCAAAGAGCAATCTCCAGCAGCAGGATATGCGCTGCGCTGGGGAATGCTCCTTTTTTTACCCTAAATAAATGTAGGTTCGAAGAAGGAGGCTTTGCGGTATAATGAAAGGATCGTTGTGAACGGATTGCATCGAACGAATCCTCGATATCACTTGTCGAAGCTGCAAATGGAGAGACCGGAAAAATGAAGCAGAATCCCCTTCATCTTAAGAATAGAATCGTTTTTTTTGTCGTAGCCATTGTGATCTTGGCGGTTCTTACCAGTTCCAAGCTCTATTTCTCTTATCATATGGTCAACCAGTCGGCCACAACCGCGATCGCGAAGCAATATGTCGGAATCGCGGAACGGATCGCCGGCGGCCTTGACAAGGAGCTGTACGGGAAATTTCTCCAAACCAAGCAATACGGCGAGGAACGAGAGCGGATCAGCCAATATTTGAAGCAGTTCCGGGAGCCGACGGGCGCGCTGTTCGTCTACATTCTCATGCTCGACGACTCGGACGTAGCCAAGGCGATGGTATCGTCCATACCGGAAGGCGTGCGGGACCTGCCGATCGGCGGGGCGTGCACCGTGCCGGCGGAACAAGTGAAGCAGGCCAAGCAAGGCATGAGCTACTATACGGGCATTATTCGGGACGAAGTGCATTCCGTCTCCTACCTGTCGGTTGGGGTGCCTTTCTACGGCGCCGACGGCGAAATGATGGGGGTCGTCGGCATCGACGTGCCGGCGGAGAGAGTAGAGCATGTGGGCGGGCAGGTTGTGAAGAGCAACGGCCTTGCCTTCGGCATCGACATCCTGTTCGCCGTTGTCCTGCTTGCCTCGGTGTTCTTCCTGAACATGTGGTATAAACGCAGGCTAAGAAGAGATCTCAAGGAAAGCGAAAGCGTGTATATTACGGAGCTCGGGAAAGTGACGGAGAGCATCAAGCTCAGCCGGCACGACATGATGAATCATCTGCAGGTGCTGAGGGGACTTCTGGAGATGAAATATTACGACCGGGCCTTCGATTATTTGAAACGGATGTCGTCGGACTCCAAGCCGCTGGATCTGTCCATGCGCATCAAAAATCCGGTTCTGATGGTGCTGTTCCAGAGCAAATGGGAGCTTGCCCGCTCGAAAAACATCGATATCGAGTTCGACACGGACCTGAACGAATACGACCGCGTGGACGCCTTGGATTTAGTCAAGATCTGTTCCAATCTGCTGGATAACGCGATCGAGGCGGCTGACGTATACGAAGGCGAGCTCCCCCGGATGATTCGCGTCATCTGTAAAGCGAAGAGAGACAGCTATATCTTCGCCGTAGAAAATCCGGCGTTGCTTTCCGCGAAGGAGCAGAAATGCTTGTTCGAGCAGGGCTACACGACGAAATCGTCGCCAGACAAGCTCAGAGGGAACGGGCTGACCATTATTAAGCGCACCGTGGAGAAGTATAACGGAAGCATTCATGTGAACTGCGAGGACGGCAAGGTATTCATTCAAGTTACGCTATAATCAAAAGCAGGGAAATACTGCTGGTTAACAAGAGGCGGACCCTCTGATATAGTGATGAAGGGTTTCAATACATCATTGGAGGACATACACATGGAGAAAAGCCCGAAATCGTTTATTGCGACGCTTCTGCTTTGCTTCTTCTTGGGAGGCTTGTCGATTCACCGTTTCTATGTCGGTAAAGCAGGTACCGCCATTTTGCAAATCGTCACGTTGGGCGGTCTTGGCATTTGGCTGCTGATCGACTTCATTATGATTATCGTCGGCCAGTTTACAGATAAACAGGGAAGAAAGATCAAAGCCTAACTATATACGAACCACAACAGTTCCGTCTCGAGAGGCGGGGCATTTTTTATGGAGACAAAGCCCCTTCGCCATCTCCAGGACGAAGGGGCTTTCTATTATTTCGGCGCGGCCATCGAAGGCTGCTCGACCGGCGCCGTCGTCTTCGCTGCCACGAATGTTTTCACCTCGGCCCGTTTGCTTTGGTAGAAGATCCAATTCAGCGCAATGGCAACGACGTAGAAGGCGATGAAAATATAAAACGCGGTTACGTACGAGCCCGTCGAAGTGACCGACCACCCGAACAGCTTCGGAATGAAGAAGGAGCCGTACGCCGCGAATGCCGCGGTAAAGCCGAGTACGGGAGCCGCCTCTTTGACCGGGAAAATATAGGGGATCATCTGGAATGTCGAGCCCGAGCCGGTGCCTGCCGCCAAGAACAGAACAAGGAACGAAGTCAGGAACCCTGCAAAATGATTTTGCTGGATAAAGTAGATCACCGCCAGCGAACCGATACCCATCATGAACAGCACAATCGAAGTGACTTTAGCGCCTCCGAATTTGTCGGACAGGAAGCCTCCGACCGGTCTAGCGGCCGCCGCGATGAACGCGCCCAGGAACGCAAGCGACACATGCTCCGGGAACTGCGACTTGAGCAGCAGCGGGAATGCTGCGGAGAAGCCGATGAACGAGCCGAATGTTGCGACATACAGGTAGGTCATAATCCAAGTATGTTTCCGTTTCACGACGATGAATTGGCTGGCGAACGATTGCTTGGCGCCAGGCAGGTTATCCATGCCGAAGTAGGCGATAACGGTCATCAGCACAATCGGAATAACCCAGATGAAAGCGGCGTTCTGCAGCCAGACTTGCTGGCCGTCCGCCAACACTTGGCTATCGCCGGACAATGCGGCGAATGTGCCTGCCGCAATGATGAGCGGCGTGACGAATTGAACGACGGATACGCCCATATTGCCGAGACCGCCGTTGAGGCCGAGCGCAGTCCCTTTCTCTTTTTTCGGATAGAAAAGGGAGATGTTGGCCAGCGAAGAAGAGAAGTTGCCGCCGCCAAGTCCGCATAATGCCGCCAGAAGCAGCATGACGGAATATGGGGTGTCCGGATTTTGCACGGCGATGCCGATGCCGATCGATGGGACGAGCAGGACCGCAGTCGAGATGACGGTCCAGTAGCGGCCGCCGACGATCCCGACAGCGAAGGTGTAGACGAAGCGCAAGGTTGCGCCGACCAAACCCGGAATGGCCGCCAGGGTGAACAGCTGCTCCTCCGTAAACTGGAATCCGACATCGTTAAGCCGGACGGCGACAACGGACCAGATTTGCCAGACGATAAACGCGAGCATCAGGGAAGGGATAGATATCCATAGGTTGCGCGTTGCATGCCGCTTTCCTTCCTTGCTCCAGAACGACGGGTTTTCGGGCTCCCATTGTTGAATTCTTGATCTTGCCATTACAGTTCCTCCTATCGAGAGCGTCCACGGGCTGAAGCTTGTAGGACTGCTCCCGTCTGTGATGGACTCAGTGTAGCAAAGCGCGGGAGCGCCCAACTGTAATATTGGTCACAGTTCGATTGGCAAAATTGTGTCGATATTGGGGATAGAAGAGGACAGTAATGGAAGAAGGCCCATGCTATGATTTTCGTCACAGCAGGGCCTTCTTTCGTTGTGGTCTACTTAGTACATCACTTAATGGCAAGGGGCAATGAAGGATGAATCGAGCATTTGCTTCGAGATGGGCGCGCAACGTGTTCCTGACGGTTTGCGGGTTGTTGGTCATGATTTATATCGGTTCGCGTTTCTTCACGCATATCGATTTGGCGCTGTATGGCTATATGGTTGGCACGGTCGTTTTTATAGGGGGCTTCTTCTACCGCTTCATGGCGTGGGGGGACCGTCCGCCGACCAGAATCATCCTTAAGAAGGGGATGCGGCTGCTGTTCCGGAGGTCGACGCCGAAGACCGCGGCGGACCAGCTGGTCGTGTACCGGTTTATTTGGAACCGGGGCTGGTACCGCTGGCTGCAGCATATTTTGCTCGGATGGGGCTGCATCCTGTCCGCGTTCGTGACATTCCCCTTAGTATTCGGATGGATGTATTTCACGATGTCGGATAACGGTTATTACACCGTCGTCGGCTTCGGGATCGACCTCGTGCGCGTAAAGGCGGACGGCATTTTGGCCTTCCTCTTCTATAACGCGCTGAACATTACGGCATTTATGGTGATCGGCGGCGTGTGCATGGCGCTTTACCGCCGCGTCCGCAATATGCAGGCTCGCGCGGAACAGAGCTTCGCTTACGATTTCCTGCCGTTATACCTGCTATTATTCATCTCGATTACCGGTTTAATTCTGACGTTTAACAATATTTTTCTGGATGGGTTCGCGCATCCCGTTATGTCCATGATCCATCAATGGTCGGTCATTATTACGCTTATTTATTTGCCGTTCGGCAAGCTGGCGCATATCCCGTTCCGTCCTATGAGCGTGCTGGCGAGAAACTATCGCGAGCATTATGCGGAGAAGGCGCCGAAAGCCTGCAGAGTGTGCGGCACGCATTTCGTATCGGAGGAGCAGTCGCAGGATGTTGTCGATGTGCTGAAGCAGAGCAGCCTCGAATTCGTGACCGAAGAAGGCTATCATCTTGCGGAGCTGTGCTTGCCTTGCCGCAGGAAATACCGGATGTCCCGGTTCACGGGCGTCCCGACTCATCAGATTCGCGTAAAGGAGAGCAATCAAAATGCCAAAGGATAAATTTTTTAAGGAAGTCGAGAACAAGCGCCATCCGGGCGAACGGCTGGTTCCGACGCATTGCTCCTACTGCGGGATGCAGTGCGGGATGAATCTGCGCGTCGATACCGCCGCGAACCGGATCATCGGGGTGGAGCCCCGCTATGACTGGCCGGTGACGTTAGGCAAGATGTGTCCGAAAGGCGTGACCGCTTATCAGCAGACGAATCATGACGACAGATTGATGAAGCCCCTCATTCGCGACGACCGCTCGCTGCGGGGAACGAAGAAAGGGTTCCGCGAGGCCACTTGGGAGGAGGCATACGATCTGGTCGTGCGCCGATTCCGGGAGCTCCAAAGCTCATACGGCGCGGATTCGCTTTCCGTATTCAGCGGCGTCTCGATGACGAACGAGAAATGTTACTTGACGGGCAAGTTCGCGCGGGTCGGCCTGCGCACCCGCTACATCGATTATAACGGCCGTTTCTGCATGTCGAGCGCGGCGGCCGGATTCATGCGAACGTTCGGCATCGACCGGGGGTCGACGCTGCCTTGGACGGATCTGCATGAGACCGATTGCTTGTTCATCGCAGGGAGCAACACGGCGGAATGTCACCCGACATCGATGTTCCGCATCTGGGAGGTGCAAAACCGCGGCGGCTATCTCATCGTCGTCGATCCAAGGGAGACGCCGATTGCCAGAAGAGCGGATGTTCATCTGGACCTGCGTCCGGGAACGGATCTGGCGCTTGCCAACTGCATGGTTCATCTTCTGATCGAAGGCGGGTATACAGACAAGGCGTTTATCGAGGCGCACACAAGCGGGATCGCGGAGCTCGCGGAGCTGGTAAAGGCGTTTACGCCTGAATATACAAGCGAAATTACGGGCGTGGATCCGGATAAGCTGCGACGCGCGGCCGACATTTACGGCAAAGCGCCGAACGCCGTCGTCATGTTCGCGCGCGGCATCGAGCAGCAGCATAAAGGCTCGGACAACGTCTCGGCTTATACGAATATGTGCCTGGTGACGGGCAAGATCGGCCGTCCGAAATCCGGCGTCGCGACCTTTACGGGCCAAGGCAACGGCCAAGGCGGAAGAGAGCACGGCCAGAAGGCTGACGCTCTGCCGGGCTACCGGAAGATCGCGAACCCTAAGCATGTCGAGGAAGTCGCGAAGGTATGGGGAATCCGTCCGGAGGAAATGCCGCAGCCCGGCGTGTCCGCTTATGAGATGTTCGGGCTGATGAAGGAGAAGACGATTCGCGGCTTGTACCTGCTATGCTCGAATCCGGCGGTTTCCGCGCCTAATCTGAATGAGGTGAGAGCGGCTTTGATGAGTCTCGACTTCATGGTCTGCTCGGATATTTTCTTGTCCGAATCGGCCGAATATGCCGATGTCGTGCTTCCGTCTACCACATGGAGCGAGGACGAAGGCACGGTTACGAATCTGGAGGGGCGCATTATCAAAATCAACAAAGCGCAGGAGCCGGTCGGAGAGTCCAAGCCGGATTGGCTGATGCAGGTGGAGCTGGCGGAGCGTCTCGGAAGAGGCGAATACTTCCGTCATCTGACTTCGGCGCAGGCCATCAACGACGAGTTTCGGCTGGCCTCCAAAGGCGGCTATGCCGATTATTACGGCGCGACATGGGAGAAGATCGACCGCCAGCAGGGCGTCTTCTGGCCTTGCAAGGACGAACAGGATCCCGGCACGCCGCATATGTTTCTGGACAAGAAATTTTACCATCCCGACGGTAAGGCAAAGCTCTGCGCGCTCCCTTACCGTCCTCCGGCGGAGGAGCCTTGCGAAAGCTATCCGCTTCGCCTGACGACGGGGCGGGTTGTGTACCATTATTTGTCGGGCAATCAGACTCGCCGCATTCCGTTCCTGCACGCGATGTGCCCGGAACCGTTCGTGGAGGTGCATCCGGAAACCGCGCGCCTCTACGGTATCGAGCACGAGGAAATCGTAAAGCTTCGGACACGGAGGGGGCAAGCCAATTTCAAAGTGAAAATAACGGAGGCGATCCGCCCGGATACGGTGTTCGTGCCGTATCATTTCGGCCATGACGAATCCGTGAATCTGCTTACGATTGCGGCGCTCGATCCGATGTCGCGAATGCCGGAATTCAAGGCCTGCGCCGTACAAATCGATAAAGCGCCGCAAGGCCAGCCGCTGCAAGCAGCAAAGTGAGGCGATAAAACGATGAAGAAGCATTTATATATCGAAATGGACAACTGCATCGGCTGCCGCAGCTGCTTGGCGGCGTGCACCCAATGCGGCGGCCATGACGAACGCAACCGCAACTATGTCTACGACGTGAATCCGCTCGTGAACCGGCAGACGATACCGCTTATGTGCCTGCACTGCGTCAATCCGGCATGCGCGAGAAGCTGCCCGGCTCAAGCCATTCAGGTTACCCCGGAAGGCGCCGTGCTGTCCGCTCTGGTGGAGAAGTGCATCGGCTGCCAGAACTGCACGATCGCCTGCCCTTACGGCATACCGAAGTTTGATGAAGAGCAGAATTTGATGTACAAATGCGATCTGTGCTACGACCGGACCAAAGACGGCATTCCGCCGATGTGCGCGTCCGTCTGTCCGACCAACACGCTTCAATGGCTGACGGAAGAGGAACTGCAGGAGAAACAAGAGCGGCATAAGCTCGGCAAATGGACGGCCAGCCATATACCGGATCATCCGCTTGAAGGCGAGACGAATGTGAGAATTAGCCTGCCCGGCATTTTGCAAGGTGTGCAGAAGCTGTTCTGAGAGGAGGAATCGGCATGATGGAGCAGGATCAGGAGAAACGGGACCGGAATGGATCCCGCGTTCCATATGACGAAGATAATTATACGCACAATATCCGCAAAGATAATGAGAGAAATCTTGACCGGCGAAGCTTCTTGAAGACGATGGCGGGAGCCGCAGGCGTGTTCGCGATATCGACGCTCCCATGGGGAGCGATCGCGGCTAAGTATCTCGTGAATCCGAGCAAGCGGACGTACCCGGTGAAGAAGCTCGCGGCGCTAGACGCGATGAAGGCAGGCGATGCGATCGAGTTCGTGTATCCGGGCGAGCATGACACCGCGCTTCTGGTGCGCCTCTCCGATCAAGAATTTAAGGCTTACCACAATGCATGTACCCATTTGAAATGTCCTGTTTTTTGGAGCAAGGAAAAGGATGAGCTTGTTTGCCCCTGCCATCATGGCTTGTTCGACGTCCATACGGGAAAGCCGACCGCAGGTCCTCCGCGGCGGCCGCTGCCGGAAATAGAGCTGTCGATCGAGAATGGGGCGGTCTATGCGACTGGGGTGAAGCGGTATGAAGCGTAGCTACAGGGGCGTTATCTATATGAGCTTCGTGCTGCTGCTCCATATCGTGTTTACGCAGCAGGTCGTCAACGCGTTCTTTTACGAGCAGTATGGGAAGGTCCTCGTGTTCGCCGGATTGAACGTCCTTATGTTCCCGGTCGCGCTGTGGATATACCGACGGGAACGGAATGTCAGGGATGAAGGAGAGGGCTGAGGATGGCTTGCGAATATAACATCGATATTTGTTTTGCGCGCCCGGGTCTGGATCTGGGGGAGCCGGCGCTCCTCGGCCGGGAAGCGGGCGAGCTGCTGAAGAGTCTGCTTCCCGGGGCGATTCTCTATATGGAGGAAGTTGAAGAAGAGGGTCATGAAGTCGTCATTGCGCGTCTGAATGGCCTCGCGGCATGGGCATCGGAGGAGCAGTTTTTGGATTGGCTAGATAGGCGGCTCCCGGAATCATGGTGGATGTGGATTGCCGGGATCAAAGCGGAGGTCATCCTGAAGGAAGATGCCGGGCCGTGCCGGCTGAGGAAGCGAGGAATACAGCGTGAACGAGCTTGAAAAGCAGCTGAAACCGTTATACGGCAGAAAAGTAGAGGTGAGGATTGAGGATGCTTCCGGAGAGGGGCCTGTTGCGCCGCCTCGAGTCTTTGAATTGGTGAGGGTCAAGCTTGAGAATAGCAGCGGGGGGACCGGGTTGATATGCGATCTCAGCGTGACGCAGCATGTGACGATCCCGGTCTTTAGCGATGGCAGCACAAAGTTTATTTCGGAAGGTCCGGACAGTCCCCGGCTTATATCGGAGGATCGCGGCGCGCAGCTTGTTTATTCGCTTGTCTGGATGCCGTAGCACTTTTAGCCGGCAGGCATGCGCGGTACGGTTTACATCCTCGTATCCTGGGCAACGCTTTGTAATGGAGGTGGTTCGGGATGAACGAGGAACGGCGTCATGAAGAAGGAGAAATGGACAAGGAAGAGCTGATCGCTACGCTGGAGCAGTCGCTGGAGAAGGAAAACGAGCTGTTGCGCACTTATGTCATCACTTCGGAGCGGTTACATCATAACGAGGATTTGAGGGAGCGGCTCGTCAATTTCGCGGAAGGCAACGCCAAGCGGACGAAGCAGCTCATCGACGAGCTGCAGCAATTGAAAGAGGAATAGGGGCAACGGCCGATCGCGGCGATAAGCTGCGTATCGGCCGTTTTATTTTGAATAGAGCTTCTTTCCGTCAGGCTTGTGCGATGTGACTTTGTTCACATCCATTCTGAGACGGTTCGTTTATACTCAGCTCATAACGTTGAATGAGGATGTGAATAAGCGATGGAACAATCGATGAATAAGCGCCGCAAGCTGGTTCTAATCGGGAACGGGATGGCCGGAGTCAATACATTGGAGCAAATCCTGAAGCTGTCGAAAGCCTTTGATATAAGCGTATACGGCGAAGAGCCGTACCCTAACTATAACCGGATTCAACTGTCTTACGTGCTGGAGGGCAGCAAGAAGATCGACGATATTATTTTGAACAGCCGAGAATGGTACGAAGAGAACGGCATTGCGCTTCACACGGGGGCGAAAGTGGAGTTTATCGATACGGAAGCGAAACAAATTCGGACAAGCGCCGGAGTAACCGCAAGCTATGACGTACTCATTATCGCAACCGGCTCGAAGCCGTTTATTCTGCCGGTACCGGGGGCGAACAAGCAAGGCGTTATCGGATTCCGTGACATTGCGGATTGCGAGCGCATGATAGAAGCTTCCAAGGCGGTGAAAAAGGCGGCCGTCATCGGCGGGGGACTGCTTGGCCTGGAAGCGGCCAAAGGCCTCGTGCAGCTGGGGATGGAGACAACCGTCGTTCATTTGATGGATACGCTGATGGAACGTCAGCTGGATGCGACAGCCGCAGGCATGCTGAAGGCGGAGCTGGAAAGACAAGGCATTCGCTTCCTGATGGGGACGAAAACGACGGAGGTGCTGGGCGATACGCATGTAAGCGGTCTTCGTTTTGCGGACGGCACAGAGCTGGAAGCTCAGCTGCTCGTCATGTCTGCGGGCATCGTGCCGAACGCCGAGGTGGCCAAAGCAAGCGGGATCGAGACAGGACGCGGAATTCTGGTGAACGACTACATGGAAACGAGCGCGCCCGGCGTATACGCGGTCGGGGAATGCTGCGAGCATCGCGGCGTATGCTACGGTCTGGTCGCGCCTCTGTTCGAGCAGGGCGCCGTGCTCGCCAAGACGATCTGCGGAGTCGATACTGCGCCTTATAAAGGCTCTTCGGTATCGACCAAGCTGAAAATTTCGGGCGTCGACGTGTTCTCGGCGGGCGAATATCTCGAGAATGCCGGGCATCGCGTGCTTCGCGTTCACGATGATTGGCGCGGTCTGTACAAGAAGGTGCTGCTCCGGGAAAAAAGGATTGCAGGCGCCGTCATGTATGGCGACGTTACAGATGCTCCGCTCCTCACCAGGCTTATCAAGGACGGGGCTGAAATGACCGACGAGCTGTACCGTCAGCTGTTCGGCGGAGACGGCGGCGGCTGCTGCGGAGGCGGCGCCAAGGCGTCGGTCGTGGATGGCATGGCGGACGATGAAATCGTCTGCGGCTGCAATGGCGTAACGAAAGCGGATATCGTCCGCGTGATCCAAGAAGACGGGCTTTCGACCGTTGATGAGATTAAAGTGAAGACAGGCGCGACGAGATCGTGCGGCGGCTGCAAGCCGCTCGTCGAGCAGCTGCTTCAATATGTGCTGGGCGACGGATATGAGAAGCAGGAGAAGAAGCAGGGCATATGCGGCTGCACGGCGCATACGCGCGAAGAGATTGTGGCGGCGATTCGGGAGAAGCGACTGACCAGCGTCCGCGAGGTCATGATGGTGATGGAATGGCAGCAGGAAGAGGGCTGCTCGAAGTGTCGTCCCGCGCTCAACTACTATCTCGGCATGATCTGGCCTGCGGAGCGCGAGGATGAGCGAGACTCGCGGTTCGTTAACGAAAGGCTGCACGCCAATATTCAGAAGGACGGCACGTACAGCGTCATTCCCCGGATGTATGGCGGCGTGACGACACCTGAGCAGCTTCGTCAGATTGCGGATGTGGCTGACAAGTACAACGCGAAGATGGTCAAGGTTACGGGCGGCCAACGCATCGACTTGCTCGGTATCGAGAAGCAGCATTTGCCGGCTGTGTGGGAGGAGCTCGGCATGCCATCGGGCTATGGCTACGCCAAGGCGCTCCGAACCGTCAAAACCTGCGTAGGCTCGCAGTTCTGCCGCTTCGGCACGCAGGATTCGGTATCGATGGGCATTGCGCTCGAGAAGAAGTTCGAAAGGCTTTGGATGCCGGCGAAATTCAAGATGGCAGTGAATGGCTGTCCGCGGAACTGCGCGGAGTCGGGCACGAAGGATCTTGGCATCGTCGGCAACGACGGCGGCTGGGAAGTCTACGTCGGAGGCAACGGCGGGATCAAAATGAAGGAAGCGGAGCTTCTCTGCAAGGTGAAGACCGACGAGGAGCTGACGGAGATTTGCGGCGCTTTCATTCAATACTACAGAGAAACCGGCAACTATGCCGAGCGCACGTCGGATTGGCTTGAGCGGCTGGGGATGGAGCAGGTTTGCAAGGCCGTCGTGGATGATGCTGCGAACCGCAAGCAGCTGGCCGAGCGCGTAGAGCTCGCGCTGGCAGGTCTTCATGATCCGTGGAAGGAAGTGCTGGAGAGCGAGAAGCTGCAGCGCGAGCTTTACGAAGCTATTAAAGTAAAGGAAAAATAGGGGAACGGTTCGAATGAGAAGGGAGGCAAGAAATCATGCAAGCGACAGATATGGAAGGATACCAGCAGATTGGACGAACAGCCGACTTTCCGCGGAGGCTAGGCAAGACGGTGCGGATCGGAACGATAGAGCTCGCCGTATTCCAGACGACGGAAGGGGAAATCTTCGCCTTAGAGAACCGTACGCCGCATCCGAAGGGCGGGACGCTCGCGGAAGCGATCGTAAGCGGGCGCTCTATTTACTGCCCAATGAGGGATTTGAAAATCGATTTGGCAAGCGGCCGCGTGCAGGAGCCGGATACCGGGCGCGCTCAGGTTTATCCGGTTACCGTGGAAGGCGGGCAGGTGTATGTCAAAGTTAAAACGTAGAGCCAAACAGCAACAGGATGCCGGGATGGATGCCCGGCATCTTTTTTATCGGAATAATCCGTTCCGCAGGGTGGAATTCTACTGGTAAAAAAGGAACCCGCTATGGCCTTTGTTATAAGCGCTTCGCTGGGCATTACGCTGTTCGCCTCGCTTTTTTTGACGGAGCGGAGGCTCAGCCTGTTCGAAATGATCATCGTCTGGAGCTTTTTGCAGCTCGTTCAGAATCAGTATTTTTGGGATTTAAGCCTGAATATGAAGCTGCTGCAGATCGCGAACGATGCAGAGAAGTACACTGCGTTTCTATTCAACCATTTGATTACGGTTCCCATCCTGACCTTCTATTGCCTGGAGCTGGCGGTATCGGCAACAGTTAAATGGCTGAAGCCGGTTGCTGTCTTGCTGAGCTCTGCGGTGTTTTGGACGATGGAGGCTGCATGCAGAGCGTTCAACGTCATCGAGGAGAGGCCCGGTTTTATAACCGGCTACGCCATCTTGTTTTGGACAGGAATCGCGATTCTTCTTTATGTCCTGTGTTTAGGGCTGCGCAGTATCGCTGCTAAGGATGTGAAGGGATGAATCTGTTATGGCCGATTCGTTTTGACGCGAACGAATGGTTCGTTCTTGCGGTTATCGTGATCGGATATGCGGCGGCTTGGCTGCTTCCCCGAAGATTCCCGACGATCGTTACCCTTGCCATTCTATCGCTTGGCGTGGGGGTCGGCTTTGCGGCGGACTCTCTTTTTGCGGCTCCGCCGGCGGACTTTTTCGATGTGAACGATCGTAAGGAATTTGAGGTTTTCGACGTTTTGGTCTATTTTCAATATCCGCCGTTTAATTATATTTTCTTGTATGTCTACGACCGGCTGCGGATAAAAGGACCTGCCGTCATCATTTATGTGCTCCTATGGTCCGCCTTTTCCGTTCTGGTGGAAGGGCTGGCGGCGCATTTCAACGTATTCCATTTTACGAAGGGCTGGGCTCTGAAATATTCGTTTGTTTTTTATGTGATTACGCAATTTGGGCTGCTTCCGTTGTTTTATGTCATGAAGAAGCATTTCGTCTCGGCACGCGCGAAGGCGTTATCGAAGGGCTGAAGCGGTCGATGGCATATGGCGCTTATCCCTCAAAAAAAGGAGCTTTGCCCGTCAACAATCGGATGACGGCAAGCTCCTTTTTATTGATTATTGCTTGGACAACCGGTCCTGCGCAAGCTTAATCATCTCGCGCACCATGGAACCGCCGATCTTGCCGCCGATATGTCCTGCCGATTCTGTAGGCAAATCGCCGTTATACCCAGGCTTAAGCGGCACGCCCAGCTCCTTGGCCACCTCGAACTTGACGTCATCCGGCCTCTCCGGGTTCACGTTATAGCCTTCTCGCCTCATGACTTCCGCTTTGAACGCCTGCATGCCTTGCTCGGCACCAGGCACGATATATCGTCTTCTTCTCCTAGCCATCATTCATGCTCCCTTCGGAAGTTTTTCTTTAGAATGCCCGAAGACGGCCACATCAAACCGAAAAGCGTTCAAGGGATGATGGTTTCGTTTCGCTTCCCTTATAGGGCTTGCCGTATTACAATGAAGGTCTACAAAAGGGAATATTAGGATGGTGAATACCTATGCATTTCGGCAGACGGGCCCTATTTGGCTTATGGATAACGGCAATGCTGCTCGGCGGATGTCAATCCGCTTCCAATACGGTAGATAAGCAGGTAAGCGGGAACGCAGAAGAAAATAACGCCCAAGAGAGTGTGGAATCCGTTGCCGGCAAGGAGACGGCAGAGGATAAAAAAGATGGGCCGGAAGAGGAAGCGGAGCCTAGCAGCGAAGATTCTGTCATCGCAGGCGAGGTCATCGAAGAGCAATCGTTCTCAGCTGTACTGGAGCCGGCGGGGCAGTTCGCGTTTATCGCTTCGCAAGAGCTGTCCGCAGAAGGATTTCCGACGTATCATTTTTACTTAAAAAACGAGCAAGGAAAGTTAACGGAGTTAACTTATTCTATTTATGATTGGGAGCTGCCCGGGCCTGCCGACCTAAAGGCGGTCGCGTTCCGAGACGTGAATCAGGACGGCAAAAAGGATATTCTCGTCATTATCGATCGAATAACGGGAGCAGGCAAAATGGGCGCGATTCCGTATTCCACCGTCGTTACTTTCACGCAGCAGGAAGCGGGCTTTACCTATGACGCTGCTATCGTTGAGGCGATAAAGGAAGCGAATATCTACCGGCAAATAACGGTTGATCAGGTGATGGCGCTTGCGGAATCCGGCTTCGCGTCCAATGCCGATCAAGCTTGGGCATCCTTGGCCCCCGGCGTTTATGAACTGGAAGGCTCGAACGAATGGGCGGGCTCCGTGATCGAGATTAAAAATAGAAGGGCTGACCAAATCTCCTTGAACTTGGACGCTTTCAGCGTAAGAGGCGGGGAGGAGGGGTTGAAGCAAGGGAACGTGAATCTCGGGGAATTAAGCGGCGAGGCGTTCCGCTCGGAAGGGGACATGGTATTCAAGGATGAATCGTTCGAATTGTGGCTGTCTCTAATCTCGCCTAACGAGTTGTATGTATGGGATAACGGAGAGCCTTATTTCGGTGCCGGCGTATACGTCGGCGGGATTTATGCTCTGAAAAAGGACTGATCTTAAAAACGACAGAAAAAGAGCGCCGCAGCGGCGATCTTTCTGATCTTATATTTTATTTAACGTTTTATTGTACTGCTTCCTCGCCTTTGCCGCGAAAACCGCATATAGAACAATGGACACCGGCAGAATGAGCCAAATAAATCCCCGGAGCAAGGCGAAAGGCGTCTCGAAAAGGAAGGCGCCCCAGAAGTCCGCGCCCGTCTTATCCCATAGCCCCGGCGTATAATACAGCTTCGCGGGCTGCAGGAAAGCCGTCAAATCAATATTGCCCGCCATTACGAGAGCGGTAAGGATCGGGAGGAAGCAGACGGCGAGCGAGAACCACATTTCCGACAGCCGTTTGAATTTGCCGGCCTTGGAATCCGCGTCCGAGAATATATCCTCCGACTGGTCCGCCGTTTTCTTCAAAAAATATTGCGCGCCTGAGCTTTTCGTGCCTGCGATATGCCGCCAGCCGCTGTCTTCAAATAAAAGGCGGTAGTCCTCGAAATCCGCGGCATGCTTGAACGACCGGTAGTCGATCCGGAGGACGAAGGAGCCGGGTTCGCCGGACTCGAAACGGTAGCTGGCGCCTGATTTGCCCGCTAATACATATCCTTGCGACGCCATTTCATTCAGCCATTGTTCCTCTTTAGCCAAGTCAACAAAAAACTTATATTTTCGCATTACACATCCTCCTCAAAGCTTGATCCGCCGTCTGGTTGTCTCCACCATATGCATCATGCGTTCCGAATCCATCCGCAGCATTTCCATTCCCCGATCCGTAATGACATACACTTTGCGGCGGCTGTCTTCGCTTTGGACGGGCTGAATCCATTTCAGCTTAAGCAAATTATCGATCGCACCGTACAAAGTGCCGGCTGCCATGCGGACTTGGCCTAAGCTGAGCTCTTCAATCTTCTGCAGAATCAAATAGCCGTGAGCAGGCTCGGTCAGCGCCAGCAAAATGTAATAAACCGTTTCGGTGAGCGGCAGGTTTTTATCCCGGTTCATAGGTCTGTTCATCTCCTTGAAACTACTCAGTTAAACTTTATATAGTTCAAATGTATAGTTTGATTATATACAGTCCGACTGAATAATGCAACAGGCAAGTGATATGGATTTTTGGCGGCTCAAGTGCTAGGCTGTAAAAAGAGTGGAAATAAACAAGCATTGGTTCATGCGCGGAGGAGGCTAAAAACGTGGATTCTGTCGGACTTATACTGGAAGGCGGGGGGATGCGCGGGGTTTATACGGCAGGGGTGCTGGATTACTTTAATGAGCGGAATTTGTATTTCCCTTATACGATCGGCGTATCGGCCGGTGCTTGCATGGGAGCAAGCTATTTGTCCGGACAGATTGGCCGCAATCGGAAGGTGAATGTCGGTTTTGTCACCGACCCGCGCTATATTTCATGGGGGAACCTGCTCAAGAAGCGGCAGCTGTTCGGGATGGATTTTATTTTCGACGAAATACCGAATCAGCTGGTTCCTTTCGATTACGAGGCGTTTTTCGAAAGAAAAGAGGAATACGTCATCGGAACGACCGACTGCGAGACCGGCGAAACCGTTTATTACAAGAAGGAGCCCGGTTACGATTTGCTGAACATTTTGCGGGCGTCCAGCTCCTTGCCGTTTATAGCGCCGATCGTCGAAATCGGCAGACGAAAGCTGCTGGATGGGGGATTATCCGACCCGATACCGCTTCGGAAGGCGGAGCGCGACGGCTTCGGACGCAATGTGCTGATCCTTACGCGTAACGAAGACTACCGCAAGTCCCCTAATCGAACGCCTTGGCTGCTGCGCCGCGCTTACAGGGCGTATCCGAAGCTGGTCGAAACGATGCTGAGCCGGCATGAGGTCTATAACGAGACGCTGGAATACATCGCGGAGCAGGAGAAGAAAGGGAACGTCTTCGTCATCCGTCCGCAGGAGACGTTAACCGTTGGGCGGACAGAACGGGATCCGGCGAAGCTGGACGCGCTGTATGTGCAAGGCTATGAGGACGCGAAGCGGTTGTATCCCGCGTTAATGGAGTGGTCGGAGCGCTAGGCTTCAAGCGTCCCTTCTGGACCGGAACCAGGCTGATGAATAAAATGGTCGCTTAACGGAAGATTAACCATTAGATCCGTTATACACAGCCTTGAAGAAGGAAGGGGCCTATGCGTTATGACTAGCTTTCTGTTGAAGGTGATTACGATTCCGCTCATCCTGATTCTGAGCGACGGCTTTTCCGGCCGGATCGAATTTGCCGGTGTCGGCCAGGCGATTACGTTCGGCATCATTCTCGCGGCGATCGGGACGCTGATGGAATATTTCCTGCTGCGGGACGGCACGTTATGGCTCAGCGTCATGATGGACTTTGTCGTATCCGCGATTGTCCTGTATTACGTGGTGAACATGCTGGAGGGGGCCGCCATCACGCTTGGAGCGGCGGTAATTGTATCTTTGATTCTTGGCGTGATCGAATTTTTCGTTCACCTTGGCCTGCTGCGTTCCGGCAAGATACAGGAGGCGGCATAAGCGGTAATTGGTAATCGGCAATCGGTAGTGACACGCGTAACAGATAAGGGATGCTCCAGCGCAGCGGCGCTGAAGCATCCCTTTTTTAAGCTGAGCATTCTGAATTAAGCGTGAACAGGCTCCGGGCGTTGAATTTGCAGCGGAGGCGGAATCAACCAGCCCTTCTCTTTGCTGAGGCGCAGCATCTTTAAGGCGTTGGCCGCTTTCGTCGCATGATACTTCGCGAATAGAGCGTTGACGTCCTCGCGAATCGATTTGCCCATAACTTGGCTGCAAATGACAAGTCCGGCCGCCAGATCCGCCGAGAGCATCGGAGCAATCTCCATATCGGTAAATCGGGCGCCGATCGGAATGTCCTCCAGCTTCGCATCGGGCTTAACCGCAAGCGCCGGAGAAGGCGTAATGCCGTTGTCGATTAGGATCTTGTCGCACTCTTCAATCTCCAGCTTCGCCTGCTCGATTCCATGCTCCAGCATCTTTTGGAGATCCCGATCGCCGGCATGCGCCTTCAACGTCGTATACATGGAGACACAGCCTTTTGCGGCCATCGAGAACTGCCACACGTCATAAATCTCGCCATAGTGCAGCGGGTTTTCTTTCGGGTTTCCAGATAAAATGCCCACTTTCGGCACGCTCCTTTTCTAACGGCTTATTGAGGCAGTGTTGGACGAACGGTGTTCGTATTCGGCTGGTACAGGTTCGATTGCGGCGTCACCATGTTCGCCATGTTCGTCATATTCGGCATGCCCATGCCGCTTGCAGGCTCATAATGATTCAGAACCGTGTTCGTCGTCATTTCCTTCATTGTAGGCACTTGATAATAGCCGGCTTGGTTCATATATTGCCAAATCTCGTAAGCTTGCTCGGAGCAGTTCACCGCGCCTTGCTGCATCATCGAGCGGATTTGCGGATTTGCGCATTCCAGCGCCGCGATAATTTTCATCATCGCCGACGACTTGTGGAAAGCAAGCAGCGCGCTGGATACATCCCGATCGTCGATTTGGTTAGCGGACATATTCGGCGTGGATGCCGCCGGATTGTCTAGGCCGTAGACAGGCTGAAAGTTGCTTGGCGCGCGGTATGGCGTTCCTTGCGCCATGCCTTGTCCGCTCAAGTGCTGCACCGATTGCACCATTTGGTTATATTCATTGATCGTGAACTGCATTTGCTTATCCATGATTTGAGCGAGCCGCTGGTCCTTCACATGAGGGCGGTAGAGCTGCATCGTATTGATGCCCGCGATCGCCGAGCATAAAATTTCATGGACTTCCATTGTTTCGTGTGCGCCTAAATGTGCTGCCATTTTTGAAAATTCCTCCTCGTAATGGTTTGATGTGTGATGTTGGAACAAAATTAACGTTCCAAATCGGGAGGAGAAATATGCAGGACTACACCTCTATTATGATCGGCAGGATCATCGGTCTTCTTTTCGTTTTGGAGTAGAGGAAGGAGCCGATCGAATCTCTAATTTTCGTCTTCAGCATCGACCAGGTCCATTCATTGCCGGCCTCTTGCAGCTCTTCGACCGTGACGGTGACAAGGCGGCCTACCTCGCCGAGCAGCCCTTCCGATTCCCGCACATAGACGAAGCCTCTTGTAATGACATCGGGGTCCGACAGCAGCTCGTTGTCCTGGCTGCTCAGCGTAACGACGACAATGAGAATGCCGTCCTCCGACAGATGCTTGCGGTCCCGCAGCACAATGTTGCCGACGTCTCCGATGCCGAAGCCGTCTACAAGCGTGTTGCCGGCGGTCACTTGGCGTGAGCGGCTTGCCTGTCCGTTCTGGATATCCAGGACGTCTCCATTTCGTAAAATATAAATGTTCTCGCGTTCAACCCCTACGGATTCGGCCAAAAACCGGTGCTGGTGCAGCATCCGGTATTCCCCGTGAATCGGGACAAAAAATTTCGGCTTCATCAGCGTCAGCATCAGCTTCAGCTCTTCCTGGCTGCCGTGGCCCGAGACGTGCATGCCCGTTGCCGAGCTGCCTCCGTGAATGACGTTCGCCCCGAGCAAGTAGAGATGGTTCAGCGTGTTCGACACATTTTTTTCATTCCCTGGAATGGGAGATGATGCGAAGATGACCGTATCTCCGGGCTCGACGGCCAGAAGCGGGTGGGTGGAGGTGGCAAGCCGCGACAAAGCCGCCATCGGCTCGCCCTGGCTCCCGGTACATAGGACGGCCACGCGCTCCCGCGGAAGATTGGCCGCTTCCTTCGGTTCGATCAGCATGCCTTCAGGCAAGTCCAAATAGCCCAGCTCCTTCGCGACCTTCACGACGTTCACCATGCTTCTGCCGAGAAGGACGAGCTTACGATTCGTCAAAGCCGCCGCTTCGACAACCTGTTGAAGACGATTGACGTTCGATGCGAAGGTGGTGAGGAATATTTTGTTTTTGGCTCTCTGGAACGCTTCTTCAATGCGTTCGCCGACCAGCCGTTCAGATGGCGTGAAGCCGGGACGTTCCGCGTTGGTGCTCTCCGAAAGCAGGAGAAGCACGCCTTCTTCGCCGATCCGTGCCATCTTATGAATATCGGGGAATTGGCGGTTAACAGGCGACAGATCGAATTTGAAGTCCCCGGTATGCACGACCGTCCCTTCCGGGGTATGAATGGCGAGGCCGACACAATCGGGAATGCTGTGATTGGTGCGGAAAAAGCTCAGCTTGAGCTTGCCCAGCTGGACTTCCGTATCCGGCTCGATCAGGTGCAGATCGTTGCTGTGATTAATGCCGTGCTCCTTCAGCTTGCCGCGAATAAGGCCAAGCGTCAGAGGCGTGCCGTAGACAGGCATAGGCAGCTGTTTGAGCACATAAGGGATGGCGCCGATATGGTCCTCATGGCCATGCGTAATAATTAACGCCCGAATCCGGTCGGCATTCTCCTGCAAGTAGGTGATGTCCGGGATAATCAGGTCTATCCCAAACAAGGTTTCGTCCGGGAATTTGGAGCCGCAATCAATGACGATGATGTCGTCCCCGTACTGCACGACATACATGTTTTTACCGACCTCGAAGACGCCGCCAAGCGCGAAGACGGATAGCATCGGTTTTGTTGATGAAGGTTTGGTCTGGGTCATGTAAGCTTCCTCCGTATAGGTTGCTGGCTGCAGATCAAGCATTAACCAAACAATGCTTACAATTTCAAAAAAACCTGCTGTTTAGGCAGGTTTTCGAATTGTCATATAGGGGTTAATATTTGTCAGCCATGCGATTTTATGCACGGAGTTATTGCGCGTAGCTTTTGGACAGGTGATCCTCAAGGGCTTGCTGCAGCGTTCCCTTCGTAATGGCTTTATTCGTGAAGGTAACGCCCAGCCGGAGCATGAGCTTCACAATTTCCGCTCTTATTCCCGTCAGGATCACTTCGCAGCCCATCATTTTCACCCCGTCGATCAGGGCGATCAGGCGATGGATGACGTTAGCCTCCATGTCCACGACACCGGACAAATCGATAATTAGCGTCGCGATGCCGCTTGCTCCAATCTCGGTAATGACCTTGTCCTCAAGTGTCGTGGCACGGAACGAGTCGATCGCGCCGATCAGCGGGAGAATCGACATGTTGCGGGTTAAAGGAATAATAGGCACCGAGAGATCGTCGACCAGCTCGCGGTGAGCGCGGATCAGATCATCCTTGTATTGCGAATAGCTGATGAAGAAATGGTTCAGGAACTGATCCATCAGATCGTTAATCTGCTTCTCCAGACTAAAAAATTGTTCTTTGCTCGAGAAGTCATGGTTCTCGCGGTTGAAATTATAGAGGAAGCTCCACATCACGCGCCTTACCGACTGGATCCACTCGAGCTTGAAAGCCAGCGTAAGGGAATGCTTGGCCCACGCCACGCCTTCCGTCTTGGCGAAATGCACGACCTCATGCTCCCGTCCTTCGGCGATAGAGAGAACCAATTTATGAGCGTTCTCCAGCAGATTAATATTTCCAATGCCCATGATTTCATCGATTTTATCCCGGACATTAACGGCTTCAATCAACAGCTGTTCCGCGAATTTTTCCCTGTTTAAAATAAAGAACTCTCTGAGCTCTTCCGTTTGCTGCAGCTCCAACTGGTCCAGATGCACGGCCTCCCGACGATTTTTTCTGCGGTCTTTGCTAAAGTGGATCGTAAAGGTGGTGCCCACGTTTTCTTCGCTAGCGACCTCGATTGTGCCGCCGTTCTGGTAGATAACGGAAAACACAAAAGCGAGCCCCATGCCGGTGCCGTTCTGCTTCGTTGTGAAAAACGGGGTGCCCAGCAGCTTCAGCTTCTCATTCGGTATTCCGCTGCCGGTATCCTGTAACGAAACCGTGACCGAATCCTTTGTTGCGGAATGGTTGATCATAATCGAGCCTTTGTCTTCAATAGCCTCGAAAGCATTTTTCAGCAAATTGAAGAAGGCCCGCTTCAGCTGATTTTTTTTGCCATAGATATAGTTTCCGGGGTTTTCAAAGTTTTTAATAACGTTCACGCGGTAGAATTGGTCTTGGAACAATTGAATAATCGATTCCAGCTCGACCGTTAAATCAATTCTCTCGACAGGCTCATCGTCCATATCGGGCTTGGATACCTGAAGCAGGTTCTGCAGGATGGCGATTGCGTTGTTCAGCTCCGTCTCGGCAATCTGGATGTAGCGCTCTTCGTTCTTTTCCTTTAATAGCTGCAAGAAGCCTTTGACGGCTGTAAGAGGATTTCTCACTTCGTGTGCGATTCCGGCGGCAATCTGTCCTACGGACGCCAGCTGCCTAAGATGCGCCTCGCTTTGCCTCTGCTGCATGAAAGCATCTTCTTGTTCCACTCCCGCTACCTCCATTCATTCATTTATCGCTCATAAATATGTATTGCTCTCAGTATAGCAAGTTTACTAGAAAGGAACTAAACGTTTTTTTCCAAAATTCAGTTTTATGGGGATAAGACGGAAGAGCCCCGGCAGCAGCTGCTGCCGGGGCTCTTCATAATTTAGGAATGACGAACGGCGGTGACGGCCTTTACGATCGTAACGGCGACGAAGCAGAAGAGGACCGCCAGAAAGACAGGAAAGCTGTACGTGCCTGGCAGAAAAGCCAGCGCGATAAAGATAAATCCTGAGAAGAACATAAGCTTGCCTTGGAAACGGGCGAATTGGCGCTGCTTGTGATCAGGCAGCTTCGGCCATTGGTACCTGCCTTGCGGCAGACGCGGCAGCAAATTGCCGAGGACGATGAATACACCGCCGACGATGAAAGAGGCGACTGCGCTTGAGCGAATGTCGTAGCCGAGATTAAACGCGATGATCGAGCCATGCACCGCAAGCAGCATAAGCGACAAGGTGCCGACAATGGTAGGAAGAGTGGCTTCGGCGCGCGCGCGTTTGCTCTCGTCCTTCTCGAAACGAATCGAGAACATGACGATCCAGGAAAGAACGAGTATAAACGCGGGCGACAGAAAGGCGCCTACAGGCTTGCTGACCCAATTATCCGGATTGTCCGCCGAATCAAAGTGGACGGCGATCTCCGCAGGCAGACTGTTATAGGTGAAAATGCTGATTAAGACGGCCGCCAGAGTGGAGGCGAGGGGGATTAACCATTTGTTCATGTTCATCATCCTTTCGATTGTTGAATGTCCAAGATCCATTTCATTACGTCTTGGAACACGGTTGTATTCAATGAGTAGACCATATTCTGGCCCTGGCGCTCTACCCATACGAGCTCCGCTTGCTTCAAAATGTTCAGGTGGTTCGATATGCTTGGCTTCGTCATATCGAACTGCTCGGCGATTTCTCCCGCGGTAAGATCGGATTGCTTGAGCAGATCGAGAATTTTGCGCCTTGTCGGATCGGCCAGCGCTTTGAATGCATCGTTGATGGACATGGCGGTGTGGGGCTCCTTCTCGTTCATTAGATATTTAGATATTTTTCTAATTAATTAAAATTTTAATTGTTAACTGACGACCTGTCAATAGACTTTCCAAAAAAATGTTCCCATTGTAATACTTTCACCATGTTCCGGATTAACATGTTCTGGCATGATGAAGGAGGTTAATCGCCGGCTGCGCAGCTCCCGGGCGCGAATCTCCGCAAGGTTCCGCAGTGCCGAGCATCTATGCGTCGGTATGCTGAGCATGCTGCAGGGCATTAATCCGTCAAGTTGATATGAAGGGGTTCGATTCCCCAATCGCCTGCTAAGCGATCGCTCATGGTAGAGCACTCGATATGGGATCGAGCAATAACTCCACAATGATCTTCGCGGGAATGGCCGGGGGGGATGCCATGTTGGGACTGAGGATTCCGGGGGCATGCGCAAGCCCGGCATGTACGCGGGAATGCTCGGTGCTAACAGGCGTCTACGCCCGCTCTGGGCTTAAGCCTTGCAATCGGACGCTCTTAGAGAAGGGTGTTACGGAAGCGGAGGAGGAATGGAAGGATAGAGAGCAAGCGTGCCCTCGCAGGCAGGCTGAAACTCTTTTGCGAACTTTTCCTTAGCGCCGGGATGGCTTTTCTAATCGGCCGGTTCCGCCTAAGCCGGAGGGCCGTTCCCCGCGATTGATCAACCACATGAAAAAGAGGTGTTTGTGATGAAAAAACTAATAAAGACCGTCATTGTCAAAGCGGATGAACGCGGGCTATTGTTCCATAAAGGAAGCTACGTCAAGCTGCTGCGTCCGGGAACTTATCGGTTTGCCGCATGGTCCGGGCATGACGCCGTCATTTTGGATACAGCGAAGCCGTTTTCGGTGAAAGGCAAAGACTTGAGCGTATTCCGCCATGACGCCGAGCTTCTGAAGGAGCTTGAAATCGTGGACGTGCAGGATAACGAATATGTGCTTCATTACGAGGATGGACGCTTCTCCTCGCTTCTGACCCCTGGCGCATATGCATTCTGGACAGTGCTGAGGAACCACAGCTTCGAGCGCGTGGACATCCGCCGGCCGGAGCTGCCCAAGGAGCTCAGCGCAGCTGTGCCTCCGAAGCTGGCCGGGTACTGCATGCTGACGGAAATCGCAAGCTATGAGAGAGGGCTGCTGTTTTTCAACAACGTGTTTCAAAGAGAGCTCGCGCCGGGCAAATATTATTTCTGGAAGGGCCCGGTCAGCGTGCAGGTTAAGACCGTTGATTTGCGCCAGCAGCAGCTTGATATGACGGGGCAGGAGATCATGACGGAGGACAAAGTGCCGCTGCGGCTGAACTTCGTCTGCCAATATCGCATCACCGACCCTCTTAAAGCGCTGGAAATCCGGGGCTTCGACGAGCAGGTGTACATTATGCTGCAGCTCATTCTGCGCGAATACGTCGGGACGATGAAGCTGGACGACTTGCTGCGCGTGAAGCAGGAGGTCGGCGCGTACGTGCTGAACCGGCTCAGCGAAAAAAATGAAGCGTTCGGCGTGGAGTTCCTGTCGGCGGGCGTGAAGGACATTATCCTGCCGGGCGAGGTGCGCGACATCTTGAACACAGTGCTGCTGGCGGAGAAAAAGGCGCAGGCCAACCTGATCACGCGGCGCGAAGAGACGGCCTCGACCCGAAGCTTGCTGAATACGGCAAAGCTTATGGAGGAGAACAGCACGCTCTATCGGCTTAAGGAACTGGAGTTTCTGGAGAAGATCTGCGACCGCGTCGGCAGCATCTCGCTTACTGGCGGAGGCAATCTGCTGGAGCAGCTGAACTCTTTTCTCGGCGCGCGGGCGGGAGAATCCAAATCATAGCATTATTATCCCTGCCCGCCTATGTGATACACTAACCGCAAATGCAAATGATGCTGTGAGGAGGAGGAGGAGCATGAGTCAAACGAACAGAACGCTTTTCCGGCCTGAGATCGAATCCATCCAGCAGGCGACATTCGGCATGGGCTGCTTTTGGAGCCCGGAGGCGCTGTTCGGACAGCTGCCGGGCGTTGTGCGAACGCGGGTCGGCTATGCCGGCGGCAGCTCGCCGAATCCAAGCTATCGGGAGATGGGCGATCATACGGAGACGGTGCAGGTAGAGTTCGACCCTTCGAAGCTATCCTTCCGGCAAATCGTCACCGTATTTTGGGACAATCATAAGCCGAGCAATATTAATGGCTATAAAGGCAGGCAATATCAGTCTCTGCTGTTCTATGAGGATGCGTCCCAGAAAGAAGTCATCCATCAAGTCCTTCAGGAGTTAAAGGTTGGGGGACGGGGCGAGCCGGATACGGAGATTCATCCGTATGCCAGTTTTTACCTCGCTGAGGAGCGGCATCAAAAATATTACCTGAAGCGGTATCCCCATGCGATGGAGACGCTACTGCCGCTGTTTGATACGCATGCCGAATTTAACGATTCTACGATTGCCGCCCGCATGAACGGATTGGCGAAAGGTTATACCGGCTTAGAGAGAGTGAAAAAAGAGATCGAAACGTGGGAGATGGAAGTGGGAGAGAGAAGCGGAATCATTCAGCTCATCTCCCGCATCCGATGGTAAACCGCCTCGTTGGCGCGGATTTCGAAACTCGTCTTGCGCACAGAGCCCGCTAGCCGCAAGGTTAGCGGGTTTATGATTGCTGCGGATAATTTATGTGAATTGTGGAATGGTATAACGTAAGTCCTAAAATTACCTTCGCCTGCAGGCGGAGAAAGGAGTTGCGTGACCGATGTTAAAATTTCTACTGAAGTATATCCTTAACGGAGCGATCGTCGTTGCGCTGATGCTTTATTATACCGAAATTACATTTTGGGGCGCCGTGGCGGCCGCCACAGGATTAACCGTTCTAGCCTATTTCATCGGCGACCAGCTGATTCTGCGCGCAACGAACAATTTTTTCGCGACTGTCTGCGATTTCGTAATGGCCGCTGGCTATTTGTGGCTGTTGTCCTATTTCTTTGACTGGAGTCTGTCGTTCGGCGAGCTGCTTATCATTTCGCTTATTCTTGGGGTGGCGGAGTGGTTTCTGCACCGTCACGTGTTTCGAGAAGAGATACGCGTATAGCTTGCTTCAATACGGATGAGCGGTAAACGGCGTTCCTCAAAGCCTAAGGCGATGAGGGACGCCTTTTTGCTTGAAAATAGATACGATTGCTGCAATGATGGGTCCAACTAAAATATTTTTTAACCCCTGTGAAAAATGCGCGTGTTCTGAGTTGTATTTCTTATGAAAGGGGGGCTACATGTGAAAGATTCATCTGAGCTCGGTGAATCTGTCCAGCAAGCGGTTATCCGATATTCGGACAGTCTGATAAGAATCGCGTTTACTTACGTCAAAAATATCGCCGATGCGGAGGAAGTGGCGCAAGAGGTATTCCTGGCCTATTTGCGCCAAGCTCCCGTATTCGCAAGCTCCGAGCATGAGAAGGCATGGCTGATCCGGACAGCGATTAATAAAAGCAAAAACGCGGTCAAATCAGGCTGGTTTCGGAGCCGGCATCCGATACCGGAAGACTTGGCGTATATGCCCGAGGAAGAACAGGAGCTTCTTCACGCCGTGTTTGCTCTCGACAAAAAGTACAGGCTTCCTATTCATTTGCATTACTACGAGGGGTATTCCCTAGAGGAAATCGCGGAGATCTTGCAGACGAAGCCGGCTACGGTCGGCACCTGGCTGGCGCGCGGCCGGAAGCGTTTGAAAGAAGCGTTAGGAGGACAATGGGCATGAAAAAACCAACCTACAGGTCGGCCGTCTCGCGGATTAAAACGAGCGATGACTTTAAAGAGAGAACGCTTGAGCGGCTTCGGCGAGAAGCGCAGCAAATCGAGCAGAGCCATTTGAATAAAGGAGGACTGAAGATGTCCAACCAAACCCAAAGAACATTCAAAGCAACGAGAAAAGCTGCGGCATGGACCGTCGGTCTTGCGGCATGCGCCGTACTGGCGTTCGGCATCTATATGGGCTTGCCGAACAACGGTACGCCAGGCGCTGAAGGCCCGCCAGTCGTAAGCGTCCCGCCGCACTCTGCCAAACAGCAGGTGAATATCGACGGCGTCATCGAGGAGGTCAGCGAAGACGGCAAGAGCTTCCGCATCGGCAGCTTGTGGGTTACGGTTACCGACGAGACCGTATACGGCATTACCGGGCCGAATGCCCCGGATCCGTCCGAGCAGCTGGTCAGCAAGGAGTTTAAGGTGGGCAACACGGTGTCCGGCTTTACTTCCGAAGATGTCGCAAGCGGCAAAGTGACGGCCGACGCGATTTATAACAATTTCTAAATAGGAAAACGGCGTCCAAAGCCTGCTCTTGAAGCAGTGCTTGGACGCCGTTTCTTCATTCCGTCAAATAGGGCTGCGCCTTCTCCAGCGTATAGGCGAACAGGGTCTGAATCTCGATGCGCTGGATCTTCTCCAGCAGCGGCCGTGCCGTACCCGCCGCTCCTTGCTTCTCCTGCCAGACGATCAAATCGACGAACCGGGACGGATCCCAGCCAGATTCTGACCGGAAGGATGCGAGTATGCCTTGCGCGTACGAATCGAGGCCGGACAGCTCGGTTTCCGGTTCCCTATCCAGCCAGTCCGCGACGAGAAGACGGGTGCGCTCCATTGCGGGATGACGGCCCGCCTGACGGAACCAATATTTCGAGTTGAAGAAATCGCCTTCCATCCGGTGCATGATGCCGTGCCAGTAAGCGCCGGTGGCGTCATGCTCGATTTGCTGCGCGTAGGAGTGGGACGCGTCCAAGCTGTCGTTCCGCAGGTGAAGGCCCGCCATTAAAGCGATGACCGCCGTTTCGTCGTCGCGGCCATTCCATTCGAGCGCGTCGATACGGGCCTCCAAGGAAGCGCTCCATATCTGCTTCGGCAGCAAGGCGGACAACGTCTCGCGGCTGTCCAATTCCTTCACGATGGCTTCTAATTCTAGCTTCATCCATGATCGACCTCCCCGTTCTTATAGCCCAAGTGTATCATAGTCCCGGGAAGAAGAGGGAGGCCGGCCTCTGAAAGCAAGAATCGGACGGTTCGGCGAAGCTAGAGCTGAACGCCGGTATCGCCCGCCGGTTCGAGCCGCGCTTTACCGCCCTTGCCCAGCCATTTGTTGCGCCAGCTAAGCTGCGCGACCGCCAGCAGGATTAGCGCGCAGAGCGCAATTGCGCTAAGGGTGAGGAAGCCAGGCGTATAGGAACCGGTGGACTGGTAGAGACGGCCGAGAACGAGCGGAAGCGCATAGCCGCCAAGTCCGCCTGCGGCGCCGACGATGCCGGTCAAAAGGCCGATCTCGTTGCCGAAGCGCTGCGGGACCAGCTGGAACACGGCGCCGTTGCCCATGCCGAGGCACATCATCGCCAGGAACAGCAGCGTGATGACGACCGGCAAGGCCGGCATCGACGCCACGGAAGCAAGCAGGATGCCCGCGCCGCAGTACAGCATGATCAGCATGCGGGTGCCGCCGAATTTATCCGACAAATAGCCGCCGACCGGACGGAAGAAGCTGCCCGCAATAACGGCTGTCGTCGTGAAGTCTGCCGCGCGGACCGGATCGAGGCCGTATTGGGTATTGAAGAAGATGGTCAGGTAGTTGGACAAGCCGACGAAGCCTCCGAAGGTGACGCAATAAAACGCGCAGAAAATCCAAGTATCGCGCTGCTTGAAGGCGTTGCCGTATTGGGCAAGCGTCCGCGGCGCCGGGCGGTTCGGACTGTTCTTAGCAAATAGGGTGAAGAAAATGAATACGACCACGATCGGAATGAGAGCGAGGCCGAAAACAACCTCCCAGCTGCCGAAATGCTGCGCGATCCGGTTCGCGAACAGGGTCGATATTACGGTGCCGCTGTTGCCGGCGCCGGCGATGCCCATCGCGAGCCCTTGATGCTCTTTGGAATACCACTGGCTGGCGAGCGGCAGCGCGGCCGCGAACGAAGCGCCGGCTACGCCGAGCAGCAGCGCGACGATATAAAGCTGATCGAGCGACTTTACGAACTGCCAGCCCATGACAAGCGGCACTATCGTCACGATCATCCCGATTTGGGCCGTTCGTTTCGGCCCGATATAATCGGTCAAATAGCCGAGCACGAGACGTAATATGGATCCGCCGAGCACCGGCAGCGCCACGAGGTTTGCTTTTTCGACGGGAGTCATCGGGTAATCCTGTGCGATAATGACGGCTAGAGGCCCGATCAGCACCCAGATCATAAAGCTTACATCGAAATAAAGAAATGCGCTAAACAGGGTAGGTCGGTGGCCGCTTTGCCAAAAACTTTTTTTCTCCATCTCCATCTCCATCTCTCCCTTTTCATCTTTCTTTCCTTTTCGGAAGCAAAAATAGCCGCACTCTGCCCTTGTTAAAGGGATCGAATGCGGCTTCGTTGCCGAATTTGGCGGCACGTCATTGTGCGCCGTTGCCATTCCTATTTTATGTCAGAAAAGTTCACACAACGAATTATAGTTCCCCTTTTCTGAGTTGTCAATATGGCTGAGGCGTGACACGGAAAACAATTTATAGTCTATTTTATGTTAGATATATTGACATATGTTCCGGCATGCTCTACGCTAGCCTTATGATGTGAGCCGCACAATGGGGTGCGTGTTCAGCAGGCGACGATGCCTTTTTCCGTATAAAGCGGGAAAGGGCTTTTTATGCTTTTTTTCAATCTGGGAAGCCGAGGGGCGTTCTTCTTGGGATGTGAGAATTCGTGAAAAAAACAAAGCTGGTTGTAGTCGGAAACGGCATGGCAGGGGTTAGGTGCGTAGAGGAAATATTAAAGCTGGATCCGGAGCGGTTCCATATTACGATTATCGGCAGCGAGCCGCGGCCGAACTATAACCGGATTCTGTTGTCCAAAGTGCTGCAGGGCAATTCCTCGATGGATGAGATCGTCCTTAACGATTGGTCCTGGTACAAGGAGAACGGCATTGAGCTGCTTGCCGGGGAGAGCGTGGTCCGGATCCGTAAGGAAGAAAAAATCGTAGAGACGGCGTCCGGTATAAAGGCGGGCTATGACGTTCTTATACTGGCGACGGGCTCTTCGCCGTTTATGCCGCCGATTGACGGCATTCGTAAGCCGGGCGTTATCGCATTCCGGAACATGGACGATTGCCGCGTCATGATGGACTATGCGGTGAAGTACCGGAAGGCGGCGGTGATCGGGGGCGGTCTGCTCGGATTGGAGGCGGCGAGAGGGCTGCTTCATCTTGGGATGGAGACCGAGGTCATTCACAACGCGCCTTATTTAATGAACCGCCAGCTGGACTTGATGTCCGCCGAGCTGCTTCGCAAGGAGCTGGAGGGTCAAGGGATGCGCTTCCGGCTTAACGCGAACACCGAAAGCATAGTCGGGCGCAGCAGGGCGAAGGGTCTCAGGTTTACGTCAGGAGCCGTGCTAGATGCCGATCTGATTATCGTCGCCGTAGGGATTAGCCCGAATATTGAGCTGGCGCGCGGCTGCGGTATCGCAACGAATAGGGCGATCATTGTCGACGACTATATGCGGACCAGCGCTCCGGATATTTACGCCGTAGGGGAATGCGCCGAGCATCGAGGGATCGCGTATGGTCTGGTTGCTCCTCTCTACGAGCAGGGCAAAGTGCTGGCGCGCGCGCTGTGCCGGCCAGACGAAGAGAATGCGCCGTACACGGGCTCGATTCCTTCCGCCAAGCTGAAGGTGTCCGGCGTGGAGATGTTCTCGGTCGGCGATATCGAAGCGGAGACTGCACTGCAATCGTTCGACGGCATAAAAGGAACGTACAAAAAAGTGACGATGCGAGGCGGGCGTATATGCGGCGCCATTCTGTACGGCGACACGGCGGAGAGCGGCGCGCTGCTGCAAATGGTGAAGCGAGGAGCGCCGGCGAGCGAGCTGGCGAGCGCGGCAAGCACGTCTGGCGGCGGGCGCGAGCAGGACGAGATAATCGCCGCGATGCCCGACCGGGAAACCGTGTGCGCCTGCAACGCCGTAACCAAATCGATGATTTTAAAGGCGGTTGCCGAAGAAGGACTGGAGACGGCTGATCAGGTGCGGGACCGGACGAAGGCGTCCAGTTCATGCGGAGGCTGCCGGGCGACCGTGGAGGCGATCGTAGGCTTTGCCAAGCGAAGCGGCGCAGAGGGGATGGCGGAAAAGTCCGTTCCGATGTGCGGATGTACGGAAAGCGCCCATCATGAGGTGAAGGAAGCCATCGCAAATAGTGACCGCGGCTGGAGAAGCCCGGAAGAAGCGGTGCAGGCGCTCGGATGGCGGAACCTGTCCGGCTGCGATACGTGTATGCCGGCAATCCGATATTATATGTCGTTAAAGATTGTTGATGCGGGTCGGAGCCTTACGGGTGAGATAGGAAGGAGATCGTTTATCGGATTAAAAATTAACGTCGCTGAAGATGACGGCGCCGGTTCGCCATTCGGGTATGATGCTCTCTGCTTAGGCGGCGAGCTTCGGCGGATGGGCGAGACGTTAACCTTCCCTTATCCCGTGAGAGCGGCCGCCGCCTCCGGCATTCATCAAGCCGTCGGCGTGCTCGTTCATGACATCGGGCTGAACGGATCGCCGGCAGGCTGGGAGATTTACGCGGCTGGGCATTCGGAGAATCCCGTAAAGCAAGGACAGCTGCTTGGGCTTGTGGAGACGAGCGGGCAGGCGCTTGAGCTCGCGGGCGCATGTCTGCAGCTGTATAGAGAGCGGGCAGACTTCCTGGAGCCGATGTGGAAGTGGGTAGAACGGGAGGGCATCGTAGAGATTAGGGAGGCGCTGTTTGACCCGGAAGCGCGCGCGGCGTTATTTGCTTCGTTTGCTTCGGCTGGGGGAGACGCGTTTCGTTTAGAGAGGGAGGGAGTGCGGCTATGATCCGGTTAACCAATCGGCCTGCGATGCTGGAGGCGGGGGAGCATGTGGATACGCAGTGCCCGTTCTGCAGCGTTCAGTGCAAGATCCGCTTGACGAAGAATGAGCAGGCGGCGGGCGAACGGCGGGCGATGTATACGGTTGAGGGTATCCCGAATAAAGCGTCCGAAGGGCGGCTATGCGTCAAAGGGATGAACGCGCACCAGCATGTAATCAGCAGCGAACGGCTGATGCAGCCGCTCGTCCGCAGAAACGGCGCGCTGCAGCCCGCCTCTTGGGAGGAGGCGCTTGGTCTCATCGCCGATCATTTTAAAGCTGTATCCGAGCAATACGGCGCGGATGCGATCGGCCTCTACGGCGGCGGTTCGCTGACGAATGAAACGGCTTATCTGCTTGGCAAATTCGCTCGGATTGGACTGGGCACGAAGTATATCGATTACAACGGACGATTCTGCATGTCCGCGGCGGCTTCGGCCGGGGTGAAGACGTTCGGCATCGACCGGGGACTGACCTGCAGGCTCGAGGACATCCCGCTGGCCCGCTGCATCATCCTAGCGGGGACGAATATCGCCGAATGCCAGCCGACGCTTATGCCTTATTTGACAAGAGCGAAGGAGAACGGAGCGGCTATTATTGTCATCGATCCGAGAATGACGGCAACCGCCGAGCTGGCCGATCTGCATCTGCAGCTTCGTCCGGGCACGGACGCCGCTCTCGCGAACGGCATACTGAAGGGGCTGCTGCGCGGCGGGTGGATAAACCGTTCGTTTATCGACAGCAGGACAAACGGATTTCCGGAACTCGAGAGGCATTTGGAATCGGTGCTGCTCTCCGAGATTGCGGAAATAACCGGTCTTACAGAGAGCCAGATCGAGAAAGCGGCCGAGCTGTACGGAACGGCCGAAACCGGTATTGTATTTACAGCCCGCGGAGTCGAGCAGCAGACGGACGGGCATGAGGCAGTGCGGAACTTCTTGAACCTTGTGCTGGCTACAGGGAAGATCGGCAGGCCGGGCTGCGGCTACGGCGCCGTAACCGGCCAAGGAAACGGCCAAGGCGGAAGAGAGCATGGCCAGAAGGCGGATCAGCTGCCGGGCTACCGGCTCATTGAGAACGAGGAGGACCGCAAATATGTGGCTGGCGTATGGGGCGTAGAGCCGGATCGTATTCCGCGCAAAGGCGTGTCGGCGTACGAAATGATGGAGCTTGTGCACCAAGGCGTCATTCGTTCGCTGTTCGTGATGGGCTCGAACCCCGTCGTCTCGAACCCTAACGCCGATCTGGTCGAGAAGGCGCTTCAGAACATCGATTTTCTCGCGGTTGCCGATATGTTCTTGTCGGAGACGGCGCGGATGGCGGACGTTGTGCTGCCGGTCACTGCGTATTTGGAAAACGACGGGACGCTCACCAATTTGGAAGGCCGCGTCCTGCTGAGGGAATCGAAGCTGGAGCCTCCGGGCGAGACGCGTCACGATTGGGATATTTTATGCGAGCTTGCGGCCAGGCTGGGCAAATCGGCTTATTTCACCTATGCGTCCGCTGAACAAATCTTTGAGGAGCTTCGGCTTGCGAGCAAAGGAGGGGCCGCCGATTATTACGGCATTACCTATGACCGGCTGAGAAGGGAAGGCGGCGTCTATTGGCCCTGCCCGTCTGAGGACGAGGAGCAAAGCAGCGGCATTCTGTTCGAGGAACGGTTCGCGCATCCGGACGGGAAGGCGGTCTTCTTGCCGGTTCCAAGCCGGCAGCCGCAGGAGCTTCCCGACGACAACTATCCGCTTACGCTGACGAACGGGCGGGTGCTCTCGCATTATTTGACCGGGGTGCAAACCCGGCGAAGTCCGTCATTGGCGGCGCGAAGCGTGGATAACTTTGCGGAGATCCACCCGAGAACGGCGAAGAAGTACGGCCTGGAGGATGGCGATTGGGCGCAAATCAGCTCCAGGCGCGGGTCATTCAGTGTTCGCTGCAAGGTGAATGCGAAGATTCGCGAGAATCTGCTGTTTGTGCCGATGCATTGGGGCGGCGCGCAAAATGTGAATAAAGCGACCAACCCCGAGCTTGACCCGAACTGCAAGATGCCAGGCTTTAAGACGGCAGCGGCGTCCATTACCCCCCTCAAGCACATTTCGCCTTCATAAGTGATTGCTTGGGCATGTCAAATTGTTATAGCTGACTGATGCGCGAGATGCTATAATTTGTTAGCTATTCATTTGAACAGGTCGAAGGGGATAGGGCTGTGAAGGTTTATCTTATTCTTACGCAAGTTTTATTTGGGCTTAGTCTCATTCCGTGGGTCGTCATATGGGGATTGTCCTTTATGAGCTTTGACGCAGGGTTCAGCGCGGCCAATCTGGCGTTCGTGGGGACCATTACGCTTTACCCCATAGCCGTTATCGTCTGTTCGGTGGTGGCTTGGCTCATTCATAAGCGCAGGCGGCGGGCGGCCATAATCGTCAATTTAATTCCGATGGTGTGGGTGCTGGCGTTCGCCGGACTCATGGTGTTTGTATAACGATATGTCGCGATTTCGCGCGATAAGGCCATGACGTTAAGCGTCATGGCCTTATGAATTGGGTTATGCTTCCGGGTGATGAAGCTCAGTCGCTTCGCCTTCGATAATGAACGGCTCCGGGATGCGGTCGTTAGTACCGCTCCCGGGGCTTTTTGAGGTTGGATAGCCTTGCAAATGAACCCATTGGCGGATGGCCTCGTTCATCTCGTCGGCCGCTTTCGTTGGCAGCTGATGCTTTTGCTGGCCGAGGACGACAAGGGAAGCGTTCGGCAATCGGCTCATTAATAGTTTGCGGTAACGCCGGAAGCCCCAATCCTTCTCCCCGTAGAGGAGCAGAACGGGGTGTTTAATTCTTGGCAGCTCCTTCGTGCAATTGAAATTTAAGCTGTAGCGGTAATATTGATGAATATTGCTAGTGCTGCCTTTTTCGGTCAGCTTCATCATGTTGCGGTAGGTTTGTTTGCTGTCGGAGTTGCCCCATGTGATCGCCAGCATTAAGAGGCGAACGGCTGTTTTCCAACGGGATAATCCGATCGCAAGCCGGATGCGTCCCCTGAGATAGGGATCGCTGGCCTCCGACATCGCGCTGATCAGGATGCCACCGAGAAACCGGTCGGAGTGATCGAGCAGCGCCTTTAAGGCGACGGTTCCGCCGGTGGAGTAGCCGCATACGAACGCCTTCTCTACGCCTAAGCGGTCCAGCAATTGTTTAATATCCTCCGCAATCAGCGCATACGATATCGGGCTTTCCGATTCCTCGCTTAGCCCATGTCCTCTAATATCGAAAGTAATGACCCGGAATTCATCCGCAAGCTGCACCCGTTGATATTGAAAATTCGCGCTTGTCAGCAGCGGGGGATGGATGAACACGAGAGGAATCCCTTCGCCGCTGTCACTGTAATGCAGCTTGACGCCATTTACGAGCTCGTGAGGCAAACTGCAGCCCCTCCTTCATGATTGTATATCGTTTCCATTACAATGTGCCTCAGATTCGGCCCGTCTATTCCTCATCTTTCCTTCCAGAGCGCCGAGCGGACATACAGCAGCAGGAAAAAAGCGTTCCAGGCAACGGCGCCTGTAAAAATAGCTTGCGTTCCCCAAATTTCGATAATCCAGCCCGATAAGAACATCGTAATCGGCATGCCGATCCGGAAGATCGTGCCGGTAATCCCGGCGATTCGCCCCATCAGATGAGAAGGGGTCTGTTCGTGTCTCATTGTATAGACGGATATGCCGTGAAACGATGTGGCGAGCCCGATAAGAAACAGCGCCGTGACAAATAAGGTCATGGATTCGCTAAACACTAGCAACCCCGAGCCGATCGCGTGCAGGATGATGGAGAAGCCGTAAATTTTCCCTAAGCCGACCCTTGCGCGAAGCTTGCTGGTCATCAAGCTCCCTGCCAGTCCGCCTATACCGGCGGCGGACAAGATGACGGCCAGCATCGAGGACGAAAGCTGCAGCACGTCTTTGGCATGGAACACCAGACAGGTCTGCACAACGGTGAAGGAGCAGTTGATGAACATCACAAAGATCGTGATATGGAATAGCGTTCGATTCGATCGGAAGGCGCGCCACCCTTCGCGGAATTCATGCACCATATTGGTTGTCGGCCGGTGCAGCCGCGGCGCCTCCGCGGGAAGCAAGGAGATTGACAGCAGGCATAGAATAAATAATAACGCCGTAATCAGAATGCCGTCGGACACATCCGAGAACAGGAGCAGCAGCCCCGTCAGCGCGGGTCCCATGACGGTGACGAGCGTTTCGACCAAGCTGATTTGGGCGTTTGCTTCCGTCAGCTTCGACGGCTGCGCGGTTTGTTTGACGAGGCTGACTTGAACGTTGAAAAAACCGTAACCAAACGTCATGAGCAAAAAACCGATCATATAGTAGAACATCAGCTGCTGGGAGCCGGATTTATAAAGGAACGTGAACAGGATGAGAAGTACAGCCTGCGAGCCCAGCATCCACATCGCCCATCGCTTCTTGTTCGCCCGGTCCACTAGGACGCCGATCGCGATGGCGAAGAAGAAGTTCGGCAGCAGCTCCGCCGTTCGCATCGAAGTCATCGACACCGAGGAATGAGTGAGCTCATACATTAAGAGCGGAAGCACGAGCTCGTATATTTTATTGCCGATACTGACGAATAGAATGCTGGTTAATAGTATGGCGAAATGATTGTTCGACGCGGCGCTTTTGGCGCTTTTGAGTTTGGCTGCAAGCATAAGATCAGTCCTTCGAAGTAGTATGCTCTTTATGTTAGAGGCTGCTGGCCGAAGGAAAAAGGGTAGATCATGCCGGCATAATTTCATCTTTTCAAAGAGGAGTGTTAGAGATGCGCGTCGCGGAGGATTATTTGCGTCTGCGAATGGCCTGTCCGGGGCGTCAGGACGGGAAGCCGTTCGCGATTTCGATGGAGGAGATCGCGAATGCCCTTTACTGCACCCCCAGAAACGCCAAACTGATCGTAAAAAAATGGGTGGAGCTGGAGTGGGTGCGCTTTGTGCCGGGCAGAGGGCGGGGACATACATCAGAGCTCGCTTTCCTGATGGACTCTGCCGCATTGGTGCTTCGAGAGGCGCAGGAGCGGGCGAAGGAGGGGGATGTGCAGGGGGCGTTCGAATGGCTGAAGACGAATGAACCCCTCGTTTCCGTCAGGCCGCAGTTTCTGGAATGGCTGATCGCTTACTTCGGCTACAAAACCGATCAAACCCAAGGGGAACGCGTCGTGGAGACGCTGCGGCTGCCGATTTACCGCGAGATCGTGTCCTTGGACCCCGCGAACGCGTTTTATTCGTTCGACACGCATTTGGTTCATCAATTGTTCAGCAGACTCGTGGAGTACGACGCGGCGGCGAGTGCGTATACGAAAGGTCTCGCTTACCATTGGGAGTCGAATGAGGACGCGACCGAATGGACGTTTTATTTGTACAAAGGCGTGCTGTTTCATGACGGACAGGAGCTGACGGCGGAGGATGTTCGGGCGAGCCTGGCGAGACTGCGCAATGATCCGAGCATGCACGGCTGGCTGACGGACCATATCCATAGCGTGGAGGCACGCTCGCGTTATACGGTGAGCATGAAGCTGAGCAAGCCCAACCGGCGATTTTTATGGTATATGAGCCATAGCGCCGCCTCCATAGTGCCGTCGAGCTATCCTTCTGAACCGGCAGGCGCCCAAGTGCCTGTCGGCTCGGGCCCATACCGGGTCACGGATCGCCGCAAAGGCAAAGTCGTGCTGGAGAAGTTCTCTTCCTATTATGGGTTATCCGGTATCATAGACCGAATCGAGATCATTATCGTGCCCGAGAATGAAGCGGAAGCGTGCTTCGGAACCAGCCCAGGCGTCTTAACCGTTGTGACGGGGGAATTCACGGTTCCCGTTATCCCTGACTATCCGCTTGAGCAGACGGTGACAGGGGTTGAGACGCTTGTGTTTAATCTGAGGAAGGGCGGCGTTTTGCAAAGTCCGTTGTTCCGAAGGGCGCTCGTGTACGGCGTTGACCGCAAAAGGATGGTCGGCGAGCTCGGCGAGCCGCGGGCCTACCCGGCGGCAGGGTTTCATATGGAGCGGGCAGCCTCCGCCGGGGACTTGATGTTCCGGCCGGATGACGCGGCGGAAAGCCTTCGGCAATCGGGGTATGATGGGCAAGCTTTGCAGCTGTACACCTTTGCCCGACACGTTCCCGATGCGGAATGGCTGAAGCGGCAGTATGCATCGATCGGGGTCCGGGTTGACGTCCATATCGTGCCATGGGCGGAATTGATCGAGCCTTCAACGCAGGAAGCCGCCGATATGATCTTGTTCGAGGCGGTGTTAAGCGAAGGGCCGGGCCGTATGCTGGAGTACCTTCAGTCGGACAGCAAATTTGTGCGCGGCGCCTTGAGCGAAGCGATCATCCGCGACATCGATGACGCGACGAACAGGCTGCTGGCCGACCCGAGCGAGCAGGCGGAGCAGCGCTGGAAGGCGGCGATCGACTGTATTCTTCAGGAATCGTTTGCCAGTGTGTTCCTCGTCACGAAGACGGTGAGGACGATCTACCATCCGTCGCTGCAGGGCGTCCGCATTAACACGAAAGGCTGGGTCGACTTTCAGACGATTTGGTTTAAGGAAGCATAGCGGGAAGGCTGGGCCTTAGCTGGCAAGCTGCGCCTTAGCGCAATGGCGTCGCCTTAGCTGAAAGGCTTCGCCTTAGCGCAATGGCGTCGCCTTAGCTGAAAGGCTTCGCCTTAGCGTAAGGGCGTCGCCTTAGCGTGAAGGTTGCGCCTTAGCGCAAGGGCGTCGCCTTAGCGTGAAGTCTGCGCCTAGCGAAAGTGCATCGCCTTAGCTGAAAGGCTGCGCCTTAGCGCAAGGGCGTCGCCTTAGCGCAAGGGCTGCGCCTTAGCGTGAAGGCTGCGCCTAGCGAAAGGGCTGCGCCTAGCGAAAGGGCATCGCCTTAGCGTAAGGGCTGCGCCTTAGCGTGAAGGCTGCGCCTAGCGAAAGGGCTGCGCCTAGCGAAAGTGTATCGCCTTAGCGGAAAATCCTGCAATTGTGCAGGAAATTCTACCGTCCAATCCTCATGATGGCCAAATTACTGCAAAAATACATCATTTTTAGGTTCCTAGCAGTGGAAATCGCCTGAACGTACCTTAATTCCTGCACATTTGCATCATTTTTATAACAACATTACGAATATGGCGGAAAATCCTGCATTTTTGCAGGAATTTGTGACAAGGAGGTTTAGCAGAGGGTACACTTTTTTGGGATAAAAGGAGAAAAAGACCGCGAAGATTTGGTATTTTTTAAGCGAGGTACCGTCGCCTATGATGGGTTAAGGAAGGTGACGGAACAATGCTGAACTGCACCTTAGCTGAAAGGCTGCGCCTAGTGAAAGTGCATCGCCTTAGCGGAAAATCCTGCAATTGTGCAGGAAATTCTACCGTCTAATCCTCATGATGGCAAAATTACTGCAAAAATACATCATTTTTAGGTTCCTAGCAGTGGAAATCACCTGAACGTACCTTAATTCCTGCAGATTTGCATCATTTCTATAACAATATTACGAATATGGCGGGAAATCCTGCATTTTTGCAGGAATTTGATCAGGAGGTAGCAGAGGGTACACTTTTTTGGGATAAAAGGAGAAAAAGACCGCGAAGATTTGGTGTTTTTTAAGCGAGGTACGGTCGCCTATGATGGGTTAAGGAAGGTGACGGAACAATGCTGAACTGCACCTTGGCGGAAGGGCATCGCCTTAGCGTGAAGGTTGCGCCATAGCACAAGGGCATCGTCTTAACGGAAAGGCTGCAGGGCATAGTACAAGGGCGTCGCCCTAGCTGGCAAGCTGCGCCTTAACGGGAAATCTGCACCCTAGCTGAAAGGCTGCGCCATAGCACAAGGGCATCGCCTTTGTAGGGCATCGTCTTAGCGTAGAGGCTTCGCTTTAGCTGGAAATCTGCACCCTATCTAGAAGGCTGCGCCTTAGCGGAAAATCCTGCAAATGTGCAGGAAATTCTACCGTCTAACCCTCATGATGGCCAAATTACTGCAAAAATACATCATTTTTAGGTTCCTAGCAGTGGAAATCGCCTGAACACACTTTAATTCCTGCACATTTGCATCATTTTTATAACAACATTACGAATATGGCGGGAAATCCTGCATTTTTGCAGGAATTTGATCAGGAGGCTTAGCAGAGGGTACACTTTTTTGGGATAAAAGGAGAAAAAAGACCGCGAAGATTTGGTATTTTTATGCGAGGTACCGTCGCCTATGATGGGGTAAGGAAGGTGACGGAACAATGCTGAAACATTTCCGGTCGGACAAGCGGCAAAGCCGTTATATGTCTGCGTATGAAGCTGCAATGAGTTTGTGGACAGTGCCGTATGAATCATGTTACGTTGAAACAAAGCAAGGACGCACGCATGTATGGATGGCCGGACCTGAAGAGGCGCCGCCTCTCGTTTTATTCCACGGCATGGGGGTCAGCTCCGCCATGTGGTATCCCAATGCTGCCGCGCTTGCAGGCCATTTTCGAATCTATGCCGTCGATTTGATGGGAGATTTCGGGAAAAGCGAGCCGAGGGAGGCGCTAGCGGAAAAATCGGATTGCATAGAATGGATCGTGGAGCTGCTTGACCGATTGAGGCTGGATAAGCCGTTTGTTGCGGGCCACTCGATGGGAGGATGGATGGCGGCCGTTTTTGCGGCGAGTTATCCGGAACGCTGTCAGGCGCTGGTGCTTCTTGCGCCGGTCGCGACGATTGCCAAGGTGAAGCTGAAGTTTTTCTTGAAGATGTATCCGGCGATGCTGCTTCGGTCGCGCAGAAGGATTGCGGGACTGCTGCAATGGTGCCACGCTTCGGGCAACCGTCCGCATCCATTGCTCGAGGAACAATTTGTGCGGGGCTTTCAGGACGGCATTTTCTGGCTGAGGGCGGTTCCTACTGTGCTTCGGAGCGATGAGCTCGCCCGCCTGCCAAGGACGCTGGTTCTCGTCGGCGAGGAGGAGGTCATCTACGATGCGGGCGAGGTCTCCCGCGCCGCGGCGGCATCCGGCTTCGAGACGGAGCTGATCCCGAATGCGTCCCACTGCTTATCCTCGGAGCAGGCGGAGCGTGTGAATAAGGCGATGATTGATTTTCTAATCCAAGCAAACAGAGACGGGAGTGAAGGAATATGAAAACAATTCAAAGCATGATGGAGCATTTGTACTGGGCGAATAGCTTAATCGCGGAAGGGATGGCGAAGCAAAACGTCTCGCATCCGGACGCGCTGACGCTGCTCAGGCATACGCTTGTAGCCGAGAAAGTCTGGTTGACCCGGCTCGAAGGAAAGGACAGCTTCGAATTCGTCCTATGGGCAAGCGGGGAGCTTCAAGAGCTGCTGCACATGGTTAAGCAAAACGAAGAAGGATACAGGGCATATATCGGGAAGCTGAGGGAAGAGGATTTGGACACAATCGTGCATTACCGGAATCAGAGCGGTCAGCCTTTCGAGAATTCCATCCGGAATATTTTGACCCATGTCGCCTTGCACGGCCAATACCACAGAGGACAGATTAACCGTATTCTCCGTATGGAATCGAGTGAGCCTGTGCCCGTCGATTTTATTTTGTTCAAACGGCAATAAGAGAGGAAAAAGAGCTGGAGAGACCGGGTTTAAGCCGCCGTCTTTCCAGCTCTTTTATGTTTACGGCTTTTCGATCCAATCAATCCGCCACGGCTCCGCCGGCGACAGTCTGCGCATTTGGAACACGCTTCGCGTTTTGTCTGCGCATCTGTTCCCGCGAATGACGCAGGTATCCACCCGGATGTCCGCCGCGACCAGCTGATCCACCTCTTCCTCCGCCTCCACGAATTGATGCCGCACCGTTCCGTCCTCCGCGCCGAAATGGCGGATTCCGGCTTGGGCGTGACGGGCGTCAGGGAACAGCTCGGCCAGGAGCTGGCTGTCCCCGTACTCATTGGCGAGGAAAAACGCATTGATCACGTCATAAGGATCCAACTGCCGCTCGAATGCGTCCAGCGTGCCGGAGGCTTTGGCGACCATCAGCTGATGGGCGAGATCGACGTTGCCTTTACCGTGCGTCACGCTACCTAAGAAGTGAATGCAGAAATGGCCGCGGAATCCGTTGTTCGGAATGCCGTCGCCGCCATGGGGCATGCCATGCATCGAAGCGGCAAGCACCCTTCCGTTCGATTCGACCAGGATGGCTCTGCGGCGCCAGCTCCAACTGCCGTTATAGATCTGCTTCATAATTTCCGTATCGGCCTTCGTCAGAGGCTGCACGTCGGCATGGCTGCTGCCGGCCCTGCGCTGCGCGTTGAAGGACAAACCGGTCTCGAGGTCGATGACCTTCACCTTAGCTTTCCTCGGAATGACGGTTTTCGCTTCGTCCCATGGCAATAGCTCGCCGTAATGCTTCGCGCGGAGCTCGCGAGCCGCCTTTAGCAGACGCGCTCGTTCCGCCGGCCGGAGCTGCAGCTCCACGCCGTCCTCCTGATGAAGGTCGCCGTCCGGATCAACGCGATAGACAGTCTTTTTCCCGCCCTGTTTCTTTACCGTCAAATAGGTATCCGTAGAGGGCACTGGAGAGTCTGGCCGCGACACGGCTCCGTCTAACAAACGGGCCAGCGGGATGGACCGGCGTGTCGCATATTCGGCTTGCGGAGAAGCTTTCACAGAAAGCTCCGCATCGGCGGCGCTGAGGGACTTCGCGCTAACGAGCTCGGCCGGGACTTCTCCTATAAAAAGCAGCAGCGCTGTAATAACGGTGATGAACCTTGTTTTTTGCATAGCGGTGTCACAAGCTCCTTCCTTTATTTGTTTAGCTTTGCAAGAAAATGATGCTTCATTCACGGAGTTTGAAAATTTTTGGAGAATTATCGTAAACCGTTTAGGCTGACGGTACTGTGAACCTGACTTTCCCTAGGCTTTCCATTCGGCTTATAATTTGTACAAAAGCAAGCCAAACGGTGGGGAGGACGTAAGTAGAATGAGTGCCGCTTTGTTATATATTGAAGATGATCAAGAAATTGGGGCGTTTGTTGCCGAGCATTTGCGGTCGAACGGGTATGAAGTGAAATGGCTTAGGAGCGGGGAGCAGGCTGTAGAGCAGGCGGAAGGGTGCCAGCTGGTCATCCTGGACGTCATGCTTCCGGGGCTTGACGGCTTTACAGTGGGACAGCGGCTCAAAAAAGCGGCGCCTGAGCGGCCGATTTTACTGCTTTCGGCGCGAACGGCGATCGATGATAAGCTGCAAGGCTTGCAATTCGCCGACGATTATGTGACGAAGCCGTTTCATCCCGATGAATTAACGGCGAGAATCGAGGTGCTGCTGCGGCGTTCCGGCGCTCATGCGCCCGATTCCGTTCAGATTAAGCATCTGCTTGTGAACGAAAAGGAGAACCGGATCGTGAACAGCGAGACCGGAGAGGAAATTACGCTTAGCGGCAAGCAGTTTCATATTTTCAAATATTTGCTGCGCCATTTGGGACAGATCATGACGAAGGAGCAAATCTACGAGTCGGTATGGGGCGAGCCGTATCTGGAGGGGGATAAGACGTTAATGGTCCATATCCGCTATCTCCGCGAAAAGCTTGAGAAGGAACCCGCGTCTCCGGAAATTATCGAGACCGTGCGGGGGATCGGCTATCGGGTGAGAGCATGAGCGCGCCGCAGAACGAGAAGCGAAAGCGCGGTTTTTTCGCGCGGCAGTCGCTGCTAAGCCGGTATTTGCTCATCGTGCTGAGCGCGTTTCTGTTTATTCCGATCATTATTCCGCTAGCGAGCATGATCTATTTTGGGGTGGAGGCTTTTGACGGGCAGACCGACAGGATCAGCTTGAAATACGGCAATGCAAACGAGCTGGAGGCGGCCTGGCATGCCGAAGCGAGAACGCTTCATGGAGCCGATGCGGATGAAGTGGACGCGAAGCTTCGCGAGTTGAAGGCCAAATATCCCGAGGCCTCCATGTTCTGGGTCGATGCGGACGGGAGCACGAGGCTGCGGTTACCGGAGGCGAGAAGCGGAGTGCCGGACCGGTGGACGGCGGCTGAGGCGATCCGGTTTATGAAGTCGAGCGTAGGCAGCGACCCGTTTACGGTCGTCGCTTTTCTTGGAGCGGAGAATGGCGATGGCGCGTTTATGGCGCTGCAAATGCCTCGGGCGCTTGTCGAAGGCGGAGTGTCCGGCGGACGCGGGACAACCTTTATCGTCGTTTTTATTTTCGTCACGTTTGCTTTATTCACGGCGTTGTCGCTATGGTTTTTTATGCATATTCGAAAAAGGCTGCTGCTGCTTCAAGCGGCTATGTCGAAGCGGGACGAGCATGGGCTTCCCGCGCCTGTCGAACAGAAGCGGCCGGATGAAATCGGCGGGCTGGAGGCGGCTTTTAACGGCATGGTCGAGCAATTAAAGGCCGGCAGGCTGCTTCAGCAGGAAGAAGAGGAGCTTCGCAAACGGCTTATTTCGAATCTGTCGCATGACCTTCGGACGCCGCTAACGGTTATGCGCGGCCATCTTTACACACTCGCCAAAGAAAATTTGAGCGGCAAAGGCAAGGCGTCGCTGGACACATTAGAACGAAAGACGGAGGGGCTCGGCGCGCTGATCGACAACCTGCTTGCTTACACGCTGATGACGAGCGGCCGGTATAAGCTGGAGCCTGAACCTGTCGACGTCCTGCGGCTGGTCCGGGAGAGCGCCGCGGCATGGTATCCGGTATGGGAGAAGGCGGGGATCGAAGCGGATATTTCTTTGCCCGCCGAACCGCTGATTTGGCAAATCGATAAGCTGGCTTTTCGCCGAATTTTGGACAATCTGTTTCAAAATATTGTCCGCCATGCCGCAAGCGGGAAGTATGCGGGTCTTTATGTGGAGGAAATAGAAGGGCGAGTATCCCTTATTGTCGCGGATCGGGGCCCCGGTCTGGAGAGCGGATCAATGGTCTCGGAAGAAAAAGGCGCCGGGATCGGGCTTGCGATCGTAGACTATTTGCTGCGGGAGATGGGACTGCATTGGCGGCGGGAAAGCTCCGAGCAGGGGCTGCGTATCTTGATTTATAAAGAAGCGTAACGATGGGCTTCGATTTTTTAAACGAAATTTAAACTTGGCTGCCTGTTCTTTTAACCTCGGGGCTGTAAGCTGATTAACGAGGTGAGGGAAATGAAGGAATGGGTCATTGAGACGAGCGCGCTTAGTAAGCGTTATAAAGGGCGCTACGCCGTCTCCAACCTGAATTTGAAAATTGGAAAAGGTGAAATTTACGGCTTTTTGGGGCCGAACGGCGCGGGCAAAACAACGACGATCCGCATGCTGCTCGGACTCATCAAGCCGTCAAGCGGCGCGATTCAGCTGTTCGGCCAGCCGCTTCATAAGCATAAGCTTTCGATCCTGCGCAAGGTGGGCTCGCTGGTGGAATATCCGTCTTATTACGGGCATTTGAGCGCGACGGACAATCTCGAGGCCATTCGCCGGATCATTGACGCGCCGAAGGAGCGAATCGGCGAAGTGCTTCGCATCGTCGGGCTTTCTAAGGAAGCGAAGAGGCCGGTGAAGGGCTTCTCTCTTGGGATGAAGCAGAGGCTTGGCATTGCCGGCGCTTTGCTGGGCAATCCCGAGCTGCTCATTCTGGACGAACCGACGAACGGTCTTGATCCCGCGGGCATTCTGGAAATACGCGAGCTCATCAAATCGATGCCGCGGGAGTTCGGCATTACGGTGCTCATCTCAAGCCATTTGCTGAGCGAAGTGGAGCTAATGGCGAATAAAGTCGGCATCATCCGGCAGGGCGAGCTTGTCTTCCAGGATACGCTGGAAAGCTTGCAGCAGCAGGCGAGAGGCAGTATCTCGCTTCGCGTATCGGAGGCGGAGCGGGCGATGGTGCTGCTGGACGGTATCGGCGTCGACTCGTCGCTTGCGGGAGAGCTGCTGCAGCTGGACAGCACGGATGACGCGGTCGTATCTAAGGCGGTGAAGGAGCTGGTCATGGCCGGACACGCTGTCTACCGGGCGGAAGAGCGGCGGAAATCGCTCGAGGAGCTGTTCCTTCGTATCGTAGGGGAGGGGCAGGGATGATGCTGGTCAAAGCTTTCCGAGCCGATCTGCTGAAGGCAAAGGGGAAGGGGCTGTGGCTTCTCGTCTGCCTCGCGCCAGTAGGGCTAATTGCGATGCAGGCGCTCAACTTCGGCCTTCGTTACGACTATTTAACGAGTATATTCGCCGGCAAGCTGTGGATCGGCCTGCTCGATAATTTGTCCATGTTCGTGCCGATAGCGCTGGTCATGGGCATTACGATCGTCTGCTCGCTGCTGGCGAATATCGAGCATCACACAAGCTCGTGGAAGCAGCTGCTTGCGCTGCCGATTCCGCGTTCTGCTGTATTCGGGGCGAAGTTTGCGGTCGCGGCTGTCATGTTAGGTTTATCTTGCGTGTTGTTGACGCTCGGGACGGTCCTATTGGGCTTGGCGCTGCGTTTTGGCATCGAGATGCCGATGGCTGACATCCTCGCGTTGAGCTTCTTCCCGTATCTAGCGTCGTGGCCGTTTCTTGCGCTGTTTTTGTGGCTGTGCATGACCTTTCGCAACCAGGCTGTCCCGATGACGCTCGGCGTCGTGGCGGCGATCCTTACGCTGTTCGGCATATCGGAATGGGTGCCTGTCAGCTGGCCGATGCTCGCTTTTACCGGACCGAAGCGAGAGTGGTTCATCGGAGCGGGGCTGCTTGTCGGAGCGATTATTCTCCTCATAGGCATGCTTCACTTCAGCCGAAAGGATGTGCATTAAGATGAGGGTAAAAGCTTTTATGGGATTGCTCGCCTCCGAACGGCTGAAGCTGGTGAGGTCTCCGATTTGGCTGCTCGTTCTGGTCAGCCCGATCTTAGCGCTGACGGCCGGATTTTTGTCCTCGCTCGATGACGTGGCGCCGGAAGCCCGCTATCTTATTTTGCAATCCTCCGTATTTACGGTACACGCCATTTTGCTGCTGCCGATTTTGACCGGTATTTTCGCATCCTTCGTATGCCGTTTCGAACATAGCGGCGGAGGCTGGAAGAGCATGCTGTCTCTTCCCGTATCGAGAACGGGACTGTACGCGGCCAAATTCATCACAGTAGCTCTCCTGCTTGCGGTAACGCAGCTGCTTACGCTTGTCTCGCTTATTATTTCGGTTAAATTCCAGGGCATCGAAGGCGGGATGGACTGGGGAGCGGCAATCTCGGCGACGGTAAGCGGCTGGGTGGCCTGCCTTCCGCTCGCAGCCTTGCAGCTGTGGGCCTCCATCGGCTGGAGCAGCTTTGCGGCACCGCTGGCGATAAACGTTGCCTTTACACTGCCGAACATGCTGGTCGTCAATTCGGAGAGGTTCAGCCCGTTCTATCCGTGGGCCCAGCCCTCGCTGGCGATGCTGTCCTCCGGCGGCGGTTCCATGGACTTCGGCGGCTTTACGCTTCCGCTCGTCAACATTTTGGGAACGGTGCTCGTTAGCTTCGTCGTCTTTTTGTGCGGCGGACTGATGCATATGCGGCGTAAGGAGATTTAAGTGAGTGATCTAGTCTCGAGCTGAAAGCCGAAATTGCTGCGAATGTACATCATTTTTGCGCGGAGCAACGTGCATTCTTGATAATTGCTGCAAAACTACAGCATTTTTCAATAAAAAGCTCGAATGCGGTGCAAGGACGATAAAATTACTGCATTTACGCAGCATTTCCTCTCAATCCCGCATTTCGCTAAAAAAAATCATGTATTTTTTCAGCAAAATGGACGGTGCTCGTAAGCTTCGTGTCGTTTTGTGCGGGGGTTCTGATGTATATGCTGCGGAAGGGGATAAAGTGTAGGTAAGGGATTGTATAGATGAGGGGAGGGGAGTCTAGACTCGAGCTGAAAAGCCGAAATTGCAGCGAATATACATCAATTTTGCGAGGATCATCGTGCATTCTTGATGATTGCTGCAAAACTACAGCATTTTTCAATAAAAAGCTCGAATGCGGTGCAAGGACGATAAAATTACTGCATTTACGCAGCATTTCCTCTCAATCCCGCACTTCGCTAAAAAAAATCATGTATTTTTGCAGCAAAATGGACGGTGGATGTAAGCTTCGTGGTCGTTTTGTGCGGGGGTTCTGATGTATATGCGGCGGAAGGAGATTTAAGTGATTTAAGTGGAGGTTAGGGATTGTATAGATGAGGGGAGGGGAGTCTAGACTCGAGCTGAAAGTCGAAATTGCTGCGAATATACATCATTTTTGCGCGGAGCATCGTGCATTCTTGATAATTGCTGCAAAACTACAGCATTTTTCAATAAAAAGCCCGAATGCGGTGCAAGGACGATAAAATTACTGCATTTACGCAGCATTTCCTCTCAATCCCGCACTTCGCTAAAAAAATCATGTATTTTTGCAGCAAAATGAAGCAATGCTGAAGGGCCAGCTCAATATGAGCCGGCCCTTCTCTAATGGCTAACGAAACGGATTCGCTGGCTGCAGCCGGCTGACCATATCCTTTCGTCGGTAAATGCTAAGCATAAGGCCAGCCACAGCGAATTCGAATATAGTCACCGAGCTCCAATTCAGAATAGGCAGGTCGAATCCGATGACGGGGACAAGCCCCAGACTCATAAGGATATTCCATACCAAACGGACGGTGAATACAGTGCCTGCTCCGAAAACTATATATTTGCCGTATTGGTCATGGAGTCTCTGTCCCATCCGAAGCGTGCGGAAAACAAATCCGAACACAACCAAAATAACGAACGCTCCGAACACCCATCCTAAGGAGTAGACGAGGTTCGGGAATAACATCTCGCTGTACATATGGAGAAGGGATTCGTTCGGAACGGCGAATCCTTGCCCCCACATGCCGCCGGAACGGATCGTGTCCAGAATTACATTCGTTTGAAAGCCGCCAATCCAATTCAGCTGTAAAATGCCGCCAAGTCGAACTTTTAACGACATATAGTGTGGAAGGTTGTTCATAATTAGCAGCAATCCTAATAAAATGGCCGAACCGGACGCAAGCAGCAATTTGATCCTCCCGGACAAGACCAACAAGACGAATAATCCGACTGCGTAGGGGATGAAAGCAGCGAGCGAGGGGGATATGAGGTAAAGAAAGGAAGGGATCCACGCATACGCGGCAAGGTTCCTCACGGCCTTCAAGCTTCGCAGCCACTTCGCATCACTTTTGGAGTCTTTTCGTTGTTCTTGGTGCAGCAGTCCTGCAATAGCTATCAACAGGAGATAGGAAGATAGCGTGAACATATCTAAACCGAATGCACCGACTCTTATAAATTTACGAAACCCGTTAACTTCGGGACCGAACAGCCAAGCATAAGTCATCAAGCCGATCGTGATCCAATACAGCGGCCATGACCATTTCAACAGCTTTCGATAGTCGGCAAAATAAAACAAGATCATAAGCGTGATGCCGACTCCGCCGCAAACCCATTTCACGGCGTTGTTAGCTTGATTGCCGGATGGATAAGCAGGCATCGCGAACAAGGCCAACACCGCGATAATAACCATCCCCGCTGCTAGAGCGATCACGCTCCACTCGGGCTTAGGACGATGAACGGCATGAAAGCCTCTGCCTATCTCACGCGCCTCTCCCATGTGCTTCAACGCTTCCGTTACCGCTTCGTCACGAGATAATCGGCCGGACGCCAGCTTCTCTTCCGTGAGCTCCTCAAGGTGGCTGAGCATCTCTTGTGCGATATCCATATGAATATCCTTTGCTTTAACTTGCTGACACACTTCCTCAATATAGGCCTTAACTGCGGGATGATCAGCCGCCCAGTTGCGTTCACTCATACCGATCCCTCCCCGATCACGCGGTCGACTGTCGTACGAAAAAGGGCCCATTCTTTATGCTTTTCTTCCAACTGACGTCTTCCGTTCTCGGTAATACGGTAATATTTCCGTCTTCGCCCGCCTTCTTCATGCCAATAGGCTTCCACCAGCTTTTCCGATTCCAGCGTATGGAGAATGGGGTACAGCGTGCCTTCTTTCAAAGTAAATACGCTTGCCGAACTCCGCTCGATCTCCTTCGTCATTTCATAACCATACATGTCTTTTCGACCGAGAAGCGACAAGATCAGCATGACCGTGCTGCCTTTCATGAGCTCTTTATTAATTTTCATTGCGGAATCCAACCTCATCTTACCTTTATTTTCGATGCATCGAATATCTAGGTATTAATATAGCGTATAATTCCAATTCCTACAAGCTGCTTGTCCGCTATGGTTAAGAAGGCCGGAAAAGTTATACATGTTGCACATTGCTTTTCTCCCCGTTTGGTTGCAATCGCCATAATCTTGAAAAACGCTTTAAAAGCGCGCGAATAAGCGCTAAGATAGGAAAAAAATATTATGTTAGATAACATGACATAAACATTCCTGTGAGCATACAGTAGACGAAAACAGGTGAACGAAAGGGGAAATCCGCATGAGCATCGAGGCGTTGAATGAGCGAGTGGCAGCCGACTTGTCCTATTTGGCCTATGGGGGACCGGACTGGGTGCGACGAAGGGAGCATGAGGACGGACATGTCTATGACGTTGTTATTGTCGGAGGCGGGCAAAGCGGGCTAGGCCTGGCATTCGGTCTGCTTCGCGAGCGGATATCGAACATTCTCGTCATCGATGAGAACCCGGAGGGGCTGGAGGGACCGTGGGACACGTATGCGAGGATGGTTACGCTGCGTACGCCGAAGCATCTCACATCGATCGATCTCGGCATTCCATCCTTAACCTTCCGTTCCTGGTGGGAGGCGCAGACTGGAAAAGAAGGCTGGGAGACCATCGATAAAATAAAGCGCGGCGACTGGATGAGCTACCTTCGCTGGTATCGGAGCGTGCTGAAGCTTCCGGTCGTGAACGAAACGAAGCTGAAGCTGATCGAGCCGCTAGGCGAAGGGCTGCACCGTCTTCACCTGGAAGGGAGAGGCGCGCCTTCCGGTCGGCTGTTAGCCCGCAAAGTCGTGCTGGCAACCGGCATCCAGGGCGGGGGCGAGTGGCATGTTCCCGCCATGATCAAAGAAAACGTGCCTCGCAGCCTCTACGCCCATACTTCGGAAAATATCGATTTCCGCGCCCTCAGAGGCAAACGGATTGCCATCCTCGGCGGCGGGGCGTCGGCCTTTGACAATGCGCAGTATGCCTTGTCCGAGGGCGCAGGCGAGGTGCATGTGTTCATCAGGCGCAATCGGCTGCCGCGCGTTAATCCGATCCGCCAGATGGAAGGCTCCGGTATGATCGAACGGTTCCAGGCGTTGTCCGATGCAGACAAATACGCGGTCATCGCGCATTTCTACAAGCATAACCAGCCGCCTACCAACGATACGTTCTCGCGGGCGGCGGCTTACCCCGGCTTCAAGCTTCATCTGGGCTCTCCTTGGCTGCGTGCCGTCTCCGAGCAGGACGGAGTTTCCGTAACAACGCCGCATGGAACCTTTCCGTTTGATTTTCTTATTGTGAGCACGGGACTCGTCTCGGATCCGGCCCTGCGTCCGGAGCTCAGATTGGTGGAACGCGACATCGCCCGCTGGTCCGACCGCTATCAAGCGCCTGCCGACATCGCAAGCTCCATGCTCGACGCTCACCCTTATTTAACGTCCGGCTTTGGATTTACCGGAAGGGACGAGGAGGGGGCGAAGAGGCTGCATGGACTGTTCGCCTTCAACTATTCCGTGATGGTCAGCTGCGGTTTATCCGCATCGGCTATATCGGGCCTGCGCTTTGCGATTCCAAGGCTGGCGTCCGCAATCGCGGATCAGCTGTTTATGGACGACCGCGAGACGATCCTGCGTAACTTCTACGCTTACGAGGAGCCGGAGTTCGTGGAGCAATGGCCGCAGCAGACGGCAGAGCAAACGAACCGAGCGTCCTCGGCATCCTAGCCATACCGCAATGATGACTGGCTTATAGGGGCACACACGCAAAAACAAGCCGAACAAGTGCGGGAAGTGACATTCCGCAGCTGTTCGGCTTGTCTCATGTAAGCGCAGGAAGGTTTCTATTAGACGTCTCAATAGGCCGTTGGCAATGACTGTGTCCATCCTCTGGCGGATCGTAAAATTTTCCCCCTGCCCGCATAATAATCACCCTTACGCAAAAGGAGCCGGCCGCACTACTATATAATCGAACCTGAGCTTAGAGACGTTGTTTTGCCCGGGGCTTATTCGAGGGAGGGGCTAAGGCATGCGAATTACGCTGGACCGAAAACCGTTTAACGAGTTGTGGATGAACGGCATGCTGAACCAGGCATTTACTATCGCGTCATCGGTTCATCCGAGCTACCGCTTCGCCGCGTATTTGAATCATTACCGCTACTTGCCGCGCGAGGCTGCGACCGACCGCTGCTTCCGTTATCCGGCGATCGAAACGCTATATAATGGGGAGGAATGGGCCAAGCTCCCGCTGGCCCGCATTATTAATCGGATCGAGCCTCGGCAGGTTCGAAGCAAGGATACGTTCATGGAGGAAATTAAGGGAGTGCTGCGGAGCGGCCGCAGCTTGAGCGTAAACGTTGATTTGTACCACTGGCTCCCGGGGAGTCTCGCATGGCAAAAATTCCACTGGCATCATTACGCTTTATTCAACGGCTATGACGACGAGCGGGCTGTTTTCTACGTGATCGACGATACAATAGACGGCTGCAACGAGCATGAAGTTCCGGAGGATAGGCTGCGTAGAGCATTCCTGAGCTCGGAGGCCTGCATGAATCGCGACCGTGATGAACCCGATTATTACGTCTATCATCTTCGTTCAAATCCAGAGCCATTCGAGCTTCGGCTCACCGAGATCGCGCATCATGCGGAGAGGCTGATAAGGGAGCTTTCGCTGTTCTCGATGAATGAGATGTGGAAGGTGGAGCGAAGCCCGGAAAAATATAAATCGCATATGACGTACGCGGTCATAGGCGCAACGGACATCGTGAACCGCCAAGCCGCAAACGAAGGTCTTCTTCGGATTATTCGGGAGCAAAGGCTGCTGGATGAGCGGCTATGCGATCTGCTGATGGTCCAGCTTCGCGGCATCCAGGAAGGGTGGAAGGGCATTAAGCGCGCGTTTGTTCATCATACATTTGACCGTGAACGCGAGCTTGAGCTTGGGCAGGCCATGCTTGACCGGGAAAAAGCGTTTTGGTCCATGCTGGCGGACGGAACATGAATCCGTCAGCCCGCTATTCTTCCTCGTTATCCGCTTGATACCGCATAAGCGCCTTAGAGGTTGTCTCCATCATGCGCCGTATGAAGTAGTCTCCCTCCACAACCCTGACCCGAAGCCCGAGGAATCGGATCTTCAACAACAGAAATTCGCTTTCGTCGGCAAGGTGTTTGACGCGCAGACGATAAACACCCGTATTATCGTCGAAGCTGACGGTTTTGTCGAAGCAGGAGAAGGCGGAAACAATTCGAGATAATTCCGAGTTATAGGCGCGAACGACTTCAATGACGGCGGTGCGCATCCGTTTTTCCAGCACCTCCGCCAGGCGCGCCTTCGCGCTTGCGCTTTGCTGCGGGGACAGCTCATACTCCTCCAGCGATTCAATGCTGCGAAGCGGGGTGGAGCGAAGCGCATGCGGCCTGGTGCCGTACCAAAGCAAATACCACTCCCTCTTCACCATCGAATACTCCAGCTTGCACGGGATGCCGGCTTGCTGCTGATGGGAGCCGCCGTGCTTCAAAGCGACGCTGATTTTGACGCCTTTGCCTTGCACGATAAGGCGGCGAAGCTTTCGGAGCATGGGGTGGTAAACCTGCCGCTCTTCGCCGCGCCCTTTCTCCATTATGATATCTTTTACGCGAAAGTCCTCTTCATCGGTTAGCAGCCGCTCCAGCTTCGAGAGCGTCTCCTGCGTAAAGGCGCCTGCCGCCGCTTCATGCCGCAGCATTGTCTTCAGCCAAGAGCGCTCTTGACTGGAGACGGCGAAGGAGCCCGTCTCGTCCAGCCGCGACATGATTTGATAGTTAAAAATCTTCTCGAACGGGTTCATAATACGCCTGCAGCTCCTTCCATTCCGCCATGAATTCATGGCGGAGCCATCTCGGCTCCAGCACCTCGCAGCTCGAACCGAAGCTCCGCAGCCAAGGCTTGATTTCGGTTAAACCGTTTACGGTGATTTCGAATTGAAAAAAAGACTCCGTCTCCTCGGTAATTTCGCCCCATTGTCCTTGGGCGAGCACGCGCGCTTTCACAAAATTATGGCTCGAATTCTCCGGGTTATAAAACCGGGCGACGACACGAAAGGAACGCATCGTATCGATTACCCAGCTGTGCCGAAGCTTCTCCTCCGCATGGGACAGCCGCATCGCGAATTCCTCCTCGCTTACCTGCGCGCCTTCCTCGAGGCCCGTCAGACCCTCCATCCGGAATTTCATCAGTCCCTGTCTTGCGTTATGGCCAACCAGATACCATCTGCCGTATTGATGGTCGTAAATGACCTTAAGAGGCAGAATGGTTTCCGTCACGCCGGTTGTCTGGGTTTCAAACAACGGGTTCGTGTTTTTGGACGCGTAACGCGTCCCCCTCTTGGGCGAGAGGTACAAAAAGGTAAGCTTTCGCCGGCTCTCAATCGCTTTATGAATGGCATATAAATGCGCCTCGTCCAATATGCGAGAGTGATAGTGATATTTGTAGACATGCGTCTCCGTCGTCTCCGGCCCGAGACCGCGGGCTCTCAGCGCTTTCTTGAGCGTATCGCGGAGAAGGTAACCCTGAACGGATGGAAGTTGCGTGTTGGCGAGCACATCCGTGTAATCGTAAAGATCAATCAGCTCATCATCCGTCAGCTGGTCGATTAGCTCGGTACGGGCGCGGTATCGGTAGGGGCGTTTCCCGTCAATGCGCTTCACAACGCCGACTTCCTCCAAATACTTTAAATCGCCGCGGATTGTCTTCTCGTCGGGCAAGGCTGCATCGGCGGGAAGCTCTCGTCCGCACAGCTCCATCAGATCGTTCGCCGCCAGGTCTTGCTTGCGCAAAGCGGCCATGATCAGGGCAAGCCTTGCGCTTTCGGTTTCCTTAAGAGATTTGGCCCGGTAGAGGAAGAGCAGAAGCGGGTCCGCGGATTCGTAATGATTATAGCGGAAGCCCGCCGTCAGCTCCGCGCTTTGCTCCGGGGTCAGCCCTTGCTGTCCGGCGCTCAGGATGTCCTTCAAATAACGCAGCGTCTTATCGTAGGTATGGACGGAGATGCCCAGCCGATCCGCGAATTGCTTCCTGCTGTAAGCGCCGCCTGTCAGCGCGAGCAGCCGGAGGAACTGGATTTCTTTATCGAAGCTTTCTCTTGCCATGTCATGGCCCCCTTTCGGTGAGTAAGCCGCTAGTCGAGATTGGTTAAACTCCATTCTATCAAATGGTCTTCATGGTGAAAATGACTAACAATATTTGCCCGTCGCCATACTTCCGCCCTGTTCGCGCGCTTGTGTATAGGTGACAATGAGAGCAGCGAACAACGACGAACGCGGTCCGAAAGAGGGGGTTTTTACAATGACGAATATGATGATGACGATAAAAGAAGAGCTATTGCGGCTGGAGAAGGAAGAGCATATCAAAATCGTGTACGCCTGCGAATCGGGCAGCCGGGCATGGGGATTTCCGTCTAGAGACAGCGACTACGACGTTCGTTTTATTTATATCCATCCCGTCGATTGGTATTTGTCGATCTTCGAGAAACGGGACGTGATCGAACGTCCGATTAGCGACCGGCTGGACATCAGCGGCTGGGACTTGCGGAAAACGTTGAACTTGTTCCGCAAATCCAACCCGCCATTGATGGAGTGGCTGGGCTCGCCGATTCGCTATTTGGAGGCTCATGACACGGCGGAGCGGCTGAGAAGGCTGAGCGAGCAGGCTTTTTCGCCGAAGGCGAGCATTTATCACTATTTGCATATGGCGCGCGGCAATTACAGGACCTATTTGCAGGGCGACTCCGTGCGGATCAAAAAATATTTTTACGTGCTGAGGCCGATCCTTGCCTGCGAATGGATTCTGAAGTACGGCGCGATGCCGCCTATGGAGTTCGACATCCTAGTCGAGCGTCTTGTGCCGGAGGACAGCAAGCTGAGAGCGATCATCGAAGAGCTGCTCGAGCGGAAGAAAGCGGGCGAGGAGTTGGACTATGAGCCGAAGCTTGCTGTCGTGAACGACTACATCGAACGAAGCCTAGTGTCGCTCGAGCAATCCGCCGCACAGATGCCGCCGGCGAAAACGGATATCGACGACAAACTGGATGATTTGTTCCGCTCGTCGTTACGGGAAGTTTGGATGTAATAGGAATCTACGCTTAGTAAGGGGAGAGGGGAATCGATTATGGCTATCGTGCAGCTGAAGTCAAACAATCCTCATTTTTCATATCTGCTGAGGAAAAATCCGGGGACGGGCATGCTCCTTCGCTCGGTCAGGCAAGGAATGGCGTACGGCTGGTATTCTGATGAGTCTACCTTCAATGTCTACTTCAAAGACGCCGACAATGGCATTTCTTATAAAAAGGATGAAAACGAAAAGTTCGAATACTTAAACGTATCGCGCTATAACACGCCGATGTTTCCGCTTAATGCGGTTAACGAATATTTTTCTTCGCCGTTTAAGTCGTTGGATCACCGGGATGCGAAAGGCTTTGAGCATATGTTTTTTATCAATATGATTCATATCGACCGCTCGCATTATATCGAGTTTTTCCGAAGGCATATGCCGGAGTATACGTTCGACCTGCAGCACCAGTCGTATAAGAGCTGCTCGCTTACGGTAACGACGAATAAAAGCCTCTATCATCTGCTGCATGCCGTCAGCGTGCTGTGCCTGTTCTTCTCCATGTTCGGAGAGGAGTACATCGATATTTCTGAATCGATCTTGGATAAGTATATTCGAAGCTTGAATGTCATCGATGCGCCGTTCTACATCCGGAGCCTGTTCGCTAGAAACTTTCTTCCTACGCGGGAAAGGTTCAATGCTTACAAAGCCGAAATCGAGCGGACAGACCGGTACGAGATCAAGCTGGAATATGGGGGGACGGCGCATCAGCGGCGAAGCTTCATCAGCGGCAAATTGCCATTTAAGCTGCCGATTCTTGATATCGGATGCGGAGAAGGCTTTTACGCGATACCGTTCGCCGGTAAAATCGAAAGAACTTATTACGCAATAGATATTAATGAGGAGCTTCATCCGGTCGTGCAGCGAAAGGCTGCGGCCAAGGGGATCGAAAATATTGCGCTTTTTGTTTCTCTTGATCACTTCTTGGAGTCGTACGACGGAGAGCGCGTTGACGTAATTCTGACGGAGGTCATCGAGCATATGCCGGAGGAAGAAGCGGCTGGACTCATTCGCCAAATCCTCTCGGCCATAAATTTTAACCGTTTTATTATTACGACGCCGAACGCTGATTTTAATGTCCATTATGAGCTCGAGGGCTTCCGGCACGATGACCATAAGTGGGAGATGGGGCAAGCCGGCTTCCAGGAATGGTTTCTGAAAATAATCGGCGATTGCGATTGCTCCTATGAATTTGTTTCGATTGGAGACAGCGTGAACGGCGTTTACTCTACGCAAGGAATTGTCATGTACGGAAAGGAGGAGTAGGAGATGCATATCCGAACAAAGGTTCATACGATATTGATGCTGGTCGGCTCGACGGAATGCGGGAAATCAACCTTTGCGCGGGAGGTTCTGATCCCGCAGCTGCAGAGGAGTGAAGCAGGCGTTCAGGCAAGATCGAACGTCCAGTATTTGTCCTCGGACGCCATTCGGCAAGACATTCTGGGATACGGCTACGACAAGTACGATCAAATCATGCTGGAGGCCAGCTCGCACGCGTTCCAGCTGTTGTTTGAAAGACTTAGGCTGGTGACGTCATTCCCGATTAACGCGGAGTTTGTTGTGCTGGATACGCTCGGACTCGCCGACGATTTTCGCGCCAAGGTCCGCGAGGTTGCAAAAGAGAACAACTATAACGTTGAAGTGATACTGTTCGATTATCGGAAACGCGACGACTACTATAGCTCGGAAAGATCGAAGAAGCTGATAAGCGGACACTTGAACCGCCTAAAGCGGGACGTTCTGCCGGTTCTTTCGCGCGAGGGGTATGCGGCTATCCACAAAGTGAAGGCGAAAAACTTTTTCGACCCGTCGACGAATTTGCGGAATCCGGACTACACGGTAGACATTCAAGATTGGGATGCGTATCTTGCGACTCAACTCCCCCGGGAATACAACTATATCGTTGTCGGAGACGTGCACGAGTGCGTGCTCGAGCTTCAGGGGCTTCTGAAAAGCTATGGGTTCCTTGTTGGAGACGACGGCAAGCTTCAAGAAACGGACCGGGTTCGGGACACCAAAGTGATATTGGCGGGCGACTGGATCGATAAGGGGAAAAAGACAAGGGAGATTGTCGAGTTTTTGTATGCAAACCGCGAGCATATCCTGCTTGTGCTTGGCAATCATGAAAATTTCGTCTATAAATATTTGCGTGGAGATATTGGAGGAGCAGACCCTGAGCTGCTGGAAACGTATTTCGATTCCGCAGCCGTGCTGTCGGCCGATGAGGCGCTTCGAGCAAAATTTAACCTGCTGGTCGAGCAGTCGCAGCCATTCTACCGCCGCACTGGGACGGAAGGGCCGACGTATTATGTGACTCACGCGCCATGCAGGAATAAATACATCGGCAAGCTGGACGCGAATTCGCTTCGCCACCAGCGGAATTTCCGGCTGGACCGTGAAGGCGATACGGAGGAGCAGCTTACATTCCTTCGCGAGGAAGCGGTGAGCAACCATCCGTATCACTTATTCGGGCATGTGGCGGCGAAGCAGGCGTTTCGTTTGAAAAATAAGCTGCATCTCGATACCGGCTGCGTACATGGCAATCAATTGAGCTCCGTTCTGATTACGTTCAAACCGTTTTTCAAAAGCTTCCGTTCCCAAAACGCGGCAATAGTGGAGCCGCTGCCGGCTTTGTTCAAGGCTGACGAGAAAAAGGTTGAGCTGAAAGAGCTTGACGACGCATCCGTCCGCAGGCTTCGGTACAGCTCGAATAACCGGATCAATTATATTTCCGGCACCATGTCGCCAGCCGATAAAGATATGGCAGCGGGCGAGCTGGAATCGCTGGCCAAAGGGCTCGATTATTATCGTGAACGCGGTGCTCATGAAGTGGTATTGCAGCCGAAATATATGGGCTCTCGCTGTAATGTGTATCTGTTCCGGGACATGGAACGCAGCTATGCGGTTAGCCGGAACGGGTACAGGATTACATCCGTCAATATCGTGCCCGTCTATGAGGCTTTGCTTGCAAGGCTTGGCGGTTATATGGAGAAGCATGGAGTTGCGGGCATGATTCTGGACGGCGAGTTGATGCCTTGGAAAACGCTTGGCGAAGGGCTGATCGAGCGCCAATTCAAACCGATCGAGAAAGCGCTGGAGACCGAGCTTGCATTTTTGAAACAAAATGGATTTGAAGAGGCGCTAACCGGACTCATTCAGCAATATGAAGCAAGCGGCTTCGAAAAGGAGCAATTTGCGTTGTCCAAATCGGCGCTTGCCGAGAGATACGGCCCCAGCGTGTATCAGAACTACAAATACGTGCGGGAAGTGAGAGACGCCTATGTTCCGATTGCAGAGCATGAAGCGGCTTATCTGACGTACAAGCGCCAAATGGAGCTGTATGCGGGAGACGCGGAGCTGGCTTACAAGCCTTTTGCAATCTTAAAGGAAATGATGACGAGCGGCGAAGAGAGATTGCCGGAGTTCCGTACTTCGGAGATGTACCGGATCTTATCGGATGATGAGTGCTTGGTGCTGGATTTGAGCGACAAGTCCTCTTATGCGAAGGCGGAGCAGTTTTTCCGGCAGCTGACAACCGAGCAAGGCATGGAGGGGGTAGTCATTAAGCCGGAGGCTGAGAAGCAGGGCGTTGTTCCGTACCTAAAGGTTCGGAATGCCGGATATCTGTCGATCATTTACGGATATGATTACAAATTCCCTCACAAATATAATAAACTGCTCAAGCAAAAAAATATGATGCCCAAGCTGCAAACTTCTTTGAGCGAGCATCGTCTAGGTCAAAGTCTTCTGGCCATCAAGCTGGACGACATCTCGCCGGATAATGAGAGGTATAAGGAGATTGCGGCGAGCCTGCTGTTCGAGGTCGAGAAGGAAAAGGATATCGACCCGAGGCTGTAGGGGCAATAAAACGGAGTGATCATATGACTTATCAAATTATAGATGGCGTACGCGTATGGGGGAAGCCTGAGGAAGGCGCGCTGTCGCAGGCGAAAACATGCGCCATGCATGGCAACGTTGTACAGGCGCTGCTTATGGCGGATCATCATAAAGGCTACAGCCAGCCGATCGGCGGCGTCGTCGCATACGAGGGGCAAATATCGCCGTCGGGCGTCGGATACGATATCGCATGCGGCAACAAGGCCGTCCGCACGAATCTCATGGCGGCCGATATTCGGCCTCGCCTCGCCGGTATCATGAACGAGCTGGCGCGCAAAATATCGTTCGGCGTCGGCCGCGTGAACAGCGAGAAGGTGGACCATGAGCTGTTCGACGATCCGGATTGGGCGGTTTATTCGGCAATCGGCAAGGCCGTACACGACAAGCTGAAGGCGTTGGCCCGCGATCAGCTCGGTACGGTCGGCAGCGGCAATCACTACGTCGACTTGTTCGAGGAGCCGGAAACCGGCAGGCTGTGGATCGGGAATCATTTCGGCAGCCGGGGCTTCGGCCACAAAACGGCCAGCGGCTTTCTCAACCTGGCGGCGGGCCGCGAGTTTCTGGCGAACGCTCCTGGCGAAAAGATGGATCAGCCGCCCGTGCTGCTCGATCTGGACAGCGAGACCGGCGATATGTACGAGCGGGCGATGAAGCTGGCAGGCCGCTACGCTTATGCGGGGAGAGATTATGTCATAGAGCAGGCGTTGTCCATCCTTGGCGCGGAAGCCGACTTTGAAGTGCATAACCATCACAACTTCGCATGGCGGGAGACGCACGACGGCCGGGAGACCGTCGTTGTCCGCAAGGGCGCTACGCCGTCGGCGCCGGGGCAGCTCGGCTTTATCGGCGGGAGCATGGGGGATATTTCGGTGATCGTAAGGGGCAGAGACACAGAAGAGAGCAGGGCTTCCTTCTACAGCACCGTGCACGGCGCGGGCCGCGTGATGAGCCGTACCCAGGCGGCTGGCAAAATGAACTGGAAGACGCGTACCCGCTCGGGCGGCGCGATTACAGTGGAGCAAATGAAAAAAGCGGTGCAGGATTTCGGCGTGGAGCTGCGCGGGGCGGGGACGGATGAAAGTCCATTCGTCTACCGCAAGCTGCAGGAGGTGCTGGACGCGCATGCGGAGACCATCGATGTGCTGCATGTGCTGAAGCCGATCGGCGTCTGCATGGCGGGCGCGGATGAATTCGATCCGTATAAGGACTAAAAAAAGAACATCCTCGTGGGAGGATGTTCTTCTTCTATAAAATTATCCTTTACTAACAAAAGGAATTTGCTACTATTGAAATGCTGCAATTCTTAATAACGTTAGGAGCGTATCATCTTGTTGATTCAAAGATTGGTTAGCGCAATCGGTTTATCCTTAACGGCGTGGACGATTTATCATCTTAAGTTCACGCTCACAGTTCCCGTACTCTCAGCAATCGCCGTCTATGCGCTGGGCAGTCTTTTACTGGAAGTAGCGTTGAAAAAACGGAATCCAAGCAGGGAAGCCAGTCTAACAACGGTCGTTTGGTCGACCGTATGGACCCTAATCGCTTCCGGGGTGCTGTTCGGGTTATTCAGCGGATTGACGTCATGGTTCGCCTATGCAGGGCGGGCGGCAATGTCCAATTTCTGGCTATGGATGCTGCACATGGCTGGAATAGTCATCTTATTTTTGGCGTTCCTGTTCGTTGCAAGTCTTCATATCTCACTGCAAGAGGTATCGGGCAAAGCGAAAATACAGCATTGGTACGATGCGCCTGTCATGGGATATATGCTGACCTACAATAAAGGTGGGAGTTATCTCACAGCAGGTACATATACTTTATTGGCAGTATGGGCGGCCTGTCTCGTGGACATGTACTCGATGAATGCTTACGGTAGCTTTTTTGCTTTTTTGCTGCTGCTGTATTGTTTCGGACGGTTGACGTCGGTTAGAGGTGTTCACAAGAACGGCAAGTCTGCTGGTTCTGCTAAAGGTGCGCGTTCAGCGAAGTGGCTCGGACTTACTCTGGTGTTTGTATTCGTAATGTTTTATTTCCTGCTTGCGCGAGACTTCATTGCCGTTCTATCCCAATTACTCGTTTTGGTTATTATCGCATGTATTCTTGCAGTCATTATGCTTCTTTGCTTCGGTCTTATAAAACTCCGGTTATTCGTCATCGTGAAGTGGCTGATGATCCTTTCCATTTTTCCGTTTTTTGCGGCATGGGTGCTTTTTATGTGGTCGTTCTCACACCCTTAGATAATTTAACTTGAAAGCAGCGTTTAAATGGCAATCAACGCAGCTACGCGTTCGTATCGACAGGTCCGGGCAGAACGGCGCGCTTCGGTCTTCCGCGCCAGCTCCAGTACGTCCATGCCCGAATGAGCCATTCGACAGGACCGATGCGGAATCGGCCGGCATACCAGGTGCTGACGATCATCTGCAAGATGTAGAGGAGCAGCGCGATTCCGATGCCGGCCGTCACTCCGAGCTTTCCGAACCAGCCGAAGCCATAGCCGTAGAACAACGTCGTGCAGACGACCGATTGCGTCAAATAGTTGGACAGCGACAGCTTGCCGATCGAGGCGAACCCTTTCCGAACCATTCCTGCCTCCTTAAGGGTGAACAGCCATGCCAGTCCTAAAATATAACCGATGGACAATAGCGGCATCCCCGCCGTTTTGCCGATTCCGCTGATGATAAAGCCGGGCGAAATGACGCCGAGCGTTTTGAGAATCAATCCCGGAACGATAAACATGGCGGCTCCCTTGGCGTAGAAGGCTCGTTTTGTCCTCGCTTGCTCGAACAGGCCGGTTTTGGCCGCGTATATGCCGAACAGGAACATCGGCCCGGTCATAAACGGGATCAGAAACAGAGCAATCATGAGGAAGAGAGGGTCATCTACCATCGGCACCGGTTCATTGTTGCGGAAGCGGGTAATTTCCGCGTAAGTGCCCGTCTGATAGACCTCGATCGATTTCTCGACGTATTGCTCGGTTTTACGCTCCTGCTCCGGCGTCACATTCATATCCGTGCCGGATATCCCGAGACCGGCTAACCCGAACAGCGACAGCAGCACGATTCCCCAGATGAGGACCGTTTTCGCTTTTCGTCTTAAGAACAACAGCAGCAAGAAGCCAATGGCTCCGTAGAAGAGCAGAATATCCCCGTCCCATATAAAATAGCTGTGCAAAAAGCCTAAGATGAGCAGCATCAGAAAACGGCGCAGCAGCACTCTTCTGAACTTGCCGCCCCTTGCCTCCTGGCTCTGCATTTGCTTGAACAAGCCAAAGCCGAACAAGAACGAGAAAATAGGCATGAAGCTGCCTTCAATGAAAATTTTGACGGCTTTGTGGGCCCAGCTGTCAAAGGACGTTTGCCCGAACAGCTCCATTTCGTCCATTCCCCACATGCCGTATTGAAAAATAAGCATGTTCGCCATCAGAATGCCCAGCAGGCTGAATCCGCGTATCTCGTCGACCAGGCTTTGTCTTTCCATCGTTTGTATCATTGCATCTTCACCTCGGCCTTATTGTATATGCCCCAATTTACCAGTACATTATGACTGCCTTATGGTTTGTTAAATTTTTACGGCGCAGTTAAACGGAAATTAAGGTTCCTATAGTAAAATAATGGCCGGAGGGGATTACGGTTGGATGTTTCAAACGCAAAAATTATGATGATTGACGACGAACGGGCCATTACGGTCATGCTGGAGATGACGCTCCGCAAGGAGGGCTTTCGCCATTTGTACGCGGCGTATAACGCGGCGGAGGCGCTGCGGCTGCTGGAGAAGCACGGAGCGGATATCGTGCTGCTGGACGTCATGCTTCCGGATCAGACCGGTTTCGAGCTGTGCCCGAAAATTAGAGAGCTTACGGATGCTCCGATTATTTTTTTGACGGCCCGCGCTTCCGATCTGGATGTGTTGACGGGCTTTGCGACGGGTGGGGACGATTACGTCACAAAGCCATTCAACCCGCTGGAGATTGCGGCCAGAATAAAAGCGAGGCTTCGGCGGAACGGCGCGCGCCAAAGCGGGCCGCTTCCCGAGGATAAGCGGCAGCGTTATGACTTCGGCCGCTTTGTGCTGGATGACGCTGCGGGCGAGCTGATGGTGGAGGGGGAGCCGGTCGCCTGTCCCGCGATGGTTTACCAGCTGCTTCTCTTTCTATGCAAAAACCCGGGCATTGTTTTCTCGAAATCGCAGCTGTACGAAGCGGTATGGGGGATGGAAGGAGACGGCGACGACAATACGGTGATGGTTCATATCCGCAAAATTCGGGAACGGATCGAACGGAATCCGAGCGAGCCCTGCTTTCTTCTAACGGTGAGAGGGCTCGGTTACAAGCTTATGAAGGAGAAGCGGGCATGAAGCGCGGCATTATCGGCAGAAGGCTGACGCTGCATTTTATCTTTCAAATGCTGCTGTTGTTCGCGTTTGTGCTCGTCGCCGTAACGACCATTTTTCTTCTGCTTTCGCAAATCATGGTGAATGAGGATTTGAAGCGGACCTTCCCGGTCGGCTCGCTGGACGCGATCATTATGGATACCTTAACGAGCGAAAATCAAGCCGAAGTGCCGAAACATTGGGAGAGACAGCTGAAAGAGCATCAATACTGGCTGCAAGTGGTGAACAGCAAAGGCGAGGTGGTCTATTCGGCGAATGCTCCCGATGATCTGCCGCGATCCTATGCTCCGGGAGAGCTGCTTCGGATGCAGGAGACGAAGCGGTATGGACCTTATGACGTGATGATAAAGCTGGACAATAGCGTTCCGAAATCGGTGCTTTTTATGATGGGCTTCAAAAACGAAGGCGCGGTTGCGGTTGAAACGCTGTTTGAGCAGTATGCTTCCGGCGGGGTCGTGGGGGAAAGCGATATGGCGAGGCTGAACGAAGAGCTTCGGCAATCCCAGCGGTCGCTTCAAATTATAAACAGCGAAGGCGAGGCGCTTCAGTCGTTCGGAGAGCCTTATACGATTCGGCGCTACGAGCCGCTCGAGCTGATCCGGATGAAGGAACTGCAAGGCGATTATCCGACGCAAATTACGGTGTACCTTAGCGAAGAGACGGACACGTATTGGATTCTGCATCAAGCGAGGCTGGCCGCCTATGAGCGGCAGCCGCTGCTTAAGGAAATCATTACGTGGACATCGATCATCGGCGGATTCGTGCTGGCCGTTACGATTGCGTTTTCGATCTATCACGGCTACCGGTACGGTAAGCCTTTGCTGTTATTCATCAGTTGGTTCAGACGGCTGGGCAGCGGGCAATACGGAGTGATGCAGACCGAGACGGAGAGGAAGAAGCTGTATCGCAAAAACGGCAAGCTTCGCCGGAAGTATAAGCTTTACAAAGAGGTCATCGACGGTTTTAACGAGATGACCGCACGGCTGAATGAGGCGGAGCAGGACCGTATCCGTCTGGAGAAAACGAGGGAGGAGTGGATGACCGGCATCTCCCATGACTTGCGCACGCCGCTCAGCTCGATTCAAGGCTACGGCCATTTGCTGGAAAGCGGGCAGTACAGCTGGACGGATGAGGAGCTACAAGCGATGGGGGCCACGATCAGGGACAAAAGCGATTATATGATCGAGCTGATCCAGGACTTTTCGTTGGCGTTCCAGTTAAAGAATAAAAAGGTGCCGTTCGAGGTCCATTCCGTGGAGCTGCGGGAGTTCGTCAGGCGGACGGTGCTTCGTTACGTGAACGACATCACGATGGAGCGGGTAGCGTTCCGCTATGAAGAGGATGATGCTCCGGTATGGATAAGCGCGAATGACAAATGGTTTGCCCGTATGCTGGACAATGTTCTGATGAACGCGGTACGCCACAATCCCGATGGCACAACCGTTACCGTTCGGGTTGGAACGGCTGAAGGACAAGCGGTGGTATCCGTGAACGATGACGGTGTCGGGATGGATGAAGAGACGCTGCGCAATTTGTTCGAGCGGTATTACCGCGGCACGAATACGGAGGAACAGACAGCTGGCGGGGGGCTCGGCATGAGCATCGCCCGGTCGATTGCGCTTGCGCATCATGGGAGTATTGAGGCGGAGTCCAAGCCCGGAGAGGGGACAACCGTCACGCTGCGTTTTCCGGCAGATGCCCGGAAGCCGTTGGGGAGCGGGAGCCTGCCGGTAGCTTAGCGCGGCAGCCGCTTGCTATAAAATAAGAATGGAGCAGGCCTGCATGGCCATGCTCCATTCTTATTTCGATTAATGCCCGGCGCCCCATTCGCGGTCGCCGCTCAAATATTTCTCCGTCAGCACGGATAGAAGCTGGATGCCGACTTGATTATGTCCGCCCTCGGGGATGATGAGGTCGGCGTATTTTTTCGATGGTTCAATGAACGCTTCGTGCATAGGTTTGACGGTGTTCATATATTGGTCGTGAATCGATTGAATCGTCCGGCCGCGCTCTTCAATATCGCGGAGCACGCGGCGAAGGATGCGGACATCGGGGTCGGTATCGACAAATACTTTGATGTCGAGATGCTCCCGCAGCCGCTCATCCGACAGCACGTGAAGGCCTTCGAGAATCACGATGGGATTCGGCTTCAGCTCAATCCGCTTGTTCGCAAACCGGGTATGTACAGTGAAGTCATATACCGGCGCATAAGCGGTTTCGCCGCTTTTCAGCTTGACCAAATGCTCGATCAGCAGCTCGTTGTCAAAAGCGAGAGGGTGATCGTAGTTGACGACTTCGCGTTCGCTCATACTGAGCTGCGAATGCTCCTTGTAGTAATTGTCTTGCGAGATAAACGTAACCTTATCCGTTCCGAGTCTGTCGATGACGGAGCGGGCTACCGTTGTTTTGCCTGAACCGGTGCCGCCGGCGATTCCTATAATAAGCATATGCGCAATTAAGCCTCCTGAGCGATTAAACAGTTTCGAGAGAATTCAACTCCCGTATTGTAGCATAGGCGGGATCGTTTTTCATCTCGGCTGAGGGCGGAATATAAATGAAAATACGCCAAGCCTTTTAGGCTTGGCGTATTTAGGCTGCATTAGCGGAGCTGGCCGCGGATCTCGCCGTCCGGGTTTCTGCGGGTATGAACATTTACATAGGCGTTGCCGCGTTCGATCTCGCGAACAAGACGGCGGATGGTGCTTCCTCTAAGAGGACCGACAAGATCGCGGTCTCTCAGCGTGCCCGTTACAGTTCCGTCCAAAAAGGTTACACCGCGTCTGTTCGGTCCGAAGAGGGTAGCGACGACGGGTCCGTTCTCTCCTGGCCGTCCCAGATGAATGTGCGCTTCCGTTACGCGTCTGATATCGAAGAGACGGAGTCTGAAGCGAAGGCGGTCTACGCGTCTTCCGTTCGTTCTGCGGAACACTTCGGTAAGCGTAGCCGTGCCGGAAGCGTCCGTGCGGACGGGAGGGACCTCGTTTCTGCCTCGCAATCTAGCTCTGAACGTCGCGATAAGTGATCACTCCTTCATCAATGATGCGTTATCGTATGCGCAAATGCCGGAGAGGACGTGTTCGCTTATCCCAAGGTAGAGGCGGATTTTTCGGATATACGGTAAAACGCCATTATCCGGAATGCTCGTTTTAGGAAATTTGGCCGCGGATCTCGCCGCCGGGGTTCCTGCGTGTGTAGACATTAACGTAAGCGTTGCCGCGTTGAATTTCCCGAACCAGGCGGGCGATCGAGGTTCCGGCTAAAGGGCCGACAAGATCGCTGTCCTGAAGGGTGCCGGTTATGGTTCCGCTGGTGAACGAGACGCCGCTTCTGTTCGGCCCGTACAAATAAGCGACGATCGGCCCGTTCGTCCCCGGCCGTCCCAGATGAATATGGGCCTCCGTTACGCGTCTGATATTGAAAAGTCTAAGTCTAAACCTCAGCTGAAGATGTCTGTTGACGGTAACGCCCGTCCCGATTCCGCTGCGATTGCTATACGTCACGCCGCTGCCAATACCGCCGCCATTGCTGCCGCCCGGCACCGCGCCGCTGCCGATGCCGCCGCCGCCGCTGCCGCCGCCCGGCACCGCGCCGCTGCCAATGCCGCCGCCGCTACCGCCACCCGGCACCGCGCCGCTGCCGATGCCGCCGCCGCTGCCGCCGCCCGGCACCGCGCCGCTGCCGATACCGCCGCCCGAGCTCGAGCCGCCCTTGCGCAGGAATTCGGTGAACACGGCAAAGCCGGACGCGTTCGTACGGACAGGGGGAACTTCGTTTCTTCCCCGCAGTCTAGCTCTGAATGTTGCGATAAGTCATCACTCCTTTGTCATTAATACCTAGCGTATTCAGCAGGAGAGGGTGAGCTTGTACTCTTGTACCTGAGGAAGCGGCGCAAATTTCATAGACGCTTGGCATTTTTTTTTGACGAGTGCAAGGATTATAATGGAAGCGGACAGCTTACTTTCGAATTGGAAGGAGAGACAATGATGAAATATAGACGATTAGGCAGCACCGGGCTGGATGTTTCGGTAATCGGTATTGGAACTTGGCAGTTTGGCGGCGAGTGGGGAAGAGAATATACCCAAGCGGAAGCGGACGCGATTCTGGATAAGGGCCATGAGCTGGGGATTAATCTCATCGATACGGCGGAATGCTACGGCGACCACCTGTCGGAGCGTTTGATCGGCGATTACCTTAGCCGCAGAAACCGTGAGGATTGGGTTATCGCAACGAAGTTCGGCCATCATTTCCACGATCTGTTCACGCGGACGGATTCGTTCGATGCGGCGGGCGTTGTGGCTCAGCTGGACGCTTCGTTGAAGGCGCTTCGAATCGAGTATATCGATTTGTACCAATTCCATTCGGGACCTGATGCCGCGTTTGATAATGACGAGCTGTGGACGGCGTTGGACAAGCAGATTGAGGCTGGGAAAATCCGGTTTCTGGGCACATCGATCGGCAGTAACGATAACCTGCATCAGACGGAGGCTTCTACGAGGGTAGGCTCGCGAGCGATCCAAGTCGTCTACAATCGGTTGGATAGAATGCCGGAGGAGCGCGTATTCCCGTCATGCGAGAAGCAGAATTTAGGCGTGCTTGCGCGCGTGCCGCTTGCCAGCGGGTATTTGAGCGGCAAATATAAGCCGGGCGCCGTCTTTGCGGGCAACGATGTGCGTCATCGCCACGATGCGGAGGCGACTCGCCAGAAGCTTGAAGAAGTGGAGCGTATTCGCAAAGAAGAGGTGCCTGAAGGCGTGGATATGGCAAGCTGGGCGCTGGCATGGTGCCTGAAGCATCCGGCGGTTACGACGGTTATTCCGGGCTGCAAGGACCCAGCTCAGGTGGAATCGAATGCGAGAGCGGCGGAGCTGGTATCGGAGCCGCATCCGCAGGATTCGCGCGTCAACCAATAAGGAAAGATAGAGAGATTCGCAGGAAAAGAACGCGGATATTGGCCGCGTTCTTTTATTTTTTCTTCCTTTCAATTTGTAACTGAAATATAATGTTGCTTATATGTAATAATCCGACATAATTCGACAGTTTTGGTTGGGGAGGGCTACGGACATCAAGGTAAGAACTTTTTTTTCGTTATCGTTTGCATTGTTAATCGTTATAGTCGTTATTTCGATGAGCGTCACGGTCAGCGGAAGGACAAGCGCCGCGCTCAAAAACGAAATCGGCGGATCCTTGTCAGCGCTTGCAAGCCAAATGTCGGACAAGCTGGAGCACTACATGTGGTCGCGCTACAACGAAGTATTGCTTCTGAGCAAGCTGGATGCAGTCAAGGAACCGGAACAGCAGGAGAAAGGGCATGAGCTGCTGCAGGAGCTGAACCGCAATATTCCTTCCTTCTCCTGGGTTGGAATTGCCGATACGGAAGGGAAGGTGGTTGCGTCCACCGGAAATATCCTGCTTGGCGAAAGTATTGCGGAACGTCCCGTGTTCAAGGAGGCGCTAAAGGAGCCATTCATCGGCGATGTGCATGATGCCGTGCTGCTGGCCAAGCTGCTGCCGAATCCGTCGGGAGAGCCTTTGAAGCTTGTCGACATCAGTACGCCGCTTTACGACGGTCAAGGGAAATTCTCAGGCGTGCTCGCGGCGCATCTCAGCTGGAAATGGTCGGAGGAGATTCGAGCCGCGGTGTTCGATTCGCTGCAAGAGGAGAAGACAAGCCAGATCGAGGCGTTCGTCATTAGCGGGAGGGATCATGCCGTTCTTCTCGGGCCGAACGAGTGGGTAGGGCAGTCGCTCACCCTGGAAGGCGCGGAGGAGAACAGCGAAGACCGCGCGTGGGAAGTGCAGACCTGGCCGGATGGCAAGCGGTACTTGACCGGCTTTGCCAGCGGAGCGGGTTATCAGAATTATCCCGGGCTCGACTGGCGCATCATCATTAGACAGCCTGTGGATGTGGCATTCTCCCCAGTTAAGCAGCTTGTATTCGACATTGCGGTGCTTGGCATTATTCTGATGCCTGTATTCGCTTGGATAGGCTGGATGCTTGCCGGCCGCGTGTCCAAGCCGTTGTCCCGGATTGCCGCCGCCGCCGATCGTCTCCGGTTCGGAGAGAAAGCGGAAATCCCATTGACTAAAGGCATAAAGGATATCGAAATGCTCTCCAGCTCATTGCGCGGCTTGATTCGTGAACTGAGCGAGACGGAATCCGAGCTGGTTCAAATGGAAGACCGTGCCCACCATGACCGGCTAACCGGACTTCTGAACCGGGCTTCGCTCGAGACGAGAGGGAAAAAAGCTAGGGAGCAGGCCGTGCAGCGCGAGGGAGGACTTGCGTTCTTCTATCTGGATCTGGATGGCTTCAAAGGCGTTAATGATACATATGGACACGCCGCAGGCGACGAGGTTTTGCGTGAAACGGCAAGGAGATTGACGAACTGCGTAAGGGAGCAGGGCGACGTATTCCGGATGGGCGGCGACGAATTTGTTATTATATTATCCCTATCGTCTTCCGGAGCGCGGCAGGAAGCGCAAGAAGCCGCGAGCCGTCTGCTCGAGAGCCTCCGTCAGCCTTATGTGCTGGGAGCGGAGAAGGTCGATATAAGCTGCAGCATTGGCGGCGCCATGTGGCCAAGAGACGGAGAAGACACGGAGCTGCTGCTGAAGAGAGCGGACGAAGCGCTGTACCTGTCCAAAAGCAAAGGGAAAAATCAGTTCGCCTTCTTTGTTGCGGGAAATGAATAGCGGTAGCATGGAGAGGCGCCCGAAGGGGCGTTTTTCTTTTAGTTAGATGTCCAAAAAAATACATATTTTTGAGGTGCGGCTATACCATTTATGCTATATTGTTCATGTTGAAGTTGATAGAGCGGGGCTGCCTTTATAAACGGAGGGAACACGGTGCAAGTGTTTAAAGATTTTTTATTAAATGTGCTTATCATTTCGATGCCGTTCATTCTCTATCCGTACCTATACCGGCTGCGAGAAAAACCTTTGCTGCACCGGGTGCTGTTATTCGCGCTATTCGCGGTAGCCATAATCGCCACGATGTGTTTTCCGGTCAAATACAATGGAATAAGCTATGATTTTCGTTCGATTCCGCTTGCGATCGGCTCCTTGTACGGCGGCGGCGTCATTACGTTTTTGCTGTTCGGCTCCGTTATTCTAGGACGGTACTTGCTCGGAAGCCCGGAAAATCTGCTCTATACGTTGTCCATTTTGCCGGCTTTCCTTACGGTTTTTTTCTTCCAGCGAATATATAAAACAGCCTCCTTCAGGCGGAAGGTCGCAATAGCGATCGCGCAATGCTCGCTTATTAAGCTGCTTACCCTCTCCTTATTTCTTACATATACAGGCCGGCCGGAACAGCTGATTGACAAGCCGCTTCTGACCGCGGCGCTTTATCTGGCGCATGGCATCATGGTATGGGGGTTCGTATCGCTCATAGAATTTCTGAACCGTCACCATCATATGCGGGAGGAAGTGGAGAAAAGCGAGAAGCTGAGGCTCGTCAGCGATATGGCGGCTTCTGTCGCGCATGAGATCCGCAACCCGTTAACGGCGGTGCGCGGGTTTATTCATTTGCTCGGTACCGGCGATGTCGGACCGGATAAACGGGAGTTTTACAAAGGCATATGCTTCTCGGAGCTGGACCGGGCGGAGCAGATCATTTCGGATTACTTGTCATTAGCCAGAACGGATCCAGAGTCGATGGAGCTGATCGACGTCAATGCCGAAGTGAGTTATTTGTCCAATATTTTGATCACTTACGCGAATTTGAATAATGTAACGCTGGTCGTTACGTTATCCAAAGACACTTCTTTAACGACGATGGGGGACCGCTCGAAATTTAGACAGGCGCTGATCAATATCGGGAAAAACGCAATTGAAGCGATGCCGGAGGGGGGGACGCTAAGGCTAATGACCGGCCGGCTTGGCGATCAAGCGGCGGTGACGATCCGGGATACCGGCAGCGGTATGACCGCTGATCAAATTAGGCGTCTGGGCACGCCGTATTATTCGACGAAGGAAAAGGGGACAGGACTTGGCACGATGATTTCGTTTAGTATTATTAAAAAAATGGACGGGAGGATCGATATAAAGAGTGAGGTAGGAAAAGGAACGGAGTTTACGCTTGCTTTCCCCCGCGTCAAGGTAGGCTGAACGGAAAAAAGTTATTGACGTTGTGATGTAAATCCGATAGGATTACTTGTATTAATAACTCGATACATACTCAGTCAAAAGGGGAGAGAGAAACAATGAGAAAAAGCAAGTTCAGCGCAGTGCTTGCCATTATGCTTGCGATTGTGATCGCGGCGACGGGCTGCGGAGCAAACAACGGAGGAAATGCCGGAAATGCTGGAAAGTCCGGCGGAGCAGCGCAGGAAGTTGAGAACCTTCCAGCCGCTTTGAAGGAAAAAGGCGAAATCAACATTAAAGTTATCCGTAAAATCGGCGGAGACGATCATACAGCGCAATTCCTGGCAGGCGCGAAGCAAGAAGGCGAAGCGCTTGGCTTCAAAGTAGACACCTTCTCTGCGAACGGAGATACGGCGAAATTCCTGGATGCCATCAACCAAGCGGCGGAAAGCGATGTTGACGCGGTTATTTTGTCCCATGCGGACAACGAGGCTTCCGTGGAGGCCGTTAAGAAGCTGAGAGAAAAAGGGATCGAGGTTGTCGCGTTCGACTCTCTGCCTGCGATCGGCGAGATCGAAGGGGTAACGCTTACTTCCCAGAAGGATGAAGCGCTGGCGCAATACGCGCTGGACGAGCTCGTGAAGCAGCATGGCGAAAACGCAAAAATCGTTTATCTGTGGGTAGACGGCTTCCCGCCGATGGTACGCCGCAACGCGGTATATCAAGACGTGCTGGCGAAATATCCAGGCATTACGGAAGTTGACCGTTTCGGTGTAGCTTCCGATAACACTTCCGTTGATACGCAAAATGCGGTTGCCGCTATGCTGGCGAAATATCCGAAGGGCGAGATCGACGCGATCTTCGCGACTTGGGACGCCTTCGCAATCGGCGCAACTCGCGCTTTGGTTGAAGCGGGACGCACAGAGGTTAAAATTTACGGCATCGACGTGTCCAACGCGGATCTGCAGGCGATGCAGGAAGAGAACAGCCCTTGGGCGGCGACAGCAGCTGTTGACGCGAAGATGATCGGCTCGGTTAACCTGCGAATTGCGGCGAAGAAGCTTGCAGGCGAAGAGACGCCGGCGACATTCGATCTGGACGCGGCGCTCATTACGCAAGAAGAGCTGAAGAAATCCAGCGAAACCGTTAACGTAGCCACGCTGGCCGACATTATTCCAGGCTGGGGCACGACGGACGAGTTCGAAGAAGATTGGATGAAATCGTTAAAAGAAGCAAACGCCAAGTAAGCGGAATTCATGCTATAATCAGTTCTAACATGCAGGCGCCCTTGTCCATTGGATGAGGGCGCTCTATCCTGTTTGGAGAGGAAGGTGCGCCTCTTGGCGGATAAGAACAGAAGTTTGCTTACAATGAAGGGGATTTCGATCGCCTTCCCGGGGGTTCAAGCGCTGACCGAGGTGGATTTCCATACCGAAAGCGGCAGAGCGCATGCGCTGATCGGCGCGAACGGAGCGGGCAAATCGACGCTCATGAAGGTGCTGTCGGGCGCTTACAGCCATTATACGGGCGAGATATGGATCGACGGGGAGCCCGCGCATATTCGCAGTCCGAAGGACGCGAAGGCGTACGGGATCCAGATCGTGTACCAGGAAGTGGACACCGCGCTTATCCCGAATTTAAGCGTCGGAGAGAATATCATGCTGGAGCAGACGGTGCACGGCATGAACGGCAAGCATTTCGTCCATTGGAGAAGCCTGCATCAATCGGCGCAGGCTGTGCTGGACCGTCTGCGGGTCAACGTGCCGACGAAAAAGCTGGTCCAGGACTTGACGCTGGCGGAGAAGCAAATGGTGCTGATCGCCCGATCCGTAACGATGGACTGCCGTTTCCTTGTGCTGGACGAGCCTACCGCGCCGCTTAGCCAGAGCGAGACGGAGGCGCTGTTCGCTTTGGTCAGACTTTTGAAATCCGAAGGAGTAGGCATTATTTTCATTTCCCACCGCCTCCCCGAGCTGTATGAAATTTGCGACGACATTACGATTATGCGCGACGGCCGTCTGGTCATTCGGGAGGAAATCGCGAAGCTGGAGCAGCATGAAGTCGTGGAGCATATGCTTGGCTCCAAGCTGGACGGACAATTCCCGCGCCGCGAGAGTAAAATTGGCGAGACGGGCTTTGAAGCAAAGGATATGTATGACAACGGCAAGGTGAACGGTGTGTCCCTAACGGTGCGCAAAGGCGAGATCGTCGGTTTGGCCGGTTTGGTTGGCGCTGGCAAGACCGAGCTGTGCAGAGCCTTGTTCGGCGCATCGGAGTCGGCAAAAGGGGAACTGATCTTAAATGGCGTGAAGCTTCGGACGAAGGATCCGCATCGGGCGGTGCAGAACGGCCTGGCGCTGGTTCCGGAGGAGCGGCGCCGTGAAGGCATTTTTGTAGAGGAATCGGTGGTTGTGAATATGACGGCTTCCAGCCTGTCCAAGTTTGCCGGTCTCGGCGCTTGGTTGAACCGGAAAAGGGAGAAGCAGGCGGCGGATGGGATCATCCGCGATCTCGGGGTGAAAACGCCGAACGGACAAGCCAAGGTCAGAAACTTATCCGGCGGCAATCAGCAAAAAATTGCGATCGGCAAATGGCTGCTGGCCGACGCGGACGTGTACATTTTCGACGAACCGACCAAAGGCGTCGATGTCGGGGCGAAGCGCGATATTTACAACCTGATTGCGGAGCTGGCCTCGCGGGGGAAGTGCATCCTGTACGCATCGAGCGAAATATCGGAAATTATGGGGATCACGGACCGCGTCTACGTCATGTACGACGGGAAGATCATGAAGGAGCTGGAGACGGCTCGCACGAATGAGGAAGAAATCATGCTGTACAGCACGGGAGGCTTAATCAGATGAACAGTGCAGAAGCGACACGGCAGAGCAAAAACGCGGGCGCGTTCCAGCTGCTTTATAAATACGGGACTATTCTTACGATTCTATTGCTTATCGTCTTCTTCGGAACGATGACGGACAATTTCTTGAATTATACGAACATCATTAACATTTTAAGATCGATTTCCATCGTTACGATTATCGCAATTGGTTTGACCGTATCCCTTGCGGTAGGCGGCTTTGACTTATCCGTCGGCTCGACGGCTTCGATCGCGAACGCGCTTGTCATTTCGATGTTTGTCTGGCATGGGCAGAATATCGGTGTCGGACTTGTCGTGACCCTTTTATTTTGCCTTGTCGTGGGGCTTGTGAACGCCTTCCTTGTTATTAATTTTAAAATTCAGGATATGCTGATGACGCTCGCGACCATGTTTGTGTTCCAAGGCATCGCTTTGACGTATACAAGAGGAGCGACTGTTTCCGAAAATATGATTTTGCCAAGCGGCGAATTTGCGACCGGCCAAATCCCGGATTCGTTCGGCGCGCTCGGCAAGGCGCCATGGATCATCATCATCATGCTGGTTGTTGTTCTGCTGGTGCATATTTTCCTAACCTATACGAAGCATGGGCGTTATATGTATATGATAGGGGGAAATCCCGAGGCAGCGAAGCTTTCCGGAATCGCCGTCAACAAATACAGGCTTCTTGCTTACCTCATCTCGGCTTTATTCGCCGGCATCGGCGGCATTATACTGGGCTCGCGCGTTATGACCGCTGAGGTGAATGCGGGCGGACCGTATTTGATGGACGCGGTGGCCGCTGCTTTTATCGGGTTCTCCGTGCTGGGCGCGGGCAAGCCTAACGCGTTCGGCACCTTCGTCGGCGCGGTGCTGATCGGCATTTTGTCCAACGGCCTCATCATGATGTCCGTTCCTTATTACGCGATGGACATTGTCAAAGGCTCCGTTCTGGCGCTGGCGCTTGCCATTACGTATTTCAGAAGCAGGAGGTAACGTATTGGATTACCAGACGGGTCAAGCTTATTCGTATCCGCCGCCGCCCCCGCCGCCGTCAGACCCGATGGAGAACTTCATGCAAAATTACGGCAGCTCGATTTTTTTCAAACGCTGGGGAGCGACGGTCGTCGATTTTCTGTTCCTAATCGGTTTTGGCATCACGTTGCTGCTTATTCCAGATTCTTTTTTCGGTATTGCAATTTTTGCATTTATTCTCTTCGTTCTGCTCTACTACGTGCTGCTTGAAGGCTTGACGGGCTATACCGTCGGCAAGCTGCTGTTCCGCATCCGCGCGGTTCGGGAAGACGGCAGGGCGCCGGGCTTTGTCAAGGGGATCATTCGCGCAGCGCTTCGTATCGTCGATACGAACCCGTTCCTGATGGGGGCGCTGCCTGCCGGCATTTGCGTGCTTGCGACGAGGAAGAAGCAGCGGCTGGGCGACATGATCGCGAATACCTATGTTCTGAATGCGCGGGATGTGCTGCCTGCCGGCAAGAAGTTTCCGGCCGGCCTGACACTGGCTTCCGTAGGAGCCATCGTCGTATCGATCGCGCTGGCGGTTGCGAGCATCGCGATAGCCAGCAAGACGCCCGGAAGCATCATCGGACCGTCTGAGCGGGAGACGTTCCTGAGCTTGAACGGAGAGTTTCAAGTGACGGCGGACGACAGCTGGTCGGTTCAGAACGATCTTAACGACGAAGCCGATCTGTCGATCGCCAACCTGTACGAGGAGAAATATTTGATCGTGCTGTCGGAGAGAAAATCGGACTTCGACGCCGGTTACACGCTTGACGATTTTTCGGCGTTGGTAGAGGAGAGCTTCGCGGGAGGAGACGCGCTGCCGGTTCTTTCGAAAGCAGCCGACATTGGCGGGTACGAAGCGAATCAGTTCGAATATGAAGAGGATGTGGACGGCTACGACGTCACTTACCTTGTGACGGCAATCGAGACGGAGGAGCATTTCCATCAAGTAGTCGCTTGGACGCTAACCGAGGAGTTCCAGGAACTCAAGGAAGAGCTTCTGGATGTTACGGCTTCCTTCAAGCCGGCTGCATCCGAATAGAACAGGCTCGCCGATAAAGAGGGCAGCCCCGCCGTAATGACGGCAGGGCTGCCCTTCCTTGTGAGGTGGACTATTCCTGCTCCAGCTCCGTGAATTGGTCGCGGTAACGCTCGTAGGTAGCCAAGCTGCACTCCAGCTTCATGCGCGTGCCGCCTTCCTCGTATTCGGTAGAGAGGATATTCGCGTGTTCGTTGAAATACGAGACGAGCCGTCCTTGATCGTAAGGAATGAGGATTTCGCGCGTCACGTAGTCCTCGAAAATATGGCTTCGCACAACATCGACCAGCTCGGCAATTCCTTGTCTTTCTTTGACCGACATGTATACGTTGTTCTCAACGACCTGCGGATAAGGGTGGTCGGTCAGATCGCATTTGTTGTAGGCGTATACGGTAGGAATTCCTTCGGCTCCCAGCGATTGCAGCGTCTCGTTCGTAACGGCGACATTCTGCTCGTAATCCTCATGGGCATAGTCGACGACATGGATGAGGAGGTCGGCTTCCGTTACCTCTTCGAGCGTAGAACGGAACGCTTTAACCAGATGGTGGGGAAGCTGGCTGACGAAGCCGACCGTATCGGTAAGCAAGAAGGACTTGTTGTCCGGCAGGTCAATGCTTCGAACGGATGTCTCCAATGTCGCGAACAGCATATTTTCGGCAAAAACCTGCTTCGTCGTGTCCGGGTCATACGTTTCGAGCAGGGCGTTCATTAAACTGGATTTGCCGGTATTCGTATAGCCGACCAAGCAGACGACGGGCACTTCGTTTTTCTTCCGCTTCTTGCGCTGCAGCTGACGTGTCGCGACCAGCTTGTCGAGCTCCGCCTGGAGTGCGGTGATGCGTTCCTCAATCCGTCTGCGGTCGAGCTCGAGCTTCGTTTCGCCGGCGCCTCTGTTCTTCAGGCCGGCGCCGCCGCCTTGCCTGCCGAGGGATGCTCGCAGGCCGACAAGCCGCGGCAGCGAATATTGCAGCCTCGCTACCTCAACCTGGAGTTGAGCTTCTCTCGTTTTCGCGCGTTCCGCAAAAATATCGAGGATCAGCATCGTGCGGTCCATCACCACGCACTCCAGCTCGGCTTCCAGATTGCGGATTTGGGAAGGGGAGAGCTCGTCGTTGAAAATAACAAGATCCGTATCATGCGCTTCCAGCAGCGCGCGAAGCTCTTGTAGCTTGCCGGTGCCGAGATAATGGGAGGAATTCACGCGTTCCGCCTTTTGGCTTAATTCGCCTGACACCTCAATGTACCTAGCGGCGGCAAGATTGCGCAGCTCCAGCATGGAGTAGGCAAAATCGTAGTCCTTCTGTAATTGCACACCGGCGATAATCGCTTTCTGCACCGTCTGTTCATTCAATTCATGCATAGGATCAGCCTCCTTGGCTATTTCGTATTATTATGGCCATAAAAAAACACAGGCTGCCGCCTGTGTTCGCGTCTTTGCATGAGGAAATAGGATTTCAGTCATTCCGAAAAAGCAAACCATAAGCAATAATGCGGGCGTTGCACCGCATTCTCGCAATGGGCTGTAAGTCGGTTACGATTGAAAGTGTATAGACTAATCCTGAGTCCTCTGCATACAGGCAGAGCTTCGGCGCTATTCAATTAGCCGCGCAAAGATCGAACTCGGATATAATCTATCACACGTAACCCTCCGTCCTTGTTGGAATGACATCAGTGTAGCATAACCAGAAAGTGGGTTCAACTGGTCGGGAGCCCAATCTGCTGGTACTTTTTATTTATAAGCAATTGTTGCTTATTCATGACCATCGGACATCCACTGGTTCGCCCAGTTCCCGATATCCGTAAAAAGCGGCGACAAGGCGCGGCCCTTCTCCGTCAGCGAATATTCGATCCGCACGGGCATCTCCGGATAGACATCCCGCCGGATTAAACCCTCCGCCTCAAGCTCCTTCAACCGGTCCGAAAGCACCTTTCCGCTTAAGTTCGGCAAGCCGTGCTCGATATCGGAAAACCGCTGCGGCCCGGACATCAGCTGGTATATAATAAAGGCGACCCAACGCTTGCTCAGCAATTCGACGGCCTTCTCAAACTTGGCGCAAATCTGTTTTTGTTCCATTCCTGAACACCCTCTCTATAGGTGTATTATAGTACTTGCGTCCGAATGGAACAATGCAGGACGGGCGGTAGAGGCGCTTTATGCTATTAATGGTTTACGATCCTAACAAAATATGCTAAATTGTTGGTAGTTGTCAAAGGAATGCGGAAGCACCGCGCATGCAAAAGCCATTTTGCTTGCGCGGTGCTATTTTTTTAAGGTAAAGGGGGAGAATGGATTGAATAGCGACAGCGGGTCAGGCGAGACAAACGACGTGCCGCTTAGACGGTTTCTGGAGCGGGAATATCCGAAAGAAGCGGAGAGGCTTCTCGGATATTTGCTGTATGCGGGGATGGAGGAGGGCTGCTTCTGCTACCGGAACCGAATAACCCGCTCCTTGCTGATACTGAATATAAGCGGCGAGGTGCAGTACTGCGCGAGCGATGCCTTGCATACGATCTACATTTATAAGACGCTGCTCCCGAAGCGGAAGTACCGGAGGAAGGAACGACGCGCATAAGAGTCGAGCAGGCGGTAGCCCGGACAGACAAGGGAATGAAACAAATCATTCTTGCGCATCGTTTAAGATAATGAGTCACAATCGCTTCAAACATGAGGAGTGAGCACACATGAGCTGGTTACCGGAGACGAGAAGCTCGAAATGGTGGATAGTGGCAGGCATTTCTTCGCTTGCGGCCGGCGCGGCCCTATGGCTGATCCGGTTCGGATTAATGGGCCAGACCTTCACAGGCGAGCAAGCGCTGCGGATGCTTCTGCTTGCAGCCGCCGTATCGTTCGCATTCGGCTTGGCGGGATGGCTGGGCGCGCGCTGGATTTGGGGGCTGTCGACGCTTGGAATGGCAGTTGGCTTAGCGGCGATGGCGGTTTACGGCAACGATCGAACGGGCTGGGAGGACCTGGTCAGCTTTGCGGCGTTCCTTATGTTTACAGCTGTCGGTCTTGCGGCCGGCGTCATCGCGGAAATTATTGCCGCGGTTATTCGAGTCGGCAAAGGCAGCCGCGGGGAGAAGTAAGTCAAAATAATCAGCAGATCAGTTGAAGAGGTCTATGCTTTTATAGCATAGGCCTCTTTTGTTTTGAGATGAGTAAAGCGGTCCTAAGCGGGAAACGGTCTCGTTGCCAAACTGTGTCGGATATGACCAGAAATAAAAGGATCGTCTCCTACTCCCCTCAGCTCCCTCTCTCTACAATGGAATCAAGACAGAGAAAAGGTGGAGTTCACATGAGCAGACGTAATAGAGGAGAGGCATCCTTGCAGCGCGGAGCCGGCGGGCGGCGGTGGAGATTAATACGAGGCAATCTGGATATGTATCTGCTGCTCATTCCAGGCGTCATCTTTTTGCTGCTGTTCAAATACGCCCCGATGTACGGGATCGTCATCGCATTTCAGGACTTTAATATTTTCGGCGGCATTTCCGGCAGCGAATGGGTGGGACTCTCGCAATTCGAGAAGCTGATCCGTTCGGACGAATTTCTTCAGGTGCTGGTCAATACGCTCTTGATCAGCTTGTACAAGATAACGTTTCTATTCCCGATCCCGATCGTTATCGCCCTAATGCTGAACGAGGTGCGGCGCATGTTTTTCAAGCGGACGATCCAAACGATTATTTATTTGCCGCACTTTCTCTCGTGGGTGATCATCTCCGGCTTGTTCATGAACATCCTGTCACCGACGGGAGGCATCGTTAACGAGTTTATCCGGGCCATCGGCGGGGAGCCGATATCGTTTTTTACGGATAATGATTTGTTCCGCAGCCTGGTCGTGTTTACCGCGGGATGGAAGGAGATCGGCTGGAACGCGATCGTCTTTATCGCCGCAATCGCGGGCATCGAGCAGGAGCAGTATGAGGCGGCCGCGATCGACGGAGCGGGCCGTCTGCGCCAAATGTGGTCGATCTCCCTGCCGGGTATGCTGCCTACCATCGTTCTGATGTTTATTCTTCGGATCGGAAGCCTGCTGGAGGCGGGAACGGAGCAGATTCTGACGATGTACAATCCGCTTGTTTACGAAAACGGTGACGTCATCGGCACTTATGTATACCGGATGGGTCTCGGGCAGCAGGATTACAGCTTCAGCACGGCGGTCGGGCTGTTTAACTCCGCGGTCGGATTTCTGTTAATCGTTATCGGCAACATGCTCAGCCGCAAGTTTCTGCATCGCAGCATTTGGTAAGGAGGAAGGGCCATGTACAGAAAAACAATCAAAGATTATGCGCTGGACGGTACGATTTATGTGCTCTTGATCCTCATGGGACTCATGACGCTGCTTCCTTTCGTGAACGTTCTATCCAAGTCATTCAGCGAGGAATGGGCGATCGTGTCCGGCAGAGTCGGCGTGTTCCCGGTCGGCTTCCAGCTTGATACGATGGCGTTTGTGGTGACGAACAGCCAATTTCTTCGCTCGCTCTGGATTTCGGTGCTCATTTCTCTCATCGGTACGCTTGCATCGCTGCTCATTACGTCGCTCACCGCTTACCCCTTGTCGAAGCGGGAGCTTCCGGGCATGGGCGTTCTGATCGTCCTGTTCATTTTTACGATGATGTTCAACGGCGGCATTATTCCGAATTATTTGCTCATCCGGGAGCTGGGACTCATCAATCATCTAGGCTCGCTGGTGCTGCCTGCGCTCATAAGCGTGTTTAACATGCTGGTCATAAAAAGCTATTTCGAAAGTCTGCCTTCAAGCTTGGAGGAATCCGCAAAAATCGAGGGAGCGCGCAATCTGACGATCCTCTTCCGGATCATCCTGCCGCTCAGCGGCCCTGTGCTCGCGACAATCGGGCTGTTCTATGCCGTTTATTATTGGAACGATTATTTCCATCCGATGCTTTACATCAACAGCACGTCGCTGAAGCCGCTTCAGCTGTATTTGCAGGATATCGTCATGAATGCCGACACCTCATCAGCGCTCGACAAGAGTGCCGACGATCTTATGAATGTGCCGGCCGAAGGGGTGCGGGCAGCAACCGTCATCGCGTCTACGATTCCGATTTTGCTGGTCTATCCGTTCTTGCAAAAATATTTCATTAAAGGCGTCCTTATTGGCTCCGTTAAAGGTTAAGGGCATTAACTTTTCCGAGGCGCGCGGACGCGTCTTCTTCCTGTACCGGTCTGTGTAGAAGCGCTGAAGGGCAATCTATCGGAAAATTAATGATATAGATTACAATACAAGCAGGAGGGTCAACGATGAAAAAAGCATTTAAGCTTATTTCGGTTATCGCCGCGGTTGCGCTGCTGGTATCGGTTATGGCCGCATGCTCGGGCAGCAATGGCAAAAACGGAAACACGGGCAATGCAAATTCGGCGGGTTCGGGAAAAGAAGCGCCGAAGCCGGTCCTGAAGCGGCTAAACGTATGGGCGAACGAGGATTACAACACGTATCCGGTAGCGGGGCTGCTCGAGGAAGCGACGGGTTATAAGGTACAGCACGACATGCTGCCCCAGGATAAATGGGTAGAGAAGCTGAACTTGATCATGTCTTCCGGGGAGGAGTACGATCTCGTAACGTCGTACAGCGATATGGCGCTGTATTCGGATTACGCGCAGAAAGGCGCGCTCGTTGATTTGACGCCGCTGATCGAAGAGTTCGGTCCGAACATCAAGACGGCCATAAAACCGGAATCGATCGAAGCGCTGAAGGTAAACGGGAAATTATACGCGATTCCAACAACCGTAACTTATAAAATTAACAGCTCCATCCTTATTCGCACGGATTGGCTCGAGAAGCTCGGTCTGCAAATGCCGACGACGACTGAGGAGCTAAAAAACGTTTTGCAGCAATTTAAAGAGAAGGACCCAGGCGGCAATGGCGACCGCAACGTGCCGATGACGATCAAAGGCGACCAAGCGATGATCGATAATCTTGTAGGCGCGTTCGGCATGCCGAATGCCTGGAACGACGTGGACGGCAAGCTGGTGCCTCGCGTTATGGACCCGGCCTATAAGGATTATGTAGCTTATGTGGCCGACTTGTACAAACAAGGCTTGATCGACCGTGAATTCGTCGCCAACAAAGACGCGACGGCGAAGGAGAAGTTCTCGAGCGGGGCCGCAGGCGCCATCGTAGTCCATTGGGCGGACATCCCGGCCATCTATGACGCGCTGACAAAAAACCAGCCTGACGCGAAATTTGCGTATGTGCCGGCGCTTAAAGGGCCAGCCGGCGAATTCGGTTTCGGAGCCAATGCCGGCTTTGACCGCCTGACGTTTATCCCGAAGTCGGCGGAGCATCCGGAAGACGCGATCAAGTGGATTAACGCAAGCTTAGAGCCTGAAACGTTCAAAAATTTGGCGATAGGCGTAGAGGGTACCCATCATAAGGTGGTCGACGGCGCCTATGAGCCGATTCAGCCCATCTTCACCGATGAGCGCAATCTGGCGAATAACTTTATGGCCGGTACGGATGAAACAAATTACCCGCAATATTGGCAGGCGCGCGTCCGCAAAAATCCGGTCATGTTCGAGGCGTTCGATTACTTGAACAATAAGCTGCCGGAGGATGCGAAGAAGGAGAACGCGCTTGGCCTTGCGCCTTACATGAAGGAATATTCGAAGAGCAATCAGCAGCTGCATACGATGCTGAACGATTACACGGTCAAGCTGATTGCAGGCGTAGAGACGATCGAAGGTTTGCCGGGTTTCCAGCAGAAGTTCCTCGAGGCTGGGGGCGAAGCGAGCTCCAATGAAGTGAACGAGTGGTACGCAACGGTTCAAAAATAAGGGGATAAGCGGCGGCGAGTGGAAGAGCGCCGGCCGCTTCCTTCTATTAAGGGAGAGATCGTTATGCAAAAGTCAGCTTATTCGTTCGAGCGCCAAATCAAAACCCATAAAAAAGCGGATGTTCTCGTTGTTGGAGGGGGGCCGGCCGGTACCGCGGCGGCCATCGGCGCAGCGCGTCTCGGCAAAAAGGTTATTCTGCTGGAGAAGTCGGCGCAGCTGGGCGGCATGGGCACGCTCGCCAATGTCAGCATCTTTATGCCGGTCGGCAACGTAACCGGCATATACCGCGAAATCATTAAGGAGATGTTGTCCGAATATTTGCCTGCCGGGCACGATGAATCGATTGCTCCCCAATATTCGCCGTTCCTGCTGCGGCACTACTTTAATGAAAAGATGAAGAAAGAAGGCGTCGACGTCTATTTCCACTGCGAGTTCGTCGGAACGGTTCGCGAGGGCAGCCGCATTCAGGCGGTCATTGCGTCGACGAGAGAGGGCTTGCTGGCCTTCGAGGGAGACCAGATCATCGACTGCACGGGGGACGCCAGGGTAGCGATCGATGCCGGAGCAGCTTACCGGACGGGCAGAGAAGGAGACGGTCTGACCCAGCCGATGACGCTGATGTTCACGATGCAGAACACGGGAAAACCGGTGAAGCCGATTTTGCCGGAGGGCTGCTATTATTATAAGGATGTGACGGATTTGCCGCAGGGGCGGAGGCTCTACTGGGAGCAGCATGACGACGGCGTGCTTCTTGTCAACATGTCCCGGGTCAAAGCGAACGGGGCTGACGCGGAGCAGGTCAACTATGCGGAAACCGAAGCGCTGAAGCAGGTATTCTCAATCGCTCATTATTTGCAGAGAACCGGTTTTGAAACCTACGCCATTGCCCATATCGCGCCGCAGACCGGCGTTCGCGAGACGAACCAGATCGAAGGGCGCTACACGCTAACGGAGCATGACGTTGTGAACGGCTCCCGGTTCCCAGACGTGGTGGCCCAGACGAATTACGAGATCGACATTCATAGTCCCGATGCGCAAAAAACGACCGATGAGCGGCATGTCGACGGATACGATATTCCTTATCGCTGCATGGTGCCCGCTGGAGAGTTCGAAAATTTGCTTGTGGCGGGAAGAGCGATCTCCGCGACGCATGTGGCTATGTCGTCGATGCGGGTGCAGGCAACCTGCTATGCGCTTGGCCAAGCGGCAGGGATTGCCGCTGCGCTCTCGATTGAGGATGCGGTTCCGGTGGGCGATGTCGAGATCGGCAAGCTCCAGGCGGAGCTCATGAAACAGGATGCTCGATTAATTGGCATAAAGGAGCGGCAAAGATAACCTCAAGCCACACACCGAAGAGAAGAAGGCGGAACTAGACGGCGTACAAGGAGGATATGGCGATGTACAGATTGCTGATCGTGGACGACGAACCGGCAGTAAGAGCGGGCTTGCGCGAATATGTGGATTGGGCTTCTTACGGTATCGTGGTGGCGGGGGAAGCTGACGACGGAGATGTCGCGCTGGAGATGATCGCAAGCAGTCAGCCGGATCTCATTCTGACGGATGTACGAATGCCGAATATGGACGGCATCGCGATGTCGCGGAGGATCGCGGAGGAGTATCCGCATATCAAAATTATTTTTGTCAGCGGACACGACGACGCGGACTATTTGAAGTCGGCGATGAAGGTGAGCGCGGTCGATTATATTTTTAAACCGGTTAACTTGCAGGAGCTAAAAGCCGTTATCCAGCGCGTATCCGCCGACATGGACGCCGAGCGGTCGGAGCGGCGGAAGCGGGAGGAGCTGCTGGTTAAGCTGAAGGAGAGCATGCCGCTCCTCCGCGAGAAGTTTCTGTTGTCGCTGCTTGTCAATGGCACGTCCAAAATCGATATGCAGAGCCGGATCCATTTCCTTGAGCTGAATCTGCCTTCTGAATCTCCCTACTGGGTCATGGTCATTTCGGTGGACGATATCGCCGATGTATTGGAAAGCCGCTCCGAACGGGACCGCCAGCTGCTTTGGTATTCGGTGTTGAATATTTACCAGGAACTGATGGATACGTACCTTCAAGGCTATGCTTTCGAGCATCGGCTGGGTGAATTTGTCGGTATTATGAGGCTGCCGGATGCGGGGGCAGGAGGCGTCTCCGATGCGTCGGAAGCCCTCTTCGCGCTAGCCGGCGATATTCGTTCGAATTTGGAGAGATGGCTGAAGCTTGGCGTGACGATCGGTATTAGCGACCGGGCGAATGGGCTTGCCGATATTCCGCATGCCTACAAGCAGGCTCGCGAAGCGGCCGATTATAAATGGTATTTAGGCAAAAATCGAATTATCACGATGGATAGTCTGGAAAGCTCGGGGACAGAAGCGGGGGGTGCGCCGAAATTTGATTACGCGCTTAACGGCCAGCTTCTCTCCGCGCTCAAGGCGGACGACGCGGAGAAGCTTGGCGAAGCCGTGGATCGAATCTTTGCAAATCTTGCCCATAACCGGCCCGGGGGGCTGAAATTCGGGCGCAATTTGATCTTGCAGCTCGTCCTCGGAGTCAGTCAGCTTCTGATGGAGCTCGGGGTGCAGTCGCCGGAGCTGGAAGCGATGGAAGCCGATTTATGGGAGCAGCTGCTCGAGCATGAAACGCTCGGGGAGATGAAGCTGCAGGTGGAGGCGTATCTTAACTCGGTGATGTGCCGCATTCGAGAGAAGCGGACGGGTAAGATGGCGAACATCGTCGAGCGTATTCGAGGGGTTATTGAGCAGCGGTATGCAGACGGCAACTTAACCGTGGCGGACATCGGAAAGGCCGTCTACTTGTCGCCAACCTATGTGAGCCTGTTATTCAAGCAGGAAACGGGGCAAACGGTAGGCGAGTATTTGACGCAGGTGCGTGTGGAGAAGGCCAAGGAGCTGCTGAGGGATCCGCAGTACAAGTTCTACGATATTTGTAACGCGATCGGCTATACGGATCCTAGCTACTTCACCAAGCTGTTTAAAAAGGCGACAGGCGTAACGCCGAGCGCATACAGGGATTCGCATGCATAAAGCGGCCAATCTGGTGCTTAAAGTGCTCTCGTCGCTTCGCTGGCTGTCGATCCCCCGTCCTTGGCTAATCGCGTACCTGCTCCTGATCGTTCTGCCGGCCGGCGTTTTTCTCTACGGTTATTACGAGCGGTCCGCTGTCATTTTGAAGAACGAAGTCGTTCGGACGATGCATCAGGCGTTGAAGCAGGCGGGCAGCAACCTGTCCTACCGGCTTGAGCGTATCGAGGACATCAGCGACGCGGCCTTTATGAACGCGAATTTGCATTCCTATCTGTCGGTCGGGCCGGACGATCAATCGATCGGCATTCAAATCCAGGTCATCGAGGACTTGCGGTTTCTGGTCGAGACCGTGCAATCCAATTCCGACGTATTCCGGGTAAAGCTGTTTGTGGACAAAACAAAGCTGTATGCGGGAGAGCGCGTTAACTTCTTCTCGCTGGACAGCTTGATGGAAAGACCGTGGTTCGACGCGATTATCGAAGGAAACGGCGGTATCGTATGGACAGGCGTTTACGAGGAGACGTATTTGGGCAGCGGGGAGGAGATGATCCTATCCGCCGCACGCATGCTCCGGGATCCGAACCATTATGAGAAGGTGTCAGGCGTATTGATGATCGATATCAGACAGAATGTAGTCGCCGACATTTTATCCGAGCTTCAGTTCGCGCCAGGCACGATGGTCTATCTCGTCGCGGAGAACGGGCAGATCGTCTACCACCCCGATTCGACGTTGATCGGAACGAGCGTTCATCCTTCTATCGCGGAGCTTCTCGGCGAAGGGCCGGAAGGAACGATGTCGCTGAGACTTGACGACGAGGTGAACGACGTTATGTATACGACGCTCGGCACCGCGGGCTGGAAGCTGGTGGCGCAAGGAACGGAAACTCAGCTGTCTCCGGCGACGGTTAAGCTGACCAAACGTTCGGAGTGGCGGTCGCTTGTCGAATATATCGCGTTGTTCCTCATTCTGCCGTTCGTACTGCTCGCGATTATCGTCCGAGGGATGAACCGCAGGGTCAATCGCGTCATTACCGCCATTCGCAAGGAAGGCAAAGAGGGTAAGGACGGTATCGACGGTTTGAACGATCTTCCCGCCATGAACGGCGATTTCCATATGCTCGAGCGCAGCGTCGACCATCTGATCGTAAGGGTTCGGACGCTGGTCGAAGAAAACTATACCTCGGAGATCCGTGAACGCGAAGCCCAGCTGCAGGCGCTGCAGGCGCAAATTAACCCGCATTTTCTGTATAACACGCTGGACACCATCAATTGGATCGCGATCGGCAAAGGCGCGACCGACATCAGTCAGATGATTGACAGTCTGGCTAAGTATTTCCGCCTCAGCTTGAACAAAGGCAGGAGTATCGTTAGCGCCGCGGACGAGCTGCGGCTGGCGGAGGTATATCTTGAAATTCAACAGAGCCGCTTCTCCGGGACGTTCGACTTTGAAATTCAAGCGCAGCAGGAGCTTTCCGTCTACCGGATGCCGAAGCTGATTCTGCAGCCTATCGTCGAGAATGCGCTGCTGCACGGCATCCGTAAAGAAAAGGGACGCCGCGGCCTTATCCGCATCACCGCGAGGGAGGAGAATGGCGATCTGATCTTCTCGATTTCCGACAACGGCATTGGGATGAACGAAGAGCTGGCTCGCCGGCTGCTGACGGAAGCGCGTTCCGGGAACGAGCACTCTTCCTCCGGCGGGGGAAGCTCCTACGGCTTGTTCAACGTCAACGAGCGTATTAAATTATACGCTGGAGACGGTTATGGGCTTAGTGTCTCCTCCGAGCCGGGGGCGGGAACGGAGGTAACTGTTCGCCTTAAAGCGGAAAGGGAGGAACAGTTCAAATCCGGCGTTGCGTCTAAGCCCCATAGCCTTTAAGCGTGGCATCCGCTTTGGCAATGACAGCGGCGATCTGCTCTTCGAGAGAATGGATGTTGGTTTTTTGAACCAGAATTTGCTTCTGGTAGCCTAACAGGCTGGTCAGCGACTTCGCGGAGCCTTTCGCATCGCCTTTCCGAACAAGCTTAACAAACGTGTCCGCTTCGGCTGAAAATCGTTTTTTCGTATGGCTCGCCGAGCTTTTGGCGGCTTTAATCCGGGATTCCGTCTTGTCGTTCCCGCCAAGCATGTCCCGGACGGCTTTCATTTTGGCTGAGGCGTCTGACTTGGCCTTTTTCAGTTTTTTTTCCTTGGCGTCAATCTCTTTATTTGCCGCCTGCACGGCAATTTTGGTTGCCGTAACCTGCGCATTCGCGAAAGCGATTAAGTCCTTGTTTTTGGACGCTTTGGCCAAGCTAAGCTGCGATTTCTGGGAATCGTAAAGCTCGAAGAGCGGCTCATATTGCTTCTCTGTTTTTTCGATGTCGGCCTCCAAGGCGCTAAGCTTGGCGTTGTCGATGTTCTTGATCCGTTTGCGCAGCGAAGCTTCGTTCTCCTCGTTCTTATAGTGGAGATTACTGATCCGGCTATCCCAATCGATCTCCTGCTGCTGGAGCTTCTGCAGCTCGGCGTAATATTTCGTCAGGGCGGCCCCTACCCCTGCGGGCGCTTCGGCTGTCATCTTGTCGAACGCCTTCTGGGCAGTAACGCTCAACGTGAACGGAGCTGCATATCCGGCGGCGGCGGCGCAGGCGAACACGGCGATCATGAGCATCCCTGCGACAACGAACTTCGATTTGCGAACCATTTGAACGACCTCCTTAAAATAGAGCGAAGGACGGATAACGCAAAAAAGCACCCGCAAGGCAGACGATAATCGTCTTGCCCTGCGGGTGCTTCCCGCTGATCCGAACATTCGTTTCCATTACTATACATCAGCCAAGGGGAAGGAGTCAACGGGGGGAGGATAAGGATTTGTAGGTCCTCATGAATCCCTTTGTCTAGAGACTCCGCGGCGTTCTGCAGCCGGTAGAGCTGAATTACCCATTTGGGACTTACCCCAACATGGCTGAACAGACGCTGCAGCTTTCGCGGATGACTGCCGAATAATCGGACAAGCTCTGAAACCGGGAGAACGCTCAATCTCGGCTGGTAACGATACTAGCCCTATGCCTATCAATCTCTTATACTTATATAAAAAGAGAAGGATAGGAGTGTCGCCATGAGCTACAAAATCGTGTTTTTCGATATTGACGGAACGCTGGTGAACGAAGAGAAGGAAATTCCGGCGGATACCGTCGCCGCGATTCGGGAATTGAAAGAGAGGGGCGTCGAGCCTGTAATCGCTACGGGCCGGGCGCCTTATTTCATTAAACCGCTGGCTGAGCGGCTAGGCATTGAGTCGTTTGTTTGCCTTAACGGCGGTTATGTCGTTTACAAGGGCGAGCCGCTTTATAAGCATACGATTGAAAAAAACGCCTTGGAGAAGCTGGTTGCCCTTGCGGCCCGGCACGGCCATGGCTTAGTATTCGAAGGCGAGCATACCTTCTGCGCGGACCGCGAAGAGCATCCTTTTATAACAGAATCGGTATTATCGCTGAAGGTGGAGCTCCCGGCCTACAACCCTGATTTTTGGAGAACGGCTGACATCTTCCAGGTGTTCCTGCACTGCGAAAGCAAAGATGAACCGCTCTATGAAGCGTTGAAAACGGACTTTACGCTGATCCGCTGGCATCCTTACGCGATGGATGTGCTGCCTGCCGGCGGCTCGAAAGCGAGGGGGATTGCAGCTATGCTCGAGAAGCTGGGGTATACCGCTTCCGATGCCGTTGCTTTCGGGGACGGGCTGAACGATAAAGAAATGCTCGCGTACGTCGGCTTTGGCGTCGCAATGGGCAACTCGAACCCGGAGCTGCTTCCTTATGCCGATTTCGTCACGACGCATGTAGACGAGCAAGGCATTCGCAACGGATTGATCGAAGCGGGCCTGCTTCCCGTCTATTCGGCTTAGCGGCCTGCACCAATCGGCGCTTACCCACGTACAATAACCCAATGACATCAAGACGTTTGGGGGAAAGCACGTGATTGTAATCGCGAATGGCAGCCCTGTGCAGATTTCGCCAGGCATGCTGACGGAGCTGGAGAGGAAAACATTACGGAGGAAGATGAACAGTCCCGTTACGTATTGGTATCCCGACCTTGACGCGCTTGTTTTTGAGCTGAAACTGCGCACGAATATTGTGCAGGCGGCGAGAGCGTTATACTCGAGCGGGGTCCGTTTCGCAACCTTTAGCAGATCCCGGGCCAACCCGCAGTTCTGGATTCGTACGCCTGACGGCGGATTTCTGCTTCGTCCGGGCGTTCCGCCCGCCGTGGCGGTAAGCGATATTTTCAACCAGGGTCAAATGTACGCATTCGAATGTGCGGGGGCTATTATTATTATGCTGTATAAAGCCGTGCTGGAGTCAATCGGCGAGGCGGCGTTCAACCGGCACTTTCAGGGGCTATTCCTAAGAGACTGGCAGACGGATAGGGATCTTCAATTAACAACGAGCCATAACTTGAACGAAGTATATGCGGGCGACGTGCTGTATTTCCGCAATCCGGACCATCATCCGTCCACGCCGGAGTGGCAAGGGGAAAATGTCATCATGCTCGATGACAATCTTTATTTCGGGCACGGTATCGGAATCGGCACGGCGGGCGACATCATCAGGCAGCTTAACCGGGCGAGAAGGCCCTTCAGCTTTGTGTCGGCCTATCTGGATGATTTGGTGCTGCGGCCGAACTTCGAGGCGGTGCGCATGCTGATGTACCGCATGGCCCCGTTAAGACCTGTTGTTTAAAGACGTACGGATATGATGATAAAAAAAGCGGTCTTCGTCTGAAAGCTGTCGGACGGAGGCCGCTTTATTCTTTACAGAGAATACCATTGTCTGATAGAATGAACGTGTTTTTATTGTTAACCTTTTACTTCTTAATTTAAGTTAACAATTCATACGAATAGGGGAGTGAAGCGTTGGATTTGACACTTCAAGCAGTCGAATGGAAAGCGCTGGCGCGCAAAGCATTGAACGGCGACCAGCTGACGCCCGAGGAAGGACTGGCTGTGCTTGAGGCGCCTGATGACGAAGTGCTGCCGCTGATGCACGCCGCCTTTGAGGTGCGGAAGCGTTATTATGGCAAAAAAGTAAAGCTGAATATGATCATCAATGCAAAGAGCGGCCTCTGTCCGGAAGACTGCGGATATTGCTCGCAGTCGATTGTCTCGACGGCTCCGGTGAGCAAATATACGCTTCTCGACAAGGAGTCGCTGCTCGCGGGCGCCCGCGAAGCGATGGAGCGCAAAGCCGGTACGTATTGCATTGTAGCTGCGGGAAAAGGACCGACGGATAAGGAGCTTCAGCAAGTGGCGGAGGCCGTTCGGGAGATTCGGGCGACTATGCCGCTCAAAATATGCGCCTGCCTTGGCATTTTGAAGGACGGACAAGCGGAGAAGCTCGCCGAAGCGGGCGTGCATCGTTACAATCACAACCTGAATACAAGCAGGGAGAACTACCCGTCCATTACGACGACGCATACCTACGATCAGAGGGTAGAGACCGTGCAGAGAAGCAGAGCGGCCGGCATGTCGCCTTGCTCCGGCATCATTATCGGCATGGGAGAGACCGATCGGGAGATTGTGGAGATGGCCTATGCGCTGCGCGAGCTCGACGCGGATTCGGTTCCGATTAACTTCCTGACTCCCATACCCGGAACGCCGCTTGGCGGTTCGGCCCGAACGCCGGCGATGAAGGCGCTCAAGGTGCTCGCGCTCTTCCGGTTCATCTGCCCGGCCAAAGAAATCCGCGTCTCCGGCGGACGCGAAGCGAGTCTTCGTTCGCTGCAGCCGCTGTCGCTTTACGCGGCCAACTCGATATTCGTCGGCGATTATTTGACGACGCCGGGACAAGAGGCGGCGTACGATCATCAAATGATTGAAGACCTGGGGTTCGAGATTGAGGCGTGCGCGCTTTAAAAAGAGTGTCCTCGATATGAAAAAAGCTCCCCTCAGCATACAGGCTTGATGCGTGCCTGTCAGCTAGGGGAGCACATTGCGGTCATATAGCGCGAGTTAAGGCGTCTTTTCCGGCTGCTCGAAGGTCATTCCTTTTTTATCGACGGTAACCTTCTTCATCGAGATCGGCTCAAGAGGCCGATCGCTGGCGTCACGCTCTTGGTTCACAATCACGTCAACGGCCTCGAGGCCTTCGGTGACGGCGCCGAACGCCGCGTATTGGGTATCCAGGTGAGGAGCGTCGGCTGCCATGATGAAGAACTGGGAGCCCGCGGAATCCGGATCATTCGAGCGTGCCATCGAAATGACGCCTTTCGTATGCTTCAGCTTATTCTCGAAGCCGTTGGCGCTGAACTCGCCCGGAATCGAGTAGCCGGGGCCGCCCATTCCGGTTCCCTCGGGGTCGCCGCCCTGGATCATAAAGCCCGGGATGACGCGATGGAAAATTAGACCGTCATAGAAGCCTTGATCGATCAAAGAAATGAAGTTATTGACGGTGTTCGGCGCAACCTCCGGATAAAGCTCGACCTTAATGACCTGGTCATTGCTCAGCTCGATGGTGACGAGAGGATGCTTGTCCGAACCAAGCAGCTCAGGCCCGTCCGCTTCCGCAGGCGAAGGCGATGGCGACGGAGACGGGGAAGGGGAGGGGGAGGCTGTGCTGCCGCCGCCTTGCTCTTGCCCCGCGCTTCCGCCGGAGCCCGGTTTGCCTTGATCGACGCCGCAAGCCGTCATCATTGTGAGCACTAAGAATAGGAGCGCAAGCGCCCCGAAGGTTGATTTTGAACGAATTTTACGCATAGCAAAAAATCCTCCTGAGAAGTTCATGGTAAGCGGCGCTGCCTCGACGGGAGGCTGGACGCCTATGAAATATTTTACCATAACCGCCTCAGGAAAATCTAACCTGGCTTAGTCCAGAGTAGCGCCAATGCCGAGCTCCAAGCTTTTTCTGTAAAACCAGTCCGCAACCGCAACGTCAAATACAGCCATGCCCATGGGGCAGAACAGAACGGGATCCTTCACAGTATCGATGCGCTTCAGCGCGTCTCGGAGGACGACTTCTTCCAGTGTCATGACAGCATCCTGCTGCAGTCCCGATTCGCGATGGAGCAGCTCGATATCGGTGTTCTCCCGGCACACCTCCGTCCAATCGTCTACGATGACAGCCTTGATCCCTTGAATGGCCTCCAGCTTGAAGTCGCGAAGCGAAACATCAAGCAGCAGCGTTCCGGGAGACGGCGGGAGCCCAATGTATCTCTCTTGGCTGACTGTGCAATTGATAATGACGTTACATGCGGCATACAGCTCTTCCCAGCTGCTCGCGGCGACCGTCTGGATTGCCGAAGGCTCGTTTGCCGAAGGAGCCAGGCGAAAGTCCACGCCCCGGATATCGTAGACGTACAGCTTTTCGATACAATCGCCGAACCATTTGCTGCACATGTCGAAATGGAAGCGGCCGATCGGCCCCCAGCCGATAATGCCGATTCTATGAGCGCGCTCGGATGCGGGGCGGCTGCTCAGCCATTGCTTCAGCAGCAGCCCGCTGACTGCGGCGGTTCTCGCCCCGCTGACGGCGGGGCTGTTCAGCATAGCGGCCGGAACGCCGGTTGCGGCGTCATTCAAAATGGTGACGCTGTGAGCCCTGGGCAGTCCAGCTTCGATATTGCCCGGAAAGCTGGCGATCCACTTCAGCCCGGCCATCCGGATTTCGCCGCCGACATAAGCGGGCATCGCGATGATCCGATTGCGCGTATCGCCGTAACGCAGGTACGGCTTAAGCGGCTGCGCGCAGTCTCCATGCTCCATCGCTTCGAGAGCCCTCTGGATCACCGCCGCTAACGCCTCCCAATGAAAACCGATCTCCTGGATGTGACTGTCCCCCAAATAGCGCAAGCTTGCTTCCCCTCTCCGTTACCGTGTTCTGCCGAATTGCTCGATCATCCAATCATCATTAAACACCGTGTCCATATACCGTTCGCCTCGGTCATGAAGAATAACGACGCAGATTGAACCGTCTGGGATGCGGTCGAATACGTTTTTCAATGCGGCAATCCCTGCGCCGGAAGAGGGGCCCGCGAGAATCGACTCGGAGGCGGCTAGCCGCCTGCAGCCGAGAGCCATCTCCTCGTCCGTCACGTTCATCGCGATATCCATGAAACGGTTAGCCGCAAACGGCGGCACGATGCCTGCTCCAAGTCCCGGGAAACGCCGAGGCCCTTTTTCGCCGCCCAGAATAACGCTGCCGGCCGCATCGACCGCTACGATTTTTGTGACAAGCCCGTGATCCCGGGCATATTTGGCGCACCCGAGCATCGTGCCGCATGTGCTGACGCCGCCGATCACATAGTCGACTTGATCAAGCGCGTCCGCAATTTCGGGCATCGTCCCTTCGTAGTGGGCCAAGTAGTTATGCTCGTTGCCGTATTGGTTCGGCCAGAAGCTGCCCGGAGTGGCATCCAGCAGCTGGCGGACGCGCTCCAGCCGGGCGGGAAGAAATTCGCCGGTCGCCGGATCCGGCGTTTCGACGCGTGAGACGGCCGCGCCGTAAGCTTTCATGATGGCGATATTTTGCGAGGTTGTTTTAGGATCGATCACGCTGGTGAACGTCATGCCCAGGTAGGAGCAGATGGCCGATAGGCTGATCGCCATATTGCCGGAGCTGGATTCAATGACGGCCGATCCTGGCCCGATTTTTCCCTCCTCCCAGGCGCGGCTGATCATGCGGAGCGCAGGGCGGTCCTTTGCGCTTCCGGTCGGATTCATCAGCTCCAGCTTCCCGTACACCCGGACGCCGCGGTCATTCGCAAACAGTGTCTGCAGGGGGACAAGCGGCGTTTTGCCGATTTGGCTTAACCAGCTGTTTTTTGAAATTATGCCAGGCTCTCTCATGTATACAGCCTCTTTGATTTTACTGTTCCGCTGGGCAAATCCTCGCGCTTGCCGGTTGGAATGACCTCGATACCTTGCAGAAGACGGTTTTGAATCATCTGTCCGATCTCCTCGATTTTCCTCTCTACATCCGTCTGTATGGCCGTTGCTGTGTCCTCACGCCAGCCTTCTCCCGCGATATATAGCTTCAATTTGTTATCGCGCACCATCACGCGAAGGGCGGCATGCGGCAGATGCTTGCTGACCACCTCTTCGATATCGTATAGGCTTATTTTTTCGCCGTGCTTCAGCTCGTGTCCGATCCGCTTCGTCAAGCAGCGAAACGTCTGCAGCGGCTTGCCGTCTTTGTGAACCGTCCGAAAGTCGCGGACGACATCATACGTGACGTAACGAATGACGGGGAAGAGGCTCCGTTCAAAAGAGGTCAACACCAGTACGCCTTCCTCTTCGCCAAGCGGCTGAAACCCTTCGCCGAGCTGCTCTGCGGGGAGAGACTCGCCGATGAGGCCGTCCGCAAGCACATAGCGCCCCAGCTCGTGATCGAAGGCCGCGATCGCGCCGACTTCGATGGAGCCGTAGGTATCCAGAATATCGGCAGGCGCGAGCCCGAAGCGCGCGGCCATCCTTCGCTGCCATTCGGACGAGGCGAGCTCGCCGACCAGGATGATTTTGCGAAGACCTAAAGAGGGCGGGTCTGAAGCCGCATCGGCGATCGCTTCAAGAATCGAAGGCATGGTATAGAGAAGCTGGGGCTGAAAATGTCTGATGCTGCTCAAGTGTTCTTCAATGGGAGCTGTGAACGGAATCGCCTCGGCTTGCAGCCCCATGCTTGCAAAAATAGACAGCGCCGTGCTTGCCGCATGACCCGTGCCGAGATCGGCCATCGCTTTAGTGAGGGTATGCCGCTCGCCCAGCCACGCGAGATAGCTTTTTCTTTTGGCCTCCATGTAGCGGAAGTCATCTTCCGCGGAATAGTAGATCGCTTTGCGAATGCCCGTGGATGTCCCGGAGGTTCTGTAAACCGATAAGCCGAACTCCGTGCGGGGGGATTGCGCATAGTAATATTTCTCGAGCTTCTCCGCGCCTAGCAGTGGAAGCCTCTCAAGAAGAGAAGAGGGAGAGTCGTGCTGATCGTCAAGGGTAATGCTAGAGGGCTCTAACAAGTCTTTGTACCATGGATGCAACCGGGTGATGAGCCGCAGCTGCTCGGTCAGAAGACGCATTTTATTGTCGCGCATAGATGCTCCCTCCTCCGGTTTTAACGGTTCAACCATCCCGATTGCCGTTACTTTAAGCATATGTTTTTGGGAGATATTGGTTCGGTTATGACGACAGCGGCCTAAAGCGATTTTTTGATTTTTTCGTATAGTAATACTAGAACGAGATTAACAGAGACAAGAGTCTATCAGTAGAAACAATAGCGGAGCAAAATTCCGCCTGCGCCCCAAGCAGGCGAGAAGGGAGTTCATTATTTTATGCCTAAGCTTAACGTGAAATCTAGCAGAAAGGTCTACCGCATTGCCGACAAGTGGGCCAAAACCAATGTTATGCTTCAAGATAAAGGTCTGCGCTCGTTTATTCCCGTAACCCGGAGATTCAACCAGAGTACGTTTCGCAGCATGCTGCAGCGCTACAGGATGGTTTACGTAAAGCCGACGTTCGGTTCACTCGGGCGCGGCGTGATGCGGGTGGAGAAAAGAGCGGGCGGTACGTATTCGTACCAGCTTGGGGGGAGAAGGCGGTCGTTTAAAAGCTTTGACGCGCTTTACCGCGCCGTCAAACAGGACACGCTGGGCAAAAGCTATCTCGTGCAGCAAGGCATTCATGCGCTTGGATATGAAGGAAGAAGCTATGATTTGCGGGTTGTCGTGCAGCAGTCTCCTTCCGGCGGATTGGAAGCCACGGGGACTGTAGCAAGGGTAGCCCACCCTGGCAAAATCGTAACAAACGGCAGCCAAGGGGGCACCATCCTTCCGGCAGAGCAGGTGCTGGGGATTTCGACTTCACCGCTTCAACGGGTCAAGCTGCTCAGGACGATCGACCAAATCGGCGTCAACACGATGAAGCGTCTTCGCCGCCGTTATCCGAGACTGAAGGAGATCGGACTCGATGTCGCGATTGACCGCAATCACCATCCATGGATTTTGGAAGTGAATACGACGCCGGATCATTGTCCGTTCGCGATTTTACAGGATCAGACGATGATTCGCAAAATAATCGATTATGGCAGCAGGTATGGACGCAGGTACCGACTGAAATGCTTCAAAGCCAAAACGACCTTGTAAATAGTGAAAGAGCCGGCGCATGCGGGATGCGCCGGCTCTTTATCGCTTCTGTGCCGTTCTTATTTTTTTGGAGCGATAGAGAAGATGACTTGCTTCTGTTTGCTGTCGATCAGCAGGGTCACCGTATCATTGCCGATTTCGGCATAGGTTTTGCTGACGATCTGGCCGCCCTCCACCTTTGCGCATACGTCGCTGAACAATTGCTTGAATTCGGAAGCATTGTAGCCGAACAGCCCGTTCGCGAATTGCTCGATGACTTCCTTATTGCGCGCCAGTGTGCCTTCCCGAAGCCTGATCGTAATACCGTATGTGTTGTATTGCGGATCCAGCCAGATCGAAGCTTCTTCATTAACCGCCGTGGAGCTCGCCGCGCTGCTTTGGTTCTGCACGCTTTCCTTCTCGGCTTGATCTTTGTAGAGTCTTAACGTGGTGTCGAACACGTCGTGATTGGCGCCTCTTAACGCGCCTACCGTTAGAAGCGATTCATAGGCGTCCCACATCCGCTTGTCGGGGAACACAATAATTTTGCTGCCCCCGCCTGCCGTCGGAACGACGCGCTCCAGCTTGTCCGGGGACACGTTGACCGCGATGCGTTTGCTCTTATGGGTCAGTCGCTCGAGGATGATGAGAGCTTGAGCCCGGGTGACCTTTTGCCCAACGCCGAAAAAGCCGTTCGGGAACCCTTCCATAATCCCCTTTACGAGAGCTTCGGCGATGAAGCGCTGCTCCCGTTCCGTCGCGCTGTTAATATCGCCGTATGCTTGCGCCATCTTTTGGCCGAAGACGCTGTCCTCCAGAAACTCCGTTTCTTGAAGCGTGTAGTAGATGACCTCGGCAACATTTTCGCGTGTCATATCCGCTTGGAAGTCCGTGTAGCGGCTTTTATTGATGAAGTGCAGATCGCTGGCGATATCGATAAATTCTTTGGCCCAGTAGCCGGATGCGCTAGGCTCGAACGAGAAATAACGATAATCCTGCTGCAGGATCGTCTGGTTCTCGAGACTCAACGAGGCTAGAAAAGCGCTGTTCCAGCTGCGAGTGCCGTTAGGGTGCAAATCGGAGTAGGACAGGATAAGCATTTTGACGAACTGATCGATCTTAACCGGCTCTTCCGGGCGAAAAGTCCCATCGGCGTAACCGTCCAGGATGCCTCTATTAACCATGTCTTTAATCGTGGCTTCCGCCCAATGCCCTTTTGTATCTGAAAATCCTGCGCTTGGAGCAGCCGCCGCTGCGCGTTCGAAGGTCGAAGGAAGCGAAACCGACGCTCCTATCATCGTGATGGTAATGATGAGTCCTAACCAACGTTTCATGAATTCGATGTCCTCCCAAATCGATATATTCCGACATTCTCTAGATAACCACATCCGTTCGTTCTTTAGAATGGGCTGAATGAAGCAACCTTTTCCAGCAGGACAGGCCTACTGCAAGTAGAGCCTGAAGCATAGGGTGGTCCATACTGCTAGTTACTTTTTCGCAGGCGTGAGGCTGAGGGTGTAGGTCTTGCTTAGGCATTAGGGATGGGGACTGAGGGTGGGTGTGGATGCCGAGTGTGAGGAGCTGCAGCGGTGTTTTTTGCCGTTGCGGGGATATGGAAGTGGCGCAAGTGGGGGCTGTAATGGTGTTTTTTACCGTTGCAGGGATGGAGGTGGCGTGTGGGGGAGCTGTAATGGCGTTTTTCGCCGTTGCAGAGGTGGAAGTGGCGTGTGAGGGAGCTGTAATGGCGTTTTTCGCCGTTGCATGGGTGGAAGTGGCGTATGCCGGGGCTGTAATGGTGTTTTTTACCGTTGCAGGGGCGGGAGTGGCGCGAGTGTGGGCTGTAATGGTGTTTTTCACCGTTGCAGAGATGGAAGTGGCGTGTGGGGGACTGTAATGGCGGTTTTTGCCGTTGCAGGGGCAGTGGCTGAGCTAGAAAAAAAGACGGCTCCAATGCGACAATTGCGCTTTTGAAGCCGTCTCTGCTCACAGTCAGATTAATCCAACACTGCGCTAATATGAGCTTTCGTTACGGACCAATGCGAGGCGGTCCAAACCTTTGCTTTTTTGTCGATGAAAATAATTTGAGGGGACTCGTGCTTAACGCCGGTGTCTTCCGCGATTTGGTTAGAAACCGGGCGAGACTCGATCACTTTAACCAACAGGTAATCAATGTCTTCGCGCGGGCTTCCGTTCAAGTAATTGTTGAATTCTTCATAAGCATTGGCGCTGACGGGACAAGTCGTGCTGTGCTTAAAAACGACGACAGGACGTTCGTCTGAGCGCTGATAAGCGTCCTCCCATTCCTGTGCGGTTGTAATTTCTCTGTATGGCATGTGCGAACACTCCTTTTAGGTTGGTTGATCGGTCTTTTGCCGAATGTACATCTATTATATCTCTTGTTGGCGGACAAAGTCATCTTTGCGAAAATGGCGAAAGTGATCATTATCACTTTCCTATTGAAAGGCTGTAAAGATTTTGATAAGATAGGACCATCAACGAAATGACCGAATCGGTTTTTTGGTCAATCGGTCAAACTTGTCAAAGCAAGGGGGTGTTACCCATTATCGATCGGCGCAAACAGATCATCGACGCGGCGGCCAAGTCCTTTTCCATGTTTGGCTACAAGGCGACAACAATGGACGGAGTCGCAAAGATCGCGAATGTAGGAAAAGGAACGATTTATACGTTTTTTACGAACAAGGAAGAGCTGTTCCAGGAAATTATGAACCGGATGATTTCCGAAATGAAGCGGATCGCAGAGGAAGCCATTGATCCGGGCCGGTTATTTTTCGATAATTTGAGCGTTGTGCTTGAGCATTTGCTTGACTTCCAGGAGGAGCACGAGCTTGCGCTCAAGCTGTCCCAGGAGATGCGGGAGATCGGAACGCCAATGGCGCTCGAAGGACTTCAGCAGATGGAGCGCGCAGTCGTCGGTTATATTGCGGGGCAGGTTACCCAGGCGATTAAGAAGGGCGAGATTAAGCCTTGTGAGCCGGAAATGACAGCCTTTATTATGCTAAAAATGTATATGGCGCTTGCGGTGGAGTGGAAGAAAACGCATCAGCCGTTGGAAAAGAGGCAGGTCGCGGGCTATTTACGGTTTTATATGGAGCAGGGATTGGCGCCTGTATAGCAGGGCCTTTTTTTCTGGGCGAACTGACCGAATGATCAAAGTGGTCATTTCGTACGATAACCGAAGATAACATTAAAATAACTGCAATAAGGAGCGGAGATCCTCAATGAAACTGAAAGGCATAAAACAATTCGGCAAAGAGCTGTCAGCAATCGGCCGAAACAAAAAACTGCTTATTCCCATAATCGGCGTGTTGACTATCCCGGTTATGTATTCATCCATGTTTCTCGGCGCGTTCTGGGACCCGTACGGCAACCTTGAGAAGCTTCCGGTAGCCGTCGTTAACTCGGATGAAGGTACCGTGTTTCAAGATGAACAAATGCATATCGGGCAAGATTTCGTGGAACAGTTAAAGGAAGAGCCGAAATTTGACTGGGCCTTCGTGACCGAAGAAGAAGCGATGCAAGGCATGAAGGATAACAAATATTATATGGCTATTGAGATACCGGAGGATTTTTCGGAAAAGACAGCTTCTCTTACCTCCGACCAACCGGAGCGGGCTAAGCTGGTATTTCTGCCGAATAAAAGCTCGAACTTTCTAGCCTCGCAGATCGGCAGCAATGCTGTTGAACAAATGAAAAGCTTGCTGAACCAAGAAGTAACCGAGGCTTATACAAGGACCGTATTCGATAAGCTGGAGTCAGCCGCTGACGGCATTGTGCAGGCGAGCGACGGAGCCGGTGAGATCGCCGATGGAGCAGCAAAAGCAAAGGATGGCGCTGATCTGCTCGAGCAAAATTTGCGGAAGCTGGCTAGCGGTACAGTCTCGCTGCAGGAAGGTGTAACGAAGCTCAATGATGCGGGCAAGCAGTTGCAAAGCGGCAGTGCAGAGCTGCAAGCCGGCGCTGAAACACTTGCCGGAGGCATGGGGCAGCTTGCTGACGCAAGCAGTCAACTGGCCCAGGGCGCTTCAAGCGCCAAAGAAGGCGCTTCGAGTCTGACAGACGGCTTGACGGCGTCGGCAGCGGGAGCAGCTGAATTGAAGGACGGCGCAGCGTCGCTGTCCGCTGGACTTCAAGGCTTAGCGGCGAAAAACCCGGCATTGGCGGAAGACCCTAACTTTCAAGCCTTGGTTGAAGCCAGCAAAGGCTTAGCCATCGGAATGGAGCAATCGGCCGCCGGGCAAGAGCAGCTGCTTGCTGGCGCTGCAGAGCTGAAATCCGGACTAGAAGGATTATCTGCAGGAGCAGGTACATTTAATACAAAGCTGGAAGAAGCGAAGACGGGGGCTGAATCGTTAACTGAGGGCATTACAAAGCTGGCCGGCGGTTCGTCTGAGCTATCGTCGGGACTGGGCAAGCTGAAGGCTTCCGTCGACTCTATGACTTCGGGAACAAAGCAGCTGAAGGATGGCGCTACGGAGATGGCATCCGGTCTTACCAAGCTTCAAGACGGTTCGCTAGAGCTGTCGACAAAGCTGAGCGACGCTTCCTCGGAATCGTCTGATCTATCCCTGACCGATGATATGGTGAGCATGTTCGCCGAGCCGATTGAGCTTGACGTGGACCCGATTACGGATGTGCCGAACTACGGTACGGGGCTTGCGCCGTACTTCCTGTCCCTCGGCTTGTATGTAGGCGCCATGCTGCTTACAATTGTTTATTCGGTAAAAGAACCGGCTGTTCGCCCTGCGAACGGATGGAGCTGGTTCTGGAGCAAGGCGCTGACGCTTATGGCGATTGGCACCATTCAAGCACTGATCGCGGACGCCGCGCTTCTCTATATTTTGAAGCTGAACGTTCAAAATATCCCGTTGTTTATAATGTTCTCGATTGCGACAAGTATTACGTATATGATGATTATTCATTTCCTTGTTGCAACAATGGGCAATCCGGGACGTTTTATAGCTGTAATCATACTCATTCTGCAGCTCACAAGCTCTTCGGGCACATTCCCGGGCGAGCTGACTCCAGGCTGGCTGCAGCATGTGTCGCCTTGGCTGCCGATGACGTATTCGGTCGCGGGCCTGAGAGATGTAATCTCGAGCGGCGAACTAAGCCGCATGTGGAACGACGTTGGTTTGCTGGCGGTCTACGCCGCCGCGTTCGCGGTTCTGTCGCTGACGTACTTCATCATCAGCCACCGCAAGGGACGCGGAGAGAGCAACGACGATATGGCAGCTGTATAAGTGGGGGCGCCGCGTAAAGCGGCGCTTTTTTTTGCGTTATAAGCCGCAAAAATCGGCTTACAAGCCGCGCCGCGCCCCGCGCCTGCGCAGTAAGCCGTAAAAATCGGCTTACAAGCCGCGCCAAGGCCCTGCCAGCGAGCGGTAAGCCGTAATAATCGGCTTACAAGCCGCGCCAGGCCTCGCCGCCCGCGCAGTAAGCCGTAAAAATCGGCTTACAAGCCGCGCCGCGACCCGCGCCCGCACAGTAAGCCGCAAAAATCGGCTTACAAGCCGCGCCGAGCCCCGCCGCCCGCGCAGTAAGCCGTAAAAATCGGCTTACAAGCCGCGCCAGGCCTCGCCGCCCGCGCAGTAAGCCGCAAAAATCGGCTTACAAGCCGCGCCGCACCAGGCCTCGCCGCCCGCGCAGCAAGCCGCAAAAATCGGCTTACAAGCTGCGCCGCGCCCCGCACCCGCGCAGTAAGCCGCAAAAACCGGCTTACAAGCCGCGCCAAGGCCCTGCCAGCGAGCGGTAAGCCGTAATAATCGGCTTACAAGCCGCGCCGCGCCCCGCACACGCGCAGTAAGCCGTAAAAATAGGCTTACAAGCCGCGCCCAGGCCCGGCCAGCGAGCAGTAAGTCGCAAAAATCGGCTTACAAGCCGCGCCGCGCCCCGCCGCCCGCGCAGTAAGCCGCAAAAATCGGCTTACAAGCCGCGCCCAGGCCCGCGCCCGCGCATCCCCCAATCTCGACAAAAAATTAGAGATTGGACAAAAGTCCCAAGTTTTCTCTTGCCGTTTCGCGCGAATGCTGTATAATCCAATTGATTTCTTTATTTGGTGCAGAGGAGGCAAGCCGGATGCGGGATACGACAATTATCCGTTTTGAGCATGTGACGAAGCAATATGACCATAACGACCCTGCGGTGCTTAAAAGCGTTAGCTTTGAGATCGAGCGGGGCAAATTTTACACGCTGCTTGGGCCGTCGGGCTGCGGCAAAACAACGATCCTACGGCTGATTGCGGGTTTCACGGAGCCGACGGAGGGCAACATTTATTTCAACGGGAAGATCATCAACCGCGTGCCGGCCAATGAACGCCAGGTCAATACGGTGTTCCAAGACTACGCGTTGTTCCCGCATCTTAACGTATACGAGAACGTGGCGTTCGGTCTGCGGATCAAAGGGCTGAAGCATGATGACATTTTCGCCAAAGTCACCGAAGCGCTTCGATTCGTCAACCTGAGCGGCTATGAAAACCGCGAAATTACCGAAATGTCCGGCGGCCAGCGTCAGCGCGTCGCGATTGCAAGAGCCATTGTGAACGAGCCGGAAATTTTGCTGCTGGACGAGCCGCTGTCTGCGCTTGACCTTAAGCTTCGCACGGAGATGCAGTATGAGCTGCGCGAGTTGCAGCGGCGCCTTGGGATTACATTTATTTTTGTGACGCACGATCAAGAGGAAGCGCTGGCGATGTCGGACGAAATCTTTGTCCTGAACGAAGGTTCGATACAGCAGTCCGGCACGCCGACCGACATTTATGATGAGCCGATCAACCGGTTTGTGGCGGATTTCATCGGGGAGTCCAACATCGTCAAGGGCCGCATGCTGCGCGACTTCGAAGTGGAATTTGCGGGCCGCACGTTTGAGTGCGTCGACCAGGGCTTGAACGACGGGGAAAGTGTCGATATCGTCATTCGCCCGGAGGATCTCGAGATTACGAGTCCTGAGAGCGGCAAGCTGAAGGTGAAGGTGGATACGCAGCTGTTCCGCGGCGTGCACTACGAGATCAGCTGCTACGACGAAGCGGGCAACGAGTGGCTTGTCCACTCTACTAAAAAAGCGACGGTCGGGGAGCAGATCGGTCTGACGTTCGAGCCGGAAGCGATCCACGTCATGCGTCTCGGCGAGACGGAAGAGGAGTTCGACAGACGGCTGGAGTCTTATGAAGAAAGCGGCGGTGAAGGCAGCGATGGACGTTAGAGCGCGCAACCTGTATATCGTCCCTTACGTGCTCTGGATCGTGCTGTTCGTTGCGGCGCCGATTCTGCTTATTGTGTATTATTCGTTTTTTGATGTCGAAGGTCAGTTTACTTTCGGCAACTATGAGAAGTTTTTTACGCCCGTTTATTTGAAAATGACGCTCAGCTCCTTCTGGTATGCGCTGCTCATTACCGTGTTTTCGCTGCTGGTGGCCTACCCGACGGCTTATCTGCTGACGAAAACAAAGCATAAAGGGCTTTGGCTGCTCTTGATCATATTGCCGAGCTGGATCAACCTGCTGCTGAAGGCGTATGCGTTCATCGGCTTGTTCGGCACATACGGCTTGGTTAATGCGGTGCTCGAGATGACCGGCATCGGCACGAAGCAAATTTTGTTCACGGACTTCAGCTTTGTGTTCGTGTCGGTGTATATTTTTATCCCGTTCATGATTTTGCCGATATTCAATGCCTTGGAGAAAATGAACCCGACGCTCATCGACGCCGCGCGCGACCTTGGCGCTTCCCCGTGGATGACGTTCCGCCGCGTTGTGTTCCCGCTTACGCTCGACGGCGTGAAGGCGGGCTGCATGGCTGTATTTATTCCGGCCTTGTCGCTGTTTATGATTACGCGGCTCATCGCGGGCAACCGGGTCATTACGCTCGGCACGGCGATCGAGCAGCACTTCCTGGTAACGCAGGACTGGGGCATGGGCGCGACGATTGCGGTGTTCCTGATCATTGCGATGGCGCTGATCATGCTGCTTACCGGGAACCGAAAGCGAGGGTTGATCGACATTGTCAAAAGGTAAATGGAAGCTGTCTAATCTTTATCTGATTGCCGTGTTCGTCATCCTGTACGCGCCGATCTTCTATCTCATGTTCTACTCCTTCAACAGCGGAGGTTCGATGCGGAATTTCGAGGGCTTCACCTGGGAGTTTTACGGAGAAGTGTTCCAGGATACGCGGCTCCTGATCATCGTGCTGAACACCTTTGTGATCGCGCTGCTGTCCTCGGCGATTTCAACGATTATCGGGGTGCTCGGCGCGATCGCGATTCACTATATTCGCAGCAACCGCCCGAAGGGCGCGCTGCTGACGCTGAACAACGTGCTGATCGTCAGCCCGGACGTCATTATCGGGGCGTCGTTCCTGATCCTGTTCACGATTGCGGGCATCCAGCTTGGCTTCGTGTCCGTGCTGCTGTCGCATATCGCGTTCAGCATTCCGATCGTCGTCATTATGGTGCTGCCGAAGCTGCAGGAGATGAGCGGCTCGCTCATCGACGCGGCGCGCGACCTTGGCGCCAGCTCCTGGCAGGTGCTGACGAAGGTCATTATGCCGTATATTAAACCGGGCATTTTTGCCGGATTTTTTATGGCGTTAACATATTCGCTCGACGACTTCGCGGTCACGTTCTTCGTAACGGGCAACGGCTTCTCGACGCTGTCGGTCGAGATCTACTCGCGGGCGCGCCAAGGCGTGTCGCTATCGATTAACGCGCTCTCTACGCTTATTTTCTTGTTCACGGTGCTGCTGGTGATCGGCTACTACTTCATTAACCGCCGCAACAGCCGTCCGGCCGGGAAGGAGGGACGCGCATGAGCCAGATTGTACGCATGTTCCTGATCGTGTTCGTCGCCGCTTTCGGCCTCATGTACGCCACCGCGTATTTGAACGAAAGCGAAGGATATTCCGGCGACAACACGCTAACCGTCTACAATTGGGGCGATTACATCGATCCCGAGCTGCTGGAACGCTTCGAGGAGGAAACGGGGATTAAGGTCATCTACCAGACGTTCGATTCGAACGAAGCGATGATGACGAAGATTAAGCAGGGCGGCACGACGTTCGACGTAGCGGTTCCATCCGAATATGCCATCAGCAAAATGAAAGAGGATAACCTGCTGCTCCCGATCGATCACTCGAAGCTGCCGAATTTAAAGCATATTGATTCAAGGTTTATGAATCTGTCCTTCGATCCGGAGAACGCCTACTCCGTGCCGTATTTCTGGGGAACCGTCGGCATTGTGTTCCATCCCGATCTGGTCGGCGACCTGACGTTCGAGAGCTGGGACGATCTTTGGGATCCGAGCCTGCGCAATAACGTGTTCCTGCTGGACGGCGCTCGCGAAGTGATGGGCATGGGGTTGAACAGCCTTGGCTATTCGCTCAACGATACGAACGAGGAGCATCTGCAGGAGGCACTCGCCAAGCTGTCGAAGCTGACGCCGAATGTGAAAGCGATCGTCGGCGACGAGATTAAGATGCTCATCGCGAACGAAGAAGCGGCAGCCGGCCTCGTCTGGTCCGGGGACGCCTCGGAGATCATGTACGAGAACGAGGAGCTCGATTACGTGGTGCCGAAGGAAGGCTCGAACCTATGGTTCGATAACATGGTCATTCCGAAGAGCGCGCGTAACCTCGAAGGGGCGCATCAATTCATCAACTTTATGCTCGATCCGGAAGTGGCGGCCCAGAACGCGGAGTATGTCGGCTATTCCACGCCGAACAAGGAAGCGCTCGCGATGCTGCCGGAGGAGATTTCCGGCGATGAACGCTTCTACCCGGACGAGGAGCTGACGGCGCGTCTGGAGGTATACGACAACCTCGGTCCGCGCATGCTGTCGCATTACAACGAGCTGTTCCTCGAGTTTAAAATGCATCGGAAATAGGGATTGAGCCGCACTGCAGTGGAGATAAGAAGCATGATACAGCCTTATGAGGCCGGTCATGCTTCTTTTTTCGTGGAGCAATTACATCATTAAGGGCACAGGCGCGTAATTGCTGCGATTCTGCAACAATTTAACGCATTGCTAATTGCTGTATAATAAATTCCTGCAATTCTGCATTAATTTTCACCTGACCGCTTCAATATCCGGACGTTTCGCTAATAATCATGTATTTTTGCAGCAATTTCCCTGAGATCCACCATTTAATATTCAAAATGCTGCATTTTCGCATCATTTTTATAAAAACGTGTGCCATGTTAGAACAGCCTGCGAAAACTCGCAAAGCTATCTAGAGACTCGGAAGGTCTCCGCCCTCAGACCGATGAGACGCGTAACAATGTTATGTTACGATACTCTCGTGACTGGGAGGTGCAACGATGGATTCGGATCTCATATCGAAAAAAGAGCTGCTCGATGTGACCGGCATTTCCTACGGACAGCTGTACCGATGGAAGCGCAAGCAGCTTATACCCGAAGCGTGGTTCATCCGCAAGTCCGCTTATACGGGACAGGAAACTTTTTTTCCAAGAGAGCTGATCCTATCCCGTATCGACAAAATATTAAACCTAAAGGATGATGTGTCCCTAGATGAGCTGGCGGAAAGGCTGTCGGGGCAAATGGCCGGACTTGAGCTCAGGAAAAGAGATTTTTTGAAGCTTGGCATCGTGTCCGCGGACTTGCTGAAGAGATGGGCAGCAAAGGATGACGATGAGCGGATTTATGCGTTTGAGGAGATGCTGTTTTTCCAAACGGCTGAAGCCTTGCTTCGGGCTGGAACGCTGCAAATGGAGGAAGGGGGCGCGCTTTTGGCGATGCTGAACGAGCATTACGCCAAGTTCAAAGGGCAGCCTTGCGATCTTATCGTGTTCCGCCGAATGGGCGCCGCTTCGTTTGCGCTTGTCGAATCTGAAACGGAGCTTTATTTTGACGGCGGTATAAAGGCTGCGGCCAGACTTGCGATGTCCGGACAGGTCGAGCAGTTAAAAGGGATGCTGGTGTAAAGGAGACTTTCATCTATGATACAAACGGAGAAAAAAGAACGGCAGCCGTACGCGCTGCCCAAAATGAAAATGAACGGCATCGTTCAAGGCGCGGGAGGAGATTACGCGTCGGTTGAGGTGGATGGCGTCGGCCGTATTATCGGGGATGTAAGGGCAGCGTCGCATGCTCGAATGAACGGCGTTATTACGGTGGAAGGCAGCGTGAGCGCATTTGAGCTCGCCATGGACGGAAAGATGAAGGTGGAAGGCGGATTGCGGGCAGGATCGGCGCGATTGGACGGCATGATGAAGGTCGGAGGACCGATCGTTGCGGATTCCTTCAAAATGAGCGGCATGCTGACGGCGGAGGGAAACGTGGAGGCGGAGCAGCTTGACATCCGCGGCGTCGTTTCGCTGCGGGGGATGGTGAATGCCGGCTCCGTCGAGATCGGCTTATCGCACCGAGCGAGCGAAGTGGAGGAGATCGGCGGGGAATCCGTAACCGTCAAACGGCTTAAGGGGAGCGGCTGGAGCTGGCTGTGGAAGTGGGCGGTTCCGCAGAGCGACCCTGTTCTGACGACGGCATTGATCGAAGGCGATATCGTGCTGCTGGAGCATACCCATGCGGACATCGTGCGCGGACGACGGGTGACGATCGGGAAAGGCTGCCGAATCGGCCGCGTGGAATACCGAGAAGAACTGAACGTCCATCCTGGCGCTATCGTACGGAAGGAGGAGAAAACAGGTGGTTGAGGCGCTTCCAAATGTAAGGCTGGTAGGCGATTCAGAAACAATTGGCGGCAGATTCGGCCGGCTCCGGATTACGGGAGACGCGAAGTTTGCCGGCGACGTGACTTGCGACCTGTTCGCGCTGACAGGGACGGCCCAGGTAAGCGGCGGCTTAGCGATGAAAAGCATGTCATTTACAGGCGACGTCAAAGTGGAAGGACCGCTCCATGGCGGCAATCTGAAAGGGACGGGCGAGCTTCTGCTGAAGAGCGGCTTCCGCGGAGAGGAGCTGCGTTTATTGGGTAGTCTTACCGCCTCGGAAGCCGTCGAAGCGGAACGCATCAGCCTACGAGGCGCGCTGCAATCTCCTGGACTGGTCAACGCGGATGAGTTGACGATCCGCATGCATGGACCGTCCCGCGCGAAAGAAATTGCGGGCGGCAGCCTAACCATCCGCAGGAGCAGAGGGATGGCGCTGAAGGATTTAATCCGCTCGAGCCACCGTTCCGAGCTCATGGCTGAACTGATCGAGGGGGATGACCTCTATATCGAATATGTGCGCGCCGATGTGGTGCGGGGCAATAAGATCAGTCTCGGGCCGGGCTGCGTTATCGGGAGAGTGGAGTACCGCCACACCATTCAGAAACACGCGAAGGCAAAAACAGGTACAGAGGTTCGAGTTTAACGAATGTATCGAATTTAAGGAAGAAAGGTTGCGTTAATTTTGACAGCAGTTAAACCAAAAAACAATATAGGCATCGTCGTGGCAGGACTTCTGCTCGCGATTCTGATGGCTTCGATGGACAATACCATCGTATCGACCGCCATGGGCAATATCGTCGCCGAGCTCGGCGGCTTCGACAAGTTCGTCTGGGTAACATCCGCCTACATGGTGGCGGAGATGGCGGGGATGCCGATCTTCGGCAAGCTGTCCGACATGTACGGGCGGAAGCGGTTCTTCGTGTTTGGTCTAATCGTGTTTATGATCGGCTCGGCGTTATGCGGCACAGCCTCCAACATTACGGAGCTCGCTTTGTTCAGGGCGCTGCAAGGCATCGGAGCAGGCGCGATGGTTCCAACCTCGTTCACGATCATGTTCGACGCGGTGCCGGTTCAGCAGCGCGGCAAGCTCGGCGGATTGTTCGGCGCCGTATTCGGGATGTCCAGTATTTTCGGTCCGCTCCTTGGCGCTTATATTACCGACCATATCGCATGGGAGTGGGTTTTCTACATTAATCTGCCGCTGGGCGTTATCGCGCTCTGCATGATTGCATTCTTTTACAAAGAGTCCATGGAGCATTCCAAGCAGCCGATCGATTGGCTGGGCGCTGTTACCTTAATCGGCGCGGTCGTCTGTCTGATGTTCGGACTGGAGCTAGGCGGCAAGACCTTCGCATGGGATTCCGCTCAAATTATCGGTTTATTCGCCGGCAGCGCGGCGCTGCTAGCCATCTTCCTGTTCGTGGAGACAAAAGCGAAGGAGCCGATTATTACGTACGGGTTGTTCAAAAACCGTATTTACTCCACCAGCATTCTGACTGCGTTTTTCAGCGGCGCAGCGTTTATCGTGGCGTCCGTCTACATCCCGATTTTTATTCAGGGCGTGCTCGGCGGGACGGCGACCAACTCGGGTCTCGTGCTTCTGCCGATGATGGTAGGCTCCGTTGTGACGGCTACGATGGGCGGCTTCCTTATGACAAAGCTGCCTTACCGGAACATTATGATTCCGACGTTAGTGCTGCTCGTGGCGGGTACGGTTCTGGTCACAACGCTCGGAACGGAGTCAAGCCGGCTGGTCGTCACGATTTATATGGTTCTGATCGGCCTCGGCATCGGCGCCTCGTTCTCGGTTCTAAGCAATGCGGCCATTCACGGAATCAGCGCCCGTCAGCGCGGCACGGCAAGCTCCACGCTTAACTTTATCCGATCGCTTGGCATGACGGTAGGGATTACCGTATTCGGCATTCTGCAGAGCAACAGCTTTACCGGTAAGCTGTCGGACGCGTTCGCCGCAAGCGGCATGCAAGGCGGGGGCGACGTTTCCTTCGGCGACCCGCGCGAGCTGCTGAAGCCTGAGACGCGCGCGAATTTCCCGGAGGAAGTGCTGAACGTGATTACCGAATCGCTGTCCTCTTCCATCACGTTTACGTTTGCGATGGCGGTCATTCCGGCGGCGCTGGCGCTTCTTGTCTCCTTCTTTATGGGGAGGAGCAAGCTTGACCCTTCCGCGGAGGAGCAAGTCGAAGGCGGGTTTGGCCACTAACCGGCATAGAATGGGGAGCAGAAGCCTGAACCGTGCTTAAATGGCGCGGTTTAGGCTTTTTTTGACGCATGGGGCGGCGAAGATGCCGTCTACCCGTCTTGACGGACGCCTGATTAACGTGTACGGTTTGGTTGCATAGCTTGCAAGGCATGAGCGGAGAGGAGTAAGGGAGCATGTTAAAAGCGATCGTATTTGACTTTGACGGAACCATTCTGGATACGGAGACCCCATGGTATTACGCATTGCGGGAGGCGTACCAAGAGTACGGAGAAGAGCTGCCGCTGGAGCTGTATTCGCAGTGCGTGGGCACAAACAATCATACGTTTAACCCTTATGAATATTTGATGACGGAGAAAGGACTGCCCATCGATAAGGATGAATTCCGCGGCAAGGTTCAAGCGTATTACGCCGGGCTTATGAGCAAGCAGACGGTCCGGGAAGGCGTTCTCGAGCTATTGAGCCAGGCTAGGGAGGCGGGGCTTCGCATCGGTCTTGCTTCCAGCTCCTCGAGAATCTGGATCGACAAGCATTTGGACGAATTGGGCTTGAAGGAGCACTTCGAGGCCATTAAAACATCGGACGATGTAACGAATGTAAAGCCGGACCCGGAGCTATACCGAAAAGCGCTTGAAGAGCTCGGCGTGGCGCCGGAAGAAGCGGTTGCGGTCGAGGATTCGCCGAACGGCGCGCGAGCGGCTGCGGCTGCCGGCATGACTTGTATCGTCGTTCCGAATGAGCTGACGGGACTGCTTTCATTTGATCCAGGCGACGCCTATATTCGCGCAGCGTCGTTAACGCATATCGATTTTGATGCACTGGTAAAGGGAAAGCGGTAAGCCGGCCGAGCGGCGATAAGGGAACAATCGGATATAAAAAGAGCAAGATCGCTTCTTTCGGTTTATGGAAATAAGTGTATACTTTCAGATAGATTGTTTTATGTCATCCATACGACACGGGAGAGTGAGCCACTTGTCTTATTTATCCGTAAGCACATGGAGCCTTCACAGGCTGCTCGGTCCGCTGCGCTGGACCGTTTGGGACGAGAGCGCACGGGCGCGAAAGACCGTCATTCAAGAACAGCCGGAGCTTCTCAATCTGCTGGATCTTCCGGAAGAAGCGGCAAAACGAGGGTTTAAAGCCGTGGAGATCTGCCATTTTCATTTCCCGAGCACGGACTCCGCTTATTTGGAGCAGTTGAAGAAAGCTTTTGTAAGCGCCGGCATTTCCTTCGATACGCTTTTGCTGGATTATGGCGATTTGAGCACGGCGGATTCGGAGCGCGCGGAAGCCGATATGAGCTTTATGCGGGAATGGATCCGGGCCGCATCCATCGCGGGGGCCAAGCGGACTCGCATCGTTGCGGGAGAGGCGCAGCCTGGAGATGCAGAGGCCTTGGAACGGACGGCGGGCCGATTGCTGCAGCTGGCGGAGTTCGCCGAAACACTTAGCGTACAGATCATAACGGAAAACTTTAAGGCGTTAACTTCCACCGGCGAGAGCTGTATGCGGCTCATGGATAAAGTGGGAGGCAAAGTCGGACTCATAACGGACTTCGGCAACTTTGGAGGGGAGCGCAAATATACCGAGCTGGCGATGACCATTCCGGTGAGCGTCGGGATCCACGCCAAATCGGAATGCGATGAGCAGGGGTATCCGGATGAAGCGGAGTTCCAGCGCTGCTTGGAAGCTGTCCGCCAGTCGGGATTCGACGGCTCCTTCGTCATTATATACGACGGCCCCGGCGATATGTGGGCGGGCATCGACCGCGTCCGTCGTTTGGTGGAGCCGGTGCTGGCATAAAGGAAGCCTTGGGACGAAATACCGGTCCCGAGGCTTTTTTTGTGCTAAAGTCTATGAGTATTGCATGATTATGGTAAAATGTACTCATAGTTTAAGAGGGAGAGGGGAAATTCGGTTGTTTCCTATCAAAAAGATTGGCGTAATCGCGCTCGCTTGCGCGGTGGCATGCGGAGGGTTAAGCGCCGGCGCATCCGCTGCGCAAGTATCCGCATCACCAGAGGAACGGCTTATGGGACAAATCCGAACGATTACGGGCGCGGAGGCGCTAAGCGCGCCGCAAAGCGCAGCCGTACGAAGCGACGGCACCATTATCGTATCGGATACCGAGAATCACGTAATTAAACAGATTCGTGACGGCAAAGCATTGGTATTGGCTGGGGCATCGCTGGATTATGTGAAATCGGTGAACGGTCTGCCGCAAGGCGCTTGGCTGGATGGCGGCGGGGAAACGGCCTTTTTCCATGATCCTGCAGGCCTTGCGGTCGATAACAGGGACAACGTCTATGTTGCGGATGCGGGAAATCATGCGATAAGGCGCATCGACAAGGAAGGGAACGTGACGACGGTTGCCGGTAAGCCGGAGCTGGGATTTGCGGACGGCTCGGCCGAAGAGGCCCGGTTTTATTACCCGACGGACGTCGCGGTAACGGAGACCGGCGTGATCTATGTGGCGGATACGCTGAATCATGTCATCCGGCGGATTGACGCGACGGGCAAGGTTACGACGATCGGCTCCGTCCCGGAGCGGGCGGCCTTATGGGATGACGGCGTTGCGGTTATGGCCGGCGGCTACGTGAACGGCAGCTTTAGCGAGGCGGAGTTTAACGAGCCGGCTGGACTGGCGATCGACGATAAAGGAAATCTGTATGTCAGCGACTCGGGCAATAACGCCATTCGTTATATTGATTTCGGCAATAATACAGTGACAACCGCAGCGGGCTTGTCCCCGGAGGAAGCGGATCTGGAGCACGAGCTGTACGCTGGGCCGGGCTACTCGGATGGGTCTGCCGGTCAGGCAAAATTCAACGCGCCGCGGGGATTGGAATGGTCGGATGCGTATGGGCTCGTTATCGCAGATTCGGGCAACAACGCGGTCCGGCTGCTGAAGGATGGCGAGGTATCGACGCTTGCCGGCTCATGGAACGGGATCGGCGGCAATCAAGACGGCATCGAGAGCGAGGCGCTCTTTGAGGCGCCTGCCGATGCCGTCCAGCTTGCCTCGGGCGAGCTGCTGATCGCGGACGCAGGCAACGACTCCCTGCGTGAGTGGGAAAGCTACAGTCTGCCTGAAGGTTTCCGCGCGGACAGAACGGTTCAACTGGATTGGAATGGCAAGCTGATTGGAGCGGAAGAAGCGGGCTTGCTCATTAAGCATGGCAAAACGTTGATTCCGGCAGATAAGCTGAGCGAGCTGCTCGGCCATGAAATAGCGGGAGATGCCGGCGGAATGGCTCCTCTGCGTGCTGTCGCGGAAGCGCAGGGTCAGCACATTCGCTGGCTCGCAGATGAGAAGCTGATCGTTGCTCGTGAGAAAGCGGGTAATACGGATTCTGCAGCCTCTGTGGAGCTAGCTGCCGAGAGGACGTTTACGATTGATTCGCTGACAGGCGTAGCTCAGGTTACGCAAGGCGGTCTGCTTAAGCAGGATGCTTATGTCGGAATGGAGCTTGGACCGGGAGACCGCATTGAAACGGGCGGCTTCTCCAGCGCCGTCCTGTCCGCGGAAGACACAGGCGACATCATTACCATCGGCGAGCACTCCGTCATGGAGGTCGTCAGTCTGCATGAAGCGGACGGCGCCCGCCTGACGAAGCTCGAGCTTGTAACCGGCAGCGCTTTTTACGATGTAACCGACTTGTCGGATTCGAAGGATAAATTCGAAGTGAAGGCCGGCGAGACGGTCAACTCCGTGCGCGGCACGCATTTTGTTCAATCCATCAATCCGATAACGGGCATATTCAACCAATCCGTATTTTCGGGCGTTGTTTCGGTACTGCCGGCTCCGCATTCCGGAGCTGGCGGCGCTCAAGCCACTGATGGGGTCCATACGATATACCCGTCTCAGCAGATCAGCCTGGATTCTAGAGGCGAGCAGGACGAACCCTTGATCAAAACGGTGAACCTTGACGAATTGGTCAAGCTAGCCGGACCGGAAGTGATCAAAAAAATAATAGAAAATAAGCAGCAGATCGACCAAGAAAATGATGAGCAATTGGGCCGACTGCAGGGCGGCGGCCTGCCGGAGCTCGGGGGCAGTCTAGATCTCGCAACCCAGGCTGAGTTCGAGAAGTATAAACAAAACGTGCTTAACTCGCTGCCGGGCCTTTTAAGACAATCCGTTGAAAATGGCCTGTTGACCGAAGAGGAAGCGCTGCAGATCATCAATGAAGTGAATCAAGGCATCACGAGCACGGATCGAAAGTATGACCTGGACCGCGAAGTGCCGCCTCTTGATCCTAATGCAGGAGTGAACCCGGCTGAGCAGCCGAAGCGGGCAGCTGTCGAAGAGAAACAGCGTCAGTTAGAAGAAATGCGGAAAAATGCAGAGAAAGAGAAAAATGAAAAGCTCGAGCAAAATAACGTAAGCCTCATCGAACAGATGCGCCGGCAAATGGAGGCGCTGCAGGCGGCGAATCAGCGGCTTCTAGAAGAGAAGAAAAAGCAGGCGGCAGATAAGCTGTTGGATCAGCTGGACGACCTGCAAAAAGGGCGGCTCGCGGACATGATGGATAAGTCTGAGCGGGAGCTGAAGGAGCGCGAGGCCGAACAGGCCCGGAGGATAGCGGCGGAGGCGGCGAGGAATAACCCGCCGAGCAGCGGAGGCTACATACCTCCTGCTCCTGGCCCGACGGTTGAAGTGGAGTACAGCGACGACTTTAGAGCGGACGCGGACGCGGGCAGCAATCACTTCGTTTCTTACGGCTTTAAAACAACCGGCCTTCATATGGACACAGACGTGAAAGTCGGAATTACGGTCAAAAAGGACGGGGAAACGGCTGGAAATGTCGTTGTATTCCGTGAGGGCGAAGGTGAGATGGCGCCGACGGAGGGCAAATTTATATTCGCCCCAAGCGAAGGCAGCTATAAGCTGTCGGACTTAACGTCAAAGGATCAAAATCCCGTTGCGTTCTATATCCAGTTCATGGAACCGGGACAATATGAGATGACCTTTGAACTGCTGAAGGTGACGGAATCGGGTCTGGTATCTGTGGGACAGCAGACCCGGACGATTACGGTTTCGCCTAGCTATAGCGTGTCTGTCGCCTATGACAGCGGCGTATTCTTCATCGATTCAAGCGCGGCCGGCTCTCCTGACGGGTTGTCTGTCGACTATCAAATCCAAATTACCGGCAGCTCGGTGAGCGGGAAAGTTTTTGATGTAGGCGTTGCCGGCACGGAAAGCACGATTACGAAGGAAACGGATGCGGACGGTAAGATGAATCTCGCCGGCAGCGATTTGGCCGAATTACCGGATTTGTCCGTTGGCCATCATATCGTTTTATCCCTATCCGAGGGGCAGTATTTTGTCAATGGCAATTACACCATATACGTCAATATGGTTGAGGCGGGGACGGATCGTCTTTTGGGAAGCTCGCAATATATGTTTGACATTAATGCTTCATAGTTCATGAACAAGACTGCCCGCCTTCCATTGCCGGAAGCGGGCAGTCTGCTTTCTTCCGACGAGGATTCGAGAATCTAGCCGGGATCACGTATAATTGGAGGACAAAGAACAAAGAAGGAGATTAACCAATGGCATCCAAACTTATCATGAACGAAGCGATAAAAGCGTCCGAGCTGCTGCTGACGGGGCTAAGCGGAGAGAGTCTTGGCGTCGTATCCCGCGAGGAGGCGCTGGCGATGGCGAAGGAGCGGAAGGCGGATCTGGTGTGCGAATCGCTGATGAGCAGCCCGCCGCCATGCCGGCTTGTCGCGCGAGGCGCAGCGAAGCAGGAGAAGGATCAAGCGGGCAAGGCGGCAAGGCAAGCAAGCGGAGCGGTCAAGGTGAAAGAGATTAGGCTGACGCCGCATATTGAAGAGCATGATTACGATACCAAATACAGGCAGGCGGAGAAGCTGCTGCAAAGCGGCAACGGCGTGCTGCTTGTGGTGAAAATTCAGGGCAAGGAAGGGCAGGCGGCCAAGGCGCTGCTCGAACGGCTGACCGGTGATTTGAAGGGATACGGTACCCGCAAAACAGGCATTCAGCAGAGCGGCAAGCAGGCTGCGGTCGAGCTGCTTCCTCTATAGGAGCTGGGCTCGCCTTTTAAAGGGAAGGTTGGGCATTCGTTCCGGCCTTCTTTTACGCATTGTTTTGGAAGCGTTTTCTTGATAGACTTAACAGCAATAGCGAACGAGACAGACCTCTGGCATAAGCTCTGGATCGGCTGAACGAAGATCATCGCAGCGAGCGGTCTTTTTAACATCTGGCGGCGATAAATATGGTGAGGAAGAGGTGATCGCGTATGGGGAAAAGCTTGCATACAGGGCGGCAAAAGCTGCCGAAGAGCTGGGATACAGGCTTGTGGGTGAGCAAGCGGCCTTTTGGGCTTGGACTCGTCAAGCCGCATCATATTCGGGATACGCTGCGCACGGTTTGGGATAACCGGGACAATCTGCCGTATGCTTACCGCATTCTGACGCAAGGCGTCTGCGACGGCTGCGCGCTTGGCGTGTCCGGGTTGTACGACCAGACGCTGGAGGGACCGCATGTTTGCACAACGCGGCTTAACGTGCTTAGGCTAAACACAATGCCGGCCATAAAGGAGGAAACGCTGCATGCTGACGTAGAGAAGCTGCGCAAGCTTAGCAGCTCCGAGCTGCGCGGTCTCGGAAGGCTGCCGTATCCGCTAATCCGCCGCAAGGGAGAGGCGCGTTTCGTCAGGCTGACATGGGAGGAGGCGATGAGACGCATAGCGGAGAAGGCGAAGAAGGTCGACCCGAAGGGTATCGCCTTTTATTTGACGGGCAGAGGAATTACGAATGAGACGTATTACGCGGCGGCGAAGGCGGCTAGGGCGATCGGCACGAACAACATCGACAACGCTTCGCGGATTTGCCATTCGCCGTCCAAGACGGCGCTCAAGCGTTCGATTGGAGTCGGCGCATCGACCTGCAGCTACAAAGATTGGATCGGGACGGACGTCCTACTCTTCTGGGGCAGTGTGGCGGCGAACAATCAGCCGGTGTCGACCAAATATATGTACGCTGCGAAACGCAAAGGCACCAAAATTATCGTCATTAACCCGTACCGCGAGCCTGCGATGGACGGCTACTGGATTCCGTCCATTCCGGAATCCGCGCTCTTCGGAACGAAGCTGGCGGACGACTTCTATCAGGTGAGCATCGGCGGGGACATCGCGTTTATGCACGGCATTATGAAATGCTGGTTCGAGATGGAGAAGCAGCTGCCCGGCTCTGCGGTTGACCGCGACTTCGTCCTGCGGCACACGACCGGTTACGACGAGCTTCGCGAGCATGTGGAGCAGCTGGCATGGGAGGAGCTCGAAGCGGGCTCCGGGCTTCCAAAGTCGCGGATGGAGGAGCTGGCGAAGCTGCTGGCGGGCGCCCGGTCAGGCGTGTTTGTATGGAGCATGGGGCTGACGCAGCATCGTTTTGGGACGGACAATATATCGCAGGTGGCGAACTTGGCTCTGCTGCGGGGTTTCCTCGGAAGGGAGCATTGCGGTTTGATGCCGATTCGCGGACACAGCGGGGTGCAGGGCTCAGGCGAGATGGGGGCCGATCCGTTCAGTCTGCCCGGCGGCGAGTTCGGCAATGCCGCAGACAGAGAGAGGATCGAGAAGCTGTGGGGCTTCCAGCTGCCGAATTGGCAGGGGGATATCGTCGGCGTATCGCTGGAGAACGCTTTGCTGCCGGAAGGACAGGAACGAAAGCTGCGGCTTTTCTATACGTCCGGCGGGAACTTCCTGGAGACGATGCCGGACCCGGCGCATGTGAAGCGGTGCCTGGAGGGGGTGGAGCTTCGCGTGCATCAGGACATCGTCCTGAACAGCTCCATGCTGGCCGATGCGGAGGAAGAGGTGATCGTTCTGCCTGCAATGACGCGTTACGAGCAGCCTGGCGGCGGAACCTCAACTTCAACCGAGCGAATGGTTTATTATTCGCCAGAGATTGAAGGGCCACGGGTTGGAGAAGCCCGGGCGGAATGGGATATTTTCGGCGAGCTGGCGGAGCGGATTTGCGGCGAGAAAGGCCGTGCAGCCAGGTTCGGAAGCGCAGCCGCGATCCGGGAGGAGATTGCCGCCGCCGCTCCTTATTACGACGGCATTCAAAAGCTCGGCAAGCGCGGTGACGTCTTTCAGTGGGGCGGCGCCTGGTTATGCGAAGGAGGGGAGTGTCCGACTCCGGACGGCAAAGGCAGGCTGATTCCGATACCGATGCCCGATCTGCAAAGGACGCAGGGACGGATGTATGCGACAACGCGGAGAGGGAAGCAATTCAATTCGATGATATTCGGCGAGCGCGACAGCTTTAACGCAGCCGGCCGCTATGACGTCTTGCTGAGTACGGAGGATGCGGGGAGCCTGTCGATCAATGAGGGAGACGCGATCGTCGTCCATAACAGCAGCGGGGTGTTTCATGGACGGGCGAAGCTTGCTCCTGTGGCGGCAGGCAATATCGAGCTCTTTTGGCCGGAAGGGAATGTGCTGTTCGAACGCGGCGTCTATGAGCCGCATGCGGGCATTCCCGAATACAACGCATCCGTCGTTGTGGAACGGGCGGACCTCTACCACGCGCTGAAGGAAGTAAAGAGCGCAAGAAGAGATGCGGCTATTCAGGATGTACGGGATACCGATCCGCCGGAATAAGCTTTAAGGGAGGTGCAGGATGGAACAGGGCAATTTGACAACTTGGCGGGCAGTGCGGTATACCGGAGGCGGCAATGAGCAAATGGAAGAAATCGATGATCCGATCGCGGCGGAGCTTGCTTTGACGGTTAAGCTGGATGGGGATGAGCTCGCGACCATCGTCTGCTCCCCTTCCCATCTGCGCGAGCTCGTCTTCGGCTTCCTGGCTTCCGAAGGCATCATACGTGTGCCGGGTCAAGTCGAGAAGCTTACGATTGACGAGGAGAGGGGCTATGCCTATCTGAAGCTGGCGGGCTTGCCGTCAATCAGCCGGGACAAAATGGCGAAACGATGGATTGGCAGCTGCTGCGGGAAGAGCCGCCAGTTTTATTTTCATAACGATATGCTGACGGCCAGGACGATCATGACCCGGTATACGATACGGGCGGAACAGTGTATAAAGCTGATGGAGCTGCTCCAGGCAAGCTCCATCGACTTTCACCGCTCGGGCGGCGTTCACAACGCGGCGCTTGCGGATGGGGACAAGCTGCTGTCTGTCATGACGGATATCGGCCGCCATAACGCATTAGACAAATTGTATGGGTATTGCATGCTGCAAGGCGTAAAGCCAGAGGGCAAAGCGATCGTGTTCAGCGGCAGGCTCTCGTCGGAGGTCGTGCTGAAGGCGGCCAAAATGGGCTGCGGCGTCTTGCTGAGCAAATCGGCGCCTACCGATCTTGCTTTGCGGCTGGCGGACGACCTTGGGATTACTTGCGCCGGTTTTATTCGGATGGGCGGCATGACGGTGTACACCCATCCGGAACGAATTATTATGAATCAATCCTTACCTTGACACTTGGAGGAAGGATTCGGTATCATTTTTAATTGAAAATTATTATCAGTTATAAGTGAACCGTCCCTTCAGTTTGTGGTGGACAGAATAGGAGCTGCAATATGCTGCGTCGTTTTTTTTCGTATTACAAGCCGTATAAACGGTTGTTTTTTCTGGATTTCACCTGTGCGGTTATATTGGCGGTGCTGGAGCTCGTATTCCCGCTCGCCGTCGGTTATGTCATCAATACGCTGCTTCCGGACGGGAACTGGGGGCTGATTATTTCGGCCTGCGCCGTGCTGCTGCTTATTTATGTCATTAATACTTTACTCAATTACATTGTTACCTACTGGGGCCATATGCTCGGGATTAACATTGAGACGGACATGAGGAGAAGGCTGTTTGAGCATGTGCAGAAGCTTTCGTTCCGTTTTTTTGATAATACGAAAACGGGGCATCTGATCTCGCGCTTGACGAACGACTTGTTCGAGATCGGCGAGGTCGCGCACCATGGCCCGGAGGATATGTTTATCGCGGCCATGACGTTGATCGGCGCCTTCGGCATTATGCTGTTCATTCAACCGGAGCTGGCGATTATGACGTTTATTATCGTGCCGATCATTATTTGGCTCGTGCTCTACTTCAACGGCCGGATGACGAAGGCTGCGAACCGTCTGTTTACGGATATGGCGGATTTCAACGCTCGCGTCGAGGATACGGTCGGGGGCATCCGGGTCGTGCAAGCTTTCGCGAACCAGAAGCATGAAGGCAAGCTATTTAACGCAAACAACTTGAGATTCCGCGAGGCGAAGCTGATTTCCTACAAGCTTATAGGCCTCAACCATTCGATCTCCTACTTGCTGATGAGACTGGTATCTTTGTTTGTATTGATCGCAGGGGCGTACTATGTGCTGAGGAAGGGAATGCCGCATGGCGATTTTGTGACCTTCGTGCTGCTGACGAATATTTTCTTCAAGCCGATCGAAAAAATTAACGCGGTTATCGAGAGCTATCCGAAAGGCATCGCCGGCTTCAAACGCTATATCGAACTGATGGATACCGAGCCGGACGTGGCGGATTCGCCTCATGCGATCGAAGTCGAGCGTCTGCATGGCGACATTCGGTATCACAATGTCACGTTCGGCTATGAAGGCGAGGCGAAGGTGCTTAACGGCATTAACCTTTCAATTCGGGCCGGGGAGACGGTCGCGTTTGTTGGACCGTCCGGCGCGGGCAAGACGACGCTTTGCAGTCTGCTGCCGCGGTTTTATGAAATTGAAGGCGGGACCATCTCGATCGACGGCTATAATATTCGCGATCTGAAGCTGGAATCGCTTCGCAAGAGCATCGGCATCGTTCAGCAGGACGTGTTCCTGTTCGCGGGCACGATCCGGGAGAACATCGCGTACGGCAAGCTCGGCGCGAGCGATGAAGCGATTATGGAGGCGGCGCGCAGAGCCCGTCTCGAGTCGTTTATCGCATCTTTGCCGAACGGCCTTGATACGGTTGTCGGCGAGCGCGGCGTGAAGCTGTCCGGCGGGCAGAAGCAGCGCCTTGCGATCGCGCGGATGTTTTTGAAGAACCCGCCGATTCTGATCTTGGATGAAGCTACCTCGGCGCTCGATACCGAGACGGAGGCGGCAATCCAGCAATCCTTGGCGGAGTTATCCGTAGGACGAACGACGCTTGTTATTGCTCACCGGCTCGCCACGATCAAAAACGCCGACCGCATCATCGTCGTAACCGAAAACGGCATTACCGAGCAGGGCAGGCATGAGGAGCTGGTCGCTGCCGGCGGGATATACAGCCGCCTGCACGAAGCGCAGTTTGGCCGCGCCTAAGCTCTAAGGATTATACAGCTAATAAAAAAGGACGAAGCAGGGGATTTCCTCTTCGTCCTTTTTGTTGTTTATGCGTCTAACTGAATTTTCTTTAGCCTGCAGCCTGCTCTTTCTTCGGTTTCGGTTTATCCCAGCGGAAAACGCGGTTAAGTCCTTTGTAGATCGTCTTGGACTCCTTGGTGAGAAGAGGTCCTAAAATCGCCAATATGAGGACATACAGCGCTGCGAAAGGCTGGAGCCTTTCATCCAGATTCGCCGCTAGGCCGACATTCGCGACGATAATCGAAAATTCGCCGCGGGACACGATCGTGAGCCCGATGTTCGACGACGCTTTCGGCGACAACCCGGCGCTTTTGCCGGCTAGCATTCCCGCAACGAAGTTGCCGATCAAGGTAACAGCCACTGCGCCGAGCGTCAGCCATACCGCGCCGCCGAGCTTCGCCGGCTCGATCGTCAGGCCGAAGCTGAAGAAAAACATCGCGCCGAAAAAATCGCGGAAGGGCAAAATGATATGCTCGATCCGCTTCATATGCTTCGTTTCGGCGAGCACCAGACCGAATAGCAGCGCGCCGATCGCCTCGGCGACGTGAATGGTTTCGCCGATCCCGGCAACGAAAAACAGCAGCCCGAAAATAAGAAGAATAAACAGCTCGTTCGATCGGATATCAAGCAGCTTGTTCAGCAGCGGAGCCGCCTTCCGTCCGAGGACGATAAACAAGAGCATAAAACCGAGCGCATAGGACGCCGACAGCAAGACGCCGCCCAGCGATGATTCCGTACTAAGCACAAGGCCGGATAGGACGGAGAGATACACGGCGAGGAAAATATCTTCATACATAATAATGCCGAGAATCATCTCGGTTTCCGGATTGGCCGTCCGTTTCAAATCGACGAGCACCTTGGCGACAATCGCGCTGGAGGAGATCGTCGTAATGCCGGCGAGCACCATCGTTTCCGCGAAAGAAAATCCTGTAGCAAAGCCGAAAAGCAGTCCCAGTGAAAAGTTGATCAAAATATAGATGGTGCCCCCGACGGCGATGTTGCGGCCGGATTTGATGAGCCTCCCAACCGAAAATTCCAAGCCCAGATAAAATAGAAGAAAAAGAACCCCAAGACGTCCAAGGAATTGGATCGTCTCCGCGCTGTGCACGAACGTGAAGTCCAGCACGCCGATTTTGGGAGCATGGGGCCCGACTGCCATTCCGATCAGAATGAAAAAGGGAATGACAGAGAAACGAATCTTCGCAGCAAGCAAGCCTACTAAAGCAACAAGGATGACGGCAAGACCGATTTCAAGCACCATGTGATCCATAATTATCGGCTCCCGTTTTGCAGCATGGCTTTCAGGAGCTTAAGCTGATGCCTTTCGCCCGCGACGATCAGCATCGTATCCGCCTTGAACCGGTAGTCCGGCCCGGGGCTGATATGCTTCGTATCCTTCTCGACGGCAGCGATAATGGTCGTGCCGGTCGTTTGACGGATGTTCGCTTCGCCGATCGTGAGGCCGATACAGGAAGCGCTAGGTTCTATTTTGTACCATTCGATCGTCAGATCGTCAAGCGCGACCTCGATGGTCTCCAGCGCTTTCGGTTTATAGGTCATGCCGCCGACGATTGCCGCGATTTGACGCGCTTCCTCGTCCTCCAGCGTTACCATGGAGATGCTGTCATCCGGGTCCTCATAGTCGAAATGATAAAGCTCGCGGCGGCCGTCGTCATGGATGATGATCACGAGCTTATCGCCGCTTCGCGTCATTACCTGGTATTTTTTGCCGATGCCCGGCAGGTCCGATTCTCTGATGTTCATGCAATCTATTCCTCCTAGGTCGTTATCGTAGTCAAGTGGCGCAATATCTTTATCATCTCTCGCAACTTGTCAACGTAACCACCGGTAAGCTTGACCGGACGAAGCAATTGCCGCTTCATCTGCAGAACATGGGGGGTATGGAATAGAGTATTCGGGATGCGTAGCAGGTATATGATTAAAAGGCTCGAAACAACCGCGTCCACACATGGACTTTGCGGGGGAAGGGCCTTCGTGTCGGAAGGATGTCTGTCGCGTGAAACAATAACCGTGTGCGAGCTCGGAGTAGTTCTATTACTGCCGCTGCCCGCCGTCAGTTCGAAATTGTTGCCGGCCTGATAGGCGAACGACGCCGTCAGGAATAGGGGGAGGAGGACCATGAACGCAAGGATTCGGCCTAATAAATTGCTTTGCAAACGTCGATAATGCTGAAGCATGATCCCACCTCCCCTAAAGTAAAAATGATGCTTATTGTAATTTATATAATTATAGCCTAAGACCACTAATTATGAAACCTGCGCTGCCTCGCTCGGCGCAAGAATTCAGCGCTGCGGGCGCCTCCGCGCGCGCCAGAGCGGCCTGCAATGGCGAAAAGCGCCATTGCAGCGCCCCCGCGCGCGCCAGAATGGCCTGCAATGGCGAAAAGCGCCATTGCAGCGCCCCCGTGCGCGCCAGAATGGCTTGCAATGGCGAAAACTGCCATTGCAGCGCCTCCGCGCGCGCCGGAGCGGCCAGCAATGGCGAAAACCGCCATTGCAGCGCCCCCGCGTGCGCCAGAGCGGCCAGCAATTGCGAAAACCGCCATTGCAGCGTCCCCGCGCGCGCCAGAATGGCCTGCAATTGCGAAAACCGCCATTGCAGCGCCCCCGCGCGCGCCAGAATGGCCTGCAATGGCGAAAAGCGCCATTGCAGCGCCCCCGCGCGCGCCAGATTAGGCTGCAATGGTGAGAACCGCCATTGCAGCGCCCCCCGCGCGCGCCAGAGCGGCCAGCAATGGCGAAAACCGCCATTGCAGCGCCCCCGCGCGCGCCAGAATGGCTTGCAATGGTGAAAAGCGCCATTGCAGCGCCCCCGCGCGCGCCAGAATGGCTTGCAATGGCGAAAAGCGCCATTGCAGCGCCCCCGCGCGCCAGAATGGCTTGCAATGGCGAAAAGCGCCATTGCAGCGCCCCCGCGCGCGCCAGAATGGCTTGCAATGGCGAAAACCGCCATTGCAGCGCCCCCGCGATTCCAAGCCGCCCTGTAGCATGGACGTCATTAAGTTGTATTTTACGGCTCACGTGTGCGTCGTGGTGAAGTGCCCGCCAATAAGCAGTATTTACTTGAAGGGCCGGAGTTGAGTGGCGTGTTATCAGTAAGCCGTATTTTACTGCTTACAGAGCAGAGTAGAGGTGGAGTGCCCATCAGTAAGCCGTATTTTACTGCTTACAGCACCGCGTCGGGCTGCGAACGAGTCAATAAGCCGTATTTTACTGCTTACAGAGCAGAGCATAGGTGGAGTGCCCATCAGTAAGCCGTATTTTACTGCTTACTGCACAGCGTCGGGCTGCGAGCGAGTCAATAAGCCGTATTTTACCGCTTACAGAGCAGAGCATAGGTGGAGTGCCCATCAGTAAGCAGTATTTTACTGCTTACAGCACAGCATCGGGCTGCGAGCGAGTCAATAAGCCGTATTTTACTGCTTACAGAGCAGAGTAGAGGTGGAGTGCCCATCAGTAAGCCGTATTTTACTGCTTACTGCACAGCGTCGGGCTGCGAGCGAGTCAATAAGCCGTATTTTACTGCTTGCAGCGCGGAGTAGAGGTGGAGTGCCCATCAGTAAGCCGTATTTTACTGCTTACTGCACAGCGTCGGGCTGCGAGCGAGTCAATAAGCCGTATTTTACCGCTTACAGAGCAGAGCAGAGCAGAGGTGGAGTGCCCATCAGTAAGCAGTATTTTACTGCTTACAGCACAGCGTCGGGCTGCGAGCGAGTCAATAAGCCGTATTTTACTGCTTACAGGGCAGAGTAGAGGTGGAGAGCCCGCCAGTAAGCAGTATTTTACTGCTTGCTGCACAGCGTCGGGCTGCGAGCGAGTCAGTAAGCCGTATTTTACTGCTTACAGGGCAGAATAGAGGTGGAGCGCCCGCTAGTAAGCCTATAATTACTGTTGCAGCGCGGGAGTTGTGGTGGAGTGTCCGACGCCGTGCTGAGCGAGTTAGTAGAGTCCTTTGCTGCTTATGAACCTTCATCGAGGTGTGAGTGCCCCCAGTAAGCCGTATTTTACTGCTACCGCCGCGGGAGCCAAAACTGCCTGCAAATGCAGAAACATCCTGCACAAAAAAACGGACATCCGCAAGGGGATGCCCGTTTCGCGCTATGAGGCTGATTAATTATGGCAATATAATTTTCTGGCCAGGGAAGATCAAATCCGGGTTTTTCAGCTTGTTCAGGTCTCTCAGCACCTGCCAGGTCGTGCCGTGCTTGCGGGCGATGGCCCACAGCGTATCGCCTTTTTTCACGATGTACACCTTCTGAGCCGGTTCTGGTTTAGCCCCCGGCTCCGGCTTCGGTTCCGGCTTCGGCTCTGGCTTCACCTCCGGCTCCGGCTTCGGCTCCGGCTTCACCGTACCTGGAGCAGGGGCCTCGGTAATCCGGCCTTCGACCTTCGGATCGGCGGTGCCGAGCTCCTGAATGTACGTGATCAGAGCCTCGTCCAGCGAACCGAACATGCCGGCCTGCGGGTACTGGCCGAACATCAAATATTCGTCGCCGCCGGCTGCCATGAAGTCGTTCGTCGCAAGCGTGTACTCTGCTTTCTCGTCCAGCGGCTTGCCGCCGATGAGAATGGAGTGGACGCGCTTGCCTGCTTCCGCGGAAGGATCGATTTTGAAGCTCATGCCGCCGACTTGCGGGAAAGCGCCTCTCGGATTCGGATAATCGGTAACGCCGTTTTCGAGCGCCGCTTTAATATCCGCGCCTTTTACTTTCAGCGTGACGATCTGATTGCCGAAAGGCAGGACGGTGATCACTTCGCCTTTCGTAATGACGCCTTCGTTAATCGAATCGCGGATACCGCCGCCGTTGGTCATCGCGACATCGGCTTTCGTGACAAAGAGCAGGGCGTCTGCCAGCAGATTGCCGAGGTTTGTTTCGCCGGCGCGGACTTTCTCGCGGGCGCCTTCCAGATGGACGGCTGCTTCGCCGACCTCTTCGGCAAGAATTTCTTTTTGCTCCTCAAGAATGGCGGCGACCTTCGCTTCGACCGCTTCGTTCGGCTTAATCGCTTCCGCCGCTTCGGCGTTTAGCAGCTTCGCTTCCCGGTCTACGATTTTGCCTTCGTTCACCCAAATGTCAACGACGCCGACGTGCTGCGTATATTCGCCGGTGCTGACAATCAGCGTGCCGTTGTCCGCCTTGAGCCCTTCCTCGAGAACCGTATGGCTGTGGCCGTCGATGAAAATATCGATGCCCTCTACCTCTTCGGCGACTTTAGCGCTTGTATCGACACTCGATTCATCGAGACCCAAGTGGCCAAGCGCGATGATAATATCGGTCTCCTCCTCGAGCTTGTCAACGATCGCCTGCGCTTCTTCGGCAGGATCGGTGAAGACTACGTTTTCGACGTTTTTTGGATGGGTTTTATAAGCGGTTTCGGGAGTCGTCAAACCGAAAATTCCGATCTTGACGCCGTCGATTTCTTTAATGACGTAGGGATCAAACAGCAGGTTGTCCTCTTTGTCCTTGACGTTGGCGCTGAGGACGGGGAAATTCATGCTTTCCGTCAGCGCAAGCAGCCTGTCCGTTCCGTAGTTGAATTCATGGTTGCCGGGGGTCATTGCGTCATAGCCCATCAGGTTCATCACATCAACCACGCTTGATCCGTTCATGAGCGTCGCAAAGGTTGTGCCGTGAACGGCATCGCCCGCATCCAGCACCAGCGTGTTCGGATTTTCGGTTCTGTAGCTGTCGAAAATACCGGCAAGCTTGGCGAAGCCCATGTCGCCGCCATTCGCCACCGCGCGGGCATGCATGTCATTCGTATGCAGGAGCGTAATGTGCTTCGACCCCGCGGGGACGGAAGCTTCCTCCGCAGCGGCGCCGCTGCTTGCAGCGCCCAGAACCAAAGACATGCTGAGAATCGCGGACAACATCCATTTCGATTGTCTAACCATGAGCTGAACATCCCTCCATACCTTTATAGTTGAACAGGTAGATATTCTCCAAGCTGGAACATAAATCCTGTAGCGAAAAATCAAAGCTTTTGTAAAAAAACAGCATATACTGCCGCACCGCTTTAAACACCTCTGAGATTACACACGACGATAAGGGGAAGTTGTTGTTTAACGGAAAGCTTCGTATAATAGGACGAGACGAACCCCTTGTATAAGGGAATGGAGGATAACAGGATGGAAAATAAAACAAATTGGTCATCGGCCGAGGTTGCTTCGATGATCGATCATACAATACTGAAGGCTGACGCGACGAAAGCGGATGTAATCGCCATTTGCCAGGAGGCGAAGGAGCATCGTTTCGCAACGGTATGCGTCAATGCATACTGGGTGCCGCTGGCGGCGGAGCAGCTCAAGGGCTCGGGCGTAGGCATTACGACGGTTGTCGGGTTCCCGCTCGGGGCGACAAGCACCGCGTCCAAAGCGTTCGAGGCGTCGCAAGCGATAGCGGACGGCGCTACGGAGATTGATATGGTTCTGAACATTGGCTTGCTTAAATCCGGAGACACAGAAGCGGTAAAACGCGATGTGGAAGGCGTTGTCGAGGCGTGCAAAGGCAAAGCCGCTTTGAAGGTTATTCTCGAGACGGGCATGCTGACGGACGAGGAGAAAGTGACGGCATGCAAGCTGTGCGTGGAAGCGGGAGCGGATTTCGTGAAGACGTCTACGGGCTTTGGCAAGGGCGGGGCGACAGCGGAAGACATCGCGCTTATGCGCCGCACGGTCGGCCCGAATATCGGCGTGAAGGCGTCGGGCGGCGTACGCGATTTGGAGACGGCGCTTACTATGCTTCGCGCGGGCGCGAACCGGATCGGCGCAAGCTCCAGCGTCGCGATTGTTACAGGAGGCAAGGGGGAGGGCTATTAAGCCCTCTTTTTTATGCCTGCTTAAGCAGCTGCTCCCATTCCGCAAGCGACAGCTTGTCCGTTATCGATTTTAACGATTCCGGAACCTCCACATAGCACATAAGCTCCAGGCTGTTCCCGTCGGGGTCGTTGAAATAGACGGACGCGTTGCCCTGATTCGGCCGAACGAAGGGCTCGAACGTAGGTCTGCCGCCGAACGCGGAAGGCTCGACGCCGATGGATGCCATCCACTCTAAAGCGTGTTTCATATCCTCATAGGCCACTCGGAAGGCAATATGCCGCAGCGAAGGATGATAAGGCGTCTCCACCTCGCGGCCTTCCCACAAGCCTAACCAGCTCTTTCCTTCCTCGATCCAGAAAAAAACGGTAGAGCCCTCCCGCCACGCGAGCTTTAATCCGAGCTTCTCGTAGAACGGAATCGACACCTTCAAATCTTTTACCGGCAAATGCGCCTCATATAATCCTTGTATCATTGCTGTTCATCCTTCTCCAGACTAATCGTAAGATTTGCTCTTCGTTCTTCGCCGGGCTCCACCATTACGAGCTCCTCGCGTCGGTTCATCTCAAGCGGCTGCGCCATCCATGGCTCCACGCAGACGAAAGGGCGGTCCTTCACGGACCAGATCACAACGTATTTGAAACTATCGTCATACCGCATACGCACGCTCGCGCCATCCCGGACAGGGAATGCGATTTCACTGCGTTTCGCGTCCAGCAGGCAGACGGACTCCACCAAAGGCTCGAGATCAATGCGCCCGCTGTACGGCTTCTCAACATTGTCGTTATAGTCGACGTATTTGGTCGCGTCCGTCTCATACGGAATGTTTTTGCTGCCTTCAATTGCAAAATAAGGATGGAAGCCTGCATAAAACGGCATGCTGCCGTTCTTGCCCGCATTGCGGTAGGTTTGGCGGATATGGAGCTCGCCGCCTACTAGCGCGTACGTGAACAGAAGCTCGAAGTCGAACGGATAAGCTTCCCGCGTGCTTTCATTCGCGCGGAGCCGGAGCGTGACGGAAGCCTCGCCCTCCGTAGATACCGATACGACCTCCCAAGGATTAACGCGCGCTACGCCATGCTGGTTCATACGGTAAGCGCGGCCGTTCCATTCATAGACCGAGTCCTTCACCGGCCCGCAGATCGGGAAGAGGACAGGGTTTCCTCCCCGGATATTGGCGTCAGGATTCTCGAACGTCGTCCGGTCCAGGTAAAACAGCTCTGTCCCGTGAAGCATGCAGCTGATGACGATGCCGCCTCTCTCCGGGCATACGAGCACGCGGGAGGAGGTGGAGGATTCCTTCAATTCATATAAGGTATAAGCGTCCTTGATGGTATGTACTTCATAACGATTCACGATTGCATAGACCTCCTTGTCGAAAAAATTAATGTTCTACCATTGTGCCTCATTCCCAGGCATGAGTAAAGGGCCGCTCCAAGAGCGCCATGCGCTGCCTGGAAGCGGCCCTAGAATCATTATTCCGTTTTTGTTTCCGTCGCCGTCTCAGAAGCCGGAGCTTCGCTTGCGGCTGGCTCTTCTTCTGTCAGCTTATTCGTAATTTTTGCTTTCGCGCGGATTTCTTCGATCCAAGGCGATGCAAGCTGATTCACTTCATCGCTTACCAGCTTCATACGAATCAGATCCTTCTTCTCGTCGAAGTTGGCTTCAGTTGCCGGCTTGTAATCCGTCTTCTTAATGATGTGATAACCGAATTCGCTTTGAACCACGTCGCTGATCTCGCCGACCTCAAGAGCAAATGCCGCTTCCGCAAAAGGCTCGACCATTTGAGTTTTCGTGAAGAAGTCAAGATCGCCGCCGTTCGCAGCGGAACCGTCAGTCGACTTCGCTTTTGCGGTCTCCGCAAAGTCCGCGCCGGCTTTCAAGTCAGCCAAGATCGCGTCCGCTTCTTCCTTCGTAGCGACAAGGATATGGGACGCGCGGACTTGTTCTTCCGAGCCGCCCAGCTTGCCTTGATTCTCATCGAAATACGTTTGGATCTCTTCATCCGTCACGTCTGTTTTGGACTCGAGCACCTTGCGCACCATCGCGTTAATGCGCATATCTTCGCGAAGATCCTCAACCGTCAAATTATTTTGAGCCAAAATGTTGTTGAATTCATCCTCGGAGCCGAAGTCCAGCTTAATAAGATCGATCTCGTCCGTTACATCCTGCTCTGTGATCTTGATGCCGGCTGCGTCCGCTTCCTGCTGAACAAGCGTCTTCGTAATCAGCGTTTCGAGCGAGGACTCTCCGTAAGTTTTTTTCATCGCTTCGAACAGCTCGTCCTGCGAAATCGCCTTTCCGTTAACGGTTGCGACGCTTTCGCCGCCGCTGCCGCCGCCGAACGGCGGTTTAATGAGGACGACGATAAGCGCGATGACGAGAACGGAGGAAAGCACGATCCAGCCGACTGCGCCTCCTTTTTTCGAAGGGGGAGCGGATTCGGCTCCTGCAACCGCCGCGATCGGCGCCGCTGCGGCAGCAGTCTCGGCTGCGGCGGTCTTGTCCGGTTCTACGAACTCGCCGGCTTGCTCAGACACTGCCGCCTGCTCCGTTTCGTCTTGATTTTCTTCATAAGCATAACGGTCTTTTTTCTCTTCTTCGTTGTCTATTGGATTGCCGTTCGTCTGCGATTCTTTGTTATTCATCCCATAATACTCCCTTCAATTTGCAATTCTTCACCTACTATATCAAAACCATAACAAAAAAACCTTAATTCAAAATAAAAAAAGGTTGCAGATGATGTCGAATCTTAGACGAAGTGGAGTTATACTAGGGATAACTTTTTCTATTGATAAACGAATAGGGAACATCCTGCTTACGGTGATGGGAGGATCGGCTTTGAAAAGTGACAAAAAAGTATTTGCCGCGCTAGCCGCCTTGCAGCTTTTTCCGCTGCTTGGCTATATTCTGATCCAATTCACGCCATACGATGCCTGGATCCATAATCCGAGCGGACATTTCTACATCGTCAGTCTCGTCTCCTGCTTGGCGCTCGTTGTCGCTGCGGCGGTGGGGGTCGTTGCGACGCGCGTAAGAAACATTAAAGTAAGCTTCTTGTCTTTGTCCTATGTGTCATTAGCTGCGATGTTTATTTTACACGGCTTGACAACGCCGGGATTTCTGATGAACCATTCCACGATTTCGGGGAACTTCGCCCAGCTGAGCGTGCTGCTGTCGGCTTTCTGGCTCTGGCTTTGTTCGGTTTCCGGGGACCGAAGGCTGGTTAGATGGTTATCTCTGAAGCAGGGGTCACTGCTTCCCGCGTGGTCGCTCCTGCTGCTTGTTTTTGGCGTTTTCCTATGGCTGTACCCTGATTTTGTACATATCCTTCATTTAAAAGGAAGCGTCGGGAAATGGGTGACAACCGTCCTGATTCTGCTTATGAACGGCTGGTCGATTTGGTCGAACTTGCAAACCTATCGGGTGTCAAGGTTCCCGCTGCAGCTGGCCATCGTATACAGCACGGGCTGGATGTTGATCGCGCAGATCATTATGGTGACGGGAGAGCCCTGGAGGGCAAGCTGGTGGCTGTACCATTTCATGCTTCTCGCGTCGGTGATCGTGATGGTCGGCGGCATCTTCCGGGAGTATCTAAGCACCGGCTCCATGACCGGTTCGATCAAGCTTTTGTTCCGGGCTAATCCGCAGGACTGGATCAACGCCTACATCTCGCCGAGCGTCAGACAGCTTGTGCTGACGACAGAAGCGAAGGATGCGTATACGGCGGGCCACAATTACCGCGTTGCGTTATATGCGCTCAAGCTGGCGGAGGAGATGGGGTTATCCTCATTGCAGCTGCGGGCGATTGCGCAAGGGGGACTTGTACACGATATCGGCAAAATTTATATTCCGGACGGCATTTTGAACAAGCCCGGCAAGCTGACGGCGGAGGAACGCGATATTATTGAAGCGCATCCCGTGTCCGGCTTCGATATTTGCAAGCGGCTTGGCTTTATGACGGATGAGCTTGCGGTCATTCGGTTTCATCATGAGAAATGGAACGGTACGGGTTATCCAGACGGCCTTGCCGGCGAGAATATCCCGCTGGTCGCGCGCATAACAGCCGTTGCGGACGTTTATGACGCGCTTACCTCATCGCGCGCTTACCGGCAAGCGATGTCGCATGACGAGGCGATGGAGATTTTGCGCAAGGAAAGCGGCGTTCACTTCGATCCGAGATGCATCGGCTCATGGGAGAGAGTGGTGGAGGAACAACGGCAGTTCTTCCAGGATACGCTTGCGAACAGCACGCATCTGAGTTTGGATAAGAAGCTGGCCAAGTAATTCACGAAAGCCGCCGGTTTTTCGTATATAATGAGGTTGTCTACTACAATATGGAGGTGTTTGTCATGACCTATCAAGCCAGCGGTAATCGGTACGACAGCATGAAATATAACCGGGTAGGAAGGAGCGGCCTGAAGCTACCCGCTATTTCGCTTGGTTTATGGCACAACTTCGGCGGCAACGACCGCTTTGAGAACGGCCGGGCGATGGTAAGAAGAGCGTTTGACCTGGGCATTACGCATTTCGACTTAGCCAATAACTATGGGCCGCCTCCCGGATCGGCCGAAGAAGCTTTCGGATTAATGCTTCAGAAGGATATGGCTCCATACCGCGACGAGATGATTATCTCGACGAAAGCCGGCTACTATATGTGGCCAGGTCCTTACGGCGAGTGGGGCTCCCGCAAATACGTGATCTCCAGCTTGGATCAAAGCTTGAAGCGGATGAAGCTGGACTACGTCGATATTTTCTATTCGCATCGTCCCGATCCGGAGACGCCGCTGGAAGAGACGATGAGCGCGCTCGACGCAGTCGTGCGTCAAGGTAAAGCTTTGTATGTCGGCATCTCGAACTACAGCGCCGAGCAAACCGCTGAAGCTGCCCGTATTCTGAAAGAGCTGGGCACGCCATGCCTCATCCATCAGCCATCGTACTCGATGTTTAACCGTTGGATCGAGGATGGCCTGCAGGATGTGCTCGATGAACAGGGCATCGGCTCCATTGTCTTTTCGCCGCTGGCGGGCGGCTTGCTTACGAATCGTTATTTGAACGGCATCCCTACCGACTCGCGCGCCGGAGGACCGAGCGTCTTCCTGAACTCGGAGCAAATTACAGCCGGCAGACTGAATAAGATCCAAGCGCTTAACGAGCTTGCGAAGGAGCGGGGACAATCGCTCGCGCAGATGGCTCTAGCATGGGTGCTAAGAGGCGGACGCGTCACTTCGGCTTTGATCGGCGCAAGCCGGGTGGAGCAAATCGACGATAATGTGGCGGCGCTCAATAATTTAACGTTCACGAGCGAAGAGCTTCGTCGAATCGAAGACATTCTTGCCGCGGCGGAATAGCGGCAGCAAGGCAATTGAAGCTTAACAGCAGAAGAGGGGATAACGGATGAACAAGATGTCGCTGCGGACAAAAGGCCTGATTCTGATGGTCGTCATATCGCTTATCCCCCTGCTTATTGCCGGAATAGGCAACTATTCGGCCGTCAAGGACGCGATGCTGCGCTCGGAGATCGAGAAGATCAGCAGCAGGCAGGACAGTCAGGCGGACAATATCGCGGCCTGGATGGATATTCGTCGGGCGGAGGTTATGGTCATGAGCCGGACAAGCGTCGTCCGCTTCGGGACCAACGAGGAGCGATTGAACTATTTGGAGCGCGAGCTCGTTCGGAATGGCTTTACTTATTTTTCTCTCGGCTTTATCAGCGAGGACGGGATGGCGCAGCGCAGCGACGGTCCCCCGGCGGATATGAGCGGAGAGCCTTTTTTTCGATTGGCAATGGAAGGAAGAATTACGATAACCGATCCTTATAAGCCTGCATTTTCCGCGGAAGAGCAGACCTTTATCGTTATTCCCGTATACGGGATCGGCTCGGATATTGTTGGGGCGATTTACGGCTCGATTCCTTTTACAGCCTTTAACCGTTTTTTTGATTTCGCGGAAAACGACGCGCCGGTTCGCTTTTATAACGACGAAGGCGACCTGATCTATACGTCCAATTCGGTGAAGGAGCAGGCAGCGTCTCTGAAGACGGATCCAGCGCTCAGCGCAGTCGCAAGCGACATGCTTAAAGATAACAACGGGCATGTGAAGGTGAGGGCGGATGGAGAATCGTTTTTCGTATTTTATTCGAAAATAGACGGCACGCCGTGGCGGCTAGCGCTGCAGGAGCCGTATGACGATATGAAGGCGATGCTTACTCCGATTTTTTGGCGGATCGTCACAATGATTACCGTCTCGGAGATCATTATCGCCGTGCTTTTCTTTATTTACTTCCATCGTATTGTGAAGAGGCTTGAACGTATATTGAATGTTACGGAGCAGGCGGCCGCGGGCAAATTTCAGGCGGAGCATCTGGACATCTCGCCAGAGGACGAAATTGGGCAGCTCGCGCATTCGGTCAATGGGATGATGGAGCATTTGCAGGAAATGTTCGATCAGCTAAGCGCAATTATTAATCAGAATCAATATGGGTTCATTGTACTCGACGACCAGTACAGGGTGACCTATTTGAATAAGGCGGCCGAAGAGATGCTCGGTTATAAGACAGAGGAATTGGTCGGTCATGCAACGCCTCTACTCTTTATGGATCCCGATGAAATCGCGAAGGAAGCGGAGCTGCTCTCGGCAGAGCTGGGCAAAGAAGTGCTTCCCGGCCTGCAGGTATTCAAGGAGCTCAGGCATCGGAAGTTCTCCTATGAACGCGAATGGACATTCATCCATAAGGATGGAACGCGCATTCCAACGCTTCACAGCTCCAACGGGCTGCGCGACCGGAACGGGAGGTTCTCCGGCGTTGTCGGCATGGTGAGGAACATTTCCGAAACCAAGCAAGTGGAGAACGCGCGCAACCGGCTTATGGACATTGTGGAATCCGCCAAGGATTTAATCGCTTCGGTCGATATGGACGGCAGCGTCATTTATATGAACCGTGCAGGTAAAGAGATGCTCGGTCTTAACAACTCCGATGAAATCGGTGAAACGTTAGAGCGGTACGTCGATTCCCATATGTACGCGCATCTTCTGAAAGGCGCGGAGCTGGCCAAAAAATTCGGGTTTTGGGAAAGCGTCGCCGAGCTGACCAAATTAAACGGCGAGGTGCTGCATGTGTCCATGGTCGTCGTCGCTCACGTGGATCAAGCGACCGGCGACCGGTTCTACTCTTGTATTGCGAGAGATATTACCGAGCAGAAGCTTGTGCAAGAGGAACTGGTTCGCGCAACGCTTGAGGCGGAGGAGGCGAATATGGCGAAGAGCCGCTTCCTTGCGCTGATGAGCCACGAGATACGCACCCCTCTGAACGGGATTATTGGGCTGACCCAGCTTCTGCGCAAGACGGAGCTGTCGGTTGTGCAGAAGGATTATTTGAACAAGATGAATATGTCCTCGGAGTCGCTGCTCCGGATCATTAACGACGTGCTGGATTTCTCCAAAATCGAAGCGGAAAAAATCGAGTTGGAGCAGCGTCCGTTCAGGCCGGAGGAGCTTCTGTACCGGCTTGCCAACGGCCTCAGCTTCTTCCTCGGGGGCAAGGAACAATTCGAGTTTATGATCAAGACGCCGGACCGTCTGCCGGTCAAGCTGATCGGGGATTCGCTGCGGCTTGAGCAAGTGCTGCTGAATCTTTGCATGAACGCGATTAAGTTTACGTCCCATGGAATGGTGAAGCTTGAGCTCGACGTGACCTGGGAGTCGGAGGATCGGATCCTGCTGAGCTTTGCGGTCGCGGATACCGGTATCGGCATGAGCCAGGAGGTTGTCGATAAGCTGTTCAAGCCGTTTACGCAAGCCGACAGCTCGACTACGCGGAAGTTTGGAGGCACCGGACTTGGACTTGTAATCTCCCAAAGGCTAGTGGCGCTGATGGGCGGCACGCTGCAGGTCAGCAGCCAAGAAGGGGTTGGCAGCCGATTCTTCTTTACGCTTCCGTTCGAAGTTGCGGAGAAGCCGGCGGAGACGCCTCGTGATTGGCTGACGGCGGAATTGCCGGAAGACCGTGAAGGAATTATTTGGGTCGTTGAAGATGACCGGAAGATGAGAGACCATTGGAGCTATATGTTTGAAACCATGGGTCTGACCGTCCTTGCGTACGACAGCTGGGAGACTGCGCTCGAGCGGCTTAGACGCGTCGGAGCCGGAGCCCTTCCTCAGCTGCTGCTGATGGATATGGAGATGCCGGACATGTACGGCATTGATACATGGAACACCTTCCGAGCCGAGGCGGATAAGGCAGGCGCCCGAATCATCGCGCTCACAACAACGTTCGGCAGGGATGAGCTGCAGAGGCTTTCTGCAGAGGAGCGGCCTCTTGCGATATTAACGAAGCCTGCGACTCGCGGCGCCATTGCGCGCGCGCTTAGCGAAGCGCTGAGGAACCGTTCGCTCGACGGACAGCATAACGGACAGCAAGGGCAAAAGAGTCCTAGCTGTAAAGGAAATGTTACAAATGTTAAAATTTTGTTAGCGGAAGATAACAAAATTAACCAGTTGGTTGCTGTGGAGATGCTGAACAGCAATGGATATCAGGTGGGGTTGGCCGAGAATGGCCAGCAGGTTCTGGACATGCTCGAGAAGGAAGCATGGGATTTGATCTTGATGGACATTCATATGCCGGTCATGGACGGTACGGAGGCCACTCGGATCATTCGATGCAAGCCGCAGTTTGATCGCATTCCGATTATTGCGGTAACGGCGAATATTTTGCAGAAGGATCACGAGAAGTATTTGAGGCTGGGAATGAATGACACGCTCACAAAGCCGTTATCGGAGGAAAAGCTGCTGGATGCACTATCCTTTTGGCTGGATAGACTGGAGGCCCATCCGGAGCTTGGAAGAACATCTTACCGTTCCTCGGCCGGCGGCTTGGCGCCGGCCGAAAGCCTTGCTGCAGCCGAGAAGCTGCCGCAAATCCCTGGAATGGATGTGGAAAGCGCGCTTGAGCGCGTGAACGGGAAGAAGCAAATTTTGCTGCATATGATTGATCAATTCCGTCTTGATTATACTGAGTTTATGGATCGGCTGCGGATGGTGCTGAAGCAAGGCGACCGGGAGACGGTCGCTCGCATGCTTCATACGCTCAAAGGGGCTGGCGGGTACTTGTCCGCTTATGAATTATGCGATGCCGCAAATTTGGTGAGCGAGCAGCTGAAGCGTCCTGACGGCGAGCCGAAGGAGATGCAACTGGCGATCGCTCATTTGGAGAAGGAGCTTGCCAAGCTTTTGGCGGGGCTGCACGGCGCTCGTCAGAAGTTCGACAAATAAATCTAACAAATTTCTAACAATCGGTTGTCCCTGGGTCATCATTATTGTATAGTAGAGGTACTATATTGGACAGTAATCTTCAATTCTTAAAGGGTGACGCCAATGTATAAAATTTTGGTTATTGAAGATGACGTCATGATGAGCAACATGCTTTCGATGTATCTGACAGAAGAAGGCTACAACGTAAAGCAGGCTTATCGCGGTGATGAGGGGTTACAGCTCTCGGAAGAGTATGTGCCGCATCTGGTCCTTCTGGATCTGATGCTTCCCGATATGAACGGGATCGAAGTGTGCACCCGAATTCGCAGCGTCTCTCATGTACCAATTATGATACTGTCAATGAAAAGCGAAGTGTCGGAGCGAGTGCTTGCGCTCAAATCAGGCGCGGATGATTACTTGTGCAAGCCGTTCAGCATGCATGAGTTGACAGCGAGAGTGGAAGCGCTTATTCGAAGATCGCTAGCCATTCATATTGAGGCGGGAGCCCAGGTTGCCGCGGCTTCAGCTCCTGTCGCGGACGTAGAACCGGTTCAATTAGACATGGAACGGCGTCTGCTGCTCGTGCGCGGTCAATATGTGGAGACGACGTTTTCTGAATATGAGCTGATGAAGCTGTTCCTTTCTCATCCAGGCAAAGTGTTCAGCCGCGAAGAGCTGATTAATGCGATAAGAGGCTTCGATTCCTTTGTAACGGATCGCGCTATTGATGTACATATCGTCAATCTTCGCAAAAAAATCGAGCAGAACCCGAAGGAACCAAAGCTTATCCGTACGGTCTGGGGCTTTGGTTACAAGTATGGCGCGCTGGCTTCGACTTAACGGAGCCTGCGGAAGTGAATCAATAGAACGATGAATTGGACTTCGTGCTCCGCAGTTGATGCGGGGCACTTTTTTTGGCCAAACCTACTAACATCTTTAACATTCTTCTAAAAGTTTGTCCGGCATTTTCCTAATAGTTCTATGCGAGTATATAACTAGGACTAAGGTACGGATTGAAAAGGAAGATGGGGTGTTGGGGAATGATGGTGTCAATCGGTTTATCTGGGCGCAGGGAAGCTTTCGTCCAATTGGAGCTCGCCATTGGCGATGCGCGCCTTACAGGTAAACGATTGTTGGTCGCGTTGGTGAATCTGGATAAATTTTATCGGATGAATGAATCGGTTGGCATGGCTTTTGGCGATAGCGTACTGAACCAAATCGAGAAGAGGCTTTCGACATCATTCCATGCAAAGGGAATCAGCAGGCTGGAAGGCAACACCTTTCTCGTCATTGTTCAGACAGATGCTGAAGATCAGAAGTATTGGCAGGCTGTTGAGGCAGTTAAGTATGCGGTGGAACGCCCCTTTACAGGGGAAGCGGGAGCGGAGTTCCATATGACGGCCAGTATTGGGGTGTCCGTTTATCCGCAAGATGGCCGCACAAGCGATCAGCTCATTTGCCGTTCGGAATCGGCGCTTTATCAAGCGAAAGAGCATGGCGGTAACCGTGTATATTTCTATAATAACGAGGATACGGTGAAACGGAACAGGCGGCTGTTGATCGAATCAAGCTTGCGGCCTGCATTGTACCTTCGTTTGTTTGAGCTTAGCTACCAGCCGATTTACCGCCTGTCGGACGGCCGGCTTAAAGGCTTTGAGACGCTGATTCGCTGGGAGCACCCTGAGCTTGGCAGCGTAGAGCCGAACGAATTTATCCCGATCGCGGAGCATAACGGTCTTATCGTGCCGATCGGGGAATGGGTATTGCGCGAGGCGTGCAAGCGGCTGTCCATGCTCCGCTCCTACGGGATGAATGAGCTAACGATATCCGTTAACCTGTCTCCCGTGCAGCTGCTCGATCCAACCTTCGCCTTTTTCGTGTTGAACACGATTTCGGAGTATCAATTGCCGGCAAGCGCCATTGAGCTCGAAATGAAGGAGCACCCATTGATTGCTTCCCCGGAGGCATTGTCCGCGCTCAGCAAATTGCGCGCAGCCGGTGTTCGCATCTCGTTGGATGACTTCGGAACAGGCTACTCCTCCTTTGACAATTTGAAGCAGCTGCCGATTCATTGTCTCAAAATCGACCGGTCTTTTATCGGAAGAATAGATCTGATCAGTGCGGAACGTCATATCGTGGAGTCGCTGATTAGCCTCGTGAAGAAGCTGGGGCTGGAAGTGACAGCGGTAGGCGTCGAGTATGAAGAGCAATATGACCTCCTGCGGGAATGGGGCTGCCATTATGCGCAAGGCTATCTGCTGGGCCAGCCGATGGAGGCGGCATCGATCGAATCGCAGCTGCTGTATGTTCAACACATCCGCGGCTGAAAAGGAACAAGGCATATTCCCCCGATTCATTTTCTAACCAGGGGTTACGACGGAAGGGAAAACGAAACGGCAGTGCAAAGGTTATAACCTTTGCACTGCCGTTTCGTTTGTCATCCGTTCTGAGCATGCTTCCTTATGAGAAAGGTCCTTCTTAAGAAAGAAGGAAGCCAGCTTTCTAGCTGACCTCCAAATAAAGCTTTGTGCCGTCGTTATATTGGAAGATGGCGACATCGCGCACCATTTCAACGGACTTAATACGTTTCCACCGTTTTCTAAAATCGAAGTCCAGTTCCATTTCGGACAATTTATGATGAAGCAGTTCTACAGATGCTGATTGTTCGTTAGGGTAGTAGACAGGGACGGAACGATTCTTGAAGGTTATGATCCGCATCATACTTGCATGCACCTCCGATTGCGTTTTTCCCATTATACCTAGAACATCTTAGCCTCTTATGAAACTGTCGTCAGAAGAATGTTTAGTTTGTTAATACTTTTTTAACATTTAGGGGCTCGTATTTGCAAGCTCCTACGAGCTGCTGTACTTCCACTTTTTCTTGTAATAGCCGTGCCCATAATGATGATTGTAGCGCGGCGGATGAGACGGGTAATACGGCTGCTGTCCGCTTGGGTAAGGCGGCTGGCCTTGCGGATACGGCGGCTGTCCCGGAACTTGGTTCGGGTAAGGCGGGTGCCCGTGATGCTGATTCGGATAGTAAGGCTGCTGCCCCGGGTAATGCCCATGCTGCTGATTCGGCGGATACGGCGGTGGCGGCGGATAATGAGGCGGCGGGTAATGCCCTTTCTTGAAATCGCTGCTGCTTAAAAAATGGTGTCCATACCTAGGTCCGGCTATCGAATGTAAAATGCGCTTTAACATATTGGATCCTCCTTTGGAATCGCTAATAAGGTATAGCGTTGATTATTAATACGTAAAAGTTTCCTTCAGGTTTCTATATGCAATTGCCTTTTTTTCGCGGCTCGACAGAGCGGGCAGACGCATGTAAGCTTATTCTAGCAACGCTTAGGAGCTGATGCAAAAATGGTGAACAGACTGGCGCAAAAATGGCGCGGCATCGTAGAGGCTTGGCGCGATTATCCGCTGCAGCCCGGCAAGCTATGGAACGGACGGTACCGCATTGAGCGGCTGCTTGGGATGGGCAGCTACGGGCAAGCTTACCTATGCATAGATCTTGAAACGAACGAGCAGGTGCTGCTGAAACGCAATAAGCCGAGCAAAGGACAAACGGGAATTGAGCTGCTGAGGCGAGAAAGTGAAATCATGAGCGCGCTGGATCATCCGCAAATTCCGAAGCGGCTTGCTTACAGCAGGAGGAGACGCGATGAAGCGCTTATTATGCAGTATGTGAATGGTCATAACCTGGAATATATGATTTATGAGCAGAACGAGACTTATTCCGAAGCAGAAGCGCTGAAGATGCTGCAATTGCTGCTGAAGCCGATTCGATACTTGCATGAGCAAGGCTACGTCCACCGGGACGTGCGCATTCCGAACGTGCTGCTCCAAGGCGGTCTCCTGCATCTTGTCGATTTCGGATTGGCATGCCGAATTGGCGAGCGCCTGCCGGAGCACTTGCTTGAAGCGCTTGGCGAAGGAAGCGGGCTGGCGAAGGACAGCGCCGCAGCTGTAAAGCGCCGTATGCGCACTCCGGCGCCGGCAAGCGATTGGTTCGGACTCGGCCATTTATTCCTGTTCGTCATGTATGCGGGCTACGAGCCTGCGGCAGGCGCCGAGGAGAAGAGCTGGGAGGCGGAGCTTGAGCTGCAGCCCGAAGTGAAGCATTTTGTCGGCAAGCTGCTGAATGACGAATATGCCTGGGTGACGACGGAGCAATGCGAGCGGGAGCTTGCCGCGCTGCTGGACCGGCTGAACGAGCGTTGACCGTTGTCTAAGCCCCAAGCATTTCCTCTAAACGACTGTAGTAATGAACAACCGCAATGCCGATTAGATGTAGGGGATAAAAGCTCCGCCAGACGATTCTCGGGACTTTAATTTTGTCCATGCTCTTCATGAGGTCGGGCAAATAGACGATCCAAATCGTCGCCATTAAGCTGAACAGCTGCAGCACCCAGCCTTTGTAGAAGACGCTGGCAATATTTAAGAGCAAGTGAAGCGCGGCAAAATAGCGCGGAGAGGCATACCTGTAAATGAGCGTAAGCAGCAACGCGTAAGCGCCGTAATCGAACGGGAATGCCTCCAGCAGCGCGATCGCGGCGGCAATTACCGCAACGCAGGCGATCGGTTTGTCTTTCAGCCAGTCCAGAAGCCTTAGCGTGAGCAGGCAGATGAACAGCGTCGCGATCACGTTGATTTCGAGCACATCAAACGCAAGCTGATACGGAATTTGGGAGATGGCGGCCAGAATGCCCACTCTCATCAAATACCGGTGCACATCGCGCGTTCGGAAGTAGCCGATCACCATCGCATAGATATAAAAAGGCATAGCGAGTCTGCCGATTATCCGCCACACGGGATCCTCCGGATACCAGACGGCACCGATATGATCGATTAACATGGTAAGCATCGCGACAAACTGGATGACAATCACCTTCATTCTAGAGGTTGGGATTGCCATAAGTATAGCATAAGCTTACCTCAACGGCTTGTATTGCATTTGTTGCCGTAAACCTCATTTGTTGCCCGCTTATTACAAGGTATGCGGGGGAACGCGGCGCCATACGCACAGCGGAATTCCAAGGGAGAAAAAAGACTTGACAGCAGGAACGAAAATTCGTATCCTATTGATTGTCGCCCCGATTTTTATCGGAGCAATAAGTATACGCTGGTGTAGCTCAGCTGGTAGAGCAACGCATTCGTAATGCGTAGGTCGGGGGTTCGAGTCCCTTCACCAGCATCGAAGAAGAGCGCGGTTTCCGATGGATTCGGGAGCCGCGCTTTTTTTGTGTTCTTGAGGTGGTATGAAACTTGAGGATCGAGAGGATAATAGCGGCAAATAGCGGGTTTTATGAATGATTCCGCAAAGCAGGAGGCTGTTGCCGTGTTATTCTCCAATCGAGGCATTCGCTATACGGGCTTTTTTTTCATCCTTGGCTACCGGACGGACGATGAATCTTTTCTTGCGGGCATACGGAAAAATGATGATATTCAGCCCGTAGGCTTCTTTTCTCAGGGTCTCAAGGAAGAGGAGAAGCGCACCCTTATCCAAGCGATAAGCGCGAATCGAAAGCCGGGCTCCGATCCGGTCAACGTGCGTGTTGACCCGGGCATTTGCGTAGAACTGAGCTTCACGGCCATTGAGAATGGCGGGCTCGTACATCCGATGTTCCGTTCGTTTCAGCTTGGGGTGGATTGGAAGGCCTGTACGTGGGATAAGCTTGTCATCGACAATGCGCCCGCAGGGCCGAACGGTATCAAAGTTACGCATCCCGACAAGCTGGTGTGGAAGGACGTCCCGATCACCAAAGAAGGCTATATTTCGTATCTGCTTCAAGTGTCGCCGGTCATGCTTCCCTTTTTGGAGCAGCGGGTTTTAACCAATATCCGTTATACGCAGGGCATTCCCGGCGAGTTTTTTTATCAGAAAAACTGCCCCGACTACGCTCCGGATTTTATCCAAACGGTTAAAGTGAACGATATCGATTATATCGTTTGCGATAATGTATCCACATTAGGCTGGCTGGGCAATCAGATGGCCATCGAGTATCATATTCCCTTCAACAGAATTGGGGCGGATAAGCCGCTTGAAATCGTATTCGACCTTGATCCCCCAAGCAGGGAGCAATTCAGTTTAGCGGTCAAGGCGGCAATCGAAATGAGGAACGTGTTCGAAGGCTTCGGCGTGATCAGCTATCCTAAAGTTTCGGGAGGCAAAGGGCTGCAAATTCATATCCCGCTCGGGAATCGTTCCTCCTTGACCTACGATGATACAAGGGTGTTTACCGAATTTGTGGCCAAGTATCTGGTCGAGAGGTTTCCCGGCGACTTTACGATTGAAAGGCTGAAGAAAAACCGCGGCGGCAAGCTCTATCTGGATTATATCCAGCATGCGGAAGGGAAAACGATCATATGTCCATACTCGCCAAGAGGAACCGACGAAGCGACTGTAGCGGCTCCGCTTTATTGGGATGAGGTGCAAATCGGCTTATCCAGCAAGAGTTTTACCATTCCGACGGTACTGGAGCGGCTGTCGAAAGGTGAGTGCCCGATGAGCGGCTATTTCCAACAAACGAATGCCGCTGTGCCCCGTATCATCTCGATGCTAAAAGAGCAGCTTGTCGGTTCTAGGTAGTGCATACGATTGGAATTGTTGTCTCATAATAAGGCAGGCTTCAAAAAATTACCTAAGACCCTAAGGAGGCAACCATGTACCATAATCCTAACCACAACGCAAGCAGCCAATTGAATCAAATCGAAAGCGCGGTGCAGCAATTAATCCAGCAAACGCAGCAAGCAACGGAGATGTACCAGCAAATGCTCAGACAGGAGCAAGAAAATGCGGCGGTCCTTCAACAGCTTGCGCAGCGCGAGCAGCAAGCGACACAGACGATTCAAACCGCTCTGCAAGGCCATCAAACCGCCATTCAACAGCTGAACAGCATCACGAACCTGTGCCATCAAGTGTCACAAACGATGTCGACTTTGCAGAATACGGCTTACCTGCAAAACAACAGTCAAAACTTCACGACTCAGTCCGGCTTCTACCGCCAATAAGCGATTATAACCGAAAATCCCCGAACGCGTACCGACGTTCGGGGATTATTCTTTTGCGCAATTACAATGTGAGCGGCTTCAGCGGCCTTTCGGCCGGTCCTTCCTTCACCTCTCCGGTGTGGGTAAACCTAGAGCCATGACAAGGGCAGTCCCAGGTTCTCTCGCCATCGTTCCATTCCACTTCGCAGCCCATATGCGTGCAGGTCGTATCTACGATATGCAGCTTTCCGTCCTTATCCCGGTAAGCGCCGGCTCTCTTCCCATGAACGGAGACGACGGCACCCTCGTCAAGCGCGAGATCCTCGGGCTTGCGGTGGACCATCTCCAGCTTGCCGCCGATAAGATGCTTTGCCACGTCGAAGTTATCGACGACTAAGTTTTTGAGCGTTTTCGCTGACAATTTCCGGGATGGCGCGAACAAGTCGGCGTAACGGCTCTCCTTCTCCTGAATCAAATCGCTGATGATCATCGCGGCGGCTGTGCCGCTTGTCATGCCCCATTTCTTGTACCCGGTCGCGATGAAAATATTGTCCGACGAATCGGTAATGCGTCCGATATACGGTATTTTATCGCCTGTCACCAGGTCTTGCGCCGACCAACGGTAGGTAATTTCCTGCGCGCCTAAATGCTCGGCCGCGTAGTTTTGAAGCGTCTCGTAGTGGTTGATGGTGCAGATGCCTTGGCCCGTCTTATGCGACTGGCCGCCGACGATAAGGATCGGCTTGCCGTCGGCAGCCGTTGCGCTTCTTAGCGAACGCTTCGGTTCCTCCGCGCTGATGTACATGCCTCCGGGATACTCCATATCGGTCCGGATGCCAAGCGCGTAGGAGCGCTCCGCGTGCATACGGGCGAAAAAGAAGCCGTGTCCGTCATAAAACGGGAAATGCGAGCAGCTTATCGCATATTTGCAGGAGACCTCGAAGTTATCCATGCTGACAACCTTAATCGGGTCGCCTTGTTGAACTTTCGAAGCCGTCGTATGCTCGAAGATCTGGCATCCGGCTTCCGCGATATGCCGGACCAATGCTTTGAGATAGAGCAGAGGATGGAACTGGGCTTGATCCTTCATGACGACAGCCGCTTTCGCCGGAATGCCGTTCAGCGGGATGCGGTCAACTAGCGCTCCAGGAATGCCGAGCTTTTCGTAAGCGGCCATTTCATTCTGGAGCTTTTTTAGGTAATCGTCTGAATTGGTGTATACATATGCATCTTGAGCGCTAAAGCCGCAGTCGATTGACAGGCCTTGAACGGTGTCGCGGATGAAATGCAGCGCGTCCAGGTTGGCGTTGTAATAAAGCCCGGCCTTCTCAACGCCTTCCTGTCGGATGAGCTCGTCGTAGAAAAGATCGTGCTGCGCCGTTATTTTGGCAGTCGTATGAGCGGTCGTGCCGCTTAGCAGCCTGCCCGCTTCCAGCAGGACGACGCGAAGCCCGGCTTTCGTAAGAATGTAAGCCGTTGTAATGCCGGAGATGCCGCCGCCGACGACAACGACATCGGCTTCTATATTGCTTTGCAGCTTGGGATAGGAGGGAAGCTCCTCGGTAGTTCCGGTCCAATAGGACTCCGGATAGGTAGGCAAAGGCGGAATTTTGGCGTTGGACATCAATATGCTCCTTCCAAAAGATGTGCTTCATACATTCCTTCCCTTCCAGCAAAAATCTATTCGGGGAGCGGGCTATAAATATAGGACGAATAACATTATTCTTATTGCCGGCTTCGTCGTAAGCTTCCAGCTGCTGCTTGCGGCGAAGGAGACGATACCGCTTGCGACGGCTTATGCGGTATGAACGGGAATCGGCACCGTCGGCGCAGCGATCGTCGGCATGATATTCTTTAAAAAATCGAAGAGCTGGGTTCGTATCGCTTGCATATTAAGCGTTATTTGCTCTGTGGTCGGCTTGAAGCTGGCCGGACGCACAGCTGGTCTACATTTTCAACGTTTGACGCTTGTCATTGACCCATACTTCTCTATCGGCCATGCATAAACTAGAGTAAGCATGATAGAGAGGAGGATCCACATGTCCGCCAAGCTGGAAGTTAGCAACTGGAGAAAGCGCCGGGTAGCAGGAGCGATGAACGGCCGCCGCCGCCGCAACCATCATCGAAGAGACGACTTTGTGGTTGAAGGCGTCCAAGACATGGGTCGTGAGCTCGGCCAAAAGTTTAACAATCTCCGCAGACGCTGTAAAGCTCGCAAGCTCGTGGCAGCGATCCGCCATTGCGACCATAGAGCTGTTAATGAGCTGTTCGACTGGCACTGCAGATCCATTCATTTCTACAAAAGACCAGGCTATGACTGCGTCAGAATTTGCTGCAGCTTCAATAGAGGCGCGGTCGTCGTTTCGTTCGATATCTGCGTGAGAAGCCTGTACAACGGCTACGGCAACGGTTTCTATGGCAACGGGTTCTACGGCAATGGTTACAATGGCAATGGCTTCTTCTAAAAAATGATAGTCTTTCACCCCTTCAAAATAAAAAGAGCAGGCTACCCGAGGCGAATGATTTCCTTGTCCTCGGACCTGCTCTTTTTACATAGGTTTACACTTTAAATAATGCCGCGCGCTCCTTCAGATCGTTCATCATCCGGGTTAATTCGCTGGTCGACGCGGACATCTCCTCGATCAGCTTTAATTGCGTCAAGGAGTGGTCAGCGACTTGCTGCGAGCTTGTAGCCGACGCCTCCGCGATATGGACCATTTCACCCATAGAAGCGGAGATTTCTTCGGTGCTGGCGGACATCTCTTCCGTAGCTGCGGAAATTTCCTGCACTTGGCCCGTTACGTCTACGATGGCAGTTCTAATATCGCTGAAGGACTCCTCCACTTGGCGCATATTCGTCAAGCCGTTTTCGATATCCTTTTGGTTCTGGATGATGGCTTGGGCGGCTCCGCGAGACGATGACTGAATCATGCCGATCAACTCGGTAATGTTCTTGACGGATACGCCGGTTTGCTCCGCCAGCTTCTTCACCTCGTTGGCGACCACGGCAAAGCCTCGGCCGGCTTCTCCAGCCCGCGCCGCTTCGATGGAAGCGTTGAGCGAAAGCAAAGCGGTCTGGTTTGAAATGTCCGAGATGAGGTCGATAATATGACCGATTTCCGACGAATGAGCGTTTAACTCCTCAACAACCAGTGCCGTCCGATTGGCCGAGTCGCTGATCGCGTGAATTTGCTTGACTGCTTGCCGAAGCTCCACATTGCCTTGCTCCACCTCTTGCATAACGTTGGAAGCATGTTCCGATACGGCGCCGGAAGACTCCGCGATGCGTTGAACCCCGCCAGCCATTTCTTCCGATGCCGTCGCCGTTTGCTCCGAAGCGGCCAGCTGGTTAGCCGTGCCTTCCGCAATGGCCTTGATCGTGCTGCCGATTTCGCGGGAGAGCATATCGGATTGCTCCGACGATAATTTCAGCTTCTCGCTGGCAGCAGCAACGCCGGCTATTGATGTATTAATCTTTTCGACCGTTGTGGAGAAAGCGTCGAGCATGACGTTAATGCTGTTCTTCAGCTGTCCGATTTCGTCACGGGAATCGGACTTCAGCCGCTCCGTTAAGTTGCCTTCGGCAACTTTTTTCATGAAGCTCGTAATCGTAAGCGCCATATTCGAAATATACCGGGAAGCAATAACGGCAATCGCGACTGTAAGCAGCGCGACGACCGCGACGATAACAATCGATAGGTTCCGCGATTGGTTCACCGATTCCAGCACTTCGGGCTCTGGGACAGAGACGACGAGCTTCCAGCTCGTTCCTGGAATGGTCTCGAAGTGATTATACATGTTGACGCCATTTTCATCGCGGTATGTAAGGGCTCCGGACTCTTCTGCTAGGAGCCGATCGATAAACAATTTACCATCCGCGTCGTTAAGATAGTCCGCTATGTTCTTTCCGATCCGTTCTTTGTCCGGGTAGGTGTAATAGTCGCCCTTGCCGGAGACAAGGTAGCCGAAGCCGCTCTCCTGGAGCTTGATTTGGTCCGTCAACACGGCGAACGTGTCAGGCGAGACGGTGCTCACGATCACGCCGGCTAGATTGCCTGACGCGTCCAGCACGGGCACGTCGATGGGGAAAATATAGCTGTTTGTGACCTTGCTGATAAGCATGTCTCCGATCGATGTTTTTTTGGACTCCTTGGCAGCGAGGAAATGCGCGCGATCGCTGACGTCAATCGGAACGCCTGCGATATCCAAGCCGGTGCCATTCGGGTTCAAAAAGTTCATGTTTTGAATATCGGTATCGCTTTCTTTGATGGTGCGAAGCAGCGGGAGAATCTTGTCGGTGCTGCCTTCGGCGAATTCCGGGTGATTGGCGATGAGCGTTTCCGTCCTCGCAGCTTTGTCTCGAATCCACTCATCGATTTGAGCGGAATAAATCGAAGCGATTTTTTTCTGCACTTCAAAATTTTCAGCTTCAGTTGTACGACTGAAGTAGGTAATAGAAAGGGAAGTGGCTGCTAATAGGGGAATGACAGAAATGACGAGCAGCAGAATAATGAGTTTGAAGCGAATGGAACTGTTCTTGAAGCTAAGCTTTTGTCTCATAGTTTGCCTCCATGTTGGTAAGATTCGACAGTATTCTGCTTTTATCGACACATCCCATTTTATTATGAAGAGATGTGGAGGTTTTCCAAAGAAAAATTTGGATTTGCAGGTTTCGATCATCCGCTGGCGGCGTAATTGGATCTTAAGAACTAGTCGTTTTAGAGGACAAAAAAAAGCGAGGCTCAAGGGCACGGAATGCACCTCAAAACTCGCTTCATGCTTCTATTCAAGCTTCAGGGCCAGCAGTTTCTTCATCACATCTACATAGTAGGCGTTGTCCCGCGGGACAAATTGATCGGCTCGAATGCTGCGGCAGCTTGGCTGGAGCGCGCCTGATCCCGGCTCCTCCGCCAGCTCCACCCCCTGGACAACCAGCTCGCTGCGCCTTCCTTCGAATATCGCGAGCAGCTCCTCAATCTCCGCTTCATAAACGCCGGCAACCTCTTCAGGCTGCAGGCGCAGCTGCGTCATCGGCGCTTCGCTGACGAACGCGAACACATCGCTGACCTCCCGGTCGATAAACGGTTGGCCCTTTACGGCTCCGCTCAGGTCCTCCCGAACTTGCCCGAGCGGAATAAGCTCGTCAAATTCGGCCGATATACCGATCTCTTCCTCCAGCTCCCGAACGGCATCCGGCAGCGTCTCGCCGGCCGAGAGATGCCCGGCAACCGTAATATCGAAGCGGCCGGGATTCGTATCCTTGATCAGCTGCCTCATCTGAAACCATACGTACCTGCGCCCGTCCTCCGCCCGTATAACCCAGCAGTGGAAGGAACGGTGCCAGTAGCCTTTCGCATGCGTTTCAGACCGGGTGGCGGTGCCGAGCGGCCGCATGTCTTCGTCGTAGATGTCAAAGCGCTCTTCGTTAGACATTCGGCGCGGCCTCCAGGTGGGAGGTGCAATGCTTGCAGCGCGTTGCCTTCACCGGCACCTGAGACAAGCAATAGGGACATTCCTTCTCGGTCGGTTCCGCCTTGACCGCTTCCGGCTCCTCCTTCTTGCGGCGAAGCCTGTTCAATACTTTGACAAGCATGAAAATACAGAACGCGACAATGATAAAATCGAGAATAACGTTAATGAACTGGCCGTATTTGATTACGGGAGCGGTTGAAGGATCAGATAAGTTGGACGTATCCACCGGTATCTTCCACTGCAAATCTCTAAAATCGACTTTCCCCAAAATCGCCCCGATCGGCGGCATAATAATATCGTTAACGAGCGAAGTAACGATTTTGCCGAACGCGCCACCGATAATGACGCCTACCGCAAGATCGACGACGTTGCCTTTTACGGCGAACTCTTTGAATTCATTTAACATTTTCATAGATAGATTGCCTCCGTAACATCAGGTCTAACCCTAGTAATATGTAGTATGAACCAAATCTAGCATTGCTATACGAGATTGGCAAGCTGAAAAAGGCCTACCTCCCCCTAAAATCAACAAAAACCGCCAGATTTACCGAAAAGAAAAAAAGGATTTTTTGGAAATTTGTCGAAGAAAATAGGTGAGTTTACCTATCTATAGTCCAGGGGGTGCGAAATGAATGAACACATAGGTCTTGGGAATCTCTACTATCTGTTATTAGCATTAACGATTATGTGTTACGCAACCTTCACGATGATGAGTATGGTTGAGTATATAAAGCCATACGATTCGAAAAAATTTTTCAATTGGATGATAGGTGCTTCGCTTGTTTTTAGCTTGGGTTCATGGACGATGCATGTCATCTCTTTGCTTGCGTCCGACTATGTGCTGACGCTCGATTGGAGCATCGTAGCGACATTGGCGGTTTCCGTGCTCCTAACGTTTACCGGACTTTATTTCCTCTACCGGGATCGCTCAAGCTCCCGCATTAGAGAGGGGATGGCTGCCTTTCTAATCGCACTCTCCTCAATGACCCTTCATTATACGCAGATCTTTTCGAGTGACGTACAGGACTATGCCGTCGATATGCTTTGGTTCGTCTTGTCATTTATCATGAGTTTGGCAGGCTCATACATAACCATTCTGCTGCTTAACCGAAAGCCGCGGTACTACAGAATCGCCGGCAGCGTCGCGCTTGGCGTCTCCAATCTCACGATGCACCTGCTTGGCATGCGAGCCATTACCGTGGAATATCGGGGAATGATGACGGTTGAGCGGGTTAATGAATATATGTTCATGCTGGCTTATGTAATCGGCATGTGCACGTTTATGATCATCAGCTTCAGCCTTATCACTTGGATAAGCACGAGGAAGCTCGCGGTAATCGACGAACGATATAAGCTGCTTGTCGAGAACTCCATGGATACCATCGCGCTTATTAAAGAAGGCAAATGGGACTATATGAACCCGTCGGGCCTGCGGCTGTTCGAGGCGTCTCATGAAGGCGAGCTGATCGGCCGCAGCATTTATGATTGGCTGGAAGAAAGCGATCATGCTGAAATCTCAGCCTGGCTTGATGCGGAGATGCCGGCAAGTCCGGAATCGATGAAACCCGTCGAGGTGGTGTGGAGGTCGTTAACCGGTAAGCTCATTCATGCGGAGATGGTTCGAGTCCGCGCCACGATGTACGGCTCTCCAATCGAGCAGGTGATCATTCGGGACATCTCCGAACGGAAGAAAAACGAGGAGCTTCTAATTAAGACGGAGAAGCTTTCCATTGCGGGCCAGCTGGCGGCAGGCATTGCGCATGAAATTCGGAATCCGCTCACCTCGCTCAAAGGCTTCATGCAGCTGATGGCTACCGGGCGAATTCCCCACGACCGTTACTATTCGGTCATGCATGGGGAACTGGTGCATATCGAAACGATCATCAGCGAGCTGTTGATGCTCTCAAAGCCGCAAGCCTATGAATACGTCTATATCGATATTCGCAGCTTGATGAAAGAGACGATCGGAAATCTGAGTCAGATTGCCAAGCAGCACAACGTTAAAATGGTATACGTGAACGAGGTTGGCGATCATCCGCTATGGGTAATGGGAGTGAGGCCTCAGCTTCGGCAAGTATTTTTGAATCTATTGAAAAACGCCATCGAATCGATGCAAAACGGGGGCCATGTTAAAATACGGGCATTTTTAGAGGACCATGCGACGGTCGGCATTCGGATTCAAGACGAAGGGATAGGCATCCCTCAGGAGCAGCTTTCGAAGATGGGACAGCCATTTTACACGACGAAGGAGAAAGGCACCGGGCTCGGACTCATGGTGACCTATAAAATCATCGACAACCACGAAGGGCACATATTCGCGGAAAGCCAGGTGGGCGTCGGAACGACATTTACCATTCGGCTGCCTCACCGCTACCCGGCGGATACGAAAATCAAGTTTTTGAAATCCCGGTCCGTCTAATCGAACCCGGATGGGGACCGCTTGCGGAAAGTGCATCATCTGTGATATATCTCTTATATCCAAACATATGTTCTTAGTCGAAAAGCATGTTTGGCATTGTCGCCGCCAGGAGGAATAAGAGATGGCTGAACCATTGAAGCATATGTATGACGGAACGTTCCTTGAAGATTTCGGTTCCCGCCTGGAGGAAGCTTGGACGCCGTTCGATAAGGTGAAATTTGCAGCGGATGCGCGGAGAGACGACTGGGAGACGTTAGAGCTGAAGCCGCGTATACGGAGAATTACGGAGGCTTTAGGAGCAAACCTGCCGAGCGATTACCGGGAGGCCATCGGCATTCTATACAAGATTGACGGCGCATGTGTCGGCTTTCCGTACCTGTTCTTCCCGGATTTCGTTGAGGTATACGGAAGACAGGAGCAGGACTGGGAGCTCTCGATGGAGGCTTTGGCCCGCTTTACGCAGCGTTCCTCGTCAGAGTTTGCGGTAAGGCCTTTTATTAGCGAGCATCCGGACCGGATGATCCCGCAGCTGCTACAGTGGGCAGAGCATCCGAACGAACATGTCCGGAGACTGTCGAGCGAGGGCTCGAGGCCGCGTCTGCCTTGGGGACAAGCGCTTACGCTTTTTAAGCGGGATCCTGCGCCGATGATTCCGCTGCTGAACAAACTGAAGGCGGATCCGTCATTATATGTCCGCAAAAGCGTCGCGAATCACTTAAACGATATTGCCAAGGATCATCCCCAGCTTGTGATCGAGCTTGCCGAGCGCTGGAAGGGGCGGAATGAGCGGACGGACTGGATTATACGGCACGCATGCCGTACTCTAATCAAACAGGCGGAACCTAGAGTGATGGCGCTGTTCGGCTATGCGGGACAAGAAGAAGGAGCCGGTACGGCGGAGAGCTTGGTCCATGATGCAGTCCTAACCCTTTCGAGCGGGGAAGCGCAAATCGGAGGCGAAGTCGAGCTTCGTTACAGCTTTCATGTGACCGGACAAAATACGCAGCAAAATGCAGGGAAGCTTAAGCTGCGGATCGAATACGGCATCGATTTCGTCAAGGCCGGAGGGAAAACGTCCATGAAGCGGTTTCTGCTGTCCGACCGCGAATATGCGTCCGGTGAGAAGGCGTCGGGAAAGCGGGTTCACCGCTTTGCGGACCTGACGACACGCAAGCATTACGAGGGGCTGCATGTGTTCACCTTATGGGTGAACGGAATCGAAACAGCAAGGACTGAGCTTCAGCTCTTTAGCAGCAACGCTTAACATCGATAAAAAACGGGAGGTTTCTGCCAGCCGTGCAGCTGCAGCTTACCTCCCGTTTCCTGTTCCTGTGAGCCTAGACGATTCTATTGCTTATCGGTCTTATTGCTTCCCTTATGACGTCTTGGATGCTGCATATGCGCTTCGGGATCATCATCGTCATCGTGAGGGATAAGCCGTTGATCGGTGCGGCCCTCATGATGATTATCGAACACGAGCTCGACTTGCTTCCACTCCGTGCTGCCCATAATGGGGTCGGCCGGGAAACGCTCACCGCGTTCTAAACGCTCGGGGCGGCCCCATTCGTTCTGATAGACGCCGTCAGCCTCTACCGGTTCGCCGGATATGGGATTCATTTGTTTTTTTTCGTTGCTCATTGCCATTCCCCTCCTCACACTGTCCTAAGAAGCGCGGCGCCTTACAGACCGTGCTTCGGTACCGCCGCGCGGTCCGCGTCCGATTGCTGCTCGCTCGCGCGTTCTTTGCTTGCGAGGTTGCGGTCGGCTAACGATTGTGCCTTGCTGGCAGCCCTTTGGCGGTCGGATAGATGCTTTCCGGACATGGGTATCGCTCCTTTGCAGGATTAATCATGATCTTACGTGATGAAGATCAGGATTAGTGTGCCACGGGAGGTTCGAATATATAAGCGTTATAACAATCGCAGCTCGCAGGAAGGGCATACGTCGTCTTTTTCCGTCACTTCCGCTCCGCATGCCGGACAAGGCTCGCGGAAGGCTGCCGTTTGAGCAGGAACCTTTGCCTTACCGTTGGCTTCAACTGCCTGATTCGCGGCTTCTTGTCCGCCGCCGCTTCGTAAATGAGCGGGCGTCCCGAAGATCGTTTCGACCATCTCCCGAAGCATTTTGTACTTGCCCGAATCATCGTCGGACGCCGCCTTGATAAATATAAACATCGCACCTAATAAGAGGGCGGCGAGGAGAAGCACGACCGAGGTCGCGCCTATGTCGACCCACACGTTAAGCTGCGCTCCGCCTGTGTGCCTCATCCGTTAATCTGATAACGGCTCTCCAGCTTTTTGCCTCCGAACCACATAACGAGGACAGCCGTGATGGATACGAAAATACGCCAAGGCTCATCCACTAGATTGCCGATGTCGAAGCTGATAATCGAAATAACAAAGATCATGACGGCTTTCCCCATAATGGTCGCGAGGAGGAAAGTATGAAAGGGAACCTTGCTTAATCCGGAAATAACCGTGATGACGACAGATGGCGTAAAAGGGAAGCAGGCAAGCAGAAATAACGGGGTAAAGCCCCTTCGTTCAATCCAGTTGAAAAACCGCTCCGATTTCGGGAACCGCCGCATCAGCTTCGTTTTGACATTTCGCCCAAGAGAACGGCATATCAGGAAGACGCAGAGAGCGCCTGCCGTAACGCCGATCCAGGAGAAAAGAAAGCCGAGCCCAAGCCCATAGATGTTGGCGTTAGCCGCAATAATGACGATCAGCGGCAGGAAGGGAAGGAACGATTCCACGAATGGAAGCGCGATGCCCGGCAAAGGTCCGAATTGCGAATAGCCTTCAAGCGTTTTCTGTATGCTGTCGACATCCATCTCCTTCAGATCATTGATCCAATTCTGCAAATGACTCATAACGTTAATGTACCCCGCCCTGTTTCAAAGTTGAATAATAGACGCCAATTAAACCGAACAACACTGCGCTTGTCCAAAATACGGTTGTTTCGCCGCCCCATAAAGCGAGGACGCCGCCTAGTATCGGTCCGATCATGACACCGATGCCTTCGAAGGTGGATAGAAGTCCCCAGCCAATCCCTTCTTGCTTAGGTGGTACGTATGAAGCAAGCATCGCGTTCCAAGTTGGCAATATTGCGGCATAGGACAATCCAAGGACTACCGCAATAACAAAACAATACCAGAAGGAAAGCCCCCATGCCAGTAGGTAAAGACCGATCGCGAAGGAAGCGAATCCGGATACAAGGAACCAGCGTTTGCCGCCCAGCATGTCCGACAGCTTGCCCATCGGTATCATCCCGGCTACGGCGCATAAGCCGCCGGCGGTAAGCAGGATCGAATATTGGGCGCCGGTCAGGCCTAGCTTGTTCGTAGCGAACGTGGGCAGGATCGGAATCAGCATGCTTGCACCGACCGTCTGCAGAATCATGCCAGGCAAGAGCAGCCGCATTGCGATGATTCTCTCCCGAAGCGCCGTTAATTGCTCGCGTATCGGTATACGGTTTAGCACGGCGGTCTCACGGCCGCCTCGCATGAAGAAGGACAGAACGACGGCGGCCGCAGAAAGCAAAATGAGCAGATTGTACGTCATCGCTGAGCTGTAATCGAGCAGGATGTTGCATATAATCGGCCCGCTGCCGAGTCCAAAGAGCCAAACGGTGTATAAGTAGCCCATTTGCGTTGCCCGGTGCTCGTCCGTTACTTTCGTTAAACATACGATCCAAATCGGCGACATCCCGATGCCGTATATCGCCGCCGCGCCGATGAACATCCAGGGCAGATCGGCGAATTGCAGCGCGTAGACGCCGGCTAACGCCACAATAAGGCTGATTTGCACGATAAGACGAGGGGAGAACCGGTCTAACAAATAACCGATCATAATTTTGAGCAGGGTATCGGTAATATAGTGAGCGGAAATAGCGACGCCGATGACATCGGGAGATAGTCCAAGCGTCTCGGCGCCATAGATCGGCAGCAGGCTGACCAAGACCGCTCCTCTTACGAATTCCACAATAAATAAAATGACGGAGAGGAGCAGCATGTTCGCCCCTACTCCGAATATTTGACGTTTAGCCACGTAATAAGCTCCTTTGCCGTCCATGTCATCAAAAGAGTGATGCATGATTTATTATACGTAATTTGGATACAATATCCAAAACGATGGTCTGAGCGGCGGAGACGGAGGGGTGGCTATCCTTCGGCTGCAGCTTGCGGATGTGGAATCTCATATTCATGAGCCGCATCGGGTCATGGACAAGTTCAAGCATCTGGTTAATTAAATCATCCATATCGTTGGAGACAATAGCCGCTCCTTTGGATTGGAGATACAGAGCGTTTTGCTTCTCTTGGCCGGGAACCGGCCGGTAAATAAAAGCCGGCAATTCGGCGGCAATCGCTTCGGCCAGCGTCACGCCGCCGGGTTTCGTCACCAGGCAATCCGAAATCGCCATTAGCTCGTGAATGTCGTTCATGTAGCCAAACGCGTGAAGACGGCTTGCGGCGGGATGCTGCCGGAAGCGCTCGACCGCGGCTGAATGCAAGAGGTCATTCCGTCCGCATACCAGCGCAATTTGAAGCTCGGGAGCCCGAAGCAGCATCGTTTCGCACATTTCCAGCACATGGGGCAAGACGCCTTGCGCGCCGGCCATGACGAGGGCGGTCGGATTTCCCGCCTGCAGCCCGTATTTGGCATAGAGCTCAGCCGCGCGGGTAGCGGCCTGAAACCCTTTTTTTAGGGGAATGCCGCTTACTTTAATATTTTGCGGATGAATGCCGAGCTGCCGAAGCTCGCTGCTTAAATCGGGAGTAGCGACATAGTACCGGTCAATGCTGGGATGGACCCAGCGGCAGTGCAGATCGAAATCGGTTATGACCGAAAAGGAAGGGACGCGTTTGCTTGGATTTTTCAAGCTTTGATGGGCATAAAAAGGGAAGGTGTACACTACCGCATCGGGCTTCTCCTTCTGCAGCAGCTGCCGAACCTTCTGACGGCCGAAGGAGTGCAGCCAGCTGCCGAACAGCGAATTGTGCTTCATCGGCTTGGTAATGTCGTACATCCACCCGTATAGATAGGGGAGATGAGTATAACTGCTTTGATAAAAACGCCTGGTCATTTCGTTCAGCCAAGGATGCGATTCGGCCATGAGATCGCACATGACAATCTGGTGCTCCCCGTAATCGGCGCATGCGTCACGAAGCGCCTTGGCGGCTTGAATATGTCCTTCGCCGTAAGAAGCGTACACGATTAGCAATTTAGGTAAACGGGCTTGGGATTGTAGCAGCATGCCGCACCTCCTATCCTAAAGTGTAAATTTGTATTGTAAAATAGATGTGAATTTACTTTGGATCCTTTATATTATTTTTGTGTAGGAATTGTAATATCCGTCCTCATTTAACGAACCCTAAACAAAAGGAGTGAAAGCTTGTGAAGTATACTTATCTGGGCCGATCCGGCCTCAAGGTCAGCAAGCTGTGTCTCGGTACGATGAATTTCGGCGTTGACACCGATGAAAGGGAAGCGTTCCGAATTATGGATGCGGCGCTTGATGCCGGCATTAACTTCTTCGATACGGCGAATATTTACGGATGGGGAGAAAATGCCGGCCGAACGGAGGAAATTATCGGCAGGTGGTTCAAAGAGGGAGAGGGGCGGAGAGAACGTACCGTCCTGGCTACTAAAGTGTATGGCGATATGCATGATACATATGACGGTCCGAACCGTGAGCAAGGGCTGTCCGCTTACAAAATCCGACGTCATTTAGAGGGTTCTCTGAAGCGGCTGCAGACCGATCATATCGAGCTGTACCAAATGCATCACGTTGACCGCAACGTCAGCTGGAATGAGCTGTGGGATGCGTTTGAAATCGCGCAAATGCAGGGTAAAATCGGTTATGTCGGGTCCAGCAACTTCGCCGGCTGGGACATTGCGGTCGCGCAAGGGGAAGCGAAGGCGAGAGGAAGGCTGGGCCTTGTATCGGAGCAGCACAAGTATAATTTGCTGTGCAGGCTTCCGGAGCTTGAAGTGCTTCCGGCCTCGCAGGCGCTTGGGCTGGGCGTTATTCCGTGGAGTCCGCTTGACGGGGGCTTGCTCGCGGGCAATCACCGCCGCAAAGGCGGCGGACGCAGAAGCGGCGACGACAAGCGTCTCGAAAAGCATCGCGCGCAGCTAGACGCTTATGCGAAGCTGTGCGACGAGATCGGCGAGCCGGAGGACCTGGTCTCGCTGGCATGGCTGCTGCATAACCCGGCCGTTACCGCGCCGATTATCGGCGTCCGTACGCTGGAGCAATTCGAGCGCTCCCTCCGCGCAGTCGAGCTCGAGCTGAGCGAGGAGACGCTGAAGCGAATCGACGAGATCTTCCCGGGTCCTGGCGGGGACGCGCCGCGAGCGTACGCTTGGTAAGTATCGTCTTTATACGAGGTCGATCTGGTTTGGAAATTGTGCGGTAACGTCGTTTTTGGCGGTTATAGTCAACCGTTTTGCCATCAATCATAATCAAAGCCCGAGATTCGAAATCTCGGGCTCCTTTGCGTCCATGGTCAAATAAGTAAGTTGAATAATACGGGGTCTTTGTTCAGCTCTAGAAATTGAAAGCCTTTTTTCGTCATGCGATCAACGAGGGGCAAGTAGTCCTCCCGGTGCTTGAGCTCGATGCCGACGAGCGCGGGACCATTATCTTTGTTTGATTTTTTCGTATATTCGAAGCGGGTGATGTCATCGTTAGGTCCAAGCACCTGGTCTAGAAATTCTCTTAAAGCTCCGGCTCTTTGAGGGAAGTTGACCATAAAATAATGCTTATACCCTTCGTAAATCAACGAGCGTTCCTTAATTTCCTGCATCCGGTCGACGTCATTATTGCCTCCGCTCACTACGCATACGACCGTTTTGCCTGCGATTTGATCACGGTAAGCGTCAAGCGCGGCAATCGGAAGCGCACCGGCAGGCTCAGCGACGATGGCGTTCTCGTTGTACAGATCGAGCATCGTCGTACATACTTTACCTTCCGGAACGACGACTACATCATCAAGGAGCTCTTGGCATATGGAGAAGGTCAGGTCGCCGATTCGTTTCACGGCAGCGCCGTCCACGAATTTGTCAATTTGTTCAAGCGGCACGACCTCGCCGGCATCGAGGGAAACGCGCAGGGATGGGGCACCCTCGGGCTCAACGCCGATAATGCGGGTATCGGGCGATACCGTTTTGACGTAAGAAGCGACGCCTGCTGCGAGTCCGCCACCGCCGACCGTTACGAATATAAAGTTAGGGGCCGTCTCCGCTTTTTCCATCAGCTCCTGACCGACTGTACCGTTGCCGGCAATGATTTTGCGGTCATCAAAAGGATGGATGAAAGCCATGTTACTCCGCTTGCTCTCCGCGATAGCCTCTGCGTACGCGTCGTCGAACGTATCCCCGGTTAAAATAACCTCAACCATATCTCCGCCGAAAAAGGCGACCTGCTTCACCTTTTGTCTAGGCGTAGTGCTAGGCATGTAGATTTTGCCTGGAATGCCGAGCGCCTGACACGAATAGGCCACGCCCTGGGCGTGATTACCGGCGCTTGCGCACACGACGCCTTGCGTAATTTCTTCCGGTGTCAGGGAGCGCATAAGGTGGTAGGCTCCTCTTATTTTGAACGAACGAACAACCTGAAGATCTTCCCGTTTCAGCCAAACCTGGCAGTTGTATCGTTCGGATAGAACGCGATTATATTGCAGAGGCGTTCGGGAGATGACATCCTTTAGATGCATCTGCGCTTGAACAATCTCTTCCAGACCAATGCGATAATATGAATTAGAATGGACTCCCATTACGTAACCTTCCTTCCGGTTAAGCGCAAGACTTTGACTTTTTAATGATTCATTATACCATTATGTCAGAGAGAATGTAGGGACGGTCTGCAAAATAATTGATGGGAATGTCTTGCTAGAGCAGGGGGAGGGTGTATGATGGGAAGAGTGTTTAAGAGGCTTTTTATAACGTTAGTTGTATTAGTCATAATAGTGGGGGGCGCAATTTGGGGGCTGCTCCGTTATATTGCGCCGGATCAACAGCTGAATCTTAACTATAGCCCAATCGACGTAAAGCAGAAGGCGCTCGACATGGTGAAAGAGCTGAAGCCGGAGCTCGTGCTGACGGAAGAGGATGTAAACAATTTGATTAAGAAACATTTGGATCCAATCATAAAAGAGGATGTGAGGGTTGAAGGCGCTAAGTTTCATTTAGTAGAGGATCGAATGATTGCCGATCTAAATGTGACGTATCGTCAAAAAATTCCTGCACAGATCCGAGCTGAGTATGGACTGAAGTGGGAGGATCACCAATTGATATTGGAGCCGAAAGACTTGTCTTTGAAAAGTATAAGATTGCCGAGTGACATACTCGAAAAGGTTTCAATTCCTATTGACTTGCCAGCAGATGAGGTCATCTCTATAAAAGATGTGAAATTTGAAACTGGGCAGATTAGAGTTAAATTCCATATGAAATTGCCTTTCTAATAGAACAGATATTTTCCTCAATAGTTATTTTGCAAAAAAAAGGCCAGCCAGACGAATCTGGATGGCCTATGAAATCCAAGCTAAACGTACTTAATCTCCGACTTTTGCTATTGTAAGTGAACTGCTGTCTACTGCAACTCCATCAAGTAAGCCTGTCAAAGTAATATCGCTAGTACCATTATTAATTATTTCGATAGTGTCCCCTGTCACTAATCTTCGCATAACAAAACCGGAGAATGATTGTGGGCTGGCTTCAGGGCTGGCTGTACCTCCGGAGGAGCCAGTTAAGACGGTTGTCGAATTAAGCTGAATTGCGAAGTTAGCAGTTTGGTCTCCATCAATGATTACCATATAGGAAATGACATAAATGCCATCCTGATTTATCGTGATGAGACCAGCGGCGTTAGTAAATGTTAATGCTGGTTCTATGCTCTGAGTAACGAGTGGAATTCTTGTATCAGCACCGATGGTGATGGCTGCTCCGTTACTGAAATGTGCAGCTGCTGGTGCAAAGGTTTCGCCAGTGTCTCCTGTTGGCCCTGTCGGTCCGGTTGGTCCGGTCGGTCCGGTTGGTCCGGTCGGTCCGGTCGGTCCAGTTGCACCGTCAACTCCAGTTTCACCTGTCGGCCCAGTTGGTCCTGTTGGCCCTGTCGGCCCCGTCGCCCCGTCAGCGCCCGTCGGTCCGGTCGGTCCCGTCGCCCCGTCAGCACCCGTCGGCCCGGTTGGTCCCGTCGCCCCGTCAGCACCCGTCGGCCCGGTTGGTCCCGTCGCCCCGTCAGCACCTGTTGCTCCGGTTGCACCGTCAGCGCCAGTCGGCCCGGTTGGTCCCGTCGGTCCAGTCGCGCCGTCAGCTCCCGTTGCTCCGGTTGCGCCGTCAGCACCGGTCGGTCCGGTTGGTCCCGTCGGTCCAGTCGCGCCATCAGCACCTGTTGCTCCGGTTGCGCCGTCAGCGCCAGTCGGTCCCGTCGGTCCAGTTGGTCCGGTCGCGCCGTCAGCGCCAGTCGCACCGGTTGGTCCCGTCGGTCCAGTAGGTCCGGTAGGTCCAGTCGCGCCATCAGCGCCTGTTGGTCCGGTTGCACCGTCAGCGCCAGTCGCACCAGTTGGTCCCGTCGGTCCGGTTGCGCCGTCAGCGCCAGTCGCACCAGTTGGTCCCGTCGGTCCGGTTGCACCGTCAGCGCCAGTTGCGCCAGTCGGCCCTGTTGGTCCAGTTGGTCCCGTCGCGCCGTCAGCACCAGTAGCTCCAGTCGCACCAGTCGGTCCCGTCGGTCCGGTTGCACCGTCAGCGCCGGTTGCACCAGTCGCGCCAGTCGGCCCTGTTGGTCCAGTTGGTCCCGTCGCGCCGGCAGCGCCAGTAGCTCCAGTCGCACCAGTCGCACCAGTCGCGCCAGTCGGTCCCGTCGGTCCGGTTGCACCGTCAGCGCCGGTTGCACCAGTCGCGCCAGTCGGCCCTGTTGGTCCAGTTGGTCCCGTCGCGCCGTCAGCGCCGGTTGCACCAGTCGCGCCAGTCGGCCCTGTTGGTCCCGTCGCGCCGTCAGCGCCGGTTGCACCAGTCGCGCCAGTCGGCCCTGTTGGTCCAGTCGCGCCGTCAGCGCCGGTAGCGCCAGTCGCGCCAGTAGCGCCAGTCGGTCCCGTCGGTCCGGTTGCACCGTCAGCGCCGGTTGCACCAGTAGCGCCAGTCGGCCCTGTTGGTCCAGTCGCGCCGTCAGCGCCGGTTGCACCAGTAGCGCCAGTCGGCCCTGTTGGTCCAGTCGCGCCGTCAGCGCCGGTTGCACCGGTAGCGCCAGTCGGCCCTGTTGGTCCAGTTGGTCCAGTCGCGCCGTCAGCGCCGGTTGCACCAGTAGCGCCAGTCGGCCCTGTTGGTCCAGTTGGTCCAGTCGCGCCGTCAGCGCCAGTAGCACCAGTCGCGCCAGTCGGCCCTGTTGGTCCAGTCGCGCCGTCAGCGCCGGTAGCACCAGTAGCGCCAGTCGCGCCAGTAGCGCCAGTAGCGCCAGTCGGTCCCGTCGGTCCGGTTGCGCCGTCAGCGCCAGTCGCGCCAGTTGCGCCAGTCGGTCCCGTCGGTCCAGTTGCACCAGTCGCGCCAGCGGCCCCGGTTGGCCCCGTCGGTCCCGTTGTTCCAAAAGGAGCTTCTAGCCGGACGATGGCAGAACCATCAGTGACTGTAATTTCGATCGAATCAGATTCAAAAATTAAATTTTCTCCAAGTGCTACTGTAGCAGCACCCGTTGGGCCAAGAACATTAAAGAGCCCTTCGCCGGTGTCAAAAGTGCCGGTTGGTCCCGTCGGTCCCGTCGGTCCTGTAACGCCGTCAGCGCCTGTTGCTCCGGTTGCACCGTCAGCGCCAGTTGGTCCGGTTGGTCCCGTCGGCCCTGTGCCGCCCGTCGGTCCAGTTGGTCCAGTTGGACCTGTACCGCCAGTCGATCCGGTTGGTCCCGTCGGCCCTGTGCCGCCAGTTGGTCCGGTTGGTCCCGTCGGCCCTGTGCCGCCCGTCGGTCCAGTTGGTCCCGTCGGTCCTGTGCCGCCCGTCGGTCCAGTTGGTCCCGTTGGCCCTGTACCGCCAGTCGATCCGGTTGGTCCAGTTGGTCCCGTTGGCCCTGTACCGCCCGTCGGTCCGGTTGGTCCGGTCGGCCCTGTGCCGCCCGTCGGTCCGGTTGGTCCCGTTGGTCCAGTGCCGCCCGTCGGTCCAGTTGGTCCAGTTGGCCCTGTACCGCCCGTCGGTCCAGTTGGCCCTGTGCCGCCTGTCGGTCCGGTTGGTCCAGTCGGTCCAGTGCCGCCCGTCGGTCCGGTTGGTCCAGTCGGTCCAGTGCCGCCTGTCGATCCACTTGGCCCAGTCGGTCCAGTTTGTCCAGTCGCACCAGTTGGCCCTGTAGGGCCAGTGGCACCTGTTGCGCCAGTAGCGCCAGTAGCGCCAGTAGCGCCAGTAGCACCAGTAGCACCAGTAGCACCAGTAGCACCAGTCGCGCCAGTAGCACCAGTAGCACCAGTAGCACCAGTAGCACCAGTAGCACCTGTTGCTCCAGTCGCGCCACGCTTTCCTCGTTTTCCTCGTTTTCCTTCTTTACCTCGAGGTCCGCGTGGCCCAGGCGGTGGAGGAGGCACTTCAAGACGAACATTTGCGGAGCCTTCCGTTACGACGATATCGATCGAATCGGATTCGAAATTCAATCGTTCTCCTAGACCGACTTTAGCGGAGCCTATAGGGCCTGTCACTTTAAATAATGTTTCTGAGCGATGATGTTTTCTTGAGCGCTTCTTCTCTTCCTTTTTTTCTTTTTTGGATGAATGGATCGATAATGAAGATTTTTTTGAAGAATTCCGTTTTTTTGTGATGATGATGGTTCTTCGTTTGCGTGTATTAAAATCCAGAATCATACACCTCCCTTGAGTTTGGTTCATAGTACGATCAATAAAGGATAAGCGTATGTGCGTTTAGAGGAGGAGGGGGGGGGAATTCTAAAAAATGGTTATTTATAAGGAGAGGGCAGTGGCGTCGCTTAGTGCTTGACTTTTGGGTTTATAGAGTTGAAGAGCCTCTTAATTACGTTATTCGTACGGAATGCTTATATACTATTAGCATCTGGTAGATGTATACAAATGAATAGAGCCTGTAGTAAACAATCTGTTCAAAAACACTTGCACATTCAGATATCGCGAAAAACTTCCTATTGATTCGTGCAATTTCACTTAAATTTAGAATCGTCGATCCTTACGATCTTAAACCTGTAAATTTAATTTGCTGTTTAAAATAAAGCTGCCGTAAACAAGTATTTTGAAGCAAAAAAAGGACTGAACGCTTGAAGCGCTCGGTCCTTTAATTGTTAGAGAGAGCTGATTTTTTTGACGGTAATGGTTGCATTTGTATTGCCGTGTAATTGTGTAGGGTTCGTTGTATCGGAGTTCACGAGTTGAAGAGTAACAGGTACAGTGGTGACTTGAATTATTATTTCGCCTGTAACCGGTCCGCCGCCCTGGCCTGTGAAAGGTAAGGTAGTGACACTTATACCGCCAAGCTCGAGGCTGAAGCCCATTGCATCGCCTGCGTTGTGGACAGCAAAATTCACTTCATAATAGCCGGTTTCATTGATCGTAATTGTGCTTGATGGTGGCGTAAACGTAAATGCCGTTCCGACTTCAAATCCATTGGTAAACGTAATCGGTGTTTCCGGTGGCACTGTGTCGGTACCCGTGCCACTAAATACTCTCCATGCTGTAACGAAACTTTCGAGTTCTCCCGGAGCTCCGGACGGTCCGGTCGGTCCGGTCGGTCCGGTCGGCCCCGTCGGTCCCGTCGGCCCAGTTGGACCGGTCGCACCGTCAGCTCCCGTTGCACCAGTCGCGCCTGTAGCACCAGTCGCACCAGTCGCGCCAGTCGCGCCATCAGCTCCGGTCGGCCCCGTCGGCCCAGTTGGACCGGTCGCACCGTCAGCTCCCGTTGCACCAGTCGCGCCTGTTGCACCTGTCGCACCAGTCGCGCCAGTCGCGCCATCAGCTCCGGTCGGCCCCGTCGGCCCAGTTGGACCGGTCGCACCGTCAGCTCCCGTTGCACCAGTAGCGCCTGTTGCACCTGTCGCACCAGTAACGCCTGTTGCACCTGTCGCGCCGTCAGCACCCGTAGGCCCAGTTGGTCCAGTTGGTCCAGTCGCACCTTCAGCGCCTGTAGCGCCTGCTGCGCCAGTTTCACCTGTCGGTCCAGTTGGCCCAGTCGGACCCGTGCCGCCGGTTGGTCCAGTCGGCCCCGTTCCACCGGTTACACCAGTCGGTCCGGTTGGCCCTGTTGGTCCTGTTCCACCGGTTACACCAGTCGGTCCGGTTGGCCCTGTCGGTCCAGTGCCGCCCGTTGGTCCAGTTGGCCCTGTCGGTCCAGTGCCGCCCGTTGGTCCAGTACCGCCTGTTTCACCAGTTGGTCCAGTTGGCCCTGTCGGTCCAGTGCCGCCAGTTGGTCCAGTCGGCCCCGTTGGTCCAGTACCGCCTGTTACACCAGTTGGTCCGGTTGGCCCTGTCGGTCCAGTGCCGCCCGTTGGTCCAGTTGGCCCTGTTGGTCCAGTACCGCCTGTTTCACCAGTTGGTCCAGTTGGCCCTGTCGGTCCAGTGCCGCCAGTTGGTCCAGTTGGCCCTGTCGGTCCAGTGCCGCCAGTTGGTCCAGTCGGCCCCGTTGGTCCAGTGCCGCCCGTCGGTCCAGTCGGCCCCGTCGGTCCGGTGCCGCCCGTCGGTCCAGTTGGCCCCGTCGGTCCGGTGCCGCCCGTCGGTCCGGTTGGCCCTGTGCCGCCAGTTACACCCGTTGGTCCAGTTGGCCCCGTCGGTCCAGTTCCGCCTGTAGCCCCAGTCGCGCCAGTTGCTCCCGTAGCTCCAGTAGCCCCAGTCGCGCCAGTTGCTCCCGTAGCTCCCGTAGCTCCAGTAGCCCCAGTCGCGCCAGTTGCTCCCGTAGCTCCTGTAGCTCCCGTAGCGCCAGTTGCACCAGTTTCGCCTCGTTTGCCTCGTTTACCTCGTTTGCCTTTCTTTCCTTCTTCGCCTCTAGGCCCGCGCGGTCCGCGTGGTCCAGGCGGAGGCGGCGGCACTTCAAGGCGAACATTTGCCGAGCCTTCCGTCACGACGATATCGATTGAGTCTGATTCGAAGTTCAACCGTTCACCTAAACCGACGGTAGCGGAGCCTACAGGGCCCGTAACTTTAAATAGTTTGTTTAGTCCATGATGTCCATGATGCTCATGATGTTCGTGATGTTCGTGCCCGTGATGCTCATGATGCCCGTGATGCTTGTGCTTCTCCTTCTTCTTGAAGCAACGCGAGATTCTACTAGAATGAATGGATAGATTAGGCTTTTTCGAGAGCTTTTGTTTTTTCGTAATTTTGATTGTCTTTCGTTTACGTGATTGAAAATTCAGAATGACACACCTCCCATTCGTTTGTCTCATTGTACGAAGAGGAAGGGAATCATGTATGTGCGTTTATAGGGGTTGGGAGGAAACTTATAAAAATGGTCGGACATACAAAATAAAAGGCCAAGCGTATCATACAACGCTTGACCTTGAAGCCTAAGCCAGGGATACGCCGGCGCTGGCATACCCGATGACTGTATTAACAAGAGAAAGACCAGTGGCGGTAGCCGAGAATACCATCAGAAGACGAGTTCCCGCAGCTACGGGAATGTTTAGCCCGGATACCGCATCAGAACTGTTTTCCCCGACCTCAACAAGCCCAGTAAGGGGAGGGCTGAGCGTGACAAGGGCTCCTGGAATCGGACTAAAGATATTATCTGGTGTTGTTGAACGATACAATTGGGCAACTATCGTAACTTCCGATCCGAGCAGGCTTATTGCGGCGGTTGTGCTGAAATAGGCGGCAATTCCAGTTATGGCGCTGTCTCGCGGCACGGGGAATGCGAAGTTCAGCAAGGTTCCCGCAGCGCCTGTTAACTCGAGCGTTTCTCCAAGTACATTAAGTGTAGGCGCGCTCGAGCCGAATCCGATTAGCCCGGCAGTGCCTGCCAATCCGCCAAGAACCGTTGTCAATTCAACCGGCAATCCGGATGCAAAAGGAAGAATTGCTCCAATGCCCGGCGAACCTGTCGCGCCAGTAGCGCCAGTAGCACCTGTGGCTCCAGTTGGACCGGTAGCGCCGGTAGCACCAGTCACGCCAGTCGCGCCCGTTGCCCCTGTAGCGCCTGTGGCTCCGGTCGGTCCGGTCGGCCCTGGTTCTCCTGCGCCTGTAGCCCCCGTCGCACCGGTCGCACCCGTGGCGCCAGTAGCTCCCGTTGGCCCGGTCGGCCCCGGCTCACCTGCACCGGTTGCGCCCGTCGCTCCTGTCGGACCAGTCGCGCCAGTCGCTCCGGTAGCTCCCGTAGCTCCAGTAGCGCCGGTCGGTCCGGTCGGTCCGGCTTCGCCGGTCGCACCCGTAGGGCCGGTGTTGCCAATTGGCCCCTGTGGACCAACCGGTCCTTGCAGTCCTTGTGGTCCTTGCAGTCCGGCCGGCCCTTGAGGGCCAGCTTCACCTTGCGGCCCTTGCGGTCCAACGGCGCCCTGAGGACCGCGTTCCCCCGTTGCTCCTGTAGCGCCGGTCGCGCCGGTGTTGCCGATTGGACCTTGAGGTCCGACAGGTCCCTGAGGTCCGGCAGCGCCTTGCGGCCCTTGCGGCCCTTGCGGCCCGACCGGTCCCCGGAGTCCTTGCGGTCCCTGCGGGCCAGGGTCACCTTGAATGCCTTGCGGCCCTTGCGGTCCAGCCGGTCCCTGAGCACCCGCGGGCCCTTGCGGCCCAATAGGTCCCTGAGCGCCAGTGGCGCCGGTTGCGCCAGTGGGTCCCTGCGGCCCCGGAGGTCCGCCAGGTTGACCGTCAGCTCCACGGGGGCCAGTCGCCCCGGTTGCTCCGGGAGGCCCCGCAGGCCCCCTAGGCCCTGCAGGTCCCATTGGCCCCGGCGGTCCCGCAGGTCCGGTCGCGCCGGTATGTCCGCGCTTGCCCCGGTCGCCGTCATCGCCTTTCTTTCCGCGTTCTCCAGGAGGCCCTGGAGGTCCGGGTGGTCCTGGCGGTCCGGGAGGTCCGGCAGGACCGATAAACTCTTCACGGAGCCGGGAGATATCCACTTCAAGCTCCGGTTGCTGCTGGTGCTGCTGAAGAGGCCTAAGTTTTGTCTTGGATACGGCAATTTTTTTACGACTATAAGTCGGCAGCTTCTTATGTCTTCTTCGCTTGCTCGAAGCTTTACCGCCTGAAATATGCTTAATAAAGACGGTCCGTTTCTTGAAGCCGCGTTTGCTGATTTTACGCTTGGTCACGTACTTCAGTTGGAGCACCTCCTAGGTGATTTTCTTTATACTACGGGCGAATACATAGTTTTGCTTGGGTGTAGACGGGCGGGCGCATAGGCATTTCACCATTTTTTAAAAAATGGGCGGATTTCCGCAGAGTTGACATTGTATTTGAGAATGGTTATCATAACACCATACTGAAAGTGAGAACGGTTATCAATTGATGGGCGGTAAGAAAACGAGCGCAAAGAGGGTGAAGATAGATGCAAACCGAAACCAAGAAGCCGTGGAACTGGATGCTATTCCCGTTTTCCTCCGTGAAGGCAAGCTCTTTCGGGGTGTTCGCGGCGTCCGTCGGTTACGGCGTATATGAGATCGATCACAACTACAAGTGGGATAAGCTTGGTTCAGGGCTTCAAGATTACGCAAATATTTACAGACTTGGCCTGCACCAGGAGCTGCTGCATGCCTGCACGGCAGACGGATTGTACGAATGGGCGGGGGAGCAATGGGAGAAGGACGGATTATCGCTGCCCTGTTATCAATATAAAAGGATTGGAGGCGCGTGTTACGCCGCCACGGATGACGGAATATGGGTTCGAACGGGATCGAAATGGGGGCAGCTGTGCTGCGAGGGCTTAAAGGTTTACGATTTTTTGAACTTGCCGCAGTATGTGATCGTCGGGCATAACAGCGGGATATCGCTGTACGACCGGTTTATGGACGAATGGGCAAGCTTCGAGCTGAACCGGAGCGTGACCAGCTTGGCTGTCTACCGCGGCCATCTGATCGGAGCGAGCGACAGGGGGGAACTCATTGTCGGCGACAAAAAGGGGCGGTTCGAGCTTATCCAGTTCGGACGGCGTTTCGTATTTTCCGTAGCTGTCAAAGAGGGCGTAACCTATGCGTGCACCGACCATGGCTTATATAAGCTTGCTTACATCGCCGACAGACTGATCCTGTTGGCGGTAGAGACAGGCTTTCCGGTGACGGATGTCGATCTCCGCGGGAACACCTTGTACATGGCGACGCTTTTCCATGGAGTCCGGACATTAGAAATTTAATCTAGGCCGTATAAAGCTTCGTTACTGCCCGAAGAGGGCGGATGACGCGGCTTTTTTTATGGAAAAAGCCGCGAAAGATAGTATGGACAAAAGCTCGGCTCTTCAAGTAACATGGCAGTATTCACGGGAATTGCAACGATGCAACGATGCTGCGCATCGAAGGAGAGATCAGCTTGTCAGACGAATTATTGTTAACGTTTCGGTCGCCGCCGCTTCCTTTTTTTATAGAATCGAACCGTATTACCTATCAGGCCGGCGAAGAGCACCCGAATCGTACGAATTTGGGCGTCTTTGACCTCTTGTTCGTGAACGAAGGGACGCTTTATGTAGCCGAGGAAGACCGCAAATGGACGTTAATGCCCGGCGACGCTCTCATTCTGCGGCCTGACCGATGGCATTATTCGTTCCGTCCCTGCTCGGAGGAGACGGTGTTCGATTGGGTGCATTTTCAGACGGTGGGCGCCTGGGAGGAGACCGAGGATCATCAGCCGGGAACGATTCGAGGCGATTACTATACGTACGCGATCCGATTGCCCAAAAAAATGAAGCTTTCCTATCCGGATGAAGCAAAGCAAATATTCGCGCAGCTGCACGAGGCCGCCAAGAGCTCCTCGCACGGGGCGTTCTGGGACCGGCAGCAGCGGTTCTTGCATTTGCTTCTAATGCTTGACGAAGGCTGGCGCTCCGACGCGGCCCGAGCAGCCGTATCGATTGCGGAGCGCGCCGCCGCTTACCTGAAGCTGAATTATCGCTCGCCAATCAGCAATGCGATGCTAAGCGAGGTGCTGGAGCTGCACACCAACTATATCACGCGCTGCATGACCGAGGTATTCGGGTGCACGCCGCAGCAATATTTACTCTATTACCGGCTCGATCAGGCGAAGCTTCTGCTGATCAAAACGGATTGGACGATCGCGAGAATCGCCGAGGAGACGGGGTTCCGCCAGACACCGCATTTCTCCAGATTGTTCGCGGCGCATACGGGCATGCCGCCTTTGAAATTCCGTAAACGCTTTACTACGTAGCTGCATGCAGCTTAACATGAATAATTTTCCTCCGCTCTACAAACACTGGATTCATTACCCAGCTAAGGGCGAAGGAGCGATAGCGATGATTGAACGGTTTTCATTGACAGCGGAAATAGGACAGATCATGGAGAAGTTCGGCATACAGAAGGTGATGCACGGGCATGCGAGCCGATTCAACATCACCCCGACCCAGACCGTATCGATCATAATGAACGACAGGCACGATACGCGGGTGCTTCAGGATTCAAGGTGGGGACTATTCCCGTTCTGGGCTAAAGATTCGGTGAATACGGACCATTCGACGTTAGGAGAGAAGCCGTTTCTGCAGCGGATGCTGAAGCGCCAGCGGTGCATTATTCCGTGCAGCGGCTTCTACGGGCAAAAGACGTTCGGCAATGAACGCGATCCGAGAGCGATGCATACCGTCGTGCCGACGCAGCCGCTGCTTGCGATTGCCGGCATTTATGATTGCTGGCGCCATGTGAACGGCAAAGAGGTGCGGGCCGTCACGATGCTGACGGCCGAGGCATCGGGCTCGATGTCCGTCTGGCAGCCGCGCGTCCCTGTTATTCTCGACGAGGAAGGCGTCGAGGATTGGCTGGATCCGAAGCTGACGGAATTCAGCAGGCTTCGCAAGCATTTGGAGGCGATGGAGGGTTATCTCATGCGCTCTTATCCCGTCACCAACGCCGTCCGCGACGAATGGTACGAGTCCCCCGACTGCATTAACGAAATCGCGGTACCGGATTTCGCTTAAGCCTACAATCAAGCAAGGCCCCCGGCTGTAATGGCTGGGGGCCTTGCTGCGTTTATTCGAGCGCATGTTCACAGGTATTTATCGTAATTATTACGAATAGTATTGACAGTGGACGTGGAAATGATTATGATTTTTCCTGAGATTAAATCGTAATAATTACTATTAAAGGAGAGGGAGCCATGAGAAGAAAAAACGCCGCCGTCTTATCATCGATAATTGCGGTATGCGTGCTGCTTACGGCGTGCAGCGGCGGGCAAGCGGAACGGTCGGGGAGCCCGAATAACGGCCAAGAGCTGATCTACGCGACGGCAAAGGATATTAACGATATGAATCCCCACTTGTATCCGGGATCCATGCCGGCGCAAGGAATGGTGTACGAATCGTTGGTGGAGAACACGAAGGAAGGCATCAAACCGCTGCTTGCCGAGTCATGGGACATTTCGGAGGACGGCAAGGTCTACACGTTTCATCTTAGGAAAAATGTGACGTTCCATGACGGCGAACCCTTTAACGCGGAGGCCGTCAAGCTAAATATCGAAGCGGTGCAGCGCAATGCGGAAAAGCACGCCTGGATCAAGCTTTCGACCAAAATTGTCAGCTGCAGCGTCATTGACGAAGACACGGTCGAGCTGGTGTTATCGGAGCCTTATTATCCGGCGCTCGAAGAATTGTCGATGACGAGGCCGTACGTCTTTTTATCGCCGAAGGACTTCAAGAACGGGGAAACGAAGGACGGCGTGAACGGTTATCACGGGACGGGTCCTTATAAGCTCGCCGAGCATCAAACCGAGCAATACGCCGTATTCGAGGCCAATGACCATTATTGGGGCGGCGCGCCGGCCATAAAAAAAATTACGGCGAAGGTGCTGCCTGCGGGCGAAACGACCTTCTTGGCTTTGCAAAAAGGCGAAGTCAACTTCGTCTTTACGGACGACCGGGGAACGGACAGCATCGATATCGAAGCGATGAACAGCTTGGCGGACAGCGGGGATTATCAGCTGGTTCGAAGCGAGCCCATGAATACGAAAATGATTGTGGCGAACAGCAGCGCGAGCAGCCCGGTGAAGGAAACGGCGGTCCGCGAAGCGTTATGGCATGCGGTCGACAGAGAGACGATCCGCAAGCAAATATTCAGCGGGACGGAATCTGCCGCGCATACTTTGTTTGCGCCTAACGTCAATTACGCAAAGGTTGATCTCGCCAAGCGGGACTTTGACCTAGAGAAGGCTAAGACGATTCTCGAGAATGCCGGCTGGCAGCTGAGGGACGGCGGAGAGATTCGCATGAAGGATGGCGCGCCGCTCGCCATGAAGCTTTACTATGACGTCAACTCCTCATCGCAGAAGTCGCAGGCGGAGTATATCCAAAGCACGGCGAAGCAGATCGGGATGCAGCTTGAGTTAATCGGCGAGGAGTCGGCTTCCATCGCGAACCGGAGATCGACGGGCGACTACGACCTGCTGTTCAACCAAACCTGGGGTCTCGCATACGACCCGCAAAGCACGATCGCCGCCTTTACTTCCGAAGCCTCCTACTTACATACGACAAGCGGCATTGCAAACGCGGAAGAGCTGTATGAAAAAATCGAGCAAGTGATGGTCTCCTCGGACGATGAAACTCGAAAGGCGCTATACAAGGATATTCTGACAATCGTTCATGACGAAGCGGTCTTTATTCCGATTACGAACGGAAGCGTAACTGTCGTGGCCCCGAAAGGCTTGAAGGGCATTTCCTTTAAGCAGACGCAATTCGAGCTGCCGTTCGAGCAGATGGCATTCGAGTAGAGGGCAGCCATGGGATTGTATATGGTCAAGCGGATTCTTCAATCCATTCCTTTGCTGCTTGCGGTATCGTTTTTTACGTTCGCCTTTATTCAGCTGTCGCCGATGGATCCGGCGGAAGTGGTTCTGCATGCGCAGGGCGTGCCGAAAATAACGGATGAGCTGATTGCGGAAACGAAGACGGCCCTCGGAATGGACCAGCCTTTTCTAGTCCGTTATTCCAACTGGCTTGCCTCTTGCCTGCAATTCGATTTTGGAAGCTCTTATATAACGGGCAAGCCGGTATGGTCGCAGCTGGGTCCCGCGTTATTCAACACGATCAAGCTGACGGTCGTCTCGGTGGCCGCAATCATTGCCGTATCGATAGGATTTGGCGTCTATTGCGCATGGAGGGCAGGGAAAATGATCGACCGATCACTCAGAGGCCTTTTCTTCTTTCTCACTTCGATGCCGTCGTACTGGCTTGGCACCCTGATGATCTGGTATTTCTCCGTGAAGCTGGATCTGCTGCCGACGAGCGGAATGGATTCCTACCGGAGCTATATTTTGCCGGTCGCATTGATCACGGTCAGCTACGCGGGCATCTACTTCCGGATCATTCGAAGCTCCGTCTTGAGCAACATGAATGAAGATTACGCGATGTACGGAAGGGCGTGCGGATTGCCGGAGAAAAAGGTGAGAGCGCGCATCGTTAGAAATTCCTTGCAGGTAGCCGTATCGGTGTTCTGCATGGCGGTTCCTATTATTCTCGGAAGCACAGTCGTCGTTGAAAATATATTCGCATGGCCGGGACTCGGCACGCTAAGCGTCAACGCCATCTTGGGCAGAGATTTTCCGGTCATTCAGGCCTATGTGCTCGTTTTGGCGGCAGCCTTCGTTCTGTTTAATACGGCCTCGGACATCTTGAACGCGGCGCTGAATCCCAAGTTAAGGAATGATCGGTCATGATGTTCTTAAAAAACGTGCTCAAAGACAGGGTGGCGGCGGCCTCGTTCGCGATTCTTGTCGCCGTAATGACCGTTGGCATTTTTGCTCCGGTCTTCGCGCCGCATGATCCCGAAGAAGTTCATATGGAGCTTCGGTACGCGTCCGCTTCATGGGAATATTGGCTGGGCAACGATCATCTGGGCAGGTGCATCTTATCCCGGCTGATTTATGGCATACAGCCCAGCGTATTGGGGGTGCTGGCGGCGCTGCTGCTGTCCGTGCTGCTCGGAGCAGTGATCGGTTTTGTTGCGGGCTACTTCAGAGGTAAGACGGATGTCATTCTGATGCGGATATGCGACGTGATGCTTTCTTTTCCGAGCTATGTGATGACCCTCGCGGTTGTCGGCATTTTCGGAGTCGGGCTTGAACATATTTTGATGGCGTTTCTATTGCTCAAATGGGCTTGGTTCGCCCGTATTATTAGAACATCCGTCATGCAATTCAGCGAATCCGACTATGTGAAGTTCGCCAAGGTTGCCGGCGTCGGCAACGCGGCCATAATGAGGAAGCATCTGATTCCGGCCGCGCTGCCCGACATTGCCGTCATCGCGAGCAGCTCTTTCGGCTCGATGGTTCTGCAAATCTCGGGCTTTTCCTTCCTCGGGCTAGGCATTCAAGCTCCTAAAGCGGAATGGGGAATGATGCTGAACGAAGCCAGGGAGGTTATGTTTTCGAAGCCCGAATTTATGCTGGCGCCGGGACTTGCGATCATTATTGTCGTATTGGCCATCAACTTCCTGTCCGATGCGTTTCAAGCCGCAGTAGATCCGAAGCTCGCGGCCTCGAGCCGAAAAGAACGAAGCATGGCCGAAGCCGCAGCCGGCAGGCTGGAAAGAAAAGAGGTGGCCTAAGACTCATGGTGAACATGCTGGAAATCAGGAAGCTGACCATAAGGGAGCGAAGCACCGGGAAAGTTATTATTCCGGATAGCTCCTTTGACGTGAAAAAGGGAAGCTGTCTGGCGATCGTAGGCGAGAGCGGGAGCGGAAAGTCGTTAACCTGCAGAGCGATTATGCGTTTAAATAAACCCGGAATCGAGCAGGCCGGGGACATTTGGCTGGGCGGAGAAAATCTGGCGAAGCTGCCGGAGCAGGAAATGAGAAGAAGGAGGGGGAGGCGGCTGTGCATGATTATGCAGCACGGCATGCGAGCCTTCGACCCTTCCCGCGCTGTAGGCGTTCATTTGATAGAGACGCTGGCTGAGCATTTCGATTGGAGCAAGAGCGAAATGACCGGGCGAATGAAGCGCGCGCTCGAAAGCGTGAGGCTGAACGCACCGATGGACGTCATGAACGCCTATCCGCACCAGCTTTCCGGCGGCATGCTGCAGAGGGTGATGATTGCGCTGACGCTCGTTCTGGAGCCCGACGTCGTCATTGCCGACGAACCGACGACGGCCCTTGATACGGTCTCGCAATACGAAGTGGTGGAGCAGTTCATCCGGCTCAGGGAGCGACTCGGCAGCACGATGATATTTATTTCGCACGATTTGGGCGTCGTTCGAAAAATCGCGGATGAGGTTTTGGTTATGAAGGATGGGCGCATCGTCGAGCATGGGACCACAGGCGCCGTATTTACAAAAGCGCAGCATGATTATACCCGCAGCCTGGTAACGGCAAAGCTGTCGCTGCATCAGCATTTTCGCCAAGTGATGGGGGAGTAGAGATGCTTCATGTTCACCGCGTGCAAAAAAGCTACCGCAAAGGCGGGATGCTCTCGAGGGAAAAGAAGCAGGTGCTGCACGGCATCAGCTTCGATTGGATGCCGGGGGAATGTCTGGGCGTGATCGGCGAAAGCGGGAGCGGAAAATCGACGCTGGCGAGGCTGCTTCTGGGCATCGAGAAGCCGGATGGCGGAACGGTACGCTTCGATGGCCGAAACGTAGCGGACCGCAAGGCCAGATTAGGCAAGATCAGCGCCGTGTTCCAGGATTATACTTCGTCCATGAACCCTTTCTATACTGTGGAAAAAATAGTGTTGGAGCCGCTTACGACCCGATACGGGCGACATTTTAATCATCACGGCAAGATCGATTCCCTGCTCTTTCAGGTCGGGCTGGACCCGGCTTATCGGGTCAAATATCCTCACGAGCTGTCAGGCGGGGAGGCTCAGCGGGTGTGCATCGCAAGGGCCGTGGCCGCCGAACCGCAGTGCATCGTACTGGACGAGGCGATCAGCTCGCTTGACGGATCCGTGCAAGTCCAGGTGCTTGATCTGTTAAAGGATTTGAGGAAGCTGTACGGGATGGGATATATCTTTATTACGCACGACATCGAGGCTGCCGCCTATCTTTGCGATAGGGTGATGTTCATTCGGGAAGGACGTTTGGAGGAAATGATCGGAGTGAACCGGTTGAAAGAGGTGCAGTCTCCGTATGCTCAACACATGCTGAAGATGGTCATTAGGTAATGATGCGGGCTGCGGGGGGCCAAGCGGTTTATGGAAAGGAGTCGGAGTGTGAAAGGGGCGCTTGCTTGGCCGTTTATGCGGCTATATGGATTAACGCTGCTCTATTTTAGCGCAAACGCGATACTTACGGTCCTCATTCCGTTAAAAGGCGATTCGCTCGGCGCCGCCAATTCGGCGATTGGGATCATCATGGGCGCGTATTTGTTTACCACCATGCTTTTTCGGCCGTGGGCAGGGCGCTTCATTCAAAAATATGGCCCGGTCAAAGTGCTTCGCGCGGTTTTAGTGATCAACGGGTCGGCGCTGTTGCTTTATACATGTACCGGATTGGAAGGATATTTCGCGGCGCGGGTGCTGCAGGGCGTTTGCACGGCTTTTTTTTCGATGGCGCTGCAGCTCGGCATGATTGACGCGCTGCCGGACGAGCACCGCTCGCAGGGCATTTCCATGTATTCTCTATGCTCGTACATACCAGGCATATTTGGGCCGCTGCTCGCGCTCGGCATATGGCAGGCGGGGAATTCGGCCTATTTTACCGCCGCTATGCTTTTTATCGCTGTCAGTACGGTCGCGGTAGGCTTCAGCGCGAAGATTGACGCGAAGGAGGAAGCTGCCCCTGACCGGGAAGATCAGGGAACGGCAGCCGCGATGAAAGGCTTCGCCGGATGGTTCAGGCATCCCGAGCTGGTCAAATGCAGCGTCTTGATGCTGGCGGCTTCCGCCGTATTTGGAGCGGCCTCTGTCTTTGTGCCGTTGTACGCGGAGCAAGTAAAGGGCGGGAATGCGGGTGTCTTTCTCATGCTTCAAGCGGCTGTCGTTGTTGGATCCCGGTTTACGCTGAGGGCAAAAATCCCCTCCGACGGCAAGTGGCGGCCGCTCTTGATGATGGGGATGATGCTCGTTTTGGCCGCAGGGGCGGCTTGTCTGAGCCTTGCGGCGTCTCACGGAGCCGGTTACTTTTATGCCGGGGCCGTGTTCATCGGAATCGCGCAGGCGCTTCTCTATCCGACGCTAACCACGTATTTGACGTTCGTGCTTCCGAAGGCGGGCCGCAACGAACGGATCGGGTTGTTCATCGCTTCGGCGGATTTAGGCGTATCGATGGGGGGAATGCTCATGGGACCGGTTGCGGACCTCGTCTCGTATCCGTCCATGTACGGGATTTGCGCGCTGCTCGCCGCGTCGATGACGGTTGCGGCATACAGGCGGCGCCGGCAGCCGAAGGCGTTGTCGTTATAGCCTTTCATCGCCGTCTGTTGCCTCTGGGAGCATCGCACTAACCATAGACACATAAGAAGAGCCTCGGCTGAAGCCGGGGCTCTTCTCGCGTAACGGTCGTATTAGCTCGAGCGGACGCGCAGCACTTCGGCGGTTAGAAGCGGCACGACCTCGAACAGATCGCCGACGATGCCATAGTCCGCCACCCCGAAGATGGGGGCGTCGGGATCCTTGTTAATGGCGATGATCGTGCGCGACTGGCTCATGCCGGCCAGATGCTGAATCGCGCCGCTGATGCCGCAGGCGATGTACAGCTGCGGCGTCACCACTTTGCCGGTCTGCCCGATCTGGAGGGCATAGTCGCAGTAGCCGGCGTCGCAGGCGGCGCGGGACGCGCCTACCGCGCCGCCGAGCGCGTCCGCCAGCGCGCGCAGCGGCTCGAAGCCCGCCGCGCTGCGCACGCCTCTGCCGCCGGAGACGACGACGTCGGCTTCGGCGAGATCGAGCTGCCCGCTGGCGCGGCGAAGCACGCCGCGCACGGCGGTGAGCAGCGGCGGCGGCGCGTAAGCGAGCGCTTGCGCCGAGCCGCCGCCTCGTGCGCCGGCATCCGCTGGCTCCGCCGGCGGCAGGTTGTTCGGGCGCACCGTGACGACCCACGGGCGCCCCGGCGCGAAGCTGCGCCGCTCGAACGCCTTGCCGGCGTAGAGCGGGCGGATGAAGCCGATGTCATCGCCGGAGGAGGCTTCGATGGCGGTGACATCGGCGATGTGGCCGGCGCCGTAGGCCGCGGCCACGCGGGGCGCGAGGTCGCGCCCCACGCCGGTATGGCCGAGCAGCAGCGCGTCCGGCCTTACCGCATCCATGGCTGCGCCCAGAGCGGCGAGGTACGCCTCGGGCGCATAGTCCTTGAGGGACGGATCGTCGGCGATATGGACGACGTCCGCCCCTCGCGCCTGCAGCGCGGCGGCGTCTTCCGCCGCGACGCCGGACCCGGCGAGGACGGCGTGCACCGCGCCGTCCTCGCCCGCGAGGCGCCTGGCTGCGCCCAGCGCCTCGAAAGCGACGCGCCGCAGCTGTCCGTCGCGGCGCTCGGCGAATACAAGAATCGTTCTGCTCATACGCTTGCAGCTCCTTTCCATTTGCGGCAGTGGCCGCGGCTACAGCACCTTGGCTTCCGATTGCAGCAGCTTTACGAGCTCGGCGGCTTGCTCCGCCGGCGAGCCCGCGATCCGTTTGCCTGCGGCGCGGGGCGGCGGAGGGAAGAGGGCGGTCCGGACGGTGCGCGCCGCCGCGCTAAGCCCGAGCTCGGATAAGTCTACCGTGCGCAGCGGCTTGCGCTTCGCCTTCATGATGCCGGGAAGCGACGGGTAACGCGGCTCGTTCAAGCCTTGCTGGGCGGTGACGAGCGCGGGCAGCGGGAGAGCCACGGTCTCGGTGTCGCCCTCCGCGTCGCGCTCGACAAGCGCATAGCGCTGCGCTTCGGCCGGGCGGGTCAGGCCAAGCTCAGCGGCAGAACCGACCGTCAGCTTGAGCGCAGCCGACGCATGAGGAAGGCCGAGACGCTCCGCAACCTGCAGCGCCACGCTGCCGGAGCCTGTGTCGACGGCGAACAGCCCGGCGAGCAGCAGGTCTGGGGCAAGCGGCTTGATAACCGCCGCAAGCGCCTCCGCGATTGCAAAGCTATCGTCCGGCAAGCCGGCCGCATCGACGCGGACCGCCTCGTCCGCACCGACGGCGAGAGCGGTTCGGAGCGCTTCCTGCGCGCGTTCCTCTCCGCACGTGACGACAATGACTTCGCCGCCCAGCTTTTCCTTGAGGCGGATCCCTTCCTCGAGCGCATATTCGTCGTAGGGATTAATGACGAATTTTGCGTCGCGCTCATCTACGCCTTGGGGCGTGACGGTTATTTTTTCCTCGGTGTCGAAGGTTTGCTTAAGGAGAACAACAATTTTCAGCATAGAAGCCTCCTGGAAGCTCTGACCCGGCGGATTAGCCTTGTCAGAAGGATTTGACTGTCCATCAGTGCTACCTTATGTCGGATGCAGGCCGAATAGACCGCTTCCAGATTCCCTCGCCAAAAGCATGTTCATGAGCGATAGGTCATATATATGGAGCACCGCGGATATTTTTGAAAGCGCTTTAAATGCTTGTCCGATTCAGTCGAACAAAAGCCCCGCAGGAGCTAAGCGGGGCGGCTGAACAGGGGGGGAGGGCTGTGCGAATGACAGGAATGTGGCAGGCGCTGCAGCTGCATGGGGAGACGCTGTCCGGGGAGGTGAGCTTATTTCTCGCGGATGTCCATGCGAACGTGATGCTGATCAGATGGGCGCTGTTTGCGCTGCTTGTCGGATGTGCGGTATGGATGTTCGCGGCCGTCGTGCTCAGACGGGTCCGCTACATAAGGCTCGGTGTTCCCTTCAAATTCGAGAGGCATACACCGAAGCGCGGGCGCGGCTTCGCCCGGGAAGTATTCGGCCACCGCAAGCTGCTGAAGGATGTCCGGAGCGGGCTTGCGCATTTGATTTATTTTTACGGCTTTATCATGCTGCAGTTCGGCGCGATCGACCTCATCTGGAAAGGATTAAGCGGCGGAGAACCGCTTCCCCTTCCGCTGTACCCGTATTTCTCGTGGTCGCAGGAGATGACGGTCTCGCTGGTGCTCCTTGCGGTGTTGTACGGGGCCTACCGGCGGTATGGAGAGAAGCTGCCCCGGCTGAAGCGCGGCTGGAAGCCGTCTCTTGTCATGTGGTTCATCGGCTCGCTGATGCTGACCATTTTGCTGTCCCTATCCTTCGAACGGCTGGCGGTAGGAGAGGCTGAGTCTGTTGCGCGGGAATTCGCGCCGGTCAGCGAGCCGCTCTCGAGGCTGCTGCATCAGGCGGGCGTGCAGGAGGGGAGCGTGGCTGCGCACGCCGGGTTCGAGCTGTTTTGGTGGCTGCATTTGCTTGTGCTGCTCGGATTTCTGCTGTATGTCCCGCAATCCAAGCATTTTCACCTGTTGACGGCGCCGGTCAACCTATGGTTCCGCCGCAACGAGCCGCATGGACGGTTAACGCCGCTTGATTTGGAGAATGAGGAAGCGGAGACCTTCGGAGCGGGAAAGATTGAGCATTTTAACCAAAAGCAGCTGCTGGATTTGTACGCGTGTGTGGAATGCGGGCGTTGCACCAACGTTTGTCCCGCGGCCAGCACCGGCAAGCTGCTGTCGCCGATGCATCTGATTGTGAAGCTGAGGGACCACCTGACGGAGAAGGGCGCCGCGCTTACGTCCAAATCTCCATGGCTGCCCGCCGGCTTATGGGCGGGATCGAAGTCGCCGCTGTCGGACGCCCATGTCATGGGGGCGGTCATGCCCGCTTGGGAAGTGCAGGGGGAAAGCGAGGAAGCATCGTACCGGACGAATATTTCTCCGACGATGACGGTCCAAGGAGCCGCTTGGGCGAGACGGGAAGGCGCCAAAGCGGAGGAGCTGGAGCTCATCGGCGACGTGATGACGGAGGATGAGCTGTGGGCTTGCACCACCTGCCGCAACTGTGAGGAGCAATGTCCGGTCGGCAATGAGCACGTGGACAAAATTATCGACATGCGCCGTTATCTCGTGCTTATGGAAGGCAGGCTGCCGTCCGATGGGCAGCGCGCGCTTCAGAACATCGAGCGGCAGAGCAACCCTTGGGGACTGCCCCGCGCGGAAAGAGCCGCATGGCTTGACGAATGCGAGCAGAAGACCGGCATTCGCGTTGAGACGATGGCGGAGCGTAAAACGAAGGGGCGTATGCCGGAGATTCTGCTGTGGGCCGGTTCGATGGGCGCCTATGACAACCGCAGCCGACGGGTTATGTTCGATCTGGTGAGGCTGCTTAACGAGGCGGGAGTCGACTTCGCGACGCTTGGCAATGAGGAGCGCAGCTCCGGTGACACGGCAAGGCGGATCGGCAACGAGCTTCTGTTCCAGGAGCTGTGCCGCGAAAATATCGAGACGCTGGAGAAATACGGCGTCAAGCAAATCGTGACCGCATGCCCGCATACATTCAATACGTTCAAAAACGAGTATCCCGACTTCGGGCTTAGCCCGGACGTCCGTGTGGAGCATCATACCCAATTGCTCGCAAGGCTGCTGCAGGAAGGGAGGCTGAAGCCGAAATTTGCGGTGCGCGAGAGGGTAACGGTGCACGATTCCTGCTACTTAGGCCGCTATAACGACACCTATGAAGCGCCGCGCAGTTTGCTCCGGGCCATTCCGGGCGTTGAGCTCGAAGAGATGGAGCGTTCCGGGCCAAACGGCATGTGCTGCGGTGCAGGCGGCGGACTCATGTGGATGGAGGAGCATGCCGGTACCAGGGTCAACTATGCCCGCACAGCCCAAGCGCTGGAGGTGCGTCCTTCCGTTATCAGCTCAGCATGCCCTTACTGCCTGACGATGATGGAGGACGGTCTCAAGACGCTGCAGGAGGATGGTCAGGTAACGGCTCGCGACGTTGCGGAGCTGCTTGCTGAAAGCGTATTCGGCAGTTAGTTCGTTTTGATGCGCTGCTCGCAGGTTGGCTTTTCAGGGGGCTGACGCTGCCTGTTTGTAGGTGCTCGGCCCACCAGTAACGTCGAAAGAGGAGGTTACTGAAAGAGGTAGGTTAGTCGGGATCTGCAGTAACGTCGAAAAAGGCGGTTACAGAAGGAGGGAGGCCAATCGAGCCCAGCAGTAACGTCGATTAACACGGTTACTGAAGGTGGGACTCCTGTCGGGCTCAGCAGTAGCGTCGAAAAAAGTCGGTTACTGAAGGAGGGTGGCCAGTCGAGCTCAGCAGTAACGTCGAAAAAGGAGGTTACTAAAGGGAGAAGGCCAGCCGAGCTCAGAAGTAACGTCGAAAAAGGAGGTTACTGAAAGAGGTAGGCCAGCCAAGCTCAGCAGTAACGTCGAAAAAGGAGGTTACTGAAGGTGGGACTCCCGTCGGGCTCTGCAGTAACGTCGAAAAAGAAGGTTACTGAAAGAGGTAGGCCAGCCGAGCCCACCAGTAACGTCGAAAAAGGAGGTTACTAAAGGGGGAAGGCCAGCCGAGCCCAACAGTAACGTCGAAAAAGGAGGTTACTGAAAGAGGTAGGCCAGGCGAGCTCAGAAGTAACGTCCAAAGCCAAGGTTAAAGGAGGCGGCTGGTCAGTCGGGCAAAGAGACATAACGATGTTTTCCCAAACTTGAACCTAACTAAATAAGGAGAGGTGAAGCTAGACGATGCCGCAATCATCATCTTCCAAGCTCCAAAAGTCAGGATCGATTCGAAACGCGGCGGTCATTGGCTCGGGCGTTATGGGGGCGGGAATCGCCGCTCACTTGGCGAACGCGGGCATGCGGGTGCTCTTGCTGGACGTTGTCCCGCAAAGCTTGACGGCCGAGGAGGAGAAGAAGGGGCTGACGCTCTCCGACGCAGCTGTGCGCAACCGTTTGTCCGCAGCGGCCGTCGCGCGGATGGCTAAGGCGCAGCCCGCTCAGCTCTACGATTCCGCCTGGACGAATCGAATTACGCCGGGCAATTTAACCGACCATCTCCAAGCGCTTGGAGACGTCGACTGGATCGTAGAGGCGGTAGTAGAACGGCTTGATATAAAAAAAGAAGTGCTGGAGGCGATCGAATCGGCGAGAAGGCCGGGCACGCTGGTCAGCACGAACACGTCCGGGCTTTCCGTCTCCGCGATGGCGGAAGGGCGAAGCCTGGAATTCCGGCGGCACTTCGCCGCGACGCATTTCTTCAACCCGCCGCGTTATATGAAGCTCGTTGAGATCGTGCCGTCGGAGGATACCGATCCGGAGACGGTGGCGCTTCTGACGGAGCTGTGCGAGAAGCGGCTTGGCAAAGGCGTTGTGGTGGCGAAGGACACGCCGAATTTTATCGCGAACCGGATCGGCTCCTACGGCATGCTCGTTACGCTGGCGGATACGCTCGCGTACGGCCTGACCGTCGAGGAGGCTGACGCGCTCACGGGTCCTGCGATGGGCAGGCCCAAGACGGCGACATTCCGCATGCTGGATTTGGTCGGGCTCGATACGCTGCTGCATGTCGTGGATAATGTGCGGGAGAGAAGCGAGGACGCGGAGGAGCGGGAAGTATTCAAAAGACCGGAGCTGCTGGCCCGGCTTGTCGGTCTCGGGCGGCTTGGCGAGAAATCCGGCGCAGGCTTCTACCGCAAGCAGCGCGGAGAGGGCGGCCGCAGCCGGATCGAGTCGCTGAGGCTCGATACGCTGGAATACGGCGACCCAATTCGCGCGAGCTCTCCTATAATCGACGCGGCCAAAGCGGCTAAAGGCGCCGCCGCCAAGGCGAAGGCGCTGCTCGCCGCCGATCCGTCGCATAAGCATGCGCAGTTCGCCTGGTCGACCTTGAAGAAGACGCTGCTGTATTCCGCCGCACAGGTCGGCGCCATTGCAGATAATATCGCGGACATCGACCGCGCGATGCGGTGGGGCTTTAACTGGGAGCTCGGCCCGTTCGAGCTGTGGGACGCCATCGGGCTAGAGAAGTCGGTTGCCCGGATGAAGCGGGAAGGCGACGCCATTCCGGAATGGGTAGAGACGTGGCTGGCCGACGGACATGACAGCTTTTACAAGACGGCCGATCAGAAACGGTTTTTTGCGACAAGAGGGGGTTATGCGGAGGAGAAGACGCCGGAAGATCTCATATCATTGTCCGCTTTAAAAGCATCGGGCAAAACCGTTCTGTCCACAACGGGCGCCAGCCTCATCGATATCGGCGACGATGTCGTTTGTTTGGAATTCCATTCGCCGAATAACGCGATCGGCGGGGAAATTTTGACGGCCATCCGCCAGACGGCGCAGGAGGTTTCCCGTAATTGGAGGGGACTGGTGCTGGCGAATGAGGGGCGTAATTTCTGCGTTGGAGCCAACCTTGCCTTGCTGCTTATGGAAGCGCAGAACGGGGAATGGGATGAGGTGGAAGAAATTATTCGCTTCTTCCAGGACAGTATGCTTCGGCTTAAACGGCTGGACCGTCCGGTCGTAGCCGCGCCTCATCGGATGACGCTTGGCGGCGGCGTGGAAGCCTGCTTGCCGGCGGATCAGATTATTTTGTCGCCGGAGACCTACTTCGGCCTTGTCGAGACGGGAGTCGGCCTTATTCCCGCGGGAGGCGGCTGTAAGGAGGCGGCGGGGCTAGCTGCCGCAAGAGCGAAAGCGGCGGCGGGAGGCGGCAAAGGAGGCGTCGACTTGCAGCCGCCGCTGAATGCTTTATTCGAAACGATCGCGATGGCGAAAGCGTCGACGAGCGGCCACGATGCGGTGAAGCTTGGGCTGCTACGCCCTCAAGACCGCGTTAATGCGCGGCAGGATATGCGCATTGCAGAGGCAAAGCGGGCGGTTCTGGAGCTGGACCGGGCCGGCTATACGCCGCAGCAGGAGGAGCGGATTCCCGTTGCCGGCAGGGAAGGCGTGGCGGTGCTGAAGATGGGCGTGCAGATGATGCGGTTGTCCGGCATGATCAGCGAGCACGACGCCCTCATCGGCGGCAAGCTGGCGCATGTGCTGGCCGGCGGCGATGTGAAGCCTGGAGCCGAGGTTAGCGAGCAATACCTGCTCGATTTGGAATGCGAGGCGTTCCTCAGCTTGTGCGGCGAACGCAAGACGCAGGAGCGCATGAGCCATATGCTTGCCACAGGCAAGCCGCTTCGCAATTGATAAAGGGGGAATCTGGGTGAGCAAGCAAGCGCGATTCGAGGAGAATGAGCGCGATGCCGTCATCGTGTCGGCGGTACGGACGGCGGTGGGCAAAGCGAGCAAGGGCAGCCTCGCCGAGACAAGAGCTGAGGATCTTGGCCGGGCGGTGCTTCGGGGGGCTCTGGAACGCGTGCCGGAGCTGTCCCCCCATACGATAGAGGACGTCATTATCGGATGCGCGATGCCCGAGGGCGAGCAGGGCTTGAATATCGCGCGGATCATCGCGTTATACGCGGGTCTGCCGGTGACGACTCCCGCCGTTACGATCAACCGGTTCTGCGCGTCCGGCCTGCAATCGATCGCATATGCGGCGGAGCGCATTCGCTTGGGCGAAGCGGACGTTATACTGGCCGGCGGCGTCGAGAGCATGAGCCATGTGCCGATGACGGGCTTTCGGCCTTCGCCGCACCCCGGCATCGTGGATGCGATGCCGGAGGTATACATGGGCATGGGCCATACGGCAGAGGAGGTGGCGCGCAGATACGGCGTATCCCGCGAGGCGCAGGATGCTTTCGCCGCTGCCAGCCATCAGAAAGCAGCGACAGCAATAGCGGCGGGCCTATTCCAAGAAGAGATCGTGCCCGTTCATGCCAGACGGTCCGGCACGGACGATAACGGCCGCCCGTGGGAGAAGTCGTTCACCTTCAGCATCGATGAAGGGGTGCGGCCGGAGACGACCGTCCATACGCTTGCGCCGCTGAAGCCCTCGTTCGCCAGAGAAGGAACCGTGACGGCGGGGAACTCCTCCCAAATGAGCGACGGAGCCGCAGCGGTCATCGTGACGAGCAGGAAGCGGGCGAAGGAGCTTGGACTTAAGCCGCTTGCCGCTTTCCGGAGCTTCTGCGTGGCGGGTGTCGCCCCTGAGATTATGGGAATCGGCCCGATCGAGGCGATACCGAAGGCGCTTCGGAAAACGGGATTAACCGTCCAAGACGTCGATTTGTTCGAGCTGAATGAGGCTTTCGCCGCACAGTGCGTACCGATCATCCGGGAGCTTCAGCTCGATCACGAGCGGGTGAACGTGAACGGCGGCGCCATTGCGCTTGGCCATCCGCTCGGTTGCACCGGCACGAAGCTGTCCGTATCGCTTATTCACGAGCTGGGGCGGAGAGGCGGCGGCATCGGCGTCGTTACGATGTGTATCGGAGGCGGCATGGGCGCCGCCGGCGTGCTTGAGGTGTATTCGGGCTAATCCGATCCCATTCGGCCGGATAGCCTCTTCATCTTATCGAAATCGAAAGGGAGGGCTGCTTAGATGACGGATACGAAACGGTTCGGCGGACGATTTGTAATAGAGGAGAGCAAACCGGAATCGATCGTAACGCCCGAGGATTTCACGGAGGAGCAGCGTATGATGTCGGTTGCCGCCGAGCAGTTTTTCGAGGCGGAATTGAAGCCGAAGGACGAAGAGATCGAGGCGCTGAATTACGACCTGACAGTCGAGCTGATGCGGAAGGCCGGAGAGCTGGGTCTGCTCGGCGCGGATGTCCCGGAGGCGTACGGCGGGATCGGTCTCGACAAGGTGAGCACGACGCTTTTGGCGGAGACGCTTGCGAGATCCTCTTCTTTTGCTCTGTCAGTAGGCGCGCATACGGGAATAGGGACGCTCCCGATCGTTTTTTTCGGAACGCCGGAGCAGAAGCGCAAATATTTGCCGGATTTAGCCGACGGGTCCAAAATTGCGGCCTACTGCTTGACGGAACCGGCCTCGGGCTCTGACGCGCTGGGCGCGCGCACGACCGCCAAGCTGTCGGAGGACGGCAAGCATTACTTGCTGAACGGCTCCAAAATATTTATTACAAACGCTGGCTTCGCCGATGTGTTCATCGTTTACGCCAAAGTCGACGGGGAGAAGTTTACCGCTTTTATCGTCGAACGGACGATGCCGGGGTTCAGCGTCGGGCCGGAGGAGCATAAGATGGGCATTAAGGGCTCCTCGACCTGCCCGCTTTACTTCGAGGATGTCCCTGTGCCGGTCGAGAACGTGCTGGGCGAGATCGGGAAGGGGCACCATATCGCCTTTAATATTTTGAATATCGGACGGTTCAAGTTGGGCGCCGCTTGTCTCGGCTCGGCAAAGGAGACGATCGAGCTCGCCTCTTCCTACGCGAATACGCGCAAGCAGTTCGGGAAGACGATTTCAAGCTATCCCCTCATCGCCGCGAAGCTGGCGGACATGAACATCCGCACGTTCGCGCTGGAAAGCATGATCTACCGGACGGCAGGCTTCATCGATGAGACGCTGCGCGATTCCGGCGAGGAGAGCGAATCCGCGGCTGCGGATGCGGGAATGCGCGCCGCCAAAGCGATCAGCGAATACGCGATTGAATGCTCGATGGTGAAGGTGTTTGCCTCCGAAGCGCTGGATGCCGTCATTGACGAGGGCGTGCAAATTCACGGAGGCTACGGCTATATCCGTGAATACAAAGTGGAGCGCATCTACCGGGATTCCCGCATTAACCGCATTTTTGAAGGGACCAATGAAATCAACCGCATGTTGATTCCAGGCACGCTGGTGAAGAAGGCAATGAAAGGCGAGCTGCCATTGCTAGAGAGGGTTCAGGCTCTGCAAAGCGAGCTGCTGCAGCCGATGCCTCTTCCAAGCTTCGACGAGCCGCTAAGCAAGGAAGCATACCGGGTATCCCAAGCGAAACGAACATTCCTTGCCATCGGCGGACTGGCCGTTCAAAAGCTGGGTCTGCGCCTTGAGCAGGAGCAGGAGGTGCTTTGCGTATTAGCCGACTTGATGATTCAAACCTTTGCGATGGAAAGCGTCTTGCTGCGTTCGCAGAAAATGCTGAGCCGAGACAAAAACGCGGATCAATCCAGGCTAGCCGCGGCAATGACGGAGGTCTTCATTCAGGAATCGATGGAGCGTGTGGAATGCCTTGCCAAAACTGCGCTGGCTGCCTTGGAGCGGGGCGACGGCTTGCAGATGCAGTTGTCCGTGCTGAAGAAGCTCATGCGGGCGCCGCTCTCGGATACGATCGCGCTCAAGCGGGAGATCGCGGCCCAGGTGATTCGAAGTGAGCACTATGTCGTGTAGAGGGGGAGAGCCAGCATGGAACCGCTTAGACCGGAAGACCCGCTTGTACCCGAACAATCGACGGACGAAAGTCAAAATGCCGATTCTGCGCCAGCGCCCGAGGCGGCCCTGGAGAACGCCGCTTCACCCGAGTCCGATTCAGAGGCTGATGCAAGCTCCCATGATGAAGCCGGCGAGCCGTTTCCGCGGCCATGGCTTCGTCACTATCCCGAAGAGGTTCCGCCCCATTTAACGTATCCCGAATGCAGCATCGCGCAGTTTTTGCTCGATGCCGCAGATCGCTACCCGGAGAACAATGCCCTATACTTTATGGGCAAAACGATGACGTACCGGGAGCTTTATGATGCGGCCGCCCGCCTGGCAAGCGGGCTGGCCTCGCGCGGCATTAAGGCGGGCGACCGCGTCGCGATTATGCTGCCGAACTGCCCGCAGGCCGTCATCTCCTACTACGGAGTCCTGTTTGCCGGCGCCGTGATCGTCCAAACGAATCCGCTGTATGTCGAGCGCGAGCTGGAGCATCAGCTGAAGGACAGCGGCGCTTCCGCTATTATTACGCTTGATATGCTGTATGCCCGAGTAGCGCGCGTCCGCGGCGAGACGCCGGAGGAAGGGCCGGTTCCGGAGTTGAAACATGTTATTGTCACTTCGCTTAAGGATGGACTGCCCTTTCCGAAAAATATGCTCTACCCGATCAAACAAAGGAAAGAAGGCTTTCGCCCGGATATCCCGTACGGCCAATACGGCGTTGCCGCTTACCGCAAAGTGCTGAAAGAAGGGAATTCGGACGCGCCTCTGCCTAAACTCGCCGGCGGGGACAGCCTGGCCGCGCTACAATATACGGGAGGGACGACGGGAACGCCCAAAGGCGTCATGCTCACGCATGCCAACCTGGTGGCCAATTCCTATCAGAACGCGGCCTGGTGCTATAAGGCTGAAGACGGCAAGGAGCGTTTCCTTGCGGCGCTGCCATTATTTCATGTCTTCGGGCTGACGGTATTGCTGAATATGTCCGTCATGCGGGCGGGCTCGCTTATTCTGCTGCCGCGCTTCGAGACGGAAACGGTGCTGAAGACGATCGACGAGCGAAAGCCGACGATTTTTCCCGGCGCTCCTACAATGTATGTTGCGCTTATTAATCATCCTAATACGGCCAAAAACGATCTATCCTCCGTCAACGTGTGTATCAGCGGTTCGGCCGCGCTGCCCCTCGAGGTGCAGGAGCGATTCGAAAGCTTAAGCGGCGGAAGGCTGATCGAAGGCTACGGTCTAACGGAGGCCTCGCCTGTTACGCATGCCAATCCGATCTGGGGACTGCGGAAAATCGGCACGATCGGCATTCCGTTCCCCGATACGGACGCGGCGGTCGTGGATCCGTCGACAGGCAAGCGGCTCCCGCCCGGCGAGCTTGGCGAGCTTTTTGTAAGAGGCCCGCAGGTGATGAAAGGCTATTGGAAGCGCCCGGAAGAGACGGCGAAGACGCTCGTTGACGGATGGCTTCGCACAGGCGACTTGGCGACGATGGATGAGGACGGTTACTTTACGATAATGGATCGGATTAAGGATGTCATTATCGCTAGCGGCTTTAACGTGTATCCTCGCGAGGTGGAGGAGGTGCTGTTCGAGCATCCCGCCGTGAAGGAAGCGGCGGTGCTTGGGGTCAAGGACGCTTACCGCGGCGAGACGGTCAAAGCCTATATCGTGCTGAAGGAGGGATGGCAAGTATCGCGGAGCCAGCTGGACCGGTGGTGCAGAGAGCGGCTGGCGGCGTATAAGGTGCCTCACTACTATGCATTTAAGGAAACGCTTCCAAAAACAATGGTCGGCAAAGTGCTCCGCCGGAAGCTTGCCGAGGAGGATACCGATTTAAGCGATGGTCCGGAAGGCGGAAAGGAGTGAGCGGCGTGGACGATAGCTGGATTCTGCAGCAGGCGGATGACGCCGGTCAAATGACCCGGCTTGCGGAACGGGCACAGAAAACTTTTTGGGGAATGCTAGGCTGTGAAATTGTGCAGGCAGATGGACGGAAGGCTGCCATATGTCTGGATATTGTGCCGTCCCACCTGAACCTGCTGGGCATTGTCCACGGGGGCGTATTAATGTCGCTGATGGATAACGCGATGGGCCTTGTGGTCATGCTGGCGGAGACGAAGGAACGCGCGGTGACCGCGACGATGAACACGCACTTTCTGGCAAGCAGTAAAGGCGGCCTGCTGACCTGCGAAGCGGAGCTGATTCATAGGACGGGCCGAACGCTGACGTTGGAATCGAGGGTGAAGGCCGAGGACGGCAAGCTGCTGGCTTTGGGCAGCGGAAGCTACCGGATTTTATAGCTGACGGCGCCCTCCTGGAAGCTGAGACTAGAAGTGGCTAGTCTTGTAAGTGGTTGTCAGTTTCGATATAATGATAGCAAATTTATGGAAATATTATTGTGCAACTTGTACATCAATTGCTGCATGCCGGATTCCGATAATAGGAGTAGAAGGAATGGAGGTGAGGGCATGAATCAGGGCTTGGCTTCGGCTCTGCTGCTGGCTTTTGGCGTTGCGGTCGGCGTCATCGGCGTTATCGCGTATTTGCGAATGCTGCGTAAGGAGAAGACGGCGGCCCATCTGCCAGATGATGCCCCGCCTGACCGTTCGCGTTCTTTGGAAGAGAAATCGGAAGCCGAGCAGAATGGGATGAAGGACTAGATTTATTGTTTGCTTTTATATTCGGATGATAACTGTTATAATAGTAAGAAAAATGAAAACATTGTGACTCATTGGCCATGGAGTTGCCTGCACCGAGTGGGAGTTGTGCGGTGTAAGAGCCGCATACGTTCTCGTAAAATGCTGTTTAGGACGTCCATCCATCGTATAAGGGAGGAGATTTCATGGCGAAACATAGCCAGAATGAAGTCAAGGAAAGTCTGAAGGAACTAACGAGAATTTTCCAGCCCAAGGATCCGCGGAAGTTTGTGAAGGATTACATTCGCAAATATCGCATTACCGGCGGATATGAGGATGAACTAACGTCTTTGGTTGAAGACGAACTTGGCAGAATGAACTCTTCGGTGGGATGATCATAATGATGAGAGGCTTTGTTCCCTGACATGGGAGCAAAGCCTTATTTGTTTGTCGGATAAGAAAAGTATGGCGCTGAATTTACGCGTAGTTTATGATAACGATAATCGCTATCATATAAAAGCTCGAAAGGTGAACATAATGGGTACGCAAGAATCGTATGAAAAGTTAGCGGCTGAGCAAGCCGTCAAACAAAGCCGTCCCGTGGCTGCCTCGCTCGTCATTCTGTTAGGCCTCGCCGCGTTGGCGCTGGGTCTCGTCATTGCCATATCGTTCGGCGCGGCTACTATCTCCTTCGGGGTCGTCTGGGAAGCGGTGTTCCGTTTTAACCCGGATAATCCGGACCACCAAGTCATTCGAGAGCTGCGGCTCCCAAGGGTGTTCGCGGGGGTGATGGTCGGCGCCAGCTTTGCTGTAGCCGGCGCGATTATGCAGGGGATGACGCGCAACCCGCTTGCGGATTCCGCTTTGCTCGGTCTCAATTCCGGGGCGGCGTTCGCGCTTGCGGCGTGCATGGCTTTTTTGCCGGGATTGCCCTATACCTACATGATCTTGTTCTGCTTCGCGGGAGCGGCTTTCGCAGTGGCTGTCGTATATGGCGTCGGCGCGTTTGCCAGAGGAGGACTGACTCCGGTAAGGCTGACCTTGGCGGGCGCCGCGCTTAGCGCGCTGTTTAGCGCCTTGAGCGAAGGAATCGCGCTTCATTACCAAATTGGTCAGGATCTCGCATTCTGGTATGCCGGCGGATTGGGGAGAACAAAGTGGGAGCATCTGGAGATTATGCTTCCTTGGGTCGCCGCAGCCATGCTGGGCGCGTTCGCGCTGTCCCGTTCCATTACGCTGCTGAGCCTGGGCGACGAAATATCGAAAGGGCTCGGTCAGCGGACGCAGCTCGTCAAGCTTGCGGGCACTGTCATCGTCCTTATCCTGGCGGGCGCGTCGGTATCCGTAGTCGGCATGGTCGGGTTCGTCGGATTAATTATTCCGCATGTTTCGCGCAAGCTGGTAGGCGTTGATTACCGCTGGATCATTCCGTGTTCGGCCGTGCTCGGCGGCCTGCTCGTCGTATACGCGGACTTGGCCGCTAGAATGGTCAATCCGCCGGCCGAAACTCCTGTCGGAGCACTAATCGCGCTGATCGGCGTTCCGTTCTTCCTCTATCTCGCCCGCAATGAAAGGAGGGAGCTGTAGATGAAGATAAACGCCGCCTTGACATCCGAAGCGCAAATGAGGCGCAGAACCTATCTCGTCGCGAGCATTCTCGCGGCGCTAATAATCATTGTATTTTTTATCAGCATGAACACCGGCCAAATCAAGCTTTCGCCGCAGGAGGTCATCAGCTCGCTGTTTGGCGCAGGGACGAAACAGCAAGAGCTGATTCTTTGGGAATTCCGACTGCCCCGAATCGTGATATCCGTGCTGATTGGCGCGGGACTAGCCATATCCGGCTGCATTCTGCAGGGCATCACCCGCAACGCGCTTGCGGACCCGGGCATCCTCGGGATTAATTCGGGTGCGGGGCTTGTCATCGCTTTATTTATCGCTTACGTTCCGCTTACGACCGCGGTTCCCGTATTTCTGCTGCCTCTGATGGCTTTCCTGGGAGCAGCCGCGACGGCGGCGTTAATCTATGCGCTTGCCTACAAGAAAAGGGACGGCATCTCAACCTCGAGCCTGCTGCTTACGGGTATTGCCGTAACAGCCGGAATTAACGCGGCGATGATCGTGCTGACGCTTCGGCTCAATCCGGCGGACTTCCAGCGCATCGCGACGTGGCTCGCGGGCAGCATATGGGGGACGACGTGGAAATTTGTTTTCGCTTTGCTGCCATGGATCGTGCTATTAATCCCCTACGTGCTCTATAAAGCCCGCACGCTGGACGTGCTGAATTTGGGAGAGACGACGGCTACAGGTCTTGGCGCTCCCGTTAAGCGGGAGCAGCTTCTGCTGATCGCGGCGAGCGTGGCGCTTGCGGGAGCCAGCGTCGCAGTTAGCGGGGGCATCGGCTTCGTCGGTCTAATCGGTCCACATCTTGCGCGCCGGCTGGTCGGGCCTAGGCACCGCTATCTTATGCCTGTCACCGCGTTAACGGGGGCGCTTCTGGTCCTTATCGCGGATACGGTTGGACGCGTCATCCTGCATGCGGGAGAGGTTCCGACCGGTATCGTCGTTGCGGTTATCGGCGCGCCGTATTTCCTTTATTTGATGGCCAGGTCCAAAGCATAGGCAGCGAAAACGGAGGGATGCGGGGATGGCAAATCGGTACGAACAGCTGGCGAAACAATTCGCGAATGTGCCGGTTACCGTATACGGCGTATATCAGACGGCGCTGGAAGCAAACCATATTTATAGCGGGCACGTCGACAATCCAACGACAAAATGCGCTTTGGTCGTGGCCTTAAGAGGCGAGGCCGAGTTTGTATTCGATGGCGTGGAGCGCTACGCCGTCTCCCCGGGCACTGTCCTCCTCGGAGGCGCGGAGAGGCGGCTCGAAATCGCGGTAGGCGGAGGCGGCTTCGAGTATTGCTTGGTCCATTATTTGCCCGATCGGGAAGGCATCGACAAGAGGGATGTGGCGAAGCTTTCCGTCCAGCTGGAGCCGGAGCTGATTCGGCTGCTGGGGAAGCTCTCTTCAGCGGCGGCCGAGCCCGATTATATGGGCGAGCTCGAGAAAAAAGCATTGTTCTACCAACTGGTAGTCACGGTCATTCACGCGGGCAGGCGCCAGCTAAGCGGGGAGAGCTACACCGTTGTGGAAGACGCGATCGTTTATATTCAGGCGCATTACATGGAAGGCTTGACGCTGGCGGGACTATCCGAGAGGTATAAGCTGAAGCCGAAATATTTTTCATATCTGTTCCAAAAATATACGGGCACCGCGCCGATCGATTATTTGATCTCATACCGGATGAACCGGGCGCAGGAATGGCTGATGACAGGCCAATTCTCCGTTTCGGCGGTTGCAAGAAGCGTCGGGTACGCGGACCCCTACTATTTCAGCAGGCTGTTCAAAAAATATAAAGGCGTTGCCCCAAGCAAGCTTGGATTGCAGGCCAGAAGAAATTGTCCATCCTAACATCGGGAAACTCTCTATTCTCTTGGGAGCCAAGCGGTGATATTGTGTAAATGGTAATGAGAATCGTTATCGAATACACAAGAGGGAAGAGTGAGGACTACCATGAAAAAACATTCATTCGTTACGTTGATAAGCGCCATATGCTTGGTGATTCTATTATCCGCATGCGGTAATAACGTCGGCAACGGCGGAACGAATACACAGCCTTCCGCATCGCCGGAAGCTAGCGCGGCGGCGGAACAGAACGGGGCAGCGAATAACGGACAGCAAGGGGAGGCCGCGCCGAAATTTCCCCGCACGATCAAAGCGGCGAACGGGGATATCACGATTGCTGAACAACCGAAGAAGGTTGCGGTTGTGCACTGGGGCTACGGAGATTCCCTGCTGCTGTTCAATCTGGAATCCGTCGGCATCGCGCTTCCGTTCACGGAGGCTCAGTCGGTGCTTCATTCCGAGAGCTACAAGCCGTATGTCGACAAGGTCAAAGAGCTTGAGATCGTAGGCGAAAATACGACGGTCCACATGGAGGGACTGCTTGCATACGGTCCGGATCTGATCATCGCCGGCAGCAGCGTGAACGGCGAAATTGCCGAGCAGCTGGAGAAGATCGCCACGACGGTTGTCATCGACGAGGCGGTAACGGATGTATGGAGCAACTGGCAGGCGCTTGTAACAGAGTTCGGCCATATTTTGGGACAGGAAGAAGTGGCGGAGAAGTACATCGCGGACTATAACGCGAAGGTGCAGGAAGCGAAGGAAAAGCTGGCGGATGTGAAGGGCAGCGTTGCGTTTCTGCAGGTAAGGGATAATGCGGTTTGGCTGCAAGGCGCCAATTACTTGAAGCCCTATTATGAAGGCATGGGACTGCAAGCACCGGAAGGCGACGCGCAGGGAGAAGGCGCGGAGCTGTCGCTTGAGGGACTTGTCGCCCTAAATCCCGACCATTTGTTTCTGGGATACTTCAATTACGAGGACAAATCGCTTTCCGCGCTGACGGACGAGTGGGAGAAAAGCGAGGTTTGGAGCCAGCTGAAGGCGGTACAAAACAAGCAAGTGTACGCGATTAACGGCCAGCTTGCGCTCGGCTATGGCCCGATCGGCAACATCTACGGCGTCAATGCCGTGTTGGAAGCTTTGGAATAGGCTGGTGAGGAGAATGTCCGGCGCATCGTGCGCGGGCATTCTTTTTTTAATGTTAATTGAGAATTGGTCTCACTTCGTGTATAGTTATAGATAATGAGAATCGTTATCAAAAAAAGCGGCGTATGGGGAGGATATTGGATATGGAGACGATGGGGGAACAGCTGGAGTTGTATGATGTGACGATTATCGGAGGAGGGCCGGCCGGATTATATACCGCGTTCTACAGCGGGATGCGCGAGCTGAAAACAAAGCTGATCGAAGCGCAGGACCAACTGGGCGGCAGAATGCTGCTGTATCCGGAGAAGATCGTCTGGGATGTCGGCGGCGTGACGCCGATTCGCGCCGAGAAGCTGCTCGAGCAAATTATTCAGCAGGGCATGACGTTCGATCCGACAATCGTAATGAACGAGCAGATTGTTGGACTAGATAAGCGGGAGGACGGCACGTTCCTTCTAACGGCGGCCAGCGGGGCGAAGCATCATACGAAGGCGGTCATTATGGCATGCGGCTACGGCATCCGCAAGCTGGCGAAGCTGGAGATCGAAGGGGCCGACCGCTACGAGGTAACGAACTTGTACTATACGGTTCAGGATTTGGGAAGCTTCCGCGGCAAGCGCGTGCTCATCTCGGGAGGGGGCGACTCCGCGGTGGATTGGGCGAATGAACTCGTGCATGTGGCAAGCAGCGTGACCGTCGTGCATCGTCGCGACAGCTTCGGGGGGCTTGAGCGGAACGTTACGGCGATGAAACATTCCGCGGACGTGCGGACACCGTATACGGTGAAAGCGCTGCACAGCGCGGACGGAAAAAACATCTCTCAAGTCTCGATTCAGCATGTAGAGACGGGCGAGGAAAGCATGGTAGAGGTAGACGCGGTTATCGTCAGCCACGGCATGCGCTCCGATTTCGGTCCGATTCGGAACTGGGGGTTCGATATGGGCGAATGGAAGGCGAACGTCAGCCCGAAGATGGAAACGAACATCCCGGGCGTGTTCGGAGCGGGAGATTTTGTCGGCCACGAGAGCAAGGTTGGACTCATTGCCGGCGCGTTCACGGATGCCGTGCTGGCGCTGAACAGCGCCAAGGTTTATATGGATCCGGAAGCGTCGCCGTACGCTTATGTGTCTTCCCACAACGACCGCTTTAAGGACAAAAACAAGGAGCTGGAGAAGCTGCAGAAGGTGTAGCGGGATGGTTGATAGGAGTAGCGGGGGATAGAGATTGTACTGGCGCGGCAGGAATAACGCCGGATTCGATAAAACGCCACATTTTGCGGTAATGAGATTTCCTTTTGCGGAATAGGGTAAGCATATACACCCCTTTTCCGACCCACGACTAAGAAGGAGGTATCGCAAATGGCTGTTGAGTTGAAGACGCGGGAGCACATTAGGGGGATCCGCAAGGCAGGGCGAGTCGTAGCGGCATGCCACAAAGCATTGTCCATGCGTCTCGCGCCGGGGGTGACGACGCGAGAGATTGACCGCTTCGTCGAGCGCTTTATGCTGGACCGGGGGGCGACTCCGGCGCAAAAGGGGTATAAGGGATATCCGTATGCAACTTGTGCGTCAGTGAATGACGTGGTCTGCCACGGCTTTCCGGATTCGGAGCCGTTAGAGTCGGGCGACATCGTCACGATCGACATGGTGGCGGATATAAACGGTTGGAAGGCCGATTCGGCCTGGACGTATATAGTCGGCAAATCAACAGCCGCTACGGAGCGGCTTCTGCATGTGGCGAAGCAAGCGATGCTCGAAGGCATTAAGATGGCGCAGCCCGGCAATTACATCGGAGATATCGGCTATGCGGTTCAGAGGAGGGCCGAACGGGAAGGCTACGGCGTCGTTCGGATGTTCGTCGGACATGGGATAGGACGGAAGATGCACGAGTTCCCCCAGGTCGAGCATGTCGGCCCCCCGGGCCAGGGCGTGCGTCTGGAGGAAGGGATGGTCATTACGATCGAGCCGATCGTGACGACGGGCCGCCCTGACGTCTACGTCGGAAATGACGGATGGACGGCGCGAACGGTAGACGGCTCATGGGCCGCGCAATTCGAGCATACGGTGGCGATTACAAAGGTAGGACCGATTGTACTGACGCGTTGGGACTGAGAGTAGAGAAGAGTTCCGGCAGAGTAACGCAGGGAGACAAGGAGCGCTTTCTTCAAGGGAGCGCTCCTTGTGCTGTTTACAGGCTTTGCTCATTGCGCGGCTTCACGGGCGCGCTTCCATTCCTCGTGAAGCCTCCGGGTCTTCAGCCAGATTGCATGCCGCTCGGATTTGTCATACGCGACGAGGCGCTCGCCGAAGACGTCACCGAGCGCGTCCAGCCATTCGGCCTCGGTCTGCAGCTCGACCTTTTGGATGCGATCAGCCTCCCGCTTGCTCCATATGCAGCCGCGCAGCTCATTGCCTCCGGATTCATGTCGATGACGAACGAGAAACGTATGGATCCACGGGGACTCGGGAGACTTGCTATAGTGCTCGTGGTTAGGGACAAAAGCATTAATATCGTTAACAATCGCTGCTTCGACATCGACACCGACGAAAACGGACTGGGGATCATGAACCAGCCGCCAGCCCCGCTTCGCAACTTCCGATTCCGCTACGCCGTACGTATATGCGCCCTGGCGGTAGACGCCGGGCGATAAAGGAACCGGCTCGTAAGGCATGTCGCCGAGACCCGCGTCAACGATCCATACCTCTTCCTCCTGCAAGTCATTCTGCAGAATCACCGTGAGCCCTAGATGAAAGCCATTTACACGAGGCGACTCGCCCAGCGGCTGAACGCCGGCTCTGTGCCAATTCACCTTGTACCCGAGCGAGCGGAGCAGCGTGCTGAACGCGCCGTTCAGATGGAAGCAATAGCCGCTGCGTCCGCTCATGATAAGCTGCACGGAATGGCGCGGGTCGATGGGAGCCGGATTGCCGGCGAAAATATCGACGGTCTGCCACGGAATTCGCTCGACGTGGGCCCGGTGCAGCCGGAACAAATAAGACAATGTGGGGGGCTCGATGTCGGATAGGCCTAGACGGTGTAAATATGCTTTTATTTCAGCTTTGGTCAGCATAGATAGCTCTCCTTTAAGCGTTGGTTTTCTTAACTATAGGCATGTAAGATGTTACCTATTTTACAGGGGGAGCGAATAAGTTGCGATAGCCGGATTACAAAAGTGTCACGGTACAGTTAGTTATCTGTCCCTATGAGTTTATTTGAAACTGACCCTATGACAAGGGACAGATTTCCGGTATGGTGAATAACAGAACATGAAATTCCATCATAGCAAGGAGCAATTTCGATGTCCGAAGCAGCTGTATCGTCCGCAGGTTTGCGCAAAGTATTAAAGCTTCCGCAAATCATTGCGCTTTATATCGGATCCGTGATCGGATCGGGTATTCTTCTCATCCCCGGAATGGCGGCCGAGGCGGCAGGTCCCGCCTCCATATTGGCATGGCTCATCATGTCTATTCTAGTCGTGCCGATGGCGGTCACGATGGGGCTGCTTGCTTCCAAATATCCAAGCGCTGGCGGCGTGTCGCATTTCGCCAAGCTGGCGTTCGGCCCTCAGTATGGCAATCTGGTAGGGTGGTTCTTCCTATTGTCCGTGCCTCTCGGAGGACCTGTCCTTGCGGTTACAGGCGCTCAATATATCGGGGTGCTGCTGCGTTTCGGCCATGACCAAGTCTATGCCGTTGCATTCGTTCTTGTCATGCTTCCGATTATTTTAAATCTATTCGGCCTAAAGCTGGCCGGGAAGGTGCAGACGGCGGTTATTGCGATGATCCTCGCCATTCTGCTGCTTGCGGTCTTCGCTGCGGTTCCTCATCATTCCGCGGAGCATTTCACGCCGTTTGCGCCGCATGGGTGGTTAAGCGTCGCCCGGGCTGCGGGCTTGCTCTTCTGGTGCTTTATCGGCTGGGAGGCGGTTACCCATCTGTCCTCGGAATTCGTTGATCCGGAGAAGGACGCCATTCGCGGCGTGCTGTGGAGCGCCGGCATTGTAGCGGCGCTGTATTTCGCCGTCGCTTATTTCACCATCGCGACCGGCAGCTACGGAGGCACCGCTTCAGCCGCATCGTTAAGCCTAATGGTGCAGCTGTCGTTAGGGGAGGCCGGCGGCTGGGTCGTCGCGATTGCCGCACTGTTCATTTGCTTCGCCGCGCATAACGCTTACGCGAGCGCGGCAGCGCGAATCGCGTACACGCTCGCCAAGGAAGGCGCCGCTCCGCGCGCGTTCGGAGCCGTGAGCCGGCGGTTCGGGACGCCGGTCGGGGGGCTGCTGTTCATTGCCGCGGGAAGCCTGGTGACGCTTAGCCTATTGTATAGCGGCACGGTTTCATTGGCGCAGCTGATTCAATGGCCGAACGCAACCTTTGTCGCCACGTATATCGCCGGATGCCTCGCAGGGGTTCGTCTTCTGAAGGGAAGCAAGCTAGGAAAGGCCGCTGCGCTAACCTCATTGGCGAGCACGCTTTGCCTCTATCCGTTCCTGGGCTGGTCGGCGCTGTACCCGCCGGTTATCGCAGCGATTGTCTATGTTATTCACCGCAGAACAAGGAATTCGAATATGTAATGTGCCGGGATTTTTTAAGGAAGCGCTCTCTCCTTGATGGTATAATTTAGTTACTTGACATAAGAGGGGGCGTGGGGTGTGGGGGAATGGCTTGCGAGGCTTCGCAAAGGGTACGGGAAAAAGCTGGTTGCCCTTCATGCTTGGAACGGCTGGATCGTCGTCGTGCTTGCTGTAACGGGGCTCGTGCTGCTAGGCGGCTTCTGGCGGGGCGTGCTTGGCGAAGGCAGGGTTTGGTTGAAGTGGCTGCATATTGCGGTTGGCGTCGCGTCTATCTTGCCGATCCTCTATTATTTGGTGCTGGCGGGCAAGCATTGGAAGGCGCTGAAGGGCAAGCCTCGGCAGAAGTTCAATGTTTACGTCGTGCTTGCATTCCTTCTTGGATGGTTCTTATCCGGTATTCTTCTTTGGCAATTTAAGCTTGTCGGACCGAAGGTTTCTAATGCGGCATTAGCTGTGCATGACTTGCTGACTTGGATCGGTCTGCCTTATATCATCTATCATTCCATTACGAGAGCCAAATGGCTGAAGGATCCGAAACGGAGAACGGTGCAGTCCGGGAAAAAAGGGGCGGAGGAGCTTCACCCCGCAGCGCCGCAGCCGGTGTATACGAGGCGAGCTTTTATACGGGGGGCGATCGGCGCCGGCTTAGCCGTCACGGTGGGGCCATCCTTCTTGAAGTGGCTGGGGCAGTCATTCGGCGGTATCGGGGGAGGGGCAAGCATCGACCGGCTCCTTGAAACTAACGCGAACGCGCTTGTTCCCGAGCCGCAGCCGCTGCCGAACTCGCTGCCTCCCATAGGAGGCGGAGCGCAGGGTCATTTTCGGGTCTATACCGTGACGGCGATACCTTCATTCACCAATGCCAATTGGTCCTTTCGCATAGACGGTCTCGTCGACAATCCGCAGCAGTGGGACTGGGAGGCGTTCGTGAAGCTGAAGCGCTCGGTGCAGGTAAGCGACTTCCACTGCGTGACGGGCTGGTCGGTCTATAAGAACACATGGGAAGGCATCCCTGTAAAGGACTTGCTGGAGCTTGCCGGCGTGCGGAGCAAGGCGGCTTCGGCGATTTTCTATTCCGGCGACGGCGTTTACACGAGCGGCATCACGCTGGAGCAGCTGGCGAAGGATGATGCGATGGTTGCCGTGATGCATGACGGCAAGCCGATTCCGAGCGATCTTGGCGGACCCGTACGGCTTATAATGCCGAAGATGTATGCCTATAAATCGGTGAAGTGGCTGAACCGGATCGAGCTGATCGAAGGCGAGCATATCGGATACTGGGAGCAGCGGGGTTATGCGAATGAAGCTTGGATATAGGAAGCGGCCCTTTTAACCATGAACATGCTGGTGTCATTTGTCCTGGACAGTGACGCCAGCTTTCTTTTTGCTCAAGGCATACAAATATTTGAATATTTTCATATAAAACCGTATTCACTTTCCTGCTATAATAAAAATACTTTTCAAGAAAGGGAGAGGGTCCCGATCTTTACCGTTCTCATAGTAGACGACGAACCGCTCGTTCTGGAAGGCTTAGGTTTCATGGTCGATTGGGAGAGTCACGGCTTTCGGGTTTGCGGCGAAGCGCTCGATGGGGAGGAAGCGCTGGAACAAATCAAGCGGCTGAAGCCCGATCTCGTCGTGACGGATATCAGCATGCCGGTCATGGATGGGCTGCAGCTGATCGAGCACTGCACGAAGGTGCTTCATATGGGGTGCCGTTTCGTCATTTTGAGCGGACATGACGATTTCTCCTTTGCCCAGAAGGCGCTGACCTTCGGGGTGCTGGATTATTGGCTGAAGCCGATCGACGTCGAGGAGATTCACGCTTCGCTCGGGAAGCTGCGCAGCAAATGGTCGGAAGAAGACGTTGACGCAAGTTTGCCAGCTAAGCTGCCTCTGCTGAAAGAGTCTTGGACGATCCCTGTCGCCGATGACTCTCTGTTAGATGCGGAGGATCGGCTGTTGACGGCGATCCAATCGGGCGACGGGGCGGCGATTGAAGACGCGGCTGGAAGTCTTTGCCGCCAGCTGGAGCTATCGTTCGGAGGCGATGCGGAGGCCGGCAAGGCCTTTTTGTCAAACGTGCTGCTGGAAGTGACCTGGAAGGTGTTCGAGGGAGAGGGGGCAGAATCTTCTCCAAGCGGCGAACATAGCCTCTCGCCTCCGATTCTGCCGGACGGAGCGGACCGCTGGCCTGGTGTCTTGACGGCGTTCGCCTGCAGGGCATCGGAACAGCTGGCACGGCAGCGGATAGAGTCCGGTCCCGCATGGGAGGTGGCCCGGATTATTAGAGAACGCTACAACGAGCCGCTTCAGCTGCAGACGATAGCCGGAATGCTCCATTTTCAGCCCGCGTATCTAGGCCAGTTATTCAAGAAGCAGACGGGTATGTCTTTCCTTGACTACGTTCATCGCACCCGGGTCGAGGCAGCCCGCAAGCTTCTGCGGCGGACCGATTTGAAAATTGCCGATGTAGCCCGCAGAGTCGGCTACGAGGATCCCGAGCAATTCGCCGCGAAATTCAAGCAATGGCTAGGCATGACCCCATCACAGTACAAGAACGGTTCATTTTAAAGGAGGCACCCGCATGCGTAAGCTGTTCAGCTTGCTCAGCTTCGTCAACAACATCCCCCTCAAATGGAAGTTTACGCTCATCTATCTGCTTTGCGTTCTAGTGCCGATCCTCTCGATTAACGTTCTCTTTTTTCGGCAGATGTCGGAGAACATTCAATCCCGCGAGCAGAACAACCTTCAGATCGCGATTGAACGTTCAACCAAGAAGGCGATGGATATGATCGAAGGCGGGGTGAAGCTTAGCCACTCCATCGCGACGGACCGTACTTTATATGAGCTGCTGGACAAGGAATATACCGACATTGTCGATTTCTATGAAAGCTTCAATGGGGTGCTGACCGGCAAAATGCGGCCGTTCATGTCGGCTTACACGTACGTTGAGAATATATCGGTTTTTACGGAAAATCCGACGATTGTAAGCGGGAGCAATTATTTTATTTTGAACGATGCTGCGAAGCGCAGCCCTTGGTTCGAGTCGGTGTCAAGCTCCTCATCGGCGGTTCAAGTTCTAATGTACAAAAGTGTCGATCCGATGAATGCGCAGGCAAGCAAGGTCTATTTCAGCATCGTGCGTAAATTGAACGATTACCCTTTGTACGGACGCTACGCCAAGTATTTGCGCATCGATCTTAAAGTCAGCAGCTTCGAAGAAATTCTCGAGGGGGAGAAGCCGTATTTGACGATCAGCATGCTCGATCCCCTGGACCGGGTGCTGCTGCCTTCTTCCCGATACATGATGCCGGCTTCCCCGGCGGACAGCGGCGAGGACAGCGGGCTGGTCTTTCGAACTCCGCTCGGCAAGCCCTCTTACATTCAAGGCTGGTCGCTTGTCGGACTTGCGGAAGAGGAGCTTTTCCAGTCGGCTATGCAGAGCTCCATCCGCTTTATCTGGGTGCTGGCCGCTCTAAGCACGCTGGTGCCGACTTCGCTCATCTTCATCATGCTGCGCTCGTATAATTACCGGATTCGCCGTCTATCCCGCCATATGGAGAAAGCAAAAAACGAGAAGTTCGATTTGATCGTGCTGCGCGAAGGCAAGGACGAGATCGGCGGGCTGATCCGCAGCTACAACCGGATGGCCGCTCAGATCGAGTCGCTTATCAACGATGTCTATAAGCTGGAAATCCAGCAGAAGGATATGGAGCTGGAGCGGATCCGCGCCGAAATGAAGCTGCTGCAAAGCCAGGTCAACCCGCATTTTCTGTTCAATACGTTAAACGCCATGCTTGTCGTCAGCGTGAAGAACGGCTATACGGAGGTGACCGATATTATCCGCAATTTATCCCAATTGCTGCGCCGGATGCTTAGCTGGTCGGACGTACCCGTCACGCTGCAGGATGAGCTTCATTTTACGGAGATGTATTTGAAAATCGAGAAGTTCCGGTTCGCCGACCGCTTCGGTTACCAGTTCGATATTAACGAAGATGCGGCAAGCTGCCTGGTGCCAAGGATGTGTATTCAGCCGCTTGTCGAGAACGCGTGCAAGCATGGGCTCCAGGCGGTCAAAGGACAGCGCGTGATCCGGATTGAGGCTTGGCGAACAGATACCTATTTGCATGTTCAGGTTGAAGATAACGGCAAAGGCATGGATGAAGAGCGGGTGAATGAAATCCGAAGAATGATGAACGAAAGCCTCGATTCGGATGAAAACGTGGGGATGCGCAACGTGTATAAGCGGCTTCGGCTCCATTACGGGGAGCGAGTCGATTTCTACATCGACAGCCGTCCGAACGAAGGCACGCGAATCGGGTTCCGCATCCCGGCTTGGTCTGCAGATGAGGAGGGGAAAAAGCATGTATACGGTGCTGCTGGTGGATGACGAGCCGCTGGCGCTTGAAGGACTGCAGCTATTCGTAAATTGGGAACAGCTCGGCTTTCGCGTCTGCGGCGCTTGCGAGAATGGCGTTGAAGCGCTGGCGGCGGCGCGCGAGCTGATGCCGGATGTCATCGTGACGGATATCCGGATGCCCGAGATGGACGGCTTGGAGCTCATCAAGCAATTGAGCGGCGAGCGCGGAGGGGAAGCCTCATCCGAATTCGTCGTGCTTAGCGCCTATGGCGAATTTGCGCTCGCCAAACGCGCCATGCAGCTTGGCGTCCATTATTACTTGCTGAAGCCGATTATCGAAGAGGAAGCCGCAGAGGTGCTGACGCAGATTCGCACGCGGCTGGATTCCCGCCGCGCAGCCCGGCGGAAGGGTGACGATGGCGGTGAAGACGCTTCTCTGCCGCTAATAGCGGCGCACCTGCTGAAGGACGTCCTGCAAGCGATCGAGGATACGGACCGCGTACGCGCAGCCGGCGTAATCGACCGTTTGTTTCGGGAATTAGAAGGACATTCGTTCGAATGGGCTGAATTGTTCGCAGGCTCCCTAAGCGTCCAATGCGCCAAGCTGATTCGCGAATCGGGCGGGGAACCGGCTTCTTTGCTTCATCCTGGTCCGGTTCCCGATCCATTCGAAACCGATACCGTGGAAGCAGCCGTGCGCTTGCGCATTCTCTCGTTTGTGGAGCAAGCGATTGGCGCCATGCAATCCATTCGGGAAAGCAGGGCATGCTGTACGATGCATGAGATTGACCGTTACGTCCGCGAGAATTATCGCAGTCCGCTCACAATCCGAGATATAGCGGCGCGCTTTTATTTGAATCCCGTTTATCTGGGGAAGGCTTATCAAGACAAATTCGGCAGCGGCTTACTCGACCGGATGCACGATTTGAGGATCGCCGAAGCGTGCGAGAAGCTTCGCAGCACAACCGAGCCGACTTGCGTTATTGCAGAGCAGGCCGGATATGCGCATTACCGCCATTTTCTGCAGCATTTCGAACGGCGGATAGGGATGAAGCCGGCAGAATACCGGGCCTCGGAAAAGTAAGCATCGAGCTTGTAACCGCTTATAAAACCGATTTTTCAGGGGGGTCCCCATTTAATCCGTGAATTGTCACTGCGTTTAAGAAAGCGTTACCATTTAATCAGCAAGATGAAAGCGCGCTTATCTTGCGTCACATCCGCTAAGGAGGATTATACATGGGGGTTCGTACTAGGAAAGCGGCCTTAGTGCTGCTAATGCTCATTCTGGCACTTAGTGTTGTAGTGTCAGCTTGCTCCAAGAACGACAACAATGGAAGCAATTCATCGCCTTCGGCATCGCCGGGCGCGAGCAATTCATCGTCTGAAGAGAAGGTGGAGCCTTTCACCATCTCCTTGTTCACGGCTTCAACGGGGCCGATTCCGACGGAAGACAATAGAATCTACAAGGAAATTAAAGAGAAGCTCGGCGTCACGCTGAAGGAAGAATATCTGGTCGGCGATATCGAGCAGAAGCTTGGCGTTATGATTGCCGGCGGCGACTACCCGGATATGATCACAGCGAATACAAAGCTGACGGCGGCGAAGGCGATGATTCCGCTGGAGGACCTGATCGAGGAGCATGCGCCGAACTTGAAGAAGCACTACGGCAAAGTTTGGAACCAATTGAAAGACCCGGAAGACGGTCACATCTACTGGCTGCCTAACTATGGCGTTTATCAAGGCGAATTCAAGCCGACAGATTATATGGGACCGGCATTCTATATCCAGAAGGCGATTCTTAAAGAATACGGCTATCCGAAGCTCAAGACGCTGGATGACTACTTTAAGCTGATCGAAGACTATGCGGCCAAGTACCCTGAGATCGATGGCCAACCGACGATCGGTTTCACGGCACTCGCTTTCGATTGGCGCGACTGGGGTTTGCGCAACGCGCCGCAGCATTTGGCCGGGCATCCGAACGACGGCGGCGTCCTCGTCGACCCGAATACGAACGTCGCGACGTTATTCTCCGCTACGGATACTGCGAAGCCGTACTACAATAAGCTGAACGAAATTAATGCCAAAGGCTTGATGGATAAAGAAGCGTTCGCGCAGAACTATGACCAGTATCTGGCGAAGCTGTCCAGCGGCCGCGTGCTCGGCATGTTCGACCAACGCTGGAACTTTGGGCAAGCTCATGATTCACTCGTTTCGCAAGGCAAAGTCGATCGCACGTACGTCGGTTTCCCGCTTGTATATGACGGGAGCATAACCGATTACTACTTGGATCGGCCTGTAATCAACCTGGGCAACGGCTTCGGAATTACGGTCAACGCCGAGGATCCGGTGAAGATCATCAAGTTCCTCGACACGCTGATGACGGAAGAGTGGCAGAAGCGATTCTCCTGGGGTGTTGAAGGCGAGGACTACCTTGTCGGCGACAACGGCCTGTACTATCGCACGCCGGAAATGCGCAAGCAACAGGAGGACGTCACCTGGAAGCAAGCAAACAAAGCGGAGGCGCTCTATGGCCAGCTTCCTAAACTGGAAGGCAACTATCCAGACGGTAACGCCGACGGTCCGGGCAACCAGCCTGACGAATTTTTCGCGAACTTGAAGGACATTGACAAAGAGCTGTTGACTGCCTACGGCTTCAAAACATGGACCGACTTCTTCTCGTCGCCGCCGGAGAACCGCGTCTCGTATCCGGCTTGGAACATTGACCTTATCGAAGGTTCCGAGGCCAAAGTCGCTAACCAGAAGATGAAGGATTTGGACTTCAAATATTTGCCGAAAGCGATTTTGAGCAAGCCGGATGAATTCGAAAATGTCTGGTCCGAATATGTGGCGGAAATGGGCAAAGTCAATACGAAGGCCTATCTGGACCGGGTCAATGAGCAACTGAAGTGGCGCGTAGACAATTGGAGCAGTAATTAATCGAAAGGGAGCGGGAGGTTGGAGCTAAAGCTCCGGCCTTCCGCTCGTTAGAGACAGGAGGCGGAACCGATGCCGCAGCAAACGGTCCATAAGGTTGAAGTCACACCCCAGTCTGCCCGGCGGACGAACTCGTTCTGGAGCCGCATGATCCGCCAGCGGCAGCTCATTCTGATGTCCATTCCGATGGTGCTGTACATCCTTCTTTTTGCCTACGGTCCTATTTGGGGCTGGTTGATGGCATTCCAGAGCTACAAACCGGGCTTCCCCATCCTCGAGCAGACTTGGGTTGGGCTTGAGCAGTTCCGGTTTCTGTTCACGGATGACAGCTTCATCCGGGTTCTGCGCAATACGATCGCCATGAGCCTTATTTCGCTCATCCTTGGTTTCGTTACGGCGATCGGCTTAGCGCTGCTGCTGAACGAAATTAAACAAACTGGCATTAAGCGGTTGATCCAGACGGTCTCGTATCTCCCGCACTTTCTATCTTGGATCATCGTAACCGGACTTGTCTCCATGGCATTATCCACCGAAGGCGGCATCGTGAACGTCGTTCTCATGAAGCTTCATATTATCAATGAACCGATTCTTTGGTTAGGCGAAGGCAAGTACTTTTGGGGAATCGTCGGGCTCACCAACATCTGGAAAGAAGTGGGCTGGAACACGATCATTTATTTGGCGGCCATCGCTTCCGTCGATCCGTCCTTGTATGAAGCGGCGGAGGTGGACGGCGCAGGTCGCTTTCGTAAAATTTGGAACGTAACGCTGCCCGGCATTCGTCCGGTAATCGTCATCCTGCTGATCATGAACGTGGGCTGGATTTTGAATGGCGGCGGCTTCGACATTCAATATTTCCTTGGCAACGGACAAGTGCTCGACTGGTCGGAGACGATCGATATTTTCGTTCTGAAGTACGGCCTTCGGATCGGGAATTACTCGCTCGGCGTCGCGGCCGGCATCTTTAAAACCGTCGTCAGCATTGTGCTGCTCTACTGCGCGAATATCATCGCCAAGCGTCTCGGCGAAGAGCGGCTCATATAAGGAGGGCTCCCATGCAAACGGTTAGAAAAAAAATAAAGGCGGAGCCGTTACTGTTCCATACGTTCAACTATTTGATCATGTTGTTCGTCGTGGTCGTCACGTTATATCCGTTTCTTAACACGCTGGCGATTTCATTCAACTCGGGTGTCGATACGACGCGCGGCGGCATCTACATTTGGCCGCGGGTTTGGACGCTCAAAAACTACGAAGCGGTCTTCCTGACCGGGAAAGTGTTCGATGCGTTCTGGGTATCGGTAGCCAGGACCGTAATCGGCACGGCGGTAAGCGTCTTCTTGACAGCTATGCTGGCGTATACGATCAGCCGCAAGGAATACATGTTCCGCAAGCCAGTCACGCTGATTTTCGTGCTTACGATGTACTTCAGCGCCGGACTCATCCCTTCCTATTTTCTGATCAAGGATTTGCACCTGTTGAATAACTTCCTTGTGTACATTCTTTTCCCTGGAGCCGGGGCGGGGCTGATAAGCGCGTTCAACATGCTCGTCGTCCGAACTTATATATATACGCTGCCGGAAAGCTTGGTCGAATCGGCAAAAATGGACGGCGCGAGCGACTTTAAGGTGTTCATGAGCATCATTCTGCCTCTCTGCGCGCCCGTGCTTGCGACGATATCGCTGTTCACGGCCGTGGGTCAATGGAATTCATGGTTTGATACGTTTATTTTTGCATCGTCCAGGCAGGAGCTTAGCACGCTCCAATACGAGCTCATGAAGCTGTTGTCTTCGTCAATGAATTCCAACGCCAATCCGAACATGTCGTCTACGGCAGCCAGGGATCTCGCAACGATGGTTACGCCGCTGTCGATCCGAGCCGCCATCACGATCGTGGCTTCGGTACCTATTTTGATTGTGTACCCGTTCCTGCAGCGGCATTTCGTCGCCGGGTTGCAGCTAGGAAGCGTGAAAGAGTAGGAGCGGCGGCCGCTTTCCTGATTTCTCCGACGGGCTGTTTTCCGTTATAATAGGACACATGAATGGGAAACAGGAAGGCGGAATGATGAAATGAATAACATCGTATCACAGAAATGGCTATTGGAGCGGTTGGATGAGCCGGACGTTGTGATCGTCGATTGCCGGTTTCTGATGGGCAAGCCGGATGCAGGGCGCGAGCTGTACGAGGCTTCGCATATTCCCGGCGCCGTCTATCTTGATTTGGAGAAGGACTTGTCGGCTCCGCTTCACGAGCAGGGGCATGGCGGCCGGCATCCGCTGCCGGATATTTTCGACCTGACGGTTGCGCTGAGCCGAGTCGGCATCGGCAACGAATCGCGCGTTGTCGCCTATGACGACCAAGGCGGGGCGATGGCCTCGCGGTTGTGGTGGCTCCTGAAATATTTGGGCCACGAGCAGGTATACGTGCTGGACGAAGGCTTCACGGCATGGGCGGGTGCAGGATTCCCGGTCTCCTCCGAACAGAAGGAGCTTGTCCCGGCGCGATTCCTGGCGAACGTCCAGCATACGATGCTGGCGGAGATGGACGAGGTGAAGGAGCGGCTAGGTGATGCTGGCATCACGCTGATCGATTCGCGCGAAGCGCCGCGCTACCGCGGCGAGGTCGAGCCGCTCGATAAAGTAGCCGGCCATATTCCCGGCGCGATTAACCGCTTCTGGAAGGACGGCTTGACCGACAGCGGCTCTTGGAAAGACGCCGCCGCGCAAGCCGACCGCTTCGCCGACCTGGATCGCGACCGCGAGATCATCGTCTACTGCGGCTCGGGCGTCACCGCGACGCCTAACGTGATTGCGCTGCAGGAAGCGGGCTTTACGAAGGTGCGGTTGTATGCGGGGAGCTGGAGCGATTGGATTTCGTATAGCGAGAATCCGGTTGCTAAAGGAGATGAAGAAAGCCCGAGCAAGGCATAGCAGTATTTCGTCTCCTTGTATAGAGTGCCTTCAGACAAATAGTCTTTACATGCCTCTAAAGCGTTCCGAGTCAACACGAAGTCAACAAGCAACTCATGATAGCATGTACAGCACATGACAAACCGAGCGCGTTATCACACGCCGAGCATACAATAGAAGGGCCGGGAAGCCACCTCAATCGGTGACTACCCGGCCCTTAACATTTGTACTTTCAAGTAAGTCAACAATTTTTAACAAACAATATGGCAATTAACAGGGAATCAACGTTACTGACGTTGCTGTTTTTCACCGGTCAGCCACTTTTTATTATCGTAATCGTATTTGCGGATGGAAAAGAAGATATAGAGAAAAATCACGGCATTTCCAAATACAAAGGCCAAAGGTGCGAGCAGAAGCACCTTGACGAGGCTTCTTTCCCGAAAATAAATCCAGCATAAAATAAAAAATACACCCAAATACAAATCGACCAATGTCGCTTTGACCAATAATAAAGTGAGGTAGGTTCCCGTAGTTTCAAATATGTTTTCGTTGATCTGAGCGTAAGCAGTATAGCCAAGGATACAGACTGCGAATAGCAGGTTGTATATTTAATTGCCTTCATACATTCGACTCCTCTTTTTATAGAATCCTCATGCAAAATCCTCTCCGGTGCTTTGAAATCCCTTCACCCCCCTGAATGAATCACTCAAGAGTTGGCCGTTTTTATGCGCATCATTGATATTAGACCTTTATTTTGGAGTTTGAATATGACGCGGAGGGACGGGGTGGCAGGAGCTCCAAGAACATTCACCATAGCCGCGGGATGGAAGGCTATTATATTTGCAGGAAAATTGATCACTGCGTACGCTTGATAACGAAGAACATGCGGAGTCGTTCGCGGCTATTACTGTATTCGCATGATAGTCCCGAAAAAGGAAAAATAAACGGCGTGACAATGCTGATGTTCCCGATTCGAGTTGGCTCAGTGAAAATCTGACTCTGAGTTTGGAGCGATTGGATTTCGTATTGCGAGAATCCGGTTGCGGTGGGGGATGAGGAGAAGGCGGAAGACGAATAGTAGTATCAACTTGATATATACATCGCCTTGCGGCTTGTACGCCCTGGCGATGTTTTTTTTTATGCCTCGAAGTCAACAAGGAGTCAACAATCGTTCTCTGAAGTGCTTGCAGAAAGCCCTAGACCGAGCGCTTGCTCGGCTGAAAAGAGTTGTTATTGTAGTGGTTCTTCCTAGTGAATCAACAACAAGAAGCCTCTCGAGGACCAATCAACATCGAATCAACAACCTTTTGTACAAAGAGTCGGAAATTAGAATTTCACCGCTCTGTTTCTTACAAATTATGCTATAATTAGACAAGCACATAGAACGGCTTGCAAGGACGGTCGGCTACCTCTCGAAGAAGGGAGGGATGCCCATGGAGGTTAAAGACGCTTTGACGTTGATGATTGGTTTTGGGGCGCTTATTGTAGCGCTGCTTACGCTGGTTGTTGCTATGGTCGTAGCGTTTAACCAAAAGAAATAGACCGCCCCACTGCAAGGATTGCGGTCTATTTCTGATCTCAAATCCGAAGCCGACCGCCTTTGAAGCGGTCTATCGTGCCAAGGAGTCGTGTTGACGCACGGCTCCTTCTTTAGTTTTATTATAACTTCGCAGTTTTATACATGCAATAAGGTGTCACAAATCATTAATTGGGCTGTTAAATAGATAAGAATGTAGGAGAGGAGGAGAGTTATTGGACCTAGAATTGACACAGGAGCGGAGTGCGGAATCCAGTCATTACGAGGAGGAGCTGGTTCGCGCCATTCAAGGTGGGGAACTAGACAAGTATGCAATTGTCATTCAACGATATCAGCAGCGACTGTATGTATACTGTTACCATTTGCTGATGCATCGGGAAGAGGCGGAAGATGCGGTGCAAGACATATTCATCAAAGGATACGAGAAGCTTCTGCAATATACATACAGTCAATCTTTCTCGGCGTGGCTGTATAAAATTGCCTATTATCATTGCTTGAATTTGCTTAAAAAACGGCATAGGACAGTGTGGGTGGAAAGACTGCTTGGTCCGCTGCGTCAAAATAGTGAGGATGACGGGTATGCGACAGTCAGGAGAAGAGAGGTGCGTTTGCAGAGCGCGCTTGCGCTGCAACGGCTGACGGCTGAGGAACGATCGTTGCTAGTTCTAAAAGTTATCGAAGGCAGGTCATATAACGAAATTGAACAATATTTTGATTACTCACGTGTTGCATTGAGAAAGAAAGTGGAGCGAGCCAAGATGAAACTAAAACGGATTTGGTCCGAACTGGATGAGGAGGGATATGTGAATGAAGGAAAAGAAAGAGTTGAACGTTCAGCCGAATCTGACTTTATTAGGCGAGCAGTTGCCTCGGATTGATGTGACCGAGCGGGTGATGACGAGCTTACGCGGGGAAAATGTCGTTAGCCGCTCAAATGGTCAGTCCAAGCACAGCAGAATTTGGTATGTTCCTGTTATTACCGTCGTAGTAATATTGGCATGCGGCTTTGGTTATGCAGCTTCATCTTGGCAGTTATTTACCCCGAATGGTTCGGTTGTATTTGAGTATCGGAATTATTTGCCTGGAGATGAGCCGGATCGTGAAATTGATACAAAGATGCTGCGCGATATGCTTGCAGAGGGGGAGGCTGCTGTATTTTATATTCGGGAAAGGGATCAGTATATCGGTTTGGCTAATGAACGCCAATATACGAATTATGATCAATTTGCTCAGGCAGCGGGTACCGTTGTCCCGCAACGCGAGATCGGTAATGGTTGGGAATACCAGAATGGATCTCTGATGCACGATTTGCACTTTCCGGCCGATCAGAGCTGGGGGGAGGCATCCGCCTATGATAACATCAGCTATCAACAGATCCCGCTTGGGGAAAAGATCGGTTACTATGCGACTTATGTTAATGCAGCAGGGAATCGAATAGCGATTAACGGCACACTCGGCGAACGTGGACGGATAATGTATACGAAATTAATTGATTTGGAAATGATTAAAGTCAGCTTGAACGGGATCGAAGCTTTCTATATTCAGTCAGAAGAAAGTAATACACATCGAATCGTGTGGGCTGAAGGAGAGAGCGATCAAAGTATCTATTATGAATTGTCGTCTTCAGGGGAAATAACGCGCGAACAGTTGACGGAAGTAGCGTTGGATCTTGTAAAGGACGGAATGAATAGATGAGGAGTTGAATGAATGAAATGTTTTCACGTAGTTTCCATCTTGATTCTGTTGCTGATATCTGCTTGTTCACAATCAAACAATACTACCTCCAAAAAATTGAGCGAATTCTATCCCGGAGAAATTCAAAATGTTGATCAAGTAGAAATTACAAATGGGAGTAGTGGTGAGCGTAAGAGTTTTAAAAATAAAGAAAATATTTCGGAGTGGTTAGAAAGTATTAAGGACGTAACGTTTAGAATCGATCAGGAGCAAGAGAAAAGAGATGGATTTCGGTATAGTGTAAAGTTGTTTGAGAGTGGGGAAAACAAACTGAGCTTCTCAACCAATACTATAAATGATCGCCAATATATAACAGATGATAATTTTTACGAATCCATTAAAGAATTTTTTGAAAACGGAGAGTAGATTCGAAGACCGATTCTGTATTGTTTTCAGGATGAAATCTACAGCTGGAGCGATTGGATCTCGTATAGCGAGAATCCGGTTGCGACGGGGGAAGAGTAAAGTCGGTACAACATATAGCAGTATGCAGCATCAAATACATCGCCAATTGGCTTATACGCCCTGGCGATGTATTTTTTTGCTATGGAATCAATGGGGCAATAGAACGGATTAGAAAATTTTGGACAATTAATTACTAAAAACAGTGAACGATTCGCAGCCGACTCTTGTCTAATAGGATGGAGGTGAATATATGGAATCCCACATAGAATTTCAATACTTGGTAAATGTGGATCGTATGGACAAGACGGAGTTATATCGACTGATGACTACATATGGCGATGATGTCACGAGATACGCTTATGCCATAACCAAAAACAGGGAGCAGGCCAAGGATATTGCCCAAGAAGTATTTCTTAAAGTGTTTCATAGCGTTGGCACATTCAGGGGTCAGTCTTCTCTAAAGACATGGTTATTTTCAATTACAAGAAACTTGGCTATAAACGAAATGAAGTCCAGCTATATGCGTCGCATCGTTCTGTTCGGCTGGGTGAGGCCGCAAAAGAACGAGCAGTCGGCGGAAATGAATTATTTTACGGAACAATCCGTCCGTGATCTAAGAGTCATTATCATGTGTTTGCCGAATAAGCTGCGAGAAGTTCTGCTTTTGACGCTCGAACACGAACTGACAATGGCCGAGATCGCAAAACTAATAAACGTGTCGGAAGGCACGGTAAAGTCGAGGCTGCATAGGGCGCGTAAAATCGTGAACAGTAAATGGAGGGATATAGAGCCATGAACGATCGACCTGTTGATTGGGAAAGCAAAGTAAAGCAAGGACTGTTCGCGGAGGAGATTTTCTCCAGTGATATGAAACGGCAAGTTATAGATACATTAGATCGACGTCCCGGCTCCTTCTCTCGGCAATGGAAGTTTCTCGCAGGGGCAGTGGCCTTGAGCATCCTTTCAGCCATTTTTGCGATAAACGGGCCATTCGACTTTATCGGCAAGGGTGCTTCTGGCTTGAAGGATGAGACGGGGATGCCTGTCGTATTCCAACCCATAATTGCGCCAAATTGGGAAATGGGGGACACTAGTAATTTAACAGATCCAGACATTCTACCGGGGTTATCCAATAAATATAACCCCTTAAGAAATAAGATAAACGGACACATTGCGCAGATCCCGTATAGCGATATTCAATTAATTGATGAAAAGCCGATAGACGGCTTTGGAATGGCACTGCGCTATACCCTAAAGCCCGATTCGGTGACCCCACATGAAACGAATGGGGACGTGGATTATTTTGGGTTTATTTTAAACGAATCGTCCCGGCCGGTAAATCTGTACCATTATGGCTACGGGCATTTGTATGATTTGCAGATCAGCATGACGCGATTGTTCGGACAAGAAGTGTTGAAGATCGAAGGAGCCAATTGTAGAACGGATGGCGAATCATGCGTCTGGTATATAAGAAAAGACTCGGACGGCCAGGTTTATTCTTACATGAGTCTTGAGGCTGCCAGTTATGAACGCGACTTGGATGGCGACGGGAGGGAAGAAGCTGTGGTTGTTACCCGTAAACAAAACCAAATCTATATTTTTAAAGAACAGGGCGGACAGCTCTTATGGTCAAGCGTACGGGAAACTTTGAAAGCCAACCAAGACGATATCATACAATACGATGACACTAGCGGTACTTTTACCATACATTCAATGCTTGGGGAAGGGAAAGACGCCGATAACGTTTACGCTTATAAGGAAGGCTCGGATTTGCTTATTCGAATGGATAGCCGCGGCAGATCGCATCAGTAAAGTTTTGTATAATATGAATACATCGCCTTGCGGCTTATGAGCCGTGGCGATGTATTTTTTTGTCCATAATTAGAGTTTAAGATTGCCAGAAACCGGACCAAGGGTTACAGTTCGACTCTCCAGTTACCCATCATCTTGGCAACTTCCGGATCGCGGTACGATAAGAATAGACTCTCCCGCGTATCGAGTGCGGAAATTTGCCTCATATCGTCCGCACTCAGCTCAAAATCGAAAATGTTGAAGTTTTCGACGATCCGTTCTTTGCGTACCGACTTTGGAATGACAACAACTTCTCGTTGAACAAGCCAGCGCAATACGATCTGGGCGACAGACTTGTTGTGGTTCTCCGCGATCGAGGTCAGCACTTCGTTGAAGAACATATTGTTCCGTCCTTCGGCGAACGGCGCCCAAGATTGGTGCTGCACGCCCTGCTCTTTCAAGAAGGCAGCGCTCTCTGTCTGCTGGTAGAACGGGTGCGTTTCAATCTGGTTGATGGCGGGCACGATCTCGTTATGCACAATGAGGTCCATAAGACGATCCGGCATGAAGTTGCTGACCCCGATCGCCTTGATTTTGCCTTCACGGTACAGCTCTTCCATCGCGCGCCAAGTGCCGTAGTAATCGCCGAACGGCTGGTGAATCAAGTACAGGTCGAGATAGTCGAGCTGCAGCTTCTTCAAGGATTTGGCGAACGCAAGCTTGGCACTCTCGTAGCCGGCATCCTGAACCCAAATCTTGGTCGTAATGAACAGCTCCTCACGCGGTACGCCACTGCGCTTGATCGCGCGTCCGACCGCTTCCTCGTTAAGGTAACCTGCGGCGGTGTCGATCAATCGGTAACCGGCCGACAGTGCCTCGTACACCGCGTTCTCGCACTCTTCAGCATCGGGAATCTGGTAGACGCCGAAGCCTAGGATCGGCATTTCTACACCATTGTTCAAAGTTACAGTTTGCATTGCGATTCCTCCTATTGTTCAAATATATGTGAGCAACCGGTGCGTATCCCGGAAATTGGGGGTGGAGCGGGAGTTCCGGTTACAGCACAGTTGCATTACAATAAGCATAGTGCCTTCGTGTTACACGAAGGCAAGAGGCAGTTATTCTTTTTTTTCAAGGGGGATTCTAACATGTATACGGTCAAAGAAGCCGCTCATATCACGGGCCTCACCGAGCACACCGTGCGCTTCTACACGGATAAAGGTCTGGTGCCAAGCTTACAGCGCAATGAGAACAACATTCGATTATTCGATGAAGAATCCATTAACTGGCTGCATGGCATCAAATGCCTCAAGCAATCCGGAATGCCGATCGATGTCATTAAAATGTATATCGATTTGTGTCTCGAGGGGGATTCCACCATTCCGCAACGCTACACGCTCATGATGGAGCATAAAGAAGCTGCGCTCGCCAAGCTCGAAGAAGCCAAACAGCACGTTGCCCATTTGGAAGAGAAGACAACACTGTACCAGGCCATTTTGGAGCACCGCACCCTAGACACAACCAATCCCGCCAATTGGGAAAGAGTTCAGCATATGCATAGTGACGTATTTTATAAGGCTTCACAAAGAGTCTGAATGTCGAATCTGGTTGCAGAAGGCTCGCAGAAAAATTGTATAATCAAGAGAAAGGAATTTTGGATGCAACAAGGAATCCATAATGGATTCATGGTCATCTTCTTATTGGGATTGCGGTATTAAACGAGATGTACACAGCAATCCGTTCCACCAGTATAGTACGGTGCATGAAGTAAATCGGTATTAATGAAGTTATCCATCCAAAGGGAGGCATATCGTGGATAAGAGAGCAGCGGATATTGCGGCAAATGAAATGCCGGAAGGAACACAGGTTTTGTATGGGAATTTTGCTGAAGCAGGAAATTTTTATTCGTGTACCTATCGTCCCGATGTCGTGTATGCCAGCTATGGCGAAATTGAAAGAAGACTGCAAATCATCATGCCGAGCCGGGAAGGGCATAAATTTCCGCTTGTTATCTTTGTACAAGGCTCCGCCTGGAGAAAACAGGATGTGTATGCTAGGATACCAGACCTTTCTCTTATTGCGGCAAAGGGATATGTGATAGCCAGTGTTGAAATTAGAGATACTGACATTGCACAGTTCCCGGCTGCCGTTGAAGATGTGAAATGCGCGATCCGATTTATGCGCAAGCATGCAGATGAATATGGGGTCGATCCGAAACGTGTAGCGGTATGGGGCGACTCGTCAGGCGGACATCTTTCCTTAATGACGGGGCTTACGATTGGCGATTACAATAACGGAATTTATCGCGAGCAGTCGGATGCTGTAAACGCAGTAGTCGACTATTACGGCGTTACGGATTTGCTTACATTAGGCAAGTATAATGATATTCTAGATCACGATGCTGCCGATTCTCCCGAAGGTTTGTTCATTGGAGGCAAGGTAAAGGATCATATTGAATTGGCGAAGAAGGCCAGTCCCATTCATCAAGATTTGAGTAAAGAGCTTCCGCCGTTTCTTATTATGCATGGAGACAGCGATCAAGTCGTTCACGTGAATCAGAGTATAGAAATGTATAAGGCGCTAAAGGAGAATGGACAGCGGGTTTTGTTTTATAAAGTAGCTGGCGCTGACCACGGCGCCGGCTTTTGGAGCCCTCAGGTTCTTGATAAAACCGAGAAATTTTTGTCTGCTTATTTGAATCGGCCGGTTGTAAAGTAACCTTAAACAGCTTTTAAGGTCTCATAAAAAGGATTCGGGAAAGACAGAGAGAAGGCATACGACATCGTCATATGTAATCATCCGGAATGCATCGCCCATGGGCGATGTATTTTTTTAGTCACAACTTCCTGACAATTTCCCTGAAAACCGGGAAACTTCCTCTAGCTCAGGGAAAACTTTTTACTTATCCTGTATATACGTCTTGTTTATGTGAATGGGGATATAAAGATCACCCGCAGAACGGCACGAGGCCGTTTGGGGTGATCTTTAGAATTAGCCTTCGATTTGCGATTCCGCCACGATCGGCTCCGGTTTAGCTTCGGCTTTTACCGCGAACGCCGGCACTGCCGAACCGAGCACTAGAGCCATTCCAAGAATCGTTGCGACGAACATTCTTCCTTTTTTCATCATATTCCCTCCATTCATCGATTTGGATGTAGTCAAAGGATTTACATCCCTCCTGACTTCGCTCTCATTATAAAAGCGTTTGGAAATGCGCATAAGGTTGAACTTTTTTCACCCCTGGCGTGGTCTTAGGTCAAAAGGATTAATTGATGGAGGCTGCGATGATGGTTATTTTATATTGCACCATATTCCTGTCCTTGTGGACGATCGGAACGGTGATGCTGGTCCACAATCCGGGAAATCCGCATACGCGCTTGTTCAGTTTTTTCTTGTTCGTTACGGGCTTGGCAAGTCTCTCGGTTGTTCTGAACGTGCAGGTATTGCCTTGGATGCGAATGTCGGGAATCTTTTCGAATGAAAATATCGAATTCGTAAGGCTGTTCTCGATGGCGGCGTGGGGTGTCGAGTATCATTTTGTGCCCTATCTGTTGCTGATGTGCTCGCTGGTATTTACCCGATTGTTCCGCGGAAAAGCCATAATCTTGATTAGTTTCGTCACTTCTGTGCCGGTCCTCGTTTACGTGGCCGCGGTTCCGCCGCTGTATCCCGAGATGCAGCTCGGCGGACATTTGACGTTCCGCATCATCTCCGGCGCGTATTTTTTAGCGGGGCTCGCGATCTACTGGCTGAGGTATTCAACCGAACGGGATGCTTCTCATAAGAAAAACAGCTTCCGCACCGCGATGACGATCACCCTCTGCATCCTTCCTTTATACGCGACGGACTACATCGGAATTGAAAGAGTGGTCATCGGCCGCGAAGGCATGGTGATGACGAGCAACAATATGTGGCAGTTCAACTTCATGATTGCGCTTGTGTTTGCCGCCTTTTTTATTTACAACGGGATGAAATACGGCTTCATGGGGATTAAGCTCCGAATCGAGCGGCAGAAAATCGATTACTCCATGAAAAAGCTGACGCAGGGAGCGCTTATTTTGAATCACACGATTAAAAACGAAGTGCAAAAAATTAACTACCTCAGCAGCAGGATGAGAGCTTCCGCCGTTCATAACGAAAAGGAAGAATTGCTGGGCGATCTGGACCATTTGGATCAAGTGGCGAAGCATATTTTAACGATGATGAACCAGATCAAGGAAAGAACCGGCGATATCGTGCTGCATGAGCAAGAACACCGTATGACGGACGTGTTGGCATACAGCCTGATGACATTAGAGCCGATGCTGCGTGACAAGCGGATTATCGTGAATAAAGAAGTGCAATGCGACCCGATTATTCTGTGCGACCATTCTCACATCAAGGAAGTGCTCAACAACCTGCTTGTTAACGCCGTGGATGCGGTGGAGCCTGGCCGCGGCCAGATTACGGTATCCTTGCTGGAAGCGGGGAAGGATGCCGTGATTTGGATTAAAGACAATGGAGCAGGGATATCGCAGGACAATGCGGCCCGGATGTTCGATCCGTTTTTTACGACGAAAAAAAGAGCGGCGAACTACGGACTTGGCCTAAGTTATTGCCATAGCGTCATGCAAAAACATGGAGGAAGCATTCGGCTGCTGGAGACGGAGCAGGGGAAGGGGACGCGGATGGAGATCCGGTTTCCGGCCAAAAGGGTGCGCACGATGAATATGCCGGACCGTGTCGCAGCGCTGCGGGTCGGTATTTAAAAAGGGGAAGCGCGGATGATCAACAAAATAAAAGTCATGCTGGTGGAGGATGACGGCTTCTGGCGGGAGAGACTATTTGCTGACTTGAATAAGGAGACGGATATCGAGGTTGTCAAAGCGGCGGCAACCAAGCGGGAAGCATTGGAGGCGGCGGGCGTCCTGGACATCGACGTCGTGCTTATGGATATCAACTTAACCGAAAATCAATTAGACGGACTCGAGACGACCAGGGAGCTTATGATCGCGACCCAATCAAAAATAAAGGTCATTATGTTAACGTCATTGACGGAGAAAGAGGTGATCGTCAAGGCGTTCCAAAGCGGAGCCGTGAATTACATCAATAAATCGAGCTTCCCCGATATCGTGCATTCGATCCGAGACGCCTATGCCGATCAGGCTTCGATCCATTCGGACGCGGCTTTGGCGATGAGAGAGGAGATCCTGTTCATGCAGCTGTCTCCCTCGGAACGGGAAGTCCATGAGCTCAAAGAGCGCGGCTACAGCCGGAATGAAATCGCGAGGCTCCTGAACAAATCGGTAAGCACGATTAAGACGCAGATTAGGAGCGTAAGGCATAAGTTGTTTAAATAAACGGCGTTCCGGAAGGATCGCTTGGTTTAAAGCCTATCGTCTTTTTAAGGATGATAGGCTTTTTTATATCCCGAAAATGACCCGAATTGACCTTTTCCGTTTATAATTGTTTTTTATCTGGCGGCGCAGCCGATTATCAAATAGACTAAGCATTATTGCTAATAAGAAGGAGGAAGACGCCATGGGGGATGAGCAGAAGAAATTATCGACGCTGTGGCTGCTGCGTTACTTGAAGCCGGTGAAGGGGCGGATTATCCTTCTGTTCATCCTGCTGATAGGAACGACGGGCCTGCAATTAGTGAATCCGCAAGTGATACAGCGGTTCATTGATACGGCGGCGGGGAGCGGAGGAGTGGCCGAACTGCTGGAGCTTGCGGCCTTGTTTCTTGTGCTTGCCGTCGTCAATCAGCTGCTGGGTGTGGCGGTCACTTACTTGGGAAGCGATGTGTCCTGGCGCACGACAAACCGTCTGCGCGGCGATTTGCTGAAGCATTGCCTGCGGCTCGATATGCGGTTCCATAACCGGAAGACGCCGGGCGAAATGATCGAGCGCATTGACGGGGACGTGTCCAGCATTTCCAATTTTTTTGCCATGTTTATCGTGCAAGTTGTCGGCAGCTTCGTGCTGCTGGCCGGCATTCTCGGATTTATGTACACCGTCAATGTGCCGATCGCTGCCGTGATGACGGCGTTTACGTTATTGTCCGTTCTTGCGATGATGATCATCCGCAACGTTGGCGTCCAGTCTTCCAATAAAGATCGTGAAGCAAGCGCCGCTCTGTTCGGCTTGATCGAAGAGCGGATTGCCGGCATCGAAGATGTGCAGGCGAACGGGCATGTCCCTTACGTCATGAATCGCTTCTACCGTTCCATGCGCGCCGTCTTTCTGAAAGGGAGAAGAGCCTGGATGCTTCGGGTGGTGCCCTTTAATGTGACGGTCGCCTTGTTTACACTGGCAGTGACGGCAGTAATGCTGCTGGGCGTTCGTTCCTATATGCTTGGCGAGATTGGCCTCGGCATGCTGTATTTGATCTACCAATATACGCAAATGCTGAATGATCCGATTGAAAGGCTTGGCGATCAGGTGCAGGAGTTTCAAAAGGCCAAGTCGGGCATGCTTCGTTCGCGCGAATTGCTGTCGCAGCGCACGGAAATTATGGACGGCGAGGTTGAGTCGCTTCCAGAGGGCGCGCTCAGTCTAGTATTTGACCAAGTATGCTTCAGCTACAACAAGGATAAACCGGTTCTGCGCAACATATCGTTCTCGCTTCAGCCCGGGGAACGCCTCGGCATTATTGGGCGAACGGGCAGCGGGAAGTCCAGTCTGAGCCGATTGCTGCTTCGCCTGTATAATCTGGACAGCGGCACGATTCGTATCGGCGGGGTTGATATAATGAAGCTTACCTTGCCGGCGCTGTACCGCCGGGTTGGCATGGTGACGCAGGATGTGCAATTGTTTGACGGCACGCTGCGCGACAATTTGACGTTGTTCAACGAAAGCGTGTCCGACGCGTCCATTATGGAGACGATTGAACAGCTTGGCTTAGGCTCCTGGATTTTGGCTCAGCCGGAGGGGCTCGATACGCAATTGTCGTCGGGCGGCTCGTCGCTGTCGGCGGGAGAGGCGCAGCTATTCGCGCTTGCAAGGGTGTTCCTTGCCAAGCCGAGCTTGATCGTTCTGGATGAGCCTTCCTCCAGACTTGACGCCGCGACGGAAGCGCTGCTGCAAACCGGGGTGAATCAGCTGATGCAGCACAGCACGGGCGTCATCATTGCCCATCGCCTTGCTACCCTGGAGCAGGTGGATAAAATTATGGTGGTTGGCGACGGCCGGCTATTGGAATTCGGAAGCCGGAAAGAACTGGCGGCGAATCCGGCATCGCATTATGCCAGACTGCTGCAAAGCGGACGAGAGGAGGAGCTTGCATGACAATCACCGGGTTTATCGGCCGGCTCTTTCGATTCAGACTGGCCTTGTTTCTCGTGAATGGGGCGTTATGGTGCGCCTTTCATTCGCTGCCGCTCCTGATCGGCATTGGCATGCAGCATTTTTTTGACCGGGTCGCTGTCGAGGGCTCGGCGTTTATGTGGCTTGCTGCGCCGCTCGTGTTCATCGCTGTTGTCAGGCTTGCCCGAGTCGGCGTTTTTTTCGCGGCATTCTACAAGTGGATTACTTATATTTATCATATTCACGCGATCTTGCGCACGAACATGCTGGCCGGCATTATGCGCTGGCCGGGAAGGAATCTGCCGGCGTCGCCGGGCGAGGCGATGAGCCGGTTTCGGGATGACGTGAATGAATCCGTTGAATATGTGGAATCCTGGGTCGACTTTTGGGGGATGCTCGTGTTCGCCGTCATGTCAGTCGGTATTATGGCCTCGATCAACTGGCAGATCACGCTTGTTGCGCTGCTGCCGTTCGGACTGGTGACGCTGATGAACAACCTGTCTGGGAACCGCGCCCGCCGCTACGGGAAGCAGAACCGCGAGGCGACAGGGAAAGTGACGAGCTTCATCGCGGAAACCTTTGGCGCTGTACAGACGTTGAAGCTTGGGCAAGCGGAGGAGCATGTCTCCAAACGTTTCGAGCAATTGAACGAAAGCCGCCGTCAGGCAGCGCTGAAGGATGATTTGTTCAAGCAATGGATGAAATCGCTCAGCCAGCATGTGCTGAGCATTAGCACCGGGCTTGTTCTCCTCATGTGCGCGTCGGAAATGAAGGCCGGTCAATTTACGGTAGGGGACTTTGCGTTATTTTCAAGCTATTTGATGAATATCGGCTACAGTATCTCCTTGTTCGGTTATATGGTGTTTCAGCATAAGCGGCTAAAGGTATCCTTCGACCGGATGCGGATGCTGTTCAGGTCCGGCGAAGAGGACCGTATTATGGAGTACCGGGAAACGTATTTGGATAAGGAACCGCCTCCCCAGCCTGAGAGCTCGCGGAGTGACCGGGAGAAGCTGCGCGAATTAGAGGTAAGCGGCCTCTCTTATCATTATCCAAATTCGGACAACGGGATCGAAAATATTCATTTCAGACTGAAGCGGGGCGAATTCCTCGTCATTACCGGCCGAGTAGGCTCGGGCAAATCGACGCTGGTAAGGACGCTGCTTGGGCTGCTGCCCAAGCAGGAGGGGATCGTTCGCTGGAACGGCCAAAAGGTTGACCCGGCTACTTTCTTGATGCCGCCGTATGCCGCGTACACGCCGCAGGTTCCGCGCTTGTTCAGCGACACGCTGAAGGAAAATATAGCGGTAGGCAAGGATGACGGCGAGCTGGCTCTTGAACGCGCGATTCGTCTGTCCGTTATGGATAAAGATATTCAGGATCTGGATAAAGGTCTGGAGACATTCGTCGGGCCGAGAGGCGTCATGCTGTCCGGCGGCCAGATTCAGCGGGCGGCGACGGCTCGCATGCTGATGACAGGCGCTGATTTGTATCTATTCGACGACCTGTCCAGCGCGCTTGATGTGGAGACTGAGCAGAAGGTATGGGACGGATTGTTCAAGGAGCGCGATATGACCTGTATCGCCGTATCCCATCGGCGGGCGGCGTTGTCGAAGGCCGACCATATTATCGTCTTGAAGGACGGCCGGATCGAAGCGGAAGGCAGCCTGTCCGAGCTGCTGGAAACAAGCGAGGAAATGCGGCTGCTGTGGCAAGGGGAGGAAACGCCTCCTAAGCTTGTCGAAAGCAAGGGCTAAGCAAAGCTGGTTATAATTGTTTTTTACCTGTGAGAAGAGCGACCCGTATGCTATTGTTACTTTATGAAGAAATGGAAGGAGTGAGGACAATGACCATGTTTGCAACGACAATGAATGCTTCTTTGGCTCAAGGAGGCGGTCCTCACAGTTCTTCGTATTAAGCTTTTCGAATGAACGAGCTGATCGCCCCGGAACCGAAGGGATATGTCCGGGGCTTTTCCATGTCTTTTTTAGGTGTATCCTGACATTGCGAAGCCGCCGATATGAAATTGCCGCGGCTTTTTTGCGTTGCAGACGCACCTGAGATTGCTCAATGATGAAGGATAATAACGGGAGGGATTTTTTTGGATTTAATCGAATTAGGCTGGAATTCTTTGTTGCAAGAGCAGTACGAACCTTACCGGGAACGCGGTTATTCGGTCGGGCGTGTAATCACCGAGCATCGGCAGCTCTACGATGTAGCCTCGGCAAACGGCGAGGTGCTGGGGGAATTGGCAGGAAAACTGCGCTTCACGGCAACGGAGCGAACGGATCTCCCCGCAGTCGGCGATTGGGTGGTCATGAGGGAAGAAGGGGGGCGCGCCGTCATTCAGGCTGTTCTGCCGAGAAAAAGCATGTTTTCCCGTAATGTTGCCGGAGCAGTAACGGAAGAACAGATCGTTGCAGCGAACATCGATACCGTGTTTCTTGTGATGGCGCTGAATCAAGATTTTAATCTTCGCCGGATGGAACGTTATTTGCTGCTGGCCTGGGAAAGCGGAGCAAATCCGGTTATCGTGCTGAGCAAAGCGGATCTTAGCGATGACGCTGAGGGGCAAGCAGCGCAAGTGCAAGCGATAGCGCCAGGCGTCCCCGTCCATACGATTAGCGCCATTCATACGCAAGGCCTGCATATGCTAGCCCCTTATTTGGTCCAGGGCATTACGATTGCGCTGATCGGCTCATCCGGCGCCGGCAAATCGACGCTTATTAATGCCCTGGCCGGCCGGGAGCTGCAGCGGGTTAATGAAATCAGGCTTGGAGACGGGCGCGGCAAGCACACGACAACCCATCGCGAATTGATTGTATTGCCTCAAGGCGGGATCATTATCGATACGCCCGGCATGCGGGAGCTTCAGTTGAACGCAGCGGACGACGGATTGAGCGCGGCTTTCGAAGACATTGAAAGGCTAAGCGGCGCTTGCCGGTACCGGGACTGCAAGCATCGGCGCGAGCCTGGATGCGCTATTCAGAGCGCTATTGCAAGCGGCGAGCTCGATATCAAGCGATATCAGAACTATGTCAAAATGGAGAAAGAACTGGCTTACGCGGCGCGCCGGGAAAAAGAAAAGGAAAGATCGGCAAATAAAATGGAGAGGCGGAATTGGAAAAATGAATAGCAGCGAGGTGTAGGTGTAGTATTACTACTAGATTGTGAGATATAGTAATAGAAAATGGAGAAAGAAGGGTTATCATATGCTAATTCGTCCTTCGAATAAAGAGTATGCCGCTCATTTTCAGCGTTATGTAGATTTGGTTCCAGAGGGGGATATTCGCAAAGCGCTGGAGCAATCTCTTAAGATCACTACCGAGATGTATGCGGCTTTTACGGAAGAGCGGGGCAGCTACCGTTACGCTCCCGAAAAATGGAGCCTGAAGCAAGTGCTCGGCCATGTGACAGACAATGAAAGGATTATGGGCTATCGAGCGCTTCGGATTGCCAGAGGGGATCGGACTCAGCTGGCCGGATACGACGAGAATGTGTTCATGAGCAACGCGTCGTTCGATGAAATGCCGCTGACCGCTATCGTGGATGATTATGCGGCCGTGCGGCGCGCGACGCTCACCTTGTTAAGCGGCATTCCCGACGAGGCTTGGACGAGAAGGGGTGTGGTAGCCGGCAACGAATCGTCCGCACGGGCCTGGATTTATATAATCGCCGGTCATGAGCTCCATCATTTGAACGTGATTCGAGAACGTTACTCGGCGGCGACGGGGGAAAGGTAAAACCCCCGACGCTGAGTTTCTGGAGAATCTGGCCGACTATGCACACCGATGATTTTCCCGTGGCTGGATCGTCTCAATCTATGATGCCGGATAGGCCGAATACATTCGCCGAGGACGGAAATTTGAGGAGAAAGCTTAGCAGCATAGCAATATGGGATCTGGAGTACATCGTTCCTGTGGCGATGTACTTTTTGCGTTGTGCTTCGGATCAGCAGCTCGTCGCCTAATAGGATTTTTGTTCCAACCAAAAGCCATTATAATAGAAGCATATCATAACGATACGGGGCAGGTGTGAATGCCATGCAAGCAAAGATCATGATCATCGAGGACGAAAAAGCGATCTCGGACGCGATCGCCTATGCCTTGAAGCGCGAAGGTTACGAGGTGGAGGTCATTAACCGCGGGGATACCGCTGCGAAGCGCCTTAGCGTGACTCGGCCCGACGCCGTCATTCTCGATGTGATGCTGCCCGGCATGGACGGCTATGACGTGCTTAAGCAGCTGCAGGACAAGGGCGGAATCGGCGTCATCATGCTGACGGCCAAGGAAGACATCGTGAATAAGGTGCTCGGGTTGGAGCTTGGAGCAGACGACTATTTGACGAAGCCCTTCGACATGCGGGAGCTTCTTGCGCGGCTCAAGTCCTTGCTTAGAAGAATAAAGGCAGCCGGAATGAAGAAGGAGCCAAATGAGATTCAGCTAGGCGGAGTGAGGGTGCACGTCGCTAGAAGAACGGTTATGGCGGGTGAACGTAAGCTGGAGCTGACGCCTAAGGAGTTCGAATTGATGGCGCTGCTGGCTGCCAATCCCGAAATTGTGTACGAGAGAGATCAATTGCTGGATCTGGTGTGGGGAATGGATTATTACGGAGGTACGCGCACGGTAGATATTCATGTGCAGCGGCTGCGCAAGAAGCTGGGACCCGGCTATGGCGACGTCATCCAAACCGTCCATGGCATCGGCTACAGGGCGTCCGGAGGCCATGGTGAGAATTAGCATAAAGCTGAAATTCAGCCTGTTCCTCGCCGGCCATTTATTGCTCGCGGTACTCGTACTCAGCCTGCTAGTCTTGCAGGGAATCGAGCGGAACCAGCGCGCTCAGTCGGAGAGACTCCTCGCCCAGCAGGCCGATACGGCGAACGTCTACTTCATTCAGTCCATCATGGAGCAATCCAATAAAGTTCCCGAGACATTCCTGAAGACCAAAGGCGAGGCGTTCGGCGAGCAGCTGAAACTGATTAGCGGGCAGCCAGTCGTTCTGTATGATGGCAGCGGCGCCGTCATAGGAAGGGGAGGCGAGTTTCCTCCATCCGACAGCATTAAGCAGACGCTGGCGTATGCGCTGGAGAACAAGACCGCTTATTTGGTGGAGGGGGAATCCATGTATTATTTGACTCCGCTGAGCGCCGGCGGCAAGCAGATTGGCGTCGTCCAATTCTATTATTCCCTTCGCGACCATCAAGCCTTCTACCAGGAGATCAAGCGATTGTTCATCTACATCGGTACGGGCGTATTCGCGCTCAGCTTCCTCTTGGCGTACTTGTTTTTCAACTCCTTCGCTCGTAGTATTATAAAGCTCAACGATTCGGTAGGGCGTATCCGGGAGGGGCAGTTCAATGTTCCGGTTATGAAGCGCAGGGACGAGATTGGGGAGCTCGGCGCGGGTATTGCCGCCATGAGCGAACGGCTCAAGGCTACGATGCGGGACAAAGACGAGGAGCGGGAGAAGCTTGCGCTCGCGGTCCGCAAGCTATCGGAGCTGGATCGGCAGCAGAAGGAATTTATCGGCAATGTCACTCATGAGTTCAAGACGCCGCTGACTTCCATTAAAGCCTACCTCGATCTGTTGGATATGTATCCCGATGACGAGGAGCTTCTGGCTACGGCCAAAATCCATATTTCCGGTGAGACGCAGAGGCTCTACGAAATGGTGGAGAAGGTGCTGCAATTGTCCGCGATGGAGAAATACGATTTTGAGTATAACAAGCAAAGAATCGAGGTACGGGGCACGATTGAGTCGGCTCTGAACAGCTTAAAGGGGAAAATGGACAAATTCGGCCTCGCGCTGGAGACGGATTTGCGCGAAGCCTACATGGAAGCCGATAAGGATTATATGAATATCGTGCTTGCGAATCTGCTAGACAACGCCATCAAATACAACAAGACGGACGGCTGCATCCGCGTAAGCAACTTCGTCAAGGATAACGAGGTCATTATCGAAATATCAGACACGGGAATTGGCATTCCGGGGGAAGTCGCGGATAAAATTTTCGAAGCGTTCTACACGGTGGATAAAAACAGATCGAGGGAGCATGGAGGCGCCGGACTAGGGCTGTCTCTGGCGAAGAGGTATGCCGAGACGCAGGGAGGCAGCATCTCCATCGTGAAGTCGGATGATAGCGGCACGACGTTCCGAATGGCGTTCCCGAGTCAATCTCGATAAGTTAGTTTACAACTTGGAAACAACTCTTCGTTCAATCGCAACGTTTGGCTGGTATGGTAAGCATCAGGAGGCGATTACAATGAACAGAAAAAAGGCAGCCATTATGGCATGCGTCCCCGCATTGCTGCTAACCATCACCGCATGCAGCGGAGATAACGGAGGTAGCCGCGAAATCATTCGGGAGCCCGGGAGGACCATCACGGTTATCGATAATGAAAGCAAGGAGCCGGCGGCCGAACCGGCTATTACGCTAGGGGACATCAAGCAGTATGAGAAGGTGGAAATATTCGGCTGGCTGGATGAGGACTCTGTGATTGTATCCAAGGAGAACAAAGCATTGGCCAAGATGAAGCTGGAGGAGCTGGCAGATTCCTATCCGCGCAGCTTGTACCGGTTCAATCTGAAGACGGGAGAGCTCGTGCCGCTGAAGGAACAGGAGAACGTGTTCCTAGGAGGCGCCAGTCTGTCTCCTGACAAAAAGCATCTCATCTACCAGGAGTATACGCTCGGCGATCCCGCTTATTATGTCATGAACCTGGCAACGTTGAAGTCGTTCGGCCTGGCCGGCGAACCCATCGGAGGAGCCATGAGCGCGCAATGGGCGGATGATGGCAGCATCATCGGCGCGTCTTATGCAGGAGGAGCTTACATGGCAACCGCGAGTGGCGCCATCGCCGCGCTTGACGAATTGAACGAAGGCGCACTGATTATCGTAACCAAGCTCGGCAGCAGCGTCCTCTATAACTCCAATGCGGACGAAGCGTTGAAGGTGCTCGATCTGGATACGAAGGAGACCAGAGATCTGGGGCTCGGTTCCGTGGGCAGCGTCATTCCTTCGCCAGACGGCAAGCAGTTACTGCTGAAGCAGTATGAGGGCTCCAGGGTGAAGCTTGTACTATGCGATCTGGACGGCGGGAACGCGAAGACGATCGCGGAAGGAGCGGAGCTCGGCGCAATTTCCTGGTCGGCGGATCAGCGGATGATCGCCTACAGTATGCAAACGGAAGTCAGTGGCGCCGCGGTCAAAGGCTTGTACATCCATGATCTTCTATCTGATGAAGCGACTCGTATCGCGGCCGATGTCGAGAACGCTGTAGGTTCCTCGTGGAGCCCTTCAGGCAACAAGCTGTCCTATTCGGTATGGAACGGCAGCAGCTACGACAGCAGCGTCGTCGAGATTCATCCGTCCTTACAACCATAATGTGCATCGCTGGGCGCAATGGCTCTGGACGAGAATCGTTTGGGAAATCCTTTCGCCTGCTAACAACAAAAATAGACCGCATGTATGAAGGAGTGCGGTCTTCTTTGTTATAGGAGCAATCCTAGCCCAAGAAAGCGATGGAGCGTTTTGTTTTCCTTGCGAATGCAAGTGGATCATCAATCGACTCCCAGTGAACATACATAAGTCGAGGGTTTTCAAACAACCAGTGATTATGAACGGCTGTGACTTTAATCCCGTTTCTCCGGAGATTCGAGAGCAGTTGGTTGACTTGGCCTTGGAAGAGCGCCGTTTCTCCAAGACAGAGGGCGCGTCCGGATTTGTCCAGCGATTCGAATGAGAACAATTGATAGCGGACCAAAGGAGAAGTGGTACGTCTTCCTAAAATAGAGGCTTTTATTTTTCTGTTTCTCGAGACAAAACAAACCGGACCCGGGGTAATTTCATGCTCTGTTCCTCCTAAAATGGAAGAAAACTGGTTACACAGTCTTCTAAATTGAGGACTTGCTTTCACTTGCGCCATAAGAAATCATCCTCTCCTGATTTTTAACCCAAGAACGCTATTGATTGTTTTGTTCTCTTGGCAAACACGACAGGATTCATGACCGCTTCCCAGTGCATATACATTAAGCGAGGGTTTTCGTTCAGCCAGTGATTATGAACCGCCGTCACTTTGATCCCGTGTCTGCGGAGATTAGATATCAATCGATTAACCTGATTTTGATGAACGGCTGTCTCGCCTAAACAAAGCGCGCGGCCCGATCTGTCAAGAGACTCGAACGAAAACATTTGCATTCGAACTAACGGCGAGCGTGTTCTTCTGCCCAAGATGGTCTCCCTTAAATTCGTCATGCGCGTGACAAAACAAACCGGACCTTCCTCAATTTCCGACTCGCCTCCCAAAATTCTCCCGAATTGGGTGCATAGCCTTCTGAACCGCGGGCTTACCTTCACTGTTTGTGCCATATTCATCCTCCTGTTGCCATTTTCCTTATACACTATGATGAGTGCAGGAAAAGGAATGGACGGATTACTATGGTTCTAACAACTCTTTTTCTACGCTAACCTAAAAAACGAATAGCAGATTACCCGATGACACGTCGTTATGCGGCTTCTATGCCCTGCGATGTGTTTTTTTCGTTTGAAACAGGTGCGAAGTCTTTGCGTGCAGTTCCTGTCAATATTCCACATATTCCCGAATACGGAAACGAGGCTCCGGCTTCGGGCATTCGGCTCGAATCGTATTTCGTGAATGGGAAGCTTACGAATTAACCTTCCCGAGCAGCAAGCAAGCGGGGTGACCGGTTCAAAGGCGTCACCGTGAAAGAGTCGGCTGTCTATGACGACACTGATGCGCCTACGGAGGCGTACGAATAGCGTAAGCGATGGACCATAACTAGGAAAAAGCGAAGAGGGCTGTGACAAGTTACATGCGTAGCTTGTTGCAGTCTTTTTTGATGATTCCAAGCTCTGCAAAAAAAATTGTCCGCTAAAGTGAGGGCCCCGTATCTCCGGATTCATTTTTTACGTTATAGTAATGTAAAGAAATGACAAGAATCGGAGGGATGATAGACACGAGTATGCCCGATTACGCTGCTTTCCAGGAAAGGATACTCCCCTATGAAGCGGAGCTAAGGATGTATTGCAGAAGATTAGCCGGCAAGGAATGGGACGGAGACGATTTATTTCAGGAGACGATGATCAAAGCGTTCCGCAGGTTCCGAAGATGGCCGGAGCGGGAGCTGAGCAAGCCCTATATGTACCGTATCGCTTCGAACGCCTGGTATGATAATTGCCGGCGGCGAAAAATCGCTTTCGTCCCGGACATTCTGGCCGAACATGGCCATGTATCCTACACGGATTGGAGCAGACATGACATCCGCGAGTCGCTCGAGCTCTTAATGGGCGCGCTTGAGCCGAGGCAGGCGGCGCTCATCGTGCTGACGGACGTATTCGGATTCACGCCGACAGAAACCGCTGACGCACTGGGGCAGCCTGCAACGGCGGTGAAAGCCGCATTGCACCGGGCGCGGAAAAGGCTGAAAAAAGCAGCAGACAGGCATCTCCATTTGCTTGATGAGAAGGATGACGGTGAGGAAGGGAAGCCAGCCTCTAAAGCGGACGCAGAGTTGCTGGAAGCGTTCGTTCAAGCATTCAGAAGAGCGGATTTCCAATCGATGTTCCGCACTTACCGCGATCTGTCTAATATCGGCATGAAGATCGATCGCGTTCGTTTTATTCAAGGACGCGCCTGGTTCTATTTTCAGGACCCGGACGGCAATGTGTTGACGGTGACGTCGCCATTATTCAAACAATCGGAGGAATAGACGTATGAGTAAATCGCCCTTTTACGGTGTTGGAATTTTTGTGCCGGTAAGCGATTTGGAGCGCTCGACGAAGTGGTATGAGGAGATGCTGGGCTTTCAGGTAACCCATCGCGACGAACCCGACGCCACAGTCATGATGATGAACGACTATAAAATTATTTTTTGTCTTGTGCGTTCATTCGATATTGAGCATCGGCGTTTTCCGAAAAATAATTATGAAGTCGAGCAATACTTCAACATTCATACCGAAGATGTAGACGGCGCTTATCGTTCTCTGAAGGACAAAGGAGCGGAGATTGGACCCATCGAGAGCTTTGACGGCGGTATCCGGGGTTTTTCGCTGTATGATCCGGACGGAAATAAATACGGCGTCGTGAGTTAGGGAGGACAATGACAGGTCATGATTTTGTGACTTGTCATCGTCCTCTTTTTTGCCGGTACAAGGCAATTAATAGATACACATGCTATAATATGGGAAAGTTTGAATGAATTGCAGGAGTGGTCCGTTATGCTTTATATGAATCCGGAGGTGTAATTGATGAGGCTGGAAGAAGATATTACGGAACGGGTGAAGCATACGCAGCGCAAATTGAGAGGATTAACCTTATCGCGGGTGCTGGAGGAATTCGACGGCGAGATCATGGGGCTTAGCGACGAGAAGCGGATGCTGAAATACCAAAAGATGAGAGGCAGCGCGTATTTGTTTTTCCGCGGGAGCGCTTATTTGTTTTATTTCGATCTAGGCAACGAGTGGCTGCCTTATCATACCGATCCGGAGCGGCCCACATGGATTCAAGGCGACCTGCATTTCGAGAACTTCGGAGCGTTCCGAAGCGGCAAGGGCCGGATCGTATTCGACGTGAACGATTTCGACGAAGGATGTATGGGATCGTATTTATACGATGTGCTGCGCATGTCGGTCAGTCTCTTTTTGGCCATGTCCGAAAATGCCGTTCCCATCGAAGAGCAATCGTCTACGGTGAACACCTATCTGTCTTCCTATGTGGCGCAGATAAAGCGGTACGCCGAGCGCAAAGAAGACCCTAGAGCTCTCGTGTTCGACGAGCAATCTACGAAAGGGCCCGTCCGTAAGCTGCTGAGAAAGACGGAACAGCTCGCATCGAGCCATTTCATCGAAAAAATAACGCTGCTGGAGGAAGGGCGGCGCTCCTTCCGCTGGTCGGAAGAGATTCAGAAGCCGACGGATGAAGAGAGGGAGCTCATCGAGAACGGCTGGAGAGAATATGTGGGCCAATTATCCACCAAGCTGGGGCATCCGATCTCCTATTATCAAATGAAGGACGTTGCGGTCAAGCATGGCTCCGGCACCGCATCGATCGGGCTGGACCGGTATTACGTGCTTATGGAAGGCGGAGCGGAGCATCAGGGGCTTGATGATATTATTATCGAAATTAAAGAAGTGCGCGCTCCGGTGCCGGTGTACTTTATGCCTTATAATGACGCATTCTGGGAGCAATTCGCCCATCAGGGCAAACGGGTTATTACGACCCAGCAGGCTATGCATCATGAGGCCGACCCGTACCTTGGCTATCTGACGCTGAACGGAAGGCATTTCTACGCGCGGGAAAGATCGCCGTACAAGAAAAAGCTTAAGCCGCAGAAGTTGAGGGAGCTGAAGGATTGGGTGAGAACGGCGGAATGTATGGGGCAAATTACGGCCAAATTGCATGCCCGCGCGGATGCGGATGTGGACGGAGGGCTGCTGGACTATCATAGCGAGGACGAAATCGTTCGGGCGATCGGCAAAGATACGGACGCGTTCTGCGAATATGTAGCGAACAGAGCGCTTTCGTACTCGCAGCAGGTAGCTGAGGACTACCTGCAGTTTAAGGAATGGAGCGAGGCTTGGGAAGTGAAGCGGCGCAGAGCCGCGTCTCGGAGAAGGGGTAAGGAAAGCGAGTGATGAACCGGCAAAGGAGTGAGCGGACATTGCCCCAGGGCAGTGTCCTTTTTTTGCCGAATTAGGTAATGGCGAATTTAGCAATTCTTAAGAAACGCTGCTTGCGCAGGTATGCTAAATTAAGCTTATGAAACTTTAGAAAAGAGAGGATGGCGAGGGCGTTCAAGCATGATCGTATCGATATCGGATAGAATGGGATAATAGGTAACCGCCACTAATCGAATGACTATAGAAAGGTGTAGAAGATGACACAAAACGAGGATATGAAATTTAAGCATTGGAAAAGAGACATTATTCTCTTTCTAAGCAGTCAGACCGTTTCGCTATTTGGTTCGGCGTTAGTCCAATACGCGATCATGTGGTATGTGACGCTCACGACGCAATCAGGCCTGATGATGACGTTATTTATCGTTTGCGGATTCATCCCTACCTTTCTATTATCGCCGTTTGCCGGGGTATGGGCGGATCGGTTCAACCGAAAATATTTAATTATGATAGCCGATGCCATGATTGCGATTGTTACACTGCTTCTGGCCATTACCTTCTTGCTCGGCTACGATGAGCCTTGGCTGTTATTTGTTATAGCCGCCGTCCGCGCGCTCGGAGCAGGCATTCAGACGCCGGCAGTCGGGGCTATATTGCCTCAGATTGTGCCGGAAGACAAGTTGACGAAGATAAACGGAATTAACGGAACGCTTCAGGCGCTCATGATGTTCGTTGCCCCGATTGTAAGCGCGACTTTGCTTACCATGGCGACCATCGAAGTCATCTTCTTTGTTGATGTTGTTACAGCAGCGATCGCGATTTTTACGCTATTCTTCTTCTTGAAAATTCCTTTGCACCAAAAGGCGTCGGATCGGCAATCGACGAGCTATTTGGACGACTTTAAGCAAGGCCTGACTTATATTAAAAACCATAGCTTCTTGAAAGCCTTTTTTATCTTCTTCGCGTTTTTCTTTGTCTTGATGGCGCCGGCCGCTTTTTTAACGCCGCTGCAGGTGACACGCAGCTTCGGAGACGATTATTGGCGATTGACTGCGATTGAAATCGCCTTTTCGGTCGGCATGATGGCTGGCGGAGCGATTATCGCCTCATGGGGCGGCTTCCGCAACAAAGTGCACACGATGACCTTCGCCAATCTTGTCATGGGCGTATGCACCTTAGTGCTCGGCGTCGTTCCGAACTTTTGGATTTACTTGTTCGTGATGGCCTTATTCGGCCTTGCAATGCCGATGGCGAATACGCCGACGACAGTTATGCTGCAGGAGAAGGTGGACCCGAACTATCTGGGACGTATATTCGGCGTGTTTGGCATGATCTCCACATCGATGATGCCGATCGGCATGCTGATCTTCGGCCCGCTAGCGGATGTGGTGGAAATTGAATGGCTGCTGGTCGGAACCGGTCTGCTTATCGTCGTTCTGGCCGTATTCTTCGTTGGCAACAAGCAATTGATCGAAGCCGGAAAGCCGGCCGCAAAGGAAGCCCTGCAGGAGTGATAGCGACAATACGTTTAAAGAGCGCGGAGTCATTAGCCGCTGCTCTTTTTTTTATCTGCTGTTGCAAAGTAATTGAGTTTATACTATCATATGTTACAATTAACATATGATACGAAAGGAGGCGGCAGCGGCTTTGTCGATTAATTTTGCAATATTAGGGCTGCTAAGCTATAAATCCTTATCCGGCTATGATTTGAAAAAAATGATTCAGGATTCGTCGTTTATGCATTGGTCGGGTAACAATAATCAAATTTATAAAGCGCTGGTCGAGCTTCTCGACGACGGTTATGTAACAAACGAGGTTCAGCATCAAGAGAGCTCGCCGTCCAAAAAAATTTATACGATAACGGACGCTGGCTGCTCCGAGCTGAAACGATGGGTGCAGTCCGCCCCTGAGCCTCCTGAATTGAAAAAAACGTTTCTGGTTCAGCTCGCATGGGCCGATATATTAAGCACGTCCGAGCTAGACGCTCTATTATCGAAGTATGAGGAGGAAATGCAGCTGCAATTGGCTGCTCATGAAGAAAAAAGGCGCAGAGATTCCTTTTCTCCGAAACGTACGGAGCGGGAGGCTTACCTCTGGTCGATGATTCATGAAAATATGGGCTCCTACTATAGGAACGAACTGCAGTGGCTGAGGCAAATACGCGAGGGGCTTGGCATAAACGCGAAGGAGGCGAATGGATTGAACGTTCAAGTTATCGAAAAAAACAACAAAAAGGTGGTATACTGCTCATCTGCAGAGCCGCCGATCGGGACAGGGCAAGACGCGCTGGATCTTATTGCAATTACGTATGAGCATGACACCGATCTCGTACTCATTCATGCGGATGCGCTGTCTGACGATTTCTTCAAATTGAGGTCGGGCGTTGCGGGCGAAATTCTTCAGAAGTTCGTAAATTATCAAAGAAGAGCCGCGTTGGTCATAGAGAATTCGGATACGGTGAAGGGGAAAGCGAAGGAGCTGCTCGCGGAGTCCAATAAAGGCAATGCCTTCAGAACATTCGGCAGCAGGGAGGAAGCGGAACGCTGGCTTATTGGCGAATGAGGGGGCTTCACGTTCATCCGAATAGCCCCTAAGTGTCCGGATCGCCAGTCGGGCGAAATAAGCGCGTGAGGTGTAACTAAAAGTGTTTGAAGCAGGCAGTCGGACGAAATAAGCGCGTGAGGTGTAACTAAAAGTGTTTGAAGCAGGCAGTCGGACGAAATAAGCGCGTGAGGCGTAACTAAATGTGATTGAAGCAGGCAGTCGGGCGAAATAAGCGCGTGAGGCGTAACTAAATGTGATTGAAGCAGGCAGTCAGGCGAAATAAGCGCGTGAGGCGTAACTAAATGTGTCCGGGGCGGACAGGAGGACTGAAATGAAAAGCATTTTGCTCAAATACCTGACCCGATATACGACCCTTAACGCAGAAGAGCAGCAAGCGGTCCTCGATGAGATCGCGGTTGAGACGTATAAAAAAGGAACGGTGCTCCTAAGGCAGGGAGACGTTCCGGATAAATGCTACTTCGTGCTGAAGGGATGCGTCAGACAATATTCGGTTGACGAAGAGGGCAGAGAGATTACGTCGAACTTCTATACGGAAGAGCAAGCGATTTCGATGTTCAGCCATGACAAGCCGTCCGGGTATACCTTCACCTGTCTGGAGGACGCTGTTCTCGTTGCTGGCGACTTGGATACCGAAGAGGAAATGTACCGCAAACATAGACAATTGGAGCTTATGACGCGCAAAATGATTGAGGAAAGCTTCGGCCACATGCAGGAGGAATTCGCGGCATTTATCGCCTCCTCGCCGGAAGCGCGCTTCAAGTCGATGCTGCAGAGCCGGCCGGACCTTCTTGACCGAGTACCGCAGCATCAGCTGGCAAGCTATTTGGGCATGACCCCAGAGTCATTGAGCCGCATTAAGAAACGGGTCCAGCTTCCCTAGACCTCGCGTCATTGTAATGGGGGAGCTGCGAATGCTCACCGACTAAAGCAAGAGAACGCCATTAAAAAAGAAGCTGACGCAGGGAAACCGGCATCAGCTTCTTTTTCATTAGACAGTACTAAGCGAAAGCTCTTCCTCTTCGCCGTCGCGGTTAAACGCTTCGCGATCGAATTCGCCTTCCGAGTTCGCTACGAGAAGGGAGGTAACGGTCGTGCCGGTAGCATTGACGGTCGTGCGGCCCATATCGATGAGGGCTTCCACGCCGGCCACGATTCCGATTCCTTCCAGCGGCAGGCCAAGCGCCGTCAGCACGACAGTTGTCGAAATGACAGCCGGACCGGGCACGCCTGCCACCCCAATGGACGAGATGATGCTGACGAGAACAAGGATAATATAGTCGGACAGCTGAAGCTCGATGTTGAATACTTGCGCGGTAAACACCGCAACGATCGCCGGCCAGACGCCGCCGCAGCCGTTGAAATTGACGGAAGCGCCGAGCGGTGCGATGAAGCTCGCGATCCGAGGAGATACATGCAGCCTCTTCGTGATCACTTCAAGGTTAATCGGCAGCGTCGCATAGCTGCTTCTTGTCGTAAAGGCAACCGCGATCATCGGGTAGATTTTACGGAAAAACCGGATCGGGTTCACCTTAGCCACCAATAAGACGAGACCGCCGAACACGAGCACAAAATGCAAAATGAGCGCGACGTATGAGGAGAGGATGACGTTACCCAGCTCCTGAAGCGTCTCCCAGCCGTACCTTGCCGTAATGCCCGCAATTAAGGCGAATACGCCATACGGCGTCAGGCGAATGACAAATTTGACGACCTGGTGCATCACCTGAGTCAAGGACTGGATTAAATCGCGAACCGGCTTGACGGTGTCGGCATTTTTTTGTCCGAGCTTCACGATCGCCACCGCAAGGAAGATGGCGAAGATCAGGATCGGAACGACTTTGCCTTCGGCCGCATCGCTGATTGGATTCGAAGGCGTAAGCTCGAGTATGACGTCCGTAAATGTCGGGATTTCGCGGGCTGCGAAGTCCTCCGGCACGGCTTGCCGGATGCCGCTGCCCGGATTGAAGGCCAATGCGACCAGCAACCCGATGACCGACGCGACGCCCGTCGTGCCGAGGAACCAAGCGAACGTTTTGACGCCGATCTTGCGCAAGTAGTCCAGATTCGTCAGTGACGAAATACTGTTCAATACAAGCACGAACACGAGCGGAATGACAAGCATTCGGATTAAGTTGACGTAGATGCTGCCAAAGACGGTAATTCCTTTTGTCTCAAACTCTAGATTTTGAAACAGAATGCCCGCCACGAGACCCAGTGCCATACTTGTAATGACGCGAAGGCCGAAGCCTACGCGCTTCTTCGCCAAGGTGAGCAGGAGGAAGAAGACAAAAAGCGATGTGACAAAGCTGTACCAGTTGGTCTCGATTGCCGTAATCAGGTTGTTGGAGATGTCTCCCATGATGATCTAACCCTTCCTAGTTTTTGGACAGGACATTATACAAAATCTGCGCCGCGTGCGCTCTCGTGGTAACGCCTAATGGATCCAGCTTCCCGTTGCTGCCGGCGATCACGCCGCTTTCGACAAATGCCTGTACCGCTTCTTGCGCGAATGGCGAGACATGAGCCGCATCGCTGTAAGAATCAATGGCCGCGTTCGTTTGCTCCGACGGCAGCTCCTCCAGCGCCTTCAGCGAACGGTACAGCAGCGTGAACAGCTCCTGGCGGGACAACGTCTGCTCCGGAGCGAAGCGGTTATCGCCGATGCCCGTTGCGATGCCAAGCTTCTTCGCGGCCGCTAAGTAACCGGTGTAGTATGTGTTGCCGGCATCCGCGAAATTATCCGCGCCGCTTATTTCCTCCTCAATGCCATAGGCATTCAGCAGCAGGACGATGAACTGTCCTCTTGTAAGAGGAGCTTCCGGACTGAAGCTCGAGCCGCCGGTGCCTGTCGTGATGCCGCGCGCAGCCAGATAACCTACCGCTTTGGAGAACCAGGCGGAGTCCGGAACATCATCGAACGCGACGGCGTTATAGCCGATAATGTATTGCGAGAAATGCGGCGTTCCGAAGTTGACCGATTCGCTCGACGCATCGTATTGTCCGCGAATCGTTTCCAGTCCGCCCTCGTCATTGACGTAATAGACGATAATGGCCTCAGCCTTTTCTCCAGCCTTCAGCTCATATGGAATGCTGACATCAGCTCTGCCGCCGTTGAAGGAAGAAACCTGCTCATCGCCGACAAATACCGTGAAGTCATATACCGGACGGTCTCCTAAAATTTCTTGGCCTTCAGGGGTAAGCTCGCTCTTCGCGATGATGATGCTTACGTCTCCCGTGCTGTCAGCTGTACTGATGGCTTGGAGGGCGGCTGCGTTTAACGTTACGGTTCCAAGACCTGCATAGGAGATGCTTAACTCAGCGTCTGTATCTGCCGTGATCTCGTCGAAGGATAACTTAGGAATCGTAAGCTGAGCCAAATGCGTTTTCTCCGCCGTCTCGACTTCAATTTCAATAACAGCGGACTTGCCGGCCTTTTCGGATTCCTTTGCTTTACTTAGGAGACTCGTTAACGTTTCCTTAGGGAGAGTGGCAAGGGTCTCGCCGGTTGTCTCGTCCGTTTCGGAAGACGCCTTAGCTTTCAAAATATCGGTATTGCCGGCAGCAGGCGTCGTCGTCACCGCATCCTCGACTTTCGGAGGCGTCGTAGGCCAAGGACCGGAGGATACCGGCGGCGGATCCTGAACCGTTGTCGTTGCGGCAATGACGATATCGACGGACTGGCCTGCATTATACAATACTTCAGCCGGCGTTCTAGGCTTGCCGGATGCGGTAACGGGCCCTTGGTAGCCTGGCTTTGCTTTGTATCGGATCTTATAAGCGCCGGCAGGAAGACCCGTAATCGCGTCAAGCGAAGAATCTGCGCTTCGGTAAGCGGTATCCGGCTCGTTTGCCTTCTTATACTCCAGCGCTTTGTTTTTGATTCCCGTAATTTGACCGTCATTCGATCTGTTGGTTGAAGCATTGACGGCTGCAAGGCCGGTCGGAACGGCTTCCAATCGGGAATAGAGGGCATCCAGACCTTTTAGAAGAGCCGCGTTATTGAAGCCATCTGCGATGCCGTCGCCGAATACATAAGCGGGATCCACGTTCGAGGCAGCGCCGGTCCAGGAATACATCAATTCGATATGTCCGAGAATTGGCGCCGCTGCGCCATCCGCGTCCTTGTTCTCTTTGTTATAAGCGAACAAATAAGGAACTTGCAGTCTGTCAGCGGTATACGAGACGCCTTCCTTCGTATAGGAGATGACGGCAGGCGTCGCGGCGGATTTATTTTGGGTTTTGATGTTGGTCAAATAGGTGGACACCAGATCGCCGTACAGATAGGCTAAATCGTGGTTGTTCGTCCGGATTTGAAGCTCCTCGTTGCCGTGCGGATGCGTTGTTTTGGCCACATCGATACCGGCCGTGAGCTTCGTGTCGAAGAAGTAAATTTTATCGATTCCTTTTAACTTCGCTTGGTTCGCGATAAACCGAATGTCGGCTTGCGTGTTCGGGCACCAAGAGCCGCCGAACAGAATGACGTAATTGCCGTTCGTCTGCAGCAGGCGAATGAGCTGATCGTACGTGACATGCTCGAACACGTCGTAGTTGTCGACGCCTTGCGTAAAGATCGTCACCTTTTTGTTGCCGTCCGCGATATTTGGGTTATAAGTCGGGTTTTCGCTCCAGAACGTCTGGTTGAAGGCGTCCCCGATGAATTCCCAGTTGGTCAGCGTATCATATTCCGTGGCTGGAACTTGGCTTAAGACGTTTTGGACTTTGGTTTTGTAGCTATCGATTAGCGTAGAATTGGCGAAATAAGACGCATCATAGGACAAGCTTTCGGAAGCGCCATGCTTCTCCAAGGATGCGATGACCGGAGCCGGCGTCACGCCGTCCTCCGCTTTATGGTCCTTGTCATAGACGAATAAGAACGGGGCTTGCAGCTTGCTTGCAACGACTGGCGTTCCGTTAGCGGAATAACTGACAAGGTGCGCAGGGTCTCCGTCCGTCTTGTCATAAATCGTTGAAAGGTTAGGGAGGTACTTGTTGACCAGATCCACATAGTAATGGGAATATTTATTGGCGCTATCGGCAATTTCGACATCCTTGCCGTCCAATTTCGTATCGAAGTTGTAAATGGTCGTCACGCCGTACTGCTTGGCGACCTCGTTAATGTAGCCGATATCGGCTTGCGTCTCATTGCTCCATGCGCCGCCGATTAAAATCGCAAAGGTGCCTTGGCTTTCAAAAAGGCGAACGAGATCCTCGTAAGTAACGGTTTTGAAAACATGGGAATCCGCGTTCGCCAGGCTCGGATAGGCATCCTTGAAGTAATCGTAGTGGCTGACAGGGCTTGCAGGCGAGGCCGTTACTGCGGCAGCGCTCGCTTGTTTCGCGCCAGCTCCGAATGCGGAAAGTGTCAATACTGCCGCTAGTAAAAGCGGCAGTAAACGTTTAGGCTTTTTAATCATGTTCGTGATCAAGAGCTTGACCTCGCTTTCAGTTATAAAATGTAAGAGTACGGGCAATGATCTGCTTAGCAGATTTCTTCTTCAGACGTGCTCGGAGCGGCAGGGGCGGACGGCTCCGTCGAGCCGGACGAAGGGGCTGGCGCCGCCGATCCGGAGTTAGACGAGGAAGAGCTCGAGCCGGATGCGGCTTCCGAAGACGAGCTTGAGGCGGCGGGTCCAGAATCGGAAGAGCTGGCCTTTGGCTGAACGCTCGATTTCTTCGTAAAGGTTACGGCGCTTTTCTCCTCCGATTTGCTTTCAGACGCGCTAGGCGCAGGCGCTTCAGGCTTCTTCGTCTCTTCCGCCTTCGGCGCAGAGGCCGGAGCAGTAGCCGCTGGGGCGGAAGCGTTTGGTTTGGTTTCTGCCTTTGGTTTAGCTGCTGCTGTCTCCTTAGGAGCCGCAGTTGGCTTTATCTCGGCAGCAGGAGCTTCTTTCGCTGCGGCGGAGGCTGCTTTCTTTGTTTCCGTATTCGAGACCGAGCTTTGCTCGGCTGGTACTGCCGTGGAGGCGCTGCTTTCATTGCCGGCAGCGGCTTGAGGCTGAATTTCGGCAGGAGCAGCCGAAGATTCAACTTGCGTTTGGCTGTTCTCTGAAACGGTCTTCACAGCGGGGGAATCCGACTGCGCTTGCTGCAGGTTCGCTGCTGACGGTTCGTTTACCGGAACAGCGGCTTCGCTCGTGGCTGCAGAAGGCTGCTTTGTTGCCGGTGAGTTGTCTTGCGGGCTGTCCTTAGCCGATACAGCCGCGTAAGTAAATGCGGCAAACGCCAGCACAATAAGGATGAATGCTAGACTGCGCTTAGGTATTGCGAATTGCTTCATAGATTAACCATCCCTTTCGCTCTGTGAGCTTTGTAGTGTAGAGCGCCTCATTCCCTTAGCAGAAAAAAAAGAGACTTAACAAGGCTGCTTATGCATACCTGTTAAGTCTCTGGTTGACCAGTGGACGTTGCTTCTTTTATTCCTTAAGGATCAATCGGCTTTCTCTCCCTCATATTAAGGTGTCATTGTCGTACTGTCAATCCTTTTTCTTTTAATTCCTATAGGTTTTGTAGGGATTAAAATGTTATTCGGAGGCAGACGGCTTCTGTTCCATCCTCTTCCGCATCAGTCCGGTTGCATAAAGCAGCAGCGGCAGCAATAAACAAACGGTGATTACATACGGAATATACACGGTTGAATCAAAGTCCATCATATACACAACGTTCGGATAGATAATCATGGAATACGAGATAAAGATCATCCCGCAAGGCAGAACAAGGGGACGATAGTCTTTGCAGCCGCAGAGCTGCGCAATCCCCGTAATAAAGCCGTAAGCGTAGAAGGTCGTTTTGAAAAAGATCGACATGAACCACATGCCGGCCATCAAAATTTCGACCCGTTGAATAAAGTTGGCGATGTTAATTTTTTTAGCCAGCGCATAGCTTGGGTACATGTTTCTAGCTGTAAAATCGGCGCCTAAGACGGAAATGCTCATGAAAGTGACGATGATGATCGCAATTCCTCCAAGCAGAGTTCCGACGAAAAACGCTTTTCCCGCGCCTTTCGTATGATTCAGGTTAGCCGGAAAAAACATGAGGAACGCCACGAGCGGGAGGGATGCCGTCCCAAGGAAGGAGAGAGCGGCCTTCAAGGTTGGTTTCATGCCGACATCCAGAATAGGTTTAATCTTTTCAAGGTCAATCTCCGGCGAAACGAACAAGGTGGATACGGTAAACAGGATGAGAAACCATGGGAACAAAATCTCGGAGGTGCGCGCAAGCACCTCAAGCCCAAGACGCAAGCCCATCACGACGAGTCCGCCGAAGAGCAGCACAAAGGCGCCGAGAGGCGTTTCGGGCATGACCTGTGTTGTCATGAAATTTCCCATATAATAAAGGACGCTAGCAGCGCCAGTAAAAAAGAAAAAAATAAAGGCAAGGGAAACCAGCTTGCCGAACCATTTGCCAAGCGTACGCTCGAGGAAACCGAAAAGCGTGAGTTCGGGAAAAAGTTTGCCTAACGAAATATACAAGTAAACAATCAGCAAGCCTATCAGCCAGCCCACGGCAGCGGCGAGCCATGCATTTTGCTTCGCGTCAGCCGCCAGGGAAGAAGGGATGACCAGAATGGTCGTGCCGATTGTATAGAACATGGTCAGAATAGTGAACTGGCGTAATGAAATTTTGGTGCTGTTAATCATCGGTTCCAGCTCCTTGAAGTTCTTGATGGTTGATCCGTTTTTTAACCAAGCCTGCCATGTAAATGAGCAGCGGAAGCAAGAAGCCAACCGTTATCGCAAACGGGATGTAGACGGTTGATTCGAATTCGCTCATAGCGGCAACGCTTGGATACACAACGAAGGATGATGCGACGATAATCATCCCGCACGGCAGAACGAGCGGCCGGTAATCCTTACAGCCGCAAAGCTGCGCGATACCCGTTATAAAACCGTAGGCATAAAAAGCAGCTTTGAAAAAAATCGTGAGAAACCACATGCCGGCCATTAAGATTTCGACCCGCTGAATAAAGTTTCCGATATTAATTTTTTTTGCCAACGCGTAGCTTGGGTACAGGTTTTCCGCGCTAAGCTCGACTCCCAAGATGGTGATGCTCAAGAAAGTAACAATAACGACAAAGATTCCTCCAATTAGCACACCGGTAAAAAAAGCGTTTCCGGCCTTCTTCTTATGCTGGAATGAGACCGGATACACCATTAAAAAGACATATAGCGGCAGAGAAGCTGTGCAGGCGAAGTTCAAAGCCGGCCAAATGATCGGTTTCATGCCGAACTCAAGGATCGGCAGCACTTTTTGAGAATCGATTTCCGGAGTAAGAAAGAGCGCCAAGACCGTAAACAATAAAATAAACCATGGAAATAAAATTTCCGCAGTGCGGGCCAGCACCTCAAGACCCAGCCGCAATCCCATCACCAGCAATGCTGCAAATAAGAGGGCGAATGCCTCGATAGGCGTCTCCGGCATAATCTCTGTCGTCATAAAGTTCCCCAAATAATATAAAACGATGGAGGAGCCAATGAAGGAAAAAAAGATAAAAGGCAGAGCCAGCAGCTTCCCAAGCCATTTCCCGAAAGTTAGCTCAAGAAAAGCGGTAAATGTCATGCCGGGAAAAAGTCTTGCCAAAGAAACATAGAGGGCGACCACGACTAAACCTAGCAGCCAGCCTGCTATAGCGGCGAGCCAAGCATCCTGACGGGCATCGGCGGCAAGAGGCGCCGGAATAACGAGTATGGTCGTGCCGACCGAATAGAGCAGAATGAGTATCGTAAATTGCCGCAATGATAGTTTCACGGTGTCTGACATCGCTAACTCCTCCGCTTGCTTGTTAGCCTTTAAGCCAGGCATCCAGCACCTGACTCATCGGTTTGAAAATCAGGTATATAAGGTCCAGCGGATTCGGCACGACCATATCGAAGGAAACCGCGATAGAAAGCATCGTACCGATCAGCAAAAGGATGGAGAATACCCACAGCTCCTTTTTCATCTTCGCTTTAATAAGCAAGGGAACCTCGAGATAGGCGAAAAAGGAGGCTGCGGCGATTATCCCAGCGGCAATCCACATGGCGTCTATTCCTTCCTTTCGTTTTGAAAAGAATTGGCTACCGTTCCGATGCGCCGTATTTCCGTATGCACATTCACGATGACGTCCACCTTCGGAAAAACCTCGTGCCAGTTTTCCTTCAGCTGCCTCCAAGCTGCAGGGTCCGCCCGGTGTATCGCTTCTCCGAAGCCGAATATATCCGACTTATAATCGTTCTGTACTTTTTTGACCGTCGTCTTAATAATCGAGGCAACCTTTTGATTCGCCAGCTGCTCGAGCTCTGCGATCGTCTCTCGTTTTGTCAAATCAAGCTCGCATTCGACCTCGCCTACGTTCTCCTCGGTTTTGACTTCGATTTGGATTTGGGGCTGGTCATTCACGACTTTGCCCTTTACCTTTGTTTTGGACGAGATGACTTCCAACGCAAGCTTTCCGCCGTTCGGACAGGAGGCGAGACCGACCGTATTTTGCACACGATCCGTAATGTAGCTGTAGCCTTTGCTTTCTTTCTCATTTAGATAGCCGACCAGCTTGCCTCCTTGAAGTACGGCTAGACCTGAATATTTCAAGTAGCCGGTCGGCGAAATATTTTCGATATTTTTCTGTGAATGGCCGGCTTTTCCTCCTATGACGGAAACGGCGCTTAACACAGGACTTTTGCCCTCGCTTACAAAATCCGAAATAAGCTCGTCCAGCGTAATCGTTGCCGTCGGCGCCCACAGCTTCTCGGATGAATTTAAAGACAGATAAAGATTATTTGCCGGTATTTTCTCGATGGGCGTCAGTACCTTTAATACATTAGAGGCGGTTGTGTCTTTCGCAACGATAACAAAATAATCGGTGCGAACCTCGTGATCCCTGGAGAAATGATCGAGCGCTTTCTCCATGCCTTCGCGGGCCAGCTGCTCCCCGATAATCAGAACGCGAAGATGAGCCAAATAAACTTCCCTCGAGCTTTTCGTCGTTATTTTGCGAATGGCCTCAAATATCGTTTCTGCTGTAGCTTCATATACCGTGACGGGTGTGCGGTTTCCGCTTGATTTGCCTGACACGATCTCGCCGGGACTCACGATTTGAACGGTAACCCGGTAGCCCTTGTCCGCTTTATCGACACCGATTCCAACGGCTATGCCGAGCTCATTCAATTCTCTGCGGCTCCAGCATCCGGTTAAGAGGACCAGTAACAGGAGGACGCTGATCAGCGCGGACAACTTGCGAATCATGAGGCGCTCACCTTCTTAGAAAATTATTATTTCTGCGGCTTAGCGGGCCGGGACATTTGTTCGCGGATGATATTTCGCTGACTGATTAACCGCGGACGCGAGGTCATCGCCCAGTGGGGCAGACGAAAGATCGTATCCTTATGATCGTCCGGGATAAACGGCGCGAACGGGCTCATATACGGCACGCCGAACGAACGCAGGCTGCAAAGATGCATGACCAGCGCGATTAAGGCGACGACAATCCCGAAGACGCCAAAAGCCGCCGCGAGTCCCATAATGACGAATCGGAGCATACGTACCGATATCGCCATGCTGTAGCCCGTAATGACAAAGCTGGAAATCGCGGTTATCGCCACGACGATAACCATTGACGCCGAAACGATACCGGCTTCGACCGCGGCTTGCCCGATAACAAGCGTACCAACAATGGAGACCGCTTGTCCGATTGGACGAGGCATGCGTATGCCTGCTTCCCGTAAAATTTCGAACGTAATTTCCATCAGCAGCGCTTCGATGAACGCGGGAAAAGGCACGCCTTCGCGCTGAGCGGCAAGGCTGATGAGCAGCTGCGTCGGAAGCAGCTCCTGATGGAAGGTGGTAATGCCGATATACAGCGCCGGTCCGACCATCGCGATAAAGAGGCTGATGAACCGGATCATGCGCAGAAGCGTACTGATATCGGCGCGCTGATAATAATCCTCTGCCGTCTGGAAGAAGGAGATGAACAGAGTAGGGACGATCAGCACAAATGGAGTCCCGTCGACAAGAATCGCAACCCGTCCTTCAAGCAGAGCCGCCGCGACGCTGTCGGGCCTCTCCGAATTATTGACTGTCGGGAAGGGCGAGTACGTCTCGTCCTGAATCAACTCCTCGATATACCCGCTCTCCAATATGCCGTCAATATTGATTTTATCGAGCCGTTTCCGGACCTCCTTGACGACTTTTCCGTTCACAATGCCGTTTATGTACATGATGGCAACGTCGGTTTTGGTTACTTTTCCGATTTGCCTCGTCTCCACCCAGAGGTTCGGATTTTTAATTTTCCGTCTAATCATTGACGTATTCGTGCGGAGTGTCTCGGTAAAGCCTTCTTGTGGACCCCGTACGACAACCTGCGAGATCGGCTCGGAAATACTGCGGTCTTTCCAGCCCTGCGTGCTTGCTGAAACGCCGCGCGAGCAGCCGTCTAAGAGCAGAACGGTTCCGCCGGACAAGATCGAGGAATAGATCTCCTGGAAATTTGTGATTTCCTTGTAGTCGCCTAATTTTTGAGCAAGCTCCTTCAAGGCTTCCAGCAGGTTATCCCGTTCCGTTGTCTGATCGGGCGTCTCCAGAATAAAATCGGTAATCATTTTTTTATCCGCTAATCCGTCCGTATAAATAATCGCGGCGCGCGCGACACCGAATGCGATTTCGCGAATCACGATATCATCGCTGTTTCCTAGATCCTTTCGAATCTTATCGATATTGGGCTGAAGCTTGACCTTAATCGGTTCAGCCTGGGGCATGTTATTGTCCATCACTATCCAATCATTCCTTGGGGGATCAGTCATATTCGATTCATGCTTCCTGCGGGTTAAGTGTTAGTATTCTATGATTACCCAATTTTATGCAGGCCAGGGGAGGCGTCGGATGGAGCGGGACAAGAAAAGCCGGATGACCCGCTCTTTCGAGCGGCCTCCGGCTTGGATGAGGATGAAGATCAATTAGGGCATGGTTAGGACGACATTTCCTTTTTTGCGGCCTTGGTCCACATACCGGTGCGCCTCGGCCGCTTGCTTGAACGGGTAGCACCGGTCGATAACAGGCTTTAATTGTCCGGATTCCGTTAACTTTTTGATCAAGTAAAGATCCTCCGCTCGCGGAACGACGGTGCCGCCGACAACGGTCTTGCCGCTGGTCTTGGAACGCGACGCCGCGTTATGCCGCGAACCTGCCATGCCTGTATGAAGATAATACCCCTTATTTGTCAGAGAGTTTTTACATTGAGAGAAGGTTGTTTTGCCTACCGCGTCAAAAATGATATCGTATCGCTCGCCGTTCCCGGTGAAATCCTCCTGTGCGTAATCGATTATGAAATCCGAGCCCAGCGATTTGACCCATTCGATATTTGAGGCGCTGCATACCGAGGTTACCTCCGCTCCAAAATGCTTGGCAAGCTGAACCGCGAATGTGCCGACACTGCCTGACGCGCCGTTGATCAGCACTTTTTGTCCGGGCTGGATCCGTCCTTTTTGAAGAAAGGAAAGCGCGGTCGTTGCTCCTATCGATAGAGCGGCGGCTTCCTCAAACGTCGCATTATCCGGTTTGATCGCGACGGCCCCGTCTTCGGGCATACACTTATATTCGGCGTGCGCGCCGAATTTCACATTCGAGGTCGACGCAAATATGCGGTCGCCTTTCTTGAACCGCGTAACGGCTTTGCCGACAGCTTCAACTACTCCGGACAGCTCCATGCCGAATATCGGGTTTCTAGGCTTTCTGAAGCCTAAAGCGAACCGAGCGGGGAGCCAGAACATACGGGGGACGGTAAAGCTTCGCATTCTGCAGTCTCCGGCGTTTACGGCTGCCGCGCGCACCTTGATCAATATTTCATAGTCTTTCGGAACGGGCGTCTCCACTTCTTGGAGCTGAAGAACATCGGGTCCGCCATATTTCGTCGCGACTAGAGCTTTCATATAACCTCACTCCTTGGATTTGCTGTTAATCCTCTTTCATTTCTCCGTAATAGAATACTTCCTCTAGCGGCATGTTGAAGGCGATCGCGATGCGGAATGCCAGCTCGAGAGAAGGGGAGTAGTTGCCCTTCTCCAACGCAACGATCGTTTGTCTGGTTACGCCGACCTTGTCGGCCAGCTGCTGCTGCGTCATTTCGTTATGATTGAACCGTAATTTTCGAATGTGATTGCCGACAAGATTTCTGCCCATGTCAGACTCCCTTCCGATAGTGGTACAGTTTCGTTGCCGCGCCGGTAAGCTCGGCTATAAATCCGGAGACGATCAGCGTCATGAACATCACTTGGGACGGCTGCTCGATAACAAGCGACCCCATGGCAAGAAGAAAGCCGATGACGAATACAAAAAAAGAATTGCGGAACGCCTTTAACCCAATAAGCTTATCTAATTCATCTTCGAACGAAGGCTCCTTCTCGTTGGTCGTTATCCGGTAGATGAGGTTAAACACGATGCTGATGATGATGTGCGCGATAATGGACACCAAAGTGAGAATAAGCACAAAAGAGCCCCAATATCGAAAAAGCTCGGTTTGCTCCGGCGCGCCATCCGGATATCTCGGATACATGTATAAGGAATAAGAAACGAAGATGAGAATCGCGCTGAACAGGGAAACGATGCTTTTTTTCTCTTGAAAGGTCATAGCCTTGTCCTCCAGTATATTATTCTTTACACAAAGTAAAGTTTGTTATACATAAGATAACCGGATAACGTTTGGATGTCAAGTTTGTTTGACATGATATTATCCGTTCGGATAATGTTTTTTGTTTTCTAACCTTGTTAAACTAGAAGCGAAGAATACAGCATAGGGGGGCGCAGAGTGAAAGTATTAGTCGCGCATATGAGCCGGATTTTGTTAGGAGCTATTTTTCTGCTGGCTGGAATCAATGGTTATTTTGTTATTTTTGAGCTTGAGCCGTTTATTGCGACCAGTCCGCAGGCAATGGCCTTGCTCGAAATGGATTATCTTCTCATCGCCGAGAAATCGATTGAGGTGATTTGCGGGGCGCTGCTTTTAATCAATCGATTCGTTCCGCTGGCGCTAGCGGTGTTGACGCCTATAACCGGCAATATTTTGCTGCTTCATTTGTTCGTCGATCATTCTTTGCTTCTGCTTGCATGCATCCTTAGCCTTGCTACAGCTTATTTGCTGTACGGCTACAAAGACCATTACCTGCGTTTATTTGACCGGAGCGCTGAAGCTTTCGGGAAGTCGCTTTGAATAGAACGCTCCTCCCGCGCAAACAATGAAATGACGTTACGGCAAAGGAGGAAATGGATTGAATATTCAACGGGCACAGGAAATTGCCACATCGCCGGTCATGGCTAACGTGGAGTATAACGGGAAGCAGGTTTATATTCAGCATGTGAACGAGGACAACGAGACGGCAAGAATTTATCCTCTTGACCAGCCGGAGCAGGAAATGGACGTTCCGTTACGCAGTCTTTCCGAGCCGGATTCCCAGGTAGCGATGGAGGTCGAATCGATCGCGTGCCAGCTTCCGAGTGACAGGTAGTTTGTGACAACGAAAAATCAATGAAATCAAAAATGGGCTATTCCACACGGAAAGGCCCATTTTTTGCGGGGTGAATTCTAGCCATTCAAGCTGCGTCTAGGCAATTGGCACGCTCGTATCGACTAAGTGCTAGTTATGCCGCGACTGCTCGACCAGCTTCCGAGCTTCGTGACGGGTCATGACTTGGAGCTTATTAAGAATGTTCGATACGTTATTCGCAACGGTCTTGGCGCTGATATGCAGCCGTTCGGCGATCTGAGCGTTCGTATCCCCGACCGCGATCCGTTCCAAAATCTCCGCTTCGCGCCGGGTTAACTCGGCAAAGGCCGGGTCCCGCAGCAATCCGTGCCTGCCGAGCCCGTGCTCTTCCGACATTTCGTTGGAGGCATCGGCTTTCACTTGAGAGACTTGCGAGGCGAAAAATTGCATCATTCGCTCCGCTATTCCCGTGCTGAATACGGCGCTTCCGCTTCCCACCATACGGATCGACTGCAGCAGCTCCTCCTCATCCGCATCCTTTAGCACATAACCCTTGGCGCCGACTCGCATAGCTGTGAAAACCGACTGATCGTCCTGATACATGGTTAGGATTAGTATTTCAATAGCGGGAAACCGCTCTTTAATCTGCGCGGTCGCCTCGATGCCGTTCAATCCAGGCATGCGTATATCCATAATGATGAGGTCGGGGAGCAGCTCGCCCGCCAACTTCACCGCCTCGATGCCATCCGACGCTTCCCCGACAACCTCCAGGTCGTCTGTTGTCGCGAGCAAGCTGCGAACGCCGCTGCGAAACATCGGGTGGTCCTCGGCTATCAATATTCTCATCGGTCTTATCCTCCTAAAGTGTGGGGTGACAACGGAAGCCATGCGCGCACCCGCGTTCCGCCGGCATTCTGCTGTTCAATGACGCATTCCCCGCCGATTTCTGCAGCCCGCTCGCGCATAGAGATGAGCCCAATGCCGCCGGGGTTCCCGATTACAGCCGGACGCTGCGCCGCACCGACACCTATGCCATCGTCTGTCACTTCCGCCAGCAGCCGGTTATCCTCCGTCACAGCCAATTTAACCCGGCAGACGGATGCGTTGGCGTGCTTTAAGACATTTACCATCGATTCCGTCACGATCCGGTAGACGGCAACCTCCACGGCTGCGCTTAATGGCGGCAAAGATGCCGGAGCGTCGATCTGCATCTGCAGCCTTGCCGCCGCTAAGCCGTCTGCGGTTAGCCCGGAAGGCTTCGCCATCTCGTCCATCCGCGAGCGGATGGCGCCGATTAGCCCGAGCTCATCCAGCGCTGGCGGCCGCAGATCGTTTACGAGCGAGCGAATGTCTTGCACGGTCGTACGAATCACTTGGCCAAGCTCATCCATCTTGGCGACCGCAACGGCGGGCTCCTTGTCGACGAATTTGCGCGCAACGGCCACGTTAATCGCGAGCGCCGCCAATCTTGGCGCTAGATCGTCATGAAGATTGTTGCGGATCCTCCTGCGTTCTTCTTCCCGGGCAAGGACAAGCTTCTCGCGCGATTCCTGCAAATCCTCGGCCAGCCGTCTCATTGCCTGCAGCATGTCGGCGTTATTCACGATCGGTCCGGCCTGCTGAAGCAGCACCTCCAGAAATTTATGGTCCTCCGACGAGAAGGCTTCGCCTGCGGAACGGGCAGCCGCATACAACGTGCCGACCGATTGCCCCTGATACACAATGGGGAGGGCTTGCAGCTCCAGTCCTTCTTTTCGTTCGCCGGCTTCGGCCAGAACCGTTTCTTGTCCTTCTACGCTTTTGGCGATGCTGACATAAGGCAGACGCAGCGCGCCTTGAACTTGGCGGGCAATGGCAGTCAGCATCGCATCCGGCGCAAGCGGCTGGATCATCTGGCTGCCTAGCTCCAGCAGCACGGCGTACGGGTCGTCATGGCGTCCCTTCATCAGCCTGTTGACCTGCCGCTGCAGCCATTCCTTTAACGGAGCGAACAGGGCGGCGACGAGCGCTGTCGCCAGAAGGGAGACGACGTAATGATTCCAGGTTGTAAACAATCTTCCGAGATAGAGCACAGCTGCGCTGTACAGCAGAATAATAAAGACGGTCATCGCGCCGTACACAATCGTCCGGTTTACAAGGGGGTTAATGTCCCATAGCCTTCGTCTGAGAACGGCGAGAGTGAGCGTAACAGGAAGAGCCGATAGACTGAGATGCAAGGCGGCATTTAATACCACATAAGCGGCTGCGTCATCTTTATAGAAAACGGGGTCAAACATCATGCTGATGACCATGAATCCAATAAAGCAGACGGCTACGCCATACACGACCCATTTGGTCTGCTGGCGCTGCTCGGGAGAAGAGATGCGCCGGAAGCGATGTATTTGGGCGTAAATTAACAGTGCGGTTGTCAGAATGAACCATAAAAACTGAATGGGTCGAGGCAAACCAAGCTCCCGCCAAATATTCCCTTCATAAAAAATGTTTGCGGTGTTGACGACGACGATCAGCGCCATGGGATATTTTGACCAAGCGGGCACGAAGGAGCCGTTCGGAAAGAGCAGGCAGAACAATGATATCGCAATCCAGCCGACAGCCGATGCGATCAAAAACCAGTAGAAAGAGAACTGTCCGTCCGCCGACCCGATGCTGACGAGCGAAGGGAAGGAAGTGCCGAAAGCGATCATGGCTAGCGCGGCAAGCAGTCCCACCGGCGCCTTTGCGCCCTTCCAAAGAAGAATAAGGGCAGCTAAATAGAATACGAGCGTAAAGGAGCAATCGACCAATAGAAGAAGCAGGGCGGTCTCCGATAACGTAAGCTTCCCAAGGATGAGCGGAGGAACGACGTTTCCGCACCCGTTCATAATGCATTCGGTCACCATCGTATCGTAGTAGATGGGAATGCAGCTAATATAGACAGACGCCGTTACGATAAAAAATAGTCCGACAAGCAGCTGATAGAGTCTAATTTTTTCCATGCTCCTATTATAGCGGCCTTGCTATGTTTTGAATATGAGTCCGCTGCGAATTCCCGTCCCCCATTGATCAATTTCCCGAATTCGGGAACGGGCGCATCCCGGCAATTCAGGTATTCCATACTCTGTTACCCGTGATTCCCGCAAAGGTAGGATAGAGGCATACCACAATCCAACCGAAAAAGGAGAATGAAAATGAGTGATTTACGAGTTGTAAAATGGCTGGGAATGATCTGTCTGCTGGCTGGAATTGCAAGAATGGGCATGACGCCTGCCGCGATCATTTGGGGGACCGACAGTGTGCAGGAGCTATCCTTCGGGTATGCGGCGTGCATCCTCATGTCGGCAGGCACAATCGCCGGTTTTTTGGCGCAGCGGGAGACGGGGGCGCTTGGTTTCATCAGTGTTCTTGGCATGACGGTCGGCAACATTCTGACAACTGCGCTGGTGTTCACCGTATTTGTAATAGAGCCCGGCTCTCCGATGCCGGATGGCCCGATTGTGGCTTTGACGCGAATAGCCAATATGGCCGGCATGATCCTCGGCACGATTTTATTCGTCATTGTAACGTTCCGGGCGAAGGTATTCCCGCGGTTTGTGCCCATCTTATTTATCGCAATGCTTCTTAGCCAGTTCCTCCCGGTGGAGGATAACGTATACTTCGCGTTGTTCTGGGGTCTCGCTTATGTCGGCATGGGCTTCTGCATATGGACGGGGCGGCTGACGCCTCGTTCGCAAACGGAAATGCCAGCTCCGCGCACCTATTCCGCGTGAAATAACATGTCGGTATGAAAGGGAAGGTTGAAATATTTAGCCGGGAGGTGAAAAAATTTCATCCTTCCCAAGGACTGGTAGGACGCTATATACTTCGATATGGGGTTGGCGAGAATCCGTTCGTCCATACAAATCGCCAATGGAAAAGGAGCGAAAAAAACGATGTGGAAGTGGGCACTTAAGGTTGTATGGGGGGAGAATCATTGAGGAATGAGCAAAAATGAACCGGTAAAAAGCAAGCAAGAGGACTGGAAAAGTCCCTTGCCGAGCATCAGCTTTCCAAAGGGCGGAGGCGCTATCCGGGGACTGGGGGAGAAAGCCGCAGTCAATGCCGCGACGGGTACATTTTCCTTTCAAATCCCAATCTCGGTCACCGAGGCCCGCGGGAATTCGACCCCTAATCTATCGCTTAGCTATGATTCCGGGCAAGGAAACGGCCTGTTCGGTCTGGGGTGGAGTATGGTTATTCCGTCTATTGTCCGGAAAACGGATAAAGGCTTGCCCCGATACCAGGATTCGGAGGATTCGGACACCTTCTTAATATCGGGAGCGGAAGATTTAGTGCCGGTAGGGGAACCGAGCCGGAACGGCGATTATTGGGTCAGACGCTATCGCCCGCGCATAGAAGGACTGCATGCAAGAATCGAGCGCTGGGACCATGCGGGAACCGGCCGCATTCATTGGAGATCGATCTCGAAAGATAACGTCACGAGTATTTATGGGGATGGCGATACGAGTTGTATCGCGGACGCCGGCTGTCCCGGGCGTATTTTTCAGTGGCTGCTGACGGAAAGCTTCGATGAGAAGGGAAATGTCATCTCCTTTGCATATAAGCAGGAAAACGAGGAGGGGGTTCCCGAAGCAAGATGCGGGCGCGCGATGAGCCAGAGGCACGTCAAGCAAATCCGCTACGGCAACCGGACGCCCTTTCAGCGCGATTCCTGGCTGTTCCGGGTCGTGTTCGATTATGGCGAGCATGATGAGCAGCAGCCTTCGGTAGAGGAACGGAGCCCTTGGTTATACCGCCGGGATCCTTTCAGTCAGTACCGCGCCGGATTCGAGCAAAGAACGCAGCGGCTGTGCAGAAGAATTCTGCTTTTTCACCAGTTCGAGGAGCTGGAAGCAGAGCCGTATCTGGTGCGGTCCTATGATTTGCAGTACGAAGAAAACGCGGTTGCCTCCTATTTGACCGCCATTACGCAAAACGGTTACCGGCGCGGCGAAGACGGGCTGTATCGGAAAAAATCGATGCCGCCGCTGACCTTTACCTATTCGTCGACGACGCTGGATTGTACGATTCATCGTCTGCCGGCGCCTGAACAGGTACATATCGAAGGCCAATGGGTTGATCTGGAAAGCGAAGGGTTAAGCGGAATATTAACGAATCAGGCGGAGCATTGGTATTATCAGCGTAATTTAGGCGAGGGGCGGTTTGGCCCGGCCGAGCAGCTCGGCACACAGCCCTCGCTCATCGGAATCAAACAAGCCAAGCAGCAGTTTATGGATTTGGCTGGGGACGGCAAGTGCTATTGGGTACAGCTTCATCCGCAGCTATCGGGATATTATGAGCGCACAAATGATGGAGACTGGGAGCCGTTCGCCCCTTTCGAAGCGAACCTCCAGCTCGACTGGAACGATCCGAACTTACGTTTTATCGATTTGAATGGGGATGGGCACGCGGACCTGCTGCTTACGCAAAATGATTTGTTTTATTGCGCCTATTCGCAAGCGGTAAAAGGGTTTTCTCCCCTTGAAAGGCTCCAGGCCTGGCCGAATGAGGAGCAAGGTCCTGCTCTGCTGTTCTCCGGCGCGGAGGAATCGGTCTTTCTGTCGGATATGAGCGGAGACGGGCTAACGGATATCGTTCGTATTCGGAACGGCGAAGTATGTTATTGGCCGAACCTCGGGTATGGGCGCTTTGGACCCAAAATGACGATGGAAAATGCGCCTTGGTTCGATCATCCCGAGCTGTTTACGCCGAAGTCGCTCCATCTTGCGGACTTAGATGGGTCTGGGCTAACGGACCTGATCTATCTGGGCAGCGGCGAGACGCGCATCTGGTTTAACCAGTCGGGCAACGGCTGGAGCGAGCCGGAGCGCTTGCCAGCGATTGAGCCAAACGCGCATGTAGAGATCGTCGATTTGCTCGGAACGGGAACATCCTGCTTGGTGTGGAGGCTCCCGGACCAGGAAGACATTCGGTATATGAATCCTTTGCGGGGGCAGAAGCCGCATCTTCTGACATCGCTCAGCAATCACATCGGTGCGGAGACACGGGTGGAGTATGCTTCGTCGACCAGCTTCTACTTGCAGGATCGCGCCAATCAAACGCCTTGGGCAACCCGTCTGCCATTCCCCGTGTATGTCGTGAAGAAAATGGAAGTTTACGATCATATTCGAAAAACGCGATTGCGGTCGAGCTACACCTATCATCATGGATATTACGACGGAGTGGAGCGGGAATTCCGCGGATTCGGAAGAGTTGAACAGCTGGACGCGGAGGAGAAGCAAGGAAGCGAAGGATGGGATGCTTATACGCCGCCCGTGCTGACCAAATCCTGGTATCACACCGGCGCCTATGTCGATCAAATCCAGCTGTCGGAGCGCTACAAGCGCGAATATTTCCGGGAGCCTGGATTAACCGATGCCGCCTTCGAGACGATGCTGCTTCAAGATACGGCGCTTCCCGAAGGGTTGACGGCTCTCGAAACGAGAGAGGCGTGCAGGGCGCTGAAAGGCACAATGCTGCGGAAGGAAATTTATGCGCTGGATAGGCAGCCGAACGAGATTTATCCGTATACGGTGGAGGAGCAGAATGCAGCGGTCGAGCTGCTGCATCCGATGGCCAATCGGAAGCACGCGGTATTTATGGTTCATCCGAGAGAAAAGCTCGTTTATCACTATGAACGCATTCCGATGGATCCGCGCATCCAACACGAAATAACGTGGGAAGTTGACGCCTACGGCAATGTTCTGAAAAACGCGCAGGTGAGCTATGGCCGCAGACTGCGGGACGCTGCCCTGAGCGCCGAGGAGCAGGCGGAGCAGCAGAAATGCCGGATTATCGTTACGGATCACCAATATACCAATGCTGTGGAACAACCGGATCGATACCATACGCCGCTCTCTTACCTGGCCGCGACCTTCGAGCTTAGCGGAGCTCTCCCTGGCAATGGCTCGCGCTTCACGGTTGAGGAAGTGGCGGAAGCTTATGTTGAGGCGGATGAGATCTCGTACGGCGCAGCTCCGGACGACCAGCTGAGCAAAAGGTGTATCGAGCAGGTTCGGACGCGCTACCAGCGCAACGATTTATCGGGCGCGCTCCCCTGGGGACAATTGGAATCGTTGGCTCTCCCTTATGAGAGCTGCAAGCTTGCTTTTACGGATGAGTGGGCGGCACAGATTTACGGAGACCGCGTTCACGCTGCAATGCTGGAAGAGGAAGGCGGATATCTTTACGAGCCGGAAAGGAAGCAATGGTGGATACCTTCCGGACGGATGGTTTTTCCTTCGAATGCGGCAGGTAGCTTCTATCAGCCTTCCGGCTTTACCGATCCTTTCGGCCATACCAGCTTTATTGAATATGATCCCTATCATTTGTTAACCGTCCAGACAATCGATCCTTATCAAAATATAAGCACCGCTGTATACGACTATCGGGTAATGCAGCCGATCTTGATGACTGATCCGAACGGCAACCGTTCCGCCGCGATTTTCGACACGCTGGGGATGATGGTTGGATCGGCGGTAATGGGCAAGGAAACCGAAAGGATCGGCGATTCCCTGTTCGGGTTCGAGGCGAACCTGGACGAGGACACGCTGAGCGACGCGTTCCAGCAGCCGCTGCTTGCCGCAAGAGGGCTTCTGCTGCAGGCGACGAGCCGTATCATCTACGATCCCTTTCAATACGAAAGAACCAAGCATCTGGAAAACCCGCTGCCTAATGCCGTATTCACCATTACCCGCGAAACGCATATCCATGAGCTGCCCCCAGACGGCGAAAGCGGGCTCCAGTACAAATTCGTATACTCCGACGGCTTCGGCAGAGAGATCCAAACGAAACAATTCAGCGGCAATGAGGATGGGACTGGGGCGCTGACGGATGAACGCTGGCTCTCCAGCGGATGGACGGAATTTAACAATAAAGGAAAGCCTGTCCGCAAGTTCGAGCCTTATTTCAGCGGCCATCACCAATATGAGGTGAATCCGGCAGGCGTAAGCCAGACGTTGATTTACGATCCTTTGGGCCGGGTCATTGTAACGATCCATCCGAATCATACCTACGAAAAAGCGGTGTTTAGCGCTTGGAAGCAGGAAACGTGGGATGTGAACGATACTCTGCATCCAACGCAAGCCTATGATCCGCGATACCCTGACGTATTACCAGATCCTTCCGTGTCTCCTGTCGACGATCCGGATGTGGGAGGCATATTCCGGGGACTTGATGAAGGGCTATACTCTCCAACCTGGTATGCGTCCAATTGTACCGATGCCGCTTCTCCAGACCAGCAGCGCGCCGCCCGTATGGCGGCACAGCACGCGTCGACTCCTTCGACAACGTATCTAGACAGCCTGGGAAGAACCTTCCTTACCATCGTTGATAACGGAATCGACCCGCAGGGAGAGCGGCAGCTGTACCGGACGCGCGCGGAGCACGACATTGAGGGGAACCTGCTGCGAACGATAGATGCCAGCGGGCGAACCGCCATGCGAACCGATTACAATATGCTCAGTCATCCCATGAAGCAAATGAGCATGGAAGCAGGGATTCGCTGGCTGCTTCAGGACGCGATGGGAAAGCCGGTACGGCAATGGAGCGAAGACGGCGATGGGGTAAGGCATACTTACGATGCCGTACATCGTCCGATCGCCAAATATGTCCGGAAGAGCGGCCTGGAAGAGCGGATGGCCGAGCTGATCGTGTATGGAGAATGGCATCCGGAGGCGGTCAGCCGCAATTTACGGACCCGTCCCTTTATGCACTTTGATGGAGCGGGCATGGTGGAGCAGCTGTCTTACGACTTCAGGTCCAAACCCGTGGAGGCGAGACGACGGTTCGCGAGCGATTATAGGCAAGAAGCCGATTGGTCTTCGCTAGCCCCGCTATTGTCCGGCATCAATGAGGTATTGGAGCTCTCTGCTGTCTATAAGCTCGCCGATTCCTTGCTGGAGGAAGAAGCTTTTCGAACGCGAACCCGTTACGATGCGCTTGAACGGATCATCCAAGTTATACCCCCGGACGAAAGTGTCATTGAAGCGTCATACAATCCGCTTAGTTTAATGACCCAAGTGACATTACGACACCATCAATCCGCAGAAGTCACTCCGATTATTCACAACATCACGTACGACGCCAAAGGACAAAGGGAGACGATCGAGTACGGGAACGGCGTAACAACCGCCTACCTGTATGATTCGCTGACCTTCCGGCTATCGCGTCTGAAGTCTTTGCGCGGGTCGGATCAAGCGGTCTTGCAAGATATTCGATACACGTATGACCCCGTCGGCAATATCACCTCCATCCTAGATCAAGCGCAGCAAACGATCTTCTTCAACAACCAGATTGTTCATCCGAAAACGGAATACCAGTATGATGCGCTTTACCGGCTTTGCATGGCTGGAGGCAGGGAGCATATAGGGCAGGCTGCCGCTCCGGAGACGACCTATAACGATGCCGGCCGGACCAGGCTTCTGCACCCAATGGACGGTCAGGCGATGAGGACTTATACGGAAACTTATCGCTATGACGAGGCAGGCAATCTGCTGGAGCTGGCGCATAAAGCAAGTCAAGGCAATTGGACGCGGAGCTACCAGTATGCGGAAGCCAGCCTATTGGAAGAAGAACGCTATAGCAACCGGTTAAGCCGGACAACGGTCGGAGCCGTGGCTGATTCTTATACGTACGATAGCCGCGGGAATATGACGAAAATGCCGCATTTGGCCGAGATGGTCTGGAATGCGCAGGACCGGCTGGAGCGGGTGAATCTGGGAGGAGGCGGAACGGCCTACTACCAATACGACGCGGGTGGAAAGCGGGTACGCAAAGTCATCGAGCGGCTGAACGGCGCCAAAATGAAGGAGCGCTATTATCTCGGCGAGCTTGAAATATACCGGGAATTCGCGGGTGACGGATCAACGGTCGAGCTGGAGCGGGAGTCGCTGCATCTGAATGATGAGCATAGGCGCATCGCTTTGCTGGAAACGAGAACGATTGGCGATGACGGCACGGCAGCGCGGCTGATGCGCTACCAGCTCAGCAATCATCTGGACTCCGCCGCGCTGGAGCTGGATGAATCGGCGCAGCTCATTTCGTACGAGGAGTATTATCCATACGGAGGAACCGCGTACCAGTCCGTCAGAAACGCGGTGGAGGTGCCTTTCAAACGCTACCGGTTCACGGGCAAAGAACGGGATGAAGAGACCGGCTTCTACGATCATGGCGCGAGATATTATGCTCCATGGCTCGGGCGTTGGCTCAGCTGCGACCCTGCCGGGTTCGTGGATGGAACCAACCTGTATGCCTACGTGCGGGGCAATCCCGTGAAGCTGAACGATCCGACGGGAATGGCGGCCGATCCGGGCAAGGTTGTCGCGCAAAATCACCGGTTCGGCACGTATGTCGAGAAGTTTGTGGAGACGGCCTTGAAAGAGATGGACGGCTTCGGCGGCATTCAGGAGGTCGTAAAAGCCGGCAAGGGCGGGGGGCGGCTTGATTTTTGGCTGATGAAAGGACATCATGTCGTCGGTTCTCTGGAAGTCAAAGCTTTGAATCTCTACTCCCAGACGTATAAGTACGGCAAAGGCATTCGGCAAGCCGCAGCGAGATACAAGATCAATTCCAATCTCAAGCAGGTCGTCAAGCATATGAAGCAAATGCAAGCCAGGGGGAACTTCAATACGCTGACCGGGGCGCCTTTGAAGGAGGATTTGCTCTACGTGATTCGGGGTACGGAGAAGCAGGTGAAGGAGTTCCAGCAGCTGCTGACGGAAACTGTAGATAAATTCAACCTTAAACGAGGCACGGATATTAAGGCGGCTGCCTTCCATCTGACGGACAAAAAGAAAGGCGGGCTTCCCCGCTTGCCAAGCGGAGCCGGCGGCGCGAGAGGCGGACACACCACCGTAGGCGGAGCCTTGACGATGCTGAATGTGGGAATATCCGCCGTGCAGATCGGCAAAGGCGTGCAGCAAATCCGCGCAGGCGATAAAGCGCTGGGCAGCGTAGATATTGCGGAAGGCGTGGCGAATCTCGGCTTAACGGGAGCTACCGGCCTCGTCAGCTCCGGAACCATTGCGGCCGGAGGCGGAGCATTAGCCGTGCTTGGCGCGACCACAGCGGCAGGCGTTGGGGTCGGACTTGCGGCGGAATCCTTCCGAGCGGCCATAAAGGGCGAGCAGACCCCGGTTGAGAAAATGGATAAAGCGCTCGGAACGAGCGTAGGGGATATTTACGGCGGCATGCAAAAATCTTCGCTGGTGCCGCAAGCGGTGAAGGATGTACAGAAATCGATGATGGATAAGGCTGCGGACGCTTATTACAATCTTTTCTTAAAATGATGGGAGTGTCAGGGATGTCGGATCAAGTCCAATATAAGGTTTACGGGCAAGTGCAATGCAATCAAAAACCGTTTGCCAAAGTTACGGTGCAGGCGTTTCATCTTCAATTCCAAGACGAGGTTCTGCTGGGAACGGCAGTTTCGGATGAGCAAGGAAACTACCAGATTGTCTACGCTAAGTCGGCGGAGGAGCCTATTCATCTCCAAGTGCGAGCGGGAGACAGCGGCCGGCCTTTGGCCGCTTCCCCTACCGTATTTAATGCCGGCGCATTAGAGACGATTCATTTAACGGCGACGGGTGTCGTCGAGAAAAGCGAATGGGAGCAAATGGAGGAGGCTCTGCTGCCTCTTCTAAAAAAATTAAAGCCTCATGAGCTGAAAGAGCGCGAAATCGAATATTTGGTAGGGACTACTCCGTATTCGACCTTCCAAGTGACGCAATGGGCTGCGGCTTATAAGTCGCATCAGGAAGTAAAAAAGGTTTCTGCCGCATGCTTCTTCGGATTGCTGCGGATGGGATTCGCGGGAAACGCGGACCAGGTCGCCTCTTACCGCGCTGAAGAATTGACAAGAGCGCTGCAAGAAGCCGCGAATCAACAGCTTATTCCGGCTCTGGCGGAGAAAGAGCTCGAGGGGGTTGTGTCGGCGCTCAAAAAAAGAGAGCGGGAGCAGCTAAAGGCTGCCGCGCGCGATTATAACTCCGCCGACGAAATCATCTTTGTGTCGCTGCTCAAGGACTGGACGGATAACAAGTCCATTCTTCTTCAGGAAATAAGGAAGCTTAAGCGAGATGGAGAAACGTTCATTCAGACGCTAGTCAGGCAGGAGGCTTCCGATTGGGTGTCGTTTCTGGAAGGATGCGTGTCCCATGGCCTCGAGCTTCCGGCTGCTCCGGGAGAGCAATCGAAAGAAGAGCAATTGGCGTTCATCGCCGATCAGCTGCTGTACCGGATTGAAAAGCAGTATACGAACGCCTTTATTAGTTATCGGCTAAAGCAGCAGGGCGTGAACAGGCTGAAGCAAGGGCCTTCTGTCCTGGACCGTCTGGCCGACTTTTTCGAGCAGGCGGAGGACTTCGATCTTAAGACGTCTGTAATTGACGATCTGTTCAAGGAGCGCAAATCGCTGAAGATGACTCCGGATGCCGCCGAGCAAGAAGAGCTAACGAGCCGTCTCAAAGCTTTCCAGAGAGTCGCGCAGGTCGCTCCTCGTTTTGCCCATTTCAGCGCATTAATTCAAGAGGGGTACGACTCCGCCTACCAGATCAGCAGCGTAAGCCAGCCGGCGTTCGTGCAGAAGTTCAAGGACACGCTGGGCGAAGCGCAGGCGCAACAAATTTACGCCAACGCGGAGCATCTGACTGCAACGATGACGCACTTGATCACATCGATGCGTCAGGCCGTTCAGGATGCAACTCCTGCGATTATGCGGGAGAAGGAAGAACAGAGCGCGAGCGCGCTAGCCGCCGGTAATTTGCCGGATTGGGCCTCGCTCTTTGGCCGCCTGGATATTTGCGAATGCGAGGAATGCCGTTCCGTCTACAGTCCAGCCGCTTATTTGGTCGATTTGCTGCAATTCCTGAATCCGAAGGAAGCATCGCCATACGCCAGCAAACGGCCGATCGAAGTGCTGCTCGCCCGCCGTCCGGATATCGAGCGCTTGAAGCTGACGTGTGAAAACACGAATACCACGCTGCCTTATATCGATCTGGTGAACGAAGTTTTAGAAAGCTATATTGTGTTAGGGCGTCCCGTCGAGAACAATACGTCCGAGGCGATTACTTCTGAGGCGCTGGATGTGAACCGCGAATATAATGACGGGTTTTCGGAAGATATTTTTAATCAAGCCTATGCCTTGCTGAAGGATGCCATCTTTCCGTTCGAGCTTCCGTTCGACCGGCATCTTGAGAGCATCCGCGCTTATTTGAAGCAATTGCATACATCCCGTTACGATCTGATGGAGTTGTTCCCTAACAGCTCTCTCGCAGTCGATCGTGCGGGGGAGTATGTCGGGATGTCGTCAAAGGACGTGAAGATTTGGCTTGACGGCGAGGGTCTTCACCCTTTGGAGTACTTCGGGTACACGATGTACGCGCCGGGACTTTCCGCGACCTATTATTCGGATCAATCGATGGGAAGCGCCATTAATTATCGGTATGACGCGACCCCGACGTTCTACTGGTCTGGTGAAAAGCTTCCGGTTCCAAGAGGGTTCGCGGTTCAGTGGGAAGGGCTGATCGTTCCGAATAAGACCGATTATTATACGTTCCAGACGTCTACGGAAGGAAGCGTCAGGCTATGGATTGACGACGAGCTCATTATTGATGCGTGGACACCGCACCGGTTAGCTATGCACACGAGCGCTTATCCGTTCTTTTTCGAGGAAGGGAAGTCTTATTCGTTTCGGATAGCCTACGCCGATACTTCAACCACACCGCGTTTCGGACTGACTTGGTCGTACAAATTTGTAAATGGCGCTGAACCCGAAGCTCATAACTTCAAAATGAGAATTTCGCCCGAAGTGAATCTTCAATATGTGCCGTATTTCTTAAGAAAAACGGATTTAAGCTATGAAGAGCTTCTGGAGCTGCTCTCGCTTCGGTATATCAATCCGGACCCGCTGGCTCCGGAAGTGAAGCTTGTTGTCTATGGCAATGAAAACAATATGAACGACAGGAACTTAATCGGGCTTGAGCAGCTCAATTACGCCCCGCTCGGAAGAATGCATCGTTTTATCCGCCTATGGCGCAAGCTGGGCATTTCCATGCAGGAGCTAGATAAGCTGTTGCTGCGGTTCGGCAATACGCCAACCATGTTCCTTGTCAGCTATGTTGAGATGAAGAAACTGCAGCAAAAGCTTCAGGGCAGCTATACCGTCTCCGAGCTTCTCTCTTTATGGTTCCGGATGGACACGGAAGGCAATCCGTCTCACTATCACTCGATTTATTTGAACAAATCCTTGTTCAACCCGCCGGACGCGGATTTCGAATTAACAGCGGATCATAATGAACTGGCAGGCAAAGATTTGCTGCTCTATTCCAAAAAGCCCATTCTGCAAGCCGCGCTTCGCATCACCGAAGCGGAGCTGCTCGCGATTCTGGAGGACGCGAACCTGCCGGTTTCCTCGGCAAAGCTGAATTTGTTAAATGTGACGACCTTGTACCGCTACGTATTTTTGGCCCGGGCGTTAAAATGCTCGATTTCCGATTTGATTGCGTACAAACTGCTATTTAATCTGAATCCTTTTGCCGCGCCAACCAACACCTTGAAATTTATCGATCTGCTCCAAACCTTGAAAGACAGCTCGTTCCCATGGGATACGATCAAGTATCTCTACTTTAATGATGCCAAGCCGGCAACCGTTAACCGAGTGGATCAGCTCATTGCCGGCTTACGGAAGAAGCTGACGGCGGGCTTTGAGCAAATCGTAAGCGATTCGCAGGTTTCGGAAGAGGAGCAGAACGAGCAGAAACGGTTGCTAATCATCCATGCGCTAAGCGAAGCTTTTCAAATTACCGTGCCGTTAACGGCCTGGTTCATTGAAAGTGAACTGCATTCGTCCGGCGCCGATACCCAGCTTCGTATGATTCGGGACTTTGAGCAGCCGGAAGGGCTTGCTTTTGCGCTTTCGATCCGGAAGCTCGACAAGGTTGCCCAACTTCTGCAGAACTTCCAATTAAACGATCAAGAAGTGCAGCTGATTGTCGCAAACAAGGATGTTTTTGGTCAGCTCGATTGGAATAGCTTCACGGCTGCCGGAAAGCCGGCTGCGGCTCAGATTCGAACATGGTTCCAGCAATGGCTCCGTTTGGCGGAATATGCGCGGTTGAAGCAATCGCTCATTCCTACCCAGCAGACATGGTTCGACCTGTTCCAGGAGGCCAGAAGAACGGGGGCTACGTTATCGACAGGCTTAGATAAGCTGTCCTCGCTCACAGGCTGGGACCGCAAGGACCTGGAGATCATCTGCGGCGCGTCGTGCTTGAACCTCAATCTTCAGGCGCTGCTCGCAACGCCGAGCTTGCTGATGATCGAGTCCGTGATGACGAGGGTGAAGCAAATCGGGCTTTCCGTGGAGCAGCTAAGCGCCTGGATGCAGTCTAAGCTAACCGCAGAGCTTTCCAAAACGGTCAAAAGCACCGTCAAGGCAAGGCTTGACGATCAGACTTGGCAGCAAAGCGCTTCGGTGATCGAGGATGAGCTGCGCAGGAAACAACGGGCCGCGCTGGTCGCGTATGTCAAAATCAACAAGATGAACGCGTCGTCGGAAGCGGACTTATATGATCATTTCCTGATTGACGTAGAGATGGGCGCTTGCATGAAGACCTCCCGAATCAAACAGGCGATCGCATCTGTTCAATTGTTCGTTCAACGATGCCTGTTAAATCTGGAAAGTGAAGTGCCGCCGATCGTAATCGACGCGAAGAAATGGGAATGGATGAAAAACTACCGGTTATGGGAAGCCAACCGCAAAGTCTTTCTGTATCCCGAGAATTGGATCGAGCCGGAGCTGCGCGACGATAAAACGCCGTTTTTCAAAAAAGTGGAGAGCGAGCTGCTGCAAAACGAGATGACGGAGGAAAATGCGGAAAACGCGCTGCGCGGTTATTTGGAAATGATGGACGAAGTCGCTCATCTCGATATTATGGGGATGGATGAGCTCGTTACGGACACGGAGCGGACGCTGCATGTTTTTGGGCGTACGGAGTCTGTGCCGCATATTTATTATCACCGCACGAGAAAGGATAATATCTGGTCGCCGTGGGTAAAGCTCGATGCGGAGATTCAAGGGAATCACTTTATACCGGTCGTGTTTAACCGCAGACTTTATTTGTTCTGGCCAGTCTTCGAGAAGACCGCGCCGCCGGGGAACAATATTCCGACGCAGGACCAGCAGGGATCTACCCCTAAGGAACGTTTCACCTTAAAGCTGGCTTGGTCCGAGTATAGGAAGCAGAAGTGGTCCAAGAAAAAAATGTCGACGCTTCAGGTCAATCTGCCGGAGATCACGTACGGTGTAGATGAGCAGCAGGAAAAGCTATGGTATGGTTTCCGCGCCGTTCCTTTTAGCGATAAGATCCGGTTTGATATTGGGCTGGGCTTGAGCCAGACGACTTGGGACGTGACGAATTACCACTACCGGCATCTAGGCTTGCTTTGGTTCGATATTAATGAAAATTTCACGTATGCCTACGACAACTCGGTTTATACGCGCAGCAGCGCTGTTTCTGTTCGTCAGCTTGGCATGCAGTTAGCTTCCTTGAATGACAAACAAGCATTAACCTATTTTTACAGCGCAGAGCCCGCAAGCTCTTCACGCTCGATGACGTTCTTAGGCACCTCGCAGAGCGGTTTCAGACTTACGGCGAGGCCCGACGATATGTGGTTCTTCTACGCGCATCAGTATCGGAAGCCGTCGTTCTTCTATCAAGATAGTCTGCGGACCTACCTGGCCGAGCATCGGGCGGATTGGGGGAACGGGGATCCGAATCTGCAGTTCACTGCTCACTACCATCCCTTCATCATGTCGTTTATGCACGCGCTCAACATGGGGGGAATTGACAGTCTTTTTTCGAAATATATACAAACGTCCGAAAATACAACGGCTTTCCAAACGAACTACCAGCCAACGGCTAACGTCTATCCGGTTTATCCGAGAGAGAACGTGGACTTCGAATACGGCAGCGCGTACGGGGTATACAACTGGGAGCTGTTCTTCCATGTGCCGTTGATGGTGGCGGACCGGTTGTCCAAGGAGCAGCGCTTCGAAGAGGCGAAACGCTGGTTCCATTATATATTTAACCCTACGTCTCACGATTTCGATAATATCCCGACGCCGTGGAACTTCAAGCCGTTTCGGGATAATCCGTACGCTCACGCGCAGATCTGGGATTTGCTGCTGCTGCTGGCCGATCCGGAGGGATCGTTGGAGCAGAAGGAGAAGCTCAGAAACCAAGTCGCGGCGTGGCGGCAAAATCCGTTCGAGCCGCACCGTATTGCGCGGATGCGGATCAGCGCTTATCAAAAAAATGTCGTGATGAAATACATCGACAATCTGCTTAGCTGGGGCGACCAGTTGTTCGCGCAGGATACGATGGAGTCGATTAACGAGGCGACGCAGCTTTATATTCTTGCTCACCATATTCTCGGCCCACGCCCGGAGAGCATGCCGCCGATTACAACAACGCCTTCGAAAAGCTACAGCGAGATTAAGCAGGAGCTGGATGAATTCTCGAACGTGCTCGTAGAAGCGCAAAACCGCTTCCCGTATGCAGCTGTTGAGGATTACCCGTCGGAAAACCATTTTAGCGCCGCCAACTTTAATGTCATTCATTCGTTATACTTTGGCATTCCAAGGAACGATAAGTTGCTTTCTTATTGGGACAAAGTGGAGGACCGGCTCAATAAGATCCGCAGCTGTCTGAATATTGACGGAGTGGCGAGATCGCTGTCCCTGTTCGAAGCGCCGATTGATCCGGCCATTGCGGTTAAGGCCAAATCGGCAGGGCTTGATCTCGGTACGGTGCTAACGGATTCGCAGGCGGCGCCAAGCCATTACCGCTTCAGTTATCTTCTTCCGAAGGCGCTGGAATTGGTGCAAGAGGTGAAGTCTCTCGGCGGCCAATTATTATCCGCGCTTGAAAAGAAGGATTCCGAAGCGTTGTCCGTCTTGCGGGCGAAGCATGAGCCGGCCTTGCTGCAGCTCATTCGCCAAATTAAACAAATGCAGATCGACGAGGCGAAGAACGCATTGGAGGGAATCGAGAGGACAAAAGCGGTTACGCAGTACCGGTATGATCATTACCGTTCTCTTGAATTTACGAATGTGTACGAAAAAGCTCATCTGGTTCTAACGGGCACGGCCGCGAATTATCAAACGCTCGGGCAGGTCGCCGAGCTTGCCGCGGCAATTGCGAGGGCTTTGCCTGACATCGACCTCGGGGTATCCGGCTGGGCGGGTTCGCCTGTCGTCAAAGCGAGATATGGCGGCAGTAATGCCGGCGCGGCGGTCGAGGCATTCAGCCGCTCGATGAATCTTCTTGCTTCCATTGCGAATACGTCCGCGTCTATGAGCGCCACAATGGGCGGGTATGCGCGGCGGTCTCAGGATTGGAAGCTGCAGGAGAACCTTGCAAGCCGCGAGCTTGCGCAAATTGAGAAGCAAATCGCGTCTCAGCAAATCCGAATTATGATCGCGGAGCGGGAACTGAGCAATCACGAGCTGCAAATTCAAAACTCGCTGGAAGTCGAAAGCTTCCTAAGAGACAAATATACGAATGAAGACTTGTATCAATGGATGGTTTCTCAAATTTCGGGATTGTTCTTCAACGCTTACCAGCTGGCCTATCAGGCTGCTAAAAAAGCGGAGGCGGCTTACCGTTTCGAGCGGGGCATTACGACCTCCAATTATATTCGGTTCGGGCATTGGGACAGCATGAAGAAAGGGCTGCTCTCCGGCGAGAGGCTGTACCTGGACCTGAAAAATTTGGAGCTCGCGTATCAGGAGCAGAATGCGAGGGAATACGAGCTGACGAAGCAAGTCTCGCTGCTGCATTTGGATCCGCTCGCCTTGCTCGCGCTCAAGACCACCGGCAAATGCGTCATCTCCTTGCCTGAGGCGCTGTTCGACATGGATCATCCGGGTCATTATATGAGGCGGATCAAAGGCGTTACGCTTACGATTCCATGCGTAACAGGCCCGTATACCGGCGTGAACGGAAGGCTAACGCTGGAGTCGAGCAAGATCAGAACGAGCAAGCTGGCCGCGGGTTATGCGGAGCAGCGGGATGAGGATTTCTTAACGGACTTTACCCAGGTAGAATCGATTGCCACAAGCACGGGGCAGAACGACAGCGGCTTGTTTGAATTGTCCTTCCGCGACGAACGGTATTTGCCGTTCGAAGGAGCCGGCGTAATCTCGCAGTGGCAGCTGGAGCTCCCTAAGGAAGCGAACGGATTTGATTTCGATACGATTTCCGATGTTATTCTTAAGATCATGTATACGGCCCGCGAAGGCGGAGACCTGCTCCGGAAGGCTGCCGTTCAAGCTGCGCAGCTGCCGGCGATGCCGCCGCAGGGCGTGGCGGCGCCTGCCGAGAAAGGCCCGGCGCAGTCTGAACTGCACCGCATGTTCAGCCTCAGACACGAGTTCGCGAATGAGTGGCGTCAATTTATGTATCCGCCAGCCGCTTCGCAGACTCAAGCATGCCGAATCGTTATCAATCCGGAACGCTTCCCTTACCGTTACAGAGGGCGTACCTTAAAAATTGAACGCCTGCAAGTGTTTCTGCAGCTCAAAGAGGGAATCGCTTATCCGAATGGAAAGGCTGAGCTTGAGCTTACATTCTATCCGGCGGGGTCAACGGCAGGCCAGAGCGTCATCCTGCACAGCGACGCCAATTATATGGACGGCGTTCCGCAGGCATCGATTCCAATTGGCGGATCCGTTGTTACGTATGACAACGTGAATGACTCCAATCTTTGGACCTTTGAAGCGGCCGAATCGAAGATCGGCTTGCTGGACCCCTCGCTCGTTAAAACCAGCGTGAGCGGCGTGAAGCAGCTGAACCCCGATGCGATTGAAGATATGATCGTGTTGTGCCGCTACAAAGCGGAATAATAGGAGAAGGAAACGGCCATCCCCGACGGGTGGCCGTTTTTTTCGCAGAATCCGTAAACAACGGTTAGAATAAAATTGTACCTTGAGTTCTCCAGTCGGCCGTAGGTATACTCGTTACGATAAGTTGGTAATGCAGTCCGTACAAGAGAAGGAGAAGCAGCACATGATCAAGGAATTAGCCGCAATGCGTCTAGAAACTGAACGCCTTGTGATCCGCCCGTACATAGAAAGCGATTTGATGGAGTCGTTTACATTCATGCAGGATTCGGAGTTATTCACTTATATGCATATGGGCGTATTGCCGTTCGAGGAATACAAAGGTTTGTTCCAATGGCTGATGGAAAGCTACAGCACGCCTTTCCAACAGCCATTCAAATACTCGTTCGCCATCCGAAGCCAAACAACGGGGGCGTTCATCGGCTGGTGCGGCGTAGGAACGCTTGATTTCAGCAAGCCGGATAAGGAATTGTATTATATGATCGGGCGCGATTATTGGGGACTAGGCTATGCGACCGAAGCGGCTTCCGCTTTAACGGCTTTCGCATTCGACGTGATCGGGCTGGACCGGTTATATGCGAAAGCGGACCCGAGAAATCATGCGTCCCTGAGAGTCTTCGAGAAGCTGGGCTTTATGTTCGACCGCGTTCTGGAAGGGCTGACAGGCGACGATGAGGATTGCAACGGCGAGAGGATGTACGTGCTGACGAAGGCTCGGTTTGATGAGCGGCGCGTCTAAATAACGAAAGGGGAAGCGTCATGCGGGAGCCCAAATTATTTGTCATTACCGGCATTATGGCAAGCGGCAAATCGACGGTCGCGCAGCTGCTTGCCGAACGGTTTGAGAGGTCAGTGCATCTTCGGGGGGACGTCTTTCGAAGGATGATCGTCAATGACAGAAGAGAAGTTCATCCTGACGCCGCGGAGGAAGAGCTGGATCAGCTCCGGCTTCGCTATCGATTGGCTGTCCAAGCTGCAGATACGTATGGGGAAGAAGGATATACGGTCGTTCTTCAGGATGTCATTGTCGGCCGGGTATTAAATGATTTTGTAGCGCTTATCCAAAACCGTCCCTTCTACCTCGTCGTATTGTGCCCGGATGCGCAGACCGTTGCGGAACGGGAGGCGGGCCGTCACAAAAAGGGATACGGCTTATGGAGCGTAGCCCAATTAGACCATGTGCTGCGTCACGAAACGCCGGCTATCGGGATGTGGCTGGACACGTCTCGATTAACGCCGGAGGAGACGGTCGACGCGATACTCAAACGAGCGGAGGGCGAAGCGCTAATACGAAACGATTAGGGTACCTGGAGGTACCCTTTTCTCTTGCTATTGGCCAAAATATTCGCCGCCGTCGACATGAAGGGTTTGCCCGACCACATAGGAAGAATCGTCTGTCGCCAAGAAGAGGTAGGCGGGAGCGAGCTCCGCGGGCTGAGCGGTCCGTTTCATCGGAGTGCTGTAGCCGTATGTGGTATAAATCGAAGGGGGAAAGGCTGATGGAATGAGAGGGGTCCAGGTTCTGCCCGGCGCAACCGAATTGACCCGGATTCCTCTGGCAATAAGAGATGCGGCTAAGGCGCGGGTGAAAGAGGTAACGGCTCCTTTGCTGGAGGAATAATCGATGATACCGGGATAGCCCTCGACGGCCGCTATGGAGCTCGTGTTAATAATGGCGCTCCCCGGCCTTAAATACGGAACAACGGATTTGGCCATATAGAAATAGGAGAACACATTCGTTCGGAATGTGCGTTCAAGCTGTTCGGCGGTTACTTCTTCTATGTTGTAATGAAAAAACTGTGTCCCGGCATTATTGATCAAAATATCGATACGGCCATATTCGGCTATTGTCCGCGCGACAGCCTCTCGGCAAAAGGGCTCATAACCGAGATCTCCGGCTATCGCCAGACATCTGCGCCCGAGCTGCCGTATGCGTTCCTGCGTCTCCGCCGCGTCCCCATGCTCATTAAGATAGACGATGGCGATATCGGCGCCTTCTTTGGCGAATAAGTAGGCGATTGCGCGGCCAATCCCGCTGTCCCCGCCGGTAATAACGGCAACCTTGCCTTGCAGCTTGCCGCTTCCGGTTTGACCGGGCTTCTCCGAAAGGGGCCTTGGGATCATAACCGATTCGATGCCGGGCAGCCCGGGTTGATACTGAGGCGGAAATTCGACCGGAATCGTATCGCATTTGGTTTGTTGTCCGTAATTCGGTTGCACTTGAGTTCCTCCATGATTTTAATTATTATACAGATTATTCCACGGAGGAGGATGGGTTCCCTTAGAGCTGGGGGCTTTTTCTACTCGCCGATGAACCCCTTCCAGAATACGCGCATAATGCTGGAGGCGGCCTCTTCAACGTCTGCGAAAAGGGAGGCGCCGTCGGCTTGCCTATAATTCCCCACTTTCACTAACGCAATATAGGAATGCGCCGCGAATTTTGCGTGGATGCGCGGGATTTCCCCTTTTTCTATCGCTTCCAGAAACGCTTGTTCAATACTGACGAACATATTTTCCTCGGCCGCTTTAATTTCATGAACTTGATCGCCGCTCAGCGACGTCCGGGATTCCCTCATAAATCCGTCCATGTCAATCGTCATCGTTGCCCGCAAATGGGCGACGGTCACATCCATAAGGCGTTCATATAAGGGCTTGTCCGCTCCTAACATCTCGTTAATCCGCTCCCGTATCCGAACCATTAACGCGACGATCGATTCTTTGAACAGCTCCGCTTTTGACTCGAAATAATAGTAGACGCTTGCTTTTGTCACCTGGGCGTTATGGGCGATGTCGTCAATCGAGACGACCTGATAGCCGTTATTAATAAAAAGGCCGATTGCCGTCTGCAGGATGACTTCCTTCGTTGACTTGCCGTTTTCCGCCGCTTTCGGCCGGCCGGGCATCCGCTTGCCTGATTGTTTGGCCATCTTGATTCCTCCTTGCAAAAAACGCGCTTTGAAAATTAACCAACCGGTATATATAATTATTTTAGATAAAAAAGAGACAAAAAACAATTCCAAAGGAAATGGGGAAACAGGATGCGGGATTTTCTTGTTCAGGCCGTAGGGGCAGCTTCAAGCCGAAAAGGGAGGTGGGCAACGCTTGCGATATGGATTCTGCTCGCGGGCGTTCTTTCCGCGGTTCTTCCGAGCGTCAACAGTGTAACCAACAATGGCGCCGCGAACTTGCCGGATAATGTCATGTCCGTGCAGGCGGAGCAGATCGCCAAGGAGCAATTTCCGAACGATACGGGAACGCCGCTGCTTCTTGTATGGTATCGCGGGGAGGGACTGATCGATCAGGACTATCAGCTCGTATCGGAGCTGTATCGGCATCTGGATCAAAACCCGTTGTCGGCGCAATCCTTTATCCCGCCGCTCGGAGGCGTTCCCGTTCAAGCCTTGCAGGCGTCCGCCTCTGAGGATGGGACATCGATTGTAACGCCAGTGTTTATGGATAAAACAGCCACTACAGACGAGCTGACGGAAAATCTGGAGGAGCTCAAGCGCCGCCTAATCGAGCGGGGCTCGGCGGAGCTGTTCGACAGAGATACGGGCGAAGCCGGCCTGCATGTCCGGTTCACGGGGCCCGCGGGCATCGCGACGGATGCGGCGGCGCTGTTTACGAAAGCGGATGTGACGCTGCTTATTTCGACGGTTCTCCTGGTCTTGATTTTGTTAATTTTATTATACCGTTCGCCGATATTGGCTATTGTGCCGCTGATCGGAGTAGGATTTGCCTATGGCGTGACCGGACCTATTCTCGGACTATTGGCGGAGAAGGGCATCATCGTAGTGGATTCGCAGGCCGTCTCCATCATGACGGTGCTGTTGTTCGGAGCGGGCACGGATTATTGTTTATTTTTAGTTTCAAAATATAGGGAATACTTGCTGGAGGAAGCGGATAAATATAAGGCGCTGCAGTCGGCGGTCCGGCATTCCGGCGGCGCCATACTGGTTAGCGCGATAACGGTTGTATTGAGCTTGAGCGCGCTTCTGCTGGCCCGATACGGCTCCTTCCACCGGTTTGCGGTCCCTTTCAGTCTGGTGATTCTCATTATGGGTATTGCCGCATTAACGTTGCTGCCGGCGTTGCTCGCGATATTCGGCAGAGTGTCCTTTTTCCCTTTTATCCCGAGGACGGAAGGCATGCTTGCCGCTTTGGAGGCGAAAAAAGGGAGGAAGCTGCGGAGACGGCAAGCGCACAGCAAATTCAACCGGCAGCTTGGCCGCTTCGTAGTAGGCAAGCCTTGGACGGTCATCATTTTGAGCGTCGTTCTGCTAGGCGGGCTCGCCTTGTTCTCGCCGAGAATTCAATACACGCAAAATCTGCTCGAATCCTTCCCGGAGGATATGCCGTCGAGAGAAGGGTTCACGATCATGTCCGAGCATTTCACGCCTGGCGAGCTGGCTCCGGTTCAGGTTATTGTCGATACGGAAGGGAAAGAGCTGGATTTGCAGGAGAAGCTGAGCGGCCTGCCGCTCGTGGACCATGTCGCTGAGCCAAGGCAGGGCCAGGAGGATGCGGGCATTTTATCTTATGATCTGGTGCTTGCGAACAATCCTTACGACGCGGAATCGATCGAATGGATGCCGGTTCTGAAACAGAAGGTGTCGGAGGCATTAACCGATGCGGGAATCAATCCCGGCAACTATTGGATTGGCGGGGAGACTTCGAAGCTGTACGATACCGAAATGACGACAGACCGCGATATGAAGCTGATCATCCCTGTAGTCATTGTTATGATCGCTGTTCTGCTCTTGATTTATTTGCGCTCGATTACGGCTATGATCTATCTTATAATTACCGTATTGCTTTCCTATTTCTCCGCTCTGGGAGCAGGCTGGCTCCTTATTCACTATGGACTGGACATGCCGGCGATCTCGGGGCTCATCCCGTTATACGCTTTTGTTTTCTTAGTGGCACTCGGAGAGGATTACAACATATTTATGATATCGAGCATATGGAAAAACAGGCGCACCCAGCCGCATCGCCAAGCGATCGCAAACGGCGTCAGCGAAACAAGCAGCGTCATCACGTCGGCCGGCCTTATTCTAGCCGGAACCTTTGCGGTGCTTGCGACGCTGCCGATCCAAGTGCTCGTGCAATTCGGCATTGTCACGGCAATCGGGGTTCTTCTGGACACCTTTGTCGTCCGTCCGCTGCTTGTTCCCGCAATTACAGCGGTGTTAGGGCGCTATGCGTTTTGGCCGGGCAAACTGTGGAAGCAAGAAGAAGAGGAAAGCCGGAAACAACAACAAACAGAATAGAAGCAGGAGACAAGAGCAGCTTTAGAGCCTTTCGCTCTAGAGCTGCTTTTGAATGGAAGGAGAGTATGGAACCATGATTACGCTAAAATCGGAGAAGGAAATACGCGCGATGCACGAAGCGGGCAAGCTGCTCGCATCCTGCCACCGGGAAATCGCGAAACGAATTGCGGCAGGCGTCACAACGATGGAGATCAATCAATTTGTCGATAACTATTTGAGAAAGCATGGAGCGATACCTGAACAAATCGGATTCAACGGTTACGAGTATGCGACATGCGCGTCCATTAACGATGAAATATGCCATGGTTTTCCACGCAGCACGCCGCTGAAAAACGGGGACATTGTTACGATTGATATGGTCGTGAACTTGAACGGCGGATTGGCGGATTCCGCATGGACCTATGCGGTGGGCGAAATTTCGGACGAATCGAAGCGTCTGATGGAAGTGACATTGAACAGCCTGTACAAAGGGATTGAGCAGGCGGTTATCGGCAATCGATTGGGAGATATCGGGCACGCCATTCAAACCTATGTGGAAGCGGAAGGTTTTTCCGTCGTCCGGGAATTTACCGGTCACGGCATCGGCCCTACCCTTCATGAAGAACCGCAGGTTCTGCATTACGGCACTCCGGGGAAAGGTCTCCGGCTGAAGGAGGGAATGGTTATCACGATCGAACCTATGGTCAATGTAGGGACATGGCGCAGCAAGATGGACGATAACGGCTGGACGGCCAGAACGTTAGACGGCAAGCGGTCCGCGCAATATGAACACACGCTCGCGATTACAAAGGATGGGCCTCTCATTCTGACGCTGCAATAATTTTGGTTCGCAAAAGGAAAAAATGTTGTTGCAAAACGAATGGAGATTGTGTATAGTGAAATCAAGTTAGTGATTGGTCAATCAATAATAATGAAAAAGAAAGGAGAGTGGCTAGAAGCATGGCTAAAAGCGGTACAGCCTCCGTTAACCGCCGCGTGGAAATCGTGTCCGCGGCCATCGAAGTATTCGCAGAAATTGGTTATTATCGCGCAACCACCGCCCAGGTCGCAGAGCGAGCGGCTATCTCGCAGCCGTATGTGTATCGTTTCTTTACGAAGGAATCCCTTCTTGTCGAAGCTCTTGAGGTATCCTGGCAGCGGATCTTGAAAGCTTTCCAGCAGGTAATAGAAAGGGCTGAGCCGGCAGAGCTGGAGATCGGCTTAATTAGAGCCTATGAAGAGATTACCCACTCGCATCGAAGCGAAATTTTACTGCAGATGCAAGCGCAGACCATTCAAGAGGCGCCGATCCGGGACGCGATGCGCAAAGGGTTAGGCGAAGTGAAGCAGCTTGTGGAGAAGGCGTTCGAGCAAGCAGGGATCGCGGACGCGGCGGAGAGAACGTCGAATTTTTTGGCTAGAGGTTTATTGTGTAACGTCGCAATGGCGATGGATATGCCGGAATTAATGAAAAAGAGATAACAAAATTTTTTTCCTGATTAGTAATTGGTCAATCAATAACAGACAATTTTAAAGGAGAGGTTAAAAAATGAAAACAATTTCGCATAACGCGCGGGCCGGCGAATCAAAAAGCGCGCTGAGATGGTGGGCTCTCGTCGTGCTGGCCCTGGCGCAATTTCTGGTGGTGCTCGACGCTTCAATCGTTAATATTGCGCTTCCGACGTTGGGAACAGAGCTTCAGATGAATACGACGGCGCTCAGCTGGGTCATTACGGCTTATGTTCTGCCGTTCGGAGGACTGCTTTTGCTTGGCGGAAGGCTGGCGGACCGGTACGGTCATCGGAACATTTTTATCGCGGGAGTCGCTGGTTTCGTCATCACTTCGGCTGCCGCAGGGCTTGCGGCCTCCGGGACATGGCTGTTGGCGGCGCGCGCCATCCAAGGCGTATCGGCCGCTCTGCTGGCTCCGGCCGCGCTTGCGCTGGTCACGAAGCTGTTCACCGAGCCGCAGGACCGCGCTAAGGCGCTTGGCATTTGGGGCGCCGTAGCCGGAATCGGCAGTGCCGCAGGCGTTCTGCTTGGAGGCGTTCTTACTTCATCCTTCGGATGGCCGGCTGTATTCTTTGTGAATGTTCCCGTAGGTTTGCTCGTCATTGCAGCTATTCCGGCCTTAGTGGGCAAAGATTCCCCAGGCGAAAGCAAACCAATTGACTTGCCAGGAGCGATTACGGTTACAGGCGGAATCGTTGCGCTGGTTGCCGCTCTTTCCGAAGCGGAGCATGGGGGATGGACCAGTCCGGTCGTCTTGTCGCTTACGGTTGCCGCTATCGTTCTTCTCGCCGCTTTCGTCATGATTGAGAAACGGTCGAAGGATCCTCTTGTTCCGTTCAGCATCTTCCGCAACAAATCGGTATTAGGCGGGAATCTGGCGCTGCTGCTGATCGGCGGCGCAGTAACAGGGCTGTTCTTTGCGCTTTCGGTCTACATGCAGCAGGTGCTGCACTATAACGCAATGACAGCGGGCCTTACGCAGCTGCCGTTAGCCGGCGCTTTGGTTGTGATCGCGGGGATCGTGCCGGGATTCATCAAATCGATCGGCACACGCTGGACATTAGCGGTTTCTCTTGGATTGTTCGCGATCGGTTTGATTTGGTTGTCGATGGCACCGAGCGATGCTGCTTTCGTCGCCGATTTGCTTGGACCTACAATCGTCATTGGGGTTGGTTTAGGCGGAGCCTTTGTCGCAGGGACGGAATTGGCGGTGCATGGCGTGGACGACCGCGATGCCGGCTTGGCGAGCGGACTCGTGAATACGAGCCAGCAAGTGGGGGGCGCTGTTGGTATTGCGATTTTGGCGACGCTGGCTGCAACACGAACGGACGGTTTATTGTCGGACGGCAAAGAAAGCTTACAGGCGCTGACCGGCGGCTTCAGCTGGGTATTCCTGGGGGCGGCAATATTTGCGGTCGCGGGAGCTTTGATTGTTATCGCGGTTGTACGGCCTTCCGTTTCGAACAAAGTGATTGATCAACCAATAACAAAGAAGGAAAGGGTGAATCCTCAATGACTGGTCAGCAAACGAAACAGAGGCGAAAGCTCAAAATCGGAATGAGCAGCTTGCTTGTGCTTTGTATTTTAATCGGTGCCACGGTTGCGGTCTATTTCTGGCAAATCCGGCTTCAAAAGCCGGAGGAAATCAATATGGCGGAGCATATGCATCATGCGGGCTCCGCCGCGCATGCCGCGCATTCGCAATCATCGGCCCAGAGTGTATCCTGCGAGACTTTGACTGCGGAAGATGACGATGCGCCGGTTCGAGAGTTCGAAATGACGGCAGCCCAAACGCCCATTAAGCTGGACAATGGGGAAGAGGTGAAGGCCTGGACGTTCAACGGGCTTTCGCCCGGACCGGAAATCCGCGTCACGGAGGGGGAACGGGTCGTTGTGAAGCTGCGCAATAAAGATATTGATGCGGGCGTTACGATTCATTGGCATGGCGTAGTTGTTCCCTGTTCGCAGGACGGGGTAGCGGGAGTCACGCAGGATGCGGTGAAGCCGGGCGAGGAATTTACGTATACGTTCATCGCATCCTCGCCGGGATCCTACTGGTACCACTCCCATCAGATGAGCTCGATCCAAGCGGAGAAAGGACTGCTCGGCTCCTTTATTGTCGAGCCGAAGGAAGCCGAATATACGGCGGCTCAAGACGTCGCCGTTCTTATGCAGAAGCTAGGTTCTACCTGGATTCTTAACGGCAAGACGGGCGGGCTTGCCATTCCAGGCAATCCGGGGGATACCGTGAGACTGAGACTGACGAATACGACCGACGATACGCAGAAGATGGTCGTCGAAGGTGCGCCGTACCGGATTATCGCATTGGACGGCCATGCGATTCATCAACCGGGCATTCTCGAGTCTACGGGCTTTAAAATCGGGGCGGGCCAGCGATTTGATCTGCTGATCGAGCTGCCTGAACAAGGGAAGGCAGTGGTCAGAAGCGAGCAGAATGACCATTTTAACATTTCGTTGGGCCAAGGAGCCGAGCCGATCAGGGTCGCAAGCGAACGGCAGTTTTCGCTGACGGACTACGGAGCACCGCTGGCAAATGATCCGATCGCGGAAATTTCCTTCGACCAGTCTTTTGAGTTGAAGCTCGGCCAGAATTTATTCGTTAATACCATTAACGGCCAATCCTTTCACGAAATTCCGCCTATCCTTGTGAAGGAAGGCGAGGAGATCCGAATAACGGTCACGAATGAAGGCGGAGGAGACCATCCGTTCCATATTCACGGCCATAGGTTCCGGGTGCTGAGCAAAAACGGCGAGCCGTTAAAGGGAAGCCCCGTCTACTTGGACACGATTCTAACGCAAGATGACGAGAGCTATGAACTGTATCTGATTGCGGATAACCCGGGCTTATGGATGGCGCATTGCCACAATCTGCAGCATGCTTCGATGGGGATGAGCATGATGCTGAATTACGAAGGCGTCACGACGCCATACCGAGTGGGCACGAAGTCCGGCAATTTGCCTGATCTATAAAATACACCTATCGAAATGGAGGAATTAATCATGCGTAAAGCGATGGTTGTAAGGGCAGGGAGCGCTCTGGGGAGCGAACTGATGAAGCGATTGGAGGCTCAAGGCACGGAGGTAACAGCCGTTTTTAAGCCGGGGAAGAGAACCGCGCAAGAGCTGTTTGACGCCGCGGAAGGAGCGGATGTGATTTTTTATGGGACTCATTTGAGGTATGATGACGAGCCGGAAAAGGCGCGGCGGCTGACGGAGACTGTAATGGAGGCGGCAAGAAGGAGCGGCGCGAAGGTGGTCAGGATCGATGGAATCTACCAGCCGCCGGAAGAGGCGGATCCTTGGGCGGACACATCCGGCTCTCCGCCTTCCGTGCTGAGGATTCAAAGCCCGGAGCTCTACGGGGCCTCCGTTAAAAACACGATTATTTATTATATGCTGAAGAAGCTTGCGCATGGAAAAAAAGTGACGACTCTCGGAAGTCTGGATGCTCCGCGCGAATACCTTTATCTTCCCGACGCCGCCGGCCGTATCGTGGAGTTAGCCTCATGGGAATCCGCATACGGCCAGACCTGGAATATTCGAAGCGGCTCTGAGGTATCGCTTAGGCAGCTTCTTCAGGCTGCTGGAGAAGCAATCGGCGTAAAACCTATTCTAGAACCGATCGGCGGCTGGAAGCTGCGTTTGCTCCATCGCTATGATACGCGCATAAGCGGTCTATTGGACCGTTATGAGCTTTCGACGCAAACGCAGCATAAGGATCAAATGGCCTTGATGGGCACAGTTCCCGTAACGCCATACGCGATTGGCGCAGCCGAGACGATAAGAAGTATGATGGCCCGAAAAGAATGAAGGTGAAGAGCTATCCCAGCCGCAGGTGCGTCAGCTTATCCGGATTCCGAACGAGGTACATCTTGTGAACGAGGCCGTCCTTAAACGCAAGGCTGACGACAGTCGGAAACGGCTCCGAGGGCGTGCTGAGCACAAAACCAAGCTGCCCGTTCACCTTCACGAGCCGTACGCTGCCGGCGCCGTCGTCCTTCGAAGCGAGTCCTTGTATAAACGCAAGGACTCGCTTGCTTGTTTCGATCGGCTTAATGGCGGCGAACACCTTGCCGCCTCCGTCGCTGTACAAGACGATATCTTCCGACAGCATCGCAAATAGTCCTTCCATGTCGCCAGTGGAGGCGGCATGGAGAAAACGCATCACCAGCTGGTCGGCATGCTCGTTAGCGGCCGGTTCCGCAGCCTTCTCATCGTCCTGAATTTTTCGTTTTAGACGGCTGTAGATTTTGCGGCAGCCGATCTCCGTCCGGTTCACAAAATCCGCAATCTCGCGGTAATCGTAATCGAAGGCCTCCCGCAAAATAAATACCGCGCGCTCTATCGGCGTCAGCCTCTCGAGCATGACGAGGAAGGCGTACGAAATCGTGTCTTCCAGCTCAATCGTCTGAATGGGATCCTGCCCCGCGTTGGAGCCGGAAATTACGGCAGCCGAATAGTCCTGCACCAGCGGCTCGGGAAGCCATGGTCCGACATAGACCTCTCTCTTCTTGCGGGCGGATTTCAAATAATCGAGGCAGCGGTTCGTTACGATTTTGCATAAATAAGCCTTCAGATTGCGAACGGACGGGTTCTCCTTCGAACGCTCCTGCTGCTGGACGGTTAAAAAAGCGTCCTGCACCAAGTCTTCGGCATGCGTAACGGATCCCAGCATCCGATACGCGATGGATAGAAGAAGCGGCCTGTACGTTTGGTACACGGAATCAAGCTCCACGATGAATCCCTTCTTTTCCCTTTTGTATACGAGCTATTATACAATGAGCGGCGTCTTTCGCGCTTGTTAAAGATGCGTTTGCCAGCATCCCGGAGTCCCCCGCCCAGTCGCCTGCCGCGTAAAGACCGGGCCGGCCTTCGACTGCAGTCCCGGGTCTGCCTTTAAAACCGCCGCTTTCGGCGGTTACGGCGGCGTGGGAGACCAGCAGGCGCGGAAGGAACCGCTGCTGGACGACATGGCTGCGCCAGCCGGGCTGAATAAGGTCCAGGAACCCTTCCAGCTCGCGTTTATCCTGCTGCGGGTCGGATTCCATTCCAACCGGTAAGTATTTCATCGCGTGTACGACCGAAAGCTCCGGATCATCGGAGAACGAAGCGACGGCGGAGTGGTTGGAGTAATACCAAGGGAAATCGGCGCCAAGCGCAAACCGGGTTTTCGGATCCGGCATTCCTTTCACAACGAGATCCAAGCAGGCGGCCCGGACGGGGATTAGCTGCTCATAGCGGGCGGCATCCGCAGAAGGCAGAGCGGGATGAAGGAGCGAGAGCGTTTCCGTCGGCCCTGCTGTCGACAAGACGCTGCGGGCGGCAAGCTGTGTTCCGTCTTTTAACGAAACGGTCATTTGCGGCCAGGCGCCGGCTATTTCGGCGGCAGGCGAGCTCGCGCGGATCGAGACGCCGGCCTGCAGCGCTTGTTCGGTTAGCTGGCTGACGATGCTTTGCCAGCCGCCGTCCACGTATAGAACTTGACCATGCTGCAGCTGCTCGATGGCGGCCCCTGCGCTAAGCAGGCGGGGCGCATGGCAGTAGGTAGACACGCGCACGAGCGCTAGGACGAGACTCTGCACGCGCGGACTCGCAATTTGCGAATCTAGATAAGCTTGCAGGCTAACCGAACGCAAAGCGGAAGAATCCGTCTTGCGCAGGCGGGAGTAGAAGCGGAAAAGCTGCATTTTTTCGTTCCATTTCAAAAAAGAGCCTAAAAACAGTTGAGCGAACGGAAGGGCTTTGTTCTGGCCGTTGGTCCCTTTAAACACAAACGTGCCATTCGGCTTAGGCGATGCGCCGGTCAGCGAAACGCCGACCTCCCGCAGAATGGGAAGCGCGCTCTTATAGAGAGCATGAGGCCCAAGATTAACGCGGGCATTCGCCATTTCAGTCGAATCCGCGCGGCCGCCGGCTTTCCCCCCTTTGTCGAGCAGCAATACGGACAGTCCCTCCCGCGCCATATAAATGGAGGCGGTTAACCCCGCGATGCCGGCTCCAACCACGATAACGTCCCATTCCTTATTACGGTCTTGATTCATGCGTATCATCCTTTCAGCTTTGTTGCTAACAAGACGACTAACGGAAAGGATTTGTGACCATACCATTAAAATAGTTGGAGTAAAACCAAATATTTGATTGTTTACCCATTAAACAAAGTCTGATAATCTAAATGTTGTATTTGCGAAAAAGGAGTGATCACGTTGACGGATAAAAAGAAAAAAGTAGTCGTAACAGGCGGCAGCGGCATGCTGGGGCGCTGGGTTGTGAAGCATTTTGTCGAGCATGGCTATGAGGTTCTGAACGTGGACACTCGTCATCCTGAAGAGGAGCTCTGTCCGACGCTTATTGTCGATCTTCAAGATTTGGGCCAGACCTACGGCGCGCTGGCAGGGGCAGACGCGGTTGTACATATGGCGGCGATTCCAAGAGCGGGAATGGTACCGCCTGAGGTGACGTTCCGCAACAATGTGATGGCGACTTATAACGTGTTGGAAGCGGCAGCGGGACTCGGGATCAAGAAGGCCGTAATCGCTTCAAGCGAATCCTCGTACGGCATCTGCTTCGCGGTGCATCCGTTCGGTCCGCAATACGTGCCAATGGATGAAGAGCATCCGCAGCTGCCGCAAGACAGCTATGGCTTGTCGAAAGTCGTCAACGAGCTGACGGCGGATATGTTCCATCGAAGATCCGGCATCCAGGTTGTGTCGCTGCGGCTTGGCAACGTCATTCCGCCGGAATGGTATGAGCGCTTCCCGTCATGGATCCATAATCCTGAAGAGCGGGAGAGAATTTTATGGAGCTATATCGATACCCGCGACGCTGCGGAAGCTTGCCGTCTTGCGATCGAAACGGATGGTCTCGGTTCCGTCGCGCTGAACCTGGGATCGAACGAAACAAGCATGGCTATTCCAAGCCGCGAACTGATGGCCGCGCGTTATCCGGAAGTGACGGATTTCCGCGCACCGCTTGAAGGCTATGAAGCGCTGCTGAACAGTGAAAAAGCGATGAAGCTGCTCGGCTGGGAGCCAAAGTATAAGTGGCGCGAGCAGTTAGGCAAATAATGGAGTATTAGTTGAGGCTTGCCCTTATCGTACGAGTTGTTCGAGAAGGGCAATTTCTTTTTTTGCATCAATCACATGACGAAAGAAGTGGAGTGGACTTGGGTTATCTTCTTCTGCTGCTCGCGACGCTCGCGTGGAGCTTTGTCGGCGTGCTTGTTAAGACGTCATCAACCATGGTGGACAGCTCGGTCATTACATTTGCGCGGTTTTTTTTCGGTGTCATTTTTCTTGGCATCATTTTATTTATCAGGGATGGCAAAATTCAGCTTCGTATAGGGCTGAAGTGGATATGGATTGGCGCGGTCGGGAAGGCGCTCAATTATACGTTTGAGAATATCGCGATTAAGCTTGGCTACTCCTACGGCAACATTCTGGTGCAGCCGGTTCAGACCGTCGTGTTGTTGTTGGCGGCATGGCTGATGTTCAAGGAGAAGATAACGCCGCGAGGCTGGCTTGCCGCGCTGCTGTGCATCGCGGGGGTCCTCGTCGTCGGCTGGAACGGAAAGCCGGTAAGCGAACTTATGGAGGGCAGCGGACTGACGTCGCTGTTGTTTACGCTCGCCGGGATCGGCGCCGCGATTCATGTATTAAGCCAGCGGATGCTGCTTAAAGTGATGGACAACGGCAATATGAATTTATCGGTATTTTTCGTAAGCACGTTAGTCGTTATCACTCCAATTCCCATGCAAACGGATGGCCTTGGCCTAGTTGGTCCCGTAACCGTCTGGGCTGTCTTGGCCCTGGTCCTGTTAGGCGTGATTACAGGTCTTAGCTTCTTCTGGTTTGCGGAAGCGATTAAGCGTGTCCCGTTCGCCATCGTCGCGATTGTCGGCAATAGTATGGTTCTCTTTACTTTATTATGGTCGTATTTATTTTTCGACGAGCCGATGACGCGCTATTTAATTGCCGGAACGGTTATTTTTATCGCGGGCATTCTGCTGCTGAACTTCCCGATGCCGCGCCGAAATAAGGAGGGGGCGGTTCCCGAGCCTGCAAGGTGAGGGGGCTGTCTCCTTTTTTCATTTTCCGGTTGGAGCTTCGTATCCTCCGCTTTGCCCTCGCAGCCCGCCGCAATGATATCGCCGACCCCATGCAGCGCAATGGCAGCCGCTTTTAGAGCCGTTTCAATATAAATTGCCCCGTTAAAACAGCCCCTTTTCATTCGCGTCTAGTAGGTCCCTTCCCGTATATGCAACCATTTCCCGCCGTTTGTTCGACAATTATTTCCTGGGTCATAATGTTAGAATCGGGGAGGCGGAAAAAGAGCGTGTTTTGTCGTAAGACGATGGTTGCGGAAAGTCTATATAGAGGGGAAATGGAATGATAGGGATAACGGAGAAGTAAAAACGATCGACGAGATGGTCGATATCTATTATGTGCTTAATACTGGATAATCGAATGTAATCGCCTTAAAGCAAATGAGGGGGAAGTGACTCGATGCGGCTATTTTTAAATCGAAAGGCTCTTTTTTTGCTGTTCCATGGTTTATTTATCATTCCTGTTGTATTTAGTACAGTCATGATTGCGGCTCAAATGAAAGCTTCCTTATCGATTGGAGAACTGCTTGGATTTACAAGAGAACATTATGATTTTATGGAACGATTTGGAATTAACGAAGAAAACATAATAGATGTTTTTGCTGAAGGAGAAATTTCTGCGGACTTCTACAAAGAGCAGGAAAGAGCGGTGCTGCGGGATTACAATTTCCCGAATCCTTTTTATTTTTATTTTGGCTTCGTCATTCTGCTTGTATATTTAGGCTTGTACTACTACTTTGCAAAGACCGTTCGAACGAAAACAATAATCGTCATTTCACCGCTGATCATCACCATTCTCATCTGCGCTTATTTTATCGCGGCTTATTCGGAAAACGATCTCCTATTATTAGGATTCTGGGTATAGGCGCTTATTCATAAGGATAGGGGGACTATAGATGAAACCAATCGTTTTTCTCTATTCTTGTCTGACTTCCATTTTTATAAGCCCATTTATACTTACAGCGGTAATCGCCAATTTTTCATGGGTCTTTATCCTTTATTCATGGTTATTCACGGTTATTCCCGTATTGGTATGCGGAATCGCCTGTGCTTCGATTAACGAGCTTATACAGAAGAAAGTGAAACGAAGGGGCGTATATGTCCTATTCGAATCAATCGTAATCCTCGCGATCTCATTATTAGGCTCGTTAATTGCAGCCGCCTCTATCTTTGACGGGACACCCGATACCCCTATTTTCCTGGGCTATGGGTACATATGCGCCGTCATCTATCAAATTTCAACCCATATCTATGGGCGGCTGGAAGCTGGGAGGAGGAAAGAAGAGTCAGCAAAATAAGTAGAGCATATTGGAGCCGCGGGCTAACCCTGCTCTAATGCTTAATCACATAAAGAGCCGTGCCCATGCCGCACGGCTCCATTTTTATGCGTTTTATTAGTCCAGGAGCACCTCTTTGGCCGGATCATCGAGGAATTCGAACATCATGCGCAGCTGCTCCGTCGTGTTGCGTTGCGCGGAGAGCTCGGGCAGATTGTCTCTGTCAAAGAAGCCTGCCTCGCTTGTTTCCATTCCGCCTGCCGCTCGGCCGCCGACGATTCTGCATTGGATAAACAGTTTATAGATGTGGTACGGCTCAGGCGGATGATGGTGGAATTTTTTGTCCAGCACGGCTAATAACCGGACGGGCTCCACATCGAGGCCGGATTCTTCCTTTGCTTCTTTAACCGCGATTTCGGAAGGGGACAGTCCGATATCCGCCCAGCCGCCTGGCAGCGCCCATGCCCCGTCAATTTTTTCGCGGACCAAAAGAATTTTATCGTCTTGAAAGACGACGGCCCGAATATCGACCTTCGGAGTGGCATAGCCCGTGTCGCCGGCAAAAGTCAGCTTAATTGTTTCTTTGCCGATATCCGTATACTCCGAAAGAATGTCGATGCTAAGCTGCCTTAACAGTTCATACCGTTCAATATCGTAAACGTCCTTTGCGTAGGTCAAGCCTGTCTGCGCGATCGCTTGGATCTGTTTTGCCCATGCTAACCATTTCGGTTCCATCTCGGTTTCCGCTCCTCGCCCAATATTTTACTCCTAGTATACTACTCTTCCAGGCCGCTTGGGTAACGCGGAAGGAGCAAGGCGCAAAAAAGCAGCCCGCCCGGTTTCCCGAACAGGCGGCTTTCATGCTTAAAAATGATGCTGGATCACCAGTTATTGCCGGATACTCGGATTACGTCGAAGTTCGGGCTTCTGTCTTCGCCATAAATCGCTTGGATGCCGGGGTTGTTCACCTTCACGTTCGTGAAGCGGGCTTCGCCGACGGCCGGCCCTTGGCCTTGCTCCGCGCTGACGACAAGCTTGATACCGTAACGGGACGGGTTGTTGATGTTGACGTTTTCGATCCGAACATTTTGCATTGGGAGGTTCTCCGGCGATTTGGTCTGGAACATGAGACCGAAGTAGACCGGATTGTTAATGTCTACGTTTTTCACGACAATATTTTTGAACGTCCGATCGCCGGCATAGAACCAGATTGCGCCGAAGTTCTGGTAATCGTTGATCTTATCGTCCGCGCCGACGCTGGTCCAGAAATCGCCGCCCGTCCGGTCCAGCGTAACGCCGTCGATGACGGTGTCCTGATCGCCGAAGCCCAGCGTGTTGTAGCCGAAGCTGAGGCTGCTGATCGTCAGTCCAGGGTAAGTCAGCGTGTCGGCGCCATAAAGATTTTGATACAGGTTGCCCGATCCGCCGTAGACGGCGAATGCGGCGGCGCGTCTGACGTTCGTCGCCGTCAGGTTCGTATACTTGTTGCCTACGTTGTAGGAACCGCCTGAATCAATTGCGCTGAATAGGGCAAAGGCGTCGTCGCCGGCTCCTCTGGAGTAGTTGTTGTCGATGATGTTATAGGAGGAGCCGTTCGTCATGTTAATGCCGTCGGCGAATGTGTTTTTGATCCGGTTATCCTTGAACGTATTGTAGGATGAGTTGACGCCCCAATAGAGGCAGACGAAATGCTCCGCCCAGACGTTCTGAACCGTTACGTTCTGCATGCCGTTGCCGTCAATGAATTTGCCCGGACCGTCTACGCGGTAGATGTAGTTGCCCCAAGCCGACAAGTCTTTGATCGTGGAGCCGTTAGCAGTAGAGCCGATATTGAAGCCGACATCCGTATTCGATTGGTTCTGCGGAGCGACCAATTTCGTATGCCATGGTCCGGCGCCGATAATCTCGGTCGCGCGTCCGTACAGGAAGATTTTGCTGTTGATCGTCCATTCGCCGGCAGGGATGAAGATCCCTTTTTTGCTGGAGTCCTGCCGGAATTCATTCAAGGCCTGCTCGATCGACTTGGAAGCGGTAACTTGAACGTATTTGCTTGAATCCGGGTTGGAAGCGGGCGGCGCGACATTCTCCGTCTCCAGCATGTCGACATAGATCCACGGCACATCCCCAGAGTCTTTCTGAATGCGGATCTTCGTGCCGGCCGGATAGACCTGGTCGAGCATGAGCTGCGCATCCTCATAAAGCCAATATGCGGTAAGGCCTGCGCCAGGCTGATTGTCGTAGCCCAGCCTTCCAAGCGTGCTTGGCGTCGCATACAAATAAGAGAATTTGGAGGAAACCGTAAAGTTGCCTTTATCGACGCCGTTTGCGTAGATGCTGATCGTACCTGTCGTATTCTCCGCGACCGCATTGCGGAGCACAAACGCGTTAGCCGGCGCGGTCAGCGTAAATTCGACGTATTCGCCCGCCGCGTCAAGATGGACGGCGGAACGTCCGGAAGCTTCGCCAGCGTAATCTCCAGGCTTGAAGTTCGGAGCCAATCTTGTGCCGTTCGTCGCGTTGGAAGCCAGCTCAGCTTCCAGGATCGTAAACGGCATATTCGCGCCGCGTCCGGAATATAGATTCGCGGTGCTCGTATTGTTGGCTTGCTTGATGCTGACCTCGTTCGCGTCCGCCGCAACGGTAGTTGTTACGGTATAGCTGCCGTTCACAGCCGTCCACGTGCCTATGTTGACAGTGGTGGACGCGCCAGCCGCCAAGGCGCCGTTAAAGCTGCCGCTCATCGTATGAATCGCTGTGCCGGCCGCATTTTTAATCGTAACGGTTAACGCATGGGAGCCGCTTGCGGAGGCGATGTTGCCTTGATTTCTCAAATGAACGGCAAACGAGACGGTATTGCCGCTGCTAGGATTGCTTGGGTTCCAAGACGCGGTTGCCGCAAGATCGGAGCTGGATACAGGCGATATCGTCAGTGACGAAGGATGAGTGTAGCTGTTGTTGCCGTCGTTCTGCTCAATAATCGCGTTGCTCTCGTCGACCTTGGCGCTTACCGAATAGGTACCGGCGTTCTTCGGACCGGCATTCAAAGTAACCGTTGCTGATGCGCCGGCTGCAAGCGCGTTGACGGAAGCGGTTCCGGCGAGCTCATTGCTTAGATAGAAGTTCACTGCCGTGGCCGGGGAAGAGGCATTTCCGTTATTTTTGACAGTGGCGGTCAGCGTAATGGCATTGGTCTCGACCGGAGAAACCGGAGTCCAGGACATGGAGGTAACCGTTAAGTCCGGATTCGGCGCCGGCGTGCCGTAAATTTCGAACTCCGCGACTTGGCCGGCGGGAGCGCCGGAGTTGGCGGTAATGTTCAGCCGCACTTGCTTCGCCGTAGCCGTTACGGGGATTGTTACGGTATTGCCTGAAGCCGGGTTAAAGGTATAAGACTGCGAAGCGACTAGGCTGTTGAATGCCGCGGAATCCTGCGTATTGCCGAGCACTTGAATCGTCTGCGTGCGCGCGCTCCATTCATTGGATGGATTCAGCTTCAGCACAATGGAGGTGAGGTGATGGTTGGCGCCGAGGTCGACTGTAAGCTGGCTCGGATTGCCGCCGCCTTCCCAGTATGTAGCCGCGCTGCCGTCATTGCCGTTAGCGGCTGCAAACGTGTGGACGAAGGAGGAGGCTGTAATCGGTTTGCCTAGGGCGATATTGCCGCCCGGAGGAGGCGTCGAAGTTGGCGAAGCTGTCGGTGTCGCTGTTGGAGTAGCTGTCGGCGTCGCTGTTGGAGTAGCGGTAGGTGTAGGTGTAGGTGTTGGAGTAGGAGTCGGCGAGTTCGTGTAGGTGACGGTAATCTGGTCAAGGTTGACGTTGCCGGAGTCGCCGGGGTCGTATTTGTAGGCAATCGTGTTATTGCCGGCATTTAGCGTCAGCGTCTCTGTTTTCGTGCTCCAAGTGTCCCAGTTGGCTAAGCTGCTCAGCGTGGTCTGGCGAATTTTGGCGCCATTGACGTAGATGCTTACCGTTCGTGAGCTGCCCATGGCATTCGCGTATTTCAGCGCAACGTCATAATTGCCGGCGGTGTTCGCGTTTACCGTAAAGGTTGTCGCGGCGCCTTGCGTCCAATAGCCGTCAACGAAGCCTGAGCCCGAGAAGCCGGCATGGTCCGTGTTCACTTTGGCGCCTCCCGAAAGCGCCGCATTTTCCGCTTGGTAAGTACCTGAAGGAGGCGGGGTCGGAGTAGCGGTTGGGGTCGGAGTCGGGGCTACCGAAGAGCCGTATATTTCGAATTCGGAAATTTGTCCTGCGGGCCAGCCGGTGTTAGCCGAAAACGCGAGTCTGACAAAACGAGTGCTGGTAGCCGCAAAATGAATCGTGACCGCGTTATTGCCGGCTGAAGGATTGAACGTGTAGCCCGCCGAGCCGACAATCGTTGTGAAGGCCGATCCGTTAGCGCTGCCCTGCACGGCTAAAGTTTGGGTGCGCGCCTCCCAGCCGGCAGGCAGCTTCAGCACAATCTGATCGATGCTGACCGAAGAGCCGAGGTCGACTTGAATCCATTGCGGGAACGCGTTGTTGACGCTTTCCCAATAGGTGCTTTGATTACCGTCATTCACGCGGCCAGCGACGTATACATCCGCATAGCCGCTGGCCGTAACGGTCTTGCCAAGCGCTAAGTTCGGCCCTCCCGCAGCTGAAGCGGGGGAAGGGTACAGCGTAATCTGCGACAGCAGTATCGCAGCCGCAAAAATCCAGACGAGGAACGGATTTTGCCTGATCAGCTTGTTCATCGCAAACATAAAAACCCTCCTTATTGTTTTGTGAAAATTAATGCGCTTTCATTTTTACCCATAACAACAGCTGCGTTTACGCTTTGTCACCTCCTACGTTATTTCGCAGAGCTTCATCCAAAAGAAAAACCAATATTTTTAAAATATTGGTCACAAGGCACACGGCTCCGCACATTCGGTTAATTGGATGAACTCCTGCTTTAAGCATAATTTAGCGGCGCATTCCGCTGAATAGGCGTTCCTACGAAGATTGTGTGCATTATTACTTAACCGCGGAAAAAAGCCGACAATCCCATATGCGGAATGCCGGCTCTGCCGATTTTTTGCGGTTTGAAGTTAGCTTTAATAATAGCCTGGAGGCGGAGGCGTCAGCCGAAGCTCCTCTTCTGTCGTAAGCCCGTTCACAATGGCTTGATGCCGCAGCTCCAGGTACAGCTCCGCTTTCGTGGCGTTGATGTAAGGGAGCACGAACAAGACGCCGATCCCGCATGCCAGAACACCCAGAAGCACCCAGCCGATAAAGCTTAAATCCAGAACGAACATACGGAATTTATGACCGCGTGTCATCTGATTGCTTAAGTCAACGGCCCGCTTTGTTCCAATGTTAGGGTTATCCGTTAAGATGTAAGGCACCATGAAGTAAGCGTAGGACTTTACGATGCCGGGAATAATGAGGAGCAGATACCATAAGAAGTTTAGAAAGCCCTTCCATAACATCGCCTTCACAATGGCCCAATATCTGTTCCTGTTGAATGCAAACCCAAGATGATTCAAATTACCTTCATGCCGGTTTGAAGCTTGCGTGAAAAATTGAATGGAACCGACCTCGAGCGGAAATCCAAGGAAGATACGAAATGCAAGAGCGAATAGAAGAACGAAAAGGAAGATGACGCCAAAAGCGATAAGAAAAGGCGCAAATTCCGTCCAATCGAGATTTCCGCCTGACGAGCCGGAGCTTCCGCTGTTAAAGTTAAAGCTTGGAGAACCACCGCCGCCGCCGCCGACAAACGCGAAGATGAGACTGACTAGAAACGCTTTCCAATACGTGACGCGCAGTACATCTTTAGCCCGCTGCTTCAGTTCCTTACGTTCCCACATTGCGATCCCTCTTTCCGTTATAATCTTTCTTTCCATCATACGCTGTTAGGATATTTAATGGCAATAAATAAAAGGGATACAAAGCGTTACAAGCATTATATTTTCGAGAGGAGAAGTTCATTCGGGCACGAGTGAGATTTCATTCTCTCATCTCTCATTTGGAATTGTTATATTTTCCGGCACGAGTCCCGTTCTTCAATTCTCGACTCCAACAAAACCGTACGACGCGCGGCTTCGTCGCTGCTCATAATAGCAAGCAAAGTATCGGCGATATGTTCGGCGTACAGATCGACGGGCGGCCCAACCGCTGTAACGGGAACATCCAGCTCCGCCAGCTGGGGGACATTGTCATAGCTGACGAGCGAAAGATCGTCCGGCACATGGAGTCCGCCGTCCTGGACAGCCCGCAGCAAACCGGCGGTTAAGTCGAAGGTGCCTGTAATAACGGCAGTTGGCAGCTCGTTTAAAAGCAGACGGCGTCCGGCATCGAAGCCATGCTTCCAGGTATTTCCACCTGAATCGAGGACAAGGGCCGAAGCAGAGGAAAGCCCGCATTCGAAGGCGCCCTCCAGGAAGCCGGCGACTTTCTCTTGCTGCTTGTCGTCCGAGTCGCGGTGGTCTCCGACATAAGCGATCCGGCGATGCCCCAGCCTTGTCAAATAATGAACCGCATCCTTAATCGCTTCCTTCCGCTTCGCGTCTACCATCGCATATTTGGCGCCGTTCACTTGGGAGACGCCGATGGAGAGGACGGGAATATCCGATGGAACGGGTTCATTATGCTTAGCCTCTGGAGCGATATCCTCGAAGACGACAATGCCGTCCATCTGCAGCCGATGAAATAAGCGGACGGCGGATGCGGGAGGAAGGGTGGAGAGAAGGACATCGTAGCTCCGCTCGGCAAGTTTATCGTTAATACGGCCGACTAGCGCGGATAAGGCAACGCGTTCGAGCGACGGCAGAATGACGCCGACCGTCATGCTGCGCCGCGAGACCAAGCTTTTTGCCGCGAGATTGGGCTGATAGCCAAGCTGGGCGGCTAGCTCGATAATGCGCTTTTTCGTCTCCGGCTTGACGAGCGGACTGTCGTTCAGCGCTTTCGATACGGTTGAATAGCTGACATCCGCGAGGCGGGCGATATCCTTGATTGTAACAGTCATCGTTGCTGCTCCTAACCTATTTGCATGAATAATAACGTTTTCCAAATCATAATGGCATATTGTAAAAATAGCATTGATGATAAACGGATTTCAACATATTATAGAGATATGACTAAAATAACAACGTTGTTATTCATGAGTTGAAGCTCCAAATTCCTTTACCTAAAACCTTGATGGAGGGCGGTACAATCCTATGGCGGCATTTATGGACGAAAACTTCTTATTATCCAGCAAGACTGCGAAAACGTTGTATCACGATTATGCGAAGGAAATGCCTATCATCGATTACCATTGTCATCTAAGTCCGAAGGAGATTTACGAGAATAAGACTTATAAAAATTTGACGGAGGTATGGCTCTACGGCGACCATTACAAATGGCGGCTCATGCGCGCGAACGGCGTGGAAGAATCGCATGTAACGGGGGACGCCGGCGATTACGATAAGTTCCTCGCCTTCGCCAAAACCGTGCAGGTATCGATCGGCAATCCGGTTCATCAGTGGTCGCATTTGGAGCTCCGCCGTTACTTCGGCATCGATGAAATCATCAGCGAAGCGAACGCTCCGATTATTTGGGAGAAGGCGAACGCTAAGCTGACCGGATCTGGCTTTGGCGCAAGGGACTTCATCGTGAAGTCGAACGTCGAGGTCGTCTGCACGACGGACGATCCTGTCGATTCGCTTGAGTATCATATTAAGCTGCGGGAAGACAAAAGCTTTCCGGTGAAGGTGCTGCCGTCGTTCCGCCCGGACAAGGGGCTTGAGATTAACCGGAAAGGATTCGTAGAATGGATCCAAACGCTAGGCCGCGTAACAGACGCCCCGATCAAGGACTATGAAGGCTTGCTGGCGGCGCTTGAAGCAAGAGTCGATTTCTTCCATTCGGTTGGCGGTCGGGTATCCGACCATGCGCTGGATTACGTGCCATTCGCCTCTGCGACGAAGGATGAAGCTGCAGCCATCTTCGCGAAAGCGCTCCGCGGCGAAGCCGTCAGCGCGGAAGAGGAAACGAAGTATAAGACCTGCACGCTGGTCTTCCTAGGAAAGCTGTATGCGGCTCGCGGCTGGGTAATGCAGTACCATATGAACGCCGCGCGCAATAACAATACGCGCATGTTCGGCAAGCTTGGCCCTGACACCGGCTTTGACGCGATGAACGACACTTTGATCGCGATGCCGCTCTCCCGTCTGCTTGACGCGATGGACGCGGAGGACGCGCTGCCGAAGACGATTCTTTATTCGCTCAATCCGACGCATAACGCCGTTATTGGAACGATGATGGGCTGCTTCCAGGGAGGAGGTGTTGCCGGCAAGATGCAGTTTGGTTCGGCTTGGTGGTTTAACGACACCAGGGAAGGCATGATCGCTCAGATGAAGACGTTGGCCGATGTCGGCCTGCTTAGCCGTTTCGTCGGTATGCTGACGGATTCGCGGAGCTTCCTTTCCTATACGCGCCATGAATATTTCCGCAGAATTTTATGCAACCTGATCGCCGAGTGGGTCGAGAACGGGGAAGTGCCTGAAGATACGGAGCTGCTGGGAGGCATCGTACAAAACATTTCATATAACAACGCCAAAGCCTACTTCGATTTCGCGTAACTTATATTGAGACACAATAGAGGCTGTCATCTCCGTAGAACGCTCTACAGGGGCGACAGCCTTTTGCTTCCAGCAGAAATGCAGGAAATGCGCGTATTCGCTTAAGCGCCGATATGTTTGCTCCGGAATTGTCCGGGAGTCATGCCCTCCAGCTTGCGGAAGGAACGGATGAAGTTCTGCGGATTGTTATACTGCAGCCGCGACGCGATATCCTTGATCGACATGTCGGTTTCGGCGAGCCATCGCTTCGCCATCATGAACCGGTAAGTCGTCAAATATTCGCTGAAGGACAAATTCGTTTCCTTGCGGAACACGCTGCTCAAGTAATTGGCATTGTAGTGCAGCATGGCGGCGCATTCCTCAAGCGTAAGATCGGTGTCGTACTTGCGCTGAATCAGGTCGATGATCTTCTCCGAGATATTATGGTACTGCTCGTTCTGACGGTCGCGGAATATCCGGACTAGCGGCTCAACGAGCTTTCTCCAGAACCATTCCTCGATTTCATGCGCGATTTGCAGCTCGAATAATTCCTCGTATAGGGATTCATTCGTCTCATGGATTCGGCTCATCCCGATGCCGGATTCCTGCACTGCAATAATGAGGTTGTTCAGGAGGCGGGCAAGCGGAATCTGATAGTCTTGAGGCGAAAGCTCCATCGAAAAGATCGCTTGAAGCAGCTGCTTCAGCTGCTCGCGGGATTTATCCGCATCCGACAGCTTAATGGCGTCGAGCAGGTCGGCCTCCGTCTGGTTCGGATAATTCAGCAGCAAATAATGCTTGCCGGAGTTCAGCTTCTCATATTGGATAATGATGCCTTCGCCAAGCTTAATGCGCTGCTTGAGCGCCTCCAGCCCTTCGCGGTAGGCAAGCGGCAAATGCTCGAGCGAGTGGAACGGCAGCGATATGCCGATGCTGACCTGCAGATGCAAGTACTGCTGGATGTTGCTCTGCAGATGCTCCGTCAGCTCGTAGACATGATCCGTGAACTGCCTGGTGTCCTCATCGGCGCTGCCGAGCAGCGTCACGAGCGTCTGATCGACCGTAACCGGAGCGAGGCGCGACTTGGGCTCGATAAGCTCCTCGATCACATTTTGAACGGCGAACAGCAGAAGATCGATATCGTTTCGTTCGAATCTTTCCGGGTCGAGCGTATCAATCTGCAGCGTAATGACGGCCATCGAGCGCCAGGACTGCAGAAGCGGTCTGTATTCATATTGAAGCAGCCGGTCCGTAAGCTCGGCGGGCTTGATCTGTCCCTGGTAAGCTTGAATCAAGGAAAAGGCTTGCACCTGCTGGAGGTGCCGGCTGACTTCGCTCTCCAGCTTGGAATTCGATTGGAACAGATGCTGGACCTGTTCGCTGATCATCTGGAATTCATTAACCGGCTTGAAGCCCGGGATTTCCGGTAAGCTTTCCTTCATCTGCCGGAGCAGCTTCTGGATCGGGGTATACATGCGCCGCGAACCGATCCAGGCTATCAGGAGGGACAAGACAAGCATAAGCGCGCAGACGTAAATCGTATACATGCCGATTTTGCGCGACTCCTGCATGATGCTGTCGACGGACACGGCGGACACATATTTCCAGCCGTTGAAGGCCGAGCCGTGAACGCTGATCGAATAATCTTTGCCGCCTATGACGGCCGTGAACGGGCTGGATTCCCGGGAGAGCAGGCTTACGTCGGTTAATCCGGCTTCTTCGACCGGCCTGCCGATCAGCTCTTCATTCGGATGAAGCAGAATACGGTTCTGGTCATCAAGAATCATCATATCCGCAAAGGCTTCCTGCTCATATTGCAGAAATTCGCTCAGCGTGCAGGTCGGGATGTTGGCGATCGCGAGCGCGTATTTGTCGAGGCCGGTGGTAGGCAGCTTCTTCACCAGCGATATCGTATGCGGACAGCCGATGTTACCGGCGCTCTCCTCGCTGTAGTACCACTTCGTCTGGCCCAGCATCCAGACGGTGTCCTCCGGAAGCTTCAGAAACTCCGTCAGCTGATCACGGTATTCGTAATCATCGAAACGGTATAAGCCTGAGTTTTTGATCATCCAGTTATGTTCCATATTGATGAGGATCACATCTTCAACCCTCGTATCGAACGATTGCATGTTGCGTAATTCCATGCTAAGGTCGTTATACGTCATGAAATCGTTTACAGTTAACGGCTGCTCCATCGCCTTACGCATGACCGTGGAGTTCACCACTTGGTTGAGCGTATGATTGACGGTCGTAAGGATTTGCTCAACGTTGGCGCTCGTCTGCATGAGCAGCTGCATCTTGCCGTTGTGGACACGATTCTCGATTTCGTTCGACGAAGTGATATACGCGAATACGCCGATGAAGATAACGGGAAGCGTGCTTAGCAAGAAACCAAATATCGTAAGCTTGTATAAAAAGGAACCAGATCGCATTCGGATACTCACCTCGCAGCCATAGATAGTTCCATCATAGTAGAGATTCGATGATTCGGAAATAATCATCTTCTCAGCGGATAATCATGGTCTCAGAATTCGCTGGAATACCACGTGTGGGGGGAAGCCTATGATATCACAACGCGATCATGTCAGTCATCCGAAATTTAGATATGTTTCAATCATATGGGTTTTGCTGTTGGCTGTGCTGCTTACCGCTTGCAGCAAAGGCCCGGGGACTCCCGCGGCGTCGGCGGAAGCAAGGAAGCCGGTCGTTTCGATCATGGCTCCGCTCCACTTCCCGCACCCCCCTCATGAAGATGTCGTGCAGGAGATCGAGCGGAGGACAGGCGTCGAGCTGGAGATTGTTTGGGTGCCTAACGAAATCTATACCGACAAAATGAACACCTCGCTGACGACGAATTCCATGAAAAAAGTGACGTTTGTGAAAAATACGGATTACGTCTTTCTGAAAACGTCGATCCGCTCCGGCGCGTTTTGGGAAATCGGTCCTTACTTGAAGGACTATCCGAATTTGAAGCATCTGAATACGGATATTTTGCAGCAAGCCGCGGTCGAGGGGAAAATATACGGATTGTATACGGAAAGGCCGTCCTCCCGTCAAGGCGTCATTCTGCGCAAGGATTGGCTGGATGCGCTGCAGATGAAGGAGCCGGGCACGATCGAGGAGCTGTACGAAGTCATTCGGCGCTTCACCCAAGACGATCCGGACCGGAACGGCCAACATGACACGATTGGGCTGACAGATCGGAACGACCTGATCTATGGCGCGTTCAAAACGCTCAGCTCGTATTTCGGCGCGCCGAATAATTGGGGCGTTGAAGGAGAACGGCTTATTCCGGAATTCGAGACGCAGCCTTATTTTGACACAATGGACTTTATGAAGAGGCTGTACGCAGAGGGGCTGATGAATCAGGACTTCGCCGTCACCAGCAAGCAGATGCAGCGCGACCTGCTCATCCGCGGCAAAGCCGGCGTCTACATCGGCAGCATGACGGATGTGCAGCGGCTGGCGGATGAAGCGCAGAAGATCAACCCGGAGGCCGAATTTACAGTCGTGAATCGAATCAAAGGCCCTACCGGATACCATGTATGGTCGATCCCCAATTATAACGGGCTGTACTTGTTCTCGAAAAAGGCGATTCCGACGGAAGAGGAGCTGCGGCGCATTCTGCAATTTTTCGATTCCACCATGGAGAAGGACGTGGCGAATATGCTGCGTTACGGATTTGAAGGACGCCACTACCTCGTCAAGGACGGGAAGGTTGTGCTGCCCGAGGAATCGTCCCAGAAGCGGGTAACCGAGGTTAACGCGCTCCACGCCCTGATGATTGCGGACTTAAGCAATCCGAACCTCATGCGCGTATCGGAAGGCGAACCGCTTATGGAGTTCGCGGAACAGCTGAGCCAGGATAATGAAAAATTTATCGTAAAAGATCCTGTCGCCCATCTGGAATCGGCAACGTATGACGAGCGGGGGGCAGCCTTGTATAAGATCGTTTCCGATGCGACCTACAACTATATGCTGGGCCATATTGGCAAGGAACAATTCCGGGAAGAAATACGCCGTTGGAGAGAAGAAGGCGGAGATGCGATGATTCAGGAATATACGAAAGCCTATTTCGGGGAATAAAGCCTGTCCCCGCCGAACGAACCGCGACGCTGAGCCGTCGCGGTTTTTTGTGTCTTTAGCTCACCTCATAATCATGATCTCAGGCGACAAGCAGGAACGGCCGGAACTGTTCCAAGGATTGTAGCGGCACCGCGGTTCCTGCTTTTATGCTGAAAGCGTAATCAAAACCAAATTGTTCATGGAGGGGTATGCAAAGATGAGAAAGAAATCAATGCTTTTGGTGCTGAGCGCGATGCTGGCATTCGTGCTTGTGCTCTCGGCTTGCTCCGATCAATCCGGCAGCAACAACAACCAGCCTTCGCCGTCCGCAGACAGCGGCTCGGCAAGCGAGAAGCCGTCAGAGGCGCCTCCGGCTAACGAAGAGCCTACGGAAATTACGATCATGCTGCCGCTGAATATCGCGGAGACGCCGCCGGACACGATTAAGACGGAGCTTGAGAAGCTGACGAACACGAAGCTGACGTATCAATTTTTCCCTGCCGACACGTACGAAGAGAAATTGAACGCTTCCTTCGCGACGGGCTCGCTGCCGCAGGTTACGTATTTGAAAAACCAGGCGACGTTCATTAAGTTCAAAGAAGCGATTCGCGACGGCCAATTCTGGGAGATCGGACCGTACCTCTCCGAATTCGAAAACCTGGGCAAATTGAAGGAGTCGATTCTGAATAACACGAAGGTTGACGGCAAGATTTATTCGTTATATATCGGCCGGCCGCTTGCCCGCCAAGGCTTGATCTACCGCAAGGACTGGGCGGATAACCTCGGTCTCTCGGCTCCTCAGACAACGGAGGATCTGTTCGCGATGGCCAAGGCGTTCACGGAGGACGACCCGGACAAGGACGGTCAAGACAACACGGTTGGTTTGACGGACCGGAACGACCTGATCTACGGCGCGTTTAAGACGTTGTCTTCGGCCTTCGGCACGCCGAACAACTGGGGCGAGAAGGACGGACAGCTCTTGCCGGAATTTATGTTCCCTGAATATATCGAGACGATGGATTATATGAAGCGGCTTCGCGATGCGGGCTACATGAACAAAGATTTTGCCGCCACGAGCAAAACGGATCAAGTGAATATGTTCCAGAGCGGCGAAGCGGGTCTGTATATCGGCTCCATGCAAGACGTAAACAGTCTGTATAACAATCTGGTGAAAAATGTGCCGACCGCTGAAGTTGCGACGCATAACAAAATTACGAAGCCGGGCGGCGAGTTCGGCATTTGGGCGATTCCTGGCTATAACAACGTCGTATTGTTCCCGAAAAGCGCCATCAAGACGGAGGACGAGCTGAAGAAGGTGCTGGCGTTCTTCGACAAGATGATGACGCCTGAAGTAGCCAACCTCATGTATTGGGGAATCGAGGGCACGCATTACACGGTTGTAGACGGCAAAGCCAAAGAAATGGACGACAAAGACAAGATCGAGCGCGAAGTGAAGGGCTTCAAGGACAGCGTAATCGGGGAGCCGGAAACAAACGGCCAGTATACAGGCTACCACGAGCTTCAAGCGCGCATTGACGCGGAGAAATTTATTATCGAGAACGAACCGGTCGCGATTCATGACCCGACGGCGCCGCTTGATTCCGCCACCTATACGGAGAAAGGCCAGGAGCTGCAGAAGATCATTACGGACGCCACGTACCAATACATCTACGGCGACATCGACAAAGCCGGATTCGAGAAGGCGATCGAGGATTGGAAGTCGCGCGGCGGTCAGAAAATCATCGACGAATATACAGCGGCGTACAAGGCAAACCAATAAGCCGGTTTGGAGGAGACTGCTGCACGCCCGGGCAGTCTCTTCCTCCTCTAAGCGTTCATCTGACGAAGGCTAACCGGAGATAGAGAGGGTGGAGAAGATGCAAGAAGCAAGAGCGGAGGTATTGGAGCTCATCCCGCCGAAGCCCCGCAGGCACAGCGAGCTGAAAAAGCGCATTTGGAAAAACAAGCTGCTCTATCTGATGGCGCTTCCGGGTATTTTATTTTTCATATTGTTCAAATATGTGCCGATGTACGGGCTTGTCATCTCGCTTCAGGATTTCAAGCCGTATCAAGGCATTCGCGGCAGCGAGTGGGTAGGGCTCGAGCACTTCAAGCGTTTGTTCACCGAGCCTGACTTTCTGATGATATTGACGAACACGCTTGTGCTGTTCGGCATGAATTTGCTGTTTTTCTTTCCGATACCGATCATTCTTGCTTTAATGCTGAACGAGGTTCGGATCGCGGTTTTTAAACGGACGGTGCAGACTTTAGTATACATTCCGCATTTTATGTCCTGGGTTATTATCGTATCGATCAGCTATGTGATGCTGACGATGGACGGCGGTATTATCAATGAATTAATTGCTTACTTCGGCGGGGAAAAGATTAACTTCCTGCTGAGCTCTGAATGGTTCCGGCCCATGTATATCCTGCAGGTCATTTGGCGCGAGGCCGGGTGGGGGACGATTATTTATTTGGCGGCCATTGCGGCGATTGATCCCGGGCTGTACGAAGCGGCTCGCATTGACGGCGCGGGCAGGTTCCGCCAGATTTGGCATATTACGCTTCCCGCGATCCGAAGCGTCATTATCGTGCTGCTGATTTTGAAAATCGGCGATGTGCTTGAGCTTGGCTTCGAGCATGTCTATCTGCTGCTTAATTCGATGAACCGCGGCGTCGGAGAAATTATCGACACGTACGTCTATACGGCCGGTCTGCAGCAAGGCCAGTTCAGCTACAGCACCGCCATCGGCTTTTTCAAATCGTTTATCGGTCTCATCCTCGTTATGGCAGCCAACTGGCTGGCCAAACGGATGGGGGAAGACGGCGTGTATTAATCGCTGCGAGAGGAGTTACCCGTTATGGTTCAAGATAAGACGTTATCCAGCAGGCTGTTCGATATCGTAAATTACGCGCTGCTGACGATCATCGCTTTGATCGCATTTATCCCGTTCGTCCATGTGGTCGCAGGCTCGTTCACGACCTCGGCCGAGATCGCCGCGAAAAAATTCGTGCTTATTCCGACCGTTTATAGTTTGGATGCTTACCAATACATCTTCTCAACAAATACGATTTTCCGCGCAATGAGCGTTTCGGTTGTCGTCACCTTGGTAGGCACCGCATTCAGCATGCTCGTTACCGCGCTGCTTGGGTACGCGCTGGCGCGGCGGGATTTGGACGGCCGCAGAGTGCTCATGTTCATGGTCGTGTTCACCATGCTGTTCAACGGCGGTCTCATTCCGACCTTTCTCGTCGTGCGGGAGGTCGGGCTGATCGATTCTTACGCCGCGCTGGTCGTGCCGATCGCGGTCAACGCTTTTAATCTCATCATTCTGAAAAACTTTTTCCAGAACATTCCCGAAGGACTCGAAGAATCGGCGAAGATCGACGGCTGCAACGATTTCGGGATTTTATTCCGCATCGTGCTGCCGCTGTCGCTTCCGGCGATCGCCACGATATCGCTGTTCTATGCGGTTACGTACTGGAACACGTATTTGAACGCGATTTTATATTTGAACGACGCGGCCAAATGGCCGATACAGGTGCTGCTTCGCCAAATCGTAATTTTGGCCAGCGGACTGGACGCCGACGCGTCCCTCGACAGCGAGGTGCCTCCTCCGGATCAAGCGGTGAAGATGGCCGTTATCGTCGTCGCGACAATACCGATATTGGCCGTCTATCCCTTCCTGCAGAAACACTTTGCCAAAGGCGCGCTGCTCGGGTCCATTAAAGGATAGAAGGGGAGGCGGCTGCGGATGGCTAAATATGATATAACGGCATTCGGCGCAATCGGCGACGGAGCTTTCGATAACACTTCAGCATTTTCTCATGCAATTGCGGCCTGCGCGGAAGGCGGGGGCGGCACTGTATATGTGCCGGCCGGCACGTACTTGACGGGCAGGATCAAGCTCGTCAGCCATATGACGCTGGAAATCGAGACAGGCGCGACGATTTTATTCAAGAATGAATTCGACGCCTATCCGGCGGAGAAGACGCGCTGGTCCGGCTACGAATGCTATGGCTATTCGCCGCTGCTGTTCGGAAGCGGTCTTGAACGGGTAGCCATTAAAGGCGGCGGTGTCATTGACGGTCAAGGGGACGCCTGGTGGCAGGCGTACCGTAAGCTCCGCTACGAGGGCGCCGTTCCGGAATCCTCCGTCCGGCTGGAGCTGCTTGAGCTCAACCGCGGGCTCCGGGAGAGGATACGCAGCAATATTGTCGAATGGGACACGCAATTCCTTCGGCCGCCTCTCTTGCAGCTGATCGACTGCCGAGACATTGCGATCGAAGGCGTTACGCTGCGGCATTCGCCGTTCTGGAATACGCATCTCGTTTATTGCGAAGGCGTGCGCATTACAGGCGTCGCTTTCATAAATCCGTCTGATGCGCCGAACGGCGACGGTCTTGACATCGACTCCTGCTCGGCCGTGCTTGTATCCAACTGCCGCTTTGATGTCGGCGACGATTGTTTATGTTTGAAATCCGGCATTGACGAGGACGGCAGGCGCGTCGGGCGTCCGACCGAATATGTGACGGTCACCAATTGTGTCATGAAGCACGGACACGGAGGCATCGTAATGGGCAGCGAGACGGCCGGGGGGATCCGGCACATTGTCGTATCGAACTGCTTGTTCATCGGCACGGACCGCGGCATCCGGATGAAGACGAACAGGGCCCGCGGCGGCGGGGTGGAGGACGTAAATATTAACGGCATACAAATGCGCGATGTGCTATGTCCGATTGTGATCAACGCGTTCTACCGGCACGGCATCGACGAGAGCAATCCGCTGCTGACCAGCCATGAGCCCGTTCCGATATCCGATGGGACGCCGGTTATTCGGCGAATCTCGATCAGCAACTTGACTGCGCGCAACGCGCTCGCTTCGGCGGGCTTCCTGTACGGCTTGCCCGAGATGCCGATCGAAGACGTGGAGCTAAGCCATATTACCGTCGAGATGACGGAGGATCCGGAAGAGGCGGGCGGGGAGCCCGATATGGTGAAGGAGCGCCTCGTTATGGCCGGCGAAGGCATGTACTTTAAGCATGTCAGGGGGCTAACGCTGCACCAGGTTCGCGTCGAGACGCGCCAAGGCCCAGCCGTACGGCTCGCGCAGACGGAAGGAGCGTTTATCGATGGCGTGCATATGCGCCGCCGGCACCTGAATACGGAGATTATCGAACAATAGGAGCAGAGGGAAGCTGCGGTTGCGGCTTCTTTTTTATTGGTTAAGCAGCGGCAAAATATACAATTACGCAACAATCTGCCTGTCCAAAGGGTATAATGGGATATATCATCATGACGTAAGAATAGGATGAATCATTATGCTTAAATTGCTGGGCAGAAGCATACGCGATTTCCGGGCTTCCTATAAAAAGCTGCTGTTTTTTGAATATTTGTACATGCTGGTCACCAGCTTTGTCATCATTCCGGTTATTACGTTCATTTTTAACCGTGTTTTGACCGTTGTCGGCTCGGGCAGGCTGCTGAACGGCGAGGTTTATCAAATCGGCTCCACCTACGAAGGGGTGCTTGGCTTACTCATGATCGGCTTGGTCGCATCGTTCGCGCTTTTTATCGAGCTGTGCGTCCTTGTCATCATGGTGCAGCAGCGTCTCGTCGGCAAATCGGTCGCCATCTCGGATGCGGTGCTGACGACGCTGCGCCAGACGCCCCGGCTGTTCGGATTCGGTATTGTGCAGCTGATCTTTTTTCTGCTGGTGCTTATTCCGTTTATCGAATCGCCGCTCTCCGAGTCGTTCTATGCGTTATTTAATGTGCCGATCTTTTTGCAGAGCAGAGTATTAAACGCTTCGGCAGCCATGACGATCGTCTACGTTCTGCTGCTAATTCTTCTGCTGTATACGGTGCTGAGGTGGATCTTCGTTCTTCATTTTATTACGCTGGAGGGCAAAACCATTACAGAGGCGATCAGGAGCAGTCTCATCCTCACGAGGGGGAGACGGCTGCAGCTGTTCTTCATGCTGTTCGCGGTGAATGCGCTCGTCATCGGAACGGGCTTCGGAACGCTGTCGCTGCTGTCCGCCCTGCCGTCTTGGCTCGATATTAACGTGCTCCTCGCGTTTACCAACCATTACTCTTTGACGCTGTCTACCATTTTGACGTACATGTTCGCACTGCTCATTATGCCGGTGAATATCATCTTCTTGACCCGCCTCTTCTATTATTTCGGCCATAACAAAGGGGTGAAGATGACGGACCGGCTGAACATTCGTCCAAGCTGGCTTGGAAGGCTGGAAAACCAAGCGGCCGAATATATGAAAAACCAAAGAAGAACCCGGCTTCTGTACGGAGCTGCAGCCGCGATTTATTTGAGTCTTGCGCTATTTGTGGGCTTCAAATCGAATGAAAGCCTGGTGTATGCCAAGTGGAGCGTGCTGATCTCAGCCCATCGGGGCGATTCCGAGGCTGTGCCGGAAAATTCGCTTCTGTCTGTCACATCCGCTATCGAAAAAGGCGTTCAGTCCGTCGAGCTGGATGTTCAGCTGACAAAGGACGGAGTCGCGGTGCTGCATCATGACTATAGCCTAAGACGAATGGCGGGCATTCCGGAAAGCGTGTCCGACCTTACCTATGACGAGCTGAGCAGGCTTTCGATCGGGCAGGACGCCGATCTGGCGGATATTCGGATTCCGATGTTAAGCGAGGCGCTCGCCGAAGCGAAGGGGCGCATTAAGCTGCTTCTTGATTTGAAGCCGTACGGGCCGGGCGAAGAGCTTGTGCGGGAAGTCGTCACGCTTGTTCAGCAATTCGAGATGGAGCAGGACGTCTACATTCAGTCGTTTGACGGCGACACGCTGAAGCTGATTCGGGCGATGGAGCCGGACATTAGAATCGGCCAAATTCTTTATTTTGCGCTGGGCGACCTTTCAAAGCTGGATGTGGACTTTTATACGATTGAAAAGGTGATGCTTACGAAGACGTTTGTCGAGCGGGCGCATGCGGACGGACGGGAGGTCTGGGTATGGACGGTAAACAGCGAGCGGAATTTGAAGGAAGTGCTGAAGTTTCAGATCGACGGCATTGTGACCGATTACCCGGTGCTTGCGCAATCGCTGGTGGAGCTTGATTTGTAAAAGCGGTTGATTATTTGGAGGAGAATGGATATGATGAGGAGGAATTGAAAGCCTGTATGTGACTGGCGGAGCATGGGGAACCATGAGGGAGCATATGAGGGGCTATAGCCGTACGCCTGGGCAGAGGTAAGGAGAAGCGTTCTCCTTGCCTCTTTATTTTTTTCACAAAGGAGCGAATGACCATATGGAAACCTATCCGCAGCGTTTATTTGAAAACCCGTATCCGGGGAGGACGATTATCGTCGGAATGACTCCATCCAGATCGCATTATGTTCAGGTGTATTGGATCATGGGGAGAAGCGTCAACAGCCGCAACCGTGTTTTTGTGCGCGAGGGCCGGATGGTGCGGAACAAGGCGTTCGACCCTGCGAAGCTGGAAGACCCGTCGCTTATTATTTATGATCCGATCCGGCACTTCGAGCATGTGCATATCGTTACGAACGGCGATCAGACGGACACGATTTATGAAGGATTACAATCGGGCCGGAGCTTCGAGCAATCGTTGATGCTGCGGGAGTTCGAGCCGGACGCGCCCCATTATACGCCGCGCATTTCCGCCATCATGGATACGAGATCGGGTAGCTGCTGCTTATCCATATTGAAGACAACGGAGAATGATCCCTCCGTTTGCTTGCGCCACTTCTATCATTACAGCCGTTTCAAAAAGGGCATCGGCCACTGCATCCATACCTACGCGTCGGAGAAGAACGGGATCTTGAAGCCCTTTGAAGGCGAGCCGTTCGAGACGCCGTTATTCGATTCGTTGGAGGAGACGGCGGACTTCTACTGGTCGCGCATTCACCCGGACAATAAAATCGCCTTGGCGGTCAAATTTATCGATACGCAAAGCGAAGAGATAAGCCTGTTCATTTGCAATAAAAACGAAGGCATCCGGTAAAAAATGATTTAAACGAGAGGTATGACATTTTATGTCGTACCTCTTGTTTTATAATGGGGGCATCTTCAATGAAAAGAGGTTAGCCTGTTATGCCAAAAACAAAAAGAGGCCGCGTGCTGTGGAAAATGCCATCGCGCGGAAGAGGCACATGCCCGATTTGCTCCAGCACGCGTATAAAGCTGTTGTATACGCAGACGAGCTCGAGCGGCAAATCCTTTCAAGTGTGCAAGCGCTGCTCGAACGCGCCGCAGGACCGGGTAGACGCCGCACTGATGTAAAGTCCTGTTGCAGGAAAGCCCATTTGGTGCTGTAATGAGGAGAACGACGTAAAAGAAGGGGCTGTTTGGGGATGAGCAATTTGCATCGTATCGGGTGGTTTGATCAGCAGGTGCGGGCGGGCGCCTACCCGAACAGCAGCCGTCTTGCCAAGCATTTCGAAATTTCGCAAAGGCAGGCCGCGCGCGATATCGAATATATGGTTACCTCGCTGCGCGCGCCTCTTCAATATGTGGCCAAGCATAGAGGCTATTGCTATGCGGATGATGCTTTTGTGCTGCCTCATTTGTATATGACGGACGAGGAGAAGCGGGTGCTGAAATATTTGGCGCATCGGTATCGGCATTATCATTACGACCATTCGGAGCAGGTTCAGCGCGTCGCCGATTTGCTTAGCCGATTTGAGGGCGAGGACATGCACGGCGATCCCGGTCTTGAACGCCTGCCCATATTCGATGCCGATCCGGTTATGATGCAGCATCTGGAGCTGATCTCGCGGGCTATTACGGAAAACCGTAGCCTGCACCTGATTTACAAGGACCAGAACGGTGAACGCAATCTGCATGGAAGCCCGATTAAATTTTATTCCCGCTATCACGCCGATTACGTCCTCCTATACACGGACAGCGGCGAGCAGCCCGTCAGCTTGAGACTGGACGGCATCATCCGGCTTTCCATCGGCGGCCCTGCCTCTATCGCGAATACCGGGATGAATGATACCGAATCGCAAGGAAGGAAGCCTGTCCGGGCTCCTTATCTCGCAAAAGTAAAATTGAAAGCACCCTTGAGCGGCGACAGCTGGCAAGGGTACCGCATTCAAATGCGGGAAGAGCTTTTTTATACGGTTATCTTTTATGACATGGACAGCTTCTTACAGCATCTGCTTGTCGCCGATTGGGAGGAGCTGCTGGCTCCGAAGTGGCTGAAGGAGAAGCTTCGAATCCGGTGCGAGCAGGCGATCAAACGATTGGATGAATCGATGTAGACAGCGAGGGGACGGGGAATGACACACGTCAGTCTTAAGGGGCTTACAATGGTGCGGGAGTCGAAGTCGTATATCGATAGTCTGCATGCCATTCTAACAGCGGCGCATTTATATGACGGACCCAAGTATAGACTTTCCGGCCTGACCGGCATGTCGTATAAATTCAGCGTGCATGAACGGCTGCTCCCTTTATCCGTGACAGCCTATGGCCAATGGGGGAGCGAGCACCGCCCCGCCGCTCATAATATAGGCTTGTTTTCGATAATCGACGCGGGCCGAACACGGCATCCGACATTCCGTCATTATCAGCAGGAGGCGGTCAAAAGAACGAAGCTCAGCCTGGATCAAGGCGTCGGCGTCATGTATTGGCTGCCCGAATTCGGAGTTATTGACGGCTATGATGACGAGGACCGCGTATTTTTTGTGCAGGACGGATGGTCGAGCGAGAAGCAAATCGTGCTCTACGATAACTTCGGGTTAAATTTCACGGAGTTTTGGTATTACGAAACGTTCGGGCGGAAAGTAGACATTCCGTATGAAGCGATGCTGCTGGAATCCATTCGTCTTGCGATTACGGATTGGGACACCCCCTACAAAACATTGCCCCATAAGGACATTGGATCGGGCAAGCTGGCTTACGATTTTTTTGTTCGGGCTCTGGAGCATGGGGATTTCGATGAACGCGGGGCAGTCTATATTCTAAATTCTTTTATCCAGTCCAGAAAAGAAATTCGCGCATACTTGCAGGAGGCGCGCGGCATATGGACTGAATGGGATCATGCTGCGGATTTGTTCCGCCAGCTAGCCGATTTATTCCCCGGTATGGAAAGCTGCATGATTGCGGCGGAAGGGGATAAACGCATCGATCGTCAGAAGACCGGCGAGCTGATCGGGCTTCTGCGCGCCGCGCAGGCCATCGAAGACGCTGCGGTTGACCGGTTTCGCGCAGTGTCCGCCGCTTATCCGGACCGGAAACGGTCGATCGTGCCGCGTTGGGGAGTCCATACGCCGAAATGATGAGATAGGGAGGGAAGGAGATGGCGGTAGTTATACCGGGTTTGAAAATGGTCATCGAATCCGAGTCCTATATGGACGCCATGCATGCCGTGTTAACGAATAAGGGATGGATGACGATGCCCAAGTATAGGCTCGCCGGCATGACGGCTGCCGCATTCCGCTTTACAGTGAACCGCCGCCTAACCCCGGAATCCCCCACGGCGTATAACTGGGTTGCCGAAAACTTTTTGGCGGCGGACTTTATCGGGGTAACGGCCGGTTCGGATGCAGGCTTCCGCTTCGACGCTGTATTTCCTCTATATCGGGAGCATGCCATCGCCCAGATTAAACGGGCGATCGACTCCGGGATAGGCGCGATTGTATGGAAGGACCGATTTGTCGTGGCAGCCGGCTATGACGATGAACGGCAATCGCTCTTCATTTCGAACGGGGTATCGGAGGAGCTGGAGGAGCTGCCATACGGATCGTTCGGCATGAATGCTTCTCCCTATTGGTACTATCAGGTATTGGGCAACCGGATCGAGCTTGATCCGATGGAAATATATAGGGAATCGCTCATGCAGGCCATCCATAAATGGGAGACGCATGACCCGATGCTTCCGGAAGCGGATTACGCATGCGGCCGTTCGGCCTACGATGCGATTATAAATGCGCTTCGGAACAGGAATTACGACCGGGATGGCATGCGGACTGTCACTCGTGCTTATGCTGCGGCCAAGCGAGACATTAGGCGGTACATGGAGACTCTTGAGTTGTGTTGGCCTCAGTTGAAGCGGGCAGCCAGTCATTACGCTTCAGTAGAGCTTAGCTTCCGAGAGGCGGCACGATTGGCGGCTTTGGACAATGAACTGACCGAAGAAGCAAATCGTAAGCTGATCAGGTTGTTCGCCATCGCCGCGCAGTCGGAGCAATCCGCGATTGATGTCATAAAAAGTTTCATGCGCGAGACCATTCATATTCGAAAACATGACATCGCTCTCCGATAAAGATCAGGGATAAGAAAAGTAATGGATAGCGTTCAGAGAGCTGGAGAACGCTATCCATTTCTATTTTCAGCGCTTACTTGAGCACATTGCTCTCCCAATTGAGCTGCGCCTGGAAAGCATACCGCTTCAGCTCTTCCTTCGATGGGGATGGCGCATTCTCTTCGGTGGACACGAGCACGAGTCTATATGTGCTATTCCATCCGACGCTTACCCCAAACGTTTCTAGAACTAAACGAGCCGGGATATAGGTTCGGCCGTTCTTTAAACGAGGAGGGGCTTCAATCTTTATGGCTTTTCCATTGACGTGGGCGGTTTTGGAATCGATGGTCAGTTCGATTGTCGTGCCGCCTAAGCTGGCAGTTACCTCCCTAGCGGCGGGATCCCAAGTAATCTTAGTCCCGAGTTTCGTCAGCAATTCACGGAAAGGAACGAGCGTATAGCCGTCTTGGATGAAAGGCTCATTCTGCAGCTGAAGCAGATGGTTATCCCATACAATAGCGGCAGCATAATCGATCTTGCCGGCTGGCGCTGCTTCGACCAACCATTCTCCGGCAGGAGGGAACGGTTTTTCAATCGGTTGATTCAAGAAATCAAGCCACTCGCCTGTATGGGCATCTATCGCCGGGTGCAAACCCTCTTGGAAGAAATTTATTTCAGGCTTGAGTCTCAACCGGTATGCCAGCTTTCCGTTTATATATTCTAAATTGAGATCGTACATGGAAAGCAGCCGTTTTTTAGCCAGAGCATCTGAGTAAGAGGGTTTTATTTTTTCAGGGATCGAGGGGTTCTCCCATTCATACTCAGACGGAATGGTTCCGTCGATTGCCAATACATAATTTGGGTGGAGCGCGTATACAAGTCTCGGCTGATCGGGATCTTTAATGGCCTGCCACTTCAGGAAGGGATCGACGGCATTATAGAGTAAATCTGCTGCCTCCTTCATGCTGATCATTGTAGGCGCCGCCTCATTAACCGTATTGGGCTGAAACGAGTGGTCGTCCCAGACAACGGAATAGGCTCTTACATCGCCCGTTACCCGGTCGACCGTCACGGACGCGCCATTCGACCCATCGCGGACGCCATCATGCGAACGATCGAAACGGAAAATGTGCAATCTAGAGGTGTGGAACTCCCTTCCAGCGATGTAATCGGAAATCGGATACGGATCATTCATCCAGCTGTCCTTCAGTTTCCACCCTTGCTGCTTCATAAATGTTACTGCAATATCTAAAGCCTCTTCAATAGAAAACTTAAAGGTGCTTTCGTCAAAGGGATCGCTCCCATACGGGTACACAAAATCAGACTGTAAACTGGCATTATACTGGACGATACTACCGTCCTTCGCGTTTAAGGTGATATAACCCTGCAGGTATGGGTTCTTGCTAATGTCGGTTTTGTCGCCCCTGAACCTTATTTCCCAATTGCCGCTATCGAGTTTAGCCGTTACTTTTACTCCATCTGGGATAAGATTCAAGCTGTCGGCCTGGCTGATGGCCTTTGCCTCGCTGTCGATCTTGCTTAAGGCTTGCGCTTGCATAGGCGTCGGCATGGCACTCAAAGCTATACCGAATGAAAGAGATGCGGCAAGAAAAAGCTTTGCAGTCCATCGTTTCTTCTTCACAAATTTACCACCGCTTCCATCGTTAGTTATCATTACGTAGAATTAAACGTACCTGGCCCGAAAATGTTGCGTTGTATGCATCGTATTGACATCCCGAATATTTCCATGCTAAGATCGTGACACGGTTATATTCAACGTTGGATATTCGGAATTGGATACGCAAAGGATGAATTCGAAGTGACCAATCTCATCATACTGGCTTTGCTCCGCGACCGGCCGATGCACGGCTATGAGATTCAGCAGACCATCCAAATGAGCCGCATGGACGAGTGGGCGAATCTCCTGTCCGGATCGATCTATTACGCCTTGAACAAGATGGAGCAGGACGGCCTTGTTCGAACGGAGGCGGAGGAGAGGACCGGCGCCCGCCTGCGTAAAATTTACGCGATTACCGAAAAGGGAGAGGAGTTGTTCCATCAGCTCGTCAGAGAGTCGCTGACGCTTCCGCCGCATTCGGTGAAGTCGGATTTCGGGCTTGGCCTCAACTGGATTGAAGCCATTCCGCGCGAGGAAGCGCTGGAGCTTCTGCGGCAAAATCTTAGCCAGGCGGAGATGACGTTAGACAATTGGCGCCGCGGCAAAGAAATTAAAGGACAGTACGGACTGTCGCCTTTTGTGCTCGCGTCCTTCGATAATGCCATTGCGATTTTGGAGCAGGATATTTCGTATTTGAACAGACTCATTCATCTATTGCAGCAGTAATAGTCGCCGTCATCGCTCGGCGATTTTTATTGCACCAATATCCAACGTTGGATATACGAACTTGGCTAAAGGGGTGCAGGATAATGCAAACGATGGTTCAAGCAAGCGGGATACAAAAAGCATATGGGAAACGAGCGGTGCTGCACGGGATCGATTTGACGATCGGGAAGGGAGAGGTGCTGGCTATTATCGGACCGAACGGCTCCGGCAAGTCGACGACGCTGGATATTATATTGGGGTTAAAGAAGCCGGATGCCGGCACCGTCTCGTATTGGCGCGAAAATCCGGCAAGCCATATCGGGGTGCAGCTGCAATCGACGCCTTTTTTTCCGGGGTTCAGCGCGCTTGAGAATATGAGAATGTTCGCCGCCTTCTATGGTCTCAAGCTTTCGGATAAGGAGCTTCGCGCGCAGCTGGAGCGCTGCGGTCTAGGCGACGCTGCAGGAACCCGGGCGGACCGCATGTCGGGCGGCCAGCAGAAGAGGCTTGCCATTGCGATGACGCTAATGCATCGGCCACAGCTGCTGTTCCTGGATGAGCCAACCGCAGCCTTGGACCCCCGCGCCCGCAAGGAAATTCGAGGACTTATTCAGACGCTGGCGGAATCGGGCGCGTCGATCGTGTTTACGTCCCATGACATGGAGGAAGTACACAAGCTTGCGACACGGGTTGTAATGATTTGCGAGGGGCGGGTCGAAGCATCCGGAACTCCTGACGAGCTGCTGGCGAAGTACGATGCGGACAGCTTGGAAGATATTTATATTCAATTGACGGACCATATTCAGTAATGCGATGAACAAGGAGGAGTTTAACAGATGGCTACCATAATTCGAACGATGCTTGCGGGGATTTTGCGCGATGTGCATACGTTGGTTTGGACGATTTTGTTTCCTGTCGGAATATTGCTTGGGTTAGGGCTTTATATGAATCAACCGGACTATTCCCAGCGGCTGCTGGCAGGCGTCCTGACAACGAATGTGCTGTTCGGCGCGGGGATGGTGACCGCCTTCTACGTCATGTCGCATCGCAACCGAGGCATATATAAGCTGCTTCGCGTGACGCCTTTCAAGACGGCGGCCTTTATTAGCTCGGTAACGGCAGCCCGTACGGCTCTGACGCTGCTCGTGAGCGGCGTGGTGATCCTAATAAGCGTTACGGTGCTGGACACTCGGTTAAGCGGGCGGGGCTTGCTGCTCATGCTGGTTATTTTGCTGGTGGGGACGACATGCTTGACGGCGGTCGGTTTTATTGCCGCCAATCTATCCAAGGATGAAAGCAACGTCAATATGATATCCAACGTCATGTGCTTCCCGATGCTGTTCACCAGCGAAGCGTTCTACAGCTTGCAGAATGCGCCGGAGTGGGTGCGCGTGATCGGCCGGCTGCTTCCCTTTCATTATTTTGTGGCTGCGATGGGCGAAGCCGTCCGGGAGCAGGTCGTATGGAGCAAGGTGCTGCCGCCGCTCGCCATGCTCGTCGGCTTTGCCGTTCTATGCCTCGCGATAGCGGCGCTGACCTTCCGCTGGGATGCGGACGGGTCCGCCGCAGGCGGGAGAAAGTGGAAGCGGCGGTCCGGCGGCATGGATGCGAAGGCCTAAAGCGATAAGCGGCTAGGCGTTTGCAGCGGCAGCTTGCATCAGCTCGAATATTTTACGGGTCGTGTTAACGTTTCGTACGGTTACCCGAGAATAGATTTTGGTTCCAATGATTTTATGCATGCCGCTTTTGGCCGCATTTTCCCGGTCCACGGACCAAAGCACCGCGCCTGGAGCATAGATCACCCGGTCGTATTCGGGGCGAATGTCCAGCTTGTCCAGCACGGCTTCTTCATCGATGTCGTCCCATAAGAACAGGACGTCGCTTTTCATCGTCTGGTCATTGGTCCAGGTCTCCGGCAAGGAATCGATCACCTTGCGATATTCATCCATGCTCCGAATCAACACTTTTATCGACAAGCCGAAATGCTCCAGAATCGTTTTTTCCAGCAGGGCCGACAGCTCGTCCTTGTTGAGCTCCTGGTTCTTGAATATGATATTGCCCGTGTTGATATAAGTGACGACATGCTGCATGCCGGCATGCTCGAACGCGGCTTTTAACTGCTTCATATCGATTTTGTTATTGCCGCCGACATTAATTCCGCGCAGCAGCGCAACATAGATCATGCGATCAGCTCCCCGTTTTTGAGTAACTCTATTATAGCAAAACTTCCATTTTGAGGGCGGAGGGTCAAGCATCGGCTCCTTCAGAGGGCCGAAGCGGCTGTTAGCTCCCTTCCTCGAATCAGGTCCACCGCGCAGCCCACAGCTTCATTTCCTTCAAAATGTTGTGGAGATCCTCGCCTTTGGGCGTAAGCCTGTATTCGACCGTGACAGGGACGGTGGGGAATACTTCGCGCTCGAGCACGCCTCGTTCTTCCAAATGACGAAGCGTGGATGTCAGCGCGCGCGGACTGATCGCGGGAATGAGCCGCTGCAGCTCGCCGAATCTTTTTTTGCCGCCGAACAGCTCTCTCAGTACGAGGAACGCCCACTTGCCGCCGAGGACGTCGAGCGTTTTTTCGATGTTGCATGCAATATGGGAAGGATCTTTCGGAATGTAATTGTTCGCATTCATGAAATCTCACCTCTTGTAATATAGTTACTTTAAGTATAGTAGCTATCCTTCTGCGAATAAAGTAAGGATATTTTCACTACTTTCGCGCGGCCTCAACCTTTACTAGAATAGAAGGGCAGGCAAATTTGGGGAGGAGATGAATACATGCAATTTCGGAAGTTAGGCAAAAGCGGCTTGAAGGTAAGCGAGATCAGTCTTGGCAGCTGGTTGACATACGGCGGATACGTAGAGCGCGAAAACGCGGTCAAATCGATCCAAACGGCATACGGACTCGGCATCAACTTCTTTGATACGGCGAACGTGTACGAACGCGGCGCGGCGGAGACTTTGATGGGAGAGGCGCTGAAGGCGTTCCCTCGCGAATCCTACGTGCTGGCGACAAAAGTGTTCTGGCCGATGGGAGACGGTCCGAATGACCGGGGCTTGTCCCGCAAGCATGTGATGGAGCAGTGTCATGCCAGCCTGAAGCGGCTCGGCGCGGATTACGTCGACATCTATTACTGTCATCGCCACGACCCTGAAACGCCGATGGAAGAGACGCTCCGGGCGTTAGACGATCTCGTTCGCCAAGGCAAAGTGCTGTATGTCGGCGTCAGCGAATGGACGGCGTCGCAGATGGCGGAAGCCCATGGGATTGCGGACCGCTATTTGCTGGATCGCATCGTCGTCAATCAGCCGGTTTACAATATGTTTAACCGTTACATTGAGAAGGAAGTGATTCCTTACGGCGAGCGCGGCGGCATTGGCCAAGTCGTATTCTCGCCTCTCGCACAGGGTTTGCTGACGGGCAAATACAGCTCGGCTCAAGACATCCCGGCGGACAGCAGGGCGGCGAAGCTGGATCATATGCGCAAAAACGTGACCGAAGACAAAATCCGTAAGGTGCAGGAGCTGGCAAAGGTCGCTTCCGAGCTGGATTTAACGGTAGGGCAGCTGGCTCTCGCATGGATTCTGCGCCAGCCGAACGTAAGCAGCGCCCTGGTCGGCGCCAGCCGTCCGGAGCAAGTGGAAGAGAACGCAAAGGCGTCGGGCGTTAAGCTTAGCGCGGATGTTATAGACCGTATTGAGCAAATTTTGGCTTAAATGATCGAAGGCGGCAGTCCAATAGGGGCTGCCGCCTTTCTTCGCTTATCGAGACGGAATGTTCAGCTCCCGAACGATTTCATTTTCACAGCATTCCATCTGTCTGAACCCTAAGGAAGCATATAAGCTCGCCGCCGTTCCATTCTCAGGCCGATGCCCAAGCCTGATTGTATGACAGCCATGGGCTTCCGCCATGTAACGAATCAGCGCCTTCATGCCGGCTCGGCCTAAGCCGCGGCTTTGAAAGTGGCGGTCGATCATGTAAGCCATTATCCAATAACAGCCGTCATCGGGGTCGACAGCATAAACCGCGAGTCCGGCAAGCTGTTCCCCGGTATAAACGGCTAACGGAGTAAAGCCGCAATATGCCGATTCGGCGAGCCAATAGACGGCGGGAACGGGAAAAAGCGTCTTCTGCTCTTCCGTTACCTCAAGCTGGGTACAAGCATACCAATTGTACGGGCCTACGGGTCGAAGACTAATGTTCGGGCAGTTACGCTCCGTAATTGAATCGCATAGGCGAGTCAGCTTCTCCGCTAGGCGAACGGCCCATTCTGGGGCGGTGGAAGCATCGGTTTGCAGCCACATCATATCCTGATTGCCTCCCAGTGCCAAGAGAGGCCTGGTCATCCTTAATGGAATCGACCCCTCAAAGGCTTGTTTTTTAGAAATCCGATATTCAACACACCATCACTCCTTTAATCGTTGTAGGGCTGATAGAGTCGCTTCTTTTCACCAGGATGATACCCCCGTTGCCTATTGTCGGTTAACCGGCCTTAGGCGTTCAAGGTAGAATACGGCTTAAAAGGAACAATCCTCCGATGAACTGCCGCTTGTTAGAGTGACGCATTCCGTTCCGATCGTTTATAATTGTTTTCTAAAATAGGGCAATCCCATCGGAGGCTGCAAGCCGTGCAAAAAATAATGTGGATGAAGCAAGGGGCAGACAAAATGGTGAGGCTTAGACTAGCCTACGCCATCGCAGTCCTGCTCGCGATAATGGCGGGACTCGCTTCAAGAATGCCATGGAGTCTGCTGCCTGACTTTGTTAGGGAACATTTCGGCGATGCGTTATGGGCAAGTATGATCTATTACGGTTTTCGCGTGCTTGGTCCTCGCAGAGGGATGGCATGGGCGCTTGTTTGCGGCTTCCTGTTTTGCATCGCGATCGAGTTCAGCCAGCTTTATCAAGCGGAGCGGCTGAATGATGTTAGAGCTACTGTAATAGGCGGGCTTGTCCTTGGACATGGATTTCTTCCTGTCGACTTGGTCAGGTATGGGGCTGGTGTTTTATTTGCGTACGGGGCGGATCGATTGATATCCTATTGCTATAACCGGAGAAAGAAGGGACTTCATTGAATAACACGATTTCACTAATAGATGCGTTCAAGCAAGCGAAATATCCATTGCCGGGACATGGCAAACGGAACGTGCAGGTGCTGAAGACCGCATTTGAGCAGGTAGACGGAGAAATGGAAAGCGATATGTACGGGGCCGGCGAGGTCATCGAAGGGTATCAGCACAAAATGGCGAAGCTGCTCGGCAAGGAATCGGCGGTATTTTTTCCAAGCGGGACAATGGCGCAGCAGATCGCGCTTCGTATTTGGTCCGACGTTAAGGGGAATAAAAAGGTGGCTTATCATCCGACCTGCCATTTGGAGATCCATGAGAAAGACGGACTGAAGGAGCTGCATCATTTGGAGCCGATTCTTCTGGCCGATGAGTCGAGGCCCGTTCTTCTGAAGGATCTCGAAGGGCTTCAGGAAGAGGCCGCTTGCGTGCTGCTGGAGCTTCCCCAGAGGGAGATCGGCGGTCAGCTGCCGGCGTTTGAAGAGCTTGAGGCGATGTCGGCGTTTTGCCGGGAGAGAGGGATAAAGCTTCATTTGGACGGAGCGAGGCTGTTCGAGGTGCTTCCTTATTACGGGAAATCGGCCGAGGAGGTTTGCGCGCTGTTCGACAGCGTATATATCTCGGTGTACAAGGGGATCGGCGGCATTGCGGGAGCAGTCCTTGCCGGTGACCGGGACTTCACCGAACAGTCGAAGGTTTGGAAAAGACGCCATGGCGGAGATTTGATCAGCTTGTACCCGTACATTGTGGCAGCCGATTATTACATGGAGCGTCGCCTTCCGCTCATGGAGAAGTATTACCATGAGGCGAAGGAGCTGGCGGTGTTGTATAACGGCTGCGAGTTGCTCCGGACCGTGCCGGCCGTGCCCGTGTCGAACATGTTCCATGTTCATTCGGAACGAAGCAAAGAGCAGCTGGAGCAAATATTCGCTGGCGTTACCTTAGAGACAGGCGTCGGGTTTACGCAATCGGTGCGGGAGAAGAAGGACGGAGGAGCTTACTTCGAAATAAGCTTAGGTGACCGTTATGGAGAAGCGCCTCGCCCAATCGTTGCCGAAGCCTTCCGGTTGCTGGACCAAAGGCTGAAAGCGGCGGAAGCCGTTTAAGAAAACGCGAGCTGGGTATTCGTAACACATCCGTTTCGCCCACAATATGATGGGTCTAGAACAAATTAAAGAGGTGAGCGGATGGCAGTTGTAAAAGCCAGGAGCCGGGATATTGATATGTTGGCAAGATTGCTTCGAGCAGAAGCGGTTGGCGAAGGCGAAATGGGCATGCTTCTTGTTGGAAATGTCGGGATTAACAGGGTAAGAGCAAATTGCTCCGATTTTAAAGGACTTCGGACAATTCCGCAGATGATCAATCAGCCGCATGCGTTTGAAGCGCTGCAGCACGGGATGTTCTACGAAGGAGCTAGAGAAAGAGAACGCCGGCTGGCGCAAAGGGTCGTCAACGGCGAGTGGTTCTGGCCGGCAAGGTTCTCACTCTGGTATTTTCGTCCGGGAACGGCCCAAAACCCTCTGCCATGTCCGCCGACATGGTACGACCAGCCGCTTGTCGGGCGGCACAAGCTTCATTGTTTCTATGAACCAACTGCGGAAGAATGCGAAAACGTCTATAACATTTTTTAAGGGTAAGCTCCTCTTGGTGTCCCGTACACTCAGAGGAGTTTTTTATTACGGCTATATACTCGGTTTGCCGCAACCTGGTGATAACCGCAGACGTTCAATAAGATAGGGCGGGCTGCAAAAGCACAAGTTGCCACTCTTCAAGCTGCCAGAGAGGAGAATGTTCTGTGAGTGAAATCGTTTCAACTATTATTTCTTTGTCAGCAAAGTTGTCTGAGGACGAAAAAGAGTCCGTTTTAACAAGACTGGCAACCCATTTTAGAAAGTCGTTTCAGCTTAATGCAGCAGAGCTATCCTCCATGAGTCAGGAACAATTGGAAATCATTAAAGATACACTAAACGGCTTCATTCTTACAAAAGAAAACGCGCCTATTATGGCCGAAGCGTACGAACGGTATAAAAACATGGATTTACCTCGAAAGGTCTCCTTCGGCCGCCTAGAAGACAGGTAATCATATCGTGAAGCATAGGACGAAATCAAAAACAGGGATTGCACCCATGCCGGGGCAATCCCTGCTCGTTATTTGCCGGCTTTGATCATTAAAGGCTCCGCCTGTTTGATCGTAACGCCGGTAGTCGCTTCGAAATCGTACATCGCCTTAGCCGTCTCCGAGAAGCGGTCCAGCTCGTTGTAGGCCGGGATGCCGTGGTAGGCCATGTCGAGGCCTTCCTCTTCCTCCTCCGAGGAAGCGCGCAGTCCGACGGTTGCTTTCGCGATGTAGGCAATTGCCGCGCCGCCCGCAAAACCCCAAATGCAGATTACGAGCGCGCCGAGCGATTGCGTGCCAAGCAGGCTGGCTCCGCCGCCTGTGAATAGGCCGCCCTCCGCATCGAATAGGCCGACTGCAATGGTGCCGAACGCGCCGTTAAATCCGTGCACGGCCACCGCGCCGACGGGGTCGTCGATTTTCAGGCGGTCTATGAACAACGTAGCGCCGATTACGAGCAGGCCGGCAACGAGACCGATCAGCACGGCCTGCCATTGATTCACGTAAGCGCAGCCTGCGGTTATCGCGACTAAGCCGGATAACGAACCGTTCATCACCATGCTAGGGTCCGTCTTGCCGAAACGGAACATCGTGAAGAGCATCGAGGACGCGCCGCCTGCCGCGGCCGCAAGCATCGTGTTTAAGGCGATGGCGGGCAGCATCGCATCGCCTGCGCTGAGCGTGCTGCCCGCGTTAAAGCCGAACCATCCGAACCAAAGCACGAACACGCCTGCCGATGCGAGAGGGATGTTGGACGGCGCGAAGACGTTCACGCTTCCGTCCGTGTAGCGGCCTTTGCGCGGACCGAGAATCCAGGCGATCGCAAGGGCCGCCGATCCGCCAAGCAAGTGGATGACCGCGGAGCCCGCGAAATCCTTCATGCCCATCTGCGCAAGCCAGCCGTCAGCATTCCACACCCAATGGCCGGAGACAGGGTAAAGCAGCAGCGTCAGGAACGCGGCAACCAGCACATATGCTTTAAAGTTCATGCGCTCCGCCACCGCGCCGGACACGATGGAGATGCAAGCGATCGCGAATCCGATTTGGAACAGGACATAGGCGGCGGGAGGGAGATCGATCGCTAGCTGAATGTCGTCAGGGGCGCCGAATAAGGAAGTGCCGATGAAGCCGCCCGCATCATCCCCGAACATAAACCCAAAGCCGATTGCCCAGAATGCCAGAGCGCCGATGGTGAGATCGACAAAAATTTTCATCGTAACGTTTACCGCATTTTTCGTGCGCACAAGCCCGGCTTCCAGCAAGCTGAAGCCGCCTTCCATGAACAGAACCATAGCCGCCGCAAGAACGACCCATATCGTATTCAAATGAATAGTTTCCGCCATCCTGCATTACCTCTCTTCCTTCAGCGGCCGCAGCTCGTCGATTGACTCGTCCACCTGGCCTGTCCGAATGTTAATCGCCTGCTCGACCGATGTGATGAAAATTTTCCCGTCCCCGGCTTCTCCGGTCTGGGCGGCGGCGATAATCGTTTCGACCGTCTTTTCCACTAAAAAATCAGAGATTACAATTTCCATCTTCACTTTCGGATGAAGACTCATGGTGAAATTACGGCCCCGGTAAATGCCGCTTCGGTCCTTCTGCATGCCGCGTCCTACGACTTGGTTAACCGTAAACGCCGTTACGCCGATGCTATGCAACGCTTTGATCGTATCATGCAGCTTTTGCGGTCGTAGAATGGCTTCGATCTTTTTCAATCGGGCAGCCCCCTTATAAAGTGTATATTTTATACAATCGACTGTACATTACCTACAAAATATATGTTACAATATCTCACATCACTGAAAAATCGTCAATACTTAAACGAAAATCAATTGAAAGAAGATGTTTAGATCTGAAAAATAGAATTTTGGAGTAAGATTACATGTCATGAGAGGTGGGGGAGGAGGCGGCTATTCAAGTGAAGAAGGGGCCCGTATAGAAAAGAAACGGCCATCCGGAAAGATGGCCGTTTCTTTTCTTTGGCTAATAAGACATCCGATTTTCAGTTCCTATGCCGCTAAGGGCTAAGGGCCGCCGGCGCATTTAAGCTTGACTGCTGCCGCGGCGCTCCGCCGGCTCTACCCGGTACAGCGACCTCCCGTTAGCATCTGAAGCGGCGCCGCTGTCTTGAGCGGGGGAAATAGCCCAGCCGAACGAAAGGACAGAGGCAAGCAAAGCGGCATCCTCCTCCGTCAAGCTGGCAATGACGGCTTCTTGTCCGGGCTCCAGCACCAGCTCGGCCTCTTGCCCTAGAGCGACTAGAATCCAGCTGTGAATGCCGCGAATCGTATTGTATTTAATCTGATAGCCTTCCTGCACAGCTTGAGCTAATGTCTCCGCATGCTCCCGAGCAAATGCGGTTAACCCCGTATAGTCAAATTGGAATTTGCTTTCATCCTTCGGCAGGTCTCCGGCGTGAATTTTGGCGAGCAGCTCATCGCTTGGCCAGCCGTGCGCTTTTAGCGATTCCAGCATGAGCGCATCCCATTGCGACAGCTTTGTTTTTGTTCCCATTTTCATCTCTCCTTGGCGCATGCGGCTATATGAGAAAGCAAGAGACAGCCTAGAAAGGGTGTCTCTTGCTCTCATCCGCTTATTTGCTGGCTTTGTAGGCGTTCAAGAATTCCTTCACCTTCGCCGAATCGGCTTTCAGCTCAAGGCCGGTCTGCACGAGCGGGCTCAGGGTGGAAGTCGCTTTGAACTTATTGCCTGCGTAGTAAGCCAAAATTTCGTCTTGGTTAATGGAGTACAGAACGGCTTTTCTCAAATCCGCGCTTTCCGCTACCGGACGGTTTTTCGTATTGAACAGCAGGTACGATACGGCGTTGCTCGGAATGGTTTGGAGCGCCAGCTTGCTGTCGCCTTTGACAACGTCGTATTTCGTTTCGCTTACGCCGTAGTACAAATGAATCTCGCCGCTGCGAAGCGCGGAGAGGGAGCTGTCGGCATCTTTGATGAAGCGGATTTTAATATTGTTGATTCTTGGCTCATGCTCGGTGCCTTTCATGTAGCCCGGGTTTTTGTAGAAAATCGCTTCGTAATCGTTTTTGTAGGACAAGATGTACGGACCGCTTGTATACAGCGTGTTATTGTACTGGCTGCCTTCAGTGACCGTGTTTTGGTCGCCGTAAGGGATGTCTTTGTTGACGTCGAAGGTTGCGACGTCGTACGTATTGATGGCTTCAACCTGCTTTTTGGACACGATGCCTGCGGATTGGTGAGCCAGATAGTTCAGCACTTGCGGGAAAGGCGTTGTTGTCGTCAGCTTCACGACTTGGTACTTGCCTCCAGCGTTATCGGCTTGCGTCTTGTCAGCGACAAGGGAAGAAATTTTAGAATCAAGGCCTTTCTCAAGAGCGGCTTTGACCGTTTCGCTGCTGCCGGAAACTTTGATGGATTCAAGCGTTGCAACGTCTGTCACGAGCTCTACGTTCTGAATGTGCTCATGAAGTGTATACGTGCGATGGTCAGGCACGGAATTTTTATCCTTCGCGCGGTTCAGCGAGAAGATCACGTCGTCTGCGCCTACGCGCTCGCCTGTGTCGACAGCCAGCTTGTCCTTAATTTGGGCAAAGTTGATGTCGTCTCTCAAAATGAAGTAATACTCGCTGTTGCCTTCGGCAATCGCATGGTTCAGCGACAGGGAGCCTTCGGACGTGATTTTATCGTCATCCGTCAAGTTCACCAGACGAACGTACATGTTGGTGTTGATGATGTTAATGGAACCGTCGTTGCCTTTGATCGGGTCGAGCGACGTCAGAGTCGGCATCGTGGACTGAAGGACAAGCGCTTCCGAAGCCCGTTTGGACGTGTCGTTAAAGTCGAGCTCCTCCCATGGCAGGGAGCGCGATTTCGAGATGCGGACGGAATCCTTGTTCAGCACCTCTTGATTGAACGCTTGCGCTTTGAGAGAGTTATAGAGCGGCGCGATGTACGCTTTCTCGAACACAAGCTGCTCTTCGAATTTTTTGTACGTTTCTTTGAATTGCTCCGGCGTTTGCGCAGCCGCTTCGTCGATCAGAGCGTCGATTTCGGAATCTGCCAGGATGCTGTAGTCGCCGCCTGTTTTAAACAGGGAGCGGACCGCGTAATCCGGGTTGCCGGTAACGGTTGTCCAGCTCGACAGCGCAATATCGTAATTGCCCGCATCCTGCTGTGCCTTGAAAGTGCCATAGTCGGCTTGGATGTTCAGCTTGACGTTAAAGCCGTTTTTGGAAAGCTGGTCGCGTACGATGTTAAGATCGGCTTCGTTCGCGCTCATGCCGAGCAGCTCGATGTCCACCGCGCTGTTGTCGGCGGCCGTTTCTGTTCCCTCTGTCGGTGCAGGGACCTCGGAGACTTCATTCTTTGTCGTTACCTTGCAGCCGCTAAGCATAATGGACAGACTAAGCAGCAGCACGGCGGCAATTTTGCCTTTGTTCTTCATGGTTTTCCCCTCCAGTTCATGTATAAAAAAATATCTATATTTAACTCACATTCATTCATCGTCCATTCATGCTTGGAAACGTAGAAGTCGATGGAATATGAATGAGGTTAATCCAGTTTCGGATCGAGCGCGTCGCGCAGCCCGTCGCCCAAGAAATTGAAGGAAAGCACCAGGGCGATAATGGCAAGCCCCGGATAGATGGCGGTGAAGGCGTGCGTCTCCAAATAGGCGCTGCCCAGCTTCAAAATGTTGCCCCATTCCGGAATATGCGGCTCGACGCCGAGCCCCAGAAAGCTGAGGCTGCTGGTCGAAATGACCGCGGTGCCGATCGTAAGCGAGGACTTAACGATCATCGGCGCCACGGAGTTCGGCACAATATGCTTGAACAGGATCGAGAAGTCGCTTGCGCCGAATGCCCGGGCGGCTTGCACATACTCCAGCGTTGACACCATCATCACGTTCGCTCTCATCGTCCGGGCGTAGGTCGGAATCGCGCCGACGCTAAGCGCCAAGATAAGGTTGACGGTGCTGGCGCCGAAGGCGGCAATGATCGCGATCGCGAGAAGAATGCCGGGAATCGCGTAAAGAACGTCCAGCGCCCGCATAATGATGTTGTCCGTCTGCCGGCCGTAATAGCCGGAGATGGCGCCAAGCGCCCCGCCGATCAGCACGGGGATTAGCGTGGACAGCAAGCCTACGAGCAGCGAGATGCGGGCTCCGAAGACGATGCGGGAGAACAAGTCCCGGCCGAAATTATCCGTGCCAAGCGGATACGTCAGGCTTGGCGACTGTAGGATGGCGCTGTAGTTGTTATCGATCGCAAAGCTGTAATCGAAGGTCATAAGACTCGTAATCGCTAGCGTGAGCAAAAACGTAATAAACAGCAGGCCCAGCATCGAAGTCGAGCTGCGCGACAGCCGTTCGACGACGTCGCCAAGCTTGGAGCCGGACGTAATGCCTTTGTCCCGAAGCCTGGCGATCAGCAGCAGGCCAAGGAACAGCGCGAACAGGTTGCCGGTTGCGGCGGTTAGAATAAGGACGCCTGCGACGACGGCCATCCAGCCGGGCAAGACGGTTCTGTCAGCGAACAAGGCCGTTAAAATCAAGGCAATCAGCTGCAGCACGGCCGTTGCGATCAAGAGAAACATGCCTGGCAAAAAGCCGTTGGCGACATAGGGCTTGTATAGGTTAAAGGCTGTTACGGCAAAAACGAGTACGGTCGTCAATAACGCGTAAACGGCAAGCGTATAGGCGGCGTTTTTCTTCCGCTTCACGAGCTGGAATGCCGCTGTGGCGACAAAGACGTTGGCTGTAAGCAAACTCAGCATCAGCACATAACCGAGCGCTCTTGTCGAACCTTTAATTTCGCCGGCTCGGACCAAATCTCTTCGAATCAGTCTCCAGACGGCCAACTGCAGCAAAGCGAAAACGAAATAGGCGACGCTGACGGCAAGAACGCCGGACTTGAACGTTCCGGTCGCCGTCTGATAACTGTTGAGCAGAAGAACGACGGCGAGAGCAATGGTGACAATGCCGGCAAAGCTCGCTTGTCCGTATTCCGGACACGATTTGAGACGGAAGCCGACTTCTTGTTTTGTTAGGGAAGGATTCGTCAAGGTTAGCACCTGCTTTAATATTGTTTCATCTTCGAACGAATTCTCGGATCAAAAAACGCGTACATCAAATCGACGATCACATTGACGATTGAGATGGTAATGGCGGTGTAGACAACCCCGGCCATGATGCTCGGGATATCGGGGATAAACTGCTTGTCCACGATGTAGCTTCCGATCCCGCTAATGTTGAATACTTTTTCGGTTACTGCAGCGCCGCCCAGCATGCCGCCGAACTGCAGGCCGATTACCGTAATGATCGGAATGAGCGCGTTGCCGACCGCATGCTTCCACAGCACTTGCCTGCGGGAGAGCCCCTTCGCCTTGGCTGTTGTGATGTAATCCTCATGGATGACCTCCAGCGTCGACGAGCGGGTCATACGTGCGACCGCCGCGGTAAGCCCCGTCCCTAGAACGACAATCGGCATGATGGCGGATAGCCAGTTGTCCGGGTTATAGGTGGCGGGCAGCCATGACAGCTTGATCGAAAAATTCAAAATAAAGATCAGACCTTGCCAGAAGTTCGGAATCGACAAGCCGAGCAAGGCGATGAACATAAAGGTATAGTCGAAGAAAGAGTTCGGTCTCGTCGCCGAAATAATGCCGATCGGCAAGGCAATCACAACCGCTATCAACGTCGATATGACCGTTAACGTCAAAGTTACGGGAAACTTATTGGCGATTGCCGTCGTGACGTTTTCATTGCCGGCAAACGATTTGCCGAGATCGAAGGTCAGAATGCCTCTAAACGTGTCCCATAGCTGCACCAGATAAGGCTGGTCGAGCCCGTACATTTGGTTGAACGCGGCAATCTGTTCGGCGGTCGCCGTTTCGCCCAATATGTTCGCGGCCGGATTCATCGGCGAGATGTACAGAATCGTAAAAACGATAAACGCAACGCCGAAGATAACAAGCACCGTCATGAACAGCCGCTCTGCAATATATTTCGAATAGGGATTGGCGTACAGCGCCATTAGCAGATACATCGGCCATCCAATCACAAGCGATAACGCGAGGAACAGGGGATTGCCCGCAAGCGAGCGGTATGTCTCGCTGAACGAAAGCTGCAGCCTCGTATCCTCCGCCAGCCGTTTCGCTAATTGCTCTTTTAGCGCGGCTTCGAACTTCCGGGCGGCGATCGCTGCGGCTTCGCGCTCCGTCCGTTCCTCGCTGACCGATTGACCGAAGAACCGGTGCTTACGCACAAGCTGCTCCCGCGCTTCCTGAAGCAATCTGTCTTTGAGGCCGGATTGGAGTAGCCGATTCGTCGTTTCTTCAACGGCTTCACGGTATCCATGCCCCGCTTTGCGATAGAGATAGACCGCGTATACTATAAGGTTTACGGGCGCTCCTGCCAGCAATAATAGAAGCCGGTAGGTCGGATGGAATAACATTTTGCGGAATACGGCGGCGATCCGGTCGGCGAAGCCGTTCCCTCTTGCAGTAGCATGCCCAGTCAAGCTAGTCCGCTCCTTTATCGTTTACTTTCTATTACTCTATCATATCAACTCAATTTTAAATTGCATTATTCCGATAGATATAGTAGATTTTATTCTGAGGCTAGTAAATTGTCAACATAAACGGGGTTGTCATTTACTCACAATTGTTACACATTAAATAAAGAGAGGTATCTTCTATTGTAAGTGAATCTCTTAAATAATTCCTTGTATAAATAGAAAGCGTTGTATATAATTTCAAAAAATTGCGGGTGACAACATGAATCCATTATTAAAAGTCAATCATCTGTCGGTTTCTTTCTTTTCAAGGGATAAGGAAGTGGAAGCGGTACGGGATGTCAGCTTCGAGGTAAGGGAAGGGGAGACGCTGGGCATCGTCGGCGAATCGGGAAGCGGCAAAAGCGTAACCGCGCGGACGATTATGCGTCTTCTGCCGTCGCCGCCGTCTATGGTCAAGGGCGGCGAGGTGCTCTTTAAGGGGCAGAACCTTGCGGACAAAACCGATTTGGAAATGGAAAGCATACGCGGCAAAGATATCGGGATGATCTTCCAGGACCCGATGTCCTCCCTGAATCCGACGATGCGAATCGGCGCGCAAATCGAGGAGAGCCTGATCAAGCACAGAAAGCTGTCCAAGGCGGAGGCGCGCCGGGAGGCGATCGACATGCTGAAGCTGGTCGGCATCTCGAACAGCGAAACGCGTTATCATCAATATCCGCATGAGTTTTCCGGCGGCATGCGGCAGCGCGTCATGATTGCGATTGCGCTGGCCTGCCGGCCGTCTCTGCTTATTGCGGACGAGCCTACGACTTCCCTGGACGTTACGATTCAAGCGCAAATTCTGCATCAAATGAAAGAGCTGCAGAAGCAGCTCGGCACCTCCATTATTTTAATTACCCATGATCTGGGGGTCGTGGCCGGCATGTGCGACCGCGTCGTCGTGATGAAAGACGGGGAAATCGTGGAGACGGGAACGACCGAACAAATCTTCGAGCGGGCGCAGCATCCTTATACGCAAAAGCTGCTGAACGCCCTGCCTCGTCTCGATGAACCGAAGAAGCCGAAGGCGGCGCCTGCCGTGCTGCGGGGAGAAGAGGAATTGCCGCTTCTCCAAGTCCGTTCCTTGAGGCAGCATTTCGATCTTGGCAAGGGTCAGGTCGTCAAAGCGGTTAACGACATCAGCTTTGATGTCCGGGCGGGGGAGACGCTGGGCGTTGTCGGGGAGTCGGGCAGCGGCAAATCGACGACCGGACGAACCATTCTTCGTCTGCACGAGGCGACCGGGGGCGAGGTTCTCTATCGAGGGATTCCGCTTCAGCAGCTGAACCGGTCGGAATTGAAAAAGATGAGAAGGCATATGGGCATGATCTTCCAGGATCCGTATGCTTCGCTTAATCCGCGTCTCCGTATCATGGACATCATCGGCGAGTCGCTTGATGTGCACGGACTCGTAACGGGAAAGCGGGAGCGCCAGAGACGAGTGGAGGAGCTGCTCGATATGGTCGGGCTGAATGCCTCCCACGCGATGCGCTATCCGCACGAGTTCTCGGGAGGGCAGCGCCAGCGGATCGGAATCGCGCGCACGCTTGCGGTTGAGCCGGAATTTATCGTGTGCGATGAGCCTTTGTCGGCGCTTGACGTATCCATTCAAGCGCAAATTGTAAAGCTGCTGGAGGAGCTTCAGCAGAGGCTTGGGCTGACGTATCTGTTTATCGCTCATGATCTGTCGATGGTGAAGCATATCAGCGACCGAGTCGCTGTTATGTATAAAGGCAAAATTGTGGAGCTGGCCGAAAGCGAGGAGCTTTATGAGAATCCGCTCCATCCATACACGAAATCGCTTCTTGCGGCGATACCGGTGCCGGATCCTAGGATCGAGTCCCGGAAAAAGCCGTTTATTCATACGGAAGCGTCAAAGGCTGATCCATACGGTCTTGAACGTTCCGAGTTTGTGGAGGCGAAGGAAGGGCATTGGGTTGCTGTCGCTCAAGGCCAATAATTAATAGAAGCGGAGCAAATGAGAGAACCGGCCGGCTGCGGCAGCAGCTGTCCGGTTTTTTTGCCGTTAACGGAGTAGAAACGATTGGTATATTGTGGATGAGCTAGTGTATAATGAGACCGTTCAAATGTAGAGGGATAGGTTAGGTGAATGTTCATGAAGAAGTGGTTGGCCGTCGAGAACGGCTTTCTCTTGGCGGCAGTATGCATTGTTATCCCGTTATTGTTCGCGGGAACGTTTATCGGCGTGGCGGATAACGGGGATTTTCTCCGGATTATGGGCTCGATCGGTCTGAACTATTATGCCGATGAGCCGTATGAGGATCGGTTTTTCGGGTATTCGCACGCTCTTTTTGCCTATGATACGTTTTTTAGAGGATTTTACCCGTCATCTCAACTGATTCTGGTCGTTACTGCAAGATTTATAGGCCGGATATTTAACGGCGACGCGTTCGATATTCGCGTGCTGGGCGCTTTGTATGCGGCGCTTCTTATTGCGGCGGGATATATTTTGGTCAAATACAACAAATCAAAATCGCTAATCATCGGGTTGCTGCTGGCGATTCTGCTTTTGTTCGTGTTTTTCGATATCGCCTATTTGGCGTATTTCAATTCTTTGTTCGGGGAGCCGGTATCTCACTTGTCGTTATTGCTGACGATGGCGCTTGGACTCATGCTGGTCGGACAGGAGAAGCCGTCCCGCAAGACGCTGGTTCTATTTTTTGCGTCCATCCTTTTCCTGGTCTGCGCCAAGACGCAAAACGCGCCGATCGGCATCGGATTTGCGCTTCTAGGCTTGCGGTATGCGGGATTGAGAGAGGACAGGCCATGGCGGAGGCTGGCGGCCGCTCTATCGGCGTTGACGGTTGTAGTATCCGTCGGCATGTACGCTGCGGCGCCTAAAGATTTTAAAGATATTAACATTTACCAGACGGTGTTTTTCGGAATATTGAATGAATCGCCGGACGTGGAGGGAGATCTCGAGGAGCTGGGCTTGCCGGCAAGGCTGGCTGTGCTGGCCGGGACGAACTATTTCCAGTCCGATACGGCGATTAAACAGAACGATCCTTCCTTGAAGGCGGATTTCTATGACCGGATCTCTCATCTCGATGTGCTATGGTTCTACATGAAGCATCCCGGGAGACTGATCGATAAGATGGAATATGCCGCCGAGAATGGGATGAGCATACGGCCTTATTATTTAGGTAATTTCGAAAAAAGCGAAGGTAAGCCGTCCGGCGCATTATCCTATGCCTACAGCGGCTGGAGCGAATTCAAGCGACACTATGTGCCCAATGAGCTGTGGTTTATTGTTCTTGTCTTCGCGCTTTACTTCACGGCAGCGGTATGGGAATGGGTTAGACGGCCCGACAGGAAGTCCCGGGTGGCGGCGGAATTGTTCGTATTACTCGGACTGACGGGAATCTTCAGCTTTCTTATCCCTATCGTGGGTGACGGACAAGCGGATATGGGCAAGCATTTGTTTTTATTCAATGTCGTGTTCGATATGATGCTGGTGACAGCCGTAATATGGATTGCGCATCAAGTCATTTCCTTATTTTTTCTACGCGAAAGAAATCGAGTTGCGGTACAATAGTCCTATCAATCGGCAGCAAGAGGCTGCACCGAGATATAGGAGGAAGACATGGAAACGCAACAGAATCATGCTTTACCTGAAGAGAAAGATCTTTTTAAGCTGGACGGAGGGCGGATATTGCGGCTTCTTCGGGATCCGCTTTCGGCGCTGCGGCTGACCGAGAAGGAGTGGCTGTACGGGGTGCTGGGTCTTGTGGCATCGTTTATGGGATACCTGATATGGGTATTGCTGTTCGGAAGCAAGCTGACGGAGCTGATCTACGGCTTCATGCCGTTCGGCGGATTGTTCGCGCCAAGCAGAATGAGCTTTGAAATGTTTAGCCGCATGTTCGGCATCGGGCTTCTCTCCAATGCCGCTTTGCTAGCGTCGCTGTGGCTGACAGGCTGGTGGAGGAGCGGGGCTCAGCCGTATTGGAAGGCGTTCCTGTCGCAGATCGGCGGTATTCAATATGCGATAGGGGCGGGAATGCTGGTTGCCGGCATCTTTTCGTTCAGCTTTTCGCTTTCTGTTCTTGTGCTGGGCATTTCGCTGCTGTCCTCGCTCGTGCTGTCGGTTCACGGCGGCGCGGAAGCAAGCGGGATAAGCAAAGAACGGATGTCATCGTATCTGGTCTTATCCGTTTCGCTTTATCTGGTTTTGTTAGGCGTTCTGATGAAACTTATTTTTTAAAATGGCAAGAGCTGATCCCGTCATATGCGGAGGTCGGCTCTTTTTTTTGTCACGAAAAATGACACGGTTACGGGGATCTGAACTGGTTTCTATTGATATTGCACAAGGAGGTCCCCTATTTTTAGCGATTCTATCTATTGTTCGTTCGGGATGCCGGATGATAACATGTCACTAAAGTTAACATGAGGTGCGAATGGATGGGGGAGTGACGTGATGGGGAATACCGAACAATCTAGCCTTGTAGCCTTTAACCATGTCGGCAAAATATACAATACGGGCACTATTGCCCTAAAGGACGTCCATTTCGGCATCAAGGAAGGCGAGTTCATCAGCTTCTTGGGCCCATCCGGCTGCGGCAAGTCGACGGCGCTGCGTATGGTTGCCGGTCTGGAGGATGCGACGACGGGGAGCGTGCTCGTGGACGGCAAGGAGCCGAAGCGGGTGATCCGCGAATCGAACGATATCGCTTTTGTGTTCCAGGAAGCGAATCTGCTTCCTTGGCGAACCGTCCAAGAGAACGTAATCCTCCCGCTTGAGCTGCGAGGCGGAAGCGCGAAGGAGCATAAAGCGGAAGCGCTGCGGGTGCTGGAGATGGTGGGCCTGAAGGATTACGTGAAGGCCTATCCAAGACAGCTGTCCGGCGGCATGAAGATGAGGGTTTCAATTGCCCGTGCGCTTGCGGCGCGGCCAAAGCTGCTGCTGATGGATGAACCGTTCGCCGCGCTGGATGAAATAACAAGACAAACGCTGCAGATGGAGCTGCTGGATATTTGGCAGCGCGAAAAGATGACGGTATTGTTCGTTACGCACAACGTGTTTGAAGCGGTTCTGCTGTCGTCCCAAATCGCGGTGATGTCGGCAAGGCCCGGAAGACTGTCCGCGCTGATCGATGTGGAGCTGCCATATCCGAGAACGCTTAGTATGCGCACGGAGCGGTCCTTTGGAGAGTACGTTGAGCTTGCTTCTACTTATTTGGAACACGGTGCCTTGCAGAAGGAGTTGGGATAATGGCAGCTACTATGGAAACGCTGAAGACGGGCGCGGCGGAGGCCGCTAGAAAGCCGAGGGGAGGCTTTCGCCGTACTTTCCTCAACTATTATGCAGGCCCGATTACCGCGTTCCTCATCGTGATAGCGTTATGGGAATTGGTTCCTTTATGGCTGGGCATGAAGCCGTTTATTTTACCGAAACCGACGGATGTGCTGAAAGCGGCCGCGGAGGATTGGCGTATTCTGTGGGAAGCCGTACGGATTACGGTCGTTGAATCGGTCATCGGCTTCCTGCTAAGCGCTGTTATCGGCATCGCGGTTTCCGTGCTGCTCGCCAGCTCACTGGTTCTCGAACGAAGCATCTATCCGTATGCGATTATTCTTCAGACCATTCCGGTCGTCGCGGTAGCGCCTCTAGTGGTGATCTGGTTCGGAGCGGGATATAACTCGATCGTCGTCATCGCCTTCTTAATCGGCTTCTTCCCGGTTATATCGAATACGCTCATGGGTCTAAATTCCGTAGACCGCAGCATGGATGAGCTGTTTACGCTGTACAATTCCTCGAAATGGCAAAAGATGTGGAAGCTGAGGCTGCCCTCGGCAATGCCTTACATGATGGCAGGTCTCAAAATTTCGTGCACCCTATCCATTGTCGGCGTCATCGTAGGCGAATACGTCGCGGGGATCGGCGGCGGAAAAGGCGGACTGGGGTATGCGATTACGATCGCCGCCGTCCAGATGAAGACGCCGTTCCTATTCGCATGCGGCATCGCGGCAGCTATTCTCGGCATTGCCTTCTATCTCGTTGTGAATATGATCGCGAACCGGGTGCTCGGTTCTTGGCACGAATCGGCGATGAAGACAAGAAGATAAATAGAAGAAAAAGTGGAGGAGAAACAAACATGAACAAAGGGATGAAGCTTGGGGGATTGGCTTTAACGGTATTGCTGATGGCGGTTATCACGGCATGCGGCGGCGGTAACGGCGGGAATTCGCCGGCGGCGACGGCTTCAGAGGAGCCGAGCGCAGCGCCGACTGCGGCTGCGGAAGCTTCTGCTCCGCCTGCTGAATTGAAGAAGGCTAAAATCGTGTTGAACTGGTTTCCGAAAGCGCAGCACGGCGGCGTATACGCGGCGAAGGAGCAAGGCATTTTCGAGCAAAACGGATTTGATGTTACGGTCGAGCCGGGCGGTCCTCAAGTATCGGCCGTGCAAATCGTCGCTTCGGGCAATGCCGAGTTCGGGCTGGCGCACGCCGATCAAATTGTCATTGCCAAAAACCAAGGCATCGACCTGGTCGTTGTAGCGGCAGCTCTGCAAGGAAGCCCGCAGGCATTCATGTTCCAAGAGGATGTCGCCATTGACGGCTTCGAGGACCTGAACGGAAGAACGGTGTTCATCCAACCGGGCATTACGTATTGGGATTATTTGAAGAAGCAGTATGACCTAAGCGGCGTCAAAGAAATGACGTATACCGGTCAGCATGTGAACTTCCTGGCCGATCCCGAATCCGTTACGCAGTCCTTCGTGACGTCGGAGCCGTTCTTCATGGAGAAGGAAGGCGTCAAGGTGAAGACGCTCCTCGTCTCGGAATCCGGTTACAACCCCTATAACGTCGTGCTGTTTGTGACGAAGGACTATCTGGACAACAACCGGGATACGGTAGCGGGCTTCGTGAAAGCTTTCTCCGAAGGCTGGATGTCCTATAAAGATACATCCGCCGAGGTGAATAAGGCGATCTTCGAGGCGAATCCGAACATTGCGCTCGACGCGATCGGATTCGAGGATGAAGCGCAAAGAGAATTTGTTTACGGCGGCGACGCGGCTGAGCATGGCTTCGGTTATATGACGGAAGAGCGATGGTCCACGCTCATCGATCAGCTCGCCGAGCTCGGCCTTCTGAAGGAAAAGTTTGCCACGAGCGAAATTTTTACAACGGAGTTTTTGCCAGGCCAATAACGGCAGCCTCTCCATATAGAAAGCCCTGCTTCTTTTTGAAGCAGGGCTTTCCCACATTATTCCTTTTTATTGAAAGACTCTGCCGCATCGGCTAAACTAGAGTTGTGTATGGAAAGGAATGAAGATCGAGCATGAAAAGATTGTTAAGCGCTTTCTCGGCATCGATTACGATAGTAAAGGAACATATTTCGGGAGAGTATCTCTTTTTACTAACGGATAATGAGGGAAAGCTGGCAGCGATGGATTATAACCCGGGAATGGAAGAGTCCATCCGCAATTCGTCCCTTCGGCTGGGCCACGACTTTTCGGTCGAGCATAGCGGAGTGAACGCGATATCCGAAGCGATGGCGACGCAAGGTCCCGTCTATTTGACGCCTGAGCAGCATGAAAGCCCGTATTTCCGAAGCTGGCATTGCTTTGCGACTCCTCTCATTGTAGAAGGCAAGCTGGTCGGCTATTTGGATGTGTCGACGATTAATGAGGAGATGAAAGGCGAGCTGATCGCGATCGCCAAGCTTATATCGATCCATATGCTTAACTGCTATGCGAGTTCAGCCCCTGCAAGGGACACTGGAGCTGGCGAGGAGCCGGTTTTGTCGGAGCGGCAATTGGATGTGCTGAAGCTTATTTCGGAGGGGCAGACGGTGAAGTCGATCGCCCTTAAGCTGCATATTAAGGAGAGCACGGTCAATCATCATAAAAAAGTGATCTTTGAGAAGCTTGGGGTCCAGTCAAGCGCGGAGGCGGTTCGGATCGCCAGTCAGCTGCAGGTGCTGTAAGCGCAACTAGTAGTTTCCTATAGGTGGAAAAGATGGCTTCCTGTTGTTAAACTGTTCTGGTGTTTCAAAAACTAGAGCAAACAGGAGGAAGATGATGTACAAGAAAAAAGCATTTGCGCTGGGACTGGTTCTGGCGCTGGTGGCCATTTTCGCCGCGGCTTGCGGCGGCGCAGACAAGGAGAAAGTGATAAGCTTAGGCACAACTTCAAGCGGCAGTTATACGAACGATTATTTCGGCGTAACGATCAAATTCCCATCCGAATGGGAAACGCAAGATATGGAGACGATGAATCAGCTGTCTGAAGCGGGAGCCGAGCTGATCGCGGGAGATGACGAGGAGATGAAGGAAAGCCTCGACCTGTCCCAGGCGAAGACGCTCAATCTTCTGATGGCGTCCAAATACCCGATGGACAGCGCTCAGCCTAACCCGTCGATCATTGTCGTCGGCGAGAAAGTCAGCTTGCTTCAAGGCGTGAAGGACGGCCAGGATTACCTGGAAGCTTCGCAAGAGCTGATGGCGCAAGCCGGGCTGCCTTATGACTTCAAGGAGATCGAAACGAAGGATATCGGCGGCAAGAAGTTCCACCTCATGGAAGCGACGATTTCGGAGGGCGACCTGTCGCTGTCGCAGGTGTATTACAGCACGATTATTGACGGATACGCTTTTAATATGATCACGACGTACGTCGATGAGGAGACGAAATCGCAAGTCGAAGACATAATCGATTCTGTCACATTCAAATAAGCGCGAGCCGGCCGGAGACGGGCCGGTTTTTTTGCGTTGTTATGGCATAATTGGCTATGCTGCTGAAATAGTCATTGCAAGGATAGGCGGATACAAGTATTCTGGATAAAGATGGTTATTTCAGTTGAGAAGGGGCGCAGGATATGACAGGGAGCAAGACGGTTAACTCGCCGTGGCTGTACGCGTTCGGGATGCTGGCGATGATGATTCCAAGCCACGCTTTCAGCACGTTTTACAGCTATTATTATGTCGATAAGCTCGGACTCGGACTTGGACTCGCGACGCTTGCCCGGACGATTTATTTGATCTGGGACGCCGTCAACCAGCCGATGGCCGGCTACCTGTCCGACCGGACTTCGTCCAGGTTCGGAAGAAGAAAACCATGGCTATACGCGTCGATCCCGCTCTTTGTCTTGATGTTCTATCTCGTGTTCAGCGCGCCGGAGGGTCTTAGCGAGTACGGGCTGTTCACTTGGTTTCTGATCGCGCTCGTGCTGTTCGAGGCCGTTTCTACAATTATATGGGTGAACTACGGGGCTTTGTTCCCGGAGCTGTTCCGGGGCGAGACGCTTCGCAAGAAGGCGTCCGCTATTCAGCAGGGCTACCAGATCGTCGCGATTCTGATCGGCTCGGCGGCGGCTCCAATTATATTTGACGCGATAGGCTTTGACTCGATGGCTCTTATTTTCGGCGTCTTGTTTATCGTATTTATGCTATTGTTCCTTCGCTATACGCAAGAGGATGCTTCTCTGCAGAATGCTCCGCAGATGGGACTGAAGGAATCGTTCGCCGCGACGCTGAAGAACAAGCCATTCTGGCTTTTTAATATCTCGAACTCATTCGCCCAGACGGTGAACGGGCTGCTCAGCTCGATGATTCCGTTTTACGCCAAATACGTGCTCCGTATTCCGGAATCGCAGGTGACGCTTCTGCTGGCTTCCATTTTTGTATCGGTCATTCCGCTTGTCGGGGTATGGTTCTGGATCATAAAACGAATGGATTCGGTTAAAGCGTGGCGGTTATCCCTTCTAGCATACGCGGTATCGGTTATTCCATTATGGTTCGGCAATACGCTGACCGGCGGCATCCTATGCGGCATTATCGTCGGCTTCGGGCTTGCTGGCTTTCTCGTTACGCCGCCCGTCGTAAGCAGTCTCATTATCGACTTAGACTACAAGGAAACCGTCCGCAGGAGAGAAGGTGTCTATACGGCGGTTTCAGGCTTCATTACACGCTCCAGCGGCTTGATCTCGGCGCTTGCTTTTTTAATTGTCGGGATGTTATTCGGTTATAAAAGCGGGGACGAGCCCGGCGACGATCCGGAGACGACGTTCCGTGTGCTGATCAGCGCAGTGCCGCTTATTCTGCTGCTCATCTCTTATGCTTTGTCGTTTGCGGTGAAGCTTCGCGCAGCTGGGGAGGACAAGAGCTGATCCGGTCGATGTCCGGTTGTCTGTTGCATGGCCCCGAATGGTTATGGTAGGGTAGACAAAGCAACGATATAAGGAATAGGAGTTATGCGTGATGTACGAGATTACGATGGACCTGGTCGCCGATTGGGTGAATACGGTGAAGGAAGTGTTGAGGGGATCGGGTTACCCGCTGGAAGATGGCTTGCCGAACGAAGAAATCGCGCTCCGGTACTTCCTGCATTCCCAGCCGGAAGAGAGGGCGCAGGAGCTGGCAACGGACACGCTGGGGAAGCTGCGGGAGATGGAAGAGATCATAATCAGCCATATGGATTCTACAATTGTGCCGGATATCCGCATGAGAACGAAGTATCAAGGCAACGCCTTTCACTTCAGCTGGGTCTATAACCAAGGAGAGCACATTATCGAGTTAAACTCGGAGTATCGAATTCCGCTATAACATATTAACCCAATATCCGCCTCCGGCACCTGCAATCATAGGTGCCGGAGGCTTTTTCTGTTTTCTCCCTTGCGCAGCTTCCACTAAGAACGCGCGTTCATCAAGAAACGGAGCAGACGAATGTTCTGGAGAAGCGCCAGCGGTTTCCTTTGTTTTCGGATGGGAAGCTGCATTTACATTTTCTTCATTTCCTTCTAATATTCCGTTTACGAAGCGCCTCCATAATAGGCAATAGATTCTAGCTACCTATTATTAATTTGGAGGAGATTCATTTGAAGAACAAAGCTGCACGCATTATGCTGGCAAGCTGCATGGCTTTATCCGTACTAACCGCGGCGTCGGTATCCGCTGAGGACGCTGCGCCGGTTCAGGCAGAAGCGGCTCCATCCAAAAACCTGATCGTCCTGATCGGAGACGGTATGGGTCCAGCGCAAGTTTCTGCGGCTCGTAACTATTTGATGTATAACAAAGGCATTAATCATCTGACGCTTGACAGCTACTATGTAGGGCAAGCGACTACATACGCCGACCGCGGTGAAGACGGCGGCACCGTCGTATCCGGCGTTGTAACGGACTCCGCTTCCGCTGGGACGGCGTTTGCTACAGGCAACAAAACATACAATGCGGCAATCAGTATTTCCAATGAAGACGTATCGGTGCCGTTCGCGTCCGTTATCGAAGCTTCCGAGCTGGCGGGTAAAGCGACCGGCCTTGTATCCACGGCGCGCATTACCCACGCAACTCCGGCCGTGTACGCTTCCCATGTAAGAAGCCGCGATAACGAAAACGCAATCGCTTCGCAATATCTGGAGAGCGGCGTAGACGTGCTGCTTGGCGGAGGCAGCGCAAACTTCCTAAGCAAAGAGGAGAACGGCAAACGCTCGGATGAAAGCATTATCGACAACTTCGAGTCGCTTGGTTACACATACGTTAGCGACAGAGAAGGCCTTAACGGCTTGACAGAAAAGAACGGCAAGGTGCTCGGTTTGTTCGGAGGCTCGCATGTCTCCTACGTGCCTGACCGTACGGACGCTACGCCTAACTTGGCTGAGATGACGGAAAAAGCGCTCGACATTCTTTCTCAGGACGAGGACGGCTTTACGATCATGATCGAGGGCGGACGGATCGACCACGCTTCCCATGCGAACGACTTCCCGACGACGGTTCAAGAAGTGCTGGATTTCGACGCGGCGGTGAAGGTCGCGATGGAATTTGCGAAGAAGGACGGCAACACCTCCGTCGTCATTACCGCCGACCATGAGACAGGCGGCCTGTCCCTGTCCCGTGACAACATCTATGAGCTGAACCTTGATCTATGGGATAAGCAAAAGCACTCCTCCGAGTATTTGATCGGTAAGCTGAAGGAAGCGGAAACGGTTGAGGACATTAAGACTATCGTAGCGGAAAACACGTGGATTACCGATTTGACGGACGAAGAGGCAGCGTACATTCTAACGGGCGATGGCTCCTCTTATGGCCGCGAAGGCGGTTATAACGCGGTTATAAGCAAGCGATTGCTGGTCGGCTGGAGCGGCCACGGACACTCCGCGGTTGACGTAGGCGTATGGGCATACGGTCCGATCGCTGAGCTCGTGTCCGGCCAAATCGATAACACGCGTATCGCGACGGCGTCGGCTGAGGTTATCGGGGTAGATCTCGAAGCTGCGACGGCTAAGCTGCAAGAGAAATATTTGTACCCGAAATTCAAGGTTGCAAGAGACGGCGAAGTGCTGTATCCGGCGAAGGCGCTCGCGGAGGCGCTTGGCGCGAAGGTGGCGTGGAACGAGGCTTCCCGCACCGCGTCCATCACGCAAGGCGATAACAAGGTGGAAGTAAGCCTGAATGACGGCGTAGTTGTCGTAAACGGCCAAGCATCCGACCTGACAAGCGACGTGGATAACGGCAAGCTGTACCTGCCGCTTGAAGCTTTCAACCAATTGACGGGTCAACATATGACGTGGGACGCGCTGTCCGAAAGAATCGTGAAATAAGGGAACAAAGGCGTCAGGCAACGGGAGAGCGCAGCTCTCCTGTTTGCTTTTTAGGAAAGGAGCGGTAGAGATGGCGGGCATTATTCAAGCAAAAGGCATTCGGAAATCTTATAAGTACCAGCAAGGCTTGCTGCCGATTATCGATATCGACAATTGGAGCGCGGAGAGCGGCGACGCGATTGCCCTGCTTGGCCCAAGCGGCAGCGGGAAGAGCACCTTTCTCCATCTGCTGGGCGGCGTGCTGCCGGTTGACCAGGGGAAGCTGGAGGTGGCGGGACATGATGTGAGCGCCATGAAAGAATCGGAGCGGGATTCGTACCGGTCCAGTGCGGTAGGTTACGTGTTTCAAGACTTCTATCTCATCCCGTCATTAACCGTCAAGCAGAACGTCGAGCTCGTGATGCCAAAAACGATGAACAAATCCGAGCGCACTAAGCTTATGGACGAGTGGTTCGAGAGAGTCGGGCTGCAGGATCGGATGAACCAGCTTCCTTCAAGGCTGTCGCGCGGCCAGCAGCAGCGGGCGGCGATTATTCGGGCAATGATAAATAAGCCGCCGATTGTGCTTGCGGACGAACCGACGGGGAGTCTCGATTTTGAGACGGGCTCGAGCGTCATGCGCTTGCTGCTGGATATGAGCCGCGAGAATGGTTCCACGCTGATCACGGTTACGCATGATCTGCATTTGGCGGAGCTGTTCCCGGTCAAGCTGCAATTCGCCGAAATCAACAGCTGCCTGAAGGGACAGCAGGGGCGGGATGCGAGCGCCGCGCTTGCTGCGGCGTCTCCTCTCAAAGCCGCGGCTTCGGGAGGCTGGCGGTCATGAATTATATTTGGAGCAACCTGAAGCATCGCGCTTTCCTTACGGCGCTTACGGTTATTGCGGTCATGGTGACGGTCGCTTTGTTCTCGCTTCTCCTAATGAGCAAGGATGGGGTTGAGCAAGGAGCGGAGAAGGGATACGGCCCATTCGAGGTTGTCATCGGCGCGGACGGCAGCGAGTCTCAGCTTGTCTTGAATTCGTTCTACCGCGTCGGAGCGCCGACAGGCAATATTCCGTATGACACGCTGCGGCAGGTCGAGGAGAGCGGGGAGGCGGAGTCGGCTTTCGGGATGACAACCGGCGACAGCCATGAGGGTTATCCGATTGTAGGAATTGATCCGGCTTATTTTGTAACCCGGTATGAAGACCGGAGTCTGGCGGAAGGCAAGCTTTACAGCGCGCAAGGGGAAGTAACGGTCGGCTACACGGTTGCAAAGGCGTTGAACCTGCAGATCGGCGATACGTTCAGCGGAGCGCACGGCCTCGTTGAGCATGTGGAGCTTAAGGAAGAGGGCCACGAAGAAGACGACCATGAGGAGGGGCACGAAGAGGAAGGCCACGCGGAAGGGCACGAAGGAGATGCGCATGACAGCTTCATCTATACGGTCACGGGAATCCTGCCGAAGCTGGGTACCGCGGATGACCGCGCCATCTTTACGACGATGGATTACGCGTGGGCGGTGCATGGGCTTGATGAGGAGCATCGCGAAATAACGGCCATTATCGTGAAGCCGGAGACGCTGCTGGGCGCCCAAACGATTAAGCAGCAGTTCGACGAGCTGGACAATGTTCAGGCTGTCTACTCCAGCAAAGCGGTAGCCGATGTGCTCAATATGGTGGATACAGGATCTGAGCTGCTTCTTATTGTGATGCTGGTCTGCGCGCTGCTTGCCGCATCGACGCTGCTGCTCGCGCTGCTGTCCTCGATTCAGGAACGAAAACGCGATGTCGGTCTGCTAAGGCTGATCGGCAAATCGAGAGCTTATATTTTAACATGCCTCATTGGCGAGGGCGTAGCGCTGACGGCGGCAGGTGTCGTCCTTGGCATTGCCGCCGGCCATATCGCGGCAGCATTGCTAGGCGATCTCGTATTCACCGAAACCGGCATTCAGCTCGAAGCGCTGCGGCTTGCGACCAATGAGTGGCAGCTGATGGCGGGAGCGTTAGCGATCGGAGCATTAGCTTCGGCTGTGCCTGCGTTCCGGGTCTATCGGACGGACGCGCTGACATTGTTCAGAAATTAAGGAGGTCGGTATAAGACATGAACATGCGAACTGGAAAAGTTCGTCTAGCCCTTTGCTTGACCGCGCTGGCCATCGCGCTAAGCGGATGCGGAGAAAGCAAGCCGGCGGCAGTGGAAGCGGGATCGTTCGGCGACGCCGCTCAGATCGGTTCCGTTCAGAGCGAATCTGTGCAGACGGAAGCGCATGCCGCTGGCGAAGGTCAATTTGACGCCGCGGCAGCTGCCGAAGCGGCTGTAACGGAAACGCGGGAGAGCGCGCAGCCTGCCGCGACCTTCGCGCCGGCAGCGTCGAGCGGGAATTATACGGCTGCGCCAGACTCAGGCGGTAAAGGAAGCGCGCCGGAGAAGGAAGAGCAGCAGGCGGAGGGTGTCCATAACGCGACAACGGCGCCAGCAGCTAGCGCAGCTCCTTCCAAGGCGCCGCAGGCGGCGGCAACAGCAGCAGCAGCGAAGCCTTCTACGCCAGAGAAGACGGCCGTGAGCGAAACAGAGAAGCCCGCCCCAACTCCGAAACCTGAAAAAACCTCTTCGAGCAAATATCCGCAAATCGGCTGGAGCGAGTTTTTCGACAACGAGGAACAGACGACGCCGTCCGATCGTTTCTGGGATCTGTCCGATGAGCGGAAGACGGTTCAGATCAAAGGCTTTATGGGGGAAGTGCTGTCCTTCGACAGCAACTGGTTTTTGCTGATCCCCGAGCCGGGAGCGGAATGTCCGTTCGATAACGGAGACGAGACGTATTGGAACAAAATTATGATCGTCTTCGTGAAGGACGGCTCCAAGCTCCGTTATACGTCCGATCCGATCCAGGTGACGGGCAGACTGGATGTCGGGGTTAAGGTGGATGAGTCCGGCTACAAAACGATGTTCCGTCTCTACGACGCCAAATTTGAAACGCTATAGAACGACCGAGCGGAATTGAAAAATCCCCCGTTTCCTGCATGAAGCGAGGTTGCGGGGGATCTTCGTTTCAAGGTGTCATTATTGGTTCATTTCGTCTTGCTTTTCCGATTTGAAGGCTTGAATGCTGTCTTCACGGTTTTCGTTTTTCTCGATAATATTACGCTTCTCTACAGCTGAAATTTCTTCAGCATGCTCGGCAAGATATTGCTCTGCTTCCTGCAGATTTTCTTGCGTATTCTCGATGTGGTTTTGCAGATGCTCCACATTATCCGCGCGGTTATCCGGCTTTGCCATCGTTATCCCTCCCATCTTCTTGAAAATCCTCTTATAGAGTGAACAGGATCAGCTTCTCTTATTCATAAAAATTGTAAAAATTTTTCTTTTTTTTGCCGGGAGCTCATTTGGAAAAAAGCTCGGTCCCCTCGTTGCCGCAGCTTGACGGTAGAAAGAGGCAGGGGCTACGATGAATAAAGAAAATCCTTTCGCCGAAAAGCGGGATAAACAGGAGAGTGGAAAAATGACGGAAAGCTGGCGGGACGACAGCAAAAGCTTTTTGCGTTCAAATATGAAAAAGAAAGTGCTGCCGACGTTCTATGGCGGTATTATCGGCGACATGCTCGGCGTTCCGGTAGAGTTTAAAAAGAGAGGAACCTTCCGCATTGAAGGAGTAACCGGCTATGGTACATACAATCAGCCTCCGGGAACATGGTCGGACGATTCCTCTTTGACTTTATGCACCATAGAGAGCATCGTTGAAAACGAGAATGCGGACGGTTTAATGCGCAAATTCGTCAAATATGCGGAGGAAGGGTATTGGACGCCATTTGACCGCATGTTCGATATCGGAATTGCGACAAACCAAGCTGTTTCCAGGTTCAGGGACGGGCTTCCGGCGGAGGCCTGCGGCGGAAAAGGGGAATATGACAACGGAAACGGGGCTCTCATGAGAATAGCGCCGGCAGCCTTCCTGCTTATTCATCATAAGAACTTCGCCGAAAAAGCCGAAATTATTAAAAGCTATACCGAGATTACGCATGCCCATCCCCGTTCGATTGTAGGCTCGATCCTTTACGTTGAATTATTAATTCGGCTATACCACAACGCTACCCTGCAGGAATCGCTAGCCGCCATTAAGTCCTTATTCAACGAGCATTATGAATACGGCCACAGCTACGAGCGCGAGCTGGCGCATTACGCGCGAATATTTGACGCGGGTTTCTTTTCGCTGCCGGAGCAGGAGATCAAGTCCGACGGCTATGTCGTTCACTCTCTTGAGGCGGCAATTTGGTGCGCGGGCAGCTCGGGGTCATTTCGCGAAGCCGTCCTTAAAGCCGTGAATCTGGGTGACGATACCGATACCGTCGGCTTTATCGCGGGAACCTTGTCGGGGATCATGCATGGAATGGAAGGGATTCCGGCGGAATGGCTGAGCGGAATCGTCCGAAAGGATAAGATTGACGCGCTTCTTGAACGGTTTTATCTGTTCTGCGCCGACGCGGCGGAATAAAGATTTAGGAATGAAGAAGCAGCGCGGACTAAGTTAATCCGTGCTGCTTCATGTAATACTCCATCGCCGCTTGCAGCCAGCTTTCTTCTTCGGCCGTGAACGGCAGGGGCACTAACGCTTCAAGCTCCTTCAGCTTCTCTTCATCCAGCTCGGAGAGCGTTGACAGCTGCTCGAAAGAATCCTCACCGACAAAGCTTAAATTCATGTTCATTTGCTCTTCGATCAGCTTCTGCGCTTCCGGGGAATCGATCGGTGTGCCGGCTAAACGCTTCACTTCTTGGACGAGCTTGACATAAAGCTTATCGAGCTCCTCGAGTTCCTCGTTCGGCCGGTCGAACAGCCCGCTTACGGTTTCCGGCGCGACGTACTGCTCCAGCCAATCGCGCTGCTCCTTCTCCGTCTGGATGCTATGGATAATCGTAAGCAGAATATCGCTGTCGACTTCCTTCGTTTCCTCGATTAAAGCGACTGCGCGATTAATGGCCCGCATCGCGGTTTCAATTCGTTTCTTTTGCGCCTCGAGCCCTTGTCTCTGCTCAAGCAAAGAATCCCGTAAGCTTGCGTCGAACTGCGCATGATCCATAAGCGGGATAATTTGCTCCAGACTGTAGCCCAAAAACTTCAAGGTGACGATTTTTTGCAGCTTGGCGATATCCCGAGCGTTGTATTCCCGGTGCCCCGAGGCATTTTTTTTAGCTTTCAATAACCCGATTTCGTCGTAGTAATGCAGTGTCCGGATGGAATTGCCGGTCAGCCTGGCAAATTCTCCAATGGAATAGATTTTTTCGTTACCCATTCCGCAGCCGCCTTTCATGCGTTTTTGTTTCCTCAAGCATACATCCTTACGTAACGTGAGGTGCAAGCGTTGCTTTTCAATCGTTTTTGGACAAGTCTTCCTTTATGGTAGAATGCGTATAGGCAATAACACAAGGAACGGCGCATGAAGAGAGGAGAGCATCCATTATGGAAAAAATGATGTTTGTAGAAATCGGGATGGGCATCGACCTTCACGGACAGAACGTCACAAAAGCGGCCGTACGGGCGGTCCAAAACGCCATTCACCACAATTCGATGCCTGGCATTCGGTCGGTGCTTCCCGGCGGAGATTTAAACAATATGAAGGTGAACGTCAGACTTGCTGTTCCAGCCGATAAAGAACGGCTGGATCTGACGAAGGTTCGCGAGGAGCTGCCGTACGGGCAAGTGACATTCGAGGTCGTCGACGGCGGCATGCTGACGACGAGCGGCATCGTGCTGGCCGACAAGGAAGACCGCAACGACTTAGCCTACGTCGTAATCGCGTCGGTCGAGGTCGGATATTAATAAAATAACATGAAACGGCCTCCGTCCTTAACGGAGGCCGATTTTATTGCCGCCGAATGATTCGGCGTCTGGAATGCGGCCGGTTGTCCTTTTCAGCTCGTTTTTGCCGAACAGCAGCCAGGAGAAGGGCAGGTACCGATGCGAGAAGGCGACGATTAGCGCTGAACCGAACAGCGCCAGCAGGAAGCCGCCCGCATACCATAAATGCTGGCCGGCAACCGGCAACGCTGCGGGCTTCAGCTCGCGGTAGACCGCAAGAAGTAGAGGGTGCAGCAGATAAACGCCGAACGACAAGGCGCCCAGCTTTTTCAGCAAGCGAAGCAGGTAGGACCGGCTTTGTTTTGCTTGCGCGTAGAAGGCGGTCTGCATGAACACGAGGGCGGATAAAATCGCATAACCGTTCCAGAACATGCTGTATACATAAAGAGGAGGCAGCGATTCGGTTAACGTTCGTTTCGCATACCAAATATAACTATGCCCGATGCCCGCCGCGAGCCAGACGCACCATAGGAGCACGGTTAATGACCGGTAGCGGAATTGGCGGAGCTGCCTAAACGGCGATAGTTTTGCGCGCAGCGAGTCGAAGCGGATGCCCAAGTACACCCCTAGCATATAGAAGCTGAAGTAAGTGAACGCCCAGTTGGCGCTGCCGCTAATCGGGGTCCATTGGCCGACGGCATAAAATCCCCATTGCGCGCCAAATCCGATTGGAATGCACCATGGAATGAGCTTCGGCCATTTTTTTAACGTCCATAACAGAAGAGGGAATAACAAGTAGAACTGGGCGCTGATAAATACAAAGTAGAGATGGGCGTAGGCGGTTCCGCTCGCAAGCTTGCCGGCGAAGTCGATGAGCCAGCTGGCGGGCTGCTCGGACGGTTCGCGGGTCACGGCGACCGCTGCATAGTAGATTGTAGAGAATACCAGATATGGTATAATGATATGAATCAATCTTTTCCTATAAAAGGAAGTAAAGGTCTGCTTGGACACAGGTCTCGGAAAGTAGTTCAGGAACAGCACAAAGCTGCTAAGGAACAGAAAAACAGGCGTGCCGAATTTCATGAAGATATTGATGAAGTTATATACGGGGAAGCTTGCGGGATCGGATACCATCTCGGTTGTCGCAAAGGATGTGGCATGCACGGCTAGCACGCCGATAATCGCAAAGGCGCGTACAAGGTCGAGTTCAGAAATTCGGCTTCTATTCGCGCGGGCGTTCAAGAGCTGGTTCATGCGCGCCTCCGTTCCTAGATTCATAGTTTTCCAATTTCATCCTATTTACATATTGGCGGATTTGGCAGACTTCGTCAAGTTAGGGGGCATCATGAACATGTTTAAACAAAGATGGCTGGCGCTGGCATCCAGCCTGCTGCTTCTGGTTGGTTTAACGGGAATTATACTTGGGTGGATGTATTTGGAGAACAACAGCACGAGGATGAACTTTCCGCACCAGCCTCTCCTGCAGGTGGAATCGGCGGAGGAGCCGAAGCAAGAATACGATGTCATTGTCGCCGGCACCGACCCCGAAGGAGTGGCAGCTGCCGTCTCTGCTGCGAGGAACGGCTTGTCCGTCCTGCTTGTAGACGGCCGGGACAGGGAGATCCTTGGCGGATTAATGACGATCGGGTGGCTGAACTCGCTCGACTTGAACTATTCGCCGGAGCAGCCGTTATTCGGCAAGCATAACTTTTTGAACAAAGGTATTTTTCAGGAATGGTATGACCAGATCGAAGGCACCTCCTTCGATGTGAACACGGCGGCTAACGTTTTTTACCGGATGGTGAAGGGCGAGCCGAACATTGATGTGCTGATGAAGGTTCAATCGATGGAACCGATCGTGACGAGCGGCGGGGCAGCGGCCGCTGTAGAGGGTCTTCGCATCGCAGATAGGAGCGGCAAAACGTTCGAGGTGCGCGCCGGAGCTGTGATCGACGCGACGCAGGACGGCGACATCGCCGCTATGGCCGGTGTGCCGTATACCATAGGCAGGGAGGACATCGGCAGGGCGGAGGATCAAATGGCCGTCACGCTGGTATTCAAGATGAGCGGCGTGACGCAGGAGGTGTGGGATTCCTTCGGCCGAATCGGAGACGGAACGGGTATCGATAAGATGAGCGCATGGGGATTTCCGAAGGCAAGGGACTATGTTTCTTCCAATCCGGAGCGGGTGGGCATACGCGCGCTTAACGTCGGCAGGCAGAATGACGATACGGTGCTCATTAACGCGATGCATATATTCGGAATCGATCCTCTGAATCCGGAGTCGGTCCGGGAGGCGATGGAGATCGGCAAGAAGGAGGCGCCGCTGATCGTCGACTATTTGCGCAGCACGTACAAAGAGCTTGCGTCTGTGCAATATGCGGGCGTTGCCGAAGAGCTTTATGTGAGGGAGACGCGGCATATTGAAGGCGAATACCGCTTGACCGCTGCGGATGTGCTGGATAACCGCGATTTTTGGGACGCGATCGCTTACGGCTCTTATGCGGTGGATATTCAGCGCATCAATCATTTGGACAGAGGAGCCATCGTGATGGCGCCTCAGCAATATGGAGTGCCGTTCCGTTCGCTCGTTCCTCTGAAGGTGGACAACCTCCTGGTTGTCGGCCGGGCAGCCAGCTTTGATTCGATTCCTCACGGAAGCGCACGCGTCATTCCGCTTGGCATGGCCACGGGAGAAGCGGCGGGAGCCGCGGCGAAGCTGGCGCAGGAGAAGGGAATGACCTTCCGGGAGCTGTCGGCATCCCGGGATGCGATTCAGGAGCTGCAAAGCAGGCTCGCCGAGCAGGGGATGGACCTCGCATGGGCCAAGTTCCCGGTTCCAGAATATGCGAAGCATAAGCATTATAAAGGCTTGATGGCGGCCGTCAGCATGTCGCTTGCATTCGGCGGCGAATTTAACGAGGCGTTCGACCTAGACGGGGCATCGAACGCGGAGCGGTTCGCGAACAGCATGGCGATGGTGAAGACGGTTCACGCGGATTATTTTACCGGCAATCCTTATGCTGCGCTGGAGGGGCTAGACGAGCCGAGCAAGCTTCCGCTTACGCTGGAGCAGCTGGCTTATACGGTCTGCTTAACGGCGGGGGTTAACGCCGACCGGAACGGTGCGCTGAGCGAGCTGACAGCCCGGGGCTGGCTGAGCGCAGAGACGGTGCAATCGGTCGTCGACCCTTCGCGTCTGACGAACGGCGAAGTGTTCTCTCTCGTCCGCGACGTGGTGAAGAACTATGCCGGAGCCGCGTATGAATAATTTCGAGATCCGGGAATAGGCTCACTAGGGGAGGAATCGGCATGAAGCTGTTTGCAGTAGTCAAAAGCATCGGGCGCCGCAACCGTTATTTGGAAAGGGTAGAGATCGAGCTGGACGCCCATCCGGGCACGCTGCGGGGCCTGATTGCCGCAATCGTAACGCGCAACATAAAGGCGTTACAAAACGGACAAAGCGATGCCTCTCTCATCAAGTATTTGACAAATGAAGAGATTCAAGCCCAAGGGAGCGCGGGTAAAGTCGGCTTTGGCCACATCTATAACGAGAATCCGCCCCCTACCCGGGATTCCGTGCATGCCGCCATCCTTGCTTACGAGGATGGACTTTACCGTGTTTTTATACGCGAGGAAGAAGTAACCGCCTTGGAGGAACGGCTGAACATAGAAGACGGCGACGAAATTGTTTTTATGCGGCTTACGATGCTTGCCGGAGCGATGTGGTAAGGAGGAGACGAGACGTGAGGGAAGAAGGACAGGTCTTTAACGAAATGCTCCATAAGAAAGCCAGCAAGGTAAAGGGACGTTTGAGCCGGTTATGCGGATTAGTTGCTTCGTTGAACGAGAACTTTAGGAAGGAGCCCTTTTTGGAGGTTCAAGAAGAGCTCGAGAAGCTGACGCCCGGAGAGGATCGGAACGCAAAGCTAGAGCCGCTTGCCGAAACGCTGGATCTTCTGCTCGGCCGCGACGCCGGCGATTTGTTGCGTTACGTCATCCGGCACAATCCGGAATATCCTTATGCAACGGGATATGCCAGGAGGCCGTTCCGAACGGCGGATTCCGAGGTGCAAATACCTGTCATTCTTAAAAAAATGGGTTCGATCCTTCATATGCACGGCAACGGATTTTCGCTCAACGCGTATTTAACCGACCGCCAATACAGTTACAATTATTACAGGCATCTAGATCCCATCATTAGCGAAAGGATCGCTTTCGAGCTGGACAACGGCAACGAGACGGTGAAAGAGGCGCTCCAAGATATTATATTTGGAGAAAACCAGACGGCGCTGCTTACGAATGAGATGGTGAAGGGCATTTTCATGAGCCATGACGAATCGGCTTATCGAATGATTGGCGATTTGCTCATTGCCGCCCGTCTTCAAGAGGGACTTCGCCAGACCATTGTTGAGCGCATGGATGAAGGAACGTTGGCCGCGAACCTGTACATCCTCAAGATAATTATCGATAACGATTATATTCGTTTCAGCTCAGTCGTGCGCGGTCTAAGCGTCTGGACGGGCTTGCCGTTAGAAGCCGCCAATTCTCGCGTCGCCCAAAAAATGCTGGATAAAGTGTATGAGGCGCTAACCGACGATAAGCGCAGAGCGGAGGGGCTGAGCAGCCGCGATTCCATTGCATTGTATGCGTCGCTGTGGGCGACGGCCGTGCATGAGGAGCGGGATTTGGTTCGGGCGGTGGAAGCGATAATGAACCGCGGCGAGATCAACCAGAAAATCGTCGCGATGTATATTCTCGCCGACAGCCAGAACAGCGAGGTTCAATTTCGCATAGCCAGAGCGCATTTGGATGAGGCGGACCCCGAGCTGCAATATTGGATTTTGACGAACTATTGTTACTCCGTGGGCTACTTCTGGCAGCCGGAAGACGAAAAGTTTGCGATCACGCGAACGCCGCAATTGGCGGAGAAGACGGAACGCGAGCGGGATTTCCGGAAAATAAAAGATATGCTGCTCAGCATAAACAACCGCAAATACGCGCAAGCCTCTAAAGCGCTGGAGCATATCCATGTCGAATACAACGCCGACCTCCCCTTTAAAAAGCTGCTGTATCTCATCGCCTATGATCGGGATACCCAATGGATTACGGAGCTGCTGCAGTGGGCGGATTGGATTAGCCCTGATGTCCGTATTGAATTTATCCGCTATTTTCTGGAGGATACGGATAACGCGAAGCAGCGGGCTTTTTTGTTAAGCTGTCTGAACGATAAAAGCATGAGGATAAGGGAAATCGCGCTTGAAAGAGTGAAAAGCATCGTTTTGCGCGAGGATGAGCTGAGCCCTATTATCGAGGTCCTCAAGCTAAAAACGGGCTCGCTTAGGCAGAATGCGATCGCTGTGCTGCTTGGCCAGCCGCCGGAGAATCAGGTAACGTCATTGACTAAGCTTCTGCAATCGCGCAACGAGCTTCAGCGGATCGCGGCGCTCGAGATCGCCGCTGAAATGAGCGATAAGGAGGAGCATTCGGCGCTGATGGAAAAGCTCCTTCCCCAAATTCATTCATTGCGGGATGTAACGGAAAGAGAGCGGCAATTTATCCGCAGGCTGGGCCGCAAAGACAACTATACGCGGGAGAACGGCTTTGGTTTATTTGATCCGGCGCTTGCCGAGCAATGGCTGTGTGAGTGGCCCCAAATAAATGAACGGGAGCTGGACCGTTTATTCCAAATGCCGGTCCAGTCCGTAAAAATGTTTTTGGAAGGGTTAGACCAATTAATACACAGTCATCGGTATTATGAATATGAGTACGAGCAATATGACGGTTCAAAAACGACCTGCTTGCTGGGAGACCGGATGGAGCCGCTCAGCTGGGCCGGAAGAATTCGCGGCGGCAAAGCGTCGATTGAGGATTATCCTTTGCCCGAGGTATGGTCGCATTTCTTAGCTAAAAGCGGCTGGAAGACGGATGAATTGTTGTCGTTGGAAATTTTCTTTTACTCCCCTACGATTAACCAGTGGCTGGAAAGCTTGGGGGAAGCGGCGAAAAGGGATAAAGCAATCGAGCGCATTTTTCCGAAGGAATGGATGCGCAGCGTTGGAGAAATCGTTCAGGCATTAACGTTCAGAAAGCATGTCCGAGAGCTTATCGGTTTATATTTGCTGGAAAGCGATGAGCGGGACTTATTTGAAGCCGTCTATCCCGCCTATGTGATTTCGCTCAAAGTCGAATCGCAGCGGGATAAGGGAAAGGATGACCAAGGCTGGGGCCGCTATAGAGCGGGAGAGCCGTGGGCGCAGCTGGTGCGCAGCTCGATTTATGACGCCGATTCGTTTCGGCGCTACTTCCACATCACTTATTTGAGAGAGCATGAGGTCAACGAAGAGAGCTTCCACACCGTCTTTCACAATACGGATTATGCCAGGGCATGCTGCGAAGGAATCATTGGCGAGAACGAGCTGCTTAAGGAATGGCTGACCGGCAAAGGCCGCGCGTCTTATATGCGGTACATCACGAGCGAACGAAGCGTGGATGACGGACTCGGCCGGATCGATTGGAAGCCGATCTATGACAACATTATCGGGCGGCTCTTAGAAATTGAGCTGGAAAGAGGCGACTTGCCGACGGACGCCACCGAGCTGGTCAATTCCTTCCACCGTATAGAAGGAATGGCGTATTGGCTTAAATTGATAGACGGGCTTGGGAAAGACGCGTTTGTGCGGGGCTATATGTACGGACGCGGCGCCAACGCGACGAAGAAGGAGTCGTTCAGCTATTTGCTCCGCATTGCGCATCCGCTGCCAGGCGAAGACGCCCATACGCTGAGAGAGATGCTGAAAGGCACAAACATGCCGGAAAAGCGTCTGTTGGAAGCCGCTATGTACGCGCCGCAATGGATCGACATCGTCACGGAATATTTGGGCTGGGAAGGGCTTCGGACCGGAGCATGGTATTTCCATGCGCATGTGAACGAAGGATTTTCGAAGGAGAAGGAAGCGGTTGTAGCCCATTATTCGCCGATCGGGGCGAAGGATTTCAATGACGGCGCGTTCGATATCGAATGGTTTATGGACGCGTACCGCCAGCTTGGCGAGCAGCGGTTCGCTGTGCTTTATGATTGCGCCAAGTATATTTCGGGCGGGGCGAATCATCGAAGATCGCAATTATTCGCCGATGCCGTACTTGGCAGGCTCGATCCAAGCGCGATGAAAAAATCGGCGGAAGAGAAACGGAATAAGGATCATCTGCTTTGCTATAGCCTGATCCCGTTACAGGATGACGGGGGCAAGGATCTTCGGGAGCGGTACGATTTCATTCATCAGTTTCTCAAGCAGAGCAAATCGTTCGGCGCTCAGAGGCGCGCCAGCGAATCGACAGCGGCCGCTATTGCGTTAGGCAATTTAGCGCGTAATGCCGGCTTCAAAGACGTGATTCGGCTGACATGGGCCATGGAAGCAAACAAGGTTGCAGGTATGCGCGAGAGCTTTCAGCCGCATTCGCTGGATGAAGCGACAACCGCTGAGCTCACGGTCGATGAAAAAGGAAGCGCGGACATTCGAATTGTGCGCAAAGGCAAACCGTTAAAATCGGTGCCTTCCGATCTAAAGAAGCATCCCTATATCGAAATGCTGAAGGAACTGAAGTCAGAGCTGACGGACCAGTACCGACGCGCCAAGGCTGAGCTGGAACGTTCCATGGAGAAGGAAAGCGTTTTTTTGCCAAGCGAGCTGAAGGCGCTATGCGCGAATCCCGTCATTGAGCCGCTTGTCCGCGCTCTAGTCTTTCAAGCAGGCGAGAAGCTCGGCTTCTACAAGCCGGAGGGCGACTGCCTGACGGATGTAACCAATGGCGATACGCCAATCGGCGAGTCCGATGCGCTGCAGATAGCGCATCCTGTTCATTTGTACAAAAGCGGGAGATGGGGCGAATACCAGCAGTATGTTTTTGCAAGGCAGCTGCGGCAGCCGTTCAAGCAGGTATTCCGGGAGCTATACCTTCCCAATGCGGATGAGCTTGCAAGCGGCATGGTCAGCCGGAGATATGCGGGACATCAAGTCCAGCCAAGGAAAACGGCCGCGCTGCTGCGAAGCAGACGCTGGACAGTCAGCTATGAGGAAGGGCTCCAAAAGGTCGACTATACGCATAACGTTATAGCGGCGTTACATGCAATGGCGGACTGGTTCTCTCCTTCCGACGTAGAGGCTCCCGTTCTGGAAACCGTCCGGTTCTATGACCGTTCGACCTACAAGCCTGTGCCATTTGAGCAAATTCCGCCCGTTCTGTTCTCCGAAACGATGCGGGACGTCGATCTTGTCGTCAGCGTCGCCCATATTGGCGGCGTTGATCCGGAGGCAAGCTTGAGCACGGTCGAAATGAGAAAGGCGGTCGTTCAAGAGTCGCTGCGACTTCTTAAGCTTACGAATGTTAGACTCGAAGGGAATTATGTCATAATCGACGGGAAGCTCGGCGGATACAGCGTGCATCTAGGAAGCGGAGTCGCGCATATGCAAGCCCGAGGGGCTCTGCATATTATCCCCGTTCACTCCCAGCATCGAGGCCGACTGTTTCTCCCGTTCCTGGACGAGGACCCAAGAACCGCAGAAATTTTGTCCAAAGTGGTAATGCTTGCAGAGGATCATAAAATAAAGGATCCGCAAATTTTAAGCCAGCTGCGGATTAGTTAATCGCGAGCCCTGTTCCCGCTTCGGGAGCGGGGCTTTTCGTTCGCGCATCGAATACCGCAATTTAAATCAAAAATTAGCGGTTAGGAACGTGTTATTCTTCATACAAGAGGTGATCACGTGAGCTACCATCCTCAACTTGTTCAAGCCCTGCATTTCGTCGAGACGAATTTGGAGGAAGAGTTGACCCTTGAGAGCGTTGCGGCCGCAGCGGGCTTCTCCATGTACCATTTCCATCGTATCTTCCTAAGCCAGATAGGCATGAGCGTTGCGGACTATATCCGGTCGAGGAGGCTGGCCACTGCTTCGGCACTGCTAATCTATTCGGAGGAAAACATTATCAGCATCGCGTTCAGGTGCCGCTTCGAATCACAAGAAGCGTTCACCCGCGCATTCAAGAAGGAATTCGGCATGCCTCCGGGCCGTTACCGGAAGGTGATGGGCACCGTTCGGCAGCGCCCCAAGACTCGAGAGGAGAGAGCGGATATGAAAGAAGCGGGAACGATTAAAGGCTGGTTGTTAAGCGGGAGCGATCCGGCGCATTACGAGATGGGGATTGACCGGGAGACCGTGCATATGGGCAAGGTGTCCGGTTATTTGAAGTCGATAACCGCAACGTCGGAGACGCAATTCGCGACGGTCATGCAGCAATTCAAATCGGACAAATACAAAGGGGAACGGATTCGTCTATCGGCCTTCGTGAAAGCGGAGAACGTGGAGCATTTCGCCGGATTATGGATGAGAGTGGACAATGCGGAAGGCGATACGATCCAGTTCGATAATATGAGCAACAGGCCTATCAATGGCAGTTTGCCGTGGCAGCATTATTCGGTCGTGCTGGACGTGCCGGCGGACAGCGCCTCGATATCGTTCGGCATTCTTCTGACGGGCAGAGGAAAAGTATGGATGGACGGCTTCTCCTTTGAAGCCGTCGATCTGAAGACGCCGAGCACGAATATGCAGCTGGGAGCGGATCCGGGTCTAAGGGACGAGCCGGAAAACTTATCCTTTGAAGAGAGCGAATAGCAAGAACGAGACGGGAGCGGCCGACCGCTCCCGTTTTATATGGAATGCGCGACCTCCGAATCGCTTCTCTCCATTTGTTCCCACAGACGCCGGTACACGCCGTTCTCCAGCAGAAGGAGCTCGCGGTGCGTCCCTTTCTCCATGATGACACCGTTCTCCATCGCGATAATCGTATCGGCTTCCTGAACGGTTGACAGCCGGTGGGCGATGACAAGTACGGCGCTTCCGCGTTTTCTTGCTCGCTGCAGCACGGCTTCCATTACGCGGCGCTCCGTATCCAGATCAAGAGCGGAGGTCGCTTCGTCGAATATCCATACCGGACGATCGGCCAATATCGCTCGGGCGATTGCCAGCCTCTGTCTCTGGCCTCCGCTTAAGGAGCTGCCGTGTTCTTTTAGAAGGGTGTCGTATCCGTCAGGGAGCGCTTGAATAAAGGCATGCGCTTCAGCCGCGACTGCGGCTTGAATGATTTCTTCGTCGCTGGCGTCGGGCTTCGCCATTAGCAAGTTGTCCCGGATTGTCCCGGCGAACAGATAAGGGTTTTGCGGCACGTACGCTACATACTGTCTAGCTCTCTCGGCATCATGCAGGGTGGACTCGCCGCAAATTTTCACCTCGCCTTGAAGGGGGAACAGCAGTCCCGCGCCCAGCTTGGCGACCGTCGATTTGCCGGAGCCGCTGGAGCCAACAATCGCGATGAAGGCGGCGGGTTTAATCGATAAGTGAAATCCGCTGAGCAGAGTCTCCGTGCTTGAACCCGGCCGGTCCTCCTGCTCTTGCTGCTGCTGAATACCGGCATTCTCTTCATAGCGGAACGCAAGGTTTATCCATGCAAGAGAAGCTCCTGCCGCATCGCCTTTAACCGTCGGCTCGAGGTATTGGGAGGCGGGCTCCGTCTTCACCCGCCAAATGCCGGCGATCCTTGCCGCGGCGCCTTTGGCCTCCTGCGCTTCGCCCCAAAGCCTGCCAAGATTGAGAAGCGGGTTGTATACCCTCCATATGAGAACAAAAAAGGCCATCAGCGCGCCAAGCTGGATTTTGCCTTCAACCGCCAGCCAAGCCACAATCAGGATCGTGCCCCAAGTAATGAATAGGGCGGAAGTGACCGACACGCCGTGCACGAGCTGCTGCCACCACATTCGGCGCATATATAGCGCATTCAGCTTTTTACGTTCCGCGAGGAAGCGTTCCGTCATCCAGTCTTGCGCATCGAATGCGCGGAGCATTTCCATTCCTTGCAGCGCGTCCTGCTGGCATTGCTTAACCACGCTTTCCTGATCGGCCGCATCCTTGGCGACCCGATGCAGACGGTGCCGCAGAAGATGGCTGCCAAGCAGGCTTAGAGGCATTAAGATCATCGTGCCCAACGCCACTTGCCAATGCAGCGTCAGCATGTACACGCAGGCCAGCAATAATAGAATCATCTGGCTGCCCATATTATTGAATACGGTTACAAGCAGCTGCGTCACTTTATTGGAGTCCCACGTAATCCGCTGGGAGAGATCTGCGGAATGGGAAGCTTGAGCGTTCTCTAACGGCAGTCTCTGCGTATGGTCCACAAGGTCCATGGCGATGTTGCGGTGCAGGATGCTGACGTTGTTTTGCTTCAAATAATGTCCTAAAATGCCTAGCGCATTGAGCGATAGCAGCACAACGTTGAATCCAACCAGCAAATAACCCACTTGAGAGAGGTCGCCGGACTCCAGCCTATTAAAATACATTTCCAGCAAATAAGGAATCAGCATTTGGACAACGATGTCACCCATACAAAATAAGAGGGCGAGTACAAATAATAGCTTGCCGGGGCCCATTCGGCTCCACAGCAGCGGGATTAGCTCCCGGATCCGGGGGCTGGCGCTAATCGGGGACGTTTTTATCTTCATTAAGCTAATCCTCCTTCCGCTGCATCCGCCCAGTCGCCCGCTTGAACGAGCGCGGCGTAACGGCCCTGCAGGCTCATGAGCTCTCCGTGCGTGCCGGCCTCAACAACACGGCCGTCTTCCACGTAAAGGATGCAATCGGCGTCTCGTACGGTAGATAAGCGGTGGGCGACTACAATAACCGTGCGGTCCCGCATGATCGAGCGAAGCGATTCCTGCATGAGCGCCTCATTGGCGGCGTCGAGCGCGGATGTCGGTTCGTCCAACAGCAGAATGCGGGGGTTGCGGACGTAAGCCCGGGCTAACGCCAAACGCTGCTGCTGTCCCCCTGACAGTCTTCCGCCTCCTTCGCCAAGACGGTGATTATACCCGTCAGGCAGCGTCTCGATGAAGGAATGGGCATTCGCGAGCAACGCGGCTTCCCGCACTTCCTCATCGCTCGCATTCAGCTTGCCGATTCGAATATTTTCGGCTACTGTGGCGTCGAGCATGGCGGCGTTTTGCGGGAGGTAAGCGGCCGTTTCCCGCCATGCCCTCCAATTGTTCGGATTCAGTTCAACGTTCCCGTACCGGATAGATCCGGAATCCGGCGGATATAAGCCGAGGAGCAGCTTGAGCAGCGTGCTCTTTCCGCTGCCGCTGGGGCCGACGACGGCGGTTGTGCGGCCGTGCCGGAAGGTCGCGGTGAACTGCTGAAGCACGGGCATACCGCCATATTGGAAGGCCACGTTCTCCAGCTGAATATCGGCCCGTTCGGGCAGATCGGGTGCATGATTCATCGTTGCATGGCTCGAAGAGGGCGCGGCTCGCGCAGGTTCTTCGGCTAACTCGAGCACGCGTCCGGCATGGGCAAGCGAGTCCTGTACGGCCGCCCACGTGTTGGCTAAATAGGCAAGCGGAAATACGATGCGTTCATAGGACAGTATAAACGCGGCTATCGCGCCGATGCCGAGCGTTCCTTGGGTGACCATCCAGGCGCCCATGCCAAGAACATATGCTTGACCGAGCGAAAACCCGGCCCCGACCGATGCGTTCATCACGCTTCGAAGCACGTCCGTCCGAAGCCAGCGCTTTCTTGTCGCTTCCCAGGCTGCTTCCCATCTTTTGTTGAAATGGGGACGGAGTCCATAGCTGCGGGCAACCTCAGCTCCCTGCAGTTGATCGAGCAGCGCTGCGTCCGTTACCGCCTGATTCTCATTGGTGCGTTCTTGATTGGTTCGAATCGGCTTGCTCAGCCAATTGCTGAGGAGGGGGATGAGCAGAGCGGCAACGATTGCGCCGGCCATGAGCTCCCAAGTGAGAATGGTCAGATAGGCGAATAAAAACACGATCGAAAGAACGTTTTGCACCAGCTCGGGCAGCTTTTGGTTCATGCCGGTCTGGGCGCTGACGGCGGACTGATTCAGCCGCTGCAGCTTATCCCCGGTATGCCAGCCGCTAAACTTGGCAAGGCGCATGACGAACAGGTTGTTCAGCACGTCCCGCTGCAAATCCAAGGTTGTGTTGTTGGACAGCCGCTGCATAAGGAAAGCTTGTGCCGTCACGATGGTTACCTCAGCTGCAAACACGGCGCCGAACCATATCGCGGCCGTCTGCAGCGCGCCGCTGTCCAGGGCGTAGGCTGCGTCGAATAACAGCCGCATCGCCTCAGCCCACCCGACAGGGAGCAGAGAAGCCGCAACAGCCATCGCGCTGACACCTGCGTAGGAGAGGCCGTGTCGTTTGGCTCGCCTTAGCATGTGTAGAATAATTGAAAGAGAACTTCGTTTTACAGATGTATCCAACTTCGCACCTCCGCAACGATTTCTACCGCCTATCATGCCATAAAATAGCATTTTGATATAGCTGCTGGGGATTGATGTTCGGATCGGACTTAAGACGGAGGAGAGCTTAAATTACAGGTATCGGGTCAGTCGAAGAGAGGGGAGTAGCGCGTAATTGATGCCGGGGGTTGGCCGAGGAGCCTTTCAAGCCCCTCAGCCTACGCGGATTGGAAGGCCGAGTCAGGGCAATAGGTAAGCAGCATGGTCCTCAGCTCATTCCAGTCCTGCGGAGAGCAACGGAAGGAGGTTCGTTGTCCGAGATACACCTCGACGGCGCCGCGCGGAATAGGGGACAGCTTTGCCGGAAGCTTCGTTACCGCCCATTCGGCAGCTTCCGCCTTTGAGAAAAAGACGCCATGCTCTTGATAGGACCAAATGCGAAGAAGCGTTACGACACCAAGCGCTTCCGCTTCCTCCACGCAAAGCGATTCCTCTCCGGCCGCCTCTCTCATAAGGCCTTCGGCTCCGCTCCGGATCGAGTCCCAGAAATCGGCCTCCGGCACAGCGGGGAATATTTCGTCCGCAGGCGGACCGAGCAGCGTTATGCCGAACTGTCTCGTTAAGGAAACATGGCAGGCCAAATCTATATCGGTCCGATCGCCTTCATAGTCCCAGAAGCTTGCGTCTTCCCAATAGACCATGTCCGCGTACCGCTTGCGCCAATAGTCGCTGAAGTGGAATTGATACGGAGCAGGATGCTTCCATTCCTTCAAATCCTGCTGCAGCATGATGCTGATTTCAATCGGTGCCGGAGTCTGGTGGAAACCAAGAAACGCAACCATCAGCCGATATCTTTCATGGACCGTGAGCGGACGGTTTATAATGACCAGCATATCCAGATCGCTGCGCTCCGGATAGAACGCGCCAAGACATAGCGAGCCGTGTACATATACGCCTGTGAGCGCGTCTTTCAAATAATCTTGCATGTATTGTGCGGCGAGGTGCGCCTGACGCTTAACGTCCTGCGGGCAGTCCTCCCAGTGTAAACCTTTCATGATTAATCTCCTTTTTGCGGTGGAATTATTTTCATTATTTTCAATCGCTAAAAAGAACTCTAAGTCATCGCCGGAAAGGGCGCAAGGTGAAACAAAAGCTATAATTAATCTCTACCTTGTCCCGCCTGTCCAGACGGTGTACATTTTTAAATGAATACACATGTTCGGTTATATCCGTTATACTGTAGTTATATCTTTACAAAGATCCGTACATCGCCCAGTTGAGGAGGAAATAGGATGCAACATGAGGTTTTGAATAAAGGCGCGTTTGCGATGCTGCGTTTGAGTCTTGGACAAGGCGAACGGGTGAAAGCGGAATCCGGCGCGATGGTGTCGATGTCGCCGACGCTTGAATTGAAAGGCACGACGGACGGCGGCGTTCTGAAGGGCATTGGCAGAATGCTGAGCGGCGAAAGCTTCTTTTTCCAGGAAGTGAACGCGGCGCGCGGCGGCGGGGAGCTGATGCTTGCCCCGAAGTCGCTTGGCGACATCCATGCGGTCGAGCTCGACGGAAGAAGCACGCTGCTTGTTCAGAAGGATGGTTTTCTAGCGGCAACGGAGGGCATTGAGGTTAGCACGAGAATGCAAAATTTAAGCAAAGGCATCTTTTCCGGCGAAGGCTTCTTCGTGGTGGAGATAAGCGGCCGCGGCACGGTGTTCCTGTCTTCCTTCGGCGCGATCGAGGAAGTGAAGCTTGGGCCGGGGGAAGAGATCGTTATCGATAACGGGCATCTTGTCGCATGGCCAAGCACAATGGCTTACAACATCGAGAAGTCGTCGAAAGGCTGGATATCCAGCATAAAAAGCGGGGAAATGCTTGTTTGCCGGTTCCGCGGGGAAGGAACCGTGCTTATTCAAAGCCGGAATCCGGGCGCGTTCGGCAGCTGGCTCAGACGTTATATCCCAACATCGTCCAGTTAGGCTGGTCAGCCGGGACGAGAGCTCCTCGGTAAGGAAAAAGTCCTTGCCTATGCGGGAGATCCACATAGACAAGGACTTTCATTAAGCCAGCTTCAGCGTTACGGGACAATGATCGCTCCCCATGACGTCTGCGTCAATTCCTGCATCCGCAATACGGTCAGCGAACCTAGCGGATACGAGGAAATAGTCGATGCGCCAGCCGACGTTCCGTTCACGGACCTTCGGCATGAAGGACCACCAAGTGAAAGCGTCGGTCCGGTCGGGATAGAGATGACGGAAGGAATCGATGAAGCCGGAGTCGAGAAGCCGCGTCATGCAGGCGCGTTCCTCGGCGGTAAAGCCGGAATTTCCGTGATTGGACTTGGCGTTTTTTAAGTCGATCTCTTGGTGAGCCACGTTCAAATCGCCGCAGACGATGACCGGCTTGAGACGGTCGAGTCCTTGAAGATAATCGAGGAAACGGTTTTCCCATTCAAGCCGGTAATCCAGTCTGGAAAGATCGCGTCTCGCATTCGGCGTATAGACGTTTACGAGATAATAATCTTCGAATTCCAGCGTAATCGTCCGGCCCTCAGGCTCATCATTCTCCTCAAGACCGTACCAGACCGAAATAGGTTTTATTTTGGAGAAAATAGCCGTACCGGAATACCCCTTTTTCTCGGCGTAATTCCAGTAGCAATAAACATCCTCGCCGAGGGACAAATCGATTTGCCCCTCCTGCAGTTTCGTTTCCTGGAGACAGAACAGATCGGCGCCGCTCGTGTGAAAGTAGTCCAGGAAGCCCTTGTTCACGCAAGCGCGAAGTCCGTTCACGTTCCAGGATATAAGCTTGGTCATTCTGGCATAGCTCCTAACTCGTACTAGTAGTAATAATTGTTACCCGATTCGCTTGCTGCGACGATAATCACGATAATAATGATGATGCCGATGATTCCCCAGAACAGCGTGCCGAGGATGCTGCAGACCAAGCCGGCGATGGAAAGGCCGCGGCCCTGTTCCCCGGTTCTTTTCAGCTCCTTGAACGATAGGGCCGACACGATAATGCCGATAATACCGGGCAGGAAGCCGATGTAAGGAATGACGATCGAACAAATGCCAAGCACCAAAGCGGTAATGGATTTTGTGTTCGTTTTCGGCGGCTGGTAATATGGCGGCTGCTGCGGGTAGCCGTTTGTTTGCTGATCGTATGGCTGCTGGAACACCGGCTGTTGATAATACGATTGCTGCTGCGTTCCCTGTTGCGGAGCGTTCGGGCTGGCTTGGGAATAGTTCGGCTGCGAGCCCGTTTGCTGGTAGCCTTGCTGCGGATATCCCTGTTGCTGATAAGAATAGGATCCGTGCGCCGGATTTGGCTGCTGATACTGAGGCTGCGGCGCGCTTGCCGGCTGAGTCTGCTGCCCCTGCGGCTGCTGCGGCTCAGGCTGACGGTTCGGTTCAAAACCGGTACCATTCTCCGAAACGGCTTGCGCGCCGGCTTCTTGAACATTTGGTTCTTGAGCGCGGGATTCCTGTGTATTCGGTTCGCTTGGGCTGCCGCTCGGCTGTCCTTGCTGCCCGTTAGAATCGTTGTTATTGTTATCGAATGAACTCAAGACTTTTCCTCCTTTGTACATATAGGCGATCATTGTCGAAAGAGCGCCCAATCTGTAAAAATCATATCAGACATGTCTATTGCTTACAACATCCGATTGTACCGCTAGACTGGAAAGGAATGTTATGAACAAGCAAGCTGCAGCTCCGCCTGCGAACCACCGATACAGTATGTTACGCACTTATTTGTTTCCTCAGAAGTCCGCTTTGATTGGACTTACGATTTTATTATTTATTTCCATTGGCTTGCAGCTGATTAATCCGCAAATTATCCGTTATTTTATCGATACGGCTAAATCGGATAAGCCGCTCGAGCTGCTCTTATACGCGGCATTGATTTTTATCGGCTTTTCGCTTGTCGGACAGATCATTAGCGTGATTGCGACTTACGTTAGCGAGAACCTGGCCTGGAGAACAACGAACCGTCTGCGGGGCGACCTGGCGGAGCATTGCCTAAGGCTGGATATGACGTTTCATAAATCCAACACATCGGGCTCCCTGATTGAAAGGGTGGACGGTGACGTGAACGCCTTGGCGAACTTTTTCTCCAGCTTCATTATCCATTTAGCCGGCAATCTTATTCTCATGATCGGCATTATCGTGCTGCTGTTCCGTGAGAACGTTTGGGTTGGGGCGGGAATGCTGCTGTTTATTTTTTTCGCCGTATTTGTCATACAGTGGATTCGCAAGTTCGCGGCTCCGGTATGGCAGGAGTGGCGCAGCGTCAACGCGGAGTTTTACGGCTTTATCGGCGAGCATCTGGAAGGAACCGAGGATACGCGCGCGAACGGGGCGTCAGGCTTTGTGATGAGGCGCTTCTTCTCGCTGCTAAGACGGATGCTGCCGCTGCGGAAGAAGGCGTTCCTCGGCTTCGCGTCGATGTGGATTACGACCATTATCGTATTCGCGCTTGGCAACGCGATGGCTTTTATTATCAGCGCGCTGCTCTGGAAGTCGGGGAGCATTACGATCGGAACGGTATACCTGATCTTCTTCTATACGGAGCTGCTGGCCAAGCCAATCGAGAAAATTAGAACGCAAATCGAAGATCTGCAAAAGGCGGACGCGAGTCTCCAGCGAATTCGAGACTTGTTCAGCCTGCAGCCGAAGGTGCAGGATGGTGCCGGCCGCATGCTGCCGGACGGTCCATTGGCCGTCCATTTCGATCATCTATCGTTCGGCTACGATGAAAAACAGACGCTGGCGGACATTAACATCGAGCTGAAGCCGGGCGAAGTGCTTGGCCTGCTGGGCCGGACGGGGAGCGGCAAAACAACGATCGCCCGTCTCCTGCTTCGTTTCTATGATCCGCAGCAGGGCAGCATCAAGCTCAGCGGCGTAGATATTCGGGACTGCAAGCTTTCGCATCTAAGGGATAAGGTTGCGATGGTTACGCAGAACATTGAGATCATTCAAGGAAGCGTCCGGGATAATCTTACCTTTTATAATAGAAGCATTCCGGATTCGTCGATCGAAGAGGTGCTGAACGATCTCGGTTTAGGGGAGTGGTACGGCTCCTTGCCGAACGGTCTGGATACAAGGCTGGATTCCGGAGGCGGCAGCCTGTCGGCAGGCGAAGCGCAGCTGCTTGCGTTCGCGCGCGTGTTCCTCAATAACCCGGGACTTGTCATCTTGGACGAAGCGTCCTCGCGTCTCGATCCGTTAACCGAGCATCGGCTGGAGAAGGCGGTCGATAAGCTGCTGAAGGAGAGGACCTGCGTCATTATCGCTCATCGGTTGGCCACCATCCAGCGGGCGGATCGCATCGTTATATTAGAGCAAGGCCGTATTGTTGAAGCCGGGGAGCGGGTTAAGCTTGCAGGCGATCCAACGTCGCGATTCAGCCGGATGCTTGCGGCCGGGCTAGAGGAGGTGATGGCATGAGCACGTTTCAGTATATGATGAGGCTGATCGGTTACCGCAAGGCTTGGTACATATCCAATGCCGTCATGTGGACCGTTATCTATCTCATGCCGATATTCCCGGGACTTATTACAAAAGCTTTTTTTGATTCTCTGGAATTGGAAGGAGCGGCGGCCATCGGAACAGGCGTACTGGTGGCTCTGCTGCTTGGGGCGGCGCTGGCGAGAAGCGCGACAATCTGGATCGGGTTCATTACCGATGTAAATTTCCGCTTCCGGATGGGCATGCTCCTCAGGCGGAATTTGCTTGAGCACGTATTGAAGGAGCCGGGGGCGAAGGCTATCCCTTGCTCGCCGGGCGAGGCGATCAGCCATTTCCGCGATGATGTCGATCAATCCGAAGAAGCGGTCAGCTGGTCGGTCGACGTGTTCGGCATGACCTGCTTCGCGGTTGTATCTTGTTTTATTCTGATCCGCATCGACGCCCAAATGACATTGCTTGTTTTCCTGCCGCTGGTGCTTGTCGTCATTGCGGCGCAGCTGGCGACCACCCGGCTGCAGAAATACCGCTCAGCCAGCCGTGAGGCAACGTCCCAAGTGACGGGCGCGATCAGCGATATGTTCGGCAATGTGCAGGCGATTCAAGTAGCCGGAGCCGAGAAGCGGGTTGTCGACCGCTTCAGAGAGCTGAACGATACGAGAAGGAAAACGATGCTGAAGGATAAGCTGATGACAGAGGGGCTCGATTCGATCTTTTCGAATACGGTCAATCTGGGGACCGGACTCATCCTGCTGCTCGCGGGCTCGAAGATGCGCGGGGGAGATTTTGCGGTAGGCGACTTTGCGTTGTTCGTCTACTATTTAACGTTCGTGACGCAATTTATTGCGAACTTCGGGAAGTTTTTGACCTACTTTAAGCAGATGGGCGTCGCTTTGTCCCGGCTCACTTGGCTGCTGCAAGGCGCGCCGGCCCGGGTGCTGACGGCATTTAAGCCGCTCTATTTGCGGCAGGAAAGCGCCGATGCGGAGCAGGGTGAGACGCTCAAGCCCAACGAGCGGTTGCAGATGCTGGAGGTTAACGGACTGACATATCGCTATCCGGAGACCGGTCGGGGCGTGGAGGGTGTTAATTTGACCTTAAAAAGAGGTTCGTTTACCGTTGTGACCGGACCGATCGGATCCGGCAAGACGACGCTTGCCCGAACGCTGCTTGGTCTGCTGCCGAAGGACAGCGGCTCGGTCAAATGGAACGGAGCAGAGGTTGATGATCCCGGCTCGTTTTTTGTCCCTCCAGTTAGCGCCTACACGGCTCAGGTTCCAAGACTATATAGCGACTCCTTGCGGGAAAATATTTTGCTCGGGCATAGGGACCGGGGCGGGCAGCTGGATAAAGCGATCCATACGGCGGTTATGGACGAGGATTTGAAGCAGCTTCCCGCGGGGCTGGAGACGGTCATCGGGCCGCGCGGCGTCAAGCTGTCAGGCGGACAGGCGCAGCGCACCGCGGCTGCGCGCATGCTCGTCCGCGAAGCGGAGCTGTACGTCTTCGACGATTTGTCCAGCGCGCTGGACGTGGAGACGGAGCAGAAGCTGTGGGCGCGCTTGTTCGAGGAGCGCGGAGACGCAACATGCTTGGTCATTTCGCACCGAAAGGCGGCGCTCGCGCAGGCCGATCACATTTTGGTCATGAAGGACGGACGAGTGGAAGCGGAAGGAGATTTGGATAAGCTCTTAGCTACAAGCGATTCGTTCCGCAGATTGTGGCAAGGGGAAGAAGGGTAACCCTATTCACCCGAACATACGGCTGTTTTTGCCCCGGATTGCTCTTATTCGGCGCAGAGACAGCCGTTTTCCTTACAAAGATTAACTGTGAGGCCCTATTTATTTCTTCCACCGGATGCGTTAATATAAAGTTAACATTTTTTGAAGTGCAGGACCGTCGATTGACGGTTTTTCTTTTTGGATGGCTCATGAAGAACCAGGGGAGTTTAACGACAGGGAGTGAGATTGTCTTGAATTATGTTATGAATGTATACCGCAAAGCGCCGTTCTGGGCGACTTTTATTCTGATTATGCTGAAAATGATCTTATTCCGCCAATTTACGTTCGGAAGTATCGAGGTTACAAGGCTTCTTTCCGACGCGGCCGCGGTGCTCATCCTATTGTGCGTATTCGAGCTGATTACAACCTCCAGATGGAAACCGGCCGTATTCGGCGCTGTGAACGCCTTGATGTCTCTGATATTATTCGCTTGCTGCGTTTATTTCTCGTTTTTCGGCAGCATTCCGACCTATACGGCGTTGTACAGCATTGATCAGGTTGGAGCGGTCAAGGACAGCGTCGAGTCCGCCATCCACCCGAAATTTTACACGATGTTCCTAGATCTTGCCGTATTGCTCGTCCTTTATCTGGTTACGTTAAAAAGCAAAGGCGAGAAGCAGAAAAGCCAGCCGGCGGCAAAGCCTCTTTATGTCGGCGCGGCGCTTGTTATCGCAATACTTGCATCATTTTTCTATATCCGCACCGACCTGGACATTCCGAATGAGCTTGTGCAGGCGAACCGCCTGGGCGTACTGAACTACCAGGTGGCGATGGCGATTAATGAAACGAAAGAGAACAACGCGATCAAAAACGGTTCAACGGATGAAACAAGAGCGACGCTGGAGCATTTGGAGGATAGTTATTCCGGCAACGAAGAACCTGTAACGGAAGCGGGCACGCCCAAATATTATGGAGCGGCTAAGGGCAAGAACGTCATTGTCGTTCAGCTGGAATCGTTCCAAGACATCATGGTAGGGCTTGAAGTGGACGGTCAGGAAGTAACGCCCGTTCTGAATGACCTGATTCAAGACGGAAGCTTCTACTTCCCGAACATCTTCCAGCAAATTGGACAAGGCAACACGTCCGACGCTGAATTTCTAGCCAATACAGGCATTTATCCGACGGGTACAGTCGCAATGTCCAAAGGCTTCGGAGACAGGGAAATCCCAAGTATGCCAAGGCTGCTTGCAAGGCAGAACTACGTGTCCAATACGTTCCATGTTAACGATGTCACGTTCTGGGACCGCAATAAGCTTTATCCTGCCCTTGGATTTACAAAGTATTACGACAAACCTAACTTCGTCAACGACGAGTTCAACGCGCTTGGCGCATCCGACGGCGAAATGTACCGTGTCGGGCTAGAGAAGCTTACCGAGCTTCATCAGCAAGGACAACCGTTTTACGCGCAGTTCGTAACGACTTCCAGCCATCATCCGTTCTGGGTGAAGAAAGAGTTCGTAAACATTACGCTGCCGCAGCGATTGGTCGGCAAGCAGCTCGGCCATTACATTACGGCGATCAATTACACGGACAAAGCGCTGGGCGAGCTGATCGACGGTTTAAAAGCGAACGGCATGTGGGAAGATACCATTCTTGTCATCTACGGAGACCACTTCGGCCTTCAGACAAAAGAGAATGATCCGGAATGGGTCGAGGAAGTGCTGGGCGTACCATACGATGACCGTGTAAGCCGCTTTAATATTCCATTCCTGGTTCATGTGCCGGGCGTGCAAGGCGGAATTCATGAAGGCACAGGCGGACAAGTCGATATCGTGCCGACTGTCGCCAACCTGCTCGGTATTTCGCTTAAGGACGAAGGCTATACGGTATTCGGCAAGGATTTGCTGAACACGACGAAAAATGTCGTTGGCATGCGCTACTATATGCCGACGGGATCCTTCTTTAACAACGACATTATGTTCGTCCCGGGGAAAGGCTTCGAGGACGGCACTGCGATTGATCTGAAGACGCTGGAGCCGGTAGAGGATTTCAGCCGGTACCGGGAAGATTACGATTATATTTTAGAATTAATGAAAATTTCGGATGAATATGTGAAGCTGCTGCCGAAACGTACGGAATAATCACTCTCATTCGGTAATTCGTGAACACCCTCCAAGGCAGGAGGGTGTTTTCTTTGGAGGATGAACCATGTATCACGCGGACACGTGGAAAGATAAAACAAAGCTGCTGCTCAAAATATTGTGGCCGATTTTGATCACCCAGGTAGGGCTGAACGCCATGAATTTGGCTGATACGATGATGTCGGGGCGCGTCAGCTCCGAAGATTTGGTCGGCGTAGGCATCGGGTCAAGCATTTGGATGCCGATTATTACCGGGCTTAACGGCATATTACTTGCGGTCACGCCGATCGTGTCCCAATTGATCGGGGCCGGCAAGCGGGGAGAGGTCGCAAAGTCGGTCAGCCAGGCACTTTATGTATCGGTCATTATCGCGCTAATCGTTGCGGCGGTTGGACTTGCGGCATTTCGGCCGATCTTGGATGCGATGCAGCTCGAAAGCAAGGTCCAGCATATTGCTTACAACTATTTGCTGGCGCTGCTGATCGGCATTGTGCCGCTGTTTGCGTCTAATGTGCTGCGGTATTTTTTCGATGCGCAGGGCTTTACCCGGATCTCCATGTTCATTACGCTGATCGCGGTTCCGTTCAACGTCCTGCTGAACTTTGGTTTTATATTTGGCAAGATGGGGTTTCCCGCGCTTGGCGGTGTCGGCGCCGGTTATGCCACTGCGATTACGTATTGGCTAATGTTTGCGGTCAGCGCGGCAGTCGCGTTTAGACATGCGGCGCTGCGGCAATACCGTCTGTTCCGAGAATGGGCGCTTCCATCCTGGAAGGCTTGGAAGGAGCTGCTGGCTGTTGGCATTCCGATCGGACTCGGCATCTTTTTCGAAGTCGGTATCTTTTCGATCGTGACGATTTTCGTGGGCAACCTCTTCGATACGGAGATGACCGCAGCTCACCAAATTGCCCTTAACTTCTCGTCCCTTGTCTTTATGATCCCGCTTAGTATATCTATGGCGCTTACGATTGTAATCGGCTTTTCGGTTGGCGGAGAGAAGTGGAAGCATGCGCGGCAATATACGCTGCTTGGTGTCTGCGGCGGTGTCGGCTTGATGGGATTCATCGCAATTTTGCTTTATTTCTTCCGCGAACCGATTGCTTCTCTCTACACGGAGGAGACGGATGTGGCTGTTCTGGCTGCGCAGTTTCTTGTTTTCGCCATTTTTTATCAGCTGTCTGATGCGGCGCAAGCTTCGCTGCTCGGCGTACTGAGAGGGTATAAGGATGTGCGTCAGCCTTTTATTATCGCGTTCGTGTCGTATTGGATTATTGGGGTGCCTTCCGGCTATTTGCTGGCGGCTCGGACGAACCTTGAAGCGTTCGGGTTTTGGGTCGGCATTATTATTGGACTGACGTGCGCCGCCGTTGGTTTCCTTATTCGTTTGTTAGCGGTGCAGCGTCGCATTCGGAGCGGGAACACCGCCGTATTGCCAACCGCGGATAAACAGCCGGTTTGACCCAAGGCTTGGCGGGGGAAATGGTAGGCAATAGAAGCGTATAATTGTTTGGAGGAATAGGGGCCAAGGGGGGGCAAACATGGTTACGAATGACAGCGTGCTTCAAATGCTGGAGGAGCATACAAGCTTTTTCCGTCAAGGAAAAACGGCGAATGCAGCTTTTCGGATCGAGCAATTACACAAATTGCGCAGGGCGATTATTCGTTATGAACGGGAGCTGTTAGATGCTCTTCGCAAGGATTTGCGTAAAAGCGAGATGGAGGCGTACAGCTCGGAGCTTGGGTTTGTCCGAAGCAGCATTACGTATCAAGCCAAGCATTTGAAGAAATGGATGAAGCCTCGGAAGGTGAGAACGCCTATTTATTTGGCCGGAGCGCGCAGCAGGATTATCCCCGAGCCCTATGGCACGGTGCTGATTGTCGGACCGTACAATTACCCGGTGCAGCTCATTTTGGAGCCATTGATCGGGGCGATTGCGGCAGGGAATTGCGCGGTTCTTAAACCGTCGGAGAGCGTTCCGCATGTGTCCGCCGTCATCAGCCGCATGATCGCGGAGACGTTCGAGCCTGCGTATGTCCGAGTGGTCGAAGGGGAGAAGGAAGTGACGTCGGCGCTGATCCGTGCTCCGTTCGATTATATATTTTTTACGGGCAGCATCGCTGTGGGTAAAATCGTGATGGAAGCCGCGGCGAAAAATTTGGTGCCCGTTACGCTTGAGCTTGGCGGGAAAAGTCCGGTCATCGTGGACAAAACCGCAAACCTTGATTTAGCCGCGAAACGGATCGCCTGGGGCAAGTGGCTGAACGCTGGTCAGACGTGCGTCGCGCCTGATTATGTTCTTGTGCACGAGGAGATTAGGGCTGCGTTCGTCAATAAGATGAAGGAGGCCGTCAGCAGCTTTTATAGCGATAATCCTCAGGCAAGCGAGGATTTCGGCCGAATCGTGAATGAGCGGCAATTTGATAGGCTCGCGGCCATTCTTGACGCCGACCGTGATCTTGTGGTCCATGGCGGGCGCCTCGATCGCGACGATTTGTATATCGAACCGACGCTGCTTGCGGTTGGAGACGCGTCTTCTAGCAAGGCGCTTGAAGCCGAATCGATGAAGGATGAGCTGTTCGGTCCGCTGCTTCCGATATTGGCCTACTCGCGCCTCGAGGAAGCGATCGAACTGGTGCGCAATCGTCCGAAACCGCTTGCTTTCTACGTGTTTACGGAAGATAAAGAGGTACGGGAGCGCGTGCTAGGCGAGTTATCCTTTGGAGGGGGATGCGTGAACGATACGATATCCCATCTCGTCAACCACCATATGCCGTTCGGCGGCGTCGGCCATTCGGGGATGGGAGGCTATCATGGGCAGCATAGCTTCGAGCTGTTTTCCCATCACAAGAGCGTGCTGACGAGAAGCACCAAATTCGAGCCGGGCATCTTATTCCCGCCGTATAAAGATAAGCTGAAATGGATTCGGAAAGTGTTGAAATAGCGGATATTTACGCGGGGGGAGGGGCGGCATGCCCCTCTGTTATTTGAGGGGGAGCTGCAGGGCAAGCCCGCGGGCGAGTCTTTGCCGGTCTCGCAAGAGGTCAGTAAGCCGACTTTTGCTGCTTATTGCGCCACACTTTGTCTCGTACGCCCCAGTAAGCCGATTTTTGCGTCTTACAGATCCCGCGCGGCCTCGCAAGCGGTCAGTAAGCCGACTTTTGCCGCTTATTGCGCCGCATATTGACTCCCACGCCCCAGTAAGCCGATTTTTACGTCTTACAGAGCCCGCGCGGCCTCGCAAGCGTTCAGTAAGTCGACTTTTGCCGCTTATTGCGCCGCATGTTGACTCCCACGCCCCAGTAAGCCGATTTTTTGCGTCTTACAGAGCCCGCGCGGCCTCGCAAGAGGTCAGTAAGCCGACTTTTGCCGCTTATTGCGCCACACTTTGTCTCGTACGCCCCAGTAAGCCGATTTTTGCGTCTTACAGAGCCCGCGCGGCCTCGCAAGCGTTTAGTAAGCCGACTTTTGCTGCTTATTGCGCCGCTTGTTGACTCCCACGCCCCAGTAAGCCGATTTTTACGACTTACTGAGCCCGCGCGGCCTCACAAGCGTTCAGTAAGCCGACTTTTCCTGCTTATTGCGCTGCATGTTGACTCCCACGCCCCAGTAAGCCGATTTTTGCATCTTACTGAGCTCGCACGACCTCGCAAGAGGTCAGTAAGCCGACTTTTCCTGCTTTATTGCGCCGCATGTTGACTCCCACGCCCCAGTAAGCCGATTTTTGCGTCTTACAGAGCCTCCGCGGCCTCGCAAGCGTTCAGTAAGCCGACTTTTGCTGCTTATTGCGCCGCATGTTGACTCCCACGCCTCTGTAAGCCGATTTTTACGACTTATTCAGCCCCTTACGGGACCTCCTTTGATGAGCAGGCGGTTATAAAAACTGCATAAATGTTTCGATCGTGTTCTATAACCCCAAATCGCAAACGCTTACAATGAAAGGGGAGAAGTGTAAAAGGGGGTATTTGGCATGAAACGATGGAAATCCCTAATGGCCGGCGTATTGGCTGCAGTTCTGCTGCTTCCGAGCAGCTTCGGGGCAGGGGTTCATGCGCAAGGGGAAGAAGGTACCGCGCAGCAAACGTCTATCTCGCTGCAGCCGATTGCGGCGCTCGAGAGCAGGGATGATTTTATCCGCGGCGTGGACGTGTCCATGCTGAAGCAAATCGAAAGCGCAGGGGGCAGCTATTACAATGCCGATGGCGTTCAGGCCGATTTATTCGACATCCTTAAGGCGAACGGCGTGAATTGGATTCGGCTCCGCACATGGGTCGACCCGACGGACGAGCATGGAGCTCCTCTTGGCGGCGGCAATAATGATACAGAAACAACAGTAGAGCTGGCTAGCCGGGCGAAGGCGAAAGGCTTGAAAGTGCTCCTCGATTTCCATTACAGCGACTTCTGGACCGACCCGGGCGAGCAGGAAACGCCAAAGGCTTGGGAACATTTAAGCGGAGAGGCGCTGGCAAATGCACTGCATGCTTATACCAGCGACGTCATCACGAGAATGAAGGCGGCAGGCGCAGCGCCGGACATGGTTCAGATCGGCAACGAAACGAACGGCGGCATGGTATGGCCGAGCGGTAAGACGTGGCAGGAGACGCCAAGCGAAGTCATCGGCGGATATGACGGGTGGGTGCAATTGATTCGCGCAGGCACCCAAGCTGTACGGGAGAACGCGCCGGCAGCCAAAATCGTGCTTCATCTGGCCAATGGCGGGAATAACAAGCTGTACCGCGATGTGTTCGACGAGCTTACGGAAAGAGGCGTGGACTTCGATATTATCGGACTATCTTATTATTCGTATTGGCACGGAACACTAGAGCAGCTGAAAGCAAACATGAATGACATCAGCGCCAGATACAACAAGGACGTTATGGTCGTTGAGACGGCTTACGCGCATACGTTCGAGAACGGCGACAGTCACGGCAATATTTTTGGGCCGAATGAAGAAAATGTCGGAGGCTATAAGGCGACTCTGCAAGGGCAGGCAACATCCGTTCGCGATGTGATGGAGGCTGTGGCGGAAGTGCCGAATAACCGCGGGCTCGGTATTTTCTATTGGGAGCCGGCATGGATTCCGGTAGAGGGCGCCGGCTGGAAGACGGGCGAAGGCAATGCGTGGGACAACCAGGCGATGTTTGATTTTGCGGGCAAGGAGCTTCCCTCCCTGCAGGTGTTCAACATCGATTCGCCGATCTATAGCGGCGCAGGCGAGCCTGCGGCTGTTACGGCTGTGCGGCCGGAGGCTGTCCATGTTTCCGTTGGGCAAACGCCGGTACTGCCGGCGACGGTTAAGGTGGAGTACAGCAACGACCGGATAGAGACAAAAAGCGTCACTTGGAGCGACATTCCCGCAGCGCGGCTCCAATATCCCGGCGCCTTTACCGTAGAAGGAACCGTGAGCGGCATTGCGCAGAAAGCGACGGTCACCATAACCGTGCAAGGCGCGACCAACTATGTCACGAATCCTAGCTTTGAATCGGGAAGCTTCGCGGGGTGGGAAATTTCGGACGAGGCTGGCGCGCTAGGCGTGGAACATTCAGCGGCACCGGCGGGGAACGCGTACAACGGAACGTATTCCTTACATTATTGGATGGACAGCGCGTTTACTTTCTCGGCCAAGCAAACCATTTCGAATTTGCCGGCCGGCACGTACACGTTAAGCGCAAGATCGCATGGCGGAGGCGGGGAAAATGCGCTTCAGCTCTACGCGGTATGCGGCGGCGAGAAAAGGACGGCGGACATTGTTCATACGGGCTGGCATGAGTGGAAGCATCCGATGATTCAAAATATTGAAATTTCGCAAGGCGACGCTTGCGAAATCGGTGTGACAGCGAACGCAAACAACGGCAATTGGGGCAATATCGATGAGATCTCTCTGTACCGGGACGCGTCCGAAGTAACGCTGGCTGCGCCGGGACAGGTGGCAAAGGGCGACAGCTTTACAGTCGAAGCGGGCGTTGCGGGTCTGGCAAGCATGGCATATGCGCAGGACTTGACGGTTACCTATGACGGCGCGAGATTCGAATTCGTAAGCGCGGCATCGGGAACCTATTATGCGGCCCACCTTCAAGCTTCTGACGACGCTGTCGGAACCGTCCGCATCATCGGCGCTTATCCGCAAGGCTTGGGCGCCCCGGGCAGTACGGTTCGATTGACATTTAAGGCAAAGCCGAACGCGGCGACGGGAGCGGGCGATATTGCGGTCGCATCCGCTGAGCTGGGGATGATGCCCGAAGGCAATGTGCTTAGGCCGGCCAAGCTTCACGGCGTATCGGTTAGCGTAACCGAGCAGCCGCCTGTTTACGCGCCGGTAACCGGCGGCCAAACGAATGAAACGCCAACCGTGCAGACAGGTAGCGATGGGGCGTCCTCCGTGAAGCTTACGCCTAAGGCGAACGAGCACGGAAGAGCGGAAGCTGAGGTCGATCAAGCGCTGCTGACTAAGCTGCTCGATGCGGCAGAAAGCGGTCCGAACGGGAAGCGGCTAACGATTCAAGTCGCCGAATTAGCGGGCGCGGATGGTTATGGCGTTAAGCTGCCTGCAGGGGCGTTCGACAGCGGTAAAGGAGTTTCCTCCATACAGCTTATAACGCCTTTGGGCGAGCTTATTCTACCGGCGCGTATGCTGGAGGGGGCTGACTTAGCGGCGCAAGACGGCTCGTTGCTTGTAAGCATGGCTCAAGCCGATACATCCAACAAGAATGAAGTCGCTGCTGCTTCGAACGATACGATTCAAACCGTGGTCGATATCTCTTTGTCGATCGATGGTGACGTCATGGCATGGAGCAATCCGGACGCGCCAGTTACGGTAAGGCTGCCGTATGAGATCGATGCGGCAAATAAAAATGAAATTGTAATCCGGTATATCGACGGTGAAGGCAGCGTGTGGGATGTGCCGAATGGCCGGTACGACCGCGAGAGCGGAACCGTTACATTCCGGACGACGCATTTCAGCTATTACGCGATTGCGGAGTCGAAACGAAGCTTTAGCGATCTTAGCGGTTTGCAATGGGCGGAAGACGCAATTCAAGCATTGGCTGCTCGCGGCGTCCTGCAAGGAAGAGACGGAAGTAAGTTCGACCCTGACGCGCCGGTTACCCGCGCTGAGTTCGCTACGATGTTAGCCCGCTCGCTAGGTTTGTTCGCGACCGGTCACCATACGTTCGCGGACAGCGAAGCGGATGCTTATTATGCGGAATCGTTAAACGCCTTGCAGAAGCTGAACATCGCGCAGGGCGACGGCACCGGAAGCTTCCAGCCGGAAGCGTATGTGACACGACAGGATGCGGTGCTGCTTGCGGTTCGGTCATTGGAGGCGGAAGGCTGGCAGCCGGATGAGACTGCGCAGGCTCTGGACCATTATACCGACGGAGCCCATGTTGCGCCGTACGCAAGAACCGCAACCATACATGCGGTGAATGCAGGCATTCTTCGAGGCTACGAGCAAAAGCTTCTGCCAGAGCGTTTATTGTCCCGCGCGGAAGCAGCGGTCATGATCGACCGTATACTCGAAAGCTTAGACGAGTAGGCGAGAGGATGGATAACCGATGAAAAAGTTCAGTTTTATGCTAGTCGCCCTAACCCTGTTCGCCATGATCGTATCATCCGCTGATCCGGCCGGGGCTGCTGATAGTCCCAATGCCCTGACGAACGGCGGCTTCGAAGAGGAAATGACGGGCTGGACGCTTGATCCCTCGTCCAATGCGTCGACCTCGTGGGCGAACACAACGAACCCGCATTCCGGAAGCTACGCGTTCAACTGGTGGGATGACGCCGAGTTTACGGTACAGGTCAGCCAGACCGTTACGGGACTGCCTGATGGGATATATAAGCTGGCAGCCTATTCGCAAGGCGGAGGCGGAGAAAGCAAGGCGCTGATTTTCGCGGAGTCGGGCGGTAGTAAGCTCAGTTCCAATTTCGCCAATACGGGGTATTTGAATTGGATCGAAACAACGGTTTCGAATATTGCGGTGTCCTCCGAGTCCGGCAGCGACGGGGAAGTGACAATCGGCCTCGAGCTTAACGGCTCGGCGGGGCAGTGGGGATCCATCGACGATTTCACTCTTGTGCGAGTCGGAGATTTAGACGCCGAGCCTGCGCAGATTACCGAAATTCGTCCTGTTACGATCGATACGCTGGTCCGCGAAACACCATGGCTTCCGGCAACGGTGACAGCCGTATACAGCGACGGCTCAACCGCAAGCCTGGCTGTCGCGTGGAGCGACTACGAGCCTGCGCTGCTCTCTACGGCAGGAAGCTTCCAGCTTACCGGTACGGTTACCGGCACGGAGCTGCAGGCGGAAGCGATGATTCGCGTCAACTATCGTCCGTACGACGTGAACGGAGACGGCAAAGTGGATATCGGCGACGCCGCGATCGTGTCCTATTACGCGGGAGCAGGCGCCGGTAACAGCGGATCGGAAGCGCAAGACTCGGACTTGAATAATAACGGAACGGTCGATGACGAGGATATCCGGTTAATCGTCGATAGGCTGTTGCAGCCGTAAGCAAAGCATCTTTGCACCGCCTCTTACATATAGAGGCGGTGCTTCCGCGTCTTTTTCCAAGCATGATGAACAGGGCGATTGTCCAATCCCGATTGACTCACTAGAATAGAGCTTAAACAAGAAGAAGCTGCAGCCCGGGGAGAGAGAAGTTATGCCAAGATCGAACCTGTTCAAAAAAATGATGGCGTTAATTGTGATTATGCTCATTTTAATCATGGGGTTATATATTTACTCCAACCGAACGAACGCCAATGTGCTTCGGGATGAATTGCATGAATCCAGCCGGAACCAATTGCAGTTTTTTCAGCATCAGGTCGACACAACGATTCAGTCGATCAGCTTATGGCCGAATTTGCTGCTGCACGACCCCGATATTTCGGCCCTTAAGGATATATTTGAAAGCCAGGAGCCGTATCTCGATTTAGACACGATCACGCTCGTAAAGCGGATTCAGCAGAAAATCAGCACCCAAGAAAACTCGCTGAATTGGGACAGCTCGCTTATGATCTACTCGCCTTCCCTGCGGCGCGTTATTACAGCCAGCGATGTGTCGAGCTATGACCATACGGATTTGAAAAACCGGTTGAAGCAAGGCTGGCAGGTGCAGCGGGTAGAGAACGAAAGCGGCGAAGTCGATTATGTCTTTTCGCTGATTACAGTAACGCCGTATTCTTCCTTCCATCGGCCGGAGGATGCCAATCTGATCATTGAAGTCCGATTTAACAGCAGCGATATTCAAAGAATGCTGGATACGTTTAAGGGCGACGGGGAACGCAATCCTTTCTATTATAATGAAGAATCGGGCATTATTTTCAACAGCCAATCCGATCCGGAAATGGCCGAAGAAATGGTCGGCTATTTGAACGGACTGCCGATGGAAAATTCGGAGCATCAAGTCGTAGAGATCGACGGGCAATCGTATCTGCTTAACGCGGAAGTATCCGGCACGATCGGCTGGACGCTGGTCGATTATTTGCCGCTTGCGCAGGTGATGGCTCCGATCGAGAAATCGAACCGGCTGTTTTATTGTTCGGTTGCCGCGCTGCTCCTTATGGGCATTATTGTCGCCTACATGCTGTACGCTCAGGTGCAGGTGCCGATGCGGCAGCTGGTTACGAGCTTTCAGAAGCTGAAGAACGAGGATTATTCGGTCAGGCTGCAGCCGAAAGGGAACAGTGAGTTCAGCTTTTTGTTCACGCGGTTCAATTCGATGGTGGCGCAGATTCAGGATTTATTCGGACGGGTATACCTGGAGAAAATCCATGTGCGGGAAGCGAAGCTGAAGCAGCTGCAATCACAGATCAATCCGCATTTTATTTATAATTGCTTTTCTTTTATATCGAGCATGGCCAAGCTCAAAAACTATGAGGCGATCGTCGCGATGTCTCAGAACCTGTCCCATTATTACAGGTACGCGACGCGGCAGGAACGCGAGCTTGTCGCCTTGTCCGAGGAGATGGATCTGCTCGTCCATTATTTGGACATTCAGCGGATGCGCATGAAACGGCTCAGCTATGAGGTGCATTTGCCGCCTTGGCTGAAGCGCCAGCCCGTGCCGCCGCTTGTTATACAGCCCCTTGTAGAGAACGCCGTTTTGCATGGCATTGAGCCAAGCTTGAACGCTGGACGGGTCATAATCAGCGCGGATGAAAAGGATGGACGCCTTACCGTAACGGTGGATGATGACGGCGAGGGAATGACGGAGAAGGAGATCGCGGAGCTCATGAAGAAGCTGTCGCTGCCAATGGACGAGGAGATGAGCTGCGGCTTATGGAATGTGCATCAGCGGCTCAATCTGCGGTTCGGGGAAGGCGCCGGGCTGACGCTGACGAGATCTCCTTTAGGCGGATTACGAGCGGCGTTGTCATGGCAGATCGGGGACAGAGATAGCAGTCAGGAGGAAAAACATGATTGAAGTGTTGCTGGTCGACGACGAAACGTATGTAACGGAAAGTATAGCGGCGACGATCCCTTGGGCGGAGCTTGGCGTTCAAGCGATTTATCAGGCGGCGTCACCATCCGAAGCGCTCCGCATTATGGAGGAGCAATCGATTGACATCCTGGTGACCGATATTCGGATGCCGGAGATGAACGGCTTGCAGCTTATTGAGCAGGTGACGGAGAGGTGGCCGGACACAAGATGTCTGCTGCTGACTGGGCATTCCGACTTTGAATACGCCAAAAAAGCGATTCAGCTGCAAGCCGTCGATTATTTGCTGAAGCCGCTGGACGATAACGCATTTATGAATAGCTTATCCTCCTGCATCGAGTCGTTGAAGGAAGAGTGGGAGAGAGCGGATAAGTATAACCAGCTCGTCTACACGATGAAGTCGGACTATAATGTCTTGAGGCAAAATTTGCTGCATGAGCTGCTGCTCGGCAGGCCGGGTTCCAGCGCTTCTGCGGCGGCGAAGCTGAATCAATACGAGGTGAAGGTCCGCATTGACGACTCGGCTCTGCTTATGGCCGTTCAGCTCGGCAAGCACTTCCGCGGAATGGATCATCAATCCGTCAGCCTCATGGAGTATGCGATCGGCAACATTGCGGAGGAAATATTTGCAGCGCCTTATCGGGTATGGCACGGCAAAGCGCCGCATGATTGTCTGGCGATTATCGTATCCGCCGATTCGGACGGAGACTCTTCCGTGTTCCGCAAAGAGAGGATTCGGGCGCTTGGGCTGCAGTTCCAGCAAAAAGTGATGGATTATTTGAAAGGCAGCATCGCCATCGTGTTTTCAGAATGGTTCGTCTTCCCGCAGGAGCTTGCGGGCATGTACCGAAGCGTGCTGGCCGCGATGTATCGTCTGCATCAGGAGGAGGCGTCGCTTCTATTTATGGAGGAAGTGCCGGAGAGGCAGCCTTCTGCCGCCAAGCTTGTCGAGGATTTGTACCGGCCTCCGACGCTTGTTCAGCTCTTGGAGTCCGGGCAATGGGACGGGGCCGCGGTCAAGCTTCATGCGCTGTTCGATGCGCTTGCAAGCTCTCACGCCACAAGAGAGCAGCTTTATGAAGTGTTTTTATCGGTATCGAACGCTTATCTCTACATCGCGAACAAACAGGGAATCGATCTTTACCGCGCCAATTCGGCAGGCGTCAATATGCTGATCGACCCTTCCATGATGCAATCGCCGGACAAGCTGAAAGCGTGGTCGGAGGATATGCTGAGCAGGCTGAGAAGCGAGCGGTACGATCACGAGAAGTACAATAAAAAACATATCATTAAGCAGGTGCAAGAGCTTGTCATGAGCGATCTTGGGGGAGAGACCTCCGTCAAGACGATTGCGGACAAGGTTTTCCTTCATCCGGTCTATTTATCGAAGATTTATAAAAGCGAGACAGGCGAAAGCTTGGGCGACTACATTATCCGCATGCGTATGGAGAAGGCGGTCTATATGCTGAAATCGACGAATAAGAAGATTTACGAGATTACGTCCGAGCTAGGCTATCAGAACCCGCAATACTTCAGCAAAATCTTCAAAAAATATTACGGCATGACGCCCAATGAATATCGGGATCAATAAGCGGTTAACAGATTGTGAAAGGTGCAGAAATGTTCGTATAGTGTCATAGGCGGCCCCTTATGCCTTCCCTATAATGAGAAGTGTAGAACAAACCATCTATCGCAAGGGGGAACGACAAAATGAAAGCCTTTACGAAAAAAGGGTTACTCCTCGCCGTTGCATGTATGATGCTCATATCGCTGCTTGGAGCATGCGGTAAAGCGGACAATGACGGCAATAACGCCGGCGCGAACAACGGCGGCGCCAACGATGCAGGCGAAACAGCAGAAACCGGCAACGGATACAAAGACAAATACGATCCGCCGGTTACGATTACGACAGTCTGGGGCGTTGACCCGGAGCTGAAATTCAAAAACGGCGAGACGATCGAAAACAATGTTGCGACGAAATGGGCGATGGATACGCTCGGCATCGAGATTAAATCGCTGTGGTCCGTAACGGATTCGAACAACGCCTTCGCAACGAAGATGCGTCTGGCGCTGACTTCCGGCGAAGAAATCCCGGATGTTGTCACAATCGGCGACGCTCAGCTGGCGCAGGATCTGATTGATTCGGGCTTGTTCCGCGAAGTGGGCTCGCTCTTCGATCAATATGCGAACGATACGTGGAAAGCCGCGATGGCGATCGACGAAAACGTATGGAACCCTTATACAAGAGACGGCAAGCGCATGGGTATTCCGGTGCTCGACTACGCGTATAACCATGACTACCTGCTGTGGATCCGCCAAGACTGGCTGGATAAGCTGAATTTGCAGGCGCCGAAGACGCTTGCTGAGCTTGAGACGGTGATGGAGAAGTTCAAGAACGAAAATCCGGACGGCTTGTCGCCGGATCAAGTCACTCCTTTAAGCATCGGCTTCAAAAACAAGATGAGCACGTGGATGGGCGACCCGTCGTGGGTGTTCGGCGCATACGGCACGCTGCCTGAGCAATGGAATGCGGGCGCGGACGGCAAGCTGGAATACGGCTCCATCAACCCGGGCATGAAGCAAGGCCTCGAGACGCTGAAGAGCTGGCACGATAAAGGCTACATCCCTCAAGAAGCCGCGTTGTGGGATGAGAACAAAACGGCTGAGCCGGCAGTTGCGGGCACGGCGGGCATTATCCCTGGACCTTACTGGATGAGCGGCTGGCCGCTGTCGGATACGGCGAAGAACGTTCCGGGCGCGGTATGGAAACCGTACGCGATTCCTGCGGGACCGGACGGCAAAGCGATGCGCCATGGCACGCACTTCACGAACGGCGTAACGCTGATCAGCGCGAAGATGGAGCATCCGGAAGCTTTGTTCACGTACCAGAACTATATGTTTGATAATTACGCGGATCCGAAGCCAGGCAGCGTATTCGATAACGGCCTGTTCAAAAACTACGACTACGATATTGCGGAAGACGGAACGCTGCTTCGTTGGGAGGATATTCCCGGCGGATACGTCAACTCGGTGCGTTACCTGCTCGTTCGCGACGGCGCACGTATTCCTGACGCGCAGATGAAGGCGCTGCTGAATCTGGCGGACGGTAAAGAAGCGACAACCCGCCTGGAGAAGGAAGTGCAGACGGCATACGGTCTGGAAACGCCTGGAGCGGCCAAGGTTCTTCTGTCGCAAGAAGATATTTCGTTCAAGAACATGTTCACGGGTCCTCCGACTGAAACGATGAGCTCCAAGCTGGATTACCTGAACAAGATCGAGCTGCAAACGTTCAATGAAATTATTTACGGCCAGAAGCCTGTTGACGCGTTCGACGATTTCGTCTCCACGTGGAAATCCGGCGGCGGCGACAAGATTACAGAAGAAGTGAACACTTGGTATGATTCCGTCAAATAAAAGCTGAGGCTAACGCCTTCCATTTGGGTTACGGATCCGAATGGAGGGCGTTTTTTTATTCGGCCGGCAGGAAGGGAAGGGGGCGCCCGCAAACATGTTGCAAACGTGCCATGAATATTGGTTTTGTGCGCTATCTGAGCCTATCCGGCGGTCTGTATACTTATAGCAAGACGTTATTAAAGAGTTTATGAGGGGGCTTAAGAATGAGAGGGTTCAAACGCAGTTGGCAGTTTCATCTTATGATATTGCCGTCTCTTCTTTTTCTGATCGTATTTGCGTACTTGCCGATGGCGGGCATTGTGATGGCATTTCAAGACTTTAAGCTGCTAGGCGGCGGTATATTCGGCTCTCCGTGGATCGGGCTTGAGAACTTTCGGACGATGTTCGAGCGCGAGGACAGCCTTCAAGTCATATGGAACACCTTTTTTATCGCGGCATTAAAAATTATTTTCAACCTCCTGGCGCCATTTACGTTTGCCATTCTGTTGAATGAAGTTCGCAAAGCGTTTTTGAGCCGGACGATCCAGACGCTTGTCTATTTGCCGCATTTTCTGTCCTGGGTCATTTTAGGCGGCATCTTGCTCAACATCTTGTCCACGGACGGCGGTCTTGTGAACCGGGCTCTAGGGGCGATCGGCATTGATCCGATTTTCTTCCTCGGCGAGGGCAATTGGTTCCGCTTCACCGTAATCGCATCGGAAGTGTGGAAGGAATTCGGCTATGGAACGATCGTATTCCTCGCGGCTCTAGCGAACATCAATCCTTCGCTGTATGAAGCGGCCGAAGTGGATGGGGCGTCGCGCTGGAAGCAGACGCTGCATATTACGATTCCTTCGCTTATTCCAATGGCGGTTGTGGTAGGCACGTTGTCTCTCGGCAATATTTTGAACGCGGGCTTCGACCAAATCTTCAACCTGTATAACCCGCTGGTCTATGAAAAAGGGGATATCATCGATACCTTCGTATACCGTACGGCGATTATGGAAGGCAAGTTCGGCTTTGCGACGGCAGTCGGGCTCTTCAAATCGATAGTCAGCATGGCTTTGATCGTCATCTCGTATCGAATCGCCTACAAGGTAGCCAACTACCGCGTGTTCTAGACTTCAACTGAAACGGAGTGAAATACGATGTATCACAAAACGGTTCCCTACCGGATTTTCAATCTATTCAACACGGCGTTCCTGCTGCTGCTTGGTCTGTTATGCGTGCTGCCGCTCATCCATGTGCTGGCTGTTTCGTTCAGCGCCAAATCGGCTGCAGATGCGAATTTGGTTAATTTGTGGCCGGTTGACTTTACAACGGTTGCTTACGAAAAAACGATCAATAATCCCGTCTTCCTGAGCTCCTTGTGGGTTGCGGTAAAACGGACGGTCATCGGAACGGTCCTGACGCTAGGACTTGCCTGTCTGGCCGCTTACCCGATGTCCAAGGAAAGCACGGTGTTCAAAGGCAGAAACGTCTACGCCTGGGTCTTCGTGTTCACGATGATTTTCAGCGGGGGCTTGGTGCCGTTCTATGTTGTCATTCAAAAGCTGGGGCTGATGAATAACTTTTGGGTTCTTATTCTGCCGGCTGCGGTTAACGTGTGGCTGACCATCCTGCTTTTGAATTTCTTCCGCGGGGTGCCGAAGGAGCTGGAGGAAGCGGCTTTGATCGACGGAGCGGGACATTTCCGCACACTGATTAGCATCTACTTGCCGGTATCGCTTCCGGCTCTCGCAACGCTTGGTCTGTTCAGCATGGTGTTCCATTGGAACTCCTGGTTTGACGGCCTGCTGTATTTGCATAACAAAGCGGATTACCCGCTTGCGACGTTTCTGCAGACGGTTATCGTGCAGAAGGATATGAGCTCGATGTCCATTAACCCGAAGGAGATGGAGCTGTTGTCGCAGAAGACGGTGAATGCGGCGCAAATTTTTTTAGGCGCTCTGCCGGTGTTAGTCATCTATCCGTTTCTTCAAAAGTTTTTTGTCAAAGGACTCGTGCTTGGCTCGGTGAAGGAATAGGGAGGGTTCGCAGCTTCTAGCGGGGCTGCTTTTTTTCTCGGACCGGAAATGGCCGCTTGATCTTAGGAAAGGGGAATGGGGATGGAGCAGGAGCAGGTTTTTATTAACGGAATGGATATTTCCTTTATTGACGAAGTGGAGAGCGAAGGCGGAAGCTACTTTTTGAATGGGGTCAAGGGCGATGTGATTGCCATCATGAAAGAAAGCGGGGTAAATGCCGCGAGACTGCGGATTTGGAACGAGCCGGTCGGCGGCTATTGCAATGTAGAGCGTACGATGAAGATCGCCCAGCGGATTAAGGCTGCGGGTATGCATTTCCTGCTTGATTTTCACTACTCCGACCGATGGGCCGACCCCGCGAACCAGTGGAAGCCGAAGGCTTGGGAAGGGCTTAGCTATGAGGATCTTTGCGAAGCCGTCGGGACTTATACGCGCGAAGTGCTTGTCATGCTGAAGGCCGCAGGCGCCGCTCCGGACACGGTGCAAATCGGCAATGAGGTTACGCCAGGCATGCTGTGGAACGACGGCAAGGTTGACGGCGAATACGACACGGATGAGCAATGGGATAAGTTCACTAGACTGCTCAAGTCGGGCATTCAAGGCGCCAAAGACGCGCTCCCGGATGTGAAAATTATGATTCATATCGACCGCGGCGGGGACCATGCTTCCAGCCGGAAGTTTTTCGACCGGATGCTGAAGCATGGCGTGGAATTTGATAGGATCGGCCAGTCTTATTATCCTTGGTGGCATGGCACGTTGGACGATTTGCGAAGGAATTTGACCGCTCTTGCGGAGCTGTACGGGAAGCCGATTAATGTGGTGGAGACGGCTTATCCTTGGACGCTGGAGAAGCCGGAGGGGATGCCGGTTATCGTGGAGAAGGACGAGCAGCTTCATGCCGGCTATCCGGCGACGGTCGAGGGCCAAGCGCAGTATTTGAGGGATTTTATTGCAATCGTGCGAGGCGTCCCGGGAGGTTTGGGCGACGGCTTCTATTGGTGGGAGCCGGCATGGATACCGTCGAAGAAGGAATGGTCGGTCGGTCATCCGAACAATTGGTCGAATCTAACCTTGTTCGACTTCCGCGGCGAGAAGCTGGCGTCGATGGATGTTTTGAAGGAGAAGGAAGCTTAATACACACGCACAAATTGAAGGAGATGGACATGATGACGAAACGATATGCGCCGATCAGCAGCAAGCTGCCGGTATTTATGCATGGAGCCGATTATAACCCGGACCAATGGCTGGATTCGCCGGAGGTGCTGGAGGAGGATATTCGGCTGATGAAGCTGGCGGGCTGCAATGTTATGGCAGTCGGCATTTTTGCGTGGGCGGCGCTGGAGCCTGAAGAAGGCCGGTTTGCATTCGGCTGGCTGGATCGCGTATTGGACCGTTTCGCCCAGGAAGGCATTTATGCTTGGCTCGCGACGCCGAGCGGAGCGCGGCCTGCCTGGATGTCGGAGAAATACCCGGAGGTGCTCCGCGTCGGAGCGAACCGGGTGCGCAACTTGCATGGCGCGCGTCACAACCATTGTTATACGTCTCCGGTTTACCGGGAGAAGGTCGCGGTCATGAACCGCAAGCTGGCGGAGCGGTACGCGAACCATCCGGCAGTGGTGGGCTGGCATATTTCGAACGAATATGGCGGAGAGTGCCATTGCGATTATTGCCAAGAGGCGTTCCGCGGCTGGCTGCAGAACAAATACGGCAGCTTGGACGCCCTTAACAAGGCATGGTGGACCACGTTCTGGAGCCATACGTATACAAGCTGGTCGCAGGTGGAATCGCCCGCTCCTCATGGGGAGAGCATGGTGCATGGCATGAATTTGGACTGGAAGCGGTTCGTTACCGACCAGACTGTCGACTTCTGCAAGCATGAAATCGCGCCGCTCCGCGAGATCAATCCGGATCTGCCGGTGACGGCGAATATGATGGATCTGTTCGAGGGTTTAGATTATTGGAAGTTTGCGGATGTGCTTGATGTCATTTCTTGGGACGCTTATCCGACTTGGCATGATCAAGGAGTGGAAGGCAATGAAGGGCGGCTCGCGGCTTGGTTCTCGATGAACCATGACATCTTCCGCTCCTTAAAAGGCGGCCGGCCATTTATGCTGATGGAGAGCACGCCAAGCTTGACGAACTGGCAGGGCGTCAGCAAGATGAAACGGCCAGGCATGCATAAGCTGTCTTCGCTGCAAGCCGTCGCGCACGGATCGGACACGGTGCAGTATTTCCAATGGCGCAAAAGCCGCGGCTCCAGCGAGAAATTCCACGGCGCGGTCGTCGATCACGTCGGCCACGAGCATACGCGGGTGTTCCGCGATGTGGCGGAGCTCGGCGCAACGCTTGGCAAGCTGACGGAGGTAATCGGGACAAGCGTTCCTGCGGAGGCGGCCATTATTTTCGACTGGGAGAACCGCTGGGCGGTGAAGGACGCGCAAGGTCCCCGCAACATGGGCATCCATTACGAGGAGACGGTGCTGCAGCATTACCGCGCCTTGTGGGAGAAGGGCGTGCCGGCCGACGTGGTTTCGATGGACGCGGATTTTTCGAAGTATAAGCTGGTTATCGCGCCGATGTTGTATATGGTCCGACCCGGCGTCGGCGAACGGATCGAGCGTTTCGTCGAACTTGGCGGTACGTTCGTCGGCACGTATTGGTCAGGTGTCGTCGACGAGAACGACCTTTGCTTCTTGGGCGGCTTTCCGGGCCCGCTGCGCAAGACGCTTGGCATTTGGGCCGAAGAAGCGGAGGGGCTGTACGATCACGACCGCAACGGCATCGCGCTGTCGGAAGGCAACGCGCTCGGCTTAAGCGGCACGTTCGAATCGCATGAGCTGTGCGAGCTTATTCATCTGGAAGGGGCCGAGCCGCTTGGCGTTTACACAGACGACTTCTACGCGGGCCGTCCGGCGCTGACGGTGAACAAGCTGGGCGCAGGCCGCGCGTACTACTTGGCGACGCGCGCGAAGGAGCCGTTCTACGACGCGTTCTACGGCGCAGTTGCCGCCGAGCTTGAGCTGGCACGGGCCGTAGAGAGCGAGCTCCCGGCTGGCGTAACCGCGCAGGTACGCACGGACGGCGAGCAGGACTACGTGTTCCTGCTCAACTTCAGCGGCAAGCCGCAGACGGTGGCGCTCGACAACCGCGCCTACACGGACATGGAGACCGGCGCCGCCGCAGGCCCCGAGCTCAAGCTCGCGACACATGGCGTGGCGGTGCTGAAGCGGGCAGCTCGGTAAGATACTTATTGCAGATTCCAAAATTTGTGGTATAATCATTTAAAAAATCACAGCGTGAAGAACACGCCGTTTATCCTATTTGGGATGAGCGGCGTTTTTTTTGTGCTTAGATGACGAGGAGGTCTGAATATGAGTAGCTTTGAAGTTGAATTCAAAAAGTTTGTGGAAGCCCAGAAAAAAGGTGCCAAAGGAAGACGTCTGGAAATGCTGCAAAAGGATATGACAGGGGAGAAGAAGCTTTTTCGTGAGCTGATTTGGCCAGTATTTCGATCGTTTGAAGGTTTTGTTATGCAGTATGAAATGATCGGGGCAAATGGGGTTACGATGTACATTGATGCCTTCTACGTACCGTTAGGTATTGCGTTTGAGAGTGAGGGGTTTGTAGCTCATGCGGAAAACATAACACGTGACCGGTTCGATTTTGAACGGTTTCGTATTCGAACAATGGCAAACAAGGGATATATTTATTTCCCCTACTCTTGGGATGAATTGAATAAAAAGCCCGAAGCTTGCAGGTCTAGTTTGTTTGAGTTGCTTGGTAAGCTTAGAGGGGCGAGTGAGGATTTATCCCTCTATGAAAGGACTGTCCTACAGTACGCTTCATATATTAACAGACCTATTCGCGTTTCGGATGTATGTGTATGCCTAGGTAAGGGAGAGGCGTTAAGCCGCAAAGTGTTAAAAGAGCTTCATTCAAAAAAGAAACTGAGGCCACTTCGTCCGGACAAGCTTCGTAACCATGCCTATGTATTGGAGAACGGCTTATGAGAAAGAAGCAGTCAGATGCGCGTTTGTGATGAAAAGGCGGTTACGGGCAGGCCCGAGTAAGAGTGGTGGTGCAGTAACGGCGAAAAAGGAGGTTACTGGCTCGGAGGGAGCAGCACAGATGCGCGATAGTGATGAAAAAAGCGGTTACTGGCAGGTCCGAGTAAGTTGGGCGGGGCAGTAACGGCGAAAAAGGAGGTTACTGGCTCGGAGGGAGCAGCACAGATGCGCGATAGTGATGAAAAAGGCGGTTACGGGCAGGCCCGAGTAAGAGTGGTGGTGCAGTAACGGCGAAAAAGGAGGTTACTGGCTCGGAGGGAGCAGCACAGATGCGCGATAGTGATGAAAAAGGCGGTTACGGGCAGGTCCGAGTAAGTTGGGCGGGGCAGTAACGGCGAAAAAGGAGGTTACTGGTTCGCAGCGAGTATCTCAGATTTGCAATAGTGATGAAAAAGGCGGTTACGGGCAGGCCCGAGTAAGAGTGGCGGTGCAGTAACGGCGAAAAAGGAGGTTACTGGTTCGTAGGGAGCAGCACAGATGCGCGATAGTGATGAAAAAGGCGGTTACGGGTAGGCCCGAGTAAGAGTGACGGCGCAGTAACGCCGATAAAGCAGGTTACAGTTCCCCCTTAACCGGGAATGAATAGGATGTACGGAGATGAATATGTTAGTTTTGTAAGTTCTCTGGCGGTTAAGGGAGGGGCGACGGGGATGGAGACATTGCTGAGAAAGCTGTTCCTGGCAATAGGGCTCAACAAGAGCGCGGCGAGGCTGATGAGGCGTTATGGGGCAAGGCTGGGGGCGGCGCGGTTTGTCGCGGGGACGGAGCTGCGGGATGCGGCCGAGGCGGTAAAGCGTCTGAACGATGAGGGCCTCCTGGCAACTGTCGATCACCTTGGCGAATTTGTCCGTCATGCGGAGGATGCAAAGCTTGCGGCTGACATGTGCCTGATGACGCTGGATTTGATCCATAACGAAGGGCTTCAGGCCAACCTGTCGTTGAAGCTGACAAGTCTCGGCCTCGATATCGACCCGGCGTTATGCGAATCGCATATGCGCGCGATCCTAAGCCGCGCCAACGAGCTGCGAATCTTCGTCCGGATCGATATGGAAGATTACGCGCATTGCCAGGCTGCTATTGACCTCTATCGCAAGCTGAAGCGCGACTACCCGAATTTCGGCATCGTGATCCAAGCCTACTTGAGACGATCGGAGCTCGACGTGCGGACGCTCGGGAGAAATGGAGCGAACTTAAGACTCGTCAAAGGAGCGTACAAAGAATCGCCTCAAGTCGCCTACCCCCTAAAAAAAGACGTCGATGAAGCCTTCGCCAAGCTCATTCGCATTCAGCTGAAGCAAGGCTATGCGGCGATTGCGACGCATGATGAAGCGATTATCGAACAATCGCTTCGCTGGATCGCGGATAACAACATCCCGAACGAAAAGTTTGAATTCCAAATGCTTTACGGCATTCGAGAAGACTTGCAGAAGCAGCTGGCGGACGAAGGATACCGCGTCCGAGTCTACGTCCCGTATGGGAAGGATTGGTTCGGCTACTTCATGCGCAGATTGGCGGAGCGTCCGGCCAACGTCTGGTTTCTGCTAAAGCATATGCGAAGAAAAAAATGATACGAATCAACGATGGCGACCAGCCGCTTTCTTCCCGGAAGAAGCGGTTTTTTTATTCAATTTTGTCCCTTTCTATCAAACTTATGAGCATAGTTGTCAATAATCCGTCCTAGATGATAGATTTCATTTCCGTTTTTTCGATTTTTTATAGATAATCGTTGCAAAGTATCATTTTTTGTTGCTTAGGCAAATAGAAAGCTCCGTTAGCTGTCCGATACAATAGACCTATCAACAGCAGCAAGGAGGAAACCTATGGCACAATCATCAACAGAACCAACGATTGCAGCATTAGACCGAAAGCCCAAGAAGAATAAGAACATTGTCGTCCGCATGTTCAAGCAATGGGATATTCAATTGATGGTGTGGCCGGGCTTACTGCTCGTTTTCGTCTTTTCCTATTTGCCGATGTATGGCGTTTTGACCTCATTTATGGACTACAGCATATTTACGGGAGGCAATATTTGGGCCAATCCGTGGGTTGGATTTAAGCATTTTAAAATGTTTTTCGAAGCCCCTGAATTTTTTGAAGTCATGCGCAACACGATTGTCATTAGCCTGCTGAAATTTGTAATCGGTTTCCCGGCGCCGATCGCCTTGGCGCTTATGCTGAACGAAGTCAGGCATATGGTTTTCAAACGCGTCGTGCAGACCATTACGTATCTGCCGCACTTTATGTCTTGGGTTATCGTAGCGGGTCTCACGATGGCGATGCTTTCGACGGAGAACGGCAGCGTGAACATGCTGCTGGAGAAGATCCGGCTTATCGATGAACCGGTCAACTTCCTATCGATAAAAGAATACTTCTGGTCGATACTCGTATCGGCGAATGTGTGGAAGGAGATCGGGTTCGGCTCAATCGTTTACTTAGCCGCCATCTCCGGCGTTGATCCGCATCTGTATGAAGCGGCGGATATCGACGGCGCAAGCAAATTTAGGCAAATCTACTTCATTACGATTCCTTCGATTTTGCCGGTTATTATCATTTTCATGATTCTTTCGATCGGCAACCTGCTGAACGCGGGCTTTGAAGATATCCTCCTTCTGGCAACGAATCCCGTGCTCCGGCCGGTCTCTGATGTTATAGACACCTACGTCTATCGCGTAGGGCTTTCAAACTTCCGTTATTCTTATGCCACAGCAGTAGGGCTGTTCAAAGCGGTGATCAGTATCGGACTGCTCACGATGGCGAACTATTTGGCCCGGAGATCCGGCAACAGCTTGTGGTGATCGAATAATGAATAACAGGGAGGCGAACGGCTTTGAAGCGACTAGGGTTTAGCGACCGAACCATGATTATCCTGATATATGTCTTTCTCATAGCACTGTCCTTCAGCTGCTTTTATCCGTTCTGGAACGCGCTTGTCGTATCCTTTAATCTCGGCATCGACACCTCCAAAGGAGGCGTGACGTTCTGGCCAAGGGCGTTCAGCTTGGAAAACTATGAGATCGTGTTCAAGGACGAACGTTTGATTAACGGTTTCTTCGTAACGGTAGGCCGGACGGTTGTCGGAACTTTATCATCGATTCTAATGACGGCCATTCTAGCCTACGGCATGACGAAGAGAGAGCTGATCGGCAGAAACTTTTATATGTTCTTCTTTGTGTTCACGATGTATTTCGGCGGAGGTCTCATTCCGACTTACTTGCTTATCAGTTCCTTGGGACTGATGAACAAATTCCTTGTGTTTATCATTCCCGCGCTCATCAGCGTATGGAACATGATCATATTCAGAACGTTTTTTAAAAGCCTTCCGGTAGGGCTTGAAGAATCCGCGCAAATGGATGGGGCTACGAATTGGGGGATCTTATTCCGAATCGTTCTCCCGCTGTCGGGGCCTGTTATCGCAACGCTTTCGCTGTTCACTGCGGTTGCGCATTGGAACGATTGGTTCGTGCCGAGCATTTATATTTCGAACGAAAAGCTGATTCCGATCCAAACGATGCTTCAACAAATACTGAACGCCAATATCGTAACGGAAATGTCCAGCAATTTAGATACAGCGTCTGCGGCGCGTATAGAAAGCCTGCGCACGGTTACAACCAAATCGCTCCGAATGGCGACCATGATGGTGGCCACCATTCCAATCGTGCTGGTGTACCCGTTCGTTCAGAAGTATTTTGTGAAAGGCGTGCTCATCGGCTCGCTGAAGGAGTAGGCTGACTACGGTTTAAAGCGATAGTAGCTTTGGACATAAAAACGACAATGAGAGGGGTAGTACAAGCATGACGAAAGTTAGAAAAACGACAATGCTTCTTGTATCCGCTATCCTCGTACTGGCAACAGTGCTTGCGGGATGCAGCTCGAACAACAACAAGAACGAGCCCAGCCCTTCGCCATCAAGCGAAGCCTCAAACACGCCAAGCAACAGCAATGAAACTCCGTCAGAGGCGCCTTCCGATGTATGGGAATTCGGTTCCGAACCGCTTGAATTCAGCATGTACGGCCACTACAGCTGGTACGATGTTCCGGCATGGGACAGCACCGTTGCGGGCAGATGGCTGAAAGAGAACAAGCAGCTTAACATCGTTCCGGTCTCCGCCGGAGGCAACCCTGAGCAGAAGCTGAGCACCATGATCGCTTCGCAGTCTCTCCCCGACGTAATGTGGATGGACCGCGGCGCGGACGTAGAAAGATTGCGCCAGGCCGGTATGCTTGTTCCTTTCGACGATTACTTGGATAAATACCCGAATCTGAAGACATGGATGGGGAAAGACCTCAACCTGCTTCGTTCCGAAGACGGCAAGCTCTATCAATTCCCGAACTGGTACACAGGCCGTCCGAACGGCAACGCCGGTTATGTCATCAACAAGAAGATCTATGAAGAGCTCGGTTCGCCGCCGCTTGAAACTACCGATGACCTTTACAATTACTTAACGGCTGTGAAAGCGAAATACGGCGATACCGTCGTGCCTTACGAGCCGCATCTGGCGAAAGACTTGCAAGGTCTCGGCGTGCTGTACACCGCATTCGGAGAAAATTATCTTTATTCCTACCTGAACGCAAGCCTTCGCGCTGTTCCGCAAGGCGAGCAATTAACGTCTCTCTTTACGGATCCGGTGTTCCGCGAGGCGATGAAATATATCGCGAAGCTGTACAGAGAGAAGCTGATCTCGCAAGACGCTTTCACGCAAACCGTAGACCAAATCGAAGAAAAAGTAATGCAAGGGCGCGTAGCGGTATTCGCTTCCTCCAGCCCGACGACGATCGCGATGCAGGCTCACCAAGAGCTGGCGAAGCAAGATCCGAACGCGGGATATTTCATGATCTGGCCGATCCACAAACCGGGCTTGGATAAAAATAAAATTTTCCCAGGCACATACACGGCATTGGGCTGGAACGTAAACGTCATTACGAAAAACGCGAAGGACCCTGAAAAAATATTCGCATTCCTTGACTGGTATACAGGTCCGGAAGGTCAATCCCTGTTGTTCTTCGGTCCGGAGGGCAAGAACTGGAAGGGCTTTGACGCTGACGGCCACCCGATCTTCACAGACCAATATGACGCGGCTGAGGTGCTGGAGCTTCAAAAAGCGCATGACCCGATCATGTGGAACGGCAACACAGGCTACATCGATCCAGCGAAAATGAAATATGAAGCGAAGCTTCCGCCGGAGGAGCAAAACTGGGCCGCTCGCTACCAAAGCACGATTACATGGCTTACGCAGGCGAACGCAACGGAATTCATTAACCTTGATCCGCTGCCGGACAGCGAGCTCGGTATCGTGAAGCAGCGCGTGGACGATATCTGGGATCAGGCGTATGCGCAAGCTGTAATGGCGAAGGACGATGCTGAAGTCGACTCGATTCTGGATAAAGCGGAGAAGGACGCGCAAGAGGCTGGATACGCGGATCTGCTCGCATTCCGTACGGAAGCTTGGCAGAAGAATAAAGCCATTATCGCCGGGAACTAGTTATTACAATATTCAAAAAATTATACCGAGAGGGTATACTGTAAAAAAGTATACCCTTTTTGGATTGTCATTGAGTAGACTTTATAACCTTTGCCGTATGAACAGCTCTTACTAGACGATAGACTTGGAGATGAGATACCCATGTATAAGGTTTTGCTAGTCGATGACGAGATTTTGGATTTAAGGGGCATGCAGACGTTTATTCCATGGGCTGAGCTTGGCATGGAGGTCGTTGCGGCCGTCACGAGCGGTTTTGCCGCAAGCGAGGTCATTGAGAGAGAAAGAATCGATATTCTCATTACCGATGTGCGCATGCCCAACATGTCGGGGTTGGAGCTTGCCCGGAAGGCGCTGGATATTCACGAGAAGATCAAAATTATTTTTGTAAGCGGATATCAGGACTTCCATTACGTCAAGCAAGCTTTATCTCTTAACGCTTGCAGCTATGTCGTGAAGCCGATGGATGATAACGAATTGATCGAATCGCTGCGTAAGCTCCGCGCCGAGCTGGACGAGGAGAAAAAGCTGCTCGAGACGGAGCAGCTGTACAAGCGCATGGTTCCGATGGCCAAAAATGAATATATGCTGCAATTGCTGGAGGGCTCTTGGAATCTGAGCACATCAGATTCGCTCATGGAGGAATACGGGCTCACCCAAATGCGTTGGCCGGTTCAGGTCGTCATCGCGGAGCGGGATGATTGGATTCGAATGAAAAATGCGAACGTAACGTTGGACGAGGCGGAGATGTCGAACGTTTTTTGGAGTGCGCTTCTAAGCAAATGCAAGAAGCTCGGCATCCGGCATTTTTGCCGGGTGACAGACCGGCGCATGGGGCTGCTGCTAGAGGCGGCCGTTCCTTTGGAGCAGCTCCGGCAGGAGCTGGGCAGAGATGCTTTGGAGGCTCCTTTTACGGTAACGATAGGGGTCGGAGAGGCCGTGCATACGCCGTATGCGCTGAAGGACTCGTATAAGAGAGCGCTGGCCGCGCTGGACTATAAAGTATTTTACGGAAAAGGAAAGGTTATACACCACGATGCTGTTCAAGCGTCGCAAATGAAGGATGTGCAGAGCCTGGACATCCAGCTCGACGCGTTGTTTGAAGCGATGACCAGCTATGATCTAGTGAAGGTGCACGATGAGCTGGGGATGCTGTACGGTCTTGCGAACAATATGCGGTCGAAGTTTTCGATTCAAAATTTTACGATTTTCCTGTTGATGAAGCTGGACGCGTACTTGCAGAAGAGCAACGAGGATTTGTTCCAAATGCTGAATTTGGATTTTAACAGCCTGGATGTGCTGCTTCAATATGAGACGATCGATGAGATTCATACGTGGCTGCGTTACCGGGTTTACGAGCTTTCGGAGCTGCTGCAGAACAAAAAACAGAAAAAAAACTGGAAGCTGGTTCAAGATATTGTGAGCGATGTGAAGCAGCGGCTGCATGAAAACATAACGCTTAAGGATGTCGCGGAGAAATATTCGTTCTCCCCCAATTATTTGGGCCAGATCTTTAAAGAAGAAATGAATATGAATTTCAGCGATTATGTATCGATGCTTCGCATGGAGAAGGCAGGGACTCTGCTTATGGAGACGAATCTGAAGGTGTATGAAATCGCGGGTCTGATCGGGTACCGTTACCTACCGTATTTCAGCAGGCAGTTCAAGGACTATCATGGCAAAACGCCGCTGGAGTACCGCAGAAAGCTATGAAAATGATGCGAAAATACCGGTATCTGCCGTTCGGCTATAAGCTGATGCTCTCTTATTGCGTATTTATTGTCATTCCGGTGCTTGTTATAGGGTATATTGCGAATTCCATCTACGTGAAGTCGATACGGGAGCAGATGGAGAGCAGCGCGAACGGAACGCTAAGCCAAATTAACGACAACGTTTCTTATAAAATCGAAGATTTGATTCGCGTTTCGGACTTTTTTTATTATGACCAGGCGTTAGCGGGCGCGCTGCGCAATTTCGAGATGGGCTGGGTAGGCTACGAGGCGACGACCAATTTGGTGCTTCCCAAAATTACGGCATACAAAGAGGCGTCCAGCATTAAGCTGTGGCTCTCGGTTTATATTCACAACCCTGATTTTCCGGAGATTTACCGGAACTACAGGGGGACCGATCCGCTGAAGCACCTGGAGAATCCTTACGATCTCTACCATATTACGCGAATCGAGAATAGAGATTGGTACCGGGACTTCCCCGAGGAATTATACGGGCAGACGATCGTGTGGAAGCAGGTTGAGGATGATGCTGCATTCGGCCGGATCTCCTTGCTGAGACGGCTGGTTAACGTGCAAGTTGCGGACAAGGTGGGAGAGATCGGATTTATTCGGCAAAGCGTCTATCTGTCGGATTTGTTCGAGACGGTGAATTATTCGAAAATCGGCAACGAAGCCACGATCTACATTAAAGATGCAAGCAACCGTGTCATGAGAGTTTCCGGCAATTCGATCTATCAAGTCGGGGATACGTGGAACGAGCAGGATTTTGCCGGTCATCTGATCATCGATAAAGTCATCCCGAAGCTGAACTGGAGCATCACCGCCGTTATTCCGAATACGATTTTTGAAAATAAGGTAAATGAGGTTCGCTGGCTGACGTTTTTGATTTGCTTCGTGTTTACGGTCGTATATTTTGTCTCGGGCGCGCTGATGTCCAACTACTTCTCGAGGAAAGTGAACAAAATCGTCTCCGTGCTGGACTCCTTCCAGGAGGGCAATTTCCACAAGCGGATTAATTTCAAAGGGAACGACGAGTTCAGCCAAATTTCCAGGGCGCTCAATGAGATGGGGCAAAATATCGGGGAGCTTATTCATAAGGTATATGTTGCCGACTTGGACAAAAAAGAGGCGGAGCTGGATATGCTGCAAGCCCAGATCAATCCTCATTTCTTATACAACACCTTATCGTCGATCAATCGGCTTGCCAAGTTCGGGGAGCTTGAGAAGCTGCAGCAAATGGTGATGGATCTTGCGAAGTTTTACCGTCTATCATTGAACGAGGGCCGCATTCTGCTGCCGATTGGCGAGGAGCTGGAGCAGGCCAGAGCTTATATCAATATCCAGAAGATTAAATATGAAGAGCGAATGGGCGTCACCTTCGATATCGATCCCCGGATTATGGAGTTTACGACGATCAAGCTGATCATCCAGCCTTTCATCGAGAACGTGCTGGAGCATGCTTGGTGCGCGGACCGCATTCATATCCGTATCGTAGGCACGCTTGAGGAAGATCATATTTTATTTAAAGTAATCGATGACGGCGTCGGCATAAGCGCGGAGCTGCTGCAGCAGATGAACGATCCGGAGGAGGGCACGAGCGTCGGATACGGCATCCGCAACGTCAACCAACGCATCAAGCTGTACTACGGCAGCGCGTACGGCGTAAGTTTATACAGCCGCTTAGGCATCGGCACGACGGTATCGATCAAAATTCCGCTCGCGAAAGCCGCGCCGCTGGCCGGATAAGGAAAAAGCATCCGTATGCGCAGGGCCGCTCGATCAGCGGTGCCCATGCCTATGCGGATGCTTTTCTTATGACGCGCTAAGCGTCTTCGTTGCCTTCGCGCGATCGCCGTGCCGAATGAACAGCCATACGCCGAACAGAATGAAGAGGCCGGCGCCAAGCTGATAGCCGGTCAGCGCTTCCTTCAGAAGAACCCATGCCAGGATGGAAGAGATAACCGGTTCGCCCAGCACGGACATGGAGACGGCGGTGGCATTCATATATTTCAGCAGCCAATTGAACAAGTAGTGGCCGAACAGCGTCGGCACGATCGCCAGCAGCAGGAAGATGCCCCATTCCTTCGCTTCGTAGCCGGTAAAGCGGTTGCCCTGCGCGACATTATAGAAGGCAAGGAAGGTAGCCGCAAACGCGAAGACCCAGAAGCTGTAAGGGAAGGAGTCGATCTTCTCCATCAGCTTCTTGCCGATCAGCACATGGATCGCGACGGCAACGGTGCCGAAGAACGATAACAAGTCGCCAAGCAGCGCGTCCCCGGACAGCTTGAAATCGCCTGCTCCGATAACGACCGAGCCGGCAATGGCGATTCCCATGCCGATGAGCATTACGCTGTTGGTTCTCGTACGGAACAGAAAGTAAGAGCCGACCATAACCATCACGGGCTCTAACGTCAGGATGACGGTCGAGCTGGCGACCGTCGTTAATCGAAGCGAGGCCATCCACAGCAGAAAATGCAGCGCCAGCATTGCGCCGGATGCAGCCAGCCATCCCCACTGGCGGGCAGTCAACCGAAACAGCACATGCCGGTATTTCCACGCGACGGGCAGCAGCAGAAGATTGGTTAAATACAGCCGGTACATGGCAATGACCGCCACATCCGCGTCCGACCATCGCACGAAGATCGAGGAAAACGAGATGGCGATAATGCCGATGACATACAGCAGTTCAATTCCGATAAAGCTTTTCGTGTTGTGATTCATCGATGTTGTTTCTCCCCATAACCCAATAAAATGTAATGCTTAATCATTTTTTGCCGGCTGATTCGGTTCATTAGCCGCCGCGGCTTTATTTTTGCCGGGAGGGGACGCTTTCGCGTTTTTTTTCTCCAGCTCCGCCATGAAGTACTCCTTCATCTCGGCTTCCTTGCGGGGATCGTCCAGCTTCACCTTATCCTTCAAGACATGCTCCGCGAACGATTCCCATGTCGGCTCGAGCTTCTGCGAGCGCAGCAGACGGATCGCATTCTTCACGAGCCTGCGCTCCTTCGCGTTGGTGAACAGATCCTTATAGTGCTGAACGTAACTGAAATCGAGCTGATCGTATATTTGACGGAAGATGTCGGCCGTCATCCGGGCATCGTCTAACGCGCGGTGGGCGGAGCCTTCCGAGGATAACCCGAGATCGGCAAGCGCCGCTTCGACGCTCACGTCGTTCGTTAAGCCTTTGACGCGCAGAAACCCCTTAAGCAGGTCGAAGTACGGGACGGCCAGCCAATAAGCGTCATCCAATTTATGCATTCGGGTATCGAGCACTATCCGCTTCAGATCTTCGCCGCCCCATGTAATGAGCATCGGCTGCTCGCTTTTGGAGAGCCACGCGAGGAAATCGCGGATCACCTTTGGGAATCCCTCGGCAGCATCGATGCTTTCTTGCGGAATGCCGGTTTTTTTCTGAATGAAAGAATTCAGCTTGGCGAAATACACAGGTTTAATGAAATCCGTAAATTCGTCTATCGGGTTCAAGGACGCGTCCAGGCGCACCGCGCCGATTTCGATGACTTCCATTGGCAGATCGCTGGCGAATTTGCGCCCATTAAATTCAATGTCGAGTACGATATAGTCCAAATCAACAACCTCCAATTTTGCTCGCAGTATCCATTCTAGCAGATTCGCAGCCGAAATGCGCAACGCTTATGCGCGGAAGCCGGAAACGTTATATAATTTTGGCCGGGATTCCATTATACTAGAGCCAAATAGCGGTTTTCGGAAGCGGAGGCGGAAGTGAAGGCATGAGATCGAACACCCGGTACTCCATCATCAAGGCTTTTAATTTTTTAATTTTTGGAGCGTTATCGATTTACAGCACGTTTTTTGCCTTATACCTGCAGGAGATCGGCTGGTCAACGCTTGAGATTGGGGCGCTGATGGCCGGCGGTCCCGTCGTATCGCTGTTCGCCAATCCGTTCTGGGGCTACATGAGCGACCGGTTCCGCAATTTGCGGATGGTGCTGATCGTGATGCTGGTCAGCGCGGCGGTCCTGATGCAGATCGTCTTCCTTGCGCAATCGCATACGCTGATTTATTTCACGATGCTTCTTTTCTTTTTCTTTCAGGTTCCGTTGTTTTCGCAAAGCAACAGCTTGATTCTGAATGCGATTGAAGGGACCAAATATAGCTTTGGGACGTTTCGTCTATGGGGGTCATTGGGGTGGGCGGTCATGGCCGCTTCCGCCGGACCTGCAATCGGACAGATTGGAATCACGCGGCTGTGGATTTTATTTACGGCGATGATGCTGTTGTCCCTGCTGTTCGCCCTTGGTCTTCCAAGAGGGGAAGCGAAGCCGCAAGCGGAAAAGAAGAAGGTGAATTACCGGTCCGTCTTTATGAATCGGACTTTTATTTTGTTCCTTATGGTTGGGCTGGTCCTATCCGTTCCCAATTCGATGAACCATACGTTTATAGGCTTGTATATAGCGGAGTTAGGCGGTCAGGCCGAAATGATCGGCTGGGCGGCGTTTTTATCCTCGATCTTTGAAGTCCCCGTATTCCTGCTGCTTGACCGCTATTTGAAAAGAGACGTAAAGACGATGCTTTTCTGCTTAATATTCGTCAGCCTCCTATTCGCGGTCAGATGGCTGGTTATGGCGGGGGCGGACAGCGCGGCGCAAATTATGGCGGCGCAGCTGCTGCACAGCGTCACGTTCGGCTGCTTCTATTATATAGGGACCCAGCTGACGGCTCTGCTCGTTCCGGCCGAGTTCCGCGCGTCCGGTCAAGCGGTATACGCGCTTGTCTACGGCGGGCTGTCAGGCTTGGCGGCGGGGCTAATCGGAGGGTGGCTGTTCCAGGAGATGGGAGCGCCGGCGATGTATATGGCGGGTACGGTCATGGCGGCGCTCGGATTAGCTGGCTTTGCCGTCTTATTTGCAGCGCTTCGCAGGCGCGGAGCCTCGCATGTTGAAGAAGGCGCCGCTCTTTAAAAATATTTTTGCGAAATAGGACAATGGATCTATGAAAATGAGATGGAATCTAGTAAAATCGGATTAGTAATTGAAACTGAATAAAAAGGCAAACTATGCGAAAGCATAGGACGCAAAGCCACGGGTCTAACAAAACTTTTTTTATGATCGCCGGGTTGCACATCTGATTCTACCTACATTGTCATTGGATCATTCGGGCCTGGTTGCTGAAATAGCGGCTGGGCCTTTTCTAATCTATACATACCGTTGCGGACCCCTTATTTTTGCATCAAAGATGAAGACTTCTCGCTTTAGGAGGGCCGTGTGCCTATGTGGAAACGGAAGGTTCACTCCCAGCTGATGCTCCGATGGCTGTTTTTTGCAGGAGCATTCGCGCTTTCAATCTTTAGCGCTGCGCAGCATCTGCAGCTTATTTACGGCATCACGTTTGTATTCGCCAATATTCCGCTGCTTATGCTGATGAGGCTGTACGGCCTGCGGATAGGCTTGGCGTGTTCTGGAATCGCTTACACCGTCGCGATTTTCTTTTTTGACGCTCCCTATTTTATATTGATTTTTTTGCTCGAGCTTTGCTGGCTTGGACTGCTCCCGAGGAGGAAAATTACCGTATTGGCGGCCGATGTCCTCTTTTGGACGGTGTTCGGCTTTCCGCTAATTTTGCTGATCTATCTAAGAACGGGACCGTTTTCTGGGATGGAGTTTTTTGTACTGCTGGCAATATCAGCGGTGAATGGATTTTTTAATACGCTCATCGCCGGGATGACGGATTGTTTGCCTATTCTGCGCAGGTTGAGATTTGGGAGAGACGGCGGACGGACGTCGGTTCCGTTCAGCTGCGCTTTGATGAACGTAACGCTTATTACCGTTACGCTGCCGTTTTTGCTCGTCATGATGATCAGCGGCTGGAATTCTTATGATGCTACGATGCATGCGGCTAATCAGGCTTCCCGCAATACGGCGCATATGATTGCGGATGAACTGAAACAGTGGAGCGAAGAAGACATGCTCGGTCTTCGATTGCAGAATATGATTCAGCTCAGTTATTTGAACGATATCGTAGACCGGCACGCGGCGAATCAAGCGTTCGACTTAGCCGTTATGAACCCGGAGCAGCGCTTGCTGGCGGCGTCAAACCCTGTACCATGGGCTGAAGGGATCGTGCTGTCTATCCGGGCAGCCAAGGATATTGCGGACAACTTCTATATCGAGATGCCGAAGAGCTCATCATCTAGACTGCTGCCTACTCAGAAGTGGCGCGACGCGCGTTACGTATATAAGGCGAATATAAGCGACCGTGTCCCGTTGTTACTGACCATTAGTTATCCAATTGAAAACTACAAGGAACAAATTTTTAAAGACTATCTCTATCATCTCCTCTATATGCTGGCCAGCGTCGCGGCAGCGGGGGCGCTTGCTTTCGCCATGAGCCGCTGGCTGAGCCGCGGCCTGATGGAGCTAGCCGGCTCGACGACTAACCTGCCGGACAAGCTGAAGCGCAAAATATCGCTGGATTGGCCAACCAGCAGCATTCTCGAAATTAATTCTCTTGTCCACAACGTAAAGGACATGTCGCACAATCTGGTGCAGATGTTTCGGGAGTCGGAGCGTATGAACGCGCAGCTGCGCGAATCCGAGGAGAAGCTTCATCACCTGGCATACTATGACAGCTTGACCGGGCTTCCGAACCGGCATCATTTCCAACAGGCGCTTGGCGCAATGTTCTCGGAGCTGGAGGGAAGCGGCGAACGCGTCGCCGTTATGTTCCTTGACTTGAACCGTTTCAAGCAAATTAACGACTCGCTTGGCCATGCGGCTGGAGATGTGCTTCTGTGCCATGTCGCTCGGCGATTTCAGGCGCTGTCCGATTCTTCCTGCAGCGTCTACCGGTTAGGCGGGGACGAGTTTGTGTTCGTGCAGCGCTTCCGTGAAGAACGCGCGCCTCGGGAGCTCGCGGAACGCATATGCGCCGCTTTTGACCAGCCGTTTATGCTGGGCGAATCCTCCGTGTATACGACAACGAGCATAGGAATCAGCGTGTACCCCAACCACGGCACATCCATTGACGATATTGTCAAAAAAGCGGACATCGCGATGTATGTCGCCAAAGACAAGGGTATGAGCGTGTACCAGTTTTACAACCAGGAGCTTGAAGATTCGTTAAGCGAAAAAATGGAGCTGGAGAACGGCATGAGGAATGCGGTCGAAGCCGGGCAGCTCTATTTGGAATATCAGCCGAAGGTGGATCCCCATACGGGCGAGCCGGTCGGGTTCGAGGCGCTTGTTCGCTGGAACCATCCGGAGAAAGGCTTCATCTCCCCGGCCAAATTTATCCCGCTCGCGGAATCTACCGGCTTGATTATCGATATCGATATGTGGGTATTCCGCGAGGCCTGCCGGCAAACAAAGGCTTGGCAGGACGGGGGACTGATGTCGCTGCCGGTATCGGTCAATCTGTCGGCGAAGCATTTCGGCCAAGTTCCGCTCGTGGACAACATCCGGCAAATCCTGCAGGAGACGGGTTTGGAAGGGAAGTTTATTCGGATCGAAATTACGGAGAGCGTATTTATACGCAAGCTTGATGACGTGATCGAAATCCTAAAGCAAATACGCGACATGGGGATTGGCGTTTCGATTGACGACTTTGGCACCGGCTATTCTTCGCTGAACCAATTGCAGCGGCTTCCGATTTCCGTCGTGAAGCTCGACCGGAATTTTATTGAGAATGCGGACCGGGATAGAAGGAAGTCCTCGGTAGTACGCGCGGTTATCGAGCTTGCGCACAGTATGGACTTGAAGGTTGTGGCGGAAGGAATCGAGACGGAGCAGGAGAGAAGCTTCTTCGCCGGGCTGAACTGTGACGAGCTGCAAGGGTATTATTTCAGCAAGCCGCTGTCCAAGGAGCGTTTTGAACGGTATATTCAAAGCCGCAACGAAAGAGAAGTCTAAGCAAAATATTGAGGAGACGCCTATGAAAAAGCGAATGACAAGCATGTTGAGCATGCTCTTCGCGGCAGCTGCAATTAGCGGCTGCAGCGGCAATGCAACCGTTCAGGTAGAGACGCCGCCTGCGGTCGAGAAGATCAGCGAGCGCTCGATGGAGCCGGTTCAATTAGAGGTATGGGCTTATTATGCGGGCTGGGAGTCCATAGAAGAAGGCTTTGAAGAGAAATATCCGAACGTCGATTTAACCGTTAAAGCTTTTCCTTTCGATGCTTATGCGACCGTCTACAAAGAAGCGCTCGCATCGGGCGAAACGCCGGATGTGATGGTCGTAGACAGCGAGCAATTCGGGCAGTTTACGACGATAGCGGGACTGGAAAATTTGGCGGATTACGGCGCTGAGCAATACCGGGCGGATTTCCGCGAAAGCTTGTGGGACAGCAATTATTCCTTCGACGGGACATCCATGATCGGCTTCCCGTATGGCAGCTCAACGCTCATGACCTATTATCGGGCGGATATTATGGAGCAGTACGGTTTTCCTTCCGAGCCGGAGGAGCTGGCGCTCTTCATGGAGAATCCGGATAATTGGCTGGCTGTCGCAAGAGCTTTGAAGAAGGACGACCGCTATATTGCACAGTGGGCGACGGAGATTACAGCGCTGTATGACAGCACGCAAGGCGTGTTCGACGAGAGTATGGCTTTCCGCCGTAATAACGAAACGTACCGGAATGCGCTCGATTTTGTGAAGAAAGTGCATGAGGAAGGGTTAGTGTCCTTGGTAGACGTATGGACGGAAGCCGGCTCACAGACGGTTCGCGACGGCGACCTTGCCATGCTTTATATGGGCACTTGGGGCGCCGATCAGATTAAGGCCTGGGCTCCCGATACCTCGGGCAAGTGGAGAGCGACCCGGCTGCCGTTCCACCTGTATGGATGGTCGAACAGCACCAGCTTCATGCTGCCGTCCGCTTCCGACCAGAAGGCTTGGGCATGGGCGTTTATTGAATATGCAGCGACGGAATGGCCTTTAAAAGGAATTGGCGGCAGCGTTCCTGCCTACATACCGGCGCGGGAGGCGAATGCGGCGAAGCTGGAAGAGACCGACGATTTCTTCGGCGGCCAAAGGCTGTATGTCTTGAACATGCAGCTTACGGAAAACATGAAGGAGCATCGGCTGACTCCGCTCGATGGGCGGGCGAAGGGGATATGGAGCCAAGCGGTCAATAAAGGCATTGAACGCAAAAAAGACGCGGCTGCGATTATTGCGGAAGCGGAGCAAGCGATTCTAACGGAAATGGGCAAGGAGATCGACATTTTGAAATCTTATTTGCCCAAGAGTTCCCAATAAAATAGGAGTTAGAGCTACGGCAGCGGCGTGCGAGCGGATCGGACAGCCGCTGCCGTTGTTTTCATTGTCAGATCCTTGATACGGGGTTAAAATGTTACTTATGTTTTGTTAGCAGCTAGAGAGAAGGGAGTGCACAGCTTGAAATGAACACGGAACAAACGATATCGCAGCCTTTACCTCGTTCGAGAAGGCTGATGATTGCAGCCATTCTGGGATCCTTGTCCGGAATTGGGCCACTAAGCATTGACATGTATTTGCCGGCGCTTCCGACGCTGTCGGAGGAGCTGGGCGCATCCGCATCCGTCACGCAGCTTAGCTTGACAGCCTGTCTGCTGGGCATCGCGCTTGGACAGCTGATCGTCGGTCCAATCAGCGATGTGAGGGGACGCCGAAAGCCGCTGCTTATCGGCATTGCCGTCTACGTGGTCGTCTCTCTGCTTTGCGTAATCTCGCCGAACATCTGGACCTTCATCGGCCTGCGGTTCGTGCAGGGGCTTGCCGGCGCGGCGGGCATCGTCATCGCGCGCGCCAGCGTAAGGGATATGTACGCCGGGGCGGAGTTAACGAAGTTTTTTGCACTGCTGATGCTGGTGAATGGAGCGGCGCCGATTCTTGCGCCGATGATCGGGGCGGAAATTTTGACCTTTACCTCGTGGAGGGGCGTGTTCGCGGTTCTTGCCGGCGCGGGAGTGCTTATGTTTGCGGCCGTCCTGACCGCGCTGAAGGAGACGCTGCCGCAAGAGAGACGGTTAAGCGGCGGAGTCGGCACGACGCTTCGGACGTTCAAGGGATTATTAGGCCATCCCGCCTTTATGGGTTACGCCGTTACGCAAGGGTTAATGATGGCGGCGATGTTCGCTTATATTTCCGGTTCTTCGTTTGTGCTGCAGGAAATATATGAAGTGACGCCGCGCGGCTACAGCTTGATTTTCGGCTTGAACGGGGCGGGCATTATTATAGCGAGCCAGATTGCAGGCAGACTGGCCGGTAAAGTGGAAGCGCGGAAGCTGCTTGCCGCCGGACTTACGCTTTCCTCTGCGGGAGCCATTCTGCTGTTCGTTTCCATTTGGCAGGATCTCGGGTTAGCCGGGGTCATACCGGCGTTTTTCCTCGTCGTATCCAGCGTAGGCATTATCTCGACAACGACGACATCGCTTGCGCTTCAGGATCAGGGGCGCAACGCGGGCAGCGCCTCGGCGCTGCTCGGCATGCTGAGCTTTATATTCGGTGGCGCTGCCGCGCCTCTCGTAGGGCTTGGCGGAGAAGGCACGGCTATGCCGCTTGCCGTCGTCATGCTGCTGCTCGTAGCGGCATCGGTGTGCTGTTTTATTTTTCTGACGAAACGAAATAAAAAAGGCTAAAGAAGGAAAAGATGTCCGTCTTTAGCCATGGCTGTTGTTACGCCTGCGCAACGAATACGGCGAACTCGTTGGATTTAAACACACAATCTACATCTGAAAAGCCTGCGTCTTGAAGCCACTCCAGCTGCTGGATAAGCTTGGCGTTAATGTCGAAGCTTCTGCGTTTCACGGAGGCTTGGATCGCGTCCTCGTTTAGGCCGCTTGCAGCGCAGTCGCGCAGCCAAAGCTGTCTATAGGTCTGGTCGAACAGCTCCGTGGCGCCGGCTGCCTGGTCGGCATTGATGAATCGTCCGCCCGGCTTTAACCATCCGCGGATGCTCTTAAACAGCGCTTGCTTCTGGGGATGAGGGAGATGGTGGATGGACAACGACGAGACGATGGCGTCGAAGGGCTCATCGAATGGATAGGAAGTATAATCGGCCGTAATATAGGCGATGCGATCGTTTCCGGCAAATCTCGCTTTCGCCTGCTCCAGCATATCCGAGCTGAAGTCGATTAACGTCATGCGGGCGTCCGGGTATTTGGCGAGCAGCATGGCTGACAGCAGTCCCGTACCGGCGCCTAAATCTAAGATGCGCGGCTCGGAGGTCTGGACTTCCGTCCATTCCACGACTGCGCCGTAGAAGCCGTCGAAGCAAGGAATCAGTCCCCTTCGCTGCCCATCGTATTGTTTTGCCGCCGCATCGAATTGTTTTTTGACTTGTTGATCCATCGTAATCCCTCCTTTATTTGGTTTTCATATTACGCCAGGAAGCGATATAGGGGAAATATATAAAACCAATAATCTTAATAGTTTTTTCCTATCTATGACCGTTTTATCTTAAGAGGCTAGCAATCTCTTATATTGAAGCCTATAGGGAAAAAGTCTATAATGGCGCTAGGAAATACGAACTTTTTCGAACAAAAACATTCAAAAAGGGAAGAGGGATGGGAAGGATGAAAAAGCATCAAATTTTGCGTCAACTAACGGAAGCGGGTGTCGTTGCGGTTCTGCGGGCGGATTCTCCGGAAGAAGTGGCGGAAATGGCAAGACGAGCGATAAAAGGCGGCATTAAAGCGATCGAAATAACGATGACGGTGCCTTTCGCGTTGAAGGCGATCGAGCAGCTGGCCAAGGAATATTCCAGCGACGCGGCTCCTGATGCGGATAACTATGCCATTATCGGAGTTGGAACGGTGCTTGATCCGGAGACGGCGCGAGCGGCGATCCTGGCGGGAGCCGAATATGTCGTTGCGCCTGCGCTCAACGCGGATACGATCAAGCTTTGCAACCGGTATGCGGTGCCGGTGATGCCGGGCACGATGACGATTCAAGAAATTCAAAGCGCGCTCGAGCTCGGCGTTGACGTGGTGAAGCTGTTCCCGGGCAACCTCTATTCCCCAAGCGTCATTCCTACAATTAAGGGCCCGCTGCCGCAAGCGAACATTATGCCGACCGGCGGGGTATCGCTCGACAACTTGAAGGATTGGGTCAAAGCCGGAGCGGTTGCGGTGGGCATCGGTTCCGACTTGACGAAGGAAGCCGTGAAGACGGGCGACCTCTCGCTGATCGAGAAGAAAGCGGCTTCGTATATGGCGGCTTACCGCGAAGCGAAAGGACTGTAGGAGAGGTCCGCGCTCGGCTTGCTTCTCGCCGCGTTTAGCGTTATAACAGAAAAAGAGTTTTCTTTTTGGACTAATAGAGGCAAAGGAGTCGTTCTGAACATGGATTACCGGATTGAAAAGGATACGATGGGCGAAATTAAGGTGCCTTCGGACAGGCTTTGGGGCGCGCAAACACAGCGCAGCTTGCAGAACTTTAAAATCGGCGGCGAGCGGATGCCGATTGAAGTCGTATATGCAATGGCGATCGTCAAGAAAGCGTCCGCTTTTGCGAACCGTAAGCTTGGCGTGCTGGATGAAGAGAAAGCCGGCGTTATCGCTGAAGCTGTCGATGAGATTCTAAGCGGCAAATGGGATGACGAGTTCCCTCTGGTCGTATGGCAGACAGGCAGCGGCACGCAAACGAATATGAACGTCAACGAAGTTGTTGCAAGACGCGCGAACCAAATTTTGGAGTCGAGAGGCAGCGCTACGCGCGTTCACCCGAATGACGATGTGAACCGTTCGCAAAGCTCCAACGACACCTTCCCTGCAGCAATGCACATCGCGGGCGTTATTGCGGTAGAGGACGTTCTGCTGCCGGCGCTTGATGTGCTGAACGGCACACTGAAGGAGAAAGCGGAGAAGTTCGCCGACCTGGTCAAAATCGGCCGTACGCACCTGCAGGACGCGACGCCGATTACATTCGGCCAAGAGATCAGCGGCTGGTATTCGATGCTCGACAATACGCGCGCCATGCTCGTTCAGAGCGTAGATACGATGCGTGAGCTGGCGCTTGGCGGCACGGCCGTCGGCACGGGATTGAACGCCCATCCGGACTATGCGGTTGCGGTAGCGGAAGAAGTAACGGCGCTGACAGGCAAGAAGTTTATTACGGCGAAAAACAAGTTCCACTCCCTAACAAGCCATGACCAAATGGTCTATACGCACGGCGCGATTAAGGCGCTGGCCGCAAATCTGATGAAAATTGCGAACGACGTGAGATGGCTGGCAAGCGGACCTCGCTGCGGCATCGGCGAAATTACGATTCCGGAGAACGAGCCGGGCAGCTCCATCATGCCGGGCAAAGTGAACCCGACGCAAAGCGAAGCGATGACGATGGCGGTATGCCAAGTTATCGGCAACGACGCGGCGATCGGCATGGCGGCAAGCCAAGGCAACTTCGAGCTGAATGTATTCAAACCGGTTATCCTATACAATTTCATTCAATCGGTTCGGTTGATGGCCGATTCCATGATCTCCTTCAACGACAACTGCGCGGTCGGCATCGAGCCGAATGAAGCGGTGATCAAGCGCAACCTGGAGCAATCGCTGATGCTCGTTACCGCGCTGAACCCGCATATCGGTTACGAGAACGCGGCGGCGATCGCGAAGAACGCGCATAAGCAAGGCCTCACGCTGAAGGAATCCGCAATCGCCAGCGGCCTTCTCACTTCGGAGCAATTCGACCAGTGGGTGCGCCCGGAGAATATGATCGGCAAACGCTAATTTATAGCTTTGAAAGCGAAAAACCAGCCCTTGGTTTGTGAGGGCTGGTTTTTTGCATTGGTTGGGAAAGGTGTTCAAAGAAGGACGTCAATAACTCCTCATTTGGTATTCATTTTTCTGATCGATATGCTCAGATGAGCCGCGTCCATATTCTGTAATCGAATATTCCACCTGCGGCGTCTTGGGCAATGTCCGGCGGCGGCCGCCTCAATTCCCCGAATCGTATGGTGCCCTCGTGCTGCCAACATACCGCCCGACAATATCGCGAACCTGCTGCACCGTCTCGTTTAAGTCCGCGTTAAGAATGACATGCTCGCATTGTTTGCGGTAGGTGACTTCGTCGTTGTAATGCGCGAGGTAACGGTCGATTACCTCATAGGACATGCCTTTGGCTTCCAATCTTTCTTGTACGGTGGCCTTGTCTACATAGAGGAAGATCCGGATGACCCGTTCGCCGTGAAGCTCCCGCATAACATCGCAGCCCTCGCGATTTAAAATCATATAGACGTGCCTGCCGGAATGAAGAGCGGCATCGAGCTGCTTCTTGCCGATCCCGTAATGAAACTGGTCGATACGAACCGATTCTGCGAAGAAATCATTCCGTTTCATCAGTTCAAACTGCACCTTGCTTAAGTACCGGTAGTCTCCGTCCGGCTGCTCTATGCAGCGAGGCGGACGATCCGTGCATGAAACAATATGCTGGACGCCGCTGTCCTTGAGTGCCTGATGCGCTGCTGTCTTCCGTCCGGAACCGCTTGTGCCGGTGAAAACGAATAGGTAAGGGGAAGAGATCATCAGAAGCACGCTCCTTTCTCTCGTTATGTCTTATATCGGACTTCCGGACCGCTTTCTTAATGGAGAAGCCGCCGCCTTTCGTGCGGAAGAGCGCCGTTTTATGCTATGATACAGATAGCCGCAAGCAAGCGGCTCTATTATTTGAAAAAGTAGGTTAACAGTATGCATTTATTATCGGTTGAACATATAACGAAAACCTATGGCGAGAAGGTATTGTTCCGAGACGTCACGTTCGGCGTGGAGGAAGGGGATAAAATCGGCATTATCGGCGTCAACGGCACCGGCAAGTCGACGTTTTTGAAGGTGATTGCGGGTGTCGAGCCCCCGGATTCCGGCACGGTATCGGTTGGCGGCAGAGTGGTCGTTCGGATGCTGACCCAGGATCCGGTATTCCAGGCCGGGGAGACGGCGCTCGAGCATGTGCTGGGAGGGGATTCCCCGCAGCTTCGCGCGGTGCAGGCCTATGCGGCCGCGATGGAAGCGATCGCGCTGAACCCGGGCAGCGAGAAGCTGCAGGCGGAGCTGATCGCGGCGAACGCGAAGATGGATGAGCTGGACGCATGGCAGCTGGAGAATGACGCGAAAACCGCTTTGTCGAAGCTGGGCATCCAGCAATATGACGCAAAGGTAGAGACGCTGTCCGGCGGTCAGCGCAAGCGGGTGGCGATGGCGGCCGCGCTTCTGCTTCCATCGGATGTGCTTATTCTGGACGAGCCGACGAACCATATCGACAACGAGTCCGTCGCATGGCTCGAAGGCATGCTGCAGAAGCGCAAAGGCGCGCTGCTGATGATTACGCATGACCGCTACTTCCTGGACCGCGTAAGCAACCGCGTGATCGAGCTGGACCGGGGGGAGGCGTATTTCTATCAAGCGAATTACAGCCGCTTTCTGGAGCTGAAGCTGGAGCGGGAGGAGCGAGAGGCGGCATCGGAGGCGAAGCGGCAAAATCTATTGCGCAACGAACTCGCCTGGATCCGGCGCGGCGCCAAAGCGCGCACAACAAAGCAGAAGGCGCGGATCGACCGGTTCGAAGCGCTGAAGGCGGCGGCGCCCAAAGCCGCGGACGGGAAGCTGGATGTATCCGTCGCGTCCTCCCGCCTTGGCAAAAAGATTATGGAAGCTGAAGGTCTATCCAAAAGCTACGGGGACCGCATGCTAATCCGCGATTTCAGCTATATTGCCGTGCCGGAGGACCGCGTAGGCATCGTCGGCCGCAACGGAAGCGGCAAGTCTACGCTGCTCAAGCTGATTGCGGGCAGACTTGAGCCTGACGCGGGCAAGGTCGAGCTTGGGCCTACGGTGAAGCTCGGCTGGTTCTCGCAGGAGCGGGAAGAGATGGATGAGACGCTGCGGGTCATCGAGTATATCCGGGAAGAAGCGGAACAGGTGAGGACGGCGGACGGCACGGCGATATCCGCGGGCCAAATGCTGGAGCGGTTTCTGTTCCCGCCCGCCATGCAATGGACGCCGATCGCCAAGCTGTCCGGCGGAGAGAAGCGCAGGCTGCAGCTGCTGCGCGTGCTCATGAGCGCGCCGAACGTGCTGCTGCTCGACGAGCCGACCAACGACCTTGATATCGCGACGCTGACGGTGCTTGAAGACTACTTGGACGATTTCCCGGGCGTTGTGTTTGTCGTCTCCCATGATCGTTATTTCCTCGACCGGACGGTGGAGAAAATAATTGCGTTTGAAGGCGACGGGGTCATTACGATGCATACGGGCAATTATTCCGACTATCAGGCCTATGCGGAGAAACGGGGAGCGTCAACCGCTTCTGCGGCAGCGAACCCCGCGAAGACGACCGGCGCGAAAGCGTCCGAGCAGTCGTCCGACGAGGCGAAGCCGCAAGCGAAAGAGCGCGCCCTGAAGATGTCCTACAAGGACCAGAAGGACTTTGAGTCGATCGAGGATTGGATCGCGGAGGCGGAAGCGGAGCTTGCTAACGTTGCGAAGGCGATGGAAGCTGCAAGCAGCGACTCGTTTAAGCTTCAGGAGCTGGCCGCGGAGCAGCAGCGGCTGGAGGAGAAGCTGGAATCGCTGATGGACCGGTGGGCCGAGCTTAATGAGCTGGCGGAACGGATCGCAGCTCAGAAACGTTAGGAAGAACAAACACGACGAAAAGGTGGACACACGACAATGACTACGAACGCAACGATTCGCAACATGTATTGTATTGGACGCAATTACCGTCTGCATGCGCTGGAGCTGGGCAATGAGGTGCCGGACTCGCCGATGATGTTCACGAAGCCGTCTCATGCCGCTGTGGAAATGAACGGCGGGGAAATTCAAATTACGGCGAACCAAGGCGAGGTTCATTTCGAGCTGGAAGTCGTTCTGCGCGTAGCCGAAGCTTACAAGCCGGGCATGCCGATTGACGAGTGCTTCGACGCGATGACGCTTGGCCTTGACCTGACGCTCCGCGACGTGCAATCCGTCTTGAAAAAGAAGGGTCACCCGTGGCTTGCGGCCAAAGGCTTCAAAAACTCCGCGCCGCTGGGCAAGTGGATCCCTTATCCCGGGGAAGCCGCTATTGCGGAAGGGGACTTTAAGCTAATCCGCAGCGGAGAGACGGCGCAGCACGGATTCCCGAAGGACATGATCTTCGGCATCGCCGAAATCGTGCGCCATATTGAAGACAACTACGGACTTGGCGCGGGAGATTTGATCTTCACCGGAACGCCGGCCGGCGTAGCAGCTCTTCGCGATGGCGACGTGCTTGAAGCATACTGGGGCGAGGAGAAGCTTGGAAGCTGCCGGATCGCAATGAAATAACATCTATAGTGCTTATATCGAATACAAAAGAAGCCCTTTTCAGAATGGCGGTTAGTCCAACTTCCATTCTGATCAGGGCTTCATTTTTGTTATCATGGATAGACCATGCCAGCAACAAACAAGAGCAAGGAGCTTTTTGTAGGCAGCCGCAGCCCGCTATGTATCCGGATCGCATCTTGGACGATTGTTCAATGAATCTGGATACAAGCGTGACCGCAGAAATCATACCCTACACGGTTCGTCCATTAAGCCATATTAGATTAGCGGCCGTTGAACGCGCTCAGCATCCATACATGCTTCTCCAGGCTGGTGTGAATCGCAAGGAGCATATCGGCTGTTGTCTCGTCGCCGGCGCTTTGCGCGGCCTCCATACCTTCCTTCAATTCGCCGATAATGACGGTGAAATCCTCGATCAGCTGGTCGACCATCTCGACGGCGGTTTCGTTGCCCGCCGCTTCTTTGACGCTGGCGGTTTCCAAATAATCGCTCATTTTCGCAAGAGGCTGGCCTTTAATGGCAAGCAGACGTTCAGCGATTTCGTCGACATGCAGGGCTGCTTCTTCGTAAAACTCCTGGAATTTTTCGTGGAGCGTAAAAAATTGGGAGCCCTTCACGTACCAATGGTAGTTGTGCAGCTTAATATAGAGCACGCTCCAGTTGGCGATTTGGCGGTTCAGATGTTGTTGAATAGTCATCTTAATATCATCCTTTCAAATGGGGGAGTATAATTGTTCCGTATAAAAGGCTTCCGGCTTATTCGCTTATGCTAGTCTTTGCCAAAGCGCCGTTTCAAATACGGAGATACGATAGAAAATACGATCATTAAATTTAGATCAATTCCTTATTTATAATTATTATAAAATAATCGCGATTTGTCAAGGATCTGTATCTCAATAACGAAAAAAGCCACCCACAGCCGGCTCAGACTGTGAATGGCTTATATAAATTAGTTAGAAGCAGCGGATATTTTCGCTTCCGCTTCCGCCAGCATAAAGATCGTAAGAACAAACATCGCATGGGACCAAGTAAGAGGTACAACCCAAGCGGTCTCACCGGTTACTTTGTCGATCTGTTCAGGGAGCAAGCCGGTTTCCGTGCGATGCTCAATCGCCCAATCGAGCAGCTTGCGCGCCGCATCAAGGTCGCCTGTCGCAATACGGTAATGCGCCAGCCACAGCGTTGTCAGAATCCACGGATTGCCGCCGATATAAATATCGTCCTCGTACCGTTTGATGCCGCCTACGCCCGGAACGGTCAGCGCCGCTTCAATGGCGTCAGCCGTTCTTCGCATTTGATCGCTTTCCGCCGCGACAGCTCCGAATGGTACGGAAACGCCGATCAAGCTGATGTCGATAATCGGATCATGCTTCAGGACATGCTTAACGTACCCTTTATCAAGCTCCTCGATATGACCTTCGAGACCGGCTGCCTTTGCTTCCGCGTACTTATCAGCACCGACCTTTAGGTTAAGACCGCGGTAGAAGCTGCCGCGATCTTCATTCCAGCAGTCATCCTTAATCGCTTTCGCAATGCGGGCTGCCGTATTGCGGCAGGCAGCCGCGAGGGTTGCTTCGCCAAGCAGCTCCGCGAAGCTAGCCGCTGCTGTCAAGCCGCCGTACACAGCCGCAGAGGAATACGTATGCGAGGCCTCGCGCTCTTCCCACAGGTCGATGCTTGGCTTCGGCAAGCCTGTCGATTCATCCATGAAGCTAAGCAGGAAGGCTGCGCCGCGTTCGACCGCAGGCCATACCAGCTTGGCAAAGGCTTGATCCTGCTTCTCGATATAATGCTGCCACATTCCCCAAAGAATCGAGGCGCCCTCGTCTATTTGAAGGCCCCATGACGGCGCCAATCCGCCATCGTGGTAATGGCGCTGCTGCCATGAGCCGTCCGGCGATTGCGCAGTGAGCGTCCATGCGTAGAAGCGGTCGGAAAGCTCGGACAGACCCGCTTTATCAAGCGCCGTTGTAATAAATGCCGCATCGCGTCCCCAACAATAGGAATATCCGCCGCAGCGCGAGAACTGCTCGTCGAATTCCGGAGCGGCGATTATGCTGCCGGTTTTCTCGTCCGACATGAGCTTGAACATAAGGATGGAGCGCTCATACACTTCCTTAATGTCCGGACGGTCAATCGGACATGGCGCGGCGTTATTCACGAAGTTATGCCAATACTCGTTCGTCAATGCCGCCAGCTGCTCGCTCGGTTTGCTCCGAGCGCCGGCCAGTTCTTCAAGCGCCTGCTCTTCGTTCCGGCCAGCCGCGACGTAGACAGGGATCGTTACGCTTGCGCCCGGAGCTAGCTCGCGAACGGACCAAGACAAAGCGCCGTCAGGACGCATATCGATGCGGTTGCCGTTCAGCTCTCCGTTTTGGACTTGCTCCCACGAAAGACCAGCCTGGTATTTTGCGCATACGTTTGCACTTGAAACCGCAAAAAAATAACCGCTGCGGAAATGAATTAACGCGTCCGCTTCAGGATTAAACATGGTCGTATTGTAGAGACCGTTTTCACTAATAAGGAACGACGAATGAAGCAGGAAATGAAAGCTTGCCGCTTGTTCCCCTGTATTCGTAAACGTATATTGGCGGACCAGCAGATTGCTCTCCGGCACCGCAAAGTGCAAGCTGTCAACCGCAATCGCTTCGCCAGCGGCATTGGCGGTTACGCGCAGAACATTGCTGCGGTCCAAGTAGGAGCATTCATGCTTCCAGCCGTCCTGGTCGGCGTCGAACCAAGTGATGCGTCCATCCTCCAGCTGAAGTCCTGTCCGCATCGCGTCCACATGCTGAGGCGTATCAATATTCGGCCACCAAAGACGGTACATCCGCCCTGTGCGCCCCATGGAAGCGAGCAGGGTGGAGTTGCCGATAATAGCGTCTACTAAGTAAGGTTTATTCGGATTCATTAAAACAATCAGCTCCTTTTATTTAATGCTTGAATCGAAGAGTCCCGGACAATCAGCCTATGCGGAATAACCATACGCGTCTGATAAATCTCGTCTTCTTGAATACGCCGGATCAACAATTGAGAGGCGGTATACCCCAGCTGGTACGTGCCGATGTCAACCGAGCTGATCGGAGGCGTGGCAAGCTCGGACAGCGCGATGTTGTTAAAGCTTACAAGACTGATGTCGTTCGGAACGGAGTAGCCCAGCTCGTTCAAGCCGCGGAGAACGCCGAATCCGACAACGTCATCGATGACGACTAGTCCGCTCGGACGCTCCGGCAGACCCATCATAAACGACATTGCCCGATAACCGCTTTGCTGCAGAAATTCGCCTTCGACGATCCATTCCGAACGAATCGGCAGTCCGGCTTCTTTCATCGCCCTGCGGTAGCCTTCCATCCGGTCATGCGAGACGGTTAAATTCGGAGGACCGCTGACGAAGCCGATTCGTTCATGGCCCTGAATGATCAAGTGCTGTGTCGCGTCATATGCGGCTTGTTCGTTGTTGTTATCGACGGACAAAATGTTGTGATGTCCTTCGGAACGGCCGATTAGAACCGTCGGGAAGTTGTGCTGATTCAACAGATCGATGAGCGGGTCATTCGTTCGCGCGGAGAGCAGGATGACGCCGTCGACTCGTCTGCCAAGAACAAGGCGGGAGATCGTTTCGCTTTCGTCTTGGGGCGAGGTGGCGGCCGCCAGCAGCATGTCGTAGCCCGCGCGGGTCGATTGCGTAAGAATGCCCCGGAGGAGCTCCCCGAAGAAGAAGTCCTGGAACAGCTCTTCGGCAGGACGCGGCAGCATAATGGCTAGTGTCCGCGTCGTTTTGGACACCAAGCTCTTCGCCATCATGTTGGGATGGTAGCCCATCTCGTCCATTATTTTTTTAACTTTTAAAGTAGTCGCTTTGCTTATTCTCGGATGATTCGATACGACTCGCGACACCGTAGAGGGCGATACCCCTGCGGCTTTTGCTATATCTTTTATTGTAACCATGCTGTGCTAGGCCCCCAATGAGCAGACGTGCCTTTAAATTTTTGTAAATCCGTTCATAATATGTTCATCCTAATGCAACTGTTGCTCACATGTAAATATATATCTTGGTCATGCAATGCACAAATGACGAAAAACTAAGCAGAAACGAGATAAAAGGAGGTAAACGGAGGTAAGGAAGTAATTATCCCGAAAAACGAACTGTGCAAACGTTTTAACAAAATCACCGCCGTGTTGTATAGTGAAGACACGAATATAACGCTTTCATAACTATTTTTCATCGAAAAAGCGATTTCAGAAAAGGCGATATCGAAAGAAATCGCGTTTTTTCGAGGAAAATGTACAAACGTTTGCGCATTTTGGTGGCTGTCACCATAGAGAGAAACGGTTAGAAAGCGGCTTTATTCGGAGCATATCCATATTTTTCGGAAGGGGATCTTGAACAATGAAGAAAATGCTTGTTTTGACGATGATTGCAGCATTGTTCGTCATCGCCGCTTGCGGTGGCAACAACAGCGGCAACACAAACAGCGCGAACAACGCAGCAAACAACACGGCAACAAACGCACCGGCTAATAACGCTGGATCCGAAGCGGAAGGCGAGGACATTACGCCGGAAGAGGGCGCATCGCTTCTCGTATGGGAATCCAAAGAAGAGCGTCCATTCATTGAAGCAATCGCAAAGGAATTTACTGAAAAATACGGTATAGAAGTAAAATTCGAAGAGCTTGGCGCAGCTGACCAAGTGAACAAATTGATCTCCGACGGCCCTGCAGGCCTTGGCGCCGACGTTGTGGTATTCCCGCACGACAACCTTGGTAAAGCGGTATCCGCGGGTCTTATTCTTCCGAACGACTTCTACGAAGAGCAATCCAAAAGCGAAAACTCCGAACTTGCAGTGAACGCGGTAACATATGAAGGCGTTATGTACGGCTACCCGCGTTCCGTTGAAACTTACGCATTGTTCTATAATAAAGCGCTGAGCCCTGAAGCGCCTAAAACATTCGAAGAAATCGTCGAATTCGCTAAAACATTCAACGATCCGAACGCTAACAAATTCGCTCTGATGTGGGAAGTGGGTAACTTCTACTTCAACTATCCGTTCATCTCCACAGGCGGTTATGTATACGGCGACAACGGCACGAACAAAGACGACATCGGTCTGAACACGGAAGGCGCGGTTGAAGGTCTGAAATTCTACGGTTCCTTGAAGGAAATTCTTCCAATGAACTCCGGCGACGTAACGTATGACATCAAAAAAGGCCTGTTCACTGGCGGCACGCTGGCATTCGACATCAACGGCCCTTGGACAATCGCTGACTACAAAGCGGCTGGCATCGACTTCGGCGTAGCTCCGCTGCCAACGATCAACGGTCAACCGGCATCTTCTTTCTCTGGCATTAAAGCGTTCTATGTAAACAGCTACTCGAAATACCCTAACGCAGCTCGTCTGTTCGCGCGTTTCGCTTCCACGAAGGAAGCTCAGCTGAAAGACTTCGAAATTACAGGCGCTATCCCTGCAAACACGGAAGCAACAGCTGATCCGAGCGTTCAAAACAACGAAATCGTAAAAGGCTTCGTCGAGCAGTTCAACCAATCCACTCCAATGCCATCCATTCCTGAAATGGGCAACGTATGGAGCCCAATCGCGGCGGCGTTCTCCGATGTATGGAACTCCGGCAAAGACGCGAAGGAAGCGCTGGACAACGCGGTACAACAAATTAAAGACGCCAACAATGGCGCGACAGCAGCTCAATAATAAAAATGAAGCATGGGGACCACCCGCCGGCCTGACCGGCGGGTGAACCGATGTTTACATGAAAGGAAGGGAGCCCGGCGGTATGAATCGTCATCGCGGCATTGCAGGTATTTTGTCATTCCTCTTTATGGGGCTTGGCCAATTGTATAACCGCCAGTTCATAAAAGGCTTAATCTTTATCGTTGTCGAAGCGGCAGCGCTCTTTTACTTCATACCTAATTTGGGTAAGGCTTTCTGGGGCGTTATTACCCTGGGCGAAAAAACGCAAGGCTTTCAAAAGGTCGGCAAGGTTATGGTGCGGGTGGAAGGCGATCATTCCATCTATTTGCTCATTAGCGGATTAATTACGTTATTAGTATTTGCTGTATTCCTGATTTTCTACATTATGAACATTCGCGATGCGTACGTTACGGGCAAATTGCGGGATAATGGGGGACAGCCGGCGGCATTCAAACAATCTTGGGCTCATTTGACGGATAAAAACTTCCCGTATTTGATGCTTTCGCTGCCTGCGCTCGGCGTACTGTTCTTTACGATCATGCCGATTATCTTCATGATTATGCTGGCTTTCACGAACTACGCGTCGCCTAATCATATTCCGCCGAAATCACTGGTGGACTGGGTAGGCTTTGAAACATTTACGAACCTGTTAACGCTCAAAACATGGAGCGCCACGTTTTTTGGCGTTTTGTCTTGGACGGTTATTTGGGCGGTCATCGCTACCGTTACGACTTATTTCGGCGGTATGCTCGTGGCGCTGCTTGTTGAATCGAAGGGCGTTCGCTTCAAAAAAATGTGGCGCACCATCTTCATTCTGCCATACGCGATTCCGCAGCTGATTTCCCTTCTCGTCATGCGGAACCTGTTCAACGGTCAATTCGGACCGATCAACCAGTACTTAAGCTACTTCGGGCTGGGCAAGCTGCCTTGGCTGACGGACCCGCTCTGGGCGAAAGTAACCGTTATTATCGTGAACATGTGGGTCGGCATTCCGGTATCGATGGTGCTGATTATGGGTATTTTGACCGCCATTCCGAAGGATCTGTACGAAGCTGCCGATGTGGACGGAGCGACCGGCTTCCAGAAATTTAAAATTATTACGCTACCGTTCATCTTGTTCTCGACAGCCCCGATTCTTATTACGCAATTTGCGGGCAACATTAACAACTTTAACGTCATCTTCCTGCTGACGAACGGGGATCCGGTCAACGGCGATTATCAGTATGCGGGCAGCACCGACTTGCTCGTCACGTGGCTGTATAAGCTGACGCTGAACAACAGCCAGTTCAATATGTCGGCAGCGATCGGTATTATTATTTTCATCATCATCGCATCAATATCGATCTTCAGCTACCGCCGCACGAAATCCTTTAAAGAGGAGGATATGATCCAATGAAAATGGGCGTTAAATCGGCGAACGCGCTTCGTTTGACTGTCAGCTACATTATTCTTATCGCAATCGCGGTTTGCTGTCTCTATCCAGCGATTTGGGTTCTGGTCTCCTCGCTGCGGCCGGGTACGTCGTTGTTCAGTCCTACGTTTTTTCCTGAAAAGTTTACGTTTGTTCATTATAAAGAGCTGTTCACGAACAACCGGTTTCAATACGGCACTTGGTACCTGAACACGCTCAAGATCGCGACGCTTTCGATGATCTTCTCGACGATCTTGACGACGCTTAGCATGTACGCCTTGTCGAGATTCCGGTTCCGCGGAAGAAAATCAACGCTCACGGTCATGCTGGTACTGGGCATGTTCCCAGGCTTCATGAGTATGATCGCGGTCTTTATCGTGCTTCTGCAGCTTAACTTGCTGGATACGCACGCGGCTCTCATTCTCGTTTATTCTGCCGGCTCCGTCCTTGGCGGGTTTATTGTAAAAGGATTTTACGATACGATCCCTCGCAGCTTGGACGAAGCGGCGCGCATGGACGGCGCGACTCACTTGCAAGTGTTCGTGAAAATTATGCTTCCATTGTCTAAGCCGATGCTGACTTACGTCGCATTGACGACGTTCACCGGCGCTTGGGTCGACTTTATTTTCGCGAGACTGGTATTGCGCAGTAAAGAGAACTGGACGCTTGCGGTCGGGATGTGGGATTTGGTCAATACGTCGCAGAACAGCAACTTCACCTTGTTCGCCGCCGGCGCGGTTCTGATCGCCATTCCGATCACGCTGCTGTTCGTATTCCTGCAGCGTTTCCTGGTGCAAGGCTTGACATCCGGCGCTTCGAAAGGATGATCGGATGTTCCGGCAGAAGAGAAAAATTTCTATCTTATGGCTTCAGCTGGCGCTGATCGCCTCATTGCTTGCCGCTTGCACTTCTTCGGGCGGCGGAAATGCCGAGAAGCCTGGCGATAACGCGGCGGAAAACTTGGCGCAGAACGGAGGAGCGGCAGCGGATGACGCTGCCGTTCCTGCATCCTTCGAGGTCGATGAGCAGCCGTCCAGGGTGTTCTACGAAATATTCGTCCGTTCCTTCTACGACACGAACGGCGATGGCATCGGCGATTTGAACGGCGTGACGGAAAAGCTGGATTACCTCAAGGAGCTAGGAGTCGGCGGGATTTGGCTGATGCCGATCAACGCCTCGCCAAGCTATCACGGCTATGACGTGACGGACTACTACGCGGTTAATCCGGAATACGGGACGCTTGAAGATTTGAAGCGGCTGCTGGACGAGGCGCATAAGCGAGATATTCAAGTCATTATGGACCTCGTTGTGAACCATACCAGCAATGAGCATCCTTGGTTTAAGGATGCGCTCGCGGATCCGAACAGTCCTTACCGGAATTGGTATCATATCGCTTCGGCGGAAGATAAGCTGCAGACGGATGGCGCGGTGGACGGCAATCCATGGCACAGCTATGGCCATTTGCGTTATCTCGGCGTCTTCTGGAGCGGGATGCCTGATTTGAATTTCGATGAGCCTGCGGTTCGTGCTGAAATGATCAAGATCGGACAATTTTGGCTGGAGCAAGGTCTCGACGGCTTCCGCTTAGACGCGGCAAAGCACATTTTCGGCGATTTCAAGTCCACGATCAGTACGCCTGACGTGCAGGCGGCGAATAAAGCGTGGTGGCAGGATTTCCGCAAAGGCATGGATGAGGTGAATCCGGACGCGTATTTGATCGGCGAGGTATGGGATTCGCTGGCGATTATCGCGCCGTATTTCGACCAGGCGCTCAATTCCGCGTTTCATTTCGATCTGGCAGGCAAATTGATCGACGCGGCAAAGAGCGAGACGGATCCGGACCTGGCGTTTTCGCTTGGCAGAGCTTACGGCGTTTATGAGAAATCGTCCGGAGGCAGCTTCGTGGACGCTCCTTTCCTAAGCAACCATGACCAGAACCGCGTCATGAGCGAGCTCGGCGGCAATGCCGACCATGCGAAGATGGCCGCTGCTCTGCTGTTTACGCTGCCGGGCACGCCGTACTTGTATTACGGTGAGGAGATCGGCATGCAAGGCATGAAGCCGGATGAATATATTCGGGAGCCAATGCTATGGTACAGCGATTCCGCCGGCGGAGAAGGGCAGACCGAATGGATGGCTTCGCGTTATAACAAGGATGCAGGTGCCGTTTCGGTCGATGCGCAGTCGGGACAGGCAGGCTCGCTTCTCGAGCATTACCGGACGCTGATCGGCTGGCGCAACGAGGAGCCGGCTCTGCGTGACGGCGGCATCGGCGAGTTCAAGCTTGAGCCGAAGAACAGCAAGCTGAGCGCTTATGTGCGTGTAACGAAATCCGAGCGCGTGCTTGTCGTGCATAATTTGTCCGGCGAAGCCCAGACGACGGAGCTTGCCGCATCCGAGTTGTACGGCGCGTTCCAGACGCTTGCGCACAGCACCTCGGAGGAAGCGGCGCTTGACGGCACAACGCTGACGCTGCCGCCATATTCGACAGTGATTTTGAAATAAGCTTTGGTCTACGGTCCCGGATTGCTCCGGGGCCGTTTTTGTTTGGATGGACCTATTCCAGCGTTCTCGTATTTTTCATAAAGACGAACGCGGCCATACTGATGAGCAGCATGACGGCGCCGCTGTACGTAATGATAAGCGCAGGTCCGAACGTGTCGGACAAGGCGGAGAAGACGGCCAGACCGATAGGGGGAGCGACGCTTGTGAGCGTGCCGAGCAAGCCGAATACCCGGCCCTGCAGGTCGGTCTCCACATTCATGCGGAGCGCGATGGAAATAATCGTCGTGCTGAAGGAAAACAGGAAGCCGACCGCAAAGATGACGGGCAGCGCCCATGGCGCCGTATCGAACTGCGCAATCGCAATAAAGCAGGGGCCGAGCAAAAGGATGCTGCCGAGTATCCAAAGGCCTCTTTTCTGAAGACGATGATTCCACTTCATAATAAGGAAGGAGCCGACGACATAGCCGAGAGGGATACAAGCCTCTAGCAGTCCGAAGACGAAGGGGCTTGCTCTCCAAACTTGAACCGCCATCACTTGGATCAGCATAAAGGTGGATAAAAAGAAGAACATAACAAGCGGAAGCAAAAGCACTATGCTTCGAATAAAGGTGTTCTGCCATACCGCCCGAAAGCCTTCTAGGAAGTCCGCGCGGAAGGTTGGTTTCGCTTCCTGCGATTGCTGGCGCGACGATTGATACGGGAATTGGCCGGCAAGCAGAAGCAGGATAGCGGATAAAAGGAAGGTGGATGCGTCAATCGCAACGGCAAACGCGCCGCCGAAGAGGGCGACCGCCGCTCCGCCTACCGCAAATCCGCCGATGCGGATCATATTGTCGGCGATGGTGATGGCCGCGACAGCGGGAGCTACGCTGTCCTTTCCGACAATCTCGACAAGCGACGCTTGGAAGGCGGGAGAACGCAGCGCGCTTACGATTGCGACGAGAGCGGTTAGCAGAAGGATAACATAGAACGGCGTGGCTTCGATGGTCATGCACAGCGCGATCAGACCAACCAAACCAAAGCGAATCCAATCGCTGGTCAGCATTAGCTTGCGGCGGTCGACACGGTCAGCCAGCGTTCCGGCTATCGGTCCAAGCACCATGCTGGCGACCAGATGCGTAATCAGCACCAGCGACATCAGCTTGGCGCTGCCTGTCGTTTGCAGCACCCACAAATTCAGCGCAATGCTGTGGAACGTGCTGCCAAGCAGATTGAAGCTGTAGCTGGAGAACACCAACACAAAGGCGCGGTTCCGCCAAATGGATACCTGCTCACGCGCCTGGGCTTGTCGTTCCGGAGAGGGTTGATCTATTTCAAGCATAAAGGTTGACCTCCTGTTAGATGGGTATTGGATGGAGCGATGGAGCTAGTTAAGAAAGAGCAAGTTAACATAAGTGCAAGAGAGGGTGAGTGCAACGAGAACATGTGAGCGTGAAACATGAGAGCCAATCAGAGTACACGAGTGCGTGAGTGCATAGAGCTTTAGTGCATAGAGCTTGAGTGCAACGAGAGCATGTGAGCTTGAGAACATGAGAGCCATCAGAGCACATGAGTGCGTGTGTCCATAGAGCTTGAGTGCAACGAGAGCATGAGTGCAATGAGAGCATGTGCGCTTGAGAACATGAGAGCCTATCAGAGCACATGAGCGCGTGTGTACATAGAGATTGAGTGCAACGAGAGCATGAGTGCAACGAGAGCATGTGAGCTTGAGAACATGAGAGCCTATCAGAGCACATGAGTGCGTGTGTCCATAGAGCTTGAGTGCAAAGAGCGCATGTGAGTGTGAAACATGAGAGCCAATCAGAGTACACGAGTGCGTGAGTGCATAGAGCTTGAGTGCAACGAGAGCACGAGTGCATGAGAGCACGAGTGCAATGAGAGCATGAGTGCAATGAGAGCATGTGAGCGTGAAACATGAGAGCCAATCAGAGCACACGAGAGTGCATAGAGCTTGAGTGCAACGAGAGCACGAGTGCAATGAGAGCATGTGAGCTTGAGAACATGAGAGCCTATCAGAGCACATGAGTGCGTGTGTCCATAGAGCTTGAGTGCAAAGAGCGTATGTGAGTGTGAAACATGAGAGCCTATCAGAGTACACGAGTGCGTGAGTGCATAGAGCTTGAGTGCAACGAGAGCACGAGTGCATGAGAGCACGAGTGCAATGAGAGCATGTGAGCGTGAAACATGAGAGCCTATCAGAGCACACGAGTGCGTGAGTGCATAGAGCTTGAGTGCAACGAGAGCACGAGTGCAATGAGAGCATGTGAGCTTGAGAACATGAGAGCCTATCAGAGCACATGAGTGCGTGTGTCCATAGAGCTTGAGTGCAACGAGAGCACGAGCGCAATGAGAGTTCGAGAACATTAACTGCATGAGTGCATGGGTACAACGAGACAATCCCACACCAAGCTCCGTGGAAAACACTCATCAGTGCCGATACTTAAACGTTTAAGTTGATAAAAATTTGCAAGGTCGGCCTTCTACTTTGCCTTTAACAAAGTTCACCTTATCCCCTGCAACTTTACCTTCTCGCGACCTGACGGAAATCCTGCAAAAATACAGGATTTGAGCTCACAAAACCATTGTTTACGGAAAATTCCTGCATTTGTGCAGGAATTTTTGCTAAAAATCCGACAAGTAAGCTGAAAGATCCGCAATTCATGCATATTTGCAGGAATTTTATGAATACAGCCCCATAGCGCGATAAATTCCTGCATAATCGCAGCATTTTTCACACAGGAGTATTGGTTACTTTGCGGTCCGACCGAAATCCTGCAAAAATACAGGATTTGAGCTCACTAATCCATTGGTTACGGAAAATTCCTGCATTTGTGCAGGAATTTTTTCCAAAAATCCGACAAGTAAGCTGAAACGTCCACAATTCATGCATTTTTGCAGGAATTTTATGAGTACAGCCTCATTGCGCGATAAAATCCTGCACAATCGCAGCATTTTTCACACAGGAGCATTGGTTACTTTGCGGTCCGACCGAAATCCTGCAAAAATACAGGATTTGAGCTCACTAATCCATTGGTTACGGAAAATTCCTGCATTTGTGCAGGAATTATTGCCAAAAATCCGCCAAGTAAGCTGAAACGTCCGCAATTCATGCATATTTGCAGGAATTTTATGAATACAGCCCCATTGTGCGATAAAATACTGCATAATTGCAGCATTTTTCACGCAGGAGCATCGACTAATGCATACATCAAGGGCACGGGCATAGCGAGTTTAGTAAGCGGATGCCTGAAGATCGGACATGCTCACTGTTTTCCAAGCGGATGTCTGAAGATCGGACATGCTCACTGTTTTCCAAGCGGATGCCTGAAGATCGGACATGCTTACAGTTTAGCAAGCGGATGCGTGAAGATCGGATATGGTTGCTGTTTACCACAGCTGTCGCCTGAAGATCGGATATGTTTCCTGTTTAGCTGTTCAAACTGCAGTTTCCGCTACAGCGGCTTGATGCGCATGTATTTCTCAGCCGGCGGGTCCGTCTGTTCGTTCAGCAAAGCTTGCATCAGCGCGATGGAGGATTGAGCTTTCCCATCGCCAAACGATACGTATGCCGAGCCCGGCAGGGCATGGAGCAGCTCTGGGCAACCTGCGGTGCATAGCGTGGTGAACCTCGGCGATTCCATCCAGCGTGCGGCGAGAACGGCAATGCCTTCATTCAGGATGATGCCGCTTCCTTGCTGAGACATTAGGAAATCAGGGAGCTGCCTCTCGTCCTCCAACACCAGCACTTGAGAGGAAGAGAGGGAGAGCTGGCTGCAAAGGGCTTCCCCGGCTCCTTGAGACAAGCGGTCCATAATAAGAAAGCTTCGATGATCCGGTTGTTTCGTTAAGGCGGAATCGACGGCTCGCTCATAGTCGTAGACGATTTTATAGAACAAGGGGTCGTCGATATAGCTGTTCACAACGATAAGAGGGACTCCGGCCGAGAAATGAACGGATATGTCATGAAAGGTTTGTTCCTTGGCTCCGAGCACGAATACCGCATCCAGCTTGCGTTCTGATATAACGGCCATATTCGGGTTATCCGCATCCAAGCTCGCAAGCACAACGTGATATCCAAGCCGGGTTAGCCCGCGCTCCAGGGCGTCGACATCTCGTGAAATTGCGAGCTGTTCCCACCAGCGCTCATCGCGGGACCGATTCACAAGGATGCCTACAAGGCCGGTGCGATTTTTAATTAAAGAACGGGCGGCGAGGTTCGGGACGTACTGGAGCTCCTTCGCGGTTTCGAGCACCCGCTGCTTTGTCTCCGCCGGGATCGTCTGGTTAGGCGCGCAGTTCAGTACATAGCTGACGGTAGCGACCGATACTTGAGCCGCCTTCGCTATATCCTTCATTGTCGCTTTTTTATGGCTGGAACTCATCCTGCAGCAATCCCCCAATCAACTTAATCGTTTAAGTGAATTATCGCATAAAGCAGCCTTGTCTGTCTACGGGCAGGCGAAGGCTGCTTCATGTTAATGCTGGTGTATATTAAACTTGCTTCAAAACAAGATAGCTGAAGCCACTCATGTTCAGCTCCAGATCACCTTGCGCATCTGTGCGAAGCTCTTTGTCCGCTTGATACGCGTCTGCATTCGTCAGCAGAACCGACCAGCTGCTAGGACCTGCTTCGACAGAGGCAACCGGCTTCACGACAACAGGATCGACCGGATCTGCTGTCGGTTCCGCAACTGCTGCTTCAGTCGCCTTATCCGCAAAACCGCGGAACGGGATGTCGACCGCTTGCGCCTGTCCGCCATTACCGGCCGGAGTTACACGGAAGGTGAGGTCGGCTGCTTCTTCACGCGCGTTAATGGCGATGAGCAGACGCTCGCCCTCCGACGCCCGTTCATACACGATCAGGCCGTTCTCTTCGCCGGTATACGTGAAGGAAATAGCCGAGCCGCGAAGCGCGTCATGCTTATGACGCAGCGCGATGGTCTCCTGATAGAAGCGGAGCAGATCCTGGTTCTGATCCTCCGGCTCCCAAACCATGCATTTGCGGCAGTCCGGATCGCCTCCGCCATTGATGCCGACTTCGTCGCCGTAATAGATGCACGGCGTTCCCGGATATGTGAGCTGGAACAAAGCGGCCAGCTTCATTTTATCGATATTGTCTTCGCAAATCGTAAGCAGGCGCGGCGTGTCATGGCTGTCCAGCAGGTTGAATGCCGCTTCGGTCACTTGCTGCGGATAAGCGGCAAGCTGCGCGCCGATCGCTTGAGCGAAGGAGGAAGCGTCAATGGTGCCGTAAGCGAAGAAGTCGAGCACCGCGTTCGTGAACGGATAGTTCATGACCGCATCGAACTGGTCGCCTTGCAGCCACATCATGGAATCATGCCAAATCTCGCCCAAAATATAAGCGTCCGGATTCACCGACTTCACGACCTGCCGGAACTCGCGCCAAAATTGATGGTCAACCTCGTTCGCAACGTCGAGGCGCCAGCCGTCGATGCCGATTTCTTCGATCCAGTAGCGCGCAACTTCGAATAGATACGCCTTAACCTCTGGATGCTCCGTATTCAGCTTCGGCATCAGCGGTTCAAAGGCGAAGGTCTCGTAGGTTGGCACGCCGTCTACAACCTGCAGAGGCCACTCCCGCACATGGAACCAGTCGGCGTATTTGGAAGCTTGGCCTTTCTCCCTTGCGTCAAGGAAAGGAGCGAAGGTGCGGCCGGAGTGGTTGAATACGGCGTCAAGCAGCACGCGGATGCCGCGCTCGTGGCACAAGTCTACAAGCTCTTTCAGTTTCTCATTCGTGCCGAATTGCGGATCGACCTTTAAGTAGTCCTGCGTATCATATTTATGGTTAGTTGTCGCTTCGAACAGCGGCGTGAAATAAATCGCGTTAATGCCAAGGCCGGACAGATGGTCCAAGTGATCGATAACGCCCTGCAGGTCGCCGCCAAAAAAGTTTTGAGGGGTCGGTTTGCCGCCCCAAGGCTCAACGTTCTCCGGATCCAGCGAAGGGTCGCCGTTGGCGAACCGTTCAGGGAAGATTTGATAGAACACGGCATCCTTCACCCATGCCGGCGGCTCGAACACGTCGACAGGATTGATGAACGGGAAGTCGAAGAACGTATTCGGGTTGTCCGGAAGCTCGGTCACAAAGCCTTTTTCGGTTAAAATAACCGTCTCGCCTTCGCCGAAAAACCGGAACGCGTAACGCAGGCGGCGGAAGGGAGGCTTAACGGATGTCTCCCAATAATCATATTTATCGTCTGAGCTCAGGATGCGCATCTCGACAGAGATGACGGTCTGCGCCCAAGCGTACTTGTCGCCGACTACAGCTTCTACGCGCTGCACATCATTTCGCTTCGTCCGCACTCTGAGGTGCAGCGTTTGCCCGTCGTAGGCGTAAGCCCAGTTTTGCTTCGGGCGATGGTAGATCGCTTCTAATAACATGTTTCATTCTCCTCTCGATTGGTCTTGCCAACAACAAAAAAAGGCACAACCTCCGCTAACTTAGCCGAGGTTGTACCTTCACCCGAAATGACCTCCCCGCCTGTAATAGAGCGGAAGAGGACATTTGTATGCGGTAGCAGTGCCTTCATATTTTGAACACGTAACTGCTTCTATTATACATCAATCAAGAAAGCCGCGCCAGCGGTTTCGCATAGGAATTAGGCTTTAACCGCCTCATGCGCCTGCGCCTCCAGGTAACGCTCGCAGTCAAGCGCCGCCATACAGCCGCTTCCCGCAGCCGTAATCGCTTGACGGTAAATTTTGTCCTGCACGTCGCCGCAGGCGAAAACGCCGGGAATGTTCGTCTCGGATGTGCCGGGCTTCACGAGGATATAACCTTGCTCATCCGTCGTAATCTGACCGCCAAGGAAGCCGGTATTCGGCGTATGACCGATCGCGACGAATACGCCGTCCGCCTCCAGCAGCTCTTCCTCGCCGGTTTCGTTGTTGCGGACGCGCAGGCCCTTGAGACCGATATCGCCGGGAACGACTTCTAGCGGCGTACGGTTCAAGCTCCACGTAATTTTTTCGTTTTCGCGGGCGCGGTCCTGCATAATTTTGGAGGCCCGGAGCTCCTCGCGGCGGTGCACAAGGCGCACCTCCGAAGCGAAGCGGGTAAGGAAGCTCGCTTCCTCCATCGCGGAATCGCCGCCGCCGACTACAATAATTTTTTTGCCGCGGAAGAAGAAGCCGTCGCATGTCGCGCAAGTGCTGACGCCGCGCCCAACGTTATCTTGCTCGCCCGGAATGCCAAGGTATTTGGCAGAGGCGCCGGTTGAGATGATCACGGACTCCGCTTGAAGCTGTCCGATTCCTTCAACCTCCAGCGTAAATGGGCGTTTGCTGAAGTCAACGCTCCTGACGGAGCCTGTTTTGAACGTCGCGCCGAACCGCTGCGCCTGCTTGCGCATATTGGACATGAGCTCGCTGCCGAGGATGCCTTCCGGGAAGCCCGGGAAATTTTCCACTTCCGTTGTCGTCGTCAATTGCCCGCCAGGCTGCCAGCCCTCGATGACGAGCGGCTCCATGTTGGCGCGGGCCAAATAAATCGCAGCCGTCAGTCCGGCAGGTCCGGTTCCGATAATGATGGTTTTGTGCATGGGTAAGCCCTCCGATTCAAGTGGATGCAAATGATGAAAAGTTCTTATGCTTAAAGCTATTACAAACTGTAACGATTGTCAATACAGTTCACCTAACCTTCATGTTTGCTTGCCGGTCATATGGACATCCGCTCATGGCTCTAGGCAGGAAAAAATGGTATGATAGATGGACTAAACGTTTGCCATGATTAGAGAGGGGTATGCCTGCATGGCCAATAAAATTAGAAAAGCGATTATACCGGCAGGCGGAATGGGGACTCGGTTCCTTCCCGCAACCAAGGCGCAGCCCAAAGAGATGCTGCCGCTCATTGATAAACCGGCTATTCAGTATATTGTAGAGGAAGCCGTTCAATCCGGCATTGAAAGCATTATTATCGTAAGCGGAAGACATAAACGGGCGATCGAGGACCACTTCGACAAGTCTTACGAGCTGGAGGCGGAGCTTGAAGCCCGCAATAACGAAACGATGCTGTCCGTTGTCAGAAGTATTTCACAGCTGGCGGACATCTATTATGTCCGGCAAAAGGAGCCGCTTGGACTCGGGCACGCGGTGCTCTGCGCCCGACGCTTCATCGCGGATGAGCCGTTCGCCGTTCTGCTTGGCGACGATATATTGACTTCCCAGCCGCCTTGCTTGCGCCAAATGATCGATATCTACGAACAGACGGATTCGTCGGTCGTCGCGGTAATGGAGGTGCCTTGGGATCAGACGCATAAATACGGCATCGTTGACATCGATCCCGGACAGCGTGTTGCCCCTGTCCGCGACATTGTGGAGAAGCCGGCTCCAGGCACGGCGCCGTCCAACTATGCGGTTGTCGGCCGCTATGTGCTGCATCCGTCCATCTTCGGCCTGCTGGAGGTCGCGAAGCCGGGCAAGGGCGGAGAGATTCAGCTGACCGACAGCTTGCAGGAGCTGAACCGCGCATCCTCGCTCTCGGCGTTCCGGTTCGACGGCCGCAGACATGATGTCGGCGACAAGCTCGGCTTCGTGCAGGCGACGATCGATTTTGCGCTGGAGCGCGAAGACTTGGCGGACGATGTGCGGAACTATTTAATGGCAAGACTAGGGCTTCAGGCAAAAGGATAAACATGACCGATAAACGTCAAAAAAAGCATCTACGTCCTATTTACTAGGCCTAGGTGCTTTTTCTCTTTGGAAAGCAATAAGAATTGGAAATAAGAGGCGTTCTATGAAGATGGAGATTATTTACTATTTATTATAGAATAGTGAGAAGAGACACATCTGCTAGGATGATAGAGAGAATCGGCTGGGAGTTGAACGCGGGGTGTATTGCCATCAGTGCGTAAGAAGCTATGCGGATGACGCCAAATATTGCAGTCAATGCGGAAGAAGACTGCATTCTCATAAAGTATTGCAGCAGGGAGATTGGACGGAGGCAGACGCCGAGGGCGCCGCTGCCATGGAGCTGCTGCCCACGAATCATTATTTTGCCCAAGCTGGCAGCAGCCCCAAAACCGAGACTCCGCGAACGGGGTGGCTGCTGCCGGCCGCTTTAGTCGGGGCAAGCGTTGCGACCGCTTTGTCGGTTTATTGGTATTACGGCCACGAGAAGCAAATCAACGAGGACGTGCTGCAGCTTCAGGCTGAAGCGAGGACGGCTGCGCTTGGCGGCGACTTCGAGCAAGCGCTGGAGCTTCTGTCGGACGCATCGGAGGCTCGGCCAGAATACGCTGCCCTCTCCGCAGACATGAATATTATTCAGCATGCCATGCAAGTGAGACGGCTGACGGAGCAGGTTGAAGTGAGCTTGTCCACGGGTATGATTCTCGATGCGGAGAAGGGCATCAATGAGCTGAAATCGGAATTTAACGGTCACAAAGAGCCGATTTACGATAAGCTGAAGCTCAGAATGGATGAATTGAATATGAATCTGACGCTTCAGAAGCTGACATCGGAGCTGGAGACGCTGACGACCGTAAAGGAGCACGGCGAGATGCTCAATGTGGTGAACGGACTGATCGGCGAGGAAGCCGAAGCGCTGAGAGAGCAGATCAAATCGGCCATTGTCAGCATGACCGAAGCGGATGTCGACGCGCTGCTCGCCAAAAAAAATTATTCGGGCGCCGAGCAGAAGGTGAACGAAGGGCTTGCGTGGCTGAAGGATGATGCTTCGCTCATTAAGCTCAGGGAGCGGATTCAGAGCGAGCGTTCGCAATATGAGCAGCAGGAGCAGCAGCGGATCGAGCAAGCGATGCAGCGTGCCGCGGAGGAGGATTTGATCAACCAGACCGCCGCCGTAGAAGTCGTCAGCACCGATCAGACGCTGGACGAATTCGGCGATTTAACCGTTGTCGGGGTGCTCCGCAATGCGGCTACGAGGCCGATCTATTCCGTTACGGTGGATTTCACCGTGCAAAGCCAGGACGGAGAGGTATTGGGCAAAGGCACGGCTAACGCGACGCCGAATTACATCGAGCCGGGAGAACAGATGACCTTTACCGCGACCATCTACGGCATTTACGACGAGGAGTGCGAAATTGTCGTAGACAACGCGACTTGGTATTTGGACTAAGCGTTGTACGGTGAGCGAGCTTGCAAGGCTTTGGAGGAGCTTATGAGAAAAAAAGTATGGATAGGCGCGATTGGCTTCCTTCTCATTCTGGGATCGGGAGCGGTTGCGGCGCTGGCGATCCGCTCGGAAATGCCGAAGCAATTAGACGGCCGCCCGCTGCTAGCTGTCGGCGAAGTGAAGAAGTCGCTTAAGGATATTATTTTTGAAACGCAAAAGCTTGTAGTCATGATCGAAACGGATACGGGCGAGCAGGGATCGGGATTTCTATATAATACGGAGGGCGATCTGCTGACGAATGCTCACGTTGTGGCGGGGGTTCGCCATGTAAAGGTGAAGACCTCGGACGCCCGGGTGCTTGACGGCGAGGTCATCGGCATCGGCACGGACACGGACGTTGCGGTCGTTCGGGTGAAGGAGCTAGCGGGGACCGATCCGCTTCCGCTCGTCCGGTATGAAAAAGGCGAAGTCGGCGATGACGTATTGGCCGTTGGCAGCCCGCTGGGTCTGCAGAATACGGTAACGACGGGCATCATTAGCGGCGTGAATCGCAGCTTCCAGATCAATCCGTATACGTACAAAGATTTGTACCAGATATCGGCGCCGATCGCTCCGGGAAACAGCGGGGGGCCTTTGGTGGATTTGGCGACAGGAGCCGTGCTGGGTATCAATTCCGCAGGCCTTGAGGAAGGAACCATCGGATTCAGCATCCCCATCGCGAATGTGCTCGCGATGGCGGAAGGCTGGTCGAGGCAGCCGATGCCGATGCTTCCCAACCTGTCGATTACGGAAGAGAATAACAAGGCGGAGGATGACACCTCTCTCGAGCAATTGGCCGGCTATTTAGTTACGCATTTCTATGACAGCATCAACAGCCGCGATTATGTATACGCATATTCGCTCCTAGGCGGGAGCTGGAAGGAAGGCACAAGCTACGTTAATTTTCGCAAAGGCTACTTAACGACCCGGAATGTCGTCATTGACGACATGCATGTAACAAGCAGCGGGGAGGAAGCGTCCGTCACAGCCGTCATCTCGGTCGATGAACGGAAGAATGGGGAAAACGTGCTCAGCAAATACCAGGTGACGTACAAGGTCGGTTACGAGAACGATCAGCTAAAGCTGTTATCGGGCAAAGGGAAGGTTATTCGAAAATGAAGAAGCCGCCGCGCAGTTGCATTCATGCAGTTGCGCGGCGGTTTCTTTTTGCTATAGCGGGCGCGCGAAAAGACTGGTCGCTGCAAAGGCGAAAAGCGCCATTGCAGCGCCCGGCGCATGCGAAGCAGCTCTTGCAATGGCGAAAAGCGCCATTGCAGCGGCCGGCGCATGCGAAGCAGCTCTTGCAATGGCGGAAAGCGCCATTGCAGCGCCCGGCGCATGCGAAGCAGCGCTTGCAATGGCGAAAAGCGCCATTGCAGCGGCCGGTGCATGCGAAGCAGCTCTTGCAATGGCGAAAAGCGCCATTGCAGCGCCGGCGCATGCGAAGCAGCTCTTGCAATGGCGAAAAGCGCCATTGCAGCGCCGGCGCATGCGAAGCAGCCCCTGCAATGGCGAAAAGCGCCATTGCAGCGAGCGGCGCATGCGAAGCAGCCCCTGCAATGGCGAAAAGCGCCATTGCAGCGGCCGGCGCATGCGAAGCAGCTCTTGCAAAGGCGAAAAGCGCCATTGCAGCGACCGGCGCATGCGAAGCAGCTCTTGCAATGGCGAAAAGCGCCATTGCAGCGCCCGGCGCATGCGAAGCAGCCCTTGCAAAGGCGAAAAGCGCCATTGCAGCGCCCGGCGCATGCGAAGCAGCGCTTGCAATGGCGAAAAGCGCCATTGCAGCGGCCGGCGCATGCGAAGCAGCTCTTGCAATGGCGAAAAGCCGCCATTGCAGCAAGCGGCGCATGCGAAGCAGCCCTTGCAAAGGCGAAAAGCGCCATTGCAGCGGCCGGCGCATGCGAAGCAGCCCTTGCAAAGGCGAAAAGCGCCATTGCAGCGCCCGGCGCATGCGAAGCAGCGCTTGCAATGGCGAAAAGCGCCATTGCAGCGGCGGGCGCATGCGAAGCAGCTCTTGCAATGGCGGAAAGCGCCATTGCAGCGGCGGGCGCATGCGAACCAGCTCTTGCAATGGCGAAAAGCGCCATTGCAGCGCCCGGCGCATGCGAAGCAGCCCTTGCAAAGGCGAAAAGCGCCATTGCGGAGCCGCTCACAAAGCTCGCCGCTCGCGGCCAGCTATATCAGGCTGCGCTCCCTATCTTCATTGCCCGGCCGATCCGCTTATTGGCCGGCGCGGGAACTGTCCCGACTCGGGAGCACTCATTCTTGGTCCATGCTGATGCGGCCCATGCGGCTGTGGTCCATGCTGATGCGGCCCATGCGGCTGTTGTCCATGCGGATGCGGCCCCCATCCGATGGGGTGATGGCCTCCGCCTTGCATGAACGCGCCTATTCCAGGCGCGAATGGCCCCGCCCCCAGCAGAAGCTGGCCAATTCCGGGCAGCAGCGCGCCCGGCCCGGCCTGGTATGCTCCATACCCTAAACCTTGCGGCCCCCAACCATAGGGATAGGGGGCTCCCCCGTACAGCAGCGGCGCTAGTCCAGCCGAGTAAGCGCCTGGCCCATAGGGGTACAGCCCCGCCCCGAACGGAAAACCGGCCGGCGGTCTTGCTCCGACATCGGGCGCTTGTGCTATAGGCGGGTGGGGGCTTGGCACATAGGCTAGTTGTGGTGTTCCCGTCCCGGACAGAACAGCCTTTGCCGGCGCAGCCTTACGCGAATGGCCGCAGCCGCAGCGGTTTTTGACCGAGCGGTATTTGACAGACGGCTGCGCTGACGGCTTGTCATACGATCCTTGTGCAACTTGCGTCATCCGAGCATCAAGTCTCCTTTTTATCCGAATAGGCAAATCCCATTTATTCTATGCGGCATATGCCTAGCTGGTGAAACTATGCTTGCGGCGTCGCCAATATGTATAAAATTTCAACACAAATAGTTGATTTTTTGTATGTTGAGAAATTTATAAAAAGAGTAAAGTTAATCCTGTAAGCGATCACAATATTTTGAGGGGGATTACAAAGATGAGCAAAAAACGCGCACTCGGCCTAGTATTAGCTACTGCGTTAACGTTTACGTTAGCGGCGTGCGGCGGCAATAACGCGAATAACAATACCGGCGGCAGCAGCGCACCGGCAGCGACGGACAGCGCAAGCGAGAAACCGGCAGAAGGCAAAAAAGTAACGTTGACGCTTCAAACGATCCAAACGGACAAATCGACGCCTCAGTATCAAGTTGAAGAAGAGATCGTCAACAACTATATGAAGGAATTCCCTAACGTCAAAATCGAGTGGGACCGTCTCGACACCGAGCAGCAAAAAGTGAAGCTGAAAACGCAAGCCGCTTCGGGCGAAGTCGCGGACATCACAATGGTTAACCCGGGCGCCCAGCTGCAGCCTTTCGCAGACGGCAAAGTGCTGGCGCCGCTGAACGACATGCTGGAGGACGAGGAGCTGAAAGGCACGTTCCTGGAAGGCGTTCTGGATTATTACTCCTTCGACGGCACGTTATACGCTCTGCCTTACAACATGAACCTGGCGGGTATTTTCTACAATAAAGAGCTGTTCGAAAAAGCCGGCGTAGAAGTTCCGACTACATTTGAAGACCTTATCGCGACATTCCCGAAATTCAAAGAAGCGGGCATCGCTCCAATGATGCTGGGCGGAAAAGACAAATGGCCGCTGTCCTTCATGTTCACGAACATTCTGCAGCGTGTGAACGGCGGACCGAAGTTCTTGGATGAAGTGAACGCAGGAAATAAGAAATTTACAGATCCGGTATTCGTTGAAGCGCTGCAAAAAACAAAAGAGCTGATCGATGCAGGCGCTTATCAAGAAGGCGCGGCTACTTTCGACAACACGACGGCTTCCCAGCAGTTCCGCGACGGTAAAGCGGCCATGTACTTCATGGGTACGTGGGAAATCTCCGCCATTGAAGCTTCTGAGGTAGTAGGCGGCAAAGTCGGGTTCATGCCGTTCCCTACAGTAGCCGGCAAAGGCAATGCAAAAGACTACGTCGTCGCTCCTGGTACGGCTTATGCGCTTGGCGCGAACAGCGACAACCTGGAAGAAGCGAAGAAATTCCTGAAATACCTGCTCATCAACTATCCGAAGGTCGCATTCGAGAAAAAAGCGGCTGTAGGCTTGGCGCAAAAGGTAGACGGCGACTTCAAAGCTGCCGGCTACTCCGATCTGGCGATTGACGCTCTTTCCCGCTTCAACGAAGTGCAAGGCGGCGACATGAACTTTGACAACGTGATTGAGCCGGCTACGACGCAAACGCACTTGACTGGTCTGCAAGGCCTCCTGATCAAAGACGTGAACGTTGAAGAATTGGCAGCCGAGCATCAAAAAACATGGGAGCTTAACAAGAAGTAAAAGCCTGTCAAAGCAATGAGGAAACGATAAGAGGAAGAATGACAAAGGGAGCCGAAAGGTTCCCTTTGCCAATGATAATGAGTGGGAGGGAAAGCTAGTGAACGGAGTGTTGCGTGTAGGAAAATGGACGTTAGCGGTATTCGTCCTTCCCTGTCTGCTGTTCTATCTGGCCTTTGTTTTTGCGCCGATTCTCGTTTCGGTTTATTACTCGTTCGTCGAATGGGCCGGAATGGGCGCGCAGAAGTTTGTTGGATTTGAAAATTTTAAAGTGCTGCTTACACAAGACCCTATTTTTTGGCCGTCCGTGCTGAGGACGCTGTATATTTCCGTAGCTTCGCTTCTGCAAATCCCGATCGCGATCGTGGTTGCGATCCTGCTGAGCCGTTACGTTAGACGCCCGAACTTTTTGGTCTCCAGCTATTTCCTGCCGGTTATTTTATCCGTAGTCGTCATCGGCCAGCTGTGGAAGTCCATTTATAACCCGGCTTCGCTCGGCGGCATGATCAACCAGATGCTGGTGAAATTTGGTCTTGAATCATGGACAAGAACGTGGCTAGCGGATTCGGAATTGGCGATTTTCGCTTTATGTGTCGTGATCCTCTGGCAGTTTATCGGATACCACGTCCTCATTCAATTTACCGGCGTTCAAAATATTTCGACCGATATTTACGAGGCTGCCAGCATCGACGGCGCGGACGGCTTTAAAGCGGACCGCTACATTACGCTTCCGCTGTTGTCGCCGGTTATTAAAATTTCGACCGTCCTCGCCGTAATCGGTTCGCTTAAAGCGTTCGACTTAATTGTCGTGATGACCGGCGGCGGACCCGCCAATACGACGGAAGTCATCTCCACGCATATGTATTTCATGACCTTTAATTCATTCAAATACGGATACGGCAGCGCAATTTCAACGTTCCTCGTCATTTTCTGTCTTGTGATGACGGTTCTGTTGAACATGGCGTTCAAACGCGCCGAAGAAGCCGCCTCTTAGAGAAAGGAGAAGTTGACGATGAAGGATTTTCGTTCTTTAAGACGTGCAGGCGCATGGGTAGTTATGAGTATATTGGCGGTAACTCAGCTTTATCCGCTGGTATGGCTTCTTCTATACTCGTTTAAAACGAACAGCGAAATAACGTCAGGCCAATTTTTTGCACTGCCGAAGGAATGGGTGTGGCAAAACTACTCGGACGCATTTACTTCGGGCAACTACTTGAAGTATATTGGCAATAGCATATTTGTAACGGGAGTCACTCTGGTGCTCACGATCGTATTTAGCGGTATGGTTTCCTACGCGATCACGAGGTTCAAATGGCGGTACGGCAATCTGGTCATGCTGGTATTTATGATCGGAATTATGATTCCGATTCAATCGACGCTGCTGCCCCTCATGGTCATTTTCAAAAATATGGATATTTTGAACACGCACGCTTCGATTATTATTCCTTATGTCGCGTTTTCGCTGCCGATAGCGGTGTTCATCCTGTCCGGATTTATGAGAAGCATTCCGACTGAAATCGAAGAATCCGCGATGATTGACGGCGCGAACATTTATCGGATATTTTTCGGCATTATTTTGCCGATTATCGTACCGCCAATTATGACCGTGACGATATTGACGTTTATTTCGATATGGAATGAATATATTATTGCTGCTACATTCTTATCCTCCGATTCACTCAAAACACTGCCGTTCGGTCTGAACAGCTTCGTCGGCCAATATACGGCGAATTACGGCGCGATCGGCGCATTCCTCGTGCTCGGCGCGCTGCCGGTCGTCATCGTCTACTTCATTCTTTCGGATAAAATAACGAAAGGCATGGTAGCAGGCGCCGTCAAAGGATAAAGCGGCACGCATATAAGGGGGCGTCATCTTCTTGTTCGGACTTCGGCTTAATACGTTTCGCGCGCGTCTGCTCATGTGGACTCTGCTTTCTACACTGGCGCTGGTTATTGTACTGGCTGGCACATTTTATCAATACACAGCGCAGCAGATCGATTTAAAGGTCGGGGAGGCTGCGCAGCGCAACGTATCCCAAGCGATGGACAACTTCTCTCTGCTTGCCAGAGGTTATGACAGCTTGACGAAATCGATCATGAGCAACACCGAAATTCAGCGGCTCCTGTCCCGGGAAGAGACGACCCCTCAGGATGAATTTAACAAGGAGCTGCTTATGATGGGGGCGCTCGGAACGATTTTCTACAGTTATAACGAGGTGAAGGGCATACATGTCATCTCTCCTGTAGGCAATGTATACAGCTATGAATCGACGACCCATAAAATTAACCGAAACTTCCTGCAAGGCGATTTTATGGATGAGCTTCGCCAGTCGGACGGTTCGCTTGTATGGGGCGGCATGCTCGGCAATAAGTCGTTGACGCTTCGGGACAACGATCCGGTATTTACGCTAGGCCGGGAGATGACAAATCTGGTCACGAGAAGGCCGATCGGGATTTTAGTTATCGAAGCGGATCCAAGAAATCTGATTTCTTCCATGAATAATTTGATGATCAAACCAGAAAGCCGTTCCTACGTTTTTTCAGCGTCGGATTCGCTTCTGGTTTCTTCGCATCCAGGCGAGGAGATTACGAATCCGTCGTTAACGGAATTATCCCGCTACCCGTTTCAGGAGCAGGCTCTGGATGTCAGCAACAAGGATAATCTGATCGTAACGGCTGAGGACCCGAAGCTGGGGTGGAAGCTGATTACGATTACGCCGAAGCCTGTCGCGAAGCTTGAGATGGCGGCGGCTAACCGCTATTTTATTATCGTCACCGTCGCCGTCATTCTCTTGGCTATCGCCATCGCCTTTATATTATCCCGCTCGATCTCAAAGCCGATTAAATCGATCGTGCAGGAGATGCGGCGCGTGGAGCGGGGCGACCTATCCACGAAGATTCAAGCGGATAAATCGTATGAAGAAATCAATTATTTGAATACGCACTTTAACCGGATGGTCAGTGAAATTAACGGGCTGGTCGTCCGAAACAAAATAGCGGCTGCCAGCGAAAAGAACGCGCAGATTCACGCGCTGCAATCGCAGGTTAACCCGCATTTCCTTTACAACACATTGGAGATGATTTATTGGCTGCTCGATGAGCAGGATAATGAGAAGCTGGCTAATCTGGTGCTTTCGCTGTCCCGCATTTTCCGGTACAGCAGTGACTGGAGAAATTCGGTCGCGACGCTCAAGGATGAGTTGGAGCAGATCGGTCACTACATGCTAATCATAGGCGCACGATCTGACGGCCGCATCCATATTCAGCATGACATTGATGAAGAGCTTCTGCTTACGGAGCTGCCGAAGATGACGCTGCAGCCTCTCATTGAGAACGCGGTTATTCACGGATTGGCATCCTATACGGGTGAAGGAACCATTACGATAACGGCATGCCGCGACGGACAAGTGATTGAAATTCAAATCCGCGACGACGGCGCGGGCATTCCGCCGGCCAAGCTGGAAGAGCTTCAGCAGTCGCTGAAAAGGGCGGAACGCCTGGAGTGGAACGAACTGATGGAGGAAGAGAAGCGGAGCCAGAGAGAGGAGCCCGCCATCTATGGACGGTCCAAGGGATCGGGGGCCGGCTTCCTTAACGTTCACCGCAGACTGGTGCTGGAGTACGGCGCAGGCTACGGCTTGCGCATTGAAAGCGAAGAACATAAAGGGACGGTTGTAACGATTGTCGCTCCGGACCTTTCTGCTATAAAACCAAAGGCTTGATCGTTTCAAGCGAGATTACGGCTAGCGGACGCTTTCGCAACATGCTTGGCCTAGGCGAAGCATTCGAGGAGGGATGACATGCACATTATTGTCGTCGATGATGAGAGAACGATCCGCGAGGGCTTGAAGCGCACAATCAGCGGCGCATTTCCCGATATTCGCGTCAGCACGGCGGCCTCGGCCGCAGAGGCGCTGGCTATCCTGGTTCAGGAACGGGTTCATGTCGTCCTGCTGGATATTATGATGCCGGGGATGAACGGATTGGAGCTGCTGGCCGAGGCGCGCGGCACGTACAAAGAAATCCAGTGGATCGTGGTGTCCGCCCACTCCGAATTTGCTTATGCGCAGGAAGCGCTGCGGCTTGGCGCTAAGGATTATATTTTGAAGCCGTTCGGTAAGGAACATATTGTGAAATTGGTGGCCGAGCTGCAGGAAGAGTGGCGTAAAGCGAATCAGGGGACGGTCCGCTCGGACCTGCTGGAGCAGAATTTGAACTATTTGCGGGAAGCGGTATTCCGCAGATGGATACAAGGGCTTGATATCGGGCGTTTCGATTTAAGCTCGGTTCGGGATGAGTATGAACGGTTTCATCTGCTTGCCGTTACGCTGGAGAGCAATCCGGAGCTGTCGCTGCGGAATTTTATCGTCGAGAATGTGATGACGGAATATATCCAGCTGAACGGCAAAGGATTTATGATCAATATGGACGGGGATTTCCTGGTCGGAGTGGTTACGCTTAAGGATGAGGTAGGAGCGGCCGCTTTCAAAAAAGGCGCGGAGTCGTATTTAAACCAATGTCTGAAGGTTCCTTATCAGTTATATATGAGCGAACTGATGGATGATTTCTACGCGATTCCTGCGAAAATTCGAAAGCTCCATACGACGCCGGCTGAAGCGGAAGAGCCGTCATCAGAAAGCAAAAACGATATCATCGACATCGCGATTCAATATATGAAACGCAGCTATCAGGAGAACCTGTCGCTTGAGCTTGTTTCATCCGTTGTTTATTTGAACCCGGTCTACTTCAGCAAGCTGTTTAAACAAAAAACGGGGACGGGCTACAAGGAATATTTGACGAATATTCGGATGGAAAAGGCGAAAGAGCTGCTTGCCAGTCCGGAGCTGTCGATCACGAAAATCGCCGATATGGTCGGCTATCCCGACGTCCGTCATTTCACGCAGGTGTTCCGCAAGCATTATGACTGCACGCCAAGCCAATTCCGGCACGATAAAATTCAAGCATAAGAGCTGCCTGCGGGCAGCTTTCTTCATATAAAGAAACCTCAAGCGGTTTATGGCCGGCTTGAGGTTTCTGGAGAAAGGCTACATTATTTCACTGCAGCTTCGTAGCGTTTGCCAACTTCAGCCCAGTTCACAACGTTCCAGAACGCTCCGATGTAGTCAGGGCGTTTGTTTTGATATTTCAGGTAGTAAGCGTGCTCCCAAACGTCCAGGCCAAGGATCGGCGTTTCGCCTTCCATGATTGGGCTGTCTTGGTTAGGCAGGCTGTATACTTTCAGTTTGCCGTTTGCAACAGCAAGGAATGCCCAGCCGCTTCCGAAACGAGTCGTTGCAGCCTTCGCGAATTCCGTCTTGAACGCTTCGAAGCCGCCGAGCTCGCTGTCGATCGCAGCTGCAAGAGCGCCAGTAGGAGCGCCGCCGCCGTTCGGGCCGATTGTTTCCCAGAACAGGCTGTGGTTCGCATGTCCGCCGCCGTTGTTGCGTACAGCCGTACGAATCGACTCAGGCACGCTAGCCAGGTCGCCGATCAGCTCTTCAACGGATTTGCCTTGAAGCTCCGGAGCGGACTCCAGCGCCGCGTTCAGGTTCGTCACATAAGTGTTGTGGTGACGTCCGTGGTGGATTTCCATAGTCATTGCATCGATATGCGGCTCAAGTGCATTGTGCGCATATGGCAGTGCAGGTAGTTGATGTGCCATTACGATTTACCTCCTAAAATTATGTAGGTTTGATCAAAACCATTATCCCTTATCGGAAGGAATAAATCAACATTGTTGTTGAAAAAGTCTGGCGCTTTACAAAGGGTTTAATGAACGTTCTTTATTTAACCAGCCATATCGTCTCACCGTTGGAATCTTTTTATACAAGGAGTAAATATAACCGGGAATAATGAAATAAATAGAACGAAAAACGATGAAAGCGCTTAAAATTAAGCGTTTTCATGAGAAAACCGTCGATAAGTTTAATTTTTTATATATTTTTCTGCGAAAAAAGAAGGAATAGCGATAATTACGTCGTATTATATACAGATACGAGACTATGACATGGTAGAAGGTGTATATGGATATGAACGTACGTTCCTTCCAGTTGTCTGATTACAAGCCGCTTACAGAACTGCTAGAGGAAGTTCTGACAACGGAATGTTATGAGCAAACGATGGAAGCATTTGCTCGTCAATTGTCATGGGATAGTGATTTGGTTTTGGTCGCTGTCAAGGAATCCGAAATCGTCGGTATGATTATCGGAACGATTGATAACAACAAAGGCTATTACTATCGAATTGCAGTTTCTCCGAATCATCAACGAAGCGGCGTAGGGAGAGCGCTTGTATCGGCACTCCGTCAACGCTTCGAGCAGCGAAACGTTACAAAGATCTTAATAACGGCCGACGAGCACAATGAGCCCGTTCTGCCGTTATACGAAGCGATGGGATTCGCTTCGACGGATTTCTTCAGAGCTTTCCAGAAGCTTAGTATCGTGACGGGCTAGTATATAGAGAGCTATTGGCAATTCGTGTTTAACATGGAGCATATCTGCATCGCCGTTGCATTTGGCGCTCAGATATGCTTTTCTTATAACTATAAGGAAATTGAGGAGCACGAACAGCATGGAACGATACGAGCAATGCATCATTAAGAGCTTCAAACATAACGGTCATCTCCATCGGCTGTGGCAGCAAAATTGGCTTGTGCCAAACGACGCTTTAATCGAGGATCATCAGAAGGAATCCATGATCGTTCTCATTAATAGGCAGACACCTATCCAGGAATCGGACGGAAAGCAGTGGATAAGCCGCGTGCCGGCGGTTTCTTATTTTATCCCGGGACAGTGGTTTAATGTTGTGGCTCTTCTTGAAGGAAGCGGTGTACGGTATTATTGCAACATTGCATCGCCGCCTTACCTTCAGGGCGGAGTGCTGACGTATATCGATTATGATCTGGACGTCATTCGAACGGCGGACGGAAACCGGTATATTGTCGATCAAGATGAATACGAGCAGCATAAGAGGCTGTATCATTATCCGCAGTCTGTTCAAAGTAAGGTCTATGAAGGACTGAATGCTCTGCTTGACCGCGTCGAACGAGGCGCCGCGCCTTTCTCGGATGACGCGGCTTTCGCTTATTATGAGGGCTGGCTGGAGAGCACGGGCGGGTCGGAGGAATGAGTCTGGGGCAGCTGCTGCTGAATTGGCTCAAGACGACGGCGGTTACGATTGGCGCCGCGTTGCTTTTGTTTCACTTTGTCTTTACGCTGTCCCCCGTGCAAGGCCATTCGATGGAACCGACGCTTAGGGAGAAGCAGTGGGTATTCGTCAATAAGACCGCATATTGGTTCCATGCTCCCCGAGCGGGCGACATTGTCATTTTGAAGGGAGCCATCGGCGGTCTGGCGGGTAAGCAATATTTGGTCAAACGGATTATCGGCGAGCCGGGCGACCGGATTGAAATTTCAGGCGGAAAGCTGTACCGTAACGGATTGCGTTTGGACGAGCCTTACACCGATACGTTAATCGAGGATCCGAGCTATGGGCCGATCGTGGTCGAGGACGGCCATTATTTTGTAATGGGCGATAACCGGCACCTGCTGGCCAGCCTGGACAGCAGAATCTTTCAAGCCGTGCCGGCTGAGCTTATAACGGGAAGGGCAGACCTCATCGTCTGGCCTATGCGGGAGTTTGAGCTTTTATAATAATGAAACGTTGAGCGGAGGTGCAAGAATGAAGGAAGTAATGATCTATACGGATGGAGCTTGCTCCGGGAATCCTGGTCCGGGAGGCTGGGGGGCCGTACTGTTTTACGGCGAGCATAAGAAAGAGATCTCGGGCGGCGAAAAAGCGACGACAAACAACCGGATGGAAATTAAGGCCGTCATCGAAGCGCTCAGCTTGCTCAAGGAGCCGTGTACGGTGAAGGTGTACAGCGACTCCGCGTATGTGGTGAATTGCTTTCAGAACGGCTGGATTCACGGCTGGCTGCGCAACGGGTGGAAGAACAGCAAGAAGGAGCCTGTTGAGAATCAGGACCTGTGGAAGCAGCTGTGGGAGCTGATGAAGAAGCATACTGTCGAATACGTGAAGGTAAAGGGACATAGCGACAATGAATGGAACAATCGCTGCGACGAGTTGGCGCGCGAAGCGATAAAGAGGCTTTAGGCGATGACGGACCGTTGGGACAACCTAAAACGCGAGATGAAGGAAGCCGCTAGGGAGCTTGGCATTGACGCGATCGGAGTCGCTTCCGCGGAGCCGTTCACGACGCTGAAGCAGCGGCTTATTCGGCACCGCGAGCTCGGACGGGAATCGGGCTTCGAGGAGAAGGATCTGGACAAGCGGACCGATCCGTCGCTGCTCTTCGACAAGCCGCAGAGCATCATTGCGATCGCCGTGGCCCATCCGTCTAAGCTGCCCGACCCGCCGAAGTCGGAGCCCGGAGCAAGGCGTGGAATAATGGCCCGCACCTCCTGGGGGCAGGACTACCATAGCGTGCTGAGGAACCGGCTGCAAAGGCTGGAGGAATGGCTGAGGGAGCGCGTCCCGGACTTAAGAGCCGAAAGCATGGTCGATACCGGCGAGCTGTCTGACAGAGCGGTAGCGGAGCGGGCAGGCATCGGCTGGAGCGCCAAAAACTGCGCGATTATTTCACCGGAGCTCGGCTCATGGATCTACCTTGGCGAGATGATCACGAATTTGCCGCTGCCTCCGGATGAGCCGGTAACGGAAGGCTGCGGAAGCTGCAACAAATGTATCGACGCTTGCCCGACAGGCGCGCTTGTCGGACCGGGCGAGCTGGACGCGCGGAAATGCGTCTCCTTCCTTACCCAGACGAAAGAAATGCTGTCCGATGAATTTATGCGCAAGATCGGCAACCGTCTTTATGGCTGTGACACCTGCCAGATCGTATGCCCCGCGAATAAGGGCAAGAACTGGACGCAGCATCCGGAGCTGCAGCCCGATCCTGAGCTGGCGAAGCCGCTGCTTACGCCGCTGCTTACGATCGGCAACCGCGAATTCAAGGAGCGTTTCGGAGGAACTTCGGGGGCATGGAGAGGCAAAAAGCCGATTCAGCGCAACGCGGTCATCGCGCTTGGCAACTTCAAGGACCCAAGCGCGGTTCCCGATCTGATCGGCGTGCTGGAGAACGATACAAGACCCGTGCTGCGCGGAACAGCGGCATGGGCGCTTGGCAGAATCGGCGGCGAGCAGGCGGAGAAGGCGCTGCATGAAGCGAAGGGGAAGGAAGAGGACAAGGAGGCGCTCGACGCAATCGAGTTTGCGCTTAACATGCTGCGAGGCGGCATGAAAGAGGAGGAAGTCAGATGACGGCTGTGTACGCGGCAGAGATGGACTCGATAATCGGTCCGCTTGTGCTGGCCGCAACGGATCAGGGGCTCTGCAACATTCATTTCGGAGGGCTGGATGAATCGCTTGAGACGTTAAAGGGCTGGTCGAAGCGTCACCTTGCCGGCTCTCAGGGTGAGCTTATGACGGTCGGCGCGGCTGAGCATCCGATTCTGAAGGAAGCGTACGCTCAGCTTCAGGCGTATTTCGATCGCAGGCTCACAAGCTTCGAGCTTCCGCTCCATATGGCGGGCACGCCGTTCCAGTTAAAGGTTTGGGAGGCGCTCCGCGCGGTCCCGTACGGCGAGACCTGCACGTACAAGGATATTGCGCTCGCAATCGGACAGCCCGGCGCTATGAGAGCGGTTGGGGGCGCGAATAACCGCAACCCGGTGCCGGTCATTGTGCCTTGTCACAGAGTGATCGGAGCAGGCGGCCAGCTTGTCGGATACGGCGGCGGGCTTCCGATTAAAGTAGCTCTTCTCGATCTTGAGCAGATGGAATGGAGGCTCGTTTAGCCAGTCCGTTCCTGGCTGTCCGGTTCATTGCGAACAAGGGTCGAACATGCTATTATACAGTGATGCTGTAATATTTTTCTCATTTTCAAAAAGGGTCAGGTGAAATAAATGGAATGGTATACCATCGTAATTCCAATTGTGACGTTGATCGTCGGCGCGATTCTTGGATTCATTGCGGGCGTCTTCTATTTGCGGAAGCAAATCGAAAAAATGCAGAATGATCCGGAAATGATTCAGCGGATGGCAAAGCAAATGGGGTATAACCTAAATAAACAGCAAATGACGCGCGCCCAAAATATGATGAAAAATCAAAAGTTTCCTCGCAAATAATAAGCGGGGTTAGGTCCGGAAGGAGCGGATACGAATGGCGGGTTTGAAGGATTACGTCAATTCGAAGGTAACGAACAACCGGGAGAAGATCGAATACCATATCAAAGAAATATTGAAGCTGATCGGCGAGGATGTCGAGCGCGAAGGCTTGTTAGAGACGCCTGCTCGCGTAACCCGAATGTATGAAGAGATCTTTGCGGGCTATGAAGTCGATCCCAAAGACGTGCTTGGCGTATCGTTCGATGAGCAGCATGAAGAGCTGGTAATCGTCCGGGATATCGTGTATTACAGCCAATGCGAGCACCACATGGCGCCGTTCTTCGGAAAGGCGCATATCGGCTATATCCCAAGCGGCAAAATTGCCGGGCTGAGCAAGCTTGCGAGGCTCGTCGAAGCGGTTACCCGGCGTCTTCAGGTTCAGGAGCGCATCACCTCGCAAATTGCCAATATTATTGAAAGCGAGCTTTCGCCGCATGGCGTAATGGTTGTCGTGGAAGGCGAGCATTTGTGCATGTGCGCGCGCGGCGTGAAGAAGCCGGGCAGCAAGACGGTTACTTCGGCCGTACGCGGGGAATTCCGCACAAGCGAGGCGCTTCGTTCGGAATTTTTGGCGCTGCTTAAGCAATAACAGAGTAAAGAAGAAGAGCATGCTTCATGCGGGGGAATACGCCGCGCGGAGCATGCTCTTTGTTATTGGATGAGCTTGGTTACATTAGACTTCCCGCTCAGCCTGAATCTCGCTGTCGACTTGACTGAGGAATAGGGCAGTTCGCTGAATATATTCTCTCGGATGCATCCGGAATAACATTTCATGCTGGCCGTCCTCGACAATCCAGGAACGCGATAATACGTTCGTTTGGTTGTCGGCGATCGCTTCGGCCGTGCTGAAAGACGCTTTGACATCATTGGTTCCGTGAATGATATAGATTGGCATGTCATAAGCGTTTCCAATGACTTCGTCGGCCGGAATCGAGCCGAAGCTGCTTCCCGTCCAAAGCGGAATCATCGCCTCGATTAGCGGCAATGACGGGAATCTTGGCAGCGGCACAAATTGATTCAAATTATCGAATAGAGCTTCGGAGCTTGGAATAAATAAGCTGTCTAAAATCATGGCGTCGATTTCATCCGTCTGAAGAGCTGTCTGCAGAGCCGTTCCGGCGCCCATGGAGAAGCCCCAGACGACAATATCCTCCGCGCCTCTTGATTTCGCATAGTTAATGGCGGCCAGCAGCTGTTGAGACTCCTCACGGCCTCCGGTAGCCGGCGCTTTATATTGCTCGGAAGCGTATCCGTAGTCGAATAAAAGCACGTTATAATTCAAATCGTGAAGCAGCTTGGTCAGTTCGTACATCGGCACCCAGTCTTCTTCCCGATTCGCGCCGTAGCCGTGGCTGAACACGACGGTCCGCACCGATTCGGAAGCGACAGCCGGCTCGACGGGAACATACCAGCCGCTCACCGTTGTCTCACCGCTGTTGCTTGGGAATACGACGTCTTCGTAAGAGACGCCGATCGCATCCTTTGGGTTCGAGGACAGCGGCGCAACATACGGATAGGCGAGAAGCCATGCGACATAACCGTGAAAAATAATGACAGCAATCATACACATCGCAAGCAAGGAGGCGATTGTCGCGAGAAGCAAATGCTTACGCTGCCCGGTTGTTCTTGCTTTGGGAGCAATAGGTGCCGGCAGCAGACCGGGCAAAGCGGGAAGCTGAGGGGATAACCCCTCCATGGGATGTGTCGTCGTGATTGTCGTGGTGGTCATCCTGATATCCCTCCTACAGCCATCTATCGTTTTGAAAGCGCTGCATATTTCGTCTTATTTTTATGGTAGTAGAGTCCTATGAGCCTGTCAATTCGTGTCGCCGGATTGTTAGAGGCTTGTAATCGATCTGTAATGTTGTATACTAAATGAGAATGGATTTCATTCATTTCGAAAAAAGGTTTCAGCCGATGAAACTCGAATATAATAGAGAATAAGGACTAGGGAAGCGTTTAGAGATGGACTTCACAGAGATTAGGGAGGTGAACGGCTGTGGAAGAAGGAAAGTCTACGGTACGCGCGGTTGATCGGGCGCTCGATATTCTGCTTTGCTTTACTTCGAAGACGGATTGGGCGATGACAGAAATCGCCGAGCATGTCGGCCTTCACAAAAGCACGGTTCACCGTATGCTGGCAACGCTTGAGGAGAAAGGCTTTATCGAGCGGGACCGGGCAACGGACCGTTATCATTTGGGACTTAAGGTCTGGGAGCTGTCCGCGAATTTGTCGCGCACAGACGATCAGGCGACGATATGGCTGCCGGAGATGGTAAGGCTGCGAGACCAGCTTGGCGAAACCGTCAGCATTTATGTGCGTGACGGGGCGGAGCGGATCCGGATGCAGGCGGTGCAGAGCAATCAGCCTGTCCGCCGGGTAGCGCCGGTTGGCGTGCGGCTTCCGCTTTATGCGGGCGCGTCCAGCAAGGTGCTTATCGCGTTCTCGGAGCCCGCAGTTCGCGACAGTATTCTGGAATCGCCGTCCTGGCCGGCTTCAATCGACCGTAAGCAATACGAGCAGCAGCTGCAGGAAGTTGTAACGCAGGGCTACGCGACCAGCTTCGAGGAGCGGGAGGAGGGCGCCGCGGCGTTGTCCTCGCCGATCTTCGACCGGTTTGGAAAGGTTGCGGCAGCGCTGTCCGTTTCCGGCCCGGCGAGCAGGCTGACGATGGAAACGATGCGCGAATATGCGCCGGTCATGATGGAAGCCTCGAAACGGATGGGCACGATGATGAAATAGCATAATGGGAAAAACCTTCATACTCGCGATGAGCGAGCATGAAGGTTTTTTTAATGGGCTTGGCTGGTGAGTGCCGCGGCTTTGCAGGCGCTTGGCTGCGGCGCATGCATCAGTAAGCCGAATTTTACGGCTTACAGAGTACTGTGGCACGGTCCCTGCGTCAATAAGCTGATTTATACGGCTTACAGAGTACTGTGCTGCGACTCCTGCGTCATTAAGCCGATTTATACGGCTTACAGGTTGCTGGAGTGCGGTGGAAGCATCAATAAGCCGATTTTTACGGTTTACTGGCTTGATTTCTACGCAAGTATCAGTAAGCCGTCTATTACAGCCTAGAGCTGTTATTGAGTGGCTTTAAGTCCGCGGCGACGCAAACCGGCGTAATTGATTTTTTAGATGGTTCAAGTCGGCGACGCCGCCTTAAATCGGTGAAACTGGACTTTTTAAGTAATGTAAGTCGTTCATACCGCCTTAAATCGGTGAAACTGGACTTTTCAAGTAATGTAAGTCGTTCTAATCGCCTTAGATCGGCGTTCTTGTCCTTCTAAAGTAATGTAAGTCGCTCATACCGCCTTAAAGTAGCAAGAGAGCTCAATTCGGATAAAAGAAGGCGGCTATACCTCCTTAAATCGGCAGGGTAGCCGGCCCGGAAGAGAATAAACCGGCCACACCGCCTTAACTCGGAGGAAGTAAAAAAAGCCCTGAAACTCAGGGCTTTTTTCGTTTGCCGCGCGGCCGATTAGGACCGCGCGAGCTGTATTATTACATGTTAGCGATCATTTGACGAAGCACCGTTTGCAGGATGCCGCCGTTGCGGTAGTAGTCTACGTCAACGAGGGAGTCCAGGCGAACGATCGCTTGGAATTCGAACGTTGTGCCGTCTTCGCGAGTCGCTTTAACGGTAACCGTCTGACCAGGCTGCACGTCGTTGGAAAGACCCGAAATATCGAATGTCTCTCTTCCTGTAATGCCAAGAGTTTTCCAGCTTTGGCCTTCTTGGAACTGAAGCGGAAGAACGCCCATGCCAACCAAGTTGGAGCGGTGGATACGCTCGAAGCTTTCCGCGATAACCGCTTTAACGCCCAGCAAATAAGTGCCTTTAGCCGCCCAGTCGCGGGAGCTTCCAGTACCGTATTCTTTGCCGGCGATAACAACGAGGTTTTTGCCTTCAGCTTGATACTTCATGGAAGCATCGTAGATGGACATCACTTCGCCAGTCGGCAGGTATGTTGTAACGCCGCCTTCTGTACCAGGAGCCACTTGGTTGCGGATCCGGATGTTCGCGAATGTGCCGCGCATCATGACTTCATGGTTACCGCGGCGGGAGCCGTAGGAGTTGAAGTCCTTGCGTTCTACGCCGTTCTCAATCAGGTATTTGCCGCCCGGGCTGTTAACCGTGATGTTGCCCGCAGGGGAGATATGGTCCGTCGTAACGGAATCGCCCATAAGAGCCAGCACGTTAGCCGCAGGAATGTTTTTGATGTCGGCCACTTCGGAGCCGAGGTTTTCGAAGAACGGAGGGTTTTGGATATAAGTGGACTTCGCGTCCCACTCGTAGCTTTCGCCTTCCGGTACGTCGATTGCGTTCCAACGCTCGTTCTGCGTAAATACATTTTCGTATTTCGCGTTGAACATTTCCGGGTTAAGAGCCGTAGCTACAGCTTCTTTGATCTCGGCGTTAGTTGGCCAAATATCTTTCAGGTAAACCGGCTGACCGTCCTTGTCATGGCCGATTGGATCGTTGGCCAGGTCGATATTAACCGTGCCCGCCAGCGCATAAGCGACAACAAGCGGAGGAGAAGCCAGGTAGTTTGCTTTAACTTGAGCGTGAACGCGTCCTTCGAAGTTACGGTTACCGGACAATACAGCCGCTACCGTCATGTCGTTGTCCGCGATCGCCTTGCTTACTTCGTCAGGAAGCGGGCCGGAGTTACCGATACAAGTTGCGCAGCCGTAGCCTGCAACGTGGAAGCCCAAAGCTTCAAGCGATTCCAGCAGGTTCGCTTTCTTCAAATATTCCGTAACGACCAGCGAGCCTGGTGTCAGGGAGCTCTTCACGTAAGCCGGCTTCACTAGGCCGCGCTCAACGGCTTTCTTCGCAACGAGGCCTGCGCCTAGCATAACGCTTGGGTTGGATGTGTTCGTACAGCTTGTAATCGCCGCGATCACGACTGCGCCAGTACCCATTTTGGATTCGACGCCGTTCGGATGCTGAACCGGTACAACCTGCTCGATTTTTTCCTCTGTCAGACCATAGCCGCCTTTGTCGATCGGCGTGCGGATGATGCTGTTGAAGGATTCCTTCATTGCCGTCAGCTCTACGCGGTCTTGCGGACGCTTAGGACCGGCAAGGGAAGGAACGATCGTCGACAGATCCAGCTCGATGATATCGGAGAATACTGGATCAGGAGTAGCGTCCGTGCGGAACATATCTTGCGCTTTGTAGTAAGCTTCAACAAGCTGAATTTGCTCTTCTTTGCGGCCGGTTTGACGCATGAAATCAAGCGTTTCGCGGTCCACTGGGAAGAAGCCGATTGTTGCGCCGTATTCCGGTGCCATGTTGGCAACCGTTGCGCGGTCAGCCAGGCTGATGTTGGACAAGCCAGGGCCGAAGAACTCGACGAACTTGCCGACAACGCCTTTTTTACGAAGCATTTGAGTGACAGTCAGGGCAAGGTCGGTCGCTGTCGCGCCTTCCGCCAGGCTGCCTGTCAGTTTAAAGCCGATAACTTCCGGCATGACGAAATACAAAGGTTGACCCAGCATGCCGGCTTCCGCCTCGATGCCGCCGACGCCCCAGCCAACAACGCCAAGACCGTTGATCATCGTTGTATGGGAGTCTGTACCTACGAGGGAGTCCGGGTAGACAACGGTTTCGCCGTCAACCGTTTTGGTAGCCGCTACGGATGCCAAATACTCCAGGTTCACTTGGTGAACGATACCTGTTCCCGGAGGAACAGCGCGGAAGTTATCGAACGCCGTTTGCGCCCAGCGCAGGAAGCGGTAACGCTCTTCGTTGCGCTCGAATTCCACTTTCGTATTGTATTCCAAAGCTTCCGGGCTGCCGAAAGCGTCAACCATGACCGAGTGGTCGATAACAAGGTCGACAGGCACAAGCGGATTGATTTTTTTAGGATCGCCGCCTGCTTTCTTCACGGTATCGCGCATAGCCGCGAGGTCAACGACTACAGGTACGCCGGTGAAGTCTTGAAGAACGATACGGGCAGGGATAAAAGGAATCTCTTTGTCCTCGCGTCCTTTTGCCCAGTTCGCCAATTGCTTCACATGTTCTTTCGTAATCGCGCGTCCGTCGAATTGGCGCACAGCCGCTTCAAGCAGCACTTTAATCGAGAAAGGCAGCTTGGAGATGTCGCCAAGACCTTGCTCTTCAAGTCCGCCAAGACGGTAATAAGCGTACTGCTTGCCGCCGGATTCCAGCGTTGCGCGAACAGAATACTCGTTTTGTTTTGACATTCGCTATTCTCCTCTTCACATCGTTATTGTTGTTTCACTAGATGAAACATAATTTCAAAAAAGCTTATGTCTCTAGTATAGCTTTAAATAGGGCTTTACGTAAAGACCAATTGTGACCAATTTCTAGCTAAATACCGCCGTTATCGGCAATTACGAAATGAAAATGTTACATGAATACGGCAGGGCGTTCATATAATGAAGCAGTCAAACTCTGTTACGGTATTGGTTGGAAAAATACGGCATAATTTAATCTGGATCGGGAGGGCTCGAGATGTCTAAATCTGGTAACCGAATGCCCGCAGGCGGGCGCGCGAGACGCGACGATAAAAAAACGAGAAAAAACGGCAAATCGCCATCGGCCTCCTCGGAACGCCTTAAAAAGACGATTTCGCCTGCCGACATCCGGTTGAACGATAAGGAAGATAGGCAAGAGAGGAGCAGTGAGCCCCACAAACCGAAGCTGAGCTCGCTGCTCCAATCCTCTGATATTGCCGGAACGCGAGGTGCTATTCTCAACCGGAATTGGAGAAGCTCCATTCAACAATACATCAATTTATACAATCAGGCGGAGACGGAGCAGCATTCGCGCGTGTTAACCGACTTTGTCGCCGATCCGATTCACGGCGACCGGCTTCGCCTGCGTCTCGAGAGGCTTCGGGAGCGGGATCTGTACCGCGGCGCGCTCCCTGCCGGCAGCGAGACGAAAGCCGAGCTCGTGCGGGTGAATGAATCCGCCAGCGAAGTGTCTGTGCTGCTGAGGCTCCATATTAAAAGAAGGATGGAGCAGGGCGGACGCTTCTACACGGAAGAGCGTTATGAATACGAACGATTATGGCTTGCTTCTTCGGGACCTCATTGGGAAGTGCTGCAGATTGAGCCGGTCATCGCGGAGCGGAGGCCGCGTTACGGCGCTTCCGTATTTCAGCGGACGCCGGAGCCGGAAGAAGCTCCGGGCGAAGAAATCTACATCATGCCTTCGCTGCCTTACTTAAATTATGACCTAATGCCGGGATTCAAAAACCGGGTGAAGGGTATTCGTTACAGGAGAGATTTGGCTGCGGCGTATGCGGACCGCTGGTGGAATGAAGGAAACCCCGCGTATGAGCTGTTCGAGGTCAACTGCACGAATTACGTATCTCAATGCATCTTTGCAGGCAATGCCCCTATGAACTATACTGGTAAAAGGGGCAACGGCTGGTGGTATAAAGGAAGGAACGGCGGCCAGGAATGGTGGAGCTACAGCTGGGCTGTATCCAATTCTTTAACGCAATATTTATCCGCAGCCCGCAAATCCGGCCTTCGCGCTTTCGAGACGGAGACGGCAGGCGAGCTTCAGCTTGGCGACGTTATTACATACGACTGGAACGGAGACGGACGGTTTGAGCACAGTACGATCGTCACAGCCTTTGATTCGGCCGGTCAGCCGCTAGTTAATGCCAATACGGTAGCCAGCAGACACCGATTCTGGGATTACCGGGATTCTTACGCATGGACGAAAGCAACACGCTATCGTTTTTTTCATATAGAGGATCTGCTTTAGGCATGCCTGGAAGGGAAATTACATCATACCGGAGGATAACTATGGGAACCAAAGTAAGAGTAGGGCTTGTGTACGGAGGAAAGTCCGGCGAGCATGAAGTGTCGCTGCAGACGGCATTTGCGGTTATGCGCGAATTCGATTACAGCGAATACGAAATCAAGCCTTTTTATATTTCGAAACAAGGCGAGTGGAAAAGCGGCGACGTGCTCCTTGCTCCGCCTGAGAGCGTGGAGGCTCTTCGTTATGGATCGGAGTCGGGCGGAACATCGACAACCGCGCTGTCGCCGCTGTTCAGCGCGCTCGACAGCAAGTCTGTGAAGAAGACCGGCGAAGCGACGATTAGCGGACAACCCGCCGTCATCGATCAGACGCAGGGAGAAGCGGTCGACGTGATGTTCCCGCTGCTTCACGGCACCTTCGGGGAAGACGGCACGATCCAAGGATTGTTCGAGATGGCGAACATCCCTTATGTCGGTGCAGGCGTGCTTGCATCGGCCGTAGGCATGGACAAGATCATGATGAAAAAGGTATTCGCGCAGGAGGGGCTTCCGCAATGCGTGTTCCGCTATTTTAACCGGACGCAGTGGGAGAAGGATCCGAACTATTTCATCATGGAATGCGAAGTGTCGCTTGGTTATCCATGCTTCATCAAGCCTGCGAATTTAGGCTCAAGCGTAGGCGTCTCCAAAGCGAGAAACCGCGAGGAGCTGATCGATGCCATTAATTACGCTTTCCGCTTTGACCGTAAGGTAATTGTCGAGGAGTTTATCGATGCGCGGGAGATCGAGGTCAGCGTTCTGGGCAATGACGAGCCGATCGCTTCGGTTCCGGGAGAAATCGCGCCGTCCAATGAGTTTTACGACTACAAGGCAAAATATATCGACGGCAAGTCCACGATGATCATACCGGCCGAGCTTCCCGAAGAAACGGCGGATGCCGCCCGTGAAATGGCGATTCGCGCGTTTTTGGCCATTGACGGCTCTGGGCTTTCCCGCGTCGATTTCTTCCTTCGGAAGGAAGATAATCGGCTGTTGATCAATGAAGTGAATACGCTGCCCGGCTTTACGCCTTTCAGCATGTATCCGCTGCTTTGGCGCGAAACAGGCGTGCCGTACAAGGAACTGCTAAAAACCTTAATACGCCTGGCGCTTGAAAGGCATAAGGAAAAGCAGCGAATCGACTATACCGGGGAGTCTCTCTAAGACAGCTCAAATGCAAAAAAATATGCCGCGCGGCGCTCCGCAAGTGGAGCAGGTTGCGCGGCTTCATTTACAAGGAAGGATGGGTTGAAGCATGGGATTTCAAACGGAATTTAATTCGGTCTGCAAATTCAAATCCGAGCAAGAGCTGTATGAATTACTGGAATACGGGAAGGGCAAAATGGTGAAGAGCGGATTTCGCGTATATCCGACCGGTCAGAAAGTGATCGCGTATACGCCGAACAACGAAGCGATTGCCATTGTGCGCATTTCCGCGTCCATTGCGGAAATTAACTTCCAAGGCGAAGAAGTGACGCAGGTGGAGATGGAGCTGATCCGCAAATTAACGGACGAGGAAGCGAGGGTGCAAACCGCGCTGGCCTACGAAATGTTTTTTGGGGAGCGAAATTAATCGAATGATCGTCAGATTCGGCTTTGTCGCGATGAGCCTGCTTCTGGAGAATGCGTCTCCGTCAAAGACGATGACGTTTACAGCGTTCTCCAAGCTGGATGATCGGGAAGCCGCTATTCGAAAGCTGGAACGTATCGCAGAAGAAAATTTAAAAAACACGCTGCGCATCTTGAAGCACAGCAAAGCTCATGATATTGCCATGTACCGCTTTTCATCCAAGCTGATTCCGCTTGCTACACATGAAGCTCTTCAAGACTGGGATCCGTATAAAGCCACGGCTTTGTCCGGCGCGTTTCGCGAGGTCGGGCACTATGCGACGCAGAGCGGGATTCGAACGTCGTTCCATCCCGATCACTTCTGCGTTTTCAGCACCCCGCGGCCCGAAGTGCTCAAAAATTCGATAAAGGATTTGGAGCATCATGTGCGGATGCTGGAGTTGATGGAGCTTGACGAGAGATCGAAAAACAATATTCATATGGGCGGTGCTTACGGCAATAAGGAAGCGGCGGGCGAACGCTTCGTCGAACAATTCGGCGCGCTTCCAGACCGGTGCAGGCACCGGGTAACGCTAGAAAATGACGACAAAACCTTTAATGTGATAGAGACGCTCGCGGCAGCGGAAACCGTGTCCGTGCCGATGGTGCTTGATATTCATCATCATGCAGTTAATCCGGGCGAATTGGAGGAGGACGAGCTGCTTGCGGACGTATGGCCTCGAATCGCCGGAACATGGAGGAAGGAGAGAGAGCGTCTCGGACTTACGGAATCCGAGCTTCCTCCGAAGATTCATGCTTCCAGTCCAAAAAGCGCGACGGATCCCCGCGGCCATGCCGACAATGTGGAGCCTGAGCCGCTGCTTCGATTTCTGCAAAGGGCTGCCCGCGAAACCGGACATCTCGACTGCATGCTCGAGGCAAAAAATAAAGATGCCGCACTGCTGCAATTAATGGAGGATTTCAAACAACTGGAAGCGAAAGGAGAAGGCGTGAAGATTTTGAATGGAGCAAGCGTAGAAATCTCGCCTATATAGCCGGCATGGAATGGGTTATCCTCGTTTTGCTAGGCGCCCTGGCGGCGATATTCGGCAGCATCGTTGGACTGGGCGGGGGCATTATCATTGTACCCGCCTTACTGTACATAGCGCCCTCTCTTATCGGTTCGCCGATCGATCATGCAACGGCCGTAGGCATTTCATTATCCGTGCTCGTCATCACCGCGCTTTCCTCTACGATATCTTATTCGAAGAAGAAGCTGGTAGATTTCCGCAGCGCGCTGCTGTTTTTTATGACAAGCGGTCCCGCTGCAATTCTCGGAGCAGCGATAACGGGCTACCTACAGGCGGGCATGTTCCAGCTGGTGTTTGGCGTTTTTATTTTATTGATGGCGGGTCTGCTAATTGCTCGCGATTATATGAAACCGTTTACGAAAGAATGGCCGATCAAGCGGGAGCTGATCGATGCTTCGGGAGAGCGGCATACATACAGCTACGGAACGCTGCCGGCGCTCGCAATCGGCGTCGGCGTCGGCCTGATCTCCGGATTATTCGGCATTGGCGGAGGCTCGCTGTTCGTTCCGCTTATGGTCCTGCTGTTTCGTTTCCCGCCGCATGTCGCGACCGCCACATCGATGTTCGTCATCTTCCTGTCCTCCCTATTAGGAAGCGGCATGCATATCGCGCTCGGCGAGATCAATTGGCTGCTCGTTTCCGCCCTTATACCCGGAGCCTGGATCGGCGGCAAGCTAGGCGCCCGCATCGCTCTCCGGATGAGCGGCAAAGGACTGCTATGGCTGCTTCGCGCGACGTTGGTTCTTCTTGCGGCTCAGCTAATAATCGAGGGAATACGCGAGCTCTAATTGCTGAAAAGCGTGCAACTTAAGCCGGATTGAAACGTAAAAAACGGATGGACTAGAAATGATTGACGAGGACATTCATTCGGGAGTAAGGCTAACAAATTATTTATTCCATATCATTATTAATCGCAAAGGGTGTGTAAAATCGTGAATGACGGGAATAACGCGCCAATCGTAGGCGGAAAGAGCTTTACCGCTGTCGCGATCAACTGCGCGGCAAAAGCCGGAGAATGGGCGATGACGAAGCTCGGCAATTACACGAGCCTGGAGCTTAAATATTCGGCGCATGATCTGGTAACCGAAGTAGATAAAGGCTCGGAGCGTCTTATTCGGAAGCTTGTCGCTACTCATTTCCCCGATCACTCCTTCCTGGGTGAAGAAGGGGTCGAGCCGGGACCGGAAGCTTCCGCAAAGGCGCTTGAGGAAGCGCGGGATTCGGAATATTTATGGATTGTCGATCCGATCGACGGAACGACGAATTTTGTGCATGGATTTCCGTTTTTTTGCGTATCGATCGCATTGGCGTATCGCGGAGAGGTCATCGTAGGCGTTGTCTACGATCCGGCAAGAGACGAGCTTTTTGTCGCAGAGAAAGGCAAGGGCGCTTACGTCCATGGGAAAAGAATGAGCGTTTCTTCGGAGCAAACCCTGAGGGAAAGTCTGGTCGCAACAGGCTTCCCGGCTGACCATCGCTATGCGCTGCCGCTCAACATAAAGGGAATTGGAGAAATTGCCCCGAGGGTTCGCAATCTTCGGACGGCGGGCTCTGCGGCGCTGCATATGGCGTATGTGGCTGCCGGCCGGCTCAGCGGCTTTTGGGAAATCGGACTGAACAGCTGGGATCTGGCGGCTGGCGCTTTGCTCATTCAGGAATCAGGCGGTCTCGTTACGGATACGAAAGGCGGAAGCTACTCGCTTGACGTGCGCAATGTCGTTGCAACGAACGGCCATATGCATACCGAGCTGCTGGACGCGCTTGAGCAGGCGGGAGCTCATGAGTAATGGCTCGCCGGCTCCGCTTGTCCCTTGCCGCCGTCATGCTCGCCGCGCTTGTGTCGTCATGCTCCGGTAACGATAACGATAATGCTCCTAAGTCTTCGGGGGACGCGGCGCCGACTGCTTCGGGTCCGCCAAACCCAACGAAGGCTGCAGAGACACCGGCTCCAACCGAGCATGACGAACCGGTGGAGGCCGACGAGCCTTACCGTGTGGTTGCGGCAGGATTGCGCATCCCATGGGCGATCGAATTTGCGGATGATGTCATCTATGTAAGCGAGCGGGAAGGGAATATCGTTAAAATCGAAAATGGCGAAATGAAACGGCAAGCCGTAAGGCTAACCAAAGCAGTCCGGCATGAAGGAGAGGGCGGCTTTCTCGGTCTGCTGCTTGCTCCGGATTTCGCGGAGACCGGCCTTGCTTACGCTTACCATACTTATCAGGATAACGGCAAAACCTTCAACCGAATCGTGCTGCTTAAGCTCGAGGGCTCGGAATGGGCGGAGCAGAGGGCGCTGCTGGAGAAGATTCCGGGAGATATGTACCATAACGGCGGCCGTCTGGCGTTTGGTCCGGACGGCATGCTGTATGCCACAACCGGCGATGCTGAGGAAAGGGCGCTCTCGCAGGATAAAAACAGCTTAGCAGGCAAGATTCTTCGGATGACGCCGGAGGGAGAGATACCTTCCGATAATCCGTTTGGGCAATCTTACGTCTATTCATACGGTCATCGGAATCCGCAGGGAATCGCCTGGACAAAGGCTGGCGTGATGTACAGCACGGAGCACGGGCCGTCAGGGCAGCCTGGCGGCCATGATGAGATCAATAAGATTGAGCCAGGGCGTAATTACGGCTGGCCTTCGATTATAGGCGATGCGGCTCAAGCCGGCATGGAAACGCCGCTGTACCATACAGGCGACGAAGCGATTGCGCCTTCCGGCACCATTGTTGACGATCAGGGAAGGCTGATTATCGCCGCTCTGAGAGGGGAAGCGATCTACCGCTATACGCTGGAGACGGGCAAGATGGAAGTGCTGCACGAGGGAGAGGGGCGAATCCGGGACTTGGAGCTTCGCGGCGGCAAGCTCTACTTGATTACAAACAACCGGGACGGCCGCGGGCAGCCGTCGGCGACGGATGACCGGCTCATTGCTATGGATTATACGTAGAAATAAGAGAACAGCTCTCGGGATAAGGCGGCTCAAGGCGCGCAATGCGTGCTTTGAGCCGCTTTTTTTGCGCTCATTTCTTTCTGTTTTCCCGGGTTCTCATGGAGAGTAATTTTTCTATCTATTGGAAAAATAATGATCATGAATACGTGACACGAAGGAGTCTTAGCTATGTCTAATCCAAATGTAGGAATCCGGACGTTTCCTATGTACTGCATTGTGTTACTGGGGCTCGGGCTTATGAACCACGTAATCGTGCTTCCTCCGCTCCTCCAATCGGCGAAGAGAGACGCTTGGATCAGCGTGCTTGCCGTATTGATACCTTATTTGATTTGGATCGCAATCATGCACTATGTGATGAAGCAAACGAATCAACAGCCGATTCTCGATTGGGTCCGGCAGCAGCGGTTTGGACGCGCGGTCAGCGGAGCGCTCCGCATCATCTTGATGGGATATTTGTTTTTGATCGGCGCGGTAACCGTAAAGGAAACGATCAACTGGACGCATGGGTCCTATTTGCCGCGAACGCCGGACTTCATACTCAGCGCCGCATTGCTGCTGCTTTGCTTTTTCGCTGCATGGGCCGGCCTTCAAGCAATCGCCATCGTCTCGGGCATCCTGCTGCCCTTTGTCATTCTATTCGGCGATTTTGTGATGAGCGCGAATCTCCCGCGCAAGGAGTACATTTTGCTTACTCCTATGTTCGAGGACGGATGGAAGCCGGTGCTGGAAGGATGCGTGTATATCGGAGGAGGGCTCGCAGAGCTGTTCGTCCTTGTCATCGTTCAGCATCATCTGAAATCGAAGCAGCGGCTGTGGTCTGTGAGCCTGTTAGGGGCTTCGCTCGTCATTCTAACGGCAGGGCCCGTCATGGGGGCGATTGCCGAGTTCGGGCCGTTTGAAGCGGCGGATCTGAGATACCCCGCTTACGAGGAATGGAGGCTTGTCAGAATTGGCCGGTACATTCAGCACGTTGACTTCTTATCGATTTATCAATGGCTTTCCGGCGCCTTCGCCCGAATATCGGTCTCCTTGCTGCTGATGACAGAGCTGGCAGCCGGCGGACCGAAGGGAACGCGGGGGAAGATCTGGCTGTCCTCGCTTAGCCTTCTATTCGTTATTTTGGTGGTGCTTCCGATTAGCGATATTCAGTTTTTAGCTTTTTTGAAAATGGTGTACTTGCCTGTGTCGCTATATACGGCAACAGGCGTGCTTATCGTGCTGTTCGTAATGGCATTCGTTCATTCGATCCGAACGAGGAGGAAGACTCATGGCTGATACTCAAAACATTACGCCCGCTGCCGTCCATGAATTGCTCCAAGGAAATGACGATGTCCAGATGAAACGCTGCGAGCTTGATAGCGGAGAACTGCAGCAAACCGTGCACCTGGCGTATTGCGAAGGCATGGTGCATACCAATCAAATCAACCGGTTTATTCTGCCGGGACTAACCACGCTGTTGCCGGTCACAAAAGGCGGGCTGGAGCTCGATAAGAAGTGGGATGTGCAAAAAATCCAACAAATCGAGGATGTCATCTATCTGGTGTTTTCGGGCCAGCTCATCATTGTCATCGAAGGACTGGACGTCGCCTTTGCGATGGATATCGCCAACATTCCGCAGCGTCAGCCGGAGGAATCTAGCGCGGAAATGTCGATCAAAGGCCCTCGGGACGCCTTCACGGAGGAGCTCGCCACGAACGTTGCGCTGGTGCGTAAGCGTCTCCGCACCAATTCATTGCGCTGCGAGCGTTTTAAGATCGGCAAGCGAAGCAAAACCGACGTGGCACTGCTGTTCATAGAGGATATCGCAAGACCGGAGATGATCGAAGAAGCGAGGAGACGTCTGCGAAGCATCAATAAGGATATACTGCTGGGCGGAAGTCCCCTCGAGGAGCAGCTCGCGGATAATAAATATTCGTTGTATCCGCTTCTTAGCTATACAACACGACCAGACTTCGTCGTCGATTCCCTGATACGCGGAAGATTCGCCGTCATTGCGCAAGGAGCTCCGACAGCGGTGCTCGCGCCGGGCAATTTGTTCTATATGCTTCGTTCGCCGGAGGATTCCTATTTCTCCTATCTCCCGGCCACCTTCAGCTTGATATTCCGCTATTTAGGTCTGGTGGCCGCATTGCTTCTTCCCGGATTTTACATCGCGGTTACGTCTTACAATGTGGAACAGATTCCGTTTCCGCTGCTTGCCACCATCGGCTTATCCCGTATGGGCCTCCCGTTTCCGGGACCTTTAGAGGCTTTTCTTATGGTCATAATGTTTGAAATCTTTCGGGAAGCGGGCGAACGGCTGCCCAAAGCGGTCGGGTCGACGGTCGCTGTAGTCGGCGGAATCGTGGTCGGCGAAGCGGCGATCCGCGCCGGCCTCACTTCCACGACCATGATCGTTGTTGCCGCCATGACGGGCGTCGCCAATTTCACCATCGTGAATCAAACGCTCGTATTTGCGGTAAGCATCAGCCGTCTTTTTATTATGATTTGCTCTTCCTTCCTTGGGGTGTACGGGTTCATACTCGGACTGATCGCAACGTTGTTGTACCTTGCCACGCTCAAATCGTACGGCTTGCCTTATTTGGCCCCCTTGTCGCCGGTTACGTGGAGGGATGTCAAGTTTGTGCTCGCACGTATCCCTTGGGTGAAAAAAAACAAGCGTCCGAAGATGCTGCGAACGACCGATGACACGCGGCAGGAGAGGAGGAGTTGAGCATGCTCCGTTTCGGGAAGGCGGCTATTGCTTCCGCCGTTTTTGCGCTCCTCTTATCCGGCTGCTGGGATTTGAAGGATTTGCAGGAGGTGAACTATGTCAGAGCATTAGGGTTCGATCTGAAAGGGAAGGAATTCATCGTCTATGCGCAGATGCTGGATTTCAGCTCGATCGCCAAGGCCGAAGGCGGAAAAGGGCAGCAGGCGCCGGCTTGGATTGGCATCGGACGCGGGGAGACGCTAACCGATGCGTTCTCGGATGTGTATCGTACGGCGCAGCTGAGGTTGTTTTACGGTCATGTGAGCGCGATTGTGATCGGAGAGAAGCTGCTTGAAAACAGGGATAAGCTAAAAGAAATTTATGAGGTCCTCAGCCGGTATTTCGAAATTCGGTATACCCCATGGATATTCGGAACCGCTCAACCGGTCGATAAGCTATTGGCCGTCACCTCGCTGTTCAGCTTCTCCCAAAACGTAACGGTCATGCATCAGCCGCAAGAGACCTACAAACAAAGGTCGTTCATCCGCCCGATTACCATGCGCCAATTTAACGTGGATCTACGGGAGCCGGGAAAAACGACGCTGCTGCCATCGCTGGCAGTAAGCGAAAACAGCATGAAACGAGGCGAGAAAAGCACCGGAATGCTGGAAATGAACGGCGCGTATATCATCAATAGCAAAGACCAGTATCGTGGATGGGTCTCTTACGAAACAATAAAAGGTATCCCATGGGTGGAACCGGAAACCATCCGCGCGCCGGTCATCCTAAAATCAAAGGGAGAGATTGAGGCATCCTTATTTCTGGAACGTCCAAAAATTAAAATAAAGCCTCATATCGAGAACGGACTGGCGACCTATACGATGAGGGTTGAGCTTACCGGGAATATGACGGAGATGGTGAAACCGATGACAGAGTCCGACATCGAAAGGAAGGCGGAGGAAGAGGTAAGGCGTGAGATTTTGAGCGTATTCCGCGAAGGCCTTAAGCGGAAAGCGGACCTGCTTCAGCTGGAGCAAGCATTGTACAGGCAAAATGTTCGGGAATGGAAGAGGCTGAGCAGTCAAGGGCTTGCGGAACCGAAGGCAGATTCGCTAAAGGACGTCAAAGTCATCGTAAAGGTAAATCGGACAGGGAAAACGAAGAGCCGGGATGTGGAGCGCTGGTAAACGAAAAATCGACACCCGTCTGCGAGCAGTCGGGTGTCGTTGTCGTAATGCATATTAACGGCTAAAAGCCGCCGGGAACTGCTGAATGATGCCGGTCGTCATCGTATCGGCCATCTGAAGCGCTTGAGGCTCGATCTGGTCATTTAACGCGACGTTCTCGGTATAGTTTCCGGTCACCCGGGAGGAGACTTCGCTGCTAAGAAGCCTCAGATGCTCATAGAGCATCCTTCTCCATTCCTCTCTAGACCAGTGAGGGTTAATACGGCTTAGAAACTCAGCGATGGCGTCGGCATTGGCGAACCAGCGCCTATTCGCGTCCGCCGCCGCTGCCTGCTGATTGTCCCGGAGCGCCTTGACGAGCTCCGCCGCAATCGTGAGATGGTTTCGCAGCAGGTCCCCGAACCTTTCCGCAACGGCCGCTCCATACAAGGGTCTTAGAACGGCCTCGAAATCAACCGCATTCCGGAGCAGTCTTTCCGTCGTGACGTTTTCGTCCGGCTGCCTGCCTATAATACTGTTTACCGTTAACCTCGTCCAATAGACATGCTGCTCCCACAGAGTCCGGAGCGTTTGATTCAGCGTTACCTTCGAAGGCGTCCATGTAAAGGGAAACACCTGACGATAAGGGGAATTCCAATAGGCTTGGAAGTAATTGTACATGGTTTTCTATGCTCCTCATTCCTTCGTTTTTATAATATATAGGCGTATTCCCATTTGTGTGCAGCCTATAGGAAGAGGAAGCGGAAGCATCGGCAGGTCGGAGAACGGCCTCTCAGCCAACAAAAAAAGGAGGGCGAGCCTCAATCTGAGGTCCGCCTCTCCCTGTTCAGTTCCACTCGTTACTCAATCATGCGATACATGAGGATATCATCGACATACTGTCCATTGATAAAAAATTCCCCCACCAGCTTGCCTTGAACGCCGAAGCCGCATTTCGTATAAAACGAGACAGCCGGCTCGTTTGTGGACATGACGCGGAGGGACAGCTTTTTTTTGCCGTTCGCCTTGCCCCATTCGTAGGCAAAGTCGAGCAGCCGGCGGCCGATTCCAAGTCCGCGGAATCGGTCGTTAACGGCAATAACAAGCTCCACGACATGCGCGTTCGACGGGGTTTTGAGCGGCTGCTTCAAGCTGACATAGCCGCAGAGCGCATCGCCCAGCACGCAGACGAGCTGCGAGCCCGGAGGGTTGTAGCCGGCGTACTCCTCCGGGCTTTCCCAGTGAAGGGAAGCGGGGGCGTTCTTGTCGTTCCATACCGTGTTGTTCAAATCAACGAGCCCCTGCAGGTCGCGCTGTTCCGATAGACGGATGATTGGATCCATACGGGCGAAGCCTCCTATCTCAATGCCGCCATCGCGACACGGGCAGCTTCAATCGTTGTCTCGATGTCCTCGTCCGTATGGGCCGTCGTCAGGAACCAAGCCTCATACTTCGACGGCGCAAGGTTGATGCCTTGATCCAGCATATGGCGGAAGAACGTGCCGAACCGCTCGCCGTCGGTATCCTGCGCCTGCTCATAATTCGTAACAGGATGATCGCAGAAGTGGGCCGAGAAGGAGCCGCGGATTTGGTTAATGGTCAGCGGAATGCCGTTTTCCCGCGCGGTTTCCATAAGTCCGGCTGCAAGCTTGGAAGCAAGCGCGTCCATCCTGTCATAGATGCCCGGCTCTTGCAGCACCTCCAGGCATGCGATGCCGGCGGAGATGGAGGCCGGGTTGCCTGCCATGGTGCCTGCTTGGTAAGCCGGGCCGAGCGGCGCAACCTGCTCCATAATTTCGCGGCGTCCGCCGTAAGCGCCGATTGGCAGACCGCCTCCGATAATTTTGCCAAGGGCTGTGAGATCGGGTTCAATGGCGGCGTGATCGGCGAAAGTGGCGTATGTCTGCGCGGAGCCGTAATGGAAGCGGAAGGCGCTGATCACTTCGTCATAAATGACGAGCGCGCCGGCTTCTCTCGTCAGCTTGCACAGGCCTTCCAAGAAGCCTTCATGAGGCATGACCATGCCGAAATTGCCGACGATCGGCTCGACCATGACGGCCGCTGTGTCATTGCCCCAACGCTGCAAGGCTTGTTCGAGCGCTCCTAGATCATTGAACGGTACCGTAATGACTTCATGCGCGATGCTCGTAGGAATGCCGGCGCTGTCCGGAATGCCGAGCGTGGAGGGACCCGAGCCGGCGGCGACCAGCACCAAATCGGAATGGCCGTGGTAGCAGCCTGCAAATTTAATAATTTTATTCCGTTTCGTATAAGCTCTTGCAACGCGAATCGTCGTCATGACAGCTTCCGTGCCGGAGTTGACGAAGCGGACCTTGTCCAGAGAAGGGATCGCTTGCTTCAGCATGCGGGCAAGCGTAATTTCCAGCTCGGTTGGCGTGCCATACAGCGTGCCGTTAGCAGCCGCGCGGACAATGGCCTCCGTTATATGCGGATGGGCATGTCCCGTTATTATTGGGCCGTAAGCGGCCAAGTAGTCAATATAACGGTTGTCGTCGACATCCCAGAAGTAGGCGCCTTCGGCGCGTTTCATAAACACGGGAGCGCCGCCGCCCACCGCTTTGAACGAGCGGGAAGGGCTGTTCACGCCGCCGACGATATGCTGCAGAGCCTCCTGATAAAGGGCTTCGGATTGTGGTCGATTCTGATTCATGGTTAACGGTCCTTTCGCTTGTGAAATGAAGTAAAGCAATACCAAGAGAAATAGAGCACATGAAGTGCTCTATCCGAATGGCTTCCGATGCTGCTTTTTGGATGATCTTACCGGCTTGCGCTTCCTGTGCTGCCGGAGACGCCGCCGCCGCTCGCCGAGTTGTCTGTGCCGCCGTCTTCGCCGTCAACACCCGGCGTCTCGGAAGGCGCCGGAATCGTCTCGTCCTTCATCAATACTTCCTGGACGTAGCCTAGCAGCGCGTCGTTATCGCGAATGCCGATGACGGATGCGCCGCCGATATGCTCCTCGCTCACAAGCTCCATCGGCGGGATTTGAGCGGTGCCGCCGACGTGGCTTTCAACGCCTAGCTGGCCGAGCTTCAGCATGTCCATCACGCTCAAGTTCGTTTCGATATAAGGAGAAACGCTGCCTAATATTTCTTTCATCTGAATGATGTTCCAGGTTGACTGCATTTCCTTCGCTACGGCTTTTAAGAAATTGCGCTGACGTTCCGTGCGCGTATAATCGCTCATCGCGTCGTGACGGAACCTGACGTATTGCAGCGCTTTGTCGCCGTCGAGAAGCTGGTAGCCCTTTTTCAAATCAATGTCGTAACGGTTCTGGTCCGCGTTATCCGTGTAATGCATGTCCTTTTCGACGTCAAACCAGATGCCGCCGAGCTTGTCGATGAGCGCCTTGAAGCCTTCAAAATCCGTATAGACGTAATATTGGATTTCGAGACCGAGCAGATCGCCGACCGTCTTCATCGCAAGGGACGGGCCGCCTACCGTAATCGCCGTGTTAATCCGGCTAGGTCCATAGCCTTCAATATCCGCGTACGTGTCGCGCAGCACGGAGAACAGATGCGCTTTCTTCGTGACCGGATCGAAGGAAGCGACTAATATGGAGTCGGAACGGGCAATTTCGCCTTCGGCCAGACCGCGGGCGTCGCCGCCAAGCAGCAAAATGTTGACGCGCTCTTTGCCTTCCCACTTCGGAATTTCAACCGTTTTTTCCGGTTCGATATCTTTAAAGATCGATTCCTCCGGCGCTTTCTGAAATTTATCCAGTTCGTTGACGACGCCGGCGCCCCAGACGACAACTCCGGCGATAGCAAGTACGAGAATAACTAAAAAGCTTATAATGATCCATTTCCATTTCGATGATTTCTTCTTGCTTGACCTTGTACGCATTGCGTTAGTTGGTCTCCTTTCAATAAAGACGATTAGGATTGTTCCGTACCCGACGATAAACTTTTATTGGATGTGCAGGTTCTTTTATAATGGAACTGTTTCAATTTTATACACAGTTTACGCATCGAGATAACTGATGTATGATTACATATCATAAAATTATAAGGCTCATAACTAACTAGTTGCAAGTTTTATCATTTTGGGCACAATATAGTCGCTATTTCCCAGGAAATGTCGAAGCGAGAGGAGCAATGTACGTAATGTTGGCGATTGATGTGAAGGATCTGCGCAAAGACTTTCGCGTGCAGAAAAACCGGGAAGGCCTGTCCGGCGCGTTGAAGGATCTGTTCAAGCGCGAGTATAGAGAGGTAAGGGCGGTAAAAGATATTTCGTTCCAAATTCCGCAAGGAGAAATCTGCGGTTACATAGGCGAGAACGGGGCGGGCAAATCGACCACGATCAAAATGCTGACGGGCATTCTTGTGCCTACGGCAGGCAGCTTGAAGGTAAACGGGTATGTCCCGTATAAGGACCGTGAAAAATTCGTCAACGGGATTGGGGTCGTGTTCGGCCAACGGTCCCAGCTATGGTGGGATATCGGGGTAATCGAATCGTTCCAGCTGCTTCGCAAGGTATATCGAGTGTCGGAGCAGGATTTCAAAAAACGGCTTGATAATTTGGTTGAGCGGCTGCAGCTTGGCGATCTGCTGAATCGTCCGGTCAGGAAGCTGAGCCTCGGACAGCGGATGCGCTGCGAGCTGGTCGCGTCGCTGCTGCATAATCCGTCCATTCTGTTCCTGGATGAGCCGACGATCGGACTCGATATCGTTGTGAAGACGGAAATCCGAGATTTCCTCATGCAGATGAACAAAGAAGAGGGGACCACGATCCTGCTGACTACGCACGATCTTCAGGATATTGAGGCGCTATGCTCTCGTGTCATTATGCTGGATGACGGCCAGATCATTTACGACGGCGGCCTGGACGAGCTAAAGACGAGATGGAGCAAAGGCCGCGAAATCCAGTTCCAATTCGCCGCGCAGATGAAGCTGGCGAGGCTGCAAGAACTGACGCAAGGGCTGGCCGTCGATTGGTCGATGGAAAATGAAGTGACGGCCAAGCTGTTCGTGCCGCATGAGGTGAGCGTGTCGGAGGCAATGGCGAGAGTCGTCAGCGGCGCGGATATCCGCGATATTAAAATTTTCGAGACCAACACGGACGAAATCGTGAGAGGCATTTACCAATCCGGCTCGGCTGACATTGCGAAGAAGGAAGTTGCTTCGTCATGATGAGCGCTTATCTCGATTTTATCCGTATCCGGTTTTTGATGATGCTCGCATATCGGGTTAACTACTACAGCGGGATTATCATTTATGCGATTAACATTGGCGCGTATTATTTCTTATGGCAGGCGATTTACGGGGAGCAGGAGTCGCTGGCGGGCTTTACCGTCCCCCAGATGACAACCTATATCGCGGTGTCGTGGATGGCAAGGGCATTCTACTTCAATAACTTGGACCGTGAAATTGCGAACGAGATTCGCGACGGAAGCGTAGCTGTGCAATTGATTCGTCCTTATAACTATTTATTCGTAAAAATGATGCAGGGCTTCGGCGAGGGGCTGTTCCGCTTGCTCCTGTTCATGGTGCCGGGCTTACTTATCGTTTGTCTGATCTTCCCGGTACAGCTGCCGGCGGATCCGGTTGTTTGGCTGCTGTATCTTGTCATGCTGCTCTTCAGCTTTTTGATTAATTCGCAGATCAACATTTTAACCGGGCTGTTCGCCTTCTTCGTGGAAAACAACGAGGGCATGATGCGTATGAAACGCGTTATGGTCGACTTGTTCTCCGGCGTGGTCGTGCCGATCGCTTTCTTCCCGGGCTGGCTTAAAAGCACGATGGAATGGCTGCCGTTCCAGGCGATCACGTATTTGCCCAGCTCTGTGTTTACCGGCAGAACGCCGCTGGGCGAAGCGGGCGGCGTGCTTGGACTTCAAGTATTTTGGTTCCTGCTGCTTCTGCTGCCTATCTGGCTGACATGGCGGGCGGCGCGCAAGCGGCTGTTCGTGCAAGGGGGTTAACGCCGATGCGATATGCGGTACTTTTTTGGGAATATATAAAAAACTATGCCAAAACAAGGCTCACCTACCGAGCCGACTTCTGGATCGAGGTCGCCTCGGACTTGCTTTTTCAATTCGTGAACTTGATCTTTATTTTGGTCGTGTTCCAGCATACGCCGTCTCTCGGAGGATGGTCCGAGCTTGAGGTTGTGTTCGTGTACGGCTTCTTTATGATCCCTTATGGACTTTTCAGCACGTTTTTCGGCATCTGGAATTTCAGCGAGCGGTATATCGTCAAAGGGGAGATGGACCGCGTCCTGACACGTCCGGCTCACAGCTTATTCCAAGTGCTGTTCGAAAATATCGATCCGCCGTCCATGGTCGGGTCGATCGTGGGCGCGGGCATAATGGCGTATTGCTGGACGCAGATGGGTCTGCCGTTCCATTTGACGGATCTGCTGTTGATGCTCGTGCTGGTTGTGGGGGCGACGCTTATCTATGGAGGGTTGTATACGGCGCTGAATGCGGTATCGTTCTATTCCGACGCTCCGACAGGCATTGTGCCTCTGATGTATAACATTCAAAACTACGGGCGTTATCCCGTTAACATCTATAACAAACTCATTCGTTTCGTTCTGACTTGGCTGCTTCCGTTCGCATTTGTCGGGGTGATCCCGGCTTCCTACTTCTTGGAGAAGAAGAGCGACGACTTATCTCAGCTGGCGCTTCTGACGCCCGTAATGGGGCTCATCGTGTTCGGTCTGGGGCTCGCTTTCTGGAATCACGGCGTGAAGAAGTACCGGGGAGCGGGATCGTAGCAGGAAGGAGCAGGTAGTATGACACTCGAAATCGGAAAAAAAGCGCCCAAGTTCAAGCTGCCCGCATCCAATGGGGAAATCGTTTCGCTGATGGAGCTGCGGGGGCAGAACGTCGTTCTTTTCTTTTATCCAAAGGACATGACGCAGACCTGCACGGAGCAAGCATGCGCCATGAGGGATCATTATTCGGAATTTGCGGCGGAAAATACGGTTGTGCTCGGCATAAGCGGGGACAGCGTGAAGTCGCATGTTAATTTTGTTCAAAAGAAAGAGCTGCCGTATTTGCTGCTGTCCGACGAGAACCATAAGGTGTGTGAGCAATATGGCGTCTGGCAGCTGAAGAAGCTGTACGGCAGAGAGTATATGGGCATCGTCCGCTCAACCTTCCTAATCGACGCCAAGGGCAATCTCGTCCGGGAATGGCGCAAGGTCAAGGTGAAGGGGCATGCGGAGGAAGTGCTGCAGGCGGTAAGGAGCTTGAAAAAGAAGTGAGCGAGCAATCGTGTGGCGCACTTAGATGGCGCGAGTCGCGGTTGGTTGGTGGAATAGTAACGTGTGGCGCGTTTAATTGGCGGGAGTCGCGGTAGATAGGCGTAATAGTGACGTGTGGTGCACTTAAATGGCGCGAGTCGCGGTTGGTTGGTGGAATAGTAACGTGCGGCGCGCTTAAATGGTGCGAGTCGCGGTTGGTTGGTGGAATAGTAACGTGCGGCGCGCTTAAATGGTGCGAGTCGCGGTTGGTTGGTGGAATAGTAACGTGTGGCGCGCTTAAATGGCGCGAATCGTGGTAGATAGGCGTAATAGTGACGTGTGGCGCGTTTAAATGGTGCGAGTCGCCGTTGGCTGGTGGAATAGTAACGTGCGGCGCGTTTAAATGGCGCGAGTCGCGGTTAGTGGGCGGGCTCGGTAGCAGCAGCCTCTATTTTGCCGATATAAACGTGAAGCGCTAGTTTGATCGAGATAACGGAAAAACGAGCGAATAAACGAGTACAGTCCAGACATCGTCTGGGCTGTATTTTTTTGTGAAGGGGTTTAAATATAAGTTTTATTAAACACCTTGTTAATGTCATTTAATAGAGCCGCGGTTCATATACTCTATCAATTCGAGAATCCATTCGAAATTTGATGATAGAGAAGGGTGGCAACGATAATGCGGCGAGTAGTGACGGCGTCTATTTGCGCGGCTGTATTGTGGTTTGGCGTGATGGAGTTTGGGGGAGGTCTGCTGCATCAGGAGGAGAATGCGCTTGATCGGCATCAATCCGGCTATTCCGAGACGGTATCTCTTGAATATGAAACGCGTCCATTATTAAGCGGGTCGGGTGAAGGGGCTGACGCGGCGTCGGAAGATGGCTTACATCCGGAAAAAGCGGTGTACAGGCCTGATTATGACGGAGCGATTGATTCTAGTAAGGAGACGCCAACTGTACAGCAGGGAACGGGGGAGAATGCGAACACGGATGAAAAGGCAGAACCGGAGACGGGAGCAGCTGGCGTAGTAGGCAAAGGGGCGAAGTCTGCCAAGCAAGAGGATGCGTCTTCGGAGACCAAATCAGAGCCAAACGCGAAGCCGGAAACGAAAGCCGCATCGGAACCTAAAAGCGGGAAGGTGCTGTATTTGACGTTTGACGATGGACCAAGCCGCTACACGCCGGAGGTTTTGGATATTTTGAAGCGGGAAGGGGTAAAGGCGACTTTCTTCGTGCTGGGCGAGCATGTGGAGCAGTATCCTGAAATTGCCAAAAGAATTGTAGAAGAGGGCCACGCTATCGGCAATCATACCTATAATCATGTCTATGAGAAGCTCTACGGCAGCTTCGGAGATTTTGCGAGTCAAATTATGCGCACGGACGATGCGATTTATGAGGCTGCAGGAGTAAGGACCACGCTTGTCAGAGCGCCGGGGGGGACGTACGCGAACTTCGACAAAGGCTATTTCGATGCACTGGAGGCGGCAGGGTACCGGGTCCACGATTGGAACGTGGACAGCGGCGATTCGAAGCGCCGCGGCGTGCCGGCAGCGGAAATTATGAGCAATATCAAAGAGTCCCGGATCGCGGATACGCTCAATGTGCTGCTGCATGACGGCGTAGGACATGAGGAGTCTGTCAAAGCTCTTCCGCAAATTATTCGTTACTATAAGGAGCTTGGGTATTCTTTTGAGGTGTTGAGCGATGAAGTCAAACCGATGCAGTTCCAGCTTGCGGATCGGCCGAAATGGAGCAGAGGGGCAGTCCGGGATAAGGACCGCGAGATGCTGGTGAGCTTTGGCAAGCAGCTGGACGCAAGCGGAGAACGCAACCTTTCACCATATAGAGAGCCGGCGTTGATTATACATCGCGGGGAAGAAACGCTTGTCCTGGAATCGGATCAGTATGAGCTCATCCGCGGAGTTATTCATGTTCCGCTGCTTACGCTTACGGAATGGATGGGCGGAGAAGCGGAGCTTGACGAGGAGTCCGGCGTTATTGAAGCGTTCATGCTTGGCAAGCGAGTGTTCTGGATGACAGATACCTGGCCCCCGAAGGAGGAAGACGAAAGCCTTATGATGGACGTTCCGCTTCGCGCGACGCTTAGCGAGTTCGGTCTCGACATCACCGACTATGTCATCACGAGCGAACGTAGAGAGGTTTGGATTGAGGAGTAGGAAAGAATAGCGCAGAATGATCGGAATCTAGCAGGTCTAAAGGGAGAGAAACGTGGCGACACTGAAAAGTAGATAGATTTATTTTTCAGGAGGCGAAAGCTGCGATGATAACTCCCCCATTATTCGATAACAAAGAAGAAAACACGAACGAGGAGCTTACGCGCCATTGGCCGGAGCCGCCGCAGGTGCTGCTGAATCGGCTGCTGCATAAAGTAGAGTCGGTGATGCTAGGGAAGCAAGAGATGATCAGGCAGACGCTGATCGCGCTGCTGGCAGGCGGACATGTGCTGCTTGAGGATGTGCCGGGCGTCGGCAAAACGATGCTGGCGGGCGCCTTTGCGCGAACGGTAGGCGGTGAATTTAAACGCATTCAATTTACTTCGGATATGATGCCTGCCGATGTGGTCGGAGGGCTGGTGCTGGAGCCACGTACAAACGAGCTTGTCTATCGGCCGGGGCCTATTATGGCAAATGTCGTGCTGGCCGACGAAATTAACCGCGCTTCGCCGCGCACGCAATCCGCGCTGCTCGAAGCGATGGAAGAGCGGAGCGTAACGATCGAAGGAAAGACGCGAAGGCTTCCTGTTCCGTTTATGCTGATTGCGACACAGAATCCGCTCAGCTTCGAAGGGACGAACGGTTTGCCGGAAGCGCAATTAGACCGTTTTATGATCAGGCTATCCATCGGTTATCCAGGCGCCGAATTCGAACGGAAGATGCTGGAGCAATACGCCGATGGCAAAAGAGTCGAGCCGCATCGTCTGCGTCCCGTCCTTGCGGTTCAGGAATGGCTGCAAATGCAGGCGGAAGCGAGACAAGGCCATGTGCACCCCGCGCTATTCCGTTATATGGTCGACGTTGCCGACGCAACGCGACGTTCATCCGACGTCGTGCTTGGCTTAAGTCCGCGAGCGCTCCGGGATTGGCTTCGAGCCGCGCAAGCGAGCGCTTATTTGGAAGGCAGGCGGTATGTGATTCCGGATGATTTGCTGGCGACTTCGGAGGCTGTGCTCAGCCATCGTCTTGGCCTGCGAGGCAGCGCCGGATTTGCGGGAAGAAGTGCTGCGGGGCTCATCCGCCAAGTGATCCGCGAGACGCCGATGCCGAAGGAAGCGGCTGCAGGTCCGCTAAAGGGGAAATGGAAATGAGCGGACGCAAACGATATCGCACAAGATGGGCGGCTTGGCTAGTCATCGCGGCGGCATTCGGCTGCGCATGCTCGGCTGTCATTGTAAGAGGCGGGGCGGTGGAGTGGTTTTTTATGATGCTGACAGGAGGCCTTGTGCTTGTTAGCGGTTTGCTGCCGTTTATCGCTATACGGAACATATCCGTGTCTCGCGCTTTGCCTGATACAGACATTGCTGCCGGAGAGCAGTTGACGATTCGTATGACGCTGCTCAGGAGCCGGCGAATTCCTATGGTATGGTTCGCGCTGGAGGATCTGCTGAACAACGATTGCGGGCTTGAAGAAAAAAACGTATCGCTCCGATCCGTATTTGCGCCGATGTTCGCGGGAGAGATGACCGTTCATTATGATTTGGACGGGCTGGATAGAGGGCTTTATTCGTTATCTTCCGTTACGGTGACGTGCGGGGATCCATTTGGCCTGACATGTGTAAGGCGCGAGCTGCCTTTGCAGTCGGAGCTTGTTGTGACGCCTGCCAGGACGGAAGAGGAGATGCTTGGCGATGCTTCCGCGTCACGCTATGTTCAATCGGCTTCTGCCGAGGATGAGCATGTACGGACAAGGCAGGCGCTGCGCGAGCCGGGCGTGGATGGCGTTCCGATAAACCGATCGGGATCGGGGCCGGACACAAGAGCTTACCGGGACGGCGATTCGATCCGCCATCTCGACTTCCGGGCGGCGGCTAGAGGGCGGGGGCTGCAAACAAAGGTGTATGCCTCCGATTCGTACAAGGAATGGCATGTGGCGATCGACCAATATGCCGCGCCTTATCGCGGAGATAACGAATTGTTCGACGCTTGTATTGGTCTAGCGCTTGGAGCGGTTACGCGCGCTTCGGATGAGGGGAACCTCGTGACGCTGCATACCGAGGATTGGAGTTACATGCTGTCCAGTTCCGCTGGCAGAGACCGATCTGCCGGTTTACAGGAGTTGAGACGGAGGCTTGCTTTGTTGCGTCCCTCGACGGAGCAAGCGGACAAGATTCATTTGGACGAAGAGTCGGTTAAGCCTTTTAGGGATAACATGTTAAAAATGATTTCGGCAGACTGGCAAAATACGGAGCGATGGAACAGGCTTTTGGAGGAAATGGGAAGCCAAGGCGTCCGGCTTGAGTTGTGTTTGCTCACGCGGAACACCGTATTGTCCTTTGCAATGAGGGAACAGGCGCGCCAGCTTGAGGAGCGAGGGATCCCGGTATACTGGATGCATGTTGCGGGACGCAACGAACAGCGGTCTGCGGCAGGAGAGGGAGTGAAAGCCTATGCGATGGGATAAGGATGAGCTTGCTGCGGGACTCTCCGCCCCTTACCGGTTCATAACGAGCTTGCTGCTGTTCGGCCTGCTTGCGGAATGGCTGCTCCCTTGGACCGGTGAGGGGGAATGGACGATACTGTACCACCCCGTCCCGCTGCTTACGATCATCGGTTGTATGCTGGCGACCGGCCTTTTTAAAATGAACGGATGGATGACCGCGGTTATTCATACGCTGCTGGTTATCTTTTGTTTGATGTGGCTGTACAAAAGCGAAAACCAATCCAGCATCGACTGGCTGCTGTCGTTTCCCGGCATGTTGGCGGAGCAGGTCACGCTTATCGCAGAGGGCGGGCTTTGGGCAATGTCCGGAGAGCTGCGAACGCTGCTGCTGTTCGCCGGCTGGGCAATGCTGGCTCCTGCTCTTCAAGCGCTGATTTGGCTGCGGCAGGCAGCCCTCGGCATTGCGGCGCTTACGCTTCTTTACTTGGTGACGCTGCATGTCTGGCTCGGCATGGATGTGATGGGCGGTCTATTGCGGACGTCAGCGGAAGGCTTGCTGCTGGCGGCGATTGTAGCCCTGCCCCGTGCGCGGCGGCTCATGGATGCCGGCATCGGGAAGCTGAAGGAAATCGAGGGGAGCTGGCTGGCGGGCTCTTTGTTCATTACGCTGATCGTGGTCGGCTGCGCGCTGCTTGCCGCTGGGGATAAAGACAATACGGCGGCGCCCGCGGGCTGGACAGCTTCCATTACGGACCGTCTGGAGCAAAGCTTTGCCGCATTAAATGGCAGCGGATCAAGCGTGACGACACTGAGGTCTGTCGATTCATCGGGGCTCGGCCGGGCATTGACCGGTTACGGGTTCGATGACACCTCGCTTGGCGGCGCGGTCAGCGACAATCCCGTGACGGTGTTCTGGGGCTATTCGCCCCTCCGCACGTATTGGCGCGGGGAAGCGAAGGCCGAATATGACGGCAGAGGCTGGAGCAATCCGGACCATGACCAGTTGATGCTCATGCCGGTGCGCTCGATAACGGAAGAGGTTGACCGCGATGAACCGGAGGAGGACTCGGCTGCGGCGGCTTCGCAGGATGAGGTATTGTCGCTTGAGCGGCCGCTTATTACGCAGACGGTCATTTGGGACCATCCTACCGCGGCGATGCCGATTTTTTTATCAGGTAAAAACGGCAAAGTGTCGGAGCTGATTGCGGCGGATCCCAGGCGAAAGCTGGGCAGCTACCTGTCCAACGGCGAGCTTGGCTCGCTGTATGCGCAATCGGGGGATCTTTTGCTGGAAGAGTACACGGTGCAAAGCCGCCTGCCGGTGACGGATGCGGCCACGCTTCGGTCGCTTGGAACGGGAGATGAGCTGCCGCAGGGCGTCCAGGGAGCCGAGAAGGAATGGACCAAAGAGGAGCTCACGCCCTTCCTGCAGCTGCCGGCTGCCCTTCCGGTGCGCGTTCGCGCATTGGCGGCCGAGGTTGCCGGCGGAGGCGTGACAAGCCGCTATGACCGGGTGAAGGCGGTTGAGCAATATTTGGAGAACACGTACCGTTATTCGAAAACGGACAGCGCGGTGCCGCCCGCGGGAGCGGATTTTGTCGACCACTTCCTATTCGAGCAAAAAAACGGCTACTGCGTCCATTTCTCTACCGCGATGGTTGTTCTGCTGAGGGCCGAGGGCATTCCAGCACGCTGGGTGAAGGGCTTTGCGCCGGGTACGCCCGTGCGAGGGGAAAGCTCAGGCGGTGGTTCGCTCGAAGCGGGCGCGCTGCTCTACGAGGTAAAAAGCTCGGACGCCCACGCGTGGGTAGAGGTATACTTCCCGGGAGCGGGGTGGGTCCCGTTCGACCCGACGCCGGGTTATGACGGCGTCTCCTCCATCGCGGCCGCCGCATCGGGGGCGCCTGGCGGCGGCATGCTAGGGGCTTCGGCCGGCGCCGGCGGAAGCAGCGCGGCCGTGGGAGCGGCGGCCGGCGGCGGATTGACGCTGGCCGAGCGCCTGGAGGCGGCGGCGGAGGACGGCGCCGCCGCGATCTCGCGCGGAGCGCGAGAATTGGCGGGCGCGGCGAAGCGCGCCGCCCGGTTTGCCGCGGCCGAGCCGGGGGCGGCGGCCGCGATTGGCGCAGCCGCGCTGGCGCTGGCAGGCGCGGCCGTGGCTGCGGCGCAGCGCAGGCGGCTGCGCGTAGCGCTCGCGCTGCGGCGCTATCGCGCGGCGAGCCTGGAGCGGGCCGCGCTGCAGCCGCAGGCGGCCACGGGCGCCGCCGGCGAGGCGCTCGGGCCGCGCCGGCCGCAGGCAGCCGCTGCTGCGGCGTCAGCGGCGGAGCGGCAGCGCGGCGCGCTGGTCGCCGTCGTCGAGGCGCTGCTCGCGCTGCTCTTGAGCCAGCTCCGCCGTGAATCGAAGGCGGCGTTCGCATCGCGTGAGGGGCTTGCCGCTAATCCAGATGTCGTTACGACGCGAGAGCTGACTCGTATGCTAGGTGAGCGGCTGCCCGAAGAAAAACGCGCGACGCTTGCTTTGCTCGCGAATTGGCTGGAAGAGGCGAGCTTTGGTGCCCCGGGCGGTTTAGAAAACCCGCCAGTCTATGAAGAATTGCGCGACGCCTGCAGGACGCTAGTATCAAGGCGCGTCCCCCGTATCGGGAAGAAAAGCGCCGCGCCAAGCCTTCGCAGCGAAACATCGAAGCAGATTTAAACGTAAAGCCGTTCCCGGATTAAATGATCCGTGGAGCGGCTTTTTGCGCAATGCTGGCGCTAAGTTAGCGCTATAGTTGTTGCAACCGCGAACGCGCGCCTCTGCATCGGTATTTTCCGCCATTGCAGCATCAGATCCGCGCGCACTCGCCCCTGCAACGGCGTTTTCCACCCTTGCAGTGTCTGGCCTGTGTATGCGCGCGTCCGCAACGGCATTTTCCGCCATTGCAGCATCAGATTCGCTCGCGCGTGCCTCTGCAACGGCATTTTCCGCCATTGCAGCATCAGATCCGCGCGCACTCGCTCCTGCAACGGCATTTTTCACCATTGCAGCATCAGATCCGCGAAAGCGCGCCGCTGCAACGGCATTTTCCGCCATAGCAGAAGCTGATCCGCGCGCGCTCGTCGATGCAACGGTGTTTTTTACCATTGCAGCATCAGATCCGCGAATGCGCGCCGCTGCAACGGCATTTTCCACCATTGCAGCATCTGTTCCGCGAGCGCCTGCCCCTGCAACGGCGTTTCCACCCTTGCAGCGCGCGCTCGTCGCTGCAACTGCGTTTTCCACCATTGCAGCATCAGATCCGCGCGCACTCGCTCCTGCAACGGCATTTTTCACCATTGCAGCATCAGATCCGCGAAAGCGCGCCGCTGCAACGGTATTTTTCACCCTTGCAGCATCTGTTCCGCGAGCGCCTGCCCCTGCAACGGCATTTTCCACCATTGCAGCATCTAATCCGTGCTCTCCCGTCTCTGCAACGGTGTTTTTTACCATTGCAGCATCAGATCCACTCGAGCCTGCCCCTGCAACGGCATTTTCCACCATTGCAGCATCAGATCCGCGCGCACTCGCTCCTGCAACGGCATTTTTCACCCTTGCAGCATCAGATCCGCGAACGCGCGCCGCTGCAACGGCATTTTCCGCCATTGCAGCATCAGATCCGCGCGCACTCGCCGCTGCAACGGTATTTTTCACCCTTACAGCGTCTGGCTCGTGCATGCGCGCGTCCGCAACGGCATTTTCCGCCATTGCAGCATCAGATCCGCGCGCACTCGCCGCTGCAACGGTATTTTTCACCCTTACAGCGTCTGGCTCGTGCATGCGCGCGTCAGCAACGGCATTTTCCGCCATTGCAGCATCAGATCCGCGCGCACTCGCCCCTGCAATGGCATTTTTCACCCTTGCAGCGTCTGGCTCGTGCATGCGCGCGTCCGCAACGGCATTTTCCGCCATTGCAGAAGCTGATCCGCGCGCACTCGCCGCTGCAATGGTATTTTTCACCCTTGCAGCATCTGTTCCGCGAGCGCCTGCCCCTGCAACGGCGTTTTCCACCCTTGCAGCATCAGATTCGCTCGCGCGTGCCCCTGCAACGGCATTTTCCACCATTGCAGCATCAGATTCGCTCGCGCGTGCCTCTGCAACGGCATTTTCCGCCATTGCAGCATCAGATTCGCTCGCGCGTGCCTCTGCAACGGCATTTTCCGCCATTGCAGCATCAGATCCGCGCGCACTCGCTCCTGCAACGGCATTTTTCACCATTGCAGCATCAGATCCGCGAAAGCGCGCCGCTGCAACGGCATTTTCCGCCATAGCAGAAGCTGATCCGCGCGCACTCGCCGCTGCAACGGCATTTTCCGCCATTGCAGAAGCTGATTCGCGCGCGCTCGTCGCTGCAACGGCATTTTCCGCCATTGCAGAAGCTGATCCGCGCGCACTCGCCTCTGCAACGGCGTTTTCCGCCATTGCAGATCTGTTCCGTGCACGCTCCTTAAGCAAGCAACTGCCTGCCCCACAGAGCATACCCATCCTTTTTACACATAAGCTTACTCGATTGCGCGCGAGAGGGTCCTCTTTGCCTTGACTCGCTTAAAGCCGCTTATATATAATTACTACATCAATTGAGGGAGGCTCGGAAATGACGAAGCAAAACGAAATTATCGTTGTCCTTGATTTCGGAGGACAGTACAACCAGCTGATCGCACGCCGCATCCGCGATTTGGGCGTTTACAGCGAACTGCTGCCTTTTAACACGCCGGTAGAACGGATCCGTGAATTGCAGCCGAAAGGCATCGTGTTCTCGGGAGGACCGGCTAGCGTATACGAGGAGAATGCACCGCTTGTTGACCCGGCAATTTATGATTTGAACGTGCCGATCTTCGGTATTTGCTACGGCATGCAAATGATGTCCCATCAGCTTAGCGGCAAGGTTGAGCGCGCGGGCAAACGCGAGTACGGCAAGGCTGAAGTGGAATTTACGGAAGGCAGCCATATCGTTCACGGTCTGGATCGTGTCCAGACGGTATGGATGAGCCACAGCGATCTCGTCATCGAGCCGCCGGCGGGCTTCCGCATTGACGCAAGCACGGAGCATGCGCCGATCGCAGGCATGAGCCATCCGGAGCGCGGCCTGTACGCGGTACAATTCCATCCGGAGGTACGCCACTCCACATACGGCAACGAAATGATCCGCAACTTCCTGTACAATATCTGTAAATGCGAAGGCAACTGGTCGATGGAGACGTTCATCGATGACACCATCCGCGAAATCCGCGAGCAAGTCGGCGACAAAAAGGTACTATGCGCTCTGTCCGGCGGCGTAGATTCCTCCGTTGTTGCCATCCTGCTGCACAAAGCGATTGGCGACCAGTTGACTTGTATGTTTATTGATCACGGCCTCCTCCGCAAAGGCGAAGCCGAAAGCGTTATGGACACTTTTGTCGGCAAGTTCGATATGAAGGTGCTTAAGATCGACGCGAAGGACCGTTTCCTCGGCAAGCTGAAGGGCGTCGACGATCCGGAGCAAAAACGGAAGATCATCGGCAACGAATTTATCTATGTGTTCCAGGAAGAATCGGACAAGCTCGACGATTTCGAATTCCTGGCGCAAGGCACTCTGTACACGGATATCGTAGAGAGCGGCACAGCTACAGCTCAAACGATCAAGTCGCATCATAACGTTGGCGGCTTGCCGGAAGACATTAAGTTCAAGCTCGTTGAACCGCTGAAGGCGCTGTTCAAGGACGAAGTCCGCAAAGTGGGCGAAGAGTGCGGCCTGCCCGCAGCCATCGTATGGCGTCAGCCATTCCCAGGTCCGGGTCTTGCGATCCGCGTGCTTGGCGAAGTAACCGAAGAGAAGCTGCACATCGTACGCGAGTCCGACGCGATTCTTCGCGAAGAAATCGCCAAAGCCGGCCTTGACCGCGAAATTTGGCAATACTTCACCGCGCTGCCTAACATGAAGAGCGTAGGGGTCATGGGTGACGCCCGCACGTACTCCTACACGGTAGGCATCCGCGCCGTCACTTCCATCGACGGCATGACCGCCGACTGGGCGCGCATCCCTTGGGACGTGCTGGAGAAAATCTCCGTTCGTATCGTTAACGAAGTAGACAACGTCAACCGTATCGTCTACGACGTAACATCGAAGCCGCCTGCTACAATCGAGTGGGAATAGGTTAGAGAACCAATAAATGAGTAAAAAAATACTCTCTTTGATCTGCGAAGTTCGGCAGATTGAAGAGAGTTTTTTATGCAGCTGGTGTGTGCATGGGAGAGTGAATATCTATAGTTATTTTGCTTGAACGGAGTGTTTTAAAAAGAGCAGACATAGCCAGGATTAAATTAATAAACGTACTAGTATGTGAATAAACTCCCTCACATTTGCGCATTTGAACAAATGGAAGGGAGTTTTTTCTAGTGCAAATCATTTATATTATAAGAACGATCGCCTTGCAAATGCCGCTCGAACATGTCGATGATCTCCAAGAAGCGCTCCGCCTCCCGGAATACGTGATCGGCGAGGAGAGGATGAATAATGCTCTTGATTCGGCAAGCCTCAATTAGTTCGCGCGCGGTCTTTTTGAAATCGCGAAGGCTGACGACCGATACGCGATTTTGGTCAAGAAATTGGGTAAGTAACGGCTGCGTTTGAGACTGAGGCCGCATCGAGCTCAAGTCTTGCGCCTGCCAGAGCAGCGTATCGAAATCATGGCTGAAATCCCGTGCCTGCTCCACAAGCTTGCGCTCGGAAGGGTCAAGCAAGTGACTAATAAATTTGGCATGGTCCGCCATGATTTTTAAGAAAAACACATTCTCATCGATGATAGCATCGGCAATCGGCTCCAGCTTCCCGTTATTCAGATCGGCTAGCCGGTTTCGGAAGTAATTCGCCTCCCTGCTCACATGATCAACCAAGAGCGGAAAGTTATTGGCTCCCGGAAGCTTGCATGTCAGAATTAATCCGAGCACTTTTCTTTTGAAAGCCCAAATATGGGAGGCGGCAGTATGCACCTCCGTATTAAAAACTATAATCTGCCGAGGGTCGGTGTTCTCGGAAAAAGCATTTGCTCTTCCTTCAATTTGTTCGAATAGGGAATAGAAGTTGTTTGCCTCTTGAATCAGCTGCGTATCCTCGCACCGAAACCCCAGCTTTAAAAACAAGGAGTGCTCCTTCATGATACGGGACCAGAAGCGCACTTCATCAAGCGAACGTACAACAAAGGCATCGGCCATCAGGATTCCTCCTAAAATAAAATCGACAGTATATCCTTATGATCGGCTACGTTTTTCAGAACTGGAAACAATTGGAGACATGACAGCGTTTTTTAGAAATTGCAGGCGGCCTCACATTTGCGTCATTCGTCATCTTCTCCGCCATTCGGTACAGAGGATATGTGCTTTAACCGCTGCTCGATCGCGTCAAGGCGTTGAAGAGCCTTCGATATGGCAAGTATCGCCACCCCCAAAGCACCCCCGCTAATCCAACATGTGAACGTAATGAAGTCGCTAATGGATAAATGACCGTATAAAATACCTAGGACGACCCCCGCTAAAATAACAAACCCGCCTAACCATTTAAAATTTCTTGCTGACATAAAAGCCTCCTTGGTCGATATCGATTTCCCTTTCCTATACAAAACACATCTACATGCGATCTAGTTGCAAAAAGCTTAATGCGGCTTGAATGTTTTGGACGAAATTTGTACGAAAGCATTGACTGGAAAGAAGATCTAATTATATATTAGTTAATATATTTATCGGTTACTTAATTAAATTATTAATGTTATAAAATGACTCTATAACTCATTATCTATCTGGTTTGTTGGCGATATATAATAACTAATATTTATATTAATAAACACATTTGTTTGTTAACTAATCGAAGGGGGCGGTCTATGAAAATTTTTATTCTGGAAGCGAGTAAAAGTATCGGTCCAACTATTTCAAGGAGGCGATAGAAGGTGTTGAATAACAAACTTGCGCGTCTGGTTAGCCTGGTTCTTGCTGTCATGCTGATGCTGCCGGCAGGATTCGCCGGTGCGTCGGGAGCGAGCGGCACGGACATCTCGGGACATTGGGCAGAGCAAGACATTTTGAAATGGTATAAGAAAGGCTTGGTTGCCGGTTACGGGGATGGCAGCTTTAAACCGAATCAGGCGATTACGAGAGCGGAGTTTATCGTTTTGCTGAATCGAGTTTTTAACAATACTTCTGCCGAAGAGACCGACTATGTAGACCTGAAGAAGAATCATCCCTATTATGCCGAATTGCAAAAAGCGATTGCAGCCGGCTACGTCAAAGGCTATGGAGACGGCACGATCAGGCCGGATCAAGCGGTTACGCGTCAAGAGGCGGCCGTTATTTTGACGAATGCTTATCAGCTTGAACCTTCTGCCGAGGCCGTTCAGCATTTAAGCGACGTGGAGTCGCTGGCGGACTGGAGTAAAAACGCTGTACGCGCATTAATTCATCAGGGTTTTGTAAGCGGTTACCCCGACCGTACTTTTAAGGCTGACAACACCATCACGAGAGCTGAAGCCATCCGTATAATGAACAACATTTCCGGCGAGATTTTGAATCAACCGGGTACATACGAGGGATTATCGGCTAAAAATGTCGTCATCAATCGCGAAGGTGTTGTGCTTAAGGACGCGACCGTCGAAGGCGATCTATACCTGACTGCAGGGATCGGCGAGGGTGACGTTACACTTGAGAACGTGGTCGTGAAGGGCAAGGTGAGAGCGGCAGGGGGCGGGGAGAACTCGATTCATATTGTCGACTCCACAATTGCGGAATTGATTGTCGATAAAAAAGACGGAAAAATTCGTATCGTTGTAAGCGGATCGACGAGCGTTCAGCGGGTATTCGTCCTCTCCGGCGCGAAGCTGGAATCGACCGCAGACGGGACAGCATTCGAAAATGTTGTGCTTGACGAGAGCATGGCGGAGGATGCCGTCGTTGCATTTTCGGGCCACTTCGGCCATGTTGAGGTTCGTTCCTTGACGGAGCCGGAAGTGAAGCTGCTGAAAGGGATCATTCATAAACTGTTAGCCAATCAGAAGATCAGCCTGCATGTGGAGGAGGCGGCAGCGGTCAAGGACTTGCTTGCGAATGCGGAGATGACGGTAACCGGTAAAGGCAACGTAACGGTGAATCCGGACTCGAAGGAGAAGCCGGTGTTTGCGGAGCAGCCTGCCGCGTCGTCCCCATCGCCATCGACGCCAACAACACCTGCCGGGCCGCAGGCTCCAACCTTTACGGACGTATCGGTTCATGACCCGTCGATCGAAAAGGATCCTAAATCGGGATTATATTATGTGTTCGGTTCCCACATTGAGGCTGCAAAGTCGGCGGATCTGATGAACTGGACTAGCTTCACGAACGGGTACGCGGCGGCGAACAATAAAATTTTTGGAGACTTGTCCGCAAATCTGGCTGAATCGTTTGCTTGGGCGGGCGAGGATGACGCCGACAGCAAAGGCGGATTCGCGGTTTGGGCTCCGGATGTGCTGTGGAACAAGGATTACGTAAACGAGGACGGCACAAAGGGCGCCTACTTGATGTATTACAGCGTTTCGTCGACCTATATCCGGTCAGCTATCGGACTCGCGGTTTCCCCAAACATCGAGGGCCCCTACAAGTATGTGGATACGCTCATCTATTCGGGATTTACAAAGGATGAAGCTTATGACAGCAACAGCGACGTGAATAAAATATGGACGAATACGCATATTGACGAGTTGATATCCGCTGGCGCAAATCCTGGATGGTTTACAGATGCCGGCGGCTATAACAATGACGTTTATCCGAACGCCATTGATCCGACAGTGTTCCACGATAAAGAGGGAAATCAGTGGTTGGTTTACGGTTCTTGGTCGGGAGGTCTTTTTGTCTATGAAGTGGATGAGGCGACCGGCAAGCCGATCTACCCGGGACAGGACGGAATGACGGAGGACGGCAGAATCATCGACCGATATTTCGGCACCAAAATTGCCGGCGGCTTCCATCAATCCGGCGAAGGGCCCTATATCGTTTATGACAAGGACACGGATTATTATTACTTGTATGAAACCTACGGTGGCTTAACTTCAACCGGCGGCTACAATATGAGAACGTTCAGGTCGGAAAATCCGGACGGGCCGTATGTGGATGCCGAAGGAAAAAGTCCAGTGTTCCCTAATGAAGGCACGTCCAACGTTACTTATGGAAATAAACTGATGTCCAACTATTTATTCAAAAGAGAGCTTGGAGACCCGGGCAGCGGAAACGGCGTCGGTTACGTTTCGCCTGGTCACAACTCCGTGCTGTATGATGATTCCGGCAAATTATTCAACATTTTTCATACGCGCTTTCCGAACGAAGGCGAGCTGCATGAGGTGCGGGTCCATCAAATGTTTATGAATAAGGACGGCTGGCCGGTGGCAGCCCCTTATCGCTATACGGGAGAAACGCTCAGCAAGGTTCATGTTTCGGAGCTCGTCGGCGAGTACAAACTCATTAAGCATGAGCAGGATAATGCGGCAGCGATTCGCGAATCGCTATTTATCCGTCTGAACGAGGACTTGACGATTTCCGGCGACGTGACCGGCACATGGGAGAAATCGGGCGACAGCTATGCGGGTATCACCATTTACGGCGAAACGTACAACGGGGTGTTTGTAAGGCAATGGGATCCGACTTCGGCTCGCTATACGATGACATTTACAGCAATGTCGACAGAAGGAGCTTCCGTATGGGGAAGCAAGCTCCTGGATCGCACGGATTTGGAAATCGTTACGGATGTTTTGAATGATCCGGCTCTTCAATGGGGGAATGTCGTATCCTCATTGACGCTTCCAGTCCAAGGAACAAGACATTCCCGAATCGCATGGCAGACATCCAACCCGGATGTCATTACCGATACGGGTACAGTAACTCGGCCGGAGACCGGCGAACCGGTTTCGGTTGTGCTCACAGCAACGGTTACGAAGGGCGATATTTCACGGTCGAAAGACATAACGGTAACGGTTCTGCCTTCGAAATCGGCGGAGCTGCAAGCCAAATTCGAGTTTGAAGACAGCTTGAGCGATTCGGAAGGAAATTATGCGGATGGAACGATTACGGGCAACCGGATAAATAACACAGGCGGAACGATAACCTATGCCAGCGGAAAATACGGGAAAGCGGCCGAGTTTGACGGAGCGTCAGGCGTACGGTTACCGGATGGACTAATTTCCAATACCAGCGAATACTCGGTCTCGTTATGGTTGAAGCCCGATGCGCTGACGAACTTTACAGCGGCCTTTTTTGGCGGCAGAGATACGGACAATTGGGTGAGCATCCAGCCGCAAGGACCTGCCGGCAGCACGATGGCCTGGTTCCACAGCGATGCTTACTACGATGCGCCTTCAGGCATGACGATTAAACCTGGCGAGTGGAGTCACGTTGCCCTTACCGTGGAATACGGACTTGTCAAATTGTACGTGAACGGGGAGTTAAGGTTTACCGGTACGAATTACCCGAACACCTTTGCCGCGGCATCCGATGCGCTTTTTGCATTAGGCGTAAACTGGTGGGACACGCCTTATGACGGACTAATCGATGATTTGCGTATTTATGACGGAATCTTGTCGGCTCAACAGGTTACGGATATGGTCGTTGATCCCAATAAGCTTGTTGAAAGCATTCAAATTGGCTATAACGATAAGAAGTTGTCCATAGGCAATACGCTTGCTCCGCCTGCGGTTAGCGTCTATCCGGTCGATGCCGCCAATCGAGCTATTGCTTGGAGCTCGGCGGATGAGTCGGTCGCAATGGTCGACCCGGTGACAGGGCTCGTAACCGGAATTGGAGCGGGAACGACAATGATTACGGCAACGGCGTTAGACGCGAGCGGTGTGACGGCAAGCTACACGCTTCAAGTGGCCGATGGGCCCGTTGCTTATTACAAGTTCGACGGGGACTTGAACAATTCGACGGCATTGTTCGGCGCAGGTATCGCAACGGGCACGAGGATTGACAATACCGGCGGCGCCATCACGTATACAGATGGGGTGAACGGCCAAGCAGCCGTGTTGGATGGCGCATCAGGTATTAGGCTTCCGGATGGCTTAATCTCAACAAACAACTATACGGTATCGATGGCGCTCTATTTGGATGTGGCGTCCCAATATACGCCTTCTTTCTTCGGCGCGAGAAGCGCCGATAGCTGGATCAGCTTCACTCCAAGAGGAGCGGTCGGCAATCAAACGATGCTGTGGTCGGGTACGGCTTGGTACGACGGGACGACGGGCACGCAGATCAACACCAAAGAATGGGTGCATATCGCGTTTACGGTGAATAACGGCGTATTGAAGATTTACATGAACGGAGTTGAAAAGCATAGCGGGACAGCCTTCCCGAACGTATTCACGACGGAGGACGGCGCATTCGCGTTCGGCGTCAATTACTGGGACACTCCGTTTAAAGGAAAAGTAGATGAGCTTCAAATCTATGACAAGGCCTTAACGGCCGAACAAGTTCAGGCATTGGTTGATATTACGCCATAATCTCTATACCAAGGACCGGTTCTGATATCTCAGAGCCGGTTATTTTTCTACTCCACATTTTCCGGCGTCACCTTATAATATTTTGTACTTAGGTCTTCATGAGCTTCCAAATTATGACGATAAAATGCTATGTAAAAAAGGATTTTGCAAATTAGGAGGTTTGTTATTGATTTCGATTCTAGCTGTTGTTTTATCAATTGCCGTTGCTGTAATTCTTGTTGTTATTGGACTAGTCGCAGTTACGAAACGAAAAAGGCACACAATCCGTACAGTTTTTCGAGAGGAATATGATTTAAAGGATATTGATATTGAGGCTATCGATAAAATGGAAGACGGTACCGAGTTTGAAATGTATTTGTACCGTCTGTTTCTTGAATTAGGGTACGAAGGGGTATATAAAACGGTTGGTGCAAGAGACTTTGGGGCTGACATTGTTTTTACGGACAGCGAGGGTGTTAGGAATGTCGTACAGGCAAAGCGATATACGGATCCGGTCGGGATAAGCGCTGTGCAAGAGGTTTACTCCTGTATGAGATACTATAAGGCAAAAAAAGCGATTGTTATTTCATCGGCCAAGTTTACGGAAGCATGTGAAACATTAGCGGGTGTTAATCATGTTAAATTGTTAGACCGAAACGATTTAATCGGAATAATTAAATCGTTTAAACTAGGAAATATACAAGCGATCAAAAATAAAATTGAATCGGAGCCAAGGATGATTTTAGAGTCCTGGAGCGAAGTGAATCGTGGTGTGCTACAAGAAATCAAGAAGGATTATAAAGCGGAGAAATTGATTAAGGGAGCGATGAGGAAGTAATTCAATGTAAGGCTGATATTTATTTGTGGTTAAACGACTCAAAGAGGTTACTGAGTGAAAATTAAAAAGTCTAAAATGAACACTCCCGTTTAAGAACAGGCAAATAAACGGGAGTCTGTTTCTATCCTCTATTCGAATGTTACTCTATCTTACCTTGCCCTCAGACATTCTCTTTAATCCCGACACAAGCTCATCCAGACGTGTATATTCCTCGACCATCTTGGCGATTTTCTGATGCTGCATTTCCATGCTTGCGAGAACCTCTTCAACCGATGCCATGTTTTGTTGGGTCGTCGCCGCGATGCCGTCGATTTCAAACGCCAGCGAGTTGTAACGCTGATGAAGCTCGTCCGACGCTTCTCCGACCTGAATGGCCATGCTTCCTGCCCGTTTGGCGTTATCGTTCATATGTTCAAAGCGGTTCTTCGCCTCACGGGAGGCCTCGCTGCTTCTGATCACCGTCTCCTGGCCCTGCTCGACAAACTGATACACATCATCGATTTGGGTCCTCACCGCCGACAGGATGGCATTGATCTCGTCGGTTGAACGGCGGGAATGATCGGCCAGCTTACGAACCTCGCCCGACACGACCGCAAAGCCTCTTCCATGCTCGCCGGCGCGCGCGGCTTCAATCGCCGCGTTCAGCGCCAACAGGTTCGTTTGTTCGGCGATGTCGCTAATCGTATCCACGATATTGGTTACTTGCTCATTTTGATGCTTCAGCGATTCCATCATGGACACGGTGCCCGCGATCATCTGCCGCAGCCCTTCCATTTCACTCGATAACTTATCCAATTGGGCTTTGCTTTCATCGGACAACTGGACGTTTTGCTCGGAGAAGCTTCTTAGCTGCGCGGCGTTTTCCTGCAAATGATGCAGTTCTTCGCCGATCAGGCGGGCGGAGTCGTTGATCGTAAACACGCTGCTAGTCTGTTTTTCGATCGCCGCCGTCATCTCGCTGAACGTCACCGTCACTTCCTTGGAAATCGTGCCTGTGGAGCGGACATGCTCCTGCTGCTCCTTACTGAATTCCGTCAGCACGGCGATCGAATTTCTCAACTGCGAAATCAGCTCCTCGGATAGCTCCTTCGACGCAAGCGCTTCGCGCGAGCTCTCGTCCACTTCCTTCTGCAGCCGCTGGCTGAAACGGGCGGAGACGGCCAGCCCAATTGTCGCAAACGCCAGATATAAATATAGATAAGCAAGAGATTCTCCCGGGAACAATCTCTCTTGGTAAAACGGATCGATGAACAAGTATGTGCTGAGCGCCGCTCCCAGAATGCCTGTCACCACAATCGGTCTGTAATCCGAATAAAGGGTAATAATAGCGAGATTGACATAGACCAAAAAGTAAGTGCTCACGATCGGATTCGGGTCCGATAAAATAAGCAGCCCCACGATGATCGTCAAATTGCAAGGAACCAAATATTTGACATATCCGCTAAAGCGTTGTTTATATGTCATAAGGGTCGCGACGCCATTGAGCAGCGCACCTACGCCCGCGAGCAGCAAGATCAGCTCCATCCCGAGGCCGATCGCAATGTCGGTCAGGATGCCAAGCGCTAGCAGCCCCCATACGATTTTGACAAGAAGCCTATTTCTTTTATCCAATTCCGTCAAGCTGACGCTCATCTTGCATTCACCTTTTCTCTTTCTAGTATAGTTGTCGGATAGCTCAGCCAATCGTAACGCTGCTTGTTGCGGTACATCTCCTCCATATGGAACAGAACCGGAACGACATCATCGCCTTTATAAAATACTTTTTCTCCGACTCTCTCAAGCGGCACCTTAAATGTAATTTTTAGCGCACGCAAAAAGATCGGCTCCAGCAGCGAAACGAAATAACGGAGCGTTCTTTTTTCGGCGCAGTATACGGCGGACGATAGAATGGACGAAAGCAGAGACCCTTTGCCGCGATAGGAACGAAGCAGCGCAATCTTGTCGATTTCGGCGACGGCCCCGCCGGCTTCCACCACTTTCGGATGCTGATGAAACGGGGCGACCTTATTAATCGCGCTCTTTCCGTCGTATGGTTTAATTTCCGACGTTCCTACGCCATGTCCCTCCTCCGTCATAATGATGAATCGATCCAACACTCGGTCCTCAAATTCCAGCTCATATCCTTTTTCTCTCCAGACTGTTGACCAAATGCCATTAAACATGGCCAACTCCAACTCGTTCTCCACAGGTTTAAACATGATAATCCAGAAACTCCTTTCCTATCTCTATATCTTTAAAGGAATGATCTGTATATTTATCGGACTAATATAACCATTATTTGAGATTACGAAATGAATAATTTGGAACTTTACAAGTCTTTAAAATAGGCAATTTCCCTCGATTCGTCAACCTCTGCTATAATACGGCTAACAGCAGCTTACTCAGGCAGGAGGATGGTAGCGATGAAGCTGTACCCTCCCGTTATTCGGGATCAGATTCATTTGCCGCAGAGCTTTCCGATTACGATGTCGCAGACGAAAGGCGTCAGTCCGACCTTTCAGCGGCTGCATTGGCATACGGCGCTCGAGATCAATTATATTATCCGCGGAAGCGGCTATTATTTGATAAACGGCAATCGATATGATTTCCAGCAGGGCGACATTGTTTTGATTGACTCCAACGACCTGCATCGCGCAGTCGAGACGGAGTCGCTCGTCATGGGAATAATAATGTTTGATCCGGCTTATCTTGCGCTGGAGCAGCGCTATGATACGGAGCTGCTTGTGCCGTTCCGCGAAACGGGCGTTCGTTTCGATAATGTGCTGGACCGGAGTAACGCTCAGCTAAAAAAACTCCAGTCTCTGCTCGAGGAGATGTGGACGGAATATTTGCGGGGAGAAGCGCATTATGAAACGGTTATCCGCTCACAGCTGGTACGGTTCCTCGCCTATGCGAACCGGTATTTTGCAAAAGATCCGGGCGCACGGTCACGAAGGGCGAGGGGGATGGAGACAATCCGGACGATCCTTCATGAGATGGAAGCAAAGCCGGATTTTTCATGGACGCTGAAGGAGCTGGCTGAGCGCGCTCATCTCAGCGCCTCGCGATTCAGCTCCTTGTTTACGCAGGTGGTCGGCACCTCGCCGATGGACTATTTGATCCAGCTGCGTTTGTCCAAAGCGGTCGAGCTGATTGAAACAACGGACGGTAAGATTATCGATATCGCCTCGGAATGCGGCTTCCGTAATCTATCGAATTTTAACCGGTTATTTAAGCAGCATATCGGCAAGCTGCCGACGGAGCTCCGCGCATAAAACAGTAAGATTGTATCAGAACATCGTGCTTTTTTATTAGAGGCGCGATGTTTTTTATTTTATGATGAGTCTAGGAAACAAAAAGTTTAGAATGCGTCAGAGGAGCGTGGGGGCCATTTTATTTCTCGGAATTGATGCAGGGGGAAGCAAGACGCACGCTTTGCTTGTGAATGAGAAGGGGAAAGTTGTCGGGCAAGGCATGAGCGGCAACGGTAATCACCAAACGGCATTTCAAAAAGCGCGGGAGCATATCGAAGCCGCATGTAACGAAGCGCTCGCAGCCGGCGGCGCGGCCAAAGAAGACGTGACCTTTGCCTACTTTGGCTTAGCGGGAGCGGACCGGGAACCGGATTATGCGATCCTGCGCCCGATGATCGCTTCATTAGGCTATGAACGCCATGCGATCGCCTGCGACACGATGATCGGCATGAGGGCGGGCACAAGGCGTTCCTATGGCGCCGTTATTATAAGCGGAACCGGTTTTAACGCGGCGGCGCGCAACGTGAAGGGCGAAGAACTGCAATACGGCGGCTTCGGTTACTTGTTCGGAGACGGGCTTGGATCCGGCTCGGATCTTGCCGTGCATGCTTTTCGAACGGCGGTCCGGAGCTGGGAAGGCCGCGAGGCTCCTTCCATTCTGGAGCAGCTTGTGCCGGAGAAGATGGGATACCCGACTGTGCAGGCGATGTACGATGACGCGCTCGATCACGGCAAGCGGCCGCCGAAGGAGCTGGCGAAGCTGATGTTCGAGGCGGCGGGAGCGGGCGACGCCGTCGCGATCCGGATATTGAGGGAAGCGGGGCTTGAGCACGGCAATGCGGTGAACGCTTTAATTAAGCGGCTCGGCATGCAAGAGGAGACGTTCGATGTTGTGTTAACCGGCAGCGTATTGTCGCGGGGCAGCACTTCCCATATGATCGATGCCATTAAGGAAGCGGTCGGGGCTGCCGCGCCTAACGCCAGCGTGGTGAAGCTCAGCGCCGATCCCGTCATCGGAGCGGTTATGAGCGCCATGGACAGCAGCGGCATTACGATAGACGACGCGACGGATGCGGCGCTAAGAAGCATCACTTTTTAATCGACAGGGGAGGCATAACGATGGTAAACAAAAAAGCTCTGAAAATCGCCGTTATCGGCGGAGGGTCCTCATATACCCCGGAAATTGTGGAAGGCTTCATTAAACGTTACGATGAAATGCCGGTGCGCGAGCTCTGGCTCGTCGATATTGAGGAAGGCCGGCATAAGCTGGAAATCGTCGGCGAGCTGGCCAAGCGAATGGTCGAGAAGGCAGGGCTGCCGATCGATGTGCGGCTGACGCTTAACCGCCGCGAGGCGATTGCCGGTGCTGATTTTGTGACGACGCAAATGCGCGTAGGCTTGCTGGAAGCGCGGAAACGCGACGAGCATATCCCGATCAAGCACGGCGTAATCGGGCAAGAGACGACGGGCCCGGGCGGCATGTTCAAGGCGCTGCGCACCGTACCGGTTATTTTGGACATTTGCAAAGACATCGAAGAACTGGCTCCGGACGCATGGCTGCTTAATTTCACAAACCCAGCGGGCATCGTGACGGAAGCGGTGCAGAAGTACAGCAAGGTGAAATCGGTGGGCCTGTGCAACTCGCCGATTAACTTTTATAAGTTTTTGGCAAAAGAATACGGCGTCACCGAACGGGACGTGCTGCCGGAATTCGTCGGCATTAACCATCTGCACTGGGTAACCGCGGCATATGTGAATGGGGAAGACAAGCTGCCGGAGATGATCGGGGCCGGCCGCGAATATACGGCATCCAACGTGACGGCTTTTAACTGGGATGCGGACTTCCTTAGCTCGCTTGGCGCGATTCCGACTTATTATTTGCGCTATTACTACATGACCGATAAAATGTATGCGGATATGAAGGCATCGCTGGAGAAGGACGGCACGCGCGCCGATATCGTCAGCCGCGTCGAAGCGGAGCTGTTCGAGCTGTACAAGGACGTGAACCTGAAGGAGAAGCCGAAGCAGCTGGAGCAGCGCGGCGGCGCCTATTATTCCGAAGCGGCGGTCAACCTGATGCATTCGTTATATACGGATAAGCGCGACATTCAGACGCTGAACGTCCGCAACGGCAACATTATTCCGTTCCTGCCGGAGGACGCCAGCATTGAAGTCAATTGCGTGGTGACGGCGCAGGGGCCGATCCCGATTCCGCTGCAGAAGGTGCCGGAGCAAATCAAAGGCCTGCTTCATGCCGTGAAGACATACGAGTCGCTGACGATTGAAGCGGCGATTACCGGCGATAGAGGCATCGCGCTGCAGGCGATGGCGCATCATCCGCTTGTGCCGAGCGTGCAGGTGGCGAAGACGCTGCTCGAAGAGATGCTCGAAGCGAACAAGGACTACTTGCCGAACTTTTATAAGTAAGCAGGAATAAAACGCGCCGCCCGGCGATCGCTATCTTGCGATGGCTAGGTGACGCGTTTTTTTGTGAGTTCCTGCAATTGTGCAGCATTTTTCGCGTGTATCGCCACCATGGGGAGAAAATACTGCGATTATACAGCATTTTTCTCACTGGGGCTGATTTTCAACGAGAACCGTTAGAAAATAATGTGCTTTTGCATCAATTTTCTGCAAGAAGCGTTCCTTGGCATCAAAATGATGTACTTTTGCAGGAAATGTGAGCAGCCATTCCTGACTTGAACTACCCGATCATCGATAGAGCCTGCTGCTCGGCATGAAGCAGCTGCTCGCGGATGCGGACGACTTCGCCGATGATGATAAGCGCCGGATTGGTCAGCTTCCTCGAGACGGCGACCGTATCAATATCGGCGAGCGTACCTACTATTACGCGCTGATCCGGCGTTGTCCCGCGCTCGATAAGCGCGACAGGCGTGGAAGACGGTTTGCCATGCTTCAACAGCTGCTCCCGAATGTTAGGCAGCTCGCTTACTCCCATATAAATGGCCAGCGTGTCGACGCTATGCGCGAGCAGGTCCCAACGAATATCCGGTCCGGATCCGTGGCAGCGGCTGCCGGTTACGCAAGCGAAGGACGCGGCATAATGCCGGTGGGTTAACGGAATGCCGGAAGCGGCCGCCGCTCCGATTGCGGAGGTTACGCCTGGAACGATCTCGTAGGGTATGCCCCATTCCGCCAGCTCGAGCGCTTCTTCCGTTCCGCGGCCGAACACGAGCGGGTCTCCGCCTTTTAACCGGACGACAGTGTAGCCTTCTAACGCGTAACGGACCAGCGTTTGTTGAATCTGCTCTTGCGGCATGGCGTGCGCGCGCGGCGCTTTGCCGCAATCGATCAAGATCGTTTCCGGCGAGCAGTGCTGCAGAAGCTCTTTATTTACAAGCCGGTCGTACAAAATCACTTCCGCCTGCTGAATCAGGCGCACCGCCTTTACGGTGACCAGCTCGGGGTCGCCCGGTCCGGCTCCGACGATATAAACCTTTCCGTTACCGCTATTTTTCATAGGCTTTTGCCTCCATTTACTGCGGGTATGACGGGCTCCTTAACGGTGACGCCGGCTGCTGCTATTTCCTCCCGCGCAGGAAGGAGCTTCTTATGCGACATGTACAGCAAAATACCAGTAAATAGAGCGCCGCCGATAAAGTTGCCGATGAGCACCGGCAGCTGGTTCCACTCCCACCAATCGGCGAAGGTGACGTCTGCGCCCAGCATCATACCTGCGGGAATCACGAACATGTTGACGACCGCATGCTCGAACCCTTGCGCGAAGAAGGTCAGAATCGGCAGCCACATGGCGGCGATTTTGCCGGCGGTCGATTTGGAAGTGAACGACATGACGACGCCGAGCGTGACCATCCAGTTGCAAAGAATCGCTTTTACGATAACAAGCAGCATGCCGTCTGTTCCGAGCTCCTTGTAGCCGAGCGTTTTGGCTTCGCTAAGCGCGATCAGCGTTTTGGCAAGCGGCGCTTCCAGGTTATGCCCGAAGTTCGTAATCGTCAACAGGTAAAGCGCAGCGTACAAGCCGCAGCCGATCAGATGGCCGGCGATCGCCCAGCCAAAGCCGGCGAGCATTCGACCGAAGGTCGTCTGCCGCCGAATGACGGCTAGCGGGATGAGGGCGAAGCTGCCGGTTACGAGCTCGAGACCGAGCAGCACGATCATTGCGAAGCCGGCCGGGAATAGGAGGGCGCCGGCTAAGCCGATCGAGGTCTGGTGAACAGCCGTGAACGCAAGCGTTGTGGCAAAAGCCAATATCGCGCCTCCCAGCACGCTGCGGATGACCATTTGGAACGGAGAAAGGTTTGCTTTTGCCGCTCCGGTTTCCACCATGATGTCGACGACTTTGGCGGGTTTGACGAATGACATGTCTGACTGGCCTCCCCGTATTCGCTAGATCGTCACATAGATGGAGCCGTTCGATTGATCAATTTCGGTCTCAAATGTTGTAATGCAGCCTTCGTCCGGTTCTTGAACCCGGCCGGTGCGCAGGTCGATCTTCCAATCATGGAGCGGACAGTGCACGGCGTGGCCGCACACCATCCCTTCCGATAAAACGCCGCCTTTGTGCGGGCATTTATTTTCAACGGCGAGCACGCTGCCGTCGGTCGTTTTGAACACGGCGATTTCGAGGTCGTTGTATTTGATCGTGCGGGAGCTTCTAAAATCAATATCGTTTACGTTGGCGACAAACAGCTTAGTTGTTTTTGTTGTCATGTCGGGTTCCTCCTCTTTGTTGAATCGATTACAGCGTCGCTGGCTGGGTAGCCGGCAGCGGTTCAAAGTTTTTGCGAAGCTCTTTATTCTCCACGATTTGCTTCCATGGATCCGTCGTCAGGCTCAGCGTATGTTCGATCCGCTCCTTCAGAGCCAAACGGTCTTCTTGTTTCTCCAGCTTTTGCTTCACGTAGTCGAGGCCGACGCGCTCGATCCATTGCGCCGTACGTTCGTTCCAGATGGCTTCCTCGCGGTACAGCTGCAGGAACGCGGAGGCCCATTCCATAACCTCGTCTTCCGTCTTCACGACGCCGATGACGTCAGTCGCGCGAACATGCACGCCGCCGTTGCCGCCTACATGCAGCTCCCAGCCGCCGTCGATGGCGATTACGCCGAAGTCTTTGATCGATGCTTCCGCGCAGTTGCGCGGGCAGCCGGATACGGCGAGCTTGACCTTCGCAGGCGTATTCAGCCGCTCGAACGCCTTCTCGAGCTTGATGCCCATCCCCATCGAATCCTGGGTGCCGAAGCGGCAGAACGTATTGCCTACGCAGGTTTTAACGGTACGAAGCGTCTTGCCGTACGCGTGTCCGGAAGGCATATCGAGATCCTCCCACATCTTCGGCAAATCTTCTTTTTTCACGCCCAAGAGGTCGAGGCGTTGACCGCCCGTAAATTTCACGAGAGGCACTTCGTATTTCACTGCAATTTCCGCGATTTTTTTCAGCTCCTCCGGAGAGGTAACGCCTCCGTAAATACGCGGCACGACGGAGAATGTGCCGTCTTTCTGGATGTTGGCGTGATAGCGCTCGTTCGTAATGCGGGATTCCTTCTCGTCAACATATTGATCCGGGTACAGCATGCCCAAATAGTAGTTGAGCGACGGTCTGCACTTGGAGCAGCCTTCCGGATTGCTCCAGCCGAGGACGTTCATCACTTCGTAGATGTTCATAAGCTCCATGCGTTTGATCTCGGCGACAATCTCGTCTCTGCTTAGCGTCGTGCAGCCGCAGATGCCTTCTTTAACAGGCTCGCCCGCGTTTTCGGAATAAATTTGGAGCAATCCCTCCACAAGCGGCTTACAGCCGCCGCAGGAAGCGGATGCTTTCGTGCAGGATTTGATGGCGCCGACCGTATTGCAGCCTTTAGAAGTGATCGCGTCGGCGATTGTTCCTTTGGATACGCCGTTGCATCCGCAGATGATTTCGTCATCAGGCATCGCAAGAAGGCGGCTTTCCTTGGAGGCGCCTCCGCCCGCTTGGCTAGGCGAGAAGCCGAGCAGCAGCTCCTTCTCGCGTCCTTCGACGGATTCGCCTTTTCGAATAATGGAGAACAGCTCCGAGCCTTCGGACGTGTCGCCGAACAATACGGCTCCAACTAGCTTGCCGTCTTGAATCACGAGTTTTTTGTAGGTGCCGGACATATCGTCCTGCATCTTCAGCGAACGCGTTTGAGGCGTTTCGTCGAAGCGTCCCGCGGAGAACACATCGACGCCGGATACTTTAAGCTTGGTTGACGTGACGGAGCCGTGATAACCGTCCGTCTCTGCGCCGGCCAAATGTTTGGCGAGAACGGCGCCTTGCTCGTATAAAGGGGCGACGAGACCGTATGCGATGCCGCGATGCTCGGCGCATTCGCCGACGGCATAGACGCCCGGTTCGCTTGTTTGCAGGAAGTCATTCACCACGATGCCGCGGTTAACTTCGATGCCGGCCGCTCTTGCGAGCTCGACATTCGGCTTAATGCCGACGGCCATGACGACAAGATCGCCGTCCACCTCGCTGCCGTCGGAGAAGACGAGACCCGATGCCCGGCGTTTGCCTTTAATGGAAGCGGTATTTTTTTGAAGGAGGAACTTCATGCCTTGCGCCTCCAGCTCGCGCTGAAGCATTTTCGCAGCGGCTTCGTCCAGCTGGCGCTCCATCAGGTAGTGGTGAATATGCACGACATGCACGTCCATGCCAAGATGGAGAAGGCCGCGGGCCGCTTCGAGGCCGAGAAGCCCGCCGCCGATGACGACGGCTTTTTTATACTTTTGGGACGCGTCGATCATCTTCTCGCAATCCTGAATGTCCCGGAAGGCGATTACGCCTTCTTTGTCGGCGCCCGGCAGCGGGAGCATAAACGGATTGGAGCCTGTCGCGATGATCAGCTCGTCATAAGCAAGCTTCAGTCCTTTTTTGGATTCGACGGTTTTGCTTGTTGTATCGATCTTCGTGACAGGATCGCCGGTGTGAAGCGCGATGCCGTTCTCTTTGTACCAATCCCAGTCGTTTATGACGATATCGCTCATGCTTGCTCCGCCGGCCAGCACGGAGGACAATAGGATACGATTGTAGTTAGGGTGAGGCTCGCTTCCGAATATCGTGATGTCATATTTGCCCGGCGCAAGCTTCAGCAAATGTTCGACTGCCCGGACCCCGGCCATTCCGTTACCGATGAGAACCAACTTTTTCTTCTGTGCGTGCATAATGAATTCTCCCCTCTCGCCAATACCTATCTAATGGTGAATAACAATAAAAGCCTGCTTCCGAATCCGGGGGACACATGTCTCCCGTGATGCGAAAGCAGGCTTCTTTGCCTCTTCGAACGAATACGCCATTGTACTCGCGAACGTTATTCGTTTGTGTGTTACTGACACTATACATCAGAATTTAAAGTGATGTCAATATAGCTAACATAACAAAATCTAATTAATCTTTTGTAGTGACATTTTGCTGGTTTCTGTGTTATATATATTCACATATTTATAATGCAGGTTGGATCGAAACAGTGGCGCTTCAAATAAGATGCATAGGAGGGGGCGGTCTATATGCGTTCTTTGTTGGTCATTGAGCTGCATACGACAAGCGAGAAGGCGGCGGGCGGCGAAGCCCGGCCAAACCCGATGACGCATAAGGAAACTCCGGTCTATATTTTAAAAAGCAACGGCTATCAAATGCGGAGGGCGGAGGATGCGGAACAAGCGGAGAAGCATCTGTCCGACGTAGACGCGGTTATTTTGCATATGCCTCTTGATGCCGTAAAGGTATGGGGGCCTCGGATAACCAAATTAAGAGGCTTACCGATCTTATGGTGGTGCAGCGCCGAAGCAGCGGCTTTATCGGCCGAATATTGCGAGAGCGACATCCCGATCGACGGACTGCTCGGGCCGTCCATGGGGGAGTGGGAGCTGCACTGGGCGCTTCATTTGGCTGAAAAGCAGCGTATGGAAAGGCAGCAATGGAAGCTGGAGCGCAAGCAGCTGGAGGCTCGCCTCGAAGAGCGCAAATGGATTGATATGGCAAAGGGCATCCTATGTAAAATTAAAAATATTTCGGAAGCGGAAGCCTACGAGGTGCTCCGCAAGCAGGCGATGAACGAGCGAAAGCGGATGGTTGACGTGGCGGCTAATATCGTGAAGGTTCACCAGCTTTTGCAGGATATGAAATAGGGCTGCGAGGCTCGCATACTACGAACATATAGAGGAGGGCCTTTATGCTTACAAAATGGTTGAAGGAAGTCGGCAGAGGCAAAAGAGGCGCTCGTGATCTAAGCTACGAGGAAGCGAAGGACGCGGCGGAGCTTATATTGGGCGGCAAGGCGACGCCTGCTCAGATCGGGGCGTTTTTTATAGCGGAGCGGATTAAGATGGAAAGCGTCGAAGAGCTGGAGGCGTTCGTCCATGTTTGCCGGGCGCATGCCTTCCGAGCCCCGATTCAAAAAGGAATGGATTGCTCGGGACCTTATGACGGCCGCAAAAAATCGTTTTTTGCGACCTTCCCGACAGCGTTTGTGCTGGCAGCGGCAGGGCTCCCCGTTACGCTGCACGGTTCCGGCTCGCTGCCGCCGAAGTGGGGACTTACGCTTCAGGATCTGCTGCTGGAAGCCGGCATTGACGCCAATCATGCGTCCCGCGAGAAGCTGGTTGAAACGGCTCAAGCGACGGGCGTGCTTTATGTTCCCGCCGAGAAATGGTGCCCGCCGCTCGGCGAACTGCGTTCGATTCGGGTGGAGCTTGGCATGCGGACCGTATTGAATACGGCGGAGAAGCTGGTCGATTATTCGCATTCCCCTTATTTGCTGTTCGGCGTTTTTCATAATACCGTATTTGAACGAATGGCGAAGCTTTCCGAGCGTCTTGGTTATGAACGGGCTCTAATCGTGCAAGGAATGGAAGGCTCCGAGGATCTTTATATCGAACGGCCGACGCGCACTTATTACGTGCAGAACGGCCAGGCTTCGATGCAGATTATCGATCCGGACACGTATGGACTCGAAACGCTTCCGCCGGAAGTCGAATGGACCGCTGCCGCTCAGATCGAAGCGGCCGAGGCTTTGCTGCGAGGCGACGGGCATCTGGCGTTTACGAACCAGGTGCTGCTGAACTCGGCTGTTCGCTTGCATTTAGCGGGCAAGGCCGATTCCATTGAGCAGGGCCTATATTTAAGCAAGGGCTTGCTCGACGATGGCGAGCCGCTAGCGCTTTATACGAAGTGGAAGGAGCTTCTGCGTTAGCTCTATCGGATGAAAACGTTGCATTTCCGAATAATGGGACTAAAAACTTTGACGAATATTCGTGAAAATTGTTGACAAAATGTTCGTGTCCTCCTTAATATTGATAATGGAAAACAACAACCGCATAAAAACTTTTCGTATAATCCCAAGAATCGGCTTGGGAGTCTCTACTCGGTCACCGTAAATGATCAGGCTACGAAGAGAGTGGAAGCGATTATGCGCAGCGGCCCTGCGTATGCTGCTTCTCCTTTTTGCAGAGCCTAGTAGAAATGTGTAATTTATACATTCCTATCTAGGCTTCTTTGTTTGTTCCAACACAATTTTGGGAGGGTTTTATCAAAATGAATAGTTTCTTTCGCTTGAAGGAACTGGGAACAAATGTCAGAACTGAAATTATGGCGGGGCTGACGACATTTATGACGATGGCCTACATCCTGGCTGTCAATCCGGGCATTTTGTCGGGCGCTGGTCTTGACTGGACAGGCGTTTTTCTAGCGACTGCGCTTGCGGCGGGTATTTTTACTATCGCAATGGGCTTGTTCGTTAACTTCCCTGTTGCGCTTGCGCCAGGCATGGGTCTTAACGCTTTTTTTGCGGCAACCGTTATTTCTTCGCAAGCAACGGGTACTCCGATTTCGCCGGCCGTAGGTCTTACGGCGGTATTTATTTCCGGTATTATCTTCATTATCCTGACGGTCACGCAGGTGCGTCAGATGCTTATAACAGCAGTTCCGGACAGCTTGAAGCATGCGATTACGGTCGGTATCGGCTTGTTCATCGCGATTATCGGCCTTAAGAACAGCGGCGTTATGACGCTTGTGTTCCTAGACAGCGGCGAACAGCTGATTCAGCTCGGAAGCTTCCACAATGAAAACGTGGTATACACACTTCTCGCGGTAGCGCTTATCGCGATTCTAATGGTGCTGCGCGTTCCAGGCGCGATTCTGTTCGGCATTTTGGGTACAACGGTTATCGCTCTGCTTACGGGACATGTGAATATTAAAGCGGCGCTGGAAGGCAAAACTTGGATTCCGGACTTCGGTTCGATGGCCATTTGGCATTTCGACTTTGCGGGTGTGTTCGAAGTCGGCTTGATTACGGTCATCCTGACGTTTACATTCGTAGAGCTCTTTGATACATTCGGCACGCTTGTCGGTACGGCGAACCGCGCCGGCATTATGAATAATCCGGAGGAAGGCAAAAAGCGCGTAGGCAAAGCGATGCTGGTCGACGCAGTGGCCGTAGGCGGCGGCGCTGTGCTTGGCACAAGTACGGTTACGGCTTACGTCGAAAGCTCGGCTGGTATCGCGCAGGGCGGACGTTCCGGTCTGACGGCCGTGACAACCGGCGTATGCTTCCTGCTTGCGATCTTCCTGTCGCCGCTTGTCGCTTTGGTTCCTGGCTCCGCTACGGCTGCGGCTTTGATCATCGTCGGCGTTTTGATGATGCAATCCGTGAAGGATATCGACTTCTCCGATATGGTGCATGCGATTCCGGCGTTCCTGACGCTGGCGCTGATGCCTTTCACATACAGCATCGCGAACGGTATCTCCTTCGGTATCGTATCGTACGTGCTGCTGGCTACCATTGCGAACATCGCCGGCAAAGGCAAGTACAAGGTGCACGTGCTGATGTGGATTCTTGCCTTGCTTATTATCGCCCGCTACGTTTTTATGGGCGGCGAATAAACCATCGAAATATAAAAAAGCAGCGCTGGGCCGGCGCTGCTTTTTTGTTGCTTTTAGCCGTTTGTGTTCGTTTCCTCCGTTATGGTCCGGACCCTACACTCGATACTACCCAGAAAGGCCCTTTCTTTTTCAAATAAAACACGCCCAATTCATCCCCCGTCATTCGATCCGTATACCCCGTTGCATTATACAGATGCCCATAGGTTCGATCATATCTTTCCATATTCGCGATATTGGTTGTAAAGCTGCTGACCGGGTGCAGCTTCACAAGCATATGTCTCCTAATGGTTAGCTCCGGGGATAAAAAACTAACGAACCACGATCCGATAAGAATAATGGCAAGAAGAAGGAGTAGGTTTCGCCTCCTCAATTTCATCTGTTATCACCTCGAAATTATTGTACGCCCTCTTCGTACCTACTGGCAATTTATTGAAACCCTGGTTATGTGTTTCTTTTGTGAGTCAGGTCACAAAGTGTTGAGCTTTGCGGCAATTGCGTTGTAAGCTAAAAGTACAAATTACAGAGAGGAAACGGTGGCGGCATGCATCGGATTGATCTAAATTGCGATATGGGAGAAAGCTTCGGCTTGTACCGACTAGGCTCGGATGAACAGATGATGCCGCATATTACGTCGGCGAATATCGCCTGCGGCTTTCACGCGGGGGATCCCGCGACGATCCGGTCGGCGGTGAAGCTTGCGCTCGTGCATGGCGTGGCGATCGGCGCCCATCCCGGCTTGCCTGACCTCGCGGGCTTCGGGCGAAGGAAGATGGAGATTACAGCGCAGGAAGCCTATGATATGACGATATATCAAATCGGCGCGATCCGCGCTTTTGCGGAATCGGAGGGAGGGGCGCTCTCCCATGTGAAGCCGCACGGCGCGCTCTATAATATGGCGGCGAAGGACGCCGCATTAGCCGAAGCCATTGCCGAGGCGGTTTATAAGGTGGACGGCAGCTTGCGATTGTATGGATTATCGGGCAGCGAGCTAATCCGGGCAGGGGAACGAATCGGTCTTACGGTGCTGAATGAGGTATTTGCCGACCGTGCCTATGAAGAGGACGGCTCGTTGACGCCGAGAAGCATAGAGGGGGCGATCCTCACGAGCTCTGTAAGGGCTGCGGATCAAGTCATTCGTATCATTAAGGAGGGACAGGTTCAGACTCGGACCGGCGCTTATATACCTCTAAAAGCGGATACCGTTTGCATCCATGGAGACACGCCCGGCGCGACCGGGCATGCGGCGGCTTTGAGGGAGGCGCTCCAGGACGCGGGCATTGCCGTACAATCGCCCGGGAAATAAGACAGGGCACAATTAGAGGGAGACGAGGCATGAATAAGACATATGATGTAAGTCCGATGGGCGATTCATGTATACTTTTTCGTTTGGGCGAAGGAATCGATGAGTGCACGCACCGACTGGTGATGGCGGCGGTTGGGCGGATCGAAGCAGATCGATTCGCCGGCTATGTGGAATGCGTCCCCGCGTTTGCGTCCGTCGCGGTCTACTATGAGCCGGCAGCCGTATGGCGAAGCAGAACGCCAGAAGAGTTCGCCTGTCGGTCGGTTTATGAAATTGTGCTTGGACGGCTAACTAAATTGCTTGACGGCTTGCTCCAGGATGCAGAACGCTTCTCGGATTCACCGGGCCGGATCGTGACGATCCCTGTCTGTTACGGCGGCTCGTTCGGCCCGGATCTTGAACATGTCGCCAATCATTGCGGGCTTTCGCCGCAGCAGATTATAGACCTGCACAGCGGAGGCCTTTATCTTGTGCATATGATCGGCTTTGCGCCCGGTTTCCCTTATCTGGGCGGCATGCCCCGGCAGCTTGCGGTGCCGCGCCGCGAAACGCCGCGCGCGGTCATACCTGCCGGAAGCGTCGGCATTGCAGGCGCGCAGACCGGCGTTTATCCGCTCGCGACGCCTGGCGGGTGGCAGCTGATAGGCAGAACGCCTGTTGAGCTGTTCCGTCCGGATGCCGACATGCCGAGCCTGCTTCAGGCCGGGGACCGCGTGCGGTTCCAGCCGATTACCGCCGATGAATTCGACAATTGGAAGGCTGGAGAGGAGGGGACGGCATGAGTTTGATCGTGCAGAGGCCCGGCCTGCTTGCGACAATTCAGGATTTGGGACGGCTCGGTTATCAAAAGCAAGGGGTGGTTGTCGGCGGAGCGATGGACCGGACGGCGGCACGGATCGCGAACTGGCTGGTCGGCAACGAGGAATCGGAAGCCGTGCTGGAGCTAACGCTGACGGGCGCCGAGCTCTATGCAGAGCAAGACTGTTGGATTGCGGTCTGCGGCGGCGACATGGGACCCGTTACGGACGACTTGGAGCCGGTGCCGCAGTGGAGGCCCGTACATATCGCCAAAGGGACAACGATTCGGTTCCAGCGCTGCAGGAGCGGATGCCGGACGTATATCGCGCTGGCCGGCGGCATTCGCGCGCCTGCCGTAATGGGAAGCCGAAGCACGTACCTTCGCGGACAGCTTGGCGGTTTGGAAGGACGCGCCCTCCGCGCGGGCGACCGCATTGAAGCGTCTAAGGAAGCCGGTATGCCGATTACCTCCGGGCTGCGCATGTCGCCTTCGGGTAAGCTGAAATGGCCGCTCTGGCATGCCGGAGGATTTGCGGAAGCGCCCGAGGACACGACGGTTATCCGATTGATGCCCGGCGCGCATTGGGATTGGTTGTCAGAGCGGGGGAAGCAAGACGTATTCGAGGGGCAGTACCGGATCGGCGCTTCATCGGACCGGATGGGATACAGGCTGGAGGGAAAAACGCTCGAGCTTAAGCCGGGGATGGGGGAGCTGATTTCCGAGCCTGTTGCGTTCGGCACCGTTCAGCTTCCGCCGGGAGGTCATCCGATCGTGCTGATGGCGGACAGGCAAACAACCGGCGGCTATCCTCGAATCGGCGAAGCGGCTACCGTCGACCTTCCCGTGCTGGCGCAGCTCAAGCCGGGTGACGTGATAACATTCAGACGAGTCTCCCATCGGGAAGCGGAACGGCTTCTAGTAGACTCGGAGCTGGAACTGGAAATATTGAAACGGGCAATCCAAGCAAAACGAATGAAAAGAACGACTACAGGGACGGATAAGGGGTGAATGCATTGATCAAGTTGTTTCATTCTAACTGGATAATAAGAGAGGAATGGTTTGAACTTCTTAAGCGGGTTCCAAATGAAGAGCTGCTGCGGAACCGTATAGGCGGGCAAGGGAGCATCCTTAATACGATTTTTCATATTTTGGATGTTGAGTATAGCTGGATTTGCGGGATACAAGGTAAACCGGAGGTTCAGGTCCGATTTGAGAATTATAATACGCTGGAACAATTAAAGACGCTTTCCGACTCGTGGATGCAAGAGATAAAGCTGTTTCTTGAGACTTGGTCCGATGATTTCGAAAATGATATCGTAACCGTTCCATGGAGCGAAGAGCGTTATACCGAAGGCGAAATTCTGCTCCATATCATTGCGCACGAAATTCACCACATGGGTCAGCTGTCTATATGGGCGAGAGAGATGGGGATTCAGCCCGTGTCGGCAAATGTAATTGGCAGAGGATTGTTTGTCGTGTGACGTAACGGCAGACCGAGCCAAGCTATAAAAGAAGCGCCTCGACGTCCTGCGATTAATCACAGCTCGCCGAGGCGCTTTAGTCACTTATTTAAAAAATAAAAAGTGCGTCGGCAGCTTCCGCATGCTGCCGTCCGAAGGCTTGTTAATCAGCTTGCCGTTAAACACAAGCGTAGAGGAACCGCCGCCGTCCAGATTATAGCCGTCAACAACGCCGTACCGCTTCAGAAGCTCCTGCAGCTCGGCGAGCGTGGCGCCTGAGCTGCCCGACTCATTGTAGCCGTCCGTAACGAGAATGAGCAGCTGGTCGTCTTTGTAGTTGGCGATGACGGTGCGCGGCGCGCGTCTCGGACTCGTCTGCCATTTCGCCGGAATCTGCTGAGCGACTCCGTTCTTAAGCAGAACCGGGACGAAAGATGCGCCGAACCTCGGCTCTTTGGCGTCAAGCTGCGCCTGAGTCGAGAATTTGCCGCCAATCAGTTCATTTTTTTCGTTCAGCCCGACAAAAAATAAATCCGAATAAGATGGCTCGAAGCCGGATACGTATTCTCCATTCACGATCGTCGTGCTGAGCGGGTACCGTTTGCCGCGGCCGTCGGCAAATCCGCCGGCATTGACGCCGACCGCAGCCTTATATTTTTTGACGGCCTGCAGGGTCGTCATCGCTTGTCCGACTTCGTCGCCGCCAAGAACCATCGTCATGGCGTCGTCGGCTTTTAATTGGATTTTTACCGCATAGCTTTTGAAATGCTCATGGCTCAAATAGAACAGCTGCGCGCGGAGCTTGTCCGAAGAGATGGTAGCGGCTGGTTTGCCCAGTCTGGACGTAATTTTCTGATCGTAGATGGCAAGCGGACGCTTCGCTTGGGCTGCGGCTGTTTTGGCGATGTGGTTCATTTCTTCATTTGTTCGGTTATACAGATCAAGCTGCGTTCGAATCGACTGACCGGTCAAGGCGGCCGTTTCATTCGCAAGCTCAAGTCTGGAGACCGTTTCCTCTATGTAGGCGCGAGGGGCTGCTTCATCCGCAGAATCCAGATCTTGAATGGCTTTATCCGAAATATCGATGACCACACTGGAGAACAGCAGCCACAGCATGATGCCAAGGAAGGGGGCCATTGCAAGCAGCGCCGTACGGTTTAAAGTTTTAGCGGTAATAATCATTTGAGGACATCCAAGCTTTTTTTCAGTTCATCCAACTGCTTTTTCACTTCATTCAGCTGCGTATAGAGCTTGTTGCTGTTATCGGTTTTGGTATCGGCGTTGTCTTTGGCGAACGTCAGCAGCTCGTTTAGCGCGTCGACCTTTTCCTTCAGCTGCGTAATCTCGCTCTGGTACGTTGTCTCCATCTTGGCGATGCGGCCGTCATACGCCTTTTGCATCTCCGAAATTTGCGCTGCGGTCTGACGCTCGATATCTGCGGTAATATCCCGCTGCATCTGATCCGTGTACAGCTTTGCGAAGGTTAAGCCTCCGCCTATCAATACCAGCCAAACGAAAATAAATACAATAAGCGCGGTTTTGCTTCGTTTCTTGCGCGTATTTGCAACTTGACGGCTGGATGCCGCCGTCGTTTCAAGCGTAATTTCACTCATACTCGTTCATTCACCTCTCATGCCAGTCATACTCTTGCTGGTTGAACGAACATAAAAAAGAGCTGTCCTATCCTTACAAAACGATAACCGATCGACCGCCCGCCGCTTGCTTCCTACTCTATTAAACGGTCTTTTCTGCCAGAAAGGTTGCGGATGTCACCCTATTGTAACAAACGGGCCAACCATTGTCGCCACATCTCGACATTTTGTTTGGTCCAAATTTTGGAGGGATGGCCGCCGCTTTTGTGAGGGGGAGATTCGTCATGTATAATGGAGGGAAGAATGTACTGTAAATAAGCGGATTGGAAGGATGGTTGCCATGGGACAAAATAAAGCGTTGGCGATGTTCGCGGGAGGCTGCTTCTGGTGCATGGTCACGCCGTTCGAAGAGATGCCGGGCATTATTTCCGTTGTATCGGGCTACACCGGTGGGCATACGGAAAACCCGACTTACGAAGAGGTATGCTCCGAAACGACGGGCCATGCGGAAGCGGTGCAAATTACGTATGATCCGGACATTTTCCCCTATGAAAGACTGCTTGACATCTTCTGGCGTCAGATCGATCCGACGGACGCGGGCGGCCAGTTTCACGACAGAGGCTCCTCTTATCGGACGGGCATCTATTATTACACCGAAGAGCAGCGGAAGCTGGCGGAGGCTTCCAAGGAGGCGCTGGAGAAAAGCGGCCGCTTCGACAAGCCGATCGTAACGGAGATCGAGCCGGCGGGTCCTTTTTATCCGGCTGAGGAGTATCATCAGGATTACCATAAGAAAAACCCGTACCGGTACAAAATGTACCGCAAAGGCTCGGGGCGCGACGCTTTTATCGCAGGCCACTGGAAATTGAAGAAGGATCAGAACGAGCTGAGGAAACGCCTGTCGCCGATTCAATACGAGGTGACGCAAAATAACGCGACGGAGCGGCCGTTCACCGGGGAATATTGGGACCATACGGAAGAAGGCATTTATGTCGATATCGTATCCGGCGAGCCGCTCTTCAGCTCGAAGGATAAATACGACGCGGGCTGCGGGTGGCCGAGCTTCACAAGGCCGCTGCAGAAGTCGGCGATAACCGAACATATGGACACCAGCCATAACATGGTCCGCATTGAAGTAAGAAGCCAGGAAGGGGATTCTCATCTTGGGCATTTATTTGATGACGGGCCGCGGGACAAAGGCGGCTTGCGGTACTGCATCAATTCCGCTTCCTTACGGTTTGTTCCGAAGGATCGGCTGGAGGAAGAAGGATACGGGCAGTACCGGCAATTATTTGATTAACGGGAGAAGCGGAGGAGGGTACGAATGGGGAACCAATTGATCGCGGCACAAGAGAAAGCAAGCGGCGTCGGGGTGCTGGAAGCGATAAAGGGACGGAGGTCGATCGGCCGGGTGAAGCCCGATCCCGTCGATCGGCAAATCATTGAAGCGATACTGGAGGCGGCTTCCTGGGCGCCGAGCCACCATAACACGCAGCCTTGGCGGTTTGTCGTGATGACCGGCGACGGAAGAGGCAAGCTCGGCGAAGGGTATGCGCGGGTAGCGGCTGCCGGGGCGCCCGATCTGGCTGGAGAAGAGCTGGAGGAGCGTCTGCGCAAGGAGAGGCTTAAGGCGTTCCGGGCGCCCGTTGTGATAGCCGCAATATGCTCGCCGTCGGACGATCCGAGAGCCGTGCGGGAAGAGGAGCTTGCAGCGGCGCAGACAGCGGTTCAAAATCTGCTTCTTGCGGCTCACGCCTATGGCCTCGGCGCCATTTGGCGCTCCGGCCAGCCGATGTTCGATCCGCTGATGAAAGAACAGTTCGAGCTGAAGGCGGATGAAGAAATCGTCGCCTTCATCTATGCGGGATATCCGGATATGACGCCTGCGGCGCCGCAGCGTAAGTCCGTCACGGACAAGACGATTTGGCTTGATTGAGCAATAAGCGCATATACTATCGACGACGTGGGCGAAGCGGCCGTTCCAACCATACGGGCAGCTTCGTCTTTTTTTTGTGCCTGCTATATAAAAGTATAGGTGAATGCAGAGGGAGCTCTCTCGTCATGAAATGATAGATTTGGTAGAATAGGACTAGGTTTATAGGTCGTGCAACGATGCGGCGATTTCTATGAACGCTGCCGATGCTTCCATTTTTATAAAAGGAGAGTTACATCCAAGCATGAAAAAATTAGCCGCAATCCTTATTTCTCTTGTAATGGCAGTAAGCTTCGCGACAAGCGCCGCCGGCGCTGCCGCTCCAGCGAATCCGCTTCAAATTTACGTAGACGGCGAGCTTGTTCATTTCGGCGAGGATAAGCCGGTCAAAGTAAACGGGACAACCCTTGTGCCAGTACGCATGCTTCTTGAAAAGCTACATTTTGAGATTGATTGGAATCAAGAAAGTCAGGTTGTGACGGCGACAAGCACCGACCCAAGGAACGTGGCTGTTATCTCGCTGCAGATCGGGCATGATACGGCTTATGTGAACAGCAAGCCGATGAAGCTGCTCGCCGCGCCTCAAAAAATTAACCAAAAGTCGTATGTTCCGCTGCGGTTCATTGTTGAAGAAAGCGGCTATGAGATCGAGTGGGACGAGAAGCGGAATCAAATTTCAATCGATACGGTTATCGAAAGCCGCGGGTTTTTATGGAAGGCGGAGAACGGGGATAACGTCGTCTATCTGCTCGGCTCCATTCACGTTGCCAACGAGGCGATGTATCCGCTGAGAGACGAGATTACCGAGGCGTTTTCCGAAGCCGATTATTTGGCCGTTGAAGTAGACGTTACGGTTGAGAATCCGGATTTGGGCGCATACATTGAAGATTTGGGCACGTATAAGGACGGAACGACGCTCCGCAATCATGTCTCTCCGGAAGTGTACGCGTATTTGGGCGAGCTGCTGACCGAACTGGAAGTGCCGACGGGCGCGCTTGACCCTTATGAGCCTTGGTACGCTTCGATGATTTTGGACAGCGTCGCATCCGAAGACAGCGAATATGATGCTGAGCTCGGCATCGATAATTATTTCATGAATGAAGCGTTGGAATCCAAAATTCCGATCATGGAGCTAGAGTCTTACGAATCGCAATTTAAAATGTTCGACAGCTTCTCGGACGCGGTGCAGGAGCAGCTTCTTGCAGGCTCGATCTACAGCTTCTATCAGGAAGAAGATTCAACGGATGACTTGTTTGAGATGTGGGTGAACGGCGACGTCGAACAATTGACGCAGATGGCCGTGGATACAAAGGCGGATGCGGAATATTATAAAGCGATGCTTCTCGACCGCAATGTGCTGATGGCGGATAAAATAAAAGGATTTTTGACGGGTTCTCAGCCAGCGACATATTTTGTTGTCGTCGGCGCTCTTCATATGGTTGGCGAGGACGGACTTGTCGCGCTTCTGGAAGAGATGGGCTATACGGTAACTAGGCTTTAGGCAGCGAGTGATAGGCGAGGGCCGGCGGATGCATGCATCCGCCGGCCCTCCTGTATGGTATGGGAATTATACAAGCTTTTTGATTGTAAAGTTTTCGCCAATCGTGAACCAGTTCTGCGGAAAGGCGACGCCGAGCACCCAGTAGCTGATGCCCCTTAGTCCATAGCCCTTCAAAATATCGAATTTCGCCTGCATGCTGCGCGCGTCTTCATACCAGACGACATGCTCCCGGCCTTCCTCGTCATAATAATTGAAATAAGGAGACTGCGCCTCTTCGTCGTATTGGATCGACGCGTTATATTTTGCCGCGCGTTCGACAGCCTCCTGCGGGCTGACGGTCGGCGCCCATCTGCCGCCCGGCACATAAGGCAATGTCCAGTCGTAGCCGTAAAGCGGAGCTCCCATCATGATTTTTTCCGGCGGAATGACGGTAATCGCATAATTCAATACTCTCACAACCTCGTTGATAGGGGCAACCGCGCGCGGCGGCCCTCCGGACCATCCCCATTCGTACGTCATCAGCACGACGAAGTCGAGAATCCGTCCGTGCGCCGCGTAATCATGCGCCTCGTACAGCGTACCGGTCTGCTCGGCCGAAATTTTCGGCGCCACGGCGGAAGAGACGAGGAAGCCTAAAGGATGCAACGTATCTACCAGCCTCTGCAGAAATGCGTTATACAGCTCGCGGTCCGCCGGCAGCAAATATTCGAAATCGACGTTGAGGGCGAGATAGCCTTTCTGCTGCATCACGCCGGTTATGTTGTTAATAAGCGTGGTTTGCACGTCTTGATTGGACAGGACCGAGTGGCCGATTTCGGAGCTGAAGGTGCCGTTTTCAAAGTTCGTAATAACCATCATTGGGGCTACTCGGTGCGCATATGCAGCTCCGATAACCGGCGAGTCATCGATCGGTATTAAAGAACCGTTCGCGCGAACGCGATAGCTGAATGGGCTAAGGTAAGTTAAAAATTCACCGATCTCATTGACGGTTGCCACGCCCTCCGTCCCCAATTTCTCCGTATAAGCATTCACTTCGATAACCGGCTTAGGCGCTCTCGGGATAACTAGCGTCTGCCCGGGGGCGATCGCGGCGGGGTTCGTCAAGTTGTTGGCTTCTACAAGCGCTTGAATGGAAACGCCGTACCGCTGGCCGATCTTCCACAGCGATTCGCCCGCTTGAACGGTATGAGTCGTTCCTTCCGAAGGAGTCGGCATAATCAGCGCTTGGCCGACGACAAGCTGGCTCTGCGAGGTTAAGCCGTTGGCGGCGTAGATTTGCTCGAGCGTTACGCCGTACCGCTGTGACAGCGCCCAAAGGCTATCCCCTCTTTTGACCGTATAGATTTGCATGGCGGTATACCCTCCCCATAATGGTTGCAAGACCGTTTTGTGCTCTATAGCTATCTATATTCAGCGATACCAGCCCTTAGTCAAAAACATGGAAACCATGTCCAGCGGGCATACTAATCCAGACTTTGGCTGTACAATAAGATGGTTTTAAGGAGCTTATCGACTTTATAAGACGAAAAAACGAACTTTTATTTTTAAACCTCTATTAATGTTCGTATTTTATTGACAGGCTGGTGCCGATTGGATAAACTAGAGTAGGTTTGAGGCGGAGCATGCCGCCCAATAAGAATAATCTCGTATATATTCGGGACAGGCCCGAATGTTTCTACCCGGAAACCTTAATTTCTGGACTACGAGCTTAATGAATCAGCTGCCGGCGTCAGTCCGTTCGCGCATTAGGTTGCTCTCTTGGAGAGCAGCCTTGCGTTGTCTTTAGCGGTAAGACCTGCAGCCGTTCATGATAGAACCTTCAACACGGCCTTAGGGCATTGGAGGTTTGCTCGAAGGTCCTCTAGCATATCGGTTTCTGATAGCTGCGGGACTTTTTTTATTCGTCATCAGCTACTACATTTCATGAAGGAAAGTGGGTTTGAGCTAATGTCTGCTAAGGTTGGCGTCATCATGGGCAGCAAGTCGGACTGGGACACAATGAAATTAGCCTGCGACGTTCTGGAGGAACTGCATATTCCTTATGAGAAAAAAGTTGTTTCAGCGCATCGGACGCCGGATCTCATGTTCGAATATGCGGAAACGGCGGCGGAACGCGGTCTGAAGGTGATTATTGCGGGAGCCGGCGGCGCCGCGCATTTACCCGGGATGGTCGCGTCGAAGACGACGCTGCCGGTCATCGGCGTTCCGGTTAAATCTTCGAATTTGAACGGTTTGGACTCGCTGTTGTCGATCGTGCAGATGCCGGGTGGCATACCGGTTGCGACGGTTGCGATCGGCAATGCCGGCGGCACCAATGCGGGGCTGCTGGCCGCGCAGATGCTGGGCGCGTTCGATCCGGACATTCAAGCCCGTGTAGCGGCGCGCCGCGAACGGATTAAGCGGGAAGTGCTGGAAAGCAGTGAGACGTTATGAATAAGACAGACGCGCAATCGAAGGTCATTCTTCCCGGCGGAACAATAGGCATACTTGGCGGGGGGCAGCTTGGCCGCATGATGGCGAATGCCGGAAGCGCGATGGGGTATCGGTTTATTGCGCTCGATCCGACGCCGGACTCCCCCGCGGGACAGGTAGCCGAGCAGATTACGGCAGCCTACGATGACCGCGAAGCGGCCCGGCAGCTGGCGGCACGCTCGGACGTCATCACGTACGAGTTCGAGAACGTCGACGCGGATGTTGCCGCGATGCTGATGTCGGAATCTTATGTTCCGCAAGGTAGCGAGCTGCTCTATACGACGCAGCACCGTCTGCGCGAGAAGCGGGCGATCGAAGCGGCGGGAGCGCAGGTAGCGCCTTACGCCGAAATTCGCGGCGAGGAGGAACTGCGCGAAGCTGTAAGCAGGTTCGGAACGCCTTGCGTGCTGAAGACGGCAACGGGCGGCTATGACGGGAAGGGCCAATGGGTCATTCGCGACATAGCCGAATGCGGCGAAGCTTATGCAGCGTTGTCTCGCGCGGGAACGCAGCTGGTGCTGGAGCAATTTATCGATTTTGCGATGGAAATTTCGGTTATTGCGGCGCGAAGCGCGAACGGAGAAATAAAAGCTTTCCCGCCTGCGGAAAATATTCATGTGGAAAATATTTTGCATCTTTCCATCGTGCCGGCCAGGACGGGCGAGTCGGTTCTGAAGGAAGCGGAGCGCCTCGCTGTGCGGATCGCGGAAGGGCTTGGCGTCGTCGGCTTGATCGCGGTGGAAATGTTCGTCGCGAAGGACGGCAGGCTCTACGTCAACGAGCTGGCTCCGAGGCCGCATAACAGCGGTCATTACACGATGGAGGCATGCCGGACGTCGCAGTTCGAGCAGCATGTGCGCGCAGTATGCGGTCTGCCGCTTGGCGATACGGCGCTGATGAGTCCCGTCGTGATGGTGAATGTGCTGGGACAGCATGTGGAGCCGCTGCTTGAACGGATGGCAGTCCAGGATGAGGCGTCCGAGCGGTTAGGCGTCGCGCCGAAGGTGCATTTGTACGGGAAAAAAGACGCCGTGTTCAAACGGAAGATGGGGCATGTGAATGTGCTGGGACCTACGGTTGAAGCGGCGCTTGAATGGATAAATGAAACTAAGATTTGGAAGGTGTGAGGCTCATGCTAGAACGTTACAGCAGACCCGAAATGAGAGCGATTTGGACCGAGGAAAATAAATTTAAGGCTTGGCTTGAGGTTGAGCTTTGCGCATGCGAAGCTTGGTCGGAGCTTGGCATTATTCCGAAGGAGGATGTGGAGGCGCTGCGCAAATCCGCCAGCTTCAACATCGACCGGATTTACGAAATCGAGCAGGAGACTCGTCACGACGTTATCGCGTTTACACGCGCGGTGTCCGAGACTGTCGGTCCGGAGCGCAAGTGGGTGCACTACGGCCTGACTTCCACGGACGTGGTGGACACGGCGATGGGTTATTTGCTTCGCCAGGCGAATGAGATTTTGCTCAAAGATATCGAGAAGTTTATCGCGATTCTTCGCGAGAAAGCCATTCAATATAAAGATACGCCGATGATGGGACGCACGCACGGCGTTCATGCGGAGCCGACGACGTTCGGCCTTAAGATGGCGCTTTGGTACGAAGAGATGAAGCGCAATCTGGAACGTTTCCAGCATGCTTCCAAAGGCGTAGAATTCGGCAAAATGTCCGGAGCCGTCGGCACCTACGCGAACATCGATCCGTTCGTGGAGGAATTTGTATGCCGGAAGCTCGGCATCTCGCCTGCGCCGATCTCGACGCAGACGCTGCAGCGTGACCGCCATGCGGAATATGTGGCTGCGATCGCGCTCATCGCAACGTCGCTGGACAAGTTCGCGACGGAAATCCGCGCCCTGCAGAAGAGCGAATTCCGCGAAGTGGAGGAGCCTTTCGCGAAGGGGCAGAAGGGCTCGTCGGCCATGCCGCATAAGCGGAACCCGATCGGCTGCGAAAATATTTCCGGACTGTCCCGCGTTATCCGCGGCCATATGCTGACCGCTTACGAGAACGTGACGCTGTGGCATGAGCGCGACATCAGCCATTCGTCGGCGGAGCGCGTCATCCTGCCGGACTCCACGATGCTGCTGAACTATATGCTGAACCGTCTCGGCAACATTATCAATAATTTGACCGTTTTCCCGGAAAATATGAAACGCAATATGAGCGCGACCTACGGCGTGCCGTTCTCCGGCCGCGTGCTCACGAAGCTGATCGACAAAGGCTTCAGCCGCGAGCAGGCTTACGATACGGTACAGCCTCGCGCGATGCAGGCATGGGAGACGCAGCGCCAGTTCCGCTCAATCATTGAAGAGACGCCTGAGATCACTTCGGTGCTCTCGGCGGAAGAGATTGAGGATTGCTTTAATCCGGCATGGCATTTGAAGCATGTCGATACGATATTTAATCGTCTGGGCTTAAATTAAGGAGGTCACGGGAACATGGGAGCGCAAGTGCAGGCTTTGTCCACTGCCGTTGATTATGTGAAAGCGCCGCTTGTCTATAAAGGCAAGGTACGCGAGCTGTATGATTTGGGCGAGCACTTCCTTATCGTGGTGACGGATCGGATCTCGGCGTTCGATTACGTGCTTGATCCGGCTGTGCCGGACAAAGGCAACGTGCTGAATCGGCTGTCCGCTTTCTGGTTTGATAGGACGAAGGATATGATGCCGAATCACGTTGTTCATACGGACGTATCGCTGCTTGGCGATACGATTACGGCGCCCGAACTGCTGAAGAACCGGATCATGGTGACGCGCAAAGCGGAACGCATCGATATCGAATGCGTCGTGCGCGGCTATATTACAGGCAACGGCTGGCGTCAGTACGAGAAGACGCAGGCCATCAACGGTATTGCGCTGCCGGAGGGACTTCGCAAGAACGAACGGTTCCCGGAGCCGATCTTTACGCCGGCCGCGAAAAATGACGTCGGCCATGACGAAGATATTTCATTCGAGCGTATGGTTGAGATGGTCGGTGAGGAGCTGGCGATTGAGCTTCGCGACCGAAGCCTCGAGCTGTACAAGTTCGCGCATGCTTATTGCAAAGAGCGCGGCATCATCCTCGCCGACTGCAAATTTGAATTTGGACTTATCGACGGCAAGGTTATTTTAATCGATGAAATCTTTACGCCGGACTCGTCGCGCTTCTGGTCAGAAGGCAATTATGCCTATGACGTAGAGATCGACAGCATGGACAAGGAGCCGGTACGCACCTACCTGCTCGGCTCCGACTGGGACCGCGACAGCCGCCCGGATCCGCTGCCGGAGGTCGTCGTCACCGCCACAACGGCGCGCTACCGCGAGATCTACCGCCGCTTAACCGGCGGCGAGCTGAGCTAGCTGGCGGCACGCCGCAAGTGCGCGGCCGTCATTACGCGGCTGCTGCCGTTGCAACGGCGAAAAAGGCGCTTGCAGCGCGGACCTAGCACGAGTGAGCCGCTGTAACGGCGAAAAAGGCCGTTACAGCGCGGACCTAGCGCGAGCGGGCCGCTGTAACGGCGAAAAAGACCGTTACAGCACTGAACTAGCACGAGCGGCCGGCTGCAACGGCGAAAAAGGCGCTTACAGCGCGGACCTAGCGCGAGCGGGCCGCAGTAACGGCGAAAAAGGCGCTTGCAGCGCGGACCTAGCGCGAGCGGGCCGGCTATAACGGCGAAAAAGGCGCTTATAGTGTGAACCAAGCGCGAGCAAGCCGTTGTAACGGCGAAAAAGACCGTTACAGCACTGACCTAGCGCAAGCGGGCTGCTGTAACGGTGAAAAAGGCGCTTGCAGCGCGGACCTAGCGCGAGCGGGCCGGCTGCAACAGTGAAAAAGGCGCTTGCAGCGCGAACCTAGCGTGAGCGGACTGCTGCAACGGTGAAAAAGACCGTTACAGCACTGAACTAGCGCGAACGAGCAGCTGTAACGGCGAAAAAGACCGTTACAGCACTGAACTAGCACGAGCGGCCGGCTGCAACGGCGAACAAGGCGCTTACAGCGCGGACCTAGCGCGAGCGAGCCGCAGTAACGGCGAAAAAGACCGTTACAGCACTCAACTTGCACGAACGAGCTCGCTCACCCACACAAACTAACTTTTTAAAAATTCAACCATATTCAGGAGGCAATTATGAAGGCAACCGTCTACGTCACGATCAAGGAAAACGTATTGGATCCGCAAGGAACTGCAGTGCAAGGCGCTCTCCACACCATGGGTTTCTCGGAAGTCGGGAAGGTTCGCATCGGCAAATACCTTGAGGTTGAGCTGGATACGAACGACCGCGCGGAAGCGGAAGCGCGCCTGAAAGTGATGTGCGAGAAGCTGCTGGCGAACACCGTCGTCGAAGACTACCGTTTTGAGCTGGAGGGGTAAAAAATGAAGTTTGCCGTACTCGTATTTCCTGGCTCCAACTGTGACATCGACTGCTACAAAGCGGTAGAATCCACGATCGGCCAACCGGTCGACTACGTGTGGCATACCGCGACGGACTTGTCCGCATACGACGCCATTCTGGTGCCGGGCGGATTCTCCTACGGGGACTACCTGCGCTGCGGCGCGATCGCCCGATTCGCGAACGTGATGAATGAAGTGAAGAAGGCTGCCGAACAAGGCAAGTTCATCCTCGGCATTTGCAATGGCTTCCAGATCCTGACCGAAGCCGGCCTTCTGCCTGGCGCGCTGATCCGCAACACGGGTCTGAAATTCCGCTGCCATGGCACGTCTCTTGAAGTGGTTAACAATAACACGCCTTTTACAAAAGAATACTCGCAAGGCGAGTTGATCAATATTCCGATCGCCCATGGCGAAGGCAATTACTTTTGCGACGCCGCGACGCTCGAAGAGCTGAAGGCGAACAACCAAATCGTGTTCCGCTACGCGGGCGACACGAATCCGAACGGCTCTGTGGAAAATATCGCGGGCATCAGCAACAAAGCGGGCAACGTGGTCGGCATGATGCCGCATCCGGAGCGCGCGGTAGACCAGTTGCTTGGCTCGGAAGACGGAAAACGGATGTTTACATCGATTTTGAATGCATGGAGGGAACAACATGGCGCAGCAGTTAACGGCTAAGGAGCCGACGGCAGAACAAATCGCGGACCAACGCATTTACACGCAATTCGGTGTAACAGACCACGAGTATGAACTCATTTGCGGTTTCCTGGGACGCAAGCCAAACTACACGGAAATCGGCGTATTCAGCGTCATGTGGTCGGAGCACTGCTCCTACAAAAACTCCAAGCCGATCCTGAAAAAGTTCCCGATCACCGGAGAACGCGTTCTCATGGGTCCAGGCGAAGGCGCGGGTATCGTCGACATCGGCGACAACCAAGCCGTTGTTTTCAAAATCGAATCGCATAACCATCCGTCCGCAGTTGAGCCATATCAAGGCGCGGCAACGGGCGTAGGCGGCATCATTCGCGACATCTTTTCGATGGGCGCGCGTCCTGTCGCTCTCCTGAACAGCTTGCGTTTCGGCAACCTGAACAACGAGCGCGTGAAATACTTGTTCGAAAACGTCGTAAGCGGCATCGCCGGCTACGGCAACTGCATCGGCATTCCGACTGTTGCGGGCGAAGTCATGTTCGACGAGAGCTACGAAGGCAATCCGCTCGTTAACGCGATGTGCGTCGGTCTCATCGACCATGATAAAATCCAGCGCGGCGTCGCCAAAGGCGTCGGCAATCCCGTCTTCTACGTCGGACCTGCCACTGGCCGCGACGGTATCCACGGCGCGACATTTGCTTCCGTTGAATTGTCGGAAGAATCCGAAGAGAAGCGCACTGCGGTTCAAGTCGGCGATCCGTTCATGGAGAAGCTGGTAATGGAAGCGACGCTCGAGCTGATCAACTCCGGCATCGTCCTTGGCATTCAGGATATGGGAGCGGCGGGCCTAACTTGCTCCAGCGCGGAGATGGCGTCCAAAGCGGGCAACGGCCTGGAGCTGTACCTCGACGAGGTGCCTCAGCGCGAGACGGGCATGACGCCGTACGAAATGATGCTGTCCGAATCGCAGGAGCGCATGCTGTTTGTCATCGAGCCGCAGCATGAGGCGCAGGCGAAAGAGATTTTTGACCGTTGGGGCATCATTTGCGCGAAGGTCGGCAAGGTGACGGACGACGGACGTCTCCGCCTGTTCCACCAAGGCGAGCAAGTAGCGGACATGCCGGTCAAGGCGCTTGTCGACGAGTGCCCGGTATATAACAAGCCGTCCGCTGAACCGGCTTACTTCCGCGAGAGCGCGTCGATCGACACGGCTGCTTTCCCTGAAATCACCGATCTGAACGGCGCGCTGGAGAAGGTTCTTGCTTCTCCGACTGTAGCAAGCAAAGAGTGGGTATACAACCAATACGACTACATGGTGCGTACGGCTACGGCAGTTCAGCCGGGCTCCGATGCGGCGGTTGTATTGATTGACGGCACGCGCAAGGCGCTCGCTATGACAACGGACTGCAACGGACGTTACGTTTACCTCGATCCGGAGATGGGCGGCCGCATCGCGGTAGCGGAAGCGGCGCGCAACATCGTGTGCTCCGGCGCCGAGCCGCTGGCGATTACGGACAACTTGAACTTCGGCAGCCCGGAGAAGCCGGAAGTGTTCTGGCAGCTGGAGAAATCCGCCGACGGCATGTCCGAGGCTTGCGTGAAGCTGAATACGCCGGTTATCGGCGGTAACGTCAGCTTGTACAATGAAAACGCAAAAGGCGCCATCTACCCGACGCCGGTTATCGGCATGGTCGGCCTGGTGCATGACATTAACCATATTACAACGCAAAAGTTCAAAGCCGAAGGCGACGTCATTATTCTCGTGGGCGAGACAAAAGCGGAGTTTGGCGGCAGCGAGCTGCAATACGTGTTGAACGGAGCGGCAACAGGCCGTCCGCCGGTTATTGATCTGGATACAGAGAAAAAAGTGCAAGACGCCGTGCTCAGCGCGATTCAGAAAGGGCTTGTCGCTTCCGCGCATGACCTGTCCGAAGGCGGCATCGCCGTCGCACTTGCGGAATCCTGCATCAGCGGCGGCATCGGCGCGAATGTGTCGCTAACAAGCGACCTTCGTCCGGATCATCTTCTGTTCAGCGAATCGCAATCCCGAATTCTGCTTTCGGCTAAGCCGGACCAAGCAGATGCGCTGACAGCCCTGCTGTCGGAGCAAGGCGTAACCTTCGCAACTATCGGTACAGTTACAGGAAGCAGCCTGACAATTAACGTGAACGGCAAAGCCGGCATTAACGCGCCGGTACAACAACTGGAGAAGGTCTGGAAGGATGCGATTCCATGTCTAATGAAGTAACCGACCGCCCGTTGCTTTGGACAGGAAACCATTATAACGAGGGCATCGGCCGGGATGATATTTTCGATAAATTGCGTGAGGAGTGCGGGGTGTTCGGCGTGTTCGGGCATCCCGACGCTGCCGGGCTATCTTATTACGGCTTGCATGCTCTTCAGCATCGCGGCGAAGAAAGCGCGGGCATTTGCACCGCGGATTCCCGCGAAGGCGGTAAATTCAATTACCATCGCGGCATGGGGCTCGTCAAGGAAGTGTTCGACAAGGAAAATCTGGAGAGGCTCTCCGGCGACCGATCGATCGGACACGTCCGCTACTCGACTTCAGGGGCAAGCCATCTGGGCAACGCTCAGCCGCTGATTTTCCGTTACCGTGACGGCGATCTGGCCGTTGCGACCAACGGCAATATCGTCAACGCTCCGGAAATCCGGCGAGAGCTGGAAATGAGCGGCTCCATCTTCCAAACTTCCAGCGATACCGAAGTAATCGCGCATTTGATCGCGCGTTCGCCGAAGGATTTTGTAACGGCGGCTAAGGAAGCGCTGCAGCGCATTATCGGCGGGTTCGCATTCCTGATCATGACGAACGATAAGCTGCTCGTCGCATCCGATCCGCATGGTCTGCGTCCGCTGGCAATGGCTCGTCTCGGCGACAGCTATGTTTTCGCGTCGGAGACCTGCGCGTTCGAGACGATAGGCGCGGAATATGTGCGGGACGTTCAGCCGGGCGAGCTGCTCATTTTGGACGAAGAAGGCTTGCATGAGGACCGTTACGAGACGATTGAACGCAGAGCGACCTGCGCGATGGAATATATTTATTTTGCCCGCCCGGACAGCGACATTAACGGCATCAACATTCACTCGGCGCGCAAACGGATGGGACAACAGCTGGCGATTGAATCTTTTGTCGATGCCGATGTTGTGACAGGCGTCCCTGATTCCAGTATTTCCGCAGCGATCGGTTACGCGGAACAGACAGGTATCCCTTATGAGCTGGGACTCATCAAAAATAAATATACCGGACGCACGTTCATCCAGCCGTCACAGGAGCTGCGCGAAAAAGGCGTCAAAATGAAGCTGTCCGCCGTCCGTAAAGTGGTGGAGGGGAAACGCGTCGTCATGATCGACGATTCGATCGTGCGCGGCACAACGTCTCGCCGGATCGTCAACCTGCTGCGTGAGGCGGGCGCTACAGAGGTGCATGTGCGCATCACATCGCCGCCGTTCAAAAATCCTTGCTACTACGGCATCGATACGCCCGACCGCAAGGAGCTGATCGCTTCTTACCGCACGGTAGAGGAGATCCGCAAGGAAATTAATGCAGATTCGCTCTCCTTCCTGTCGGAGGAAGGGTTCGTCGATTCGGTAGGCGGCAACGATGGCGCATATAATCGCGGCTTATGCCTTGCTTGCTTCGACAACGACTACCCAACTCCGGTGAATGAAGAGTCGGATAAAAGCTGCAGCTGCTAGCGTCAACTTGCGTGGCTATGAGTCGGCTACGCCGCCTTATACACGCCGGTTGGTGCTAGGTTGAGGAATTAAGTTGGTAGTAACGCCTTAATTGGGGCCGTTTGTGTGAATCGGGCGATATAAGTCGGCTACGCCGCTATAAACATGCCGGTTGGTGCTGGGTTGAGGAATTAAGATGGTAGTAACGCCTTAGCTGGGGCCGTTTGTGTGAATCGGGCGATATAAGTCGGCTACGCCGCTTTAAACATGCCGGTTGGTGATGGGCTGAGGAATGAAGATGGTAGTAACGCCTTAACTGGGGCTGTTTGTGTGAATCGGGCGATATAAGTCGGCTACGCCGCTTTAACACGTCGCTTGGTGCTAGGCTGAGGAATTAAGATGGTTACAACACCTTAATTATGACGGTTCATGCGAATTGGGGGAAATAAGTCGGTCACACCGCCTTGCCGCATCGTATGATGGAAACCGCTCTAACTGAGGAACCTTATCCGAACCCAAACTAACTAATATGACTTTGAATCGACCGTTCGATCGCAATAAGCGCGCCACACGAGCTTAAAAGCTCGCAACGGGCTGCAGCGATCGCAATAAGCGCGCCACACGAGCTTAAAAGCTCGAAGCGGGCAACAGCGAGCACAATAAGCGCGTCAGATGAGCTTAAAAGCTCGCAAAAGGCTGCTGCGATCGCAATAAGCGCGTGAGATGAGCTTAAAAGCTCGCAACGGGCTGGAGCGAGCACAATAAGCGCGCCACGCGAGCTTAAAAGCTCGCAACGGGATGCAGCAAGCGCAATAAGCGCGCCACACGAGCTTAAAAGCTCGAAGCGGGCTGCAGCGATCGCAATAAGCGCGCCACACGAGCTTACCTGCAACGAAGCAAGACATGTATCATGAGAACGAAATAAGGAGTGGACCCATTTGTCAGAAGCGTACAAGAAGGCCGGCGTTGACATTGCGGCGGGCAATGAAGCCGTTGAGCGGATGAAGAAGCATGTGAAGAGAACGTACCGTCCGGAGGTGCTGGCGGAGCTCGGCGGCTTCGGCGGTCTGTTCAGCCTGAACAAGGACAAATACGAGGAGCCCGTGCTCGTCTCCGGGACGGATGGCGTCGGCACGAAGCTGAAGCTTGCTTTTGCGATGGACAAGCATGACACAATCGGTATCGACGCGGTGGCGATGTGCGTGAATGACATTATCGTGCAGGGCGCGGAGCCGCTGTTCTTCCTCGATTACCTCGCATGCGGCAAAGTCGTGCCGGAGAAAATCGAAGCGATCGTCAAAGGCATCTCCGAAGGCTGCGTGCAGTCCGGCTGCGCGCTGATCGGCGGCGAAACGGCTGAAATGCCGGGCATGTACAGCGAAGACGAATACGATATCGCGGGGTTCACCGTCGGCATCGTCGACAAGAAAAAAATGATCGACGGCTCCACGATCAAGCCGGGCGACGCAGTTCTCGGCTTCGCGTCGAGCGGCATTCACAGCAACGGCTTCTCGCTCGTTCGCCGTCTGCTGCTTGAGGAAGCGGGTTACTCGTTGGATCAGCAGCTTCCTGAGCTGGGCGGCGCAAAGCTGGGCGACGTGCTGCTCGAGCCAACCCGCATTTATGTGAAGCAAGCGTTGGCGTTGATCGACAAAGTGACGGTCAAAGGCATGGCGCACATTACAGGCGGCGGCTTTATCGAAAATATTCCGCGCGTTCTGCCGGAAGGCGTTAATGTGGAAATCAACTACGGCTCGTGGCCGATTCTGCCGATCTTCGGACTCATGCAGGAAAAAGGAAACATCAGCAACCGCGACATGTTTACGACTTTCAACATGGGCATCGGACTTGTTATCGTCGTGCCTGCGGACCAGGCGGAGCAAGCGCTTGCTGCAGCTGCCGAGCTTGGCGAGAATGCCTACCGCATCGGCACGGTGACTGAAGGCAGCCGTATCGTAACGTTCCAAGGAGCTGACGTCTAATGGCGGCTAAGCGCATTGCGGTGTTCGCTTCGGGACAAGGCTCCAACTTCCAGGCGATTGCGGATGCAGTGCGGGAGGGGAAGCTCGATGTCAGCATCGAGCTTCTTGTTTGTGACAAGCCGTCTGCTCCCGTAGTCGAACGGGCGAAGCATGCGGGAGTAGACGCCTTTGTGTTCAAACCTAAGGATTATCCGTCGCGCGAAGCGTACGAGACCGAAATCGCGGAGGAGCTTCGAAAGCGCCAGGTCGATTTGATTGTGCTTGCGGGGTACATGCGCATTTTAACGCCAACCCTGGTTGAGCCGTACTACGGCCGTATGATCAATATTCACCCTTCGCTTCTGCCGTCTTTCCCTGGCATCAACGCAATTGGGCAAGCGCTGGAGCACGGCGTCAAGGTTACGGGGGTAACGGTGCATTTCGTGGACGGCGGTCTCGACAGCGGACCGATTATTGCTCAGACGGCGGTCCCCCTATACGAAGAGGATACGGAGGCTTCGCTTGCGAAGCGAATCCATGAAGCGGAGCAGAAGTTATATCCATACGTGATCGGGCTGATTGCCCAAGAAAAAGTCGCAATTGAAGGCCGCAAGGTGATTGTAAAGCCGTAAGAGCTAGAGCTTCTTTAGGCAAAAGAGTAAAGACTGGCGGGCATGATGCCGGCTATTCCACACCACAAGGAGGATGTTTGCGTGGCTATTCGCAGAGCGTTAATCAGCGTGTCCGACAAAACGGGCATCGTCGAGTTTTCGAGAGAATTGGCAAACCAAGGGGTACAAATTATTTCGACGGGGGGCACTTTCAGCCTGCTTCAAAAGGAAGGCGTGCCGGTTATCGGCATTTCCGATGTTACGGGCTTCCCGGAAATTTTGGACGGCCGCGTCAAGACGCTTCATCCCGCCGTGCATAGCGGACTTCTTGCCGTAAGGGACGACGAAGAGCATCAGAAAGCGATGCAAGAGCTCGGTCTGGACTACATCGATTTAGTCATCGTCAATCTGTATCCGTTCAAGGAAACGATCGCGAAGCCGGATGTTACGTACGAAGACGCGATCGAAAATATCGATATCGGCGGCCCGACGATGCTTCGTTCGGCGGCGAAAAACCATGCTTTCGTTACGGTCGTGGTCGATGCCGGCGACTATGGCGCCGTTCTGGAAGAAGTGAAAGCGCAGGGCGATACTACGCTGGAAACACGCAAACGCCTCGCGGCGAAAGTGTTCCGCCACACGGCTTCTTATGACGCGCTGATCTCCGACTATCTGTCCAAGCAGACAGGTGAGCCGCTTCCGGAAACCTACACCGTGACATACGAGAAGGTTCAGGATCTGCGCTACGGAGAGAACCCTCACCAGAAAGCGGCGTTCTACCGTAAGCCGCTTGCGGCATCCGGCAACGTGACGACAGCGGAGCAGCTTCACGGCAAAGAGCTGTCCTACAACAACATTAACGACGCCAACGCGGCGCTTGCGATTTTGAAGGAATTCGATGAGCCGGCCGTTGTTGCGGTCAAGCATATGAATCCATGCGGCGTAGGGATCGGCGCGAACATCCATGAGGCGTACAAAAAGGCTTATGAAGCGGATCCAACCTCCATCTTCGGCGGCATCGTCGCGGCTAACCGCACGATTGGAGCGGATACGGCAGAGCTGCTCGGCAGCATCTTCCTGGAAATCATTATCGCGCCCGACTTTACGCCGGAAGCGCTCGACATCCTGACGAAAAAGAAAAATATCCGCCTGATGAAGCTCGGCGAGCTGACTGCAGCGGCTGAACGCAAGGCGGAGTGGGTTGTAACCTCGGTAGACGGCGGTATGCTCGTACAGGAGAGCGACGTGCACACCATTTCCGGAACGGACCTTAAGGTCGTTACGAACCGTAAGCCGACGGAAGAGGAATTGAAGCAGCTTCTATTCGGCTGGAAGGTCGTCAAGCATGTGAAGTCGAACGCCATCCTGCTTGCGAAGGACGATATGACCGTCGGCGTCGGCGCCGGACAAATGAACCGTGTAGGCGCAGCGCGCATCGCGGTTGAGCAGGCGGGCGAAAAAGCGGCCGGTTCCGTACTCGCTTCCGACGCTTTCTTCCCAATGGGCGATACCGTAGAGCTGGCGGCGAAAGCGGGCATTACAGCCATTATCCAGCCAGGCGGCTCCATTAAGGACGAAGAGTCGATCGCGGCGGCGAACGCGCACAATATCGCGATGGTATTTACAGGCGTACGCCATTTCAAGCACTAATAGAGAAGCGGGGGAAACGAACGATGCGTTTATTGGTCATTGGCGGCGGCGGACGCGAGCATGCGATCTGCTGGGCGCTCAAGAAAAGCGAGAAGGTCGAGGAGCTGTTCTGCGCGCCCGGCAACGCGGGCATTGCCCAGATCGCGGAGTGTGTGCCCATTGCGGTATCGCAGTTCGACGAGCTGACGAGATTCGCCAAGGAAGCGTCGATCGATCTTGTATTCGTCGGTCCGGATGATCCGCTGGCGGACGGTATCGTCGACGCGTTCGAAGCGGCGGGCATTCCGGCTTTCGGTCCGAACAAGCAGGCAGCGGAGATTGAGGGCAGCAAGATCTTTATGAAAAACCTGCTCAAAAAATATAACATCCCTACGGCGAAGTACGAAACGTTTACTGACTTTGAAACGGCTTTGACCTACCTCAAGCAGCAGCAAGCGCCGATCGTGATTAAAGCGGACGGACTTGCCGCTGGCAAAGGCGTGACGGTTGCGGCAACAATGGAAGAGGCGGAAAAGGCGCTTCGCGAGGCAATGGTCGACAAAGTGTTCGGAGACGCGGGCAACCAGGTCGTCATTGAGGAGTTTTTGGAAGGACAAGAGATGTCCATTCTGGCGTTTGTCGACGGCGAAACCGTCAAGCCGATGGTGCCGGCGCAGGACCATAAGCCGATCTTCGACGGCGACAAGGGACCGAATACGGGCGGCATGGGCACCTATACGCCGCTGCCGCATATCGAGCAGAGCGTTATCGACGACGCTATCGTGAACATTATTATTCCTACCGCCAAAGCGATGGTCAGCGAAGGCCGGCCGTTCCGCGGCGTATTGTTCGCAGGCCTTATGATTACAAAGGACGGTCCGAAGACGATCGAATTCAATGCGCGGATGGGCGACCCGGAGACGCAGGTCGTGCTGCCGCGCCTTAAGACGGATCTGGTCGATATCGTGCTGGCGGCGATGAACGGACGCCTCGGCGAGCTTAACATCGAATGGAGCGACGAGGCAGCGGTTTGCGTTATCGCCGCTTCGGAAGGTTACCCCGGCTCGTATCCGAAAGGCCGCGCCATTACCGGCATCGCGGAAGCGGAAGCGCAAGGCGCGCTTGTGTTCCACGCCGGGACGGCGCTGAAAGACGGCGAGCTTGTAACGAGCGGCGGCCGCGTGCTCGGCATCGTTGGCCGCGGCCGCGACATCGCGGAGGCTCGCGCAAGAGCGTACGAAGCCGTAAGCGTAATTCACTTTGAAGGCATGCAAAACCGCACGGATATTGCCGCAAAGGCGCTGAGATAGTCTATCCAACAATAGGAAGAAGCCTGTTTCCGAAGCGGGGCGAGAGAACCTCGCCCAATCGGAACAGGCTTTTTTTCACTATAGGAGATCGTTTATCCGAAAAATTATCCCTAACATATTGGCTCGGTGGCGATGCATATATTCATTTAACAGCGAACGGAGAACCGCCGCAAATCATGTTTCCGCACATCCATACCCGTTATTTGCACCCCTGTTTTCTGTCGGATGAAAACGGGGTTTTTTGTCGCAGCAAAGCGAATCATGTTACTAATTTGTAACTCTCTAAACCTATCGTTCTATTAAGATAAAACTATCAGCGGAATAGAAGGTGTGAGCGAAGTGGAGAGGAAAAAAAGAACGGGTTTGCGGAGGCTGTTAGCGCTTGTGGCGTTGATGACGGTAATGGGCTGGACGGCAGGCTGCGCGGCCAGTCAGTCGATTGGTCTGTCGGCGCTGTTGCCGGCTAAGGAGGAAGCTTTGCTCCCTAATGAAGAACAGCAAGTAGAAGAGACGACCGGCGGCGCTTCGGGAGGTTCTACCGCTGTATATGTGCCGGAGTCCAGCGCGGAAGATCAGGAGTTTGTAATTAAGCCGGCGGATATACCGGCCGAAGAGGATGAGGAAGAAGTTATCGTCGTTGATCTGCCGGAACAAGAGGCGGAGGGAGAGACGGATCTCTCAGAGGGCACGGGCAGCGCTGTGCCTGAACCGTCAGATACCGATGTGCAGGAAGAGACTGCCGAGGAGACGGATTCCGGTAACGTGGACCCCGATGCCCCTGCCGTAGATCAAGAGCAAAAGCAGGCTGCGCTTACGTTCGACGACGGCCCGGATGCTAAATATACTACGGCAATTTTAGATATATTAAAGGAAAAGGGAGTTAAGGCGACATTTTTTGTCGTGGGCTCGCAGGTCGAAAAATATCCGGATGTGATGAAACGAATCATTGAAGAAGGGCATGCGGTCGGCAATCATACGCAAGGTCATAAAAACTTACGGGAGCTGGGCAAGTCCGGTATTCTGGAGCAAATGACGGAAGCGGACGAGGCGATCGAGGACGCGGTCGGCTTCACGCCGGAGCTTTTCCGGGCGCCGTATGGGGCGGTTTCAGATACGTTGACCGACGTGCTGGAGGAGAATGACCGCAGGCTGGTCGGATGGACGGTCGATACACGAGATTGGGCAGGAACCTCTATAGCGGATATGAGGGAAATGATTCGTACGAAAACGGAAGCAAATGGTATAATATTGATGCATTCCTTTGGCGGCAAACATATACGCAATACGGTGGAGGCGCTTCCTGCGGTTATTGACGATCTCCAGGAGCTTGGCTTTACATTGGTTACCGTGGATCAAATCGAGGAATGATAGGCCGTATTATCCATAAAGGGGACAACATGATGGTTCGCGGTTGCAGTCGGAATCGTACATTACAATTAAGGAGCAAGGGTCGCAGACCCGCGCTCCTTTTGGCGCTGTTCATATGCGTGCTTATTTGCGCGGGCTGCCGGTATACCGCCGCGCCGGCCGATCTGCTGCAGAAGCCTTCGATCGCGGCAGATAAGGAGGAGCTTGCTGCGGCAATCGCCAAGGCGCTGCCGCAGTTCAGCGTACTGATGCTACCGCACCGCGACGATTATAAAGAGGCGATCAGGCTCAAAGATTTAACCGGAGACGGCGTCCCCGAAGCGATCGTCACGTATTATAACGAGTTCAGTACGCCGGAGATTATGGTGCTGAGGCAGACGGAGTTCGGGTGGCGGCAATCCGTCCTTGTCGAGCAGCCGCTTGCGCGGGATATCGCTTGGCTGAAGGTCGTCGATTTGGACGACGACGGCGAATATGAATTGATTGTCGGCTGGGTCGGAGCCTTTGACAGTCCGAATGTGCTTGAGCTGTATTCCTTTCATTCGAAGGCCGTCCGTAATGACAATGGCATGCTGACGCTTCCCGCCATTCAGACTTTGCCGTATGAACTGGCGGATGCGGCGGATTTGGATCATGACGGCAAGGAAGAGGTCATCATTCTCGATGCTTTAGGAACAAGCGGCGAGCATGAAGTACCATCTTATTACTTGAGCCTTTATGAATGGAATAAAGACGGTCTTGCGAAACAAACGATTTTATCGATGCCGCAGGGCGTTAACCAGTTTGAACGGATGCTGGCGGGACGGATTTCGGACAAGCATTACGGCGTTCTGCTGGAAGGCGGCACGGGCGCGCACGGCATGCTGACCTATCTGTATGCTTGGGAGAAAGGCGGGTTCGAGCTGATTTACCCAAATGAGAAAAAAGGGGAAAGCGGCTTAAGCGGAACACCGACAAAAAGCGGGGATATGAATGGAGACGGGATCCTCGAGCTTAATGTTGTCCGGGCGGCGCCCGGCATCGAGGATGTGGCCTACGCCAACACCATGTGGATCAACGAGTGGGTGCAATGGGACGGCAAGGACGGGTATAAGCTTATCGCCGAGCAATATATCGACAGCACCTACGGGGTAAAGCTGAATGTGCCGGAAGAATGGCGCGGCTGGTATACGCTGAAAAAACCGAAGGCATCAACCTATGGCATTGTTACGTTTGAATACTGGAACGAGAAGAAACGGGTATCGTCTGAGCTTGCGACGATCTACGTTGTTCCGCTGAAGCAGTGGGGAACGGTAGAGGCAGCCTGGAAGGGTGAGCATCGTTCTTACCGGCTCATCGCTTCGGACAGCGGCAACGCGTATCTCGTGTCGTTTGCGCAGGAGGCGCCGGAGCAGCTGTCCGAGGAGGATAAAGAGCAGTTCCTGCTGATGCGCGGCGTGGAAGAGCATTTTACAAAGTATATATCGATTGATCAGGACGACAGATAGGAGCGGCGGTGATCGGAATGCGTGTACTGCTATTGGAGGACGAAGAGTCCATTCGGGGATTCGTTCGAATAAATTTGAAGAGGAACGGGATCGAGGTTGTCGAGGCGGAGAGAGGCGAGGATGCGCTCGCGTATGCGGAGTCGGACGGCCCGTTCGATATAGCGCTGCTTGACGTGATGCTTCCCACCATCGACGGCTTCGAAGTCTGCGAGAAGCTGCGGTTACGGTTTCCGCGAATGGGCATCATTATGCTGACGGCCAAGGCGCAGGAAGAGGATAAGATCCGGGGACTCGAGCTTGGCGCCGATGACTACGTGCAGAAGCCGTTCAGTCCCGGCGAGCTGATCGCCAGAATTAAATCTCTGCACCGAAGGATGAATGCGGGAATGCCGGAGGAGCAAAGCGCAGAGGATAACAACCCGGGAAGCCAAGCTGTAACGGAGCAGGAGCCCGCCGCTTCCGAAACGGCGCCTGCCTCAGCAACGAAATTCGTTGAGCAGGAGCGCACCAGCGGCATATTCCGGCTTTCCATTACGGAACGGAAGCTTTGGAAGCAGGGCAACGAAATTATTTTGACGCCGACGGAATGGACGCTCGTCAGACTGCTGATGGAACGGGAAGGAGAAAGCGTCAGCCGCGATCATATTTTGACGGAAGTATGGGGGCGTTATTATGTCGGCGATTTGAAAGTGGTCGATGTGAATATTCGCCGAATCCGTCAGAAGATTGAAGCCAATCCTTCGGATCCTTCCGTTATCGAGACGGTATGGGGATACGGGTACCGGTGGAAACGGAGCGTGCCGGAATGCGAAGTCTAAAAACCAAGATGGTATGGAGCTATCTGCTGCTTATCGTATTGGTCGTTAGCCTGTTAGGCGCATCCTTCGCCATTCTGATGTGGAACTATTATTACGGCAGCGCGCAAAGCTCGGTCAAGCAAAGGGTGGAATCGGCAATGGCTCTGCATGGGCGCTCGCTGTCTTCGCTTACGCTGCAAGACCAGGCTGACTATCTGCTGCAGCATATGGCTGAAGCCGGTCCTACGCGAATTCAGCTTCTGAACAGCGCGGGAGAGCTGCGCATCGATTCGGACGGTTTTGCGCCCGATATCCGTTATGCGACAGGCGATGTAAAGGCAGCCATGAACGGAGAGATTGGCGGCTGGACCGGCGTCGATCCCTTCTATGGCGAACGGGTTATCTCTGTCACGGCTCCCTTATGGAACGAAGCCAGGGTAATATCGATGATCCGCTACACGTCCTCGCTCGAGCAGGTGGATCGGATGGTCGCCAATATTATTCAGATGGCGGCTTTCGCCGGGCTAGCCGTTATTTTGCTATTTTTGGGGCTAAGTCTCTTTTTGGCTCAACAGATTGTAAAGCCGATTCGCGAGCTTACAAGAGCGGCTCGTTACATGGCGGACGGCGATTGGTCGAGGCGGGCATCTCAGCGCGGGAAGGACGAAATCGGTCAATTGGCGGAAACCTTTAACACAATGGTAAGCGAGCTGAACAAAAGGGAGAAGCTAAAAAACGATTTTATATCCTCCATTTCGCATGAGCTTCGGACTCCGTTAACTTCGATTAAGGGCTGGAGCGAGACGCTGAAGGAAAGCGAACCGACGGAGGACGACGAAGAGGTGAAGCTTGGGCTGTCGATTATAAGCAAGGAGACGGATCGATTGGCCGGACTGGTGGAGGACTTGCTGGATTTCTCCAAGCTGTCGGCCCGGACTATGGAGCTGCAATCGGAGACGCTTGATCTGAATGAACCGGTGAAGGAGACCGTGAGCCAGCTTGCCGTTCGAGAGGAAGGAACAAAGGTGAAGCTGATCGCGGCTTACGGGGCTGGTCCCATTCTGGTGAACGGGGATTCGAACCGGCTGAAGCAAGTTGTCATTAATTTGATCGATAACGCGATTAAATTTACGCCGCCAGGCGGAAACGTTCGAGTTGTGACTGCTGCGGACGATGAGTTCGCGACGGTGACCGTGTCGGATACGGGAAGCGGAATCGGCGCCGAGGATTTGCCTCATGTTATGGAGAAGTTTTATAAGGCGAGCAACAGCCATGGAGGCTCCGGTCTCGGTCTTGCGATATGCAAGGAGATTGTCCAGCTCCACGGAGGCGAAATGGCGATAGACAGCGAACGCGGAGCCGGAACCATCGTCAAGGTAAAGCTGCCGCTGGTAAACGGCGCGAAGGCGGATCGTCAGCATTGAACCTATTCTTTATAGAAGAGCAGTTTACGGTTCGCAATGACATAGATGACGGCGGCCAATGCGCCGAGCCCCAGCATTACCGACAACCAATGCTCCGTTAGCCATGCAATCCATACAGGCATAAAATAGCAGAACCTCCTCATCCTAAAGGGACCCCGCTTATAACGGAGGTCCTTCTTTCGTTATCTATTCGTATGTTGCCCGAATACGTCATTCGTATGTGCTTTTCTGAAGCCGTTAACCTTTTCGTCATTGACAGCTTTTCGCTGCGGTGATACGATTGATTTTAATAATTCATAGTATACAGGTAGGAATAATGGAGATAAAAATGAGCGGAGGGACGTTATGGAAAAACAGCTGACGATCAGACATGAAGGATTAGAGTTGACGGCTACGCTGCATTATCCTTCTTTTGATGAGCAGAAAGAGAGCAAATTGCCGTCAGGCGCAGAACATTCGGGCAAAAAGCAGGCGATCATTATTTGCCATGGCTTTATCGGAAGCCGCGTAGGCGTTGACCGACTATTCGTCAAGACCGCGCGAGCGCTGGCGGCGGAAGGCTCGTTCGTGCTGCGGTTTGACTACGGCGGCTGCGGCGAAGCGAGCGGCGACTACGGCGCGCTTGGCTTCGATTCGATGGTGGACCAGACCCGGACCGTCATCGATTATGTTTCGGGAATGGACTGCGTAGATCCCCGCCGAATCGTGCTGCTCGGCCACAGCTTGGGAGGCGCGGTTGCCATTATGACCGCAGTGAAGGACAGGCGGGTGAAGCGTCTCGTCTTATGGTCGCCTGTTGCCTATCCGTTCAATGATATCGTCCGCATCGTTGGCAGAGACAGCTATGACGAGGCGATTACGAAGGGCAGCACCGACCATAGGGGCTTTACCTTGCAGCCGGTCTTTTTTGAATCGCTCATGCAGCACCAGCCCTTCCAAGCGGCTCCAAGATTCGGAGGAGATGTGCTGCTCGTTCACGGCACCAGCGACGAGCTCATTCCCGTCGATTACAGCTTCCTCTATCAGAAGGTGTTCTGGACGAGAAGCGAGGGCATTTGCGAGAAAGAAATAATTTTTCAGGCGAACCATACGTATTCGAGCCGCGCTCACCAAGAGGAGGCCATTCGGCTTACGTCTTCCTGGCTCGGAGGGCTGGATCGGCAGCAGCAAGAGTGGCATCATTGGTCCATTTAATTTCAACGATTATACATTTTCTTCAAGACAACCTGTCCTAACTATGATTAAATAAGGGTAATTGCACTATTACTCTAGTTAAAGGCGGGTTGCTCATGAAAATCGCTTTGCGAACATCGACGGCTGCTATGCTGGCCGCACTAATCCTGCTGCTTGCGGCATGCAGCGGCAATGAAAAGGCTTCAGTGGAGCCAAGCGAAGTCAGTGAGTCGCAGAGTCCGGAGACGGCATCACCAACTCCTGAACCGACCCCGATGCCGTACAATGCGCCCTTGACGGGAGAGCCGCGCGAGACGGAGGCAGTGAGCCGGCCGATTGCCATTATGATTAATAACTTCTCGGCAGCGCGTCCGCAATCGGGGTTAACAAATGCCGATGTAGTGTGGGAAGTGCTGGCAGAGGGCGGGATTACGAGGCTGGTGGCCATATTCCAAAGCACGGATTCCATCGCGGACACCGTTGGTCCCATCCGCAGCAACCGCGCCTATCTGATCGATATTGCGGACAGCTACGGGGCAGTCATGGTTCACGCGGGAGGAAGTCCGGAAGCGTACGGAATTTTGCAGAAGCAAGGCAAGCCTTATCTTGACGAAATAACGAATGCGGGTTCCTATTATTGGAGGAGCAAGGACCGGAAAGCTCCGCATAACCTGTATTCGAATCTTGAGAAGCTGCGCGCGGGCGCCGAGAAGAAGGGCTACAAAACCGATGTGACGGTTCCTACGTATCCGTTCTCCGAAGCAGGGACGGCAGGAGGCAGCGCGTCGGCCGAAACCGTAACATCGTTCGATATCTCCTTTTTGATGAAAGACTATATCGTGGGCTACAGCTACGACGAAGCTTCCGGTCTTTACAAACGGACAATTGACGGCGAGCCCCACATTGATATGAACAATAACGAGCAGCTTGCCGCGGCTAACCTCGTCGTTTTCGAGGCCAGTCACAGAACGCTGGATAATGTAGGAAGGCTGGGGATCGATTTAGAGTCGGGAGGAGCAGGCTACTTGTTCCAAAAAGGCAAAAAAATCGATATCGAATGGGTAAGAAGTCCGGATGGCATGATTCGTTTTGTAAAGGACGGCCAAGAGGTTTCCTTTGTCCCCGGCAAGACTTATATCCATGTCGTTCCAAATCGACCGGAGCTTAGTCAGCATGTGACGCTCCATGGTAATAGTAATTAAATGTTGGGTCAAACTAAGAACGAGCGCGTACGAACGAGGACGCGCGCGTTCCGGAAACCGCGTTTTTAGGATGCGGCTCCATCGGAGCCGCATCCTTTTTATTTCATGAAAGATGATGCCCGGTGACGGGATACATTCATGAAAAAATATTTTTAATTTTTCATGAATGTTTACACTGCGTTAACAAATGGGTTGTAAACTGATTCAGGAATGTCGAAAAAAACCATACTTATAGCCGATAAGGGGATTGACATGTTTAAGAAAAAAGATATTTTCTTCAAAACGCTAGAGGAGATGGCGGACACACTCGTTGAAGCAACGGAATATTTCGCAAAGGGTGTCGCCGATTTAACGGACGTAACGGCTTTCGCGAAAAAGATGAAAGAGCTCGAAAGCAAATGCGACCAGTATACCCATACGATTTTGAAGGAACTAAACAAAACGTTCATCACACCGATCGAGCGTGAAGATATTATGGCGCTGACCACATCGCTTGACGATGTGCTTGACGGCATTGAAGCATGCGCTTCCCGGTTTGAAATGTACCATATCCGCGAGAAGGACGAATATATTACACTGTTCGCGGACGTTATTGTTCGTTCGGCCCATCAGATCAAAAGCGCCATCTACCTGCTTACCCAGAAGAAGCTTCTGGCGATCCGCGAGCACTGCATCGCGATCAACGAGCTTGAGAACCAAGGCGACGACGTGCTGCGCGTTTCCATTACGACGCTGTTCGCCAACGTTAAGGATCCGATTGAGCTAATTAAGCGCAAGGAAATATACGAAAGATTAGAGCAAACGACCGACTACTGCGAAGATGTAGCCAATATGCTTGAATCGATCATTATGCGCAACAGCTAAAATTGGAGAGTAGAGGGTCGTAAACATGGAAATATATGTGCTTTGGATTGTCGTTTTTTTAGCGCTATCGTTTGATTTTATCAATGGCTTTCACGATACGGCCAATGCGATCGCGACGTCGGTATCCACTCGCGCCCTGAAGCCAAGGGTTGCCATACTGATGGCTGCCGTCATGAACTTCCTTGGAGCGATCACCTTTACGGGTGTCGCAAAGACAATTGGCGGTAAGGTTGCGGACCCATCCAAGCTTGAATTCGGCGTTGAGATCGTGATTGCGGCGCTGCTTGCTGCAATCGCGTGGAACCTCATTACGTGGTGGTTCGGCATTCCTTCGTCTTCTTCCCATGCTTTGATCGGTTCGCTTGCGGGGGCTGTTATTGCGGGTGCGGGAGTGGATTCGCTCAACGCTTCCGGATTCGTCGATATTTTGGAAGCCCTGCTGCTTTCGCCGCTTATCGCGTTTTCAATCGGTTTCATCATCATGTGGATCTTGAAGCAAATTTTCGCTCGAACAAGCCCGCATCAAGTGAATAAAGGGTTCCGTTTCGGTCAAGTCATTACGGCGATGTTCCAATCGTTCTCCCACGGCACGAACGATGCGCAGAAGGCGATGGGGATTATCGTGTTCGCCCTCGTTGCGGCAGACATTCAGGATACAATGGATGTTCCGTTGTGGGTCAAAATTTCCGCGGCGACAGCAATGGCGCTTGGCACTTCGGTCGGCGGATGGAAAATCATTAAGACGATGGGGACCAAAATTTTTAAAATCGAACCGATTAACGGATTTGCGGCCGACCTCGGTTCCGCTGCCGTTATTTTGACAGCTACGATGATCCATTTGCCGGTCAGTACGACGCATGTTATTACATCGTCCATTCTAGGTGTCGGCTCCGCGAAACGGTTCTCTGCCGTTCGGTGGGGAGTTGCCGGGCGAATCGTTATTGCCTGGATTATTACGATCCCGATTACGGTTCTGCTGGCGATGTTTTTCTTCTGGATTATTAAGTTGTTGTTCCTGTAATAGAGATGGCAAAAGGACAGCTTTACCCTGCGCGGGGCTTAAAGCTGTCCTTCTTGCGTTTTGACTATTGACGATTAACGTCTTCGTTTCGAAGATCGCCGCTTTCCGGAAGCGCCGCTGCGCGCCTTGCCGCTGCCCGATCCGGAGCCGCTTCTCGGGCGCTTGCGTCTGGTTGGCTTGCGCTCGCTATTGAGCTCGTCACTTTGCGAGATTGATTTTTTGCCGAAGGAGCCGAACAATACTTTAACGAGCGGCGCCATCTGCGAGATGCTGCCGACCACCTTCTGTACCTTCGTTACCGTTGACAATATACCGTCCAGACCGCCCATGCGGTCGACAAAGCCTTTAATTTCGGTCAGGTTAGCCATGCTCGCCAGATTGGCAAGCGAGAAGCCTTTTTTAGGAGGCGCCGGGGTAATATTCGCCTCCGGAAGGTGGTTAGGGACGATGGCGGGCAGCAGGCTGGGAGCCGCGGCCGTCTGGGAGATCTGGGCATGAGGCGCCTGCGGCGGCGAAGCCGGATTGCCCAGCCCATAAGTGCCGTGAGGACCGGTATAAGGACGGCTTAGCGGATTTTGCCCTTGCCGGAAGTCCGCACCCTGGTTATGCCCAGCGCCGCCGCGGTTGCCGACGCCGGGATAATGATGATAATTCAAACGGATCACAACCCTTTTTTTAATAGTCTATGGCACAGGGATAGCTGCGGATTGGACGAATGACCCGATTTTTCAATAAAATTATAGATGAATGTCTCGATTTTTCTCCTTCTCTGTAATGCGTGAAAACGGTAACGTTTGAAAAAATTTGATTTAGCCTTTACAATGATAGCAACAGTACTCATAGGAGTGAATGCGAATGCAGCTGAAGAAGCTGAACGATAAAGCGATAGACCAATTATTCGAAGCGATCCTTACTTTGAAATCCGTGGAAGAATGTTACGTCTTTTTCGATGATTTATGCACAGTGAATGAGATCCAATCCTTATCCCAACGGCTTGAAGTGGCGCGCATGTTGGGCAAAGGCAGTACATACAATCAAATTGAAGCCGAGACCGGCGCGAGCACGGCTACGATTTCCCGCGTAAAGCGCTGCTTGAACTACGGCAACGACGGCTACAAGATGGCGCTTGACCGCTTGGGCCGTTAGGAGATTCCAGCGTGAAGCGCGGCGTACTTGTCATTAGTCACGGCTCCAGGGAATCGGAGTGGGTGGAGCAGGTTGACGCTTCCGTCCGCTCGGCGGCGCAAGCCTTTGATGTGCCGGTCGTATCCGCTTTTCTGGAAATTGTGGAAGGCCGTCTTATACAGGACGGCATAAACGAATTAGAGAGGCAGGGAGTTACGAATTTTTTCGTACTGCCTCTGTTTGTATCTTCCGGCAGCACCCACGTCGACGAAATCAGTCAAGCCTTCGGCTTCCCGCCGCTTACCGATTTCGAAGGAGACCTGGGTGTGTTTCGCGTGAACGGAGAAGTGGCTTACGGCCTGCCGATTGACGATGATCCTGAGATCGCGGAATTGCTGCACGCGAATATCTCGGAGCTTTCACAGGAGCCGGAGAAAGAAGCGCTGCTTATTGTAGGCCACGGAAGCAAGCTGCCAGTCTTCCATGAACGATGGCAGTCGGGAATGTCCGCGATTGCAGAGCGGCTGCAGGCGCTTGGCGGTTTTGCGAGAGCAGATTACGCGATGCTGCTGCCGGACCAAGCCGCGTCGAAGCTGTTAGAGCTTCAGAAAGAAGGGTATGATGATAAAATTATCGTCGTCCCGTTATTTTTAAGCCCCGGATATTTCACCAATCATGTGATCCCTTCGAGGCTGTCGGGCCTGCGCTATCGCTATAACGGGCGCGCCATGCTGCCTCATCCCGCCATTGCACGCTGGCTTTCCAGGCGGATCGGGGATTGGTTGTCCGGCAAGATTTAGGCAAGTGGTTCATGAGAAGGAGCGAGAAAGCGATGAAACGCGCAAGATTAATTTATAATCCGACCTCGGGAAGAGAAGAGATGAAGCGCAGACTTCCCGATATTTTGCAGCGGCTTGACCGCGGCGGAATTGAAACGAGCTGCCACGCGACGATCGGAGAAGGCGATGCGACGATTGCCGCAGCGGAAGCCGCGGATCGGGATTATGATCTGATTATTGCAGCCGGAGGGGACGGCACGTTATACGAAGTCATTAATGGTCTAGCCAATAAAGAGAACCGTCCGCCTCTTGGGATTTTGCCGGTAGGAACGACGAATGATTTCGCGCGGGCAACAGGCATTCCGAAGCATTGGGAATACGCATGCGATCTTATTATCAATCAGTATACCCGGCCGATAGACGTCGGCGTGGCGAATGAACGGTTCTTCATCAATATAGCGGGCGGGGGCTCCTTAACGGAGCTGACCTATGACGTGCCCAGCAAGCTGAAGACGATGGTTGGGCAGCTTGCGTATTATATGAAAGGTCTGGAGAAAATGACCCGGCTGCGTCCGACAGAGCTCAAGTTTGTAGCGGAAGGCGTAGGCGAATTTCATGGCGAATATATGATGTTCCTCATCTGCAACAGCAATTCCGTAGGCGGATTCGAACGGCTGGCGCCTGAATCCAAGCTGGATGACGGGCTGCTCGACGTTCTGCTTATTCGGAAAATGAATCTCGCCGAGTTCATCCGGCTCGTCACGCTCGCGCTCCGGGGCGAGCATTTGAATGACCCGCATGTGACACACTTCCGTACCAACAGCTTAAAAGTGACGACGCCGGATTATGTGCAGCTGAACCTGGATGGCGAATACGGAGGCGTGCTGCCGTGCAATTTCTCGGTGCTGCCGTCGCATCTTCGCATCTTTGCGGATGAGACGGGCGAATCGACTTACCGATAGGAGCAATTCATGACTAGAAAACAAGGTAGAGGCGCCGTTCGTAGCGCGAAGCCGGGCAAGCCGGTAAAGACGGTAAAGGCGGACAGCGATGTGCCGTTTCAAAAAAATGAAGAAGTCACGGTCGACATAGTCGGCATGACGCATGACGGGGAGGGGGTGGGCCGCGCAAGCGGCTTTACCCTTTTTGTTCACGGAGGGCTTCCGGGCGAGAAAGCCCGGGTGCGCGTCCTCAAGACGAAAAAACAGTACGGTTACGCGAAGCTGATGGAGCTGACAGAGGAAAGCCCGGACCGCATCAAGCCGCCTTGCGACATTTTTAAAGAATGCGGGGGCTGCCAGCTTCAGCATTACGATTACGAAGCGCAGCTTTCTTGGAAGCGGCAGCATGTCGTGGACAATTTGCGCCGAATCGGCAAGCTGCAGGTTGCAGGCGAGGATGGCGCGGAGGAAGGCGTCATCGTCCATTCTGCAATCGGAATGGACGACCCTTGGCGATACCGGAACAAAGCGACCGTACCGATCGGCGCAGCCGGCAACGGCGAGCTGGTTGCAGGCTTTTACGCGCAGGGAACCCATCGGATCATCGATATGGACGACTGTCTTATCCAGCATGAGCATAACGATGAAGTGCTTCGCGTTGTGAAGAAGGTAGCGCACGAGCTTCGGATTCAGCCCTATAACGAGGAGACAGGCCAAGGCGTGCTGCGCCACGTCATGGCTCGGACCGGAGCGGTGTCCGGCGAGATTATGGTCGTTCTGGTGACGAACGGCAAGCGACTGCCTCGCCAGCCGGAGTGGATCGAGCATTTGCGCGCGTCGCTGCCGGGACTGAAAAGCATCGTGCAAAATATTAACGAAAAAAACACGAACGTGATCTTCGGCGAGGAGACGCGCGTCCTGTGGGGCAGCGACGTGATTTATGACGAGCTGGACGGGATTCGTTTTGCGATATCGGCTCGTTCCTTCTATCAGGTTAACCCGGTTCAGACGGTGGCGCTTTATCGCAAGGCGGTAGAGTACGCGGCGCTTACCGGTTCCGAGCGTGTGATTGACGCTTATTGCGGCATCGGCACGATCTCGTTGTTCCTGGCTCGGAAGGCCGGACAAGTGTACGGCGTGGAAATTGTGCCGGAGGCGATCGAAGACGCGAAGCGCAACGCCGAGCTGAACGATATCCGGAACGTGACGTTCGAGGCGGGTCCGGCCGAGGTCGTCATGCCGCGCTGGCGCAAGGAAGGCGTGGAAGCCGATGTCATCGTCGTAGACCCGCCGCGCAAGGGCTGCGATCCTGCGCTGCTGGACACGATTCTCGCGCTGAAGCCGGAGAGAGTCGTCTATGTGAGCTGCAATCCTTCCACGTTGGCGCGCGATCTGCGCGTATTGGAAGACGGCGGCTATACCACGGTGGAAGTGACCCCGGTCGACATGTTCCCTTGGACCGTCCATGTTGAGAGCGTGGCTTGGCTGGAGAGGCGATAGGCTGGCGGTTTCGGGGCATTTCCCGGTTGTGTGTATATTATGCACATGTTATGATTAGGATAATAAAAAGGAGTCGGCGGCAACCGACTCCCTGCACAAGAGCCGCTTTTAAGGGCGGTGGCTATTTGTTCAAAGGCGAGTCAAAGAATAGACCGATACCTTGTCACGGGGCGGTCTATTTCTTTTTGTGGAATGATAAAATAAGATCAACACAACAAGAGGAATAGTATACCAGAAAAGGTGCTCGTCTAGTAGACGGGCTTTTTTTGTCGCAATAGGAAAACCGCCCAGCAGCTCTGCTGGGCGGTTCATTTATTCTTCGGCCGAAGCTTACTCCGCAACGACAGGACTATCCTGCGTCACTTGAAGCTGATGCAGATAAACGCCTGTGCCGTCCCCGATGGCGTAGTTCAAAATACGCTTGTTGACCGGCGCGACGATGGAACGATACAGTGTCGGGAAGACAGGGATTTCATTAACCATTAGCTGCTGCCATTCTTTATAGATGGACAAGCGGTACTCTTTATCGAACGCTTTCTCGGAGACGCCTTCCTTCAGCAGACGATCGTTCTCGGCGTTTTCATAACGCGGGAAGTTGAACATGGCAGTCGGACCGTACAAGCCGGAAGGATCGACGTCAATGCCAACGGCCCAAGCGCCTTGATAGACGTCTACAGAAGGGTCATCCTCGCCGTTCTGGCCGACGCGGTCATAGAAGGTATTGAACTCGACCATTTCAAGCTGGACGTTTAGGCCGATTGCCTTCCAAGCCTGCACGTAGTATTGGGCCAAAGGCTCGGCGATTTGATCGCCTGTCATCGAGATAAAGTTGATGACGAGCTCGCTGCCGTCCGGGTTCGTGCGGAAGTCGCCGTTGTACTTGTAGCCTGCTTCGTCCAGAAGCTTCTTCGCGCCTTCCGGATCGTAGGCTACGCCAGGATTCGAGGCATCATGGTATTCAGGATGGGACGGCGGAATGAGCGTCGTCGCGTTCCAGCGAAGGCCGTGATAGAATTGTTTGCCGACCGTGTCGTTATCGACGGCCATCCACATTGCTTTACGCAGGTTGACGTCCGCCATCTTCGCGTCCGGGTTCATTTTGACCTTCTCGTTTTCCTTGTCCCATGTGCCGAGCTTAAAGCCGATATACGTATACGCGCGGTCAACGTTCCCCAGCCATTCGATGTTGGACAGATTCGCGTTCTCCGGGAATTGGCTGATCGGGAAGGAGTCTACGAGATCGACGCCCCCGGACTTGAGCTCCTGGACAACGTTGGCCGGATTGATGACCTTCAGTATCACTTTGTCCAGACCCGGCTTGCCGCGCCAGTAATCGTCATTCCGTACGTAGACGACGGATTCGCCCGGCACGATGCTTTCGACCTTGAACGGGCCGAAGCCGATCGGGTTGGAACGAACCTGCGGCGATGCGGCCATGTCGGCAACCGGGATATCGGCGAAAATATGCTTCGCAAGCGGGTAAGTCCAGATGCCGCCCGTAACGAGGGAAGGGTTGGATTCAATGTAGGTGATCTTCAGCTGCTTCTCGTTCAGGACTTCAATGCCGGATATTGTGCTCGCTTTGCCTTCATGATACTCCTTCATGCCGACGATATTCTCGAAGGTGGAATCATAGCGTACGCCGGTGTAGTCCTTATGGCCGATTACCTCGTGGGCGAACAGCCAATCCTCGGCTGTTACCGGTTTGCCGTCATGCCAATTGACATTGTCGCGAATCGTGAACGTGAACGTGCGTCCGTCTTCCGATACTTCGTATGTAGCCGCGCCGTCGTTCGTGTACACGTAGCTCGAATCCCAAGTAAGCAAGGCTTCGTCGAACCATCCCAATACTTGCGAGTCCGGATCGCCGTCATAGAAGTTCCAGTTGAGCGTTCCTTCGAACGGCGTATCGGATACGAGTCCGAATGTAATCTGTCCGCCTTCGATCGGCTCACCCGTTTTGCTCTTCACGTTGCTGAAGTTGGCGATATTGAACAGACCGTCCTCGCCTTGAAGCGGCGGCTTCGTCTCCGCCGGCGTCTGCGTGGCATCGGGGCTTGCAGAAGGCGATGATGATGGCGACGGGGAGCTGTTACTGTTATTCCCGCCGTTGTTCGATGAGCAGGCGGCAAGCAGCAGCGCAAGAGCGAGCAGAAGCAGTACAGCTTTGGGGATCTTTTTTGGCATCTTACATTTTCCTCCCTTATCCTAATCTTTGTCTTGCGTCAGCCGCGCGCCTCAGCGCTTGGCCAACGTTATTTATACTCAACATCAAGACCAATATAAGGACTGATGCGGGTACCCATATCCACCATCTGCTCTCTAGAACCTGAGGATTTCTCGCGTAGCTGACCAAGGTGCCGAGGCTCGGCGTGCTTTCGGGAAACCCGAAGCCAAGGAAGCTCAGGCCGGACTCGAGACCGATGTTGGCGGCGAGATTGAGCGTCATCGACACGATAATAATGGAGCTTAAATTCGGCAGCACTTGAACCAGCATAATTTTGAGATGGGAGGAGCCTGATGTCCGAGACGCTTTGACATAGTCCAGCTCACGCTCCTGCAGCGCCTTGGAACGAATTAGCCGGGCCTTTCCCATCCACAGGAAGGCGGTCATAATAAGCGTGAAGGACATGATTCCGTATTTCGGCACGGTCGTCACGAACGCGATAACGATCATGAGCGTCGGCAAAATCATAAAAAAATCAACGATTCTCATAAAGAAGTTGTCGACCATTCCGCCGAAGTAGCCGGATATAAGGCCGATAGCGATGCCGATCAAGCCGGAAAGCGAGGTAACGAGAATAGCGATGGTGAGCGAATTGCGGGTCCCGATAATCAATTGGCCGAATACGTCGCGCCCCCCTTGATCCGTGCCGAGCCAAAACTCCGAGGAAGGGGGCTTATTGAGCTCGAATAAGTTCACTCTTACAATTTGGCTTTGATCCAGAAGGAGCGAAGTCAGATATACGAATGCCGTGATGGCCACGATCAGAATGAGCGACAGCAGCGCCATTTTATCTCGAACGATCTCCTTCAAAACAATTCTCCAGCCGGATAAGTTTTTGTCTCCCATGCTTTCACCTCTAACCCCACGAATGGTTATTTGATCCGAATGCGAGGATCGACAATACCCAATATCAAATCGGACAGTAACGATCCCAGGATGGAAGCGACCCCATACAGTAAGACAAGAGCCGTAACGACGCTGAAGTCCCGTAAGGAGATAGAGCTCAGGAAGAGCTGTCCCATGCCGGGATAGCTGAAGATGCTTTCGATAAATACCGTGCCGCCGATCAGCCCCGTCAGCTCGTACCCGAAGAAAGCGGCGATGGGGAGAAGGGAATTCCGCAGGACATGGCGGTTGTAAATTCGCGATTCCGAGGCGCCTTTGGCTCTGGCGGTTACGATAAAGTCTTTGAATTTCGTATCGATGATTTCGTTGCGAAGCATCTGTACCGTTGTGACCGTCGTGATTAAGGCCATGGACAGGGCCGGGAGCAGCAAGTGGTAGAGCTTGCTCGCGATATAAGCGGCGGTGCCGGGCGTTGAGCCGGGTTCGACGCTGCCGCCGGTCGGGAACCAGCCGAAATGGAAGCCGAACACCCATAACATGACGAGCGCGAAAATAAACAGCGGAGCGGCAAAGCCTATATAGGTGTAGCCTGTAATCATGCGATCCGCCAGCGTGTCGTTGTAGCGCCCGCTTATAATGCCAAGCGGAATGGCGATCAAATAAGTAAACACCAAGGTCGCGAGCGACAGCCAGAAGGTGTTGGCCATACGTTCTCCGACCAGCTCCGTCACCGGCATCTTGAAGCGGAACGATTGACCCAGGTCGCCCTGCAGCGCGCTCGTGATCCAATCCCAGTATTGCTCGTACCAGGGCTTGTTCAGTCCGAGCTGGATCCTCTTCTCGGCGATCGCTTTCGGGTCGATATTGGGATCGATTAAGCCGCTAAGCGCGTCGCCCGGCATGGCCTTAGCAAGCAAAAATACAAAAATGCTTAGCAAAAGAATTTGCGGAATCATAATGGTTATTCTTCGCGCAACAATCTTCCACATCGGTTCTCACCCTCTCTCGGGCATTGCCGCATAATGGGTTTCGGATAACGGCTTCAGCGGATAGGCCAGACCTTGCTCATCGAAAAAGCGATTGTAAGCTTCCTTGTACTCCAAGTTGACCGCGGCCCGCAATTGAAGCTGCTTCTCGCGGTTGTTCGGATCCATGTCCGGAATGGCGGACAAGAGACGCTTGGTATAAATATGCTGCGGATTTCCGAATATATCGGAAGTCGTGCCTTGCTCCACATGACGGCCTTTGTACATAATGCCGATATAGTCGCACATATGCCGGATAATGCCGAGATCATGGCTGATCAACAAATAAGCGAGATTAAGCTCCTTCTGAATATCCCGCATAAAATTCAGCACTTGCGCCTGCACGGACAGGTCGAGCGCGGACACCGGCTCATCGGCAATGATCAGCTTGGGCTTCAGAGCGATCGCCCGCGCGATGCCGATCCGCTGCCGCTGGCCTCCCGAAAACTCATGCGGATATTTATGAATGCTGTCCGGACTTAAGCCGACCTTCTCCAGCAGCTCCTGCACGGCGCGCTTTTCCTCTTGCCCCGACATCCGCTCGAAATTTCGGAGCGGCTCGGCCACGATATCGATGACCCGCTTTTTTGGATTGAGCGACGAATACGGATCCTGAAAGATCATTTGAATGTCGCGGCGAAAGCTTTGGTTGCTTCCGCGCACAATCCGTTTCAGGCTGCGTCCTTGGAAAAGGACGTCGCCCGAGGTGATGGGGTTCAGGCCGATAATGGCTCGGCCCGTCGTCGTTTTGCCGGAACCGGACTCGCCGACCAGACCGTAGGTTTGGCCCTCCTCTATCGTGAACCGGACACCGTCTACCGCTTTGACGGGCTCGGCTTTCCTGCCGAACAATCCGCCGCGGATCGGAAAATGGACTTTAAGCTGCTCTACCTCTAGAAGCGCCATACGTTCGAGTCCTCCTTATCCGGAAAGTAGAAATGGTTATAGCAAGAGCATCTGACGTAATGACCCGGAGCGGCTTCATGCATTTCCGGCTGCTCTTCATGAGCCGATTCGCTGATCCATGGAATGCGCGGGGCGAAACGGCAGCCTTGCCGAGGCAGATTTTTGAGCGAAGGCACGATGCCTTGAATCGTATAGAGCGTAGATTTTGGTTCGGCTGTTGATGTTACGGATTGTAGCAAGGATCTCGTGTAGGGGTGCTTTGGATTCGATAAGAGGGTGTAAATATCGGCCATTTCAACGATTTGCCCCGCATACATGACCGCGACGCGATCGGCCATTTCGGCTACGACGCCAAGGTCATGCGTAATGAGGATGATGCCTGCTTCGATATCGTTTTTCAGCTTCCGGATTAAATCCAGGATTTGAAGCTGGATCGTGACATCGAGCGCGGTGGTCGGTTCGTCCGCGATGAGCAGCTTCGGCTGGTTGGCAACCGCAATCGCGATAACGACGCGCTGCCTCATGCCGCCCGATAGTTCGTGGGGATAGTTCTCGTAGACGAGATCGGGGGATGGAATACCGACTTGCGTCAGCAGTTCGATCACTCTATGTTTTCGTTCCTTTTTGGAGAGGCTCGGTTGATGCAGGATCAGCGCTTCCTCTATTTGCGCGCCAACAATCATGAGAGGATTTAGCGCGGACAGAGGGTCTTGAAAGATCATGCCTATTTCTTTACCGCGAAGGCTGTTCATTTTGGAAGGAGGAAGGCCTACTAGATTTTGACCGTTAAATCGAATCGTTCCGGTTATCGAGGCTCTGTTGTGCAAGCCCATAATAGAGAATGCAAGCGCGCTTTTCCCGGAGCCCGATTCTCCGACGATCGCGACGATTTCGTTCTTTCTAACCGTAAGCGAGACATCGTCCACCGCCGCGTAATAGTCATCCGAGATTTTGAAGGATGTTGTCAAATGCTCGATTTGCAGCAATTCGTCCATCAATGTAATCCTCCTCGCCAGCTAATATCATTAGTCAGAACAATCGGATTATTCAGAAAACGAAAGGCAGGTTTGCTAACATGAATCCTACTGGGCTTGTATTTAATGTTACTTATTCTAACATGAGTTGTTTTGGAAATATAGGGCAAATCTAAAAAAATTCTATCGTTCCTTCATAACTGCGGGATAGGAAGGGTCGTGGTAGAGAGCCGCATATCGTAAACAACAGATCTTATCCATTATTTAAAAGTATATTTAGGCATACATAACATATTACAAGTTTGTCATATCTCTATTCTTTTTGTGACCGGACAATAGAACGAGAAGAACGCGCGGCTTGCATAACTTTTTAATCGTACCTGTGAATGAACGCCGTCAGTCGGGCTATCCTGAATACTACAACGATTTATATTTAGCTTGGGAAGGATGGTTGACGGAAACCATGGTTGCGATTCACGCAGTTCACCGGCGAATGGCAGAGCTTGCTTTGAAGGCGAAGCTCGCAGGAGGCAGCTACGAGAGACTTTCCTTGTCGGAGAGACAGGAGCTTGTCCACTGCCTGGCTGTTAATCTGGAGCTTGTCCGCAAGCTGGATTCGCTGAAATCGCTGGCCTATCTCGCATATGAGCAGGGGGATATGGAATGGCATAACGAAATATGCGAAAAGCTGGACGAGCTGGAAGCGGGACTCATTTAATAATGGGTCCTATTCTTTTTGCGACCAAATCATTTCCTTCTACGTAAAATTTGATATGATAAGGATGTTGGATTTATCCAGTTTCATCCATACTTATTAAATCGAAGGAGCGAATGGGATGTCATTTTTTAACCGTATGATGGCAAGTGTGGGAATTGGTTCGGCAAAGGTGGATACGCTGCTGGAGAAAACGAACTACTACCCGGGCGAAGAAATTCGCGGAGTGGTAAGAATCCAAGGCGGAGCGGTGGCACAGCGCATCGAGGGTATCGATCTATCCGTTATGACATACTACATCAAGGAAGTAAACGATTCGAAGGTGCAGCAGAATGTGGAGCTTGGAAGAGTGCGGGTAACGCCTCCGATCGACGTGCAGCCAAATGAGCGGAGGGAGATCGGCTTCGCATTCCAGCTGGCGCCGAACACGCCGCTATCGATCGGCAGAACGCCGGTCTGGATCAAAACAACGGCGGATATCCGCTCCGCAATGGATCCGACGGACAATGACCGCATCGAGGTTGTGGCGACGCCGGCTATGAGCGCCGTTCTGCATGCGATCGAGATGCTCGGCTTCCGTCTTCGCGAAGCGGAAACGATGTACGCGCCAAGACTCGGCGGCTCCCATTCCCCATTCGTTCAAGAATTTGAGTTCGTGCCATATTCCGGCTCCTACCGCGGACGTCTGGATGAGCTGGAGCTTGTGTTCCTCCGCAATTACGGCACAAGCCTTGAGCTGCTGCTTCAAATCGACCGCAAAGCGACCAGCCTGTTCGGCATGTTCGCGGAAGCGATGGATATGGACGAATCGTTTGTCAGAGTACAGATCTCGCAGGACGATGTACAGCGCGGACCGCAGCACGTCGCCGCTCTGCTTGACCAAGTGATTTCAAGATACGCCCATTAATCGAACCGCATTTTCGAAGAGGAAAGGCGACTGCTCGGCCGGCCTGTTAGGCGCCTGCCGGGCAGTCGCCTTTTGCGGGAAAGGTGATTCACGTGATGATTGCAATTGTTGTAATACTGCTTCTGGCGGCGTTGACGCTTACCGGCTTTTATTTCTATCGGGTCGCGATCGCTCGATCGGACAAAGACTTTCTGAACGGAAATCCCGACTTGGCGGTAACCGATGCGAGCGATCCTTCTAAGGAACGGCTGGAAGCGTGGTGGGCAAAGCAGACGTTTCAGGAATGGAGCATGACTTCGGAAGACGGGCTTTCGCTGCGCGCTTACTACTTGCCTGCCGACACGCCGTCATGCGCAACGGTCATTCTAGCGCACGGGTATTCGGGACAAGCCCAGAGCATGGGCAGCCTAGCGCAAATGTACAACGAAATATTAGGGTTTAATGTGCTGCTGCCTGACGCTAGAGGGCATGGCAGAAGCGAAGGCGGCTTTATCGGGTTTGGCTGGCCGGAGCGCCGAGATTACGTCGGATGGATTCAGCAGATCCTTCATAAGAATGGCGGTAACTCGGAGATCGTGCTGCACGGCATTTCGATGGGCGGCGCTACGGTCATGATGACGAGCGGTGAGGAGCTCCCGAGCCAGGTGAAGGCCATTATTGAGGATTGCGGGTACACCTCGGCGAAGGAACAGCTCGCCTATCAGCTTCGCCGCATGTACAAGCTGCCAGCCTTTCCGCTGCTGCATGCAACAAGTCTCATCACCAAGCTTAGAGCGGGTTATTCCTTCGGCGAAGCCTCGGCGTTGAAGCAAGTGAAAAAATCCAAAACCCCGATGTTGTTTATCCATGGGGATGCGGATGTATTTGTTCCATTTCGCATGGTGAAGCCGTTGTACGAGAGCGCTCAAGTCCAGAAGGAGCTTCTAATCGTACCCGGCGCCGGTCACGGATTGGCTCGCCAGACGAACCCGCGATTGTATGATGAGACCGTCATTCGATTTTTAAGCCAATACATGAGCGAACGGCCGGAGCGTGCGATCGTCGATCAAGCTGGGGCCGGGGATTCTTTGTGAAAGACGGACACCCGGTTTCTTCCTAGCCGCTTGGCTTCATATAACGCGGAATCGGCTTCGCGGAGCAGCACCTCCAGCGTATCGCCGGAACGATAGGCCGCAACGCCAAAGCTTGCCGTAACGGTTAAGCTGCCGAACTCCGTTTCCAGTTGGGCCGCTTCAATGGCCGACCGGAGCCGGTTGGCCGCCTCGAGCGCTTCGGATTGTTCGGATGCGGGCATAAACACGACGAATTCTTCGCCTCCATATCGCGCGAACAGACAGTTATCCGGCAACTGGTCACGGCATGCGGACACGGTATGCAGCAGGACGGCATCGCCCGTTTCATGGCCGTAAGTATCGTTGAAGCCTTTGAAATGATCGATATCGAACAAGATAAGCGAAGCGCTTGGCCGAATAGGATCAGCCTCTTGCAGCAAAGCTCTTGACTGCCGGATAAATCGGGCCCGGTTCATGATACCGGTCAATGCGTCGTAATAAGCCTGCTGCTTCAGCTGTTCCTGCAGCTGCCGCTGCTCGGTCACGTCGATCAGCATCAGCAGGCAGCCCAATGCTTCCCCGCCTTGCCTCTTTATCGTAGATGAACGGACTTCATATTCGGAACGCGTCGCGCCGTGCCCCCGCTGCAGATGCCCCTGCATCCCGTCTGCGCCTCTTTGAATCGGGAAATCCTCCCCTGTTAGTTTTCTCCACACGGAATCGAGCGAATGACCGATCATGCCCATTTCAAGCTCGGGCAGCATTTTTTTGGCCGCGCCGTTGTAGTCGGTCAGCCTCTCCGATTGATCGAGGACAAGCACGCCTTCGCGCATGCTTTCAAACAAGCTTTCCTTCGCGATTGGGGATAGCCGAAGCATCTGGATCGACAGCAGCGCCCACAAGTACATGGCGGAGGTGCCGCATAACACGATCGGCACGATGTCCATCCCATAGGGGGTAATGCCCATCAAATAGAGGAAGGAAGCGATCATGGGGATGAATTGTCCGCCTGCGAGCGTAACGAGATGCTTGCGGTACGCTTTATTCGTTTTTTTCCACTGCCGAAGAAGCATGACCCCGCCGGCAAGCAAGGAGCCGAACGTATAAGCGCCATGCACAATGTACCACTTGCCGATCACCATGTCGGCCATAGGCGAAGGCGTATTTTCCCGCAAATAAATCAGCTTATAAAAAAGTCCGTGAAAATCGTTGGTCGCAACAAGGATAAGGGTTATTGAGGGGATAACGAACAGGGCGGCAGTCGCCGCGCGCGATAACGACCTGCCTATATACCGCAGCACGAGAAGGAGCCCGACGACGGGCGTAAAAGCGATGCCGATATATTCGACCGCAATCCAGCGTTTGATTTCGTCCAGACTGTCGCTGCTCAGCTCGAAAGCGAAACCGAATATGTAAATGGACTGCAATGCCGTCAGTAAGGCTAGTTGCCGGGCGGCCAGCAAATGCTTTCTTTTGCTGAACGCGTATATACATAAGAACACGCTCAGTACGCCAGAGGTTACGACTAGCGTGATATACATGGTCAGATGGGATTCCATTTTTTCCGCACTCCGCAAGGTGGATTTAGCCGGAACTCACTCGTTTTTTGTCGAATGATAAGGGCCTTTATATCGTATCATACATCTATTCTTGTTGTAATCGCATATGGTAAAATGATACACGTCTAATATAATCGAAATCTTGCATATTCTTATTGAACGATATTCTGCACTGCGATAAAATAGAATTTAGTACCGTTTAAGCGAACAAATACGTCAGCGAAGAGATTTTGACTGTTACCGAGGAGTCCCTATTTGCTGGCGTTTTTTTACTTGCATAGATTCTATCGTTTTTTATTGAGATCGCAAGGTAGAAATGAGGAGCAAGATGAATAACGAGATTTGGATAAAACAGTCGAAGGACAGATGCGAGAAGATGGGGATAAATCCGGAAGTTGTTCCTGCGTTCACTCAATTCTACAGTGAAGCGGAGCTCTCTGAGAAAAGAGCGGAATATGAGGAGATTTTGTCAGTAATTGACTTCTTCGTTCACAAGATGCTGATGCTGATGAAAGGCCTGCCCCTTCTGATTCTTATAACGGATGAGAAGGGCTGCGTGCTTGAGATGGCGGGCGATGAAGCGATTCGCAATATCGTCAGCCAATCCGGCATTCAAGTCGGACTTGTCTTCTCCGAGAAGGAAGCCGGAACGAACAGCATCAATCTCGCGCTTGATCACCGGGAGCCGTTCCAGCTGACTGGGCGCGACCATTATTTCCGTTTTTTAGAGAATAGCGCTTGTTATTCGGTGCCGTTCCAATATACGGATGTCAGCAATTTGCTCGGAACAATCACGATCATGACATCCATCGATCAGCATAATCCGTTTCTCCTTGCGATGCTATGTACAGTTGTAGATTCGATTGAGAGAGAGCTGCTGCTCAAGAAGCAAAACAGGCGGCTTCATATTCTGAATCAAGTCGTTATCGAGACGACCAGAAACGGAATCATTATTACAGACCGCGACGGAAAGATTACAGAGTATAACCAGTTCGCCGAATATATTACCGATTTGAAGAAGCAGGATGTGCTTCATAAGTCAATCGCTGAGCTGAAGGTCAGCCAATATATTAGCGAAGTGCTGCATAACGGCATTGTCTATGAGGATATGGAGATTAGCATCAGGCAAAGCAATCAAGGCGAGAAGCTGGTATGCCTGTTCGACGCGTTCCCGATCTATGACGAGAACAAAATGATTATGGGCGCATTTGCGCAGTTCCGCGATATTACGGAGCGTTCGAAAGCGGAGCAGCAAATTAACCATCTGGCTTATCACGACGATTTGACCGGATTGCCGAACCGGCGGTTTTTCACGCAGCATTTGGACAAGCTGCTCGACTCGACCGACGGCGAAAAACAAAGCTTCGCGCTTCTGTTCCTAGATCTGGACAGCTTAAAAAAAATTAACGATAACTTGGGCCATAACAACGGCGACCTGCTACTTCAGCTTGTGGCGGAACGTCTTAAATTATGCAGCCGTTCATCGAAGTATATCGTGTCGAGAATGGGCGGAGACGAGTTTACGATTCTTCTCAAGGATATGAAGGACCAGAAGGAAGCCATCGAAGCGGCAGAGGATGTCATCAAAGCGTTCGAGGTGCCTTTTGTAGTCGACCACTATGAGCTCTATATTACCGCGAGTATCGGCATCGCCTACTACCCGCAAGACGGTCTCGACGCGGAGACGCTGATGAAGCATGCCGACATTGCGATGTATCTGGCGAAGGACGCGGGCAAAAACAATTACTCCATTTATAGGGCGGCCAAGAGCAGCCTTGGCATTGAGCAGCTGACGCTGGAGAGCTCGATTCGCAAAGCGCTGCAGAACAATGAGTTTCTCCTTCATTACCAGCCGCAAATCGATGTGGAGACAGGCAGAATCATCGGCACGGAGGCGCTCATCAGGTGGAATCATCCAACGCTCGGGCTCATCTCCCCGGCTAAATTCATTCCGATAGCGGAAGAGACAGGACTTATCGTGCCGATCGGAGAGTGGGTCATCAGAACGGCCTGCCTGCAGAACATGGAGTGGATCGCCAAAGGCATTCCTCCGATGAAAGTATCGGTCAACCTGTCGACGCGCCAGTTTCTGAAGAGAGACCTGGTCGAAACCGTGCAAAGCATCCTGCTGGAGACCGGACTTGACCCGAAATATTTGGAGCTGGAGATCACGGAATCGATGACGATGGACGTCAACTTCGCGATCGAGGTTCTAGGCGAGTTCAAAAAACTGGGAATCCCCATTTGCATTGACGACTTTGGGACAGGCTACAGCAATTTGTATTATATGAAGCTGTTCTCCATTGACAGGCTTAAGATCGATCAATCCTTCATTCGCGACATCATGACCGATTCGATTGACGCGGACATTGTGTCTACCATCATCGCCATGGCTTACAACTTAGGTATAGACGTCATCGCGGAAGGCGTGGAAACCGAGGAACAGCTCAATTACTTAAAACGGCTAAGATGCCGGGAGGTGCAGGGTTACTACTATTATAAACCGCTGCCAGCAGAGCAATTGGAGCAATTATTACTAAGCAGCCGATAGGCAATCCATTTTTTTAAGGAGACAAGATGAAGAAGAAGGTTTATTCCATTATCGTTGATCATTTTAAGAGCTGGGGAGTCAGTCACGTCTTCGGGATTCCCGGCAAATCGATTTCCCCGCTTATGCTTGAGCTGGATAGTCAAGAAATTGAATATGTGCTTGGCCGTCATGAAACGGGCTGCGGATATGAAGCCTCGGGCTTTTCGATCGGCAGCAGAGGGATCGGAGTCGCAATCGGAACGTCCGGTCCAGGCGGCACCAATCTCATTACGGCAGCTGGACAAGCGAGAGAGTTCAATCTTCCGGTGCTGTTTATTACGGGACAGCCGACGATGCAAGAGACGGGGCGCGCGCTCAGCCAGGACTCCAGCCAATTTGGCACGGACTTGGTGAAGATGTTCGAGCCTGTTACGAAATTCAGCGCAAGGATCGAGCGTGGCGATCTGCTGCCGCTCTATTTGCGTCATGCAATCGAGAAGGCTTATACCGGCGAGCGCGGTCCGGTTCATTTATGCATACCATTTGACGTATTGATGGAAGACGTTGAAGAGTTCCTTATTCCGCTGCCGCAGTACACCTCTACGCTTGTGGCGAGAGTCGTCGACCGTGCGCTGTCGATGCTGAATGAGGCGGAGCGCCCTGTTCTATTTTTAGGAAAAGGCGCTGTTATGGCGGAGGCTTTCGAGGAGATTCAGACGATTGCGGAGCATTGGCGCATCCCTATCGTGACGGCGCCCGGCGGCAAGGGAGCCATATCGACCTATCACCCTCTTTATATGGGCGGATATGGTCTTGGAGGCTCTAGGCATGCCATGGACTATATGCGTTCCGGCATTGACCTGATGATCGTCATCGGCAGCAAGCTTTGCGACATGTCTCTGTCAGGCTTTACGGAAGAGATGAAACCGAAGAAGATGCTCCAATTCGAATACGATCTGACCTTTGCGGGCAAGTCGGTTGCGGTCCCGACGGAGATCGTGTTGGGTGATTTGAAATCCAATCTTATCCATGTGATCCAAGCGGCGGGGGCCAAAAGACGCGAAAATGATTATGCGCTGCTCACTCGCCCGGTATTTGAGCCTAACTCGAATACAGAGAAGCTGCTCACGGCCGGCGACGCCTTCCGAGCGCTTCGTTCCGCGCTTCCGGATGACGCGATGCTCTTCGGCGATGCGGGAAGCCACTCCTTCTATGCTGTCCAGCATTTGGACCTTCCTCAGCCAGGCACGTTCTACTTCGATGAAGTGTTCATCGCAATGGGAGCGGCAATCGGTTATTCGATTGGAGCCAAAATCGCCCAGCCTGACCGTCCGGTTGTCTGTATTACAGGAGACGGATGCTTGCTGATGCATGGGACCGAAATTTCGACTGCGGTTAATCATGGAGCGCGGGTTATCTTCTTTGTTTTGAACAACGGACGTTTGGATATGGTGGATAAGGGGATGTCCTATAACACCGGACGTTCTGTCGGAGCGGTCTACGAGCATGCGCTCGATGCAAGCGGCTTTGCGGCGTCAATGGGGGCAAAGGCGTACCGCTGCCATCATACCGCGCATATTGTGGAAGCAGTGGCCGAGGCGTTGAATTCGAAAGTAGCGACCGTTATCGAGGTCATGGTCGATCCTGCCGAGATACCGCCAATCTTAACGCGTCTGCTAAGCTTGGACTAGAGGAAGAGAGGAGATTGATCTACTATGGATTCCAAAGCATATGAAAAAGGAATGGAAACGCTTGGCAAGATGGTGAGTCCGGAAATATTGCGCCAAACGGTGGAAAATGTGCGCAAATTTAGTCCGGATATGGCCAAGATGGTTATCGAGTTTCCTTTTGGATCCATCTATTCGAGACCGGGCCTTGATCTGAAGCAGCGATCGCTGATTACGATCTCCTCGCTTGTGACACAGGGAGCCGAAGGTCAGCTGGACTTTCACATTCACGCCGCATTGAATGCCGGTCTTACGCCGGAAGAAATCGTTGAAGCGGTAATGCATTGTTTGCCTTACGCGGGGTTTCCGAAATCGCTGGGCGCGCTTGGCGTCGTGATCAGAGTGTTCCAAGAACGCGAAATTTCGTATTCGCAGGCCTAATCCTTATTAATTGTAGCTCGCGCCATAACGATGGCGCGGGCTTTTTTTATATGGATAATTCAGCCTGCTTGTTGACAGCAATTTTCGGAGTATGGTATATAAAAATAAGGATTAGCACTCATAGATGAGGAGTGCTAACATCGAGAACGAAAGGGGATTGCAAAGGCATGGCTAAAAAGCAGTTTAAAGCGGAATCCAAACGATTGCTTGAGATGATGATCAACTCCATTTATACGCAAAAGGAAATTTTTCTGAGGGAGCTTATTTCCAACGCCAGCGACGCGATCGACAAAATTTATTATAAAGCGCTGACGGATGACAACCTCGTTTTTAACAAAGAGGACTATTACATTAAAGTAACGCCTGACAAAGAAAGCCGGACTTTAACGATTACAGATACGGGTATTGGTATGACAGCGGAGGAATTAGAGAATAATCTAGGCGTTATTGCAAAAAGCGGCTCGCTTGCGTTTAAGCAGGAAAATGAAGCGAAGGACGGCCATAACATTATCGGCCAATTCGGCGTTGGCTTCTATTCGGCGTTTATGGTTGCCGATGAGGTCATCGTGACGTCCAGAGCATTGGGCAGCGACGAGGCATACCGTTGGGTGTCAAGAGGCGCAGACGGCTATACGGTCACGCCTGCGGAGAAGGATAGCGTCGGCACGGAAATCGTGATGAAGATTAAAGCGAACACGGAGGACGAGCAGTACGACGAGTACCTTGAGCCTTACCGCCTTCGCGCCATCATAAAGAAATATTCCGACTTTATCCGTTATCCGATTAAGATGGATATGAAAACCTCGAAGCCGAAGGAAGGCAGCGACGAGTTCGAAGAGGTCGTCGAGGAGCAAACGATCAACAGCATGGTGCCGATCTGGCGGCGCAACAAAAACGAGCTGACCGAAGAGGATTACGCGTCGTTCTACGCGGAGAAGCGTTACGGCTTCGACAAGCCGCTTAAGCATCTGCATGTCAGCGCTGACGGCGCGGTTGTATACAACGCGATTCTTTATATCCCGGAAAGCGCGCCTTTCAATTACTATACGAAGGAATACGAAAAGGGCTTGGAGCTGTATTCCAACGGCGTCCTTATTATGGACAAATGCGCGGATCTGCTGCCTGATTACTTCAGCTTCGTGAAGGGCATGGTCGACTCCGAGGATTTGTCGCTGAACATCTCCCGCGAGCTTTTGCAGCATGACCGTCAGCTCAAGCTGATCGCAAAAAATATTAAAAACAAAATTAAAGGGATGCTGCAAAGCATGTTGAAGGACGAACGCGACAAATACGAAACCTTCTACAAAGCGTTCGGCCGCCAGCTGAAATTCGGCGTCTACAACGATTACGGCATGAACAAAGCGGAATTGCAGGATCTGCTGCTGTTCACGTCCTCGAAAGAGAAGAAGCTTGTCAGCTTGGACGAATACGTCAGCCGTATGCCAGAGGATCAAAAATACATTTATTATGCGGCCGGCGAATCGATCGCACGAATTGAAAAGCTGCCGCAAATAGAGCTTGTGCTCGATAAGGGGTACGAAATTCTTTATTTGACGGACGATATTGACGAGTTCGCGATCAAGATGATCATGAATTACAAAGAGAAGGAATTTAAGTCGGTATCGAGTGGAGATCTTGGCATCGAATCCGAGGCGGACGATAAAAACGCCGATAATGAGGAGAAGGAAAATAAAGAGCTGTTCGAAAGCATGCAAAAGCTGCTTGACGGCAAAGTCAAAGCGGTAAAAGCCTCGAAGCGGCTGAAAAGCCATCCGGTATGCCTGTCTGCTGAAGGGGAGCTGTCGATTGAGATGGAAAAGATTTTAAAAGCAATGCCGGACAGCGGGGATATTAAAGCGGATAAGGTGCTCGAAATTAACGTAGGTCACGACGTGTTCCAAGCGTTAAAGAGAGCGTACGGCAGCGATACGGAAAAATTCAATCTGTATACGCAGCTGCTTTATAACCAAGCTTTGCTTATCGAAGGGCTGACGATTCAGGACCCGGTTGAGTTTACGAACGATATTTGCAAGGTTATGGTGTAATACAAATTTTAATAAGCAGGGATAATAAACCCGTCTGCGGCAAGAACGCAGACGGGTTTATTTGTATAACTAGGCCTATTGGAGATAAGTGTTCGTATTCGTGTTCGAATGCTCGGAAATCTCGCTGAGGGCTTGTCCGGCATCGCGGCCGGTCGTGTTGCCAAGCGCCAAATCGCCTAGGGAGATGACACCGCACAAGCGACCGTCTTCGACGACTGGGAGGCGGCGGATTTGATGCTTAGCCATAATGTCGGCCGCTTCTTCCGCATCCGTATCCGGGGATACGGTAACAAGCGCTTCACTCATCACATCGCTAACCGGGCAGGAGCCGGGACGTTTTTGCGCATAGCCGCGAACGACAAGATCGCGGTCCGTAACAGCTCCGATCAGCTTTGTTTTGTCCTCTACTTCAACAACCGGAACAAACCCGATATCGTTTTCAGCCATAATTACCGCGATTTCATGAACATTATCCTGCAGGGTTACGGTCTTGCAATCCTTGGACATTAATTCTCTAACTCGCTTCACCTTAAGCTCATCACCTTTCTTCTTTAGCTTGAGGGTATCACCAGACATACCCAACCTTTATAGTTTGTCTTTGCCCGCATGATTTATGCGTGGATATATATCCTTAACACTACCTTTAGCATACTAGAAATGGTCATTATCATTAGTAGATTTGTCCAGTCATTTCTCTGCTATCGTTCGTAGAATAGAGTACAAGCGAAAGGAGGAAAAGTGATGGGTTTTGTAAATCGAAGAATCAATAAAAGGGCTAGAAGCTTTAACAGGGTCAGGAAGTCTCGAGCGGTTCTCAGACAAGGCGCAGAACAATTCGCCAGCACCGACCAGGATTCAAATGAACTGATCATTGTTCGCGAATCTTGCAATGTAAGAGTGGAGACGACGGACACCCAGGCTGCAGTGTCACTTCAGGTAGGTTTGCAGGTTGCGATCGCGTTGGTTATTAGCATTATCATAGGTGACAATGACAGAGGTCAGGAAATCGCGCAGGAGCTTCTTCAAGCCAGTGAAGTCGAGCAGCTCAACAGACAAATTGTCGTTATTGAAAACTCCAAAGATGTTACCATTACAACAACAGATACCGATGTTGCTGTTAATGTTCAAGTATTGTTCCAAATCTTGCTGGCTCTTATCGCCAGAATCGATATTTTGTAATAGAAGAATAGGAGGTATATCCACATGACAGGTAGACGTAAATGGAGAGCGCTTGACCATTGCACGTCCTGCAGGGAAGATGATGCGACGGTTACGCAGAGAGATGAGCAAGTTAATGTCACGAGACAAAGGTCCGTCGAATGGATTATTGTCAGAGATTCCGAGGACGTTACGGTCAACACGACAGATACGCAAGTGGCAGTAGGCATTCAAGCGAACTTGCAGGCGGCGATCGCCGCTGTAATCAGCATAGCCGTAGGAAACTCCGATCAAGGGAGAGCCGTAGCTCAGGATGTCACCCAGTTTATTAGAACAAGGCAAGCGAATAGGCAAAAAACGATCATCGATAATTCCAGATGCGTGTCGGTAACGACGACGGACACCGATCTTGCCGTTAATATCCAAGTCTTGCTGCAAATCTTGTTGGCCATTGTTGTCAAACTGGATGTGCTGTAATGAACGAACAGATCCAAGAGCAATTAAGACAGATTAATGAGCGCATCATGGACTCCTTAATTGCAGAAGCGAATCGGAATAAAGCAAAGCGGAGACGTATGCTCAAAAAGCAGGAGGCCGTTGTGGCCGAGACGGAAACGGCAGCTGCTGAACCCGAATCCTCAGTATTAACCCAATGGAACGCCATCTTGGACCAATTGATGAAGAAAAGATAGGAACGAAAAAAAGCATGGACTGCGGTTCATGCTTTTTTTAATTGGAGAGCTGCGGCAATACGAAAGGGCTTGAGAGCAATGTCCCAAGCCCGCTGACGTTTTGTTATTTCGATTTTTTGGGAGATCTATTTGTCGTTCTAAGTCTGTTTTTAATCGGTTTTTTATTTGTGTTTTTGATCGGGGTTCGAATGGATTCCCGAATAGCTTCTCGAATGGAGTCTCTAATCGGTTCTCTAATCGGTTCTCTAGTCGGCTTTTTAATAGGGTTTGTTATTGTTTTTTTATTTGCGTTTTTATCCGCGTTCTTTTCGATGTCTTTATTCGACTCGACGAAGGTATCGACTTGTTTCGAAAGGTCCGTGACCATTTGCTGCAGCATTTCTTTCTTTTCCGGGGGAATTCTATTTTTATTAATTTGCACCCCATTTTTGTTGAGCACGTTCGTTACCAGCATATCCACAATGCTTGGCGGTAGAACGGAGGGGGAGGAAGGTTTGTTGTTGTTGGATTGAGCCAATGCGGTTACCTCCTTTATATGAGAATAAATATTTACCCTCTATTCTATGCGCAGACTGCTCAAGTGGATATGCCTTGCCTATGAAAAATCGGCCTAATTTCGCTGTCCGCATCCTTCATAGGCAAGTTTAGTAGATTACTGGCGTGTGATCACCTTGTCAATAATCCCGTATTGTAACGCTTCTTCCGCGCTCATGAAGAAATCCCGGTCCATATCCCGTTCCACCTTTTCAAGCGGCTGGCCGGTCCGCTCGGACGTAATCCGGTTGAGCTGCTCCCGGTTTTTCAATATCCGTTTTGCGCTAATCGCAATATCGCTGGCTTGGCCTTGCGCGCCGCCATGAGGCTGATGAATCATGATCTCGCTGTTCGGCAAAGCGAATCGTTTGCCCTTCTCGCCGGCCAGCAGCAGAATTGCTCCGAAGGATGCCGCGAACCCGGTGCAGATGGTCGAGACTTGCGGTTTGATGAACTGCATCGTATCATAAATCGCAAGACCGGCGGTTACGGAGCCTCCCGGACTGTTGATGTACATATGAATGTCCTTATCGGGATCCTCCGCCGTAAGGAATAGAAGCTGGGCGATGACGCTGTTGGCTACAACGTCGTCAATTGCGGATCCGACAAAGATGATCCGGTCCTTAAGCAGCCTTGAATAAATGTCATACGAGCGTTCGCCGCGGTTCGTTTGTTCCACGACGTAAGGGATGTAATTGCTCATAACGATTAACCTCCACGCCATTATTTTTTTGGTTACGCCACGTAAACGGCCGAGTGCGGTTGAAAGATACGGGTACTGCGAAATAAAATAAAAAAAATAAAAGGCGTATCCTTTTGCGGGGTTCGTTCGTTTACTGAATAAAGGCATAAGGCATGCCAGCTGCAGGGAGGTTATGGAATGCACGTATTAAGCGGATTACCGGAACTGAATTGGGAGGAGCTCCAATCCTCCCTGTACCGTTATTGTCTGGCGCTTACGCGGTCGGAATGGGAAGCGCAGGATTTAACGCAGACCGCATGGACAAAGACGCTTAGCCGATTGAAAAAAAACGGCCATGCGAACCCGGAGGCGCTTCTGCTGCGCACCGCCAAAAACGCTTGGATTGACAGCTGCCGAAGAAAAGCGGCCTATCACGAGCTTCTAGAGGGAATGCTGCGCTTCGATGCGGACCACTCCGGTCATGCCCGGTTTGACTTGGAGCAAATGCTGGAGGCTTTAATAAAGCGATTATCCCCGCTGCAGAGGACGGTGTTTATACTCCGGGAGGCATTTGGTTATTCCATTGCCGAGACGGCGAGCGGACTTGGGACGACGGATGGCGCGGTGAAGGCTGCTTTGCACCGGGCGCGGCAGGCGATGGGGCGGATACGCAAAGATTTGGAATTAGCGGAGACCGCAGCGCCGGGATCGCGGAGGAACAAGGAGTCCGACGAGAAGAAGGAGGATTTGCTGCGGGAAGCGGCGGAAGCATTCCGCGAAGGTCGGGTACAAGAGTTGGTTATGCTGATTTATGAAGGCTACCGTTGGCAAAATATCGTTTATGCGGTCGGCAGTTTTCAGACGCCGACGTTTCATAAAACCGGTCATTCGTTTACGACGAGCTCCTGCTTGATGCGGATGGCTGCGTAACGGGTAGCGCCAGCTATTGAATGACCCCGGCCGCTCAGGCTAAGATAGAGAAAAAAGATAGGAACCCTGCGATGAAAAAAGCGATATTTTTTGATGTAGACGATACGTTATACGACCATCTCATTCCGTTCCGGAAGGCGGTGTGGGAATGGGTCGAGAATCCCGGCAGCTTTCCGTTCGAGAAGGCCTATCACCGGCTTCGATACTACAGCGATATCTTATCGCTGGAGCTTGGAGGCGCCGGCGCGATGGAGACGGGCGAGGCGACGGAATGGATGCGGATGGAGCGCTTCAGGCGCGCGCTGGCGGAGTTTGATGTCCGGCTTAGCGAAGAGCAAGCCGCTAAGATTCAGGCTGCTTATTTAGGCTGCCAATACGACATTGAAATGTTCAACGGCGCGCGGGAGCTCATCGAACGCTTGCAGGCTTCGGGGAAAATAGTCGGTCTGATTACAAATGGAGCAGGCGGGCATCAACGGAGGAAAATCGAAGCGATGGAGCTGACGAAGCTCGTCCCGCAGCACCGCATTTTCATTTCCGGGGAAGCCGGATGGGATAAGCCGGATACGCGGCTATTCCAGCATGTAAACGAGCGGACAGACACTCGTCCCGATGAGTGCGTCTATATCGGCGACTCTTGGCGCAATGATGTGATCGGCGCGCTTGAGGCGGGCTGGTCGGTTATATGGTTCAACCATCGCGGGCAGCAGCCGGAAGAGGGGCATCAGCCTCATGATACGGCGACAGATTTCGCGGAGCTTTCCCGCCTCTTACTGCCGTAACATAATTCTAAACAGAAAGCCGCCGATTCCATCGGCGGCTTTTTTCAAAGTCCCATTTTTTGAGCGGCGATAAGAGCTTGGGTCCGTGAAGAGACGCCGAGCTTGCCGTACAGGTTGGATAGATAGACCTTTACCGTCCCTTCCGATAACGACAGCTCCGCCGCAATTTGCTTATTGCTTGCCCCTGCTTGAAGCTGGCGAAGCAGCTCTTGCTCGACGCGTGTAAGCGGCTCCGCAAGCTTAGCGGCTGCAATTTGACGGGCTTTTTTGGGCGCGGGAAAAGCGGCAAGCAGCCTGCCGAGATAATCGGCTGATACAGCCTTAGCTTCTCCAAGCGCCGCCGATTCGCCGGAAGAGCTCTGAGCGGCGGCATACCGTTCCAGCAGCGCTTTCATCGCGTCTCCTTCATCCGTAAACGTGCGGATATAGCCATTCGCCTCGCCGATCAGCAGCGCTTCATGAAGCAGCGGCAGCGCCTCCTCCATATGGCCGAGCTGGTAACGATGCAAAGCTTGAAGCATGGCGTTTTCCGCCAGGCTGGATAACAAACCTTCCCTCTCTGTCTGCGGCCGCAGCAGCTCCAGCATTATAAGGGCGTCGTTTTCCTTGCGAAGCTTGCTAAGCAGTCGGACATACGACAGGTAGCGGAACTCCCGGTTGAAAGTCGGCTTGTCCGATGGGCTGAGCTTTAATTCCTCTGCGGCTTGCTTGGCTGCGGCGAGCTTTCCCTCTTGTAGGTACATGCGAAGCCGAAAAGCGCGAAGCTCATCAAGCCATGGTCCCTCCGGCGCGGCCAAAGCGATCGCCCATGCTTCTTCGAATGCCTGGTTGGCGAGCAGCGGCTTGCCTGCCGCCATATAACAGCGCGCTTCCGTCAGCCTGTGAGGAATGAGCAGACCGGGCAAGCCTCGCTTGAATACGGCTTGTTCGATGCTTCGGAGCAGCCTTCGGCAGTCCTCGAGCCGATTCCACTCATAATACCCCTCCGCGAGCGACAGCTTGACGTACAAATTGATGAGCGCTTCTTCCCAGCCGTGCGAATCAAGCGCGCTTGTGAACAGCTGCGCCATTTTTTCGGTTTCCTCCGAGAGGACGCCGTTCATTCCCATGGCCGTTCTGCGAACGAACGGCTCGCCTAAATTATAGTTGAACGTATAGAATGCCGAATTCTCCGGCGCTAGACGATGAAGGATCCCTTCCGTGAAGGCGAACCATCCTTCGAAATGGCCCGAAGAGAAAACCAGATTGGACCGCACGAACAAAATGCCGCTTAGCAGCTCGTCGAGGCGTTCGCGGGAAGCTCCTTCTTCTTTGAGCTCATGATGCAGATGTTCGAGCCGTCTCAGCATGGCTTCGGCATCCTCCAGACGGCCGGTCAGCACGAGCACGAACGCATGGAACAGCATCAGCTCAGGCGCTATCGCGTAACCGTCCGGGAAGCTGTCGAACCACCGCAGCAGGAGGACGATTTCGCCGCTGCTCATCGAAAGCGGGAGCTGGCGTCCAAGCAGCCGCTCCAGCTGGGCAAATTGTTGAGCGGCAATCGCATGCTCGATCGCCTCGCCGGTAAACCCGCGATCCGCCATAGCCTCACTCGCCCTGGCATGGAGCAATCTCCAGCGCTGCTGGCTGCTTTTCTTCATCCGGTCCGATACATATTCCGCGAACAAAGGATGGCATCGGTACCAGCCATGCTGATCCTCGATCGGAATGAGGAACAGGTTGGACCGGTACAAGGCGTTCAGCAGCTCGGCGCTGCCTTCCCGGCCTGTCACCGAATCGCACAGCTCGGCATCCATTCTGAAGAGGACGGAAACCTCCAGCAAAAAATCGCGCAGTTCATCGGGCAGACGGTCCAGCACTTCATGGAACAAATAATCCGCGATATCGCGGCGGTCTCCTTTGAAGCTGTTCAGCAGCTGTTCGAAGGATATGCCCGAACGAAGCGAAGCGGCTGCCAGCTGCAGGCCTACGATCCAGCCCTCCGTACGCTGCTGCAGCCTCTCGATCTGCTCCGTCGCGAGGGGAACCGAGACGCAATCGCGAATGTACCGCGAAGCTTCTTCCAGGGAGAAAGACAGCTCCAAATCGCCGGCATTCTCCGAAGGCTGATCCATCAGCCGCCATTTTTTCGTCGAGAAAGGCAAAGCCATTCGGCTTGCGATAATCAGATGCAGCCTTTCAGGCAAATAATCGATGAGATAAGAAAGCTGGTTATGAATGCGCTCGTTCATGATGTGATGGTAATCGTCCAGGACGAGGACGGCATGCTGCTTAAGCTCGGTAAGTTCATTCAGCAAAGCATCGATAAAAGTAATGATCGATACAGCAGGAAGAGTCTGCGCCAGCTGCACGATTCGCGACTCGGCATCGCCGGACAGCAGCCTGCCTGCGGCATGGGCGACGTACCGCCAAAACCGAATCTCATCATTGTCCATGTTGTCAATGGACAACCAGCCGCAGCGAAGCCCCGCCTTTTGCACCCACATCGCGAGCAAGGTCGTTTTACCGTAGCCCGCCGGGGCGCAAATCGGGGTGATTCTGGCAGATATGGCAGCGGTTAAAGCATCATGCAGCCGGACTCTTTCCACCAGATGCGGCTTAATCGTTGGAACGGATATTTTGGCGGTTGCAACAATGGGGACGGATAATGCCATTCGACAGCTCCCTTTGAACCTTTTTCAGCAAAAATGAAAAGTCCGTTTTTGTCTATTATAAGGGAAAAAAGTCGAATAATCAGCAGAAATTAGCTTTGCTCGCGCTGGAATGCGGCAATCGCTTCGTATTCTTCCTCTAACAGCCGGGGAAGACGGATAAAGATGCGCAGCAGCTTGCGGTAAGCTTCCGTCGCTTCGGGATTCGGCTGATGGGCATGGATGCCGCCGACCATCCTCTTCACCTCGCCTAAGGATGATATCTCGCCAAGGCCGTACATCCCGAGCACAACAGCGCCGAGGCAGGAGCTCTCGAAGCTTTCCGGCACCGTGACTTCCTGGTCGAACACGTCGGCCAGCATTTGACGCCACAGCTCCGAACGGGCAAAGCCGCCGGTCGCTTGGACGCGGGCCGGCTTTCCGATTAATTCCTGCAGAGCGAGCAGCACGGTATACAGATTCATAATGACGCCTTCCAGCGCGGCGCGGATCATATGCTCCTTCTTATGGTGCATGCCAAGACCGAAGAATGAACCGCGCGCATCCGCGTTCCACAGCGGCGCTCTTTCACCCGCCAGATAGGGGTGGAACAGCAGGCCGTTAGAGCCTGGCGGCACCAGCGCCGCGATTTCGGTCAGCACCTCGTAAGCGTCTTTGCCGAGGCGTTTGGCCGTTTCCACCTCCGCGTTCGCCAGCTCATCCCGAATCCATCGGAAGATGATGCCGCCGTTATTGACAGGTCCGCCGATCACCCAATGATTTTCGGTGAGCGCGTAACAGAATATGCGGCCCTTCGGATCCGTAACCGGCTTATCGGTCACGGTGCGGATCGCGCCGCTTGTCCCGATCGTTACGGCGACGACGCCGGGATCGATCGCGCCGACGCCAAGGTTGGACAGCACGCCATCGTTAGCGCCAACGATGAACAGCATGTCTTCGGGCAGACCGGTCGCCGCTGCGAATTCGGGCTTTAAGCCTTGGATGCCGTGCGTCGTACGGACAGGCACCGATAACTGCTCGCGCGTGACGCCCGCCAGCGCAAGCGCCTCGTCGTCCCAGTCCAACTGCTGCAAATTCAGCAGTCCCGTCGCGGAGGCGATGGAATAGTCGACGATATACTGGCCGAACAGCCGATAGAAGACATATTCCTTGATCGAAATAAATTTATGGCCTGCTTTGAACAGCTCCGGACGTTCCGCCTTCAGCCATACGAGCTTCACGAGCGGAGACATCGGGTGAATCGGCGTGCCGGTGCGCATGTAGATCTCATGACCGCCCATACGCTTTTTTATGTCTGCCGCATAAGAGGCGCTTCTGTTATCCGCCCATGTAATGGAGCGGGTGAGCGGCTTGCCGTCTCCGTCAACGACGATCAAGCTGTGCATGGCTGCGCTGAACGCGGCAAAGGCAACCTCATCGCCCGACACGCCTGCCTCCGCAAGACAATCGTTAATGGAAGTAAGCACGGCCTGGAAAATGAGCTCAGGGTCTTGCTCCGCCGCGTCCGGAACAGGCGTAAGGAGCGGATACTCCACGCCGCTGCGGCTGAGCGCTTTGCCTTGCAGGTCGAATAAGACAGCTTTCGTGCTGGTGGTGCCGATATCGACACCTATACGATACGGTTTCAAGGGAAATCCTCCTGTCATTTAGAAGCCTTATTGCAGAGACAGAATCTCGCGAAGATCCTGCTCCGTGAGCGCCGAAAGCGCTTCGCCGCCCGAATCGAGCACATCGTCGATCAGGCTTTTTTTGCGCTGCTGAAGCTCGTACATTTTGTCTTCGACCGTACCTTCGGCAACAAGACGAATAATTTGCACGACGTTTTTTTGGCCGATGCGATGCGCGCGGTCGGCAGCCTGCTGCTCCACGGCTGGATTCCACCACAGGTCATACAGAATAACGGTGTCAGCTCCGGTCAGATTGAGGCCCGTACCGCCCGCTTTCAAGGAGAGCAGGAACAGCTCGCGTTCGCCTTCGTTAAACCGGCTGCAAAGCTCTACCCGTTCCGCGGCCGGCGTGCTGCCGTCCAAATAGAAGAAGGAGACGCCGCGGTAGCCGAGCTCCCGCTTTATAATATCGAGCATCTCGGTGAATTGAGAGAAGATGAGCGCCCGTTTCCCCGAGCTTCTGCACTCCTCGATCAGCTCAAGCAGCTGCTCGAACTTTGCGGAGCTGCCTTCGTAGCCTTCCACGAATAACGCGGGGTGACAGCATAGCTGACGCAATCTGGTAATGCCCGCCAATATGCGGATCCGCGCCCGCCCGAAGTCGTCGCTGTCCAGATGCTTCAAGGAATCCTGCCTCAGCTTGGCAAGATAGGCGGCGTACAGCCTCTTTTGCTCGGTAAGCAGCTCGGAAGAATGAATCGTCTCGATCTTCTCCGGCAGCTCTTTCAGCACGTCGGACTTTAACCGGCGCAGCAGGAAAGGCCGGCTCCGCTTAGCGACAGCTTCCCGCGTCAGCTCGCCGAACTCCTTCTTGCCTGGGAACAGCTCAGGGAAGACCGCGCGAAAGATCGACCACAGCTCGTCCAATCGGTTTTCAATCGGCGTCCCCGTCAGAGCGAAGCGGTACTCCGCTTGCAGTTCCCTTACCGCGGCTGCCGTCTGCGTTGTATCGTTCTTAAAGTATTGCGCCTCGTCCAATATAAGCGTATGGAACGGACGGCCCGCATATTGCTGACGGTCTCGCCGCAGGAGCGGATAAGAGGTAATGATGATATCCGGCCCGGCGTCTTCCCCCCCGTTCGGAAGCCCGGCGCCGGGAGCCGATTCCTCAATCGCCGCGCTTCTCTCTTGCTTGCTGCCGTCGGCAACGACGACCCGCAGCTCCGGCGCGAACCGTTCCAGCTCATTCCGCCAGTTATACATAAGAGAAGCGGGGGCCACAATCAGCGCTGGCCGGCCGCTTTCCCGAATAGAATCCGCCGCCGAGAGGAGATAAGCGATGCTTTGCACCGTTTTGCCGAGACCCATTTCATCCGCCAATATGCCGCCGAACCGGTAATAAGCGAGCGTCTTCATCCACTGGTAGCCGTATCGTTGATAATCGCGCAGAACCGGCTCCATCCGCTCAGGCACAGGAAAGTCCAGCTGGTCGGGATGCTTCATATTGTCGAGCAGCTCGCGGAGAGGGCGGTTAAGCTTGATCGAAGGATGATCGAGCGGCGCGTCCAACAGCGAAAAAGCGCGGCCGACCGGCACGGAGAAACGGTCGTTGAACAAAAGCGGCTGGTGCAGTCCGACGCCGTTCATTACCCGCAGCAGCGCCTCGAACGCTCCGGTCTGAAGCGGAAGGAGCGCGCCGCTTGCCAATTTGTAATACTGGCGCTTCTCCTGCACCGCCTTGACGACAGCCTTAATCTCCTTCTCCGTGATACCGTCCATCTGGAAGCGGAAATGAAGCCAATCCGTCCTTTCCTCCCAGGCGATATGCAGCTTAGGCGGCGGTTGATCGGAGGCGATGCGCAGCTTTACGGCAGAAGTGGCGTAGACATCCAAATGGCTCTCGAGCAGCGGCACGACATGGTGAAGGAAATGAAACTCGGCGTCATCGCCTTCCATAATATAGCCGCCTTCCGTTCGGCCGAACTGTTCATCCTCCATTAAGGCGAGGATCGCCCGTTCCTTCTCCGTCTCGCGCATCAGAATCCGGTCGGCCCCGCGAGGCTTGTCCGTCGGATCAAGCGGGTTAATGACGATATCGCCGTAATGAAATTCCAATCCCGCAAGCAATTTGCCCCTCAGCCGGTCCAAATACATCCTTGCCTTTAACGGCTTATACAGAACGCGGTTCGAGATGGATTCGGACACTTGGACGCGGCCGAGCTTCATCAGCCCCGGGACAACCCGTTCCATGAACGATTCGATCTGACCCGGGGAAATTTGGATGCGTTCCGCATATACCGCGTCGCGGGAAGCCGAGAGTACGATCGATTTGAGCTTCAGAAGCTGCGCCAGCGATTCTTTGTCCATGCGGTAAAATTTCCCCTCGGAAAAAACCATCCCGTATGCGTCAAGCACGACAAGCTTCTGCAAGCCCAGAGCGGTCAATTCGTAGCCGTCCTCTTCCTGCGAGCGGTCCAGCATGAAGCGAAGAGGAGGCTTCACTTGCGGCTCCGCAACCGCAAATCCCTCGTAAGACACCGGCTGAGCAAGTCGCCGGCTATGCTCCGGCAGCACGTCGATCTTGACCAGGCGGGCACGCATCAAGGACGAAAGCAGCTGCTCCCATGCAAAAGGAGGGATGAGCATCTGACGATCGCTTGCGGAAGCGGATGTCGGAAGATAGCCGCTGCGGTATACGGTGTGCCGGTACAGGTACTCCTCGTCTACGATCTTCAGCAGACTATGCAGGACCGCATCGTCCTCAGGCGAGAAACGATATCGCTTCGGATCGTAGGTGAACAGCTTGGCGAACGGATAATCAAGTCCCTTTTCCAGCGCGAGAAGGAACAGATTCATCTTTTGCACGATATACAGCCGGCCCGGTCCCATTTTCAACTCGATCCCAATGCGATGGCCACCGTTGCCCATCGGAATAAGCTGACAGGTGATCTCAACCGACAGCAGCTCTCTCGAGTCCATTAGCAGGCGGCTTCCGATGCCGGCCGGGCTTGCATGCTGACTGTCGAATAAACCGAGCAGCTTATCCACGGTTCGTTCGTCGGAATCGCTGCTGATATATACCTTGCCTCGCGGCTCCTCGCCCGTATTGCCGCCTAAAGCCCGCGTCTCATTCGCAATCGCGAGAAGCGCCCCCGCGATATGCTTGCAGTAATGGCTGTCATCCGCCAAGGAGGTGAGGCACGAGCATTCGGCCTCCAAGCCGCCGCTGTCGGATAGCCGAACCTCGACGTTGTAGCTCCGGCCCGCGCTCTCGACCGCAGCCTGATATAGATTAGGCGAGCCGCTTCGGCTGCGCTTCCGCTGAACCGACACCATCCCGCTTCGGACGAGGGCTTGTCCCCGGCTAAGATTGTCGGTCCCGCATAACCGTTCTATATTTCCTTCCGATAATCGAAAAGCCATGGCTTGCTCCTTTATAAAAAATGTTTGTCATCCTGACCTTCCAAATTATTCAAAACTAATAAATTCTTATGTGGTAAAATACAATCAGCTTTTATTATAAAACATTTTTCAAAAGTTTTTTTGGCAACCTGATAGATTTTGGCGGATGCTGGCATCTATGTAGCAGGGGGGATTGACGTGGAGGTTTTGCCGCAGGCTGCCGCGCCTTTGCTGAATGGCAGGGAAAGCATGGCCGAGAGGGAGAAGGAATGGGTGCAGCGCGCGCGTTCGGGCGATCGGGAGGCGTTCGCGGAATTGGTCCGCATGCATCGCGCGAAAGCGCTCGGTCTCGCCGGAAGTCTGACGAAGGACGAATATTTGGCGGAGGATATCGTGCAGGAAGCGCTTATTCGGGCTTTCCTGCATTTGGGGACGCTTACGGATAACAGCCGATTCGCCGCCTGGCTGCAGCGTATCGTCCGCAATCAGGCTTACATGAAGCTGAGAAGAGGCGGGCCCTACGGCAACGAGCGTCCTTTCGAAAGCTTTGCGGGGGGAAAGCAAGAACAGCCTCGCTGCGTCACGGATGCGGAGTCCGTGGATTGGGGCGATATTGACAGCATCCTGTTCCATCTGGCAAGCCAAGCGCAGGAGGCGTCCAAGAACGGCTCTAACCCGGAGCAATGTCTGATTCGGAAGGAAACGCTGCAGGGCATCCATATGCTGATCCGCTGCTTGAACAAACGGGAGAGGGATATATTCGAGGCTCGTTTTTTCGGGGAGCTCCCACCTTCCGAGATCGCTTCGCTGTTCGGCACAACGACCGCCGGCGTTTACAACTCCCTTTCGCGGTCCCGCGCGAAGCTGCAGAAGGAGAGGATCCGTATTTCAATCGGCCTGTACGTGGAACGAAGGGCAGCGCTCGGCCTGCCCCGGCGAAAAATTCTCGCGCCGCCCCCAAATTGATCAATCGGAGGAAGACGAGCATGTCATACGCGCTGGACAGAGATTGGAGCAAGACGTGGACATCGGCGGCATGGGCTGTTCATGGAGCCGTATCCTACACGGACAAAAAGCATTTGACGCTGACGGATGTCATGGGCTTCACGGGACATGCTTTCCGCATGAACATCGACCCGGAGATCATGAGTATTGCGGCGCCGACGATGTTCCCCGGCGGTTATATTTTGCGCCGCAATTTGTGCAACCTGGGTTTTACGAGCTGTCTGGCCGACCCGATGGCTCCCGTGCCGCCCGACAAAGTAGAAAAAGTGATGGCGCTCGTGCAGAGCTCCATCGACCGCGGCATCCCCGCGATCAGCTTCGACCTGTTTATACCGGAATTCGGGCTTCTTTACGGTTACGACGATGACAAGCAGCTTTTTCACGGCAAAGACGTCAGCAAGGACGGCACCATTCCGTATTCCAAGTTTGCTGACCCGAAAGAGCTGCTGTTTGTGACGACCATCAGCGACAGCCTGTCCCATTCCAAATACGAGATGCTCCGAATGGCGCTCCATATGATTGTGGACCATGCGCGGGGGAAAGAGTGGATGCATATCTTCGAAGGCAAATTCGTGCAAGGGCTTGCAGGCTACGAGGCCTGGATGAACGTGCTGAAGGAGAGGCGCGCGGATGAGCACGGCCATGCGTTTAACGTCGCGGTCATCGGCGACGCGAGAGATTTCGCCGCGCGCTTCTTAAGCGAGCAGGCCTTCCGGTGGGACGGAGGCAATGTCGTGGAACGGACGGTCCGTTTTCGTATGGGGGAAGCCGCCAAGCATTACGCGGAAGTGTCCGCCGCGTTCGTCGAGCTGCGCGACATGTTCCCTTTCCCGCAAGGCGGTGCGCCTAAAGACCCGGACGACGCGGAGCGCGCGATCGGCTTGCTTCGAACCGCACTTGCCGCCGAGACAAAAGGCGTCGAGCAGCTCGAAGCGCTGTTTCATTTCATGAAAGAATATTATTCCGAGACATGGATTAATTAAGAGGAGGAGACGACGATGGCGCTTACGGATAAAAAGGTCTATGACGCGAAGGGAGGCTTCGAGCTCGCGGATCTGCGGGACGAGAAGCTGCATATGGTATCGCTCAAAGGGGCGGAGCTGCATGGCGTGGACGCCAGAGACACATCGCTTGTCCATGTCAATTTTGTCGGTTCCAAGTGGAAACATATTTATTTCTCGAACGTCCATATCCATGAAACGCAGCTCGGCGGAACGGTGTTTGAAAATATTCGCAGGCCTGACGCGCCGGCAAGCCGGCTCGACGAGGAGCCGGGAACGGACGGCTGGGTCAATGTGGAGCCGGTCCGGTTCAAAACCTCCGATCTGAGCACGGCAATCTTCGAGGAATGCGATATGAGCGGCGCGGACTTCCGCGACTGCAAAGTGGATACGATGCGGATTAACGGCATACCGGTCGGCGAACTGCTGAAGCTGTACGAGGAGCATCGGGATCTTCCCCCGGCGGTGAAGGAGTTCCGGAGCATGAGGGAAGAGACAATTCAGTTCGCGCTGCGTATTCCCGCGGATAAGCTTGATCTTATCCCCGAAGGCTTCAATAACAGCATCCGCTGGAATCTGGGCCACCTTTTAGCTGCATGGGATCACGGCATCTTCCCGAAGCTTGGCGGCTCGTGGCGTATTCCCGAGCCATATCATTACCTGTTCCCGAATGGCACCAGCCCGATGGATTGGCGTGAAGCTCCGCCGTCCCTGAAGGACATCGTAAGATGGATGAAGGAGCAGAAGGAGCTAATAACGGAGGAGCTTACTCCTCATCTTGATTACCCGCTTGCCGAGCCGTTCCTGAACATGGCGACGATGGCGGAGATGCTGGAGTTTCTGCTGAACGAGGAGCAGCATCATCAGAAGAAGATGCGGGATATTCTGGCGGCGCTCGAGGAGGGTGTCCCTGCCGCATTCACGCCTGCCGTCCCCCGTGTAGTTAATCTGCCTGGCTTTACGGTGGTCGGGGTCTCCTTCGACGCGAACCTGAAGGAAATTGAGGAGCAGGGTCTTGGCAAAAGGGCATACGAGCAAGTAACCGCCCTTCGGAACGAAATTTCCGGCAGGAAGACGGATGACGTCGTGCTGATTCAGATCTATCCGATGAAAATGAATTTTAATCCTCATTCAGACGCCTTTACACAGCTTATCGGTTACCGCGTACAGGAAGGCGCCGAGAACGGAGAGCTGCCGGACGGCTTAACGAAAAGATTCTTTGCGGAAAGCGAATATGTCTCCTATACGCACCGCGGCTTGGAATCGGAGCTTGGGCGGTCCTACGATCTGCTCTACGGACGTTGGATGAGCGAGCATGAGCGGCGGCCGGGCGGATACGACATGGAGGTATGGGACAGCCGCTACAAGCCGGATCAGCAGGACAACGAGATCGATATGTTTGTGGCGCTGCACCCGAAAAAATAACATGCCCGGGAGGTCAGGCCATGCCCTTTACATTTGCCCATCCGCTATATGCGGCGCCGCTTAAGCTGGCTAAGCCCGGCCTCTTCAGTTTAACCGGTCTGACGCTTGGCAGCATGTCGCCGGATTTCGAATATTTTATCGCGCTTGAGCCCTACCAGACGATTGGTCACAGCTTGACGGGACTGCTGTTCCAAGCTTTGCCTCTTTGCATTCTGTTTGCGCTATTATTTCACCATGTGGTGAAGAGGCCTCTTGCTGAGCATTTGCCGTCCGTATTGGGGTTAGATGAAAGGGCGAGGCGGCTCGTGCGGCTGTACCCTTGGGAGATGAGCGGCGGAACGCGATGGTTCCTTTTCCTGCTGTCCGTCGTGATCGGCTTCTTCTCCCATCTTTTTGTGGACGCCTTTACTCACGAGCATGGGATCGTTGTCACGAGATGGTCTTTGCTCCGTGAGGAAGTACTGGGAATGCCCGTATATAAGCTGCTGCAGCACGGGCTTTCGCTGCTCGGGCTTTTGGGCATCGCCGTGTTTGTGTTTGCGGCGCTGAGAGGTGCTGGGGCAGGGGAGCCTGCAGGCTATGCGGGCGGGGCAGGATACGGGAGCAAAATCCGGTATTGGGGCGTGACGGCGGCGGTAATCGTTATAACGGTATGCGTCAAGCTTATATTTTCTCCAGGCGGCAATCTAATCGGAATATTGGTCGTTTCGCCGATTACGGGCTTCTTATTAGGACTGCTTGTTGCCTCGGCTATAAGCAAATTGTCGTCCTAAGCCGTTCTAAGCTTGCGGTTTGACTTTCGAAACTGTATGAAATATGATTACAGTATTGTTTGGAAGTTTAATTAACTGCAAGGGGTGAAGCCCGTGAATTTGGATAAACAGCAAGCTTCAACAACGAAGGCGGGACCGTCCTTCCAAATCCCGTTGTCGGTACTCGATGTATCGCCGATCGTTCAAGGCGGCACGGTGGCGGAATCGCTGCAGAACACGCTGGACTTGGCGCAGCACGCTGAGCGCTGGCAGTATAACCGGTACTGGCTCGCGGAGCATCATAATTCTCCGAGCATCGCCAGTTCCGCGACATCGGTTGTCATTGGCCACGTGGCCGGGGGCACGAAGAGCATCCGCGTCGGCGCCGGCGGCATTATGCTGCCGAACCATGCGCCGCTCGTCATCGCGGAGCAATTCGGCACGCTTGACGCGCTGTACCCTGGACGCATCGACCTCGGCCTCGGACGCGCGCCGGGCACGGATCAGCTCACGGCGGCGGCGCTGCGCGGCGTAAGGGGGACGAACGGCGGGAATTTCCCGGAGCAGCTGGAACAGCTTCGCGCCTTTATGGATCCTTCCCGCGCCGAGGTCGCGATGGCGGTACGCGCCATTCCGGGCGAAGGAGCGCAGGTGCCGATCTGGCTGCTGGGCTCGAGCGATTTCAGCGCCATGCTGGCGGCGGAGCTTGGCCTTCCGTTTGCGTTCGCCGGACATTTCTCCCCGACGTATACCGTGCCCGCGATGAACCTGTACCGGAATAATTTCAAGCCATCCGATATACTTGGGGAGCCATACGGCATGGTTGCCGTCAACGTCATCGCTGCGGACACGGACGAAGAGGCGACTTATCTGGCGACATCGATGCAGCAGCTGTTCCTGAGCTTTATCCGGAATAAACCGGGTCCACTGCCTGCCCCGGTGCGAAATATGGATGAGCTATGGACGACCCAAGAGAAATACGCGCTGCAGCAGCAGCTGGGCTCTTCCATCGTTGGAGGACCGGAGACGGTGAAGGAGAAGCTTGGCGCATATATTGAAGCGACCGGGGCTAACGAAATTATGGTAGCGGCGCACATTTACGATCATGCCGCGCGCCTGCGGTCTTACGAAATTATCGCCGGATTGTAACAGTCAAAAGAGGCTCTTCCTCGGAGGAGCCTCTTTTATTATGGCCGTTTATGAACGTGTAGCGGCTGCCGTTTCAGGCGGACGATAGCCCCTCATCAGCTCCTGGATTGAAAAGCCGAAGTCCATCTGCAGATGAGGGTAGTCTTTAAAGTCCTTCCAATCGCCGCCCCAGCTGAAGCCGAGCCGTTTGGCGATCGCCACGACTTCCATCCAGTCCGCTTCTCCGTTTCGGTTGCCGTCATATTCCAAATCCCAAATGATTTGGCCTTTGCTTGTCTTAAGCGCAAAGTCGATCGCGAGCCCGTAATTATGATACGAACCGCCGCCGCGCACATGCGTTACGACAGGACCGCTGGTCGTGCGGCCTTTCTCGTAAAGCGCGTTCTGCTCCTCGTGGCTGCGGAAGCCGTCCGTAATGACAACGTCGATGTCCAGCTTAGCCGCTTCCGCGACAAGCTCTGCCTGCTTTTCGGCCACGATAGGATGGAGAGATGTGATAGGCGGCACATCCTTTTTGACGAACGGCAGCAAACGCCCGATCTGCTCGTAACGGCTGGTCAGCATAGCGGCTGCAATCATCAGCAGGAACAGAAAAAGAATCCAATTGCGCAGCCTTCTGCTTCGCGAAGCTGGCCGTTTAACGGGCGGGATCGGGGGCAGATTCATGCCGGGCCGAGGATTTGGTTCGAGTTGATGCATCGTATCGTAGAACTCCTTAGACGAATAAATTATTTTTGTATGTTAATAGTACGGGACGCAATATAGGATTGCAACGGGACCGAGGGCTAGGATGACGGCTTATCCGAACCCCGAATGCTCGGCAAGAAAGGACGACCACGCGCTTTTTAACCGCTGCACGCCAAGCCTGATTTCCGACTCGTCTAATCCCCCGAAGCCCAAGTATATGCTGGAGAGGCCGCATGCAGATTCCGAATCGGGATCTTGACTTTCATAGACGATTACGCCTTCTTTTCTGGCCGCTTCTACCAAAATGGCTGATGGAACAGGCGCTTCAACCGATAGATGCATATGCAAAGCCGTTCCGCTGTTGTGAATGGTTACGGATTGCGGCATATTCTCTTGCACGCAGGATGCCAGAAGCTCATATTTTTTTCGGTAAATCTGGTTCATGCGCCGCAGATGGCGGTACCAATGACCGCGCGATAGCAATAGCCCGACCGCCGTTTGATCGATTCTGGACGGAGGAGATAACGTATATGGCATCGATTGTAGGCTGTGCAGCAGCCTTCTGGGAAGGACCATGTAATTGATGCGAATCGCCGGCGTAAAGGCCTTGGAGAAGGTGCCGATATAGATGACCCGGTCCCCTCGATCAAGCCCTTGAATGGCTGGAACGGGTTTGCCGGAGATCCGAAGCTCGCCGTCATAGTCATCCTCGATAATAAAGCCGTCATTTTCGTAAGCCCATTGCAACATTTTTAGTCTATGGGCATAGGGCAATGGAGCGCCGGCCGGCCGGTGCGAAGGCGTCGTATAAAGCAGCCGCAGCCCGCCTGCCTCATCCGAAGGCAATTGAACCTTGTTTTCATCCACCACAAAAGGCACGATGTGAAACGGATGCTGATCAAAAATAGTCCGCACCTGGGCAATGCTGTATCGCTCCATCCCCACCTTCGTCTGCTTCCCGAATAGCTTCGACAGCAGCTGAAGGACGTAAGAAAAGCCGCTGCCTATGACGATTTGCTCGGGCGAGCATACGACTCCCCGCGAGCTGCGCAAATAATGGGCCAGACTGTCTCTCAGTCCTTGCTCGCCAAACGGATCGCCGTATTGATGGATGGACTCGCTGAGCAGCAGCAGCGACTCTCCGACTGCGGCTTTCCATAACCGCATCGGAAACGAAGCCTTGTCGACAGCGAGAAGGCTGAAATCGATCGCTGCCGTTTTTCGAGGCGGATCTGAGCTTACCGGTGGTCCGGGATGAATGACGTACAGGCCGGATCTTTCCTTGCTGTAAACATACCCCTCTTCAAGAAGCATATGATAGGCTGTTTCGATGGTCGTTTTACTTACTTTAATTTGGTTCCGAAGCGAAAGAATCGAAGGCAGTTTCGTTCCGTCCTTTAATACGCCCTCGTGAATAAGGGTCCGTAAATGCCGGTATAACTGCAAATAAAGCGGTTCTTCCTCATGAAAGGACGGGATAATTTCGATGGGACCCGCCTCCTTTTATCTGACCTCTAAAAATGTTCGTTGTCTGACCCTTCTTATCATGTCACAGCTTCTATAAACTTTGCAATAAATGTAAGCTTGCCGGCGGTTGACTATAAGAAGAGGAGGCAATGGCATGAGAATGGCGTTTATCGTTTTTGACGAGATGACTACGTTGGACTTAGCGGGATTCCATAATGCGGTGACATGGCTGAAAAAAAAGGGACTGGCCGAAGGGCTGGAGTGGGATTATTGCTCGAACCGGGAAGAAATAACCGATGATCGGGGGATGGTGATTAAAGCGAATCGAGTGTTGCCGGATCTGTCCGAATACGATCTGCTATTCATTCCCGGGGGAAAAGGGACAAGACAGCTTGTGCATAACCATTCTTTTATTCGTTGGTTAGAAAGCGCTCGCACAGTGGAATATAAGGTATCGGTTTGCACGGGAGCGCTTTTGCTGGGAGCGGCCGGACTGATTCGCGATCGCAAGGTTACGACAAATCCGTTAGCGCTTGACGAGGTGAGACCGTATTGCGGGAGGGTGGAGAGAGCCCGGTATATGCGGGACGGGAATGTGTTTACGGGCGGGGGCATAACAACGTCTGTCGATGTAGGCTTGTTTTTTGTAGAGTCCGTATTTGGCAGAGAAGCGGCTGAAGAAATTCAAAGGCTGATGGATTATCCTTACTATCCGGTCCAAAGCAGCGGGAGCGGGCGCTCTTGTCAGTCGGTTTCCGATAATTTAAAGCTGCTGGGGATCGAGCTGCCCGCAGCGCTTCAGCCGGCGGGGAAATACGCGAATGTTGTGCGCGTCAACAACCTGTTATACGTATCGGGCAAAGGACCTTCGGGCCAATGTAGAGGTAAGCTCGGCGGCGAATATACGACGGAAGAAGGCTACCGGCTCGCAAGAGATACCGCGATACAGATTTTGGCGGTGCTGCAATCGGCCTGCGGCTCCCTAGAAAAAATAAAAAGAGTAGTGAAGGTTCAAGGCTTCGTCAACGCCGTTCCCGAGTTCGAGGAGCATCATCTCGTGCTGAACGGCTGCTCCGATTTATTTTTGGATGTGTTCGGCGATAAGGGCGTGCATGCGCGGTCCGTTCTCGGAGCCGTGTCGGTCAGAGATAATTTGCCGATCATTGTGGATTCCATATTTGAAATCGAAGAGTAGAACGAGCTTAATAACTCAATTAATCTTTTAGCAGCTTATACAAATGGTCGACGGAACGCATAGCGTACTCCTGCTGGACGACGCGGCCGTTTTTGAAAACAATTAGACACGGCACGCTCGCGATGCGCCACTCTTCTCTTAAGCGAGGCGTAAAGTTGATGTTCGTTTTGTAGATCGGGTAGTCGGTGCCGGCAGCCTCTGCGATCTCCAGCATACGTTCTGCGACCTTGCAGGTGCCGCACATGGGCGTCGCGAACAGGATGGCGGTGCGTCCGATATCCGCCCTGCTCAGCTGAAGGAGCTCTTTTTCGTTTAATTCTTGCAAGGGCATAACATGAATATCTCCTCTCTGCATTTTTTTTATCATAACACAAAAAAAAGTGGAACCACCCGAAACGCTGACACGTATTGCTCTTTAGTTAAAACACAATCTATACACGCGGTATTCTCCAAAGGGGAGTAGCTGGCACAACAATGTCGTCATTACGAGAACCGGATTCTCCGGCATTGTTGGCAACGTCATGACGTTGTTTGCGAGACCTTTGACTGGTGTTTCTTACGCCAGCCAAAGGTCTTTTTTGCGTGCATGGGGCGTGGATGTGAGGCATTTATTTTCGTTAGGGGGCACGGTTGATGGATTTTGGATTGCTGTTGGAGTATGGTTGGGTGCTGATGGTTTTGGTCGCTTTGGAGGGGCTGCTGGCGGCGGATAATGCGCTTGTGCTGGCGATTATGGTGAAGCATTTGCCGGAGAAGGAACGGAAAAAGGCTTTATTTTACGGCTTGGCCGGCGCGTTTGTGTTCCGCTTCGCTTCGCTCTTTGTTATTTCGTTCCTGGTCGATGTATGGCAAGTGCAGGCGATCGGCGCGCTTTATTTGCTGTTTATCGCGCTGAATCATATTTTCCGTAAAATCGTCGTGAAGAAGGGCGAGGAGTCGGCGGACAAAAAAGCGGGCAAAGAGCCGGCGAAAAGTGGCTTTTGGATGACGGTATTTAAAGTGGAAGTAGCGGATATCGCTTTCGCGATCGACTCGATTCTGGCAGCTGTCGCTCTTGCGGTCGCGCTGCCTCCGACAACTCTTCCGAATATCGGCGGCATGGACGGCGGACATTTTATCGTCATCTTCTTAGGCGGATTTATCGGATTGCTGATTATGCGGTTCGCGGCGACGCTGTTCGTGAAGCTGCTGGAGAGCAGGCCCGGACTTGAGATCGCGGCGTTCTGTATCGTCGGCTGGGTCGGCGTGAAGCTTGCGGTTCATACGCTGGCGCATCCTTCTCTTCATGTCATTCCGCATGACTTTGCCGAATCGACAGGCTGGAAGCTGACCTTCTATGCGGTGCTCATTCTTATTGCGGCTGTCGGCTGGTTCCTGTCGGGTAACAAGAAAGCGAGCGGCAGCAAAGACGCAGAAGACAAAAAAGCGGCTGAAGCGGTATAATAAATCCACAGCATGTAGTGGAGGAGATACCAGTTGGCACAGCTTTATTACAAATACGGGACGATGAACAGCGGCAAGTCGTTTGAAATTATTAAAGTCGCGCACAATTACGAGGAGCAGGGCAAGCCGGTGCTCATCTACTCGCCGGCCGTCAGCGCAAGAGGCAGCGTGGACCGGGTCGGTTCCCGCGTCGGCTTCGAGCGCGAGGCGATTCCGGTCGGCGAGGATACCGACCTGTACGAAAGCGTCAAGTCGCGCGTTGAGTCATCCGGCCGGATCTATTGCGTCCTTATCGATGAAGCGCAGTTTTTGAAGAAGCACCATATCATTGAGCTCACGCGCGTTGTGGACGAGCTTAATATACCGGTTATGGCGTTCGGTTTAAAAAACGATTTTCAGAACCATCTGTTCGAAGGCAGCTACAATTTGCTCGTGCAAGCGGATAAGATTGAGGAAATCAAAACGATCTGCTGGTACTGCGACCGGAAGGCAACGATGGTGATCCGGTTCCGCGACGGCAAACCCGTCAATTCCGGCGAACAGATTCAGATCGGCGGCAACGAGGACTATAAGCCGGTCTGCCGTAAATGCTATAACAGAGCCTTTTCGGAAACGGAAACGCATTGATTTATCACAAAAACGAGGCATGTCATCTTAAAAATGAAGCCTGTTTTTCACCCTTCTCGCTATTTATACTTGGTAGTACCCTCGCCGATTGTCCGTCCGAATGGAATGCCGGACGCCTTAAGCGAGTGAATTATCAAGGAGTTGAGGAGGGCTTTTTTAATGGGTAGAAAGGCAAAACGACTACTGTCATCCTTCTTGGCGTTTGCGCTGGTGACCGGACTGTTGTCGGGCATGACGGCTCCTTTCGCTGAAGCGGCGGCAGGGCTGCCGGCTTATTTGGATCCGGCGAAGACCGTGGAGGAGCGGGCGGCCGACCTGCTGTCCAGAATGACGGTGGAAGAAAAAGCGGGACAAATGATTCAGGCGGAAAGGGCGAATATTACTCCGCAGGAGGTTAAGCAATATTACATCGGCTCCGTGCTAAGCGGAGGCGGATCGTTTCCGAACGGCAGACAGTCCGACAGCACGCCCGGGAAGTGGCGCGAGCTGACGGACAGCTACCAAGACGGGGCCTTGTCGACTAGACTTGGCATTCCGCTCCTATACGGCGTGGATGCGGTGCACGGGCATAACAACGTAATCGGGGCGACCTTGTTCCCGCATAACATCGGCCTGGGCGCGGCGAACAACCCCGAGCTGACGGAAGCGATCGGCTCAGCCGTGGCGAAGGAAATGCGCGCGACGGGCGTGAACTGGGATTTTGCGCCGACGATCGCGGCGCCTCAAGATATTCGCTGGGGCCGCACCTATGAAGGCTTCAGCTCGGACCCGGCTAGAAGCGGCGCGCTCGGCGCGGCGTTTGTCGAGGGCCTTCAAGGAGAGAAGGGCGGCGCGTGGCTGACTCCGGAGAATGCGGTCGGCACGGCGAAGCATTTTATCGGGGAAGGCTTTACGGATAACGGAAAAAACCAGGGGGACATTACGCAATATACCGAGGAGCAAATTATTGCGCATGACCTTCAAATGTACCAAGCGGCAATTGATGCGGGCGTTCAGACGGTAATGGCTTCCTATCACAGCATCGCCGGTCTGAAGATGCATGCGCATAAACGGTTGTTGACCGATGTGCTGAAGGGAGAGCTAGGCTTTAAGGGTTTTGTGATCTCCGACTATAACGCGGTTCAGCAAATTACGAGGGATCACGAAGGCAATGCTGTAAGCGGTCTCAAAAATCAGCTTCGCGTCTCCGTTAACGCTGGCGTGGACATGTTCATGCTGACGGGCGATTGGAAAAACGCGTTGAATCACCTGATTGCGCTGGTAGGCGAAGGCGCCATTACGGAAGAGCGGTTGGATGATGCGGTCCTGCGTATTTTGAAGGTGAAAATCGCGGCCGGATTGTTCGAGCAGCCGAAAGCGGATACCGACATCGCCGATTACGTTGGCGCAGATGAGCATCGCGATATTGCGCGGCAAGCTGTTGCGGAATCGCTGGTGCTGCTCAAGAACGATGAGGTGAACGGAGAGCCGATTCTAGCCCAGCTGCCGGATATGGACCGCATCTTCGTAGCGGGCAGAAGCGCGAACGATATCGGCATTCAGTCGGGCGGCTGGTCGATTACATGGCAAGGCGCTTCCGGCAATATTACGGAAGGGACAACGATTCTTGAGGGAATTCGAGAAGCAGCTGCGGGCTCAAACAAGACGGTGACATACAATAAGCACGGTCGCGGCGCCGCAGGCTATGATGTCGCGATCGCCGTCGTCGGCGAAACGCCTTACGCGGAGTCGAACGGAGACAAGACGGATTTGAATCTCGAAGAAGTGGACTTGGAGACGATTCGCAACATTCGGGCGGCTGATCCCGATATTCCGATCGTCGTTGTGCTGGTTAGCGGCCGTCCGATGACGATCGGCGATCAGCTGGACGATTGGCAGGGGCTTGTGGCGGCTTGGCTGCCGGGAACGGAAGGGCGAGGCGTAGCCGATGTGCTGCTTGGCGGCCGGGATTTTGCGGGTACGAATCCAATCGAATGGCCGTTCTACGTTAATAGTGACTATCCTTTGACGGAGGACAGCGACAATCTGCTGTTCGATGTGGGATACGGGCTGACACGCGATGAAGCGACGCCGGAGCTTCCGGATGCGCCGCCGCTGCCGCAGCCGGATGCGGAGGCTATTCCGGGCAAGATCGAAGCGGAAGCGTTCGCCGCAAAGAGCAGCGGGCTGAATACGGAGACGACCTCCGACGAGGGCGGCGGCATGAATATCGGCTGGACTTCCGCGGGAGCGTGGCTGGATTATACGGTCAATGTAACCGAGCCTGGCACTTACAAGGCGGCATTCCGTTACGCCGGCAACGGCGGCTCGACCGGCATTCGCGTGAAGTCGGAGAGCGGCGCTACTTTAGGCACGCTTAACGTAGGCACGACTGGAGGATGGCAAAACTGGGCGACGGCGGAAGTATCTGATATTGTACTGCGGCAGGAAGGCGTACAAAAGCTGCGCTTAGAATTTATTGCAGGCGACATCAACTTCAACTGGGTGGAATTTACGCGGACTGGCGACGTTCCTTCGGACAATGGCGGAGGCGGAGGCTCTGATCCGACCGGCGGAGAGGGCACGGGCGCCATTATCGTAGAGGATGCGGTGCAATCCTGGATGACGAACGAACGGGATCCTGCGGACCGCAAATGGTATTATGCGGACCGTTCTCAGGCTGGAGATAAGAAGCTGGAGCCGGGACCGGCGCTTGATTTGAGATTGCCGGATGGCAGTGGGCTAACGGCGATTACCCTTGATCCGGACAAAACGTACCAGTCGATGCTCGGCATCGGGACGTCGATGGAAGAAACGACGGTTCATAATTTAGCGAAGATGTCTGACGCCAAGCAGGAGGAGCTGCTCCGTAAGCTGTTTGATCCGGTTGGCGGCATAGGCATCAGCTTTGTTCGTCTGACGATCGGCACATCCGACTTCACGGCCGAGCCGTTCTATTCCTATAACGATATGCCGCCAGGACAGACGGATGAAGATTTAAGCGAGTTCTCGATTCAAAAGGATTTCGACAACGGCATTATTGATACGGTGAAAAAAATACAGGCGATTAATCCGAACGTTAAATTTTTCGCTTCGCCTTGGAGTCCTCCGGGCTGGATGAAGACGACGGACAGCATGGTGAGGGGCCAAGTGAAGGAAGAATATCTTCCGCTTGTTGCCAAATATTATGTGAAATTTTTGGAGGCTTACGCGGAGCAGGGCATTTATTTCGAAGCGATGACGCTGCAGAACGAGCCGCTGCTTGAGATCGACTACCCGTCTACGGCAATGTCATGGCAGCAAACGTCCCGACTGGCGAAGCTGCTCCGGGCGGAGCTGGACGCCAATGGCAACGGACTGGTCAAATCCGTGAAGCTGTGGATGTTCGACCATAATCCGGGCGATACAATGGCGTTCCCGGCTATGGTGCTTGGCGATGCGGCGGAAGGCGCCTACGATGCCGTGGAAGGCACGGCGTTCCACGATTACGGCGGCGAGCTGTCCGAGATGAGCAGGCTGCATGATATGTTCCCGGAGAAGAGCGTTTATTTGACCGAAAGAGCGGTATGGGGCACGACCGGCGCGGACCGGATCGCCCAATATTTCCGCAACTACGCTCGCAGCTACAATAACTGGGTTACGATGCTCGACAGCGATATCGCGACCCATCAATGGGTTGGCATTCCGGATCCGACGCCGGTTATCCAGGATTCCGCAAATCCGGATAACTACTGGTTGTTGCCGGAATATTATTTGCTGGGTCACTACACGAAGTTTGTGAAGCCGGGGTATGTGCGTATCGACAGCAATTACGGTTCGGCATCGACCGTGACGAACGTGGCGTTTAAGAGCCCGGACGGCAAAGAGATCGTGACGGTTGTCATTAACCGGACGAACGACCCGCAGCCATTCAAGCTATTGGTCGACGGGCTGCAGATGAATGCGACGCTGCCGGCGAAATCGGTCGCGACGTACGTATTTGACCGGACGCAGATTTTAAAGCCGGGAGCAACGCTTGAAGCGGCTGCGTTCGCTTCGGCAAGCGGAACATACACGAACCCGGGAGACGGCTCGATTAGCGGCTTCCCGGCCGATGGCCATGCATCGTTCCATTACGTGGCGGAGCCAAGCCAAGCCGGTTCGTACTATGCGGAGATTGAATATACAGGCGAGCCTGTAAACGGGGAAATTGCGCTGGCATCCGGCGACTCCGAATTGGATGCGATTGCGCTGACGGACGCGTCGAATGGACAATCCGCAAAAGTACGCGGCATCGTTAGCCTGCCGGCAGGCAAGCAATTGTTGACGATGAAGGCGAAAGGCAGCGGGTACAGCATCGTCAAAGTGACGCTTGCTCGAGAAGCGGCAGGACCAGCCGCGGTTCCGGGATTGCTGGCGGCCAGCCAATATGCTGACGCTTACGGCGTTTTGACGGAAGGTTCATCGGTAGCGAGAGCCGATAACGGCGATTGGGTGGCATACGAGGTGCAGGCTCCGGCAAGCGGCAATTACGGCATTACGTACCAATATGCCGCTCCGCAAGAAGGGGCGAATATCAGCCTTTCCGTCAATGGCGGAGAACCGGCGGCTGTAGCTCTGCCGGGAACAGGCGGACCTGAGACGGTCGGCAAGGCTGCCGGAAGCGTTGCGTTGAATCAAGGAACGAATACAATCCGGATAAGCGTAACAGATAGCCTCTATCGACTTCACCATATCGCGATCGGCGAAACGATTGTGGCGGAGCAGGGCCTGATCGCGGAAGGCGGCGAAAGCGGCGGCGAGATTACCGTACAGCTGTTGAACGGAACGTTTGCGCCTGAGCTGAACGAAGCGAACTGGTCCATCTCCGGACTTAGCGGAGTGGGCATTGCCGGCGTCGAACGCGTGGGGGATACCACCGCCAAAATTACGCTGACCGGTCCCGCACAGGAGGATTATGACGTGAACCGCACCGCCCTTCTGACAGCGGCTTCTGCGGAAGTAAGCGGCGCTGCTGCGGGAATAACGTTGACGAGCGAGGTAACCTTTACGGCGGCAGACGATCAGGAGGTTGCCGCGTTGTCCGAGCAACAGCTCGGTTATGATGTGGACGGCAAGGAATTGAGCTTGTCGATCAGCGGCGGCAAGCTGCTGGCCGATTCGATTAGCGAAATTTTTGTATCGGGCACTGCAATTACGCATGGCGGCGTATCGCTGGCTTCGGCAGAAGCAATGCCTGACGGAACGGTTAAGCTGACGCTTGCGTGGGATGGAACAACCTACTACGACGATCTCCAGCTTAACGTTCATGTGCCGGTAACGGCTTATGGCGATTCTTCCGGCGGAAGCGAGCTCGTTGCCTCAGCGACGCTTTCAGGAACGGCAAATGTGAAGGATGCCGTAGACTTGCTGGAGCTGAACGCGCTGGATCAGTTCAATCGTATGAAAGGCTTGACGGTAACGGGAACCGGTGCCGAGAGCGGATTTACATCGATTGACTCGGGCGATTATGCCGACTATTTGGTCAATGTGCCGGAAGCCGGCGCTTATATCGCGGAGCTGACCGTAACGTCCAATACGCAAGCTTATAACGGCATCGTATGGCAGACGGAAGGCAATGCCGTGAAGACGGCTGTAACCGTTCCTAATCTATACAACCAGGTTGTGCGGATTCGCGCCAAGCTGGACCTTAAAGAAGGCGAACAGCTCATTAGACTTTCGGTCGGGGCCGGCGGCTACGAGCTTCGCGGCATCCGTTTTGAGAAGCTGAACATCCAAACGATGGATGAGGAGAACGCGTCTATTAAGGTAGAGGCTGAAACATACGCGCAAGCCAGCAGCGGCGCAGTTCAGACGAACAATGCAGGAACGGCCAACGAATTCCGCAATGTCGGATTTACCGTTGTGGGAGGCTGGCTGGATTATTCGGTTCATATTGCCAAAAGCGGCTATTACAAAGTCGTTTACCGCTACGCGACGCCGCAGTCGGGTGTCCGATTGGCAATGGGCGGCGCAGACGGCGAAGCATATGGCGTAACTGCTCTTGGAACAACGGGCGATTGGGGCGCTTACCAAGAGGCTGTTGGCATCGTTCAACTGGAAGAAGGCGCTCAAACGCTGCGGCTTGCTTTAGTCGGGGATGGCGCCAATCTTGATTGGTTTACGCTGGAGGAGACGGAACCGACGACCGTTATTGGAGGTACGGCTTCTCTGCCGAAGGCATCCTTGAAGGCAGGAGCTTACAGTGGTGCGCGTACCGTGACGCTTTCGACGGCGACGGACGGAGCAGATATTTACTATACGCTGGATGGCAGTCTGCCTAGCGAAGATAACGGCACCAAATACAGCGGACCAATTACGATGAACGGCTTGACGGTTATTCGGGCTGTAGCCGTGAAGGACGGCATGCTGGACAGCTTTATCGCGCCGTTTACGTATCGCATCACGCCGGGCACAACACCGCCGGACGGCGGCTCCTTTACGCCTCCTGCACCGGATAAGCCTGTTGTGGAGGGCTCGAAGATCAAAGCGCTAGCGCCTAAGGTGGACGCGAATACCGGAATCGGTAAAACGGCAATCGACGAGGACGCGTTAGCGGCCGCGCTAAAGGACGGAACGAGTCAAGCGGTTGAGCGGATTACCGTTAACGTGCCGCAGGCTGCCGGCGCGAATGGCTATGAAGTTGTTTTCCCGGCAGAAGGCCTTGCGACAAATGAGCTTGAATATATACTTGCGATCGAAACCGCTTCGGGAACGGTTCAGCTTCCAAGCGATATGCTTGAGCAAATCGGAGACGCAAAGACGGTATCTATCGTAATCCGATTGTCGGACAGTTCTTCGCTTCGTGAAGAACTGCAGGCTGAAATCGGCGGTCGTCCTGTCGTCGAGCTGCGCCTGCTCATCGATGGCGTTCAGACAGAGTGGAGTAATCCGGGTACAAAGGTCTACGTGGCGGTGCCTTACGAGCCTAGCGGTGCTGAGAAGGAGCTGAGCGAACTGCTGACGGTATGGTATATCGACGGCAACGGTCAGATCACAGCAGTCCCGAGTGGCCGGTATGACGAGAAGCTTAAGTCGGTAACGTTTGAGACGGATCATTTCAGCGCCTTTGCTGTTGTCTATGTGGAGAAGAGCTTCGACGATCTGGAGCGTTACGATTGGGCAAAGCATGAAATCGAGGTTATGGCCGCAAAAGGCATCATTACCGGCGTATCGGATAGCGCATATGCGCCGGAGCGCCAAGTGAAGCGCGCGGACTTCCTGCTGCTGCTTGCGAGAGCGCTCGGCTGGAAGTCGCAGGCATCGGATGCGCCAAGCTCAGGCAGCTTTACCGATGTGGCGGCGGGCGACTATTATTACGAAGCGGTCATGGCCGCAAAGTCGCTTGGCATCGTGACGGGCCGGACGGATGGCAGCTTTGATCCGAACGCTTCCATTACGAGACAAGAGATGATGGCGATGACAGCCAGGGCGCTTGCCGTCTCTGACAAGTCGCTGGAGGATGCGGATCTGGAGCTGCTGCAAGGCTTCTCCGATCTGGAGAAGCTGGCCGATTACGCGAAGGAGAGCGCTGCTCTGCTGATTGCGAACGGCATTGTTCAAGGCAGCGCAGGCAAGCTGAGCCCGCTTGGCAGCACAACTCGCGCTGAAGCTGCGCTGATTGTGTACCGAATCTATAACCTGTAACGTGTAACTAGCAGCAGCAGAACCGCCGCAAAGGGCTTGAAGCCTTTGCGGCGGTTTTTTATGTCTGGGGAGCCGACGAATGCAGTAACGTCGAAAAAAGCGGTTACTGGTGAGAAGGCGGGGGTAGCGGGATGCGATAACGTCGAAAAAAGCGGTTACTGGTGAGAAGGCGGGGGTAGCGGGATGCGATAACGTCGAAAAAAGCGGTTACTGGCGAGAAGGCGGGGGTAGCGGGATGCAGTAACGACGAAAAACACGGTTACTGATACGTAAGCGGCGGCTCGGGGATCAGAGGCTGGGAGGGGGGCGGGTAGAACGGATACCGGCAGAAGAAGGGAGGGAATCGCCATGCCATGAACGGAGGCGCAAAGAGGGCAGCTCAGCAGCTGCCCTCGCTAACCGCTTGCGCGTAGCGTTTCTGGAATTGGCTCGGCGTCATGCCGGTCCATTTTTTGAAGGTGGAGCTGAAGTGGCGCTCCTCGCCGTAGCCGACAAGCTTGGCGACCGCATAAATTTTAAAATGCTCGCGCAGCAGCTCTTTGGCCCGCTCGACACGGTATTGGTGCAAATAATCCAAAAAATTTACACCGAGCTCCTGTTTGAACAGTGAGCTTAAATACGAGTTGCTGACGAACGTTTCTTTGGCGGCGAGCTCCAGCGTCAAGTTCGTGTCGTATTTGGCGCGGATCAGCTCCAGCGTCGCTTGTACGGTTCGGTGCAGCTGCTTCTGATGAGGAGAGGTTTGCACGATGCTCTGAACAATCATTTGAAGAATGACGGAGCAATCGTCAAGCGTCTCCATATTCGGGATCCGTTCAATCCAGTTGACCAGGTCGTTCTGCCACTCAATTGTGCCCGGGAACCGTTCCTGCGCCAGCCGCTGCAGCGCCATGATGATGCCGCTTACCCGCCAGATGATCTCGGACCGCGAATAAACCGTCTGCTGCTTCAAGTAGGAGATTCCCGCTTCAATCGCATCGACGGCGCCGCCATATTGGCCGACTTGCAGATGGGCGAGAAGCTCCTTCTCGACACGTTCAAGGTAAGGGTCGTCCATGATGGAGGTTTTCCCGTCATGCTTCATATTCAGCTTCGAGTAGAGAAAAATGCCGCCTTTACCCTGGTAAAACCTGGACTCCAGCGCTTTGCAAGCCTCCTCGTAGGCGGTTCGCGCGTCATTGACGGACGGCTGAACGGAGCTTAAGGAGAAGCTGACGGACAAATGCAAATAGCTTTCCAAATTACGCTTCAGCTGCTGAAGCGGCTCGCAGCTGTCAGACGCCCGCCCGCCGTTCGAACTGACGTTAGCCATCCACAGCAGCTCGTCGCCATGGCGGAACACTTCAAGCTTGCCGTTATAATAGGGCCGCAGCGTTTCATCCGTAATATTGAGAATCGCGTAACGCATCAGCTCCAGGTCCCGGTTGTTCATGCCTCGATTCCCGCTCTCCATCGCATCGATCTCAATTCGGCCTACCACAATCGGCTCAGGCTGAAGCGCTAAATTGACCTCGCGCATCGCCACGGTCCTCTCTTCTAGGGGCATCAGCGGCTGTTGGATCCATTGCGACAGAATGCCGTTTTTCAGCAGCTGGATGCTCCGGTTCCATGTTCGGTCGCGTTCGGTCAGCATGCGCCCCTCGAATTCGGCTGCGTCAATTTTTTTCTTCACGTCGATAACCACCCGTAAAATATCGTGCGGCATACAAGGCTTCAGCAAGTAATCGGAGACGCCCAGCTTAATCGCTTCTTTGGCATAATCGAATTCGTTGTAGCCGGTAAGCAAAATCGAATGAAAATCAATGCCGGCCTCTTTTGCCGCGCGGATGAGATCAAGCCCGTTCAAATGCGGCATGCGGATATCCGTAAGCAGCAGATCGGCCCGCGATTCCAGCATCATATCGAGCGCCTGCCGGCCATGCTCGGCCTCGCCGACGATCTCGATATCATATAGCTTCCAATTAATGGAACTTACGATCCCGTCCCGGAACGCCTGTTCATCCTCTGCGATTACCATTTTAAGCGTCATGCCCCTGATCCCCCTCTTTAATCCGCACGATGGCGCGTGTTCCGATACCTTCCTTGCTGATTATTTCGAACGCGGCTTCCTTATAAAAAAGCGAAAGTCTCTCCTTAATGTTGGCGATCGCCATGCCGGATCTTGTCCCGTCGGCGGCTTGTCTGATCGCGCCGGCCGTCCCGGTTCTGTTCAGCTGCTGCACCAGCTCCTCCGGCATTCCCGGACCGTTGTCAGTGACCTCGAGACGGATCCATCCGTCTTCCCGATAGGCGCTAATAAAAATGTTGCCGGTCCCTTCCGCCTGCTCGATCGAATAAATAATCGCGTTTTCGACGAGCGGCTGCAGAAGCAGCTTCGGCATCCGAAAGTGGTGCAGCGCGGGATCCACCTCGATATCAAAATATAACCGCGACGGATACCGTTTCTTCTGAAGGAACAGGTAATGCCGCAGCAGCTCGATCTCCTGGGACAATGCGACGAATTCATTGCCGCTGTTGAGGCTGAGCCGGAACACCTGAGACAGCGCGACAACCATCTCGGATATGTCCTTATCCCCCTTTTGCAGGGCGCTCCAGTTGATCATATTAAGCGTGTTGTATAGGAAATGCGGGTTAATCTGGGATTGCAGCGCCTTAAGCTCCGCTTCCCGCTGCTTCAGGCTTGAGGCGTACACATCGTGAATCAGCGCTTTGATTCGGCCGACCATCGAGTTGTACAAGTAGCCGAGCCGCCCGAACTCGTCATTGCCGACAATGTCCACCCGTTGAGAGAAATCCCCGATCTGCAGCGCCTTCATCGAGTGCATCAGCTTTTTCATCGGATTGGTCACGTAACGGGCTATCATCCAGGACATGACGATTGCAAGCAGACAAACGATGACCGTAATCGAGACGGTGGCGGAGCCGATTTCGCGGAGCTCGAGCACCAGCTTGCTGCGATCCTGAATAACAACGGAATGCCAGCCGGTTATATCGGAGACGGAGTCCGACACGATCAGATCGCTCCGCGCTTTAAGCTGATCGAGCGCATGAGCGGGATTGGCCGGGACGTCTCCATCCATGCCGAAGACGGGAAGCTCGCTCACGGGAAGTCCGATCCATGCCGTATCGGTGGCGGCAAGCACGACCCCTTCGTCGTTCATCATAAATTGCACGGCGTCCTCGGTGTTGTCATGAAATAAATTCCGGCTTAGCTTGTCGGCATCCATTCCCGCAATGAGAAGCCCGACCGGCTGGTAAAGATGGTTTTTGTACAAAGTGATGTACACAAGCTTGTAATGGGAGTCTCCGGTAAGGACGTTATCCTCCGGCCGCAGGATGTCCCACAGCTGATTGCTTGGCGAGGCGACCAACCGCTCGTAATAAGGGGTTTCTTTGAATCGGTCATAACTGATAGCGCTTGCAATTCCGGTCTGCGTAATCGCGAACGGGCTGCTTGCCGTGCTATTGTCCTTGACCGCATATAAGATAAGGGACTGAATCGTCTCGCCTGTCACCATGAGAGGCAGCAAGCTTTTGAACACCATATCTCTGCGGGACGGCGTATCGCCGCTGCCAACCATCTCCTGTACGGTTTTATTGAGAAACAAATAATTTGTGAAGCTGACGGAATTTTGGGCGAAGTGATCCAGCTGATCCTTCGTTTTGACCGCCATATTCAATTGCGCCTGGCGGATCTTGTCAACAACCTCTCGTGACGCGATGACATAGGAGTAGAGGCCCGTCAAGCTGACGGTGACGATAAGGAGCGGCACGATCAGCGCCAGCAGCTTCCGCTGAAGGGGCATGTTGCGTAAGGGAAGATGAATAGGTCGCATTTTTTTCACCTGTACGATGGTAGATGAGTGTTTTAAAGTAAATTCAGTATAGCAAGAAATGGACGCAGGGAGGATAGTTCCCGCTTATCTTCAAAAAAATGAAGCATCTGTTCTAAAATTTGCACCATATTTTTCAGGAAATCGTTCGGTCTATAATGGGGGCAGAACAGATAAGCCGGCTTGTTCAACATTATGTAAGGTGGGGGATCAATGAAAAAGTGGGTTATGATTTTTACGGCAATTCTGATGGTGTTTACTTTAGCCGCCTGCAGCTCAGGCAATAACGGCGGCAACGCGGGAACGGAGAACGAGTCGCCTTCCAATGCGCCGTCGAAGCCGGCTGCCGAGGAGTCAAAGGCTCCCGAGCAGGTGACGCTGAAGTTTTTCACCGCGCTGGCCGACCGCTCAAACGGCATGGGCAAAATCGAGCAGTCCATCATCGACGCTTATATGCAGGAGAACCCGAATGTCAAAATTGAAGTCGAGGCGCTGCAGGATGAGCCGTATAAGGCGAAAGCCAAAGTATACGCTTCTACCGAATCGCTCCCCGACATTATCCAATCCTGGGGTCAGCCATCTTTTATTAAGCCGTTAATCGACAACGGTCTGCTGCTGGAGCTGAATCCGGCGGATTTCGAGTCGAGCGGCTTTATCCCGGGCTCCACGGACGGCTTCTCGCAAGGAGGCAAGCTGTACGGTCTGCCGCGCAATACAGATTTCCTGGTTCTTTACTATAATAAGAAGCTGTTCGACGACAACGGCATAGCGGTGCCGGCAACCGTGTCCGAGCTGACGGAAGTATCGAAGCAGTTCAGGGAAAAAGGCATCAATCCGATTACAACCAACGCGATGGAAGGCTGGTCGCTTCCAATCTGGTTCGAATATGCCGCGCAGCGCGCCAGCGGCGACTTCGGCAAGATCGACGCGGTGATGAACGGCGAAAGCGCGTTCTCCGGCGACGCGGATTTCCAGGCCGCAGCGCAATCGATCCTTGATCTTGCGGAAGCCGATGCGTTCGCAGACGGATTCTTGACCGCGGATTACGGCACGTCGCGCAACCTGTTCGGTCAAGGCCAGGCGGCGATGTTCGTGATGGGCAACTGGGAAGCGGGACTTGCCACCGACGAGAACTTCCCCGAGGAATTCCGCAATAACGTAGGCGCGATTCCGTACCCGTCCTCGGATAAAGGCAAAGCTTCCGATCTGGCGGCTTGGTTCGGCGGCGGCTATTCCATCTCCAAAAACACGAAGCATCCGGAAGAAGCTGTGAAGTTCATGCAATATTTCTTCAAGCCGGAAAACTGGGCGAAGCAGCTGTGGCAGACGGGCTCGGGAACGCCTGCGCAGAAATTCGACCAATTCCTGACGGGCGAGGAATCCGCGCTGCAAAAGGGCCTCGTCGACATTTTCAACTCCACGACCTCGGCGAGCAACACCCCGTTTCTGGATTTGGGCACCGAGGAGTTTAAAACGAAAGTCATGGAAGCCCACCAGAAGCTGTTCGGCAACTCCATTACGCCGGAGGAATTTCTGAAGGAGCTTGACGCGGCGGTTGCGCTGCTTCCATAGAGAAATAACGGAGCGGCGGGCGATACACCGCTGCTCCTTCTTTTCAAGAAGCCGGAAGGAGTAGAGAGATGCACAAGCTGTTAAGCAACCGAATGACGATTTTTGTCCTGGTGGCGCCGGGATTGCTCCTGTTCCTGTTTATGGTTTGTTTTCCGATTGCGATGAGCGCTTATTACGGAATGACGGACTGGCGGGGCATCGGCGATTATCAGTTTATCGGTCTGGACAATTATATCGAGATTTTAACCCGCGACGGCGTGTTCTGGCGCTCTTTGCTTAATGCGCTGCTGCTGCTGGCCGCTACGCTGCTCATTCAGCATCCGATCGCTTTGCTGTTCTCCATTTTTGTAACCCATGCAGGCAGGTTTGAAAAGCTGTTTCGCACTGTGTTTTTTATACCGGCCGTCATTTCCATTGTCGTCACCTCGAAGATGTGGGTGAGCGTCTTCCATCCGAATTACGGCGTTCTGAATAAGCTGCTGACAGCCGTCGGTCTCGAAAGCTTAAAGCAGGATTGGCTTGGCGATCCGAGCCTGGCGATATGGTGCGTCATATTCGTTATTATGTGGCAGGGCTTCGGCTATGCGCTGCTGCTCTACTACGCGGGACTGCAGGGCATCCCGAAGGATCTGTACGAGGCGGCGGAGCTGGATGGAGCCGGCCGAATGAAGCTGTATACCAAGGTTGTTATTCCTCTGCTGACGCCAATGGTCCGGGTCGCCGTCGTTATTGCGGTGACGGCCTGCTTGAAGCAAATGGAGACGATTTTCCTCATGACGAACGGCGGTCCGCTTAATACGACGCAGTTCATCGGGAACTATTTGTACAAAACGGCTTTTAGTTCTTCGTTATACGGGTACGGCAACGCGATCTCCGTTATATTCGTTATCGTCTGCCTGATCATGACGGTCATGATGAACCGCGTCTTTAAAAAAGACGTAGGCGAATTTTAACGAGAGGAGAGTGAAGCATTGTGCTTAGAAAAGGGTTGCTGCAAACCGTTCTATGGATGGTTGCCCTGCTGCAGCTGTTTCCGCTAATTTGGCTGATCAATTACTCGTTTTTAAAAAGCGGGGAGTTTTTCGGGAGCGGCATTTTGAAGTGGCCGCAGACGCCTGAGTGGAACAACTATATTAGCGCGTTCACTTACGGCAGCGTGCCGAAGTATCTGTGGAACAGCGCGTTTATTACGATCGCGGCTATACTAGCCGCGGCCGTCTTGTCGCTGATGCTGGGTTATGCGTTTACGAGAATGGAGTGGAGGCTAAGGGGCGTTTTTATGGCGGTTATTATGCTCGGGATGATCGTGCCCATTCACGCGACGCTTTTGCCGAACTTTATCCTGTTCGACTGGATTAAGCTTCTCGATAATCCGCTTGCACTTATTTTGCCTTACATCGCTTTTTCTTTGCCGATCAGCACGCTCATCATTTCCGGATTCATGGAGACGATTCCGAGAAGTATTGAAGAATCCGCCGTTATGGACGGCTGCTCCGTCTACGGCGTTATTTTCCGTATTCTTATGCCGATGACGAAGCCGGCGCTGGCGACGGTATGCATTATGAACTTCATCAGCTGGTGGAACGAGTTTATTATGGCGAATACATTCCTGACGAGCGAAACGTTCAAGACGCTGCCGTTTTCGATTATGAAATTCGCGGGGCAATATTCGTCCAACTATGGAGCGCAGTTCGCCGTCATGACGATGATCGCGCTGCCGACGGTCATCATGTATTTGCTGTTTACGGAGCAAATGTCGCGCGGAATTACGGCGGGGGCGGTAAAAGGCTGACCGGATGCGAATCCGAGAAAAAAGGACGACTTGCGCCGCGTGCAGCAGCGCTTGCCGTCCTTTCTGTTACATCCCCATGATGTGGTAGCCGGCATCCACATGCAGCACTTCGCCGGTGACGCCTCTGGACAAATGACTGAGAAGGAACAGAGTCGCGTCCCCGACCTCGTCCTGGTCGATATTGCGCCGCAAAGGAGCTTTCTCCTCAATAGCCGACATGATGTCGTTAAATCCGGATACGCCTTTGGCCGCCAGCGTTCGGATCGGCCCGGCCGAAACCGTGTTGACGCGGATGCCGTATTTGCCGAGGTCTTCGGCCAAGTACCGGACGCTCGCTTCGAGCGCGGCTTTTGCTACGCCCATGACATTGTAGTTTTTGACGACCCGTTCCGCGCCGATATAGGACTGGGTAACGATGCTGCCGCCCTCCGTCATCCATTTGCGGGCTTCTCTCGCGACGGCGACCAGCGAATAGGCGCTTGATTGCTGTGCGAGCAAATAGCCGTCGCGGCCGGTTTCGACGTATTCGCCCTTCAGGTTCTCCTTATCGGCGAATGCGATGGAATGCACGAGGCCGTGTAGGACTCCGGCGCGTGCTCCGATTTCGTTGAACGCCGCTTCGATGCTCGCATCGTCGGAAGCATCGCAGGACACGCATAGAAGCGGCTCAATTCCCGCCTGCTCCAAGAGCTGCCGCAGCTTTTGGGCGGAGCGTTCTTTGCGGTAAGTGAAAATAAGCTTTGCGCCTTCGCGGTGGAGCGCCTTCGCGATGCCCCAAGCTATGCTTCTTTCGTTAGCGACTCCCATTACGACAACCGTTTTATTACCCATTAAACCGTTCATTCGGTACCTCCCGTTTACGTACAGTTAACTAGAACCTGATATTAGTACCAGATGCTAATGATGAAGCAGCTTTATTTTACGTTGATTACGTTGAAGTGTCAAACGAAGCTATATCCCAGTAAGTGGAAAATAAAAAGTTCGTTATGCCATTATTCCTTGTCGTTGAATTTCGATACTTTTCGTTGAAAACGGGAGTAGAATCGGCTTAGACGTCATCTTACAATAGGCTTATCTTACATGGGAGCAGGAGGAGATTCGGGATGGATAGCGGAGTTACAGCACCAGATACGGCGTCAAGCGTCGCGGTCTCCCATAAGGGAAAGCCGTTATGGAAGCGTTTCATCATGCAATGGCAAGTACAGGTCATGATTTTGCCAGCGTTGGCATTAATTCTCATATTTAATTATTTGCCAATGTACGGCGTTCTGATGGCGTTTCAGGATTACAACTTGTTTAAAGGGTTTTTCGCAAGCGATTGGGTAGGCACCAAGCATTTCGAGATGTTTTTTAACTCCCCCGATTTTTTTCGGGTCATCCGCAATACGATCGTCATCAGCTTGCTTAAGCTTGTGATCGGCTTCCCGGCGCCGATCATTCTCGCGCTCATGCTGAACGAAGTGAAAAATATGCTGTTCAAGCGCGTCATCCAGACGATCAGCTACTTGCCTCACTTCCTGTCCTGGGTCATTGTTTCGGGCTTTGTCATCTCGATGCTGTCCGTGGATAACGGAAGCCTCAACATCATGCTCGAGAAGCTGAATCTCATCGACAAACCGATTAACTTCTTGTCGCTGCCGGAATATTTCTGGGGCATTATCGTGACCACGAATGTGTGGAAGGAGGTCGGCTTTGCGACGATCGTCTATCTTGCGGCGATCGCGGGCGTCGACCAAAGCATGTACGAAGCGGCTTCTCTTGACGGGGCGAGCAAATGGAAGCAAATCTTTCTCATTACGCTGCCTTCGATCATGCCGGTCGTTATCATATTCCTCATCTTGAATATCGGCAGCCTGCTGAACGCGGGCTTCGACGACCTGCTTCTGCTGGGGAACAGCGCCATGCTGCGGGACGTGGCGGATGTGATCGACACGTACTCTTACCGGGTGGGCATCATCAACAGACGATATTCCTACGCGGCGGCGGTTGGCCTATTCAAAGCGGTTATAAGCGTCGGACTGCTGACAATGGCCAATTATTTGGCGCGGAGAGCGGGTACGAGTCTATGGTAGGGCAGACGATCATTATACAGAAAAGCGGTGAGACCTTATGAAGCTGAGCAGAGGCGACAAAACGCTGCATGTTATCATCTATATCCTTCTGACCATTCTGGGGTTTGTCACCTTGTACCCATTCTGGAACTCCGCGGTCATCTCGTTTAACCTCGGCATCGATACGGCCAAAGGCGGCATTACGTTCTGGCCTAGAGTATTCACGCTGGACAATTACGAGATCGTGCTGCAGGATACGCGGATTGTGAAGGCGTTCGGCGTATCGGTGCTTCGAACGATTGTCGGGACGTTCCTGTCCATTCTGTTCACGGCTCTGTTCGCGTACGGCATGTCGATGAAAGGCGTCGTATTCAAAAAGTTCTACATGGTGTTCGCCGTTATCACGATGTATTTCAGCGGAGGGCTCATCCCCTCTTTCCTTGTCAACATGGAGCTGGGATTGATGAATACGTTCTGGGTGCTCGTTATCCCGACCATCATCAGCGTTTACAACATGATCATATTCCGGACGTTCTTTATGGGACTGCCGAACGGGCTGGAGGAATCGGCCCGAATTGACGGCTGCAGCCCCTTCGGCGTCTTTTTCCGGATCGTGCTTCCGCTGTCGGGGCCGGTTATCGCGACCTTATCGCTGTTCACGGCCGTCTACCACTGGAACGATTGGTTTACGGCAACGATTTATATCGATAAGGCGGATCTATTCCCGATTCAGACGATGCTCCAGCAAATTATGAACTCGAACATTATGACGGAGCAGCTGACAATGGCGACCAAAGGCAACGCCGCCGCGGCGGACGCGATGAGCCGCATGCAAAGCGTGACGACCAAGTCGCTGACGATGGCGACGATGATGGTCGCGACGCTGCCGATTATTCTGGTGTACCCGTTCGTGCAGCGCTTCTTCGTCAAAGGCGTCCTAGTCGGCTCGCTGAAAGAGTAAGCAAGATATTCCTTCCTCGCTGCAGATTCAAAAGTTCACTTATTCATTCCGGCTAAAAACCGGGCCCCGCGAAAGTAATCGGAATTTACATCGAAGCTTCACTTCACTTTCGTGGGTATATGAGATATTCGATGTCGAATAGACGTCCAGTTACACTTCATGATCAAAAGCGGACTTTACAGGCGGCGGGGATGAATATAGATTTGAACGAAAATAGGGGAGGCAAGTACAGGATGAAAAAGACAAAGAAGCTTTTGTCCGGGGTGTTCACGCTAGCTCTGGCCGGCGCGCTCGCTTTGAGCGGCTGCTCGGGCAGCAATAATTCCGGCGGCAGCACGAACGCTGGCGAAACCAACACGGGCAGCAGCAATTCCGGATCGGCGACCGAGTCGAACGGCTTCAAATTTGGGGAAACGCCGTTTACGTTCACGTATTACGTCAATTACGATTGGTGGACAACGGAGCCTTGGGGCGCGAGCCCGAACAGCAAGTGGGTGCAGGATAATCTTCACATCACGGTCGAGCCGATTCAATCCGGCGGCGCGGCTGCTCAAAAGCTGAGCACCATGATTGCCTCCAAAGAATTGCCGGACGCCATTATGATGGACCGCGGTCCGGACGTAGAGCGTCTGCGTCAAGCCGGCGCGCTGGTCGCGCTCGACGATTATATCGAGAAATACCCGAACCTGAAGAAATGGGCAGGGGAAGAAACGCTGAACATGCTCAGATCGCCGGACGGTAAAATTTATCAGTTCCCGAACTGGTATACTTCCGCTCCGACAGGCAACGACGGCTGGTTCGTCAACAAAAAGATTTACGAAGAGCTTGGCAGACCGAAGCTGGAAACGTTCGACGACCTGTATGCTTATCTGAAAAAAGTGCAGGAAACGTATCCCGACGTTGTGCCTCTGGAAGTCGGCCGCGGCGCGCAGGGCGTAGAGGTGATGTTCGCCGGTTTCGCTAACGATCATCCAAGCCAATTCAGTTACATGAAAGCGTATACGAAGGACGATAAGCTTGCTACAATCTATGAAAACGAAGCTTACAAAGAAACGTTGACCTTCGCGAGCAAGCTGTTCCGAGAAGGGCTGATTACGCAGGACGCGCTGACGCAGAAGGAAGACCAGGTGAAGGAGAAGCTGGCGACGGGCCGCGTGGCGGTATTCGTAGGCGGCAACGCGACGAACCTGGGCCGCGAAGGCCACAACGCTTTGCGGGCAGCCGATCCGAATGCGGGATACGAATTCATCTGGCCTCTGATCAAGCCGGGCGTAGACAAAAACAAAGTGTACCCGAACGGCTACAATGCGCTGGGCTGGAATGTCAACGTCATTACAACGAACGCTGAAAATCCGGAAGCGATCTTCGCCTACCTGGATTGGATGACCGGCGAAGAAGGCCAGCGCATTATGTTCTTCGGTCCGCAAGGCCGCTACTGGGATGAAGTGGACGCCGACGGCGCACCGATTCCGAACGACAAGTGGTTCTCCACTCCGCAGGAGGAGAAGGACAAGGATAAGCTGGAAGCTTACGTATGGGCGGGCAACGCGACTTACGTCGATACGACCAAATCGAAGATCGAAGCGAATCTCCCTGAGGAGCAGCGCAACTGGGGGGCCGTCGCCCAGCTGAACGTTTCTTGGAAAACGTCGTATAACAATACGCAGTTCAACAATATCGATCCGGCTCCGGAAACGGACGAAGGCATTATTCTTCAACAAGTGAACGAGCTGGCTACCGAATACTTCGGCAAAATGCTGTTCGCTCAAAGCGACGCGGAAGTGGCGAGCCTGATTGAAGAGGCGAAGGAGCAAACGAACGCGCTCGGCTATGAAAAAGTGCTGGAGTTCCGAACGAAGGCTTGGCAAGAAAATCTGGCAAAGATGAGCGGAAACTAATCCGCATCCATAGCAAGAGGATATACGGTGACGTATATCCTCTTCTTGGGCTTTCCCAGGATGCCTTCGGCAACAAATCAACAGGACGGTGATGGCATGTATAAAGTGGTGTTGGTCGATGATGAGGAGCTGGAGCTGCTGGGCATTCAAAAGCTGGTGCCTTGGAAGGAGCTTCAAATGGAAGTGATGGCGGCTTGTCCGGACGGCTTTACGGCGCTGAAATATTTGGAGGAAAACGAAGCCGATCTGCTGGTCTCCGATATCCGGATGCCGATCATGTCGGGACTTGAGCTGGCAAGCAAGGCGCAGAAGCTGCATCCCGGCCTTAAGCTGCTCTTCGTCAGCGGCTACGAAGACTTTCAATATGCGAAGCAAGCCTTGTCCATGCAGGCTAGCGGGTACATTCTAAAACCGGTCAACGACAATGAAATGATCGGCGCGCTGCAAGCGGTGAGGGCGGCTCTTGATGAAGAGAACGGACAGAAGACGCGCGAGCGGTCGATTCAGGAATCGATGGTCTATTTGAAAAATGAGCTGTTGGAGCGCTGCCTAGAAGGAACGCCGGACTGCGACACGGCCATTACGCTGATTGAGCAGTTCAATCTGGGACCGCATACCGGCAGCCTGCGCGCCGCGGTGATGGAGCTCGAAGAGCCGGATTGGCGAAGCCTGCCTTACGGGAACGCCGATCGGCCGGATGACCAATCGGCGCGGCTGTTCGACGCGGTGTCGCAGCTTTGTCAATCGTCCGGCATCGGGATGTATTGCAAGCTGTCTCCCCGCAGATTGGCTGTCGTTCTCGAGGAGTCGGCGGAGCCTTCGCGCTTGCAGCGGATTATGGAAGAAATGAATGAGCGATATGCCGTTACGCTGACGACCGGCTTAGGCCGCGAAGTGCAGAGTCTTGACGATCTTCACCGTTCTTATACCGAAGCCTGCAAGGCCTTGTCGATGAAAATGTTCCAAGGCAAAGGCAAGCTCATCGCTTATTCGGAGGCCAGAGCGGAAGCGCAGGACAGCGCCCTGAACATCGAATCGACTGTCGATTCGCTGCTTGTTGCCATGTCGGGCTACGACTTGGTAGGCATCGTGGACCGGATGGAGGAGCTGTTCCAGCAGGTGAAAAATATCGAAAATCCATCGGCCGTCCGCAATTATTCCTTGTTTGTCATCAGCCGGCTGGATACCTATTTGAACGGGCTGAACGAAAGCCTGTTTTCGCTGACGCAGAAGGAAGGACAAACGATGGACCGTCTGTTTCAGTTCGAAACGATTGACGATATCCATTCGTGGCTGCGGCGAAGAATATTTGAAATTTCGGAGCACCTCCACAATAAGAAGCGGCGGAAAAATATGAAGCTGATCGGCCAAATTCAGCGCTATATCGACGAGCGGCTCGGCGACAGCCTTTCCTTGAAGGAGGTCGCGCAGGCGTTTTCTTTTTCCCCGAATTATTTGGGCCATCTGTTCAAGGAAGAGACGGGGGAGCTGTTCAGCGATTATATGAACCGGCAGCGGATGGAGCTGGCGAAACGGCTGCTTAGCGATACGTCAATGAAGGTGTACGAGGTGGCGGACCGCGTTGGCGCAAGCACGCTCGCTTACTTCAGCAAGCAGTTCAAGGATTACACCGGGCTTACGCCGGGCGAGTACCGCAAGCAGCTGTAACCGCGCCTATAGCGCATGCTTTCATGCAAGTTTAACTTCCAAAGGAGAGACTGATCCCGTGAAGAAAAAACCGATGCTGCCTTTTGGCTATAAGCTGATGGCCTCTTACTTGCTGATGGCGCTTTTTCCCGTGGTCATCATCGGCTATTACGCCTACACGACGTCGGTCCAGTCCATCCGGGAGCAAGCCGCCTCCTCGATCGAAGGCACCTTGCAGCAGACCAAAGAAAACGTGCAGTTCAGGCTTCAGCTGCTCAGCCGGACGACAGACCAGCTCTACTGGGATTACGCGCTGCAGGAGGACTTGCGGCTCAAAAACAACGGCTGGGGCATTTACAATACGACGATCAAGTCCGTGGAGCCTAAGCTGTTGAACGCGGTTAATCTTACGCCGCATAAGGCGCTGCTACGTCTGTACATCACTAACGAGCAATTCCCGGAGATGTACGCGCTCCACCCGCCGGGCACGGATCCCCTCATCCGGATGGAGACGTTCGAGCTGCTTCATTTAAACCGGATTGAGGACAAATATTGGTATAAGACGCTGCCTGTCGTAAAAGAAGGGGATGTCGACGAAAACTTTTATTGGATGCAAGTAGAGGAGGACCGCAAGGTCGGAAATTTGTCTCTGATGCGCCGGATGTACGATTACGAGGATATGAAGCAGATCGGCTTTATCCGCGTCGTGTCCAAGATCGACCAGCTGCTTAGCGGCGTTCATTACGAGAAGCTGGGCGAAAGCAGCTCCGTCATCGTGCTGGACAGCGTGAACGAAATGATATACGCATCGTCGCCGGATGCGGGACGGTATCCGCTGCTTACAAAGTGGGAGCCGGAGTGGGAGAAGGGGCATTTGACGGTGCGGCAGCAGCTTACGGACGTTGGCTGGACGCTTGTTGCGCTTGTTCCGGACGATCAGATGGAGAAGCAGCTCGGCAAGGTGAAGCGGATGACCGTCCTGATCTGCATCGGCAGCTTTATTATGCTTGCGGGGGCAAGTCTGATCGTTTCACGGTTTTTGACCGTGCGGATCACGAAGATTATTCATTCGCTGAACGCCTTCCGGGAAGGAAGGTTCAATAAGCGAATTCAATATAGCGGCAATGACGAGTTTTATTATATCGCGGAAGCGTTTAACGAGATGGGCGGCTACATCAATACGCTGATCAAAGAGGTGTATGTGGTGCAGATGGAAAAAAAGGGAGCGGAGCTGAAGGCGCTGCAGGCGCAGATCAATCCGCATTTCCTTTATAACACGCTGTCGTCGATCAGCCGGCTCGGCAAGCTCGGGGAAATCGAGAGGCTGGACCAGATGGTGATGGGGCTCGCGAAGTTCTATCGTCTTACGCTCAATAACGGCAAGATGATCATTCCGGCGCAGCTGGAAATCGAGCAGGCCCAGGCGTATATCGCGATCCAAAAAATTAAATACGGCAGCAGGCTCGACGTCTTCTACGATATCGGCGCCGAGGTGTATGGCTATAAGACGGTTAAGCTCATTTTGCAGCCGTTCATCGAGAATGTGCTGGAGCATGCGCTTTATCAGCCGACGATTCAAATTAAAGTCAGCGCCCGCGCGCGGGACGGCATGCTTGATTTCCGGATCGTGGACGACGGCATCGGAATGAAGCCGGACACGCTTAAGCAGATATGGTCGGGAGAACCGAAAAGAGCCGGAGGATACGGCATTCGCAATGTCGATGAACGAATTAAGCTGTATTACGGCCAGGAGTATGGCGTCTCTATTGGCAGCGTCTATGGAGGCGGGACGACCGTACGCATCCTTCTGCCGATGAACAAGCAAGACGAGTCCGCTTGAAATGACGGCCGCCTTCAGGCATCATGAAGCTAATAACGTTATGACCAGGAGGACATCGAAATGGGAATCTCCATTGGGCTTGCGGGCTGGGGAGATCACGACTCGTTATATCCGTCCGGGACGAAGCCGGGTGACAAGCTGAAGGTATACGGCAGCCACTTTCCAGTCGTCGAGGTGGACAGTACCTTTTACGCCATACAACCGAAGGAGCGGTTCGCCGCATGGGTGAGCGGGTCGCCGGCGAGCCTGCGGTTTGTCGTGAAGGCTTATCAGGGGATGACCGGGCATCAGCGCGGTCCGGCCGCCGCCGCCAATGATCCGGAGGCAATGGCCGAGGCGTTCCGGCGGATGCTGGAGCCGGCGGTCGAGAGCGGCCGGTTGACCGCAGCCCTGTTTCAATATCCGCCTTGGTTCGATTGCACGAGCCGCAATGTGAAGGAGCTTCGCGACATGAAGCGCAGAATGGCGGGCATTCCATGCGCGCTCGAATTCAGGCATCAGAGCTGGTTCGACGGCGGCATGGGCGAGAGAACGCTGCAGTTCATGCGGGAGGAGGGCTGGATTCACAGCGTCTGCGACGAGCCGCAGGCGGGCATCGGCAGCATTCCGACCGTCCTTGAAGTGACGGACGCGGAGACTACCATCGTGCGCTTTCACGGGAGGAATGCGGCGAATTGGAACAATGGCGGGGGACCGAATTGGCGCGAGGTTCGTTATTTATATCAGTACTCCGATGAGGAGCTGCTGGAGTGGAAGGCGAAGCTGGAGCAGCTTCAGGAGAAAAGCAAGGAGATTGCCGTCATTTTCAACAATAATTCGGGCGGACATGCCGCGGGCAACGCCAAGACGATGATGGCGATGCTCGGACAGAAAAAGCCGGACGGCGGGGAGCCGCTTGCCCCCCTTCCGTCCGGCCCTGAGCAGCTGGAGCTGTTTTAGCTCCCGGCTGCTTTTTTTAGTATTTCAGCTTCAGCAGTCCTCTTTCCTCCACGAAGGTGGAGGTATTAAACAGCAGCAGCGCATTGTCGATACCGTTCTGTTCCATATAATCGCTGATGCTGCCGTTATAATAACGGATATCGATCATATGGATCTCCCGCACATGATTCGTTAGAAAGGGAACCATGCTGTGCGCGTAGGAATCTTTGATGAGCAGCAGCTTCTCCAAGTCGGCCTGCCCGGCTGCGAGCCGGCTTTTTAATATAACTAGCGCGTGGACGCCGCCTTGGAAGTAGGAATATTTATCTTTCTTCTCCAAGAAGCTGTCGTCATATATGCGGTTTCGCGTCTCATCCGTATCTGCGATATACATTTCGGTCTCGACCGGCTGCTTCGGTTCGTAGACTTGGACGGAATCCGGCTGGGCCGTTCCGAACTGGCCGCGCGTATGGTAGCTGCCGAGGAACGAATCCGTCACGGTGCGGATGTTGAAAGCGTCCTCGGCGAGCGGCTCCCAGCCCATCGTTTCGGCATAGGCGCGGTAGGCCAGATAAGCGCCGTAAGTAGTCCAATGGTGATCGGTACGGTAGAACAGGTCTTTACCGCTGTCGTCAGGCTTCAAAAAATCAAATCCGTTCAGGAACCCTATTTGATCTCTAACCTTTTCTTCTATATATTGATGAACCTGACGCTGCGGGTATACCGTAGCGAGCCATGGCAGCTTCTCCGGATAGATGCCGACGGAATTAGGCGACAGGAGGAAGCGAATATCGGCTCCCGGGCGGTTAGCCGCCAATTGCTTCATCGCATCCGTGTATTCCTCCAGCTCCGCGTAATCCGGCTCCCCGAATTTTTCAAACAGGAAGCCGTCCTTGCCGTAATAGATGCCGTTGTTTTCTTTTTGCAGCCGAAGCTGTTCCATGACGGATTTAGCGGCAATCCAGCTTGGGCGGAACGGGAAGTGATCCGTTACATAGAGCTCCGCTTCGTCCGCGAACCGCTTCGACCAGACATTGTCCCAGGTCAGCTTCGGCGCTTCCTGCAAGCTGCGGTTCTCGTTTTCGGAAAAAGTTTCGTTAGGCAGCATGAAAAAGAAGAGAGACATAGCGCCAAGCAGGGTGAGAAAGCCCCAGACGTACAAGCGGTCTATTGTTTTGTTCATCGTTAGCAGGCACCTCTTGTTCTAAAAGCGGAAATACAAAAACGGATTAAACGTCGCATCGACCAAATACGCGATGGACATCAGGAACAGCAGCCCGTGCCAGACAAGCGCGGCTCCGGAAGGAACAACCGCTCGTTTCGGTTTTTGCAGGGACGCGGCGACGAGAACGGCGAGCAGAACCGCATTCGTATACAGCAGGTACAAGGAATGGCTGTCGAACAAGGACTCCCCGTTTGCGCCGAACATAGCCGCGAAATAACCGCCGATATTCGGGAGCTCCTCTATCGCAAAGAATACCCAGCCGAACAGAATGAGGAGCAAAGCGTAGCCGTGGCGAACCCAGCCAGGCAGACGCTGCAGCAGCCCGAGCAAAAACCATTTCTCCACAATAAGGATGACGGCGAAATAGATCCCCCACAAAAGGAAGTTCCAGCTGGCCCCATGCCAAATGCCCGTAAGCGACCATACGATCACGATGTTGCGAAGCTGTACCGCAAGTCCGCGCCGGTTGCCGCCGAGCGGAATGTAGACATATTCCCGAAACCAGGTGCCGAGCGATATATGCCAGCGCCGCCAAAAATCGGTGACGCTTTGAGCCGTATAAGGCTTATTGAAATTTTCGTTAAAGCGGAAGCCGAACATAAGGCCGAGTCCGATCGCCATATCGGAATAACCGCTGAAGTCGAAATAAATTTGGAACGCGAAGGCGATTATCCCTATCCAAGCGGTTAGCGCGGGTAGGGATGCCGCGTGCTCGGCGGAGACGCTGTTCCAGACGAGGCCGATATTGTTGGCGAGCAGCACCTTTTTGGCGAGACCGACCGTAAAGCGGCGTACGCCCTCCGCAAACATTTCGTTATTGACGATACGGTGGCGAAGCTCTTCCGCGATCGTATTGTACCGGACAATCGGCCCTGCCACCAGCTGCGGAAACAGCGCCACGAACGCCGCGAAGTCGATCCAATTGCGCTGCGCCTTCGCCTCCCGGCGGTACACGTCAATGATGTAGGACATCGATTGGAACGTGTAGAACGATACCCCGATCGGAAGCGGGAGCTCCGTCAGCGGAATATCCGTTCCCAGCAATCCGTTTAGGCTCCCGATCAAAAAGTCGGCATATTTGAAATAACCGAGCACCGCCAAGTTGACCGTAATGGATGCGATAAGCACCGCTTTGCGGCGCGCTTGTCCCAGCTTCGGATGCTCCAGCAGCAGCCCGAAGCCATAGTCGGCCGCCGTCGACAGCAGCATGAGCGCGATATAGACGGGCTCGCCCCATGCGTAGAAAATAAGGCTTGCCGCGAGCAAAATCGCATTTTTGAGCCGGCGCGGCGAAATGAAATAAAGCAGCAGGACGGCCGGCAAAAAAACAAACAGGAAAAAGAGACTGCTGAATACCATTGGCTGCGCTACTTCACAAGAGCTTCAAATTCGGCAGCCATATCGTCCGCGTTTTCCGAAATGACGAACAGCACGTAGCTGCCTTTGACGACAAGCTTGTAATTTTTGGCGTTTTCGTATTGATCCTGCAGATAGGTTTCGAAAACCTTCTGCACGTCGGCCGCACGCTGCTTGACACCTTCCTGCACGGCTTCAAGATCTTTGGCGTCCTTCACCTTCAGTACGGCCAGCTCATTCGTCTTTATATTCATGAGCGGCGTCATGATCGTATAATCCTCCAGCAGAGCAGGGTCCAAATGATACATATCCTTCACCATATCGCCCTCAAGCTTCATCTGGGAAGGCTGCTCGAACTTGGCGAGGATCGCGTCCGCAATGGCTTGCGTGGAGCCCTCTTCGGCTGCGGCCCCTTCGTCATTCGCTGCGCCGCTATCGGAGCTTCCATTCGCTGAGCCTTCATTCGCACCTGCGCCGTCTTCATTCGTTCCGCCCGCGCTGTTTCCGCTATTTTGTTCTCCTCCAGCGCCTGTGTCGGCATTGCCGCTTTCCGATACATTTGAGCCCGTATTGGCATCGCTGTTATTTGACTTATTATCCGCTCCGCAGGCCGTTAAGGCTAAGCCCATCGCGACGACCATCAATAGCTGCATAACGCGTTTTTTCATAAGTGTTCATCATCTCCTCGGTGACTTTTATCGTTTGGCATTTCTCACAGGTACAAACGAATGTGCGCATCTTAATGTTGCAGCAGCGCGGATGGAAACAATTGTTAGCGGCTATTCCGGAAATAGCGGCACTTTTCAAAATAGGTATTCGATTTTCGCACGGAACAGTGTTAAAATGCATAAAAGAGCTATTCCATGAGCATTGCGGTGGCAAATAGGAGGAACGACGGATGAAGTACAAAAGCACAAGGGGCAAGGTTAGCAATATCGGATTTATCGACGCTTTTATGATGGGGCTCGCGGATGACGGAGGTCTGCTTGTGCCGGACACCATTCCGCAGCTGCCGGAGGAGACGCTGAAGGCTTGGCAGGAGCTTAGCTACCAGGAGCTTGTTATGGAGATATTTTCCTACTTTACGAACGGCGAAATCCCGGAGGAAGAATTGCGGGCGATGGTCCAAGCGAGCTACTCGACCTTCCGCGATCCTGAAGTGACGCCGGTACGGCGCATTAATGACGAGCTTTACCTGCTGGAGCTGTTCCATGGACCAACGTTTGCGTTCAAAGATATCGCTCTGCAATTTATCGGACAATTCTATTCCTACGTGGCCGAGAAGCGCGGCGTAAAAATTCATATTTTGGGTGCGACCTCCGGCGATACAGGCGCTTCGGCCATTCAGGGCGTCAGAGGCAAAGACGGCATCAAAATCTGCATTTTGTTCCCGACGGGCAAGGTCAGCAAGGTGCAGGAGCTGCAAATGACGACCGTTCAGGACGACAATGTGCTCAACCTGTCGGTCGACGGCAATTTCGACGATTGCCAGCGCATGATCAAAGAGCTGTTCGCGGATCTGGACTTCAAGTCGGCGAACCATCTGGCTGCCATCAACTCGATCAACTTCGTCCGTATATTGGCGCAGACCGTTTACTACTTCTACGCGTACTTCCAAGTGGCGAAAGCAAACGGCGGCAAGATCGGCAAAGTTAATTTCAGCGTGCCGACGGGCAACTTCGGCGATATTTTTGCAGGCTATCTGGCGAAGCGCATGGGTCTGCCGGTAGGCAAGCTGATTCTCGCCACGAATGAAAACAATATCCTGGAGCGTTTCATTCAAGAGGGCGTATACATGCCGGGCGACTTCCGGATTACGTATAGCCCGTCCATGGATATTCAGGTTGCGAGCAATTTCGAGCGGTATTTGTATTACGTGCTGGACGAGGACGCGGCGTTGGTCGAGCGCCTGATGGCACAGTTCAAATCGGAGGGTGAAATTTCGATCTCCGAGGAAGCGCTTCGTAAAGTGCAGGCCGAGTTTGCGGCACATGGCGTAGACGGTCAGGAATGCTTGGACACGATTTCCGATTTCCAGACGAAATACGGCTATCTGCTTGATCCGCATACCGCTTGCGGCGTTGCGGCGGTTCAGCAATGCGCGGATGAGGGCGAAGTTACCGTCTCGCTGGCGACTGCCCATCCGGCGAAGTTCGATGAGGCGATCCGTCTGTGCGGCATCGAGCAGTCGTTCCCTGCGGAAATTACGGCTTTGTTCGATAAGCCGCAGCGTCAGGTTCATGTGGAAGGCAAGCTGGAGGATGTCGTGCGGGAGCTTGAGAAATTTTATAACGCATAGAACAGAGCATGCTGATAGCCTGAATTCGTGGAACACCCCTTGGAATCGTTATTCCAAGGGGTGTTTTTTCTTTGCTATAGGCTCCCCGTCTTCCGGGGAACACGTTGCACACAGTCTGTGGTTTAGGAGTAACCGTGTTTTTCGACGTTATTGGGTCGAGCGACTGTCCGCTCATCGCCAGTAACCGCTATTTTCGCCGTTATTGCCTCGCACGTCCGTCTGTCGGCCACTGGTAACCGCTATTTTCGCCGTTATTGCCTCGCGCACCAGTCAGCCGGTCAGCAGTAACCGCTATTTTCGCCGTTATTGCCCCGCGCGCCCGTCCGCTGGTCAGCAGTAACCGCTATTTTCGCCGTTATTGCCCCGCGCGCCCGTCTGTCGGTCACTGGTAACCGCTATTTTCGCCGTTATTGCCCCGCGCGCCAGTCAGCCGGTCAGCAGTAACCGCTATTTTCGCCGTTACTGCCTCGCACGCCCGTCTGTCGGTCACTGGTAACCGCTATTTTCGCCGTTATTGCCCCGCGCGCCCGTCCGCAGGTCACCAGTAATCGCTATTTTCGACGTTGCCTCAGACCGCGACGCTGGGGCTGCTGCCGAATTGCTACGTCCTCAGCTGCGAAGGGGAAATCTTTTTATGCTTTTTGAACGTCCGGCTGAAATAGTAGATGTCGTTGAAGCCCGATGCGGCCGCGACCTCGGTGACGGTCAGCGGGGTATTGCGCAGCAGGTGATCCGCTTTATCGAGACGCGCCGCCGTAACATATTCGGTAACGGTGCGGCCCGTCAGCTCTTTGAACAGCCGGCTGAAGTGGTAGCGGCTTAAGCCCGCGATACCGCACAGCAGGTCAACGGACAGCTCCTCCATATAGTGCTCGGCGATGTAGCGGAATACCGGCTCAAAGCGCTCGACGTTTTTCATCCGTTCCGCGTATTCGTCTTTGGTCAGGACAGTGGCGACATGTCCGCGGAGCAGCAGCGTCATTAGCCGATACAGCTCGGATTTGATCGCCAGCTCATAGCCGAAATCGCGCCGCTCGAGCTCGCCGATCAGGTCATGCATGCAGGCGATGGTCTTCTGGTCGCCTCTAATGAGATTGCGAAGCAGCAGGCGGTTTTGGGAAATGGGCGCAATAAACTTTGTTTCGGCAGCGTCTACCGAGCCGCTGTGAAGCAAAGACATATCGGCAATACAAACATAGTAGACGAGCTCCGAGGTGACGCTGACGCCATAATGGAGCTCATTGCTGTTCACGACGATCAAATCGCCGGGCTTCGCGTGTATTGGAGTTGATCCGCATTCGAAGATAGCTTCTCCCGATTCGACGAACAGAAATTCCAAATGCTCATGCCAATGATGCGGGAACAGAACGATGCCGGCTTGGTTGAAGACAGTCCGATGGACCTTGATCGGAAAGTGGGGGTTCGGCATGCTCATCGTTTCATGCAGCGTCTTGTAATCGATCGTCATTAGGGCTTCGCTCCTTCTCACCACAGCACATTTGTACAAACAAACCGCACACCTTTGCATGGCGTCCAAAATCAATTTCATTATAATACGGAAGTGTATACATGCAAAGGTTTACAATTGATCTTTACACTAACGGAATCGACAAGGAGAGATTGGTTATGGCAATTGTCCAAATCGGCGTTATCGGCAACGGTTCGATCTCATCTTTACATCTTAACGCTTACAAAAACAACCCTGACGCGAACATCTATGCCGTATGCGATCTGAACGAGGAGCGCGCGCGAGCGGCGGCGGACAAGTATGGAGCGGAAAAGGTATACACGGATTACCGCGAGCTCCTCGCAGATCCGAATATCGACGCCGTCAGCATTTGCACCTGGAACAACACCCATGCGGAAATCAGCATTGCCGCGGTGCAGGCGGGCAAGCATGTGCTGGTGGAAAAGCCGCTGTGCCGTACGGTGGAGGAAGCGCTGAATGTGCAGCGCGCAGTTGAGGAATCGGGCAAAATCCTGCAGGTAGGCTTCGTACGCCGCTACGACACAAATGCGCAGCTTCTCAAATCGCTGGCAGATCAAGGCGAATTCGGCGACATTTATTACGCGAAAGCTACCGCCATCCGCAGATTGGGCAACCCGGGCGGCTGGTTCTCGGATATCGAGCGTTCCGGCGGCGGTCCGCTAATCGATATCGGCGTCCACGTCATTGACCTGAGCTGGTACATGATGGGCCGTCCAAAGCCGGTATCCGTCAGCGCGAATACCTACCGCAAGCTGGGCAACCGCGCCAATATTCAAAATCTCTCCTTCTATAAAGCGGCAGATTACGACGCGTCCAAAAATACGATTGAAGATATGGCGAACGCGCTAATCCGATTCGAAAACGGCGCTTCGCTGCTGGTCGACGTCAGCTTTACGCTGCACGCGAAAAAGGATGAAATGTTCGTCAGACTGTACGGCGACAAAGGCGGCATGGAGATCGATCCGGAAACCGTTATCGTTTCGGAGAAGAACAATACGATCGTTAACATCCATCCGCAGACGGACCATAAAGGCTTCCATTTCGAGAGCGCCTTCCAGAACGAGATCGATCATTTTATTGGAAATATTCAAAATGGAACGAGCCCGATCTCTCCGGTCGCGGACGGCGTAGAAGTGATGAAGATGCTGTGCGGCATTTATGAATCCGCCGCCAAAGGCGAAGAGGTGAAGCTATGAAATTGGGCGTAAGCACATATAGTCTTCATAAGGCGTTTTCCAAAGGCGAGCTGACGTTGACTGGCGTCATCGACTATATCGCAAGCATCGGAGCGGAGCATGCGGAGATTGTGCCGCTTGGCTTCTCGCTGATCGAGGATCCGTCGTTGATCGCTTCGATTCGGAATGCCGCAAAAGCGGGCGGGATCGAGCTGTCCAATTACGCGATCGGCGCAAACTTTGCGGGACTGGAAGGCGATGCGTACAAGCAGGAAGTGGAGCGCGTGAAGCGCGAAGTTGACGCCTGCGCTGCGCTTGGCATTACTCGCATGCGGCATGACGTGGCATCTTCTAAAGACTTGTCCATCGGGAACTTCCTCTCCGAGCTCCCCCGGCTGGCGGAGGCTTGCCGCGAGATTGCCGATTATGCGAAAACCTTCGGCATTACAACAAGCGTGGAGAACCACGGCTACTTCATTCAGCACAGCGACCGCGTACAGGCGCTGGTCAATGCGGTCGACCGCGACAACTTCCGCACGACGCTGGACGTCGGCAACTTCCTGTGCGTAGATGAGAATCCTGCTTCAGCAGTAGCGAATAACGTGAAGCTGGCCTCGATGGTCCATGTGAAGGACTTCTACACCCGTCCATCCTACCGTAATCCAGGTGAAGGCTGGTTCAAATCGTCGAGCGGCAACTACCTGCGCGGCGCGATCGTAGGCCAAGGGGATATCAACATGCCGCATGTGCTGCGAATTATTAAAGAGAGCGGATACGACGGTTATATATCCATCGAATTCGAGGGCATGGAGGATTGCCTAACCGGCACGAAGATGGGCTTTAATTACGTGAAGCAGCTATGGGCTGACCTTTAAATAAAAGAAGCGAGGAGCGATTCATATGGCATCTCCAATTATGACGAACAAAATTGGCGTCATCGTCGACAGCTTCCAAGTGGGAGTAAAAGAAGGTTTGCTTAAAGCGAAAGAGGTTGGAGCTGACGGCGTGCAAATTTATGCGGTCAGCGGCGAGATGGATCCCGCTAACTTATCGGGGGCTGCAAGGAAGGAACTCAAATCTTATATCGATTCGCTCGGCCTTGAAATCTCCGCGCTGGTCGGCGACCTTGGCGGACACGGCTTCCAGGATCCCGCTCAGAATAAAGAAAAGATCGAAAAATCGAAGCGGATTATGGAGCTGGGCATGGAGCTCGGCACCAATATCGTGACGACGCATATCGGTATCGTTCCGGCGGACCGCAACAGCCGTATCTATGCAACGATGCATACCGCATGCGAGGAGCTCAGCAATTTCGCTAACGGGATGGGCGCATTCTTCGCGATCGAGACGGGACCGGAGACGGCGGCGCATTTGAAGTCGTTCCTGGACGGTCTTGGCTCAAGGGGCGTCTCGGTTAACTTTGACCCGGCGAATATGGTGATGGTAACGGGAGATGATCCTGTTCAAGGCGTCTATACGTTAAAAGACTATATTGTGCATACGCATGCGAAGGACGGGGTGAAGCTCGGGCCAATTGATCCGCGCGACGTATACGGAGAATACGGCTACGAGGTTGAGCTGAACCATGAGCATATTGCAACAATGGCTGAAACCGGGGCCGCATTCCGGGAAGTGCCACTTGGCGAAGGCAGCGTCGATTGGAATGCTTATTTGCAAGCGCTGAACGATATCGGCTATAAAGGCTATTTGACGATCGAACGCGAGGTCGGCACGAATCCGGAAGCCGATATTAGGCTGGCGGTAGACTTTTTGAAGAAATTTAGAGGGTAACCGGAAGAAACAGAAAAAGCGCGCGGGATGCAGGAAGAACTGCTTCGCGCGCTTTTTTTTTCTAATGGAGCATGTTTTTAAGCTGATCGACATGTCTTCGGTTCGTATCGATGACCTCTTCAACGATGCGTTTGCTTTCGGGATCCAGGTCGCCCTTCACGACCTCTTCCGCATACTGGACGCCGTAATTGTCGTTGCCTTTGATCGCGTCTTGAATGATTTTTGTTGCATCGTCGGGGACCATCATTTTATGCATGAAAGCGTGCATAGAGCCTGTCAGACCTTCGTCGTCGGCCGGCACGCCGCGCAAATTTTGAATCCGTTCGGCGATCGTCTGCGCGCTATGCTTAATCTCTTGCTGCATGGTTTGAAACTGCCGCTTCAATTCTCCGTCATTCAATTTCTGGATATAGTGCTCATAAGAACGAATGCCCATGTAGGTCCCCCGCAGGAGCGTGTTCAATTCCTCTACGATTGTCTCGTTATTCAACCTGCCCGCCTCCTTTTATTGGTAGTATGCCGCTGTTACGAGGTCATTATCCTAGTTCTTCCTGATTATATCTAGCGCGAAAGGACTAGAGTCATGTAATATAGTGTAATGTTTGTTTGTTCTACTTTTTGGAGGGTGGAGTGCAGGTTGAACCGTTTATGGACAAGAATGGTCTTATTTTTCTCATGCTTAATTATTATTGCTGTCGCGGTACTCGGGATAACGATATATCGCTCATCGATGAATCTGGTCGAACAATCGTTAGGCGCCCAAGCCCAGCTCGTCGCGGAAAACGCCGCGAAGCTTATTGATCCGGCGAAGTACGCGCGCCTTACTCCGGAAGGCGGAGAGACGGAGTATTATGGCGAGGTGCGGGAAAAGCTGAACGCGCTGAGGGAAACGAACGGATTGAAATATTTGTACACGTTAGGCAAAGGACAAGAAAACGGGGCTGCCTATTATTACTATATGGTGGACGGAGCGCCCGCCGATGTGGCGGAAGATGATTTTTCTCCAATCGGAACCCGGGAAGAGAACGAATATCCTGGCATGGTACAAGCATTCTCCGAAGGGCTGCCGGTCATCGGGGAATTGACCGAAGACGAGGAATACGGCGCCACGATTACGGCTTATATTCCGCTTAAGGATGACAAGGGACAACCGATTGGCGTCATCGGGGCGGACTTCAACGCAGAGCAGGTATATGCGCTCATGAAGGACAATACGAGAACGACGATCTTCGTTGCGATCGGCATTGCGGCCGTTGGCATCGCGCTTGTTATGGCTCTGGCGAGCTATTTGACGAGGCCGCTGCAGCAATTGACATCAAGAGTGGCGAAGGTGAGAGAGGGCGACTTGACCGTCGACATTCCCATCCATCGGAAAGACGAGATCGGACAGCTTGCGAACACTTTCCAGGAGCTCGTGATCAATACAAGGTCGGCAATTCGAAGCATGCGCGAAAGCTCGGAGAAGCTGCTCGCGGCCTCGGCGGATGTATCGTCGCATGCCATAACGACGTCTGCGGCAAGCAGCCAAATCGCGGCGAGCATTGAGGAAGCGTCGAGCGGCGCCAATATTCAAATGAATCGGGCATCCGACATGACGAGAGCAGTCGAAAGCGTGACGAGAAGCATGCTTCGGATTACAGAATCGGCAGCGATTGTATCGGATGCCGCGGAAGAAACGATGGAGCATTCGGACCGGGGGAAAGCGCTGATCGGACAAGCGGTCGCCGGAATGGAAGCGATTGGGGAATCGGCGGGAACGATGCTTCAAGCAACGAGGCAGCTTGAAAATAGGTCCGATGAGATCGGTGAGATTACGACCGTGATGGCCGATATTGCCGCGCAAACCAACCTGCTGGCCCTTAACGCGGCGATCGAAGCCGCGCATGCCGGCGAGAACGGGCGGGGGTTCGCGGTCGTTGCGGAGCAAGTGCGCAAGCTGGCCGTTCAGTCTCAGACATTTGCGGTGCAAATTGCGGAGCTTATTGCGAAGACGCAGGAGCAGACGGCGCGACTTGCGGCGGATATGGCGAGCAACGCTGGGGAGGTAAATACGGGCCTCACGCGTGTGAAGGAAGCAGGGGACGCATTTTATGCCATCTTGGACAGATTGGAGCAGGTGAACACGCAGCTGCAGGAAGTGTCTGCCGCCTCGCAGGAGGTGTCCGCCGAATCCGAAGAAGTGGCTGCTTCTGTTGAAGAGATGGAACAAATATCGCGGACCGCGGCGCAGCACTTCCAGAGTGTCGCCGCGAGCTCCGGCGAGCAAATGAAAGCGATGGACAAGGTGGCTGCTTCTGCGGAGTCGCTTCGCGAAATTTCGAACCATTTGAACACGCTGAATAAACGGTTTACCGTTTAAAAAATGCAGGTAAGCAGGAAGGCGAAGCGGCTGCCCTTGGGGCAGCCGCAGGCTGTCGAGAAAGTCTCGACAGCCTTTCATATGTTTAATTATTTTAAGACGACACCGCGTTAATGTTGTATAATATAATTAACAATAACTGAACGGTAGGTGTCGCTGATGCTGCGATCTAATC
>NZ_QXQA01000020.1 GCF_003583765.1 Paenibacillus nanensis
AACTTCATAGTAGAGCGACCTCCTGATGGGCTTTTTGAGGCTTTTGACCTCGTGTGCAACTCCATCTTACCGGAGGCGCTCGTTTTTGTTCAAACGCCAAAATATTCGTTTTACAGGAATTCTATCGGAGACTTTAGTTCAATGAATTATAGGGCAGATTGCGTTCCGGAAGCTGCTCCTTTTTCTTTTAGCTATGGGGCAAGTTGAAGGAAACTCTGAGAATGGTTGTGCGGAAATGAATAACTATTATAAAAACAAAGTGAAATGGTGTTTAATTTGTGCCCAAGGCTGGGTTGAAATCAAAAAAGAGGCTAAGTCAAACAAGCTAATCCTATGTTGTAGCGAATGCGAATCAACTTGGCAACATCCTGATGATGTTCATTACGTTGAAAGAGCCTCTTCATCAGATGAATTGCTTGTTGAGCCTAATGATGATGAACTGGAACTATGGGAGAAATATATAATTGAGAATTAATAGCTATAATCAATTTTTCAGTTAACGGGATTGCGCTAACGGAGAACGATAGCTAAATAAGCCACGAGGGTGAAGCTGCTGTCCAAAGAAAATAAAGTGTTGACTGAAAAATAAAGTATAAGACTCGGAATATAAGTTGTAGGCAGAGAAAATAAAGTATTAGACTGGGAGAGCCCTTTTTAGCGGGATACGATAGAATAAAACAGCGACAGGCTAGGACTTTATTTTTTCATCCTTGGCTGTCGCTGTATCAAGTTCTCGGCTCAGTCTAAAACATATTTTAAGGAGTCTGACGATACAACAATTTCAAAAGCCGCATGGAATAAGGTTATCTAGTCTAACGCATTATTTTCTGCTGACATCAACGTCAACTCCTACAATGGATTGCCGAATTGCCTAATTACATCAAGGTTTATCTGCATATTTCAATCTGCGAAAGTTGAGTAATTAAATAAAAAATTTAGCCTTCAATCAAATAATAAAGTAGCATAAAAATAACCCCAGCTGCGATTGCGGTTATAAACGTTAACAGTCCGAAATACTTACTTTTCTCTATTAGTGATTTGAGTGTGACCATGAAAAAAACAACAAACAAAACCACCATGAAAAATCCAAAAACATCCATACTTTTATCTCCTCAGCGAAAATTGAAAAGGCGGAAAAATTCCGCCCGAAAACTACCAATTATAGTTTGTCCAAGAGAATGGAGCAGCACCAGCGTCCGCAAATTTATCATAGTTAGTAGCATATGAAATCGAAACAGACGGAGCTGGACTGAAGGACAGCGTTCCAGTAAAAGCCCCATATTTATGGAAATAGGAACCAACAGCGGATGTCGATTCTGTTGTCCCAGACTTGTTGCTGTACTTTCCAATTTTGATTCTTCCCCATCCTTTATGAGTGTTTACAACGTAACTTAAATTGTTGTAATAGAAAAAATCTTTAATGTCGTATTCCCAACCAACACCAGCTGCCGAATTCCACTCTTTATATCCAGGAACATTTCCAGTAGAGTAATCCCTTGTTTCGTTTCTTACACTATTATAACCAGTTGCTCTGTAGGCATACACTGCTGACTCAGGGTACGCATCAAAATCATCAGACCATGCAATACCGAATTTATCCATCAAGGCAAAGTCAGGATTATTATTCCATGTCCAGTTATAATCCAAAACGAACTCATTCTTGCCTTTTGTTGGTGTAGTTACTTTCGATGCTACAAGTGTTCTCGTCCAATTTCCAGTAGTTGTAAATGTAGAAAATTGAGGTGTATTTGCTGCACTCTCGAAAGCAAAATTATTTTCTTTAGTGTGACTGGAGTATACCAATTTTTCATTGTAGATAGCTTGCTTTTGTGCATCATCAAGTTCAGCAATGACTTCGTTCGGATATCCTGCAAACTTCAAATACGAATAAACTTCTTCACTTTGTGTAGATTTAGCAAACGCACTTCCAGTTAGAGGTATTGTAGCTACAATTATTGCAGCAGTTAAACCCAATGATAATTTTGAAATGAACGAATTCAAGTTACTTTCCCTCTCCATACTCTGAATTTTCGTGTGCGCGCTACATCGAACATAATTCAGTTTAGAGTATTAAATATACTATGTATATAGGGGGTGATTGGAAGCAAGTTTTGATATATGAGCGTCAAATCTTGAACCAGTGGAAGCAATATCCTTTGTTGATTCCCATGTTGATTTGGCTAACTATGAGTCTAATACTTTAATTTTTCATTGTTGTGAACTGTTGAAACTATCCTCTTGATTCAGTCTAAAACTTATTTCTCAAAAGCTGACGATTATTCAACTCAAAAACCGCGTTAAATCTATAACTCCAGTCTAAACTTTGTTTTCTTTGAACAGCTGCCAGCGCCGATTAGCAGCTTCATTACGTTAACGGGCAGGATAGTTGAATGACTTCGCGAATAACTTAAGTCATGACGAATTTAAGAAGTTCGCAAAAAAGAGTCAAGTATTATTACGCAAATCGTTCAGCATGATGATGTGAAAGGGCGATTGCTTGGGAGAGGATAGTTCCAAAATGGGATAAGGGCAGCAGGCCAGTCAGCTTAGTCCAACTGAATTGGATATGTAACTTTTAATGAGGAGAATTAAAAAACTAATGAAGCTTTTTACAAAGGAATTCAAGAAAATTGTAGTCGACAATCATCCATTTCTTTGTGTAATCGACCAAAGTTCTGAAAACGAGCACATTAGTTTTAAGATTTATCCTTCCAATACGAAAACATCATATTTCTGGATTTTCTTCTCTTGGAAAATCAATTGGGAAACGAATCTTTGCCAACCAATGGTTTGTGCTAAGTTAATTCATTACGCCATTAGCAGTGGCTGGGACTATAAATCTGAACGCGCTGTGCTCAAACTCCAAGATGGAGACATTTTAGTAGATCGGCTCGGTTTGGATGAAGTAATTCGGTAACGGTACGCGTTTTGCTATCGGCTAAACTAACTGGGAACGTTAGTTCAACGACAACAATGGCAATCTAAGACTTTATTTATCAGGTCTTGTACTGCCGCTGATTTTCACCGAACACCCGTGCATCCATTCTTTTTATCAGACTTAGAGGTACCCAAGCATGTAGAAAAAAAATCCCGGCTTCTGTTCAAAATAAAAAAACCTCTCCAGCGAGAGGTCGGCTTCTATTATTCGCTTCATCATGCATTACGCCGCAGTTCATAAAAATACTGTACAATGGGATGTTTCAGCTTCATCTTCTCGGACATGTTTAAAATCCGTTTTTTCCCTAGTCTTCTGTCCACCAGAGCTAGAATATTCAATAAGATATCTTTGCTCTCGATGCTTTCCTCTAAAGGAGTTGATAAATACTTATTAGCCTCAACGATGAAATTGGATTTACTTAGAGCAGCCTGTGCTAATAGAAGCTCTTTTGCATACTCTGAACTTTTTCGGCTTCTAGCCATTACGATTAAACGGTCTTCGGGCACTGTCCCCTTTGTATTTTTTCTGACCTCTTCAATCTCGTCGCCGCTGATCGGAATTTGGATAGCAAGATCATTCTTAATCTCCAGCTCTGTTTGATACCATCGGATGAAGCTGTTTTTATCACTCATATTGAGTACGTTCTTCTTGTCTACCGAAATATAACAAATACCTGATTTATCCGTTAAATAACGGTAACCCGGCGCGCGGTATTCTACCCTTCCAACTAACGCAGGACAGAGAAAGCCCTCCAGCTGCTGCTTTAATTTGCTCCAAGACATGCAATCCCCTCCACACGGACGGACTTATTAGGACTTATTCCCTCTCCACGGCTCCGCGTTCTTCCGTCCCGGCATGCTCCTTGCTTTTGAATTCATGGAGCAGCGCGCGCGCTTCATTTGTTGACTTTGCGTTCATTAAGCTATTTCTTAATTCACTAGCCCCTCGAAATCCACGGACATATATTTTAAAGAATCGGGTTAGAGCTCTGAATGAACGCGGTACCCATGCTGAATAGTGATCATGGAGATCCAGATGCAGCCTCAGCAAATCGAGCAGCTCCTCACTGCTGTGGTCCTTCGGCTCCTTCTCGAAAGCAAACGGATTTTGAAAAATACCTCGCCCGATCATAATACCGTCTACACCGTATTGCTCAGCGAGCTGCATGCCCGTCCGGCGGTCCGGGATATCCCCGTTAATAGTTAGAAGCGTATGGGGCGCCACTTCATCGCGAAGCTTCTTAATCTCCGGAATCAATTCCCAATGAGCGGCTACTTTGCTCATTTCCTCTCTTGTCCGCAGATGAATGGACAGATTTACAATGTCTTGCTTCAAAATATGGGTTAACCAGTCGCGCCATTCGTCTACTTCACTAAAACCTAGCCTTGTTTTTACGCTGACCGGCAGTCCCCCGGCTTTGGCGGCTTGGATAATATCCGCCGCGATTCCAGGGCGGCATATCAGGCCGCTCCCCTTTCCATTCTCTGCTACATTCGCTACAGGACAACCCATATTAATATCAATGCCTTTAAAGCCTTCTTTCGCCATACCGATGCTCATTTGCCGAAAGTATTCCGGCTTATCTCCCCAGATATGAGCTACAATAGGCTGTTCATCCTCTGTAAAAGTCAACCGCCCGCGCACACTGTGGTTCCCCTCCGGGTGACAATAGCTTTCTGTATTCGCAAACTCCGTAAAAAACACATCCGGTCTGGCCGCTTCGCTTACGACATGGCGGAAAACAACATCCGTCACATCTTCCATGGGCGCCAGTATAAAAAAAGGCCGCGGCAAATCAAGCCAAAAATTACTTGTCATATCCAATACCTCTCTATGCATATAGGACAATCTTTTTATCCCGAAGTCGTAAAACCAACCTGTCTCTGCCCTTGCTTCCTCTTCACTTACAGCGTTATATAGCTTAGTATATCATAATCCCGAAAGGAGCAAATTTAGCCAATAGATTAAAAAAGAGGCCATAAAATGGCCAATCGGTTCATTCCCCTAGTCTCCATTACTTCAGCCTGCATTTCTACTCCCATCATAACCCTCTATAGGAGAGCCGCAAAAGCAACAATGAAGTAGACAACGGATAAGGGTGTAGACAAATGCACATTGTTCCTCCAATAGAGAGTGAATATACTGAAAGCGTATACAACAAGATCCCCTATAACTTACACATATTTTAAATAATGGAAGGTGGGATGAATTTATTTACTAGAAGTAACGCAGCTTTCTAAAACATTTCGTTTCGAAGGGAGCAGTGTAAAATGTTTAAGAAAAGATACATGACGGTTTATTTGTTTCTCGCAGTCCTGTTATTCAACGTCCCTTCGGCCTTCGCGGCCGATGATACGCCTGAAGGAGCCTTATCTTTTATTCTTAAGAATGAGAACTTTGCTTTCAGCGAGCGTACGGATGCTGTCATTATTGACGCGGGCAACATTGTAAGCGGTTCCTCGTTGTCTGTGTCTGACTTTAACGTACATGTGAAAGCTACAAGAAAAGTCGATCCTGGTTTTGTAGCTTATGACGGCCCCCGCGTGGTCACGGATGTTTATACTAGCCAAGTCAATGATTCCGGCTCTCCTTCCGATACCGGACGGTATATTGTCGTCGATTTTGCCGACGTTGGTTGGGGCGACGGCGGTACGACGAGCGATGGAGGCTACACCTTCGATTTGCAGTATACGATCACGTATAACGGAGAAAAGCTTGACTATGTAGATGGGTCATCGATCGTTCCGACATTCACTCAGACCGGTGCCGTAAGCCCTGTGCTCGATCAATACAAATATGCAAACCATGACGGGCTGGATTACAGCTACTTCTATAACGAGGATGCTGAAGGCCCGCTGCCTCTGGTCGTATTCTTCCATGGCGGCGGACAGGGCAACGATATCTATACGCCTATCCGATTCAGTAACGGCGGCACCGTATGGGCCAACCCCGAGAATCAGGCGAAATATCCCACTCATGTTCTAGCACCTCGTAACGCAACGACGGTTGCAAGCATGCATAAAGTTAAAGCTGTCATCGATGAGATGATCGATGCCGGCAAGGTTGACCCGAACCGCGTCTACATTACCGGATTTTCAATGGGCGGGGGCTCCACTTGGACCTTCCTGCAGACATTCCCCGACTTCGCTGCCGCAGCTGCGCCGTTGTGTCCTGCAGGCGGACCTGGCAACGTGGAAAATGCGAAGGCGGTAGCCAATTTGCCGCTCTGGACTTTTGTCGATGAAGAAGACTTCTTGTACAACTCAGTCGTGAACATGGATAAAACCTACTCGCCTTACTGGAACGACTCCCTATTGACCATCATTCCTTTTAACCAATTAAACGACCCTCCTTATAACGGACACCGATTTGACGGGCACGCCGTATGGCTTCCGGTCTATAACGAATACATACATCCGGAGCGCGGCATGCTGATCGACTGGTTATTCTCCCAGAGCAAAATAAGAGGGATAGCCGATGTAGAGGTTACTACGGCAGCCGGGATTGCTCCTGTTCTGCCTGAAAAAGTAGCTGTAGATGTTAATCACAACGCGACCGGAATCGCTACGGAAGACCGTCCGGTTGTATGGGATGCCATTGATCCGCAGCTCTACAACGCGCCAGGGACATTTGAGGTACAAGGCACAATTGATGGTACTGTCGAGAAAGCGACGGCTAAGGTAACCGTCGTCTCCGCCTCCGCCATTCTATCGGGCCCAGAGCAGGTGCAGCCGGGCCAACAATTCGATGTCACTTACGGTCTGCAATACGTGAATAAGGACGTATATGCGCAGGACGTTACGATCGAATACGACTCCGGTAAGCTGGAGCTTGTCGGTCAGCCCTTATCGTTAGATTCCGAGAACTTTAAAATTGTGGACACGGATGAGAAGGAAGGAAGCATTCGAATTCTTAGCGTTCACATGAATGACAGCGTGAATCATCCGAATAAAAATCTCATTAAACTTCGCTTCAAAGCCAAGGCAGCAGCCGGAGTCGCAAATATCGAAGTCAAGCAGCTCGTCCTTGCCGACGGCGAAGGAGTGGAAGCGGAAGCAGACGGAGATACGCATGCGGTTGAGATTCGCAAACCAACCATACCGGGTGACGTCAACGACGACGACAGAGTAAGCGTTGGCGATCTGGCCCTAGTTGCCAAAGCTTATGGTAAAACTTCGAATAGCCCGGATTGGCAGCAAGTGAAGAAGTACGATATGAATAATGATGGCCTGATCGACATCGCAGACCTATCCGGATTGGCACGTCTCATCCTGAATAAATAAGCGGATAAATAGTATCGAAGGGTATCGCCAAGGCTTGGCTCGGTCGATACCCTTCGACCTGTCCCTCGCTTATCCAATCCTATTTCCAATTTGTATAAACAAGGAGACGATGCGCTTGAAGTTTCGTATATTGCCGCTGCTGCTGTCCGTATTTCTGCTATTCGCGATGTGGTCGGCCGTGGCGTATGCCGAGGAAAAAACCACTTTCTCATTGAGCGGTTCCGTCAGCCATGTAAACGTTGGAGATGAAGTTACGGCCGCTGTTGAAGGCCATAGTGTGAAGGACGTTTACGGATACGAGCTTCGTCTATCCTACGACCCGAAAGTATTGAGCTTCCGAAAAGCATCCACTGCTTGGGAAGGGTTCACGGTCCCTCCGATTGTAGAGAACGGAACCATTACATTCGCGCACACGAAGGTGGGCAATAACAAGGGCGAGAGCGGACATGTGCACTTTGCCTCGCTTCAATTCGAAGCCATCGGCCAAGGCGATGCCGCAATTCAATTAACACGGATTAAGCTGGTTGACAGCGGGGGTGGCAGCACAACGGCAGAACCAGGCTTGTTGTTGAATATCAATATTCCAGTAAAGAAACCTATTAACTATCTTGATACGAAAGGCCACTGGGCCGAGGAAGACATTGCAAGGGCGACCGAGATGGGCTGGATCAACGGATTACCGGATGGCAGATTCGCCCCGGAAAAAGAGGTTACCCGCGCTCAATTCGCCACGATGCTCTCAAGAGCGCTTGAACTGTCAACTCAATCCGACTTGGCTCAGACCTTTAAGGACGATGAGCAAATTCCGGCCTACGCAAAATCCCATGTTTCGCAGGCGGCCGCTGCCGGATTGGTAAAAGGATACGAGGACGCAACGTTCAGGCCGGCACGGTCGATTACCCGATCCGAGATAACGGTCATGCTTATGCGCGTATTAGGCTACGAAGATAACATTGCTTCGAGTCCTCCTCTCGCCTATGAAGATGCAGACCAAGTGCCAGAGTGGGCTTATCCAGCCATTGCGGCAGCTTCGGACTTGGGCATAGTCAAAGGAAGGAGCAATAACAAATTCGCTCCAGGCGGCTATACGACTCGGGCAGAAGCAGTTACCTTGATTTTAAGAATATTAGACCGTATTTCTTGACAACTGCCCTCTTCCAAAGAAGGTATAACGGTTCGATTCGCTTCAATCTTGGTCCCATCGACGAAATAATGTTCCAATTTGTACAATGGGAGATTACTTTTTTGTTTACTAATTTAAATGGGGCGTCCCTTAGTCATTGCTAATGACTTTTGGGACATCCCCTTTACTGTGTGATATTTCAATTATTCCTGTTTTCCTTTCCCCTACCGGATCGGATAGAACTCAAGGAAACTTTAGTTTTTCTAAACGCCTCTCCAAAATCATGCGCAGCTCATCAGGAATCCTCTCAAACTCAACCCCTTCCCCCAAAAACAAAAGCCAATCCGCATAATACACCAGCGCCTCATCATCGGACACATCCAATTGAACATTAAATATCCCGCTCGACTGGAACATCCCGGTAAGGGACAACACAATCCCCGGCGGGTGCATACGCTTAAAACGCCGAATGCCGGTCGCATCCAGCTTCACAACCAGATTGGACTCCCGTGCGCGAAGCCGTTTTTTATCGATAATCTCTTGCTCGGACCATTTCAGCTTCTGCTCGGAAATGGCCGAGTCCCGCAGCATCTCAACAGGCAAATAACGAAACTCATCCGTATCAAAATCATAAACCTCGGCCAGCCACTGAGCGTTCGAGTTGAAAACATGCAGCAAATAAACGTCCATCAACTGCGGCCAGCCGGGACTCAGCTCATAGGTCAAGCGCAAGTGCTTATCCCGCACAGCAAGCGAAATCAGCTGGTTCAGCTCCGGAGGCGCCGCATCATCGAGCTCCAGAAGATTCGGATTGGCAGGATTCGTATTTTCAAAAAGCACGATATGATTCAGCTCGATCAGCTCGTCTTGCTGAGTTTGCGACGCGATGCCAATAAGCTTTTCCGTGATAGAGCGGCGATTATGCAAATAAGGCAGCTGCGAATTTTTCGAGGCGATGAAGCTGATAAAAATCGCCTTCAGCTCATCCGGCGTGAAGCGGACGGCGGGCAGATACTGGTTTTGCATGACATAATAGCCGCCGCCGCGCCCAAGCTCAGTCGTCAGCGGAAAACCCATCTCCTGAATCTCATTAATATCGCGAATCGCCGTCGCTCGGGAAATCTTGAACTCCCGCTGAAGCTCGGCAATCGTAAAGCGCGCGCGATTATTGATATAGCGCATGATTAGGTTAATTCGTTCCGTTTTCTTCATGGTCCATAAATAGTATCATTTTTTGATACATTTAGCCAATAGAATCAATCTTGTAAATAAAACTTCAAAGGAGCGATAAAAAAATGACGAACTACTCCATTCAAACCATCTCGGAAAACTACAAAATGACGGCTTTCGGTGTTACACTTGAAGATTATAACGATTGGGCAGGCAATGCGGCAAAAACGGCAGCGAAAAAAGCTGAAATTACGGAAAACGGCAAGCTTGCTGAACTTCTCGCTCTCGCCGACGGGCAAGAATATCAAATCAACTACAGCCTCAGCGGCAAGGCTTGGCGGGGCTTCGGCGTAATGGGCGAGTTCGATCTGGAAGGCGCGGTCGTCCTCGATTTCCTTGCCGGCGACTACCTCGTCGTGCCTGGCGCAGGAGCTGACAAAGACCGTCTCGCCGACGAAATTACAGGCAACGTTTTCGGCGGTTTGCTGCAGCAAATCCCAGACTACCAATACGTGGGTCCGGGTAACGCCACCTTCGTCAAAGCAGCTGGGAATGGCGAATTTTACGGCGAAATGTGGCTACGCGTAAAAAAAGTCAACGGCTAAACTCTTGGATAAAGGAGCGCTTGCATGACAGATTACACGCTTGAACACAAAAAATCTTTCACATTGACCGCTTATGGGTTCTCATTACGGTCGAACTTCCAAGACATGTCGGCTTTGCAAAAGGAAAAAGCTGAATTTTGGAGCAGACTCAAGGCCGATGGACGTTTTGACAAGCTCAAAGGCGCCGCCAAAGACGATCGTGAATGGTCGGTCAACGAGGTTTATCAAGGCAAACCGTGGAATTATTTTGCGGTTGAGGCTGGGAAATCTGTGGGTGACGCAACGCGCATTATCGAGTTTCCAGAGAGCGAGTACATCGTGGTGGCAGGGAACGGCGAGAAGGAAGCTTTGTTTGATCAGCTGACTTACCTTGCTTTTGGCGAAGTTTTGTCCCAAATCACGGATTATGCATACATCGGCGGTCCAAATGCAACTTATCGCATCGATAACGGCGACGGTACGTTCTACGGCGAATTTTGGGTGCCTGTGGTTAAAAAATAAGCTATTTGTGAAGGCAAATGTGGGGCCATCCTTTAGAGGGATGGCCCTTCTTCATGTTCGTTCTAAACGGTCCCCCCTTATTTTGTCACGAGAAAGTTAGGGAGTTTTTTTTCAAGATACTCAATTCTATCCGTATAATCTTGGCGTGCATGAGTTTCCGATAGTATATTGCTCGACACTAACAAGTCATAAAATGATTTCAGCATCTGGGCTGATATAGCGGAAGTAATCATCATTCTTTGACCGTCGATCAGAACAGAAGATATTTTTTCAGGCTGTATAAGTTCAATCTGTACGCCGCTTCCGTCGATGATGAAATACATCTCTTTTACATTTTCAAACACGAGATGTTTGACTTCTGCCCCGTTCGCCAAGCGACTCTGAACGTCTTTCATGGAATAGCCCGGGATCGGATCATTTATCAGCAGCCATTTCGCAAATTCTTTTGCATCGACTTCATCCGTATCATATGTTTTCCAAACTGCGCCACTATCTTTGCTTATCTGTACTGTGTTATCCCTCAAGACACGAAGATAGATTTCGTTGTCCATATAAACGGCACGATACTTTGAAGCCATTAGGCTGTCAATCAACTTCGGCACATCATATTTCTTGTTGAACGTTAAATCATGCGGCATTAAATCTGTAAGGGCGGCGCCTTGAGATAATACGGGCACGATTTCGGTAGTGAGGGCACCTTGATATAATGCGGGCACAATTTCGGCTGTAGGGTTGTCGACACTCGCAGCAGTTTCCGTTTTGTTGTGTGCAGAAGTCGCAAAGACGACAACAACGCAGGCTGCAAGCCCAATAGCAAGCAGCGTCGTGGCGATCGTGATTTTCTTGGTTTTCATGATGGATATAATCCTTTCTTCGATCGGGTTTTTGGAAAAGCCGCTAATCATCGGCGACATACCGATTTTCTTTTCTTCCAAACGCACAAGCGCCCTTGCATAAGCAGGTTTCGTGTTTTCCCCAAACTTGCGTATGACTGCTTCATCACAGAATAGCTCAATATCGCGGTTGGCAAGGATATACATGACCCATACAAACGGGTTGAACCAATGGACGCATACGCCAGCGGCAAGAATCCATTTTTTTAGTGTGTCGAATCGCTTGATGTGCGTCAATTCGTGGGTCAGGATAAGCGCAAGCTGGCTCTCTTCGTCATAGTCTAAATTTTTAGGCAAAAGGACAACAGGCCGAAATATACCGTATGTAAGCGGAGTTGAAATATGATCTAGCTGCCTGATTTGAACATCTCGCCATAATACATTTGATTGCTGCCATTTTGTTATAAAATCGTTTCGAATAGGCACCGCCATTTTGTAGATTTTGCGATACCTGAAATGCGGAATGATAAAAAATAAAGCACACAACGCAAAACCAACTAACCACACCCATACAAAAGGCGATATTTGTGAAGCCGTCTTCAATGGCGTCATCGGCGCGGTCACATGTTCTGTAATGGGAGGCTTTGGTGGCATGATTACCATGGTTCCATCCATAAATGTTGAGCTTTCTGGCGCTGGCGAGGAAATCAATTTTGGCGCAGAAACCATTTTGTTTAAATGTTCCGCTGCCATAAAAATGCTAAATGGCGATTGAACGGAAACAGGTACTAGCAATTGCATTAATGCAACACCCCAAAGAAGGATAAAGGTCATTTTGGGCAGCTTGTGAAGAAGCAAGGAACGCATGAACATAACTGCAAGAATGAAGACGGAAGCCGAAATACTCATTTGAAGTAACGACATCCCCTCACCTCATTCCATGCTATCGATCAGACGTTTCAAGCGGCTGATTTCTTCTGCCGACAGTCGTTTTTGTCCGAGCAATGAAGCAATCAGTCTGTCGGGGGCGCCGTCATACATTTTATTAATCAGCTCTGTTGTTTCGTGTTCTTGCGCTTGCTCTCGTGTAACCAGCGCATGGCAGACGAAATTAGGCTCCCGTCGCTCGATCGCCCCTTTATCCAGGCATCTCTTGATGATGGTATAAGTTGTTGTTTTACTCCAACCTACTTTTTCTTTAGTAATTTCTGCAATTCTCTTGGCGGGTGTATCGCCTTCTTTCCACAAGATTTCCATAATATGAAGCTCGCTATCGAATAACTTCATGACCAAATGAAAGCACCTCGTTCCTATTCATTCTACTACTGTAGAATCACATATTATCATTCTACTGGAGTAGAATCGTTTTGTCGATAGAGTCCTGTCATTTTCTTACACCCGTTCATTCTTCCCCATGCAGCCCTTATTGACTGCCTCTGTATTTAGAACAAAAAAGACGCCGAATATTCGACGTCAATCATTAGCGTAGCGCTGTATGACATAGAAAAAGACAGCCTTCCGGCCGAAGCTGTTCCACCAAAAAAGCCCCCCTTAACCAAGGAGAGCGCGACACCATTGCTTCTCGTTATTTTCCAACCTTAATGTACGGTATACGCAACATGAAGCTAAAACATCTTATCAGGTGGTCTCCAACTTATACACCTTGGCATACAACGAGCCTTTTATTTTCTCAAAAGTACCCTCATCCACTTTGCTGCCTGAAGTCATAATGAACAACGGAATAGCCTTCTTTCCCTGAGAGATTGGAGGCTGCATATATGGATATTCATTAAGGAAAAAATGGTTTCGTTGGTAGAAGCCGATACGTCTTCTCGCTATTTCTGTCTCTGGCGGTTCAACTTCCAAACAAACGGTTTTACTAAGCAGTTTCAGCAGTTCACTCAGTACATATGCTCCTATTCCACCACTTCTATGCTTAGGATTTACAGCAAAATGCTCGATGAAAGCGAACTCGTTAAAATCCCAAACCGCGATAAAGGCCTTAATGTCTTGAGATTCCGTATACAACCCATATATAGAATAGGCAGGGTTACTAAGAAGTGCTTTTTGCTCATCGTAAGGCCGATATTCATCGCTTGGAAAACTCATTTCCATTAGCTCATATACTCTAGAGAAATCTTGAATTTTTAGTTTTTCTATCATCGTAATTAGCTCCTCACTAACCGAATAAAATGGGGACATCGCCCGTAAGGCTAGCCACTCCTATTCAAGGTTTCTTTTCCATACAAAAAATTCTTGCTAATAACAGCCTTTCAGCCCGCATTCCGCCGTTCTCCATTAATCCATTCCCCGACTTTAATGATTTGCCTCTTGTCTATTCATGCTCTGGATGTTCCTCGGCTGCACAGACCGCTAAGCTGATTGCTATTAAAATGGACCGAGAAAAGAAAAAATATCGGAAATGTCCTGCATCGCCGGTGTCGGTGGTGATGTCAAACCGCTTGTCAAAACAGCAAAGTCAGGACGTGACATTATTGCAATTGACGGTTGTCCTTTGTCCTGCTGCAAGAACTGTTCAGCCAGGCACGACGTTCAGCCTAAGTATCATTTTGATTTATCGGACTTTGACGTGCCAAAGCGCATAGGAGAAGATCCTAACCCCCATCATTTCCTGAGCACAATATTATAATTTTAATTTCAGTATCGCGGTTGATTTCATTACACTCTCCGCCGCCGCCAGATTTCTTTAGTTTAGTAGTAGCAATGCAACGTAACCCATTGTAATATAGGTTACTTATGCGTCAAGATCAAGGGAGTGCTTTTATAAATCTTAATGGCATGATACACTCCGGCACAACTTCCATATTGTGGGTGCGCGCTGCCATAACTGCCGGCTCATCCCCCACCCCAAAACAATAGTCTGCAGCTTTAATTGCTTCGTCTACCTTAACCCGGTTACTTAGCAGCAGATTTTGATATTGAACTTGATTTCGAATTTGATTAAATGTCTTTTGAAGAGATTTACCTTGAGGTTCATAAACACCAAACAGATTAACAATAATTACTTTACCAATCTCCATCGTCATCTGGTGCTATCACGTACTGTGGATGACATCGATGATGGTATTAGCAAATGGTTATTGTTGATCCCGATGGGAATGAAATTGTAATCAAGCATGCCAGTTAATGCGCTGTCATGACACACTTTGGTCAGGAAGATATTTCGCTGGAAGAAAGGAGAGTGGAGGAATGGAGTAAGAGTATCTTAAATAAGTAGAAAAAGGATAATTAAGTATGAACATGCACATTGTGACAACAGATGTTGCTCTCTATAATGAAAGCGCAAACATAAATTGTTTGCGTGTCAAGTGTCCATATACGATGCGGGTAAGCCGTGGCGCACCGGATCAAAAAAAGGAGGATTTCATTTATGTCTAAACGATTTAGCAAAATGCTCTCGTTCCTCTGTTGCGTGGTAATGTTGACGTCGCTAATGCCTGTCAGCTTTGCCGCCGACACTGACAACATCGAAAATGCAGAAGCGAATGAAACACCGACCGCCATGTTCGGAACTCCTGAGCTCGGGTCAGATGACCCACTGTGGGCCCTGACAATGGAGCATCTCATTAACAAAAGCACTGTGCCTGACGACTCCAGACCCCATGCCACGGGCACAGCCAGGATCCTCTGGGACAACGACTACTTGTATGCCCGCGTGGTTGTAGAGGATAGCAATCTATATCAGGGACCTGGTGGAGATCATACATACGACAGCTTAGAGTTTTATGTCGGCACCGGAAGCAGCGGTTCAAACCAATGGCGCGTCAGTGCGACGGGCGTGTTCTCGGGGCAGTCCGGTTCGGGCAGAGCAGCGTGGACCCAGATCACGGAAACTGGATATATCGTGGAGATGAGAGTCCCAAAAAGGAACTTGACCTTGGAGCCAGGCAAGTTGACCTTCGAGGTTTATATCAATAACTCGACGGAAAATGGCGGGGATCGCTATGAAGTCGTTTCCGCTTTCGGACATCCGGATACGGGTTATGGTGGCCACGCTGCATTTGCAGACAGCTTGGAGCTCATTGAAGCCGATGAAGTGGACGCTAGATTCTCAATCACCACAATGGCGGATACGGGCGGCCAAATAACGCCGAACGCACCCGGCGATGTTCTGAGAGTCGTTCCTGGCTCAAACAAAACATTTACGATTATCCCAGATCACGGCAAAATGGTGGATACCGTAACGGTAGACGGCGAGCCTGTGACTCTATCCGATGGCACTTATACTTTTTTAAATGTTGAGACTGACCATACCATTCACGTGACATTCAAAAATGATTCAGCCGCGGAGATGCTCCCCTTTATCGTATGGAATGACAACTTCGCCAGTGGCGAGTACACGACGGCTGTCATCATTGACTTGGGCGAGGGTAAGGCGGCGAAAGGCTCCGAGCTTAATCCGAGCTTGTTTACCGTGTCGGCCAGGAACACGACCCTGAACGGCGCCTCGGTGACCTTTGAAGGGACGCGCAAGATCACTAGGGTATACGCCAATGACGAACCGAAGGTGCGCGGCTATCTGGGGACGGTAAGCCATTCACCGGATTATCAGCCTGGACTGGCAAGCGGCCGTTACATCGTAGTTGAGTTTGAGTTTTATTCTTCGGCCGGCGGCAAAACCACGCTGGATGGCAGCTCGAACTCGACAAGGCAGGTTTACAGCATTGTCCAAAACGGCGAGATCGAACTGACAGAAGGGAATCCGCTTAGCTACGTGGTTTTTGAACAGGAAAACGTTGTGAATCCGATCCTTGACAAGTTCACAACACACACGGGCGATTCGGTCAATCGTGCACTCTACCTTCACTCGGATGGAAACGGTGAAGTGATGCAGGGTTTGCCGCTATATGTCTATACCCACGGCATGAGTCGCGGTGGCACAAGCGCTGAGACAGACCAAAAAGCGTCCATGAAGTCCGCTAACGGCTCGGTCGCTCTGATGAAGAAAATCGAAGAAAACCCTAATAAATACGCCAGCCACATCCTGAATATTTCCTATAATGGCGTTTCTACTCCATCCACGGCCAATGTTAAGAAGGTTATAGACGACCTGGTTGCCAGCGGGGCAGTAGACCCTAACCGTATTTACGCGGCGGGCTTCTCATGGGGCGGCCAGTATACGAACCGCTTAATTAACGACTACCCTGGCTTCTTTGCAGCAGCAGCGCCTATGGCCCCGGTAAGCGGCTCGCCGAACGCGAACGACAACGACGCTCACAGCGACCTGGCCTATTGGATGTTTTTAAATGTTCATAACGTTGGAACATACCAAACGAACCTTAATACCTTCATAAACACGAATATGCCGAAAATGACCAACGCGAGGGCTTCGAACTTTGAGAGCAATGAGGCTCTTACGTGGCCATATAATCAATTTGATCAGCCAAGTCAGAGACCAAATCCGGACAATACACCTGTCATGCAAGACTATATCGCACACGAAGTAGAAGCGGCGGTTCTTTACAACGAGATTACGATGGAGAATCCGTTTACGGAGGAGACTTGGAGCATAGCTCCGATCGCACAGTCCCCTAACTTGCCGGCTTGGGACAATGATTACGCAGACGTCTTTGATTGGATGTTCTCACAGAGTAAACTTGGCGTGCTGCCTGATGCTCCAACCGCAAAGTTCGGAACTCCTGAGCTCGGATCCAACGACCCGCTGTGGTCCAAGACAATGGCGTATCCCATCAACAAAAGCACTGTACCAGATGACCCAAGACCGCATGCCACGGGAACAGTAAAGCTTCTTTGGGACAACGACTACGTGTATGCCCGCGTAGCTGTAGAGGATAGCAATCTTTATCAGGGACTTGGTGGGGATCATACGTACGACAGCTTAGAGTTTTATGTCGGCCCAGGATCCAGCGGTTCAAACCAATGGCGTGTCAGTGCGACGGGCATTTTTTCAGGGCTGTCCCATACGGACAGAGCTGCGTGGACCGAAATCACGGACACTGGATACATCGTAGAAATGAGAATCCCCAAAGGAAGCCTGACCATGGAACCAGGCGAGTTTACCTTCGAGGTTTATATTAATAACTCGACGGAAACCGGCGGGGATCGCTATGAAGTCGTTTCCGCTTTCGGAGATCCGGACACGGGTTTTGGCGGCCATGCTGCATTTGAAGACAGCATAGAACTCACTCTAGCCGATGAAGCGGACACGAGATTCTCAATCACCACATTGGCGGATACGGGCGGCCAAATAACGCCGAACGCACCCGGCAATGTTCTGAGAGTCGTTCCCGGCTCAGACAAAACATTTACGATTATCCCTAATCACGGCAAAATTGTAGATACCGTAACGGTAGATGACGAGGCTGTAACGATAGCGGGCGATAATACTTTTTCTTTAACAAATATTAGCGCTGATCATAAAATTCACGTGACATTTAAAGATGATCCAGCTGCTGATCAGCTTCCTTTTATCGTATGGAATGACAACTTTGCTAGGGGCGAGTACACAACCGCTGTCATCATCGACTTAGGCGAAGGGAAAGAAGCGTTAGGTTCCGAACTTTATCCGGGCTTGTTTACCGTGTCAGCTAGAAACACGACCCTGGTCGATGACTCCGTGGTCTTTGAAGGAACGCGCAAGATCTCAAGAGTATACGCCAATGACGAACCGAAAGTGCGCGGCTATCTTGGGAAGGTAAGCAAGTCACCGGATTATCAGGACGGACTGGCAAGCGGCCGTTACATCGTCGTTGAGCTTGAATTCTATTCAGAAGTCGGCGGCAATACAACGCTGTACAGCAGTAACTCGACCAAGCAAAATTACAACATTATTCAAAACGGCGATATCGTGCTGACTGAAGGCGCTCCGCTTAGTTACACCGTCTTCAAACAGGAAAACGTTGTGAATCCGATCCTAGACAAATTTACAACACATACGAGCGATTCGGTCAATTACGCACGCTACCTTCACAAGGATAAAGAAGGTAAAGAGTTGAAGAAAATGCCGCTGTATGTCTATACTCACGGCTTTTCACGCGGCGGCACCCAAGCACATATCGACCAAAAAGCGTCTATGAAATCCGCTAACGGTTCGGTTGCTCTGATGAAGAAAATGGAGGAAAATCCCGATAAGTATGCCAGCCATATTCTGAATATTTCCTATAGCGGCGGTTCTGCCCCGCAAGTAGGCAGTATTAAGGCGATTATCGACGACATGGTTGCCAGCGGGTTAGTAGATCCTAAGCGTATTTATGTGGCGGGCTTTTCAATGGGTGGCGGGGTTACGAGCAACTTAATTAACACCTACCCTGGATTCTTCGCGGCAGCTGCACCTATGGGAATTTCATCTGGCTGGCCGTCGGTAAGTGCTAACGCAGCTCACAAAGATCTGGCCTACTGGCTATTTGTCAATACCTATGACTCTGGAGCCAATAACGTCGATAACATGGGCAACGATATTTCGAAATTGACTAATGCGAGGGCTTCTCGTTTTGAGAGCAATGAGGCTCTTACTTGGCCATACAATCAATATGATCAGCCAAATCAGAGACCAAATCCGGAAAGCACACCTCCACTGCCTCGCTATATCGCACACGAAGTAGAAGCGGCGGTTCTTTACAACGAGATTACGATGGAAAATCCGTTTACTGAGGAGACCTGGAGCATAGCTCCGATCAAACAGTCCCCTAATTTGCCGGCTTGGGACAATGACTACACAGACGTCTTTGATTGGATGTTTGCTCAGAAAAAACAAGACGTACCTAGTAATCCGGGCAATCCAGGCAATCCAGGCAATCCGGGCAATCCGGGCAACGCTACAGACGCTGGATCGTCGAAGCCTAGCTACACTGTGAACACACCTCAGGATAAGCCCGCGGTCACAGACACAAAGGGCAATACTACCCTGCCTGGCGGTGGCTTGATTACGACCAAGGGCGGGACGAAGCTTGAGGTGCCTGAAGGCACAACGATAGACTCAAACGGTAAGGTGACCATTCCGGCAGATAAGAGCGCCGAAGTTACACTGCCAGGCGACAACGGCATATCGCTGAATATCCATAAGGGTACAAAGCTTGCGTTCGATGACGACACCCCTCTAGGCTTCATCGTGATATCGGGCAATTCTTTCCATGACGTCAACATGGACGATTGGTTCTACAGCTACGTAAACTCCGCCTACACATTCGGTCTTTTCAACGGCACGACGTCCACGACGTTCTCACCGGGGACCTCAATGACACGCTCGATGTTCGTACAGGTACTGGCCAATCTTGAGAACGTAAACCGCTCAGACTACACGAGTTCCCGCTTTAGCGACGTGACGGACGGACAGTGGTACACGGCGGCAGTCGAGTGGGCGGCTGAAAACGGCATAGTCAACGGTGTAAGCGCAGATCTGTTTGATCCTAATGCATCGATGACACGCGAACAGATGCTAGTGATACTGTACAACTACATGAACTACAAGGGCTATGGGATTCCTCAAAGCCAAGCTAAGTCCTTCGCGGATGAAAGCGAGATCAGCTCATGGGCATTGGAGGCCGTTAAGGCGCTGCAAGGCATCGACATTGTAACGGGCAAGGGTAACAACATCTTTGACTCTAAAGGTACCGCTACCCGTGCCGAAGTAGCCGCTATCTTTGTAAGGTTCGTCGAATATCTGGCTAAGTAAAGGCGTAAACAGAAAAATGCGGACCCTTCCGTCTGGGCATTATCCAGCCGGAAGGGTCTCCTTCTATTTTACAAAGAAAATCTCCGGTCTGATGCTGCTAAACACACGACAGTAGCATAAGGTTTTGATATATGCCTACTTCATTATCATTTGGGTGCCGCTGTCGATACACGCGCTATCAGTGACGGTCTTTACTATAATCCCTCATTTCCCGGACTACCGCTTTGAATCATATTCAGCTTTAGTAGTTCAGTTCATATCTTCTCCCTATTTTTCCATATATCTACACTCTGCTGCATTCCCTGCTTAATATATTAAAAATTAATCATACAAAAAGAACCCCCTCAATCAGGAAGTTCATCTCATCATATTCTATTTTCTTCAATCCCGATATATCCTTACCACGCACTCCACGTGGGTCGAGTATTCAGTGAGAACTACCTAATGAAGTGCTCTCGCCATACGGCCAGAATAGCAATTCTTCGCTGAATAAACCTCACCAGTGTGCTTCAAAAATCTCAATGGGACGCATCATTTCGTAATCTTCGTGCTCCAGCATGTGACAATGCCACACATAACGCCCTGTGAAGGGGCCAAAACGGGCTATAATGGATGTAACGTAACCAAAGGGGGTCTGAACCGTATCTTTTAAGCCCATTTCATAGGGATTAGGTGGAGTAGGAGGCCCAGTGAAAATAAGATTTCCGTTTTTTTGAAAATGAGAAACATCAAAAGGCTGTCGATCAAGAATTTGAAAGTCAACCAAATGGAGATGGATCGGGTGAGGATCATCATCGATTAAATTGATGATTCGCCATATTTCAACTGTGTTTACTTCAATTCTTTCCGATATTCGGTCCATCCACATTTTCCCATCCAATAAATTCAAAGATCGACCATATTGATCTTTGACTCTGACAAGTGTTAAATATCTTGTTCTCTTTGCCATACTTCTTGGAATTCGTTCGATTTCTCCGAGATAAAAAGGAAGGGAACTGGTATCTATACTTCTTAGCGGGACGATTACTCTGAATTGCATGATATCTTGTGTTTCGGGTGTTGCACTCTTGGTGACATTTTTGAGAATAATGGATTGACCGTAGTACTGAGAAAAATCAATAATCACATCTATACGCTCGGCACTCATAAGTATAATTTCATTTATTTTTACCGTGGTCTCAAGAAAACCACCATCCGTGCCAATTTGATAAAAAGGCTGATTGGATTCCATTTTTAATGTAAGGATTCGACTATTTGATGCGTTTAAAATTCGAAATCGGTATTTTCTTGGTTCTACATTCAAATATGGATAAACCTTCCCGTTTACCAGAATCGTCTCCGCATCAAAAGGGGGAACAAGAGAAGGCTGAGGAAGACCTGCATCGTTTTGATCAGGTTTGCTAGGGTAGTAAAGTGATCCGTCTGGGTTGAACGAGCGATCCACAATTAACAGAGGGATTTCATATTGTTCTTTAGGAAGATTAAGGGATTGTTCATGCTTGTCGCGAATAAGATAGAGTCCCGCGAGTCCCGCGTATATGTTCAATCTTGTAATTCCTATCGTGTGATCGTGGTACCACAACATTGTGGCTCGCTCATTGTTTGGATACGTATACACCTCTCGTTCAAACAAAGGTCCCGTTTGTTCAAAATTTCTCGTAAACCATGCTTCAGGGTAACCATCACTATGGGCAGGTGTTCTTCCTCCATGTAAATGTACGACGGTTCTACCCTCTGGAACAGTTATTTCGGAACCATGAATCGTTGTATCAACGGGAAGAAAGTGCTTATTAGGCAGTTCATTCATCCATTTAACAAACACCGCTTCATTCTTCATCACTTCTAACGTAGGACCTGGAAAAGTTCCTTCATAACCCCATAAACGGGTTGGTCCGAGGTCCCGATGCAGCTTTTGAGAAAACTCCTTCATGGTCACTTCGTAATAGGAATTATTATAATGTCGCATCTTTGGAGATAACGTGTTTGGAATAGGCAGTTCATCCACAAATTTTTGCAGCTTTATCTTTTCAGGCATATGATTGACCCCTCCCCGCTTACGATGAACTAAGTAAGTTTATGCGAATGAGTTCGCTCATTATGTTGTTAACAAGCGCAAGCAATTATGGAGGAGCTTTCAAATAAGCTTTTTATTAGAACGATTTCGTGAGCGCTTTTGACGATTATCTTCAACCACACCAGGTGCGGAACCCGAGGCAGAAGCTTCCTATTGTCATGATAGTTCGATAAAAGTGAAGTTCTATATAAAAAAACAATTTATGTATATTTTGCGATAAGCAAGCTACGGAAAATGAGGGCTGTAATGAAGGTTGGGGGTACTATCTAAAGCATTTTATTTCGATAGGAAGACAGGTATATTAGCAATCTTCATGTTAATAATAGAACCATCACGCTCCTTGTTTTGCCCCGCCGATATAGCTGGGGCTTTCTTTGTGCGTACAGGAGATATTCGCAAAAATTTCAGGCGGGTATGGCAAGCCTTAACATCGGCTCAGATGCAATGACTAATTCATCAGGCACTGGGTGGGGGTACAACAAAAGACGACTATCAATAGCCGCCCCTAATCGAACTTATAGTCAAAAAAAGAAGCGGGACAATGCCCGCTCCGTTGCTGTATACGCCAATACACCTCAACTATTAGTCATTCCTGACCAACAGTGAGCAACTCTCAACGTGACTAGTCTGCGGGAACATATCCACCGGCTGCACCCACTCCAGCCGGTAGCCGCTGCCGAGCAGCACCTTGCAGTCCTTCGCCAGCGTCGAAGGATTGCACGACACATACACCAGGCGCTTCGGCTTAGCCTTGGCGATCGCCTGCAGCAGCGGCATTTCGCAGCCGGTGCGCGGCGGGTCGACGACGACGACGTCAGGGCGAATGCCTTGGGCGACCCACTGCGGGAGCAGCTCCTCAGCGCGGCCTTCGTAGAAGCGCGCGTTCGTGATGCCGCTCGCCTCCGCGTTGTCGCGAGCGTCGCGCACCGCTTCCGGGATGATCTCGATGCCGCGCACCTCGCGGGCATTCGGCGCCAGCCACATACCAATCGTGCCGGTGCCGCAGTAGGCATCGACGACAAGCTCCTTGCCCGTCAGCGCAGCCGCTTCTTTGGCCGCGTTGTACAGCTTCACCGTCTGCTCCGGGTTCAGCTGGAAGAACGCTCTCGGTGACAGTGAGAACCGCACGTCCCCCAGCGTTTCGTTCAGCCGCTCGTCTCCCCACAGCACCGTTGTGCGGTCACCGAATATAAGCGGCGTTTTCCCTTTATTGATATTTTGAGCAATGGTTTTTACCATCGGCAGCTTGTCTCGAAGACGCTGTACCAACCGGCGAGTATCAGGCAAACGGTCGACCGCTGTGATCAGCGTCAGCTGCACTTGTCCCGATGCCTGGCCAACGCGAGCTACGATTGTGCGCACGGCGCCCTCACGCGTACGCTCGTTGTAGATCGGGATGTTCAGCTCTTTCAGAACCGCTTTCGCGCCCTCAACGACCCCGTTTACGACAGGGTGATGAATTTCGCAGCCGGAGATGTCAACCAGCTTGTGCGAACCGGCCGAATAAAGCCCCGTCACGACTTCGCCGTCATGGAGACCTGTTTGCAGCTGAGCTTTGTTCCGGTAGCCCCAAGGGTTCTCCATCCCGAAGATCGGACGCATCGGCAGCGATTCTATGCCTGCGTAACGCTGGAACGCCTCCCGTACAATCTCTTCCTTTGCCTTGAGCTGCGCTTCATACGTCATATGCTGAAGCTGACAGCCGCCGCATTCCGCGTAGACGGGACAAGGCGGCACTTGGCGGTCCGGCGATTTTTTCTCAATTTCGATAATCGACGCGTTCAAATACCCCGCTTCCGCCCGCGTCACCTTCGCCTTCACCACTTCATTCGGCAGCGCGCCTTCAATGAAGACCGCTTTGCGCTTGTAGTAACCGACCCCTTCGCCGTTAATCCCAATCCTCTTGATGGTAACGACAATCCGGTCTCCTGCTTTGACATCTTCCGCCGAAGCCTTACGGCTAACCGCCGGGGCAGCGGCGCCTCCGGTCCCCCCGCTGTACCGCTGCCTGTCAGGACGCTCGCCCCTAGCTTTGCCCTGTCCTCCGTAACTCTTTTTATCTCCTGCGCCGCCTTGCGCACGACGCTCCTCTTTCCTTGTCATGCCGTTCTCTCCGTTTCCAAGCTTAATAGCTCCACTATACCACATCCTCATGCATCTCCCTAACGTCATGCTCGCCCATCCGGACTCCAACCGGAACGTAAGCTATGTTATGATGAGGACAATAACCATCAACGATCTTTAGGAGGATTCTTCTCGATGTTTCTAAAAAAGAAAAAATCCGCCTCCTCCCCAGGTCCCACGCCTTCGGGAAAACGCGGCCTGTATATGACGCGCGTGTTCGACGCGCCTCGAGATGAGCTGTTCGAGCTGTTCACGCAAGGCGAGCATATGAAAAACTGGTGGGGACCGAGAGGCTACGAGATGACGATCCTCGGGCAGGAGCTTGCGCCAGGCGGATTCATTCATTACAAGCAGCAATCCCCGGAGGGCAACGTTATGTGGGGAAAATTTACGTATCGGGAAATTGAAGCGCCGGAGAAGCTGGTTTACGCGAATTCTTTTGCAGATGAGACCGGCAAGACGGTTCGAGCTTACTTCAGCAAAGACTGGCCCCTTGAGATTGTGAACACCGTCACATTTGAACAAACGGAAGACGGCCGAACGAAGCTCACCCTCCAAGGCCAGCCGGAGGACGCCAAAAAAGCGGAAAACCGCGTTTTCGAGGCGCTCCGTGACCATTTGAAGCAGGGCTTCACCGAAACGTTCGACCTGCTCGACGAATATATCGAGAAACGCAAATCGCAATAACAAAAGCGCGTCACGTCTCCTGACTCTCATCAGGAGACGTGACGCGCTTTTTTAAGCTTCCATTACGTAAGCAAGCAGCAGCGCAGCTGTATTCACAACGGCATCCGCATGCGTGCGCTCCATGCCGTGAGAAGCGTGAACGCCTGGTCCAATCAATGCCGCGCGGATATTGCTTCCTCCGCGCAATGCGGCCGTCGCATCCGAGCCGTACTGCGGATAGATATCGACGGCATGCGGCAGCTCCTCACGCTTCGCAAGCTCGATCATTTTAGAAGTCATACCGTAATCGTATGGCCCGGAAGAATCTTTGGCGCAGATGGACACATGCTTCTCGGACCCGGACAAATCATCGCCCAGCGCGCCCATATCGACCGCGATAAATTCCGTAATATCTCCGGGAATATAGGAAGCCCCATGCCCAACCTCTTCGTAGGTGGAAATAACCAGCTTCACGGTATGCAGCGGCGTTTTCCCTTCCCGCTTCAGCCATTCCATGAATCCTAGCAGCGCCGCAACTGCCGCCTTGTCATCCAGGTGGCGCGATTTAATCCAGCCGTTCGGCAGGATGCGCACCCTCGGATCCCAAGAAATAAAATCGCCGACGCCAATGCCCAGCTTCTCCGTATCTTCCTTCGAATTCACCGACTCATCGATCCGGATCTCCATGTTCGCCTCGTCCCGCTTCATGTCGCGGGCGTCAGGATAAACATGCACGGATGGTTTCGTCGTAAGCACCGTTCCCTCATATTGGCGGCCGTCGCGCGTATGGATCAGGCAGTATTCGCCCTCCACCGTCTCCATCGCATAGCCCCCGATCGACGTAAAACGAATCATTCCGCTCGGTTTGATCGATCGAACCATCGCCCCGAGCGTATCGACATGCGCGGATATCCCGATAACCTTCTCATCCGACTGGCCAGGGATCGTGATGATTCCCGTTCCTTTCGGCGTTTGTTCCATGGTGAAGCCAAGCTTCCCGACTTCCTCGCCCAAATGCTTCATAATCGCCATGCAATACCCGCTCGGGCTCGGGATGTTAAGGAGCTTCTCGAGCTGCTCCACAATATATTGCCTATTCAGCTGAGGCTTCAAAGCCGCCGTTGACATGCTAGACTCTCCTTTTCGAAAACAGATGTTTTATCTATGTTACCATGCCGGAATCGGAAATGCATAATCCCTCCGAGCCCGCGCCCCGCCTGAAAAAATGATGATTATCAACGATTTTTATCACTAATTAACAGTACTGATAATTTTATCCCATCGATCATAAAAATCTCCCCCTTCCGCTTGTTCGCCCCTCGACTCATGATAGAAATAGCTTCACAAATGATTAACGATTTCTGACACGGGGTGATGCGCTACTAGCAACCTTTGAACGGTTCCTCATTCACGGACAACGATGCTTTCTTCTGTCCGATTGACCGGCCGGCAGGCTTACACCGACTTCTACCTCCAGCACAACCTGTTGGTCCCTACCCTTGTTCACGACTCCCAGATGACAGACCTATGCAACGTCCTATGCAACGTCCTTTGCAAGCCTACTTGCCGCGGCATGCCGCGTAAAGCTACGTCGAAACGATGAGGTGATATGGTGAATTACACAGTCCGCAAAAAAGAAAGGAAACTGTTTTTTTACGCATTTCTTGCTCTAGTTCTATTCGCTAGCCCGCTTTTTAGCGCTGCAGCAGCTTATGCTGAGGAAGCAGAGCCTCTTGCCGAGGAAGCCCCCGCGCCGCAAAATCTGCGAGTCGTAGAAAGCTCCGTCACGGCAACAAGCGCTACGATCGAATGGGATCATGTCGCCGAGCTGAATGACATTGATGTTTGGATGGCGGATGACGATGCTTATTTCACTTGGGGAAACTCCGGTACAAAGACGCTGACCGGCCTTCAGCCCGAGACGACCTACCGGCTCTATATTACTTGGTACAGTCAGAGACCGGCGGCCAATAAAAGTAACGTAGTCGAATTTACGACCGCTGCAGGAGAAGCGGAAGAGCCCGAGGTTCCGGCAGCAGGCGCTACAAACCTGGAGGTTGTCGAGGTTACCCATAATTCGGTTTCGCTCAAATGGGTCAACGCCCCTGGAATCGACGACTACTGGGTTTGGACAACAGAGGGCAGATACGTCATCTGGGCGAACAGCCAATTCAAATTAGTCGGCGGCTTGGAGCCTGAAACCACGTACTCGCTGCTGCTCGGTCCAGACGGCGTTCGGTTCCCGGATCTGACGGATGCGCAAAAGAGTAATGTCGTCACGTTTACAACTTTAAAGGATACGACGGAATATGAAGAGCATCCGCTTACGCCTCCTCAGAACCTGAGGGTAACCGGCGTGACCTCATCCAGCGTTACGCTGAGCTTTACCGGCAGTCCGAAGGCGGACGGCTATGACTACTGGGTGAACGGCGCCTGGAAAGGCGGCATTTGGGACGGCAGCAACCAGTTTACGTACAATCTTACGCCTGAACAGCAAGCAGCCGGCACAGAGCTCAAATTCCTTGTCGCGGCCCAAAACTCCGCGGAATCAACCGTATCCGACAAAAGCAACGAAGTCACGATCAAATGGGGCGAGCTGACGGCTCCGAGAGATTTGCAGGTCGTGACGGCTAACCGTTCGACAGTCGCGCTGGGTTGGGCGCCGACGCAAGGCGCTATATCCTATGAGATTTATCAAGACGGCACCCTAATCGGAACGAGCGATTCCAACCGTTATGTGGTCGAAGATTTAACGGAAGGCCAATCTTATTCCTTCCATGTCGTCGCGAAAAACAGCCTGTGGACTTCACCGAATAGCGCTGCCATCACTGCTGTTCCTGGAGCCCAATACACCAATGTCACTTACTACACGTCGTGGTCCCTGTCGCCAACCGGAAGAAACTTCAAGCCGGAAGATATCGATGTTTCGAACATCACGCACATTAACTATGCGTTCTCAGACCTCTGCTGGATGAAGGTCAGCACGAACGGCCAAGCGTGCTCGAACGACGCCATCCCGCTTCAGACCGGTTATGTGTATGACGGCGAGATGGTACTGGGCGATCCCGTGTATGACGTGTTGAATTTCGAATCCTTTGCGGCCATCAAGGAAGCCAACCCTCATTTAAACCTCATGGTATCGGTTGGCGGCTGGTCCTGGTCCAAAAACTTCTCCAACATGGCCGCTGATGAAATTACACGGCGGGCGTTCGCGGAATCCGTCGTGGATTTCCTGCGCGAGTACGGATTAGACGGACTCGATATCGACTGGGAGTATCCGGTTGAGGGCGGCGAGTCGCATAACGTTCATCGTCCGGAGGACAACGTAAACTTCACGCTCTTGATGAAAACCGTCCGTGAGGCTCTAGATGCCGCGGGCTCGGTCGACGGCAAATATTATCTGCTGACCATTGCATCCGGCCAAGGGGATAACTTTGTCGTTAACGCCGATCTGGAGAATGCCGTCAAATCCTTAGACTTTATCAATATTATGACGTATGACTACAGCGGCAGCTGGGAGCTGCTTGCCCATCATAACGCTCCCCTCTATTATGACAAGGAGCATCCGCGAGCCGCTGCGGCCCGCAACAATGTAAGAGGCGGAGCGGTCGGACACCTTAACGGCGGAGTACCGCCCTATAAACTCATGCTAGGCATCCCTTACTACGGCAAGGGCTGGACCGGCTGCGCGGAAGGCGGTCAATACGCCGCTTGTACGGCTATTCAGCCAGGCACATGGGAGTCCGGCATCTTCGACTATACCGATGTCGAAGAAAACTATCTGACCGACCCTGAGTTCACGCATCATTGGAATGAAGCATCGAAGGTTTCTTACGTCTACAACAGTAAGACCGGAACGTTCATCAGCTACAACGACCCAACGACGATGAAGTATGCTTCTTCGCTCGTTCAGTCGCTGGATCTGGCAGGCGTTATGAGCTGGGAAGTGAGCGGCGACCGCAACAAATCGTTAACGACGCAGCTTGTGGCGGACTTGCCGATCGACGGCGCTTATAATGAGACGGCTATTGGAGCGCCTCAAAACCTGACGCAGACTTTAGTCAACCATGCAAGCATCCATATCAAATGGGATGCGGTTGAGGGCGCAGCCAGCTACGAGGTATTCAGGGATAACCAGTACCTCGGGTCCACAACGGGTACAAATTATGTCATCGACCAGCTAACCGCATCCACCGCTTATACGATCTATGTTTTAGCCGTCAAGAAACAAGGCGATGCAATCGAGGATGTCTCCGCAGGCTCCGTTCTGAAGCTCACGACGTCCGCCTTGCCGGTTGCCTGGACGCCTCCGCCGGCCCAGCCGAGCAATGACAAAGGCGAGCTTGCCGCGTCAGTCTCCAAGTCCGGCGACAAGTGGACGATAAGCGTGAATAAAGATTCTGCGGTCAAGGCAATAGAAGAAGCCAAAGATTTGAAAAGCTTCAACCTTACCGTCGAGGACGGAGCGAAACGAATCGACGTAGTTCTGCCGAAGGAAGTTATCGCCGCGCTCGCCAAGAAGGGCGAAGACGCGCAGCTGTCCGTCATCTGGAACGGCGTCACGTACGTTATTCCGGCTGGCGCGCTTCCGGCAGACGCAGATCTCCAGATCTCGATTGCCCCTCCAGCCGCTGATGTAGCGGAAGGCATCGAGGAGCTTGCGGAGGAGAGCGGTCTCGAGCTTCTGATCGACGCGCTCGACTTCAAAATCTCGAAGCATTCGCCAAGCGGCACATTCGAAGAAGTGACCGACTTCGGCGGTCATGTGTTCAGCCGCATCTTTACGCTGGAAGGCGACGATATCGATCCGAAGAAGCTGACGGGCGTCGTATTCATCCCGGGCACGAACGAGTTCCGTCCCGTACCGTCGCTGTTTACGGTCAACGATGACGGCACGATGACGGCCGAGCTGAAGCGTAACGGCAACAGCATTTATACGATCGTTCAGTCTGACGTTTCGTACACCGACGCAGCAGCGGAATGGATGGCGGACGCCGTATCCCGCGCCGCGGCGAAGCTTCTGCTCGCAGGCGAGACGTCGGATACGTTCGGCGTACACAGCAGCATTACACGCGCCGAGTTCACATCCATGATCGTCAAAGGTCTTGGCCTCCTGCCGGTGAACGGCGAAGCTCCGTTCGAGGACGTGGCCGCTGATTCCGAATATGCGGGAGATATTGCCGCCGCGAAAGCAGCAGGCCTGATCAAGGGCAAGTCCGAGGCATCGTTCGCGCCGGATGCGACCATCAGCCGCCAAGACATCGCAATCATTTTGTCCAACGTGCTGGCTTACATGGGCGTAGAGACAGATGCGGATATCGACACGCTCAACGAATTTGCGGATGCCGGCCAAATCTCGGAATACGCGAAGTCCGCAGTAGCGCTGGCCGTTCAAGAAGGCATCATGATCGGCAAGTCAGGCTCGAAGTTTGATCCGAAGGCCGACCTGACGAGAGCGCAAGCCGCCGTCATCGTCATTCGGATTCTAGAGTCTTTGGAGCTTGATAAAGCTTAATTCCTATGAGCAAAAAGAAAGCTGCCGCACCGCAGATCCCAAATCTGCAGTACGGCAGCTTTTCTCATTCACGCGAGCTCCAGCAGCCCCATCTTCAGGCACATCGCCGCCGACAGCTCCTTCACATTCGAGGTGCCGAATCGAATGGCAATCCGCTCGCTGTCCACGCTTTCGATAACGCCCGGGCCGAAGACGCGGTGGCGCACGGCGGCGCCTGCGGCAAGAGCCCCGAGGTCCTGAACCGCGTTCGGGTTAGCCTCTAGCTTGGCGGCTGCAGCCGCGCCCGCGGCGCTGCTCGCCGTACTGGACTTAAACCGCGTTCCGCCTCCGGCGCGAGAGGATCCGCCCTCTTCGCCGAATTGCAGCTTGAAGCCGTTTACGGTTAGAGACGCCCTGGCCCCCTCTGACTTCTCCCTCCACTCCGGCTCCGCAATATCCCGGACCGCCGTCATGAAGGAGCTCTCCTCCGTCTGCTCGCCGTCCCGCTGGCCGTACGTGATCATCGTCAGCGACTTGCGCGCGCGGGTCATGCCGACGTAGAACAGCCGTACCGCTTCTTCCATGAGAGGCGCCGAGCCGTCCGCTCCCCGCTTCCCGTCTTCCTTCGCGGGAATGACGCCTTCGATCAGATCCACCATAAAGACCTGATCGAATTCCAGTCCCTTCGAGCTGTGGAAGGTGGAGAAGGTCACCGCGTTTTGACCTCTGCGGGACTTGGCGCCCCTCAGCACCGTCTCGAGATATTTCAGCCGGGCGGCGAAATCGGCCATCGTCTCGAGCCCCTCCGCAATATCCTCCAGCGTATTCAGGATGCCGATAAGGTAATCCTTGCGGAAGCCGAGCCGCTCGCACATCTTCTCAAGCGCCTTCTCGTAGCCGAGTCTTGTCCGAATGACCCGAATCGCATGGCGCGGCGGCATGCCGCTCATCTCCCGGAATGTATTTCTCGCTTCCTCCAGCAGCTTGACCTGGTAATCCTGCAGCTGCACGAAACGAAGCAGGTTATCAAAGACGGATTCGCCGTTCTCGATCGATCGGAGCACCGCCATTTGATGCTTACTGATGTAGCCGCTCATTTTCAGATGAATGCTCTCCAGGATATCGGCCCGTTTATCCGTATAGGTCATCCGCATGAAGTTAAGGACGTCCTCGATGATCCAATGCGAGAAAAACCGGTTATCCGCATCCTTCATATAAAAAGGAATGCCTGCCCGGTCGAATTCGTTCATCAGCGTAATGGATGAAGCGTTATTCCGGTAGAGCACCGCGACCTCCGACAGCTTCTCCGCCTTCGCCGCCTCGCGTACGACGAATTTGGCTTGCTCCCGGTAATCGTTCAGACGCTTGAATACGATCGGGCCGCTTGAACCGTTGTCCGTAAACATCTCCTTGGCGTAACGGTTCATATTCCGCTTAATAAAGGCGTTCGCGGCCGATACAATTTCCCGGGAGGAGCGGTAATTCTGCTCCATGAAGAGCGTTGCCGCTTCCGGATAAACCTCCTTGAAGTTCAGCAGATAGGAAGGCTCCGCCCCTCGCCAGCTGTAGATGGACTGGTCGTCATCCGCTACGACGCATAGGTTACGGTGAGATTTCGCCAGCTTCTCGATAATGGCGTGCTGAACCATGGACGTATCCTGGCTTTCGTCGGTCAGGACGTAATCGTAACGGCGCTGATATCTGCGCAGCAGCGCCTCGTCCTTCGCCAGCAGCTCGTTGCCGAGCGTCAGCATATCATCGAAATCAAGCAGCAGCTTGTCCGTGCCGGTACGCTTGAACCGTTCGTATTCGCCGAGTATACGAGCCGCCCCCGGCACGTCGGTTTTGACGGTGCTCCACTCTTCCGGCGGAAGCAGTTTATTTTTTACATAGCTAATGTAGGTCGTCAGTTCCTCCATATTGTCGTCTGTCGCGTTCTCTCCGACGATTTCCTTGAAGAGATTGCGCAGAATGATCCGCTTATGCAGCGGAAGCCCCTGTCCCTTCTCCCCGCCTGCTTCCTCCTCCGCATCCAAGGCGCCTTCGATAATATCGAAAGCTTTGCCCGCTTTGCGGAAATGCTCGCGCACGACCTCGAACGCCAAGCTGTGGATTGTCGAGAAATCTACCGGCGCCAAGCTTGGGAAGAACCGGGCGTACCGGTCCTTCATATCCCGCGCCGACGCCCTGCTGAACGTGACCGCTTTCATTCGCTCCGGATTCACCCCCAGCTCTTCCACCAGATAGCCGATCCGCATAATAATCGTGGTAGTTTTACCCGAGCCCGGCGACGCGAGCAGGAGCAGCGGACCTTCCGTATGCCCGACAGCCTGCGCCTGCACAGCGTTGAGATGAACGCCAAGCTCCTTCCGCTTCCGTTCCAAAAACCGTTCCAGCTTCCCCGTGTTTCCCATATCCTGATCCCTTCCGCTTCCGTAAACAATGACGCCATTATACCATATCCGCCCCTAGCGTTCGTCTCTTTAACTCTAGCAGTCTATTCCAATCTTGCATAACACAAAGAGCCCATGCGCTGAAGCTTTCCGCTTCGCTAGCATCGGCTCTTCGGCCAAAGATTCACGATCTACTCCGGACTCCGCTCTCCGCTTGCCGTAAACGGGCCGGCGTTCACCGACATTTCCGAAAGTAAGAGATCCTGCTCCATTTCCAATACGATGGGTATCAAGACAAAAAGAAGCAAGAGCAACAGCAGCACCCATCTTTTCAATCCACCACCCCCGGCAAAAAAGCTGATTCCGAAAAGATTCCCTACTTATAAAACACGCAAAACAGCAGTAAAGTAGCACCCAATATTGAGAAATTTTTCATACAAACAAGCAGAGATACGATATAATGACGGAAGTGAGATTTCATAGAGCAATACCCATCATTGCAAGGGGGCCGCAGAAATGCATAGCAAGCTATTCCTCTTGTCCAACTCGAATTATTACGCGTTATCGCCGGAGCTTCAGAAAGAGGTCTATCAGGAATTCTACCAGTTCGCCTATTCTCCCATTATTTATATGGTGAAAGAGCATGCCGCAACGGAAGATATTATTCAGAACTCTTTCCTCAAAATTATTGAAAGCGTACCGCGTGCGGACAATGAGGCCCAGCTGAGAAGCTGGTTAAAAGTCGTCGTTAAAAATATGGTCATCAATTACTTCCGAAAAACAAAAAAAAATCGCAACGACATTGACGCTGAGAGTGTTTATATAAGTGAGAGCGTCCATTTCGCCACGCAGCCGGCTGATTTAGAGCAACAGGTCGAGCTTGAATTGATGAAAGAAACGATCTCTCAATGCTTGAAAGAGCTGCGGCCGGAATATCGGGCGCTCATTGAGCTTCGCTGGAAGCGGGAGCTGAGCTACAGAGAAATTGCAGCGGTGCTTGAAACCTCAGAAGAAAGCGTGAAATACAAGCTGTACCGGGCTAGGGAATCAATGAAAAAAATGTTCCGTAAGAGATGGGGTGATAAGCATGAATAAGGAGCAATTCGACGATTGGTTCGACCGCGCGTTTGACGAGAGCGTGAAGAACCACAGCTTCGTCCCTGATCCCAGCGAATCCTGGGAGAAAGTTCAGCGATCGCTCGAGAAACGGAAGAAAAGAAAACGCCAGCTTCGGATGCTGCCGTATATCGCGGCTTCCTTCCTGCTCGGCGCGCTTATTTTCGGTACGCCTACCGCCTCGAATGCTTTCAAGCCGCTCGCAATGGCCTATTCGTCGATTGTCGATGGCGTTCACCGAATCGTGTTCGGATCGTTAGAGGATTCGGGGACCAAGCCTCTTACACCGCCGCCGCCTGACTTTGCACCCGGCGGCAGCCCGTCGGAGCAAATGATCAGACCCAGCAGCACGGAAGCTGGTTCGCAAACTTACACATCATCGGACTTGCCGGAAATGACATTCAACCCACCTACTATTCCGTTTGTTCCGTCGGAGTACACCCTGACCGAAGTGGAGACATCCCAAACGCCTCTTGATACCAAACCTTCTCGCCTGTATTATGCCTATACGAGAAGCGACGGCATGGTCCTTAGCGTTGACTTCAAACAGTTATACCCAGACTCCATGACGTCAACAGGCAGCAGCGACGGTCTCACCGTCAAGAAAAAGACTGTTCAAGGCGTCGCAGCCGTCTTATTTCTATCGGATGATGGTTTAGCCAGCCTTGAGTTTGTATACGGAGATATTTTTGTTCAGATCGCGGGTTATATTAGTGAGGAAGACGTCATACGAATGGCGGAAGAGATGGAATTTTAGTCAAAACAAAAGACGAAGCCGTCCGGGCTTCGTCTTTCTTGTTAATGAGTCAAGTATCATTATTTCGCCAGAAACGAAGCCGAGTATTCGATAACCTGCTCCGTCGTCGCGCCTTGCTCCACGTAATGCGTCGCCTTCACCCGATAGTAATAACCCACTCTCGAGTATCGAGTCAAATAGCCGGTAACAGAGGTTCCGTTACTAACGGCATTGCTTGAAGCCGGGATAAGATCCACCCAGGCTGAGCCTGTCCATTCCTGAAGCTGAATCGTTACGCCTACTTCCGATACCGTCGTTTTTGCTGCAGTCGTCGCTTCGATCGTAATGGATCCGTTTGTATTGCCTAGAATAATGATAGATGAAGATTTCAAATACGTGTAGGTCGGGTAGATGGCCATCGGCTGAATCTCCACGGGCGGCGGCGGGGTCTTCGCGTCTTTCTTCCCGCTAGCCGCCGCAAGCTGAGGCGCCATTAAAACTACGATTACAAGCCATAAGCATAATGAAAACTTGGAGAAGCGTTTAACTTTTACCACCATAACCATTCCCTTCTCGTCCAATTTTTGGGACATCCCCTATATTTAAACGCATTAATGGTTAAGATGGTTTCATTTCCCAAAATTTTTTTAAAGCTGCTACAGCTTTATGGCTTCACCTGCAGGAATCGTTACGGATTCCCCGTCCGCGCTAACCCATACGTCAAGCGCACTTGGATTATAGATGATTCGGCGATTCACCGAAAAGCGAAGGCCGGCAAGCGCATTGCGGTACGCTACAATCTCCGACATCGTCGCCTTCCATACGAGCTCGCTGCCCCCGATCAGCTTGCCGACTTGGTCGACGAGCTCCCAGTTGTTATCGTGTTCGAACTCGTAGCTGTGGCCCCAGACAAAAAGCAGCTCCATGCGGCTGAATCTTGGCGCGGATGCCAAAAATCGCTCAGCGGCTTCTACCATATCTTTGTGATGGCAGGTCGGATGCCAGCGCAGCCAATCCTCCGGCATATGAAAGCCGCCGTGGCTTTGAACCGTACGCGCATACTCGATGCCGAGCACCGGCAGCGCCGCGACTACGCGGTCGTTGTACGTGCCGAACGGATAGCTCATCCCCCGCACGGGGTAACCGACTAACGCTTCGAGCGCCTCACGGTCCCTCAGAAGCTCGTCGGCTATTTCTTCATCCGGCGATTGCTCGAGAAACGGATGCGTCACGGTATGAGCCGAAACCTCATGGCCTTGATAGAGTCCTGCTACTTCATCCGCTCGAATATAACCTTCCTTGCCGAAGAACCCGGAATTGAGATGGAACGTGCCTCTCAATCCGTATTGATTAAAAGCGTCTACTAATCTACGATCATGCTCACGTCCGTCGTCGAAGCTAAATACCGCCGCCTTGCCAAGTCCGCCCGGATAACGGTCGAACCGAATGCTTGCGCTGTTCATGGCTCCCTCTCCTTGTCCTCTTATCGGATCATACGCATCCATTTTAACCCATAAAAGCGGCCTTCTCTAGCCCCGGGAATTAGCTTTTTACAGCAGGCTCCTTCTCGCCGTTGAGCTCCACATTCTTCTCTCCCCACGCGCACATCGCATCGAGAATCGGCTTAAACGACCAGCCATAATCCGTAAGCGAATAGACCACCTTCGGAGGAATTTGCTCATAAATCGTCCGTTTCACCATGCCGTCCTCCTCCAGCTCCCGAAGCTGCTGGGTCAGCATCTTTTGCGTAATATTCGGCATCAGGCGCTTCAGCTCGCTCGTTCGTTTATCCCCTTTGTCGAGATGGCATAGGATAACAACCTTCCACTTGCCTCCGATTACATCTAACGTCGCTTCTACCGGAATGTTATATGCCATTAGGACTGCCTCCTTGGAGTAGGGTACTTTTTGGTGCCTATATTACTTCTAAGTATCTATATCACTTGAAAGTACGTACTTACAAAATAAATCCCACCGCCTTATACTAACACCCATGCGGCAAATCATGCAATGCCGCGAACTTCGAGATTGGTTGCTAGAAGGAGGTACACCACATGAGCAAAACATATACTGCGCCCGCTCGATCCGCTAGCGCGGGCAAATCGGGGTCGCTGGCGCTGCTCGCCCTTGCTGTCAGCGCGTTCGGAATCGGCACGACGGAATTTGTGCCGGTTGGCCTGCTGGCTTCCATCGCGGACGATTTGCATATCGGCATTACTCTTGCGGGATTGCTTATTTCCGGTTACGCGATAGGCGTTGCGGCCGGCGCGCCGATCTTGACCGCGCTAACGAACCGGCTGAACCGGAAGACGCTGTTAATGGGACTGATGCTCGTCTTTATCGCGGGGAACACAACCGCCGCGCTGTCGGGTTCATTTTCCTTATTAATGATCGCCCGGTTCATTACCGCTTTCTCGCACGGCGTCTTCTTCTCGATTGGCTCTACCATCGCCGTGCAGCTTGTGCCGAAAGAGAAGCAGGCGAGCGCGATTGCGCTGATGTTCACCGGCCTGACCGTCGCGACCGTAACCGGCGTTCCGCTCGGCACCTTCATCGGGCAAAACTTCGGGTGGCGGGCGACCTTCTGGGGCGTCGCCATCCTGGGCGTCATCGGCATTGCGGCCAGCGCCATGCTCATTCCGCGCAGTTTGAAGCAGCCGCCTCCGGCCAAATTTTCGGATATGCTGCGTATTTTGACCAATAGCAGACTGCTGCTCGGCTTCGCGATTACGGCTCTCGGCTATGGCGGCACCTTCGTCGCCTTCACGTATTTGACGCCGATTTTGCAGGATGTCATGAAGCTGAATGCCGGAACGGTCAGCCTCGTGCTTCTGCTGTACGGCATAGCGGTAGCGGCCGGCAATGAAATCGGAGGAAGATGGGCCAACCGCGACCCGATCCGCGCGCTGCTTATTATGTTTATCATTCAAACGGCGGTGTTGATCGCGATGTCCTTCATGATCCCTTTCCGTATCGCCGGCCTAATTGCAGTAGCCTTGATGGGACTATTCGCTTTTATGAACGTGCCCGGCCTGCAGCTGTATATCGTGAAGCTTGCCGAGAAATATACGCCGTCCGCAATCGACGTCGCATCCGCGCTTAATATCGCCGCTTTCAATCTCGGCATCGCGATTGGCTCCATAGTCGGCGGCTTCGTCGTTGACGGCATCGGCCTTGCGCATACGCCGTGGGTCGGCGGCCTAATGGTGGCCGTTGCGGTTATTTTGACGGGTATATTGTCCAAGCTTGAGAGGAAATAATAATCAAATCATCCAGGAGGAATTTACTTTATGACACAACATTTGCAAAGCGTGACGACACTAGCTAACGGCGTATCCATGCCATGGTTCGGACTAGGCGTATTTCAAGTGGAAGAAGGCGAGGAGCTCGTTAACGCGATCCGTTCCGCTGTTGCATTCGGATACCGCAGCATCGATACGGCGGCCATCTACGGCAATGAAAGCAGCGTCGGCGAAGGCATCCGCCAAGCGATGGCGGAGAACGGCTTAAAGCGGGAGGATTTGTTCGTCACATCCAAGGTTTGGAACGCGGACCTGGGCTACGAATCGACGCTTGCCGCCTATGAAACAAGCTTGTCCAAGCTGGGCCTGGATTATTTGGATCTCTACTTGATTCATTGGCCGGTAGCCGGCAAATATAAGGACGCTTGGCGGGCACTCGAGAAATTATACAAGGATGGCCGGATTAAAGCGATCGGCGTGAGCAACTTCCAGATCCATCATTTGAAGGATGTCATGGAGGGCGCCGAGATCAAACCGATGGTCAACCAAGTGGAGTTCCACCCTCGTCTGACGCAGAAGGAGCTGCTCGCTTACACAAGCGAGCAAGGCATTCAGCTTGAAGCCTGGTCGCCTCTGATGCAGGGCCAGCTGCTGAATGATCCGGCGTTAACCGAGATCGCCGGCCAATACGGCAAATCGGTCGCGCAAGTTATTCTGCGCTGGGACCTGCAGCACGGTGTCGTAACGATTCCGAAGTCAACCAAAGAGCAGCGCATCATCGAGAATGCCTCGATCTTCGACTTCGAGCTGTCGCAAGCGGATATGGACCGCATCGACGGGCTCAACCAAAATCTGCGCGTCGGTCCGGATCCGGACAATTTCGATTTCTAATCGGCAATATGACGCGCCAAGAAGCCGTCCTCACGAAGAGGACGGCTTCTTCCATTTCTCTGAGTATTAGATCATCTCTAATCACGCTTTCTTAACCGGCCGGTTAGCAGCAGCAGGATGAAGGAGATGACCACGATACCAATCGTCCATGCCCATGCCATCGTCTGATTCCCGGCGTCCACCGCCACATAGATTGCTGTCGGAATGGTCTGGGTTTTGCCGGGAATATTGCCGGCGATCATCAGCGTGGCGCCGAATTCGCCAAGCGCTCGAGCAAACCCAAGGATGTATGCCGTAAGTACGGAACGCCCCGCGAGCGGGAGGGTGATATAACGGAACACCGCCCACTCCCCTGCGCCCGCCGAACGGGCCGATTCCTCCAGCGCGCGGTCCACCTCTTCGAACCCGGTCTTCATCGTCTGATACACAAGCGGAAATGCCACCACGGTCGCCGCTATAACCGCCGCCCATGGGGAGAACACGATCGGCTCGGCAAATACCGATTCGGCCAGCCTGCCCAGCCAGCCGCGTCGGCCCAAAGCGATCAGCAGCAGAAAGCCCACAACGGTTGGAGGCAGTACGAGAGGCAGCATAAACAGGGTTTCCAGCAGCGTTTTGCCCCGGAACGTCTTCTTCGCCATCCGCCATGCCGCGGCGATGCCTAGCACTGCCGCCACAACGCTGGCCAGAAGCGCGACTTGAAGCGACAGAAGAACGGGCGGCCAGAAGGAATGCCAATCGATCGTCATCGCTTATTCCGCTTCGCTGAATCCATATTTTTTGAAGACGTCCATCGCCGCTGCCGATTGCAAAAATGTATACAGCTCCATCGCTTCCTCGGGATGCTCGCTCTCCTTCACGATACCGACCGGATACAAGATCGGCGAATAAGCTGCCGGATCAACCGCAAATGCGATTTGCACCGTTTCCGAAGAAAGCGCGTCCGTTTTGTAAACAAAACCCGCGTCGGCATTGCCCGTCTCCACGTATTGCAGCACCTGCTTCACGTCCTTCGCCTGCACGGTCTTAGCTTGCAGCTTATCCCAAAGCTGCTCGTTCGTCAGCGCCTCCTTGGCGTAAGCACCCGCCGGCACGCTTTCGGGAATGCCGACTGCGATTGCGCTCACCGATTCCTTCTGCAAATCCTGCAAGGAAGCGACGGATACCCCCTCTTCCTTCGGGATGACGACAACCAGCTCGTTGGACAGCAGATTCGCCGTTTGCCCCTCTGCTATCAATCCTTTATCCGCCAAAGCGTCCATATTTTTAGCCGAGGCCGAGAGGAACAGATCCGCGGGCGCCCCCTGCTCGATCTGCTGCTGCAAAGCGCCCGACGCGCCGTAGTTAAAGAACAGCGCAACACCCGGATGCTCGGCTTCGAACACGGTCTTTAGCTCGTTCAACGCTTCCGTCATGCTGGCCGCCGCCGAAACGGTAAGCTCCGCCTTATTCGCTGACTGCTCAGCCGCGGAATCTGTGTCGGCACAAGCGCTCAATAGTAGAATGGAGCATAACGAAACCAACACCATAAAGCTTGCTTTCATACTTCTCATCCGGTTGGCTCCCCACCAATTATATTTAATTATATCTAGTTATATCTAATTCGAATTATAGAAGCAGAAGAAGCGCCTTGTAAATAGCAAAATCGACGGTGTGCCGGGCTGCAAAGCGATATGCTACAATGATACCAATGGAATCGAACTCGCAGGAGGATACGGCATGTCGCAGGATATTTCCTACACGGCAGAAGAAATCGCAAAGCTGCTTAAAATATCAAAGCTAACCGTCTACGATCTGATTAAAAAAGGCGAGCTTCCTTCTTATCGGGTAGGCAAGCAGATGAGGGTGGACGCGTCGGACCTGGAGGCGTACAAAAACCGCCATAAATCCGGAGCCGCTGCCGCCCAGGAGTTACGGCGGACAGACACCCCCGGAGATGCCGCCAGACATCAGGCCGCGGGCGCTGTCCCTTCGCCATCCGGGCTAGGTACGCCGGGAACGCTGGTCATTACCGGCCAGGACATCAGCTTGGACATTTTAGCCAGACATATGGAAGGCGCTTTGACAGGCTTTCGTCCGCTTCGCTCTTACGCAGGAAGTCTGGACAGCCTGATAAGCATGTACAGGGGAGAATCGGATATCGTCAGCACGCATCTGCTGGATGGGGACAGCGGCGAATATAACATTCCCTATATCCGCAGGCTGCTTGTCGGTTCGTCCTATATTGTCGTTAACCTGCTCTCGCGCCCCGCCGGCTTCTATGTGCCGAAAGGCAATCCGCTGCAGCTATTCGGCTGGACGGATCTTGCCAAATCCGGCCTTCGCCTCGCCAATCGGGAGAAGGGCTCCGGCGCGCGCGTGCTGCTGGACGAGCAGCTGCGTCTTCACGGCATTTCGCCTCGCAATCTGCAGGGCTACGACCAGATTCACAACAGCCATCTGTCCGTCGCCGCCAAGGTAGCATCGGGTGAAGCCGACATCGGAATCGGCACCGCCAGAGCGGCTTCTATCGTCGAAGGCGTCGACTTCATCCCGCTCATCCAGGAGCGCTACGATCTCGTCGCGCTCAAAAAGCCGGAGAACGAGCAGTGGATCAGCGCATGGCTGCGCATCCTCCGTTCCGAGACGTTCAAGCAGGAGCTGCGGGCAATTGCCGGCTATGACCTGTCGCTAACCGGCGAGGTGCTCTACGAGTCATAAAGCTATTTCAAAGGCGTGCGCTTTAAGGTCTTGACGATTTCCCCGCGGCTACTTACAATCATTTGTAAAGGCATTCATCATGACGCTTTCGGGGTATGGCGCAGCCTGGTAGCGCGCACCCTTGGGGTGGGTGAGGTCGCTGGTTCGAATCCAGTTACTCCGATACGAAAGCAAACAACCATCCACGTTCCGCTTCACGCGGGCAGGATGGTTGTTTGTTTTTGTTTTATTTCATGAACCGTGAAAATAACCGGCTTATTCGCTGCGCGTATTCCTCTACGTTCAAGTTCGCTTGATCCAGCTTTTTATAGCCGCTTTTGACGGAGTTTATTAGCCATAACGGAATTTTCTTTCCTTCCATGCTCGGATAAAACATCTGGTACGCCCACATCAAATGCTCCCAGCGGCGGTCGTCGCCCTCCAGCATATACTCGGAGACGTCGATAACTTTGGCTCTCCCGTTCTGTACGACAACGTTTTTCAAATGAATATCCCGCGGGTTGAGGCCGCGTTCGCGCACCAGCCGCCGGGCATCCTCCACATCCGAGATGACGACGGGAGGAACGGGTATTCCTTGAAGCAAGCAATCAAGCAGCGTAGGTCCCGGCTCGTAGCCGATGGCCAAATAGTTGCTGCCTTCGCCGTAGTAGGCGGGGAAATACGGAATACCTTTTAATTGCAGGTAAACGTCCCTCTCCCGCTCTTTTTTGTACAGAGCATGATCGGTATATACTTTATATGCGACTTCCGGAACGGGATCATAGGTGAATACGGCTGCATCCGTGCCAAGTCCGACACAATGAAGGCCATCCGCGTAACCGAACAAACTGACCTCCTCGTTGCGTTCATTGCCCTCCACCCGAATACTGCTTAGGGCATCCTCCGCCAGCCGCCAATTTGGTTTCATGCCGATCCCCTCCTTTTGATACTCCTATTATTATACGTCGATACCGCTGGGTGGCTTCAGAAATCAAACCGTTGCGATATGATAGAAGCTTGCATATAGCGGCTTTCGCGTGCTTTCATCGATAAACAGCTTAAGCACCGCCTCATCCCGCTGGAACACGATTCCGTCCTCCGCGATAAAATCAGGCTGCCCCAAGCAAGCTTTAAGTCCCTCTTCCGTCATCGGCACCGACTTGCCATTGATCTCTATTTGTTCCGCCAAAGGGACTTCCACATACTGCACCAGTCCGTCATAAAACGCCACATGTACGTCCGGATAATAATAGATGTCAAGCTCCTGCCAAAATTCGTCCTGCTCGATCTTCTCCGGCTCCCCGAGTTTAGACGTCACGCTTTGAGGCGTATCGTACAGCGAGACGCCCCCGACGTGATGGAAGACTGAGATCGGCTTGTCTTCGCACCCGCCCGATGCGCTCGGGCTCGGTTTCGCCTTCGCTTCTTCCGTCTGTGGTTCCGCCTTCGGTTGGTCCGCTTTCAGTTCCGCCTTCGCTTCTTCCGCCTGTGGTTCCGCCTTCAGTTCCGCCTTTAGTTGGTCAGCCTTCAGTTCCGCCTTCGGTTCGTCCGCCTTCGGTTCCGCCTTCGGTTCCGCCTTCGGCTCGTCCGCCGCTTCCCCTTCGATGGAAAGCACCGCAGCCGCAACAGGCGGCGCCTCTGAAACAAGCGGCTGCAGCACCTCCATTCCCTCCGACACTTCTATTTTTTGACCGTTACCGGCATCCGTTTGATTTGCACCAAGCGCTCCGCTAATGAACAACACAATAATGAGCAAAAGTTTCATAGATATAACCTCCCGCGCTTTTTCAGTTCTACTGTTTCTTAGGATTGGTATAAACCAGCTTTTTTAAAACCTGCCTCTGCATCCATTCGAACATCCCGCGAAAGACCGAGAGCATTAGGTCTTCTCAACCTGCCCCGATGATCGAACGTAGCTGCGAAACCCTCCTTGTGCGCCGAGTTAACCTTCTAAAAAACTACCTGTTCAAACGTGCGTTCAACACTCTATCTATGACTAGCATACTCACCGAACAACCTTTCTATGACTCCATGCTAGATCAATAGTTTGTCAATTTAGCTGTAATCGCGAAACGCCACAGCAGGTGAAATGGGTCGATTCGTGTCGTTTGGAGCTGTAATGGCGAAAAATGCCGCTGCAGGGTGGGACGCGGTACGGGGGGCGGTGTCTGTAACGGCGAAAAACACACACCGTTACGGGAGCTGAAGGCGCCGGATGCGATGCTGTAACGGCGAAAAACGCCGTTACAGGGGCTGATGGCGCCGGCGGCGGTGCTGTAACGGCAAAAAACGCCGTTACAGGGGCTGATGGCGCCGGCGGCGGTGCTGTAACGGCGAAAAACACCGTTACGGGGGCTGATGGCGCCGGCGGCGATGCTGTAACGGCGAAAAACACCGTTACAGGGGCAGATGGCGCCGGCTATGGTGCTGTAACGGCGAAAAACGCCGTTACAGAGGCTGATAGCGCCGGCGGCGATGCTGTAACGGCAAAAAACGCCGTTACGGGGGCTGATAGCGCCGGCTGGGATGCTGTAACGGCGAAAAACGCCGTTATAAGGGCTGATGGCGCCGGCGGCGGTGCTGTAACGGCGAAAAACGCCGTTACAGGGGCTGCAGGCGCCGGCGGCGATGCTGTAACGGCGAAAAACGCCGTTACGGGGGCTGATAGCGTCGGCGGCGGTGCTGTAACGGCGAAAAACGCCGTTACAGGGGCTGGAGGCGCCGGCGGCGATGCTGTAACGGCGAAAAACGCCGTTACAGGGGCTGATGGCGCCCGCGGCACTGCTGTAACGGCGAAAAACGCCGTTAATGGGGCTGCAGGCGCCGGCGGCGATTCCTGTAACGGCGAAAAACACCGTTACAGGGGCTGATGGCGCCGGCGGCGGTGCTGTAACGGCGAAAAACACCGTTACAGGGGCTGATGGCGCCGGCGGCACTGCTGTAACGGCGAAAAACACCGTTACGGGGGCTGTAGGCGCCGGCGGCGGTGCTGTAACGGCGAAAAACGCCGTTACAGGGGCTGAAGGTGCCGGCTGGGATGCTGTAACGGCGAAAAACGCCGTTACAGGGGCTGATGGCGCCCGCGGCACTGCTGTAACGGCGAAAAACGCCGTTACGGGGGCTGCAGGCGCCGGCTGCGATTCCTGTAACGGCGAAAAATATACGGTCATTTCGAGGCCATCGTATAATTTCCAATTTTATGCACATGCTAGAGCTGATACCGTCCTGGAACGGTCTAATTGCAAGCTTAACAAACAGGAGGTCACTATGAAAAAAATTGCAGTTCTCTCTGCGGCGCTGCTTCTCGCGGGCTCCCTCGGCGTTAATTCTGCCCGTGCCGAGGAAGGGACATCGCCTAGTGAAATGCTCGTCCCAATCATCAACAGCAAGGGAGAGCAAATCGGCAGAGCCCAATTGATGCAGCAAGGTGAAAAGGTTGTAATCGGCGTAGAAGCGCAGGGCTTGCCGCCGGGAACACATGCGATTCACATCCATACCGAAGGCAAATGCGATACGCCGGACTTCACGTCGGCAGGCCCGCATTTCAACCCGCATGACAAGCAGCATGGCTTCAAAAATCCGAAGGGCTTCCACAGCGGCGATTTGCCTAACATCGAAGTGAAGTCGGACGGGACTCTGAAGGTGAAGCTCGAAAGCGCAGCTGTCACGCTGAAGCCGGGCAAGCCGAACTCTCTGCTAAAAAGCGGCGGCACGTCGTTAATTATTCACGAGAAAAAAGACGACTACGTGACGGATCCAGCCGGCAATGCAGGCGCCCGTATCGCTTGCGGCGTCATCAAATAACAAACAGGGCCGTTCCCCAATTGAGGGAACGGCCCTGCTCTATTATGTAACTGGCAGCGGCCCGCATGGAGGCAGCGCGGCCAGCGCGCTCCTGTAAGCCGGCTTTCACGGCTTACGAGCACCCCGGTGCGGCCATTGCGCCCCTGTAAGCCGATTTTTACGGCTTACGAGCACCCTGTCGCGGCCAGCGCGCTCCTGTAAGCCGATTTTTACGGCTTACGAGCACCCTGTCGCGGCCAGCGCGCCCCTGTAAGCCGACTTTTACGGCTTACGAGCACCCTGTCGCGGCCAGCGCGCTCCTGTAAGCCGATTTTTACGGCTTACGAGCACCCCGTCGCGGCCAGCGCGCCCCTGTAAGCCGACTTTCACGGCTTACTGACTCCTCACCGCGGCGAGAGCAGAGTCAATCCGCGACGAAATCGCCCCTGCCCCTCGCTCGATATTGCCCAGCACATGAAGCTGGCAGCCCGGCTGTGCCCCCGCGTAGGCCGAGGAGACCATCGTTACTCCGGGGTCGCTGCCCATGACGTAATACTTGAACAACTCCCCGTTCATGTACGTCATCCAGACGCCGTAGCCGTAGCGGGATTTCTCGCTTACGACCATGTGGGGCGTAAGCATCTGGCTCGTCATCTCCTCCGAGAGCAGCCGGTTTCCAAGCAGCGCGTCCCAAAACTTCTCCATATCCCGCGCCGTTGTAAAGGCTCCGCCGTCAGGCCCGCCTATAATCGGCAGCGAGAAATGATTGGTCCGCCAGCCAGCACCGTCAGCGCCATCAGCGCCGTCCACGCGGTCGATGTAGCCTAAGGCCGTCCGTTCCGGAAGCCGATCCATTGCAAAATAACCCGAATCCGTCATCCCGCATGCCTTGAAAATATGCTCCTCCACATATGAGGTAAAGGATTGCCCGCTAAGCCTCTCCACGATCAAACCGAGCAATATAAACCCCGAATTGCAATACGAGAATCGGCTGCCGGGGCTGAATTTCATCGCCCCGTCCTGGAACAACGGCAGGAAGTCGGACGGCGTCTTTATCGAGTAAGCAGGCACCTTCCGCCATAGCTCGCTGAAATCGCTCATCACTTCCTCGTCAAAATAATCCGGCACGCCCGAGCTATGCGTAAGCAAATGGTGGACGTTAACCGCCGGATCAAAGCGCGGAAACTCCTGCTCCAGGACGTCCCCGAGCAAGTCTTCAAAGCGCAGACGCCCCTGCTCCGCGAGCTGGCAGATCGCGACTGCCGTAAAAATTTTGCAGCCTGATGCGATACCAAATCTCGTATCCGGCTCATTCCGGATCTGTTCGCTCCGGTTCGCATAACCGAAGCCCCGCTCCGCCGATTGCCCGGCTGCGTCCCTGAACCGGACCGCGCCCGAGAAAGGCACGGCAGCGGATTGATTATAATCTTCTACGATAGCTTGAATATCGAATTGTACCTTCATAACGGTCGGTCCCTCCACAAACTAAGCGTTCATGCGCTAGCTGACAGCCGGCCGCACGCGGTGTTTGGTCGCTTGCTCATAGCCGTAGGCAAGCTTAATCAAGGTTGGCTCGCTAAACGCCGCGCCCGAGAAAATAACGCCGAACGGCCCTTTGGTCGGATCGCCATCCGGATCGATGATGCCATGCTCCGAATAGCCGGCGGGCACGCAAATGAGCGGGTAGCCCATCCGGGCCGCCATATATTTGCCATCCGCATCCCCGGGCAGCAAGAGCGCATCCAGCCGGTAATGCTCCAGCAAATAGTCGATCCCTTCGCGCCGCGCTTTTTCCTTATAGCTCTCTTGCTCGCGCAAATATTGCTCCTCCGTCATATCGACGGCCTCCGATGCGGTCAATACATCTTGCCCGTACCGCAGCGCGCGCTCCGCATGCGACTCATTGTACGCAATCAGCTCGCTCAACGAACGGACGGGCGCCGATGGGGATAAACCGGACAAATAATGATTGAGCCCCTGCTTAAACTCATAGCTGACGGCGCCCTGATTCCAATTATCCGTAACGACCGGAAGAGGCAGGTCGTCCACAATCGCTGCTCCCAAGCTCCGCAGGTCCGCAATGGCCCTCTCCATAATCGCAAGCCGCTCATCGTCCAAATGCTCGTAATAAGCTCTTGGAATGCCGATTCGAGCTTGCTTGACGTACTCCGCGTCCAGGAACACCGTGTAATCGCGGTAATACTTCCCCTCGCTTGCCAGCGTCCATCCGTCCCGCTCGTCTGCCCCTGTCAACGCGCCGAGCAAAACCGCGGCGTCCGATACCGTTCTGGCGAGCGGGCCCGCTGTATCTTGGTTATACGAGATCGGGATAATGCCCGCCCGGCTCACCAATCCCACCGTCGGTTTAATCCCGGCTAGCGCGTGCTGGCATGCAGGGCCGACAATGGAACCGGCCGTCTCCGTTCCGATCGCGGCAGCCGCAAGGCTGGCTGCAGCAGCCGCCGCTGAACCGGAGCTGGAGCCGCTCACGAACAGTTCTCCCGGCCCGTATGGGTTCAGCACTTGGCCCCCGCGCGAGCTATATCCTGCAGGCATGCGGCTGGACATAAAGTTGGCCCATTCCGTCATATTCGTTTTGCCGAGCAGTACGGCCCCTGCTTCCCTTAGCTTCCGCGCGACCGTCGAATCCGCCGGCGCAATGGAATCTGCCAAGGCAATCGATCCTGCGCTCGTATGCATCCGGTCGTGTGTGTCGATATTATCCTTCAGCAGAATCGGAATGCCGTGCAGAGGCCCCCGGCTTCCCCTGTCCCTTCTTTCCGCATCCAGCGCTTTAGCGATGTCAACCGCATCCGGATTCAGCTCCAAAACCGCATGAATAAGCGGATTGAGCTGCTCAATCCGCCCGATATATGCCTTCACCAGCTCCTCCGAGCTGTATCGTCCCTCTTCCATTGCGGACTGCAGCATAAGTATGTCCGCCTCCACAATCCATTCCTTCAGTGAAACACTCACTTTTCGTCCACTCCCATCTAGATATACGACCACTTTAACATGGGAGCGGAGCCGGTTTATATGTAAAGTTTAGTTATAACGAACTTGCCCTTTTATTAATCTCCTCCATCAAGGCGGGAAGGGAGCACTTCAGCATTTTTAACGGAATATGCGCTTGCGCCGGGCTAAGGCCTTTGTTCATCTTGACGAGCATGCGCTGAAAGCCCGTATATCTTCTCATGATCAAGTCCGGGTCATGCGTAAAAATACATAAATAGTCCTGGTTAAACATGCGCAAAGCCTGGATGTCTTTAATGTCCTCCCAACGGATAAGCCCCGCCGGCGTGTAGGTCGCTTGATCGGTGATTCCCTCCTTCGAGATGATCAGCATTGGCGAACGGTCGAACAGCTTCTTCAAATAAAGCACCAGACAGAAGCCAAAAAACACAATGCTCACAATGCCGATCACCGTCAGCATGCCCCGCTCTCCCGCTTCAGCTTCAGGCGCAAGCACGAAGAACAAAATGCCTACTAGCACAAAAATAAGCGCCCCCAATCCAAGCAAAACCATCCTGCCTTTCCTCGCATACACATAAAATTCGTTCATGTCCATCTCCTGTTCTTGTTGTCCTTGTTATTCCATTCTATTAGCAGCCGAACTTTCTCATTCTAGCACACCCCCAAATCCCCCAAAATAGCCCTTATGTCCTGCAACACTCGCCCTTCTTTGAACGTATTACTCATAATAGCCAAATACGTAAGGAGTGACGGACGATATGGAATTGTATTTCAGCGATCGGTTTTTCAGTTCAGGTGTAACGGGCATTATGAATGCGGCTGGCGAGGCGGCCGGAACGCTCGATTTGGAAAGCATGATGACCTACTCCGTCTCGGTCTATGGACCGGACTCCGCGTTCCGGTATGCCGGGAAGTTCCGTTTCTTCAGCAATAAATGGGAAGTGCTTGATGAGAGCGGCTTTGAAGTCGGCTTGCTGCATACCCGATTTTCTTTGTTCAGCAAACGTTACGAATATGATGCGGGAAGCCGCGGCCTCTATACCATCGAATCGCCCGCCTTCTCCCATGACTACTCCATTCTCGACGGGCATGAGTCCGAGGTGGCCTCCTTTCAGAAGGTCAGCGGATGGCTGCAGGCCGGCGCTTTCCAGCTCCGGAACCATTCGCCTCAGCTTAACAGCTATGAGCTTGTCGCGGTCATCATGGGGGTCCACAGTATTCAGAAGAGACAAAACAGCGCCGCAGCAACTTAGCCGCAAAAAAACAGCCCTCTGTCCGCCGAAGGACGCAAGAGGGCTGTTTGGCTTAAGACACCTTTAATCCCGTTATAAAATCCTCCGCCAGCTCGAGCTGCCGCATTGCAAATTGCCTATCGCCGCGGTCCTGTAAAGCATAGTCCAGATTACCGATAGTCGATAGGAGCACACGCGCCTTCATCGCGAAGCAGAAGTCTTCCAGCTCGCCGCGCCCTGACGCGTAATTGTGCATGAAGGCAAAGACGGGTTCCCGGTATCCGCCGAATAAAGCCAGATTAGCCGCATAGGAAGCCATATCCCAATATGGAGGCATGAACGACGCATCCTCGAAATCTGTCCATAGCCATCCGTCTGGTCCGGCGAGCAGGTTGCCGGCATGGGCATCGCCATGACAAGGCTGCAGCGCCCTGGCCCCTGACCGCATCTCCTCGTCCAGGCGGTGAAATTGGTCAAGCAGCCGGCTAATTCTTCCGTCCGATTGCTTGGACAGTCTATCGGCGGATGAAGCAGCCCGGTTCCACACGCCAAGTATAGGCAGCGTGCCGCTGAAGGTCCGAATGGCCTCCGTTAAGCGGGTTATAGCTTTAAAGGCTTCTTCCGGAGAAGGCCTCATCCTCTCTGCCTGCGGGACGAACTCCCATAGCGTCAGCCACGCTCCGCCTGCGTCATAAGGCCCTGCAGGAACGATTCCGGCAGGCTTCAAGACCGGAACTCCTTCTCCGTCCAAGTAACGCGCAATCGCTAATTCACGATCAGCTATACGATAAGCGCTTGATGAATCCTGAGCCGCTGCGTCAGTCGATACGCGGGCGACGATCGGATAGGGATACAAATGAAGGATAAGATGAGCGCCTCTGCTAATGACGGCCGGCGTGATTCCGCCGAGCCCCAGCCTCTTCGCGGCATTCAGCGCATTTGCAATTTCACTGTCAAATTTCTTCACTAGCTCTCACTCCAATCTGCCTTCATCATAATGACCAGCGAGACAGCCAGGAAAGAGAAAATTTAGTTATAACCATTGTTTCGTACCCGCTCTCTTTATGGCTTCCGTCATGGCCGCTCCAGTTCATTTTCATTCAAAATATTGACAAAGTCGGTCCTTATGCTTTCTAAGAATGAAGTGCCGAAGGTGCTAAACCCTCCCGAGCGAGGCGGATTATCCGCCAAGACCGGCAGCCAGTAAATCGACGTATTTTCCCGATATTCAAAGGAAAACAGCCCCCTTGTACGGCTCATCCGCTGCTCTTCCCGCAGCAGCTTCGCCCAATGATCGGGATAAGGAATCGCGCCGTAAGGCTGCTTACCAAAATCGACGGGCTGCTCCAGCTGGATCCGAGGCGTATAATAGTCGATGCCGTCCGATCTTCCTGCGTTTCTCTGCCGAATGAAGTAAAAGCTGAAATCCTCTATCTCCCCCTGAGGCCGAATATTCCATACGAGATAGTAACGGGAAGGATCGTTGGGGCTGAGCTTCCAAATATGCGGTCCGCTGTCCGTATCGATTCTGCCGACCCGCCATTTACGCTTCTCCCATACCCAGAAGCTTACGGCATAATAGCCTCCCTTCGAAATATAAGGGATGAACGCATGCCGCTTATCAAGCTTGATCCGGTCAAGAATCTGCTCGGCCTCGGCCCCTCTCCGTTCTCTTACCGACAACGCTTCGTTAATTTCCGCGGCCGCCATCGCATCATCCGGGAGCGGTCCCGGCTTGCCGTCGTATTGACGGAAGAATAGGATGATTGCGGCGATTAGCAAAACGGCCGATGCGATAATGAGCTTCCATTTCATGATTCAACCGCCTCCCCGTTAATCAGCGGCTTCTCGGAACGAAAGTAGTAGCTCCTGTCCGCGGCGGCGATAAGAAGCCCTTTCCCGTCCATTTCGATATAGACAACAGCGCGGAGTCCGCTCCCCCAGCTAGGCTTTGCGCCAACCAACGCATAAGGGAACCGTTCGTGCTGATAGTACGGCTCATGCTCAAACTTCGATTGATAATACCAATCGGCGGAGTCGGACATATCCCCAATCTGAAGCGTATCCAGCAAGCTCGCGAACTCGCTCGGATCCCACACAACAGCCTGCGCTGAAGGGTGAATGCCTATAATCTCCGCCTTCCCTACATCAGCCAAATAAGTCGAGGGGTCCCTTTTGTCGTATATAGCCTGATGAGCAGCCCCGGACAATAACGTGACGATTAGAAACAGATAATTGGCGGCAAACCCGAGCCACGCGAAGCGGCGGTACGCGTCCCAAGATCTTTTTCGAAAAAATAAATATAATATCCACACCCCGAGCGGGAGAATCGACAGCTTAGCGGTCTGGCCGAACATTGGCAAATTAAGATTGAATGCGAATAGCCCGACCCATACGACGATAACCATCTTCCAAACGACGGGCTTCTTCGGCAGCTTCCTATACTGGCGAATGGTTAAGTACAGCACGATGCACCAGCCTGCCAGCACCCCGGCTAGATGCACCATGTTGACAGGCTGCCCAAATACAATCTGCATGTGCGCCCTCCTATTCGGCGAAAGCCTTCGTATCTATTTCTCGGTTATCTCTATTACTTTGGTTTCCGAAGCATAATCGGTAAAGTCCTCGTTATAAGTAGCAACGTTCATCGAAATGGAGGCTTCTTTAATCGTCAAATCGCGTATATCCTGATTCTGTTGGACCTGTAAAAGCAGCTGATGCTCCTTCTCGTTCAGATCCAACAAATATAAATTTTGGTTGAAGGAGATTGTGCCGTATGTATTTCCTGTTAGAATCAGCAAGTTGTCGTCGTCAAACCAGAGTATTTGTTTGACGGAATTCCCGTCACCGGCATCGTCCAGCGAAAATAGCTTTTTACTTTCATCCTTTTGCGCGTCATACAGCCATGCTTCGCCAGCCAACTCAAACTCATAAGGCGAAATAAACGCAAGCTTCGTTTTATCCGAGCTGATTACTGGCTTAGACGGATAGTCATCAACCGCACTAATTTCTTTCCAATCCTCTCCCCTTTTGACCTTTATCGATGGAGGCTCATTTTCCGGATAGAAGACAGTCTCAGCTAAAATTAATTCCGATGAAGAACCTCCGGCATCATTACTGCAGCCGGTCAACAGTGAAATGATAAGCAAGCAAAGCAAAGGCATTTTACGCAGCATGTGATCACCCCCCAAATGATGCTGAAGTCTGTCGATCATCCTCAAGGAGTAATTGCCAGACCCCTTACCCTGTTAAGGACGCCCATTATTGGCTGGAGGTTGCATCAAAAAATCGAAATAGGCGGTAGAAAGAATTCCTCGCTTAAGATAGAATATCCATTGTCTGCAATTTGGCTAATCCGAATTAGAGGTGAGTACGGTGGAGTATGTAGAAGGGTAAATCGACAAATCTAATCTAATAGGAGAAGCAACGATGCGCACAAACCTTTTACTTGTAGAAGGCTTGCCCGGGTCCGGTAAATCCACCACGGCAAACCTGCTTTATGACCTACTAAAAGCGAATGCTTGCAATGTCGAATTGTTTACGGAGGGGAATCTCGATCACCCTGCCGATTATGACGGGGTCTCCGTGTTCACGAAAGACGAGTTCGAACAATTGCTGCTGGAAACCGAGAATGAGAAACTAAGAAAGGCTTTTGTCAATCAAGCGTGGGCAAAAGGAAAGGAGATCTTCCTCCCCTATCGAAAAATACAATCGGAGGCTGGTCTGCCGGACGATCTGCTCAGCGTTATTTTCAAGAAGGATATTTATGAGCTCCCCTTCGACCGAAATGTGGAGCTGATCGCGGACAGGTGGGCGGCGTTTTCGGAAAAAGCGCTCTCAGAGCAGAAAATCTATATTTTTGAATGCTGCTTTATTCAAAACCCTTTAACGATTGGCATGGTCAAATATGGCGAACCAAAGGAAAAGGTCGTTCAATATGTGAACCGGCTGACCGCAGCCATTGAACGATTGAATCCCGTATTGTTTTACGTCGATCAGCTTGATATCAGCTATTCGTTTAAAAAAGCAGTGAAGGAACGCCCGGCGGAATGGTCTGCTGGATTCATCGATTACTACACGAACCAAGGGTATGGGAAAATGCATCAGCTGCACGGATTAGAAGGGACGCTGCAGGTGCTTGAAGCGAGGAGAGAAATCGAGCGGGAGATATTTGCGAGCTTACCTTTCGGAAAAGTGTTGCTCGACAATTCGACCTTCGATAAAGAGAAGCATAAGTCCAATTTATCCGACAAGTTAACAGCCTTTGGCATTCTATAAATTAAGAAACAGCCCTCCTGCCGTTTACGGAATGGAGGGCTGATCTTATTTAACCCGGTACTCGTTTTTTATGCGCCTACTCTCATCGTCTCCAGCTTCGCCTTCTCCGACTGCATCTCGCCCACGCGGAAGAACCAGATCGAGACGATCGAGACAACCGCAACCGTTACGAACAAAACTTCACCGCTGAAGCCCTGGAGCAGAATGCCGCCCAGCCACGGGCCCAGGAAATGCCCTAAGCTCGTGAAGGTTTGGGCCCCGAAGTACGTGCCTCTTAAATCGTCCGGCGCTAACCGGTCCACGATCATGGAACCGGCCGGGAACGTCAAAATTTCTCCCCAAGTGAAGACAACCATAGACAGGATGAGCAGCCACCAGCTTCCGCTGAAGGCAAAGCCGACATGTCCAATCGCATAAAAGAGGCTGCCTACCGTAATCGCCCGCATCGGCGAATGCTTCTCCGCCCACTTCGAGAACGGGAGCTGGAACGCGACAACGACGATGGCGTTGACGCTCATCATCCAGGCGAACAGCTCGACGCCATTCGCAAACTGCCCGTCCACGAATTGCGACAGCGTCGACGTCATTTGCGAATACGCGACCGCCGTAACGATCCCCCCGATAATGAAGTAACGGAACGCTCGGTCTCTGCGGATCACATTCCAGGACTGCTTCATCGTGACTTGCTCCTTCTTCTCCCCCTCAATTTTGCGGATGCCGAATTTTTTCAGGAGAATATGGAGCAGAATGCCGTAGCTTAAGTAGACGCAGCCGGTAATGATCCATGGCAGCCGGCCGCTCATTGCGGCGAACAACGTGCCGAGCAGCGGCCCGACGGAAACGCCGATATTGATCGCCAGATAACGCAGGGAGAAAACCGAGAATCGCTTCTCTTTCTCCGTAAGATCCGCCATCAACGCTTGCGAGACCGGCTCGTAGAAGGAACGGCATAAACCGTTGACCGCGTTAAGCAGCGCGAAGAGGATCGGGATTCCCGTGAAAGCGAAGCCTAAAAATACGAAGCCCCACATATAAATGGCGGCCAGCATGACGATCCTTCGCCCGAACCTGTCGGAGAGATAGCCGCCGAAGAAGCCGCCGAACATCCCGGCAAGCGACCCGATGCCGACGGTTACGCCAACCATCGTAGGACTCATATCGGTTGCCGCTATAAGATAGATGGCGAGGAAGGGCAGGCTCATCGAGCTTCCGATCCTCGCAAAGATCGTGCCGACAAGCAGCACATTTACAATCGGATGAAATTGGCCAATCATGCTAAACATACGACTTAGCTTCATCGAACCCCTTCTTTCTCTAGCTGTAAAAGAATTAACGGAACTCGATGTTCAGAAGTTGCCTGCGGCTCTAGCAATTCTTCTTTTATCGGTTCAATCGATTGGTATACACAAAGGGAACCCTCTCCAAGAAAAGGTTCCCTTCATCCCATAAGCGTCAATGCTTGTTTATGAATAAAATGTGAACTTCAGCTGGAAGCGTATGCCCATTATACATGACTCGATATTTGTCGACAATACAAATTTGTACAAATTATACAAAGCCGTCTATGAGTCTACTTCCGCGAATCGTCTATTTGTTTTTCCGAGCCATCAGCGCGATTGACAGCAGATAGAAGAGTGCGGCCGTGCCAACCAGAACGAGTATGCTGCTCCCCATAGTAGTCGTCGTATCTCCGAATTGGTAGACGACGCCCATGTCCAGCTTAAACGCCTGGGCGGATTCGGCAGGCGCGCCCGCGAACGACAGCTCCATCGGGCGTTCCACCATCACGGTGCGGATTAAGGAGCCGGCATGGGAGACCGGAAATATTTTAATGATCAATTGAACGGCTTCGGGAAGAGATCCGATTGGAATGTAGATGCCCGTTAGAAAGCCGATCAGCGTGCCGATAATAGTGCTCGTTGTCGTAAAGGCGCTCTGACTGCGCAGCAGAGAGGTGATGAAAAAGACGATCGAGCTGCTGGCGAGCACGGATAGCAGGATAAGACCGATTATTTTCAGAACTGCGCCAACCGGCAGCCATTCCCCGCCCTGCGCGACGATATAAATCTCCGCCAGAAGGAACGTAACCAGACTAAGGACAACTCCAATGACAAATGCGCTTAAAATGTAGCCCCCGACGATGCTCCGTCTTTTCACCGGCGCCGCCGTAAAATCTTTGATCGTCTTACGCGTGCGATCCTCCACCATGGTGCCGAACGCCCCTAGCGTCGAAGTGACCGTCGTTACCGCGAGTATGCCGGCCATGACCCAGCTGTCCAGCAGGAAATCCGCCGCCGGCACATCCGGCAGACCGCTCCGCATTGTGTCGCCCAAGAACAGCACATATAACCCCAATATGATAAATACCGATAGAAAAGACATGACTACGCCGCCGCGGTCGCGGAAAAACAGCTTCAAATTACGTCTCGCGATTACCGTCATTACGATCTGACCTCCGTACCTGTAAGATTCAAAAACACATCGTCCATCGTGCCGCTTACGATCTCGATTCCCGCGATATTGGCCCCGCAGCCTTCAACAATAGGCAGCGCGTGAGCCGTTTGCTTCAACGGAATATGGTAGACGCCCGAAACAATCATATAATCAAGCGCCTTGGACTGCAGATAAGCCTGCAGCTCCTCCGCATTATGCGGCATCAGCTTCAGCAGATCCGTCGCATACCGCTCCTTCAATTCATACGGCGTGCCTCCGGCGAGCACCTTGCCATGGTCCATAATGATGATGTAATCGGCCTGGGCGGCTTCCTCCATGTAATGCGTCGTGAGGAAAATGGTCATGCCCTGCTCCTTCTGCAGCTGGCGAATCGTCGTCCATACGTTTTTACGCGTTTGCGGGTCGAGGCCCGTCGTCGGCTCGTCAAGGAACAGCACCTTCGGCGTATGAATCAGCGCCCGGGCGATATCCGCGCGTCTGCGCTGTCCACCGGACAGCTTACCGTAAGGGCGGTTCAGAAAATCGCCGACATCGGCTGTTGCCGCGGCTCTTGCGACGGCAGCCTTCAGCTCGGAACGGGACAGGTTATAGAAGCTCCCCCTTACGAACAGGTTTTCCTTCACCGTAAGCAGCGGGTCGAGCAGGCTGTCTTGGAACACGATCCCGATCGAGGAGCGAATGCCGTCGTCCTCCCGCCCCAGCTTATAGCCGCTGATCGTTGCTTCGCCCGCATCCGGCTTAAGCTGCGTCGTCAGCATATCGATCGTCGTCGACTTGCCTGCGCCGTTAGGTCCGAGGAAGGCGAACAGACTGCCCTCCTCCACGTAGAAGTCGACGCCTTGCACCGCGCGAAGCTCGCCGAACGATTTTTGAAGCCCTGATACTTCGATGATTTTACTCATGCTTCTCTCCCCCTGCTTTGTTTGGTTGCTGCATTCTCCGGCTCAACTGCTTATTAATTTCGCTCGCGTCTGCCTTGCCTTTAATCATGACAACGGCGCTTACGCCGACATAGATAATGAGGATCATGCCGATAATCGGCAGGATGTACGACCACTCGAGCGGGAACAGATCAAAGGCGATCCCGATGCCGAAGACGGATACGGCAACATCCAAGATACGTACGAGCGAATTGACCGGGCCATTGCTGATCGGCAGCCGGTCCGTCAGCGCGATCAATACCGAGCCGCAAAGCGTCATAAGGAAGTAGAGTAAAATTTCGTTCATCGTCATCGGCGAGAACAGCCCCAGCTCCGACAGCAGCGCGTAAATAAGGATAAGGAACGTAAAAGACATACAGGTTATCGTAAAATAAGTTTTAAACGTCGACATCGCACAGCCTCCCTAGAACTCGATTTTTTCCTTCAGCGCTTGAACATAGTGGCGGTTAATAATGAGCTTCTCCTTGTTCGCCAGCGTCGCTTCCAGCTTGCCGTTCAGGAGCGCCCGCACGCTGGACAGCTTCGCCACGTTCAAGATGCAGGATTTGCTGATCCGGACGAAATGGCTGCTCGCCAGATGCCCTTCCAGCTCATAAAGCTTATAACCGCATTCGTACACGTCCTTCTCGCCGTATAGAAACGTTTTGTTATCGGTCGATTCGAAGTAGAACACATCCTCGAGCCGGATCAGATGGCTGACGCCGTCTTTCTTGCCGGGAATAGCGAACGAATACAGCCGGATCTGCGCGATCAGCCGCTCCAGGTTCTCGTCAATCATTCCGCATTTAATCGTAATTTCGACCTCTTGATGCTCCAGTGACTGGTCTATGATAAGCTTCAAGCTTACCGCTCCTCTCTTGGTGCTCCGATTCAGCTTTTCTGTACACAGAATACCACCATTTTCCGAGACTGCAATGCCATTTGCGGTTAGTTGCGTTTTTAGAGGGGTGAAATGCATAAATGAGAGATCAAAAGGAGGTAAACGAGGGGAAAGGATGATTTCTACCCATTGCATCCATAACGAAAAAACCGCCGGACATGGCCGGCGGTTCCATTTCTTTACCTTTGCAGTGCTGCCTCAATCGCCGGTTCGAGCTCGAACGGATCCGCCGTGGACTCGAAGCGCTCCAGCACATTTCCATCGCGGCCGACCAGAAACTTCGTAAAATTCCATTTGATCGAATCGCCTTCCATGTAGTGCGGAACTTTTTCCTGAATGAGAGCCAGCAAGATTTTTGCCGCAGAATGGGTTTCGTCGAAGCCGGCAAAAGACTTCGAACCTGCGAGGTATGTAAATAAAGGATGCGCTTCGTGATCCCTGACGTTTACTTTCTGAAACATAGGGAAGGAAACGCCGTAATTGAGTGTGCAAAACGCCTGTACCTTCTCGTTGCTGTCCGGCTCTTGATCGGCGAATTGATTGCACGGGAATCCAAGAATCGTGAAGCCCCGGTCCTTATATTTTTCGTATAGCGTCTGGAGATCCTTGTATTGAAACGTGAACCCGCATCGGCTCGCGACATTTACGATCAATACGACTTGCCCTCTGTACTCGCCCAGCGAAACGTCCTTGCCGTTCATCGCGGTCGCGGAATAATGATAAATGCTCATATTAGTTCCTCCTGTTAAATCTAAGTTGTATGCTTCTTGATTATATCGCGCTTCCCCGCTGGAATGCACGGGATATTGCCTAGCTGTAACACATTCTGAAGACTCAAGAGTCATAGCGGCTTTGGGTTGCTTTAAGCTCAGCCGACACCGCCTCCTTCAGCTCAGGCGGAGAAACGACCACAACCTTCGACCCATAACTAAGAATTATGGATACCGCATACTCCAGCTTGTAAAAAACCGTTTTGACCTCAATATGGTCGCCGCAATGCCGGCATTCTTCCCGGAACTGCTCGGACACGCGCGGCTCTGCCGCCGGCTCGAAGCGCAGATGCGCCGCGATGCCGAGAGGCGGATTCGCCGGCGAATCCGGAACCGGTTCTCTAGGCAGGAAATGCTCCTCCAGCAGCTGAAGCCGCGTTATTCTAGATATTCGAAACCACCGGTTCGCCCGCCGGCTCAGACAATATCCCTCCACATACCACGCGCCGCGCTCCCAGTACAGCTTCGCCGGCTCTACGCTTCGCTCCGTCACGTCATTCGTCGAGCTTCTATAATTGAACGAAACGGCCTTTCGGGCATGGATCGCAGCGCTCAGCATGCGTACGGGCTCTTTTTCTTCCGGGGCCGTACTCAGGTCAAGAAGAATATCATCCGTATCCTCTTCGCTCATCTTGGGATGCAGGGAGCCGATTCTATGCTTAAGCGTGGTATACTTGCCGCTGACTGCCGATTCGATGCCCTGTATAAGCTTATAAATGATCGAAAAATCCTGCACGGTGAATTGCTGTTTCGTAAGAAAGAAGCCGTCCATCAGCTCGAAACCGCCGTCAGCGCCTGTGAAGGAGACGACCGGAAAGCCCGCTTGGTTAATCAATTCGATCTCCCGGTATATCGTTCGGGTTGACACCTCGAACCGCGCAGCCAGCTCGGAGGCCCTCACTCTTTTTTTCGTCAGCAGCTCCATCGTAATCGCAAGCAAGCGGTCCAGCTTCACTTCCGTTCCCCTCCAATCTTCGAACAGCATAGCAGATTTTATAGCACCGATTTAAAAAAACGCTGCACGTCTTCCGCGAATCGAAGCGGCTGCTCCATCGCATAGAAATGGCCGCCATCTCCGCGTTCCGTCCAATGGATAATGCGGTGCTCCCTCTCCGCGAAACGCCGTATCGCCGTGTCATGGGACTTCGCGACCAATACGCCTGTCGGCACGGTTCCGCGTTCCTTCGGCGCCCAAGCCATCGGATCGTTCATCGACTCATAGTAGATTTGCGCGGAGGAGCCGGAGGTCCCGGTAAACCAGTACAGGCTGATGTTGGTCAGCAGGCGGTTCCGGTCGATGGAAGCTTCCGGCAGCTCGCCCTCCGGATGCGTCCACTTCTTAAATATTTCCGCAATCCAAGCCAGCTGCCCGACCGGCGAATCATGCAGCCCGTAGGCGAGCGTCTGCGGGCTCTTCGACTGGATCTGCAAATAGCCGTCGTTGAAGCTTTCCAGCCGAGCCAAGCGCTGCTGCTCTTCCTCCGTCAAGCCTTCAAATTCGCCGTCTTCGCCGGACGGGAACGTAAGCAGCGCGTTAACATGAACACCGATGACGCGCTCCGGCGCCTGCTTTCCCATCTCCGGCGCAATGAAAGCTCCGCTGTCTCCACCCTGGACGCCGAAGCGCGCGTACCCGAGTCGGTCCATCAACTGGAGGAAGGCTCCCGCAATTCGGGCGGGCGTCCAGCCCGGCTCCTTAAGCGGAATCGAATAACCGAATCCGGGAATGGACGGGATGATCAGATGAAAAGGGGGGATCCCTGCCTCCCTATCGCCTTTGCTCGGGGCAGTCAGCGGCTCGATGACGTCCAGAAACTCCACGAACGAGCCCGGCCAGCCGTGAATAAGCATTAACGGAATCGCGTTCGGCTCCGCAGACGGGATGTGGAGGAAATGAATGTTCTGGCCGTCAATCGTCGTAACATACTGCGGCAGCTCATTAAGCTTGCTTTCGTGCTTGCGCCAGTCATAGCTGCGCCTCCAGTAATCTTGGAGTTCCGCTAAGTACGTCAGCGGCACGCCGCGTTCCCAACCGGTATCCGGCAGCTCGGGAAGCCGGCTCCGATCGAGCCGTTCCATCAAGCCGTCGAGCTCCTCTTGCGGAACGCGGATGCGGAAAGGGCGAATTTCCCCCGATGGTTGGTATTGCGAATTATAGCTAATTGTCATTATTAGACTCCTCTCTAAGCGGAATGAACTCAGCTTAGCAGGCTAACGATGACATCTTGGCTGTCATAATTAAAAATTACACTTGCCGAATCTTTCGTTCGTACAGGTTGGCGCTCCACCCCGAAGCGTCAAAGCGGCCTTGGAGGATGAAGCCCAGCCCTTGATAATAGCTGTTGAGACTCGGGTTCTCGGCCATGCAGTCCAGGCGCAGCCAGCTCTTGCCCCGCTCCCGGATATAGTTTTCCGCCCAGTCAAGCAGCTGCTTGCCGATTTCTTGCCCTTTGCGCGAACGGGATACCGTCAGCCTGTGCACATAACCCGCGTCGTCGTGGAACTTCTCTCCCCAAATTTCCTCGTAGCCCCAATGCACGGAGAAGCAGCCGGCTAGCTCTTGGCCTTGGAGGGCGACGAACACTTCATAGTCCCGAATAAAATCATCAATGATCTCGCGAGTGAACATCTGCTCCCGCCACTGCCGAATGCCGTGGACCGATTGAATCCAGCCGGCTGCCTCGATCAGCAAAGCCCTCAGCGCTGCGGCATCCTCATTTGTCGCTCTGCGAATCGTGAGCGCCTCGCCCCGAACAACCGCAGGCAGCTCCCGATTCCACTGGTACTCCAGCATGGACGCCGTCTCGAGCGCCCGCTGCTCCCCGTGAAGCCTCGATACAAGATACAAAGCGGCGTCAATTCCGGCTGTCACGCCGCCGGATGTTACAATATGGCCGTTGTCGACATAACGGACGTTATCATAGACCGTCGCGCTTGCCGGAGCCGCTTCTCGGAGCAGGTCCATTGCGCGGCGGTTCGTCGTGACGCCCAAATTCTCAAGCAGGCCCGCCTTCGCCAGCAGCAAAGCGCCTGTGCATACCGACAGGACGATCTCCGTATTTGCTGCAGTTTCCCGTATCCAGCTCGTTAGCCTTTCATTGTGCATTTCTTGCCGCGCGCCCCAGCCGCCCGGGATTACGAGAATATCCGGCGCAGGCAAGTTTTCCGCGCTGTAATCCGGCAGAATGGCTAGGCCGCTGACCGTGCGGATCGGACCGTCTCCATCCAGCGAGAACGTATAGACGCTGAAATCTTTGCCCAGAAAACCAGCGGCCCCGAATACATCGTAAGGCCCCGTCACATCGAGCGTATCCGCTCTTTCATACAGCAGTACCGCTACATTTCGCATTTTCCCCATGTTCTATTGCTCCCTTCGGAAAATAGAAAAGCATTTGGCTGATAAACAACCAAATGCTTTGCCCAGGCGAACGGCTCGTATGACAGATGCGCTCCCCCGTAGTGATCTACGTTTTCGCCAGTTACGCATCCCCTTATATTTACAGTTAATTATAGGGGGTTATGGTAATAAGTCAATCCTCTATTAGCGCCCGCGCGGCTTAAAGCTCGACCACGGAGCGGACAAAACGGAGATTACCTTACCGGACTCCTGATGAATTTCCTGCCTCGACTGCAGCCGCTGCGTCTGCGGCTTTCGGGATTTGGCCGCGTTCTCCGGACGCTGCGAAGCTGGCTGTGCGCTCCTCTGCTTCTGAGCTTGTCCTTGCTGTCCGGCGAGAGCCTGCTTCTCCGAATGGCCGGCATTCCGCTGCTTCGGATGCCGCTTCGCCTCACCGGCCGGACGGTTCTGCGTCTGCTCCGCCTTCGGCTGTCCTGGCTGCTGAGCCTGGTTCTGCTTCGGCGTCTGCCGCTCCTGAGTCTGGCTTTGCTTCTGCTTCTGCTGGGATTGGCCTTCCTTCGGCTGACCCTGCGCCTTCTGCGGCTGCGCTTGTCCGCCCTGACGCTTCGGCTTGCGGTCGTTCTGCTGCTTCTGAGTCTGTACGCCAGCTGCCGCAGGAGCCACTCCTTCCGTCATCGGATACGGATGCTCTTCAACAACCGGCACCTTCTTCTTAATCAGCTTCTCGATGTCTTTCAAGTACGGGAGCTCCTCCGCCTCGCAGAAGGAAATGGCGACGCCGCTGTTCCCGGCGCGGCCTGTCCGTCCGATCCGGTGCACGTACGTCTCCGGAATGTTCGGCAGGTTGAAATTGATCACATGCGATAAATCCTCGACGTCGATTCCGCGAGCCGCAATATCGGTTGCCACCAGCACACGTGTCGCCCCGCTTTTGAAGTTGCTCAGCGCGTTCTGCCGGGAATTTTGCGACTTGTCGCCGTGAATCGCCTGCGCTGTTACGCCGATGCGGTTCAGCCCGCGCGCGACGCGGTCCGCGCCATGCTTCGTGCGCGTAAAGACAAGCGCGGAGCCGATGCTTCGATCCTGAAGCAGATCGTTCAGCAGCATCTGTTTATTCGGCTTGTCCACGAAATAAACGGACTGGCTGATCCGGTCCACCGTAGACGATACCGGCGTAACCTCCACCTTCACCGGATCGGTCAGCAGGCTGCCTGCGAGCTGCTCGATCTCAGGAGGCATCGTCGCCGAGAAGAACAGCGTCTGCTTCTTGCCGGGCAGCTTGGCAATAATTTTTTTAACATCGTTAATAAAGCCCATGTCCAGCATCCGGTCGGCCTCGTCGAGCACAAGAATTTCGACCGCCTGCAGGCCGATTACCTTCTGGTTCATCAAATCCATCAGACGGCCCGGCGTTGCGATCAAGATGTCCGTGCCCTGCGCCAGCGCGCGCTCCTGGCCTTGCTGCGAGACGCCGCCGACTATCGCCAGGCAGCTCAAATCCGTATACCGGCTGTACGCGACAATGTTATCCGAAATTTGCAGCGCAAGCTCGCGCGTCGGCGAAAGGATCAGCGCGCGGATCGGCCGGTTCTTCCCCCGCGGCGCGGCCTGACCGCTTAGCAGCTGAATGATCGGCAGCGAGAATGCGGCCGTCTTGCCGGTGCCCGTCTGCGCGCAGCCGAGCAGGTCGCGCCCTGCCAGCACGGACGGAATAGAGCGCTCCTGAATCGGAGTCGGAGACTCGTAGTTTTCTTGGGCAAGCGCCTTCAATATTTCGGGTTTAAGCTGTAAATCTTTGAAGTTCATCTTTGTATTCTCCTATGGATAAACGTGCGAATGGTAAATATCATCATATAGCGTCTAAGGATACCACAAATGGATGCAAAAGAGTAGGCAATCTTATTTTATAGCCGCGAACATGCAAAAAGCCGCCCGACCTCGTCTGGAGGGGAGCAGCCTTTATTTAGGAGACGAATAATTAATCGGCTATATAATTAATGGCCTCTATTATGCCGGTTCCGATGATCCAGAGGCAGCCTCTTGAACTGGAATGAGACGATGAATCGCCTGCTCGAGCTCCTGCGGCCCGGCGGCCCGATTGTAAATGCCCAGAAACGATGAAGTCGCCTCAGGGCTGGACGCGATTAATCGGTTCACCAGCTTTTGCTCCTCTGTGAAAGGGGCGTTTTTCGTATATTGGCAGGCCAGATGAAAGTGGAACATCATCTTCTCTTCCATTCGCGCCTGGTACAGGCTCGCCATCTCGTCCCAACTCGCATCCCAATCCGGGAAGCCGCTCAGCACGCCGGTCAGAATACGCGCGCCGTAAAGCGCGTCCTGCATGCCTTGGCCGACGGCGGGGTCCTTGAACGTGATCGCGTCTCCTACCAGCGCCCAGCCCGGTCCCATGCCTTGGTGCCAATCATTGTCATAGCCGAGCAGACCTTTTATCGGCATGGCAAGCTCGGCATGAAGGATCCGCTCCGGCAGCGGGGAGCCGGCAAAGCCGGTTCTAAGAATACGGTTCATCGCTTCCTCCGGCGACGCTTTGAACCGTTTCATCCACTCTTCGTCTTTGAGCGGGAACATAACGCCTACGACGTAAAGCCTGTCGCTGGTCGGGAACACGATCGCGATTTTATCGCCCATTTTGTACAGCTCGGCATGAAGCTCTCCATCCTGCTTATAGTTCGAGTAATACCCGACATACGAGGCAAAATCCGTCGGCACCGCCTGCAGGCATGCGCTCCCCGCCAAATGCCTCACTCTTGAATGCCTTCCATCCGCGCCTACGACAAGCCTCGCCCGGAACTGCCCGCGCTCCCCGTTCTGGTAAACGCCAGCCACGCCGACAATTTTGCCGTCCTCCTCGATCAGCTCCGCCACGCGGAACCCTTCGAGCGCCGTTACGCGCTCCTGCGCCGAAGCATGCTCGAACAAAATGGCGTCAAGATGCGTCCGCCTGATGCACAAGCATTCCGTCTCCCCCATCACCTCGGGGAAAAAACCGTCGATGACGGCGTCCTCGAACTGGACGACCGCCCTTTTGTAAGTCGGCGTGCCCGTCGCCAGCAGCGCTTCGAGTACGCCCATCTCCCGCAGCATGGCAAGCGAGTTCCCATAAAAATTATGCGTCGACAACGTATCGCTGGGGAACGTGCTTTTATCCAGCAGCAGAACCTCATATCCCGCCTTCGCCATCTCGTAAGCAAACGCCGAACCGGCGACCCTCGCGCCCACCACGATCACATCGTAATGCTTTTTCATTTGCCGCAGCCTCCCGCATCAAGATTCCAACGTCCTCATTGTAAAAGAATCTGCGCGCGCCAAGATAGTGACACGATGTCATCCGTTTTGTCATGTGGTGCGCGAGGCGTACGGCCTAGTGCATATTGTTCACGCTAGCCAAGCGGCAGCTCGATCGAGAGCTCGCAGCCGCAAGGCGAGCCGTCATCCGCCGCGCCGCTGCGGATCGAGACGATGCCGCCCAGCAGCTCGGCGCGCTCCTTCATCGACGTAAGACCAAAGCCCGGCGCCGCCGAGCCGAACGGCTCGCCGTCGCTGGTCAAGCGGAAGCGCAGCGTCTCGCCCGCCGTCTGCAGCGTGAAGCGGAAGCGGCTGCATCGGCCGTGGCGAATGCCGTTCGTCAGCCCCTCTTGCAGCGCATGATACAGCACCTGCTCCGAAAGCTTGCCCAGCGCGAGCCCGTGCGGAATCTCCATTTGCGCCTCGATACGGACGCCCATCGTATCTTCGGTATATTGAATAAGCTCGCGCAGCGATTCCTCCAGCGAAAGCGGCGGCGTCTCCTCCGTCTTAAGCAGCCGCACGGACTTGCGGATATCGTCGAGCCCTTTGCGAACGAGCCCAATGAGCATATCCAGCTTCCCGTCCGGGATGCCGCCGTCTCGCTCGGCCAGCGTCTTCGTCGCCTCCAGCTGTACGATGGCGGCCGTCAGCGTATGCCCGACGACGTCGTGGATCTCGTACGCGATGCGGTTGCGTTCCTCCATCACGGACAGCTCGGCCAGCGATTCCGCCTTCTCGCGCAAGGTGACCGATAAAATTCGGTTCGCCTGCTCCAGCTCGGCGGTGCGCTGATCGACAAGCCGCTCCAAGCCGCGATGAAACTGCTCCAGCTCTTGGTTTTTCGCAAGCAGCTCCTTCGCATTCCGCTCGGATTCCAGGTGCACTCGCCGAACGCCGCTGATCATGACCATGATCATGCATATCATAAACAGCAGCAGTCCGTTCGGCTGTAACCCTTCTAAGACCCGGTAGACATATCGGTTCATCGCGAGCAGCTCATTCATCGGGACGGGAAATAGCGAAACGGTAAACCCGGCAATCGTGCACGCCGTGAGCGTGAGGCAGCCTCGCACGATCCACTTCCGTTCCTCCCCGCGCTCCGGGGACTGCCGGTATCGCAGCAGCGCAAATAAGACCACAAGCATGCCCGCTCCCGCAATAATGACCGCAGCCTCCGTCGTCAGTCTCATGTAAAGCGGCTGGTGCCACACCGCAGCGGCGAGTACCGCGGCTCCATACAGAAGGAGAATAGACCGAGCCGCCCGCATTAACCGCCTGCGGGCGGCGCCCATCGCCTCTCCGTAAAAGCCGACGAATGCAATCATCCCGACCGGCAGCAGCAGATCTCTCCAGTAATACAGCTCCCCGAGCGGAACGAACCACTGCGGCACGCGGCACGATAACAGCAGGTTCATCCCTAGACAGAGGCCGAGCAGGCCGAACCAGCCGTATAAGGTGGTCTTCCGCCGCAAATATAAAGTCAAAGCGACGAAGCCGGCCGTTATATACAGAATCGAATAAATATAATACCCCGCCTCCGCTTGCAGCAGCGCATACAGAAGCTGATCCGGCTCGCCGGCCAGCACCATGTCGTTGCCGATGAACGGCTGGCCCGCCCACACCGTCTTGATGAGCAGCTCCTTGCCGGCATCAGCCGGCTCAATCGGCACCGGGTGGAGCATCGATCGGGGATCGATATGCCTGCGTTTGCCTTCCATGTTGAAGGCATACAGCGGCTCGCCGTCTAACGCTGCCTCGAACCGCTTCATGCCCGAAAAAAACAAATAAGGGCTTCTCCATTCGAGCTCCGGCACCGTTTTTCGAAGCCATACCGTCCCTTCGAAGCCTGACAGCCCTTCTTTAAGCGCGCTGTCGAACGGCACCCAGTCCGCTTCCTGCGGCTTCTCCGGACCATACGCGGCCTGCCAATCGCGAATAAACACCGTAAACGAGGCGCGTCCCTTCTCCGCGAAGCTCGGGCGCTCCACCAGCATGGCCGGCAGAAAACAAGTTAAAATAACCGCGCACGCCAACAGCCACAGCAGAGCGGAACGGAATTTGGGCGTTAGGGTCATCATGGCCCGTCATCCAGCAGCAGCCCGCGCATGACTGCTACCGCTTCCTTCCGGTCGCTCGTGCCCAGCTTGTTGTAAATAACGCTAATGTAATTGCGGACCGTCCCGTCGCCCATAAATAACGTGCTCGAGATCTGCCGGTTGGAATAGCCCTCAAGCATGAGCAGCATAATTTTCCGCTCCCGCTCCGTGAAGGACAAGCCTAGACGGCTCAGCTTCTGCTCGTCGAACGAATCCGCGCGACCGCGGCTCAGCACCGACAGCCTCGCCGCCAGCTTCGACGCGATCGCCGCAGGCAGCATGACTCCGCCGTCCATCGCCTCGCGAATGGTGCGGACAATTTGCTTCGAGGGCATATCCTTCAGCAGGAAGCCGTCCGCCCCTCCTGCCATCGCGTCGATGATGAACCGGTCCTCCGCAAAGGTCGTCAGCATAAGCACGATCGTATCCGGCGCATCCCGCTTAATAAGACGCATCGCTTCGATGCCGTCCATCACGGGCATTTTAATATCCATCAGAATGACATCCGGCCTGTTCTCTATCGTTTGCCGCCAAGCCTCTTGCCCGTTCTCGCACAAGCCGATGACGGAAAGCCCCTCCTCCGCCTGTAGGATGGTTTGCAGCCCTTCCCGCAGCAGCCGCTGATCGTCCGCAATCATAATCCGAATCATGTATGCCGTCACCCTCTATCGCCAGCTCTTAATCCGATTCTATCACCGGCCTTATGCCTCGTATAGAGCCATGACCGCACCGGTGACAAGAGTGACAAACCGGTCCGGTCAGACGTCTTCGGAACGGGGCAGCCGCTCCAGCTCCTTAAGCTCCTTGGCGAACCAGTCCCGCGCGAACCGATGGGCGCCGATTCCGTATTCCAGCGTCTTCAGCTGGTACCGGAACAGGCCGCGGTACGCTTCCGGAACCTCCATTTGATCAAGCTCCCGGTTAAGGGCCTCCAGCCCCGCCAGCGCTTGCTCGGTCTTATCCGTAATTTCCCGCAAAATAGTCCGTCTTTCCTCCGCATCGGCAATCAGACCGAGAAAATACATTTTGGAAAGCGCCGTAACCTCGAGCTTGCTGTCCGGCGTCTCGCTTTTCATCCAGGCGGCGAACGCCTCCTTGCCGGCAGGCTGCACCGCATAAACCTTCTTATGCCTTCCGTTCTCCACTTCCTCCGAATAGCTTACCCAGCCCTTCTCGAGCAGCTTCTTGAGCGCGGTCTGCAGACTGCCGTAGCTGGCGCTGTAGAACAGGGACACGCCCGTTTTGAAGCTTTGATTCAGTTCATAGACCGTTTGGCTGCGTATCATTAACAGGCCCAAAATAACAAATTCCATCTTCCGTTCTCTCCTTGCCTCTTGCAGAATACGATAAACCATATTACGATTAGTAATATATCCAATAGTAATATATAAAATCATCCAAATCAACCGATGGAGGGATACACATGACCGTTCCGCAACTGAGCGCGGATGTCACCGCGATGATCACCCGCCGATTCGACGCCTTGTTCGAGAAATGCTCGCGCGGGAAGAGAGGAGGCGTCCCGCGCGGACAAGCGGCGGATCTCCAAGGACGCATCTTTTCGCGCAAGCTCGGGATCGATTACCGTTACGCTGCGTCGCCGGCGCCAAGACCTTACCATATCGCAAGCATCGGCAAAATGTTCACCGCCGTCCTGATCGGGCAGCTGCTCGAAAAAGCTTCTCTTGAATGGGGCGCCCGTATCGCGGAATATTTCAACTCCGGCGAGCTGAACGGACTATTCGTTCATAAGGGACGGGATTACGCAGGCGATGTTACGGTCCGTCATCTTCTTAGCCATACGTCAGGCGTCGCGGATTATTTCGGTGGCCGGGTCCATTCGGGCATCCCCTTCGGCCGGCTGATCCTGGAGCAGCCTGACCGCCACTGGGCACCCCGGGAGCTGCTCGACTTTTCGCGGGAACAACAGCATGCGGTCGCTCCGCCCGGAACGAGGTTCCATTACTCCGACACCGGCTACATTCTGCTTGGACTTCTGGTCGAGCGCATAACCGGCGGCACGTTCGAGCATGACCTGCATCGCAGCATCTTGGACCCCCTTGGCATGCGCGACACCTATATGCTTTACCGCAGCGAGCCTTCATCCGGTACAGCCGAACCACTTGCTCCTATTTGGTTCAACGGCAGCGAAATAAGCGGCTTCCGCAGCCTTAGCTGCGATTGGGCCGGAGGCGGTCTCGTCTCCACAACGGATGATTTGCTTCGGTTCGGCCGCGCCTTAAGAGAAGGAAAGCTGCTGCAGGCTTCCACCTTGCAGACGATGGATAACGCCGAGCATCGCTTCCGTCCCGGTCTGCACTACGGTCTGGGCATGATGGAGGTGCGGTTCGAGCAATTTTTCTTCCTGCTGCGCGGGCTGCCCCGGTTAAAAGGCCATATCGGCGTGCTGGCCACACATCTCTTCTGGGACCCTGAGACGGATACGCATATCGTTCTCAACTTCGGCTCGGAGGGAGCCATGGTTCAAAGCTTTAAGACGCTTATTCCCATTGTGAGCGAGCTGAGAAAGGCCGCCCAGGCATAGCTTAGAAGTCGATGGCGACATCCCCCGGACAACAAAAAGAGCCGTCCCGCAGCAGATGATCTTCCGCTTGAGGGACGGCTCCCGCTGCAGGCAGCCTGGCTAGCCTTTATTCGCCCTGCTCAGAAGGATAAACTAAGCCCCACTGCTTCCGAATGCGATCCATCGTCTCCATAATGCCGACAGTTTCATCCAGCGTGATGTCTTCATTCTCCAGCATTCCCGAGCGGAGGCAGGCCATCGCCGCCTCGGCCTCGTATTTGTAGCCGGCGAACTGGCGGTTGTCCTCTACCGTCACCGGGTCCTGGCCTTGGACATGAAGGCTCGCCTTGTTCGAGAACAAGAAATTAGGGATATGGATATAACCTTTTGTCCCGAATATATGAGCATCGTTCGTGAGGCTGAGCCGCACGGCGCCGTTCAGCATAGCCGTTCTGCCGCCATCGTATTCGAACAGCAGCGAGAAGCGCTCATCCACGCCGGTCTCGCCGATATGCGCGCTGCTCTGAATGCTCTTCGGCTGCTCGCCGTAAACCATGGAAGCGAACGATACCGGATAGACGCCGGCATCAAGCAGCGCGCCGCCGCCCTGCTCCTTGCTTAGCAGACGCCCCTCCGGATTCCAGCCCGCGTCGAAGCCGAAGTCCGCCTTCACCAGCTGCACATCTCCTATGAGGCCCTGCTTCAGCCACTCGCGCGTCCGGACAATCGGCGGGAGAAACCGGGTCCACATCGCTTCCATAACGAACAGCTTCTTGTCGCGCGCAAGCTGCGCAATCTCCCGGGCTTCCGCCTCATTGATTGTGAACGGCTTCTCGCAAAGAACCGCTTTTCCCGCGTGCAGGCAAGCTAAAACCTGCTCCTTATGCAGCGGGTGTATCGTTCCGACATACACGATCTCTACTTCCGAATCGTTAAACAGCTCTTCGTAGCTGCCATAGGCGCGGGCAAAGCCATGCTGCTCCGCAAACTGCTCCGCCTTCTCCAGCGATCTTGCCGCAACCGCCGTCAGCTCGGCGCCCTCCGCCAGCCGCAGATCCTTCGCGAACGTCGAAGAAATGCCGCCGCAGCCCAAAATGCCCCATTTGATTGTTCTCTGGCTCATACTCATCTCCTGCTCCTCTCTTCTCTACCACTATCTTCAAATCGATTCTACCATGAAATCGGGTAAAGACCGAAAGGAGCGCCGCAATTGCGCAAAAAAAAGCGGCGCCCTCCCGAACAAAGTCCGGTAAGGGGCCGCCGCTGTCTTGCCCTGTCATTTTTTATTTCGCCATGCTTGCCAGTACATCGTCGATCATTTGCGAGTTGGCGATCGGACCGGTATACAGCCAGCTTTTTTCTCGGCCGAACTCGTATACGTTGCCGTTCTTCACAGCCGGAATGCTGCTCCATACCGGATCTTTCAGCGCTTCGGCGCCGGAGCCGTCGCTGTTGATCAGAAAGATATGATCGGCATCAAGCTGCGCCAGCTTCTCAAGCGAGATCGCATTCCAGTTCGCTTCGGCTGCTGCCGAAATTTCCTTAACCGTCTCCGGAATTGCCAAGCCGAGATCCTTGTACAAGACCGCGCCGCTCGACACCGAATCGCTAACGACATAGAACGATCCCGACACGAGCCAGATCGCCGCCGCAGATTCTCCGCCAGCCTTTGCTTGCAGCGTCGCTTTCGCTTCGGATGCTTTCGTCTCATAATCGTCCAATATTTGCTGCGCCTGCTCCGACTTGCCAAGCACCTCGCCGATCTTCAAAAGAGCTTGACGCCAGTCATTATTCACTTCATCTCCAAGCACGAACGTCGGCGCAATTTCCGAGTATTGATTGTATTTGTCGCCTTCTACTCCGCTCGCCCCGCCGATAATAAGAAGATCCGGCTCAAAGCCAAGCACTGCCTCGAAAGGCAGGTCGTAAGCGATAGTTGGCGTATCGCCAAGCTTATCGCTCAAATACTCCTGCTTACCGTTTGCAACCGACCATTGCGCGACGGGAATCGTGTCCAGCGCTACCAGATAATCCTCCAGGTACGACGCGATGATTCGTTTGGGTTCGGCCGGAATCGTCACCTCATGGCCCAGGCCGTCGGTCAGCTTTCTTTCTGCCGGCTCCTCGGAAGGCGCTGGAGTCGCCGTCTCCGCCGCCGGCGATTCGGATGCCGCGCCCTGATTCCCGTTATTATTCGAACCGCAAGCGGTTAGAAGCAACGCTAGAAGCATAATGCTGATAAGACCGGTCATTTTCAATGTATTGCGTTGTCCGTTCAATGTAAACTCCCCTTGTCCTGTATGTCTCAGCGCTTAACCTTATCGCCTGCTCAGATGATAACAATTCTCATTTTCATTGTCAACTGTCTAGACCAAGTCCAGCCGCCGAGAATATGCTAATCTATCAAGCGATACGCGCGTATCGGCTCTATGGGAGGCGCAGGCATGGACATTTGGAAGCAAGACTATGAACAGCTTATCTTCCTGCAAGATCGCTCCACCCTATTCAAGGCTGTCATCGCGGTTCATCACACGAAGCTTGGCCCCGCTCTCGGCGGCTGCCGGATGATGCATTACGGAAGCGAAGAAGAGGCGGCCCTAGACGCGCTTCGTCTGGCGCGGGGCATGACGTACAAGTCTGCGCTCGCCGGCATTCCGTACGGGGGAGGCAAAGCCGTTCTTATCGCAAGGCCAGGCTCATCCCGCATGCGGGAAACATGGTTTCGAACATTAGGAAAGCAGCTTCAAAAATTAAACGGTCTCTATATTACAGGGTTGGATCTCGGTTCGACGGTACAGGATATGGATTGGGTGCGGGAAGAAACCTCCTATGTGACGGATACGACCGGCTCGCTTGGGGCGACGAACGAGCTGACGGCTACGATGACCGCATACGGTGTATTTCTAGGCATACAAGCTTCGCTGAAACGGGTCTATGGATCGGAATCGCCGCATAGCCGCGTCATTGCCGTGCAAGGACTCGGGAAGGTCGGCTATAAGCTATGCCGTTATTTAAGCGAGGCGGGCGCCAAGCTCATCGTGGCCGACGTTGATCCCGAACGCGTCCGGCTTGCGGCAGCGGAGTTCGGGGCTGCGCCATGCGACCCCAATGCGATTGTATCGGTTCCATGCGATGTGTTCTCCCCATGCGCGCTTGGCGGCGTTCTGAATGAAGCCTCGATTCCGGGGCTTCGCTGCGCCGCCGTGGCAGGGGCGGCCAACAATCAGCTTGCTGCCGAAGAGGATGGCGACCGGCTGCATGAGCGGGGCATCCTCTACGCGCCGGACTATGCCGTCAATGCGGGAGGAATCATCGTGACGGCCGCCGAGCTTGAGGGCGCCGATGCCGCTAAGGCGAAGCGCGATACAGAGCGCATTTACAATAATCTGGAGCGGATCTTCGCCCAAGCGGCCGCGAGCGGGCTCTCAACAGCTAGAGCAGCCGATCAAATGACCGAAGCGCTGTTGAAGTAACAGCCGCAGCGCGCGAAAAAACGCCAGCCGCTTCGGCGATCGAAGCGGCTGGTTTCTTTTTGCTATTCCTTCAAGAAAAATTGAATGGTACGGTCCGTTGCTCCAGGCAAATGCTCGTGACCGAAGTCCGGATAAATGACCAGCTCCTTGGGCGCCGTCATTTTGTTGTAGGCGGCAAACTGTGTGGACGGCGGACACACCGTGTCCATCAGCCCTACAAACATCAGCACGTCGCCGCGGATGCGGTTAGCCAAATACTGCAGGTCGATATATCCTAGCTTTTCGAAAATTTCGTCCTCCCGCTCGTGCAGCGGATCGAAATGGCGGAAGAAAGTTCTCAGCTCCTGATACGCGTCCTTCGCCAAATCCATTTCCCATGTTCGCTTGTAATCCGTCAGGAACGGATAGATCGGGGCAAGCTTCTTCACCCGCGGTTCAAGGGCGGCGCAAGCAATCGTAAGCGCTCCGCCCTGCGAGCCCCCCGCCGCATACACCCGCTCCGGGTCGACCTCCGGCAGCGACATCGCAATACCCGCCAGCTGGGCGCAATCGAGGAAAATGTGGCGGAACAGCAAGTTGTCGGGATGATCGTTCAGACCGCGGATAATATGGCCGTTATGCGTCGTCCCTTTGACGCCGCCCGTATCCTCAGAGCTGCCGCCCTGGCCGCGGCAATCCATCGCCAGCACGGAAAAGCCAAGCGACGCGTAAGCCAGCTTATCGTTCCAGTCGCCCGCATGGCCCGTGTAGCCGTGGAACAGCACCACAGCGGGATGAGGCTCGGTCACCGCTCTCGGACGAACGTATTTCGCGTGAATGCGGGCGCCGCGAACGCCGGTGAAATAAAGATCGAAGCATTCCGCCTGCGGCGTCTGGAACGAGCTCGGCACGAGCTCAACCTGCGCGTCCACGGCGCGCAGCTCGGCAAGGGCGCGTTCCCAATACGCGTCGAAATCGGCGGGACGGGGATTTCGGCCCTGGTATTCCTTCAATTTATCAAGCGGCATATCCACTAACGGCATAATAAACACTCCTCCAGCTTAGAAATCGATAATCGATATAAAAAAAGAATATGAACCTATTTTAGTCCGAATGGTTGCGTTTTCATAGAGCCTTTTGTCGGCCAATAATTGTTCGAATCCCTTCCCCCGGTTCCCCGGCCGGAAAATATTCCAAGCCGACATACCCGTCATACCCGGTATCCCGAATTGCGCTGAAGATAGGCCCGTAATCGATCTCACCGATATGAAGCTCATGCCTGCCGGGATAGCCGGCCGCATGGAAATGTCCGATGCTGCCGATATGCTCGCGGATGGTTCCGATTACCTCGCCTTCGGTAATGTACTGGTGGTAAATATCGAAAAGCAGCTTTACGCTTGGGGAGCCCACCTCGCGAAGGATTGAAAAAGCCTCCTCCGAGCTCGACAGGAAGTAGCCCGGATGGTCCACCTTCGTATTTAAAGGCTCGAGCAGCAGCGTCATACCGGCCTTCTCCGCAATGGCCGAGGCTTCCTTCAGCCTTTCCACGATCGACCGGTACTGCTCGGCACGAGGGCCGCCCGTATCTTGCCCGGTCGTCGTCAGAATCCGGCTGCAGCCAAGCCGGCGGGCGATCTCGACCGTCTCCCGAAGACCGTCCAGGTACTCCTCTCTGTGCGCGGGATCGACCAGGTTGTTGGATTTCGTAAGCAGCGTCGTAAGGCTTAGGCGCAGCTCATCCTTCACGCTGCGGATGCCTTCCACATCCTTATTCGTCCACGACCAGAACTCGAACGCCTCCGCCCCGGCCTCATGCACGGCTCGAATGGCTTCCACAGAAGGTCTTCCGTTGTATAGGGCGTCAATGCATACCGAAAATTTCACGACAAACTCCCCCTTGAATCATTGGATTTATCTTATCGCACAACAGGCAAAAGACGCTAAGCAAGCTTAGCGTCTTCATGAAATTATTTGCGCTGCTCCGCAGCCCGAATAGCCAGCGCAAGCGCGCCGCTTAGACCGGCTTTGTCGCCGAGGCCCGGCTTTACGATGTAGTCGTCGATATGTTCAAGCACGGCGGGATGATAGACATAGCCGTTCAGCAACCGCTGTACCTCCGCGCGGATAAGCGGGAACAGATGCGCTTGATTCATAACGCCTCCGCCCAGAATAATCTTCTCCGGAGATAAAATAAGGATGTAGTTCACAAGCGCCTGAGCAACATAGTAGCTTTGGAAGCGCCATGCGTCATGCGAGGCGTCCAGCTCGTAAGCCTTCTTGCCCCAACGCTTCTCGACTGCCGGCCCTGCCGCCAGTCCCTCCAGGCAATCCGAATGGAACGGGCAGAAGCCTTCGTATGTATCCTCCGGGTGGCGCCGAACCGAAATATGTCCCATCTCCGGATGCGTAAGGCCGTGAACCATCTTCCCTTCTACGACCGCTCCGCCACCGATGCCTGTGCCGATAGTCAGATACAAACAGCTGGACAAGCCTTTGGCTGCGCCCCATACCGTCTCGCCAAGCGCCGCGGCGTTAACGTCGGTATCGAAACCGATCGGCAGATCCAAATGCTTCTTCACATGGCCGATCAGGTCATAGCCGCTCCAATGCGGCTTCGGCGTCTTCGTTACCGAGCCGTAGGCCGGACTCGACGGGTTCACGTCGATAGGACCGAACGTTCCGATTCCGATCGCTTCGATGCCTTTCCCTGCAAAATAAGCCATCGCTTGACCAAGCGTCTCTTCCGGCGTTGTCGTGGGGATCGAAATAAAATCAAGAATTGCCCCCTCTTCATTGCCAACACCGCAAATAAACTTCGTGCCTCCGCCTTCAATTGCACCATATAAAGCCAATGTCTTCACCCTCGCATTCTCCAGCCATTTTCCTTATACAGTAACAGCCGAATACATCGATTTCAAGACATGCAGGGAAAATGTAAGCAATCTCGCGCTGCCGCCTTGCGCGTACAATTCCATCCCCGTGCTGCGCGGATCCGGGAAAATCAAGTCGGTAAGCACAGCCTCCCCGTCATTCGCGAACACTTCGATTGACGATTGGTCGACGAAAATATGCAGCTTGATCCGCCCTTCATGCGGCAGCAGCCGCACGCCGTGCTTGCAGGCGAACTCCGGATGGAATGCGGACTCCCCTGACCTCCGGCGGTCGATGAACAGCATCTCGGAAGCGATGTCGTAGCCGACGACCGTCTCCTCGTCTTCCGAAGCCCTAAGCTTTATTCCAACCTCCGCCGCTTCACCCGGCTCCAGCTCGCACACGATTTCGCAGACGCCGCCATGAACGCCCTCAAGTAAATTCCGCCCCGGCACCACAGCCGTCTCGCCCCACTGCTTCGTCTCGCCACGCAGCGCGGTCAAGCTCCCGATTGGATGCTGAATGACTCTAATGCCTTCGCTTCCATTCCGAAGCGACAGCACTCTTGGCAGCGTCATCGCGCTCCTCCAGCTGACGGTCGGCGTCAGGTTCGCATACTTCCAGTTGCTCATCCAACCAATGAACAGCTTCCCGTTCGCCGGCCCATCGGCATTCGACCAAGTGACGCCGGCATAGTTATCTCTGCCGTGATCCAGCCATAGAACCGTACCGGGCGCATTATCGTTCGTAAACGTCGAGCCATCGAAATCGCCGATGAAGTATTGCGTTCTCGATCCTTCGGGACAATCCGGATTGTCGCCGATGCTGACGAGCATCACCCATTTGGTATCATCCGTCCCGGCCACTGGAAGCTCGATCAGATCCGGACATTCCCACACGCCTTCATGCGAGCCTTCCGCCTGTCCGAACTCGCTTCCGAACGTCCAAGCCTTCAAATCCGGAGAGGTATAGAGCTGAACCCTGTCTCCGGTCGCCAAGATCATGATCCATCTGCCGCTCGGCTCGTGCCAGAATACTTTCGGATCGCGAAAGTCGACGAGCGTATCGCTTGCAAGCACCGGATTCCCTTCGTACTTCGTCCACGTCCGTCCTTTGTCCGCGCTGTACGCCAAGCTTTGCCGCTGCCTGGGACGGTTCAGCTCCTGATCGTGATCCGAATGCGTAAAAATCGCGACGAGCCCCGGCTTGCCTTCGAAAAATCCGGTCGTATCGTTCCAGTCGACAACGGCGCTGCCGGAAAAAATCGTGCCGTATTCATCCGGTGCGAGCGCGATCGGCAGATGCTCCCAATGCACCAGATCCGAGCTGACGGCATGCCCCCAATGCATCGGTCCCCATGTTGTGCCGTCCGGGTGATGCTGGTAGAACAAATGGTACTCCCCGTCGTAATACACCATGCCGTTCGGATCATTCATCCAGTTCGCCGGCGGCGTGAAATGGAACTGCGGACGGTATTTTTCTTCTCTAACGTTCAGCATGCTCTCCACACTCCTATCTCTTTTTTATTGACCGGTGCTTCTGTCGTAGCCGGTCTGTTTAATTTGCAGCCACTCCTGCAGCCCTAGACGGTCAAGCTCCGCCAAATAGTCCTTCCATTCCGCGTCGACTTTACCGTTCTCGATCCACTCCGTCCGTTTCTGAAGCACGTAAGCGAACATATCCGTTTCAATTGCGGACAATCGGTCCAATTCCTCCAGGGAGAAAAATACGCGCGGATAAATATGTTCGCCCTTCATGTCCGGAACATAGACGTTCTTCAAAATATCAAGCCGCCATGCCGCATCGTCCGGCTTCGTCGTTACGGTTCCATAATAGGTATCCAGGATCGCAAGCGGCCCGCCTACGCTTGTTTTGCCGCGCAGCTCGGCGGGAGCCGTCCCTTCCAGCGGAAGGTGCTTCAGCATTTGCGAAGCCTCGTCGAACTCGAATATGTTCTGCTGCGTCTCGTCGCCGTACGTTCCCCAGTTGTTCTGCACCGATTGAAGCGGCTCATACAGCTTATCCATCCACTTCGCTGTCGCCTCGAGATTATCGTTATCCTTCGTTACGACCATCCGTCCCCGGTCAAAGCCCATGCCGTTCGTTCGGGTCACATTTTTAATGCCGCCCGGTCCGGTCAGCGCCGGCATCGGCTGGTAGCTATCGTTCATGCCGGTAATGTTCGCTTTATCCCAGGTGAAGTACAGGCCGTATACATGTTCTTTCCCTTTGGCCACGTACGTGTTCCAATCCTGCGTCAAAAACTCAATGTCGATAAGACCCTCTTGGTACAGCTCATTAAAATATTTAACGCCCTCCTTGAACCCTTCGTTACTCGCCGCAAAGGAAACCTTTCCGTCATTGCTGACCAATGTCATATCCCAGTTCATGCCTTCGCCGAAGGAGCCGAACAGGAAGCCGAGATCCTCGCCGCCGCCGTTGGAGTTAATGAAGGACATCGGAATTTCATCCGCCTGCCCGTTGCCGTTCGGATCCTGCGTCTTGAAGGCGATCAGCACCCGCTTCAGCTCTTCGGTCGTTGTCGGCATTTCGAGACCGAGCTTCTTCAGCCAATCTACGTTAATCCATGGCATGTTATTAACGGAGTGAATACTTTCCTTGCCCGCGCCAAGCTCCTCAATCCATGGCAGAGAATAGATATGGCCGTCCGGCGCTGTGATCATCGCTTTATATTGCGGGGCCTCCTCAAGCACCTTTTTAAAATTCGGCATCTGATTTTCGATGATGTCGTCCAGCGCGATGATCGTGCCGTCCTCCGCGAGCCGGAGCAGATCGTAATCGCCGAGTCCCGCGTCGAAGATCGCATCCGGCAAATCGCCCGTGGCGAGCGCCAAATTTCGTTTTTCTGCGAAGATGTCGTTCGTGTAGTTGGTCCATTCGATATGAATGCCGGTCGCCTCCTCCATCCGCTGGAAAATCAGCTTCTCGTTCGGATCGGCCGGCGCAAGAGGCGAGCTCTGCGTCATAAATTCCAGCGTGACTTTCGAGCCGTCGGCGCCGTCTCCTCCATGATTTCCTCCCGAATTGTTCGTGCACGCCGTTACAAGCAGCAGAGCCGCCAATGATACCGCCGCTGCCGATCGTTTACCCATTTTCTTTTTCATGCTAACCCCTCCTATGTAGTCTTCTATATGCCAGCCTTCTCCCTACTTCAGGGAGCCGACCATGACACCTTTCTCGAAGTACTTCTGAAAGAACGGATACATCACAAGCAGCGGGAGACTCGAGATGACAATCGACGCGTATTTAATAATTTCCGAGAGACGCTTCATCTCGGCCATCGCCGTTCGGTCCGTAATCATGCTGGGATCCACTTGGTTCTGAATCAGAATCGACCGAAGCACGAGCTGCAGCGGGTACAGCTTCTGGTCCTCCAAATAAATCATCGCGTCAAAGTAAGAGTTCCACTGCCCGACGAACGCGTACAGCGCGAGAACAAAAATAATCGGCTTCGACAGCGGAAGGACGATGCCGAAGAATATACGGTGCTCCGCAGCTCCGTCCACCTTCGCGGCTTCGTTAAGCTCCTTCGGAATCCCCTTGAAGAAGGTTCTCGCCAATATGATGTTCCACACGTTAATCGCTGCCGGCAGAATGACGGCCCATGGCGTATTCAGCATGCCGAGATCCTTGACGACCAAGAACGTCGGGATTAGCCCCCCGCCGAAAAACATCGTGAAGACAAAAACGGTCATAAAAAACTTCTTCCCAGCGAAATTGTCAACGGCAAGCGGGTAGCCGGCGAATAAGGAGACGACCACGGTGACGAAAGTAAAAGCGGCCGAATAATAAACGGCGTTAAGGAATCCGCGAAGCATGGCTTCATTGCCCAAAATCAGCTTATAGCCTTCAATGCTGTAGTCGGCCGGGTTCAACGATATTCCCTTGTTCAGCAGGGCCGTCGGTTCCATGAAGGAGGCCGCTACCACATATAGAAGCGGAATAATGACGACCAGCACCGTCAAGGTCAGCAGACAGGCATTAATGGCTAGAACGGCACGATCGAGCCGCGTTGGCTTAACGTTCATAACGACTCCCCTCCTAGTACAGGCCTTCGCCTTCATTCAATTTTTTGACGACGTAATTGACAAAGACGAGCAAAATGATATTAATAACGGAATTGAACAAGCCGATCGCCGCGGAATACGAGTAATCCCCCGCCTTTAAGCCCACCTTGTATACGTAGGTCGCGATAATTTCCGAGGTCGGAATATTCAGCGCGGTTTGCATCAGGAACGCTTTCTCATGCCCGATCGCCATAATGCCGCCCGCCGACAAAATAAATAGAATAGCCATGACCGGCTTTAGCGCCGGCAGATCGATATGCCATATTCGTTGAAGAAGATTTGCCCCGTCCATATTGGCCGCATGGTGCAGCTCCGGATCCACAGAAGCCAGCGCGGCCACAAAGATGATGGAGGACCAGCCGGCCGTCTGCCATATCCCGGACAAAATATAAATCGCCCGGAAGTATTCCGGATCGGACATAAACGTAATCGGGTGATCCGTTACCAGCGTTACGATTTTGTTGACGGGCCCCGTCGGGGACAAGAAGACGAACAGCATGCCGACGATCACAACGACGGAAATGAAATTGGGCGCATACAGGATAAGCTGAATGTTCTTTTTCGCTGCGGCTTTGCGCAGCTGGTTCAGCATAAGCGCGAGCAGGATCGGGACCGGGAAGCCCAGCAGTAAGCCGTAAGCGCTGAGCTTCAGCGTATTCATAAAGATAACCTCGAAATTCGGCGCATTGAGAAACTTGGCGAAATGGTCAAAGCCAGCCCACTCGCTCCCAAGTATGCCTTTGCTGTAACTGAAGTCTTTAAACGCGATCAGAACGCCGTACATCGGTATGTACTTAAAAATGATCGTTAATAGAAAAGCAGGCGCGATGAGCAAGTATAAAAAATAGTTGGTTTTCATAAAACGCATAGTTTTTTGCACGTTCATTCCCCCTATCCAGCGAATGCAATGATTCAAGTAAACATTTGTAATCTTAAAAGTAAGGGCTTTCATCTCCATCTGCACATTCAATTTATCACCTAAAAGGAGCAAATGTCAACATAATATGCACAAATTATTTTGTCATTTGCATTGGTATATTTGTCATAATCGCTGCCTTTATTTCATAGAATTGCCGGAAAATCGGTACAAATTGGCTAAAAACCGCCCCTTCGCAATAAAAGCGCAGCTGTTTTCCTTAAATTTCCCACTAACTATCCTGCACAAAATGCACAATTCAAATTTTGTCATTTGTAAAGTTAGTTTTAATTTTACAAATACACTTATTTATTTTTTCATTTGTAAATGCAAAATTGATATTTTTGCCCAACTGTTGTAAGGTTAATATAATCAATTCTAGTAGGCATTCTGATAAAGGTGGTACTTCATATGGCCAAAGGAAAGGTTACGATACAGGACATTGCCAATGCTTTGGGCATATCCCGAAATACGGCGTCAAAGGCACTGAACGGCGCTGAAAGCATTCCTGCGGAAACAAGAAACAAAGTCATTCAGAAAGCGATCGAGCTTAAATACAAGCAGTTCGCCTACGTCGATACGGACAGCTTAATGGCGAAGGCTCCAGGCAATATCGCCCTTCTCACCTGCAATTTGCCGGGCGTCTCTCATTTCGGCTCGCTGCTGCTGAACGGTCTGGAAAGCAAAATCAGCTCGGAGGGCTATAACTTGTCCATCCATATGGTTCGTGAATATGAGGTTGACGCGATGGTCCTCCCCAAAAATTTCGAAGCCTCCAAGGTGGATGGCATTATCTGCATCGAAATGTTCCATAAGGGGTATACCGAGCTGGTGTGCAGCTTGGGCATACCGACAATCTTCATCGATTCGACGTCGGAGGTTTTTTATACCGATCTTCGGGCAGATCTTATATTGATGGAGAACAAACACAGCACCTACAAAATGACAAGCAGGCTGATTGAGAACGGACATACGAGGCTGGGCTTTGTCGGGGATTATAATCACTGTAAAAGCTTTAACGAGAGATGGGCGGGGTTTAATCGGGCGCTCGCCGACGCCAAGCTGGAGCTTGATCCATCCGTCTGCGTCGTCGACGAGGACCGGTTGTTCTTCTCCGAGCCGGATTGGATGGATAAGCAATTGAATAAAATGGGCGAGCTGCCCACCGCTTTTGTATGCGCCAACGATTTTATTGCAATCAGCCTGATGAAGGCGCTCAAAAATCGAAATGTGCGCATTCCGGAGGACGTGGCGGTATGCGGGTTCGATGATTCTCCAGAATCGCGAATCGTGGATCCTCATTTGACGACGTCGCATATTCCAAACAATCAGATGGGCTATATTGCGGCGGATATACTCCTTGCGCGCGTGAAGGATCCCGCAAGACCGTACCAGATTACGCACGTAAAGACGGAGCCGATTTTTAGGGAATCGACAGGGAAGCTGAAGGAATAGAAGGAGGGACGGCAGAACACCGTCCCTCTTTCCTTATTTTTTTGTATAACGGATCCAGCACAATCCCGCCAAGACAAGCAGACCCGCGCCAAGCGGAGCCAACCAGGCTAATGAAGAATAGAAGCCGCGGCTGTTGTCGGCTGGGATTGCCTGGTTAATATGAAGCTCCATTTTGCTCATGTCTATCGTAGGTAGTGAAGAAATGTCTATCACAGGTACAACTATCGGGGTATCCGCAGCTGTCTTATTGCGCAAAAACTCTAGATGATCCGCAGAATCGGAAGCCTTCCTCGCTCCCGAACATAGCGGAACCTCCCATGAGCCGTCAGCGCTTTGCTTCAAAAAGAATAAATATGGCTCTTCCTTTTCGCTGGCGCCCCAGTTCAAATCTTCGACTACTTTTAACCTATCGTCGCTTATTCCTTTGAAGCCCTCTAGAACCGTTAATGTCAGGGCACGATGGTCGCCGCGCACACGAATTGCATCCACCTCAGCTAGAACGATACCGTCATAGACTTCATAAGCTTCCTCGATCAGCGGAGGCTCTGCGCACTTTAAGGCGAAAGTCTCATTTGGGAGCATCCAACTCCAGCACAACAAAACAATGATTACTGACACCGTCTTCCGCATCCTTCATCCCCCTCCACCCATCGGACGGCACATAGAGGGGAAAGGTTGCATCCAATCTGTCATGCTGCCGTTACAGCAGCGGCAAGTAACGCTCGCGAATGATCGTGACATGATGCTTCGCATGGCCGAGAATAAAGTATGCCAAGGCAGAGGCGGACGTTGCGCTTTCTCTCACGATGCCCGTATTCGCGTATTCCTCCGGCGTCAAGCTTTGCAGCAAAGACAACGCGGCGGACCTTACCGTATGGAACTCATGAAGCAACGATTCCAGCGTCCTGCGGTCAAAGCTTGTGCCGTTCACAAATTGGTCGGGATGTCCAGGAAGAGGCGTTTTGTCGCCTCGCGCGGCAATAAGCAGCCGATAACTCATTACGCGCTCGGTATCCATAATATGACCGAGCACTTCCTTCAAGCTCCACTTGCCCTCACCGTAACGAAGCAAGCTCTGTTCCTCGCTGAACGTTCGATACAGACCCGCAATCTCTCGTTCCTGCTCCTGAAGCATTTGCGCGATATCCCCTTCCGGCACAAGAACGAGGTAGCGGTCAAAAGGCGGCGGATATAAGCCCTCAATCGGTTTTGATATGTGCATGCGCGACACTCCTTAACGGCTAAGATAGGAAGAGTATATCATGAATAAACGGAGCGCAGAGTCCTGCGCTAACCGCGCCATTTGCCGAGCTGTCTGCGGATAAGCACAACTTGGCCGCTGTGGTACGCGTCATGCAGCATCCAAGTCGCGAGCTCTTCGCCGACCGTCCAATTGCCGTAAGGCTTCTCCAAATCCTCGTCGCTATAGCTTGCGATAACATCGCGAAGCTTCGCTGCGAGCTCCTGCGTCCTGCGAACGGTGTCCTTCCACTGTTCCTCGTCCGCCCTGCCTCCCGCCCCTTCAAATGTAGCGTTATTTGTAGGCAGCGTAATGCCTAGCGGCTCCCCGGTCAGCCGTTTCAGCAGACGCTCATTGTAATAGTTGATATGCAGCACCGTCTGCCAGATCGAATTGCCGCCGCCCTCCGGCTCCCATGCGGCAGTCTCCGCCGTTACGCCTTCCAATGCGACGGCAAGCGGAACGATCCATTCTTCTGTGCTCCATGCATGTTCTCTTTGCAAAAGCAGCAGCTGTACCCGATTCAAGCTCATCCTTTCATCTCCTCGCCGAATAAAATGTAACTAGCTAATTAGAGTTTTAAGCGTTACAATGAAAAGGTAGCATAAGATGCATATAATTGCAACTAGCTATTTTCGTTTAGGTAGTTACACATCTCTTGGAGGTCAACGCAAGTGAGCGAACTATGGATCGATTACGCCAACAGCCTATGGCATGACTGGAGAGGCGACGGGCATGCGATAGACAAGCTTCCGCAGCCGGAATGGCAGAGTGCGTTCCTGCAAAAGCATCGTTTAACCGCCCCTGTGCCGGCACCGGCGACAGAGCTGGAGGAGATGGCGCGCTTCCGGGACCTGCTGCGGGAATTCGCCCAGCGGCTGTATGAAGGCGGCAGCGTTACCGAGCCTATGATGGGCGCCGTCAACGAACAGCTGCAGCGAAGCGCGGTCGTCCGCCGGGCGGCCCTTCACGGCGAGGACGTGCGCTTGGAATGGCAGCCGCAGGAGAACTCCTGGAATGCCGTGCTTGCCGAAGCTGCCGCTGATTTCGTCAAATCCTTGGCGAGCGGTCTAGGCAGCCGCATCCGGCTTTGCGATAACGACAACTGCAAATGGGTCTTTCTTGACGATACCCGCAACCGGTCTAAACGGTACTGCGAGGATAAAACCTGCGGCAACCTGATGAAGGTGCGCCGTTTCCGCGAACGCAAGAAAGCCGGGGATGCCGAATAATGCACATGCGCGGCTGCGGATGGCCAATTTCGCAGACACGCAACACAACGGCAACAAGCCTGCAGCAACAGCTGCAGGCTCGTTGTTTGTTAATGCTGATAAATATAGTGCGGGGAATCGTATTGCGGCCCGGATTTCTCATAGGTGAACCAGATATCCATCGTTTGGCCCGCGCTCAAATTGTTAATCGTATGCTCCCAAACGCCATTGTTGTTGACCATCCTTACATTTTGCTGATTTTGTCCGTTAACGGTGTAATGGATGTCGACATATACAGCAGGCGTCGCCGGAGCAAATGTGATTTTCTCCGAAGAGGACGACGGTCTTGTCACGGTTGCCGTAAAGTCCGACGTCACGTATTGCTGCTGGCCGCCGCCGCTGCCCGAATCGGTCGTCACGTTATGGGCGGCGCTGTGCCCCGATACGTTGCCCGCGGCGTCCTTCGCTCTAACGGTGTAGGAGTAAGGCGTTCCCGGCGATAAGCCGACATTGGTATACGTCGTCGATGTCGTGGTGTCGATGAGAATGCCGTACCGATAAATCTCATATCCGGCCACCCCCACGTTGTCCGTTGAAGCGTTCCAGGAGAGCGTTACGCTGCTGCTCGTCTTCGTGGAGGTTAGACCGGTCGGCACGGACGGCGCTTGCGTATCTCCGCCGCCCCCTCCGCCGCCGTTGCCCGTGTTGAAGCTGTTCGCCGGAACATTGACGACCGTCCCGTCGGAGAACGTAACCGTGATTGGCGAATTCGACATGTTGTAGGCGACATACGTCTTCACTCCGTTTTTGTTAAAGACCGCATACAGCGGCGTATTCGCCGTCACGGTCGGATCGGCGTTGCCCACCGCGTCGAGGTTGTAAATCCAATGGTACGCGTTCGCTTTGGAGTTGCCGGCCTCGGCGCCGAGCGCCGCCCCGCGCGCCGACCAGAAGCTTTTCGCCTCCGCAGGGTTCGAGATCGCGCGGTACATATAGATCAGATCCTCCCATGCGTCGAAATTTGTCCCGCCGTTCTCGCTCACCAGCGCGGTATAGTTCTCGTTCGTATACGCCGGGTGATGGGTGAGATAGAGCGACGCGGCTGAGAACGGCAGCCAGTTGATGCCGTGCACCTCCTCCGGATTGCCGGTCCACCAGGTGCCGTCTCCGACGGTTTTGCCGCCCCATACCATGCTTGCGGTCGATCGCGTGAAGCCTGCCGGGAAGTTCGTGCCCGAGACGTCGAACCAATATTCGTTGATTGCGTTCATCTCGTTCGTATACAATGCGATGCCCGTATCCCGCACCGCCGTATTGCCTGTGGCTTGGCCCCACAGCACCATCGCCGCCCACGCGTTCATGCCTTCGGACGAGGACTCGTTATTGTTGCCGTCGCCGAACCTTGCGTGGCCGGAAGCCCAAGAGTGGCCCGCATACGGATCAAAATTGCGCAAGAAAGGGAACATGCTGTCGCTGCGGTTCGTATTCGCGATATCGCGGATGAGCAGATTGACCATCGGTCCCCAGCTTTGCGCCCAGGCCTTGTCGACCCTTGCCACTTCGGCCGCCGCTTTAATGAAATAGCCGTAGTGGAAGTGGTGGTCGTTTAATTCCCCGCTTGAGCCGTAGCTGTCCGGATAGCCGATCAGCGTCCCCCAATTGCTGTTGTAGTAGAACACATTTTGACTTTTCAGGTTGCCCGAAGCGTCGCTTGCCTTGAACCAGCTTTGCAGGATTGTCTTGATTTCGTTGCGGAATTTGTTCGCTGCGGCCGTATCGCCGACTTGGTCCGCGATCGGCGCCAGCGTCGCCAGCTTGCCAAGCCGCTTCCCTACCCAATAGGTGTCGCCGCTGCCCGAGAAGGTTTCGGCTTCCGCCTCGTTGACGTATTGCTGCAGCGTCGCTTTGTTGTAAGAGCCTTTGTCCGGCAATGTCGGAAGCACGCCGGTGAACTTCATTTTGGTCTGGAAGGATGTGCCCTCCGCCGTCTTCATCGTGCCGCGCACAGAGTTGTAGGTGTAGGACAAAAGGGATTTCGTAGAGTTCTTCCATTGATGCGGATATAAGGCGAAGATCGTGCCCTGCTGCGAGCCTTGCTTCGCCTCAGTCGTGTAGGTGAAGGTTGACGTCACTTCGCTGGTCGCCGCGTTGTAGGAATAGCTGACCTGCGTATTCGTCACATGGGAGTAGGCGTATTGCGCGAATTTGTTCAGCGTTTGCTGGGAGTTATCCGGCAGGACGGCGATGGAGAAGTAGGAGCTGCCGTTATTCGTCAGCGTGCCTGTGCCGATACCGCTCCAGGTGCTGCCTGTCGCCCCGAACAAGCCGTAATGCGCGCCCGCCATCGTAATGCCGAGCACCGGCGAGGAGCTGCTGCCCGACCAAATGGTCGGAGGTGTATAGAATGAGAGCTTGGGACTCCCTCCGGAATACGTAAAATAGACATAGGGCGAGCCATGACCGTAAGTAACGTTCATCGCGTTCGCGCCGTTCTGGTAACGAGCCTTCACGAACCAGTCGCTGAAGCCGTCAACCTTGGCGTCCGGGAAGGATGACGTTCCCGTATGGCCGACCGTGAAATCATGAATGTCGTTAATCCACCCGCAAATACAGGAAGAATTCGACGAAATACGATTGCCCGGGTAATAAATCCGAATACCGTTCGACTGATTTTTAAGGGCTAGCGGGTGCGGATACTGCGCCTCGGAATAGGTATCCCAGGCCAAGCTGCTCCACCAGTCGTTCGTCGGCATAGCCCCTGTTACGTTGCTTGTTTTGAATATCGCGCTTTGAGTATTTGTCGCTCCGGGCGGGAGAACCGTCGAATAGGAACCCGAGCCTTGCGCGACCTCACCGTTAAACGCGCTGGCTTGAAGCGGCAGCAGCGACACGGTCATGGCGATCAGCAGCACATAGACAAACCATTTTTTATTCATGTTTCCTCCTTAAACCTCATGAGTGATAGCGCTTTCACTACTTGGCTTAACGACGTTTCGCTTATCCTCCTTTCGTTTGGTTTCCTTCTGCAGTATGCGGGGACGGTTCATTTAACCGCATCCTTATTGTACTAACTGCGGGTTAGCCGCTAAATAGCCAAACATTTGCGATTGATGCCTTTCCTTTGGTTATGATGAGTAGTAAGGCGTCGCAGCCAGGATCTGGTATCCCCCAAACCCGTCATTCGGTATAATGAACAATAAGAAGCATGCTAAGCGAGTTGAGGTGAGTCTTCATGAACCAAAAAGAAAAGCTGGCGCAATTAGCGCAAGCCTTCGATACAGCCAAACGCATTGCCGTGCTGACAGGAGCAGGCATCAGTACGGCAAGCGGCATACCGGACTTCCGTTCCAGAGGCGGATTATATGAAGGCCGGTTGCGTGTAGAGGCAATCTTGTCCGAGACCTATTTCCATCACAAGCCAAAGTCGTTTTGGACATATTTCAAGGAGATTTTCGGATTTCATGCATTGCAGCAATACGAGCCGAACGGCGGGCACCTCTTCTTAAGGGAGCTTGAGCTGGAGGGCAAAGACGTAACGATCGTTACGCAAAACGTCGACGGGCTGCACCGTAAAGCAGGCAGCACCCGTGTGCTGGAGGCGCACGGCACGCTGAACTCGGCCCATTGCCCGAAATGCGGCGCCGTTTACGGACTGGAGCATCTGCTTGGCGAGGAGGTGCCGCGATGCGAACGGGACCATTTTATACTGAAGCCGGATGTCGTCCTGTTCGAGGGGCGCGTGCGGTTTATCGAGGAGGCTTTCGCCGCAAGCGATGAAGCCGATCTTTTCCTGGCGCTCGGCAGCTCGCTGAAGGTTTATCCCGTTAACGAATTGCCTCGCTATGCGCGGCGCTCCCGCAATGCCGATCTGGCCATTATTAACCGCGAGGCGACTGAAATGGACAGCCTCTTCGACATTGTCATTCACGGCGACATTGTCCATACGTTCGATCAAATAAGAGCGTGGAGACGAGGAGACAAGCCGCAATGATCCGTACGCTTGCTTACACCCATGATGATCAGCTTCTAACCGACGTTCCGCTGAATGACCTGTGCGAATCGCATATCAAATGGTACTGGGTCGATTTCAACAAGCCGACCGAAGAGGAAGCCGTCTTACTAGACACGCACTTCCATTTCCATCCGCTGGCGGTGGAGGATTGCTTCCATCTGCTCCAGCGGCCGAAGCTGGATCATTACGAGAACGAGCACTTTTTTGTTATGCACGCCCTCCATCCCAATACTTTCGCCGCCGAAGAGATTGACCTCTTCTTGGGAGACCGCTACATCGTCACCTTCCATCACAATTACTCGAGAGAAATCGAGGACGCGTGGGGCAAGCTGGTGAATCAGATCAAAGACGCCCGGAAAGGGCCTATCTACGCAGCTTATTTGGTAATGGACAAATTGGTGGACCAATATTTTCCTTGCGTCTATGAGATTGAGGAGGAATTGAACGACATCGAAAACAACGTCAGCGCGGATTCGATCCAGACCCTTATGGACAACGTTTTCGACATCCGCTCGAAGCTGCTGAAGCTGAGACGCACCGTCGTGCCGATGCGCGATCTCCTGTACCGCATCATTAACTCGGACCGGATTCACGATATGGAGGAGCTGCGGGTTTATTTTATCGATGTTCACGACCATCTGCTGAAGCTGTCCGAGATGATCGAATCGAACCGCGAGATGACGTCCGATTTGCGCGACAGCTACCTGTCCATCAACTCGAACCGGATGAATACGATTATGAAAACATTAACCGTCATGACGGCCGTTTTTATCCCGATGACGTTTATTGCAAGCATCTACGGCATGAACTTCGTGCATATACCGGAGCTGGAGCTGAAATGGGGCTATTTCGCGGCACTCGGACTGATGTTCACAATCGGAGGCGGGCTGCTGTTGTGGTTTAATCATAAGGGATGGTTTAAGTGACTGACTTTAGGAGGGCGGCCCGTTTAGGCGGATCGCCCTCTTTCTATTCACGTAACAGCTGAAGCATCTAGGACGATCCGGTTATTCATTGTTCGCCTCGCTTTTACGCTCTTCCATTCACTCTTCGGAATGGCAGACTCACTCATAAAACTAATGCTGCTGCACGATCAAAAGATCAGCCCCGAGACTGAGTTTTATAAACTGATTACGTCATATACTGTTTATACAATCCACAGTTTATGAAAGGGTGATCATTCATGTGCGCATATGCCATTGAAGTCGCGGGACTTCGTAAAAGCTTTGGCCAAAACGCCGTACTGAAAGGACTTGATTTAACCGTTCCGCACGGAACCATCTTCGCCCTGCTCGGTCCGAACGGAGCAGGCAAAACGACGCTTATTCATATCCTGTCGACGCTGACGGCTCCAGACGAGGGTTCGGCCAGGATCGCCGGCTACGACGTCGTCCGCCAGAAAAAAGAGGTGAAGCAATCGATCAGCCTCACCGGCCAATTCGCCGCGGTCGACGAGGTGCTCACCAGCGAAGAAAATTTGCGCATGATGTGCAGGCTGTCCGGGCTGAGCTCCGCGGAATCGCGGGAGCGGACAAAGGAATTATTGAGGCAGTTCGATTTGGAGAGCGTCTCGAACAAACGGGCAAAAACGTATTCGGGCGGCATGCGAAGAAGATTGGATCTCGCGGTCAGCCTCATCGTCAGCAGGCCGGTTCTCTTCCTCGACGAGCCGACGACCGGACTCGATACGGTCAGCCGGAGAGCGCTATGGGACATTATTCTCCGCTTGAAGGAGCAAGGCATGACGATCTTTCTGACGACGCAATATTTGGAGGAAGCGGATGAGCTCGCCGATACGATCGCTGTTATTAACGGCGGCCGGATCGTCGCCTCCGGCACCGCGGAGGAGCTGAAATCGCGGGTTGGCGGCGATGTCATCGAGTTTTGGAACAACCGCGATGAGCTCCTTGCCTCGATCCCGACTAGCGGGGGGATGGCGGATGTTCGGCAAACGCTGAACGACATGATGCTTTCCTTGCCGGCCGATACGCGTATCCATATTCGAAAACCAAGCATGGACGATGTTTTCGTTGCCTTAACGACATCAGCCGCGGATACTTCCGCGAAAAAGGAGGCTGTCTTATCATGAGACCATTAGAAACGGTACAACGAAACGCTTCCCTATTTACGACCAACGCCGTATTTATCGGGCGCAGCCTGCGTCACAGCCTTCGAAATGTCGAAGCGCTCTTAATGGCCATTATGCTCCCTATCATGCTTATGCTGCTGTTCACGTATATTTTCGGCGGTGCGCTGGATCCCACCGGCAATTACGTCAACTATGTCGTACCCGGCATCATTCTGCTGTGCGCAGGCTTCGGCTCCTCCAGTACGGCGGTTGACGTGGCGACGGATATGACGAACGGCATTATCGACCGGTTCCGGACGATGCCGATCCGGGCCGCCAGCGTCATTACCGGGCATGTGGCAGCCAGCGTTGTCCGCAACGTTCTGGCGACCTGCATCGTTATCCTGGTCGCTCTTCTCGTCGGCTTCGAGCCTTCCGCCAATGTGCTCGAGTGGCTTGCAGCCTTCGGCCTGATCGTGCTGTTCATCCTGACGTTCACTTGGCTGTTCGCCGCGATCGGACTCGTGACGGGCAGCCCGTCCGCCGCCAGCGGATACGGCTTCGCGCTGCTGTTTCTCCCGTACCTGTCGAGCGCTTTCGTGCCGACCCACACGATGCCTTCTTGGATCCAGGGAGTTGCCAATCATCAGCCGATTACGCCGGTTATCGAAACGCTGCGCGCCCTTCTCGCAGGAGCGCCAGTCGGCGACAACGGCTGGATCGCCCTTCTCTGGTGCGCGGGCCTGCTGCTGCTGGCTCTCGTCTGGAGCGCTGCCGCCTTCCGCAAGAAGTCGGGACGCCGCTAATAAAAACAGCGATTCGACATTATATCGAATCGCTGTTTTTATTTTGCGCCGCCCGCTTCGCTTCCACATATTGCTCAATGCCGTCCAGCACTCTGTCCAAGCCGAATTCCAGGTCGTTCTCGATCGGATTCTCCGTTTCCCCCGTGTACGCGCCGGACATAAGAACCGGGTATAAATGCGGGTAACTTTCCGGCTTGATCAGTTCTTTAAGGGCAGCCGTATATTGAAGTCCGCCGAATTCATCCGCGCTTCCGCCGGACGCGATCAGCCGATTCATATCCCGCTCGATCATGCCGCATGCCCTGCCGTAGCTGCTGATCAGGAGCAAAAAGGACATTTTCTCAAAATCATTTACCGGAAAATCCTTCATAATTCTTAGCATCCAATCCAGCAGCCGCAGCGTGTTCGGCGTTAGCGGAATGCTGTCAATGGTGATGTCGGCGTACCAGGGATGCTCGCGGAATATGCGCACCGTTTCCCGCACATATTCGCGCATCTCATCGCGCCAGCCCACATCGCTTCTCTCCGGCGGTATAGGGATGTCGCAAATCGCGTCCTGCATTAGCTTGATCAAGTCGTCCTTGCTTGTCACGTAGCGGTACAACGACATCGGAGTGAACCCTAGCGACTGGGCGACACGGCTCATCGATACGGCAGATAGTCCGTCCTTATCGGCAATGGCAATAGCCGCCTCGACAATTTGAGGGATACTCAGCTCCCCCTTCGGTCCTCTGCGCGGCTTTTTCACAATGCCCCAGCTTAGCTTCACTCCGCCCGGCAGAGCTTCCAGCGCTTCTTCACGGCTTTTATGGCTGTCCGGCATATTCGGTATCCTCCAAAATTGTTTACGGTGTATACAGTATAGCACACCGCAAGTTTTTGTTAAAATGCAAGGCGAACGCCGGCAAATAAAAGAGCCGCGCGATTCGAGGCGTTGACCGCCCCTTCGCTCGGCTCCTTATGGCCTATTTGGCAAAGCTGTGATGACCAATCGTGACAATAACGTCCAAGCTGTCCCAGAAGGATCCGGTCGATACCTTTGGGTTAAAGAAATAGACGGCTTTCCCTACATTGTTTTTGCCGTTTAACGCATCCTTCGCGGCTCGAAGAACGCTTGCGTTCGGCTTCGCTTTGTCCAGCATGCCGTTATGCGCCGGCGGGAATTGCTTGCCCGAATAAATGACGCCTTTAATGGAGCTCGGAAAGCGCGGGTCCTTCACCCGATTTAGAATGACATTAGCAACGCCGAGCTGTCCCTCATACGATTCATTGCCCGCTTCAACCTGTGTAATCTTGGCCAGCAGCTCCAAATCTTCTTCCGTAAAAGGCTTAGCTTTATGATCCAGAACAGATGGAATGACAACACGAAGCTTCGTGCCCGCCTTGATCGTGTCTTTGCTATCCAACCCGTTCCGAGCCAACAGTTCGGTCTTGCTAATGCCCGTCGTCTTGCTAATCTCGTCGATACCTGCCTCTGCCGTCACGACAGCAGGCTCCACGGTCGTAAGCTCCGCCGTATTCTCCGCGTCATTCCACTTTACAGATGCGTGCAGCAGCTCAGCGGTGTCGCGCAGCGGAATATACATCCGCCCTTCCGCGATGAACGGTATCTCGCCCAGGATGTACCGTCCCTCGTTAAAATAAACGACCGGCACCTCGTTGCCGAATACAATGACGTCGCCATATGTAGTATGTATCGTTGCTTCTTCCGTCTTGTTATCCCATTTCACCTTGGCGCCGAACAATTCAGCAACCTTTGCTACGGGCAAAAACAATCTTCCGTCCAGCTTGCGCACTGGATCGCTAATCTGAATAACTTCCCCGTCAAGCTTAATCGTGACGTCATCCGCGACCGCCGCCTTTCCATCCTGCGCGGCCATAGCCGATAACGGCCCAATCGTGAGCAGGAGCATCGCGCAAATTGCGATCAACACATGCCTGCAAGTTCGCTTGCTTCCTCTAATCATGACTACCTCCCCGTGTTATTAAAAGTACCGGTTTATCGTCACTTTCGTCATCCGAGCTTTCTGGCAAAATTATAACACGGTCCAAAAGCAAGAAAGATTAACCTTTTCACAGAATTAGGTCTCAGGGGGCTGTCCAAACGCCGAAATCCCGCATGGGTTCTGGGCTCTCGGAATTTTTAAAGCGCTTACTGGTAATTTGGACCAGTCTATTCGCCCCATCCAATAATTGGCCCATGAGGCTCGGGCTCTCTTTCGGGATGCAATAGCTTTAGCCAGCAGCAGCAGCCGGTCGAAATGACCGGCTGCATCCGTTACCGGTGCGGAAGGATAAAGTTAATGGGAAGCCGTCGCTTTTATATCCTGTTTAGCCGACGGATTTGACTTTTTGAGCGCAGTAAAGGCTACTGCAATTCCGATTACCGTAACAACCGCCGAGATTAGAAAGGCGATATGAATTGCGGCATTAAGGTCGGCCGGCTTCATCGTTTCCAAGGTTGCGCTCGAGCCAAGACCAGTCGTGATCACCGCCATAATAACCGCCAGACCGACCGCGCTTCCTATTTGCTGGCCGGTCGAAACAACCGCAGAGGCAATCCCCTGCTGCTCGCGCTCGACTCCAGTGCTGCCGGCAATAAACATGGTCGTAAATACAAGCGCCTGCCCGAGGCCGATGATAACTGTGCCGGGAATCATTCCCCAGACCGATCCCGTTTCAGATAGTCTGCTGAGCAGCAGGAAGCCGATCATTCCAAGCCCCATGCCCGAAGCGATTGTGCCGGCCGTCCCGACAGCGGCAAGCATTTTGTTGATCAGTTTAGCACCCAAAAAAGCGCTGATTGTCAGCGGCAAGAAGCTAAGGCCCGATTGAATGGCCGTATAATGCAGAACGCCTTGCGTATAGAGCGTTAGAAAGTAATACAAGGAGCCGAACGAAGCCGAGAATAGGAAAGCCGTTAATGCAGCGCCTGTTAAATTGCGGTTGCGAAATATACGAAACGGCAGCAGCGGCTCCTTGACTCGTTTCTCAATGCGTACGAAAGCTAGTAAGAGGACCGCGCCAACTAGCAGATAAGGGAGCGTAGAAACGCTCAGCCAGCCGTCTACCGGGGACTGGATCAGATAATACACGACAAGCAGGAGGCCCGCGGTAACCGATACCGTACCGGCAGCGTCATACCTTCTCGTCTCCGAAGCTATTTTACTTTCGGCAAGAACGACCGGCGCTAAAACAACAACCAGCAGCGCAATCGGAACGTTGACGTAGAAAGTAGCTTCCCATCCGACATAGCTGGTAAGCATCCCTCCAAGCAGCAAGCCCAGCGACAAACCGACGCCGCCCATAGCGGCCCAAACGCCCATTGCCCGGTTACGCTCCGGCCCCTCTGCAAAATTAGACATGATCAGCGACAATGTTGCCGGAGATAACAGCGCCGCTCCAATGCCCTGCAGCCCTCTGGCCGCGATCAGCAGCAGCTGCGATTCCGCTAGGCCGCCTAGCAGCGAGCCCAGTCCGAACAACCCCATTGCGATAATGAACATCCGGCGTCTGCCCATCAGGTCGGATAGCCGTCCTCCAATGAGCAGAAACCCTCCGTAGGCCAGCGAATAGGCGCTGACCACCCATTGCAAATGATTCGCCGAAAAACCGAGGTCGCTGCCAAGCGACGGCATTGCTACAAAAATAATCGTGTAATCAAGCGCCATGACCAGCTGCGAGATCGCCAGTATAAAAAGCGCCAGTCCTTTAAATTTGCTCGTGTTCATTTGTTCATACTCCTTTCTTTTTATAGACCAATCAGTCCGAAATAGACAAAATAATGGACCGGTCTGAATTTTGCAAGAATGAAGCGTTCTTACGCTTCATTCTTTGTCCAGGACGGTCAACGTTACGGCCGTTATTTGGTCGATAACCAGCGGGTCATTTGTCAATTTCGCCGCTTGCGTAAGCGCGTATCTCGCGTGGTAAAAGTATCTTGCCAGCGCGCGCGGATCCTGATTTGTTCCGATTTCTCCCCGTTGCTGGCCGCGGACCAAAGCCTCATAAAGCGCTTGCTCCAGACGGACTTTATCTTGTTCAAAAAGCTCCGCAATCTCGGGGTCATGAGGGACTTGATCAATTGCGCTGTACAGGATGAGACATTCCTTGCGCCGCTGCTCATCCTTCAAGGTATCCGCAATGGCGGCGAATATACCGGAGATCGCTTCTTTGACGGAAGGGGTCTGTGTTAAATAAGCAACAACGGCGAAAGACTTCTCATTGATGTAATGCTTTACCGCCTTAACAAAGAGATCCCTTTTCGTACCATAGGTATCGTATAGGCTTTGCCTTGCGATGCCCAGACCTTCTAGCAAAATCTGCAGCGATGTGCCTTCATAGCCATAATGACCGAATACTTCCATCGCCTTATGCAGGACGAGTGTCGAATCGAATTCCTTGCTTCTAGCCAATGTAAAATGCCTCCTTTCACCTCCCCATACTACATTTTCCGGATCGATCAATCAAGAAAAGTCGGCTTGGGTTAGCCCGATCGTTCAAACCGGCCCATTATATTAGACTGATCGGTCTGAAATCAACAAAAAAAATAGAAGTAATGCCGCTTACCAATTCGCACCTCCTCTTTGTGAAACCATCTTATCATTTCCGGACTGATTGGTCAATAATTTATTTCGCATTAAAAACAGCCGGTCGTTATGACCGGCTGCAAGCTTTGAAAACTAGAAAATCGTCGGCACCATTCCGCCATCCATCCGGATCGGAGAGCCTTTGAACGCGGATGAATGGGGACTGCATACGAACGCCGCCAGTCTGCCGATTTCAACAGGCCTAATAAACCGCTGGATTTCCGATTGAGGCAGGTTTGCCGCCATAAATTGCTTCTCTTTCTCTGCAAACGTCATGGTCTCGCTTGGGTATAATCCCTCAATGATTTGATGGACCTTTTCGGAGAGCGTCGGCCCCGGCATGATCGTATTGACAGTAGCTCCCGTTCCTCTTGTTAACTTTGACAAGCTTTTGGACAATGACAACAGCATGGATTTGGTGATCGCATACAGGGGCATTTGTCCTGATGGCATGACGGCTTCCTCGCTGGCGATGAATAGAATGCGGCCATAATCGTTTTTCAGCATGTTAGGCAAATAAAATTTAGACAGTCCGTTTGCGGCCAGCACATTTGTGCGGATATAGGCTTCCCATCTTTCATCGCTAGTGTCCTCGTACTGCATTATTTCGTAAATGCCCATATTATTAACTAAAATATCGATGCGGGGGTATTTTTCGAATAAGGCTTCTCTTTGCTTCCTATCCACAAGATCGGCTGCGGCATTTTGAGGAGAGGTGTCCGGAAATTCCGCCTTTATTTCGTTTACGACCCGCTCCGCCTCCTCCGCATTTCGCCCGTTGATGAGCACGTTCGCCCCTTCTCTGGCGAGCTCAATCGCAATCGCTTTGCCTATGCCTTTCGTCGATCCGGTAACGAGCGCGGTTTTGTTGCTTAATCCCATATCCATTTTGCTGTTCTCCTATCCATGACTAATATCGTGTTGGTGCTTTGGATAGAAAACATCTTACCTTGTCCGAACCGCGCCGTAACTAGCGTCCTATGCCAACATTCTTGCCTTGCGCGCCAATTCATGAAATGATACTAGCTGCTTTCGCTCCTGTACGCGAGAGACCGCCAATGGGAAGGCGTGTCGCCTTCCCAAAGCCGGAAAGCGCGGTAAAATGAGTTTTGGTCCTCATAGCCAATCAAAAAAGCCACTTCTTTAATATCGAGCGATGGATCCGCCAAATACGCCTTTGCCTGCTCATGACGGGCTTGCGCCAATAGATGCTTGAAGGTCGCCCCCTCGTCAGCAAGGCGGCGCTGCAGCGTGCGGCCGCTCATTCCCAGCCCGTAAGCGACGGTCTGAATGTCGGGACGGCCTGATAGACCGTTTTTTATTATTTGTTTGACCTTCTCTATAAGGGAAAGCTTACGCTGTTGTTCATTCAGCGACTGATCCAACGCCGGAGTCAAAACTTCCAGCAGCTCCTCGTTGTACGAAACAAAAGGCAGGTCTAAGTCGCTTCGAAACAGCGTCATTCGGTTGCGTTCGGCGCCAACCCGCACCCGGCACCCGAAGTAAGCTTCAAGAGCTTGTATATTGCCCATCGAATGCGTAAATTCGACAGAGCGCGCAGCCAAAAGACGGCCAGTGCCCCTGCGCCCAAATTCCAATAGAGCCGCGAGCGTAATTCCGATCAGCACGGGCGGTCCGGGTCGATCGGAGCTCAGCCATTCCAATTCGATGGAACAGTCCTCTCCATTCTCGGCGATGCGCAGCCTTTCGGGGGGACAGAGCTGCTTGTAACGAGCCATACGATATAGAGCGTCGCGATAGTCGCGAGCGTGGTAAATCGCTAAGACGGCAGGCGGGTACTTCGCTGTCTCAAAAGCGGCGGCAAGCTTGATAATGCCTTCAGCCGTATTGCCGATGAGATCGGAATAGGCCTCCCAGATTGCAAAATAATGATCGGCGGTGACGCCAGCCGAATCGGTCATAACGGTAAGCGGCAATCGCGCTTTTCGAGCTATATCCTGAGCGGAAATCCCTAATTGTCGCAATCCCTCCCAAAAGCCCGGCGAAATCTTAATACGTTCAGCTAGATGTGATTCCATGAACGGGAGCCTCCTTTCCGCTCTATCATCCTAACACGCAGCGCTCTGGAATAGGAAATCCTAAAAAAACAAAAACTCCGCGCTAAGCCCGGAGTTTAACCGATATCAACTAATCGTCCAATCCTTTTCCGCTCAGGATATGCCCTAAATACTTCTCAATCCTCGACTCTCGGGTTTTGGACTGCTTGGGTGAGGAAAAATACAGCATGTAGCCCCTTTGCCGCCCCGGCGTCAAAGCTTCAAACGCCGTTTTCAAATCGGGAATTTCCACGAATTTATTTTCCAGCTCTTCAGGAATGGCGTATTCCTTCGTTTTTTTGTACTCCACCTGCAAGCCGGCCTTTTCAACTTCGACGGCTTCATCGATATAGTCCTTCAAAATCAGCTGCATCTCTTCGATTTGTTGAACGCCGGTGAACCGAATTTGGCGCCCCGCTTGTACATTTTCCGTCTGCTGGACAAGGATTCCGTGGGGATCTTTTAACAACGCGCCTTTGTGGAACAGCAGCGCGCAATAATCCTTAAAGCCATGAATTAATACGATGTTTTTATTGTCGAACGTGTAGCAAGGGTGCATCCATTTGAAATCCTCGGTCAGCCCGCAATCCAGCACGATTTCCCTTAACAGCCCGAACTCTTCCTTCCACTTCTTGAGCTTGTTGAAATAAGGATCGATCTTCGTATTTCTTTCGCCTTTAACCATCCAGATCCCCCTTTCTATCCGAAAAGCGAGAAGCCCGCGGCGTTCGCGGGCTCCTGCGGCTCCGGCTGACAGGCAACCGGCGCGCCTCTACCTTTACCGTTTAGGCCACAACCTTTTCAAGCTCGCCGCACCACTTGCTCCAGCCAAACTTAGCCCCGTTCAGTGCCGGCGCATTGGAAATTCCGGTTTGTTCAAGGTGAAGGTTAACCTTTCCGTCTCCCAGATCCTGCAGCGTCCAGGTAACCGTATGTTTTTCGCCGCTCGCCCAAGTATAGGATAGCCGATGCGGCTCTTCCACGATCAAGACTTCGCCTTCGATAATCCCGTTCCAATATTCATTCGGCTGCGTGCGGAATTGAAAACGGCGGCCCACGACGGGTTCAAAATCATTTTCCATCGGCTGACCGGTATGAATATTAGCCACCCACTTGGCAAGCTTGCTGGAATCCGTCAAGGCGGACCAAAGCTTCTCGATCGATGTCTTGAACTGAAAATCCATGGATAAGGTTAAACTCATTCTTCTTCCTCCTCTAATAGCCGCTGCAAACGCAGCATATTGATGCTCCAGAACCTGCTATAGAAAGCTACCCAATCTTGAACTTCTTTAAGCGGCGCAGCGTTTAGCCGAAACCGCGTTTCGCGGCCGACCTTCCGGTCCAGCACCAATCCCGCTTCTTTTAAAATCGTTAAATGCTTCGATACCGCTGTGCGGCCCATTGAAAACTGCGACGTTAATTCATGCAGCGGAAGCTCCTCCGCCTCTGCTAATAACTGAATGAGCCGGCGTCTGGTTGGATCTGCAATCGCGTCAAACACATCCCGCAACGGGTTATTCTCGCTCACAACACCCTCTCCCTCTACTGGGACACTGTCTGGTGACAATCCCATTATAAGACACCATTTGGTGTCACGTCAATCCGTTATTCCATTCCGCCGGGACAATTGAAAAAAACGGCTGAATCGATTACCTTTAATTCATCGATTTTTTGCATCATTTGGAGGAAATCATCATGAGAATCAATGACCGGCATTTTGAGGTAAAAGAACTTGCGTACACCATTCGTTCCGCCGTCGCGGACGATGCCGAGCAATTGTCTGCCGTACGGCTTCAGATCGATGGCGAAACGGAAAATATGGACCGGGATAGGGGCGAGGCGTTCATCGATCCCGCTGGATTCAAGGAAGTGATCGGAATGGACACGGAGAGGCCGAGAAATCTATTTCTGGTTGCCGAAGCAAAAGGAAGGATCGTTGGATTTTCGCGCTGTGAAGGGACGGATTTGAAGCGGTTCTCCCATAAGGCTGAATTCGGCGTATGCGTTCTGCAGGCGTATTGGGGGTACGGCATCGGAAATAACCTGCTGAAGGAATCGCTCGCTTGGGCAGACCGGAACGGCATCCGAAAAGTGACGCTAAACGTGCTGGAAACGAATGAAAAGGCGATTGCCCTCTATAAAAAACTCGGCTTTGAAATCGAGGGCGTGCTTCAAAAGGACAAGCTGCTGTCGGACGGGCTTTACTATAACACCATTATGATGGGGAGATGGCACGAAGCTTAAAAAAAGGCGAGGCCAGCTCCACCAGGCTGCCTCGCCGTTCCCTTATGCCACCGTATTGCTGATCACTTGCAGGAAACCGTAATGATCAGCCGTATCTATCATCTCACTAATGATCTCTTTCCCTTTATCGCTGAATAAATACCACTTGTTATCCGTAACGTCATGAAGCAGCACCTCCGGACGCCCCTCTAGTAGTTCCGCCGGAAAGGCTTTGATCAAGGAATAAATATCGTATTGCTTCACGCTGTTTCCATCCGCGTCCAAAAAATCATATTGTCCGGCTTTGTAATAGGAGCCAAGAACATCTATCGTGTACATCCATGAATAATCGGCGGGAGCTTCAACCGAGCCGCCCTTGTGCTCGATAAAGGCATCATAGATTGCCGCATTCAGCGCATTCCCCTCCATTTGCCGCACAACGCCGCCCATGGTCATATGATATTCATGCCTCATCGTTTCTATTTCGGTATCGCGGATAACCAACGCTCCGCAATCGACCGCCGCCACGGCATCTTTGTAATCGACCCCGCATCCAAACGTTTCTGAAAAGAATCGAAGCGGAACCATCGTCCGGCCGTTCTTAATGTATGGCGCCGCGTCCAGAAGCAGCGTTTTCCCGTTCGTTGTTACGCTGTCGCTGTCAGGTCTCAGCTTGATCTGCGTGTCCTTTTTCGTAATGATAATGCCCTGTTTCGACCATTCGACTTGGGCTCCCAGCGATTCGCTAATCATACGCAGGGGCACCATCGTGCGCTTATTCTTGATTTCGGACTCTGCGTCGGACGCGACCACGACTCCGTCAATTTTGATTTGAATAGGCTTTGCCGCCGCATGAACGGGTGAAGATGAAACGGCTAGCGCCATAACGAGCAATATGCCCATAAACAGCTGCTTCATATCGTTAGCTCCTCTCCATGATACAAACGCTATCTATTGAACGTTAAAAATATCATCAGGGTTGCTAGCCTCTTCCAAATATTTATTGGGCTGTTGGATGGGAAAAGTGTACAGGCGGGACCGTTCATGCTTTCGCCCTACTCCAACCTCGCGCTTCGGAACTCGTCTACAAAGCTTTGGAGCCACTCTTCCCCGTAATCCAGCGCACCGGAAGTGCTTGGGATAAACAAAACATCCAGACCCATCACCCATAGGCGTCGGACCCATACGAACGTATCGATCATTTCTTCATCCTGGGCAGAGAATGGCCGAACCGAACGGTAGCCGGACATTACGGCTTGCCATAGACGCTCGCGGTCCTCTTCCCTCGGCTGACGCTTGCGGATCCGCACCTGTGCCAAATCGTAAGCGCGCCAGCCTGGAGCCGCCCACTCAAAATCATAGTGAATGAAGCCATTGTCACGTTGAAACGCGTTATTGTTGCCATGCATATCGCCGTGGCAGAGCCCCCAGTCCAGCCCCTTTGCCGCAGCAGCAGCGATCCGCTCCTTGAGCGTCTCCGCGAATTGGCGAAGAAACGGCGCGGCGCAGTGTCCGGCGCCTATATATTCGATAATTTTTGCTGCAGGCTGATCGATAAGGAAGCTTGTATCAAGGGTAAATCTGTTAATGGAACGCGTCTGAACCCGGTCCATGGCCGAATGCAGCTCGGCGGCAGACTTACCGAAAACAAAGCATGACGCCTCATCATGCAGAGTATTCTCCTGCCCTTCGGCATACCGGAACAATATAGCCGCCCTATGGCCTTCCGGCGCTTCAAGCATCGTATACAGCCCCCCGTCGATTCTCGAGACCGCCTCCGACACCCCCGTTGCCCCATCGCCAAGCGCCTTGTTTAACCCCATTAACAATTCCGTCTCGTAAGCGGCATCCTCTTCCCGCAACTCTGTGCGGCACACGCGCAAAATAAATAACCCTTCCGTCGTTCGAACCCGGTACGTATCGTTTAACCCATGGAGCCAGAACACGCATTCCTTCCATTCGCCGACCCCATAAAACGGGGCCAAAAAGAGCGAGAGACCACTCGGCTCCAGCACAGACCGCAAGGCTGGCAGACGCTTGTGCATCGGCTTTACTCCCTTCATGCTTTTTCACCAGTATAAAGCGTCTTTGCCGCGAGCCCATGGTATTGTTTGACTATAGCCAAAGTTCCGGCGTCGCTATACAACGACCGGTTCTTTCGCCGGGGATGGCAGCTCCTCTTCGGTCTGCATCGCCCACAGCTCCTTATAATACCCGCCTTGCTGAAGCAGCTCCTGATGATTGCCCTGCTCGACAATCCGTCCTTCCTTCAGCACAAAAATCGTATCCGCATGCAATACCGTTGAGAGCCGATGCGCGATCATAACGACCGTCTTGTCGCGTCCGTAAGCCTCTATCGCCTCCTGCACGGCGCCTTCGCTTTCGTTATCCAGCGCGCTTGTCGCTTCGTCCAGCAGAATGATATCCGGATTTTTCAAAAAAACGCGGGCCAGCGCGATGCGCTGCTTCTGGCCGCCGGACAGCTTTACGCCCCGCTCGCCGATTTCCGTGTCATACCCTTGTGATAGAGACGCGATAAATTCATGGGCAAAAGCTTTCCGCGCAGCCGCCTCCACCTCTTCGTCAGACGCGTCGGGACCGGCCAGCTTGATGTTGTCCTTGATCGAGCAGCTGTACAGGAAATGATCCTGCGTCACCACGCCCATCCGGCTGCGCAAGCTTGCGAGCGAATAGTCCCGAATATCGCGTCCGTCAATCAGGATAGCGCCGCCTCCCGCGTCATACATTCGAAGCAGCAGCTGTATAATCGTGCTTTTCCCGCCGCCGCTCCCGCCTACGAACGCGTAGGTTTTCCCCTTCTCGATCGCGAAGGAGACATTCTTCACAATTTCCCGGCCCCCATCGTACGAGAACCGGACGTGGCGGAATTCAATAGCCTGTTCGAACTTATTGAGCGGCACCGGCTTTTCGATCTCTCGGATAGCCGATGGCGTCTCGAGAAACCGGAAGATCCGCTGGAGCGCGACGCTCCCTTCGGTAATTGACGGGAACGCCTGAACCAGCGCGGCGACCGGCGCTCGCATCCGGTCCACATAGGCGAAGAATGCGATCAAGCTGCCGAGCGTGAGACCGCCGTCAATGACCTGCAGCGCGCCGATCATGACGATCATAAACGGCGTCGCGTCGCTTAGCACATTGACGGACGAGATGGTCAGCGCTTGATGCCGCGCCTGTCTGTCCGTTAACGTGTCGTAGCGCCGCAGCCGGTCCTCAAACGCCAGCTCCTCTCTTTTTTCGGCGGCGAACAGTTTGGCCAGTACGGCCCCCTGGATTTTTTCGTAGACGAAGCCGCTCAGCACCGAACGACACTCCATGACCTCGCGCGTCGTTCTTTTCAGCCGCTTGGCCAGGAGATGAGCGAGCCCAAATTGAATGCCGACCAACAATACGGCAAGAAAGGCAAGCTTCACGTTCATCAACAGCATGGCGGCTATGACGAACGCCAGCACGATCATCTCAATCCAGATGTTCGCGAAGAGCGCCGTCATCAGTCCCCGTATTTTTTCGATATCCTCGAAAAACCGCGCCCCGATCTCTCCGCTTTTATGATTCGCGAAATACCCGGCGTCCAGCCTGTGCACCTTGCGGAACACGTCCATGCGCATCTGTCTGATAATATTGTTGTTCGCCTTGTGCATGAAAAACTGCCGGACATATTCCATCGGCCCGCGAACCAAGAAAAATACGGCGAGCAGGATGCCGAACACGAGCAGCACCTTCTCTGTCTTCTCTATATCAGTTAGTTCGCCGTTCTGCAGCAGTTCGTCGAACAAATATTTAATGACAAGAGGTACGGACAGCGGAATAAGGAAGCGGAAGAGGCTTCCGGCAAACCCGATCGCGTATAACGTTTTCTGTCTGTCCGCATAGGGTAAGAACTTGCGGAGCTCCTCCATGGCTATGCGCCTCCTTATTGGACATTTACGACATAGGACACCGTAAACACTTCACCCTGCCGCTGAAATTGGCCCCATATTTTATACAAGCCGCTTGATGGAAACTCCGTCTCGAATACGGCCACCGGCCCGGCGCCCTGCCCCTCTTCGGCATGGACGTGCACGTACCGTTCCCCGTCCTCGGAGAGCACGACGACATGGCCGATCGCTCCCAAATACGGCTCCAAATCGGTAACGAGGCGCCCCGATTGCTCATCCGTCATGGCAAATCGCAGCGTCGTCTCCTGCTTCACCCCTAGCTTATCGATGGACAGCTTGACGTTTGTGCCTCCAGCCGTTTGCGGCTCCAGGTTAGGAGTTACAGGGACCGCCTCAGCTTCAGCGCCTTCGATCGAGACCCATTCCATCTTTGTCATGGCGTCGCCTCCAGCCGGCTTCAAATCGGCTATGAGCCGGTAGTCGCCGCCTGCGGGGAATACGTTCCGGATTTCGAATACGCCTCCGCCGACGTGCTCGGGATGGATATGGTTGAAATAAGACAAGTCCTTGCTGATGACCATCAAATGAAGCAGCTTCTCATGATTCAGGTCGAACGCTTCAATAGGCTCGCCGTCCTTATTTTCGACTGCAATACGAATCAGCGCGTCCTTGCCCGCCTCTCCGTTCTCAATCGTCCATTCCGCCTTAACGGTGTCCGCCATCAGCCGGTCGCTGACGACGGTCACCTCCTCATTCTCCCAGCTGTTGTTACTTCCGCATGCCGTTAGAAGAACGAGAGCGGCTACTATCGCAGAAAGAATCATTACCTTTTTATTCATAACGCAACGCCTCGCTTAATGGAGTTTTAGCTGCTTTCGATGCCGGAGCAAAGCTGGACGCCAGACTGACCAGGATGCCGAACAACGCAATCGCGCCAATAATCATCCAGGACACGCCGAAGGTATACGTCAGCGAATTAATCGCAAGGAAAGTCGATGTCTGGTAGATGAGCAGCACGCCGAAGGCGCAACCGATTACAGTCGCTGTCAGTCCGATGCCGAAGCCCTCCAGCAAAATCATGCGGATCAGCTGCCTGCGCGTCACGCCGACGGCCCGCATCATGCCGAGCTCGCGGATTCGTTCCATAATGTTCATGAGCAGCGTGTTCGCGATGCCCATGCCGGAGATGAGAATCGACAGCACAATCAGGAAGTTCACAATGCTGAACGAACCCGTATAGGTCGCGCCGACCACCGAGACCCAATCCTCCGGCCCGAACATGCTCTCGATCCGCGAGCCGAACTGATCGAATAGGTTCTCGCGAAGCTGCAGCGGAGACGCCGACTCGTCCTTCAGAATTAGGGCGTTCCGTTCATATTTCAGGCCAATGTGCTCGCGGAAGTGCTCGTTCTTCATAATGGCGCCGTAGCCGCTGTTTTTCATCGTCTCGATTACGGCAACCACCTTAAACGGCTTCGGACCGTCGATAGTATCCAAGGTGAGCGACTCTCCGACTTCTCCGCCCCATACGCTTGCCGCCGCTCGGTCGAGCATAATCTCGTCCGGTTGAAGCTTCGCAATAAGCTCGCTTGGCTGCGTCCCTTCGCCCGCATCGAATAGGGGGAAGCGGTCGATCCAATCCGCGCCTACGCCATATACCGGCAGCAGACGCTCGTTTCCGCCCAGCGTCCAGACGACGGCCTGCAGCGGATAGGTTACCGCGTCGGCAACGCCGTCCACCTGCTTCATTTCCTCCAGGTCAGTCGGTTCAATATGATGGAACATAATGTCCAGGTTGCCGCCGTAGGTCGCGTGGATGACGCGCTCATAGGTTTGAATAAACGCCGAGTTCAGCGAGCTCATCAGCACGACCATGGCAATGCCGATGCTCAGAATGACGGCCGTCATTGACGTACGGCCCAAGCTGCGGTTCAGGTTGCGCGCCGCCATCTCGCCGCTGAAGCCGAATACCGCGCGATAGAGCGGCCGAAGCAGGAACGAAAAAGCTTGGAACAAAACCGGGAACACGAGAGCTATTCCGGCCAAAAGCGGCACAACGAGCAGCAGATGCTTGATGAAGAAGCTCGACCCGATCAGCAGCAGACCTGCCGGCAGCCGCCACTTGCCGCCTTTTCTTTTCTCCGCGCTGTTCTCTTTAAGCACGGCAACGACGCTGACCTTCCCGGCTTGCCGAATCGGGTACAGGGACGCGAGGACGGGAACGGCCAAGCCCGCTAGCGAGGAAATGACAAGACCTTTCCAAAGCTCCATCCCGACGTCGGCGTGGACGCTGAATACCATAAAGATGACGGCCTTCAGCAAAATCGCAAGACCAAAACCGATGATTAGACCGAGGACGGTTCCGATGACCGCTAGCAGCAGCACCTCGAATAAGACAAAGTTACTTAGCTGGCGCGGCGTATAGCCGATTGTTTTCATTGCGGCAAACTCGTTTCGCCGCTCTTTCATGCTTACATACAGCGTATTAAAAATAACGAACGCGCTCAGCGCGATGCCTAGGAACCCGGCTATGTACAAGGCCAAGAAAAAGGTATCGGCATCTTTGTATTGCGCGTCAAGGTCCAGAATGGTGGGCTGAATATAGACCTCGCCGCTTGCTCTTGCAAGCTTGTCGAGCTGCTGTCCGATGGCGTCCAGTTCGGCGCTCTTCTCCGCTTGGACAAGAATGCTTTCGACCTTCCCGGACTTGCCGTACCACTCCTGCAAGGATTCAAGCGGAACGGCGACCGTCCACGGGTGGTACTTCGCCATCATCCAGCTGGACGGCCCCATTAGCGAGGCCGTATATTTGACGATAGCGCTAATGTTCAGTTCTTTTATGCCGTTATCCGTCGCGAAGGCGATGCGGTCGCCGACCTCCGCTTTCCATACCTTTGCCGTGCGGTCCGTAATAACGGCGCCGTCGTTACTCAAATCGCCCTCGACGACCTTGAAGCCGGTCAGTCCGGTATCCAGCCGGCTGAAGCCCTTGAGGTCGACGCGTTTTTGGATGGCCGTTACCCCTTCCTCCTCCCACACGAGCGTAGAGCTTTGCTTCAGATAGGAGACAGCCTGCGCGCCCTCTATTCGGCTAACGTCTTCATAGACGTCTTCGTCGAAGTAAGCCTCGGTACCGAGCACCGAATAGTCGGCCCTGCCGAAGGCTTCTTTCATATACAGCGGGAACGCCTTCTTTGCGGAATCAACGGCAGCAATCACCGCGAAGGTGGAGGCTACCCCGATCATAATGGAGAGGATGGTCAGCATCGTCCTCATTTTGCGGCGCATCAGGTTGCGCCATGCGATTTGCCAGAGATTCAACGCGCTCCCGCTCCTTCCCGTTCCTTGGCGACTTCGCCGTCCACCATCGTGATGATGCGGTCCGCCGTCTGAGCCGCGTCTCGGTCATGCGTGACCATAACGACCGTCATGCCCTCTTCTTTATTGAGACGGGAAAGAAGCTGCAGCACGTCCTGACCGTTCTTCCGGTCAAGGTTGCCCGTCGGCTCATCCGCCAGAATCAGGCTCGGCTTCATCGCCAGCGCTCTTGCGATCGCCACGCGCTGCTGCTGCCCGCCGCTAAGCTGTGACGGGAAGCTTGCCGCTTTACCGTCCAGATTCACCTCGCGGATTAGACGGGAGACTGTGACGTCGATTTCCGACTTCGGCGTTTTATTCGCCGCAAGGGAAAGCGCGATATTTTCGGCAACCGTCATCATCGGCAGCAGCTGATAGTTTTGAAAGACAAAGCCGACTTTCGTGCGGCGGAACAACGTCCGCTCTTTCTCGCTGAGGCCGCTCAATTCGACGCCATCTATGGCGATGGAGCCTCGGGTCGGCAGGTCCAAGCCGCCGAGCAGCTGGAGCAGCGTGCTTTTTCCCGAGCCGCTTGGTCCCATAATCGCGACAAACTCTCCCTTTGCAATGTGGAGATCCGTTTCCTTCAGCGCGGTGAAGCTTCCCGCCTCCAGCTCATACACCTTCGCTGCTTGCTTTAATTGAATCATCGTTCGAGATCCTCCTTATGATCGATCGCGGGCTATATCTGCCCTGCTTCGTATGCATCTATCATAAGGCGGAGGCGTCCCTGCGAACGCGCAAACGCTGCAGCCAGCCCCGCAAACTTTTGCGGCGAAAACGCAACGAATGCGCGCGCGGAGCGCAAAAGATGCAAGTTCGCTAGGCCGGAGGTTGTGGCGTTAGATGAAGGTTGATAGATCGGTTAAAAATCGGCAGAGGTTGCGGGGGAGGAAGTCGTGTGATGAGTAAGAGAGTGCGTGATGTGGGGGGTGGCGAGGGCGTGATGTGCAATTAGGTCAGTCGTGTGCAGGGGGCGAGGGCGTGATGAGTAATTAGGTCAGTCGTGTGCAGCGGGCGAGGGCGTCAGTCGTGTGCAAGATGGCGAGGGCGTGATGTGCAATTAGGTTAGTCGTGTGCAGGGTGGCGAGGGCGTGATGTGCAATTAGGTTAGTCGTGTGCAGGATGGCGAGGGCGTGATGAGTAATTAGGTCAGTCGTGTGCAGCGGGCGAGGGCGTGATGAGTAATTAGGTCAGTCGTGTGCAGGGTGGCGAGGGCGTGATGTGCAATTAGGTTAGTCGTGTGCAGGGTGGCGAGAGTGTGATGTCCAATTAGGTTAGTCGTGTGCAGGGTGGCGAGAGTGTGATGTCCAATTAGGTTAGTGTGTGCAGGGTGGCGAGAGTGTGATGTCCAATTAGGTTAGTCGTGTGCAGGATGGCGAGGGCGTGATGTGCAATTAGGTTAGTCGTGTGCAGGGTGGCGAGGGTGTGAAGTGCAATTAGGTTAGTCGTGTGCAGGGTGGCGAGGGCGTGATGTTCAATTAGGTTAGTCGTGTGCAGGGTGGCGAGGGCGTGATGTGCAATTAGGTTAGTCGTGTGCAGGGTGGCGAGGGTGTGATGTGCAATTAGGTTAGTCGTGTGTAGGGTGGCGAGGGCGTGATAAGTAATAAGGTTAGTCGTGTGCAGGGGTGGCGAGAGTGTGATGAGTAATTAAGCGACAGGTGCGTCGGCGAAATTAAGATAACGTCGAGGGAAAAAGTCATATAACGGAGCCGCCCCAAAAATAACGCCAAAAGTACACCTATTAATCCCCCGCTTCCCTGCAGAACCGCAATAAGGACAAAAGTGCACCTATTCTCTACAGGAATTGGAGAAACGGGTAGCGTCAAGAAAGTTGTGTAGCAGGGTTTTCCATCGGGACGATGGATATTTTTAGTATTTAGTGATGGTTTGCCGGGGGCTTCGCCCCCAGCTAAGTTTCTTGCTTCTCTTTGAGTGGGCCATA
>NZ_QXQA01000021.1 GCF_003583765.1 Paenibacillus nanensis
TGGTTTTCTGGTATCATAGTCATCGAGTAGAGTCCCTTCTTGGTGGCGTGGTAACCCCGAGGATACTCTACTTTTTTGTGTTTTGGATAGACTCCAAAACTTGGTACACAAACAATTGTACGTCATCTCCTCATTTGAAATTAATGCAAATCTGCAGGATTTTTATGAGAATTGAAGCTCCTCATTTGAAATTAATGCAAATCTGCAGGATTTTTATGAGAATTGAAGCTCCTCATTTGAAATTAATGCAAATCTGCAGGATTTTTATGCAAACTGAGCCCAGATATAACTCTAGTCAAGAAAATGATGTAGAATTGCATCATTTTTCTGTGATCGCGTCCTTTACGAGAAGAATTGATGCACAATTGCATCATTTTTCTGGGATCGCGTCCTTTACGAGAAGAATTGATGCATCATTGCATCATTTTTCTGTGATCGCGTCCTTTACGAGAAGAATTGATGCATCATTGCATCATTTTTCTGAGATCGCGTCCTTTACGAGAAGAATTGATGCATAATTGCATCATTTTTCTGTCATCGCGTCTTATACGAGAAGGATTGACGTAGCTGCAGCATGTTTACGGATGGTTCCACATCGGTGCTAAGAAAGTTACTGGTCCTATCGCTCAATGGCCATGCAGCTCACTGGCCTTTCAGCTCAGGATGGCCATGCAGCTCACTGGCCTTTCAGCTCAGGATGGCTTTTCAGCACCCTGGCGCTCAGCCTCGTCGCCCGAACCATGCCCGCCGCGGCCCAGGGAGCGGCGCGAGCCAGGCCCGGCAGCGCATGCGAGAGGAGCGGCGAGCCAAGCAGCGCCTGGGCCAGCCTGCCCCAGCGCAGGGGACGGCGGAACTCCCGCATAAGGGCCGCGCTATACGCGCGCTCCCACTGCGGAAGCGTCAGTCCGCCGCGCAGATAGCGGTCCGCGAACGTGACGCACAGCTCCGCCGAGCGCAACGCCATCGACATGCCGTCGCCGCAGAGCGGCGGGATGCGGCAGACCGCGTCGCCGATGAGCGGCATATCCGCCCACGGGACAGGCCGCAGGCTGATCCGAACCGGCGATACGGCTGAGGCCGTCTCGGGCAAAGCGGTCAAGTCCGCCATCCGCTCCCGAAGGCGAGGATGGCGGGCCGCCGCTTCCTCCAGCATAGCGGCGACAGACCGATGCGATGCGGGGATATCGTCTCGCCTAAGCAAAGCCGCGGCATTTAGGTTCCCGTCCTCCACCGCGTTCAGCCCTAAGTAGCCCCCTTCGAAGAAGTACAGCTCGACGGCCTCAGAACCGCTCTGGCCGCTTCGCCCATCAGACCTCGCCCGGTAATGCATTTTTACCCCGACATAACTTTCCGCGGCATGGCTTAGCCCCTCCCGGACAATGCCCTTTAATCCTGCGCCTCCCCATGCGCCGATTACGCTGCGCGCGAGCAGCTTCTCGGTCCCGTTACCATGACCCGTACGCGCGGTAATTTCATAAAGCTCTCCGCGCCGCTGCACCGACAGCGCCGTCATGCCTTGGCGAACGAGGACGCCTGCCGTCTCCGCAGCCCGAAGCAAGATCGCGTCCAGCAGGTAGCGGCTAATCCCATACGCCGCCCCTGGCAGCGGAATGGCGATCGCCCCTCCTCGGTGCATATAAAGCTCCGTACGCGTAATCCGGCTCGGCGAAAGCTCCTTCACCGCTTCCTCCAGCCCTAGCCTGGCAAGCGTTCCTTGCGATTCGGGCGACAGAAATTCCCCGCATACCTTATGACGGGGAAACCGGTGGCGGTCAAGCAGCGCGGTACTCCAGCCGCAGTCAGCGAGCGCCTTCGCCGCCGCGCTCCCCGCAACGCCCGCTCCAAGCACGACAGCGTCATACACGCACGTCACTTTCGCATCACCCCGGATTTTTTGGTATCGTCACCACGTAGCGGAATAAAGGTCTCCATGAATAGTGCAGCCCCTCCATGCCCGGCGTTTGCTTCAGCTTCTGCCAATCCTCTGCGCGGAAGCCTTTCGCGACGGACAACGGCCCGTCATGCCGGATATAGGGATTGCGGGACAACATGCGAGTTGCAAGCCAGACGGCCGACCACGGAAGCCAGTGGCGGTGAATGTCGTTCACCACAACGCCAAGCCGGGACACCTGCAGCATATGCTTGGCCGCTCTCACGAGTTCAGTTCCCGAGAAATGATGCAAAAACTGCGTCCCTGTCACAATATCCGCCGAGTCCGGCTCCAGTTCGTACAAATCCGCCTGCACCACGTGGACGCGAGCTTCGTTCCAATAAAAGAGGCTTGCCTCCTTTACCGCTTCCTTCGTAATATCCGCAAGCGTCACGCGAAGATGAACGCCTTCCTCCGTCGCCCATTGCAGCAGCTTCCTGTTGACATCGCCCGATCCCGCTCCAATATCCAAGATGGACAGCTCCTTCGGGCAGCCCGCGGACCGCCACAGCCTCTTCACGCCATAGAACGTCGGTCCTGCCGCGCCGAACAGCGAGTTCAACCTGCGCAAATGAACGAACGCCTCCCGCAGCTCCGCACCGCCCTGCGACCAGTCGTCCATCAGCTCCGGTCTGCTTTCCCGCGCCGCAAGCATCTTAGGCATAGGCATCAGCCTCTGTGCATTTTTTTGCAGCGGCCCCTTTAGGATTGTAGGTCAACCGGAGCATCTCCGCAGTCACGCCCGGCCCAAAAGCAAGCGCGACGCCTTCCTGCAAGCCGGCATTTTCTTCAGACAGCCTCCGCTTCATCTCTTCCAGCACGAACAAGATGGTCGCGGAAGACATATTGCCGTAGTTCCGCAGAATGGAGCGGCTTGCCGAGGTTTGCTCGTCCGACAGCTCGAGCACCTCCTGTAAGACATCCACAATACCTCTTCCTCCGGGGTGAATCGCCCATAGCGGCGGCTTCGTCATACCTTCCAGCAGCCGCTCTACCTCAGCAGGCACATGCTGGCCGATCAGCTTCGGAATGGATGTCGACAGATAGAGGTCAAACCCATGGTCCCCGACCTCCCATACCATCTCCCCGGCGCTGCCCTCCAGCAGAACGCTCCGGGCGTCTCCCAACACGAATTGGCTTACGCTCTTCCCTTCGCCCGCGGCGCCTACGATGCAGGCGGAAGCGCCGTCCCCGAAGAAGGACGCGCCGTACAACGCCTCGCGGCTGCTCGACGGCTGGATATGGAGCGTACATAGCTCGACACAGACCACAAGCACCTTCGCCGACCCTTGACCCTCCACGATTTCCTTCGACAGACTGACCGCTTTAAGACCGGCCGCGCATCCGAGGAACGTGAGCGGGTAACGCGTGACCGCAGCGCGAAGACCCAGCTCCGATACGAGAGCCGCATCCATTCCGGGCAAATATTGACCCGTGCAGCTGACGGTGATCAGATGCGTAATGTCTGCGGCGTCTACGCCGCTGTCCGCAATCGCCTTGCGAGCCGCCTCCGCGGCAAGCGGCACGGACGCGAGCTTGTATGCGGCCATCCGCTCGCTTGTCTTCGGCACTTCGTCCGCCTCTCTCCCGGCGCTCGGAAAATACCTGCAATCCGCGGCCGGTTCCAGCAGGTTGGGCTCGCACGTATAGCGGAAGTCTACGCCGCATTGCTTGAAAATTCGTTTCGCCCACCGGCTGGAATCCGTTTGTCCCGCCCCCGATAACGCCTCCACGAGCCTGCGCGCTGTGTCCTCCTGCTCCATCCGATGCTGCGGTACCGCCGTTCCCAGACCCCATATCGCCGCGTTAAACGCTTGTACGTTCATCGTTATCCCTCATTCCTTCGTTTCTGACCGATTAGAACAAGCATATTCGGACGAGCCGGAATTTATGAGAGAACCTCCGCTCTCCAACAGGCAATAACCGTTATTGGCTGGAGAAGGGGTTTCATGTAAAATACAACTAACAGACAGGCAGAATCGAATGCAGGGATGCGCCTGCCCGCAGTCCGGTATGCCAAAGGAGAGACTAATCGATGCAGCACGAGCGGCATTCTACCGTTTCCTACAAAAAAGAGCTGACGCCAGAGGAAATGCTAAGGACCATATTCGACTATACGGCCAAAATCGCAAACGAAAAAAATCTGGAATCCGTCCTCATCCTGATGGCGAACATGGGACGGGAGCTCGTTGTCGCTGACCGCTGCGCCGTTTGGCTGATCGATTCCGCCCGGGGAGAGCTTTACACGAAGGTCGCGCACGGCGTCAGCGAAATTCGCGTCCCTTACGGCTCCGGTCTCGTTGGCGCTTCCATCTGCTCCGGGGAACCGATCATCATTGACGACGCCTACAAGGACAGCCGTCACAATGCCGAGAACGACAGGAAGACAGGCTATCGCACCAAAGCGATTATGACGATTCCGTTCCGGAATAACGAAGGCGACGTCATCGGCGCTTACCAAGCGATTAACAAAATGACGAAGGCTGAAGTTTTTTCTCCAAAGGATTTGGAATACCTGACCTTGGCGGCCTCCTATTCCGGCAAGTCGCTGGAATCCGTTATGCTGTACGAGGAAATTTTGGAGACGCAGAAGGAAATTATTTTTTCCATGGGGGAAATCGGCGAAAGCCGCTCCAAGGAAACAGGCCGTCACGTCAGAAGGGTCGCTCAGTATTCCTATATCCTGGCGCTTGGACTCGGCATGAGCGAAAGAGAAGCGGATATGCTGCGTTGCGCGTCGCCTATGCACGATATAGGGAAAGTCGCCATTCCGGATGATGTCCTGAAAAAGCCGGGCAAGCTGACGGATGAAGAATTCGACCTGATGAAATCCCATACGGTCACGGGCTATCGTTTGCTGCAGAGCTCGAAGCGCGAGCTGATGAAAACGGCCGCGATTATCGCGCACCAGCATCATGAGAAATGGGACGGAAGCGGCTACCCGCAAGGGCTCAAAGGCGAAGAGATCCATATCTACGGCCGGATTACGGCCGTGGCCGACGTGTTCGACGCGCTTGGGAGCGCCAGAGTGTACAAGCCCGCCTGGGAGCTCGACCGCATTATCGAGCTGTTCCAAGAAGAACGCGGCAAGCATTTCGACCCGCGGGTCGTCGACGCTTTTATGGAGCAGCTGCCTCTTCTTCTAGAAGTAAGAGACAGAGAATCGGACTTGTAAATCATCCATGAACAAAAGCCACCTTCCGATCCGCTCAGAAGGTGGCTTTGCTATGGTATAAAGGCTTGCCGGGTTACCGGCTGCTCAGAACTACCGCGTTATTGTCATTATCGATGACCATTAAAAATCCGGCTAGCTCCTCTACGTATTCCGCATCGGCATATGCAACGCCCCCGCGCAGCGCAATATCGCCATTCCCTATTGTGCGCAGCGCCGCATTCCACTTGCCTTTACTCACTTCGATCGAACGCGCCGCCTCGATCCACCGCACTTCCGCGCCCCACGCTTCAAACAGCTCCCTTACGGGAATAAAAATGTCGGAGCCTTTCTGGAACGGCGCGGCATCATCGGTGAACGTAACCAAATGCCCGTTCAGCCATACTTGAGGCTGTTCGCCTGCAGGCAGCAAGTCCGCCTCCGCCAGTATATCCTCTTCGCTTCTTACCGGAGTAAGCGCCTCCGGCTCGACCGCCAGTGACTTCAAATCACCGTTCAGCGTATCCGTTACATATAGCTTGCCGTTAAGGTACAACAGCCCCGAGGGCTGATTGAACCGCGCTTTATCGCCCGTACCGACCTCTTCGCCCGGAACGCTTGCGCCCGCCAAAGAAATGACTTCGCCATCCGGCTGCACCGCGCGGATCCGGTAGTTCAAGCTGTCCGCCACGAACAGCACGCCTTCGGCATAAGCAAGACCTCTAGGACGATTGAACAACGCTTGCTTCGCCGGACCGTTTCGGTACCCGCCCTCCAGGTAGCCGGTGAACTCGTCTGCCGGCGTCAGCTTGCCGGCATACGTGCTGACGCGTCCGTTGTAAATATAACGGATGACATTATTGCCGGTATCGGCGACGAACAGTCCGCCCTTCTCATCAAGAGCAAGCCCGGTCGGCTCATTAAACCTTGCGAATTCGGCAAGCCCGTTCATAAAGCCGCCTTCCTCGCTTGCGGAGCCCGCAAAGTTCGAGACTTTGCCGTCCTTGCCGATCCGGCGGATGACATGGTTAAGCGTGTCGGCCACGTATACGTTGCCTTCCTTGTCAACGGCCAAACCGGATGGCGCATGAAGACGCGCTTCGTGGAACAGGCCGTTCCGGTAACCCGCGGCGCCGCTTCCCGCAGTCGTATACACTTCGCCGTCTTCCAGTCTGCGCAAGATATGGTTATCCGTGTCGGCGATAAGCAGCTCCCCGTCGGCACTCATCGCGGCAAAGGTCGGGTAACGAAAGGCCGCCTTGTCAGCCGGACCATCCCCAAAGCCTTCTTCGCCAATTCCCGCGACAGCCTTTGTTTCCCCATCCTTATATTGCAGGATGGAGCCCAACGCGTTAACGACATAGATGCCGCCATCTCTGCCAGCCGCCAGCCCCCATGGCTCTCCAAGCCCTTCGGCCTCGAGCACGACCTCATGCCCTCCGCGCGAGGCTGCCGGATCGGCCGGCGACGCGTATACCGGCACGCTTATTGCTAGGGCGAGCGCCGCAAGAAAGGCGCTGCCGATTGTTTTTCTTGCGGATAACCCGCTCTTGCCCGGTGATTGAATTGGTTTCAGCATACTATACCCCGACTCCTTCTGCAGGCGGCGCGGGACACGCCGCATTTTCCGATTCCTCGCATACTTCAATATCGATATATAATGCTGCGTCATTTTCACGGTCGATGTAAACCGGAACGATTAGTCCGTGAGTCCATCCGAGCTTCAATTTGATAAGGAACGAATCGAACAGGCGGAGGTTCCATCCGTTTCCGTTCTTTACCCATTCATAATCATCTTCTGTTAACTCCGTAATCTCGTCTTCAAACACGCCTAATTCAGGATCAATAAAGTACGATAGGATGTACGGCTGGCTGAGCAGCAATGATTCTAAGCCTAAGTTCGAAGGGACAAAAATATCCGTATAGCCGGTAGAATTCGGATGCTCTTTGTTGAAGCTGATCAAGCTAGGTTCAGTCACGATGACAAAAAGGAATCCCTCGATAAAGGGGTATTCCTCTCCTTCATTAGGAGACTGAACGTTGATCGCCATGCGCACCGATTGAATCTCGGTCTGAACCTTCTCCGGGAAATGCTTGTTGCGAAGGGCTCCGGCGCGCACGTCTACATACACATGGTCGAAATAGGTCATCGGATCGCTTAACGTGATGACAAGCTCGTTCCCCTCCGATTGAACGCCCTGTACTTCCAATTTACACGGACCATAACCGTCTGAAGTCTCACACCATTCCCCTAAAGTCACGCTAATCGGCGAAGCCCCATTTTCATTCGAGCTCGGCACCAGCTCAACATCGGTTGTGAACGGCATGCGAATCGTATGTTCATCAATCACATACGAATAGAAATCGCCATAGAACGCCTCCGCGTCAAACTCCGGCGCTCCGGACGGAGCCGGAGTCGGCGACGGACTCGATGATGGGCTGGACGATGGACTCGATGACGGATTCGATGTTGGACTCGACGACGGACTCGGTGACGGCGACGGCGTAGGTGTCGGGCCAGGTGTCACAACGGGTGCCGGAGTCGGCTTCTCATACACGATGTTGGTCGGACGCGGTTCGTCCTGCTGCTCCGCCGCCTTCGCCGCTTCCGCGCGTTTCGTCTCAAGCAGCGCCTGCACCTTCTTCACAAGCTCGGCGTCGCCGCTATCTTTCATGCGCTCCGTATAATCTTCCAGCGCCACAAGCGGCAGATCTTCAGGCTCGAGCGGAGCGACCTCTCCCGCGCCGTCCGTGCCGATCAGCAGCTGTTCGCCCGGGCGGACAACCTCCTGGCTGCTAAGGCCGTCGCCGAAGCTTGTCGATACCGCTCCTTCGAATACGCCGACGTAGCTTTCTCCGCCCTCGTAAGCAACGGTGAACTCCGTGCCCATAACGCCCATGATCGCCGTCGGCGTCTCGACCTCAAACCTTGAGTCGCCCTCCAGCTTCTGCTTGATTTTGATCATGACGCTGCCTTTGGAAAGCGTGATGCTCGTTTTCCCTCCCATAGACTTGGCGCTTTTGGTCAGCTCGGACACCGTCAAAGTCGTATTGGCGCCAAATACTACCTCTTTATCGCTGCCAAGGTCCATCGTCAGCTTGCCGTCCTTGCCTGTCGATATCGTATCGCCCTTGCCGATGGCCATTCCCTTAAACGCGGCAAACTTCTTGGAGCCCCCGCCCTTCTTCACTTCCGCTTTGCCGGATGTGGACGTGACTTTGCCGGCCATGTCGGAATCCTTGGCGATAGCGATAGCCGGCGCCAGCAGAGCAATAACAAGCGTAAACAGCAGCGCTAGCTTGAATGCCTTCATTTCAACCCCTCCAATTCATAGATCGCGATCCCTTGCTCCTTGCCCTTCACCTTCGCTTCTCCGAGCGGAGCGGCAATCGCTCTGTCCTTCACTTTTTCATAAACGGATTGACTCAAAATAATCTGTCCCGGCTTCGATATGCTTTCCAGCCTCGCCGCCGTGTTGACCGTATCGCCGATGGCGGTATAATCCATCCTCGCCCTCGAACCGATATTTCCGAATACGGCCGGCCCTGTATGGATGCCTATGCCGAAGGAAACCGACAAGCCGTACTTTTCCTGCAGCCTGCGCTGCAGCCCGGATGACGCTTCCTTCATGGCCCATGCCGTCTCGACCGCCTTCACCGCATGGTTCTCGAGCAGCAGCGGAGCGTTATAAATCGCCATCGCCGCATCCCCGATAAATTTGTCCAGCGTTCCGCCGTATTGGAAAATGCAGTTCGCCGCAAGCTCCAAATATTCGTTCAAGATGCCGACGACCTCTTCCGGCTCCGCCTTCTCCGACAGCGGCGTAAAGCCCCGGATATCGACGAACAGCACGGTCAGCTCGCGCCTTGTCCCGCCGAGCCGCAGCCCTTCGTCGCCGCTCTTCAAAATTTCGTCGACGACTTGCGGCGCGACGTAACGGCCGAATATATTCGTCACCCTGCGGCGCTCCAGCCTTTCGCTCACATAGCGGTATATGATGGCGAACAAGATGCAGGCTCCGAGAAGAAGGACCGCATAACCTGTCGATAAAATAATGCCCGATTGATACAAGTATCTGCCGCCGAAGAGCAAGGCGGCTGCCGCGAGGGCGGTGCCCCCGATCGCGAAGCCCAGCCACAGCTTCCGGAACAGCCCGTAAGAAAGAGCGGCCAGCAGAGCCATAATAAGCGCGTCCCATCGCCAATCCAGCTTACTCTTCATGCGCTCGTCAAGAAGCGACTGAATGATGTTGGCGTGAATTTCGACCCCGTACATCGCCGTCTTGGCCGACATCGGCGTGTAATATTCATCTTTAAAGCCGGTGGCATAGGGACCAACCAGCACAATGCGGTCCGTAAAATAATCCGCCGGAACTTCGCCGCTCAGCACGGCCGTATACGGGATCGCTTCGAACTGGCCCGGCTCGTTCGTATAATCGATATGGAAGCGGCCGAAGTCATCCAGACGCAGCTTATCAGGTTCGGCGTTCTCCCCGTTCTTCTCCATAAACATCCGGTAAATCGTCCAAGCAAAGCTGTCTACGACGCTGTCACCGTACCGGAACTGGTACAAGGTGCTGCGCACAACGTTATCGCGGTCCGGAATCGTATTGATATGTCCCGTGGCCGCCGCCGCTTCTTTCAGCTCGGCGAACGGCTCCGATATCGCCTCCGCTTCCATCAAGCCCCTGCCCGCAAAAGGCGGGAAGGTGCCATAGACCGGAAGCACGACATTGCCTGCTCTACTTACCGCATCGACAAATTGCGCATCCGCTTCCGTATCCTCCGTCGGGGCTGGGAACGTGACGTCGAACGCAATAACGGCCGGCTTGCCCTCCGACAGCATGTCCACAAGCATGGCATGCGCCGACCGGCTCCATGGCCAAGCGCCCAGATCGAGAAGGCTTTGATCGTCAATCGCGATAATGGCGATCCGCGTGTCCACGTCGCTTTCCTGCTGCATGACCCGATCTTGGAAATAGTAATCGACGGAATCCAGCGTCCCCCTGTACATCAAAAAAATCATAACGGCCGTAAGCAAACCGAATATCGGCCCCAGCTTGACTCGCAATTCGTCTGACTCCCCTCTTGTTCCCGCCCTCCGGGAACCAATGCGGTAATATGTATGAAATGTCTCTATCTTTTTTCCTAGTAACCTAGCAGCATGCACAGGATATGCAGATTTTATCCTATAGGATAAAAGCCCGTTTTACAACTAATTTTTGTTAAACGATGTCGAAATAAATCGTATTTTGCGCCTAAACAAAAAAGCCTTCTCCCAACGATTGAGAGAAAGCTTCTAATTTAAATATTGCCGCGGCTCTTTAATAGGGCGTCCATCCTGCCCGACGCTTCATTCAGCGTCTCCTCGATGTCCCGGCCCCGAATAAAGATATCCTCCATCGCCGCGTCGTACAGCTGCTCGATCTCGTTCCACTCGGGTATAGCCGGACGATAGAAGGCGTCTTTGATGCCGTCCATAAACGGGTTCAGGTAGCTGTTCACCGGCAGGCTTAAGCTTCTTCCTTCCTCGAACGCTTCCGAGTTGGCCGGTATCAGTCCCGCTTCCATCAGCTTCAGCTGCGTCTCCTTTCGGGTCATCCAGCTCATGAACGTCCAAGCCTCCGGTTTGTTCCGCGCGTCTTTTGTCATGACGAGGCTCTCCCCGCCTATTATCGAGCGGTATTCGCCACCGCCCGGGAAAGGCGCCACCGTCGTGCGCTGAAGCAGATTCACATCGACGCTGGAGCTGTTCAGCAAAATGCTGTAGTACCAAGGGCCCTCATCAATCGTAAGCAGGCGGCTTGAAGTGTAGATCTCGCTCCAGAGATCGGCGCTCCCTTCGAGCATCCAGGGGTTGATGACGCCATCTCGGAACAGCCGAAGCAATTCCTCCATCGCCGCAACGCTTTCCGGACTGTTGAAATAACCGTCCGTCTTCGTAAAACCGGAATCCGCCAGCCGTCCGCCCAGCGAGAAAAAATAAGGGATGCTGTTCCACAGCTCAATGCCCGACATCCCGATGATATAATCGTTGCTTTCGGCCAGGCTTATTACCTCGGAGAAGGACGACGGCGGTTCGGCAATGCCCTGCTTCTCCAGCAAACGGGCGTTATATAACGCCGCTTTCGTCGTGATATTGAGCGGTAGACCGTAGACATGGCCTTTATAACGGTTCGTATCCAGCATTCGGCCTTGCAGCTGGGACGACACGTTCTCATAGTCCGGGAACGAATCGACGGCGTGCAGCAGCCCCCTCTGCGCGAATCCCGGTATCCAAGTGTAGTCCATGCGAATGATATCGGGCGTCTTGCCGGCCGAAGCGCGGGCCAGCAGGGCGGAGTGGTACTCTTGATTATGCGTTTGTCTTACCGATTCAACAACGATATCGGGATACTCCGCTTCGAAAGCCGGAATGACCGCCTGCTCGAAAATCATCGTCTCTTCATCGCTGTACGTATGCCAGATCACAATCCGTTTCTCCTTCTCGTCGCCGATCCGTTGAACGGCTTCCGGAACATCGATAATGGAATTGTTCATGCAGCCGCCAAGCGTCATCGCCGCGAGGACGATCCCGGCAAGAAGACGGCGCCGGACCACCGCTGCCATCACGCGTCTCCCCCTTCCTTCGTCCCGCTGCCTTTGCCCTCGTGATGCCTTTGCTCCCGGTAATCAACCGGAGACAGGCCCGTTATTTTTTTGAAAAGCTTGCTGAAATATTTCACGTCATTGAACCCGGACTGCTCCGCAACCTCGTACACCTTCAAATCCGCTCCTGCCAGCAGCTCCTTCGCCCGCTGCACGCGAAGCTTAATGACATAGTCGATAAAATTTTCACCGGTCACTTTTTTGAACAGGATCGAAAAGTAGTTTTTGCTGACATGAACATAATCAGCCACCTGCTGCAGCGTCAGCGTCTCTACATAATGGGAGCGGATATAGTCCAGCGCCTTGTCGATCGGATGGGTGGAGCCCATCGCGTCGAAGCTGTCGGAACGGGCTTTGCGCAGATCGGCTATACAGGCCAGCAGCGTCTTACACAGCTCCTCCAGCGTCTCCGACTTGAACAGACGGTCAAACGACTCGACCAGCGTGTACGGATCGACCTGCTGCTTGAACAGATTGGAGAGCACGCGGCTCGCCTCCTCCTTCAGCTGCAGGGGCGGACAGCCGCCGCCGGACCAATCCCTGCGCCAGTCGGCCAGTAGAGAAGCCGCCTTTTCGCCGCTCGCTTCGGCGATCTCATGGGCTAGCTCAGGCAGCCTTATGCCGTTCCGGCGAACGTCCAGGTCAGGGTGATAGCGGTAGATGCCGATTCCTTCGAAGAAGCCCCGGTTGGAGGCCGATTGACTCTCAGCGTAGACGGCTCGAATCCGATCCGCTCCGCGCCCAAGCGTGTAACCGATCGTGACGCTCGCCCCGATCTCCGACTTCAGCTTGCCTGCAAGCCGCTGCAGCCTGGCGCTGCAGGCATCCTCTTCCCATGCGGCGGCCTGAGGCGGCTTCGGCAAGAGAAAGAACAGCTCGTTCTCGCCCGTCTGAACCGCAAGCCCTTCCCGTTCGTGCTCGTGCAATGACTCTGTCAGCTGCTCCAGCAAGACGGATTTATGCAAATAGCCCTCCTGCTCTTCGATCCAGTACACCCGGTTCAGAATGAGGACCAGGCCGACATATTCGCCGTTCAGCCATTCCGGAAATCCGCCGTCCGGAAGACGATCGCTTCTTTGGAGCAGATGAAGCTTTAATTCTCCTTCGTGACGCTTCCGCACGGCCGCGCGATCCTCTTCACTGTCCGGCAAGCTTCGTTCTTTACGCGTTGTCTCCAGCATCGCCTTGCATCTTCGGATCACTTGAAGCAGCTCTTCGGGCTCCAGCGTATGCTTCAAAATGTAATCCGCGACGCCAAGCTTCAGCCCTTCCCGGACATATTCAAAGTCGTTATAGCTGCTTACGAGCACGATCTTCAGGTCGGGGTAACGCTCAAGCGCCTGCTTCGATAAGGTGAGGCCGCCCATAACCGGCATCTTAATATCTGTAATTAATATATCGACGGGGGTCTCCTCCAGCAGCTTCATCGCTTCCGCGCCGTTCGCGCAGTCGGCGACGATCTCGATCTCCTCCCGCGTCCAATCGACGGAGGCCTTAATTCCGAAGCGGATAATCGGCTCGTCGTCCACAATCATTGCCCTCCACATGCTCTGCTCACCCTTCCTGCTTTGGCGTTTTTTTCGGATACAAGACGATTCTCGCCAGCATGCCGCCTTCCTCCCGCGCTTCAAGCGTTACGCCCGAACCGAGGCCGAAATACAGCCTTGCGCATTCATGGACGTGATGGAGCCCGATGCCGGCGTGGCCTTCCTTCACCGCCTTTTCCACCGATTCGATGACGTCTCCCTTCTCGGGAGGCAAGCCGATCCCGTCATCCGTGACCGCAATCATAACCGCTTCGCCTTCCCGACTCACCTCGATGCCAATCTCCCCGTCCGTGCCCTTAGGCACGATGCCGTGGAACACCGCATTTTCGACGAGCGGCTGAATCAGCATCCGAGGCACGAGAAGCCCAGCCGCCTCCGGGTCAAGCGCAATATTCAGCTTAAACCGTTTATGGTACCGCATCTCAAGGATAACCAAATATTTTTCGATAACCGAAAGCTCCTCGGCTATGGTGACGAAATTGCCTTTGCGGCCCATATTGGCTTCCAAAAGCCGGGTCAAGGCAGAAATCCCCTCGTAGGCCTGTTCGGATTGCCCGTATTTAATCAGCCAACGGATCGTGCCGAGCGTGTTGAACAGGAAATGCGGGTTGATCCGATGAACGGCGGCGCGCAGCTCGGCCTCCTGCTTCCTCTGCTGCTCCTCCGTCACCTGCTCCATCAGCACGTTGATGTCGGTAATCATTTTGTTGAACTGATGGCTCATCAGTCCAAATTCGTCATTCGTACGCACATCGGTGCGAACGTTCAGATCGCCCTTCTGCACCTGCTTCATTCCCCTGGTCAGCTGTTTGACTGGCCGCGTTACCCGGCTTGCGATGACGAGCCCCATGCCGATTCCAAGCAGCGTGAAGATGCCGAACGACCGCAATATATTGCTGTGCAATGCGCTCAGCCGGTCCGTAATTTCATGGACGGGCACCGTGCCGACAAGCTGCCAGCCGTTGCTGAGCGGCTGCTTTATGCCGTAGTAAGGAATATCGCCTTGTTTATATTCGAATTCGATATGGGAATCCTCCGTAATGTGGCCGAGCAGCTCCTTGTTCGGCACGATGCTGCCGATGCTGCCCGTGTCGGACGACACCATGATCCGCCCTTCATCGTTGACGACCAGAAAGCCGCCCGTCTCGCCGAGCTTCATCTCTTTTATCTTATCGATGACCTTTCGTCCGTTCAGATTGACCAGAATATAACCGACCGTGTCGCCGCTCGCGTAATCCGTAATCGCCCTCCCGATCGGCAGCACCATCTCGGTATAATCGCCGCCGCTGCTAAGCTGGTCCGCGGCAATCGCATTCCAGACCAGGCCGCCCTCAAGCGCTGTCGCTTCCTTGGCCCACGGCTGCTCCTCGACGAAATACCGGGCCAGCTTAATGCGCGAGAACGTGCCGCTGCCCCATCCCGTTTCGTGATTCTTCAGGACGTATACGATATTTACGAAGGAGCTCGAGTAAACGACGTTGTTCAAAAAGCTCTTCATATAATCCTCGTTCTCCCGCCACTGCGCGAGATCGAGACCGCCCGAAGGCTGATTCGTCAGCACATGCCGGATGCGCGAATCGATATAGATCATGTCGGATACGTCGCTTCCCGCATTGAAGATGAAGGACAGGGAATCGGCGCCTTGCTTTGCGATTTGGATGGAAGCCTCCCGCACATTCCGCTTCACGGTCGAGCCCGACACCACATAGAAGGAGTAGCTGGTGAACAAGGTAGGAATGAGAATCACAAGAACAAAAGCCGTAATCATTTTGGCCGTAAAAGACATCCGCATCCGCTTTCGCCATATCTCCGCCACGCGCATCCCGCCTTTCTCGTCGTCCTTTGTCCGGATTTCTAGTATACATGGTCATTCGTATCTCTGCATGCAGGGCTGCATGAACGACGCAAAGACGCCCCCCATGAGGCGCCTTGCATTGTATTAATATTCCAAAACAACCATATCCCAATACTTCAGCTTCGGAAGGGTCAGCGTAACCTCGCCGTCCTTCTGCTTGAAGTCCAGCTCCACGGCCGAACCGTTGTAATAATCCGGCGTAGCGAGCCAAGCCTTCTTCACCTTGGCGTCCGCTTTTACGGTCAGCTTCAGATCCGAAATTTCAATCGGCTCGGCTTGATCGGCCTTGTTATCCTGCCAATTAAGCGTCGTCGCATCCGTGAAGTTGATCAGATGCAGCATCGTCCGGCCTTGCGCTTCCTTGGCGAAGCTCCATACTTTGCCAAGCTCCGGCGTATCCGACAGCTCCGCCCCTTCCGCCGAAACCGATTCCAGCTCCTTTTCGGCCGTTCCGTCACGGAGCAAATTTTGATAAGCGGTCAAGAAATCGTAGTAGACGACCAGCGCGTCCTCCAGCTCTGCGGGAATCGAAAGGTTCCGGTTCGGGAAATATTCCTTCGCCAGCATGTTCTCGCCCAGCTCCAGATGCGACGCGCCGGAGGCGAACATAACGGCATCCGTCAGCAGGACGCCCGGCGTATTGAACTCGCCTTTGGAGTCGGCGTGGTCATAGTTCATGTAGGCTGCGAAAACAGTGTTCAGCGCGCCTTTGCCGTACTTGGCATTCTGGTCGGCAATTTCCTTCAAATTACGGTATCCCGGATGCGCGTCCCATACTTCCGTGTACAGGAATTTCACCGGCGTCTTGGCGATGTTCGCCTGCCCGAATTGGCTGACGGCGTTCATGACGTAGTCGACGTCGATCGCTTCCTTCGCCGCGTTCATGAACGACTCGTATGCAGCCGGCAGGTTGACTTTGTCCGCGTTGCCGTCGTACAGGTTGCCCCGGTCGCCGAGCTGGTCGACATGCCAGCCGTCGAACGGCAAATGCTCGAATACGTTCTTCTCCTGCTCGAACAAATAATTTTGCCACTCGGCGTTCGCCGGATTCATCAGCAGGATATCGCTGGCCCAGCTGTCTGGCAGAGGATGCATATCCTGATTCGTCAGCAGCGGGTCCTTGAACAAGCCCCACTCGCGCTTTACGCCGTCCGCTTCCGCATCCTCGAAGGCGCCGAACAGCAGGTTGTAGTTCATCGCCTTCATATTGCTCTCATGCGCGAGGTCGATATAATTTTTCACCGTGTCGTAGGCGACTAGTCGGTTTGCGATTTCAGGCCATTCGGATGCCGGAGCGCCGCCGTCCAGCTTCAGCGGCATATGATGCTTCCACTGCCAGTCATAGAACTGGATGCCGTTAATCCGGAACCGATTCAGCCGGTCGATCACCGCTTCCTGCTCGGAGGCGTCCATCGCGTGGAAATCGGCCAAATAGCCGTAACGCGGGAACTTGCCCCAATCGGAGGAGACGTCTACCGCGATATTCGCGTGGTCGACGATTTTTTTGTCCTGCTTCAAATAAATTTCCGTCATATAGCCTTTGAAATCATCCTGCGCAGGCGTCCACTCCCAAGCCACCTCCGGCGAACCGTCCCACTTAACGGTCGTCTCTTCCACAACCTCGTTCAAATGCTTGTAGCGGACGACCAGCTCGCCGCCCTGCCCGGACTCGTTCATCGTAAGCGTATAGCGGACCGGATCGCCGGGATTATACCTTGCTTTATCGGTTGTCACATAAGCAAGCAGATCGCCGTTCTCCGCCTCTTGCGGATGGACGGCGGTTTTGCCGCCGCCGAGGCACCCGGCCAGAAGCGATGCGAGGACGAGCGCGCCGGCGCAGGTTACGGCCGTTTTCGTGCGAAATACGTTCGATTTCATCGATTCATTGTTCTCCTTGTCGCGAATAATGGGATCAGCCCTTCACGCCGCCTTCGTTGAAGCCGGATTGGACGAATTTTTTTTGGAACGTGACATAGAGCAGGATGACCGGCAAAAGCGCGATGATCGATGCCGCGAACACTTGGCCGTAGTTGGTCGAATATTTGTCGTTGAACATCAGAATCGCGATCGGCAGCGTCCGCATCGCTTCGCTCTTGATGAGCGTCAGCGCCAGGAAGTATTCCTCCCATGTGCCTTGGAAAATAAAGATCGCAAGTGTGCCGAGCGCGGGAAGCGACTGCGGCAAATAAATGTTCCAGAAGATGCGCCAGCTGCCCCCGCCGTCGATCAGGACGGACTCCTCGAGCTCCTTCGGGATGCTCTCGAAAAAGCCGCGCAGGAAGAAAACGTTGCCGATGACGCCGCCCGCGATGTAGACGAGCCATAAGCCGCTGTAGGTGTTCACGAGTCCCATATCTTTGATGATGACGAACTGCGGGATAATGTTGATGACGCCCGGGATAAACATCGTGAGCAGGAAGATCCGGAATACCAGCTCCTTGCCCGGGAAGGTAAATCTGGCGAAGCCGTATGCCGTCAACGCGCCCAGGAATAGGGAGCCCACCATCGCAACCGACGTCACAATGACGCTGTTCATGAAGTAGTTCACGAAATTGTTTTTGTTCCAAACGGTAACGTAGTTGGAGAAGTTGACTTTCACCGAGAATACTTGATCCGGCTTAGGCAGCGTGTTGGTTCCTTGGAAAAACGTCGTCAGTATCATGTAGATGAACGGGAAAACGAACAGAAGAGCGCCCGCTATGATAACCGCGTAGACGATGAACTTGTTAATAAACGATGTTTTCATGTGCGCTCCTCCTTAAAACATTTTTTGTTTTCCGATTTTTTTCATCTGCGTATACGTCAGGACGAATACCAAGAGTCCCATCATGACGCCCATTGCAGCCGCCGGACCGAACTTCAGATTTTGGAACGCTTCAATATAAATCAAGCTCGGGATAACATGCGTCTGGTTCATCGGACCGCCAGCCGTAATGAAATAAACCTGCGGGAAGAAACCGAATGCCCCGTTGATCAGATTGATGACGATAAACAGCGTGATCGGCTTAAGCAGCGGAATCGTAATGCGCCAGAACTTCTGATAAGCATTCGCTCCGTCGATGTCGGCCGCTTCGTACATGTCCTTCGGTATGCCTTGCAGCGCGGCAAGATAAATCACGACGCCCCAGCCGACCGTCTTCCAAATATGGAACAGCCAGATCATCACCATTGCGGACCAGTAGTTGCTGCGCCAGGAGATCGGCTCGGATAAGATGCCCAGCTTGGCATGAAGAATGTAGTTAATAAAGCCTCCGTCGCCGTCGGCGAATAGGTATTTGAACAAGAGTGCGATAATAATCCACGAGGTTACGATCGGCAAATAATAGATCGTGCGGAACGCAATCTTGAATTTGACGAATTTAGCGTTAATCAGCACCGCGAAAAAAATCGCGAGAAACCAGTTGACCGGCACAGTGGCCAGTACGTTTAGAAAGGTGTTGCGAAGCGCGATAAGGAACCGGTCGTTCGGATCCTGGAATACTTTCGTATAATTATCGAAGCCAACCCACGGATTCGCCGCGTTCGGCATAATGCTGTAGTCTTGAAAGCTGATCATGATGTTGCGAATCATCGGGTAGATGACGAATACGGCGATGCCGATGAAGCCTATTGCCACGAAGGGCAGCACAGCCATCCATTGCCGCAGGCCTAGCTTGAATTTGTTCTTGCTTGATACGGGCACTTGCTTCGTCTCCGGCGTCAACATGGAAGTGGACATGAGCTGAAGGCCTCCTTTCAATAGATGAAACACGTTCGCGTTAAGTCAGGAAAGGGCTCCTTCGCCGAAGCGTCCGCTGCTCCCCGCGAATTCGCCCTTCCCGCTTTCGCTGCTTCTTGTTAGTTCAAAATCGCTTCGATTTGCTTAACCGCTTCGTCCAGCGCGGCCTTCGGCTCCTGCTCGCCGCGGATCGCTTTCTCGAACGCTAGGTTGAAGATGCCTTCCACTTCTCCCCATTGCGGGATCGGCGTACGCGGCAATGCCGTTTCAAGCTGCTCGACGAACGTGTCGACGAATGGAATATCCATTGTTTTCATAGCGTCTGCAGCCGCTTTGTTGGATGGGATCAGACCCGTTTCCGCCATCATCTTCTGCGGCTCCTCCGTCAGCATCCACTTCGCGAATGTCCAGGCTTCTTCCGGATGCTTGGAGTTGGCGAACATAACGAGATCCTCGCCGCCGATTACGGAACGGCTTCCGCCTTCGCCCGCAGGCATAAGCGCTCTAACCGTTTGCTCCATCGGATCAAAGCCGGTTTGTTCTTTTTCTGCAATCTTCGTGCTGTAGAACCAAGGGCCGTCGTCGCTCATCAGGTAGTCGCCGCTAATAATGCCGTCCCATGTGCCAGGCTCGCCGCCCAGCATGACCGGCAGTACGAGTCCTTCGTTGTTCCAATCTACAATTGTTTGCAGCGCCTTCACGCTTGCTTCGCTGTTCAGGTAACCGTCGACTTTGGTGTAATCTTCGTTCGTGATGGAGCCGCCAAGGCTCCAGAACCAAGGGCCAAGCCCCCATGCATGAATGCCGGATACGCCGATGCCGTATTTGCCTTTTTCCTTCAGCGTTCTAGCCGCGGCAACCAGTTCATCCATTGTTTTCGGAGCTTCCGTCAGCCCCGCTTCCTCTAGCGTCGCTTTGTTGTAGATCGCGATCTTTGTGTTCGTGTTCACCGGCACGCCGTAGTAGCCGCCGTTATAGAAGTTAGTTGCCATCGGAGCTTCGAATACGCTTGCTTTCAACTCTTCGAAGCCTTCCAGCTTGCTTACGTCCATCAGCGCGTTCTGCGCCGCGAACTCAGGCACCCATACGATGTCCATACGCATCAGGTCCGGAGCAGCGTCGCCCGCAACGCCTGCAATTACTTGCTGCTTCAAGCCTTCATACGGCATGCGAGTCAGCTTCAGTTCGATATTCGGATATGCAGCTTCGAATGCAGGCTTGATCTTTTCAACCAATGCCTTCTCTTCCGCGTCGCTGTAAGTGTGCCAATATTCAATCGTTACTTTTTTGCCGGACGGTTTATTTTCTCCGCCGTTGCTTGTGCCGTTGTCGGCTGCGTTGTTCGCGCCATTATTGCCGCTTCCGCATGCCGCCATGACAAGCACCAGCACTAGAGCCATTACCGCCAAAGCCGATTTTTTCATCGCTTTCATTCTCTATTGCTCCCCTCTGTTCTCTTGAGTAGTTACATTCTGATTATCTCGCGGGAGACGATCTGGGGTAACCGTTTTCATTCTCATTGTCGTGTCGTATTTTCTCGTGTGTGGATGCTGCTTGTACCTGGCATGGTGTGCGATATTCCGATAGGGTGTAAATGTTACACCCTTTCGGAGCGGTGCCGGGAAGCTCCCTTATACCGTTAGCTTGTACACTCTCGCCTCGTATGGACGGAGCTTCAAATGTCGGATGTCTTGCGCCGCGTCGACATCATCATAGCTGCTGATCATCAGCTCTCTTGCGTTATGCGCCAAATGCTCCGGAAGCTCGAATACGGGCTCTCCGCCGAAGAAGTTCAGCATGACAAGCCACAATTCGCCGTCCAGCTCTCGCGTATAGGCATAGATTTCATCATGCTCCGGCAGGATGAGCTCGTAACGGCCGTAGGTGATGATGGCGTGCTGCTTGCGAAGCGCGATGAGCTTCTTATAATAATGGAAGATCGAGTCCGGGTCGTTTATAGACTGCTCCGCGTTAATGGTTACGTAGTTCGGATTGGACGCGATCCACGGCGTTCCTGTTGTAAAACCGCCGTTCGGTGAAGCGTCCCACTGCATCGGCGTCCGTGCATTGTCTCTTCCTTTGGCATAAATCGATGCCATGGTTTGAGCCTCTGGCTTGCCTTGCTCGATATGATGCTCGCGGTACATATTGAGCGTCTCGATATCGCGGTAATCGTTAATCGACGGGAATTTGACGTTTGTCATGCCAAACTCCTCACCCTGGTAAATATACGGCGTGCCTTTCAGCGTATGGAGCAGCGTCGCCAGCATTTTGGCGGACTCTTTATGGTAGCGCTCCGCGTCGCCGAATCGCGAAACCATACGCGGCTGGTCATGGTTGTTCAGATACAGGCTGTTCCAGCCCGTATGTTCCAGGCCTACCTGCCATTTGTGCAAAATATCCCGCAGCCCTTTCAGCGTCCAAGGCCGCACATCCCACTTGCCGCCGGGGCCGGAGTCGACGTCCATGTGCTCGAATTGGAACACCATGTTGAGCTCGCCGCGGTCCTCGCCCGTGTACAGCTTCGCTTGATCCACCGTCGCGCCCGGCATTTCCCCGACCGTCATAATGTCGTATTTGGACAGCACCTCGCGGTTCATTTCCTGCAAAAACTCGTGGATGCGGGGACCGTTCATAAAATGCTCGCCGCCCCACGCGTACCGGTCTTCGCCGACGCTAGGCAAGCCAGGTGTCTTCGAAATGCAGTTGATAACGTCCATGCGGAAGCCGTCGATGCCTTTATCGAGCCAGAACGTCATCATATCGTACACTTCTTTGCGAAGCGTCGGGTTTTCCCAATTCAGATCCGGCTGCTTCTTCGAGAACAGGTGCAGGAAGTACTCGCCTGTCGCCTCGTCGTACTGCCATGCGGAGCCGCCGAAGAACGACACCCAGTTGTTCGGCTCCTCGCCCTTCTCGTTCGCGGGGCGCCAAATATAATAATCGCGGTACGGGCTGTCCTTGGACGACCGCGATTCCATGAACCACGCATGCTCGTCCGACGAATGGTTCACGACGAGGTCCATCATCAGCTTCATGCCCCGGCCGTGTATGCCTTCGAGCAGCTGCTCCCAATCCGCCATCGTGCCGAATTCGTCCATAATGTCGCGGTAATCGCTTATATCGTAGCCGTTGTCGTCGTTCGGCGACTTGAACACCGGGCTCAGCCAAATGACGTCCACGCCCAGCTCCTTCAAGTAATCCAGCTTTGACGCGATGCCCTGCAAGTCGCCGATGCCGTCCCCGTTCGAATCCATAAAGCTCCGAGGGTAGATTTGATACACAACCGCTTCTTTCCAAAACGCTTTTTTCATCTCGCTCACTCCTTGCGTGCTTATGCTCTAAGTATGAAAGAGCCGCCCGCCCGCGGAAACGTGCAATAATCACATGTTGCGGAATAAAGTGCACCCCCCGCACGCCGGCGTGTTAAGCTGCTCTCACCGCCTTCGTTCCGCCCAACTCCCGCATTCCGCACATTTAAGCCGGTCCCGCCGCCTTCGTTCCACCAAGCTCCCGCATTCCGCACATTTAAGTCGGTCCCGCCGACTTTTTCCTGCCAAACTCCCGCATTCCGCTCATTTAAGTCGGTCCCGCCGCCTTCGTTCCGCCCAACTCCCGCATTCCGCACATTTAAGTCGGTCCCGCCGACTTATTCCAGCCAACTCCTGCATTCCGCACATTTAAGTCGGTCTCACCGTCTTCGTTCCACCAAATTCCCGCATTCCGCACATTTAAGCCGGTCTCGCCGACTTATTCCTGCCAAACCCCCGCATTTCACACATTTAAGCCGGTCCCGCCGCCTTCGTTCCGCCCAACTCCCGCATTCCGCACTTTTAAGTCGGTCTCACCGTCTTAGTTCCACCAAGCTCCAGCATTCCTCACATTTAAGCCGGTCTCGCCGACTTAGTTCCACCAAGCTCCAGCATTCCTCACATTTAAGCCGGTCTCGCCTACTTATACCTACGTAACTCCCACATTTCACACATTTAAGCCGGTCTCGCCGACTTATTCCTGCCAAACTCCCGCATTCCGCACATTTAAGCCGGTCTCGCCGACTTATTCCTGCCAAACTCCCGCATTCCGCACATTTAAGTCGGTCCCGCCGACTTTTTTCTGCCAAACCCCCGCATTCCGCACATTTAAGACGGTCTCGCCGACTTATTCCTCATTCCGTTCTGCCTCAAAACAAAAAAAGCATCTCCCTGCGCCGGTTCGGCCGACGTGGAGAGACGCTTTGTCTTTAACTAGCTTGTTCTTTACTACTTGTTCTTTACTACTTGTTCTTACTACTTGTTCTTTACTACTTGTTCTTTACTACTTGTTCTTTACTACTTGTTCTTTACTCACTAGTTCTATACGAAATCGCCCTGTTTACTTCGCCTTCCCGATCGGCTCGATCGGGTCGACGCGGCCGGCCTTGGTGGATGCGCCTGCAACAGGCTCCGCCCAATAGACGGCGTTGGAGATGACCTTCAGCACCTCCGGCTGGTGGTAGATCGGGAACGTCTCATGGCCCGGACGGAAGTAGAACAGCTTGCCTTTGCCGCGGCGGTAGCAGCAGCCGCTGCGGAACACTTCGCCGCCTTCGAACCAAGAGATGAAGACGAGCTCGTCCGGAGCCGGAATTTCGAACCGCTCTCCATACATCTCTTCCTTCGGAATTTCAAAATAATCGCCGAGCCCTTCCGCGATCGGATGGCCGTGCTCGATCACCCATACGCGCTCGCGCTCGCCGTCGTCGCGCCATTTCAGCGTGCCCGTCTTCGTGCCGAGCAGGCGCTCGAACAGCTTGGAGCCGTGTCCGGAATGGAGCACGATAAGCCCCATGCCGTCCAATATGCGCGTCCGCACCTTCTCCACGATATCGTCGCGCACTTCGCCATGCGCCAAATGTCCCCACCAGATCAGGACATCCGTATTTGCCAGCACCTCGTCGGTTAGTCCGTGCTCGGGCTCATCCAATGTCGCCGTCCGCACCTCGATACGCTCCTGCGTTTTCAAATAATTCCCGATCGCATTGTGAATGCCCTCCGGATAAATGCTTGCCACATGCTCGTTCTGTCTCTCATGCCGATATTCGTTCCATACCGTTACTTTAATCGCTGCCATTGCTTCTCCTCCTATGAAAAATGCTGATCTGCTAAAAAGCCTCCATCAAGCAAATCGCCTTCTACTTCGCCGACACCCACCGCTCCTGCTCGAACGATTCAATAATCGCGTCCAGCGTCCGCTGATTGATATAACCATCTTCGATCGTCGCGTCCAGCCCGTCCGCCTTGCCGAGCAGCAGGTTGAAGAAGGACTGCATCTGCTCCGCCCGGCAAGCCTCCGGAATGTCCGCGCTGCGGAAGCCGCCTTCCTCATCGGCGAAATTCACCTCGAGCGTGTCGTTCTCTTCCAAGCTATAAACGAGCGAGCCCTTAGAGCCGTAAATTTCGATCCGCTGGTAGTTGCCCCGTCCGTAAGCGAACCTCGAAATTTCCATGGAGGAAGAAATGCCGCCCTCCAGCTTGGCCAGCACATGACAGAAATCGTCGACGTCAACCTCGCCTGTGCCCTCGCCTCTCGGAAGGCTGCGTTCCCGGATAATCGTGTCGGCATGCCCGATCACCTTCTCCGTCTCGCCTACCAGGAACCGGTGAAGATCGAGAATATGCGAGCCGAGATCGCCCAGGGCGCCGGAGCCTGAAAGCTCTTTGCTGAAGCGCCAGACGAGCGGAACCTCCTCATTGATCGCCCAGCCCTGCAAATATTGGCTGTACACGTGATGGATGCGGCCCAGCTTCCCTTCGCGGATCAACTGCCGGGCGTAGCGCGCTGCCGCTTTATACCGGTACGTGAAGCACACCATATGCGGAATCGGCGACTTCCCCAGCTCCTCGCGCAAAATTTCCGCTTCTTTCGTATTCATCGCAATCGGCTTCTCCAGCGCAAAAGGCATGCCGTATTGGATCGCGTCAAAAGCCACTTGAAAATGATTGAAGTTCGGAGTCCCGATCATCACCGCGTCGAGCTCTTTATTTTGGAGCATATCCTCATGCTTTGCGTACCTGCGTTCCTCCGGAATGCGCAGCGCGTCGCCTCTTTCGGCAAGCGCCTTTTCGTTCACGTCGCATATTGCCCACAGCTCCGCGTCCGGGCTTTGCTCGATGCCCCCAATATGAAAATTCGCGATGCCGCCCAGTCCGATTACGCCGATTTTCAGCTTTTTCATATGCACCATCCATTCGTTATACGGATTGTCGTTCCATGAACAGTATAGGGTGTGCTAGAATAATCGAAAATGCGAAAAGGTGACCCTTTTTGTACAATAGCGACTTTTTAAGCAGGGGAGGTTAGGTGCGGCATGCTGAAAATGAACGTCGGGCTCGTCCCCAAAATTTTGCTGATCGGCTACGTTTCTTACAAGTCCCCCTGGATCCATTTCCATCGGAATACGGATGAGCAGATTTTATACGTCATAAAAAACGGCGAATTGCACATGAGGGAGAACGGCGTGGAATACGTCCTGCGGCGCGGCGATATGCTGCTTCTCGAGCCGGGACTCGATCACGAAGGGACAAAAAAAGCGACCTGCGACTACTACTATTTTCACTTCAAGCACCCGGAGATGAGCGCGGCTGCCGAACAAGACCCGTTCTCGCTTGCGAAAAGCATCCTGCTCGAGGACAGCGGAGAGCTCGAGGATGAGAGCGGTTATTACTTCCCGAAACGCCATACGCTTTCCGACAAAAACAGCTTCCATCAGACGATGTACGCGATGAATGAGCTGCTGCTGCTATACCGGCGCAAGCATTACAACCGCGGCTTAACCGCGCTTCGCTTCTCCGAGCTCCTGATCGAGCTGTCGCGGGATTATTTCCTTCATGTGCTGCAGAACGAGAGAGGGAAGGGCTCCAAGGCTGTAGCCAAGGTGCACGCGCTGCTTGACTTTATTCACCTTCACTACACCGAAAAAATAAGCAGCGAGCGGATTGAGCGGGAATTCGAATCGAACTACGATTATTTGAACCGGATTTTCAAAGACATTACGGGTCACACCATTACGCGGTACGTCAACAAAGTCCGCATTCAGCACGCGCAGGAGCTGATTCAGGCGACGCATATGAGCTTTGGGGAAATCGGCTATTTGACGGGGCTGAACGATCCGTATTATTTCAGCAAGGTGTTCAAGCAGTTTACGGGGGTGTCCCCGGCTCAGTATTACAAAAAAGTACGGGAGACGATTTAAGGGGGAGTAGAAATGTCCACAAAACGAGAACTGACAACTGCTCAGCTGCAGGCTTTGGAGCATGTTGCGCAATATGCCAAATCCCGAAGGAGCGAGGCGCGGCAATCTCTGGAGGACATTTTCGGCATGTCCAATATCGGATGGGAAACGTTCGAAAACGCGGCGGCTAAGTTTAAGCATAACGCGTGTGTAGCCCTGCATTTCCATCCCGACCGCCCGGCTGCCGGCAAGCGCAGCGTCGCCCAGGCGCTTCTGGAGGACGGCGTATATGAAAGCCAATTCGTCACCCGCATTTCGAACGGCAGCGTTACCGCCTATTCGGGCGGCGCAAGAGATTTGTGGGAAGAGCGGCTGTTCGGCGGCGCCTATCAGCAGGAAGGCGTTCCGGACAGCGATCGGCCCAAATACGGCGCGCTTGACTTTATGCTGCATCCCGACGGACCGGCGCCCCGATTCGGCTCCTGCTACTTCCTGCTTAAGCCGGAGGTCTCCTCGCGCTGCACGTTCACCTATCTGGATTCGCACCAGGACCCGAAGCAACGAGGCACCTTGGCGGAATTCGACGATGTGCTCGCCGCATTGTTCACGGATGCCTTTATTCTGGAATATGCGATCGGCGAGCGCGATTTGACGCCTCCGAGACTGATCCGCCGCCTGCAGGATTGTACCGATCAGCCGCTTGGGAATTTGTCTGACCGGAATGCCGGACGGAATCTGAATCATTACATCGAGGCTCAAGTTCATGGCCCTGTTTCGTTACGGGAGGACGCGGACCTGCTCGTTGCCGATCCTTCGTTCAAGGGGACGGAAATCGGAGAAACGCTTCAGCAGCTTTGCTCCAAATATAGCATCAAGCTCCACTGGCATATGGGATTTGCGCTGAGGGCGGATGAGGTGCCCGCCGATTTCAGAGGACCGGGTATGCCTTCTTTGGGCAGAAGGATCGCGTGTGGCGGCTTTATCGACGCCGCCGCGATCGGCGCCGCCGTCGTCGATCTGCGGCGCGATCCGGATGCGTGGGCCGACCGCGGAAGCGTAGATGAAGTGCTGCAGGAGCTAAAGTATATGTGGCATGTGCTGGTCCGGTTTGGCGGGCCATTTGGAGGCGGCAATACTCGGTCTAACTCTTAAGCTGAGCTGCGTTTAATACAACAGCCGCCACAAGTAGAACGTAGCGTACGCCTCCCAGCCGCTCCAGCCCTTCGACAGCTCAAGCAGCTCCGCCTTCGTCGGCTTCCGGTCGAGCCCGAGCTGCTGCTTGAGCGCGTTATGCAGCCCGACGTCGTCGATCGGGAACGCGTCCGGAAGCCTGAGGCAGCGCATCACCGCGTAGTTCGCGGTCCAAGGCCCGATGCCGCGCATGCCGGTCAGAAGCTTCTCCGCTTCCTTCAAGCTGCCGGCCGCCGTCAGCCTTTCCTTGGACAATGTTCCCGAGGCGATGGCCTCGGCCGCGCCAATCAAATATTCGCATTTCTTAACCGTCATGCGAAGCGGCTCCAGATCCGTCGGCGACAGCGCCGCGATTTCCTCGGGCCGAGGGAACAGCCAGTACCGATGGCCGTCCGCATCAATCGGCCGCCCATAGGCTTCCACCAGCCTTCGCTTCAGCGTATACGCGAACGCCAGATTAATCTGCTGGCCGATAATGCCCCAGCAGAGCGCTTCGAATAGGTCGGGAATGCCCATAAGGCGCAGCCCGTAAAAACGCCGCGCCGGCTCCACCAGCAGCGGATCCGAAGCCGCCAGCGCATAAAAGGGCGACAGATCGCGCTCCAGGTCGAACCATTCCTTCACCTCCCGCATCGCCGCTGCGCGCAAACCTTCGCCAGCTCTACTGCCAGACGCAGCGCCTAACAGCCGAACGGCAAGTCCGCCTTCCGGCGACTCGCCCACTTGTATGACAGCCGCATCCTCCCCAGCTGAAATCGCTTTATACACGAAGCCGTCCTCGATTCTGTACATGCATTCGTTCGACGACCTCGCCAAATAACGCAAATTCGGCTCGAACCGGAACAGCTCCGGCGTCTGTACGACGAACATCTCAGACGAGGCCGCTCCGCGCTCCCCGCTCTTTTCGTGCAAATGCTCCTTACGCTTCCCGTTATCCATTCTCAACCTCCTTGCCTTCGGTTATCCTACTTTAGTTGTACCACATGGCAGAGCCCTGTAAGCCGCACAATCTTGCGGTTTTATCCCTCCCTCAGCGCAAGCAGCTCCTCGGCAAGCCACTCCTTCGCCGCCAGCTCCTGAAGGGCGGAGGATAGCATTCGCGCCTGCTTTTGCAGCACATCCGCCTCGTCCGTTCCGTTCAAATACCGGGTCAGGAAATGCAGAAAAACATCCACCTGCCGAAGCCGGATCATGGCCGGTATGGCCTCCATTTCATCCGCGTGAAGCCGCACCTGACTGCCGAACCCCCGGCAAAATAAACGGACGGCCTCCCTTTCTCCCGCAGCGCCAAGCAAGCCGGAGAGGATAACCGCCGGCTCCATGACCCTTAGATCCCGCGTGCAAAACTCAAAATCGAGAAGCGCCGTCACTTCGGACGGAGATTCGGGAGAAACGAGCAGGTTGGATGCGTTCAAATCGCCATGCACCAGCTGATGAGGAAGCTTCTCCAGCCCTTCGAGCGAATCCATAATTTGAGTGTAAGCCGCGTGCAGCACCATTAGCTCCTCCCGCAGATGCTCAAACGGCGCCGGCGGACGAAGGCAAAAATCGCGGGTGGTCCGGATATCGCAATCCGGATACGCCTCCTTCAGCCGATAGTATGGCGGATAAGCTGCGGGAAGACCGGGCCGCACGGCGGTCAGCGCAGCTGACAGTTCTCCGGCCGCTCGTCCGAAGGAATAAGCAAAAACATCGCTCCCTCCGGCCGGAGACACCCCTTCGATATAACGGAACAAGCATGCGAGCTTGCCGCTGCCGTCGCCGAGCGGAACGATTGTGCTGCCGGATCGCGACGGGATCGGGGACGGCACCCCGAAGCTAAGCGGCAATCCGCTTAATCGGATTAACAGCTCATGCTCGAAGCGGATTTTCTCCAAATCGCCGTGAGCGTAGACGCGCAGCACGGATCGGTAATGTTCGTTGGCGATAAAATACGTCGAGTTGTTCCAACCGCCGTCTCTCTCCCGCAGCTCCCCCGCCCGTTCCGGCCAGTTTTCACGCAGCAGCGCTTTAAGCATGACTGCTACCTCCTTGATAGGTTTGATGGACCCAATCGGCCACGTAATCGATTAGCTTTTTAGCGGCGGGGGAGCATTTCCCGAACGACCTGGCCGCCAGTCCGACCGCGCGGTAATGGCCGCCGGCCAGCGGGAGGACGCATATGCCGTCCGATTGCCCCGCCACGATCATCTCCGGCAGTATGCTTACCCCAAGTCCGTTCCTTACCATGGCGAGAATCGCTTGATCGTCCTCCAGCTGATATTTGATATTCGGAGCAAACCGGCTTTCCGCGCAAATTCTTCTGACATCGTTATCGCAGCCCGCGGCCGGCATAATAAAAGGCTCATCCTGCAGCTGCCCGACCTCCAGTTCGGATAGCCGGCCAAGCGGATGCCCGGCTTCCAGCACGCATACCATCCTGTCTTTATGGAGGGCGATGGTCTCCAGGCCTTCCGCCGCCGGCAGATTGACGAACCCGATATCGATGCCTCCATTCGCGAGTGAATCCTCGATTTCCTGGTAGCTGCCATCCTGCAGGGTGATTTCGATAAGCGGATACTGGCTGTGAAACTGTTTGAGAATACCCGGCAGCCATTGAATCGAGACGCTGGTGAAGGTGCCGAGCCTGACCGTTCCTCGTTCAATCCCTTTAATGGCCGCTACTTCCTGATGGAGCTGTTCGTTTAATTGCAGCATCTCCCGCATAAGACGGATCATCCGTTCACCGTCCGCCGTAAGCCGTACGGCGGTTCGATTCCTCGCAAGCAGCGTCACTCCAAACTCCCGCTCCAAGCTGGAAATGGCATGGCTGACCGCCGATTGCGTAATATTCAGCTGCTCGCCCGCTTTCGTTAAGCTTTCAAGCTCCACGGCCGTGCAGAGAATCTGATATTTAAACAGAGACAAGACGCTCCCGCCTTTTCCATGAAATGAATTCATCCTTTGATTGACAAACATTCATTTTATTTATCTTTATTATAAAGCTATAATCAAAATATTCAATGACACCCCACCGATAAAAGGAGAGTTTCAGGATGGAGAATACGGCGCGGGAAGGCCAGAACTTTTATTATGCGGTTATTTTTACAAGCCAGCGGACGGAAGGAGATAACGGATACGGAGCGATGGCGGATCAAATGGTTCAGCTTGCCTCCGAGCAGCCTGGATTTATCGGCGTCGAAAGCGTCCGGGACGCGTCGGGCTCAGGCATTACCGTCTCTTATTGGGACAGCCTTGAAGCGATAAGGAACTGGAAAAGAAACGAAGCCCATCGCGTCGCGCAGGACCGGGGCAAGCAGGAATGGTACCGGCAGTACAAGGTCCGCATTTGCAAGGTCGAACGGGAATACGGACTGGAGTAACCGGTCGATGAGCAGTCGAAAGCCCGCCAACTTGACGGTTGGCGGGCTTTTACCTGCATTTCGTCTCCACGCGCGTTGAGCCAGATTTGCCCATACGGCTATGCGGCGTCTACCTTGTCGATATTTCGGAAGCTGAGATAAGTCAGCAGCACCCCCAGCACGCCAAGCGAGAGCGGAATCGCGATAATCGAGCTTAGACTAAAGCCCATGTTATTCGAGCATACAACCATTACGATAAAAACAGAGCTGATAACGGTGGACGTTATCGATTTTTTACGCATGCCGACGGCGAGCGGAAGCAAGCTCATGCCGGCAGCCGCGATGGCATGCATGACCACATGCGCGCCATGGCGGTACAGCAGCTCCGTTGTGATCGTGTCGTCCACGTACCCCATTTTCGTATTAACGGCCAGAAACAAAGCTCCCATAATCGCATTTGCAAGCACGATATTGACGAATGTCCAGGAGAAGACAATGCTGAGCTTGGCGAAAATCAGCTTTTTCCGATTAACCGGGTAGGTGAACAGCAGCGCCATCGTTTTATCCCGGAACTCGCTAATTATAAGGCGGGAGAGAAGCGCGGAAGCGTAAATAATGAAGGTCGCCCGCACCAGCGTATCGATCAAGCCGAGCATTTCCTCGTAGCTGACGAATACCGGATCGGTCTGGCTTGATCCTTCCACCATATAGATAAGCAGCAGAAAGCCGATCATAATGCCGTAGGTCAATACGGAGCCCCATAAAAATCCCGTCATTTTTCCTTTTTTAAGCTCCAGCTTGATTAAATGCATCATGGCTTCCACCTCCGCGCGTCAATTCCAGGAAATAATCTTCGAGGGAATGATGTCTCCGATTGATCGATTCCACCGGAACATCGTTCAATATCAAACCTTTGGACAGCTCCTCCGGCGTAACGGACGCATCGTATACGCGAAGCGCGTTTCCGCCGGCCAGCTTGAAATTCCGCAGCTTCAGCTTATCTTCAAGCACATAAGCCGCAAGCTTCGGATCGGAGGTCGTAATTTCGATGTAATTCGTCGTGGAACGGCGAATGCTCTCCATCGATACTTCCTGAAGCAGCCGCCCCCGGTCGATAACGCCGATCGTATCCGCTACCTGCTCCACTTCGGCGAGCAGATGACTTGATATAAGCAGCGTTATCCCATATTCGTCCCGAAGCCTGCGGAACAGCACGCGCATCTCTTGAATGCCCTCCGGGTCGAGTCCGTTAATCGGTTCGTCCAGGAGCAGCAGCTCCGGCTTCGTCATAATCGCTCTGGCGATGCCGAGCCTCTGCCTCATGCCGAGCGAATATTGTTTGACCGGCTTGCCTTCAACGCCTCTCAGCTGAACCATCTCCATCGCTTCCTTAATGGCTCCTGACCGATAATAGCCCATATATTCCGCATGCAGCTCCAAATTTTGCTGAGCCGTAAGCTTCTCATAAAAGACCGGCGTCTCGATCATTTGGCCGATGCGCTTGAGCGGCTCCACCGCCGTGGGCATGAGACGCTCGCCGAACAACTCGATTTCCCCGCCCGTCGGCTTCACCAAATTAAGGAGCATCTTCATGACGGTTGACTTCCCCGCGCCGTTCGGGCCAAGAAAACCGTATATTTCGCCCTTGCGGACTTGCATGCTAACATTCGTTACGACGTCCGACTTCCCATAGCTTTTACTGAGCAGCCGCGTCCGGATTATTTCCGTCATCCCTTCACTCTCCCGCTTGATTCGTTATGTCCTTATCTTAACGCGGGTCCCTCTCTTCTTTCTTTCTAAAATCTTACTTATTTCTTACCGCATAAAAATTGATATGTTTCCAAGTCTATTGGAACGAGAAGGTCGGTCATCTCTGAAATGCCTCGATAAAGGTGTTCTCACTTTCGCTCGTCATCACCGAACCCCGCCCGCTTCAGCGAGACGGTAAAGCTGGTACGGATATGGGGTACGCTTTGGAGCGAGATGCTGCCGCCGAGCTTTTCGACAAGCCGCTTTGTTATCGTCAATCCGAGTCCGCTTCCCTGCACATTGCGGTTGCGGGAATCCTCCAGCGTATACAGCCGCTCGAAGACCCGGGGCTGATCCGGCAGCGGAATGCCGGGTCCCCGGTCAGCCACCTCAATCAGAACGTACGAATCCCGCTCTTCCATCTTCAGCCCCAAATACCGCCCCGCCGCGCCGTAACGGACGGCATTCGACAGCAGGTTATCCAGAATGCGCGTCAACGCCTCTTCGTTCGCGTAAACCATCAGCGGCCGATCCGGAATGTCGAGCTCCACCTCGTAACGATCGGCTGCGAGCAGATCGTAATATTCCAATAAGCGCCTTCTCGCCAGCTCGCCGGCGTCCAGCAGCGCAAGAGGGAGCTCAGTATCGTTCGACTCCAGCCTCGCGAGATCGAAGAACGCGTTCATCAGCTCCAGCACTTCAAGCGTCTTCCGGCGAACTTGTCCGAGCAGCCGTCTCCGCTCCTCAGGCTCGGCATCCGGATTGCGTTCCAGCATCTCCGCATACCCGAGCACGACCGTGAGCGGCGTCTTCAAATCATGCGACACATTCGATAGCATTTTGCGCATCGCCTGCTCCGTCATCGCGTAATCGGATGCGGACTTGCCGGCGAGATCGAGCCATTGATTGACGGACCGCAGCAGCTCCCTCAGCTCGGGCTGGTCGGTTATAAGCTGCACGCGCTCATTGGAAGCCATAGGCCGGCAGGCCAGCTCGTTCAATTTCTCCGAAATATAGCGAAGCTGCCTGCGCAAGGCCCGGCTTCTTCTTTTCTCATATAAATACATCAGCAATAAAAAAAGAATCAGCGCAATGGCTGCAGGAATCATGATAAGCCTTCCCCCAGTCTGTAGCCGATTCCCCATAATGTGCGAATATAGCGCGGGTTCGACGGATCGTCCTCGATCTTCTCCCTCAGCCTTCTCATATGGACATTGATCACATTTTCGTCCCCGTAATAGTCTTCGTTCCATATCAGCTCGTAGATCATCGCCTTCGTATAGACCCTGGCCGGATTCTGAACGAACAGTTTAAGAATCTGGAATTCCGTGGCGGTTAGCTTTATAGGCTCGCCGCGCTTAGCGACGGAGAAGTTATCGGGATCGATGCACAGCTCGCCAACCGTTAGCAGCTTCCGCCCGGGCTCCTCAGGCTCCGGCTCGGCGGCCGGGGCCGCATACTGCGTCGCTCTTCGAATCGACGCGCTTACCCTAGCGGAAAGCTCCAGGAGCGAGAACGGCTTCGCGATATAATCGTCCGCACCAAAACGTAAGCCCAGCGCCTTGTCTACCTCCCCATCCTTGGCCGACAGGATAAGAATGGGGACTTTGCTGCGTTCCCTTATCCTTTGCAGGACATCGAGTCCATTGGCGTTCGGCAGCATCAAATCCAGCAGCACAAGATCGAACGAGCCTTCCTCGAAGGCGCGAAGCGCCTTTCCGCCGTCTTGAACAATCGTAATGCGGTAACCTTCCTGGATCAAATAGCGCTCGACCATCTCGCTAATGGACGCGTCATCTTCAATGAGAAGCAAGCTTGCGGACATGCCGTATCCCTCTCCTTTCCTGCCATCCGCCCGTGCAGCGCGGCCCTCTTATCTCTTTTTAAATACGAGCAAAAGAACGGTAATGATCGTAAACGCGGTTAGCGCAAGAAACGGGATCGTGACGAATCCCCACCAGTTGATGTATTGCCCGCTGCATGGCACGCCCTTCGTGCAAGGTTTAATGGCCGCAAAGCCGGGAATCTTTTGCTCCATGTAATGGAACGAAGATACCAGCATGCCGAGGATGGACAGCGGAAGCACGTATTTGCGGATAGCATGTTCGTCATAGAAGGCCGCAATGCCTAGAATGACGCTGAGCGGATACATCAGAATCCGCTGATACCAGCACAGCTCGCATGGAATAAACCCGCGGATCTCGCTAAAGTATAAGCTGCCCAGCGTCGCGACGACGGCGACGAGCCAGGCCAGGTATAAAACATTTCGCCGGATGAGCTCCATAATGCGCCTCCTACTTTAACGCCTGCTCGATCGCCGCTTGAATCGCCTTGTAATCGAACGGGTTCGTGATTTGGACTTCGTTGATCATAATCGTCGGCGTTCCTTTTATGTTGAACTGGTTGACTAAAATTTCGTCCAGACCTACAAGCTTGCTTGCTTCCTCTGTATTCATCGTCGTTTTGAGCTGCTCCGCGTCGAGATCCGGCACGGCTGCCTTCGCGACCTCAAGCACCTTTTCTTCCGTCAGCCACAGGCTGTCGTGATCGTTATCCGGCTGTTCGTCGAACAGCTTTTTATGGAAGTCCCAGAATTGATCCGGATGCAGCTTCAGCATCGACTCGCTTGCAAGCGCGCCTGTTACCGATTCCTCGCCGTGGAAGAGGACGTTGATGTAGGAAAAGGTCGCTTTGCCCGTGTCTACGTAATCCGCCTTCAGCTGAGGCCATACCGTCTCTCCCCACAATTTGCAAGAAGGGCATTTGTAATCGCCGAATTCGACGATCGACACTTTCGCCGAGGCGTCGCCCATCACGGGCTGAGCAACCGTCGACGGCGCGCTGTCCATGCTCACATTTTCGTTGTCTCCGCCCTTTGACTGCTGATTAATGACAAACAACGCGACTGCCACCACAATAATAATGGCCGTATACAGAACGAAATAACGCGATCCGCCCGCCTTAGCCCCTTTTTTTGTTGACATAGCTCCAACCACCTAACGAATAAATTTGCGCAGCATAAATCGCCTGCTCTCCAAACGATAACATAACGCTCGTCCTTCCACTATACAGCTTTCTGCGCTAATTCGCACAATTTTGAAAACGGCCGTCCGCGCCGTGCTACAATACTCTAGAAGTGTGAAACTTGATACTAGCGAGGTGTATCCATGGAAGCCAAACGCGCGGCCGCAGAGCTTGCGGTGGAACTGCTGCAGGATGGCATGACTGTCGGCTTAGGCACAGGCTCGACCGTCTATTATTCGATTCAAGCGATCGGCAGAAAGGTTGCAAACGGACTCTCCATTCGGGCCGTAGCCACTTCCGTCCGCTCGGAGATGCTGGCCAAAGAGCTGGACATTCCGATGATTCCGTTCTCGGAGGTTGAGGAAATCGATATGACGATAGACGGCGCCGATGAGGCCGATCCCGAGTGGAACTTGATAAAAGGCGGAGGAGGCGCGCTGCTGCGGGAAAAAATTGTCGCCGATGCAAGCAAGCAGCTGATCATCGTCGTCGACGAATCCAAGCTTGTTCAACGTCTCGGCCGGTTCCCGCTCCCCGTCGAGGTGGTCCCCTTCGGCTTTGAGCTTACGCAGCGGAAGCTGCGCCGACTCGGCTGCGAGCCGAAATTGAGAATGTCGGATTCTCAGCTCTATATGACCGACAACGGGAACTATATGATGGATTGTGAATTCGACAGCATCGCGCAGCCCGGCCGGCTCAGCGAGGAGCTGCACCGAATCCCCGGAGTCGTCGAGCACGGGTTATTTGTCGGTATGGCTTCCCAGGTCATCGTCGGCCGCTTAGACGGTACCGCTTATACGCTGGATCGCGTTCGAACGTAGCGCTTCCGTCCGAGGCGCCGGAACAAAAAAGCGCAAGAACCGGCTAACTTCCCGGTCTTGCGCTTTTATTCCATTAGCTATGGAATTCGAGTCCGTTATAGACCGGCTTCACGTAGCCGGTGCGGACGACGAAGTCGCCGAAATGCTCGCCTTTTTCGCGTTCCGTCGCGTAATGCTTGAAGATCGGCGTCAAGATGTCGATAATTTCGTCCTCGCCCACATTCTCGCGGTACAGCTTGCTCAAGCGGTCGCCAGCAAAGCCGGCGCCCATGTACATATTGTATTTGCCCAGCGATTTGCCGATGAAGGCAATTTCGCCAAGCGCAGGACGCGCGCAGCCGTTCGGGCATCCTGTCATGCGGATGTTGATTTCATCCTCTTTCAGGCCAACCTCTTCCATGATCGGCTCCAGCTTATCGAGAAGCGTCGGCAGGTAACGCTCCGCCTCCGCCATCGCGAGTCCGCATGTAGGCAAAGCTACGCAGGACAGCGCGCTGCGGCGAAGCGCCGAATAGTTGCCGGCTTCCGCTATGCCGTATTGGCCAAGAAGCTCAATGATTTGCTTTTTCTTCGCCGTCGTAATGCCCGCGATCATCAGGTTCTGGTTCGCGGTCAGACGGAAGTCGCCGGTATGGATCTTCGCGATCTCGCGCAGACCTGTCTTAAGCTGAAGGCCGTCCGTGTCCGCAATACGTCCGCTGTTAATGTACAGCGTCAGATTCCAGCGGCCGTTCTTATCCTTCTGCCAGCCGTAGCGGTCGCCGCTGCTTTCGAATGTGAACGGACGAGCCGGCTGAAGCTCCCATCCGAGGCGCTCTTGCAGCTCGTCGACGAACCATTCCAAGCCGTGGCGGTCGATCGTATATTTGAAGCGCGCATTTTTCCGTACGGAGCGGTTGCCGTAATCGCGCTGAATCGTCACCGTCTTCTCGGCAACAGCCAGCACCTGATCCGGCGTGATAAAGCCGATAACGCGGCCGAGCTGCGGATACGTATTCGGATCGCCGTGCGACATGCCCATGCCGCCGCCGACGGTTACATTGAAGCCGGCCAGCTTGCCTTTCTCCACAATCGCGATGTAGCCCAAATCCTGCGAGAATACGTCAACGTCGTTGGACGGCGGAACCGCGATGCCGATCTTGAATTTACGAGGCAGGTAGACAGGTCCGTAGATCGGCTCTACCAGATCTTCTCCTTCGACCTTCGCGATTTCAAGGCTGTCGACAATTTTTTCGCCGTCGAGCCAAATCTCATGGTAAGCCGGCGTGCGAGGCGCCAGATGCTTCGTTATCTTCTGCGACCATTCGTACACTTCGGCATGAATCTCGGATTGCTCCGGATTCGGATTGCACATGACGTTACGGTTAACGTCGCCGCATGCCGCCAGCGTTGTCAGCAGCGTCTTGTTGATGGTATGGATCGTATTTTTCAAGTTCCACTTCAATACGCCATGAAGCTGGAACGCTTGTCTCGTTGTCAAACGGATGCTTCCGCTGCCGTATTTGTCGGCAAGCTCGTCGATGACCAGCCACTGCTCCGGCGACGATACGCCGCCCGGCGTCACGACGCGAAGCATGAACTGGTATGAAGGCTCCAGCTTCTGCTTCTGGCGCTCGTTGCGCACGTCGCGGTCGTCCTGCATGTAGCTGCCGTGGAATTTCAGCAGGCGGTTATCCAGCTCCGACAAACCGCCCGTTATCCGGTTTTGCAGCGATTCGACGAGCGAACCGCGCAGGTAGTTGCTTTCGATCTTCAATTGCTCAACGTCGCTCGGCGGTCCGCCGATCGGCTCCACTTTATGTCCCTTCGCCATTGCTGCGGGCTCCTTTCCTATGCGCCTCGCGCGCACATCCAATCTCTATAATTAATACACGTCGCGTTGGTAACGCTGCTGAGCCTGCAAGTCCGCCAAATAGGCTTTCGCCGCCTCCGCGTCCATGCCGCCCTGCTGCTCGATAATCGTGAGAAGCGCATTGTGAACGTCATGCGCCATATGCTTCTCGTCGCCGCACACATAGACATGCGCGCCTTCCTTCAGCCAAGCGTACAGCTCTGCCGCATGCTCCAGCATCCGATGCTGCACGTACACTTTCTCTTCGGAGTCGCGCGAGAACGCGACATCCAGCTTCGTCAGCACGCCGTCCTTCAGCATGCGCTGCCAATCCGTCTGGTAGAGGAAGTCCGTCACAAAATGACGGTCTCCGTAGAACAGCCACGTTTTGCCTTCGGCCCCCAGCTCTTCACGCTCTTCGAGGAACGCTCGGAACGGCGCCACGCCTGTGCCCGGTCCGATCATAATAACCGGCGTTTCCGGGTTAGCCGGCAGCTTGAAGTTCGGGTTCTGCTGGATGAAGATCGGCAGCGTATCGCCCTCCTGCAGCCGCTCCGACACTTGTACGGAGCATACGCCGCCGCGTTTTCTGCCATGCGCCTCGTATTCAACCTTGCGGATCGTGAGATGCACTTCATCCGGATGGGCTTTGCCGCTGCTTGCGATCGAATACAATCTCGGCGGCAGCTTGCGCAAAATCGACACGAGGTCGGATGCGCTTAGCTTCCAAGGACCGAAGTCCTGAAGCAGATCAAGCAGATCTCTGCCGTTCGTATACGCTCTAAGCTCTTCCTTGTTCTCCGGTTTCACTAGCTCGGCCAGCTTGCCGTTCTCCGAGAACGCGGCCGCTTTCTCAAGCAAAGGCTTCGTAAGCACCGTAATTTCGAACTGGCGCAGCAGCGCGGAACGAAGCGTGCCTTCGTCTCCGGCCTTGCCCGGCACAACAGCTTCGTCCGGCGACCAGTTCATTGCCGTAATAATCTGATCGACAAGCGCCGGATCATTCTCCGGATAAATGCCGACGACATCGCCCGGCTCGTAGGTTAGACCCGATCCCTCAAGCGACAGCTCGAGATGGCGCGTCTCACGGTCCGAGCCTCTGCCGTTCAAGTTAATCGTCGTCATGACTTCCGCTTGGTACGGATTCGAACGCGAATATTGCGATTCCGCCGGCGCAGCCGCGGATACCGCCTGTCCGGCAGGCGCTGCGGACGCCGCCGCGCCGGATGCCGATTGAAGCGCCTCAACAACGCTCGACAGCCATGCGGACGCGGGACCTTCGAAATCCACGTCGCAATCGACGCGCTCTACGATGCGCTCCGCGCCAAGCTCAGCAAGCCGCTCGTCGAAATCTTTGCCCGTCTTGCAGAAAAATTCATAGGACGTGTCGCCGAGCGCAAGCACGGAATATTTCAGACCGTCCAGCTTCGGCGCGCGCTTCGAATGCAGGAATTCATAGAAAGTAAGCGCGTTATCCGGCGGATCGCCTTCGCCATGCGTACTCGCTACAATAAATAAATGCGCGGTCTTCTTCAGGTTGTTCGTCTTATAAGCGTTCATTGCGGAAAGCGTGACTTCAAAGCCCTGCTCCTTCAGCGTATTCGCCAATTTCCCTGCCAACCGCTGCGAGTTGCCTGTCTGCGAACCAAAGAGGATCGTCGCTTCCCGCGGTGCCGAAGGCACGGCAGCTGCAGCTGGAACCGGCTGCTCCAGAACAGGCGCTGCAATTGCGGCCGCCGCCTCGTTGGAAGCCGCGCCTGTGCGATAGAAGGTTAAAAATCCGCCTAACCATTGAATTTGGGACTCCGTCAAGGTCGGCAGCAGCTGATTAAGCAGCTCGGCCTGCGCTTCCGTGAACGGACTGTTCGTCACTTTAAGTTGCAACAACATCCACCTCGCATCAAATCTCGTTCATATTATAAATCCAAGTATATCACTATGGTTTTTTATACTGCATTAAAACTACCACAGTCGCCATTTTCGGTCAATGAATTACACCTGTTTTTGGCTATAAGAAGTTTTGAAGAAAGCCGTGAGCTTTCCTTATAGAGAGTCATTCTCAGCAAAACGCATGAAAAAAGCCTTCATCCATATTCCGAATGGACTGAAGGCTTCTCCTCACCCGTCTTTTCAATGGGGCAAACGTTTACTTCATCGATGCAAGCCAGTTGGTCAAATTGTCGATATCCGCCGCGCTTAGCTGGTCTTTAAAAGCCGGCATGCCGCCTCCGCCGTTCTCAATGCGCGTTCTGATCTCGTCAACCGATAGATTGGCGCCCGCTTTCTGCAAATTCGGTCCAACTCCGCCAGACAAGTCCGCGGCATGGCAGCCGACGCAGCTGGCTTGGTAGACGGCCTCTGCCGCTGTCGCGTCTACCGTCCCGCCGCCTGCAGCGCCGTTATTTGCGCCGCCGTTGTTCGCAGCGCCGTTATTCGCGCCGCCATTGTTTGCGGTTCCTCCGTTATTCGTGGTTCCGCCGTTATTCGTAGTCCCACCGTTGTTGTTTGTTCCCGCGTTGTTATTTCCACCGCACGCCGTAAGCCCGATGGCCAAAGCTGCGGACGTAACAAGCAGCATCCATTTGGCAGTTCGCATAGTTAACAGCCTCCTTCTTTGGTAAATCCGTTATTACATTTCCCTATTCCCGCCATCCTATACGCACTGTATGGCCTAATTAGACGGAATGCATGATCTGCGGCGCATAACCAGCCAATTGCTGGACAACCTATAAACGTCATGACAAGATTTAGCAAAAATATTGCCGCAGCTAAGAGGTGAGGAACATGGATTCTCAAAAGGAATTAATCGCCCATTTGTCGGAGCTGAGGAAGCGGCTGCTGATCGTATTCAGCTGGTTCATCCTGTCAATGTGCGGAGGGCTGTACGCATCCCCTCATATATTGCGGTATATCAAATCGGGCCCGACAGCGAACGCGGTGGAATGGAACGTCTTCTCTTACACGGACGGCTTGTTCATTTATTTGCGATGCGCCTTTCTGTTCGCCATCTTGTTCACGCTCCCCGTGCTGCTTTACCAGCTGTGGGCGTTCGTCCGGCCCGGGTTAACATCGACGGAGGCAAAAGGAACGCTGGCCTACGTGCCGGTATCCTTTCTGCTTTTTCTGACGGGTACCGCCTTCAGCTACTACATCGTTTTTCCGATGATGATTGAGTTTATGGCGGAAATGAATCAAAACGTAGGGGCTGTCGAAACGTACGGGATCGATCGGTACTTCAGCTTTATGTTCAGTATCATCTTCCCGCTCGGCGTCGCTTTTGAAATGCCGCTTGTGATGCTGTTCCTGACCCGGCTCGGGCTGCTGACCCCTGAACGTCTTACCGTTACGAGGAAATACGCGTATGTCGGACTGGCGATCGTTGGCGCTTGCATCTCGCCGCCGGACTTTGTATCGCATCTGTCCGTAACCGTGCCGCTGCTGGCGCTGTTCGAGATCAGCGCGTTCCTGTCCCGCCGGTTTGCAAGGCGGATGTCGGCCGCTCCGACAACAACTTAAACATAAAGGAGAGTTTGTGATGTTCAATAATATCGGTGTATCGGGATTGCTGATTATTTTGCTGATTGCGCTTATTGTGTTCGGCCCTGCCAAGCTGCCGATGCTCGGACGGGCGTTCGGTGACACGCTCCGCGAATTCCGGAGCTCCACCCGCGGCATTGTGGAAGAAGATCCTTCCGTTCCAAAGCTGGAGAAAAAGGACGAGCTGGATAAGCTGCTGTAATGAACCACCCCCGTTCGGCCAGAAGCCGGCGGATCAGAGCAATAGATAACAACAAGGAAGGCTCGCTGCTTGAAAAAGAGGCGAGCCTTCTTTATTCGGGATTTCGCCCCTGCTTTTATCCGTTTGCGCCACTGGCTCTAAACCAATTCACCGTATCCCGAATCGTCTCCTCAAGCGGTCTGCATGTCACCTTCAGGTGACGGGCAGCCTTTGCTCCGCTCGTTCGTTTCATTTCCGTCATAACGCGCAGCTCATCTAATGACAGATCGGTTTCTTTATTTCGTAACGCCGCTATTCGTTCATTTATCCATGTTGACAGGTAGACCATCGGAATCGGAAATTTTTTGGACGGTCCTTGAACGCCGGAAACCTTCTGAAGAATGGCGAACAATTCCTCTAAACTCGTATAGTGGCCGGATATAATGTACCGTTCGTTGCCGATAGAGGATTCGGCTGCTTTCATCATCGCATACGCGACATCCCTGGCATCCACGACATCTATACCGGAAGGGAAAGATCCCGGCAGCTTCCTGGACAGAAAATTTAATACCAGCTGGCCGCTGCCGGTTGGCGCGGAATCGCCGGGCCCGAACATCCATGCGGGCAAAAACGTAACGACCGGCGTTCGGTGACTCCGTAAAAACTTATCAATTTCCTGGTCGCCGACCACTTTGCTCTTTCCGTATAAGTTTAGCGCTTCATCCGGATTCATCCGGTCATTCTCATCGCTTGGCTTTCCGTCCTCGCGTTTGCGAAGCGTCGCGTTCGTACTGGTATGCACAATTTTCCGTACGCCGTATTTCTCGGCATATTCAAATAACCGAACGGTATGGGTTACATTGATTTGCTTTAAAGGCGTCCAGTGATCTCCCCTGCGAAACGTCTCGCGAAAATAGGCGGCCGTATGGAAGAGAACATCGCAATCCTGCAGGTGATGCGCCCATGGTTCAATGTCCATCATATCCCCGGTAATAATCTCGACATTTAAACCGCCAAGCAGCTTTTCCGCTTTTTTTGCCGATCGGACAAGCGTCTTGACCTGATAACCATTTTCCGCTAAAAGCCGAACCAAATTGCCGCCAAGTAATCCTGTACCACCAGTCACAAACGCGCGCATCTTGCCTCTCCTCCTAATGTCAATTATTGGTGCAAATCAAGCATACAACGAAAAGTGAACAAAGTAAACTAAAATTATAAAATTAGTTCATTTTGTACATACCGTTTATTTCAGTTTACTTCGAAGGAAATGTGAGTTACGATGGAAGGGATGAGATTGGAGGCTGGGAAGATGGAGAAGGACCAAATTCGATTCAAATATTTCGAAAAAATAAAGCCTGTTTTCAGAAAGAACCGGTTTAGCCAGCTCAATATGGACGATATTGCAAGGCATATGGATATTAGTAAGGCGACCATGTACAAATACTTCTCGTCGAAAGACGAAATCGTCAAATTGTTTGTCGATAGCTGCGCGGACTACTTTAAATCCGGCGAGAACATGATGTTAGACGAGGGACTATCCTATTTGGAGCGGTTTCAGATCACCTTTGAGCATTCTTTGAAAGCCGCGGTTTACGTGCCGGATATTCTTCTGCAAGATTTAAAAGAGGCCTATCCCAAGCTTTTAGATACTCTCTTGCGCGCTGAACAAGAACGCCTGGCCTGTTTCAAGCAGTTTTTCGATGCCGGCGCCGCCGAAGGCGTCTTCAATCCCATCAATCCTGCATTGTACTTAGTCCAGGACGACGTCGTTCTTAGACGTATATTGGAGCCTTCGTTCACCATTCAGTTTGATATCACCTTGAAAAAGGCGCTATCGGATTATTACTTGATTAAAAAACATCAATTCATTACTCCGCCGTTTCTGGATTCGGTTGACGATGGCATCATGGATAAGAAGATCCAGCAAGTCATTCAACAAATTTCATGAGCAGGGCGGCCTGCTGCCAATAAACCAGCGGCGAACGAAGACTGCTTGTCGAGTCCTTGTTTGCCGCTGCTGCTTTACCCTGCGCGGTTTTCAACCTCATCCGGACGAGCTGGCAACGCAAAAAAAGCCGGTTCCAGAGCTCCCGCCCTATTCCCGGCTTTCCCCAGCTATTTAGACGAGCATGCCGCCCTTTTCTCTGTACTTCAAAATACCTTCCGCCGCCCGGTAAGCGAGCGCGCCCACCGTTCCGGTAGGATTGTAGCCCGCGTTTTGCGGGAAGCTGCTTGCCCCTACGACAAACACGTTTTCCGCGTCCCACATTTGACTGTAATTGTTGACGGCGGACGTTCCCGGCTCAGCGCCCATAATGACGCCGCCCGTGTTATGCGTCGATTGGTACATCGTAATTTCGTACGGGCCAAGCTCCTTCATATATTCCACGTTATCCGCGCCCATCTCTTTCATAATATCGGCGCAGCGCTCCGCCAAAAACTTCGCCATCTCGCGGTCTTGATCCTCGAAGTCGAACGTGATGCGCATAAGCGGATCGCCGAATGCGTCCTTGTAGGTCGGATCCAGATCGATATAGTGATGCTTGTAAGCCATCGACGAGCCTTGTACCCCAACGGACAGCGTACGAGTCGCGTAATGAAGCGACTGCTTCTTAAACTCCTTGCCCCAAGTCGCCGTGCCTTGCGGCACCGGGTTGTTTTGGATCGGTCTGGCGCCCGTCTGGGTCAGGGCAATAACGCCTCCGTGGATGAAATTCAAATTGCTATGGTCGAAGTTGTCGCCGTTATAGTCATCAATCGATACGCCTAGAGCGCCCGCTCCAGCGAACGTATTGAACTGCTTATCCTCAAAAAAGCCTAAGGCGCTTCCTTTGATAACTTGATACGCGTAGTTCGCCCCGATGACACCTCGGCCAGTGGACGGATCATAAGGCGCGCCCAGCTCGGACGTCAGCAGCAGCCGCACGTTATTGAACACGTAGCTGGTCACAACAACGATATCCGCCGGCTGAATAATTTCTTCGCCCGTCGTCACGTCTATGTACATCACGCCTGTCGCCTTGCCGCCTTTGTGCAAAATCCGGCGGACATTGGAATGCGTGCGGATCTGGAATTTGCCTGTTTTGTTCGCAACCGGAATGACGGTTACGACAGGATCGGCCTTCGCGCCGTATTCGCAGCCGAAACGTTCGCAATAACCGCAATATTGGCAGGCTGCCCGGGCTACGCCGTCCGGATTCGTATAGTTTTCCGACAGATTGGCCGACGGCAAAATATACGGATGCAGGTTCAGCTTTTGCGCCGCATCAACAAACATTTGCATCGGCGGACTTTTCTTCATCGGCGGAGTCGGATACGGATTGCTCCGTTTGCCGCCCAGCGGATTCTCTTCCCCGGAAATGCCGGCCATCTTCTCGAACTTATCGAAATACGGCTCAAGCTCTTCATAGGTGATGCCCCAGTCCCGAATCGTCATTTCGGGCGGGATTTTATTTTTGCCGTACCGTTCGATCGTTTTGCTTCTAATTTGGAAATCGTAAGGAAGGAACCGGTATGTCTGTCCGTTCCAATGCACGCCGGATCCGCCAAGATTGTCTCCCAGCAGGAAAGAACCGTACTGCCTCATCGGCAAAGCGCGAATTTTCTCGTTGCTGCGGAATGTTATCGTTTCTTTGGACAGATCCTGCATCAATTCGTAGCGCAAGGCGTACCGCAGCTCATCGTGCACCATGAAATAATCTTCCGTTTTTCTCTCCTTGCCTCTCTCGAGACCTACTACGTTTAAGCCGGCTTTTGTCAGTTCGGAGGCAATGATGCCGCCCGCCCAACCGACGCCTACGATGACTACATCCGTTTTTGGTAATGTCTTCGCCATGCTATCCTCCCGCTTCGCCGCCTTAAGAGCCCATATGTGCCTGCAGGCTGGTCGGCTCCATCTTGGTAAAATCTTTGTCAATCACATTGGCATAGCTCATTTGGGCGCCCGGATAATTTCGCATCCGCCAGCCGTCCATATTATTGTTGCCGCCATACAGCGGATCGCTATAGACGCCTTCAATCGTGGCGCTCCGCAGCATTTTGAAGAAGGTGCTCGCCGTAATCGTCGTCAGCTTCGCTTCATCGGATTCGAAAGCTTTCAGCACCTCGTCCTGCTGCTCCGCCTCAAGCGCGGCGAAGCCTTTGCTGTACTTCGTCATGCTGTAGTTCTCCATCTCGCGAAGGCCGATATCAAAAATTTCTCTGCGCTTCAGCCTGCCTTGATAGCCCTGCGTTTTCTCGCCGGCATAGAATGGAGGCTGCATATAATCACGCCCGTTAAAGCCCCAATCTCCGGCGAGCTGGTGATCGATAAAAAAGGCGACGCCCAGCTTGCTTGCGCCCGGCCCCAGATCGTCCTCGGGAAAAATGCGTTCGGTCGCGCTGTCGACGATGCGGAACTGCGCAGGCGTGAAATACATAAGCGCCCGGTTGTAGTTAGGTGCAGCGGTCTCTTTGTTGTCATCGGCAGGAGCCGCTTCCTCCTGCTTGTTCCCTTCATTGTCGTTCGCGCAGCCGAACAGCGTGCTCAGTGCTCCCCCTACTGCGAGAGTTCCGAGCACATAACCGGAATTGACAAGGAATTTGCGCCGCGAACGGTCATGGACACCGGCAGATTCCCGTACGTCCGTATCGGATGTTATATCGCTGCTTAGAGCCGATCCGGCTTGCTCGCCTGTCGATTGCTGTTCCGGCTCGCTGCCTTCCGCCGGCTTCTCCGCCACCATCTCATTACTGTTGTTCCGTACCACACTTACACCTCCATAATGCTGCAACTTGATGTATTCCGGCTTATTATTTTCCAATTGCGCATGAATATTCATTTGATGCCATGGGCTATCCTAACAACGACATTTGAATGAGCTAACGGAGGTAGATGACCCAGATGAAAACATCGATGAAGCTGTTCGCGCTTACGGCCGCGGCGCTGATTGCTTTAACAGGCTGCGGGGGCAATAACGGAGGCAATAACGGGAACACAGGCAATAACGCAGGCAACGCATCCGAAGGACAGAACAACCACGAGAACCACCAAGCGGAGAATAACGCCAACAACAACGGCAACAACAATAACGGCTTAAGCGCGAACGCGATGCGCGATTCCTCGCTTATCCCGAGCGAAAACGGGCAAAAAACGTATACGACCAATAATCTCGGCCAAACCACTTACGGCATGGGAACCTCCGTCTACAGCATGATCGGCAGCTCGGGGCTGCACTCGAACGGCTTCTCCGCTCATCTGGAGTCGCGCCTCAGCGGCGCGGGCATCGAGGATGTGCGCGTCTTCGTGTTCGACGATACCGTCGTGCTGGCAACCGCAAAGCGCGATGCCTCCGCTTCCAGCAGCGATGAGCTTCAGCGCAGATTACTCGACCCGCAGGAGGGCATGTCCGCCAGGGGCGTGACGCCCCGCTTAGGTATTGGCGGCGTGACAGGCAACAGCAGCAATACGGACCACGATAACCTGACCATGGCCGCCTCTCAAATCAAGACATTGATGGGCGCCGAGGTGAAGGTGTTGACCGTTGAAGGCGCGGAAGCGGTGCAGGCAATCGAAAAAATTCGCGCCGGCGCGCTTGCCGACAACATGTCGCCGGATCAAATCGCGCGCGACATCGGCAATCTTCTGCGGTTGGTGAAGAACGGACAGCAATAGCGGGAATTCCTCCGCCAATACCAAAAAGCCCATCCGCAGCGCCTTACGGCGCCGTCCGGATGGGCTTTTTTCGCATGTACAGGTTATCTAGCCGCAGGATTCGGAGATTTGGCCCTCCGGATGGAGGACATCGCGAATACGACGAGCGCCGCCCAGATCAGGGAGAAGCTCACAAGCAGCACCGTCGAGATGTGTTCATCAAAAACAAGCACGCTGAGCAGCAGCGTAATCGAAGGCCCGATATATTGGACGAAACCAAGCGTTGAGAGCGGCAGCTGCTTCGCCGCCTTGGCGAAAAAGAGCAGCGGAAGCGCCGTCGCCGCTCCCGCAAGCAGCAGGAGGAGCAAAGATCCGGCGGACAGCGACCACGCGGTGGCCGTATGAGTCGCCCCCAAATAGATCCAGTACAGGAGTGCGAGAGGCGTCACGACCGCCGTTTCCATAAACAGGCCGAGGCTGGATTCGAGCGAGACCTTTTTCTTGGCAAGGCCGTACAGCCCGAAGCTGAGCGCGAGCGACACCGAAATCCAAGGGAATCTGCCATAGTCGATCGCGACGAACAATACGCCCGCACCGGCGAGAGCGACCGCTAGCCATTGTCCTTTGCTTGGCTTCTCCCGCAGGAACAAGATGCCTAGCAGCACGTTTAACAACGGGGTCAAATAATAGCCGAGACTGGTCTCCACGACATGACCGTTATTGACGGCCCATATGAAGATCATCCAGTTCGCCGTGATAAGCAGGCTGCTAACCGTCAAGGACAGCAAGGACGACCGGTTCGCCGCCAGCGCCCTCAGCTCGCTCCATTTGCGCTGCGCCGCAATGAGAATCGCAACGAACACAAAGGACCAGATGATCCGGTGAGACAAAATTTCTCCCGCGGGCGTCGTCTCGAACAGCTTCCAATAAAGCGGGAGAAGTCCCCACATGATGTATGCAATAATGGCGTATAGTAATCCGTTCTTCATCTTCATGCTCCGTTCTAGTAAGGTTCTGTATGAATCATGAACGGAATTATACTACCGATCGGGCGGCTGTACAACAAAATGAAAAATGGGCATCCATTAGGGGAATTTTGTTCCAAAAAAGCACGGCTTGAAAAAATAGCTTGCCAAGGACTGACACGCATGGTAAGATACTTCTTGTGTCTGAGAGACACGCCTAATCGTGTGGAGCCGTGGTGTAGAGGCCTAACATGCCTGCCTGTCACGCAGGAGACCGCGGGTTCGAATCCCGTCGGCTCCGCCATTTACAAATCGTTGCTCAGACCGGGCAATATACATATTTTCAGAAGAGAGCGGCGGCAGCTGCTCTTTTTTGCATAGGAAAAAAGCTTGTACATAAGGAGGGTGCAGGATGAAACGAAGGGGACGATTCGCTCCGACGCCATCGGGGCTGCTCCATATCGGCAACGCATTAAGCGCGCTTGCGGCCTGGCTGCAAATTCGGCAGGCAGACGGAGAGTTTATATTGCGGATCGAAGATATCGATAAGCCGCGGTCCCGGCCCGCTTATGCGGAGCAGCAGCAGGACGATCTGCTCTGGCTCGGCATCGATTGGGATGAAGGGCCGCGCGCAGGCGGTCCTCATGCGCCGTACGAGCAGAGCAAGCGCGAAGAGCTGTATGAAGACGCGCTCCAGGAGCTGCTGCGCAAAGGACGAACCTATCCCTGCTACTGCAGCCGGAGCGAGCTGGCCTCTATCGCAAGCGCTCCGCACGGTCTCTCCTCCGAAGGCGCGGCTTATCCCGGCTTTTGCAGGCATCTCACCGACGAAGAACGCGCGGAGAAAGAAGCGAAAAAAACGCCGGCCCTTCGGTTTATTATGCCTCCGGAGCCGATCGAGTTCCTCGACGGCTCGTCCGACTCGCCTATTCGTTATGACGGAGACGCGCTTGGCGATTTCGTCGTCAAACGCGCCGACGGCATGTACAGCTACCAGCTTGCCGTTACGGTGGATGATGCGGCCATGGGCATAACGGACGTATTGCGCGGAGCGGATCTGCTGGATTCGACGCCCCGCCAGCTTGCCCTGTACGAGGCGCTCGGCAAGCAGCCGCCTTCGTTCACCCATGTGCCGCTCGTCATGAGCGAGAGCGGCGAACGGCTGTCCAAGCGCGACAAATCGCTTACGCTTGCCTCCATTCGGGATGGCGGCGCGCAGCCGGAGCGGCTAGTCGGGGCTATCGCTTATATGGCAGGCTGGGTGGACCGGCTTGAGCCGGTCGCATCCCGCGAGCTGATCCCGCTGTACCGGACGCCCCGCCAATCGGACGGTCCGTTTATTTTAACGGATCGGCTGCTGAGCTGGATTACAGAATCGTAATCGGGCCTAGCCCTGTATCGTCTTGACGTAAAACGTTCTCGTCCGCGGCCCGTCGAACTCGCAGAAATAGATGCCCTGCCAGGTGCCGAGCACCGGCTTTCCTTCATGAATAAGCACGGTCTGGCTCGTGCCGGTCTGGATCGCTTTCAAATGGGCCGCCGTATTGCCTTCGGCGTGGCGGTCCGCCGGATGCTCCCACGGATACAGCTCATCCAATCTGCGCAGCACGTCGCGGACAACGTCGGGATCGGCGTTTTCGTTGATCGCAATCCCGGCTGTCGTATGCGGACAATAGACGATGGCATAGCCTTCCCTCACGCCGCTTTCCCGGACAGCCTCACGCACCATGGAAGTAATATCCGCCATTTGATCCCTCTGCCGCGTAGCGATTTGATACGTCCGCAAGCTCATGACAGCGCCTCCCATCTCGTCCACAGCTCGCGCGGATTGAGCTCGTAAATTTCTTTTTCCCGGAACATGTATTGATGCATAATTAGCTCCCTCCGCAGCGTCGCAAAGTCCTCGTGATATTGCTTAATAAATGCGTTGATCTCTTTCTCCGAGTAAGAGCGTCCCTTTTCAAGCCGGGACACCATATGTTCGAGCGCAATCAGCTTCTTCTTCAACTGGCTTGGAATACTCTTCAGCCTGCCTTCCGCCGTGAAAAAATTGCGGATGACCGAAGCGCGCATCGCTTCGTTTTTTTCTTCCATCGTTTCTCCCCCTTCCGCTCCCCGGTAGATCAGCTCTTCCGTTGCGGCAGCGCTATTTTTAATAAAGTAATGGTTCAGACTGAAATAAATCGTGTTTTTATCCCGCCGCTCGTTAATGAGGCTCGCCTCTCTCAGCTTCGCCGCATGATGGGTTATCGTTGCCGGCGTGACGGACAAACGCTCCGCCAGCTCGCCGCCGTTCAGCTCGCCGCCGGCCAGCAAAATCAGCATTCGGATTCGCGTCGGGTCGGCTAACGCTTTGTGATACGTTACCACTTTATCTAATTGCACCGCAGCAGCCCCTTTCGCATCTAATTTAATAAATATCTAATTAGATGTTTGTTAAATCGAATCATACACAAACTTTCTTTACCTGTCAATCCCATTTATTCAGGAATTGCGCCATATGGAATTTTATAGATACAATGGTTGCCGGAGGGGATATTTTGTTAACAGCTAAATTACGCGTTGAAGAAATGAATGCGATGGACGATCTGGCGCTGATCTCCGCTTGCTTCGCGCCTATGATTCGGGCTTACAAGGAGGCCGAGACGAAGGGAGAGGATTTCAGCGAAAGCGGGTTCCGAACCTTAAGCAAGGGTCAGCAGGCTTTGTTCCCGTTCTGGGCGTATTGCACGCATGTCGTGAAATCCGAGGCCGACCTGTATTGGTGGACCGCTTATTTTATGGCGAGGCCGAAGCGTTGGCTAGGCGTCTTATCCGGCCTCCGCTTTTTTGGAGACATCGCGACGCTTGGCATCGCGGAGAATATGGCCGCGGCGCTCGCGATGCGAAATCATCCTCGCAGCCTGGACAGGTTCGACGCCGCATTCGACGACCTGCTTAAGGAGGCGGAGTTGGCGGACATTACCGCGAGCTTGTATGGCAGGCTCCTCGCAGGACTGCCCTCGACCTGCCGCGCGATCGCCGATCATATTAGACGCCATCCGCACGATTTTATCGCATGAAGGGACTTCCTCGCCCCGCTTCCTCATAGGGCTGGTCATTACAGAGTGTGCAAAATAAAAAACCTTCGGATCCGCCCATGAGAGGGCGCGATTCCGAAGGCTTTTCACTTTATCCGCGCACTGCCGGCAGCTCGAATAGCGACAGCTTCACGCCGGGAGCGATCTCAATCTGTTTCGCTTCCGTAAAGCCAAAGCTTCTATATAAGGACTTGGCCGGTTCATTCCTTTCGCCTGTGCTTACCGTTACTTTCTTATGGGCGGCAGCTCCTGCCAGCAGATGAGACAACAGCTGTCTTGCGATGCCTCTGCGGAAATAGTCCGGATGCACGACCATTCTGCAAATGTCTACGCAATTGCCATCGTCCGCAAGCTCATAGGAGACGAACCCCGCAAGCTCTTGATCAACGGTGAAGCCGATAAAGGATTCGCCGCTTTCCCGGATCGTTGCCGTCGTATCGCGCAAAGGCGGTATGTCATGGAAGCCGATCAGCTCCGCTTCGACCAGGTAGGAAGGAAGCTGCACATCTAGCATCTTTTGCGCTGTGTCCGCGTCTTTATGGTTCAATTCAACAATCATGGCCCAACCTCTCCCGCTTCTAACGTTTCGCTCAATTTATCATATGCTCATTCTTTGGTCCAGCCTTTTTCGTTAAAGTTCCCGCTCATCAGCTCCCACGAAATACCACTGAATCAGCTTTCGACTTGAACCGATATAATGAATTCAAGCCCAATTCGGGAAATCGCATGTCACCATTCTTAACATATAACCTAGGCATCGTTTCCATTTATAGAAATAACCTATAACTTTATAGATTTTAACATTGTAAAGCTGGTCCTTTTGTAATATATTTGAAAAGCAAAAAATTCGACATATCGATAAAATAGGAGTTAGGAGTCGTACTATGAAACTATCTTTCAAGCTTCCAAACAGGCAATCCTTCCGTTTCACCATTCGACGGAAAATGTTTGCAGGTTTTATGGCCGTGCTGATTATCCTTTGCGCTACGGTCGCCGTCGGGTTTGTGCAAATCACAAGAGTCAGCAATCATTACACGGACATTGTAGACGATAAGTCCTATAAGCTGAATTTGATTCAGCAGTTGAACGTCCAGGTGAAGAAGGAGCAGTCCGGCGTTCGCGGTTATTTGCTGCTCGGCGACGCAGATTCTCTGCAAGATTTTACGGACGCGCATAATACATACAAGGATTTAAGCCGAGAACTGGAAGCCATCATTAAAAGCGCTGAGGCTGAGGTTTTGCTGCAGGAGCTTATCGCCTTGGAGAACGATTTTTATTATACATCGAATCAGGCGATAAAGCTGAAGGTTAAAAACGACACCCAAAAATATACGGACCTTATCTCGACCAAAGGGCAAGACATTATCGCAGCGTTCGACCAGAAGGCCGAGGAGCTGGAAGACTTTCAGGAGGGCTTGCTGAACGACGGCAAAATGACCGTTAAAGACGAGGTCCGGGATATAAAACAGCTGGTTCTCATCCTAGGCGTTGCGGCGATTGTAATCGGTCTAATCGTATCCCGCGTTGTCGGCCGCATCATTGCCGTACCGATTGTGGTGATTTCGAAAGCGGCCGAGCGGATCGCGCAAGGCGATCTGACCTCAGAACCCGTAACCGTCCGCTCAAAAGATGAAGTCGGCGAGCTCGCCGCTTCCTTCAATAAAATGTCGCATCAGCTCCGTGTGCTGATCCAGCATGTCGCGGGCAGCACGGAGCAGGTAGCCTCCTCTGCGCAGCAGCTGACAGCGGCAAGCGAGCAAGCCTCGATCGCAACCGTTCAAATCTCGGAAACGATGCAGCAAGTGTCGGCGGATGCCGGAAACGGCTTCAATCACCTTGCGGAAGCATCCAAAACGATCGGCGAATTGTCGACAGGCGTTCAGCATATTGCGGACCGCGCCCAGCATGTGTCCGATACGGCGGCAGGCGCTTACGAGAAGGCGGCTGAAGGCGCCGAGGCGATTCAGACGGCGGTAAGGCAAATGAATTCGATTCATCAGACGGTTGAAGGATTATCCGGGGACATTCATAGCTTGGGCGAACGTTCAGCGGAAATCGGACAAATTCTGAATGCCATCACTGCCATCGCGCAGCAAACGAATATTTTGTCCTTAAATGCGGGGATTGAGGCGGTACGCGCCGGCGAGCATGGTCGAGGATTCCTCGTTGTAGCCGGTGAGATCCGCAAGCTGGCGGAGCAATCGACTCAGTCGGCTGCTCAAATCGCGGAGCTTATCGACGCGATTCAGAAGGATACAAAGCGCGCCGTTCATACCATGGGCGTAACCACGCAGGAGGTCGCCTCCGGCATCGATGCCGTACATTCGGCAGGCGAGGCTTTTACCTTGATTCAAGACTCCGTCCACTCTGTAACCGGGCAAATTCAAGAGGTATCCTCCTCGATCGAGCAGATGGCGGCCGGCGCGGAACAGATTGTCGCCGCGATGAAAGCCGTAACGTCTGTTTCGGAATCTACCGTCGCAGGCGCGCAAGAGGTAACCGCATCAACGGAAGAGCAGCTTGCCTCGATGGAGGAAGTATCCGTCTCCGCCAAAGCGCTCTCACAGATGGCCGAGCAGCTTCAGTCGCAGATCGACCAGTTCAAAGTATAGAAAAAACCATGGAATCGCCGGCTTGTCCGGCATGATTCCATGGTTTTTTTATACGCTATTCTTTCTTTACAGCACTCTTCTTGCCGTCGAGTAACGGAACGAGTAATCGCTCAGCTTGTTGATTCGAACGCCGTTAAAGCTGCTGCTGATCGTGTTGTGAATAAATTGGCCGTTGCCGATATAAATGCCGACGTGGCTGACTGTTTTCGATTTGCCGTTATTAAAGAAGATGAGGTCGCCTTTTTTCAAGTTCGCTTTCGATACATACTTTCCTTGCAGCTTTTGATACTTCGTGCCCCATTTCAAGCTGACGCCATATTTGCCGAACACGTATTTTGTGAACGAGGAGCAGTCGAAATACAATCTGCTTGGGTTGTTGACGCCGAATTTATACGTGACTTTGCCCCGCAAAGATTTGGCCATTGAGATAATGCTGTCCGCTTTGGCGGATGCCGTCGTCGAGGATGCCGCATGGGCTTGTCCGACATAAGCATTGCCGGCTACAGCTTGTACAGAAAATAGAGCCAAACAACAAGTCGTTGCGATAAGTGTCTTTTTCATCCAGTTTGCTTTCATCTATGATGTACCTCCTAAGTTGTATTGAAGCTGTGTTGCGCCAGTTGATGTATTGGAGTATATCATGATGAAATAGGCGGATGGGCTTTATGAGCAGTTTCTCATTAGTCAATATCTTCTTGTGGAGGAAAAAAACTCTTTTAGATGCATCTTGTCGAATAGCTAATCCTCGCTGCATCCATACTAAATAAAATGTTGAGGATTAACTGTCTAAGCAATCATGCAAAAAAGCAAGCGTCATTTTGAAGCAAAGGGCCGCTTCCTCCGTATCCAGTTTAAATTGATACTCGTGATGCACCGTTCCTTCGGTAATCGAAAAAAACAAAGAGGTTACAGGCACACCCTTGGCTAGAAGCTTCCCTTCAAGCTCTTGGCCGTGCTTTTCGAACGAGCCCGTATTGCCATCCGTTATGAAGACCGGCGGAAACTGCTCCGTCACATAATTGACCGTGGACGCATGCTCCGACTTTTCATTTTCTCGCCAATTCCGCACGCCGATATAAGCCCAGCCCAATAGATTCATATAAAATCGCTCGATTCTTCCCTTTGCGTTCGCTAGGCGCTTTACATTATAAGGTCCGCAATAGAGGATTGCCGCTTTGAGCGACTCGCTCGGGACACAGGCTGGGATACCGGTCACCCGCGCTAGCTCCGGATTGGTCTGTACCGCAATAAATTGCGAAGCGATTTGAGCGCCGGCGGAATCACCGCCTATTATAAGCCGCGACAAATCCAATGTCGGATACTGCTCCTCCTTGGATTTCAAATACTGATATACCTCCGCCATCTGATGGATCGGCGCGGGATAATGAGCTTCAGGCGCAGTCTCATAATTCATGCTGACGACCGTATACCCCTTGCTCGCCATCATCGTGCACCAGTAAGCCGTCCCCGACTTATCGCCCGCGACGAAGGCGCCGCCGTGTCCCCATAGAATGGTCGGCAGCTTGTCTCTGCGGCCTTTCGGGCTGTATAGATCCAGCTGGTTGGAACGGAAAGACGAAGGATATTCCGCATCTCTGTGAACGTCAACCAGGCCTTCATAGGCGGCAAAATCGGGCGGAGCCGATGGACCGGGATCGGGGAGCCGCCGAAACCAGCGAATAAACGGCGCGGGCGACCTCACGATTTGGCACCAAATCGCAAGTCCAATCATGGTCATTAACAGAAGAAGCCCTTTTCCAATGCTTCTAAGCTTATTCATGCGGATGCTTCATCCTCTCAGTATGATACCCCTATCCTACAGCTCGCTCGCGCAGAAGCTCTGCCGTTATTCCGACAACATCGTAGTCCAATTCAGACCATTTTTAGCCGCTCGTTATGGATCCGCGATCTAAGCAGACAATAAAAAATCGCCCCCATTCAGCCGATTGCCGAATAGGAGCGATTTTATTTCGCAGCAGCTATTGCCTTACCATTTGCTTCGCTTCCACCTGCAGCCTGATGGATTGCCCCTCGCTTGCATTCGGGCCGATCCACATGGTGAAAGCTCCAGGCTCGACTGTCCAATTCATGTGCTGGTCCAGAATAGCCAAGGCGTCTGCGCCGACGCGGAACGTTACGTCTGCGGATTCGCCCGGCGCCAGTCGAAGCTTCCGGAACCCGATCAGCTTCTTAAGCGGCTGCGTAACGCTTGCCGCTTCATCCCGCACGTAGAGTTGAACGGTCTCTTCGCCAGCCCGTTCTCCCGCATTCGTTACCGCAACCGTCAGTGTCAGCTCTTCGTCCGCAGTCATCGATGTCCGGTCCGCCGTGATGGTGCCGTATTCGAACGCGGTATAGCTCAGTCCGTAACCGAATGGGTACAGCGGCTCCGTCGTCGAATCGATATAATAGGAGGAATATACCCCGCCCGGCGGCCTGCCGGTTTTCTTCCGGTAATAGTAAATCGGAACTTGCCCGACATTGTGCGGGAAGGTGACGGGCAGACGGCCGCTTGGGTTGTAATCGCCGAATAGCACATCGGCGATCGCATTGCCGCTCTGGACGCCAAGATGCCAAGCTTGAACGATGGCGGACGCGTATTCCTTCAGCCAAGGCAGCGCAAGCGGTCTTCCGCTCAGCAGGACAGCCGCGACCGGCTTGCCGGCGCCCGCTACCGCTTCCGCGAGCTTGCGCTGCGCGCCCGGCAGATCAAGCGAGGTGCGGGAACGCGATTCGCCGCTCATCTCGAGCGATTCTCCAAGCGCCAACACGATGACATCCGCTTGGCGCGCTATAGCGACAGCAGCTTCGATGCCGCTCTCGTCCTCCGAATCGATGGCGCAGCCTTCCGCGTACAGCACGCTTGCCCCCGACCGCTCCGCATGCCGAACGCCTTCCAGCAGGCTCACCACATCCTCCGGCTTGCCGTCGAACGCCCAGCAGCCGAGCGGATCCTTCTTGTTGTCCGCGAGCGGTCCAATGACGGCGATTTTGACGCCTTCTTTGTTCAAGGGCAGCAGCTGTCCTTCGTTGCGGAGGAGGACTATCGATTGTTGGGCCGCTTCGCGCGCCAGCTCTGTGAACGCGGCGCGATCAGCCGCGGCGGACTCCCCGGACTGAATGTTAATGTACGGCTGCTCGAATAAGCCAAGCTTGATTTTCACAGCTAGAATGCGACGCACGGACTCGTCAATCGCGCTCTCCGGCACCCGGCCCTCCCGAACAAGCTTCGGCAGATACCGCATATAAATGCCGGAATGCATATCCATGTCACAGCCGGCAAGAACGGACCGCTCGCATGCTTCTTCCTCGTCCGCCGCCACGCCATGCACGATCAATTCCTGAAGCGCGTTGTAGTCGCTCGCCACAACCCCCTCGAAGCCCCACTCGTCGCGAAGAATGGTCTTCAATAAGTAGGAATTCGCGCATACGGGAATGCCGTTTACTTCGTTGAAGGAAGCCATGATGCTGAGCGCTCCAGCATCCACCGCTGCCCGGAACGGCGGCAAAATAACCTCGCGCAGCACGCGGTCCGACAGGTCGACGGTATTGTAATCGCGCCCCGCTTCCGCAAGGCCGTATGCGGCGTAATGCTTCGGGCAGCTGGCCGTCCGTTCGCCCGCTCCCTCCTGAACCTGCGCGCCCTCAACCCAAGCCTTGGCGTATGCCGAAGTGAGCAGCGGATCCTCGCCGATGCTCTCGGCAATCCGTCCCCATCTCGGGTCCCGGCTAATATCGATCATCGGCGCGAATACCCAGGCGACGCCGTCCTTCATCGATTCGCGCGACGCCGCTTCCGCCGTCCGTCTTGCCAAGTCCGGGTTCCATGCGGACGCTTGGGCTAGCGGAATCGGGAATACCGTCTTATATCCGTGAATGACATCTCGTCCGATCAAAAGCGGGATGCGATGCTGCGTATGCTCTTGGATGAGCCGCTGCAGCTCATTCGCTTCTTCGGCTCCCGATACATTAAAGATGGAGCCCACTCTGCCCTGGCGAATTTCCTCGAGCAGCAGCTCTCTTGCCGAAGTCCCTGTCTCCGGGTTGATCGGGTTATAGCCCCAATCATATTGGGTCATCTGCCCGACCTTCTCCTCCAGCGTCATGCCGGATAAAATCTGCTGTGCCTGCTGCGCGATCTCGGGCGTCATCCATTGGCGCGGCGATGCTTCAGTTGTCATGTTCGCAGTGCACTCCCTTCCCTCTCCAATATGCTTTTATTATAATAGGGACGACTATGCTGCTTGTAGAAACAATATGGTCGAATATATCAACAATCTGATTGCATTTACTCAGGGGGGGCGGCAGCCACGAAAACTATTCATGTCCATTTTTGCGAGCTTTCCCGACACGAAGCGCCGTTCCGGCATTATTATCCGAACGGATTAGATGCTTATATTGTAAGGCTTCAGCTGGAGGGGGTATGCCAAGCGCTCGTCGACGGCGCCATGAAGGAGATTCGCCCGGGCGATCTCATGCTGTTCCAGCCGGGAGATATGTACGATTTGCGCATCGGCTATTCGGAGGCTACGCAGCTGTCGAGCGATCTGTATTTTCTGGGTAATGGCGAAGGCATGCAGGAATGGTGGGAGCGGCGGGAACGTGCGAAGGTCGCTAACCTTGCAGAAAATAACCGTTTGAAGTCTTTGTGGCAGCAAATTATTTTGGAGAAAAGACGGCTGGACGGCGGCAGTCCCGAAATGATTACCGCTCTCGTCTGGTCGCTGCTTCTGCAGATCGACCGCGCCATGGATGAAGCGCCGGAGAATCTATCGCCGCTCGCGTTCCACGCGCTTCGTATGCGGCAATATATTGAGGAGCATGCGGCCGAAGCTTTTACGCTGAAGGAGGTGGCCCGGCATACGGGACTAAGCGTCTCGCGGGCCGTCCATCTGTTCAAGCAGCATTTCGGCGTCTCGATTATCGGCTACGCCCAGCAGCTGCGGCTCGGACGAGCCGTGAGCCTGCTCGAGCACAGCCCGCTGTCGCTCGAGCAGATCGCCGCAGAGACCGGTCTAGGCAGTTACGCCTACTTTCACCGGCTGTTCCGCGAACGCTACGGCATATCTCCCGGCGCCTACCGGAGAAGAAGAAGCTAGCTCAGCTTCTCATGCTCCCGTCCCCGCCTCCGCTGACTCGTAGGCTTGCATGATGGAGTCGAGCAGCCCGGGAAAACGGTCCTCCAGGTCTTCGCTTCGCAGCGACAGAATGCGCTGCGTACCGTGGATCCGCGTATGGATAACCCCCGCCTCGCGAAGCGTGCGCGCATGATGCGATAACGTGGACTTCGCCACCGGCACGTCGAAGTTGCTGCACGCCTGCTCGCCGTTTTTTCGTATTTGCGAAACGACATGCAGCCTCACCGGATCGCTTAACGCGTAGAGCACGGCGGCCAATTGAATTTCTTTTCGGTCCGGATGGTAGAGCACCTTCATCTATCGTCAGCTCCCTCTTTGTTGTTTCCTCGTGGTGTCAGCCTCTATTGCGTACTTATGTCCTATTCAACTGCCAAGCTGTTCTTTAGCTGAGGGTCACGGCGGCCTGTTGCGTCCCTGTAAGCCGATTTTTTCGGCTTATTGGGATCGCGGCGGCTCGCTGCGCCCCTGTAAGCCGATTTTTTCGGCTTATTGGGATCGAGACGGCTCGCTGCGCCTCTGTAAGCCGATTTTTTCGGCTTATGGAGCTTACGGCGGCTCGTTACCCCCAGACAAGCTTAACAAAATCCATATTTGCATTTTATACCACCCCGTGCTATATTTCAAATGTTCGATAACAATCGAACTAACAAAATATAGAGAGCGAGTGGTGAACCATGCAAAACCAACAAACGGTCTCCGATGCTGCCGGGGCCGATACATATTCTTCGGCAAATGCTGCGCTGCCGCGCGAGAAGCTGCTTACGGCACTGCTCGGATTGGCCGTCGTGCTGATGATTATGAATACAGCTATGTTCAATTTGGCCTTACCCGATGTAACCGCCGAGTTCGGCGTATCCCAAGCTGTCGCCTCCTGGATCGTCACGGGCTATTCAATTGTATTCTCGATCGCTTCGATTACGTACAGCCGCCTATCCGACTTCGTGCCGATCCGCCGACTGTTCGTCATCGGCCTTCTCTTGCTCGGACTCGCCGCGATTGCCGGGCTGTTCAGCGCAAGCTTCATCATGCTGCTGCTCGCCCGGATTATGCAGGCAACAGGCGCCGGCGGGATCATATCGCTGTCGCTAGTGCTTCTTAGCCGCTATATTCCCGTCGAACGCCGCGGCAAAGCCATGGCGACTATTATGTCGGCCGTGTCGCTTGGGCTAGGGCTTGGTCCGGTTGCGGGCGGCGCGATCGTCGAATATTTCGGCTGGCCCTACCTATTCCTCGTAACAGCCGCTTCGCTGCTGCTTGTCCCGCTCTTCTTAAAGCTTCTGCCTAAGGAGGAGCCTCAGCGCGGAAGCTTTGACGCGCTTGGCGCGCTGCTGCTGGCGGTAGGTACGACCGGCATCCTTCTTTTCCTAACGAATGATTCTTGGATTGCGCTCGCCGTCGGCGTCTTGGCTATTTTCTTATTCGTATACCGCATCCGAAGCGCGCGTGATCCTTTCGTCCAGCCGGCGCTTTTCCGGAACCGCCGGTACTTGGCGCTTGCCGCCGCCGGCATCGCGTCCTATATGTGCAGCTTCGCCACGCTGTTCATCATGCCGCAGATGCTCGTGAACCGGTTCGAGATGACCGCGAGCCATGCGGGCTTCATCATCTTTCCCGGTTCTCTGCTCGCGATGCTTGTATCCCGGCGCGTCGGCGACGCGATTGACCGGTATGGCAATACCGCCATCCTTACATTCGCTCCGCCGGTTATGCTCCTATCGGCGCTGCTGTTTGCGATATTCGCCGGTCACTCTTGGATAGCGATTCTGCTTATCTATATGCTCATGAGTCTTGGGTTCACCGTCATGTCGAGCAGCATATCCAACGAAATGTCCCGGATTCTGCCGAGCAGTCAGATCGGCTCGGGCATGGGCTTATTCCAGCTGCTGCAATTTTTCTCCGGTGCGTTCAGCGTCGCGCTAGCGGCGACGGCAATGGAATGGCAGCATCACCTTTCGCTTGCGGCAGCCTATGGAAACCTCTTCTGGGGGCTTACCGTCATCGCGCTGCTTGCCATCGTCTGCTCTTTCCTTTATCTTCGCGGTCCGGCGAAGGGCATTGCCCGCAATAATGCTTACAGCTCTCCTGAAGCATAAACCGCTCCGAAAACAAAAAAAGCCTCGAATCGAAAATCGAGGCTTTTTCCTATTCAAGCTGAACACCTTTCGTCTATTAAAAACGATACGTCCAGAACCGTTCCGTACCGAACCGCTCTTCCAGCTCCGCGGCGGACAGCTCTTTCTGGCCGACCAATTCCGGCGCTTGGAACTGGGAGCGATGAGCCCGGATCGAAGCCAGCTTCTGCTGCAGGAAGCCGCGAACATCCTCCAGCACATCGGGCTGACCGATTCCTTGCTCGAGATTGCGGGCAAACGCCACACAGCGGACCTCCGGTCGCTCTTGCTCCGGCAATCTGCCGATGCACCGAATGACGGCGGCGCCGCAAGCGTCATGGTCGGGATGCACGCTGTACCCCGGATAGAAGGTATACACGACATCCGGGCGCACCTCCGCCAGCAATCCGCTTATTACCCTATCAAGCAGCTCTTGATCCTCGAACTCAATCGTTTTGTCATGGAAGCCAAGCAATCTTAAATCCTGAATGCCAATCGCCCGGCAGGACTCCTCCAGCTCGATCTTCCGGATATCCTTAAGCGTAACCCGATTCGCAAAAGGCGGGACCCCCATATTCCGTCCCATCTCTCCTAGAGTCAGGCAGCCGTACGTGACATGCGCCCCGCCCCGAATTTCTTTGGCAAGCGTACCGGACATGCCGAAAGCTTCATCATCCGGATGCGGCAATATAACAAGTATGCGTCGTTCCATAGCTTCGCTCCTCCTTCACCCTTTAGAATGGCTCTGCGCTTAGCTGCAGAGAAACGACCAGCTTACCTTGGCTGTCATGCCCCGCCAAAATCAATCGATCGCGCTCGTCTTCCGCATAGTGCGTCAAGCCTTCCGAATACACCCATCCATGCGCCATCTTCAGGCCGACCCGGTACGGTCCTTCTCCCGAAATCGAACCGTTCGAGAAGCGGATTCTCGTATTCGTAATAAAGGTAGCCGCCGGGTGCTTCGACGTATCGAAATGAGCGGCATAGGCACCTGTCGTTAATTCCAGATGAATGTATAAATCCTGATCCTTCAGACTGTCGATCCTTCGCTGAACTTCAGCAGGATGAATAAGCTGCATGGGAATCCCTCCGTTTCTACTCCATCATACCAAGAAACATTTCGTTCTGGCAAAACGGAATGATATGGCATCTTCAAATGCCAAAACCGCCAATTGCTTGGCGGTTTTATCCCGGTTCATGTAGCGATGACATTTTTTTGCGGCCGCATCAGAAGTGACGTTGAAGCCAAAGGCTCCCGCCAGATCGCGAAGCTTGTAATAAACGAGCTTATCCGAGCAAAAGCGTAACAGGACGCCAGTGCCAATAACAAACAGGCACGCGTCCCCCGCGTGCCTGTTAGGATCGGCTTATACGAAATGCCGATCTTTCCCAAGTCTCCAGCTTATATATTCATCGTCCCTTGAAACCTCGCGAAACCCCATACAAATCAGCGTCCGTGCCGAGGCTGTGTTGCCGGTCAAGCATTTCGCCGTAATGGCCTGCACGCCCGGCTGCCCGAAAGCCCATTCGACCAAGGCTGACGCCGCCTCCGTCCCATATCCGGCTCGTCGCTCCTGTTGAATAATCGCATAGCCGATGTCCGCTTCACCCGAAGCGTTCGGCCTGCCCTTAAAGCCTGCGTCGCCTATAATACGCAGGCCGTCCTTCTTGAGCACCAGCCATGACTCGAAGCCGGTCGGCGCTCCGCCCGCCAGCTCCAGATTGCGAAGAATCTTCGGAAACGTTTCGATCGCGTCCTGATCCGGCCAGCCCTGTTCGGCCTTCAGCCCTTCTCTCTCTAGTATGCCGAGCTCGTTCCGAATCAGCGCCGAGGTCGCCTCGCGGGTAAACGGAATGAGCAGCAGCCTGTCCGTCTCGATTCGCAGGGAGGCAGACGTTCTCTTTCTTTCTGGTTGATGAGACAACATCGCCTATCTACTCCCCGTTCGTCTTCACATATCTTGCGCGGTATTCATCCTCCAGCATACTCATGATGATCGAATCGTAATAACGATGCTCATAAAACAACGCGTCGCGCTGAACCCCTTCCTGCACGAAGCCGAGCTTCTCATAAACATGCTTCGCCCGTTCATTATAGGAGTACACGTACAGCTCGATTCGGTGCAGATTAAGCACACCGAAGCCGTAATCCAGCATGAGCAGCAAAGCTTCCGACCCGTAGCCTTTCCCCTGATGCGCATCCTGGTTTATGGCGACCCGAATGGACGCGTTACGGTTGATTGAATCGATGCCTTGTATCGCGATATCCCCGATCAACTCATCGTTGTCGCTCTTCGCGATTAACAGCAGCACGGACGACGTATCCTTCGCTTTGCCCGCGATATAGTCGGCAATCTGTTCCCTGCTGAAATGCTTCTGCGTTCCGGTCAGCCGTCTTGTTTCTTTCCTATATACAGACTCGAAATACCAATCCGCATCCGCCGCTTCGATCGGCCGCAAATAAACTTGTTTTCCTTCTAAAAATCGTACTGGCGCCATAAACCGTCACGCTCCTTTATGAATCTGTATTCTAATGTAACGGATTGCTGTATATTTGAATATATACAGAAATCCTAAACTTTAGACGACAGATTGGAGACCGCGATGCTGTACACCCCCGATATGCATACGAACGGAGCGGAGCCGCTGCCGATCTATTCCGCCTTATACGAAGCGGTAAAACGCGACATTCTCGCGGGCAAGCTTCGCCCTAATGACCGGCTGCCCTCGATACGAACGCTCGCGAAGCATTTGAGCGTAAGCGTCACGCCCGTCGAGACGGCTTATCAGCAGCTGGTCGCGGAAGGCTTCGCCGAAAGCCGGCCCAAACGCGGGTACTTTGTCGTGCCTCTGCCCAGCCCGTACGGCGGTCTGGCCTTACACGGCGGCGAATCGGCATCCCTTCATCAAGCAGGGCGCTCTCCCGTTTACGACTATGATTTTCATATTGCCAAAAACGATTTTTCCGTCTTCCCGATCGAAGAGTGGAAACGGCTGCTGGGTCAAGTGCTTCGGGAACAATACCAAAGCCTGCTGTTCTATGGGGACGCGCAAGGGGAAGCCGGACTTCGAAAGGAGCTGTCCTTCTATCTTCACCGCTTTCGCGGCGTCGTCTGCCGCCCGGAACAAATCGTCATTGCGGCGGAGCAGCATCAGCTTGTCCACTACCTGACCTTGCTGCTCAAGAGCCTGCCTCCCGTGCTCGCGACGGAAAACCCGTGTTACCCGCTCATTCCCGCCGCCTTTCAGTCGCAGAGCTTTCGAATCGCGGCTGTAACGGAAGCGGACTCCGGCATATGCTATGAGCGGCTGCATGAAAGCGGCGCGGGCGTCATCGCGCTTGCCCCGTCGCATCAATTTCCCGGAGGGCGGGTTATGCCTTATGCGGAACGACTGGATATCCTGAACTGGTCGAAGTCAACCGGAGGCTTTATTATCGAAGACGATTACGGCGGAGAATTCCGTTATCAGGGGCAGCCCGTCCCGGCTCTGCAAGGCATCGACCCTGCGGCGAATGTCGTCTATTTAAGCGGGTTCTCACAGGTGCTTGCCCCGGATATGTGCATTCACTTTATGGTTCTTCCGGAGGCGCTCGTCGAGCAATTTCAAGCGCTGAGAAGGGAATTGCTGTTCGAAGGCTCCTCGTCCCGCATCCTGCAGCGCACTCTCCAGCTCTTCATGGAGAAGGGCTATTACGAAAGGCATGTCCGTAAAATGCGGACGCTCTATCGCAAAAAGAGCCGACTGCTTGCCGGCTTGCTGCAGCGTGAGTTTCAGGAAGCAGGAGAGGCGGTGCCCACGGATTCCGGCATGCATGTGCTTCTCAAGCTTAACGCTTCCGCCACGGAAACGGAGATGGCCGCCGAGGCAAGGCGTAACGGGCTGCACATCGCGGAAGCCTCGCTATTTTATGAGAATGGCGTCTCGCCAGGGCCGGAGAATCGCTTCCTCATCGGCTTCGGCGGCATTCCCGCAGAACGAATGGAAGAAGGCGTCCAAAAGCTTCGCGAAATATGGGAGACGTATTTGTAAAAGCATTGTCCCGCTCTGATTGAACAGAGCGCAAACAAAAGCAGGGCCTCGACGGCCCTGCTTTACGTTTTGATAGCGGAAGTCCAGCCCCAGAAAAAAGCGTCGCGGTCCCATGCCGCCTTGCCGCCATGAAGCTTCTTGAACGCTTTCTTCACCTCTTTGTCGATCGAGGCATGCCCTTTCTCATTCACATAAATAAAATGCTCGCCGAAATGGGTCCGAATATAGTTGACCGCGTCCTCCTGATACAACATGCCGCGATCCCGCATCTCGCCGAACATCCATGCGGCGACCTCATCCGCTGTATGACTCATTTTTTTCTCCTCCTTATTGTTCCGCTAGATGCCCGGCTGCCTGAAAATCGGATAACGTAAGCGAAACGTTGATTTGAAACCGGAAATCGATGGACCGGTCCTTCATTTTTACCCAATAGGTAACGATATACGGCGTCTCGATAAAATAGATCGTCAGCCTGAGCGTATCGGCATCCTCCCAAGCCCCATAAGTCACTGCTTCCTGCAAATGGTCAGCAAGGTCTTTCGTAAATCGGAATGGGGCGGATGTTTGCTTCGTGAAGCTGAACGGAAGCCGCTGCTCGCTGCCATTCTCGTAAACATGGAGAAGCTCCAAACCTTCCTGAGCCTGAACAAATCTTAGCATGGCGAGCTGAAGAGGGTTGTCTTCCAGCCTATAGCATTTGTTATGCAGCGTTGGAGCATGCTCGGGAATAGGAAGAAATAGCGGGACCGCAGGGACGGCAGCCGGCTTTCTTTCATTTGTTGTTGCAGTTCCGTCCATTACATATTCATATATGAGGTCCAAAAGGGTCTGCAGCTGCTGCATGGACGAAAAGCTCGACGTTGCCGCAATGACAATGTTCTCCTTCGGCGCGACAAAGCATAATTGGCCGAAGGAACCGTCCCCTCGAAAAGCTCCGCGCCGGCATAAGTGAAGCTGGTAGCCATAGCCTTGAGCCGAATCGATCCGTTTCGGGCTGGCTGCCGCCCGGTTATCGCTATGCTCAGTCGTCGCAAGCTGAATATACCGCTCGGAGACGATCCGCCTTCCTTCATATTCTCCTTTATTCAAGAGCATCTGGCCAAACCTGGCGATCCCTTCCGTCCGAATACTTAATCCCATCCCGCCGGCGGTAATCCCGAGCGGACAGGTCTCCCAGACCGGTCTCTCTATTCTAAGCGGCTCGAATAAGGCAGGCATCAGAAAGTCGACCAGGCTTTGGCCGGTTACACGCTCCAGGATGGCAGCCAGCATATAAGTCGAGTGCGTGCTGTACCGGTAATGCGTGCCGGGCTCATGATGAACCTCCATCGACAAATACGCCTTTACCCAATCCTGCTCCTTAGCTACAGCCGCATAAATATTATCGTCATGCCCCGCATTCATAGAGAGAAGGTGATGGATCGTCATCTTCTCCAGGTTGGCCGACACCCTCTCCGGGAGCTTGTCCGGGAAGAAGGAAATGACCTTGTCCTGCAGGTCCAGCACGCCTTGGTCCCATGCAATGCCAACCGCTATCCCGGTGAAGCTTTTGCTCAAGGAATAGAGCAGCTGCGGGCAATCGCGGCGGTAGGGCTCGCGCCAAAACTCGGCCGCCGTCTTCCCGTCTTTCAGCAGTATGAAGCTGTTCATATTTAGCTTCCGTTCTTCGATTTGTTCGAACAATGCTAGCAGCGCTTTCGACGATAGTCCGTTCGATTCACAAATGATTGGTTGCATGACGATATCCCTCCTTCACAACCCCGAATGAGCTAGCCTGGCAGCAGCTCGCTCAACACCATTTCGCTGAGATGGCCATTGCCCGCAAGCATCACATTCATCCGTTCCAGGAATACGGGCGCTGAAGGCGCCCCCCCTCTTCTCGCAAGCAGAATCCACCTAAGCATGGCGATCGCCTCATACGCTTCAAGCTCCTCCGGCGCCATCGGACGCTCCTTGAGATAAAAGGCGCGCAGCCAGTCGGCATGCCGCTTAGACACGTACAGCTTCAGCAGCACAAGCGCCCACGCCAGATCGTAGCGGGCATCTCCCAGCTGGCCGTTCGTCCAATCGATGACGGTTATCCGATTTTTTTGCTCCACAAGGTTGCGCAGATGAAAGTCGCCGTGAATTAGATGCTCCTGCTTAACCGGAAACTGCCGCAGAAGCCCGGACAACACCGATGAAAGCTTAGTCATGTCGCCTACTCCCGGGAAAAAGTAATTGGTGAACTCGCAGCATGGCAGACCAATAGACCCAAGCTCCCGCGCGCTTACCCGGTGGATGCCGGATAAAACGGACGCCATTTGCTTCACTTTTTCTTTATTTACTTTCAGCAAGGGGTCTCCGTCGTATGTTGTGAGGAGCGCCCGCTCCCCGTCCGCATTCATCCCCCACCCAATCGGCCTCGATACCGAAACGCCTTGCTCGTGTAGCGCTTGAAGCAGCCGGTATTGAAATTCAACATTCGGCCTGGAGCTTTTGTTCCAAAGCTTAAGCACAAAGCTGTCCTGCTCCGCGCTAAACCTTATGACCTCCGCCTCGAAGCCCTGCTCGATTTCCTGCTTCATCAGCTGCGGCTGCTCTAACAGCTTGTCCAGCCATTCGTTTTTTGCCTTCCACTCTATATCCGTAAGCGGAATTCCCACTCCCGTTCCTTCCTTTCGCTAGAAGACTACCAAAATTATACACGCTTCCGCCAGTTTCGCCTATTAACAGATCAAAATGACCGTACGCGCTTCGGCTCACTGCTGCCGCAAAAAAAGAACGGCCGCCAACACTGCGCGATCGTTCTTCCTTTTCTATGACTTGGCGGTATCGACCCGAACGGAGCCGACCTCGACTGTTGCCTCCAAAGCAGCGCCGCCTGAGCCGAACTCGCCTTCCTTCGAAAGCGCCGAATTTTTACTGTAATCGATATGATTCAAATCGGCATTTACTTCTCCGACCGTAGAATGCAGGCTGACCGTTCCCGACTTCGGCGATTCGTCGAGGGTAATTTTGATATCGCCCACATCCGCCGTCGCGGTTAAATCATGATCTAGCTTGAAGCCGTCAACCGTAATTTCGCCTGCCGAGGTTTCTAATGTCGTCTTCCCGGTTAGATCGCGGGCTGTAATGCTGCCGGCGTCGACCGTAATATTTACGCTTTCCGCTTTAATGGAGGATGCGTCTACCGCTCCAAACTCGGTTTGCACCGTAACCCGATCATACAAATGATCCGGCAGCAGAACCGTCAGCTTGCGTTCTCCCTGCTGGCTTTTGTTCGTAATTACGCTCTTTTCCTCCACTGTAATTTGAAGCTCCCGCTTCTCAACATGGACATCCAGCGTGATTTCGTTATCGATCGCCTTGTCCGTCGTCAATTCAATTTCGGCCTTGTCGCCGGCTGCGGGCTCCACGATGATTTCCATCGCCTCCGCCTTTACGGCAACGGAATCGAATTCATCGGCTTTCACCGATTCCGTCTGCTTTATCGTCTCGCCAGACCCCGAACTTTCACCGATTGCGGCCGCGGTCGTACCGTCCACAATGTTTGTTACGGCGCCGGAGCAGCCGGTTAGGCTTGCCGCCAGCAGAAAAATCGAAATCATCATGCCTGTTTTTTGTATCGCATTCATCTTTCATTCCATCTCCCTATTCTCTTCTCTCTTGCAACATCATATCGTCTTCCTGCATCTGCCAAAACGGTCCCCAGACCATACATGCACTAGACCTTGGTCGCAGTTGCCGCTCAGTTGTTGATATCGTGCTATACGGATGACGGGCTTTGAACGCGCAAAGATAGTACGGGTATCCCGCAAAATTTTGCATTTACAGCGCATTACAATTGGATAAATTAGGGTTAAAATACCGACACCTTTTTCCGATAACCCTATTAAACAAAACAAAGGGGTGCTCCTATGAAAATAGCAAGCAGCTTGCCCTCCCCTCTTCCAAAGCTCGATATGCGCAGGGGAGATACGGAGGAGAGGACCTTCCGGCAAGGACAACTCCCAGTAACAAGGCCCGTAACCGACTTGTTGGAGATTAGCGCCGAAGGGAGACAGCTGGCCGAAGACGCCATTTTGCATCATGAGGCTTACCGCTACGACAGCTTACCGGACAAGCCTAACGGCGCGCCTGACGACTATATCAACCCGGCGGATTTGATGAAGCGGTTTGAGCCGGAATCGCACGAAAAATTTCAAGAGGCTATGAACAACAATGCGGCGGAGGGCTTGTCGCTCCTGCTGAAGTTCGCTAGGCAAATTCCGAAGCATCCGGACTGGATCGAGACGTACCGGAAAGAGCGGGAGAGCAGCGAGCCATAAAAAGAGGCGCCCTTGCAGGAGGCCACTGAGGCCTCCTGCATTAGGCACAAAAATAGCACATCTGAACCGATTTCCTTCGGCTGGTCAGCTTCGAGCGTATCTTAGAAAGAACTTTAATAATGAACCTGCATAAAATGAGATGAGATTGGTCATTTGACTACTTCATCCAAATGTGGGGGTTATAAATGTTTATGTTTTTCCATACCGATCGACAGATGATGCCGACGATGCCGCCTCATCCTATTCTTTTGGAAGCAAGACAGGTCGCTTCAAATCAAATTTTATTGACGTATGATAAGCGGGCTGACATAGCGTCAGCGACAAACGTTTCGAACTATTGGATTCGAAGTAATATGGCTGTCGGCATCGCGAGCGTAGGAATGAAAGATGCGCTAACAGCAGAGAACGCCATACGCCCCGATATGGCAATGATAACGCCTGCCGATAATTCCATGATGAGATTCACCTTGACATTTCGGGTAAACGCCATGTCTGGCGTAATGTACACTGTACTCCCTTGTTTTGTGAACCTGGAGGGTATGACTGGATATAGAGGAGAAAATTGGGGTCCCTTTAGCAAAAATATGTTTATTGGCATGTAATTCAAATGCTGCACTTTTAAGAATCTATTCAGCCCATCACCGCCCAATAAAGAGGCCGTTTTTTTGTTCTGAAAATCAACTATCAGTCATAACAGAGCCTAAAGAAAAAAAGAGCAAGCTCCTCAACAAGATGAGGTGCTTGCTCTTTTTGGACTTTTTCAGCGGCCTCCCTTGTAGGGGCGCCCTTTTTGGTTTTACGGCTTAAGATCGTAATAGATAAGACCTTCGACGAGCTCGCCGCCGGCTTGAAAGCCCAGCTTCTCCAGCAATCGCCTCGACCTTGCATTCCCCGGCTCAACTGTCGCTTCAATACGCTCGAGGTTCATTGGGCCAAAGCCGTAAGCAAGTATAGGCTTCAGCGCCTCCGTCATGTAACCAAGCCCCCAATAGGACTTGGACAGGTCGAAACCGATTTCGGCTCTCCGCTCAGGCTTCGTAACCCAGCAATGATAGCCGCTCGTGCCAACGAGCTCCCCGTTTTTTTTATCGAACAGCCCCCAGCGGCAGCCCGAATCCTCGAGATGGAAACGGATAATCTCCTCCGCCTCCTGCAAATCCTTGCATGGCGCGATGTCCATAAATCTCGTAACCTCTTCATCCGCAAAATGCCGGAAAACAGCTGGGCCATCTTTTAACGTTAATAATCGCAATACCAGTCTCTCCGTCTCCAAAGACGGAAATGTAAACTTTGCCACGATGAAAACAGCTCCTGTTATGTGCCGGAACGATTAAGGCTGGTTCGCTGCCGGCTCGTCATACGCATAATTCGCGCCAAGCTTTTCAATTAACCGCTGATGAGCTGCCGCATTCGCTTCGCTTCCATAATCAATGTTGTTATCGATCAAAATCAGACTCTCCAGGTTCAAGTCTGCGGCGCCAAGAGGAATGTCCGTTAATTGATTGCTGTAGGCTACCAGCCTGACCAAGTTTGTCAGACCTTGAACGTCTAATGCTAGTAGTTGATTGCCCATAAGATTTAGAAGTTCCACATTCATAAGTCCGCTAACATCAAGCCTGGATAACGATGTCCCTGTTACGGTCAGGTATCTCAGCTTTGTTAATCCGCTAACTTTTAAACTTTCTAGGTTTGGATTTCCTGTTAGCATGAGCGTTTCTACATACGGAAACACCGTAGCGTCAAACGATGTCAACGCCGGCATACTGTGAATCTGCAGCGTCGTCACATTCAGACCGTTGAACAGCTCTAACCCAGCCAGACTTTCAACCCCAGTGCCATTAATGGCGAGCGTCCCGTTCATTTCTTGAAGGCGGCTCACAAGGTCGGCCCGCGAAATTCGATCCTCTATGGTCGTCTCATGACCCAGCCACCTCGCGATGACTGCCGCGAGCTCCGGGTCTTCGAATTGTTCAGCGATCGTCGGCAGCGTTACATCGACAACCTCGACCATAAAGCTGATCGAACCGCTGCCGCCCCTTCCGTCCGAAGCTTTAACCGTAACGGTTACTTTTCCCGGGCTGACCGGTATAATTTTCAAGCCTTCAAGCTTCACAATAGCTCCGGTTGTGTCACTTGAGCTTAAAGAGAGGGTCATGCTGTCTCCATCCGCATCCTCGAATAAACCTTCGGGAATTTGATAGGAGCTGCCGCCCGGAAGCAGCCGCTGTCTCGTAATTGTCTGCTTACTCGTTGGATAACTATTTTGAAGCTCGGGCGGCTGGTTCTCGTAAGCATACCTTGTCCCAAGCTTGTCGATCAGCCATTTATGAACCTCTGCATTTTGCGGGCTCTTCAAATTCATCCGATTGCCCGATAGATGAACGGCATCGAGATTCCACGATTTTGTAATACCTGCAGGGATGTTCTCAAGCAGGTTGTCGCGAACGGTCAGCGTAGTAAGCGCGTACCAGTTGCTTACATCAAGAGAGACCAGGCGGTTATTCGTGAGGTTGACCGATCTCAGACGTTCGCCCGCCGCAAGCGATGCGATCTGGTTATCCCTTGCAAATAGATGCATCGCGTTAGGAGCTCCCGTCAGGTCCAGCTCCGTCAATTGGTTATTGTTTATAGTGATGCTTTCCAGCATCGGCAGACCTTCCAGTCTTACATCGGTTAACGCATTGTATTCAAGACCAAGTGTAGCTAATTTCGCCATGTTGATGGCCTCGAACTGTTCCAAATGGTTGTTGCCGATCAATAAAGCCGTCATTTGATGAAGCCCGGCGACCTCAAACGATGTCAGTTTATTTTCAGGAACGCTTAAAATTTTCAGATTACTCGCGCCGCTGACATCGAGAGAAGTCAAAGCATTATGATCCGCAAGCACCGTCTCCAAAGACGTTAGGCCGCTCAAGTCAAGAGCTTCCAACTGGTTTTCTTTGGCTATGAGCTGCTTCATCCTCGTTAGTCCGGAGACGTTAAGACTTTTAAGATTTATATTTTTCTCCACATATACATAGATCAAGGAAGGATAGATGCTTAGATCAAGGGCCGTTAACCCTGTAACTTCACTCAATACCAACTCTTCCACACCCAGCCGCGCAAAGCGCTCGAGCCCGTTCATGCTGCTGATGGCGGCTTTCCCAATGTACAACGATCGTTGGATCTCCGGCTTTGCCAAGTAGCTCGCCAAGTCGGCCTGATTAATCTCGTCCTCCACCGTTTTCCCCATCCAGGACGCAATGGCGCCGGCCAGACCGGGGTCTGCGAATATATCCTTTATTTTCGCTTTTACATCATCGATTTCGACCGAGAAAACAACCGACGCTTGGGCGCCGTCGCCGTCAATCGCCATGACGGTGATCGTCGTCGTCCCGCCTATAACCGGCGTAACCGTCAGCTTATTCCCCTCGATAGCCAACTTCGCCGCATCTAGATTCGACGAATGAATCTGGAACGTCAACGAATCGCCATCTTCATCGGAGAAGACCTCCGATAAATCGAACACACGAGCCGCAGCCAGCGCATCGGTTGCCCAATCGTCAATCGCAAGGTTCGCCACCGGAGCGTGATTGGTTGGTGTCGGCGTCGGTGTCGGCGTCGGTTCCGCAGTCGACGTGGACGTTGGTGTCGGCGTCGGCGTTGGTTCCGCGGTCGACGTGGACGTTGGTGTCGGTGTCGGCGTCGGTTCCGCGGTCGACGTGGACGTTGGTGTCGGCGTCGGTTCCGCAGTCGACGTGGACGTTGGTGTCGGCGTCGGCGTTGGTTCCGCAGTCGACGTGGACGTTGGCGTCGGCGTTGGCGTCGGTTCCGCGGTCGACGTGGACGTCGGCGTTGGCGTCGGTTCCGTGGTCGACGTGGACGTTGGTGTCGGCGTCGGTTCCGCGGTCGACGTGGACGTTGGTGTCGGCGTCGGCGTCGGTTCCGCGGTCGACGTGGACGTCGGCGTTGGCGTCGGTTCCGCAGTCGACGTGGACGTTGGTGTCGGTGTCGGCGTCGGTTCCGCGGTCGACGTGGACGTTGGTGTCGGCGTTGGCGTCGGTTCCGCGGTCGACGTGGACGTCGGTGTCGGCGTTGGCATCGGTTCCGTGGTCGACGTGGACGTCGGCGTTGGCGTCGGTTCCGTGGTCGACGTGGACGTCGGCGTTGGCGTCGGTTCCGTGGTCGACGTGGACGTCGGCGTTGGCGTCGGTTCCGTGGTCGACGTGGACGTCGGAGCCGGCGTCGAAACCGGCGCCGGCGTTGAGCCGCTGCCAGGTCCTTGACTTAAACGTCCGCCTGCGTCGGTCAGCGTTCCGGACTCGCTCAGCTTGTTCCACAGCTCCCGATTTTCTACGGAGATGCGGGCTGTATCGTTCGCAAACGTAATATGTTGTATGTCGCCCGCCATTTGCAGCACAATCTGTCCCGAGCCAGCAGCCGTTAAGCGGTTAATTTGCGCGTCGCCCGCTATCGTTACCGGAGCGTCGTTCCGAATTTGCAGTTGTCCAACCGCGCCTAGCAGCTCAAGACGCTCCGTCCCTGCTTGCACGGTCAGCTTGGGCAGCTGAATGCCTTGATCAGCCTGGATGACCGCATTCGTGAACACGCTGATCTCAGGAACGGTTGTTTTACCCGCAAACTCGACCCTGACTTCCTTCTTGCGCACTTCAACAGGGTTTAACGACGAATCGGCGAATACGACCGTATTGGTGTCTCCCCCTTCAACGATCGTGTCACCGAGAACTTGAAGCCGCTCCGCATAAAAATCCTGCTCAACACCTTGCATAATCGCCAGGTTTCCGGTCACCTTCATATGTTTCAGAGTCACAAAATCGGCATTTACGCCCAGATTCCCGTCGATCTCCGAGCCGTTCCCGTCCAGCACGGCGTTACCGCTAAATTCCGGAGCGTCCGGCTGGGCCGGAGCGCCACCGTTCTGGATTTGTAAGAACGTGATCGAACGGATCGTCCGCCCAATCGGCGTATATGTAAATTCTATCTTTGCCCCCTGCAAAATCTCGGCGTTCGCTTTACGCAGAATACCGGCCACTTTAGCGCCTGCCGAATAAGTCGCTCCGTTGATGACGACTTGATGATCCGTCACTTCATCAATGACTTGCTCGGCTGTTTGGTCCGACTTCAATGAATCTTCGTACTGTGCCGGCTCCATGCAGCGCACGATAACCGCCGCCATCTCTTGGCGCCGAACAGGCTCTTTGGGCCGGAACCTTGTGCCGTCTCCCTGCATAATCCCTTCTTCCAAAACCGCTAGAACAGAGGGCTTCGCCCATAGGCTAATCTCATTCGCATCCGCTATCAGAGAATCGCTATCCGGCAAAGGCGCAAGCTTGAGCGCTTTGGAAAGGGCTGCCGCCACTTCCTCCCTCGTAATCGGCTCGTCTGGATGAAAGGCTCCGTATCCATCGCCTTGCATAATGCCGGCAGAAGCAACCGCCGCGACCGCAGGGTATCCCCATGCATTTTTCGGAACATCCCGGAAGGAAATGCTCTCAACCTCAGCATTCCCTGCGTTCAATTTCAATAGATGAGCTAGAATAACTGCCGTCTCTTGGCGGGTGATGCTGGCAAGCGGCCGAAATGTGCCGTCTCCGTAGCCTTCCATCAGACCGGCGCGTTCCGCCAGTGCAATGGATGAAACCGCCCAATCTGCTGCAAGCTCCATATCGATAAACGAAACGGAAGAAGCATCGGTGCCGCCCAGCTCCAACGATACGGCGGATGGCGCATCGGACGCCATGGCTGTCGCAGGCATAGCCGCAGCAGTCGATATAGACAGCATGGAGGCCAAAAAAACTTTACAAGACCTTATCTTTAATTTGTTAATCAGGATGCTCACTCTCCTTGATGTTCGCCAACCGATTTCATGTATCGAAAGTCCTATAAAACTAGTTTATCAGATTATTCCATGGAATAAATAGAGTTCTTAAAAACAAAAACAGCCGATCCTCCGATCGACTGTTTGGGCGCGGCCTTTACTCGTACTCATCGATTAACCGAAAAAGAAGTCGAGAACATTCGAAGCGCCTGACGCCCTTCGATTATAAAACTCCGAATAACCGCAATTTTTACAGTACACCACAACAAATTCGTTTTTCTGGATATCGAACATTTTGGACAACCCTGTCCCCGTCATTGCAACTTCCTTCGTATCCGCGTCTCTGCTGCCGCATTTGATACAGCCCTTTTCGTTCATTGTTCATCCCTCCTGTTTGTCATCCAATACGTACGCATGGAATCGCTCGTTTCGGCATTCCGTTGTCTTTTTCCAACCGGTGGATGTATTCATTTTGTAAGGGAAATACTGGTATAGATTTCATTTTAACGCGAGGTGGGCTTCATGTCATTTTTCAGTAAAATCCTATCCTACATGCTAGTGACAAAGCCTGATCCGCCAACGCATCAAAGCCCTGCGGAAACGGAAAGCAACGAACCGCCGTCATTCGAGCATACGCAAAACGAATTCCGCGATTGTATGGATTTCACGGAAAGAACCTTCCCGTCCAACTCGGCCAAGGCCGTCTATCTCGTCACCCTGGCAGGCAACGATGAACTGTTGCGTGAGGTGATCGGACCGCTCTCTACCGCTAAGGATGACGCTCTGCCCGCGATTCTTGAGCAGTCTCCATACAGCCGGGTAACCGATTCGAAGGTATGCATCAAGGACATATTGAGCGGGAGGGCCGTTATCTTCTTTCAGAATGAAGCCTACTCCGTCGATATCGCGCATCCCGTCGGCCGATCCATCGAACAATCGGAGACGGAGACCGTTATTGCCGGACCGCATGACGGCTTTGTCGAAAATATCGGCCAAAATTTAGGTTCTGTCCGTAAAAGAATCCGGAGCTCCCATCTAAAGGCGATACGTCTGCAAGTCGGAGAGATTACAAAAACGGATGTCGTTCTCATCTACTTGGAGGATATCGCCAATAAGGACTATGTGAATACGCTGGTCGAACGGATCCAAAGCGTCGAAATCGACGCCGTATTTGAAGCGAACATGCTGGTGCAGCTCATTGACGACAATCCGAATTCCGTGTTTCCCCAGTACATGACGACCGAGCGGCCTGATTCCATTTGCTCCAAAATTTTATCGGGCCGCGTTGCCTGCTTTGTAGACGGCAGCCCGTCAGGGATCAGCGCGCCGACTTCGTTTTTCGAATTTTTCTCGTCGCCGGACGATTACTATCAGCGATGGCATTTGGGGACTGCCCTGCGGATGCTCCGTTTTCTTGGGTTTGTCATTACGATCGGCTTTACGTCCTTATACGTTTCCGTAACCACGTTCCATTACGAGATGATTCCGCATACGATGCTTCTCAACCTGACGGAATCAAGGAACAAGGTGCCGTTCCCGCCTTTGATCGAGGCTTTGCTGATGGAAACGACCATTGAGCTGCTAAGGGAAGCCGGGGCAAGATTGCCTACCAAGATCGGGCAAACCCTCGGTATCGTAGGCGGTATCGTCATCGGACAAGCGGCGGTGCAGGCGGGGTTTACCAGCAACATTCTCATCATTGCCGTCGCGTCTTCCGCCATCGCTTCCTTTACGATTCCGAGCTATATTATGAGCGCCACCTTGAGGCTTATCCGGTTCGGCCTCATTATTATGGCCGGATTTCTGGGGAACCTGGGACTCCTTATCGGCATGGGAATCCTCATCATTCATATCGCCGGCGTGACCAATTTGGGAAGCTCCTATCTTAGCCCGTTGGCGCCTATGAACAAAAAGGATTGGCTGGACACCTTCATAAGAGGACCGCTGGCGGTGCTGAACAAACGCCCCTCCCAATCTCGTTCCGCTAACGCGACGAAACAAAAGATGAAAAAATAACGCAGTCAAAGTAGGAAAGCAGATGAAAGAAAAATTAAATTATATTCACATCGTATTTCTGTTATATGTGGTGCAGTCAAACGTTTTTTTATTTTCCGTGCCGCGAATCGTCGCCGAAAATTTCGGAACGAATGGCTGGATCGCCTTTCTCCTGTGCTCAGCCGCCGTGCTGCTGAACATCTTCTTGTATGCTTTGGTGTACAAGCTGGGTAAAGGCCGATCCGTATTCGATATTCTCGAAAGCAGCCTGCCAAAGGCAATCGTATATCCCATCTACTTAGCCGTCGCCCTGTTCTGGATCGCGCTCGGTTCTTTCGTCGGGAAGCAATACATGAACGTTCTGCAGACCGTCACGTTCCCGACCACCAACACCATGCTCATTTATTTACTTTATGCCTATATGCTCTATCTCTTATTAACGAAAAGCATTTATGTCATCGGAAAGGCCAGCATTTTGTTTTTTTTAGCGACAATATGGATGGTAGCTCTGCTCGTCTATTTCCTTCCCTATTGGGATATTCATAACCTGACTCCTTTTCTATTCCAAAATGCCGCGAATCCGGTTTCGCTCAAGAACTGGCTCGAGGTGTACAGCGGCTTTATCGGCTATGAACTGGCTGTTCTACTCATTCCCTATGCCGAAGCGGACAACAAGCTGTTTAAGGGGGTATATTGGGGACATCTGCTGGTCACCTTTGTGTACTTTAGCGTCATCCTCGTTTCCTACGGTTTTTTCGGTCTTCGATACTTGCAAGCCGCTCAATTCCCGCTGGTGGACCTGCTCGCTTTCATCGAGTTCCCCTTTATAAACCGTATTGAAAACTTGCTTCTGCCCTTTTTCCTATACAAAAATTTGATGACGACGGTCATGTACTGCTGGGCCGCGATGATGATGATAAAGCGGATTGCCCCGGTCTTTAAACCGAAGGTGCTGGAGGGGGGCATTGCCCTCGCTTCCATCGGGTTTGCTTCGTATCCGAAGCTGCTGAGGGACAGCCAGCTGCTCGTTCGCCAATCGATTTATGTAGAGATTATGCTGGCCTTCGCGTTTCCACTCCTTCTCATGATGTTGTTGTATTGGCAAAACATTCGCAGGCGGGGACAAATACATGAGTTTGAAAATTAGCAAAGTATTTCTGGTCCTGACCTTGTTGCTTGCCGGCTGCAGCGATCGAAAGATCATTGAGGAGCTTGGCTTCACCCGTCTCACGGCGTTTGACAGCGTGGAGGACAGCGATAATATCCGGGTAACCATCAATATTCCCAAGGCGGATCAAAAGGGACGGTTTATCCTGTCCACCGTCGCCAAGACAAGTAAGGAAGCGAAGACCACCTTCTCCCGGCAGAACAATCGGAAAGTGGTCAGCGGGCAGCTCAGAATGGCGCTTTTCAGCGAAAGCTTAGCTAGAAAGGGCATTTGGAGACATATGGACACCCTTATACGGGATCCGGCTATTTCGAAGAAGCTGTTTCTTGCCATTGTCGAGGGAGACGCAGGATCGTTAATCGGCAAGGAATATAAGCCTTATCCGACCACCTCCGATTATTTAACCAGACTGATGGAAACCGACGAGGATGCCGGTCTCATTCCCGATATAAATCTCTTTACGTTTACAAGGGATTATATGAACGACGGAATCGACCCCGTTATGCCCATTCTTAAGCAAAGCGCTAAGTCGGTCATGACAACAGGCGTCGCCCTCTTTCAAGACGACCGCTACGTTGGACGGGTCGAACATAAAAAGTCTGTCATCTTCAGCTTGCTCCAAAGGAATGTAAAGGGTGTGGATTTATCTATGCCTATTGCCGACGGGCAGCAAGTGATGCTAGGCAATGTCATCAGCCATAGAAAGCTGAAGGTAACAGGCCGTTCCGTCGAGCAGATGAAGCTTATCATCCATGTAGAGGTATACGGCTCGATTCAAGAATATACCGGGCAATTGGACTTGAATAAAGGGGCTAACCAGGTCCAGCTGGAAAACGTAATGAGCGAATCATTGAAGAAGCTGGTCACGGAGCTAGTGGACATGTTTCAGAAAAAAAAGATCGACCCGCTCGGTATCGGCAAGCTCATAAGAAACCGAATGGGATCCTATGCGGAATGGGAAGCTCTCGATCAAAGAAAAACGGTGAGCGAGATCCCCGTGGAGGTAGTGGCCGAAGTGCGCATAAAGGACTACGGGCTGCTTCAGGAGGAATAGCGTGCGTACAATATGATTTAAATGATTTTTTCGCTAGCAGACGCGAAGCAGAGTCTGGTACTATTCACCCTAGAATAAGCAAATAAATTGGGGGCATGGTCATGTTACCGGGAAAACAGGTCAATCTTCGCTTCATTCAAGACGAGGATTTGCCGGAGCTGCTTACGTTAATGAACGACTTGACGAATAGAGGCGACTACCTTGGAGTCGAGCTGCATCACGAAACGAAGATTCAAAAATATTATAACGACGCGGGCTATTGGGAGAGCGACTTCGGCAGAATGCTCATTACCCATAAGTCCGGCCGAATCGCGGGAGCGATTACGTTCTTTAAGGGCGCTGCCGACAATGAAGGCTACGAGATCGGTTTTCAGATTTATAGAAAGGAAGACCGCGGTAAAGGGTATGCCACCGAGGCGCTTCGACTGTTCAGCAGCTACCTGTTCGAGTGGAAGCCGATTCCGCGGCTGCAAATCTGTACAGCGAAGGAGAACGCGGCCGCTAGACGAATTGCGGAAAAGTGCGGATTCGTCTATGAAGGCACGATGCGGCATGCTTATTTCGCCAGAGGAAAATATGTGGATTTAGACCTCCTGTCGATGCTTCGGCACGAATGTCCGCCATTGTCGGAGGTTATGGCCGAGGGATCGTGAAAACCAGCCTAAAAAGGGGCGCGCCTGCAATCGGCCAGCCCCTTTTTTCATGAGAATGGATTTAGGATGAAGACAATGGCGCTTCGATCCAGCTTGAAATTCCAATCGACGAAGGCATCTGCTACCTTTGCCTTTAATATATGCTGAAACTGTTTAAATTCCCGCAAATGCTTCTTTTCAAGATTATGAACCGCCTGCTTTAAATTTTCTTCATAGCCGAGCCGAATCAGCTCTTTGCTCATATCGGTCAAGATCCCGCTGCGCGCAACCAGCAGCGTTCTCTTATTAATCATGCAGGAATAGATGCAGTCCGGGCTTTTTTGTACCTTGCTGCTCATATAATCGATCTCCCGATGAACCTCGTCCTTCCCCGTATAGCTCTCCTGCGTAACGGTTTCGGGTTCGAAGCTCCCCTGCTGCCGCCCTACAAACACGCCGGAGTAATTATGCAATTCCCAATCGTAATAAAATTCCACAATGTTCATGCCAGTCAACAGCAGCAAATAGGCTTTGATCTCCGGAATTAACGATGTCATCACAATATCTCTCGTATGCTGGATAGAGCGGACCTGTCCCTGCCTTAAAAGGATCCTTTCGGTCGGCGTCAAAAAGTTTCGCAAATAAATGACGATAAACGGCCAATTCATACTGACATGGATCGATTGTGGCCCTTTTCCGAAAGCGTCCCTCAGCAGCTTTCCCACGTGGCTTGCAATTTCATTCGGGTAATAGTTTTCATTCATAGTCAAAAAAACTCATCCTCAATCTCGTATATACGTCGCCGCTTAACCTCTATAGGTAAAGGGAATACTCGCACTACTTCGCATACTCCTCAAGGGCCTGTTGAAGCGTCCCTCTCGTCTCCACCTTCTCATGCAGCGCGATCCCTAGTTCAACCATTGTATTCGTTATTTCAGGACGAATACCGGTAATAATCGCTTTACAGCCTTGAATGGCGATTCCGTCCACAATTTTAAACAGATGGGACACAATGGCCGTGTCCATAAAAGCGACGCCGGACAAGTCGATAATCATCTTTTTGATTTTCAGCTGATAGATTTGAACCAGCACATGCTCTTGTATTTTTTTCGCCCGAAGCGTGTCGAGCGTTCCAACGACAGGGAGTATGGCGATATTGTCGGTAAGAGGGATAATCGGTACTGACAAGTCCTCAATGACCTCGCGCTGCGAACGCAGCACCTCGTTTTTGTACTCCGAGTAGCTGGATGCAAAATGCTTTAAATAGGAGTCGAGCGTGTAATTAACCTGCCGCTCCAGCTCAAAAAACTGTCGTTGATTCTGCTCCAAATGCGAGTGGTAATTAAAGAGAAAGTCCCAATACAGCATGCGCAGCACTTGAATCCATTCCAGCTTCAAGATGAGATCCAAATTGTTTCTGGCCCAATTCCTCCCGTGCTCCTTCGCGTGCAGAATAATGCCGTGTTCATTTCGGTCATTGAGAAGAAGCACCACATTGTGCGCCGAGTCGAGGACGTAGTCCGCATCGATCGCCGTTTCTTTTATCGTTTCAAACAGCTCTTTCCCCTGCACTTTAAGCAAATCCATAAATTCTTTCTGATTAGCCAAATAATATTGCGCGAAATCTTGGTGCTCGACGTACTGCAGCTTCAAGCTGACCACTCCTACCTGACTGATATTTTGAATCGGGAATTGAATCGTAAACTCGGTCCCAACCCCCACTTCGCTCTTGACGCGAATTTTGCCGCTATGCTCATAGATGGTGGAGAACACCTGGGTAAGTCCCATGCCGGTGCCTTCCGTCTTGGACGTATAGAACGGCGTTCCCAGCAAATTGATTTTTTCCTGCGGAATCCCGACTCCGGTATCCGAAACCTTAATCGTTAGCTCATTATCCGATTTATAGTGTTTAATCGTAATCGTCCCTTGATCGGAAATCGCTTCAAACGCATTTTTTAACAGGTTGAAGAAAGCCTTTTTCAGCTGATTTCTTTTCCCGTACACTCTCGCGTCCGTGTCTTGAAAATGCTTTTGAATCGAAACGTCATAGGATCTCTCCTGGAATAGGTACAACAGGGACTCCAATTCGGAACAAAGATTAATGCAGTCGAACGGCTCATCCTCCAAGTCGGGCTTAGAGACATGCAGCAAGTTTTGCAAGGTGCTAAGAGCGTTCTCCAGCTCCGAATACGCGTAATCCAGATACTTATGCTCCGATTCGTGCTTCAGCAGCTGAAGAAACCCTTTCACCGCAGTTAAAGGGTTTTTCACCTCATGGGCGATGCCTGCGGCAATTTGGCCAATGGAGGCCAGGCGGTCCAGCGTAAGGTCGGATTCATTTACCTTGTCATTTCCATTTGGTACAGACAATTTTCGTCCCTTCTTTCGACGTATAAATTTCGAACTGATCCATCATTCGCTTTGCGCCTGCCAATCCGAGCCCTAAGCCTCGATAAGGTTGGACCGCTTCTCCGCTCATCACCCGATCCAGGTTAGAAATGCCTTTACCGCGGTCTTGGACGGTAATCCGAATGCCGCGCCCTTCTACGAATTCGAAGGACACGTATCCTCTGGACTCTGCATGATCCAAGATGTTCCGGGTTAATTCCGAAACGGAAACGATCACCTTTTGTTGATTCATTTCCGAAAAAGACAGCTCATTCATCATGACTCGAGCGCTGTGAAGCGCAAGGTAAATATCATCCTCCGATTGAATTTGCATCCAGTCTGCCATGGTCTGCGCGTTAATCCTCCTGATAATAATGAAAAAAGCCTAAATAAAAGCTGATCCTACAGCTTTTATTTAGGCTTATGTCCAGCATGGTCTCTGGCTCATTGCTACCCAAATTATTGAGTGGGATTTAACATGAAAACAAACACGCTTTTATCAAGCTCAAAATCCCAGTCCGCAAAAACATCAATAACTTTCGTATTTAAAATGCGATGAAAATGATTGTTGTTATGCAAATGTCCTTTTTCCAAATTTCGTTTCGCCAGCTTTAACTTCTCGTCATAGCCGAGCCGAATGAGCTCCTTCTCGATGCTGATCAGAATGCCATTGCGGATAACCAGAAGTGTTCGTTCGTTGAGCATGCACGAATATATCTCTTCCGGGAGCTTCTGCACGTGCTGGCTTATGCTCGCGATTTCAAGGTGGAGCTCTTCTTTCCCAAAATACATTTCTTGATTGAATAAACCCGGGTCGTCTTCATAGGACTCGATGCCTACGAAAACTCCAGAATGATTATGTAAGCCCCAATCGTAATAAAACTCACGAATCTGCATGCCTGCAAGAAGAGAAATATAGGCTCTAACTTCTGGGATGAGCGATTTCATCAGCAGGTCTCTTGTTTGCTGAATAAAAAACACCTGATCTTGCTCGAAAAGGACTTTTTCCGTAGGCGACAGTAAGCCGCGCAAGTAAAACACAATGAACGGCCTGCGGATACTGACATAGACCGACTGCGGTCCTTTCCCGAATGCTTCTCTAAGCAGCCTTGCAACATGACTGGCTAGATCCGATTGAATGTTCTTTTCTTGATCCAAAAAGTATCATCCCTCATGTGAGGTAAAAGCATTAAATTCTTTTACCCGTCACCTATTGTACCTATTAAATAGGAGTCAAGCAACCGCTCTCAAAAATTTACTTCATCATTCTTGACTAAATTGTTTTTTTTATTCATAAAACGACGTTAAAAGACACGGTAAGACAAATCCGTGCCTCTCGAACTAATCGGGTTAGATTCCTGCCTGACCTATTTCATTCCTATTATTACCAAATGTTTTAAAAAAATCCAATAAAGAAAGCCCCTCTTTCGAAGGGCTATCGTTCAATCCGTCCATATTCGTTGAATGACGGGCTTCTCTTCAGAGAAGGCAAGCCGGAACACATCCGGGTTGGATAGGGCCTCCCACTCGTCGAATCCAATCGTGTCATCGAAATGCTTGAGCAAGAGCGAAATCAAGTTGCCGTGCGAGACGATGACGATTTGATGATTGCCGCTCTCCAGAGCATCCTTGACTACATCCAAGGCTCGGCCCATCGCCGTTCTGCTGGATTCCCCGCCCTCAAAGCTTAAGTCCAAATCCTCGAAAGTCCTGCGAAGCATGTTGCGCCATTCCGGTTGATTGCGGCTGGATAAGACTCTCTCAGCCAACCGCTCATCCAGGACTGCTTCTATTCCAAGCCGGCCGGCAAGCGGTTGTATCGTCCGGTAAGCCCGTTCGTACGGACTTGAGATAATCGCGTCTATCTTTTTATCAAATAAAAATTCAGCAAGCGCCTCAGCCTGCCGGACGCCTTGCTCCGTCAGCCCGGCGCCTGGCTCCTGTCCCTCCGCTTGACAGTGCCGCACAACAAAAATGGTTTTCATCATGATCAGCTCCTAACCGGTCTAGCACCTCACATGCTTGCGCTTAAAGCCCAGCTGTCCTTTATCCACTGCCTTTTGAATATTTTCGTACGCGTTCAGGAAGCTGCTCTTCTTCTTGTCCCGTTTCATCTCGATCGGGCCTGCCGCCTTGGCGGTCTCCAGCGCCTTCTCATGAAGCGGCTTGTAGGAAACCCCTACGGTGTACATAAAATTATTCATCGCAGATTTCGCCCGATCGGGAGCATCGTAAATCGTATCTTTCACCCGATCAAGCATGCCGGCCAGCTTGCTTTCGGAAAAATCGATGTCCGGTCTGCTGCCTAGAAGCCAGCAGTAGCAGCTCCAGCCCGCCGACATTCTCAGCTCTTCGCCGCTTGCGATCCATTTATCTGCGACCTCCTGGGCTATATCGGCTTCCGCCAACGTTACCGCAACGACGTAGTCGGACAACATATAGAAATAAGCCCCATCCATCCAGCGGTCATAATCCGCTTCCGTCATCGCATTCGGATCCGCTATAATGCCCGCAAAGTACATAGCATCGTAGTTCCCCGTCGCATAAAGCTCATCGGCCAAGGGCTGATTGATTTTAATTTTTTTGAAGAGCGGCTTCATCTCTCCTGTCGCTACGCCAAATAGCGGCTCGTGCGCGCCATTGGATATGTACATTTTTTTCAGCCGTTCCTTCCCGAGCGCTTCAAGCTCCCGCATGACCGTTTCGACATTCATCGGCTCACACTTCCTTCCTTGGTTTTCGATCCTTAACCAATTCGACGTGAACGATCCTCATCCTTGTCGATGACCTATCGAAAAAGGCATGGAACGAGTCCATGCCGCTTTATTTCTCCATGACCGAACAGCATTGAGGCGGCACGCGGTCAGCCAGCCAGACCTCGTTCCCCGCGTAATAGAAAGCAGTTCCTAACTGCCTCGCTTGCTGCGTATCGACCGTTAGCATCACCAATCGTCCTCTGCGGCTCCCCGCCAACGCCGCGAACGCGGTGCTCTCCGACAGATGGACATACTGCCGGATTATCGGTAGCAGCCCTTCCTTTACGATCGAAGGGAGAGCCTTTTCATTTGTACCGTGATACAAAATCGCCGGCGGCTCCCCAGGCGTATATTGAACTCGGTTGTAGCTGTGGCCGTATCTTGCCCTTATACGTCCGTCTTCAATCGCAAAACGCTGCTTATCCGAATTGCGGACCACCTGCTCGATATCTTCCCGTTCAATCCGCGCCCACCGAGGTTCAGCCTGAATCGCTGCCAGCAGCTCGGATAACGGACAAGAGCCATCCTCGGGATCCAAAGCGATTCCGAACTCCTCGGGGGCATGCCGGAGTATCTTGGTCATCAATTTGCTTAAACTTTTTTCCGCATTTTCATCTAACAAAGCATTCACTTCACTTTCTAATCCTTGCTTTTATCCCCTTCCATTACCATTATAAATCTTTTCTAACGCCTAGAATGCGTAAAATTCGACTATACCCATCCCTTCTCCATCCGTCACGCGCCGCGAATAACGCGGAAGCCTTGATCGGGGCCAAAACCGCTCGCCTCGAATTTCCCCCGGAAGGATATCTCGTTATTGCTGACGTCGCCGATCCAGCCTCCGCCCTTCACTACCCGGAAGGAGCCGCCGCTAGCGCTGCCCGGGTCACCGTCCGCGTACCAGTTCCAGCACCATTCCCTCACATTGCCGGACATATCGTATAAGCCAAGCTCATTCGGCTTTTGGAGACCGATGGATTGCGTCCGGTTCTTATTGGTTTCGATAATCGGCCAGTTCCAATCCCCCGATAAATATTCATCTCCAGCGTTTCTCCAGTACCACGCGACTTCATCCGCGTCGTTGCTTCCGCTGTACGTGTAGCTTTTGCTCAATTGTCCTCCGCTTGCGGCGTATTCCCACTCCGCTTCTGTCGGCAGCCGGTAGCCGTTTGCGCCTTCATTAATCGTTACCGTCCATTTGATCGGATCATATTCACTCTTATTATTCGGATCTATTTTATTCTTGTTCACGTTGTAATACGGCTTTAATCCCTCTCTTATACTCCTGCTGTTGCAATATTCGACCGCGTCATACCAGCTTACCATTTCGACCGGCAGCTGATCGCCTTTGAAGGCGGAAGGATTGCTGCCCATGATTTCCATCCATTCTTTTTGCGTGACCTCGTATTTACCGATATAAAAATCATCTATCGTTACCTTTTTATCATAATAATTGGTCTTTGTGTTCCCGAAGCTTCCGCCTTTGACAAGCACAAGGTTGTCCTTCGTTACCTCTATTTCATTCACCGCTGGTGGCTCATTCTTCTCGGGAGGGTCTTGCGCACAACCGCTGACAATAGCTGCCAGGGCTGTGAAAAGGAATAGGAAGAGCAATGGCTTTCTCATAGTCGTTCTCCTTTAAAATCTTCGGCTTGAAAGAATAAGGCCGCCGGCTGTGAGACCGGCAGGCCTTTGCAATCCCGGCTTGCAGTTACGCTGTTACCATACCGTTACGTTGGAACTGCCGCTGCTTTGATACCCCTCCGTCGCGAGCACCTGATAAGACCAGCTGCTTCCCAGGTTCATGCCTTTGCTTCTCCATGCGTTAACATGGTTGCTGAACGTGATCGCGACGTTGCTTCCGGTCGCTCTCTTCGACTGGCGGACGCTCCAGAACTGCTGGAACGTTTGCGTGCCGTCAATGGAAGGCGCATTGTAGCGCATTGTCGTATAAATATCATAAGTGCCGCCGTCGCTGGTTACCGTGCCTTTATGTGTTCCTGTCGGTCTATAAGTACCCCAGCTGTCCACGACGTAATATTCGATGAGCGAGTTTCTCGTCCAACCGTAGAGCGTCAAATAAGCGTTGCCGGACGGCTGCCAAATGCCGGCATTATAGTTGATCGTCCGGGATGGCGATCCGGTAGCCCAGCCTTTCCCGACAACAAAATTCCCGGTATTGGACCAAGTCACGCTGTAATTGCCGCCGGACCCGTTGACGGCATTGACCGTTCCGCCGCCATCCGTCCAATTCTGCCAATACGTATTCGCGCTTGCGGTCGCCGCGAACGAGCTAAGAATCATGGTTGCTGCAAGAAACGCCGTTAAAAACTTCTTGTTCCATTTAAACATCCTCAAATCCCTCCAAAAATTTTTTTTGTCACTGCTACCTTACCTACTACCTTGTGTGTTAGGACTCCGCAGTACGTAACCGATCCTGTGACTATCCTGTAAGCGCCTCTAACGGCCACCTCCTTTCGTGGAAGATTATAGAATGTAAGCGTGTACATAACAATTTTAAAAAGTTTAGATTTACCCCCATTTTTTAAACATGCATACTCAGGGCTCTCTCATTCCCCGAAAAAAATGTGAAAAAGCCGCCCCATTAAGGGACGGCTTTTCCTAGCTAAAGGCGAATTACTAAGCGGCTGCGCTTTTAGTTCTTCTCATATTTAAATTTATTAATGCTGATTTGCATTTCTGCGGACAAGTTCGCAAGTTCTTTACTCGCTCTGGAGATTTCCTCCATAGAAGCCGTTTGCTCTTCTACGGATGCGGATACCTCTTCCGTTCCCGCGGCGTTCTCCTCGGAGCTCGCAGCCAGATTTTCAATGATGCCGATCATCTCATTCTTTTTGACTTCCATTTTCTCTGCGGATTGATTGATATGCGAAATCACTTGCTTCATTCTATCAATGGCTGAGGATATGCCTTCCACCTGCACATTCGTTTGGTCAACGCTCTCTGCCTGCGATTGAACGGTTTGTTCGACTTCATGAATTTTCCTCACGGCGTACTCCGTTTTTCCTGTAAGCTCGCTCGTGATCATTGAAATCTCTGCGGTAAAGGTGTTCGATTGCTCGGCAAGCTTGCGTATTTCCTGAGCAACGACCGCAAAGCCCCTGCCATGCTCACCCGCTCTAGCCGCTTCGATAGAGGCATTTAACGCAAGAAGATTCGTCTGCTCGGCAATACCCTTAATCATTCGGCTGGCATTTTCAATTTTTTCCGCACTCTCATTTGTATTCACAATGACCTCAGATACATCTTTGGCGGCCGAATAGCTTGTTTGGGTCTTATCCACCAAGTCCTTCAAAATCTCCACCACTTCATTTTTCATCGTATCGACTTCTTTAGCCGATTCGTTAAGATCATGGATGTTACTCTGTTCATCCGTAATCAAACTTCCTAATTCGTTAATGTGCAGAGCGCCTTGCTCGGTGTCGCCGGCTTGCGCGCCCGTGCTTTTGGAAATTTCCCCAATCGTTCGGGCTACCTCATTTGCCGCAATGACGGAGTGTTCGCTTGTTTCCATCAACGCTTTGGAGGAGGAGGATACTTGGCCGGACGCTCTTGCAATGTCCTGGATCAACCGGATCAGACTCTTCTGCATATTATGGGTATCTCTCATAATATCGCCTACTTCATCGCCGGCGCGTAAGTACTTCTCCGGTATTTCGTTAGTGAAATCACCGTTTCCTAACCGTCGCAAATGAGAGGACGCGAATTGAATCGGCTTCGAGATCTTACTCGAAACATAATAAGCAATAAAGATAGACACGACGACCACGCATAGCGTCACCATGATGAGAATATTCGTAATTTCTTTTGCGCTTTTGGAGAACTCGTTTTCTTTGACAAAAACCAAATATTGAAGACCAATTTCTTCGTTAGAAGCCGGAATGACGCGCGCAACATAGTTGTTGCCGTCTTGCAGCTTCGTTTCGAACGGCTCAGTTGGAAGCTGCTCGACATGTTCCAACTGTTTGATTCCTAAATCGGAAATCGCGGTTGATACTAAGCCTTCATTTTGAGGATGGGCGATAATGTTCCCTAGTCCGTCTACGAGCACGATATATCCAGAGTCACCAATTTTACTGTTCTTCATCATTTCAGATAAGCTTGCCAAATCGATATCTACGCTAAGCACGCCGCGAAGCGCGCCGTTATCGTCCTTTATCGCTTTTGCCGCGTAAATAACCAGCTTCCCGCTTGAAGTTGTATACGCGTCAGAAAAATGGACTTGCTCCTCGTTGGAAAGCGCTAATTCGTACCAGGATCTTTTTCTTGCGTCATAGCCTTCATCCCGGTCATTCTCAGGAAACTGGACGAATCCCCCGTTCTCCTCAACGCCCAAGCTTGAGGCCAGCACGGTAACGTGTGAACCGACAAAAGCTTTAAATGTTTTGTACACTTCGGCTTCATAAGGATCGCCTTCGAGCGGCTTCATGGGAACCTTGCCATTAACGCCCTTCTTATCGATGTAGGAAGTGACTCTGCTATCCGCATCCTTCAAGAGGGTAAGGCTTGTAAGCATATTCACATTCGATTCGACTTCGGAAAAAAAGCTGCCGATGCTTGCATCCACGTCCCTGAGCTGCGCTTCCATGGCATCATTGAAATCTTGCTCCGTTTGTTTGCTTACTTTCATTGATACGACCATGCTGACAACAGCTAAGGCAACAATGGTCACTCCCACAATGGAAAGAACCACTTTACTGTTGATACTGTTAAGCTTCACTTTGCTAGCAAGACTACTCTTTTTCCTCATCTGCCTACGCCCCCGATGTGTTAGTAAAAGTTACATAAGTATAGTATCGGAGAGTTAATCTATTTAATTAATATTTGTAAGTTAGAAACATATAAAAAGCCGCCCCATTAAGGGACGGCTACCATTACTTTTCGATGAGCTGCTTTCGGTCTGTCGTTAGGGGCGGCTGTTCCAGCCATTGCCTCTCCACCACGATATCGAATATATCTTTGGCGTAGGACATGACTTTTGTAATGATTTTGGTGTAGTTCGCCGTCAGGTCAGCTCTCATGCTCAGAGACAAGGCATGTGAAATTAAAAGGATGTCAACCGAATTCAATATATTGATCATCGAAAAAATAAACTTATCCGAGAACGGAGAAACAGTCGATTCCGTCACTTCCATGCTGACGGTTACCGTCCCGAGCAAATCCTCCTCCATAAGCAGCTTATTAAAAAGCTCGATTTGCTCTTCGCTTAATTTTTTGCCCCGAATGATTTGGTCCTTAAGCTTCTTATCCTCCATGACCTGCGCAAATCCAAGCATGATAATCACGGAAAAGTAATTTCGCTCGATATTAAAAAACATTTCGGACAGCTCGATCGCATTCAATGGCCGCTTGGCGCCTATCACCCCGTCAAGGAACGAGGCTTTATGCACATATTCGACTTTGTTCGGATAGTTCATTTTCGGAGGGCGGTCATAAATCCCTTTCTCCAGCATCATCCGCACAGCTTTCCCGAACATCTCGGTCGACGTATGCAGGCACTCGTTAAAAAAGTCGAGGACGTCGAGCCGGACGTTATTCGATGCCGTAAAAGAATAATTGATCATGGAGAGCCTGTTCATCATGTAGATAAAGCTTAACGTAAACGTGTCGTGAAAAAGCGGAGGGGCCGATAAATTGACATCCGCGTCCGAAAATCCCGCCGGAATCGGGAAATTTTCCGCAAGAAACAGTTTTTTAATTTTGTTTACGCGGTCCTTCGATATTTGCATCGCTTCTTCAGCGAGCGGAATAATCTGCCCGTCTTGAAGATGATGCAGAAAGTACATAAGAAAACATACCGTCATGCTTTCCTGCATATAGGTGCCCCACAGGCCTCCGATTTCCGTACAGCTTAATTCAATATTTGCCGGTTTCGCTTCAGGCTTCTGATTTGTCATGTGCTCCGTCCCCTACGCTGCTTATTCAAGTCGTAGTATTCTAACTTTTTCTGGATGTTATTCACATGTCCGTTCCAAACCATATGCCTCTCGCATCCTCATTAAAGCTTACACATGGATCGCGCGCTTCACTTCCTCGATGACGGCTTTCACCCCCTCTTGTATCTGCTCAGGACGAGCCCGGGAAATGCTGATTCGCAAAAACTTCTCCCGCTGCCTATAGTCCGTCAGGTAAAACAGCTTCCCGCTCAGCGCGAGAACGCCCCGCTTCTGAAGACGGTCCACTACCCGCTCCAAATTGACCTCCAGCGGCAGCTTAAATTGCGTATAGACGCCTGACCGAACATCCGCCACCTCGAGCAGCCCTTCGCTGTTGTACAGCTTCACTGCCTCATGCAAAATTTCGATTCTGGATTCATACTGCCGATAGATCTTTTCCCTGTGCCTTTCGTACATGCCGTTTTTGATGTAAATATCAAGAGCCGCCTGCGACAGCAGGGCAGCGCCGTTCTGCTGGTGGTACGCATGGAAGCTGTCCAGAAGAGCCACGGGCAGCACGACCGCCCCGATCCGCAATCCTGGGAAAATGATCTTTGAGAAGCTTTTCAGGTACACCACACGCCCGCTCTGGTCATACGCAAATATCGGATCGAACCCTCGCTTGTCCCCGAGGTCCGCCATATAGTCGTCTTCCACGACGTACACATCATATTTGGCGGCCAGACGGGCGATCGTCTTTTTCTCCTGGACGCCGTAAGAGGTGCCAAGCGGATTATGATGCCTCGACATCGTGTAGAAGCATTTGATATCCCCGCTCCGAAACAGCTCCTCCAGCCGCCTCAAATCGATGCCGCCTGCCGTCCGCTCGATGCTCTTCACCGGCAGCCCTTCCGTTTCAAGGAATTTTAAATACAAATTATAGCTCGGCTGCTCCACCAGCACTATGGACCTGCCGTTCGGGAACGGCATCCTCGCTAACGTCTGAAGCGCCTGCTGAATGCCTGATGTCACCGCGATTTGATCGGCTTTCGCGAAAATTTGATCCTCTGCGAGATGCTTAACAAGCGTTTCGCGCAAAGCGGGCAGCCCTTTCGGATCCCCATAGGTAAACAGATGGTATTTATAGGTGTCGATTGCCTTATTCAAGCAATGTTGAAAATCCCGGTAAGGAAACACATTCAAATCGGGAGAGGAAGACGCAAAATCGATGACCCCGTCATCCGTGACGGCTTCCTCCTCTTCCTCCTCCACCACATAGTAGCCGCTCTGCGGTATCGAATAGACCGCATGCCGCCTCTCAAGCTCCGCATAAGCCCGCATTACCGTGCTGATACTGCAGCCGTACCGCTCCGCAGCCTGACGGACCGACGGCAGCTTCTGTCCCGGCCGAAGCTCGCCGGCCGCCCGCTGTTGATCAAAATCCGCCAGGATCGCCGAATATTTTTTCATAGCTGGATCCCCCCACACCCCATGAACCATCCTCTTCTTAACCCTCACTATACCGAAAAAAATATCCCCCTGCCATAACCGCTATCCTTAACTGTACCGATACAGTTGCTTAACTTTCGCGTTGTGGCAGGCAGCGGGATGCTTTACGATTCGAGTGACAGGTTCGAACCCTTTCATTCGCCAAGAGGAGGAATTTAGCTATGCAATCCCAATCCCAGCCCCAACGAGGCCGCGCCTACGCTTATATCGCCGTTCTCGTCTACGCGGCCATCATCGGGCTATCGTTTATGTTTACGAAGGTCGCTCTTACTTACGCCAGTCCTATCGACACGCTTGCACTTCGTTTTACCCTCTCGTTCGCGGCCATTGTTATCCTGATCGCCACCGGGATATTCCGGGTGTCGCTGAGGGGGAAGCCATGGCCGAGGCTGCTCATTCTGGCGCTCATGTATCCGCTCGGTTTTTTCACCTTGCAGACGTTTGGACTCGAGCACGCTTCATCTGCGGAAGGCGGCATCATCTTTGCCGTGACGCCGATTCTAACGGCCTTATTGGCGGGAATTTTTCTGAAAGAATCCACGACGCTTCGGCAGAAGCTCTCGATTCTGCTGTCCGTATTCGGCGTGGCTTTGATTTTCGTTATGCAAGGGACCGGCATTGATTTTACAAATGCGGCGGGCATCTTGCTGCTTTTTCTTTCTTGCCTTGCGTCAGCGGGCTATGTCGTGCTTTCCCGCTATTTGCTTCGCACGTTCACGCCGACCGAGGTTACAAGCGCGATGATGGCGATCGGATGCGCGTCCTTCTGGCTGATGTCGCTTGTCGCTCATGCGGCTGACGGGACGATGCATCAGATTTTCGACCCGCTGGCGAATATGGATTTTGTCTGGTCGATCGTGTACCTCGGCATTCCGGCGTCTCTGGTGACAGCCTTCACGTCAAGCTATGCGCTCTCCAAGCTTGAGGCCTCCCGAATCAGCGTATTCTCTAATCTGTCTACCGTCATCTCGATCGCGGCCGGAGCCTTCATCCTCGGGGAGACCGTCACCGTCTACCATCTCATCGGCTGCGCGCTCATTATTGCAGGAGTGATTGGCACGAATGTAAAGCAGAAGAGCAAGCAGGAGAGCATCGCGCCGAGGTATCGGACGAATAAAGCTGGAGGCTAGTCCCTCCATACAAAGACAAAAATCGAATAACGAAAAGGAGTGTATTGAAAAATGAGTACAAAAACGAATAGCAAGCTGGATTTCTTTGCGTTGCTGAAGGAGAGGCATGCCGTAAAACGGTACGACAGCGGCTATCGGATGGTTGAAGAGGACATTCTGGCACTATTACAAGCAGCCTCGGACGCGCCATCCGCCTGGAATCTGCAGCATTGGAAATTTCTCACCATTACAGATCAGGCCCATAAGGAGACTTTGCTTGATATTGCGTTCGGGCAACGGCAGGTCGTTGAAGCTTCCGCTGTCGTCGCGATTCTAGGCGATTTGCAAGCGGATCGCAATGCGGAGAAAGTGTTCGGCTCGGATGTGCAGGCTGGACGAATGTCCGTGGCGATCAAGTCCAGACTGATCTCGCAAATCAACCTTGCCTATGAAAACAAAAACTGGGCCCGGGATCAGGCCATATGCAACGCATCGCTTGCGGCGATGCAACTGATGCTCGCCGCGAAAGCGATGGGACTGGACTCCTGCCCGATAGGCGGCTTTGATCCGGGCAGGCTGATCGAAGCCTTCGCGATCCCGGACCGTTACGTCCCGGTCATGCTTATATCGGTTGGCAAAGCAGCAGAGCCCGCCCGCCCGTCCGAAAGGCTTCCGATCGAGGAGTCGGTCGTGTGGAACCGGTTTTGAATGAGTCGAAAAGCCAAACCTTTATGCATGGCGATCAGCTTGAACGACTGTAACCTCCGTCGATAGAGCCAGCCGCTTCTCCTCGTTCGATATAAAACCAAGCTCCTCCATCCGATTCAGCACGAGCTGCTGACGCTCCATCGCCAGCTCTTTGTTTTTCAGCGGCGAATATCGTTCGGGAGCTTTGGGCATTGCCGCAAGGATGCCGGCTTCGCTTAAGCTGATCGTCTCTTGATCCTTGGAGCCGGCGCGAACCGTCTTGCCGAAATACAGCTGAGCGGCTTGCTCAATCCCGTAGGTGCCATGAGCAAAGTAGATCTGGTTCAGATATAATGACAAAATTTGTTCTTTGGAATAGTTCCGTTCGATATGAAGCGCGATAGCCGACTCCTTCAGTTTTCGCGCAATTGTCTTGTCATGCGATAAAAACAGATTGCGCGCCAGCTGCATCGTAATCGTGCTGCCGCCTTGCACCATGCCTCCCGCCTTCAAATCGGCGGCAAGCGCTCTTCCAAGCGACAGGATATCGATGCCGGGATGAGACATAAAGCGGTGATCCTCCACGGCGAGAAAGGCTTGCCATATATAATCGGGCATCTCTTGGATGGGAATATAGCCGCCCTCGTCTAAGATGGCGGTTATTTCACGGTCATCTGTCAGCACGTCGCCGGCGGCCGACATGCCAAGCCACGCCGTCAACGACAACACGGTCAGCATCATAGCGGCCATGACTAATCTTTTTAAACGAATGGCATGAAGCATATAAGCTCCCCCTCCCATTAATGACAATGGTGATCTGTAACTATTTTACAGCCTCCCGTAGCCTTTACCTATCGAATATCCTTTCACTTCCCTTACAACGCTGTAAGGTTTCCAACCCATAAAAAAAGGTTCCGAAAGCAGTATGCCGCTGCTTCGGAACCCTTCTATAGCCGCCTGTAAGCGTCTCTTCTACGATTAATTGGAATCGCGAATAAACTGAAAAATGCCAATCACAACTAACAGAAGCACAAAAACGATGATAAAACTTAATCCAAATCCAGCCATTCCTGCTCGTGACCTTTTGTGCTGGATTTGATTTTCGAGATTTTCTATCCGCCTTTTCAGCTCTTGGATCTCTTTTTCTTGTTCCATGCTATTTCCTCCCCGGATGCAGGCGACTACCCCAACGACCGGGCGGAAATCGCCGTAACCTTTTGAATAAAGGACTGCAGTTCGCCTATAAATAGTTTTGCAGCTTGATTCATAAATTTATCCTTCCGGTAAAGAAGGCAAATATCCTGGCTTGGAGTAGGATTGAGCAGCTTTACGGCCGCGATGTTATCGCGTTTCAAATAATCCAGCAGCAATCGCGGAAGAATGGCTCCGCCCATCCCTTGTTCGACTAATGACAGTACCGTCGATAACGTAGAGGTTACGATCGTATTATCGATCACAATCCCTTTTTCTTCGCAGCAGGAGCGGATGACCTTCGTAATCTGATGCTCCGGCGCGAACATAACCAGCTTGATCTGCTGCAGTTGCTCAAAGGGAATCGCCTTTGACTTGGCAAACGGATGATCGGCGTTGATGGCTAGCGCAAACTCCTCATGGAACAAAGGAATAATCGAGACACGGTTATCCGGATGATCAGGCACAACCGTAACGCCAAGGTCCCGTGTGCCGTCCACAATCTGTTCATATACATCTACGGTTTCCGTAACGCGTATGGAAAGCTTGGGATAGGCGCGGTGGAAATTGATCAGAAGCGAATCAAACAACAAATCCCCGTCTCCCGGAAGAATGCCGATGTCCAGCCTTCCGCCTTCCAGCTTCTTCAGATCCGTAATGGCTCCCTTAATATAATCAACTCGTTCAAAGATAAGGTGACATTGTTCCAGCAAAATTTTACCCGCATCCGTCAGCGCTATCCGTTTGCCAATGCGGTCGAACAGCGGCGTTCCGAGCTCGTTCTCCAAAAACTTGATTTGCTGACTCAAATTAGACTGCGTGGTGCACAGGTTCTCGGCCGCTCTCGAAAAATGCATTTCCTTGCAAACGGCCGCAAAATACTCCAGCTGCCTGAATTCCACTCCCTCGCCTCCCTTAAATGTCGTCTCAATCATCCATTTAGATCATCATACCACTTTATCCCAATTCTGCGTGCCATCATTACTGAAACCGATCAAATGAATCGGAATCTCGCGATTGTTGCCCTTCGGGGAGAGAGATACACTGTGGATAGAAAGCAAAACACTTATCAACCAATTCATTGAGGAGGCGTTTTAACCATGACCCATTCGATTATTGCTACCGGAAAAACTTTGCGTCAGATCGCGATCGGGCAGCTTCAGAACATTTCGGAAGATCAATTCGATAGGCAAGCGAAAGGATTTAACAACACCATTCGTTGGAATACCGGCCATATCGTGTACTGGATGGATAAGTACTCCGCTTTATCTTTTGGATTCCCGTCTGCCATTCCGGTTCATTATGAATTGCTGTTCGGCTCCGGCACGAGGCCTTCAGATTGGACGATGGCCCCGCCCGCGAAGCAGGAACTGATCGAGCAGCTATCGGCACAGCTTTCCCGGCTTTCCGAGCTGAAGCCCGAAATGCTCGATATGAAGCTTCAATCGCCGTTCCTCTTAGGCCCGTTCCAATTTCCAACCTCCGGCGAATTGTTCAATTTCGCGCTAATGCACGAGGCCATCCATCTTGGCATTATTTCGAGCCAGCTAAAGGCGATTCAATAAGTGCCATTCTTTATTTGCAACACGAGGCTGCCGCATGACGCGGACAGCCTCGTTACTTGAATATGTTGCTCATACCCTCAACAATCCCCGAAAACCTCTGGCGCCATAGTAAGATTCCGCTCCATTGTGGTACACAAAGACCGTGTCGTAGCGGCGGTCACAGAAGAGGGCTCCTCCAAGCTTTCGAATATGTGGAGGTGTGACTACCCAGCTCGATGTCTTCAAATCGAAATTTCCGAACTCCTGCAGCTTCCGATATTGCTCTTCCGTTAAGAGCTCGATGCCCATTTCGGCAGCCATATCCAAGGCGCTGTTTGCCGGTTTATGCTCTTTCCTCGAATCCAGCGCCGCACGGTCGTAGCAAATACTTCTGCGGCCTTTCGGACTTTCCGCCGAACAATCAATAAAGAGGTATTCGCCCGTTTTCTTATCGTGACCCACGATGTCCGGTTCGCCTGCGGTCTTCTCCATTTCATGGAGCGACCACAGCTTTTCAGGACTCGCCTCGAGCTTTGCTTTAATATCAGCCCATACCAGATCCTCGTGACGGTTCATGTTTTTTTCAAATCGGCGCTGCAAGGTTAGTAGCAGTTCCTCGCTTTGTTCTGGTGTTAGCGCTTTATTGGTCATAATAAATCCTCCCTCGTGTATTGTTTAGCGAATAACGAATGATATTTATAGCAAAACGTTTTCTGTGATTAAAAAAAGATGCTCCGCACGATCGCAATTACTTTCTTATAAAACTCTGATGTAATATCCACTTGCCCCACAACGTCTGCGTTTCTTTGATTCATATCTAGAGCTTTAACTTGCTCGCATAGTGCCTGTCCAGTAAGAAATACAACTCCCTCTTCTGGATGATTAATTTCTATCTCATTTTCGGGAACGGGGACATGGTATGGATACTCCCTTTTTGTATTTGCAAGAGGCACGATAGCGGCAAATTTTTGTGCAAGCGTTCCCGGATTGACGATCCCATCAGATACCACAAGCGCTGGTCTTCTTCCGCCCTGCTCGTACCCGGCCTGTGGGCTTAGTTCTATATAGACAATACTTCCGCGTTGGATGTTACCGGTTATAGCCATTACCACATCTCATCTCCTACAAGATCTGGTAGTGCATCTTCTATTTCGCTAACCTCCGATTTTTCGCATTCTTCTCGTAGTTTCAATGATAATGCACGCAGATAATCCGGATCCTCTTCATCAATCTCAGCTTCGACAGCTCGTAAAACTAGCTCCTTATTCTCTGTTACTATCATTTCAATCCCAACCCCGTCTGCGAACTTTACTAGCTCGGAAACTTCCTGCGGGATGCGGACGGCCAAGCTATTTCCCCATTTCCGGACAGTTGCTTTCGTCATATAAATCATCCCTCTTCTTATTCCACCATTTTGTACCATTTTAGCACACCCTCCAGGGATTGTATATACACAGTATATACAACACCCGAGTGAAGGATACATGTATGTTTCAGTAGCTATTGCCGATTCTACAGCGTCTCCGTGCTCAGTGTAAATCCTTCAATCACCGCGTCCTCGTCGACCTCGATCAAAATGCACCGTTTTCCTCGGTAATTGACCTGCTTCACATATTTCAAATCTTGCGGGCTGACCGAGATTGTGGCGACCTTCGTTTCGATTTTTATCGACTTCGAAGTGAACTTCGGAATGACGCTGCTCGCTTTGATTTCATAGTTTTTGTCGTCAACCACCGTTTCGAACGCCCGCTCCACCTTCTCCGTCGTCACGTTCTCCACGCCACTAGCCGTCAGCATATGCGCCACATCTTTATAATCCAGCTTCGGAGGCTCTTCCTCCTCGTTCGTTTCGATGATCTGGTGAATTTCCTCGTATACATGAGCGATCGTTGCCGCATCGAGCTGCTCTCCCGCCACTTCCTTCACGATCTCCTCGAAAATGCTTCTTTCTTCCTGCGCCGTCACCGTCTTCTCGGCATTCAACACTTGCTCAATGAAACGGAAATTCGGCTCGTTGGCTTTCCCCGTGCAATACATAATGCGGTTCACGTCGGAATAATTGTCCGTCACGCTAGGGTAGAAAAAGCCTTGCTCCGGCGCGTTCAGCTTGATAATCGGATCAACGAAGACATTATATTTAAATTCCCTCTCGACATAATCGAACATGAGCGTCTTCCGATGCTGCTCCGTGGAATTCACGCTGCACAGAATGAACGGATTGACGAACATCTCATCGTTTTCGCTCTCCTCGGCTTCTTCGTTCCTTTCCTTGGTCGGCCGAAAATATTGCCCGCGGACGAATGTAACCACCGTGTCCCGTTCATATTTGGTATCGGCCAGCATTTTCTCCACGAGCAAAATCATAAGATCATGCCATTCCTCCGGATCGCCGGTCACCAGCGCTTGATGGAGAAGCACCCGCGAAGGATCCTCCGCTTCCTCCATAAACTTCAATTCGAATAGCTTCTGGTCCAATTCGCCGGTCAGCAGTTTTTTGAAATTGCTCATATACAGCTCCTGCTTCTCTCGGTCCAAGAGGGCGAACGGCTGACGCTCGAAATGATAGATTTCGTTGCTTTCCTTCATAATGTACACGTTCAAAATGTCATAAAGGTTGAGCTTATGATTATCCAGCTTGAATTGCTTGCGAATATGCGCGAGTTCTTTTTTTATCATGGTCCGTCGAACAGCTCCTATGTTATAAGATGGCTTATCCAGTATAATCGATTGCTCTAAAAAAATGTAACACATCAAACTGAAAAAGCCCCTCGGAAGAAGGGCATTACGAAAATTATTACGGCGCTCATTGCAGTCGACCCGACTTCACAAAAACAAACTTCCTTTGAACCCAATAACTGAACAAGAAGATGGTTGTTTCCGTAAAAATCTTCGCTAAGATCAAGGACAATCCGATTGTGCTGTAATAAAAATCGATGACGCCGTAGTTCGCAAGCATCACGACGAGCGCAAGGAGCATATATCGGGGCAGCGAGCTTTTAACAGGCACATCATTGGACGTTGAAAATACAAAACGCCGATTGGCGGCGTAATTAAAAACTGCGCTGCAGACTCTCGCCCCTACTACCGCAAGCAATAGATTGGAAGTAAAGAGCTGAATAAGTACAAGAAGCAGCACATCGAGGAATGCGGACATAAGCGAAGACACGCTGAATTTAACAATCGGCAAGTATACGCGGAAAGAATCTTTTAGAAAATGAAAATGAGAAGATTGATTCCGCTCCAGATAGACGGTGTCGATATCGATCTCTTTAAACGTGCAGCCCGCCGGAACGGCCTCGAGCAGCATATTCATTTCATACTCGAACCGGTCGCCTGTAATTCTGCACAGCCACGGAAGCATCTCCGCCCCGAATCCCCGAAGTCCCGTTTGTGTATCGTATATTTTCGCGCCGCTGACAAAGGAGAATATGCTCCTCGTCACACTGTTTCCAAATCGGCTGCGGAAGGGGACTTTTCCTGCAAATTTCCTGCTGCCAAGCACGATCGTTTTGGGGTGGCCCTGCACGACTTCCTCCGCTATTCGGATAATATCTTTCGGCAAATGCTGCCCGTCACAATCCGCCGTAACAACGCCTGACGCTTCCTTCGTTTCAAGTATATAGCGAAAGCCGGTTTTTAACGCCGCTCCCTTCCCTTTGTTATGCTCATGCGTTAACACCGTACAGCCTAGACTTGCAGCCCTATCAAAAATAGACTGATATGCCGGCCCGCTGCCATCGTCTACTACGACGATCTCATCGTCACTTCTATCCTTTAAATCATGAATCAAGTGAATAAGCCTTTGACTCGGTTCGTAAGCCGGGATCAAAATAATCATTGATGTCCCCTCCTTCTCACGGCTAATGGGCCGGCGGCTGTAATGAGACCTGCGGCGATGAAGCCCCACCCCGCCGCGTCGTAATAGAACAAGTGGGAGGAGTTTGTGCCGGCAATTTCAAACACGCCGCTTAGGAGGCTCGCAATGGTCAGCGCAGCGATTCCTGAATTATGAAGATTTAAAAATACCCGGCAGCTGACAGAATGCGTGATGCTCGGAAAGAGTCTGCCCATGATGAAGCAGTAAAGCGCTCCTCCAACCAACGGATATAAAAACATCCAGCTCATTGCCGCCGAATCGACTCCATGGCTGTAGATGCCATAAACCTTGTCCACGGCTGCCGCTGCAGCTGCCGCGATCAAGTGGCCCCATACTGTTCTTCTAAGCTGCTTTTCATATTTCCCCGTCTTAATAGCCAATGTAGACAATGTCGCTCACCTTTCTTTCTCCTATGCTTCTGCCGCTTGTCGGCTTATTCACGACTTCTCCGTTAAAATACATCGTTGAGGATCCGCCGCCGTCCAGGTTATAAGCGACCGTACATCCCCGATCCTTCAGCTCCTGCGCCAGCTGTAGAAGGGATAGTCCTTCGCTCTCGCTCGTGCGTCCGTCCGATACGACGACCATATAATGAAGCTCGGAAACCTGGCCGATGGCCGTTCTTGGATTGCTTGCCATGGCTTTTCCTACTTCGCTGGAGCTGTCAACCACAATACTGCCGCCCTCCACAAGGCCCGGTCCAAAGGATAAAACCTGCCACGCTCCTTGCTCGGATAGGGAGTCCATGCTTACTTCTCCTTCGGAAACGACGGACAAGTTGCCGTCCTTATCAATGACTAGGGCATCATTGTCGCCGCTTCTGGCTGTGTCCCGGTAAGCGACACCGTTCCGCAGCACATACCCGCTGTCTCTAAACCCGTAAAAGTCCCCGTTTATGGCAAAAATCGCGTTGTTCTCCTCTGCGATGTCCGAGGTCGTTGCCGTTATGTTTCGGCCATAGGTTTGGTTGGCGAGGGCCGTTTTCAGGTAAGAGGGGTCGGAAACTTGAATATCTGCAACATAAAGGGTTGAATCATACTTCCGAACCGTTTCAATCGAGATTTTCACGTTTTCGTCCTCGTAGGACGTGTCCGTAATAACCGCCTTAGACTGCGATACTGTTTCGGTTTCGGCTGCTGCGGAAACATCCTCCCACGATGACGCTGCACTTCCTGATGATCCTGCTACGGTTGTTGAAGGCGGCGATGTAAAAGACGCATCGGCCAGCGATTTGGGCAATACAAAGGTATCCAGCAGGGTAAAAGAAACGGAAGCCGTTAAAATAACGGAATAAATGACGGCCCATCTGTAGGGCCTGAACAAAGGCTGTTTCATTCCATATTCGATCCTTTCTTGTAGAATTGTTCTGTGCACATGATCTTGCTTACACTCTTAATCTACAGGGCGAAGCTTTAACGCAGCTTAAATGGTTCGGTGCTTGTACTAAAGAAAAAAGCCAGTTTCGATGAAATCGAAACTAGCTCAGTTGGCCTGCTCTTCCGTTATTGTCGCACTCCTCTTCCGAAGCCAGCCCCGCCTCGGCCACCGCCTCCGCGGGATTGGGTAATTTGAGTGATTTGTTCACCATTCACCGTAACATTGCCGCCATTTAATTGTGCTGTACCATCCGAGTCGAAGGCCGACCCCGCTTCTACAAGAATGGTTCCGCCATTAATATAGATATCGCCGTTTGAATCAAAGGCGTCCGTATCCCCACTGCCCATACTGACATCAATGGTACCGCCATTGACTTCAATCACTACGTTGGAATTGACTTTCTGCGAAGCATTAATGCCGTCATTATTCGCATACAAAGTAATCTGACCGTCATTCACCTTAATAGAATTGGCTTCAATGCCTTCTTCACTGGTCTCTATGTTAATGGTGCCGCCGTCGATTTGTACAAGGTTATTGCCGCGGATGGCATCATCGGCAGCGGTAATCGTTAAGGAGCCGCCTTCAATATAGATGTTCCCAAGAGAAGGATCCTCATCGTTTTCGCTATGCAAAGCGTCCTTCCCGGCATCTATGGTGATGGTTCCATCATGGATAAGAATGGCATCATTGGCCTCTAGTGCATCCGCAGCTGAATGAATGGTATACGCGCCCCCCGTTATTTTGAGGTCATCCTTTGAAGAAATACCATTCCCTTCGTTAGACACAATTTCTAAGGTTCCTGTTCCATTCAAGGTTATATCCGCTCTAGAGAAAATGACGGCATCCAAATTCGTGTCTCCGTCCGCCGCGTAGGTTCCGGTAACCTCCATATGGTTCTCGCTGTCAGTCGATGTGACGAATACTTTATCCGCTGCTTTCACATAGATGGCGGGTGAATCTTCATTCGTTATACGGACGCCGTCCAGGACGATTTGAACTTTTGCATCCTCGGCAGCTTCCACCACGACCGTCACATTTTCCGCCTCACCGCTTAAGACATAGACGCCTTCCGTATTCAGCGTCACATCTTGATTGCTTACCAGCTTTATTGGTGTTGCTGATGTAAGATCGGCTGTCTGTTCTAAATCCCGATCGCTGAATAATTCCGACGTGGACGAACCGGAAACGGAAACGGCAGCTTCCGTTGAGGAAGCATCGGAAGAGGCTTCTGCGGAGTCAGCTTCCGCCGCCGGCGATGCGCTCGTGCTTGTTGATCGATTGCTTGCAACTGCAGCTGCGGCTGCATCCCCGTTGCCGACCTGCGCCTTAGAGCAGCCAACGGCAGATAGGCTAAGGAATAAGGCCATCGTAACGATGCTTATGTTATGCATCCTTTTTTTCATAAATCAACACTCCTCGTATCATTCACTGTTTATTTTTCAAAAAGCATGATCGCTTCGTGACTTATTTACATCCTAATGCCGATAGCTTTAATCAAACTTAAATGAATCAGCCTACAAAACAAAATTCCCCCAAGCTATCCGCTTGAGGGAATTAAAAGACACGTACATGAATTCATTTCATAGCCTTCGGACCAATTGTCAGTTCGATCACTCTAAACTCTAAATTAATTCCGACTTTTCCAGCAAACGGTCAACAATAGCGGCGACCTCTGCTCGGGTAATATACGCCTTTGGCGCAAGCTTGTTGCCGTTTTTCCCCGTTACCACGCCTGCTTGAATACTTTTCGCCATACTCGTTTCTGCCCAAGAAGCCACATCCTCCGAATCGCTATAAGAATGAAGCATGGCTTCTAACGATTGTTCAAGTATTCGGTCGTTCAAGCCAGTTAGGTTCATGGCGCTGGCGATAATCTGCATCGCTTGTTCTCGGGTAAGCTTATCATTCGGACGGAACGTACCGTCTTCAAAACCATTGATTAACCGGTACTCGTACGCGGTCTGAACCGCTCTGCTGTACCAGTCCGTGAGCTTCACATCCTTGAAGCTGCTATCGCCCTTTTCCAACCGCAAACCTAAGGCTCTCACAATAATGGCTGCAAACTCGGCCCGGGTAATGTCTTGCTCTGGGCTGAACATGCCGTTGCCCGTTCCTTCCACGACCATCCGCGAGCCCATGTTATTCACGGCGTCTTTCGCCCAGTGGTTCTTTACATCCTCGAATTCAAGCGGATGCCAAACAACAGAGTACGTGCTATTCGTGAGACTGTTCATTTGCGCATAGTAGCGGCCGTCTATCTGAACAACTTTGGTCGGTACGTGACGCACCGCGCCGTCCGGCTCGACGACGACTCCCGTTGTAATGCGGCTCGGATCCGCACCTTCGGGAATCGCCACCATGCGCTCCACGTAAGCGTTGAAGTTCGATATTTCTTCCGCTTGGTCGCCGTAAACGGCGCTCACTTTGAAGTCGAGCGGCGGAACGACTAACGTGAATTGGTTGCGGCTTGCAGCATCCTCAACCAATTGGACCGTTTCCGTAAGCGGGGCAGCGATTTCGATCTTCACCTTAATGTCTTGTAAGGCGAGGTTCGTCCCGAATCGCTCGGAAATCGCATCAATATTGATTTGACCGGCCGGCAAAGTATATGCGGCATTCTCGGTACGAATCTCTACGACCGCTTGCCGGTTCTCCATGTTCTTGACCATGCGGCCGTTCAGTTCACCAACGACGACATCACTTGCTGTTGACACAGGGATCGTGATCGTCGCCCCGCTGCCTTCTGCCTGAAGTCTCTGTTGCAATTTATCCTCGTTCACCGCAATGGTGGTCACTTGCTGCCCATTCACCTGATCCGTCGTTGCGGTCCCTGCGTTTTCTATTTTGCCGTTGACGAGGACGTCTACTCCCGTGTTCACAGGGCCAGGTGCCGGCGGAGCTTGATAAACCGGTAATGCCGTGACCGTGATCGTGGCCGTATCCGCCTTCGTTCCATCGAACGTCGACGTTGCTGTAATGGTGTACGTTCCCGGCGCTGCGTCGGAGGCTACTCGGACCAGTCCGCTCGCATTGACCGTCACTTTTCCGCCGCTATCACTGCTTGACCACGT
>NZ_QXQA01000022.1 GCF_003583765.1 Paenibacillus nanensis
TTACCTCACCAACTAGCTAATGCGCCGCAGGTCCATCTGTAAGCGACAGATTGCTCCGTCTTTCCCGAGTCGGCCATGCGACCAACTCGCGTATCCGGTATTAGCATTCGTTTCCGAATGTTATCCCAGTCTTACAGGCAGGTTACCTACGTGTTACTCACCCGTCCGCCGCTAAGTTATCCCCGAAGGAATAACTCCGCTCGACTTGCATGTATTAGGCACGCCGCCAGCGTTCGTCCTGAGCCAGGATCAAACTCTCCAGAAAAGTGTTTGATTGCTCATTACGTTTGTTGCTTGAAGCTTTTCGCATCGGCTAAAGCCGAGTACGAAAACTTCTTATATCTATTAACTCGTTACCGAATTAACAGGGCAGTTTCGCTCGTTGTTCAGTTTTCAAAGAACAATCTCTTTTCTTTCGTGTCGCCCGTGTCTCAGCGGCGACTTTTATAATATATCACAGGGGCCCATTTGAATGCAACCCCTATTTTTAATTTTTTTGATTTCTCTTTCATATAACCTAGGAACGGTATGTACGAACATTTAGCGCGTAGCGCGAGAGCTCTTTCGGAGATGCGATTCTGGCATACATGCGGAAGATGATTTTGTATCTTCTTGTAATCGCGCTTTTGATGTCGCCATCTAATCTGGAGTCGTTAAGATCGAGCAGCATTTCATCGAGTTCTTTGCGAAGGACGTAATCGAGTTCTTTGCATTCCTTGTCATTGAATAGTATTCCGAGCATAGCTGTTTGCGGCCTCCTTTGGATGTATGGTGCGTATGGACCGTCGTGAGACGTACAAAAAAGCGGCTCCTTCGCTAATGCGTTTGGACGCCGCCTTACTGTTATGCTCAAATTATGGAAAGATTATTACACTATTTTAACAACCAAGTTGTTATTGTGCTTTCAATGACGGATGCAATCAACAGCGCTACGGTCAAAATGACGATCATCGGCACGGTTCGAATCGCAAAATGCTCGATCTCCTTCCCGATACCGCCCAGCTTCCCCCGAGCAAAAACCAAGCTTCCCGACGCACGGAACACAAGACCTCCAAACTTCAAGCCGTAAGCGCAAGCAAAAATAATCGCCGGAATTTCAATGATGCCATGCGGAAGCAGTCCCTTTACGATAATCTCCCACACGGGCAAAGCGTCCGGAGAAGTGGAGTTCGATGCAGCTTCAAGGAGATATCCAATGACCATGCCGTTCGTGACAATAAAGAAAAACGGAATGACTCCGTAAAAGGCGCCCAGATACATAATCAAGATGGACTTTATCGCGTTGTTTAGAAATATAACAAGCATCATGAGCAGCGTATTGTTTCCGACCATGTCCACTAGCTGCCCCAGCCCTTCTAATTGTCCGTTAAGGAACGAATGAAAGCTGGTATTGGTACCGCCCACAACAATACTTGCAAAAAACAAAATAAACGAAAAGCTAATATATCCCCGCATCTCTTTAAAATGCTGAATGATCGCGCTTGGCTTGAACAAATGAACACCCCCGCAGCATAGGCTTCAATCAAAGATTGCTCTTATTTTTAAAAGAGAACGAATATCTCCGGTGTACGAGCATAGATTGTACTACAAACGCAAAATGTTAAACGCCCTCCTTGCGGGGCGAAGAAAAGAGAGGAGCGCTTTTCACCATGAACATGTTCTACGTCATGAACGGCAAAAAGCTGAAAAGGTACTTTTTTATTATGATCGCGTTGGTCTTCTCCATTGGCATTATCTATTCCGAACGGGACAACATCACGGTATTTGCGCCTCAACAGCCTGCCGCCATCTATAGCGTTCCAACCGATAAGAAGGTTGTCGCGCTGACGTTCGATATTAGCTGGGGGGACAAGCGTGCCGAGCCTATTCTGGAAGTGCTGAAGGAAAAGAACATCAAGCAAGCCACCTTCTTCTTATCCTCTCCATGGAGCCAAGCCCATCCTGACCTCGTGAAAAAGATTCAAGATGCGGGCTACGAAATCGGCAGCCATGGACACAAGCACGACTTCTACAGCAAACTTAGCGATGAAGAGATCCGCAAGCAGATTCAGACGGCGCATACGATTTTGTCCGATATAACGGGCAAACAGCCGAATCTGATCCGCCTCCCTAACGGCGACTTCGACAAAAGAGTTCTGCGCATCGCCGAGGAGCTGCAGTACAAAGTCATTCAATGGGACACCGATTCCATGGATTGGATGAATATCGGCACGGACAAAATTATTAACCGCGTCGTCTCCCGCACGCACCCTGGCGATATTATACTGATGCATGCCAGCGATACGGTCACGCAAACCCATGAAGCTTTGCCGGCCATTATCGATCAGCTTCGCGCCGATGGCTACGAGTTCGTCAGCGTCACGCAGCTGATTACGCAAACCGAAACGGAAGGCAGCGCCGTGCAGGATAAGCAATCGATGTCGCCAGAATCCGCCGTTTCACTTCAATAGATACTAACCAGCCGATTTCGCGGGCACAGACGCGGAGTCGGTTGTTTCTTTTTTGAGCAGACGGTGCATCATCATATTCTGGTATGCATTACAAATAAACAACGGGAACATCATAAAGACGATAGCCGCAATATTCGTCTCCCCTTGCAGAGCCGGCCAAGCCTCGATAAAGGTAATGACGAACATTAAAAACATTGTCGGCACAAAGGCGCTTTTGTTCGTCTGCTTCACTTTCAGCCAGGATACCCCCAAGGATGCGATGAGCGTAATGAGCGGCAGCACCCAGAAAAACCAATCGTTCGTGCGGTCTTCAAACAACACGTATCCGAGCATAAATACAGCAAACAAGGTTGTGTAGCCCTGAAGGGTGTTCCATAAATATTTTTTGCGGAACACGCTAAGCGCAATATAGTTTAAAGTCAGATACGCAAAAAAGCCCATCTGGCTGAAGGCTCCGATCATAAGCCCCGAGATTCCCATCATTAGCGCATTAAAGCCTGTCGCCTCAAACCCAAGAAAACCAAATTCTTGATCGGTCAACAGCATGATCGAACCGATAACGACGCAAACCAGCATCCCTACCGCCATCGTACTCCAAAATAAAAAGAACCATTTGCGTAAGTTCACGTTTATCCTCCTCCAATGTTTGCGGACGCAAACATCCTTCGTAAGCAGCTTTTAGCCATTCCCTTTATTTTACCACGATCACATCAAAAAGCTAATGCCCGTCCATGATAAAACGGTGAACAATGCACATAATAACTAACAATCCAGCGCTAAGTCCGGCGCAATTTCGCGCAGGGCGCTAGCCTCCACACTGCCAAGCATTGACATAGAAGGGAGCAAGCAGGACATGCGCATTCGATGGGCTTTATCCTCATCTCTTATAGCGTTCACTTTGGTCTTAACAAGCTGCGGCGGAACTACACAGGCGAGCACGCAGCAGCTCAGCTATAAGGATGTCAAGTCGATGGTTATTGATATTCTAAAGACGGAAGACGCTCAAAAGGCGCTGCAGGAATCGTCACAGCAACTCTCCGGATATAGCACGCAGCAGTCTAAGCTGCTGTCCGTTCAGGATCAAGAAGAAGTTCGTCTTGCGGTAAAAGATGTCATCAGCTCGCCCGAATACGACAAAGTCATTAAAAAGCTGATGACGGACACGCGTTTTGCCGGCGAATTCGCGAAATCGGTCATGAAGGAAAATAAAGACATTCACAAAGAATTGATCAAGGATCCTTCTTACCAGCAGGAGTTGGTTAAAACGCTGCAAAACCCGGAGATGGAGAAAATGATTCTCCAGGTATTAAAAAGCGCTCAATACCGTAAAGAGGTAATGTCGCTGATGCAGGAGTCTATGCAGAACCCTCTCTTCCGTCTGGAAGTGCTGGATCTCATGAAGAAAGCCGTTCAAGAGGAGCTTACAACGAAGCCAGATGAAAAAGTGAAGTCCCAAGAAGAAGGTCAAGGCGGCAGTGAAGGCGGAGACAGCGGCGGCGAAGATGGCAGCGGCGGGGGAGAAGGCGGCGGCGAGCAGTAATTCCTGAAGAAAAAGAAGCCCATGCGGTTGGAAGCAAGGCTCCGGAAGGAGCGGCTCCCAACTGCATGGGCTTTATCATGGAATGAAATGGATTAAAGATTCGGAGCCTTAACGTTCGCAGCGCGCCATAACGCTCTCCGCAAGCTCCAGGTATAGCGCGCCTGTCTCCGTATCGGCTTTATATACCGACGGCGAGAAGTCAGGCTCCGACGGATGATTATCCGGCGCGCCAAGCGGGATTTGCGCCAGCAGGTCGCAATGCAGCGTCTCCGCCAGCTTGCCTCCTCCCCCTCTGCCGAACACGTATTCCTTCTCCCCTGATTTGGATACGAAGTAAGACATGTTTTCCACAACGCCGATAATTTCATGCTCGGTTTTGATCGCCATCGCGCCTGCGCGGGCAGCGACGAATGCGGCAGTTGCATGTGGCGTCGTCACGATAATCTCCTTGCTTTGCGGGATGATCTGATGCACGTCGAGCGCAACGTCACCTGTTCCCGGCGGCAAGTCGAGGAGCATGTAGTCGAGCTCGCCCCACTCGATTTCTTGGAAGAAGTTGCGCAGCATCTTGCCGAGCATCGGACCGCGCCATACGATCGGGCTGTTGTCTTCGACGAAAAAGCCCATTGAAATCACTTTGACGCCGAAGCGTTCTATCGGGATGACGCGCTCGTTCACGACGACCGGGCGCTCCTCGATGCCCATCATATCGGGCACGCTGAAGCCGTAGATGTCCGCGTCGATGATGCCGACGCGCTTGCCTTTACGGGCCAAGGCGACCGCCAGATTGACGGTCACCGTGGACTTGCCGACGCCGCCTTTGCCGCTGGCGACGGCGATAAAGGTTGTCCCGCTGCCGGGTCCGAGCAGCGGGCTGGCCAGGCCGGCCCCGTGCCCTTGTACGGGGCCGCTCGCGCCTCCGGCGGGCGCAGCCTGCGCGCCGCCCGCCGGAGGCGCCGCCTCGTCCCGAAACCGGCAATGCACGGTTTCGACGCCGAGCGGCGCCAGCGCCTCGCGAAGCGAGGCCTCGAGCGCGGGCTGGCGCTCCGCGCTCGCTCCCAGAACCGTCAGCGATACTTGACGGTTCCTCACCATGACGTCGCGGAAGCTGATGCCTTCCGCGCTGTATCCGGAGGCCATCGCCGTTTCGATGGCCTGTACTGCTTGCTCGCGTGTCAACATAATATGTGTCCCACCTTTATGGAATAAAAGAGCTTATGCTATCTATTATAGCACAGGAAGTCCCAAAATCATGAAGGCCCGCTCTTCTCCCCGCAATGTGCTCCTTTACTTGCCGTTCTGAAGCTCGATCTGCTCCTGCGCGCTGCCGCTCAGCTTCTCTCCCGAAGAATAGCGAAGAATGCCCTGATAGATCGAAGCCGCCACCTTGCGCTGGTAGTCCGAATCGACCAGACGCTGCGCCTCGCCGGGATTCGATAAGAAACCAACCTCAACAAGCGCCGTCGGCACATCCTTGATCGCTTTCATCAAATAGACATCCTTCTTGGTTGAGGCGATCCGCGTCGTGTTCTCCAAATTGCGCTTAATTTCATCCTGGATGAAATGAGCCAGCAGCTTGTTATCCGGATGGTTCGACGGATGGTAGAACGTCTGCGCGCCCGACCACCTCTCCTGCGGAATACTGTTCATATGAATGCTGACGACGATGTTAGCTCCGCTTTCATTGATCAGCTTCGCTCTGCGGATCAAATCCTCTGTTTTCCGTTTGCTGTAGGCGTTGGCATCTCCCGAAGCGAGATCGTAATCGCCTTCCCGGGTCATAATGACCGTCGCTCCCGCCTGCTGCAAATAATCCCGTAAAAAAATCGCGATCGCCAGATTCAGGTCCTTCTCTATGACGCCGCTTTTACTGACGGCTCCCCCATCGGCTCCGCCATGACCTGCGTCAATAGCGATCGTTTTGCCTGACAGCGGCAGCGTCCAATACGACCAGGTGCCTGTTGTCGGCATCGTCTGCCGCAGCAGCAGTCCGGTCAATACAAGAACAAGCATGGCCACCGCTATTCGAAGCATTCCCTTGTAGGTCATCCATACTACGAAATGCCGCTTCAGTCGGCGCATCAAAAAAACCACCTCGTCTTCCATATCGATGAGTGCTCGCTTCCGAAGGCTGTATCCGTGGGATAAGCCTTATGCGTACATTCATGTATATGGGACAAGATGGTTATTTATGTGCTTTGCAGCTATTCAAAAAATGATCCTTAACCGACCGGCTGTTCCGTCATGCCTTCGATCAAAATTTTCGCAACCTCTGGACGCGAAAACTCCGGCGGAGGGCAAATGCCGTCGCGAAGCATGCCGCGGACCTTTGTTCCGGAAAGCGTTAAATGCGCCGACTTGTCATGCGGACAGGTCTTGGTCGTTGCCATGTTGCCGCAAGTCGTGCAGTAGAAGCTGTGCTCGAAATACAGCGGCGTAATGCCGAGATCTTCAGCCGGAATCGACTTCAGCAATTCCTGCGCTTCATACGTGCCGTAATAATCGCCGACGCCCGCATGGTCGCGGCCTACGATGAAATGGGTACATCCATAGTTTTTGCGAACAAGCGCATGGAAAATCGCTTCGCGAGGACCCGCGTAACGCATAGCCGCCGGGAACACGCCCAGGAATACACGGTCCGCCGGATAATAGTTCTCCAGCAGCGCCAGGTAGCTCTTCATGCGCACGTTAGCCGGTACGTCGTCGGACTTTGTTTCGCCGACCAGCGGGTTCAGGAACAAAGCGTCCACGATTTCCATTGCCGTTTTCTGAATGTATTCATGCGCGCGGTGAACCGGGTTGCGCGTCTGGAAGCCAACCACCGTCTTCCAGCCTTTCTCCGCAAAGATACGGCGCGTTTCAGCAGGGTCGAAATAAAACTCCTGGAACTTCTCCGGCTGCGGACGGTTCAGAACGGTAATCGAACCGCCAACATAGGTGGACGGACGCTCAAGAAGCTTCTGTACGCCCGGATGCGCGAGATCATCGGTCTTAAACACGTTTACCGCTTCTACCTTTTGATCCACGGAGTAAATGCTTTCTACGTTAATAACGCCATACGTTACGCCGTCTTCGCCGATAAGCGCCGCGCGTTCGCCAACCTTCAGCTTGGATACCGTCTCTTCTTGAACAGCCAACGTAATCGGAATGCTCCATACGAGACCGTTCGCCAGTCTTGTATGATGAACGACGGACTTGTAGTCCTCTTCGTTCAGGAATCCAGTCAGCGGGGAAAAAGCGCCAACGCCGATTAAATCCAGGTCCGAAATCGTCCACGTGTTAATCGTGATAGGAGTAAGACTTTTGGCTTCTTGAAGAAGCGATTCGCGCTCTGCGCCTTCGGCGATCCGGTTAACCAGTACGCCGCCATGAGGTAGAATCTGACTCATAATCGTTTAAATCCTCCTAAATGTATGGCTTTCTTATTTATGCAATCCGCACTCCGTTTTCTCTTGGCCAGACCAGCGTCCAGCGCGAGGGTCTTCGCCCGGCATTACTTGACGCGTGCAGTGCTCACAGCCGATGCTTGGGTAGTTGTTGTCATGCAGCGGATTATAGACGACGTTGTTCTCACGGATGTAATTCCACACGTCTTCACTTGTCCAGCTTGCGATCGGATTGAATTTCACGAGACCAAACTTCACGTCATATTCGATCTTCTTCGCGTTCGCGCGAGTAGGCGCTTGGTCGCGGCGAATGCCTGTAATCCAAGCCTCATACTTCGAAAGGATCTTAGTCAGCGGTTGAACTTTCCGGATATCGCAGCATTTGTTCGCGTCGGATTTCCACAGTTCTTCGCCATATTGTGCAGCCTGCTCTTCCGGAGTGATTTCCGGCTTTACTTCTACGAATGGAATGCCAGGGTAACGCTCAGCCAGGCGGTCGCGCGTCTCGTACGTTTCTTTGAAGTGGAAATCCGTATCCAGGTAGAAAATATCCGTCTTCGGGCTAATCTTCTGAAGCATGTCTACAAGAACAACATCCTCTGCGCCGAAGCTGCACGCAAATGTAATGTTCGGGAATGTTTCAACGGCAAAACGAATAATTTCTTCCGGTGTTGCGTTCTCGAGCTCAACTGCTTGCTTCGCGATTAAAGCTTCTTTTTCAAACAGATTCATGCGAATGACCTCCGTTATTAATTCCTAGTAATTTGCTCTGTATTAAAGATTATACGCTAGTGATGCCCTCAGTTCAATGATAACTTTTTCCCTTGATGATTTGTTTCATGAGGGCCATTATCCATTAAATGAAAAAAGGCATGGGCATGTTCCAGCATTCGTTCCCGCTTTGCGGTCAATACGCAAAAAACGCCTTCTCTGCTGAGCAGAAAAGGCGTTTGTTTGAATATTAACGTTTCGAGAACTGTGGAGCGCGACGAGCCGCTTTAAGACCGTATTTCTTACGTTCTTTCATACGCGGATCGCGAGTCAGGAAGCCTGCGCGCTTCAGAGCCGGACGGAACTCAGGGTCTGCTTTCAGCAGAGCGCGGGAGATACCGTGACGGATAGCGCCAGCTTGGCCGGACATACCGCCGCCGTTAGCGATAACGAGCACATCGTACTTGGACAATGTGTCAGTCAGGTTCAGCGGTTGTTTAACGATCAGTTTGAGTGTTTCCAAACCGAAATATTCATTCAAATCGCGTTTATTTACAATGATTCGTCCTTCACCCGGCACGAGACGTACACGCGCAACAGAGTGTTTACGACGACCGGTTCCATAGTATTGCACTTGAGCCATGAAACGTGTCCTCCTCTTTATTACCCGCGAAGCTCGTAGACTTCAGGGTTTTGGGCTTGATGTGGATGTTCCGCACCTGCGTAAACTTTCAACTTAAGCTTCATCTTGTTGCCAAGACGGTTCTTCGGCAACATGCCGTGTACAGCCATTTCAATTACGCGCTCTGGCTTGTTCTTGATCATCTCTTGTGCCGGAGTAACCTTCAGGCCACCTGGGTACAGGGAGTGACGGTAGTATTTCTTGTCAGCCATTTTGTTGCCTGTCAGTACGATTTTCTCAGCGTTGATCACGATTACGAAATCGCCGGTGTCAATATGTGGCGTGAATTGCGGCTTGTGCTTACCGCGAATCAAACTTGCAGCTTCGCTAGCCAGACGTCCGAGCGTTTTGCCTTCCGCATCGATGACGAACCATTTACGCTCAACTTCATTTGGCTTAGCCATATAGGTGGTACGCATGGATGATCCTCCTTAATTCGGTTAACATTAATCGTTTTTATAACAACGTTTCCGTTGGTTTGTTATACATTGTTGGATACTGCTTTTGCGGCCATTCTTAGTCGGGGCTGTGGGAGAGCCACTAAGAAAGCACAAGTTATATTCTACTATAAAGCCTAGAGAAGCGCAAGCTGTATTTCCCTTTTCGCTCCCTTTTTATTTCGAGCCGCCTCCTAGACCTAGGTCGGGTATCGCTCTACATCAACGGGCTGTTCCATCCATTTCCTCCCGCTGTTACAATGAGTCTATCACATATGCAGCCGGGCCTCGGCCCGACAGATACGATAGGAGAGAAATCGAAACATGAGACCAAGATCCGCTTTTGGCGTTTTCCTTGTCATTATCGGCCTAATCGGCTTATATTACGTCTTTACGAACGAAGGAAAGTCGCCGCTGGAAGCCGTAAAAAACTATTTCACTGCCGAAGTGTATGAACAGCAGACTGTCGACCTGAATGACATCTCGAATCTCGATGTCGAGTCAGGCAGCCTCGACGTCAGCTTTGTACCAGGCAGAGGCTCCGAAGCTGTGCTTACGCTTCAAGGCCGCGCATCCAAAAACGTAATTAAAAACATTGATTTTACAACAGAAAAAAATGACGACACCCTCTACGTTACTTTAATTGGAGAGCAGGGCTTTCAGTTCGGATTCAACTGGTCCAACATCAAATTGACGATTGAGCTTCCCGAACAGGCATGGAATGAATGGAATGTTCAGGTAGGCAGCGGCGACATCCGGATTGACGAACAACAATTCGCAAGCGCCGAGATTCAAGCCGATTCCGGCGATATCGAAGTGAATCGCATCACAGTAGACAATAGTCTCGTATTAAAAGTAGGCAGCGGCGACATCGAGCTAAACAATGTGACTAGCCATTCGCTTGAGCTTGAAACAGATAGCGGCGATATCGAGGCGGAGCGTTATGCCGCAGAACAAATCCGCTTCTCCGTCGGCAGCGGCGACGTTTCTTTCGAAGACGGCACTGGCGCCATATCGGGAGAAACAAGCTCCGGAGACATCTCTCTCCATGCCGATGATTTACTTTACGATACCGACTTAACGACAGGAAGCGGCAATGTCACCGTTTCGTTGAAGAATGATCCGGACTCCCTCGCGGTTACGTTTTCCGCGGGCTCGGGAGACGGCAAAATTCGCTTGGACGGTTTTAGCTACGAGAGAGGCTCTAACGGCGATGATGAAATCGCAGGCGCGTTCGGCGCAGGCGAGGTCAAGCTCAACGTGCAGACGGGCTCGGGCGATTTCGTCCTCAAATAATAAGCATTCAGAAACCGACGCTGATCGAGCGTCGGTTTTTCTATGAATGGTTAACCTCATACATTATTCATCATCGTCATGATCTGTGGCCTCCGCCGGCTCAACCGCCGCATCCCCATATTCCACATCAACAAGCGTCAATCCGTGCGGCATTGCCGTCGGACCGGCAAGCGATCTCGATTTGCCTTCAAGGATCAGCTTCATATCCTCAGGCTTTAGCTTTCCTTGGCCTACCCATAGCAACGTCCCCATAATGACCCGTACCATATTGTACAAGAAGCCATTTCCTGTAATGTACATATGGACGGCTTGTCCTTCTTTTTCGAAATAAGCTTCGTATACCGTGCGGATATGATGAGGCTTCGTCGAGTGAATCGATGTGTAAGAAGTGAAATCGTGCGTTCCGATTAGGTAGGACAGTCCTTCAGCCATGGCCTCTATGTTAAGCTTGGTCGGATGGTGGAACCGGTACGCTCTAGCGAAAACATCCGGAAACTTCCCGATATCAATCGAATAGCGATACGTCTTCCGCTTTGCGGACCGTCTGGAGTGGAAGGCATCCGGCACATCCCAGGCATCCCGAATGACGATATCCTTCGGCAGCCGCGTATTCAACGCGATTGCCCAACGCTCCGTCGGGATCGTCGATGCGGTATGGAAGTTGAACACCTGACCCATTGCGTGAACGCCAGCATCCGTACGGCCTGAACCAATGATCACGATAGGTTCTCCCGTTAAATGCTTGATCGCTTTCTCGATCTCATCCTGAACCGTTCTGCCCTTCGGCTGCGATTGAAAGCCGTTAAAGCCACTGCCGTCATAACTCACCTTCATGCAAATATTCCGCATGCCATTCCTCCTGCAATCTGCCGCTGAGAACACTCCGTGTACTCCGGCAGACTTTTCAACAAAAAAAAGGTGGCCTCGAGGGTCCACCCTTTCTATGTGTTGTCTTACGCGCGGTCAACCAGCTCAAGGTAAACCATAGGCGCGGAATCACCGCGACGAGGGCCCAGCTTCAGGATACGCGTGTATCCGCCTGCGCGCTCCGAGTAACGAGTAGCCAGCTCGGAGAACAGCTTTTGAATTGCGTCTTGCTCACCGTTTACGGATTCGCGACGCACGTAAGCTGCTACTTGACGACGAGCGTGAAGATCACCTTTCTTAGCCTTTGTGATCAGCTTTTCAGCGATGGAGCGAACCTCTTTCGCTTTAGCTTCAGTCGTTTGAATGCGCTCATACAGGAAAAGATCAGTAACGAGGTCACGGAACAATGCTTTCCGCGCGCTAGCGTCACGTCCTAGTTTTTGATATGCCATCTTGTTTTCCCCTCCCTTGCTCGTTTGTCTATCTGGTTGTCTCGGTTCTACTCTTCCATGCGAAGGCCAAGTCCCAGTTCTTCGAGCTTCTCTTGAACTTCCTCAAGCGACTTGCGGCCCAGGTTGCGGACCTTCATCATGTCCTCTTCGGATTTCGTAATCAGCTCTTGAACGGTATTGATGCCTGCGCGCTTCAAGCAGTTATATGAACGTACCGAAAGGTCCAGTTCTTCGATAGTCATCTCCAGAACCTTCTCTTTCTTGTCCTCTTCCTTCTCAACCATGATCTCCGCATCTTTGGCTTCATCCGTTAATCCAACGAACAAGTCCAAGTGCTCGGTCAATATTTTAGCGCCGAGGCTTACAGCCTCTTCTGGGCGAATACTGCCATCCGTCCAAACCTCAAGCGTCAGCTTGTCATAGTTCGTAACTTGGCCGACGCGTGTGTTTTCTACGCTGTAATTAACGCGAGTTATGGGCGTGTAGATCGAATCGACAGGAATTACGCCAATCGGCTGATCTTCGCTCTTGTTCCGGTCCGCTTGCACGTAACCGCGTCCCCGATTTGCAAAAATCCGCATATGGAGTCGCGCTCCGGAGGCCAAGGTCGCGATGTGAAGATCAGGGCTTAAAATCTCGACATCGCTATCAGCTCGAATATCGCCCGCTGTTACGTTGCCTTCGCCTTCCGCGTCAATTTCCAGTACCTTCTCTTCGTCGGAGTGGATTTTGAGCGACAGGCCTTTCAGGTTCAGAATGATCTCCGTTACGTCTTCAATCACTCCGGGAACCGTCGAAAACTCATGCAGCACGCCGTCGATTTGCACCGACGTAACAGCCGCACCAGGCAAAGACGACAACAGAATTCGGCGAAGCGAATTTCCCAGCGTCGTGCCGTATCCGCGTTCCAGCGGCTCGACCACGAAACGTCCGTAGGTTCCTTCATCATTCAGTTCTACGGTTTCGATTTTCGGCTTTTCGATCTCAATCACAATAGTACCCTCCTTCAAACGTCGCTCCGTTACCTAGTCGTTTTTATGTCAAATCTCGTAGTATGCCAAACCTTCACAACCATTATTCACAAGTTGTTGTTATTTGATACCACCAGAAATTCGACTATACGCGACGACGTTTTGGTGGGCGGCATCCGTTGTGCGGAACTGGCGTTACATCCTTAATAAGGTTAACTTCCAATCCTGCAGCTTGAAGCGAACGGATCGCGGCTTCACGGCCAGCGCCTGGTCCTTTAACCATAACCTCAACCGTTCTCATGCCGTGCTCCATTGCAGCTTTTGCAGCGGATTCAGCAGCCATTTGAGCGGCAAACGGGGTGCTTTTGCGGGAACCCTTGAAACCAAGGTTGCCGGAGCTAGCCCATGAAATTGCGTTACCGTGCGGGTCGGTGATCGTAACGATCGTGTTGTTGAACGTGGAGCGGATATGCGCCACGCCGCTGTCAATATTTTTCCGGTCGCGACGTTTCGTGCGAACGACTTTTTTTGGTTTAGCCATTGATCATTATCCTCCCTTCTTATTTCTTCTTGTTCGCTACAGTACGACGAGGACCTTTGCGCGTGCGAGCGTTAGTTTTCGTACGTTGACCGCGAACAGGAAGACCGCGACGGTGACGAAGACCACGGTAGCAGCCGATCTCAGTCAGACGTTTGATGTTAAGCGAAATTTCACGGCGAAGGTCGCCTTCCACTTTAACGTTTTTGTCGATAGCTTCGCGCAAACGAGCCAGCTCATCCTCCGTCAGATCGCGAACGCGAGTGTCCGGATTAACTCCTGTGGTAGCCAGGATTTTTTGAGAAGTCGTCTTGCCGATACCGAAAATATACGTCAGGGCGATTTCAACGCGCTTGTCGCGCGGAATATCTACACCAGCTATACGTGCCATGGGCTAATTTTCCCTCCTTTTATCCTTGTTTTTGTTTGTGTTTCGGATTTTCACAAATCACCATAACGTTGCCTTTGCGACGAATGACTTTGCATTTTTCGCAAATTGGCTTAACCGAAGGTCTAACCTTCATTGTGATTACCTCCCGAATCTTTCGTGGGCAAGCCGTAGGTCACGGCCTACTTCCGATAGGTGATGCGCCCTCTTGATAAATCATAAGGCGATAACTGAATGACCACTTTGTCTCCTGTCAGAATGCGGATAAAGTGCATTCTAAGCTTTCCGGAAACATGGGCGAGAATCTGATGACCGTTCTCCAGCTCCACCTTGAACATGGCATTAGGCAACGGCTCGATAACCGTTCCTTCGACCTCAATGACGTCTTCCTTAGCCAACCGTCATTCTCCTTTCGCATACGCAAACTTCTGAATCACATAACGCAACTTGGCATTGGTTACCCTGCCGGACTCTTGCAAGCTGCTTACGACCTCTTGACTAATGGCAGGCTGCAACTGAAGATGCAGAACGTTCTTTTTCTTTGGCGAATCGAATTTCCGCTTATCGCCGTCCGCGATCAGGACGAACCGTTCGTCGATGATAGCGATAATAACGGCATAGCTTTCTTCGTCTTTGCCTCGAAGCACTTTGACGAATTGACCAATCTCGGGCCGAGCATCCATCGTTAGCCCTCTGTCTGCTCAGGCAGTTTGGTCAAGATTTCAAAGCCGTCCTCTGTGACAGCTACCGTGTGCTCGAAGTGAGCGCACCAGGAGCCGTCTTGCGTTACGACTGTCCAATTGTCCTCGAGCGTCCGGACATACCGTTTCCCGATATTAACCATCGGCTCGATTGCAAGCACCATACCCGGCTTCAGCCGCGGTCCTCTGTCTGGTATACCGTAGTTCGGTATTTGCGGCTCTTCATGAAGCTCCGCGCCGATTCCGTGCCCTACGTATTCCCGAACGACCGAAAAGCCCGCCGCTTCGATCACCTTCTGGATGGCGTGCGATATTGTATAGAGTCTCACATCCGGCTTGACGAGCGCAAGACCCGCATATAACGATTCTTCCGTTACGTCGAGCAGCTTCTGCACTTCAGGCGTTACCGTTCCGACCGCGTAGGTCCAAGCGGAATCGCCGTGATAGCCTTCGTACTGCGCGCCGATATCGATGCTAATAATATCGCCTTCATTTAACTTGCGAGATCCAGGGAAGCCGTGCACCAGCTCGTCATTGACAGAAGCGCATATGCTGGAAGGAAATCCATTGTAACCTTTAAATGAAGGAGTCGCGCCTTGGCTTCTAATGTACTTGTCGGCAATTTCGTCAAGCTCACCTGTGGTGATGCCTGGCCGTACCGCCTGCGCCATTAGTCGGTGCGTTTCCGCAACGATGCGTCCGGCTTCCCTCATTAATCGCAGCTCCGATTCGGATTTGCAAATAATCATTACAACGTACCTTTCAAGCAGGAAACGATATCGGATGTCACGACATCAATATCTTTCTCGCCGTCGACTTCACGCAGGAGACCTTTCCCGCTGTAGTAATCAAGAAGCGGAGCTGTCTTGGACGTGTACTCATCCAGACGCGTGCCCACTTTCTCCTCTGTATCGTCGGAACGCTGATACAGCTCTCCGCCGTCTTTGTCGCAGACGCCTTCGACCTTCGGAGGATTGAATAATACATGGTAGGTCGTTCCGCAAGATTTGCAGATACGTCTGCCCGTCAAACGAGCAAGCAGCAATCCGCGGTCAACTTTCAAATTCACAACATGGTCGATGCTGCGGCCCAGCTCCGTCAGCATAACATCAAGCGCTTCGGCTTGCTGCAGCGTGCGAGGGAATCCGTCAAGCAAGAACCCTTTCTTGCAATCGTCCAGAGCGAGACGCTCCTTCACGATGCCGTTCGTAATTTCATCCGGAACAAGCAGACCTTGGTCTACATATTCCTTCGCTTTCAACCCAAGCGGCGTGCCTTGCTTCATCGCGAGACGGAAAGCGTCGCCGGTCGAAATATGCGGAATACCGAACTCTTCTACAATACGCTCGGCTTGCGTTCCCTTGCCGGCTCCCGGAGGGCCCATGAATAAAATGTTCATTACCGTGTTCCTCGCTTTAAACACAATAGGCTCGTTCGGGCCAAGCGCAAATCTCGAAGGCGCGCCAGCCCGCATTCGAACCTATTGTTATTTATTGATAAACCCTTTGTAATGGCGTTTGATCAACTGGCTCTCGATCTGCTTCATCGTGTCAAGCGCTACGCCGACTACGATGAGGAGGGAGGTGCCGCCAAGCTGCACTGTGCGCGGTAATCCAGCAAGCGCCCCGAAGAACACTGGAAGTACAGAGATGACCGCCAGGAAGATAGCGCCCGTAAGCGTGATCCGCGACATAACGCGAGTTAAGTAAGCGGAAGTCGGCTTGCCAGGACGAATGCCCGGAATGTATCCGCCATTCTTCTTCATCTGATCTGCCATTTGCACCGGATTAATTTGCACGAATGTGTAGAAGAACGTAAATCCGATAATCAGCAATACGTACAAGACCATACCAAGCGGTCTGTCATAGTTCATATTGTCGATAATCCAATTCGCCCAAGGCTTCCCTTGCCAGAAGTTCGCAATCGTAACAGGGAACATGATCAGCGATACCGCGAAGATAACCGGGATAACCCCTGCGCCGTTAACCTTCATCGGAATGTGAGTCGATTGTCCGCCGTACATTTTGCGTCCGACAACACGCTTCGCGTATTGAACCGGAATCTTGCGGATACCTTGCTGGATGAAAATAACCCCGACGATAATCGCGATGATCGCGATTACGATCAGAACCATTTTCGCGATGTTCAAGAACATTTGATCTTCAGCGCCTACGAATTGGGATTCGTAGATCGTGCGGATATGGCCAGGGATACCGGCAACAATCGCCGCGAAGATCAGAATGGAGATACCGTTGCCGATACCTCTTTCCGTAATTTGCTCGCCGAGCCACATCAAGAAAGCCGTACCGGCCGTCAGGATGATCGCAATCAGCAAGTAATCCGTGAAGTTAGCATTCGGAACAAATTGATAAGCGTACTGGCGGTTAAAGCCGATCGCTGTCGCGAAGCCTTGCACCAGACCCAAAATAATTGTACCGTAACGCGTCATTTGCGCAAGCTTGCGCTTGCCGTTCTCGCCTTCCTTCGCCCATTCCGCAAATTTAGGGATAACGTCCATCGATAACAGCTGCACGATAATGGAAGCTGTAATGTATGGCGTAATCCCGATCGCGAAGATGGAGAATTGGAAAAGCGCGCCGCCCGAGAACGTGTTCAGCAGGCCGAACAAGTCTGCGCCCGCCGAATCAATGCTCTCGAATACGGATTTGTCAACTCCCGGTACCGGAATGAAAGAGCCGATACGGTAGATGAGTAGAATGAGAAGCGTGAACAGGATCCTTGTACGCAGATCCGCCACCTTCCAAATGTTGGACACGGTTGTGAACAATTAGATCACCTCGGTTTTACCGCCGGCAGCCTGGATTTTCTCTACCGCAGATTGAGAGAACTTTTTCGCTTTTACAGTAAGCGCTACTTTCAATTCACCATTACCCAAGATCTTGATTCCTGCCAAAGGATTTTTTACAATACCTTGTTCAAGAAGAACCGCTGGTGTAACTTCAGTACCTGCTGCAAAGCCGTTAAGCTCTTCAATGTTGACAATCGCGTATTCCGTACGGAACGGGTTGTTGAAACCACGCTTCGGTACGCGACGGTACAATGGGTTTTGTCCGCCCTCGAAACCTGGACGAACGCCGCCGCCGGAGCGAGCGTTTTGACCTTTGTGACCTTTGCCTGCCGTTTTGCCGTTGCCGGAACCGATACCGCGACCTTTACGCTTAGGTGCTTGTGTCGAGCCCGGTGCTGGTGCTAACTCATGCAATTTCATCGTTCGTGCACCTCCTTATAGATTTCGTTAAAGTACGATCTATTCTTAAACTTCTTCGACTTTTACCAGGTGGTTAACCGCGTTAACCATACCGCGGATAGCCGGGCTGTCGTTAAGAACGACCGATTGACGAATTTTGCGAAGGCCGAGCGCTTCAACCGTTGCGCGTTGTTTCTCGTTGCGGCCGATCAAACTGCGAACGAGGGTGATTTGCAATTTTGCCATCGTATGTCCCTCCTTAACCTAACAGCTCTTCGACTGTTTTGCCGCGCAGCTTTGCAACATCTTCCGCGCGTTTCAGACGGGAAAGACCTTCAAGCGTTGCGTTAACCATGTTCAGGGAGTTCGAAGAACCAAGGGATTTCGTTAAAATGTCGCCTACGCCAGCCAGCTCAAGCACTGCGCGAACTGGACCGCCTGCGATAACACCTGTACCTTCAGATGCTGGCTTCAGAAGAACTTCACCAGCGCCGAAATGTCCAACGACCAGGTGAGGAATTGTCGTGTTAACGAGTGGTACGTGGATCAGGTTTTTCTTAGCGTCTTCAATACCTTTGCGAATCGCATCAGGTACTTCGCCCGCTTTACCGATCCCTGCGCCAACGTAGCCTTTACCGTCGCCGACCACTACGAGCGCGCTGAAGCTGAAACGGCGTCCGCCTTTAACAACTTTCGCTACGCGGTTGATGTGAACGACTTTTTCAGTCAGTTCTAACGTATTAGGATCTACACGCAAGTCATTTTACCTCCTTATTTGTTATTAGAAATTCAGGCCTGCTTCGCGTGCCGCTGTTGCCAGCGCCTGAATTCTGCCGTGATACAAGTAACCGCCGCGGTCGAATACCACTTCAGTTACGCCTTTTTCCACTGCGCGTTTAGCGATCAACTCGCCAACTTTCGCTGCCGCCTCAACGTTGCCGCCGTTGCCGATTTGTCCAGCCAGCTCTTTATCCTTAGTGGATGCCGAAGCCAGTGTTACACCTGCTACGTCGTCGATCAATTGAGCGTACATATGCTTGGAGGAACGGAATACAGACAGACGCGGACGTGCAGCTGTACCGTTGATTTTTTTACGAACACGAAGGTGTCTTTTCAGACGAGCCTTGTTCTTGTCGCCTTTTGTAATCATGCCAAGGTTCACTCCTTTCCTTATGCCTTAGGAAGCTATTGCAAGGAACGCTTCAGGTTCCTTATTTCTTCTTACCAGCTTTACCTTCTTTGCGAAGAATGCGCTCGCCTTCGTATTTGATACCTTTGCCTTTATACGGCTCTGGCTCACGTACGGAACGGATTTGAGCGGCAATAGCGCCTACGCGCTCTTTGTCGATACCGCGAACGGTAATCTTCGTGTTAGAAGGAACTTCGAACTCGATGTTCTGCTCTGGCGCGATCTCAACCGGGTGAGAGTAACCAACGTTCAGCACGATTTTGTCGCCGGATTTGCTTGCGCGGTAACCTACGCCTACCAGCTCCAGATTTCTCGTGAAGCCTTCAGTAACGCCTGTCACCATGTTCGCGATCAACGAACGAGTAGTTCCGTGCAAGGAACGATGCAATTTATTATCGGAAGGACGTTCCACTACGATTTCGTTCTCCGCAACGTTCACTTTGATATCCTTGTGGAACTCACGGGAAAGCGTACCTTTCGGTCCTTTAACTGTTACAACTGTGTTGTCCAAGGTAACGGTAACGCCGTTAGGCACTTGGATTGGTTTACGACCAATACGGGACATTGTTACACCTCCTGTCTTTCTGACTTATTTCTTACCAAACGTAGCAGACGACTTCGCCGCCGGATTTCACTTGGCGAGCTTCCTTGTCCGTCATGATGCCTTTGGACGTGGAGATAATCGCGATTCCAAGTCCGCCAAGCACGCGAGGAATTTCAGTCGCTTGCGTATATACGCGCAGACCTGGCTTCGAGATACGCTTCAAACCAGTGATAACGCGCTCTTGGTTAGGGCCGTATTTCAAGAAGATACGGATAATCCCTTGTTTGTTGTCCTCGATATATTCAGCATCGCGGATAAAGCCCTCGCGCTTCAAAATTTCAGCGATTTGCTTCTTCACTTTCGAAGCAGGCATTTCCACTGTTTCGTGACGAACGACATTCGCGTTGCGAATACGTGTCAACATATCTGCAATCGGATCAGACATAACCATTTCGTGTGAACCTCCTTCCCGAACTAGGCTTGATTACCAGCTTGCTTTTTTAACGCCAGGAATCTGGCCCTTGTATGCTAACTCGCGGAAACAAATCCGGCAAATTTTAAACTTTTGCAAAACAGAGTGCGGACGGCCGCAACGCTCACAGCGCGTATAAGCGCGCACTTTGAATTTCGGTGTGCGTTGTTGCTTCACTTTCATCGAAGTTTTTGCCACTGGGTATTACACCTCCTACTAGTGGATTACTTCGCAAACGGCATGCCCAATTGGGTCAGCAGCTCACGGGATTCTTCGTCCGTTTTTGCCGTCGTCACGATGACGATGTCCATACCACGAACTTTGTCAACTTTATCGTATTCGATCTCTGGGAAGATCAGCTGCTCTTTAAGGCCCAACGTGTAGTTCCCGCGTCCGTCGAATGCTTTAGTCGATACACCGCGGAAGTCGCGTACACGTGGAAGCGAGATGTTGAACAGCTTGTCAAGGAAGTGATACATGCGCTCGCCGCGCAGTGTAACCTTAACCCCAATCGGCATGTTCTCACGAAGCTTGAAGCCTGCGATCGACTTCTTCGCGCGAGTGACAACCGGTTTTTGACCGGAGATGATGCGCAGCTCTTCTACTGCAACATCGAGAATTTTGGAGTTGGAAACCGCTTCGCCAACACCCATGTTAATTACAACTTTCTCAATTTTCGGCACTTGCATAACCGAAGTATAGTTGAACTTCTGCATCAGCGCAGGAGTGATTTCATTAAGAAAGCGACTTTTCATTCTTGCTGTCATTGATCATGGACCTCCTTTCCTACCATAACGATTAGTCGATCTGTGCTCCGGATTTTTTAGCAATCCGAACTTTTTTACCGTTATCCAGCACTTTGTAACCGATACGAGTTACTCCGCCGCTCTTCGGATCTACGTGCATGACGTTCGACACGTGGATTGGAGCTTCTTGCTCGATAATTCCGCCTTGCGGGTTCGCTTGGGAAGGACGCGTGTGCTTCTTCACCATGTTTACACCCTCTACAAGAACGCGGTTTTCACGCGGATAAGCTGCGATGACGCGGCCTTTCTTGCCTTTGTCTTTACCGGAAATAACGATTACCGTATCGTCTTTTTTCACGTGCAGCTTATTGTTGTGGGATTCCAATACTTTTTTCAGCCTTGGCATTTGTTACACCTCCTGCTCGCTTAAGCTTTCAGGCTTTATATGGTTGTTCCTTAGATTACTTCTGGTGCAAGCGATACGATTTTCATGAAATCTTTATCGCGAAGCTCACGGGCAACTGGTCCGAAAATACGAGTACCGCGCGGGCTCTTATCTTCCTTCACGATTACCGCAGCATTCTCGTCGAATGCGATGTAGGAACCGTCTTTACGGCGTACGGAACGCTTCGTGCGAACGATAACCGCTTTAACTACGTCGCCCTTTTTGACAACGCCGCCTGGCGTTGCTTGTTTGACGGAGCAAACGATCAGATCGCCGATGTGACCTACGCGACGGCCAGTGCCGCCCAGGACGCGGATACACATCAATTCCTTAGCGCCGGAGTTGTCGGCAACTCTCAAACGTGTAAATGGTTGAATCATTGTAACGTCCTCCTTTCAGCAGAAAAGTGCTTGGTCGTTCTTACGCTATTAGAGAACAACAGCTTTCTCGACAACTTCAACGAGTCTGAAGCGCTTGTCTTTGGACAACGGACGAGTCTCCATGATTTTCACGGTATCGCCAATTTTCGCTGTGTTGTTTTCGTCATGCGCTTTGTATTTCTTCGTGTACTTGATGCGTTTATGGTACAAATCGTGTTTTTTGTACGTTTCGACTGCCACCACGATTGTTTTATCCATTTTGTCGCTTACGACTTTGCCGATCTGAACTTTGCGGGCATTGCGTTCGCTCATGTTCTTCCTCCTTCCTTCATCCGTGATCGTACTGTCTCAGGGTAAGGATCTATTAGCTGCTGATTCCGAGTTCTCTTTCACGCAAAACGGTTTTAGCACGAGCTATTTCCTTACGCACGTCACGAATCCGAGTCGGGTTATCCAGTTGGCCTGTAGCCAATTGGAAACGAAGGTTGAACAGCTCTTCTTTGAAACCAGCGATTTGTTGTTCAATCTCAGCAGAGGTTAGGTTGCGAAATTCACTAGCCTTCATTTGCTTCACCACCCACTTCTTCGCGTTTCACGAACTTCGTTTTGACAGGCAGTTTGTGAGCCGCAAGGCGCATAGCTTCACGAGCCACTTCTTCAGGTACGCCAGCCAGCTCGAACATGATTTTGCCCGGCTTTACAACGGCAACCCATTTCTCAACGTTACCTTTACCGCTACCCATACGAACCTCGAGAGGCTTTTGAGTGATCGGCTTGTCAGGGAAAATTTTGATCCATACTTTACCGCCACGCTTGATGTAACGTGTCATCGCGATACGAGCCGCTTCGATTTGGCGGTTCGTGATCCATGATGGCTCAAGCGCTTGAAGGCCGTATTCGCCAAACACTACAGTAGTGCCGCCTTTTGCGCGACCTTTCATATTACCGCGTTGTTGCTTGCGGTGTTTTACACGTTTAGGTACCAACATGATTAGTTGCCTCCTTCCTGGGGAGCTTTCTTCTTCGTAGGAAGGACTTCACCGCGATAGATCCATACTTTTACGCCGATGCGGCCGTAAGTTGTATGTGCTTCAGCTGTACCGTAGTCGATGTCAGCGCGCAGCGTGTGAAGTGGAACCGTTCCTTCGCTATATCCTTCAGTACGTGCGATTTCAGCGCCGCCAAGACGACCGCTAACCGCAGTTTTGATTCCTTTAGCGCCAGCTCTCATGGAGCGTTGGATCGCTTGTTTCAGCGCGCGGCGGAAAGATACGCGACGCTCGAGTTGTTGAGCGATGCTTTCAGCTACCAAGATAGCGTCCAGATCCGCTTGTTTGATTTCGGAGATATTGATATGAACTTTCTTGCCGTTCGTAATTTTGCCAAGCTCCGTGCGCAGGTTTTCCACTTCGGAACCGCCCTTGCCGATAACCATACCCGGCTTAGCCGTTTGGATCGTCACGTTCACGCGGTTAGCCGCGCGCTCGATTTCGATATGGGAAACTGCTGCGTCTTTCAGCTTGTTCTTCAAGTATTCACGAATTTTAACGTCTTCCAGAAGAAGATCGCCAAAGTCTTTGCCTGCGTACCATTTGGATTCCCAATCACGGATAATCCCGACACGAAGGCCGACTGGATTTACCTTTTGACCCACACGTTATCCCTCCTTATTTTTCAGATACCACCAAGGTGATGTGGCTGGTTCTTTTGTTAATCCGGCTAGCGCGTCCCATAGCACGAGGACGGAAACGTTTCATGGTTGGTCCTTGGTTCGCATATACTTGCGATACAACCAACTTGTTCACGTCTAGCTGGTAGTTATGCTCAGCATTCGCAATCGCGGAGTTGAGCAGCTTCTCGATAATCGGGGAAGCCGACTTCGGAGTGTGACGCAGAATCGCGATCGCCTCGCCTACTTGCTTGCCGCGAATCAAGTCCGCTACGAGCTGCGCTTTGCGAGGAGCGATACGTACGAATCTAACGTGCGCTTTAGCTTCTGGCATGTGGGAACCTCCTCTCGTTCTTTAAAAAGTGTTAAAGGGCAAATTAACGTCTGCCCGTTTTCTTGTCATCGCTGGCATGGCCTTTGTACGTACGAGTTGGCGCGAACTCACCGAACTTGTGTCCTACCATATCCTCAGTCACGTATACAGGCACGTGCTTACGGCCGTCATACACCGCAACTGTGTGTCCGATAAATTGCGGGAAAATCGTCGAACGACGGGACCATGTTTTGATTACGACCTTTTTGTTCGTTTCATTCAGCTCTTCGACTTTCTTCATCAGATGATCGTCGATGAACGGACCTTTCTTCAAACTGCGACCCATGTAGAATCCTCCCTTCGCATAAGCGCTGGCGTGAGATCACTCTCACGCGGATTGTATCAAGCAGCTATTACTTCGTGCGGCGACGAATAATGTATTGGCTCGATGCTTTCTTTTTCTTGCGAGTTTTGTAGCCAAGAGTCGGTTTGCCCCATGGAGACAATGGCGACTTGCGTCCGATTGGAGCGCGGCCTTCACCACCACCGTGCGGGTGATCGTTCGGGTTCATAACAACGCCGCGAACTTCAGGACGTTTGCCAAGCCAACGGGAACGGCCGGCTTTACCGATTTTCACAAGCTCGTGGTCTTCGTTGCCAACGGAACCGATTGTCGCGCGGCAAGTAGCGAGTATACGACGAACTTCGCCAGAGCTCAGGCGAATGGAAACATAATCGTCTTCTTTACCCAGCAATTGAGCTTCTGTGCCGGCTGCGCGAACCAATTGGCCGCCTTTGCCCGGCTTCAACTCGATGTTGTGGATAACTGTACCAACTGGGATGTTCTTCAGCGGCAACGCGTTGCCGATTTTGATATCCGCGTCTGGTCCGGAAACGATTTGATCGCCGACTTTCAGACCTTTCGGTGCGATGATGTAAGCTTTCGCGCCGTCAACGTAGTGGATCAGAGCGATGTTGGAAGTACGGTTCGGATCGTATTCGATCGTTGCCACGTTACCTACAACGCCATCCTTATTACGTTTGAAGTCGATAATACGGTATTTACGCTTATGTCCGCCGCCATGGTGACGAACAGTGATTTTACCTTGGTTGTTGCGGCCTGCTTTCTTGAACAGAGGAGCCAGCAACGATTTCTCCGGTGTGCTTGTCGTAATTTCTTCGAATGTCGAAACGGACATGTTACGACGTGCAGGAGAGGTCGGTTTGTACTTTTTGATTGGCACTTGGTTTCCCTCCTTTTCTATACAGACGTTTCAAAGAACTCAAGTTCTTTGCTGTCATCGCTCAGTTGAACGATAGCTTTTTTCCAGTCAGGTCTATAACCGCTATGTCTGCCATAACGCTTAGGTTTACCCGCAACACGCATTGTGTTAACGCCGGTTACTTTTACGTTAAAGATTTGTTCAACAGCTTGTTTGATTTCCGTTTTGTTCGCGCGAAGATCGACTTCAAACACATAACGTTTGTTAGCCATGAAATCGCTGGAACGTTCCGTAATAACCGGGCGCTTGATAATATCGCGAGGATTTTTCATTACGCAAGCACCTCCTGTACTTTCTCTACCGCTTCTTTGGTAATGATCAGCTTGTCGTATACAAGCACATCGCGAACATTGATGCCGTCAGCAGCGACGAACTTCACGCCAGGGATGTTGCGAGCGGACAATGCGACATTATCCTCATAATTAGCTGTAACAACCAGTGCCTTGCGGTCAACTTTCAGGTTGTTCAGGATGCCTTTGAATTCCTTCGTCTTAGGAGCCGCGAATGTCAGTTGATCCAGAACGATGATGCTTTCTGCAATCACTTTGGAAGACAATGCGGATTTGATCGCCAGACGACGAACCTTCTTAGGCAGTTTGAAACCGTAAGTGCGAGGCGTTGGACCGAATACAGTACCGCCGCCAACCCATTGCGGGGAGCGAATCGAACCTTGACGAGCACGGCCCGTGCCTTTTTGTTTCCAAGGCTTACGACCGCCGCCGCGTACTTCGGAGCGACCTTTCGTTTTGTGCGTGCCTTGACGCTCAGCAGCTTGCTGCAGAACGACAGCGCTATGCATAACGTGAGCATTTGGCTGAATACCGAAAACGCTATCTGCCAGTTCCAGTTCACCAACTTGCGAACCGCTCACATTGAATACTGTTACTTTAGGCATTTCGTGTTCCTCCTTTCTTCAAGAGCAATTAGTTCTTAACTGTTTGTTTTACTTTCACGAAGCCGTTTTTAGGACCAGGAACGGAGCCTTTAACCAGGATCACGTTGCGCTCTGCGTCTACACGGATAACTTCGAGTTTTTGAATCGTAATCGTCTCATGGCCCATATGTCCTGGAAGGTGCTTGCCCTTCGGAACGCGGTTCGCTTGAATCGAACCCATGGAACCTGGTCCGCGGTGGTAGCGGGAACCGTGAGACATTGGTCCAGTGCTTTGTCCCCAACGCTTGATTACGCCGGCAAAGCCTTTACCTTTCGAAATACCTGTTACGTCAACAAATTCGCCCTCTGCGAACAAGTCAGCTTTCACTTCCTGGCCAACTTCGTACTCGCCAAGGTTAATCCCGCGAATTTCACGAACGTAGCGCTTAGGAGTCGCTCCCGCTTTCTTCGCGTGGCCGATCTCTGGCTTGTTCGATCTCTTCTCTTTCTTATCAGCGAAACCGAGCTGAACCGCTTCGTAGCCGTCAGTTTCTACCGATTTTTTCTGAAGAACAACGTTCGGACCAGCTTCGATTACCGTTACCGGAACTACGTTACCCTCAGCGGTAAATACTTGAGTCATTCCAAGTTTTTTCCCTAAGATACCTTTCATGTTGACACCTCATTTCCTCTCTATGTTCGTATATCAGATGTTACAGCTATTACAGTTTGATTTCGATATCTACACCGGATGGCAGATCCAAACGCATCAACGCATCAACCGTTTGCGGCGTAGGATTCACAATGTCGATCAAGCGCTTGTGTGTGCGCATTTCGAATTGCTCACGGGAATCCTTGTACTTGTGCACCGCGCGGAGAATAGTGATGATTTGCTTTTCCGTTGGCAACGGAATCGGCCCGGACACGCCTGCACCGGAACGTTTTGCAGTTTCCACGATTTTCTCAGCGGATTGATCAAGAATTCTGTGATCGTATGCTTTCAAGCGGATACGAATCTTTTGCTTTGCCATATAAGTCCCTCCTTCTTTCGCCCAATTTTTTAATCGGACATACTCCGTGAGAATAACCCGTCACTAGCTCCATGGCAAAGGAGCCGGGTGTGTCGGCAACCTCTCACATCAACGCAACGTCAGACCAACAGTCAATATTATATCGGATTGAATAGGCGATTGCAACTAAAACATTTCGAATTACGCATAAAAAATATAAAGCCAGAAATCCGCGTCGGATCCGGCTTTTCCTAGGTCTGTTGTGCTGATTTCGGAATGGTCAAATCATTCCAACTGTTCGTTTCTTCTATAGTAATATAGCTTAGCTGCCGGAACTGCTTCAGTCCGCTCTTGCCTTGTCGGGATCTCACTGCTCGGCATTCTTGCCGCATTTCTCCTCTTACTGCTCTCATAAGGACAAAAGTACACCTAATTTTCTCGTGATGCGGCATTTTATATGAATAACGCCATAAGTGCACTTATTTCTTCAGCTAACCTATAACAATCGAGATATGGATCAGAATAAGTGTACTTTTGCCTTTATTTCTAGCTGGGCGGTCTAGGATGGCTCAAATACGTGCACTTTTGTCTCTATTTCTGATTGAGCAGCAAGTTTCCCCTTGGGAACATTTCTGATAGTAAGGTACTTCAAAGTGTGCATGCGGTAATCGACACCGAACAAATAAACCGCCCATCTCGAAAGGATGGCTAGCATCCTTCGATGAGCGGTTGCATTTCTTTTGTTACCGGAGAAAAAGGGCACACGTGATGTGCGGAGCACTCGGCAAGTCCGGCGCAGGTGAATGAGTTCACGTTCTCGTTTCTCCCACCTACCCACCACCTTAACAGCGACCGGCATCCATTGCGAAAGGGCTCCCCCTTATCCAAGCACTACGCGGTCATCCGCCATCTTCTTTCCGCTGATTTGCTCGAACTCGCCAAGCAGCTGCTCAACGGTAAGATCTTTCTTGCGGTCCTCATCGAATTGCAGAATGATCTTGCCTTTGTCCATCATAATCAGCCGGTTACCGAGCCGGATCGCTTGCTCCATGTTATGCGTAACCATCAACGTTGTCAGCTTCAGTTCCCGTACAATGTTCTCGGTCAGCGTAGTAACGAGCTCCGCGCGGGCCGGGTCGAGCGCAGCCGTGTGCTCGTCAAGCAGCAAGATTTGCGGCCGGGTAAAGGTCGCCATCAGCAGGCTTAACGCTTGCCGCTCGCCGCCGGACAGCAGTCCTACCTTTGCGCCCATCCGATTCTCGAGGCCGATACCGAGACGCTGCAGCTCTTCCCGAAAAATTTTACGTGTTTTTCCCGTAACCCCTAAGCTGAAGCCGCGAGGCCTCCCGCGTTTATACGCGATCGCCAAGTTCTCTTCAATCGTCATACGAGGAGCTGTTCCCGCCATCGGATCTTGAAATACCCGCCCGATCCATTGACTCCGCTGATACTCCGAAACTTGACTCACATCATTGCCGTCAATGAAGATTTTACCTGCATCAGGTTTCATTACACCAGAAATAATATTCATAAGGGTTGATTTCCCCGCGCCATTACTTCCAATAACGGTAACAAAGTCTCCAGGTTTCAGATATAGATTTGCATCCATAAGCGCGATCTTCTCATCGACTGTCCCGGGGTTAAAAAGCTTAGAGACCTTCTCAATCTTTAACATTAGCGTCCACCTCCGTTTTTAGCGTGGATGGAAGCCAGCACTTCTTCTGTCCGCCGTTTGGCTGTTAGCTTTGAATTCACTGTACTGCGTATTGTTGGAACAACGAGAGCACAGATGATAATTACTGCAGTAATTAGCTTCATATCCTGCGCATCCAGCCATTCAACACGAAGTGCTAGGGCATATATGATCCGATAAATGATGGCTCCAAGTACGACGGCCAGCGTCGCCCGGAATATTGTCTTTGCCCCGAAAATTGCCTCGCCTATAATAACAGAAGCTAGACCAATTACGATCATACCAATCCCCATGGAATTGTTCGCGCCATTTTGCGAATGTGCGATAAGCGCTCCGGAGCACGCTACTAGTGCGTTCGAAAGAGCAACTCCAATAATGGTGGTCATATCCGTATTTGCTCCAAAGCTGCGGATCATACGGCTGTTATCGCCTGTTGCGCGCAAGCTGAGTCCGATATTGGTTTTAAAGAACATATCCAGCGCTACCTTCACTATAATAGCTAAAATCAGTCCAATTACAATAATGGAAGCATTATCGAAAACATTGTCCTCGCCACGCAAGGATACGTTTGGTTTCCCTAATATTCTAAGATTAATGGAATACAAAGCGATCATCATTATTATGCCCGAAAGAAGACCATTGATCTTCCCTTTCGTATGAAGAAGCCCTGTACACGTACCGGCTAACGCCCCTCCGATGAAAGCGCATATGACGGCTAGCCAAGGGGGAGTTCCCCCAATTGTCATGACCGTACCAATTGCCGCACCAGTAGTAAAGCTACCGTCCACCGTTAAATCGGGGAAATCCAAAATTCGAAACGTTATATATACTCCAAGTGCCATTAACGCGTACAGCAGTCCACTTTCGACAGCCCCTGTAAGAGATACAAGCATTTGTGCTGCCTCCTTCATTAATAGAAATGGGGTGAATCAGTAACCCCGATCACCCCATGCTTTAGTAGTGCCTTGAATGAACTTGAACTTATGCTAACTATTCGATGATGTTGTTGTCTGGGTCTTTTACATAAGCTTTCATAGCATCTGTTACCGTAACGCCTTGTTCTTCTGCAGCTTTTAAGTTAAGAATAAAGTCCAACTTCTCCGGCGTACGTACATCCATTTCGCCTGGATTTTTGCCATCCTTCAGAATCTCGACCGCCATCTGACCAACTTCATACCCATGATCATAGTATTTGAATCCAACGGTTGCAAACGCGCCCTTTTCCACTGTGTCACGGTCAGCTGAGAAGAACGGAATATCATTTTCATTTACGACATCAATAATCGAGTCTACACCTTCAACTACTGTGTTATCCAAAGTGATATAAACAGCGTCAACACGACCGACAAGCGACTGAGCCGCTTGTTGGACGTCAGAGCTATTTACAACAGGAGCTTTGATTAATTCAATTCCATGCTTAGACAAAGCCTCTTCCGCAATTTTACTCATTACGACTGCATTTGGCTCACCTTCATTGATGACGATGCCGACTTTTTTAACGTCCGGTAACTCTTTAGCAATGAAATCCATGAGTTGGACGATTGCATCTGGGTTTGTGTCCGATGCTCCCGTTACGTTGCCTCCCGGAGCTTCAAGCTGTGGAACCAGCTTCTCGGCTAGCGGATCGGTAACTGCGGCGAACAAGACTGGCCGGTCCGTCACTTCCTCAACAAGCGCTGCGCTAGTTGCTGTTGCTATACCCAAAGCCAATTCAGAATCGCCCGAGGCGATTTTTTCCGCAATTGCTTTAAAGTTGTTTGGATCGCCCTGAGCATTGTTATAATCGACATCCACCTTTAGGCCAGCGTCTTCTAATGCCTTCAAAAAGCCTTCACGTGTTGCATCCAACGAAGGATGCTCAACGATTTGAGAAATAGCGATTTTATACGTCTTCTCTGCAGCTGTATCGTTACCCGATGCTTGTCCTTCATTCTCCGAGTTCGTTTTGCCTGTGTTGCCGCCGCACGCAGCTGTTACGGCCATTAGGGATGCAAGAGCCAAGCCAACCCAAAACCTTTTCTTCATTTTTGTTAACCCCTCTCATCTCTTATAAATTCTTTTTTCTTTGTACAAAGTGGCTTACATTACTTAAAAGCTTTATCGCTTTTAGTCGCTAAAGTATATGATTATAACAAGTTAAACCTATATTTTAGCGATTAAAAGAGATTTTTGGACTATTATTAATATCTTAATTGCAGTTTGGCAGTAACGTCAATGCAAAATTATTTGTTAATTACTGTTACAGTCATATCCGGTCAAAAAAATAAAAAAACCTCCACCGAAGTGGAGGTTTCTGTTCATGCGATGCGGCCAACAGACCGCAGCACACTATTTCAGGATTGTTGCAACAGCGCCAGCGCCTACAGTACGGCCGCCTTCACGGATGGAGAAGCGAGTTCCTTCTTCAACCGCGATTGGAGCGATCAGTTCAACTGTAACTGTGATGTTGTCGCCAGGCATAACCATTTCAGTACCTTCTGGCAGGTTGATGATACCTGTTACGTCAGTTGTACGGAAATAGAATTGTGGACGGTAGCCAGTGAAGAAAGGCTTATGACGGCCACCCTCTTCTTTAGTCAGAACGTAGATTTGAGCTGTAAAGTTCGTGTGTGGCTTAACGGAAGCTGGCTTAGCCAGAACTTGACCACGCTCGATGTCTTTACGGTCAACACCACGAAGCAGTGCACCGATGTTGTCGCCAGCTTGAGCGGAGTCCAGCAATTTGCGGAACATCTCAACGCCTGTAACAACGGATTTGCGGGTTTCTTCTTGCAGACCGATGATTTCGATCTCGTCGCCAACTTTAACAGTACCACGCTCTACACGGCCTGTAGCAACTGTACCGCGGCCTGTGATTGTGAATACGTCCTCGACTGGCATAAGGAAAGGCTTAGCCGTGTCGCGCTCTGGAGTTGGGATGTAAGTGTCGATTTGCTCGAACAGTTCAACGATCTTGTCAGCCCAAGGACCGTCTGGGTTTTGCAGAGCTTCACGAGCAGCGCCGCGGATGATTGGAGTGTCATCGCCTGGGAACTCGTACTCGGACAGAAGGTCGCGAACTTCCATTTCAACCAGTTCAAGAAGCTCTTCGTCTTCAACCATGTCGCATTTGTTCAGGAATACGACGATGTAAGGAACGCCTACTTGGCGGGAGAGCAGGATGTGCTCGCGCGTTTGTGGCATAGGGCCGTCGGAAGCGGATACGACCAGGATCGCGCCGTCCATTTGAGCCGCGCCAGTGATCATGTTTTTAACATAGTCGGCGTGACCTGGGCAGTCAACGTGAGCGTAGTGACGGTTAGGAGTCTCATACTCAACGTGAGCTGTGGAGATTGTGATACCGCGCTCGCGCTCTTCTGGAGCTTTGTCGATTTGGTCGAATGCTACAGCAGCACCGCCGTATTTTTTGGAAAGTACAGTTGTGATCGCAGCAGTCAGAGTTGTTTTGCCGTGGTCAACGTGACCGATAGTACCGATGTTAACATGCGGTTTATTACGTTCAAATTTTGCCTTAGCCATTGAACTGAATCCTCCTCAATTTAACTTTTTAATTTTATGTGTGGACCGGCACCAGACGCCAGGCGCTTGATGACGGCCAAAACAAACTTAAGATATCAGCAAGCTTCGAGTAGATTACTCTGCGCTGCCTTTGTGCTTCGAAATAATGTCGTCGGCGATCGATTTTGGAACTTCTTCGTAGTGAGAAAGCTCCATCGAGAATACGCCGCGTCCTTGTGTACCGGAACGAAGTGTTGTGGAGTAACCGAACATCTCGGAGAGAGGCACCTTCGCACGGATGATTTGCGCGCCACCGCGCGAATCCATGCCCTCGATGCGACCGCGGCGGGAGTTCAGCATACCCATTACGTCGCCCATGTACTCTTCAGGAACGGTAACCTCTACCTTCATGATTGGCTCAAGAAGGACAGGTTTACATTTTTCTTTCGCAGCTTTAAGCGCCAGGGAGCCCGCGATCTTAAACGCCATCTCCGAGGAGTCAACGTCATGGTAAGAACCATCGACAACGGTAGCTTTGATATCAACAAGCGGGAAGCCGGCAAGTACGCCGTTCTTCATGGACTCTTCGATACCAGCCTGGATCGGAGCGATAAATTCGCGAGGAATTGCGCCGCCCACGATTTTGCTTTCGAAGGTAAAGCCTGCGCCAGCCTCTTGTGGTTCGAACTCGACCCAACAATGACCGAACTGACCTTTACCGCCGGACTGACGAACGAATTTACCTTCAACCTTAGCCGCTTGACGGAATGTCTCACGGTAAGCAACCTGAGGTTTACCTACGTTTGTCTCAACTTTGAACTCGCGAAGCATACGGTCAACGATGATCTCAAGGTGAAGCTCACCCATACCTGCGATGATCGTTTGGCCAGTTTCTTCGTCCGTGTAAGCGCGGAACGTCGGATCTTCCTCGGCAAGCTTGGAGATGGCAACGCCCATCTTGTCTTGGTCCGCTTTTGTTTTTGGTTCAATCGCGATTTGGATAACCGGCTCAGGGAAGTTCATCGATTCGAGAACGATCGGGGACTTCTCTTCGCACAATGTATCGCCTGTTGTTGTGTCTTTCAGACCAACTGCAGCCGCAATATCGCCGGAGTAAACTTCGGTGATTTCTTGACGGCTGTTCGCATGCATCTGAAGGATACGGCCGATACGCTCACGCTTATTCTTCGTCGCGTTCAGTACGTACGAACCGGATTTCAGGATACCCGAGTATACGCGGAAGAACGTCAGTCTGCCGACATAAGGGTCCGTCATAATTTTGAACGCCAGCGCCGAGAACGGCTCCGAATCAGAGGAAGGGCGAACCGCTTCCGTACCGTCTTCGAGCGTACCTTTGATCGCTGGAATGTCAACTGGGGATGGAAGGTAGTCAACTACCGCATCCAGTACCAGCTGAACGCCTTTGTTGCGGTACGAAGAACCGGCAACTACAGGGAAAATTTTCACTTCGCAAACGCCTTTACGAAGAACAGCCTTCAGTTCTGGAATCGTAATTTCTTCGCCTTCCAGGTACTTCATCATCAGTTCTTCGTCAAGCTCAGCGACTTTCTCAACCAAATCGGCACGAAGCTCTTCAACTTGGTCCGCATATTCTGCAGGAACTTCAGATTGAATAGGCTCTTTGCCAAGATCGTCCTTGTACGTGTAAGCTTTGCGCTCGATGATGTCGATAACGCCGACAAAATCGGACTCAGCGCCCATAGGAAGCTGAATAGCAACTGCATTAGCTTGCAGACGCTCACGCATGTCCTTTACAACGTTCAGGTAATCTGCGCCGATGATGTCCATCTTGTTAACGTAAGCGATCCGTGGAACGCCGTAACGGTCAGCTTGACGCCATACAGTCTCGGACTGTGGCTCAACGCCTTCCTTCGCACTGAATACACCAACAGCCCCGTCCAATACGCGGAGGGAACGTTCAACTTCGACTGTGAAGTCAACGTGACCCGGAGTATCGATGATATTGATGCGGTTACCCTTCCATTGAGCGGTTGTCGCGGCAGACGTAATCGTGATACCGCGCTCTTGCTCTTGTTCCATCCAGTCCATCGTCGCTGCACCTTCGTGCACCTCGCCGATTTTGTGGGTACGGCCCGTAAAGAACAAGATCCGTTCAGTTGTCGTGGTTTTACCAGCATCGATATGCGCCATGATACCGATATTACGCGTATTTTCTAAGGAGAACTCTCTTGCCATGAATATGTCTCCTCTCGTTAATGGTTATCCTACCAGCGGTAGTGAGCGAACGCTTTGTTCGCTTCAGCCATTTTGTGCGTGTCTTCACGCTTCTTAACAGATGCGCCAGTGTTGTTGGAAGCATCCAAGATTTCAGCAGCCAAACGCTCTGTCATCGTTTTCTCGCCGCGGTTACGCGAGTAGTTCACGAGCCAACGAAGACCAAGAGCCGTACGGCGCTCAGGCTTAACTTCGATAGGTACTTGGTAGTTAGCGCCGCCTACACGGCGTGCTTTAACCTCAAGAACCGGCATGATGTTTTTCAAAGCTGCTTCGAACACTTCCATTGGATCTTTTCCCGAGCGCTCTTGAATCAGTTTGAAAGCATCGTATAACAATGTTTGTGCAGTGCCTCTCTTACCGTCGATCATAATACGGTTGATTAGGCGCGTAACCAGTTTGCTGTTATAAACCGGATCCGGAAGCACATCACGTTTCGTTACAGGACCTTTGCGTGGCATGAGAAAGTCCCCCTTTCTTCTCATAGTAACTTGTTCTAGCTTGCTATTAACCCGTTTAGGTTATACTTATTACTTCTTAACTTTCGGACGCTTCGTGCCGTACTTGGAACGAGCTTGGTTACGGTTGTTAACACCCGCAGTGTCAAGCGCGCCGCGAACGATATGGTAACGCACACCCGGAAGGTCTTTAACACGACCGCCGCGGATCAAAACAACGCTGTGCTCTTGAAGGTTATGACCGATACCTGGGATGTACGCAGTAACCTCTACACGGTTAGTCAAACGTACACGCGCATATTTACGAAGCGCGGAGTTCGGTTTTTTCGGAGTCATTGTACCTACACGAGTGCACACACCGCGTTTTTGAGGCGCGCTGATGTCAGTCGCTTCACGTTTCAATGCGTTGAAACCTCTTTGCAAGGCTGGCGATTTCGATTTAACGACTTTCGCTTGACGTCCTTTGCGAACGAGCTGGTTAATTGTTGGCATGTTGCCACCCCCTTCCCCTAATTCATGTCTTTATTATGGTAGACATATCACCCAAAATTTAAGCCCACAGACCCAGGCGGTTCATAAATGAACAAGACGATTTCATAAACCTAGTCATCAGGCACACTCCGATATATTATCACTTTGCACATAGGCGTGTCAAGCAAGAAAAAAGGTATCTTTTGTCGGCTAGCCTATCTTAATAAAAGTTTCATATCAAGCGATTATGCAAATTGAGGATTAGAGAAAACTTGAAAGGTTTGACCGGCCAAATGGGCATCGGCCTGCTTCCACGTTTTTTGTGCGATTAGGTCCGCCGCTTCACCGTTTTCGCCGCTCTTCATAAGTATCGTTTCATAATAGCTTAAGAGGAGCTCCATGATCGACTGGAACGCCCTTTCCGCTGACGGCTGAAATCGTATCTCCTCTAATACGGTCATTCTGGCCGGATTTGCTGCATTAAAATTCTCATATAAATATTGAGCATCCACATGAAAATCAAGCGGATCCAAGTATGCGAACAAAGAGCCTGCGACGATCTTAACTCCTGACGCCCTTATAACGATCCTTTCTTCGCCCTTACTCTCAAGCTCCATTTCCGTACCGTTATACGACATAACAAACCGGTCACTTCTATCCGCGATCCCCTGCCTGTCCTTAAATACTTTCAGCACAAATCGGAAAGGAATTGGCTTCGGCTTTTTAGACTCATCGAGATGCCCAGTCAAAAACGCTAGCACTGTTATAGTATGGGTTGGATTAAACGGCTTATAAACGGTATCCATGATTTCGACCATTTGAAAAATGCTGTTATGCTCTTCATGAAACTCTCCGCCTGCAAGCGTTTGTTCCATCCTATCCGTTCGAATCATCAATCTTCGGTCATCAAGCTTCTCGATTTCCGTTTCAATACCTTCGATCTCGATGCTGAATCGGGATAAAGAATCTTGAATCCCACATCGATCTCTGATGATGGATAAAATTTCGTCGGCAGTATATTTTCGCTGCATAATAGATCTCCTAACCCCAATTTACTCGCATCGCTTCGGGAAGCTTTTTATATGGAAAATGGCATTGGCCGGCTTGTCCAAGTCCAGCTTAAAAACAAACTCCTCGCCTTTCTAGCGATTCTCCCTACTAACTACCTTACAAAACTGCCGACAATCACGGCAACGACACCTACTATCATGGCCACCTTAATCCCGTAACCAAAAAGCCGCAGAGGCATGGGCATGTCTTGTAGATGAATCCTCTTCATAGGACCGCCGCCCTCGATCTGCTGGATGGATGACGTGTTCGGGTCCATAAATCCTGTCTCGACATGCTCGGTCCGTTCATGCTGCACGGTTTCGTGAATGCGGTCGTGTTGGTCGGACATATCATCCCTCCTCTAATAGCCTAGCTCTCCCCCAATAGCTCCTTCACGGCAAGCCCGATTCTCTCCCCGTACTCCGTAACCGAACCGGTCTCGCCTTGGTACCAATAGTGAATCAGCACATTATGCGCGGTATACGCCTCCGGAATTTGCATATCGTATTTGGCCCGTTCCTTCTTAAAGTCCTCCTCGCCCTTTTCCCTCTGTTTATCCGAACGGTAAATATAGAACGAAATCCTTTCTCCGTTTTCGAGCGCAAAGGTTCTCGCATGAACTCCATTCAGCTTGAAATATTTTCGAGTGGTGTCCTCTTCGCCTAACGCCACCTTATTTGCAGACATTGCTGTTTGCAATTCCTCGATTCCATAACGGCCTAACGACTCTGCCATTAAACCACCATTGCGTTCGAATACAATAAACGCCAAGAGCGCCGTTGCGGCCATAATAAGTAAACCGATACCGACAGCTTTATTTTTCATGCGGCGCTCCCCCTCCATACATCAATATAACCCTATGACGTTTCAAAAGCTGCTCATGTTGCGTCATTCCTTTGTCAATTGAACCGACTTTTCTCCTGATTCGTCATATGACACGTAGGATACCGTCATCCGATTCAAGACAGTAATCGCGTCCCGCCTCTCATCGTCGAGATAATAAATTTTGAGATCGGTGCCGCTTCCTCCCTGCCAGTCCGGCGCCCCTGCAATGTCATTAAATCGTTCGATGATCTTATCCGGTTCAAGTGTTTGCCCGACGATCGCTTCAGCATCCTCCAGCGTGAGCCGCGATTGATCCGCAGGCAGCAGGCCCACAGTCACCAAAGCCTCCCGTGTCCACACGCCTGGGCCTAGGCTTGTATCGGACTCGAGCTTATTCAATGCTTGTCGTTCCGCTTGAGTTGCTGCCAAGGAATAGAACGGTTCATATTCTTGAACAGCCAGCAATGACATCATTTGCGCTTCGGCCTGGAGCTCGTTCACTTCTGATCTTTCCATCACATAAGAAATCACACCGAGCACAACCAGCACGATAAAAAAGAACAAATTCGTCTTATAGGTTCTCATGGCTTTGATCCCCCATTTCCATACAGTTACCACATGATATGCCCAACTGCTATAATGATTGATCGGAAACGGTAAATTATATAACGGTAACGAAAAAAAGCGGCACGCGTCATCTCGCAAGTAGCGATTTAACGTGTGCCGCTTTTCTATATAAGCCGTATAAACGTTACGGCCGTGTCTTATTCGACAACTACAGCTTCCGCATTCTCTTCCTGATCTGCGGTTTCTACTACTTCCTCTTCCATGCCCGCGAAGCGAATGTTGCGGTAACGCTGCATGCCCGTACCAGCCGGGATCAGCTTACCGATGATAACATTCTCCTTCAGACCGAGCAGCTGGTCAACCTTGCCTTTGATTGCCGCGTCGGTCAGGACACGAGTCGTCTCCTGGAAGGACGCCGCGGACAAGAACGAATCTGTCTCGAGGGAAGCTTTCGTAATACCAAGCAATACCGGCTTCGCAACGGCAGGCTCTTTGTCAGCGAAGATTGCTTCGCTGTTGGCCGCTTCGTATTCATGAATGTCTACGAATGCGCCTGGGAGCAGCGTTGTGTCGCCCGCGTCTACGATACGGATTTTCCGAAGCATTTGCTTGATCATAACTTCAACGTGCTTGTCGTTGATCTCAACGCCTTGGTTCCGGTAAACGCGCTGTACTTCTTGCAGGATGTAGTTCTGAACCCCGCGGATGCCTTTGATGCGCAGCATATCCTTCGGATCGATCGAACCGTCCGTCAACTCATCGCCGGCTTCAATCTGCTGGCCTTCAACGACGCGGATGCGCGAGCCGTAAGTTACCGCATAAACCTTGGACTCGGCTTCGCCTTGTACCTCGATTTCGCGGCGATCCTTCGCTTCGCGAATTTCCTTGATAACGCCGTCGAGCTCGGAGATGATCGCTTGACCTTTCGGGTTACGCGCCTCGAAAAGCTCTTGGATACGCGGAAGACCTTGCGTAATATCGTCGCCGGCAACGCCGCCGGTATGGAATGTACGCATTGTCAGCTGTGTACCCGGCTCGCCGATCGATTGCGCCGCGATAATGCCGACCGCTTCACCGATCTCAACGTGCTTGCCTGTCGCCAAGTTGCGGCCGTAACAAATCTTACATACGCCATGACGAGCGCGGCAGCTAAGCACCGAACGGATCTGCAGGCGCTCTACGCCGGCAGCTACGATGGCTTCCGCTTTATTCGCGTCGATTAGCTCATTGCGGTTCACAATGACTTCGCCGGTCTTCGGATCGCGGACAGTCTCGAACGAGTAACGGCCTTCAATACGGTCGTACAGATCCTCGATAACCTCTTTGCCGTCTTGGATTTTGCTGACCATAAAGCCTTTATCCGTTCCGCAATCGTCTTCGCGCACGATAACGTCCTGCGCAACGTCAACCAGACGGCGTGTCAGGTAACCGGAGTCCGCTGTACGGAGCGCCGTATCGGCAAGACCTTTCCGCGCGCCGTGCGTCGAGATAAAGTACTCGAGGACCGTCAGGCCTTCACGGAAGTTCGATTTGATCGGCAACTCGATAATACGGCCGGATGGGTTCGCCATGAGACCGCGCATACCGCCGAGCTGCGTAATCTGCGATTTGTTACCCCGCGCTTTGGAGTCCACCATGAGCATGATGTTGTTGTAACGATCCATCGACTTCATGAGGATATCCGTAATTTCATCTTTACACTTACTCCAGATGCCAATGATCCGGTCATAGCGCTCGTCGTTCGTGATCAGACCGCGGCGGTACTGATTCATAACGGTAGCGACCTTCTCGTCGGAAGCTTTCATGATTTCCGCTTTTTCCTTCGGAATAATAACGTCGGCTACGCCGATCGTAATACCCGCTTTCGTGGAATACGTGAAACCAAGCTGCTTAATGCGGTCAAGAATGATCGCCGTTAGCGTTGTATGGTATTTACGGAAGCACTCCGCAATAATCGTGCCGAGATAGTCTTTGCCTACCGCGCCAGGCGTCGGAAGCTCCTCAATAATTTTATTAAGGTCAGCGCCCTTCTCGGTGACAAAATATTTCTCCGGTGTGCCTTGCAGCAAGTTCACCTTGGTCGCTTCGTTGATGTAAGGGAAATCTTCAGGGAAGATCTCATTGAAGATAACCTTACCAACCGTTGTGACAAGCAGCGATTTCTGCTGTTCTTCCGTAAAGATCGTTTTCTTCACGACTCTTGCCGGAATGAAAATCCGAGCATGCAGCGAGACGATACCGCGTTGGTAAGCGGAGATCGCTTCGTTAACCGTAGCAAATACGGAGCCGGTGCCTTTGGACTCTTTGTTGTCCATCGTTAGATAGTAGCTGCCGAGAACCATATCCTGAGATGGCGTAACGACAGGCTTGCCGTCTTTCGGGTTCAGGATGTTGCCGGATGCCAGCATCAGCAGGCGAGCTTCCGCTTGCGCTTCGGCGGACAATGGAACGTGAACCGCCATCTGGTCACCGTCGAAGTCGGCGTTATAAGCCGTACATACGAGCGGATGCAGCTTGATCGCGCGGCCTTCTACCAGAATCGGCTCGAACGCTTGAATACCGAGTCTGTGCAGCGTAGGGGCACGGTTCAGCAGAACCGGATGTTCTTTGATTACTTCTTCAAGAACGTCCCAAACCTCTGGGCTTACACGCTCTACTTTCCGTTTCGCGCTCTTGATATTATGAGCCAGACCTTTGTTCACAAGCTCCTTCATGACGAAAGGCTTGAACAGCTCCAGCGCCATTTCCTTCGGAAGTCCGCATTGGAACATCTTCAGGTTCGGACCTACGACGATAACGGAACGACCGGAGTAGTCGACGCGTTTACCGAGCAGGTTTTGACGGAAACGTCCTTGCTTACCTTTCAGCATATGGCTGAGCGATTTCAGCGGACGGTTGCCTGGGCCTGTAACCGGACGGCCGCGGCGGCCGTTGTCAATCAGGGCGTCAACCGCTTCCTGAAGCATACGTTTCTCGTTCTGTACGATAATGTCGGGAGCGCCGAGATCGAGCAGACGCTTCAGACGGTTATTACGGTTAATAACACGGCGGTACAGGTCATTAAGGTCGGAAGTCGCGAAGCGTCCGCCGTCCAGCTGTACCATTGGACGAAGCTCCGGCGGAATAACCGGAAGCACGTCGAGAATCATCCACTCCGGCGCGTTGCCGGAATTACGGAACGCCTCGATGACCTCAAGACGCTTGATCGCGCGGTTGCGGCGCTGGCCTTGTGCCGTGCGCAGCTCCTCCTTAAGCGTCTCGAGCTCGCGGTCGATGTCGATGTCTTGAAGCAGCTTCTTCACTGCCTCAGCGCCCATTCCCGCTTGGAAGCCGTAGCCGTACTTCTCGCGGTAGCTGCGGTATTCCTTCTCGGACAAGAGCTGTTTCTTCTCCAGCGGCGTGTCGCCTGGATCCGTTACAACATAAGATGCGAAGTAGATAATCTCCTCAAGGGAACGAGGGGACATATCCAGCGCAAGACCCATGCGGCTTGGGATGCCTTTGAAGTACCAAATGTGGGATACAGGAGCTGCAAGCTCAATATGACCCATACGTTCACGGCGCACCTTCGCGCGAGTTACTTCAACTCCGCAGCGATCGCAGACAACGCCTTTATAGCGTACGCGTTTATATTTGCCGCAATGGCACTCCCAATCCTTGGTTGGTCCAAATATCTTCTCGCAGAAGAGACCTTCCTTCTCGGGCTTCAGCGTTCTGTAGTTAATGGTTTCCGGCTTCTTGACTTCTCCGCGGGACCACGAGCGAATTTTATCCGGCGAAGCCAGACCAATTTTCATATACTCGAAGTTGTTCACGTCCAACAAGGAGCAACCCTCCTTCGTCATGTATGACTATGTCTTATCAGAAGCTGAACTCCAATCGCATTCTCGGAAGGAGACTCGCGAATGAAGCTCAGCTGTCTGTAATCGGTTATTATTCTACGCCTGCTTCTGCGCCTTCTAGGTTCAGGTTGAGCTTATCGCCTGTCGCATCGTCATCGTCATCGATTTCTTTCATTTCGATCTCTTCTTCGTTCTCCGTCAGGATTTTAACGTCCATACCTAGAGATTGAAGCTCTTTGATCAAAACTTTGAACGATTCCGGAACGCCCGGCTCCGGCACGTTCTCGCCTTTGACGATCGATTCGTACGTCTTCACGCGGCCGACCACGTCGTCGGATTTGACGGTAAGAATCTCTTGAAGCGTATAGGCTGCGCCATAGGCCTCAAGCGCCCAAACCTCCATCTCCCCGAAACGCTGTCCGCCGAACTGGGCTTTACCGCCAAGCGGCTGCTGCGTAACGAGCGAGTATGGGCCTGTCGAACGGGCATGGATTTTGTCATCGACCATGTGCGCCAGCTTGATCATGTACATGACGCCGACCGTAACTTCGCGTTCAAACGGCTCGCCCGTACGTCCGTCATAAAGAACGGTTTTACCGTTGCGCTGCATGCCTGCCTCTTCCATCGTATCGAAGACGTCGTTCTCACGCGCGCCGTCGAATACAGGAGTCGCGGCATGAATGCCAAGACGTTTGCACGCCATGCCGAGGTGAACCTCAAGCGCCTGACCGATGTTCATCCGGGATGGTACCCCGAGCGGATTCAGAACGACTTCAACCGGCGTTCCGTCCGGAAGGAACGGCATATCCTCTTCCGGCATGATGCGCGCGATGACACCCTTGTTACCATGGCGTCCGGCCATCTTATCGCCTTCGGAGATTTTACGCTTCTGCGCGATATATGCGCGAACAAGCTGGTTAACGCCTGGAGGCAGCTCGTCGCCGTTCTCGCGTGTAAATACTTTCACGTCTACGACGATACCGTCCGTACCATGCGGCACGCGGAGCGACGTATCGCGAACCTCGCGCGCCTTCTCGCCGAAGATCGCATGGAGCAATCTTTCTTCGGCTGTCAGCTCCGTTACGCCTTTTGGCGTTACTTTGCCGACGAGAATGTCGCCTGCGCTGATCTCGGCGCCGACGCGGATAATGCCGCGCTCGTCGAGATTGCGAAGCGCTTCTTCGCCGACGTTCGGAATATCGCGCGTAATTTCCTCAGGTCCCAGCTTCGTATCGCGGGCTTCGGATTCATATTCTTCAATGTGAATGGACGTGTACACGTCTTCCTTCACAAGCTTCTCGCTTAGCAGGATCGCATCCTCGTAGTTGTAGCCTTCCCAAGTCATGAAGGCAACGACAACGTTGCGTCCAAGCGCCAATTCGCCCATTTCCGTGGATGGACCGTCCGCCAAGATGTCGCCTTTTTTGATGACATCGCCTTTGCGGACAATTGGACGCTGGTTAATGCAAGTACCTTGGTTGGAGCGCATAAACTTATGAAGCTTATGCTTCACCAAATCGCCTTGCACAGGCTTGCCGTCAATCATTTCGACGCGGCGCAGCCAAATCTCGTTGGCTGACGAGCGTTCGATTACGCCGTCATACTTCGAGACGATACATACGCCGGAATCCTTCGCCGCCTTATGCTCCATACCCGTGCCGACGAACGGCGCTTTCGGAATAAGGAGAGGAACGGCCTGCCGCTGCATGTTCGATCCCATCAGGGCGCGGTTGGAGTCGTCGTTTTCCAGGAACGGAATAAGCGCCGTCGCAACCGATACGACCTGCTTCGGCGATACGTCCATGTAGTCAACGCGGTCGCTTGGCATCGTTAGGATGTTGTCAGCCTGTTTGTTGTAACGAACAATCGTTTGCGCCTCTGCAAACTTGTTATCCTCTGTTAGCTGTGCGTTCGCCTGCGCGATAACGTAGTTGTCTTCCTCGTCAGCGGTCAGATATGCGATCTGATCCGTAACGACACCTGTCTTCGGATCAACCCAGCGATACGGCGCTTCGATGAAGCCGTACTCGTTGATGCGGGCGAAAGTCGACAAGGAGTTGATCAGACCGATGTTCGGTCCCTCCGGCGTCTCGATCGGACACATACGGCCATAGTGAGAGTGATGGACGTCACGGACTTCAAAGCCCGCGCGCTCACGCGTCAAACCGCCTGGTCCTAGCGCCGACAGACGGCGCTTATGCGTAAGCTCAGCAAGCGGGTTCGTCTGATCCATGAACTGAGACAGCTGGGAAGAGCCGAAGAACTCTTTAATCGACGCGATAACCGGACGAATGTTGATCAGCGCCTGCGGCGTGATCGCGTTCGCGTCCTGAATCGACATTCTTTCGCGCACGACGCGTTCCATACGGGACAAGCCGATACGGAACTGATTCTGCAGCAGCTCGCCGACGGAACGCAGACGACGGTTACCGAGATGGTCGATATCGTCCGTGCTGCCGACGCCATGAAGCAGGTTAATGAAATAGTTAATGGACGCAATAATGTCCGCTGGCGTAATATGCTTAACGGATTTATCGATGATCCCATTGGAGATGACTTTGATGACCTTCGTTTCATCCAGCGGCGAGTATACGCTAATCGCTTGGAGTGGAATACTATCGGCATCAAGCACACCGTTAGCGACATGGTACGTCTTGAAACCAACGTCGCTCTCCAGCTTATCAAGAATCTCGTCCAGAAGACGACGGTCAATCATCTGGCCTGTTTCCGCAATGATCTCGCCTGTGGACGGATCAACTAGCGGCTCGGCAAGACGCTGGTTGAACAAGCGGTTCTTGATGTGCAGCTTTTTGTTTATTTTATAACGGCCGACATTGGCCAAATCATATCGTTTCGGGTCGAAGAAACGCGCGACCAAAAGGCTCTTCGCATTGTCCAAAGTTGGCGGCTCGCCTGGACGCAAGCGCTCGTAAATCTCGATCAGCGCTTTCTCCGTCGAATCCGTGCTATCTTTGTCCAGCGTGTTGCGAATGTACTCGTCATGGCCGAGCAGATCCAAAATTTCAGCGTCTGTGCCAAAGCCCAGCGCACGCAAAAGTACCGTTACCGGAATTTTCCGGGTCCGGTCGATACGAACGTAAATGATATCCTTGGCGTCCGTCTCCAGCTCAAGCCAAGCGCCGCGGTTCGGAATAACCGTTGCGGTGTATGTTTTCTTCCCGTTCTTATCAACCTTCGTGCTGAAGTACACGCTTGGGGAGCGAACCAATTGGCTGACGATAACGCGTTCGGCGCCGTTAATAATAAACGTGCCCGTCTCCGTCATAAGCGGGAAATCGCCCATGAAAACTTCTTGTTCTTTAACTTCGCCCGTTTCCTTATTGAACAGACGAACCTTCACGCGGAGCGGAGCCGCATAAGTCACGTCGCGTTCTTTCGATTCATCCACCGAATATTTCGGTTCGCCTAAGCTATAGTCGATAAACTCAAGCGATAAATTACCCGTAAAGTCCGTAATCGGCGAAATGTCTTGGAATAACTCGATCAAATCGGTTTCCAGAAACTTTTCGTACGATTTTTGTTGGATTTCAATCAGGTTCGGGACTTCCAGCACCTCTTTGATCCTTGCGTAGCTTCTCCGCTGACGCCGACCATACTGAACAAGTTGTCCTGCCAACTTAACCTCACCCCTCATGTCTGTCTCACAGCATTGATACTTTACTGCGTTACCCTTGGGCGGCAACAACCGCCTATTCAGATAAATAAAGAAAAGCCCTTATCGAATAGTGTTCGAAAAAAGAGCATGTTCCGGCAGCTTACCGTGCGCAGCGCGGGTGCGACGGTCACATATCAAGTATTTTGCCCAAAATGTAAACATTATACGTCAAACGCATCAAAAATATGCATACCGCGCTTAAAATTTGCACTTGACATTTTAGTTAACTAAAGAGATTTCAAGCAATTTTATGCTGACATTTTATAATATTACCATATCCAAAATGTCAAGTCAAATTGTTTTTAGGCTCAAATTGGCCTCGCCGCTTAAGAATTGAAAGCTCCCGAGCAAATTCGGAAGAACAATCATTTTTGAGCTCGCAGTATCCGATATCCCTTGTCCTTCGTCACTTCTTCCACTTCGCCGAAGATCGACTCCAGCTTATCCATCGCGGAAGGCGCTCCTTGCTTTTTCTGAATGACGACCCACATGACGCCGCCATCCTTCAACAACGAATAACCTTCTTCAAATATTTTGTGAACAACAGCTTTGCCTGCCCGAATCGGCGGATTCGTCAAAATCACATCAAAGCGCTCCTCGCGCACTGCCTCAAACAAATCGCTTTGCAGCACCGTTACATTGGAAACCCTGTTCAGCTTCGCATTCTCTCTGGCCAGTTCAACAGCGCGTTCGTTTATATCAATCATGGTCACATGACCGCTTCCGGCAAGCTTTGCCGCCGTGATTCCGATAGGACCATAGCCGCAGCCAACATCCAATATCCGGTCCCCGTCTTTCAATTCCATCGTTTCGATCAATACACGGCTGCCATAATCGACACCCGTTTTGGAAAATACGCCGGCATCCGTAACAAATTTCAACGGAAAACCTCTGAGCGTATCGTCATGGGTCTGTCTGTTATGAGCCGTCCCCGGCGTTTTGGAATAATAATGATTCGACATCCTTCCGCCTCCTTAAGCGTCATGTCCTGCAACATGCAACGAACCCCTTGAAAACCGCGAAGGTTTTCAAGGGGTTCGTCAGCCGCTTATGCTAGGTTAGCATGCGCGGCTGTCATATGAAGAAAAGCTATTACTTAACTTCAACGGATGCGCCAGCTTCTTCAAGCTTAGCTTTGATGCCGTTAGCTTCTTCTTCGCTAACTTTTTCTTTGATTGGTTTAGGAGCGCCGTCAACCAGGTCTTTTGCTTCTTTCAGGCCAAGACCAGTGATTTCGCGAACCACTTTGATAACGTTGATTTTGGAAGCGCCAGCGCTTGCCAGGATTACGTCGAATTCTGTTTGAGCAGCAGCTTCAGCAGCGCCGCCGCCAGCTACTACTGCAACTGGAGCTGCAGCTGTTACGCCGAATTCTTCTTCGATTGCTTTAACAAGATCGTTCAGTTCAAGAACAGTCATACCTTTAATTGCTTCCAAGATTTGCTCTTTAGACATGGTATATACCTCCGAATTTGGTTTAAGTTTTTTTGGTGTTGCCTTCGTTACGAAGCCTGGTTCATTCCGGCTCCATTTGTTGCACTGCCGATATTAAGCGCCAGCTTCTTGCTTTTCTCCAACTGCTTTAACCGCAAGCGCGAAGTTGCGCATAGGCGCTTGAAGCACGCTGAGGAGCATGGAGAGCAAACCTTCGCGGGAAGGAAGCTCTGCAAGAGCCTTGATTTGATCCATTCCTACGACTTTGCCTTCTACAACGCCGCCTTTAAGCTTCAAAGCATCGTTCTTTTTAGCAAACTCGTTCAGGATTTTTGCTGGAGCAACAGCGTCTTCGCCGCTGAATGCTACTGCCGTAGGTCCTGTCAGAATGTCGTTTAATGCTGTCAATTCCGTACCTTCAGTCGCACGGCGAACGAGCGAGTTTTTCAGAACTTGGAATTCAACACCCGCCTCGCGGAGCTGCTTCCGGAGTTCAGTTACTTGCGCAACGTTCAGACCGCGGTAGTCGGCAACAACGGTGCTTGGGCTCGAAGTAAGCTTCGACGCGATAACAGCAACCGCTTCTTGTTTCTCTTGAATGATCTTTGCGTTAGCCAAACTGTACACCTCCCGTAAAATTTATACATCCCGTGAATACGACGGATATTCCTGGCCTTGGGTGCAATGAGAAAGGCCTTCGCAGACGAAGCGAAGGCCATGATTTCGTTATCGAGCGCAGGCAAGCATCGCTTGCCGCATTCCTCAACGTTTTATCATAACACCTCGGTAGGAAATTAAGTCCTCTCGGACACCTACTGTCTACGGTATGCGTATTCGAATGTTAGCTCAGTTTCCTAAATTCCGGATTAGCGGAACGATGCAGTCGAGACGCGAGCGCCAGGACCCATTGTGGAGGAAACCGAAATGTTTTTCAGGTAAACGCCTTTAGCAGCAGCCGGTTTAGCGCGCACCAGAGCGTCGATCAGAGCTTTCAGGTTTTCGTTCAGCTTCTCAGCGTCGAACGAAACTTTACCGATTGGAGCGTGGATTTGACCCGCTTTGTCCAGACGGTACTCGATCTTACCTGCTTTGATTTCTTGAACGGCCTTTGCAACGTCGAACGTTACAGTACCTGCTTTCGGGTTAGGCATAAGGCCCTTACCGCCCAGGATACGACCGAGCTTACCAACTTCAGCCATCATGTCCGGCGTTGCTACGCAGACGTCGAATTCGAACCAGCCTTGTTGGATTTTGTTGATCATGTCTGCGTCGCCAACATAGTCAGCGCCTGCAGCTTCCGCTTCTTTCACTTTTTCGCCTTTTGCGAAAACGAGAACGCGTTTTGTCTTACCAGTACCATGCGGAAGTACGACAACGCCGCGTACCGCTTGGTCTTGTTTACGAGGGTCAACGCCCAGACGAACTGCTACTTCAACGGACTCGTCGAATTTAGCTGTCGCAGCCTTCTTTACAAGCTCAATCGCTTCAGATGGCTCGTAAGTTGCTTCGCTGTCAATCAGCTTAGCAGCTTCTAGATACTTCTTGCCGTGTTTAGCCATTGTAAGTTTCCTCCTTTGTGGTTATAGCGGTTCATCCTCCTAGGGATGATCCTCCCACCTCGCGAGACCGAAGTCTCGCCAAGCGCGATGTCCGAGAACATCTTAACCGCGTTCGTCCCGAAGAACGATGCGAAATTAGTCAACGATCGTTACACCCATGCTGCGCGCAGTACCTTCAACCATACGCATTGCCGCTTCAACGGAAGCTGCGTTCAAATCTTGCATTTTCGATTCTGCGATTTCGCGAACTTTGTCACGCTTCACAGTTGCGACTTTCTTCTTATTCGGCTCGCCCGAACCTTTTTCGATACCAGCTGCTACGCGGAGCAATACTGCCGCCGGCGGCGTCTTTGTTTCGAAAGTGAAGGAACGATCTTCGAATACCGTGATCACGACTGGAATAATCAGACCTGCTTGATCCGCAGTACGAGCGTTAAATTCTTTACAGAACGCCATGATGTTAACGCCTGCTTGACCGAGTGCCGGACCGATTGGCGGCGCAGGGTTTGCTTTACCTGCAGGAACTTGCAGCTTGACCATCTTGATGACCTTTTTTGCCATGACTCACACCTCCTTGCCCTGATATACAAGCGAGAAACGCCTGCTCCGGAAACCGGATATTATATCTTCTCCACTTGAGTGTAATCCAGCTCAAGCGGGGTTTCCCTGCCAAACATGTTGACATGAACCTTCAGCTTCGCTTTGTCCAGCAAAATCTCTTCTACCGAACCGACAAAGTCGGCAAAAGGACCTACCTTGACGCGAACCGTTTCCTTCAGCTCGAATTCGATCTTCGGCTTCGGCTCTTCCATGCCCATGTGTTTCAGAATCTGATCCACTTCATCAGGCAGCAGAGGCGTCGGCTTGGAACCGGATCCTGTCGATCCTACGAATCCTGTTACACCCGGCGTATTCCGAACAACGTACCACGAATCGTCGGTTTGAATCATCTCTACAAGGACATAACCAGGGTAGACCTTGCGTTGAACGGTTTTTTTCTTCCCGTCCTTCTCTACCACTTCGTCCTCCATAGGAACGAGCACGCGGAAGATTTTGTCCTCCATGCCCATCGATTCAACCCGGCGCTCCAGATTGGTTTTCACCTTGTTCTCATAGCCGGAGTAAGTATGCACGACATACCATCTTTTTTCCATCAATAATCCACCTTTGGTCCCTTCTTAGACAATCAGCTGAACCAATTCCGAGATCCCGATGTCAAGAAGCCAGAAGTAAATCGTCACGACTATTACCGTGAAAAATACGATCAAGGAATAGCTCGTGAGCTCTTTACGGCTTGGCCAGCGAACCTTCTTCAGCTCCGCCCAGCTGTCGGCAAAAAAACTAAACGTCGATCCAAAGCCTTGCTTCAGTCTCGCCAAAAATGCCACGGTCACACCTCCAATGGACTATCGCGTCTCGCGATGAGGAGTCTGCTCGTTACAGAACTTGCAAAACTTCTTCAACTCGATGCGGTCGGGGTGATTGCGCTTGTTCTTGGTCGTCGCATAGTTTCTCTGTTTGCAGTTTGTGCATGCCAACGTGATGATTACCCGCATTGAATTACACCTCCCGAACTGCTTAAAAATACGAATCATTGAAGCTATATAGTAAGTTCATTGATTCCATCGCCAATACGAAAAAAACCTCGAATTCAGGCCTACCTAAACACTTTATCACAAGGCATTCCTTGTGTCAATGAAAGATAGGTGGCCGGCAATTTACGAATTTATGGCAACTTGGGTCCGAAATTGGTTGCTATCAGTATCGTCGAAACTACCTCTTTTAAAACCAATGGACTGTCTTCTCTGCCTGAAAAACGTCAGACAGTAAAGACAGTCCGTTGAACAAAGGGTCTATAGGCCGCCGAAATCCCGAACTTCCAAATATCGTTCCAGCTTGCGCTTCACACGCTGCAAAGCATTGTCAATTGATTTCACATGCCGGTCGAGATCGACCGCTATCTCTTGATAGGATCGCCCATCGAGATAGAGCATCAGCACCTTGCGCTCCAAATCGCTCAAAATCTCGGACATCTTGTCTTCCAAACCGACGAATTCTTCTTGATTAATAATAAGTTCCTCTGGGTCAGACACTCTCGTGCCGCAGATCACGTCGAGCAAGGTCCGGTCGGAGTCCTCGTCGTAGATGGGCTTGTCTAACGAAACATAAGAATTGAGGGGGATATGCTTCTGTCTGGTAGCTGTCTTGATCGCCGTGATGATTTGTCTTGTAATGCACAATTCGGCAAAGGCTTTAAAGCTAGCAAGCTTGTCCCCTTTGAAATCCCGGATCGCCTTATAAAGACCGATCATCCCTTCCTGCACGATATCCTCGCGGTCGGCACCGATCAAAAAATAGGAACGCGCCTTCGCTCTCACAAAGTTCTTATATTTGTTAATCAAATATTCCAGCGCCATGCTGTCGCCGTTACGGACCGCTTCTACGATATCCTCGTCCGCGCTGCATTCATATTCGAGCGTACTCCATTCTTTGAGGTCGATACTCACACACTATCCCTCCGGCCTGCAAGGCGTACACCGCGCTAGATTTGAGTATATATAAACATACGAAAAGATCGCTTGAAACATGATTCAGTATACATTATGTAACCTTACAACGTCAACCGATCCGACACCCGAAATCTATCGATTTTATAGCAAAATTGTAACTTTGTGGCACAGAAAATGATGCTATTTTCCGCCTCTTCTCATACGCTCCAGTTTGCTCCAAACATCCAGGCTGATATTCTGGTCGAGAGAGTTGCGCTTCACCGGTTTTTCCTCTTTGATCGTTTGCTCGATTTCTTTGCGGTTTTGGCCGATGTCGATCAGCAGTTCCCTAGCGGAGATGCGCAAAGCGCCCTTGCCGAAAGCCACGTGCTGCTCCACCAGGTCGGAAGTCGCGACGTAGAGGTTGCGCCTTCTCGCGATCAGCTCGTTGCACAACCTCTCGATGCATTCATCCGCCGTTTCTTTTTCTTTTGTGTAGACGATGGTCAGCTTGTTCCGCTTGTAGGTCTTGCCGAGCCCCGGCACCTGATGCGCGTCAAAAATGACGTACACCTGCATCCCCGTGAAGCCTTGGTAGTCGGCAAGCATGTCCAGCAGCCTATCCCGCGCGTCCTCCAAATCGTGCTCCTTCAGCCTCTCCAGCTCCGGCCAAGCCCCGATCATATTGTAGCCGTCCACGAGCAGGACGTCGTCGCGCCGGTTCATGGCCTAGCTTTCCCGTCGTTGCCTGACAACCTCATACATGAGCACGCCCGCGGCAACCGAAGCGTTCAAGGAATTCAGCTGGCCAAGCATCGGAAGCTTTACGAGAAAATCGCATTTTTCCTTAATAAGCCGCCCCATCCCTTTGCTCTCGTTGCCGATGACAATGGCCAGAGGCATATCAAACTTGGTTTTAAACACATCTTGCTTCGCGCTTACGTCCGTACCCGCGACCCAGACGCCCGCTTCCTTCAGCCTATCGATTGTCTGCGCCAGGTTCGTCACCCGCGCAACCGGCACATGCTCCGCCGCGCCCGCGGATGTCTTGAGCACGGTCGCGGTCAGCCCGGCCGAGCGGCGCTTCGGAATGACGACGCCGTGGACGCCGGTGCATTCGGCCGTTCTTAGAATCGATCCCAGATTATGCGGATCCTCAATTTCGTCCAGCAGCAAAATAAACGGCGTCTCGTTTATGCTTTGCGCGGCGTTCAAGATGTCCTCGACTTCAACGTAAGCGAAAGCAGCCGCCTGCGCGATCACGCCCTGATGCGTAATGCCCGGCGCCATGCTGTCCAGCTTGCGCTTATCGACGAACTGAACGACGATGCCCTGCTTCTTGGCTTCCGTAGTAATCGGCTGGGAAAGGCTTTTTTGCGCCCCCTCGGCGATCCAAATCTTGTTGATTTCACGTCCGGAGCGCAGCGCTTCCAGCACGGGATGCTTGCCGGCGATGAGCTCCTCCTGATTAACCTCAACGGACATAATTGTCCTCCTGTCTGATGTGGGTTCGTTCTGAAATGGTTTAACTGAATGATGTGCGCACTATTTAGAACCGTGCGCCATATTGTAGCGCCAGCGGGACGGTGCTGTAACGGCTTTTTTCGCCGTTACGGCGTACACGCCAGCCTCTTTCGCCTCTGTAACGGCGTTTTTCACCGTTACGGCGCACATATTGGCCGCTTACGTCCCTGTAACGGTGTTTTTCGCCATTACAGCGTACACGCTAGCTTCTTACGTCCCTGTAACGGCGTTTTTTCGCCGTTACAGGGTACGCGCCAGCCACTTGCGCCCCGGTAACGGTGTTTTTCGCCGTTACAGCATGCGTGCCAGGCCTCTTTCGCCTCTGTAACGGTGTTTTTCACCGTTACAGCGTGCGCGTCAGCCTCTTACGCCTCTGTAACGGCGTTTTTCACCGTTACGGCGCATATACTGGCCGCTTAGGCCCCTGTAACGGCGTTTTTCGCCATTACAGGGTACGCGCTAGCCTCTTTCGCCCCTGTAACGGCGTTTTTCGCCGTTACAGGGTACGCGCCAGCCACTTGCGCCCCGGTAACGGTGTTTTTCGCCGTTACAGCATGCGTGCCAGGCCTCTTTCGCCTCTGTAACGGTGTTTTTCACCGTTACAGCGTGCGCGTCAGCCTCTTACGCCTCTGTAACGGCGTTTTTCACCGTTACGGCGCATATACTGGCCGCTTAGGCCCCTGTAACGGCGTTTTTCGCCATTACAGGGTACGCGCTAGCCTCTTTCGCCCCTGTAACGGCGTTTTTCGCCGTTACAGGGTACGCGCCAGCCACTTGCGCCCCGGTAACGGTGTTTTTCGCCGTTACAGCATGCGTGCCAGGCCTCTTTCGCCTCTGTAACGGTGTTTTTCACCGTTACAGCGTGCGCGTCAGCCTCTTACGCCTCTGTAACGTCGTTTTTCACCGTTACGGCGCACATACTGGCCGCTTAGGCCCCTGTAACGGCGTTTTTCGCCATTACAGGGTACGCGCCAGCCTCTTTCGCTTCTGTAACGGTGTTTTTCACCGTTACGGAGCACATACTGGCCACTTGCGCCCCGGTAACGGCGTTTTTCGCCGTTACAGCGTACATGCCAGCCTCTTACGTCCCTGTAACGGTGTTTTTCGCCGTTACGGCGTGCCCACTAGCCTATTGCGCCCAGGTAACGGCGTTTTCCACCGTTACAGCGTGCCCAGCAGCTCACACCGCAACTGCGCCCCTTTTTCCTTTACACCTCGCCTTGCGGCTGCCGCTCCAGCGCAATTTGGAACAGCTCCCCGAGGCGGTCCAGCCGGCCCTCAAAGTAGAGGTAACCGACCAGACACTCCAAAGCGGTGGCCATGCGGTAGTCCGCGGGGTCGGCATTTTTCGGCGGAGCGCCGGATTTCGTATTGCGTCCGCGCCGCATAATGTCCGCTTCTTCCTCCGTCAAATAAGGCGTCCACCGCTCCAGCAATTCCTTTTGCGCCTTGGCCGACACCAGCTTGGTCGCTTCCTTATGGAGGTGGTGCGACTTATTATTCGGCAATGAAATCAAATATTGTCTGACCAAGAGCTCGAACACCGCGTCCCCCATATAAGCCAGCACGACCGGATTGATAAGCCCCGCCTTTTTATCCGGGACATGCAGCGCGAGCGGATTGTTACTGGGTTTATCCGAATGGAGACCCGCTTCCTGTAGATCCTTCCACATTTCCGTCATTTGCGCCGCCAACGAATACCTTGAGGCGTATCCTCAAGCACGATGTTCTTTTCGTTCAGCAGATCGCGGATTTCGTCCGCGCGCGCCCAGTTCTTCGCTTTACGCGCCTCTGTCCGCTCCACGATCAATTGCTCGATTTCCTCATCCAGCAAATCCTCTTCCGCAGCCGCCGGCAAAAGACCAAGCACATTATCCATACGTTCAAACGCCGCAATCAGCAGCCCAAGACCTTCCTCTGTTACGTCGTCGCCCTTCATGTACAGATTCGCTTCCGATACGAGCTCGAACAAAGCCGTGATCGCGTCCGGCGTGCTGAAATCGTCTTCCATCTTCGCCTGGAATTGCGCGGCGATCCCGTCCAGCTTACTCCGAAGCGCTGCTGTCGAATCCCCCGAAGGAACGCTGCCTGCCGCCGCTTCCAATCTATGCTTCAGGTTCGCGTAGCAGTTGGCGATGCGCTCAACGCTGTTCTCCGCTTGCGCGATCGTATCGTCGCTAAAGTTAAGCGGGCTGCGATAATGGGTCGCCAGCATGAAATAACGGATTGCCTGCGGCTTCACCCGCTTCACAAGCTCATGAACCGTAATGCCGTTGCCGAGGGACTTCGACATTTTTTCATTGTTGATGTTGACGAAGCCGTTATGCATCCAATAATTAGCGAATGGCTTCCCTGTGATCGATTCGGTTTGCGCAACCTCGCATTCATGATGCGGAAATTGCAGGTCCGTACCGCCGCCGTGAATATCCAGCGTATCGCCCATATATTTGCGCGCCATCGCCGAGCATTCGATATGCCAGCCCGGACGGCCCGGTCCCCAAGGGCTATCCCACTTGATCTCCCCAGGCTTCGCGCCCTTCCACAGCACAAAATCGCCCTGGTTCTCCTTGCGGTCGCCGATCTCAACCCGAATACCGAACTGGAGCTCCTCAATATTTTGATGAGACAGCTTGCCATAGTCTTCGAATTTTGAAGTCCGGAAATACACGTCGCCTTCGCTTGCGTACGCATAACCCTTGTCAATTAGTTCCGCAATAAATGCGATAATATCGGGAATGTGCTCCGTTACGCGCGGATTCAGCGTCGCTTTGCGCACGCCTAGCGCTTCGATGTCCTCGTAGAACGCTCCGATAAACTTTTCCGCCACCTCAGGGACGGTCGTGCCGAGTTCATCCGCCTTGCGAATCAGTTTGTCGTCCACGTCCGTGAAGTTGACAACATACTGCACCTCAAACCCCGCATCCTCCAAATATCGGCGAACAACGTCAAAAAAGATGACCGGCCGAGCGTTTCCAATATGAATATAGTCGTAGACCGTTGGTCCGCAAACATACATTTTTACTTTGCCTGGCTCCTGCGGCTGAAAGCTTTCCTTCGAACGCGTGAGCGAGTTATAGATTGATACGGTCATGGATTTCGTTCCCCTCCTGTTTGGCCTTGTGTACTTCCTTCTTCAAATCATCGATTTCCTTCTGCATCGCCCGAAGCATCTCGATTACCGGGTCCGGCAGCTGCGTATGGTCGAGCCGGTCGCCGACTCTTTCTCCATTGCGTCTGACAACCCGTCCAGGGTTGCCCACTACCGTACAATTGTCCGGAACCTCACGCAGCACGACGGCATTGGAACCGATATTGGAGTTATCCCCGACCCTAAAAGAACCCAGCACCTTCGCGCCGGAGCCGATAACCACATTATTGCCAATCGTCGGGTGCCTTTTACCTTTCTCCTTGCCTGTTCCTCCGAGCGTCACGCCTTGGTAAATGACGACATCATCCCCGATCTCGCAGGTTTCCCCGATGACCACACCCATGCCATGATCGATAAAAAGCCGCTGCCCGATTCTTGCGCCAGGGTGGATCTCAATACCGGTCATAAAACGGCTGAACTGCGAGATCATCCTCGCCAGCGTGTACCAGCGCCTTTTATAGAGCGCATGAGCTAAGCGGTGCGCCCAAATGGCATGAACGCCGGAGTATGTAAATATGACTTCAAAACGACTGCGGGCTGCCGGATCATTTTCAAAAACAGTCTGCACATCCGATCGAAACTGGCGCAGCATATCGATCTCCCCCTTCCATGCCGCCATATCTATCCCAACACTACGGGTAAAAATAAAAAGCCCCCGCAGCACATAGCGTGCTGCAGAGGCGTATACTCGCGGTTCCACTCTGCTTGAACAGCCCTTGCGGCTTATAACCGAAGGCCGAACATCTCGATGCCGTCTTTAACGCAGACATTACGTTGCCGCCTACCTCGTTATCTGCCGGACTTACGTTTCCGGGAATAACGGCTCGGAGCAAGGCTCCCAGGTGCATGTTTCCGTTCAGGCGGACTAGACAACTTGCAGCCCCATTCCGTTCCGCACTAAGAAGCGGCGCCGATTCGAATGACGGTTGTCCTCTCTGCGAATCCTAAGCCAAACGTACTTCTCCTGTTCATGGCCGATCCATTATGGATAGTCATAGTATACCGAATCGCGCAAAAAGTGCAATAGCCTTTACACGAATTCCGCATCATGCGGAGTCAGAACAGGCTTTTGCTTACGCGAGACGTTCTTTCAGTCTCGCCACAACCTTTTGCTTGCCAAGCAGAGCGATCGATTGATTCAAATCCGGACCATGCGTTTGCCCCGTCAGAGCCGCACGGATCGGCATAAACAAAGCCTTGCCTTTGTGCCCGGTGTCCTTTTGAACCGTTTTGATCATATCTTTGATGCCGTCTACTGTAAAAGGAATTGCGTCCGATTCAACCAGCGCAAGGAACGCGCCGAGCACTGCCGGCACTTGCTCTTCCGCTAGTACGGCTGCGGCTTCTTCTTCTTCGACGACGTTTTCACGGAAGAAAAGCTCCGTAACCGGCACGATATCCGCGGCGCAGCGCAGCTTATCCTGATGCAGCGCAACCAGGCTCGTCACCCACTCTCGGCCCTCGGCGTTGAGCGTATCCGGGACGCGGCCGGCTTTATGCAGATGAGGGATACACATGTCAACAACGCGCGCGAGATCGGCTTTTTTCAAATATTCGTTGTTCATCCAGTTGAGCTTCTGCGTGTCGAACACGGCCGGGCTCTTGCTGAGACGATCCGGGTTGAACACTTGAATAAGCTCTTCGCGCGTGAACATCTCTTGCTCGCCTTCCGGCGACCAGCCCAGCAGCGTGATAAAGTTGAACAAAGCCTCAGGCAAATAGCCCAGAGCATCGTACTGTTCGATAAATTGGATGATGGACTCGTCGCGTTTGCTGAGCTTCTTTTTGTTCTCGTTGACGATCAACGTCATATGGCCGAACACCGGCGGTTCCCAGCCGAACGCTTCGTAAATCATCAGCTGGCGCGGCGTGTTGGAAATATGATCTTCCCCGCGGAGCACATGGCTGATTTTCATCAGGTAATCGTCCAGGACGACCGCGAAATTATAGGTCGGAATGCCGTCCTTTTTCACGATGACGAAATCGCCCATCTCTGCCGTGTCAAAGCTGATGGTGCCCTTCACCATGTCGTTAAACGTGTACGTGCGGCCTTCCGGCACACGGAAACGAATGCTTGCGACGCGGCCTTCCGCTTCGAAGGCTTGCTGCTGCTCCGGCGTCAGATTGCGATGCTTGCCGGAATAACGCGGCGTCTCGCCGCGAGCCTGCTGCTCCTCGCGCTCTTGCTCCAGCTCTTCTTCCGTGCAGTAGCAGCGGTACGCGAGCCCGCGGTCGAGCAGATCCTGCCAATATTCGCGGTAAATATCAAGACGTTCGGTTTGGCGATACGGTCCGTATCCCCCGCCCACGTCGATGCTTTCGTCCCAATCGATGCCGAGCCACTTCAGGTAGGTCAGCTGGTTCTCCTCGCCGCCCGCCACGTTGCGTTTCACGTCGGTATCTTCGATGCGGATAATAAATTTCCCGCCTTGGTTTCGCGCAAATAAATAATTAAATAAGGCCGTTCTGGCATTGCCGATATGCAAATGTCCCGTCGGTGACGGCGCATAACGTACGCGTACTTCTGATGTCATGGATTGTTCCTCCTTGATTATAGGTGTGGCTAAAGTCTCCAGTGGGTCATAGATCTTGGTTAATTGTAAGCCAAGGCGGCTGTAAATGGGATCATCCTGTTGTAGTTTAATGCCGTTCTCCAGAACATCCCGCTCCACTTATCGGCTGTTCATAAGTTGATGTTACTCAAAACCCGAAGCTGCTACAACTCCCATGTAAGCTTGAGAAAGCTCGCCTGACGCGACTATTTCGCTCATAATCGCTGCTGCTCGCTTTTAAGCTCGCCACGCGCCACTATTTCACTCAAACACGCTGCTGCTACCCTTTAAGCTCGCCTCACGCTACTATTTCGCTCAAACCCGCTGCTGCTCGACTTTTTAGCTCGCCTCACGCCACTATTTCGCTCAACCCGCTGCTGCAACCCTTTAAGCTCGCCTCACGCTACTAATTAGCTCAAACCCGCTGCTGCTCGACTTTTTAGCTCGCCACACGCGACTATTTCGCGCAAACCCGCTGCTGCTCGACTTTTTAGCTCGCCACACGCGTCTATTTCACGCAGGCCGCCCGCTTCCCCGCATTTAAGCCGGTGCAAGCGGCTTACCCCGGCAAACCGCCCGCTTCTCCGCATTTAAGGCGGTGCAAGCGGCTTACCCCGCGCAAACCGCCCGCTTCCCCGCATTTAAGGCGGTGCGAGCGGCTTATTCCGCGCAAACCGCCCGCTTCTCCGCATTTAAGGCGGTACAAGCGGCTTACCACGCGCAAACCGCCCGCTTCCCCGCATTTAAGGCGGCGCGAGCGGCTTACCACGCGCAAACCGCCCGCTTCCCCGCATTTAAGGCGGTGCAAGCGGCTTATCCCGCGCAAACCGCCCGCTTCCCCGCATTTAAGGCGGTGCAAGCGGCTTAACCAGCTCAATCCGCCCGCTTCCCCGCATTTAAGGCGGCGCGAGCGGCTTACCACGCGCAAACCGCCCGCTTCCCCGCATTTAAGGCGGTGCGAGCGGCTTATTCCGCGCAAACAAGCCAGCCCCGCGCTCACTTAGCGGCCCGAGCGGCTTATCGCCTACGCCTTCACCAATAGCACCACCGATTGCGCGGCGATGCCTTCGCCGCGGCCGGCGAAGCCGAGCTGCTCCGTCGTGGTGGCCTTGACGTTGATCTGGCTGACGTCGGCCTCGAGCGCGTCCGCGATGATCTCCGCCATCTGCGGGATGTACGGCAGCATCTTCGGACGCTGCGCGATGATGGTGGAGTCGGCGTTGCCAAGCTTGTAGCCCCGCTCCTTCGCCAGCTCCCATACCCGCTTCAGCAGCAGCAAGCTGTCGGCGTCCTTGAACGCCGCGTCCGTGTCCGGGAAGTGCTTCCCGATATCGCCAAGCCCAAGCGCTCCGAGAATCGCATCGGATATCGCGTGCAGCAGCACGTCCGCGTCGGAATGTCCAAGCAACCCCTTCTCGTACGGGATGGTAACCCCTCCGATAATGCACGGCCGCCCTTCTACCAGCTGATGCACGTCAAAACCTTGTCCCACTCGTATCATTTCTATGTTTCCCCTCTCCCAGTTAAAGCCGACGACCGCCGCTGCGCCAGCAAAAACTCCGCATACGGCAAATCCTCCGGCGTCGTGATCTTAATGTTCGTGTAGTCCCCTTCCGCGACGGATACGGGAACGCCCATACGCTCCACCACCATCGCGTCGTCAGTGCCGAGGAAGCCCTCCGCCGCCGCTCGCGCATGCGCTTCAAGCAGCATGACACGACGAAAAGCTTGCGGCGTTTGGATCGCCCACAAGCTTCTCCGGTCCGGCGTCGACACAATGACGCCGCCTGCATCAACCTGCTTGATCGTGTCTTTGACAGGAACCGCAAGAACGGCCGCGCCGGACGCCAGAGCGGCGCGGCAGCAATTCGCCACCGCCGCCTCCGTCACCAGCGGGCGGACGCCGTCATGCACCATGACCCATTCCGACCGAAGCGCCGTAAGGCCGAGTTTCACGGAATGCTGCCTCTCCGCGCCGCCGCCTAGAACGGCGGACACCTTCCGCAAGCCGTATTCGCTTACCCAGCTCTGGCAGCGGACGATATCCCCTTCGCCGACGACAAGCGCAATCTCCTCTACAAACGAAAGCCGGTCAAACAGCTCCAATGTATGCACGAGGATGGGCTTGTCCGCCAGACGCAAATACTGCTTGCTCTCTTTCGTCCCCATCCGCGATCCGCGGCCGGCCGCAACGATAACGACGCCCCACTTTTGTTCCATGTCTTCAACCTGCCCCCGAACCAATCTGCGCAGCCGAACCGGCCCGCGCCGGCATCCGTTCGGTTACGCGCTGTACAATAGTACTATCATACCTTGTTACAGCGCTTTTTCCAACAGCTTCGGCTTGGCAAATATCATACGGCCCGCAGACGTCTGCAGAACGCTCGTCACCAGCACTTCCATCGTTGTTCCGATGTAGTCCCTTCCGCCTTCCACAACGATCATCGTTCCGTCGTCGAGATAAGCGACGCCTTGCCCATGCTCCTTGCCATCCTTGATCACTTGAACAATAATTTCTTCTCCCGGCAGCACAACCGGCTTAACGGCATTGGCAAGATCGTTAATGTTCAGTACGGATACGCCTTGCAGCTCGCATACTTTGTTCAGGTTGAAGTCGTTGGTGACGACTTTGCCGCGGAGCGCCTTCGCCAGCTTCACCAGCTTGCTGTCCACCTCGCCGATCTCCTCGAAGTCTCCTTCGTAGATCAGCACCTTCACATCGAGCTCCTTCTGAATTTTGTTCAAAATATCAAGCCCTCTGCGGCCCCGGTTACGCTTCAGCAGGTCGGATGAATCCGCGATATGCTGCAGCTCCTCGAGCACGAATTCCGGAATGACGAGCGTGCCTTCAATAAACCCCGTTTTGCAAATATCCGCAATGCGTCCGTCAATGATCACGCTGGTGTCCAAAATCTTATGCTCCTCGTAGCCCCGGGTTTCCTCCGGCACCGCGACCGGCCGCTGCTTCTCGGCAAGCGCCGTAATCCCTGCAGCGATCTCTTCCTGCTTCGACAGTCCGATCCGCAGCCCGACATAACCGAATGCCAGCGCCATTACCGCTGGAAGCAGAACGCCAACGCCGTTTAGCTCGGATACCGCCGGGTACAGCAGCACGGCCAGCAGCAATCCGGCCAGCAAGCCGCCCGATCCGGATAATAATTGCCGAAGCGGCATTTCCGCCGTAACCTCAACGCCTCTTTGCATTAACCGAATGGCCGGACCCGCCAGAACCGTTGCCGCAATCATGCCGATTAGGGCTCCTACCGCTACATTCATGTAATAAGTGCCGGATTGCTGCAGCATGCCGAATGAGGAAGAGCTTGTCCAAGCGGACGACCCGTTCACCCATCCATTAATCTCGCTGCCTGCTATTCCGCCAAACAATAAACCGATCGCCTGAATTATTCGTCTAACCATAATGGTTCACCTCCATTACAATTATGTTCCAATCTTTCCATCGTTAATCGTGGCAATAGGTAAAATGTTCAATATCTTATGACATGTGGAAAACGGCTGCAGGGAGGATTATAATGAAAAGGTGATTACTTCCTACAAAGTGGGTGAATGAGGTGGAATCCATGAGTGCTCCAACATTAGAACAATTCCAGCAGCAAGTTTCCGAGCTATTGCTGCGGCATCGAAGCCTGCTGGATGTCATGTCTAAGCTTGGCCAATCCAGCGCATCCGTCAACAGGGCAGTAACCAAAGCGGTAACGGACTGCGGCTGCATTGAATTAAATGCCCGCAAGCAGCATTACTCCGATGAATTGAATTTGGAGAATGCGAAACAAACGGTGGACAATCATCTTTCCGGCGAGCTGTGCGAGCATTGCGAGGATGTCATAAAAAGCGAGCTCGGACGTAATTTGTTTTATATGACCGCATTATGTAATCTGCTTCAAATTCAACTGGACGAAGTGGTCGCCGAAGAACATAACAAATGCTCGACGCTTGGACTTTTCAACTTGACCTAAGGCCAGAATCAACAACCGATTCGCATGAAAAAAGAACGTTCCCGGCCGCTTGCGGCCACAGGGAACGTTCTTTCATTTAAATACCGATCGATTAGACTATGCCGGCTTCTCGCTTTGCGCCGAGTCGTCAGCGTCATTTTTCGCCTTGCCGCGTTTGCGAGCCCGTTTCGGCAGACGGCGGTCAACGTTTTTTTTTAATCCGTACAACGCATATAAAAGCAGCGGAACAAACAAGATTTTCGACAATTGATTTTCGAAGAGCAGTCCTAATACGATAGCGATCACGATAATAATCGGCACGGCCCAGACCGCGCTGCGCGGAATGCCGACCTTCTTGAAATTCGGATATCGAATCGTGCTGACCATTAAGAAGGACAGAACGAGTGAGCATGTAAGCAGAATACCTACCGAAATATCGTCTTTAAACAAAGCTAAAGTCGCAAGCACGCCCCCGGCGGCCGGAATCGGCAAACCGATAAAATACCCCGCGTGGCTTGTAATCACATTAAACCGGGCGAGTCGAAGCGCGCCGCAAATCGGAAATATGGCGGTTACGATCCAGGCAAGCGCAGGACTTAAGTCCTGAAAGGCCACGACATACATAATAAAGGCCGGCGCTACGCCAAATGAGATAACATCGGATAAAGAGTCCAGTTCTTTGCCAAATTCGCTTTGGGCATTGAGGGCTCTTGCCACTCTGCCGTCCACGCCATCCAGCAGCATGGCGATCAGCACCATCACCGCCGCCATCTCCGGCTTCTCGTTGAACACCAAGATAATGGCGATTATACCCAAAAACAAATTGCCAACCGTGAGAAGGCTCGGTATCGATTTTGCGATCATCTAATCCACCTCTTCTCTACTATGCCCCAATGCCGAACCTGCTCAGCCGGTTAATGTTTGGAACACATTCAATCAATTGTATGAGAATTAAATTTGTCTGTCAATGAACATCTGTTCCTGAATGCGCTTTAACCCGTCTTTTATCGCACGGGCGCGCACTTCGCCAATTCCGTCCACCTCGTCCAATTCTTCAATCGTCGCCATTAAGATATGCGGGAGATGTCCAAAACGTTCCACCAAATTGTTCATAATGATCAGCGGCAGTCTCGGGATTTTATTAAGCAGTCTATAGCCGCGCGGCGATACGGATTCGTCCGCCATATTGTTCGTCTGCGGGTATCCGATCAATCGCACGACCGGAGATGCGTCAAGCAGCTCCTCCGAGCTCAGCTTCTTCAGGCCGTTCCGGATTTCGCGAATTTTCTCGTCGGAGTTGTCTTTGGCGTAATCCTTGAGAAGGAACCATGCATCCTCCTCGACGCCCCCTACCAGCTCATCCATCTGCATGCTGATAAGACGTCCCTCCGTGCCTAGCTCGTTGACATATCGGCTGATCTCCATCTTAATGCGAAGCACCATCTCGACGCGCTGAATCACATGAGCAACCTCTTGCAGCGTCACCAGTTCTTCGAATTCAAGCGCGGACAAATTCGTGAAGGACTGGGTAAGCACCGCTTTATATTTCTCAAGCGTCTGAATGGCTTGGTTCGCCTTTGTCAGGATAACGCCCATATCTTTAAGCGAATAGCGCAGGTTTCCCTGGTACAGCGTAATGATATTGCGCCGCTGCGAGATCGACACGACGAGCTTGCCCGTCTGCTTGGCCACCCGCTCGGCCGTACGATGCCGGATGCCCGTCTCGATCGACGGGATCGAGCTGTTCGGAATAAGCTGCGTGTTCGCGTACAGAATCCGCCTCATATCCTCGCTCATAATGATGGCCCCGTCCATCTTGGCCAGCTCATATAAGTAGTTAGGCGAAAAATCGCAGTTGATGGAAAAGCCGCCATCCACCACTTCCATTACTTCCGGGCTGTAGCCAACGACAATAAGCGCGCCCGTCTTCGCTCTAAGCACATTCTCTAGCCCTTCCCGGAAAGGGGTGCCTGGCGCAACTAATTGCAATAACTGATTCATCACTTCCTGCTGAGTCGGTTCTTTCATGATTATGCCCCCTATCCAAGCGCCGCCTTAAGTGCTTCCGCTACTGTGCTTACTCCAATGATCTCAATGCCGTCAGGCGCTTTCCAGCCTTTGAGACTTTTCTCTGGCATGATCACCCTTTTGAAGCCCAGCTTCTCCGCTTCCTTCACGCGCTGCTCGGCTCTCGATACGGCTCTAACCTCCCCAGTTAGGCCTACCTCTCCAAAAATAACGTCATACGGCTTGGTCGGCGCATCCCGGAAGCTGGAGGCGAGGCTGACCGCTGCGGCCAAATCGACCGCCGGTTCGTCCAGCTTCACGCCGCCCGCTACGTTAAGATAAGCATCCTGCGTCTGCAGGAACATGCCGTTACGCTTCTCGAGCACCGCAATGATAAGCGCCATCCGGTGATGGTCAATCCCCGTGGACATCCTTCGAGGGGATGGGAAGTTCGTCGTCGCCACCAACGCTTGCAGCTCGACCAGAACCGGACGGGTTCCTTCCATGCTCGCGACGACGGTGGAGCCGGATACGCCGAGCGGACGTTCCGAGAGGAACAGCTCGGACGGATTCGAAACCTCGCGAAGTCCCTGTTCTCCCATTTCAAAAATACCGATTTCGTTCGTTGAGCCGAAGCGGTTCTTCACGGCCCGCAGCAAGCGGTACGTATGGTGACGCTCGCCTTCGAAATAAAGCACGCAGTCCACCATATGCTCCAGCAGTCTCGGCCCCGCGATCGCGCCTTCTTTCGTCACATGTCCAACCAGTACGGTGGCGATGCCTTTGATCTTGGCAACCCGCATGAAGTGGGCTGTGCATTCCCGCACCTGCGATACGCTCCCCGGCGCGGATTCAACCCTCGGGTCAAATACCGTCTGAATCGAGTCGATCACGAGGAAATCCGGCTGTACCGATTCGATGGCATCGTTAATTTGCTCCATATTCGTCTCGCACAATACATACAGCGTCTCCGTCAACGCGCCCAGCCGGTCTGCGCGCAGCTTCGTCTGACGGACGGACTCCTCACCCGATATGTACAGCACCTTCAGCCCTTTGCTCGCAAGCGCATGAGAGGTTTGCAGGAGCAGCGTCGATTTCCCGATGCCGGGATCGCCGCCGACCAGAATAAGCGAGCCCGGCACGACGCCTCCTCCGAGCACCCGGTTAAGCTCGGCCATTCGCGTCTCGATGCGCGGTTCTTGCCCGCTTTCTATATGTATGATCGATTGAGGCTTTTCTTTCGTATGGATTCCCGATAAGCCGACGCCCTTCGTCTTCACGACCGTCTCTTTCTCTTCGACCATCGTGTTCCAAGCGTGGCAGCCCGGGCATTTCCCGAGCCATTTCGGCGATTCGTTGCCGCATTCGGTACACACGAATTTCGTTTTTATTTTGGCCATTCCGTGCTCCTTCTACTAAATCTCTTCTTCAAAGTTTACCATTTTATCTTGTGCCAAGAAAGGCACTTTGCGGATAACGATGCCCTTAATTTCCTTATCGGTTTTTATGAGCCGTTCGTTGATGGTCTTCCGAAAACCATGCCTCGTACACACGATGGACACAACCGGCCGTTAAACTGGGGCTTGAGGACGGATGACCAGAGGATGCTCCTATGGAAAAATGAAGGATAAAAAACCATGGTCCAAAACCATTACATTGAAATGACCCTTATTCACGTGAGCGGAAGCCTCACTTTCTTGCAAACAAACAACCGGCAGCGAGAGGCTGCCGGTTGTTTGGTTTAAGCTATCTGCCATTTTGCGCCAAGCCAAAATGCCTCGCGATAAATTCCATCACCTTCCGATGATGAAAGGCGTTCAAGAAGTGCCCGTTAAACGGATAAACATGCATCTCTTTTTCCGAATCGATTCGATTATACGCGGCATAGACGGTCTCAGGCATACACACCGTATCCTTCAGCCCGCATGACACGAGAATCGGGATCCGGATGGCGGACGCCAAATTCATATTGTCGTAATAACTCAGCGTCTCCAGCACCGTATCCAGCTGCTCCGGGAATTGGGACACGAATCTCGCCGCTTCGGATAACGAGCCGGTCGAGTTCAGAATGCCGAAATCCATATGGCACATATTCGGGATATCGGCAACGGCTATCGCCGCTTTGTCGCTGAGCGCCGCCGCGATCATCGCCAGTCCGCCGCCTTGGCTGCCGCCTGCCGCGCAGATGCGCGCAGGGTCGACTGACGGCTCGGAAGCCGCCCACTCCAACGCTTTAAGCGCGTCAAGCGTGATCGCTTTATAATAGCAAGTGTCCTTGTCGAGAATCCCTTGGGTCATCCAGCCGCTCGTCATGCCGAACGTATTCGCCATGTGATTCCCGGTTTCCCCCGCTTGTCCGCGGACATCGACGGTGAACACGGAAATCCCCATTAACAAAAACCGGCCGAAATCTTCAGGGTACCCCTTGTTGCCGCTATAGCCATGAAACCAAACGACGCAAGGCAGCTTTTCGGCCTTAGCAAACCGCGGACGCAAATACCATCCATGAATCGGCGTATCGTCAAAGCCTTCGTAGGTGACCTTGTAGGCATCGACGTAAGGCATCGGGGTGTCTGCTTTTTCCTTCGTCGCGTTGAGCGGCTTATTGGCATATTGCTTTAATGTCTCATCCCAGTATGTATGCAGATTCTCTCTTGCTGTCAGCGGCGGGCGATATTGTTCAAGCTCCGATATTCGCTTCGCGATGGCGTTCGAATGCTTGTTCACGGTTTGGTTTCCTCCCCCAGAATCGGATATATAAAACAACCATACATGATGCTATTCCGGAAAAACAAGCAATATCCATAAAAAAACCGGCAGCTTCCCGCTGCCGGTTTATTCGTGAGCATTCTTATTTCGCCGCCGATTCCTCTTCCTGAGCCGGCGCTTTTTCCGTTTTGTTGACCACAAGCTGGCCGTCCTTCTCGTCGATCACGAAGGTATCGCCCTTCTGAATGACGCCCATCAGCAGATCCTCGGACAGACGGTCCTCGATATGCTTCTGGATCGCGCGGCGCAGCGGACGCGCTCCGTACTGCGGGTCGTAGCCTTCCTTCGCCAGGAACGCCTTCGCCGCATCGGTAAGCGTAAACTCCACGTTCTGCTCGCGCAGGCGCTTGCGCAGCTCGTCGGACATCAGCGTTACGATCTGAGCGATATGCTCTTCGCCAAGCGAGTGGAAAACAATCGTTTCGTCGATCCGGTTGATGAACTCCGGACGGAACGATTTTTTCAGCTCGGCGAGCACTTTATCCTTCATCACAGCGAACTCGCGGCCCGCATCCTGCACCGCCGTGAAGCCGAGCGACGAATTTTTCTTGATTTGATCCGCGCCGACGTTCGACGTCATAATGATCAGCGTATTGCGGAAGTCGACGACGCGGCCTTTGGAGTCCGTCAATCTGCCGTCTTCGAGCACTTGCAGCAGGATGTTGAATACTTCCGGATGCGCCTTCTCGATTTCATCGAGGAGCACAACGGAGTACGGCTTGCGGCGAACCTTCTCGGTCAGCTGTCCGCCTTCCTCGTAGCCGACATAGCCCGGAGGCGCTCCGACCAGTCTGGAGGTCGAATGCTTCTCCATATATTCCGACATGTCGATGCGGATCACCGCATTTTCATCGCCGAACATAGCTTCGGCAAGCGCGCGAGCCAGCTCCGTTTTACCGACGCCGGTTGGCCCCAAGAAGATGAACGAGCCGATCGGACGCTTCGGATCCTTCAGACCCGCTCTCGCCCTGCGGATCGCGCGGGCAACCGATTTGACGGCTTCCTCTTGGCCGATTACGCGGTCATGAAGAATGGATTCCATCTTCATCAGGCGCTCGGTTTCCTCTTCAGCCAGCTTCACGACCGGAATGCCGGTCCAGCTTGCCACCACCTGCGCGATATCGTCCGGCGTTACCTCGGAATCGGTGCGGCCCTGCTTCTCTTTCCATTGGTTCTTCGTCATATCGAGCTCTTCGCGAATCTTCTGTTCGGTATCGCGAAGCGCCGCCGCCTTCTCGAACTCTTGGCTTTGAACCGCCGCGTCCTTCTCTTTGCGGATATCCTCCAGACGGTTCTCCAGCTGCTTCAGATTTGGCGGTACCGTGTAAGAGTTCAGTCTTACTCGGGAGCTTGCCTCGTCGATCAGGTCGATCGCTTTGTCCGGCAGGAACCGGTCCGTAATGTAACGGTCCGACAGCTTCACCGCTTGCTCGATCGATTCGTCCGTAATTTTGACGCGGTGATGCGCTTCGTAACGGTCGCGCAGACCGTGCAAAATTTGAATCGCTTCCTCAACGGAAGGCTGGTCGACCGTTATCGGCTGGAAGCGGCGCTCGAGCGCTGCGTCCTTCTCGATATATTTGCGGTATTCGTCCAGCGTCGTCGCGCCGATGCACTGCAGCTCGCCGCGCGCAAGCGCAGGCTTTAGAATATTCGAAGCGTCAATCGCGCCTTCCGCGCCGCCCGCTCCGATCAGCGTATGCAGCTCATCGATGAACAGGATGATGTTGCCCGCCTGGCGGATCTCATCCATAATTTTTTTCAACCGGTCCTCGAACTCGCCGCGGTACTTCGTGCCGGCAACGACGGAACCCATATCCAGCGTCATGACGCGTTTGTCGCGCAGCGTCTCCGGAATTTCGTTGGCGATAATTTTTTGGGCCAAGCCTTCCGCAATCGCCGTTTTACCGACGCCCGGCTCCCCGATCAGCACCGGATTGTTTTTGGTCCGGCGGCTTAGCACCTGGATCACGCGCTCGATTTCTTTGCTCCGGCCGATAACCGGATCCAGATTGCCTTCCTTCGCGTAAGCGGTAAGGTCTCTCGCAAGACCGTCCAGCGTCGGCGTGCTGACGTTAGACTGCGAGCCGTGATTGCTCGACACCGCCTCGCTGCTTCCTAGCAGCTGCAGCACTTGCTGGCGCGCTTTGTTCAAGCTGATGCCCAGATTGTTCAGCACTCGTGCCGCAACGCCCTCTCCTTCGCGAATGAGGCCAAGCAAAATATGCTCCGTGCCAACGTAAGTATGGCCGAGCTTTCTCGCCTCATCCATCGACAGCTCGATCACCTTTTTCGCTCTAGGCGTATAGGCGATATTGTTAGGCTGCTCCTGACCGCGGCCGATCAGCGCTTCCACTTCATCTTGAATTTTCTCGAGACCAAGACCAAGGCCTGTCAAAGCCTTCGCCGCAATGCCTTCCCCTTCTCGAATAAGTCCCAGCAAAATATGCTCGGTCCCAATATTGTTATGACCTAGACGAACCGCTTCCTCTTGTGCAAGCGCAAGCACCTTCTGCGCTCGTTCCGTGAATCTTCCGAACATCATCGTTCTACACCCCCATGATCATTTTTACCGTTTAATCGGTCTCGTATAAGCTCCGCCCGCCGGATATCCCGCTGTTCCGGGCTCATTTTTTCATTAAACGTCTGTTGAAGAAAGCCCGGCTGCGTCATGACGAGCAGCTCGTTAAGCACATTCGGCGTCACTTCCTTCAGCAGTCCCAGATCGGCGCCGAGTCTGACATCCGACAGCCGCTGCGCCGCTTCCTTCGAATCCATAATCGCGGCATGCGACAAAATACCGAATGATCGGTTCACCCGGTCTTCAATACGAATGCGCGATTCCTCCAAAAGACGCTTGCGGGCCGCCCGCTCGTGCTCGATAATTTGCCTTGCGACGCCGTGCAGGTTCTCGATTATCTCATCCTCGGACTGGCCGAGTGTGACCTGATTCGAGATTTGAAACAGATTGCCCAGCGCCTCGCTGCCTTCCCCATACAATCCTCTGACGGCCAGCCCGACTTGCGTAACCGCCGACAAAATGCGGTTAATCTGCTGTGTCAGCACAAGCGCCGGCAAATGCATCATCACCGACGCCCTGATGCCGGTGCCGACATTCGTCGGACAAGTCGTCAGATAACCTCTTTTCTCGTCAAAAGCGTAATCGGCGGCATCCTCGAATATATCGTCAATTCCGCTCGCCAATGTCCACGCTTTCCCGATTTGAAAACCGGGATACAAACATTGGATGCGCAGATGGTCCTCTTCGTTAATCATGATGCTGACCGCTTCATTTTCGCTAAGGATAACCGCTCCCCCGCGCGATTCGTTGGCGAGGTTCGGGCTGATCAAGTGCTTCTCGACCAGCACCCGCTTATCAAGCTCGCTTAGGTCGGAGAGCAGGATCGTATCGAAGCGGCCGTAGGCATCAAGCTTTCCGGACCGGCTTACCTCGGTAAGCCGATTCAGCACTTCCGCCGCCTGCTGGCTCGTCGCCAGCATCGGGAACGGCTGATTGCGCAAGTTGCGCGCGACGCGCACCCTGCTGCTGATGACCACGTCGGAATCCGGTCCCGTACCGCGCATCCAATCGCTAAGCGCATCCTCCGAGAATCGATGCTTCGTCAACAGGCTCACTCCTTAAAAGTTTGTGTAACAGAAGCCGGTTGCGGCTTGTGTAGCAAACTTGCATCGTAAGCAAAAACTTAAAGTTTGTGTAGCAGAAGCCGGGTTACGGCTTGTGTAGCAAACTTACGTCGAAACCATATGCTTAAAGTTTGTAGCAAACTGAATGACCTCTTTACTAAACTATGACTACAGCTCCGCGAGCTTGCGCTCCAATTCGCGGATGCGGTCTCGAAGCGTAGCCGCTTGCTCGAATTCCTCTTGCTCGATGTAGGTTTGCAATTCCCGGCGCAGCTGTTCGATTTCCCGCTTGCACCCAATCTGCGCACCGGAACGCTTCGGAATTTTTCCATTATGCGACGTGCTGCTGTGCACTCTCTTCAGCAGCGGATCAAGCCGGTCCGCAAACGCGTTATAGCAGTTGCTGCAGCCGAAGCGCCCGATTTTGCTGAACTGTGCGTATGTCAGTCCGCACTGCTCGCAGCGCACGCTTTGCGGCGACAGCTGGCTGTGCGCCGCGCTGCCGGGGGAATTGAAATCCAGAAGGCCTGACAGCAAGCTATGGATGGAGAAGCTGTTCGGTGTGCCCGGAATGCCTTCCCCTTTCTCGCGCGCGCAGCTTTCGCAAATGTGGAACTCCGTCTTGTCGCCATTTACAATTTTCGTAAAATGAAGTGTAGCCGGCCTCTTGCCGCATTCTTGGCAGAACAAAGCCTCGTTCCCCCTTCCTATTTGACTAGTAATGAAATGAGCATCGATCGCAGCAGCCTGGCCCGCATCTCATCGCGGAGCGGCAGCATGACCGCAATCGTGTCCCGATTGACCGCCGCGCGCAGCAGATTCGCTTCCCTCTTGCTAATGAGGTCCGCTTCCTCCAGCTGATAAATCAGCCCCTCCGCGGCCGCCTGGTCCACGCTCTCTCCTATCGTCTGTTCAATGTGGAACTGAATCGACTTCAGCGCCGGCAGATCCACGCGTTGTATTCGGATATAGCCTCCGCCTCCGCGCTTGCTTTCAACCATGTATCCTTTCTCCAGCGTGAACCGGGTACTGATGACGTAGTTGATCTGCGACGGCACACAGGAAAACTTATCCGCCAGCTCGTTGCGTTGAATCTCGATCGCGCCTTCGTCGCTGCTATCCAGCATATGCTTCAAATACTGTTCAATGAGATCGGAAATGTTACGCAAACCACCAACCTCCCTGATTGATTGCCAGTCAGAAGTCAAAGCGGATAGGAGTGATTGACTTTGACTTTCTTTGACTTTAATTTTATTATACGCAAAAATGAACGAAGGTCAATACGTATAGGCCAAATTTTCAGACAATTATACTTCTTCTAAAAAAAGCAAAAAACGTCGTCATCTTTAGGGTGATGCACCGACGTTTGATTTATACCTTTTGCACGGATTCGAGCCGTTCGTTCTCCCCTTCCGGAAGCCGTACGCGGAATGTCGTTCCCATTCCGGTCTCGCTCGCAGCCTCAATCGTTCCTCCGTGCAGATGAACGATCTTTTGCACAATGGATAGGCCTAGTCCCGTACTGCCCTCTCCGCGTTGTCTGGCGGCATCTCCCCTGTAGAACCGGTCGAACAAATAAGGGATGTGCCGAGGCTCGATTCCGTCGCCGTTATCCGAAATGCATACGACAGACTCCCCGCCCGTCTTCTTCGCCTCGATCTCGATCGAACGCTCGGGGGGAATATGCTTCACCGCATTTGACAATAGATTGGTCCAGATCTGCATAAGCAAAACCTCATCCCCATAAACGGTCATTCCCGCCGGCACCACCATCCGAACAGCAATTTCCTTCTCCGCAAGCTGCCACTCAAACAGCTGAAGCGCTTGTCTCAGCTGCGTCTGCAGGAGGTATGTCCCCTTGCATACCGCGTCGCTCCCATGCTCCAGCGTGGAAAGCAGGAGCAGCTGCTTGCTGAGCTTTGTCAGCTGCCGGGTCTCCTGTCCGATAATTTCGGCGTAATGCCGGATGCGTTCAGGCTCCAGGTTCTCGCTTAGAAGCGAATCCGCAAACCCTTGAATGGATGCTAGCGGAGACTGAATCTCATGGGAGACGTTCGCTACAAACTCTTTTTTGGATCGGTCCATCCTTTCAAGCCGCGCGGCCATGTCACGGAAATGCGAGGCCAGCCTCCCGATCTCATCCTTTCTGCTCGTAGGCAGCCGCAAATTGAAGTCGCCTTGCGCCACGCGCTTGGTCGCCTCTGTCAGCCGTACGATCGGCTGCACCAGGTAGCGGGTGCTGAACAGCAGATACGGGATGCTGAACAGGATGGTCAGAGCATACATCAGCACAAAAAAAACCTGCAGCTCGTCAAACTGCAGTCTCGTATCATGCCTCAAAAACAGCGCAACCGGCTCGCCCTCCACCATCACCCGAATGCCGACCGAGTTGCTGAGCCGATTATCGAAATAACTGGGCACGAACGGCCGGTACGGGTACGTTGCGATGCCGTGAAACTCTTCCCCCGACAGCACGCGATGCACCGTTTCCTCCGGCAAATCCCGCTTCTGGAACGCCCCTCCGTAGAACATGTCATTGCCGGCGGCATCATGCAAATAGATTTGGTAGCCGAGTCCCGCAGCGTTCGACAAAAAATCGCCGGCCCGATCGGGGAATCGCTCCATATGGGCGCCGATACTGGAGGCCATTTGGAGGAGCTTGGCGTCCAGACGGGGCTTCAGCGCCCAATGGTCGTACAGATTGGCGACATAAAAGCCGAGAAATCCGCAGATCGCGATGGTGTAGATCGTGACGAATAATACGCGCAAATAGATCGACTTCATGAGACGGACACCTCAAGCTTGTAGCCGATCCCCCGGATTGTCTGAATAGCGAAACCTTTCTCGGCCTCGGGGAATCTTTTGCGCAGCCGCTTGATATGAACATCAACCGTCCTTTCATCACCCGCGTAGTCGGTTCCCCAGATGAGGCGGATCAGCTCGTCGCGGGTAAATACCCGTCCCGGATACTCGGCTAATTGGGCAAGCAGCTCGAATTCCTTCAAAGGCGGGAGCATGACCGCGTCTCCGTCCACCACCTCGTAATTTTTCCGGTCAATAACGAGGTTGCTCAGCCGAATCTTATCGCTGGAGGCCAGGGAATAACGGCGGAACAGCGCTTTGACCCGGAACAGGAGCTCCGGCAGCTCGAACGGCTTCGTCAAATAATCGTCCGTTCCTTTGGCGTAGCCAAGCTCCTTGTCGCTCAGCTGATCGCGGGCCGTCAGCAGGATGATCGGAATGTCGTAGTTTTTGCGCGTATGCTCGCAAAGCGCGAATCCGTCGATCTCCGGCATCATGATGTCGAATATCGCGAGGTCGACGGATTGCTTCTCGAGCGTCGCCATCGCTTCGCGGCCGTTCTGCGCCTCGAATACCCGAAAGCCCTCCTTGGTCAAAAAGTGGCTGAGCAACGTACGGTTGGGCGCATCGTCGTCCGTAATCAGCACATGCTTCATGTTTATTCCCTAACCTCCTTTGGCCTAAGACGTGTCATTGTCTACTTGTTCAAGCGGTCGCTTCTTTTCAGCATCATAATGAGGAAAGGCCCTCCGATGACCGCCATAATAATAGAAGCCGGTATTTCGTTCGGGGCGAGAACCGTTCGTCCCAAAGTGTCCGCCATGAGGACAAGAAGCGCTCCTCCGAGCGCGGAGAAAGGGAGAAGCAGCTTGAAGTTCGTCCCCAAGACCGTTCTGCCGATATGCGGGACCAGCAAACCGACGAACATGATCAAACCGCCGATCGCCGTCGCCACCGAGGCCAGCAGGACGGCAACCGCTGAAATGACGAGCCGCACACGGACGACTCGCAGCCCCAGATTGCGGGCCGTCTCATCCCGGAACGCCAGCATGTTGCACCACGGCCCCAGCCATTGGGCGATGAACAAGCCGATACCCCCGAAGAGGGCCATTATGTACACGTCCTCCCACGTCTTCATGGTGAAGATGGAGGATACCGCTTGGTTCACGCTCGTCACCGCATAGCTTCCGCGGTAATTAAACGATTGGCCGAGACCGCTGAACGTCGCGTTAATCGCGATGCCGACCAAAATGAGGCGGAGCGGATTCAGCTGTGTCTTCCATGACAACGAATACACCAGATAACAGGCGAACGCTCCCCCCAGCACAGAGAACAGCGGCGACCAGAAATACAGCATGGGGAATATCGTGACCATTGTAATCGACACGAATCCCGCTCCCGCCGAAATGCCGATGATGCCGGGTTCCGCGAGCGGGTTTTTCATGACCGCCTGCAGCAGGGCGCCCGAGACAGCAAGCGCCGCTCCTGCCAGCATCGATACAAGAATGCGGGGAAACCTCAAATCTTTAATGATCTCGACTTGCTCGTTCGCTCCGCTTAACAGCCCTGCGATGAGATCCCCGACCGATACGCGGATGCTTCCCGTCATCGCCGAAAAGACGGCGACAGCTACCAGCAGCGCGGCTGTCAGAACAAATACGCCTGTCTTTTTCATCATCGTTTCTTCGTTCCTTCGCTTGGATTAAGGATAGAGCATAGGCAGCAGAGCTTCCAGCGCTTCGGTTACCTCCAAATTGCCCGTCGTGCCGAACAGCCTTTCCTCCAGATCGTATACGCGTCCCGTCTGGACAGCTTTGAAATGCTGCCAAATATCGTTTTTCTTAAACTCTTCATCGAACATCTTGACGACCTCCTCCGGCATGCCATGCGCGGCGCGCAGGATGACATCCGGATTCGCCTGCTGAAGATACTCTGTATTCGAGGCTAGAAACTCCACCTTCTCGCCCTGAACGATATTGACGCCTCCGAGCAGCTTCACCAAGTCCCCAATATACGAATGCTCCGTCGCAACCAAGTAACTGCCTGGCACGCCAAGCAGGATAAGAACGGTCGGCGGCTGCTTGCCTTCCGCCGCGGCCCGAATCTTGCTCAGGCTCTCGTCATATTCGGCTACAATCTCGGCTGCCCGCTCCTGCCTCCCGTACCTTTCACCCAGCTTCAAAATTTCTGCCTTCATATCCTCAAGACTCGTCAAGTCCAGGAAGGATGCCTCAATTCCAGCGTTTTCGAACACCGGCTCCAAGTCGTATTGGAGCGTCGTCACGGACAACACCTCGGTCGGCTTAAGCGACTTCACGAGCTCCATGTCCGGGCTCATCGGGTTGCCCACTTTCGTTACGCCTTCATAACGCGCCGGCAGCGTCTTCACGCTTTTCGGGATCCCAACCAGATCGATTTCGAGCAAATCCATGATTTGCGTAATCGCGACCGTCGTCGATACAATCCGGCGCTCCGTCTCTGGGGACGCCGTCGGCTCTGCCGATGCCGGCGCGGCTGGATCAGCATCCGCTGAAGAATTCGGCGGCTCGGCGTTCTGCGCCGCACCTTCGTTACCGCTGTTACCGCACCCCGCAAGTCCGATCAGCAGGGTCGCTAGAATAAGCGGCAGCAGAATCGCCTTCCATTCCCATCTCCATTTGTTCATCGCATGTTATTCCTCCATCGCCGCTGACGGTTAGCCGCGTTTCTTTTTCCAGACATAGGTGCCTCCTCCTGCTAGCAGCAGTCCTACCGCAAGCGGCGTCCACCAGATCATGCCGGACGACGTCACGCCGCCGGCATCACCCTCGGCGGCAATTTCCGCTGAAGCGGTTTGAATATCGGCCGCTTCCGCCCCCGTGGACTCTCCAGCCTGTTCTGTTCCGTTATCACCGTCTCCGCCTCCCCCTTGATCGGCCTCAGGCGTGCCCGTATCCGCTTCATCGGAAGGAGCAGGCGATGAGGTTGGCGCCGCTTCGCCAGCTTCCGCAGCAGGCTCCGTCTCGGCTTTTGCTCCCGAGCTCCCGCTCGCTTCCGTCTGCTTCCCTCCTTCCGCTTCCGTTCCCCCCGCCGCCGTGTTCCCAGCTGTGGACTGGACGGTTGCGGATGGGGCTGCCGTCGCCGCGGCAGGCTTCTTGGCAGCCTCGGGCTTTGCGGTCTCGGCTGCTTCTCCCGCAGAAGCCGGCTTCTCCGATGGTTTCGCCGCCGCTGTCGGCTTAGCCGTTGCCGACGGCTTCGCAGTCGCCGTTGGCTTAACCTCCTCCGTTGCCGACGGCTTCGCCCCTTCAGTTCGCTCTAAGCTTTCCAGGTCAAACACCAGCCGGATCGTGTAATCGTGATCATAATCGATGTCCGGCACGGTGACATGGATTTTCGAAATAATTGGGCTTGTTATATCCGCGCTGAACTCTACCGTGCGGATATCGTCTTTTTTGTTCGACACAACAACCTTCGCATCCGCATAGCTGCTGCCGCTAGGCACCTTAAACTCGGTGACCCATTTGCTGTGGTTAATGGACAGCCGCACCGTCGCTTTGCCGTTCTTGATCGTTACCTTGGCCGGCTTCTCCCAATAGTCATTCGCCATCGAGACATTGTCGTTATCCGCCTGCAGCACCACGTAATTCGCCTCGTACGCGCCATCCTCCGGCATGGCGCTTGCAAGCGCTGCGCCCGACAGCCCGAAAAAGCATAAGCATATAACTAACAAGCCGTATGCGGCTTTTTGTATTCGCTTCGTCAACTTGTTCCCTTCCCCTCGTGTAACGCCGATTGATCAGCCTCTACTTCTTTGGCTTCTGTATGTACTTGCCTCACGAATAGAGATCCTATCTTTAAAAGCCCTTGCACCTTTTCAAACCGTTTCAGTTATTTGATAATGATAATTATTATCAATAGATATGCTACCAATGGATGACAGATCCTGTCAATAGGTTTTTATCTCAGATGGAGATACCTTGGTATTCTTAAGGGTCGTACCTTTTGCGATGATACATTCTTCAAGCTTATGCAAAGAGCTCCCGAAGGCGAGCCGGCCACACGGAAGCCCCTTGTCGAAGCCGTTTTCCTATACGATTTGCTGCTCAGCCTGCTCCGTCTGCTCTTCCAAATCAAGAGGCTTGCGGACGACCAACACATCGTAGAATGAAATTTTGTTCGATAAAATGTAGTCCGGCGTCTGGCGATGAGCGTGAGATTCCCGGAACGCTTCGCTGCGCGTCCAAGCTTGAAAATCCTCTTTGCTCTCCCATTTGGTGCTGACTGTCACTTCGTCGTATTCCTTCGTGTTTTCCGTGAGCATCACCTCAAGGCCGAGAAAGCCTTTCATTCCCTCTACCTTGCCCACCTTGTTAAAGCGTTCGATCAGCTTCATTCCGTTGCCTTTCGTAATTTGCGATACGTTGGTTACAATGACCATTTTGTTCTCCTCCTCGGTTTGTTGGGGTATAGGTACAATGACAGGGTAATCGCCCCCGAACTCGATTCGGGCGACTACTCCGAACACGCTTAACATAAAGCGCCGGTCTATGACCTCGCGCGGCGGCCCGCTGGCCGCAATCCGTCCGTCATCCATCGCGATCAGGTGATCGCAATAAGCCGCGGCTTGCTGCAGATCATGGAGAACCATCACGATCGTAAGCCCCATCTGCCGGTTAAGGCGCTTCAGCGTCTCCATCAGCTCCAGCTGATGCGACATGTCCAGATACGTTGTCGGTTCATCCAGCAGCATGATGGGCGACTCCTGCGCAAGCGACATTGCGATTCTCACCTTCTGCTGTTCTCCGCCGGACAGCGAATGGACCAGCCGGTCCTCCAAATGCCGGACACCCATGACCGATAACGCGCGGTCCACGGCTTGATCGTCTTCCGGCGTCAGCCTGCTGCGAAAGGCGGACTGACGCGGCGCCCGGCCGAGTGCGACCAGCTCCCGCACCGTCATGTCCGGCATCGCGCCTTTTTCTTGGCTGAGCACGGATACCAGCCGGGCGAACGTCCTCCGGTCGTAGGCTTCGCCCGGTTCGCCTTCATACTGAATGCTCCCGCTATCCGGCTTCGTCAGCCTCGCGATCAGCCTCAGCAAGGTTGACTTTCCGGAGCCGTTGCGGCCGACGATGGCAGTCATTTTGCCTTTCGGTATCCCCACATCCGCAGCCTGCAGACCGAAACGCTCCTGCTCGTACGTCAGCTCATTAATGTGAATGGCCATCTATCTCAGCAGCCTCCTTCTCTTCAGCAGGATCAGGAAAAACGGCGCGCCTATGGCAGCCAGCAAAATGCCGGCGGGCAGCTCCAGCGGATCGAACCAGCTGCGGGCGGCGGTATCGGCAATAACCGTCAACGCCGCTCCTCCGGCAATGGAGAAGGGCAGCAGAAACCGATAGTCGTCCCCGATGAATAGACGCACCGCATGCGGCACGATCAGCCCGACAAAGCCGATCAGCCCGGCGACGCTGACGGCGGCTCCCGCTAGCAGCGACGCCAGCGCAACGATTAAAAAACGCTGCCTTTCGACATGCTGCCCGAGCGACTGCGCCGACTGATCGCCCAGCATCAGCAGGTTCGACGTCTTCGCGGCAAAAGGCGTCAACGCCAGACCGACCAGCGCATACGGCAGCATAAATTGCAGATGCGGCCAGCTCCGGCCGCTGAAGCCCCCCGCCAGCCATGGAATAACGCTTTGGATCCGGTCGCTGTTCAGCACCATGATGCCGTTCATGACCGCTCCGAGCAGCGCATTCACTGCAATGCCGGCCAGCACGATCTTCACAGGGGAGCTGCCTCCGTCCCATGCGAGCAAATAAATGGCCAGCGCGGCAATTAGCGCGCCGGCAAAAGCGAATCCCGGCAGCAAATATCCGAACTGCGGGAACAGCACTAGCGCTATGACGGCTGCGAGCCCTCCGCCGGCAGAGACGCCGATAATGCCCGGGTCGGCGAGCGGATTGCGCAGGACGCCTTGCAGCAGCGCGCCCGAAGCGGCCAGACACGCGCCTGCCAGCAAGCACACTAACACGCGGGGAAGCCGAATGTTCCACACGATCGATTCATGAACGGCGGTGCCGTCCCCGAACAGCACTTGAACGATCTCCGTTACGGTCAAAGGGACGGAGCCGCTCCCCACTCCGTATAGAACGGAAGCCATCGCTGCAGGCAGCGCCAGCCATCCCAGCCAGCGCCTGCGGCTATTCCTCGTCTGAAGGCTCAGGCTCATGGCTCCAGCAGCTCCCCTAGCAGCTGCAGCGCATCGATAATCCGCGTGCCGGGATTCGTTCCGAACAGATCGGCAGGAAGGGTATGGATGCGGCCCTCGCGCACGGCGGCAAGCGAGCTCCATGCCGGATTGTCCTCCATCTCCCTTATGAAGCCCTCCTGCACCTCCTCCGGATTGCCGTGCGTCATAATGAAAATAACGTCAGGCTCCGCTTCAACGACACGCTCCGTATTGAGCTGCGCATACTGCGGGTAGCTCTGCATCCGAGGAAACTGCGAAGCGATGTTCACGCCGCCCGCCGTCTCGAGCAAATCGCCGGCAAGCGAATTGGGCAGCGCGGCCAAATAAGTGCCCGGAGCGCCGTACACCATTAGCGCCGTCCGCTCCGCCCCCGTTCGTCCGCTCCATTCCGCAAGCTTCGCGTCCAGCTCCGCGGTGAGCGCCGATGCCCGCTCCTCCCGCTGCGTCAGCTGGCCGATGAGCTTGATCTGGTCCCGGATGTCCGCGATCGAATTCGCCTCCGTCAAAACAACCTTCGCTCCGATCCCTTCCAGCTGAGGAATATCGCCTCGGTTGATCGGCTCGTTGCCGAGCACAACGTCGGGACGCAGCGCCGCGATTTTTTCCAAATCCACCGTATGAACGGACCCGACGATCGGCACATCCTGTACCGCCTCAGGCAATCCGCCGTTGTCTTCAGGTCTGCCTACGACTTCTCCTCCTAGGGCGTAGACGATATCAACCTCTCCATTGCCCAGTGCGACAATTCTTTCTGGCGCCCCTGGCAGTAAGACCTCCCGGTCTGCGGCATCCCGGATGACGAGCGAGCCCGCACCGTCACCTTGGCCGGCAGCCGCGGAGCTGCAGCCTGACACGAGAATGGCGAGAAGCAGCAAGCCGCCAAGCCTTTTCTTATATCCTTTTCCTGTTGCGTCCACTTCTGTCAGCCTCCAAGTGAGAGTCATTATCAATTAGAACTTCACTTGGATTCTAACCTCCGTTTATGAACGGAACGTGAACTTTAGATTACACTTTTGCAGAAGAGGGCAGGCTTAATCGGTGCATACGACCGGATGCTTAAATCTAGCAAAAAAATAAGCACCGCCCCAATTGCCGGGGACGGCGCTCTATACCTTCATTATTCGTTTCGATTGATCACGACGAGCTTCAGCTCCGTCATCTCTTCCACCGCGTACCGTATGCCCTCGCGTCCTAATCCGCTTTCCTTCACCCCGCCATACGGCATATGGTCCACGCGGAACGTCGGGATATCATTGATCATAACGCCACCTACCTGCAGCTCGTCCGCCGCTCGGAGCGCCATCTGCAGGCTGTTCGTGTAGATGCCTGCCTGCAGGCCGTAACGGGAATCATTCACCCGTTGGAACGCCTCCTCCATGGAGCCGACCTTGTGCAGCACGACAACAGGAGCAAAAATTTCCTTGCAGGAAACCTGCAGCGTATCTCCCGCATCGGTAACCACCGTCGGCTTCAACATGCCGCCTTCGATGACGCCGCCTAACCGGACGTTCGCGCCCGCCGCCTTCGCTTCTTCAATCCAAGCAAGCGCGCGCCGCGCCTCCTTCTCCGCTATCATCGCCGACACATCGGTATCCGGATCAAGCGGATCGCCTAGTTTCAGACGCGAGGCAAACTCCACGAATTGCCGCGCGAATGCCTCAAAGAGGGCTTCGTGCACATATACCCGCTGCAAAGATATGCACACCTGCCCCTGATTGGAGAATGCCCCCATCACGCAGCGCGCAATAATCCGCGGCACATCGACGTCCTTATCGACGATTAGAGCCGCATTCGAGCCGAGCTCGAGTGTAACCCGCTTCAGACCCGCTTTCGCGCGGATGCTTTTCCCGACCTCCGGACTGCCCGTGAACGTCAGCTTCGCGACGCGTTCGTCCGTCACGATCGCCTCGCCCGCAACATGTCCGTGGCCGGTTACAATATTAAGCGCCCCTGCCGGCAATCCGGCTTCATGGAACAGCTCTCCGATGAACAATGCCGACAGCGGCGTTTGCTCCGCCGGCTTCAGCACAACCGTGTTGCCGGCGGCAATGGCAGGCCCCACCTTATGGGCGACCAGGTTCATCGGAAAATTAAACGGCGTAATCGCCCCGATCACGCCAAGCGGCTCGCGCTTCGTATACGCGAGCCGGCCTTCGCCGCCGGGAGCCGCGTCCAGCGCGATTGTCTCGCCGTGTATCCGCTTCGCTTCTTCGGCCGAGAACTTGTACGTCTGCACCGTCCGGTCGACCTCCGCGAGCGCATATTTGAGCGGCTTCGCCGCCTCCGCCGCAATGAGGCGCGCCGCCTCGTCCCGCCGCGCGTTCAGCGCAGACGCTACCCGTTCCAGAATAGCCGCCCGTTCATGCGAAGGCATCGCCCTCATCGCTTGACGTGCCGCATGCGCCGCGGCAATCGCGTCCTGCGTCTCCTCCGCGCCGGCTAAAGCAATCTCAGCAAGAAGCTCGCCCGAATAAGGCGATCGCAGCTCCTCATATGCTTTTGCCTCCCGCCAGCTCCCGCCAATCCATAATTGTTTTCGCAAAACCGCATCCGCCCCTTTCATATATGAGGGCATTATAACAACATTGCAGAGGCCGGGCAAACCGGATGCGGCGTGTCAGTTACTCCTGCGGCAGCACATGCCGGTTAATAACCGGAGAGGACAATATAACGGAAGTATTGACGTTGCCGTACGGCAGCAGCCTCTCGACAAGCGTGCTAAGCGCGTCCATCCCGGTCACGGCCGCCTTGATCACATAGCTGACGGTTCCCGTTACCCGGTGGCATTCGAGCACATCTGCGTCGAGCACAATCCGTTTCTCGAATTCGTGCGGCGCTACTTTAAGCTCGCTGATCTGAATGATGAGCTGTATATTCCGGCCGACTGCCGCGGGCGATACGCGGGCGCCAAACCCCGTAATAACCCCTCTTTCCTGCAAACGCAGCAATCGCTCCGATACGCTCGGGCGGCTTAGAGCCAATCTTTTGGACAGCTCGCTAACGGTCATCCGGCCGTCCTCCTGCAGCAATTCAAGCAGTGTTCGATCCAATTGGTCCATACCTCTCAGCCACCTTTCATTTTGATGCATTCAATCCTAAATTTGATTCAATGTTATCTATTTTAACATGGAATTGGTTCAGTTTAACATATATCGCTGCATTCGACTCCTGTATTCTAAATATATAAATCGACATCCAGGTGGTGCATGCAAAATGCGGCTAATGACAGGCTCCAAAATGAAGGTTGTCATGCAAAAATGGCTTCAAATTGCAATCGGTTGTTTGATCACGGCCAGCGGCCTTCTCCTGCTGCGGCATGCGGGAATCGTAACCGGGGGCACAGCGGGACTATCGCTCAGTCTTGCGCCTCTGCTCGGCAGCTCGTTTCCTATTTTGTTCGCCCTGCTCAACTTGCCCTTCTTTTTGTTCTCCTGCTTCTTCATGGGCAAAGCCTTTACCGTCAAAACGATCATCGCAATCGCCATACTAACTGCTATGACTTCCGTCGACTCCCACCTCCCGGACTTTGTTATGCCGCCCCTTGCCGGCTCAATCGTGGGAGGAATCCTTATTGGCATAGGCATTACGGCACTGTTTCGAAATGGCGCTTCTCTCGGCGGCGCGACTCTCCTCGCCCTCTATCTTCATAAGAGGCATGGCATCAATCCCGGCAAAACAAACTTTCTATTCGATTTTATCGTGGTATTAACCAGCTTGGCCTCCTTTTCCCTTCTGAACGGGCTCATCTCCGTGTTATCTATTGCCGTCACTTCCGTCATCCTTTCACTCTTGAAACGAAAAATAACGCAATCGTCAACAACACCGGCCAAGTCCTCACCCAATGCCTCGTCCATTCCAAACTAGCCTTTCTTCGCGCAGCGCCGCATTCCCTCGAACGGTCCGAAGGGGGATTAGACGCCGTTGCAGCGTTCCCCTTCCCGTAATGCCTAAGCAGATCCGTATAATTTGTAATGTAACGTTCACGCTCCGTTCATAATCCGCATATAGAATTTATCCTGTCAACGGCGATGTACACGCCAGACATTTTTTCTGAGAGAGAGGTACGGCACGTATACCGGTGCGTCCGACTTCTGCCACAGAAATTTTTTTTGCACCATGAACGATAATGATTATCATTATCTACAAAATAGTTTTGTTTCTGTGGTTGTTCCTGCTGAACCTGGTAGAAAGGAGGGAAGGGTGCCTGTCCCATTGCACAAGTATTGGCTGCTTAAGCTCGCGTCTCTGTAGGGAGATGACACTTTGAAAATTAAAGGAGAGATTTTACTATGTCATTCACATTGAAAAAAGGACTGCCTGCTCTAATTCTCGCTCTTATGCTTTCCGTTGTCATGATCGTAGGTTCCGCCTCCGCGGCAACGAGCCAAGATTTCCGAATCGTCAAAGCTTCCGATCCGACTCAAACGTCGACCGCCGACGGATATGCCGTTAAGCCTGCATCCGTAGCCAACGACGGAGAGACGGTGACGCTTGGATTCACGACATCGTCCCTCTACAGCATTAACGGTCTCAGCATTTCGCATGACGGCGGCGCGACCTATACGCCATATACCGGCACGACATCCGGCGGCGTGGTTTACTATACATTCCCGATTTACGATTTTAGCGAAAACGCGAAAGCAAAAATTACCGTTTCGGTCTTTGGACTCTATAACGCTACTCACGAAATTCAGATTGAATGGCTGTAAACCGTTAACGAATAACCAGCCGAAACCGCTGTCGCCGTCATTGCGCGGCGCAGCGCGTTTCATGGCGAAGTGCTTATTCCAGCTTTTGCGGAGCGCTCGCCTTCCTGTTTCGGCATCGGTGTTTTCGCGGCGCAAGCGACAGGCAGGTCGGCACCCCGCTCTGCTTGTCGCTTGCGCCGCGAAGGCGGTCCGCCGCTTTCTTCGCAACAATATGCAAAGGAGAGAGTCATCATCATGTTTTCTAAAAAGAAGCTTCAACGGTTCATGTCCATACTGCTGGCCTGCATGCTGCTCCTATCTGCAGCTCAGGCCGCAGCGGCAGAGACTGCACCACGACCTGCCTCTAAAGTGCGGGATGGCGAATATGACGTCAATGTCCAAATCCTGAAGGACAACACAAATGAAGCGTCAGTCGCCCATACTTATCTCGAATCTACAACGGGAAAGCTTATTGCAAATAATGGCGAATATAAGCTGCGGATCACTTTTAAAAACTATGACTGGTTCGAATATTGGGGCAGCCTAAAGCCGGGCGGTACGCCTTCTGCGAGTCCGGAGGCCGTCTCTGAATTCGTGACTGCTGCCGAGCTCGAGGTGAAGGACGGCCAAGCCGTTCGCGGTCCTCAGCAGGAGAGTAAGCTTGTGGAGGGCTATTACGGAACGGTCGAGTTCCCGATTCAAGATGTAATGGCTAAGCAAGATGTGCTCATGCACATTGTCGTCAAGGATCTATACCTCATTCCAGGCGGGGCACCCTTCGAGTACGATCATTGGTATGTGGCGCAGGTCGCTTTCGATACGGCTGGTCTTCCATTCGAGGGGGAAGAGCCATCGGTAGATAAGTCGAGACTGCAGACCGCAATCGAAGAGGCTGAGGCCTTTGCCGCAACACTGACGTATGTCCCCGTTAACGGCGTATATGCCGAAGGAGCAATTATCGGGCTGACTGACGCTAATATGAAGAATGCCATTGCTGCCGCCGACGCCGTATTCAAAGACGAATCCGCTACGCAAGAAAAAGTGGAGGAGCAAATCAGCCTGCTTGCTCAGGCCATCGATTACGTCAACCAGTCTCGGAGCGTCGCGGCAAATGTCCGCCTCATCGTACTGGACTCGCTCGATGCTGACGCGGCACCCTCCACAAAAAGCTCGCTTTTCGATTCTACCGCCACTATTTTGAAAAGACATACGCCACGCGAGCATGCCAACATTACGATAAACGAAGATGCCGACCATTTCGCAACGATTTCTTACTTCAGACCAAGCACGGATGGAACGGCTACCTTCCAAGAGGAAACAGCCTTGCAGGTAGTGCCCACAGGTTTAACTGTTGGCGCCGGCAAATACTCTGCTCAACTGATACAACGAACAAGCGCGCAGCCTGCTCATTCCATTAGCGGCATCGTAAAGCTTTCATATACGACAACCGCCGCGCCTGACGTTACGGAGACCCTTTATTTAAGTCTTAACGGCACGCTGCTGGACGATCTCAACGAACAAATCGAGGAAGCGCAGGCGCTGCACGATCGCGCTTCGAACGGGGATTTAAAAGGACGGTTCGGCGCTCCCGCCCTGTCCGCGCTTCAATTAGCGATCAACAGCGCAAAATTAACAGGAACACAATTGTCCGCCACGCGGGGGAACATTGCTGCCGCGTCGGCCGGTCTCACTGAAGCGGTCAATACTTTCCAAGCTTCAGAAACCGATCCGGGATCGGTCCCAGGACCAGGCCCGGGAACGCCTGGCGGCAGTACGAACCCGCAGTACCCTGCCGATGGAAGCTACTATGTACCGTTTACGGTGCTGAAATACGGCACGAGCTCTACATCGGTAGCCAATGATTACATGATCAGCCCTGCGCTCGTAACCGTATCGGGGGGTAACAAAACGGTCTCTTTCACCGTCGTACAAAGCGCCGAAATTACCGGACTAACGATCGGAGGAAGCAGCGGCACCTCGAGAGATTCCGGCAACAATACACGGATCGTCACGTTTAACCTGTCCAATCTTTCTTCCACCGTGAACGGATGGGTAAAGGTCGACTGGAGCTCCCTGAACTATCACCATGAGTATGATATTCAATTCAAATTTAATGAATCAGCGGCGACGTATGCGGGCAGCTCGCCAGAGGTAATCGGGGGAGGTCCTGCCGGACCGCCGAGTCTGCCAAATCCAGGCGGGAATACAAATGGCGAAAACCCTAAAGATTCTGGGAACGAAGCCGAGTCCAATGAAGACGAGGAAGACTCTGAACAAGGCGGAACAGAAGGATCAAAAATAGCGTTCAACGATACGGCGAATCATTGGGCGAAAACCAGCATTGCCCGCGCTGTCGAGCTCGGCATCGTGAACGGTTTCTCGGACGGCAGCTTCCGTCCGGATCATATCGTAACACGCGGCGAAATTGCCGTAATGATCAGCCGGGCGCTTGGTCTTGAGGGCGAAGGCGACGCCGATACCTTGAAGGACTTCGACAGTATTCCTAGCTGGGCCCAAGCGCATGTTGCGCGTATTGCGGCCGCAGGCATCATTAGCGGCTTCGAGGATTCGACCTTCCGCCCGGACGGTCAGCTGACGCGTGCTCAGCTCGCAGTCATTATTGCTAGAGCGGCAGGTCTGAAGCTGGACGCGGACGCCTCACTCTCTTTCGCCGATAGAGACGATATTCCGGCATGGGCGCAAAAGGAAGTCGGCGCTGCTGTAGAAGCGGGCCTGCTCGAAGGCAAGGATGGTAACCGCTTCGATCCGAACGCAACCGCCACCCGGGCCGAAGCTCTCACACTTATCATCCGTTTGTTGGAGAAGCTCTAGCGCACAGGATCATCATACACGCATAATCGAAGCCTCCAGGCTCGCGTTCACCCGCCAGCTTGGAGGCTTTCGTCATACAACCATATGTGCGTGCCTTCTGTTTTTTTGCATATTTGCTCACAAACATCTTAATCTTAATCTCATCAATTGAATTTGCTTCTCAAATATTAACGTTATTTAAAAAATGCCAAGGCCGTGGCCGGGAATGCGCATAAAGACTATCAACTCAAGCAGTCATCAACCTGCCAATAATAAATGAAAAAGGAACCCCTTGCAAACAAAACGATACGTTAGCAAAAGTTCCTTTTTTATCGATTTTCACATTACTAGTTTCCGAATTGTATTCACTTTTCGGTTCGCTGAGCATCCGTTCGTATGACAAATCCGTACTCCTTACCTGTCGCCTCCTCTACCCACTGGAAGCCGCGAATAACAGCCCCAGGCTCATAATCACTGCTTTGTGAGCTGAGCAAAGCAATAGGGTTTGCCTCCAAATCAATCGAGGCTTTCCCATCGGGATTCAAAATATAATCCTGAAGAACATAAGTACCGTTTATTGAATCCTCAACCTCTATACGAATCGTTTTCTCGTCCGCTAAACTTAAATAATCAATTTCCTCTTCTAAGTCTACAACTCCTTGTAGAATAGAAGAAAACAGCTTGTCTGGCTGATCCTGATCATATTGTTGTTCAGCCACGGTCGTGACTAGGTAAGCTCCATCCCGCTTGTCCATATTTTTTGAAAAGATTAAAATAACCAATACGGATAAAATAAACATACCAAACACCAACTTCTTCATGCAGCAGCCTCTCCCCTCATTTGAAACCCAATCTCTTATTTCCAATTATGCCCTTTTATTATAGCAGAACAAAATCAATGTATGACCGTTTGATCTTTATCTTGACTCTCCTCTTGGGTCAGACCTTAAACTTCAAAATGAAAGGAGGAAGAAACGTTTTGTATACCGTTAAGGAAGTATCGGAGATGTCTAATGTTACAATCAAGACCCTTCATCATTATCACAAGATAGGGCTGCTGCTTCCGAGAGAAATTAGCGAGTCCGGTTACCGATTATACGGAGATACGGAATTGGAACGTTTGCAGGAGATTTTGTTTTATAGAGAATTGGAATTCCCTTTACACCAAATTAAAGAGATGCTTGAGCGCCACTCAGACCGGAAATCCATTCTCGCTCACCAAGAGAAATTGCTGTTTGATCGAAAACAAAGACTGGAGTCCATCGTAGAAACTTTACGCAAATCTTTGAATTGTTTGGAGGAAGGAAGAGCTATGGATAACAAGGACATGTTCAAAGGCTTAACTACCGCTGAAGAGTGGGACCATGCATTAATGGAACAGAACCAGCACCTGAAGGAAAGCTACGGGATGGAGCCTCTAAAGGTTAACACTACAGATGTTCCAGAGCTAAATGAACAAGCAGCCGAGGCAATGACTTTTATGAATGCTATAGCCGATTGTTTGAGGGAAGGCATTAAGCATCAGGATGACAAGGTAACTCGGCTAATTCGTGACCATCTCCTTTTTTTGAATGAGCATGGCCATCGGCTATCGCCGGTAGATTTTGCAGCGCAAACACAGTTCTTCTTAAGCGACGACTTCCATCTTCAGATGTTAGAGAGCCAGCAAACAGGATTAGCCTACTACCTTTCCGCCGCAGCAACAGCGTATGCAGCAACCACTCAGTAAAAAATAAAGTCAGGTCATACATCATCGAATTGCTGCGAACGGAAGGTTCAGACACTCTCCCCGTTGGGAGACGAACGTCGCTAGACCATTTCAGATAGCGGAACCATCATCCGAAATGGTCTATGCACAACAAGAAACCTACCGTATCGACTACGGTAGGTTATCTGTGCTTGGCGATATCCATTCCGCACCGGGATGAATACTCTTCGCAGAGTTACATCAACGGTCGGCGTCTGAACCTTCCTCTTCAGGCCGGGTCATGCATCATCGAATTGCTTCGATCAGTTCGATCACAAGGTTCAGACACTCTCCCAACTGGGAGAGAAACGTCGCCAGACCATTTCGGATGGCGCAGCTATCATCCGAAATGGTCTATGCACAACAAAAAACCTACCGTATCAACTACGGTAGGTTATCTGTGCTTGGCGACGTCCTACTCTCCCAGGACCCTGCGGTCCAAGTACCATCGGCGCTGGAGGGCTTAACGGTCGTGTTCGGTATGGGAACGCGTGGTTCCCCTCCGCCATCGCCACCAAACGGATCAAGGTTTGTACCTTGAAAACTGGATACGAAAGTTTAGCTGTAGTGATCATTTTAGCTGTTTTGGGGTCCCCGCAAAGTATCAGGAATAATCCTCGAAGCATTCGCTTCACTTTGTGGGGTTATTTAGGATAAGCCCTCGACCGATTAGTATTCGTCAGCTCCACACGTTGCCGTGCTTCCACCCCGAACCTATCAACCTCGTCGTCTTCAAGGGGTCTTACGAATTGGGAAATCTCATCTTGAGGGGGGCTTCACGCTTAGATGCTTTCAGCGCTTATCCCGTCCGTACTTGGCTACCC
>NZ_QXQA01000023.1 GCF_003583765.1 Paenibacillus nanensis
CCATGGGGGCGGGCGGGCGGACGCCCGGCGCCGGCTGCGCTGCCGGAGATGCGGCAGCGGGGAGGCGCAGCTGCGGCGCACGCCGTGTCTAGCGTGCGGGCGCCTGTGCGCTTATTGCGAAGCTTGCCTGAATATGGGGCGGAGCCGCGAGTGCGAGCTGCTGGTGCTGGGCGTCTACATACCTCATCGGCACCAGCGCCTAACCCCCCCTGCATTCTCATTGCGCGACAGGCTGATGAAATGGAATTTGAGCCCGGCTCAGCTCGATGCGGCCGGGGAAGCGCTTCGTTTTATCGAGTCGTCGCCGTCCCGGGACCTCCCCGGCAAGCCGGCAATCGGAGCCGGAGCGGTTTCATCGGGTTTATCCGGCGAACGTCCGGATATCCGGAACTTCCTGCTCTGGGCCGTGACGGGGGCCGGCAAGACGGAGATGATTTTCCCGCTTGTTGATTCGGTGCTTAGCAGAGGCGGGAGAGCGCTGATCGCTTCGCCGAGAAGGGATGTCATTCTTGAGCTTGACCCGCGTATTCGACGGGCTTTCCCGGAAGCTGAGGTCGTCACCTTATACGGCGGCAGCGAGCAGAGATGGGAGCGGGGCGATATTACGCTGTCCACTACGCATCAGCTGTTTCGATTTCACGAAGCGTTTGACTTGGTCATTCTTGATGAAGTCGATGCGTTTCCCTACCATGGGGATCCGCTATTAAAGTATGCGGCGGATAAAAGCTGCCTGCCCGGAGCGCCTCGTCTGCTGCTGTCCGCGACTCCGCCGCGCGATATGCAGCGTGCGGCGAAGCGCGGCGCGCTTGCGCATGCGCGAGTTCCCGTCCGGTACCACCGTCATCCGTTGCCGGAGCCCAAGCTGATGAACGCGCCAACGGTGAATGCTATGCTTCAGACCGGCAAGCTCCCCGGCGCTCTCATTACCGCGATGCAAAAGTCGCTGAATAGAGGCGCCCAGCTGTTTGTTTTTGTGCAAAAAATTTCACAGGCCGAACCATTAGCGGCGCTAATAAGAAGCAGGCTCCAATGCCCGCATGTCGCGGCAACCTCCTCGCAGGATCCGGACCGGGCCGCAAAGGTTATGAGCTTTCGCAGCTCGGACATTCGCATATTAGTTACGACGACGATTCTTGAGCGAGGCGTCACCATACCCAAAAGCGATGTTTTCATTTTAGATGCGGACGGCAAGCTGTTCGATGAAGCTTCCCTGGTGCAGATGGCGGGAAGAGCTGGAAGGAATGCGGCGGATCCGAACGGATTGGTGTACTTTTTCGCAAAGGAACGTAATCAGTCCCAGCTGCGGGCTTTTAAGCATATTCGCTCCATGAACCGGATCGCTAAGGACAGAGGTTTTTTGCTCGCGTCGACTGCCGCTCCGCGAACAGGGGGGTGAAGCTATGAGGCTCATTCAGCGCATTCAACACTTGTTAGCCCAAACGCAGGCGGTTGGAAGCCGGTCGATCACGTTAATGGCCCCAAGCTTGAGCGGCTGCGCCGTGTGCGGCAAGGCTGTTAACGCAAAAGCCGCGGCGTCAAGGCCGGGCACAAGTTCCTATGCCGGAGAGATACTTCACACTCTGAGGCATTCCTTATGCGCAGCTTGCTGCGACGCCATCCCGTGGCTGGAACGGATCAAATGTCCCATATGCGGCAGGGGCATTTCTTGCGAAGACTGTACGCGCCGTCCCGACCGGCATTTTGTCGTCAACCGCAGCGCGGTTTCGTACGACTCCGTCATGCGCGGCTGGCTCGCGTTGTACAAATACCGGGGCTATGAGCGGCTAGCGCCTGTTCTCGCAGAAATGCTTGTCCCGCCGCTCCTTCGATTAACGAAGGACATTAGCGAGTCCGAGCCGATTCAGCAACAAGGCAAGAGCCGCTTGCGGCGTCTAATATATGGCTTTTTTAATAAACAGCAGCTCAGCGACTACTGGGACGCGATCACTTACGTGCCGATCAGCGCTCAACGGGCGGAGGACCGGGGGTTCAATCAAGCGAAGGAGATGGCCGCACATCTCTCGGAGCGATTTGGCGTTCCGCTCTTTCATCTTCTTGTCCGCGAGCTCCACAGCGAAAAAATGAGCTTCAAATCGCGGGCGGAGAGGCTCCGGGATGTTCGAAATCTTTTTCGTGTGGATGAAGCTGAACTGAGGGAGTTAGAGGAAGGCCCGCTTGCTAAGCAGCTGAGCCCCTATGAACGCCGCCGAGCCCTGCGAATTCTGCTTGTGGATGATATTTATACCACGGGAAGTACCGTTGAGGCTTGCTCCTCTGCGCTACTTCGATCCGCTAATTATGACTTGCGGATATACGTCCTGACATGGTCGCGTTCCTGACAACAATTTCACTAATTTATGTTGATAATGCTAATGAATTTCCTGTCGAAATCCGTTAATATAACTATATAGAGATTTGGACCAGAAGGGGGCTTGGATGCGATGAATTTGGACAACTGTCCTCGTTGCGGAAGGCTGTTTGCCAAAGGAATTAGAGATGTTTGCCCATCCTGCATGAAGGAAATTGATAAAGAGTACCAGCTCTGCGCAGATTTTCTGCGCGAAAATAAAGGCGCGACGATTCATGAAGTATCGGACGCAACCGGTGTCTCCATCAGGCAGATATCAAAATTTATCCGGGAAGGCCGTATTTCCATCGTAAACGCGCCGAACATGTCCTATCCGTGCGAATCGTGCGGAACGTTAATTCGAGACAGCCATCTCTGCGATGATTGCCGCACACGCTTAACGAAGGCGGCAAGAACCCTGCAGGATGACGCTGCTAAATCGGCGCAGCCTGATAAAACACAGAACGTAGGAGTCTCATACCGCGGGTTAAGTGGGTATAAAGACAGATAATTGCTCGATACTATTAAATAAAATATAACGAGAGCCGATAATACTTGTATCAGGTAATCGGCTTTTTTAGTTGCTGATCCCAATGAGGTGAGAACATTGAAGATAAACGAAAGCAATCGCATCGGCGCAACGAATCCATACGCGAAGCAGAACGAGCTGCGCGCGGAGACGGCCAAGAAAGCGAAGAAGAAAGACGAAGTGCAAATTTCGGCTGCGGCTCAGGAGATGCTGACTACGAGCAAGCTGAACAGTTCGGAGCGCGCTGAGCGGATTAATCAGCTGAAGCAATCCGTCGCATCCGGCACATACCATGTGGATGCAGGCAAGATCGCGGAGAAGCTTCTGCCTTTCCTAACGAATAATCGACCACAGTAAGGGCGGAGGAATGCGTAATGTCGATTTCGACCATCATCGATACGCTTCAGAAGCAGCTGAAGCTGTATGAGAAGCTGCTGGAATGCGAGGAAAGCAAGAAGCCTCTAATCCTGAAGAACGAGATCGTCCAGCTTAACGTCATTACGCAGAAGGAGAAGCTGCTGACTGCGCAGGCCGATGAGCTGGAAACGAGCCGTCTATTGATGACAGCCAGGTACTTTAAGGATATCGGCTTCCGCAATCGTTCGGGCGTACTGTCCGATCTGATCAAATCGGTGAACAAGCCGGAGGAGAAAAAACAGCTTATAGAACTTCATGAGCGGCTTACGAGCATTTTGACGAAGCTGAAGCAAGTGAACGAGGCGAATCAGCAGCTCATTAAGCAGTCGCTCGATTTTATTAACTTTTCCATCAACTTAATGATAGAGGATCCGAACGAAGACGTGGTGTATCAGCACCCGCAGCAGCAAATGTACGGCAATAAACGAAATACTTGGTTTGACTCCAAGGCATAATAAGGGGATGAGAGCATGAGATCGACCTTCCACTCGCTGGAGACGGCAAAACGAAGCATATTCACTCAGCAAGCCGCCATTAACACGGTGGGGCACAATATATCAAACGCCAATACGGAAGGATATTCGCGCCAGAAGGTCTCTATGGTCGCAGCTCGCCCGATTGAAGCCTTTGGTCTGAACCGTTCTAACGCTCCGGGACAACTCGGAACAGGCGTTGAGTTTACGTCCATCACGCGTATTCGCAACGCATTCCTGGACAGCCAGTACCGCGAGCAGAACCATGGCGTTGGCAGCCTAGAAATTCAAACCGATACGTTGAGCAAACTGGAAGGCTTCGTGCAGGAACCTTCGGAAACGGGTATTCGCACCGTTCTCGAGAATTTTTGGAACGCGTGGTCGGATCTCAGCAAGGATCCTGAGAATGTAACGGGACGGGAGATTTTACAGGAGAATGCGGTATCGTTAGTGGAGACGTTCAACGAGCTCAGCCGCCAATTGACGGACTTGAATGCCGACTTGACCTCCAATATTGACGTGAAGGTATCGCAGGCGAACTCGCTGCTTCAAACGATTTCTTCGTTGAACACGGAAATCCGGAAAATCGAATCGCTTGGCGACGATGCGAACGATCTTCGCGACCAACGCGATCTTATGACCGACCAGCTTTCCAAAATCATGAACGTCAACGTGGCGGAGACGGATCTAGGCTATACGATAACGCTCGGCGGAGCAGCCTTGGTTGAGGGCGGTACGGTAACGCCTGTTACAGCCGATTCATTGGAGGATGCTTATCTTGGAGGAACATTGATCGGCGGCGAAGTACATGGCATGATCGTTTCCCGCGATAAATATGTAACCGAGTTCCAACAGCAGCTGGATACGCTGGCGAACACGCTGGCTAACGGTGAATTCACTGTTACTGTTCCTGCGGGCTGGGTGAAGCCGGGCACGACAACCCCGACAACTGCCGATGAAGTGGTGACAGTTAAGGGGATTAACGGCCTGCATAAATTAGGGTACACGTTGGCCGACCCGGCTGCGGCGGGTGAAGATTTCTTTACGTTTAAGGCTGGAGCCACAGGCATCACGGCTGCAAGCATTCAATTGAATCCGACTATTGCAGCGGACGCAAATAAAATTGCGACGTCTCTACGGACATCGACGGATACGGCAACAGGCGTTACATCCGTCATTAAAGGCAATAACGGCCTAGCGCTTCTTATGTCCGAGCTTAAGGACGTTAAATTCGCCTTCGACGAGACGGCAACAGGCGGCGGCGTAACTTCCGCGACTGTAAACGACTTCTACGGCGCCGTTGTCGGCGCGCTGGGCGTTCAAAGCCAGGATGCGAAGAGAATGCTGACGAACTCGCAGACGCAGCTTGATCAAGTCGATGCCAACCGCGAATCGATAAGCGGCGTTTCCCTCGATGAAGAGATGGCGGATCTGATCAAATATCAATATGCATACAGCGCCTCAGCGCGTTTCATGACGACGTTCGACGAAATGCTGGACAAGCTGATCAACGGAACCGGCACGGTAGGCCGATAATCGATAAGAATAAGGAGGTTGCTTAGATGTCATTACGTGTAACGCAAGGCATGATGCACATGCAGCTGATGCGCAACTTGAACCGCAACTTGTCCCAAATGGAGCAGCTGCAGCAGCAAACGACGACAGGCCGCAAAATCAACAAGGCATCCGACGATCCGGTCGGCATTACCTATTCTTTGCGCTACCGCGCCGAGCTATCCGCAAATGAACAATACCAGAAGAATGTGGATTCGGCGTTATCTTGGTTAGATTTCAACGATACGGTACTTTCCCAAGCGGGAGATGTGCTGGAGAGGGTAAAGGAACTCGCAACACAGGCTTCAAACGGGACGAATCCTGATGTCGCGCTTACGAATATTAAGAGTGAAGTTGAGCAGTTAAAAACTCAACTTATAGATATTGCGAATAGTAAAATCAATGGAAAATATGTGTTTAACGGTGAAAATTTCAATCAGATCCCATTCGATAAATCTAAACCCGGATTTAACGCCAGAATGGTTTCTGGAGACAGCGGGACTATTGAATATGCAGTTGGGAATCAAATTAAACTGGATATTAATCTAACCGCAGAACAAGTTTTTGGAGCAGCAGATTTGTCAACGTCAGGCACAGGAGATAATGTGTTCTCTGTCCTCGATCGTATTATCAGTGCTCTAGGTTCTACTGATTACGCGGGTGTTGCTGCTGAATTGCCAAACATTGAAAAAAGCGCGGACCGATTCTTGAATGCACAAGCGGAGATTGGCGCACGCGTAAATCGGGTTGAATTAATGCAGAACCGTTTATCGGATATGGAAATTAATTTAACAGATCTCCAGTCTAAGGTTGAAGATGCGGATTTTGAGAAGCTGCTAATCGATACCCAAATTAACGAAAATATTTATCAGGCTTCCTTGTCGGTAGGCGCTAAAGTCATAAAACAATCGTTGGTTGACTTTTTAAGATAGCGTATGAGATTACCACAACTTCAAATCCATTCTACCCCTGCGCGTATCGGGATCGAGAGTCGGTTAGGTCACTATGAGATTAAACAGTCGCCGGCAACTGTTCGGATCAACTCCACAGATGCGGTAGTTCATATCGATTCTGAGCCTGCGGTTGTAATCGTTGATCAATCAAAGACTTGGGAAGCGTTGACAGGTGGAAAGCCCATGCCTTTTTGGAATCGCATATATAACCAAAATGGGAAATATGCTATAGATGCTATTCAAGCGACAGTGCAAGAATACAACCGAATTGGCAACATATTAGCTGAGGGTAATCCAATTGCTGATCTTGCAAAGGAAAGTATGACAAAGGAAAGACCTAAGCTTAAAATTTTTGGACCGGCTACGCCAAACAATGTTGACTATAAGCCAATACTAAAAAATCCGGAGATTGAGGTGGATTTAGGCGGTGTAGATATCAGTGCACAGCCAAATCGTCCGGAAATCGAATATAGGCGGGGTTATGTCCGGACTTTTATGGAGCAGTACCCGTCCGTCAAAATAACGGCACCCAACATTGATATAACTTTATAGAAAACAATGGATAATGGATCATAATGCGTGGAAAGCTGTAGAATCGACTGCCGATACTATAGCTTTTTATATTAATTGGAGTGTGATCAACTATGATTTTGGAAACGACCAGATTTGGCCAATATGAATACCAGGCTGAAGATGTGCTTCATTTTGAAAACGGTATTCCGGGATTTAAGGATCATCGAGAGTTCTTGCTGATAGAAGATAATGAAAGTCCGTTTATGTACTTACAGTCAATCAAAGACGGAGGGCTTGCTTTTATCGTCGTATCGCCATTTGATTTCTTTCCCGAGTATGAGTTTGAATTGAATGATCTAATAAAATCGGAATTAGATATCAAATCCGAGAGTGATTTGAGGATATTGAATATAATAAGTGTTCGCGATGAGTTGGCGTCTGCTACGATCAATTTGGCGGCACCGGTTGTTGTAAATGTGAGAATGAAACAAGGAACCCAATATATTTTGGCTGATGGATCCTATTCGATTCGACAGCCGTTATTCTCCCCTATTATAGGGTCAAGGAGGGCTTAAAAATGCTTGTTTTAAGCCGCAAAAAGGGCGAGTCTGTACGAATTGGAGAAAACATCGAAATTTCGGTTCTAGAGGTTTATGGCGATACAGTGAAAATCGGCATATCCGCTCCTTCTGAAGTCGGCATTTTGCGTAAGGAGCTTTATGTATCCGTTGAGGAAATGAACAAAAGCGCCAAGCATTCGGAAATCAGCGCTGGAGATCTGAAGTCACAGTTCTACAATTTTCAGAAGAAAAAAGAGTAAAAATTATAGGACCTAGGTATTGCACGAACGCCATCGATACGAATGGCGTTTATTTTCTTTCGAAAAAATGTTTAATAGCTATAAAGCTGTTTAATTAATGATCCGATAAATAGAATAGAGCTGATAAAGGGCGGCCGACCTGGTTCAGCATACCACAAGGATGTGGGCATCAATCAACCAACTTCAGGGAGGAAATTATAATGCGTATTAATCACAACATTTCTGCTTTGAACACTCATCGCAACATGGGTATGAACAACGTTGCTTCCGGCAAATCGATGGAGAAACTGGCTTCCGGTCTTCGTATCAATCGTGCAGCTGACGACGCTGCAGGTCTTGCGGTTTCCGAGAAAATGCGCGGTCAAATCCGCGGTCTTGAGCAAGCTCAAAAGAACGTTCAAGACGGTATCTCCTTCGTACAAACAGCTGAGGGCGCAATGAACGAAGTAAGCTCCATGCTTACTCGCATGAAAGAATTGCTGGTTCAGTCCTCCAACGGAACTTATGAAGCTAGTGACGTTTCGAATATCAAGCTTGAGATGAGCCAATTGGGCAACCAAATTGACGACATCATGGAGAACACGAAGTTTAACGGTAAAAATATTCATGCTGGCGCTGATATTGCTTCCGATGCTGACGCTACAGTAATTTCGATCGGCACAATTGGAACAAGCTCCTTCACTGGCCTGAGTGCTGCAACGACTCTGACAGAGGTTGACACAGCTATTAAATCCGTTGCGCTTGAGCGTGCTAAACTGGGTGCTGTACAAAACCGTCTTGAGTACACTTCGAACAACTTGGGTACAACAGTTGAGAACCTGACGGCTTCCGAATCCCGTATCCGTGACACTGACATGGCCAAAGAAATGGTGAACCTGACGAAGAACAACATTCTTCTTCAAGCTTCCCAATCGATGTTGGCGCAAGCGAACTCGCAGCCACAAGGCGTATTGTCCCTGCTTCAATAATATACGATTCATTGCGAAACCCGCGCACGATTCAAGTGCCGCGGGTTTTTTTTCATCATCCAAGTGCATGATCATTTCCTTATAAGTAGAGATTAGTTGAATTCAAAGTCAGATATATTGTGTAGAGTATGGACCGGCTAAGTGGTAGCTATACAGGAGTAACCACAGCATTTCAACGGTTGATATCACACAAGAGTTTTTTTGAAAAACTATAAACTCCTTCGTTAAATAACCGATAAATAGAATAGAGCTGATAAAGGGCGGCCGACCTGGTTCAGCATACCACAAGGATGTGGGGTTTATTAACCAACTTCAGGGAGGAAATTATAATGCGTATTAATCACAACATTTCTGCTTTGAATACTCACCGTAACATGGGTATGAACAACGTTGCTTCCGGCAAATCGATGGAGAAACTGGCTTCCGGTCTTCGTATCAACCGTGCGGCTGACGACGCTGCTGGTCTTGCGGTTTCCGAGAAAATGCGCGGTCAAATCCGCGGTCTTGAGCAAGCTCAAAAGAACGTTCAAGACGGTATCTCCTTCGTACAAACAGCTGAGGGCGCAATGAACGAAGTAAGCTCCATGCTTACTCGTATGAAAGAATTGCTGGTTCAGTCCTCCAACGGAACTTATGAAACTAGCGATGTATCGAACATTAAGCTTGAGATGAGCCAATTGGGCAACCAAATTGACGACATCATGGCGAACACGAAGTTCAATGGCATGCAGATTTACAGTGGTGCTGACATCGCTTCCGATGCGGATGCTACAAAAATTAGCATTGGCGACATTGCTACTGGCGATTTCACAGGCTTGTCTGCTACAACGTCTTTGACTGATGTTGATACAGCAATCAAATCCGTTGCTCTTGAACGCGCTAAACTGGGTGCTGTACAAAACCGTCTTGAGTACACTTCGAACAACCTGGGTACTACGGTTGAGAACCTGACAGCTTCCGAGTCCCGTATCCGTGATACGGACATGGCCAAAGAAATGGTGAACCTGACGAAGAACAACATTCTTCTTCAAGCTTCCCAATCGATGTTGGCACAAGCGAACTCGCAGCCACAAGGCGTATTGTCTCTGCTGCAATAATCATTTTTTCAAAAAAAGAAGCCTTAGCTTGTCTAAGGTTTCTTTTTTTTATATTTTTTATTTAAACTAATGGAATTCGGTCTAACAAACATACAAGAATAGACCGATATTATTATCATAAGAAGGACTTTGAATCGGGGTGGAAATGATGATGAATATAACATCGGTAAACACTTCGGCGGTATTTACATCTGAGAAAAGTACTGGTAGCGGACCGACGAAAGAAGCTATGACGGCAGCAACGATTTCAGCTCAAACAAGTCATCTTGTTGCTCATGGCGCAGCGGATGAACAAAGCAATAAAAATATAGAACGATTCTTAAAGTCCTTAGAGAGTGCACAAACAAAGGTAGAACGCTCCGTGCACGAGGAAACAAATCACATTATGTACAAAATAAAAAATAGCGAGACAGGCGAAGTCATTCGAGAAATACCAGAAGAGAAGCTGTTGGATATGGTTGCGAAAATGGTTGAGCTAAACGGACTGATTATTGATGAAAAAATTTAGTGGAATAAGGAGGCGCTTATGAGACTTTCGGGATTTGCATCGGGTTTAGATGTCGACAGTATGGTTAAGGAGCTAATGAAAGCTCGTCGGACAACTTACGATAACATGGTAAAGAATCGAACAAAGGTAGAATGGCAGCAAGAGGACTATCGGACCATGAGTTCAAAAATCGTAGATTTTCGGAACAATAAGTTAGCTTCATATAACTTGTCGAATGCCATTAATGCAAAAACTTCTGAGGTAAGCGGTGAAACAAACGCTCTTACTATGAATTCTACGGGTTCGAAAGCAGCAGGCGGAATTAATGTTACTGTCACTGAAGTCGCGACGGCTGCCAATACGATCTATGAATTTAATAACAAGAATGGCGGGGTTGAAAAAACGCTTGGCGAGCTGGGCTTTGCATCGGCAGATGCTGACAATATTGTTGTGAAAATAAATGGTGTTGAGATTAAAGCCGCGAAAACAGGAACGTTAAGCGATCTAGCAGCAGCTATTAATGCAAAGAGCAGCACAGCAAAGGCTTCGGCTCTATACGACGCTGCATCGGGCAAGTTCTCTATAACAGCGACAAAGACAGGAGTGACAGACCCGGGTACAAACACGGGACTAAATATCGAGGGCTTCTCGACCGACATTGGTGCTGCATCAGAATTTATTAAATCTGTAGATGATACCAATAAAGGAAAAAATGCCGAAATTACAGTAAACGGAATCAACTATAAGCAAAGCAGCAATCGTTTTTCGATCAATGGATTTGATTTTACTGTCAAAGCAAAAACAACGACTGCCAATGGGGCTTCTATTACAGCAGTTCAAGATACGAATAAAATCATGGAGACGATTAAATCGTTTGTTAATGACTACAATAGTTTAATTAGTACTATCGGTAAGGAACTTTCTGAAGCTAAGTATCGTACTTATGCACCATTGAGTGCTGATGAGAAGAAAGAAATGTCCGATAAAGAGATTGAGTTATGGGAAGAGAAGGCAAGAAGCGGAACGCTCAGAAATGATAGTACGTTAAGTAAATTTGTTAATGAACTTCGTTCAACAACTCTTTCACTTGTTAAGGGCATCAAGCTTCCTGATGGCACTTCCGTGTCGATCGGTATTACGACAGGCAGCTATACGGAGAAGGGTAAATTGGTTTTAGATGAGACGAAGCTTAGAAGCGCACTAGAATCGAACCCAGAAGAAGTAACAGCACTTTTTTCAGGCAGTACTGGCGTGTTTTCCAAAATGAGGGACTCCGCTATGACCGCTTTGACGAGTCTGCAAGAAAGGGCTGGAACATCGCTTACAAGCTCGGACCCGTCATCGAGCTTCATGGAGAACTCATTGTTAAGTAATCAAATTAGACAGATGAAGTCCCGTGAGGATTTGCTTCTTGACCGATTGAAGAGGCAGGAAGACCAGTACTATAAACAGTTTACCGCAATGGAGACAGCTATAAATAAATATAACTCGCAAGCATCAACATTTAGCAGTTTCTAATTCGTTTCTAAAAGCTAGAAGGAGTGGTTTTCTTGATAAACTCGCCGTATCAGAAATATCAACAATCATCCGTTCAGACAGCGACCTCTTCTCAGCTTGTTATTATGCTGTATGAAGGCGCCATTCGATTTACAAAGGCAGGAATCGAAGGTATTAAAAAACGTAATTATGAGATGGCCAATAATAACTTAAAGAAGGCGCAAGCGATAATCCATGAACTTATTGCTTCACTTAATCATAATTATGAAATATCCAAAAATCTAGTTGTAATCTATGAGTATATGTTACACCTACTTATACAATCAAATGTCAAGAAAGATGAGGCCTTGGCTAACGAAGTATTAGAGCACTTATCTGAGCTTAGAGAGGCTTGGAAACAGGCCGCGAAACAGTCAGTAGGCCAATTGCAGACCGGAGCTGGAAGTTTCTAATGTCAATAACCATAGCAAAGCTGTATGACGAAACGTTAGAATATGTGAAAAGGTTAGACTCCACCACGTATGAAGAGTCGATTTTATTAGTCGACTTACGTGATATGGTTTTGAATGAATTGAAAAAGGATATCGTTCTAACAGAGGACGAGAGAAAAATGCTTCGTCAAATTGGCGAGTTTGACAAAGCAATTTTAGCGAGATTCACAGAATTAAAGGATGAAGCATCCAATGCCATGCAGAAAATAAACGTAACTCGGATGCAAAAGCAAAAATACGAGCAAGCCTATGCCCCTCAAAGTTATTTCGTAGATTATAAAGAATAAGCATTAGGACAACCAAACCGTCGGAAATGACTCCGGCGGTTTGTTATCATTTCAGGCTGTTAAGTACATGCTATCATTAACCGATATTATTGAAAGGAACAAGGAGGAATGTGTATGGACCAGCGTGTTATGGAAGTTGAGGACACCCTTGATCAGGTTAGGGAGTTTATGCCAAAGCTTATTCAAGCTTGCGATAGTGTTGAGCAATTGCTATATAAACCAGTCACTGAGTCAACATGGCAGCAATTCGGAGAAATCGTTGAAGGCATGGACGATTTGTATAGAACGTTGAATGCCATTTATTCGGAGACCAATACGATAAAGAGCTATAAAGCTTTAGCAATAAGCATCGAGCAGACAGTATTAGCGTTAAGTGAAAACTTTCAGTTATTAAATAATTGTATGGACGATGATAACTATACTGGAGCTAGTGATATCATTAGGTTTGAGCTTATACCGCTGTTTCAACAATTAACCTGTATTTTGGGCGATGAAAGAACGGTAGTCGAACAAAGATTTTATAGAAATATGACATTTTTGAAAAGCGCGTTTCCCGACGTTTACAAGGTGTTGGAAAATGAAAAACAGGATAACTCAAACTATCAAATAACCTGCAGTCATAACGGGTGTCCCAATATTGGCATGGTTGATGACAACGATCGATTGATTTATTTATACAGTCAATACGATCCCGTATCCGAAGCGGAGCGCTGGTCTATGAAGATAAGCGCCAATGCGGGGGAGAAAACGTATGTTTTAATGTATGGATTAGGACTTGGTTATCATGCGGAAGCTTATTCCAAAGCTTTCCCGGAGCATCGATTGACCATTTATGAGCCAGACAAGCATTTGCTGCTTACCGCAATGCAAAGAATCGATCTAAGGAAGTTGTTTGATCGGTTGAATATTGATCATTTTGTGGTTGGCAATGAAGCGGTGCAGAGAAAACGGCTATTTTACCGGTTTCTTCGCTATATGAAGGGCACACCGGATATTGTGGCTGTTCCGTTGTACTATCGTATTAACAAGAGCGACATGGAGCAGTTTTCGTCGGATGCTCAAACGACTATTTTACATTACCAAGGCGAAGTGCAGATCTATGACAAATTCGGTTGGGAGTGGATGACGAATAGTGTCTATAACATGGGCGCTACATTAGTCTCCCCCTCCATTCTAGGACTTAAAAATAAGTTCGAGGGGCTGCCGGCTGTTATTGTAGGAGCAGGGCCGTCTTTAGCTGAGGATATAGAGGTTCTAAGGAAGCTGAAGGATCATGCGTTGATTATAGCCGCAGGCACCACCATTCAGTCTATGCTGCATTTTGGCATCGAGCCTCATTTGATCGTTTCAATGGATGGAAGCGAGGCGAACTACAGAGCATTTAAAAACTTAAATATTAACCATATTCCGCTGCTCTATACACCAATGGTTAAATATAAAATTATTGACGATCATCCTGATCTTCTGTTAAACGTGCATTTCACAAATGATTTCGTTACGAAATATTTAATGGATCTTGACGGCACCGATCCGGTTTTTCCGCCGAATAACTCCGTATCCGGAACTGCTATACAAGCGGCTATTTATATGGGCTGTAAGGAGATTATTTTTACGGGACAGGACTTCTCCTATCCCGGCGGCGACTTGTATGCGCCTGGAGCGCGGCATTTCTCAAAAGAAGAATCGAATTCCATCGTAAGTCGGAGCGAATTATATATTGAGAACGTGCAAGGGGAACAAAATCGGACAACTTATAGTATGAAATCGACTTTAGCGGATATTGAAAATTTGTTGTCGCATTACACCCCGGATATTCGCTTTGTGAACACATCTAAGCAAGGTGCCAAAATCAAGCATACGGAATGGGAGAGCTTGCAGCATGTCTGGGAACGGTACAATGAAAAGCATGTTAACCCGGATTTCTTTGTCCGTGAGATGGAAAAGATAGAGAAGCATCCAGGCGAGAGGGTGGCAGAAATACGAGCACGGTTTAAGAAACTGCCCAATGAAATAAAGGAATGCCGGGATCTTCTTAAGGATATTGAGAAGCTTATTGAGACAACAGTCGTTACAAGCCGTCAAAATCAAGAAAAGTGCAGGAAAGCTTTTGTCGCCATCGATACCAAATGGAAACAAGTCGTCGCGAGTGTTCCGTTCAAGGCTCTGTTTTTTACATTGTTTAAAAATCTTCTTCATCAGTTTGAGCGAGACTTGCCGGAGCTCTTTGAGGAAACGAATTGGATCCGAAAATCAGAACTTGCACAGGAGATTATGAAGCCTCTTATTCAGGAAATGCTGAGCCGTATGCCTGAACTGTTAAGTATTGTCGAGGAAGGCTTGCGTAGAGTGGAAGCCAGGGTCTGACGGGGGAATTAGGAGCGGAAATGTGGGGGTGCCAAATGGAGCAGGATAACGCAATAACAAGCACGATGGAGGATATTAAATTATTCCTTCCCAAGTTGGTAGAGGCATGCGAAACAGTTGGGAATTTATTTTATGAACCCGTAACGCAGGAAACATGGCAGCAGTTCGGCGAGATTGTAGAAGGTATCGACGATCTTTATAAAACGCTACGGGCTATTGAGTACGAACAAAATAAACCAAGTAACTATCATTTTTATGAGGATGCAATCGGGCAAGGGATTCATAATATCTCAGATAAATTTAAAACTTTAAATATTCTCGTCGATGAAGAGAATTTCACGGCTGCAGGTGACTTCATTCATTATGAGATGATTGCTGTGTTTCGGCGTCTTTTACAGCAGCTTGGAGAACCCTTGCTAGATCAAAAACAGCGATTTCATCTCAATATGGAGTTTCTTAAGGAAACCTTCCCGAAGGTTTACGATTATTTGAGTACATTCCCCTATGAAGATAACGGAAACTCCGTCATTTTATCTAGAAATGGTTTGCCTATTTTATGCGTGGGGACGTCTGGAAAAACTGTGCATTTGCATAGCTCATATGATCCGATTCATGAGGCGGATCGATGGGTAGCCCAGTTGAGCGATAAGCTGAAAAATAAATCCACAATTCTAATGTATGGGGTAGGCTGCGGTTACTTTGTGTTGCGCTATGCATCCGTTTATCCTCAACACAGTTTGTACCTTTATGAGCCGGATGAACAGGTGATGTTAGCTGCCCTACGCGCCATTGATTTCAGGGAGCTGTGCAAGTCGCTGAATATTGCCGGCTTTACCGTCGGAGAAGCAGCTCAACAGAAGAGCGAAATGTTGGAATATGTCAGCTTTCAGAGGGAACCCGAGATTGTCGTATTTCCTGTATATCGAAGGCTGAAAGCGGAAGAGATGCATGCCTTCTTTCAAGAGCTTAAGTCGATTGTAACGAAAAACGCGAATGTTGTTCATAATTATAATAAGTTTGGCTTGAACTGGACGCGTAACAGCATGTACAATTTGTCCAAATTGCTTATGACCCCCTCGATTGCAGGACTTCAGGGAGCGTTTAAGGGCGTAACGGCGGTCATTGTAGGTGCGGGCCCTTCTTTGGAACATGACATTGAAATCTTGCGTCAATTAAAGAAGCACGCGTTAATATTCGCCGCGGGTTCTACAATTCAGTCCTTGCTGCATTATGGGATTAAGCCTCATTTGATATTCTCTATAGACGGATCGGAAGCGAATGTCAGTGTGTTTGATCATCTGGACATTAAAGAGATCCCCTTAATGTTCGCACCCATGCTGCATTACAAGATCATTGAAGATAGAGACGACCATTTGCTTCATGCTTATATAAAAGATGATACGACGACGACATACTTTATGAGTTTAACAGATGAGGCCCCTGTTTTTTTGCCAACCCACTCAGTCACTGGAACTGCTATTCAGGCGGCCGTATTCATGGGCTGCGAGGAAATCGTGCTGGCAGGTCAAGACCTATCTTATCCGAACGAAAAAGTATATGCCGAAGGATCGAAACACTTTTCGGATGACATCTTAGGGTATATTATTGGGCAATCGGTTCTTCAGGTTGAGAATGTTAGTGGAACCATGAATCGGACAAGCCAGTCGATGCTGGATACACTAAAGGATATTGAGGGCATTCTGGCACGATTTCCAGGGGTTCGATTTGTGAATACGAGCCGTTTGGGCGCGAACATTAAACATACTGTATTCCGCTATATGGAAGAGGTTCTTCAAAGTGTGAACGCTAAGACGATAGATGACCATATTTTCATTCAGGCAATTGCCGATCTGCCGTTATACAAGGACGAAAAGCTAAAGCAAGTATATAGTCAGCTCGAGCGATTGCCCTCGGAGATGCAGGAATGCACAAAACATCTGAAAAATATTGTCCGCCAGATCGGGCTATTAGAAGAGGCGTCTCGTACGAAACCGAATAAATGCTTATCTCTTATCGCGTCAATCGACTCCAGTTGGAGCGAAATAACAAGCAACATTTGTTTTAAAGGTTTATTTTTGCGGGCTTGCGCAGGTGAACTAAAGCGATTTGAAGTGGAACTGCCTAAGCTGATTGCGGCCAAAACGATATTGGAGCAGACGGCGTTTTATGTCAAATTCATGCTGCCTCTGGCTCAGAGCATGTTCGAGCTTTGTCCAGATTTGCAAGAGATTATATCGGAGTCTAAGTCCAGGGTAGAAGGAATCGACCGATTCTCTCGGTCATGAGTCGGAATCTGGAGGAGAGTATTATGAACAACTACCGTAAAATACTGGTTACCGGAGCGGATGGATTTATCGGTTCTCATTTAACTGAAGAGCTTGTTCGGCGCGGGTACGATGTTCGCGCATTCACATTGTATAATTCGTTTAATACTTGGGGCTGGCTGGATGAATGCTCGGAGGAGGTCAAAGGGAAATTTGAGGTTTTTACCGGGGATATCCGTGATCCTTATGGTGTGAAGGAAGCGATGAAAGGTTGCGATGCGGTGCTTCATCTTGCGGCGTTAATTGCTATTCCTTATTCCTACCATTCTCCGGAAACATATGTGGATACGAATATTAAAGGAACGTTAAATGTGCTTCAAGCCGCTCGAGAGCTTGGAGTGGCCAAAGTTATTCATACATCGACCAGTGAGGTGTATGGGACAGCTAAATTCGTTCCGATAACGGAAGAACATCCATTACAGGGCCAATCTCCTTATTCGGCGACGAAAATTGCTGCAGACCAACTGGCGCTTTCTTTCTACCGCTCGTTTCAGCTTCCAGTCAGCATCATTCGCCCGTTTAATACCTACGGACCCCGTCAATCAGCAAGAGCGGTTATTCCGACAATAATAACTCAGCTGGTTTCGGGCACTAAGCAAATTAAGTTGGGCACGATACATCCGACGCGGGATTTTAATTATGTTGCAGACACAGTACGAGGGTTTATTGCGATGCTTGAATCTGAGAATGGCATTGGGGAAGAAATCAACATCGGAAGCAACTTTGAGATTTCGATCGGAGATACCGTTAAGCTTATAAGCGAGATCATGAATATCAACGTTGAGATTATTACCGAGGATACGCGAGTGCGCCCGGAGAAAAGTGAAGTTGAACGGCTTTGGGCAGATAACTCGAAGGCGAATCGGCTGCTTGGGTGGAAACCGGAGTTTGCGGGACGGGAGGGGTTCAGGCTAGGATTGGAAAGGACAATCGAGTGGTTTTCGGAACCGGCGAACGTATCGAAATATAAGGCGAGCAGATATAACATTTAAGGAGGTTCGGTTTTGAAAGAAGAATGTAGACCGGCCTCTTTTGTTGAGGCGCTGCGAAGAGTCATAGATGCAACAAATGAATTTACAGCATTGCATGAACCGATGTTCCAAGGCCGGGAATGGGAGTACGTAAAAGAATGTTTGGATACGGGTTGGGTTTCTTCCGTAGGACAGTACGTAGATCGTTTTGAGCGCGATCTTGCGGCATTTACGGATTCTCCTTATGCAATTGCTGTTATGAATGGCACTTCAGCCTTATATATAAGTTTATTGCTCGCGGGGGTTAGGGCTAATGACGAAGTATTGATACCGTCTTTAACCTTCGTGGCAACGGCCAACGCTGTGAGCTATTGTGGAGCGGTTCCTCATTTCATTGATGTGGAGCGCTCCACTATGGGCGTCGATCCTGTAAAGTTGGATTTGTATCTGAAAGATATAGCTCATAGGAATTCGGACGGATTTGTCTATAATCGAATAACAGGCCGTAGATTAATTGCCGTTGTCCCTATGCATACCTTCGGTCATCCTGTTGAAATGGACACGCTTATGGAGGTGTGTGAGAAATACAATCTGGCGCTGGTAGAGGATGCGGCGGAATCATTGGGCTCTTATTACAAAGGCAGGCATACGGGAACGTTTGGAAAAACGGCGGCGCTTAGCTTTAATGGAAATAAAATTATTACTACCGGCGGTGGCGGAGCCATTCTTACTTCCGATGAAGAGATTGCGAAAAGAGCAAAGCATATTACAACAACCGCGAAGCTGCCTCATCGCTGGGCCTTCCAGCATGATGAGATGGCCTATAATTTCCGCATGCCAAATATTAACGCTGCTCTTGGTTGCGCTCAACTGGAACAGCTGCCAGAATATTTATCTCGGAAAAGAAAGCTTGCGCAGCGGTATAAGGAAGTATTCTCAACCGTTGACGGAATGGAATGGTTTGAAGAAAAAAAATATGTGTCAAGCAATTATTGGCTGAATGCGATCCTGCTGGATAAGCCGGATGCTAGCTTAAGAGACCTGCTGCTTGCTCAGTCCAATGATGAGGGTCTTATGACTCGCCCGATTTGGACCCCTATGCATCGTTTGCCTATGTATAAACATTGCCCTCAAATGGATATGACGGTCACGGAAGAATTGGAGTTCCGAGTAATTAACGTGCCGAGCGGACCGAAACTCATATCGTAATTAAGAAAGGCTGGGACTTTAGTGAGGACCATATGCGTAGTTACAGGTTCGCGAGCGGAATATGGTTTATTATTCCCGTTACTTCGTGAAATAAAGTCGGATTCCGAGATGAGGCTGCAGTTAGTCGTAACGGGTATGCATCTATCGCCTGAATTCGGTTATACATACAGGCAAATACTGGAAGATGGCTTTATCATCGACGATAAGGTCGAAATGCTGCTGTCAAGCGATACGCCAATAGGTATAACGAAATCAATGGGAGTGGCATTGCTGGGGTTTGCGGATGTGTTTAATCGCTTAAAGCCTGACATTATTGTTTTGCTTGGCGACCGGTATGAGATTATGGCAGCAGCGCAGGCTGCTATGATAGCGAAAATCCCTATTGCTCATTTGCACGGCGGGGAGAGCACGGAAGGAGCCCTAGATGAAGCCATTCGGCATTCGATTACCAAAATGTCACAGCTTCATTATGTCTCCACTGAAACTTACCGGAAGCGGGTTATTCAGCTAGGTGAACAGCCTGATCGAGTATTTAATGTCGGTGCAATTGGATTGGACAATATAAGAAGTTTGCAGCTGCTTTCCAAATCGGAATTTGAACAAGCCATTGATTTTAGGCTGGGTGAACGCAACTTCCTAGTGACTTATCACCCCGTTACGCTTCATGAGCGTGATTCAGAACAGCTTGTTAGAGAGTTGCTTTTGGCACTCGATCATTTCGACGACGCAAAAATTATTTTTACGAAACCAAACTCCGATACTGACGGGCGAATTATAGGTCAGTTGATCGATCATTACGTACAATCACATCCTGGCCGTGCAGCGGCATACTATTCGCTTGGAACTCTTCGTTATCTAAGTGCATTGCAACATGTGGATGTGGTCATCGGTAATTCCTCGAGCGGAATCATTGAAGCTCCAGCCTTCCGTAAGCCTACAGTTAATATCGGGAACAGGCAGAAGGGAAGAATAAAGGGCAGGAGTATCATAGAGGCGGAAGAGCATCATGATGCGATAAAACAAGCGATATCGACAGCGTTAGATCCGCATTTTATTGAAGCAAACGTTAAGTGCGGGAATCACGTATATGGTGACGGAATGACTGCGCCGCGGATTAAACAAAGCTTAAAAACCGTGAATTTGGAAGGCATCCTTCAAAAAGCGTTTTACGATGTTGGATGGCAGGAGGACAAGATATGAAGACCTTCATCATTGCAGAAGCCGGAGTAAATCATAATGGTTCATTGGACCTGGCCAAGAAGCTTGTCCGTGCAGCGGTCGAGGCAGGTGCTGACGCTATAAAATTTCAAACCTTTCAAGCAGGACAATTGGTCAGCAGGCACGCTGCCAAGGCGGACTATCAGAAGGAGACAACGGAAGCTGCGGAATCGCAGCTTGAGATGCTGAAAGGATTGGAACTATCACACCATGACCATGTCGCTCTGATTGAAGAATGCCGTTCTGCCGGGATAACATTCCTCTCGACGCCGTTTGATATGCCTAGTCTCCGATTGTTAGCAGAAACGTTTAATCTAAAAACGTTGAAGATTTCATCCGGAGATCTTACAAATCTTCCTTTGCTTTATTATGCGGGAAGAAGCGGGGCTAATATTATTTTATCAACGGGTATGTCTACGCTTGGGGAAATTGAGGATGCGCTAGGTGCGCTCGCTTTTTCCTATTTGGATTCCGGGGAGGCTCCATCCTTAACGGCGTTCAGACAAGCTTATTGCTTACCCGCCGGCCAAGCGGTTTTACAGGAAAAAGTGACGCTGTTGCATTGTACAACCGAGTATCCGGCTCCTTACGAGGAAGTCCATCTGAACAAAATGCTGACCCTTCGGCAAGCCTTTGGGCTGAAGACGGGCTATTCCGATCATACGGTAGGAACGGAGATTCCGATAGCGGCCGTAACGCTTGGAGCGCAGCTGATTGAGAAACATTTTACGCTGGATAAAACGATGATTGGACCTGACCATAAAGCTTCGATGGAGCCGGGAGAATTATCGGCGATGATTCAACAAATCCGCAATGTAGAGCGAGCGATGGGGAACTCTGTTAAGATACCGACAGCTTCGGAATTCCGTAATGTATCACCTGCACGTAAAAGTATCGTTGCCGCTAAACCTATTGCCAAAGGGGAAACATTTAGTGAGGAGAATCTTACGGTAAAGCGCCCGGGGCACGGTTTGTCGCCGGGGGTCTATTGGGACCTCCTAGGCAAGAAGGCTGAACGCGATTACGATAGCGATGACTTAATCATCTAATGCAATAAATGTGAATATGCCTGTATTTTCTAATACCGCACAGAGCTCTTTTCTGGCGGTATTTTCTTATATAAAAACAGGTTTCATCCGATATAAAATGTAAGAGACTTGGAGATGAGAAGGAGGATCTAACATGAAATCCATTAACCGGCTATTGATTTCGCCGCATTCCTCCATAATGGAAGCTCTATTCATAATTGATAAAGGATCTGTTCAAATTGCCCTTGTGGTCGATGAGGAGCAACGACTTATCGGGACAATTACAGACGGTGATATAAGAAGAGGGATCTTGCGCGGAATAGAACTTAACAGTGAAGTTCGCCTAATTATGCAGTCGAGCCCTATCGTGTCAACTGAGGACGACAGTCCCGAGATTGTGTTCGCAAAAATGAAAAACTATCATTTGAAGCAAATTCCAATTGTCGATAAGCTTGGCAAGGTCGTCCGGCTTGAATTACTTGATGAAATGATTAAGTTTAAACGAAACGATAACTGGGTTGTGTTAATGGCTGGCGGGTTAGGTTCCAGATTGGGCGAACTTACTAAACATTGCCCGAAGCCTTTGTTGAAAATTGGTACCAAGCCGATTTTGGAAGTTATTCTGGAGAACTTTATCGCAAATGGATTTTACCGTTTTATTATTTCCGTTAATTATAAAGCCGAAATGATTATGAGTTATTTTGGCGACGGCTCGAGGTGGGGAGTCGAAATTCTATATGTGCAAGAGAATAAACGTTTAGGTACAGCTGGGGCGCTTAGTTTGCTGCCTTTTTTGCCGGACGAGCCCATCATTGTTATGAATGGAGACTTATTAACAAAAGTGAACTTTAAACAGCTTCTAGACTTTCATATCGAAACAAAAAGTAAAGCCACAATGTGTGTAAGGGAATATGAATATCAAGTGCCTTACGGTGTCGTGCGAGTAAATAACGACCGTCTCGAAGGAATCGAGGAAAAGCCGGTTCAACGTTTCTTTATTAGTGGAGGCATTTATGTGCTCTCACCGGACGCATTGCAATATATACCGCAGGATACCTTCTATGATATGCCGTCTTTATTTGATAAGCTTCTTCAACTGGAGGCTGCTACATCTGCTTTTCCGATCCGAGAGTACTGGATGGATATCGGGCGGTTAGACGATTTTGAACGAGCGAATTCAGAATATTTACAGGGAATTGTGTAAGATGATTAAGGATATAAGAATTTTAGGAATTATACCGGCAAGAGGTGGCTCGAAGGGGGTGCCCGGCAAAAACATTCGTCAGTTAGCCGGGAAGCCCTTGATCGCCTGGACGATTGAAGCGGCTTTGAAGTCAAAGTATTTGGATAAGGTTATCGTCACATCCGATGACGATGACATTATCCGCATCTCGTTGGCGCATGGAGCGGAAGTTCCTTTTAAACGTCCAGAAACTTTGGCACAAGACGATACGCCGGGTATTACACCTGTCTTGCATGCGATCGACCAAATGCCTGGTTTCGATGCTGTAGTCCTTCTACAGCCTACATCGCCATTGCGTAATCATGCGGATATAGACGGTTCGATTGAACGATTTGCTGAATTGTCGGCCCCAGTTGTATCGGTATCCCTGCAAGAGAAGAGCCCGTATTGGATGTTCCGATTGGGGGACGAGGACAGGCTTGAACCGATTATGGGGCGCACCAGCACGCTTCCTAGACAAGAATTACCGACATTATATACGCTTAACGGCGCCGTGTATGTCTCTGCAATTGAAGAATTGAGAAAGACGGAATCATTTGTAACAGACAAAACGGCTGCCTATATTATGCCGAAAGAAAGATCGCTAGATATTGATACAATTCTAGATTTTCAACTATGCGAATTATTACTCGGATACCAAACCGTGCAAGGAAAGGGTAATAGACCGTAATAAGCCTCAAGGAGTTTTCATACATGCAGAATCCAGAAGTTATGCAAAGCATTGAAATGCTGCGACAATTAAACCAAGCGATTCAGGATGATCTGAATCGTGGCGACCTAGAGAGCGCCTCTGCAAAAATTAATGAGTATGCCGGTTATATTGAGGACCCAAACTTATATTCATTAAAAGCCAACTATTTATTTATGGCTGGCCGTCTGGAAGAGGCTAAGGACGTTTTGACTAAAGGGTTGAATAAGTTTCCGTTCCATTTCGATTTGAATTTAAATTACGGGGTTGTTTGTTCGGCGCTCGGTGATTACTGGGATTGCTTACGTTACTGTGTTTACGCCATTAAATATGCGGATCGTGCAGAGCAAACGCAAGAGGCTCAAAACGTTTTTGATCAATATAGTTTGCAGCTCCTGCAAGAAGCCGGAGAAAACTTCGAAGCAGTCAAACAAGAGATTGAGGCGTGCGCGCTGCTCCTGGCAGAAGGTGACGACCGTTGGTTTCCTCTGGACCGGTTTAATCAAAGCAGGGTTCGTCATGTAATTGCGGAAGGGACAAGCGAAGAAGCATTAATCAACTTAAATGGCTCTTTATTAATAAATAACCTGGACAAAAATAACTACTTCAATTTCAAAACGGAGATGTTTAAGGGGCGACGCGCGGCAGAGCGGATTATTGAATTGCAAGAAGATTCTATAGTCCCGTTTTCGCTTATCGAGGAGGGAACCGGCGTCAGCTTCCAATTAAACGGACAATCCTTTCCTTTCCGTGCAGGCGAGTTAAGGATTAATCAATATCATTACTTGCGATTTAGTGAAGCTGGCAGCTTGAAAGTAACTGCCGATCGCCCTGTATTTATTGGCAATCCGATCCCTTTAAAGGATGAACCGAAACGAGAGCGTCTGGTTGTTCATATATTCATAGACGGTCTATCTTATGATTTTCTAGAGCAGCAGGGATTAGAGCGAGTGATGCCCAATACGCATCGGTTTTTTCAGAAAGGTTTGATCGCAACGAATTGTCATGCTACTAGTGAATGGACGCTGCCTAGCATCGCCAGCATTACGACAGGCAAGTACACGACAAACCACCGTTTATATCACCCAACTTACAACTATAGTTTTGAAAATCACAATCGTCTATTGCAAGAATGTTATAAGGATGGGGGATATTTCACTGCTTATATAGGGAATAACTGGAGAATTACCCCTACTTATGGATATTATAAAGGTTATGATCGGATTTTATATAAAAACTTTCTCGGCGGGATGGATTGTAGAGAAGTTGTCATGGACACGATTGAGCATCTGGAAACATTCAAGGATAAAAACAATTATGTATGGATGTGCATTGAGGATCTTCATCATGTCCCGGACCAAATCGAATGCAATTTATCCACGCAAGCCAAAACAGATATTTCATTAAGAATGAACAGTCACAAAAAAGGGACGACTACGGTATTAACAAAATTCGACGAAAGCAAAATTCAAAAATATGAGCTCGAAATTACAAGGATCGATACCTATCTTGGGATGCTTTATGATTACTTGACCCAAAAGTATGAAGAGGATGAACTGGTGCTCGTTCTCCATTCCGACCATGGCCAATCTTTTTTGGCGGAAGAGGATTATGTACTTCATCCAAGCCGGAGCAGAATTCCTCTTATGATGAAGGGGAGAGGAATTCCATCCGGAAAGACAACGGAATGGCTAGAGGCAATTGATATTTTCCCAGCAATGCTTCAATTAAGCGGTCTCGAGCAAGTTTCAGGGATAGACGGCAAACTGCCCGCCGTATTAGGAGGCCGAGCCGAGCGCAATTATGTATTCTCAGAGTCCCTGCACCCTGGACAATCGTACAAGGCCTCTATCACGGATAACACGCATTCTTTCCGGTTCGAGACAAAAAATAGCGTGAGGAAAGACGGTCTGGTTCGCTTGGATTCATATTCCGTATCATTATTAAATCGAGAAACAGGTGAAGATGAAGCATACAAGAATGTAGAGAAAGCTTCATATTATGAGAAGCTTGTTTATGACCATATTCGTCATTTCATGATTACGGATCCAATTTGCGAGGCTGATGGAACCTCCCAGAAACGGAGTTAAGGCTATGGATGTTTATTATAACCCTGTAAGAGCGATTTGGGGACCGGGCTCTTTTGCGAAGTTGGAAGAAGTTCTTGAAAGTTTATCAAGCAAGCGTATAGCCTTATTTTGCGGATCGAGGAGTTTTAAAGAATCAGGGTGCGAGGAGAAGCTGCTTCCCTTAATAAGCCGGTATAAGATTGTCCGATTTGACCGGATTCCTAGCCACCCCGATATATCGGATGTGCTGGAGATTCATCGACAAGCGAAAAATTACCGTTTTGATACGTTTATAGCTATAGGCGGAGGAAGCGTTCTTGATATGGCTAAGGCAATCAAGGCAGCTTCTTCGCTTGATCTGAATTCGGAGGAGGATTTACGAAAAATAATCGGGACTTCCGATTTTCAGCCAGGTCATGAGGCAATCGTAGCCATCCCAACGACTTCCGGTTCCGGATCTGAACTTACAAAGTGGGCGACGGTTTGGGATAAGGATAATCAAAAGAAATATTCGATTGACCATCCAGCACTCTATCCCGACTTTGCTTTGGTAGACCCGTCGCTTACGTATAGCCTTACTCTTCGTACATCCGTCACTAGCGGATTAGATGCTTTATGTCACGCTGTAGAGGCCTATTGGGCGAAAGAAAGCAATGAATGCTCTCGTGCGTTTTCATTAACAGGGGCGTCAAGGATATTAGTGGGTCTTGAACAGCTTTTTCATCAGGAATTGAAGGAAGAAGCCCGAAACAACCTGTCCTTAGGCAGCTTAAATGCAGGGTACGCATTTTCTCATACTAGAACAACGGCCTGTCATGCGATGGCGTATCCTTTAACTCTCCGTTATGGGATCGAGCATGGTATTGCGGTAACGATGACTTTAGCTTCTATACTTCTCTACAATTTGCCTTATTTAAACGACCAGAAGGCATTATTTGCGGCATTGAAGATTGATTCGCCTAACGATCTGCAGGAACGAGTAAACTCGATATGCAGTCGGGCGGGAATTAAGACCAAGCTTAGAGACTATGGGGTCAACAAGGAAGAACTAGCCGCGATTGCAGCGGAATGTTTTACGAAAGGCCGAATGGATAATAACCCCTATTTATTAACGGTTGAAGAAGTAAACCATATCCTACATCATATTTACTAGAATGGAGCAAGTGCAATGAAAACCGTCTATCTAGCCATGAGTGCCGATATTTTACATTATGGGCATATTAATGTCATTAAGGAAGCGCAGAAGTACGGGACTGTGATTGTCGGTGTTTTAACTGACGATGTAGTTTCGACTTATAAAAAAATGCCGATCCTTTCGTTCGAAGAGCGTAAAATGATGATCGAAAATATAAAAGGGGTAAGTGAAGTCGTAGAGCAATCATCACTAGATTATGTACCGAACTTATTAAAATATAAACCTGATTTCGTTATTCATGGCGATAATTGGAGGAGCGGCGTTCAATCAGAAACGAGAAGTCGCGTTATTGAGACACTAGCCCAATGGGACGGCAGACTGATAGAAGTCGAGTATACAGAGGGAGATTCCATTAAACGTCTGGAACAGCTAATGCAGCAATCAAGCACAACCCCTGATTTTAGAAGAGGTGTTCTAAAAAGGCTTTTGGCGCTGAAACCGTTAGTTACGGTCATGGAAGCGCATAATGGACTGACGGCACTTATCGTTGAGAATACCAAAGTCATTAAAGAAGACAACCGACCAAAAAGCTTTGATGCAATGTGGATCAGCAGTCTATGCGATTCGACGGCCAAAGGAAAGCCGGATATTGAGTTAGTGGATTTAACCTCGCGTTTGAACACAATCAATGATGTTCTGGAGGTTACGACTAAACCGATCATTCTCGATGGCGACACTGGCGGACTTGTCGAGCACTTTGTCTACACCGTAAAGACACTTGAACGATTAGGTGTCTCTGCAATCATTATTGAAGATAAAATTGGACTTAAGAAGAATTCATTGTTCGGTACAGATGTCGAGCAGAGCCAAGATACAATCGAGAATTTCTGTCATAAAATTAAAGAGGGTAAAAAAGCGCTTGTTACAGATGATTTTATGATTATTTCGCGAATCGAAAGCTTGATCCTTAAGGCAGGTATGGATGATGCGCTTGCCCGTGCTAAAGCCTATATTGAAGCGGGAACAGACGGAATCATGATTCATAGTAAGGAGAAGGATGGAGAGGAAATTAAAACGTTCTGCCGCGAATATGCTAAATTTCCGAACCGTGTTCCGCTTGTTGTCGTCCCTACAAGTTTTAATCATATGTATGAGGAAGAGCTTAGAGAATTAGGCGTGAATATGGTTATTTATGCGAATCATCTGCTCCGGAGCGCATATCCAGCAATGGTTGATGCCGCTACTAAAATACTGACGCATGAAAGATCGCTCGAATGTGATGAGGTTTGTATGCCAATTAATCAGATTCTGACGCTTATTCCGGGAGGTAACTAAATGCTTTGCCCGACTGAATTCTATAACCGATTATTGGATGCAGGCATTGATTTTTTTAGCGGGGTGCCGGACTCGCTATTGCAGCCTCTATGTGAGGTTATAGATAAGCAATCCTCAAGAGGCAACCACGTGATAGCTGCAAATGAGGGGAATGCATTGTCGCTTGCTGCCGGTTATTATTTAGCGACGTCCAAAGTTGGTGCCGTCTATCTGCAAAATTCGGGTCTCGGCAATCTTGTTAACCCCCTTCTATCCTTGACAGATTCTATGGTATACCGAATTCCAGCTTTGTTAATAATCGGCTGGAGGGCGGAACCAGGCGTGAGTGACGAGCCGCAGCATAAAAAGCAGGGTTTATTAACTATGGATATGCTTGAATTACTTGGAATCCGGTCAGCAATTCTCGATGCATCCACTGAAATTGAAGAGGTTGATCAATTGCTTGCGGAAGCGAAGACTTATATGATTGAGCAGCAGCAGCCTTTTGCTTTGGTTGTGAAGAAAAATACATTCGAGCCAGTCCATTCGGTCAAGAGCGGCTATAGCTCTCTTCCTATGACACGCGAAGAGGCAATTGAGTTAGTTGTTGATTCCATTGAGAGTAGTGCAGTTATTGTATCGACAACCGGCAAAACTTCAAGGGAGCTATATGAACTTAGAAAAAGTAAAGGAATGCCGCTCAATCGCGATTTCCTGACGGTAGGTTCAATGGGACACAGCTCACAAATTGCGCTAGGTATATCGTTAGCCAAGAAGCATTTGCCCGTTTACTGCATCGACGGAGAGGGAGCGATGCTCATGCATATGGGGGCGCTTGCTATTAATGGGGATTACGCCGGGGAGAATTACACGCACATTATTATAAATAATGGGATACATGAATCGGTTGGCGGTCAACCGAACAGTGCGCGAAGCATACACATTGCAGATATGGCTCGTGCTTGTGGGTACAAAAGGGTATTTTCAGCATCTACCGAGGACGAGCTTAAAGCAATTATGGCGCAGGTGCTTAATCATACTGGCGCCTGTTTGGTGGAAGTCAAAGTGAATGCTATGTCTAGAAAGGATTTGGGAAGACCGGAGACGACACCGATTGAGAACAAAATTGAATTTATGAATTTTATCGAGTCGGCGACTAGGTCGGTCTTGACCTGAGGTGAACCATGCAAGCAATTATATTAAATTCAGGGACCGGGTCTCGTATGGGCTGCAGAACGCAAAATCTGCCGAAGTGCTTGCTCCCTTTAGGCGAAGGACATACTGTTTTAAGTAAACAGGTTGATTCGTTGGCTGATAACGGTATCCGTGACATGGTCCTAACGACTGGGCAATTTCATGATACGATAAAGTCTTACCTGCTTCACAGGTATGGGGACCGATATCAATTTCAATTTATTCATAACGACCGCTTCAAGACAACGAATTATATTTATTCGTTACACCTCATTCGCGACTATATAAACAGCGATTGTATTTTACTCCATGGGGATTTAGTGTACGAGTCCGGGGTTATGCGTGGTTTACTTCGTTCGCCCAATCGTAACACTGTACTGGTGAGTCCGGGTGAGGAACTGCCGGAGAAAGATTTTAAAGCGCATATTGCTCAAGGCCGTATTCTGCAAATCGCAATAAATATTTTTCATGATTGCAAGTTCCTGCTCCCGCTGTATAGATTGGAGTATAGTTTTATGAAACAATGGCTGGAGCAAATTAATGAATATATCGCTCAAGACAAAATAGCAGTATATGCAGAAAATGCATTAAATGACCTGTTGAAAACCGAATTAACGCTACTACCCCATTACTACGAAGGTTTTTGTATGGAGATCGATACAGAGGAGGATTATTCCATCTGTTTAAGCCGAAATGCCTTATAGAGAACGTCAAATAGACGGACGTTACTTGATTGTATACGTTTTCAATAAATTGTTTGACAATTCCATGATTTCGGTGGTATAGTCGATTTGTGGGCCAGACCTTATTGAAGCCTCACAGTATTTGAAGATGAAGGGAATGTTTGCGAATGCAAGGTAAAGTAAAATGGTTTAACGCAGAGAAAGGCTACGGATTCATCGAGACTGAGCAAGGCGGCGACGTATTTGTTCATTTCTCCGCAATCCAATCCGAAGGCTTCAAAACGCTCGAAGAAGGCCAAGCGGTTGAATTCGACATCGTAGAAGGCGCACGCGGTCCACAAGCTGCAAACGTAGTCAAACTGTAATCATCCGGCTATCATTAGCCACTATATAGATGGTTCAATTGACGTGCCTAACACACATAAAGCCCCGGGAGACCGGGGCTTTTTTTGTTGTTTTAAATTCCATTCCCTTTATCTTCATAATTAGAACAGCCATAACCGATATAATATAGAGTATACAAGGTGATAACGGAAAGTAAGGAATGAATTTTTTTACAATTTATAAATGAGATAAACCATCATTTTGGAAATACGGGGAGCTTCCGTTTCCTTCGCTTCGAACAATAGCTTGAAAGAAAAAAGAATTCCTATATAAGGGGCATCCATGTGAATTTAGCAGTCATGTATCATTACGTTAGAGAGCCGGAGGATTGGAAAGGGAGCGTTCCCATCTCGCCTAAGGAGTTCGAGTCGCAGATCGACCGGCTAGGGAAAACGCACGATTTTGTATTGCCGGATGAATTGAATAATAAAACGGCAAAACCTAAATGTATTTTAACTTTCGATGACGCGACGAGAGACCAGTATGAATACGCCTTTGACATTATGAGGCGAAAGGGAGTCCCGGGTTATTTCACGGTCATGTCAGGTCCGTTGGCAGAGCAAGAAGTTCCTGTTTTTCATTTGGTGCATGCAGCTCTTTCGTTAGTGGAAGAAAATCACTTGTGGGATGAACTGCGTCCTCATTTAACTGCCGAGGATTTGTTGAAGCTGCGTAAGGCAGATGCTACCTATGCTTATGAGAAATCCTCTATAAGAAAATGGATCAAATATACATTAAATTTTATTTTAGATGCGAAGCAAAGCAAAAATATCTTGGAACATCTGGTATACTCGTTGATTGGTTCCAAGCAAAAGTTTATCGACGATATGTACATTGGTGTTGAGGAATTCCGTATTATGAAGCAAGCAGGAATGACTTTAGGTGTTCACAGCGTTTATCACGCCCCATTCGATGGAGATGTACAAGCCTATTTCACAAATGAAATCGCGCCGTGTGTTCAATTTATGCAGGAGCAATTAAATATCAAGCCTTCATGGTATACGCCTCCGTTTGGGGGCGGGGAGAAAAAAGAGTTAATGAAAGAAAATTTAAAAGATCTTCTGCTGCCGTGCGGCTTTAAGGGAGCTTTCACGACGGAAAGAGGGATGATTGAGGATACTGGTTCGTTCTGGTACAAGCGGATCGATTGTAATGAACTAACCGAACTAACCCTATGATTCTGAAGGAGACAGACACCTATTTCTACAAATAAGGCAGTTCAAAAATAGAGTATCCCATAAAGCTCATTACCGCTCTAATGAAGTGGTCTAATGGGCTTTCTCATATTCGCCACAAATTTTCTGAAAATTCACAAAAAACTAAAAACTCTTTTGAATTGGGCTCCTGCATATGATATAATAAGAGCAAGTAAAGGAGGAATGCCCCATGGTATACAACATTCGAGGACAACGCTTTCAGGTGACAGAAGCTTTGAGAGAGTACGTCGAGAAGAAACTTAATCGGTTGGAGAAATATTTTGACGCTCCGATCGCCTCCGAAATTACAGTAACGCTATCCGTGACGAAAGGACAACATACGGTAGAGGTGACGATCCCGCTGGTCGGCGTCATGCTCAGAGCCGAAGAGAGAAGCGATGACATGTACGCTTCAATCGATCTGGTGGTCGACAAGCTGGAGCGGCAAATCAGAAAACATAAGACGAAGGTCAACCGAAAATTCAGACAGGGCAGCGGCTCGAAAGCCTTGTTCCGTGAAGAAGGCTCCGCAGTCAGCGTGCTTGAGGAAGAGGATGAACTGGAGCTTGTCCGTACGAAACGGTTTACCCTGAAGCCGATGGACGTGGAGGAAGCGATTCTTCAGATGAATATGATTGGGCATAACTTCTTCGTCTTCTCGAACGCGGAGAGCAAGGAAGTAAGCGTCGTGTACAAGCGCAGCGACGGGAAATACGGCTTAATCGAACAAGGCTGACACCTAAGGCGAAACTCATAAAATAACCCATATACAACCAACAGCCCTGCCCGCGAAGGACAGGGCTTTTCATTTGCCTGTCCCCGACATTGCGACAGGTCCTACAAACTGTTACAATCTTAAACAAATAGCTTACTACCGAAAGAGGGGAATACCATGCTCGGACTGGTGAAGAAAATATTCGGAGACGCGAACGAGCGCGAGGTAAAGCGTCTGCAGAAGATGGTAGACGAAATTAATGGCATGGAGTCGAAGTTTACGCCGCTCACGGATGATGAGCTGCGCGCGAAGACAAGTGAGTTTAAAGCGCGGCTGGAGAAGGGCGAGGAACTGAACGATATTTTGCCGGAAGCTTTTGCGACAGTGCGCGAGGCGTCCAAGCGAGTTCTGGGCATGCGCCATTTCGACGTGCAATTAATGGGCGGTATTGTGCTGCATGAGGGCAAGATCGCGGAGATGAAGACCGGTGAAGGTAAAACGCTGGTGGCGACGCTGCCGGTTTATTTGAACGCGCTGCTCGGCAAAGGCGTGCACGTTGTAACGGTCAACGGATACCTGGCGGAGCGCGACAGCAAGATCATGGGCGAGCTGTACAATTTCTTGGGCATGACGGTCGGCTGTAACCTGCACGGCCTGACGCACGCAGAGAAGCAAGCCGCTTACGCTTGCGATATTACGTACGGAACGAACAACGAATTTGGTTTCGACTATCTGCGCGACAACATGGTGCTCTACAAGGAGCAGATGGTGCAGCGTCCTCTTTACTATTCCATTATTGACGAAGTGGACTCCATCCTGATCGACGAGGCGAGAACGCCGCTTATTATTTCCGGACAAGCTGCCAAGTCGACGGAGCTGTATCATGCTGCGGACCGTTTTGTCAGCCGGCTTAAGGCAGAGGAAGATTATACGGTCGATGTGAAGCTTCGTAACGTCATTCTGACGGAAGCGGGCGTGGAGAAGGCGGAACGGGCTTTCGGCATCGAGAACTTGTACGATCACGCTAACGTGCTCATTAACCATCATATTCAACAAGCGCTCAAGGCGAATGTCATTATGAGACGAGACGTGGATTACGTCGTTCAAGAAGACGAAGTCGTCATTGTCGACGAATTTACGGGCCGCCTGATGGCTGGCCGCCGCTATAGCGACGGATTGCATCAAGCGATTGAGGCCAAAGAGCAATTGAAGGTACAGAACGAAAGCATGACGCTGGCGACGATTACGTTCCAGAACTACTTCCGGATGTACCGTAAGCTGGCGGGTATGACAGGTACGGCGAAGACGGAGGAAGAAGAGTTTCGTAAAATTTACGGCCTCGACGTTATTCAAGTGCCGACGAACCGTCCGAATATCCGGAAGGACATCCCGGATGTCGTGTACAAGACGGAGAACGGCAAGTTCAAGGCGGTTGTAGAGGAAATTGTGCAGCGCCACGCGAACAAGCAGCCGGTGCTTGTCGGCACAATCTCGATCGAGAACTCCGAGAAGCTGTCGGAGATGCTCAAGCGCAGAGGCGTGCAGCATAAAGTATTGAACGCGAAGTTCCACGCGGAAGAGGCGGAGATTATTTCTCGCGCGGGTCAACCGGGCGCGGTAACGATCGCGACGAACATGGCCGGACGCGGTACGGACATTCTGCTTGGCGAAGGTGTAGCGGAGCTTGGCGGTCTGCATATCATTGGTACGGAGCGCCATGAGAGCAGACGGATCGACAACCAGCTGCGCGGCCGCGCGGGACGTCAAGGCGACCCGGGCTCCTCGCAATTTTACCTGTCGCTTCAAGACGAGCTGATGCGCCGCTTCGGCTCCGACAATATTATGGCGATGATGGACCGTCTTGGCCTCGACGAGGATCAGCCGATCGAAAGCCGGATGATTTCCAGAGCAGTCGAGTCCGCGCAGAAGCGGGTAGAAGGCAGCAACTTTGACACGCGGAAAGTGGTCCTGCAATATGATGACGTGATGAACCAGCAGCGTGAGGTGATCTATAAGCAGCGCCGTGACATCCTGGAGTCCGAGGATATCCGCGGCGAGGTTATGGAGATGATCAAGCCTGTTGTGGAGCGCATGGTAGAGGCTCATTGTCCGGAGGATATTCCGGAGGAGTGGGAACACCAAGCGATTGTGGACTACGCGCACGCGAACCTGCTTGAGGAAGGCTCGATTTCCAAGAATGACATCTGGGGCAAAGAGAAGGAAGAGATCGTCGAATTCCTGCTTGGCAAAATTACCGAGCTGTACGACAGACGCGAAGAAATGCTTGGCGCCGAAACGATGCGCGAATTCGAGAAGGTTGTCGTGCTTCGCGCGGTAGACAGCAAGTGGATGGATCATATCGACGCGATGGATCAGCTGCGTCAAGGTATCCACCTTCGCGCTTACGGCGGCACGGATCCGCTGCGCGAGTACCAGTTCGAAGGCTACGAAATGTTCAAGGAAATGATCGAGTCGATCCAAGAGGAAGTCTCGAAATATATTATGAAAGCTCGCGTCGAGAGCAACCTGGAGCGTCAGGAAGTCGTAAAAGGCCAAACGACGTCGACAAGCGGCGGCGGCGAGCAGGCGGAGAAGCGTCCGGTGAAACGCCAGGCAGTGGCGGGGCGGAACGACATGTGCCCTTGCGGAAGCGGCAAGAAATACAAGCAATGCCATGGTGCCGGACAGTAATAGAATTTGAGGTGAAGCTAAGCCATGCTGGATATATCAGTGAAGCAAGATTTGCGCGAAACGGCGAAGCGTCTCCAAGAGCTCAGGGGGTCTCTTTGACTTAGACCTGAAGCAGGAGATGATCGCAAACTTCGAAGAGAAGATGTCGATGCCTGATTTTTGGGATGACAATGAGCGCGCGCAAAGCATTATTTCGGAATTGAACGCGGTGAAATCGGTCGTGGAGCAATACGACCGGCTGAATAACGATCAGGAGGAGCTCCAGATGATGCTGGAGCTCGCCGAAGAAGAGAACGACGAAGCGATGCAGACGGAAGTGGCGGAGGGCGTCTCCAAGCTGACCGAGCGGGTATCCGCGTTCGAGCTGCAGCTTTTGCTGAACCAGCCGTACGATAAGCTGAACGCGATAGTAGAGCTTCATCCGGGCGCGGGCGGAACGGAGTCCCAGGACTGGGGCATGATGCTTTACCGGATGTACACCCGCTGGGCCGAGAAAAAAGGCTTTAAGGTGGAAGTGCTCGACTATCAGGACGGCGATGAGGCGGGGATCAAAAGCGTTACGATGCTGATCAAGGGCTACAACGCTTATGGATATCTGAAGGCCGAGAAAGGCGTTCACCGCCTGGTCCGCATCTCGCCGTTCGATTCGGCGGGCCGCCGCCATACGTCGTTTGCATCTTGCGACGTTATGCCGGAAATCGATGACAATATTGAAATCGAAGTCCGCACGGAGGATTTGAAGGTCGACACGTACCGCGCCAGCGGCGCGGGCGGCCAGCACGTCAACAAGACGGAGTCGGCTATCCGGATCACGCATATCCCGACCGGCATCGTCGTCGCCTGCCAACAGGAGCGGTCGCAGATCGCCAACCGCGAACGCGCGATGAAGATGCTGAAGTCGAAGCTGTATGAGCGGAAGATCGAAGAGCAGATGAAGGAGCTTGCGGAAATTCGCGGCGTGCAATCGGATATTGCGTGGGGCAGCCAAATCCGCTCCTACGTGTTCCACCCGTATAGCATGGTGAAGGACCATCGTACGGGGATGGAGACGGGCAACGTCGGCGCTGTGATGGACGGCGACCTGGACGCCTTTATCGACGCGTATTTGCGCAATCAGATTCGTCAAGAGTAACCAATGTAAAAAGGCGGCGTTTGGGTCGCCGAGTTATCATAATGCATAGCCTATAGGAAGAGTTCCGACACTGTAATGGTGTGGAACTCTTCTTTTTGGAATAAGGGGATGATTTGAGTGCAAGTGGGAAAGATGAGACGCGGTGATCGGTTAAAGCAAACAAATCCAAAGGCTCAGCTGGTGTGGAATATGCTGCAGCTGCTGCTGGGCTCGCTGATCGTGGCGCTAAGCTTTAATTTGTTTTTGGTGCCGAACGGCATAGCCTCGGGCGGCGTGTCCGGCATATCGATTCTGGTGCAGGAGCTGACGGGGATTATGCCGGCCCTGACGCAGTGGGCGCTGAACATCCCGCTATTTATCGCGGGGCTGCTGCTGCTTGGCAAAAAGTTCGGAGCGAAGACGCTGCTCGGCACGGTCGTGCTGCCTTTGTTTGTTTTGCTTACGGCGCATATGCCGGCGCCGACGGATAATCCGATATTGGCCGCGATCTACGGCGGCATCGGGGTTGGACTTGGTCTGGGTCTCGTGTTCAGAGGAGGCGGCTCGACGGGCGGGCTGGACTTGGCGGCGCAGATTCTGCACCGGTATACGGGCTTGCCGTACAGCCTGGCCGTTGTATGCTTCGACGGCTGCGTCATTATTGCGGCAGGCATTATCTTTTCGCCGGAGGTGTCGCTCTACGCGCTTATTGCTTTGTTCGTGACGAGCAAAACGATCGATTTTGTGCAAAACGGCTTGCAGCTCTCCAAGGTCGCTTTCATTATTAGCGAGCGGACGGAGGAAGTGGCGGAAGCGATTTTGCATGATTTGGACCGCGGTTTAACGCGGCTGGATGGTCACGGCGGTTATACAGGAGCGGGCAGAACAGTGCTGATGGTCGTTGTCGGGCAAAATGAAGTGCCGAAGCTGAAGCAGCTGGTCCGGGCGATCGATTCGGGCGCTTTTGTCATTATCAGCAATACGGCGGAGGTTCTGGGGCAAGGGTTTAAGCTGGAGAGCTGATGCGGGAATCGGCAAGGAAATCCAGGCGATAGATCATTGTATTAATATTAATATCGCTGTATAATAATGCAGACGAACTTATATTTCCAACCGCTACCGTTTGATGTACAATTAAAAGTTGTAGCTGAAATATTCAGATTTTTTTATGTACATAGAGATGATGCTGGCGAAGCAAGGCTTGCTTCGCGAGAGTGAGGAGAGATGCAGGATGAGCAAGAAGATAGGCGTAGCGATCGTCGGGTCAACCGGCTACGGCGGCGTTGAGTTGATACGTTTGTTGGCATCGCATCCGCTGGCGGAGGTGACCTCGGTCATTTCGTCCTCCAGCGCGGGTACGCCGATTACGGAAGGTTATCCGCATTTAACGGGCATCCATGAAGAGCTGCTTGACGATGTGGACGCGGCGACGATTAAATCGAAGGCGGAGGTTGTCTTTTTGGCGACGCCTCCTGCCGTAGCTTCAAAGCTCGCTCCCGAGCTGCTTGAGGCTGGGCTGAAGGTCATTGACCTGTCGGGCGACTTCCGTCTGAAGGACCCGGCTTTGTATGAAGCGTGGTATAAGAAGCCTGCCGCGGATGAGCAGTATTTGAAGCAGGCCGTGTTCGGGCTGGCTGAGATTTACGGCGACAATGTGAAAGGCGCGTCGTTTATTTCCAACCCGGGCTGTTACCCGACGGCGACGCTGCTGGGACTGATCCCTGCGGTAAAAGAAGGCTTCATCGATCCGTCTACGATTATTATCGACGCGAAATCCGGCGTATCCGGCGCGGGCAGAGGCGCTTCGCTCGGCACTCATTATTCCGAATTGAACGAAAATTTCAAAGCGTATAAAGTGAACCAGCATCAGCACATTCCGGAGATCGAGATGGTGCTGTCGGACGCGGCGGGCGCGCCGGTCGTCACGACGTTTACGACGCACCTCGTGCCGATGACGCGCGGCATTATGTCGACGATGTACGCAAGCGTGAAGGGCGAACGGTCGCAGAGCGATTTTATCGAGCTCTATAAAAGCTTCTATGCGGGCCGTCCATTCGTGCGTATTCGTCCGGAAGGCCAGTGGCCGGCGACGAAGGAAGTATGGGGCTCCAATTATTGCGACATCGGCTTTGCGCTCGACAAGCGCACGAACCGGATTACGATTGTATCGGTCATCGATAATCTGGTGAAAGGCGCGGCGGGTCAGGCGATTCAAAACCTCAACTTGATGATGGGCTGGGAGGAGACGCTCGGTCTGCAGTTTGTTCCTGTTTATCCGTAAGGCGATTACTTATATATACCCCCTGGTAAAAAGGAGATTGGACTCATAATGGGACAGGACATCATTTCGTCGCAGCCGTTTAAAGTTGTGGAAGACGGCTCGATCACATCGCCGCAAGGCTTCCGCGCAGGCGGTCTTCATTGCGGTCTCAAAAAAACAACCCGCCACGATCTCGGTGCGATCGTCTGCGAGGTGCCTGCCGCGGCTGCGGGCGTATACACGACTAACGTGTTCCAAGCGGCGCCGATTAAGGTAACGAAGGAAAGCATCGGAGCGGGCGGCCTGCTGCGCGCGGTGCTGGTTAACAGCGGGAACGCGAATGCGTGCACGGGAGAGCAAGGCGAAGCGGATGCTTATGAGATGCGCGCAAGATTCGCGGAAGCGATCGGCGTCACGGCGGAGCAAGTGGCGGTCGCTTCCACGGGCGTTATCGGCGAGAATTTGAAAATGGATAAGGTTCGCTCCGGCATCGACAGCCTTCCTGCTCAGCTGACCGGAAGCATAGAAGGAGCAGACGGCTTCAGCCAGGCGATTCTGACGACGGATCTTGTCCAAAAGACGATATGCGTCGAGCTTGAGATCGACGGCAAGAAGGTCACGGTAGCCGGCGCAGCCAAAGGCTCCGGTATGATTCATCCGAACATGGCGACGATGCTGGGCTTTGTGACAACCGACGCGAAGATCGGAAGCGAGGCGCTGCATACGCTGCTGCGTCAAGCGACCGACCTGACATTTAATATGATTACGGTAGACGGCGACACCAGCACGAATGATATGCTCGTTGCGATGGCAAGCGGACTTGCCGGCAATGACGAGCTTACTCCGCACCATAAGGGCTGGGACGCGTTCGCCGCGGCTCTGCGTTATGTATGCGAGGTGCTGGCGAAGGCGATCGCGCGCGATGGCGAAGGCGCGACGAAGCTGGTCGAGGTGCAGGTGCGCGGCGCGGTGAGCGATGAAGCGGCTGCCGCGATCGCGAAGACGGTTATTGGCTCTTCGCTCGTGAAATCGGCGGTATTCGGCGCGGACGCGAACTGGGGCCGCATTATCGCGGCGGTTGGCCGCGCAGGCCAGCCAGTGAACCCGGCGACGGTCGACATTCGCATCGGCGACATTGTGACGCTTGAGCAATCCCGTCCTGTAGCGTTCGACGAGGAGCTTGCTTTGGAATATTTGAAAGGCGATACGGTCGTAATCGGAGTGGATCTGCATATGGGAGAAGGCGCGGCGACAGCTTGGGGCTGCGACTTGACCTATGATTACGTCCGCATTAACGCGGCGTACCGCACGTAAGCGGACAGCGGCGGGGATAGGAGAAGAAGCGGCGATGGAACAACGGTTTGTCATGAAATGCGGCGGCAGCACGCTTGCGGCGCTGCCGGATGAGTTTTTCGGGGAGCTGCGCGAGCTGCAGCGCTCCGGCGTAAAGCCGGTCATCGTGCACGGCGGCGGTCCGGCCATTTCGGAGACGCTGACGAAGCTGGGCATCGAGACGGAATTTGTAAATGGCCTGCGCAAGACGAACGACGACGTCCTGGATGTCGTGGAGATGGTGCTGGCGGGACACATCAACAAAGAGATCGTCCGGAAGATCGGGTTGAACGGCGCCCAGGCGCTCGGCTTATCCGGCGTGGACGGCGGCTTGATTCAGGCGAAGCCGGTGGCGAATGCAGACGAGATCGGATTCGTAGGCGACGTAACGGATGTGAAGGCGGGCATCATCGAAGGCGTTATGGCGATGGACTATATTCCAGTCATCGCGCCGATCGGCATCGATGCCAGCGGCCAGCGTTATAACATTAACGCCGATACGGCGGCCGGCGCGGTAGCGTCCCATCTCGGGGTCGAGCGGATGATCGTCGTAACGGATGTGCCGGGGATTATGAAGACGGTAAACGGCGAGAAGAAAGTCCTTCCTTCGGTTTCCGTAGAGGAAATCGAAGAGATGATCGCATCCGGCGAAATTTACGGCGGTATGATTCCGAAGGTTAGAGCGGCCATTCAGTGCATCCAAGGCAAGGTGCGCGAGGTTGTTATCGTGAGCGGACAAGAGGCCGGCGTGCTGACGCGCGCGGTGCGCGAAGGCGGAGTCGGCACCAGCATCGTACAAAGCAAGGAAGGGCGGGTGTAATTAATGAGCGACAATCAAACGGCGACGGCCGCGGCATCGCTGCTGCCTACATACGCGCGTTTTCCCATTACGCTGGTGAAGGGCGAAGGAAGCCGAGTGTGGGACGACGCGGGGAACCGGTATTTAGATTTTGTGAGCGGCATTGCGGTTACGAACCTCGGCCATGCTCCGGCGCGCATTAAGGAAGCGCTGGTAAAGCAGCTGGACCAGCTGTGGCATGTGTCGAACTTGTTCCAAATTCCGAATCAGGCAGAGGCAGCCAAGCTGCTCACGGATAACAGTTGCGGCGACGCGGTGTTCTTCTGCAATTCGGGCGCGGAGGCGAACGAGGCGGCCATTAAGCTGGCTCGCCGCTATCAGCAGCTTGTGCAGAAGAACGGGCGCTATGAGATCATTACCTTCGAGCAATCGTTCCATGGCCGCACGCTTGCGACTTTGACGGCGACCGGACAAGCGAAGGTGAAGGAAGGCTTTGCGCCGCTGCCGGAAGGCTTTACGACGATCCGGCTGAACGATATGGCGGCGCTTGAGGCGGCCGTCAGCGGCAAAACGGCGGCTGTCATGCTAGAGCTGGTGCAGGCTGAGGGCGGCATTCATCCGGTCGACCGCGAATATATCAAGCAGGTCGCGGAGCTTTGCAAGCGCGAGGGCATCCTGCTGATCGTCGATGAGATCCAGACGGGCATGGGACGCACAGGCAAGCTGTTCGCGTATGAGCATTTCGGCATCGAGCCGGATATTTTTACGCTGGCGAAGGGACTCGGCAGCGGCTTCCCGGTCGGCGCGATGGTCGCGAAGGAGAAGCTGCGCGAAGGCTTCACCGCCGGCAGCCACGGCTCGACCTTCGGCGGCACGCCGATCGCGACGGCGGTTGTGAAAGCGACGGTCGAGACAATTGTGGGCGAAAGCCTTCCTGCGAGAGCGGCGGAGCAAGGCGAATACTTGATGGCGCAGCTTCGCGAGAAGCTGGCGGGATCGAGCTTTGCGCAGGAAGTGCGCGGACTCGGCCTGCTCGTCGGCATCGAGTGCGCGGGTCCGGTGGGGGACATCATCTCCGCCGCGCAGAAGAAAGGGCTGCTCGTCCTAAGCGCCGGCCCGAATGTGTTGCGGCTGCTGCCTAACTTGCTCGTAACGAAAGAAGAAATCGATGAAGCGGTGGCCATCTTGGCGGAGCTGCTGGCATAACAGGTTTGCGCCTCGCAAACCTTAGACCATGCTTATGAAGAGGGTTTACCCTGTAAACCTTGGCCGATACTTACGAAGTAGACTTGCTACCGCAGACCCTTAGCTTATGCTTACGAAATGGTTTTGCTTACGAAGTGGGTTTACCCTGTAAACCCTAGCCTATGCTTACGAAGTGGTTTTGCTCCGCAAAACCTTTAGGAGGTTAATATTCATGCAATTATTGAACCAAGAGATCGCGCACAGCCTGAAGGGCCGCGACTTTCTGATGCTGGTCGATTTTACGAAGGAAGAGCTTCACTATCTGATCGACTTGGCGATTGAGCTGAAGAGAATGCAGAAAGCCGGCGAAACGCACCACATTTTGAAGGGCAAGACGCTTGGCATGATTTTCGAGAAGTCTTCCACGCGCACGCGCGTATCGTTCGAGGTTGGGATGTACCAGCTCGGCGGCCATGCGCTGTTTCTGAGCGGCAACGATTTGCAGATCGGACGCGGCGAGACGATCTGGGATACGGCGCAGACGCTGTCCCGTTACCTCGACGGCATTATGATCCGCACATTCGCGCACCGCAAGGTAGTTGAGCTGGCGAGAGGCGCAACGATTCCGGTCATTAACGGCCTTACCGATCTGTCGCATCCATGCCAGGCGCTTTGCGACTTCCAGACGATTTACGAGAAGAAGGGCAAGCTGGAAGGGCTCAAAATCGCCTATATCGGCGACGGCAACAACATGGTGCATTCGCTGATGATGGGCGCCGCGAAGTTAGGCATGAATATGTCCATCGCAACGCCTGAGGGCTATGAGCCTGACGCGGATATTGTTCGCCAGACGATGGATAATGCGGCCGAGACGGGCTCGCGCATCGTCGTATGCCACGATCCAAAAGAAGCGATTGCGGACGCCGACATCATCTACACGGACGTGTGGGCGAGCATGGGGCAGGAAGCGGAGCAGAAGGAGCGCGAGATCGCTTTTGCGAACTATCAGGTCAATGACGAGCTCGTGAAGTACGCGAAGAAGGACTTCCAGTTCATGCACTGCCTGCCGGCGCACCGCGGCGAAGAAGTGAGCGAAAGCGTCATCGACGGGCCGCAATCGATTATTTTTGACCAAGCAGAGAACCGTCTCCATGCGCAAAAAGCGATCATGGCGGCGATTATGTCCTAATTTTATTTTCCGAAGGGGAGCGAGTGGAGAGTATGGCAAAAGAAAAAATCGTGCTGGCCTATTCCGGCGGCTTGGATACATCCGTTATTTTGAAATGGCTGAAGGAAACGTATGACGCGGAGATTATCGCCTTCACGGCGGATATCGGACAGAAGGATGAGCTGGACGGACTTGAAGCCAAAGCTTTGGCGACGGGCGCATCCAAAGTGTATATCGACGATTTAAGAGCGGAGTTTGCAAAAGACTTCATTTTCCCAATGTTCCAAGCGGGAACGATGTACGAGGGGCAATACCTGCTCGGCACATCCATCGCGCGTCCGCTGATCGCAAAGCGCATGGTGGACATCGCCCGTGCGGAAGGCGCAACGGCAATCGCGCACGGCGCGACGGGCAAAGGCAACGACCAGGTTCGCTTCGAGCTGACGGCTGCGGCGCTTGCGCCTGAGATTAACGTCATCGCGCCTTGGCGTCTGGAAGCGTTCCGCGAGCGGTTCCCCGGCCGCGCCGAGATGATCGCGTACGCGCAGGAGCATGGCATTCCGGTTACGGCATCGGCGGCGAAGCCGTATTCGACGGACCGCAACCTGCTGCATATCAGCTTCGAGAGCGGCATGCTTGAGGATCCTTGGTTCGACCCGAGCGCGGAAGAGAACGAGGACATGTACGTGCTGTCCGTATCGCCTGAGCGCGCGCCGGATCAAGCGGAGTACGTGGAGCTGACTTTTGAAAAAGGCGATTGCGTCGCGATTAACGGCCAGGCGATGAGCCCATTGGAAGTGATGGAACGTCTGAACGAGCTGGGCGGCAAGCACGGCATCGGACGCGTCGACATGGTGGAGAATCGCTTCGTCGGCATGAAGAGCCGCGGCGTATACGAGACGCCGGGCGGCACGATCCTGTTCACGGCGCATCGCAAAATGGAGTCCCTCACAATGGACCGCGAAGTGATGCATTTGCGCGACTCTTTGATCGCGAAGTACAGCCAGCTCGTGTACAACGGCTTCTGGTTCGCGCCGGAGCGTCTTGCTCTGCAGGCTCTTGTGACCGAGTCGCAGAAAAACGTGAGCGGCGTTGTCCGCTTGAAGCTATACAAAGGCAACGTCATCGGCGCCGGCGTCAAAAGCCCGGTCAGCCTGTACAATCCGGACATCGCAACGATGGAAGCGGATCCTTCGAAAGCCTACGACCAAGGCGACGCAACGGGCTTTATCCGCCTGAACGCGCTGCGGCTGAAAGTTTCTTCTGGCGTCGAGCAAAGCAAAAACTAATAGCCGGATAAGGGCGGAAGCTTGACTGGACAGATGGAGGGAGCGATTGGCGCTTCGCAAGCAAGATCGGGATGCGGCAGCATGTACTGCGCGAATAACCCGCTCTCTGGTTGCCATGAAGCGTCTAATTGTCTCGCTTCGCATCCGGCAAGCTTCCGTTCCCTTGCGTCCGGAAGGGAGTGCTGGTTAACGGTGAGTAAACTATGGGGCGGTCGTTTTACGAAGAAGACAGACCAACTGGTTGAGGAATATACGGCATCGATCATGTTCGATAAGGAGCTGGCCGAGGAGGATATCCAAGGCAGTCTGGCGCATGTGACGATGCTGGGCAAGCAGGGCATTCTGCCGGCCGACGATGTGGAGAAAATTAAGGACGGCCTGCATCGCGTCATGCAACGCATCAAACGCGGCGACATCGAGTTTTCGATCGGCGATGAAGATATTCATATGAATATCGAAAAAACGCTGATCGACGATGTCGGTCCAGTGGGCGGCAAGCTGCATACCGGCCGCAGCCGGAACGACCAGGTCGCGACGGATATGCACTTGTGGCTGCGCAAGCGCGTCGTCGAATTCGTGGATATGCTGCACAAGCTGCAGTCCGCGCTGGTTGAGCAGGCGAAAGCGAATACGGATACGATTGTGCCGGGCTATACGCATCTGCAGCGCGCGCAGCCGATTCTTTTCGCCCATCATTTGATGGCGTACGTATCGATGTTCGGCCGCGACATCGAGCGTCTGCAGGATAGCTACAAGCGTATTAATGTACTGCCGCTCGGAGCAGGCGCTCTGGCGGGCACGACGTTCCCGATTGACCGCCATTTTGTGGCGAAAGAGCTGAAATTCGACGCCGTGTACGAAAACAGCTTGGATGCGGTGAGCGACCGCGATTTTATTTTGGAGTTCCTGTCGCATGCCTCCATCATCATGATGCATCTGTCCCGCTTGAGCGAGGAGCTCATTCTGTGGTCCAGCACGGAGTTCCGCTTCGTGGAGCTGGACGACGCGTTCTGTACGGGCAGCAGCATTATGCCGCAGAAGAAAAATCCCGACGTGCCGGAGCTTGTCCGCGGTAAAACTGGCCGCGTCTACGGCAATCTCGTGGGCCTCCTCACCGTGCTGAAGTCCTTGCCGCTGGCGTACAACAAGGACATGCAGGAGGACAAGGAAGGCATGTTCGACACCGTGAAGACGCTGCAGGGCGCGCTTCAGCTGTTCGCGCCGATGATCGCGACAATGAAGGTGAACGGAGACCGTATGCGCCAAGCGGTCAACCAAGACTTCTCGAATGCGACGGACATCGCCGACTTCCTCGTCGGCAAGGGCATGCCGTTCCGCCAGGCGCACGAAGTAATCGGCAAGACGGTATTGTACTGCATCGAGCAGAATAAGTATTTGCTGGACCTGACGCTGGATGAATTCAAGCAGTTCTCCAGCCTGTTCGATAACAGCATCTATGCGGTGCTTCAGCCGGAGCAGGTCGTGAACGCCCGTAATGTCTACGGCGGCACAGCGAAAGAGCAGGTGCTTGCCGCGATCGGCCGGGCCGACGCCTCGCTGGCGGAAACCGCAGCTTGGGTCGCTAATTACCTGGAGCGCAGCAGATAAGACGAAAAGCCGCGAATGGGCAGCAACTACGTTGCCATTCGCGGCTTTTTTTGTTGGAAATGCCGGTTGCGCGTTTACTTGTCGAAGGAGAGATCATACGTCACGCCGAAGGTAGAGTGGTCGTGATTGGCCAGCTCGAGCTTGATGTTGTTCGTTCCGTCTATGGCGTGCTTAATCTCAAAAGGATCCTCGCTGGTAATCGGTCCGATAAGCGATTCGTTCAGATAGAAATGGACATGTCCTTCTCCTTCAACGGGTGAACCGCCGTAGTTTTCTTTTGTTAGCTTGAAGTCCGTCTCTACGGTTACAAAAAAGACGCCGTTTTGCTCCGTTACTTCTCCGCTTAACGTATAGGACGGCTTTGATGATGCGGACGGCCCCGGACGGCTATCCTCCTGTTTTACCGGGTTGCCGTTGCTTTGTGTTTCTTCTGCACCGCCGTTCGCACAAGCGGCTGCTCCGATCACGATGAGCGCGGCTATGGAAGCCATAAACCAGATTCGTCTCATCTGTTTCTCCTCCCTTGATTCCCATTTTGGATCTTGCTGCTTCAGTGTAAGGGAAAGAGGAAAACGCTTGAATAGCGCGAATAAAACGTTTTGGCCATTCGACTTTATCCATGAAAGGATGCAAGGAAATGATCGACCATATCGATTTAGCCATCCTCCGAATTCTTCGAGAAAATGCCAGGGTGCAGTGGAAGCAGATTGGCGAGCAGATTCATATGACAGGCGCGGCTGTAGCGAACCGCATTCAGAGGCTGGAGGAGCTGGGCGTCATCGAAGGCTATACGGTGAAAGTGAACGAGGCGCGGATCGGCAACGGCATGTGCGTATTTGTCACCGTCATGATGAAGGATTACAAGCATACGAAATTTCAGGAATTCATTAAAGGTCTCGAACAAATAAAAGAAGCCCACCGCGTAAGCGGCGAGCCTTGTTTTCTGCTCAAGGTTCATGTCGCGGACCACCACGAGCTCTCCATCCTGCTCGACAAAATCTTGGAGTTCGGGCATTACAAGATCAATATCTCCATCGGCCAAGTCATCTAGTCCAGACTTGTCTTGTTGCGATTATGCGGCAGGTTCCCAGGCAGTTGAGGCGCCACCAGATCGCAAGAGCGTCTCTAGCGCGCGAATAGTGCCACCACACGAGCTAAAATCCGCAAAAGCAGCTTCAACCGAGGAAATAAGCACGCGAGACGCCACTAAATCGCCAAAAGCGACTCCAAAAAGCAGATAGTATCGCCATACGAGCCTAAATCGGCAAAAGCAGCACCATCCGAGGAAATAAGCACGCGAGGCGCCACTAAATCGCCAAAAGCGACTCCAGCGCGCGAGTAGTCACGCCACACGAGCTTAAACCCGCAAAAGCAGCTCCAGCCGAGAAAATAAGCACGCCAGGCGTCACTAAATCGCCAAAAGCGCCTCCAGAGCACGAGTAGTGCCGCCACACGAGCTTAAATCGGCAGAAGCGTCTCCATAGAGCAATTAGTGTCGCTACACGAGCTTAAATCCACATAAGCAGCACCATCCGAGGAAATAAGCAACGCGAGACGCCACTATATCGCCAAAAGCGACTCCAGCGCGCGAGTAGTAACGCCACGCGAGCTTAAATCGGCAAAAGCAGCACCATCCGAGGAAATAAGCACGCGAGACGCCACTAAATCGCCAAAAGCGACTCCAGAGAACGAGTAGTGCCGCCACACGAGCTTAAATCGGCAGAAGCGTCTCCAAAGCGCGAATAGTAACGCCACACGAGCTAAAATCAACCAAAGCAGCTCGAGCCGAGGAAATAAGCACGCGAGGCGCCACTAAATCGCATAACTAGAGCTTAAAGAGCTATCCCCTCACACCCCGTCCTCGACGAGCCCCTCGCCAGGAGCGGGAGACGCTGGCGGCTGAGGCGTAGCGTCCGGCGAGGAGGGACCGACCTCGATCAGGGTCGGCTGCGCGCGGTACGTGTCCTTCGATACGCGCTCGCGTGACACGACTTCGCCGTCACGCACCAAGGTGCGGTACGTCTCCACGACGTAGCCCGGCTTGCCTTGCTCCACGACGACCGTTTTGCCGACGGGGAGGGCAGGGTTCACCTTTTGCTGCGTTCCGGGCTCAACGGTGCTCAGTGTAACCGACTCGATGTCATAGCGCTCATTCTCCGGCATCGTGCCGAACAGCTTGACGGTTACCTTCCGGTCCTTGACCTCGGTGCGTATGAGCAGCGCCTTGCCTGTCGAGTTGCGGAATTTGAAGTCAATGGCGTCCGTTGCGTACGTCGCGTCATGACCGAGCGGCAAGTAAGCGACGGGCAAGGAGTGGTTGCGGCGCTCCACGATTTCCAGGCCTGCCCTCAGCACAGTCTGATACAGGGTGCTGGACACCTGACAAATGCCGCCGCCGATCCCTGGCACCAGTCTGCCATTCAGTATGACGGGCGCTTCGCGATATTCGTGGTCTTTTTCCACCTTGGCAATCAGTTCGCTGTAGGAAAAAACTTCTCCTGGCTTCAAATACCATCCATCCAAGCTTTCAGCCGTTATCGTAACGTTATGCGCGCGGCCTTCCGCGCTTGTTGCAAAGTCCGTCGTAAACGACATGATCCGCCGGTCGATGCCTTCCTCCTGCAGCTCTTCCAGCGTAACCTCAGGATGAATAACGGTGATGGGCAGCTCCGCCGTGAAAGACCGCTTCTCATCCGTCCATTCCTCGTTGACCTCGCCTGGCTTCACCACCGCCCAGCTGTTCACCTGCTCGACTAACCCGTCTAAGTCCAGCCTATAGGCGTCCGTATGAGGCGTGTACCGCACCTCGTCATCCTCCGTTATTTCTCTCTCCGCATTACGGGGCTCATTGCTTTCAATCCAGCTCCACTGCTGGCGCAAAGCGGACTCGAACGCCGCCCGGTCCCAGCTTTGGCTAAGCGGAAAGCTCTTTTGAAACGAATACCGGTACTTAGCCCGATCCCACAAGCTTCCTTCCCTTAGCTTCAACAGCGCTTCTTTGGCTCCCGCAAATTCCGCCTTGTAGCCAAGCTCGGCGACGCTCCATTGCTTTTGGTCCTTTGCCGCCTGATTGGCTTCTATGGTAATGCTCCTTTTGGCCAGCGCGTCTTCATACCGGTCCAGTAAGGCGACCGCGTCGTCGATCGGCATCCCGCCAATCGCAATCTCGCCCGCTTTGACCCCTTGGGGCACCACATCCTGCTCCGCATATTTCCACAGCAGCACGAGACCGGCCGCAACAAGCACTGCCAAAACCGACACAAGCGATATGACGAAAATTCGCAGCTTTCCCATCCCCGAACACCCTTCCTCTAAGAAAACAGTATTACAGCATATGCGGGAACGGCTGGCGCAATGACGGAAGCAGGAGCGGAATAGGCGGTAAATGGTAATGTTTTTCGACAAACAGCCGGATAATGAGAATCATGAAAAAAGCGGATTGTTGAAGGAATTAGCCATACGCTGTCGAAATAGTAGAACTGACTATAAACAGGATGTGATAACGTGATAGAAATGCACGACATATGGAAGACGTACGCCGACGGCACCCATGCGCTGCGCGGCGTGTCGGTTCGTATAGATCGAAATGAGTTTGTTTATGTCGTCGGCCCGTCCGGCGCAGGCAAGTCAACATTTATGAAGCTGATTTACCGGGAAGAAGTGCCGACCAAAGGGCAAATCTCGGTAAACGGTTTTAATATCGGCAAGCTGAAGCCTCGCAAAATCCCGTACGTGAGAAGAAATATCGGCGTTATATTCCAGGATTTCAGACTGCTTCCGAAGCTGACCGTCTACGAAAATGTAGCGTTCGCGATGGAGGTAATCGAGGCTCCGCGCCGGATCATTAAGAAGCGGACGATGGAAGTGCTGGATCTTGTCGGATTGAAGCATAAGCACGCTTCTCTGCCTTCACAACTGTCGGGCGGCGAGCAGCAGCGGGTGTCGATTGCCCGGGCAATAGTCAATAATCCGTCGGTCATTGTCGCGGACGAGCCTACGGGGAACCTGGACCCCGAGACGTCCATGGGCATTATGAATCTGCTCGAGGAGATCAACTTCCGAGGTTCGACAATTGTAATGGCGACGCATAACCGGGATATCGTGAACAACATGCGCAAGCGGGTTATTGCGATCGAGAACGGCAACATCGTTCGCGACGAAGCGAGAGGAGAGTACGGCTATGAAATTTAGCACGATTCTCCGTCATTTGCGCGAAGGCGCGAAAAACATCATTCGGAACGGCTGGATGTCTTTTGCCTCGATGAGCTCGATTTTCATTTCGCTGTTTATTCTCGGCATTTTCGTCCTGCTGGCCATGAATGTCAACTTTATGGCGGACCAGATTGAAAGCAAAGTACAAATCAAGGTTTACCTGCAGACGAATGTGGAGGAAGCGAAAGTAACGGAGCTTCAGACCAAAATCGGCAACATTACCGAAGTCAGCAAAGTAACCGTCGTCTCCAAAGAGGAAGGCTTGCAGATTCTGAAGGAGGCCATGGGCGAGGAAAACGGCGATTGGCTCGAGGGTTACAACAACGAGAACAATCCGCTGCCGATCTCTTATGTCGTGGACGTGTATGATCCGCAGACCGTTGAAGCGGTTGCGGCGCAGATCGATTCCATTAATAAAGCGGACGGCACGAACCCGATCTCCAAAATCAAGTATGGCGAAGGCTACGTAGAGAAGCTGTTTAAAATTACAAATGCGGTCCGCAACATCGGTTTGGTTATTGTTGTGGGACTAGGGATAACGGCGATGTTCCTCATCTCGAACACGATCAAGATGACGATTATCGCTAGACGCAGAGAAATCGGCATCATGAAGCTGGTAGGAGCGACGAACGCGTTCATCCGCTGGCCGTTCTTTATTGAAGGAGCGCTCATCGGATTTGTCAGCTCCGTTCTGACGACGGTCGTTGTTCTTATCTGCTACGGACAGATTATTAAGCTGACGCAGCTAGATCTGTCGCTTATGCTGATTCAGCTTGTGCCGATGAAGGAAGCCGGCATGATGGCGGCCTCCTTGATTTTGATTATCGGCACCTTGATCGGCATTTGGGGCAGCACCATTTCGGTACGCAAGTATTTGAAAGTGTAGGTGAGGTGTTCAGAGATGAAGAAGATGAAAAGGATAAGCGCGTTATTGATCGCGGCGGCGCTGTTTGCGGTATTTACCGTACAGCCGGCCGGAGGCGGGGAAGTCAAAGCGGCTTCTCTCGCGCAAATCGAGAAGGATATTGCGGCAGCGAACAAGCAGATTCGGGAAGCGGAGCGCAGGGCCGCGGAAGCGGAACGCGAAGCCAGAAACGCGGAGCAGAAAAAGCAGACGATTTCGGCGAAAAAAGAAGATCTTGAAGCGGAAATCAAATCGCTGATGAAAGAGATCGATAAAATCGCAATTGCAAAAAATAAGAAGCAGGCCGAGAAGGATGCGAAGCAAGAGGAGCTCGTTCAAAGCGGCGTGGAGCTCGAGGAAGCGGAGAAGCGGGTTGTCGAACGCGAGGAGCTTCTCGAAATGCGCATGAGAACGATGTATACGAACGGCTTCGTATCGTATATGGACGTGCTGCTTAGCGCCACCAGCTTCTCGGATTTCTTGGACCGTTTCGATGCGCTGCAGACGATTTTGAACTCTGACCGCGACATGGTGGAGCAGCTGAAAAAAGAAAAAGAGGCCGTGGAAAAGAAGAAAGCCGAGATTGAGACGCAGTACGCCGAGCTCGAAGCGATCTATCAGGAGCTGGAGCTCCAGCAGGCGGAGCTGGTCAAGAAGGAAGCGGACAAAGAAGTGCTGATCGCAAGCTACAACGAGAACCTCGACCAATTGTCGGAGACGCTTGAAGAGCTTGAGCTGATCAGCGAGGAGCAGGAGCAGCTGCTCGTCGCGCTGGCTTCGAAGGTATCCAAGCTGAACGCGGAGAAAAACCGGATCAAAAATCCTTACACGGGCGGCAAGCTCGGCATGCCGCTGAAGGGCACCGTACGCGTCACGTCGAATTTCGGCACGCGGGTGCATCCGATTACGGGCGCGAAGCACACGCACACCGGCATCGACTTCGGCGCGCCGCAAGGCACATCGATTTATGCGGCGGAAGCGGGCGTCGTGATCGTATCGCAATGGTGGAGCGGATACGGCAACTGTGTCATCATTGACCACGGCAACGGGCTGTGGACGCTGTACGGCCATATTCGCAACGGCGGACTATTGGTCGACGTAGGGGATAACGTAGAGAAGGGCGACAAAATCGCAGAAGTGGGTAGCACGGGTAATTCGACAGGGCCTCATTTACATTTTGAAGTTCGTAAAAACGAAGTTCCGGTTAATCCGGGCGGTTATTTGAAATAGCGTTTGAGAGAAGGCAGCCCGTAAGCGACAGGGCTGCCTTCTTACGCAAGAAGGTGCCATAAGATTGGTAACCGGCAAATAATTACTGTACGCTTGTCATATACTAGGATGGTCTTGTAAGCTGGAAATTAATGAAGGTGGTGTACCGAGGTGTATTTCAAGGGACGTACTGTTTTCACTTTTGTCTTGATGACCATGATCGCCTCCGTACTGGTGACGCTTACGATGGCCGATCAATGGCTGAAGCCGCGCGAAGAGAAGGGAAGCGCGGCCGTTGCCGCCGCGGCAGCGGGAGACGGAAGCGAGTACCGGCTGAATAAGGATGAGCTGAGTAAGCTGAATGCGGTCATTGAGCTCATCGAGACCAAATATTATGAAGACGTCGATCGGGACGAGCTGCTGGACGGCGCGATCAGCGGCATGATGGAGGCGCTGGACGACCCTTATTCCGTCTATATGGAGGAGGAAGTCGCGCAGCATTTCTCGGAATCGATCGAAGGCAGCTTTACCGGGATCGGCGCGGAGGTAACGACGGAGAATGGAAAGATTATCGTCGTCTCTCCAATCAAAGGCTCGCCTGCCGAGCATGCAGGTCTGCTGGCTAGGGATGAGCTGGTGTCCGTCAACGGAGTAAGCTTGGACGGCTTAAGCTTGCAGGAGGCGGTCGCGAAGATTCGCGGGCCCAAAGGAACAAAGGCGAAGCTGGTCGTGAAACGGAGCGGCTTTGCGGAGCCGATTCAAGTGGTGCTGATTCGCGATGATATCGACGTTGAGACGGTATACGGCACGCTGAGGCCGGACGGGATCGGCGTTATTGAAATCCGGCAGTTTTCGCTGAATACGGCGAAGCGGTTTAAGGAAGAGCTGAAGAAGCTTGAGGGCCAGGGCATCAAGGGGCTGGTGCTCGACGTCCGCAATAATCCGGGCGGCGTGCTGCCGGTGGTCATCGAAATATCGCAGCTTATGATGAAGGAAGGCTCGACGGTTGTCCAGGTCGAGGACCGGAACGGCAACCGCGAGAAGACGCTGGCGAAGGGCGGCGAGCAGAAGCCGTATCCGATCGCTGTGCTTACGAACAAAGGCAGCGCAAGCGCGTCTGAGATTTTAGCCGGCGCTTTGCAGGAGGCGGCCGGCGCTACGGTAATCGGCGAGCAGTCGTTCGGGAAAGGCACCGTTCAAGTCAGCTACAATAAGGCGCTTGGAGACGGAAGCCTCGTGAAGATGACGATCGCGAAGTGGCTGACGCCTAACGGCAATTGGATCCATGAGAAGGGCATTAAGCCGGATATTGTAGTGGAGCCGCCGGATATTTACACGGTTGCGAGGTTGAATTTGAAGGAAACCTTGAAGCCGGACAGCTTAAGCGAGCAGGTGCGCAGCGCTCAGATTATGCTGCATGGGCTGGGCTACGAGCCGAAGCGCGAGGACGGCTATTTCGGCGAAGAAACGGCGGATGCCGTGAAAAAGTTCCAGTCGGAGCATCGTTTGCCGGTAACAGGGGAGATCGACGGGAAAACGGCGCAAACGCTGGAGCAGGCCGTCATCAAGTGGATCCAGAACAAAGAGAATGACACGCAGCTGCTGGAAGCGGTCAAAGCCGTAGGCAGGAAATAACGCGGCCGTGTCGAATGATAAAAGGGTTGGCTTCGCGAGTCGAGGTCAGCCCTTTTTTCTACTTGACCGATACGAAAGCGGATAGGGGAGTGTACGCCTTGGATACGGCACAGGCTATGCTGGAGCTGCTAGGAGAAGCGGTCTTACAGCTGTTGATACAACCTTTTTATTATATCGCGGTTTTATTCATCATCCTTCAGTACAGCAGGCAAATGAGAATGGAACGGCAGCTGTTTGCCGTTAAGCTTCATAATTGGATCGGCCTCACGGCGAAGGCGGTGCTGATGGGCTTGTTGGCGGGGCTCGCGGCGTCGCTTGCGGGCGCTTTTATCGGCGCGACGCTGTCGGGAACCGCCGTCATATGGCTGTGGGCAGTGGCCGCGCTGCTTATGATCATTCGGATACGATATCTATGCTTCGCCTATAGCGCGGGGATCATCCTTCTGCTGCAGTGGATCGTCGGCTTTACGCCCCTTGCGGAGCGGGCGGACTGGCTTGGCGCTGCGGCAGCCTCGCTTGAGGGCATCGACGGCTCCGGATTGCTGCTGCTCGTCGCGCTCCTTCATTTGGCGGAGGCGCTTCTCGTAAAGCTGCATGGCGACCGGCTGTCAACGCCGCTGTTCCTTGAAGGCAAGCGCGGCAAGCTGGTCGGCGGCTATATGCTGCAGGGCTTCTGGCCGGTGCCGCTGTTCCTTCTAGCGCCGGTTGCCGATTCGGCTGCCGCGGGCCATGCGTCCACATTAACGCTGCCATGGACGCCGTTGTTCGGCGCGGACTGGTCGCAGGGGTGGACGATAGTGGCGCTCCCGATGGTCATTGGGATGACGGAAATGACGCGCGCCATGCTTCCGAAGGCGAAAGCCAAGCATGCGGCGCAGGGGCTGCTTGCTTACAGCATAATTTTGGGAGCCGCGGCAATAGCGGCTTGGTGGCAGCCGGCGCTCCTGCCGCTGGCCGCGGTCTTGTCCTTCGTGCTGCATGAGGCGCTAATATGGCGCAGCAAGCTGGCGGAGTCAAAGCGAACGCCGCTGTATGTCCATGACGCGCGCGGGCTGCGCATACTGGGCATCGTGCCGGGGACGCCCGCGGAAGCGATGGGACTGCTCGCCGGAGAGACTTTGCATAAAGTGAACGGTAGACGCGTCTTCTCGAAGGAAGAGCTGTACGAGGCGCTTGCCGTCAACTCGGCGTTCTGCAAGCTTGAGGTCTACAACACGGAAGGCGAACTGAAGTTTGCGCAGCGCGCCCGATATGCGGGTGAGCATCATCAGCTTGGCGTTATTTTGGCGCCGGACGAACAGGCGAATTATTACGCAGCGAACGGACCGGCATCCTTGCTGGCGCTGATCCGCGGGCTGAAGGCCGCGAACCGAAGAGGGCGGACGGAATCCGAAGCCTCGAATTTGTAATCAAAAATAAAACAAGGGCCGCTCCACTGGAGCGGCCCTTGTTCTTGTTTATTAAGCGAATGATTAACGAGTTCTGCGTTTTCCGTACAGTCTGAGCAATACGCCGCCGCCAATTAAGGCTGCGCCAAGCAAGTACAGTAGCGTATAGTCGGTCTGGCCGGTTTTCGGCAGGTTATCGATGTCCGGCGTCACGTCAACCGTGCCTTTCGGAATCGGGTCGACATCGATTTCAAACCATAGTTCTTCTTCTTCATTGCTTTCGTTGCGGACAATGACAGAGAAGCGGTCTTTTCCGGTATAGCCCGGTTTCGGGGTGTACACCCATTTGCCGTCAGGCGTTACGGTCACATTGCCGTTCGCTGGAGGCGTTCCGATTTTGGTATCGCCGCCTTTCGGAACGTCCACCTCGCCTTGGACCGGTGTTTCCTCCTTCGTCGTTTCCGTAATTGGAGTAGGAGACGGTACAGTTGGTTTCGGTGTTCCTCCCGGTGTCGGCGTAGGAGCAGGCGTTGGCGTAGGAGACGGAGTTGCGCTTGGCTCTTCCGTTTCTCCCGGCGGTACGCTCTCCTCCGGTCCCGGAGTCGGAGTCGGTGTCGGCGTCGGTGCCGGTCCTGGAATAAACGGGATAAAATAGTATCCTTGGTCGATGGTCATATCGCCCCAAGTCGTGCCCGGACCGATCGAAATAACTTCCGTAAATCCGTTGAAGACCGGATTGGAGTCTTCGTCCGGTTGAACGCCGTTCGCTCCTGCTGTGGTCGTAATATAACCGGCTGGCGTATCGAATTGTACGTAGTAGTCGCCTTCAACCAGATGATCGAATAAATAGTAACCCTGTTTTCCGGCTTTGGTAGCCGTTTTTGTTTCGGCAATTAACGTCTTGTTCGAATCGTAGAGTTTGACTGTTATGCCGTTAAACCCTGCGTCCCCATTCTCGTCTTGCTTGCCGTTAGTGTTGCTGTCTAACCAGACGTAGTCGCCGATCGAGCCTTTGCGGACGATTCCAAAGTCGATCGTCAAATCGTTCCAGCCTTTTGGCCCGTTCTCGGCAATTGGAATAACGGAGGTGAAGCCCTGCGCATTAACGTCGTTCGAATCGCTGCCATCGGCTTGATCCCCGCTGCCTTGGTTCGCCAGCGTTACTTCGTGGCTGTCATCCAGCATGATTTGCACGTAGTAGTCTCCGCTGGCCAGATTATCGAACAGATAGTAGCCCGGTTTGCCGTCCGGTCCGTCGGCCGTTACGGTTTCCGCATAAGCGGTTCCGGATGCGCTGTCTTTATAAAGCTTAACCGTAATGCCGTTTAAGCCTTCCTCTGCTGCCTCGTCCTGGATGCCGTTGCGGTTGCGGTCGAGCCAAACGTAGTTGCCGATGCTGCCTTTCGCGACAAGCCCCAGGTCAATGCTCGGGTTTACCCAGCCGAACGGGCTGGCATTTTCCCCGATAACAATGGCTCCGGTCGTATTGGAGGCGTTCAGCGCGTTGGATCCGTTCTCCGCATCCTCGTCGCTTTCCGCTATCGTTTGTTCGTATTGCTCCGGATAATCAAATTTCACATAATAAGTGCCTTCAGGCAGCTCGGTGAAGCTGTAATAGCCCGGCTGGCCGTTTTCGGTTTTGGTCACATCCGTCCGGTACGGCGTGCCGGTTGGCGAACCCTTATAAAGGGAAACGGTAACGCCGTTAATGCCGTGCTCGGCTCCTTCGTTCTGAATGCCGTCGCGGTTCCGGTCGTGCCATACATAGTTGCCGATCGCGCCTTTGCCGGTGAAGCCAAGGTCGATCGTCAAATCTTCCCAAGGCTGCAGCCCGCCGATCGTAATTTTGTTCACGGTGAAGCCTTGGTCGGAGCCCGTTTCGTGAATTTTGTTCGAGTCGGTTGCAGGCGTAGCGGCTGCCGATTCAGACTTCGCCAGCTTATAGATCGAAGGCGTCTGGAACCATACATAATAGTCGCCTTGCTCGAGATGATCGAACAAGTACCAGCCGTTGCTGTCGGTTTTTTGCGTCTCGATCAGCTCACGCGTTCCGCTTCCGTTCTCTTTGTACAGTCTTACTTCGATTTCCGCGATACCGTCCTCGTCGCTGTCTTGTACGCCGTTATCGTTCGTATCGAACCATACATAATCGCCGATTTTGCCTTTGCCTTGAAGACCCAGATCGATGCTATGGTCGATCCAGCTGCCAGGTCCGATCGTGATTTTGTCGGTGACGCCGGCCGGGTCCGTTGCGTTGGAGTCCTGCTCGTCATCCGACCCTGCTTCTGCCGTTGTCACTTCATAGCTTATCGGCACGTTAAATTGGACGTAATAATCGCCGGATACGAGCTGGTCAAACAGATAGTAACCCGGTGTATTTGTGGACGGACTGTTGGCTGTGATCGTCCGCGCGACCTCGGTCCGGACGCCGCCGGTTTCTTTGAACAAAATAACCTCAATGTTATTAAGTCCTGGTTCCCCGGCATCCTGCAGACCGTCGCGGTCACGGTCGAGCCATACATAGTTGCCGATTTCGCCTTTGGCTACAAGCCCCAAGTCGATTGTCCAATCGGTAAAATTGTTGCTGCTGTCCAATGTAATGATATTCGTTTTGTTATCGTCGTCCAGAGGATTCGAGTCCGTATCAGGAGATCCGGAAACTTCCTTCGTAAGCTCGTAATCGTAAGGCCACTGGAATTCAACGACGTAATCGCCAGGTTCAAGCTCGTCAAACAGGTAATAGCCTGGAACGTCTCCTGCTCCGGTCGATTTGTTGGCGGTGGTTGTCGTCCGGATAGGCGTGGTTTCTCCGGCTTTGTACAGCTTAACCGTCACGCCGTTAATGCCGCTCTCGTCAGCGTCTTGAATGCCGTCGCGATCCCGGTCCAGCCATACGTAATTGCCCAGCTGGCTGGAACGTTTATTGCTTAATACAATTTCTTTCTGGCCTGTCGCGTTCAAAATAATATTGTGTTTGGTCGGATCCAGCAGGTATCCGTTAGGCGCTTTGACCTCAACCAGCTCGTATTGGTCGAACGGCAGGTCGTCGAAGGATACGATACCGTGTTCGTCCGTTACGCCGGTTGCGGTAAAGTCACCGTATTTGGCGGCAATTTTAAATTCAGCGCCCTGCAAAGTGAGGGTTGGGTTTTCCGCCGGCTGCTTAAGAAGCTTCACGCTGCCTTTATACTTTGCGTTGTCCGGGAACGTAAAGCCGGATGCCGAGTTTTTATTCACGTTAAACCGGTGCTGCGACGGTGTGCTCGTCACTTGCTTCTGATCGGCTAGAAGCTTGTACTGATTGGAGGTTACGGATGTAACGCCCTTCGCAAGCAAAGTTTCGTAAGTCAGCTTGTACGCCGTTTCGATGGAACCGAAAAGTTCAAGCGTAAACATTTCGCGATTGGTAGCCGGATCGATGCTTACCGTAACTTCATAATCGTCCGGATCCGCTTCCGTAAGCGTGAAGTGGCTGTCCTGCGATGGATTCTCTACATTAGGCACAGCTTTATACAGCTTAAAGGAGTCGGGCACCAAAGTTTGGTATTCGTCCGGTCTGTCTTCAATGATCACGTTGTCGAGTCTGGACAAGCTGCGGTTGACCCACATCGTCCATTCGGCAAGCCGCATAGCGCTGGCATTTTGTTTAAAGTTCTTCACTATAAACTCATTGCCGAATTTTACGGACACATTCGTGTTGAGCGTTGCGTGATAGCCGTTGTCGCTGGTGAATTTCGCCGTATTTTCAATAGTGGCCGGCACCAGCTTGCCTTCTAAACTGGTCGTAAAGGTAATCAGATGCGGTCCGGAAATGTACTCCGAATTGAAGTCCACCGTAAGCACCGGATCCGCGCCGCTTTCATCATAAATAACGGTGTAACCGTTCGGAGCGTCCTTCACAAGCGTTGCGGCCTCCGTCAGGTTGCCTTGCGAATCGGCCGAAATATTCATGCGCTTAACCGTTACATTGCCAAGCAGTTTCTGTCCGGATTCCAGTACGTCCTTCACGACTGCATTTTGGACGGATTCGTTGTGGTAGTTAATCAGAACGTTCCACTCAATGGTCTTCGTATGCGCATCGTATACGCCGGTTTTGTAGCCGTTGTAACGATTGCTTCCCGTAGGCTCGACGGTAAAAGCTGCGCTCTGGCTGCCGCTGCCGCCGATCTTCGTTGTTCCTAAGCTGTCAACGATCTCCTGCCAAGCGAAATCGCCTTTATTCGTAAATGTATAATTGCTGTTCGGATTCCAAGGAGCGGTGTAAAGATCATAATCGTATGTCGTCGTATACGTGATCGTATGCTCTTTGTTGAAATCGTAGCTGTCCGCAAATTCGATAATAAAGCCGGATTCGATAGACGGGTCTCCCGAATCTTTTGTAGATACGACCGTATAATGAACGCTCTCCGTCAAGGCTGCGCCGCCTTTAGGGGTAATGACCATCGAGCCGGGATCGAACGCAAGCCCGCGGTTCGTGAACGTATCCGTCAGACGGAGTTTATTGTCCGCGGTGCCTTTGAACCAGTAGCCGTTTTGATTGAGCGTCATCGACCATCGGATCTTTTTGTTGGCGAAGTCGATAATGCTGCCCGTTTTCGAAATGATGCGATGTTTATAATTAAACGTTACGCCAGGGCCTTCACCCATGTATTCAATCTTATTGGAGCTTGTAAAATCTTTCGTGATTGGCGAGTCGGCTTTAGCTCTCGTCTGGTAGACGATTTTGTACGCGTCGCTGACCGTGCCGTTCAGCGTCAGATCGAAGGTGCCGGTACCGGGATTGCTGAGCGTGAAGGTTCCCGGATCGGTTCCTGGCAGAACATCCGCTTTTTTGGCTCCGGGCTGGCCGGTGGCGTTTACTTCCACAGCTTCAACCGTTACCGAGCCTGGAACAAGCTCCTGACCTTGAGGGAGCGTATCGGTCAGCTTAGGGCTGTTGTGCTGCGTCTCGCCGAAGTTGAACAGGACGGTCCATGTTACCAGGTGCCCGTTGACCGGATCGTAGCTGCCCTCGTTATAGACTTTACGGAGCAGTTGTCCGCGCTGCACGGAAATCTTCGCGTTGCTGGAATCTTTTATTTCAGACCCATCAAGCAGTTGAACATTATTGGTTAATTCTTTGGGTGTTTCCGAAATGACGGCGTCGCTTTTCACTTTCGTCGTGAATTTGATGCGATAAGCCGATTTGATGCTTCCCAGATCAAGACTGAATTGTCCGGGCGTGCTTGTGTCGGCCGTGAAGCCGGCGACTTCTCCGCCTTCCGTTACGGCGCCGTTCAGGCTGACATTCAGGTTGTAGACCTTCACGCTGCTCTCAACCAGCTCCAGATCGTCCGGCAGGATGTCGTTCACAACTGCTTGTCCGATATTGGAAAGAGCGGTATTCACGTCGATTACCCAATAAACCTCGGATGTGTTAACCGTCCTGTCGACGCCTCCGACGCCTTTGGAGATATCGAGCCGTTTGTCGACGTTCGGGCCCGATCCCTGGAATTCTACGGGGATGCGGACGTCCAAGTTGCCGGTTTGGCTGATCGGGATGTTCATCACGATCTCGTTGTTCACGATTTCGATCGTTTCATCCAGCCAGGCAGCAACCACAAGGCCGCCTTTTAAGTGGTAGTTCTCCGCAGGGCCCGGCTGCGCGACGAAGTTCACGGTAACCTGCTTCGTATCCTTGTCGACCGAGAAGGTGCCTGCGGGGCCAATCGGCTCGTCTTGAATGTCCGTTTCTATAATGAGCGCGTCCGGCAGAGTGAAGATATACGTTCCTCCTTCCGCGGCTTGCTCTTCCGTGATGGCCCACTCATAAGCGAGGGTGAACGGATAGTCTGTCGCTCCTAACGTTGTTTCGAAGGTGTCTGAATAACTGACCAAGGAGCCTCCTTCGTTTTTGACCGCGGCAGTTACGGAACCGCAGCCTTCAGGCGAAGCAAAGCAGCCTTCGATGGCGCTCTGTGCGTGGCCCTGGCCTTTCATTAACAGCACCTGTTTTACAATTTGACTGTTATTGTCGATCGGCGCAGCGGAGGTATGCATAATGCCAGTGACAAGCGCCGCTTGCAGCACCAGCATTAAAGAGATGATGGACGCTACGCTTTTTTTCAGACCGGTCCTCAGCTTGCCTTTGGTGACGGAATCGAGACCAAAGCTGTGAAGGAGCCGTCCGAACGAAGATTGTAATTGATTTCTTACACGGGACTTCCTCATTACAAACCTACCTTTCTGCTTACATCGAATTCTTCTGTTTCCTTAATGATTGGTGCGAGTATAATTGGATAGATTGCCGTGCGCGATCCTCCTTTTTTGCAATCTTGCGGGTAAGTAGACAGATGTTACCAAGTATATACGTCAGAACTCGACAATTTCTATACAAAAATAGAATAGAGATCTGGTTCGCGGCAAGGCAATCCGATTTATAACTTTCATTGCAACCTGCAGGTGTTAACGCTATAATGAATGGGAACACATATTCTTATTTGTTTCGACATCTGGGACGCCCTAGCCGTTAGGGCGCTTGAAATACAAGATTGTGACTATAATGTGAATATAGAAGACGGTGGGGGGATATTGAAGTGGCGGAACCATTACAGGGAAATCAAGCGTTCCAGTTAACATCCGAATACAAGCCCCAAGGCGATCAGCCGAAGGCGATTAAGGAGCTTGTAGAGGGCGTGAAAGCGGGCAAGCGCCATCAGACGCTGCTGGGGGCAACCGGAACGGGCAAGACGTATACGATCGCGAACGTGATTCAGAAGCTGAACAGGCCGACGCTCGTCATCGCCCACAACAAGACGCTTGCGGCGCAGCTGTGCAGCGAATTCAAAACCTTCTTCCCCGACAATGCGGTAGAATACTTCGTTAGTTACTACGACTATTACCAGCCGGAAGCCTACATCCCATCCACAGACACCTTCATCGAAAAGGACTCCAGCATCAACGACGAGATCGATAAGCTTCGCCACTCCGCGACAAGCGCGCTGTTCGACAGACGCGACGTGATTATTGTAGCGAGCGTATCGTGTATATACGGCTTAGGTTCGCCGACCGAATACGGCAGCCTGGTGCTTTCGCTGCGGGTGGGCATGGAGAAATCGCGGGATGAGATTCTTCATAAGCTGGTCGATATCCAATACGCGCGCAACGATATCAGCTTTACGCGCGGAACGTTCCGCGTCCGCGGAGATATTATAGAAATTTTCCCCGTCGCGAACAATGAACGGGCTATTAGAGTCGAGCTGTTCGGAGACGAAATCGAGCGCATTTCGGAAATTGACGTTTTGACAGGCGAAATTATAGGCGAGCGGGAGCACGTCGCAATCTTCCCTGCATCTCACTTCGTTACGCGCGAAGAAACGATGAAGCTGGCGCTTGCGAACATCGAACGCGAGCTGGAGGAACGGCTGGCGGAGCTGCGCGAGCAGGGCAAGCTGCTGGAAGCGCAGCGGCTGGAGCAGCGTACGCGCTACGATCTCGAGATGATGGCCGAGATGGGCTTCTGCTCCGGCATCGAGAACTACTCCGGTCCGCTGACCTTCAGGGAAAGAGGCGCGACGCCATACACGCTGCTTGATTATTTTCCGGACGATTTCCTCGTCGTCATCGACGAATCCCATGTATCGCTGCCGCAAATTCGCGCCATGTTCAACGGGGACCGGGCTCGAAAGGAAATGCTCGTCAACCACGGCTTCCGCTTGCCGTCGGCGATGGACAACCGTCCATTGCGGTTCGAGGAGTTTGAGCAGAAGACGAAGCAGCTGATTTACGTTTCGGCAACGCCTGGACCGTATGAGCTGGAGCATTGCCCGACGATGATCGAACAAATCATCCGGCCGACGGGTCTGCTCGATCCGATCATCGACGTGCGTCCGACGAAAGGCCAGATCGACAACCTGCTTGAGGAGGTCCGGGATCGTATCGCCAAGGACGAACGCGTGCTTGTGACGACGCTGACGAAGAAGATGGCGGAGGATTTGACCGACTATTTGAAGGAAGTCGGCATCAAAGTGCGGTATTTGCATTCGGACATTAAGACGCTGGAGCGTCTCGCCATTCTGCGCGATCTGCGACTCGGCGTATTCCATGTGCTGGTCGGCATCAACCTGCTGCGGGAAGGTCTCGACCTCCCGGAGGTGTCGCTGGTTGCGATACTGGATGCGGATAAGGAGGGCTTCCTTCGCTCCGACCGCTCGCTCATCCAGACGATCGGGCGGGCCGCGAGGAACTCGGAAGGCCGGGTTATTATGTACGCGGACAAAATTACCGACTCGATGGATCGGGCGATTAAAGAGACGGAGCGCCGCCGCGCCATTCAAATCGCCTTCAACGAGAAGCATGGCATTAAGCCGCAGACGATCCGCAAGCGGGTGCATGACGTCATCGAAGCGACGAAGGTCGCCGAGCAGAAGGCGGATTATTTGACGGGTACGGATCCGGGCAAGATGTCCAAGAAAGAGCGCCAGTCGCTGATCGAGCGGCTGGAGAGCGAGATGAAGGAAGCGGCCAAAAGCTTGCAGTTTGAACGCGCCGCGGAGCTGCGCGACGCGCTTCTGGAGCTTCGCGCGGAGATGGGATAGTAGGAGGAGAAACCAGTGGCAAATGATAAGATTGTTGTAAAGGGCGCGCGCGCCCACAATTTGAAAAATATCGATGTGACCATTCCGCGCGACAAGTTTGTCGTGCTGACGGGACTGAGCGGCTCCGGCAAGTCGTCGCTAGCTTTTGACACGATTTACGCTGAAGGCCAGCGCCGGTATGTGGAATCGCTTAGCGCGTACGCGCGGCAATTTCTTGGACAGATGGAGAAGCCGGATGTGGATTCTATAGAAGGTTTGTCTCCGGCGATCTCGATCGACCAGAAAACAACGAGCCGCAACCCTCGCTCCACAGTCGGCACCGTAACCGAAATATACGACTATCTTCGCCTGCTCTTCGCACGAATAGGTAAGCCGCATTGTCCGGAGCACGGCATCGAAATTACGTCGCAGACGGTTCAACAGATGGTGGACCGCATTATGGAGTATCCGGAGCGGACGAAGCTGCAGATTTTAGCGCCTATCGTATCGGGACGCAAGGGCGAGCACGCGAAGCTGCTGGCGGACATTCAGAAGCAAGGGTATGTCCGCGTGCGCGTCAACGGCGAGCTGCGCGAGCTTAGCGAGAAGATTGAGCTGGAGAAAAACAAAAAGCACAGCATCGAAGTGGTAATCGACCGTATCGTCGTGAAGCCGGACGTGCATGCGCGTCTGGCGGATTCGCTCGAGACGGCGCTCAAGCTGGCGGAAGGCCGCGTGCTGGTCGATGTGATCGATCAGGAGGAGCTGCTGTTCAGCTCCAATCTGGCTTGTCCGGAATGCGGCTTCAGCATCGACGAGCTATCTCCGAGAATGTTTTCGTTCAACAGCCCGTTCGGCGCCTGTCCGGAATGCGACGGTCTTGGCGCCAAGATGATCGTCGATCCGGACCTGCTTGTGCCGGATACGAGTTTGACGATTGAGGAAGGCGCGTTCCTGGCTTGGGCGGGCAGCACCTCGAATTATTATCCGCAGTTCCTCAGCGCGGTGTGCGTCCACTACGGCATCCCGCAGAACGTTCCGGTATCGGAGCTGACGACGGAGCAGATGAAGAAGCTGCTCTACGGAACCGGCGGGGAGAAGGTGCGCTTTCTGTACGAGAACGACTTCGGCCACCGGAAGGAAGCCTTCGTGCCGTTCGAAGGCATCGTGAACAACCTGGAGCGGCGTTACCGCGATACGCCTTCCGAAGCGATGCGCGAGCACATTGAAGGATTTATGAGCGCCAAGCCTTGCGGTTCGTGTAAGGGACAGCGTCTGCGCAAGGAAACGTTGGCCGTTACAATCGGCTCGCAAAATATCGCCCATGTGACAAACCTGTCGATCGGCGAAGCGCAGCGCTATTTCAACGGCCTTTCTCTTACGGAGAAGGAGCTTACGATCGCGAATCTGATCTTGAAGGAAATTAACAGCCGGCTGGGCTTCCTGGTGAATGTCGGCCTCGAATATTTGACGCTAAGCCGCGCAGCGGGCACGCTGTCCGGCGGCGAAGCGCAGCGGATCCGGCTGGCGACGCAGATCGGCTCCAGCCTGATGGGCGTTCTGTACATTCTTGACGAGCCGAGTATCGGTTTGCATCAGCGGGACAACGACCGGCTCATACAGGCGCTGGAGCATATGAGGAACCTCGGCAACACGCTGATCGTCGTCGAGCATGACGAGGATACGATGATGGCAGCCGATTATATTATCGATATCGGACCGGGCGCGGGTATCCATGGCGGCAACATCATCGCGCAAGGCACGCCGAAGGAAGTTATGGAGGATCCGAACTCCTTAACCGGGCAATACTTGAGCGGACGCAAGTTCATTGAAGTGCCGCTGAAGCGCCGGGCAACGGGCGATAAGTGGATTGAAGTGCGCGGCGCGAAGGAGAACAACCTGCGGGGCATCAACGTGAAGATTCCGCTTGGCGTCTTTACGGCCGTAACAGGCGTATCGGGCTCCGGCAAGTCGACGTTCGTGAATGAAATCTTGTACAAGACGCTTGCGCGCGATTTGAACAAGGCGAAGGTGCGCCCGGGGCAATACAAGGAGTTCCGCGGCCTCGAGCATTTGGAGAAGGTCATCGACATCGACCAGTCGCCGATCGGTCGTACGCCGCGTTCCAATCCGGCGACCTATACGGGCGTATTTGACGATATCCGCGACTTGTACGCGAGCACGAACGAAGCGAAGGTGCGCGGCTACAAGAAAGGCCGCTTCAGCTTTAACGTCAAGGGCGGCCGCTGCGAAGCGTGCCGAGGCGACGGCATTATTAAGATCGAGATGCACTTCCTTCCGGACGTCTATGTTCCATGCGAGGTATGCAAAGGCCAGCGCTACAACCGCGAGACGCTGGAGGTCAAATATAAAGGCAAAAACATCGCCGAAGTGCTCGAGATGACGATTGAAGACGGCTGCGTCTTCTTCGAAAATATTCCGCGCATTCACCGCAAAATTCAGACGCTACTTGATGTAGGTCTCGGCTACATGAAGCTCGGACAGCCGGCGACAACCTTATCGGGCGGCGAAGCGCAGCGCGTGAAGCTGGCGGCGGAGCTGTACAGGCGAAGCACCGGCAAGACGCTGTACATTTTGGACGAACCGACAACGGGTCTGCATGTGCATGATATCGATCGTTTGCTTACAGTCCTTCACCGGCTGGTGGATTCCGGCGAATCGGTGCTCGTCATCGAGCATAACTTGGATGTCATCAAAACCGCGGATTACCTCATTGACCTCGGTCCGGAGGGCGGAAGCGGCGGCGGCACAATCGTCGCTACGGGATCGCCGGAGCAGGTCATCAAGGTCGAGCAATCTTATACCGGCCGCTACTTGAAGCCGATTCTAGACAGAGACCGCGCGCGGACGGTGGAACGGTATAAAAACAAGGAGCAGGTTGCCGCGGGGGCAGCAGAGTAATGAACGATTTTGATTTCAGCAGCTGCTGACAGTATGAACCGCTTGGGGGAAGGGATTACCGACCCTAAGCGGTTTTTATTTGTTTAAACGATAGCGGTCCCTTATTCTCCGGATTCCAATCTTGCTAAGTCAAGTCTAGGAATCCGGAAACAACAGGGACCGGAAGAACATTAGTCTGCACCGTGACTTCAGAATATCGAGCTGAATGTTTTCTAACAAGATAATGGACAAGAACTTATAGTTCCAGGAAGAGATGGACATTTTATAGATAAGGGTAATACCGAAGTACATACAAGGCCTGAATAAAATGCAATGCACAAATCGTGACAAAGTTGTTACGAAAACAGATTGAGACTTGCATCAAAAGCCTATTGAAGCTAACATAGATTATTATTAGGTTACGTGTGACTAAAAGGAGGTCCCTTATGTTTTTGGCAGCTGAAACGACAGAGGTTGTGAAAGGGTATGAACCGTTCGACTTCTTTATGTTGGCGATCACAGTGATCATCGCGATCGGATTCGTTCGTCTTTTGATGGCTCGTCCTCGGAAGAACCTGTTTGCGATTGGTTTTACTTTTGTAGCGCTCGTTTTGTTCCTGTTTATTGACTACGTTATGCTTTTCGAGGTCGGTCTGTACCGCGTAAAGGGTTAAACAAATTACACACAAAAAGCACCGCTGGTTGCCCGGCGGTGCTTTCTTTTTCGCTCTTATGGAATTAAACCCACCACATGTCGCCGAGCGGCTCACGGATGAGTACTTGCTGCAGGTTCTGAACGGCTTTTGTGAAGCCTTCATCAACCGACATCAGGCCGTCTTCATGCTCGATGCTGACGACGTAGTCGTAGCCGACCAGGCGAAGCGCGCTGATAATGTCTGCCCATACCTTCAGGTCATGTCCGAAGCCGACTGTGCGGAACTGCCATGCGCGGTCCAGCATAAGCGCGTAAGACTGCATGTCGGTTACGCCGTGGCGGTTCACATTGACCGGATCGATCGTGGTATCCTTAGCATGGAAGTGATGAATCGCGCCGGCGCGGCCTAGAATATGTACCGCCTGCACCGGATCGATGCCTTGCCACCACATATGGCTAGGGTCAAGGTTGGCGCCGATTGCGTTGCCTGCCGCCTCGCGTAGGCGAAGCAGCGTCGCCGGGCTGTGTACGGAGAAGCCGCCGTGCAGCTCAAGACCGATCTTCACGCCTGCTTTTTCCGCGATGCCGCCGATTTCGGACCAATAAGGAATCACCTTTTGCTCCCATTGCCATTTCAAAATGTCTTGATAATCGTTCGGCCATGGAGCGACCGGCCAGTTCGGATATTTAGCATCCTCGTGGTCGCCTGGGCAACCGGAGAACGTGTTCACGACTTCAACTTCCAGGCGGTTAGCAAGTTCGATCGTTTTGCGAATTACCGCGTCGTCCGCTGCGGCAAGATGCTTTTGCGGGTGAAGCGGGTTCGCATGGCAGCTAAGCGCGCTAATCATCAGTCCGCGCGATTCTACCGCCTGTTTAAACGCTTTCAGTTTACCGGCATCCGCAAGCAGAGCGTCCGGATCGCAGTGCGCGTTGCCTGGATACCCGCCCGTGCCGATCTCAACGGCGTCGAGTCCTTTTGACGCGATGTAGTCAAGCGCGTCTTCTAGAGATTTTTGCGCGAATAATACGGTGAATACGCCTAATTTCATTATTCGTTACCTCCTAAATCCATGAAATGGATTGTGATCGATATCAGCACTAGTATATCATTTCCCATTGTGCAACACATACGTGCAACCTCATTTTGGCAAAATCGCATAATAACTCGGCAAAAGTGAAAAGCGCCTGCAACTACCAGCGGGAAGTGGTGGAATCAACCGGGCTCGTTTGTTAAACTAGTAGGAGTGCAGCGGATATAAAGCGAGAGAAAAAAGTCTTGCGATGAGAGGATAATATATAGATGAATCGAAACGGAATGACAAGATCGGATATTGAATTGCTGGCTCCGGCCGGCGATTGGGATTGTATGAGGGCGGCTGTCGCCAATGGCGCGGACGCGATATTTTTTGGCGTGGAGAAATTTAACGCGCGCGCGAGGGCGAACAATTTCCGCAGCGAGGAGCTGCCGGAGATTATGGCGTTCCTTCATACGTACGGCGTTAAGGGCTTCTTGACGTTTAATATTCTCGTATTCGAGGATGAGCTCCGGGATGCGCAGAAGCTGATCGAAATGTGTATCGACGCGGGCGTAGATGCTGTTATCGTGCAGGATTTGGGGCTAGTAAAGCTCATTCGCGAGCTGTCTCCGGACTTCCCGATACACGGCTCGACGCAGATGACGATTACGTCTCCTGAGGCTGTTGAATTCACCAAGCCTTACGATATGGAGCGGGTCGTGCTCGGCCGCGAAAATAACCTGAAGCAAATCAAAACAATCGGCGAACAGGCGAAGCTTCCGATGGAGGTATTCGTACACGGCGCGCTGTGCGTGTCGTACTCCGGTCAATGCCTGACATCCGAGATGTGGGGCGGACGCTCCGCCAACCGCGGCGAGTGCGCGCAGGCCTGCAGGCTGCCGTACGACCTGATGGTCGACGGCGAGCATAAGCCGATGGGCGATATCGCGTACCTGCTCTCGCCTAAGGATTTGGCGGCGATTGATCTCATTCCGGAGCTAATCGAAGCCGGCGTTACTTCGTTTAAAATTGAAGGCCGTCTGAAAAGCCCTGAGTATGTGGCGAACGTCGTCAGCAAATATCGGAATGCGATTGACAAATACTTCGACGGCGATCTTTCCAAGCCGTCTAAGGAAGAAGTGCGCGAGCTGCAGCAAAGCTTCTCGCGCGGCTTTACGCACGGCTTCCTTGAAGGGACAAACAATAAGCAGCTTGTCGAAGGCACATTCCCCAAAAGCCGCGGCGTTTACCTGGGACGCGTGGAGCGCGTGATGCGCGATGCGGTGACGGTAAGGCTGGACGCGCCGGTAAAGCGCGGCGACGGCATCGTATTCGATGCAGGCGATCCGACGAAGAAGGAAGAAGGCGGACGCATTTATGACCTGCGCCGTCAAGGCGTGAAGCTCGAGGGAGAAGCGCCTGAGGGCGCCTTGATCGAGCTGGTGCCGGGCCGGAATGACGTGGATCTGCGCAAGGTTCATGTGGGCGACCGCGTTTGGAAAACGAGTGATCCGGCGCTGGACAAGCGTCTGCGGGCGACATTCGAGACGGAGAAGCCCTACCGCGTATTTCCGCTTCATGTGCGGGTAACAGGCGCGCTTGGCGAACCGCTTCGCACGTGGTGGACCGACGTGCAGAAGGGGACAACCGTTGAAGTCGTCTCCGAGCTCATGCTGGAAGCGGCGCAGAAGCGCCCGATGGACGAGGCGCTGCTGGCAGATCAGCTTGGCCGCCTTGGGGGCACGGTTTACCAGCTGGACAAGCTGGACGTTCATTTGCAAGGCGACCTGATCGTGCCGATCCGCGAGCTGAACCGTATGCGCCGCGAAGCGGTGGAGCAGCTGGCGGGCGAGCGTCCGAAGCCGCCGAAATATATCAAGAATGAAGTCGATGCGTTTGCCGACGCGCATCACAATAATAGAGCGGAACTGATCGCGAAGCGCAGCGGCAAGGACGCCAACCTTACGGCGCTGTGCCGCAGCCTCGAGCAAGTCGAGGCGGCGATCCGCGAAGGCGTCTCGTATATTTACGCCGACTTCGAATTTATTAAGCAGTTCCCGGCCGCCGTGGAGGCTTGCCGCAAAGCCGGCGTGCCGATCGCCCTGGCGACGCCGCGCATTCATATGCCGGGCGAGAACGGCTACCACGCGAACATCCTGAAGCTGAAGCCGGACGCGGTTCTCGTTCGCAACACGGGCGCGCTTTATTACTATCTGCGCGCTCGGGCTGCGAAGCCGGGCGAGCCGTTCCCTAAGCTGATCGGCGACTTCTCGCTTAACGTGGCGAATCATAAGGCGGTTAAATTATTTTCCGAGGTTGGGGTCGATCTGATTACGCCTTCGTATGACCTCAATATTCAGCAAATGGTGGATCTGCTCGAGCGTTCGGACACCTCGAAGCTGGAGGTTGTTATCCACCAGCACTTGCCGATGTTCCACACGGAGCATTGCGTATACTGCACATTCATGAGCGAAGGCACGGACTACACGAACTGCGGCCGCCCATGCGAGGAGCATCGCGCGTCGCTGCAGGACCGGATCGGCATGTCCCATCCCGTCCGCGTGGACGAGGGCTGCCGCAACACGGTGTATAACGCCATTGAACAGTCTGGCGCCGAATATATTAAAAACTTCATCGAGCTAGGCGTCTCGCATTTCCGCGTCGAATTCCTCGAGGAGTCCGGCGACAAGGTGCGCGAGGTGCTGTCGCTCTACCGCGACGCTCTGGACGGCCGCATCAGCGGCACCCAAGTATGGCGCAGCTTGAAAGCGACCAACCAGCTCGGCGTTACGCGCGGGCAGCTGGTGAAATAAATAGAACGTCCGGCCGCTCGTACGAGCGCAGCAATGGTGGTTTCCGCCATTACAGCGTCCCCGGCCCCTCATTCGAGGGCTGCAACGGTATTTTCCACCATTACAGCGTCCCCGGCCATCCATTAGAGCACTGTAATGGTGTTTTCCGCCATTACAGCGTCCCCGGCTGCTCGTACGAGGGCTGCAACGGTGTTTTCCACCATTACAGCGTCCCCGGCCATCCATTAGAGCACTGTAATGGTGTTTTCCGCCATTCCAGCAGTCCCGGCCGCTCGTACGAGGGCTGCAACGGTATTTTCCACCATTGCAGCAGTCCCAGCTGCTCGTACGAACGCTGCAATGGCGTTTTCCGCACAAACTGTCTCCCGCTCTGGAGGCAGTTTTTTTAATAAGCAGACTGTCCCAAAGAATTTTTTTAGAGATGCAACCAAACATCGCCGCAAACGCATCGTTATACATAGAGAGGGAAGAGAACACCTACCGAAGAACTTAACCTTAACCTAATAAAAAGTTAGCCACACAAAAAAACGATTGGCGCGTACGATCTGCAAAGGCTGGTGAAGGCATGGACGAAGAGAGGCAAATAGTCGAACGAATACAAAAGGGTGATGAGTCCGCGCTTGCCTGGCTGATGGACCGTTACGGCAACGATGTGCTGCGCACGGCTGCGCTGCTGCTCAAAGACCGGCATCTCGCGGAGGATGTCAGCCAGGAAGCTTTCCTGCTTGCCTTTCAGCGCGTGAATCAATTTAGGAGTGAAAGCTCCATTCGCTCCTGGCTCTTGCAAATCTCCATTAACCTATGCCGAAGCCGTATGCGCCGGGCAGCGTGGAAGAGGCTTTTTATTAGGGAACCTGTAGGCGACGTCGCACCAGAGCCATCGCTCACTCAACCTGGATCGACGGGCTGGGCCGAAAAACTGACGCTGCGCGAAGAAATTGGCAAGCTGCCTTTGACTTATCGGGAAGTGATCGTCTTGTTTTATTTTCATGATATGCGGACAGCGGAGATCGCCGGCATTCTGAAGGAGCCGGAAGGGACTGTGAAGAGCAAGCTGCTAAGAGCGAGAAAAAGGCTAAAGCGGCAGCTGGAGGAAGGAGGATGGGACCATGAGCAACGATTTTTGGAAGGATGAGCGGCTGGGTGAGCGGCTGAGAGAAGAAATGAACGAAACCTTGTTCAGTGAAAAGATGAAAAAAGCGGTAGTTGTCCGAGCCCGCGAAACGTCAAAACGGTCCTTTTGGACGCGTGAACTCACAATCCCCATTCCAGTCGTAGCCTTGGCATTGGCAGCCTTGATCGCGGTTCCGTTATTCGGTTGGCGGCAAGCGGCTTCCCTTGAGACGAAACCGTTGACGGCGGAGCGGCAGCCGGAAGACAGGCTGATCGTATCCGGCGCGGGCGTGTTTTATGAATCCCAACTGAATAAGGAGGAGGAGCGATAATGCGTATTACGGTTAGAACGCTGGCGGGTATGCTGGCGACGCTGGTTCTCCTTTTCTGGATCGGTTACAGCCAGCTGCCCTCTTTTCTATACCATAACGGCTACCAGGAAGCGCTGCTCAAATGGTTCCCCAAAAGCGAGTACGCAAAACCGGCGATCAACAGCCTCGCCTATGAGCTGTACGATCAAACGGGTTTTGACGGGGACTCCTATATGTTTATCTACCCCGTAGGCTGGTCCAGCTCGAATAGCAGCAACACCGTTTCAATTGAACAGAGAAAGGCGGTCATCGATAAACTGGAGGAGCTTCTGGACCGCTACGGCCGAACCCCACAAACGGCGGATGTCAGTTTCCACTTGGCCAAGCTGTACATGTGGAATAAGGATTGGGATCAAGCGGAGCGGCTGTACAAAGAGGTCAAGCAGTATCAAGAAAGCTCGGATCGATGGGGTTTGGAGCTGGAGAAGTTTTCGGCGATTGTGGAATCCCGTAAAATGCAGCCGGATAAGACGCCTTCCGTAGAGGGGGTTATCCGAATAGACGGGAACCCGGTTGCCGACGCTTTTGTCTATCTGGTAGACGCTGAATCCAATGGCTATCATTCGCCGCCGTATTACGATTACCCGATGACGATTACGGATGAGCAGGGCCGGTACCGGTTCTACGACCAGGAGCCCGGCGACTATTATGTTGGAGTCGGCTTGTTGCCTGAGCAGGTTGCCGGCTATCATCTGGCGCAAACCGCCGAAAAAACCGTGTCGGTCGAAAAAGAAACGGCATCCCATTACAACGTCGATTTTGCGCCGCAGCTCAAAGCGATTTCCCCCGCTAGCGGCGATGTGATCGAAGGGAACGAGATAACCTTTCAATGGGAGCCGTATGCAGGAGCGGACTATTACCAGCTGTATATCACGACGATTTTAAGGGACGAAGGCGGCAAGTACGTGGGCTCCACGACAACCCTTCTCACCGATCAAAAGCATACCGGCACAACGGCAAGCCTTAAGCTGGATGAACTAACCGCTCGTGTATATGAGGGCGGCAAGTATGTGGACGAGAAAGGAAATGTCGAATTTGATACGCAAGGCTTGCTCGGCATGCTCTATCCTGGCGGCGAGTTCATCTGGTCGGTCGAAGCTTACGACTCGGGAGGGCGCAAACTGTCCAGCTCCGCGGGCTATTATCTTGGCGAGGATGCGCTGGCCCCGTTATTCCGCATCTCCGAAAAAGAAAGGCTGGAAGGCGACCGCCTCATTCTAGAGAAGCGGTATAAGGAAGCTGTAATCGCATATGAGCGGGAAGGCGACAACGATCGGGCGCTGCGCGTGCTGGCAAAGCTGACGGAGCATGGCGTCACGGAAGCGGATGGCGATCCGGAGAAGGCGCTTGCCTACCTAAAACGGATCAAAAAACCGAATGCGGGCGACCTCGCCGCCATGGAACGACTGCAAGCGGAGCATCGCGAGCCTTGAGTTCGTTTGACAGACCAGAACGCCCTGCTTTAGCATAGAGAAGAACCGCTCACTCTAGAGCGGACTTATTCGGTGATCGATAAAAGCGAGGCGTTTCGATAGATGGTTGATAATTGGTTTTCCGCTTGGCGGCACGTGTTTAAGCTCGATCCGGACAAGGAGCTGTCCGATGAAGCGCTCGATGCGCTGTGCATGTCCGGCACGGACGCGATCCTGATCGGCGGCTCCAGCGGCGTTACGTTTGAGAATACGGTTGACCTTATGTCCCGAGTTAGGCGTTACGAGGTGGACTGCGCCCTTGAGGTTTCGACGCTCGACGGAGCGGTCCCGGGTTTTGACGGCTACTTCGTGCCGCTCGTGCTGAACACCGACAAGGCCGAGTGGATCATCGGCAAACAAATCGAAGGACTGCGGGAATACGGCACGTTTGTTCCATGGGAGGAGACCGCCGCGCAGGGCTACATTATTTTGAACGAGGATGCGACTGCGGCGAAAGTGACAGGGGCGAACGCCTCCCTTAACGAGGAAGAACTGGTTGCCCATATCCGCATGGCGGACCGCCTGATGCGCCTGCCCGTTATTTATATCGAATACAGCGGCCGTTTCGGCGACATGAAGCTGCTGAAAAGCGCGAGAAAAGCGGTGCAGCACGCCAGTCTGTTCTACGGCGGCGGCATCGATTCCGGGGAGAAAGCGAAGCTTGCGGCCGAGCACGCCCATACGATTGTAGTCGGCAACATTATTTACTCCGATTTAGAAGCGGCTTTATCGACCGTGCAGGCGGTCAAATCCGCCCAATAAACAAACCAGTGAGCACCCCGCAGCTATACGGCTGAAAGGGGTGTTTTTTGCTCGATTTTTCATCTGGAAAATGTTCCGGCAAATTGACACGCGGGAGGTCGTTGTCTAAACTGTGAATAGGCGAACAAAATGGCGAACAAAGGAGTTTATTCATGTTCAATTTTATCAATATAGATGAAGCTGTGCAGAAGCTGAATCCGCCGCAGCGCGAAGCCGTTCAGGCGACGGACGGACCCCTGCTGATCATGGCCGGAGCGGGCAGCGGCAAGACGCGCGTCCTGACGCATCGAATCGCATATTTGATTGAGAAGAAGCGGGTTGCGCCTTGGAGCATCCTCGCGATTACGTTTACCAATAAAGCGGCCAGGGAGATGCAGGACCGTGTCAGCGCGCTCGTCGGCCCGTCCGGCCGGGATATTTGGGTATCAACCTTCCACTCCATGTGCGTGCGCATTCTTCGGAAGGATATCGACCGAATCGGCTTTACCTCTAACTTCTCCATCCTGGACTCATCCGATCAGCTTTCCGTTATCCGCAATTGTATGAAGGATCTTAACGTCGACACGAAAAAAATCGAGCCCAAAGCCGTGCAAGCCTCGATCAGCGGCGCAAAAAACGAACTGATCACTCCTCAGCGTTATGAAGAGAAGGTCGGCGATTATTTTGAGGGGATCGTGGCCAAGGTATATGCGATGTACCAAAAGCGGCTGAAGAGCAACAATTCGCTCGACTTTGACGACCTGATCATGATGACGATCCAATTGTTCAAGGAAATGCCGGAGGTCTTAGAGTTTTATCAAAATAAATTCCGTTACGTCCACGTCGACGAGTATCAAGATACGAACCGGGCGCAGTACATGCTGACCCGTATGCTCGCCGATAAGCACCATAACATTTGCGTTGTGGGCGACAGCGACCAGTCGATCTACCGCTGGCGGGGCGCGGATATTACGAATATCTTGAACTTCGAGAGCGACTATCCCGAAGCCCGCACGATTATGCTCGAGCAGAACTACCGTTCCACCTCGAACATTCTCGACGCCGCCAATGCGGTCATTAAGCGCAACACAGGCCGCAAGCCGAAGAAGCTTTGGACGGATCAGGGGCCCGGCGACATGATCAAGCTGTACCAGGCTGATTCCGAGCATGACGAGGGCTACTTCGTAACAGGCGAGATTCGCAAAAATGTGAACAAAGGCCGCCGATTCTCCGATCATGCGATTTTGTACCGGACGAACGCGCAGTCGCGGGTGATCGAGGAAATTTTGATCAAATCCGATATTCCGTATCAGATCGTAGGAGGCATCAAGTTCTACGACCGGAAGGAAATTAAGGACTTGCTCGCTTATCTGCGCCTGATCTCCAACCCGGACGACGATATCAGCTTAGTCCGCATCATTAACGTGCCGAAGCGGGGCATTGGCGATACGACCGTTAGCAAGCTGGCGGAGGAAGCCGCGCGCAGGGGGACATCCATTTACAGGGTGCTCACCGACCTTGGCGATGTGGAAGTGAACGGCCGCACCAGAGCTCTGCTCGGTGAATTTTATGGTCTTATTTATAATTTATCCTCGATGATCGATTATTTGACGGTGACGGAGCTGACGGAGAAGGTGCTGGAGCTGTCCCAATACCGGATTGAGCTGCAGCGCGAGAATACGCTGGAATCTAAGGCCCGCATCGAAAATATCGACGAGTTCCTCTCCGTGACGATGGACTTCGAGCAGCGCAATGAAGACAAATCGCTTGTCGCGTTCTTGACGGATCTCGCTTTGATCGCGGATATCGATTCGATGAACAAAGACGAGGAAGAGGATAAAGCGAATGACGGCGTCGTGCTGATGACGATGCACAGCGCGAAGGGACTTGAGTTTCCGATCGTGTTCATTATCGGCATGGAAGAATCCGTCTTCCCGCACAGCCGCGCGCTCATGGACAATGAAGAGCTGGAAGAAGAGCGCCGTCTGGCTTATGTGGGCATTACCCGCGCAGAAGAAAAGCTTTATTTAACCTGCGCGCGCATGCGTACGCTATTTGGCCGCACGAGCATGAATATGCCGTCGCGCTTCCTTGAAGAGATTCCGGAGGACGTTCGCGAAGGCGTCTCCACGAGCATCGGTGGCAGCGGCGGAAGCGCCGGCTTTGGACGCTCGTCTGGCCGCGTAACTGGCGGTGCGCAGGCATCGAGTCCGGCGACGCGTGCGCCAGGCTTTGGAGCGGGCGCAAGCCGCACGGTTGGCGGCACGGCGGCCGGCGGAGGCGTGCGCGTAACCACGTCGTTAGACGCTGCGCGACCTGCGAAGGTGACAGGCGGCGCTGCCGCAGCCGGGGCTGCGGGCTCGGCGCCGGGCGGTTTTGCGGCAGGCGACCGCGTCGCACACGGCAAATGGGGAGAAGGCACCATCGTTTCCGTCAAAGGCACGGGCAATGATATGGAGCTGCAGATCGCATTCCCGGCTCCTACTGGCATCAAGCGGCTGCTTGCGGCATTTGCTCCGCTCACAAAACTGTAGCATGCAGGAATGATGCGGCTTCGTATGGAAATAATCGTGAGGAAAGATCGACCAATTAAGGGAGGCGTTTGGCCTTGAACGCAAGCATGGATCGGATGAGGGAGCTTATTGCTCAATTAACGGAACATAATTATTACTACTATACGTTAGACCAACCCCGGATTGACGACGCGGACTACGACAAGCTTTATGACGAGCTGGTTGCTTTGGAGAGAGAGCTCGGCGTGACGCTGCCGGACTCCCCGACGCTGCGGGTGGGCGGGGAATTGCTGAAGGGCTTCGAGCCGCACCGCCATCGCGCGCGGCTATGGAGCCTCGATAAAGCGCAGGACCAGGAGGATCTAGTCGCATGGAACGGACGCGTGCTTCGGGCGATCGCGGATTATAACGCCAAAAATCCCGACCAAGAACCCTTGCCGCAGCCAAGCTATGTTATCGAGCTGAAGTTCGACGGCCTAACGCTGAACCTGACGTATGAGAACGGGGAATTGGTCCAAGCCGCAACCCGCGGCAACGGCACCGTTGGCGAAGGGATATTGGCTCAAGTCCGTACGATTCGTTCGATACCGCTCACGATTCCATTCACCGACGGTATCCTCGAGGTGCAAGGCGAAGGCATTATGGGGTTGTCGACTCTGGCCAAATATAATGAGACAGCAGCCGAACCGCTTAAAAATGCGCGCAACGCGGCAGCAGGCGCGCTTCGCAACTTGAATCCTGCGGTGACGGCGGAGCGGAAGCTGGACGCTTTTATCTACAATATCGGTTATGCGGAAGGGGTAAGCTTCCGAAACCATCGCGAGATGCAGCAGTTTTTGAAGGATAACCGGTTTAAAGTCAATCCGTATGTGAAATACGCGGATACGATCGAAGAAGTGCAGGCGGAGCTGGAGCAGATTGCCGCTCGCCGGGAAACGTTCGACTTCTTGATCGACGGCGCCGTTGTGAAGCTTACCGATATGAGAACGAGAGAGGCGCTCGGCTACACCGATAAATTCCCGCGCTGGGCTGTCGCTTTTAAGTTCGAAGCGGAAGAGACGACGACTATTCTGGAATCCGTATCATGGGAAGTCGGCCGTACCGGCAAAATCACGCCCGTCGCGCGCGTAGAAGCGGTTGAGCTCGCAGGGGTAACGGTACAAAACTGTACGCTGAACAACATTGGCGATATTGAGCGGAAGAACTTAAAGCATGCGCTCGGGACGTTGGTGTCGATCCGCAGATCCAACGATGTTATTCCGGAGATTCTCGGGAAAGCGGATGATGAGCCGGGACAAGAAATCGTCTACCCGACCGCATGTCCTGCATGCGGCACGGAGCTGGAGCAGCGGGGCGCGCATTTGTTCTGTAATAATAAGCTCGGCTGCCGTCCGCAAATTATTGGGCGAATTACGCATTTTGCTTCGCGCGACGCAATGGATATTGAGTCGTTCAGCGTCATGACGGCGGAACAGCTGTATACGGATTGCGAGGTAAGCGACCCTGCCGATCTTTACGCCCTTGCTTTTGACGACCTGATTAAGCTGGAGAGATTCGGGGAAAAGAAGGCGCAGAAGCTTTTAGATGCGCTTGAGAAATCGAAGAGCCGTGATTTGGCCGCGTTCTTATTCGCGCTAGGTATCCCTAATACCGGCAAAGCGACGACCAAAATGCTGGCCGACCACTATAGGGACCTGGATGCGGTTATGCGCGCGACCGTGGATGAGTTGGTCCAACTCCCGGACGTTGGCGGGATTGTGGCGGAAAGCATTGTCGCATTTTTTGCCGACCCCGTGATGGCGGAAAGTATCGCGCGGATGAGAGCGTTAGGTGTCAAAGCCGAGGCGGAAAAGCTGCCGGAGGTGCGGACGGATAGCATTTTCAGCGGTAAAACCGTCGTTTTGACAGGAACATTGCCAACCATGACTCGGGACGAGGCGGCCAAAAAGCTGGAGGCGCAGGGAGCCAAAATTTCGGGCAGCGTATCGAAAAAAACGGATTTTGTCATCGCCGGCGAAAGCGCCGGAAGCAAGCTGACGAAAGCGCGTGAGCTGGGTGTGACCGTTATTGATGACGAAGCGGAGCTTTTGCGATTGCTTGGTGAAGTATAGACGTTCGAACCGATGAATTTGAGTTGAACGAAATTATGTAGAGAACGGCCTTGTCTGAAGCGTATCGGATCAAGGCCGTTATAAGTTTAAATTGACGAGCGTTCGACCTAACCTTGTAAGGAAGCTGGAATTTTTAATCATTGTAAAAAACTACAAGTTGTAATCTGCATTTTGATGTGGTACATTATTTCTTGTCGCTTCTGACCAAAAGGATAAGCCGAACGGCTCATAAAAAAATATGAAACGCGGGCTTGACTTTCGAGATAGAAGCTGATATCATAACATCTTGTCACGGCAAAATGTGACGCAAGTTCTTTGAAAACTGAACAAATGGATCACGTCAAAATCCAAACAACAATTTGAAGATTTTCTCATTGGCTCTGCCAAGTAAGAAAACTTCTAGCTAGTAAAGTAATGAGCATATCAAACACTTTTATGGAGAGTTTGATCCTGGCTCAGGACGAACGCTGGCGGCGTGCCTAATACATGCAAGTCGAGCGGAGTTATTCCTTCGGGGATAACTTAGCGGCGGACGGGTGAGTAACACGTAGGTAACCTGCCTGTAAGACTGGGATAACATTCGGAAACGAATGCTAATACCGGATACGCGAGTTGGTCGCATGGCCGACTCGGGAAAGACGGAGCAATCTGTCGCTTACAGATGGACCTGCGGCGCATTAGCTAGTTGGTGAGGTAA
>NZ_QXQA01000024.1 GCF_003583765.1 Paenibacillus nanensis
CATCGAACGTCGTAAGCGTAACAACATCGGCATCGATACCTGTGACTGTTCCTGTAAGCAACTTTGCAAGCACAGCCAAAACAAGCACGACAGCGGATTTCAGCTGGAGTCCCGCGAACAATGCAGCGTCAATCATAATCGAGCAGTCGCTGAAAGGTACGAACACGTGGGCAGCTGCAATAACGGGAACGATTGCTCCAACGGCAGGAAGCGCAACCGTAACAGGTCTAAGCCCGTCGACGGAATATGATTTCCGCCTCGTCGTAACAGGCGGCAGCAATGCCGGAACATCGAACGTCGTAAGCGTAACAACATCGGCATCGATACCTGTGACCGTTCCTGTAAGCAACTTTGCAAGCACAGCCAAAACAAGCACGACAGCGGATTTCAGCTGGAGTCCCGCGAACAATGCAGCGTCAATCATAATCGAGCAGTCGCTGAAAGGCACGAACACGTGGGCAGCTGCAATAACGGGAACGATTGCTCCAACGGCAGGAAGCGCAACCGTAACGGGTCTGAGCCCGTCCACGGAATATGATTTCCGCCTCGTCGTAACAGGCGGCAGCAATGCCGGTATCTCGAATACAGCTTCCGTTATTACAGATGCCGTGCTACCACCCGATCCGGTTTACGCAATTGCGCCGATTGGCAATCAGGTCCTGACACCATTAACGGTGGGTTATACAACGCAAGAAACAAAAAATATTACTATCACACGCACTGGCACAGGGACGCTAAATCAACTTGCCGTTGCCCTGGAAGGCGCTGGAGCGAACGAATTCGAAATTACGCAGCCGGCAGTTCCTACACTGGATGAAAGCACACCGGCGACTATCTTTACGATACGGGCTAAAGGCGGTTTGCTGCCCGGAACGTATACCGTAACGGTCAGAATTTCAGCCACAAACATGGCGGATGTAACCTTCACGACAACTCAAGTGGTCGCGCCAGCTGAGGAGCCGACAGTTCCCGGCGCGCCGCAGAATGTTGCTGCAGTCGGAGGCAACAAAACGGTCGATTTATCCTGGCACGCAGTTGCCGGCGCTGACTACTACAAGGTTTACATGAAAAATGCAGAAGGGACATATAGCAGCTTGCCTATTGCTACTGTAACTGTCCCTGCGTATCGCGTACAAGATCTGACGAATGGTACGATCTATTTCTTCAAAGTAACAGCAGGCAACGCGGGCGGCGAAAGCGTATCTTCGGCAGAAGCAACCGCAAAGCCAATAACGGTGCCATCAGCCCCAACGGGGATCACTGCCCAGGCAGGCAACGGTTCGGCTACCATTTTATTTGATCCTCCTGCCGATAACGGAGGAAGTCCGGTCACCCGTTTCGTGGTAACAGATTCTACAGGCTCAATCGAGGCTACGGGAACGGCAAGCCCGATAACCGTTACTGGTCTGAATAATGGAACAAGCTATATGTTTACGGTGAAGGCTGTCAATGAAGCGGGAAGCAGCTTGCCATCGGCGTTATCCAATGCTGTGGTGCCATACGCGCCTGTGCCAACGCCAACGCCGTTACCACAGCCTGCACCGAACATAAGCGTTGAAGTGCTTGTGAATGGAAAGGTTGAGAAGGCGGGAACGGCAACGGTTACTACGGTTAATAATCAACAAGTCATAAACATCGTTGTGGATCAGAAGAAGCTGGAAGAGAAGCTCGATGCGGAAGGACTTGGCGCGATTGTCACAATCCCTGTCAATTCGGATGCAGATATCGTGGTCGGCGAGCTGAACGGCCATATGATTAAAAATATGGAGAACAAGCTTGCTGTTCTGGAAATCAAAACAGAAAGGGCAACCTATTCCATTCCAGCTCAGCAAATGAACATCGACAAAGTGTCTCGCCAGATCGGCAAGTCGGTTAACCTCCAGGATATCAAGGTGAAGGTTGAAATTGCGGAACCATTGCCGGATATGGTGAAAGTCGTTGAAAACGCGGCGAAAAAGGGAGCGTTTACGATTGTCGTACCACCGGTCAACTTCACGGTTACCGTATCGTATGGAAACACAACGATAAGTGTTGAGAAATTCAACGCCTTCGTAGAACGAACAGTTGCGATTCCGGAAGGAGCCGACCCGAACAAAATTACTACAGGCGTTGTCATTGAACCGGACGGTACCGTGCGCCACGTGCCGACGAAGGTCATCAAGAATGATGGCAAATATTACGCGGTGATCAATAGCTTGACGAACAGCACATACTCCGTTGTATGGCATCCGATAGAGTTTGCAGATGTTGCCGGTCATTGGTCCAAATCGGCAGTCAATGATATGGGATCGCGCATGGTTATTGAAGGAACGGGAGAAGGGCAATTCAGTCCGGACCGCAACATTACCCGCGCAGAATTTGCGGCCATTATTGTACGCGGCCTAGGACTAAGATTGGAAGAGGGAGCAGTTCCATTCTCGGATGTGAATGAATCCGCTTGGTACAGCAGCGCGATTGAAACGGCGTACGCGTATAAGCTGATCAATGGATATGAGGACGGCACCTTTGGTCCGAATGACCCGATTACACGTGAGCAGGCCATGGTCATTATCGCAAGGGCGATGGAAATGACAAGCCTGAAGGCTAAGCTTCCTATCCAGCCTGCAGAGGATATTCTCCAACCGTACGCAGATGCGGCCAAAGTCTCCGACTGGGCACTAGAGAGCATCGCGGACAGTGTAAAATTAGGCATGATTACGGGTAGAAGCAGCACAGAGCTTGCACCAAAAGCGTATATAACAAGAGCTGAAGTGGCTGTGGTCGTACAGCGTCTCCTTCAGAAATCGAATTTGATTTGATCATAGCAGCATGCTCAAGACGTTTCCTGCGCCATGTTAATTATGGCATAGGGAGCGTCTTTTCTCATTGTTCTTCAAAGCTTCCAAATTACAGACGGAATCCCAATAATTCATCATGGAATTCATGGAATGAGATGCCGATGAATGTACTAGAATCATATTTCTAGGAGGGCCATCATGTTATTGCGTAATTGGAAAGTATCTACCAAAATCTTCAGTCTCCTCATTTTATCGCTGGCCTTTATTGTCGTAATCGGTATTTCCAGTTACCTCTCGTTGGAGAGCGTCACCACAAACTCCAAACGAATGTATGAAGAAAAAATGACTGCTTCGGCCCTGATTGAGGGTATTTTGTTTAACAATTCGCAAATCGATTCCTACAATTTGGAGCGTCTTATCAATACGGACGCCACAAATAATGAATTTCTGCTGAAGCAAATCGACGACCGCGTTCAAGAAAACATTGCCATGCAAAAAACGTTCGAAGCGATTCCGACGACCCCGCAGGTCGAGGAGCAATACTTGCTGTTCAAATCGTTAGTCCAAAAAAATAACGACGCGAAAAAAGGCTTCGATACGCATATCATTGACGGAAACAGCGATGAGGCGTATCAAGTGTACATTAATCAGCTAAAGCCGATTCGCAAGGATATGATTACAGCGATCGACACCATCGTCAAGTACCAGCAGGAAGACGCCAAAATGTTTTACGAGGAAAGCAAAAGCAGCGCACAAAAAGCAAATCGTTTAACGATTGGGATCGCGGCTCTCTCGATCGTGCTGTGCGGAATGATCGGCTGGCTAATTGTTCGTACCATTACAAGGCCGGTCCGGAAATTGCAGGAGGTCATGGCTCGGCTGAAAAATAACGACTTGACGGCTGAGGCTGATTATAAATCGAAGGATGAGATTGGTCAGCTTTGCGAGTCGTTTAATTCCACGATTCTAAATTTGCGCGGCTTGGTTAACCAAATCTTGGACTCGGCAGGCAATGTAGCGGCATCGAGCCAGCAAATTTCTTCAAGCACGGAAGAGGTGTCCGCCGGCAACATGAAGCTGGCCGAAGACAGCCAGATGATAGCCGAGCTATTCAAGGAACTGTCGATTGCGAATAACGACGTCGCGGGCCGGGCGGAAGATGCCGCAGAAATGTCCGCTCAAACCTTGTCCATCGCGATGGAAGGCGGCGCCGTCATAAGAGCCTCGATCCAAGGCATGGATGATGTAAGCGAAAAGATGAAGCTTTTAGAAGAAGATTCGGAGAAAATCGGCGAAATTATCGGCGTAATCGATGAAATCTCCTCGCAAACCAATTTGCTCGCGCTTAATGCGGCAATCGAAGCAGCCCGCGCAGGCGAGCAGGGCCGCGGATTCGCCGTGGTTGCGAATGAAGTGCGTAAGCTTGCCGAACGCAGCATCGACGCAACCAAGCAGATCTCGGGTATCATCCGTAAGATGCAGGTTAATATGCACAACAGCGTCAAAGCGGTTTCAGAGGGAGTAGGCCATTCCAGACAAACGCAGGAGTCCTTCGATTTGATCCTGCAAAAAGTGAATGATACCTCCGAGCAAATTACGATGATCGCCGCAGCATGCGAGGAACAAGCGGCGCAAACCGCACAGGTGTCACAATCGGTCGAATCGATCGCTTCCATCAGCGAAGAGACCGCGGCGGCGACGGAAGAGACAGCTGCCACATCGCAGTCGCTTGCGAAGCTGGCTGAGGAGCTGCATCATTCGGTAAGCGTGTTTAAAGTCTAGTTCATAAAAAAATGATGAAATCCCGTTGGATCCTCCAGCGGGATTTTTCGTATGATAGAATAATAACTATAATGCATGTAGCAGATTTCATCCGGTCATAGAAGGTGGACAAAAAATATGCCGCAAAAAAACGCAATCGCTCAGCCTGATCTGTTTCAGCAGCTATTTGATCATCATTCTGACGGGATATGTATCGTAGACGAAAAAGGCCATTTTTTGTATGCAAATGTTTCGCTGCTAGCCATGCTAGGTTACACACGCGAGGAAATTTCACAACTAACATGGGAGCAATTATTGGCAGGTGAAGCGGCTAGCCGTTCCATCCTGCCGATGCAGCATCAAAAGGGGCACCCTGTCTATGTGAAATTAGCATCTATTCCGCTAGAACATGGAAGTCTATTCCGAATCGAGAAGGTGTCGCGGTATCGGGAGCATCGCAAGGAACTAATAGATGCGCAAGAGATGTTTTCGTTCTTATCCGAGAAATCTCAAAACATCATATCTTCTATATCGGCAGACGGCGTATTCACCTACGTTTCCCCTACCGTGCAGGCACTCCTTGGCTATACGCCTGCGGAGGTGGTCGGGCAGACGGCTGCATCTTTTAATCACCCTGAGACGAACAAGAAGCTGCTGGAGCACCGAAGCTCCTTGTTTGTCGATCAAAACACGGTGAAATTCACGGGCCTCGTTCGTCATAAAAACGGCGGTTATCGCTGGTACGAGACGACAGTCGAATATATACGCGACGAATCGGGAGACATCATACAGAGCATTGGCGTTGGCTGGGACATTACAGACCGGAAAGAAGCCGAGGAAACCATCCTGCACTTGGCCTTCCACGATAGCCTCACGGATTTGCCGAACCGGCGTCTCTTTATTGACAAGGTGAATGCCCGGCTAAAGGGAGCAGCGAACGAGCTTCATGCCTTATTGTTAATCGACTTGGACGGGTTTAAAGCGATCAACGACCGTTTCGGTCATGACAGAGGCGACGTGGTGCTTATCGAAGTAGCGCATAGGTTAACGGCTGCCATTGGCGATAAGGAATGTGTGGCCCGCTGGGGAGGGGATGAGTTTACGATCCTTCTGACCAGCATGAACAGCAAGACGGACTTGACAATCTTAATCGAGCGGGTCAAGGAGGCCATCGCCGAGCCTTTCCGTATTGCAGGGCATACCCATGTTCTTTCAGCAAGTATTGGCTTTTCTTACTTCCGCGAAGACGGCGATTCGGTAGAGGCGCTTATCAGACATGCGGATGCTGCGATGTACAGGTCCAAACGGGAAGCGAAAATAGAAACGTAAAGGAAGCCCCCGATTCGTTAGTTAAAGCTGACGGATTGAGGGCTTTCTTCTATGAAAAATAGGAAACGACTCTAGTTACTCATCTAAAGCATTCTCGCGGCTTTTTCATATATTGACCTCGAGGTGATGACAATGGCAATGCATAAGATACAGCCTTCTGATTTGTGTAGAAGATTTGCGAGAATCTTGAACGCGACGCCGGCTGTGATTAACGGCGTATGTACCGCCACAAGGTCGAGAACGAACATCAAACCTAGAGTGTTAGGCAGAAGAGCGGAATCCTTTATGTTTGTTCCGCAGGCGTATTCTTTCGAAAGCATGGATCGCCAGGGCAGAGCTTTGTGCCTCGGTGAGACGGTCATCCTGCAATCCGAGCTGAACCCATTTATTACGCGGCTTCGGAGACAAGGGATCAAAGTGACGGCAACGCATAACCACTGGCTTTTTGATTCTCCACGGCTTATGTACATTCACTACGAAGCGATCGATAAGCCCCTTAGCTTCGCAAGGAAAGTCCGCTTTGCCAACCGCGTCTTAACATCCCGCATTGTCCGCGGAGGATCTAGCAAATAAAAAGGAGGTTTATCCATGGCGAATTTCGAAAGAACTTGCGAGCAATTCGGCCGAATTCTTGGAGGCATGCATACCTCCGCGAACGGGGTGTGCACGGTCATGAAATCGAGAACGAATATTAAGCCTGTTGTCCTTGGCAGACGCGGCCGCTCGTTTTTGCTTGTCCCCCAAATGTTCAGCTTTGAATCGATGACCAGAGACGGCCGAGCCCTTTGCAGCGGAGAAACCGTCATTTTGCAATCGGAGATCAACCGGTTTACGAGCAGGCTTCGCAAGCACGGTATCAAGGTGACGGCCATCCATAACCACTGGCTTTTCGACAGTCCTCGCCTTATGTTCATGCACTGGGAATCGGTCGACAACCCGGTAGCATTCGCGAGAAAAACGAAAGACGCGTTAAGCGTCCTCACGACGAGAGTCGTTAGAGGGAGAAGATAGAGGCAGCCTGCTTCGAGGCATGAGCTTGGGTTTCTGTATCGCGTTCATGCTTTTTTTGATTGAAGGCGATAGCAATGTTTGGATTGGCCGCTCTCCCTTTGATACAATAGGATCGTATGAACGACATCAAGGAGGGGCGCCATGACATTTGGAGCTCGTATGCTCAAGACTGGCATTGCAGTCACGCTGGCCCTGTACGTCAGCATTTGGCTTAATTTCTCGCCTCCGGTAATTGCCGCGGTGGCTGCAATTTTCGCGCTGCAGCCATCGATATACCGGTCTTGGCGGCATTTCATCGAGCAGGTGCAGGCGAATACGCTCGGCGCCGTTATCGCGCTGCTGGCCGGCAAATTTTTCTCGAACGAGCCTATCGCCGTCGGCGTGGTCTGCATTCTGGTTATCATGATCTGTATGAAAATCGGAATGGTGGAATCGATCGGCCTGACGCTGGTCACAGTCGTGTCTGTAATGGAGGCTTCTGGGGAGTGGCAATTTGCGCTGAACCGTTTTCTGCTCAGCATGATCGGCATCATATCGGCATTTTTGCTTAATATCGCATTTATCCCGCCTGATCCAAAGGAGCAAATCAATAAGCAGATCCACTCGGTCTTCAACCAGCTTTCCCTGCTGCTTCGCACTGCGATTTCCGATGAAATCAAAGAGAAGGTGTTTCGGGAGCAAATGCAGGAAGTGGAGGATAAGCTCAAGTCTTTGACGGATAAGTATAAGCTCTTGGAAGAGGAGTTCAAGAAGCTGAAGCGCGCGAAATACCGGCAAAAGCGCCATATTGTCGTGTACAAACAGCTGCTGCACAACCTACATAAGGGCTATGAGGTGCTCGAGGCGATACAGGAGCATTATTTCCAGGCGGAACGGACGCCGGACATCAATATGAACTATGACGGCCATTTGGAGAGACTGATCAAGTTCAATGAGCATGTGCTGCTCAAGTTTGAAGACAAGGTGAAGCCGGGCATCTGGATTTCCGAGTCGATCGAGGAAGCGAACGATGCGTTCATGAAGCACGCGACCGATTGCTATAATGAAGACAGGGACGGTGCGCTCCGGCTGTTCATTGTCGCCGCGGCCATTTATGATTACGGGCATCAGACGATTCGATCGGACCGATTAGTCGACCATACGGACTCGGATGACGCAGAGCAGGCGACTTCGGCCTAAAGGCAAGACCCTTGGTTGATCAGTTTCGACTGATGAATCAAGGGTCTTCTTATTGGTTGGCTTTCCGATAAGAGGTCGGCGTCGAGCCGGTAAACGCTTTGAACATGCGGTGAAAATGGGGGATGCTCGCAAACCCGCATTTCTCCGCAACGGCGGCAACGCTGTCGTCCGTTTCGAGCAGCAATTCTTTGGCGCGGATAATCCGTTTGGCATTCACGTAATCCGTCACATTCATGCCGGTGAACTGCTTAAAGGCGCGAGAGAAATGCGCTTCCGACACAGCGGCCTTTTCGGCAAAAGAAACCAGACTGTACGGACGCTCGGGATGAGCGTCGATTTCGTGGAGCGTCTCCACGATCCATGACGGACCGCGTTTCTGCTCCGGCGATTGAGCCGTCAATTGCTCAGCCAGATGACGATTTACCTGAAGAAGCAGACGGCCCAATTCCAATCGGATGGCTGCGCGGTAATGATGCTGCCGGCCCCTGTTCTCTTCCTGGATGAACGTCAGCATCGATTCGATCGCGGCGCGAAGAGAGTCAGGCAGTTCGAGCTTATAGCTCTTGCGTTTGCGGGCTCGATCGAAGCACTGCAGCAAGGAGTAAGAGTCCTCGTACGTCCCCGTTCCGGCAAGCGCCGGCGCAAAAAATACAGCGGTCGAGAGGATCGGATTGGCTTCATCCGGAATGGACCGATGGATCGTATTGCCCGGTATGATGAACAGATCGCCGGGCTTTTGGTCATACAACGTTTTGTCGATAAAAAAGGTGCCTGTGCCCTGATAGATATAAACAAGCTCGTACAGATCATGAAGATGGTCGGGAAGCTCGAACTGAGGAAGCTTTACCGTTTTATGGATAATTTGAAAAGGAAACAAGGGGTCGACGAAAAACGGTTTGCGGAAAGGCTCCACATGCATCACCTGCGCTTCTCTATCTTTAGCTTCAGAATATCAAAATAGAGTATAGATGTGCAATAACACGCAATATGATTCTGTTTTTTGATATTTTATAATGGGGGAAAGCGAATAAGGGAAGGATGAATGCTCTTATGAAACAATTGGACGGTCTAGCGTTATCCGGCGAAAACCGTGAACTCTTCGAATCGGTAAAGAGCGCTCCGGTGACGGTGCTGCAAATCGGGGAGGGCAACTTCCTCAGGGGGTTCGTGGACTGGATGCTCCATACTTGCCGCGCCCAGGGGCTGTTCTCCGGAAGTGTGGCGGTCACGCAGCCAAGACCTGCAGGGAAAGCCAAGATTGATAAGCTGGCGCAGCAGAACGGCGTGTATACCCTCGTCACGCAAGGGCTTGAGAATGGACAGCCCGTTAAGCGCACAGAGATTATTCAAGTCTTCTCCCAAGTATTCGACCCGTACTCGGAATGGCAGCGGCTCATCGAGCTCGCGGTCAGCCCGGATCTCCGGACCGTCGTATCGAATACGACCGAGGCCGGGTTGGTCTATCGTCCCGAGCCGCTGACCGAGGGTCCGATCCTCTCTTATCCGGGGAAAATCGCCTATCTGCTGCACGAACGCTATCATGCTTATAACGGCGACGCCTCGAAGGGACTTATTCTGCTCCCTTGCGAGCTGCTGCCGCGAAATGGCGACGCGCTCAAGGAAGCGGTGCTTCGTTACGCGGAAGACTGGCATTATTCAGCCGCTTTCCAGCAGTGGGTGAAGGAGCATAACCGGTTCTTGAACTCGCTGGTCGACCGGATCGTGACCGGTTACCCGGATGACGCGCAAGCGGAGGTCTGGTTTGAGGAGTGGGGCTACCGGGATGCGATGCTCTGCACGGCGGAGCCTTATCATTTGTGGGCGATTGAGGCCGAGCCGGACATGGAAGCGCTTCTTCCGCTTCGGAAGGCCGGACTAAATGTCCATTGGACGGAGGATTTGACGCCGTTCCAGCAGCGTAAGGTGCGGATCTTGAACGGGGCCCATACGTGGATGGCGCCGATCGGGCTGCTTCATGGCGTCGAGCACGTAAGAGAGCTGCTGGAGCATCCGGTGCTTGGGGCTATGGTGAAGGCGACGGTTCAGCACGACATTTTGCCGACGCTGCCTTATGGGGAAGAAGAGCTGCAGGCCTACGCGAGAAGCGTATTCGACCGCTTTGGGAATCCTTATATTCGCCATCGTCTGTCGGACATTGCCATGAATTCGATCAGCAAATTCAAAGCCCGTCTGCTGCCGACAATGGCTTATTATGCCGAGGCAGGCAAGCAGGTGCCGGCAGGGCTTGCGCGGAGCTTAGCGGCGCTTATCCGTTATTATCGAGTAACGCCGGGCGAAGAAGGCGGCTTCCAAGGAAAGGATCTGGACGGAAAGCCCTATGTTGTTCGTGATGACGCTGCAGTATTAAGTCGAATAGCTAAGCACTGGGACGCGGCGGACAGCGGGGTACTTCCTGTCGTGAAGGCGCTGCTTGCCGACGAGGAGCTGTGGGGGCAAAACTTGTCCGCTTGGAATTCATTAAGCGAAGCGGTAACAGAGCAAATCGAGCGTTTGGAGCGGGGTGAGTTCCGTGCATAATTGGGTTCGTCTGTCAGAGCGGGATCAGGTCGTCATCGCGCTGGCGCCTCTACCCGCCGGAGACGTGCTTGAGCTGGAGAACGGTGAGCGGCTGGCTGTACAAGAGGATATTCCCAGGGGTCATAAAATATTGACGGTTCCGGTTTCCGCCGGGCAGGATGTTTATAAATTCGGCTACTCCATCGGAAAAGCCAAGCAGGATATTGCGCCGGGTTCATGGGTGCATACGCATAATCTAGGAACAGGCCTCGGCGCCATACTAGATTACAGCTACGAGCCGTCGATGCAGGAGCTGCCCGTATTCTTTCCGGCTGGTGAAATTCCGACTTTCCAAGGCTATGTGCGCGCGAGCGGCGATGTCGGCATCCGCAATGAAATTTGGGTTATTAATACGGTTGGCTGCATTAACAAAACCTGCGAGGTGCTGGCCAAGCGCGGCAATGACCTTGCCGGCGGACAGGTGGACGGCGTGTTTCATTTTGCGCACCCGTTCGGCTGTTCCCAGCTCGGCGATGATTTGCAATATACCCAAAAGCTGCTCGCCTCGCTCGTCCACCATCCGAATGCGGGCGGCGTTCTTATCGTAGGGCTGGGCTGCGAAAATAACGGCATCGAGTCCTTCAAGCAAGCAATCGGCGGCTATGATCCGCGGCGGGTAAAGTTTATGTGCGCCCAGACCGAGGAGGATGAGCTGGAGAAGGGGCTTGAGCTGATCGAGGAATTAATCGCGTACGCGGGAACGTTCCAGCGGGAGCCCGTTCCGGTGTCCAAGCTGAAGCTTGGTCTGAAGTGCGGGGGCTCGGACGGCTTCTCGGGCATTACCGCCAATCCTCTCGTCGGAAGCTTGTCGGACCGGCTGATCGCCTCAGGCGGAACGGCGATTCTGACCGAGGTGCCGGAGATGTTCGGCGCGGAGACGATTCTCATGAATCGGGCGGCGAATACGGAAGTGTTTGAAAATATCGTAACCCTGATTAACGACTTTAAGCAGTATTTTATAAGACATGGCCAAGAAATCTATGAAAATCCGTCGCCGGGCAACAAGGATGGCGGGATAAGCACGCTGGAAGAGAAGTCGCTCGGCTGCACGCAAAAAGGCGGCCGCGCTATCGTGCGGGATGTAAGGAAGTACGGCGAGCGGGTTCGCAAAAACGGGCTTAATCTGCTCGAGGCGCCAGGCAACGATCTCGTCTCCGTAACCGCGCTGTCCGCAGCCGGCGCGCATATCGTGCTGTTCACGACGGGAAGGGGGACGCCGTTCGGCGGCCCGGTCCCAACGGTCAAAATCTCTACCAATTCGGAGCTGGCGGAGCGGAAGAAAAATTGGATCGATTATAATGCGGGCCAGCTGCTTGAAGGGAAATCGATGGCGGAGATGACCGATGAATTATGGCGGCAGCTCATTGAGCTAGCATCCGGAGCCAGGAAAACGCATAACGAGCGCAACGGCTTCCGGGAAATCGCGATTTTTAAGGATGGCGTCATTCTTTAGCTGCGGCATGTTCACCGTAAGTGTCGTAAACCGAGTGGTTGCAGTCACAGCTGGCCGCGCTAGAGGACGATAGGTTCACGCAAGTCCATCTCGAGAACAACCTTCTGTTTCCTGATCTTTCGCGCATGCGGAAATGAGAAGCATTATACATTTAAAGCACAAAGACTGTCTTTGCCGCGAATTTAAGCGAAGACAGTCTTTGTTCATCCCGTCACGATTTTGGTTTTAGCTGCTAGATTCATGCATTAATGCATCGGCATTTGGCGCTCCGCGCTTTTTTCTGCCTTTACGCGCCGGATAAAGAGGGAAATCACAAAGCCGGCAATCGTTACAATGAAGGCAAACATAAAGGCATTCTGGGAGCCTAACGCCATCGCGCTCGCTTTTTCCGCCTCCGCTGCGGGATTCGTTGAGGCGCTCAGATAAGACGCCATCCCTTTTGAAATAATGCTTGCCGCTACGGCTGTCGCAATGGCTCCTGAAATCTGTTGCAGCGTGTTTATAAACGCCGTGCCGTCCGGGTACAAATGAGGAGGCAGCTGATTCAGGCCATTTGTTTGCGCAGGCATCATCACCATGGAAATCCCGATCATTAACAAGCCATGCAATACAATGACCAACACGGTGGATGTATCGTCCGAGAAGCCGGTCATCATCCACAGGGTAATCGCGATAATGGCGAAGCCGGGAATGACGAGGAAGCGGGGACCGAGCTTGTCGTACAGCATGCCTGTTACCGGAGCGAGAAGTCCGTTTACGATCCCGCCGGGGAGCAGCGTCAAGCCTGCAGCCATCGCTGTCATAGCGAGCGCGCCTTGGAAATACATCGGCAGAATAAGCATCGTTGACATAATGATCATAAAGCAAAGGAAAACCATCGTGAGGCCGACAACGAACATGGGGTATTGAAACACCTGAAGATTCAGCATCGGCTGCTTCATAGTTGTCTGGCGCAAGCAGAAGACGATTAACGCAATAATACCAAACGCTAGGGAAGCAATAACGATAGGGTCAGCCCAGCCGCCTTTACCTTCACCGGCATGGCTGAAGCCGAAGACGATCCCGCCGAAGCCGATCGTGGACAACAGGATGGAGAACCAATCGACCCGCGGCTTCGTAATGGCCGCGATATTTTGCATATACCGGGCGCCGATAAAGAGCGAAAGGAGAAGGAACGGAATCGTAAACCAGAAAATATAGTTCCACGACAAATATTGAATCATAAGCCCGGCCATGGTCGGCCCCGCTGCGGGAGCGAACATGATGACCAGCCCCATCGTGCCCATTGCCGCTCCGCGCTTTTCAACCGGAAAGATAACGAGAATGATATTAAATAATAGCGGCAATACGATGCCGATGCCGACCGCTTGAAGCAGACGTCCAATGAGCAGTAGACTAAAGTCAGCCGATAAAGCGGCGACGACCGCGCCTACAATGGAAAAGGAGAGGGAGGTCATAAATAGCTGTCTGGTTGTGAACCATTGCATGAGCAAGCCCGATACGGGAACGAGCACGCCCATCGTGAGCAGATAGCCGGTTGTCAGCCACTGCACCGTACCTGTTGTTAGATGGAGAGACGCCATCAGGTCGCTTAACGCGATATTAAGCGCAGTCTCGCTGAACATCCCGATAAAACCGGCAATGCATATGGCGATCATAATGGGTGCGACACGATAAGTTGTTTCTGAATGTAAGGGCTTCGATGCTGTTGACTCCACGTTGTTTGTTCATCCTTCCAATACGTTATATACTAAGCTTCAACTCGATTTATTCTACATTCGATGAATAATTAAAGTCAACAGTTGATGAATTATTTTTTTGAAAGCAGGTGTGCTCCATGAAGAGCGAAACGAAAAGACGTCCCGGCCGTCCCCCTAAAAAAACCGAGTTTGGCCGGGAATTTTTATTATCCAACGCGTTAACCGAGTTCGCGAAGAACGGCTATGAGGGGACAAGCCTTCGCACGATCGCGGGCCTGTCGCATGTCGATGTGGCCTTAATCTCGCATCACTTCGGATCGAAGCTTGATCTTTGGAAAGCGGTCGTCGACGATTTGGCTGTGCAAATTCGGGCGAGAGCGCCTTTTCGCGATCTGGTTTCGTTAATAGACCAAGAAGATATCCGCTCGTTGATGAGGAGATTTCTAGAGGACTTTGTGGAATTCAGCTTCGAGCATCCGTACCACGGCATGTTTATTACGCATGATGCGGTCAATCAAAATGAGCGGTCGGACTATTTGATGAGTAAGCTATTGGGTCCGATTTTTCGCGAGCATAAGCCGTTTTTCGAAGCAGGTATGCAGGCAGGGGTGATCCCGAAGCAGGAGCCCGGGCTATTTTTTCTTATGCTGATCAATTCGGTCTCGCTGCTGGCCACTATGCCGCATTACGCCGCCAGCCTGTCGGATCAATGCGCGAATGCCGAGGCTTTTAAAGAGGAAATGAAACGAAGCGTTTTGGCTAACTTTTATTTTCATACGCCTAATTGAACAACGGCTGCGCAGATCGCTCTGCGCAGCCGTATCTGAAGTGCCGGGATTAGTGGTGCTGAATGAGATGCTCCAGGATGGCCCGCAGCTCACCGTCATGCTCCGGCATCTCCTGATGCCCGCCTTTCAGCTCGATTCTCGTAATATCAAGCTTGTAAGGCTCGCTCCCGGCGAGCGAGTGAAAGATCAGCTCGCGTTCATTCTCGAGCTCAACATCATAGCCGAGCGTATGGAAGGCGCGGATGAAGTCGGAAATATCCGGTTCTTTATTGTCCGGCACCATCGTCAAGGCGCGCAGCTCCTTCGATTTATCGCCTTTCATCCATTTGAAATGAAACAAGCATTCCCGCATGAGGGTTCTCCTTTCGCGTTCAGGATCAACTGAGGTTCTTGTTACGCTTATTATGCGTCGTTGTTGAACAGAAAATCTGTGCCAAATCTCACAGCATGCAGCTCTTATTTGCGATTCTATCGATTAGTATGGCGATACGCCTTGTCTAGCCATGAAATTGTTAAAAAATATCTATTGATATTCGCGATAGGCCAAGCCATAATAACGTAGTGCCCCTAATGGGGCATGCTTTTTTTTGATGCGTGCATATCTTGCTCCGTTCATTTGAAAAATAGAGCGTAAGGTTCTATTGCTATACCGAAAAAACTATAATATACTATTCCAATGAAAATACTATGAATTGAACGGCTTGCAACAGGGGGTGTTTCGGCTGATTGAATTAATAGATATCGAGAAAGCGTACATACGGAAAAAGGCAGAACCGTTTGTCGCTTTGCGCGGCGTTAACTTAAAGCTGGAGAAAGGCGAAATATTCGGCGTGATCGGACGTTCCGGCGCAGGCAAGAGCACGCTGCTCCGCAGCATCAATCTGCTGGAGCGGCCAACCAGCGGAACGGTGATCGTCGGAGGAGTCGATCTAACCGCCTTGGGGGAAAAGGAGCTGCAGGAGAAGCGGAAAAAGATCGGGATGATCTTTCAGCATTTCAATCTGCTCTCGACCGCGACGGTTAGAGATAATATCGCGTTTCCGCTTAAAATATCAAAGCTTTCGTCCAAAGCGATTAAAGAGCGGGTAGATGAGCTGCTCGAGCTTGTCGGATTGACGGCACAGCAGCATCAGTATCCAAGCCAGCTGTCAGGCGGACAGAAGCAGCGGGTGGGCATAGCGAGAGCGCTGGCCAACGATCCGGAGGTGCTGCTTTGCGACGAAGCGACCTCGGCCCTCGACCCTCAGACGACGGACAGCATTTTGTCGCTTCTGAAGGACATTAACCGCAAGATGGGCATTACGATTCTGCTGATTACTCATGAAATGGCCGTCATCCGTTCGATTTGCGACCGGGTAGCGGTGATGGAGCACGGGCAAATCGTGGAGAGCGGTACGGTGCTGGACGTCTTCCTGAACCCGGTGCATTCGATTACGAAGGAGTTCGTAAGCGAGGTATCCGATACGCTCGGGAACGACACGCTTAGCGCCTTTGAAGGAGACGGCCGGGTCGTGCGGATTAACTTCCGCGGCGAGCAGACGTACGAGCCAGTCCTATACGAGACGGTTCGGGGGACAAATGCTACGTTCGCGATATTGCAGGGGACGGTTTCTCGTATGAAGGATGTCCCTTACGGTCAGCTCATTGTAGAACTGCGAGGCAGCGACGATGATGTGGATCGGATTATCGCCGAGCTTAAGACGCGCGGATTGGCGGTGAACGAGCTATGATGATGCTGGCTGCGAATGTTGAGAAAGAGCCTACGTTCTGGCAATCGGTTATGGAGATCGATTGGAAGGTCGTCGGCAAAGCGACGAACGAGACGCTGTATATGCTTGGCTATTCCTTGCTGTTTACCGTTATTCTCGGCTTGCTGCTTGGCGTTCTTCTGTTTCTGACGTCGGATAAGCAGCTCCTCGGCGGCAAGTTCTACGCGAGGATTATTTATGGCGCGCTTTCGCTTCTCGTTAATGTGCTTAGGTCCGTACCGTTTGTCATTCTGATGATTCTGATTATGCCGTTTACGAAATTTCTGGTGGGCACGAAGATCGGCGTAGTCGGCGCGATACCGCCGTTAGTTGTGGCGGCGGCGCCGTTTTTCGCAAGGCTGGTCGAATCCGCGCTGCGGGAGGTGGACCGCGGCGTTATCGAGGCGGCAACGGCTATGGGGGCGTCCAAAGGGATGATTGTCCTGCATGTGCTGCTTCGGGAAGCGCGGACGGGGCTCATCGCGGCGGTAACGATTACAGCAGTGACCCTCGTTTCGTATACCGCCATGTCCGGCGTCATCGGCGGCGGCGGCTTGGGCGACCTTGCGATGCGTTACGGCTACCAGCGGTTCATGATTGAAGTCATGGCGGTAACGGTCTTGCTTATGCTTATTTTGGTTCAAATTCTGCAGATGGTCGGGGATGCGCTCGTGCGATACTTTAGCCGTAGGTAGGAAGAACATATATATTTATTATTTTTTGGGAGGGTTTTGTCATGAAAAAGAAATCAACGCTTTGGTTTGCATTGCTTGCAATCGCGGTTATGCTGGCTGGCTGCGGCAATAACGGTGGCAATACGGGCAACAATACGAGCGGCAATGCCGCGCCTTCGAACGATGCCGGTCAGGCAACCGAAACGCCTGCGACAGATGAAGTCGTAACGCTGAAAGTCGGCGCTTCGTCCGTACCGCATGCGGTGATCCTGAATAACCTGGTTGATACATTGAAGGAGCAGGGCGTAAACCTCGAGGTTGTCGAATTCAGCGACTACGTTCAGCCGAACGAGCAGCTGTACGAGAAGCAGCTGGATGCGAACTACTTCCAGCACGTGCCTTACTTGGATCAATTCAACAAGGACAAAGGGTATGATTTGGTGAAGGTAGCAGGCGTTCACGTTGAACCGTTCGGCGTTTACTCCAGTAAGATCAAAGCGATCGAAGAGCTGAAGGACGGCGCGAAGATTGCGATCCCGAACGATCCGTCCAACGGCGGCCGCGCACTGATCCTGCTTGCTCAGCATGGTTTGATCGAGCTGGATGAAAGCAAAGGCGTAGATGTAACGGTTGGAGATATTACGGCGAATCCGCGCGAATTCGAAATCGTCGAGCTGGAAGCCGCAACGCTTCCGCGCGTGCTGGATGAAGTCGACATCGCGGCGATCAATACGAACTATGCGCTTGAAGCGGATCTGAATCCGACGGAAGACGCATTGTTCATTGAAGACAAGGATTCCCCTTATGTTAACATTCTGGTGGCGCGTCCCGACAATCAGAACGATCCAGCCATTCAGAAGCTTGTGAAAGCTCTGCAATCGCCGGAGACGGAAGCGTTCATCAACGAAACCTACAAAGGCGCGGTTGTGCCGGCATTTCAATAATCGATTGAACAATGGAATGAGTTAGACAAAGAGGTAAGGGATATGGTTCCCTTGCCTCTTTTTTATTTGGTTGCTGATTCCGTCCCCGCACACATCAAAAGGATGCAATTTACCCATAATATGGGGTGAGATGCACGAACTTATAGCGAGATCCATGCGATTGGAGGTCGGAAATGAAAGAAGGGAGGCCGCTCGTCGTCTTTTTGATCGTTCCCCTGATGCTAGCAACTGTGGCTTGCAGCCAAAGCTCGAATACGGATCTCCCCGCTGCGTCTCCGCCTGCCGCTCAGACTGCTGCTGCGGTATCAGGTTCGGAGAAGCTGCTGCTCCGCTATCTTATCAACCAGCAAACCGGCGAATTCGGCGTCTTTACCAACCGTTTGGATTCGAGTCAGGAGGAGCAAGCGGCGTCCGGGCATGAGGTGCTCAGCGAATCCGCAGGCTTGCTCATGAGGTACTATGTGAACGTCCGGGATGAAGAGGGCTTTAAGAAAGCGTGGGCGGCCGCCCGGCAAACGTTCGACAGCGAACGTCTATTCAGCTACCGCTTCAGCCCGAAAGGGAACAAAAAATATCCGGTTAACGCGGCTGTCGACGATCTGCGAATCATTAGGGCTTTATACGAAGCGTCTGATGCTTTTGGCGGAAAGGCGTATCGGGAAGAAGCGAACCGGTATGCGAAGCGATTCTATTCCACCAACGTGCGGGACCGCAAGCTCTTCGATCTTTATGATGAGGACTACGACGCAAGGAATCGGTCCATCACCTTATGTTACATCGATTTATTTACGCTGAGGAAGCTGCCGGTCGACAAGGATGAGAGCGAGCGGCTGCAATCCGCCATGCTGAACGTTATTCAAAAGGGCTACCTCTCCGATACATTTCCGTTTTACGAGACGCGTTATGATTACGAAACGTCGCAATACAGCTCGGAGCACATTCATGCCATCGAATCGCTGCTGACGATTTTGCATTTGGCGGAAATCGGACAAAGCCAAGCAAGCAGTATCGCTTATATAAAGAAACAAGTGACAGAAAATCATTTGTTCGGCGAATATACGAAAGCGGGCGAACCGGCAAACGATATACGTTCAACCGCCATTTACGCGATTGCGGCGCTTATCGGACATGAAACAAGCGATGACGAGCTTTATTACGGCAGCTTGGAGAAAATGAAGGCATTTCAAGTGATGGATCCCTCCAGCCCTTTGTACGGCGGCTTTGGAGACCCTGCCTCGGGGCAGGCGTATTCCTTCGATAATCTTATGGCGCTGTTGGCATTTTCGGTTAAACGTTAGCGAGGAACGAGGCTTATTATGTCAGAACGCAGCTTGCAGCCAGCTCATAGAGTGAAGACTTTCCTTCGTTTTTTACCGCCATCCGTCGCTGCGGCTGCAGCGGCAGGCATCATTACGATCGTCGCTTTGTTCATTCCGCCATTTATCGGGATAGCGGACAACGGCGACTATTATCGGATCGCGTACGGGAACGGGTTGTATTTTAACGCGCCGGATTATACCGAACAATATTTCGGCTACTTCGTGAAGGATTACGGCATTTTTCAATATTTCAATGAAAATGCGGGAGCGCTGGCCTCGTCGCAATCCCTCTTTATTAAGCTATCCATCGTCTTGAACAAAATGGTTTACAGCCCGGCGGTATTCGATATCCGAATACAAGGGGCCGTGTATGTGCTGCTATACGTTGCTGCGATTTATCTGCTGGTGGAAAGCTTAACATGGAGCATCCCGAAAAAGCAGGGCTATGCGATTGCCGTCATCGCCGTTTTTATGTTTGCGGATACCGGTTATACCGCTTATTTTAATTCCTTTTACGGCGAAAGCGTGGTGCTCATCATGGCTATGCTGGTGATGGCTTCCGGCATGCTGCTTTATCGGAATCGCTACAATGATTACGCCATGCTGACGGTATTTGTACTCAGTACGCTGCTTCTAACGACCTCGAAGCAGCAGAATGCTCCAGTCGGCGTTCTTGCTGCCGGATTAACCGTTCTGTTCGTTTTTTTAAGAAAAAACGGCATGTACAGATTGATCGCGTCTCTGTCGTGTCTGTCGTTAGCCGCCGCAGGCGTGTTAACCTACACGCTTATTCCGAAGGAATTCGTAAATATTAACCAGTATCACGCCATGACGCGCGGACCGCTCTTGCTGACGGATAATCCGGAGGAAACCTTGAAGGCCTTCGGAATCAGCAAACAGTACGCAATTTTGGCGGGGAGCAATTATTACGAAACCTATACGACGATCTCCGTGGATTCACCGGTTTTGCAAGAGGACTTCTTCAACCGGTACGGATTTGTTTCGATCATGGGCTACTATATATCGAATCCGGACAAGGCTGTTCAAATGCTTAACATAGCGGCGCGGAACGCGTTTACGATACGGCCGATGGCCATGGGGAATTTCGAGAGGTCGGAGCATAAAGGGTTTGGCGAACAGACAATGTTTTTTTCAGGCTACAGCCTGCTGAAAATGAATCTTTCCCCGAAAACATTCGGATTTATCGTCATATGGACCGTTACCGTTATCGGCCTCTATCTCCCTTCGTTTATTGCAGCGTTAAAAAAAAGAAACCGCCGTGGCATGATGCGTCTCCCGCTCTTATTGACGATGATCCTCGTCGGTTTGTCGGGCATTGCCGTCTCGATTATCGGCGCGGGCGATGCGGATCTGGCCAAGCATGAGTTTTTGTTTACGGTCGCCTTTGATCTCGTTACCTTTGTGGTCATCGCAGACCTGATCAGAAAGCAGCTCTGGCGCCAGGAAAGGCTGGGAGGAGGCTGACAGTCGTGAGACGGAATCCAATAACCGCGCTATTACTTGCATTGTTCGTCTTTGAACTCCTTTGTGTCCCAAAGCCGAAGGCACATGCCGCCGAAGCCGAGCAGGCCTCGATTCTTTTGGTTTACGATCGTCTGGCAGCCGGCACGGCGAAGGAAGGGAATGTCGAGGCGATGCTGAAGCTGCTATCCGCAATGGGGGCGGGGGTGAAGCTGATGCCGGTTGAACGTTATGAACCGGGATTGCTGCGCAATTTCGAACGGCTTATCGTCGTTAGGAACAGCCCGGAGCTTAAGCTCCGCAATGAAGGCTTTGAGAGAGAGCTCGCTTCTTATTCAGGAGCTTATCTGCATATTGGGGATGACCCTTCGGCGGTTATCGAATCCGGCCTGCAGCTGCAGATAAGCGCGTTGAAGGCGAGAGTAGTATCGTTATCCATCGGGCCTATCCGGCAAGCGGAGCTCCCCGTCCGCGGCATGCAAATTTCTATCGCGGCTCATTATGCCGGGGAAATGTACGGTTATGTGGAGGCCAAGGAACTGCGGCAGCCCGCGCCGTTTGGAATTAAGAACGGCAGGCTTGCTGCCGTTCCGTATTTCGAAGCGGGAGCGGCGGCCGAACTCGCAATGGCTTATGTGCTTAAAGCTTGGCTGGGCGCGAACGTGGACGGGCAAGCGTATGCGCTGTTTAAAGAAATTTATCCTTTTACAGATCTCGGAGCGCTTCAAGCCGCTGCCGACCGTCTGTACGACTTGGGGATTCCGTTCATTTACAGCGTACGGCCTGTATTCGCGAATACCGATTATCCTGCCATGCAGCGATACCTTGAATTGCTGAAATATGCGCAAAGCCGGAATGGCGCCATCTTGGTCAACGCGCCTGTCATCTCTCCCGTTGCCGGTAATCAGGAAGACAGCCTGCGCGATAAAATGGCGGGGTTTATCGATTTGCTCGCGGAGCATCGGATTGTCCCCCTTGGCATTGGCGCCGATATGGATATGTATTGGCGGAATGAACGGAATTTCATGAGGGAGGGCATGCCGTTTTTTGATTCGTCGGTCTTATTCCCTGGCGAAAGTCCCGTGAATGTAACGGAAGGCGAATCGACGTCCTTTGCTTCGTCGATGCTTAGCCTGCGATGGCGGGATGTGGAGCCTCTGCTTAACGAACGATGGCTTGTTGAGCCGCTGCCGCTGCATCTTGCGGTTACCTTTGATTTTCCGGAGGACGCTGCGGGAGCGGATGCGGTGCTGGAAGCTTTGAAGGGCGGCTGGCTGTCGTTTTCGGATTACAAGACTCTCCCGCATACGACTAAGACCGAATCGCATGTGCTGAAATCTGAAAACGGGCAGCTCATGAAGGACGGTCAAGCGGTCAATCTGAATGCGGCAGTGAGTGTGGTCAGCGCTGATTACGAATATAGAGAAAAGGAAAAAGAAAGCTTCAAGCGGTTTTTTACCGTGCAGAATAACATTTATCTGGTTGTCATAGGCATTGCGCTTCTGTTGTTTAGCGGTTTATTCGCGGCGGGATTCCGGTTGTATCGGCGGAAGTTCAAGAAATGAGGGGTGACGAATGACGACAGCGGACATCTTGATGGTCATTGCCGTATTCTGCGTATGGTCGCTGCTGCTGGTGAACATTGTCCTCATTATTGCAGGCTATCTGTTTTATATGAGAAGCGAAAGCGAGCCTGCTCCAGAGATTATGGGCGACGTTCCATTCGTCAGCATCATGGTTCCGGCTCACAATGAAGGCAAAGTGATCGTTCCTACCGTGGAAGCTCTCCTTGCGCTGCATTATCCGCATGACCGCTACGAGATCATTGTCATTAACGACAACTCCTCCGATAACAGCGCCGAGCTGCTTGCCGCCTTGCAATCGAAGTATGCCGGGAGAAATTTGATTCTGATCAATACGGACGCCTCTACCGGCGGAAAAGGCAAATCGAACGCGTTAAATATCGGCTTCAAACAAAGCCGCGGAGAGCTCATCGCGATTTACGATGCGGATAACACGCCGGAGAGAAAAGCGCTGCTCTATTTAGCGGCCGAGCTGACGCGGGATCCTTCATTGGGAGCGGTCATCGGCAAGTTCCGTACCCGGAACCGGAACGCAAGCCTGTTAACAAGGTTTATTAATATCGAGACTTTATCGTTCCAATGGATGGCGCAGGCCGGCAGGTGGCGATTGTTCAAGCTGTGCACGATACCGGGCACCAATTTTATGATGAGACGCGGCATCGTCGAAAAAATCGGCGGCTGGGATGTGAAGGCTATAGCGGAAGATACCGAAATCAGCTTCAGAATTTATAGGATGGGCTACCGGATCAAGTTCCAGCCGAAATCGGTCACTTGGGAGCAAGAGCCGCAGACGCTAAAGGTATGGTTCAAGCAGAGGACAAGATGGGCCAAAGGAAATATTTACGTCATTATTAAAAACGCGCCGCTATTATTGGAGCGGTCCGCCCGAAAGGTTCGGTTCGATATTTTATATTTTTTGTCCATCTACTTTTTGCTGTTGTCTTCCTTAATCGTATCGGACGCGCTGCTGGTTTTGCACGCATTGGGGCTTGTCTATACGACGATAGCCGGCTTTAGCTCGCTTCTATGGGCGCTCGCCATTCTTCTATTTATCGTAGGCACATTTATTACGCTTACGACGGAGAAAGGGGAGATGAGCCTCTCCAACTTGTGGCTGATCATGCTCATGTATGTGACGTATTCCCAGCTTTGGATGGTTGTCGCGGGCTATGGCTTCTATACCTATCTGAAGGATTTGGTGTTCAAAAAAGAAGTGAAATGGTACAAAACAGAGCGTTACTGAAAGGGGCTTACGAGATGAGAAAAAGGATGGCCCGATTTGCCGCTTTATTCCTATTCCTAATATCGGCTGCTCCGCTAACGTTTGCTCAAGCCGCATCGGTTCATTATCCGATTCAATTGTCGGAGCAGGAGCGTTCCTTGTCGGACGCGATGGCGACGAACGAAAGCTATTTTCATATCCCGCCGTATTGGAAAGTTGAACAAGCGGCGCTTGGACTGGACTATACCGCGACCCCGATCGCCCAGCGCGATCAATCAAGCGTGACGTTATTCATGAACGGGATTCCGTTTCATTCCTTCCGTCCCGATGCCGACGGCTTGAAGCACTCGATTGGAGCCGCGATTCCTGTGGAGCTGCTGGTCGAGGGGACGAATCGTTTGACGGTTCGGGGGGACGTGCGCACGATTGAGAACGAGCTTGTATGCGTCCCCGACGATAAGCGGGATAATTGGCTGAACATCCATCCATCGACGGCGGTTGATATGCAATATGCGATTTTGCCCTTGGACGGCACGATTCGTGATTTTTACGAACGGTTTGCGGGGATGGATACGATGAGCGATTCGCAGAGCGCGGTTATGGTTCCCGCGGCAAGCGAGAACGCCGAGCTGGAAGCGGCCGCATACGCCATCTCCGGTTTCTCCAAGGCGGATATTCGCAAGGAACGGCCCGTCTTGATGATCCCGTTCTCTGAATCGCAGTGGACGGCGAAGCCGTATACGGTTATCGTCTCGCTGTATAATCGATTGCCTGCCGATATTCGGCGGCAGCTTGATGAGCGGGACTGGAGCAAGGAGGCCGCCGTTCAATTAATGAGGCTTCGCGGGCAGCATGTGCTCGTAGCAACGTCGAACGAGCCTTCCTTATTAGTGAAGGCCGGAAGGCTGCTGGCCAATGAGGAGCTGGTGAGCCAGCTCGATCGTGACCGGACGTCGATAACGGCCGAGACGAACGTCGATACGCCGGCTGTCGAAATCAACCGCGCGCAGAGATTGACGGAAACGGGTGACACCTTATCGGGCATGAAGCATCAAGTCAAATCGTATTATATCGCCTTGCCCGCGAACCGATCGATTTCCGATGCCAGCAAAGTGAAGCTGGATTTCCGCTATGCCAAAAATTTAGACTTTACCAGATCGATGGTTACCCTGCTCGTCAACGACCGGCCGATCGGCAGCAAGAAGCTAAGCGAAGAGCTGGCGGACGGGGATAGTCTGACCCTGCCTATTCCGAAAAATTTGGATGTGGCGGGTGATTTTACGATTTCTGCTGCTTTTGAGCTGGAGCTTGCAAGCCGATATTGCGCGGAAAACGACGAAAATATGCCTTGGGCGCATATTACCCCGGATTCGATGCTTCAGCTTAATACGAAAGACCGGACCGACCTGCTGTTTGATCATTACCCGTATCCGTTTCTTCGAGACGGGATTTTTAATCATGTGGCGGTCGTGCTGCCAAAGGAGAAGGACGCGCACACGTATGAAGCCGTGGCGAACGTCTTTACGCTGCTGGGACAATATGCGGAAGGGAATATTGGCGAGATCCGCTTCTACACGGATGACGAGCAGGGAGATCCTTGGCAGAACAGCAATGTCATAACAATAGGGAGCTACTCCGAAAACCGGCTTGTCCGCGAAGCGAACGATGTCCTCTACTTTCAATTCAACCCGGACGGCAGCGCCTTTATTTCGAATGAAAAAATGAGCATCGATCCGGTTTATGGCGGCAGGCTGGGCGCGCTGCAATTTATGGAATCCCCCTACCAAGACGGATTCGCTATGCTTGCTGTCACCGGCACCGGCCCGGAATACGCCGCAATGGCGTCAAAGCTTATCGCGCTTGAGCGAGATAAGTGGAAGATATGGGGCGACGCTGTCGTGACGGATACGGACGGCGTCATCCGCGCTTTCCGGTTCAAGCTGGAAGCGGAAGCCGAGCCGGAGAGCGGGCTTGAGCAAATCCTGCATAGAACGGATCTGCTGACCTTTATGACGGCATCGATCCTCGTTCTCTCGCTCGTGATCGTCTCGCTCCTGCTGCTGATTCGGAAATACCGTAACAAGCGGGGGGGACGCGGGTGAATCGAAGAGCAAGCGGATTGTTGTCGGATCTTGGTTTATTGTTTTTTATTCTTTTATGTTTTGTCGGTGTAATGGTTGTAGCAAGCGACCCTAACCGATTTATGGAGCGCATCCTGCTGCTCAATTTCGCAATGCTGGCTGCGATTATTACTTACTTCACCAGCATGACCTTCGGCTTGCTGCTTCATATCGTGTTTATTTTCGGTTACGGAACCTATACGCTGTATCAGGCGATCGTGATCGGCCAAACGGTGGGGCCGGATACTTACTTCTGGCTGCTCATGACGCCTCTCTATACCGTTGCGGTATGGCTGCTGACGCTCGGTATGAGGCAGCTGCAGACGGAGAACAGCTCTCTGAAGGAGTCGAACGCCCGGCTTGCGACGATGGACCGCAGCACGAATCTTCGCAACGCGTTGTTATTTCAGAAGGATGCCACGGTTTATATGGCGCTTTCTACGCGTTACGGCATTCCGCTCACGCTGCTAGTGATGCAGGTTCGTTATTGGAACGAGGTCCGCCGCATGATAAGCGGAGAACAGATGTCGGAGGCGTTATTCGAGCTGTCCCAAATGAGCGAGAAGAGCATCCGAAGCAACGACACCATCTACATGCTCGACAACGAAAATGCGACGTGGGGACTGCTGCTGTTCACGGACAAGGAAGGCGCAACAATCGTAATGGACCGGCTGAGATCGAGCGCGCGGCAATTAGGCGGCGGGGAACGGGCAGGCGGTTACCAGGTGAAGCTCGAGCTGCGGATCGGCGCCAGCCAGTACGGCGCGGAGTCGGTGAAATCGCCTCTGGATTGGATCGAGAAGGCGCGGAAGCAGCTGGAGTACGACGTATAAGGAATAAAACTTTTGATTTGAGCCGTTGGAATGGGTAAGATAGGGGATAGTATAGCTCTGCATGCATGAGCAAAAGCAAGAGCACACATCAATGACGGGAGAGATTGACTGTGGCCTATAAATTCGATGAGCTGATTAACCGGAAAAATACCCGTTCCTACAAATGGGATCAAGTAGGACCGCTGTTCGGCAGCGCGGATATACTGCCGCTGTGGGTGGCGGATATGGACTTTCCAAGCCCGCCTGCCGTGCAGGAGGCATTGAAGAAACGCGTGGACATTGGCGCTTACGGCTACGCGATCCGGACCGATGAGTACGCTGACTCGATCATGAGCTGGTTCGGGCGCCGGCACGGCTGGAGCCTGCAGAGGGAATGGATCTCGGACAGCCCGAGCGTCGTGACGACGTTGAGCCTCGCCGTCGAGCAGTTTACCGCTCCGGGAGATAAGGTTGTCATTCAGACGCCGGTCTATTATCCGTTCTATGATGTCGTAAGAGACAATGGCAGGGAGCTGGCGCTGAATCCGCTGCAAATCCGCGACGGTCGTTTCGAGATGGATCTCGCGCATCTGGAATCGCTGTTTAAGGACGGCGCCAAGATGATTCTGCTCTGCAATCCGCATAATCCGGGAGGACGCGTCTGGAGCAGGGAGGAGCTGGCAGCTTTGGGCGAGCTCTGTCTTCGCTATGGCGTCATCGTCGTTTCGGATGAAATTCATTGCGATCTGGTATATCCGGATTATGAATATACACCGTTCGCTTCCCTTTCGCCGGAGCTGGCCGATAAGACGATTACATGTCTCGCCGCGACCAAAACGTTTAATTTGCCGGGCCTTCACACCTCGTTTATGGTCATTTCGAACCGGGACATGAAAGCGCGGCTCGACAAGCGCATCAAGACGCTGAGCATCCATATGTCGCATCATTTCGCCCAGGAGGCGGTGATCGCCGCCTATACCGAAAGCGAGGACTGGCTGGACGAGCTGCTCGTTTACGTGAAAGGCAATCTGGACTATGCGCTGGACTATTTGGCGCAGCAGCTGCCGCAAGTGAAGCCGATGAAGCCGGAGGGCACATATCTGCTGTGGGTTGACTGCCGTTCGCTTGGTCTCGACAAGCAGGGGCTGAAGCAGCTGATGTACGAAAAAGCGAAGGTCGCGTTCAACGAAGGCTCGACCTTCGGCACAGAGGGGGAAGGCTGGCTGCGCATCAATCTCGCATGTCCGAGGTTCGTGCTGGAGCAGGCGCTGAAGCAGTTCTGCGAAGCGGCAAAAGGGATTAGTTAATCGCGACAAGGCAGCCGAAATCCTGCATGGATAGGCTGCCTTGTTTTTTTGGCGTATTAATTGTCTGGATGAACAAGCCGGACGATTCGCGATAGAGCGGAGTCTTTGCTTACTACTTGCTTATCGCCGTGCTCGCGCTCCGTGTATTCCACTTCGCCGCTCGCGGCAAGCTTGCCGACGACCACCCGTACCGGTATGCCGATGAGCTCGGAGTCGTTCAGCTTCACGCCGAGACGTTCGTCCCGGTCATCCAGAAGCACCTCTATATCTTGTCTCGTCAGCAAATCGTACAGCTCCTCCGCCAACCGCATTTGCGTTTCGTCCTTGATCGATACGGGTACTAGATGGACATGGAAAGGAGCAATAGACAAAGGCCAGACCAGTCCTCGGTCATCATGCCTCTGTTCGGCGATTGCAGACAAAATGCGGGATACGCCGATGCCGTAGCAGCCCATGATCATATGCTGGTCTTTGCCTTCATGATCCGTGAACCGCGCGCCAAGCGCCTCGCTGTATTTTTTTCCAAGCTTAAAAATATGCCCGACCTCGATCCCCCTGTCGAAGCGAAGCGTTCCTTCCTCGCAGTGCGGGCACGCTTCGCCTTCCGCCGCATTTCGAATATCGGCGGTCTGCTCTATGGCGAAATCCTTGCCCGGAACAACGCCGGCGAAGTGATAATCCGCTTCATTCGCGCCTGTGACTGCCGCTTGCATCTCGCCGACGGCTAAATCGGCGAGAACGGGGATTTCAAGGCCGATCGGGCCTGCAAAGCCTACCGGCGCGCCCGTTGCTTCAACCGTTGTTTTGGCATCCGCTAACGCAACGTTTTCAGCGCCTAAAGCATGCTTCAGCTTCAGCTCATTGACCTCATGATCGCCTCTTACCAGCACCGCGACCGGCTTATCGTCCGCCATATAGATCAGCGTCTTAATCATTTCCTGCGGCTCCCTCTTCAGGAGCTTTGTCAGCTGCTCGATCGTGCGCGTATCCGGCGTATGGACCTTCTCCTTCATGCCATTACGGGCGGAGGAGCGGGGAGCTTGCGCTGCGATGGACCGCGCTTTCTCCAGGTTGGCCGCGTAACGGCAATGCGTGCAGGAGACGATCGTGTCCTCGCCGATTTGGGCGAGGGCCATAAATTCGTGCGTGCCGCCTTCGCCGCCGATCGCGCCCGGATCGGCTTCTACGGCAGAGTACCGAAGTCCGCAGCGGTCAAAAATCCGAGTGTACGCGTCAAACATCGCGAGATACGATTGATGCAGCCCTTCCCATGACGTATCGAAGGAATAAGCGTCCTTCATAAGAAATTCCCTGCCGCGAAGCAGCCCGAATCGAGGCCGGCGCTCGTCCCGGAACTTCGTTTGGATTTGATATAAAGTAACAGGCAAGCGGCGATAGGAGTTTATTTCGTTTTTAACCAACGTTGTAATCACTTCTTCATGGGTCGGCCCTAGCGCAAACTCGCGGTCATGACGATCCTTCAGGCGAATCAGCTCAGGGCCGTATACCGCATACCGCCCCGACTCCTTCCACAGCTCGGCCGGCTGCATGACCGGCATGAACAGCTCCTGCGCGCCCGACTTGTCCATTTCTTCGCGTATGATCTTCTCCACCTTGCGCAATACGCGAAGGCCCAGCGGCAAGTAGGAATAAATGCCCGCCGCAAGCTGCCGGATAAACCCCGCTTTGAGCATGTATTGATGACTTGCGGCCTCCGCGTCGGACGGTATTTCTCTCAGCGTGCTGGATAGTAGACTGGATTGACGCATGCTTGTAACCCCCTGTTAATTTGGCTTGGAAAATAAAAAAAACACATTCGCCAGGGACGAATGTGTCGTGGTACCACCCTATTTCGATCGCAGCAAAAAAACGATCCTTGAACTGGTTAACGGCCAGCAACCGGCAGCGGATACTTGCAGTTCACCGCCCGACTCGCAAGGGGGGAAGCATTCGGTCATGCGGGAAACCTTGCAGCCTGGGGCTCCCTCTCTGAATCGCATATACCCGAATCTCATATCCTTGGTCGAAGTCTTTTTGAATATAGTGAGATTTATCTTAATGGAAGAACCTGCCGATGTCAATGGATATGCTCAAGGGAGAAATCCTTCTTGGCTCGCGAGCACGGAACCCTCGGGGAATACCCGCGTGAACGAATCGTATTGCTTCGAGAAGGCTTCGCGCGAATACCAATCCTTCTCGCCAAGCCGTTCGTAGATGGCTTCGAGTCCGAGTCTGCCGGAACGTCTGCCGCCGCTGCCGTCGCCGCGGTAATAATCGTCGATGCAGACCCGGCCGACGACGGAACGAAGCGTTTCCGGGAACGAGCCGCTGCTGGGAAGCATAGGCGCTACCGCGGCCTGCGCAGGCACCCCGGCATCGGCCAGCAGGCGGAGCGCACGCAGCCTTGCCGGAATCGGCGGCGCCGCGGGCGAGAACGCTTTGCGCACGTCCTCGCGGTCCGTCTCCACCGTCATGCTGACCCGCACGCGCTCGCCCAGCCGCTGGAGCAGATCGATGTCCCGCGTGACAAGCGGGCTGCGCGTCTGCAGCAGCAGGAAGTCCGGCGGGTCATCGGCCATCACCTCAAGCAGGGAGCGGGTGATCCCTTCTTTATACTCTGCGGGCTGATAAGGGTCCGTGCTCGAGGACATGAAGATGGTGACGGGCCCCTTCGCCTTGGCTCGCGCCAGCTCTTTGCGGAGAACGGAGGCGGCTTCCGTTTTGACATCAACCCAGGAGCCCCAAGCATCCTCCCGGAATAGCGATACCGGCATGCCGCGTACATAGCAATACGAGCAGCCGAAGGCGCAGCCCGCATATGGGTTTAAGGTATGGCTGTAGCCTTCAAGGAAGCCGCTCCCTTTGTTCAGGAGCGTCTTCGGCTTTTTATAAGTAAGCGACGGTCTCTTCATGCGGCTTATTCTCCCTCGAGGCCGCGCCGCGCTCCAGCGCAAGCAAAGCCTTCTTCATCGCAAGCCCGCCCCGGAAGCCCGTTAAGGAGCCGTCTTTGCCGATCACGCGGTGGCAGGGCACGGCGATCAGGATAGGGTTAGCGCCAATGGCGGCGCCCACGGCGCGCACCGCTGCCGGACTGCCGACAGCCGCCGCGATGTCGGTATAGGTGCGGGTTTCCCCGTAGGGGATCGCCAGGAGGGCGTTCCATACTTTCTGCTGGAACGCCGTACCCCGAACCGCCATGGGGAAGTCGAGCGCCGGGCGTTCACCCTTCATGTACGCTGCCAGCCCGTTCCGGTATTGGGAGAGCCGGACATCGTCGCGAATCAGCGCTGAGCCAGGATATTTGGATAATGTCCATTTCTCCAGCTCCTCCAAGGCTTCGTTCCAGCCCCCGACAAAACAAAGCCCCTCATCGGTCGCGGCCATAAAGAGCGATTGGCCGGAGTGCTCCATGACGGTCCAATAAACGGTTTTGTCCTGCACCTGTTTCTGCTTTTGCTTCTGATTCTGTTTCATTCCAATGATCACCCTTCCTTTCCTAATCGCTGGCTCTGTCGATATTGCGCGGGCGTCTGACCGGTCAGCTTCTTGAACAGTGTCGTAAAATAAGGCGTATTCCGCATCCCGACGTTGTCTCCGATTCGGGTGACGGGAAGCTCGGTAGCAGCCAGAAGCCGCTGCGCCTCCTTCACGCGTGCCTGCTGCAAGTAGGCAAGAGGCGTCATACCCGTCACTTTGCGGAAGGTGCGATGCAGGTGATAAGGGCTGCCGTGGCATAGCTCGCCTAGCGTCGCCAAGTCGAGTTCCTCCTCGTAATGCCGGTCGATATAATCGATGATTTGCTGCGTCCATTCCTCGTCGGGCAGCCGCCCGCCCGCCGGCTTGCACCGCTTGCAGGGACGGTAGCCTGCGGCCGCAGCGTCGGCGGAAGAAGGGAAAACTTCCGCGTTATCCCGATTTGGCGGCTTTGATTTGCAGGATGGCCTGCAATAGATACCGGTTGTCCGGACTGCATAGTAGAAACGTCCGTCGTAATCGGAATCATTGCGGATGATGGCCTGCCATTGCTCTTCGGCGATTTGCCCCGGCCGCCTTTTCCTCTTCATTGCGTTTTCTTCCTCCGCTCGTTTCGTAACCATCGCACCGCCTCCTTTATGTACAGTATAGCCGCTTAAAGGAACAGATGCTCGTCATTTCGTATGGAAGAGCAAGATATCGAAAGAAAAAAAGAAAAGGCCGGAACCCGCGTCATGCGAGTCGGCCTTTTCTAGCATTCCATTAGAGCAGCGATTCCGCTCCGTCGATGTACACGGTCGTGCCCGTAATGTGGCTCGACTCGTCCGATGCGAGGAACAGCACCAAATCCGCGACTTGATTCGGGTGCCCGGCTCTTCGTTCAAGGGGCTGGTTGCCTTCCGGATAAATGACGGGGATTTTGATATCATTCACTTCCGGCGTTGGGTGCGTATTTTGTCCGATGTTCGTCTCGATGGCTCCCGGGCAAATGGCGTTCACCCGAATGCGGTGATGCGCGAGCTCAAGCGCCGCCATTTTGGCAAAGGCGACCTGTCCCGCCTTGGAGGCGCTGTAAGCGGACATGCCGAAGCCGGTGAACTTGCGGTTGCCGTTGATGGAGCTTGTAATGACGATGCTTCCGCCGCGCGCGGTCATATGCGGAAGGGCGTACTTGACCGAAAGGAACGTGCCTTTCAGATTGACGCCGAGCGTCCGGTCCCAATCCTCCGGCTCCAGATGTTGAATCGGGGCCAAGGTGCCGTTCACTCCCGCATTCGCGAACAGGATGTCGATGCCGCCGAACTGCTTCGCCGCTTCCTGCATCGCCTGCTCCACCCGCGCGGGATCCGATACATCCGTATCGGCGAAGATGGCTTCCCCTCCCGCATCGCGAATAGCTTGCCGGGTCTTCTCGCTCCGTTCATCGAGCAAGTCAACCAGCACGATCTTGGCGCCGTGCTCGGCCAGCTTCATGGCGGCCGCCCGGCCGATGCCGGAGCCCGCGCCGGTAATAACGGCCACCTTGTTTTTGACTCGTTGGTTTTCGATTGATGTATGGCTGCTCATGATGTTAGCTCCCTTCGTTTCCGAAAATCTTCCTCTTAGCTTTCCATGAAGCGGAGGAATCCATTCCGAAAACGCCGGAACGCTTTGGGCAGGCTACTGGCGTTCGGACAGCAGCTGATACAGACGCGTCAACGCCTTGTTCAAATAACGGTAATAGGTAGCCATCGATAAGTTCAGTCTTTCCGCGACGCGTTCATGAGGGAGACTTTCGCCTGTATAAGCGTACTTCAGCATTTTCCCCCACAGCATTTCGCGGCGGTTCCCTTTCTGCATCCGCTCCATAGCGCTGCTTAGCTCCTGCCGCGCGAGCTGGCCGGCTTCTTGACCTGCGGCCGGCTTGCGATGAGGGAACAGTCTTGCGAATTGTTCAGCCGCGGCCGGCGAATGCGGCAAGCTGTGCCATTGACGGAGCAGGCCTTTGAGCGCGGGAAGGTCCGGAGAGGCTGCCGGCGCAGGCGGCTCCGGGTCCAACGCATTCGGAGCTTGGGTTAACAGCCGGTCAAGCTTGGCCAGGAAGTCCTCCTGGGTCAAATCGAGCGCGAAAGCGCGGTACTCTGTGCCAAGCGGCGTGCGAGCCTCCGCCCATTCGGCGCGTTCGAAGCCGCAATATTCGAATACGGGGAACCATTCCTGCAGGCACGTGAAGTCAAGCAGCCAATCCGCGGCTCCAAAGTGATGGATTATCATATTCAAGAAATAAGACCGGGTTTTAATTTCGATTTCCGGGACCATCCCCATAAACGAAAGGAAATAAGCGTTAGGGACGGGCTTCCAGTTTTGCACAAAGGGCTTTAAAAGCGGCTCCTGCCTGAACAGCTCCAATATTCGCTCCTGAAGCGGGACCATGGCATAGAAGGCGATCATCTCGTCATCCTGCCAAAAGGTGACGAAGGAGGAGGGCGCTTCTTCCCAAACCGGACGGAGCAGCCATGCCATATGATTTTCCGCGGCGCCTGTAGGAAGGGAGTGTCTCAAATAGTGAAGATAGAGGCGCTCAATCGTCGGAAGATCGCTCTGCTGGCATTCTCTCAGCTCAACGAGGTTCAAATGTCCGGAGAAAAAGGTGCTGCGGACGAACGGATGCTCATGGAGATTCATTTTGTCGATATAAAGCTTCTTTTGCAGGTGAGGGCGAAGCCGCTCCTCCTCGAGCAGCTGCGCCAGCGCTCTGCGCCTCATCTGCTCATACGTATTCGGCTTGCGCTGGATCAAATCCTCGAGCGCCCATGCGCGGACGGTGTCATGCAGCATCCATTCGTTCTCCGACCGGATAACGAACGGTAGCTGCACCAGATCTCTGAACGCGTCGGTGAGAATTTCCGTATTCAGGGCGGCTATTAGACGCTCTTCGTTAAACCGCCAATAGACGGAAGCGGCCTCGATAAGACTTTGCACGGACGGCGGCAAATCGCGAAGAAGCTCTACCATCAAAACCTCAATAAGCCGGCCGTGCTCCGTCCGGTCGAACTGTCCCGGATCGCCGGTCCTCAGCATCACTTCCGCTGCGAGGGCCATCGCGAGCGGGATGCCGCCGGAGAATTGCACCAACCGGGACAAAGAGGCGCTTTCGGTAATTCCGCGGCGGCTCGCGTAACGTTCAACCTCGGAAGGCGGAAGCGCGGCAAGCGGAACCTCCCGAGCGAAACTCGTCCATCCGGAACGAAGCCATCCGCCCGACAAGGGATGACGTCCCGCCGAGACAATGCGTATATCCGCTTCCAGCTGCTCGAGCAGACCGATCAACCAGTCCTCCACCGACCGCAAATTTTCGAACGTATCGATAAGCAGAAATATACCGCAGCCATCCCGCGCGGCGCGGCGATTAATGATTTCTACCATTTCCGGCCAGCCGTCACTCTCGTGTACCGATTCGCCGGCATGACGAAGCTGTTCGGAAAGCTGGGCAAGCATCTCCTCCTTCTGGCGTACCCCGCTGCCGCCGTCCAGCTCGTAGCGGTGAAGCTTAACGGCCCCCGTATCGGCTTGCCGGAGCAGCGTTGATTTGCCGATCCCGCCCGGCCCGTAAAAATGAAGCCATTGCCGCCTCGAGTCGCCTGCCGAATGCGCCCGGATCATCTCTAACTCCGCGCTTCGCCCTACAAATTGTCCGCGTTCGGACGAAAGCAGCTTGTCTCGCAACCGCATTGCCGTCCCTCCTTGGAGAATGACATATATCTCCATTATAGCGATCGGATGAATAAGAAACAGCGGTATTTTGCGGTTTTGAGCGAAAAAATTGAGAGTGAATTGATATTGTCCCTGAGAGCGTGAAGCGATTACATTGAGAGCGATATTGACGCGGAGGAGTGAAAAAATGAAGAATCGAATACGCAAACGATGGAGCAAAGGAGCGGCAGCGCTGCTGGCAGCCGCACTGCTTGCGGGAATTGCGCTGCCCCCGCCGGCGCAAGCTGAAACGCGGTTTCCGGCGGATATGGATGCAGCTGATCTCTTGCGGCTGAATGAAGCCATAACCGCGGCGTCAGGGGCAGACGGCGGAATGCCGATAGAGGCGAGCGCAGTTCTACCAGCCCAGGGGCAGCTCGAGCTGATCAGCGAATCGGCCGCGGGCCATGCCGGCGACAGCTCGTCGCCTTCGGTGAGCGAGGACGGCCGCTTCGTCGCGTTCGATTCCGCTTCGGCGGGGATCGTCGAAGGCGACGACAACGGATTTGCGGACGTTTTCCTGCTGGACCGGGAGACGAACGCGGCCACAATGATCTCAAGAACGGACTATGGGACAGCTCCAAGCTATGATCCTGTCATCAGCATGGACGGCAGCTATGTCTTGTTCGCTTCGGAAGCCTGGAATTTGGTAGAGGAGCATGACTGGGATGAGACGATAAACCTCTATTTGTATGACAGGCAGTCAAGCACGAGGCAGATGGTGGCCAAGGGAGTCAGTCCGGGAAAAAACAAGTATGCTGTCAGCGCGAACGGGCAATTTATTACGTTTTGGTCCAGAGCGGACAATGGCGTAAAGGATGATTTCAACAACAATTGGGATTTATTCCGGAAGGATGTTTCAACGGGACGGACGGTGCGCATCACCTCGCATCCTTATTCAGCTGCTGAACCTGCAGAACAGACCATGTACTCGGTGTCGATGTCGCCCGACGGGAATCACATCGCTTTCGATTCGCCGCAAGCGAATTTGGTGGAGGGCGATACGAACGACGCAATCGACGTGTTCGTGTACGATTACCAATCGTCGGCGGTTGAGCGTGTAAGCGTATCGTCCTCCGGCGGTCAGGGCAACGCCGGCAGCGGCTCGCCTTCGATCAGCGCCGACGGCCGTTATGTCGCATATTCGTCCGAGGCTTCCAATCTAGCGGAACAGAGCGGGGGAGCATTCGGCATCGAGATTTTCGTCCACGACAGGAAGACGAAGGAGACGAAGCTTATCCCTTCGCTCCCGGAAACGGAGGGCGAATTCAAGCAAGCGCCGGCGATTTCGGCGGAAGGCCGGTTGCTAACCTATGAAGCGCGGCAGGCAGGCTTACAGCAAATTTATGTGCACGACAGAACCTCCGGCGTAACCCGACTGCTTAGCGCCGGCCTGACCGGAGACGGCGGAAATGCAGACAGCATGGAGTCTTTTATAACAAATAACGGCCGCTATGCCATGTTTGCCTCGCGCTCTGTCAATCTGTCCAATCATGAAGATACCGAGGACATGGACGTTTTTTTGGCAGAGCTTGAAGGGCTCCCGGCGGCAGAGTCTCCAAAGTGGCCGGAAAGCGCGAACGTGCAGGTGGAGCAGGCAGGGGGGAGCTACGCGGCTTTAAGCTGGACGCCCGTAGCCGGCGGCGACGGCTCCACGATATACAAGGTAATGACCGTCCATGACGGCTATCGGCGCATTGCGGCCATTACGCGCAGCGCGAGCGCGCTTGTGAGAGATCTTGAGCTGGCGGAGCCTTACACATTCGAGGTAGCTGCGGGCAGTGAAAGCTACGTTTTCGGCGAGAAGAGTTTAACGGTTTCGACGAATACCCTGCTTCCAGAAACGACGCCTCCCGGCAAGCCTGTTCACTTGAACGTCACCCCAGTTCAAGGGCGGCTGCTGGTTTCCTGGACTGATCCTCCGGATTTGGATTTGACCGGCATCATTTTGCAATGGAAGAAGGCGGAGGCCGCCGCGTACAAGGAAGTCTTTGTGCTGCCCGGCCAACAAAGCCAAGTGCTGGAGGGCATCACGAACAGCCGCATTTATGATGTGCGGGTGATGGCGGTGGATGCTGAAGGCAATCGGTCCGAGGGTACGCACGCGCAGGCGAAAAGCATGGACGGCCGTGTCCTGGAGCGAATCTCCGTCACCGAAACGGGAGAACAGCTGTCTCCGCGAACCAACGAGAACGAACAGCCGCGTCCGGCTTCGGTCGATGTCAGCGCCGACGGGAGGTACTTTGTGTTTTCGGGCAGAGCGCACAATTTGATTCCCGATGCGGATTGGGGAACGGCAAAGCAAATTTATTTGTATGACAGGCAAACAAGCGCTCTGAAAGTCATTAGCCGGGACCGTGACGGCTACCTCGGTTTTGATGACAGCTGGAGTCCTAGAATTAGCGGCAACGGCCGGTTTATCGTTTATGTGACGGATGCCAGCAATCTGGCAGGGTTAATCGATTCCAACTTGTACGGCGGTATTGTGCTGTACGACCGGGACAGCGACGGCAACGGGATATTCGACGAGCAGGAAGGAACGGCAGCGGAGCTGATATCTCCCTTTACCTATTGGCAGGACCCTGAGCAGCTCTCGTTTGCGGAACCAGCCATCAGCGACGATGGAGGGAAAGTGGCATTCCGCTCAGCAGGAGAAGGGGGTTCGGAAAGCAGTCTGTATGTTTATGACCGATCGAAGAGCGAGAGCGGGGAGGAAGAGGGGCCGCTAGCGGATCCGATCAGCAAGCTTGCGCTGCCTCAGGGAAGCTATTCGAGCCCGGCGATGAGCGCAAATGGCGAATACTTGGCTGTGCAGACGACGGCGGCGCTTGATCCGAACGATACGGACGGATATAACGACGTCTATGTCATCCGGCTATCCGATTTGCAAGCGGAGCTCGCTTCCGCGATTGAGGGTGAAATGGAAGGCGCCATGGCTCAAGCAGCCGAGCCGTCTATCTCCGATGACGGACAGCTTGTCGCATTTGCTTACAATGAGGATGAACAGACGCAACGTTATGGCGTATACCTCTACGACCTCCGAACAGATGAAGCTCGCAGCATCGCGTATTCAGCGCTAGGCCATTCCGAGCATCCCGCGTTAAGCGGCGACGGGACCGTAATCGCCTACACGGGATACGCTTCGGATTCGCCGGGCTTCGGCACGCACGTATTCGCCTATGATATCCCGACGGGCGAATCGAGCGTAATCAGCAAATCGGCTGAGGGGAGCTACGGCAGCGGGTCGTCTCATCATCCGGCGCTCAGCAGCGACGGGCGCATTGCGGCATTCGTCTCCTCCGGAGACAATTTGGCAGCGGGCGACACAAATTTTACGGATGACGTTTTTTACACGGAGCTGAAATCGTCCGCTGCTGCGGATACGGAGCCGCCAGTCTGGCCGGACGGAGCTGAGGCTGCCGCGAGCGGGCCTACGCACCAATCGGTGACGATTAGCTGGCCGCCAGCTTCCGACCAAAGAGGAGTTGTTTCTTATCAAATATTCAATGGGAACGAGCTTGCCGCTACGGCTTCGTCCTCAGAGCTAAGCCGCGCAATTAGCGGGCTTCAGCCGGAAACAGATTATACATTCCGCATTATTGCAATAGATGCCGCCGGCAATCGAAGTGAGGCGTTATCCGTAAGCGTCATAACCGGCAAGGCGCCCGAAGGCGGCGAGCTTGCCCTATTCGATGCGAAGGCAAGTGCGCCAGTGAAATATGGCTCCTATGCCCAAATCGGCGATTTGCTTACCGTTGCCTTTAAAGGCACTGCAGGGTATCAAGCGTCGGCCGTCGTCCATGCGGTTCTTGAGGACGGCACGGCGGTGGAAGAAGCTGTCGATGTAACAGAGCAGGCAGCCAGCCATTATAGCGGCAGCTTCGAGCTAAAGGAAGGAATTTCCGAAATAACGGGAGTCGAGGTTCGGCTGACGGATGGCAATCGGCACAAGGTGCAAGAGGCTGTTATGAAAACAAAGGTGCGCGTAGGCGGAACGGTTCAAATCCTGCTCGCCGGGGAGCAGCCGGAATGGATGGACCAAGGGACCCTTATATTGTCCTCTCAGGACCGGGACCGGATGGCGCAAGCGGCGATCAAGCTGGACGGCAGAGACAGCTACGAATTGCGGGGGCTGCCGGCGGGGCCGGAAGGAAGCGGGTATAGGATCGTTGTGAAGACGGCTTCCGGCGAGCCCGTGGAGCTTGTCGCGGATCAAATGACCGTACATGCCGGCAAGAGGAGCGCTTTCACACTGGAAGCCAAGCCTATAGCTTCGCTCGAGGGATTGTTGTTTGCCGTCGGGCAGTCTGAGGCCGCGGCTTTCGTTACGGCTTTTGTCGGAGGCGACATGGTTTACTCCTCCTACGGCCTGACCGTTAATGGGGGCGAACGTTATAGGATCGGCGGATTGCATGTCGGAGAAGAAGTTACAATCAATGTTTACCCGAGATCAGCGGAGCTGAAGCAATTGCAGGTAACGAAGGTGGTGGAGAAGCCCGGCAGCAACGTATTCGATATCGAGCTTCCCGAGCGGTCGCGAGCCGTCCTTCGCGGCCAGGTTGTGAATCAGGATGGCGTCCCTTTGCGGGGAGCGGCCGTAACGGCAGTTCAATATGGAGAAGCGGGATATGAGACTAGGCAGGCCGTGACGGATGTGAACGGGATGTATGCGATGGAGCTTTACGAAGGCGCGGCAAGGATGACGGCGCGTTACGATTATTCCACGAGCAGCACGGAAGAGGTTCGTTTGGCAGCCGGCCAACAAAATAATCATGATATCAGGATGTCCGTGAATGTATTGCCGACCGTACAGCTTGACGTGTATACGAAGCATCTTGACGGAGATTGGGTTGGTCCGCTTTCATTGGACTGGCGCGTCCTAGCCCACTTCGGATACAGAGCGTCTCTCCCGGAGCGGAGCCAATCCGGAAATCTTCTGACGTTCTTTGGCAAGCCCGGCGAAACGGTGCGCATATGCATGAATGGCCGCGAATCTGGACTGCCGGCCGCATGCGGCTCCGCCATTCTGGATGAGCGGGATATCAGCCGAATTGAGCTGCGTATGGAGCAGCGCGGCGCTCAAGCGAGCGGCCGCATCGAAACGCTAGGGTCAATAGACCGTGCACAGGCTTCAATCTACAAGGTTGATTCCGAGGGGAAATTGTCCTTCGTCGAAGAGCGTTCAATCGGCCTTCAATTCGCGTTAAGCATCGATGAACCGGGACAATACCAGGTTGTTTTTTCGTCGTCGCATTATGGGATGCGTTCGGCCGTTCGGGGATTCGAAATCGCGGTAGGGGAAGTGTTAAACCTTGGCACGATTCGTTTGACTTCTCCGGGGCCATACGGAGGGCAAGCGGGTAACGCCATTACATTGGCGTCCTCGGAAGCGCTGCCGGGGGAACTGCTTCAGGTAAGGACCTCCTACGTCAACCGCAGCTCGTGGACAACCGAAAATACAAGACTCGTCGTACCGGTCCCTAGCGGTACGGAGCTTGCGCCGAACAGCGTAACGGTTAACGGAATGGCTGCGGCCGCGGAGATGAAGGACGATCACAGCTTTGAAATTGATTTGGGCGATGTTGCGAGCGGCAAGGGCGGCACAGCAGCCTATCATTTGAAGATAGCGGAGGATTATGAAGGCGAGAGGATATCAGTCACTCAACATATCCGCTATCGGCTTGAGGAAAGCGAGGAGGATGAATGGTTTGGGGAAGCGGCGGCAGCCGTTACTCGTCTTCGGCTGGACGCGCCTCCTGTGACCGGCTATAGGGATCCGCTCATCAGCGGGATCGGCCCGGCGGGAAGCATCGTCAGAGTATTTGACGGAGAACGGCCGCTGGGAGAAACGGTCGTCACTGCCGGAGGACTGTGGCGGCTTCGCATCCATTTAACCGATGCTGAGCGGAAGTCCGCGCACAGGCTGCGAGCGGAGGCTGAACTCGGAGCTCGGCGATGGTATACGGAAGAATCCGCCGTTATCTTTGAGCACAATTACCCGGAAGTGACCGAGGTCCGCATGAATCAGGCGGGCGGACGAATGGTGCATATCGACCCGAGTCAGGGCGTTGCGGTGTTTCCATATGTTTCGTCTTTGCAGCCTTTTACCGTAACGTTGAAATTCCAGGAGGATGAACGAGTCCGCAACGTAAGAGCAAAGATCGGCAATAAGGAAGTGCAGATGAGCCGCTCACCGGACGCCACGTACAGAGCGGTCATCAGCCCGACGGTGCTTGGCCCGGTCTATGTGAGGTATGACGTTCGCCGGGGACTCGAATTTGATGAGACATCGGTCCAAGAGGAGCAGCTGGGGAATTTGCCGGATGCGTTCGAAAAGATGGAGGAGACGGAGGTCGATGTCGAGCAGTCGCCGGATAATCCGTTGCGTATGAAAGCGTCGGTCGGCGGAACTTTCCTCGCAAAAGGGGAAAAGGTGACGATGCGTTCGACCGTTTCCTATGAGCCCGTCAATTACGTCACGACAGCCAGAGACGATGTTCTTCTCGCTTCGACTGGCCTAAAGCTTATGGGGTATTCCTTTGATTACGCCTTCTCGGGAAATACGTTCACGTATTCGATCAGCGGCTATATATCGGAAGAGGATTTCATGAAAGCGGGCGGAGATAAGGCGCTGCAGCAGCTCGCGGCCGTTTCAGGATCAGGCGAGCCGATGAAAGGCGCGGTCAGCACGGCAGCCGTTAACGTGCGGTCCATCAAAATTAATTACCGCGGAACGATGGAATTCGCAGAGAAAAACTTTGACCGATACGAATTTTACGACGATGTGAAGGACACGGTCGAGAATACGGATAAGCTGAAGCAGCTGGAGGATGTGCTGGGCATGATTGAAGCCGGCTGCGCGCCTGCGGCGGCGAATCAGTACCGGGATTGGACGGATCGGATCGCCGACCGTTATATGGCGCAGGAAGCCGCCAAGTGGGCGATGATCGCCAGCTCGATCTTGTTTGCTCCGACAACGCTCGGAGGGTCCATTCTCGTCTTTTTCATCTCAGAGCAGATTGAGGACGTAATGGACGATTCGATCGATTCGGAAATTAAAGATCTGAAAAGGCATATTGCACAGGATGACCGATGCGAAGAGGAGCCGGAGGAAAAACGGAAAAAGGTAGGCGACCCGAAATGGATTTACGATCCGAGCGGTTACGTGTACGAGGTGGAGCCGAACAATCGGATGGAAGGCGTAACGGCAACGGCGCTTTTTTGGGAGGAATCCGAGCAAGCCTGGAAGCCTTGGGATGCGGATTGGTACGGTCAGCAGAACCCCCACTTGACCGATATCAACGGGAAATACGGCTGGGATGTGCCGGAAGGCAAATGGAAGGTCGTCTATGCGAAAGAGGGGTATGAGCCGGCCGAAAGCAGAGAGCTGCTCGTGCTGCCGCCGCATACGGATGTAAACGTCGCGATGGAATCGGTGCTGCCTCCGCGAGCCCTATACGCGATGGCGGTCTCCGAAGGAGAAGCTGTCGATATTGTGTTCGACCGTCATGTGGATGAAACGACATTAAGCCGCCTGATGCTTTCGGCAACCGTCCAAGACGAATCCGGGGAGCCGGCCGAGATCGAAGGCGCGATCGCCGCGGTAGATCCGGTCGAGTATAAAGGACTAAAGGTGTCAAAACGATTCAGATTTACGCCGGCAGCGGCGCTGGCGCCGGGTCAATCCGTTCAAATTCGAATTTATGCCGGCGCGCAAAGCTACAATGGCATTCCGATGACGGAGGATTCCGTTCTTAACGTTCAGATGGAGGATCTCCCTCCCGGGATGGCGGCGAATGCGGAAGCGGATGCGACGGCGAACGGCGTAACGATAACCTGGACCGATCCGACGGATTTGGATTTCGACCGGGTGGAGGTTGCGTGGAGAAGCGCCGGCGGGACGGATGATTACAGCGAGCCCCTTGTCATACAAAAGGGCGGGGGTATTGCCGTTATTGACGGATGGACGCCGGGGGCTTCCTATGATGTGGCGGTCATAACGGTTGATGCGGGAGGCAATCGAACGAAGCATCAGCTGACCGTAACAACGCCATTCCTAGAACCGGAGCCTGATCTGGTTCCGACTCGTCCCGTCATGAATGCGGCGGCTGAGGCCCAAGGGACATCGCTGAATGTGTCCTGGACGGATCCGGCGTTTGCGGAGGATTTGGTGAAGGTGACGCTGGAATGGATGAAAGCGGGGGCCGAAGTGTCCGCCGGGACGATGGAAGTCGAACCGGGCGTGCAAAAAGCCGTCATTACCGGACTCGCGCCGGATACGTCTTACGACATCATCGTTAAGGCATGGGATGAAGCGGGCAACCCCTCAACCGGCTTCCTGCTCACGGAGCGAACTGGAACCGCGCCGCCGACCGGCGGCGGAGGCGATCCCGGCGGAACGCCAGGAGCCCCTCCTCCGGAGCGCTCGGATGAGACGAAGATTGTTGTTGCTCCTCAAGGCGGCTTGTTTGAAGGCTTCGACGGCAGGCTGAAGCTGGACATTGCAGAGGGTGCCTTCCCGAATGGCGCGCATTTGCAGCTGAGGCTCGACGAATCCGTACAGCCTCCGGATGAAGAAGGCTGGAGACTTCTGTCCCCGGCATACCGGATTCAAGAGGAAAGCGGCCAATTGCCTCGGAAGCCCATTCTGCTCACGATTTCGGACCAGGCGCTAGTGAGGAATGACGTGAAACCGAATTCGATGGGCGTTTATCGGAGGAATCCTCAGCAGCCGGACCAATGGGAGTATATGGGGGGCAAAATAGCCGCCGGCGGGGCCGCAATAGAGGCCTACATCGACAGTCCGGGAACTTATGCGGTATTGGCGTATGGTCATTCCTTCGACGATTTGAACGGGCATTGGAGCAAGCCGGAGGTTGAAGCGCTGATCAGCCGCCATATCGTAAACGGGGTTAGCTCTAACCTGTTTGCGCCGGAGCGGGCAGTCACCAGGGCAGAGATGGTAAAAATGCTGATAACGGCAATTCCGAGCTATATGGAGCTGCCGGCAAACGAACCGGCTCTGCGGTATAAGGACGTCGCAGCGGACGCTTGGTACGATGAGCTCGTTCATGAAGCGACCCGCCTCGGGCTTATACGAGGCAATCAGGGCCTATTCCGTCCGAATGACCCGATAACGCGCGAAGAGATGGCGGTGCTTGCGATGAGGTTCGCCGAGCTGCTGGGCAAATCCGCGAAAGCCGACGAACAATCGCTTGAGCGTTATGCGGACAACGGCGATATCTCGCCATGGGCTGCCGAAGCGATCGCATTCGCAACGGAGGCCGGTCTGATGAGAGGCGTGCAAGAAGACCGCATAGTGCCGAACGGGACGACGACTCGGGCGCAAGCGGCGGCCGTCCTTTATCGCATGCTGGTATTTATGGAGTGGATCTAAGCAAACGGGCTGGGTGCGCCCTCGCAGGACGCGAGGGAACCCAGCCCGTTCTTTTTGCTACGCCTGTTCGATTAGAGAGGATTGCCGCCGGCGAAGCTCATGCAAATGAGCTTCCTTCTTGCCAAGCTCTGATCCGAGCTCTGAAAGTATACGGCGAATTTGCTGGCGCTTCCCGTTAACTTGGGAGACGGCGTCGTTGATACGGCCTTGCACGACCCAATCCATGATCAGTCCGTCAAAAAAATAATCCGCGAAGGTCAGCATGCCGCTAATATCGATCGAAATATGAACGTCCCGTTCCACGTCCTTCAATTCCGTCTCGAAGCGCCGCAGCCGGCTCTGCGCGGAATGAATGGCGGAACGGGCTTCATCGATCCGATTATGCTTTGCCGCGGTCGCGATTACGCCTCCGCCTAACATGTCGAAGGTTCCCCAGTTTTTCGCGGATTCCAGCAGATTAGCCGCTTGATCCAGCGCGGACAGGACGGAACGGCCCGCGCTTACCGCTTCGTTCAGCTCCTTGGCGTCAGCTTGCGCTTCGGTTTCCTGAGCGGACAGCTCCTCTAATTCCGCGGCCAAGGCAGGATGCTCTTTATAGATGTGCCGCTCCTTCTCCCGCAAGGCGAGCTCAATATCGCCTTCCACGAAGCGTACCGACTCAAGCTTGAGATTAAGCTCAGCCAGCTCCTTCTCCAAGTCGTTGACGGTATCGGCCGCTTCATCGTACTTCAGCTTCGCTTGCAGCAGCTCGGCTTCCTCCTGCGTCAGTTTCTCCTCTTTTTTTCCAATCAGAGTGAAAAACAATGCCCCGAGACTAATCCCTTTTAACCGGTCTACATCCTTCTGCTCCTCGCGAAGCTGCTCCGCCCACTGGTCCCGTTCATGAATCCTTCGTTTCAGCTCATCGGTCAAAGCTTCTTTTTGCCTGGTCCAATTGCTCTTCTGCCTTTGCTTCGATTTAAGGGCGGAAATACGTTCGTTATAGGTGTGCAGCATCATGAAGCGCCTCCTTAGCGTTGAAATGCTTCTATTATTGAGTTCAAGAAAATGAAGCTGGTATGGGTGATGTTACGCGAAACGGAGCGATATGTTCCAAATTAGGGGCAAAAAAATCCCCTCAAACCGATACGATCCGTTTGAGGGGCGTTCTTATGCTTTAATGGCCGGCAGCCTCGTTGTCGTTCGAGATGCGCAGCACTTCAAAAAGTTTGAACAGAAGGCTGAGCACGATCGCGACGATCGTCGCAAGCGCCATGCCGCTGAAGGACACGTCGCCGATCGTCAGCTTCACGCCGGAGAGTCCGATGACGAGCACGATTGTTGTCAGGAACAGGTTCGTCGGGCGGCTGTAATCGACTTTTGATTCAACCAGCATTCGCAATCCGGATGCGGCGATAACCCCGAACAGCAGGAGGGAGACGCCGCCCATAACAGGGACTGGAATGGCGGAAATAACGGCTGAGAATTTGCCGAAGAACGACAGCACGATCGCGATAACCGCCGCGCCGCCAATGACGAAGGTGGAATACACTTTCGTGATGGCAAGCACGCCGATGTTTTCGCCGTAGGTCGTATTCGGCGTAGAGCCTACAAATCCCGATAGGATCGTGGAGATGCCGTTGCCGAGCATAGAACGATGCAAGCCCGGGTCTTTGGACAGATCCTTTTCGACGATATTGCCCGTTACGATGAGGTGGCCGATATGCTCGGCGATGACGACAAGAGCAGCGGGCGTAATGGCGATAATCGCCGTCCAGTGGAATTCTGGCGTCGTGAACGTCGGCGCTTGCAGCCAGTTCGCCCCGTCTACTCCGCTGAAGTCTGTCGCTTTCATGAAATAAGCCAGCACGTAGCCGAAGATGATGCCGAACAGGATCGGGATGATCCGCATGAAGCCGCGGAACAGAACCGAACCAAGCACGGTTACGGCGAGTGTAGCGGTTGACAAGATCACGGTGTCGGGATCCATCTTCCAAGTAGCGGGATCTGCTCCGTCGCCAGGAATGTACCCCGCCATTTTCGCCGCGACCGGCACCAGCTCCAGGCCGATAATCGCTACGATCGCGCCCATAGCCGCAGGCGGGAACACAACGTCGAGCCAGCGCGTGCCGGCTGCTTGTACAATGAAAGCAACGATGGTGAAGATGACGCCGGAAGCGATAAACCCGCCTAACGCGGCAGCGTAACCGCCATCGGCCGCCTGACTTGCGATTACGGCGCCGGCCGGCCCCAAGAATGCGAAGCTGGAGCCCAGATAAGCGGGGATTTTGCCTTTTGTGACGAGAATATAAAGCAGGGTTCCGATCCCGTTCATCAGCAAGCAGATGGCCGGATCGACTCCGAAAATGTTCGGCACGAGCACCGTCGAGCCGAACATCGCAAACAGATGCTGCAGACTGAGCATTATGCTCGTGGCAGCGGGCGGCCTTTCGTGGACGCCAATGGATCTTTGCATGGTTGTTTGCTCCTTAACAAAATATTTATAAATCGACAAATATCTTTGTTGATTCTACATAGTTCGACCTTATTTTGGCAAGCGTTTTCTTCATCTATTCGGAGTGCGGTATTCAAAAAAAAGAAACTGCGGAAGCTCGATCGCTTTCCCGCAGTTTCAATCATTCGTGAAATCGTATTATAGCTGGTTCCAGCTTCTGTACAGGAACGGAATCGGATGGAACGGGTAATCCAGCGGAATGTTGTACCCGTCGCTTGCAATCGGACGGAATGGATAGTGCGCCGTGTCATCCTGATAGACGCCGCCATAGCTTCCCGGTACAAACGGCGGCTGCGCGGTCTGGCTTGCTTGCCCCGTCATGCCGGACGGCGCCATGCCTTGCTGCATCATACCTTGCTGCATCCCCTGCTGCATCATACCTTGCTGCATCCCGCCTTGATTCATCATCCCTTGGTTCATCATGCTTTGCTGCTGCATCATGCCCTGGCTCATCATCCCCTGCATCTGTTCGTTCGTTATTTGTTGAATGACCCCCATTTGCGGCTTGTTGCAGCTGTTCGGGGGACCTATCACGACCGTCTCCGTAAGCGGAGCAAGCGCATCCTTCACCTTCGCTTCATCGAGACAATAGGAATGGGCGAGCACGCTCGCAGGCGTCAGCCGCAAAATGTCCGAACCGAAGATAACCTGCGGAACGGGCGCGTCGAAGATGGCGATCAAATGCGTGTTGTCCTCGCTTGCGATCTCGTAATGCCACCAGCCCTGCGGAACATTCGCAACTTGGCCCGGCGCAATGGGGAAGTTTAACAGCTCCTTCGTGAACGGGTTGATGATAGAGACGACCGCCGCTCCCGATACGCAGTACACCAGTTCAGTCGCGTTTTGGTGAATGTGCGGCTCGACTACGTTGCTTTTGCTTAAGAAAATATCGAGAAGCGACGCGTTGCCGAGCGTATTCAATTGATTGACGGATAAAGAGTTAATGACATTCCGGTCGTCTTTTCTAAAAAAAGGATTGTTGGCTAATGTGTACGTAAACTGCGCGGTCGGCGCCGTGAAATCCATATAGGATGTTGCCATGCTGCACTTCCTGCCCTTCGCCGAAAAAATGATGGTTCAGGACAGTGTATGTATTCGCCTAGATGGATGTGACCCGGCATGGTGCTTGAATGAATAACCCCTACAGCACTTTGGATAATTTGCGGTATTCCGTTGCGGAAATGCCTTCGGCCCTTCGGAACAGCCGGCTGAAATAATGGATGCTGGAGTAACCGGTCCGCTCGGCTATCCGTTCGATGGGAAGGTCCGTTTCCCGGAGCAGCCGTCGGGCTTCCCGATGTCGAACGGTATGAACAAATTCGTTGGGAGGCAAGCCTACCAGCTGTTTAAAAAGCTTGGCCGCATGATCGATGCTCAAATTCAGACGGTTCGCAATGATGGCATTGGACCAAGGCTCCTCGGGGTTACGCTCGATATTCTCGATCAGCTCCAGCAGCTTGCCGTCATGCTGAGACGCGAGTGAGCGGGAGCGGGCATGCTGCAGCCTCAGCAGATGCGACAAAATGTTCAGCATAAGCGCTTTGCAAGCCAGCTCATAGCCGATCGGCCTCATCGTAAATTCATGAACCAGCTGCTCCATGAGCTGCACGCATTCCAAAGTCGGCGTATAGACAGGGTCCTGAGACAACGGTTGAAAATCTTCAGAGACCGCTTCGTAGGCGAAGCGTTCCGCTTGCACCTGGGCCTCATTCACGATCATGTCCGCTTCCGTCTGGATATCCAGCTCGTCAAAAAAATCAAAGTGAATCCCCAGAAACCGGGTGTCCGGCCTCGAGACCGCTTCGTTTCGATGGAGGACGCCGGACGGCAGGAAGATCAACTGGCCTGCCGTTAACGTATAACGCTGCCCACGCATAGTCGTTGCAGCCTCGCCTTGACCGACATAGAGGAGCTCGAAATCATAGATTCGCCTTTCGGCGAGGGAGCCTGTAGGCATTCGCTGAAACTGCGCGTAATGAATGCTCGGCGACCATTCCTTGAACGGGGCCTTCCGCTGTATGGGAAACTCGTTTTCGAACGAATGCATCCTTCTTTAACCCCCTCGTTGCGACTGTATCGATAGAACGGAATCGTGCAAAAAATCACTCTTTCAGCTAAAGATTGTTGTCAGCTCGATCAAATAAGATATAGATATTATCACATGTTTATAGCAGCGCTTCAAGAAACGGAATTAGACAAATGATTAAATAGTTGAAAGCGAGGGAGCGTATGAAAAAGGGTATTAATATTTGGTCGTTTAAAGAGGGAAGCACGATTCAAGAGTGTATTCAGCTTGCTCAAAAAGCCGGCTTTGAAGGCATCGAGCTTTCGCTCAACGAGTCGGGAGAGCTTGGACTAGACGCGACGGATAAGGATGTGCACGCCATTAAATCCTGGCTGGACGATGCAGGGCTGGAGATTGCAGGGCTGGCGACCGGCCTTTATTGGAACTATTCGATGACGAGCGCCGATCAATCGAAGCGCCGGAAAGCAATCGATATCGGCAAGAAGCAGCTTGAGCTGGCTTCCGCTTTCGGCGTCGACGCGGTTCTTGTCATCCCGGGGGCAGTCGGGGTGGATTTTATTCCGGGCTCCGAGGTCGTGCCGTACGATGCCGCCTACGAGCGGGCGTCGGAAGCGATCGCCGAGCTGGTTCCGCATGCCGCAAGCGCGGGCGTGTCCATTGCCATTGAAAACGTATGGAACAAATTCCTCTTGTCGCCGCTTGAGCTGCGCCGGTTTATCGACGATCAAGGCTCCAGCTATGTCGGCTCCTATTTCGATGTCGGCAATGTCGTGCATAGCGGTTATCCGGAGCAGTGGATTCGTATACTCGGTGACCGCATCAAAAAAGTGCATTTCAAGGACTACCGCCGGCAAACGGGAGGCTTGCACGGTTTCGTCGACCTGCTGGCAGGCGATGTAGACTATCCGGCAGTCGTACAGGCGCTGCGGGAAATCGGCTACGAAGGGTATGTCACGGCGGAGATGATTCCTCCTTATTCGCATCACAGCGAGCAGATCATCTTTAACACATCGGCGGCTATGGACGCGATATTGGGCCGCAGCCGCTAAACGGTTCGGCTGAAGTAATGGAGAATAAGGGAGAGGGTATTCCATGTTGAAGGTAGGACTTATCGGATTCGGATTTATGGGGCGCATGCATTTTGACAATTACGTTCGGTTGATGAAGGAAGGCGCGAACGTCCGCTTGGCGGCCATCTGCGACACAAGGATCGACGAGCTGAAAAACGTTCCCGCTGCCGGCAACATTGCCACGGAGCAGCAGGTGTACGATTTATCGCCATTTCAGCTGTATGATGATATAGATAAGATGCTGGAGAACGAAGAGCTGGATATCGTCGACATAACGCTGCCGACTACGCTGCATGCGGATATCGCGATTTCGCTAATGAAGCGCGGCATTCACGTCTTGTGCGAGAAGCCGATCGCAAGAACGTCCGAGGAAGCTTACCGGATGGTCGAAGCGTCCAAGGAGACAGGAAAGACGCTGATGATCGGCCAATGTCTCCGCTTCTGGCCGGCCTACGAATATTTGAAGGAATGCGTCACGGATGGACGCTATGGCAAGGTTACCTCCGGCTATTTCTTCCGGGGAGGCGCAACTCCGGAAGGCTGGTTCCGAAACGGCGAGCTTAGCGGCGGCTGCATGCTGGATATGCACATTCACGATACGGACGTCGTCAACTGGCTCTTCGGCAAGCCGGAGGCGGTGTCGACGCTCGCCCGCAATGTTGTTCCCGGCAGCGCCTATGATATCGTGTCGACGAATTACATGTATCCGGACGGCAAAGTGCTGAACGCGCAGGCCGACTGGACGCTTCAAGGCGACTTCGGCTTTGCGATGACGTTCCGCGTTAATTTCGAAGGCGGCAATCTCGTTTTTGAGAACGACCGGTTGAAGGTGAATCCGAACGAAGGCCTCGGCTTTTATGCGGAGCTGCCCAAGGATATGGGCTACTACCGCGAGATCCGCTATTTTCTTCAAGCGGTCAGCGAAGGAAAACCGGTAGAGGTCTGCACGCCCGATAGCGCTGCGGCGTCGCTAGAGATCGTGGAGGCGGAAATTCGTTCCGCGAATAACCGGGGCGCGATTGAAAGGCTATAGAAATACTGGCTATGGCAGCTTTGCGGAACTGGAAAATCCCCGCGAAGCTGCCTTTTTGTTCGGGCTCGGGCGGATTTGCTTTTGTGGACGTGTTGCATTCATACTAAGAGAGAGAGAAATCCAAAGGTCATGGTCCATAAAAACTTTAGGAGAGTCCCAATGAACCAAATCGAACAATTTAAGAAGCTAAAAACCGAAGTTACCCGTTTTATGATGATGTATCAATTCGCCCTTAACGAGCTTGAGACCAAGATCGAGATATTAAAAGAAGAGTTTCAGTTTCTCCATGACTACAATCCGATCGAACATACGAAATCCCGCGTGAAATCGCTTGAGAGCATTATGACCAAAATTAGCCGCAAAGGCGTTCCGCTCTCGCTCGATGACATCAAGAGACATATTAAAGATATCGCCGGTCTGCGCATCACGTGTTCCTTCATTGCCGATATTTATCAAATCCGCGACATGCTGAAAAATCAATTCGAGCTTCGCGTCACCGAAGAAAAGGATTATATCCAGCATCCTAAGCCGAACGGCTATCGCAGTCTCCACCTGCTGGTCGAAGTGCCCGTTGTCATGTCGGACGGGAAGGAGAATGTCTGCGTCGAAATTCAGATTCGCACAATCGCGATGGACTTTTGGGCTAGCCTAGAGCATAAAATCTTTTATAAATACAATCAGTCGGTGCCTTCGACTTTGCTGCAGGAGCTGAAGGAGGCATCCGATTCGGCCAACAAGCTGGATCTGCAAATGGAGCGGCTGCACCGGGAAATTGCCGTCATCAAAGAAAGCCAAAGCGACGATCAAATCGAGGATTTGACGCAGCTCTTTATGGGCAACCGTCAATTCAGGCTGCCTCAGGGGCTTCTGCAGCTCAGCAAAGAGGAAGAGAAGTAGAGCCGTTCTCTATCTGCCCGCGGCGCCGCCGGCTATTAAACCTTTTATCTATTGGACATAACTTTTAATTTCTAGTAGGATAATAGAAAAAGTGAGAAGCAAGAACAATGGCGCTAAGATAGGGGTTGAATATAATGCTGCAGCTAGGTTCGAAGGTCATCATTATGTCCGACCGGTTTGAACAGAAGCTTCCTATAGGAGAATACGGCTATATTATCGCTTATGAACGAAATGCCGATAACGTCTTTGATTATGTGGTCCGGGTCCCGTCGGCCAATCGCAACTTTTTAGTGATCGACGAGGATGTGGAGCTGGAAGAGACGCTTCTGCAGCTGGAGGCGGAGCGTATCGAACGGGAGGCGCTTATCGATTTTGCGCTGGCTACGCATAACGAAGAGCTGTTCAAGCGCATTATGAACGGCGATCAGGAGGAAGAAGAGACGGAGCAGGCGAAGGAGCCGATCAGCCGGGAAGACTTCATCCGTCAGGTTAATCTGAAAGCGTGGATCTGATAAGAACCGGGTTTGGCATACAGGAGAAGGACGGAGCGGGGAGATGAACCCCTCCGTCCTTTTGCTTGTCAGCGCGCGTCAGCCTTGCTCTATCGTTGCTGTCTGCGGCCTATGTAGGCTATAATAAAAAGAATGACTTTTATAGAGGAGAGTACCCCGATGAGCATAACGTTGAAGGATGTTGAGCATGTTGCGAACCTGGCGCGCCTGGCGCTGACGGATGCGGAGAAAGCCCAGTTCACCGACCAGCTCAATGCGATCTTGAAATATGCCGAGAAGCTGAACGAGCTGGACACCGATAACGTCGAGCCGACGACTCACGTGCTGCCGATTACGAATGTGCTGCGCGACGACGAGTGCAGAGAATCGCTGCCGATCGAGAAGGTGCTGCTGAACGCGCCGGACGAGGAAGACGGACAAATTAAAGTGCCTGCGGTGCTTGAATAACGAGAATAAGTGGATTTTTGAAAAGGAGGGGCTGCTGTTGGCACTGTTTGACCTACGCCTGCAGGAAGTACATAACCAATTGAATAACAAAGAGCTCTCCGTAGCGGAGCTCGTAGACGCGTCTTACGCGAGAATCAAGGAGACGGAACCTGCAATCCAAGCCTTCATTACATTGAATGAAGATAACGCGCGAGCGCAGGCTCTTGAAATGGACAAGCGTCTGCAAGAAGGCGGCGAGCGGGGATTGCTGTTCGGTCTCCCGGCCGGTATCAAAGACAATATCGTAACCGAAGGTTTGCTGACAACTTGCGCGAGCCAATTCCTACGCAACTACAATCCGATTTACAGCGCCACGTCGGCGCTTAAGCTGAAGGCCGCGGACGCGGTCACGATCGGCAAGCTGAACATGGATGAATTCGCCATGGGCGGCTCGAACGAAAACTCCAGCTATTATCCGACGCGCAATCCTTGGAACACGGAGTATGTTCCAGGCGGCTCGAGCGGCGGCTCCGCGGCTTCGGTTGCGGCGGGACAGGTCTACTTCTCGCTAGGATCGGATACGGGCGGCTCTATCCGCCAGCCGGCCGCTTATTGCGGCATTGTCGGCCTTAAGCCGACGTACGGCTTAGTATCGCGCTTCGGCCTGGTCGCGTTCGCGTCCTCGCTGGACCAGATCGGCCCGCTGACGAAGAACGTGGAAGATGCAGCCTATGTGCTTCAAGCGATCGCCGGCTACGACAAGAACGATTCCACATCCGCGAATGTGGAAATTCCGGACTACACCGCCGCTCTGACCGGCGATGTCAAGGGCTTGCGCATCGGCGTGCCGAAGGAATACCTCGGAGCGGGCATCGACCCAAGAGTGAAGGAAGCGGTCATGAACGCGCTAAAGGTTTACGAATCGCTCGGCGCGACATGGGAAGAAGTATCGCTGCCGCACACCGAATACGCGATTGCAGCTTACTACTTGCTGGCGTCATCCGAGGCGTCCTCCAACCTGGCGCGCTTCGACGGCGTGCGTTACGGCGTGCGCGCGGACAATCCGGACAACCTGATCGACATGTACCGCAAGTCGCGCAGCCAAGGCTTCGGTCCGGAAGTGAAACGCCGCATTATGCTGGGCACTTACGCGCTAAGCTCCGGCTATTACGACGCGTATTATTTGAAAGCGCAGAAGGTTCGCACGCTGATTAAAGGCGACTTCGATAACGTCTTTAAGCAGTACGATCTTATTATCGGGCCGACGGCTCCGACGCCTGCATTCCGAATCGGCGAGCAGGTTGGCGATCCGCTTACGATGTATTTGAACGATATTTGCACCATACCGGTCAGCCTTGCGGGCGTTCCCGCAATCAGCGTTCCTTGCGGAACGGCGGACGGGCTGCCAATCGGTCTGCAAATTATCGGCAAAGCCTTCGACGAGACGACGGTGCTGCGCGCCGCCCATGCGTTCGAAGCTCATACCGATCATCACAAGCTGCGCCCGCAGCTGTAACTATCGCGCTCTTGAAGCCCGCTTAGGAAAGGAACGATAAGAATGTCTGTTGGAAGCAAATATGAGACGGTCGTCGGACTGGAAGTGCATGTCGAGCTGCACACGAAAAGCAAAATTTTTTGCGGCTGCTCCACAGCCTTCGGCGCGCCGCCCAATACCCATACATGCCCCGTCTGCCTAGGGCATCCCGGCGTGCTGCCGGTGCTCAACCGGCAAGCCGTCGAATTTGCGATGAAAGCCGCGATGGCGCTGAACTGCAAAATTGCGGACGTCAGCAAGTTCGACCGTAAAAACTATTTTTATCCCGATTCGCCGAAGGCTTATCAAATTTCGCAATACGACCAGCCGATCGGCGAGAACGGCTGGATCGATATCGAAGTGAACGGCGAGACGAAACGAATCGGCATTACCCGCCTTCACTTGGAGGAAGACGCGGGCAAGCTGACGCATGTTGACGGCGGCTACGCTTCGCTCGTCGACTTCAACCGTGTCGGAACGCCGCTTGTCGAGATCGTCTCGGAGCCGGATATTCGCACGCCGGAGGAAGCGAAGGCGTACCTCGAGAAGCTGAAAGCGATTATGCTCTATTGCGAAGTGTCAGACGTGAAGATGGAAGAAGGCAGCTTGCGCTGCGACGCGAACATCAGCCTTCGTCCATGGGGCCAAGAGAAGTTCGGCACGCGCGCGGAGCTGAAGAACATGAACTCCTTCCGCAGCGTGCAGCGCGGTCTGGAGTATGAGCAAATGCGCCAGGCGGACATTCTCGACGCCGGCGGTGAAGTTGTGCAGGAGACGCGCCGTTACGACGACACGGTCGGCAAGTCCTTCTCCATGCGCGGCAAGGAAGAAGCGCATGATTACCGCTACTTCCCGGACCCGGATCTCGTCCGTCTGCATATTAGCGAAGAGTGGAAGGAGCGCGTGCGCGCATCCATTCCCGAGCTGCCGGATGCGCGCAAAGCGCGCTATACGTCCGAATACGGACTTCCTGCGTACGACGCGGAAGTGATCACCTCGTCTAAGAAGCTGGCCGATTTCTTCGAGGACAGCTTGAACTATACGAAAGACGCCAAGGCGGTCGCGAACTGGATTATGGGCGATCTGCTCGGTTACCTCAACACGAACGGTCTTGAGCTGTCCGACGTGAAGATTACCGGCCAAGGCCTCGGTGAAATGATCGGTCTGCTCGAGAATGGCACAATCAGCGGCAAGATCGCCAAAACCGTATTCAAAGCCATGCTTGAAAGCGGCAAGCTGCCCCAGCAGATCGTTGAGGAGCAAGGTCTTGTCCAAATTAGCGACGAAGGCGCGCTGCTGGCCGTCGTTGATTCGATCATCGAGAAGAATCCGCAATCCGTAGAGGACTTCCGGGCGGGCAAAGAGAAGGCCATCGGCTTCCTGGTCGGTCAAATTATGAAGGAAACGAAAGGCAAAGCCAATCCGGCGCTTGTAAACAAGCTGCTCCTGGAACGGCTGAAATAGCGGACTGCAAGGCGCGATTCATTCTGGATGATGAATCGCGCCTTTTTCCGCATAGAATAAGCGAATGAGGCACATCTTTTGACAAAGAAAGGACAGAATCGCGATGCTAAGCGCAACTCATAATCCATGGTTTATAAGCGAACTGGACATTCTCATTCGGTTGTCGACGGCGCTTCTGCTTGGCGGGCTTATCGGATTGGAGCGGGAGCAGTCCAACCACGCGGCGGGACTCCGTACGAATATATTAGTCTGTCTCGGCGCTTGTTTATTGATGCTGCTGTCGATTTACGGCTTTTCCGATTTTGTGAAAGAGGCGAATGTGCGGGTTGACCCTGCGAGGCTGGCCGCCGCTGTCATTACAGGAGTCGGTTTTCTAGGCGCGGGCACGATATTGTTCACAGGGAAGTCGATTACGGGGCTTACGACAGCCGCTTCGCTATGGGTTGTGGCCGCGATCGGACTGGCGGTGGGCGCGGGCTTCTATTTCGCCTCCGCTAGTGTGACGGTGATGGTGCTGCTCACGCTTTGGCTCTTCAATAAGCTGGAGAAGCGGTATATAAAAGGAAAGAAAGAATTCATCATTAAGGTTCAATCCTCGGACATCTCCTTGTTAATGAGCAAGCTGACCGGCATGCTGAACGATCGGAATATAACGGTGAGGAAGATGCATCTGGAGGACGTAGAAGAAGACGATGACCGAAACGCGGAGACTGTCCGGACGGAGACCCGGCTCATCATGCATATCACGATGCCTAATCGCCATAACAATAGCATGACTTTAATAGACGACCTTAAAAAACTGGAGGGCATACGTTGGGTAAGCTCGGAATAAAACGGCGCGGCGGAAGGCTGGCTTCGGTCCTGCTTGCCTTCCTGCTTCCCGGGATGGGGCATGTATGGAATGGCCAATACGCGAAAGGCTTTTTGCTTTTCGCCGGGCTGCTGCTCGATTATACGGCGATATTCAGGCTGGCGGATTCGGACGGCGGAAGACATTTGCTGTTAATTGTCTACCTTATGCTGCTTCTCCCTTTGTTTTATTTTATTAGTGTGTATGAAGTGCTGCAGATGGATGAGCCCCAATACACCGAACCGTCTGGGTTGCGTCTGAAAGGCGGCATCCTGCTTGCGTCGGCGGGGCTTCTCATGATGATATTGGTGAAGCCGCCCCATTTTATGCTGCCTTGGATGAACGAGCTTGCGGAATGGTCGGTCGGCCCGCTGCTCATGCTCGTTTCGATCGCGCTTGTTCTATTCGCAAGGAAAGGAGCTGCACGGATGTTCAAGCTTGGGCGAATGACAGCTGCTGTCGTTATTTTTGCGATAGGGGCGCTGCTTATATGGGATCTGGCGAAAGGACGCAATGATATTGCGGTATTGTCCGAATGGTGGCCCGTCGTATTCATATTGTTAGGCATGGAGATGATCTTGTATGCGACGGTCCTCAAAGGCAAAGCTGGGAAGCTTCGGCTAGACATGCCTGGCTTTACGGCCGCGCTGGTCATTACCGTAACGGCATATGCGATCACCCAATATGCGGACTTTCCGGTCCGTTGGCTGGACCAATTCAACGTAGACTTGAACGGGAGGCATGATTACGGCGAGGAGAAGGGCTATCGCTTCGATAAAAATGTGATTAAAGTGCCGTTCGATGAAAACGTAACCTCCATAAAAGTGATCAATGCCAACGGCGATTTAACCGTTCGTTCCGGAGACGTGGAGGAAGTGGAGCTGCAAGCAACGGTTTGGATCGATCTTGCGAGCGAAGCGGAGGCCGCCGAAATTGCCGAGCAATCCATCATTGAGATCAATCCCGGCAATGAGATAGTAATCGAAGGGAAAGGACAGGCATTTGGTCCAAACGGTAACCGGCTGCCTCGCATGAATATGATCATTACGCTGCCGGAGGTGGAAGCTCCACCTGAGGCTGCTGATACGATGCCGCCTGATTCTGTTGCGGCAACGCCGGAGCCAGGGGCGACATCCGCGGCAGGTCAAGCCGTATCCAGCGGAAACGCACTCGAAGAAGAGCAGGAGAGCGGGGTGGAGGGGCTGGAAAGCAATTCAAGCCTAGATCCGTCGCCGCTGCTGGAGGAGCTTCCGAAGGAGGAGCTTGCCGTTCCCCCGGAGCCTGTTCAGACGATAAAGCTTGAAATCGAAAGCGACAACGGTTCTGTAACCGTATCGAGTCTGAGCGCGGCGGATGGCGTTACCGTACGAAACGGAAGCGGTCTTGTAAAGCTGTCCTCCATTCTGGGACCTGTGTCGGTAGAGGGGGTTAACAGCAGCATTGAAGCGGATTCGGTAGCGGGTAAGACCAGTCTTGTTACGAAGAATGGAACCATCCTGGCTAATTCAATCAGCGATGGTGCGATCTATGCCAGTACATTGAACGGCGACATCGAGCTGAGCAATATTGCGGGCGATTTGGATGTCGAAACAAAAAACGGGGGCATACTTGTATCAGGCGCCTCTTCGGATGTAAAAGCCGACACGCTGAACGGCAGTATCGAGATAGCCAGCCCGGTAGTCGGCGGCAATTGGGATTTGGACAGCTCCGTAGGCGAAATTAAACTGCAGGTTCCTTACAACGGCAACTTTAGCGTATACGGATCGGTAACTTTTGGGAACATCACGACAGATCTGCCGCTGGAGCAGACGCGTAAAACCATAAGAGGGACAATAGGGGAAAACGTTTATCGGATTCATATTAACGCGACAAACAGCATATCGATACATGGTCAGGGGATTTAGACAAAGGGCGCTTTCATTGACAAATTTACAAACGTGAACGTACAATAGTAATAACGAAATAATAAACATTATAAAGAAAGGCGTGAGGGGATTGGCAGCTAGCGTTCATTTGGCTTTGGAACAACTGAAAACGAATGGCGTCCGGATGACCCCGCAACGTCACGCCATTCTAAGCTACTTGATGGAATCCAAATCCCATCCCACTGCGGATGAGATTCACAAGGCGCTCTCTCCAGCATATCCGAGCATGAGCGTCGCGACCATTTACAACAATTTGAGATTGTTTGTTGAAGCTGGCTTAGTGCGTGAACTCACATACGGCGATGATTCAAGCCGGTTCGATGCGGATCTTTCGGATCATTATCATGCGATATGCAAAAGCTGCGGAGAAATCGTCGATTTCGGTTACCCGCCGCTGCTTGAGGTAGAGAAGGCTGCTTCTAAGGAAACAGGCTTTACGGTGCACGGACACCGTATGGAAATATACGGATTATGCGGGAACTGCAACTCTTCCGCGAAATAATGCGTCTAACAATTGGATATGCAATAGAGCAGAACGTGCCGAAAGCGATCAACGCTGTACAGCACGTTTTTGTTTGGACACAATATAATTTGCAAACAGGAGCGTGATCGATTGGACACGAATTACGTACGCGCGCCCCGACCCCAAAAACGGAGAGGGTTCAGCGTATTTTTATTTCTTTTTATGGCTGCAGCAATTGTTTCATTCGGATGGTTCGGCTATCTGAAATATATTCCGAGCAACGAGCATCAAGAGCCGCGCTATAGCGCCGCGAATCCCATCATCGTAAGCGGAGCGGATACCGCTTATGGCGCTGTTGTCGAGAATGGGGAAGTAAAGCTGCCGTTGCCGCTCTTAGAGGAGCTGCTTGGAGAGGACAAGCCTATTCATTACGAGAAGGATACAGGAACGCTGGTATTGACGACTACGGACAAAGTGCTGCGTTTTAAGACGGAAGCTCTAACCGGCATTATAAATCAAAAACCGTACAAGCTCTCGCTTTCGGCGGAAGTGATAGACGATACAGTCTACATCCCGACGGCTCCGCTGGAAGAGTTGTTCGGTCTAAAGACGGAATATGATCAGGAAAGCGGGATCGTGACCCTGCTTCAAGAGGGGGATGCGATTCAGCTTGCGGAATCGCTTCCCGAGAACGGCGCGGCAGTTCGAGCAGCGCCCTCAATTAGAGAGCCTTATCTGGTCAAAGTGCCGCGAGGCGAGTCCGTTCGGATCTGGCAAGACATTGAAGGCTGGCTGCTCGTACAGACGAAGAACGGTCATGTCGGTTATATGAATAAAAAGAATGTGAAGCTCACGACGATTGAACAGGTGCCGAAGCTCGAGAAGCAGGATGCATTTGTTCCATGGAAGGTGATGGGCAGCAAAATCAACCTTACCTGGGAGGCTGTCTACGAGCGCAGGGTAGATCCGACAAAAATCGGCGAAATGCCCGGCGTAAATGTCGTGAGCCCGACTTGGTTCGAATTGCAGGACGGCAAGGGGACGATAAAAGGAAAAGCGGACTCAGCCTATGTGAAATGGGCGCATGAACGCGGTTATCAGGTGTGGGCGCTGTTCAGCAATGGCTTTGAACCGGATCGCACGACCGAAGCGCTTGCAACGGTTGAATCGAGGTTCTCGATGATTCAGCAGCTGATTGCTTTTGCCAAGATTTATGACCTGCAGGGGATCAACGTCGATTTCGAAAATGTCTATACGAAGGACAAAGAGAATCTCGTTCAATTTATGAAGGAGATGACGCCGCTTCTTCATGAGCAAGGGTTAGTGGTTTCGATCGACGTCACGCCGAAATCGACCAGCGAGATGTGGTCGGTATTTCTGGACCGCGCCGCGCTTGGCAAGGTCGTCGACTATATGATGGTGATGGCCTACGATGAGCATTGGGCGTCTAGCCCGAAAGCGGGTTCGGTGGCATCGCTGCCTTGGGCGGAAAACGCCATTACAAAAATTATGAAGGAAGACGGCGTTCCCGCTAGTAAGCTGGTGCTTAGCATGCCGCTCTATACAAGGATATGGACGGAGACGAAGGAAGCCTCCGGCGAGGTTAAGGTCTCTTCAAAAGCCGTTGGGATGGAAGCTGTAAAAACGATCATTGCGGACAAAAAGCTGAAGCCCGTATTTGATGAGGCGGCAGGACAGAACTATGTCGAATATACCGAGGACGGGGCACTGAAGCGGATTTGGATCGAAGATGAAGTATCCATGAAAGCGCGGGTCGAATTAGCCCGCAAATACGATTTGGCGGGTGTCGCGACTTGGCAGCGGTCATTCCAGACGCCATCCATTTGGACAGTAATTGATGAGTCGTTGTCGAAAAGGCCATAATTTATCGGTTTTTATCAAAAAGAGACCTTCGAAGCAGCAGCTTCGAAGGTCTCTTTCGGTTTTGCTTTTAGAGGTTGTAAGGGATTTAGGCCTGCGCATTCTCCGCCGGATGCTCCGTCGCTTGATTCGGATCAAGCGTAAGCATGGTGCGGCAGAACATACAACGGTCGGTCTTGCCGAGCATTTTGGTCTGGCGTCCGCATTCCGGACATTGGAGCATCGTCGCGCTAGTGGACATCATGCCCGCCCAGAAGTAGACGGCTACGCTAATAAGGAGCGAGATCATGCCGAACACCATGAAGATACCTGCAAATATTTTTCCGACTTGTCCCCACAGGATAATTCCTGCGGTCCCCAGTATCATAATTCCCATGCCGACAAGCGTAAAAACAAGTCCCCACAGGCGAAATTCGTTGATTTTTGCCGATTTAAAAAAGATTTTTTTCATGATTCAAACCCTTCCCGTGACAATAGTCTTACGAAATTGAGACTGAATTTCTTGATTGCAAAGCAGGAATGTGCGTGCAGTCTGTCGAAAAAGAATACCTGTAGATAATCATTATAGCTTAATCAAGATGGATTAGCTATACGGAGGAACCTGTGGAGCATATCAAAGATTATGTAATAGGCACTTATCGGGAATTGCCAGGATTATTGTCTATATCTGTCATAAAGAATCCCTATTCCTATAACCCGCTCATTGATGGATTAGATATATTAGTGCTTGTCGTGACCGCTGCGAAGGCAGGGGAGGAATCTGCGGCGCATGTTCAGCTAGACGGCGACCGTGTACTCATACGTACATTGGGCCGGGAAGAGCTGGAATCGCGGATCACAGGCGGCGAAAATCGTAACATAATTGAATGGATAGTGCGGGGGGAGATATTGTTGGATCGCGAAGGTTATTTGGCGGACGTTCGAGAACGGTTGCTGTTGTTTCCTGAATCCATGCGCGAGCAAAAGCGATTCATCGAGTTTGCCGGATTCTTACGGACATACTTGCAAGCGAAGCAGGATCTGCTGGACGGAAATCTGCTGGATGCATACAGTCACATATTAACCGCACTTCATCATTGGGCCCACATTGTTTTAATTGAAGAAGGACGACATCCGGAACTAACGGTCTGGAAGCAGCTAAGAAGAGTCCATCCCGGCATTTATAAGCTTTATGAGGAATTGACTGCAAGTCCGGAGACGTTGGAGCAGCGAGTGCAGCTTGTTATGCTGGCTTGCGAGTTCTCGGTTATGAATAAAATGAAATCCTGCTGCTCCCTTCTTTTAGATCTGATTAGCAGCAGGGAGGAGCCGTGGAGCATCGGAGAACTGCAAGCGCATCCGCTTATTAGCGAGCTACGGGTCGATTTGTCGTTAGTGATCCAGAAGCTGGTTAAGCGTTCGTATCTGAGAGAAGTAGCGATTATGCATGATCCGAGCGATGCGAATGCCCTCGAACTCAGATACTTGGCATCGAATATGTAGGTGTATGAATGGGATGCGATGAGGGGATTCTTCTTCGCATCCCCTTTTAATATGATGGATGTAAATAAAGTGTTGACTTGTTCCATTTACCTATGTTAAATTAGAACTCGCCGCTTTTGCAGGTAGTAAATGAAGAACGAAGACATGATTAAAAAAAATGTCGAATTCGAAAAAAAGTACTTGCAATGAGATAGGCAACTGTGATATATTATAAAAGTCGCCGCTGAGACACGGGCGACACGAAAGAAAAGAGATTGTTCTTTGAAAACTGAACAACGAGCGAAACTGCCCTGTTAATTCGGTGACGAGTTAATAGATATAAGAAGTTTTCGTACTCGGCTTTAGCCGATGCGAAAAGCTTCAAGCAACAAACGTAATGAGCAATCAAACACCTTTATGGAGAGTTTGATCCTGGCTCAGGACGAACGCTGGCGGCGTGCCTAATACATGCAAGTCGAGCGGAGCTAAGTGAAAGCTTGCTTTCACGATGCTTAGCGGCGGACGGGTGAGTAACACGTAGGTAACCTGCCTGTAAGACTGGGATAACATTCGGAAACGAATGCTAATACCGGATACGCGAGTTGGTCGCATGGCCGACTCGGGAAAGACGGAGCAATCTGTCGCTTACAGATGGACCTGCGGCGCATTAGCTAGTTGGTGAGGTAA
>NZ_QXQA01000025.1 GCF_003583765.1 Paenibacillus nanensis
GTCTTACAGGCAGGTTACCTACGTGTTACTCACCCGTCCGCCGCTAAGCATCGTGAAAGCAAGCTTTCACTTAGCTCCGCTCGACTTGCATGTATTAGGCACGCCGCCAGCGTTCGTCCTGAGCCAGGATCAAACTCTCCATAAAAGTGTTTGATTGCTCATTACGTTTGTTGCTTGAAGCTTTTCGCATCGGCTAAAGCCGAGTACGAAAACTTCTTATATCTATTAACTCGTTACCGAATTAACAGGGCAGTTTCGCTCGTTGTTCAGTTTTCAAAGAACAATCTTTTTCTTCCGTGTCGCCCGTGTCTCAGCGGCGACTTAGATAATATATCACGTTTGCCTATACGAATGCAAGTGTTTTTTTCTTTTTTTTATTTTTACAAACAATGGGGCCATTTATTCCTTCCTTGCGAGGAAAGAATAAATGGCCCGTCCATGTTTTATTTGATGACTTCTTTGATATGAAGATGTCTCTCGATCGTTAAGTTCACAATCGCTCCGCCGACGGACACCCATGGTCGTGTCGGATTTGTGCGGTCTGAGAATATGATTTCACCAATTCTCTCATCGCTCAATCGAACAACGGTTCCGTTATGGAATGCCGTCACTTTCTCGATAAAGATTTGAACGTATGCAGGGTCCAGCTTACCAAACGATTCGCTAAGGAGCTGCTCCAACACCAAATAAGGCGAAGCTGCTTTACGATAAGCTTTATTCAGCGTCATCGAATGGAATATGTCCGCTATGCTTACGATCTTGGCGTATGGATGGATCTTTGTCGAGTCAATGCCGAGCGGATATCCTGTTCCGTCAACCTTTTCATGATGCTGCAAAGCTGCAAGCTTTACCCCTTCATTAAGCGCCGCGACATTTTTGAGGAGCTGATAACCAAAAACGGTATGCCGCTTCATCTCCTCATTTTCTTCCGGCGTCAGCGCATTCGGCTTGGACAAGATACTTTTATCGATCCGAACATTGCCGATATCCTTCAGTAACCCGGCTAGCGCGACTTGCATCCACTCTTTCTGCGGTTGTCCGACCCATTGCGCTATAAGATAGGAGGTCAGGGCGGAAGTTACGCTCTTATGGAGCAGATAGTCGTCTTGCTGGAACACTCTTGGAATAAACGTAAGGATTTTATAGTCGGCTATATGCTGCAGAAGACGTTCTAACTGCACCCGGATATCCATAACGGGCATACCTTGTACGGTAGACGAGTTGAACACTTTCCGCATGAGATCAATCATTTTTTCATACTCGTTCTGCAGATTGGTCGCAGGGAGCTGAACCTTTTTCACTGCAGCCGAGTTTTCTTTCTTCTCTTCCCCGCTCTTCGCTTCGCCCTGCTGGTTCTCTATGGTCACCTCAGCTACGAGGAACGCTTGCAGAATATCAATATCCTTAGGCGTTAAAATCTTACCCTTGTGCATTAATACACTACCAAGCGGGGTGAGGACATCCTCTATAATTTTGTCGCCCAGCTTCACCTTCGATACCGCTACTACACTCATGGAAGTCCCCTCCCTCTGCTTGCTAGTCCGTTATTGGATCCGTTGATGAAGGCTCGTTATCTTGGCCTTCTTCTCCCGTCTCCGCTTCAGCCTCTTCACTGCGTGCCACGCGAGTTACAGTTGCAACCGTATCGTCTTCGCGCGTATTAATCAGCTTCACGCCTTGCGTATTACGGCCCATGGTCGAGATTCCTTCCATGCTTGTCCGAATGAGCGTGCCAAGGGCAGTCATAATCATAAGATCCTCGTCATTCTCAACCACTTTGAGGGAGACGATCGGACCGTTCTTTTCTGTTACGTTAAGCGTCTTGATACCTTTGCCGCCGCGGTTCTGGATCCGGTATTCGCTTACCGGCGTACGCTTGCCATAGCCCTTCGACGTCACGATCAGTACGTCTCTATCCGGAACCACAACATCCATATCGATAACGGTGTCGTCATCGTCCAGGCCGATACCTTTCACGCCGGTTGCCGAGCGTCCCATCGATCGAACATCATGCTCCGAGAAACGAATGGACATGCCTTGCGCCGTGCCCATAATAATTTCTTGGTTGCCGTCCGTTAGCTTGACGCCAATGAGATCGTCGTCCTCACGCAAGGATATCGCGATTAGACCTACCTTACGGATATTGCTGTAATCATCAAGCGGCGTTTTCTTCACGACGCCCTGTCTCGTTGCAAAGAACAGGTACTGCTCGGAATCGAATGCCTGAACCGGAATGACCGCATTGATCGTCTCTCCCTGCTCGATTTGGATCAGGTTGATGATCGGCGTTCCTCTAGCCGTACGGCTTAGGTCCGGAATTTCATAGGCTTTCAGCTTATAAACCTTGCCCTTATTGGTGAAGAAGAGCAAGAAATGATGCGTGTTGGATACAAAAAGATGCTCAACGAAATCATTTTCTTTCGTATCCATGCCGACCACGCCTTTGCCGCCGCGTTTTTGGCTGCGGTAAGTCGTTACCGGCAGACGCTTTATATAGCCGGAATGCGTAATCGAGATGATGACATCCTCGCGAGGAATTAGATCCTCGTCCAAGATTTCTTCGTCGCTCGCCGTAATTTCGGTGCGGCGCTCGTCGCCGAATCTTTCTTTGATCTCATCAAGCTCCTTGCTGATAATATCCAGCACGAGCTGCTCGTCCGCCAAAATCGCTTTGTATTCCGCGATCTTGCGCATAAGCTCCTCGTATTCCGCCTCGATTTTGTCGCGTTCCAAACCTGTCAAGCGCTGGAGACGCATATCGAGAATCGCTTGCGCCTGATCATAAGAAAGCGCAAACCGGGCAATCAAGCCTTCGCGCGCTTCATCCGTCGTTTGCGAAGCACGGATCAAAGCGATTACCTCATCCAAGTTATCAAGCGCAATACGCAAGCCTTCCAGGATATGCGCGCGTGCCTCCGCCTTCTTCAGATCGTATTCTGTACGACGGCGAATAACCTCGATTTGGTGCTGCAAGTAGTGATACAGCATATCGCGCAGATTAAGCGTCTTCGGCTCGCCATTTACAAGCGCGAGCATGTTGATGCCGAAGTTGGATTGAAGCTGCGTCTGCTTGTACAGGTTGTTAAGAACGACGTTCGGATTAACGTCCCTCCGAAGCTCGATAACGACGCGCATGCCGTTGCGATCGGATTCGTCGCGGAGATCGGTGATCCCTTCGATTTTCTTCTCGCGGACCAGCTCGGCGATTTTTTCAACAAGACGCGCCTTAATGACTTGATAAGGCAGCTCGTGAACGATAATGCGAGCTTTGCCGTTATTCTCTTCGATGGTCGCTCTTGCCCGCATCGTTACGGAACCGCGTCCGGTTAAATAAGCCTGACGGATCCCGCTACGGCCCAAGACGAACGCTGCCGTCGGGAAGTCAGGTCCTTTCACATAGTCCATCAGCTCAAGCGATGTAATATCCGGGTTACGGATGAGCGCCTGAGCGCCGTCAATGACCTCATTCAGGTTATGCGGCGGAATATTCGTCGCCATACCTACGGCAATACCGGTCACCCCGTTCACCAGCAGATTCGGGAACCTTGAAGGCAATACGACCGGCTCTTGCTCTTCTCCGTCATAGTTCGGAGCAAAATCTATCGTTTCTTTGTTTATATCGCGAAGAAGCTCCATTGCCATCTTGGACAAACGGGCCTCTGTATAACGCATGGCCGCCGCCATATCACCGTCAACCGAACCGAAGTTGCCGTGTCCTTCAACAAGCATATACCGCATGGAGAAATCCTGCGCCATCCTGACCATCGATTCGTATACCGCCGAATCGCCATGTGGATGGTACTTGCCGATAACTTCGCCAACGATTCTGGCTGATTTCTTAAAAGGCTTGTCCGGTGACATGCCCAGGTCGGACATCGCGTACAGAATACGGCGATGAACCGGCTTCAATCCGTCTCTCACATCAGGCAAAGCGCGGCTTACGATGATGCTCATCGCATAATCCATAAAGGAATCTCGCATCTCTATGCCGATATCACGGTCTGTCACTGACATTCGTTGTTCTTCCGCCATGCTTAACCTCCCTGACGTCATCTATCTGTGACTCAATGACTCTTTCCATATATTACTTTCACAAATGAAGCGCATATAAACCTTGCCTAAAGCAGCGCTTCCGGGTCCAAGGCCCTATTCTAAACGATTCGGTAAAAATAGGCCGACGTTCATCTCCATAAGAAAATATTAGACATAAAGTAAATAGACCCAACTTTTATTATACCATTCATTCCAGTGTCTGTCTTGTCTCTTGCCTCTTACTTACGAGAAAAATTGCTTTCCGTTCGTCAATCCGGAGGCTATATATTCGGGTGTGCTCAAACATCGTTCGACCCTGACTTAGACTAAAAGGAAAGGTGGTTTGACATTGGCGATTCGAAGAGTAAGGAGCAAATGGGCGAAAACAAAGGCCCTGCTGCAATCGCGGGAGCTGCGGCCCTATGTTCCGCTCACCAAACGTTTCAGCCGGACCGCGCTCCATGCCATGCTGGAACAATTCGACATGGTTTATATAAAACCGATTGAAGGCACGTTCGGCAAAGGCGTTATCCGGGTTGAGAGATTTAGTGAGCCTTCTCCAGGCTATCGCTATCAAATTCAGAACAGAGAATACTCCTTTGAAACGTTCGACGAGCTTTACTGGGCACTGCAGGATTACACAGGCAGAAAAGGCTATCTCGTGCAGAAAGGCATTGATTTGCTGACGTACCGCAACAGGCGGTTCGACATCCGAGTCATGATCCAAAAAAACTTAAGCAACCGCTGGGAGACAACCGGATTCATCGGCCGGCTGTCGCATCCGGATCACGTCGTAACCAACTATCACAGCGGGGGAACCCTCCTGCCTCTCGAGCGATTGCTGTCCGAGCATTTAAGCGCGGCCGATGTGGCGACCTACAGAAGAGACCTGAAAACGCTTGGCGTTATGATTGGCCGCCAGCTTAGCAAAGCTTATCCCGGATTGAAGGAGCTTGGCGCGGATATCGCGATCGACACCGATTTCCATCCCTGGATCCTTGAAGTGAATACGAAGCCGCATTTGTATGCCTTCAAGCAGATTGACACAAGTATGCAGCGAAAAGTAACGCGGTACGCCAAGGCCTACGGCGGAATGAAGTAAACTATCCGGCGCAAGAAGCGCAAAAAAAAGAGCAGCCCATTCCGATGAATGGCTGCTCTTCCTCGCTTAAATATCAAGATTGGTTACATATTTCGCGTATTTCTGAATAAACTCCCGACGAGGCTCTACATTATCGCCCATTAGCGTATCAAAAATTGTGTCCGCTTCAATCGCATCCTGGATCGATACTTGCAGCATCGAACGGCTCTCGGGATCCATTGTAGTCTCCCAAAGCTGAGTCGCGTCCATCTCGCCGAGACCTTTGTATCGCTGAATGTTCACCTTGGCGCCCTCGCCGAACTCGGCGATAATGGCGTCCCGCTCCTTTTCCGTCAGCGCGTAACGAACGACCTTATTGCGCTCGATCTTAAAGAGCGGCGGTTGCGCGATATACACAAAGCCGGCTTCGATAATTTGACGCATATAGCGATAGAAGAAGGTCAGCAGCAAGGTGCGGATATGCGCCCCGTCGACGTCGGCGTCCGTCATGATGATGATCTTATGATAACGGGCCTTCGAAATATCAAAGTCATCGCTAATGCCGGTTCCAAGCGCCGTAATAATGGCGCGGATCTCGGCGTTGCCGAGAATACGGTCAAGACGGGCCTTCTCTACGTTCAAAATTTTACCCCGCAGCGGCAGAATCGCTTGGAAGTGGCGATCGCGGCCCTGCTTCGCGGAACCGCCCGCGGAGTCGCCTTCGACGATATACAGCTCGCTGATCGACGCGTCCTTGGAGGAGCAGTCCGCCAGCTTGCCTGGCAGCGATCCGACCTCGAGCGCGCTCTTGCGGCGAGTCAGCTCGCGCGCCTTACGCGCAGCTTCGCGCGCGCGGGCGGCTTGCAAGCCCTTCTCAACAATCTTGCGGGATACCGTCGGGTTCTCATCCATAAATTCCTGGAATTTCTCCGCAAAGAACGACTCCACGATACCGCGCACTTCGCTGTTGCCCAGCTTGGTCTTCGTCTGTCCTTCGAATTGCGGCTCCGGAATTTTGACCGAAATAATCGCCGTAAGCCCTTCACGCACGTCATCGCCGGAGAAGTTGGAGTCATTATCCTTGATCAGACTCGACTTCCGGGCGTAATCGTTAATGATCCGGGTTAACGCGCTCTTAAAGCCGGATTCATGCGTACCGCCCTCATGCGTATTGATATTATTGGCGAAAGAATAAATATTCTCCGAGTAGCTGTCGTTGTACTGAAGCGAAACCTCAACCTGAATATTATCTTTCGCTCCTTCAACGTAAATCGGCGTCTCATGGAGCACTTCGCGGTTACGGTTCAGGAACGTTACGAATTCGTTGATGCCGCCGTCGTATTTGAACGAATTGGAAACACCCGTCCGCTCGTCCGTCAGCGTGATCTCGATTCCCTTGTTCAGGAACGCCAGCTCGCGAATCCGGTTCTGAAGCGTCTCGTAGTCATAGACGGTCGTATCCGTGAAGATCTCGGGGTCTGGCAGGAACGTCGTGCGTGTTCCCGTAGTATCCGTATCGCCTATAACCTTCACATCGTATTGCGGAATGCCTCTGCGGTACTCCTGCTGATAAATCTTGCCGTCGCGGCTAACCTGCACGCGGACATGTTCCGACAAGGCATTCACAACGGAAACGCCGACGCCGTGCAAACCGCCGGACACTTTATAGCCTTCGCCTCCGAATTTGCCGCCTGCGTGAAGAACCGTCATGACGACTTCCAGCGTCGACTTCTGAAGCTTCGCGTTCATACCAACCGGAATGCCGCGGCCGTTATCGATGACGGTAATGCTGTTGTTCTCGTGAACAATAACATCGATCTTGTTGCAATAACCGGCAAGCGCTTCGTCAATACTATTGTCGACGACCTCCCATACCAGATGGTGAAGGCCTTTGCCGCTGGTGGAGCCGATATACATCCCGGGGCGTTTGCGTACCGCCTCTAGTCCTTCCAGAACCTGTATCTGACTCTCGTCATACGTATGCTGTTCCAAAGACATGCAAGTTCACTGCTCCTCTCAACTGCTCTTCCTGTTCGTTATCCATTCGCCGCAAAATGATGCGCTCGCTTCTTCAGCGTAGAGGATGAAATCGGCGAATAGTAAATTTTTCGTTGTGTCACTACGATCGACTTCGGATCTTCCTCGCCAATCGTCTCGACGTCCTTGCGCTTAAGCGCGCCGGCTACGAATTGTTTGGACAGCTTGGAGGATTGCTCGATCGATATATCGAAAATCGCTACCAATTCGGCCGCGCGGATAATCTTCTCTCCGCCCAAGTGAATGTACATCCCGCAAATCACTTCTCCCTTAATCGCCCGATTAGACTGTCACTTTGCCTTCCCGCACATAATAGATGCCGGCATCATGGAGCTTGCTCATGTTGACGCTCTCCAGGCCGGTCGTCGTAATAAAAGTTTGGACTTTGCTCTGAAAGGTTTCTATCAGCTGCGTCTGCCGATTCTGATCAAGCTCGGACAAGACGTCATCCAGCAGAAGCAGAGGGTATTCGCCGATCTCCTCGTTAATCAGCTCGATTTCCGCGAGCTTCAGCGATAGAGCCGTCGTGCGTTGCTGACCTTGCGATCCGAATACCTGGGCTTCCTTGCCGTTAATAAAGAAGGCCAGATCATCGCGATGCGGGCCCGTTAAGCTTACCCCTCTTCGAATCTCCTGATCTCTCACCTGTGTTAACTTTATCATAAATTGCTCAAATAAAACAGATTCATCTTGCTGGGCGTCCGTATCGAAAGAGGGACGATACTCGATCGTCAGCTGCTCCGCGCCGCCCGTAATGCCGGCATGAATTTGCTCCGCGAACGCTTGTAATTTATTTATAAAGTGTTTCCTCTTTTTCATGATTTTAACACCGAACTCCGCCAGCTGCATATTCCATACGTCCAGCATGGCGTTATTGACACTGCCCGGCGAAGCGGTTTTCAAATAATTGTTACGCTGCTGCAGCACCTTGCCGTATTGCGTAAGGGTATGCAAATAACCGGGCTGCACTTGCCCGATTTCCATATCGAGAAATCGGCGGCGAACGCCCGGTGAACCTTTTACAATCTCCAGATCCTCCGGCGCGAACATCACGACGTTCAAGGACCCGATGAAATCGCTAAGCTTGCGCTGCTCCAGTCCATTGATCTTCGCTTTCTTGCCTTGCGAGGAATAGATTAAGTCGAGCTTGACCGTGCCGTACCGCTTGTTAACCTCTCCTCCGACTCTCGCCGAATCGGCCTGCCAGCCGATTAATTCCTTATCCTTCGACGTTCGGTGCGATTTCGACAAGGCCAAGACAAAGATTGCCTCAAGCAGATTCGTCTTGCCCTGCGCGTTCGGCCCTAAGAACACATTCACTTTATTCGGAGTCGCAAGCTTAAGCTCGCTGTAATTCCGATAGTTTTGCAATTCGATGCTGTTTAAAAACACGTTACGAGCCTCCCGGCGGTCCGCCCTCGCTTACTTGCCTGCCGCTACGACGAAAGTGCCGCAGCCTTCAACTTCTACCTTATCCCCAACATAGAGCTTGCGTCCGCGGCGGTTATCAGCCTCACCGTTTATGTGGATAGCTGTCTCCTGGAGAAAAAATTTCGCTTGTCCACCTGTGGATATACAGTCCGCCAGCTTCAAAAACTGTCCGAGCGCAATATATTCCGTCCGAATTTCGATTTCTTTCATGCTTTCGCTTCCTCTCTGGCCTAGCTTGTTGTGCGGTAAGGCAGGATGACATACATGCTGTAGTCATGATCCATCGGCCGAATAATGATCGGTCTCATCGCGCCGGTAAACCCGATGAACAGCTTCTCGCTGTCGAGGACTTTAAGCACATCAAGCATATATTTGGAGTTGAACGCGATGCGAAGCGGCTGGCCGGTCATGCTGGAGGCTTCCAGCTGTTCCGTAACCCGTCCGAGCTCCGTAGAGCTGGAGGAAATCTCGATCATGCCGTCATCCATCGTCGTTAACCGCACAATATTCGTTTTTTCCTCGCGGGACATCAAATAAGCGCGGTCGATCGCGTCCGTTAGATTCTTAGTATCGAGCACAAGCTCCGTTTCGAATACCTGTGGAATAATTTTCGACGTATCCGGATAGGTGCCGTCCAGGATGCGGGTATAGAACAAGATATTATCCACTTTAAAAAGGACCTGGTTGTCGGCCACAACGATATCCACAACCGTGTTTTGGTCCGGAATCAGACGGGACAGCTCGTTGAGCGTTCGAGCGGCAATAACGACATTGCTGAAATTGAAGGAGCTTTCTGCATCTACCTTTGTCGTGCGGCTGGCAAGCCGGTGGCGGTCCGTCGCCACGAACTTCAGTTCGCCGTCATGCAAATTCCAGAGCACGCCTGTTAGAATCGGGGTTTGTTCGCTGGTGGAGGCAGCCAGAATCGTCTGCCGAATCATGGCTTTGATCAGGTCTCCCGGCACCTGGAGCACTTCATTTTGTTCAATGGAAGGCAGCACCGGGAACTCTTCCGGATCGAGGCCAACCATTTGAATTTCGGTGGAGCCGGAACGAATGGTCGTCTGGAAGTTCGCGCCGACTTCAATAACGACTTGGTCGGAAGGCAGCTTCTTGACGATCTCGGCAAAAAATTTGGAAGGAAGAACGACGCTTCCCGGCTTTTCAATCGTTGCAATAACGAGATCTTCTTGTTCTACGGTAATAAAGCTTTGAATAGATATATCAGTATCACTTGCCGTTAGCGTGACGAATTGATGATTTACGTCGATTTTGATACCGCCAAGGATTGGAATGGCCGGTCTTGCGGAGGCTGCTTTAGCGACTTGTTGAATCGCGTCGTTCAACTCGTTTTTGGAAATGGTCAGTTTCATTTCGTCACCCGTTTCTGCTGTTTTTAGAAGATATTTTTTATAAAAATCTTAGTAGACGTAGTAGTAGGGGCCCTGAATATGTGGATAACCCCGTCTAACAGGGATAAAGCAAGCCTATCCACATGTGCATAGCGTGTGCATAGGCTTGCTTGGTTGTTCACATTTGATTTTTTATTTTCTCAGTCAGGTTTTGAATGATTTTGAACAGCTCTTGGTCTTCCTTCAGCTGCTGCGAGATTTTCTCATGGGCATGAATGACGGTCGTATGGTCCCTTCCGCCGAACGCCTCGCCGATCTTCGGCAGGGAGTAGTCTGTCAGCTCCCTGGACAAGTACATCGCGATTTGTCTTGGATAAGCGACCGCTTTCGTGCGCTTCCGCGCCTTAAATTCCTCAAGTCGAAGCCCGTAGAACTCGCCGACTTTCGCTTGAATATCGCTGATCGTGATCATTCTCGGGCGCCCTGACGGTATGATGTCCTTGAGCGCTTCCGCCGCAAGATGCGAGGTAATATCGGCGTTTATGAGCGAGGAGTAAGCGACTACCCGGATCAGCGCGCCTTCGAGCTCGCGAATGTTCGTATTGATCTGGTTCGCGATATAGTTCATCGCTTCATTCGGAATGTCCAGATTCTCGGCCTTCGCTTTTTTCCGCAGAATCGCGATTCGCGTCTCGAGGTCCGGCGGCTGGATATCCGTGATGAGTCCCCATTCGAACCGGGAACGCAGCCGATCCTCAAGGGTCGGAATTTCCTTCGGCGGCCGGTCGCTGGAGATGACGATATGCTTGCGTTCCTCGTGCAGCGCGTTGAAGGTATGGAAGAATTCCTCTTGCGTCTGCTCTTTGCCGGCCAGGAACTGAATATCGTCAATCAACAGAACGTCAATATTGCGGTATTTGGTACGGAAGCTTTCGCCTTGATTGTCCCGAATCGCGTTAATGAATTCGTTCGTGAACTTCTCCGAGGAGATATAGAGGACCTTCGTATTCGGATTATGGTCCATAATATAATGCCCGATCGCATGCATGAGGTGCGTCTTGCCGAGTCCAACGCCGCCATATAGGAAGAGCGGGTTATAGACCTTGGCCGGCGCTTCCGCGACCGCAAGCGACGCTGCATGCGCGAACCGGTTATTGGCGCCGACAACGAACGTGTCGAACGTATATTTCGGATTCAGCATATGCGAATGCGTCTCTTCCACAATAACGGGCGCTTTCTGCGGCTTCGGCGGTTGAACGACGCTTGGGTCGGCAGATTTCGGCTCGCCGACAGAGAATTTCACATCAATCTGCCTGCCCAAAAATTCGTAAAGGGTCGACCGAATGAGCTTGGTATAGCGTCCTTCCAGCCACTCTGCGGCAAAGGTTGTGGGCGCGGTTATTTCAAGTACGGAATCATCGACAAACGAAGCCTTTGTTTCCTTAAACCAGGTATCATAACTTGGTTTGCTTAGCTTCGTTTGGATAATTGACAATACTTGCTGCCACAAATCGTAGGTATGGCTGTCCACAGATTGTCACTCCTTATTCATCTTCGCGCAGATCGCGCAGTAAAGCAGAAATATGTCGAAATGGAATCGTTGCTCACGATTTCATCCACATTATGACGGATTAACGTACTTTGAGTTATAAATAGGGGATAAAATTGTTCACAATGTTATCCACAGCCTGTTAATAAATCGGGGGTATAAACCTTTACATCCACAACGAAAACATATCCATCATAGCAAATGACGCCTTATATTTCAACGGAATTGAGCATATTATCCACATCGTCAATAAGTTGTGTATAAAAGTTATCGACAATACTAGATATTGTTTATATCTTGTTAAGATTTCGACAAAGTTTTCATTCGGCCTCGGAAATTTGTCCACATGTTATTAATTTTCTGCCGGAGGTATACACCTTGCATTTTATCCACAGTTTAAATAGGGTATGAATTGCCAGACGGGCTGGGAGCCTCCAAGACATTGACTTTTGGCCGCCGGCGTGCTTTAATAGTAAAAGTGATTTTTGAGGAATGTAGCGGCTTTGGCCGAGTACGCTTTTCATATGTAATATAGGAGGTGCAGCATAAATGAGACCTACATTTAAACCGAATGTAAGCAAACGTGCGAAAGTGCATGGCTTCCGTAAACGGATGAGCACGAAGAACGGTCGTAAAGTTTTGGCGGCTCGTCGTCAAAAAGGCAGAAAAGTACTGAGCGCGTAAGATGAAGACCACGTCCGGTGGTCTTTTTTTTTGCTCAGATTTAGATAAAGGCTTATCTGGTGATACTAGTAAGATGGAGGAAGGGGACGGTGGAAAGCTGTTATGCGCAGAGCATTGCGTCTTCGAAATCGAGAGGATTTCAACCGGATCTACAGGGGCGGCAAATCTTTTGCGAATGGACAGTTCGTGGTCTATTGGTCGAAGCAAAAGGCTGCGGAGCCGTTCCGCCTTGGCGTATCCGCCAGTAAAAAAATCGGAAATGCCGTCATGCGCAATCGAATGCGGCGGATGGTGAAGGAGATTGTGCGCCATTTGGAGGATCGCGTGCTGCCGCACACCGATTTTATTCTCATTGTGCGAAAGCCAGCCACAACGATGGGCTATAAAGAGATGGAGAAGAGCGTTATTCATGTGCTCAAGAAGGCCGGCTTGTTGAAGTAAGGAAGCCGCTTGCCGAATTCGAAGTGATTTTGTATGAAAATGACTTATTCACAGCTCTTTTTTGTACCATATTGGCTGTGGATTGTGATGAAATGCAGCACGTCTGGAAATGAGCCTGTGGACAGGTCCCCGGCTTGTTTCTTTGCGCTGTAAATTATGGTATAGTCTATGGTGGAATAGAATGTTAAAGAAGCTCTCAGAGAGGAGATTGCATGTTGTTTCGGAATTCAAAACGAAAATGGCTTCTTGTAATAGGTTTGATCATGCTTGTGGGTCTGCTTGCAGGTTGCGCGCCCGTTAACCATACGGTGGATACGGAAGACCTTACAGAGGGTAACTTTTGGGAGAAAAACGTTGTTTATTATTTCGCGATAACGCTTGATACGTTCGCCGATTGGATGGGCGGATCGTATGTGCTTGCGATTCTTCTTCTGACGATTGTTGTTCGGACGCTGATCTTGCCGCTGACGATTAAACAATACCGGAGCTCGAAAGCGATGCAAGCGCTTCAGCCGCAAATGGCGGAAATTAAGAAGAAATATAAGGATAATCCGCAGAAGCAGCAGGAAGAGACGATGAAGCTGTTCCAGACGCATCAGGTGAATCCGATGGCGGGCTGTTTGCCGCTGATCGTGCAGATGCCGGTATTCATCGCGCTCTATAACGCGATTTATTGGAATCAGGATATCCGTACCGAGAAATTGTTCGGTATTGTTCTTGGCGAGCCGAGCCCGTGGTACTTCCTTCCTGTCCTTGCTGCGGCTACGACCTTTATTCAATCGAAGATGATGCAGAAGACGCAGACGCAGGCGGCTCCGGGCATGGGGATTATCCTGACGATTTTCCCAGTTCTGATTTTCGTGATGTCGTTATCGTTCCCTGCGGCTCTTCCTATGTATTGGGTATTCAGTAACATCTATACGATCGTTCAAAACTATTTCCTGTACGTACGTTCATCAGACAAGGGTAAGAAGGAGGTCCTTGCGAAATGAAGAAAATCGTTGCATCGGGCAAGACGATAGACGATGCGGTGCGTAATGGATTGGCTACTTGGCAAGTAACGGAAGAACGCGTGAAAATTGTTGTGTTGGAGCAGCCTTCGAGAGGGCTGTTCGGACTGTTCGGCGCCAAGGATGCGAAGGTGGAGCTGGAGCTTATCCCGGATCCGCTGGAGGAAGCCGAGCAGTTTCTACAGGATGTAGCAAGAACAATGGGCTTGTCCGTCAGCGTTGAACGCAAGCTGACGAAAGAAGGCGCTTTGCTGTCCGTATCGGGCGGAGGTGACCTTGGCATGCTGATCGGCCGCCGCGGCGGCACGTTAGACGCTTTGCAGTACTTGGTCAATATTGTAGCTAACCGTTATTCAAACAGTCATCTTCGAATCGTCCTTGATGCAGAGGATTTTCGCGAGCGTCGCCGGAAGACGTTGGAGGAGCTTTCCGAACGTCTGGCAGGGCGCGTCATCCGCACAAGAAAGGAAGTCGTTCTTGAGCCCATGACCTCGCATGAACGCAAGGTTATCCATTCGCAGCTGCAGAATCACCCGAAGGTGAAGACGTTCAGCAAAGGCGACGAGCCGAACCGGAGAGTCGTTATTGCGCTGAAGTGAGCGGCGATATGTTTGGTTGTACGAGCTTATAATTTCAACGCGCAGGGCTGTGCCTTCTGGAGAAGGTCGGCAGCAGCCCCGCGTATGTATGCAGCAATGGCTCCTTCGGTCATTGCTGTTTTTCCATTTATGTTGGCTTGAGAGGTGCTGATAAAGCATGGTGCATGATACGATTGCAGCGATCTCTACTGCGGTAGGGGAAGGCGGAATTGCGATTATCCGGGTAAGCGGCCCGCAAGCCATAAGCGGGATCGACCCGATTTTTAAGTCGAAAATAAGTCTAAAAGACGCCGATACGCATACGGTGCATTACGGGCATATCATAGATCCGTCCTCCGGCGAGAAGGTGGAGGAAGTGCTGGTCACTTTAATGAGAGGGCCGCGTTCGTTCACGGCCGAGGATGTCGTGGAGATTAACGCGCATGGCGGCGTGATCGCCGTGAAGAAGGTGCTGGATGTTGTCCTGCAGCAGGATGGGATTCGAACGGCGGAGCCAGGCGAATTTACGAAGCGCGCTTTCTTGAACGGCCGCATCGATCTGATGCAGGCGGAGGCGGTTATCGATTTGATCCGTTCCAAGTCGGACCGCGCGTTCTCCGTCGCGAGAAAGCAGGCTGAAGGGGCGTTATCGAAGCGGATTAAAGCGCTGCGCCAAACGGTGATCGAGCTGCTTGCGCATATTGAGGTCAATATCGATTATCCGGAGCATGATGTCGAAGAGATGACGAGTGCGTATATTCGCGAGCAGTGCCAGTCCGCCATTGCGGAAATCGATAAGCTGCTAAAAACGGCGAATGAAGGCAAAATATTGCGGGAAGGCATTATGACAGCCATTGTCGGCCGCCCGAATGTAGGCAAATCGTCTCTTATGAATATGTTAACGCAGGAGAACAAAGCGATCGTGACGGATATTCCCGGCACGACGCGGGACGTCATTGAGCAATTCGTGACGCTGAACGGTATTCCGCTGCGGCTGCTCGATACGGCAGGCATTCGCGAAACAAGCGATGTGGTGGAGCGGATCGGCGTGGAACGGTCTAAGGATGCGCTGCAGGATGCCGATTTGATCTTGTTCGTGTTGAACTATAATGAACCGCTGGGCGAGGAAGACCGGCAGCTGCTGGAGCAGCTGAAGGACCGTTCGGTGATCGTTATTATTAACAAAATGGATCTTCCGGCCCGGTTGGATTTGGAAGAAGTCAAGCGGTTCGTGTCGAAGGACTCTATCGTAAAAATGTCGGTGCTGCAGGAGCAAGGACTCGATGCGCTGGAATCGACAATTAGCGAGATGTTTTTCGAGGGGCAGCTGGAGGCTAACGACCTGACTTATGTCAGCAATGTTAGACATATTTCGCTGCTGAAGAGGGCAAGGCAATCGCTTACCGACGCGATTGAAGCGACGCACGCCGGCATTCCGATTGATGTAATTCAGATTGATGCAAGATCAGCGTGGGAGTCCCTTGGCGAAATTTTAGGGGATGAAGCGGGAGATTCGTTGATAGACCAAATATTTTCACAGTTCTGTCTTGGAAAGTAGGGATATGGAATGGGATATGTGGCTGGTGAATTTGATGTCATCGTTATTGGAGCGGGTCACGCAGGCTGCGAAGCCGCGCTTGCTTCAGCCAGAATGGGCTGCGAGACGCTGCTCTTGACGATTAACTTGGATATGGTGGCGTTTATGCCTTGCAATCCGTCGATCGGCGGACCGGCGAAAGGCCATGTCGTACGCGAAATTGACGCGCTTGGCGGGGAAATGGGGCGCAACATAGATAAGACGTTTATCCAAATGCGGATGCTTAATACGGGTAAAGGACCGGCCGTTCACGCGCTGCGCGCGCAAGCGGATAAGTTCTCTTATCAGCATATTATGAAGAAAACGATCGAGGAGACGCCTAATCTGACTTTGCGTCAGGGGATGGCGGAGGAGTTGATCGTAGAGGACGGCAAATGCGTCGGTATCGTGACCAAGACGGGAGCGGAATATCGCGCCAAGGCTGTCGTGGTGACGACGGGAACGTATTTGCGCGGCAAAATTATTATGGGCGAGCTCATGTACGAGAGCGGACCGAACAACCAGCAGCCGTCTGTCCGGTTGTCCGCATCCCTTAAAGAGCACGGCCTCGAGCTGATCCGCTTTAAAACGGGTACTCCGCCGCGCGTGCATAAGGATACGATTGATTTCTCCAAAACGGAGATTCAGCCGGGCGACGAGAAGCCGAAGTTCTTCTCTTACGAAACCGAGTCTTCGGATAATGAGCAGCTGCCTTGCTGGCTGACGTATACGTCGGAGAAGACGCATCAGATTATTAACGATAACCTGCACCGCGCGCCGATGTTCTCCGGAGCGATCGAAGGGACGGGTCCGCGTTATTGCCCGTCGATCGAGGATAAAATCGTCCGCTTCGCGGATAAGCCGAAGCATCAAATTTTCCTGGAGCCGGAAGGCAAAAACACATCCGAATATTACGTGCAAGGATTGTCCACAAGCATGCCGGAGGACGTCCAACTCGATATTTTACGTTCAATTCCAGGATTGGAAAAAGTTGAGATGATGCGTACAGGCTACGCGATTGAATATGATGCAGTTATCCCCACCCAGCTGTGGCCGTCCTTGGAGACGAAGAAGATCGACAGCTTATTCACAGCTGGACAAATTAACGGCACCTCGGGCTACGAAGAGGCAGCGGGACAAGGCATTATGGCCGGTATCAATGCGGCGCGTAAAGTGCAGGGCAAAGAGCCGGTCATTATCGGGCGTTCCCAAGGCTATATCGGGGTAATGATTGATGATCTCGTAACGAAAGGAACGAATGACCCGTACCGGCTGCTGACATCCCGCGCGGAATACCGGTTGCTGCTCCGCCATGACAATGCGGATCTTCGCCTTACGCCGATTGGTTATGAGATCGGATTGATTCCAGAGGAACGTTACCAGCGCTTCCTGCGTAAGAAAGAGCTGGTGGAGATGGAGGTAGAGCGGCTAAGCACGACGAAGATCAAGCCTGACGATGTAGCGGAGATGCTGGCGTCCGCAGGATCCGCACCGCTTACGCAGGGCGGAGATATTTTGTCATTGCTGAGAAGACCGGAAGTGACGTATGCGCATCTTGAATCGGTTTCGCCTTCTCCTTTTGAATTGACGGACGAGATGAAGGAACAGGTCGAAATTCAAATCAAGTATGCGGGCTATATAGAAAAGCAGCTGCTGCAGGTAGAGCGTCTGAATAAGATGGAGAAGAAGCTTATCCCGGACGATATTAATTATGCAGAAGTAAACGGGCTTGCTTCCGAAGCGAAGCAGAAGCTTAGTGTCATTCGTCCGCTGTCGATTGGCCAGGCATCTCGTGTTGCCGGCGTTACGCCTGCTGATATTTCAATCCTGCTCGTGTATTTGGAGCATTATAACCGCGTGAAGGCGGCAAGAGGATAGAGGATGGATAAGACGACGCAATGGTTTGTTGCCGCGCTGGAGGAGAAAGGGATTTCTCTTTCTCCCCGCCAGCTCGAGCAATTCGAGACGTATTTCACGATGCTGGTTGATTGGAACGATAGAATGAATTTGACGGGAATTACCGAACGTGACGCTGTCTATGAGAAGCATTTTTACGATTCGGTTTCTCTCTCCTTCTTTGTAGACCTTAACCAAGTTGGCAGCATCGCTGATATTGGCTCTGGAGCGGGCTTTCCAAGCATTCCGCTTAAAATTTGTTTCCCTCACCTTAAGGTACTTATCGTAGATTCCTTAAATAAGCGAATCGGTTTTCTAAAGGCGCTTTCTGAGGCGCTCGGCCTGGAACAGGTTGAATGCGTTCATGGCCGCGCGGAGGATATTGCAAGAATGCCGGAATATAGAGACCGGTTCGATTTGGCGACTGCTCGAGCGGTTGCCAGATTAAATGTATTGAATGAGTTTTGCTTACCTTTTGTGAAGCCGGGCGGTTTCTTCGCGGCAATGAAGGGCTCTCAGTCTGATGAAGAGGTGAAGGAGGCTGCAGTTAGCCTGCGCGAGCTGAAAGGACGTTTGAAATCCGAGTTTGGATTCAGCCTGCCACATGAGCAAGCGGAACGTCACATTGTACTCGTTGAGAAGAAAGAACCGACGCCGCGCAAATATCCAAGAAAAGCAGGTACACCTTTGAAGCAGCCTTTGATTTAATACGTAAAAGGTAAAATGTTTCACGTGAAACATTTATATCGTCAGTTTATGGATGATGCCGGTAGTGCCAGAACGATTTGCCGATCTAGGATTAAGGCAGAGTGATGGACAAGCTCCTGACTTTGAGAGGTTTTTGACAGAAAATCAGCTCAATCCAAAGGAAGACGTTTCCGAGCCTTCATTGTTTAAACGAAAAGATCTATTGTCAGGACTTGTCTAAAAAGCTTAAGCGGCAATACTTTAAGCAAGTTGTGACAAAATTTTGTTTGGAAATATATTTAAAGTGAAAATCGCGCATCAAATCACTCTGTCAAGCAGGAGATTACTCGAAGAGAGTCGAATTTAACTATTTGACGGAATTTCCTCTCAACAATGAGCGGGTCTTTCTCTTCGAAACATACCTAAGTGTCGATGCTATGCTACATAAGTATGTGCGGCTTAGGATATACCACATAAGACTTTATAGGCTTCCGGACAGACGGAACGCTAATCTCTTATTGGCGATAATACCTGCCTCTATGCTTGCGAATCGAGTTTGTTACGCGAATTCATTCGATAGAGGTTTACTCATCACATAATTGGGTGGTAGTAATCGATATGAAAGAACAATTCTCTCGTTTGTTCGGTTTGAGTGAACAACGCTCGGGTCAAGAAGAAGTGAGACAAATACCGGTTGGCGACATTGATACGAGTCCTTTTCAGCCTCGTACGGTGTTCGATGATGAACGGATAGACGAGCTGTGTCAGACTATTAAGACACATGGCGTCATCCAACCGATCGTTGTTCGTGTCCGCAATAATCGGTATGAGATTATTGCAGGGGAGAGACGTTGGCGCGCAGTCACGAAGCTTGGATATGAAACCATTCCGGCGATTGTGCGTGAATTCAATGATTCGCAGACAGCCTCCATCGCTCTAATAGAGAATCTTCAGCGGGAAGGTCTAACTGCCGTTGAAGAAGCGGTCGCTTATCAGAAGCTGATCGAGCTCCATCATTTAACGCAGGAGAGTCTTGCACAGCGTCTGGGCAAAAGTCAGTCAACGATTGCGAATAAACTTCGTTTGCTTGCGCTGCCGGAATCGGTCAAGCTTGCTCTAATGGAACGTAAAATAACGGAACGTCATGCGCGCGCTCTGCTTTCGCTTGATTCCGAGGAGCTTCAATTGAAGGTTCTTGAGGAAATTTTGACGAAAGAATTGAATGTGAAGCAGACAGAGGTCCGCATTGCTTTTCTGAAGGAAGCGGCAAAAGCAAAAAAAGTGAAACGCATCTCGTTTACCAAAGATGTACGTTTGGCATTAAATACGATTAGACAATCGATCGAAATGGTGTCCGGCTCTGGTCTTCAAATTAAGACAAATGAGAAGGATCATGAGGATCATTACGAAATCGTCATTCAAATTCCAAAACGTTAACCCTTATTGACCTCATTAAACTTCATTTTCATCCATTCCAAGTGCCGCCTTCACTGAAGGCGGCGATGCCATTTGTACAAAAGTTTCACTTATGAGGTGAGTTAGATTGTCGAAAATTATTGCAATTGCCAATCAGAAAGGCGGTGTCGGTAAAACGACCACGTCTGTTAACTTAGCGGCGTGTCTCGCGTCTCTGGGCAAAAAAGTGCTGCTTGTTGATATCGATCCGCAAGGGAATACGACGAGCGGCTTGGGCATAAATAAAGCAGATGTTTCGAATTGTATTTATGATGTTCTAATTAATGAAGTCCATCCGAACGAAGCGATGGTTGAAACGAGTGTGCCAGGCCTTAAAGTGATTCCTGCCACCATTCAGCTGGCTGGCGCGGAAATTGAATTGGTTCCGACCATATCACGCGAGCTTCGTTTGAAAAAGTCTCTTCATATGGTTAAAAACCAATTCGATTATATTTTGATTGATTGTCCGCCTTCTCTCGGCATTTTAACAATCAATTCTTTGACTGCTGCAGATTCCGTCCTAATCCCCATCCAATGCGAATATTATGCTTTGGAAGGCTTAAGCCAATTGTTAAACACGGTTCGTCTGGTGCAGAAGCACCTGAACACAACGTTGCAAATTGAGGGAGTCCTGCTGACGATGCTTGATGCGAGGACCAACCTTGGCATACAGGTTATTGAGGAAGTAAAGAAATATTTTCAACAGAAGGTTTATCAAACGATTATTCCCCGTAATGTGCGGTTAAGCGAAGCGCCATCCCACGGGCAGGCTATTATCACATACGATCCAAGGTCGAAGGGTGCAGAAGTTTATCTAGAACTTGCGAAGGAAGTGATCATGTATGAGCAAGCGGCTAGGTAGAGGACTTGACGCATTAATTCCATCGTTGTCTGTTAACGATGATGATAAGGTCATTGAAGTTCCTCTAACACAGCTACGGCCCAACCCGTATCAACCGCGTAAAACATTTGATGAAGACTCCATCAAAGAATTGGCAGAATCCATTAAGCAGCATGGCGTCATTCAGCCTATTATCGTAAGAACGGTGCTAAAGGGTTACGAAATTATTGCGGGCGAGCGACGCTTCCGTGCTTCGCAATATTGCGGCAACACAACGATTCCGGCAGTTGTGCGAACCTTTTCCGACCAACAGGTCATGGAAATTGCTCTAATTGAAAACTTACAGCGTGAAGATTTGAATGCATTAGAAGTTGCAATCGCCTATCAAGCGTTAATGGATAAGTTCAATCTTACGCAGGAAGAGTTAAGCTTGAAGGTGGGGAAATCCCGTTCACACATCGCTAACTTCGTAAGACTGCTAAGCTTGCCTGCTGAGATCAAGGAATATGTTTCACGTGGAACAATTTCGATGGGACATGCAAGAGCGCTTGCGGGCATTAAGGAGCAATCCGTTCAGAAGGAGCTGGCGGAACAAACGGTTAGCCAAGAGTGGAGTGTACGTGAGCTGGAAGATGCCATTCAGAAGCTTGATACGAGGCAGGTTCCGGAGCAAAAAACACAGAAACAAAAGAAAAGAGATCCATATATCGAATCGTTAGAGGAAACGCTGCGCGAGCGTTTCAAAACGACAGTAAAAATAAAGCAGCAGAAGGATAAAGGGAAAATCGAGCTACAATACTATAATAAGCAAGACTTGGAGCGCTTGTTGGAGCTGCTTCAGAGGCTGGCTTAGAACAGGGTAAAGCAGTGGCATATCGAAGTTGTAATCTTTCCCATGAAGGATTAAACTAAGATATGCCATTATTGTTTAGGTGGAAAATTGAAAAAAATAAGCAGTGTAGTTGGGATGGAGATTGGGGAGGGAGTAAGGGTGATGGCAGAGAGAACATTGATTTATTTGGACCATGCAGCCACTTCATGGCCGAAGCCCCCAGAGGTTACGGATGCAGTTATGAAAGCCATGCTTCATGACGCGGCGAATCCTGGGAGAGGCAGTCATGCGATGGCCGTAAGAGCGAGCCGGATCTTATTTGATACGCGAAAACAGCTTGCGAAGCTGTTTAATATAAGAAACCCTAATGACATCGCATTTACCTCGAATACAACAATGGCGCTGAATATGGCGATCAAAGGTTTCGTAAAACCCGGCGACCATGTCATTGCGACTAGCGTTGAACATAACTCCGTTCGACGACCTCTCCATTACCTGGAACAGCAGATGAAGCTAGAAGTTACCTACATGGAGTCTGATACGACGGGTAGAATAAGGGTGGAAGCGATTGAGGATGCCATTCAGCCCAATACTTCGCTTATGATTGTCAATCACAGTTCGAATCTGCTGGGAACGATTCTGCCAGTAGCTGATATCGGTGCAATTGCAAAAAAACACGGCGTTAAGCTGCTGGTTGATGCAGCTCAGAGCGCCGGAATCCTGCCGGTGGATGTTCAGGCAATGGGAATCCACATGCTTGCTTTTCCAGGCCATAAAGGTCTTCTTGGACCGCAAGGCACAGGAGGGCTCTATATTGCCCCAGAGCTTGAGTTAGAGCCGCTGCTGCACGGAGGGACGGGGAGCCAGTCTGAGGCGCCGCATCAGCCTCTCGTTCGCCCTGACCGATACGAAGCAGGAACGCAAAATACACCTGGCTTAGCGGGCTTGCAGGCTGGTGTCAGACATGTTCTGAGTGAAACTGTCGAGCGGATCTACGCCCATGAATGGGAGCTGACCCAACGGCTAATCGAAGGGCTGAATGGGGTGGAAGGTATTCATGTAATGGGTCCTTCATTAGGGGAAGCGAGAACAGGCATCGTTGCATTTTATTTAGATGGAATTGATCCTTCAGAGTTGTCGTTTATTCTGGATCAGCATTATCACATTGCGGTTAGGGCAGGGTTTCATTGCACGCCGCTTGCGCATGCTGCCGCGGGAACTTCTTCAACAGGAGCAGTACGGGCAAGCGTGGGGTATTCTACAACAGTCGATGAAGTCGATGCATGCATTCAAGCTGTAAAAGAGATTAGAGAGCAATATCGCATATAGGGGATGGGTCAGAAATGGACGAATGGTACTTGGAACCGGTATTTATGATTACCGTTGGAATTGCTGCTGTTGTTATACTGCTTATCATTTGGTTATCGGTTCTAGGTTCAAGGTTGAAAAAGCTTAGGAAGCAATATGTCGCCGTAATGGGGAATACAGGCGTAACAAATATCGAAGATGTTGTCGTTGAAATGAAGAACATGCTTCAGTCACAGAGGGAGCAGATCGAATCTCTGCAAAATCAGCTCAAATCGGTACAGCAAGCCGTGCCGAAAATGAAAAGTAAGCTCGGTATTATCCGTTATAATGCATTTTCCGATTCGGGCAGCGACTTGAGCTTTTCCCTTGCCATTGTGAATGAAGAGAAGGACGGCGCTGTATTCTCGGGCTTGCATAGCCGTGATAACTCTTACGTCTATGCGAAGCCTCTCGAAAAGGGCGAATCCAACTATACGCTGACGCCGGAAGAACGAAAGGCGATTGAAGCGGCCAAATAATAACCGAACGCAAATTATGAGAGATCAGCGGCTGCCGTTTGATCGCGGACGGAAGATGGAATATGCATGTGATTCGCAATGGCCGTAAATAGGCTGATCGCAATAATGTCGGACATGCGCATAACCAGGTGTAATCGTGTATTTTGCAGGACGAAATACTCCATAAAACCGCCGACGTTCACAATGCCGGTCACATGAATATCGCCAACGGGAGGAAGCTCTTTGTTAACGCCGGCGCCTGGTCTAACCGGTCCTTCGCCGACTTGAATACAGCCGACGCTGGACACTTGGCCTAAACATGCGTCAATGCCGATGATGAAAGGATGTGCGAACTTGCGGTTAATTTCCGCAAGCGTTTCTTCCAAATTCATCGCATGAACGGGCTCCTCCAGCGTGCCATAAAGATGAAAGTGCTGACTCCTATACTTCAGTAAGGCAGTGCCGATGAGCGGGCCGAGCGCATCTCCGGTTGAACGGTCTGTTCCGATGCAGACGATGACGATCGGGCGATTCTTAGGAACCTCCATCAGGAAGCCGGACAAACGGTTAACCAATAAGCCGACAATGTTAGAGGACGTATAAGGTACTTTAAATGGCGCATCCTTCATAAATGGTAGTTTCATAGAATCCCTCCCGCAACGCTTATATGATACTAGTATATGGATGGGACAACCATTTTATACGTAGAGGCATCATGGAAATATGGAAAGGAAGAGACATGGCCGATGATGCTTATTGCATTTGATTCGACGCAGCAGGCCCTTCGGGCGGAGATGCTGCTGGAATACGCGGAGATTGAGATAGACATCTGTCCGACTCCGAAAGAAATAACGGCAGGCTGCGCGCTGTCGATTCATTTTCCGGAGGATGATCTGAATATGGTAAAGCAGGTCATTGAGCAGGAGTCCGTGGAAATAAGGGGGATCTTCAAACCAAGTTCGAACGGCTACGACGAAGTCGAGCTTTAACTTCGCTGTAAATGGAGATGATGGATGATGGAGGAATGGTATAATAACCTGAAGACGCAGTTTAAGACCGGGGATTTATGGAATGAAATCGGTTTTACCCTGTTGCGGATCATGATCATACTGGTCATATGCCGGCTCATTATGTGGGTGCTGCATAAGACCATTGACCGTATCGTGCTGGAGAGGGCCAACAAGCATTCCGCCAATCAAGCACGGCGAATGACGACAGTCGGCAAGCTCTTAAAGAACGTCATAACGTACATGATTTATTTTATCTCGTTTATGTTGATTTTATCGGAATTCGGCATTGATCTAGGACCGCTGCTTGCCGGTGCGGGAGTCGTCGGGATCGCCATCGGTTTTGGCGCGCAGAGCCTGGTGAAGGATATCCTCACCGGATTCTTTATTATTCTCGAGGACCAATTCGCGGTGGGTGATGTTATACAGATCGGGCAATTTAAAGGCACCGTTGAAGTCATCGGGCTTCGTACCACGAAGATCTTAAGCTGGACGGGGGAAGTACATATTGTGCCGAACGGGATGATCAATGAGGTTACGAACTTTTCGGTTAACAACTCGCTTGCGGTTGTCGATGTGATGGTGGCGTATGAAGCCGATGTGGAAAAAGCGATGGGCATAATTACACACACGATGAAGGAGCTGCAGCACGACGATCTCGTGAAGGAGCCGGAGGTGCTGGGCGTGCAGCTGATGTCGGCTACGGCTGTTACGATCCGTGTCATCGCCGAATGTAGGCCGAATACACACCACGCGATTGCGAGATTAATGAATAAAGAAATGAAGGAGGCCTTCGATCGGAACGGGATCGAAATTCCGTATCCGAGGATGGTGACATATCAACGAGGCTTCAAGGAGGGGTAGAGGATGGAACGGAAATCGTTTGAGCTTGGGGATATCGTGCAAATGAAGAAACAGCACCCCTGTGGAACAAATGAGATGGAAATTATCCGCATGGGGATGGATATTCGCATTAAGTGTGTAGGCTGCAAGCACAGCGTTCTTATACCGCGGGCGAAGTTCGAGAAAAACATGAAAAAGGTGCTTCGTTCCAAAGCCAGCGAGGAAGGGCAGCAGGAAGAACAAGGAACCTAAAAAAATGTACAGGTTTACAAATTAAGTACTTGCAAAAGTACAGGCCTTATGATATATTATTTATTACATGCGGAGAGGTACCCAAGAGGCCCAAGGGGGCTGACTCGAAATCAGCTAGGCGTGTCAAAGCGTGCGTGGGTTCGAATCCCACCCTCTCCGCCATAACTTATACCATGAACAGCGATCTCATATGAGGTCGCTTTTTTAATTTTTACAGATGGCTAGTGACCTGTGATGGGCCTCTTGATGCGTTTGAATTGATACGCATCAAGAGGCTTTTTTTATTGATAGAAGAAGGGACCACTGCGGGATCGAATGTTCGTAAAATGCAAAGTTGCAGGTATCCCCTTAATAGATGATCCAGCTCTGATCAGTAGAATCAGCAGAAGAGGGGACAGGAAACAAAACCCAATAAAAGTGGAATTATTCCCAACGATCGTCCCCTTACGAGCAATTACTTCCAAAACTATACTGTAAATGTTAGCGGTTTCATCTATTAAAAGGAGGACAAGGAAAATGAAACGCTTTATTTCCACAGTTTTATCAGTCTTCATGTTGGCTTCCGTTGTTGCAGCGTGCAGCGGCGGTAACTCGGCCGGCACCACTAACAACACGAACAACACAAACACGAATACCGAAAGCGCAAGTCCAGGCAATTCGGGGGGAAGCAGCACAGAGAAAATTAAAATTAATCTGTGGGCGTTTACGGATGAGATTCCGAACATGACAACCAAGTATCTGGAGCTCCATCCTGAAGCAAATGTCGAGTTCAATACGACGGTCATCGCGACTACCGACGGCGCGTACCAGCCGGCGCTTGACCAGGCGTTAGCAGGCGGCGGCAAAGATGCTCCGGACATCTTTACGGCTGAAGCGGCGTTTGTCCTGAAGTACACACAAGGTGACGCATCCAGCTTTGCAGCCAATTATGCGGATCTGGGTCTCACAGATGATAAGGTGAAGGCTGCTGAGATTGCCCAGTATACTGTCGACATCGGCAGCAAGGATGGTCAACTGAAGGGTCTTGCTTATCAAGCGACCGGCGGAGCTTTCATTTATCGTCGTTCCATTGCCAAGGACGTATTCGGCACAGATGATCCTGCGACGATCAAAAACGAAGTCGGACCTGGCTGGGATAAGTTCTTCGCGGCGGCCGAAAAGCTGAAAGCTAAGGGTTACGGTATCGTATCCGGCGACGGCGATATTTGGCACGCGATCGAGAACAGCTCCGATAAGGGCTGGATTGTAGACGGCAAGCTGCATATCGATCCGAAGCGCGAGGCGTTCCTTGACCAATCCAAAAAGCTGAAAGACAACGACTATCACAACGATACGCAAGACTGGCAGGAAGCTTGGTTCGCTGACATGTCTGGTACGGGCGCTAAACCAATCTTTGGCTTCTTCGGCCCTGCATGGCTCATTAACTACACGATGAAAGACAATGTAAAAGATACATTCGGCGACTGGGCGATTACGGAACCGCCAACCGGCTTCTTCTGGGGCGGCACGTGGCTGCTTGCGAACAAAGAGGTTACGAAAGACGAAGCGAAAAAGAAAGCGGTTGCTGATTTTATCGAGTGGTTAACGCTGGATACTTCCGAGACAGGTCTCCAATATCTATGGGCGAACGGCATCATGAAGGAAGGCGAGCAAGGCACGAAAGACGCCGTTGCATCCGCTGTTGTAATGGCGAAGTCCAATGGCGAAGTGCCGCTGCTGGGCGGACAAAATATGTTCGACGTATTTGTTCCGGCGAATGAAAACGCTACTGGCAAAAACCTCACCCAGTATGACGAAACGATCAACAGACTATGGCGCGACCAAGTGCGCGAGTACACGGCCGGCAACAAGAGCCGCGATCAAGCGCTTGCCGACTTCAAACAGCAGGTGAAGGATCAGCTGCAAATCGATAGCGAGTAATGAAAGCGGGTAAGGGGCGGGTACAATGCCTGCCCCTTTCACATATCTCTAATGGATTGGAGGGGTTCGAGCTATGCGCCGCAAGGGCCGCAAGGGTGTCAGTTACGCGAAGTACGGCTATCTGTTCAGCCTTCCTTTTATCATTGCCTTTCTAATTTTTTCATTGTATCCGACGTTGTATACCGCGTTTATCGGCTTTACGAATATGAAGGGACTTATCCATGGTCCGGTTGAAATATTAGACAATCCTTTTAAAAACTTCATTGATCTTCTCACTGACAACCCTACGTTCAGAAAATCGCTTGTGAACACCGGGCTAATTTGGATTCTGAACTTTGTTCCTCAAATCCTGCTCGCGCTGTTATTGGCGGCTTGGTTCACCAATCAGCGCCTTAAAATACGGGGACAGGGGACATTTAAGGTTCTGCTCTATATGCCGAATATTATCACGGCGGGTACGATCGCTGTGCTTTTTAATGCTTTATTTTCGTATCCGATGGGTCCTGTGAACAGCTTTTTGGAGATGATGGGGTGGATTGACGAACCGGTCTTCTTCCTTCAGGATAGTTCAACAGCACAGGGACTCGTCGCGTTTATCCAGTTCTGGATGTGGTACGGGAACACGATGATCGTCCTTATTGCAGGTATTGCAGGCATCAACCCCGCGCTATTCGAGTCTGCACAGATTGACGGTGCGAATGGGTTCCAAATCTTCATGCGCATTACGCTGCCAAGTCTTCGAACGATTATGCTGTTCGTGCTTATTACGTCGATGATCGGCGGCTTGCAAATGTTCGATATCCCGCAGTTATTCCTCTTGGGCGGACCGGATAACGCGACGCTCACGACATCGGTGTTTATCTACAGGCAAGCGTTCAGCGGCAGCTATTTGTACAACAGTGCGGCGGCGGCCAGCATGATCATGTTCGTGATTGCGGCAGTATTAGCGGCCATTCTGTTCTATGTCATGCGTGACCGCGACGCTGCTAGGCTTAGAAAAGCACAGAAGCAAATGTTGAAATCCGCGAGAGCGGGCCAGACGATGGAAAGGGGGATGTAACGATGAACACGATAAAAGAAAGCTCGAAAGCCTCCCTTACCGTCAATCGAACGATTGCTTACATCGTCTGTATTTTGCTCGCGCTGCTAAGCATATTGCCATTCTGGGTGATGTTCGTCAACGCGACACGCTCAACGCCGGAAATTCAAGCGGGCATTTCCCTGCTGCCATCGTCCCATTTGATGACGAATCTGGATGTGCTGCTGAGCAAAAGCTTTGATCCGATTCGGGGTTTCATTAACTCGTTTATTGTCTCGGGCTCTACGACGATTCTGGCTGTCTATTTCTCATCCTTGACTGCCTATGCGATCGTAGCCTATAACTGGAAAATGCGACAGCCCTTCTTCACCTTCATCATGGCTGTAATGTTGATTCCAACTCAAGCAAGCGCGATCGGTTTCTATCAGTTCATGTATCAGCTCGAATGGACGAATAGCTTCCTGCCGCTCATACTGCCTGCGATCGCGTCGCCGGCCATCGTGTTCTTCATGCGGCAGTATTTGCTCGGAACTCTGTCCATGGAGATGGTGGAGGCGTCCCGCATTGACGGAGCCGGTGAATTCTTCACCTTCAACCGCATCGTATTGCCGATTATGCTGCCGGCTATGGCGGTGCAGGCGATCTTCACCTTTGTGGGAAGCTGGAATAACCTGTTCATGCCGCTTATTCTCCTTACTCAAAAGGAGAACTATACGCTGCCGATCATGGTCAGCTTGCTGAGAGGGGATATATACAGGACGGAGTTCGGTTCGATTTATTTGGGTCTGTCACTAACTATTTTGCCGCTCATTGTGGTGTACTTCCTGTTGTCGAGGTATATCATCTCAGGTGTTGCTCTTGGCGGAATAAAAGAATAAATAACGAAAAGCGATCTCGGTTGAGGTCGCTTTTTTCACTGGAATAAGAGAAGAGGACTCTTGCGAGTCCTCTTCCTTGACGGTGTTCTGGATTGGTATTCGTATTCTCGCACTTACTTCAGAAACAATTGAGATGACTCTCGCGTTTCCTTGCGGTGTTACCTAAAGATTTCTTTAGCACAACGCCTCGCTTTACATGAAGTGGATGAAATACTATCTGATCCTTGTCCCAATAGGTCCAATGGAACCACACCTCTCTTCCACCGTCACCTATAGATTGGCCGTTTTACGAAATGTTTATACAGGAGTGCGAAAAAAATTATTTCGGCATCCGGATCCACTTGCGCTCATGATTCGTGTTTTGCGGGAAACGCTCGCCCTTTCGGAGCTTTACCTTCTTCGGATCCTCGATTCCCATGTGGTAATCGTTGACGCCTGTCTCAATATACGTGCCGCTGTTTGGAGCTCTGTCGCCTTGGTTAAATACTGTCCACTCGCCCATTGCAAAGCACCTCCGGTTCGATTATGGACAAGCAGCGGCATAGGCGCGCTGACTTGCCCACTTGTTAGTATGGCGCATGACGTAACGGGCATAACTGACAGATAACGGATGCGTGCCGGCACTTGTCATGTCATGTATAATTTGATATAGTATTGAGATGCGAGCCTATGCTCGTTCCTTGCTCCGCTTGCGGGGCCGTTAGTCCAAAAGGAGGTGAAACACAATGCGCAAATATGAAGTGATGTACATCATTCGTCCAGACGTAGAGCAAGAAAACGTTCAAGCTCTGGTTGATAAATTTAATGGCATCATCTCCAACGGCGGTGAGGTTACGAAAACTGAAGTAATCGGCAAACGCCGTCTTGCGTATGAGATCAACAAGCTTCGTGATGGGTACTTTGTACTGGTCCATTTCAACGCAACGACTGAAGTTGTGAATGAACTTGACCGTATCATGAAGATTACGGATGAAGTTATCCGTTCGTTGATCGTCAGAGACGTAGCTTAGTCAACGCAAGATTTGTTAGTGGGGAGGTCATGACATGTTGAACCGTGTAATATTGATTGGCAGATTGACGAGGGACCCTGAGCTCCGTTATACGCCTGCTGGAGTTGCGGTAACGCAGTTTACGCTTGCAGTTGACCGTCCGTTTAGCGGCGGTGAAGGACGCGAGCGTGAAGCGGACTTTATTCCAGTGGTCACATGGCGCCAGCTTGCGGAGACGTGTGCCAACTACTTGCGCAAAGGCCGCTTAACGGCGGTTGAAGGACGCATTCAAGTGCGGAACTACGAGAACAACGAGGGCAAGCGTGTGTATGTAACGGAAGTTATTGCAGACAACGTCCGGTTCCTGGAGTCCAATCGCGAAGGCGGAGGACAGCGTGAAGAGGGCGGCGGTTTCAGTGGCGGCGGCAATAGTGGAGGCTACAGCAGTGGAGGAGGCAACTCTTCATACGGCGGTGGCGGCGGGTATGGCGGCAATCGTCCGAATCAATCACGGAACGACAATGATCCGTTCAAGGATGACGGACGCCCGATTGACATCTCCGAAGATGATTTACCATTTTAATTTTCAACGAAAGGATGGATCCCGATGAGCTTCAAGCAAAGAGAAGGCGGCGACGAGCGTCCAGAGCGCAAATTCGGCGGCCGTAAAGGCGGACGTAACAAGCGTCGTAAAGTTTGTTACTTCACTGTGAACAAAATCTCTCACATTGATTATAAAGATACAGACCTGCTCAAGAAGTTTATTAGCGAGCGCGGCAAAATTTTGCCTCGCCGCGTAACGGGCACAAGCGCGAAATACCAACGCTTGCTGACAATCGCGATTAAGCGTTCCCGCCAAATCGCATTGCTGCCTTACACGACTGAATAGTCGTCGTATCAATGATCGGAAAGTACCCGGATGCTCGCTAAGAGTCTCCGGGTCTTTTTGTTAGAGGAGATGAAGTTGTTGCTTCACCAAAGTCCGCAGCCGGCGCTTGCAACAGGAGAGCCCTTGCAGGAATTATCATTTCGCCGAGGCGTTATCGACTGCATTCCGACGCTGCTCGGTTATTTAAGCATTGGATTCGCATGCGGTGTAGTCGGCAAGACGGCAGGGTTGTCCGTCATCGAGATTGCGTTATTGTCCTTATTCCTTTATGCGGGCTCCGCCCAATTTATTGTCGCCGGCATGATAGCGGCCGGAAGTCCGGCGATTCCGATTATCGTCACGATATTGTTCGTAAACCTGCGGCATCTGTTGATGAGCGCGGCGATGGTGCCTTTTTTTCGGCAGTACTCGCTATGGAAAAACGTTGGTCTCGGCGCACAGCTAACGGACGAGACGTTCGGCGTCGCGATCGGCAAGCTGCAGGAAAATCAGAAGCATGCGGATAGGTGGATGCTGGGTCTTAATATGACGGCTCATGCGAATTGGATTGCCGCCAATGTGGCTGGCGCGATCATGGGAGCATGGATTATGGATCCGCAAGCGTTCGGACTCGATTACGCGCTGCCCGCCATGTTCGTAGGGCTGCTAGTGATGCAAGTCGGAAGCCGAAATCCGCTTCGGACGGACTTGATCGTCGCGGCCTGTTCAATCGGCGTATTTATTGGGCTTGCCCATTATATATCCGGCAGTATTGCCATGATTGTCGCGGCTGTTCTCGCCGCTGGATTGGGGGTTCTGATCGAGCATGACAATCGGGACTGAATTTATTTGGATACTGATCGGTACGGCGCTCGTGACGCTCCTGCCCCGAGTGCTGCCGCTTTCGATTCTGAGCCGCGTGCAGATGCCGAGCATCCTGCTGAAGTATTTGCGGCATATCCCGGTTGCGGTTATGGCGGCGCTTCTTGCGCAGGCGCTTCTCACATCCGAAGAAGGCTTTATACCGATTCAAGACAATCCAAGGCTGCTTGCTCTTCTGCCGACGCTTGCGGCGGCGCTGTGGAGCCGCAGCTTGCTCACGACAGTAATCGTCGGGGTTCTATCGATGATGCTGATTCGGCAGTTTTTTGGATAGGTTGGGCTATTGGGATTTCAGGGACCTCCGATGGAGGTTCTTTTTTTGTGCGCGCAGGAATACATACCGATAAATAATAACTTGAGAAACAATGAGGTTCGTATTACAATAAAACCGACTAATCGTTCTATTTTGTGATGAGAGAGAGGGTAGCCCATGTCGTTGTATACGTTTAAAAGATTGAACGAATGCACGCTGGATGAGGCGGTGCAGGCTTGGAATCTTGGGTTTGCCGAATATTATGTGGACTTGACGATGACGACGCAGCGTTTCATTCAGCGTTTTGTACAGGATGAGTTATCCGTAGACCTGTCTTTTATCGCGATGAAGAACGATGTTCCGGTCGGGATTGTCTTGAACGGGGTTCGGAATGTTGCAGGGCGCAAGGTCGCTTGGAACGGCGGAACCGGGGTATCTGTACCTTACCGCGGCATGGGGATCGGGAAGGTCTTGATTGATCAAGCGCTGAAGATTTACCGGGAAGAGAAGGTGGAGACGGCGACGCTGGAAGCGATCAAGGCGAATGAGCGAGCCATCGGGTTGTATAAGAGCAAGGGCTACGAGCTCGTCGATGATCTGTATCAGATGTCCTGTGACACGCCTCTCTCCGTCCTGGAAGACTGTGCAAAGAGCAATAGCAAGGAGTTGTACACGTTCCGGCATGGGGCTCCTCACGAGCTGCGCCCTTACGAAGAATTGATGCTGTGGCAGGCGCAGTGGGCGAATTTCCGCAGGGACGGCGAAGTCCTGTTCGCTTATGACAAGGAAAGCCGCGTCTCAGGGTATGCGCTGTATCGAATAATTTTTGATGCGGAGGGGAATGAGGCCGGCGTATCGATCGGGCAATGCCGGCTTATGGCTGAAAGCGAGGATAAGCGGGAGCTGTTATACGCTTTGTTGTCCCGTATTGTTCGGCCGGAGCGGGATGGTTATAGGCGTATGGTGCTGGTTCTTGGATCGAATGCATGCCTGATCGAAGCTTTGAGGGAGCTTGGTTTTCAACAAACGGCTTCGCAGGTCTATATGATACGAACAATGGAAGAGATGCCGCAGAAGGAGTTGATCGGATGAAAGTGTTAATGCTCGGAGGAACTCGCTTTCTTGGGAAAAATATTGTGGAGGCGGCCATTGCGCGAGGGCATGAGGTTACGCTGTTCAACCGCGGGAATAACCGCGATTTGTTTCCTCATCTTGAGCAGCTGATCGGAGACCGGGACGGCGGACTGGACGCTTTAAACAATCGCAGCTGGGATGCCGTCATCGATACTTCGGGCTACGTGCCTCGTATCGTGAACCAATCCTTGCAGGCTTTGAAGGACCGCACCCAGCATTACACCTTCATTTCGACGATTGATGTGTACGACGAATCTGTTCCCGGGGAAATTAGCGAAAGTCATCCCGTCCATACATTAAAGGATGAGAGCATCGAGGATGTCCAGAAGGCCTACGGCCCGATGAAGGCTCGCTGCGAACAGCTGGTGCGGGAGCAGATGGAAGACAAAGCATTGATTGTCCGCTGCGGATTAATCGCGGGACCGGGGGATCATACGGACCGGCTGACCTACTGGCCAAGACGTATAGCCCGTGGAGGCGAGGTGCTGGCGCCGGGCAACCTGAATGCGCCGATTCAATTCATCGACGTTAGAGACGTTTCGGAATGGATTGTGCGCAAAGTCGAAGAGCGTCACGCGGGTCTCTATACCGCGACGGGACCTGGCGAACCGATTACGGTAGGCGGCTTCATAGAGGCTTGCGCACGAGCGTTGGAGAGCGACGCGCGCCTAACATGGGTCTCGGATTCTTTCCTGAAGGAGCAGGAGGTGGGGTCATGGATCGAAATGCCGCTTTGGATCCCGGAGGAAGCCAAGCTCCATGCCTTGATGAGCGTAAATGTCAGCCGCGCGAAGGAAGCGGGACTGACATACCGTCCACTCGAGACGACGATAAAGGACACGCTAATATGGGATCGTTCCAGACCGGAGGGGACCGAGCCCAAAGCCGGGCTCGCGGAAGAGAAGGAAAAGAAGCTGCTTGCTCTTTGGAATAGCCGTTTATCCGAAGGAAGCGGGGAGTAACGGCATGCTGTGGGGAGAGACGGTAAGGCTTTATTTATACGTGCCGGATATGGAGCGGGACTTGGACGCGCATGCGGAGATGATGAAAGATGAAGGAGTGGGTCGCTGGCTGCCGAAAGGGGCCGGATATACCCGGGAAGAGACTGAAAGGTTCATCCGGTATTTTATGAAGCATTGGCAGGAGTTCGGGTATGGAGCTTGGGCGGTCTATTCAAAGCAAACCGGGCAATTCCTTGGACATTGCGGCTTGAACGTTGTACAGGATATGGGAGTTACCGAAGTTTTATACGCGTTCTCCAAAGAAGCGAGAGGAAAAGGCTATTGTACGGAGGCGGCCTCCGCGGCTCTTGATTGGGCGTTCGGGGATCTTGGGCTGGATACGGTAATCGGATTAGCCAAGCAAGGCAATGAGCCTTCTACGGCCGTTATGAAAAGGTTAGGCATGACGTACCAGTCCAGCTTCGAGTGGAGAGGCATGCATGCGGTCCGTTATGAAATTAACCGGACGACTTATACGCAGAAGTAACAAAAAAGGAGACAGCCGTAACCAAACGGGCTGTCTCCTTATTCTTTGGGCAGCGCTTCCGGGTTCTTCAGCAAATAGCGCAGCACCATGTCTTCCATGTCATCAACCATGGCCGCATATCGGTCATCCTGGCCGTCCAGCAGAAAATGAAACGCGAGTCCGTCACGTACGGACCAGAATAGATAGGAAGCGGATGTCGAATCTAGCTCCTCCCGGAACTCTCCCGATTGTATGCCGTCTTGGATCAGCTCGCCGATCAGCGTGATGGCCTTATCCATATAACGGTTATGCAATTCAATTAACTCAGGATGACGGGAGGCGTACAGCATAAATTCCATGTGAAAGGACATCCATTTCCGCAGCTCCTGGAGAGGCTGCGCTTTGATCCGGCCGAACAAATAAGATATTCGGTCTGCTGCATGGGGCAAGTCCTTGAACTTGGCGCCGAGCGACGCTACCATTTCGTCCATCCGTTTATTGGCCATTTGAATGTACATATCTTCTTTGCTTGAGAAATAGCCGTAGAGACCGCCTTTACTAATCCCAAGATGCTTCACGATGTCGTCAATCGTAGTCGCTTGAAATCCTTTCGAAACAAAGCATTCCAGGGCGCCGGCCAGTATGGCGGCCCGCCTCTCATCCCTGTAACGCTGGGTTACTTTAGGCATATCCGTAAATCTCCTCCGTTCATCATGACATGACTATACCATAACCCCGGAATAAATTGAACGCGAGGCGGCATCAGAAGGAGGGGACGGTATAACCCCGATTAAAAGCCGCATGCTAAGGAAGCGGGTATGCCTTGAGCAACGGCGATTATGGGTGAAAATCCGATAAAATGAAAGAAAAACAGAGAAAATCGAAGCATTTCTAAAGATAATTTACATAATTGACGGTTTGTCAGCATGAATTGTGAAATATCTCTGTGTATAATAAGTGGCATTGGACAAACGGCCCCGACCTTTCTGAGAGTGGAAGGTCACCCCTTATCATACACAAGAAAGAGAGGAACTTTTATTTTGCTGACAAAACTGAAAAACACCTGGTTCTTCAACGTGCGGGGAGACGTGCTGGCGGGCATTACCGTGGCGCTTGCGTTAATTCCGGAGGCGATCGCTTTCTCCATCATCGCGGGTGTCGATCCGATGGTGGGCTTGCACGCGTCATTCTGTATCGCCTTTATTATTTCGATTGTGGGCGGCCGTCCGGGGATGATCTCAGCAGCGACAGGCGCAATGGCCGTGCTGATGGTGACGCTTGTAGCGGATCACGGGCTGGAATATTTGTACGCGGCCACGATTTTGACAGGACTTATTCAAATCGTGATTGGGCTCCTAAAGCTGGGCCGATTTATAACCTTTGTTCCGCACTCGGTCGTTATCGGATTCGTGAACGCGCTCGCCATTCTGATCTTTATGGCGCAGCTGGTGCAATTCGAGGGCGCGACATGGGTCATGTATGCGCTTTTGGCGGCAACGCTGCTCATTATCTACGGGCTGCCGAGAATAACGAAGGCCGTGCCTTCCGCGCTTGTTGCGATTATCGTGATGACCTGCGTAACGGTATTTGGCGGCATAGAAGTGAACACCGTAGGGGATATGGGCAATATTACACGGTCCCTGCCGATTTTCCATATTCCAGACGTTTTGTTGAATTGGGACACACTTGCGATTATTTTCCCGGTATCGCTCACAATGGCGATTGTCGGCTTGCTGGAATCGCTGATGACGGCGACGATTCTGGATGAAGCGACGAATACGAAAAGCGATAAAAACAAAGAAGTGCGCGGGCAAGGGATTGCCAATACGGTTACCGGCTTCTTCGGCGGCATGGCAGGCTGCGCAATGATTGGCCAATCCGTCATTAACGTGAAGTCGGGCGGACGCGGCCGGTTATCGACAATGGTAGCGGGTGTCGTGCTGCTATTCCTGATCATGGTGCTTGGCGATGTCGTGAAGCAGATTCCGATGGCTGCTCTGGTTGGCGTAATGATTATGGTCTCGATCGGCACGTTCGATTGGAGATCGATTCTCGACATTCGAAAAGTTCCGCTTGCAGACTCGCTTGTTATGATCACAACGGTTGTCGTTGTCGTATACACGCACGACTTGGCCCGCGGCGTCATTGTCGGCGTCATTATGAGCGCTCTGATCTTCGGTTGGAGAATGGCGCGGCTGAAGGCGGAGACGAAGGTCACAGAAGCCGGCGTCAAACATTACGCGATCAGAGGGCAAATGTTTTTCGGCACGATGAGCCATTTCGCCGACTTGTTCGACCCCCAGCATGATCCGGATCAGATCGTCATTGATTTCACGGGTTCTCATGTATGGGACCATTCCGCTGTGACCGCTATCGCGAAGGTCATAGCCAAATACGAAGCTCAGCATAAGAAAGTAAGCATCGTCGGGCTAAATGACGAAAGCAAAAAACTCGTTGACCGGGTGGGACTGGCCGCATCCGGCGGACATTAACAAGAGAAGGGCTCATGGAGCGCACCTGTTATAGGAACGTTCCGTGAGCCCTTTTTTACGAATACGGATGGTTTCTCTTCGGGTGGAAGGGGAGATCGGTTGTTTCCTGCACAGCAAAAAGCCCCGCGGCAGCAAAAGCTCGCCGCAGGGCATGTGGATTAGCCGATTAAAACGTGGTCTTCCGGATAACCGATTTTGGATGTCTGCTTCTTCTGAGCAAGCGCATAGGCCAGCGTAAGAGGACCTAGACGGCCTAGATACATCGTAATGGTGATGATGATTTTACCGGCGGTCGAGAGGTCCCCAGTCAGCCCCATCGATAATCCTGTTGTACTGAAGGCGGAAGTCGCTTCGAACAGCACCTCGAGAAAATGATCCTCTAACATATCCTCCGTTATCGTTAAAAGAATCGTGATGAAAAGAACGAAGGTCAAAGAGCTGATAACGACAGCCAGCGCGCGCATAACCGCGTCTTGCGAAATTTTGCGGTTGAAAGCGTGAACTTGTCCGCCCCCGCGGAAGGTATTAATGGTGGCTAGAATAAGCACGACGATCGTATTAATTTTGACGCCGCCGCCTGTTCCGCCTGACGCTGCGCCGATAAACATCAAGATGATCAGTATAAATTGGGAGACGGCCAGCATACTTCCAATATCAAGCGTATTGAACCCCGCGCTCCTCGGCGTCATGCTTTGGAAGGCGGAGGCGAGAAGACGCTCGCCGACCGATAGATGCCCGTATGTCGCGCTGTTCCAGCTCTCGAGCAGGAAGAGCAGCAGGAAACCGATCAGAAACAGGGTGAATGTCGACACGATCACGATTTTGGAATGGAGCGACAGCTTCCTCCATGAACGTTTGCGTAATATATCAATGACAACGATATAGCCAAGCCCGCCGACGATAAATAAGATCAGAATCGTGACGTTAACGGTAGGATCGCCGACATAACGGCTGAGTCCGTCCGGCCACAGCGCGAACCCCGCATTGTTGAAGGCGGAGATCGAGTGGAATAACGCGTAGTATGCGGCTTTGCCAAGTCCCATTTCCGATTCCCAGCGGAGGGTAAGCACGAGCGTGGCGATCGATTCGAATGAGAAGACGATCAGAACCATGTATAGCGATAGCCGGACCAGGCCGCGCGCTGAAGTGGACTGTGTCGTCTGTTGTATAATAAGCCGCTGCTTTAGGCCGATTTTCTTGCCGAGTAGAATCGCCACCATAACGCCTAGGGTCATGAAGCCGAGTCCGCCGATTTGAATAAGAATCATAATAATGACTTGTCCCGGCACCGAGAAGGCCGATCCCGTATCGAGAACGATGAGTCCATTCACGCAAACCGCCGAGACAGAGGTAAACAGTGCGTTGAGAAACCCGACCGATTCCCCGTTACTTGAGGAGAAAGGCATGCTCAGCAATATAGCGCCGATTGCGATAAGGCAAAAGAATACCGCGGTAATTAACTGCGGCGGGCTCATGTTATTTTTTAAATGGTTGACGATACGCTCCAGAACGGTCAAATCCGTGCGCTTTGAGGCGTTAAGAACGGCCATAATCATTCTCCAGTTCCCGTATATCATCGTTGCTGCCGATAATAAGCAGCACGTCGCCAGTCCGTATCGCGTCCTCAGCCCTTGGGGAAACGTTAATTTTGTCTCCCGTCTTAATGGCCATAATCGTACAGCCGTAACGAGCCCGAATATCCAATTCCTTCAGGGATAATCCGTTCATTGCCGGCGGTGCCAGCATTTCGGCGAGATTGTAATCAGGCGAAAGCTCGATGTAATCGATCAAATTGTCCGAGCTGAGCTGGTTGCCGAGGCGGATGCCCATATCGCGCTCCGGATAAATGACATGGTCGGCCCCGATTTTGCTCAGCACCTTGCCGTGCATTTCATTGCGCGCTTTCGCGGTAACCTTCGGAACCTGCAGCTCCTTCAGCAGCAAAGTGGCCAGGATACTGGCTTGAATATCGTCGCCGATCGCCACGATGCCGTGCGTGAAGTTGCTGGCGCCCAGCTCGCGGAGCACCGATTCATCGGTACAATCCGCAACAAGGGCGTGCGTAGCGATAGAAGCCATGTCCTGCACGAGCTGCTCGTTCTTGTCGAGCGCGAGCACCTCGTGTCCGTTTTCAATTAGTGTTTTTGTCAGACTGGAACCGAAACGACCCAAGCCGATGACCATAAACTGTTTTCTCATAGCATGTTTCACATCCTAACAAATTGGGATGAAGGGAAGCGCATATATTGGAAAAGAGATTTGCTGTGTAACATGATAGGAGACCGCCCGTTATTTGTCAAAGGTTAATCGGCCTTATTGACGTCCGCAAGCTCAATAATACGAATATACTCTCTAGGGAGATACGGCGTAAAAGAGTAGCGAGCCGTATTCGGCTCAACATCGTTATAAATGCGGTATTCGCCCTCTGTAACAACCTGACGCGTGTAATAAGGATAACGCTCCTTCTTCATGCCGTTATGGAGAATCGCTCCCGCAGCCACAAGAACAAGACATAGGAGGGCGCAGACAACGATTTTGGTTCGTAACATGGAAATCACTCCTTTACTTATGAGTAATCCCCTGTGGACCTGCCTTTCATTCTGTGCGAGCGGATTTTCTTTGACAATCGCTTGGTTAGCGGGCTATAATTAGTTTTGATTTTATGACGATTGCAACGCATACAATTCCATAGGATTTAATAGGAGGAGCCTGCCAACAGCGGGCTCTTTTTGCGTTTTTTCAGGTTTACGCGCGGAGATCCGGCCCTGTTTGTCCTAAAGTTGGCATGGCAATACTGTTTAAATGCTTATGATGCGGTTTTCTTTTGAAGGTTTGGAGGGATATAGGTGCTTTTGCTTCATTTCGCTATTATTCTGCCTTTTCTATTCGCGTTCATAGGTCCGCTGCTGCAGAAGGCGCTGCCGCGCGTGCATACGGGATGGCTCATGCTTCCCGCGCCGGTGTTCCTATTCATCTATATGATGAGTTTGATACCGGTCAACCGTGAGCGGGGACCGCTGCAGGGCAAGCTTTCTTGGATGCCGTCGTTGGGCGTTGATTTTGACGTGTACGCGGATGGGCTCGGCCTGCTGTTCGCTCTGATCATTACGGGCATCGGTTCGCTCGTTGTGTTGTACTCCATCTACTATTTGGACAAAAACAAAGAGAAGCTGACGCATTTCTATGTCTATCTGATGCTGTTCATGGGCGCGATGCTGGGGCTTGTGCTCTCGGACAATGCCATGGTGCTGTACGGCTTTTGGGAGCTGACGAGTATTTCATCGTTTCTGTTAATCGCCTTCTGGCATAAGCGCGAACGGTCCAGATACGGCGCCCTGAAGTCTATGGTGATTACGGTGTTCGGCGGGCTTGCGATGTTTGCGGGTTTTCTGCTTCTGTACACCGTAACGGGAACGTTCAGTATTCGGGAATGGATTGCTGAAGCGCCTTCTATGGCGAATGACGCATTGTTCCTGCCGGCGATGCTGCTCGTTCTGCTGGGGGCGTTCACGAAGTCGGCGCAGTTCCCGTTCCATATTTGGCTGCCGGACGCGATGGAAGCGCCGACGCCGGTCAGCGCCTATCTTCATTCGGCAACGATGGTGAAGGCCGGGATTTATCTTGTCGCGAGGATGAGTCCGGTGTTCGCCGGCCAGCAGGCGTGGCTGTGGCTCGTCTCAGGCTTCGGGGTCGCGACGCTAATCTACGGCTCTTACCGGGCGATGAAGCAGACCGACTTGAAGGCGCTGCTGGCATTCTCAACGATCAGCCAGCTGGGGCTGGTCATGAGCTTGTTCGGATTAGGCTCCGCCGCCGCCTTTTATACAGGGACGGAGCAGGCTTTGTTTTACAGTAAGGCAACGATGGCCGCCGTGTTCCATCTGATCAATCACGCGATTTTTAAAGGCGCGTTATTCATGACGGCGGGCATCGTTGACCATGAGACCGGTACGCGGGATATTCGCAGGCTCGGCGGCTTGATGGCTGTCATGCCGATCTCATTCACCATTGCGGTGATCGGCGCCTTCTCCATGGCGGGTATTCCGCCGTTCAACGGATTCTTGAGCAAAGAAATGTTCTTCACCTCCGTGTTAAATATCCGAGAAGCGGAGCTGCTTGGTTTGCACGCGTGGGGCGCGCTTATTCCTGTTATCGCCTGGGTAGCGAGCGTCTTCACGTTCGTCTACAGCATGCTGTTCGTCTTCCGGACCTTTGGCGGCAAGAAATCATTCGAGAAGCTGGAGAAGAAGCCGCATGAAGCGCCGCTGGGCATGCTGCTGCCTCCCGTCACGCTGGCATCGCTTGCGATTGTGTTCGGCTTATTCCCGAACCTGCTGTCTTATTCCTTGATCGAGCCGGCTATGGCGGCCGTTCATCCGAATCTGCTGGAGCCAGGAAAGCAGTTCATGGTGTCGATTCATCTGTGGCACGGCTTTACAGCAGAGCTATATATGACGGCAGGAGTTGTTGCGCTGGGAATCGTGCTGTTTCTGCTCCATAGACGGACAGCAGTTCTTCATGCGCCGCTATTCGAGCGGGTTAGCTTAAACCGTGTCTATGACAGCGGACTAAAGCTGCTAGACCGGTTTTCCGGCTCCGTGACCAAGCTGTATATGACAGGATCGATCCGCCAATATCTGATCTATATTTTCGTCTTTATCATTGCCGCGCTAGGCGCGACTTTGGTTTCGGAAGGCGCCGTCCAATTGGATACGTCGGGCTTCGCCGATATGTCGTTCTACGAAGCGGTCATAATTATCGCGTTGATCCTGTCGGCCATCGCCGTACCGTTCGCGAACTCGCGGCTGATGGCCATTATTTTGACGGGCGTTTCAGGCTATATGGTGACGCTGTTCTTCGTTATTTTCCGCGCGCCGGATTTGGCGCTGACGCAGATGATCGTGGAGACGGTGTCGGTCGCTCTGTTCCTGCTGTGCTTCTATCATCTGCCGAAGCTGAAGAAAGAGGTCGTGAAGCTGCGGTTCAAGCTGTGGAACCTTCTTATTGCGGTAGGGGTCGGAACGGTTATGACGCTGGTTGCGCTCAGCGCGAGCGGGGGCTCGTCCTTCGAGTCCATCTCTCATTATTTCCTGGAAAATAGTTATACGCTCGCAGGCGGCAAAAATGTCGTCAATGTAATCCTTGTCGACTTCCGCGGCTTTGACACGATGCTGGAAATCGTTGTGCTCGGCATCGCCTCCTACGGCATTTACGCGTTAATTCGCGTGAAGCTGAAGGGTGATCAGGAGGAGGGAGCGATTGAGACACGCGATCCCAAGCTATCGCTTAACGTCTATGGTCCTCGAAGCAATGACGTCATTCTGCGGACGGTTGCCAAGCTGGCCATTGTGATCATCGTGTGCTTTTCGCTTTATTTGTTCTACATGGGCCACCATCATCCGGGAGGCGGCTTTATCGGCGCGCTGATGGCGTCCGCGGCGCTTCTGCTGATGGCGATGTCGTTCGGCATGGATGCCGTGAACCGAATCGTGAAGTTCAATTTCCGCAAGCTGACGGCGGTCGGCATCCTCGTCGCGATGTTGACGGGCATCGGCTCCTTCGCGTTCGATGCGCCGTTCCTCAGCCATGCGTTCGACTATTTCCATATCCCGCTTATCGGGGAATTGGAGCTGGCTACGGCGACGCTGTTCGATTTGGGCGTGTACTTGACGGTCATTGGCGTCACCATGACGATTCTATTTACGATCGGGAGGGATCAATAAGATGGAGCTGTATATGTCCTTGGCGATCGGCGTGTTATTTACGGTCGGGGTATACCTGGTTCTGTCCAAAAGCCTGCTTCGCATCATATTGGGCACCTCCTTCCTGACGCATGGCGTTCATCTGCTGCTGCTGACGATGTCGCGTCTCAAGACCGGCGCGGCGCCGCTGCTTGGAGAGAAGGCGGACGCTTATGTCGATCCGCTTCCGCAGGCGCTTATTTTGACGTCGATCGTTATCAGCTTCGGAGTGACTTCGTTCTTTTTCGTATTGGCTTATAAGGCTTATCAAAAGCTCGGGACCGACGACATGGAGCAGTTAAGGGGGAGCGACGATGAATAACACCTTAGTGCTTCCTTTGCTCATCCCGCTTTGCACGGCGGTGCTGCTTGTTTTTCTGAAGGGGAGGATCATGGCGCAGCGGTGGGTCAGCGGGCTAAGCGGCCTCTTGAATGCCGGCGTCGCCGCGCTGATTCTTTATCAAGTGAAGACGGAAGGGATTCAGACGCTGTACATGAGCGGGTGGGTGCCGCCATACGGCATCACATTCGTGGCGGATATGATGGCGGCGCTGTTAGTGCTGACGACCTCCGTCATCGGATGGTTCTGCCTGATCTTCTCCTTCCGAAGCATCGGGGAGGAGCGGGAAAGCCATTATTATTATCCGCTGTTTCAGTTCTTGCTCGTCGGGGTTAGCGGTTCGTTTCTGACGGGCGATATATTCAACTTGTTCGTCTGCTTTGAGGTGATGCTGATCTCGTCCTATGCACTGATCGTGCTGGGCGGGACGAAGCTGCAGCTGAGAGAATCGATCAAATATATGCTGATTAACATTTTGTCATCCGCCTTGTTTGTCGCGGCTGTCGCCTATCTGTACGGCGTGACGGGGGCGCTTAATATGGCCGATCTGTCCGTTCGCGTGGCGGAAGCGGGGCAGGGCGGCGTGCTGAATGTGATCGCGATTCTGTTTATGATTGTTTTCGCCTTGAAGGCGGGACTCTTCCTGTTCTTCTGGCTGCCCGGCTCGTACGGCGCGCCCCCGACGGCGATTACGGCGATTTTTGCCGCGCTGCTTACGAAGGTGGGCCTGTACGCGCTGGTTCGCGTGTTCACGCTGATCTTCTATCATGACCACGCCGTGACGCATGGCTGGATCGGATGGATGGCAGGGGCGACGATGGCGCTTGGAGCTTTCGGAGCGCTGGCCTATAAGGATATCCCGCGTATCTTGAACTACAACATCATCATTAGCGTCGGCTTTATCGCTTTTGGTCTGGCGTCGGCGAACAAAGACGCGTTGGATGGGGCGGTCTTCTACCTGCTGCATGACATGATTGCGAAGGCGCTCCTCTTTATTCTAGGGGGCATGGTAATCTCGGCCGCGGGCACGAACAAGCTGTCCGAGATGGGCGGCCTAATCCGGAGACACCCTGTGCTAGGATGGATGTTCTTCGCCACGGCGCTGGCGATTGCGGGCATTCCGCCGCTCAGCGGCTTCGCTGGCAAGCTGCTGATTGTGCGCGGCGGCTTCGAGGCGGAGCAATATGTGCTGGCGGCATTGGCCGTCGCCTCAAGCTTTATCGTCCTGTATTCGCTTATTCGTATGTTTATGGCGGCTTTCTGGGGAGAGGAGCGAACGAAGGCCTCCGCTTCTGTGGAAGATACAGGAGAAACGAGTTCAACGCATGCCTCCGGCGGTTATCGTCTTCGCTTGCTATCCGGAGCAGGGCTGCTTGTTCTTGTGATCGCAATGGGAATTGGCGCAGAGTGGGTCCTGGGCTTTGTAACGGAAGCGGGCGAGACGTTAACGCAGCCGGCCATCTACATTGACGCGGTGCTAAAGGAGTAGATGAGATGCTCGTATTGAAACGTTCATGGGCGGTGATCAAGCTGTTCATTATATTTAACAGGGAGCTGTTCCTCTCCAGTATCGCCGTACTGCTGCATATTGTTCGGCCCCGGCTCGCGATTAGGCCAGGCATTGTCGAGATGAAGACGGAGCTGAAATCGAGCTTCGAAATTACGCTGCTGTCTTGCCTCATCTGTCTAACGCCGGGGACGCTTACGCTGGACGTCTCGAACGACGGGGAGACGCTGTATATCCACGCGATGGATATCAAGGATGCGGAGGAGCTGAAGGAGCAGATCAAAAGCACGTTCGAAAAGGCGATTATGGAGGTGACGAGGGCATGCTGAACGGATTTTTGCTCGTATCGCTTATTTTACTGTCACTGGCCATTCTCGGCAGTATGTTCCGGTTATTAGCCGGGCCTTCCATTCCCGACCGCATTGCCGCTTTGGATACGATCGGCATTCTGCTGCTTGCGATGATTGCGGTGATCGGGATGCTGAACGGGACGGCGGCTTATTTGGATATCATTCTGGTGATCGGTATTTTAACTTTTATTGGCACAACCGCATTCGCCAGATACATGGAGAGGGGTGTAGTCCTTGAATCCGGAGACGATCAGACACATCGTTGAATTCGTTATCGGGATCGTCGTGCTGCTGGGAGCGCTGGTCAGCGTCATTAGCGTCTTCGGCATCATCCGGCTGCCCGACGTTTATCTTCGCTCCCATGCCGCAACCAAAAGCGCGACGCTCGGCGTGCTGCTTATTCTGCTTGGCGGCTTCTTGTACTTCTGGATTTTCGAGCATCACATCAGCATTAAGCTGCTGCTCGGCATCGTTTTTGTGTTCATCACGTCACCTGTAGCCGGGCACCTGAACGCGCGAGCTGCCTATCGGTCCGGCGTCTCGCTGTGGAAGGGCAGCGTCCGCGACGATCTGAAGGAGGATCTGAAGCGGGAGAGGCAGGAGAGCAGGGGCGTTTAGCTAGGGGAACGGCCGCCGAGTGTTCGGCGGCTGTACTCAAACCAACGAAGAGATGAACATAGGAGTGGCTCCATCCTCCTTGGAGAACCCGCACTTTTGATAAAAATCTACCGCGCTCTCATATGAAATAAGCACTTTTGTTTTACAGCCTTTATAGCGGTCAAGCATGATGTCCATCATGGCCTTGCCTATTCCTTTGCCCTGATAATCCGGATGGATCAGCATATAGTGGAAATAGACGGTTAAAACGCCGTCGGACAAAGCGTTGATTAGACCGACAAGCCGGTCCCCATCCCAAGCCGCTGCAATCGAATGAGATCCTTGAATCGCCTGGACAAGCTCGTCCGGGTGTTTTCCGGATTCCCACTCGACCGAAAGAAACAACGCTTGAAGCGCCTCTCTCGTGATGTCCTCGATATTTGATGCGTAACGGATATTCATCGCCATACCAGCTTTCAAAGGAATTGTTCTCTCTGGATTCCAAGTCAGTATATCGTGAAACAACTCTGCAAGTAATGGAGGGATTGAAGAAGTTCTTGCATTCCTATGCATATGCCAGCAAAAAAAGGGGCCCGCATCGCTGCGGGCCTAAGTCGTTCTATATGAAAGTGGGGTTGTTGAACCTTATTATAGGGGCGGATGCTTAAACGAACCTGAAATGAGGATTACAGGTGTATGAATTATTAATTAACCAGATGTGTTTATTTAATTGTGGTCTTCCTTTCATTTTTCGTCCTAATCCAGTATTTACAGGTTCCCTTATCAATACCAGCTAAGGCTCCATCGTTGCTCTCAATAATTTTTCGAGATGCAGCATTATCCTCGTTACAGGTTAGCAGCACATCGTGTATTCCTAAGCGGGAGGCTTCTTTCAGCAGGTTATGCAGCATTAGTTTTCCGTATCCTTTCCCTCTGCAAGAGGGTCTTACAACATATCCAATATGCCCGCCGTGTCTCTTAAGGTTTTCATTTAAGTAATGTCTTAATTTCCCGTATCCTACGGGATATCCGGCGATATATAGCCAGTACGTTGTCTGGGGGACATGCTGAGGCGCTAGATTTACACCTTCGGACATTTCAAAATACTTTCTCAATATTAATCTAAAGTCGCTGTAATTGTCCGAAAGCAATCCGTTAACAAATCCGTTCTCTCCAGGTCCGATTTCAAGCGCCATTTGGTAAACGTCTTCGCCATCATCTAATGTTAATTTTCTTAATTCAACCTCCATAGGACACCTCCTATGAATTAATCAGTCCTTAACAGCTTTACGGAAAACTGATGCAAAGCGCTCGGCAGTCCTTTAAAGGCCAGGATTCCTTGGTTAACTAAGATCCAAATTCGATAGGTTAGAAAAGAATACCCCACAAGCTGCTGTGAAGTATCAAGCACTCTGCCGACGACGATTCCTGCCTTAATAAATCCATCCCGATCTTGCTCTTGTTCCAGTTCAATGACTGACTTAACAATGACCGCATCCAGCGCAGACTCATCATTGCCTCTAACCTTACCGTCTTCCCACAAACGGAGCACATGGTCTTCTCCAGCTAGTGTAAACCATTCTGATTCATATCTGCTTCTTTGATTCGCGTCAAGAGGAGTGCCTTCATAACATTCATTTACGATTACCTGAAAATGATCCTGATCGATTAAGCCGCTGGCATAGGAAAAACCCCCATCTTTGTTGGAAAGCCCCATTGCATGGAATCGTTCCGTCACATTGACAATATGCACCGGCTGCTCCCGTTCTTTCAACAAATACAACGCGAAGCGTAAACCTGTTTGATCATGAGCGTTATTTGCGCACCAAATGACGATCGTTTTATGTTCGGGAATGCTTCTAACCGCGTTCACCATTTGCTCAAGCTGATGTTCTCGATTTGAGTTGTGGCTCAGAATGTAGTCCCTGTCGTGTTCCATCATCCAAAGGAGTCTATTCTGTTGTCCAGCTGTTGTTTCTAAGCGAGATAAAGGCCCTACAGAAAATAACTCGTTGAAGGCCAAAACTTGGCATACATTTCGTTTTCCAATTTTGCCGAGAGCCACCTTTAACGATCCCGCATCAGAGAGGCTAAAAACAAGATGGACATATTGCTCGTTCTTGTACGTTTGTAATTGATGGTCTCGAACGGCATCTATATGATCTTGAATGATCTTTACAAATCCTTCGGCTAAATGTTTATCTTCGATGCTTCCATCCTCGTAATAGCGGTCCAATGTTTTCAATAAATGGAAGTAGAGCATACGCAGTTCTTTTTCACCGAAGTGATGAAGACTTTCGTAGAGCTTGTCCAATAAATATCCTCCCCACAGGCACTTTCCAAGTCTAATTAACGCCGCGCCAACTCATCCTTACGCAGGATAAATATAGGGATTTCTTTTTCCTCATTGCGGCATTGGCCAAGAGTGAATACATAGTGCACATCGGATTCGTCCATACGGATCGTTTTACATTGAAAAATTCTTTTCCCTTGTTCAGAACTCATCCCGTCTCTTGTGTTGTCAACCGTCCATTCGATCTCTCTGCCATTCGAATGAACATCATGGATCCAGTGACTCCGATGCATGAAAGTCTCTCATGTACGAGACGCTCGAAACCATCTATTTGTTGTAAAAAAAACGGGTACCGCGTCTAGCGCCTTCGCAGCACTTGATCTCGCGTTACCCGTTTTTATTTAGAATCCGCCAACCTGGCTATCGGCCCAATCGCCAATGAGCGGAAGCTTGAACTTCTTGCCTTGCAGCGCGAGCAGCATTAACGCAATCCACAAAATAAAGCTCAGCGGGGTTAGAATGATGGACACCAGCCAGCCGACGAACGGGATAAAGCCTAGGATGAGGTTGATGACGATGAGCACGACGGAAATGGCAATCGACTGCAGGGCGTGGAACTTCACGAACCGGCTTTGCTTCTCAAGGGCTAGGAACACGATGCCTGTAATGAAGCCGAGCAGATAGCAGAGAAGTCCTGCAACTTTGGGGTCGAGTCCTGTAGATGAAGGGTCTGGATTCACTTGTATCGGCTGCATAAGGGAATAATCATCCTCTCCGAGTCATAGTTATGCATAGAGTGTATTCGCCGGGGACGAGCAATAAACCTCTTTGAATTTGAAAATATTTGTTAAAATACCCAACAACAAATTGTAACAGGTTTGTAACCCGTCGACATGATTCTTCGTCTAAAATGTAAAAGGATCGCAAGTCTTATCATTTCATGGAAGAATCATTGTGATTGGGGAGAACAAAACCTATGAAAAAATATAAAAGAGCCTATATTATAAGCGCGGTAGCCGTTGTTGTGCTCGCGGCTGCTTTCATGAACAGGAGCGCGCTGGCGATGCTCGGCTTCGACTGGTTCGTGCAGGGAGCGGTCGCCGATAGAATAAAGGATACGTATAAGCCGGTTGATAGACAGCCTAAGCCGGTTCCGGTCAGCGAGGAGAAGAACGAGGAGGAGCCTTTCTCCGTCTTGCTGCTCGGGGTTGATCAGCGGGGCAAAGAGATTGGGCGGGCAGATACGATGATTTATACGGTTGTGCGGCCAAGCGACGGCAACATGCTGCTCGTCTCAATTCCAAGAGACACGTATGTGGAAATTGTGGGTAAGGATTATAGCGACAAAATCAACCATTCCTACGCCTTCGGGGGAGCGGGTATGACGATGGATACCGTCGAGAAGTTGTTCGACGCGCCGGTCGACCACTACGCCTCGATAAATTTCCAGGGCTTCCGGGACGCGATCGACGCGATGGGAGGCATTTCGCTGCCGATCGAAGAGGACATGATCAATGATGATTACGGTCATGAGAAATTTATCATAAAAGGCGGTCAGGACTTATATAACGGGAAGGACGCGCTTAACTATGTGCGGTACCGGGAAGATGCCGGCGGCGATATGAGCAGGACGGAGCGGCATCAGGAGTTTCTTTCTGCTATGATAGAGAAGGCGACGGAAATGAAGCAATGGAGCAAAATCCCCGAGCTGATGGACATTATGGGTGAAAACTTCAGCACCGATATCCCGCCGAACGAGCTGATTGATCTGGCTCAAGGGCTGCTTCAAGCGGACAACCGCACAATGTATAACCATACGCTGCTCGGACATGGCGGACGGTTAGTAGAGGGCGGAACCTATTTATATTTCGTGGATGAGGCGGATCTGGCATCGGTACAAACCATGATCAAAAACTGGCTCAATGCCGATACGAATGCAGCGAGCCTTGTTCTTCCGTCCAAATACGGGGAGCAGCCCGAGAAGGAAGTGGAGTCGCTCTCGGGATCGTCATCAGCGAACGAAACGGAGTGATGAACGATGAATATCGCTTTTTTCTTGCTGCCAAAGCAAGAGGTCGCCTACCTGTCGCATGACGCGACGCTTAGGCAAGCGCTCGAGCGGATGGAATACCACCGCTATACGGCGGTGCCGATCATTAATGCGGAAGGCGGCTATGTCGGAACGGTCACAGAAGGCGATCTGCTGTGGTTTATGAAGAGCAGGCCCGATCTGACATTTGAGGGCACTAACAAAGTGAGGCTGAGCGAAGTGCCGCTCAGGCTGAACAATAAGACGGTAAATATTGATGCGAACATGGATGATATGATCGCCCTGGCGAAAGTGCAAAACTTTGTGCCGGTAGTGGATGACCGCAATCATTTTATAGGTATTGTTAGAAGAAGCGAAATTATCGATTATTGCATGAAGGGACTGTCCGAGCGGATCTAGCGGGTTCGAGGGGAAAGTCCCTTTTCCCTTATGTTCCAGCCGGTTCGGCTGCACGAAACGCATCGACATTGCGTACGGGTGAATTCTTTTGTGCTATAATGGGGAATGAATGTCTGATTATTATACGTACTTAGAATCGCTTAAGAGGTGAACCGATTGAAGGCTGGGCTCAAACCCATATTATGGAGCGCTGCGGCATTTCTGGCTTTAGTGCTGCTTGCTGTTCCGTTACTGAACTTTCCCGCATCTTTATTATTAACGGTAAGTTACGTTGTCTTGTATGCGACGCTCTCAAGAGGAGCTTTCATCCTGCATTTGCTGCCCGTATGGATCTTAGCGGCAGTAGTCGCCGGACCGAGCTTATTAATCATCGGATTGTTTTTCTTGGTGCCATCCATTGTTATGGGCCATCTGTACCAAAAAGGCGTCTCAGCCGCGAAGGTGATAAGGACGGTCGGCATCGTGTTTTTGGCGCAGCTCATGCTGGAGCTTTTGCTGTTCGAGATGGTGTTCGATCTGTCGCTCCTGAGTGAGTTCAGTGAAATCGTACGGACGACGATGAACGGCATGATGACGCCAGAGCTGGCGGCGGCCGGCTGGAACGAGGAAATGACGGAGCAGCTCATCCAGACGGTCATGAACATCATTCCGCTCATTTTTATTCTTTTTTCGTTTATCTATGCGGTTCTGGCTCACTTCTTTGCCCGTCGGGCCGTTCAGCGCAGCGGAATCGAGGTTCCCGCGTTCCCGAAAGCCAAGGATTGGCGGCTGCCGCGCGTGCTTGTCATTTATTATTTGATCGCCTACGTGGCGGACTTGTTTTTACGTAACGGGGACGATTCGTTCCTGAACGTAGCGGTCATGAACCTGGTTCCGCTGCTAAGCTTTTTGTTCACCATCCAGGCTATCGGGTTTTTCTTCTTCATCGCGCATGAGCGGGGATGGAGTAAGGCGGTTCCGATACTCATAGCCATACCTGTGCTGCTTATCCCGCCGCTTAGCTTGATCGGCGTCCTGGATACCGCCTTTCCGATTCGGAAATCATTTGTTAAACCACAATAGCACGGGAGCGAATGGGAAATGCCTAAGTTTTTAGTTACGAGATGGCACGGCATGCATCATATTGCGGCGCTTGCGGTCTTGCTGATCCTATCGGCGGTGCTCGCTTGGTTCGAGCTGCTTGCCGGATTAGCGGGATTCGTGCTTACGATTGGAGTCGGGGTTTATTCGTTTTTAGCGGAACGGGCTTTTCGCAAGGATTTGAAGACATACCTTGGCACGTTGTCCTATCGGGTCAAAAAAGGCGGCAATGATGTGATTAGCGAGCTGCCGTTCGGTATTATTCTTTATAACGAAGAACGAACGGTAGAATGGCATAATCCGTACATTTCACAGCTGCTGGAGCGGGAATCGCTTATCGGCGTGCCGCTCACGGAGATGTTTCCGACACTCCAGCACGCGAAGGATCGCGAAGGAACGGTGGAAGCCGCGGTTGGTTCGCATATGTACCAGCTGATTTTCCGTCCGAAGGAACGCATTTTATACGTAAAAAATGTGACCGACCTCTGGCAGCTTAGCCGCAAATACGAGGATGAAAAGCTGTCGCTTGGCGTTGTAATGATCGATAACCTGGAGGAAGTTACGCAGGGTCTCGACGATCACCAGCGCGGAACGCTGCTGTCTAAGGTGACGACCGAAATTACGGAGTGGGCGCAAAAGTATAAAATCTACATCAAGCGCCTTACATCCGACCGGTTCCTGCTTATTACCGACCATAAAACGCTGCGTCAGCTCGAGCAGTCGCGGTTCGACATCCTCGATGAGGTGCGCGAGATGACGGGCGAGCAGAAAATTCCGGTTACACTCAGCATCGGCTTTGCGGCCGGCGCGGAGCACATTATCGAAATTGGCCAATGGGCGCATTCAAGCCTAGACATCGCGCTTGGCCGCGGCGGCGACCAGGCAGCAGTGAAGGTCGGCAGCAGGCAGTCCTTCTACGGCGGGAAGACGAACGCGGTGGAGAAGCGGACCCGAGTCCGGGCCCGCGTTGTCGCTCATGCGCTGCGCGACCTTCTGAAGGAAAGCCACAACGTGATGATTATGGGCCACAAGCTGCCGGATATGGACGCCGTCGGCTCGGCGATCGGCGTGCTGAAGGCAGCTCAAGTACTGGGCAAAGAGGCGTATATCGTGCTCGAAGGCATCAATCCGTCCATCGAGAAGATGATGGAGCTGATTCGCGAGGACGAGAAGCTGTCGAAGCGATTCATCCTGCCCGAGCAGGCGCTGGCGCTTATGACGCCCCAGACATTAGCCATCGTTGTCGATACGCATAAAGCGTCGATGGTGAAGGAGCCGAAGCTTCTTACGCTGACAGACCGTATCGTTGTCATTGACCATCACCGCCGCGGCGAAGAATTTATCTCGAACGCAATCCTTGTTTACTTGGAACCGTACGCTTCGTCGACGTGCGAGCTCGTGACCGAGCTGCTGCAATATATCCATGAGCGCATATCGCTTGATGTGAGGGAAGCAACATCGCTTTTGGCCGGTATTACCGTGGACACGAAAAGCTTCTCGAACCGAACGGGCGCGAGGACGTTCGAAGCGGCGTCCTTCCTGCGCCGGTGCGGCGCGGATACGGTGCTGATCCAGCGCATGATGCAGGAGGATCTCGACGAATACGTCAGCAAAGCCGAAATTATTAAGCATGCTCAAGTCGTGTATGACCATGTCGCGATTGCCGTTGCCGAGAGAGGAAAGAAAAATCCGCAGCTGCTTATCGCGCAATCGGCCGATACTTTGCTCCATATGACGGACATTTTGGCCTCCTTCGTCATCAGCGAACGGCCGGACGGTCTAATCGGCGTAAGCGCCCGCTCGCTTGGCGGTATGAACGTGCAGGTCGTCATGGAACGGCTCGGCGGCGGCGGCCATTTAACGAACGCGGCTGCTCAGCTGGAGGGCACTGTAGAAGAGGTAGCGGCCAAGCTGAAGGTCGTGCTTGAACAAATTGAATCGGAAGAGGGGTTATTCGAATGAAAGTAATCTTCTTGCAAGACGTAAAGGGACAAGGCAAAAAAGGCGAAGTAAAGGATTTGTCGGAAGGCTATGTACGCAACTTCTTGCTGCCCAAAGGGCTCGCGAAGCTGGCTTCCGAGGGCAATCTGAAGACGCTGGAGGTACAGAACGCGTCAGAAGTGAAGCGGAAGCAGAAGGAGAAAGAAGACGCGCAGGCACTGGCTAAGCGTCTGGAGGAGCTGACGGTTATCGTCAAAGCGAAATCCGGCGAAGGCGGCCGCCTGTTCGGCGCTGTCACAAGCAAACAAATCGCCGACGCCCTTGCGGGCCAAGGCATCAAAATCGACAAACGCAAAATCGAGCTGGACGACCCAATCCGCACGCTCGGCGTCACGCAAGTCATCGTCAAGCTGCACCCTGAAGTCAAAGCCAAAATGAGCGTCCAAACAGCCGAAGAATAATATATCTTTTATTTTTTATAAAAAGGGTTGTGCGAAGAGCAGCGACCTACGACGAAGCGGTATGACGCATGAGGCGTCATGAGCGGAGAGAAGGAATGTTCTGGAGAAACGATAGTGTTCGCCTTTGAAGTTGGATTCTAACCTTGGACTAGTTGTTCATTGAGAATTCAACTTCAACAGCGATCGGAGGAATATTCCTTCTCGCAGCGGGCGAAGCCGTATCATGCAGTACAACTACAACGGAGGGGAGAGCGCACGATGAGCACAATGAGTACGGAGCTGATGTTCGACCGTGTTCCGCCGCAAAACATTGAAGCGGAGCAGGCGGTCATAGGGGCGATTCTGCTGCAGCCGGAGGCATTGATCACGGCGATGGAGCGGGTTCGAAGCGAGGATTTCTACAGCAGCGGACATCAACGCATCTACGAAGCGATGATCGAGCTGGGCGAGGGCAATCAACCAATCGATCTCATCACGCTTACGGCGCATCTTCAAGACCAAGGCCTGCTTGAGGAGATCGGAGGCGTCAGCTACTTAGCGAAGCTGGCGAACGCGGTACCGACAGCGGCCAACGTCGACTATTACGCACAGATCGTTGAAGAGAAATCAATGCTGCGCCGGTTAATCCGGACAGCTACTAATATCGTAACAGATGGGTATGCTAATGCAGAGGATGTCAGCGTGCTGCTCAGCGATGCGGAGAAGAAGATTCTCGAAATCTCCAACCGCCGCTCCAGCAGCGGATTCGTCTCCATCCGCGACGTCCTGATGGAAGTGTTCGAGAAGGTCGAGCACTTGTATTCGAACCGTGGAGGCACGACGGGAATTCCATCGGGCTTCGTCGACCTTGACCGGATGACCGCAGGCTTCCAGCGAAGCGATTTGATTATCGTGGCGGCGCGTCCTTCCGTCGGTAAAACCGCCTTTGCGCTGAACGTTGCCCAGAACGTAGGGGTGCGGGCGAAAGAGACGGTCGCGATCTTCTCGCTGGAGATGTCCGCGGCGCAGCTGGTACAGCGTATCATATGCGCCGAAGCGAACGTCGATGCGACTCGAATGCGAACAGGCACCCTGGAAGCCGATGACTGGGAGAAGCTGACGATGGCGATCGGCGCCTTATCCGAAGCGGAAATCTACATCGACGACACGCCGGGCATCACCGTGGCCGATATTCGCGCGAAATGCCGCCGCTTGAAGAAGGAACGCGGGCTGGGCATGATCTTGATCGACTACCTGCAGCTCATTCAAGGCCGGGGCAAAGCCGGCGAGAACCGGCAGCAGGAAGTATCGGAAATATCCCGTACGCTTAAGATGATTGCGAGGGAGCTGGAAGTGCCGGTTATCGCCCTTTCTCAGCTCAGCCGGGGCGTCGAGCAGCGTCAGGACAAGCGTCCGATGATGTCCGACTTGCGGGAATCGGGATCGATCGAGCAGGATGCCGACATCGTAGCGTTCCTTTACCGGGACGATTACTACGATAAGGAATCGGAGAAGAAGAACATCATCGAGATCATTATAGCCAAACAGCGGAATGGTCCGGTGGGCACCGTCGAGCTGGTGTTCCTGAAGCATTACAATAAATTCGTAAGTCTAGACCGCAATCATATGGATCCTTCACAAGCTTCTTAAATTTCCGAACAATTGTATGGGTGACTATACAATTGTTCGTTTTTTGTTTGACTTCCAATAGGGAGACTGCTACACTAATAATGCTGTCTTCTGGCTGTTGCCGCGTTAAAGAAACGGGGCTGTCGCGCGAGATGACATTAATTTTCGATGTTTACGGATATCGGACGGGGGTATGATTATGTCTACGGTAGTTGTAGTCGGCACGCAATGGGGAGACGAAGGAAAAGGCAAAATTACGGACTTCCTGGCAGAGGGAGCTGACGTTGTTGCCCGTTACCAAGGCGGAAACAACGCCGGGCACACCATTCTCATCGATAACAAAAAGTATAAGCTGACGATGATCCCATCGGGCATCTTTAACCATAACAAAACTTGCGTCATCGGCAACGGCATGGTTATTAATCCACAGGCGCTGATCGACGAAATTAACTATATTCATGACAACGGCTTCTCGACGTCGAACCTGAAAATCAGTGACCGCGCGCATGTCATCATGCCGTATCACTTGGTGCTGGACGCGCTCGAAGAGGACCGTAAGGGCGATAACAAAATCGGCACGACGCGCAAAGGCATCGGTCCTTGCTATATGGACAAGGCTGCGCGCAACGGCATCCGCATCAGCGATCTGATGGACGCAGAGGAGTTCGAAGCCCGCGTTCGCAGCATTATGGTGGAGAAAAACAATCTGATTCAACAGGTGTACGGCGGCGAGCCGCTGGATACCGATCAAATTGTGAAGGACTATTTGGGCTATGCGGAAATTTTGCGTCCTTATGTGACGGATACTTCCGTTGTGCTTAACGACGCGATTGATGAAGGAAAAAAAGTGCTGTTCGAAGGCGCGCAAGGCGTCATGCTTGATATCGACCAAGGCACGTATCCGTTTGTAACCTCCTCTAATCCGTCGGCAGGCGGCGTATGTATCGGTTCCGGCGTAGGACCTTCGAAAATTAAGCAGGTGATCGGCGTTGCCAAGGCGTATACAACCCGCGTAGGCGACGGTCCATTCCCGACGGAGCAGGACAACGAAATCGGACAGCTGATCCGCGACAAAGGCCATGAGTACGGCACCGTTACAGGCCGTCCGCGCCGCGTCGGCTGGTTCGACACGGTCGTCGTTCGCCATGCCCGCCGCGTCAGCGGCATTACAGGCTTGTCCCTGAACTCGCTGGACGTTCTGACAGGACTCGAGACTGTAAAGATCTGCACGGGCTACAAGTACCGCGGCGAAATCATCGAGCATTATCCGGCAAGCCTGAAAATGCTGGCGGAGTGCGAAGCGGTATACGAGGAGCTGCCGGGCTGGTCCGAGGATATTTCCAGCGCGAAGAAGCTGGAGGATCTTCCGGAGAATACGCGCAACTACGTGAACCGCGTATCCGAGCTGACGGGTATTCCAATTGCGATCTTCTCGGTAGGACGCAACCGTGAGCAGACGAATCCGGTACGTCCGATTTACGAATAAAAAGCTGCATTGCAACAGGGGCTGACTGAAGTCGCATGACTTCGGCCAGCCCCTTGCTTTGTCTCGCCCCTACTGAGAAGTTGCATGGGTACTGCCAGTATTGCTGGTATTTCCGGAGCCTCCTGAGTCGCTGGGGCTGCTGTCATTTCCGGAGCTGTCAGAATTGCCGGAATTACCGTCATTGCTGGCATCGCCCGTATTTCCGCTATTCTCGGTGTCTCCACTATTTTTCGTATTGTTAGTATTGTCGACGCTGCCGGATGCCTCGGAACTGCTGGAACCCCCCGAACCCCCC
>NZ_QXQA01000026.1 GCF_003583765.1 Paenibacillus nanensis
AAAACACTGTTTGGTGGCGATGGCGGAGGGGAACCACGCGTTCCCATACCGAACACGACCGTTAAGCCCTCCAGCGCCGATGGTACTTGGACCGCAGGGTCCTGGGAGAGTAGGACGTCGCCAAGCACGAATGCCTGTCACAGTTATCTGTGGCAGGTTTTTTGTTTTCATGCGTGGCGACGTTTCTCTCCCAACGGGGAGAGTGTCTGAACCTTCCGGTCGAAGCAATTCGTTGATGCATGACCCGGCCTGAAGAGGAAGGCTCAGACGCCGACCGTTGATGTATATTCTGCGAAGAGTATTCATCCCGGTGCGGAATGGGCGTCGCCAAGCACAGAAAACCTACCGTAGTCGATACGGTAGGTTTTTTGGTTTTCGTGCATAGCGACGTTTCTCTCCCAACTGGGAGAATGTCTGAACCTTGTGATCGAAGCAATTGGTTGATGCATGACCCGGCCTTAAAGCGAATTGTTCAATGACTGCGTTTCAATGATTACATCATATTTACTAAACCATTGACTTCCAAATAAAAAAAGGGTAGTATTAACACAACTTAATGTTAGTGAACACTAACATAAAAAGAAAGTCACAAACGACAATGGATGACTTTTTATGATTTTAATAATCAAATAGGAGGTGATGCTGTGGAGAACCAGACCGCATTAGACAGTAAGAGCAAGCTGATGGTGGCCGCCATTGATTTAATGGCCGAGAAAGGCTATAAAGGCGTATCAACCAAAGAAATCGCCTCGACTGCGGGAGTCAGCGAGATGACATTGTTCCGAAACTTTGGCAGCAAATTCAATCTGCTGGAGAAGGCGGTCGACCGTTACCATTACTCCATTGAATTTACAAAAATTTTTGGTGAGCAAGTCACTTGGGATCTTAGAGCGGATCTTCTAATGATTAGCCGGATGTATCATGAAATGATGGAGCGTAACCGTAAGTTATTTCTCATTGTCTTAAAAGATGATGAATTAATCGGAATTCGCGAGAAAGCACAGAAGCATCCGCGCACCTTGCTGGAATTGCTGACGAATTATTTTACCGAGATGCAGAGGAGGAAGCGATTGATCCCAACAGATGCGGAAACACAAGCGATTACGTTTATGTGGATGAATTATGGAGCGTTTATGACACAGTTGTTCGGCGCATCGAAGATAACGAATGTTACCCTGCCGAGATTTATAGAGTCAAGTATCGATTTGTTTGTGAAGGCACTGAGTCCATCTTAATTTTTTTTGGATGATCGTTAGTTAGTACTAACATACATCTCGAAAGAGGGGAAAATAATGAGCTCTAGACTTTCCACATCGAACAAGCTTGTCGGGCTTACAGCTTCGACAGGGTATCAAGTGGGGGTACGTCGAACACTGCCGATCTCTCCGGTTCAGGCGTGGGCGTACCTGACCTCAACCGAAGGATTGAAGCTGTGGATCGGATCCTTAAACCCCTTGACCTTCAGCGAAGGAGAGGCGTTCTGTTCCGCGGAAGGTATTACCGGACAGTTTCGGGTCGTCAAGCCTTACCAACAGCTCCGTCTAAGATGGCAAAAGAAAGAGTGGAAAAAGCCGGCTACTTTGCAAATTAGGCTGCTGTCCAAAAATCCGGACAAAACGACGATCAGCTTCCACCAAGAGAATCTGGACCATCCGGCTACGCGTGAGCAGATGAAACAGCATTGGGAAGAAGTGCTGATTACGATTCAAAAACATATTATTGCTTCCAAAACAATTGAAGGTGAGGATTACCAATGAACAGATTCAGTCATATTGATCTTCGTGTAAACGACATGGCAACCGTATTGCCCTTCTACGAGAAGCTGCTCCCCGAACTAGGATTTACGAGGACATTTCACAGCGCTAACTGGAAAGTATTTGCTGCGGATGGAGAATTGCCGAGCGCTGCTTATTTCGCCATTACGGAAGATCGAGAGCATAGGCCTAACGACAATTTGATTGGCTTCTGGGCCCAAGATCGGACGGAAGTCGATCGGATTGCCGAGATCGTCAAGCAGATTGGAGGGAAAATCAATGACGGTCCAAGGCTGTTCCCGATTAGTCCAACCTATTACGCGGTTTATTTCGAAGACCCTTGCGGCAATAAATACGAAATGCTGCATCGTTTGAACTGATTGATTCGAGGCTGCCGTGTCCCGGCAGCCTCTTCGATTACAGGCTTCTTCCTAACAAGGTTCCGACTTGTTTGGCCATAACCTTGGGCGGATACGGCATCCCATTTCTAATCCACCATTCAATGACCCCAACATATGCCGTCCCAGCATATTGCAGCAGAACATCATCACTTAAATCTGTATTTTTCCCGCTTTCTCTGTCAATTTCATCTTTGAACCCTTCCATAAAAGAAGCAAGAAGCCGCTTTCGGAAGGAAGATGGGGCACCCTTCGCATCCTTACTTGCGAGCATGGTCGAAAAAAATAAATAATTGTTCTCGAAATATTCAAAGTAAGGCACTAAAGCATCGACCCAGTCCATCTCACACGCCCACTTTTCCATTTCCCCTATTTCATTCAAGTGTGTCTCGATCAGCTTGTCCAATAAGTCATATTTGTCCTGATAGTGAAGATAGATGGTACCACGGTTTACGTTTGCCCGATCCGCAATGTCCTGAATGGTGATCTCATCAAAGCTTTTTTCGGACATCAGTTCAATAACAGCCTTTTTCAAGGATTCTTGCGTTTTAACAATTCTTCGGTCCACCTTGGCCATTGAAATCAAGTCACCCGCTTTCTAGATAATTAACATTTTTTAAGGGTTTGTTGATATATCAACAATTCGCAATTTATTAACCATTGATTGCTCGCTTCTTCCTACTATAATAATAGACATGAGTTGAATAAACAATTCATTTCTTTTAATGTCATTAACTATTCGGGAGGTATATATGATTACTGCTAATGCGCGGGCTGTTTTCAATCCGGAAGGACCATTCCAACTTACTACGATAGATCGCAGAGATATTCAGCCGCATGATGTTCTCATTGAAATAAAATACGCTGGGATTTGTCATTCTGACATCCATACAGCGCGCGGCGAATGGGGACCGGTTAACTATCCACTCGTCCCTGGGCATGAGATATCGGGAATAGTCGCCAAGGTTGGAACAGCCGTTACCAAATATTCGGTCGGCGACCGGGTAGGGGTGGGCTGTATGGTAGACTCCTGCGGCGAGTGCGTAAATTGCCATAAGGGAGAGGAGCAGTATTGCCTGAGCGGGAATACGGGCACGTACGGATCCATCGACCGGTACGGGCAATATACACAAGGAGGCTACTCCACTCACATCGTCGTAACCGAAGACTTCGTGGTTAGAATTCCGGACGCAATGGAGCTTGACGCAGCGGCTCCGCTGTTGTGCGCCGGAATCACCACCTATTCGCCGCTGCGCCATTGGGGAGCAGCTCCTGGCAAAAAAGTTGCGGTTGTCGGACTTGGCGGTCTTGGACATATGGCTGTAAAGCTCGCTCACGCCATGGGGGCTGAGGTTACCGTTCTATCGCAGTCCTTGAAGAAGAAAGAAGACGGCTTGCGGCTAGGCGCTGACCATTACTATGCTACAAATGATCCTGAGACGTTCGCAAAGCTGGCTGGCGCGTTTGATCTCATCATAAACACGGTAAGCGCGAAGGTTGATTTGAACGCTTACCTTTCATTACTCGCATTGGACGGCGCTTTGGTCAATGTGGGAGCCCCAGCCGATCCTTTGTCCGTTCATGTCATGTCGCTAATCGGTCATCGTCGAACGTTTGCCGGATCAATGATCGGCGGAATTCGCGAAACGCAGGAAATGCTGGACTTTTGCGCGGAGCATCAGATTGTTCCTGAAATCGAAGTTATTTCCGCCAATCAGATTGATGAAGCATGGGAGCGCGTGCTCGCTTCCGATGTCCGGTATCGTTTTGTAATCGACATTAGCACAATGGAGCATGAATAACGATTCGTTCAAGCGAAATAGTAAAGGCATGCCTACATTTGTAGGTATGCCTCATTCATTAATTAGCTTCTTCAGAGAGAAATGACGGGTAGGAGATACTTTAGTGAACAAAAACAATAATCAGCGTAACGTAAGATTAGCTTTACTGCTCGGTTTATTTTCAACCATGGGACCTTTCACGATCGATATGTACCTGCCGGCATTTCCGGAAATTGTGGAGCATTTCGGATCAACCGCTTCATTCGTACAGTTCAGTCTCACCGCTTGCTTGCTTGGACTTGGCCTTGGCCAGCTTGTGATGGGTTCGCTGAGCGATGTACATGGCAGACGAATCCCGTTGCTTATTTCGATGGCCGTGTATGTCGTCTCCTCGTTAGCTTGCGCATTTTCGCCAAATATTTGGATGTTAATCGCATTCCGGTTTATACAAGGCTTTGCCGCATCGGCAGGCATTGTTATCTCTCGAGCGATTGCACGCGACCTGTACAGCGGCAGCGAACTCACGAAATTTTTCTCGCTGCTTTTGCTTGTCAGTAATTTGGGGCCGCTCGCAGCTCCAGTTGCAGGCAGCGGCGTTCTTTCTTTCACGACGTGGGTTGGTGTATTTATCGCGCTGGCCTTACTCGGAACGTACTTATTGATTATGACCAAATGGCGGCTAAGGGAAACCCTGCCAACCGATCGCCGCAGTCCTTCAAATTTTGCGCATCAGCTCCGCAGTTATGGCACGCTCTTGCGGGATCGCCAGTTTTTAGGCTACATGCTGGCACAAGGTATTATGATCGCAGGGGTTTTCGCTTATGTATCGGGAACGCCCTTTATTTATCAAAATATTTACGGCGTTTCCCCAACCGTGTTCGCGCTTCTGTTCGGGTCGAATGGCATAAGCCTGATTATCGGCTCTCAGCTCGTCGGGCGGATGTCGCATCGCATATCCGAGCACGCCTTTTTGTTATTTGGCCTCTGGCTTGCTCTGATAGCAAGTGCTGCCGTCTTAGTGGTTGCTTTCGTACAAGGGCCGCTTTTCACACTGGTCATTCCTTTGTTCTTATTCGTTGGCGCGATAGGAATTACGTCTACGGCAGCCTTTCCGCTCGCCATGGAGAGTCAGGCCAAAAATGCAGGCAGCGCCGCCGCGCTTCTTGGTGTTATCCCCTTTGTGCTAGGGGCAGTCGTCGCTCCTCTTGTTGGCATTGCGGGAGAAAACACAGCCGTTCCGCTAGGAGTCATTATTTTATTGGCGAGCACGACGGCACTGCTCGCATACTTCTTATTGATAAGATCCAATCACTATTCGCCTTCTGAAGCACATTCCGGCCGATAAGGAGGGGAGACATGTTCAATCTACACGCGAATATGGATGTATTAAGCTTCCCTCGCGGCAGGGGAACGCACAATAAATCGGTCATCCGGGACATTCATGATGAGTACATGCTGCATGATAAAAAAGTGAGACGCATTCATACCGCTTGGAAACTTGAAAGCGGCACGATCGTGGTTTATGAGTACATGTCGAGCAGTGTCCCGCCTTCCAGTATTTGCTTTTTCGAAAAAATAGAGGATTACAATGAAGCTTGTGAAGAGGTCAGCTGGTTAACAACGAAAGCAGGGTACGTAAATGAAAATAACGGGTGACGTTGTAAGTATTCCTCAGGGCGGAAAACATTAGCACGGAGCGACGAGAGACAGAGGGTTCGTACACTTAGCTCTGACACTGTGGTGAACCGATTGGTTAGAGCCGGTTACGGGTGAAGGATATCGCATCCTTATATAGATGAACGCAGCATATAGAAAAGGCAGCCGGTCTCGGCTGCCTTTGAATTTTTGTTATCCTTTGCGAGGATTCATCACGAATTCATGACGCGTCGTTATGATAGGTGAGAGGGGGACGGGAAAATAAAAAAGAACCTCGATAAAGGTTCTTTGACATTGCACAGTAACAGACATGATGATATAATCAAATGGCGCCTGATCGAAAATACTCATAAAGGCATAGTTAGTTCATCTTACAATTATATTGTATCATGCTGATGAACTCCTGTCAAATGTTTTTCTCAATTTCATCGTTAGGAGAGATGTGGAATGAGTCCTCTGGTTCTCGGTTTTCAAGAAGTGGAAGAAACTCAGCTTTTGCTCGTAGGCGGAAAAGGATTACACTTAGGGGAATTAGCAAAAATGGAAGGCGTTCATGTGCCGGATGGATTCTGTGTAACAACCGCGGGTTATCAAAAAGCCATCGAACAAAACGAAACGTTTCAAGCTTTGCTGGAGCAGTTAACTACGCTGCATGTTGAAGACCGGGACCGAATAGGCGAAATCAGCGGAAAGCTTCGACAAATTCTATTGGAAGCGGAAATTCCGTCCGACGTCGTGAAAGCCGTTGCTCGCTATCTCTCCCAATACGGCAAGGAATTTGCCTACGCCGTCCGTTCAAGCGCAACTGCCGAAGATTTACCGCATGCCTCTTTTGCCGGACAACAAGACACCTATTTAAATATTATCGGCGAAGAAGCGATCCTGCAGCATATTAGCAAATGCTGGGCTTCCCTCTTTACGGATCGCGCTGTCATCTACCGTATGCAAAACGGATTTGATCACAGCCAGGTCTATATTTCCGTTATCGTGCAAAGGATGGTTTTCCCTCAAGCATCCGGCATTTTATTTACTGCCGATCCTATGACATCCAACCGAAAGGTGCTTTCCATTGATGCCAGTTATGGGCTTGGAGAAGCGCTTGTCTCCGGCCTTGTCTCTCCCGATTGTTATAAAGTACAGGGAGGGGAAATTGTCGAGAAGAGAATCGCGGCCAAAACGTTGGCTATTTATGGGCGCGAACAAGGCGGAACAGAGACCATACAGCTTCCGCCAGATAAGCAAAAATCACAAACCTTGACGGAACGGCAAATCTTACAATTGGAGCGGATCGGGAGGCAGATTGAAGCATATTTGGGCTGCCCGCAGGATATCGAATGGTGTTTAGCGGACGATACCTTCTATATTGTCCAAAGTCGGCCAATCACGACGTTATACCCCATCCCTGAAGAAAAGGATCAAGACTATCGCGTATATATATCCGTCGGCCACCAGCAAATGATGACCGATCCTATCAAGCCATTAGGATTGTCGTTCTATCTGTTAACGACTCCCGCACCCATGCGCAAAGCTGGAGGACGGCTCTTTGTAGATGTTACACCAAGACTCGCATCAGCTGCCGGTAGAGAAGCATTTTTGGGTATGCTGGAACAATCCGAACAGCTCTTAAAGGACGCGCTTGAGACCATCATCGAGAGGGGAGATTTTATAACAAAGGTGCCACCTGATCAAGAAGAGCAGCGTTCCGGCAAAAGCAATATAAATGCAGCGCCCCCGGGTGTTCAACCCCCGCTCGAATACAACCCGGCAATCGTTTCTGAACTGATTCATCGCAATCGAGTCTCGGTAGAGGAGTTAAAACAAAACATCCAAACGAAATCGGGAGCGGAGCTATTTGATTTTATTCGAGATGATATCCAGCAGTTGAAGAAGCTTTTATTTGACCCGCAAAGTTCAGCTGTCATTATGGCCTTCATGCATGCATCGAATTGGATCAATGAAAAGATGCACGAGTGGTTAGGCGAAAAAAACGCTGTCGATACGCTTACGCAATCCGTGCCCAACAATATTACCTCGGAGATGGGGCTCGCTTTATTGGATGTCGCAGATGCCATTCGTCCTTATCCGGAGCTCATTCGCTATTTGCAGCAAGGAGAAAACGATGACTTTTTGGATGGTCTGATTAAGTTTGACGGCGGACAGAAAGCCCGCGACGCAATCGTCGCATTTCTTAGCCAATATGGCATGCGATGCGCCGGAGAGATCGATATAACGAGAACGCGCTGGAGCGAGAAGCCATCTACACTCATTCCCATGATTCTTAACAACATTAAAAACTTTGAGCCTCACGCCAGCCGGCGGAAATTTGAACAAGGACGGCAAGAAGCAATCAACAAAGAGCAAGAGCTGCTAAGCCGGTTAATGCAGTTGCCGGATGGCGAGCAAAAGGCCAAAGAAACAAAACGGATGATTGACCTGGTTCGGAATTATGCCGGTTATCGGGAATATCCAAAGTATGGCATGGTGAACCGCTACTTCATTTATAAACAGGCTTTATTGAAAGAGGCCGAACGACTCGTGCAAGCTGGTCTTATCCAGGAAGAAGAAGATATTTATTATCTTACGTTTGAGGAGCTTCTCGAAGCCGTACGAACGAATAAGGTGGACGTCCATTTGATCCGTAAGAGAAAGGACGACTACAAATTATTTGAAAAGCTGACCCCACCGCGTATGATGACGTCCGACGGCGAAATTATATCCGGTAAATATAAACGCGAAAATCTCCCAGAAGGAGCGATTATAGGTCTGCCGGTTTCTTCTGGAATGATTGAAGGACGCGCGCGCGTCATCCTAAACATGGAAGAGGCTGACCTCGAAGAAGGAGATGTATTAGTCACCACCTTTACAGACCCAAGCTGGACGCCGTTATTCGTCTCCATAAAAGGCCTAGTCACCGAGGTCGGCGGGCTAATGACCCATGGCGCAGTGATCGCGCGTGAATACGGCTTGCCGGCTGTTGTCGGGGTGGATAATGCCACCAAACGGATAAAAGACGGGCAGCGCATTCGCGTGCATGGAACAGAAGGGTATATCGAGCTCCTGTAATTTTTGCAACCGTAAGGTGTAAAACGAAGAGCTGAAGCGGATGCAGACGGAATCGTCACGATCTGTCGGTTGAGGTCGCATCCGCCGAATTCTTCTTGCCGACAGCAACCGACAAATATGATAGAATAAGAGGAATAACTCTCGCAAATGGGCGGTCCCCGCCTATTTATGTCGGATGAGGTGATTCCTTAGATGCTAATGAGATGGAAGCAGGTCCAGCGTGCTGCAATCGCAGTCCTCATTTTATTATTCATCCCTTTCGCCGGACAGACCGCAGAGGCGGGCGTATTTGACCGATTGCAGGACATTTACGAAGCGCCGGAGCTTCTTGAGGAAATGCAATCGCAGCTGCAGCTGCAGCAGGAACAGCTTGAAGAGGCGCGTCAGCAGGCGGATGAGCTGTTGACACGGCAGGAGCAGCTTCTGCAAAGCAACGAAGCGTACCGCCGGCAGAACGAGGAGCTAGCCTCCGAGAATGAGGCACTGCTCGCGAAGATGGAGAAGGCCGAAGCGAAGCGAAAAGCGCTTTATACGAAGGCGGCAGCGATAGCAGGCACGGTGCTTGCGGCGATTGCTTTCTACGCTGTGTCCGTGCGAGTCTGGCGGTATATGGTGTGGAAGAGGCAAGGCAGAGACGGCCACGGAGCGATGCATCTATGAAGCTGACGACACCGCCGCCGGCTGGTCACGTGAAAGTTGAGCTGGACGCTGCGGATGTTCTGCATGTGCTCCACCCGAAAGCGATCACCGCCTATCAAGGCGCTCCGCGGAGCAGAGAGGACCGGTTCTTGGACATCCGAGGCGCCCTACGGAAGAAAAGGTGGATTCGTTCGAGGCTGCAGGGCCCGTCCCGGTTTCTAATGGGGCTTCCTGCCGGGTATTCGCTTGAGGCCATTGAGATTCCGGAGAATAGCAATCTGCTGTTCGACTTCCGCCATGTCGCGTTGTTTTCCGATGGAATGGTGTACCATGCGAGAATACTGAAATGGAAAACCGCTTGGATCACAAGGGAGCTGGTTCGGATTAAATTCAGCGGGCCAGGAACGCTTGGCGTGCTTAGCGCAGGCGACCTAGCGACCATCCAGCTCCATCCGGAACAGCCGCTGTTCGTGGACAAGAACGCGCTCGTCGCCTATCCCGAAGACGCGGAGATCCGGTTGTCCGTATACGGGAACACGCTCGCCAGCCAGCATATGAACGTTCAATGGGAACTCAAAGGGAGAGGTCCGGTTCTCGTGCAGACCGGCTCACGAGATACGGAGCTGGAGGACAAGCTGTCGGATGACGGCTGGTTCAAACGTATTCTGCGTGAAGTGCTCCCGTTCGGAAGCGTTTATATTAAATAAAGCCGCCAAGGTGCGGCTTTTTTTGCGTTTATTGAAAAAGAACTAATCCCTATATGAGCGACCTCCGGAGTCGTTTTTTTTATTCAAACAAAAGATTGGTGCAACAAACTTCTCTTTCTTAGCGTATACACAATGTGGAAAAATTGGTACGCTTTAATGGCGATTAAGGAGGCAGAAGGTGAAGCCGATTTATAAGCTGGCTGCTATTTTATGATTGGATCTGATGTACGAAGAGATAGGAGGAGGACGCCATCGATTTGAACCTAAAGAAACAGCTTCGTTTTGAGATCCTTCGATGCGGAGCCTTGTCCCTTATAAGCATCATACAGCTTCTGGTAGGCCTTCAGGCAGACAGGCCGGCGTTTTTTAACTTTATTTTCTTTCTAACAGGATTAGTGTTCATTGCGGTGATGATCGTGCAAATCATCGATTATCGATCACATTCCTATGACGTCCTGCATGGAAAGATTCTTCATATTGAGGGTCAAATCATTCATGCTGCAATCAGTGATTCCGGCGCCGTCAAACGGTATAAGATAACCGCTCCCGAAGTCTTGCCAAGACTCCGGACTAACCAGCATGTCATGCTGCATATTGCGAAATTGACCCGTTTACCAAGAAGCATTCACATAATGGAGGATTCCGGCGTACATACGTAGATCATTATTTTTTTAAATCAACAATACAGAGGTGTTCGTCTTGTATAAATCGTTGCTTCTTATTATTCTGGCATTTCTGACGGCCTGCTCTTCGGTCGGGAACAACAGCGTAAGCGAGCCAACCGAACCCGTCAGCTTCGAAGCAGGGGCATTTGTCGATCAAGATTTGTCGCTGGTGCATGCCGAGAACAAAAAGTCGATAAAACTGGGCATGTCGAGAAAAGAGGTTGAAAAGCTGCTTGGTGAGCCGACGGAGTCGATTGATTTTATGAAGGTTTATATTTATTCCGGCATTAAGGTTCACTATGCGGAAGATATCGTAGACGGGATGATGATTGACGATAATACGCCCAATCCCGCTTCGTTCCAGACGCCAAGAGGTCTTCAATACGGCGATTCATTAGAACAAATTGAAAGCTTATACGGTGAGCCCCAAGATAAAACAATAAACGGACAAACAACGACATTGGTTTACCTTATCGAAAAAAGGGGCGATCAGTGGGAGCCCATTCGCAATTGGGATGAAGCTCAAAATAAAGAAAAAGCATATTCGATTTCTATAAATGTCGACGCCGAGGCGGGGATGTTCTTTTATATGGCTGCTAACTATCAATTTTCTGTTAATCCAACAGGTTAGATGCCCGTTTCTGCCAAAGCCTATACTATACTTGCAAGTAGTCATGATGGACTCGCTTATTTAACTGCCACCTGGAGGTAATGATCTAATGAAAATATGGCCTAAAACATTCATGGAGCCCGATGTGTTAAAACAGCGTCTTCTCGCATTAAGCGCAATGGACATTTTGTTGTGTTCGGAGGACTGGCTGCGCAGGTACACATTTGATCCGAAATGGGATGAAGAAACCGCTGTAGCCTGCATCCGTAACGGAGCGGGAGATGATGTGTATATCGTCTTCGCCCCGGAAGGAGTCGTGATTAAAGGCTTCGATCACGAATCGGAGATGAGTCCCCATGCTAGGGACGATTACGAGGTTTGGCCGGGCATCTACGACCAGGCTCCCGCTCCGTTGATAGCCCGCATTGATGCTGATTCCATGAGCAGGGAGGATGTGACATTCTGTTTATGGAGGGAAGCCGGCGATGCGTCATGGAAAACGGGAACTGTGGACAATCCGGAAGGATTAGATGACGGCTCGGATTTTTTGCTCGGCATGATCTATCATTCCGCGGTTGATTATGTGGAATGGGCTCAAGATTACTATGAAATGGATGTGGCTACGGATGTTGTCGAGCACCTTTTTGCCGGCCATATGCTCACCAAGGACATGGTAGAGAAGGTAGTCTCTGGAGACCATGCAGAGAATGCGTTTAAAGAGCTTCAATCATTAGAATTAATTCGTCAAAGCGAATCGACATCTTAACAAAGACACAAGGGCAGCTAGTCAACGGAGCAGCTGCTTTTAGGAGGAGACCATGGAAAAGCTAGCCGAGCAACTGTTAAATGAGATCTGGACCACCCAATTGATTCCGATCTATGAGAAGGAAAAAAAGAGAATCGATGGTTTAAAAGGACTGAGTCCGCTAGAGCCCGGTATCATGAATTACGTGAAAATAACCTTCATGAAAAGTGATGCAAGCTGGGTGCCGGATCAGATCGCCATCGACATCTACGAGCCTCTTTCCTTTGGCGATGACTCTTATAAGATGGAAGCCGGGTCTTATATAGATGAACTGAGCGAGGACATCCTAGTCAACGAATTTTTCCCAGCCTTGCGGGAGCGCATGAACGACATCTTCCTATCCGATCGTTACGGCGCACATTTCTTCGGGTACAAGCTTCAGCTTGTACTGGAGTTTCAAAGTGAAGGTTCAACACTGCTTCACCGGGAATATCTGCGCAATGAAGCAAAGCTTAACCATTTGAAGCAGCAGCTGCATAAATTTATTGAAAACAAAATATGGAGAGATCTGCCAGTGCTTCCCTCTGAAAGGGACGAGTTTTTCTTCGCCAGACATCTTGTAAACCCGGATCTGATGGAGCAAGACCCGGCCGTTATCGCCCCCCTTATTAACCGATTGAATGAAAAGCTGATTACCAACCATAAGCACAGAGAAAAGTGGCAGTACGCTTATGTGTCGGCATTTAAAGAATGGGCAGAGGATCGGTTTCTGGACCAATATTTTGAACGCGTAGGGAGTTACGGGTTGGAGCGCAGGCTGATGCCCGATGACAGGCGACCGCCCGTTCAGATAAGCGAGATGGATTTTTTCTTATACGCCGCATTACAAATCGGACAAAAGGAACCCGACACCCGCAAGCGTTATTTTGAACTAGCCGTACAGCTCGGTTCCGAGCAAGCAGCAGCCTATTTGACGAAGGGCAGCGGCCGTTTTGCGGCGAACCGCGCCGGCAGTCTGATGTCCGGAACATGCAACGATATCATGCAAAGCATTGAGATTCGGATCGATTCCGAGGAAGAAGCGGCCTACCGAGAAGCTCTGACGTACATTTGCGATCTTCTGAGGGAAGGGTTCCCGCGTACGTATCAGATGAAGCTGAAAAGCGCAGAGAAGCATTGGCTGCCGGTTGGGAGCCTAGCCAAATCCAAGCTGCATCAGTTTTTTGCAAACGCGCTTCGTTACGAAGCGCTATTCCCGTTAATATCCGAATATGCGGAGCTGGCCATGAAGGAATTTGCCTGGTACGGAGATGTGGAAAGCGGCGAAAAATCCGTCATGCCCGGAACGTACGCTGTGTTCGGACTTGGATTGTTAAGCGACGCCTACTTCCCGTTGGTTCAGCGATATATGGAGCTGGTCGATAGCGAGCATCAATCCGCGCAGGATAAATACGCAGAGGCATTTGTCGCGCAGCATGGCGTGAATAGCAGGGTTATGCCTACTCTAGTTTCCATCCTACTTGGCGGCAGCGATATGGCTAAACCGGTAAAAGGTATTGAATTTGATTCTCCGGAGCTGGCGGATGCTCTGAACTTGGCGCTTGCAGACAAGGCGGATCATCAGAGGGAGTTCGTCCTATTCCGGATGTTCGGCAGCGAGAAGAAAGGGTTAGCGGCATTGAAACGGGCGGAATCCGGCCGATTATAGCCTTATTAAGGAGAGATGACATGATTACTCAACAACAAGCAGCCGTACAGTCTATGATCAATTGGCTGGCGGACGAACGGGAGCTTGGCCGCAAGCCTCACAAAATCGAGATGGCGGGAGAATTTGATTTGCATGAGATGCGCTACTACATATTCAGGTATAAACCGTCCTTGTTCGGAAAATGGCTCCTTGGCGTTTGCGGCGGCTATGAAAGCCCAACAGACACCGAGCATTGCGGCCATGTGTTTAGCGAAATGACGCAATACGACCCGGCCACCGCGAAGCAGGAATCAATCGCAATGGTTGAAAGAATACGTGAGTATTGGATGAGCCAGGCTGCGGCTATTGAAGCTGCGCAAAACCAAGAGGAGCATCCTGATAATAACGATGACTCAAGCGGCATTTTCAATGGGTTCGTTTTGTTGAATTCCTCCACGTGCGATCTTGAGCAGATTAAAATGAATCTTAAGCAGGATTGGAATATTTCCTACTCGCCAGGAGAAGAGCTAGGCCCTGACGGCGAAAAGGAAGGGATTTTGGTCTGGGATGTGGATGGTTATACGTTAGCAGTCAGTTTTGTCGATGCTCCTATACCGGGCGGCGAGGCCCAGCATTACGCACAGGGGAACTACCTTTGGCCAGAGGCGGCGGATAGGACCGATACCCACGTAGCTCAAATTATATTGGCTGTTTTCACCGGTTCCGGTTCACCGCTAGGTAGCGGCAAGTTGTATACCAAACTGGCAGCCAGCTGCTTAAAGCTTCCTAACGCGGTGGGGTTATATTCTTCCGGCACCGTGTTCAAGCCCGAGCATTTTATAGAGATGGCCGAAATTATGAAGTCCGATGACATATTCCCTCTGCTAAATCTGGTGCACGTTGGACTTGTTGGCACTGCAACAGGGATGAACGGATATACCTGCGGCCTTGCCGCATTCGGCAAGGATGAAATCGAGGTGCTGGATAGTCAAGCGACGCCCGCCGAGCTGCGCGATTTTCTCATTCAAATCTCCGATTATATCGTAGAGCATGACGTCAAGCTCCGAGATGGAGAGACGATTGGCTTTACGGCTGAACAAAAGCTCCCGATCACCCGTTCGGATGGCGCTTACGTCAAAGGAAAGAGCCTGAAAATTAAGTATTGAAGCGGTCAAAAGATTATTTTCGAAGCGGGGTTCCAAGTGGAAAATAGATATCCTGAAATCGACCTCATTATGAAGAAGATGCAAGAGGCTGTGACCAAAGAGCGGGAACAACATCCCGCTTTTTACGCTAAATATCCGATGCGGCTGATCACTGAAGCAGAGGAGAAGGACGTTCGCAACGTTACCAGCACATGGGATCTGCCTGAGGAATACGTGTACTTTTTAAAACGATATGTCCCTGAAAGAGTTTCTTGGAGTGCTGTGGAATATATAAGTATTTATATTTACGGGGCTAAGGATCTCGAGGCGGGTCAATCAGGATATAGCTATAATCACGTGACAGATGAAGTCATAACGGATTGGCCTTCCGACTATCTAGTTATCGCTTCTGATGAAGGCGATCCCTATTGTATCGATCTTTCCAGAGGTGATACCGTCATTTTTACAGCGCAGCATGGAACAGGCTTATGGGATTTTTCTATTGCTTATCACAATCTTTCGGAGTTTCTTAACAGTGTTCTGCATCCAAGAGAGCTCGAGGACGAAGAGAGCCCGGAGACCATTCCATCCGATTACTATAAACTCCAAATTACGGGGACAGGCGCCGATAAGGCAAAAACATTGATGTTCATCAAAAAAATGTTTTCATGCGATTATACACAAGCGAAAGCTTATTTAGAAAAAACTCCTTTGATTGTTTATAAAGGCATTGAACAGGGCGTCGCTAAAATTGAGGAGCAGCTCGAAAGGATCGGGGCGGACTTTGAAAAGCACAAAATCAGCTGGGAGGAATTTATAGAATTAGTCCAAAGCTGAGATCATTTCACGGAAAAGCGTAAGAGGCATCCGGATTAGCGGAAGCCTCTTTCTTTCGTCTCGAAGAAATTGTCACCCTCTTGGGGCCCATAACATAATCGACACACCGACTATACAGATGGCGGCGCCGATCCAGTCGTACAAATCGGGTGTTTTTTTATCGACCAGCCACCCCCATAACACAGCCAGTACGATAAAAACACCGCCGTAAGCCGCATACACTCTTCCAAAAGACGGGAAGCTTTGCAGCGTAGGAATGATCCCGTATAAAATAAGAACGAAGCCGCCAACCACTCCGTACCATAGGGGCCTTGATTCTCGTAACCATAACCAAATCAAATATCCTCCGCCTATTTCCGCAAGACCGGCTAACACAAAAACAAGGATTGCGAGCAGCACAAAAATCCCCCTAACAATACCCGTAACGTTCTTTTTTCTCCTTATATCTCGAACGAGTAAAACATCTGCAGCTATAAGTCGGATTATAACTTGATTTAGAAAGCGGTGTAAATGAAAAAGGGAGTGTAACGCCCCAACGATCCGATTGACGCACATATTAGACAATGCTAATATGATGGAAAAATACATATTAGACAATACTGATATGAGGTTCCGGAGGTAGCCAGGATGGCATTGCAGGCTTGCGACGTGAAAGCAAAATTTATGCGCGGGTTCAGCGACAAAACAAGACTTCAAATTCTTGAAAGTCTCAGACATCAAGAAAAAACCGTATCCCAGCTAGTGAATGATCTCAAGGGGAACCAGTCTAACATTTCTCAGCACTTGGCTTGTCTTAAAGGATGCGGCATCATAGTCGGACGGCAGGAAGGAAAATATATCTATTACAGCTTGCGCAATGAACAGATCGCGCAGCTTCTTGACGTCATGGATACCGTGTTCCGGCAGGTCGAAGCGGAAGTCAAGGCGTGCGAAAAACATGACGAATTGGTATATTACGATAAATCGTGAGCAGGGAGGACCGGACGATGTGCGGCGATAACGAAAAAGTAAGCAGCTCCTGCTGCTCCTCCTCAAATGAAGATGCGAAACCAAAAGGCACCATGCGGGTCGTCACCGGCGATGTTCGAACCTACAGCATTGAAGGGATGGACTGCAGTTCTTGTGCATTGACGATAGAGAACCATTTGAAGGGGCAAGATGCCGTCAAAAGCGTAAAAGTCAACTTCTCCACAGGAAGAATGACGATCGAGCACGACAATTCCGTAGAGGACATTTTGAAGGAAGTTTCAAAAACCGGCTATAAAGCTGAGCTCGTAACAAGTCGCCGACCTGGTGAAGCGAAGAGGGATAGATCGGGAATGAACGCTCTTGTTCTATCCGGCGTGTTATTGTTTATCGGATTTATCGGTTCTTATTCGGAGGTTACTGCCGCATTAAGTCCTATTCTTTATGCCCTAGCCATAGTAGTCAGCGGATATAAGCCGGCTAAAAGCGCCTTTTTCGCCGTCAAGAGCCGGTCGCTGGACATGAACGTCCTCATGACCGCGGCGGTGATCGGAGCCGCTGCGATCGGAGAATGGCTCGAGGGCGCAACGGTAGTCTGGCTGTTTGCATTAGGCAATGTCTTGCAATCAAGATCCATCGAAAAAACAAGAAATTCCATTCGAAGCCTTATCGATCTCGCTCCTCCCGAAGCTTGGGTCAAACAGGGTCAAGAGCTGCTAAGGAAGCCTGTTGAAGAGGTTTCTGCCCACGATGTCATCGTTGTCAAACCGGGCGACAGGATTCCGCTCGACGGCGAGGTGATTAGCGGCGAATCCAGCGTCAATCAGGCTCCGATTACCGGAGAATCTCTCCCTGTCGACAAGCAGGCCGGCGATGTGGTTTACGCCGGAACGATCAACGAACATGGCTCGCTGGAAGTTAAGGTTACCAAGCTGGTGCAGGATACGACCATCTCCAAAATCATTCATTTGGTCGAAGAAGCTCAGGAGCAGAAAGCGCCTACGGAAGCTTTCGTCGATAAATTCGCACGGGTCTATACGCCGATTGTTTTCCTATTCGCGCTTGTTGTGATGGTCATTCCACCGCTAGTCGGATTCGGAACGTGGAGCGGCTGGTTCTATAAAGGATTGGAGCTGCTGGTCGTGGCGTGTCCATGCGCGCTCGTCATCTCTACGCCAGTGGCTATCGTGTCGGCTATTGGGAATGCGGCAAGGAACGGCGTCCTCATTAAAGGGGGCGCATTTCTAGAAATCGCCGGCAAGGTGTCAGCCATTGCTTTCGACAAAACCGGCACCTTGACGGAAGGAAAACCAAAGGTTGCGCATATCATCCCTTACGGAACGACGGAAGTTGAGCTTTTATCGATCGCGAAGACGCTTGAGGAGTACTCTACGCATCCGATTGCGAAGGCTGTAGTCGACTATGCCAATGGGAAAGGCGTTCAGGCAAAAGAAGCCGGCTCGTATAAGAACATCGTCGGAAAAGGCGTTAGCGCAATGATTGATAGTCAAGAATACTTCGCCGGAAATCTGAAGCTGTTCCTTGATCTGAACACCAATCTTGAAGGCGCGAACGAGCGAATCTCATCGCTTCAGCAGGAAGGGCACACCATTGTTATTATCGGAACGAGGTTGCAGCTCATTGGCATCTTAGCCGTAGCAGATACCGTTCGGCATACATCGGTAAAAGCACTTTCGTCCCTTCGGAGCGTCGGGGTAAATCAGGTTGTCCTATTAACCGGAGACAATGAAGGAACGGCCAAAAAAGTCGCTGCGGAGACCGGAGTAAACCGTTATTTTGCCGAGCTGCTGCCTGAAGATAAAGTGTCCGTCGTCCAACAGCTGCAGGGGGAAGGTCACGTCGTAGCGATGGCGGGGGATGGTATTAATGATGCGCCGGCGCTCGCGACCGCGAATCTCGGCATCGCAATGGGCGGGGCCGGCACCGACACCGCCATGGAAACAGCCGATATCGTGTTAATGGCGGATAATTTGGAGAAGCTCCCTCATACGGTCAAGCTCAGCCGGAAGGCGATGCGCATTATTAAGCAAAACATCTGGTTTTCGCTAATCGTTAAAGCTGCGGCGCTTATTTTGATTTTCCCCGAGGTGTTGACTTTATGGATCGCGGTCATCAGCGACACGGGGGCTGCGCTAATCGTCATCCTGAACAGCATGCGGTTGTTAAGAGTTCGAAGTTAAACGGGCTAGCAAAAAACGGAGGATCTATATCCTTCGTTTTTCCATGAGTATAGTCCAATTGGAGGTTCCATAGTGAAGCGATTTGCAGTCCTTTTCTTTTTTCTAATTACGTTGATTCCCATAACACAAGCTGATGCCCATTCCCCTATCGAAAAGCGGTTTCCGAATGTAAACGCGGTGATGGAAACCCCGCCTGAACAGGTCGAGCTTTATTTTGAAGACCCTGTCCAAATTCATCGGAGTTCCGTAACGGTGCGGAGCGAAGAGGAAACGGAAGTCCAACTAGGGAAAGCGCAGCTGGATCCCGACAATAATCGCCGAATATTTGTTGCGCTGCAGCACAATCTCCCGCCCGGCAAATATACGGTAGATATCGATGTTGTGGCCATGGACGGACATGCCCTGAAAGAGAAGTATACGTTCGAGGTCAAAGTCGTGAAGGCTACGCCGGAAGAACGGTTTCAAAACCTGCAGCTAGTACGTTCCGTTCCCGAGGATGGCACAATCGTGAAGAACACGCCGAGCCGAATCGAAGTCTGGTATAACGAAGACGTCGATGAGATGCCTTATTTCGGGCTGCTGGATGATCATCAGCATATCGTCGACACGGCAAAACCAACCGTTGATCCCGCCGATCCCAAACACTACATACTGGAATTGGAACAAGATCTGCCTGGCGGTACCTATGCAGTGCATTTTTATCCTCGCATCGGCGATCGAACGACAGTCAATATCGTCTATTTTGCTATTGATCATTTCACATCCATTACCGGCAATCGGGAATTTTCTTACGATAAGCTGTGGGATCAGCTTGGGCTGCTCCAGTGGGCGCATTGGCTGTCTTATTTCGGGCTGCTTACGCTCACAGGAGGGACGTTATTCCGGTCTATGCTTGGTAACAGCCGTCTCGGCGAAGAGAAGCGTTGGGCCAGATTCGCCCAAGGGATGTATGGTCTCAGCATACTATCGATCCTATTGGAATTGATCATGTACCGAGTAGGTTACTCTCAAGTTGTATTTTATGATTTCTTACATTTCACCTTTGTATGGATCACTATTGCCCAGTTCGTTACAGTACTCATTAGCGTATGGATCAAAAAATGGCGCCTTGTTGTGCTGTCCATAGCCGTTCTAAGCGAAGCTTTTATCGGTCACTCCGTCGATCCGGCATATGGAGGCGTATGGATGATGGGCGTTGATTTGATCCATCTATTCGCTTCCGCAGTTTGGATCGGGGGTTTATCCGCTTTATTGATTCGAATGCCGAAGGAGAACGGGAAGGAGTGGCTCCAGCATGCGGGCCGGCTTTTCTCAAAGTGGGCTTTGGCAAGCTATTTGGCAATCGGACTGTCGGGAGTTGTGATGACGGTCCAATACGTGCCGGCATTCAGCATGCAAAGTCTTTTTACGAGTTATTGGGGGCAGATGCTCATTTTGAAGGTGTTGCTCTTCTTAGTTATTTTGATATTTGCGGTGTGGCAGCGCAGGTTATTGAAGAGAATGGCCGAATCGATGGCTTACCGGTTCCAGAAGAACGTAAAAATCGAAATCGTTCTGGCCGTCTTGGTCGTACTTGCTGCTAGTTTTCTTGTTGATTTATCTCCCAAAGAAGCTGGTCAGAGCATCGAGCCTGCCTCCCAGACCATTGAGGGGATAACCGCCTCCGTTCACATCTCCCCGTTTAAGGTCGGCGCGAATGACGTAACCATTCGGTTAAGCGATGATACGGAGGTTGCCTATGTCCGGGCTAAGTTTTCTACAACCCTCGGCGGCGGGGTCGAAAATACAGCCTTCAAGCTGGAGGACGGATTGTACAAGCTGACGGGCAATATTTTTCACGGAGCGGGATCGGTGAAGATGGAGCTTCAAGCGGTCAAGCGCAATGGCGAGAAGCTGGTATACCCGCCGTTCACGATACAAGTGCCAGGCTACATGCCGAACGACATTGAAATCGAGAACGAGGGTTAGTCGCCGGAATTGACATGACTGGAGAGCTATCATACAATTTGGTTAGGAAATTTTTGGTTAATGCACTTACTTGATCGTAAGGGGATGATTCAACAATGATACATCAGCGTGAATGCCCAGTAGAGACACTTCTTCATGTGTTAGGCGGCAAATGGAAGCCGATGATTTTATGGCATTTGATAGAATCCAAGAGGAGATTCAACGATTTGGAGAAGCTTATACCCGATGTTTCCCAAAAAATGCTTTCGCAGCATCTCCGAGATTTGGAACGAGAAGGCATAGTCGATAGAACGGTCTATCCTTCTGTCCCCCCGAAAGTCGAATATTCCCTTAGTGAGTATGGCAAAACATTGATTCCCGTTGCGGAAGTCATGTGCGCTTGGGGAGAAAATCATAATAAGCGGAAATATGAAGAGCCGGCGTCATAATGCTGGCTCAATGAAATGGCGCACGAATTCTATTCACTCCAATTAAAAGCTGCCACGGGCTTCCGGGCAGCTTTTGTTTGTCTACAAAAAATGATCGGGCTCGCGATCATACAACTTCTTATCGTTCAGATAATCCTTTCTCATGCTTACTTTTTAGTAAGCAACCGACTTTAAAGTGGGTTCTTAACATCATTTTAAAGCGATGCTAAGCTTGAATTAGCCAAATAAGGGGGCCTACTAAAGAGGAGGAAAGAACAATGAAAATAATTGTTTTTGGCGCGACGGGGAATACAGGGAAAAGAGTGCTGGCGCAAGGATTAAAGATGGGGCATGACATGACCGCATTTGTGCGAAATGCGAAGAAGCTTATGGATCAACTAGGCGAGCATTCCGCAAAGCAAGTGAAGGTGATCGTTGACGATCGTATGGATCCGGTGCGCGTCGGCGAGGCGCTCGACCATCAAGACGCCGCAATAATTGCGGCGGGCCATGCGGGACAGGGAGAAGAGTTCGTTCGTATCGTCGATACCATTATAAGCCAATGTGAGCGCCAGCCTAATTTTTCTGGGCGGGTATGGATAATGGGGGGAGCCGGCTTGCTGGATATTCCTTTTACGGATCTTATGGGCAACCTTTTACCTGGTTTCCCGCCTGAGTTCAGAAATCATAACCGGAATTTCGAGAGACTGCAACAGACGGGGCTTGACTGGTCCATCATGTGTCCGGGAACAATGCTGGATTCGATCGAGCATGCAGAGCCGATTCGTCTACATGTGACGACTGAAACCTTGCCCATTCCGGTTCCGGAATCGATCAAGGAATATTCCGAGGCAGATTTAGCCGGTTATTTATTCAGCCGTCTTCAAGAGCTGAACGTATCTTATGACGATGTCGCCAAATGGATGTTAGACCATCTTGAGCTCGGGGGAGCGTTTAAACGGAAAAGAGTCGGTATAGCCTATCAAAGCAATATGGCAGTGCGCTAATGGAAAGGGGATAACCGTTTGTTTGGATTACTGCTCGTATTGCATCTATTAGCTTCAATCTCCATCATCGGCCCGGCTGTCATGATGCCCATGATTCGCAGATCCGCTAAAACGATGGGCCAGCTGCACTTTGTTTTACGCCTAACGACGAAGCTTGCTATCATGCCTAAAATTGGCGGGACCGTCCTTATCCTAACCGGGATATGGCTTATGGTCATCTCCAAGATGGGGTTATCCCAAATGTGGCTGAACGTATCCATTCTATTGTCGCTGCTCACGATCGTCATGATCGACGGATGGATCGAACCGCGTCTGAAAAAGATCGAAAAGCTATTATCTGAAGCTCAAGACCAGGGTAATGAAATACCCGCCGAGTTCGGACTGCTGATCAAAAAAATCGTGCCGGTTGAGACGGCGGCACAACTATTGATGATTGGCATATTGGTGTTAATGGTCGTCAAGCCCTTTTAAAGAAACGGAGGAGTCATCCTAATACAATGTGCGTAAGTCGAAGAGCGCAAGGAAGATATGCATAAGAAACCGCGTAAATCGCGGTTTTTTGCTTTGTCAAGGATACAATGATCAGATCCATCGCATAAATAGGTGTCGATTGTACTCTTGACAATTAATACGGTAGGGGGGTATTCTATTTTACAAGCGAAGGCTACCGATGACTTTCTACTGCTCCGTCACTAGGTTTCCAAGCGGGGCACGGTACCCGTCGCTTATGGCTGCTACGTGTTTAAGCTGAAGGAGGGGACCCATCATGGGAGAGGTTGTGAAAATTGCGGTTAATCCGCCTATTCAAGTCGGCGGGAGCCTATTCAGCCCTATGCAGCTGGCTAAAATCGGCGCTTTGGCTGGCGAAGAGGCGAAGATCGAGATGACGCCTTTTAAGCAGCTTTATATAGAAGTGCCGCTCGAACAGCGTGACTTTATGATGAATGAGCTAAGAAATTCAGGTCTTGAGGTTACGCCGCCAGGCTTTGTGGTGAAAAGTCTGATTGCGTGCAACTTTTGCAAAGGCGCGGAAGAAGCGGGGTTAGAAACGGGGCTAAAACTTAATGAGGCTATTGCAGGATTGGATACGCCAACGCCGTTAAAGGTCGGTTATGCCGGCTGTGGACTTGGCACGAGTGAACCTTTGTTGAAAGATATCGGAATAGTCAAGACGAGGAATTCCTTCGATATCTATGTGGGCGGAGAACCAAAAGGGCTTAAGGCATCCATTGCCCAATTGCTAGTATCCGGGTTAACGGAAGAACGCCTTATTCCTGCAATTACAGCTATAATCGAATATTATAAAACAAATGCCAAAGGCAAAGAGAAATTCGGTAAATTCATTCATCGTGCCTCGCTAGAGGAGTTGCGGAAAATTGCCAGGTAACGGACGCAGGCTTCAAACTCTCCGGTTTCCCGATTTTTTCCACTCACAAAAACTTACCAGGTGATGAAGAAATAAAATGAAACAGCCAATTGAATGGACCTCTCTAAAAAGCCGATTCAACCACGCCCAGCCCGGACGTGGTTTCTTTCGTCATGCCTCAATCTCTGCCCGACTGCTTTCCAATACCGGCATCCCTCGCCAGCAGGATGGCTTGAGTTCGGTCGACAACCTGCAGCTTGTTCAATATATTCGAGACGTGATTCCGAACCGTCTTCAAGCTAAGCTGGAACGATAGGGCGATATCCGCCATCGTCCTCCCGTTAGCGAGCTGCTCTAATATTTCATTCTCCCGGGCGGTCAGCCCTGGAAACATTTCTTTTTGCGGCGGATGCTGGATCGTATCGAAGTAATACATCATTTTGCTGGCGATTCCGGAGCTGAAGATCGCCTCCCCATCGGCAACGGCGACCAATGCGCGGATAATATCCTTGGGCTTTGATCCTTTGAGCAAATATCCGCGAGCGCCTGCCCGAATTGCCGAGAAGACGGAATTATCGTCGTCGAACATCGTCAGGACCAGGATTCGGATGTGCGGATTGGTCATCGTAATTTGTCGGGTAGCTTCAATACCGTTGACGACGGGCATACTGATATCCATTAAAATCAGATCCGGCTGCAACGACTCTGCCAAACGCATGACTTCGTCTCCGGATTCTGCTTCCCCGACGATCTCCAATTCCTCATGACCCTGCAAGACGGCGGCGACTCCTTCCCGGAAGAGGGGATGGTCATCCGCTAACAATACTCTCAATTTCTCCATTTATGAAACCTCCTTATTCCGATTGCGGTCGTGTGATCAACGGAATCTCAATCTCGATTCGAGTTCCTGTCTCTGCTGTGTGTTGAAACGCAATCCGTCCGTTCAACTCCTCCGCGCGTTCCCGCATCGAGCGAATGCCGACGCCTTGTTTGGGAGCGCCGGACATGCCGATTCCATTGTCCGCAATTTGGATTCGAAGCGTCTCGTCAACGGACAGCCGAATATGGCATGCGGTGCCTTGTGAATGCCTCAGAGCGTTCGCGATCGCTTCCTGGACGATTCGAAAGACGGCCGCTTCTACCGCTGCCATTAACGGTGGCAGGGAATCGGGGGCATGAACAATGATGCGAAAGTTGGCTTGCTGGGAATGTGCCGCCAGTTCGCGAAGGGCGAAGAGCAAGCCGAATTCATCCAGAGAAGGCGGCCGGAGCGCATAGACGAGCCGCCGAATGTCCTCGATAGCTCCATCTAATTGGCGCTGAATATTGACAAGCATTGACTCCGCTTTAGTCGGCTGGCCTTCGAACTGATCGATTACAGTCGCAAGCTTCATGCTAATGCTAGCCAAGTTAGATCCGAGTCCGTCATGAAGATCCCGCCGCAGCCTTCGTCTTTCTTCCTCTCTCGCACTGACCAGCTGTTCCCTTGAACGTTGAAGTTCGTTTGACAGAAGAGCTGTCCGGGTAGCAATAGCTACTTGCCGGATTAAGTCATCGAATAAGTACCGTTTGTTAGGAGGAATGATGTTATGGATAGCAGACGAGCCGAGAATCAATGTTCCTACAGGCTCATCTTGAATGGACAGCGGAATCTCCATACATTTGGCAACCGGCGTGCCATAGGACGCTAGCAGTATATCCGGTCTATCACGATTATCCTTAATCGCGGCGTAAGATAGTCTTAAGCCTTCTGCCAGCGACTCCAACACGAGCGGTAAGAAGGTTCGATTCGAAACAACCGCTTCAAGCTTATGAATTAAATTCGAGACAACCTGGTAAGGTTCCGCGCGCACGCCGTATATGAGCCGATTCACGGCTTTTTGCACTTTATCCCGCAGCGGCTGCAGCACAATCGAGATGATTCCGATCGTCAGTAAAGAAGCCAACCAATTGTCCGTCGTTTGAAAAATGGCGCCAACCATTCCTGTCGCAAGCGCGAAGACCGATACGATCGCAAAGCTCAGTACGGCGTAAACAATGGATCGATTAAAAATGGTTTCCATTCTCCGGCTTCTCTGCTCGATAACGGTAAGCGCCACTGAGAAAGGAATCGATAACAAGCCGATATGCATGAATCCCCAAATGAAAAGTTTACTGACAGGATGATATCCGACGGCAAGCATTGTAACCGATCCAATCATGTACAACGCGATGCTTCCGATGAACCATATCGTGCGTTGACGCTGCTCCGCCGAGAACGTCCTCTTGTAACGGTAAATTTGGGAATAGAAGATCAGAGCAAACAGGGTAGAGCTTTGAATAAAACGTAACGCGATTGGCCAGGTCGACATATCTAACACCGTCGATGGAGCGAAATAGGTCGATAACGCAAAAAATAATCCGTATACCGCAAAGTATTTCGTCCAGCGGGGAGTAAACGTTCCGTCGGGATACAAGAAAAGCAGCAAATAAGACAAACCGAATAGGATATCCTGAAATTCGAACGCCCTAACCGCGAGAGGCCAGGCTTCCAATACCGATCCGTCATTCGTGAATACGGAGCCTGTCGACAGAAGCACGATCGAGGTCGTATAACAAACGGGATCGTTCGATCCATAACGAAATAGAATCCAGCTGACGGCGAAAAAGCTCAGGAACGATAATGCGGCGAATCCGCCTATTACTCCGCTATAAAACGAAACCGGCAGATCGATCTGATTCAAAATGGATAGCTGATCTGCAGTCAAATAAAAAATATCGTCGCACAAAAGCTCCTCTGAACAAGCGCTTTGATGCAGCGTATAACCCTTCCATAACGAAATCGCGAAAATACTAAGCGAGAGAAGGGCGAACAGAGGCCATATCGTATATCGACAAAGAAAGAAAAACCAGCTCTTGCCCTTAACCACCACGAGCATTACACATTCTCCTTCCCGCTCCTTCATGCTGTCTTTCTAAAACTATATCGGGGATTCCTCCAGCGCGGAAGGGAAGTATTCCCGTCAGATCGGGAATTTTCTTCCTTACCGTTCGGGAGATGTGATCATGACGGCGGGACAGCTTCGTTGATATATTGTTCACGTCGCTTTTGTTATCGAAGGACGACGCAACTTATAACGACGCGCAGAAGCGGAGGATGAACATGACAATCGAAAGAGCGGTTAGATGGTTTGCATTTGTTGCAATGGTTGGAGGTATTGTTAGGCTCGGGATGACCCCCTCGTCCTACATATGGGGAGGAGATAGCAATCAAGAGTTGATTTGCGCGTTTATCGCAAACATATTGATGGTTTTCGGTACATTCGGCCTCTATTTGGCGCAAGTGAAAGAAGCGGGAAAATTCGGGTTTATCTCTTTTGCTATTATGGAGCTTGGACTCATATTGGTCACTTGCACGGTTTGGTCGTCCATGCTGCATGTGTCGCCTTGGGATTGGGGCATCGTGAAAGCTTTTGAAATATCGTCCGGGATGCTCGGGCTCTTGCTTTTCCCGATAGCCAATCTCAAAGCTCGCGTCCTCCCGAAATGGCCGAATTTCACTCTCATCATTATGTTAGCAGTAGGTGTAATCCCGATGTTCGAGAAAATCGTTGCTTTATTGTGGGGAGCCGCCTATATCGGGATGGGTTACGCAGTATGGTCCTCCAAGCTAAAAAAGCCGAAATACGAACAGTAGAACATACATCAATACTGCGAGCTGACGTCGATACCCAATCGGCGTCTTTTTGTTAATCCGAATCTTTGACCATTCTTTATTAGCTTGTTACAATAAGACCACAGCAATAACAATTTTTCATGGGGTGGTCGAAACTTGCATTGCGACAACGAACGATTGGATTTATGGCTATCCATATCCCATATTTATTCTTGCATCAATGATAAATTGGAACAAGCGCTGCTCAAGCAGTGCAACATCTCTTTAAAGGAATTTTACGTTCTTAAATTCGTATCCGGCTCGGCGTGTAAGGAATTGCGGTTGCAACAGCTCCAGGAGATGGTGGGATTAAGCCAAAGCGCGACGTCCCGTCTTGTGGATCGGATGGAAGCACCGCATGTTGGAGCTTTGGAACGTCATTCCTGCGCGAACGATCGAAGAGGTATCTTTACCCGCATCACGCATTCTGGCGAGCAAAAGTATCAGCTCGCTCTGACGATTGTGAATCAAGTGCTCGATGCAGAGCTTCAACAGGATGGCGTCTTGAAGGAGCTTGAAATCCTTATAAAACAGCTACAAAAGTAGGAGCACTTGACACGGCTCTTCTTTTTCGTTAATTTATATGCATGCGCATGCTTTTATATATAAAATTACTATCGGAGGGAAACCATGACAACCACGCAAACCGTGAAAGCCTTGTTTCAACCCTTTACTTCGGATAAGCTAACCCTAGCTAACCGGACTGTAATGGCGCCCATGACCCGTCAGAAATCGCCGAATGGCGTTCCAGGGCCGGACGTAGCCGCCTACTATCGCCGCAGAGCGGAGCATGGAGTAGGACTCATCGTTACGGAAGGCACCGTTATTCATCATCCGGATGCGAGCAATCAGAAGGATGTCCCGCTTTTTTACGGGGAAGAAGCCTTGAACGGCTGGGCGAACGTCGTTGCCGAGGTTCATGCTGCGGGAGGGAAAATCGTTCCTCAAATCTGGCATATGGGCGCACGCGGTAACGTGAACGATTACTCCGAAGAGGAAATCGCCGGCATAGTCCGGGAATTCGCCAAAGCTGCCGCGGAAGCCAAACGTCTAGGCTTTGACGGCATCGAGCTCCACGGCGCTCACGGTTATTTGATCGACCAGTTTTTCTGGGAGAAAACAAACCAGCGGACGGACCGGTACGGAGGAAGCTTAATCAATCGTACGACCTTTGCGGCGGAAGTCGTGAAAGCTTGCCGCGAAGCTGTAGGCCCCGATTTCCCGATTATTCTGCGCATCTCGCAATGGAAGGGAATCGACTATACGGCGAAGCTTGTTAGGACCCCGGAGGAGTTGGCACAATTTCTCGAACCGCTGGTGAACGCTGGCGTAGATATATTCCATTGTTCAACGCGGCGCTTCTGGGAACCGGAATTTGAAGGCTCCGATCTGAATCTTGCGGGCTGGGTGAAGAAACTGACAAGCAAACCAACCATTACGGTTGGTTCGGTAGGTTTGGATGGAGACGTGACGAACTTTTTCAAGACGGGAAGCGGCGCGGGGAACGCCAGCTTGGATGGCTTGATTCCCAAGCTGGAAAGCCAAGAGTTCGATCTCATCGCGATCGGCCGAGCTTTGCTTGCGGATCCGGCTTGGGTCAGCAAAATCAGAGATGGGAAGCTGGAAGATCTGATTCCTTTCTCGCCACAAGCGCTCCAAACTTTACATTAATTTCGAAAGCTCCAAGGGGAGAGCACGGTAAAGGGCAGTCCGTTTCGGGCTGCCCTTTTGCAGCATGAAGAATAGAACCATTTTCGAATTATGAAACTTTTCGGAAGCATTAACGTATAGGTAGCGTGGAAAATAGCTTGCTAATCATTTACACGACTCAATGAGGTGAACAAGTTAGTGGAAGAAGATTCAGATGAAGACGGTGAACCTGCCAATCGGAACGTCTGCAATTTGAAAAAGGAACGACAAATCAACATTAATTTTTATTTGCGTCTCTAGATCATCCGCTCATGGTATTAACAGCATGTATTTATAAATATCATGGAGGATGAATAACGTGTATTTCGAAATTATTGTTCTACTGTTTCTTATCGTGCTGAATGCTTTCTTCGCTGCTTCCGAGATCGCATTGATCTCGTTGAACGATAACAAAATAAAATCCATGGCGGACTCGGGACACAAAAAAGCTAAACTATTACAACAATTGTTAGCTGAGCCAAGCCGCTTTTTGGCTACGATCCAGATTGGCATTACATTAGCGGGATTCATGGCAAGTGCGTTTGCTGCGGAAAGATTCGCCGGCGAGTTGGCAACGGCGTTAGCCTCAGCCGGAATTCCGTTGTCCGAAAATATTTTGGAGACGGTATCGTTAATCGCCATCACGCTGCTCCTTTCTTATTTTACGTTGGTTCTCGGAGAGCTTGTGCCGAAGCGGGTTGCCATGCAAAAGGCCGACACCATCGCCATGTTCGCTGCGACGCCCTTGACCTTGTTGTCAAAACTAACGGCGCCTTTCGTTAAACTGCTTACGATCTCGACGAATCTGCTAGTTCGTATGATGGGGGTTGATCCAAATGCGAATAAGGAGCAGGTGACCGAAGAAGAAATTCGAATGATGGTGGATGTAGGCGAAGAAAATGGAGCCATTGATGAAGATGAAAAGATGATGATTAACAATATCTTCGAATTTGACAACAAAACGGTATCCGACATTCTTACACACCGAACAAAAGTCGTTTTTGTTCCGTTTCAATCAACACTCCAAGAGGTTGCCGATATAGCGCAGCGCGAGAAATATACCCGATTCCCGGTATTTGATCATGAAGTCGACAATATTGTAGGTGTCTTGCATACCAAAGACTTGATACCGTTCATCGGGGCGTCCGGCGCATCGTTTGATCTGAAGGCCATTCTTCACAAGCCGTATTTCGTACCGGAATCGAAGCGAATTGACGAGCTGTTTAATGAGTTGAAGAAGGAAAAAGTTCATATGGCTATCGCAATCGACGAGTACGGCGGGATTGCCGGTATTGTCACGACGGAAGACTTGCTTGAAGAGATTGTTGGTAATATTTATGACGAACATGACGAAGAAGATAAAGATATTGAACAGCTGAATGACCGTTCATTCTTAATAAGAGGGGACTTATCGTTACGTGATGTTCAAGAATTTTTGAGAATCGATTTGCCTCTACAGGCTTTTGATACCTTAAGCGGTTTTATCGTGGGCAGACTCGGTACGATCCCGAATGCAGGCGACAAACTAGTGTTGGAATATAACGGGGTTGAATTTCATGCGGAGATTGTCAGCGAAAAACGGATTGAAAAAGTACGCGTTCTGCTGACAGAAGGCTCCGATTTCGTAAAAGCAGAATAATTACCGATTGACGACCTTACCAGGGTTTACTTGGATAAGGTCGTTTTTTTTAGGCGCGGCTTAAGGTCTTTTTGTGAGAGCGCGAAACAATCAGACCTACGCAATTGTCATACGGGATGGGAGGGATTCAACCGGTTCCGACGAATAAGAAACTAGATTGAACTCCCTACATGACGTCACACAATTTCCCATAATGTTGCCAAACAATAACTGCAATTACCCTGTAATCTAATTGCGAAGGGGAAATACATACAGGTAGAACAAACGGAATCCCCGAAAACAATTCTACGGGTAAAGGAGTTTTGGCAAATGAAAACAGGTTGGAAAAGTTTCGGAATGAAAATGAGTACTTTGGCAGTGGCTGCTGCTCTTACAACAGGCGGGATCAGTGCGTTCGCAGCGGAACAAGCCCAGACAGGAGAGACCCAGGAAGCCAAAGCTGGCGCGGAAGCGGTTAAAGGCAAACCATTTATTTATCAATTCCATGCTGGCGATGCAGGACTGCTGAACAACCCGATCCATCAGCGCAATTATTGGAAGCTGCTGGTACAGGCTTACGCGCCAGAGACAGCGAGTGCATGGACGAGTGCTCTGGAAGAAAGAAAGCAACTCGAAGCTAGTCTTCCCGCAGCCGATGCGGGACACGTCGTAACCTTCAAAGGGAGACTGCCTGACGGCGTAGAACTGTCAGAGCAGCCTGAGGATCCGCAGAACACGCTGCGAATTCAAATCGATAAAAGCGGCAATAACCAGCACATCGCTAAATTCACTGACCCTTCGGGCAACGTCATTTCCATGCCGACAACGGACATCCTCAAGCTGCAAGAAAAACCTGAGCAGTTTACAATTCATAAAGAGCCAGCCCCCGAGATACAACGTCTGATCAAGCTGAACGAGGCGGTAGAAGCGAATGACGCGGAAGCGATTCGGACGTTACTGCCGCAGTTGCTGGAAGACTACCGGAAGCAAACGGCGGAGCTTAAGGAAGATATTGAACAATTGAAAGCATTAAAAGCAGTGAGTACGGAAACAGATACCAAAGCTGAAAAATAACGAAACGAAAAGCAGGAGGAGGCCGTAAGGCACTCCTGTTTTCACGTTGTCCTTTACGAATATCGAGCTACAGGTCAGTAATAGGAGGAGTTAACGAATGTACCGGATCTATCTGGTGGAGGATGAAGAGCATCTGCGCGGAGTACTGGAGGCCTATTTGTTGAAGGAGGGATGGCATGTGCGTTCGTTCCCGGACGGCGCCTCGGCAAGAGACGCGATTGAGGAACGGCCGGACCTGTGGGTACTCGATATAATGCTGCCTGGAGGTATCGATGGCTACCAGCTTATTCGTGAGATCAAGGCCGATCGGCCGCTGCTGCCGGTGGTGTTCATTTCCGCTAGAGATGCGGATATTGACCGCGTTGTCGGGCTTGAAATGGGCAGCGACGATTACGTCGCCAAGCCCTTTCTTCCGCGCGAGCTTGTTGTTCGTATCCGCAAGCTGCTGGAGCGGATATACCGCCATTATGAGGACGCGCAGGATAGGAGCGAGAGGAGAAGCAAGCTGTATATGCCTCCTTATATCATTAATGAGCTAGCCCGAACGGTAGAAGACGAAAAAGGCATAAGCATTGAACTGACGTCAAAAGAGTTCGACCTCCTGGTGTACATGGCGAGACATACGGGTCAAGTGCTGGAGAGAGAGCAGATGCTGAGTGCCGTCTGGGGAAGTGATTATTACGGCTCGGATCGGGTCGTAGACGATCTTGTGCGAAGATTGCGCCGCAGGCTGCCTGAGATGAAGCTTGAGACCGTGTACGGTTATGGATATAGGATGGTGAGAGGATGAGAATCAGGCAATGGCCGCTTTCGGTCAAATTATGGAGTGTGTTCGCCGCATTGACGTTGTTCATTTTCGCTTTGCTTGCGGTGCTCCTGCCATGGCTCTTGAAAAGCTTTTTTACGGATCAGCTTTATGATATCCTGATAGACTCCCAGACCAATGTCATGCTGGAATATAAAGAGACGGGAGGAACAAGCGTCAGCGATCCCGTCTTGAGAGTACATACATCGAGCAAACAAAGCGCGCCTGGCTTAGAAGCGCCCCTAGATAATCCGGTGACGGATGGAGCTTCTGGAGAGGCAGGAGAAAAAGCAGACGTTGAGCCGTTTCAGATGAGCGGTTCGAACCAAGATGTCCGCAGCGTACTGGTCTCACCGGACCATTCGGTTATTCGGGTTCAGCGTGGCGCCGAGGTCAAAGTGGAACAGAAGGAGCCGATGGTTCAGCATTTTATTATTCATTCGGAATCTGCTCAAGTGCAGGAAGAAGCAGGTGAAGAGACGTCTGTCGGTACAGATCCGTTCGTCACTGCGATCGAGAAGGATGCGCTCGCGCAGCAGCAGCCTATCAAGAAATATAAAGCGGATATTAACGACCAAAGCTTATTTTATGTCATCCGCAAAGAAATGGTTGAAGGGGATATAAACTATATCGTCTCATACGCTTGGGGGAATTACCGCAATGATCTGGTGATGACGATGTTCAAACGGCTCATGCTGCTCATGGTCGGGTTAATTGTAATCAGCTGGCTGCCCTGCATGGTGCTGGCACGTTATTTAACACGTCCGCTTGTCCAGATGGAGCGCCATGTGGGACGACTGGCCGATCGCGATTGGCATGAGCCTCTAAAGACCGGCCGGCATGATGAAATCGGAAGGTTGGCACAAGCGATCGAGTCGATGCGGCAGCGGCTTGTCAGACAGGATAAGGCACAGCAATTTTTTCTGCAAAATACGTCGCATGAGCTAAAGACGCCGGTAATGGTCATCCGCAGCTATGTACAATCGATTCGTGACGGCATTTACCCGAAAGGGACGCTTCATGGCAGTTTGAACATCATTATGCAGGAAGCAGAGAGGCTGGAGCGGAAAATTCGCGACCTGTTGATCCTGAATAAGCTAAACTACTTGTCCGCTCGGGACATAGAAGCGCAGCGCTTTATTGTAAAGCCGATCGTTGAAGATGCGATTCAGCGGCTGCGGTACAGACGCCCGGAAATCAGCTGGCAGCTGGACCTGGATGACTCGGCCTCGCTTGTTGGAGACAGGGAGCAGTGGAATGTTGCGCTGGAGAATTTGCTCGATAACCAGCTGCGATATGCCCGGTCCGTTATTCAAGTCACGGTAGAGAAGGGCGCAAGACAAACAGCTTCAAAGAACGAGGAGCCGCAGGCGTCATGCGGGAACCTGTCTGTCATTCGTATTGCGAACGACGGGCCTCAGTTGGATGAGGAGGCGGCTTCACGCATGTTCGAACGATATCAGACTGGAGCCTCGGGACAATTCGGGCTTGGCCTCACGATCGTCCGGCAAATTGCCGAAAACCACGGGTTATCTGTGCGGGCCGCCAATGAAGCGGATGGCGTCGCCTTCTATTTGGAGCCATGGGCTGACCAAGCGTCCGAATTAGCGGGATGATGTCTTATGCGCCGAGCAGCTCGATCAACATGATGCGAATGATGCGTAATGGTGCGTAATGATGTATTAGCTTGCGAATCCCAGCTGAGTATTTGATCTTCGAGTATCGTTCTGCACGGAGGACTCATTAAAGCTTTAATCTGATCGGGACTGATACCTGTCTAAAATACAATATACAGATATCAGTCCACTAATCGATGACGATCGTGCCATTTCTGCTATAGTTCTATACTAATACGCGCAAGGACCCCAGCTGGATTGGATTCGCTTCTATTGGCGTTAGAAGGGAAGTTGAACGCGGCTATTACAATATCATTATTGCCTCTCCGAAGAAAACGTCTAATATTAAATGTTCTTCCCGGATTAAAGAAGGAAACGTTAGCTTGTGGATTATCAATGACAACCGGCCGTCCATTTATTAAAACGATAGCAAAGTTGTCGACAGCCAAGAACAAACTAGCACGCCTGACAGCATTATTAATTCTGAATCTTCTAGCGACCACAGCAGCAGGGCCATTCGGATCATTTCTTCCCCAAACGTACGATTCGCCGGCCCGCGGCGCTACCCACGCCGGATTCCGGGCAATTTCCAAAGCGTTTACCCAATCTCGATTTGTACTAATTGTCCTAGTAGCTTGACTTATGACATACGGTCTTTGAGCTTGTAATGATCTTCGTGCGGTGCTCATCGCTCTTAATGTCCTTGCAACGGTTCTTGCCATAATTCCTCGAGGCCTTGCAACCGAACTTCTTTTAACCGTTCTTTTTTGCATCTGTTAACCTCCTGATTTTTTATATTAAATCCTTATCATATATATGTTTCCGTAAATATCATTGAAATGGACATTAGACATCATCAAGTCACCCAGTCTTCCTATAGGCAAATAGACTTACGTACTGCAGGCGGCATCAAAAGTAATATATTCAAAGCGAAAAAACTGGAGCCGACGACGGAGCTGGAAGGCTAGCTTGGGCATCCGTCAGTTTACGGCTAGCGCCAATGACGGCAACCTGCCGATTCAAACGATGGATCGCGATCCGGATCGATTCCAAATGATCGGCTAACGGCGTCGGCAAATATTGGCTAGTCGAGCTGGAGAAGGAGCAGAAGGTTGTATATACGCAGGAGCTTTCCCTTAATTTTGCGTATATGTCGCACGTCACCTATTCCCTTCATACAGGTAAATTTGCGAAGGGATGCTTAGCGATTGCAAATGGTTGATGTGGTCGTGGTTGGCGGAGGAATGGCTGATTTAAACAATGCAATTTATGTTGCCAAAGCTGAGAATCAAGCGGTGGTTATTGAAAAACAGAATCGCTTAGGCGGCAGCGTTAAGCCATAGGGATAGCTCACTTTGAGCGCGGCGAATTTACGGCTTCGGGAGATGGGGGGAAAGATTCGAGGCCGCGATACTCGCGGTTTTTTGTTTTAAGGATATAAGCACTTGTCCTAATCGAAGGCAAGAACTTATATCCTTAACCGAGAAAGAAAAGAACATGTATTCTTCAGCGCATAGCCACGAGGCCTGTTGATGTTGAATATCGATCATAATGTCTGAATAGCATGCCGGTTTTTATTCCGCGGCCTCACCGGCGGAGCTGCGGAAGGCGCGAGGCGTGCAACCGGCAATTCGGCGGAATTGTCTGGAGAAGTGCTCGACATTCTGGTAGCCGCACAATGCCGCGATGTCGGCGATCCGCTGAGAGCCGTATACAAGCAGCTCCTTGGCCAGCCGGACCCGGCTCTGAATGACATCTTCCATGCACGAGACACCGAAAGCGGATTTGTACAAGGTCTGCAAATAACTCGGACTTAAGTGGACGGACTCCGCCATGACCGGTACGGACCATGCATAACCGGGATTATTGTGAATCCGCTTGCGAAGCTCCAGCAAATGATGCTCATCCGGCTGTCTATCCGTGTGCCGGGCGGCCTCCAGCAGCTTGTTGTACAGCAGCCGGAGCAAATAACCGATCGATAATTCCCGGTAATCATATTGAAAGTAATTTTCGGTAGCGAGCAGCTGGAACAGCTTGCTGAAATAGCCGGGGTCCGGCATCTGCAGCGGAACTCCAAGCGGCAGGCTCGTTTCCGTTAAGTAGGATTCGTCGGAATCGAAGCGCACCCAGTCGTTAACGAATTGCTCCGAGCAAGCGCGATACCAGATTTTCTGTCCGGGCCGAAAAAGCACGGCGCAATTGGCCGGGTATTCTCTGATACTGCCCTGCACCCAGATTTCGGCCGGAGTATGTGTCAAAATAAGCAGCCAAAAATCATGGCCTTCCGGAAAATCATAGAGAAAGTCGCCAGGATGGGCAGCGCCGCATCCAACATAGTAAATAGTAGTTGTCATCGTTTCCTCGCAATACTCGCAATAAAAGAATCGATCAAGTTAAAGCAAGTATAAATCATTGTCCGGTAAAAGTCAGTCCCCTATACTATCCCTGAACACGGAATTGATAGTTCTTCAACGATACCAGGCTGAGGGAATCTGATGCGCTCCGGTTCGCAACATTGGAAGCGCTCATTACGGCCGAATGGTCTTCGCTACGCATGCAATCTTACAAGCCAGGGGAGCGGGTTATGAACAAATCGACATATGAGGTGCTCTGCTACACACGGAAGCCACAGGAGGAACAGCTGTATGCGCCCAAGCTCGCTTACAGCATGCATCTGGCCTGCAGCCTGAATGGCGCGCCGTACCGGCCGCTCAACCATAATTCAGGTGTCCTGTTCGCGAAAGCGACAGAAAGGGAAAACGGTACATTATGCGCCAAAAGCTTGCGCAATCCGTACCTGTTCGCGATGGCTGACGGCAAATACGGCGTTGTCGCGATCCGGACGGAAGCGGGAGGCGAGCCCGATACGGAGAGCTGGGGCTCAGTACTTTTATTCGTCTCGCCCGATCTTCTGCAGTATAACGAATTAGGGCTATTACGGTTGGGGAGCGCCGGTCACATTCGCGACGTCAGATGCGAATACGAACCGGCGAGCGCCAGATATGTGATTGACTGGGTGGATGACGACGGGAATGCGTACCGCAGCACATGCGCAGATATCGCCAGTCTGGATGAGCTTTCGCCGCCGGAGCCGCTGCAGTCGTTCGCCCTGCCGCCGATTGCCGCAGACATCGAAGGCTTTGTGCCTCGCAATGTCATGTCGGTGCCGCCGCAAATAGGCGAGCGGCTTGTCCGCAAGCTGACCGTGCCCATCCATGTGCGCACCGAGGCGCCGCAGCGCATTGAGGCTGCGGGGGGAACGGAGCAGCTGCAGGCTGTTGGCGCGACGGTAGTTTACAGCGACGGCACAACGGCGAGCAAGCGGGTCGACTGGGATACGTCGGGAATCGACTGGGAACGGCCGGGAACTTACCGCGCAACGGGGCGCATCCGGCAGGAGCGCTTCCCATTTCCGGCTGCGGCTCACCGCGCAGATCCCTGCATCGCCAAGTGGAACGGCCGCTATTATTTTATCGCAACCAACGATGCGGACGGCAATCGGTCCCTCTCGATCAGAAGCGCCGAGTCCATTCCGGATCTGGTAACGGCAGAAGAAATCAGGCTGCTGGATACGGACTCTTACGACATTTTGAAAAACTTCCTGTGGGCACCGGAGTTTCATGAAATCGACGGACAATTGTATCTGTTCTTTGCCGGAAGCACGGGCGAATTTATTCATATTCAGTCCCATGTCATGCGGCTGAAGAAGGGTGGCGATCCGGTTGTTGCGGCAGACTGGGAGACGCCGGTACGTGTCGTGCGGCAGGACGGAAGCCCGCTATTCGAACATGGCATCACGCTAGATATGACGATCCTGCAATGGAACGGCCGCGTATACGCGTTATGGGCTCAGCGGCAGCTTATACCGCATGATCTGGGGTCCTGGATTTATATCGCGGAGGTTGATGGAGGCAAGCCATGGCGGCTGAAGAGCGAACCGGTCTGGATTTCGCGGCCTGACTACGGCTGGACGAACAACCGCACCTTCGTGGAGGAAGGTCCTTTCGCCCTAATCACCGATCGCAAAATCTTCGTTACCTTCGCCGCCGCTATGGTCGACGCTACTTACTGTGTCGGCTTGCTAAGCGCCGAACCCGATGCGGACTTGCTTGATCCGGCGAGCTGGACTAAGGGCAACTATCCGCTGCTGACATCCAGACATGTACCGGGCGAATATGGCCCTGGTCATAACTCCTATGTCACGGATGACGACGGCGTTATTTGGAACGTCTACCATGCCCGCTCCGGCATCGATGAACCGCGCTGTACGGGACTGCGGCGCGTGCATTTCGATATCGACGGTTGCCCGATGCTCGATCTGACGCCGGACAGAGACGTGAATCCGGCATTGGCCGAGCTAAGTTTGGATGTTGTGGTGATGCAGCGACGGGGGTAGCGTGGGCAAGCTTTTACATCTTCACGCGCGTCATATTGCCTTTATCGAAATGGCCGTCTTTGTGGTCGCACCGTTTCAGTTTCTGGGTGTGTGAAACGATTTTCCGGGCCCGCTTGCTTACATGAACAAGGAATCGAAGTTAACGCTGGTGCTCGGCCTGCAGCAATTTATTGGCTATTATACAGCTCAATGGGAGCTGTTGATGGCGGCGGCCACGATGGTGCTCATTCCGCCAATTCTACTATTTATGCTGGGACAAAAATATTTTAATAAAGGCATTGCGGTATCCGGGCTGAAGGGCTGAAAGCAGGTCCGGGCAACCTATCGACAGGAGGGACACAATGAAAGCATTGAAGGGCAAGCAGGTTATTGTGAAAGAGCATGATCTGATTCGCAGGGAACGAGCGAACAGAAGCTATCTGATGAAGCTGGACAGCGGCCATCTGTTGTTTAACTTCCAATTGGAAGCCGGCAGATTTCACGGCAGAACGATTCCCGAAGGGGCGCATGGCGGCTGGGAAACGCCGGTCTGCCAATTGCGCGGCCATTTTCTTGGCCATTGGTTGTCGGGCGCCGCGCTGCATTATGAAGAAAGCGGCGACATCGAACTAAAGGCCAAACTGGATGCTATCGTGCAGGAGCTGCATGAATGCCAACGGGATAACGGCGGTCAGTGGGTCGGTCCGATTCCCGAAAAGTATCTGCACTGGATTGCAAGGGGTAAAAGCATCTGGGCGCCCCAATACAATTTGCACAAAATTTTGATGGGGCTGGTCGACGCCTGGCAGTACGCCGGTAATCGGCAGGCACTGGATATCGTGGATCGGTTCGCGGACTGGTTTGTCGATTGGAGCGGCACCTTCACCAGAGAGCAATTCGACGATATCCTCGATGTGGAGACAGGCGGCATGCTTGAGGTTTGGGCCGATCTGCTGCAAATAACCGGGTCGGACAAATATCGTGTGCTGCTGGACCGCTATTACCGCAGCCGGCTGTTTCAGCCTTTGCTAGAGGGCAAGGATCCGCTTACGAATATGCACGCAAACACGACGATCCCGGAAGTGCTCGGCTGTGCGAGAGCCTATGAGGTTACAGGGGACGACAGATGGCTGTCCATCGTGAAAGCGTACTGGAATTGCGCGGTTACGGAAAGGGGAAGTCTTGCGACAGGCGGTCAGACTTCTGGAGAGGTCTGGATGCCGAAGATGAAGATGAAAGCGCGACTGGGCGACAAGAATCAAGAGCATTGCACGGTCTATAATATGATTCGGCTGGCGGATTTTTTGTTCCGTCAATCTGGCGACCCTGCCTACGCGCAGTATATCGAATACAATCTGTACAATGGCATTATGGCGCAAGCCTATTATCAGGAATATGGCTTGACGGGCAGCCAGCATAACCATCCCCGAACAGGCCTGCTGACTTACTTCCTTCCCATGAAAGCCGGTTTACGCAAGGATTGGAGCACGGAAACCGACAGTTTCTTCTGCTGTCACGGGACGATGGTTCAGGCGAATGCAGCCTGGAATAAGTGGATTTATTATCAGGACGAGGCTATCGTCTATATCAGTCAATATTTCGATTCCGAGCTGCACACAAGCATTGAAGGCAACGACATACGGATCGTTCAGAAGCAGGACAAAATGAGCGGCAGCCTGCTGTACTCGTCCAACACGGCCGGTTATCAAGCCATCAATGATACGGCAGCGGCGAATGAAAATATGCCTGCCATCCGCAAATACGATATCATTGTATCCGCTGCCGCGCCGACAACGTTTACGCTCCGCTGCCGTATACCGGAGTGGATCATGGCGGAGGCGTCCGTGTACGTCAATGGCCGTTTGCAGGGGACTACTGGGGATAGCGGCCGATTCTATGAGATTCACAGAGAATGGAAGGAAGGGGATACCGTCTCGATTGTGCTGCCAATCGGCATTCGATTTGTCCCGCTGCCGGATGACGTCCGGACAGGCGCCTTCCGTTATGGGCCGGAAGTGCTGGCGGGCTTGTGCGAGACGGAACGGCAGCTCTACGCGGAGGGTGAGGATTTCGCATCCGCCATCGAGCACGAAAATGAGCGCGAATGGGGGAGCTGGCGGTATTTCTTCAAAACCGTCCATCAGGACCCTGCCATTACGTTCAAACGAATACGGGATATCGGGTATGAGCCTTATCAAATTTACTTCAAAGTAACAGGTGAAAAATCGAAGTGAGAGGGCTACGTTTGAACAAGCTCTCTTCAAAGCAGCTATGTAATATTGGATGATCTGACTTATCAAAACATAAAACGCATTAACCGCCTTGATAAATGGAACGATTCATCAAGGTGGTTTTTTATGGTTCATTTACGGTTAAGGCTATAAGTTTTTTGCCGGGTGGAAGTAAAAACATCAGTTGTTTGGATGACGACCTTATAGCTAATAAAAAGTCAGATAAAAAAAACCGCATTATATGCGGGTTGAGACCATCAATCAATCACATGAGAAGTATGGGGTAGATGACGAGGATTGCCGGGGCGCTCCGACAAGTTGCTTTTAAAAAATAATTCAGAAATGACAACGGTAGAGTATAACTTAAGAATAGAATTCATTTCGTCAAGCAAATTATTTGTACTTATTTGCAGCCCAAGCTAACAAAATAGGAGATTTCCATATGAGGAAACTGGTTATTATCCTCTTTTTATCGCTGATACCAAGTATTGCGACCATGATTTTATTAATAAAATTTTTCCCTTTTACCGGCCTTGCAAGAGTTATAACCATACCGATAACACTTTTTGTTAATGTTATTTTTTTGGCATTCACCCTGTTTATCACACAAAAGATAAAATCAAAAGTCCTCAAAAGTTTGATTTTGGCGGTTGTTATTCTAATAACCATTTTTGTGGCAACTATCTTACACCCGCAAGAATATTTACCCAGTGTAATAACACAATTAAGAGAAATGGAATTCTGAGGAGCTGCCTGCTTTTGCGGGCAGTTTTTTATGCTCTTTTTTCAGAATTAATCAATAGAATGGTTAATTTTGCCGATTCGCTGGCCAAATGATCAATCGAAATCTAGTTTTTGCCCATACCCAATTCCAAGATAACCATTCTATAATTTGGGTGCCTGTACTTGGAGTATAGGGAGGAGGGCGGATGATTTTGTAATCGCTATCATGTTAATCGCATTTTGAACCATAATGAGGAGGAACTGATGGATGAAAACAAGATTGTTGTTCATGATGATGACGGCTTGCTTGCTGGTAAGCACAATCATGACGGGTTCGCAAGGTAAATTAGCTTATGCGGCTGGCACTGCTGTTCCGCCGGGTACGATTCCGCTTGAAGCGGACGGGCGTACCCAGCTGTACCCGGACGACTGGTATCCGGGCCTTGAGGATGCGGAAGGGCGATTCCTTCACGATTTCTCTTATGCGGGGTACCACCGGGGAGAAGCTCCGCTTCCAACCGTAGAACTGACAGGAAGCATTGATGTAACGAAAACGCCTTATTTTGCAGATTCCACAGGGCAGACCGATTCGACTGCGGCCATTCAACAGGCGATTAACGATGTATCGGCCGCCGGCGGCGGTGTCGTCTATTTACCGGAAGGCACCTACAAGCTGAATCCGCCTCCTGGACAAGCCTACGCGCTTGGCATTAACGCCAGCAACGTCGTGCTCAAGGGAGCAGGCGTCGGCAAGACGTTTCTGTACAATGCTTCCGAATATATGAAGCAGAAGGATATTATCCGGATTGGCGGCGGTGACTGGGTGAAGACGGATACATCAGCTAAGCTAAGAAAGTCCCTCACCAAGCCTACCGTGCTGCTTCCGGTTAATCATGCCGAAGGTTTTGCCGTAGGCGACTATGTGCTGATTACCTTCGATACCACCCAAGAGTTTCTGGCGGAGCTGGGGATGCAGAACAAATGGGCCTCGCGCCTTGGCAAGGTAGAGCCTATCTTCTACCGGCAGATTGTTGCCGTAGATGAAGCTCACAACACGCTGACCATAGACATCCCTACCCGTTACCCGCTGAAGATAAGAGATAACATTACGATTACGAAGACGGCAGCGCCAATCTCGGAGATCGGACTGGAAGATTTCTCGATTGCGAACGTCCAAAATTCGAAGAGTGGTCTTGGCGAGGATGATTTCAAGGTGGAGGGGACAGCCGGCTATGAGACAGATAATGCAAAGGTTATAAATGTCATTGCAGCCGCCAACAGCTGGATCCGCAATATCAGTACGTATAAGCCGGAGGGCAACTCCACGTATCACATTTTATCCAAAGGCATCATACTTGACCGGACTAAAAATATAACAGTCGACCATGTCACGATGCAGTATCCGCAATACCGCGGCGCTAATGGCAACGGGTATTTGTATCAGCTTATCGGCAACGATAATCTGATTACGGACAGCAACGCGGTTGGCGCAAGACACAGCTTCACGTATGCGAACTTCTCCGCGAACGGCAATGTCCTGCACAATGTGTACTCGGAGAACTCCTTCTATTTGACCGATTTCCATATGTACCTGAGCATGGCGAATTTGATTGACAACATGACGGTAAACGGCGACGCCATCTCCGCCATTACACGGGATTACGGTTCGTCGGCAACCAACCGTCATGGTGTCGTCACGACCGAGAGTGTATTCTGGAACACGACAGGACTTAAGGCGCATAGCAGCAAAAACGGCATCATTGTGGAATCCGAGCAGTTTGGCAACGGCTACGTCATCGGCACAAAAGGTCCGGTAAACGGCGTAAACGTACAAATTACCGGTTCGATTCCGGAAGCGGACACGAAGCCGTTCGATATGGCGATAGGTATTGGGGAAGGCGAGCGGTTATCGCCGCAAAGCCTCTATGAGGATCAATTCGCAAGACGTAACAGCCAGTTGGCGTTAGGGCTTGCCTCGGTGCTGGTGAATGGCGAGCCGGTGGAAGGCGTGCAGTTTCTAAAGACAGCGTACTCGATTGTTCTGCCTTACGGAACCAAAGATACGCCGACACTGGAGGCAACACCTTTTGCCAGCAGCGCTTCTATTCGAATCGAGCAGCCTGCTGGCCCGAACGGCACCGGTACGATTCAAGTCGCCAATAACGGTCAAACACAGGAATACAAAGTGACCTTCCAGGTTGCGGCTAATCCGGCGCTGCCGAAGAGCATTACCCTTTCACCTGACCGTTCCGTGCTCGGCTGGAGAACGACAAGCGATGCGATCAGCGCCGGGAATGAAGGTGCATTAAAGTCGCTGATCACACTAAACAACGGGGATGTGACCGATCCCGTACTGGCCGGAATCAAGGTAAAATATACGGTAGATAACAAAGAGCTTGGCAGCATCAAAGGCAATGTATTCAAAGCGAAAAAACCGGGTACGATCAAAATTACCGCAACCGCCAAAATGAATGGCGTTACGGTATCCGCGTCCCGAACCTTTACGGTGCTGGAGCCGATGGCGGAGCCGGAAGGCAAGCTTGCGGCCATCCGTCAGGTTACGGCCAGCGCCAATGACGGCAACCTGCCGATTCATACCATGGACCGCGATCCGGATTCCAGATGGTCGGCTGACGGCATCGGCCAATATTTGCTGGTCGAGCTGGAGAAGGCGCAGAGGATCGATCAGGTCAGCATTTTGTTCTACAATGGCAATACGCGTTACTCTACCTTCGACATCGAAGTATCGGAAGACGGTGTTCATTTTGAGAAAATACTCGATCACCAGAAGAGCCGTAAGCCTTCGCCTAACAGCATCGAGAATTTTCCGTTCCCTAAGCCTGTAAAGGCCAAATTCATCAAGTTTGTCGGCTACGGTAATGAGCTGAATGGCTGGAACAGCATTTTGGAGTTTTGGGCGCATAAGGCTAAGTAATAAAGAATAGCAGGGAGGAGAGGGCAGTTGACCCTCTCCTTTTTGTTGTACAACCATGGTCGAAAGAAGATACAACCTTTATCCATTTATCGAATTTTAATTATTTCAATATCAAACTTTTATTTTTATAGAGGCAGCTATTAATTTTCAGTGGTTAAGATGAAAGGCAAGGCTCATCATCAAAGATAATGGGGGAAAGCTTATGGGAAATAAGATACTTCTGGAAGTACGAGGATTGACGAAAATTTTCGGATCCAGGACCGTCGTGGATCGTCTGGATCTTCGCATGGAGGAAGGAGATATTTACGGGTTCCTCGGTACCAACGGTTCTGGAAAAACAACGACGATCCGCATGATAACGGGTCTAGTTCATCCCGATGCTGGCGAGGTTAGGATTGGCGGGTTTGATCTGAAATCGCAGTTTAAGGCAGCTATCTCTCTTGTAGGCGCCATTGTTGAGAATCCGGCATTTTACCCGTACCTTTCCGCCTATGATAATCTCAAGCTGACGGCGAATCTTTTGCCGGGGGTAACCCGAAAGCGGATCGATGAAGTGCTTGACATCGCTGGTCTTGCCGATCGGGCTAAAGACAAGGTTGGTACTTTTTCGCTTGGCATGAAGCAGCGGCTTGGCATTGCGGGCGCGCTCCTAAACCGTCCGAAGCTGATCATTCTGGACGAGCCTACGAACGGATTGGATCCGCAAGGAATGAGGGGGATTAAGGAGTTGATCGCGCAGCTCGCGGCGGAGCAAGGCATCTCTTTTCTCATTTCAAGCCATTTGCTTCACGAAGTCGAACAAATATGCACGAAGGCAGGCGTTATCCGGAAAGGGAAGCTGATTGCGGAGGGGGAAATCAGGCAGCTGCTGGCTACGGGAGTGGAAACCGTAGAAATCGTCACTTCGGAACCGGACAAAGCGGAGCAGCTTCTAAGAACAGCAACCGAGGTCATTTCCATTTCGCGCTCCCAAGACCAGCTCACCGTCCAAACCTATGGCGATTGCTCATTCAAGCTGAATCAACTGCTCGTGACGAGCGGCGTCCAAATTCGAACCATTAGCAGAAGGCCTCAGACGCTTGAGCAATTCTTTCTCGGCATAACGGAAGGAGATGGAGGGCCGTGATCAGATTGATCCAAAACGAGCTTTACAAAACATTTCGATTAAAAAAACTTTATATTTTTATGGCTGTCCTGGCCGTACACGCCTGGTTAACTGTACATTTCTATAACGAAGGCGGGGAATGGAAGTCGGTAATTCTGATGCCTAATGGCCAGTCTCTCCCGTTGACGCTCCTGAACAGCATGGCTCAATTTATGACCGTATTTATTCCCGTTTATGTTGCCGACCTGATAACAGACGAAGTGAAAACCGGCACGTTAAAAATGTCATTACTGCGTCCTGTCCGGCGAATCGAATGGCTTAATGCCAAAATTGTCTCCTTATTCGTATTCATAACATTTCTGCTTGTTTTCTCCATTGCAGCCGAATACGCGATCGGAACGCTCGCATTCGGTTGGGGGGGACAAACACTGTATGCCGGATCGTTGTATACGCCGACAGAAGGCGTTTGGTTGACGCTCCGCCTGACATTCTCCATGCTTCTGCCGTATATGGCTTGCGGAATGATAGTGATTTTAATAGCCGTACTTGCGGCGAATATAAGCACGACAATCGGATTATCCATCGGCATGTTGACCGCCGCGCAATACTTGAAAGCCTTCGAGCATCTCGAGCCTTATTCCATTGTGCATCAAATGTATTTTTTTCATGAATATGTTCATCCGATTAGCGGGGAGGCTGCATCTCAAATCATCGCGGTGATTGCCGGATATATCGTCGTTTTCTATCTCGTTACCGCAATTATCGTAAAAAGAAAAGATTTCATTCTGTAAGGGGGCGCGCTCCTTGTTCAGGCTTATACAATGCGAACTCTTCAAAGTGTTTCGGCAGAAAAAGCTGTATGTGTGCATGCTCATATTGACTGCCGTAGAAATATCGGCTGTGTTTCAAATCCATCGCGAAGCAGCCGGTTTCACTGGCTTCGAGCCCAATGGTCAGTCGTTTCCATTGATCGTGCTCCGCAACAGTATATTTTTTATTCCTATTATGATCGGGATCCTGGCGGCAGATACCATTGCGGAGGAATACCGGAGCGGCAACCTGAAAAGGGCGCTTCTTTGCCCGGTAAGCAGGATAGATCTGCTTCATGCCAAAATTGTGTCTCTATTAACCGTTGTGACGATTCTGCTTATTTTTCTGGTTCTTTCCTCTTATATTGTCGGGACTCTGGCTTTTGGGTGGGGAGAGCGAACTGTTGTCGGCGAAATTTTTTATCCATCTGGCGGAGGGGCCCGGATTGCGGCTCAAATCGTTCTATTATCTGTGCTGCCTAATCTGACATTCGGTATGATTGTTATTTTCATTGCCTTGCTGACGACAAATTCGGGCGGTTCGATCGGAGCAGCCCTCGTACTTTTAGCTGTTTCTCCGCTTGTCGAGGGAATTCCGCAAGTTAAATATCTTTTTATCGGTTATCAAATGAAGGTTATTCCCTTTTATCCTCTACAAGATATGGCTGTGATGGACTTGTGGGGCGGATTGGCCGTCATCCTGGCTTATTTTGGTGTTCTATACACGGGTAGTGTTATGATGATAAGGAAAAAAGATATTTTGATTTAAATGGGGTGAGCCTGTGCGGTTTGATAGAATCTTGATCGTGGAAGACGAGAAAGAAATCGCCGAATTGTTAAAAGACTACCTGGAGGAAGAACAGTTTGAGGTCATCATCGCCAGCGACGGAAGACAGGCGATCCATCTATACAGAGAGTACCTGCCGCAATTGATGATATTGGATATAATGCTGCCCAAGCTTGACGGTATGGAAGTATGTCGCACGATCCGTTCGGAATCGTCGATACCGATCATCATGCTTAGCGCCAAGAAAAGCGATGTGGATAAAATTATCGGACTAGGGATCGGCGCAGACGATTATGTCGTTAAGCCTTTTAGCCCAGGTGAAATTATCGCAAGGGTAAAAGCGCAGCTCAGACGGGCCAATCAGCTTTCGTCTCCTGTAGGGACATCGGAAATCGTCCGATATCAAGATCTGGAGCTTAATATTAAGGCTTATGAAGTTACGGTCCGAAATCAACCTGTCCCATTCACGGCTAGGGAGTTCGAGGTGCTTCGTTTTTTTGCCCTTCATCCGAATCAGGTACTGACTCGCGAACAAATTTTCCAGCATGTATGGGGGCTCGACGAACACGGAGACTTGAATACCGTAACCGTTCATATCAAAAAAATTCGAGAAAAAATCGAAGTCGACCCGGCCAATCCAACGATGATCAAAACGGTGTGGGGGGTCGGCTACAAGCTTGACGGTGGTCCGCGGTGAAGTTCGGAATTCGCTTTAAGTTGATCGCAACGTTGACCGGGATCATTATTATTCCTGTTATTTTGATGAGCGTATCCGGAGTTCGAGAGAAGCCTATCGATCCAATCGAAGAAGCTCCTGGTTTAAACTTGTTGTTCCTGATCGGTTTTCTGGCGGTGGCGTTTGTTATATGCGCTTATCTATTAGCGCGAATCATTACAAAACGCATCCTCCTGCCTCTTAAGGAATTGAATGCTGCCGCGGAACAGATTATGAATGGCAATTTGGATGTTGAGATCCGGAATCGGTACCACGACGAGATGGGCCGTTTCAGTTCCGCTTTCGATATCATGAGAGCCAGGTTAAAGGAATCTCTGGACCAGCAAGCTGCTTACGAACGGGCACGCAATGAGCTAATCGCAAATATTTCCCATGATTTGCGGACTCCGATTACATCCATTCGCGGTTACGTCGAAGGTTTGCAGGACGGCATAGCCCGGGATGAGCAGAAGGTCACCAGATATCTTGCGGTTATTAAAAACAAAACCGATCTGCTTGACCGCTTAATTGAAGATCTGTTTCAATTCTCGCAATTAGAGTCAGGGCAGCTTATGATGGACTTCCGGGAGCTAGACAGCCAAGAGTTCCTCGAAGCAATGATAGCGCCTTTCGAAATGGAGTTTCATGATGCTGCGATTGTATTAAATGTGGAACGCCCCTTCCCTTCAAGACCTATACAAGCAGATAGTGATCGTATGGCGCAGGTGTTTGAAAATATCATCGAAAATGCAAAAAAATATGCCGGCAAACCTGCTGAAATTACAATTTCGACGCGAGACGAATCGGACAAAATTCGGATTGTGATCAGAGATAATGGGAATGGAATCTCCGAAGAGGATACTCCTTACTTGTTCGAACGTTTTTATCGAGGAGAAAAATCACGTTCCCGCGCGTTCGGGGGAGCCGGATTGGGTCTTGCGATATGCAAACGAATCGTAGAAGAGCATGGCGGTCAAATTGGAGTGCAGAGCAAACCGGGGGCAGGCGCCGAGTTTTTCTTGACATTGCCGGTTGTCAAAAAGGATTGAGAAACGGGAGAGGAGCTCACATCGTGATTCGTTACTATTGTATAGCCTTATTTGTGATGATTGCGGACCATACGGCAAAATGGCTAGTGTCAGCTTATATGAAAATCGGACAAGAAATCCCCTTAATACCTGGAGTTCTCGGGCTTGCATCCATCCGAAACAGAGGAGCTGCCTTTGGCATTTTGCAAGGTCAAATCCCATTTTTTATTATCGCAACGACCGTTGTCCTTATCGGAATAATGCTCTATCTACCTAAAGCGCACCGTGAAAAAACGATATTGCCGTATGGCTTAGCCCTTATATTAGGCGGAGCGCTGGGTAATTTTATAGACCGTGTTATGAAAGGGGAAGTTGTGGACATGATTCAAGTTCATTTTATCCATTTCCCCGTTTTTAATGTAGCGGATTCCTTCTTATGCATTGGTGTCCTTATCGTATTGATTCATTCTTTGAAAGAGTCTCGTAATAAGGATGAACAGTTGAAAGAAGTAGTTCGCTAACTAACGCTGGCATTAGTGAAGAACGAACCGATGGCAGTGGCAGAGGGCGAAATACTATCGTATTCCATAAGTTAGAGATGAAATTTCGAAATACGCGCCCGGTGCGGATAGTCGCATCGGGCGTGTTTTTTAATAGACCCAATCTGAAGTATTTTTACAAATTTTGATGGACTGTATATGTCGTATCGACATATAATATATATATCGAAACGACATATGTAGAGGCGGGGATGCAGTTTGTATGAGTTGTTTGTGCTCGGAGAGCTCATGACAGGCGAAAAACATGGTTACATGCTGCAGGATGTGCTGAAAAACTCGGTCGGAATGGGGCGGAAGATCAGCTCGGGGACACTCTACCCGCTGCTCTCCCGGATGACGGAAGAAGGGTGGATTCGTCTGCGGCTTGAGGAAGAAACGAAAGGAGGGCGAACGAAAAAAATTTATGAAATTACGGAAGCCGGTAGAATCCGATTTCTGCAATTAATGGAGAAACCGCTTGAATCGTCTATGGACGGCGAGACGGAGCTTATTTTCCGGTTCAAAATGGTCTATTTCCTGTACGTGGACAAAACTGTGCGCTTGAATTGCTTGACCCAATACTTGCATATCATCGAAAAAAACTACAGGCTGCTTGCCGGGTTTGAATCGGATCTCCAGAGCTATAAGCCGGAACCGGAGAGACAGCGAGTTCAGTTGCTGAGAGCGCTCGATCATCGGAAACGGCTTGCGGAGGTCGACATCGCGTGGGTCAAGGAAGAAATCGAGCGCGTCCGTGAAGAAGCAGATTTCTAAAAACAATAATTTCAGTAGGAGGCTCGTATGGAACGACTGTGGACGAAGTCCTTTATTCAATTGTCTTTGGGGATGCTGGTGCTATTCACCGGCTTTTATTTGCTGCTGCCTACGATGCCGCTCTTTATTAAGCAATTGGGAGGCAGCGAAACGCATGTCGGATTGGCGGCGGGCGCGTTCACGCTGACTGCGGTTGTGTTCCGGCCAATCGTAGGCGGGATGCTGGACCGATATGGCAGAAGACGGTTTATGATCTGGGGGCTTCTTATCTTTGCGGTGGCGATGTATTTGTACGATTGGGTGGGCGGTATTGCGGGGCTGATTGCGCTGCGCGCGCTGCACGGCGCGAGCTGGGCTTTCTCGACAACGGCAGTCAGCACGTCGGTCACAGATATTATCCCGGATTCGCGCAGAGGAGAGGGGATGGGCTGGTTCGGAATGGCGATGACCATTGCGATGGCGGTCGGACCCATGCTTGGATTATGGGTTCTCCAAAGCGCTTCTTTCCACACCCTGTTTCTGGCGACAACGGGCTTGTCTGTTGCGGCTCTTGCGCTTGTTTTCGCGACGCGCATTCCGTTCCAGCCGAAGCAGGGCGGCGGCAAACTCGTATTGTTCGAGAAATCGGCTCTGCCGGTTACATCCGCATTATTTTTTTTGGCGGTTGCTTATGGCGGAATTACGACTTTTCTGCCATTGTTCGCGGAATCGATTCGGGTCAATTCCGGCACTTTTTTTCTGGTATACGCTTTGGCGCTGACGGCGGCGAGACCGCTCGCAGGGAAGCTGTCGGACCGCTATGGCGAAAGCGGCGTCATCGTGCCGGCGCTTGCGCTAACGATATTGTCGCTGGTCGTGCTCAGCTTCGCCGACGGATTGGCCGGCATCATAGTCTCGGCAGTGCTTTACGGGATCGGATTCGGATCGGCTCAGCCGGCTTTGCAAGCAGCGAATTTGCGGCTTTCCCATCCGGATAAGAAGGGAGTGGCCAATGCGTCGTTTATGACTGCTTTTGATCTTGGCATCGGACTCGGATCGATCGGGCTAGGCTGGGTTTCCCAATATTCAAGCTACGGTATGCTATTTGCCGTTTGCGCGGCGTCCGTCGCCGTATCTGCGATTGTATTCTTGTTGTCGGCGAAACGCCAGCTTGCTTCGAAGAGAGCGATAACAGGGTGACGGAACAGTAGTTCATTGTATACGCGAAAAAAGGAGGGCGAGAGGCCCTCCTTTTTAACCTGCTGCAAGCCGCCAGCAATAGTACCCGCTTTGTTGCAGCCCAAAATGACTCGAAGCACGAGCAGCATGACGGATAATCCTCTTCGATGCTGGACTCCCAATAATCCGGAGAAAGCCCATAGCCCGTTCGGTTCGTGCCGATCATCCTAATATCAGTGAAGAACGGTACAAAGGGGAGAAGGGCATTGGTAACATCCTATCGATTACTAAAACGAGTAGCTATGAACGAAAAAAACGACACTGCAAAGTGTCGTTAGCATGTTTTTGAGTGATTTAAAGCAGAGGGGATCTATCCCGATTCCCTATAATCGTATTATAAATCCAAGAACTTTATAAGTCTATACTTTTTTGGCAATATTAAGTATCTTATTCATGCTGGCCGGCAAATCTCATGTTGGAGGTGTTGCAACAATGTTTCCTGATTTGACAAAGCACCCAGAATACCTGAAAAATCAGTCATTAGAATGGTGCAATCAATTAGCAGCCAAGACGGGGAAATACGAATACACTTGGAGAAATAATTACGAGGGGCAGGCAGCAGAAGAAATCTTGACTGAGAAGCTATCCTCTTTGTTACATGGTAAAGTATTGGATGTTGGTTGCGGTCATGGAGACTATACAGTTAAATGGGAAACCCATGCCAATGAAATTGTAGGGTATGACATGACGCAGGGTTTTATTGCGACAGCTAATCGGAATCGAAAATTAAATATGCGGTACGTAGTTGGGCGGACTAATGAAGGATTGCCTTTTCCTGATGATTATTTTGATATCGCCTACACTAAGAAAGGGCCGACGAGCTGGTACAATCAGGGCAATAGAGTTGTTCGGCCCGGTGGAACGATTCTGTTGTTTCATCCCGGCGACGGCAACGGGGAAGGAGCAGAATGCGGGCTATACTTTCCGGGACTATTCGCTCCGCCTACGGCAGGCACCCCAATACTGGAGAAAATTCAAGAGAGGTTAGAAACAAGTGGTCTAACTGACATTGACATGTCTGTCTTGAAGGAAACAGTATGGCTTCCAACAGCTGAAGATGTGTTCGAAATGGTTTGTTTCGGGCAGAGTGACGGATTTAGGCAATTTGTTAGAGAAGAATGTTACAAGCAGATCGTTTCACAATTCGAAAAATACGCAAGTGCTAAGGGAATCAAAACGACGGGGTTTTACTATTTAATTCAAGCAAAGGCATCATAATGAATTAGGGGCTATCCGTTGGATAGCCCCAGATTGTAGAGAAACCCCACGTTTTTTCAAACGTCGGGGTTTCTTTTTTGTTTTTTCAGTTGCTTTTGAGGCGTTTTAAGATGGCTTACGCCTCTTTCGCCTTCCGGTCTAGATGGAAGGCGATCTTTTTCATGTTCTGGACCGCTGCGGTCATCAGCGCTTGCTCGGTTACGTTCCGCAGCCCCCGCAA
>NZ_QXQA01000027.1 GCF_003583765.1 Paenibacillus nanensis
TATGGCCCACTCAAAGAGAAGCAAGAAACTTAGCTGGGGGCGAAGCCCCCGGCAAACCATCACTAAATACTAAAAATATCCATCGTCCCGATGGAAAACCCTGCTACACAACTTTCTTGACGCTACCAGAACCGCATCGGTTCTGAGCAAATAGTGACGCTACGCGATACTAAAAGCCTGGAGTGAGCTACTCTCGAGCAAATAGTGACGCCACGCGCAACTAATTGTCCGAACCGCATCGGTTCTGAGCAAGTAGTGACGCCACGCGATACTAATAGCTTGGAGCGAGCTGATCTCAGGAACGTAGTAACGCGACACGAGCTTAAATGTCGACAGCGACAATATGCGTCTGTGCAGTTTGTCGCGGTGCTGCCACGGCACTAACGTCTGCGCAGCGGCCACGGCACTAGCGTCTGCGCGCGCCGCGGCACCATCATCACGGGAATTAGCGCTTGCGAGAGCGCAGCAACAGCTATTATTGCCGCTGCCAAGTGGACATTTTGCGCTGGAACTGCTTCGGCGAGCAGTCGTTATATTTTTTGAACATCTTATAGAAGTGCGCCATGTTCGGCATGCCGATCCGCTCGCCAACCTCGGAAATGCTCAAATCCTTCGTCAGAAGAATCCGCTCCGCCCATTTCACCTTCCGGTAATTCACATATTCGGTGAAGGAAAGGCCGATCGTCTTTTTGAAATATTTGACAAAATAATAGTAGCTCATATTCGCGATTTTACATACTTCCTCCACTTGGATCCGGTCGGTCAAATGATTCTCCACGTAATCCAGCACAGGCTTCAGCCGGATTTTATCGAAGTTGTCCTGCTCCACGAGCATCTTCCGCGTGTCGCCTCTCAGCAATAACAGCAAGATTTGCTTGATCAGGATGCTCACGGCAAGCTCATAGCCGGTTTCCTTGCGGGAGGCTTCCTTCAGAATGCCTTCGATACACGCGGCGGCCTGCGCTTTGATCGCCTCGTTTTCTTTAAAAATATAATTGGCTTTGCTAAGCGGCATATGGGTCTGCGAGAAATACCGGATATAAGGAATGGAGCTGTGATCGAAAAATTGATCGATATCGAATTGCAGCACGATATAATCCAAATGCTTGCTGCTGCGGTCCCGATGCAGCTCGGAATCGCCGATAATAACGAGATCGCCGGCCCGCATATGGAAGCTGTCTTCCTCCAAATAAACATCGAGCCTGCCGTCGAGCACGAGCAAAAGCTCCAGCTGCTTATGATAATGCCAATTCGTATAGCCGACCTCCTGCCGCTGCGCGCGGAAGATGCGGATCGACAGCAGCGGGTTTTCGTAGACGACTTTTTCGTTGACTGCCTCCATTGTTGCGGAGCCTCCTTTTTAGCGTATCGATCTTCGTATGACCTGGTTGATGACCTCCGATAGAACAAGCCCTATTGCGATCGAGCCGGATATCATAAAGGCTTTAACGGCCAGCTGAACAGCCGTATCATATTGATTCAAAACGACGTTTTTCATCGCGTCATATGCAATCCCTCCGGGAACGAGAGGAATAATGCCCGGCACGTTAAACACAATAATCGGCGTTTTGTAAAGCTTGGCGAACCATTGGCTGATGATGGTCACCAAGGTTGCCGCGATCAGCGTTGCCGGGATAATATCCAGATCTAACCGGATTCCAATCGTGTAGACCATCCAGCAGGCCATGCCGGCAGTGCCGCATTGCAGCAGCAGGCGCTTGGGCGCGTTGAAAACAAATCCGAACAAAGCGGATGAGATAAAGCTCGTAATGAGCTGCGAAATGATGTACATAAACATTCGGCTCCCTTAAACCATTAATAAAAGGATAAGACCGTCGCGATACCCGCGCCGATCGCAAATGCCGTCAGGAACGCTTCAGCCCCCTTCGATAAGCCGGAAACAAGATGTCCCGCCATCAGATCGCGTACGGCGTTCGTAATATGAAGCCCTGGCACAAGCGGCATGACGGAGCCGATAATGATTTTGTCCAGCTCGCCGCCCAAGCCCAAATACACGGCTAAGGACGAGCTGGCGCCTATAATGATGGCTGTCAAAAATTCCGCAAAAAATTTAACCGGAACCAAACGGTGCAGCATTAAAAAGGAAAGAAAGCCGACGCCTCCGATCAAAAATACGGTCAAAAAGTCAGACCATTTGCCGTCGAACATAATGAGAAAGCAGCCGCTTGCCGCCGCAGCCGCAAGCACCTTATACAGCTCCCGGTATTCATAGGACTTCTCTTCCAAATCCTTTAGCTGGCGATAGGCGTCCTCGGCGCACAGTTCGCCTTTACTGATTTTCCGAGAAATATCGTTAACCATCGAGACCTTCAAAAGGTTAGTTGACCGCTCCGAAATCCGGACAAGTCTTGTTATTTGGGAGGCGCCGTCTGTTGCGAAAATAATGCCAGTCGGCGTAACGTAGCTGTGCGAGCTTTCGATGCCGTACGCGTAAGCGATGCGGTTCATTGTATCCTCGACGCGGTAGGTCTCGCCGCCGTTCTGTAAAATGAGTTTGCCTGCAAGCAGACATATCTTAATGGTTAGTTGGGAGGGTTCCTGATTTTGCATGGCCAGCCCTATTCCTCCAGTGCTAATTTCGTCTACCGTTTCACAGCCGATTGAGCTTCAAACTCAGCGCGAATGCGGCGGAGCAGCTCAGGATCGCTTACGACATCATAAGCCGTAGCCGCCAGCATCTTAGCGCCGAATATCATGCGCTCCAAAGCGCGGCCGGTCATCGCGGCGTCGCGGAACTCCACCGTGTGAAGAGGATAGCGTTCTTCGACGATTTTGACATACGGATGAATGGCGGGGCAGCGTACGGACACGTTGCCAAGATCAAGCGAGCCGTGATCCTTGCCGCTTTCAATCATCTCAGGCGCAATGCCGGCCTCGATTAAATTGGCGTTAAACCGGCTCGACAACGCTTCGTTCGTAAGCAGCTCGTCGTATGAAAACTCGTAATTGTTGACGCTTAGCGTGCAGCCCGTCGCCATCGCCGCCGCTTCCGCGATGCGCAGCACCTTGGCCGTCAGCTCGTTCGTGTAAGCGCGGCTTGCGGAACGGACATAAAATTTCGCGGAGGCGTAATCCGGAATAATGTTGGGAGCCATGCCCCCGTTATCGATAATGCCGTGGATCCGGGCGTCGCTTCTTGTTTGCTGCCGAAGCGCGTTAATGCTGTTAAACAGCGCAATAACGGCATCCAAGGCGTTAATCCCTTCATGCGGGCTGGCTGCGGCATGCGCGGCCTTGCCTGTATATTCGAAGCGCAGCGCATCTAAAGCCAGCGATTCGCCCGACCGCTCAAAGGAGTGGTAAGGATGCGCCATTAACGCGATGTCGCAGTCGTCGAACAGACCGGCTTCGGCCATCGGCACCTTAGCGCCTTTGGTTTCTTCCGCCGGCGTGCCGTAAACGCGGATGACGCCGCCGTATTGATCGATCACGGCCTTTAGTCCGACAGCAGCAGCCATGCTCATTGAGCAGATCAAATGATGGCCGCACGCATGCCCGATTTCCGGCAGCGCGTCATATTCGCATAAGAACGCAATCGTCGGCCCCGGCTTGCCCGTATCGTATACGCCGATAAAGGAGGTTGGGATGTCCAGTATTCCGCGTTCAACCCGAAAGCCCTGCCGCTCCAGCTCCGCGCATAGCAGCCCGGATGCGAACATTTCCTCGTGCCCCAGCTCCGGACGGTTGCCGATGGCTAGAGAAATGCCGCGGAACGTGTCCGCATGCCGATCTATTGTATCCAAGACGGTCTTTTTGTTCATGTCGTTGCCAATGCCTCCGATGTCTTCATTCTCGTTACTAGTTTATCATACTGACTCCATCTGATACGATATCCCGAAGCGGCTTCGCCAAACATTGACATTTAACATGGCGTTAACACATTTATAGACCACGTTTAATGCTATAGTCCTATAGTAGCCATAGATAAAAAGAGAGAAAAGAGGGATTCGAGATGGCTGCGGAACTATTGGATAGCGGGCTTAGGAGCGAAGCGCTGAAGCAAGAACGGATGACAGTGGGTCTGGGTGAATTCATCCGTAAGGCGCCTGTTGCGGAGGAGTCGAATACCTGCAAGGAAATTAGCGACCTGTTCAAGGAGCACCCTGAAAGCGAATGTGTCGTCATCTGCGACATAAAGGGAAGAGTAAAAGGCTTTGTGATGAGGAACCGTTTTTTTCTTAAGCTCGGCAGCCGGTACAGCGCGGATTTATTTTACGAAAAGCCGATTACCGTGTTAATGGACCCCAATCCGCTATGCGTGGAAGCGGACAGCGACCCCGAGCGAATGATCGATTTCGCGCTTAACCGGGATGATAGCGTCTTATATGACTGCGTCCTCGTGGTGAGAGGCGGGATTTTTGCCGGCGTTCTTACGGTGGGCGACTTGCTTCGTTTGTCCCGCAAGCTGCAGGACCAATCCGTTCAGTCTCAGCTGAACACCATTCGATCCGTAGTGGTCCGGGCGAAGGAAATTGAAGAAGCGATCCGGTCGGTCCGGTCGTCGGCTTCGCAAGGCGGGACGTTGTCAAGCGAAATGGTGGAGCTGACTTTAGGCGGCAAAAACGCATTGGATAAAGTGACGGAGGCGATCGAAAGAGCCGCGTCAACGTCGAAGCAGCAGGAGCAGCGCATGATGGAGCTTCAAGAAGAAGCGGGCTCCATCAGCAAAGTGTCCGAGCTGATTAAGGATTTGGCGGAACGAAGCAATATGCTGGCGCTCAACGCATCGATCGAGGCGGCAAGAGCCGGGGAGTACGGGCGCGGGTTTGCGGTTGTGGCAGGAGAAGTGATGAAGCTCGCGAACCAAACGAAGAAGTCGGCCAACGATATTACCATGCTGACGAAGTCGGTCTTGGACGCGATCGAGCTAACGGTTCAACTCGCGCAGTCCGGCCGAAGCGAGACGAGCGCAAGCGAAGCCCATGTCCGGAACGCGGAGAACGCCTTCAGCGCGATCTTCCAAGCTGCGGCCGCTAACCGGACCAGCGCGAAGGAAATTGAAAATTTGGCCGAGCAAGCCCATCGTCAAGCGGCGCATGTAACCGACGAGCTTGACAAGCTCCGCAAAGAGACATTTAACATTACGTTTACATAAAACGCACTTGCGATTTACAAAACGCTAGTATGATAGAGTTCGAGTCAAACCCGTCGAGCGTTCGATTATAGCAGCCTAGGGCGGGTTAGAGGGGGACTGCAAATCATGAATACGACGTTAATAGATATCAAAAAGCTAAACTTGTTTTATGTAAATTTCCAAGCGCTCAAGGATGTATCGCTTACAATTCCGAACAAAGCCATTACGGCGTTTATCGGACCTTCGGGCTGCGGCAAATCGACGCTGCTTCGCACGTTGAACCGGATGAACGATATGATTCCCGGAACCCGGATTGAAGGTGAGATTCTGATAGACGGCAAAGATATTTACGCAAACGAAGTTGAGGTCGAGTCATTAAGACGCAAGGTCGGAATGGTATTCCAACAGCCCAACCCTTTTCCGAAATCGATTTATGACAACGTTGCTTATGGTCCGCGGCTGCATGGCATAACGGATAAGAAGAAGCTGGATGAAATCGTAGAAACAAGCTTGAAGTCCGCGGCTTTGTGGAATGAAGTGAAGGATTTCCTCAAAAAATCGGCCCTTGGCCTCTCCGGCGGACAGCAGCAGCGGCTGTGCATCGCGAGAGCGATCGCGGTAAATCCCGATATTTTGCTTATGGACGAGGCTACATCGGCGCTGGATCCGATCTCGACCTTGAAGATTGAAGAGCTCGCGCAAGAGCTGAAAACGAAATATACGATTGTCATGGTTACGCACAACATGCATCAGGCGGCAAGGGTGTCGGATCAAACGGTATTTTTCTTAAATGGAGAAGTCGTGGAATTTGCCGAGACGGAAAGCTTATTCTCCAATCCGACGGATCAACGCACGGAAGATTATATAACCGGTCGATTCGGTTAACTACCATTTACGCATAGAGGCATAGGAGGCACGCTTGTTATGATGACGGTCAGAAAAGAATTTGATTCAGGTTTGGAGAAGCTTCATCAATTAATTATCGAAATGGGCAATTTCGTCGAAAACGCGCTTGCGGAATCGATGGAAGCATTAAAAACGACCGACGTGGAGCGGGCCAAAGCGGTGATCGCGAAGGATCCTTCGCTTAACCAGATGGAGGAGAAAATTACGGAGCTCGGCTCCAAGCTGATCGCCACCCAGCAGCCGGTCGCCAAGGACTTGCGCCGAATTCTCGCTTCCTTCAAAATCGCCAGCGATCTGGAGCGAATGGGCGATCTGGCGGTTGACGTGGCGAAGGTTGTGCTGAGGCTGGACGGGCAAGAGCTTATTAAGCCGCTGATCGATTTGCCGCGGATGGCGGAGATCGTACAGCAAATGACGTACGAATCCATTCAATCCTTTATTCAGGAAAATGTCGATCTGGCCTACAAAATGTCCAAGGACGACGATCAAGTCGACGCGCTGTACGGCCAAATTACCCGCGAGCTCTACTCGCTCATGATGGAGAATCCGCGCAACATTACGCAATCGTCCCTGCTCAGCTTTGTCGGCCGCTATCTGGAGCGGTTCGGCGACCACGCGACGAACATTGGGGAAAGCGTCGTGTACCTCGTCACCGGCTCGAGACCGGATTTGAATGTTTAACGTTAATATGGCCTTATAAGGTAAATATAAAACGCCGGAGCTTACGTCTCCGGCGTTTTTTATATGACTTCCGGTTCGCTGAACAGCGACACGACGCGTTCGATCAGCTCCTGGTTCCAATAATGGCGGGACCAGCTGGCGAACAACCGCCACTCGGGCGCTTGTCCTTGCAGCGGTATAAGCTTTAATGTGTCCAGTTTTGGAACCAGCTTCTCCGGCAGAATAGCCAAAGCGCCGAAAGCTTCAATCGTAGGGACAATAAGTTCAATGGTGCTATAGGTTGCGGCCGCACGAAGGTAGCGGTTCTCGTTCTGAAACCACTTTGTAACGCAAGAGGCGACAGACGGATCTTCCAGCTCCGCTAACTCGTACTGCTCGAGCTCTTCCAGGAGGCCGCTCGGGCTTGCTCCCGCAATCGGATGCGTTCGGCTCGCCGCTAGAGCGAAAGGCGAACCGGCTACGGCTTTATGCCTGTACTCGGAGTGGTCGGCATGAATTCTGCTTTCGCCGCATAGGACAAGATCAACAAGACCGGATCCTAGTCTATCGAACAGCTCCGACTGCTCATGCACGCTGATTGATAGGTTCGTATCTTCGCGCAAGGCGCCGAGCCTGCTTATGGCCAATGAGTGAGTCAGGTAGGCGGCGGCGCTGGTTGTGCAGCCGATAACCAGCCGGTTGCGCTTCCATTCGCCCATAGCCGACAGCTTGGTCATCGCCTCATCGTATAATGCCGTTATTTGCGAAGCGTAGCCTAGCAGCATTTTACCATGGGGGGTAAGCAGCACTTTGCCGGTTCGGCTTTCGAACAGCTTGACGCCCCATTCCTCCTCCATCTTCTTCATATGAAAGCTGACGGTAGGCTGTTTTAATTGCAGGGCGTTCGCTACGGCTGTGATCTGTTTATAGCGGTCAATGTACACAATTAACTTCATTTTTAACAAACTCATAAGAGACCTCCGCAACCATACAATCTATCTATATTATACGTCTAATCATAGATTAATTCTATGATTTTTAATTGTTTATTTTACAAATCGAAAACATTAGGATAATCACTCCCCTTTAGAATAGGTCTTGTGAACGAAACAAAACCAAACAGGTAGTGAGAGGGGAAAACGAAGAAATGAAAAAGGCAGTCATGTTAGTAATGGCAATTGTACTCACATTCACTCTGGCAGCATGCGGAAACAACGCGAACAATAGCGGCGGCAACGCAAGCACGCCTCCGGCATCGAATAACAGCGGCGGCGCTACGACCGAACCGTCCACTGAGCCAAGCGAAGAACCGAAACTTGAAGGATCGCTTCTTGCTACTGGATCCTCCGCTCTTCAACCGCTGGTTGACCAAGCGTCCAAAATGTTCATGGAAAAGAACAGCGGCGTAACGATTCAAGTACAAGGCGGCGGAAGCGGCACCGGTCTGACGCAAGTTTCCGAAGGCCAAGCCGACATCGGCAACTCCGACGTATTCGCGGAAGAAAAGCTTGATGCCGACAAAGCTGCTGAGCTGGTTGACCATCAAGTAGCGGTTGTCGCGATGGCGGCAGTTGTTCACCCTGACGTAAAAGTTGATAACTTCACGAAGCAGCAGCTGGTTGATATTTTCACGGGCAAAATTACGAACTGGAAAGACCTCGGCGGCGACGATCAAGCGATCGTAATCGTAAACCGTCCGGCAAGCTCCGGCACTCGCGCAACGTTCGAAAAATATGCGCTTGGCCAAAAATCCGAAGACCTTCAAGGCTCGATCCAAGAAGATTCCTCCGGCACCGTTAAGAAAATTGTAGGCGAAACACCTGGCGCTATCGGTTATCTTGCTCTTTCTTACCTGGATGATTCCATCAAAACCGTGTCTTACGAAGGTGTAGCCGCTACGGAAGAAAACGTTGTAAACGGCACGTATCCGGTATGGGCTTACGGACACATGTATACAAAAGGCGAGCCGAACGAAGTGGCGAAAGCTTTCCTGGACTACATGCTGAGCCCTGAAGTGCAAGAAGGACCAATCGTAGAGCTTGGTTACATCCCTGCAAGCAAAATGCAAATTACTCGCGATGTTGACGGCAACGTCACGAAAAAATAATGAGCATCCTATCTTAAGCAAGAAAGAGGCGGATCCAGTCATCTGCCTCTTTCAAGCGCTGTAGAGGAGATCCGTATGGCCCAAACAACATTAAAGACATCAGACAAAAGAATAACAGGAAAGCATCACTTTGCAGAAGAATGGGTCGGGCGCATTTATACGACCCTCTGTGTATTGTTTCTTGTGACGACAATCGTCGCTATGGTTTATTTCGTCGCTTCCCGCGGTCTCACTACCTTTTTTAAAGATCATGTAAATCCGCTCGAGCTATTGACCGGACTGAAATGGAGTCCGGAAGGCGAACCGCCAATGTTCGGCGCGCTGCCGTTCATCTTCGGTTCGTTCAGCACATCGATGCTAGCCGCTCTAATCGCGGCGCCGCTTAGCTTTTGCGCGGCCGTCTTTATGATTGAAATTATGCCTAAGTTCGGACGAAAATATTTGCAGCCTGTTATCGAGCTGCTTGCAGGTATTCCTTCCGTCGTATACGGATTTATCGGACTCAGCGTAATCGTTCCTTTCTTCCGGGACGTGTTCCCGGGACAAGGTGTCGGTATCGCCGCGGGCGCCCTTGTCTTATCGATCATGATTCTACCAACGATGACTACAGTTGCTACGGATGCCCTCGCGGCTCTGCCTTCCGGTCTGAAGGAAGGATCATACGCGCTTGGCGCAACCCGTTGGCAAACCATATATCGCGTTGTGCTTCCGACGACGCTACCATCGCTCATGACAGGCGTCGTGCTTGGCATCGCGCGTGCGTTCGGCGAAGCGCTAGCCGTGCAAATGGTTATCGGCAACGCGCCGTTTATTCCGAAGAGTCTATTCGAGTCGGCCCAAACGCTGACGAGCGCCATCACGCTCAGCATGGGCAATACCGTAACCGGCTCTGCGCATAACAATGCGCTGTGGTCGCTCGCGCTTATCCTGATGCTGATGACCTTTGTATTCGTCTTTATCGTACGCTGGCTGGAAGGCAGGTCGAAACTATGAGAGCAAAAACAGTAGATAAAATCGCAACGGGCGTGATCATCGGGGTCGCGGCTTTCATCGTGCTCCTGCTTGCAGGACTGCTTGGGTTTATTTTGGTAAGGGGACTGGGGCATCTGAGCTTTGACTTTCTGACCTCCCCTCCGGATTCGTTCCGCGAAGGAGGCGGCATCGGCCCGCAGCTGTTCAACTCGCTGTTCCTGCTAGTTCTGACCATGATTATTACCATTCCTCTCGGCATCGGAGCAGGGATCTACATGAGCGAATACGCAAAGGCCAATAAGCTGACGGACTTCATCCGTCTGGTCGTGGAAGTGTTATCGTCCTTTCCTTCGATCGTCGTCGGTTTGTTCGGGCTGCTGATGCTCGTCAATTACTTCGGACTCGGCTTCTCGCTTATGGCGGGCGCGCTTGCGCTGACGGTATTTAATCTTCCGCTTATGGTCCGGATTACGGAGCAGGGGCTGAAGAGCGTGCCGAGGGAGCAGAAGGAAGCCGCGCTCGCGCTCGGCTTGACGAAATGGAAGACGATCTCGTCGATCATGCTGCCAATTGCTTTGCCTATTATTTTGTCGGGTACGATTCTGGCTGCCGGCCGCGTGTTCGGGGAAGCGGCGGCGCTTCTGTTCACTGCAGGCATGAGCTCGCCGAGACTTGATTTCTCCGAATGGAACCCGCTGAACCCGGTATCGCCGTTGAACCCGTTCCGTCCGGCTGAGACGCTTGCCGTGCACATTTGGAAGATCAACTCCGAAGGCCTTGCGCCGGATGCTCCGGAGATCGCGGCAGGCGCTTCGGCAGTTCTGGTCATTACCGTGCTGCTCTTTAACCTGCTGGCAAGGTGGCTCGGACGGTTCATGCACCGCAAGTTTACCGCAACGAAATAGGAGGCAACGCACATGGCTGACAAAGGCATATCCGTAAAGGATTTAAGCGTATATTACGGCGATCATAAAGCCGTTAAAAATGTAACGATCGATTTCAACAACAAAGACGTAACGGCGCTGATCGGGCCATCGGGCTGCGGCAAATCGACGTTCCTTCGCACCTTGAACCGGATGAACGATCTGATTCCGAGCGCGCGCATGACCGGCGAGATTTGGATCGGCGACGAGGATATCAATCATCCGAAGACGGATGTGGTGCTTCTGCGCCGCCGGATCGGCATGGTCTGGCAGCGCCCGAACCCGTTCCATAAATCGATCTATGAAAATATCGCGTTCGGTCCCCGTTATCACGGCATAACGAAAAAAAGCGAGCTTGACGATTTGGTGGAGGAATCGCTCCGCAAAGCGGCGCTTTGGGAAGAGACGAAGGACCGTCTCCATACGTCCGCGCTCAAGCTGTCGGGCGGCCAGCAGCAAAGGCTTTGCATCGCGAGATCCATTGCGGTGAAGCCGGACATCATCCTGATGGACGAACCCGCTTCGGCGCTCGATCCCGTATCCACTTCTAAGGTAGAGGAGCTGATCTCCGAGCTGAAGGAGGATTATTGTATCGTGATCGTCACGCATAATATGCATCAGGCCGCTCGCGTTTCATCGAAAACGGCGTTTTTCTTATCAGGGGAGCTGATCGAATACGATAATACGGAGACGATGTTTACGAACCCTTCCAAGAAGGAAACAAGCGATTATATTTCCGGCCGTTTCGGCTAAAGTATTATTTTAAAGGCAACCTTCGTTACGTCATCCAGCTGACGGTCGAGGTTGTCTTTTTTAGGCATATAGACCTGTTTTTTCGGGCCAAGTTTACAAGGAAATAACATGATTATAGATCTAATTTCATATTCCGCTGGTATTCTTAGTACATATGTAAGCTTTGTGTTCACCTAACGAGTTCAGAGGAGAGCCGTATGGACGAAACCGGTTTTGGATTAATGAATGACAGGCTGCTGCAGACTGTTCAGGAGAAATGGCGGCAAGGCGGAATCGCGGTATTGTTCCTGCAAATGAACGTGGAGCAAAAACTCGCGCAGGAAGCAGTGCGAGAGTGGGAGCAGTCCACATCCGCTTTATTCTGGAGGCATCAAATGGAGCAGAATTGCTTATTTTTATTAGATGCCGGCGAAGGGCGCGGCTCCATCGGGGAAATAGCGGATGAAGCGGTCAAGCGGCTTCGCGAAAGGCTTGCGGAAGCTCTTGCCGGTAAGATCGGCACGCCGGGCCAAGACGGATGGTTTAATACGAATGTTAGCTTTGTCTACCCCGATCCGGCGAAATCGGCGGACGTTCATTTGTTCCAATCGCTTGCGAAGGCTTGTGAAATTCGTCTTTCGAATCCCAAAGATTCGATGCCGTACATAAACGGGACGGGGAGTCAAAGCATCGGCCGTCTGGCCGCGCCGATCCATTCGGTCGCCTATAATGCGACGGTGTCGCAGGTTTCCTATTTATTCGATATGGATGCGAAAGCGCAAGGGGTTGTGGTCGTCCGAGAAGGCAGGCCGGTCGGGCTGCTTATGCGGGAGAAGCTGTATCAATTGCTGGCCGGTCAATACGGGCTTTCCCTCTACTGGAATAGACCGGTCGAAAAAATTATGGACGGCGAACCGCTCATCGTGGATGAGGCCATGCCGGTGGAGCAGGTTTCTCAGCTTGCGATGTCAAGAGCCGATTACCGGCTGTATGATATCGTCATTTTGACGAAGGACGGGTTGCTGAGCGGGGTCGCTACGATAAGGGCCATCCTTGAATGTATGACGGCGCTCAGGACGGAGGAAGCGAGGTCGGCGAATCCGCTTACCGGCCTGCCGGGAAATGCCGGCATTCAAGCGGAGCTCCATGATCGGATCAGCAGGGGTAAACCGTTTGCAATGATTTATGCCGACCTGGATTATTTCAAATGGTTTAATGATTGCTTCGGATTCGGGCTCGGGGATGAGCTCATTCGGCACTTGGCGGGGCTGCTTCGTTCGGTGACGAAGCAGTACGCCGGCTCCGACAGCTTTGTCGGACATATCGGGGGCGATGATTTTATCGTCATAATGGAGCCGGGCGCTGCGGAAGTGATCAGTCAGACGATGATTGACGCTTTCGACCGAGAAGTCGTTTCCTTCTACGGCGATATGGATATTTCGGAGGTGGAGGACCGGAGCGGCGTAAAGGTTCAAACGGACGGCGTGTCGCTTTCCTTATCGGTATTAATTTGGGACGGAAAAACGTCCATTACGCCATCGAGCCTGTCCCAGCTCGCGGCAAAAGCGAAAAAAAGAGTAAAAGCCGTCAAAGGCAGCGCTTATGTTATTGATCAATTAACGGGAATGCAGCATAGAGAGGAACGGAGTCGACTGTGAGACCATACAATCGAATTCAAAGTTTATCGAAGGGTTATTTGGGCATGATCTATTTCTCTTGGCAATGGAAAGGGCAGACGGAGGGAGAATGGCCGAGTCCGGAGCTGCAGGAACGCTGGCGGCTCGCGGCGGAGCGGGAGACGGATAAAGTGCTTCGTTCGGTTGTTTTAAGAACGGTCCGAAGCTGGAAATGCCAGGATCTGTTTTTGTCCATCGACTTGCCTGACGGCAAGCAAGGCATATGGGAAAGCTGGCTTTCGCAGCTTGCTCACGAGCTGGGGAGCAGCATTTCGTCTGCCGTGCGTGCCGAGACGCTGCCGTTCGATCCTTCGCCGCCAGGCCTTTTGCTGATAGGTACCGCCGCTGTGAACCGTAAAGCATTTCTCGATGAGGACTGTTTATGGTACGAAGCGAGCAAGAAGGCCATGCTGCAAGGGCAGTTCGGCGGCGGTTACGAACGCGGGGTGAAGCGGAAAGCGCTGGAGCGAATCTTAAACGGAAAACAGATTTATCCGGTCTATCAGCCTATTATATCCGTTAACAGGATGGAGATTTTTGGCTTTGAGGCGCTGACCCGGCTTCATGACGCCAATGTGTTCAAAGGGCCGCTTGAGCTGTTTCAATTCGCCGGCGAGGAAGAGAAGATGTATTCGCTGGAGAAGCTGGCGAGAGAGCTGTCGATTGACGGGTGTCAAAGCCTGAAGCCGAACCAAAAGCTGTTTATTAACGTGATGGCGCAAATTATGGAGGATCCCGGATTTTCTCCCGGCCAGACCATCGATCTGCTGGAGAAGCATCATTTGTCCCCCGAGCAAGTGGTCTTCGAAATTACGGAGCGGAGCTCGATCGAAGATTTTCCCTCGGTCAAAAAAACGCTGGAGCATTATCGGAATCAAGGCTATCAAATCGCGATTGACGATGTGGGCGCAGGTTATTCCTCGCTCCAATCGGTTGTCGAGCTTCGCCCGGATTATTTGAAGGTCGACCGTTCAATCATTAGCCATATCCACCAAGACGATGTGAAGAAGCATGTCTTGCATACGCTGCAGGAAGTGGGGGCGAAGCTGGGAGTGTCGCTCATTGCGGAAGGGATCGAGCAGCAGGAGGAGCTTGATGTTTTAACGCAAATGGGCATTCCCTACGCTCAAGGTTATTTGCTAGGCAGACCGGCGCCGTTTCCGACTTGAAAAAATGGGCTTTTTCTCATGTGCGCGCGCGGCTGCGGGTGCTTGGGAGAGGCCCTTTTTGTGGTATGATAGAAAGTAGGAAAATTATTGATGTGAGAAACGGGGTGCACACGAACGGTTATGGAAAAATGGATGTTGATTGACGGGAACAGTATCGCCTACCGGGCGTTCTTCGCCTTGCCGCCGCTGACGAATTCGTCCGGGCTGCATACGAACGCGATCTTTGGCTTTACGACAATGCTGCTGAAGATGCTGGAGGAGCATAAGCCGACGCATGTGCTGGTCGCTTTCGACGCGGGGAAAGTGACGTTCCGCCATGAAGGCTACAGCGAATATAAAGGAGGGCGCCAGAAGACGCCGCCGGAGCTGTCGGAGCAATTCCCCGTTCTCAAGGAGCTGATCGCCTCGTTCGGCATCGCGCAATTCGAGCTGGACGGCTACGAGGCAGACGATATTATCGGAACGCTGACCAAGCAGGCGGATGAGCGCGGCATACAGGCCGTCGTTGTATCGGGCGATAAGGATATGCTGCAGCTGTCCTCCGAAGGCGTCACCGTCGCCGTTACCCGAAAAGGCGTTAGTGAGGTGGACTTGTACACGCCTGAAGCCGTCAAGGAAAGATACGGCCTTGTTCCTCAGCAGATTATCGATCTAAAAGGTCTGATGGGCGATACATCCGACAATATTCCGGGGGTGCCGGGCGTCGGCGAAAAGACGGCGTTGAAGCTGCTCCATGAGTTCGAGACCGTGGAGAACGTGCTCGACAATCTGGACAAGGTGAAGGGCAAGCTGAAGGAAAACCTGGAGAACAACAAGGAAAGCGCGCTTATGAGCAAGAAGCTGGCGACGATTTTCCGCGAGGTGCCGCTGGAGAACAAAGCGGAGGAGATCCAATACAACGGATACGACAGCGGGAAGCTGGCGGAAGCGTTCCGCAAGCTGGAGTTCAAGTCGCTGCTCGAGAGGCTTCAGCTGAGCTCGGACAGCGGAGCGACGGAATCCGAAGCGCAAGCCGCGGCAGCGGAGCTGAAGGTAACAGTCATCGCCGATGCCGATGGACAAGCTGCGGAGCTGGATCGTTTGCTAAGTTTGCTTGCCGCGTCGGACCGGCATGGCATCTATATCGAAGCGATCGGCGAAAATCCGCATCATGCGGAGCTGCTGGGCATCTCCGTCTCCACGGGAGACGACGTATTCGTGCTGCCGATGGAAACGGTGAACGCCGCAGGCGCTTCCTTGTTCCGCGAATGGCTTGCGGATGAAGCAAAGCCGAAGTACGGCTTCGACATGCATAAAGCAGAGCTTGCGCTGAAGTGGGCGGGCCTCTCGCTTGGCGGTACGGCGTTCGATGTGCAGCTCGCCGCTTATTTGCTGGATCCGACGGAGAGCGCGTTATCGCTCAGCGCGATTAATGACCGTCAAGGCTTTGGCGGAGTGCCTGCTGACGATACGGTATACGGCAAAGGCGCGAAGTTTAAGGTGCCGGAGGAAGAAACGCTGTACCGCCATCTGGCGCTTAAAGCGGACGCGGTAAGAAAGCTGGTGCCGGTCATTACGGAAGAGCTTTCGAATCGAGGCATGAGCAAGCTGTATTTTGAACTGGAGCAGCCTCTCTCCCGTATTCTTGCGGGAATGGAGCATCAAGGCATCAAAGTGGAGAAGGGCGTCTTGGAGGAGCTCGGGAATGGGCTTGAAACGAAGCTCGCTTCCATTATGAGCGAGATCTATTCGCTCGCCGGCACGGAATTCAATATCGGTTCGCCCAAGCAGCTGGGTGAAGTTTTGTTCGAGAAGCTGGGGCTTCCCGCCAGGAAAAAAACAAAAACCGGCTACTCGACAGACGCGGACGTGCTGGAGGAGCTCGCGCCTTATCATGCGATTATCCCGCTGATCTTGAATTACCGTCAGCTGTCGAAGCTCCAATCCACCTATGTTGAAGGCTTGCTTAAGGAAATTCGGGAAGAGACGGGCAAGGTGCATACGTATTACCGCCAGACGATCGCGGCGACGGGACGGCTAAGCAGCCAGTTCCCGAATTTGCAGAACATCCCGATCCGTCTCGAGGAAGGCCGCCAAATCCGCAAGGCGTTTTTGCCGTCTGAGCCGGGCTGGTCGATTCTTGCGGCGGACTACTCGCAGATCGAGCTTCGCGTGCTTGCCCATATTTCCGGAGACGAGAAGCTGAAGGAAGCTTTTATCCACGATATGGATATTCATACGAAAACGGCAAGCGACGTGTTCGGCGTCTCCGCGGATCAAGTTGACGCCAATATGCGCCGTTCCGCGAAGGCGGTCAACTTCGGTATCGTGTACGGCATCAGCGATTTTGGCTTGTCGCAAAACCTCGGCATCACGCGCAAGGAAGCGGGGCAGTTCATCGAGCAGTATTTCAACGTATTTAAAGGCGTACGGAAGTATATGGACGATATCGTGGCTCAGGCGAAGCAGGACGGCTATGTCACGACGCTGCTGGACCGCAGGCGCTACCTCCCCGAGATTAAATCGTCGAACTTCAACCTGCGTTCCTTCGCAGAGCGAACAGCGATGAATACGCCGATTCAAGGCACGGCCGCCGATATTATTAAGCTGGCGATGGTGCAGATGGACGAGGCGCTGCGCGAGCGCGGCATGAAGAGCCGCATGCTGCTGCAGGTGCATGACGAATTGGTATTCGAGGTGCCGCCGGAGGAGCTTGAGACGATGAAGACGCTGCTTCCTGAGGTCATGTCCGGCGCGCTGAAGCTGGATGTGCCGCTGAAGGCGGACGTAAGCTACGGCGATAATTGGTACGAGGCGAAATAAGGCCAGTCCGGCCATTTGCGGCGGATTTTGCGGTATAATGGTGGATGAGGTGAGGAGACATGCCTGAACTGCCAGAGGTAGAGACGGTTAGACGAACATTGATCGAGCTCGTCGCGGGCAAACGCATTGCGTCCGTTACGGTTAAGCTTCCTAGAATTATACAAAGACCCGCAGATCCGCAGCAGTTCGCTGATGCGCTGGCGGGCCGAACGATTCAGACGGTGGAACGGAGAGGAAAGTTTCTTCGCATTGTGCTGGACGGACTTGTGCTCGTATCGCATCTGCGAATGGAGGGCCGTTACGGCGTATTCCCGTCGGATGAGCCGGCGGAGCTTCATACGCATGTCCTGTTCCATTTCGACGACGGCACGGATCTCCGTTACAAGGATGTCCGGCAATTCGGCACCATGCATCTGTTCCAGCCCGGCGAAGAATTCCTGCTGCCGCCGCTGAACAAGCTGGGCATCGAGCCGCTTGAGGAGGCGTTCACGCTGAAGACGTTCCGCGAGCGGCTGGAGAAACGTACAACGAAGATGAAGCCGCTGCTGCTGAACCAGGAGCATATTGTCGGACTCGGCAATATTTATGTCGATGAAGCTTTGTTTCAGGCTCGCATTCATCCGGAACGAACCCCGGACAGCTTAAGCTCTGCAGAATGGAAGAGGCTGCACGAATCGATTCGCGCTACGCTCGAAAGAGCGGTGGAAGCTGGCGGTTCTTCGATTAAATCTTATGTAAACGGACAAGGCGAGATGGGGATGTTCCAGCATCAGCTTCTGGTGTACGGAAGGAAGGATGAGCCTTGTCCAAGCTGCGGAAAGCCGATTCATAAGTTCGTTGTCGGCGGCCGAGGCACCCACATTTGCCGTAAATGCCAGCCGCTCAAGCGTAGTGTATAATTGGGCGGCGTTGCAAGGCCAATGAGCCGTTTGTGCACAGCAAGCTGACCCCCGCATATGATGATGTTACGAACGATAGGCGCATGCCCTATCTGCTGGAGGAGATGTCTAGCTCCCTCCGGCAAGTCGGCATCGCATAGCGGGGAGGAGCTTGAAGTTGATTGCACATTTGGTTTCCTTGATCGTGCTTGCTTTTGCCGTCAGCCTGGACGGTTTAGGTGTCGGTGTAACTTACGGACTCAGGAGAATCCGCATCCCTTTCCTGTCGGTTTTTATTATCGCTTGTTGTTCCGGCTTTATTATTTGGTTATCGATGCAGGCAGGAGGCTGGCTCGGAGGCTTTATTTCCGAAACCGCGGCCAAGCTGATCGGCGCTTCCATTCTAATTGTTATCGGCTGCTGGGCATTGATTCAGCTGACGCGCAGCAAAAATGATGACAGCGATTCTGACCGCGACGGGGGAAACCCGCAGTCGGCTGTTCCCGCAGGGGACGGTGAATTAGAACCTGCGCAAGTGCTGAAGCTGGAACTGAAGCGGCTAGGCCTCGTTATCCAAATATTGCGGACGCCGCAAGCGGCTGACGTAGACCGGTCCGGCATTATTTCGGCGTCTGAGGCCGTCATGTTAGGCGTCGCGTTGTCGCTAGACGCGTTCGGCGCGGGGCTTGGCGCTGCTTTGCTCGGTTTGCCTGCATTGCTGACCGCCGTCGTCATTGCCGCATCCAGCGCGATATTTTTGGTCACCGGCACGCAGCTGGGGCTGCGGTTCGCCGCCAGACGCGGCATGCATGCCTTATCTTATTTGCCGGGCATATTATTGATTATGATGGGGATTATGAAGCTGTTATAATACCTTCATCGAAGTCATTCGGGGAAGTGCAGCGCAGCTTAAAAGGAGGTTATCGCTTTGATCATTGGTTTGACCGGCGGAATCGCCAGCGGTAAAAGCACGGTCGGCAGCATGCTGGTCGAGCTCGGCGCACGGCTGGTAGATGCCGATGCGGTCGCAAGAGAGATCGTGCAGCCCGGGGAACCGGCTCTTGCGGCGATCGCCTCTTTATTCGGACAAGCCGTTCTGCAGCCGGACGGCACGCTTAACCGTTCCGCGCTGGGCGGGATCGTCTTTCAGGATGGTGAAGCGCTCGCCAAGCTGGAGGCGATTACGCATCCGGCCATTCGGAAACGAATGTGGGACCGTATTCATACATACAAAAAGGAAGCTCCGGACGGGCTCATCATCGGCGATGTGCCGCTGCTGTACGAGACGAATCAGGAAACGCTTTATGAAGGCGTGATGGTCGTATACGTGCCCGAGGAGGAGCAGGTTATCAGGTTAATGCAACGTAATGCCATGACGGAGGAAGAAGCGAGACGGCGCGTATCGCTGCAGATGGACATCGAAGAGAAGCGAAGACGGGCGGATTGGGTCATTGATAACAGCGGCACCCTTGAAGAAACGCGTGAGCAGGTGCTCCGCTTCTGGAACAGCCAGGCGGGTGCTTCATGAAGAAGCGACGAATACGGCCGAAAAAACGGTTTTTCCTGATCGTCATCATTGCGTTTTTGTCGGTGTTATTTCTGAAATCCGATTGGCTTGCGACCTGGATGTACCCGATTCATTATAAAGACGATATTCGGGCAAGCGCTTCGAATTACGGCATGGAGCCCCATCTCGTGGCAGCGATCATCAGGGCGGAATCCAACTATGAGACAGGCAAAGAATCCAAGAAGGGCGCTCTCGGGCTTATGCAGCTCATGCCGGAAACGGCGCATTGGGTTGTGGAGCAGGCGGGCTTTGCAACGGTGAACGACGATATTCTCCGTCATCGGGCGGATGTCAGTATTGAAGTGGGGACCTGGTATTTGAATTCCTTGCACCGGCAGTTCAATCACAATCCGGTGGCAGCCGTGGCCGCCTATAATGCGGGACCCGGCAACGTGCGGAAGTGGCTTGACTCGGGCAGGTGGGACGGCAGGATGGAATCCGTCAAGGAAATTCCGTTTGGCGAAACTCGCCACTATGTACAACGGGTTTTTTATTATTATAATAAGTACAAGGATTTGTATCCGAACTTTTAACCTGTGAACGCTAAGGAAGCCTTGGAGCGCCGCCGCTTCGGACAAGCGCTCCAAGACTTCCGTTATTCATACAAATGAATCACTATTGTGTGCCGCCAGCAAGGGACTGTTCAGCGATTTGCACCAGACGACGAGTAATGAAACCCCCGAGGGAACCAGCGTCGCGAGTTGCCATGTTACCATAGTAGCCGTCTTGCGGGATCGCGATACCAAGCTCTTGAGCGACCTCAAATTTCATTTGGTCCAGAGCAGCAGTCGCTTGTGGCACGACCAATTGGTTACTGTTACGATTTTGAGCCATTGTTGTTCACCTCCTTGCGGTTGGTAACTGTATTATGTGCGATATTCCAAAGATCATTACAGGAAACGTATGGTATTTCAAAATTTAATGGTTAGAAGTGCAATTGCATCATCAAAAAAGTGGTTGGAAGGAGGATAACGATGAAGTGTCCATATTGCGATTATGCCGGCACAAAAGTGCTGGATTCCCGTCCCGCCAACGAAAATAAGTCGATCCGCCGCCGTAGAGAATGTGAAAAATGCAGCCGGAGGTTTACGACATTCGAAATGGTTGAGGAGACGCCTCTTATCGTCATTAAGAAGGATGGGAGCCGGGAGGAGTTCAGCCGGGACAAAATTTTGCGCGGGCTCATCCGTGCCTGCGAAAAACGTCCGGTACCTGTCGAACGGCTAGAAGTGATTGTATCCGAGGTCGAGAAGGAGCTTCGAACAACGGCTAACGCCGAAGTTGACAGCAGCGAAATCGGCGGCTACGTCATGAACCATCTCTACCCGGTCGACGAAGTGGCATACGTTCGCTTCGCATCGGTGTACCGTCAGTTTAAGGATATCGACATGTTTATGAAGGAGCTCAGCAGCTTGCTGAACAAACACCCGATGACCGGACCGGACAAATAGCATTGGCGCACCAGTGAAGTGGTGCGCCGTATCTTTCGTAAGCTTGGCGGATTAATCCGGTGAGTGGCTATGCCTTTGGGCTGTGTTTGTTATGATTGAAGTTTCATACTTGTATTAGCATGTTGTAGTTCGGTTATGAAGTTTAGCTGTAATGGCGGAAAACGACATTGGAGCTGGAGACGCAGACGCATTTGTTTCTGTAATGGCGAAAAACGACATTGGAGGCGGAAGCGGGGGCGCATTTGTTACTGTAATGGCGAAAAACAGCATTGGAGCTGGAGATTGAGCGCATTTGTTTCTGTAATGGCGAAAAACGACATTAGAGCCGGAGACGCAGACGTATTTGTTTCTGTAATGGCGAAAAACGACATTGGAGCTGGAGACTGAGCGCATTTGTTTCTGTAATGGCGAAAAACGACATTAGAGCCGGAGACGCAGACGTATTTGTTTCTGTAATGGTGGAAAATGCCGTTGTAACAGCAATGGAGTTCAGTATTGTAGCTGTAGAGGTGAAAAACGCCGTTAGAGCAATAGGAACGGCAGGAATTCGCTGCTCTAATGGTGAAATATGCCATTAGAATATCTTATCAGCAGAGATAAGCAGGATAAAACTCATTATTGACACTGTTTCACTCTCATGGTATTATCTATCTTGTCTCAAATTCGGGGCCTTAGCTCAGCTGGGAGAGCGCATCGCTGGCAGCGATGAGGTCAGGGGTTCGATCCCCCTAGGCTCCATACGAAGAGAACGCCATCACAACCCGTGATGGCGTTTTTTCATGTGGATAGCCTTGGGAGATGAACCCCCTAAAGGTTCGTCCGCGCGGACGGCAAATCCGATTGCTTCTCGAGGTCCCATCAAAGTAATCGTTACTTTGTGGAAAGTGAAAACGGCGTCTGAATCTACCGCAAAATTCCATCGAATTCACAGCTTCAGCCCTACAATCTGGATTGGGACATCCCATGTTGGACCGGCAAGTTGAACAAGATAAATCGCCTATGCTCCACCATAAACGCGCACACTCTAAGTCATGAGTATGCGCGTTTTTGCATTTTCGGAAGGGAACCTCCTTTAGGGAATGTGATCGCCGTAGGAGATTTGTTTCCGTGAACTATTTCAGCTAACCGCCATAGAATCCGCTGGTTGCAAACACTTTTTGCATTGCAGGCAGCAAGTGTTAAGCCCGGGAAAAATGTTAATTGGTTTGAATAACCGCTAATATTACATGTCAACCGCCAGAATAATGTTAATTTTTTTATTGGTCTGGCGATGTTAAGCTATCGGTGTTACAGACCGCAGCCAGCTAATTAAACTAAACGATAAGGAGGGATGAATGACGACCCAGACGGTTCGCTTTAGGCGCAGCAACCGTTACAGTGTTCAAGAATGACCGCCCAGTCTACGATTGATTTGCTCCACTTTATCTAGTGGGCTGTGATCGGCGAATTCAATCACAAACAACATGATTTCGGTAGAGGTGAAAAAATTCAGTAATCTAAAAAATGGGTAACCCTAGAGGTCGCCTTAAGAAAAGGAGCAAAATTAAGATGTTAGGTGAAAAACTCTTAATCAACGTCTCCCGCATCCTCGTAGTCGCCATGCTGCTCTCATTATTCGCTTCTGCACCCGGCTCGGCCGCTGCGGCCGAAGACGAATTGACACTTGAACGGAACAACCTCATTGAGCAAGCCGAAGCGTTAAAAGCCGGCAACGAGGAATTTCCGCTCCAGATTAGCCGCACTGACGATGGATCCGATGTGAACAAAGCTTTTCCTTGGGTATACGCCGACGAACTCGCGGATTTAGATAACGCGCTTGAGTTCGCGCGCGATGTGCTCACTCCCGCCGACGAAGCCATAGCCAGGCTGGAAGACGCGATTGTGAATTTCACTGCAAAGATTAAATCGGACGGTTCAGATCCCTATTTCCGTCTTGACCCGGGTCCTGGAAAAATACCTGTAGAAGTTACAGCCCCCACCAATGTCTGGACCGCGAGAACCCCGCTAGATAACCGAGTCCCCGCCGACTTTGCCGGTGGCACATTCAAGATGATTCCGTATCCTTTTGCAGACTCTGAAGGGAAAGCTGATGTGCTCCAGATCAATTATATCCATAACGGACAAAGCACGTTCGGCGGAATTAGCCTTGTATCTCCATTGTCTCCGGCTGTAAATGTTCCCGAAGGCGCAACGATTGAGTTTGATGTGTACTATCCTAAGAGCGCGCAGGGCAAATTCATGAGGTGGAGAATCAGAAATACCAACGCTGACCTCGATAGCTACCTAAGGGGTTACGAGTACAACAACCTTAACCCCGATTGGGTTGGCAGCTACAATGGTGAATCCTGGTTGAAGGCTCACCACAGCCTTACCGCCTCATCAGGCAACTCATCGAACTTCATTCTTGAGCTGCATGGCGAGACCGGCCGTCCCGCGGAAACCGGCATGCTTCTTGTCGCCAACATCAATATAACCGCACCCGATCCCAATGGCGTTGCGCTTCCCAACGTAGTCAACACGGAAAACCAGAGTGCCGTAGCGCCTCTAAAGAGTGTTTACAGCAGGGAAAATGACCTGTTCATGGTCGGCTCAATCGGAACCGGACCCGTAACCGGAACCAGAGCCCGGCACTATGAAATCTTTGTCGACGGCAACAATCTCAAGGCCGATGCAACGCATCCTCGTGGCCCGAACTGGCTGAAAAGCGTTACAGGCGCGCCATTAAACGGCGCAACCACCACCCCTGGTGCAGCCGAATACAATTTCCCGACCAGCTCTTATCAAGCGATCAGGGATTCCGGAGCTCCCGGGCAGTACAAGTCACACGCCCATGTTTTGGCATGGTATAACCAGGCCCCTGCATGGATGAGACAGATCGTTCCCGCGAACCTTACCTCCGGCTATAACGGCACAGCCAATTTCTACGGATTGGGCAACGGCGTTACAACCACGGTTCCGGTAGACAAAGAAATGGCCAGAAGGGTTCAGTTTAACCATACGATGTATGTGATGCGGCACTTCCTGACCACAGATACGAAGTATGGCTCAAGCGAATCCCGCGGAGTCATCCCTTTCAATTCGTGGGATGTACTCAACGAAGAGGTCCACGAAAGCCGCCACAGCGAATACATCCCGAAAAATGCGAACAGCTGGAGAACGAGCCTCAAACACACCAACTGGCTTGTGGCAATGTCGGATGATCAAATTGACGGCGACATAAGGGAGCATTACATTTACCTGCTCTTCAAATACGCGCACATCGCGGCTCCCAACGCCCGGATGGCGGCGGCTTATAAGGCCAATTACGCTGACCTTCCCGCGTACATGAAGCTCGACGGACACGACGCTGGCGGCAGCATCGACGCCTATGTTGTTGATAATCCTCCGAAACTGACCTACAACGATTACGATATTTCTACCCGCACCAAAGCAAGGACTGTATACAATATGATTCGCGAACTGAATACCGCATGGCTCTCCGATCCGCTGTATGACGGAAGACCCCTTATCGAAGACATGGGTATTCAGGGACACGATTCGGTAAAATCAACCCTTGCAAGCGATAACCAATATGCCATGGCCCTCTATGCTTCACTCGTTGACCAGGGCCTGCTTTCCGGTATTTCTTTCTCAGAATTTGACCTGAAATTGCCGACTAACGCCCCCGGCGGCGGCGCGATCGCTCCCGCAGCGCTCAATGTCAGACAGTCTGATGCTCTTGGTTATCAGTATGCGCTGATGTACAAACTGTTCACCAAGTTCGCCCCGTACATCGATCACATCATCAGCTGGGGCGTATCCGGTTCAGGCTGGCAGGGAAGCTATGTGCTGTTTGACAGTCAGAGCAATGCCAATGCCGGCTACTATGGCGCCATGAATCCGAACCGATTCATTCTTGGACACTCCTACCTGGACGATTTCTTTGAAGGCGAATACGAGAAGCTCCAAGACGGCTATAAAATTGACCTTGGCGATCTTGGATTCTATACTGTCGGTGACTCTAAAGCACCTGTAACGTTGACCGGCGCAGATCATGTATCTGCCGGCAGTTCCTTCGACTTAGTCTACGGCTTCAGACATGTGCAGGGCAACGTAACGGCTCAAGATGTGACGATCGCGTACGATGCCGAAAAGCTAGAACTGGCCGCACCGCCAGTTTCGACAGACGAAGAGAAATTCATCGTCGTCGATTACAAGACAGAGCCTGCCGGAACACTCCGTATTCTGGGCGTTCATCTTGGCTCCGGACAAACGAATCCGAATGCGGATCTGATTAAACTGTCGTTCAGAGCAAAAGAAAATGCGCCAGCCGGCCTGACCAATGTTGGGATCACCCGATTGGTGACGGCAGATAGCGCCGGCACGGAAACGGAACAAGCCGGCACGGTTCACACCGTTCAAATCGACGTCATTGACAAGGCCGCGCTGAACGCGCTGATTGCCGAGGCGCAAAGCGCGCATGATCAAGCAGTGGAAGGCAAGCTGCTCGGACAATATCCAGCAGGCTCCAAGGCAACGCTGCAGGCTGCCATCCATGCAGCGGAAGCCGTAGCGAATAACTCGAAAGCCACCCAAGCTCAAATCAATGAGGCTGTCACGCAGTTGAACGCTGCTTTACTGGCCTTCCAGTCATCCGTTGTCGTGAAGATTCCGAACGATAACAACAGCGACGGCCAGATCAGCATCGGCGACTTGGCGATTATGGTTAAGGCATATGGCAAAACTTCAACAGATGCAGGATGGGATCAAGCGAAAGTCTTCGATCTGAACGGCGATAACCAAATCGATATTGTCGATCTGGCTATGCTGGCGCGCATGATCTTGGAATGGTAATATCCTAACGAGTTACACGTGAGCAGCTTTACGAAAAAGGAGAGAGGCAGATAGCTGCCTCCCTCCTTTTTTAAAATCCGTGCGCTAAACTTCCTGAATTGCTTTGCGAAATAGCGAAGTGCCGGAGGCCGTTCTCGAGCGCCGCCTCCTGTATACTGCATTGCCCTCGCAGCTGATTTTGGATGAATGATAAACATTGCTGGCATCGTTTTCTTACGCATGTTAGGGAAAAAATTGAATTCAACATATTAACTATTGATTATATAGTAGAATAATATGAAAATAAGATGGTGCTTTGTTGATCAATACAAAGCAGATTGAAAGCGCTTTATATCCGTCGCAATACCGTAATCGAGAAATGAGGTGTAGTACATGAAATATCGTTCGTACTTCAAAAGTATCTCTATTAAAAATAAGATATTTGCTACCATGATTATTTTGGTTGTGATTTCGATTACGGTTATTGCTTTTTTTGCTAACAATATTTCTCAAAAAGCGATTATCGAAAAAGCAAAGAACAATTCGCTTCGGGAGCTTGTTCTCATTAACAATAACATTGAGACGTTAATTACGAATGTCGAGGATTACTCCAAAATGCTGGCTACGGACTATCGGCTGCAGGAGGTTTTATACACCGATATGTCAGTGGAAAAGCCGGAAGGCGGACTCGAGAATTTGATTATGAGGAAGAAGCTTTCGGAGGTCTTAAGCAACTTCGTCGAACCTAATACGAAGGTGAAAGCAGCCAGCGTCTTATCCTCCCGGATTCAGTGGGCTGATGTCGGTTATGCCGATAACGAATATGCTGCCCGGTTATTCGGCACGGAGCCTGTAGCCATGAAGCTTGAAAATAACAATAAGCCGATTTGGACAGGACTTGTTCCGTTTAAATTTCGTTATGATTCAACGGAAAGCAATGTTTTTGCAGTATCAAAGGCAGTTGTACATAAAGAATTCGGGAAAACGATCGGAATGGTCGCCCTGTATGTCAAAGAATCCGTCATTGCAGCCATTTACGAGAACAGTTTAAACCATCAGGGAGGCGAGTTTTATATCCTTGATGAAAAGCATAGCATTATCTCATCTCGCAATAAGTCTCTCTTGTATCATGATTTTACGGACATGACCGCCATATCTCTTCCGAATCTAGGTGAAAGGGAAACGAGCTTCATTCTCGGCAAAGGGGACGATGAGCTGCTTGTATCTACGCAGCATTTTGAACCTCTAAGCTGGACCATTATAAGTGTCATTCCGCTTGATGCGATTACGGTTGAGAATAAGGAAATTACGAAGCTCATTATCCGCATAGGAATATGGTGTCTGATTTTTGCCATGGGTATCTCTTTTTTTCTGTCCCGCTCTATTACGAAACCTTTGTTCATACTCGCCAGCACCATGAGGAAAATAAGAAACGGGCAAATGAATGTTCGAAGCTCTTACAAATCTATGAATGAAATCGGTCATTTAAGTGACGGATTCAACAGCTTAATGGATCGTATCGAAGCTCTAGTCGCCAAAAATGCAGAAGAGGAAAGAACGAAAAGCGAAATCGAATTCAAGCTGCTTCAGTCTCAAGTCAAACCTCATTTTTTATATAACACGGTTGAAACCATCATTTCATTGATTAAGCTGAATATGAAAACGGAAGCGATTGCAGCGGCAAAGTATATGGCTAATTTTTACAATATTTCGTTGAGCAGAGGAAACGATGTGATTTCGATACGGGAAGAAATGAAATTGACGGAAAGCTATCTGGAAATACAGAAGCTTCGATACGTGGAGTATATGGACTACAGCATGGATATAGATGAGGACATTATGTGTTACGCTACCCCAAAGCTCATGCTTCAGCCCATTGTCGAAAACGCGATTTACCACGGTCTAAAATGGAAAAAGGAGAAAGGGTATCTACAAATCGTTGGTTTCATGCAGAACGGTCAAATCATTATAGAAGTGCATGACAACGGCGTAGGTATGGACAAACAACAAATGGAGCAATTGTTGGAACCTGCGGTGGAGGATAAACGAAAGGTCAGTTTCGGCGCTCGAAGCGTAAACAGCCGAATCAAAATGTTATATGGGGACCTCTATGGGTTGGATGTTGAAAGCGTTTCGGGCTCCTATACAAAAGTCACCATTCGTCTTCCTATCAAAGAGCTGTAGAAGAAGGGGAAGAGTCATGTATAAAGTGCTCATTGTCGACGATGAATACTACTTTAGACAAGCTATAAAAGTCTCGCTGCCTTGGGAAGAGTTGGATCTTCAGCTGATAGGCGAAGCGAAGAATGGCGAGGATGCGCTTGAACTAACGAGAATGCTGCATCCTGACATTATCATGGTGGACATTAATATGCCGATCATGGATGGCTTAGCGTTTATTAAGGAAGCGAAGGCGGAAGGCTTTCATTCCAAATTTATTGTTCTTACCGGTCATAGCGAATTTGCTTACGCAAAGCATGCGTTGCAGCTTGGCGTGTCTAATTATGTGTTGAAGCCGATAGACGAAGAAGAAATTCGAAGTTCGTTATGTGAAATTAAGAATGTCATCAACAAAGAGAGAGAAGCAAAAGTAGAGCTCGATGACTTGAAAAAGCAGGCGGCGGAAAAAGCATCCTTGCTGAGAAACCAAATATTGAATGATTGGCTGCTTGGCAACATAGGTTCTGAGCATTTGGAACAACACCTGCAGAGCTTGGGGATGGATATCGTTTCACCTTATTATATGACAGCGGTTATCGATATAGAGGCGATCGATGAGCATGCGCGCTCCATTTCGCAGATGAAAACAACGATTGGAAGTAGATGTGCAAAATTTGTGCAGCAAGCTGTAAATAAGTCATTCAAGTGTGAAGGCTTCTTAAATGGAAAAGGTCAATTTGTGCTCATTTTTGGTTCGGACGACAATGATTTCGGCCAAGTCGGAGAACTCTGCGATTCCATCCGCAGCATGATGGCGGCGACAAACGAATATACCTATACGATCGGGCTTGGCAACGGATATTTAGGTTATGAGGCCGTCCCCGGATCTTATAAGGAAGCGCTTTACGCACTGAAGCACCGATTTATTCTTGGAGGCAACCGAGTGATTCCTTATTCCAAAGTGGCTCAAACCGCCATGAAAGTGAGCTTGTACTCGGTCGATAAGAGAAGCAGATTGTTGATGAGCATGAGAACAGGAAACACGCGCGAGGTTGAGGAGTGGCTTATCGATTTTTTTAACAATGCCCGTTTAAAAAAGGCCTCTATCGAAATGCTGCTTGTTGCCGGCTTAGAGATTTTCTCCACCTGCATGGAATTTTTGGAGGAGACCTCACAAGACATAAACGAGATCTTCGAAAGCCAAACGGAGTCGGATCTGTTTCAATTCATCGAACAGCTGAATTCCTTCAACGAATTTGAAGAGTGGATACGCAGTCTGATTCGGAAGCTCATGTCCCATGTTCATGCCAATAAGTCCAGCCGATCGGCAATGATTGTAGAGGAGGTCAAAACATTTATTGAATCGAATTACGCAAATGAGGAGATGAGGATTGAAGACATTGCTAGAGGCGTCCATATGAATTATAACTATCTGTGTTATGTGTTCAAGAAAGAAACATCCTGCACGATCAACGATTATTTAACGCAAATAAGAATGCAGAGGGCCAAAGAGCTCTTCGACCAGGGGTTTCTTGTCGTTCAAGAAGTGGCGAGCCGTGTCGGCTACTCGGACGCCAATTATTTTGGCAAGTGCTTTAAAAAGTATGCGGGGATCTCCCCCAGCAAGTATATAAGCCACATTGGGAATTTATAGGAAAAAGACCGAGAATCGTCAGTCAGAGGCGGGCTGTTTTAGCTCCTTTGGCAGGCGTTTTTTTTATGGATGCAGAACAACGAACAATATTCCTTCCGAACCTACAATAGTCTCTGTCAATGAACTGGGGCAGCCCTATACAATAAAACCTGTAGATGGCAACGCTTTCATAGTAGATGGATGGCAAATCATCCTACAAAGAAAACAGGAGGTCATAAAAATGAAACAAATGACTAGAATTGTTTTTACAGCTTTGCTTGTGCTGACAATGATGGCAGTAGCGGCGTGTTCCTCCAATAATTCGCCTTCATCCTCGCCTTCGCCAGGCGCTTCGGAGAAGCCAAGCGACGGGAAGTCAAATGAGGAAAAAATTAAACTGCGTATCATGACCATTACGACGGACGAAAACCGCAACAACATTATGGAGCAGTTCATTAAACCGAACATCGCAAAAGAGTTCCCGAACCTGGAGGTGGAGTTCGAGCCAGGCGGCGGCGGCGAGGATATGGCCAACAAGATGAAAACCTACAACGCTTCCGGGGATATGCCGGATATATTCTGGAATGATGCCGGTTTCTTCACTTCACTGAATCAAGCAGGCAATATTATGGATTTGACTTCCTATATTACCGAAGACGGTTTTTTGAACAAATACAAAGTGCCGGAGGCCTTAAAACATTTTGATGGAAAAATATACAGCTTATCCTCTGGAGCAGATACGTATTTCACGCCCGTTATTTTTTACCACAAAGATCTATTCGAACAAGCGGGCGTACAAGTGCCGCAAACCTTCGATGAGCTGATCGAGGTGTCGAAGAAGCTTAAGGATAGCGGCATCGTTCCGGCCGTGACTCAGGGCAAGGATGGCTGGGGGCCTAAGCTGTTTATGCTGCAGCAAATGGTCCAAATTGGAGACCCTGAGGCCATGATGAAGCTGGTAAACAATGAGACCGATTTCAACGACCCATCCGTTATCGCGGGGGTAGAGCGAATTGAGCGGTTGGCTAAGGAAGGCGTCTTCGCGGATGGTATTGCCAATATTGATTACGGTCCGGCGATGGAAATGTTTAGTTCCAAGCAGTCGGCCATGCTGTGGATGTTCACTTGGGAGCTGCCGAATCTGGCAAAAATCGATGGCGTCGACTTCTTCCCATTCCCGAGCGCGAGCGATAAGTACGATCCGGGCAAAGTAGCTCAGTTCTGGGGCTCTCCACTCAACGGATATGCAGTCAGCGCAAAGACGGCACATCCAGACGAAGCGGTTAAAGTAGCTGAGTTTTTGGCTATGCAGGATGCTTTGTACTTTGAATCCGTTGGTTCTGCTATCGCACTGGAAACTGGAAACACGGCATCGAATCTGAGTCCATTAATGGAGAAGTTTTTGACCTGGTACAATGCTGCCGAGGTAAAGATTCCTTCGTTTGCTCTGAACTCAATAGACGCTCGGATGTCTGCGGAGCTATCTACTCAAGGCGCAAGGCTGTTGACCGGTGAATATCCAGCAGCCGAATTTTTGAAAGTGATTAACCAGGAGTGGAAAGAGAATACATGGTTTGATTGAGGAACCGGAATGGAATAGAGAAGAATGGCATCCCGCTGGACGAGGGGTCCAGCGGGCCATGCCTGACCATCTATTATATAGACAGTGGAGAGTGATTTATGAACAAGTATTTCAGCACCAAGACGTCTATCGCTGTTTTTGCTGCTCCTGCTTTATTGCTTTTTACTGTTTTCTGCGTCTATCCGCTGCTCCCTCAATTATGGATGAGCTTGCATAATCATAATGGTTTTCAGAGTCTGGGTTTCGTTGGCCTCGATAATTATTTGAGCGTAATGAAGACGTCATCGTTCTGGGTTTCTCATAAAAATACGTATTTAATTGTTGCGATTTCGGTATTGATTGGTTTGCCGCTGTCCATGGTATTTGCACTCTTTATTGATGTTCAGACGCCTAGATTGCGCAGGTTTTTTAAGTCGGCTGCGATGTTTCCCGCCATTCTATCCGTTATTGTCGTTTCTCAAATATGGGTAGCCTTTTATGAGCCGAACTGGGGATTGTTCAACGCCATCTTGAGATCGATTGGCCTCGATGGTCTGACCCGTTCCTGGCTTACGAATGAGAAGACGGTGATGATAAGCATCGGTTTGACGTTTCTATGGCAGTATATCGGATTGAATGCCATCTTATTGTATACAGGGATTAAAACCATCCCCAAAAACTATTATGAAGCCGCTTTGATTGATGGAGCGAATGCCTTCCAAGTCAGTACCCGCATCACGATTCCGTTGCTGCAGGATGTCATGAAATATGTGCTCATCTTATCCAGCTTAGGTTCGATGGCGTTCTATGCGCATGTCCGGGTGATGACCGCCGGCGGGCCTGGCGACTTATCAAGAACGGTCATTTACCAGATGTATTATACGGCATTTGATACCTCGCAATTCGGTAAGGGAACTGCCATTGCTGTTATCTTTATCTTGCAATGTCTTGTGATCTCCTTCCTCATACAACGCTTCGTCGCAAGAGAAAAAGTAGAGTTTTAGGAGGCATGGGGCATGAAAAATGGGATTCGTCTTTTTTGGTTTGTCGTCGGGTGCACATTCCTATTTCCATTATATTGGATGATCTCGATGTCTTTAAAATCCAAGTCAGAGGCCTATGTTAATCCGTTTGGCCTTCCCAAGGCATGGGCGTGGAATAATTATATCGAAGTGTTATCCAAGTATGATTTCCCTTTGTATTTCAAGAACAGCGTCATTTATACGGGGGGCACAATCGTGATTACGCTTGTTGCCGGCACGATGCTCGCCTATTGCTTGAGTCGTATGTCCTGGAAGTTCAATGGCGCGGCGCTTTTCTATGTATCTTTAGGGTTAATCGTTCCCATTGAGGTCGTCGTCATTCCGTTATTCCAATTAGTGAAATCGCTGCATATCAAGGATACCTATTTTGCGCTGATATTGCCTTACACGGGCTTCTCTTTGGCTTCATGCGTGCTTATGCTGTTTGCTTTTCTTCGATCGCTGCCTAAGGAATTGGAGGAAGCGGCTTGTATCGATGGGACCAACGTTTATCAAGCGTTTTTTCGAATTATTTTCCCGATTGTAAGGCCTGCGCTAATGACACAGTCCGTTCTAATCTTCATGCGAGTTTGGAACGAATTCCCTTTAGCCTTTATTCTTGGAGCCAGAGATCAATTCAGACCATTGACTGTGGGATTGCATAGTTTCTTTGTGAGTGTCGGGGTTTCCCACTGGGGACATATCGGCGCTGCAATGATGCTGACAAGTTTGCCTACCATCATTATCTATATGATCGGTAATGAGAAGATAGAAAATGCCTTAACGGCGGGAGCAATTTTGAAATAGTCAAATGAAGACAAAATGAAAGCGCTTAAATGATGGCCTGTATTCATGATAACGAATTCAGCAGGGAAACCGGCACAACTACCGTCAAAGCGGTATGTGTATAAGTATTAACTTTTATCCAAGGAGGTTTGAGAAGGTGAGGAAAACTGCTCTTATTTGGTTTTTGACTTTGGTGATGGTATTCCCCATGATGCCATTAGCAGGGTCAGTAGCCGCGGCTGATCTTGCGCCAAGCGCTGCTATTAGTAAGACGATCTATGTTGCTACAACCGGCAATGATGACACAGGCGACGGTACGCAGGAAAAGCCGTATAAAACGATAGCCAAAGCAAAGGAAGTCGTAAGGACTCTGCCTAAGACCGGCGGGGATATCGTCGTTCAAATTGCAGATGGTTTTTATCCGCTTGAGGAAACCCTCGTTTTTACGGCGGAAGATTCCGGAACTGCAACCAGCACGATTCGCTATGAGGCGGCGCCGGGGGCAAAGCCGGTCATCAGCGGCGGAGAAATGCTGGAAAAAGGCGTTTGGACAGAAGCTGTCGGCCTTACCCAGACGGGCGGCTTAACAGCGTATAAAACGACCCTTAACCGGAACGATAAGCTGCGTGCGATTTATGTAAACGACAAACGCGCCAACATGACGGTAAGCCCGCAAATCGGTTCGGCGGGCAGAACGGTAGGCGGCACTCCTACAGTCAGCTTTACTTCCGACGATAACCCTTGGGCGTGGCGGGATGGCAGCAATATTCGTGCGGGAATCGTATTCGATGCCAGCGTAGGTCTGACGACGGAAACGAAAAATCCCCAAAACATCGAGGCCGAAAGCATGGGCGGTTCCACCGCCAGATGGGCGAGGCCTTTTGTCACCTTCGCGTCGATCGAAGAGGCGCCGGCAGCCAGCGACAAGCCCGGCGGCGTCATGCTCCGGTTCCAAATGCCGTATGGAGCGGTTTCACAGTCTTTGAGCAATAACACGCAATACAATCCGAATAACAATCAAGTCATCCGTAACGCTTTCGAGTTCCTGAACAAGCGCGGAGATTTTTATTTCGACCAGGCGGAAAGCACGCTTTATTACATCCCGCTTGAAGGCGAGGATATCAATACCGCCGACGTGGTCATTCCAAAGCTCGAGACGGTTGTCGACGTAAGAGGGATACCCGTAGGAGATCGGCTGAGCCCAATCGAGGGCTCGGATGATGGACGCGTCAGACATATCACCTTCAACGGGCTGAAGTTTGCCCATACCGACTATAAGCTGTATGAACTGACGGGCACCTATACGCTAAGCGACGGATCCGGTCCGGTAACGACCACGTCCCGCGGCTATGCGTCCGTTCAGGGCTCCATCGTGAACACCGTTTACTTTCCAAGCAGCATCAACTGGCATGAGACGTTCTACCGCGGTTATGACATACCGCCTGCAGCGGTCATGATCAATGCGGCAAGGCACATCAAAGTGTTGAACGGTGAGATCGGACTTACCGGATTTAATGGCATCCATATCGAAAACGATGTCAAGGAGATCGAAGTCACGGGCAACTATATCGTAGATACGCTCGCTTCCGGCATTGTAATCGGACATCCGCATCATGTCTATGAAAACGACGAACCGATTAAGCATGAATCTAGCGTTTCGGTCTCTGGGACGCCAATAAGGGACTGGGCGGGCGTTGATAAAGAAAAATTTGCGGCGGGTACGGAAGCTGTGCCGGAAAATATATATATTACAAATAACTTTCTGCACAGAACCTGCTACGGATTCCCGGGAGCTAATGCCTTAGCCTCTTTCTACACAACGAATATGCAGGTACTTCATAATTATATTTATGATACGACATACGGCGCCATGAGCATCGGCTGGGGCTGGGACGAGTACGACGGGTTCGGCTTTACCGCTCATGGTACGGACAAGAACGGCAGCCCTTACCATGGTACGCATGAGACGAGTCTCGCAAGGTCTCCGGAAATAACGACGACCTCGAGGAATAACAAAATTAATTATAACCGGATAGAGGAAATTTGTACGATCGTGAATGACTCCGGGGCCATTTACTCACTGGGACGGCAAGGCGACCCTGGTAATTTGCCTGGGGGAGGGACATGGGATACGGTCAATTATTTGACCAACAGCCCCGTCACCGACAAAAATAGTAACTGGCATCCGGACAACTGGACGAATTACACCGAGATGAACTACAACTTCCTTGACCCGAATCCAACTGGCAAGCCTACGACCTCCAACAACTGGACGAACGGGTTCCATCCCGACGAAGGAAGCACGTTCATTAAGATGATAGGCAACGTCGTGCAATCCAAGCTTTCGCATGCTCCCGGACAAAGCCGTCTTTATGAGTTTAACAACTGGAAGCGCAAAAGCGATATGATTGCCGTCGAAGGTTACGTGGACGGAAATAACAACCAGAATGGCGCCCCAAGGATCACGTTCGACAATTACAAAAGCGAAGACCGCATTTGGCCGATTAGAGGCAACGAAATCGTGTTGAATTCGGGTCTTACGAATGAATACACGCATATGATCCCAAGAAGCCTCATTGCCGACACCGAGTTTGAGCTGGCTTCCCACGTCATCATGGGTAAAGGTGAAAAGCTGAACCGCAGAGGGCTGCTGAAGGCTGAAGATACGGTGTGGCTCGCGCCTCCGAACACAACCGTCTTTCATGAAAGCGCTACGATGACAAAAGCCGCCGGTAACGAAAAAACCATCGAAGCTCCGTCTGTGCCAGGCGAATACAAACTATATATCGTTTACGAAGACGGCAGAGAAACGGCTGCCTCTAAATATACGTTATACGTCGACCTGAGCATGTCATCGATCAATGTGGAAGACGGGCAAAATTATGACGTTTCCGCGGTACGGCCTCTTGAGCTGACTTTAAGTGACGACAACACTTATACGCTTAACGGCAATCCCGTGGCGAGCGGCTACAAAATCGCCACCGAAGGAAGCTGGACTTTGGTAGTCAGTGCTCCGACAGGGTCGAACTCCAGAACGATTAATTTTACGACCACCGTATCGGTGGCCAATAAGCTGCTCCCGGCTGACGTGGCAGTGGCCCCTGGCGGGACTGTCAGGTTCGCTTACGATTTGGACGACGCGACCAAGAAGATATGGATCTCCTCATCGAGCGGCGGTCATTTCGATGGAGGCGACGATGAAACAGCAGCTTCCGGCGATGTCATCGCGATGAAAGCGCCTGTGCTGCCGGGTCCATACGTCATCTATGTACTGGCGGAAGACGGCGAGGTGCTAAGTCAGTCGCACGCTAGTGTTGTCGTAAAGGATATGACGCCTGTCGATATTCCTAGAGACGGTCTTGATTTATGGCTCAAAGCCGATGAGGGTGTGGAACGAGATAGCAGCGGAAACGTGACAGGATGGACAAATATGGGAAGCGTCCAAGCAAAGCTTGTCCCGGCGAACGTCCCTGGCAGCGGCGGCGATGGTCTCGGAACGCCAAACGGCAACCCTAAAATAAAGAAAGATGGATACGAGTATGTACAATTCGACGCTAACTCGAGGCCGTTAAAAGCAGCAGGCTTTAAAGATTATAACGGAAAAACGGAAATGACGATCTACACGCTGGTTAAACCAACGACGACTGCCAACAACTCCAGCGACCAAAACGGTCTTGTTTACTTCGGATTAAATGAGTCTTACCAAACGTGGGCAGCCAACGATGGCTGGAGCGGAATTAATCTCGGCGTTGGAACAAATCGAGTGAATCTTCGCTTTGGTAACGCGGATGGCAGCGTAGGAGGCGGCGGGCAATCCATTTCAACCACGGCTGCGAACGGTCTGGTCAGCGTTCGGGCGCAGCTTAACGGAAACACGAGAACTGTTTTTGTTAATAACAACGTCATCGGCACCCCCGGAACGAACGCCAAGCCTCTACATGGGAACAGATCGGATCTGGCCGTCGGTTACACGATGGCGTCTGCAACTCCATTCCGTTTCATGGGCGAAGTGCTGCAGATTCTGATCTACGACAGAGTGCTGGCGGCTGACGAGGTTGCAAAAATAGAAGCTTATTTCAACGAGGTCAAAGCAGGCAGAGGCGGATCCGCGAACCCTATTGACGAAGTGGTCGACAAAACCTTGCTGAACGCCCTTATTGAGGAATCGAATAACCTGGACAGCACTTTTTATACCAACGATTCATGGAACGCTTTTGCGAGCGCTTTAAGTGAGGCCCAAGCTGCAGCTTCGAATGCTGAGATCGGTCAGGAAGCAGCGGACCATTCGTATTACGCGCTGCGTAACGCGTTCAAAGCGCTGCAGCTATTACCTAGCGGCGTGGGGACCGCCGCATACGGTACGCCTGTTCTCGGCGGCTCCGCGCTTGACCCGCTCTGGGATACGACCGTCACGCTGCCGATTCTTAAACATCTGACGATGGAGAACGGTCCGGCGGATGGCAACGCTAAAGTGCTATGGGATGACAATAACCTGTATGTGCTCGTGCGTGTAAAAGACCCTGTGCTTAACAGCAGCAGCGGCAACGCGCATGAGAAGGACTCGGTCGAAATCTTTGTGGATGAGACCAACAGTAAACAAACCTCCTACGGCACAGGTATGGGACAATACCGTATTAACTATCTCAATGAACAAAGCTTTAATCCAGGCAGCATCAGTACAGGTTTTGAGTCATTCGCCAAAGTTGTGGACGGCGGCTACTACATTGAAGCTAAAATTCCATTTAAAGCGGCTGTTCCTGCAGCCGACCATGTCATTGGATTTGATTTGCGGATCAATGACGCGAATGCAAATGGCAGCCGTCAGGATATTGTCATGTGGCACGACGAGACCGGAGATTCCTGGATGAACGGTTCACAATGGGGTGTGGTTACACTTCTGGAAGGGCCGGATACAGAAGCGCCGGTTACCGAGGCGGCCGCTGCCGGGGAAGATCGGAACGGCTGGTTCGTATCAAGCGTAACCGTGACGCTTTCCGCCTCCGAAAACGGTGCGGGCACGCTGCGGACCGAATACCGTCTGGACGACGAGACGGAGTGGACCGCTTACGAGGGACCGATCGAGCTGAGCGCGGATGGCATTCATCACGTTTCGTTCCGAAGCGCGGACGCCGCCGGCAACGTCGAACAGACGAAAACGCTGGAGGTCCGGATCGATCGGACGCCGCCGTCCATCGTCTTTGAAGGCGCGCGCGCCTATGCGATCGACGAGTTCGTTGTCGTGACGTGCGCGGCTGCCGACAATGTCTCTGGCGTCGTGAACGGCCCATGCGAAGGGCCGCTCGTGGGCGCACCGGCGGTGGAGCTCGGCGTCGGAACGCACGAGTTGATCGTCAGCGCGGAAGACGCCGCCGGCAATATCGTGACCGCGACCGCAACGTACGAGGTGGAAGCGCCTGACACCGCCTTGCTCGTTCGTTTGATCGAGGCGTACGTATCGGGCAACGGCGAGCAGGGCATCGAAAACTCGCTGATCACAAAAGCGGAGCATGGCAACTTTAACGCCTTCGCGAACCAGGTGGCGGCGTTAACCGGCAAACGTCTGACGGAGGAGCAAGCGGCATTGCTGCTGGCCGTCGCGGAGCTGCTGCGAACGTAACGAAAGTGGAAGGGGTTGCCCAAGTCATGGAAGACTTGGGGGCAACCCCTTTCGCATGCCATGGAACGGATCCGGGCCATTGCAGAGCAGTAATTATGGCAGAACAAAATGAAAAGCCATAACATCTTAGGCAAAGAGTCACATAAAGTCAGAGGAAAAAGTACCCAGATTCTCAACATTGGGTTATAATTGCACTATTGCCAGAGCTGGGGGACATTAATAGGGGGCTTGACATGACAAAGCGTTATTGGGTGGAGGGAATGCCTGCGTTAAATAGCAATCATCTTGAATGGGAACACATTCAATATGTGAAGTGGAGCAAAGTCGCTCCTCAGGAAAGCTATGTTGAATCAATGTCTAACTATTTGATTACCGTGAATTCAACCCCCGAACCAATTAAGGCGGTATCGCGCTTCGAAGGGCGAGATCACGAGAGAGTGGCGAGAGTCGGTGAGACAGCTGTATTTTTACCAGGCAATTTATCTTACTTTCGTTTGGAGAAAATAGAAGCTTCTTTTAGTTGCATTATGTTGTCAACTTCATTGGTTCATCAGGTGGCAAGCCAAGCGGACTTGACTGTTGCCGGTTATGGTGAATGGATAAACCAAATTAATAGATATGACTCAAAACTATTTCAGTTGAGTAAATGGCTAGAAGACGAAATCAATAACAACGGAGCAAGAGGAAAGCTATACATCGAGTCATTATCCAATTTGACAGCGCTTCAACTGCTGGAAATATGTAATGCTTCCCATCGTAAACCGTTCTATGTCTCGAGGAAATTATCGGACCCACAACTGGCAAGAGCCATTGAATATATGAATGTTCATTTCGATCGAGATATTTCGCTCGACGAGTTGGCTAAAGTGGTTAATTTAAGTCAGACCCATTTGATACGGATGTTTAAACAAACGACAAGACTAAGTCCTTATCAATATTTCATACACCTAAGGATTGACAAAGCTAAAATGTTAATCAAGAGCCGTGAATATACGATAGGCGAAATTGCTGCGATTCTCGGATTTAGCGACCAAAGCCATTTGAACCGCCATTTTAAGCGGGTTACAGGATTGTCCCCAAGAGAATATTTGTCAACTTGATACGTTTTGGAATGACTAACCACAAATTGATTGTGGTTTTTTTCTTTTTAAGGAAGTTTTTTGATGGTAATTATGTACAAAAAGATGACGGCATCATACAATCCAGCAGTTTGCGAGTTCCCTATACTTTAAACAGTGGATGGTTGCAAATTGTCGCACACAAAAAGTTTAAGGAGTTGATTGGAATGAGCACTAGCTTGATCCCGTTTTTGGAAATGAATGGAGTCGCACAGGAAGCGATAGACTTTTACTCAGAGGCGTTGGATGCCAAGGTCGTTTATTTGCTCCGTTTCGGTGATTTACCTGAAAATCCGGAGGAGCCGATGCCGCCGGAAAAGAAAGATTACATTAATTATGCCATCTTGAAAATCGGTGATTCGGAACTTCAGTTAACCGATCACGTTACCGGGAGCACCTATGAAAAGGGAACGCAAATCACGATCGTCGTGCAATCGAATGATCGAGAAAAAGCGACTCAATATTTTGAAGCCTTGAAACAGGACGGCCACGTAAACGAGCCGCTGCAGGCAACGTTCTTTAGCGCTGCTTACGGTAATGTGACGGATAAGTTCGGCATTACGTTCCGAATTCTCGCAAAAGCAAACTAATTAGACTAGATAAAGAGAGGACTTTTATTTATGACAATTTTATCGATTGTACTTCAAAGCTTATTGATCCTTTATTACCTCTTTTCGGGCTCTGCAAAGGTTATAGGCGCAAAATATTGGGTCGATATTTTCAACACGCTGAAACTTCCTCAATGGTTCCGAATTGTCACCGGATTTGTCCAATTGGCGGGTGCCATCGTGCTCATTATCGGTTACTGGGCGGAGGAGGCTGTCGCATGGGCCGGGATATGGCTTGGGATAACGATGCTGCTGGCAGTCCTCGCGCATATTAGGGTCAAAGATCAGTTTGGCAAAACAATCACACCCGTTGTGTTTCTTGTCATCATTATCATGTTAACGATGATAAATTCAGACGGTCTAACGCTCGCTTTTTCATAAACAGGAAAGCGATCCTCCTTGGCTCTGCTAGATGCTAATCTCCATATCAAATCATGGTGTGAAGATGTTTGGAGCTGATGCTGAGTCTGGGGGGGCCATTCAGTCGTCCTATAATGAAAAAATGGTTAGAAGCAAGGCAACTCCTAAAGCTCTCCATCATCAATGTTTTGGATAATGTTACCTGTTGCTATTGGAATAAAAGCATGATAAATTATATATCCGGCCGCGAGACAAGCGGTTCGGGAATAAAAAAATGAATTGAAACATAAATTACCAGTTGATTTAAAACTTCGATTCATGATATATTATAAGTCCGGCCACGAAATAGGCGGTCGGCAACGAAAGAAAAGATTGTTCTTTGAAAACTGAACAACGAGCGAAACTGCCCTGTTAATTCGGTAACGAGTTAATAGATATAAGAAGTTTACGTACTCGGCTTTAGCCGATGCGAAAAGCTTCAAGCAACAAACGTAATGAGCAATCAAACACTTTTATGGAGAGTTTGATCCTGGCTCAGGACGAACGCTGGCGGCGTGCCTAATACATGCAAGTCGAGCGGAG
>NZ_QXQA01000028.1 GCF_003583765.1 Paenibacillus nanensis
GGTTTGGGTGGGTTCGAAAAAGGTTTATTTAAACGTATTACATGTTTTTGATAATCTCGTCAGCAAACGCCGAGCACTTCACTTCAGTCGCGCCTTCCATCAGACGTGCGAAGTCATAAGTAACCGTTTTGTTGTTGATGGACGTTTCCATGCCTTTGTAGATCAGGTCAGCCGCTTCCAGCCAGCCCAGGTGCTCCAGCATCATAACGCCGGAGAGGATGACGGAACCAGGGTTCACGACGTCTTTGTCCGCGTATTTCGGAGCCGTACCATGAGTTGCTTCGAAGATCGCATGGCCAGTCAGGTAGTTGATGTTAGCGCCTGGAGCGATACCGATGCCGCCAACTTGCGCAGCAAGAGCGTCGGACAGGTAGTCGCCGTTCAGGTTCAATGTTGCGATAACGTCGAAGTCAGTTGGACGAGTCAGTACTTGCTGCAGCGCGATGTCCGCGATTGCGTCCTTCACGATGATTTTGCCAGCCGCTTCTGCTTCAGCTTGCGCTTTGTTCGCAGCGTCCGTGCCTTCCGCTTCTTTGATGCGGTCGTATTGGCCCCAAGTGAATGTTTGCTCAGGGAATTCTTGCTCAGCCACTTCGTAGCCCCAGTTTTTGAACGCGCCTTCCGTGAACTTCATGATGTTGCCCTTGTGTACCAGCGTAACCGACTTTCTGCCATGCTTGATCGCGTATTCGATCGCTGCGCGAGCAAGACGCTTCGAGCCTTCGGCCGAAACCGGCTTAATGCCGATACCGGAAGTTTCAGGGAAGCGGATTTTCTTAACGCCCATTTCCTTCTGAAGGAACTCGATGACTTTTTTCACTTCTGCGGAGCCTTCAGCGTATTCGATGCCCGCATAGATGTCCTCTGTGTTTTCACGGAAAATAACCATGTTGACAAGCTCAGGACGTTTTACAGGAGAAGGAACGCCGTTGAAATAACGTACAGGACGAAGGCAAGTGTACAGGTCAAGCTCTTGGCGAAGCGCAACGTTCAGGGAACGAATGCCGCCGCCGATTGGCGTAGTCAGAGGTCCTTTGATCGCCACGATATACTCGCGGATTGCAGTGAGTGTATCGTTAGGCAGCCACTCGCCGTATGTATTGAATGCTTTTTCGCCGGCGAACACTTCGTACCATGCGATTTTTTTGGAGCCGCCGTAAGCTTTCTCTACCGCTGCGTCAAGCACGCGTTTCGAAGCGCGCCAGATGTCGCGGCCTGTTCCGTCACCCTCGATGAAAGGGATAATAGGATTATTCGGCACTTGAAGCACGCCGTTGTCAATCGTAATTTGCTCGCCTTCCGTTGGAAGCGCGTATTTTTCGAACTGAGCCATGAATAATTACCTCCTAAAAAATATGGTTGCTTAGCTGAGTGTTAGTATACCTCAACTTGCTAGGATGGAGCAAAAACTTTACCTAAAACGTTCGTTCCAGGCGACATTGAAAAGGAGAACAAGCACACCGCTTGCCCTCGCTCCTCAATGGGACTGCATGTATTAGCGCTGCTCGATCGGAATGTACTTCGCGCCTACCGGACCAACATAATCTGCGCGAGGACGAATCAAGCGGTTGTCCTGATACTGCTCAAGAATATGAGCGCTCCAGCCGGACACGCGGCTGATCGCAAAGATCGGCGTGAACAGGTCGCGCGGAATTTCTAGAGCTGTGTATACCGAAGCGGAATAGAAGTCGACATTCGGCTTCAACCCTTTCTGGCCGGTAACGAGCTCTTCGATCTTAACCGACATTTCGTACAGCTCCATGTTGCCGGTCAGCTTGCCAAGCTCGCGGGACATCTTCTGAAGATGCTTCGCGCGCGGGTCGCCGTTTTTGTATACGCGGTGACCAAAGCCCATAATTTTCACTTTGTTCGCAAGCGCGTTATTGATATAGCTTTCGACATTTGCGGAAGTGCCGATCTCTTCCAGCATGACCATAACGGCTTCGTTCGCTCCGCCGTGCAGAGGGCCTTTAAGCGCTCCGATCGCCGACGTTACGCCGGAATAAATGTCGGAAAGCGTTGCAACCGTAACGCGAGCCGCAAACGTGGAAGCGTTAAGCTCGTGGTCCGCATGGAGGACAAGCGCTTGATCAAGCGCCTTCACCGCAACTTCCGCCGGCTCCTTGCCAGTCAGCATGTACAGGAAGTTATAAGCGATGGACACGCCTTTCTTCGGCGCTACCGGCTCTTTGCCTTCGCGGATGCGGGCAAAAGCAGCGACTACCGTAGGCAGCTGAGCCTGCAGCTTAATCGCTTTCAGCTGGTTCGCCTCCGGGGACATATCATTAGCAGACTCGTCGTACAGCGCCAGGCTGGACACGGCCGTACGAAGCGCGGCCATCGAGCTGGTGCCTTTCGGATACAGCTTGATGCCCTCGATCACTTCTTTTGGAACCTCAGCGTATTGATCCAGCTGCTTCTGCAGCTCGTCTAGCTCGGAACGATTAGGTAGCTTTCCGTACCACAGCAGATACGCAACTTCTTCAAAGGAAGCATTTTCTGCAAGATCGTCAATGTTGATTCCGCGGTACGTCAGCACTCCGTCAATGATCGAGCTGATGGAAGACGCCGCCGCGACAATTCCTTCAAGACCTTTAGTTGCTGTCATCGTTCTCTCTCCTTTATACTCGAAATAAATTAATTTAAAAGATTGGAATGTAACACCATTCTTTAATGATAAATGATTTTGACATTGAAGCCAACAAAATAGGACATAAAAATGCTTTATCGGCATCATTGATATTTTGAATCGGCTTATGTAAGAAACCCGCATGCCGTCTGGAAATTCCGGCTATTCCCGACAGCTCATTATTCCACATTGCGGAAACGAATATACCTTTTCGAAATAGCTGCTCAAATATGGTAAAATAGCCGGAACAACGGTCGGAAGCACCACGCTGCCGCAAAGGAGGCCCCCTCATGACTAGTCAACGAATCGGCATCATTGATATAGGCTCCAACTCCATTCGGCTCGTCGTATACGAGAGAACGGAAGCCGGAGCCCACCGCGTAGTCGACGCCAGCAAACGATCGGCCAGGCTGAGCGGCAAAATCGATGAAAACGGCGCTTTGCCGGAAGAAGCGCTCGCGGAGCTCTCGGATACGCTGCGGCATTTTATGCGGATTTGCTCCCTGCATGGAATCGGGCAAATCCGAGCGGTAGCGACTGCCGCCATTCGCAACGCGACCAACCGCGATCACATTTTACAAACTATTAAAAATGAAACGGCGCTTTCGATCGAGCTGCTTTCCGGAGAAGAGGAAGCGTCCTTCGGCTTTCTCGGCATGATTAACTCTATGCATGTCACCGAGGGCTTCCTTATCGATATCGGAGGCGGAAGCACGGAGGTTTCCCTCTTTCAAAACCGGGAGCTGGCAGCGTCCGTTTCCTTCCCCTTCGGCTGCGTCAGCATCAATAAACTTTTTGATTCCAAGGATTCCTTGTCGGACGAGTCGCTTGAAGCGATCGAAAAAATGGTGGCAAGCGCCGTTAAGGAGCACCCGTGGATCCGCAAATCAGCCGGACTGCCGCTTGTCGGCGTCGGCGGCACGGTCCGCGCGCTCGGCAAGGTCCATCAAGCTAAGCACCACTATCCTTTCGCTCAAACGCATAATTACGAAATATCGGAGGATGGGGTGGATGAGCTGTTCCACTCCATGAGAAAGCTCCCTCTCGAGCGCAGGCGCAAGCTGCCGGGGTTATCCAAGGACCGGGCCGATGTTATCATCCCCGGCATCGCGATTCTTCGGGCAATCTTTCGCGCGACGCGGTCGACAAAGTATCTGATCTGCGGCGCAGGCCTCCGGGACGGGCTGTTCCATGCGACACGTTTCCCGGCTCGGCCAAAGCTTGAGAACCCGCTTACCTTCAGTCTCAAGAACATCAGCGCGCTTCATACGGAGGCGCCGCGGCAGCATGTTATGCTGGTGAACCGGCTGGCGCTGGAGCTGTATGACGATCTGCAGCCTATTCATAAGTTCGAGCCTCGCGCCAGGGTGCTGCTCGATGCCGCGTCCCAGCTGTACCGGATCGGCGCCTCGATCGACTATTACGATTACGCGAGGCATACATTCTATCTCATCATCCATTCTCACCTGAATGGCATGTCGCATCGCGAAATAATTATGACCGCCTCGATCGCTTCGTTCAAAAGTAAAAGCAAAGCCAAAAGCCAGATCGAGGATTACAAGGCATTAATCAGCGACGGCGATCTTGAGCTGATCTATAAGCTCGGCACCCTTCTCCAATTAGCGGCGGCGCTGGATCGCGGCGAGACGCAGGCGATCGGCCAGCTCTCCGTCCGGCTAGCGGACAAGAGGCTTCTCCTTCGCCCGCTAAATGCAAGAAGCTCCCTTGCGGTAGAACGCAGGGAGCTGGATGAGCTTGCGTCTGATTTCAAAAAACAATGGGATCTTACGCCCGTTCTGCTTTAAGCATGGCCTTTCCACAGCTGGATTCGTTTCGCTTCGAATTGGCTGCGGAAAGGCTTTTCGTTCGGAGTGGCGACCGGCTCGTAGAGCCCGCTCGGCTTCAGCTCTCTTGCCTTTACGTTATCCTCCAGATTCAGCCTCAGCATATTGATCAGAATGGCGCGCAGCCCCGGGTCGAACACGGGACACATCAGCTCGATCCGCTTCATCAAATTGCGGGTCATCCAATCGGCGCTGGACAGGTAGACCTCTTCCTCGCCATTGTTGTAAAAATACATGACGCGCGCATGCTCCAAATAACGGTCTACGATGCTGATGACTTTAATATTTTCGCTCCGCCCCGGAACCCCAGGCCTTAAACAGCATACGCCTCTTACGATAAGCTCGATTTTTACGCCTGCTTGCGAAGCCTCGTACAGCTTATCGATCATATCCTGGTTGGACAAGGAATTCATCTTGGCGACAATGTGCGCTTTGCGTCCCGCAAGCGCATTCGTCCGCTCACGGTCGATTAACCGGTACAGCTTCTCCTTCAAATCCGTCGGCGCCACGCCGAACGCTTTCCATTCATACGGCGAGGAATAGCCCGTCACTTCGTTGAACAGCGCGGAAGCGTCTCCCCCGACGACCGGATGGGAAGTGAACAAGCCAATGTCGGTATAAAGCATGGCCGTATTATCGTTGTAATTGCCCGTGCCGACATGCACATACCTGCGGAGCGTGCCTTGCTCCCGCCGAACGACCAGCAAAATCTTCGCGTGCGTCTTCAGTCCAACCAAGCCGTAGACTACGTGACAGCCCGCTTTCTCCAGCTGTCTCGCCCAAGCGATATTGCGTTCCTCATCGAATCTCGCCTTGAGCTCGACTACGACGGTTACCTGCTTGCCGGCTTCCGCCGCCTTCGCCAGCGCCTGCACAAGCACGGACTGGCCGCTTACGCGGTAAAGCGTCATTTTGATCGCGAGCACATCCGGATCGTACGCGGCCTGCTCGACGAAATCGTTCACCGCCTCGAACGACTCATAAGGATGATACATCAGCACATCCCGCTGGCGGATCACCTCGAACATGTCGTCGGTATCGTCGAATTCTCTCGGATAGACCGGCTCCATTTTTTCATAGCGCAAATTATCATAGCCGGGCAAGCTGCCTACGAAACGGAGCAAAAAGCTTAAATCGAGCGGGCCGTCAATTTCGAACAAATTATCCTCGATTTCGAGCTCCTCCCGCAGTGTCTCGAGCGCATAAGGATGCATGCCTTTGGCAACTTCCAAGCGAACGGGAATCCCCCATCTCCGCCTGCGCAGCTCCTTCTCGATCTCTTCCAGCAGGTCCTCGGCGCCCTCTTCGTTCAGTGTCAAATCGGCGTTGCGCGTAAGGCGGAAAGGATGGACGGAAAACGGAACATAACCGTTAAATAACGTATCAATAAATTGCTCGATCACGTCTTCCAGCAGAACAAACTCCTGCTTCTTCGAATTCACTCGCCCCGGCACCGGCACGTAGCGGTTCAGAATGGATGGAACCTGCACAATAGCAAACAACGGCTCCTCATCCTGCGCCGCATCCTCCTGCTTAAGCAGCACGGCCAGGTAAAGCTCCTTCGTATGGACTAGCGGGAACGGCCGGCTTTGATCTACCGCCATTGGCGTAAGCACCGGAAACACAATTTCGTGAAAATAATCCGAAACCGCTTTTTTCTGCGCCGCGTTCAGCTCATCCACGGTACGGATGCATATGCCTTCCTTGCTCAGGCATCTTATGACATCCCGATAGGTCCGATACTGCTCGACAACCATGGCTGTCGCCCGCTTAATCAAACGTTTCCATAGACCGGCAGGCGTATAGCCGGTAAAATCCGTTTTCGTCAGGCCGGCGCGCATCTGGTCTTGAATACCGGCGACGCGTACGCTCATAAACTCATCCAGGTTGCTTGCCACGATCGATAGAAACTTGGCTCGCTCAAGCAGCGGGTTTCTTGTGTCCTGCGCTTCCTCAAGCACCCGCCGGTTAAATTCGATCCAGCTTAAATCCCGATTTACGTATGGCGACAACTGCTTGGTCATGGGGTTTCTTCCTCCTAAAAGGTTTACGGAGTAAACCTACTTCGAAAGCATAAGCTCAGGGTTTGCGGAGCAAACCCACTTCGTAAGCATGGGCTCAGGGTTTGCGGCAGCAAACCCACTTCGTAAGCATAGGTTTACGAAGTAAACCTACTTCGAACGCATAAGCTTGGCATCCCTATTTTATCGATTGACTATTATTGGTATATTAACGAAATGTAAACAAACTGTTAACACGCGCTAAAATCGTCTAATCGTAAAGCTGCCGTTCCGCAGCCGTTTCTCCAGCCATTGCAGTATCATTTGACGGAACAAGGGTCTAGTAAAAGGTAGGAGCATCACAATACCGAGCAAATCGCTGAAAAAACCAGGCGTAAGCAGCAGCAAGCCGCCCAGCATGACGATTATTCCGTCAATAAGGGAACGGCCCGGCATTTGTCCCGCCTGCAGCTGTCTTTGGGCATCCTGCCATACTTTCCGCCCCTCGGAACGGGCGAAATAGGCGCCAGTCGCGCTTATCAGCAAAATGATCAGAAAGGTGCTGCCCCCCCCGATCCACTCTCCCATCTGCAGAATCCCCCATAATTCCACAACGGGAACGATCAAAAAAGCTGCAAGTATCCACTTATACATCCTATTCCTCCTCTCCATGTTCGCATGCGCAAAATGAGTGAAACTTTGTCAATTGGTTTGTCAATTGCTCCCGTTTATTAATGCGTACAGCTCCGGCATCGTCTTATTCAAGCGGGTCGGCTGCCACTCCTTATTGACCCAAACATGCTTTGTTCCCCCCTCGACGAGCAGCTCGCCCGGCAATTCCTCGCCGTATGCGATTTCAGCAGCTTGAAAATCGCTTACGCTAACTTTCCTTACCTGCGATTCGAACGCGATTCGAAGGGGGCTGCATTCCGAAATCCGTGTGCAGACGACAACAAGATCATCATATCTCGCAGGAGAAAGATATCGGCATGCAAGGTCAACAACCGGAAGCAGCAAGCCTTTGCTTTCAATTGTTTTATAGTCGTACCCGGCCGCTCTTATCCATTCTGTACGTCCAATTTCAAACCAGGTCACATAATTGCCGTGAAAAACAACACCCATTTGATCGGTCTCCTGATATCTTACCCGAATCGGGTGCAAACGCCACGCTCCGACTGAAATCATCTATGCTTCTCCTCCAAAAACGAACGATAATTATAGGACCTGAATGGAACAAAAAGCGACGGTGAATTCACCATCGCTTTCCATTATGTCAGTAGCTTTTATAGAATTACAATACTTTGGACTGTCCGGAGTAGATAAAGCCCGTTTCTCCGTAAACGGTAACTTCCATGCCATCTTTTAGCGTGTCGGTTGCGCCGCTTACGCCAAGAATGACCGGAATGCTCAGGTTTAGACCGCATACAGCCGCATGGCTCGTAATGCCGCCTTGCTCTGTAATAACAGCGCCGGCTTTCTCGAAAGCAGGCATATATTCTTTATCCGTAGACACAGCGACCAATATATCGCCTTGCTCCACTTTTGCAATCGCTTCTTGCGGATTGCGCGCAATGACGATTTTGCCAGTCACGGTTTGGCTGCCGATGCCTTGGCCTTTGGCGAGAAGCTCGCCGATGTGATGAATCTTCATCAGATTCGTTGTGCCTGCGCGTCCAACCGGAACGCCAGCTGTAATGACGACCGTATCGCCAAGGCTGAGAAGACCGGTGTTCATTGCGCCTTGCACGGCGTTGTCGAACATCGCATCCGTTGTGTTTGCATCTTCGCCTTTAACCGGGATAACGCCCCAGCCCAAAGCTAGGCGCTTCATTACTTTTTCATCCGGCGTAACCGCGATAATCGGCGCCTTCGGACGGTACTTCGATACCATACGAGCGGTGAAGCCGCTTTGCGTGGACGTAATAATCGCCTTAGCGTTCAAGTCCAGCGCGGAATTCGCAACCGCTTGGCTGATCGCTTCCGTAACGGAAACCTGCTGCGCGTTCGCTTGCTTCGTGAAGATTTCACGGTATTCAAGCGCATTCTCCGCGCGCTCCGCAATGCGGGACATCGTTTGAACGGCTTCTACCGGATATTTGCCCGCTGCAGTCTCGCCGGACAACATGATCGCATCCGTGCCGTCGAAAATCGCGTTCGCCACGTCGCTTGCTTCCGCGCGGGTCGGGCGCGGGTTGCGCTGCATCGAATCCAGCATTTGCGTTGCCGTAATAACCGGTTTGCCTGCGCGGTTACACTTCTTAATCATCATTTTTTGAACGAGCGGTACTTCCTCTGCAGGAATTTCGACGCCTAGGTCGCCGCGCGCAACCATAAGGCCGTCGGACACTTCCAAAATTTCGTCAAGGTTGTCGACGCCTTCTTGGTTTTCGATTTTGGAAATAATTTGGATATGGCTGGCGTTATGCTTCTCCAGCAGCTCGCGGATTTCAAGCACGTCGCTAGCTTTACGAACGAACGAAGCCGCAATAAAATCGATGCCTTGCTCGATACCGAAAATAATATCGTTTGCGTCCTTTTCGGTAATGCCCGGCAAAGAAATTTTTACGCCTGGAACGTTAACGCCCTTCTTGCTCTTGATCGGTCCGCTGTTCACAATGCGGCAATGAATTTCCGTGCCTTCGATCGCTTCAACCGTAAGACCGATCAAACCGTCGTCAATCAGAACAGTGGAGCCTACCGATAGGTCGTTCGGCAGATTGCTGTACGTCACTGGGATACGAGTGCGGTCGCCCAAAATTTCTTCCGTTGTCAGCGTGATCGCATCGCCTTGCACCAGCTCAATCGGCTCTTCCTTCAATTTGCCGAGGCGAATCTCCGGCCCTTTCGTGTCGAGCAGGATCGCGACGGACGTACCCAGCTCTTTGTTGGCCAATCCAATGTTTTTGATCCGGTTGCCGTGCTCTTCAAAATCGCCGTGCGAGAAGTTAAGACGAGCAACGTTCATACCCGCTTGGATTAGTTTTTTTGTGTTCTCCAGTGATTCGCTGGAAGGTCCGATAGTACAGACGATCTTCGTTTTACGCATGTTAGGTATCCTCCGTTTAATGCCTGAAATGTCTTTTAAATTTAATTTATGAGAAAACCCTATCGAAGCAACTCATGAGGAGCGACCGCGATTATATGTAGGTTTTATCTTAGACAGCAAAATGCCCGCATTCCGCCAGCTTGTCCGGCGGAATGCGATGCTATACCTGTTACTTCAGCGTCGGCGCAGCCGCTTGGCCGCTTAACGCGCTTGAGCTTTGCGCGGATTGCCCGGCGTTGTCCTCATTCGAGGCTGCCGCCGCCGCATCCTGCTTGGCCATTTGGAAATAGCCGATTTTACGGAATTTTTGGTAACGGTCCTCAATCAACTGCTCGGCGTCCAGCGCCGACAGCTCTTGAAGATGCTTCCAAAGGCCGGCCTTCACCTTATCGGCTACAAATTCTAAATCGCGATGAGCGCCGCCCTGCGGCTCTTCAATAATTTCTTCGATCACGCCGAATTCGAGCAAATCCTTAGCGGTAATCTTCATCGCCTCGGCCGCTTGATCGGCTCTCGACGCATCCTTCCACAAGATCGAAGCCGCGCCGTTAGGCGAAATCGCCGAATAAATCGCGTTCTCCAGCATCAGCACGCGGTTGCCTACGCCAAGCGCAAGCGCTCCGCCGCTGCCGCCTTCGCCAATAACGACGCAAATAATCGGAACGCCGAAAGCAGCCATCTCCCGCAAATTGCGCGCAATGGCCTCCGACTGGCCGCGTTCTTCCGCGGTGTTGCCGGGATAAGCGCCCTTCGTGTCGATAAAGGTAATGATCGGCCTGCCGAATTTGTTCGCTTGCTGCATGAGGCGCAGCGCCTTGCGGAAACCTTCCGGATGCGGGCTTCCGAAGAAGCGCGCGATATTATCGCGCGTGTCCTTGCCCCGCTGATGACCGATAACCGTTACCGGAACGCCGTTCAGCTTGGCCAATCCGCCTACGATCGCAAGATCGTCGGCAAATAAGCGGTCGCCGTGAAGCTCGATGAAATCGGTAAAAATCGCGCCGATAAAATCAAGCGAGGTCGGACGTCCGTGATGCCGGGCAAGATGCATCTTCTGCGCCGGAGTCAGCTCGCTGTAGAGCTCTTCCTCCAGCTGCTTGCAGCGCTCCTCCAGCCCCCGAATCTCGTCCGAGAAATCGATGCCTTTGTCTACGCTCAGGCTCTTCAGCTCTTTGATCTTCTGGCGAAGCTCGGTAATCGGCTTCTCGAAAGGCAGCTCATTCGCCATGGATCGATTCCTCCTTCACACAATGCATGTCCAGAAGTTTCGTAAGCGTAGCCTTCATATCCTTACGGTGTACGACTTTATCCAACTGGCCGTGCTGCAGATTAAATTCCGCGGTCTGGAAGTTGTCCGGAAGCTTCTGGCGAATCGTCTGTTCAATAACGATTCTGCCGGCAAAGCCGATCAAGGCGCCGGGCTCGGCTAAGTTGTAGTCGCCGAGGCTCGCGAAGCTGGCCGACACCCCTCCGGTTGTCGGGTCGGTGAAGACAGAAATATAAAGACCGCCGGCGCCTTGGAACTTCGCAAGCGCCGCGCTAGTCTTTGCCATTTGCATCAAACTTAGAATGCTCTCCTGCATGCGCGCTCCGCTCGAGGTTGAGAAGATGATAAGCGGAAGCTTCTTCTCATGCGCGGCTTCGATCGCTCTAGTAATTTTCTCCCCGGCGACGGAACCCATACTTCCGGTAAAAAAATCAAAGCTCATGACGGCTACGACGACCGGAAATCCGCCGATTTTGCCTTCGCCTGTCACAACCGAATCGCGAAGATTCGACTTCGCCTTCTGCTGCTCCAGCTTGTTCGCGTATCCCGGGAAACCAAGCGGGTCAACCGACTCCATCTCGGCATCGTACTCATACAAATGCCCGTCATCAAGCGTCATACCGATTCTCTCCCAAGCATTCAACCGGTAATGATGCCCGCATGACGAGCACACCTTTAAATTCTTTTCCAATTCTTTGCTGTACTGAATGGTGCCGCATTTGGAGCACTTATTCATTAAGCCTTCCGGAATGTCCCGCTTCGGGCGCTCCGAAGGAATGGTCGCGTATTTTTTCTTCGAAAATAAGTCCTTAATTTGCATGTATGTGACACCTCTCAAGGCGCAATAGTTTTGAACCTGCCGTTATGGCCGGATGATGGAATTGAACACTTCTTGCACTTCCTCCAGCTCGCCAGACGGAACAAGAATCTCATATTGCTGTTTGGACAGATTGACGGGGCGGATCTTAACCAAAAAACCTTCCTCTGTTAGCCGCTTCTTGATGTTCTCTGCCATTTTTGCTGTTGGTGCGATATAGATGACCGTCCACATCATGGAACCTCCTGAAAACTTCGCGTGAGCAAAGTTAACCTACTAAACTAAACCTATCCTGCCAAAAGGCCATATGATGTCATAATGATAACATAGTTATGGCGTTTCCGGCAAATGATATTGGACAGCCTTCGGGTCTCCATGCGCAATGCGGGCGGATGCGGCGGCGGCCAGCCCCGCAACCAGATCGTCCAGGAACACATGAATCTTCTCGCCCTTCAGATTGAGCTGGCGAATGATGCCGGGCTTCATTTTATCCAAATAACCGAAGCTCGTCAGACCGATCATGCCGTAAACATTCGTAATGCCGAGCGCCAGCGTTTCGTCGACGCCGTACAGCGATTCATCCTTCTCCATGATAGCTTGAAGAGGCTCCGGCAGCAGACGCCTCTCCGCCAGCTCGTCTAACGCGATCCCGGTGTAAAGCACATACTGCACTTCCCGTTTCTCCAGCACCGCGCGGACGCTATCCCGGCATTCCTCGATTTGAAGATCTGCATTATACGGCCTTTGCAGACTATAAACAATTTCCGCTACATCATCAACCGTTACTCCGCGCTTCTCCAGCCATTTCTCTATTCCGCTCACAGGCATCCTTCCTCTCTCATAGGCTGCTTTTGCTTGTATCTCTATGCATATGCGCGAACAAGCCGTTATGTGCACGGAATGATGCCAGACGTACATTTTTTTAAGAGAATCGCCATCTTCGTAAGCGGAGACGCAAGCCGGCGCAGCCCTTACCGGATCGCTACAGTGCCCGGCCCCAGCAGCGTTTCGACCGCTAGCTTCAGCTCCTTCGACGGTTCAACGCGGTGACTGTCGCTGAGCGCGATCAGCCGGTTCTCCCGTTCATAGAATAGTGCGGTATCCACCGTGCCGGGATGTGCCAGCAGCAGCTCTTTCAAACGGTTCAGCACATCCGGCTGCTCGCGTTCTCCCGTAATCTTAATAAACAGCCGGCGTTTCTTGCCCGCGCTCTCCTCTGCAGGCGGCTTCGCCGCCGAGGCCTGGCGAATAGGCGCCTCCCGCCCGCCGCCCGCATGCTGAGGCGGCTTAGCAGCCGGCTGCTGCATGCGGGCCGCGCGGAATCTCGAGCTCTTCCGCATGCGGCGCACTTGAGCGGCTAAATAATCGTGGACGCCTTCAATCGGCACCACATCCTCGACAAGCAGTTTATAATCCTCGTCTCCATGCTGCACGGTTGCCTGCATAATGACGAGGCCGTCCTTGGCCAGCTTGCCGGAAACCCGCTTCCAGACGTTCGGGAACACGACCGCCTCCACGCGCATGATGCGGTCCTCCACTTCGAGGAAGCCCATAGCGTTCCCTTTCTTATTCGTAAACGGCTTAAGACCCGCGATCATGACGCCAACGATGGCGATTGTCCCTTCCTCCGCATCGTTAAGATCAATAAGCCTGTCCAGCTCGAGCTGGTCGAGCTGCTCCGAAACGGAATCTAACGGGTGACCGGACAAATACATGCCCAGCAGGTCTCTTTCGAACTCCAATTTCTGCGGCGTCGTAAACGGCCTTATATCCGGCAGCTCGACATCCCAGTTCTGTACCTCTTCAAATCCGAACAGCTCGATTTGCAGCTCCTCGCGCTCCTTCCGCCATTTCACCGCCGCCTCTACCGTCTCCTCCAGCGCCGCAAGCAGCTGCGCCCGGTGGCCCGGCAGCGAATCGCATGCCCCCGCTTGAATAAGCGACTCAAGCACGCGTTTGTTCACGACGCGCAGATCGGCTCGCTTGCACAGGTCGAGCAAGCTTTCAAACGGCCCGTTCTCCCGCTCGCGGAGGAGCGCTTCAATCGCTTGCGTCCCCACATTTTTGACCGACGCCAGGCCGAACCGGATCTTGCCTTCCATCGGCGTAAAGGAGACGCCGCTTTCATTAATATCAGGCGGCAGCACCTCGATGCCCATTCGGCGGCATTCGTCGGCGTACTCCGCCGTCTTGCGCATATTGCCCGTCACCGAAGCCAGCATGGACGCCATAAACGGCACCGGATAATGCGCCTTCAGCCAGGCCGTCTGGAAAGCGAGCACGCCATACGCCGCCGCGTGGGCGCGCGGGAAGCCATAATCGGCAAATCGGACGATCATGTCGTAGACGCGGTTCGCTTCCTCTTCGCTGTAGCCCTGCGCCTTGCTTCCCTTCACGAAGTGGGCGCGCTCCTGGTCCAGCACCTCGCGCTTCTTCTTCGATACCGCGCGCCGGAGCAAATCCGCTTCGCCAAGCGAGAAGCCGGCCATCAGGGAGGCGATCTGCATAATTTGTTCCTGGTACACGATAATGCCGTACGTGTCCCTTAGGATCGGCTCCAGCGTCGGATGAGGGTATTCAACGGCAAGCGTCCCGTGCTTGCCTCCGATATATTTGGGAATGAACTCCATCGGTCCCGGACGGAACAGGGCCAGCACGGAGATAATATCTTCAAATGTCGTCGGCTTAAGATCGCGCAATACGCGCCGCATGCCCGCCGACTCTAGCTGGAAAATTCCCGTCGTATCGCCTCGGCCGAGCATCGCGTAGGTGACGGGATCGGAGTCGCTGATGTTTCGGAAGTCGATCTCCTTGCGGAACAGCTCCTTCACCCAGCCAAGCGCGCGCTCCAGGATCGACAGCGTGCGAAGTCCCAGAAAGTCCATCTTGAGCAGGCCGATAGCCTCCAAATTTTCCATGGAATATTGCGTAAGCGGAATCGTTTCGCTGCCGGTCTGCAGCGGAACATAGTGCGTAAGCGGCTCCTGCGAAATGACGACGCCGGCCGCATGGGTGGAAGCGTGGCGCGGCATCCCTTCCACCTTAATCGCCATCTTCAGCATCGCATCCGTCTTCGGCTGGCGGGCGCAAGCCTCGCGCAGCTCTTCGCTTACGCGAAGCGCTTCCGCCAGCGTGATCCCGAGCTGGTTCGGAATCAGCTTGGCGGCGCGATCCACCTCTTGAAACGGCACGTTAAGCGCCCTGCCCACGTCCCGGACGGCGGCTTTCGCCGCCATCGTGCCGAACGTAATGATCTGGGCGACATGCTCCTCGCCGTATTTGGCGGAGACGTAGGCGATAACCTCGTCCCTGCGCTCGTCGTTGAAATCGATATCGATATCCGGCATCGTTACGCGCTCCGGATTCAGGAATCGTTCAAAAAGCAGCTTATATTTAAGCGGATCGACATCGGTAATCCGCAGCGTATAAGCGACGAGGCTGCCTGCCGAGGACCCCCTGCCCGGCCCTGTCCGAATGCCCCGCTCATGCGCAAATCTGATGAAATCCCACACAATCAGGAAGTAATCGCTGAAGCCCATATTTTCGATAACCGACAGCTCGTAGGCAAGCCGGCCCTCCGCCTTGCTTCGGAAGTCGGATCCGTCCGACCATTCCGGCATGCCGGCGTAGCGCGCATTCAAGCCGTCCTGACACAGCGCGGCCAAATATTGCGCCGAGGTCGTCCCTTCCGGAACAGGGCGGAACACCGGAAGCGCGGCGCGCCCCAGCGTCAGCTCCAAATTGCATTTGTCCGCGATCTCAATCGTATTGCGGATCGCCTGCGGCACATGCCGGTACATCGCCGCCATTTCCGCGCCGCTCTTCATATACAGTTGATCCGTCGGCATGCGCATCCGGTCTTTGTCCTCGACCGTCTTGCCGGTGCCGATGCAGATGAGCACGTCCTGCACCTCCGCGTCCTCGGGATGCAAGTAATGCACATCGTTCGTCGCGACCAGCTTAATGTCCGTCTCTTCGGCAAGCTTGATCAGGGCGGCGGCGACCTTTTTCTGCTCCAGCATGCCGTGATCTTGCAGCTCCAAATAAAAGTCGTCCCCGAACAGCTTCCGGTAACGAAGCGCCGCTTCCTTGGCCTCGGCGTAGCGGTCTTGAAGCAGATGCTGCGGCACCTCTCCCTTTAAGCAGGAGCTTAAACAGACTAATCCATCCGCATGCTCCGCCAGCAGCTCCATATCGATTCTCGGTTTATAGTGATGGCCTTCCAAATGGCCCGCCGAGCACAGCTTCATCAAATTGCGATAGCCGGCCTCGTTTTTCGCGAGCAAGATAAGATGGTAGGTCGGATTATCCTTGCGCGAGCCTTTCTCGAATCGAGAGCCCGCCGTCAAATACATCTCGCAGCCGATAATCGGCTTAATGCCTTGCGCGCGGCAAGCGCGGTAGAAAGGAATCGCGCCGTACATCACGCCATGATCGGTCAGCGCGAGGGCGGTCATGCCGAGCTCCGCCGCTCTGGCCGTCAAATCCCGGATACGCGCGGCGCCGTCCAATAAGCTGTATTCGCTGTGAACGTGCAAATGCACAAATTCGGTACCGTTTCCGATTCCAGCTTCCATCTTCCAGCACTCCCTTTCCTAGTACCCGTTACTCTCGTCATGAAAGTTACCGCTATTTTATCATAATTGCGTCGGACACGCCCATAGAATGGTATAAGCACGGATTGAGAGAAACGGAGGCAAGCGGCATGTCTTATTTTCTACAGAAGGCGGGAATGGACTTTTTTATCGCGTTTGGCGTGGTCGTCGGGGGTGCGATGCTTGCAGGGATAGGAGCTGTCTTTATGCTGATGCCGCCTGCAAGCGAAATGTTAGACACCGCTTTGCGCTTGAAAATTTGGGCCATCGTGGCGGCCATTGGGGGCTCCATCGACCCGGTTCGCGTCATTGAAAGCAATTTTAATGCCGGATATTTATCACCGGTCGCTCAGCAAATCTGTTTCATCGGCTTCGCCTATTTGGGCGCGCATATGGGGACCGAGCTCATTCGGCTCGTCTGCAAGGGGGCCGCTTAGACGATGAGAGTGCCGCCGTTCGAGCGATTCGTGCGGGGAATGCAGCTATTCGGAGCATTATTGCTGGGGATGGTGCTGGGAGCCGTCGTTCTCAATTCACTCTTCGTGGCGCAGTTCCAGGCGCTCTACGAGACTCAGAAAGAGCTTGAGGATAAGCTGGAGCAGTACGAGCAGGATTTGGATATGCTGACGCAATACAAAAACCAGCATACCGTCATTAAAAGCGTTCAGCTCCGTCTGGAGCATGACGGCAACAAGCGAGTTAAATTGGATAAAGTGACGGAAGCCGAGCTGATACGGCGCGTGAAGGAGGATTTGGCCATTTTCATCGGCCGCAATATATACGACATCGATTCGGATGCCAAATTAACCAGACAGCTGCTGGGAGAGAAGATCTATACGGATGTAAACGGCAAAGATTTCACGGTTGAACTGAGAACGGTGCTGCTCTCCGAGTACAAGCTGCAAATCTGGATGACCGCAAGCCCTTACGTGAGACCGCCTACTTCCTGATGCGCTTCCTAGCGCGGATGGGCGCTCTTCTGATACAATAGAGGGCGACTTGAACACGTAAGGAGCTGCTTAACCGTTATGGATCAATTGTTGTTTTATGTGCTGTATCCGGCAATTCTCATTACGCTGGCGCTGTCGGTCTACTTCAGCTGGAAGTCGCGCCGCTCCCCCGACATGCAGACAAGAGGCATGCATGCCGCACGAACAAATATCAGCATGGGCTTTATGCTTATCTTCTTCGCGTCCGTCCTGCTGTTCCTGTCGGAGGATTCGACGCTCCGCATCGTCATCGGGGGTCTCTTCATCGCCCTCGGCGTATTTAATCTGTTCGCGGGATTAAAAAATTTAAGCGTGTACCGCTCTATGACGCAGTCCAAGGACAGCGCCGGCAGCCGTTAATAAGGGTCGATCATCTGGGCCGTCAGCATCGCTTTGGCCGCTAAGCCTTGGCGGTCCAGCACCTCGATCTCCAGCTTGGAGAACTTCCGGCTCAGCTCCAGCGGCCTCGGCTTGATCGTAATTTCGCTGTCGATCTGCACCGGCCTAACATAATAAGAGGTCATGCTTTCGAGCAAAAAATCGCGTTTCCCCGTCTCCCGAATCATCCTTCTGGCCGCTTGGGCCATCAAAGTCGATAAAAGACCTTCCGACGCCATCCCGAGCGCTCCGGACATCTGCGGCGTTATTGCGCCTTTATAGCTGATCCCCGCATCGTCCGCATCCTTTTCCTCCGACTGCATAAACCCCGCCCACATGAGGTCTTCGAACGTTTCGCCCGATTCCGGCTGCTTGCCTGCGAATCGCATGGCATCCAGCACTTCCTGGCGGGTAACGACCGTCAGAAGCTTCCGGTGGCGGTCCACAATCGGAAGCAAATCGATGCCTTCTGCAGCCATCGTGTGCGCGGCCGACGTTACCGTAATATTCGGCGCAGCCGTAATCGGCTGTCTGGTCATAACTTTGTCCACAGGCGTATCTTCCGCCGATCCTGCCGCATCCTTCGCGGTCATCATGCCGATAACTCGTCCCCGTTCGTCTACAACCGGAAACCGGATATAGCCCGTTTTTTTCGACAGCCTGCCGAAATCCGCCACCGTCTCTCCGGAGCGAAGCACATCAGCCGGCCGGCTGAACGTGACAATATCCTCGATCAGCATAATCTTCCGTTTGATCAGCCGGTCGAACATCGCCCGGTTAATTAAGGACGCCACTGTAAACGTATCATGCCTGGAGGACAAAATCGGAAGAGCTAACTCATCCGCCAGCCGTATCACTTCTTCGCTGGGCTCGAAGCCGCCTGTTATCAGAACGCCCGCTCCCTGCTCGAGCGCGCAGCGGTGGGCGCTGACCCGGTTGCCCACAATAAGCAGGCTGCCTTCATCTATATACCGAAGCATGGCGTCCAGCTCCATCGCTCCGATTACAAACTTATGCAGCGACTTATCAAGCCCGTCGCCGCCGCCGAACAGCCTGCCGTCCACGATTTGCGCAACCTCTCCGAAGGTCAGCTGGTCCAGAGCGTCCCTCCGTTTGCGGTCGATACGGACGGTTCCGATCCGCTCCTTCGTGCTGACAAGCCCGGAAGCCTCCGCTTCTTTGAATGCTTTATAAACGGTGCCCTCGCTTACGTGAAGCGCCTTGGCGATCGCTCTAACCGAAATTTTCGTGCCGATCTTAAGGCTCTGTATATGCTGAAGAATCTGTTCGTGCTTCGTTCCGGATTCGCTTCCTGGATCGTGAATGGTAGACACCCTCATCAACTCCTTATCTGTCTCCATTATAAAAGATTGGAGAGAATGAAGGAAATCGCGCTAACCGTCGAACTGCACCTTCACGACCTTTAGCTTGCCGTCAACGGGTTCTCCGTTTTCGTCATGCAGCTCCCACTTCTTAAAGAGGGCGCTCATGGTGCTTTTATTAATGGCGGACTCCGCTCCGTTTCGAATGAATTGCTGCCAATCATAATCGATCGGCACGCGGTACTTCAGCCTTAAAATCGGATAATTCGCAAACTCTATGGTTTGGGCCGGAATCGCCTCATAAACGGTCGAGAATAAGAAAGAGTCGCTTTGGCTGCGCGGCCGATGAATCGGGTCCGATTTGAGCTGCATCGTATAGACCACCGTCTGGGTATGCACGTCAACCCCGCAGCTGAAAGCTCCCCTTGCGGTCGCAATCTTCATATGCCGGTGAGCGAAGCAATAAGTGAAGGACAGCCAAAAAGAAACATGATAATAATGCGATTTCACTTTGCGAAAAAAATCAAACTCTTCTACCGACATTCTCCGCTCTCCCTCTCTATCGTCATTCCACTAGTCTATCACAATTGTCATATTTATGTTAATTATAATAATTCATCCAACGAATATCAATGACTATAGTCACTATTTTTTGTACATCCTATAAAACGTTGTTGACACCGCCGCAACCATCTATCTTTAGGCTGAGGTGAAAAGATGAGCGACATCGGACGACAGATCGGCAATAACATTCGTACGCTTCGCAAAGCGAAAGGCTTAAGCCAAGAGCAGCTTGCGCTTCGCGCCGATATTAACGCTTCCTATATGGGACAAGTAGAACGGGGCGAAAAAAATCCGACTATCGACGTGCTCCACAAAATCGCGGCAGCCTTGCATATTCCTCTGGAGACCGTTGTGCATATCCACTCGGAAGATGCCCGGCTCGATGCTCCCCAGGCGGAGGAGAATACGCCTTACGCCGAAAAAATCGCCAGCCAGCTTCACGGGCTCAGCTTGAAGGAGCAAGAAGCCGTCTATAAATTCGTCAAGCAGCTGGTGCAATTCAAAGAGCTTGAATAGAAAAAAAGAACCCGCTCCATGTTGGCTGGATAGCGAGTTCTTTTTTTGATCTCATCGGCTTTGCGCTTTGCTCCGCTTCTCCGCGCGTCTTCCAAGCAGCTTCTCCAGGCTGCGCTCCCGCAGCACCGCCTTCGCATGCTTGATCTGCGCCAGCTGCTTGCGTTTCTCCTCGCTCACGAACAGCAGCCAGTTGACATTCGCCGCGACAATAACAGCCGAAAAGGCTAACCACGTATACCAAAATAGGCGATATCCATCGCCCGAACCGCCCTGCTCCAGTTTCATCATCGCAAAAAATAGCATCCCCAGCGCCACGATAAGATAAACGAGATGCTTCCCTTTTCCATTCCGACTATTTTTCCGTTCCATCATTCCCGCTCCTCTCAAATCTTTCTACTAAAGGCGAGCTGTCTTGTCCCATTTCCTCTATTCTATGAAAACGCCGTTCCCGCTATGCCTGCAGAATGCAACCCGCAAGCCCGCGTTCCTTTACCTGCCCCGAGGTGGCCTGTTATCACAATCCGGTAGGCGGTCTCATATGATGAACTAATTCGTTTCCAAACACCTAGGGCCCTCACGACCTCGGGTAGCATGAGCTCCTCTGGTACGGAAGGAGAATACAAGAAATGATCAAAACGAAAGCGAAAGCAGCCATTCAGGTGGTCAGCGCGGAAAATCTGCCGGAAGACACCATCCTGTTAGGCGAGAGTTACGTCAAGTATTGGAAAATACCAAGAGGCCAGCACGTTCAATTAAAATTCGGAGCTTTCCGCCGGAATGTCAAGGTTATTCCGGTCGCACGATTAAACGCCATGCGGATCAGTCAAGCGCTTGCGGAGAGCATGGGGCTTCCTTCGCGGCTGCAGCTTCGGATTCATTACAAAACAGCCGCTGCGGTGCTTGCTTTAGGACCGCTCATCGGCGTGCTGGTCAGCCGCGATTACCCGCGTACGCCGGAGAAGCCATTCGGCTCCATTACGATGTTCTGCCGTGAAGTTGTCGAAGCGTGCAAAGCGCAGGGCGCCTTCGTCTATTTCTTCACGCCGAAGCATATCGGCGGCAATACCGACATTGTCCGGAGCTGGATTTACACCGACGACGGCTGGAAGGAAAGCGAGATGCCGGCGCCCGATATCGTGAACAACCGCCTCACGACCCGAAAGCTGGAGAACAGCGAAGCTGTGCAGCGATTTTTGAAAGAGACCAAGTTCCATCATGCCACCATCGCGTTTAACGAAAAGTTTCTGGATAAGTCCGAAGTGTTCGAGGCGCTCAAAAAAGACGCTAAGCTGACCCGTTATTTGCCGGAGTCGTATCTTCTGCGCAGCTACTCGACGCTGCGCGCGATGTGCGGCAAGCACAATACGGTATTTTTGAAACCGATCAGAGGCAGCCTCGGCAAAGGCATCGTCCGGATTTCGCGGCTGGACGGCGAAAGCTACCAGGCGCAGTACGCGACGAGCGCGGGCACCAAAAAAGTAACCTATTCGAATATGACAAAGCTGTACGCTTCCGTCTCCTCCAAAATGAAATCCGTGCGCTATCAAATCCAGCAAGGGCTGCAGCTCATTGAAATCGGAGGCCGACCCGTCGATTTCCGCGCCCTCGTTCAGAAGAACGCCAGCGGGAAGTGGATGATCACATCGATTGTCGCCCGAACCGCGGGAAGCCAGCACTTTGTCTCGAACCTTGCGCGCGGCGGTACGCTCAGCACCGTCAGCGCCGCCGTGACCAAAAGCAACTTAAGCAGCGGCATCAGCCGTCTCGAAACCTCAAACAAGCTGCGCAGCGCCGCCTTGCAAATTGCCAAGGGCATCGACGAGCATATTCCGGCCCACTTCGGGGAGCTCGGCATCGACCTTGCGCTTGATAAAAGCGGCAGAGTCTGGCTGCTGGAGGTTAACTCCAAGCCGTCCAAAAACGACAACACTCCCCTGAATGAGGGGAAGATCAGACCATCCGTACGCTTGATGATCCAATACGCCCGCTTCTTATCGGGCTTTTAACGGAGGTAGCCTCAATGAAGAAGCTTGCCCCCCTTTCCTTCGGCATTCTGACAGCACCGACAGCTTTGGATGCGAATTCACCCGCGGTTCCCCCCGAGCCGCGGCTGTGCCGCGCGTTAAGCTTGGCCGCCGCAGAGCAAGCCGTTGATGTGTTCACCTTCTCGGCCGAGGATTACAATCCGCGGACGGGCGCGCTGCACGGGTACCGCTATACCCCCGAGGGCTGGATCCGGCAGCGGGTGTCTTTGCCGGATGTCGTCTATGACCGCAGCTTCTGCCGAAGCAGGGAATGCTCTACGCGCAGCATCGCTGCGCTTCAGCAAATGCGGAAGCGGCATTCGCATCAGCTTATCAACAGCAGATTGCCGGGCAAGCTTGGGGTTTACCATACGCTGCAAGAAGACGGAAGGCTTGCGCCGTATTTGCCGCGGACAACAAAATATGCGGCCGAGGCGCTGGAGCCGCTGCTTTCCGGGAGCCGCGAAGGCATCGTGCTTAAGCCTTCGTCCGGGATGCAAGGCCGAGGCCTTCTTCATATTCGGAGGGAGCTATGGGGGAACAAGCTTTATGTGAACGGAAGATCGCGCGGCAACCGCCCCTTTATGAAGTCGTTCACCGAAATAAGCGAGCTCTCCGTGTGGCTTGACCGATTTACGAACGGTTCCGTTTTTCTCGTTCAACCCTATTACGCTTTCCGCGATGCCGATAACCGTCCATACGACATTCGGGTTTTGACGCAAAAGGATGATACCGGCATGTGGCGGCTGACCGGTATGGCCGTACGCTCGGGGAGCCAAGAAACGCTGACCTCGAACCTGCATGGAGGCGGAATCGCCTTGCCTGTCCGCGGCTTCCTCCTCTCCAACTTTGGGCAATCCATGGCCGAACGTTTATACCGGAAAATCCATACAATAACTGGGCAAACAGCTAAATGTCTGGAAGGCGGGTTCGGCAGGCTCGGCGAGCTGGGGATGGACTTCGGCGTCGAGCCGTCCGGAAAGCTATGGCTTATTGAAGTCAACACCAAGCCCGGCCGCGAAGCCTTTCGCCAAATAGGGGATGCGGCCGCGCTGAAGCAGTCGATCGAAAGACCGCTTCGCTATGCCAGATTTTTAACGGAACGCGTTAGGCCGACCTTTGTATCAGCAAACCAAGCTTATGGTCATCCGAAGCGTCAAATCGCCATACCGCAACGCTGAGGTCCTCAAACGTTCAGGAGGTTCATCAATGAGTCTGACAACTTGTAACGTGCACTTCTCACAGCAGTCTAATAAAATTGTCTATTTGTCCAGAACGCTCTATAACCAGCTCAAGCTAGCCGGCAAAAGGTCGATCCGTCTAAAATTGGGCAATGTTGTGATTACTGCAGCCGTAAGGCAGCTGAGGCGGGCCGGCAACCATATGTACCTGTCCGCCGGCGTTCGGAATTCCGTGAAAGTGCCGAAAACCGGAAATGTCTATGTATTGAGTACGGGTGAAGGCGAAATCCAAATGGGGCCGCTGGTCGGCATCTTAACCGATACGATTCAACCCTCGGATCCCTATCCGTTCGGCGCTAGGTCCGGCTTCATCAAACAAATTATCCGATCAGGCGCTCACAAGGCCTATATTTTCGGGTTTACGCCCAGCGACATCAACTGGCAGAAGGAGACGGTTAACGGCTATTTCCTTAATGCGCAGGGAGGCTGGTACCGCAAGGTGGTTCCGCTGCCGGATGTCGTATACAACAGGCTGCCGAACCGCAAAGCGGAGACGATGCCCTATATCAGCTCCGTTCGCGAGCGCTTTGTCAAAAGGCGGATTCCCATCTTCAACTGGAGCTTCTTAAACAAAGCCGACGTCTACCGGCTGCTCGATAACGATCCGGAGGCGCTGGCGCATCTCCCGGAATCGGTCCCTAACCCGACGGCTGCTAAAATTAAAGAAATGCTGGAGAAATACCATTTCATCTACTACAAGCCGGGGGGCGGGAGCCTTGGCATCGGCATCTACCGGCTGACCTACCAGCCGGGCCGGGGGTATTACGTCCGGTACCGCAAAGGCAACCAGAACGTGCTGCAGCGATTCGCGAGCTTCCAATTGATGATGAGAATGCTTCAAGCCAGGCACGGCAGCCGCCTCAGCCAATACGTGGCGCAGCAAGGCATTCGCTTGATCGAGATCGACAAATGCCAAATCGACTTCCGTTTCCATATGCATAAGAACGGCCGCAATCAATGGGTACCCGCCGGTATCGGAGCCAAAAAGGCAGGCCGCGGCAGCGTCACGACACATGTCAAAAACGGAGGCTCGCTTATGACGCCGGAGCAGGCGCTCAGCCGCACGTTCGGCAGTCAGGCGAATGAGATTCTGGAGAGGGCGAAGCGCGTCGCCGTCAAGCTCTCCGAATCGATCGAGCGGAACTACCCGCATCGGCTTGGCGAGCTGGGGCTAGACATCGGCATTGATAAATCGGGCAATGTGTGGATGTTCGAGGCGAACGCCAAGCCGGGGCGCTCCATCTTCAAGCATCCGGCGCTTAAGTCGGAAGGCAAAGCCTCGGTCTCCTATATATTCGAGCACTGCATGTATTTAAGCCGCTTCCAGGAAGGTGATAGCCCATGAACGCTATAATTCAGGAAGTTCGGCAAGTGAATGAAACGAAAAAACAGGCGCCTGTCTTCGCCATCTTAACGATCGACGACCCCGAAGGCGATTTCCGCGGCAACCGCAGCAACTTTGCGGATTTGATCCGGACCGGGCAGGCGATGGGCTTTCTAGTGTATGTGCTGACCGTCAAAAACTTGCTGCTTCGCCGCAAATCGTTATGGGGCTACGTCTACCGCTTCGAAACAAAAACCTGGCAGAAGCAGCAGATGCCTTTCCCCGATATCATTTATAACCGCATTCCATTGCGCGAGGACGAGATGCAGCCGGAAGTCCGCCGGAAAATTAAAGCATGCCGCAGGCTGACCAAGGTCAGCTTGTTCAACCCGTCTTTTTTCAATAAGTGGCAGTTGTTCAAATGGCTGAGAAGCTCTAAAACAACGAAGCCCTTTATTCCCGCGACAAAAAAATTAGTGAGCGTAAGCGGACTTCGAAGGCTCATTCTGAAGCACTCCTACTTGTATTTGAAGCCCGAGAGCGGAAAAGCCGGCAAAGGCATCATGACGGTTAAGCTGCTCGGAGGAAAGCCTTTGCCATACCGGCTCAAGATCCAGGAGGACAAAACCAGCTCCACATACAGCTGCTCCTCTCTTCAAAAGCTATGGGCGCGCATCCAGAAGGAGAGCGGCGGCGTCGCGTATATCGCGCAGCAAGGCATTCAGCTTGCGTCCGTGGATGACCGGCGATTCGATTTACGGGCGCTCGTGCAAAAAAACCGGAACGGCAACTGGGAGCTTACCGGTCTCGGCGCGCGAATGGCAGGCACTTCAAGCATTACGACGCACGTGCCGCGCGGCGGCCGCATCGACGATCCCGAGAAGCTGCTTACGTATTCATTCGGCCAAGTAGAGGCTCATAAGCTGTTACAAAAGACGAGAGTCGCAGCTTTGCTCATTGCCAAACAGATTGAACGCGCCTCCGGCCAGCGTCTCGGCGAGATGTCGATGGATCTAGGCGTAGACAGCAGCGGAAATCTGTGGTTCTTCGAAGCGAACTCGAAGCCGATGAAATTCGACGAGCCGCATATTCGGCAGAAGTCGCTAGAGCGAATTTTTCAGTACGGAGCTTATCTGAACCGTAAAAAAGCGAAACGAGCGGGAGGCGTGTAACATGGAGCTGCTGCAGCTGACACCTGAGAGTTGGATAAAGGATAAGCGAAGATTACTTGGCTTTATCATTCGTTTCGGGGAAAAGCGAATTACGGTAGCCGCACTCCATGCACTGCGCAGCCTCGATCCGGAATGGCTTTTGAAGGGAGAAGACGGATTCGCGCGCGCCGCTGTAGTCGTAGCCAAACGGAACGGGCGGATCGCCGGCCTCGGCTTCGCGGCTGACGGAGGGGACGGCGGCTGTCTCATCGTCGTTCACCCTTCCGCGCGAAGAAGCGGCATTGGCAGCACGATTATGCGCGCGATGATGAATGCTTTAGGGTCGCTGGCATGCCATGTCGCGGCAGACAATATACCCAGCATGGCGCTATGCTTCGCCCTGGGAATGAAGGCCGTGTCGATTCATAAAGGCCCCACCGGCAAGTCGACGCTCCGGTTCGAAAGGGGAATTCAGCATGACGCAGCCCTCCTTGGGCATATTGACGCTATATCTCAATGACTCGGGCGCACTCGAAGAGAGGGACTTTTATCGGAAAATGACGGAGGAGGGACAGAAGCTCGGCCTGCAAATATTCGTCTTCACTCCGGAGGATGTCCACCACAAATTACAACGTATTCGCGGGCAGTTCTATGATACGAATTCAAAGCTGTGGCATAGAAAGTGGACGCGGTTTCCCGATATGATCTTCGACCGCTGCCGCATTCAGCGTTCGCACCGGTTCGATGAGCTGCTGAAATTCCGGTCCCGCTACAACAACCAGACCTTCCTTAATAAGCCGCTGCGCAACAAATGGACGATTTATACCGTGCTGTCCAAGGATGACCGGTTCCGCCCCTACTTGCCGAAAACCCGGTACATTAACGACGTGCAGGACGTACGCGAGATGCTTCGCACCCACTCCCTCTTATATTTGAAGCCGATTAACGGTACGGGAGGCCGCGGCATTCTCCGCATCGAGCGCGACAAGAGCGGCATGCTTCATATTCAAGGCAGGGATCAAGGCCGGAGAATCGTGCAGCCGGTTAGGATGAAGCCAGACAAACTCAGCCATTATTTGGCCGGGTGGAATTTGAAAACGACGCGTTACATCGTGCAGCAAGGCATCCAGCTAAAACTGCGGAACGGCCGCGTTCACGATTATCGGCTGCTTGTACAGAAGGACGGCAGCGGCCAGTGGACCGTAACGGGCTGCGCCGGCCGAGTCGGAGCTCCCGGCAGCATTACGGCTAATCTGCATGGCGGCGGAAGAGCCGTCAAAATGGATACGCTCCTTCGCAGCTGGATCGGCGACGAAGGGAGAATCGCCAGCATTAAAGATGAAGTGTATCGCTTCGGCATTAGCATCGCCCAATATTTGGAGCTTTGCTACGATGCGCTGTGCGAGCTTGCGATCGATATCGCAATCGACCGGCGAGGCCGGATTTGGATGATCGAGGTGAATCCAAAGCCCTCCCGCGAGGTGTTCATCCGGGCGGGCGAGCCGGATGTTTATCACAAAGCGATCGTGAGGCCGCTTGAATACGCGATTTGGAAATATAAAAAAAAGAGCAAGCAGGACACAAGAATTGAAGTAAACGAACAGACCGGGCTGTGACAGCCCGGTCTGTTCGTTTATTCCGGCAGCTGCAGCAGCTCCCGGAAATCGGAAATGCGGATATCGGCATTCTCCAGCTCCGACGCTTTCCCATATTTAGCGTAGGCGCAGCCGATCGTCAGAAGCCCGTTGCTTCTTCCCGCTTCTACGTCGGAGGAGCGGTCGCCCACCATCCAACAAGGCTCGCCGACTAGCCCGTGATCCTGCAGCAGCTTCGCCACGAGATCAACCTTGCTGGACGTGCCGAACTCTCCTGCGCTGTAGATCCCGTCGAAGAGCGAAGCGATCCCTCTATATTGCGCCACGCCCTTCACATAGTCCTCCAGACCGTTGCTCGCCACGAACAGCTTTGCGCCGCCCGCCTTCAGCTCAGACAGCGTCTCCGCCACATGCGGGTAGAGCAGTCCCTCGCCGGCAGCCAAGCCTTCCAATTCGTATTGGAGCAGCAGAACGTCAGCCCGTTTTCTCGCTTCCAAGCTGCTGTCCGGCATGACGTTTTTCCAAATATCTTCAAGCAGCATGCCTAAGCAGCCGAGCAGCCGCTCTACCGGCGGCGTCTCTTCCATATAGAGCCCTTCCTCGCGCAGCGTCTCGAATACTCTCTTGTGTACGGGTATTAACAGCGTGTCCGTCTCGAACAACGTGCCGTCCATATCAAAAATGACCGCGCGGGGCCGTCCCGCATTTATTTTTGTCATGATGCCGTCATCCCTTCCCAAAGATGCTTCCATCATAGCGGATGAACGGCTTCGGCCGCAACTATCCGGACGCCGCTTGAACGACGGGTTCCCCTGTCCGCTCCGGTCCGCTATTGATAAAATAGATTCGATATGTCAAACTTGTTGGTGGACAGAGACCCTCTTGACTTCAGTACAAGGAAAGGACGTGAGGATGCCGCTATGATCAAATGGCTGCTTCGCGCCATGACGGAGCTCAGCTCCCGCAAATGGATATCCCGCATTACCGGCAGATTCGCTCAATCCGGAGCTAGCCGGCACATGATCCCCCGCTTTGCGAAGCTTTACGGCATCGCAATCGAAGAAGCGGAGAGGCAGATCCATGAATACCGAACGTTGAACGAATTTTTCACAAGACGGCTAAAGCCTGGGATGAGAACGGTCCACGACGGTCCGAACTCGGTAGCCAGCCCCGTCGACGCGGTTATTACCGGAATCGGCGGCATTCGGTCCGGCACGATCGTTAACGTGAAGGGGCAAGACTATACGATCGATGAGCTTCTCAACGGTTCGCCTAGAGCCAGCCGCTATCATAATGGATTTTATATGGTGCTTTATTTAAGCCCTACCGATTATCACCGCATTCACGTTCCCGTTACCGGTCAAATCGTCGAGCGGGAGCATATTGCCGGCAAGGTATATCCGGTTAACGAATTCGGTCTTCGGCACATGAGAAGGGTGCTTAGCCGGAACGAGCGGCTCATTACATATATTCAGCATCAAAGCGGCGAAGCGGCCGTCGTCAAGGTCGGCGCCATGAACGTCAGCAGCATACAATATGTGCTGCCGCTGCATGATTCGGTAGCGAAGGGCGATGAGCTCGCGTATTTCGAATTCGGCTCAACCGTCGTGCTTCTGCTCGAAGAAAAAACCTTCACCCCTCGTCCCGACCTTCAGCTCGGCTCAAAGGTCCGCATGGGCGAGTCGTTGGGCGAGCTTCTCACGACTCAAGGAACTTCCAATTAATGAATAAAGACTGCGTATGCCCGCCCAAAGCGGAGGCATCTGCAGTCTTTTTCGTTTCAGTAACGATTATCGAATTTCGGAAGGACTTCTTCCGGTGTATTGCTTAAATTGCCGGCTGAAAAAAAAGATGTCCCGGTACCCCAGCGCGTCCGCCACTTCCGTCACGTTCATGCCGGCGTGCATAAGCAGATGCTGCGCCCGCTCAATTCGCACACGAATCATGTACGTTTGAACGGACATGCCGATCAGTTCTTTAAACTTCATCGAAAAATAACGCGGGGAAAGCTGCGCCCTGGTAGCCAAATCCTCCACCCGGTGGGCGATGCTGGGATTTTGGCGGATATAGTTGGCCACTTCGTGAATCACTTCGGTGAGCTGATTGCTGGCTTTCTTTTCGATTGGAGCCGCGTTATCCGCTCTAAGCATCTGTATGAGAAGCGCCTTCAGGAGAAGCTTTGCTTCCTCTTCCGCAGCGTAGGTCTGAACGAGGAACAATCTCACGTACCTGGACAGCATATATTCGAAATCAACCGTATCCGTCAGCGTCCGGTATCTTTCCGGCACCTCGCTCACCGGCTCATTCACGGCGAAATGAATATAGGTAAGCACCAGAGGCTTCTGCGGATTATGCGTAGCGCTCGTATAGTCGCCCGGCCGGAATAAAAAGCAGCTTCCTTTTCCGACCTTATAATGAACGCCGTTCACCTCGACTTCTCCCTCTCCGCTCCATACGTAAAAGAGATCATAGTTAGCCATCGGCTTCTCGCGCCTTGCCCATCTCCAACCGGGCTCGCACACGATTTTGGCGAAAGCCGGCAGCAAACCAATCGATTCGGGCGATATATGAAGCATTGTTGTTCCTCCCTTGCTAACAAGCGTACCCATCTTACTTGTCGTGCAGCTCCGTCTTTCCATCTTATAATAGAGCATAACCGCGGGGCAACTGCGGATCGTCCACGAAAACGTAATAATTTTTCGTAAAAAGTTCTGATTTGAGAATGGTTTGCAGCTGTTAAAAATGTTATAATATCACGAACATTAAAAGACAAAGTATTGATTTCGGAAGGATGGAATGAAGTCCATGAACTCACTGGCTCAGCAATTAAATGAGACGCTGCAGAAGGAAAGTCCGAATGTCTACGACATGTTGTCCAATCTTGGCAAAGCGATCTATTTTCCAAAAGAGGGCATTCTTAGTCAATCCGCAGAAGCGAAGACGAAGGCGAAAAAATTTAACGCCACAATCGGCATCGCGACGGAAGGCGGACAGCCGATGCATCTTAAGCTCATTCAAGATACGCTTAGCGCCTACAATCCGAAGGACCTGTATGAATATGCGCCTCCTGGCGGCAAGCCGGAGCTGCGCAATGCTTGGCGTGCCAAGATGATTAAGGATAATCCTTCGCTTGCGAATATCAATTTCGGCAGCCCGATTGCAACGAACGCCCTGACGCACGGTCTCAGCATCGTGGCGGACCTGTTCGCGGACAACGGAGACGCCGTTGTCATACCGAATAAAAATTGGGAGAACTACGAGCTGACGTTCGGCATCCGCCGCGGAGCAGAGATCGTGGAATATCCGTTATATAACGATAACATGCGCTTCAACAGCGCAGGCTTGCGCGAGGCTTTGCTCGCTCAGAAGGATAAAGGCAAAGCGATTGTCGTGCTGAATTTCCCGAACAACCCGACAGGCTATACGCCTGATGCACGCGAAGGCGAAGAGATCGTAGCCGCGGTACGCGACGCCGCGGAAGCAGGCATTAACGTTGTAGCTGTAACGGATGACGCCTATTTCGGACTGTTTTTCGAGGATTCATTGCAGGAATCGTTGTTCTCGAAGCTGGCGAAGGTTCATCCGCGCGTACTGGCTGTTAAGGTGGACGGCGCCACGAAGGAAGAATACGTATGGGGCTTCCGTGTCGGCTTTATCACTTACGCATCCGACTCGGCCGCGACGCTTGCCGCGCTCGAGCAGAAGACGATCGGCATTATCCGCGCGACGATTTCCAGCGGACCGCATCCATCGCAAACCTTTGTCCTTCATGCGCTGCAGTCCCCGGATTTCGACCAGCAGAAGGATGAGAAATTCCATATCATGAAAGGCCGCGCCAATCGCGTCAAATCGCTGCTGGACAGCGGACGCTACGGCGATACATGGGAATATTACCCGTTCAACTCCGGGTATTTCATGTGTTTGAAGCTGACTCGCGTATCCGCAGAGGCTGTGCGGCAGCATCTTCTCGAGCAATACGGCATCGGCACGATTGCGCTTGGCGAAACCGACCTGCGCGTTGCCTTCTCCTGTATCGAAGAAGAAAACCTGGAGGAGCTGTTCGACACAATCCACAAAGCGGTCACTGAAGTGGCGGCAGCTAAGCAGGTATAAATTTTTTCTTCTCATGTCCGGTGATAATTCTGAATTGAAGAGTCGTCAGCTTTAGAGAAATAAGTTTTCGACTGAACCATTAATATAAAGCAGCGGCACTCCAAGACCTGATAAATAAGGTCTGATATGCTCCCCTTACGGTAGACAGGTTAAATAATAAAACCTGTTACCGTGAGGGGAGCTTTTTCATGACTAGAGAGAAATATAACGCTTTGGAGAAACTCGCCATCCTCGAAGAGGTATCGAACGGGGAGATTGGTTTTCTAGCAGCTGCGAAGAAGTATGGAATTAACAAGACAACTTTAATGAAATGGCAGCGTCGATACAAGACACATGGATATGAAGGACTGGAGCGCCGTACACATCTGCAAAGGTACAGTGCTGAGCTTAAGCTCCAGGCGGTGAAGGACTACCTTGAGGGGGACTTGTCTCAGTACCAGATTATTGATAAATACAAGATTGCTAGTACGAGACAGCTCTTCAATTGGATTAACGAGTATAATGGTCATAGCAGCTTAACAGCCTATAAAGGGGAAGCAAAAGCTATGACAAAAGGTCGCACTACGACTTGGCAAGAAAGGATCGAAATCGTCCAGTATTGTCTGACCAATCAACATGACTACCAAAAGACAGCTGGACAATTTCAGGTCTCCTATCAGCAAGTATACCAATGGGTAAAGAAGTTCGAAGGTGGCGGCCAGGATGCGTTAAAGGATGGCCGAGGGAGAAAGAAAGCACCGGAAGAGTTAACGGAGACCGACCAACAGAAACTCAAGATGAAGCAAATGGAATACGAGATTGAGCGACTTCGGGCGGAAAATGCATTTTTAAAAAAGTTAGAGGAACTCGAAAGAAGGCGACGCTAAATCAAACACGGCAGGAGACGATTTACCTTGCCATTCAGGCACTTCAAAAGGACGCGTCAGCTAGCGTTCAACTTCTATGCGAAATTGCAGGAATTGCACGCTCAAGCTATTACAAATGGCTAAATCGCAAGCCCAGTCCTCGTGAGCAGGAGAATGAGCAGTTGATCCAGGTGATGATGACCATCTATGAGAAAGTGGAGCGCACCTTTGGGTACCGTCAATTAACTCTGCATATGCGCAGACAAACCGAAAAGATCATTAACCACAAACGCGTAAAGCGGCTAATGAAGGTCATGGGGATTCAGTCCGTTATTCGGAGGAAGAGGAAAAAGTATGCCAACAGCACGCCACAACAGGTCGCGGAGAACGTCCTAAACCGCAACTTCCATGCGGATGCGCCGAATGAAAAGTGGCTCACCGATGTAACGGAATTTAAGTATGGCAACGGCCAGAAAGCGTATTTAAGCGCTATTCTCGATCTCCATGATAAATCCATCGTCTCCTATGTTTTAGGGCGTTCCAATAACAATCCACTTGTATTCCAGACGTTGAAACTCGCTTTGCAAGCAGCTCCAGAAAGCAGCCCTATGCTTCATAGCGATAGAGGCTACCAATATACTTCACTTGGCTTTAAAAAGCTTCTGGATGGCAACAAAATGGTTCAGAGTATGTCCCGAGTTGGGCGATGCATCGATAACGGTCCAATGGAATCCTTCTGGGGGACCTTAAAATGTGAGAAGTATTATTTGCACAAGTACCATACTTTTGAAGAGCTTAATAATGACATTGAGGCCTACATTCACTTTTACAATTACGAACGGTTGCAAGCAAAATTAAACGGCCGTAGTCCGGTGGAATTTAGGACCAAGGCCGTTTAATGACTTCGTTTATTTTCACTGTCTACTTGACGGGGTGCAGTTCAGTCTTAGATTGCCGCTGTTGTCGTTCAACTAACGTCTCCCGGTAGTTTAATGAGTTATGGCACAACTCATTTCTCATGCTCCTCATTTCTTCCAATTTTCCGCAAAATGATCTACCGCTGCTTGCTCAATTGCCAGCCCTTTTGTGTAACGCTCCATAAACAAGGCAAAGCCATTCACATCTGCGCTGTCAGGATAAACCTCTTGTCCTTCTGCATCTTTGAACACTTTAGTGGTAATGTAATCAGCCAAGCCCTCGTGCTGCTCCTTATTAACCATATAGGATGCCAAAATCGCCATCCCCCACGCGCCGCCCTCTCCAGCCGTAGACATGACCGAAACAGGGATATTCAGTGCTGCGGCACACATTTTTTGACCGACTAGCGGCGTTTTGAACAATCCGCCATGCGCCAAAATACGGTCAAATGTTACATTTTCCTTTTGTGTCAAAATATCGAACCCGAGCCTTAATGCAGCAAACGCGGTAAACAGATGTACTCTCATAAAGTTAGCTAGATTGAAGCGGCTTTCTGGAGAACGAACGAACAGCGGACGTCCTTTTGCAAACCCGGTAATGTTCTCGCCTGAATAGTAACCGTAACTCAGCAAGCCGCCGCCATCTGCGTCTGCTTCCAGCGCTTTGTTGAACAGAACGCTGAATAACTGGTTCATATCGGGTTTCAGTCCCATTGCTTCATAAAATTCACGGAACAAGCCGAGCCATGCATTAATATCGCTGGAGCAGTTGTTAGCAAGAACCATGGCGACAGGGCTGCCATCAGGTGTAGTCACGATATCAATCTCAGGGTACACCTTGGATAAATCTTTCTCCAGAACAAACATTGCAAAAATCGACGTACCTACGGAAATGTTGCCGGTACGCTTTTTGACGCTATTCGTAGCAACCATGCCTGTTCCTGCATCGCCTTCTGGAGGACATAGCGGAATTCCTGCTTGCAGGTTGCCTGATGGATCTAACAGTCGAGCACCAGCTTCATTGAGATATCCAGCATGTTCACCTGCCGTATAAACTTTGGGTAAAATATCTTTAAGATTCCACGGGTAGCCTTTATCGGCAACTAAATCGTCAAACTTCTTCACCATATCTTCATTATATTCCTCTGCAGATTCATCGATTGGGAACATACCAGAGGCATCCCCTATACCAAGAGCTTTGTTGCCAGTCAACAGCCAATGAATGTAACCCGATAAAGTCGTAATATAATTTATGTTAGTAACATGCTCTTCATCGTTCAAAATCGCTTGATATAAATGTGCGATGCTCCAGCGTTGAGGAATTTTGAATTGGAATTTCTCGGTTAGCTCCGTTGCAGCTGTACCCGTTGTGGCATTGCGCCATGTACGGAACGGAACCAATAACTCCCCTGCTTGATCAAGTGCAATATAGCCCTGCATCATGGCAGAACATCCGATTGATCCGATTTTTTGTAGTGTTACGCCATAATTATTCTCAACATCTTGCTTTAACTGGTGATAGGCTTCTTGTAAACCCTTAATCATTTCATTAAGAGGATAGGTCCAATAACCGTCGATCAATTGATTTTCCCACTCATAGCTGCTGGAACAGATTGTTTCAAAATTGTAATCAATCAGTACAGCCTTAATTCGTGTGGATCCAAATTCGATGCCAAGCGAGGTTTCTCCCCGAACTATCGCTTGTTTAATATTTTGATCCATGATGGCATTGCTCCTCTCTGAATTGAAATTGAACCGAATATAGCATAAGGATTCTCGTGTTGTGATGATGAGTGTTTGCCAAAAGAATAGCACTTTTAACTTAGTTTGTATATTAAACAAACTAAGTTTTTTCGAGTGTAGAAATGAAAAAGGAGCAGCTGCCGCAATATCAAACTGCTTCCGGCTGGCTCTGAACTACCGTTCCCAGTTAGTTGAATCGCTGTCTTTTCAATGAAACGGTGATGTCCTCACGTAAATACAAGTATTGATCGGTCATCATTCAATCGTGTAATACCACAATTTTCAAGGGCTTCAAACTCCATAATTCTTTCTTCTATTGTCCTGGACCTCTGTCAAGAAAGTGGACAGTAAAATAAGAGAATCTAGGATGCTGTACGATCAAAAAACTGTGCACTAAACTGCGCTGGCGACAAGTATCCCAGCGAACTGTGAATTCGTTTGCGGTTGTAGAAAAGTTCAATGTACTCGAAAATCGCCTGCTTGGCTTGTTCCTTTGTCCGGAATTTTGTGCAATAGATCAGCTCTTTTTTCAGTACGCTGTGAAAAGATT
>NZ_QXQA01000029.1 GCF_003583765.1 Paenibacillus nanensis
CCGCATGCCCATTTTTAAGTCTCTCCACTACCAACTCTTCCCACATCCTCTTCTTCATTCTAACTACAGGATGAAATCCTGCGAATTCATGAGTCTGAGTGAGGAAACTGAATCATTTCGAGGGAGCTTAATCAAGCTTCGTTTATGAAAGGCTTATAGTATGAAGTATCTGCAGTTGAGAAAACGGCAGCTCATCATGTGATAAGCTGCCGTCGTACTTTCCTGAACTATCGTCTCTCGTTTAATTGAATCGTTCAGCCTGGCTCTATTTCATATTTTATTCGATCCGCCCCTTAGATGTGGAGAGTTCCTTCCATTCCTTTACGACATCCTCTATCCCTAACTGTATCGTCGGGTACAAATAGGTGAAGCCGGATGCCTTAAGCTTGCTGTTCGAGAAATTTGTATGCGCCGTGGCGTATTCGGTTAACACGGGACCAAGCAGCATCCGGCATAACCAAGTTGGCACGTAACGTTTTTTATCCTGTCTATGGAGCGCCTGGGCGCTAAGCGTCGTAATGTCTGCACTTCTGATCGGCTGATCGTCGACCAGTAAATATCGTTCCTCTATCTGGCCATGCTCCAGCAAGAACAAGAACGCTCGGGCGCAGTCTTCTACGTGAATAGGAGAAAATATTGGATTATGCCCCTTGAGGCCGGTAACCGGCTTGTTTTGAGAGAGTGGCTTCAGGAATAACTGCGGAAACCACGACTTCGCGCCGTACACTTGTCCCGGGAAAGTTATCACGACTGGCATGCCTTTATCCACATAAGCAGATAGCACGTCGACGGAAGGAGCGATGTAAGGTCCCCATCCTTTCGGCTGCGAGCGGTATGATTCCGTGACCGGCTCATTGTCGCCGCTATCGCCGAAATAGCTGGTGCCTGCCACATATACGAGCTTCTTTAGCTTCTGCGGATTGATGTTGTCCAGCAGACGGACGGTCATTTGATAGTGCCCTTTTTGATAGGCGTTCGCGACTTTCAAAGTTACTTTCTTACCCCAGGTTGGAGGGGCTGCCAAATGAATAACATAGTCCGCTTCCGAAAGGGCGCTTTGCCAATCGCCATCTGTGAGCAGATCGCCAATAATAGCCCGCACCCCTGTATCTTCAAGCTCTATTGCCTTTTCCCTGCTTCGTGTCAAGACCGTAACTTGATGACCTTGGCGAAGCGCTTCGTTTACCGTGCTGCTTCCTATGTACCCCGTCCCGCCTGTGATAAAGATATTCATAAACTTCTCCCTCTCCTGTTAAATGCAGTTTATAAAATACCATTTTTTATATTTCCGGATCTAAAAGATGCAGCTCCCGCGTTCACTTCTGACGCTCCTTACGAGCTAACATAATTAAATGCATTGTACCACATAATGGAACCATACTCCCTCATAAGAAAGCATATCCACCCAGACCGCTTGTTTAAAAAAGCGGACTTCCAAGAGGGTATATAGGAATGCTGCCCGTTAGCCTCACGAAGCAGCGGAGTCTGAATGAGGGGATGTGAATCGATTTGACGCTCTCTATTAGCCTCGATGTCTTAAATCTATGTCCAAACTTTTTATATGGTAATAGCATCAGCGAGGTATTTACGCACTTCAATCAGCAGCAAATATCTTACCTGCTTCTGTGGTTAAAGTTATGAAGGCAGCTATCCTAAGTAAAAAAATAAGGTTGCTCAGAGCCTCATCTCCGAGCAACCTTGAATTTACTAGTTCCCTACATTTTTTACCGGTTCCAGACTTTCTTTACTGGTTCCACACTTTTATTTCGCCAAACACACTGTAATGTCGTTATCTTTGCTTTACTCCACCGTCACGCTCTTCGCCAAGTTCCGCGGCTTATCCACGTCATGGCCCAAAGCCAGCGACGCGTAGTACGAAATCAGCTGCAATGGCACGACAGCAAGCGCAGGCGACAAGATCGGCAGCGTCTTCGGAATCGCGAAGATTTCGTCGACGGATTTCGCAACTTCTTCCTCGGAGCCGTTGTTGGCAATCGCGAGAACATGCGCGCCGCGAGCCTTCACTTCCTTGATGTTGCTCAGCGTCTTCTCATACAGCGCTTCTTGCGTTACCAGCGCGATAACCGGAATGCCATCTTCGATCAGCGCCAGCGTACCATGCTTCAATTCGCCAGCCGCATAAGCTTCGGAGTGAATGTATGAGATCTCCTTCAGCTTCAGCGAGCCTTCTTGCGCAACAGCGTAGTCCACGCCACGGCCGATGAAGAACAGGCTCTTATGATGCGACATCGATTCCGCCACTTGCTTCAGCACCGCAGACTGCTCCAGGATGCTTTCGACTTGAGCCGGCAGCGCGTGTAGACCTTCGATCAACGCTTCGACATCGCTTTGCTCCTGCGTGCCAAGCACGCCTGCGAGGTGTAGACCGAACAGGTAGAACGCGATCAGCTGCGACGTATATGCCTTTGTCGAAGCAACCGCAATTTCAGGACCTGCCCAAGTGACGATAACATCGTCTGCTTCGCGTGCGACAGAGCTGCCGACAACGTTCGTAATCGCCAGTACTCGAGCTCCGTTCTTCTGCGCTTCGCGCAGCGCCGCCAGCGTATCCGCCGTTTCGCCGGATTGGCTCACGACAATGACCAGCGTATCCGGCGTGATGATTGGCGAGCGGTAGCGGTATTCGGAAGCGACATCCGTTTCGACAGGGATGCGCGCCAGCGACTCGATGACCGATTTGCCGACAAGACCGGCATGGTACGCGGTACCGCATGCGACAATATGCACTTTGCGGATGGACTTTACGTACTCATCCGACATCGACAGCTCTTTCAAGTAGACGGATTTGCCGTCTTCCGCGATTCTGCCGAGCATGGTGTCGCGGTAAGCCTTCGGCTGCTCGTAAATTTCCTTCAGCATGAAATGATCAAATCCGGCTTTCTCCGCTGTCACAATATCCCAATCGACATGAAATATTTCCTTGGAAATAGGTTCTCCCTCAGTCGTCATCAGTTCGACACCATTACGTGTCAAGACAGCCATTTCGCCGTCGTTCAAAATATACACATCCCGCGTATGCTCCAAAATAGCGGGAATATCCGAGCCGATAAAATTCTCGTCTTTGCCGATACCGATAACAAGCGGGCTGGCAAAACGCACCGCAACCAGCTTCTCCGGCTCATATTCCGTCAGAACGCCCAGCGCGAATGCGCCTCTCATGCGTTTCACCGCGCGCTGCACCGCTTCGACAATGTTGCCGTCGTATTCTTCCGCGACAAGATGCGAGATGACTTCCGTATCCGTCTCCGACACGAATACGTGGCCTTTCGCGATGAGCTCTTCTTTCAGCTCCAAATAGTTTTCGACAATGCCGTTATGCACGACGGAAAACTTTCTGGAGTTATCCGTATGCGGATGCGAGTTCACATCCGACGGCTTGCCATGCGTCGCCCAGCGCGTATGCCCGATGCCGACAGAGCCTTCCAGCGGCTCACCCTTCAGCTTATCCTCCAGCACCGCGAGACGGCCCTTCGACTTCTTGATCTCCAGTCCGTTCGACGTGAACACGGCAATGCCTGCCGAATCGTATCCTCTGTACTCGAGCTTCTTCAGCCCTTCCAGCAAAATATCCTGCGAATCGCGTTTACCGATATATCCTACAATACCACACATATGAAATAGCCTCCGTTAACGGTATATTTCCCGACCCGTCCGACGGATGCCTGCTTATGCGCGGCACAGGCTTGTATGAAGTTGTCACATTTCATGTTAGGCAAGCGCATGCTCAAAGAGAGGCTGCCTCTAAGCGCCTTGATCTCCATTGAACGATGCGGTTTTCCAAACTGTAACCCTTCTGCCCGTGCCCGCCCCACCGGCGGCATCCTGGACATACGGGAGCAAATGAATGATTGCGAAAGCCCGCCGCACGGTTGTCGGATCGGTCGCCCGATCGTTTTGCGTGTCGGCTTACGGTTGGCTTTATATACCGGAAGGTCCCCGCCGAAAACTTCGAACACCTTCACCTCGTCAGCTTCCCGTATGAACGTCTTTAGATTACCCTGTCCCAGCGGCTTCATCCGATCGTTCATCACGCAAGCTCTGGCGCTTATAAATCCTGTATAACCTCTACCCTCGCTTTCCTTCTTGAATCCTATGCTCTACTATATTCATTTCCCCAAGACCGCGCAACACCTTTTATGAAAATGATTGAAAATTGACGTTTCCCTGCAAAATCCCGCAAAACCGTGAAAAACGCGCTCAATTCTCGACATAAGAATGCACAAATTTCGGGCATATCGATAAAGATATTCCTATGCTAAAATGGGACACGACAACACACCAACATACATAAAGGGGATGAGAGGCCATGTTCGAGAAAACAAGCCGGGACCGCGTCAAAGGCTTCTTGCGTGCGCAAGGGACAAAAACGGTGAACGGCGAAGGGGAAGAAATCGTCCTCACCGGATGGGGACTAGGCAACTGGCTGCTGCCGGAAGGTTATATGTGGCTCTCCCATAACAGCCGGTTCGACCGCCCTCGCCGAATCGAAGCGGTCATTCAAGAACTGACCGGCAGCGACTACTCGCAGCAGTTCTGGAAGCGCTTCCGGGAACGATATGTAACGCAGGAAGATATCAAACAAATGGCGGAGCTGGGCTATAACTCCGTCCGTATTCCGTTTAACTGGCGCATTCTCATGGAAGACGAGCCCGGCATCAGCTGGAAGGAAGACGGTTTTGCGCTGATTGACCGCTGCCTGGACTGGTGCGAGGAGTTCGGCCTTTACGCCTTTCTCGACCTTCATGGCGCGCCCGGCGGCCAGACCGGCGCGAATATTGACGACTCGATCGACGACTTCCCGCGTCTCTTCACGGACGAAGAGAGCTGGCGCAAAGGCATTGAGCTATGGAAGGAGCTTGCCCGCCGCTACAAGGACCGCTGGATCGTCGGAGGCTATGACCTGCTGAACGAGCCGGTGAAGCCGGGCCTATGGGATGACAAGCATCCGCATTATTTGATAAGACGGCTTGCGGCATTTTACGACGAGGCGATTGCCGCCATCCGCGAGATCGACAACAAACACATGCTGAGCATTGAGGGGCATCATTGGGCTACGAGTACGGCGTTATTCTACAAACGGTTTGATGATAATATGGTCATTCATTTCCACCGGTATGCATGCATGCCGGGCGTTGAAGCGCTAAATGAATGGATCGCGCTGTCGAAGCGCCTCGATCAGCCGCTGTGGCTGGGCGAGACCGGCGAGAACCTTCCGGAATGGTTCGCCGCGCTTTATCCGCTCTCCGTCGCGCATGACATCGGATATAACCTATGGCCATGGAAGAAGATGCAGTGCCAGAACTCGCCTTGCTCCATTAAAAAGCCGGACGGCTGGGATGAGTTCCTCGGCTATACAGCAGGCGGTCCGCGGCCAAGCCGCGAAAGAGCGCAGCAAATCCTTGACGCCTATCTGGACAATGTCCTAATCGAAAACTGCGAATATCGTCCGGCCGTAACGGCATCCGCCTTCCGCCGTCCCGGCTGCACGGTTCGCGGCACCGATTTCGACGAATTGCCGGGCAAAGGCGCGTCCTTCAGCGGCAAGCGAGCGGAAGGCAACATTTATCAATACCGTTCCCATACAGGAATGCTGATCACGCCGACCCATGACACCGTTGCGCCGAAAAAATTCTTTTTCGACAGCGGCTGGGATCTGCTGACGCTTCAGATGGAAGCCGGCGAGTTTGCCGCGTACACCTTCAGCAAGCTCACAGCGGATAGCCGGGCACAGCTTGAACTGGTCTGCCTGGCCGATGCGGAGATAGCTGTCCAGCAGGACGGAAAAGATGTTCAGGTCACGTCATTGAAAGCCGGCACGGTCACCGTCGAGCTGACGGACATCCCGCTTCAAGCTGCCGAAGAGGCCGTTCTTAAGATTGAAGTTCGCAAAGGCTCCATCCAGCTACATACCATCCGTGTGTCCTAAGCAAAAAAGAGCGGCTCCTTTTCAAATAAAGGAACCGCTCTTTACTTATTTATAGAGGTTAACGATTAACCTAATTCACGTTTCACCACATTAGCGATCTGGTCGACATACGCTTCGACCTGCGCTTTATCCGGCCCCTCCGCCATTACGCGAATGAGAGATTCCGTCCCCGACGGACGCACCAAAACACGGCCGTTATCGCCAAGCTCGTCTTCGACTTGCTTCACGGCAGCTGCAATGGCTTCATTTCCATTGTACAAGCTTTTATCCGCCACGCGCACGTTAACAAGCTTTTGCGGATATTTACGCATAAGCCCCTTCAGCTCGCTCAGCTTCTTGCCCGCTCCCGCTACCGTATCCACCAGCTGCAGAGCGGTCAGTATACCGTCGCCGGTTGTAATATAATCAAGGAAGATGACATGGCCGGACTGCTCGCCGCCGAGGTTGTAGCCGCCCTTCCGCATTTCTTCCATCACGTAACGGTCACCTACGGCAGTCTGGGCTGTTTTCAAACCAATCTTCTCCGCGCCTTTGAAGAAGCCGATATTCGCCATCACCGTCGTCACGACTGTATCATGCGCCAGCTTGCCTTCCCGCTTCATCCGGTCGCCGATAATGCAGAGGATGAAGTCGCCGTCGACTTCTTCGCCGTTCTCGTCAATCGCGATCAGGCGGTCCGCATCGCCGTCAAAGCTAAGGCCCAAATCCGCGCCCAGCTCCAGCACCTTCTCGCGAAGATATTCCGGATGCGTCGATCCGACGCCGGCATTAATATTCCGACCGTCCGGCTCCGCGCCAACCGTCGTTACATTGGCGCCCAGCTCGCGGAAAATCGCGGGAGCAAGCTCGTAGGCCGCGCCATTGGCGCAATCGAGCACGATGTTCAAACCGGCGAACTTCCCGGATACCGTTGTTTTCAGGTAGTCCAGGTAGCGCTTTTTGGCGTTCTCGTCCGTCGTAACGGAGCCGATATCTCCCCCAACCGGACGCGGCAGCACATCCTCGTCAGCGTCGATCAATGCTTCGATCTCAAGCTCCGTTTCATCCGACAGCTTAAAGCCGTCCCCTCCGAAAAACTTAATGCCGTTATCTTCTACCGGATTATGAGACGCGGAGATCATTACGCCCGCATCCGCGCCTAGTTCCTTCGTCAAATAGGCAACCGCCGGCGTCGATACGACGCCAAGCCGTACAACATCCGCTCCGATGGACAGCAGGCCAGCGATAAGCGCGGCCTCCAGCATCGGCCCGGAAATACGGGTGTCTAAGCCAATTACAACTTTAGGCTTGCCTGTTGCCGTTTTCGTTAATTCATAACCGCCGCAGCGGCCAATCTTATATGCCAGTTCAGGCGTCAGCCCTTGATTCGCTACTCCGCGGACGCCGTCCGTTCCAAAATATTTCCCCATTTATAAGTTCTCCTTTATCCCCATGATTGGTATGACGCTTTCTACGAATAACGTTTTGAATCAGGTTAGAGTTGCATTTTTTATTTCCCATTGCGCGGCAAGCTGCTTTTCTCCAAGACCGGTTTCATCGGTTACGGCATTTCCGTTCCCGCTTCCGCTCGCATCAGCGCCGGTCGTGCCGTCGCCCTCATTCCTGTCATTTGCCGCCTCTTGACCTTCCCCTTCACTGCCGGTATCGCCAGGCGGCGAGGTCGGCGTAACGCCAACCTCCTGATCCGCACCCGCATCCTCCCCGGATTGCGCGGTGCCCGCTGTGATCGTAACCGTAGCGGTTAAGGCTTGCCCGTCCGTCAACACGGGCTGCACGTACGGAGGAAGCTCCAGCTCCAGGGGCACCTCATGTGAGCCTGGACCTAGGCCTGCGATATTGGCAATGACGGCCAGATCGGCTATTGTCACTTCATCAAGCACGGACTGCGCGCCGTTGATCGTCAAATCGATGGTGCCGCTGGCAGGTGTAACGAGCTGAGCGGTTACATTTTCCGCCCCGCCGACAATGGATATCGGCACATTGGACATGGTGCGGGTTGCCGTGCTTTCCACTACAATTTCAAGCTCGATTTCCCCCGGATTAACATCCTGAATGCCGTCCACCGGAGTTGCCTTCACCTTCATCACGCCCGACTGCTTGACCTTGGACAGATCCAGCACGGCGCCGTCATAGACGGAAATGGTATCAAGCTCGTTCTGAGGCGCGTAGACGGTTACTTGATCCACATCAGGCTTAACGGACACCAAACTTAAATCCTCAGACAGGGTCCCCGTATACCGGATTTGAAGCGGAACCTGCTTGAACGGCAGCGTAACCTTGACCTCGACGTGCAAGGTCGAAGGCTCCACGATCGCGTTTGGCATTTCCTGACCATCCGTATCGTATACGATTACCTTCGCTTTTTTGTTCGTGACGGTTTTGTCCGCGCCCGCCACATCAATATGAACGGCGACTAAGCCGACTTTATCCATATCTTCCTTAGGCAGCGTCACCTGCACGACTCCGCCGTTCTCCGACAAGATCTCCGGCGTCCCCACTACGTGCCCTTCCGCAGGATCTCCCTCGGTGATAACCTGAGCGTCGAAAGTCTTTTTGACGATCTCCTCGATCTGAACCGTCACCTTGCGAGGCTCCAAATTAACCTCTTTAATGCCTTTCGGAAGCTTTAAGGTAAGCGGGAGCTCCTGAAGGCCCGGCTTGGCGCGGGACAGATCCACGCTAACTACATAGTCCTCGGGCGAAGCCGCATAGAGGCTGGAAATGCCTCCTTCAACGACGATACGCGCAACCGTAGGCTCCATGGCCGTCAGCACATATTTCTCCTCGTCGAGACCTGTTGTCTGAATCGTAGCCGCTTCGATGACCTTCGTTTCTATGCTCGTCGTAGCAACCTGCGGCGCTGTTTCCGGGTCGATATGTACAACGGCAAACAGCAGCACGCCAAGGATAACCGATATTATTTTCAGCGCAGTCGGATGAGTCAGCCATTTATCCATGTCATTCTCCCTTCCGCTTAAATAGCGCGGCAATGCCGCCCTTCTCCTTGCTGTTCACCTTCGGCGTCAGCTCGTCGAACAGCTTGGAAATCAGCGATTCTTCGTTGATATCCCGTACGATCATCCCGTTGATGGACAGCGAGACTTGCCCCGTCTCCTCCGATACGACGACGGACAGCGCGTCGCTAACCTCGCTGACGCCGATCGCCGCCCGATGCCGCGTACCCAGCTCCTTGCTGATGAACGGATTCTCGGAGAGCGGCAAATAACAGCCCGCCGCCATAATTTGATTGCCCCGAATAATAACTGCTCCGTCATGGAGCGGCGTATTCGGCGTAAAAATATTGATGAGCAGCTCCGATGTAATCCGGGACTCCATCGCAATGCCGGATTCGATCAGCTCGCTGACCCCCGTCTTCCGCTCGAAGACGATAAGCGCGCCGATCTTGCGTTTCGCCATATGCTGAACGGCCTTAATTATCTCCTCCAGCTGCTCGCTAAGCGCATTCCGCTCCTGGGAAACGCCTCGGGAGAACAGGTTGCCGCGGCCGAGCTGCTCGAGCGCTCTCCTCAGCTCCGGCTGGAAAATAATCATGACCGTCACGATCCCCCAAGTGAACATCTGGTTCATGAGCCACTTCAGCGTATAGAGGTCAAACCATGTGCTGATGGCCCATGTCGCAACAAGAACGAATATCCCCTTCAAAAGCTGGACGGCTCGCGTTCCTCGCACAAGCTCGAATAATTTATAGATAATGTAACTTACGATGCCGATATCGATAGCATCCTTCAGCCAATCGTGCCAGGTCGTTTCTGTAAAATAGCTGATCATGCGACAACCCCCAACTGCAGACACAAAAAGTATCTCTGTATGATTCCGTCTCAACTTTATTGTTTTCTATAACGGGGAATGGAAATCCTTTATTGTTAAATTATTTTCAGAAAATCTTTGAGATTTTTGTGTGGAATGCCTTATTACTCCCATCACCTATAGGAAAAAGAAAAAATGCTCCCCTTTTCGAAAAAAGGGAAGCCGTTATGCTCACTTCGGAACGACGCCTCCAAAGGTGGAGGTCACCTTGTACCAGAACCAATCGAGCGCTTGGTCGATCTCCCGGCTTTGTCCTGCGATGTAGCCTGTCGAAGCCAGCACCATTGATCCGTCGATCACGGTAACATCGCCGTCTACGGAGCCTTGCACTTCAACTTTTCCGTTCTCTACGGTTAAGCTGCCCGTCACCTTCACGCCTTCCGGGACGATGACCGTGTCGCCGTTAATGACCACATGCTGCAGATCCTCGCCGGACACAATCATCTGGGAATCCTCTTCCCATGTCGCGAAGAAGCTTCCGAGAATGACAAGCAGGAACACCGCTGCGGCGGTAAGCCCCGGATATCGGTACAATAGGCTTACGAAGCGGCTCCGCTCCTTGCTCTTCGGCTTCGGCAGCTGCGACATGATGCGGTCTTTGAGCAGCTTAGACGAGACTTCATCAAGCTTGGCAGACGGCTTGACCGCCTCCCATGCGGCGAATGCCGCCGCATCGGTTCTCTCCAGCTGTTCGAACCGGGCGGTGCACGCCGGACATGCCTTCATATGCGATTGCAGAGCGTTGATCTCTTCCCGCGGCAGATCGCCGTCCAGGTAATCATGAATCTTGCCGATGGCGACTTTACATTCCATAGCAGCCATTCCTTTCTTCTGTTGCTTAACTCGCGAATGTATTCGGATATCCATAACGGATAAATAAAGGGACAAGTTGCCGATTAAAAGATTAATCATCCATACGTTCGGCGCTGCGCAAAGTTTCGCATTAAGCTCGATTATAGGATACGTATGAGTAAAAAGGATGTTTCAAAAATTTTTTTGCCAGTCTTGCTTTTATAACTTATGCTCCAGCTTCTTCCGCAAAAATTCGCGTCCCCGATGAACGCGCGTCTTAATCGTCGTAACCGGCATGCCGAGAATATCCCCAACCTCCTGCAGCGACAAATCCTGTATGTATCTCAGCATCATTACCGACTTGTATTTGGGCGGCAGCGTCTCCATCGCTTGGTGGATTATACGCTGCGTATCCGACAAGATAAGCTCCGACTCCGGCGTGCGGTCGTCGCTCGGGATCATGGAGTAGCCGTCCAGCCCCTCGTAATCCTGAGACTCGGCGTCGAGCGAGTAGGTCTGCTTCCTTTTCCTCAGGCGGTCGATACATAAATTGGTCGCGATTCTGTAAATCCACGTCGAAAACTTGAGCGTTTCGTCGAATCGGTCCAAGTTTTTGTACACCCGCAAAAACGTATCCTGTACGACATCCTCCGCTTCCTGTCGATTGCTCAGCATACGGTATGCCATATGATAAAGCTTGTCCTGATACAGGTCCACAAGCTCCGCGAAAGCTTGCTGATCGCCCTTTAGGGCCAACCTGGCAAGCCTATTCTCCATCACGTTCACCTTATCTATTCCTCCAAACGTCTCGATCGCCCGCTAACCCTTCGACATTGGCTCATGTCCCGAACGATTCTCCGCTACCCACACACTTCTTCTAGAAAAATGGTAATCGACCTGCAGTCAAAAAGCAAGACTTATGCTCGGCGCACGTGTAAGAAATGGCTGGCCCGGCAAGGCTGGCTGCTGTAAGGAAAACTTCGACCTTGCTGCTCGGGTACCGTAAAGAGATGCAAGTGCGCAGAGATTTGTTTTTCGACATTGTATCTTGCGGAGTGGAGGAGGAACCTTACTGCGTGACAAGCGGCTAGCTAGCTTGGGCCTTGTAACGATGTTTTTCGACGTTACTGCGGGACAAGCGGCTAGCTTGGGGCCTTGTTACGGTGTTTTTCACCGTTACTGCGAGACAAGCGGCTAGCTTGGGGCCTGTAACGGTGTTTTTCGACGTTACTGCGGGGGCAAGCAACTGGCTTGGGACCTGTAACGGTGTTTTTCACCGTTACTGCGGGAGCGAGCGGTTAGCTTGGGGCCTGTAACGGTGTTTTTCACCGTTACTGTGGGACAAGCGGCTAGCCTGGGGCCTGTAACGGTGTTTTTCACCGTTACTGAAGTGGGCAAGCGGCTAGCCTGGGGCCTGTAACGGTGTTTTTCACCGTTACTGTGGGACAAGCGGCTAGCCTGAGGCCTGTAACGGTGTTTTTCACCGTTACTGCGGGAGCGAGTGGTTCGCTTAGGCCTTGTAACGGTGTTTTTCGACGTTACTGTGGGACAAGCGGCTAGCCTGGGACCTGTAACGGTGTTTTTCACCGTTACTGCGGGGCAAGCGGCTAGCCTGGGGCCTGTAACGGTGTTTTTCACCGTTACTGTGGGACAAGCGGCTAGCCTGAGGCCTGTAACGGTGTTTTTCACCGTTACTGTGGGACAAGCGGCTAGCCTGAGGCCTGTAACGGTGTTTTTCACCGTTACTGCGTGACAAGCGGCTAGCTTGGGGCCTGTAACGGTGTTTTTCGACGTTACTGCGTGGGCAAGCAACTGGCCTGGGACCTGTAACGGTGTTTTTCACCGTTACTGCATGACAAAGCAGCTAGTGTGGGCACTGTAGCGGTGTTTTTCGACGTTACACACAGTTACAATGGCGCCATCTCAGCTCCTTTTTCGCTACCAAACAATAAGAAAGAGGGCGAGTCAGCATCTGACGCTAACCCGCCCTCTCCTTCTATTTTTTTACAAGGTGTTCGACTTCAGCCCTTCCAGCACTTCAAAGATCGTTGTTGTCGGAATCGCGAAGCCGATGCCCTGCGCTTCGGCATTGACCGCCGTATTGATGCCGATGACCTCGCCGTCTTCGTTCAACAGCGGCCCGCCCGAGTTGCCGGGGTTGATAGAGGCATCCGTCTGCAGCAGGTGCTCGTACGTATGCTCGCCTTCCTCGTCCGCAATGGTGATCGGACGCTCCTTCGCGCTCAGAACGCCCATCGTCAGCGTCTGATCGAAGCCGTACGGATTGCCGATCGCAAGCACCCAGTCACCGATCCGCGTCTCATCGGAATCCCCGAGCGTAAGAGCCGGGAAGTCGCTTCCGTCCGGACTTACAACCTTGAGCACTGCAAGATCCAGATCAGCGCTTGTGCCAAGTACTTCAGCCGTCAGCGGCTCCTCTTGCCCCTGTACCGTAACCTTAACCTCGTCCGCACCCGAGATTACATGCTCGTTCGTCAAGATATAACCATCCTTATCGAACAAGAACCCCGTTCCCGTTCCGCTCAGCGTCAACTCTCCGCCGCTGTCCTGCGACTCCGACGCTCCGCCTCTGCCCTGCATGTCGTAGCCAAAAAACTGCTGGAACCACGGATCATTCATCCGATTAGACTGCTGCGCCTTGCTGTAGTTTTCAATTTTTACGACAGCCGGGCTTGCTTCATCATAGACTGCCGCGATATCTTCATTCGTATCAAAAGAAGCCGTCGTTAGTCCTGCGCCTTGACCCGAAGAAGTGCTCGCTACTTGGCTGGCCGATGCCGGCTTGGCCCCTAGATCTCCGCCCGTAAACAGGTTATTGCGGTCGGCCGCATACGTAAGCCCTCCGATCACAATCGCTCCCGCCAGGAACGCGGCGAACATCGGCAAAGCCGAATTTTTGCGATGCTTCTTACGAACAGGTCCGCTTTCCTCCATCGCTTTAAAATAAGCTTCAAACTTTGGAGTAACCGTCTCCGGCAGCCGCTCTCTTTCATTGTCGATCGTATAGTTTCTTTCGTTATCGTAACTCATAATAGGTATCCTCCTTCATCATTAGCGCGCTTTTTTTGATATCTCTATTATGAAGGAAGTACCTTAAATCAAACTTAATCGCAATTAAAAGGAACCTAAATAATCGCCAGATAAGCGAATACATGAAAAAAAGCCGTCCCCGCCAGTGTAAACCACTGACAAGAACGGCTCTAAGCTTCAATCGGATCAGCTTCGTATTAGCCCGTATTCCGAAGTCCAGCTGCAATTCCGTTGATCGTAAGAAGAACCTCACGGAGCAGGACAGGGTCGTCTTGCTCGTTCGCGCGAAGATCGCGGAGCTCCGACAACAGCTGTACTTGCATATAGCTAAGCGGATCGACGTACGGATTGCGGAGCCTGATCGACTCCTGAATGACCGGCACGTTGTCAAGAATTTCGTCTTGACCCGTGATGCTGAGGATCAGCTTCGACGTGAGCTTATATTCCTCCTCGATCTGAGAGAAGATCCGGTCACGGATGCTTTGATCCTTAATCATATGTGCGTATTCTTTCGCGATCAGAAGATCCGCTTTGGCAAGCGCCATCTGCAGATTGTCGATCAGCGAACGGAAGAACGGGAATTGCTCGTACATCGTACGCAGCGTCTCCAGCTTTTTCGCGTCATTCTGAACGTACTCCTGCAGCGCCGTACCTGCGGCATACCATGCCGGCAGCAGATAACGGCTTTGCGTCCATGCGAATACCCATGGAATCGCCCGCAGATCCTCGAAGCGGTCGCTGTTCTTCCGTTTGGAAGGACGGGAGCCGATATTAAGCTCGCCTACCTCAGGAAGCGGCGTCGATTCCTTGAAGAACGTCATAAAGTCCGGATCGCGGAAAATCAAGTCCTGATATTTCGTCAGAGCAGTCTCCGAGATGGAACGCGCAATCGCATCCCACTCCGCCTCGGCTGCCGGCTCCTGCTGCGGATATTTCGCCAGACGAGCAGCCGTGATCAGCGCCCAAGTCGCCTGCTCTAAGCTGCGGTAAGCGATGCCCTGCATCGAGTAACGCGAGGACAAGACTTCGCCTTGCTCCGTAATTTTGATGCCACCGCCGATCGTGTGCGGCGGCTGAGCCAGTATACTCCGGTTCAGCGGCATACCTCCGCGTCCCAGCGCTCCGCCGCGGCCGTGGAAGAACTTCAGCTTCACGTCGTATGCTTTGGCCATTGCGGTAATTTCCTTCAGCGCGACGCGCAGCTCCCAGTTCGCGGTGACGACGCCGCCGTCCTTGTTGCTGTCGGAGTAACCCAGCATGATCTCATGCAGATTGCCGCGCGATTCGATCGCTTTGCGGTAAACCGGAAGCTCGAACAGCTCTTTCATGATGCCAGGCGCAGCGTGCAGGTCGTCGATCGTCTCGAACAGAGGCACCGACTGCAGCGAACAGCGAATCGTGCCGTCCGCCTCTTTGCGGAACAGGCCGACTTCCTTCGCGAACACCATAACCTCCAGCATATCGCTGGCCGCTTGCGTCATACTGATCAAATAGCTCGAAATACAATTTTCCCCGAACTCCTGTTGAGCGCGGTAGATCGTATGGTATACGTCCAAGCATTCACGCGTCGATTCCGAATAATCCAGATGGCTCGACGTCAGCGGGCGCGGATCGTTCAGCAGCTTATGCAGCAGTTCCGTTTTCTCCTGCTCGGAAAGAGCGGCATAATCGGATACGATATGCATTTTCGCCAAAATTTCAGCCATTGCGTTCTCATGCTCTTTGCTGTGTTGGCGCACGTCCAGCGCCATCAGATGGAAGCCGAACAGCTCTACCTGACGAACAAGCTTCGCCAAATCCGTATCCGCGACATAGTCGGCGTAGTGGCTGCGCAAGCTGCGGTCGATTACAAGCAGATCCTCGCGAAGCTCGTTCGGATGGTTGTACCGCATTGGCGTGCCTTTCAGCGACTCGTCGCGCGTATTCGCCAGCTTCTCCAGCATAAAGCCCAGCTTGATGCGGTACGGCTCGGAGGCATTGCGCCACAGCTCTACGCATTTCAGCTCGACATGCTCGCGGTCCTTCTGAATCGAATCCAGCAGCTCATCGGATACGGTAACCAGATTCGTGCTGAAGCTAAGCAGATCCATCAAACCGTTAAGCTTCTCTTCGTATTTGCGGATAGCCAGCTGACGATGCAGCTGGAGCGTCTCCCAGGTGACGTTGGCCGTTACGGAAGGGTTGCCGTCACGGTCGCCGCCGATCCAGGAGCCGAAGCGAAGATAGTCCGGCACGTGCCAGTGTTCTTCCGGATAATATTTGGTCAAGCAGCGCTCAAGCTCTTCATATACGTTCGGAAGCACTTCGAATAAGGTTTCATCAAAATAATAAAGGCCGTTACGCACCTCGTCGATTACGGTAGGCTTGCGGTCACGAAGCTCGTCTGTCTGCCAGAGGATCAGAACCTCGTTCAGAAGCTTCTCCTTCAGCTTCTCGCGCTCGCGGAATGTAAGCGTCGGATTATCGAGCTGCATTACATCCTCCGCGATCCGCTTATGGATGTCGAGCACCGCACGACGCGTCGCTTCCGTCGGATGAGCCGTCATAACAAGCTCCAGAGAAATACCGCTCAAAATCTCTTTGACATCGGTTACCGCAATATTGCGGTCCTTCAAATCCTTCACGGCGCTTTCAATCGAGCCGCGTTGAACCGTTTCGCCGGCGGAAACTTCATAGTCCCGCTTCCTTCTAATACGGTGATTCTGTTCCGCAATGTTGACCAGCTGGAAATATATCGCGAACGCGCGAATCACCTGATGACGAATCTCCGGACTAAGCGAAGATATCGTCTCTTTGAACTGATCGAACAGCTCCGGCACAAAGTCTGCGCGCAGCGCCTTGCTCTGCTCCCGGATTTGTTCCACGATATCGAGCAGCTCACGTCCGCCCTGGTGAACCAATACTTCGCCAAGAATGTTGCCAAGGAAACGCACATCGCGTCTAAGCAAATTGTTCGTTTGTGTTCGACTAGCCGCTGTTGGTGTTACAGATTGTTCCGACATACCGTTCCTCCTACATCTGTGCAGCAAACTCACTTTGAAAGCATCCGCTATTCCTATACGCACATGCCTATTTCAATCTTGTAAGGTTACTCTCAGTTAATGGCGTAATCACTCTTATCATCATACTACAAAACTTCACTCCATTGAAGCCCTGAAGAGCAATCTGTCGCCGTATTCAGACTATTTCGCGCGATGCCCGATCCTCATTCCTGCAGAAATGATAAATATTGTGAGCATGACAATAGGCTTGGAAAGTAAAGGCTGGAATTTTCTCTGGTAAGAGCCTCCAGGCTTTTGGTGCCGGATATCCATAATGGCTTCAGATAAAAAAAAGCCCACCAGCCTGCATAGGCCAATGAGCTTTGAACGAATGGGTATAGGGGATCGTAAAAATAAAAAAAGCCCGGATAACCGAGGCTGTTCGTTTATATACTGGAGCGGGTGATGGGAATCGAACCCACGCTATTAGCTTGGAAGGCTAAAGTTCTACCATTGAACTACACCCGCAAGAAAGAATGAATGGTCGGGACGACACGATTTGAACATGCGACCCCCTGGTCCCAAACCAGGTGCTCTACCAAGCTGAGCTACGTCCCGATAATTATATATTCATTCTGAGTAAAGATGGCGCGGCCTAAGAGATTCGAACTCCTGACCTTTTGATTCGTAGTCAAACGCTCTATCCAGCTGAGCTAAGGCCGCAAAATTTATGGAGCGGAAGACGGGAATCGAACCCGCGACCCTCGCCTTGGCAAGGCGATGCTCTACCGCTGAGCCACTTCCGCATACTGTTCGTGTCGTCGTTTGTGATCTTCATCATCGCGGCGACAAGTAATAATATATCACCTTACGAAATGAAATGCAACATCTTTTTCGATAAAAATCAAATTTTTTTTGAGGAATTTTTTGGGCGACTAAAACAAAACCGCTCTCCCCTTCCGGGAAAGCGGCTCTAAGTTCTATTGTAACAGGGGTTGTTACGCCCCCGCTGCCTTCAATTCTTCGCGGTTTTCCCGCTCGGCGTCCTTCATGACGCGGTCGGCAACCGGCAGCGCCGCCAATGCGAATGGAAGGCACAGCGGCAGGCCCGTACGCGGGTCGGTTACGATATCCGCCTCGATATTAAAGACCTCGCGCATAATTTCCGGCGTGATTACATCTAGAGGCGACCCTTCGCCCTTAACGGTTCCGGACTTGATCGCGATCATATGATCCGCATAACGCGCGGCATGATTAAGGTCGTGAACAACCATGACGATTGTGCGGTTATTTACTTCATTAAGCTTCCGCAGAAGGTGGAGCACCTCCAGCTGATGGGCCATGTCCAAAAACGTTGTCGGCTCATCCAAGAAGAGAATATCCGTTTCTTGAGCCAATGCCATTGCGATCCAAGCGCGTTGACGCTGCCCGCCAGACAGCTGGTCAACCGGACGGTCCGCAAAATCGCTCATCCCCGTCACTTCAACCGCCCACTTTACTACTTCGCGGTCTTCTTTGCTAAGGGATCCGAAGCCCCGCTGGTGAGGGAAACGCCCATAGGATACCAACTCAGAGACGGTCAAGCCGTCCGGCGCGGTCGGATTCTGCGGCAGGATAGCCAGCTGCTTCGCCACTTCCTTCGTCGACTGCTTATGAATGGACTTTCCGTCCAGCAGAACTTTACCCTTGGATGGATTCATAATCCGAGCCATCGTCTTCAGGATGGTCGATTTACCGGACCCGTTCGCTCCAACGAGCGCCGTAATTTTCCCTTGGGGAATACCAATATTCAAATCTTGGACGATCAATCGCTCTTCATAAGAAATGTCGAGATTCGAAGTCGTTAACCGAATCATGTGACACACGCTCCTTCCGCTGCGCCTTTATCATCTAAATGGTTATCCCAAAAATTGATAACGATTATCATTTCTATACATAATGATAATGTTTCTCAGAATTAAAGTCAATTTGAAAATGATGTCTGGATGAAGACTATGTGAACAATTGGTGAAGAAAAGCCCGCAACTTACGGCCGGGGCCCTTTCGGCGGGGCTGTGTAAAGTTACGCGGCAAGCTAGTGCGGTCGTAGAGCTGGGCGGCGAGTGAGTTACCGAGTAACGACGAGCGAGTTACCGAGTAACGAGTAAATTACCGAGTGAGTGAGTGTGCGTGTGTGCATTAAGCGCGTGTGGCGCAATTATTTCACTCGTAGTGACTCCATTCTAGCGGTTTAAGCTCGCGTGGCGCAATTATTTCACTCGCAGTGATTCTACTGGCGATTTAAGCTCGCCTGGCGCAATTATTTCACTCGTAGTGACTCCATCTGGCGATTAAGCTCGCCTAGCGCATTTATTTCACTCGTAGTGGCCTCATCCAGCGGTTTAAGCTCGCGTGGCGCAATTATTTCACTCGCAGTGATTCTATCTAGCGATTTAAGCTCGCCTGGCGCAATTATTTCACTCGTAGTGACTCCATCTGGCGATTTTAGCTCGCCTGGCGCATTTATTTTACTCGTAGTGACTCCATCTGGCGATTTAAGCTCGCGTGGCGCAATTATTTCACTCGTAGTGACTCCATCTGGCGATTTAAGCTCGCGTGGCGTTATTATTTCGCTCGGACTGAACTCTTTCGGCATTTTAAATGCTCTGCCTGCTATATAAGTTACCTTCACTTTTATTACTACGTGGTCGATGCCTCACCCTTCGTCACATTAATGATGGCTGAACCGACTTAGTTCGCACTTTGCGCATAGTCCGGCACGTCTTAGACGGTATGAACGACTTATTCTGCGCTATTTCCACATCTCGGTACGATTAAGACGGTGGGACCGACTTCGTTCGCACTTTACGCACAATTCGGCACGTTTTAGACGATATGACCGACTTATTCTGCGTTATATGTGCATTTCGACACGATTATGACGGTGGGATCGACTTATTCTGCGTTATGTGCACATTTCGGTACGAATAAGACGGTGGGGCCGACTTATTCTGCGCTATTTCCACATCTCGGTACGATTAAGACGGTGGGACCGACTTCGTTCGCACTTTACGCACAATTCGGCACGTTTTAGACGATATGACCGACTTATTCTGCGTTATGTGCATGCACATTTCGGTACGAATAAGACGGTGGGATCGACTTATTCTGCGTTAAGTGCGCATTGTGGCATGTTTAAGACGGTGGAAACGGTTTATTTGCGCTAAGTGCACAACTTGGCACGATTAAGACCCGTGAAAACGACTTAGTCGCACCTGTGCAACTCTCTCTGCTTTAAGAGAGGTGTTGCGGAGTGCGGATTAGTCATTGGTCCATCGTCCGAGTCCGGCGACTATAAAGCTGCGTAGTCGACTTATTTTGTGCGTTGTGCACCCTTAGCGTTTTTGAGCGACATGGAAAAGAATAAGCTAATACTTCAAGTTGTTCCCGAACACGAGGGCGTTGCTGATTAGGCGTCCAGGCGTCGTTATAGGCCTGCCTCCCGCGTACAAGCCGGAGGAAGCGCCTCCGTCCAGGTTCATCGCTTGGTGGGCGCCCAGCTTCAGCATGATATCGCCCCACTCTCTCATCGTAGCAGCAGGAACAGTGGCTAGGAGGACGGTGCCGTCTTGTTTGACTAGAATCCCGCTTCTCGCCGCAGCATTGGTTAGAATCTTCGCTTCCGTGAAGCCTTCAGCCGACGGGTTAATCGCCAGCTTGCCGTCCTTCACCAGCCTCGGACCAGCGCCTACCGCCGTATGCACGCGGGACCAATCGACTGCTTTGCCGACTAAATTCGTCGTTTCCAGCTTATACTCAACCTTATCGCCCGCCTTAAATCGATCTGCAAGCTTCTCCTCTGCTCCCGCGAAGACAAGCACATATCCGTCGCTTGGAATGTCGACATTTTTGTTTCTGGCCTCGGACGTAACGACACCGTTCCGGACAGTGACCGCAGTACCGTACGCAAACCCGATTTGCTTCCCCTTCTTCGGCGTAAACATCACGGCAGTGGAGACGCCTTTTGCCGGCGTGCGGTTCATAAAATACGCGTACCAATTGTTCGGGTGGGAGAAGGAGCCGTTTGTTCCGCCGACAATTTTGGCCCGAAGATGGTCCATGAGCACCGTGCCGTCCCAAGTGAATCCGATCGTCGTTCCCGTATTGCCGAGAAACTCCATCTTCCCATCGAGCATCATCATGCCATAAGGCTCCGGAAGCCCCTCGTATGCGGAAAAATAAGTCCCGTTAATCGCCGCATCGGCCCCGTATGACTTTGCAATATCCATCAGCCCCTGCGCTGTGCCGACTGTTCGTTTGGCCGTACCTAGCGTCACCGGCATTCCTTTCGGAATCGAAACCGTCTGCACGGTAAAGGCCTTGCCGCTGCTAAGCTTAATCTTCTGCGCCGCATGCGTCGCTTTCAGCGTTGAGGAGGCTGCAGTAATTTCGACCGGCAGCTTGAGCTGGCCTTTATAGCCTGGCGTGATGGCCTCAACGACAATATTCGCTTTGCCGACGGCCACCGGCGTCAGGATGCCCTCTCCGCTGACGCGCACGACCTTCGCGTTGTCGGTGCGGTAGCTGACGGCGACGGGAGCGGACAGCTTCAGCTTGTCCGCGAGCAGGAGCCGCTTGCCCAGCGGCAGCTTAAGCGCCGCTGCCGCATACGTTACCGCGACGGGCCGATACGGCCCCGCCGCGACCAGCACCGAGGCGGACGCATACGCGATCCGTCCGCCGCCCATAACAGCCACGCCGCCCGCAGCAGCGCCAGCGGCGTGCTTGAAGCTGCCCGCGATCGTCCCGGCTTCGCCGTCGATCGCGATCACCGCGCCGGATCGCCCGGCGGCCAGCACAACGCCGCCCGCGCGATCCGGCGCCAGCGCCGCGGGGCTGAAGCCCCCGCCGGCCCCGCTGGCGCTCACGCGCCACCGTTCCGCCCCATCCTCGAGGCGGAACGCTACAATCGCGTTGCCGCGCTGCTCAGCGGCAACAAAAACCCCCTCGTCCCCGCCAAGCACAACCGGGGACGTCCACCCGCCGGCCGGCGCGGCGTCAAGCTCGCGCTTGAAGCGGAGCGTGCCGTCCGCTTCATAGCGCGCGAGCGCCTTGCCCGCCGCCAGCACGACGCCGCCGGAGCCGTCGGCGGCCAGCTTTGCCTCCCGCAGCGCCGGCTCCAGCTCGGCCTGCCACAGCAGTCTGCTGCCTTGCACCGCATACAAGGTGCCGTTGCTGCCGAGCGCAAAGACACCTTGGCCTGCCGGCGCCATGCCCGTTACAGATACGCCTTCGGGCAGAAGCAGCATCTCCTTCTCCCCAGCCTCGTTAAGCGACAGTACGGCGTGCTGATACGAGAAGTATGGCAATCCTTCGCCGTCCGTGATGGCGGCGGAGGGGATCAGCTTCTCCGTCTTGCCGCGGAAATAGTACATTCCCATCATTTCGCCGCTTCCTTTACTGTCATAGCGGTATAAACGGGCGCTGCCGCCGCTGATCCATATTTCACCTTTCCTGTTCATCGCGGGAGCGGTGAGCTCGGTATATTGGTTCTTGCTTATGATCGGTTTTCCGTTCTTGTCCACGATTGAGAGCAGACCATTCGCCGTCGTCAGAAACAGTTTGCCGTCTGGGAGGGCGAGCGGCGCATTCAGCTTCCCTCCCGCTTCATATTCCCAATAAACCGTTTCCGTTAGGCGGATGTTTTTGCTCTGTATATTGTCAAAAGGCGCAATCGAATGGGCGGTTTGACGCGCAGCCGCAATTTTCGCATAAATATCAATCCTTACGTTAGACGCGCTTCCACGCTCGATCCCTGCCGTTAAGCCTCCGCTGAGCGCTGCCGCCGTTACAATGGCGATTATGCGCAGCCAGCGCTTGCTGTTTTCCCTTTTCATCGCTTTATCCTCCGGCAGATTGCCTGTTGTCATTAGAAGCTATATCGGCGCATTTTGTAGAAAACTGAAGGAAGGGGATTTTAGGCGGATTTGAACCGCATGCCTAGCTTTTAGTAAACTGGTGATTAAGGAGTGGATGAACCGATGGACAAAAGATATACAATAGAAGAAGCCAACGCTCTCCTGCCTCTCATCAGGCAAGAGCTCAGACAGCTGCAGGATATGGCTGATGAGCTGGAGGAACAATATATCGCTTATCGCAAGCTTAAAGCAGTCGTACAAGGCAAGCCAAGTAAGGAAGATCCGCTATTCGAGCTGGAGAGCAAGCTGGACTTTTTGCAAATCGAATTGAATCAATACGTGGAAAACTTTACGCGCAAAGGGATTTTGCTGAAAAGCATCGAGCCCGGACTTATCGATTTTCCTGCGGTTGTAGAAGGAGAGGAAGTGCTTCTCTGCTGGAAGGAAGGCGAGGCAAGCATCACTCATTACCATGGCTGGAATGACGGCTTTATCGGCAGGAAGCGTCATCCCGAGGCCTGAGCGGCTGCCTCATACTTGGGCGCTCCGGAGCAAGCCTATTCTCTACACTCCTGCCCCTGTTCATGAATAGGATATATCAGCTTAGCCTTCGCTCAGCCACTGATCCTACGAATTCATAAACAGGAGTGAACCATTATGTCGTTTTTACCACCGTTCGGACCTCCGTTCGGGCCAGGGCCGGGACCGGGTCCGGGTCCAGGACCATTTGGCCCAGGGCCATTCCCAGGCCCCCCGGGACCGCAGCCGGGAGGCCAAGGCGGACAAATGGCGCCGACCTCGCCGCCGCCATCCTTTGTCCCGCAGCAGCAGTCCGCTTCGCTTTTTGCCGTTGATCCGGGCTCCATTCGCCGTTGTCTGTTCCGATTCACGTATATTTGGATGCATAACGGCAGCCAATTCTGGTTCTATCCCGTTTTCCTCGGACCGCGCTCAGTCGCTGGATTTAGATGGACCGGATTTTCTTGGGTGTATACCGGCTTTGATCTGCGCTCCATTCAATCGTTCAGCTGCTATTGAAAACCATCTAAAAATACAAAAAAACCCTTCGTATCCGAAGGGTTTCTTCATGTTGCTATTATGCGCGTAGAGGGACTTGAACCCCCACGGTCTCCCGCCAGATCCTAAGTCTGGTGCGTCTGCCAATTCCGCCATACGCGCGCGAAAAAGCTTAGATTTAGATCATACACGAATATGAATCGGATTGCAAGTCATTTCCTCTGGAAAATAGACCCGGCATCAACAAGATACCGGGTTCCTTCCATTCACCGTTACTCTTCTGCTCTCTCGGCAAGCATCTCCTCGGGATCAGTTACATTTAACTCAAGAGAAGTCTTTAAAATCTGGTGGTTATCCATTTCGATGATCGTCCAGCGGTGCTTGCCTTGCCGGATAGGCTCGGGCTCATCGTCAAGCGAAATCAGCTGCACCTGCAGCCAGCCGCCGATCGTATCCACGTTATAATCATTGTCGAACTTAAGGCCAAATTGCTCTTCGATATCGTCGAGAAGCACCCGACCGTTCAGTATATATTCGTTATCCGATACTTTCAAAATATCCGGCTGCTCATCCGTATCGAATTCATCGCGGATCTCTCCCACGATTTCCTCCAAAATATCCTCCATCGTAATAATACCCGCAGTCCCGCCGTATTCATCGACGACTAAGGAGATCGGTACACCGTTTTTCTGCATTTTCAGAAGCACGTTTTGCAGCGGGGACGTTTCATGTATCGCTTCGATGTCATGAATCGCGTCTTTGAGCTGAATTTGTCGCCCTAGCGCAACTTCTGTCATAAATTCTTTGGCATTTAAAAACCCGATAATTTTATCTTTATCGCCATCTTGCGTCACGGGATAACGCGTATAGCGATTTTCGTCAATAATTCGCAGTATTTCATCCGTCGGCGTGCGTTCGTCGATCGCGACCACCTGCATACGAGGAACCATAATATCCTTCGCCATGCGCTCGTCAAAAGCAAAAATATTTTGCATATAAGCCAATTCGGTTTGATTGATCTCCCCGCTTTGATAGCTTTGGGTCATGATGATCTTCAATTCTTCCTCCGAATGCGCTTGTTCATGCCCGGCAGGCTGAATGCCGAAAATGCGAAGAAACAAACGTGCGGAACCGTTCAGAAGCCAAATAAGCGGGAACAGGATTTTCCCGAATAGGACAAGCGGTCCGGACAACAGCAGTGTAAGCCGTTCTGCAAATTGAATGGCCAGCGTTTTGGGCGCAAGCTCACCAAATACGACGTGAAGAAAGGTCATCAAGGACAAGGCAAGCGCATATGAGATCGGCGTAGCCCATGCGTCGGAAACTCCCCAATCATGGAAAATCGGATGCAATATCCTCTCGATGGTCGGCTCGCCAAGAGCGCCTAGTCCCAGGGCTGTTACCGTAATACCAAGCTGGCAGGCAGAGAGGTAATAATCAAGCTCGGTAACCAGCTTTTTGGCCGCCAGCGCTTTCTTATTGCCTTCGGCGATCAATTGATCGATACGAGAAATTCTGACCTTAACAACGGCAAATTCGGCGCCGACAAAAAACGCCGTCAAAACTACTAACAATAAAACCATGAGCAAATTAATTACGATGCCTATGTCCAATACGTTTCCCTCAACAGGATTGAGGGGATTCACCTCCGAAGACGAGTACTTTTTAGTCAAGACAAGCTTATTATACGTTCGTATTTGCCAAGCGTTTCGGAGTTATCCATGATTTCGCTTATTATCCCGCAAATTGCTTGCCCTCATACGATGAGCTGGCTACCTTCGCGAAAATAAAAAGGCAGAACCGTATTCCTCATCACCGGCTCTGCCTTCCATCTTTAGGCGTTGACTGCTTTAAAACACAACTCGAACTCCCCGGGAGTCAACGGTTTATTAAAATAATACCCTTGCGCCTCATCGCATCCGATCTGCTTTAGCACTTGCAGCTGCCCGGCTGTCTCCACGCCTTCCGCCACGACTTTAAGCCTGAGGTTATGTGCAAGAGCTACGATCGCCGTCACAATCGCTTTGTCCCCTTCGCCCTCTTCAATATCCCGGATGAAGGAACGGTCAATCTTCAGCTCGTGGATCGGCAGCCGCTTTAAATAATTAAGAGAGCTGTAGCCGGTTCCGAAGTCGTCAATGCTTATAAGTACGCCTAACTGATGGAGATTGGACAAGGTGTTCATCGATTTCTCAATATCCATTGCCATACTTTCCGTTATTTCCAAGCCAAGCAACCCCGGCTCGATGCGCGCGCGTTCAATCTCTTCTTTTACAATGTCCACGATATTGTCCATCTGGAACTGTCTTGCCGAAAGATTAATACTAATCCGGCAAATGTTCCCATTGTCCATCCATTCGCGGATTTGGGAGCATGCCTCGCGAATGATCCATCTGCCGAGCGTATTCATCATGCCAAACTCCTCGACGATTGGGATAAAACGGTCAGGGGATAAAACATCGAATTCAGGATGCCTCCACCGAATTAGCGCTTCAGATCCTCTCAGTTCGCCGTTAAGCACGCTGTGCTTTGGCTGATACAGCAGAAAGAACTCGTTATTTGCAATGGCCTTATTCAAATCATTAAACATTCGCATCATTAACGGCTGATTCTCGCAGCTGTTGGAATACAACGCGTATTTCTGTGCCTTCATCGATTGCTTGGCCAAACGCATTGCCGTTTCCGCACAGTTCAGCAAAGAGTCGTAGTTCGACGCATGGTCGGGATAGACCGCTGCGCCAATGCTTGCATTCATATAAAACTCGTAACCATCCATTTCAAAAGGAATGGCGAATAAGCCGATGACTTCGCGAAGGCACTTTTCGATTTCCAGCTCTGTGATATCCTCACGGAAAATAATAACGAACTCGTCGCCGCCGATCCGGGATACATAAGCGGAGGACTTCAAGGTTCTAAGTCTTTCGGAGACGGCCAGTAAGAAAGCGTCGCCCGCAGCGATTCCGAGTGAATCATTAATCATCTTAAACTTATCTAGATCCAAATATGCCAAAAATATTTTTCGACCCGTTTTACCCGCTTGGTCGAGCACTTGAATCAGCTTCTCACGGAAAGCTCGCCGGTTCGGCAGGCTTGTTAATTCGTCTTGATAAGCTAAAGAATGGATCTTCCGGTCATTACGCGCTTTTTCCGTCACATCGGTAATCATGCCGTCAAGTCGGACGCAGACTCCGTTCACATCCATTACGGGAACGATCAGGTCATGAACATACCGAACCTCTCCTGTCCTTTGATGGATAATCCGGTACATAAGCTTAAGGATCTGGCCCTGCAATAGCTTCTCTTGATGCGCGATAACTTCATCTCGGTCTTCCGGATGAATGATGCGATTCCATAGCTTGGGGAGCCCCTGAAGGTCATCCGTCGGCAAACCGCTTATCTCCACTATAGACTCGGAACAAAGCAGAGATTCCTGATTAATCCTGTCATAGGACCAAATACCGATATCGAGATTGTTAATGATATTATTTAATTGACTCTGCGTCAGCTCAAAGGAGGATTGAATCTTTTTGGTGGACGTAACGTCCCGTATTACACCCACATACACGATTTCATTATCGTTTAAAAGCACCTTCCGGCCGGTTATTTCCGTTGCAATGATTGTACCGTCCAATCGCCTCAATCGCAGCTCAAGGATAGGCACTTTCCCTATCGATGCGTCAATCGATTGAATGTAGGCCTCGACTGTTGGGATATCGTCCTCTAAGACATAATGGTTGATGTATGTACCAACGACTTCGGATGCCCGAATCGCTCCAATGAGATTGGCGGCGGAATCGTTCGCAAATACGATGACGGAATCGCGATGAATAATTACAGCATCAAAAATACTTTCCAATATCCCATTATAGGACTCCGTATCGGTATAGCTGCGCTCAAGCAAATGATGTTCATGTTCTGGTAGCAAGCCTGCATCGCACTCCTAGATGACTATACGGCATCGATGATCGAGTTTCATTTAATTTTCATAATTCTCATATATGGGCTTGATTGTACAGCAGTCTTTGTACTTAATCAATGGTTATCTCACGTTTTCCAACAAATGCCTTGAGCAAAAAGACAAATAAAAAACCACCAATCTCTTGGTGGTTGTTCATTGTTTGGTTGGTGCGCGTAGAGGGACTTGAACCCCCACGGTCTCCCGCCAGATCCTAAGTCTGGTGCGTCTGCCAATTCCGCCATACGCGCTTGGGTGTTGCTTTTGGGTAAAAAACTGGTGAGCCATGAAGGACTCGAACCTTCGACACCCTGATTAAAAGTCAGGTGCTCTACCAACTGAGCTAATGGCTCTTGAAGAAATGGCTGGGGATCAAGGATTCGAACCTTGGAATGACGGAGTCAAAGTCCGTTGCCTTACCGCTTGGCTAATCCCCAACAGAAAGAATGGTGGAGGATGACGGGATCGAACCGCCGACCCTCTGCTTGTAAGGCAGATGCTCTCCCAGCTGAGCTAATCCTCCATGAATGGTGACCCGTAGGGGATTCGAACCCCTGTTACCTCCGTGAAAGGGAGGTGTCTTAACCCCTTGACCAACGGGCCATATGTAAATGTTGCGAACAGCTTGTCCAATGCATGATTCTCAAGCAGTTTCCTGCCAGAAAATCTGGAGCTCTCAACCGGGATCGAACCGGTGACCTCATCCTTACCATGGATGCACTCTACCTACTGAGCTATGAGAGCATGAATGGCTCCCCGAACAGGACTCGAACCTGTGACAACTCGATTAACAGTCGAGTGCTCTACCAACTGAGCTATCAGGGAACATTGCACAATGTATTGAAATGTGTCCAAGAGCATCAATTGCAATGGAAAGTGTTTTTCGCCTGATTATGTTTCCCGAAATCTCCGGAAAATACACAATCATGCTTTTCAAGGCTTGCGCCTTGAAAACTGGATACGAAAGTATTGCTGAACTTTAGCTTGTAATTGGGGTCCCCGCAAAGTATCAGGAATAATCCTCGAAGCATTCGCTTCACTTTGTGGGGTATCTTAGGATAAGCCCTCGACCGATTAGTATTCGTCAGCTCCACACATTGCTGTGCTTCCACCCCGAACCTATCAACCTCGTCGTCTTCAAGGGGTCTTACGAATTGGGAAATCTCATCTTGAGGGGGGC
>NZ_QXQA01000002.1 GCF_003583765.1 Paenibacillus nanensis
CTCCGCTCGACTTGCATGTATTAGGCACGCCGCCAGCGTTCGTCCTGAGCCAGGATCAAACTCTCCATAAAGGTGTTTGATTGCTCATTCCGTTTGTTGCTTGAAGCTTTTCGCATCGGCTAAAGCCGAGTACGAAAACTTCTTATATCTATTAACTCGTTACCGAATTAACAGGGCAGTTTCGCTCGTTGTTCAGTTTTCAAAGAACAATCTTTTCTTTCGTTACCGACCGCCTATTTCGTGGCCGGACTAATAATGTATCACGAATCGTTATATGAAATCAACTGGAAATTGATGCCGTTCGATTCGTTTCTCATTTCCGAACCGCTTGTCTCGCGGCCGGTGTTATAATATATCATTCTGACTACCGAGGTGCAACAGGTAATATTTTCAAGGTAATCGAAAACTGCTTAACAATCGTTCCATTGTATGCTTACCACGACTAATACCCGGAGGAACAATTGGAAAAGCTACATAAGAGGAATCTTTATGCACCCGGGTAACAAGCGGAAGCGAGGAACTAGGATGAGACTTTCGGGCAATACCATTCTAATAACAGGCGGAAGCTCTGGAATTGGACTAGCTTTTGCTGAACGTTTTTTAAAAGCCGGAAACCAAGTTATTGTTACCGGACGACGCGACCAAGCGCTGCAGCTTGCAAAAGAAAAGCTCCCTGCTCTTATCACTCGTAAAAGTAATGTAGAAAGTGAACCGGAGCGCGCATCATTATTTGATTGGGTCACAGTTCACTATCCAGAAGTGAATGTGTTAGTAAACAATGCCGGGATTCAACAACGCTTTCATATTTTAAAAGCAGATGCCAAAAACGATTGGGATTATTATAGAAAAGAGATCGCAGTCAATTTGGAAGCCCCTTTCCATCTCTCCATGCTGTTTGCTCCGTTTTTTGCGGCAAAAGAAGAGGCGGCAATCCTTAACGTAACATCTGGATTAGCTTTTACACCGCTTGCCATTGCCCCGATCTATTCCGCGACGAAAGCAGCCCTTCATTCCTTCTCAATAAGTCTCCGGCACCAGCTGGCGGACACATCGGTAGAAGTCATTGAAATTGCCCCGCCTGCGGTAAATACTAACTTAGGAGGAGTAGGACTTCATTCAAATGGCGAGCCGTTAGATAACTTTGCGGATGGAATCTTTAAGGAGCTGGAAGAAGGAAAAGAGGAAATCGGATATGGCACTTCCGTAAACCGCTTGCGTATGTCGCGAGATGAAATGGATGAGCACGTAACTAAAATGTATAATGCGATGAGACACACAATCGAATAGCTAAAACATAAAAGAAAAACTCGCCGTATATCGACGAGTTTTCTTTTTATGCAAAATGTATATTGATATATGATAGTAAGGCGGTGACATGGGACTGACTCTTCTAAACATTCAACCAGAGGAACCGATTATCTATGAAACATCTACTTTTTCCAAACCTCGTCGATCGCTGCCTGGAATGGCTCTTTATACTTTTCGATCACCGTCGATACCGAAACCCCTTCTAAAATTTCACCGGTGAACTCATAATAAGGCATCGTTGGATACCCGTCGATGGTATCGATGATCTTAATGCTTTCGCCGGCGATTCTCGCATTGTTCAGATCGTCCTCATTACTGAAAAACGTCTCAAATCGGGATTGTTTCGGGTAATCGTACATCGATTCAATATCGTTAATCTTTTCGTAAATATAGACTAGCTGCTCTGGATTCTCGATAGCGCTTGGAATCGTCAAGTAGTTTGGAATCGTATTGTGAGAATGATACTGCGTAGCGCTCGGTCCTTTCGGGAACGGCAGGAAACCGATGTCATAGTCCGGCATATCCTTCTTCAAGTTTTCGATTTCGTAATCGCTGTTTGCCCACATCAGCGTATTGCCTTGGCGGAAAAATTGTCCCGGCTCCGTCCAGTCTCCGCCTTCCGTAGGTCTGCCAACAGCTTCGGTCGCGAGTCTCGACAGGAAATTCAACACTTCCAGCGTTTTCGGATCCTCTAGATTTTGTTTGTCTTCAGCGACTAGATTGGCTTCGTTCGAAGCCATAGCCTGCACGAGAATGGAAGAGCTTGCAAGTCCCCAAATATCCAGCTTGCCGTCATTATTCGTGTCTTTATTCGCTTCCTTCGCTACTTGAATGAAGGTCTCCCAATTCCAGTTGTCCTCGTTCACGTACTCCTGCAAAGGCTTTATGCCCAATTGATTCATCAGGGTTCGATTATAAAAGATGCCCGAGGATGCGCCGTTAATCCCCGCTCTAAATCCATAACCTCTGCCTTCGTATTGCGAGTATTCGTTCGTATATTGCTGAATGAACACTTTTTCGTTTTTCGTGTATTCATCAACCGGAGAGAACAACCCTTGCGAGACAAGCGACGGAATCATCCAGGGTCTCGCTAGACGGATAATATCGCCGATCGGCTCTCCCGCAACTAACGAGGCGGTAACCTTGTCGCGCAGCTCGGCGTAATCGACAACCACATATTCCATCTTGAAATTATGTTTTTCCATCAATGCGTCCAGGTTTTCCTTCATTTTAATGCTGTCTGGGTTGTCTTCCTTAATCGACTCATCATACCACGATACCCATTTAATTGTCCTGCCGCCCATGTCAAACTCCATTTCTGGCGTGCCGCTCGGTTCATCCTCGACGGTGTCGTTCCCGGTTTCCGCCGCATCCGTCGCCACGGGTGCATTCGTCGCATTGCCTGGTCCATTCGTGTCTGAGCCTACCCCTGAATTCGAGCTGCATGCCGCCATGAGCAGCAGCATGATACTGCAAAGCAATAGCAATGTCTTACGCTTCCACATTTAAATTACCCCCTATAATCATTGATTTTTTGTTTAATTAACCTTCGTGCTAAGGCTCCATTCCAACGCATCGCCGATGTGCTCGTTCCAGAAATCCCAAGTATGCGCCCCCGGGTTCTCCTTATACGTGTGCTCAACTCCCTCATCCTCCAAGAAACGCTGGAAACGCTGATTGACGTCAAGCAAAAAATCTTCGGTTCCGCAGGCTAAATAAATCGATGGAATGGGGAGTCCTTCTTTTTTTAAATGGCGAATCAGCTCCTCAGGATCCTTGTCGCTTCCCAGCACGTTATCCAAGTCTCCGAAAACCTTACGGTAATAGCCGTAGCCTGCAATGCCGTTATGGTAACCCGGCTGAATCAAGGCAGCAGCGCGGACGATAAAGCGATGATTCCTCCGAAAGTGTCCGAATAACGGAGACCGTTTCGAATGGCGCCATAACCGCCCATGGACAATCCGCCGATCATCGTGTCCTCCCGCAAACGCGATACCGGAAACATGCGCCGGGTGAATGCCACCAGCTCCTGTCCGACATACTCGCCCATTCTTTCGTCGCTTTCTTCGTCGTCCAAATAAAAACGATTCTCTCCGGCCGGCATAAACACCGCGATGCGATGCCGGTCCGAAAGCTCCCGAATGCGCGAGAAACTGATCCAGTCCGTATGGCTGCCGCAATAGCCGTGCAGCAAATAAAGAGACTTCAGCGGCTTGACGGACTCGCCCTCCGTATGCGGAGACTCCGGCTGGTCCAGCGGCAGCAGCGCGTTAAACGTTACCTCTCTCTTCATACATGCCGAAAAAAAATGAATCTGCATCATAGCCATGTGTACATTACTCCTCTGATGAGTGACATCGGTTCATTAATTGATCTTCACCAGCTGCCATTGCTGGTTCAAATCACCGCGGTACTGGTTCTGCTGGAGCTTCGCGCCGTCTGCCGTCGACGCTCCCGCTACCTCAACCGCTTTGTTGCTGTTGACATTCAGGATGCAATAAAAGCCGTTGCTCAGCTTGATGATACGGAAGCGCTGGGCGGTATTCGCATAGTCCTGCATTAGCTGAATCGCTTCCCCGTTGTTTTTTGAGCCATTGCGAACATCCATCACTTTGCCGTCACTGGAGCTTAAGCTTTTGATTCGATATTGATTGTTATAGGTGCCCATATCATCCACGACCCACTGCTGAGCGGTTGCATTATTGGTCTGCCATTGCTGAAGCTGCAGAGCGTTCGTGTTCTGTCCGCCAGGGACATCGATCGCCTTACCGGAAGCGCGGTTAATGAATGTGTACGTCGCCCCGTTCGTCAGACCGTTCCAGATTCCATTCCAAGGCAGCAGCTGCGCCCGCTCGTAATACCATTCGAATATAAAACGCGCCATGCCGTCCCTTGCCGTGTTGCCGTCGAACAGCAATCCCGCCGTCGGATCAGCGAATGAGCTTCTAGGGCCAGGCTGCAACAGGAAGCCGTTCATATGAACCGCAATGCTGACATTTCCTGCCGCCGTAAAAATCGCTTTTGTGTTTTTGCCGAAACCGGCATTGGTCCCGTCGAACAGCTTCCAATATTCGGAGTCACCCTGCTGCCATTTGAACCAGGTTGTCTCCGTAATGTTGATCGGATAGTTGTCGGCGCATGGCTTAATGTTTGTATCCCATTGCTGCTGCAGCGTCGCATAGTTGTCGTTTGCGCCGTAGCCCGGGTACCAATGAACCGAATACCCGACATTGTTTAACGGGTCGGAAAGCGGATGCGTAGCGCATAGCTGATAGTATTGATCCCAGCCGAGACCTGCCGCCCATATCACATTGTCTGCGCCTTGATTCCGAATCGTCGCAATCATGGCGTTTTGGAAGCTGCGAAGCGCGTTCCAATGCGCGACAAAATCAGGACTGGAAGGATGTCCTCCCCAGGTTCCGTTCGCGTACGCAAGAACGGGCTCGTTCACAAGCTCGAACATGACGTTGTCCGCGCTTTTGATACCGGGCCGGGATGCGAGATAGCCCCATATTTGATTAAATTTGTCCAGATTGGCCTGCGTTGTCGCCTGATTGTTCTGCAGCGTGAAGTCTAACCCAAGCGTGACGTATAGGCCTTTGGTTTTGGCGTATTCGATATACGGAATAATCACGTTTTGCGTGACAGCCTGTAAGCCGGCGAAATTGTAGGTTCCCGCCGCTACGTCGCCCATGTCCTCCCTGTCGATAAACAGGCGGACCTGGTTCATGTACCAGCCATGGTCGTTGCCATACTTTGGCGATGTGCTGGTGAAGGTATCCGTAATGTCCTTCAAATAAGCAAGTCTCGCGGCGTAACTGTTCCCTCCGTGCAAGTTCAAATAATAGTTGCTGTTCTGGTACGTCCAGTAGGAGCCCGTTGGCTGATGCCACCCGCTAAGAAGCACCGGCTGTCCGCTGCTGTTGACCAGCTGGTTGCCGCTGACATGCAGTTTCGTAGGGGTGATGCCCGACCAAGCGTTAGCTGAATTGCCGTTCGCCAAAAGCGGCGACAGCAGAAGCGCCACTAGCAGCAGCTTCATGGTCCAGCTCAATCTTTTCATTACTTACATCTCCTTTCAGTTCGAATGTTGTATGTGAATTCATGGTCGTACGGAATAACAGATGCGCCCTTTCCTCAATCACTTATCGATGGATAGGGCGCACCTCGCCGTTTGTTCTAAGCTGTTAATTGCCCTGCTGCCTTCATGTAATCCATTCAGACTGCTGAAGCAGCCGGTGCAAGATTTTCGCAGCCTCTGCTCTGGATATGTCCGCTTTCGGCGCCAGCGTATTGCCGCCTCGTCCGGCGATAATCTCCGCCGCTATACCCGCTGCAAAAGCTTCCTTCGCCCACACTGAAATGTCTCCTTCATCGAAAAACGGGGATAGGACGGCTATGCCTGCTTCGTCACTGACCGATTCGTATAAGCCCGTAAGCTTCATCGCGTTCGCCAGAATAACCATTGCCTGCTCCCTCGAAATGATGGCTGCAGGACGGAAGGTTCCGTCATCGAAGCCGTTAATTAATCCCGTTTCATAAGCCGTTAAGACATAGCTGCTGTACCAGTCTCCTGTCTCCACATCCGTAAAAGGAGACTTGCCGGAATCCGGCTTTAAGCCAAGCGCCCTCACCGCGATTTCGGCAAATTCGGCGCGGGTAATGGAATCATCCGGATAAAATAACCCGTCATCAGAACCTGTAATGACCATGCGCGAACCAAGATCGTTAACATAGGTCTTCGCCCAATGGTTTTCAGTATCGGGGAAAGCTGCCTCATGCTTTATGACAGCGTATATGCTATTCGTCAAACTATTTGCTTTGGCATAGTAGCTTCCGCCAACAACGACCACTGCGGACGGGATGTGGCGGACGGCGCCGTCAGGCTCGATAACAATGACCGTCGTTACCTTCCCTGGCTCCACATGTTCCGGTATAGGGATGAGCTTCTCCACGTAGCTGTCAAAACTAGCGATTTCCTCGCTTCTCGCTCCGGCAGATGCCGTCACCGTGAAGCGTACGGGCGGCGCGATCAACTCGAAGCTTTCGTTTTCGGCTGCTTCTTCCGCCGAGCTGAGCTGCTCCGTCGTGGGAGCGGCGATTTCTATACCAATTGTTAATTCATGAAGCTCTGAGCGTCCGCCAAGCACCTTGGTAATCTCGTGAAGATTGAGCGCCTTGGCGGGCAGCCTGTAAATGCCACGTTCGGTTCGAAGCTCCACTGCGGCTTCGGAAGCAATAAGCAGCTTCAGCAATTCACCGTTAAACTGCCCGACAACCCTATCGCTGCCACTCTGATCCGGGATGACGATTACCGAGCCTTTGCCGGCAGTAGCCAACCGTTTCTCAAGCTTGATCTCATCCAGCTCAATCGTTGTTATTGTTTGCCCGTTCCTTTCGGACTTCCATGCCGTTGCTCCAAGCCCGATGCTGCCATTTACTTCAATCTCGACATCCGTTCTACTGCTCGTTGCAGGCGGAACCGGCGTTGGCTGCCATGTCGGTGTTGGTGTTGGTGTTGGCGTCGGTGTTGGCGTTGGTGTCGGCGTTGGCTCCGTCCCTGGATCCGCTTCCGTGAACGACCAATAATCGATATCCATGATCGCCTCCTCCCCCGTTCCTTTGAACGTAAAGAAAAGATGGCGCACACCGCTAACCTCAGCTAATTCAGCGCTTACAACCTTCCAATCCGATTCGCTTTCGGATGGATCAATCTTCATCTCGCCGATTACCGTTCCGTTCGGGCTGTCCAATCGCATTTCCAGCGTGCCGCCGGCAGCAGCCCTGACGCTCGCCTCGAAAGCCTTGGCTCCGTTATTGCCGAAATCGACGTTGGCCGCCGCGAACCAGTCACCGTTTTGAATATCCGTCACATAAAGATTTACCGGCTGATCCACATTCGCCGGAGCATTCAACGCCGATGTGCGAATTCCCGCATTCCACGCAATCGTCTCCGCTTCATTTCTTTGGTAAGGATTCAAATTCGCGACCGGAGAGACACCTTCCATATCCGCTTTAATGCTGCGAATATGGCCGCTTTCGTAGATGTCCACTTTGTTGATATGGGTGGAGCGATAGCCTTTGCCGTCTCCCAATGCTGCTTTGCTTACGGTCTGGGCATGGTACGCAATATACCATTCGCCATGGAATTCGAAGATCGAATGATGATTATTGCCCCCTACTCCGAAGAATGTGCTTGGATTTTTTAAGATGGGAGCCGCGTATGTGAACGGGCCCATCGGGCTGTCGCTCACCATATAGGCGATTTCTCCGGGCGGCGGCGTGCCTTCCGGGTGAACCCCCGCAAAGTTCGAGCAATACGAATAGTAATATTTGCCGTTAAATTTGTGGATGCCGGAATCCTCGAACATGTAAGGAGCATCGATTGTCACCGCCGAGCCAACCGTCTCGATCATATTATCCGCAAGCTCGATGACCCGGCTTGTTTTCGGATTCGAAATTTGCGATGGGGAAGGATTGCCGCCACCCGGCAAGCCGCCGCCGAAGTACAGATAGCCTTTGCCGTCGTCATCGACCAGCACAGCCGGATCGAAGAGCCACACGACACCGTTCACGCCAGGCGTTGACCAGGAAATGAGCGGTTTACCGATCGGATCGGTCCATGGACCGACGGGACTGTCTGCGGTCAACACGCCGATGCCGCTGGCGTTGTTGGCGAAGTAAAGGAAAAACTTGTCTTTGCCGTCGATCACTTTATGCGCCGCTGCAGGCGCCCAAGAGTTGTTCGCCCATTTGGCCGCGCCGTTTGGACCCGCCACCGGAATCGCCCCGTGGTCCGTCCAATTCACCATGTCGGAGGACGAAATCACCGTAATCGTATTGATTTTGCCGTACGTATTGTTCACGATATTGCCGCTGGCGTCATATTCGTATTCGTCATTCGTCATGTACACGTATACTCTTCCGTCATACACCATGGCGAATGGATCGGCGCCGAACTTATGGCTGACAAGCGGATTATGATAACCCGGAACCTTCGCGAGCGCTCCCGTATTCAACGTTTTGAGGCCGATATTGGCTATTGCTCGATGGACGTTATAGACTGCGCTTCCGCCCTCAGCCTGAATATAGTCGGTTCGTATGACGACCGTGCGGTCGGTTGGCGCAAAATCCGCAACCTTCAAATGAATTGTCGCGAACAGATCGGATTCATGGTGGACGAAGCTCACCGCTTCGCCGCTAACTTGAAGCAACAGCCTATTGCCCTGAGCGCTGAATGCCGCTGCTCCTTTGAGATTCTCTTCATTGAACGTAACGCCGGTAACCTCAAGGGCATCCGGAATGTTGAAGGAAGCGGTTAGCGAATCATAATCGCCTGCAGGCAATTCATCCATGCGAATCGGAACGTCAAGCTCGATGTTCGGAACGCCGGTCACCTCGGATACATCGCCAAGCTCAGCTTGCAGGGTTACAGGCGCAAGCTCTCCGGTCAATTCGTCTCCGATTCGGTAATAATCGAAGTCGACGCTGCCTCCTACAGCAGCCGTAGCGTAGTTGAATAACGCGAAGCGGTAGCCCATAAAGTGAGGCAACGTATACCGCATTTGCAGCGTATCGCCGATTTTCGTCCAGCTCGTGCCGTCCAGACTGTAATAGAAGCTCGCCTTGTCGGTCTGATTCCGGAAATCCGCTTCGGCCTTGAAATAAACCCGGTCCTGCGTCAGCGGAATCGATGCCGCTTCGACGGCTGTGCCCGTGCTGCCGTTCACCATAACGATCGATTTGGCATTGCCGGACATCTTGACGCCGACATAGCCGTATTCCTTCTGCAGAAGAGCGAGTCCCGCATAATCGCCGTTTTTCATTTGGCCGACCTCGAGGGCGGTGCTCGCCGAGCTGACAGGTCCGAACGTTCTCTGCGTCAGCGTGTTTCTCGCGTCAAGCAAGCTTGTGCTTTTCTTGCCCGTCGTCAGGCGCAGATAGCCGGGGCGCTCCGTTAGCGACCAGTTGCGGTTATCCGGGTTATGGTTCCATTGCCAAGCTAACGCCAGATTGGAGCCGTTATGATCGTATTCGCCCGGCTGCGGCTTATCTAATCCGCCTGGAGGCGTTACATCGATGAAAGAAACGTCGTCCACGTAGAAATCCATTCGGTCCTTGACAGGGTCTTGCGCCGAAGTCCAGGACGTCTCAATGAAGATTAGCGGGTTGTTAAGCGCGGCATCAGCAGGAATGGTGTATTTCCCTTGGATGGTGGCCCACTGCCCTTTCGTCGCCGTTACAGATCCCATTACTTTGATGGTCTGCCAGTCGCCGTCTTGATAGGCGATATTGAACACCCGCGCAGCAGGTAACGTTTCGTCGCCATCGTACAGGACCTTAGCGGAAAATTCGTACACGCCTCCCGCCTTCGCTTTACCGGTAATAAATTGCTGCGGACCAGCGCCTGTAGCGGGACGGTTGCTGACGAACAGGCTGCTCGTGCCGCTGTAAGCCCGATCCGTCGTAACCGACACTGCCGCATTCTCGTGACCGGTCCATGGCGCAACCCCCTCCTCGAAGCCTCCATTCACCAGCAGGTTGGCATCAGGCGTCATATCGCGTATCGAAATATCGTCAACGTAAAAGTCCATGAGATCAAGGACCGGGTCTTGCGCCGATGTCCAAGACGTTTCTAGGAAGATGAGCGGATTATTCAAAGGCGCATCGCTCGGAATGGTGTACGAGCCTTGAATGGTCCCCCACTCGCCCTTCGTAATGGTCGCCGAGCCCATCACCTTAATCGTTTGCCAATCTCCGTCCTGGTACGCGATATTGAACACCCTCGTGGCAGGCAGCGTATCCTCACCGTCGTACATGACCTTCGCGGAAAATTGATACGTGACGCCGGCCTTCACCTTACCGGCCAGCAGCTGCTGGGGACCGGAGCCCGTTCCTTCGCGGCCGCTAACGAACAAGCTGCTCGTGCCGCTGAATTTCTGGTCCGTCGTCACGGCAACCGTCGCGTTTTGGTGTCCTGTCCACGGTTCTAAACCGCTTTCAAAACCGCCGTTCGCAATAATCTCTTTGCCCGAACCCGAACCAGCTGCAAGCGGCTGGACGGCCGACTCATCGGAAGCTGCTGCCGGCGTTAAAGCGTAATCGACATCCAGCTGGGATGAGCCGACTCGGGCAGCCGAGTTGTAAAATTCGTCGGAGCTTACCCAGTTATTCTCCGATGCGACTCCTTCTACAGGAATTGCCATCTGCTGCGGAACTTTCCCGTCTTCGCCGAATATCGGCCAGTTATCCTCCCATGTAACGGGAACCAGATACGGGATACGGCCTACGGAGCCTCGGTCGCCGAACAGCATCGCGTACCATTTGCCGTCCCGCGTATCGACCAGCCCGCCTTGGGCGATGCCGGCATCCTTTAACGCCACCTTGCCGGTGTAGGTCCCGTCGATTTTGTCAGAGCGGTGCACAATTTGCGTACGCATGCCTCCGCTTGGCCAAGTGATGTTGAATACGTAGTAATAACCGTTTATTTTCTGAATATGAGTGCCTTCCGCCTTAAGTCCAACGTTTTCCCCCGCAACCAGGCTCGCGTTCGGAATGATGACCTTGTCGAGCCCGCCCGGTTTGATCGCGGTCGCATCGGCGGTAAGCTCAATAATCCGGATATCGCCCCCGCCGTATGCCATATACACCCGTCCGTCATCGTCGAATAAGAGCGACATGTCGTGGTATACGCCGGCTAGCTCGGCATGCGTCCACGGCCCCTGTTCGATATCCGTTGTCTGGTAAATATAAGTTTTGCCCGTGTCATAAGAAGCGAATGCGAGGTAGAACTTGCCGCCATGGTATCTCAAGCTGCTTGCCCATGAGCCTTGACCGTAGTTGCTTTTACCGTTGCGAAGCGCTTGCTCGTCATTGTCGGCCAAAATGTCGTAAACGTAGTTCACGATTTCCCAGTGTACAAGGTCGTATGACTTCATAATCGGGACACCCGGATTCATATGCATCGTCGTACTGGACATATAGTATGCGTCCCCGACCCGGATAACGTCGGGGTCCGGTACGTCCGCCCATAGGAGCGGGTTCTCGAACATGACCGTCTCCTGCTCCGCCTGAAGCGAAGAGCGCGGCATTAGCGTCAACAGCATTGAAAACGCTAACAAAACTATGGATACTTTTTTAAACATAACTAATTTTTCCTCCTCTTATGTTTTTTGTAATGCAATTCGATTGTAAGTTATGGATAATAATTTCTCGATGTGATTTTTTATTTGAAAAGTATTATTTTTTGTGGATTTTTGAGGATGGAATGCGGATAATTTATCACAAAAAGTGTACACTTGATTACTCTTGCAAACAACCTGTTAATCCATACCACTATGACCTGTCAAAAGATAGTTGTTGGCATATCAAAGTCCGCTTTAAAATAACCGGGATACAAAAAAAGAACCAGCAGCGCAGCTGGTCCTTCTCGAAAACAACTATTTAGCAATATCTCTGGTAACGGAAATAATCGAAATCCGCGCAACCCCCGATTTCGCGTGTGGCGTACTGGTAGAGCCCTATTCGATAGCCCATAAAATGATCAAGCGTATATTTCATCTGGAGCGGTTCGCCGATTGCCGCCCATTCTGTTCCGTCCATAGAATAGTAGAAGACTGCTTGATCGATGCTGTCCTCGAAGTCAAAATGTATCTTCAAATGAACGACGCTGCCGTCGAATGGACAAGCCTCCAAAACCTTCTCTTCGCCAGCTCCTCCATTGACGCACATCGTGATGAACTTCTCGCCATTATCCGCCACTGCGACACCGACCGTGCCGTAATGGCTTTGCAGAGCAACAAGGCCGGCGCGGTCGCCAGGCTTCATGTGAGCCGTATCCAGCAAGGTCTCGCCCGTGCATGCGGGGCCTTCCGTTCGCTGCGTCAGCGTATTGCGCGCCTGAACGACGCTGTCTGCCAAGCTGCCGGTTCGCAATCGAAGATAACCGGGACGTTCCGTTACCGACCATAGCCGGTTGTCCGGATTATGATTCCATTGCCAATTTCGTGCAAGCCGGTCGCTCTGATAGTCAAATTCGTCGCTGATAACGAGCGGCATGGACTCCGACTCAGGCAGCCCTACCTCGAATTGTTCGGGAACCTTGCCGTCGATGCCGAACACCGGCCAATCGTCCTCCCAAGCAACAGGCACAAGACAGGGGATTCTCCCGACGGCGTCATGATCCTGGAACAGCATCGCGTACCACTCGCCATTCGGCGTATCCAATAGTCCCCCTTGGGCGACGCCCTTGTTATGATAGCCAAGGTCATCATCCAAGACGATCCTGCGTTCGTACGGGCCGAGCAGTTCTTTTGAACGGTAACAAATTTGCCGGCGGCGCATGTTCCCTGTCCGCGGCCATTCGATGAACAACAAATAGTAATAGCCGTTCAGCCGATAGGCATGACAGCCTTCGCACCGCAGACCAATGTCCTCCCGCTCCGTCTCGAATAACAGCTGATCAATTCCGCCGGGCTTCACGGCGGTTGCGTCAGCTGTCAGCTCGGTTATGTAAATACTGCCGTTACCCGAGAAAACGAACACGCGGCCTTCGTCGAACAGTAAACCGGGATCATGCCGCAAACCGTCGATGACGGAACGTTCCCACGGTCCGTTCACGACATCCTTCGTTCGGTACACATAGAAGCGCCGCGTATCGTTGCTCGAGAAGCAAACATAGAACGTATCGTTATGATGGCGCAGACTAGCTGCCCACGAGCCCTTTCCGTATATGTTTTTCCCGTTTTCTAGACGATGCGCTTCGTTATCCTCGAACGTGTCGTACACGTAGCTGACGATTTCCCAATGCTTTAAATCGGTCGATCTCATGATCGGGCAACCGGGCATGGAGTGCATGCTTGTGCTGACCATGTAATAACAGCTCCCGACCCGAATCGGATCCACATCGGGCACATCCGCCCACATGATCGGATTGGTTATGAGCGTTTTGTTCATTGCGCAGCCTCCAGCACGGTCTGGAAGGCAGCCTTCGGCTGATGCTGCGCGTCGAAGAGGAACGGCCAGTTTTTGCGGCCCCGCACCGGAAAATGGTCCAGCCACGTGTAATCGTCCGCGGCCCCCCAGAAGGTAACGGAAGTGAGATGCTCGCTATACTCTTTAAATAGCTTGAAGAAAGCCCCGTACCTCTCCGCTTGCCGTTCCAGCATTTCGGGCGTAGGAGCGATCAGATCGGTGCGCCTGTCTTCATGCGCGAAGACGGACACGTCCAGCTCCGTGATGTGCAGCTTGACGCCGAGGCTGGCATACCGTTCGATGGCTTCGCGGATATGATCCAGCGTCGGATGCTCCAGATTCCAGTGCGCCTGCAGGCCAACGCCGTGAATCGGCACCTCTCTCTCAGTGAGCGACTTGACGAGGGAATAGATTTTGTCCCTCTTCGCGGGTACGGACTCGTTGTAATCGTTATAGAACAACAGCGCGTCCGGATCAGCCGCATGCGCGAATTCAAAAGCTTTTGCGATAAAATCTTCGCCTGCAATTTCCAGCCATTTGGAAGGCCTCAGAAGCTGGTCCCCGCTGTCGGTCACCGCTTCGTTCACGACATCCCAAGCGTAAATGCGCCCTTTATAGCGACCGACCACTTCGTCGATATGCGATTTCATGCGGGACAGCAGCGTCTCGCGATCGGCAGCTCCGCCTGAACGGTTCTCGAAAACCCAGTCTGGCGTTTGATTATGCCACACAAGCGTATGGCCTCTTACCGCCATGTTGTTCTCCTTCGCGAAATCGATCAACCGATCCGCTTCTTCGAACGTATACCGCCCCTCTTCCGGATGGACGCTTACAAATTTCATCTCATTCTCCGCCGTTAAGCTATTGAAATGTCTCGTCAGCAAATCCTTCTGCGTTACGAGCGTTCTTGGATTAACGGCAGCTCCAATATGAAAATGTTCTCCAAAAACCTCGCGAAGCCTAGGTAATTCATTCGCGCGTTGATCCGTCATCTTCGTTCGCCTCCACTTCATCGATCCCACATGGTCGCCGGACAGACTATTGTCCGATTCCCCCACAGTGTAGCTGTTGCGGCAATAAGCGGGCAACCCGTCGATTGGTGGATAATGGCGGTTTTTATTTTAAAACCCATGCTTAGACAGGTGTTCTTTCTCCCCCTTGTCTATTAAAATAAGAGATTATACTTAAAAAGAGGAGAATGCCAATGAGCGACCTGCTGCATCCTGCCGATACAATCATTCCCCGTACGAAGGCTTATCGCGAAATGATCGCCAAATCGCTGCTCAGTCGAGGCAACAATAAAAGACTAAAAGCAGCTATCGACAAGGCTAGAAGAGGCGAGGAGGTCACGCTAGCTTTCATTGGCGGATCCATCACACATGGCGCGGGTGCCGTCCCTCTTCACACGAATTGCTACGCTTACCAGACCTATATGAATTTCAAAGAAAAATTCACCAGCAACGGCGGCAGTCCCATCCGTCTTATTAAAGCAGGCGTTGGCGGAACGCCTTCCGAGCTTGGCATGATACGTTACGAGCGGGATGTTCTGCGCAACGGCACCGTCCAGCCGGACATCATCGTCATCGAATTTGCGGTCAACGACGCGGATGACGAAACAAACGGCGTTTGCTATGAAAGCTTGGTCTTAAAGGCGCTGACCGCGGCTCATGAACCAGCTGTCATTCTGCTGTTCAGCGTTTTTGAAAGCGATTGGAATTTACAGGACCGCCTCTCCCCTGTCGGCATGCATTACGGACTTCCGATGGTGAGCATTAAGGACGCCGTAACGGAACAATTCCGCAAGACGCCTGTTGAAGGAGGCATTATCTCCAAAAAGCAATTTTTCGCGGACATCTATCATCCGACAAATGCGGGACATATGATAATGGCCGATTGCTTGACGTGGCTGTTCACCGAAACCGATCGTTCCGCTCCGGATCAAGAAACGATTCGCCTCGATCTGCCGCCGGTTATCGGAAACGACTTTGCCGGCGTGCGATTGCTGGACCGAGCTAGCAGGACAAGTATAGCTTTCATTGAGGAAGGCGGCTTCGGAAAGGTCGACGCCGAGCTGCAATTCGCCGAAATGGACGACCATCCGTACGGCACTGCGCAATTCCCTCATAACTGGATGCATACGGGCGATTCCGGCAGCGAGAGCTTTAAGATGACCATCCGCTGCAAAAGTCTTCTCCTCGTTTTTAAAAACTCGGGCAGCGACGATTTCGGCAATGCCGAAGTGAGGGTCGACGGGAAGCTTGTGAGGACGGCGGAATCTCATGCCGTGAACTGGACGCGCTGCCACGCCGTCATCCTGCTCCGGTCAGAGCAGTCGGAAGAGCATACCATCGAAATCCGAATGGCGGCCGGGCACGAGTCTAAACGTTTTACGATTCTAGGCTTTGGATACGTGGAATAGATGAAGCGCAGCAAAGTCCGTACCGATTCGGACAACATAAAAAGGGCCGTCCCTTTCGCTAAGCTCGACGCGAGGGGGACGGCCCTTTTTCCGGCACAGCGGGCTGCATTCAAGCGGCACCGCAAGTCAAATTTCAAATCAGTCCGCGCTAGTTTTAAAAAATTGTCTCGTTAGAAATTGCATGATCTCGCTCGGCTGTTCTCTGGCAAACTCTGCCCGGTCTGCGAACAGCATTCCGTAAGGCGCATCAGGCGTGTAAGGCTCCCAATGGGGCAGCTTCTCCCCTGTAGAATCCAGTCCGTTCGGGTCTCCGGTACAAATGAAATTCGCCCAGTAATTGCACATTTGGCGCGCCAAATCGTAGTGCTTGCCAACAAACGGCCTCCAGCACTTGGCAAGCGTCTCGAAGAAAAACCACAGATCCACCGAATGGAAGGTTCCAGGGTTATCCCAGCCCGGAATCTCGGCGTCGAAATTATAATAGTACATGGGGACTCCGGCCCCCGAATCGGCGTTAGCTTGCGCGGCTATCCGGATCGCGTATTCGATGCCGCTTACCGCGGCCTTCTTCTTGGCCTCCTCCAAGCTGCCTGACTGCGCGTTGCACAGGTTCAGGAACGTTTCGGCCTCCTCGCCGAACATCTCGTCAGCCATCCGCTTGAATTCATCGAGCGTGCTGACGCTCGGTACGCTAAAGAATTCGGTGGAGGTATGGCCAAGCATAATCGGCACCTTCCAGCCCTTATTCTGCAGGAACAACTCGAACGGAACGCCTACATTAAAGACGCCGTCTTCGACGGTGCCCCAGAATCCTCGATACTCCACCGCCTTATCCCGCAGATAGACCGCATCAAGCTGCCGGGCCTCCGCAAGCGTAGTAACACCTAAAAACTCGAAAAAAGCAACGCCTTCCTGCTCGGCTTCCGCAAGACGTCTCCAGAACCTAGGCATCCCGCTTGCCGGATAAAGCTTCGTGAATATTCCGCTTTGCACGATCGCTCTCTGAAAAAGCCCTTCGTTCTGCGGGGATACGAGCTGACTCATAACGCTCCCGCCGCCTGCGGACTGTCCGCCAATGGTTATTTGATTCGGGTCGCCGCCAAATGCCTCAATATTGCGCTTCACCCATCTGGTCGCGGCCTGCTGGTCGAGATGACCGAAGTTGGCGGGAGCTTCCGGCGCTTCCGCCGTAATCTCAGGATGACACAAAAACCCGAATGCGTTCAAACGATAATTGATCGTAACGACTACGATGCCTCGCCGCGCGATTCGTTCGCCGTCAAACTCCATCTCGGCCGTATGGCCGACCTGAAGTCCTCCGCCGAAATACCATACGTACACCGGCAGTTTCTCGCCAACGCGCTTGGCAGGCGTCCAGATGTTCAAGTATAGGCAATCCTCGTCCATGGCAATATCCGGCTCGACGGCCCATTCCCTGGTATAGATGTTGTTATCGTCCAGCTCTTGTCTCACTTGCATGGAGATCGGCGCGAACTCATACGCTTTCAGGACGCCGTCCCAGTCTTTTGCCGGCTGCGGAGCGCGCCAACGGTTTGCGCCGACCGGCGGCGCAGCGAATGGGATTCCCTTAAAGCTTGTAATTCGGGGGTCAGCCGCAGGCAGCCCCTGTACGATTCCGTTTTCAACTTTTGTTATCCTCAGCACGATGTTACGCCTCCTTTTAATAGGGTCTGGCTGCTTCCATGATCGATTGACTACTGAGCCGCCTCTCTACTGGACTCGCGAAATTCCTGCGGCGTCATTCCGGTCGCTTTCTTAAAAAATCGGGTGAAGGAATGCGGCGATTCGTACCCGACCCGCGCGCCGACTTCATGGACGCGAAGCTCGCCTGAAGCAAGAAGCCGCTTGGCGTTGCGTATCCTTGCCTCTTCAATATAATCGGACAAGTTCTGACCGCTGCCCTGCTTGAACAATCTCGATAAGTAAGCCGGATTGAAGTGGAACCGGCTCGCTAGACGAACAACGGATAAATCTTCATCGATGTGATCCTCGACATAGGAGCAAATCCCTTGAATCACGGTCTTCGCTCGACTGTACTCGCTTGTCCGTCTTAGCATGAACAGATGATCCGCGGTGCGAGATAAAAAGGCGAACGCATCCTGCCATGAGGCATGCCCCTCGAAACGCATAAGCTCGATTGCTGATATTTGATCGCTTAGCTTTCTACGATTGACGTAGGAGAGCAGCATCATTGCTATCGTATAGTAAAGCTCCATGACTTGTATCGCATCAACCGATGGGTCCCCCAAAACTTCGTCAGACAAATCGCCGAGCGTTTCCACGAATGCATCTCTTCGCCCCGCTTCCAGCAGTCCTGCAAGCGGCTCAAGCTTCTCCGCCCGCAGCCCTTCCCGCGTCTGCCTTGTCATGTCAACCGACTCGGACTGTATGGTCACGACCATGCTGCTGCCATCGCCGGCTCTAAGATGCTGCATCTGTCTAAGCCGGTCATAAGCGCCCGGAAGAGCTTCCCAATTAAACGGCGTACTGCAGATCGTAAACGTCGTCTCAATGCCCAGCGAATCGAGACACGCTCCCGATATAAGGTCCAGCGTCCCTTCAAGGAACCGAACAACGCCCTCGAACGAATCTCCGGCTTCCTGTTTATCCGCATACGGTTGGATCATCCAGAACAAATCGCCGTACCGGTCGATGATGCCGACGCATCTCGTCTTCTCGTGGAAATAGGTGTCTCCTAGCAGCTTAACCGCAAGGGCCGCTTCACGCCTTCCGGAATAGGAGGTATCGGATCCGGAATGTACCAGGTTTCCTAAGACGAGCATGACCGGCATTGCCGGATCGAGCGGAACGTTCAGCTTCCGGAAATCCTCCTGTAAACTTTCCGCCGTGCCGATTCCCGTGCCTAAAAGCAAATGCCGAAAATACTCGCCCTGCGCCAGCGTCTCCAGCGTATTGCGCTGTTCCCTCGCCTGTTGCAGCAACACCTCGGTCCGATGTCCTTCGTCCAGCTCACGGAGCGCCTCCTTCACTTCGGAAATAACTTTGTCGTAGCCTTCGGTCTTCAGCAAATACCGAACGCCCCATACCTGGATGGCTTGGTAGACCGAATCGAAGTCGTTATACCCCGTGAGGAAGATAACCCGGCAGCGCGGCCAGCCGCTACGGATAACCTCTAATAGCTCGAGTCCGTTGAGCTCGGGCATGCGAATGTCGGAGAGAACGATATCGATGCGCGTACTGTTCAGCCAATCAAGCGCCTCCCCGCCTGAATAGGCCTTGCAAATTTCGAGCCCTGGCAAGCCAAGTCTTCCAAATATTTCTGCAAGCCCGTCGGTGATAATCGCTTCGTCGTCAACGATTAGCAATCGCCGCATCTGCCGTTCCCTCCTTAAGCGGAATTCGTATCGTCACCTTTAGGCCGCCAAGGTCTCCTCGCGAGACGCGGATTCCGCTGCCCTCGCCGCATGAGATGACCAAACGGCGGTGAATATTGACAATACCGGTTGTTTCTGAAAACTCATCCTCTGAACCAAGCTTCTGCTCAATTGTCTTCAACAGGTCATCAGACAAGCTGTCGCCGTTATCTTCAACGATGATGCACAAGGAGGCTCCGCAGCGTTCGAAGCGAACCTCAATTCGTCCATTCCTCGCTTTTTTCTCCAGGCTGTGCTCGAAAGCATTCTCGATAATCGGCTGCACGATTAGACGCGGAACCATCAGCCGTTCGAACGCCTCCGGCAATTCTTCAAAATAAACCTCGATCCGCTTGTAGAACCGCAATTCCTGAATATCGGCGTACGTTCTGGCATGATGCACCTCTTGCTTAAGCGTGACATCGTCAGACGCATTGCGGGTCACAAACTGGAAATAATCCCCTAAAAGCGTCGTAAACATCTCAATCCGTTCCGTATCGCCTGTCTTGGCCATCGTGTTCATAATAAAAAAGCTGTTGTATAAAAAATGCGGATTAATCTGCGACTGAAGCTGCTTCAGCTCGGCGCGCTGCATAAGCACCTTCTGCCTCCAGGCCTGATCGATCAGCGTCCGCAATTTGACAACCATCTGATTAAAGCGCTCATAAATGTAACGGAATTCATCGTTCGCGTCGTGGGCAATCGCTTGTTCAAGGTCGCCGCTCTCTAGACGGCGGAACCCCTTGACCAGCTTGAGCAGCGGCTTGTGAATAAACTTGTAGGTGGACAGCGCATAAATCCCCATCATGATTAAAGCGCCAGCCGCGAAAAGCCATGCCCGCGCGTAGAACTTATCAAGCGGTTTGCGGATAACATCCTCCGGAATAAACCGGTAGATGGACGTATCAAGCCGTTCCGAATAGGCGTGCGATACGAAGTAACGCTGCTCCTCCAAAGCGATTGTGCCGGAACTGCCGCTTGCGATCAGGCCGAGCTTATTCTGCGTCCCTTCATCCAGCGTCTGTAAGAGCTTGCTGCCGATTAAGAAGCCCGTATGTCTCACCTTCATAATCGAACCGCTGCCTGTGTACGTATTGAATTGCTGGAGCGCCTCCTCCAGCTTGCGGCTGTCAAGCTCAATCTCAATAATGAACAGCGGCCCCTTCTCTTTCAAGCCGCTCTGTTTAGCCGCGCTTAGATAGATATTCCCGTTCCATACAATCGGCTTCGTTCCGTATTCTTCAATAGCTGCGCGCAGCGCCTCATACCGGTCGGCTTTAAAGACTCCCGCCCCGCTTAGAGATGACAGCGTTTTTTGAATCGGCCTTATGTGAACGCTTACATCCCGAATATAATGACTGCTGTTTTGAAGCGTGAAGGCGCGGTTCAGCACCAGCGTAATGCTTTCCATACGTTCAATGTCGCCCATCGTCTCCCACGTGAGGGCGAGCTTGTTCAAATCGGCGTCTTCAAGAAACCCATATTGGAGCAGCTTCATCCGCTCGATCTCGTTCTCAAGGTCATTCAAATAAAACGAAATTTGCGAGACGGCCGTCTTCGAAATGTCATTGCTCGCAGTCCGGATGCTCCATTGGTAGATGGAGACGCCAACCGTCACGATCGGCAGCATGATAAGCGTAAATGTGACGACCAAACGCAAAAAAATCGTATTGCGCAATGAATAATCCCGGCGCATGAACATCGCAGTCTCCTCCGGCCTTTTTCTCTACTATACACCACGCGCCTGCGCCGCTAACTAACAATTTTTTTTAACCCTTCACGCTGCCAAGCACAATGCCTTTCACGAAGTATTTCTGAAGGAACGGATATGCGCAAAGAATCGGCAGCGAGGCAAGGAAAATTTGCGACGATCTCAGCGTTCGGTCCGATATTTGGGCCAGGTTCATAATATCCTCGCGCGACACAGCCGTGAAGTTCTGTTGAATGACGATGGTCTGAATATAGCTCTGCAGCGGGTAGTTTGAAGGGTCACCCATCAAGATCAGCCCGTCAAACCAGCTGTTCCAATTCTCGACCATCGAGAAGAGCGCAAGCGTCGCGATCGCCGGCATGGAGATCGGCACATAGATCCGCCACAGCGTCATCCACTGGCCTGCACCGTCAATGATAGCAGCTTCCTCCAGTTCCTTTGGCACTTCACGGAAAAAGTTGAGCAGCAGGACGATACTGAATACCGGAACCGCGCCGGGAAGGACGAGCGCCCAGATTGTGTCCAATAGCCCCAATTCCTTGATCGTGATATACCAGGGGATCAAACCGCCGTTAAACAGCATCGTCAGGAAAAAAATCCAAGCATAGACGATGCGGAACCGGAACTGCTTCGATTCCTTGGAGAGCGGATACGCTACCAGAATCGTAAGGAGCAAATTCAGCGGCGTTCCGAGCGCAATCCGCTTCAGCGACGTGAGCATCGACAGCCAGAAACCATCTCGGCCAGCCGTGAACTCGTATGAGGCTAGCGTGAAGTCGACCGGCCATAGCTTGACATAACCTGCGGCCGCAGCGGTGCTCGAGCTGAAGGACACGGCGACAATATGAATAAGAGGCAAAATGCACACCAGCGCGACGATGATCAGAAACGTTGTATTAACGGCAGCAAACCAATCGATCGGCTTGCGGGAGGACGGGGCTGCTGCCGCCGGTTTATTGGACATGGTGTACCCTCCTAGAAGATTCTGTATCTGGCAAATCGATACGCGAAGAAATAAGAACCCGCGATGAGCACGAAGGAGACAATGGACTTGAAGAAACCGACAGCTGTAGCGACGCCGTATTGCGCATCGAGCAGACCGATTCGGTAGACGAACGTGTCCAAAATATCGCCGCTCTCATAAACTTGCGGACTATAAAGATTAAATACTTGGTCGAAGCCGGCGTTGAGCAGCTGGCCAAGGCTGAGCACGGAAAGCAGCACAATCACCATGCGCATGCCGGGCAGCGTAATATGCCATGCCTTCTTCCAGCGATTCGCGCCGTCGATCGTCGCCGCCTCGTACAAGCCTGGGTCTATACCCGTAATAGCGGCTAGATAGACAATCGTTCCGTACCCGAAGTTTTTCCAAATATCCGAACCGACCAATGTAGCGGGGAACCAGTTGTTGTCGCCTAGGAAGAAGACGGGCTCCAAGCCAAGTGAAGTCAAGAGACCGTTGACGATGCCGCCCGATGGCGACAGCAAATCAATGAGTATGCCGCCTAATACAACCCATGACAGGAAGTAAGGCAAATAAATGGCCGTCTGGATGGAGCGCTTGACCATTTCGTTTTTCAGCTCGTTTAGCAGAATCGCGAATATAATCGGCACGATAAGCCCGAGCACCAGTTTCATGCTGGCAATGGAAAGCGTATTCCAAAATACCTGCGAGAAGCTGGGCAAATCCATTACATAATTGAAATTGTCCCAGCCGACCCATTTTTGATCGCCGAACAACCCCTTTGCCGGGATGAACTTCTGGAAGGCGATCACGATGCCCGCCATAGGCACATAAGAGAATATTGCGATGAACAACAAGCCAGGTAAAATCATGAAGTGCAGCGGGAGCTCCCTTCGCCACTTTCCGCCCATTGGTCAATCCCCTTTCAGTCTCTGTGTGGAAAGAAACAGGGGAAATAGGTGCCGTTGGCGCCCTCTCCCCTGCTCCTGCTGCTACTTCGTTGATGCGTACCACTCATTCACTTCTTGCGTCATCTGATCGCCGCCAAGCTTCTTCCAATCCTCCACGAACTTGTCGAAGGAATCGATCGGGTCGCCGAGAATAATCTTGACGAACGTCTCGTCCTGCAGCTTCTCGAGCGTCGATTTCCGCTCGACCATTGTCGGCGTAGGAGCCGCAACGAACTTGTCGATCAGGAACTGATTGTTCTTATCGTACTGGTCGGTAATACCCATGGAGCCTTCCGGTCCGTAGATGCGCTCCCAGCCCCATACCGCGAAGCCTTCTTCAGAGCCGGAATTGTACAGATCGATCTTTTCTTGAATCGTCTTGGCTTCGCCCTTCAGCGCCTGGAAGTCGCCCGCTTTGCGCGCCGCGTCGATCTCGCGGTAAGCCGTCACGTTCTTCTTCGGCGGTGCCGGCTGTACCGGCGACAGCTGCCACACGCTTTCCGCTTCCTTCGGCGCATAGTAGACGTCGAACTCGGCTGTCTCTCCCCAGTTTTTCTCCAAATGCAGATTGAACAGCTTGATCACCGCTTCCGGATGCTCCGCGCCTTTTCGTACGACAAAAAACTTCGTTGTACTGAATTTCTGCGGAACCTTAGGCAGTTCACCGCTTTCCGATACGATAGGGAATGCCTGCCACTGAGCGTCTGGTTCATTATTTTTGTTCAGCTGGAGCGGCCAAATGGAATTCCACTGTTCGCCGTATTCCATGCCGATCTTGCCTGCCGTAATATCTTCTGCTACCTTCCCGCCATCCTTAATGCCGAATTCCTTGTCAATTTGGCCGTTTTTGAACATGTCCTGGAGCGCTTGAAGCGCTTGCTTGACTTCCGGCTGAATGCTGCCGAACACGAGCTTGCCCGATGCGTCTTCAACCCATAAATTCGGATAGGCCTTGTAGCCCGCCATAAAGCCCTCCAGTCCGTTGGCTCCGCCCCACAGATCCTTCGTTACGCCAAGACCAAATGTATCCGGCTTGCCGTCGCCGTCCGGATCGTCTTCGGTAAACGCTTTCGAAATCGCGAGCACGTCCGCCATCGTCTTCGGCGGCTGCAAGCCAAGCTTGTTAAGCCAATCCGTTCGTATCCAGACAAACATGGAGCGTTCGATTGACGGCTCGACTTGCGGAATCGCCATCAGCTTTCCGTCGAACGTCGCGGCGTCAAATGGACCCGTCCCTTCTTGAGACAAAATGTCCTTTGTAAGCGGTGACGCATATTTCTCGTACAGCTCCGTCATATCCTCGATCAAGTCGGACTCTGTCAGCTGCTTCAGCTGGACAGCATTCACTGACAGAAAGTCTGGCAGTTCGCCCGATGCGAGGGTGACATTCATCTTCTGAACGTATTGGTCCGAGTCCGGATTGCCTTTCACGACCCACTCGTTCCGAATTTTGATCCCGAGCTGCTCCTCGTATACCCGAGTCCATCTGTTGTCTTCGAACGTTTCGCCCTCCAAAACGCCGAGCACGTTATTTTCGACGACATCGCTCAAATTCCGGACTGTCGTGACTTCAATCGGCGGATCATATTTGCCGAGAGGGTCTTCCGAAGCGCCGCTGTCTGCATTTGCCCCATCGTTGCCTTCGGTTGCTTCTTGCTTCACTGGAACGTTAGTATTGCCGTTTCCTTTATTGCCGCCTTCATTGTTGTTGCTGCAAGCGGCCAGCACCATACCCGCCGCGATAAGCAGCACCATGATCATTGCGAATGACTTCTTGCCTGAGCCTCTCATACCTTCGCCCCCTTCTATCAGAATCGAGACAATGCCGCATGCGATGTCTGTGCTTTCATTATAAAAATCAGGGGCTTCCTGCAACAATGTCCATCTCTTTACTTTTTTTAACTAAAAGCCACCATTTTGTAAGCGTTTTTATAAAATGAATTTATCGCCTGACTAACCGATCGAATCTTAACGCAACGGTCGCTTCTCCTAAAGAAAATAGAAGACGTGGCTGAGCCGATCTTTAACCGCGACCGGAAATTCAATACCACGTCTTGCCATTATCGCCATCATATTTACACGAACGTAAAAAAAGCGACTTCCTGCTTTATCCGGACAGCCGAACGTAAGACCCGGAACGGACTCAAGTACCATTAATCCTTCTTGAAGTATTCAATCGCTAAAATAATTGAGCCAAGAACAATCAGAAGAAGACCTGCTGTGAATGGAACACCCAGAAATAAACTTTGCTCAGACTCCATATCAATCGCGCCAAAAATTGCGAACCAAAGCTTAGAGCCCCTCCAAGTATTAATTTCCGGTACATATTGAGCCGCGGAAATAAGAATGGCTAAAGCAATCAAAATTCCGGAAAGAAATGCTACGCTTCCTATCAATGTCCTTTTCATAAAATGTTCCCTTCTTGTCATGGACGTGAAAATAAAGTCGCCAGACTCTCCATTAGATCAATTTCCAGGAGCCGAAGTCTCCGATAACAGTATACCTATCGATACCGCGCTGCCTGATTACGTCAACCGCCTATCTACGCCCGAGCCGCCGGGCGGTAAATAAGCGGCAGCAGAAGCAGCAGAGCACATGCCCTAGTACGCTTTGAAAGCAACGAAAATCGAACCGATCATCACGATAATGCCTCCGACCTTGCTCATAAAATAATAGAAGTCGCTCGGCTCGGGGTTCTCGTACATGAGCCGCTGAGGAGATAAACGGAACATTAAGTCCTGGAAGGCTTGGTACCGAAAGCTGCACCAGCCAAAGATCAGCAAGCCGAGGGCAAGAAACAGAAACCCCGGTATGCCTCGTTTGACATGGTAATCGGGGTAAGCCGCACTTACGAGCGCCGACGGCGGAAAAGCTTCTTCCCCTTCCTGCTTGATCCGCTCGCCGTTAGCGTACATCTGAATAGTCATAACGATATTCCCTTTGTCATCGTAGCTCAAGAGCAAGCCATTGTTATCCTCGACGCTGTAGACATGGCCGTTCGGATAGGTCACGTAAAACTTGGTCGAGTAAGGGACGCTTTTGTCCGCAATCGCATAGGACTGCCCGTCAATGATCAAAGTGCGGTGCTTCTCGTCGTCGGTGCGTACTTGGACGGGACCAGCCGTGCTGCTATGATAGGTGACAAGACGGTCTTGCTCGCTGGCGAATTTGTACGTATCCTCGTACAGATAGAAGACGCGGTCCGTGAAATAGGGCTTCGACAAGACGCCCGTCAAGATGGACACGAGGAGCACGGAGACGAAGAAAATAGAACTAGGCGTTTTCATTTTTCCGAATAATGCCGCTCGGGTAGAAATAGGTGCTCATCCTTTCTGCTTTATCCCTTTTACGTCCTAATGAAAGAGGCGGTTGCATGCATTTATGCAAGGATATAACGTGCTGATGATTTACAACCAAGCTTAAGGCAACTGACCATCATGCCAGTTGCATCTTAAGCTAACGTTCTCCGTTACTTTAATACAGTTTAAAGCACACTTGCGGCGGAGATAAGATTGGTTACGTTTATATCGTTATATTCGCGGTCTCCATCGCTCACCGTCAGGTAGACGCCGACCGCTTCGTTATAGAAACTACTTGTGTCCTCTTGGCTCTTGGCGATTTTCAGCTTATAACCCGTGCCTGCTTTGGTGGTAAACGCCCACATGGCGCCTGTTGTGTTTCCTATGTCCACCCAAGCTGATGTTCGCTCAAAGGTATACTCACCTTGATTCCTATAAATTTCCCCCATGGCATAGAAGGATTGATTTTGCTTCACCAATACTACAGAATCACCTGTGGTCAGCATGAGTTCAAGATACGTCTCATCCACTCGTGGTAGCTGCTCTTTGTAATGCAAAAGCGCCTCTTCCTTGGTAGCTGACCAATGCACGGATTGCGTACTTGCGGTCTTTTGGCATCCTGCTAAGACGAGCAGGATGCTTAGTAATAGAAGAGGGAAGCAATTACGAATAAAAATCACTCCTTTACATTCCTATAGTACCACCTATTGCAACTTAACTGCCCTTTAGCTTAACGAAAATGGAGCAGCTGCCAGTACGCAAACTGCCCCATGATGCATTGAATCAAAGTTCTCCGTTAGCATTTTGTTTGATGCGAATAACAGGGATCAATACGAATAGAACTCCAACTAAGAAAAAGGATATTCCATAGGTATGTAAGTGAAAATCTGTCGCTGGAATGAAGAGGTTATCAAACAATCTACGTATTCCCATACTACCGTCGGGACTTCTGGCGGTGAATGTATAAATGGAATACCCATCATAAATAAGAAACAACCCTAACATTACGGATAGAAGCTTAAATGCCAGTTTCAATGTCATCCCCCTTTTTCTAACACATACCACTCAATCCATATAGTGTAAACGTTTTGAATGGGATGTTTGTTGCAGTAAACTGCCAGTTAACGTAATGATGCTGCCAATCGGCTTCTGACAGTTACGAACTGCGTAACCCCCGGGTTTTAAATGAATGATTTTCGACATTCATCCTTTCTTGGTGTAGTCCTAGGATGCAGCCAGCATGACTATAGAGGTGAGTGGGATCTAGGCCATTGCAGAAGTAATTAACTTTTTTTCGAAACATATCCATAATAGCTTGATTCGTTGAACGAGTAATGCCTAAATCATCTCACCTGGTTAAACCAGTGGACAAAGTCGCTCAATTCCAGCGCACATTGCTCCATTTTCCTGTCCAACTTGGTGTAGACGATCCATCATTTAAATAAGAAGAAGGCGAAGCGCACAAAGCCGCCGTCTCAATAATGGCACACGGAAAAGCTTCAAGCTGCCGCCTATGAATTCAATTGAGGTCTCCGCTAGCTTGAATTATAATGAATGAAATGTACCGCCCTTCGGGGAGACGCTTAAGGGAGGCCCGCGATGAACGAGACCGCATTTGACGAACCTTTATTTGCAAGCTTAAAGCCGGGCTTATTGTCGTTCTGTTACCGGATGCTGGGCTCTATGGACGATGCGGACGATGCCGTTCAGGAGACGAGTATTCGGGTCTGGCAGAGCGGGAGCACGTTCAGACAGGAATCTTCGTTCAAAACGTGGGTCTATCGGATCGCATCAAATATTTGCTTGGACAAGCTGAGACAATCCAAGCGCCGCGCGCTTCCCGTTGACTTATTCGATCCGGCCGCAGCCATCGTCGAGCCGCGCAATACGCGGCCGGACGCCTCGTGGATCTGGCCGTCTCCCGACTTTGGAGGCAATCCGGAGGATCGGCTCGTCCGCAAGGATACGCTTCAACTTTGCTTCATCGCTCTCTTGCAGACCTTGCCTCCGCGGCAACGTGCGGTACTCATTTTGAAGGATGTATTTGAATGGTCCTCCAAGCAAATCGCGGATACGTTGGCGATGTCGCCCGCAGCGGTGAACAGCGCCTTGCAGAGAGCGCGAGAGACGATGGGCCGGGCTCAGCTTCGATCCGATGAACTCAGCCGGATGGACACCCAGCCGGAGCCGCAGCTTCTGTCCCGATACGTGGAGGCCTTCGAACGATTCGATATTGCTGCGCTTGTCGCGCTGTTTCACGAGGAAGGCTGCATGTCGATGCCCCCTTTCGAGATGTGGGTTCGCGGCAAGAACGATTTATCCGCCTTCTATTCGCTTACGCGCTGGCATTGTGAGGGTTCGCGATTTGTGCCCGTTACGGTGAATGGCGGTTATCCGGCATTGGCCCAATATATGCCGGGCAAGGATAACGCCAGCTTGGTCCCTTGGGGCATTCACGTCATCGAAACCAAAGAAAATCAAATCCTGCACGTTCAAAACTTCATCAGCGCCGAATTATTTTCACGATTTGGGCTGCCTGAGCGACTCGACCGATGAATTTCGCGGCTAGCTTTCGTCTATATCATGAAGAATAAATCAAACGACGAAAATTACGAAAGAGGTGTCCATTTAAAATGGAAACGAATCAACCGACGAAAGTAACCGTGCAAGCCATCATTCAAGCCCCTGTCGAGAAGGTATGGCGCTATTGGACCGAGCCGGAACATATTACGAAGTGGAACCACGCGTCCGAGGACTGGCATTCGCCGAGAGCCGAAAACGATCTGCGGGTCAACGGCAAGTTCTCGACGCGGATGGAAGCGAAGGATGGCAGCATGGGTTTTGATTTTGCAGGCGTCTACGACATCGTGAACCGCCACGAGGCGATCGGCTATACCCTCGGAGACGAGAGAAGAGTAGATATTGCATTCATCGATCAAGGCAGCGTGACGATGGTCATCGAAACGTTTGACGCGGACAACAGCCACCCCGTCGAGCTCCAGCAAGCAGGCTGGCAAGCGATTATGGACAACTTCAAAGCCTATACCGAACACTCTTGATCCGTTGGTAGAGGAATGATAAAGACGCCGGGCCATTGTGCCCAGCGTCTTTTTTAAAGCGGCATTTTACCGTTATTACGCCTCGTTGGACTGTACTTCCGAGGGATTGTTGTTTATGTAGTTGATAGCCCACAAATGGCCATCTAAATCTACGAAACCCCAATGATACATGAACCCATAATCCTCAGGATCTTCGTGTATTTTCCCGCCAAGGGAGACCGCTGTATTTACGATTTCATCGACCTTTTCCCTGCTCTCGAAGGCCAACGCGATCGTCAACTGCGCATACTTGTCCGTATCGACCGTTTCCTTCTGTGTGAGGGTATTAAAGAATGGTTGGGAGATCAGCATGACCTGCAGGTTGTCGCCGACCACGATGGCTGCCGACTTGTCCTTTTGGGAGAACTGCGGATCGAACGCAAAGCCGAGTCCGGTGAAGAAATCCTTCGATTGTTCTACGTTTTTTACTGGCAGGTTGAAGCTCGTGAATAAGGACTTTAATGCCATTTTCATACACTCCTTCGTTAAATGAATATCGTTGTCATGGATGCCCTCGTTTAATTAGACGACAGCTGAATCGCAAATTCATCGGTCTAGCTGCGTGGGAAGCGTGAGTTTAAATAATAATTTGGTATGAACAGCGTATCAAAGGATTCTCTAACTATTTGTCTAGGTAAAGGAAGGGTAATTACTCGTGCTCCCGCTGTGGAGAGTTTTTTAGTTTATATTAATTAAAATTCTCTTTAACAAAGTCAATGAGTAGAGACTTCAACTTATCACCCTGCTCCCCCTTATGGTACATATCTGTTCCGTGATATCCGCTCTCATCCACGATCAGCTCTTTATCAGTTGCTCCAGACGCTTGATATAATTTACGCACTTCTTTTTCAATCGAGCCTCCATAATCACCAGGTGAAAAAACAAACAGGGACGGCGCCTTAATCTCTTTCACACTTGGAATTGCATCAAGAGATCCGCATTGTGCAGGGGAGGAAAGAATAATCAACCCCTCAATAGGCAACTCTTGACTAACGCCTGCAATGATAGCTGTTGAACCGCCGCATGATGCTCCTGCCAAAAACACTTTTTGTGCACCCAATCGTTTAAGCTCACCTAATGCTGCTTCTGCATCACGGTCTATTGATTGATTATCCTCTTCGGTCTGTGAGGCACCGTGATTACGATATTCAGGAATAATGACTAAATATCCGCTATCTGCCAACTCCGTTCCCATGTCGAGAAAAGAGCAAATGTTATAGCCTTGTTCGTGTGCAAGCAGAACACCTTTATTTCCGCTGCCAAGCACAAGTGCCGACAGGTACACTCCATCACTTGTTGTCAATGTAGTTGCTTTATCGCGCAGCTCATCTGGAACACAACTATTCACAAGATGCCCTTTAGAAGACTTCACTGTTCGATCCGGCCAGGATGGGGTATATTCAACCGGGGGATTTGACGGTGTGTTCGTTACTTCGGGAAGTGGTGTTTCAGTTACAATCTCGGTTACGGGGTCCGTACTCTGAAGCGGATTGGATTGATTTTCACTTGAAGATACAGGCATTTTTGTGGTGCATCCTGTAATTGTGACTAACAAAATAAGCACTACAAATACCATTCTTGGTTCTTTTAAAGATATGTTCATAAACTTTCTATACCTCCAGCTTTTGCAGCGTTTACAACAGTGTTTATTGTTGTCTATAGAAAATAAGCGATAGCAAGCCGAAAAAGTGATAGCCAAGGAAGAGTTAGTAACTTCTTACAAGCTGATAAATCTCCCTAGCTGACTTCTCTGATAATGAGTAAGTTGTATGTGTATCCTTGATGTTCTCAATCGTTCCAGAGTTTTCTGCTATCCAAAGAAAATATGTTTCCGTTCCCAATTCAACTTTATAATGTGGATCTGCCATATCCGCAATACCTGAGTTTTTTACTGCAAGCTTAAAAGCTGAGACAATTACGGAAATATCCGTTGTGTCCGTAATCTCTTTTAATGAATCATTTTTCGTCTCTTGAAAACTTTCCATTTCATAAATATTAATTTTATCAATTTGCCTGTTTGTACAACCTATTAGTGATGAGATAAGGAGGATAGCGGTGCAATGTGCAATAAATTTTCTCATAATAAACACCTCACATCCTTAGACGCTCAACAAGAAAATATTGTTTCAAATGTTACTTTACGAAAACTGCCCTTTCGATCAATGAAAAAGAAGCAGCTGCCGCTCGGGCAAACTGCTTTTTGATGGGTCCAACTTACGTTCCATGTTTAGTTGGATGCGAATTGCGCAGACAAATCAAAATTCATCGGAGCTGACGCAAGGTAAGATCCTTCCCTAGCGGGCCTGTTCAACGAACCGTCGTCGGCTTCCCTTTTCTTGCGGTAACAATCGGCTGATAATATCCCGAATCTGCCGGCATGTGCCAATCAATGTTGTCAAAACCAGCAGCGCTTAATATTTGACTGAATTCGTCTCTGAGCAGAGCTCTGTAAGTTGTTCGTTGAACACTTGTATTCCATTTGCCCTCAGATTCAATCAAGATAAAATGATTTACCGTGTAAGTTTTGTAATCATTCGACCAATCCCACACCTGAAAAACGACACGTTTGCCATCATCGAACACGCGGGGGATGGTAGCACGCTCCTTTTGCTGAACATGATGGTCATAGTCTCTAATGGTAACGATCAGTAAACCGCCTTCAGATAGCTTCGCATGCATATTACGGCAAGCCGCTGCCAGATCTTCATCGGTTAGCAGATGAGGAATAGCATTGTCAGCTGATAGTACTATTGAAAACTCTCCTTCAACGTCTTCCTGCAAAGTACGAAAATCTGCTACGCCAAAATGGATCGCAACTCCCGCCTTTTCCGCTTCTTTTACGCCACGGGCAACTGATTGCGGGCTAATATCGGTTGCAGTTACATTATAACCAAGGCGAGCCAATCCAATGGCTTGAGTTCCGATCCCGCACGAAGCGTCCAGAAGTGTTTTTGATTTGTTGTCGAATTGGACACGAGGGGAACAAATAAACTGATCCAGAATTTGACCTTGTTGCAATACAGTTTGATACCAATCGTCGAAAATAAGATGATACTCTTCCGAGAGTTCATCATAAAAACTTATGGTTGAATCTTTCATTTCAAGTCCCCTTATAAATATAGTTTGTGTCACTGGTCTTGCAGTGAACAAGATTATTACCTTATTAAAACTGCTTTCCTCAATGACTTCTTATGGATTCCTCAACCTCGGCTAGTTTAGCAGGTAGGTACTCCGAACCGCCGCATCCACAAGAATGATAAATAAATAAACTGGCGATTGGTTCGAGGATAGCTCATTCGTAAACCTTGATCATCATCCATAGACACACATGGAGGCAGCCAACAAAATCGATTGGCTGCCTTTGCTAAAGATTTGTGAGCACAATGGGTATCAAAGAGTTATTCTTCCTTGCAGTTCTCGTATTTCATATTCCGCCGGTTATTCATGTAATTCTCGCCCCACTCGCCTAATTGATCTAGAATCGGCTTCAAAGAAAGTCCTAATTCGCTCATTTCATAGACAACTTTCGGTGGTATCTGATTATAGACAGTTCGTTTAATGATGCCGTCCGCTTCCAACTCCCGAAGATGCTGAGTTAACATTTTTTGTGTAATATTCGGAATTTCTTTTCTAAACTCACTCGTTCTCATTGGCCCGCAGTTCAAATAACATAAAATCAATAGCTTCCATTTCCCCCCTAGAACCTCTAATGTTGCTTCGGCAGGGATATTATAGACACGAATAGTATCGTTTTCCATGCGATTGCCAGCCTTTCTTTTGATATTTTCTAATTGTTACTTTTCAGTGCCTATAGCACCACTTCGTTACTGAGGAACAAAAAAGTGCGTTATTCCTTGTTTTCACCTGATATTGCATAATTCTAGTATAAAGCGATTGAAAGGTGATGAATGATGAAAGTATTAACTGTAGTATCCCACCCAAGATTGAATTCCCTAACCTTTTCCGTTGCGGCTAGGTTCACTCAAGGTCTAGCAGATGCCGGCCACGAAACAGAAATCCTGGATTTGCATCGCATCGGATTTAACCCTGTGCTTTGGGAAGCGGATGAGCCGGATTGGTCAACAGACCAAAAAATATACTCTCCCGAAGTTCAGAGGGAAATGGAACGAATGCAACATTTCGACGGTCTGGCTTATATCTTTCCCGTATGGTGGTATAGTTTGCCTGCTATGCTGAAGGGATATATCGATCGGGTGTGGAACAACGGATTTGCGTATGGTTCTAGGAAACTTCACCATAAACAAGTGCTCTGGTTAGGGCTCGCTGCCGATTCGAAAGAACACATGGCCAAGAGACAATATGAACAGATGATGAACCAGCAGCTGAACGTTGCTATCGCCAGTTATTGCGGAATCTCCAATAGCAAGGTTGAGCTGCTATATAACACATTGGACTCGACTCCGGAAACTCACGATAAAATACTGTCGCAAGCCTACCAGCTCGGATTATATTATGAAAACAAATGAGAAATATCGAATTTGAATCGCATGCCTCCAAAACGTATTAGCAGCTTCCATATGCTAAATATTGTACCTGTTCGCTTAATAAAAACAAGGAGCAGCTGCTCCTTGTTCGTTATCGCTAAGGATTAACTTTGGTGATTCGTTTTGCCAACCACCTTACATTCGGGAGTGAAAATTCAGTTCGCTCTTTCACGATATCGGACTTACCCTGCATTCCGAAGTGAAGACAAACGATTTGAAGTCGATGGGGCTAATGCTGCCCGTGATTTTCTTAAAAGCCGCGACACGCTTTCTTCAAAGGCTTTAATGATCCTTATAATGAAAAATAATTTCAGACGCAGCCTCATTCGAAACTGCGAAATGAAGCAGACGAGTTCCCTCCTCAGTCAGAGCATCCCGTTCTATTTTGGAAAGTATCCGAAATGGTTCGATATGCAGAACGGAACGGCCACGCTGGCTCAGCAGCTTCCAGGTTCCGGTGACGAAGCCGTCAACGAGAATGGTCGCGCGAATGATTCCGTTCACGGTGAACACACGTTTGCGGTATGTCTCATCCATCATTCGGCTACGGTCTGCATAGGACAGCAGCATATTATCGAACTCGCCGAGGAAGCGCGGTACAGATGGCGTATCGGCATCCGGCCGAGGAGCATCCGGCAAATCGAACAACTCCTCGCCTTTTTCGTTTCGAAATGTGATCAGATGTGGACGAAGTGCTCTTATCTCTTCAAGAATACGTGTAAGCCCTGACCAAACCTGTATATCCTTGACTGTGGCCGGTCCGAACGCAGACAAATAACGCCGAATGAGCCATTCCGGTTCGGGAGGCGAGGACATCGGTTGACCAAGCCATGCCTCAACAGACGTATACACAGCCTGCCCGCTTTCCCCCCACATGCCCCGAGGCGGTATTTGCACTAACGGTACCTTATTCCGAACCACTGCTCCTGCAGCCTCCGGATCGAGCCCTGGCCAATATTCGCTTAGTCGCTTGCCTAATTCATTTAATGTCATGGGCTCTTTTTCGACCCACTCCCTCCCGGCAGCAGCAAGCGTTTCTTGATCGATTCCAATAAGCTGCTTGCCAAATGCTCCCTTCAGGCTGCGGTCCATGACAGGCTGCAGCAAAGGGCGCAGACGCAAAGCGTCACGAGCGGAGACCAGGTGCAATGTGGACCGCATCAAAGGCATACGGACAGCCTCACGATCCCGCAAAAGCCCGGAAAGCTCTTCTTGACAAAAATCTTTTATCCGAGACCACAAGCCGAAGTACGGAGCGTTCGACGACTGTGCCTGCATCCCCATCAGCTTTTCGATGGTCTCCAAGACAGGGAGTTTCTCACGAGTTAGCAGCATTTGCCTTGCTAGCAACGCGCGATTCAATTCACGGTTACTGAGGGTTTTACCGGTCTCTTTATCGACCGCCGTTTCCCGGACTTGCGTTCTTTTCACTTCTTTCATGACTACAGCTCCCATCTTTATACCTTATTGCCGTCTAGATTTTTGCGGGATCTCCAGATATCGCTATACATTTTTTCAACTTTGAAATAAGCCGATCGTTATAATGACACTACCAATTATAAAACGAGCACCCTGACATCATGATGTCAGAGTGCTCAAAGGGGGAAAATTCTTTTTCTATCGAGAAAGGAATAACGTTCAGTCCCGTTCTGTACGGTCCAATGCTTAAACCTCCAGAAGGAATTATTATCATGATCTCCTGGTCAAGTTTTCCCACTCACCTAAATAACCGCTTTTGTCTAGCATATTACCCAATAGGTGTTCCATTCGGTAATGGACTGTCTGGTTTGAGGAGAACGACGTCCCCCTTTTCCGGCACTCCGCCAAGAACTAATACTTCCGATTTGAAACCGGCTATGCGTCTGGCAGGAAAGTTAACGACAGCCACGATTTGTTTTCCTATAATCTCCTCAGCCTTATACCGTTTCGTAATCTGTGCGCTCGATGTTTTCATTCCGATCTCCGGACCGAAGTCAATTTCAAGCTTAATAGCAGGTAATTTGGCTTCTGCAAAAAACTCCGATTTCGTAATTGTACCAATTCGTATATCGAGCTTCAAGAAATCATCAATTGTTGCCACTTTTCAGTCCCCTTTCCACTATTCATACACAATATTAACATTTACATAATGACATAGAGGGGAATAAAAAATTATAACTAAACTATCCTACGACCCGATAGCTTTTATGACAATGGAGGCGTATTCATTCACAAGAGATTTCCCCAAAATGTCCTCCAGCGCGTTCAACAATTTTTCATTTTGGCCAAAATAACTGATAACCAGTTCGTCTTTGGTGTATAAATGCGGTATGCCTGTAAAATCGATTACGGGACTCGTATATATAGGGAGCTTTTCTTCAATTGAATTCTCCGCGTCCTCAGGAATTTCTATGTAGATCCGCTCACTTTCCTCCACTAACCAAACCAAGGTTTTATTTTCATCTACATTTGGCATTTCTGCTTTCACTTCTTTCGTAATATCCCTCACTTTAAGGTCCTTAGCCTCAAGTTCCCTTATCAACTTTGCTGCGTTAGAATTCTCGGCGCTCGAACATCCAGTAACAACCGCCACAGCCAACAGAATAGCAATTAACAAGAGACTTCTCATCAACGATTCCCCCTAGAATAGGTAGTAACAAGCCCGATGCTGCCACGATAAAATCGAATGGCTTCATTCCTAACGAATTGCAACATTTTCCAATTTCTATGGTCTATATATGTATAAAATAATTCAAAGGTGGTTATTGGATGGTCTGCTTGGTGAAAAGCCGGTTAGCATGGCTAGTGAACATACTTATGATCGTTTTTTTATGCTCTTTGTTCGCAGCGGAGACGGAAATTCATGCTAAGAAGTCAAGCGTGTATTTCGAAAGCACAAAACTCGAAAGGATCGTAAGATCGGCATTGCAGAAGCCGGAAGGTGCAATTACCCCAGAAGATATGGCAAAGCTTAACGCGGTAGCAGGGTACGGGGTTACGAGTATGAAAGGACTGGAGTATGCCGTCAATTTGAAAGAGCTTCGTATGATGAACGGTGAGATTAGCGATCTAAGCCCCATATCAGGTCTTCGCCAATTACAGAATATTGCTTTGAATGACAATAATATATCAGATCTAAGCCCGTTACGCGATCTAGCCAATGTTGAACATCTTGACTTATCCCTGAATAAAATAACCGACTTAGAACCGTTACAATCGATGGAGACCCTTCGAACGTTGAAGCTTTCGGTGAATTTCATAACGAACCCGATGCCGTTGAACGCTTTACGGAAGCTGGAGAGCTTGGAACTGAACGACAATTTCATCCCGGATTTTAGCGGTTTGCATGATTTGACTAGGCTTGAATACCTGGATGTAACCGGGAATCTAATCACGGATTTATCCCCGTTCAGACATCTTGAAGCATTGTATTCTCTTGATGTGACAAACAACAAAGTGAAGGACCTGACACCTGTGCGGGAGCTGAAGCTACTGGCAATTGAAATCTCCAATACGGATATCACGGATCTGTCTCCTTTGGAGGAGATGAGCACACTTAAGGTGATTTACGGCGTGAACACATTGCGTTTAAACGAGCGATCCCAAGCGTTTATTAAAAGATTTGTAGCAACCGAAGGGAACGCGGTATTTCCGGATAGCTCCTATTCGTCTCCAAAAGTGTTTATTAATCAAGAAGTCCAACAATTCCCGGTTCGTCCAGTGCAATATAATGGTAGAGTCATGGTGCCGCTGCGCGGGCTATTGGAGTGGATCGGCGCTGAATTTGAATGGGATGGGAAGGCAAAGCAGGTTATTTTAAGCTATAAGGGCTCGAAAATCATTCTGACCATCGATTCTGATGAAATGTTCATTAACGGCAAAAGGCAGCGAATAGACGCCAAACCTTATATTGAGGATGGATACACGATGGTTCCTATTCGATTCATTGTCGAATCATTCGGGTTCCACTTGGATTGGGACAGCAAGCGGCGATGGGTCATGTTGACAACGGAATAGTGATTACCCGACATTCACATTCTTACGGACATGAGAGTCTCTCTAAAATATCAAAATGAAAAACAATGCTGCCACAATGAGTATGGCGGCATTGTTTTTAGGCTTCACTTTTCTTCTTCATGTACTGTATATTTCTTCCACACGGTCCCTTCATGTCTTATGGCTCCGGATAACTCCGACAGCTTCTTAGGCATCGGTGGCCGCCAATTTAAAAATAACCGCCCAATCGGTCAGCTTCAGCTGCTCTGGCGAAAAATCCATCGTACGCAATGCATTCAGATTGGTGGCTTGCAGTCCCCAGATTGCCACCTCACCCTCTTCGGGCGAAACCCGTTGCTCTTGATACAACGGGATATGACCAAACGCGGTGTGAGCTTCATCGGCATCAAACGTATATCCGTAACCGACATGTCCGCTTCCCTCATAAAAAACGCTCTTCGCCGCATATTGGCTGTAGCCCTCAACATTCTCAGTCATCTCTAACGAAATAATAACTTCACCATTCCACTCTCTTGAACCGTTACCCGTTTCCTTGGTTAGAAACCCGCCTATTTGTGGATGAATATCCTGGAGCTCACCGTTCACCCAAACCTCAGCCAGCAGGCGAATCGATTCCTTATCTCCTCTATACTGAACTTTTACCGCTCCGGCATTTTCTATAAAGGGCTTAAATTTCATAGCGTCTCCCGCAAATAAGTCCGTTGGCGTCACCTGAAAAACAGGTTCTCGATTTTCTGTCGAACAACTTAGCAAACTGATGCTGAACAGCAGCAATAGGGTTAGGCTCAATATTTTTTTCATTTCCCCTCCAAAGGTCGATAATTCATTTTACATGCCAGATCTAGTTATCCCGGCTTTTCCATCCATAGTTCTTTTCTCACTTTGGTGATCAGACTTCTCAAAAAGGAATAACCTAACCTGTATCTTTTAATCCATTCGATTCAGCCTCTACGATCCAATTGGTTACTTTACATAACAGGGTTCCACGTACGTTCAATCCCACGAAAGTATTTGGCGAATATGGGGAATGACATCGTTTAATAGCGCCGCGGCTTCAATAAATGTCTGTGGGTCAAGCTCAGATCAGATATCTGCTATCGAACCTAACAACAGCGTATGAAGCTGCTGACGGTAAGTCATGTATGTTTTAGTTCATGTTCATTCAATGAGAAGCATTTTAAAACCTCATGTCCGGCTTTGTTAACAATAGCTGTAACTTCACCCTACATCCCCTCCCGAAATGAACCATATTAATAACTTACTAAATCTTTTGGAATGATTACGGCCTCAAGATGTCCTTGACTGGATACCATTTCAAATCTTCTTGCCGTATAAAGCTTGTTTCGGGATAACGGTAATCAAAAAGCAACTTTCCATTTTTATCGAATGCCTTTGGAGAAAGTCTGTCTGTTTGGATTGATTCTTCCCAAGAAAAGGTTAATGGTTCTCCAATTTGCACATGTTTTATGATTCTGTTTTCACCAGGCCCCGCTTCTATGTAGGATATATTCGAATCGTTCACTAGAACACATAGTATTGTTGCCTTTTTGCCTGATTCATTGAATGTTGCACTACCGATTGTTTTTATCGAATCATTATGATGGAACTGCCACACTGACGATTTGGAAGTCCATAGTAATCCAAACTTTTTAGTGCTGATGGCCGTTACTGGCTTCTCAGAAGAGTCGAAAACATAAATTCCACCCCAACTAAACATAACTTCATCGATCAATACAGAGTCTTTAGGTACTAATGTATTTGCTCTTGCTGCGCTAAGACCATCTAACCTATACCCAGACGCGTACCCAAAAATAGACAAAATAATTAAGGCTGCTGTAGCTATCGATAGCTTAGGGAACTTATTCATTATGATAGTACTCCCCCCGCTTCACAATCTTTTCCAATTCTTCTCTTTAAACGTTAGAATAAAGGTCCTTGTTGCGTTCAAAACCTGTTAATGTTGATATTTGTTACTAGTCCGAAGTCCTGATATAATCACAATAAGAACAGGCGTTCCGAATTGTGGTCAGAATGGCAACAAGGTTTTTCCGGAGGTGATTTTATGATAGATAGAGAAGAAATTTTCTCTTATGTAAAGGAAAAATTTAATACAGAGCCAGACTATCCTTGGTTCAAGTATCCGAATTATGCGGTTTTAAGACATGACCGTGATGGCAAGTGGTATGGAGTGATAATGAATGTACCGAGAGTGAAATTAGGTTTACCAGGGGAAGGCAGAGTTGATATTATTAACTTGAAGGGCGACCCGGAATTTATTAGCATATTAAGGAGTCAACAAGGGATTTTGCCCGCGTACCATATGAATAAGGAACATTGGATTACAATTGTTCTGGATAGTCCTTATCCTAAAGCTGAAATCTTCGATTTAATAAATTGGAGTTACAAATTAACAAAATAGATAGAGGTGCAGGCGAGTTGTTGATCAAGAAGACCGCGTTCTAATCAAGCTCCAATGTCTCTAAGATTGATGCGTAATGATGATCTATAATCATCATTTGGTCGGTTAGGGAGTCAATCACAAGTTCCGGATGTTCGGATTTATTCTTTACTGCCTCATGTATTTTTTTATATGTAGTAACAACAGCCTTTAATTTTTCTACTTCTTCATTGTTTATGGAATAAGATCTTTGTTCTAGGAAATTAAAATTTAGACCGTGTAAAAAATCATCAATACGCAGTAAGCTATACTGTAATAAGCTCCACCTGGGGGCCAGTTCCTCCATATCCTGTGGACTCACTCTACCTAAATAAAAACGGATACTTTGGCTTTCCCCGAGAACCACTCTCCATGAGTTATCCAGTATTTCTTTTACTTCCTCATTATCGGCTTCATGTGAATGTTGGAGAAAATCCTCTAGCCTTTTAGCTAAATTCTCACCACTAACGGAAATAGACCATAAATCAGTTTGATTTTGACTTTGTTTTTGATGTATAAAGTGATTGAATTTATGGTGCATATATAAATTAGAGGCAATAGCAATGACTAGAAGTAGTAATAGGAGACTTTTTATCTTAGGTTTTTTCAATAATTTCATCCTCTCTATTCAATGCTAACATCCTTTCGTGTAATGTGCGCCATGTTTACTTCATAATGTATACGCCTTGAATGTGGGGTTTGTCGCACTAAATTTCCAGTTACTTCAATAAAAAACAGCCGATCCTTCTAAATGTCGGGCATCATTATACTTTATAAGCGACCAAGTCTCATCTTCTTCCTTCGACCAGTGCGTAATGGACGTATGTTCAGTATGAAATCCAACCTTCGGCATTTCAAAGGCGTTTAATCCGAAAAAAAACTGAAATGAGCAATCGATGACACCACCATGACACACGATTGCAACGGTCTTTCCCTCATATTGATGAAAAATTCGTTCTAGAGCTGTTCCTACACGCAAAACAAATTGAGGCCAATTCTCGGCTTCGGGAGCTATACTGGAAAACGGGTTCCGCCTTGGGTTATGCAAGGCCAGTAGTTCGTCCAAGCTCTCTTTGTTCATGCCGAGGGCTTGACCAGGTCGCATCTCTTGAAAATCATCATCCAGAATAATAGAAACCTTTAGCCCCTCGGCAATGATCTCAGCGGTTTGCTTCGCCCGAAGATATGAGCTTGAGATCCAAACATCCGCCTGAATTTCCCCTGAACTAACTAGCCGATCCCTAAGTTTTCTAGCTTGCGCCACCCCCAACTCTGTCAGTCCATAATCATTAACAATTCCGTCCTTTAAAATACAAGCCTCACCATGTCTTATTAGGAAAAGCTGCGTCATTGACCTCATCGCTCCATTTATAATTAATAACGATCTTTTATTGTACACGTGGGTGGATTCCAAAAAAAATCCCTGGCAAATAATAAGTCTAACTTATTTCAATCCGTTATAATTTCTTCACCATTATGTAGAAGTAGGAACTTCTTATAGTCTGCCAGTGACGTAAGCCCTGTTTGTCGCTCAAAATCTTCTACTTTAAGTAATTAATAGCTATTTCACACACAGTAACTTTCTCCTATGTTCCTATACTCATCTTGATTTACTGTAAATCACCTCATCCTTGGCATTAATGACGGAAATATTTTGTACCGTGGCATGACTAAAGCTAGATAGTAATAAGCCCTTCTTGTCGCTAATCCCCCTTGATTCAATCTTCCCATCCGAATATTCTACATTAAGATACGCAGCCCCAATATCCATCAAATCATCACCTATAATAATTGCTATATAGGGTATTCCGTTTCCTACAGTAATTATTTCTTTATTGTTTGATGCCCAGGTTATCTTTTGATCGTATAACTTTTCATTCTGATCCGAATACAATGTTATGAAAGAATTTTTCAGCAATATTAAAGCACTGTCCTTTATCCAAATGCTATCTAGAACCTCCAAATTATTGCTAGTTACATACATTGTGATCTGTTCGCTGGTTGGTGCAGAGTAAATCAAATTAGGCTCTTTAGAACATCCTGTGACGAAAATTAATGCTAAAATATACGTAATCAGTTGCAGCTTCATTAAAAACTCCTCTCCTCGGGCAAGTTTGGTGACGCCTAAGCTAATTCTCATTTTGGATTAGGCTACTGAGGTGTAGAGTTTCTGTTTTTCCGCTGTATTTGATCGTGAGTGTAAACACACCATCTTTGTTGGGCTCAAAAGAAAAAATGTCTGCATTTGCCTCAGATGATGTGTGAAAACTTCTAACTCCTTTTAGTTCTTGAGAATATTGACTTTCAAACTTAAATCCATCGCCAACGAGAGAATATTCAATTGGCCCGATGCTCTCATCTCTGTTTTTCCCAATATACTGGATATAAAGTGAATCAAATAATGAATTATTTACTTTGAATACTGAATAGGTGGCGAGCCATACTTCTCCCTTTCCAAAATAAACCGTCCCCTGCTCGTTCTCTTTCATAGAATTATTATTAGGAACGTTATTTGTACAACTTAAAAGAATGATAGGTGCGGTTAATAAAAGCACCAATAAAAAACGTAATTTTATATATATCCCCCCGATTTGATTGATTCTACCCAAAAAATGGCTAATGGTTCATACATTGTCAATACTCCCCCGCTCCTTAGGCCTCTCCACAATCGTTCAGGCTATTTACGTGTAAATAATTACAACTTCTTAAATCGAAAAACTCCAGTGGTTGAATCCTTTTCCTTGTATTTAAAATATAAATAATTATCTTCTGCTTGATATCCCAGCACATATTCATCAAATCCAGCATCAGATTTACCTTCAAAATCAGGCTTCCCTAGCACCTCTTTCACCTTGTCTGCCGTAAAATTGATTATTATATCTATAGCGCCGATCTTATTTTCATCCCAAATATAGAAATAGCAGTTATCGTATTTTAAATATTCTGCATTATAAAACCCCGTTTCATCGGGTTTTCCATATGATTCTTCTAGTGTACTTTTTAAATAAGATAAATCTACATGAATACCTTTAAGATGGCCCTTCTTGGCAGTCTCTAGTAAATCAGTATCAAGTGTTAATTGACACGAGTTTACATTAACCGTCTCTTTCTGTTTCTAACCTTCGATAGTACTGCAAGCTGAAAAAATCAAAAAACCAAATAGAATCCATATACCAGTCATTATTTTACTTCTCATCGATTCACCCCCAACGCTGAAAACAAAAATGGCTGCCCTCTGATCGTTCATTTCACCTCCAAATGAATTACAATTTCCACAATGGTATGACGTTATCCGCGGCTCCCGTTTTATTAACGTTTTCTGAAAAACTTATTAAATATGAACAAAGCTGCAACGATGACGCCTACCCAAAATAAGAAAATCCACGCAATGCCAGATAATATTCGCAAAGTATCCATGTTCAGCCTCCCGATTCTCCATATTAATCCTTCTCCTCTTAGAACGTTTGATCTATAGCTCTTGTTGCGGTCAACTGTCAGCCTCAACGAACAAACGAATTATTATTGAAGCCGTTTTTGTGCCGTTTGCCGTAATGATTCGTTAGGCTATCTGTCTGAGTTCAGACAATCTAATACCCTTCGTTAAATGCAGTGCAGTATTTCTCGCTCGGCGGTCGTTTCAGAAAAGTCAATCGGAAACATTCATTCCAATCAGCAGATTCTGTTCACAATATAGAGCCGAACCAAATGACGATTTCACTGAACATGTCGGCTGTCCAAGATTTGCTGAATAAAAACAGAGTCACAAGTCGCTTCATCCAAAAAAGCGAACGATGAGTTAATACGACTATCGGATTTATCGAGGACGCTGCAGGAGAAATTTGTGCGCTTACGAGAGGTTTGGGCTAATATTAGCTGCAGGCGTGCTCTTGCTAATTGGTGCATCGCCGGAATGAGCGACCCGGTAAGGCGGCGCGGACAAGCCTTCGCTAGCGGACATAGTCGGTTGATACGGCGAGAAGTCCGCCTTCATAGCCAGTAGCGCCGAGGCTGGGATGCGAAATCTTGTTTAAATTGATGTTCCTATTGTAATGGGGATGGCCTTCCCTTCATTACCGGTTTTCGGCTATCCCCAATTTGTTACACTTTGGAGTCCGCCCTCAGAGGTTTGGTCGATAGCATTATTAGCTCAAATCAAATGTAGTCCAACCTGCCTCTATTATCTTCATCTGAAAGTGTCTAAATTTTTTCTTCGCTCGTAAACCATTGAATTCTATTTTCGTGTAGGGCTCCGTGAAAAAGGTAAAATAACATGGTTTTGCGCAGATATCGCGTTGGCCGATACAATTACTTTTTTTTCGAAACTCCTGCGCCTCCTCATCTGACCATCTATTCCTGGTTTTTTGATAACGAATCCAGTTTTCGTTGCATTGTTTAAAATCTACTACTGTGTGCTTACCATCCTTGTCAATAAAACGAAAACCCTCTGTGGTTACCTCCATTATTTTCATAGAATCACCCCCCCTAACGGTAAACAGGTTGAACGATTTTCTTATTTCTTTATTGTACCGATCCAAACATCCCCAACTTGAACGCTGTACGTTTTATCCGTATCCCCATCCGAAAGATGAATGGTTTCGACTTTGTAAGCTTTCCCTTTAATCGCTTCAATTTCCTTTTCACTCATCCATCCCCGCTGAACATTGTCCAACAGTTCGCATTCTGTAAAAACGTCGCAATCGATATGTTGACACCAATCAAACCTTTCCAGCTTTTCTCTCAGGTAGTCGAACTTATAGAAAGGAAACTGCTTTTCCTGACTTCCAACGTCAAAAGCTTTGTCGTAGAAGTGAAGACTGTTTCTATACGCGGCTACCACTTGGGAATGGATAAAATGCGGGTCGTAAATCCATAACTTTAGATAATAGTCTTCACCCGTATCAGTTAGCTTTTCATTCCAATTTAAATGAACATCCAGCATGGCCTCAAGGAGAAATCGATTGTACCAAGCAGGAGGATTTCTGCGCGGGATAGCGTAAAATGGATGGATCCAAAGCTTTGCATAATCCCTATGGTATTGATTAAAATGCTCGATATCGAAATCAATCACTCGTCGTTTCCACTTATCAATTTTCCTAATCTGTCTTTTCCAGCCTCTAATTTTCTTCTTCTGGTTAATGAACACCTACAACCCTCCCGGCCGATCGCCTTTCTCCTAGCATAGCACATACCTCCCCCAACTTAGTTTAGCAAAATTACCGATAAACGCAGGCGAATGGTATGTTACCCAGTCCAAAAAAGTGACGGTTGGATTTGCATTTCATTTACAGAAATAACCTCAATAAGGCACAGCTCATCACGAGCTGTGCCTCACAATGCGAACATCAGGGCCGAATGGTCACTCTATACGAATGCCCCGCGACTGTCTCAAAGCTAGTCATATCACTTTCCAAATCAATACCCGCAATCGTACCGGATTCCGTTGCTAACGATAGCTTCTGACCATCCAACCGAACCCGGCATTTCCCGCCATAGAGTGAACGGATTATCGCTTGCCGCAGCTTTCCTTCACCCCACTCGATGTCCACCTCGAAGCCGCCTCTCGCCCGCAAGCCTGTGATGGAACCCGTCGGCCATGCTGTCGGGAGAGCTGGGAGCAGGTCGAGCACGCCTTCGTGGCTCTGCAGCAGCATCTCCGCGATACCGGCGGTCCCGCCGAAATTGCCGTCGATTTGGAAAGGCGGATGGTTATCCAGCAGGTTAGGCAGCGTCGAATCGCGCAGGAGCGCAGCGAGGTTATGATAGGCCTCCTCACCGTCGCGAAGGCGCGCCCACATATTAATGATCCAAGCCCGGCTCCAGCCGGTATGGCCGCCGCCGTGCGCAAGCCTCCTTGTCAGCGTTGCCCTTGCCGCCGCAGCCAGCTCTGGAGTGCTTCGCGGCGTGATGCTGGAGCCCGGATGCAGGGCGAATAAATGCGAGATGTGCCGATGTCCCGGCTCCGCCTCCTCATAGTCTTCCATCCATTCCAGCAGCTGGCCATGACGCCCGATCCTCGGCTGAGGCAAACGCGACCGCGCTTCCGTTAATCGCTCTCGGAACGAGTCGTCAAGCTCAAGCAGCTTCGACGATTCGATGCAAGCGCCAAATAGATGGTCAAGGATCTGGGTGTCCATCGAAGGACCGGCGCATAGCGCCCCCGTCTCCCCGTTCGGCAGCCGGTACGTATTCTCCGGCGAGACGGATGGCGAAATAACTAGCTTCCCATCCGGAGTCTCTATCAAATAATCAAGGAAAAATAATGCCGATTCCTTCATCGTTTCATACGCCTTCGCTAGAAATACCCGATCCTGCGTATAAGCAAAATGCTCCCATAAGTGAAGACACAGCCATGCCGCTCCCATCGGCCATACCGTAGATGGAATCCAGATGTCTTGCGGCGCCGTGTCGCCCCACAAATCGGTATTATGATGAGCGACGAAGCCTTCGCAGCCGTACATTCGCCGCGCCGTCTCCCGTCCATTCGGCCGCATACGCTCGATCAAGTCAAATAGAGGCTCATGGCATTCGGACAAATTGCAGCTTTCCGCCGGCCAATAGTTCATCTGCGTATTAATGTTAATTGTATATTTTGAATCCCAAGGCGGCGTGAAATGCTCGTTCCAGACGCCCTGCAGATTAGCCGGCAGCGAGCCCGGGCGGCTGCTTGCAAGAAGCAGATAACGTCCGTATTGGAAATAGAGCGTCTCAAGTTCGCGATCTTCAGTCCCTTCCCGGAGCGCGGCAAGCCGCACGTCTGTCGGTCGCTCCATGATGGCAGCGTCTGATTCGCCCAAAGTGAGAGACACTCTTCCGAACAATCGGCGGTAGTCGGCGGCATGCCTCGCCCGCAGCTCCTCGTAACCGTTACGCCGTGCCGCAAGTATGATCTCCCGGCAATATGCTTCCGGATCCTCATGCCGATAAGTAGTTCCCGCGCTTACAAGGATGACCGCTTCATCAGCCTGGTCAACGACAAGAAACTCCCCGAACTTCGCGACCGTTCCCCCGCTCGTCTGAATGCTCACCACCGAACTGACTTGAATCCCATCCGGACCGCCAATACCGGTATTCATTACAAGTAAGCCGTCCGGTTCGGTTCGTAGACGGTCAATGAAGCGCTGTCCCCCACGCGTGAAACGAAGCCTGACGGATACCGCTCCGCCGCGGTTTGCCGATAAACGTATGGCAATGACGCTGTCGGGATAACTCGCGAAGTGCTCCCTCTCGTACCGAGTTCCCCTCCAATGATAGGTAACGAAGGACGATCCGTTACTCAGATCAAGCTCCCTCCGATAACCCGATACTTCCGATTCGTTATGGCCGAATTCGAGCAGCAGGTCGCCGAGCGGCTCATAATGCCGCTGGCTCTCCGGCGTGCCGGATAAAGCCATAGCGGCCAGCCTTTGCGCCTCTGCGAGGCGCCCTTCCGTCAACAGCCGCCGTACTTCAGGCAGCTGTTCAAGCGCATCCGGATTGTTCCGATCCATCGGCCCGCCGGACCATACGGAATCCTCATTCAATTGGATACGTTCCTGGCCGGTTCTGCCGAACAGCATCGCGCCCATGCGGCCGTTGCCGATCGGAAGCGCCTCATTCCAGCTATTCGCCGGCTTGTCATACCACAGCATCAATGAGTTTGTCATGGACACCTTTCCTTCTGTCGTTATTTTCCAAATCGCCGCTTCACCAGTACGCGAACCCCAATTTGTAAGCCTCGGAAATCTGCCATAACGATACGGACATGCTCGTTGTCGGGATGTACGGCGGCTGCAGCGATGACGAATACAAAACGCGGGTCCAATAGTTCGATTCGATCATTCCATTTGCCAGCTCGACATATCCGTTGTTCGGACCAAAGGAGCGCTAAGGTCTCCCCACCGTCACATTCATCGTCCCCCGTTTGTTGACGGATTGATGAATGATGGCTAATAATCGAACCGCAAGATCTCCCTTGACATTTAACCGGTAACCGCCTCGTACCCGATCTACAAAGCCGAGTTCAATACAATTCGTAAGAACATCCTCGAAATTTTCGGAATGAGCCATCAGAGAACGTAACGTAACTTCATCTACCGCATAATCCGGCTTTAAATCATCCATATTCCTCAATAGGGCTAGCAAGATCGTGCGAGTCTCTTCAGACAGAAGGGTAAGCGGAAAATCCGCTTCCCCCCTTAACGTTTCAATCGCTTCCTGTAGAAAGGTAGTCGTGGCGATACAGACCAACCGATCCTTTGCCCAGAGACCGATCCCGACTGGCCCCAGTTGAACGTGCACTAGTGAGGGATGACTGTCGGATTCCAATGGAGGTGAAGGCAAAGGCATTTCTGTTAACGTAATAATATCGCCAAGAAACGCGATTTTTTGATCTGCCGTCATCGTTACAAACGTTTCGCGAATGTGGGGGAGCAGCGAATCGAGTCCACCTTCGCGTCCCAATAAATAATCGGTCGTACAATTAAAAATCCCCGCCAGCTCAACGATGAGCGGAAGATCAGGCAAGGAATCCCCGTTTTCCCATTTCGATACGGCTTGGGCAGAAACAGCTAAACGTTTTCCCAGTTCCTCCTGTGTTAAGCCCTCCGACTTCCGGAGTCGTGTAATTTTTACACCAATATCGCTTAATCCTGCCATCTAATGAGAACCTCCTCTAATTGGTATATCCCTACAATAACGAGTTTTCTGCTCGGTGAGTATCGAGCCGAATGAGGGAATCCAACCGCTGGTTGAAGAACGGATATCTAAGTTGAATTAATGTCAAATTCATCGGTAACTGGATTTGTTTTAGTTTCATGAAGTCTTATTTTTAATTTTGCATATGTAAAACGGGTATTCGGGATAATCTTCGTATTTCTTATTGTGTTCTACCTGAAACGCTGTTTCTCTAATGTAAATTTCTAACATTTCCAGAGAGCCGTTATTTAAGCCTGCCATCAACATGAGGTACCCTTCTTGTTTTAATAAGCTAAAACATGAATCCAAGCATCTTTTGAAATCACCAGACTCGTTGATTGCAGAACCTATTAAAGTTACAATATCAAATTGCCCTTTAGGCAAACCGGGATCAAAAATGCTTTTACATAAAACTTTAGAAGGATTGGGATGCTGTTCGCATTTTTGCCTATAAGCAAATATTTCACAAATTTCTTTGTTTATATCAATACTTGTTAACCACCCCATCCCTTTAAGCCAGTAACCAAGGTAGTCATCCCAATCCCCAGTTCCAATTCCAACGTTGCAAACTTGAATTCCTTCATTGAGTTTGAATGATTTTCGTATATAGTTTCTTGTTACCATTTCTGCATGCAGACATTGCGGAGAACAATTCCATTCGCCTGCTTCAGGACCTTTCAGTTCAAGATAATAACGAAATAACTTTTCATCCATATCCGTATCCATCGAGAATCCTCCAGCACCTATTTGACCAAATGAAATTTTTGGTTATAGACAATCCTCAAACAATTTCCTCAAGCTGCTTCCGGCTATGCGAATCCAGCGCCTGCCAATCGGTAATTTCGCAGCGCTTGCCGTTCAAATCCGTCAAAATGATCCTGCCGCCGCCCGGATATTGGATATGCTCGTGAAGATTGCGCATCGCCAGCCGGGTCGGCCCTAGGTGGGTTTGCAGCTCCCACAGCCATAAGCCCGATTTGTTCTTCACACGGTCTACGCGCGTTACTTTCGGCAGGAAATACCGGAGCTGCAGCTCCTTCTCGAGCTCGGCCGCGCTCTCCGGATCGAGCTCCCCGATGTCGCGAACGATCCCGAGCTCCACGTCCTTGGCATCCCGAATCGAGAGATAGCTCGACTCATATTGGAAAGGGAAGCAGCGGTACACGATCAGCTCTTCGTGACGCTTCCCGCATACCATTCCTTGAAGCACGCCGCCCTTGTTGCGTGTTAAGGCAATTTCAGTTTTCATTAGCATTCGAATATCGAATTGTTGCTCCATTACACGCTGACCCCCCTGATTTGCGACATTTCCTGCTGCGCATCCACCAGCTTGCGGTAGACGCCGTCCGTTTTCTCCAGCAGCTGCTCATGGGTGCCGACCTCAACGATTTTGCCCCGGTCGAGCACGACCAGGCGGTCCGCATTCCGAAGCGTAGACAGCCGGTGAGCAATGGCGAATGTCGTCCTCCCTTTGACCAGCCGCGAGATGGCTTCCTGAATTTGACGCTCCGTCTCGGTATCGACGGATGCGGTCGCTTCGTCCAGGATTAAAATTCGCGGATCGTGAATAATCGCCCGCGCGATCGCCACGCGCTGCTTCTCGCCGCCGGACAGCTTATGTCCGCGTTCCCCGACCTTCGTATCGTAACCGTCCGGCAATCTGACGATAAAATCGTGCGCGTTCGCGATTTTTGCCGCGCGCATAATCTCCTCCGGCGTCGCGTCCGGTTTGGAATACGCGATGTTGTCGGCAATCGATCCGTCGAACAGGAACGTCTCCTGAAGCACAACCCCGATTTGCCGTCTCAGGTCGGATTGGCTGATTTGCCGGATCGGCACGCCGTCGATAAGGATGGAGCCTTCGTCCGTATCATAGAAGCGGCAGAGCAGATTGATGAAGGTAGATTTGCCTGCCCCGGAATGACCGACAAGACCGATCATCTCGCCCGCCTGAACGCGAAGGCTCACTCCTTTCAGTACGGGATGATGTTTTTCATAGCCGTAGGTAACGCCTTCGAAAACCACGCTTCCTTGGATTTTTCCAAGCGGCGCCGGCCGGTCTGCATCGGGAACCTCGGAAGGCGTATCCATGATTTCGAATATACGATGAGCCGCGGCAATCGCGTTGCTCGCCCAGTTGACCATTTGGCTGACCCATTGCAATGGCCCGAACAACATGCCCAAGTAAGCGACGAGCGCCATAAGCACCCCCAGCTGAATCTCGTTGCCGAGCACCTTGCCGCCGCCGTAATACCAGATCAGCAGCGTCCCTATGCCTGCAATAAGATGGAAGGCCGGGAAGATGAACTGCCACAGTCCTTCCGTCTTAATGTTGTTGCGTACGACTTCGGCGTTAGCGCCATCATAACGGGACATCTCCTCGTTCTCGCGGCCGAACGCCTTCACGACGCGAATCCCCTGCATCGACTCGCCTACCATTGTGTTCAGCCGGAAGATAGAGCGCCATTGCTGATACAATCGGCGCCCGACCTTCGGCCAGATCGTAACGGATGCGACGATCATGAACGGCACAGGGAGAAGAGCGAGCAAGGACAACTGCCAATCGAGACTGAAAATAATAACGCTGATCGCCACGATCCGCAGCAGCTCGCCGGTAACATAGATGACGCCATCCGTCAGAAACTGGCGCATCGATTCGGCGTCGCTGTTGACGCGCCCGATGAATTGGGACGTCTGCCGCCTATCGAAGTAAGCTAGCGACAGTCTCATCAGCGACCCGTAAATATCGCCCCTGATATCGCCCATCAGCTTGGAGCCGACCCATATCCCGATATATCCCCGCACGGTTTGCATGACCGCCATCAGAACGGTCGTGACGCCAAGCGCAACGACAAAAATGAGCAGAGCAGAGCCTGCGGCCTTTGGCTGAAGCACGTCATCGATAATGAGCTTCGTAATATAAGGCGGCACCAATTCGATGAGAGTGGTTAGGATGAGCAGGAAAGCCGCGGTTGCCATCTGGCGCTTATAAGGCTTGGCATAACGAAGCACGCGCGCGGCGGCTTTCCCTTTGTTCATGCAAAATTGGCACACCTGCGTGCCTTCGCCGAGCGGATGCCCGCAGGTAGGGCAGTATCTCGGGAGATCCCGCTCGGAGATGACCGGCAGCTCCTCCTGTTTGGCAAGAGCTCCGATAAGCTTCGCCGCGAATCCGAACATGGAAGCTAGCGCGGCTGTATACCGGGCAAGCACAACGGGGCCCTCATAGGTCTCGATGATCAGCGAGCCGCCGCCGATGCCTCCCGATACCCTGGCATCGCTCAATGTCAGGACGGAAAACTTAGCTTTGGGCCGGTCTTCCTGTTCCCAGACGGTAATCGCTTCTTCCGTAACCGCCATCCATTGCTCCCCGAAGCTGCCGTCTAGCAGCAGATCGGTTCGGCAGCAGAACAGCGGCGCGGACGTTAATTGCTCCCGGAATCGATCCGGAAGATGGTCCATGATGGTCATAAATACCTCCACATTAGTTGGTCTATTCCAGCGAATCAATGACGGACCAGAATGCCGGCTTCGCTTGGTATTGCCTGTCGAACAGGAGCGGCGCGTTGGTGCGTTTCACCGGGAAGCCGTCCAGCCAGGAATGATCGTCCGCGATGCCCCAGAATACGACGCCGCTTACAATCTCTTTATTCTCCCGGAAAGCCCGGAACAGCTCCCCGTAACGGTCCGCTTGCTTCGTCAGAATATCCTCCGGGATGTCCGCGCCGTAATCTCTGCGGTCGTTCCAGCTATAGATGCTCATATCCAGCTCGGTGACGATGTTATCCAATCCTAATTCCGCAAACTTCTGCATCGACGCCATGATGTTTTCAATGGAAGGCCCGTATACGTCAATGTGCGTCTGATGGCCGACGCCGTCGATAGGAACGCCCTCATCCAGCAGCCCCTTTACCAGCTCATACAGCCGGTCGCGCTTTTTCGGGTCGTCGGTCCCATAATCGTTAATATACAGCTTAATATCCGGCCCTCCCGCTTCGCGCGCCGCGCGGAAAGCCGTAGCAATATAATCGGCGCCCGCGATTTTGTACCAGTCGCTGGCCCGCATGCCGTCCGGATCGGCCGGCTCAATGACTTCATTGACAACATCCCAGGAGGCGATATCGTCCTTATAACGGTCTACAATCGTGCGGACATGCCGGTCAAGCCTCTCCAGCAGCAGCTTCTTATTCGCCTCCCGCTTCGCCGGGTCGGTCTCGTCGGTCATCAGGTTTCCTTCCGGATCCTTGAAGAACCAGGCGCCGACCTGCGTATGCCACACCAGCGTATGGAACCGCAGCTCCATGCCGTTCTCCTTGGCGAAAGCGACGATCCGGTCCGCATTCGTCCAATTGTATTGATCCTCCGCAGGATGGATCGCGTCGGGCTTCATGACGTTTTCGGCAACCAGCCAATTGACGTGTTTCTTCAGCAGCTCGGCCTTCAACCCTTCGGTTTGGAACGGCTCAATGGCGGCTCCAATCGGGAAAAATTCCGCGTACGTCTCCGCAAGCGAAGGAATGTCCGTCTGCACCGAAGGCTCCGCAGGAGTCGGCACTGGCGATGCGGAAGGAGCCGCAGAACGCTCAGCCCCGTCCTTCTCATCCGGCTTGCCTGCCGGTTCATTCTCGGCTGCCGGAGCATCTGCGCTTAATTCAGTCTGCGTGCTGTCCGGCATCTCTCCAGAGCCATTCCCTTCATAACGATTCGTAACGAACAGCAGAATGACAAGCAGTACCACACCAATGACTGTGTATAAAGCCGCCTTTGTAGATTTCTTGCTCATTTGCTTCAATCGACTCCCTCATTTCCAAGAACAAAAGAAGCGCCTTGCCGATAAGTTCGGCTTTTGCAAGGCGCTTTCCTTCCACTCTATTCCATTTTTTTAACCAACAATTCCCGTTCGTTCAATGCTTTCGACGAAATACCGCTGTACAAACAAATAAATGATGATCAGCGGCAGAATCGCGAGCAAAATGCCTGTATCCTGAACCATGCTCAAGTAGAACGGATCGGCTTTGGATGCGTCCCCTCCCGATAGCTCGATCGCAAGATTATAGGGCAACGAAGACAATTGGGTCGACATCACCTTGCTTGAGGTGAGATAGGTCGTCGTGAAAAAGCTGTCGTTCCACTGCCACACGAACGAAAACAGCGTTGTCGTAATGATGGCCGGAATTGCATTCGGCAGCATGATCCGCGTAAACGTTCTGCCTACGCCCGCGCCGTCGATGTACGCCGCTTCCTCCACTTCCTTCGGAATGCCTCTGAAGAACTGCCGGAATATAAAAATGTATAACCCGGCTTTGAGCGAGTTCGCCGTGAGGGATGTCAGAATAAACGGCCAATACGAGTTCAACAGATTGACGGGCTTGCCGGTAAGCAAAGGAATAATGCCCATCAGCGTAAAATCCTTCAAATTCAAATAAATCGGGATAAGAATCGTTGTCGGCGGCACCAATATCGTCAGAATTACACCGGCAAACAACAGGTTGCTTCCTTTAAACTTGAGCCTGGCAAAGCCGTAACCCGCCAGCGCGCAGGAAACTGCGGTCAGTATGGTCGTCATGGCCGATAAAGAAAACGTATTAAGCAGCGTCTCCCAATAATCCATAATTTCGATCGCGTTCCGGAAATTGTCGAGCGTGAATGTCTCAGGAATCCAGACGACGATAGGCGAATAGAGATCCGACTGGTGCTTGATGGCCGTTGCTATTTTTTGCAGAATCGGGTACAGGATGACGAATGACAAACCAGCGATCAACGTCAGCCTTACGATCGTCCACAGCCAGCGCTTCCAGCTTTCGATCGATAACAACCGGGTAAGAATCATCGCTTGCACCTTCCTCCTATTCATGATAAAAGACTTTCCGGGATACCAGATACGTGCTGATCAGAAGGATGACAGCGATCGCAACGAAATAGATCCAAGCCATAGCCGAGCTAAGCCCGAAATTGAAATTGACGAAGCCCGTATCGCGGATGAGATCCGTCAGCGCGTTGCGCGAGAACGAATCGATGATCGTATAAATCATATTGACCAGAATGAGCGGGCTGACCATGGGAAACGTGATCTTCCAGAACGCTTCGTAGCCGGTCGCGCCTTCAATTTTGGATGCTTCGTACAGCTGAGGCGAAATGGTCTGAATGCCCGCCAGAAAAATCAGAATCTGGACGCCGGATTGGCTGACGATTTGATAAATGCGGTCAACGGCCCCCGTCAAGTAGTCGACGATCGTTTCGCTGACACCGGCTTGCAGCATCATCCGCGCAAGCTCAAAGCTGCCGAAGCCGCTTAGAACGCCTGAGCTTTCGCTCTGGTCATTGATGGCCTGCACCAAACTTGTGCTCTCCAGGCTCATAATGACGCCGGAGGCGAGAATAACCGGCAGGAAGAAAATGGACCGCGCCACCGACCGGCCTACAAATTTCTGATTAAGCAAGACGGCCAGGAACAAGCTGAAAATAACGATGAGCGGCACATTGACCACCATATTGACAATGGATTCCGTCAGCGTGCGGTTAAAGCTCGTGTTGACGGTTAAAGCCTCGACGTAATTTTTCCAACCGGCGAACGATATTAAGATGCCGCTGGATTTGGCCTCGATCGTACTGAAGCTGTACCGTAAAGACGTCAGCAGCGGGACAAGGAAGAAGAAGATGAACCCAAGCAGCCACGGCAGGACATAGAGGAATCCCCAGAAAGCTTTCTGCTGCGCGTACGTTCGCCCTTTGAATCCGAGCTTCAAAAAGGATTTCATGATTGCACACCACCCGTCACATAGCTCTCGGCTTCGATCGTCCGCCCGTCTACCGTCACGGCGGACCGGTTATAATTCACGATGATGAACATGCCGTTTCCGTACTCCGTTCGGAATACGCCGTCTTCCAGCTTCTCGTGATCCGTAATCGGTTCGTGCCGCACATTCTTCAATATCGCGTTCACTTCACGGTAAATGTCTGCCGCCTCATCGATCCAAAGCTCGTAATTCACCGCGTACAGATGGTTGTCGTCCGTATCCTTGACCTTAAAGTTAGGCTCATAAATCCATTCGAAATAGACGCCCGCGCCGTACTCCAGACATTTCAAAATGTACGGCTTTACATCGGTGTAGGTGGACAAATTGTATGGCGCGCCAACGTAATCGACATACCCGCGCACAACCATTTGGTAGAACGGAACCTCTTCATCTTCGATTTTGAATTTGCTGCTCGACATCGGCGCGTTCGTAATATCGGTCAGGAACGGCAGCGCATATGCATTCCCGCCCTCAGCCATCACATTCATGCCCGATTCTTTCATCTTGTTCAAGGACTGTACGGACAGACGCTCGGATTCCGCGCGGTCAATCAGCTTGTTTTTGCGGAAATCGCTGTTCAGCTGATCCGCCAGGTCCCGAAGCGAAATGCCGCCCGTTTCGAATGCCGCAAAATCATCGAGCAAACCGTCCACGTATCCGGCTGCCTTCTTAGGCGAGACGATATAAGACGGACTTTTACTTCGGTCACGGCGATTAAGCGCCAAATCAATAGGATAGATCGTTGCGGGATCCCCGCGAAGCGTCCTGGCCGCTTCCTTTGCTTCATTAAATCCGGAACCGGAATTGGCCATCAGGACGGCGACATCCGGATAGAGCTCGACGTTCTGCTCCTTGGCGAACGCAGCGAAGGCTTTCATTCCCCTGCTGCCTCCGATTTCCTTATCGACCGATATGTTATCCGGCACCTTATGGTCGAGTCCTTCATTGAACCAGCCGGCATATCGCAGCTTAATATCGCGGATCTCCAGCTGCTGCAGCTGCTTGACGATGTCCTCCGCCTGCTCGAACGTCGTCAGAGGCTCCAGCGCCCGGTAAGGAATGCCCGCGAAATGCTTCTGCTTGGAGATGCTGCCGATCAGCTGCAGATAGAACGGCATATTGCCCGCTTTCTCTTCGGCTTGCGCAGGTTCCGGAAGCCCGTTGCTTTGAATTAAATACTGCTGATAATAGTGCGCCATCCCTTTCAAGGATGCTTGTTCCCCGCCGAGGAACGCATAACGGACCGAAAAATCGGTCGACATCGGGCGCTTCTGGAATGCCGGAATCGAACGCTGCTGGTCATTCGCGTTAAGGGTCATATCGGCTTTGTTCAGGACGGTAAAGCTTGGATACACGTAATTGTAGCTATTGATTTTGCCGCTAATATCGGCGTTTACGGTCGCGGCCGACGCGCCTTGCTCGATGATGCCGAGCATCGCGCCTCCTTCCTTCAAGAGGCCGAACACGGGGAGGCGGATCTCCTGCGTATTCACCGCGTCTTCGGTGCGGTCCATCGTTTTATCCGAGCCGTACACCGGCTGCTGATAGGCCGGATATTGCGTTTTGCCATTATTAAAGCGGATTAGCGCGCCAGAGCCGTCCGGCACGAAGATCGAGCCTTCCTCCTCCGTTCCACCGGCGCCGAAGTAGCTAAGCAGCGACACCGTGCTTACGGGATACTCCTCCGGATAGCGGATGCTGTCCACGGGCACTTTGGCGACAAGACTGTCCCCATCCAGCGTGTATTCGATCGAGGCAAAAAACAATCGGGGCTCCGGCTTCGTCTGACTTAGGTTATTCTCCGCGATGTCGATCGCCAGCTCGTCTTCCGTATACCCGGCGTCTTCGAAAGCCTTGAGCGCCCGCTCCAGCTGGAGTCCCTTAAGCGCGCCATCGTTGCGCACGAACACGCCGCTTTCTTTCTCTTCCGTATAGACAAGCATCAACGCGCGCTGGCCCGCTTTGTCCAGCTTGCCGAGCAGCGCTTCGAAACGGGCGGCGCTCATCTTCTGCGGCATATCTTCAGCAGACTTGGCGCTCGTCCCGAATTGATAGTTCACTCTCACTCCGCTTGGAATAGGCTCAAAGCCGATTTGCTTGTGCACGACGGCATCCGTAAAGGAATTTACCGCGTTAATCTGTCCGAACGAGTTGTAATATTGAAGCTTGAGCTGAGCGGACAATTCGCTCTTGTTCACGCCGGCGGCCAGGGAGTCGGTATCGCGATCGGTCGGATTGCTGTACCAAATCTCTCCGCTGGCTTTATGGACGACAGCTACCGCTCCCGATTGATCGTCCACAAGCAGCCGAAGCTCGTTATTCTCGGCTACTCCCTTCATGCCGGCGGCTCGTGAATCCGTGAAGGCCGCCGTGAGAGGCTTGCCTTGTTCAAAAGCGGCGACCGCTGGCTCGCCATCCGAACTCGCGGTATTCGCGGCATCCGAGCAGCCGGCCGCGAGCAGGCTGAGCAGCAGGCAGGCGCCTAGCAGTAAGTTTTTTGCGTTAATGGCCATCACTCCCCCTCCTTCCTAGCTCCTCATGACCAATTCTTGATAGATAACGGATATGAAGGCTATGATTTGCTGCACCAGACTGAAGAACAACAGCCCGATAAATGCCATAAAACCCATTGCCACGACGGTGAGCGCCATAATGCCGAGCGTCTTCCCCGCGGAGAACTGATGCACGGTCATGTTGCCCACAAAAAGCAGGAACAGGAACCACAAGACGGCGACAGCGTTCGAAAAGTAATAAAAGGATGTCTCTTGAAGCGAAATGACGTTGCTGAGCCATATCCATGGAAAATTAACGACGACAAGAGGGATCAAGGCGTAGCAGGTCGACGTAAAAATTTCAACGAATTTTCCTTCTCCGTCCATAAGCGTAGTCAGCGACCAATTGGCGACGCACCAGAAGAGCACCGGCACTACGACATAGACCACTTCCAGCAGGCTGTTCATCTCGTTCGGGTTGTACAGATTGACGAGAAACCCGCTGTACTGCGCACTCAATATATTTGTGACCGCCAATAGCAGCAATACGGCATACGAAACCATTAAATTGAATTTGGTACCCCGGTCGTACTTCAAATCCCAATAACCGTTGAACGGATGAACAATGAGGTGGAACGGGAATTTTACGAGCTCTTTATTCAATAGGACACACCCCTTTTTCTCCTCGCCGATTTCAGGTAGGCCATCGTCCCCAGCCAGATTGCCGCAGCCGCAACGATCACGGTCATGATTCCTCCGAAATATTGACGCAGCACTTCTTTGCGGTGGAGAAGGAACGCCTTGGAATAATTACCTTGATCCATGCTTCGCTTGAAATGCTTCATCGCTTCTTCATAGTCGCCTTGGCGAAGCAGCGCCTTGCCGATACCGGCGTAAGCGAATTCCAAATTCGCGTTCATATTGACAGTCTCGCTGTACAATTCGTATGCCTTCTGCTCATCGCCGCGGTAGTAGCTTCGAACGGCTTCGTTCAGCGTCCGGCCGTATGCCGTCGTCCGGAACACCGTGATTTCGCCGAGCGCTTTGTCCAGCACGATAAAATCGTCGCCGATACGTTCGATGGCCGTCGGCGTCTTGAACTCGCCGAGCAGGTTGCCGAGTCCGCCGAACACGTACATGAAATGGCCGTCGCCGTTGTACGTGAAGATGCGCCCCCGCTTCGAGTCGAGCACGGAATAGATTTCGCTGTCCCCGACATCGATATCGATCAGTCTCGATGGACCGGTATCGACCGAGTACCGGATGTCCCCTTGCGGGCTGAAGTAACCGGTGCGCCTTAAAATATCGTTTCCTTGCGCATTCAGCTTTTTGATGTTATCGCCCCATTGATCGCCGTTCGTCGCGTAAAGGAAGCCTTCGCCATCGATGTCAAGGTTCGTGAACTCCGTCGGGGTGAACATGACCATCTGACTGCGCTGCGCTTGCGTCGAAATCTGTTTCCAGAAATATTCGACCGGGTCGATGTAGACGCGGTTCGCTCCGATGAAGGACGTGAAAGCTCCTTCCGCGTTAAATTCCATAAAACCGTCGAAGACGCCGGTTGCCATGACATAAGTCCGCTGAGCCTTATCCATCACGACGCGAACAGGCTGAAACTGAAAGTTCGCCGGGAGCAGCTCGGATTCCGGCGCCTCGATTGTTTTCACCCATTCGAAGTCCGAATTTAGATGAACAACGCGATGGTTGCCCGTATCGGCAACGATGACTTCATTTTTGTCCGTCACGAACAGTCCCTGCGGATTCGCGAACGTGTCCGGTTGCCCGTCCCGTACGAAGGAATCGATAACCCGGTCAAGCTTGAACCGCTCATCCAGGATGACGATCCGGTTATTGCCCGAATCCAGCACGTAAATGCGGTTATCTGCGGCTACATGCAAATCGTTGGGTTCCTTAAAAGCGCCCGCGCCCAAATCGGAGCCGTTGTACAAGTCCGTTGCCTGATAAGCCGCGGGCGACGTGACGGTATTCCCCCAGAACGAGTAGTTATAGGAAGCTCCCTCCCCGTCGGCATAAGCCGCCGGAGCGCCAAGCGATGTGCCGAGCAGGCAGCATATTGCAAGCAGGAGCAGCGTTCTTCCCTTAAACATGCTTTTTATCATCATCGCGGCTCCTTTCTAATCCTTCATCCCTGAAGTCGCCATAGTCTGCATGACGCTGCTCTGGGAGATGATAAAGAGCGTGATCGGAACGATCATCAGAATTAACGCGACCGCGGCGCCGACGCCGGCCCTGGCGATACCCCCGAGCGTTATTTGCCCCAGCGCGTAATGAAGCGTCTTCAGGTTCTCGCTGTAGATGAAGCTGCCTCCGTCCGAGCCCCACAGCATAGGGAACTGCAATATCATAAGCGTCAGCCACGCCGGCTTTACATTCGGCATGACAATGCTCCAGTAAATGCGGTACTCGTTCGCGCCGTCGATCTTCGCGGCCTCCAGCAGCGCGTCGGGAATTTGCTCCATAAATTGCTTCATTAGGAATAATCCGAGCGGGAACGCCAGCGACGGGATAATAATCGAAGCATGCGTATTAATCCAGCCGAGCCACGACATCACCATGTAGTTCGGAATTGCTGTGACGTGCGGCGAGAACATCAGCGACAGCACGACGATGGAGAACAGCGCGGTTGAGCCGTAGAACCGGTATTTGGCGAGCGGGTAAGCCGCAGCCGACGCCAACAGGATATGCCCCGCCGTACCGATGATCGTTATGAGCAGCGTGTTGGCAATGTACCGGGACAGCGGAACCCAGGAATTTCCCATCAAGGCGAACAGGTCATAGAAGTTCTCCAAGGTCGGATTCACCACGAAAAATCGCGGCGGGAAAATAAACAGCTCATCGAGCGGCTTAAACGCATTGTTCACCGCATAAATGAGAGGCAATGCCATGAAAGCGCCGAATACGGCAAGGAATGCGAACAGCATGAAGCTGACGGTGAAGGAACGGTTAAGCTTTTTGGGCGTCCGAAAGGCAGTCATCCATCTGTATACCACGATTATTCGCCCACCTTTCTAAGCAATTTCTGCGTCAGCTTGTTCGAGCCGATCATTAGGAAGAACAGCACCGTCGCGATCGCGGACGCGTACCCCATCTCGAACCGGATCGTGCCGAAATCCATCAGATGCGTCACGACCGTGTGCGCCGCATAGTTCACGCTCGGGAAGCCCGCCAAGGCAATCGAGATATCCGCTACCGCGAACGAAGCCGTAATCTGCATGACAGCCCCGAACATCAGCTGCGGTCTCATGGAAGGCAGCGTAATATACCACAGCTCCTGCCAGCGGTTCTTAATTCCGTCAACCGCCCCCGCTTCAATTAACGTCTTATCGATCGTCTGCAAGCCCGCGATAAACGCGAGGAAGCTGGTGCCGAGGCTGAGCCATAGCTGAACGATCATGACGATCGGCAGAATGTATTTCTCGTCAAGCAGCCACTGAATCGGCTCAAGAATAAAGCCGCTTTTCATCAGGAAACCGTTCAAATAGCCGTAGCTGTCTCCCGAAAACACGATCAGCCAAATGAAGAACACGTTGCCTGAAATGGAAGGCGCGTAAAATATGAGGGTCATAAAGGCCCGCACTTTCGGCGACAGCTCGTTAATGATCCACGCGAATACGAAGCAGGCGAAATAACTGATCGGGCCGGTAATAACCGCGAACATCAACGTATTCTTCAAGGCGATCATGAAGATATCGTCGTTAAGAAACAGTCTCGAATAGTTTTGCCAGCCCACGAAACGAGGGAACTCGAGCATATTAAAATAGAAGAAGCTGAGGCCGAGCGACAGCACGACCGGTATGACGGTGAACAGGAAAAAGATGATCATATAAGGACTCATCAGCAAGTAATAATGCTTGCTGCGGTTCAATTCTTTGCCAATGCGGGCGAGCCTGGATTGCCGCGCCGGACGAATGGCGTCCTTCGCGGTCGTTACGTTCGTCTCCGTTTGCACCTTCTCCCACCCCCTTATTCGTACGGTAAATTAAATTCCTTCCGCTTGATCTCGATCTCGTCGTTAATATAGAGAATATAGTCCGAGAACGCCTCGCGCGGGTTCTGATTCGCATTGACGACCTTGCGGAAGGCGTTGTCCAGATGCCTGCCCGTGAAGTAGCCGCCAGGTACCTGCGGAATGCCTTGCACCCACTTCCACTGGCTCTCCAAATTGTTATAGTCTTTAACCGGCCATGGCAGCTCCTCGAGCGCTTCGATGTTAGCCGTCGGATAACGCGCGGCTTCGCCCATTAGCCCTTCCATCTCCCGGCCGTAAGCAATTTGGGGCTCCTTGCCGGTCCACCACTTCATGAATGCCCAAGCCGACGCTTTGTCTTCGGCGTTGTCGAGCATCATTACCGCGGTCGTGTGACTGGCGACTTCGTGGTTAACCGACCCGTCCGCCAGCTCCGTGCCCGGCACGATCGTGAAATCCCATAATCCTTTAATTTCCGGCGCCATGACCGTCAGCATGTTATACGTTGTATAATCGGCAATGCCGATCGGCATCTCGCCCGTCCGGAACCGGTTCGGGAAGTCCGCTTGCAGCGGGAACTTGTAGCTGGTATAGAACTGCGTCCATCTTTTGAAGGCGTCCATTGAGATGTCGGAATCAAGCGCGCTCTGCATGCCGTCTTCCCGGTAAAACTCGCCGCCGTTCTGATACAGCAGCATCGAGAACGTCGCATTCGGGACAAGCGTTGCGTTCGGAGTCGCGTTCGCCGCTTCGAGAGGCAAATAAAACTCCATGTTATGCTTCTGAAGCACCGAAATCATATTGTAGACATCCTGCCATGTCCGAGGCGGCGTCAGACCAAGCTCCTCCAAAATATCTTGGCGATAGAACATCATCGGGAACATCTGCTGCTCGGGAAGCGCGTAGACGCCATCTTCGTACTTGTACGGCTCAAGGCCGCTGTCGCGGAATCTTCCCGCCACCTCTTCGTAATCCTCGAACTGAGTCAGGTCAGCCGCCGCCCCCCTCATCGCGTAATTGACGGGAACGTCCTCCCCGATTTGCATCGCGACGTCAGGGCCTTCCCCCGCAAGCGTGGCCGGCAGTAGAATGTTGGCCGGCACGAGGCGCAGCCTCACGGAGATGCCCGTCTCCGGCGTGAACGAATCGTCGATCAGCGCCTTCAGCACCTGGGCCTGATCGCGTCCCGTCGTAATCCAGACATCGATCGAACGGCCGCCGCTCGACGTATTGCCGATGCTGTCGTAATCCTCCGTGTAGGAAGCAACATACGCGCCAAGCTCATGCTTCATTTCTTCAAAGAACGTAGCCTCGGCTCTAGGCAGGTCATAGCCCGGCGATGAAATGACGAGGTAATCGAGCGACAACGGCTGCTCGCGCACCGTCAGAATCCACGTGCCTAAACCGCCGACGTTAATTTTGAACGAATTGAGCCGCTTCGCTACCGTCTCCGGATATTGCGCCATATCCTTCAGCTGATGCACCATCGAATGCAGGACGGCTACCTTGTCGCTCTTTTCGCCGGTAACCTGCTCGAGGTAATCCGCAACGCTTTGAATTGTCTCTGCCTGCTCCTCGAATACCGTCACCATATCGGGTATCCGCTTCTCCAGCTGGTAATCGCGGTAGGGGTCGGGCGTGTTCGACGTAATCATAAGAATTTTCCGGTACATCTCGTTAAGCTGAAGCACGCTGGATTCGATTGTCCGCAGCAAAGGCGCAATTTCGCCGAGCGAGACCGTCAACCGGATGCGGTGCTTTCCTTTCGTAAGGTGGAACAAATACGGCTCTTCCCCGCCGAGCACGTTCATCTGCCAATCGCGCTGGAAGTTAAAGCGGATCCGCTTCATTTCCTGGAACGGGTATTCACCGTCGATCATAAGGCTCCGCGTCGCATAGATGCCGCGCAGCTGGTTCTGCTTCTCCTTAAACGCGATTTGGTATAAGCCGTCTTCGGGAGCCTCGAACTCCCACTCAATCCATTGGCCGGGCAGCTTCCAGTTGAGTCCGCCGATGGAATTCATCCGGATCTTGGAAACGTCATATGGAATAACGGTCGGACTGGACCTGTCGGATACCGGTGCCAAGGTCGGAGAAGACTTGTACGCCGCATCTTCCGCCTGAATTAGCACGACCTGATCCTCCGCAGGCCTTATTCCGCCGTTCGAATACTCGCTCTTCAGTTGTTCGTAGCTTTTCGGCTGCTGCTGTTGATACAGCTCGATATAATCAATTGCCATCGGCTCCCTGAGCGCCGTCAAGGAGATCCGCTGCGTTCCGCTTTCGAAATAGAAGGCGTAGGCTTCATCGTAATAACCGTATCGGTCCGTAAAGGAAGCCAGCTGCCAATCGGGTTTCTCCACTTGTCTCGGACGGAGATCGTTGCCTCGGTCGTCGCGTTGAATCTCCTCGAGCTTATTGCCCCAAATGCGGTCGAACAAGAGAATATCCGCTCCATCGAACGGAATCTCGCCGTTTATTTCGAATTGTCTTTCGATAGCCGAGCTTTTGCCTTCGATTGGATAGTAATGTATCCGAATGTTATACAAACCCGCCGTTTCTACCGGCACATCCCAGGCGATGGTCCCGGACTCGGGCGTCATCACGGCGGAGCCGCTAAGCCCGTACGGCCCGTCCTGGGTCGCAAAGCTTCCCCCGACTGCGTCGGCGTAATCCTCGCCTTCGATCCGAATGACCGTATCCGGTCTTGCCGCGCTCGCATATTGATTCAAGTAGGCATCGTAGCCGCCTTCCCCGGCCGCATCGGTAATCGCTTTGAAATCAGCCATTGCCTGAACCTCTCCGCCGCTTACTGTCGTGCTTGACGGATAGAACGCCCACAAGGACGCCGCGCATACGACAAGTGCCAGCAGCGCGATGGACACTCTCTTTTTTCTTATGCTCAACGTTTCTCCCCTCCAGCTGCAAGACGTATACAAATTCATCGGCAGCCCCTATATAGAAGAGGATCTACAAGGGAACTGCCGATGCTTGTGATCAAACGTTACGGTCCGTACACTTCGTCAATAGCCGCTTGGAACGTCGACTTATATTTCTCGACGACGGTGGATACCGATACCCCGCTGTTCAGCTCGCCGACGAAATCGTAATACTTCAGATTCGGGAACGTGTTATGGTCCAGAATGATCATATTAGGCGCAACCATCTTGGCGTTGTTCAAGTCGTCTTCGTTCGCGAACAAGGTTTCATACCAGCCTTGATCCGGATATTCGTACACGGAATCGATGTCGTTGATTTTCTCCCAGATGTACATAAGCTGCTCCGGGTTATCGACGGACTTCGGAATCGTCAGCGCTTGGTATAACGCTTCCGCGGAATGATACTCGGTTGCGTTCGGTCCTTTCGGGAATGGCACGAAGCCGATCTCGTAGTCCGGCAAATCCGTCTGCAAACCGCTCATCTCATGCAGCGCGCCGGCATACATGAGCGTGTTGCCCTGACGGAAAAATTGGCCGGGCTCCGTCCAGTCGCCGCCTTCCGTCGGCCTTGCAACTTGCTCCGTCGCTAGACGGGAGACGAAATTAAGAGCCTCCAGCGTTGCAGGGTCGTCCAGATTTTGTTTGTTGCCTTTCGTAAGACCCGTGTTATTGGAATATAGGGCATGCATCATGAGATCAGCGTTCGCTAGACCCCAGGTATCCAGCTTGCCGTCGTTGTTGGTATCCTTATTGGCTTCCTTTGCAACCTGAATGAATGTCTCCCAATTCCAGGTGTCTTCATTCACATAATCCTGAAGCGCCTTGAGTCCGAGCTGGTTCATAAGCGTGCGGTTATAGAATATGCCTTGCACCAGATTCGCTTGGTTTTCCGTAAAGCCGTAGCCTCTGCCTTCATACGTGTAGTACTCGTTCGTCACCTTCTGGTTGAACGCGACCGGATTTTTCGTATACTCGTCAATCGGCCACAGCAAATCTTGTTTCACAAGCGTCGGCACCGTATACGTTTTGCCTAGGCGAACGATATCGCCGATCGGCTCGCCCGCAAGCAGCGAAGCGGTTACCTTCTCTTGATACTCGCCGTAGTCGATGGACACGTATTCGACTTTGAAATTATGTTTTTCCATGAGAGCTTCCAGGTTTTTCTTGCGCTGAATATTGTCCGGATTGTCCTCCGGGATCGTCATGTCCCACCACGAGACAATTTTGATCGTTTTGCCGCCTAAGTCGAAATCCATTTCCGGCGTGCTGTATACGTCTTCTTCGCCGGTATTGCCCGCGTTGCTGGCCGCCGGCGTTTCCGTCGCGCCGTTGTTCGCGCCCGTATTCGTACTGTTGTTGCCTCCGTTGCCCGTACCGTTATTAGAGGCGCCGGTACCGCCGCTGCATGCCGCGAGCACCAGCACCATCGCGCACAGCAGAGCCATCATTTTTCGTATCCGCATCTTCCATCCCCCTCAGCAATTGTGAACACACCCAAAGTGTAGCGCTTACATTACGAGGCCAACAACCTGTGGAAATCAAGGTCTATTACCCGTCAAATAATAGATTCGTGTGAGCGGCGGACATCGAGAAGGCGCCCAAAAAATGAAAAGGTAAACATCTGCTAGCGATATAAAGATAAGCACATTGTGAAAGTTTTTTTCATTTTCCATAATGAAAGCGTAATCTTTCTGAGGCATGCGTGTCGGGAGTGCCGGAAAATGTATTGGGGGTATCATGATGTACAACGTGCTGGTCGTTGAATTAAATCGACATTCGGGTTCGAAAACGAGAGATGCGCTGGATTGGAGCGTACTCGGCTTCTCCATAGAAAACGATGCCGACTCTGCGGATAGCGCTTTGACTTTACTCTCAACGAAGCCCTATTCGCTCGTTCTGATTAACATGGTCGGCATGCCGGAGGAGGGCCTTGCGCTGTGCAGCCGGATTCGCGCCGAAAGCCGGATCCCGATCCTCCTTATAGGCGACGGAACAAACTTCCAGCTCGCGAGGAAAGCGATGTACTATCAAGTCAGCGATTATTTGCCCGCGCCGCTCTGCGCGGAGGATCTTTCGGCAAGCCTTCAGCTCATCAAACGGCGGCTGGATTCCGCAGACGGAGCAGTCCGGGAGAAGCAGCCTCCGGAAGAGGCCGCCTCCGAAATTTCCGTTATCGACAAGGTGAAGGAATACGTATCGGAAGCCCTCAGTCAAAATATTACGCTTAAAGAAATTTCCAATATTCTGCATTTTAATTGCTCGTATCTTGGTCAGAAGTTTAAATATCACGAGAAAATGACCTTCAACGAATATTTGCTGAAGCAGCGCATGGAGAAAGCCAAAGCCCTGCTCGAGAGCACGGACCTGAAGGTTTATGAGATCGCGAACGAGGTCGGGTATTCCGAGATGGACTGGTTCTACAAAAAATTTAAGTCGTACACCGGCGTAAGCGCGAACGAGTACCGGAAAATGATGTCGATTACGGCATAAACGCACAAAGGTCGTTCAGGAACGGATACCTGAACGACCTTTTTCTGTTTGGAGGGATCTCGCTTATGGCTTATCCCGCTTCTTTTCCGGGATAGAGGACGATTCGTCCGCCCTCCATCTCGACGCGTACTTTGTTGCTGTCCTTGAACCCGTCCGCATCCAGGTAACCGGCTGGAATTTGAAGCCGGCCCGCCTTATCCACAACGGCATATTCGATATGGCTCTCCTCTTCCGCTGCCCGAAGGGCATCCTCGGCGTCCATTCGCGCAAGCTCCTCCGCATACGATACGCGGCGAATTATTTCCGCGGACGTCTTGCCGTCGCGGATTTGAACGACCCGGTCCACCTTACGCGCAAGCTGAGGATCATGCGTAACGATGACGATCGTAATACCGATCGTTCGATTGAGCGAACGGAACAAATCCAGCACCTGGTTTGACGTGTTCGTATCAAGCGAACCGGTCGGCTCATCGGCTAGAAGCAGCCGCGGATTGTTCGCAAGCGCGATGGCAATCGCCACCCGCTGCTGCTCCCCGCCGGATAATTCGCTTAGCTTATTCTTGGTCCGATGGCCGAGTCCCACCGCCTCTAGAAGCTCAATTGCCCGCGCTCTGCGGCGCTTGCCCTTCAGCAGCATGGGCAGCTCCACATTCTCCATGGCGCTTAAGTAAGGAATCAGATTGCGCGCATTGTTTTGCCAGACGAATCCGACCGTCTCCCGCTTATAGGCCACCAGCTCCCTCTCGCCGAAAGCGAGCAAATCCTGTCCGTCGACCAGCAGCTTGCCGGCCGACGGCTTATCAAGACCGCCCAGCATGTTCAGCAGCGTAGACTTGCCGCTGCCGGAATTGCCGATAATCGCCATAAGCTCGCCTTCCTCCACCAGCATGTCGAGCCCTTGAAGCGCAACGACCTCCAGGTCGGCGGTTTTATAAATTTTAACCAAACCTTCGCATTGAATCATCGCTTACTCCTCTCCCAATCTAAGCGCCTGGGCAATACGCGTGCGAGACAGCCTATAAGCGAGCACGAGCAGACCGGACGCGAGCATCGTGCCCACGATCCCGTACAGCCGCAAGTAATCGCTTTGATGGTAGGTTATTTCAAAAGGCGGCACCTGATCGGCGGTCGCAAATGACATTTCGAATAAAGGCACGAACAGCTCGCTGGTCGTGTTGCCGATGACGACCCCGATTAGGACAGCCGCCCCGGAGGTCAGCAATTGCTCGCTGACGAGCATGCCGATGATTTGCCGGAAGGGCAGCCCCATGGCCCTTAGCACGCCGTATTGCAACGATCTTCCGGCTAATGTCAACAGCCAGAAGAGCAGAAAGCCGAAGAAGCAGATCAGCATGGAGATGACGAATCCGAGCGTCATGACGCCGTTAACCGCCATACGGAACGGGTCGTTGACCGAACGGATCAGCTCCTGCGTCGCGTCGCGAAGGCTCGTAACCGGCACCTTTCGCTCCGCCAATTGATCGTATACCATCTGGCTCGACGCGCCGGCTTTCAGCTTCAACCACACTTCATAAGGTTCGACTGCCAACCGGTTTTGAATCGTGCCGAGATGGCCGACGACCAGATGCGGCGGAGCCGCCTTACCTTCTTCATTGCCGGCAACGGACGGAAGCGGATTCCAGCTCGGCCAATAATCGATAATGCCGAAAACGGTAAATTGCGCCTGGTCCAAGCCGTCCCAATTCAAGCGAATCGGATCGCCCGGCTTCAGCTTGGCTTTGTCGGCAAGCGAACGCGAGATCAGCACCGCCTTCGGCTCCGGCGCAATGAGATTCAAATAGCTGTTGATGGGATACTCCAGCAGACCTCCCTTCATCCATGCCGCGTTTCCAAAAGCCATCGTATCAATGCCGATGAGCTCCGTTTTGCCCGACGTGCCGCTTGCGCCCGCGCTAAATCTGGCATCCGGCTTGCGGAACACCTTGGCGACGGCCTCCACGCCCTCTAGACTTTCAAACGCCTCGAATGGAGGTTCCGTATACTGCACCCTTCTCGGCTCTGTTAGACTCCCTGCGGCCGTCCCCATTTGGGGCATCGATTCGGTGGACAAAGGCGGCGGCGCGTCACTCTCCCACTTCGTGGCGATCGCGATATCCGCCCCAATCGCATAGCGAATCTTGCTATCCATATTGTCGTTGATCGTCCGGGCCGCGTTAGCGCTGAACAGCCCCGTTGCGACGGTCATAATCAGGAACACCTTAATCGTTAAATATTGTCCCGAGGAACGGCTAATTTGAATAAGCGAGCTGTACAGCGCGGGCGGCCACCATCTTCTGCCCGCCCAATATACGAGACGGATGAGCCACGGATACACACGCAGGACAAGCAGCCCCCCGCCTAGAGCAAATATCGCCGGCATAAGAAACAGCATCGGATCCAGCTGCAGCGCGTCGGCATCGAGCGCAAGCCGCTTCACATCCTCTTGTCTCCTATTGAAATTGTAGAGGAGATATAACGAGAAGCCGACCAGGATGAGGTCAACTCCCGCCTTATGCCAGAAAGGCGCTTTTCCAAGACGCGCCATTTGCTGCTTGTGACCGACAATCGTTACCCTCGTTGCGAGGAATGCCGGGATCAGAATGAGCAGAATGGCCCCTCCGACAGCGGCTGCCGCGATCTTATAAGCGTTGCTGGATAAGCTGACGTCGAGTGCGGAGCGCTGAACGAACGCCAAAAAGCCGTTCGACGCGCCCAGCGCTCCCGTGAACCATACGCCAAGGAACGGCCCGGCCGCCAAAGCGGCGGCGCCGAGCATCGTACTTTCAATGACGTACGCCGTCATAATCTGAAGGCGGCTCGCGCCCCTGCTCCGCAGAACGGAAATTTCCGTCTTCTGCCGCTCGATGATGAGATTGGCCGTCATATACAAGTAGAAAGCGAGCATCAGCATGACCGGAGCATAAAGAGATACCATCATAAGATCCAGCTTTTCCTGCTTGCCTTGATACGAAGCGACGGTTTCGATTGCCGGCATGTTTACTTCCGCCACGCCAAGACGTCCTCGGAAGTATCGCTTAATGTCCGCTCCCGCCTGGGAGAATTTCTCCACTTTCTCTACGGTAAGCTGCTCGTAATTCAAAGCGAACCGCCACTCCAGATCCGTAAGCCGAGCTTTGCCGCCCTTGACGAATTCGCGTTCGAACTGCTCGAACGGAATGAGAAGGCTGTCCTCCCTCTCCGTCGTCAGGTAAGGCAGGTAGGGATCGGCCGCGGCATTCGTCTCGATAATGCCGACAGGAATGACGCGGAATGTGCTGCGATCCGATTCCGGCGATTCCAGAACCAATTCCTCTCCGAGCCCTCGTTTCGTTGCAAACAAGAACTTCTGCGTGACAAGCGCCTCGAATATCCCGTCCTGACGGTCGGCCGGCATGCGTCCCTCGATCAGCTTCACCCGCTTCTCCATATCGGACAATGACTGAAAGCTCCCGGCCGTCTTCTGGTACTGCTTCTCCTGTTCATTGGCGTCTGCGCCGTACACCTTCATTTTGTGCGTAAACCGCTGCTGGTAGAAGGACAGCAGCTCAAGCCCTGCCCGTTCCGGAATGGCCGCCGCGAACCGGTCCGCTTTGGCGATCGTTTCTATTGTCTTCTCATCCATCTGAGATGAGGATACGCTCGTAGCGATCCGGATAAATCCGGGATATACGCCGCTTTGAAGCTGCGTTTGCTGCAGCTCCTTGATCAATGTCCGCTGCAGAATGGCCTCCGAGTACAGGGGCATGGAGCTGAACAAAGCCACGCACACTGTGAGGCCCAGCCATAAGTTCAGCTGCAGCCACTTATTATTGGCCATTTTGCGAAGGATCATTGTCCATAAGGCCATGCTTACACCTCTTTCCCTTCCCGGGCGTCCCGGCATTCATGGTTTCGTCAATTGTTCAGAATGACTTGATCGCCTTCCTCAAGCCCCTTTACAATCTCCACTTGAGTCGGCGTCGACAGCCCAAGCTCGACGTCGACTTCCTTGCGGCGTTCGCCATCCGTCACCTGCACGTAGCTTCGTCCCATATAGGAGCGGATCGCCGAACGAGGGAGCACGATCACATTCTCGCGGCTTTGCAGGCGAATCGTAAGCTCGGCGCTATGTCCGATCTGCACGTCATCGGGAGCGTTATCCATGCCGATAATGATGGTCACCGCATTGCGCTCCGCCTTAGCTGCGTCGCCTGCAAGAGGGGCGTTAGATGGCGATTGCAGCACCTTGCCTGTATATTCTTTTCCTTTATATTTCAAATTGGCCGGCATCCCCGCTTCAATGGGAAGGAGATCCTTCGACTCCGAGGCGACGTAAGTCAGCTGCATCTTGTCTGGATCCGCAACCGTAACAATGGTTTGGAATGCATTCACCATTTCACCTTCTACAAGCGATTCCGCAAAAACGACGACTCCCGAGATCGGAGCGTACAGACGAGAAGAGGCAAGCTTGTTCTCCATATTGTCAAGCTGAAGCTGCTCGCGCTCCATATCGATTTCTCGCAGCCGCAAATCGGTCTCGCTGACGCCGGAGGTTTTGGCATCCAAATAGAGCAAGCGGGCTCGCTCCACGTTCAATCTCTGCAGCTTAAGCTGCAGCTCCAAATCGCCTGTCTCCAATTCCGCGAGCAGTTCGCCCTCCTTCACCTCGTCGCCTACCTTCACGTTGATCGACTTCAAGCGGCCGCCGGTTTCTTTGAACGATAGCTCGGCCGAGCTGGCGGAAACAAAATTCGCCGTTCCCTTCAAATACGTTTCGATATTCCCCTTTGCGGCCTCCACGATATCGAGCGGCTCCGATGCCGGCTGAACAAGAGGCGGCTGAAGCGTCTCCTCTTCGGCGGGCAGAAGCGAGCAGCCGGCCATCGTGAACATCACGGCAAGCGCGATGCCGTTTTTGACCGGCAGCTTTTTCAGTTGAGCGAACAAACGCTGTATCCTATGTGTGCGATACAATTTTTCCATCCTCCAATGCAATCACGTAATCGGCAAGCTCCATAATGCCGGGATCGTGCGACGTCAACACGATCGTCATGCCGGAGAAGCTCACAAGGTCCCGAAATACGCGCATAATTTGCAGCCCCATTTTGCTGTCCAGCTCTGCAGTCGGCTCGTCCGCGATAAGAAGCGAAGGCTGATGCGCGATCGCGCGCGCGATTGCCACCCTTTGCTGCTCGCCCCCCGACAGCTCCATCGGCCGGTGTCTCATCCTCTCCCGCATCCCGACTTGCTCCAGCGCATGCTCCGCCGCTGCGCGGTTACTCTTCGCCGAAGCGCCCGTTACGCGCAGACCGAACTCAACGTTCTCATAAGCGGACATAAGCGGAATAAGTCCGAACGACTGGAACACCAGCCCAATTTCCGTGCGCCGGATTCGGCTCTTCTCGGTCTCGGGCAGTCCGGTTATTTCCCGGCCGCGTAAGAACACGCAGCCTTCTGTCGGCTCATCCAGCGCGCCGAGTATATTAAGAAGCGTTGTTTTCCCCGAGCCCGATCTGCCCTTCAGCGCAACCATGGATCCCGCCGGAACGGCAAAATGGATCTGATCCAGCGCCGTAACCGCTCCTTGCCCCCGCCCGAATACCCGTTTGACGCCTGATGCTTCAAGGATCGTCTCTCCCCGCAGTTCCTCTGTCTGAGGCATGGCTATCCCCCTTTATCCTCTGTCCGCGTTTGGTTCTAAGTCATTGTAGCGCTTCCGCCGCCCGAACCGTACCCGTCCGTTTCTTGGGTTTTTACCTTGCAAATCATAGATCTTGCAGGTTTTCTATTGATGAAACGCAAAAAATCCTATAATTTTTTATGTACATCCTTAGTTTTTTGAAATCGCTTCCATGATAAAATACGGATGATGCAGCAAGCGAACAGGAGGATAACGAATGACAACAGCAGCGCAAGGGGCCTATTATACGGGCGAATACCGTAACGTGTTCAAGGAACTCGGTTATGAGGAGAAAACGATTCAAGCGAAGCTCGAACGAACATGGGCGGAGCTGATTAACGGAGATCCGGATGTAAGAATCTACTATCCGATGGGCGACGATATGGGCTACTTCCTGGACACCGGCAATACGGATGTGCGGACCGAGGGCATGTCCTACGGGATGATGATGGCCGTGCAGATGAATGACAAGGATATTTTTGACCGGCTGTGGAAATTTTCAAAAACATTCATGCAGCACACGGAAGGAAAATACAAAGATTATTTCGCCTGGCACTGCAAAACGGACGGCACTCGCCTATCGCAAGGTCCCGCGCCTGACGGCGAGGAGTTCTACGCGATGGCGCTGTTCTTCGCTTCGAGCCGTTGGGGAGACGGACCCGAGCCCTTCGATTATTCCGTTCAAGCCAAGGCGATCTTGCGGGCTTGCGTTCATCAAGGCGAACAAGGGGAAGGCGACCCGATGTGGGATCCGGCTACAAAATTAATTAAATTTATTCCGGAATCGCCGTTTAGCGACCCCTCCTATCATCTGCCGCATTTCTACGAGCTGTTCGCGGAGCGCGCGGACGAGCAGGACCGGGCATTTTGGCGGGAGGCCGCATCGGCCAGCCGGGCTTATCTTCATACGGCGTGCCATCCGGTAACCGGTCTCTCTCCCGAATACGCGAACTTCGATGGAACGCCCGCCGAGCCGCAGCGCCACGGCGATTATCGCCATTTCTTCAGCGACGCCTACCGGGTGGCGGCCAATATCGGCCTTGATTGGGAGTGGTTCCGGGCCGATCCGTGGCAGATCGGTCAGTCGAACCGTCTGCAGCATTTCTTCCGCGGCATTGAAGTATCCGATTACCGGCGTTACACGATAGACGGGCAGCCGTTCGATGAACCGGCCTTGCATCCAATCGGCCTGCTGGCGACGAACGCGATGGCAACACTTGCGGCCGACGGTCCGGATGCCGAGCATTTCGTCCGCTTATTCTGGAACACGCCGCTGCGTGACGGCGTCCGCCGTTATTATGACAATTGCCTTTATTTCTTCAGCCTGCTCGCGTTAAGCGGACAATACCGGATCTATAAATAAATGAAAAGCAGAGGCAGTAAAGGTCTTAAAAACCCTTTACTGCCTCTGCTTATTTCGGCCAGCCGCTCCAAATGTCGAGCTTATTCCCGTCCGGATCGTAAGCGAAGAAATAGACACTGTTATCCCCTCCTTCGAATTGGAAATCTTGTACTAATATGCTTTTTCAGGAAAGCCTTCGTCAATCAAAAAATAAGAATAGCTGCCCCATACAGGCGCAGCTATTCTCATTAATCCTGAAAATCGATCAGCTATTGCAGTTCAAGCAGCCGGTACAAGATCACTGCCGCTTCCGCCCGGGTCGTCGTACCCGCAGGGTCGAACACGCCGCCCTGCTTGCCGTTCACGATACCTGCGCGTGCAAGTCCCGTAACCGCTTTGAATGCGTAAGCCGGGATTCGTTCCGCATCCTCAAACGTTCGGTCGTCTGTGCCTCCCGGCAATGATGCGCCCGTCTCTCCAATCGCCCGGTAAACCATTACAGCCATGTCCTCTCTGCTAATGGATTCGCCGACACCGAACCGGCCATCCGGCTTACCTTTAATAATGCCTAGCTTTGAGGCTACCGCAATAGACGTTTCATAGTACGAGCCGGCTGCCACATCCGTGTAAGACTGCTCGGCCGCTTTTGCTTCCAGCTCAAGGGTTTGCACCAGGAGATGAATGAATTGCTCTCGGGTCACTTCAGAATTTGGCGAGTAGGACGCTGCGGATACTCCCTTCGCAATGCCGCGGGCTGCAAGCGCTTCTATCGCTTCCCGCGCCCAAGCGGCTTCGTTCAGGTCGGAGAAGGAAACCTTGCTCTCTGCCGCTGTAAAAGAACTGAAATGCTTTGTCTTAAATTCCACTTCGCCGGCGCTTGGCTTATAACGGCCGTTTTCGATCGTCTCAAGCGTGCCATCCTCCGCGATATAGTAGACGACCACCTGTCCCGGTCTCTCACCGCTCCTCAAATGATAAGGCATCGTCACCCTCACGCTTTGCCCTTCGCCGAACGCTGTGACGGTTTTGCCGTCTACCGTTAATGTGAAATCAAGGACGGTGTTTTCGCCGATTATGGATCGCGCAGCTCGCGGAAGCTTTTGAGGGTCAACTTGGCTGACCGTCAGCTTTGCCGTATTGCTGCTGCTGGAAGTCATCATCAAGGATAGCGGCAGCTGCATAACGGCCAGCTCCGTACGGATCTCAATTACCCTAATTCCCGCTTTTTCGGCTCGGGTAAGCTGACTATGGGTCAATTCAACCGACACGCTGCCCGATTGCAGGTTTTTGGCGTTAATCGTCAGTTTGCCGCCAACCGACTCGCTCAGCGCTCGATCAAATTCGGCATCCGTCACAATCGGACTTTGCGCCGCCGGTATACCTGGCGTTGCCGGCGGGGTGCCCGGATTCGGCCCGTCATTCGCCTCGCTGAACGTTAGTATGCCGTATCCCGACGTATTTTGCCAGGACAGGCCAGACCGGTCGTTCCAGATGGATACGCTATCTCTTACCCCGTCTCCGTCTTGATCGTCATTCACCTGGACGTCGAATCCGATGGCGTCTCCAACCGACGGATCGATCGCATCGAGCAGGATGGATGCCTCTACGACGTAGCCGCTCGCCGTCAATTTAGCTGCCGAGATCAGATTGCCGCTCTTCGAGCCCGGGTTTGTCGAAGGCTCGTTGTCGAAGTTGATGCGGTATTGTCCGTCATCCGCTTCATAAACGGCCGAAGCGGCGTTGTTCTGGTCGACGAAGATTTCAATGGAATCCTGCTCGTGCGCGTTCGCGCTTTGTTTGGAAAGCAGCGGATCCGTCACTTCGGCCCACACGTACAAGCGCTCTGCGTCCCACAACGTGCGAACCTTTGCTGTCGCGCCACTGTCTCCAATTACGAATCTTGCCGTAGTCACCTCGTCGGCGGACTGCCATACCGCGTCCTTCTCGCCGTCGATGACCGGCGTACCGCGCACGGCTTTGGACGCAAGCGCTCCTTCCGCTAAGGTCAACACGCCGAACTTGGACGTGTCCGTATCCTGTCCGCCCGTCGTGTCATTCCATGACAGAAGCGCCGGCGTTTCGTTCGCTCCGTCCGCAACACGCAAATCGAAGCCGATTTCTCGGCCGATCGCCGCATTGTCCAGCGGAATGGATGCTTCGATACGGTATCCGCCTTCTTTCTCGCTTGCAGCAAATTCAGTACCAGCAGGCGGATTCGCCCCGCTGCGGGAGAACGTGTACTTGAAGTCGTCCGTTTCGTAAAATTCCGTCTTTCCGTTGTTGCCGTCAATGAACAGCTCCACCGCATCGCCGTCGTTCGCTCTGGAATCATTCACGTCAATCCAAACGTTCAAACGATCCTCTTCCCATAACGTCCTGAAAGAAAATGCTTCAACTCCCGCCCTTGATACTTGCACGGAAGGCGTGCGGCTCCAAGCTTGTTCCCGCTCTCCGTCAATCGCCGCGCTTCCCTGCCGCGCAGTCGCGTAGTTGATTTCCACAGGCAGCTTTGCCGGATCAACGAGCGCCCAATACGCGTATTTCGCTTGCAGTCTTTCGTCGAACAGCAAAGGCCAGTTATTGCGCACGACCGGGAAAGTCCGAAGCCACGTGTTCGCGTCGTCCTTGCCCCAGAAGATGACGGCCGTTAACTGATCGTCGTGCTTCTTGAATACATCGAAAATCTCCCGGTAACGGTAAGCCTGCTTAAGCTGCAGCTCCACCGGGAATGTCTCGTAGGATTCTGAATCATTCGTATACACGCTCATGTCCAGCTCGGTTACCTGCTGCTCGATCCCGAGATCGCGGAACGCCTCAATCATATCGTCGAGCTCCTGAACGGCAGGATAGGCTATGCCGATATGGGTCTGGTGCCCCACGCCATCGACCGGAACCCCTTTGTCCCGCAGGCGCTTAATCAAGTCGTATAAAGCTTGCCGCTTATCGGTTATGTGCGTGTTATAGTCGTTAATGAACAGCTTCGCGTCAGGATCTGCCGCATGCGCATATTCGAACGCCTTCTCGATAAATTCTTCGCCTGCAATCTTGTACCAAAGGCTGTTGCGCAGCCCGTTCGGCTGGTTATCGCCGACCTCAATCACTTCGTTGACGACGTCCCACGCGTAAATCTTGCCTTTGTAGCGGCCTACAACCTCATCGATATGTTTCTTCATGCGTTGGAACAGCACTTCCTTGCTGACAAGGCTGCCGTTCTCGTCGTAGAACACCCAATTCGGCGTCTGCGAATGCCAAATTAACGTATGTCCCCGCACGGGGATCCCGTTGGCCTCGGCGAAATCGATGATTTGATCCGCTCTCGCAAAATTGAATTCGCCTTCGACCGGCTCCGTCGCGTCCCATTTCAGTTCATTGCCCGGCGTCAAACTGTTGAAATGCTTCTTCAGCAAAGCCGCATCCGGTCCCTCGGCATCCTGGATTTCTCCAACAAGCAGAGAAGAACCGAACAGGAAATGATCCGCAAACACATCTTTCAAGTTCGGAATATCGGGTTGAATCACGATCGGCTCCGGTTCCGCCGCGGGCTCGATCAGGAAGTCGTCGACGTAGAAGGATAATGTAGGGAGGTCGAATGACTCCAGGTACACCATGACATTTTCGGAAGCCTGATTTAGCTTGTATTCGCCCTCCAGCTTGACCCAGCCGTCAGCGTTGACCGTTTTGGTCGCGACCGGCTCGTAATAATTCGTGCCCTCCGTCGTCCTTTGAATCAGCAGCGAGACGGGGGCGTCCTCCACCTCGGCAGGCAGTCGAACCCACGCGGAGAGGGCATAGTTCTGGCCGGTCTGCATGTAGGACGACAAGCTCAGCTGAGGGCCGTGCCAACCGGATGTCCTTCCCTCGACCTTCAAGCTGCGCGCGCCGGAATGCGCCAAATCCTCCGCAACCGTCAGCTTCTCCACACCCCCTCGTCCGGACCAGCCCTGTACCGTGCCATCTTCGAAGTCCGAAGATAGCGAGCCCTCCTCTGCGTTCGCTTCATGTGGAGCGACTGTTATAGACGTCATTACCAGCATGGCAGCCAGAATCCATGACAGCATGCTGTTCCATCTTGAGCTAATCATGACTAACACCTCGCATAATCGTATTGGCCGTAACTTCGTATGGCATGACCGATGATTGCGCGTTCTTGGTGTCCGGGTCGACAGCCGTTTCGCCGGGACGTTCTGCTTCAATCCCTTCAGCAGAATCCCCGCCGTCTTAACGGCTGAACTGCCAAGCTTTAAATCGGAACAGCTCCCTCTCCCGCTCGCCCCTGAAGATGAAATAAAGATCATGGATGCCCTCGGCTCCATTCGTTGCGGTTTTTACCTCCTGCCATTGCTGCAGGCCGCCCGTCTTGGGCACGTCGAGCACTCCGATCAGCCTGCCGTCAAGCGCGTCCAGCCGAAGCTCGATTGCGCTCCCGGGCTCTTCGCTTGCAACCCATGCCGATACGGTCGAAGCGCCTGCGCCGAAGTCCACCTGCGCGACGGCCGTCCAATCCCCGTCATGGATGCCGCTCACGGCCAGCTTCGTCGGTGCGAGACGCTTATCCTCTGCAGCCGCTGGCTGCGTATCCACACCGGCGCTCCACGCCATGGTCGCCGCATCGGCAAGAGCGAACGGATCGAACGGTTTGATCATTTCTACGCCTTGCAAATTCGCCCCGATCTCGGTGATGGCGCCGTCTTCGGCAAAATGCACCTTGTTCAGATGCGTAGAGCGATAGCCTTTGGGAACGCCCATCGCCTTCGATAAGGTCTGCGCGTGATAGGCGATATACCAGGCGTCATGGAATTGGAAGATCGCATGATGATTATTGCCGCCGACGCCGAAGAAATGACCCGGATTTTTCAGGATAGAGCCCCGGTACGTCCAAGGACCCATCGGGCTTTCGCTTGTCATATAAGCGATCTCGCCGGCGGGAGGACTGCCTTCCGGTCTTGCCCCGTCATAGAAATTGGAGCAATACGTAAAGTAGTAGACGCCGCCCGCTTTATTGATGCCCGCATCCTCGAACATAAAAGGAGCCGGTATCGTAGCGGCCTCGCCGACAACGCTGACCATATCGTCCCCCAGCTTAATGACCCGGGCCGTATTGGGCATTTCATGCTTTCCTTCCGGTACGCCGCCTCCGTAATAGAGGTAGCCCGCTCCGTCTTCATCGACCAGGACGGCCGGGTCGAACAGCCAGGTCACCCCAGCAGCCGCGGGCATGTCCCGCGAGATGAGCGGCTTGCCGATCGGATCCACCCACGGTCCGATCGGGCTGTCGCTGGTCAAGACGCCGATCCCGCTTGCGTTATTGGCGAAATACAAGAAAAACCGGTCCGTTCCGTCGATCCTCTTATAGGCTGCTGCAGGCGCCCATGACTGCGTCGCCCATTTAGCCGCGCCTTCCGGCCCCGCGACGTTGATTACGCCATGATCGGTCCAATTCATCAGGTCGTCAGAGGAAATGACCGACAGCTTGTTAATATTGCCGTATGTGTTGTCCTTCACCTCGCCTTCCCCGTCAAACTCCAGCACATCATTTGTATTGTACAAGTACACGCGCCCTCCATACACGAGCGCATAAGGGTCCGCGCCGAATTTGTGAGCCACGACGGGATTGCCGTTACCCATCAGCTTCCCGACCGCTTCCAACGGCCGCGCACCGCTTACTTCCGCGGATGCCGCGCTGAAGTCGCTGAATTGTTCGTTCATGATTTCCTTCAACTCCCTATTCAGTTTAGGTACGTAAAAAGTGTAACGCTTACATATAACACCAACAACCTGCCGATTCTTATGTCCGGCACCCGTCAACTTCTAGCTTACAAGCACAAAAGTCCGTTGACCGCCGTCAACGAACTCCTGCTCCAGTCTTTTTATACAAGCCCGTCCCGATATTCCTGCGGCGTCAGCCCGGTCATCTTTTTGAAAAACCGCGTGAAGGAATGAGCGGCCTCGTAACCGACAGCCGAAGCAACGTCCCGAACCTTCCATTCGTGATTGCGCAGCATCTCCTTCGCCTTTCGCAGCCGACACTTGTCGATATACTCGGACACGTTCATGCCGAATTCTTGTTTGAAAAACCGGGAGAGGTAGGACGGGTTGAAAAAGTGAATTTCCGCCAGCCTTACCAAGGATAAATCCTCGCTTAAGTGGTCTTCAATAAACTGGCAGATGCGTTCGATCACTTTGGACGCCCTGTCTCTTTCATCTTTATTTTTGTAGTCGAAGACGGACTCCGCGGCTTCGCGAAGATACACGAATGCTTCCTTCATCGAGTCATGATCGTCCAGCCGCATCAGCTTACCGTATTCCGCCAGCTTGTCATGCATGCCCATCCGATTCATATAAGAGAACAGAATGAGCGCGACGGCATAATAGCCCTCGATCGTCTTCTGCACGTTTCCGCAGCAGCATTGCAGCAGAGCAGCCGACAGCATATCGAGCTCCCCCAGAAACTCGGCCGCCTTCCCTCCCTCCAAGTAAACCTCCATAATGGCCGCTTTTTGATCGATGGAAGCCGCCTCTTTCAGAGCGTCCGCTTCGCCTTGCTCGGCTCTATCCATTAAAATCATGGCAAGACCGTCGCCGATCCTCAGCTGCTGAAGCCGGCGAAGCCGCTCATACCGGGGCGGTACCTCCTCCCATTCGCATAGGGATCCGCTTACCGTGAAGCTGACCGACGATTGCAGGGAAGCCTGACACGCTTCTTGAACCAGCTCGAGCGTTCCTTCCAAGTAACGGATAAGGTGCTGATGAAACGTCTCTCCGGCATCCAGAGAGGGCTGAATAAACCAAAGCACGTCATCATATTTATCGATGACTCCGATGCTAATGGTTTGCTCCGACATAAAGGAGTTCCATAGCTTCCGGATCTCCCAGAGCACTCTGCTTCTTCCGGCGAACCCGATGTCCGCTCGGTAGGATACCCGGCCCAGAGCCAGAAGGACAGGCGCGCCTGGAGAAAGGGGGATATGGAGCTCCTCGAAATCCCGGGCCAATTCCTCGCGATGCCGGTGGCTCGAGCTGCTTCCCTGGAGAAAATGGCGGAAATAATCGCCTTGCGCGATTAGCTCAAGCGCATCGGTCTGCTCGAGCGATTTCTCCACGAGCCGCTCCACGCGAAGATCCTGATCGATCTCTCGGATGACGTCCATTACCGTCTGGGTGACTTTGTCGTACCCTTCCGTCTTAAGCAAATACCGCGTATTCGGGAGCTGTATCGCCTGGTAAGCGTAATCGAATTCGCTAAAGCCGGTCAGAAATACAATTTTGCACCTAGGCCAATAAATTTGAATCTGCTGCGATAATTCCAAGCCGTTCATGCCCGGCATGCGGATGTCGGTCAGAACGATATCGACGCGGGTGCGGGACAGCCAGTCCAGCGCCTCCTTGGCGGAATAGGCCTTGCAGACGTCTAGAGACTCCGACATCAGACGCTGGAACACCTCGTATAGACCATCCGTAATAATCTCCTCGTCGTCGACGATCAAAAGCCTATACATGGTTCATCTCCTCCTCCAGCTTAATCCGTATCTCCACTTTCAGCCCGTTCAGCTCGCTTCGGGACAGAAATAGACCGCTGCCTTCCCCAAACGTCAAGACGAGCCTGCGGTGGATATTAAGAATGCCCGTGCTTTCCTCCGATTTGGCTATGCCTGCCAATCGTTCCTGCAGCGCCCTTATCTCGCAATCTTCAATTCCGTCGCCGCTGTCCTCAATCGTGATGCATGCCATGCTTTCACTACGCTCGAAAGTGACGCGGAGAAGCCCTTCCTCCGCCATTTTCTCCAGGCTATGCTCATACGCGTTTTCAATGATCGGCTGGATGATCAGACGCGGAACGCGAATCCGCTCCATCTCGGCCGGCAGCTCGTCGAACTGCACGCGGATGCGCCTTGAGAACCGCAGCTTCTGTATTTCCGTGTACATGCGCGAGTGTTTAACTTCCTCCGACAACAGGACGTGATCTTCTCCGTTGCGGGTAATAAAGCGGAAGTACTCGCCGAGCATATTCGTAAAGAGCTCGATCCGCTCCACGTCCCCCGTCTTCGCGAGCGAGTTTAGAATAAAAAAGCTGTTGTACAAAAAGTGCGGGTTGATCTGCGATTGAAGCTGCTTAAGCTCCGCGCGCTGCATCATCATTTTCTGCTTGAAGTCCTGATCGATTAAGTTCTGCAGTCTGGCCAGCATCTGGTTGTACCTGGTGTACAAGTAACCGAATTCATCCTTGCGCTCATGTTCGATCGCGGCGTCGAGCGACCCGCTTTCCATCCGCTTAAATCCTTGCACCAAGTAGAGCAGCGGCCGATGGATGAAACGATAAGAGGAATAAGAAAAGGCGACGACCGCAAGCAAAGACGTCAACGCGAACAGCAATCCCCATGTATAAAATCGGTTTAACGGCCGTTTGACGGTTTCCTCGGGCAAATACGCGGCGACGGATAACCCAAGCGATTCGGAATATACCTTATTCAAATGATAGCTCCTGCCATTCATCTTCATCAGAAACTCGTTGTTGTTCGTCGCGCTCGCCCGCCGCACGAAATCCAAGATCGAAGCGTCCGACTCCGGATGGCTCCGAATGGTATAGCTGCTCCCCTCCAAAATTAGCAGGGAGCCGCTGTCCGGATAAAGATTGATTTGATGAAGCGACCTGCGCAGCTTCTCCGCGTCCAGTTCGATTTGAACGATAAAAATCGGTTCTTCGCCTTTTTTGCCGCTTTGCTTGGAAGCGCTCAGATGAAGTCCGTCATTCCATAACTGCAGCCGGCTCTCCTTCATGCCGGCTTGATTATTGAATGTGTGAAACCGGACTTCGTCAAGCGGCTGTACGCCATTTGCCGCCGAGACCGTTTTGTTAATGGGGCGGATATGCACGGAAACATCCTTCATATAGGGACTGCTGTTTTGGAAGGATGTCAGCCGGTGCAGCAGCTCGTTCAAGCTCTCCCGCTGCTCTGCGCTGTCCATGAGTGACCAGGTAGCGGAAAGCTTGTTCAGCCCGCTGTCCTCCACCGTGTCGAACAGCTGCAGCTCCATCCATTCCACTTCCCGGTTCAAGCCGTCCAAATAATATTCCAGCTGCTTGACAGTTGCTCTCGTAATATCGTTGCTTGCGTTCTGATAGCTCCATTGATACAAGTAGATGCCAAGGAGAATGATCGGGAATACCACGATGAGATAGGTAAACACCAATCGGGCAAAAATGGAATTTCGCATAGAAAACGCGGGAAATTTAAACAAACAAACGCCTCCGTTGCTGCAATTCTGTCATGATTAAGGTTTGTTCTTTCCGGCATGCCATCGGTTGACCTCCGCGGTAATCTGATCGCCGCCCAGTTCCTTCCACTCCTTCACAAATCGGTCGAAATCATCGACAGAGCGGCCAAGTATAATATTGATAAAAGTCTCGTATTCCAGCTCGTCCAGAACGGCCTGCTTGTCGATCATCGTATCCGTTGGCGCGCCGACAAAGCTTTCGTACAGCAGCTGACCGTTTTTTTCGTATTCGTCCATAATCGCAAAAGCCCCATTCGCGCCATACGTTCTCTCCCAGCCCCACCCGGATTCCTTATTCGCGCCTCCGGCCAAATACGTTTCAATATTTTTTTGGATCGCCTTCGCTTCATCCTTAAGCTTGGATAAGTCTCCTGTCCGGCGCGCTTCCTCCAATTGACGGTAGGCCTCCAGGTTCTTCTTCACAGGGTAAGGCGTAACCGGCGACAATTGCCAGACCGGCAGCGGATTGCTGTAATACGTTTCATATTCAGCCGTTTCGCCCCAGTTCTTCTCCAGGTGAAGGTTGAACATTTTCACAATCGCTTCAGGGTAAGGATAGTCCTTGCTAACCGCCAAGTACTGATACGTGTTGAAACGGAGCGGTACCTTCGGTTGTTCTCCGTTTGCCGACACGATCGGGAACGCCTGCCATTGCGATTTCGGAAATTTTTCGCGGCTGGCTTGAGCCACGAAAGAGCCCCATTGCTCCCCGTAGAACATGCCGACCTTGCCCGACGCGATCATTTCTTTCATCTTTACGCCGTCCTTCAGACCGAATTCCGGGTCCAGCTGCCCGCTCTTGTACATGTCCTGCAGCGCCTTCAGGGCCGGCTTCACTTCCGGCTGGATGCCTCCGTAGACAAGCTTGCCGTTGTCGTCCTTCACCCATATTTTCGCATAAGCCCCGTACCCGGCCATAAAATCCATAATGCCCATGACGGGATCCCATAAATATTGGGTAACGGCAAGCCCATACGTATCATCGATACCGTTACGATCGGGGTCTTCCTCTGTAAACGCTTTCGAAATTGCGAGCAAATCATCCATCGTGCGAGGGGGCTGCATGCCGAGGGCGTCCAGCCAGTCCGTGCGTATCCAAATGAATTGCGCTCCTTCAATCGATGCCACCGTTTCCGGAATCGCCATTAATTTGCCGTCGATCGTCGCCGAGTCGAACGGGCCTGTGCCTTCTTCGCTTAGAATGCGTTTCGTAAGCGGCGTTGCATACGTCTCGTAGGTCTCGGTCATATCCCGGATGAGCCCGGCGTTGGTAAGCAGCCGCAGCTGTTGGGCATTCACCTTCACAATGTCAGGTAAATTTCCGGATGCAATGGCTACCCCTAACTTTTGACGGTAAAGATCGCCTCTCGCCACCCAGTCGTAGCGGACACGAATACCCAATACTTCTTCGTAAAGCCGGCTCCACTTATTATTTTCCAAGGTTTCGCCGGGTAGGTCGTTAATCAAATCTTCCATTCCGGAACTATAATCCCTTACGAACGAAATGTCGATCGGAGGGTCATATTGGCTGAGTCCAGGGTCCTTGTAAATGATGCGTTTCTTTTCCGAATCCGGCGCATCATGATTGTTTGTGCATCCCGACAATACGGGGGCAAGCGCAACAAGCAGGCAAGCTGGCAGCAGCGCAAGCTTCGCCTTTCTGTTATAGGAATCTCGCAACAGACACAACCCCATTTCCACATGTTCTGTGCAGCGTTGACGAGCTGTATAACTACCATTATCCAAACTCGCATTTCGTTTCTGCAAGATGCAATTATTGATATCGTTACCTGTTCATGACTTCTTTGGCCGGAGAGACCGAGAGGCGGCGAATTGGCCCCCTATGCTGTATCCGAGTCCGACGGACAAGCAGCCGTAATGTTCATTATAGGACATACCGGTTAATCTGTGGAGATGAGGATTCATTTGCCCCAGTCTGTCATCACCGTGCAGGTGTATTCCCCCTTAAAAAGCCAATAATAGTTAAAAAGCATTTTGGACTACGGAGGGACAGCCTTGTATCTTCATTTAACGATAAAATTGCTCGTCGGCTTTGTTGTGCTGTTTATTGTGACCAAATTTATCGGCGGCCGCGAGCTGAGACAATTGAATGTGTTCGATTTTATTTCAGCCATCGTGCTGTCGGAGCTTGTGGGGAACGTCCTTTACCAGGAGGAAGTTAACGCGATCCAAATGTCATACGCGATTTTGTTTTGGACGGGGCTTATTTATTTGATCGATAAAATCACGCTTAAGTTTCATAACACCCGTAAGCTGCTGGACGGAGAATCGGAGCTTGTGATCGAAGAAGGAATCATTGACAGGAAGGTCTTAAGTCAACATCGGTTGGAATTAAGCGAGCTTCTGGGCATGCTGAGAGAAAAAGATATTTTTTCGATCCGCGAAGTTCGCTTTGCATTTATCGAGCCGGACGGGAACGTAAGCGTGGTAAAGGGAGAAAAGATCCAGTACGGGAGCGGGGATCTCGGGAGTTTGCCGGCCCCCTTAATTATGGATGGAAAGCTTGTCAAAAAATCGTTAACCCGGCTGGAAAAAAACGAGGACTGGCTTCGCCATGAGCTGCTGAAAAAATCCATCCATGATTTTCAGGAGGTTTTTTATGCCGAATATTTAACGGGGTACGGCTTATTAGTCCAGACGCAACAAAAGCCATAAAAAATCTCCCCTGCCAGAAAAAGGGGTGTTCCAAGTCATGCGATGACTTTTGAAACAGCCCCTCCGTGTGTTCGGTTGTTATGGGTCAGCTTGGCGTAATTTCGATTCGCCTCCTACAAATAAACGAACGGCTCTTTGGCGTCGACGAACGTCACCGGCAGACCATCCACAAGCGGCTGAAGCCAATCGGCCAAATATTTCATGCCCCACTCCTCGGTGCGCTCATGTCCGACTATAATCATCGCTTTGTTCATCCCGAGCATGGATGCGTCGTTCACATAGGCGCACAAGGTCCATTCCGTTATGTCTCCGCACACCATAACGTCCAGCTCCTTATCGCGCATCAGCTCCATCGGCATCTCCTCGCGGCCCAGACCTAGGCTTCCGCCGCCAACGAGAACGCCGATTCTGGAGCAAGGAGACTCCGGCTTGCCGACAATCCTCACAATGTTCATGCCCAGCTTCCGCTTAAAAAATTCCGCCAGCTCGCCGACCGTTGTCCGTTCCACCGCATACGCCCAAGGAGAAGACGGATCGAGCTTCTTGCTCTCCCAGCCAAGCTCGCGAACCAGCCCGTCATAGATTAAATCGCTTTTTGCCATATGCATATGATCGTGGAAGCGCCACACCGCAATCCCATTCTCGTCGAGCAGCTTTTTCTTGGCTGCATAAACAGGATCGTTCTGCAGCCAATCCACCTTATCGGCGCCCGTGAAGTAAGTAGGCTCATGCGTAATGATAAGGTTAGCGCCAACCGCGATTGCTTCTCTGATCACGTCCACGGTAGCTGTGAACGTCGTGACGATGCCCGTCACCTCCATGTCCGGACTGCCGCTGGCCAGCACATCGCAAGTCTGCTCGAGCCGGCGTTCGCCGCAGCTCTCTTCGAGAATGCGGTCGATCATGTCTTGCACCTTCATTCCCTTCAACTCCCTTCTTTTTCGTTGAACTTTACCCCTTAACAGCTCCGATCACAACGCCGCGCGTCAAATATTTCTGAAGCGGCGGCAGCACGAACAATACCGGCACAATGCCAAGGACCGCCATGGCCATACGCACCGCGCTGCTTGGCAGATCAACGGCTCCCGCGCCAATCGCGCTGCCCGCTTGTCCCGAATTCAAATATTGAATATTGTTCATCAATTGCACGAGAAGATTCTGAATCCCGTAGTACTGAGGCTTGCTTACGTAATAAAGGGCGTTGATCCAGTCATTCCAGTATGCGAGCCCCATGAACAGACCGACGGTTGCGAGAACAGGCACCGACAGCGGCAGCATAATGTTGAAGAACGTTCTCGTCTCCGATGCGCCGTCGATTTGCGCGGATTCGATGAGATCGATCGGCACGTTGTTTTTGAAGTAATTCCGGACAAGCAATACGTTAAAGCCGTTCGCCAGCAGGTTGGGAATGATCAATGCGGCAATCGTATTGTTAATATGGAAATATTGCGTCCACATGATGTAAGAAGGCACGACTCCGCCGCTGAACAGCATCGTAAAAAATACGACAAACGCCAGCGTATTATGGTACTTGAAATCCCTTCGCGACATCGGGTAGGCCAGCATGCTTGTAATAAGCAGCCCTACGGCCGTACCGACGAACGTCACGAAGAACGATACTCCGTAGGCTCTGAGGAACGTGTATGAGGACGCCTTCAAATAAATGTAGGCATCCAGGCTGAGCTCCTTCGGAAAGAAGCTGTAGCCTTCGCTCAGCAAGCTGGATTCCTTCGTAAACGAAGCGATAACGATGAGAAGGAAGGGCAGGAAGGCAGCCAGCGCGATGAGTCCCATCATGATGGTGGAGAAACGGACGAAAGCTTTTTCCCCTCTTGTTTGTATCATGGCTATTCCTCCTAGAACAAAGCGTTTTCAGAATTGACCCGTTTAACAATTGCATTGACGACTAGGACCAGCACGAAGCCGACAAGCGATTGGTACAGGCCCGCCGCTGCGGACATCCCGATGTCATTCAGCTGCATCAAAGCCCGGTATACATACGTGTCGATGGTTTGGGTCGTGCTGTACAAAGCCCCGGCGTTGAGCGGAACCTGATAGAACAGGCCGAAATCGGAATTGAAGATTCTGCCGAGCGACATGAGTCCAAGCACGATGACCGTCGGTTTGAGAAGCGGAAGCGTAATCGTGCGGATCTGCCGCAGCTTGCCCGCTCCGTCGATTTTGGCGGCCTCGTATATGCTCTTGTCGATCCCCGCGATGGAGGCGAAGTAGACGATTGAACCATACCCCGCCGTCTTCCACATTTGAATGAAGACGAGCAAATACGGCCAATACTTGGCTTCCGAATACCAATTGATTTCCGGCAGCCCGAGCGGTCCAAGAATCGACTTGTTAATAAAGCCGCTGTCGGCGTTCAAAAAAGCGAATACCAGCATGGACAGCACGACCATGGAAATGAGGTTAGGCAGCACCAGTCCGGACAAGTACAGCTTCGAATACAGCTTGCGCAGCAGCTCCGCCATCAATATTGCGATGAATATCGAGCATATGGTTCCGATCACGATAAACGCCAGGTTATAAAGCAGCGTATTTCTCGTCATAATCCAGGCATCGGTCGTCTTGAATAAAAACTGAAAATTATCGAAGCCGACCCAGTCGCTGCCGAATATTCCTTTGGCATAGTTGACGTCCTTGAAAGCAATAAACACTCCGAACATAGGAATATAGCTGTTGATTAAAAAATAGAGCAAGCCCGGAGCGGCAAGCAGCAGAAGCGGCGCCGTCTTCTTAAGCGCACTCGAACGTTTGTTTTTCATTGCGGTTTACCCCTCCATTACGGAAAATGGAACCTTCGGCAGGCTCCATTCTCCTTCATGCCATATTAATTGCCTTGCGTTGCCAGCCATTGATCCAGCTGTTCTTGTTTGCTTTTGATAATATCGGCAGCGCCCGCGTCATTCAGCGCCTTCACGAACTTCGGAATGATCGCCTCCGGGTCAAGCGTACCCGTAACGAGCCCCGGCAAATACTGATTGACGACGTTGGTAACGGCGCTCATTTGTGTTTTTACCGCATTCTGATCGAAAATAAAACCAAAGTACGGCGAACGTTCCGTTTCCTTGTTCTCCCGCAGCTTCAGCTCGATATCGGACCAGCTGATGCCCTCAAACTGATACTGCAAAGACTCGGAGCCGACGATGCCCGTGCTGAACATCGCGGTATAGGATACGGTGTTCGCGTCTTTACCATCCGGGAACTTGACGTGGTGCTCGTCCACCTTCACGTAGTCCTCGCCTTCGACTCCGTACAAAATCGTATTGATCAGCTTCTCGTCCGTGTAGAGCAGATTCAAAAATTTGACGGCAGCCTCCGGCGCCTTGGATGTGCTGGAAACCATCCAGCTGACGGAATTGACCGCGCTGGTGTCGAAGTAGAACGGCGCGATCCGCTTCGCTTCGATAGTTCTACCGGTTTGCGCGCTGATCGATTTCCCGATCTCCATCCCGCTGTAGCCTCCAAGGTAAGAGAATTCACGGCCGGAAGAGAGCATCTCCATGGAGGTAATCGTCGTTGTCGCCGCGTCCTTCTGCAGATAGCCCTTGTTGTACCAGTCCCTCATCATCCGTACACCGTCTTTGAAAATATCCGTCTCATAGAAGTTGACGACTTTGCCGTCATCGCCCACAACGACGCCTACTCCGGAAGAATCCGTCAGGAAGTCAACCTTGTACGTTCCTTTCAACAGGTTGACCAGGTTCGTGTCGCTCGGATTCACGTTGATCGGCCCGAACGGAACGACATCCGCATGAGCACTCTTAACGGCCTCGAACACGGCTGAAAGGTCATCCACCGATTCGATATCGGCGGAGCTAAGACCCGCGCTGTTCAGCATATCGGCGTTATAGATGAAGTTGATCGGCAAAGCCATTCCTTTGTTCACCGGGATGCCGTAAATCTCGCCGTTGATCGTAGTCGCTTTTAGCAAATCCGGTCCAAAGTCCTTCTCTAGAATCGCGGTCATCTCCTTGCCGTGCTCCGCGATCAGCTCGTCAAGCGGGGCGACCTGATTTTTCGACACATAGTTCGAAAATTGGCCCAAGGTCGTGAAGACATCCATCTTCTCTCCGCTCTGGAGTGCCAGATTGACCTTTTGCGCGTAATCGGCCGGCCCGTAAATGCGGTAATCGACTTTAACGCCAATCTTGTCTACCGTAATCGCGTTGATTGCGTCCGTGACCTTGCTGAGGTCATCTGGAATTCGGTTAAACGACGGCATTGCGAACACAATTTCTTCCACCTTGGCGGAATCGTCACCGTTTGATGCGGAGTTCGAATTCGAGCTGCTGCATCCCGTCAATAATGACCCGGCGAGCGCCACTGACATGAGTAACGCGGTTATCCCCTTTTTTTTATTCATCAAGCTGCCTCCTGTTCGTTGATTTCGCTTTCAGTTTACCGCTTATCCAGGGGAATAACTTTCAAAAAAACGAACTGTTTTTTAGAAAACAAGAACTATATATGGGCTGTCTCCGGGCAAAATCGAACTCCGCTCCCCAGACGGGGGCGGAGTTCGATGGTTTACGATTTATGCTTCGAGCGATAAGCGATCGGCGTTTCGCCGGTAAGCTTCTTGAACACGGTGGAGAAATAGGATAACGTATCAAAACCGGATTCCATTGCAATTTCGCTAATGCTGGCCTGACTCTCCAGCAGCTTTTGCTTCGCCGCGTGAATCCGGCAATCGTTCAGGTATTCCTTAATGGTCAATCCCGTCTCCGATTTGAACACCTTCGCGAGATAATCCCCTGTCAAATAGACGTGAGCGGCGACATCCTCGCGGCTTAATTCCTGCTTGAAGTTCTCATGAATATAGCGCTTTGCCCTCTCGACTACGCTTTCGGCTTTATGCGCGTCCCGGATGGAATCGATTGTCCGGGTCGTAATCGCCTGCGCCCACTTCATGAAGTCGAACACGCTGTTATCGGCCTGCTGGGACATCTGCTGGATCGATTCGTCCGCAAATAGCCGGTGCGCTTGAATATGATTCCTTAAGAGCAATGAATAAACGACCTGCAGAAAGTCTTCCCGGATCGCATGCAGCGTAGCCGGATCCAGCTTTTTCCTTGCAGCCAGCGTCTCGAGCTCCTTCTTCAAGCCGTTGACGATCTGAACCTGCTCCTTCTGCACGAACAACAGCTCGAACCGCTCCATATCAAGGGCGTATCGCTCCGTCGTATCGTAAGCGAGCGGCTCATTCTGCCGATGCACCTTGCCCCGAAAGATCAAATTGGAAGCGTCCAGCTGCTCCAATTTTCCCCTTGCGCATGATAAATCCGCGATAGACAAGCCTTCGCTCAAGTAGCATGTAATCGTGCATTTCAAATATTGTCCGCCCGCCCGGATCAGCTGCTCCCCCTTCTCCCGGAGCTGCTCCGCATCGACGGGTCCCTCCAGGATCATGGCATTATAGAAGGTCGAGTCAGTCTGATACGGAATGACCCGGTCATGGTTGACCTGCTGGAACAGAACCTCCGATCCTAGGTTGGATAAGGCGTACAGGAAGATGCTGCTATCCCATTGTTCCCCGATTTGAGACTTCGGCACCGTCACGAGAAACAGCACGTACTCCCCCTGCTCCGTCAAAGAAAGCTCACGCTTGCGAATCTCGCTTTGGATTAAGTCCAGTCTCGGAGAGATCGCCGCCGTAAGAACGTCCCGCCAAAAGTTTTTTTCCACCCAGTCCTTGTTTTTGATCCAGCTCTGGCCAAGCTTGCTGTACTCGTCCAGCATCCGGTGCTGCTTCTGAACGTCTACCGCTTTGCGCACCGCTGCCTCAAGCTTGGACTTATCCAATGGCTTGACGAGGTAAGCATCGGCTCTATAAGAGATGGCAGTGGAAGCAAACTCGAAGCTCTCGTGGCAGGTGAAGAAGATAAAGCTGCCTTCATATCCGCGGTCCCTGACCCACTGAATCATATCGAGCCCGGAGCCGCGCGGCATTTCGATGTCGCAAATGATGATGTCCGGCCGTTTGGCTTCGTACAGCTCTTTGGCATCCTGTATGTTATAAGCGGTCATCAGCTCGTGAATCCCGAAGTCGGACCAGTTCACGATCCGTATTAAAGCCTCGACCGTTGGCATATCGTCGTCGATCAATAAGCAGCGCATGCTACACCTCCTGGTCTGTATTTCCATCGGTCATCATGGCCGGTATCCACATTTCCACTCTCGCCCCCGAAGGCTCCCCGCTCGACAGCTTCAGCAGGTCGTCCCGCTTATAGAGGAGACGAAGCGTTTTACGCACGTTGGCAATTCCGATATGTGCTCCATTATCCTGTTCATCGAAGGACGAGAAGCTGCTTAGGGCTTCCGGAGAGAAGCCTGCGCCATTGTCTTCCACCACGATCTTGACGAATGACTCGCCGTCTCTGCTCTCCATACCGGCACGAATATAGATGGTCAGCATTTCCCCGTAAAACATCGCGTGCTTAAATATATTTTCGATGAACGTATGAATCATGAACTGCGGCACGAGCGAGCGGCCGGCGTCTTCCTTCACCTCAAGCATATAAAAGATTTGATCAGGGTACCGGATCTCTTGCATACGGATGTAATTGACCGCATGCCTGACTTCCTCCTCCAGCGGAACAACGGTAAGACTAACCTTGAACATATACCGCAAATGCTCGGATAGATGCTGAATCAGACTGCGAATTTCTTCATTTTTATTTTGGTACGACAGACTGGTTATGGTCGAAATCGCATTGAGGAAAAAATGCGGCCGGATCTGCATTTGCAAATATTTGATTTCGGCAGCGCTTCTCTCGATCTGCTCCTCGTAGGATTGAATCTTCAGATCCGTGATCTCCCGAACCATCGACTGAAGGGAATGGAACAGCTTGGCAAATTCCGGCGAATAATGCGTAACGTCGGGAATCTGCAGCTCCTGCTGGCCTTTCTCGACCTCCTTGGCCGCCTTGACCAGTTCGAGAACAGGCTTCAATATATCTTTGGCAAGCCTGCGGAGAACAAGAGGCACAACCACTACGGATAGGAGCGCGAGCAAAACGATAAGCCATTGTATCATCTTCAGCTTCGAGAAGACGCTCTGCTTGGCGACAAGATTCGTAATCTGACCGAACTCGTCGATGGGTTCAGAGATGATCAGGTAATGTCCCTTGTACGTGCTGCTCCATTCTTTCAAGTCGGGTATAGCCTCATGGCTGCCGTTGCTCGACGTTAGAACGGCTCCTTCCCGGTCACTCAGCACATATTGATTCTGGTCGCTGCCGGTCAGGTTCACCATAGACAGGAGAGTATCGGCATTGACAAGCGTGCCGAAGGTAATTCCCGAATAGGTGATATATTTGAACAGATAAGGTATCCCTCGTATATCCAGCACCGTCCATTCGTCCATCTCCAGGGACGGATTCGGCGGGAAATCGTACCGCTTGATGAAGTCGATCAGCTTGAGCTTCTCGTCCGAATCGACGCGGGAGCCGATCTGAGCAAGCAGACTGTCCTCCGACAGTCGAATAAACAGCCCATCGCTCGCGTCATTGCCGGACATCTTGGCCATCAGCGCCTTTTTCAGCTGCATGGATTTGAAATACCGTTCGCTTTCGTTCAACTGCTCGAATCCGATCGCCGTATCCACGTTGTTCTCGAAAAGTTCGGTCAAATCTTTCGAGAAGCTGCCCAGATCATTTCGAATGTTGGCTTGGTAAAGCGAGAGCGTGTTTCGCGCGTTATTCATGGTGTTATGGCTGACAACGGCAAGCGAATACACATTGCTCAAGACGAGAACGGCAAGCAATATGATCACGATGATGGTCAGCTGCAGGGAAAACCTAAAAGCAATGCCGTTCTTGCGCATGCGAGCGCTCGCTCCTTTCATCCGACAGTTAGCAAGCCCCTGACTCCGATCTTGAACAATCGGAAGTCAGGGGCCGAAACAAAGTATTATGGATGTGCCGGAAGTTCCTCCAGCGCCCATTTCAAGCCTTCTTCGATTTTATCGTTCCAGAATGCCCAAGTATGTTCCCCCGGGCTTTCCCGATATACATGGCCGACCTGCTCTTGGATTAAAAACTCATGAAACCTGCGGTTCACATCCAGCAAAAAATCTTCCGTACCGCAAGCCATATAGAGGGCCGGAAGCTCGCTTCCGCTATCCTTCAACAGCTTAACCAGCGCTTCGGGATCCTTGTCGCTGCCCAAAAGGCAGCCTAAGTCGCCGAATACGCTTCTGTAATACCCATAGTCGGCAATTCCGTCTTTGAAGCCGGGCTCCATATTAGCGATTTTATAAGGAATGATGGCAGAAGACAAGGCAATGATCCGGCTGAACACGGATGCGTACTTGAAGCCGTTCCGTATCGCTCCGAAGCCGCCCATCGATAACCCGCCGATGAACGTCTCCTCTCGGGCATCGGAGAGCGGGAACAGCTTGCGCGTAAAGCTAACCAGTTCGCTTCCGATGTACTCCCCGTACAGCTCTCCTCTTTCCTCATCGTCAACATAGAAATGGTTCTCGCCGGAAGGCATGATAACTGCAATCCGGTACCGGTCAGACAGCTCACGGATTCGCGAGAAGTTGATCCAGTCCGTATGCGTCCCGGAATAGCCATGCAGCAAATAGAGCGTCTTGAGCGGCTTGCTCGCATTTTCTTGCTTCGGATGCACGGGAGAATCCATTGGAATCAGTGCCGTAACAGGCACCTCTCTGCGCAGGCATTGCGAGTAGAAATGGAGATTCAATATAGCCATCGGTATCCTCCTAAAGATTCGATTAAACCAGGTAAGTCATTGTTTCACCTTGCTCATCGACATATTGAATAATGGATTGGAAGCTATTTAAATCAATCATGAGCTCGCAGCTTAGCTTTCCCTTAGCCCACCGCAAACGCACTTCGTTCTCACGGGTTTCCGGCATGCTGAACTCGCCGTTGAACGCCTCGCATTCATTCCGGAACCGAATCAGCTTCAGAAGCCGCTGAACAACGTCCTTCTCCAGCGCCTCTTCAATTTCTTTAACCGTGTAGTTATGGCGGTTAATTTCGCGTCCTTCGCCCGTCAATGCCGCTCGTTCGGTATCGTTGTCTCCGGCAAGCAAACCGACATAATACACTTGCGGGATGCCCGGAACAAAAAACTGGATCGCCCTGGCGGCCAGATAAGCGTCGTCATCGCCGTTTAATGCGCTGTAGTACGTGCACCGAATTTGATGAACGTCGAATCCGTCGGCCGCTTTATGCTCATCCGATAAGATCAGGCTTAGATTAGCCCCTCTCTCCACGCAAAGCTCGACCAGCTCTCTCGCCTCCGAGGTGTCGATCAGATCGTCCATATCCGGCTTGACCGGGATGCCGTCGTGACAATCCAGCATCGTAAATTGCTTGCTCGGCCGGTCCTTCAAGTACCGGTACAGCTCCGTGCTCGACCGCTTGACCAACGTCTCCAGCACGCGATACGGAAGAATAAAGTCATATATCCAGCAGCCGTGCTCGGCCAGCTTGTACTGCGTGCTGTAATGCGCATGAACCTCTGGCAGCAGCTCGATATCGAGCGAGTCCGCCAGCTCCTTGATCTCGTCGAGAAATTCGTAAATATCCGGCTCGACGAAGAAGCAGCTTGTTCCGAGCTTCTTGATAACGTAACCAACCGCATCGAGCCGGACGATCTTCACGTTCATTCTCTTGAAATTTTCGAAGAACGAGCGAAGCAGCTGCCTCGTTAGCGGCGAACGGATGTCGAAGTCAACCTGCTCGGATGGGTCCGTCTTTCCGAACGTCGTCCACACCTTTATTTCTTCTCCGGTCTCGCCTATCCGGTAGGTAGAGTAAGGCTTCGGCCGCCGTAAAAACATCTTGTCGATGTCCTCCTGAACGGGAACCCCGTCCTCCCACACTTTATCAAGCGGCAGGAATAAATCGGCGTACTCAGAATCGCGTCCCTTAGCCAGAAAGTCCTGGAAATAAGGGGATTGCTTCGATATATGATTGACCATCAAATCAACCAAAACGTCGAACCGCTCCCCGATCTCGCGAATATCGTCCCATGTTCCGAAGCTCGGTTCAATGTCCAAATAAGTAAGCGGCGCAAAGCCACGGTCACCTGAGGAAGGGAATGGCGGAAGAATATGCACCCCTCCGGCGAATATGTCGGTGAAATACTTGCTTAGCAGCTCGCTAAGCGTACGAAGATTGCCCCCCATCGAATCCGGGTACGTAATAAGTTGAACTTTATTTTGAATGGGCATCGTTGCCGCCTCCTATAAGTCGAATTGGTCCTTTATGTCCTCGAGCCGCGGCAGATTGACGACGGCCCCGATATGTTTCAGCTTATATGCGCTTACGGCAAAGCCAAGCTCCAAGGCTTCTTCCAGCGTATAGCCCTTAATCGCTCCCGCATAGAAACCGGACCAAAAGGCGTCTCCGGCCCCCGTCGTATCGACAACGTCCGTTGCCTTCGTCTTAAATGCTCTCGTCTCTTTCCCGTTGGACACAAGGGCTCCGTCCTTGCCAAGGGTCAATATGACGAGCTTCGCTCCAAGCTTCAGAAACTTCTCCAGCTGGTTCGCCGGCGTATCCGGGCCGAACAGCCGCTCCGCATCATCCTCGGACGGCTTCACGATATCGGCAATAGAAAGGATCGTCTTTACATATTGCACGCCATCTTCGCCATCCTGCCAAAGCATCGGGTGATAGTTGGGATCGAAACCGATCCATTTCCCGCGTGCTTTTGCTTCGAGAATGACCCTCTCGATCGCTTGGCGGGCCGGAAACACGGAGAGCGGCCAACAGGAGAAATGGATGATCTTCGAGCTTTGCAGCGCCTGTTCGAGCTGCGGCGAATACTGCAGCATGCCATCCGCTCCTCGGTAGAAGATCGGGACGGGCGTCGCCCTGCTCTTTGTGACCACGACCAGACTTGTCGATTGGGCCGCGCGTTGAATGAGATCCGTCCCTGCTCCCTCCATGCGGAGCCTCTCCAATAGAAAATTCCCGAAGCCGTCCTCCCCTACGCTTGCTGCAATCCGGGAACGGATGCCCAGCTTCTGGGCGTTGATTGCGATATTGGCAGGCGATCCGCCGGGATAGTTCATATAACCGCTCGACATGCTCTTGTCATCGTACGCGTTGGAAATCATGTCGATCAGCAGCTCGCCGATTGTTAAGAGGTCATTCGGACTTTCCTCAAAACTCAGCCTATCGTTGAAATTCATTGTGGTACGCGCCTCCGGTTCTCTGTACTAACGGATTTTAACTGACTTTAGTTTAGTCAAGCCGAACCGAAGACGCTTCAAAAAATCAGGCGACTATTTTCAAAAAAACGGGACAATGGCGGAAATGAAAATAAAGAGCTAAAAAAATAAAAGCCCCTTCTCCCGGGGCTTCGGGCGTAACTCGAGCCTAAATCGATAATTCGCCGACATATTCGTCTCATTCAAGCAAAGTTCGGCATTCTCGCAGGGGGGTGCTCCCAGCCCTCTATGACCTGCAGCAGCCCTTCCTTCTGCACGACATGCCCTTGCTCTTCCAGCTCATAGATCACGGTGTCAATCTCAGCTTCAGATAAACCCGTGATCCAAGCTAGCCGCTGCCGGTCTAAATAAACGGCCTCGTGCCGATACAAATTAAAAAGAATTCTTTGCATTTTCCGCGCGCGATCAGTAAGCATCGTCTACCTCCTAATAGTTTTAAAGCGAAATGATGGAATGGCTATTGCCTAATTTTTACGCATGACGTCTGACAAGCTCTATATCCACGACATTCTCCTGGCTGAAAATGCGAATGGCTTGAGCGGAGAAGCAATATCCTTTCATCCTTCCGCCTTTTACCGACAAGACCCGCACGTCGCGTATGGTTACGTTACGATGCCGATCGATATAGATGAGCTGCACGACTTTGCCGATATACCTCTCCACCCTGACCACCCCGATTACGAATGTATGTTCTTATTATATACCAAACACACGTTCGTGTTGCAAGGTCAAAAATTTCCGCCTGAATGGCATGGTTCATAAAAAGCTCAAAAAAAAGAAAAAAGCCCTGATTTTTCAGGACTTTAACGTAATGGACTAACGATTGCCTTCCGCTTTGCCGCTCAACCTTTTACGCTTCCAAGCACAAGCCCGCTCGTAAAGTATTTCTGCAGGAATGGATAAATCAGCATAATCGGAATGGCCGCCAAAAACAATTGAGCGGCGCGTCCGGTCCGGACGTTGAGCATGGCAAGAAGCTGCGTATAATCCCGGCCTGCCCTCATCATGAGCTGCTCGAAGCTCAGCAGCAGCGTCTGCAAGTAGCTTTGGAGCGGGTAATTCGAAGGATTGTTCATATAAATGATGCCGTCGAACCACGAATTCCAATGTCCGACAATACTGAATAGGCCAACCGTCGCAAGCGCGGGTTTAAGCAGCGGCAGCAGGATGCGGACCAAGATCTGCATCGGTCCCGCTCCGTCGATTGTCGCGGACTCTTCAATCTCTTCCGGCAGCCCGCGAAGAAAGTTCATAAGAATGATCATGCTGAAAACGGGAAGCGCCCCCGGCAGAATGAGCGACCAGATCGAGTCGATGAGTCCGGTCTCGACCACGATCAGATAGCTCGGGATAAGGCCGCCGTTGAACAGCATCGTAATAACGAAAAACGTCATGTACAGGTTGCGGCCCGCCACTTTGTCTTTGGTCTTGGACAGCGGATAGGCGGTCAGCACCATCAAGAGTAGATTGACGATTGTGCCGAGCAAGACGCGCTGCACCGAAATCCAGAGCGAGCGGATGAACTCGCCGCCTTCCAGCGCGAATTCATAGGCCGATGTCGTGAAATCGACGGGCCAGAAGACGACCTCGCCGGCGGAGACGGCTGCGCTTCCGCTAAAGGAGACGGCCAGCAAATTGATGAAGGGAAGAACGCACAAGAGCGACGTCAAGAGCAGAAACGTATAGTTGAACGTATGGAACAATTTGCGTCCTAGGCTTTTGTCATGAATCATGCTTGCTCCTCCTTAAAAAATGCGGTAGCCGGCAACTTTATTCGCGAGCACGAACGACAGAACGACCATAATGCACGAGACGACGGACTTGAACAAGCCGACAGCGGTGGCGATCGAATACTGCGCCTGTTGAATGCCGAGTCTGTAAACGTAGGTGTCGATAATGTCGCCAGTCTCATAGACGACCGGCGAATACAGGTTGAAGATTTGGTCGAAGCCCGCATTTAAGACATTGCCGAGCGCCAGCACGGACATCAGGACGATAGTCGGCGCGAGCAACGGCAGCGTAATGTATACGGTCTGCTTCCACCTGTTCGCTCCATCTATAAGCGCCGCCTCGTAGAGGCCGGGATCGATGCTCGTCAGCGCAGCCAAATAAACGACAGTGCCGAAGCCGAAGCCTTTCCATACGTCCGTCACGATCATCGTCCATGGGAAGGCGGACGGGTTGCCGAGGAACGAGACCGGCTCGATGCGGATTAAGCCCAGAAAGGTGTTCACGATGCCTTCGGAACCTAAAATATCGATAAAAATACCGGCCATGATTACCCATGACAGAAAATTCGGGATATAAACCAGCGTCTGGAACGTTCGCTTAATCATCGGTCGGGCGACTTCGTTTAACAAAAGCGCAAAAAATACCGGCACAACTATGCCCAGAACGATTTTGAAGAAGGACATATACAACGTGTTCCAGATCGTGCGGACAAAGTTCGGCTGATTAAATACATGCTCGAAGTTTTCCATTCCCGACCACGGCGATTGAAAGCCCATGCCCGGGTTGTAATCCTGGAAGGCGATGATCAACCCATAGAAGGGCAAGTAACTAAAAATAAAAGTGAGGATGACGCCAGGGACCAGCATCATATGGTAAGTCTTCTGCTTTTTCAGTTTCGCCAGCATGCCGCTCCTCCGTTCCCTATCGATTCGCGCAGGAGAAGCGAGTCATTCCCGGCCTCTCCTGCGCGGATGCAGCGATTGTTATTTGCTTCCGTACAATTCGTTGACCGCCTCGGTCGCGGCATCGCCGCCGGCCGTGCGCCAATTGCTGACGACCGTATCGAAGTAGTCGATACTTTCCGCGCCCATAATGATCTTCGTGAAGCCTTCCGTCAATATATCGTCGAGCGTGGAGCCGTAATCGGATAGCTCCTCAGGCGGCGCGCCCCAGAGCGCCGTCTCGATATATTGCTTGTTATCAATGATCTCTTTGGAGAGGCCGTAGGCATTTTTCGGCGATCCCTGCTGCAGATAGTCGCCTGTCGCGGCCGGTGTGCCGTTTTTCATAAACTCCACGCTGTTGTTGTATTTCTGCCACATGCCGCTCGTCGTGAATGCGCTCGTATCGCCTGATTTGAGCGCTTCGCTAACCCGCGAGAATTGCTCGTAATCCGTATTCGGATTAATAATCTTAAATGCGCCTGTCACATGCGCGATGTCCTTGTCAATGAATGCGGACACCGTCTCGGGAGATTCGTGAGCCACGCCTTCATCGAGCATATACGCGTAGAAGTTTAGCAGCTTGACCGCTGCCTCCGGATGCTTCGATTTCTTATTGACTACCGTATAAACGCCATTCGCGAAAAAGATCGATTGCGTCGCGTCGCTTCCGTCCGCCTTCTTGATCTTGTAGGGATAGAACACCGCCTCTTTGCCCAAGTTCGTCACGACGTCGACGCCGGGGTTGTAGCCCCACCATTGCCAATACGGCTGAATGCCGACCTTTCCGGCCACTACGTTCGAGTTCATCGCGCTGAAATCTTTGACCGGGAACTCCGGATCGATAATGCCGAGCTTGAACCATTCGGCCCATGCTGCCAGCGCGTCCTTCATCTCGGGCTGGACAGAACCGTAGACGATCTTGCCGTCGTCGCCCTTGATCCATAGATCCGGATGGGCATCCCAAGCGATCGCGAGGGCGTTCAAATAATCCAGCGTCTGGTCAACGGCCATGCCGTAGCCGCCGTAAGCTTCCATGAATTTGAGCGCGATGTTCTTGACGTCATCAATAGACTGAGGGTCAGGCAATCCAAGAGCCTCTTTCCAATCATTCCGAATCCAGACGAAATCCGGCTGGTCGATAAAGCCCCAGTGCAGCTGCGGGATACCGTACAGCTTGCCGTCCCGCATGCCGGACTCGTAGCTGGAGCGATCGGCTTCCATATAGCCTTTGACCCGGTCGGACGCGTACTTGTCGAACACCTCCGTCATATCCATGATCATGTCCGCTTCGATGAGCTGCTGCAGCTGGGCCGCATTAACATGGAAGACGTCAGGCAGCTCGTTGGAGGAGATGGCCAAATTCAGCTTCGTATCGTACTCGTCGGTTACCCAATCCGTTACGACCTCGATATTGAACCTCTCCTTGTATGCGCGCGTCCAGACATTGTTCGTCATGTCGTCGCCTTCCGGGAACTGCGCGGACGCGTACTCGGCGCGGACCGTGTGGATCGTTACCGGTTCGTCGTACTTGCCGAACGCGTAATCGACCTCTCCGCTCTCGTTAACCGCTTGCCCGGGATCCGCCGAAGGTGTCGTTGCCTCGTTATTGCCGCCCTTGCTGCACGCCGTAAGCGCAATGAGACAGCAAGCCATGACGATCGCTATGAATTTCTTTTTCATAAGAACCCCCCATTGCTTTTTCAATTCCTCTTCATTGTAGGACAGTCCACAAAGGCGGTATATTAACGGGTTTAACCGAAAGGTTGCTATTATTTGACCTCTTGAACGGGGGCGTGGGCCACAATCGTCAAAAAGGTAAAAAAAAAGATAGGACCTCCTTAAAAAAGTGCAATACCCCCCTCGTCCGGGTGCGCGTCAAAAAAAGACCCTCTTGCAGCTAGCCCGAATCGTCTGCTCTGAGGGTAATGGTCCGGTCCCGCTCCTTCATTGCGGTATACGGTGCCGGTCTAATTGTTGTTGGATCGAAGAGATGGATGAGGATAAATTTTTGCCCGTCAGGTAGGCGTTCACTTGTTCCAATATCGCCACCTGAAGCGATTCGGTTGACACTGTATGCGGCCAATAGATGGCTGCGTCTTGGCGGGTAACGAATGCCGATATCTTGTTCACAACCGGGTCGTCAATATGGGCGTTATGCACTGCCGGCACGGCCAACAGCTTACCGGCAAGCTCCTGCTGCCTCTCCCTTCCGTTCATGTACGCCAGGAAACGCTTCGCCTCCTCCGGATGAGCCGTTCCCGAGCTGATGACTTTATAGGATCCGATATTCAAGTTCGGCACCGTACGCTCCTCGCCCGGCACCATCATAAAGTCGAAATCTTGATCCGGGCTGCCGCCCGTAATGACAGGCAGATCCCATGTTCCGGTTACAAGCATGGCCGCTTCTCCCCGCACCATCATTTCTCTTGATTGCTCATGCTTGTGGCGCTGCCAGTCAGCGGGCACATACCCGCGGTCGACGATCAGCTTCGTCTTCATCATCGCATCGATGAGTATGGGATCGTCGGCTTTCACCTCGCCCTGCTCCAGCTTATTTGTCCACGCGGCGTCCGCGCCGTTGTTTGACATCATCGAGCCGAACAAAAACTGCGGCACCCACCATTCCGAATTGAACGCAATCGGAACGATGCCATAGCTTTTAAGCGCTTCGCAAACTTCCAGAAACTCTTCCCACGTTTTCGGCACCTCGAGCCCGAGCCGCTCGAACATCGACCTATTAAAGAGCAGGCCGCAAGTATGCATGAGTCCGGGCACGCCATACACCCTGCCGCCTATCGTCACGGGCTCCAAGGAAGAAGGCAGGAAATCGTTCAGAAAGTCGGACCCGTTCAGATCCAGATAGACGTTGTGTTCGAGCCGGCGTATCTCCTCGAATAAACTCGGAGACCAGACGTCGAACACGACCATCTTTTCGCCCCCTAGCAGCCGCATTTTCAAGCCTGTCGTATAATTGGCATTTTCAATATAATCGACTTCGATGCGGATATCGGGGTTGGCCCGCTCGAATTCCGCGATCGTGTCAAAGTAAATACTGGCTGAATCCAATTGAAAGCTCGTATACCGCAGCACGACTGGTTGGGACCGGTTGCCTTCACCTGAACCCGCAGTATTATCGGACGTGCGAGACCGTCCCGAATCCCCGCAGCCGGGAAGCGCGGTGATCGCGATGACCGTACAAAGGGCGAGCAGACTATACAGAAAGCGGCTGCTTTTCACCCTACAGCCCCCCTTTCGCTTTCCAATTCGCGCGAGAGAGGCAAGCAGATACGGAACGTTGTCCCTTCATGAAGACGACTCTCAAATTCGATGCCATACCGGCTGCCGTAATAAAGCTGCAGACGCCGTCGTACGTTATGCAGCCCAATCCCCCTTTGGCCGTGCTGCGCTTCCGTCAGACTGCTCCGCAATGCTGCCGCCGTGTCTTCATCCATGCCGATGCCGTTATCCTCTACCTCGATGACGATATCTTTCGTTTTCCGGATGATCCGGATTTCGATTAAGCCCTCTTCCTCCTGACCGGATAGTCCGTGAAAAATCGCATTTTCAACAAACGGCTGCAAAATCATTTTCGGCATCGGACAGTCCAGCAGCGCCTCGTCCGTGTCCACAACCATTCGAATTCGGTTATAGTAGCGGACCTTCTGGATCGCCATATAGTTGCGCAAATTGGCCAGCTCGCTGCGCAAGGTTACGACAGCGCCTTCAGACCCGGCGGCATAGCGCAGCATTGCGATCAAAGCGTCCGTCATTTCAACAATCTTGTCCGCCTGCTGCATGGAGGCGATCCACTTGACGGAACCGAGCGTATTGTACAAAAAATGAGGGTTGATCTGTGACTGCAGCGCAAGCATCTCCGCCGCCGCCTTCTCGCTCACCTCGCGTTGAATTTGCTCAACCAGCCCTTTGAGCTCGCGGGACATCCGGTTAAATCGGGTGGACAAGTGACCGATCTCGTCGCTGGATCGGATATCCGCCACTTGATCGAACTGCCCTTTCTCAACGAGCAAAATATTGTTCATGAGCTTTTTGATCGGACGAGTAATGACGCTAGAAAGGAAGACCGAGACGATCGCGGCAAACAGCATCATCAGCCCCGCCAGCAAAACGATGTTCTGTCTGAAAATATCGCCTTCCGCCGACAGCTCGCTCTTCGGCATATACAAGTAAGTCGTCCAGCGCTCCCGCTCGAATGGACTGGTTACGATAATATGGGTGGATGGATTCGGACGGACGGTTTCGGAGAACTTCCGCCCTATCAGCCCGGTGTCCGCATTATAAATAATGTTATCGGACTCATCCACGATCGTGAAGCGCGAGCGCAGCGCTTCTTGGAGCCTCCCGTTCACAACGTCAATGACATCCAAATCAATGTTAACGACCATAAAGCCGAGCAGCGTGCCGCTGTTCATGTTAAGAATTTTCCGCACATGCGAGATCACGAGCTTGCCGCTTTTCGACTGGCGGTCCATATGCGTATCGAGCGTCATCGTCTTGCTGTTCGATACGCGGAAAAACTCGAACCACTCTTCCTCGGCCGGATTATACGTATAATCATAAGGGGGATCCGTTCCGACGAATAAATCTTGCCCGCCATTCAGGTTGTAGACGTAGAAGCTGATCTCGCGGTCCTTCATGATGACGTAGTTCATCAGCAAGCCGTAAGCCGCATTCTCATTCTCTTTGTTATCCGCCAGCAGAAATTCCTGAATCGGATAATTGTCTTCGGCCGTCGCGCTTACATTGCTGTTCATGCCGAAGCTGGCGACGAGCGATATTTTTTCGATTTCCTTCAAATATTCGTCAATCCGCGTATTCGTCTGCCCGGCTACGTCCATCATCAATTCTGTGTACTTTCGTTCCAGCATCCGTTGCGAAGAGGAATAAGAGTTGATCGTCATCACGAAGATCGGAATGATGATGATGATCAAACAAATGATTAATATTTTGGTTTTGATGCTGAAGATCGGGAAAAGCTTTCGCATACATTCACCTCCGGCGGCCTCGGCTGCTAGTATCTTGCCGGAGTTAGCCGCGGTACTCTTCGGGACTGACGCCGACAACCTTCTTAAACAGCTTGCTGAAGTACGTATAATTGTGATAGCCGACTTTGTCCGCAACCTCGTAAATCTTGTAGTTCCGGCTCTCCAGAATAGACTTTGCCCGTTCGATTCGCACGCGGGTCAAATAGGAAATGAAATTTTCGCCTTTCTCCTGCTTAAATATTCGGCTGAGATAGGCCGGATGCACATTGATCTGGCCTGCCACACTCTGCAGCGAGATGTCCTCGGCATAATACCGGTGAATCATCTCTGCCGCCATATCGGCGTAACTCGCTTGATCGCTCGGCCGTCCGTCGGATAGGCTCCGGCAGGCGTACTCGGCTGCCAGCTTATGAATGTCCTCCCAAGTCTCCGCCGTTAACACCGCTTCGTACGGCGATCGGTCGTTCTCCGACTGCCGCGCCCGCGGATTTCGGGAATTAATCATCTCAGTCAGCCGGATATACGCCATCCGAATGGATTTCTCGTCGGCGCGCCGATGATCCAGGTCGTTACGAAATTCGTCGAGGTATGCAACGATCTGCCCCGCGTGCTTCGAATCGAGGGCGTCTTGCAGAAGAAGCTCCCTTCCGCTATCCAGCACATTTTCGATCTGTTCCTTTTCGAGCAAGCCTGCCATATCCTCATAAAATGCCGCTTGTCCAATGCCCGCAAAGAAGCGTCCGCGCAAGGCGTAATCCGCTTCGCGGTACGCGGATTTCACCTCTCGGAAGCCCGTGACCACAGTGCTGATTCCGGAGGAGAAGGAAATATTCATGAAATCCTTCATCGTGGCTTGTATGGATCCGAGAAGCTTCTCCAGCTCGCTGCGGACATCAGGCCATTCTTTGCCGAGCGTATTGGATATGAGCAAATATTCAGCGGAGTTCTCAACAACAATCTCGATGCTGCGGCTGCTCGGTATAATTTCCTCCAGTATATTCCTGACCGAGAAGCGCAGCAGCCTCTCGTCCTTCTCCACGTACTTCCTCCGCACCTCCTCGAATCGGTCGATGCGAAGCTTGGATACGACAAGAAGATCCGACCGGACTCGCAGCTGCAGCTGCTCCGCCTTGACCGAAGCTTCACGTTCATCAAGCAATCCGCTGATTAGATCCTTGAACAAGCGTTCCTTCAAATGCGTCAAGCTTTCCGTATAATCAGTCGGCAACGGGAACCTGCCGGCGTCGGTGCCGGCCGTTGTCTCCAGCTTCTCCCGGATCCCGGCCAGCACTTCGGCCAACGCGTCTTTTGAAATCTCGCTCTTGATCAGGTAATCCGACGCCCCGAGCCGCAGCGCTTCCTTTACGTACCCAATCTCATCGAAGTTGCTGAGAATGACAAACTTGCAGCTCGTAAGCGCTTTCGATACTTCCCGTATGAGGCACAGCCCGTCCATGAGAGGCATCTTAATATCCGTAATGATAAGATCTGGCGACATGCGATGCGCGAGATCAAGCGCCTCTCTGCCGTTCGCCGCCTCGCCAACGAGCCGAAAGCCGTGCGCCTCCCATTCCAGCATGGAACGTATACCGATTCGCATTAACAACTCATCATCCACAATGATTAGTTTGAACATCATCATCCCTCGATTTCGTTCGGAATCATTCTTTGTAAAATGTTTTTTATCGATTTATCGACCTCCATTGGAATGGGTTGAAAGGTATTGCTTTGCTTGAGCCTATCATAACGCCCCATAAAACCTTTTCGCTACAGTAATTTTGGTATTGCGATTGTAAAATATTGCGGCGGCGGCGGACCAAGAAAGCAGAAAAAAGCCCGCAGGATGCAAAGATCCGCGGACTTTCTACTGTCAATACAAAAGACAAAAACAAGAATGGGAGCAATCTCGGACAAATTGAACCTAGCTTCATTATTTTACCGCAATTTTATCTCTGTCTACCGCACCAGGCACCTTCTCCAGATCGATTTAGAAGTTCTGTCGAAGAAGCAAGACATTCCGTGAAGTACTCGCGTATATCCTTTCTCGATGTTACAGCTATGGCGAAGGAGTAAATAGCCATTCCCTGTTTTCCGAAATTCATGATATATCCTAGATAAAAAGAGTCAGAGTAAAGACGGGGAGCTTCGATGTTCAAGTCCTCGTCCGAGAACATCCCGAATCATTCAAGAGAAACATTAAAGTACGTATTCTAAACTTTTATTGCATGGATATTGCGAAATTAAGGAACCGGCCTAACCAACATTAGCATTTGCATTAGTGTTCTATAATTAAACTAGGCGCAAAAAAATTCACTTATTACGCTTGATACTACATTACAAGTGAAATCCGTTTTTTGATCAAAATCGAATGATTTCGAGAAAGGAGTGTACGCATGGAAAACGTATCTGAGTTGGAAAAATCGGAATCCATACTATCATTACAATCCACGATTCGAAAACTCGAAAAAGCCTTTTCCCAGATGACTCAACATAACGCAAATACTACTCTTGTTAAAAAACGACTCCATGCTGCTTCCGTTGGCTTAGCCGTGCTTGAAACCGCGTGGAATCAAAGACCGCATCCTTATACCCGGGAAGCTTTAGCGGAAGCTCGGGCTGTTCTTTCGGGTTTATTACCATCAATTGAAAACTCGTACGCGAAGTTGAAGGCCGGTAGTCCGCAAAAAACGCTTTTAGAAAGAAGAATGAAATCGGTGAAACTCGCTATTCAAGCCATTGATGATCTTTCCTCTTTGTAACCCATACTGTGAACGAAACGTCAGGTGAACTCTCCGCTCCGTCGTAATGTGAAATAAATGAACTAGTACATTATAATAGTGTAGAAGTTTAACAATGAAAGGGCTGAACGATGCTCAGATATCGATATTTTAAACCCAAAAATAAATTCATAATGGAGGTAAAGTATTGATTACAGAACTACACACCCAAAGACTTGTTTTAAAAAAAATGAAAGTATCCGACTCAGCAAGTTTGTTTGAAATTTGGTCAGACCCTGAAGTGACAAAGTTTATGAATATCAACAGTTTCACTGATGAAAGACAAGCAGTGGACATGATTGAAATTCTTGATAAGCTGTCTCTGGAAAACAAAGCTATTCGGTACTCCATATTTGAATTAGCGTCAAATCGCATCATCGGTTCTTGTGGTTTCAACGCATTAGATTTCGCAAACGCAAAAGCAGAAATTGGTTACGATATAAACAAGAATTATTGGGGGAAGGGTTACGCTCCTGAAGCCATTCAATGCCTATTGGATTACGCCTTCAACACCTTACAATTCAACAGGATAGAAGCAAAAGTCGAGCCCGAAAACATTCATTCAATTAAAGTTTTACAAAAGTTAAATTTTACGCTCGAAGGAACAATACAAGAGTATGAAAAATCCAAAGGGAAGCTGATCGATCTAAATATTTATACCAAATTAATAACGGATTGACGTAAAGCTGCAGCCTACATTTTCTAAAATGCAGGCTGTTTTCCTCACTATATTTCCGTATTTACTAATTAATGTAGTTCAACTGTCCAATCCCCTTTCGACTGCCGCTCATATAAAGCTCTTGGAGTAATAAGCGGGATGAAGGGGTCGAACCTTCGGCGGTCGCTTTGGCTCGCGACTGTGTTATCTCTACACCATTCCCATATGAAAAAGCGCGCTCCGGGACTGCCCGATTAAAGTATTAGCGAGCGCAAGAATGTTCGTCTCAATATCATTAGAAAAAGCAAAAACCCTTGGTTTCCCAAGGGTTTCTTCGTATGATCTGTAGTGGGCTCGAACCACTGACCCCCACCCTGTCAAGATGGTGCTCTCCCAGCTGAGCTAACAGATCAAAGTTATTAGCGACAAGTAATAATATATCAAAGGAATGGGCAGGAGTCAATACTTATTCGGGCCAATTTAAAAAAGTTTTTTCTTTGGGCGGCATACTTTGCAACCTATTTGACAATGCTTCCGTCTGTGAGTGTGCAGCTGCAAAAAATAATAGAGGTGAGCACATGAAGAAAAAGTCGTTGTTGACATTGGCTCTTGCGGTCATCATGATCTTCACGCTAGGCCAATCCGTATTTGCCTTCTCAGATGTTAAAAATGATCCGAACAAAGACAAGATCAATTCGCTCGAGGAAAAAGGGATTATTAGCGGTGATCATGGCCGATTTAATCCGAATGGCAAGCTTACTTACGCAGCCGGTATTTCCATGATCGTCAAAGGCTTGGATCTGAACATTGACCATGTCCGTTTCATTAAAATGCCGTTAGCAAGCGACAACCATCCGAATCTGAAAGACGATGCGTGGTACTCCCAAGCGTTCGTCATTGCGGATTTCTATGGTCTGGACATCCCGAAAGATGTGAAAGCCAACGACAAGATGACGAAAGAGCAATTCGCTCATCATCTGTTCAAGGCCATGATCGCGAAGGGCGATTACGCGTTTATCGAGATCTTTATGCTGATCAATGATGAAAAAGACGTTAACCCTGCTTACATGGACAGCATTCAGAAGCTTCTGATTACAAAAATCGCTTCACTTGACCGCAATAACAACTTCTACCCGACAAAAGCGATTACTCGCGGGGCAGCCGCAGCTTGGCTGCATGACGCAATCAAGTTTGTAGAAGAAACACCGCAAGTCGAGCCGCAGCCAGAACAGCCGGCTTTCGATCAAGTATTGTCCGTTGAAGCCGTTACTCCGGCTATCAATAAAGTAACCGTCACAGCGCAAATGCCAAATCCGGGCTACGGGCTCCGCATCGCATCGATCCAGTTCGTTGACAATCAAGCTGTGATCTACACCGAAGCCGTTAATCCGGACCCGGACAAAATGTATCCGCAAGTTATTACTGAAGTGAAGGTTTCCACTTATGTGGACTCGGCGTTCAAGCCGGTGCTGCCTGAGGTTGGCGGCGGCTCCAGCGGCTCCGACGCTTCCGTAAGCAGCGAAAAAAAGATCGCGCAATAAAATGATTCTTAAAGAGGGCTTTCCAGCATCTGAACAAAGGTTCAGACTTCTAGAAGGCCCTCTTTCCTATTCGGCGATCTGCCAATCGACCGGCTCCATTCCTTGAGCCATTAGGAACTCGTTCGCTTTGGAGAACGGCTTGCTGCCGAAGAAGCCTTTGCGCGCGGCAAGCGGACTCGGATGCGGCGAAGTCAAGATCAGATGCTTGTTGCCATCAATGCCGCCCACCTTCGCTTGCGCATGATTGCCCCATAATATAAAAACAACAGGCTTTCTTCTCTCATTTAATAATGCGATAATCCGATCGGTTAACCGCTCCCACCCCATGCCTTGATGAGAGGCCGGCTTCCCCTCCTCAACCGTTAACACCGTATTAAGGAGCAGGACGCCCTGGCGCGCCCAAGACTCCAGGCAGCCGTGCGTAGGCGCCATACACCCGAGATCCTCTGCCAGCTCTTTGTAAATATTCCGCAACGATGGCGGGAGCTTTACGCCTTTCTGAACGGAGAAGCTCAGTCCATGAGCTTGTCCCTCGCCATGATAAGGGTCCTGCCCCAAAATAACAACCTTCGTGCCCTCAAACGGCGTGTACCGTAACGCATTGAACAAATCCTCTTGCGGCGGGAACACTGTCGTTTCCTTATATTTCAAAGCGATATTGCGCAAAAGCTCCTGCAAATACGGCTGCTCCCACTCATCCTTCAGCAGCTCTCCCCAATCGTTATCCGGCAGCTTCATTCTCGTTATCCCCCATGCAGCTTTCTAGTCGTCTTTCTATTATACAATAACAATGCTAGCACGTAATCGGCTGCCGATTTTTTGAATAACTTTCCTGAGAAGAGTACACAATAATCCCGGTATAGGAGGTGTAATGGAATGAAGCACATGGTCAGACAACATGTTGCACAAGAAGCTGGCATTTCCGAAGCTCAGGCGGAGGCAGCCGTAAATGCTCTTGTTGATTATCTTAAGATGCGTTTGCCCGTTGAGATCAACAATGAAGTTTACAACTCATTAGTCGGTGAAGATAATATCGAGTTCCAATAACTCCCTTCGGGGAGTTTCTTCATTTGTAATGCAGACATAGAAAAAGCACCTCATCCATGCGAACATGATCATGAGGTGCTAGTTTTAATTTTAAGAGAAGTGCCGAGGACGGGAATCGAACCCGTACGGTGGTCACCCACCGCAGGATTTTAAGTCCTGTGCGTCTGCCAGTTCCGCCACCCCGGCATGGAAACCTTGATAATACAGAGTTTTTGGATTATCGGCACCACGCTTTTTACGACACCTGCGTAAAATACTTTTATTCAATTAGCATAAAGTGTTTTGATGCCGCATGGTTGCCACGCTTTATTCGATCCATGCAGTCGCACTTTTCCCTTATAATCTAAAGGGATTATATCACTAAATTAATACATTATCAAAGTCCAGATACCTCATTGATGTTTCCACGTATCGCCAAATCCCAACATATCTTGTAGACTAATTCCATAGAACTAGATTACAAGAAGAGAGGGATACTTAAATGGGATTCTGGAGCAACTTAAAGTCAGGTGGACTTGGAAAAAGTGGTGGACTAGAAGGATTATTTGAGGAAGCAGGGGAAGCCCTTAAAAAGAAAGACATCTCTGTTAAAGATATTGCAATTCGCGGCCCCATACCAACCGTACATAACGAATTTAAGCAAGTGGCAAATGAAACCAAACATAAGGTAAGAAGGAAAGTTGAAGTTATTGCAAACAATATCGATTCTGGGTTTGGCACCAAAGTTGAAAATTTTTATAAATCTGTAGAAAAGATAGAGACAAATTTCGAAAACATTAGTGACGCAATCAACCCTAATAAAATATTGGAACGTACAATCAAAGAGCGTAAAGAATTTAAAACGGGAGACCATCTATATGTCCAACGTGTTGGGTATACCCATCACGGTATATATTTAGGTGGAGAAAAGGTCATTCACTACCTCGACGATGAAGGTATATGTATTCATGATTTGGAAACTTTTTCAAGAGGAGTGAGAGTACATGTTAAGAACAGCTATGTAACTTATGAACCTAGTAGAATTGTCGAGCGAGCATTTTCCAGAATTGGTGAAAAGAATTATAATGTCGTATCAAACAACTGCGAGCATTTCGCCAATTGGTGTCGAAGTGGCAGAGATTACGATTACTAATAACTAAACTGCAACTGCCCTCACATTGAAAAGTGGGGGCTGTTTGAATAACTCTAACTAACCATCACACTTTTCCTATACCTATTCCCTTTTTCTTCCCTACCCCAATTATTACATACATCAAAATTAGGGCACTTCCTATACTGTGCTAAAGCATCATCAAGTGCTTGACTAGCTAAAAGTACTGATGAATCTGTAAAGGATAAAAATTTCTCATATGTAAGTTCCATAATTAATCGTAGTTTTTCAATTTGATTTCTACAACGACATACCTCAAACTCAAACATTTCCCCTTCAGTCAGCCTCTTTCAAATAGATAATTATTTATTCTACCTCATACCTTATTTCCTTTTATCACCACATGACGTTCTGCAAGTTCTCCTCTTCCTTCCAACTATCGCCAAAAGACATTTATTATAGTATCATAGATTCATAATTTAACAAAAAAGGGAGTACCAAAATGACTATATTATTGGTTTTACTAGGTCTTTTGTCCGCACTTGCAGGGATTACTCTACTTATCATCGCAATCATTTTTGCAATTCGAAAGAATCGAAGTGCTAAGATTCTATTTATTATTACTGGCATTCTCTTCTTCGTCTTTATTGTATCGATCATAGTTGCTATTGCATTGACTCCTACTGATGGGACAAATAACTCAACTGCATCTGTAACAACAGTTGCTGATGAAGAAAAAGCTAAAGAGAGAGCCGATGAAGAAGCAAAGAAAAAGGAAGAAGAACAAGTAAAAAAGGAAGCCGAGGAGAAAAAGAAAGCTGAAGCCGAAGCAAAGAAAAAAGCGGAGGAAGAAGCTAGAATTAAGGCTCAAGAAGAAAAACTTAAAAATCCTGATTGGAACCTAAGCGAAGTTGATGCCTTAGAAAACGGAAACATTTGGTTGGCAATTGATATGTTAAACGCAATAAAGGACATGCCTGCTGGTGTCTATGAGGATTCAGAGGCGGTTCATAAGACTCCATGGAATTATTACGGAACGCCTATTGCATTCACAGGAGTTGCCGTTGTAGTAGAGGACTATCCTCCAGGTAGCGATCAAAGTGAATCTGGAGTTGTTTCTGATATTGTTATTGAGACATATGAGGGCACAATTGTAGAATTCTTTAGCATGGTTCCTAGCGGAAGTATCAAGGTTGGAGATGAAGTAACGATAACTGGCTATCCAGTTGGACGCACCGAAGTTCCTAATACACTAGGTGGAAGTTTTACTCATCTCATTACGGTTACTAATAACGTTGATCAATAATTAGTACTAACTCTAAGCCCTCTATACATGGAGGGCTTTTCCTTCATTAGACAATCCCCTTTCGCCAAAGAAGAGTTACCATCCTGTAGAAGTCATAACTACCATCTTCAGGTGTATCTATCAATTCAGCCTTTACTGCAGCGTTTACAGCATCTTTCACCCAAGTTAGTATTTCCTTCATTTTGTTATTACCCTGTAGCAAACGAATTAACTTTCCCTGTGATTCAACTACAGCCTTCAACTCATCAAACTCTTGCTTTTCCTCTTTTGTCATTGATTCATCCTCCTCTTTGACTTTCGTACATTCATCTAACTCCCTAACCACATCATAAATAAAACGATCCTTACTAATACCCATCAACTTCATTGCGTTCATAAATGGATCAGTCTTCCTATCTGGGTCTAACTCATTGTGGCCTACAATCTTACTCCTCGGATCTAACCCAAACTTATAGCAAAGATAAGCATGATACCAAACATACCGCTTATAGGCTTCAGTGTTGTTTATGCTTCCCTTCTCTTCAGAGTAACAAAGTTCAACACCAATACCGATATCGTTGGAATTATCACCGAACTTCTCATTATCCTCGGATCGATTATAAAGCACATGCCATGCTTTCTCTGGCTTATCTTGTGTTGCTGGAATACACTCAATAATGTCCTTGTCGTCAATGAAAGTGTGAGCAGATGCTTGCACTTCATTTTTAGAGCTTTCATAATAGTTAACGTTATCTGATGCTGTACTACCATCATTTCCAGTATCATGTGACACAATAAAACCAACATAGGGCATGAGTATTCCTGATCTACGTTGAGTTTTGTTGGTTAAGTATTTCTGCGTAATTGAATATTTCATTTTGAACATTTAGTCATGGCACCAACTTTCTGATTGAATCGTGTAACTAAAAGTGGACATAAAAAAGGCCACTCCTGTATGCTTGGAGTGACTTTTTAATATAATTCATTGACCTTGAAAAACATGTTGAGATACTTACCATTTATAGAAAGTCTATCGAATTCATGTCTCTCATAAAAACTAACTGCGCTCATAAGTGACTCTACTGTTAAGAATAAGCATCCTGTCGCTTCTGAAAGTTCTTTCGCAGTTGTTAAAGCAGACAACAAAATGTAGCGTCCGTATCCCTTGTTTCTAAAGCGAGAATCTACACCCATATAATGCAGTTTTATTGCAGGATACCACTTGTAAGATGGAAGTTCGCTTAGTCCATGCTTTTTCCGTTTTTTCCTGCCTATTTGCATCATATCATTATACAAAGTTAAGAATCCAACTAGATTATTCTCTCTATCAAAGAATAACTTTGTCTTTGCTAGATTCATTTCATGAAACTTAAGAGCTTCCTCTATGAGATAAGTTTTAATTGATGGCTCGTCTGTGCATTCAAAGTTTTCAATTGCTGGCAAGTGTTTTGCGTCAATATATTCCCATAGAAGCATTAAGCCGCACTACTTTCTATTGTCTTTGTGATCACGAATCATTTCACGCATACGATTCATTCCAACACTATTCGTTTTTTCTCTTTGAATGGCATACTGTTCAAAACTTTTCTTCTCATCAGAAGTAGCAAAAGTAATTCTGGTTGCTCTAATTGGTTTTGTTGCTGTTTGTGGCATTCGGATCACCTTCTTTTTAATATTATCCACCTCCTAGAATACAATTCTAGTAGATGGGTTTTGAGAAAGTTGTAACACTATAGACAATGAATCTAAAAAATTTTCCCCAATCACGCGACAAACCATGAATATTTTCAAATCATTATGGATAGAATATAATAGGGAAGTCTGTCAAGTTGACACGAAAGGCGCAGAATGCGGTCAATAAATGCCTCTTGACAAGTTTATTCTATCATTTTTAGTTGATCATAGTAAAGTATTACCAACAAAAATTTTGGAGTTAAGGGTCGAAAGATATAAACACCTGTTCATGAAAATTTTCTTAACTCTAAACTTTCATACAATCTCCTGCATCCTAATTCCCCTCAACCTTACCTTTCAAACCATCGATCCATTTCTTGAATGGTTCAGGAAAGTTCATGTTCATTCGAGCGTAGTTCTCCATGATCGAGATCAACTCATTACCTATCCAAAAGTATAAGGTTCCTGTCATGAGCCAATTGATGTCGAAGGCCATATCTATTCTGTGAGCAAAGAACACTGTCAAGATCATGAAGAATTTTTTCATACCTACCCAGAAACCTTTGCTGCTTTTAAGTGCCTTGATTGATTTCTGTTCCCAAATTGATGCTGTTATCCTGTAAACCAATCAATGACCATAGCAATGAAGAATACCTCTAGAAGCCCTGTGAATGGGCCAAAACCATATGTAAATATTGAGGCTGCTATTCCACACGTTGCTGCTTCTTTTATCGTCAATAATTTGATTTGAGTTAACATCTCTCTTACCTCCACTTTTCTACAAATGTAAAAAGGAGAGCGCATTAACACCCTCCCCAAAACCATTGAAATTGATATTTTATTTATTCTGTATAATGACTTTTAATAATATTATAGCTCCCGTAAGATAGAACGTACTTGACCATCAATAAACACTCTTAAAGGTAAAGCTCTTACGTCTGTTATTGAACCATGTTCAATTACATGGCAAGTCGCCGTGTCATCAATTTTAATTCGTAAATCATCATTCTCTGGAGCGGGAGAAACTCCAACGGGATAAGACGGAACATCAAGCTGTTTTCCGTTTGACTGTACACGTATTAACTTAGAAATTTTGCTGTGTTCTTGGGGTCCTCTAGACGATTAGAGGAAGCTAGAGACCTAAGAAAGAAATCCTATTTTCTTTTTATTAGTATTCTGCTGTCAACACCTTAACTCCACGCTTCAGATACTCAGCCAATGGAGCTTTCGAATACATTGTATCAATGGATATCGCCTTTGTATTTGGTGGAGTCTTAATATGCTTCATATGGTCAAAGAGTTTCTTCTGTGGACTGTCGAAAACTCCTGCTTCGTCTTCTTCCCAATAACCACCTTCATCTAATACTTCTTGTTTCTCTTCTAGGTATTCAACAGGATTTCGTTCATCTCTTCCAATGTACATGACAGCCTCAATCAAAACTACGTCATCATAAGATAATCTGTTAAAGAAATCGTAAAATTCTTTTTTTGTTCTATTGATATCAGGGTCATTATCGTATTCTTCTCTTCTGCTCATAATCTGACTAGCGGTATGCATATTGGGATACCTTCCAGAAAAGTTATCTCTTGCCCTTTTTAAGTTCTTTGCGAATGTAATTGCCTCATTGATAGTAGGGATCATTTCATTAAACTTTTTGTTTAATACACTCATCGTTTGACCTCCCTAATAGGACTAGATAAATAAAGATCCCGTTGCATGAGCGCAGTAGGATCTTTGTTAATTGAAGCTTCCACCCTCCTGTTATCCTCCAGAAGCTTTCTAAGTTCGTTTTCATCGGTAGCCATTTTATAAAAGAATATACCGTTTGAATCCACAATTTTTTCCTCGATTAACTTAATGGATTCATATGCATTGACAATATCATCAATGTTATGGCTCGTCTTTAGAATCTCTACACCTTTACCTTTAGGCATAACAAGATGACATTGGAAGTCTTTACTGGAGCGAACATGAAACACTACTGCTTGGCCTTTTCGAGTTAAATATTCTAGTTTCTCTGGGTAATGATTTTTATCTCCGCATGGGAGTTTGTAAGTCGCTAATAATGGCATGTTGATGTATCCTCCTATTCTAGGGACTTAGTTATTAAAAATTGGCGTAAAGAACGAGGTAACGAAATCAGTTACCGTTTTAAAATAAGACGTAATGACATTTGCGATTGTCGCACTAGCATCATCTTGATTTTTAAAGCCCCACATTATAGCTAGCAAAATACCAACTAGAACAACAATTTTTAGTACATCAGACGTAGCCATTCCCCTCATATTACGACCCCCTTGGTAGAATAGTATAATTGTACCAATAGAATATCACAGAGAATGAGAGGATGACAATTATGCTGATCACTTCAATAATCTAATCTGGTCAAATCAAAACTAGCAAAGTGTGCTGTTGAGTTGGAGAGGATATATGGATTCAGAATGGAAGAGCAACTAATTAACAACTTTTGAATCCTTCAAAAAGTTTTATAGTCTCAAGAAGATATTGCCAATGATCTCAACATCTCCATACCCCAACTCCGCAATTACAAAAAAAGCACTCCTCGGCATACATCTGAGGGAACTTTCTATGTTTTCTAGATCGCTTTAATACGTGTATTTAGATAGAGGGAGGCATACAAGCCTTCCTCTTTCTCAACCTTGAGTTAATTATAAGCCACGGAATCAACTATATGCATCACTATAACAGCAAAGGTTAACTAGACAGGCTGCGTTAATTGTTCATTGTACGGTTATGGAATTAATTCAATTAATTCATCCAACAGGCCCAAATTTATTCTATCTATACATACTTTTAAGTATTCACCGCGTACTCCACATCTTTTATCTACACGTACTGCAAAGTGCATTCCACCGACAACAATCTGAGGCAACTTTATTGTCTTACTATTTAATTTTGATAAGGGGAAGGCTAGGAAATAATTATTCTCCAACTCTTTATATAAAAGCAACTTATCTCCGATGACTTCCCGTTCTCCATAAGTTGATGCGTTTTCCCAATAATCATAGTAATAAACATCTCCAATTTGGGGAGTCGGAATCTCAAGAGGCCGAAGATCAATGATGTCTTCATTTATTGACTTAATTTCTTCAATTACTTTCGATGTCTCCGGTACATCTTCAATTAATTGATTCACCTGTTCAACAAATTGCTCATATGTAAAGATCTGAACGTATTGTCCTGATTCTCTGTAGAATTCTTCGAATAATTCAGGATGCGGTCTCACGCTCTTATAATCCTTCTCCCACCAATCAGACTTCACATCGTCTGTAATGAATATTATGGGCTTAGATGTCTCTTTAGATTTTCGTATTAGTTCCTTCCAGATTATAAGATCTCCAAACTTCCTGTAATCTTGTTTTGTTAAATCTCTGAATCCTGGGGGGAAGTTCACTAAATAACGACTCTCTCCTTCTTCAAAAATCTTCATTAATTCTTCCGTTTTGAAGTTCGCACCAATATTGTCTCCAAATACTTCAAAAAGCCTTACAGATATTGGATCAGTGGCTTTTAACTCTCCATTTTCAAAGTACTCAGATTTACTTATATCACTTGAGTTTTTGGAAAGCTTTTGAGTGATGGTACTTTTCAAGTTGCCAACTTCTTCTTGCAGCTCAGTAACAAGTTGTTTCCGTAATCGAATCGCAGATTTTGCTATCCAATCTTCCATTGATTCAAGGTTACTCTTCAAGTGAGTTTTACTTCAGCAAGTGATTTCATTTCTGTTTTAATTACATTACTTCGATTATCGTAGAATTCTTTTCCCACTTGGTATGGCATCCATAAACGCTCTTTAAACCTTTTCAAAACATTAATGAATTGATTCCTAGCGTCAGGGGTCATTTTATAGGCATTTAATAGTGTATTAGCGTCAAAAGAAATATTTGCATTTGACAATATTTCTTTCTTTAAATGACTATCATATCCTGTGTACGAAAAGAATTTTGTTGCCAAGTTATTCTCTCCCTATCTTTAGTTCATATTAACTCCGTTTATAAACATTAACTTCCCATGTATCAATCTTCTTACCTTCCCAAAGAATCTGTACTCGATAGGTCATCTTCGGCATCATCTTCATCTGGCTCAAAATATCTAAGCAATATACCTTCGGACATAAGCCCACCGATTGGATTTAGAAATACAACTTGCTCACCACACATGAATTTTTTCGGTTTCATTTTATCCTGACCTCCGAACTCATGATGTAACTTTCACTTTGTAAGACTATTTAATCGAATTAATACATTGTTCTGCTGTGTTGCTGTTAATGTATCGAATGTAATTATCAACGCTTCCTTTAGTTTATCCGCATCCATACTAATTACTAGTTCGTCCAATAATTGCTTATTGTTTGAAACCCACTCGTCATTTGTGACAAAAATACCAAGATTAAAATACTTAATTAGTGCTGAGAGCACGGTTATTTGTGATCCTTTACCCATATTTCTAAGTCGATCAATCTTATCAAAACTTAATGAGAGTAAATCCTCCAGATTCAGAGTTCCGTCTTCTCTTTCTATTGAACGAGCAATGGAATTTATTGCTTTGCTCTCACTGTGGTCACGTTCTTCTTTGAAAATAGCAGTTAGAGGAACATTGGAGTAATCACCAGTAATTCCAAACAACTCTCTCAAAGGTGTATAGCAGTTTTCAATTTTGTAGAAATATTCGTAAGTAAATCGCTTCATTAAATTTAACTCCTTACTATTGAACTTTTATCGACTAATATTTTGATTGTGTAAGTAAAACACTGACAGTTCTTTTGTGATTGGGTTCAGATTAAAGTCAACCTGAATACCACATTGTTGCGGAAGATACATGCCAATCACATCAGCCCGCCCTTCACTTCCTTCGCCTACATCAAAACGAATTGGAGCACCGGTCTCATTCCTAATAATTTCGACAATCACATTACAGATTTCAATGCCACTAAGATCATTGCTAATTGTATACCATCCACGTTCTTTCTTCGCATATTTCATACCTTAACACTCCTCACAAGTCATTTTTTATAACGTCTTATCAACTTTATAAGATCATCAAGAAGCTGTACTTACTCTTTTCCATTGATGATCAGTCAGTTGATACTCCATAAAATGCAGCCAATATAGAAAGTGAGTTTAAGTCTGGTTGACTTACATGATTTCATATCCGCTCAATGTTTTATGGTTAATACTAGTTAACTTCTCCACTTCAAGTTGTGTCAGTTTCTTTTGTTCTCTTGCATTCTTTAATTTTCTCGTAATTTCTATATGATGTTGTTCTTGATCCATCCATTCACCTCATCAAACAACTCGTTTTTTAGCCCTAATCCCCGTATACCTTCTCACCTGTTACACTGTTGCGCATGTATTCTCTCCATCCACATTCTAGATCAGGACATTTATGTAATTGCTTCCTAATTACAATTTCAATACCACACTGAGGACAGTAAACTTTTCTTCGATTCTGAATCATAAATAATAGCATTATTAACATCTTCTAAATCAATATTCTTTGACATGTGTTGTACTCCCTTTCACACATATAAGTCGCTCTTTAACTTCCTATGGATCTCTTCCAGCACCTTAAATGAAACATCGTCTGGATGGGTTGGAAACATTGGGTCATCATCGGTAATAGTGACTTCGTAATTATTCCGCACATACATTCCCAATGTAAAATGTAACGAGATGAGTTCACCTCTATCAAGCTGCAACACGTGATCTCTTGTACTTTGATCGATGTCATTTGCAATTATGTGATCAGCAGCTTCTTCAACTGAACTGAATCTTTTTCGATTCACCATGTCTACACCTCGGTATGAAGTCTCCGTTTTCTCTATCTAAAAAAGCCCACCATATTCGATACGTTTACTGTAAACCACTGTGTCGATGTTGTTAGAAAATCTGCAAACACTTCTGGATTTTTATAAAAATATAAGCAGCCGACTAATAATACAGCACCCGATAGAATTCTTTTATTCATTAAGTAAGCCTCCTTATGACATCAGGATTATCTTATCTTAAACCTTACTCTCAATTATACAATAATATAGGAAAATTGTCTCATTTTTGGATACCTAAATAATCACTCTTCAATAGCAGCACTCTCGATATCCTTAATAGCAAACAATTCCCATCTACCTTAAAACGACTGTTGAGTTTGTCTATTCTATCTACCATGCCAGTTACAATCAGTACCTCAACCGGATGATATATTTTGATGCTAATCTCCTTATGATTGCTTAAAGAGTCATTAACTGATTTTGAAATTTGTTCCCACTCTTGTTCATCTAAGTGAGCTCGTGGACGCTTCTTTTGCTCAAGTGAAAGTTGATTTATTCGTGCCTTGTGCTCAGGCAACATCATACGACTGGATTCCCACATGCCGTTATTAGTTAATTTCTTAGACATTGATACACCATCCGATTTTATATTATTGATGGATTTATTATATAGGAACGTACGTTCTATTTTTAATGTTTCATTTGAATAAACTAATAAAACCGACTTCAACCCTGGATTCAGAGAGAAATCGGCTTTATTCTGTAACCACTGTACCTTTCCGTTTGTTCCAATTCACCTGGAAATATTCAATACCAGTAGCCTGATATCTAGCCCATACGTCATCACCAAAAGACCACCCATCTGGCATTTCACTTTCATAACCGCTATTTTTTAACAACTCATTCTCCTCTTTCGTAACAATGCATCCGATAAGGTTAGTTTCAAGGTAATTGTGCAACTCATTCCTTGACATTTGGTTTCCATTAAGAATCCCTTCGAATAATATATTTTCGAGGAACTACATGGTCGTGCCTTAGTAATTCTGGCAGACTTCCAGCTAAAACTTATCCTTATGTTCTAAAGATTTCTTAGACCAATACTTACAACCCCTATATTTTCCGTAACCTCTGTCCAGAGCCAAGTTACTTCAAATATAACCGCATGTTTAGCTCCAATGGAAAGTGTATCGGATTGTAGTACATAATATATATCATCAGCCAATTGCGGGTTAGTTCTATAGTATGGATTATTCTTGCCGTGTGGCGCCATAACTCCACATTCCTTCCTAATTATATCGAGAATATCACCATTCTTCTGACACCGTCTTATCAACCCAATTTGGATACCCAAAAGGAGTTATTGACCACAACAACTTAACGAAATTTTGTGTCGTTGTTCTTGCCGAGATTGCAAGGTCTAATATATTGTCAGAATAAATATCACCTTGTTTGTTGGATTAGTTTATTTCTAAAACTCTTCAGTTCACTATATTCTGGGCTAAGATCACTCTCCGGAAGGCCATAAAGTTTTAGAAGATAATTATACTTCTTCTCAATACTCGATATTTTTCTCAGAGGTGCATCATTTGCCTTGTCTGGATCATTTAATTTCTCTAAGACCTCTAACTCATCACTTGTCAATTCTGATTTTCTCTCTAATGTTAAAGCTACCAGTTTCGATAGATCACTCTCAATGGATATGCAGTAGTTAATAATTGCAACCCTTGCATATCGCCTCATATTAAATGGATTATCTTTATTGATGACAGCTTGCTCGGTAAAAAACAGAGCATCGTTAAATGATTCATAGCCAAGATTGATGACTTGGATACTTGAATGTAAATCACTATGCATGGTGACGACCCCCTCATAAAAGAATTATTTCATTGGATTATTTGTGCTCTGCGGCACTGATCGTTTCTTTCAGTGCCGTATGCTCATATTAGTTCTAACGGAATGTGGCATCTAACATTTTTTTGTTGTCTTTTACCCAAAACTCTACAACATAAGTCGAAATATCATATTCACCCAAATCACTTTTAATGGTATCTAGTTTTTCATCTAGAACCTTTTCTTCTGGAGAATTCACTTCTACGTCAAAAACCACCTGATAACATGTCTCACTAGTACAGTTCATGCTACCATTTGCAGCAGGCATTTTGTCGTTTTCTTTGTAAATGTTCACAGTATACTCAGGTAAATCTTTGAGTTTATCTAAACCTAATTCCTTCAGTGTTGGCTCTGAACTTGGAGTAGTAGTTGGGTTTAGAGTTGGAGAAGACGAAGGAGAAGGAGATTTCTTTGGAACATCTTCTTTAACCACTTCTTCAGTTTTCTGTGACATTTCTGGTGCTGTAATTTCTTTAGTATCTTCGGCTGTTCTATCTAGTTCTACTGTCAAGCCCATGCATCCTACAAGGAATATTATAGACCCAAATACCAATAATACTATTGATACTATTTTCCCTGATTTTTTTCTTAAGATGCCTAATAAGAGTAATCCAATTCCTAGTAAAATTAGAAATATTGCTAACGCCATTACGATTCTCCTTTTCGTAAATGAATAATGTCTTCGTTAATCCTTCTCCTTAAAACACTTGTTTCATCTCCTCTTCTTCGAGAAGTCCAACTTAATATCATTACCATCAACCTCATAACCAAACTTTTTATAGATGGTAATTAAATCGCTCCTTGAAATTCCATCAGGACGTAACTCTCCTTCAACGATCGCTATTCTGTTAGAGCGAAGTCCGAGTGAAAAAGCGATTTCTTCAATTTGTGGCAACATTTCAAGAAAGAAATCATGAATTATCCTCCCATGACCTATCCCAATATCATCTACTTTGAACTGAGTAATATAGATCCCCGATTCATAATAATTAAAAATTAGATAACCAATTTCTTTATATCTATAATCAAAAAGTGATATTCTAAAAGTTCTTATCATTCCTTGTCTTAACTCGAATAGACTACAAGAGACTGTAACTTCTTCGTTCTTTTGGTTAAGTGCGTTCTTGCTGATTGTATTAAGCATCTTATGTTCCCCTCATGAATTTATCTTTTTAATGCTTCATTCGCAAGCTAAACAACTGTAGCCAAGCAAAAGTTCATCATATTTTATATAGCCATACATTGCATTAAAAACATACTCTTTGTTCAAAAAGAACTTGCCAGTAATGCTATTACATTTCCTACAAACATGGACGTTGTACTTTGCATTTTCGGTTTTGCTATATCGCATTTGAATATTTGTTCCATTCTTATTAGCAAACGCTATCTCTTTGTCATTAAAATCTTCTGGAGTGTAATGCCTGTTTAAATCATACACAATTGTAGCGATTTTCATTGACGTCTTACACTTCCAACAACGCCCTTTTATGATCCAAAGGTGTTTCATTAGTTTGTATCTTCTACAAGTTTTACATTTCGGATTACTTGTGCAGACATCTACGAAATCTGGTTGCAAAATCTCATTCTCTAGCAATTCAATATCAGTTTCACTGTTGAGAGTAAACTTTATAAGTGCTATATTGTTCTCTTTATAAAATTTCAATGTGCTCTCTTCTGGTTCATGAGTCACGACAATTTCTATTGCAATTAAAGGTTTCTCGAATTCATCGAGCAATAGGATATCTGGCCTGCAAACTCCCAAGCTCATTTCTTTTCTAATTAATTTCGTCTTCTTAATCAAGTTACTTTCATGCAAGTCTTTACAGACAAAGCATTTCCATTGGACAACTTCAGGGGAGTTTGAAGTTAAAGAGCTTTGTAATCTATCGTACATCAACTCCTTAAATCCTAGATGCAATATAGATTCAGGCGAACAATTTACACCTTCCACTTTATGTGTGAAGTGTGGCCTCATTTTGCCTTGTCTGCGTCTCATATTTCTACCGCAGCCTAGACAAAAGTAATCTACTCTGCTAATGGCTTCTTTAGCACTTATAATGTTCCCTGAGTGATCCTTTGCAAACGGATATTTGATAGCAGACACATCTCTCAACTCCAACTAAGAAGTTTGTTCCCTTTTAAAATAACCATTTGATTACCATTTGATCATTTCTATATCTCTATAGCCGCCAATTGAGCCGATCGATCCCTTATTTCCCGGATTTCCGTAATTTCCATAAGAGCCATAACTGACAGACCTGTAGGGAGAAGAAGTCTTATACAGTTGACGATCTTCTCTAACAATTTCACCTAGATATCTTCCGCTCATATCAATAAATATGCGCTCATTTTCTCGATAGTGGCCTATGTTTTGTCCTGATGGTGAATGCAAGTGACCTCTAACTTCGTTTGCAATAAGATATCCTCTGCTATCGAACAAAAATTTCATATGTACCAACTCCTTTAAAAATGATGTGCCACACTCTTCCAATTCTGTAGTTTGAGTATAGCACACCTTTTTCTAACTGTTAGGAATAGATATACATAATAATTTTGAAGCTTTTATCTTTCGAGTCACAATTCACAATTGATGTAGTTGGTTAATTCGAACTTTATGTTCAGGCTGCATCATGCGTGATGATTCCCACATACCGTTAATGGTTAATTTCTTGGACAATAGTACACCATCCTAGTTTCGTGATGGATTTATTATATAGGAACATTCGTTCTTGTATCAATAAGTCAATAAAGGGTAATTTGTTTCCGAACTTTTGATTTAAACGAATAAAGCCGACTTCATCTCCAGGACAGAGAGAAATCGGCTTTATTTATTTAATCGATATTAGTCTTCTAAATATAGGTTCTCAAGTGGTGAATGACGCTCATGTTTTTTAGAAATGTCTGAAGAAAAGAGATTTACATAAGTTCTTACCATATCAAGAGTAGCATGACCAAGAATAATTTGGAGTGACAATGGATCTCCTCCGTTCATTACGTACATCTTCGCCATTGTGTGCCGGAAGGTATGTGGGCTTACTCTTACACCAGTTACTCCAGCTGCAATACCTATTTCAGAGATGGTCTCCTGTATTATGCGCTTTTTAATTGGAGTGTTGTCGATGTTGATAAAAAGAAAATCGTGATCTAACAGACCACGTATCGAAATGTACTCCTTCAGGTGTCGTTCAAGTGTTCTTTGAAATGGAACAAAACGCTCTTTCCGTCCTTTCCCATAAACCTTGATCCTCTTTTCTTCCAGTTTATGTTAGGTATTAGTACTCCTTCACATTAATTACAAAGTTGCGGTATCCTGTTAAGGTCTGTTTATTTGGAGTATCGAGAAGTTGTTTAATCTGTGGCTTACTAAAAGTCTCGATTATTAGACGCTCTGATTTGATTTTAGCCACTTTATCAAATGGATTACTGGTTAAATACCCCTCCGTGTTCAAGAAATTAAAATATGCTCTCCAGCCTCTTAGGTATTTATCAATAGTAGCATCAACAGCACCTTCTTGTCGTTTAGACAAAATACACTCATGGATAGCATCTGCATCAACATCCATGGGACGCTTAATCCCTTTTGATTCCATCATTCGATTAAGCATCGAAAGGACATCCTTGTAGTAAGTGATCGTACCATCAGACAGATTACGTATTCGACAATGACGAATGAATGTAATAGCTGCTACCTGAAAGTCCTCAGCTTCAACTGAATTGTTGACTGCATCATATCCACTTACAGCAATCGTATTCTTCCGTCTAATTGGTTTCGATTTTTCGGACATAAAAAAACACCCTCTCCTCGTTTTGTTCGTTTTTCAACGAATAAAGCGTGGTTATAAGGTGCTAATTTTGCCTGTATAATTATTCTAATCACACAGGATTATGTATTTCACGCATCGTAATATACTGACATTTTCTAATGGATACTAATCAATTCACCATGAGAAAAACATTGATATTACAAGGATTTTAGTAAAAGTGCCGAGGACGGGAATCGAACCCGTACGGTGGTCACCCACCGCAGGATTTTAAGTCCTGTGCGTCTGCCAGTTCCGCCACCCCGGCATGGTTGTTAGCGCTTGCTTTATAAATGGTGGGCCCTGAGGGACTCGAACCCCCGACCAATCGGTTATGAGCCGACCGCTCTAACCAACTGAGCTAAGGGCCCTCGAATAACGTTTATAATGTCAACGTATTGATCGATAAGTTTGGTTGCGGGGGCAGGATTTGAACCTGCGGCCTTCGGGTTATGAGCCCGACGAGCTACCGAGCTGCTCCACCCCGCGACATTAACCATTTCAGCAAAGCGATTCAAATGGCGACATCAATTAATATACTATAAGTGAATCCATTAAGTCAAGTATATTTCCCTAAAAAATGTTACGGGAGAAAACGTACGCCATATCGGCCTTTGCGCGAACGGAAAACTTCGACCTCTCGAGGGCAATCATAGCCGTAAATCCACCAGTCATTCTCCATACGGCGAACCAGACAGCCCGCCTGGAACTTTGTATCGTATAACCGCAGCCAATAGATCCATTTCATCCTTAATGCCTCCAGTCACTTTACGGATGTTGACATTAGAATGCCCAAAAAAATGATAAATCAAGCATCGCGATTCTTAGTCTTGCCAACATTCGGGCATACTGTATGACAGGAAACGAAACCACCAAGGGAGTGACTGGCCAAGATGCTATTCGGGATTGCTTTATTTCCGGAAAAAGAAGTGCAGGATGCGGCGAATAGCTGGCGTCTCCGCCATGATCCGCACTATTGCAATATTCCTGCCCATATGACGCTGCGGGAAGCCGAAGAATGGGACGACCAGAAGTTAAAAAAGTCGGTGGAGCATCTCGAGCGTGTTGCCTCGGCCTTTAAGCCGTTTGAGATTACATTTAATCGGGTCTCCACCTTTTTTCCCGCTCGCAATATTCTTTATTTCGCCCTGGAAGACCCCTCTGAGGTCATTAGGCTGCATGAAGCGGTCTGCAGCGGGCCAGCATTGCAGCAGGCATCTTCATACGTATACACGCCGCATGTCACCATCGGCCGTGATATGGCGTCGGATGAACTGCATGACCTGTATGGCAACCTGCGAATGAGCGACATCCGCCTGACTAGCCTCGTCGATCGCATTCACCTGCTCTATCAGACGGAGCAAGGCGGCTGGACCGCATATCAGACCTTTCAACTAAAAGGATAAGGAAAAGCCTCCCGGACGGCTGCAGCTCGCTCCAGGAGGCTTCTCGCTAGAAAGGTATTTATTCTACAACTTCTACCGCTTCGGTTTCAACAACCGCTTCATCTGTAGTGGCGGCATCACTTCTTGGCATTGGCAGCGGTTCGACTGGTATTCCAACATCGCCGCCGGCCTCCGACTGTCCTTGCAAAATTGCGTTTCCTCTCGTTTCCCACTCGGCGAGCGCTTCTTTGACGTCCTTCGAACCGTCCATTACACCTTGGAACAGCTCGTAGCCGATATTTTGAGCTTCCCAAACGTTTGGCTTCTCCTGATAGATTCGATCGTCATTGTTGGTTGTAGGAGGAAGTGGCTTAAGCATCGTAAACGCGTCGATATTGTACTGCATGCCGCCTACCGGCTGCAGGAATTCTTTACGCGCGACAAGCTCGTATGAGCTTCTGGACTTCAGCTTCGCCCATTCTTTGCTGTTGGAGAACTTAATGAAGTCCCAAGCGCCTTCCGCATTTTGCGCTTTGGCGTTAATTCCCATCAATTGGCTCAGGCTAATATTGCCGCCCGCATCCGGAGTTTGCGGATTAACCGGGACGGTTACGATATCCCAATCCACCATTTCGAAACCTTCGATTTTGCTTGCGTTGTCGCTTGCTCTCTTCAATTCGTTCACATAGGAGGATTCACCTAGAACCATTGCGAGATTGCCGCTTATGAACAAATCGCCGAAGAACGGATTGTTTACAGGCTCGCTTTCCCCGCTTCTCTTTTCGTACAGCTGGTTCATAAACTCTTGATCCGGAAGAATATCGTCTTTATGCAGCTGAGACACCGTTTCCCAGACCTGCGTCCACGGCTCGCTGTTTACAACCATTTTTTCGCCGTTTTCATCCCAAATGCGGAGCTGCAGCGAGTTGCTGTAGTTTTGAGCGTCGCTGAACGGATCGTTCACCCACCGGTTGAACGCAAATCCGAATACTTTCTCTTCGCCTTCTCCGCCTGCAACTTGGCGCGCTTTGTTGAACACGTCGTCCCAAGTCATTTTATCCGTCGGAGGCTCGACCGACTTATCCGCAAAAATCTTCTTATTGTAATAAAGAGCATAGGATGTGAATGTAGGCGTGAGCGCATAGATGCTGCTGTCCCCTACCGATTTAATGCCGTCAATAACGGTTGGCACATAATCGCTGATATCGAACTTATCCTTCTGAATCATCGGATCCAGCGGCTGAAGCAGGTTATCCTGATTGAGGCGGCGCAGCATGTTGTAATCGACAACCACGACGTCAACCGGATTTTGACCGGTCAGCAGTTCTTTCATTTTTTCATAAGGATCCGGCTGCTTCGACTCTTCACCCGGCTTAGGCTGATCAAACTGAGAATCATAGTAGTTAATGCCGTACACAAGCTCAAATTCAACATTTGGATTTTGCATTTCGTACATGTCCGTATATTGCTGGCGGAAGTACGCGTCGTTATCCGGGCTGCCGTATAGGACGCCGATGCGAATGACGCTGTTCTCCGCTTCGTTCGGACTATTGCTGCCGCTGCATGCGGACAACAGACCGAGCAGTAAGGTCAGCGACATACCGAGCGCTGTCCATTTCCATAGTCGAGATTTCTTTATGCCGTTACTGTTCATGACTATTTCCCCCCAATGATTTTGGCGAAGAGATGATGATCCGCTCTCCGTCGAATTCCATAGATGCTTTGTCCTTAATGCCGAGCGCGGTTAAATATTCTTTGGGCACCTGCAGACGTCCGACGCGGTCAACGACCACGTATGCTTCATGAACCTGATTTAAGCTTCGAGACGATTTCTGCTCGATCTCACCCCCATCCGAAATATTCGGATTGCGCTTAATAAACTCTGTGCTCGTCAAGCCGTCGCGGATCGCGACGACGCGGTCCACCTTGCTTGCAAGCGACATGTCGTGCGTAACGATAACGATGGTGATGCCGAGCTCCCGATTCAACGTCCGGAAGATGCCCATAATGAGGTCGGAGGTCGCCGTGTCGACGGAGCCCGTCGGTTCGTCCGCCAGCAGCAGCTTAGGGCGGTTCGACAAGGAGATCGCGATCGCGACCCGCTGCTGCTCGCCCCCGGACAGCTGATGGAGCTTGTTGTGCATTCTTTCCTTCAGACCGACCCACTCCAGCAGCTGCTTCGCGTAAGCGCGATCTACCTTGCCGGAGAGCATCATCGGCATTTCGACGTTCTCCAGAGCCGTCAAATAAGGCAGCAGGTTGCGGGCATTGTTCTGCCATATAAAGCCGACCGTCTCCCGCTTGTACTGCACCAGCTCTTCTTCCGTAATTTTCAGCAAATCCCATGGTCCGACCTTGACTTGACCGGCAGACGGCCGGTCAAGTCCTCCCAGGGTGTTAAGCAGCGTGGATTTGCCGCTGCCGCTGTTGCCGATGATCGCCATCAGCTCGCCGTCCTCGACGGTCAAATTGAGACCTTGGAGCGCCACGACTTCCAGATCGTCTGTTTTGTAGATTTTGACTAAGCCTTCGCAATGAATCATTGGCCGTTAACGCTCCTCTCCCATTTTTACCGCTTGATGCACCTTCAGCCTGCGAATATGCAGGAACAGAAGACCAGCGCCGATCAGCATCATAAAGCCGACAACGATGAACAGCTGGTTCGTATCCTTTGCTTCGAATATAACCCGGAACGGCGGGACGGTCTCCGCCACATTCTCCGCTGTCTGCAGGAACGGAAGGAACAGCTTGCTGACGACCTTGCCGATTAAGACGCCAAGTCCGATTGCCAAGCCTGCCGTGAACAGCTGCTCCAGCAGAAGCATACCCGTAAGCTGCTTCCTCGATAAGCCCATCGCTCGGAGAACGCCGAACTGCACGACGCGTCCGGATAAGTTAAAGAACCAATAAAGCACGTAGCCGGCAAGCGTAATGACAACCGAGACAAGGAAGCCAAGGCTTAGGATGCCGAATACGCCGCCTCTTGTCGGATGCTTGCCTTGAATAACCAGCTCATTTCGCACATCCTCTACCGATGCAAGCTCAATGCCGGCCTTCTGCAGCTTTTCGACTGCTGGGGCAAGCAGCGCATCGGGCTTCATTTTGAGCCATACTTCATAAGGAGTCATCGGCAGCTGGTCGTAAATATAGTCCAGATTCGCGATGACAAACGGATTCTGATCCGGGTATTGGCTCGGCCAGTACGGCAGAATGCCGACGATCGTGAAGTCGATCATACCGTCTGCGAACCCGACGGAGACCGTGTCGCCAAGCTTCAGCTGGTACTGCTCGGCCACGCCGGACGGAATGATTGCCGCATGCTCGGCCAAGCCGAGGTTTGCCAAGTAGTGCTGCGGATGCACCGGATACAAATCTTCTCGGAACCAGGCGACCTTCATAAAGTCAACGTTATCGATGCCCATAATATTGCCCTGCCCGATCGATTTGCCGGAAATGACGATGTTCCCTTTAGTCGTCAGAACCCGTGCCGCTGCTTCTACGCCATCCAGCTCGCGGAAAATTTCGAACGGCGGTTCATTGTACAGAATGCGCGAAGGCGCTCCGCCGCCGTTACCGCCGCCATTGCCTCCTCCATTACCGCCGCCTCCGTTGCCACCGCCATTGCCGCCGCCGCCGTTACCGCCGCCATTGCCACCGCCGCCGTTGCCTCCGCCGCTTGGCGGCTGCTGAGGCGTCACCTCCGGCGTGCCATGCCATACGGTCTGAATCACAACATCCGTTCCGTATTTATATAAGGTACGTTCCGTCGAATTCAGATCGATCGTCCTTGCCGCTGAAGCGTTATATACGCCAAGACCGAGCGTAAGGACAAGCAGGATCATAAGCGGGTAATAGCCTTTGGACGAACGGGACAGCTGCGTCAGCGTCAAGTACAACGGCACCGGAAGGAACTTCCGGCCCAGCCAGTTGAACAAGCGCAGCAGCCACGGGAACAGCCGCAAGAAGAACAGGCCAAGCGCGAATATTGCGAGCGCCGGCACGAAGAACAGGAACGGCTGCACATTGAGCTGGTCTGTCGTCATGCCCGTCTGGAACGTCAGCATCTGACGTTCATTGAACATATACCAGCCGTAACCCGCTGCCGCCAGCAGCAGCACGTCGAAGAACCAACGCTGCCAAACCGGCTTGCGGTCGGATCTGGCCAGCTCCTGCTTGTAGCTGACGATGGAGGACCGGGCATAGATGACTGCCGGTATAACCGTCGCCAGTATGGCAAGCAGCACCGCGCTGCCCCCGGCGATGATCGCCTCTGTCGAGAAGCCGACCGGAATGGACTTCCGGTTGACGAAGGACAAAAACCCGTCCGCGGAGCCGATGCTTTTCGCCATAAACCAGCCGATGAAAGGCCCGGTTGCAAGCGCCACCGCTCCGAGAATTAAACCTTCGAGCAAATAGATCCATATAATTTGCCGCGTTCCGGCTCCCCGGCTCCGCAGCACCGCAATGTCGCTCCGCTGCTTATCCAGCGATTGGCGGGCGTTCATCGCGATAAAGAAAAACACCATCGCAATCATCGGAGCTGCCAGCGTGAAGAGCAGCGTCTGAAGCTGCAGGCTTTGCTTCCGGAATTCCGTCAGCGTGTCCGCGAACGACAGCTCCACGCGCGTATCCTTCAGCCTCTGGTACAGCTCGATATTCAGCCGGTTAAGCGTGCGGCCGAGCGGCGATAATTGGCTCGTTTGAATCTCCGATAAATCGAATGCGTAATACCAGCTCGCGTTGTGGAGAGGTATCTTATACTGCTTGAGCAGAACCTCTTTGAATGCCGTCTCGCTAATTTGCAGCGTGCCGAGCAAGCTTTCGAGGCCCTGGTACCAATAATCGTCCGCCGCGTCCAGCGGGTTAACGGCTCCGACGATCTTTACTCTGAGCGTCAGATTAAGACCGCCGTATACCGGGTATTCGAAAATATCCCCGATATGTATGTCGTTGCGGAACATAGCCTCCTCCAGCATGACCGCCTCGATCAGCTGGGGATCGCCAGCCGCGTCCTCGAACCACCGGCCTTGAACAAGCTCCGTATGAGCCTTCAGATCGGACAACGTAATGAGCGACAGCTGCCGCCCGCGTCCCGCGTCTACTGTATTTGGATCCTCAGGTATGACATCGGAGCTGCGAATCGAATAATTTTTCAGATAAGTGCCGTATGTAAAACCGATGTCCTTCGGAACTTCCGTTTGAATATAGTTCTCCAGCTCAGATATGGCGGCGAGCTCCGCCGCTTCGCCAGGCGTGGATTGGTAACGCATGAGCAAGGAGCCTGCCGGCATCCCTTCGCTTTTCTCCCGCAGCTGTTCGGCGACGACCCGCTTCAGCGCGCCGTCCGCATACATCGGGATACTGGTCGCGAAGGCTACTGCCATCGTCAATCCCGCCAGCGTGCTTAACGTCAGCCAGCGCGTATTCCACATCTTGCGGAATAAGAATCGGAACAGTGGAATACCCATGGGCTATCGACCTACAACTTTCTGTCCCGGCTCAAGTCCTTGCAAAATCTCGACGTCCGTAGACGTCTGCTGTCCGACCTCGACATCCACCTCGCGCTTGCCTTCTTCGTCGATGACCTGGACATACGTACGCGACCCGATGCTGCGAAGCGTCGATGGCGGAATGACAATCGCGTTTTCGGTCCGTTTCGTGATGATGTTAATGGAAATCGGCGTGCCGCGGTTCAAATCCTTCGGCAATTCCGGCAAGTCGACAATCATGAAGTCCTCCGGACGCTCCGGCCGATTCTCGCCTCCCGGGATGCCTCCGCCCCCGTTATCCTGCTCCGTCGATTTCACCGGCAGCTGTTTAACTTTTCCCTTGAAGTTGCCAACGCTGCTGATCGTCACAACGGCTTCCATCCCGACGGCGACCTTCTCCAGCTCCGTCTTCGACAGCTTGGCGGCAGGCGTAATCAACGCCGTATCCGCCACGATCGCGATAGGATCGTAGGCCTTCACGGTATCGCCCTTCTGCTTGTTCAGCGTAACAATGGTGCCCGCGAACGGAGCGTAGATCGTCGCCTTGGCAATTTCCTCCTCCATGTCGACGAGCTTTTGACGTTTCTCTTCAAATGCGATCTGCTTCTCCTCGAACTCGAGCGGATCCATCTCGTCACGGTCGCGCAGCGTCTGCTTCATCGCATTTTCTTCCCGGCGGAAGGCTAATCGTTCATTCCGGAGCGTTTTCTCGAGCTCCTCCACATCCAATGCCGCGATCGGGTCGCCCGCTTGGACTTGGTCGCCTGCTTTTACGTAGATTTCTTTAATATGCTTTTCCCCTAACGTAAAATACAGCGTCTCCTCCTGCATCGAGATCAGCTTGCCGATGACCTGCACTTTCGTTTCCAGCGTTTTCGTCGTCACCTCATACTCGGGCTTATTCGAAATTTGCGGCGGGATGATCTCCGGCAGCACTTCCTCTTCCTTCTCGTCAGGCAGCAGCGAGCAGCCGCTCGTGAACACAAGCGTCAAACTCATTGCGGCAATTAATGTGCGTTTAGATAAACTTTCCGTCCACCATTTCATAGACATGGTCGGCAACCTCCAAAATCGTAGGATCATGTGTAGTCATACAGATAGAGACGTTTTCAGTGCGAATGATATTTTGAAAGACTGCCATAATTTGGGCAGACATCCCGGTATCCAGCTCCGCGGTCGGCTCGTCGGCAAGCAGCAGAACCGGCTTATGCGCAATCGCCTTCGCAATGGCGACCCGCTGCTGCTCCCCGCCGGACAGCTCAAAGGGACGGTGATGCATCCTTTTTTCGAGTCCAACCAGCTCCAAGCACTCCGGCACACGGTCCTTCCACTCCGAACGCGGCGTACCCGCCATGCGAAGCGACAGCTCCACGTTCTCATAAGCGGATAACAGCGGCATAAGCGCGAATGCTTGGAAAATAAAGCCCATTTTTTTGCGGCGCACAAGCGTCCTCTCGTCATCGCTTAATTTGCTGAACAGCTGGCCGTTAAACCAGATCTCGCCTTTACTCGGCGTATCCAGCCCGCCCAGGCAGTTAAGCAGCGTCGTTTTACCGGAGCCCGAACGCCCTTTCAGCATAACTAGCTGTCTTTGCTTCACTTCCATCTGGATGCCTTTCAGCACTTGCAGTGTATTGCCGCCAACCTGGAAGCTGCGTTCAACTTGATTGACGGTCAGGAGCGTATCTCCATGTCCCTGCTCAGGCGTATCGCTCTCGGTTGCTGTCTGATGAGGCTGCGGCTCCTTCTGCTCTGTGATGGCCATTCCTCTCCCCCTATCCACTTACCCATTTTCATAATTCTAATCTAAAAACATAGACGGTAGGAATTACAAAAAAGTTACGTTTGTCGAACATTTATTCAAAACATTTTTTCAGCAGATTTTTTTCATCGCGCAAAAAAATACGCCCGAAGCAAGCTGCCCTGCCCGGAGCGTATTCATTATCCCGCCATTATCCAACTTTGAAATGGGCGACTGTGCCGTTGAGCTGCTGCACGATTTCATCCAATTGCTTGGATGCTTCCGTAATTTTCCCCATAAAAGCAAGCTGCTCTTCCGTCGCCGCCGCCACATTTGCCGCCTTGCCCAAATTCAGCTCTGCCGTGTCCGCGCTTTGATCGACCGAGGCGCTCACTTCCTCCGAGCTTGCGGACATCTGCTCCGCGATCGCCGAATTCTCTTGAAGCTGCTGCGACATGCTGCCTACCGCCGATGTAATGAGGTCGAGATTTTGGCTAACTTCCTTAATTTGCTCGCTTCCGCGCTCGACCTCTACCAGCGTCTTGTTCATGAAGGATGACGCTCCCGCGATATCGCTCTGCGTAAGCGACACCAGCTCGTTGATGCTCTCCGCCGACTCCAGCGAACTCGCGGCAAGCTTGCGGATTTCGCCTGCGACTACCGCGAATCCCCGCCCATGCTCTCCTGCCCGCGCCGCTTCGATCGAAGCATTTAACGACAAAATGTTGGTCTGGTTCGAGAAGGCCGTAATATTTTCGACGATTGCCCCGATCTGTTGCGAACGGTTCTCCAGCGTGCCGATCGTATCGGACAGCTTGCCGATTACGCCGCGAACCTCTTCCATCTGCGCAACGAGACGATGGAGCGAGGCTTGACCTTGATCCGCTTGCGAGGCCGTCGCCTGGGAATGATTCGCAAGCTCCGACGTATTCTCAGCGATCCTGCCGATGCCGACCGCCATTTCTTCGATAGCCCTTGACGTCTCCGCCGCTCCGCGCGCCTGCACTTCGGAGCTGGCCGCAACCTCTTGAATATTCAGCGCAACGCGTTCGGAGGCCGCGGTTGACTCACCGGCCGCTTTGCTTAAATGCTCCGATGATTCGCTAACCTTGCGCGTGCTTCCCGCAATATCGGAGATTAGTCTGCGCATGCTTTCGATCATGTCGTCAACGGAACGGGATATGAGTCCAAGCTCATCCTTCGAATAGCGGACTTCCCGAGACGAGGTCAAGTCGCCTTCGCCGACAAGCTGCGTCTTCCGGACAACCATTCGAATCGTCCTCATTATACGGTGGATAATAAAGGCGACCAGCGTAATTAAAATAACAGACACGACAACAATGCCTGCCACGACACTCCGCATCGTATTGTCCAGCTTCTCGTCGATTTCATGGAGCAATTGCTCGGAATGGTCGCCGGCGTTCTGGCTGATGGAATCGATTGCGGCGCGCCCGGATTCGAACATCCCGTCTAATGCTTCGTTTACGATCGCCTGCTTTCCGTCCGATGACAGCTCGACCGCGTCTTTATACCAATTTCCAAAATCCTTTTGAAACGTATCGAACAGCTCGGTCGTCGATTTGCCATTCTCCCCGCTCGTGTAATCCAATAATCCGGCGGTATCTAATATCTCTCTTGCGGACGCGATTCGTTCGATCGCTTGGTTGTAATTATCCGACAGTTCCTTTTGCCGAGCTGCGCTTGCTTCCGCACTTAATTCGCCGCTTTCAAGCAGAAGATACGCTGTCTTCGCCTGATACAAATCCCTGTCGGCGTTTAATACCAGCGATTCCACCTCAACGTAGCTTTCGACCAATTCCGTTTTCATCTCTTTAAATACGGCTCTTTGCTCCCCGACCAAATACATTCCCGTTCCCGCATAGAGCATTAACGGGACGGCTGCCAACAACGATAGCCTGATCCGAAGCGATAATCCCATAGTTGACCCACCTTTCACGCGTGCGTAACACAATGAAGTATGAAGAAACTTCTTCCACTTCTATATCGGCATTCAAATGTAAAAACGAAAGCGCTTTTTTACCAAATAATAAAATTAAATCTTACCAAATAAAAAAGCACAAACAGGCTGTCATCCCCGTTTGTGCTCATATCGGCTTTCAACCGCTTAGCGGCCGAATGATTGCGGATCCTGACGCCAGGACTGCAGCGCTGCCACATCCGATTCGGCAACCTTGCCAAGCTTAACCGCCGTTTCGATTAAGGCTGTGTAGTTCGACAGCGTTTCAAGCTCGAATCCTTCTTCGGCGAATGAACGAGCCGCGTTTTCGAACTGATAGGTGAAGATCGCCAGCACTGCGCATACTTCAGCGCCCGCTTCTCGCACTGCCTGAGCCGCTTTAAGCGAGCTGCCGCCTGTCGAAATCAAATCTTCAATGACGACGACCTTCTGACCGGGCGCGATGCGTCCTTCGATTTGGTTTTGCTTGCCGTGGCCCTTCGCTTTATCGCGAATGTAGGCCATCGGCAGATTCAGCTTCTGCGATACCCACGCCGCGTGCGGAATGCCCGCGGTTGACGTTCCCGCGATCACTTCCGCGTCCGGGTAACGCTCGCGGATGATTGTCGCAAAACCTTCTGCGATCAGATCGCGAATGGCGGGGTATGCCATCGTCAGACGGTTATCGCAGTAGATCGGCGATTTAAGACCGGATGTCCAAGTAAACGGTTCGTTCGGACGCAGCGCCACCGCTTCGATTTCCAATAAGCTTTTTGCAATTTCTTGCGGAAGTTCCGCTAGTGTTAATTTACTCAACCGAAATCAGCTCCTCAATAATGGATTCCAGCGCGGCGCGCGGGTTAGGCGATGCGGTGATGGGACGGCCGATGACCATAAAATCCGTTCCCTGGCGCACGGCGTCGCTTGGCGTCATGATGCGCGACTGATCGTTAAGCTCGGCGCCGAGAGGGCGAATGCCCGGCGTAACCGTCTGGAACGCTTGTCCGCAAGCCGATTTGATGGCCGCAACCTCCGAAGGCGATGCAACGACGCCGTCTAATCCCGCTTTTTTTGCAAGAGCCGCGTACCGAATAACCGCTTCCTCGACCGTGCCGGCGATGCCGATTTGGTCGTTCAGCACGGCTTGGCTTGTGCTCGTCAATTGCGTGACGGCGATAACGGCCGGCTTTTTGCTGCCGCCGGAGATTGCCGCGTCGACGCCTTCCAGCGCAGCTTCCATCATCGCGCTGCCGCCGGCGGCATGTACGTTGAACATATCGATGCCGAGCTTTGTCACGCTATTCGCTCCGCCTTTGACCGTGTTCGGAATATCATGCATTTTGACGTCGAGGAATACGTAATAGCCGCGTTCCTTTAAGCTTGCGACAAAGGAAGATCCTGCGGCGTAGAACAGCTGCATTCCGACCTTCATGTAGCAGGGAATGCCCTTTAGATCCTCCAGGAGTTTTTCGGCGGCGGCGGCTTCGGGATAGTCGAGCGCGACCATCACTTTACCCGCTGCTTGTTCTCTCGTCAGCTTCATAGCCATCCCCTTCTCTATACAGTGTTGAAGCTTCTGAAGCACGAGTTTCGTGCCTCAGAAGCTTCCCGTTGTCTTACTTCTGCAGAACCGGCATCGCATGCGAGGAGAAGTTGATCGTCTCCATCATGCGAAGCAGCGCTCTAACCGTATCAAGCGATGTCATACAGACGACGCCGTTTTCCACCGCTTCGCGGCGAATCCGGAAGCCGTCACGCTCCGGCGTTTTGCCCTTCGTCAGCGTGTTTACGACGAATTGCGCTTTGCCTTCGCGTACCAGGTCAAGAATATTCGGCGAGCCTTCGCTCAGCTTATTGACGCGCGTTACGCGCAAACCAGCCGCTTCCAGCGCATCTGCCGTACCGCCCGTCGCGATGATTTTGTAGCCGATATTATAGAAGCCGCGAAGCAGCTCCGTCGCTTCCTCTTTGTCCTTATCCGCAACTGTCGCAACGATGGAGCCGGATGTCGGAATCTTCATGCCGGCGCCGATCAAGCCTTTGTACAGCGCCTTCGCGTATTGCACGTCGCGGCCCATAACCTCGCCCGTCGACTTCATTTCAGGCGTCAGCGTCGGGTCAACGCGGCGCAGCTTGGCGAAGGAGAATACCGGCACCTTCACTGATACGTACTCGTCCTCCGGCCACAGGCCGTCCGAATAGCCGAGCTCAGCCAGCTTGGTGCCGAGAATCGCTTTCGTCGCCAAGTTCGCCATCGGCAGGTTCGTCACTTTGCTCAGGAACGGAACCGTACGCGAGGAGCGCGGATTCACTTCGATGACGTACACTTGCTCTTGGTGGATAACGAACTGGATGTTAACAAGTCCGATAACTTTCAGCTCTTTTGCGATTTTAATCGTAATTTCGACGATTTGGTTTTTGATATCGTCGGACAGCGATTGCGGCGGATATACCGCGATCGAGTCGCCGGAGTGAACGCCCGCGCGCTCTACATGCTCCATAATGCCAGGGATGAGCACGGTCTCGCCGTCGCAGATCGCGTCAACCTCCGCTTCTTTGCCCAGCATGTAACGGTCGATCAGAACCGGATGCTCCGGATTGATCTTCACCGCCACTTCCATGTAGCTGAGAAGCTCTTCATCGGAGTAGACGATTTCCATCGCGCGTCCGCCGAGGACGTAGGATGGGCGAACCAGTACCGGATAACCCAGCTTTTGCGCCGTTACAACCGCTTCGTCAACCGATGTGACCGTGCTGCCTTGCGGCTGCGCGATATCCAGCTTGCGAAGCAGCGCTTCGAACTTCTTGCGGTCTTCCGCGGCGTCGATGCTCTCCAGGCTGGAACCTAGGATGCGAACGCCTGCTTTAGCAAGCGGCGCAGCCAGGTTGATCGCCGTTTGTCCGCCGAATTGCACGATAACGCCGATCGGATTCTCTTGCTCGATAACGTTCATGACGTCCTCGAAGAAGAGCGGCTCGAAGTATAGGCGGTCGGATGTGCTGAAGTCCGTCGACACGGTCTCCGGATTGTTATTGATAATAACCGCTTCATAGCCGGCGTTCTGGATCGCCCATACCGCGTGAACGGTAGAGTAGTCGAACTCGATGCCTTGACCGATGCGGATTGGGCCCGACCCAAGCACAAGCACCTTCTGCTTGGATGTTTCCGTTACTTCATTTTCAACCTCATAAGTCGAGTAGTAATAAGGAGTCGAAGCTTCGAATTCCGCAGCGCAAGTGTCAACCATTTTGTAAACCGGCTTCAGGTTGTTTTGCAGACGGAAAGCGCGAACCTCCGCCTCTGTCGTATGACTGCCGTTCGGGAAGCCTTCCTTGCGGATTTCAGCAATGGAACGGTCGGAGAAGCCTTTGCGCTTCGCTTCGTACAGCGTTTGAACCGATAGCGTCGCTTCCTTGCGCAAGCGGTCTTCGAATGCGACGATGGATTGGATTTTGTCCAGGAACCACCAGTCGATCTTCGTGATATCCTGCAGCTCCTGCAAGGAGAAGCCGCGGCGGAACGCTTCCGCAACAAGGAACATCCGCTCGTCGTCCGGCTTCGCCAGACGCGTGCGCAGCACGGACTCGTCCAGAGAGGACGCCTCTTTCAGATGAAGACGGTGTACGCCGATTTCAAGCGAGCGTACCGCTTTATGGATCGATTCCTCGAATGTGCGGCCGATAGCCATCACTTCGCCGGTCGCTTTCATTTGCGTGCCGAGCTTGCGGTTCGCGTCAACAAACTTGTCGAACGGCCAGCGAGGAATTTTAGATACGATATAGTCGAGCGTAGGCTCGAAGCATGCATAGGTTTGCCCTGTTACCGGGTTAACCAGCTCATCCAGCGTATAACCAACCGCGATTTTGGCTGCCATCTTCGCGATCGGGTATCCCGTCGCCTTGGAAGCAAGAGCGGAAGAACGGCTTACGCGCGGGTTAACTTCGATGACGTAATATTGATAGCTGTGCGGATCGAGCGCGAACTGCACGTTACAGCCGCCTTCAATGTTCAGCGCTCTAATAATTTTCAGCGACGCGGAGCGAAGCATTTGATATTCGCGGTCGGACAGCGTCTGGGAAGGCGCGACTACGATACTGTCGCCGGTGTGAACGCCAACCGGGTCAAAGTTCTCCATATTACAAACGACGATGCAGTTGTCGTTCGCGTCGCGCATCACTTCATATTCGACTTCCTTCATGCCGGCAATCGATTTTTCGATGAGGCATTGGTCGATCGGGCTGTAGCGGATGCCGGACGCGACGGTTTCGCGCAGCTCTTCTTCGTTTGCGCAGATGCCGCCGCCTGTTCCGCCGAGCGTGTACGCAGGGCGAACGATGATCGGATAGCCGATGCGGTTTGCAAATTCTACCGCGTCTTCAACCGTTGTTACGATTTCACTTTCCGGAACCGGCTGCTCCAGCTCGCGCATCAGCTCGCGGAACAAGTCGCGGTCTTCCGCTTTCTCAATGGATGTGAGCTGCGTACCCAGCAGCTTCACGTTTTCGCGTTCCAGCACGCCTGCGCGGGCGAGCTCAACGGCCATGTTCAGACCCGTTTGTCCGCCCAGCGTCGGCAGCAAGCCGTCCGGACGCTCTTGACGGATAATTTGGGAGACGAAATCAAGCGTAATCGGCTCGATGTATACTTTGTCCGCCATATTCGTGTCGGTCATGATCGTTGCAGGGTTGCTGTTAATCAGTACAACCTCGTAGCCTTCTTCCTTCAGCGCTTGGCAAGCTTGCGTGCCGGCATAGTCGAACTCCGCCGCTTGCCCGATGACGATGGGACCGGATCCGATAACGAGAATTTTTTTGAGTTCCTTATTTTTGGGCATATTGAAGCTCTCCTTTCAACGTCTCCGACAACACAGCCTGACGAGGTTTTTGCGGGTTATTCTTCTTGTGCGTACGGATCATTTCCAGGAATTCATCAAAGAGATAGCTGGAATCGAACGGCCCTGGAGCCGCCTCCGGATGGTACTGCACAGAGAAAGCCGGATATGTGTTATGCTTCAGACCTTCAATCGTCTTGTCGTTATTGTTGATATGCGTAACCGTAAGCGGAGTACCGGCGATGGAAGATTCCAAAACGGTATAGCCATGGTTCTGCGATGTAATGTAACAGCGGTTGGTCGCCAGCTCTTTCACCGGGTGGTTGCCGCCGCGATGGCCGAATTTCAGCTTCGTCGTATCCGCGCCGCATGCGAGCGCGAACAGCTGGTGCCCGAGGCAGATGCCGAAAATCGGGTATTCGCCGAGCAGCTCCGAAATCATCTTCACTGCGTGCGGCACATCCTTCGGATCCCCAGGACCGTTAGACAATTGAATGCCGTCCGGCGCCAGACGTCTGATTTCATCGGCTGTTGTGTCGTGAGGCACAACAACGACGTCGCAGCCGCGCTGCGTCAGCTCGCGCAGGATGCCGCTTTTTGCGCCGAAGTCAACGAGCACGATGCGCTCGCGATTGCCCGGGCTCGAGAACACATGCTTTGTCGAGGTACGCGCCACTTGATCGGTCATCAGCGAAGTGCTGTTCAGACGTTCGGCCAGCTCCTCGATACGCTCGTTGCCTGTTGTAATTAAGCCTTTCATGGTGCCGTAGTGGCGGAGCTTGCGAGTCAGCATGCGAGTATCGATGTCGCTGATGCCCGGAATGCCGTATTCCTTCAGCAGCTGGCCAAGGGAATATTGCGCCCGCCAGTTGCTTGGCACCGGCTCGTGGCGGCGAACGACGAAGCCGTGAATGTGAGGACGAATCGCTTCGAAGTCGTCGCGCGTAATGCCGTAGTTGCCGATCAGCGGATAAGTCATCGTCACGATTTGACCGCAGTATGATGGATCCGATAAAACCTCTTGATATCCTGTAATCCCTGTATTAAAAACAACCTCGCCCATCATCTGCGCTTCCGCGCCGAAGGACAAGCCGGTGAATAACGTTCCGTCTTCCAAAAGCAGTCTTGCTTGCATCCGTATCACTCCTCTGGGTCTTCTTATAATGAAAGCCTTTTTAGTTTATTCCGCCCATACAATTTTGCCATTTACGATCGTCGTTACCGGCCATCCTTTTAGCTTCCAGCCGCCGAACGGGGTGTTGCTGCTCTTCGACAGGAAGGTCGCCGGGTCAACCGCGCGTTCCGTTTCCAAATCGACGATGGTCAAATCGGCAGGAGCGCCTTGCTCGAGCCGTCCTGTGTCAAGCCGGAACACGCGGGCCGGATCCTTCGTCATACGCTGAAGCAGGAAGCCGAGCGTCCATCTGCCCGTTGCGACAAACTTCGTATAAAGCAGCGGGAACGCCGTCTCGAAGCCGACGATGCCGAACGGAGCAAGATCAACGCCGCGTGCTTTCTCCTCGGCGCTGTGCGGGGCATGGTCCGTCACGATCATATCCAGCGTGCCGTCCTCAAGCCCTTCGATGACCGCTTGCACATCGCGCGGCGTTCGAAGCGGAGGGTTCATCTTCCAGTTCGCGTCATCCAGACCTGGAATATCCTCGTCCGATAGCAGCAGATGATGCGGGCACACCTCGGCGGTTACGGATACGCCGATCGATTTCGCCAATCGGATCAGTCTCACCGACTGCTCCGTGCTCACGTGGCAGACATGGTAGTGTACCCCTGTCGCCTCAGCCAGCAGCACATCGCGACCGACGTGAATCGCCTCGGATTCATTCGGGATGCCTTTGATGCCATGCTTGCGGGAGAATGCTCCCTCCGTCGCCCATGCGCCTTCCACAAGCGTGTCGTCCTCGCAGTGCGCGATAACCGGCATATCCAGCGATTTCGCAAGCGCCATCGCGTTTTTCATCATTTGCGCGTTCTGCACGCCGACGCCGTCATCCGTAAACCCGATCGCGCCGGCTTCCTTCAGCGCCGCAAAATCCGTCAGCTCTCTTCCGAGCTCGTTTTTCGTGATCGCCGCATACGGAAGCACCTTTACAATGCCCTCGCGCTCCGTTTTATCGAGCACGTATTTGACCGTTTCCGGCTTATCGATTACCGGACGCGTATTCGGCATACAAGCAATCGTAGTAAATCCGCCCTTGGCCGCCGAGCGCGTGCCCGTTGCGATGTCTTCTTTATGTTCGAACCCTGGATCCCGCAAATGGACGTGCATGTCGATAAAGCCGGCAGAAACGAGGTTTCCTTTGGCGTCTACAACCTCCGCGCTGCCTGTATCGACGCTTTCGCTGCCTTCTACGATTTCGGCGATCCGTCCTTCGCTGACGCGAATATGTTTTGTTTCGAGCTTGCCCGCTTCCTCATTCCACAGGCTCCCGTTCAAGATCCACAATGACATGTTGTATATCCACCCTCCGATTTTATTCGGTACTGCTAGCTTAACGCGCGTTCGATAACCGCCATCCGAACCGGTACGCCGTTCTCCATCTGCGGGAAGATACGGGACTGCGGATGCTCAACCAGCTCTCCGTCGATTTCGACGTCCCGGTTAACCGGAGCCGGGTGCATAATGATCGCATGTTTTGCAATGCGCTGCGCTCTTTCTACCGTCAGGCCATATTCCTCGCGGTAAGCCTCGGCCGATTTCAGCATCCCGCTCTCATGCCGCTCCAGCTGGACTCTCAGCATCATGACAACATCCGCTTTCAGCGCCTCGTCCATCGTAATGTACGGCGCGTCAAGCTCCGGAGCCTGCATGTTAGGCGGCGCGCAGAAGCTTACGTTCGCTCCGAACTTACGCAGCGCCCACAGGTTCGAACGGGCAACCCTGCTGTGCAGAATGTCGCCGACAATCGCCACGTTCAGGCCGCTCAGCGAGCCGAACTGCTTGCGCATCGTGTACAGATCGAGCAGCGCTTGTGTCGGATGCTCGTTGTTGCCGTCGCCTGCGTTAATTAGCGGCACTTTAATGCTGCTTGACAGCTCTGCCAGCAGGCCGGTAGGCTTCAGCCGGATAACGCCGACGTCAATTCCCATCGATTCAAGCGTCCGTACCGTATCGTAGATCGATTCGCCCTTCTCGACGCTGGAAGCGGCAGCCGAGAAGTTAATGACCTCTGCCCCCAGCCTCTTCTCCGCCACTTCGAAGGAAAATCTCGTTCTTGTGCTGTTCTCGAAAAACATGTTGGCCGCGAACTTCCCTTGCTGGCCCGAATGCACTTTGACAGGGTGGTTTTCCCAATATGCCGCTCTTTCAAGAATGGATTCGATTTCTTCTTTGCCAAGGTCCTTCAGACCGAGCAAACTCCGTTGTTTAAGTTGTGTCAGCGTCATAAAAGTTTACCCCCTCTGATGGATGATCGTGACTTGGTCGATATCATCGATTTCGCTGAGCGAAACTTCGATTTGTTCCTGTTTAGAGGTGGGAACGTTTTTTCCGATAAAATCCGGTCGAATCGGCAGCTCGCGATGGCCCCGGTCCACCAGCACCGCAAGCTGAATGCTGCGCGGCCTTCCGCAATCCATCAACGCGTCCATCGCGGCGCGGATCGTCCTTCCGGTATACAGCACGTCATCGAACAGGATAATGACTTTGTCCTTCGTCGACAGCGGCTCTCCTTCCGTCTCGCCAAGAGGTCCGGACATCTCAACCGCGGAGGCCGCTGCCTCCAGCCGGTCGTCGCGGTACTGCGTAATATCCAGCTCACTTACCGGAACCGGCTTGCCTTCAATCTCGCCGATTCGTTCCGCTACGCGGTTTGCCAGATAAATCCCTCTCGTTCGAATGCCTACGATCACGCAATCGTCGATGCCTTTGTTCTTCTCGACGATTTCATGCGCGATCCGGGTCAATGCGCGGCGTATCGCCGTTTCATCCATTATGACCAGATGCTCTTCTTCCGCCATTGCCGCCCCACCTCTCTGCACAATTCTCGACAAAAAAACTCCTTGCGGAGTTCGCAAGGAGTTTGTGATTAGTCAGGACTAGGGCAGGTCCACCCGACCTGCTTGCCTTGGTCGAGCAAGCGAAAGGTAGAGTAAACCTGTCCAGTTCTACATATTGACTTATATTCACGGTTACCTTGCCAGCCTCACGGGACTGAATTAAAGGTACATCTTTGTATCATTGGAATTATCCCATGACGGGGAAAAGAAGTCAATAGTAATTTTCTTATCGCTAGTGTTAGCTAAGGCTAAGGTTAAGATGCAAGGATTGCATTGGAAGCCTTATGTTTGGCCAAGCTTGGCCGTGCCGCTTAGCCCGACGGCGTTACAGGCTTAGCTTACGGATCCGCTCTACCGCTTTCTCGGTATTCTCGCGGCTGCCGAACGCCGTCAGACGGAAGTAGCCTTGACCGCTCTGTCCGAAGCCAACGCCCGGCGTGCCGACGATATTCGCCTCAGACAGCAGCTTATCGAAGAAGCTCCAGGAATCCATCCCTTTCGGCGTCTTCAGCCAGATGTACGGCGCATTTACGCCCCCGAACACTTCAAGGCCAAGCGATGCCAGCCCGTCGCGGATGATTGCGGCATTCGTCATGTAGTACTCCACGAGCGACTTGATCTGCTCTTTGCCTTCCGTGGAATAAATCGCTGCCGCGCCGCGCTGCGTGACATAGGAAACGCCGTTAAACTTCGTCGTGTGACGGCGGTTCCACAGATCATTGATCAGTACGGTATTCCCGTCAGCGTCTGTGCCTTTCAGCTCGCGAGGCACTACCGTGTAGGCGCATCGGACGCCTGTGAAGCCCGCTGTCTTCGAGAAGCTGCGGAATTCGATCGCCACTTCTTTTGCGCCTTCGATTTCGTAAATGCTGTGCGGCACATCCTTCTCGGTAATAAACGCTTCATAGGCCGAGTCGAACAAGATCAGGCAGCTGTTCTCGCGGGCATAATCGACCCACACCTTCAGCTCTTCCTTCGTCAGCGTCATACCGGTCGGATTATTCGGGTAGCACAGGTAGATCAGATCGACCTTGCGGTCTGGAAGGCTTGGCTTAAAGTTGTTCTCCGCCGTGCACTCCAGGTACACGATATTGTCATAACGCTTCGTCTCCTGGTTGTACTTGCCGGAGCGGCCGGCCATCACGTTCGTATCGACGTATACGGGGTATACCGGATCCTGTACCGCAACAATCGCGTCTTGGCTGAAAATTTCTTGAATGTTGCCGACGTCGCATTTCGAGCCGTCGCTCACGAATACTTCATTCGCCGCAATGTCGATGCCGAGCGCTTTATAGTCGTTCTCGATTATCGCTTGGATCAGGAAATCATAGCCTTGCTCCGGACCGTAACCGCGGAATGTCACCGGCTGCGCCAGCTCGTCCACCGCGCTGTGCATCGCGTTAAGCACCGCATCAGGAAGTCCGCGCGTAACGTCGCCGATCCCAAGGCTGATAATTTCCGCATTTGGATTTTCTTGAATAAATTTCGTACGCCGCTTCGCGATTTCGGAAAATAAATAGCTGCCCTGCAGCTCCATATAGTTCTGATTAATAGCTGTCATGTCACGATCTCACCTTTCGTTTGGTCCTTTAGTTCAAACATCTTTGTCTCGTTTAGAATATCGCACTTAAAGGACCAACATAATGCAGAATGTAGTCAAAAGTTTGCACTAATTTCTGCATTGTTCAAGGGGATCAGCGCAGTCGCAGGCTGTTCAGCACATGCTCCATATCGGCCGGCAGAGGCGCTTCGAACAGCAGCCGCTCGCCGCTTCGCGGATGCGTGAAACCTAGTACGGCCGCATGCAGCGCCTGACCGTTCAAGGCGATGGACTTGTTGCTTCTGTTGGGACCATATACCGGATCGCCCGCCATCGGATAGCCGATATATTTCATATGGACGCGGATTTGATGCGTTCTTCCCGTCTCCAGCTGCAGCTCCAGCAGCGTATAATCGCCAAACCGTTCAAGGACAATAAAATGCGTGACCGCAGGCTTGCTGTTATGATCGGTTACCGTAAACAGCTTACGGTCATGCGTATCGCGGCCGATCGGCGCATCGACCGTACCTTGATCATGCGGCACATTGCCGTGCACAAGCGCGATATATTTTCTCGTGACCGAATGCTCCTTGAGCTGTTCTGCAAGCGATACATGAGCCAAATCGTTTTTGGCCGCCATGAGAAGACCGGTCGTATCTTTGTCGATGCGGTGCACAATGCCGGGACGAAGCATGCCGTTAATGCCGGACAAATCCTTGCAATGGAACATCAAGGCGTTCACTACCGTTCCGGAGGAATGTCCGGGGGCGGGATGCACGACCATCCCTCTAGGCTTATTGATCACGATAACGTCCGAATCTTCATATACAATTTCTAGAGGAATATCCTCCGGCTCAATATCGGCGTTCTCCGCTTCCGGTATGCCGAGCGCGATAAGATCTCCTGCGCTTAGCTTGTAATTGGTCTTTACCGGCTTTCCGTTAACGACGGCAGCGCCCGACTTGATCCATTCCTGCACCTGCGTTCGGGACACGCCGTCCATATCCAGATTGTCCGCGATATATTTGTCAATGCGTTCCCCCGCTTCCTCGGAACCGATTCTCCATTCCAGAAGCTCCGCATGATCTTCAAGCGGTAGGTTGCTGCTGCTCATTGTCATTCTGCTCCTCATTTGAATCCTTGCCGTCAGCTTGCGCTATTTTTTTCTCATCCTTCGAGGCAAGGAGCGTATCGATTAGAATTAAGGCTACCCCAACTACAATCGCGGAATCCGCGACATTAAAAATCGGGAACGTATAGCTGCCGAAATTGAATTTGAAAAAGTCGACCACCTCTCCGAAACGAGCACGGTCGATAAAATTGCCGACCGCGCCGCCAAGCACGAGAGTCAGTCCAACCAGAAGCCAAGGCTTAGCGGTTTTGCGGACCATGTGAATGTACCAGACCAGACCGGCGACGATCACCGTTGTTATAATGATAAAAAACGTTCTTTGCTCCTGCAAAATCCCGAACGCCGCGCCGCGGTTGCGATGGGACGTAATAAGGAAGAAGTTGCCGATCACGCTGATTTCCTCCCCGATCACCAGCTTTGTCGCAATCAGCTTTTTCGTTATGTAGTCGACAATCAAAACGATAATGGAGATCAGGTAATAGTAGTAATAACGCACTTTGATCACTCCTAAAAAATGAACTGGCTTTAGTGTAGCACAGGAGGACAACCGGAAACCACCCGAGAGACCTAAGACGCAATGAGCTTAAGCGGACTTCCATGCATGTCCATACTGAAATCAGCTTATTCGGCAAAAGCTAATGAAGCAATCATGCTAAAGCTAACGCTGCAAAGGACGGTGCTACTTCATGTCTTACTTAACAAGCGCACAGCTCGCGAAGCTCCGTACAAGGCTGCAGGACGAGCAGCGCGATATCGAGTCCAGACTGCAACAAAACGAACATTTCGGCAGAGAAGATTCCATGCGGGATGAGACCGGCGAGCTGTCGCCGATCGACAATCACCCCGGAGATCTAGCCACGGAAATGTACGAGCGCGGCAAGGATCTTGCCCTTCTCGAAAAGGCGGAGTTCCAGCTTGAGCGCATCGATGCCGCTCTTGAAGCCATAGAAGAAGGCACTTACGGCAAATGCGCGGTGTGCGGCGAAGCGATTCCTTTCGAGCGGCTGAACGCGGTGCCCGACACGCTGTATTGCGTCGACCATTCGCCTAGGGACATCGTATCCGACCGCCGTCCTGCCGAAGAAGATTTCCTTCGTCCGCCGTTTGGCCGAACGAGCATGGACGACCATGAGGACGGGTACAACGGCTTCGACGGCGAGGATGCTTGGCAGATCGTGGAATCCTACGGAAACGCCGATTCGCCGGCTTTATCCGAGAACCGGGACGTAACCGATTATAAACAACTCGAAATCGAATACGACGAGAATGTCGGTTATGTGGAGCCCATCGAAAGCTTCCTCGCCACCGATATTACGGGCCGCCATGTCTCCATCGTCCGAAACCGGGAGTATGAACGTTACATGCATAGCAATGAAGGCGAACACTTTTTGGAATTTAGCGACGAGCTGGACGATTTAAGCTAGTACGTTTTTCCTTCCAGCTGAATTTGTACGATGCGGACGATATCCGCAATATAATCGCCGATGATCGGCAGGTTAAGCGCGCCGAGTATTCGGAGCACGTACAGAATGGTAGCCGCAAAAAAAGTAAACCCGATCGCAATGCCTACCCCTCTTGCTGCCCCGGCCAGCAAATTTCGCCATATGAGAGAAATGGGCCGGTTGAGCAAATCCACATATTCAGCGATATGGGTCCGCTCCATCTCCGACGCGATATGCTGCATCCGCTTATCGAGTGCCGCAAGCGACTTCTGCAGCGCGTTCAAGTCCTTCTCCTCCGACATGATCGCCACCTCCGTTAGGGAACGGATAAAGCCCGCTCCGCCAGCATGGCGGGCAAGCGGGCTTCATCCTTCATCTCTTTACTATAACCCTAACCCTTGATGAAAATGCCAACTTCTTTATCGCCCAGCTTCACTCTTTCCATGTCCGGGGCAGATTCGAACGCGAGCGATTGCAGCAGTACATTGTCATGCAGCACATCCGTGAATCGTTCAATCGCCGCTTTCAGTTCTGCGTCAACATCCAGCGCAAGGTCGATCCGTTTCTCGATCGGCAGGTCGAGCTTCTTGCGCGTATCCTGAACGGCGCGAATCACTTCGCGAACCCAGCCCTCTTGCTCCAGCTCAGGCGTAATTTCCGTATTAAGCGCTACGGTCATCCCGCCGCCGGATGCGGATGCGAAGCCGGATTTCGCTTGCTTCTCGACCAGAAGCTCATCCAGAGCGATTGTCAGCTGCTCGCCCTCAGCGCCGGTGAAGCTGAAGCTTCCGCTTGTCACAACCTCGCGCGCTTCGTCTGCCGACAAGGCCTTCAAGGCGCCTTGAATCGGACCGACGTTTTTGCCGTACTTCTTGCCGGCAACCTTGAGGTTCAGCTTCAAGTTGAAATCGACGAAGCCGCTGTCGGAATGCTGAACGACAATCGACTTGACGTTAATTTCGTCTTTAATAATCGCTTCATACTCCGCGATCGGGAAGTCCCGGTCAAGCGATACGATCAGCTCGGACAATGGCTGGCGCGTCTTGATCGACGTTTCGTTGCGCACGTTGCGGGCGAGCTCGACAATGCCCTTTGTGCTTTCCATATCTTGCTCAAGCGCGGCATCGATCAGCGATTCGTCCGCCTGCGGGAAGTCCGCGAGATGGACGCTTCCGCCGCCGCCCAGGTTTCCGTACACGTCATCTGCAAGCAGCGGCGTATATGGCGCGATCAGGCGCGACAACGTAAGCAGAACGTTACGTAGCGTTTGGTAAGCGGCAACTTTATCCTCCGTCAAGCCGCTGCCCCAGAACCGGTCGCGTGAGCGGCGGATGTACCAATTGCTGAGCTCGTCGACGAACACTTCGATTGATTTAGCCGGATTCAGGAAGTCGTTTACCTCCAGACCTTTTGTCACCGTTTGAATGAGCGTATTCAGACGGGAGACGATCCACCGGTCCAGCTTGTTGTTTGATTGTTTCTCTTCATGCTCGGCCGGATTAAATCCGTCGATGGAGGCGTACAGCGCATAGAAGGCATGCGTATTCACGATCGTGTCGATCACCTTCGATTTCGCTTCGCCTACGATGCCGCGCGAGAAGCGCTTGCTGTTCCAAGGCGCGCTGTCGGCAAGCAATGCCCAGCGGAAAGCGTCGGTGCCGTATTCGTTAATGATCTCCCACGGGTCGATGACGTTGCCTTTCGACTTCGACATTTTTTGTCCGTTCTCATCCAAAATATGTCCCGTCGAAATGACCGCTTTGTACGGCGCCTTGCCGTTATACAGCGTCGACACCGCCAGCAAGCTGAAGAACCAGCCGCGCGTTTGGTCGATCCCTTCGCAAATAATATCCGCAGGGTATTGCTCCTCGAAGTTTTTGGCGTCTCCGAACGGATAATGCTGCTGAGCGAAAGGCATCGAGCCGCTGTCGAACCAGACGTCGATGACTTCCGGCGTACGCCGCATCACGGCGCCTTCCGCATACGGCGACTTCAGCAAAATGTCGTCCACATACGGCTTATGAAGCTCGATATCCTCCGGCACATCGCCTACCGCGCGCGCTCTCAGGTCCGCAATGCTGTCCGGCGCGTATTCCTTGCCGGTCGCCTCGCACACCCATACGTTCAGCGGCGTTCCCCAGTACCGGTTCCGGCTAATATTCCAGTCGACCAAATCCTCGAGGAATTTGCCGAAGCGTCCTTCGCGGATATGGCCCGGGTACCAATCGACGCCGTTATTGTTTGCGATTAATTGATCCTTAACCGCCGTCGTCTCAATAAACCAGCTTTCCGTTGCGTAGTAGAGCAGCGGCGATTTGCAGCGCCAGCAGAACGGATAGCTGTGCTCGTAGCGCTCCTTGGAATACAGCAGTCCTTTTTCGCTCAGCATTTTGACGATATCGACGTCGCAATCCTTCACGAATCGGCCAGCCAGATCCGTCACTTCCTCCACGTAACGGCCCGCATTGTTCACAACGCTAAGCATGCTGATGCCGTTTTGACGGGCAACCTTATAGTCGTCTTCCCCGTGCGCAGGCGCGATATGAACGATACCGGTACCGCTCGTGTCGCTGACGAAATCGCCTGTAATGACAAAGTGGCCTTTCTCAACAGGCACGTAGCGGAACGGCGGCTCATAAGCGAGGCCGGCCAGCTCGGAGCCTTTCAGCGTCGAAAGCACTTCGTAGTTTTCCTTCAGTACGCTTTCCGCAAGCGATTCGGCGACAATGTATACATCCCCGTCCTTCGCCGCTCTAACGTACGTAAGCTCCGGACCGACCGCCAGCGCCACGTTCGCGGGAAGCGTCCAAGGCGTTGTCGTCCAAGCCAGCACATAGTCGCCGGAATCCTTCAGCTTGAACTTAACCGTCGCGCTTAGGTCCTTCACGTCTTCATAGCCTTGCGCCACCTCATGCGAGCTGAGCGTCGTTTGGCAGCAAGGACAATACGGACTGACCCGATGTCCGCGGTACAGCAGGCCCTTCTTATGAATCGTGGATAAAATATGCCATACGCTTTCGATGTACTCATTTTTAAGCGTAATGTACGGATTATCGAGATCCGTCCAATAAGCGATCGCTTCCGTCAGCTCGCGCCATTGCTTTTCATATTCGAAGACGCTGTCCTTACATTTTTTCACGAACGCCTCGACGCCGTAATTTTCGATCTCTTGTTTGCCCGAAATGCCGAGCTGCTTCTCCACGCCGAGCTCGACCGGCAAGCCATGCGTATCCCAGCCCGCTTTGCGGACGACCCGGTATCCAGCCATCGTTTTATATCGGCAAATAAAGTCCTTAATGACGCGGCCGAGCACGTGCCCGATATGAGGCGCGCCGTTCGCCGTAGGAGGTCCTTCATAAAACACGAAATTCGGTTTGCCTTCCCGGTTCAAAATCGACTGTTTAAATGTATCTTGTTCTTTCCATTGCGCAAGCACCCGCAGCTCGCGGGTTCTGGCACGTTCCTTGACGTCAACGCGCTGCATGTTTCCAAACTCCCTTCTCTTCTTCAAAAAATAAAACCCCGCCCCTAAAAAGGGACGAGGTTAACTCGCGATACCACCCTTGTTCCGCCGTACCATGCCAATGAAGGAATGGTCTGTTTCAGGATCATCGTCTATACGGAAGACGATGCCGCCGGCGGCACCTTAGCCAGCGAATCTCGATCGATTCGCTGTCCCTGTAACGGGGGACATTCGTCGGCGCTTAATGCCGCATTAATGCGGGTTAGGCGTCTCTTCTCGGAGAGGATATTCCGTAATGGTTCAAGCGCCTGGCTTTCAGCAATCGCCGGGCTCTCTGGAGAATGAACGCAAGACGTACTCGTTCTCGTCATCGAAGTTACTTTATATGCTTAAAATAGTTATAGCTCAATTGGATCGCCCTTGTCAAACAGGTAAGCGCCTAAATCCTGATTAGCCGCGAAGAAGCTCGCGTTCCGCATCTCTGGCCGCATGGCTTTCGAGCGTTTCCCAACCGTCCTGGGACAGCAGCTCGAGCTGCGCTTCCACAAGCGTACGGAATCTGGCTCTGTAGATCGAGGCTTGCTTTTTCAGCTCCTCCACCTCGAGGGAAACCTTGCGGGATTTGCTGAGAGATTCGTTAATGATCCGGTCCGCGTTTTTCTCTGCTTCCTTAATAATCAGCTGCGCTTCCTTCTTCGCGTTATTCCGCACTTCGTCCGCGGCTTCCTGCGCAACGATAATCGTTTTGCTGAGCGTATCTTCAATGTTGGCGAAATGATTCAGCTTCTCCTGAAGCGCCAGCATCTGATTCTGAATTTCCTTATTTTCGCGGATAAGCGATTCATAATCCTTGATGACCTGGTCAAGGAACTCATTCACTTCGTCCTCATCATAACCGCGCAAACGGCGCGAAAATTCCTTGTTATGTATGTCCAATGGCGTAAGCGGCATTGGCGCACCTCCCTGAGTTCTGTAGTGTGGAATGATTCGACAGGCCCACACTTAATTCCTGCATCACATCAAATAAATTTCCCGATTTTTACACGAATTCTGCCTTTTTTTGTCACGCCGTCGACCTCGATTACCTTAAAGCGGCCAAGCCCTTTAAAAGAAACGACGTCGCCTTCCTTCAGCTGCTCCGAAGGATCCTCCTCCGTCTTCCAATTGACTCTGCAGCGGCCGGCCCGGATCGGATCCACGATCTTCGACCGGCTGATCCGGTAAACGTCGCTTGCGATGCCGTCCAGCCTCATGGAAGCGACGGTCAAACTGATCTCCTCCAGCTTCGTCGCAACCGCCTGCAATTGATCGAGCGGCAGCACATCCGTAAGCACATTCAAGCGGTGCACCTGACGAAGGTGTATATCCAAATAATCGGCCATCTCATCCGTAACAATAATATGAGCAAACGTATCATGGACATGGATATCGCCGATACGGTCCCGTTTAATGCCGAGCCCCAGCAAGGCGCCAAGAAAATCGCCATGGTCCAGCTCTTGGTAGGTTGCCCCTATCGGCTTGGCTTCAAGCACCGCAATGCCAATCGGCTCATCATCAAGGTTGCGGTAATCCGGCGCGATAAGCGCGCGTTTTCGTTCGGCCGCTTCATAGCCGCCGTCCAGGCGCAGCGCGACATCCGGATTCCGATTCGCTAACATCGTTATAATTTGGGCTTGTCTAGGGTCTAAAAAATCGGTCCGCTTCAGCTGATGCTGCGATGCGGACCGTTCTACCCATTCCAGCGCCCGATCGACAAACGGCTTCTCTTCGGGGTGAAAGTGATTATAAATAGCTTCCTTCATCATAACCTCTAAATCAGATCGAACAGGTAGATCAGGACGGATTGCAAGCCAATGTTAATGAACCACAGCGCGAAGAGCGCAACGATCGGCGACAGGTCAAGCACCCCTCCGATTGGCGGGATAAAGCGGCGGAAGATACCGATATACGGCTCCACGATTCTTCCGAGCAGCTGTCCGATAAAGCTCTCTCGCGCATTCGGAAACCAGGATAGCAGAACATAGCCAAAAATCAGATATCGGTAAACTTCAAGTGCAATATTAACAAAGCTTAAAATAGTGTGTTCCAAACCCAAGGTCACCTCATTTTGTTGTAATCGTTCTCCTCTGCCAGCATTTCCGTAATGGCACCTTGAATTTCAACCGAGTCAGGCGTACACAGAAAAATATTAGGCCCCAGCTTAGAGATGCTGCCGTTTAAAGCGTACACCGTGCCGCTTAAGAAATCAACAATGCGCAATGCCAAGTCGTTTCTAACGCGCTGCAAATTAACAATAACCGCTCTGCGGGAACGGAGATGATCCGCAATTTCCTGCGCTTCGTCATAGGAGCGCGGTTCGCTCAAGACGACTCTCACATTTTTTTGAGAGTGGATACTGACGACATTATTAGAACCGGCGGTGCCGCCATGGCTTCTAAAGTTTCTACGTGTCTCAAACGGAGAGGTTTCATTTTCAGGCTCCTCGTTCTGATTCACTCGCTCGCGCTCCACGATTTCTTCTTCCTCTTGCAAACCAAAAAAATTCATAAAACGGTTCATGACGCTCACTTACGATTCCTCCTCTTTCCCGACTAGTATCGTACCTAAACGTATCCACGTCGCTCCTTCTTCTATGGCAACTTCAAAATCGTTCGACATGCCCATCGACAAATGCTCCAGCCTTTCGCCATAAGGGGAACGGCCGCGCACTCCGTCTCTCAGCTCGCGCAAAGCGCGGAACACGACCCTCGTTTCCTCCGGCTCCGACTCGTAGGGAGCCATCGTCATAAGCCCGATTGGAGAAACGGACGGATAGACGCTCAGCTTCTCAAGGAACGGTTCAAGCTCCTCCGGACGAAGCCCATGCTTCGACTCTTCACCCGATACATTAACTTGAATAAAGCAAGGTACCACGATGCCCAGCTGCGACGCTTTTTTGTGAATGGCTTCCGCCAGCGACAGCCTGTCCAATGAATGTATGTACGTAAATCTTCCGATGACGTCCTTCACCTTATTCGTTTGCAAGGAGCCGATGAAATGCCAGACCGGCCGGTTCTCTTCCGGCAATTCCGGGTCTCCGCTTAGCGCAAACCACTTTTCCTGCGCGTCCTGCCAGCGGTTTTCGCCAAGATGCGCAAGCCCGCTGCGGAAAGCTTCCTTCGTTGTGTCAAGCGAGACGTACTTGGTCACCGCGATCACTTGAACGTCCTCTCTACTTCTGCCCGAACGCTCGCATGCCGCGCTAATTTTTTGTTCGACTTCACGGATTCTCTCTTCAATAGACATTTGCTTTCGTTTCACCTTTCTCGAATACCGATCCAGCTTGCCATCCTTCCAGTTCTGCCCCCTTCGGTCCGATGGGAGAAGAACAAGTCTGTCCGGCAACCGGTACACCAATTCGTTAATTCGATACGACTCGGCAAAATTCCTGCTTTTATCATAATCTGTCGGTTTATTTCTTTCAAGTTTAGATCCGCCTTGCCGTTTGACTTCAATCGCATACACGCATTTTTGTCGGCTTCCTCCAGCCGCAGCTCGCTTAACACCCGGTCAACCTCCGTTATAACGGCGCCGTCCACCTCATAGCAGCAGCTTCCGATCGAAGGTCCGATCGCGGCCAGAAGCTCTTCCGGCTCTGTACCATATGCCTGCTTCATCGCTTGAACGGTTTCCTCCGCTATTTTTTTTACGGTTCCGCGCCACCCTGCATGGGCCAGCGCAACCGCACCGGAAGACGGGGCATAGAAATAAAGAGGCACACAATCCGCGTAAAACGAAGCGAGGAGCACTCCAGGCACGTTTGTCATAATGGCGTCGCAGTCATTGATGGCATCCGACAGCGCTTCCCGCCCTCTGCCTCTCTCGTCCGCCGTTATTTGCGCAACCCGGTTCCCGTGCACTTGCTCCGCGCATGTCCACGCCTCGAACGGCCAGCCGATCTTGTCGGTTAACCGTTTGCGGTTCGCTATAACGGCATCGGCCGCATCGCCAACATGTAACCCTATATTTAAGCTGTCCCACGGCGCGGAGCTGACCCCGCCTTCCCGGCCGGAGAAGCCCGCGGTTAGACGGCTGTCACGGCTCAGCCATGGCGACAACAAAAAAAGCGAAGGTTCCTTCGCCGATTGTCTTGACTCGTTCTGTACAAATGGTTCCTGACGCATTCTTTTCACCTCGTAAGCGAACATAAGCGGTGCGGTTTGAGCCACTACCGCTTATGTTCAGTTTAACCACTCATGCGCGAACGTGCAAATCGTCTTCCTCAGCTCGAAGCGCCTTCGTCTCGTCCATACGGACAAGAACCACGTCCGCTCCGATCTTCACGATATTGCGCCAAGGGATCACAATTTCCGTTCCGCTGCTGCCGAACAGCCCGAATACCTTTGTAAACTGAGGCACAACGATGGAGTCGATGCGGCCCTGCCGCAAATCAAGCTCCAGATCGCTAATATGGCCCAACTTTTTCCCGTCCACGATGTTAATGACATCCTTCGTCTGGAAATCGGAAATCTTCAAGTCCGTCTCACCACATTTCCGGCGAATTGTAGTTCTAACCTTGCCTATAAGCTATGTATATGACCAAATCGCCCAAAATGTCCACTCCTCCCCCAAAAGTCCGTCATAAATATTAAAGGCGGAGCGCATATGCGCCCCGCCGCTTCCATCGATATTAAATTTTGACATGCTTTTGCATCTGCTGAATCGCCGATTTTTCCAGCCTGGACACTTGTGCTTGCGAGATGCCGATTTCGTCGGCCACCTCCATTTGCGTTTTCCCTTCAAAAAACCGCATGGACAAAATCATTTTTTCGCGATCGTTCAGCTTGTGCATCGCTTCCCGCAGCGCGATCTCTTCAATCCAGGACACATCCTTGTTGCGGTCGTCGCTGATTTGATCCATCACATAAATCGGGTCGCCGCCGTCATGATAGATCGGCTCGAATAACGATACGGGATCTTGGATAGCGTCAAGCGCGAACACAACGTCTTCCTTCGGTACATTGAGCGCCTCTGATATTTCGAATATTGTCGGCTCCCGCGAATTTTTGTTCGTCAGGCTGTCCCTCACCTGAAGCGCCTTATACGCGATATCTCTCAAGCTGCGCGATACGCGGATCGGGTTATTGTCGCGCAAGTAACGGCGGATTTCCCCGATAATCATGGGCACGGCATAGGTGGAAAATTTTACGTTTTGACTTAGGTCGAAATTATCGATCGCCTTCATTAGTCCGATGCAGCCAACCTGGAACAGGTCGTCCACAAACTCTCCCCTATTGTTAAACCGTTGAATCACACTTAGAACGAGCCGCAAATTGCCGTTCACTAATTTCTCTCTTGCTGCCCACTCGTTGCGGGTCTGCAACGCCGTAAATAGCTCACGCATCTCGACATTGGTTAATACAGGCAGTTTCGCGGTATCCACTCCACAGATCTCGACTTTGTTTCGGGTCAACGTGATTACCTCCCAAGGAGAAACATTAATGTTCATTATCTCCCCGGACCCTCATTTTATTCCTCGCCTGACATCCGCAGGAAAACGCAAAAAGGGGCCGATTCGGCCCCTTTCGTTACACCATCTTATTAAATTCCTTGCGCAGCCGCTTAATAATTCTTTTTTCAAGGCGGGAAATATACGATTGCGAAATGCCGAGCATATCGGCAACATCCTTCTGCGTTTTTTCTTCCCCGTCGGCAAGTCCGAACCGCAGCTCCATAATGATGCGCTCCCTCTCCGACAGCTTGTCGAGCGCCTTATGCAGCAGCTTGCGATCGACTTGCTCTTCGATATTGCGGTAGATCGTATCGTTCTCCGTGCCCAGCACATCCGACAACAGCAGCTCGTTCCCGTCCCAATCGATATTCAGCGGTTCATCGAACGACACCTCGGTTCTCGTCTTGCTGTTGCGCCGCAAGTACATTAAAATTTCGTTCTCAATGCATCGGGAAGCATATGTCGCAAGCTTGATCTTTTTCTCCGGATCGAAGGTGTTCACCGCTTTTATCAAGCCAATCGCGCCTATCGAAACCAAATCCTCGATGTGGATGCCCGTGTTTTCGAATTTTCTTGCGATATACACAACCAGCCTAAGATTTCTTTCAATAAGCATCGCCCGTATTGCCGAGTCGCCGGACGGAAGCTTTTCAAGCAAATATTCCTCTTCCTCGCGAGTCAAAGGAGGAGGCAAGGCCTCGCTGCCGCCGATATAGTAGATTTCTTCGCTTTTTAGTCCGAATAAAAATAAAAATCGATAATAATATAAATGCAGTATCAGCTTATATTTGACGAGCATGTGGCCCATCCCTCCCCGATGAAGTATGCGTTCTATAGCTTTACGTTTGTACCATTGCCGGATGGATAATCGCTTGATATGCTCCATCAGCCGCAAGCTTTCCGCCGTCTAATCCTATCAATACCCTGCTTGTTTCAAATACTTGTCCCTCGCGGCGAACTTCCACCGTATCCGGCTTAAGCGCCAGCATAAATTGCGATCCTTTATTCACGCCGCGGAACGGCACGAGCCGCAGCCGGTCCTGCCATTTAAACCACTCGTCGTCCATCCCGGCTACAAGCCGATCCACACCGCCGTCCCGAATGCTTTTGATCCAAGCGGGCGGCAGCTCTTCCTCAAGCCGCGAAGCCTCCAGCACCATCACCGGCGTTCGCGTAAGCGGATCGTACAGCTGGTTGCCCGTATCGATCAGCCCGACGCAGGTATACATTTGGCCGCCGATCGTCACGACTACGTCCGCCAGATGCGAGCGAACAAGCTCCTTTTCCCGCTTTCCGGTCAAAACCGCTCTGTATATGTAGAGCCCAATGCAGAATGACGCCGCCAAATAAAAAAGAGAGAGCTTCAGCTCCGCTTGAATGCTGCCGCTGGCGATCGTTAACGTCTTCCACATCTCGCCCGAGCCTTGCATAAACAAATAATACAAACCAAGCACCGCACCGGCTGCGACAAAATTGACGCAATAGAAGGCTGCTATATTGCGAATAAAATGCTGCAAGGACGCATAACCGAAAGCAATCCATATCATCACGACGGAGAATAGGAGCTTCACTGCCAGCGTAAATAGGAATGAGAGCTGCGGAAAAAGCATAAGTACAACATAGCAGGCTCCAAACGAAGCTGACGCCAGCACTCGCCATGGTCTAGGCCTGTAATGGCGGACCCAAGCCGTTGTTAACAGAACGGCTCCGTCCACAATCAGCTCGCGGAGAAATAAGATATCGATGTATACGGTCAAGCCGGTCCCCCTCCTCCCCTTCCTGCGACCGGCAAAAGCTGCTGCTTTCCGGGAGAACGATTGAGTCTAGTATATTTTAATCCTATTTCAAAGTCTGTCTATTCATGACGGGTTAAGCCCTCTTTTTTTGTCGACTTCGCAAACAAAAAACGAGGTTCCGCCCTTGCTCGCGTCTGCTCATCCGTTTCGATCCGTACGGCGTTCGCTCCTTCTCCTCCAGACGAACGTTTACTCCATATATCTGCCTCAAGCAACAAAATCTCTTTCCTCGACAGTTTTTGCTTAATCTTACAAATCTGACTGCCCAATCCTGTTCTCGTAATAGAAGTTTTTTCCATGCATCAATAAAAAAACGGTGCAGGAGGACGTTATCCTACTGCACCGTTATTTGTATTCAGACAGCAAATGCACTTAAATTATCTGTCGCCGCGTGGCTGCTTGCGAAGGAAAGCCGGGATTTCCAGCTGGTCGCTGGAAGAGCCGATACCGAAAGGCTTCACGCTGGAAGAGTTCGGCACAGATTTCGCTTCCGCTTGACCAACGTCATTCGCCGCGCTTCTCCGTGCGGCTTGCGGGCTTCCTTTGGACTCGAAGCCAGTTGCGATAACCGTTACTTTAATCTCGTCCTTCAGGTCCTCGTCGATGATCGCGCCGAAGATCATGTTAACGTCAGGGTCGGATGCCGAGATGACGATCTCGGCCGCCTCATTGACTTCATAAAGCGACAGGTTGCTTCCGCCTGTAATGTTCATGATGACGCCGCGCGCGCCGTCGATCGACGTTTCGAGCAGCGGGCTCATAATCGCTTTGCGAGCGGCTTCCGCCGCGCGGTTCTCGCCGGTTGCAACGCCGATACCCATAAGAGCGGAGCCGCGTTCTGTCATAATCGTTTTCACGTCCGCAAAGTCAAGGTTGATCAGACCAGGCACTGCGATCAGGTCGGAAATGCCTTGCACGGCTTGTCTCAACACATTGTCAGCTTCACGGAACGCTTCAAGCATTGGGGTTTTCTTATCCACGATTTCAAGCAAACGGTCATTCGGGATAACGATCAGCGTGTCGACCTTTTCCTTGAGCGCCTCAATCCCTTGCTCCGCTTGTCCGGAACGCTTGCGCCCCTCGAAGGTGAACGGGCGGGTTACAACGCCAACGGTAAGCGCGCCGCATTCTCTCGCGATTTCCGCGATAACCGGAGCAGCGCCTGTTCCCGTGCCGCCGCCCATGCCGGCGGTCACGAACACCATATCGGAGCCCTTCAATTGATTCATGATAAGCTCGCGGGATTCCTCAGCCGCCTTGTTGCCTACCTCCGGATTAGCGCCTGCGCCGAGACCGCGAGTCAGCTTGTCGCCGATTTGCAGCTTATGCTCCGACTTTGCCAGGTGAAGCGCCTGAGCGTCTGTGTTGACCGTAATAAATTCAACGCCTTTTACGCCGTTCTCGATCATGCGGTTAACGGCATTGCTGCCGCCGCCGCCTACGCCAATTACTTTTATTTGAGCGAGCTGTTCAAGCTCCAAATCGAATTCCAACATCTCTCATAATCCCCCAGTCAAATAAATTCATTAAACATGTTTTTAATCCGCTCGAACATACCGGGTTTAGATGAAGCTGCGGGACCCGCTTTGCGGCTTGACGCTTTCTTGACAGAGCTGGCGGTTCGTACACCCATATGCTTTGACACATACTGAATCATACCTACGCCGCTGCTGAATGCGGAATCCTTGACTCCGATGTAATCCGGCAGCGCGATGCGCACCGAACTCTCCAGCTCATGCTGTGCCAGCGAGATCGTGCCAGGCAGCGCAACCGCGCCCCCGGTCAGCACATATCCATTCACTTTCTCGCCGTAGCCAAGTCGGCGAACTTCTTGCCTGATCAACTGGAAGATTTCTTGCATCCGAGGCTCGATGATGCTGGCCAAGTCCCTCTGGGAGAACTCCTTCTCCAGATTGCTGCCCATCCGGGACACTTTAAATTTAACATCCTCTGCGGCGTCAGCGATATTCGCACAGCCGTATTTCAGCTTAAACTTCTCCGCTTGATCGCTTTGCGTGCGAAGCCCGTAGGCAATATCGTTCGTCACGAATTCTCCGCCGATCGGCAAAGTAGAAATAGCAGCCAGACCGCCCTGCTCGTAAATGGCGACGGTTGTTGAGCCTGCGCCGATATCAACCAGCGCCGTTCCGATCATCTTCTCGTCCTTCGTCAGCGACATCATACCCGATGCAAGCGACATAAGAATAACGCCGGAGATACGCAGTCCGGCTTTCTCCACGCAGCGCATCAAGTTATGTATTGCCGTCTTGGCACCAGTAACGATCGTTGCTTCAACTTCCAGCCTAACACCTATCATGCCCCTAGGGTCGGAGATTCCTTCCAATCCATCCACTAGATACTGCTTCGGCACCAAATTAATAATTTCTCTCTCGGGCGGTAGCGCTACGACCTTGGCCGCCTGCAGCACGCGGTCTATATCCTCTTCCCCGATTTCCCTGTCCTCATTGGATACGGCAACAACGCCATGGTTGGTCTGCAATGCAATGTGATTGCCTTGAATACCTACATAAACATCAGATATTTGAATTCCCACCATCCGTTCCGCATGCTCAACAGCGGCACGGATCGATTGAACGGTCTGATCAATATCGACGATTGCTCCCTTACGAATACCCTCTGAGTCGGCAGATCCAACTCCAATAATATTAATGGCTCCGTTATTCATTTCGCCAATAATAGCACGAACTTTGGATGTACCGATGTCCAAACTGACGATGATGTCATTACTGCTCACCTTGCGGCACCTCCGTTTCCAAATAATAAATAATGTTTCTTGTCATGTATGTGGTATTGATGATGAAAGTCTCTCTACATATTCAACGTCCTTAATTATTTCCCTCTTTTTTCAACAAATTTTTCATAACTTTCATTCGGCATTGTCGAAGATTGACCAATCGTGGGTTGCAGCACGTTCCGATAAGCCGAAAACCTACGATAGAATAGACATAGCGCCGCAAGCTGTGCAGCGCCGGTACCTGTCCAATCTTCTAACGCCGTAAATAAAATTCTACCATTCTTTCAAGCCATTGAGTAGTCTCTTTTTACTCAGATTGCACATTTTCTGCGTCATCCGGGTTCTCCGCCCCCTCCGTTCCTTCCGCTTCGTCCGTTTTAAAAGGCACATACGTATCGGCGAGGAGCATCGTAATTTTGCCCGGTTCCTGGGTCTCGATAACAGCATTTAACGAATCGATCTTATCCGGCAGCACCGACACCGCCGTAATCACCTCAAAGTGGGTCCGCGTAAATATGCGGATTCGGTCCGGATAAGCCTTCGACGGAATCGGAGAAATCTCAGACAAGTCCGACAGCTGCTTCTCCGGAATAAGCGCCAGCTGTTTGGTCAGCTCGATCTTCACGGGATCGTCCGCGCTCCACCCGGACAATACGGGCTTGTCCAACAGCTCTGCGCCGCCTAGCTCCGCAGGCAGGCTTGTCCCGCTTGATAATAGGGCGGACAGCTCTCCTTCCGCGGACAGCTCGAACGCGACAACCGGAAATTCCTTCACTTGAATTTTAATAATGCCGGGGAACACCTTCATTACCGTCGCGTCCTCCACTTGCGGCAGCGTCTCGACGTTTTTCGCGATGTCCTTTGACGCCTTCTGAAAAAACGCGTCGCCGATTTCGATGCCCGAGGCTTTCATAATTTGATCGGTTGTCGTAAAATGAGTGCCGGTAACCTGAAATTCGGAAACTTTGCTGATCGACGAATTAAAAAACAAGACCGCCAACAGAGCGGCGAACAATAGAAATAGAACGGCAAGCAGCTTCTTGTTGCCTCTGCGTTTGCGGGCTGGTTCCTTCAGCACAGGCATCTGTGCGCTCATGACTTGTCCCTCTTTTCACCGAAACGATGGCCGCCCCAAATTTTTCGCGCGGGGAAGCCGAACGTTTCTATCAGTTCACTTGATCGCATAATATTAATTATTAGGCATATGAGGCACTGGCGCAAAACGGGATATGCGAGCTCCCAGCCTGGACAACATCGTTTCGATCCGGTCATAGCCGCGGTCGATATGATGCACCTGCTCCACGATCGTCCTGCCCTGCGCGGCAAGCCCCGCAATGACAAGAGCTGCTCCCGCCCTCAAGTCGGTCGCCTCTACCGTAGCGCCGTACAGGCGAGGGACGCCTCTAATGAAGGCTGCGTTCATATCGACTCGAATATCCGCTCCCATGCGGGACAATTCATCCACATGCTTGAGCCTGCCTTCGAAGATCGTTTCCTTTAGAATGCTTACTCCATCCGCAAGGGCGAGCAGCACCATAATTTGAGATTGGAGATCAGTAGGAAATGCCGGGTACGGCGACGTCACAATTCGTTCGACCGCTTTCGGTCTCGCAGAACTGCCGACCTTTATTATATCACCGTCGACGACAATTTGAACACCTGCGCGGCGCATAACATGGATGAGTGAGGAGAGATGAGCGGGCTGTGTTTGCTGGAGAGTGACTTGACCGCGCGTTGCGGCCGCCGCGACCATGATGGTTCCTGTCACGATGCGGTCTGGAATGACTTTATAGCGGCAGGGCGCGAGCTCTTTGACGCCGTCGATCGTAATCGTATCGGTGCCGGCCCCCATAATCTTGGCGCCCATCGTATTCAAGAAACGCTGTAAATCTTGGATTTCCGGCTCGCGGGCGGCATTGCTAATCGTGGTGCGGCCTTCCGCGAGAACGGCGGCCATCATTATATTTTCCGTTGCGCCTACGCTTGGAAAGCTGAGGTGTATGTCCGCTCCCGTCAGCTTGCTCGCGCGGCAAATGATTCGGTTATTCGCCTCTTCAATTTCCGCGCCAAGCGCCGCGAGGCCTTGCAAATGCAGATCGATCTTCCTCTCGCCGATCGCACAGCCGCCGGGCTGATAGACCTGCGCTTCGCCGAATCGCGCAAGCAGCGGTCCCATGAGGAAGATAGAAGAACGCATTTGTTTCATCAACGTTTCCGGCACATGGGACGTATGTGCGGAAGTCGTGTCCAGCACAACTGTTTCCCCGGTATGCTCAGCCCGGCATCCTAATTCGCGCAAAATGTTCAACATGACGTCGATATCCAGCAGATGAGGCACAGAGTCAATCGTTGTTGTGCCTTCAGCCAGCAAACTAGCTGCCAATATCGGCAAGGCGGCATTTTTCGCTCCTTGGATAACTATGGTTCCTGAGAGTGGTTTCCCGCCTTCAATCACCAATTTGTCCAATGTATCACCTCCGAATTACCGCTCGCCCACTACCAATACCTCCGGCACCAGCTTAACGCCATAGCGCTGCTCCACGGTGCTTTGTATGTGGGACATGAGGGCGAGAACATCTCTAGCTGTCGCTTGCCCGGTGTTGATGATAAAATTGGCGTGAAGTTCCGATACTTGCGCTCCCCCGATGCTGAATCCTTTCAGACCCGACTCCTGGATCAGCCTTGCGGCGTAATCGCCCGGCGGATTGCGGAACACGCTTCCCGCGCAGGGCAGCTGCAGCGGCTGTGTCCGCAGCCTCCGCTCCTTGTACGTAGCCAGTGTGGACGCGATCTCCATCCGGTCGCCCTCCGCCAGCTCAAACGCCGCTTCCACCACGAGTCCCTTCATTTCATGAAGAATGGAGTGGCGGTATGCGAAGCGCATATCTTCACCTTCGTAACGAACCAATTCCCCTGACTCCAGAACAATGTCAGCATATTTGAAGATACGTGACACATCCGATCCGTGCGCCCCCGCGTTCATGTAGACAGCTCCGCCTACCGTGCCCGGTATTCCCCCCGCGAATTCCAGGCCCGTCAAGCCTTGCTTGCCCGTCATGACCGACAGTTTGATAAAAGAGTAGGAGGCGCCTGCAATCGCAGTCGTCCCCTCGAAACGCACGTAATCGAGACCTTGGGCCGGTTTGATGACAACGCCGCGAATGCCTTTGTCGCTGACTAGCATGTTGGAGCCGCGACCGAGATTGGTCCAGCTAACGCCATGCTTATGCAGCAATTTCACGATAGCGATCAGTTCCTCTTTCCCTGACGGAAGGATTAATAGATCGGCAGGTCCGCCGATTTTCCATGTTGTATGTTTCGACAGCGGTTCATTCAGCAGTATCTCGCCTAATTTCGCTTGTTCCAGCTCCGCTATAAGTGCTTCCATTGCGTCTTCCTCCTTCGATGCTGCGTTCTAAGTCTTCGCAGCGGCCGCAAGCAGCCGCATGTTGCAATCTCCGATCCCGTCTTGGTCGGTCACGAATATAGAGTATCTTATGCCCTGCCGCGATGTTGTGTGACAATCGCCTAGATGAGGGTCTTATAGTCTTTCGTTATTCAAACGCCGCAGCGCCTCCGCAATCCTTTCAGCGGAATCCGGAACGGCCAGCTTGCTCGCCGCAGCGGACATGGCGGACATGCGCGCCTTATCGCCAAGCAGCTCTTCCATTAGACTGAGAAGCTTGCCGCCGCTCAGCTCCTTCTCCAGCAGCAGCTCTGCGGCGCCGGCCTTGACGAGGCTGCGCGCATTCGCTTCCTGATGATTGTTCGTCACATTAGGCGACGGAATAAGGATCGACGGCAGTCCGAGCGCCGTTATTTCCGCAAGGGAAGATGCCCCGGAGCGGCTGACAACAAGCGTCGCGTCCCGGAGCACCTCCGCCATATTATGAAGGTAAGGCACCAGCGTCAATTGATTGCCTGCTGACGCGCCGATTTTCTCCTTCGTGGATTCGTAATAAATCTCCCCCGTCACGAACACAACATGCGCTCCGGCCAGGCGGCTCAGCATCGGAGCCATCTCGATGACCGATTCATTCAGCGCTTTGGCGCCGCGGCTGCCCCCGACGATCAAAGCAAACCGGGTCCCTGCAGGCAGTCCCAGCGACTGAAGACCTTTGCCCGGCTGTGCCTTTAGCACGTTCGACGCAACGGGATTGCCCGTATAAGAAGCCGCTTTCGCCTTCGGAAATTGCGACGCGGACTCCGGAAAGCTGACGCCGATATGGTCGGCATAACGAGACAGAAATTGATTCGTAAGTCCGGGAATGGCGTTCTGTTCATGAATGAAGGTAGGAATGCCGAGCTTCGCCGCCGCGTAAACGACAGGTCCGCACACATAGCCGCCAGTTCCGACTACAACATCCGGCTTAAACTCTCTCAGCAGTTTTTTGGAGCGCTGGACTCCTTTTAGAAAACGCATGACCGTCTTAATATTTTCGAAAGACAGCTTCCGGCGAAAGCCTGTAATCTCAATCGCCTCGAACGGGATGTTCTGCCCGGGCACAACCCGGCTCTCCATACCGTTCTGTGTTCCTATAAATAAAAGCTTCGTGTCCGGATCGTTCTGGAGCATATGTTTGCCGACAGCAACTGCGGGATAGATATGTCCTCCGGTTCCACCTCCGGTGAGCACGATACGCATAATCTTCACCTCGAATAGCGGGATATGTTCAGCAAAATGCCCAGCGCCGTAAGCAGCAGCGTCAGCGAAGAGCCCCCGTAGCTGACAAGCGGCAGCGTAATGCCGGTAACGGGCATCATGCCGATGACGACGCCGATGTTAATGAGCACCTGCACGCCGATAATGCCGGTAATGCCGACGGCCAGAAAGCTGCCGAACGTGTCCGGCGCCGCGATCGCAGCGCGAATGCCTCGCCAGACGACAACAAGAAATAATAGAATAAGCGTGGCGCCGCCGATAAAGCCAAGCTCCTCGGCCAAGATCGAAAAAATAAAGTCCGTCTGCGGCTCAGGCAAATAGCTGAACTTCTGGCGGCTCATGCCAAGCCCAAGCCCGACAAGGCCGCCTGGCCCGATAGCGAATAGCGACTGAATAATTTGATAGCCTCCGCCAAGCGGATCGGACCATGGATCAAGAAACGACGTGATGCGCGCCATCCGGTACGGCGCCGCGATGACGAGTCCAACCAACCCTACTACGCCGATCAGCGCGAAAGCGCCAAGATGAGCCATACGCATACCCGCCGTAAAAATCAAAATAAGCGACGCGCCGACCATGACCGTGCCCGTGCCAAGATCCGGCTGGAGCATAATCATGCCGAAGGCCAAAAAGACGAGCCCTAAAGGCGGCAGCAGCCCTTTGGTGAAATGAGTGATCGTCTGCTGCTTCTCCGACAGCCATTTCGATAGAAACAAAATCATGGCCAGCTTCATAAACTCCGACGGCTGAATGCCGAAGGAGCTGATGCCGAGCCAGCTGCGCGCGCCGCCGCGAACGACGCCGACGCCCGGAATGAGCACGATTACGAGCAATCCGAAGCATACGATCAATGCGATCTTGGCCCATTTCTTCCAAACGGAATAATGCGCGTTCATCGTAAATAGTAACGCACCGACGCCGAGCGCGGCAAATAAAAGCTGTCGCTTCACATAATAGAACCGATCGCCGAACTCGTGGAAAGCGAGCACGGCGCTCGCGCTGTACACCATAACAAGACCAATCGCAAGAATAAGCCCTATAGCCGATAACAGCCAAATATCCGGGGCAGACCGCGCTTTTGCCATAGCGAACACACCTCTTAGCATAGAAAAGTAGGGACAGGCCCCCTACTTACAAGGTATGCGCCGATTGCTTAAAAATGCTCCCTCGCTGCTCATAAGACGCAAACATATCCCAGCTTGCGCAAGCGGGCGACAGCAGAACGATGTCGCCGGGCTCCGCAAGCTTCGCCGCTTGCTTCACCGCTTCCCGAAGAGTGCTCTCGGCGTCCTTCTCAGCGTTCACCGATTGCGTCTTGGTTAAACCTGCCAGATCGGCGACACGGAGCAGCTTCTCCTTTGTCTCGCCGAGCGTGACAAGCCCCTTCAAGCCTTTAAAGACGGGCAGCAGCTCCATGTAGTCGGAGCCGCGGTCGAGACCGCCGGCAACAAGCACGATCGGTCCTTTGAGCGATCGGACCGACATCGTGGTCGCCGTCGGGTTCGTCGCTTTCGAATCATTGTAGTAGCTTACGCCGTTCCGGACGCATACGAACTCTAGACGGTGCTCCACGCCCTTAAATCGCGTGAGCGGCTCTGCAATCCCCTCTGGCGCCGCTCCGGCGGCCAGCGCAGCGGCGATCGCCGCAAGCGCGTTCGCCGTATTGTGGCGGCCGGGAATGCCAAGCGCATCCACAGGCATAATGACGGTCACTTCGCTTCCGCCTTCCGCGCGCTTCCGATAGACGATTTGACGCTCCGGCTCGGATTCGCCGTCGAATTGCCCTTTCACATAAGGCGGCTCTACGCATAAGCCTTCGTCGAGGCGCTCATACAACGAGAACGGCAGCACTTTAGCCGTCAACTCTGATGCAATCGAACGGCATACCGCATCATCCCAGTTAAGGATGGCTGTATCTCCGCTTTCTTGGTTCGCGAACAGCTTCCTCTTGGACGCGACATAGTCCTCCATGCCGCCGTGGTAGTCCAAATGCGTCTCCGCGAGATTCAGCAGAAGCGCGATGCGCGGACGGAACGCGGACGTTCCTTTGAGCTGAAAGCTGCTCAGCTCGGCCACGATCCAATTGTCCGCCTCCACCTCCTGCACGGCATCGCACAGCGGCAAGCCGATATTCCCCGCGACGATCGGCTTCATGCCCGCCGCATCCAAGATCTCCCCGATGAGCGTCGTGGTTGTCGTCTTCCCGTTAGAGCCGGTAATCCCGATAATCGGCGCGGGCGACAGCCAGTAAGCCGCCTCCACTTCCGTAATAATGTCGACGCCGAGCTCCTCCGCTTGACGGACGGGCGGCGCCGAATACGGGATACCCGGATTTTTGACCAGCAAAGCGGTCCGGTCATCAATCAGATCGTCCGGATGACCGCCGCATATCACAGAAATGCCCAAAGCGGCCAGTTCATCCGCTTCGGGACATAAATCTCGCTCTTTTTTGTCGTTGACGACGACTTCTGCGCCAAGCTTATGGAACAGCTTCGCGACGCTGACGCCGCTTCTCGCAAGGCCGAGCACGACGACCCGCTTGCCTCGGTACGTAGATGGATGATTCATAGGGACATTCCTTTCTATGTATGCATGAAGCGGCTCTCCATGCGAGAACCGCTTAGGGTGTAATTTTTATTGTGTTAAATCACAAGCAGGACGCCGGCCGCCGCGAACAGCAGCGCTACGGACCAGAAGACGGTAACGACCTTCCACTCCGACCAGCCCGACAGCTCGAAGTGATGGTGAATCGGGCTCATTTTGAAAATCCGTTTGCCTCTTGTTTTGAACGAAGTGACTTGAATAATGACCGAGAGCATTTCGAGGACGAACACGCCGCCGATTAGAATAAGCAGCAGCTCGGTCTTCGTCAATATCGCCACGGCCGCGATGCCGCCGCCGATGCCCAGCGACCCCATATCGCCCATAAACACCTTGGCCGGATGCGCGTTGAACACCAGGAAGCCGAGCACGGCGCCTATCATAGCCGCGGAGAAAACCGCCGACTCATGCGAGGAGGTCTGCAGCGCAACGATGGCGAAGGCGCCGAACGCGATAGCGCTTGTACCGGCCAGCAAGCCGTCCACGCCGTCCGTAAAGTTAACGGAGTTGCTCGCCGCGAACATGATGATGATGACAAACGGATAGTAGAACCAGCCGAGATCAAAGCCCCAGCTTGTTCCGGGCACCGTAATGGCCGTGCTGTGATCCATATTGTACAGCATCGCGCAAACGACGACGCCGAACAGCATCTGTCCGAACAGCTTTTGTCTTGCCGTCAAGCCAAGCGAGCGCTTGAACACAATTTTGATGTAATCGTCGAGGAAGCCAACGAGTCCATAGCCAAGCGAAGCCGTCAGCAGCACCCAAAATTCCGGCGTCTTATCGGCAAAACGCAGGAACGCGATCAGCATCGCGATCATAATGATAATGCCGCCCATTGTCGGCGTGCCGCTTTTCTTCAGGTGGCTCTGCGGTCCTACTTGGCGTATCTGCTGACCGAACTTTAGACGCCGAAGCAGAGGGATGAATAATGGCCCGAGCAGAACCGCTAGCAAAAACGAAGTGCCGATCGTAAACAATATGACCATCATATCCATCTCCTCACCCCTTCTCCAAAGCCTCTACGACCTGCTCCATACGCATGCCCCTCGAGCCTTTCACCAGTACGAGATCATTCGGCTGAAGCTGCGCTTTCAGCCAAGCCGCCAGCTCATCCTTCTCTTCGAAGTGACGGACCAGCCCTTGCTCCGCCGCTTCCTTCATCTGCCTGGACGCCGCTTCCGACGTATGAACGGAGAGCGGGCCGAATGTCAGGACGCCTTCCGCTTTGCCTGCAGTCAAATATTCGCCGATTTCGGCATGCAGCTTCGCTTCTTCAGGGCCAAGCTCCAGCATGTCGCCGAGGACAACCCATCTTCGTCCGAAGCCTTCAAGCCCCGCCACCAAATCGATGGCTGCCCTAACTGCTGTCGGATTGGCGTTATAAGCGTCATTCAGCAATACCGCTCCATTGAAGGCGCGGGAAGGCTCGATCCGCATGCCCGTCAGCTTCAGCGCGCGGAACCCTTGCGCAATGTCCGCAGGCTGGACGCCGAACAGCCTCGCCGCCGCAATCGCCGCCAGCGCGTTGCTGATATTATGGCGCCCCGGCACCGGAAGCTGAACGGTGCCAAGTCCGGTCGGCCCTCCCTTGAACAGCGCGGTAAAGCGGCTTTCGTGCGGAGCGAGGGCGATATCCGCAGCGGACCATTCGCATTGCTCCTGCAGGCCGAAGGTCCGGAGCTGGACGCCTTCCGGCAACCTCATCGCCTGCAGCCCCTCCTCGAGCAGCGGCTCGTCGCCGTTATAGAGGAGAACGCCGCCTTCGCCTAGCCCAAGCGCGATTTCCAGCTTCGCCTTGGCGATTCCAGCGCGCGAGCCGAGCTGCAGCAGATGAGCATCGCCAATATTCGTAATAATCGCGACATCCGGCTGGGCGATCTTCGTCAGCAGCTCGATTTCGCCGAAGCCGCTCATTCCCATCTCCAGCACCGCCACTTCGGTATCCTCGTCCATTTTCAGAAGCGTAAGAGGCAATCCGATATGATTGTTCAGATTGCCTTCCGTCTTCAGTACCCGGTACTGCGTGCTCAGAAGAGCCGCCGTCATATCCTTGGTTGTCGTCTTTCCATTGCTGCCTGTAATGCCGACGACGCGAGCCATGAGCTCCCCGCGATAGGCCGAGGCCAGCCGCTGCAGTGCGGACAACGTATCGTCCACGAGCAGGAAAGGCAGCTCCGCAAGCGGCGCCGGAATCTCCCTATCCTTCTGCCATAGAAACGCCTTGGCGCCGCTTGCCGCCGCTTGCTCCGCGAAGTCGTGCCCGTCGAACCGGTCGCCGACGATCGGAACGAACAGCTCCCCGCTCCCCGCTATTCTGCTGTCCGTCATAATGCCGCTTACGAGTTCCTCCGCGCGGCCTCCCTTGCGCATTCCGCCGCACATGGCCGCGATCTGCCCTACTGTACGTTTAATCAATGTAATAGTCCCCTTATAGCTTCTTTTGCTTCTATTCGATCATCGAAAGGATATACGCTGCTTCCGATAAGCTGGTAGGTTTCATGACCTTTCCCCGCAATCAATACTACATCTCCACGGCTTGCCTTTTCAACCGCTTTTTGAATTGCGGCTCTCCGGTCTGGAATTAACAGGTAACGGCCGCGGTCGACATGCGCCTCAATAAGCCCGGATTCGATGTCCGCAATGATGCGGTTCGGGTCCTCCGTTCTCGGGTTATCGGACGTCACGATGACGATATCGGCGTACTGCGCGGCGATTCGTCCCATAACCGGCCGCTTCGTGCGGTCTCGGTCCCCGCCGCACCCAAAGACGCAGATGACGCGGTTTTCCGCAAACTCCCGGACGGCCCGCAGCACATTCTCGAGCCCGTCGGGCGTATGCGCGTAGTCGACGACAACGGAGAAGTTCTGCCCCGCGTGTACGCTCTCTACCCGCCCGGGCACGCCGGGAATGGATTCGAGCGACCGCTTGATCGCGTCCAGCTCGATGCCTTCAAGCAGCGCCGCGGCGATTGCGGCGAGCGCGTTGTAGACGTTGAATTTGCCCGGGAGCTTCAAATGAATATCGGCTTCTCCCCGGAAGGTCCGCACGCGGAATCCCGTGCCCTCCGCCGTGATGCGAATATCCGTTGCCCGGACATCGGCATCGCTCTCAACTCCGTAAGTAATCACTTCCGCGGATGTCAGCATCCCGAACTTGACGGAAGCCGGATCATCCGTATTCAATATCGCGTAAGATCTCTCTTCAGCCGATTGCGAGTAAGCATTGCCAAGTCTGGAGAAAAATAATCCTTTTGCATCGGCATATTTCTCCATCGTGCCGTGGTAATCCAAATGGTCTTGCGTCAGGTTCGTGAAGATCGCCGTCCGGAAGCGGCAGCCCTTCACCCTGCCCTGCTCGAGCGCATGCGAGGATACTTCCATCGCGCAATACTGGATGCCGGCGTCGCGCATTTCCCCAAGCTGCCGCTGAAGCTCATGCGCATCCGGCGTCGTCCCTTTTACCGGGAAAGACTTGCCGCCGTACCGCCATTCAATCGTGCCGATCACCCCAGCAGGCTTCCGGCAGTCATTCAATATTTTCTCGATTAAATAAGTCGTAGTCGTCTTCCCGTTTGTGCCCGTCACGCCGATAACCTTCACTTGAAAGCTGGGATGGGCATAGACGTAATCCGCGATAATGGCCGTCGCCAGCCTGCTGTCCTTCACGATAAGCTGCGGCACGGGAATCGCCAGCAGCCGCTCCGTTACGATAGCGGCAGCACCTTTGCTGACAGCCTCCTCGGCATACGCGTGTCCGTCTACGGAAAGGCCGGGCACGCAGAGGAACAGCTGCCCCGGCTTCACTTGCCTGGAATCCTTCTCCAAGCCATCAAACTCCGTGTCTCCATCCCCAATAAGTCTTGCCGTAATGAGCAATTCTTTTAGATCGCGCAGACGCATCTCCATCAAGCCTCCTCGATTACTCTGACGGAATACTATATGCCGCCCAGAGCAATCGCGTTAATCGGCCCTAACTTCAATGAGAATGCGGGAGATCTTCTTCGTCGCCTAAGTAAATGCGTATCGTGGAGCCGCGGTCCACCCGCGTGCCCGCGGCAGGCGCCTGCTTGATCACGACCTGTCCGGTACCTGCCGAGCTTAGGTTAAAGTTCATGTTCAAATCCTCGTAAATATCGGAGACCGTCTTGCCGACCAGGTTCGGAACGGTAACTATCGGCGTCTCTCCGTATTTGTACAGTCGGTCGATCTGATTCGTGCGCGGCGGGATCTCAAGAACGGATAACGCGTCCTCCATAATATTGCGGACGATCGGAGCCGCGACGATGCCGCCGAACTGAATGCCTTGCGGATTGTCCACCGCGACGTATATCACGATCTGCGGATCGTCCGCCGGAGCAAAGCCGACGAACGAGACGATATGCTCGTTCGGCGAATAGCGCCCGTTCACCACCTTCTGAGCGGTACCCGTCTTGCCGCCGACACGGTAGCCGTCGATAAACGCGTTGCGGCCCGTTCCTTTGGCGACAACGCTTTCGAGCGCCTCCCGCACTTCCTTCGAGGTCTCCTCGGAGATGACCGTTCGCACGGCTTCCGGCTCAATGGTCTGCACCGTCTCTCCGGTCTCCCGGTTTATAAACGCTTTGGCGACGTGAGGCTTATACAGCGTGCCGCCGTTAATGGCAGCCGACACCGCCGTAATCTGCTGAATCGGCGTCACCGACACCCCTTGGCCGAACGCCGTTGTGGCAAGCTCGACCGGCCCTACCTGGTTCAGCTTGAACAGAATGCCGTTCTCCTCGCCGCCAATGTCGATGCCGGTTTTCGTGCCGAAGCCAAAATCCTTAATGTATTGGAACAGCGTTTCCTTACCCAGCCGATTGCCCAGCGTGACGAAGCCCGGGTTGCAGGAGTTCTCCACCACCTCTAAAAAAGTCTGGCTGCCGTGTCCGCCCTTCTTCCAGCAGCGAAGACGCGCGCCTCCTACTTCAATCGCTCCCGGATCAAAGAACATTTCGTTTTTCAAATCCACTTTGTCTTCTTCCAAAGCGGCGGCGAGCGTAATGATTTTAAACGTCGATCCCGGCTCGTAGGTCATCCAGATCGGCAAGTTCCGGTTATACACTTCCGACGGAACCTCTTTATACTTATCGGGCTCATACGTAGGCCGGCTTGCCATCGCCAAAATTTCGCCGTTATTCGGATCCATCGCGATGGCGATGATGCCGTTCGGCTGCAAGCTTGTCATCGCCTGGTCCAGCTCGCGCTCCATGATCGCTTGAATGCCCTGATCGATTGTAAGCTGCAGCGTTAAGCCTTCCTTCGGCTCCACGTACTTGTCGGAGGAATTCGGCATTTGCCGGCCCGCCGCGTCGGACAGCCAGGACACATTGCCCTGAATGCCCTTGAGCATCTCATCGTATTTCGCTTCGACGCCGGTCAGCCCCTGATTGTCGATGCCCGTAAAACCAAGCACGTGAGCCGCCATGCTTCCGTATGGATAAAATCGTTTATTATCTTCCGCTACGACGACGCCGGGCAGATTAAGCGCCTGCAGTTGCTCCGCTTTCTCTTGGCTCATCTTTCGTCCGCCGGGATCCAGCTTAACAATTCTTTCCTTTAAAGTAAGCTTTTGCAGCAGCTTTTCCTCCGACATGTCCAGCAGCTTGGAAAGCGACGCCGCCGTCCCTTGCGGATCCTTGATTTGAACGGGGATCGCCCATACGGTCGGAGAGCTGACGTTGTACGCCAGCCGCACGCCGTTGCGGTCCCATATTTCGCCCCGCTTGGCCATGTACGGAATGTCGCGGCGCCAGGAATTCTCCGCCCGCTCCGCTAGCTCCGCCCCTTTCCACAGCTGAACATAGGCCAGCCGCAGACATAACGAAACAAAAGCGACGCCTGCAAGGATGAGCACAATGAATAGGCGCCTTCTTACCGTCACATTGGAAACCTTCATAACATATCCCCCTCTGTACCGCCGCTTAGCAATAAGCGTATAGAACGACGCTCATTCCAAGCCTATTCGGGACAAGAGGGGGATAGAACAAGCTCCCTGAACTTGTCTTAGTTTTCTCCGCCGGTTATCGATGACTCCTCCCCGGAATCAGCACCTGCATCATTACCAGAGCCGGAAGCCGTCTCGGAAGCATTACCCGTCTCGGCGCCGGAAGCCGTATCCGCGGCTTCTTCGCCGGAACCCGGTTCTCCTTCCGCCCCGCTTGAGTCGTTCGCAGCAGCTTGTTCGGCGTCGGAGCCAAGCGGCGGGGATAGCTTTACGCGGACAGTTCTTTCGCCATTTTTCTCCTCCACCTGCTGCGATACGACAAAACCTGTTCCTTCAGGCGCCAGCCGCGCCCCGATGAGCGATGTAAGCTCAATCGCGTCGCGCAGCGACACGCCGGTTAAGTCGGGTACAGGAAGCTTGTCCCTCTGCTCCGTTATGAGATAGATCCGCTGAGTCGGGTGGATAAGCGAGCCGGCCGGCGGAATTTGACTCAACACGGCGCCGCCTTCGCCAACAATCTCGTAAGGGAGCGCCTCCGCCTTCAGTTCATCCATCGCTTGCGTTACTTTCAATTCTTTCAAATCCGGAACCGCTACTTTGATTTCGCCGGTCTCGAGCGCTTCATTCGGCGTCCAGTTCGGCGCGATCCCCATCTTACGCAGACTCTTCAGCATAATTTCCCGGAAGGCCGGCGCCGCTACCGAGCCGCCGCCCGCATTCGGGTCGTTCGGCTCATCGACCAAAATATAAAGCACGATTTGCGGATTATCGACAGGCGCATAGCCGATGAAGGAAACCATAATTTTTGTATCGGAATATTTGCCGTCCACGAATTTCTGCGAAGTTCCCGTCTTGCCCGCTACGCGGTACCCTTCAATATACGCGTTTTTCCCCGTGCCCTTGTCTTGGTCGGAGACGACCTGCTCCAGATATTCGCTGACTTGGCGAGAGGTCTCCTCCGAAATGACCTGGCGAATGACCTTAGGCTTCGTGACGGTTGTTGTTTTGGTCAACGGATCGGTAATACTCTTAATCACATGCGGCTCCATCAGCTTGCCGCCGTTCGCTACCGCCGAAACGGCCGCAACCTGTTGAATCGCCGTTACGGCAACGCCCTGGCCGAATGACGCGTTGGCAATTTCACTGTTCCACCGGAAACGAATCGATCCGGTCAGCTCGTTCGTCAGCTCGATTCCGGTCTTCTGGCCAAATCCGAACTTCGTGAAATAGTCGCGCATCTTTTCCGCTCCAAGCCGTTCGAAGCCGAGCTTAATAAAGGCGACGTTACTCGAATATTTGAGTCCGTCAAGGAACGATATCGTGCCCCAGCCGTCCCGGTTATGGTCTCGGATGACAACCGTATCGCCGGGAACTCGATAGCTCCCTGATTTATAAGTCTCGTTCGGATTGAATAGGCCCTCTTCCACCGCGGCGGCAAGGACCGCGATTTTGAACGTGGAACCCGGCTCGTACAACGAACCTACGGCATGGTTAAAGTAATTGGCGTACTCATATTCCCAATACTCATTCGGGTTATATTCCGGCAGATTCGCCATCGCCAAAATTTCCCCCGTATTCGGATCGGCGGCGATCGCCGTCGCGCTTTTCGGCTGGTACTTCTTAGCTATGCCGCGCAGCGCTTCCTCCACGTAATGCTGGATATCGGTATCAATCGTCAGCGCAATGTTGTCCCCGTCCTCCGGCTGCTTATATTCCATCTCACCGTCCGTGAGTTCGACATACGCGCCGTCCTTCTCGTAACGGATATAACCGTCCGTTCCGGTTAACCGGTCGTTGAAATAGGCTTCCACGCCGGTCATATGCTCGCGGTCCAAGCTGACGTAGCCGACTAGCTGCGAAGCCAGCTTTTGTTGGGGATGATAACGCTTCAGCGTCTCCTCGATGATAATGCCTGTATCCGTGCCGATCTTTTTTTCGATCATCTCGGTTCTCAGCTTGTCTCTGAACTCTTTCAGCTTGTCGGCTGCCGCTTTTTCAATTTGCCAGCCGCCCTTCCGGAGCTCGCGATGCGCGTAAAACTCCCCGTCATCCTTCTTCGCGGTTACGACTTTCCGAACCTCGTTCTCGGAAGCTCCAAGCGCTTCCGTCAAGCCCTTAATAACCTCCTCCGCCATACCCGCCTCATTAATCAGCTTCGGATTGACCGATACGTTGTAGGAGATCGTATCCATCGCCAGCACGTTGCCGTTGCGGTCCGTAATTGTCCCCCTCTTTGCCGGCAGCGTCTCCGCTGCAGCCCACCTCTCTTTGGCCATGACGTAATAGGTATCTCGGTCGAGCACTTGCACATAGAAAACTCTTCCAATCAGAATAAGAAAAAGGAGGGTCATAACCCCTCCAAATAACAGCGTGCGAAGTTTAATTCGTTTACTCATCATGTCACACCCTAATCACGCATAGCCGTACTTGTCGAGACGTTATCCTTCTTGATCATAATGCCGCCTTCCAAACTGCTGACCATGCCCTGCGTCTCCGCAAGCTGACGGATACGCTCCGGATCGCTTAACATCTCTACTTGCCGCTTCAGATCTTCCATCTCGATGTTCATAGTCTCATATTCGGCATTCATCTGCTTGATTTGAAGATTCATATTGTAAATTTGCGCATATCTCGAAATAATAACCCCGGCGACAACCACGCAGAGAAGCACGGTAAAGAGGTACAGCAGCTTCTCCTGCACCGGCAATGATTTTCTCTTCACGACGACTTTTTTGGTTTCCCGGACAACTTGCTGCTGCTGCGGCTTCCGCTTCGGCTGAAGCGCTAAATTTCCATTTACGTACGCCACTTCATATTCCCCCTTTTACAATTTTTCCGCTATTCTCAGCTTGGCCGACCTTGCTCGAGGATTCTGCTCAAGCTCGCGCTCTCCCGGCACGATCGGTTTGCGATTAATCAATTTCAGAACACCGGCTTTCCCGCACACGCATAACGGAAAATCCGGCGGGCAGGTGCATTTTTCCACATATTTAGCGAAGATTTGCTTGCAAATCCGATCTTCAAGCGAATGGAACGTAATGACGGAAGCTCTTCCGCCCGGCGCCAAGCATCGTACCGACGCCTCCAGCGCTTCCTCCTCCGCACCAAGCTCGTCATTGACCGCGATTCGCAGCGCTTGGAAGGAACGTTTGGCCGGATGCCCTCCCGTCCGTCTCGTCGCCGCCGGAATCGAAGCTTTGATAAGCTCGGCAAGCTCGCCGGTCTTCTCAAGCGGCGCCGCCTCTCTTGCTTTCACGATATTTCTGGCAATATTGCGCGCAAACTTCTCTTCGCCGTAACGATCGAGAATGCGTGCGATTTCGCGCTCGTCCCACTCGTTGACGATCTCATAGGCGGTCAACTCGCTCTCCCTGTCCATCCGCATATCCAGCGGCGCGTCATGGTTGTAGCTGAACCCCCGCTCCGCTTCATCAAGCTGCGGGCTCGATACCCCCAAGTCGAACAGAATGCCGTCTACTTGAGGAACGCCTTCTTTAAGCGGCACGCCGCAGCCTCTAAGCTCCTGCTCGAGGTAGCGGAAATTGCTTCGGACAAGCGTCACTTTATCCATATAGGGAGCAAGCCTCTTCTGAGCGTTGTCCAGCGCCCAATCGTCCTGGTCGAATGCGATCAAACGTCCTCCCGCGCCGAGTCGGGACGCAATCAGCTCGCTATGTCCCGCTCCCCCAAGCGTGCAATCGACGTAAATGCCGTCCGGCTTGATGGCCAAGCCGTCCACCGCTTCTTCCAATAAAACCGTAGTATGCTGAAACACGCTTTAAGTCCTCCCATATCTGTTGTCTGTCTAAGAAGTATGTATGCTGTCTTAAAAATTAAAGTCAAAATCCACCAGCTTCTCAGCAATTTCGTTAAATGTCTGCTCCGATTGCTCGTAGTAGCTGTCCCAAGTCTCTTTGCTCCAAATTTCAACTCGTCCCGATACGCCGAGCACCATGCAATCCTTATCCAGCTTGGCGTACTCGCGCAGGTGGCTTGGTATATTTACCCTTCCCTGTTTGTCCAGCTCGCATTCCGTCGCCCCCGAGAAAAAAAACCGGGTAAACGCCCGCGCATCCGACTTCATCAGCGGCAGCGACTTCAGCTTCTGCTCCAGCACGCTCCACTCGCTCATCGGATAAACAAACAAGCAGTTATCGAGGCCTCTTGTGGCGATAAAGGCTGAACCGAGCGCTTCGCGGAACTTGGAAGGAATAATGATACGTCCCTTCTCGTCTATGCTATGTTGATATTCACCCATAAACATGGTTTCCGCTCCACTCCTTCCCCCTAACGCTCCACTTTGCCCCACTTTTCCCCACCTAGATACAGTAGTTCGCCACCTAAAATAAAAATCCTGCTCTGGGAGCAGGAAAATGAAAAAAATATTTTAGCCTATTAATCATTGTTTTGCCTATAAAAACGCAGTTGACTAGACACCATATGGTGTCCTATACTGGAATCGACACCAAATGGTGTCTGATTTAACCCTATCAACGCCGCAGCATTTGTATTGCATATTGGCTTCAAGCAGCATTGCCCGCATTCGTGCGTGGCGTCAGCTGTCCCCTCGCCGCGTGACGCCTGAACAGCTGAACGTTTGTAAGGAGGTGGTGAAATGAACGGCAGTTCCTTCATACCGTCAATCGAATTCTGCAGCAGAAAATTAGATTTGGAGGGGGTGTTATGGGCGAGAACAACCAGCTGCGGGATGTGTTCGAGGCAATCGCAGATCCGACCAGACGCCGATTGATTCATCTGCTGACCGAAGCAGATGAGATCCCCCTTCATGAGTTAGCCGCGCAGTTTCCAATGGGCCGCACAGGGGTATCCAAGCATCTGAGCATGCTGAAAGAAGCGGGACTGGTGCTTGACCGGAAGGTCGGCAGAGAAACTCGATTCAGGCTGAACGCCTCCCCGCTCAGAGAAGTTCAGCATTGGGCCGCTTTCCACAGCACGGTCTGGAGCACGAAAATGTATCGCTTGCACCAACTATTAGAGGAGGAAGAACAGATGAGCTTCACATTGTCCATGGATTTTCAGTTCGCAACTTCGATCGAGAAGGCTTGGTCGGCCTTAACCGATTCAGGCAAGCTTGCCAAATGGATAACGGAAAATGATTTCGAGCCCGTCCCTGGGCATGGCTTTACGTTTCGGCATCAACCGTCCGAATGGTGGGACGGCATCGTGGAAGGCGAAGTGCTCGCTGCGGACGAACCGAACCGTTTGTCTTATAGTTGGGCCAGCGGAGGGGAGAAGCAGACGGTCACCTGGACGCTCCAGCATGTAGAGGATGGAAAAATAAATCTGCATCTGGAACAAACCGGCTTCACAACGACGCAAGGACTCGAAGGAGCTAGGTATGGCTGGAGCAATTGGTTCGGGGAGTTCGCAAAGGTCCTGGAATAAACAGCATTAAAGCCGCAGGGATTGTATAAACAAGAAACCCCCCGCCAATGCGATCGTTGGCGGGGGTTCATTGATGACGCTTATTCGTGCTCCGCCCAGCTGTCCAAATAAGCAGCTTGCTCCGGAGTCAGCTTGTCGATGCCCATGCCGAGCGATTCCAGCTTCAGTCTTGCCACTTGCTCGTCAAGCTCGTAAGGGACGTTAACGACTTTGCTGCCGATCGACTTGTACTGCTCGTTGACGTACTTCAGCGACATGGCTTGTAGCGCAAACGTCATATCCATAATTTCAGCCGGATGTCCGTCGCCCGCCGCCAGATTGACGAGACGTCCCTCAGCCAGCAGGTAAATGCTGCGTCCATCCTCCATCTTGTATTCCTCGATGTTGCGGCGCACGGTTCGTTTGCTTGTCGACATCGCTTCAAGCTCCACCTTGTTCACTTCAACGTCGAAGTGGCCGGCATTGGAGAGAAGCGCGCCATTTTTCATCACTTTGTAATGCTCTCCGCGAATCACGTCGCGGTTGCCCGTCACCGTTACGAAGATGTCGCCGTGTTTGGCGGCTTCCTGCATCGGCATAACGGCAAATCCGTCCATATAGGCTTCCACTGCTTTGATCGCGTCGATTTCCGTTACGATGACGTTAGCGCCCATTCCTTTGGCGCGCATCGCAACGCCTTTACCGCACCAGCCGTAGCCGACGACGACGACCGTTTTGCCCGCAACGACCAGGTTTGTCGTCCGGTTAATGCCGTCAATGACGGATTGACCCGTGCCGTACCGGTTATCGAACAAATATTTGCAGAACGCATCGTTTACGGCAACCATCGGGAAGGTTAGCTTGCCTTCCTTCTCGAGCGCTCTTAGACGAATGATGCCGGTTGTTGTTTCTTCGGCGCCGCCGCGCAGATTTACGGCCATTTCCTTGCTGTCGGAATGCAGCAGCGTCACGAGATCGCCGCCGTCATCGATAATCAAATCCGGCTTGCATTCCAGCGCCTTCATGTTCAGCGCCTTAAATTCAGCCGGCGTCGGGTTGTATTTCGCAAATACCGTGATGCCGTCCTCCACAAGCGCCGCGCATACATCGTCCTGCGTGGAAAGCGGATTGCTGCCCGTAATCGTCACTTCCGCGCCGCCCGCTTGCACAACCTTTGCCAAATAAGCCGTCTTCGCCTCGAGATGAAGCGAGATCGTCACCTTCAAGCCTTGGAACGGCTTCTCTTTCTCGAACTGCTCTTTGATCTTGTTCAGCACCGGCATATGGGCGCTGGCCCAATCAATCTTCAGATGACCTTCCGGCGCAAGCGACGGGTCAGCGATGATGCTTTTCTCAACTGTGTTCATGTGCGGGTTCCTCCCGTTTAATTGAAATGATTCCTTTTACAAATACACAATCTCATGTCCGCCGGTTCGGCTGAACGGGGCTTCCATCAGCTTGCTCAGCCACGCGTCGCCGTAACGGTTCCAATACACAACCATGGAGAGCACGCGCTCCTGCGGCTTGCCCGACGGCGTGATCGCCGTAGCGATCCGGTCCAGCTGGCGGATGGAGGCTTCGAATTGTTTATTATACGCATCCGAGGTTTTTGCTTCCATATAGCCGATTTGCTCCAAAATTTTCGCCATATTCGTTTCCCCGAGCTTCGCGAGACCCGCCTGCACGGATGCCGCCAGATCGATAAGGGGCTGGTAGCTTTCTTGGAACGATTGTTTCACCGCGCTGAACTTCTCTTCGATCGCAAGGTTGTCTTGCTCTTTCAGCCACGCCTCCTTGCGCGCTTCGAAGCTTTCCATCACATCGGCAAAAGTAAGCTCGTATTTCGTCATATACTTCGCGATTGTTCCTTCAATTAAGGTATAGGACATGCGCGGCACAATAATCGGCATCTCCATGGAGAGCACGCGGAAGGCCCCGCCTGTAAGCGCCCAATATGCGATTTCGCCCGGCCCCAGCACCGTGCCGAGAACTGGGAACAAATAATCCTGCATGAGCGGCCGCGTCAGCACATTGTTGCTCAGCAGCTCCGGCCGCTCTTCGGCGATGCGGCGAAGCTCCTCCTTCGTCCAATGCGACCCGCCTTTGCGGTCTCGGTAGCCGTCCTCGCTCTTATGCAGAAGCGTACGCTCTCCGCCCTTCTCCGGCGGGAACATAAACAGATTGGCGCTGCCTGGCACCACATCGGCTTGCAGCGTATAGCCCCACGCCTTAACCTGCTCGGCCGCGCGGATATAAGCCTGCTCCAGCTCATCATTATACTGGAGCAGCTTGCCGAACATCGGCGATTCCAGCTTCCGGATTTCCGGCGCGTCCGCATCCAGCAGGACAAGCCCTTCCGCGCCGAACAATTGGCTGAGCAAGCTCGCGAACATATCCGACAAAGAGACCGAGCTGCGCGACAGCTCGGCAAGCTTCTCCACGATTTGCGGTTTAAACTCGGAATGCGGCAGCGCCTGCTCCAGCTCCTGCAGCAGCTGCTCCCAAACCGCCGGTTCAATAGCCGTGCGGCTGACGGAAGTGCGCGGCCCTTCCGGCCTCGCCGCAGACAGCTTCCGAAGCTCCTGCTCCGCGGTGATCACGTAAGCGTGGTTGGCTTCATCCCAATCATGGTCCTCGCCCGCGATCCAAAATACGGGCACGACCCGGGCGCCAAGCTGCTCGCTAGCCGATTTGGCCGCTTTTATAATCGTTACCGCTTTATGTATGACAAGCAGCGGTCCGGTCCATAGCCCGGCTTGCTGGCCCCCGATCACGACAGGCGCGCCTTCCGCTATTTGATCGATAGAAGACAAAACCGCCGGGGCTGCGCCCGCCTTTCGGTTGTACACCCGAAGCGCCTCCGCCACGTCTGCTTTGTCCGCTCTTAATGCCGTTCTCTCTTGCAACGAACGGTATCTTCTCTCCCAGTCTCGCTCCGATCCGGAATGGTAACCGTAAAGCTCCGCGATCCGGTCATCCGTTTGATGGATATAGGCCTCCGTCAAAGGCTGCGCGATGGGAAGCCGATACGATTCATGATTCGTCATGCGGTGTCGCCTCCCGATTGTATAAGAAATCGTATAATTCTATACGTACGTCAAAGCCATTGTACACAAAGTGGAAGCCGCCCGTCAAAGCAAGAAAGCCCCTGCGCAGCAGGAGCGTTTCATTCATTCGGCTCTTATTTACATATTCAGGCGCTTATGCGACGGTGAAGAGCAGTCTTCCGAGCATAATAATCATAAACACCACATACAGCGCGCTCATCGCAAAAAAACTCATGCGCCAAACCGCCCGGAACACGCGTTTCACATCTACGGTCCCGCGCTTGCGGAATTGCGCGTTGCCCAGCAAACCGCCGCCAATAATCATGACGAGCAAAATGCCGTACAAGCCGAAATCATTATCAAATAGGATGTTGAATAGGGCCGCCACGCACAAAATAAAAAATGCGTTGGAGACATCAATCGCCATCGTGATCGCTTTTTTTCGATCCCGGATGTAGGCACCGTATACGAACAGAACAATGGCAAAGGGTAAGATCGGTATAACCGCGAGAATCGTATACAGCCATTCGATGCTGCCCCATATTGCTCCCATTCCCGCCCTCCTCCCTGGATTACAACGTTGCTTCGCCGTATGGCGCAATCAGCGCCGTCATGGCATCGTTAAGCGGCGATTCCCGCCCGAGCTGCTTGGCGAGCCTCGACACTGCTCCGTTAATAGCCTCGATCTCCGTCGGCCTTCCCGCCCTGACATCAGCCAGCATCGACGAAACATTGGCGCTTGTCCGGCTGCAGACATCCAGCACGGCATCCCATCTGTCCTCGGATCGCTCCATTCCGGCGGCGACCAATATTTCATAGGTTTCCTTATGTAAAGCCCGCATAAGCCGCAGCCGTCCGTCATGCTGAGGCAGCTCTCCGTTCGTTACATCAAACAAGGCAGTAAGCGGATTAATCACCGCATTAATCAGCAGCTTTTGGTAAATGCGATTCTTCATGTTTTTCGACAGAATAGCGTGAAATCCTGCCTTTTGCAAGGAAGAAAGTAACATTTTTTGTGCAATCTCGCTTTTTTCGGCTTTTTTCTGACCGTTTGCGTCCCATTCGCCGAACCAAAGCTCTCCAATGCCGGTATGCTTCACTGTACGGCTGTCCTCTCGTTTCGCCCCGTCGGTTGTAACCGCCGCATAAACCGGCGTTCCGCCAAGCGCGTCCGCCAGCTTCTCGAGATGTCCGATTCCGTTCTGCAGGCAGATGACGGATGCGCCGTTTCTCGCCTTGTCCGACAGTGCCTTTAAGCTAGATAATAGCTCGCTTCCGATCGCGGTCTGCTTCACGGCGAGCAAAATCCACATCTCGTCTTCCATCTCCATAGCGGATAGACGGCTCCCGTTCAACCATTCGCTCGCGACGCGGACAAGCTGTTCCTCTCCCTGTTTGTTCACGAGCAGCAAGCCCTCCTCGCAAATCCGCCTGCTTTGCGCCTCCGTTCGCGTCCATAGCGTCGCCCCGGCTTCCGCGAGCGCAAGCTTAGCGGCAAACAGCAGCCCGATCGCTCCGCCGCCTACAATATGAATACCCATTGTTTTCTCCCTGTCCAGCGGAAATAATTGGCTTTCAAGTCTTCCGTATTATAACCTTCGCCTATTTAAAAGAAAAGCCCGCCGTTTAGGAATACGGCGGGTTCTTCTGCTCCGATATGACCTATTCAATACGTTCCAAGTTACCGTTGGCATCCATCTTAAACCGCGGCTTTGCTTCCTCTTCATTCGATAGTACCGTTAGCCGTCTTGCGCGGTCCATAATTTGAATCAGCGTTTTGTAATCGTCGTTAACGGCGCGGTAATCGGTTTGGGCGCTGTTCACTTCCTTCGTCAGTCTTTCATTCTCGCTGCGAAGCCGGTACAGCTCTTCTTCCTTTTCTTTCAATTCCTTCTCGAACAGCTTAATTTGTCTGGCTAAATCTTGATAGGTCGTTTTCCAGCTCCGCAGATAGCGAATGACCGCATCAACGGTAAGCCCTTCGTCCATCGCGTTTACATCCTGTTTAAAAGCGCGTTCTTCCGCGTCATATACCGCTATTGAAGAGACTTGGGATGTGGCGGTAACCGCCTGTTTTTTCAAATAGTTGCGCTTCTGGCGCTGCTGCTTCGCAATTTGAATCGCATCCTCGTAACGCTTGCGGACACAGCTGTTCCAACGGAACCCGCAGGCTGCGGATGTGCGCCCGATTCTTTCGCCAACCTCTTCGAAGGCCGCAAGCTGTGTGCTTCCCTCTCTTATATGGCGGAGCGTTACTTCGGCGAGAATCAAATCATCGTCCGGACTCCACGCGTCTTGTCTAACTGCTGTCATGCAATCAAAACCTCCTAACGTAAAAGGCGCTTACTTATCTCTATGCCCTTGGTAGAGTTCATAGAATCTATTGGATACTATTTTGTATATCCATTTTTTAACTGACTCATACATGATTAGGATGATTGATGAGCAAACTGTAAACGGAAGGATCGTTTTATGGCAAAAAGTTTGCGATTTCGTCACGTATTCCGGTTTACACTGTACGGGGCAAACGCTATAATGAAGTTTAGAAAAATCGGGGCTTGGAAAAGGGGGATGTATCATGGCACGCATGTATCGCGTTCTGGGCTTTTGGTGCCTAGTGATCGGACTGATGGCTTTTGCAGGCCACATGACGGAATTCGCGCTGTTGTTCTTTGCGCAGGCTGTCGCGTTCGTATTTTTGGGCTACTTGAATTTCTCCGAGAGAACATACATAACGATGTTCTGGGGATATATGGTGATTTCGTTCGTAGGCTTCACCTACTGGTCGGTCTTCAAGATGGACCTGCCGTTCTAAACATCAGAACAAATGAGGCTGTCACCCGGTCGGATTAGATCCGCCGGTGACAGCCTTTTTAATGCCTTGCGGCTATTTCTTCTCCAGCACCATCACCTTAAAGCTCTCGCTCATGCTGTCGCTGAGCAGAAGCTGGCGAACGGCGCGGTTCCGTCTTGCAGCCTCACCGAACGGATCCATGCCGTCATGGTTGCGCAGCAGCTCAAAAACGCCATAGTCCACAAGAAACTGCTTTTGCGTGTCATAGTAGACGACCTCGAAGCCCGCCTCTCGCGCCGATGCCTTGACGAAGGCGAAGGAAACATGCGCCGTTATATCCCGCTCGCCCGCGCCGAGCAAGGGCGAATCGCTGGCTTGATGCCTCCAATACGTCATTAATGTGCCTTCCATCCGGTGTTCCGCCGCGTATTCCTCCGCATCATGGCCGTAATCAATAATCATGACCTTTCCCTTCGGCATGCGTGAGCTTAACTCGAAAAGCCAATCGCGCACGCCGGGGCAAATCTCCGTCGTTTGCCCCTCCCTTAAAAATATGCCGTCCCGCTTAAGCCAATCCGCTAGTCTTGGATCGGTTACCGCCATTTCGGTTAATGCGAAGCCTTCATCCGGCACAACGGCTACGCCGAGCTCGACGAGTCGCTTCCCCCTTCTCCGTATGCGGTGAACAGGGAAAGCGTCCAGCAATTCATTCGCCAGCACCAGAACGGAACCGTCAGACATCCACTTCGCATACTGTTCCCCGAATTGGACGGATGATAGGACGACCGGCTGTCCACCACCTGCCCGATGAAACGTCCGGAAGGATTCCGCCGCAGCCGCTGCATGGCCTGGATGGTTCTCCACGATAAGCGGGCGGAGCGTCATCTCTTCCGCTGACCGATGGTTTCGGAAGGCCGCCGCAATATCGGCAGACAGCTTCCCTGTGCCTGCTCCCCATTCCGCGAGCGTAACCGGAAATCCATATTCGCGGCCGAAATCGGCGGCGTAACGAGCGATAACTTCAGCCATAATAGTGCCGATAGCGGAGCTCGTAAAGAAGTCTCCCGATTTTCCAACTCGAACCGCGCCTGATTGATAATAGCCATACTGCTCGTCATATAAGCAGGCTTCCATGTAGGAGCAGAAGCTGATGGAAGGCACCATTCGACCCTCGTGCCGCCGATTACTTATGATTCGGCCCAACTGTGACGATCCGGCAATCTGTCCGGCGATTTTAGCCGCCAAAGGCGTATCTGGAAAACTCGGCATGATGGATTTCATCCTTTTCCATTTGTAAGATATAATAGAATAGGCTTCCGCATAAACTAGTTGCTGAGGAGGGAGGATGCCGTTGACCGATAGCCACGCTCACAAACGACTCGCAGCCGCAATCCTGGCAGCTCTCATCAGCGCCCTGCTTATTCTTCGGTTGCCCGTTCTAGCCGAAGAGAAGCCTAAATCCGAAGAAGACGTTCATTCTCTGCTCGAAAAAAGCTTATCCGTCGTTGAAATCGACAAAGAAATCGCGAGAATCGCCGTAGAGAAGGAAGCGCTGCTCGACACCATGTCGGATACGGAACGGCAGCTGGCGGAGCAGGAAATCGCGATTGACGGCAAGCGCGATCAAGCAGGCGACGTGCTAAGAGCTTATTACATGGGAGAGCGGGATATGCTATACCTGTCTCTGCTAACGACGGACTCATGGACAGATTTTTTCACTATATTGGATTATCTCGATATCCTCGTATCGCAAGACAAGCATACCTTGAATACATATATCGGACAATATCGGGATCTGCAAAATCAATATACGCAGCTCGAGGACAAGCAAGCTGAATTGATTGCCTTGGAGGAGAAGCTGAAGCTGCAGCGGGACAGGGTTATCGCCCTTGAAGCCGAGCTGGAAGGCGAGCTGGCAGGAAGAACGGACAGCGAACGGATCCGGCTGCTGATTGAACAGCTGACAAGCTTCTGGGAAGAAAAAGGGCTCACTGAGGTCCGAGAATATTTCAAGGCGCTTTCGCGGGCAATGGGCGAGCTGCCGGGCTGGCTGCAGGATAATAAAGATTTGATGGAGATTAAAGGCTTCCAGTATACGATCCGGGTGCCGGAAGACAGGCTGAACGAATTTTTGCGCGAGCAGGACGAAAAGTTTAACTACTTCTCGTTCCAATTCGAGGACGATCGGATTATCGCATACGGCAAACGGGACGATATCGAGATCAGCGTGTCCGGCCATTACAGTCTCATTGAGGAGCCGGACAACGGCATCATGTTCCATGTTGATGAGCTGAAGTTTAACGGGTTTACACTCCCGGATACGACTCGCGCCGCACTTGAAGAGGAATTCGACCTTGGCTTCTATCCGGGCATGCTGACGAAGTTCCTGAAAGCCAATTCCGTTGCGATCGAGGATGGCGAGCTTATCATTAAACTGAGCGTGTCTTTATAAGGAAAGCTAGCATCAGAAAAGGATGGCATTCTGCCATCCTTTTTACATGCGGTCGCTATTCATCGGCGGATTGTACAAGGGCGAGGAAGCGCTGCGGCTCGTCGCCGGCGGCCTGCCAGACGGCTTGCAAGCTGTTCCATTGATACGGCCAGTTCGGATCCGGCTTAAAGCTTGCGTCGTCCTGCGACAGCTCGCTTAAAGCTTGCAGCCACCATATAGGCGGCAGGTCTTCCGATTGCGTCAGAAGCCTTACCTGCTCGCTGTACAAAGAAGCTCTGACTGGCAGCCGTCCCGACTCTTCCATCTCCTGCAGACCGACCGAGGCGTCCGTCATTTCTTGAATCCATAATATCGCTTCATTCTCCGATTGGCTTGCCGAGCTAATCACGAAGCTGCTTCCGTTCATCCACGGCGAGTCGATGGAATCCTGCTCTACCGTTAGGAGGCTTCTGACCGCTGCACTCATATCAATGTAGGATTCCCAAGGCATAATAAACATGAGCAGACGACTCGCCAAAGCGAGCTGGTTCAGCTGCTGGAGATTCGGGATCGGAACAGCCGATACAGCGGGCATATGCGCTTGCAGCCACAGCAGTTTCTCTTGCTCGGCCTCGGTTAGAGGTCCGAGCTGGAACGAGCGATGCTCCGTTTCGAACCTTGACAGCCACAGCTGCAGCTGCATCAAATCGCCTGGACTCAAATTGACCAAATACCGCTCCCCGTCGGAACGGGGCACGGCCGCGGCGATTTGCTCCGCAAGCGCTTGGAAGTCCAGCCAGTTTTGAGGCGGCTCGGAAAAACCGAACTCGGTTAACATCGGCTTATTCCAAGCGATGATATACGGATTAACCGACTTCGGCGCTCCCCACAAATAGCCGTTCCATTTCAACGGCTCAAGCAGCCCGGGCAGCTGATCCGAAAGCACGTCCCCCGTCATCAGGCTGTCCAGCGGCTTCAAATAACCTTTCACGGCTAATGGAATAATCCAGCTGTTATCGAGCAGCATAATGTCGGGCGCTACGCCCTGCGCGCTTTGCATCGCAATGGAAGCGTATCGTTCGCTGGTCTGTTGTTCATTCGACAGCTCCACGCGCACATGCGGGTACTGCAGCATAAATTTTTCGGTCTGCTCTTCCAACCGTCTGAAGTCGGCAGGCTCCATGGTAACGGTTACATGAAGCACCGTTTCAAGCGGCGCAACGCGCGTTCCTCCCGCGGGCTCCACGGGCGGGTTCCCATCGGCAAGCTCCGCACGGTTCCAATTCATGGACTGGGAGAAATAAAGCAGCAGCAGCGCGGTAAGCAGCAATGCGCCGATCAGGAGGGGCGCAAATTTGCGAGGAGACACAGCCTTCTTCCTTTCCGGCATCATCTTCGTTATGGGAATAGAATAGCAGTTCGAAGCGGAAATGTACAAGACAAAATTGATATAAGATCTGGAATCGATAATTTTTATGCGGACCAAAAGAAAGGCGCGCTAGTGAAGAAGCGCGCCCTATCCTTCCTTATAACAAATCTGCGGCATGCTGAGCCAGCTTGGAACGCTCGCCCTTCTCCAGCGTCATGTGGCCGCTGATGCTCTCCGCTTTAAACTTCTCTACGATATGGGTAAGCCCGTTGCTGATCGAGTCCAGATAAGGATGGTCGATTTGGCCCGGATCGCCCATCAGCACAATTTTACTGCCTTCCCCTACGCGGGATACTATCGTTTTCACTTCATGCTTGGTCAGGTTTTGCGCCTCATCAATGATGATAAATTGCCCCGGGATGGAACGGCCGCGAATATACGTAAGCGCCTCGACCTGGATGCTTCCCATTCCCATTAATATTTTATCGATATCTCCCGCTTTTTTCGTATCGAACAAATACTCCAAATTATCATAGATCGGCTGCATCCACGGCCGAAGCTTCTCCTCCTTCTCGCCTGGCAAATAACCGAGATCCTTGCCCATCGGCACAACCGGACGGGCAATCAGCAATTTTTTATATTTATGCTCATCCTCCACCTTCAGCAAGCCGGCGGCAAGCGCAAGCAGCGTTTTCCCCGTTCCGGCTTTACCCGACAAAGTTACGAGCGGGATGTCATCGTTAAGCAATAGCTCCAAGGCCATCCGCTGCTGCGCGTTGCGCGCCGTGATCCCCCATACGGGATCATTGCTCAAATATAACGGCTCTAGCCGCATGCCGTCTTGGCTTACCTTCAGCAGCGCCGATTTCGAGGTGCCCATTTCATCGCGAAGAATGACAAACTCGTTCGGATGCAGCCTGTCTCTTAGCTGCAAATGATTGACGCTCAAAAATCGATACGTATAAAATTCATCGATAACCGACGGGTGCACATGAAGCGTAATGTTGCCGTTATAAAACTCGGAATTGTCCAGCACGCGGTCGGACAAATAATCCTGAGCCTGCAAGCCGAGCACGTCGGCTTTGATGCGAACAAGCACGTCTTTGCTGACCAAAACTACGCTTCGGCTGTTCTCCGCGTTCTCCTGCTCCATTTGATAATTAAGGGCCACCGCTAATATTCGGTTGTCATTCGACATCTCGCCGAACATTTCCTGTACGCGAACGAAGCTTCTATGATTCAGCTCAACCTTGATCAGACCTCCGCTCGGCAGATCGATGCCTTCATGCAAATGCCCGCTCTCCCGCATCTGATCGAGCAGTCTGGAGACATGTCTTGCATTGCGGCCTAGTTCATCTGCGAGCCGTTTCTTGGAATCAATCTCTTCCAATACGATCGCGGGAATGATGACTTCATTGTCATCAAAGGAGAAGAGCGATTGCGGATCATGGAGCAATACGTTGGTGTCGAGCACGAATATTTTTTTCATGAGAACCCTCCCGGCGTCGGATATACATTTGCATACATAGCCTCAATTGGCAGAGGACACACTAATGCATAAGCGATTTTTGCGCGACACACACGGATAAGAGGTGGCATACATGTACAAATGGTTATCGGCAGTAATGATTATTGCGGTTTTAACTGCAGGCTGCGGCGCCGGCGCGCGTAATAATGCATCACCCTCTCCTCAGAATAATGGTCAACTTCAAGCTCAGCAAAATCAAGACAATGGCGAAAGAATGCTTAGCCGCGCCGAGGTCGAAGCTCATCTTGAACAATTAGCGCGAGGCGTCTCCGGCGTCGAAAACGCCCATTGCGTCATCGTCGGCAATACGGCCATCGTCGGCATCGATGTCGACGGCAACCTGGAGCGCTCACGCGTCGGCACGATCAAATATTCCGTAGCCGAGGCTTTCCGCAAAGATCCTTACGGCGTTGACGCTTTCGTTACGGCTGATATTGACATTACCAACAGGCTTGCGGAAATCGGGGCCGATATCCGCAACGGAAGGCCGCTTGCCGGCTTCGCCGAAGAATTGGCCGATATTATGGGCCGCCTAGTGCCGCAAGTTCCGAGGGATATCGTTCCTCCAGCCATTGATGATCAAGACGTCAACAAGCTTGGCGGGCCGGCAAGCGGCGGCAATAACGGATCCCAAATGACAAACCGTCCGCAAATGCAGCAGACGCATTAAGGATGCCTCTAAGATTTATACTTCCGAGTAGCCTCGGAAATTGTTAAAATTTTATGAGGATAAGCTCTCCAAAAAACACAAAAAGCCTAGTGAGTCCTCACTAGGCTTTCTTCTGTGACGCGTTTCCCATGTTCGCACACTTGTCCGCATCACCTTCGATGGCGTAACGCTTTTCATGATCATTCCAAAGAGCTTCGTCCCGTCTGGCAGGCCGCGGACACGCTGCAGCAATTCGTATTCTCATCCGCATGACCTCCTTCCGAAATCATAAGCAGCTTCTTTGGTCTTATTATAGCTATTATATTAGCATCAGTCTACGGTCATTCAGCCATTTTTGCTTGGAGCGCCGCTCGCGCCTGCGCAAGACTGTCTTCATTGACGTAAACGTTCGGACTTCTCCATACGCCTTCCAGGGCGATGAACTCGATATCGTCGCTGCGGATGGACATATATTTTTGAAGCATGCGCGTAATTTCTTTGCTTGGCATATCCATCGTCACATTGTTGCCGACCGAATCGATGACCGATCCGATCTTCGTGATCCCGCCAAGACTCATCATCTTGTCAACAAGCGCGCTCAGCACCTCGCTTTGCCTGCGGTTGCGGTCGAAATCGCTCGACATGTTCGTGCCGTCTTTGGACTTCCGATAACGGACAAAATCAAGGGCGTCCTCGCCGTTCAATAACTGATAGCCCGGCTGCAAATCAATATCGGTGCCGTCAGCATTATCGGTGTACTTCATGCGAATGTCTACGTTAACCTGGACGCCGCCTAAAGCATCGACTACGTCAGAGAAGCCTTTAAAATTAATAATACCCGCATACTTAATATCGATGCCGAACAGCTTGCTCATAACATCCTTAACGGCTTTTTTGCCTTCCAAGTCGGCCGCTTCCTTCTCCAGCCCGTTATCACGCTTTGCTACCGTATAGAAGTCGGCATAGAAACGGTTCGCCTTCCGCGCCCGGTAGCCCTCCACATCGATGTAGGTATCTCGAGGAATGGATACGACCGTCGCTTTCTTCGTCTTCGGGTTAAAAGCCGCAACCATCATGACGTCTGTGTTCAGCGTGCCGCCATGCTCGCGGGAATCCAAGCCCATCAGCACGAAAGCAACCGGCTTGTCCTTGACGGATTCTCCCGCCGGCACCTCTGTCGCTTGCGTCTCGTCCAGGCCAATCGTTTCAATGGCGTCCGTCGCCTTAAAGCCAAGGTAGGTGATCAAACCCGCCGCGGTGAGCAGCAATCCAAAAAATAGCACGAAAAACACCTTTAGAAGCGTCCGTTTCTTTTTCGGTTTTTTCGGTTTGTTCCCTTTGTTCGATTGCGGTTTGGAAGCTTTACGCGTTTCTGACCGAGGAGGCAGCGATGTCGGTCCTTGACTCATGAGTTCCACCTTCAAGTTCAGTTGTATTTGGGATTATCGATAATATCGCGCAGCAGCTGCTCCCCGGATTCCCGGGGAAACAGCTGCAGCTTGGAACGGGAATCCTTCTCATACCGGACGTGGAGCATCGTCTCATCCTGCTTCTCGATGTCGAAGGAGCTGAGTCCGTGGTCTTCCCGCAATATTTGTTCGAAAAACGCTAACGTGTCCTTTGCGGCGTTATCCTCAGGCCTCGCGTCGGCGACAATCCGGATTTGCAGCCAATTGAACAGCGCGTCCTCCAGCCTCATTGGCTGTTCTCCGCGTTGCGTGTCTCCGCTCCGCTCGTACGGCCTTTTTTCCACTTATCGTAAAGCTGACGGCCGCGCAGCATGAGCATCATAATAACGGCAATGGCCATACATTGAATGATCGGCAGCTTATCGACCTGCAAAATCATCAATATAAAGGCGCCAAGGGCCATTACCAGATAGACCAGCACTTCCTTTAAAAGAGGAAGGCGGCTTGCCTGCGGACGAAATACGGCATTGAAGATATAAATGGTAAACGCTAGGATCAACAGGTATGAAACAAGCTTATGCTCGCTTAACCACTCTTGCATCTTGGACCTCCTCAAATGTTTTGCGGCAGCAAAACATACTTCGAAAGCGTAGGCTTCATGTTTGCGCAGCAAACACACTTCGAACGCGTAGCTTACACGCCTGCCTGAGACATCTTGCGGTGCTTCTCGGCGCGCTCGCGTTCGCTCTTCACCAGAATCTTCTTGCGAAGGCGAATCGATTTCGGCGTAATTTCGCAATACTCGTCGTCGTTCAAGTATTCAAGCGCTTGCTCCAAGGAGAAGATAACCGGCGTTTTCAGCTTAACGGTGTCGTCCTTGCCCGCCGAACGGACGTTGGAGAGCTGCTTCTCTTTACAAATATTTACGATTATATCGTTATCGCGATTGTGCTCGCCGACGATCATGCCTTCGTAAATTTCCGTGCCCGGCTCTAGGAACAGAATGCCGCGATCCTCGACGCCCAGCATGCCGTAGAACGTCGATGTGCCGTTCTCGCTGGCAACCAGCACGCCTTGATGCCGTCCGCCTACGCCAGTGCCCGCCAACGGACCGTAGCTGTCGAAGGCATGGTTCATAATGCCGTAACCGCGCGTCAGCGTCAGGAACGATGTGCGGTAGCCGATCAATCCGCGCGCAGGAATAATAAATTCCAGACGCACGGTGCCTGTGCCGTTGTTGATCATATTGACCATTTCAGCCTTGCGTGTGCCAAGGCTCTCCATAACGGCGCCCATGCTTTCTTCCGGCACGTCGATCAGCAGTCGCTCGTACGGCTCCATCTTCACGCCGTCAATTTCCTTGATGATAACTTCCGGCTTGGAAACTTGAAGCTCATAACCTTCGCGGCGCATATTCTCGATCAGGATGCCGAGATGCAGCTCGCCGCGGCCGGAGACGATAAACGCGTCCGGGCTTTCCGTTTCTTCAACGCGGAGCGCCACGTCGGTCTCAAGCTCCTTGAACAGACGCTCGCGCAGCTTACGGGATGTAACCCACTTGCCTTCGCGGCCGGCGAACGGACTGTTGTTGACGAGGAACGTCATTTGAAGCGTCGGCTCGTCAATTTTGAGGACTGGCAGCGCTTCTGGTTGCTGCGGATCCGCAATCGTCTCGCCGATATTGATTTCGCGGATACCCGCGATCGCAACGATATCGCCCGCTCCCGCTTCCGGCACTTCGACGCGCTTTAAGCCTTGGAAGCCGAACAGCTTCTCAATTCTCGCCTGCTTCGTCTTGCCTTCGCGGTCGATAACGGCGACGGATTGGCCTTGCTTAATGATTCCGCGGTTCACGCGCCCGATCGCAATACGGCCCAAATATTCGTTATAGTCAAGTAGCGTTACGAGGAACTGAAGCGGCTCTTCTACGCTTTCTGTCGGAGCCGGAATATGGCTTACGATCGTGTCGTACAGCGCCATCATGTTGTCATCCTGCTTCTCCGGGTCGAGGCTGGACGTTCCCATAAGAGCGGACGCGTATACAACCGGGAATTCAAGCTGGTCGTCGTTCGCGCCTAGCTCGATGAACAAGTCGAGCACTTCGTCGATTACTTCGACCGGTCTCGCGTTCGGACGGTCGATTTTGTTCACGACTACGATCGGCGTCAGATTATGCTCCAGCGCCTTGCGAAGCACGAATTTCGTCTGCGGCATGCAGCCTTCGAACGCGTCGACAACGAGCAGCACGCCGTCAACCATCTTCATAATCCGTTCCACTTCGCCGCCGAAGTCGGCGTGTCCAGGCGTATCCACAATGTTTATCAAATAATTTTTATACGTGATCGCCGTGTTCTTCGCGAGAATCGTAATGCCGCGCTCGCGCTCCAGGTCATTGGAATCCATGGCCCGCTCCTGCACAGCTTCGTGGTCTCTGAACGTGCCTGATTGCTGCAGCAGTTTGTCAACCAGTGTTGTTTTTCCGTGGTCGACGTGCGCGATAATCGCGATATTCCGTATGGTTTCTCTAGCTTGCATAAAATGTAATCCACTCCAAATCCAAATTTTGTTTTTCTCTAAAAACCGGCCATCCAGACTTCTTCCAACCTACCACCGCCGGCGCTTGCCAAGCATCAGCCACGCGCCTGCCGCAATGAAAATAGCGGCAACTAAATAAATGCCCCAGCTCCACATGAGAATAAGGACGAGGAACAGAACAGATGCGGCTGCAAGAGCGATAGACGCTGTAAATACGACACGCGGTACCGAAGATCCGAACATATAGTATTCATACAGTCCCGCGGCTAAGCCGAACACAAAGAGCGGCCACAGAAACTTTAGGCTCTCCCAGCCGAAAATGTTGCAGATGATAAAAAGCACTGCATAAACTACGAGCATTCCTCCAGGAACCAGCATAAAGGCCGGAACTACTCTGCCGAAGTAGAGCACATGCAGCAGCACTCCCGGAATCAAAACGAGCAATGGCCAAAATACAGCTCCCAAAAAGCTGAATACTCCTAATTTGCCCAATAAGATAAGGACCCCGGCAAGCAGCAAAATAATTCCAGCGGAATATTTGTTCGAAGGCATAAACATTTCCGCTCCTTATAACATCTTTCGTGCAGACAAGACGAAAGACGCCATTTTTTTATCTTTCTTAGTTTAATGGAACTGAGGCAAAAAAACCAGTAACCTGCCTCTAGTTTCACAAAAAAATAGTCCATGCCTTCCGGCCCGGACTTTTTTTTCGTCAATTTGCTCTTTTCCGAAGGATCGCAACGATCATGACGAACGGGACGCACAGCAGCGGGATCAGCTCCGCTAACGTTTTATCGTAGTGGAAGATCGACGCGTTCACGCCGGGATCCTGCATCAGCATCTCTCCGGCCGCGTAGGCCAGCAGAGCCGCTCCGATGTAGGCAAGGAACGGAAACCTCGTCAGCAGCGTGCCGAGCAGCTGGCTGCCCCAGACGATCATCGGAATGCTGAGCGCGATGCCGAGCAGAATGAGTACGGTGTCGCCTTCTGCGACAGCCGCAATCGCTAGCACGTTGTCCAAGCTCATAATAAAGTCCGCCGTTATAATCGTCCAGATTGCGCTAGCCAGCGTTCCTGATTTTTTCACCTGATGCGATTCGTTAGGAGAGCCGGCGTCCGCGAGCAGCTTAATGGCAATGAGGATCAGCAGAACGGCGCCAACCGCCTGTAGGTAAGGAATTTGCAATAGCTGAAGAGCCGCAACCGTAAGCACGCATCTTAGGCCGACCGCAGCGAAAGCGCCCCACCATATCGCTGCCTTCCGCTGCTTAGCCGGCAGTTGACGGCTGGCCATTGCGATTACGATCGCGTTGTCTCCGCTCAGCAGCACATTGATCAGCACAATTTGCAAAAAGATGAGTAAGCTGTCCACAACATATCTCTCCCCTCTCCTAACAGGGGTATGAACAAGCTGTCCGGAATATGTCCAAAAAACGAAAACAAGCGGCGATTCCAAGGCGGAACGCCGCTTGTACAGGCTAGAACCAGCTGTCCTCTCCCGCCTTCTGCACGGTTGTCGCTTTATTCGGCGATAGAATCATTTGCTCCGTGTTCGCAATGGCGGTTTCAATCATTTCGGTCAGATTCGGATGTCCGGCCTCTATTCGTTCTACAATATGAAGATTCGGGTTTGTGCTTGGCGATTTCGGCAAAAATAAAGTGCAGCAATCCTCATAGGGGAGAATCGACGTTGCATACGTGCCAATCTTCTCCGCTATCGCGATAATTTCCGCTTTGTCCATCATGATTAACGGCTTGAGCAGCGGCAGATCCGTCGTTCTGCCGATGACGTTCATGCTTGGCAGCGTCTGGCTGGCTACTTGTCCAAGGCTTTCGCCTGTCACAATGCCTAGCGCGCCGTTTTTCAGCGCCAATCCCTCTGTAATCCGGAGCATCGCTCTTCTCATCAGCGTGATGATCAGATTGTCCTGCCCCTGCTGGGCAAGCGATGTCTGAATATCTGTGAACGGCACAAGATGAAGCTTGATCGGCGCGCCGCTGTAATAGGACAGACGCTTCGTAAGCTCGATGACCTTCTCCTTCGCCTGCTCGCTCGTGAACGGATAGCTGTGGAAATGTACCGCCTCCAGCTCCAGCCCTTTCCGAAGCGCCATCCAGCCCGCTACCGGACTGTCGATGCCGCCGGAGAGCAGCAGCATCGCTTTGCCGTTGGATCCGAACGGGAAGCCTCCCGCAGCGGGAATCATCTCGCAGAACAAATACGTAGCTTCCTCCTGAATGTCGACGCGAAGCTCCACCTCGGGATTGCGCACGTCTACGCTTAAGTCGGGAAAAGCCCGGAGAATATGCGCGCCGACAAGATGGTTCATCTCCTGCGACTGATGCGGGAAGCCTTTCCACGCCCGCTTCACGCTTACTTTAAACGTCTTAGGGGGCTGCTTCAGCGAGGTCATTAACGACATCGCGGCTGCGCGAATCGACTCCAGCTCCGATTCCGCGCTGATGACCGGACTTAGCGATTGGAGGCCGAACAGGTCCTTCAGCCTGTCGACAATCGGCTCGTGCGGCTGGCCATTCAGCTTCACGTACAAACGTCCGTACGATTTCCAAAAAGAAACGCCTGGATACGGCCTAAGCGCGTTTTTTATTTGCTGCTGCATTTTTTTTTCGAATTGGTTGCGGTTCCGGCCTTTCATGAGCAGGTCGCCGTAACGCAGAACAATTTGGTCGTAGATCAAAATTTTGAGCTCCTCTCAAGCGGCTTCAGCTTCTCGATGACGCTGGTTAAGGCGTTGATCAGCCGATCGATATGCGACTCGTCATGCTCATCCCCAAAGCTTACGCGTATCCCTCCCGAAGCGTGGGCGGGATCGGCGCCGAGCGCAAGCAGCACGCGGCTCGGCTTATTGTCCTTGGACGAGCATGCGGATTTCGTCGATGCCATTATACCATGCTGCTCCAGCGCATGAACGATCACTTCCGGCTTCATGCCGGGGTACGAAAAATGCACGATATGCGGCGCAAGCGGCTCCCCGCCGTTCAGCCTCAGCTCCGGGCGGGTGCGGATGAAGGCTCTTAGCTTCTCTCCGAGTCTCCGCATATTTCTTCCCCGCTCCTCCATACGCTCCATCGACATACGAAGCGCTTTGGCGCCCGCTACAATTGCGGGAACGTTCTCCGTGCCCGCGCGAAAGCCGCCCTCCTGGCTGCCCCCTGACGCTAGCGGGACCAGCTGTACGCCATCGCGAACATACAGCCAGCCCAACCCTTTAGGGCCGCGCAGCTTATGCGCCGAGCCGCTGACCAGATCAATCCCCCACCGTTCAGGGTAGATCGGCACCTTGCCTATGCTCTGCACAGCATCGACATGGAACAAGGTCTGCGGATACGAACGAAGCAGCCCGCCAATTTCTTGGATAGGCTGAATCGTGCCGATCTCGTTATTGACATGCATAACGGTTACGAGAATCGTGTCCTTCGTCAATGCGGCCTTCACATCGTCAACAGCCACATGGCCTGCTGCGTTTACCGGCAAGTACGTAACCCGAAACCCTTCCTTCTCAAGCTGCTTCAGCGCGTCGTGAACGGAAGCGTGCTCAATCGAAGAAGCGATTATATGGTCCCCGCGGCCGCGGTATTGTCTTGCCGCGCCCTTTAGCGCCAAGTTATTGGCTTCCGTTCCGCCGGAGGTAAACAGCCAGCGCCCGCTTCCGGTCCCCAGCTGCGAAGCGATCAGCGCTCTTGACCGTTCGATTAATTTAGCCGCTTCAGCTCCTTCGCCATGCAGGGACGACGGGTTGGCGTAATGCTTGCGCATCACCTCCGCGAGCGTCGAAATGACTTCCTCGTATGGCGGCGTCGACGCGCAGTGGTCGAAATATATCATACAGATCCATCCTCTCTTGAAAACAAGAAGAGATCAGCGATCCGCTTCTCATCGCTTAGAAGCGGCAATCGTGATCTCGATACGGTTATCCTTTGGCCGACTGGACTTTGCCGATATAGCGCTGCGTCTCCGTTGGGAGCTCGTTCAGCCTCGCCATCAGCTCCTCATCCGTCGAAATGCCGAGACGGTCGATTCTGCCTGGCCCCGCGTTATAAGCCGCCAGAGCGACAGCTTCATTGCCGCCGTACTTCCGCAGCAGCATCGCCAAATATTTCGTTCCGCCTTCCACATTTTGCGCGGGGTCAAAGGCGTCGGACACCCCGAGACCGCGTGCCGTCCCATCCATCAGCTGCATAAGCCCCTTCGCGCCGGCATGCGACTGGGCATCGGGATTGAAGCCGGATTCCGTCTTGATGACGGCCCCAATGAGCGACGGGTCAACACCGTATTTGGCTGCAGCGCTTTGAATAAGCTCGCCAAAGGGATGGCCGCCTGCCGAATAATCGAACTTCATATTCGCGGCGCCTTCGGAAGCCTGGGCGCTTGTCAGGCCGTATTGCGCGACTTGAGCCCATAAATCGTTCGACCAAACCGGCGTTCCCGCGGCGGCTGCGGGCTGTTCCGATGCAGCCCCGGCGCCGGATAACTGCGCGTTTAAGATGGTATCGAATAAATCTGCGTTATCGCCTGTTGACGATGCGTTCGTTTGTTTTTTGGATAGCGGTCCGATGTCCAGGCTCGGCGCCAGCTGCGCTTGCAGCAAAGCCTTCATCGTACGCGGATCAATACTCATGAATGGGACCCCCTAAGCTGTCTTGCCGAAAAACCGTATAAGAGTCATATCGGTATTCATTGTACATGTTTTTAGGCTTGCCCGCTACCCCCAGGAACTCCCTGCCATAAAGCTCTTCTTTCGTTGGTTGCGCTACTGCGAATTCGGTGTTTCCGCTTGGACAGGATTTGGCTCCGGTTTTTGCCATTTGCCGTTCATCCACGTCATCAGGAACGATAAGCCCCCGAGAATAAGCAGAACGATCACTTTAAACAAGGCGTCCTTGCCGCTCAAATCCATAAAGATCGTTTTGCATGCGACGATCACGAGCACCGCCGCGCCGAACCAGCGGAAGGTCCGCTCCCGGTAATAAGTGCCCCACAGCATCAGGATAAGCGCATATACAGCCCAAACAACGGACATGGTTAATCCCATGTATACCTTTGGCGAATCATCAAAATATTCCGTGAACACATTTTCAATCTGCCTAGCCATCAGACCGCCCACAATCAGGTGGGAAAGCAGCGCAAAAATTCGGGAGAAGATGCGTCCTGCCGCCGCGGACAGATCCTCGAATTTCAACGCCCTCGCATAGTAGAATCCAAGCGCGGCCAGCATCATCCAAGCGAGCGCTCCCCAATTGAGGAATGGCATATAGACGCCGAACCATTCGCCGCGCGGCGTGCTCCACGTAACCGCGTACCAGAACACGCCGAGGAAGAACCAGATAATGACCCCGAGAATTGTCGCCGCCAGCCAGCGTTTCACGGCGCCGAGCGCCGTTAGCATATAGGCGTATAAAGCCCACATAATGACATTAAACAGGATGCCCTCGCCCAAGCTGTTAATCGCCATAAGCAGGAGCAGCACGCCGCCGAGCCCGAACGATGCCGCGGAGACCGATATCCGTCCGCTGAGCTTATATACCGCGGCTCCCGCAATCAAATAAACAACGGATATAAAGAAGAGCGTATAGCCGTACTCCACATCGCCGTTCCAAATAATAAGAGCCCATATGCCGAACAAAATGCCGTTTGCCGCATTCAGATACAGGTCCAGCCCGTCGAAGCTCAATTTGTTTTTCCAGGAGGATGCGAATAGAGCGACCGTATAGAACAGGAACGCGGCGATCGCGTAACGAATCGGCATGCTCCATACCCCGTCCATCGGCGGCGAGAAATGAACAAAATAAACGATATACATGATCCAAGTGCCGGCAAAGCTGATTATGCGGAGCTCCATCCAGCCTTTAATAATGCTCAGCGCGATAAATGCGATATTTAAAACAAGCAAATATAAGAACAGCGTAAACACCTGATCCGTTTCCGGCCTTAAAAGCAGCGGAGACAATAAGGCGCCGGCGATCGCGACATTCATCAGCATGCGCGACTGGAAACGGTGGGCGTACATCGTAATGCCGGCTGTCACTGCAGTCATGCCGAGCAAAAGGAGAGTCGGCTCCCAGAACGCGTAATAAATTCCCGCGAATGAAAACGTAGCGTACAAAATACAAGCGCCGATGCCAAGCGTAATTTCGCCTGAAATGACAAGCGCCGGCTTCTGCGCAAGCTTCACCCCCGCGATGGACACCCCAATGCCAGCAAGCAGCCCAAATCCGATTTTCATCGCGTTCGTGATCCATCCCTGCTCGATGGAGTACTGAAAGAGCGTAATAAACGCCGTCACAACAAACAACGCTCCGAGCAATGAAGTCCAATGTTTCTTGATCGTATTCATCCTTTTATCCTCCCGTTGATCCAAAATGCAAGCTTTGACACGCCCAGCAGCAAAAGGCAAAGCCCAAAGGCGACCAGCTCCAGCTGGAGCAAATACCACGGCCACGGCGCAAGGACATCCAACAGCGATGCCGTACTCGGCTTGCGGGCCAAAAACATAAAGTTGGTTGTGCCTGTCACGATGTTGACGACGGCCGCCGGAACCGCAAGCGCGTGGAGCCACAATAGAGCGGCGAACACGGAGCGGATCGTCGGGCGGTACCGTTCCACCGTGATCAAATAGACAGCCGAGGCGATAATGCCGATATGCGCGATAAAGAAGTGGAAGTAGCGGAAGTGCGGAAACGGCTCATCCAGATTAGGCGTCACCATCGCCTGCAGCGCGCCGAGCGTCCCTAAGAAAAAAACGATCGCGTACAGCTGCTTCACCCGGAACGCAAGCGCCGCCGCCGATATCAGCAAGGTCAGACTGCATAGCTGAAAGGGAAGCGAACCGGCGTTCCATGAATCTTCCATGACATAAGACAACTGCAGCGAAATTTCACAGACGACAAGCAGCAGCGCCATGCCAAGCCGGAACCGCCGGTTCGCTTTATCTCCCCGCAGACCCTGCCGGCCTATTGCAATAGCGGCAAATGCGACCACCGCAACGACCAGTGCTGCCGCATGCTGAGCCGAAAACATTTCAAACATTTGGCGCTCACTCCATCCCTGAACATTCACCATTTTAGTACCTGGTTACAAAACCGATTTTACATCTTTTTGCCATAAAAAAAATAGTACCAACATTTCATGGTACTATTTCGCATTCGCCGGTCAGGCTTGTACAGCCTTTCCGTTTATGTAGTAGCTGTCTTCGCGGTAAGCGTGAAAGACAATCTCAATATCGGGGACACCCAGCTGCCGAACATGCCCGGTTACTGCTTCCGCGAAACGGTCCCGCGTCTGCTGTCCGCGCTCGAACCAGCCGACCTCGATGAGCGCATAAGCGGGATCGTCCGGCCCGTTTCCGAATACGTTCGTCGTATGCAAGCAGCTCATCGTAAAGTTATCCGTCCCGCAGCCGCATATTGCAGCCAGCTCTTCGGCTAGCGGTTGAGCGGCTTCCTTCAGCCGCTCAGCCGGTACGCCGCGAAATAAAAGATGAGGCATCAATCATACTCCCCTTTCCATTATCAAAGTCATGATTTGTCGTTTTTCTGATCGAGCAGCCCCATTTCCTTCACCTTGGCCGCCGCTTCCTTGGAACCTTCCAATCCCATCTTCTTCAAAATGTTGTTGACGTGGTTTTTAACCGTTCTCAGCGTAATAAACAGCTTTTCCGCGATTTGCGGCTGAGAGTAGCCTTCATGAATGAGTCCGAGCAGCTGCAGCTCGGAAGGCGTAATGAGATCGCTCATTTTTTTGGCCTCGAACTCCCGCTCTATCGCCTTCAATCGTCGGAACTCCTCGCGAAGCTGCTCCGCTGCAGCCGCGCTGATCGGCGACTGCTTGCGGTAAGCCTGCCGGATCGCCTCCGGCAGCTGCTCGAAGCTGCTTTTGATTTGATAATCGATTGCCCCCGCCTGGAAGGACCTTAGAATAAACTCCTTCTCTTCCATCGACGTCAGCATGATGACCCTCGCTCCCGTCGACATGGCCGCTTCCTCCGCCAGCCGAATGCCCTCGGGGCGGCCGTCCAGCATTATGTCCATCAGCACCACGTCAGCCGGCTCTTCGGCCGCGAGCAAAGCCTCGCGAAGCTCCTCGCCGCTGGATGCCGTCCATAGCATGGAGAAATCCGGCTCCGCGCTTAGAAAATGCGTAAGCCCCCTTTTCCAATCCGGATCGTCCTCCACTAAGCCGACTCGAATGATTTCCATTTTTATCGCTCCTATTCACCGCCGCGCTCCGCAAGCAGCGTTTTTTTCGGAAATGCGAGATAAAAGGTCGTGCCCTCTCCCTGTTTGGACCGTACGGTAAGCGAGCCTTTATGCTTGCGCATGACATGATAGGCGTACGGCAGGCCGAGCCCGAAGTTATGCCCGGTTCGTTTGGTCGTGTAGAACGGCTCGAATACCTGCATGCGCAGCGAGCGGTCCATACCGGGACCGGTATCGCGGATTTCGAGCACCAGCTCGCGCTTCGTCTCCGTGAGCGAGACGAAGAGGCTGCCTTCCTTCCCCATCGCTTCAATCGCGTTGTTCGCGATGTTCGTAACCGCCTCGGACACTTGAGCGCGGTCAATCATCCCCGTCCAGCCCCTGCTCAGATTTGTGTGCAGGGCGATACTGCCAAGCGACGGCTTAAGCGCATGAAGCGCTTCCTCCGCAACGGCGGCCAAATCGGCTCTCTCGAGCCGCAGCGTAATATCCTCCGTGCGCCGATGGACCCGGGCGACCATCTCTTCCATATGCCGAGACGCCGCCAGCACGGCCTCTACATCGGCCAGCAGCTCCTCTTGCTTGGTCTCTGCGGCGTATCGCTTCATTTTCTCCGCGAACAGCCTCAGCTTGCCGGCGTCATTTTTGATCGCGTGATTCAGCATGGCCGTGCCCGACGTAACCGCCCGCAGCGTGAAATCAAACCGTTTCCGGTCGATCAAAATTCGAATCCCCATAAAACCGTATGTAAATAGTCCTAATACGAATACGATCGTGCCCAAGCCTACAATCCAGGTATTATAGACCCACATCCGCAGCATCCCCATGCTCGGAAGCACGTAGTTCATAAACATGACGAACAGCACAGGCGGCAGTACCGCGAAGCATACCACCCAGTGCGTTCTGGCATAGATCGTCGGCGGCACCTTTTTGAACAGAACGAATGCTGTGCCCAAAAGAATATATGGCACCGCCCACCAGACGACGATATCAAACGTAATCGGATACGTTTCATTGTAGGACGGCGTAAACAGAACACATAAAATGACGGGGAGCAGCAGCACGAGCGGAAGGGCGATCGATACGCTCCGGCTTAATCGGACGCCGCGGTAGGCGACGGCAAACAGTATAAAAAAATAAGGAATGCCATAATAGGAAAATACGGATGAGAACGCTTGCAGCTTATACAAAGCAAGCTGGGCGCTTTCGCTTGCGCCCGCTTCCGCCGCATACGACCGCCAGGAGGCGTCCAGCACCGCCGCCAAGGCGCCTGTGCCCCCGCTTAGCGCGAGCGCGCCCAGACGCCTGTTAACGGCGGAGCCTGGCTCAGAGAGCCATAGGATTGCCGCAATCGTACATAAAGCGATGAAGACAAATAACAAAGTGCAGCCTCCTTCGGGAGTGTTATTCCTTCACTTCTATCGTAATCGGCGACCATTCCGCGATAACCGTCTGGCCATGAGCGGATACGCTGCCCTCCGGCGTTAAATCCTTCTCCGTCATGATGCCAAGCGCTACGGTAAATTGATTGAACTTCACCGGCGTATGTTGCTCTCTGCGAATTTCGGCGCCGTTCACGTAAAACACGACTTCGTCGGTCTGACGGTTGTACGTAATTTTGTACGTATTGAACGCCCGCGGCTCGAACCCTTCGTTCGCTTCCTTGAAGACGCAGAAATATTTGGTGCGGTCGCTCTCCGGTACCGTAACGCCGGGGAAAGGCAGAACCGCGTACACGCTGGCGTACTGGTCGTTGCTTACAAAGAAATCAAGCGCTCCGCCCGTTGTGAAATCAAGCAGGTTGAGCGAAACATAGCCGTCGTACAAATCGCCGGGCGCCGTGCCCGACGTTCTTGACCGAATCTTCAGCTCGAAGCTGATCTCGCCGGATTCCGGCACGTCGACCGGCTTGGCGGAATAATACATATGCTTGGCGTTGTCGAGAATTTGGATCTTGTCATGCTTGCGGCTGATCGTCGCTCTTGTGTACAAAATGCCGTTACGGACGATCACGACCGCTTCCGGCTCGCGGTATTGCCAGAACGAGCCGTCCGGCAGCGGGAACCCCCCGATCTTCCAAACTTCGCCTTCATTTAGTATCGTGTGAAAATCGCCTAGTGTCCATGTGTTGGTCATTGTATGCCTCTCCTTGTATGCTGTTCGTGTTCGTCAGTGTAATGCGCCTTGCAGAATCAGCGCCGCCATCAATACCGTTCCGCACCGAATGGCTGCCTGCATTGAAGCCCCCATAAGCGGCAAATAAGCGGCGGACGGGTTATGCGATCCTAAGCGGCCATAAACCAAATATATCGGAATGGCGGTTACAAGAGCAAGCAGCGCATACAGCGGAAGCGCGCCGGTCAACGTGCATACGATTAACGCCGCGTACGCCAGCAGCATAAGGATGCGCGAGAACCTGAGCGCCCGCTCTTCGCCCCACACGACGACCAGCGTTTTTTTGCCCGCGCTGCGGTCCGCTTCCCAATGCAGGAAATGATGGTTGAACAAAATCAATGTCGTCAACAGCCCGATCGGAAGCGACAGAAGAAATGCCCGGTAATCCAGCCCGCCCGCTTGGACGTAATAAGAGCCCGCTACAGGAAGCACGCCGAAGGAAAGCAGAATGCCGATTTCGCTGTAGCCCTTGCCCCTGTATCCGAACCGGATCGGAGGCGCGACATAGAAATAGGCGATAAACGCTCCGGCGAGGGCGAACGCAAGCACCGCCCACCCGCTGGTTAGGCTAAGTATGATGCCGCATGCCGCCGCTATCCAGAACATAAGCCATGTGACAAAGCGGAAGCGCCCCAGGCTCCAGGTTCCGTTAGTCAAATAGCCGGAATTCGTAGAGATCGCCCCCTCCGTTCCTTTGGCGGCCGTATCCGTTCCATTCTTATAATCCCACAAATCGTTAATCATATTGGAAAACAAATGCGCGGCGCCCGCTCCAAGCAGCGTGACCAGGAACAGGACGGGATGGAATTCGCCGGTCCACACGTACGCGCCGAGCGCCCCAAGCGCCACCGGTATGAGCATTACGGGAATGACACGAAATCTGGAGGCTTTTAGAAATTGTTTAATCATCGATGCACAACCTCTCTGTTCTCAAAAATTTCTTCTATATAAGGTAGCTTGGCAATAACGTCTGGCCAGCGCCTGCAGCTTGGCAGCCTGCACGGAAATGACCGCCACGAACAAAAAATTGCGCACCGCTTCCCGCTGGTCCGCCGTCAAATCCGGAACCGCATTCGCCGTTTTGGCCGCTTGCTCCCTCACCGTCTTCTCCAGGAGCTCCGTATTTAGGGAATCCCAAGCTTGCTGCCGGTTAAGCTCCTCGTACATCCCGGAGTAAAAAGCAAAGACGGACAACGGAGACAAACCCGCGGATTGAAACAGAATCGCAAACAGCCGCCTAATCGAGTCAAAATCGAGATTCGCCTTCAAATCGTCGATCATCAGCAGCAAAGCCGTTTGGTCGAACGAATATTTTTTCCCTGCTCCCGGACATTCGAAATAAGGCTTAAAATCCCGCTTCACCCAATTTTGCATGGCGGATGCGGATAACGTAGAAAATTCGAGCAGCTTCCCTAAATCGGATATTTCATGTAACGAAAATCCTTTACGGACGCCGCAGCGCATCAGCTTCTCCGCAATGGAAGGCAGAGGACCGGGCGGCAGTCTTTCCGGATCCGCGCTTCCGTCGGCCCGTATCCATGCGCCGAACAATATATCGGAAGGAGATTTCTCCCCCTTGCCGCAAAGGGACAGCAAAACATTCGCCAGCTCGAATCGAGAAAGCGAATAAGTGACCATATCTCTCACCTGCCTGTTAATCCGTTCATATGAACTCATCTTATGCCTGTGAATGGCTATTGTAAAGCCTCGAAAATCGATGAGAATGACGTTTTCAGACCGATTAAATGCGTCTAAACGAACGTGAACCGCCTATAACGCTCCTTTTCGCAGTTGTCAGTACTTGTAATCTTTCGTTATAGTAAAGCATATAAAACTATAAAACATAAAAAGGGTAGTGAGAATCGAAAATGGGTAGTAGTGACATATGGCTTAATTTATTCATGATTGCTCTTCTAATTTTTTTGACTGCTTTTTTCGTCGCGACGGAGTTTGCCATCGTTAAGCTGCGGGCGAGCCGGATCGAACAGTTGGTGCAGGAGGGCCGGAAGAACGCGCTTGCCGTTCAGAAGGTGACGAGCAATCTGGATGCCTATCTGTCGGCGTGCCAGCTTGGCATTACGATTACCGCTCTCGGACTTGGTTTCTTGGGAGAACCGACAGTAGAAAAAATACTTTTACCCGTATTTGACGGCATGGAAATGAACGAAGCGCTTAGCCATGCGCTGTCCATCGGTATCGCATTTATCGTCATTACGTTCATTCACGTTGTCGTCGGAGAGCTTGCGCCGAAATCCTGGGCGATTCAGAAGGCGGAAGCGATTACCTTCTTAACGGCAAAGCCGATCATTTTTTTCCATAAATTAATGTATCCTTTCATTTGGCTATTGAACGGCTCGGCCAATGGGCTTGTTCGGATGTTCGGCCTGAAGCCGATGAAGGAGCACGAAGAGGCTCATTCCGAGGAAGAAATTCAATTGATTCTGAACGAGAGCTACCAAAGCGGCAAAATCAACAATACGGAATATGGCTATGTAAGCCGGATCTTCGCGTTCGATGAGCTGCTGGCCAAAGAAATTATGGTGCCTCGTACGGATATGATTTGTTTATATACGAACTATTCGCTGAAGGATAACCTAGAAATTATCCGGAAGGAACAATATACGCGCTTTCCTGTCGCGCTAGAGAGCAAAGACAATATCGTCGGCATGATCAATACGAAGCAATTGTTCCTGGAATACGATGTCGACAAAGAATTTGATCTGAAGAAGCTGATTCATCCCGTGCTTAGCGTTTCCGAGGTGACACCGGTCAAAATGCTCCTGAAGCGCATGCAGCAGGAACGCGTTCATATCGCGATTCTGGTAGACGAGTACGGCGGAACCTCCGGCCTGATTACGATCGAGGATATTTTGGAGGAAATCGTCGGGGAGATCCGGGACGAATTCGATGCCGACGAACGCAAAGAAATCGAGCTGCTGGCGGACAATTGTTACTTGCTTGACGGCAAAGTGCTGCTGGACGAACTCGGCGAGCTTACCGGCATGAATTTCGAAGAGGAAGACGTCGATACGATCGGCGGCTGGCTGTACAGCAAGCTGGTTGATCCGAAGCCAGGCAAGGAATATCAATACGAGCACTTAAAATTCATTATTCGTGAGACAAGTAAAAACCGGATTCGCAAAATCGAAATGCAAATCGAACAGCCTCAGCTGGAAGGCGAAACGGCTTAATGAATCAATAGACCAAAAGGTCTGCATGACGTCGAAAGGACGGGATGCAGACCTTTTTTTACGCTTGCGGCACTTCATTCTCCTTCGCAGTGCGCCTTTGCACCACCAGCTTAAATACGGCTGTCCGGCTGCCCATCGAGGAACGGTAACGCTCGACATGCGACCTTGCCAGCGGCGAATCATAGTAGCCCGGCACGTATTTATCCAGCATCGCCTGCATCGCCTCTGTCGCCTCCACGATATCCGGCACAGCCTCCATCCGGCCGAAAGCCATTACGCTCATGTAGGCGGTGTCCGTGTGGGCGGGAACCGGATGCGGCACCGTCCCGAAAGACTCGCTCACCGCTAAGCACGCTTCGTTATGTTGCTCCATTACGCGCATCTTGCGCCCCTCCTCCGCTCCGTGGAAATAAAAAGCGCCGCGCTCCTTGATCCACACGAAGTTAAGCGGCACGACATAAGGCATGCCTTGATCGGATAACCCAAGGAAGCCGGTTTCGGCTTGCTCCAAAAAAGCTTCGATTTTTGATTCGTCCGTGCACTCGCGTTTTTTCATTCTGACGGAAAACATATGGTCCATCCCCTTCTCAAAGCGTTGATCGTTATGGTACTGTCACTATATAAGGAATTTGTCACTACCGAAAGTGACAGAAAATCGAAAATGATGAGGGACAGATTACGATGTCAATGTTATCTATTACACCGCTGCTGACCAAAGACAGCAAGATGCCCATTTATATGCAGCTGTATCTTTATATCCGGAAGGAAATCGAAAGCGGCGCTTTAGCCACAAATCAGCATCTGCCTTCAATACGTCAGCTCGCGCAGCATCTGGGCGTCAGCAAAAATACGGTAGAAGCCGCTTACGGCCAGCTCGCGGCCGAAGGCTATGTGGCAAGCCGCGAAAGGGGCGGCTATCGGGTAGAGCGGCTTGAGGAGATCACTCCCCTTTTAAAACCGCTTGAAGAGACGGCGATGCCTCACACCAACGCGAAGCCGCAGAAGCCGGATTTCGATTTCCGTTACGGCGAAATCGCCTTCGACCGTTTCCCGCATGCGCATTGGAAAGCCTGTGTCGTCGAGGCGCTCTCCATGGAGCCTGAACAAGTGCTCGGATACGGCGATTCGTTAGGGCATTACGGGCTTCGCGAGGAAATTGCCCGCTACGCGTATCAGTCAAGGGGCGTCGTCTGCCATCCGGATCAAATCCTATTAAGCGCTGGAACGCAGCATGCGGTCAGCATGCTGATTCAATTGCTTGGTCTCGGATCGTCCGGGATCGCCATGGAGGAGCCTGGCTACGACGGCGTTAAATCCGTGATGCGCAATAGCGGCTGCACCATCCTGCCGATTCAGGTGGAGGCCGACGGCATTCATGTCGAACAACTGCATGAGGCTGGCGCCGAAGCTGGGGTCGTCTATGTTACGCCTTCCCATCAGTTCCCGCTTGGCATGGTCATGCCGATCCAGAAACGGCAAAAGCTATTGCAATGGGCTGTCGAAAACGAACGTTACATTATCGAAGACGATTATGACAGCGAGTTCCGCTACAACAGCGCCCCCATCCCCGCTCTGAAGGCGCTGGATACGAATGACAGAGTTATTTATTTAGGCACGTTGTCCAAATCGTTTTTGCCCGCGGCGAGGCTTAGCTACATCATTATGCCGGCCAGCCTGCTGGATGGCGTTCATCGCAAGCTTGAGCTATACAGCCAGGCTGTGTCTCCCATCATCCAGCAAGCGGTTTGGCTGTTCATGAAGCATGGCCACTTCATGCGGAATGTGCGTCGCATGAGGCGCGTTTATCAGTCCCGTCACCGAGCTTTGACCGAAGCCATTCGCGAGCATTTTGGCGAACGCGCCGAAACGATCGGCGACCGGTCCGGCATGCATCTGCTCGTGAACCTGAAGGGATGCCGCTCCGAGGATCTTATCGCGCTGGCGGAGCAGCAAGGCTGCAAAGTCTATTCGCCCGCAAAGCATTGGAACAATCCGTCCGACTGCCCGCCATCCTATGTCATGCTTGGCTTTGGCGGCTTATCGGAGCAGCAGCTGTGGGAGGGCGTCCGGCGGCTTAAGGAAGCTTGGTTTTAAGCAAGCTTCCTCGCCGCAATTATTTGAAAATTTAAACTTCAAGAAAACACTTGCATAACCATTCACGGATGTGCAATAATACATCTTGTCTTCAAGAAAAAACACATGCCGCTGTAGCTCAATTGGTAGAGCAACTGACTTGTAATCAGTAGGTTGGGGGTTCAAGTCCTCTCGGCGGCACCATCAGCGACATAACTAACGCTTTCGCATCTGTGTGCGGGAGCGTTTTTTTCTATTCCCCGGAAAGCAAGAAAAAACGGCGAGCCGACTTTGCTGGCTTCACCGTTTTCATAAGATTGCATATATCCTATTTTTATTCGTCCGCTTCGTCCCATTTTTTAGAGTACGCTTTTTTGGTCACCCACAGGGTGATCCAGGTAACGAGCGCGATAATTATAATGGAGAATATCCATACCGACGTCGGTACATTGCCCATTGCCATGCCTCCTCTCTGTCCCTCTATTGTACACGAAACCGCCGGCAGCAGGCGGCGCAATCGTTAACAATTTTAGAACTTTTACCGTATTAGCATGCCTCTTCTAAAAAATCTCCTCTTTCGCAATTATCCGCTTTATCCTTGAGATGCCCGCATTTGCCGTTCCTCATACTTTGAGGACAAAATTGGAACAACCGGTCATCGCAGATGTATAATAGATCTTAACAGGAACAACCATTAGGAGGATTCGATTTCATGGAATTTAAGCTTGACCTGATCGAAACGAAGATCGAATTTTTCGAGGCGTCAACGATTCAAGCGCTGGAGGAGCGGATCGAAAAGGCGATCGAGACGAACAAAGCGCTGATGCTGGACGTGCATGCCGTGTCCCATCAAGTCACATTCGATCCGCGCAGCGAAAAAATGCGCTATACCGCGGCAGTCCACTTTAAGCTGAAGAGGTGAGCTCGCCCTGTAGTGGCGTTTTGTGTCAATACGGCCGTTATATGATTTGTATCGCATCCCTAATAAAGCCCCGCGCGCAGTTCTAGCGTGCGGGGCTTTATGGCTTATTGCAGGCGCCAAAGCGCCGGCACGTTAGGCGGTTCCCAGCCCGCCAGCGATGTATGCGGCTGCAGGCAAATATAGGTCTGGCCGGCGTATGTCACGACATCCCCCGCCGCATAGCTGGTCTGCGTCGTCCATGTTGTCGTGCCTCCTGTTCCGCCCTGAGACGTCGACACCGTGAGCGAATTGCTGGCAGCGGATAGATTCCCCGCAGCGTCTCTCGCCTTAACGGTGAATGTATACGAAGTGTTCGCCGTTAAGCCGCTGATCGTCGCCGTTGTTCCCGTCACATTCACGCTCAAGGAGCCGTAATAGACGGTATACCCCGTCACAGCGACGTTATCGGTTGACGCGTTCCAGGACAAAGCGACCGAGGAAGCAGTCGCCCCTGTGCTGACCAGTCCGCTTGGCGCGGCAGGCGCTTGCGTGTCGGCTCCAGTGCCGGGTCCGCCGCCGCAAGGGCCAATGAGCTTCCATACGCCCCATGCTCCGCTTTGATCGGGACGGTCTCCTCTCGTCCACCATTGCGCCTCGTACACGCTGCCCCCGTAGGAGACGCGCTGACCGCCTGTGTAGACCGTGTCCGCGCTCCAAGCTTGAACGGCGCACGAATTGCTTACCGTATCGGTCGTCACCGTAACCGTTCCGCTAGCGGCAGATTGATTGCCAGCTGCGTCTCTTGCCTTTACGGTAAATGTATACGCCGTACCCGCAGAGAGGCCGTTAACCGTAGCCGCCGTACCCGTAACGGTCATGGATTGGCCTGAGCCATAGGTAATGATATAACTCGTTACGCCGCGATCGTCTGTCGACGGGTTCCATGCCAGCGACACACTCGTTGATGTTTTGCCAGTGGAACGGAAATTGGTTGGAGCTGTAGGCGGCGTAATATCAGGCGAGCTGCCTCCGTCGTACTGGTCGAGATAGGCGCGATGGCTATTCGAGAACTGATAATTCACATACTTATCCCAGTTAATCGACCAGGTCATAAGCCCTTTCAGCTCCGGATAGCCTGCCGGATTGCGCAAAACGTAGCTGCCTCCAAACGATTGTCCTTTTATTAAATAATCCAGCGCCTTCTGGACATTGGCTTCCGTCGTGTAACCCCCTCCCGCCGCCTGCGGCGACGCGGGTAGTCCAATCAAGATTTGATCGGGCCGAAGCGGCGGGAAGACGTTGTTCGTATTGCCCGCAACCGGGAAGCCGACAAGCATCATTTCCGCCATGGCGACGTGGAAATCCGGCGTGCCCTGCGTATAAGCTCTGCCGTCCGGGCCAAGCATGGAGCCCGAGTTGTAGTGCTGGACATGCAGATAGTCGATATCGTTACGAAGCGCGTGAATGACCGGCAAATAGGCGCCCCACACGCCGCCGTACTGGCCCGATCCTCCTTGTACATAAGCCGTCTCCGGCGCCATCGTCAGCAGGAAATTCGAGCCGTAGCCGCTCAATATTTCTTTCGCCGCCGCAATAAGATTCACGATTTTGGGCGTCGTAGGATTTCGGAAATCCGTATCGCCGCTGTTCAGCGCCAGCGAGCTGCCCTCCAGATCGATATCGAAGCCGTCGAAACCATAGGTGTTTATGATGGTTTTCATCGTTTGAACAAAATTCGTCTTCGCCTGCGCCGTCGTCAGCTCCACCGTGCCGTTTGCGCCTCCGATGGAGATCAGCACCTTTTGGCCGCGCGCCTGAAGGAAATCAACATCCGCTTGAAACTCGCTGACGGTCGAGTTGTAAGGTGTAAATACCATATTGCCTGTCTGCGATCCGCCAGAAGGCTCGGCAAACGCAACCTGAATGACGTCAAAATTCGGTGAAATATCCCGCAGCCGTATATTGGCAGAGCCGTTATCGAAATTATGCCAGTAGCCTACTAATATCTTATCCCCGGCTGCCGCCTCCGCCTTCGGAGCGCCAAACGGAAAGCCCGTCAGCAGCAGCAGCCCAGCCATTATAATCAGCCCTGCCCTCGCCCAAGGCGAAGCTGCCTCAGCATGTAAAGTCATCATCTTTTGATCTCCTTTCGAAAGGAACATAATGGACAACCCGTATGAAAGCGATTCCAAATTAAAGCTGCCGAAGAACACCTCCTTACGTGTAAAGGTTTTGATCCGATGGTGGCTGTTTAGAAGGTAAAAAGCGCGATGCGTGCAGGATAGAGTGGAAGGAAGCTGGCGATGCGGGAGACGGCATGTTTAACTTTTGTCTCGTAGCGGATATATCTATTTTGAAGGGAGACACCGCAGGTGGAAAGGAGAAATTTCCAGTAGAGGTAGGGGAAATATCTCTGGTGCAAGCGTTTTGCGAAACGCTTCTGGTTTGCCGGCACTTTCGAATGTATAGCAAATCCAAGCAAGTGGAAATAATGGGTATCAATACTTCAAGGGGATGATGAGATGCTGCTAGACCGATATATTCCGCCGCCGTTAAAGGAAGACAGCGATTTCTTTATTAGGAAGACGAGGCTTTCGCAGCTCTCCGTTAACATAATTGGCTACACCTCCCTCATCGATCTCCCGCGCACGCTGGAGCTTCTGCACAAGCAAGCCGAAAGCGGAACCGTCGCGGATCTGAATGCCGAGGCTTTCATGGAATCGTTCGGCAAGCCGGTCAAAGCTCCGGATGAGTCGACAATCATGACGACCGTCACGCGCGGAGATATTCTTCTTTACTTCAGCGAGCATGATGCGTTCATATCCGTTACACCTGTCCCCAAGGTGCTGACCCGTTCAATCGAAGCTCCGACGACGGAAAACGTTCTAAGAGGAGCCATCAGCTCCCTCGTCGAGGATATCGAAACCAATATCGGCATGATCAAGAAGCACGCGGCAACGCAGCAGCTGAGGGTCAAATCGTATAGCATCGGCGATCGGGAGGGCAAACGTCTCTCCCTTCTTTATCGGGAAGATAAGTTGGACCTCGCGCTGCTTCGGGCTATCACGGGGAAGATAGAGTCGCGTCTGGACTGGGATGTGAAAAATCTGCAGCAGCTGTCCGACATGCTCGGATTTTCGCGCTGGAGCTTTGTTACGCGATTCAATTCGACCGAGCTGCCGCAGGAAGCCGAACGCGGGCTCAGCCAAGGCAAGGCGATTCTGCTGCTTGACCGGATGCCGTTTGCGCTTGTGGTCCCCAGCTTGCTGTGGGATCTATTCGCTGTGGATAACGATCATAACTTCCCGGTCCTCTTAATGTACTTGGTGCGCCTGCTTCGGATAGTCGGCGTGCTGACAAATATGATCGTGCCTGGCTTATACGTCGCCCTCGTATCCGTCAATCCCGATGTTCTCCGGATCGAGCTTGCCTTGTCCATCGCGAGAAGCCGTGTCGACGTGCCGTACCCCGCAATTGTCGAGACCCTCCTGCTGCTTATCATTTTGGAGCTAATCTTAGAGGCGAGCATCCGTCTGCCCAAATCGATCGGCCCAACCTTAACGATGGTCGGCGGCATTATTTTAGGCCAAGCCGTCGTCAGCGCCAAGCTGGTCAGCAATCTGCTTATTATTATATTAGCGGCAACGACCATCTCCAGCTCAACCGTCGTCGGCTTCCAGAACTCGATATCGATCCGGGTATTTAAATATCTGATACTGCTTCTCTCTGCTTTCTATGGCGTATTGGGCTTGCTAAGCGGACTGGTCATTATATGCGCTTACCTTGCCAGCATTACGTCGTTCGGCATCCCGTACCTGCACTTTTACAAACCGAAAGGTGATTCTCGTGGATAAAACCTTACAGACTGTCAGCTTGTATCTCCTCTCCCATATGGGACTCATCTTTTTCCTGTATCCGACAGACATTATCGAATCGGTGAACATCGGACACTGGCTCCCAATCTTGACTGGCTTCGCGATTCATCTCGCGGTTATTGCCATGTATATGAAGGGGATGAGCTACTTTCCGCGCATGGATCTCGTGGACGGGCTTCGAACAGCCGGCAACGCCGTCGCGATTGTGCTGCTTCTTCCTGTCGCCGCCTACCTTGTCATGATCTGTGTCATCACGATCAGAGCCTATTCGGAGGTGGTCACAATCGTGTTTTTGTCCAGCACGCCGCTTTGGGCCATTATGGCGCTTCTGCTTTCCATTTCCACCTATGTTGCCATGCTGGGCATCGAAGCTATCTTTCGGACCGCGCTCCTGCTTTTTGTCCTGTTCATACCGCTGACGGTCTTTATTTTAAGCTATGCCTTTCAAAACGTGGATTGGCTTTACGCCCTGCCCGTTATGGATACGCACACGGCAACCTTTGCCTTCGTGCAGGAGCGGTCTTTTTTGCTCAGCTTATTCGCTTTCAGCGGCGGCTTTCTATTTCTAGGCTTTGTCCAGCCTCACTTCCGCTACAAGAGCCGGAGCATATTATGGTCCAGCCTTATTTTGCTGCCTTTATTTCTTTTGTCCGTCTATTTGCCGGTGCTCACTTTCGGACAAAATACGGCCGAGAAATTCCAATTCCCGTTCATCATGACGGTCGACACGATCAGCATCGATTGGCTGATGTTCGACCGTATTTCGATGTTTTTTCTTCTTAGCATGATTACGTTCGTCATTCTGTTTCTCGCGACCGTCATGTGGAAATTGATCCGGATTATCCGGTTTAAATGGAACGCCAAGCCCGCGGTCTTAATCCCCGCGCTCAGCGTCGCGTTATTTGTGACCTGCATGAATATTCCCGATTGGAAGCATGTATCGGATCTGCTATGGTGGAATACGTTTTTCCGGATTTATGTGATGGTCATCATTCCGGCAGCGACGATTGTGATCGGCGTTCGATACCGGAAGAGGAGGGTTTGATTCACGCATGCTACGCTTCGGAAAGCCGGCGATTCGTGCCGCCGCCATGCTCATCCTCGCGGCTCTGCTCAGCGGCTGCTGGGACACAAAAGACATTAATCACCGGGTTCTCCCCGTCGTAATGGGACTGAGTAAAGTTGACGGCAACTACAACATGTTTCTGCAAATTCCCGAACCAACCAGTGATGACAGCAAAATGAGAATTGTATCCGATTCGGGAGAAACCGTCAGCGACATTGTAGATAAGATCAGCATGAACTTGGAAAGTCAGATCGACCTTTTGCATTTAAAGGTGCTGTTGATCGATAGAAAATATGCTGAAGAAGGAATAAACGACAGCATTACCAGCTTCATTCGCGCGCAGGATATTTCGCCGAAAACGATGGTCGTCATATGCGATGAGCCGCTGGATCGGTTTTTCGACGCGATGAGCAAGCCGGATAATCAGGAAAGCACGACCCTCGTCCATTTTTTCGAAAAAAATGCGGGATGGAATCCGCAGGTCGCGCAAACTCGGATATGGCAAATGTTCCGCAGCATTCATTCCTACACCAATGACACGATGGTTCCCATCATCCGGTCGGATGACAGCACGGTCATTCAAAGCAGAGGCTCCGCCATTATTCGAAACGGCCGGATGGTAGACCGGATTACGCCGGACGATACATTGATGATAAATATTTTTAACGGTCACAGCGCGCAAGGGAAAATCGAAGTGATGGACCACGCCAACGTCGAAATCGTCAGCAATGCCATTTCGCATAAAAGCAGAGTTGCCGGCAACCAAACGTTTCTGGAATGCCATGTCCGCTTAAAAGTGACGATTCTGGAGACCAAAGGCGAACCGTCAGTAGCGCAGGTGAAATGGGAATTGGAGGACCTGCTAAGGAAGAGAAGCGAGGCGCTGCTAGCCAAGCTTCAAAAACGAAAAGCGGACATTGTCGCGTTCGGCCAGCATTTTCGGACCAAAATTCCGCGCGATCAGCTGGCGAAGTGGCGAACCGATTATTTTCCATATACGGACATCAATCTCCAGTTCCAAGTCATCGTTCAAAACGAAGGAAACTTGAAAATGCGGAAGCATTAGAAAACGGGTCGAACCTTTTTCATGACGAATCGGGTTCGGCCTATCTGCTGTAGCGCCTAGGGATTTATTGTAAGACAAATTTTACCGATGTAATGCTGGTTTAGCGTCTCATGCGCAATTCGGGCTTCCTCCAGAGAAAAGGTATGACTAATAAAGACGGACAACCGGTTTCGGATTATGCGGCTATGAAGCCTGCGAATGATGTCCGAATCCGGGTCTCCGTTATAGCCTGAAGCTTCGACTCCCGGTGGAATCAGCACCTCAGGGTGAATTCCATTCGGGAAGGCCGCGCGTCCTCCGGCACGAATACAACCGGCAGCAATATTCGCCGCTTCGCCTCCAGCGGTGAACAAGGCCGCATCGAATCCGTTAGGTGCAAATTGCATGGCCGCCGAAGCGAACCCTTCGTCTCTTCCGTCGACCGCCTCATCGCAGCCAAGCTTTTTCGCCATCGCGACGCCGTCATCGCCGGATGCGACCCCAAATACGCGGGCACCCATACTTTTTGCAAGCTGTGCCGCAATATGACCTATCCCCCCGCCGGCCCCGAAGATGAGAATAGACTCCGACGGCCGCAATTTCAGCACATCTTCCAATCCCCGCAGAGCGGTAATTCCGATTCCAGATATGACCGCCGCTTCTTCCATCGTCAGTCCGTCCGGTATACGGGTCACATATTGGGCGTCAACGACTGCGTACTCTGCATAAAAACCGCCTTTGGAATTCAAGAAAGCAGGGGCGTAGACCAAGTCACCTGCTTTTACATGAGTGACATTGTCCCCCGCTCCACATACCGTGCCCGAACCTTCAGAGCCGAGAATATATGGAAACTGGACGTTCAAGCCTAACATTTTCGCATATCCACCCTGCCGTTCAAACGCGTCCCACACTCCAACGCCGGCATAGGCTAACCGGATTAACACGTCGTTCGGACCGACATGCGGGATATTGACTTCTTGAAGCTTCAATTCTTCCGGACCCCCAAATCTTTGCAGGGCTGCGGCTTTCATTCTTTTCACTGACATTTGATTCATCTGTTTTCCTCCATTCCATGCAAGATAACTTGCCTTTCACAACGTATCATATTAACATGTCAATAGTTGTCATGATTATTGTGGGAGGTGCGGCTTTCGATGTCCAAAGCGAAGCAGCTATTCGACCTCATCCTGTATGTGAATGCGAAGCGCAGCTTTACCGCTCAGGATGTGGCTTATGAGCTCGGCGTTTCCGTAAGGACGGCTCACCGGTATTTGACGGAGCTGGGTGAGATGGGCGTTCCGCTTTATACCGAACCCGGCCGCGGCGGCGGATACCGTGTGTTAGAAAATCGGACCTTACCCCCCATTCTTTTTAATGAGAATGAGGCGTTTTCTATTTTTTTTGCCTTTCAAGCGCTCACCTTCTACACCTCGCTGCCCTTTGAGATTGACATCCATTCGGTATCAAATAAGTTATATACCAGCTTGCCGCTGGACATGAGAACAAAGATCGATCGCCTCGGCACCGTATTTTCGTTCTGGAATAAAAAGAGAGGGGCCCCGTCGAAATATTTGAAAGAGATCATCGAGGCTGCCATTGAAAGACGGGTCATTCAAATCGTATATATATCGAAAAACGGCGCTGCTTTAAGGGAGGCCGCCCCCCTTGGCGTCTACGCATATGACGGCTTCTGGTATATGCCGGCCTTCATCACTGACTCCAATCAGGTTAAGTTATTTCGTACGGACCGCATTGCAGGCCTTACCCAATTAGAGCGGACCTATGAACGCGAGGTCACGCTTCACGATTGGCTCATGAGCCAAACCGGCGAAGAGCCGGATACGCCCGTTCGACTTCACGTCCAATTGAATAGAGAAGGAATACGGCAAGCCAAGAGCCAGCATTGGTTAGAACCGCATATCGTATTGCAGAATGAGGAGTCGGGTTATATCGACACCGTTATTGGTTATAACGAAATCGAATTTGTTTCCCGGTACTTTTTCCGCCTTGGCACCGATGCCAAAGTGTTGGAGCCCGCGTCAATGGTGAACCGTATAATCGAGCTATCCCAAAGCCTTCTCCAGCATTACACGGCAGCCCATTCCGCCGACAACGAATAATAGCGCCAAAGCGTCTCCTCTAATCGCCTGTCAAAAAGAGCGTTCCAAAGGACGCTCTGCTCGAATTCGCGTTTATAGTTATCAAAAGCAACCCCTACCAGAGTTGCTATATAGGTATTTGGTTGGACGCAAATTCATTATTGCGTAGGAGCTATGAACTAGAAAGCGTTGAAAGCTGCAATTTCTCATTGGATGAGGGCCAATCACGCGAATGCACAATAAAAAAGCCTGCACATCCTCTCGGATTACAGGCATACAATGAACGGTCAACAGACCAGCGTATTGGATTCTTCTTTCTTTTCCTTCCTGCCCCAGTTGTTGCAATACTCAAAATGAGGGCACTGCCTGTACTGTACGAGAGCATCATCAAGCGCTTGGCTAGCCAATAAAACCGTCGGATCGGTAAATGACAAATACTCCTCGTAAGTCAGCTCCATGATCGTGCGCAGTTTCTCGATCTGATTTCTACATTGACACCTCAAAGGCCCACTCCTTTAACACCTTTGACTTGATAGGACAAGCTAAATCGCAGTTAACTATGGGTAAATCTTCCTATAGTTTACTACAACCTACCAAACTTGCCTATGGTTTCTGTGAAAGTTGATCGAAAATTTTACAAATAATCAACAGATTTTTGGAAAAATATCTTTCTTAAAGCGCGCCTACAACCGGATGCGGCACATACGGCTCTTCCAAAAATGCCATTTCTTCGGACGTTAACGTAACGGAAAGCGAGCCGATCCCTTCTTCTAGCTGAGCTGCGCTTGTAACTCCGATGATCGGAGAGGCCGCCCCTTTCTGAAATAACCAAGCAAGCGCGATTTGAGCGCGAGGAATGCCCCGTTTTTCCGATAGGTCGGTAACCCGCTCCCAAACCAGCCGATCGGCATGCGCCATCGCGTCGTATTTGCTTCTTTGAGCTTGATCCGTTTCGTAACGGTAAGTCGACTCCTGCCAGTCCCGGGCCAATCTGCCGGCTGCAAGCGGGCTGTACGGGATGACGGCGATTTTTTCTTCCTTACAAAGCGGCATCATTTCTCTCTCCTCCTCGCGGTAGAAGAGATTGTAATGATTTTGCATCGAAACGAATTTTGTCCATCCGTTTTTCTCGGCAACATGGTTCGCTTTCAGAAACTGCCACGCATACATAGCAGAAGCGCCGATATAACGGACTTTCCCCGCCTTTACAACATCATGAAGCGCCTCCATCGTTTCTTCGATCGGAGTCTGATAATCCCAGCGGTGAATTTGATACAGATCCACGTAGTCTGTTCCGAGCCGCTGCAGGCTCTTGTCAATTTCACTCATGATGGCTTTCCTGGATAACCCGGCGCCATTCGGACCTTTATGCATGCGGAAGAAAACCTTTGTTGCGATAACAACCTCATCCCGGCTCGCATAATCTTTAAGGGCCCTGCCTACGATTTCTTCGCTTGTTCCGCCTGAATAAATATTCGCCGTATCAAAAAAGTTAATGCCAAGATCAAGCGCCTTTTTAATAATCGGGCGGCTTTTTTCCTCGTCGAGCACCCAAGGATGGGTCCAGCGTTCCGCCACCCCGAAGCTCATGCAGCCCAGGCAAAGCCGGGATATATCGAGGCCGGTCGATCCGAGTTTCACATATTCCATAAAGAGCATTCTCCTCTCTCGTTATCTATAAAGAGATTACCACCTGGAGTTCACTCCACGTCAAGGAAAATATGGTTTTGTTATTAAAATAAAAATAAAGGACTGCAGACGCAGTCCTCCTCTTCCCTCTATTCATACCAATACTTCGGGATGATATCCTTCTCCCTCTCGAGCAGCTCCTTTATGATCCGATCCGCATCAGCTATGGAGTTGACCAGCGGGTCGGTCATCATGGCCCTTCTTAATTTCGGAAAGCTTCTTTCTACTACGGCCTCGGCGGTTAATTCATGCGTATCCAGCACCAGCTCTTGCATGCCCCGAATCCCTCTAGGCATCTCCCCGACGGGGAGAGGCTTGATTCCCTCCATACTTACCTCGCATAACAGTTCCAGGAAGGAATCGTCGTTCATGTTCGGAACGGCTCCTTGATTCAGCGTATTGATGAAGAATCGTTTCCCCAAACGGCCTACCATACTTTCGATGATATCCGTTGCGTGGTCGGGTCCTAATATTTTCATATAGTCGGAAACCGGAATGCTCCCGGATAAGAAGCCGTCGACTTGCTCCCACATTTCTTCGTGCCGCTTGTATCGGTCTTCCGTTTCCCATATTTTTAAGGGCGGAATCGCCCCTTCCGTCTTTCCGAGTCCTTGCCAGAATCGGACATATTCCTTCGTATGGGCTGTGCAAGTCGGGATATACCCGAATACATCATAGAGCTCATAAGTGATCGCATCGTTAAAGATTGCCTTCGCTCCCGTATCACCGCCGTTGTTCTCCGTGCCCGCGGATTTCCTTAGCGCCTCTGCTATCGGAGCCGTCACATCGTTCCCGTCATACTCCGCTTTAAGAAGCCAGGTGAAATGGTTGACGCCGGCTACGCGGAAATCAAACCGCCTGTCGATCTCCTCGGTGAACTCGCTGCTATCCCGGATGATTCCCGCGCGCTCCGCGTAGTAAGCCTTCTTATAGGGCATATGGTGGCTGTCGCATAGCGCGAATGATTTGAGGTTAGGCGCATACCGGCTGAGCGCAATCCCATGAACGGTTGAAGGATTGATATAATTTATGACCCACGCATCGGGGCAGATCTCCTCAATGTCTTTGACGCAATCCATGATGACCGGCAGCTCCCGCATTGCCCGGAATATGCCGCCGGGTCCGATCGTATCGCCGGAACACATGCGTATACCGTACTTCAAGGAAACCTCGCAATCGATGCCGCGATATTTGACCGAATCCTCCGCAAAGCTAAGCACAACGAAATCCGCGTCTTTCAGCACCTGTCTCCGGTCCGTTGATCCCTCCACCTTAAGCGGCACGTTATTATCCTTCGCCACCATTTTGGCCAGCTGAACCATTTTGGACAGCCTCTCCTCATCCGTGTCCACCAGGGCAAGCGTTCCATTGTTTAAGTGGCTGGAGTGAACCATTTGCCAAATCGACTGCCTGCCAAAAAATAAACTTCCTGCTCCGATCACAACTACCTTCGGATGCTGAACATTCGTGTCGCTCATCGTCGCCAAAACCTCCTATAACGTTATAGTTTTATTATAGGAGAGCCGTTTAAAAGGAGAATATAAGATAGTTTCGAATCCATGTCAAATCGTACTATAATGGAACAGATAGAAACGAGCAAATTGGCTGTTCAATCGATGCCATGCTGAGGAGTGGATTTATCGATGGTCGCTAATTCAACGAATATGGGGATACTCAATGAGCTGTCGGAGTCGATAACCGTTCGGCTGCGTTCGATATACGACCCCGCTCAGAGCGGCGATTGGTATGAGCACAAGGCGCACCCTGACTACGATCTCTGGTTTATTCAAGAAGGAATCGTAAACATTAGAATTGAGGGAATCGAACATACGGCACATCCCGGAGATGTCGTCTTTTTTTACCCCGGCGTTCCCTATCGGGCATCGACCTCCTCCGGGGGCTGCCGCTTTATTTATACCCATTTCGATTTCGCCATCGGCGAGCAGCAGCGGATATTAGGCGACTTTCAGCTTTCGGGGATTATACCGAAGGCGCTCATCCTCGAGGAAGCCGATCTATTCAAAAAATCTTACTTGCAAACAAAGCGGTCGGACGGCGTGCCGGGCAACCGCTTGTATGTGAAGGCTTGCCTGACAGCCGTCGTTGCCAAAATGATCGAGCTTCATGGTCAAGGCCGCTATACAGGACAATTTATGAATAAGAAATCGCCGCGTAAAAACGCAAGACATTTAGACGATTTGCAGCCTGTCTTCAAGTATGTGGATGACCATCTGGATGGGTCCATGAAAATGAGCGAGCTTGCGGCGCTGATCGGCATTTCCGAGAAATATTTCATCTCCTATTTCAAAAAAGCTTTGGGCATCACCCCGGGGCAATACATCTATCAAATAAAAATGAATCGGGCGAGAGACTACATTTACCAAAAGAAATACACGGTTCAAGAAATCGCTGCGTTTCTCGGTTATCCCGACCCGTTCTCCTTTTCGAAAGCGTTCAAGAAATACTACAAGGTCCCGCCTTCGAAATTCGAGTAGCCTCTCGGGCAGACAGGATCCTCCCGCGATATATGGAAAGCCCGAACCGCATTGTTGGTTCGGGCTTTTGCATGTTGAGCTCCTTTAATTGCACTTGCTAAACCCGCAATTGAAGCACTGCTCGCAGCCTTCGGTGCTAATTAACGCGGCTGAGCCGCATGAGGGGCATAAGTCGACTTCTGCCTGCGCAGTAGCCGTCGCGTTCAATCGCTCTTTTTCCGCCCGATGCTCCGCGTTCTCCGCTTCCGGCGCGCGAGCCGCGGCCAGCTGATCCGCCCCGCTTCCCGCATGCATCTCCAACGCTTTCGCCACCGCGTCCGCAATCGATTCGACACGATTGACGCCAAATCCGATGGCTCCGGAGCCGCCGATGCCCTTCAAGTGCTTGACCAGCAGCTTCACTTTATCGCCATGATCGCCGTACCGAAGGAACAACGAGCATACGCGCCCAAGCGCTTCCGCCATCGCGAACACGTCAGAGCCGGCCTTGCCGACATTAAGGAAGATTTCCGCCGGCACACCGTCCAGATCGTTAATTGTAATATAAGCCATACCGAACGGCGTATTGATGCGATAGGTCGCGCCGCGAAGCACGGACGGTCTCCGTTTGTACGGCCGATCCTGGGCATCGGCGGCCGTTACCGTCATCGGGACCGGTTCGTTGGCAGGCAAGGGCTTCTCTTCTGCCGCTTGCTCCGTTTTAACGTCTTCGCTATCATCCTTCGCAGCCGATAGAACTTGAACGTCACGGCTGCCGTCCCGGTAGATCGTTACGCCCTTGCAGCCAAGCTCGTAAGCCAGCTCATACAGCCGCTCCGTGTCCTCCACCGTGAAATCCGCCGGGCAATTGGCTGTTTTGGAGATCGAGCTGTCGACCCAGCGCTGAATCACAGCCTGTACGCGAATGTGATTCTCCGCGCTCAGCTCCATGGCCGATACGAAATAATCCGGCAGCTCTTCGCCGGGATGAGCATCCTTCCACTCCTGCGCGATCGGCACAAGCTGCTTGTCGTAGCCGAGCCGGCTTTGGCGGAAATATTCGAAGGCGAAATAAGGCTCTATCCCCGTGGAGGTGCCGACCATTGTGCCCGTACTGCCTGTCGGCGCCTGCGTAATGACCGTAACGTTACGCATGCCCTTCTTGGCTACCGATTCGCCAACCTCCGGATAGGCAGCAATCAGCTCCCGCATAAATCCGCTCTGCACAAATTTCTCGCCGTCGAAAGCCGGGAACGACCCCTTCTCCGCGGCAAGCTCCGAGGACGCCAAATACGCTTCCTTCGCCATAAAGCCGTACAGCTTATCCAACAGCGCAAGCGATTCCTCGCCGCCGTAACGGATGCCGAGCTTGATGAGAAGCTCCGCGAGCCCCATTGTGCCCAGTCCGATCCGCCGCTCCCGCTTTTGGTTCTCTTCGTTCTCCTTGAAGTGATACGGCGTCTTGTCGATCACATTGTCGAGGAAGCGAACCGACCACCTCGTAACCTTGCGAAGCTCCTCCCAAGCGATGTCTTGGCTCTCCCGGTCGTAAAACTTAGCCAAGTTAATGGCCGATAAGTTACAGACGCCCCAGCCGGGAAGACCCTGCTCGCCGCAGGGATTAGTTGATACTATTGGATTATAATACCAGCTATTCGACATCTTATTATAACGCTCCATAAATACAACGCCCGGTTCAGCCGATTTCCAAGCCGATTCAATGATCTGATGCCAGATGTCCTTGGCGCGCAGCTTCTTATACGTCACCACTTTTTTGCCCATTTGGCGCCATGCGTCCAAATCGCCCGTCCACAGCTCATCGTATCCCGGTTCCTTCGTATCGGGGAATACCAGCTCCCACTCCTTATCCCGCTTCACGGCATCCATGAAAGCATCGCTGATGCAGACGGACAAGTTGGCGTTCGTAACCTCGCCCATCTTCTCTTTCACCGAAATAAACTCCTGCAGGTCGGGATGCCAGTCATTCAGCATGAGCATAAGCGCGCCGCGGCGGCTGCCGCCCTGCTCGATAAGCCCGGTCGTGTAGCTGAACAAACCGCCCCAAGAGACGGAACCGCTGGACGTGCCGTTCACGCCTGCGACAATCGCTCTGCGCGGCCGCAGCGAAGACAAGTTCATGCCGACTCCGCCGCCGCGGGCCATAATTTCCGTCATGTCCTTCAGCGATTCCAAAATGCCGCCGCGGCTATCCTTGGGCGAAGGGATGACATAACAGTTAAAGAGCGTCAGCTCGTCGCTTGTCCCCGCGCCAGCCGCGATCCGTCCCCCTGGAACCAGCTTCCAGTCTTCTAATAGATAACGGAACTTCTCCTCCCACTCGGCCCGCTTACCTTCTGAAGTCTCGACCGACGCCATCGCCTTCGCCAGCCGGTCCCACATTTCGTCCGGCGTCAGCTCGATCGGATGTGAAATGCGATGGATGGTTGTATGGGTATGCTCTCCAGTTGTAAATCGGACTTCAACATTATCGCCGTCCCTGCTCACGATCTTCCCGACTTCTTTAACGGGGTATTTCGCGTCATCCTTCACGAGAGCCAGTACGATATCTCCCGGCTGAACGCCGCTTGAATCGGGATGCTTCCTCGCGTACCGGTCCAAAAATATTTTTTCGCTAAGCCCTTCCAATTTCCCCATTCCGATCACTCCCTCATCTAATCGCCCAGCAACTAATCAATATATTGTATGTAATCTGATTATAACATACTACATATAGAAATATCCGATGATTTATATCACATCTTATTAATATGCCTTTAGAAGGTCATACTAATGACATCTATCTATTTGCAACTTTCGGAAGGAGCGTTCAAGATGACATTCGAACATACGCCGCAGACCGCCACCGGAGAGCAAAATCCGTCACTCGCAAGACGCAAGCTGCATGCGCATGCCGACCTTCAGATCGACCGCTCTTGGTTCGACGAGCTGCAGCAGCGCCTAAGCAAAAATGGACCATGGGACGATTGGACGCTCTATCAGCTCACAATGGAAGCCGAGGAAGCGAAACGCGTCGAAAGCTTTGAAGAGCTGCAATGCCTGAAAACGCTGCCGTCCGTCGTGCCGATGCCGCATCAAATCAGCACCGCCAGCAAGGTTCTCCATGAGATGGGAGGGAGAGCGATTCTTGCGGACGAGGTTGGCCTCGGCAAAACGATCGAAGCCGGTCTCGTTCTAAAAGAGTATATGGTGCGGGGACTCGTCAAACGGGCGCTTATTCTCGTTCCCGCTTCACTTGTCCTTCAATGGGTGAGAGAGCTCAATCAGAAATTCGGCATCTCCGCCGTCGCTCAAAAAAAAGAGCATACTTGGGGCTATGACGTCGTCGTCGCCTCTATCGATACGGCTAAACGCGATCCGCACCGGGACCGCGTGCTCGGCACAGATTACGATATTATCATCATTGACGAGGCCCATAAGCTGAAAAACAAAAAAACGACGAACTATCAGTTCGCGACCCAGCTGCGCAAAAAATATTGCCTCCTTCTAACGGCAACGCCGATCCAGAACGATCTCGACGAGCTGTACAACTTAATTACGCTGCTGAAGCCCGGGCAGCTTGGCGGCCAAAGCGAATTTGCGGCGAACTTCGTCGTCGATAAACGGCTGCCGAAGAACGAGGATCAGCTGCAGGAGGCGCTGTCGACCGTTATGATCCGCAACCGCAGAGGCGACGGCGGCATTCATTTCACCAAGCGGTTCGTCAAAAACATTCCGATTACCCTGTCGCCGGAGGAAAAAGAGCTGTATGACGCGGTGACCGGCTTCGTGAAGGAGCGCTACGACGAAAGCGGCGGCGACTTAACGAGCATGCTGTCGCTAGTCACGCTGCAGCGCGAAGTTTGCAGCAGTCGAGACGCCGTCTTTTTGACGCTTGTGAACTTGTTCAAAAAAACGGCGGAGGATTCGCCGCTTCGCGCGAAAATATGGGGGCTCGTCGATAAGATTAAAAATATAAAAGCCAACACGAAAGCCGAAAAAGCGATGGAGCTCGTGAAGGAAATGAACGAGAAGGTCATCATTTTTACGGAGTATCGGGCAACCCAAGAGCATTTGCTGCAATTTTTCCGCAATCACGATATGGTTGCTGTCCCTTATCGGGGCGGCATGAACCGCGGCAAAAAGGATTGGATGATGGACCTGTTCCGCGGACGAGCTCAGGTGCTGATCGCTACGGAAGCCGGAGGCGAGGGCATTAACCTGCAGTTCTGCCACCATATGATCAACTTCGATCTGCCTTGGAATCCGATGCGCGTCGAGCAGCGAATCGGACGCGTGCATCGCCTTGGCCAGACAGAGGATGTCCGCATATACAATTTATGCACGCTTGGCACAATCGAGGAGCATATCGTCAATTTGCTGCATGAGAAAATTAATTTGTTCGAGCTCGTAATCGGAGAACTCGACCATATTCTCGAGCGTTTCGAAGGCGGCGTGACACTGGAGCAAAAGCTGGCCAAAGCTTTGCTTGAATCGGGCAGCGACCAGGATCTGAAGCGCCAGCTTCAATCGCTCGGCAATTCGCTGAGCCAAATCCGGAACGAGGTGAAATCGACCGAAGCCGGACGTAATCCTTATTCACCGGTCCCTGATCTGCTCATAAGGACGGATCGGCTGGGTGAAAGCGTGGAGGTCAACCCATGAACGCCAAACAAGTGCACAAATATATTCACCGGTACCTGGAAGCGACGAATTGCTCGATTATCGAGAAATCGCCTGCTCACTTTACGGTGAAGCTGTCGCCGGAAGCGGACCGCGAGCTGACAAACCGGCCTTATTACTGGAGCTTTGTCGACCGCGTTGGGGCAGAGCCGGAGACAATGACTTATCTGCTGGTGACGGATAAGGAGAAATACGAAGCCGCGCAGCAGCAGAAGGAGCAGCAGCAGCCGGCGGAAGCGAAGCCTGACGGGCAAGCCGCAGCCGCCGACGCAGCGCTCGCAAGATCATTCGGCTTTATCAATACCTCCATTAATGCTCCAAGAATTCCAAGGGAGGACATGTATTTCGGCTCTCGCAAGCTCGAGCAGCTGTTCGGCGCGGCGAAATCGAAGGGCAGCTTCGTCTATTTGTTCCAAGAGCCGGATAAACGGAGAGAGAATCCTTATGTCTCTACGCCCTATACGGCTTGGCTCGGCGTCAACATGCGCGTTGAGTTCGCTTGCGACCGCAAGCGCGAGGAAATTCATAGCTTCGGCGTATCTCTGGCTACCGGCCTTTGCGTTGACAACTTCCATAACCGGCTGCTGAACCTTCGTCTGACGCCGAGACTGCCGGCCAATGTCCATGTCACCAAAAACGGCATTACGATGGGAAAAGCCCAGACGATCATCGAACAGACGCTTGAGCGGAAGCTGAAAACGTATGACTACAAGTGGGCGGCGGATGCTTCGGCAAGGCTTGAGGAGGAGCTCGAGCGGATCCACTCCTATTACGAACCGCTGATTGAGCATGCGCTGGAAGAAAACAAACCAGCCGTTCAGGAGCAGTATGAACAGCGGAAAGCCGAAATTCGGTGGCAGTATGAGCCGAGAGTGACGGCATCCGCCATTAATTGCGGCATTTTCCACCTTGAAGGCATCGAATAGCTTTTTTTCTGACGGAAATCGCAGCAATGCGGCAAAAAAAGGATCTTCTTTCCCATATAAGGAACGACAGGTTGCAACAGCCTTCTTAAGGCTTGTCCGCTACACTGTTCTTGAGGTGATGACACTTATGTCCAAAATTCGGCTTTCGATTCTTACTGCAGGTCTAACCGCGGCAGCCATCCTATTCAATGGCGCGGGTGCCGGCGTTGAGGCGGCTTCTGCGGCGCCTGCCGCACGCGCGGTTAACCAAATCCATGATTCGCTTAGCATCAAAGAACAGGCTCAGAAGTGGGCAGAAGAGCTGTCGGCTCAAGAGCGGTATAAAACGTGGAGAAATGCAGAAATCCATGTATCCCCGATGGGACCGGGCTTGCATAGCTGGCTCGTCGAGCTGACGCAATCCGATAAAACAATTGTCGGTTACATCGTCATTTATGCGACAGAAGAAGGCGGTTTCCAGCTTGGGGAATACGGAATCGGCGCTTACCCGCTATTTAACGAACAAGCGCTGAAGCTTTCCTTGCTCCAGCTTGAGCTTCAGCCTCATTCCATTAAAGCTGAGCGGCTATATGGAGATCCCCTCCATGCCGCTTGGCGAATTACTTCCAAACAGGCTGCTGCAGTTTATTATACGGATGCGATATCTGGGGAAGGTTTGCCGATCGAGAAGGATGAAGAGTGGGAAAGCGAACAGAAGCAGCTTACTGCGGAAAATAGCCGATACGGGCTTACAGAAACGGATAGTAAGCTGAAAGAGACTTTCGGCCTGATGGCCTCCTTTAACCCTTACGGGAGAATGCCCTGGCTGACAAAGAAACCGTTGGTTATAAATGAAGGCGATTATTCATCCATATTCCAAAATATCCACTCAAACAAAGAAATCCGGTATACGACCGAATCTTATAAAGGCAAAGCGAGGCAAGTATGGTCGGTGGTCGGCTATGATATATGGGAAGGCGATCAGGTATACCTCGCTTTAGACTCCGATGAAGAGGGCGCCGATCGCCGCTATCTTCCCATCGAACTGCTTGTGCAAGAAGGCCAATTTTATCCTTAACGTCCATCTCGTCCCCTGCCGCGCCACCAGATCATCAGACTTGCAGGCCCCCAACCGAACCATCGAGTCAGCCAAGGCTCTCTTGAAGCTTTGGCTGATGTTCGGGCATTTTTGCGCGACTCCGCCGGTGTCTCCAAATATTCGACGAAGCGCTCCGTCATAAATTTGACTAATTCGTCTCCTTTTATTTTGGCCATCCCCATCACCCCCTTTTTCTATTCTAAGCATTCCCCGTCTGCACGACTCATAACCATGCATGAGTTTACCTCCGATAAGCCACTCTAACCTGTATCCATTACGATGCACCCACGAAGAATGTCTGGAGGCAATTCTTATGTATAAATTTTTTTTAAAAAGAGCATATCGGCGCATCGGAGCTGCTGTTTTGCTATTGACGTTCAGCATGCCTTCGCATGCCTTTTCAGAAGCGCCTGGCAACGATTCCGGTCAAAACTGGACGATGCCGCATCCCGCTGTCATTATTGACGTCGGACATGGCGGTATTGACGGAGGCGCCTCTCATGGACAACTGCTGGAAAAAGATATTAATCTAGCAATTGCCGGCAAGCTTTACCTGCTCCTTCAAAGTCAAGGCATTCCTGCCGTCATGAACCGTACGGGTGATTATGCGTTAAGCGAGGAGAACCGCTGGCATCATACCCATTCCAGGCATCGGAAGGATTTGTCGCAGCGCAAGCAGCTTACGGAAGAAATCGGCAGCGATCTGCTTGTCAGCCTTCATGTGAACGCCGCCAAGAACAGCCGTAAACGAGGTCCTCTCGTCTTGCATCAGGAAACGGGCGAAAGCGCGCTGCTGGCCTTTTGCCTGCAAGATGCGCTGAACCGGCAGCAAAACAGCAACGAATGGCCTCAGCTTGGCAAACCTTTCTACTTGCTCCGGCGAGTCGATGAGCCTTCCGTCATTATCGAGATGGGATATATCAGCAACGCGCAGGACCGGGCGATGTTAACCGATTCGTTTCATCAGAATGAAATCGCCCGAGCCATCGCTTCAGGGATTAGGCAATACAAATGGATTGCCGATTGAGGATTGGACCATATCCGACAGCTTCACGAAAGTTGCGACTGATTCCATTTCCGGAATGGATTGCTTTAGGACGGATGCGGTTTTTTTGCCCGGCGGCCCGACATGTCCGATCGTTACGCATCTCCCGTTCGTCTCCAGCAGCTTGCGGAGCAGCGAGATCTGCTTCGATATGTGCTGCTCCGTGTACACATCATCCAAAAAGACGTCGTTTGACACAAGCGGCACGCCAACTTCTTCCGCGATTTTTGGAATAACGGTTTTGTAGGTTGTTCGGCTGTCCAGGAAAAACAAGCCATGCTCCTTGCAAACCGTCAATACGATTCGCATAATGCGTTCGTCCGCCGTAATTTTGGAGCCCATATGATTGTTCATCCCAATCGCATAGGGAACATCGGCAATGGCTGCTTCCACGCGCTTACGAATTTCCTCGTCCGTCAGATCGGAAGTGAGAGCGCCCGGACCAAGCCATTTTTTCTTACCTTTATTCGGCTCCATCGGCATATGAACGATAACATCATGTCCGAGCTTATGGGCGGCTTCCGCGTCCTGCTTCGTCGTAGGCATAAAGGGCATCACCGCCGCCGTAAATTTCACCGGAAGCTTCAGCATCTCCTCTGTTCCCGTCATGCCGTTGCCGAAGTCATCAATGACAATAGCGACGGTACGGCTCGACATGTCTTCCTGCCCATAGACATTAGCTGAGGGGGTCGCTCCCAGGAGGATTGCAAAGCTAATCGCTCCTGTCAGGTATAGCCTCGTTTGTTTCATCCCTCTTCTCTTGCGCTTGTCCAATCGAAAGTCACATCCGTTCTTTTATAAAAGGTCTTTATTCGATTCAATACGTTAATATCCCCAATCGTGCCAGCTTTATGAAACAAAAAAGACAGCAGCGCTTAAACTCTCCGGTTTAAGCGCTGCCGCTGTTGCATGAAGGCTTGTCTAGGTTGTCGACATGGGATTAAGCAAAACGAGCTACAAGAACTTCTCGGCCTGAGCCATATGTTCTTGTGAACAATTCATTACCGGCTGCGTCTTCGATCGTCAATGCGACAGGCGCGTTCGTTAAAGTAGTGATGTTATTAAATCTTGCTACGCCGGTTGAATCGAAAGTAGCCGTCTGATCCGCTACCCCTTGCTGCTCAATGATCGCTCTCCAGCCGGCCGAATTATGCGGCGTATTCTGGGTATTCGTCCGAACAGCTACAACATGAAGTCTGGTCAGCGTTTGTCTAATTCTGCGTCTTCTTCTTCTTGGCACCGCAGCGGTTCTTCTTGTTCTGCGGACTGCGCGGCGAACTCTCGTTGCTTTGCTTTTTACTACCTTCATCAGCATTCACACCTTTCATTGGGAATACTATATTAGATTCGCGATGCTCGCAGCTTGAAACAACAGAAACCTATCATTTTAAAAACAGGTGAATACACGTAGATAGATTCATAGAGCTCAGAACCCCAAATGGATAAAAGGCAGCCCTTACCTAGTCATACATCCGAGCATACAATGCTCGAAAGGAGTGAACGTATGAAGACTAACCGTCTTAGCTGGCTTGTAAGACATTCATCGTTAATGAATCCGCCTCTGCGAAATCTGGTCCGGAAAATGCATCGTCACGGTAACAAGAATAGAAAAGTCCGCGTAATTGTTCAATTCCAGAAGAAGCTGACCTCCTCCAGCATTCAAGCGCTGCAGAAACAGCTTGGCGCAAGCGAGCTGCCGGTCAAACGCCGAATAGCGTTTCTCAATTGCATTGCTTCCGATGTATCTCTAACCTGCTTGAAACGGATGTGCGGCTGCAAAGGCATTCAAAAAATATATTTGGACGGCGTAAAAAAGGTATCGCTTACGGTCGCGACTCCCTCTATCGGATCTGCAGCCGGACGGCGGTTGAAAGGAATAGACGGCAGAGGGATTAACGTAGGCGTAATCGATACCGGCGTCTACCCGCATCCGGATCTCACTCGCCCGCGCAACCGAATTGTCGCGTTTAAAGATTTTGTGCGCGGACGGAGACGCCCTTATGACGATAACGGCCATGGAACGCATTTAGCGGGAGATATAGCAGGCAACGGCAGATCCAGCAGAGGAAAGATTAGAGGACCGGCACCAGGAGCGGGAATCGTAGCCATTAAAGCGTTTAACAGCGCGGGTGATGCCTACGATTCCACGATTATTCGCGCGATTGAATGGAGCATTCGAAATCGAAAACGGCTCGGCCTGCGCGTCCTTACCCTATCGTTCGGCGGCACGGCGACTACGCGCTGCAGCGAGGATCCGCTGTGCCAAGCCGTCGAGAAAGCCGTTCGTGCAGGCATTGTCGTCGTGACGGCCGCCGGAAACAGCGGACCCAAACGCGGTTCGATCGAGTCGCCCGGCAATAGTCCATCAGCCATTACGGTCGGGTCTGTCGATGACCGCAGGAGCATCAGGCAATCGGATGACAATATCACCTTCTATTCCAGCCGCGGACCGGCGGCGGGCGGCGTCGCCAAGCCGGATCTTGTCGCGCCGGGGGAATCGATTACTTCGCTTCGTGCTCCCCGCTCCAGGCAGGACCGGGAGACGCCTCATCTAAGAGTCGGAAGGCATTACTTCCTCTTGTCGGGAACAAGCGTATCCGCAGCGATTGTCGCAGGCGCCGCTGCTCAATTGCTGCAGCAGAGGCCGACTCTCACGCCTCGACAGGTAAAATCGATTTTGAAACGCCACGCGAGTCCCCTTCCGTTCAGCCCGAACGCAGTCGGCAGCGGCGAAGTCAACGTCCGTTTTCTATTAAGAAATGCTGGTAGAAGGCCTCGGCTCTCGAGTATGCGGAATAGGCTGAAAATTTAAACTTTAACGGAATGATTGACTTGGCCTATCGATGCGTGCTAGTATAGAAAACGTCACCGAGACATGCGGTCGTGGCGGAATTGGCAGACGCGCTAGATTCAGGTTCTAGTGGTGTAACAGCCGTGGAGGTTCGAGTCCTCTCGACCGCACCATATAAAGGGTTCAAGCGCACGAGCTTGAGCCTTTTTTTATTTTATTTGATTTGCATAGCAGCCTTTGAAGCTCGTAGAAGACCAGGTATCTCCATCGATACCTGGTCTTTATTCGTCCTTGCCACAATGCTTGGCAATCGCTCGGCTGGTTAGTCCGCCGGCCTTTGTCTGGCGGCTGTGAACTTAGTTTCTCTTGTTACTCAAGTTGGGCGGCGCGTTTTCGTCGAGCGGAATCTCGTTAAACTCGATCGTGATGAACTCTGGCTCCCTGTCGATAATACGGGAGAGCACTCGCGTATATATTTCCACAATCTCGTCCTTCTGCGCCTCGGTACGTCCTTCATACATTTTAATCTTGATTTCCGGCATTGCCAGTCCTCCGTTTCATTAGGGGATTTAAGGGAAGCTTCCATACCAATATCGTAGAAACTCCTCCCTCCCCGAACAATAGAACCGTTTTGCGAATACTTGCGATATTTCGTGGTAGCGGTAAAGCGGCTGGACTCACACTCGACACTAAAAGGACTGGTGTAAGCGGGTCTCAAGCTATTAGTTACGCCACGCGTTACTAAAAGCTTAGAGTGAGCTGGGCTTGAGCAAATAGTTACGCCATGCGTTACTAAAAGCTTGGAGTGAGCTGGGCTTGAGCTAATAGTTACGCCACGCGATACAAAAGCTTGGAGTGAGCTGGGATTGAGCTAATTGTTGCGCCACACGTTACTAAAAGCTTGGAGTGAGCTGGGCTTGAGCTAATAGTTACGCCACACGTTACTAAATGCCAAGAGTGGGCTGGGCTTGAGCTAATAGTTACGCCACACGTTACTAATAGCCTGGAGTGAGCTGGGCTTGAGCAAATAGTTACGCCACACGTTACTAAAAGTTTGGAATGAGCGGGTTCGAGCTAATAGTTACGCCACGCGTTACTAAAAGCTTGGAGTGAGCGGATCCCGAGCAAATAGTTACGCCACGCGTTACTAAAAGCTTAAAGTGAGCGGGTTCGAGCTAATAGTTGCGCCACGCGATACAAAAGCTTGGAGTGAGCTGGGATTGAGCTAATTGTTGCGCCACACGTTACTAAAGCTTGGAGTGAGCTGGACTTGAGCTAATAGTTACGCCACACGTTACTAAATGCCAAGAATGGGCTGGGCTTGAGCTAATAGTTACGCCACACGTTACTAATAGCCTGGAGTGAGCTGGTCTTGAGCAAATAGTTACGCCACACGTTACTAAAAGTTTGGAATGAGCGGGTTCGAGCTAATAGTTACGCCACACGTTACTAAAAGCTTGGAGTGAGCTGGGCTTGAGCTAATAGTTACGCCACACGTTACTAAATGCCAAGAGTGGGCTGGGCTAATAGTTACGCCACGCGTTACTAAAAGCTTGGAATAAGCGGGTTCGAGCTAATAATTACGCCACGCGTTACTAAAAGCTTAAAGTGAGCGGATCCCGAGCTAATAGTTACGCCACGCGTTACTAAAAGCTTAAAGTGAGCGGATCCCGAGCAAATAGTTACGCCATGCGTTACTAAAAGCTTGGAGTGAGCTGGGATTGAGCTAATAGTTGCGCCACGCGTTACTAAAAGCTTGGAGTGAGCTGGGCTTGAGCTAATAGTTACGCCACGCGATACTAAAGGACTGGTGTGAGCATATCTCGAGCATTAGTTACGCCACGCGTTACTAATAGCCTGGAGTGAGCGGATCCCGAGCAAATAGTTACGCCTCACGTTACTAAATGCCAAGAGTGGGCTGGGCTTGAGCTAATAGTTACGCCTCACGTTACTAAAAGCTTGGAATAAGCGGGTTCGAGCTAATAGTTACGCCACGCGTGACTAATAGCCTGGAGTGAGCGGATCCCGAGCAAATAGTTACGCCACGCGATACTAAAAGCTTGGAGTGAGCGGATCTCGAGCCCGGGATGCCTCAGCGCAGCTTGTTTACTGCAAAAAGCGGCAATTGCCTTTCTCCGTAAGGTGATGTGTCCGGAATAAAAGCAGCCTGTACGCACGCGGTTAGCCCGCTCCATCACTCAGTGACGCAGGATATAATTGGCACATGCAACTTTTTTAGCCGGGCTTCGTCTATTATGCTGTTACCGCCAAAAAGACGGACATCCAAGGAGGAGACAGCATGAAGCGTTTCAAACTTACGGCAGGCGCCGTTTTGCTTGCTGCAACCGTTACACTGGGATATGTCGGTGTGTCCGAACATCTCTTCACACCTAAGCCTGCGTCCGCCGCGACTCCCGAAACAGGAACAACGCCGGTTCCGACGTCTGATTCGGGATCGAAACCGACGCCTTCACCGATAACCGATCCGGTGCCATCCGCTACCGCTAAGCCAGAGCCTTCTTCCGGATCGGAATCGGCTTCCCCTACGGCGCCGGCAGCCGTTCATGGAGACGAAGCCAAAGCGTTAGAAACCTTGAACAGCTTCTTTGAGCCTGCATTGAAAGGCCAATTCCCCGGAGCCGTATCCGGTCTTACTTTAGGCGTCAGCACAAGGCAGGATGTCCAGGAAGTACTTGGGGAGCCGCCAAGTCCGGGCGAGGACGCCGAAGCCTTCGACGTCTATCATGCGGAGATGGGCAATCCCGGTTATGCGGTAAGCTACAAGCTGAACCGGCTTCGCGAAATCCGCTATTTCGGCACGAATGTAGAGAGGCAGACCAACATCGGCGGCATCACTTTGCAAATGCTTGAGCAGAATTGGGGAAAGCCGGATAAATCCTCCATCATCAAAAACGGCAAGCTCGAGCAAAACAAGGTCGTCTATATTCGGGGTGACTATGCATTGTCCTTCATCTTCAATGATGATACCGATCTGGATCACATCAATTTAACCGCCAAATAATCAGATTACCTGCCTGCCGGCAGACACCGTAACAGGCAAATGCGGCACGCCACAGGCGTATTCCTACCAAACTACCAAAAAGGGACAGTCATGACGACTGTCCCTTTCTACGCTATTCATTGACGTTAGCTCGGCGAACCGTCATCGGTTTCCATCCCTCGCCGGCTCGTTCCCGCGCTTTATCCCGCCCATTGTTCTCCGTCATCCGTCTGATCGTAAGAATGCGGAACCGAAGCCTCCGCTATATCGCGATAGGCCCAATGCGTAACTTCGACATCCTTCCACGGGGAGAATGCCATGCCTTCCAGCGGCCCTCTGCCTAGCACGCGGTTGATGACGGTCACCGCTTCGGCCCGTGTCAGCGGCTGCTCCGGCCTGAAGGTTCCGTCCTCATAGCCGCGCATAATACCTGCGCCTTGAACGGCTAGAATAGCGTCCTCGGCCCATCCGCCGGAAACATCGGCAAAGCCCGCTCCAGAGGCCGGCGAAGCATCAAGCAGCAGCGCAGCCAGCTTTGCCATTTCAGCGCGAGTGATGTTGCGGTCCGGTTTGAAGGATCCGTCCGGATACCCCTGCATCAACCCCGTACTCGTCGCAGACGATATCGCGTCTTTCGCCCAGCTTCCCGCATTTACGTCAGAGTAGCTCTTATCCGCGGACACCGCTTCCTTCGCCGTCACCCTGGACAAAATGGCCGCCATCTCAGCGCGGGTAATCGTTCGGTCCGGTCTGAAGGTCCGGTCTCCATAGCCATTCATGTAGGCCTCATGCTCATAGGTTTCCCCGAGACCCGGCACTTGAACGAGCGCGAACAGGCTGAAGCCGTCGACGACAAATTGCAAACCACGGTCTCCTTGGCTGTTGTAAGGAACAAGAACGCCTTTCAGCAGCTGCTTTGTGCCGTCGCTATGCTCGATATAGACACCTATATCGCTCAGCTCCGCTTCCGAGAACTCCCGTCCCGCCAGCGGCAATACGACATTTACGTCTCGTCCTTGCATGCTCGATTCGATCGACATCGGTCTCCCCAGCACGTGAAGCTCTTGACCGCCGGATACAACCGTTACGACCGATTGTTGGCTGGCGCGGTTCCCGATTCCCTTCGCCTCGCTGTCATCCTTCAAGGGAACGAGCCGGAAAAATAGATCTTGGTCGAAGCCCCTCAGCGATTCGCTGGGAACAAAAAGCTTCGCATGCCCCGTCGTGATGCCGAGACTCACTCCAGCGCAAGGCGCCCGGCTGCTTCTACCGGTACCGTAATCTTCGTCTCGGCGACTTCATCCTCCGTATCAGGTATGACGATGGTTGCCGATCCGAATCCGGATTTGGCCGCCTCCGCTACCTTACGCGCATCTTCTGGAGTCAACACAACTTCGTCCAGCTTCGTTCCGTCCGATTTCGTCGTTCTCGTAATGACGACATGGGCCAAAATACCGCCTTTGCCATCCCCAGCTTCCACGTTCCCCGTCAGCGTCTCCGTCATCGGAGCATTTGGCGGTCCCTGCACGCCCGAATCCGGAGTAGGCGTCGGCGCGCCGGAATGAACGCTAAACGCCACACCGTCAACCAGCATTGCGGCTCCTGACTTTTTGACAGCCTTAAAGGTATGTTCGCCGCCGGCCAGGCCCGAAACGCTATATACCGGTTGGCCCGTCAACCGGCTCGCGTGATGCGCGTTCACTGTTTCTCGCAAAACGCCGTCTACGTAAATATCGATTTCACCCTGCTCCGGCCCTTTAGGCGCCCTGAACGACAGGCCCGTGCCCGTGAACGTATAGGTGACGGAATCGCCATTCGTCTCCGTATAATGGATGTCATCGTAATGATCGCCCTTGAAGGAGAACGCCAGAGCCGCCTGCCCGTTCGGCAGCTTCGCCAAATATTCCTTCTTGATCGTTACTGAGTCGCCGTCAAGCGTATAATCGGTTCCCCGCGCCAAAACGGCTTCGCCGTTCATAATACCAATAAGATTGCTGCCGTCGACGGCGAGCGTCGTCGTCACGTCGGAGGCCGCCGCTTTATCGACTTCTGCCGTGTCCGGTCCGAGCAGATCCGGCACCTTCACTTTGAATTGATCCAGCAGCATGTAGAAGCCCGATTTCTTGACTGCTTTGATCGTGTGCGTGCCATTTTCCAGACCGTCAATGCTGTATACCGCCTGAAGCGCTTGTTTGGTGTCGTTATAGGTGCTGATCGTCTGCTTGAACTCGCCGTCGATATAGATATCCATATCGCCTTGCGACGGGTCCTTTTCCGTAATCAGCTCGATTCCCGTGCCTTGGAACGTAAACTCGAAGAAATCGTTGTCTTTTTCGGTAAAATGCACATCGTCCTTGAAATCGCCAAGTCCCCTGTTCCGGTTATGCTGCCAAGAACCCTTGTACAAAATCCCCGTTTCGTCATCATTAATGTCGATATAGCGGCCCCGCAGCGTATCGCTAACGGTCACGGCAAGCGTCTGCGCTGCACCTTCGCTGAAGCTTAATGTGAGATTAGCCATACCTGTCGGCTGTTTCGCAAGATACTCCTTTTTGATCGCCAACTGGTTGCCGGCTAGCTCATAATCCGTACCTTCCTGCAGGGCAGCGGCGCCATTCATCACGCCGACTAAGTTGTTTCCATTGAACGTAATCGTCGTCGTCACATTCGTCTGCATATCCGCCTTTTTATCGAAGCTTCTTGTTGACGGCGAAATCGAGCTGTTCTTCGGCGTCGAATCGCTTATGGTAATGGACAGCGTCTGCGCTTCGCCGCGATCGAAGGTGAAGGTCAGGTTCGTCACGCCTACCGGCCGACTTGCCAAATATTCCTTTTTAATCGTAACTTGCTGTCCCGTTACAGCGTAGTCGACATCAGGCTGCAGCGCAGATTCGCCATTTAGGATACTGACCAGCGCGTTGCCCTCAAGCTCCATCGTCGTCGTTACATCCGCCTGAACATCCGCCTTCTTGTCAAATTCGCCAATGGCCGGGCTAATCGAGCTGTTAGCCGCCAGCGAGTCGCGCACGGCGATCGTCAGCGTCTGCGTCGCGCCGCCGTCGAAGATAAGGAGCAGCTTCGTCAGGCCGACCGGTCTGGTGCCGAGAAACTCCTTCCTAATCGTAATTGTCCCCTCCGCCGCCGTATAATCAGCGCCCTCCGCGAGATCCGCCGCGCCAAGCTTGATGCCCGCCAAGCCTCTGTCCGTCGCCTCGGTTATGGCAACATCCGCCTGCTGCCCGGCCGCTTTGTCGAACCCGGCTTCGGTTCTGCTGATCAAGTCAGGCGTAATTACTCTCAGCTTGTCGAGCAGCATAAAAATGCCAGACTTTTTAACGGCCTTCAGCGTATGTTCGCTATCCGGCAGTCCGGTAATCGCAAATACCGGCTTTTGCGCCTGACGGCCCAAATTATACGTGCTGACCGTCTGCTTGAATTCGCCGTCAACGTAGAAATCGATATCGCCCTGCGAAGGGTCCAATTCCGTTATATATTCGATGCCGGTTCCCGTGAACGTATATTCCAAATAGTCCTGCTCGTTCTTCTCCGCAAAATGGACATCATCCATATAATCGCCAAGTCCCCGATTCGAATTGCGGTTCCAGAAGCCGGTATACCGGATGCTCGGATCGTCATTGTTGAGAGAAATCGAGCCGCCTGCCGACGTGTCCCTCACGACTAACGCGACCTTCTGCTGCGAACCGCCGTCGAAATCAAAAGCCAACCGGTAGGTTCCGGCGGTCAAAGCCGCCAACTTATCCTTGCTTAGCACAATCTGCGTATCCGACGCCGTATAGTCCGCTCCCTCTGCAAGAGCGGCTCCGTTCCGCGTCACGCCTGTTAACGTATTGCCGTTCCTCGACAGCGTCAGCGCCACATCGGATTGCGCGGCAAGATCAAAGCTGACCGCGCCGGGAGTAACGCTGCTGTCTCTTACCGTCGTATCGCTTATCGTTACGGTCAGACTTTTCGCGGAACCGCCGCTGAACGTAAACGTCAAGCTGGTCGTGCTAACCGGTCTGGAAGCGAGATATTCCTTCTTTATCGTGACGAGGCTGCCGTCGACCGTATAATCCGCGCCTTCTTGCAGCGTATACCCGCCGTTCGTGATGGCGCTGAGCGAATTGCCGTTCCATGCCAGCGTTGTCTGGACATCACTCTGCGCGGATTCCTTCTTGTCGAAGCTTACGGCAGTCGGGCTGATCGTGCTGTCCGCCGCTTCGGAATCGCTTACGTTAATGACCAGATTTTGCTCGTCGGCCTTCATTTCCTTGCCGCCGTTCCGGATCCATTCTCCGTTATACCGCATGCCTGTATCATCGTCGTTGACTCGGATTGTGCCGTTTTGAGCCTTTACCTTCAGCAGACGCGAAGCATGCGGGGGCAAGTCGACGGAGCTGAAGCCTGTTTCGAATCGTCCAAGCTCTTCATGGCTCCACAGATCGCGAACCGAGGCGGAACCATTCAGCCCGATATCGCTCCAATTCACGGTAACGGTAGCAGGCGAATCCGCCAAATTGAACAAGCCGACGGTAAAGGTTCCGTCTCCGTTGTTCGAGTACCATACCTGCTGCGGCGTTGCGGTCGATACCGGGCGTCCCGGACGTCCGGCCTGATTCACCGCGATAACCACTTCGTTGGTAAGGAGCTCCAGGCCGTAATCGTCCAGCCGCGTCATATCGTTGCCGATATAGAGCTGGGCCGACGACAAACTCCAGAAGGTCATGGCCGTCCTGCGTTCATCCGGCGTGATGCCGTCCATCGCTCCGTTGCCGACGTTCAGCGAATCGAAGTCGTTCCAGCCGCCGGGACCCGCGTGACGCCAAAATTTCTCCGCGATCGGGAACAGCCGCGCGATGCTCGACCATGTCGTTAATCCGCCGTCTCCGCAATAACATTCAATATCCCAGTCGACGCGCCAGCCGTTCGAATACTTTTTCCAGTGGTCAATATAGTTGATGTCGACCGCCCATGACAGCTCGAGCCAAATATCGTGCGGCTCAAGCGCCTGATACCAAGCTTTGACGTCATCACGCGCATCGAGCGAGAGATCGTAGATTCCGGATCCTGGCGTCACGCTGTCGAACTTCAGGAAATCGACGCCCCATTCCGCATATAAGTCCGCGATGGAGTTAATGTACTTCTGGGCGCAGTCGTTCGAGAAGTCGATTTTGTAGCCGAAGCCCCAATAATCGGACCCTCGAGTCGGGTCGCCGATATCCTTCATCGAGCAGCCCGGCGCGTTATAGATCGGCAAATCCTGCTCGTACGCCTCCGGCGACAGGCCGGGAATGCCGTACAGTCCGAACTTCTGACCGTTGGCATGCACATAATCGATCACGTCTTGCAGCCCGTCCGGGAACAAGGTTGTGCTTGGAATCGGCCGGCCATACCCGTCCATCCCCCCATTCCAGCCCGCATCCACGTTAATGTACTCATAGCCGTAAGGCTGCAGCTTCTCCTTCATCGCGTCGGATTGCGCTTTGATCTGCTCTGCGGTTATCCATTGTCCGTGATCGTACACTTGCATGCTGTAGCTGCTCCAGCCCATATAGGGCTTGGCCGCAATTTCTTTCGAAGCGGCTTCCACGGTCGCCGACTCGCCGGCGCCGGGTATAATAAAACCGAGCTGCGCCGCTAAAACGGCTACCGCCAAAACGGCGGCTCTTGCCTTCCTCATCCAGCTGAACCGTACGCTCTTCTGCTTCCCTTTCGTTCCAGTCATCGTTTTCCGCCTTTCGTCGTTATTGTGGTTTAACAACAGGGCTCCCCCTCCGCTATTCCCTTCACCCTTGTGCCGATTGCCAAGTATAACGATTGTTAACGATCGATACCTTGTCGCAAGCGGCCAGCCGAATGACCGCCCCGGCTTCGCCGCCTCTATCCGCGCCTACGATCAGGTTGTTGGCAAAAATCAAACCTTCCGAGCAGCCGGCTTCCAATAATGGAGCGTTACACATGTCGAACCGGTTGCCTTCGATCGTGATGCCGGAATGCACATACAGTCCCTCTTCCGCCGTCGCAATCTCGGGTGAGATGGAGATGACGGCTGCATCCTCATGCCCGCATTCGAGGAACGAATTGCCCCGAATGGTCAAATCCGTCACGATGCCGGACTCGAACCAGCTGCTGGCGTCGCATGCGACCAGTACGGCGGACATGGTCATCCGTTCAAAAAAATTACCTTCGATAAGCGCTCTTCTGCGCGTCGTCACCAGTATCCCGCGAGTCGGAATACGAGCCATCCGGTTGCCCACGATTTCAACCTCCGGCGTCCAAGTTACATTCTCGATAACATCGCCGGCGCGCAGTTGCTTCGGCGGTCGCCGGTCGAGCTTGATCCGCATCACGCGCGGTTCGACGAGCTCCGCCTCCTCCACGACGGCTTCTCCATACGAAATCAGCGACTCGGAACGAACGAATGCGATGACGTCCCCGGCGAAAAACGCGGGAAAGCCGTACGTTTGCGGATGCATGAACCGGAGAATCAGCTCATCCTCGGAAGGCTGTTCCGCAACGCGCAGATATGTACCGTGAACGTTAATGACGTCGTCGTGGGCGCCGGCAAACCGGCTGTTCGCTACCCGGATTAATCCCCGGCAGCCAGACGCGTGAATGCAATCGGCGAAAGCGGCGGCGGTGCGTCCCGTATCCGCGCGGGGAGCCAGCTCCATTCGTTCGAAGGTCACATCCTCGCTGAATTGGCAGACCAATCCGAGTCCGTGCATGAAATGTACGCCGAAATCGCGCCATGCCACCTTGCGGCTTCCTACAATAAGCGCGCCGACTTGATCCCGAATGCCGTCCCTGGCTTGGAAGACGCGCCCGACCGCCGTCTGCGGCAGCCAGCCTTCGGCATAGATCAACCGCAGCCTGCCCGGCTCCCTCTCCTCGATTCGCGCGGCGGCCATGACGATATTGCCGATTCGCCATGTTGTATTGGTCAGTGGATCGTACTCCTGCATCGGACCGTCCCGGAAGCGCCAGCCTTCTCCTACCCAGGTCAATGCTCCGTTTTCGAGCTCGTAACGGCTGTCCTTATGGACAACGGCGTCAATGAAATTCTCGCCTATTCGTTCAACGGTCATCTCTGTCACGGTCGGCCGCTCGTAATCAAGCCGAAGATTTCGGATGCTGACGTCTTCGCAGCCGTCCACAACGATCATCGTTTGCTTGCCATGGAACACAAACAACGAACCGTTGCCGTCGAGCGTGACGTTTCTTAAACCTTGCAGACGAATACCGATTGTCTTGGTCGCGTCGGGATTTTCGACTTCGCTGGCTGTGTTGGAGACCGGATAGCAGGCTTTTGCGGCATGCTCTGGATACAAATCGTATCTTCCAGGATCGCAAGTAAAAACGACAGGACCTCCGATCCTTGCCATTTCACCAATCGCCATACGAATCGCTACCGCCGCGTCCTCTCCCGAATCCGGTTTGATCCCGAAGTCGTTCAGTCGAATGACTGCATGCGTTCCATTCATGTCTTGCACCTCGCCTTTTATTCGAGGGAGGAAGTCGGACACCTCATCGGAGGCATCCGACTTCGCGCTTCTCCTCTTAGCCTTTCGCCGACGCGTCGTAAGCTTTTTGCAAAATTTCCAGGTAACGGTCCAGCTTCAAATCCTTTAACCCTTGTACATAGGCGTCCCAGTCTTTATCCAAATCCTTGCTGCCCGTTACGAATTGCAGCGCGTTCTGATCGATGTAGTTGCGAATGTTCGTTTGCAGCATGCTCATTTCATCGCTTTCCGCCGGGTCGATCCAGATCGACCAGAACGGGAACAGCTCCTTCGGCTCGTGGCCTTCGTACAGCTTCGTCGCTTCGTACAGCTTGCGCTCATAGTTCGCCGGGTCGTTAATATCCGTGCCCTGCACCCAGCTGTCGCGGTATTCCTTCGGCATATAGAAATGGCCCATGCCGGACCAGCCCGCGTTTCGAGGCGGCTCGCCTTCCTTGCCGGGAATCGTTTTGACCATGGGCTTGACGCCTTCGCCAAGCGCTTGGTCGCCCGGCGCCGGATCCTCCCAATCGATGCCCTTCATACCGGAGCCCGCATTCGTTTGCCCTTCAGGCGTAAACATATAGTCGACAAGCTTGATCAACGCGATCTGCGCTTCTTCGCTGGCTTTGTTCGTAATGACGAATTTGCCGCCCGGCGATACTCCGCCGTTGTCATGCGTCGCGAACGAACCGTTCGGCCCTTGGAGCGGCGGCACCGGATGATATTTAGGAAAGCGCGGGCCCGCCATATCGATGAAGATGGCCGGATGCATGCCCGCTCCGGCGCCCAATATTTCGGCGTCCGCGTTTTCGCCGATCTTTTTGAGCGCTTCAGCGTTTTGCGTAAACGAGCCCGGATCGATTAATCCTTCGTCGTAGAGCGATTTGACGTACGCGAGTCCTTCTTTCCATTCAGGCTTGATTGCGGCCGATTCCACCTTACCGTTCGTCATATTCAAATAGTTTCGGTCGTCATTGTAGACGAACGGGTTCATCAGGAAGGGGAGGACGCGCACGCCGAATTCTTCCGTCGACCCGCTCAGTCCCACTTCATCGGCTTTGCCGTTGCCGTTCGGATCCTGCGTCTTAAACGCTTTCAAAACCTCTTTGAATTGTTCCGGCGTAGTCGGCATGTCGAGCTTCAGCTTCTCCAGCCAATCCGTGTTAATCCACATTTTGTTCGGGTACGAGCAGTGGAAGCATTGCGTGTAAGCGACCAGCCCGTAGATGTTGCCGTCCGGCGCCGTATTTAATGTCCTCAGATCCGCGTTGGACTCCATCGCGGCTTTAATGTTCGGAGCGTATTTGTCGATGAGATCGTTTAATGGAATGAGGACGCCTTGTTTGCCGAATTTCAGCAAATCGGCTTGCGAGAATTGGTCAATGTAATGCGTCAGCATGTAGGCGTCGGGATAATCTCCGCTCGCCAAAGAGATTTGGCGCTTCTCCTTTGCGCCGTCTGAAGGGATCACTTCGAAGTTGAATTTAATATTGAACATGTCCGACACGTGCCGCGTGAACTTATTCGTACTCAGATCAATGCCTTGCTCCTGCACGGCAAATACGCTGATCTCCACCGGCTCGGACGGCGTTTCCGTTTCCGATGCCGTGCCGGATGAGCCGTCATCCGAAGCGCCGGTTGAGCCGGCATTTCCGTTATTGCCCGAACAGGCAACCAAGACAAGCGTCAACACGAGAAGGAGCGACAATAGGCTCCAGCTAAGCTTTTTCATTTGCATTCTACTCCCCTTTTCATTCGCAAGTATGATCGAACCTTGTTCCTCGAAGCTTATCATCGCGTAAGCGATCCTCTCCCGGAAGGCTACATGTCCCTCACCTCCTCATGAGCTGCAAACAGCATCAGCCTTTGACGGAACCGACAAGCATCCCCTGCACGAAATAACGCTGAACGAACGGATAAATAAGGAGCACCGGCAGCGTCGCCACCACGATCAGCGAATATTTGAGCAGCTCCGCCAGCTGAGCCCTTTGCACCTGGATGCTGATATCCATCGCTCCCGCGCTGTTGTTCTGGATAATGATGCTCCTCAGCACAAGCTGAAGCGGAAACAGCTTATCCGATTTCAAATAAATCAGAGCGTCGAAATAAGCGTTCCACTGCCCGACGGCGTACATCAGGACGAGTACAGCCAATATCGGCTTCGACAGCGGAAGGACAACGCTTCTAAGAAACCGCCAGTCGCTGCATCCGTCGATCGCGCTCGCTTCGGCCAGTTCGTCCGGAATCGCGGATTGGAAGAAGGACCGCGCGATGATCACCTGCCACACCCATATCGCATTCGGAATAAGCAAGGCCAGACGGGAATCGATCATCCCGAGCTCCTTCACGACAAGATAAGTCGGAATCAAGCCCCCGCCGAACAGCATGGTGAACAGCACTACCATCAGAATGCCGTTGCGGCCAAAAAACGTCTTTCTTGAAAGCGGATAAGCCAGCATGACGGTGAGCGTAACGCTGATCAACGTTCCAACAGCCATGTAAAACAGGGAATTGGCATAACCCGTCATAATAAGCGGCGTCTTGAATATCGTCTGAAACCCTCTGAACGAAATATCCACCGGCCAAAGCCATACTTTGCCGGATACGACGGCCGAAGGGCTGCTGATCGAGCTGCTGGCAATATAAATGAGCGGATACAGTACGGCAACGAGCACCAGGCTCAATATGAAGTAAATCGTAAAAACAAAAATTCGGTCACCGGCCGACTCTCGAATTTTTCGTTTGGACACCAGGGATGAAGCAGCCATGTATCGTTCCTCCTTACCTACCAAATACTGTTGTTCGATATTCGTTTGGCGAAGCTGTTGACCGCGACCAGAAGCATGAGATTGATGACGGAGTTTATTAATCCGACCGCTGTGGCGAAGCTGTAATTGGCGTTTAGCAGGCCCATGCTGTACACGTAGGTTGCGATAACCTCCGATTTGGGCAGGTTCAACGAATTTTGCAGCAAATAAATTTTCTCGAAGCCGATCGACATGATGCTGCCTACGTTAAGAATGAGGATAATCGTAATGGTCGGAAGGATCCCGGGCAGGTCGACATGCCAAATCTTCTGGAACCGCGACGCTCCGTCCACCTTAGCCGCTTCGTATAACGTCGGATCAATACCGGCTAGAGCCGCCAGGTAGATGACCGCCGAATATCCCGCCGTCTGCCAAATGTCCGACCATACATAAATGGATCGGAACATGTCCGGCTCGCCCAAAAAATTAATAGGAGCGAAGCCGAAGTATTGGAGCGCGATATTGACGAAGCCAAGCCGCGGCGCCAGGAACAGCATGATAATGGACACCATGACGACCGTGGAAATAAAATACGGCGCAAACGTAACGAGCTGCACGAACCGCTTGAAGCGTCCATTCCGTATTTCGTTCAGCATTAGCGCCAGCAGAATCGGTATCGGAAAACCCGCCAGCAATTGATAAAAGCTAAGGAGCAGCGTGTTCCGCACGAGCGTCCAAAAGATCGGGTTTTCGAAAAACATCTGAAAATATTTCAGACCGACCCAAGGACTTCCCCAAATGCCTTTAATGACGTTGTAATCCTTAAAGGCCAGCACCGCGTTGGCCATGGGCACGTATTTGAAGATAAGAAAAAACAGCAGCGGCGGAATAACAAGCAGATACAGCTGCCAATGCTTTTTCACGCTCTTTCCCGCCAGCTCCAGCGTCCCCCGCCGTGCGCCGGGGAGCATGGCGCGTTTTGTCATGACGATATTTCTTTTCAGAACGATCCCTCCTCGGATGCTTGCCGCTTATGGTATGACAGCGCTTTCTGTAAGTCCGATCATACGGAATGACGGCATCGTTTCGGTAGGTACACTTCGTCATTTCGGCGTACATTTCGCCCGAATCCGGCCGGACAAATGGGCGATGGGCGTACATTTACGCAAGGCATGTGCTGCTTCCTTTTTGAGGCGCAAAAAAAGACCAACCCGCGCCGGGTTGGCCTGTGGGGGAGACCGCGTCTCCTCTCTTATTCATTTCGTAGGTCGATTACGGCTTTGGAGCGGCGTCGTATGCCTTCTGCATAATGTCCACATACCGGTCTGCGCCTAGCTCGCGCAGGCCGCTCACGTATGACTCCCAATCTTCGTGCAATCGTTTGTCTCCGGTAATAAATTGCAGCGTATGCTCTTCCACAAAGCTTTTGATGTTGAGCTGCAGGAAGCTCAGTTCATCCGCCTCTTCGGGATCGATCCAAAGCGATTCGACCGTCAGCAGCTCCTCCGGCCCATGTCCTTCATAAAGCCGGGTCGCTTCCATCAGCCGCCGCTCATAGCCGTCGGGGGCGTAGATATCGTCGCCTTGCACCCAGCTGTCGCGGTATTTCCTCGGCATATAGAAATGCCCCATGCCGCTCCAGCCGGAATTGTTCGATTTCTCCCCGATTTTTAACGGAATGCGGGCAAATCGCGGCTCCATCTCGGGATTAAGCGCCCGCTCGCCGTCAAACGGCCTCCGCCAATCGACGCCTTCCTTCCCCGTCTCGGCGAACGCCTGCCCTTCCGGCGTATACATATAATCGACCATCCGGATGAGCGCGATTTGCGCTTCCTTGCTCGCCTTGTTCGTGATGACGAACTTGGCGCCGGGCGTGACGCCGATATTCACATGCGTCGCATACGAAGCATGCGGACCGGCCAGCGGAGGAAGCGGATTGTAGTCGCTTCCCCGCGTATTGCCTGGTCCCGTATCGACAAAAATGTCGGGATGCATGGCCGCGCCCGCGCCAAGAATGGGAGCCGGAGCGTTTTCGCCGATCCGTTTGAAAGCGGAAGCGTTCTGCGCGAAAGCGCCGGGATCGATCAGCCCTTCGTCGTAGAGCGATTTGATAAAAGCCAGCCCCTCCCGCCACTCCGGCTTGTCTGCCGCTAAGCTCACCTTGCCGTCTCTCACTTGCAAATACGTCCGGTCATCGTCGTAAATAAAACCGTTCATCAAAAACGGGACGACGCGAACGCCGAAATCTTCAATGGAGCCGCTGAGCGGAATTTCATCCGCCGCGCCGTTGCCGTTCGGATCGCTCGTCTTGAAAGCCCTCAGCACTTGGCGGAACTCTTCCGTCGTCCGGGGCAGCTCCAGTCCAAGCTGCTTCAGCCACTTCGTGTTGATCCACATTTTATTCGGGTAGGAGCAGTGGTAACACTCGCTGTACCCGACTAGACCGTAAATATTCCCGTCAGGCGCCGTATTGAAGGCCCTTAGCCTTGCATTCTCCTGCATAGCGGCTTTTATGTTCGGCGCGTATCGGTCGATCAGATCGTTAAGCGGCAGGAATACGCCCTGCTGACCGTACCTGAGCACATCCGCCTGCGAGAATTGATCGACGTATGTCGTCAAAATATATGCGTCGGGGTAATCTCCGCCGGCCAGCGAAATTTGCCGTTTCTCCTTAGCCCCTGCCGACGGCACCGCGATCCAGTCGAACCGGACCTGAAAGCGGCTTTCAAGCTCCTTCGTAAAATCGTTTGTCGCCAAATCGACTGACGGATCCTGCTGGGCGAATACCCGAATGCGAATCGCGCCGGCATCGGATCGAGCTTTATCGTCAGGCGCATGGGACGCGACAGCGCAGGCGCTCAGCAGCAGGAGCAGCAGAAGAGCTGCCGATATTCGGTTGTATCCGATTTTCACGCGTCTTCCCTCCTTATTCATCAGCAGCGCTTTGCCGGAACATGCTCGGCGATACGCCAATCACCCGCTTGAACGCCCGGCGGAACGAATGCGAGCTGTTATAGCCGACGCGGGCGGCGATTTCGTCCACCGTAAGCGCTTCGCCCTTCAGCAGCATGGCCGCCTGCTCCATCCGCACATTTTCCAAATAATCGGACAAATTGACCCCCGTCGCTTCCTTGAACAGCTGGGAAATGTATTTTTCCGGGCGTTCCACTTGCTCGGCAATCCGGTACAGTGTGAGCGCCGAATCCGAATAGGTGTGGGCGATGTACGATTTAATCTGCTCCACGGTTTTGGCATGGTGATCGTTTTTTCTGCTGCGGATGACGCCGCACATCGCTTCCATAACCGCTTCGAGCTCAGCTTGAATGGTCTCCAGCGGCTCGCCGGGCTGGATGTCGATAATGCGGGTTTTCAGCTCCTCGAATTGCTCCGACTCCATAAACGTTTTCTGATCAAGCAGTTTGAGGAACGTCCCTTTCATTTCCCCCGCAAGCTGCTGGCTCATCTCGAAGGAGAGCTCGCGCTGCTCCGTGTTTTGAACCACTATGGACTGGATGATCCGTCTCGCCTCCTCCAATTCCCCTGCCCGGACGGTACCGATTAAGCGCAGCTCCAGGTCAACCGGATAATGGTACGTGGCGCTGTCCTGGCGAATATTCTCGTACCAGGTCAGCTCCTTCCGGTTCGCATGGATAGCGGCGTCCAGCGCCTGCTTCGCCTGCTCGAACGATTGGCTGACCTCCGTCACCGACCTAAACGGACTGCCAAGCGCCGCCGTTACCGAAATGCGGTAGTCCTCGAACGCATGCCGGGCGATCCGTTCCAGCGTTTTGGCCACCTCTTCCTTCCCGATGCCCTCCGCCGTTTGCAGATCGGCGAACGCGAACAGAAACACGATTTTGTCCGAGCCGCTGTCGGTCATCCGGATTGAGCTGCCGGAATCAGTCAGAGCCTGCTTCAGAATAAGCCTGGCCGCATTCAGCTCATTCAGCACCTCCACATTGTCCAACAACGAATAACCGTTCACCTGAAAAATGCCGACATATCCCGTATCCCCGCCCAGACCCGCGTTCGCCTGCACGGCCGCGGCGATCGCTTCCTCCCGCGTTTGGAACTCGCCCGCCAGAAGCCGCTTTAAGAAAGCGTCTCTCACGAGAGGCGCCTGACGATGCAGCTCAGCCTCCAGACGCCTGTTGTTGGTCAGCATCTGGGCAATATTGCCGTGCAAGAAATCGTATTCGTTCCTGTGCGAATGCGTCTCCTGCCCGAACTGCTCCTTCATGACGCTTAATATCCGGTTAATCGGCTCGCTGTTCCGGTAGGACAGGAGGAAGCCTACAACGATGCCGACAGCAAGCGCGATGCCGGTAACGGTCCATGTAATCGCCTTGATCTGATTTGCGTCCTCCATCAGCACATGCCTCGGAATGCCCGCCCGGTACACCCAGCCGCTCGCCTCGGAGCGTATCGTAATAACAAGGTCGTCCTTGTAGAACTGGCTCTGCTTCTCCCTGTCGAAACGCTCGCTCGCCTGCAGCTCGGCGACCTTGGCTTCCTCCGTTCCCATCAGACCGATCGTGCGGCCTTCTCCATCCGAGATGTGAACCCAGCCTCCGTACCGGTCGGTAATGCCGGACAATAGTCCCGTAATCGTTTTTTGGTCGATGACAACCACAACGACGGCGGGGGAAGAGCCGGTAAAGCTGTCGAGCGGCAGCGATTGCATATACGTAACGACCGAAGTGTCAATTTTGTTGTCCACAAAGTCGGTGAGAGGCATAATTTCGCTTCGGTGAGTCCGCTCCAGCACCTCGGCTTTCCAATTCTCAAACTTCATATCGCGATAGCGGTAGGTGTCATAGTAGTGTTCCGGCCTGAAATAGGCTGCGCCGGGCGTCAGCACCACGTTGTAATTTTTAAGATAGACATAAAAATGCTGCAAAAAGTCGTTCGTCTGCCCGAACGTCAGCACATCGCGCATCATCTTCCAAATGCCGTACACATTGGCCCTGTCATCCGATCCGCTTTCGTTCATAAGGATGCTTAAATCCTGATTGATCGCGAGCTGCCTTGTAAAGCCCTCAACCTCCGCCATGCGTCGCTCCAATATCTCTTTGCTCTTCTGCAGCTGCGTCACGCCGTTTTCGATCGAGACGTCTTCCGTAACGGTAATGGCGGTTTGGTAAGACATATACCCCGCAATGCTCGGAATGATAAGAATAATAATATACGAGATCAAAAATCTTCTGAACACGCTAGAGAACCTAGGCAAGAATGCGGCCTCCTTCCCGATTCATCGCTTTGAGAGCGCTATCATAACCGATTGCGGCCAATCCTGCAAGCCCCGCCTAAAGAAAAAGCAACTGCCGCAAACAGTTGCTTATTAGCGTGAGGCTATGCCGTTGTTATTCGGACACAAGATCAAGCCGGCCGTCCAGCCGGTAGACGCGGGCCGCCTCCAGCTCGAACGAGACCGTTTTGCCGCCGTATCTGACAGCGACCCGCCCCGCATGCTTCGGCCGGATCGCCGCTTCGGTTAATCGCCCTTCTTGCCAGGCGATATCGACCTCCGCGCCCCCCTTGGCGCGAAGCCCGCTTACCCTCCCGCCGTTCCATGCGGCCGGAAGGGCGGGCAGCAGCTCGATGAATCCCGCATGACTTTGCATCAGCATCTCTCCGATTGCAGCCGTGCCGCCGAAATTGCCGTCGGCTACAAATATATTCGTTTCAGCGCCGGCAATGCCGGGCTTGGAATACGTCAGCAAATTGTCGAAGCAAAGCTGTCCGATCAAATAGTTCAGCTGCTTAAAGGCGTTCTCTCCGTCCTTCAGACGCGCGAAGCTCGCAGCGAACTGGGCAAGCGTAAACTCAACGTCCTCGAGACCCTCACGCGCCATCCGGTTTAGAAGCGTGATCCTCGCCGCTTCGCTTAGCTCGGGCGTACGCAGCGGCGTTATCTGATCGCCCGGATACAGCCCGTACAGATGCGACATATGCCGGTGCTCCGGCTGGGCTTCGCCATAATCCTCCAGCCACTCCTGCAGCTGGCCTCCAGCTCCGATTTTTAGCGGCGGCAGCAGCGAGAGCGCATTGGCCAGCCTATCGCGGAGCTCCGTATCCACACCAAGGGTCGTTGACGCATCCATACAAAAATGAAACAGCTCCCGCACGAGCATCTGATCCATCGTCGCTCCCATAGATAACGCGTATTCGCCGCCTTCGGCCCCGCCGCTCGGATAAAAGCTGTTTTCCGGCGAATTGGACGGTCCCGAAACAAGCCAGCCGTACGTTGGATGTATAGTCATGTAATCTAGGAAAAACAAAGCGGCATCCTTCAGCACGGGGTAAGCGGTCTCCTCCAGAAACCGCCGGTCCAGACTGTATTCATAATGCTGCTTCAGCTGCGCTGCGATCCATAAACCGCCGGTTACGTTCATCCCCCAATTGAGACCCCAGCCGGGCGACGCGAACCCCCAGGCGTTGGTGAATACATGAGCCACCCAGCCGTCACAGCCGTAGAAAGCTTTAGCCGCCGCGCGTCCGTATTCGGAGAGCCGCTGCACAAAGCGCATCAGCGGAACATGGCATTCCGCCAAATTGGCAGCCTCCGTCGGGTAATAATTCATCTCCGTGTTCACGTCCAGATGGTAGTCGCAGCTCCAGGCCATACGGTTCGCTTCCCCATCGTTCCATAGCCCTTGCAGGTTCATCGGCAGCGGCGAATCTTCTCTGGAACCCGCTATCGTCAAATATCGGCCGTACTGGTAAAACAGCGCGTACAGCTGCGGGTCCTTGCCTATCCCTTTCCTAAGCAGATGGATTCGCTCGTCAAGCGGCAACGCCGAATGCCCGGAATCGCCAACATCCAACTGAACGCGTTCGTAAAGCTTTCGATAATCGGCCACATGCTCCGACTTCAAACGGTCAAATCCTTTTCCAATGGCCTGCTCGACCTGTTCGTCACATTGCCGCTCCCAACTGCCGCTTTCCTTCCTGTAATCCGTTGTTACGCCAATGTATAGAATCGCCTCGTCCGCGCCGATAATCAACAGCTTATCGCCATCTATCCCGATCTCACCGCCCTGCAGTTCCACCTTGACAAGTCCGCGCGCATGGACGCCGCAGCTTCCATCGCTATGGATCGTCTCCACCGCCCGCCCTATAAAGCGGATCGCTCCCTCCTTGGTAAGCTCCGTCTCAAAGCTCGATGTCCTCCCGACCAGCTCCAGCGTAAAGGACAAAGCGGAAGGCTGGTCCGCGGCCAGCCGCGACACCATGATGTCAGCCGCATGTGTGGCGAAAGCATTCCGCTCGTAACGGACGCCGGCGCATTCGTAGGCATGCGACACAACAGCTTCCTCCAGATCAAGCTCCCGCTTGATTGGACCGATGGATTCCTCTTGTCCCTTATAATGAAAGCGAAGAACGAGGTCGCATAACGTCAAATGAGTCCCGAAATTGCCTTTCTCGGGCTCAAGCGTTTCCCGCGCCAGCCTTTCTCCCGCTTCGTAATCTTCCGCAAAAAAACGCTCCCTCATCCGTTCAAGAGCAAGCCTGCTTGCGGCAGGGTCGCCTTTCGGCTCCTCCGGCTTGCCGGACCAATATGTAATTTCCGTTAGGCTCCACGTTTCAGACTGTATGCCTCCCTGAATAACGGCGCCCAGCCGTCCGTTGCCGATCGGAAGTCCTTGCGCCCAGCCGGCTGCCGGACTTGTGTAGCTTAGCTTCATTGCCCCCATGTCACACCATCCCGATTTGAGTTTACCGCCTATTTTTGTTGACAGCGCTTACTTATTAAGTATGGTAGCGAAAACCGGATCCAGGCGTAAAGGTACAATTTCGGATTTAGGGGTACGATTTCCCCTATAGCGCTAGCAGAGCGGGATTTCAGCCTGTAACGAAGCTTTGGCCGGAATACACCCCGAGTATCCGTATGGATTATGCCGCTAGTGAACAATAAAAAAATATTAAAATAATGCTTGACCCACCCATAGTCGCTGTGATATATTATTTCTTGTCGACACAAGAGGTTGACATCAGATATGCGGTCGTGGCGGAATTGGCAGACGCGCTAGATTCAGGTTCTAGTGGTGTAACAGCCGTGGAGGTTCGAGTCCTCTCGACCGCACCATCTTTACTCACATGATGGAGTTATCCATTGTACATAAGCGTATAAAGCCCTTCTTCGGAAGGGCTTTATTTTTTGCTCTTGTCGGTATGTATAAAGGAAGAAATACAGGGCCGTCCGTACGGGACCGCCCTGTTTCGTTTCGGCTTATGATTGAAGCTGCTCCTCCAGCTGCAGGTCGAGCCGATTCGGAAATTCGTCCTTCCATGTGCTCCAATCTGCCTTCATCTCGTCATCCGTCAGCAGACAAGCGTCCAGCCCGGCCGTTAGGGCCTTCCGATCCATCGAACGGCCGATTAACACGAATTTGTTGATCCGATCTCCCCAGCTCGCGTCCCACTGTTCAAGCAATTCTGCATTTTCGCGAAAGATTTCGGCTCTTTCAGCCGGAGGCAGCGACGCCACCCAATAACCGGCCGGACCGAATTGAATGGACGGTCCTGCCTGGCTAAGCTGCTGCGCCATATCATTGCGCGTCGCAAGCCACACTATTCCTTTCGCCCGGACAACCTCCTCCGGCCAGTCATTCATCCATCGCATTAACCGTTCCGGATGGAACGGGCGTATCCGTTCATATACAAAAGATGAAATGCCGTATTCCTCCGTTTCAGGAGTATGCTGCTCCTTCTCCAGCTCTTGAATCCAGCCCGCCGACCGGCTCGCCGCCTCAAAATCGAATAACTTGGTGTTCATGATGTCGGCAGGGTTAACGCGTCCATATACGGACCTTATCAGCTTCGCGCGCGGCTGAAGGCTTCGAAGCACCTTCTCCAGCTCCTCCAGCTCGTTATCGCCGACTCTGTCGCATTTGTTCAAAATAAGAACGTCGCAAAATTCAATTTGATCGATCAGCAGATCAACGACTTCTCTCGTATCATCGGCTCCAACCTCTTGCTTCCGGTCCATCAGCGTGTCCCCCGAGCTGAAGTCGCGCCAGAACCGGTAGGCGTCAACAACCGTTACCATCGTATCTAGCCTGCAAAACCGCGTCAGATCGATGCCTTGATCTTCGTCGACATAAGAGAAGGTTTGAGCGACCGGTACCGGCTCGCCTACTCCCGTCGATTCGATCAGGATATAGTCGAACTTGCCTTCCCTTGCAAGCCGCTCTACTTCGCGCAGCAAATCCTCACGGAGCGTGCAGCAAATACAGCCGTTTGATAATTCAACGAGCTTCTCTTCCGTGCGTGAAAGTCCGTTACCGTCGCGAATAAGCTTAGCGTCGATATTGACCTCGCTCAAATCGTTAACGATCACGGCGACTTTCATGCCGTCCCGATTATGCAGCACATGATTTAGAATGGTTGTTTTCCCCGCGCCCAGATAGCCACTCAATACCGTTACAGGCAATTTCTTCGATTGTTCCATTTGGTTTCATCCGCTCGCTTTCTTTTAATTCGTAATTATTACGATTAAGCATGATGATACCTGGATTTTTTTCGCCTGTCAACCTGATATCGAAATCTTCCTTTAAGACGATTTGATCGGCACGCCTATTTCACAATAGTCATTAAGCAGCATGTTGCCAGTATATACCTCCAAAATCGGTTTATCGTCAACGGTCACACCCATGCTGTGCAATGCCGGAAATATTTCCGCCCAAGCTTTTTGAATTTCTTCTGCCGTATGTTTAATTTTAAATAGAACATATTCGCCGCCGAGCAGCTTACCCTCGCAAATGCCGTCCTCATTCATAAGGAAATCTTCAGGAATAACGATACAGGCATCGTATCTGCACTTCTCAGGAAGCGTTGTCCGGGGGTTGTCTTGCGGGATTCCGAATAAAATAGCCGATTCCGTAAGAAGGCCTTCTTCCTGTGCCCATTTCTTTAGGCTTTCCATGATTTGCGCATTGGAAGGACCATATGGACCAATGTGCCGCATATAGGCAATGCGGTAGTTCGGGAGCATATCAACTCTTGTTTTCATCGCTTCATCTTCCTCTTACCTGCATTATTTTCTACATTTTGGATGCTATCATGATATAAAATAATTTGCATTATCATTTTTTGTAAGCAGCAAATTTATTTTTTCAAAAAAAAAAAAACCAACCGAGGTTTCCCCCGGCTGGTTTTTTAATCGAACAGATCGCCGAAAACGTCGAGCACCGTTTTCTTTTTCTTATAAGGTCTGCCATATTTGTCATAGCCATAATGGTCTTTCCCGTAGCCATGGCCATAATTTTGCGGCGGGGGATAACCTGGATTGGACGGTTGACCGGATCCATACCCAGCCGGCGGCGGGCTGTAGCTGCCGTGGCTGCCAGGCGTCGGAGGCGCCGCGCCGAATCCGCCCTGCTGCGGGCTCGCATAAGGCTGTCCGCCGCCGAAGCTTGGACCGTTCTGGCTTCCGCCTTGCGGGTTACCGAACGGCTGACCGCTCGGCGGGTTCGTATACGGCTGGCTTGAGCCAAACCCTCCAGACGGCGCCGATTGCGGATTGTACGGAGTCGCGTCCTTCTGCATGTGCTGCTCCATGCGTTCGTAATCCTGCCGTACCTCGCGAACGCCTTGCATCAGCTTTTCCAGCTCGCCGCGGTCCAGCCAGACGCCTTTACATTCTGGGCACACATCGATAAGCACGTCTTCCTTCTGCACTTCCCTCATTTTGACATCATCGCATACGGGACACTTCATATTCTGATCACTCCTTCGAATAATTTCCCTGTTTGGGTTAAATCTTATGTTTAAACGCCGCTATGCCGCTCCTCCGACGCAGGAATATAACGGTAAGACCGGCTAAGCTTTACGACGCGTCTGCTTGGCTTTCGGATGACGACGGAAGATTCATCCCAAGCGACTACGATGCCTAACACATCATTGGCTTCAATCTCGTCACGTACGACTCGGACGGTTTCGCCGGAAATCCGGAACGCGTCGAGCTGTTCCTCTGACACCATTAATCCACGTGCTCCCTTCCATACTGATCATTGTGAAAAAACTTCCAATCCTATTATACAAAAAAAACCTCAATGATCCTATTTCCCGACTCATTGAGGTTTCATCTTGTATGCTATTCGAATTAACCGACATGCTCCCGGTTCGTTTCGTACCATTCGTCCAAAACGCGCGAGGACATGACGCGGCCTGTAATATATTCGGCTTGCTTCTTTGTGAACTGAGCCTGCCATTCCACTTCCAGCTCATCGCATAGCTTCACGATGGTAAGCAATTCTGACCAAGCGACATATCGTTTGTACCAGAAAAATTGCGGATGCTCGATCATATAAGGATATAGATCATCAAACTCCGTATGTTTGCAATCGAGAGCTCTCTCGAAATGCACTTTGGCATCATTTAACTTCGCATTCAAAAAATCTGCCGACATGTTCCCCATGAATTATGCCTCCCCTCGATCACTTGAACTTCATTATAAGCGAAATAACCGCTCGGGGAAAGTGTCAAGCGACTGGAACATCTTACTCAAATTTTATTTTGCCGTTGTCCAGCGAAGCAATCTTAACGAGCGCTTCCACCTTAATCCCCTGCTCGCGAAGCATCCTTCCCCCGCTCTGGAACGACTTTTCTACAACGACACCCATCCCCGCCAGCGTTGCCCCTGAGCGCTCGATAATTTTGATCAAACCGCGGGCGGCATCGCCATTGGCGATAATATCGTCAATGAAGAGCAATTTATCCTCGCTGGATAAAAACTCCTTCGAAACCATAATATCGGTTACCATCCCTTTGGTGAAGGAAGGAACCCGCTCGATATAAGCATCCGGATCTGCAATCAACGTTTTTTTCCTTCTTGCAAACACGAGCGGTACGCCTAGCTCATAAGCGGTTGCGAATGCCGCCGGAATGCCGGACGATTCGATCGTGATTACCTTTGTTATGCCGTACTCTGCGAATTTCTTGGCGAATTCCTGCCCCATCTCCATCGTAAGCTTCGGATCAACCTGGTGGTTGATGATGGCGTCCATCCGAAGCACATCGCTCGAAAGAATCGACGATTGTTCCAATATACGTTGTTTCAATTTTTCCATGAATGATAACCTCCGCCAAAAAACCCTTTTCGATAAAGTACCATAGGTTTAGCAATCAACGCAACACGATTTTGTTACAGCAACAATCTAGAGAATGTTCTGAGTAAAAAAGGCAACTTTGCGGACAAATTTGCGTCTATAATAGAAAGAATTGAAATGGAGGAGCGAAGATGAACAAACAACGGAACAGGCCGCTATCGAGCCATTGGATGTTCGCTGCTCTGGCCGTTCTTGCCATTAGCTTAACCGGTTGTCAGAGTGAGAATAATATAGATGAAGACGCCGGCGGATTAGCCGCTGAGCAGCCAAGCGAAGCAGACAGTCCGCAAAAGTCCTATTTCGATAACGAGAGCAAGACGGATCATCCTTCTCCCGCTCAAGTCCCGGATCAAAAAGCTTCTACCGAAACCTCGGGCGCGCAGCAGGACGGACATCCGAAGGAGGATCACGAAACAGAGCCGGGGAAATGGGACAAGTCGCTTCCGACGCTTAATGGCACGGCCATCGGGGATAGCAGCGATACGGTTGCTGACCGTTACGGACAGGAGATCGACCGTTATTCGCTCGAAGATCCGGCTGGAACGGTTACCGTGCTGGAATACGAAGGATTTTCGGTCGGCATGAACAAGAATCATACGGTTCAATTCGTCGAAGTCTACGAACCGCAAATCGCTGCAGGATTAAACGGTCTTCGTATCGGCAATAAAACGGAGAAGGCGGTTGACGCGCTCGGCAAACCGACATCGGCGACCGATTATTTGCTCATTTACGATGCGGAAGGCGCGACATTGAAGCTGGATGTGAACCCGGACTCGAATGAGATCGTATCGATGAAGCTGCTTGCAAACGGATGATGAAAGGCTCGATCCACTAGAAAAATTTTACATACCACTCCTATATACTTGTCATGCTTGTCTCGTTTCGGACATACCTTACCTATATATAGCAAGCAGTTGGAACGGGGGAAGGTATAGATGCGGAAACGGGCGGGCAATGTGCTGCATATCGCTTTTACTTATATGGGGACGATCGTAGGCGCGGGCTTTGCGACGGGGCAAGAAATTTTGCAGTTTTTTACGAAATTCGGGTATTGGGGCACGTTCACTATCGCAATTGCTACAGGACTGTTTATTTGGCTCGGCACCAAGATGATGCTTGTCGCCAGCGAAATTCGCGCTAAATCCTATGAAGACCTTAATATTGCGCTGTTCGGTCCCCGCTTCGGACGGCTGATCAGCCACTTCATGCTTGTTGTGCTGCTCGGCGTTACGGCCGTTATGCTAGCCGGCGCGGGCACCATCTTCTACGAGCATTGGAATTTGCCTTATCAAGTCGGCCTGCTCATCACGATCGCGGGCAGCTTTCTTCTGCTGAGGAAAGGCATGAAAGCGATTTTGACGGTGAATGCAATCGTGGTTCCCGTCATGCTGCTGTTCACCGTTCTTGTCATCATCGATACATTCCAAACGCCAGGCTCGAGTAAATTTATCACGCTTACGACAGACCACTCGATATGGGCCGCATGGGCCTCCCCGTTTTTGTACACCGCCTTTAATTTATCACTGGCCCAAGCCGTTCTTGTGCCACTTGGCGCAGAAATCCGCGACAAAAAAACAATAGTAGCCGGCTCCTGGGCAGGCGGCATCGGAATCGGCTTTATGCTGATGGCTGGACATTTTGCTTTATCGGTTTACATGCCAGGCATTCAGCAATTTGCGATCCCGATGGGCGGCATCGCCCGCGAACTCGGCTATTACGTACAGTTTATTTATATCTTCCTTATTTTCTCCGAAATCTTTACGACGCTGATTGCGGATATTTACGGGTTAACGCTTCAATTGGAGGAGCGATTGAAGTGGTCCCGCGAAATGCTTACACTGGGCATACTCGCCCTATGTTATTTGGCGAGCCAGATCGGATTCGGGCCGCTATTGTCCACCCTGTACCCTCTCTTTGGCTTAATCAGCTTAGGATGGCTGTACTTAATGGTTCGAAGGAAAGTCTCCTACAGGCACTCCTGAAGAAGGCGTCAAATCAACTAGTCTCGCCCCCTGACAAGCAGCTAGCAGCGAATCGCGCGTTCGTTCATGACACGTGAAAAATAAGATTTGACGTTCCTCCGACAGCTCTGCCATCAGCCGGGCGGCTGCCTGCAGCCGGCTTCCGTCAAAATTAACGAATAGATCATCCAGCATGAGAGGCAGCTTCACGCCGGCCGACGATTCTTTCGCAAGCGCAAGCCTCATGGCTAGATAAAGCTGTTCCGCGGTGCCCCGGCTTAAGAAGCTGCTGTCCAGCACAGTATGCCGCAGGTCCTCCACACGAATGCCGGGCTCCGAAGAGTTGGCGCTAACACGAATATAGCGCCCGCTCGTCAGCCGGCTCATATACCGGGATGCATTGCGGAGCAACGCCGGCTGCCGCTCCTCTTCGTATATTCGCTTGGTTCGGTCGATCAGCGCCTTGCTGATCGAAAGCACAGCGTAACGTTCCAAATCGGCGTCCAGGCTCGCCGCGATCATTTCGCGTCCAGCAAGCAGGCGCTGACGTTCATCCTCTTGCAGCAAGCTCTCAAGCGCTCCCTTTAGGGCGCCTCGGCGTTCGAGCAGCTCTTGCTGCTGCATCGTCAGCCTGCTCTCTTCGCTTGTCAGCTGCTCCAGCTGTTCCGCCAGCTCCTGCTCGTCATAATACTCCAGAAGCTTCTCTACCTCCTGCCGCTCCTGCCCGCTCGACCCGGCCGCTAATTCAATATCCAGCTTGAGCAGCTCTCCGTCTAACGTTTCCAGCGCTCTAAGATCCATAAGGGCCCGCACGAACTCCGATTCTGCGGACAGTCCGGATTCCGACAGCATCTTCCTTATCGATTGCGATAGCTGTTCATGCTCCTGACGCGCAGCCTCCAATTCCAATGCCGCCTGCTGCCGGCGCGTGTGAACTTCCCGAGCTTCATCGGCAATCGCCGCATGACGCTTGATCTCGGCATATAACGTTTGCAAGGCATACACGGGATTCTCCCGCATCGCGCGCTCCGCTTCCTGCAAGCCGGCGCATAGCCTTGACGCCTCCTCCGAGTAATCGGACAGCTCCTTACGGGCGGCAGCCGCTTTGGCGGACAGCCTGTCGAATTGACCAAGCTTCTCCAGCGCCGATTCTGCAAGCTCGAACGCTTCCAGCGCCGCCTCCGGCGACATCGAAGCCGGAAGCGACCGCTGCTGAAGCCACATCCGCCATGCCGCCGCTGACGCTTCCTCTTTCTCCCGCAGCTCCTTGGCGGCGGCGACGCGCTGTCCCAAAACTTGCCGTTGGCGCTGCAGCCTGCTGTCGCATTCCAAACGCCGCTGCTCCGCTTTATCGCATTCGTCTATCGCATCCAGCCTCTCCTGCACTTCCCGCCGCAGAGCTGCGCGCAAGGCGGCTGCTCCGTCACCGGAAGAGCGGTGGAGCAGCTTCTGCCAATCGCTTTCTCCATAAGCAGCGGCTTCCGTTATGAGGGAGGACAGCGCATGCCGAACGCTGGCTTCAGCCTGCGTTGAACCTCTGCGCTGCGCGTTCCTGCCGCTTCTGCCGTTCGAAGGGCGGCTTCTACTCCCTTGTAATTGTCCGCCAAGCCATAATGAGCGAACAAACAGGCCAGCTGCCGCTCCTCCAAGCGCTACACCAGCGGCAGCCGCCAATCCTGCCGATGGGCCAAGCCATCCGCCGGCCGACGCCGCTCCAAGCGCAACAGCGGCTCCCGCCAGCGCGAAAGCAGGCACCAGCGTCCCTTTTGCGCTTTTCGGCTCCGCTTCTTGGCTTAAGTGACGGTTCTGAGCCTGCTCTACCTCCCACTCGCGAAGCGCTTCGTCCAGCGCATCCCATGCCGCTGTCAACGCAGGTCTCGTTAATGACTTTATCCCGAAGCGGCCGTTCCCGCTCTCGTCCAATCTCCTCTGCGCGTTCCGGCATGCCAGCTCCGCCGCATCCAGCTGGCCGGCCAGCTCCCGCTCCTGCGTGCGCAGCGTCTCCATCTCCGCCTCCAAACGCTCCGCTGAGCGGCGGAAGGCTTGCTCCCGCTCGCGGGCGCCGCGGACATCATCCCGGTCAGCCAGCGTAACCGTCAGCTCGCGGAGCTGCCGCTCCGTCCACTCTGGGGATATACTCGCCACTAGCTGACCAATCGCGGCATCCAACGAGCCAAGCTCCGTGTCCCATTCCATTAGCTGAAGCTCCAGCGCCCGCATCCGTTCGGCTGATTGCAGAGCCGCTTCCGTTTTTGCCGCCTTCTCCAAAAGCCCGGAGTCGTAATGAAGACCGCTTCTCTGCCTTTCCAGCAGCTCGAGCTCCTGCTCCAGCTGCTGAGTCCGCTGCTCCGCTTCATTCCTGCCCCGCTGCAGCTCCTCCCACTCCAGCTCGGTTCCCGGCGACAACCGTTCCGTATATTGCAGCTTCTCTCTCTCCGCAGCGTGAAGCTTTCTGCGCAGCCAAGAGGATCGCAGCTGCGCGGCTTTCCGCACCGTACGGAGCTTCTCTCGCACGGCAGGCAGTTGAGCTGCAATTTCGGCGATCGCTTTCTCCGTATCCTCTTCCTGGGCTTTGAGGCGGTTGTAGCTTTCGATCCCGTCGGCGATCTTCTTCAGCTCGGTATCCGCCTGCTCCAATGCTCGCAAGCCCGCGTTTATCCGCTGGCTGGAGCCTCTCGCTTTGAACAGCGCGTCCATCTCGCGCGCAATTTCTTTCTCCGCCGAGGCGATCGCCGCGCCGCCTTCCCAGCCGGCTTGATACAAATGCCGTCCCAGCTCGCTGCCGGACAGAAGGCTAACCTCCTGCAGCTCCGTGAGCGTAATGGCGAACAGCCCTCGATATAACCGTTCATGAATGCCGCCCAGAAACTCGCTCTCCCAAAGCTTTTGCTCCATGACCAATTCTTGCAGCGCATGACTTGCCCCTGCTCCTGCAGCCGCCTCGTCGCTTAGCCTACGTATACGCGGCTTCCCGCCGGCCTCATCGGCGTGCCGAAGCACTAGAAACCGAGCCCCCGAATCCGTCTCGAACATCAGCCGCCCGCCATGTCTTCCTCCGTACACAGGCTCGCCGCGCTCGACCTGACTGGACCTCCTGGCAAAGCCATAAAGCATCGTTCGCAAAAATCCGAATAACGTGCTTTTGCCCGCCTCATTTGGGCCATATACGATAATAACCGGCGCATCCATACGGAGGTTCCGGCTGCTAAGTCGTCCAAAGCCTTCGATATGAGCTTCTATCAGCTTCATCGCAAAGCCCCCTTGCGTTCATACAAGCTTTTGTCAATTCCATTATTCCCGCCTCGCGCGGCCGTCGGATGCGGTCATTAGACCCAGCGTCAGCTCCTTCGCTTGCTCCAGCCATTCTGCCGGGAGCTTGTCCCATTTCTCGCGGCCTATCCGTCCCAGCTTCGCGTGAAGCCTAACATCCTCGAGCGCGATTTGCGCAAAAGCTTGCCACTTCTCCTCGTCCCGCTCCAGCTGCTGGCTGAGGCGGAGCAGCACGCCCGCAAAGCTTTCCTCTGCCGATAACGCTTCCCAGTCGATCGGAGCGCCGATTTGAGAAGTTATGCTGTAACAATAAACCCATGGCGCATCCTCAAGCGGCTCGCCTGCCTGCAGTTCCCCAAGCAGCGCGTCTAGCGCTAGCGGCTGGTTTATTTTCGAATAGAGCTCTCCTCTTCCTTGCAGCCGCAGCCGAAGCATGATCGAACGTCCTTCTTCCTCCTCCCGAATCGTTGCGACCGTACGTTGAAGGCGTCTAAGAAGCTCCTGCTCCGTCGAAGCTCCCTCAATTGAAACCTCCCTCTCCGCCCATCTGACGGTGTCCAGCGGCACAAAGCGGATCTCGACTCGCTTCTGCTCCGACACATCGATCACGCAGCAGCCTTTTGCCCCCGTTTCTCTCGGGTTCCTGCCTTGAATATTGCCCGGATACACGATATGGGGATATTCGTAAAGCAGCTCCCGCTTGTGGATGTGGCCGAGCGCCCAATAATCAAAGCCGCTGGCCGCAAGCTCATCGATGGAACAAGGCGCGTAGGCGTCATGCGCCGGATTGCCGCCGACATTGGCGTGCAAAAGCCCGATGTGAAACGGGGCTCCGGTCTCCAATCGGTATGAGGCGGCAAGGTTGCGGGTCTCCGCCCGTTGCCCATAGGACAAACCGTAAACAAACGCCGCAAGCTCTCCGTTACGGCTAAAGGCCGGTTTATGCGACACGCTGTCCGCGCCAAAAAGATGTACGTTGCGAGGAAGCGTAAGCTGCGCCCGCTTTCCACCCAGATGATCGTGATTGCCATGGATCGCAAATACGGCAACGCCTTCCCGCTCAAGCCGTTCCCATTCCTTAAGCAGGGCAAGCTGGGCTCTCAGCGAACGGTCAGCTTCATCGAATAAATCGCCGGCAATGACGATAAAATCCGCCTTTTCCGCAATTGCCGTATCCGTTAATCTTCTAACGGCCGCAAATGTAGAGTCCGCCAAAGCCTCCCGTACTGCGTCGGGAGCTTTGGCTAGCCCGCGGAACGGACTGTCCAAATGCAGATCGGCGGCGTGAATAAAACGAAAGGACGGGTTCACCTTAAATCCACCTGCCTTCCTATGCTTTCTGTTTCCATAAAAGACAAAGCGGCCGCTACTCCTGCAGCGGCTTCGCTTTCACTTCGTTATATACTTTCTTCAGCTGCGAGATCACGCGCTGCAAGGAATAAACCTTTTTCGCCTTATCCCATCCCGCGCGCGCCAGATTATACCGATAAGTGGGATCCGCGACGACCTTCTCCAGCGCGTCCGCAAGCGCGGCAGCATTCTCAGGCGGAACAAGCAGCCCGTTTACACCGTCTTCGATCTGCTCGGCTATACCGCCGACATTCGTCCCCACAAGCGCCAGCCAGCAGAGCGCCGCTTCGGCGAATACGGAACCGAACGCCTCCGCTCTGGATGGAAGCACGAACACATCGAAAAACGGCATAAATTCTTCCGGATGGAGCATGTATCCATAAAAAATGATGTCATTATACAAATCCAGCTCCTGCGCGAGATCCTCGAGCTCCTTCCGAATCGGACCGTCCCCGATAATATGAAGAACGAACGGACAGCCCCGCTGCTTCAGCTCCGCGCACGCATGCAGCAGAACATCAAGTCCTTTGGCCGGAACAAGCCTGCACACCGTAATCAGCTGCGTCACTTCGTTTTCGTGCGCGATCGGCTTAAATCTTTTTTCGTCGAAGCCGTTCGGTATAACCTTAATGCGCTCCGGCCATTCCACATACGGAGTCAGATAGCTGCGGAACGATTCCGATACGGTCATCAGCTTATCCGCTTTCGACTCCAGCTCCCGGTAGATCGAGGTAAGGAACCGATGCTCCGGACCGCCTTCTTTGATCTTGCCGTTCAAGATGAGCTCCCGCTCGTAGCTGGAATGCACCGTCACTACAAGCGGGGTATCCGGGAACAGCTGCTTCATGACAAGCGCAGCGATCGGATGATGCGCGTGAATAATATCGTACGGCTTCTTAATGCGCATCCGCGTCCACCAGACGTAATCTTTATACGTTTGAATATATTTATCGATTAGAGAATTGCCGATATATTCGGTATAATCGAAGGTTTGGAATACGACTTCTTCTTGACCTTTGTTTCTTACGCGCTTCGGCAGGGAGAACAGCTCCATGCCCCATCCCAGCTTAAGGAAGCGATCTTGAATATAAGGGATCATGGACGATACGCCTCCGGGCTGCTCCGGAGGGAAAAATAATGCCTGCAAAATGTTCATAAGTCCAGCTCCTGAAAGTTTCTAAAGCAGAGTTCGCTTCGAAGGATGTAGGATAACTTTACACTATCTAAACTACTAAATTATGATATAATAGAACGTATGTTTCTGTAAAGCTTGAATACATTTCGATATAATGGTGGTTTCCATATGACAATTATGCAATGGCTGACAGGTCCGAACGGCCAGCTTTTTTCTTCTTGCTCCGTCATCGTTGTTTTAGGCTTGATGCTGTTTATGTCGATCAAGCTGTTCGTCAGTTACCGCAATAAACAAACATACAGCTTGCTCATTACGGCCATTGCGCTTGCCGTCCTGAGGCAGTGCACCCTTGTCGGGCTTGCTTTTCCAGGCTGGAAGCTCTCTCCTTGGTTCTATCTATTGTCCAGCGCGCTCCATATCGTTTCCTTTATCATTATAAACTTTGTGTTTATGAAATTATATACATACCGGTCCGCCCAGCTGAAGATTACGCCTTTTACGATCATGGTGCTGCTTACGGTTATTATCGCCATCGTGCAGTTCGCGGTTCAGCCCTTCGATCCCGCAGCGCGCACGGCCGCCGGCTTCAACTTCCCTATGCTGGATGTCTACAGCATCGTCGTTACTCTTATTATATTGCTGGCGACGAGAACGGCTGATATGAATACAAAATTTTATTCGGCATTAATCGTATTTTTTGTGTACGAACTGTCCCGCGCGGCTGATGCGTATATTTTTCACGGCTCGCAGCCCTTTTTCCAGCTGTTCGCGCTGCTGCTTCCGATCGCCTATTACTCGCTGCTGTTCATGCTGCTGTTCGAATGGGTGATTGACCGGCTGCTGTCAACCTACCAATCCTCGATCGTAGACGGTCTGACCGGCTTGTACAACCGCAGGCATTTCACGAGCAAAGCGGAAGGTCTGCTGGCGGCCAGCAAATCGGCGGCCGTCATTTTTTGCGACATCGATAACTTTAAAAAGCTGAATGACACGCAAGGCCATCACAAGGCGGACGGCGTCCTGAAGCGCGTAGCCGAGATTATTAAGGAAGAATCGAGCGGCATTGGATCGGCTGGACGTTACGGCGGCGAAGAGCTGCTGGCCTGTATCAGTACTGACCGCGTGAAGCCGGATACCGTCGCGGAATCGATCCGCAAACGCGTCGAAGAGGAGACGATCGTGACCGTCAGCGTCGGCTTCAGCACAACCAAAGAAAGCAGCTCCGTCCCTGAGCTGGTCAAGCTGGCGGACGAAGCGATGTACTTCTCCAAAACAAACGGCAAAAACCGAGTCACCGCCTACAAATCGATCCCCGCATCCTTGAAAGGCATGAAATAAAGACGAAAAGCAAGGTCCGTTAGAGCGACCTTGCTTTTTTTGTTGCTGCTTCCTGCCGGAACGAGGTCTTAGATGCTGCGCAAGCTACAGGTAAGCCGATCTTTACGGCCTACCGAGCGTACAGCCGCTTAGCAAGCTTCAGTAAGCCGATTTTTACGGCTTACGGTTCCGCTCAATCCGCAAGCTCGCCGCGGAGCACGGTGACAGCTTGGCCGGACAGGATGACGCGCTCGCCGGCCAGCCTCATACGGACCAGCCCTCCGCGCTCCGACGCCTGCCAGCCCGACAGCTCTTCCTTCCGCAGCCGCCGGCCCCAATACGGGGCAAGCGCGCAATGCGCGGAGCCCGTAACGGGATCTTCGGCTATGCCGATCCCCGGAAAAAACGCGCGGGATACAATGTCGTACTGCGTACCGGGGTCTTGTTGCGCGTGCTTGCTCCGTGAAGCGGCGCTCGTCACGATGACGCCTCTAGCCTGGAGCCGCTTCAGTAAATCGAAGTCCGGCTGCAATGAACGCACCGTCTCCTCGCTATCCACCTCCACCAAAAAATCCATCCGATTCCGCCCGACAAAACGCGGGATCAGCCCCAATGCCTCGATCAGCTCCTTAGGCGCTGTTACCGGCTCTGCCGGTTCGCTTGGGAAATCCATGTCCATCCATTCCCCGCGGCGGGTGACGGTCAATACGCCGCTCCGCGTATAAAAAACAGCGTCCTCTCCATCCCCGAGCCGCTCCGTTTCCCAAAGCGTATGTGCCCCCGCAAGCGTAGCATGACCGCACAGATCCACCTCCGCCTTCGGCGTAAACCACCGCAGTTCATATCCCCCGTCCATTTTGCGTAAAAAAGCCGTCTCCGACAGGTTCATCTCCGCCGCTATCGCAGCCATCCGTTCATCGGCCATCCCCTGCTCCACTACACATACGGCGGCAGGATTCCCGGCAAACTTCTCCTTCGTAAACGCATCTACAATATGCAGCTCCATTCCCATCTGCAGCAAACCCTCCTGTTCAAAAAAGAAAAAGAACCTGCTCCTCGCAAGCTCTTTGCGTCATTAATCCTTAAGCGGAATCAGCAGCTCTACCGGCTCTTCTTCCCAATGCTGCTCATCAATATAGAACAGCTCGAGCGACACCGCTTTTTCATCCTTTTGAAGCTTCTGTTCATTCATCCAGGCAAACAATTGCTCATAGCCTTCTCCGATTCGCTTGCCGCTGCAAACGACCATCGCATACCGGTGCGCCGGGATCGTAAACTGAACCATTCCTGGAGGAAGCTCCTCGATATGATGCACCTCGTAGCATGCCCAGTAGGTTGCGAACGCTTCATTGCCGAAATAAGGGCTGTACAGCACGGTTGACCTCACAGCATCGTTTAATTCGTGCTTTCTGGCAAGAAACTCCGTCTGCAGCCGAATCGCTTCATCCGGAAAGGATGAGTAAGGGCCGCAATAGCTGATTCCGACAAGATGCAGTTCAGGCTTCGTGATGATCGAGCAGTTTTCCACGCGTTCTTCCTCCTTAAAGCTTACGCTTTTGATTGGTCAGACGTTGGCGTTAGGATGAGCTTACCCATCCATTAGTGTAGCATAAATTCCCAAATTAAGGATAGCTCTTTCAAAAATTAATCCATTCTAAATAAGCTAATCTCCCTCAAGCCGCTTCATGAAATCTTCCGCCGCGCTGTACCCCTGCTGCTTCAAGTACCAGTTATTTGCGGCAGCCTCGATTAACCCCGCGACATCGCGGCCCGGCTGGAGCTGAATTTCGAGATGGGGAATTTTCACGCCCATATAGTCGACGAACGTCGGCTCCAGATCGAGATCGTTGTTCAGCTCGTTGTCGCGCCACTTGGTCAGCTCAATATCAAGCGTTATCCGGGTTTCATCCTGAAAAGCCTTCCTGCCGTACAACCGGACGACATTGATGAGACCTACGCTGCGAAGCGCCAAAAATTCCTTCGTTTTTTCGTTATGGCTGCCGAGAAGCGTCTGTGGACTCAGCTTCTTCAGCACGACGATGTCATCCGCCACAAGACGGTGTCCGCGCCTTATTAACGTATGAGCCGTTTCGCTTTTGCCGACGCCGGATTTGCCGCGAAGCAAAATTCCGATGCCGGATACGTTCAGACAGACGCCGTGCACAGCGATTTCCGGAGCAAGCGCCTTGATTAAATACGCGTCCAGCATCCCTAAAAATGCCGCCGTCGCTTCCTTCGTCCGAAGCAGCGGGATCCCTTCTTCGACGCAATATTTCGTCAAATATTTGAGCCCTTCCTGTCCTCTTGTCACGATAAAGCAGGGAGGGTGGTATTTGACGATATTGCCGATATGATGATTTCGCTCCGCTTCCGTTAAACGGTGAAGATACGTAATTTCCTTTTTGCCGAGCACCTGCACATGCTCTTGCGGAAAATATTCGAAGTAGCCGACAAATTCCAAGCCTGGCCGGTAGGCTCTTGCTTTAACGATTTTTCTGTCCAAATGATCGGCCCCAGCGAGCACCTCCAGCCCGAAGCGCGCCGCTACATCTTGAACGGAGACAGACTTCATAAGCCGATAAACCTCCCTCTCTAGTTGTTGTTCCCTAAGACCGTTTTGATTGCGAGTAACATGCAAAATCGCCCCCGCCTTGCCGCAGGGCATAGTCGAGAGCGATCTAGTTTGAATGTATGAGTCAAGCTGTCCGTTTAGAAGTTGAACACAAAATCTTCATCGTTCAGCGGCTCGACGTGAATCGTGCGAACATAGCCGTTGCCCTTCTTCGAGAAGAAGTCATGCTGCTTCGTATGCGTGCTGATGCCGTTGAAGACGATCGGGTTGACCGGCTCTTCCGGGAAATGAGGCTCGAGTCCCAAGTTCATCAGCGCTTTGTTCGCGTTGTAGCGGACATACGCCTTCACTTCTTCCTCGAGTCCGATCGGACTGTACAGATGATCCGTATATACAACTTCATTATCGTACAGCTCCAGCAGCAGCGCCTTCACCTCTTCCTGCAGCGCAGCTTGCTCTTCCGCGCTGAAGGTTGCAAACAGCTCCTGCGCCAGCACGCCTACGTACAAGCCGTGGATGCTCTCGTCGCGGAGAATCAAATCGATGATCTCGCCGCTGCTCGTCATTTTGCCTTGGCCAGCCAAGTAGAGCGGGTAGAAGAAGCCGCTGTAGAACAAGTAGCTTTCCAGGAATACCGAAGCGGCCATCGCTTTGTACAGCTCTTTCGGTCCCGTAATATTCGTGTACCAGGACGAGATAAGCTTCGCTTTTTTCTGGAGCTGAGGATTTTCCTCCACCCATTTGAAGATCGCGTCGATCTCTTCCCCGGAAGCAAGCGTTGTAAAAATACTGCTGTACGACTTCGCGTGGATCTGCTCCATCATGGACATGAACGCCAATACCGCTTTGCGCTGCAGGCCGTCCACATGCTCCAAAATTTTAGGCATGCCGACGCCGCCTTGAATCGTATCGAGCAGCGTCAGGCCGCCCAGCACGTTTTTGTAGAGCGTGCGCTCGTCATCGGACATTTCCATCCAGTCCATTTTATCGTCGGATAATGGAATCTCTTCGTCCGTCCAGAACTGCATGACGTTCTGCTGCCAGAATGTCAGCGTAAAATCGTCGTCCGGACGATTCCAGTTAACTGCTTTCATATCGTATTCTCCTTCTCGCTACGTAATCAAGTAATCGTCAGCCCGCTTAAACGGCGCAGCTTGTGCACTCCTCAACGGAGAGGCGCTTCGTTCTTGTGTAATAAAGCGACTTGAGGCCCTTCTGCGCAGCATAGACGTAGAAGCGCGCAAGCTCGCGTGTCGTCACGTTGCTGTTCACGTGCAAGACAGTGGAGATGCCTTGATCCACATGCTGTTGGATTTCGGAAATCAGATCAATCAGCTTAAACTGGTTGATGTTGTACGCCGATTTGTAATAGAAGAAATTATCCTGCGACAGATAAGGCATTGGATAATAAGTTGTCGAGTTGGCGTACGTGCGCGTCTCGATATGCTCGACGATCGGCATAACGCTCGAAGTCGCGTTTTGGATATACGAGATGCTTTGCGTAGGCGCGATTGCCAGACGGTAGGCATGGTACAAGCCGTATGTCTGAACCTTCTCCTTAAGCTCCGCCCAATCCTGAGGAGACGGGATGTAGATGCCCTCGAACAGCTCCTTCACGCGGTCCGTCTTCGGACGGAAATCCGTCTCCAGGTAACGCGTAAAGTACGTGCCCTTCGCGTATTCGGAACGATCGAAATCCTTGAACGTTTCGCCGCGCTCTTTGGCGATCTCCATGCTTTTCTCCAAGGAGTAGAAATTCATCATCATAAAGAACGTGCTCGCGAAGTCCTTCGCCTCATCGCTTTCGTAAGCGATCTTGTTTTTCGCCAGATAGCCGTTCAGGTTCATCGCGCCAAGACCGACGGAATGCAGCTCTTCATTCGCTTTGCGAACGCCTGGCGCGTTGTCGATTTGGGACAAGTCGCTGACCGTCGTCAGCGCTTCAATGCCGACATGGACGGAGTCCCTCACTTTTTTGCGTTCCATTACGTTTACTATATTGAGAGACGCCAGGTTGCAGCTGATGTCGCGGCGAATGACGTCGTCGAAGCCGTAGTCGTTAATTTCCGATGTCTCTTGCAGCTGGAAAATTTCCGTACACAGATTGGACATCTTGATCGAGCCGATATCCTTCAGCGCATGCACGCTGTTTGCGTTCGATTTGTTCATGATGTACGGGTAACCGGATTCCAGCTGAATCGATGCGATCTTCGTCAGCATGTCGCGCGCGTTCATGACGGTCTTCTTCGTAATCTTGTCGTTCGCGAGAAGCTCTTCGTACATAACGTCCATATCCATGTCGTCCAAATGCTGTCCGTATGCCTTGTGAACGGAATGCGGCCCGAATACGACGAGCGGCTTATTCTGCGCAGCGAGCTCGTAGAACTTGTTCGGAATGATCAGACCGATCGACAAGGTCTTAATGCGTGATTTCTCGTCCGCGTTAATTTTCTTACAATCCAGGAATTCGATAATATCCCAGCCGAAAATATTGTAATAGCCTGCTCCGGAGCCTTTGCGCTGCCCCATTTGGTCGGCGTAGGAGAATGCGTCCTCCATCAGCTTCAGCACCGGCATAATGCCCTTTGCCGCGCCTTCCACGCCTTTGATCGGCTCGCCGCGTCCGCGCAGCTTCGACAGGTTGACGGCTACGCCGCCGCCGATTTTGGACAGCTGCATGCAAGTGCCGAGCACGTAGTTGATCGAGTTGAGGGAATCGTCCATCTCCAGCAGGAAGCAGGATACCATCTCGCCGCGGCGGCTCTTGCCCGCATTCAGGAACGTTGGCGTTGCCGGCTGCAGACGCTGCTCGATCATCGCTTCCGCGATACGAAGAGCGCGGTCGGCGTCGCCTTCCCCGAGATGCAGCGCGACGATCGCGACGCGGTCCGGATACTGCTCCAGGTACTGCGCCTTGTTGTTCGTCTTCAAGGCGTAGTCCTTATAGAACTTGGAGATCGCCATGTAAGACTGGAACTCGAAGCCGCTGCTGGCCGTCAGATTAAAGACCGCCTCCACCTGCTCGTATGTATATTTTTCGAAAACATTGTCATAGTAGTCGTTCGTAATGAGGTAATCCAGCTTCTCGCGAAGGGAAGCGAATTTGACGCTTTTCTGATCAATTTCCTCCATAAAGGCTTTAACTGCCTCTTTATCTTTGTCCAGCTGATAAAAACCGTCCGCTCCGCGTTGCATCAATTCGTTGTTCAGTTCAATATGCTTCAATGGCCCGCACCCTTTCGACAAAATGTTGCGTATCTTGACTTGTTCCCGACAATTCAAATTTTAAAAGGACAGGAACATCATATTTTTGAGAGATCGTATCCGCGCTTTTGGCGAAGCCGGGCCCCCAGTTTCGATTGCCGCTTGCGGATACCCCGCGCAGCATCTTGTGGTTCTTGGCAAGGAAGGAATTTACCTTCTCCGGCACTTGTCCGAACCCCGTTGTGTAGGTGACGAGAACGAAGGGCTCGTCCACCTGCTGATGCTCGTCGATTTGCACCGCCCGCATATTCAGTTTATTGATGAAACGTTTGACATTGCCTGTTTTTGAATCGTAAACAACCAACACCGCTTGTCCGCTCCCCTACTGAATTTTAGCAATCAAAAAGCGCTCCTGCCCGCCGCTAAGCCGGCTGTCGCGCTTCCTCTGGATATACTAGAAGTAGATTAAAAAATCACCATATCCATCAATATCTTGTGTCATGTTTTTGATTTTACATCAAGATATAGGTCTCGTCAATGAAAAATATGGAGATTCTATGAGACGAATTTTACGGCGCACTCGACTATTCTATCAGAAATCGCTATGATGGGATAGTGACATTTTTATGTTAATTGGAGGCTGCTATGGAGTCTAAACTTACGCGCGAGGAAGCGCGCACGCTGCTGCTCGGACTGTTCAGGGAGGCCGGGCGCGAGCATGCGGAGCTGCTGCAATATATGGATGAGCTGGAAGAAAAATGTTTGCGTTTAGGGGAAGAAAACAAGCGTTTACGGGAGGCTGCCGCACGCCGGACTTCAGCCGCGTCGGCCATGAACAGCAGGCTGAAAGACGCGCTCCGGGAGTAAAAAAACAGCCCTTTTCGGCCATTTGAGGTCTGTCGATGTCCGACGAAATCGAAATTCAGAAGCTTTAGGGCAATTTGCTTTTTTTCGTCATTGTTCGACATTAGCGAAATAAAACAAGGCTGTTCACACGCGCCAGAATCGCGTATGAACAGCCTTCTGCATATAAAAGTGCTATTTGATTGCCGCAAAAAATAAACGTTCTGAAGAGCCGCTGGCGGGCTGGAGCTTAAAATCTGCGTACCGGTCGACCGTATGGAACCCCGCTTTACGCAGCGCCCCCTCGATCCAATCCGGGCTGTAGGCCCGCTGCAGATGCGTTTCCTCGAACCGGTAAAACGCCGCATCCCGTTCTCTGGCGAATATCGTAAGATGATGCTCGATCTGACAGCGCGATTCCTCGAAATCGCAAGTCCAGATATAGGCGATATCCCTCTCGTCCAGCACGAACGGCTGCTCCTCCGCATAACGGATCAATTGGCTCGGCGGATGCATATCGAACAGGAAAGAACCGCCGGGCTTCAGCGCGGCGTACGTTGCGCGGAAGGCCGACTCGATATCCGCTTCCTCCGTCAGGTAGTTCATGCAGTCGCAAAACGAAATAACGGCATCAACCGGCTCCGCGAGCTCCCATTCGCGCATATCCTGCTGCAGCCAGCGGATGGCGCCGACGCGGGGCCGTATCGCCTGCTGAGGGGACTCGTCCCATTTGCTCCGCGCCACGGAGAGCATATCGGCGGACAAATCGATGCCGTACACGTCGAAGCCCGAACGCGCCAGCGGGATCGAAAGGCTGCCGGTTCCGCAGCCCAAATCCACAACGGTCTTCGGCATGCCGTAACGAGACCAGCTTTCTCTGGCGAAGCCCAGCCATTCCGCATAGGGCATGTCCTCCATGAGCTGGTCGTATACCATCGCGAACCGTCCATATTGCGTCATTCCGCATCAGCTCCTTCAGCGCCCTCTTGCGTGACCAAATACGTCCAGCTGCCTTTCTGCGTTACGAGCCCATCCTTCATCAGCTTGCCGAGCGCCCGCTTGAAGGCGGACTTGCTGATGCCGAAACGCTGCTTAATAATATCGGCTTCCGTCTCGTCGGAATACGGCATCCCGCCGTTCGGGCGCTCCTTGAGAAACGCCAGCAGCCGTTCCGAGTCCTCGAGCCGGCCGACCTCCTTGCGTTCCGTCATGGACAGATTCACGCGGCCGTCCTCGCGGATAAACGTGACGCGGGCGCGCACACGCTCACCGAGCCTTAATGCCCTCGTCCGCTCCGAGCTTGGAATCAGGCCATAGGCGCCAAACCCTACCACTCCGCCGTCAATGATGACGAAAGAGCCCATCTGCAGCGTCTTCGTGACCCAGCCCTCGACCCAGGTGTTGCGCCATGTTGCCGGCGCTTGGAAGACCAGCGGCGCCAAATCTTCCTCAAAGGCAAGCTTGGCGATCAAACGGCCGGCTTTGTCGTGCTTCATGATGACAAAGACTTCGTCTCCCGGCAGGGGGCGGAACTGAATGTTTTCCGGCAGCTCCGAGAGCGGAAGAAGCAGATGCCGGCTAAGTCCCATCTCCAGGAAGCAGCCAAGCCTAGGATGAACATCAACCACCTGCAGGCGGGCAAGCTCTCCGAGCTGCAGCAGCGGCTTTTTCATCGTGGCGGCGATCCGGTCTTCCGAATCGTAGTAAATGAACGCTTCTACCGTGTTGCCAATGCCCGGTTTCGAGCCGACAAGCTCCGTATAATGGAGCAGCACCTCCGTCTCCCCGTCGCTTAAAAAGAAGCCGTACGGCGAAACCTCGCGCGATACTTTCAGCGTATAGGTCTGACCAGCCGTCAGGCTCATGCGAATTCCACGACCTTCGCGTCCGACCATAACCGTTCGATATTGTAATAGTCGCGTTCGTCGCGATGGAAGACGTGCACGATCACGTCGCCCAGATCGATAAGCACCCACCTTGCGGAATCCATGCCCTCGATGCCGCGCACACGGACGCCGCTCAGCTCTGCTTGCTTGCGTACCTCTGTCGCAATCGCCTGCACCTGCGTGTCCGAATTTCCGCTGCAGATGACGAAATAATCCGCAACGAGCGAAATTTCTTTGAGACTGAGCGCGACGACGTTCATCGCTTTTTTATCTTCTGCGGCCTTTACCGCCGCTTTGAGCAAGTTGTCAGCTGTTAATGCCAATATATAAGCCTCCTTTATTGTTTCGCATCATACATACTTCGTAAGCGTCTGCCTGTTTGGGGTGACAAAGCTTTCCTTACAAGCATCCGCTTGTCATTTTATGTACAACCTCTAGTTTCCGCCAATTTCTTCAATTAATCCATTCCGAGCTTCAATCGTAAGCGGATAAATTCGTTTGCCCTTTGCTATAAGGAATCCGATCGTACCGTCAAACGCGGCGATCATCGCCTTCTCCAAATGCTCCTGACTAAGCGCCCTGACGGCATCGACGCCCGGAAAATCGCGGCCGGGCTCGATATAATCCGCCAGCCATACGATTTTCTCCAGCTTGGTCATCCCCCTGCGGCCGGACGTATGATAACGAATCGCGTCCAGCACTTCGGCGTCGCTTACGCCGTAATCATGCTCGGCCACCCAAGCGCCGACACTCGCGTGCCACAGCTCCTTGTCGTACTCGAGCACATCCAGCTGAAGCCTGTTGTCCCGTATAACCTTCGCCTGGCGGTCCACCGGCCAAAACTTTGCAACGTCATGTAAAATAGCGGCGAGCTCCGCCCGCGCGGGATCTTCCCCGTACCGCTCCGCGAGCTGCATAGCCGTCGACATAACCCCTTCGGTATGGCGCCATCTGCGCTCCGGCATTTCCGCCTTCACCCGTTCAATCATCGTTTCGCGGTCCATATAATCGATGCCTCCTTATATAGTCGAAGACTGGCTCCGTCACTAGATAACGGACAGAGAGGCCTCCAGCAAGCCGTTCCCGGAGCTCTGTCGAGGATATGCCGATCTGAGGCATCCGAACGAGCTGCAGCGTCTCTCGCAAATACGAAGGCAAGCCGTCAAGCTGAAGCGTATTTTCCGGACGTTCTAGGCCAATAAAGCCGGCCAGCTTCGATAATTCCCCGATTCGATGCCACCTCGGCAAGTCATTCATGCGGTCCGATCCGATAATATAGGAAAAGGTATGACCGGGATATTGCTTCCGCAGCTCCGTAACCGTATCGATCGAGTAGCTGACGCCGCCTCGTTTCTTCTCGATGTCGAGGACGCGAAACCGGCTATTGCTTTCTACAGCGAGCCTCACCATTTCATAGCGTTGCTCGGCCGCTGCGCGGGGCGCCCTGTCCTTCAGCGGCGGGTCCGCGGTAGGAATAAACCAAACCTCGTCGAGCCCGGCCTGCTCTCTTGCCGATTCCGCGGCAATCAGATGCCCGATATGGATCGGATCGAACGTTCCGCCCATAATGCCTATCTTCACTTCAGACGCTCCTCCTTGCTTGCTTACGGAAGCTCGATCGTTTTGTGATCCTTGGACTCTTTGTAGAGCACGATTGTTTTGCCAATGACCTGAACAAGCTCTGCGCCTGCCGCTTCCGCAACCTCCGCGCCAACTTCCCTCGGATCGTCCAAGCAGTTGTTCAGAACGGATACCTTGATTAGCTCGCGCGTCTCCAGCGCCTCTTCAATATGGCGCACCAGATGATCGTTCGTTCCGCCTTTGCCGACCTGGAAGATCGGTTGTAAATGATGCGCCATCGAGCGCAAGTAACGTTTTTGTTTGCCAGTTAGCATAAATTCAACATCCTCTTTCCTTATCCATCAGTTTCTTGCAATGTAGTATCGGTAGTGATTCCTGCACTCGCGGGCGGATAGGCGTGTAGTGCCGTGACACGCATTGCGGAGAGCGGTGTAAGCCGAGTTTTGCGGCTTATTGAGTTGCCTCGTGCCGCGCGAGCGGCGGTAAGCCGATTTTTTCGGCTTATTCACCTGCCACGCACCTCGCGAGCGGCGGTAAGCCGATTTTTTCGGCTTATTTTACCTGCAACACACCGCGCGAGCGGCTGTAAGCCGAGTTTTGCGGCTTACAGCGTCGTGCCGGGCCCCGACTACGCGCGTAGAGCGGCCAGCACTTCTTCCCGCATCGCCGCGGCCGGCGCGCTTTGTCCCGTCCAATATTCAAAGGCGTAAGCGCCTTGATAAATAAACATGCCGAGCCCGCCGTGCGCTGTACAGCCGCGCGCTTCCGCCCCCTTCAAAAATGCGGTTTGAAGCGGATTATAGATGAGATCGCTTGCGACCGCGCCCGGCTTCAGCCATTCGCCCGGAACAGGCGACTCCTCCACGTTCGGGAACATGCCGACCGAGGTAGTATTAATGACGATATCGGCGTCGCCGCACAGCTCCTCAAGCCGATCATTAGACGCGGCGTCCAGGCGAACCGCGCCGCCCGCGAACGAAGACGCAAGCTCCTCCGCCCGCTCGACTGTCCGGTTCACGATGGAGATGCCCGCAGGCGACTCTCCGAGCAGCGCATAGATAATGCCGCGGGCTGCCCCGCCTGCGCCGATTACCGTAATCTTTTTACCGGACAGATTGGGCGCCGCCTCTTCCTTTAACGACCGGACATAACCGATTCCGTCCGTATTGTATCCGATAAGCCGCCCGTTGTCGTTCACAATCGTGTTAACGGCCCCGATCACACGGGCGCCTTCGTCAATCTCGTCGAGCAGCTCCATCACGCGAAGCTTATGCGGAATCGTCACATTGACGCCTCGTATGCCCATCGCGCGTACGCCGGCAATGAAATCCCGGAGCGACTCGTCTTGAATATGAAACGCTGTATACACCCCGTTAATGCCCGTTTCGCGAAATGCCCGGTTCATCATTATCGGCGACTTCGAATGGCGGACCGGATCCCCGATTACGCCATAAAGCACCGTATGGCTATCGATTTTATTCCCTTCCATACTTCCAGTCACAGCCGTTCCCCCTTCAACCTAACCGTTCTCCAAAGCCGCTCGCAGCCGTTAAATCATGGAGTCGCGCAGCAATACTTTAACGCCTTTCGGCGCGTACACATCCAGCAGCGCTCCCCGCATGCCGTTCGCTTGGATCCAGCCGAGCCCGGATATAAAAATATCCTGCTTCTCTCCCTGCTTCACACGCAAGGAATGTCTCGTCCACTCCGGTATCGAAGCAAGCTCCTCCAGCGTCGGCGCGCCCAGAAGTTCACCTTTATGGTTGTCGTACAGCTCATCCGCGCGCTCCAGCTTCGTCCGATGGACGTTGAGCGCGTTGGAAATATACAACGTAAACGACTGGCGTTCGCCCTCTACGAAATCAAAGCGCACCAGACTGCCGATAAACAGTGTCTGCTTCTCATTCAGCTGATAGACCAGCGGCTTGATCGGCTTGTCGGGAAGGAGCGCGCCCAAGAAGCTGCGCGGAACGACCTCCGTCATCCGGCTCGTATAGACGATGCCCGGCGTATCGATAATCGATTTGCCGTCCTCGAGCGGAATATTCACCGCGTCAAGCGTTGTGCCGGGATAACGCGAAGTCGTCAATTCACGTTCCATGTCGCTGTAATCCCGAATCAAACGGTTAATAAGAGTCGATTTGCCGACGTTGGTGGCGCCGACCACATAGACATCGCGTCCTCCGCGGTGACGCTCAAGCGCTTCGATGACATGCTCGAAACCCATATTGCGCTTCGCGCTGCACAAGACGATATCAATCGTGCGAAGCCCTTGCGCCTTCGCTTGCTTCTGCACCCAATTTCGGATCCGATTCATATTCATGCCTTTCGGCAGCAGATCGATCTTATTGACGACGAGCAGCACAGGATTGTTGCCTACAAACCGCTGCAGGCCAGCAATCAAGCTTCCTTCGAAGTCGTACAAATCTACGATATGAACGACCAGGCTATTCGTCGAACCGATGCTGCCAAGCAGCTTCAGGAAGTCATCCTGATCCACCGCAACGGAAGAAGCTTCATTATAATGCTTGATCCGGAAGCAGCGCTGGCAAATAACCGGATCCCGCTGCGCCGCATTCTCCGGAATATAGCCCGCTTCCTCCTGGTTTGCGGTTTGCAGGCGCACGCCGCAGCCCGCACAGGAAATCGCTGTCTCGCTTTGTTGTTGTTCCGTCACTTTGTTTCCTCCTCCTGCCACAAACCGCGCTTGCGAAGCCTTGCAAGCGCAAACCGTTCAATACGTCTGTTCACGAGCGTCATCACGCCTTCATCCGCCGGAGCGATCGGCGCGACCAATATCGTAAACAGGCCCATGCGATTGCCTCCAAGCACGTCCGTCATCATTTGGTCCCCAATCATAACGGTCTCATTCGCTTCGAGACCCAGCAAGCTAAGCGCCCTGCGAAACGCCGGCATCGTCGGCTTTCGAGCCGCGTGCACAAACGGAATATCGAGCGGCGCCGCGAACTTGCCTACCCGCGTTTCGTTATTATTGGATACAATGACCACTTTAAATCCCGCGCTTCGAACCTTGTCCAGCCAAGCGACAAGCTCAGGCGTTGCCAGCGGCTCTTTCGCGCCGACCAGCGTATTATCCAAATCCGTAATGATGCCGCGCAGCCCCTTCGCCGCCAGCTCATCCAGGTTAATATCGTACACCGAACGCACTCTCATTTTCGGCAACAGTCTTTCAAACATCCCGTAATCCCTCTGCTTTCTCCCTGCTATCTTACGAAACTATACCATACAAACGGATTTTGTTGCAAAAAAATACCGCTTGCCAGCCAAGCTGTCAAGCGGTATGGCATAAGTGCTATTTTACTTTAGCTCGCCGATCAAATAACGGACTTTGCTGACGAAGCGGTCAGCCTCTTCCCTGGTTGCGACTCTAGAACCATACTTCGCCTGTTCGAAACCGTCCAGCACGAACAGAAAATCGTCTTTCAGACGCTTGTAAACCTCGGCCCATCTCGACACCGCCTCGCGCATCGTTTCATGTTCCTCTCTGCGCAGGCCGTGCTTCTTGCACATCCGAAGAAGCCGGTGCGTCTCCATCACGATTTGATCGTTGGTCGTGTGGGCGCCTTGGCGGAGCTTGCGCCATGCCGTAATAATGCGGCGGCGAGCCAGAACGAGTCCTGCTGCTGCGGATACAAGCAGTACGCCAAGAGCGGCCCATGCCCATACTCCGCTGCCCGAGGATTTCGTTTCCACAGTGCTGCCATCCGTATCCGGCACATTCGGATCAATCTCAGGTAGCGTAATTTCTTCGCCGGCAGGCGCTACGTACGGGAAGCTGAAGCCTGCGGTCGGCTCGAATGGAATCCAGCCGTAGCCCTCGAAATAAATTTCTACCCATGAGTGCGCATCGGAGTTGCGGACCGTGTACGTTCCCGCGCCGGTCGGGTTAATCTCCTCCGGGGTTACAAATTCTCCGGGCGGCCCGCCGATGCTCGGCAGCAAACCAGGCGAGAACCCTTTCACCCAGCGTGTCGGCAAATCGATACTTCTCGCCATCACGGCCATCGCCGTCGAGAAATAATCGCAGTAACCCTCCATAAGCTCGAACAAAAACTGATCGACGAAATCCGGGCTGCCGCCCGTCAGCTTCTTCAAGTCGGGCTTATTATTGTAGACATACGTGTTTTTTAAGTAGGCTTCGAGCAGCTTCGCTTTGTCATAATCGGTTGCGCCTTCAGCCGTTACCTGGGCCGCGAGCGCGCGCGTCCGCTCCGTCACCGTATTCGGCAGCTGCAAATACAGGGCGTTTGCCGCAGGATCGGGCAGCTCCGCCTCCGCCGTTCTTAAGCCTTCTTCATCCAAAGCGACGACGGAAGAAGTAACCGCGTACATCTCGGGGTATTTCACCGATTCATTCCACCGAAGCTCCCAAAGATCGGGCAGCCAGGCAACGCTGGACGGATTAAAGGCGTCGACCTCGCCGATCCAGTCCACTCTCGAAACCGGAGCCGCGCCGAACAGCACCGGGAAAGGATCCTCGCGGACCACCGTCACGATTTGTTCAACCTCCGTCACTTCGGCCAAGCTCCGGTCAACCGTCTCAAGCAGAGGCGCGCCTTTCGTAACGCCCGCCGTCATTACGCCTCTGCTGGTGCTCTCGCGAGTCCAACCCTTCCCGTCATAGAAGGCCTTTGACTCCCCCCGCCAATAACTCTTCTGCGAGGTTGTCACCATCATGACCGGCGAGAAATCGTAATCGAAGCCGCCGCCAAGCACTTCATCGTTCCGGCTGTAGCCCGAGCTTGCGTTCCCGGATGAAGTCGGGTTGTTGTCATTGACAATCGCTTTCTCGCCGAGGAACACCTGCACCTCTTCGCCTTGCGCGTTTTTCCAGATGGTGTAAGGATCCTGAAGAAGCGGCGCGACGGATGGAACATTTAAAGCAATGATAAAAAAGACGGACAATACGATAATGGCAGGCGTCAAAATCCGGATCGGATACTCGAGCAGATCCCGCCAGCTGTCGGGATGCGTCAGCTGCAGCTTATGCAAGTGGTTCAACACCAGCCAGATCAGCCCGGTAAATACGACGACCGCCACATTATCCCAGAGCCAAATCGGCGTGAACGAATCCGCAATCGTCAGCACCATGATAGAGGCGCCGATCAATCCGAACATTCTCGCTCTTGTGATCGCCCAGGCACTGAACACGATATGCATGGCGAGCAGCGCAACCGCGAACCAGATAAAAGGATGAAGCCCCGCCAGCGTCTGTTGAAGCCACCAGCCGAACTCGCCCGATTGCTCGGGCGGCGCAACCTCCCATTCCATCCTCGCATGACGGAATGTAATGATCACCGCAGCGATCCACTGCACAGCCCATCTGAGCGCTCTCGGCTTATAAGGAAGGAGCAAATCAATAACGGCTGCCCAAATCAGCGTTCGGTAGGCGATCTCAAAGCTCTCCGGCCACCAATACCCTTCGAATATCGATAGGCAGCTCATGATGACAACTGCCGTAAAAATCGAAACAAAGCGTTCATACCAATGCTTGCTTAAATACGAAACGATACTCCGCCACTTCATGCGATCCCGCTCCCTTCAAGCGCTGACGGAAGCTCCTGCAGCTGACGCACGTCAAAGACGAGCCAGCCCCGTTCCTCTACGATGCGCCGCCAGGCGATATCGCCGGAAATTTTCGAGGCGGATCCGATATGGATCAGGCAAGGCGTTACGCCTTTGCGCGACAGCCATTCCATGCTTTGGATGATTTGCCCGCCTTTCTCCGGCGAGATCAGCAGCGCGAAGCTGCCTGGCTCAATGACCGAATCGGCCTGCTGGAGCGATTTGTAAATCGGATACTGCGCATCCGCGTCAACAAAAGTCAAATGCTTCATTACCGTATTCCGCTGCTCCACCCCCGACTTCGGCGGCATCATCGTTACTTTATCGCTGATGGACAGCAGTCCCATCGCGGTATCTTCCCTCGTGCCATGCTCGATAAACGAAGCGGCGACGGATACGGCAAGCTCGAACCGATCAGGCGAGGAGCCGTCATACGAGGGCAAATGGCGGTCAAGTATAATTAACGTCCGCGGCAAAGACTCCCGCTCGAACGCCTTCGATTTCCACTGCCCGGTCTTGGCCGTCGCGTTCCAATGAACACGCGACAGACGGTCGCCGTAATGATACTCCCGAACGCCGTTAATCTGCGTCGTTTCCTTCGCGGAGCGCGACGCGGCCGCGTGGGAATAAGGGCCGCGAATGCCTTGGCGGAAGCCGGTCCACTGCTTAAGCGGAACCGTCTGAGGCAGAACGCTGAATACCGCGTCCGACTTGAAGGAACCGGAATGCTCGAATAAGCCGAACACGTCATAAGACAGGCACTCCGTCTCGCGGAACCGATATTCGCCTCTTGCGAGCGGCGGCGTGCGGTACGACACTTCTCCGCTCCGCTTCCAGTTCGGAACGAACGACGTCTCGAAGCTAAGCTTCTGACCGTTGTGGCGCAGCAGACCGTCTCTTACAATGACATAAGGAAGCGGAAAAAATCCGGGAATTTTGATTTGCAGACTAACATCCAGCGCTCCGCCCGACATCACGCTGCCTTGCGGCTGCGCGCCTTGCGCGGCGAAAGACCGGTTCCCGGTCACTTTGCTGATGCCGCTCCAGCGTCCGATCCACAAATAAGCCAGCAGAAGATTTAAAATGATAAAAAGCATCAGCGAAGTTCTGCCGCCTTGGAACAAAAAGTAGAACAAGCTGCAAATGTACACGACTGCGATGAACTGCCAGCGAAAACGTTTAGCCTTCGTCGCTTCCATCGCGCTATCTCTCTAGCCGGACCGGCACTTTCGTCGATTGCAGCACTTGGGCCATCACGTCTTCCGCCCGTACGCCGTTCATTCGAGCCTCCGTACGGAGAAGCAGCCGATGCGACAGCACATAAGGCGCCAGCGACTTCACATCGTCCGGCGTGACATAATCGCGTTCGCGCAAATAAGCGCTGGCTTTGGCTGCGCGCGTCAGAGCGATCGCCGCGCGCGGGCTTGCGCCCAGTATCACGCTTGGATGCTCGCGAGTGCCTCGGATCAAGCTCACGATATATTTGCCAACCGCATCGTCAATGTGAACATTCAGCACTTGACGCTGAATTTCGATCATATCTTCGATATCCATCACGCGCTGCACCCGCTCGGAAGGATGGTAGCTTTCTTTGGAGATGACCATCTGCTGCTCATCCTCGATGCTTGGATACCCTAGGGAAAGCTTCATCATAAAACGGTCCAGCTGCGCCTCCGGCAGCGTGTACGTTCCTTCAAACTCTATCGGATTCTGCGTCGCAAGCAGGATAAATGGCTGAGGCAGCTCATAGGTGTCGCCGTCCACCGTCACGTTGCCTTCCTCCATCGCCTCCAGGAGCGCGGACTGCGTCTTCGTCGTTGCGCGGTTAATCTCGTCGGCCAGCAATATATTCGTCATGACAGGACCGGGGCGGAACATAAAGCTCTCTTGCTTCGGATGATAGATGGAGACGCCCGTAATGTCAGTCGGCAGAAGATCGGGATTGCACTGTATTCTTCGGAATTGTCCCCCGATGGATTTCGCAAGCGCTTTAACCAGCTGCGTCTTGCCCGTGCCCGGCACATCCTCCAGCAGAACATGGCCTCCGGCCAGCACCGCAATGAACAATCTCTCAATCTCGTCATGTTTTCCCAGGATACAAGAGTCTAAGCTTCGAAGAGTCGTTAAGCATAATTGCGCGTCTGCAGTACGAATGTCCATTTCATAACCTCCCGGAATGTAGTCTAGGAATGCGCTTTAATAGTACTATTTTACAGTAGATGATGGATACTTCACAAACGCCCAGCTTCCAAAAAAAATTGGAGAATCCCACAGGATTCTCCAATCGTTGGTTATTGCGGTTCTAGCCTTTCGGACGCACGACCAAAGCCGCAAGAAACGAAAAAATGATCGCGGCCGATATGCCTGCGCTCGTTACTTTGAATATGCCCGAGATTACGCCGATCCAACCCGAAGTATGCAGCTCCGTTAGAGCGCCGTGAACGAGCGCGTTGCCGAAGCTCGTAATCGGGACGGACGCGCCGGCGCCGGCGAATTTGATGAGCGGCTCGTATAGATCGAAGCCGTCAATGATCGCGCCGATGACTACAAGCGTTGCCATCGTGTGCGCCGGCGTCAGCTTGAGCACGTCGAACATCAGCTGGCCGATTACGCAGATGGCGCCGCCAACCAGAAAAGCCCACAAAAAGATCATGACGTCAGCTCCTTTCCCGAAGCAATGGATACCGCATGGGCGATACACGGGATGCTCTCCCCTTGCTGATACGATAGCGGGGACAGCAGCGCGCCGGTCGCCACGACCAGAATGCGCTTCAGTTCTCCCTTCTGGATCCGCTTCAGCAAGTGCCCGTACGTGACGACGGCCGAGCAGGCGCAGCCGCTGCCGCCGGCCTGAACCTTCTGCTTCTCCACGTCATAGACCATTAAGCCGCAGTCGCTAAATACGGTATTGTCCATCGGCACGCCGTTTTGAAGCAGCAGATCTTTAGCGATCGGATGCCCGACGCTAGCCAAGTCGCCGGTCACAATGAGATCGTAATCGCTCGGCGAGCGTCCGGTATCGTTGAAATGGGTCTGAATCGTGTCGACGGCGGCCGGAGCCATCGCTGCGCCCATATTAAACGGATCGGTAATGCCAAGGTCCACCACTTTGCCGATCGTCGCGCATTCGACGACAGGCCCGTCCCCTGTCGCGGCGATGACAGCGGCGCCTGCTCCCGTCACCGTATATTGCGCCGTCGGCGGCTTCTGGGAGCCGTATTCCGTCGGGTAACGGAATTGCTTTTCCGCCGTACAGTTGTGGCTGCACGTTCCTGCGAGCACGTGATTCGCCGCTCCGCTGTCCACGAGCTGCGAAGCGAGGGCTAGCGATTCCATCGATGTCGAGCATGCCCCGAACACGCCGATATACGGCGCGCCGATCGTCCGCGCGGCAAAGCTGTTGCTAATAATTTGATTCATCAAGTCGCCGCCGACATAAAAATTAACGCCGGTTTTATCCACTTTGGCGTTCTGCATCGCGAACTCGGCCGCTTGCTCCAAAAGCAGCCGTTCCGCCTTCTCCCAAGACTTCTGCTGCATGTCCAGCTCTTGATGCACCAAATCAAAATCGGCAGCGAGCGGCCCTTCTCCTTCATCAGGGCCCACGACCGTCGCTGCGCCAATGATGACGGGCTTGTTCTCAAACCACCAGGTTTGTTTGCCACGTAGCATATTACTGACCCCCGGTGCCCAGAATCAAATGAACGATGCCGACAAAAAACGCCGCGACCGTGCCGTAAACGATGACAGCGCCTGCCAGCTTAAACATATTGCCGCCAACCCCAAGAACCAATCCTTCGCTGCGATGCTCCAGCGCCGCCGAGCACATGGAGTTCGCAAAGCCTGTAACAGGGACGGCGGAACCCGCTCCCGCAAATTGGGCAAGCTTGTCGTATACGCCAAGGCTCGTCAAAATGACGGAAATTAGAATTAACACGGCAACCGTAGGATTGCTTGCTTGTTCCGGCGTCATGTTCATCAGATGAACGAACAGCTCCGTGATCGCTTGCCCAACGACGCAAATCGTTCCGCCAACCAGGAACGCTTTGATGCAATTCCCAAGTATGGAACGGGGAGGCTCCTTCTCTTTGGCAAACGCCTTATATTCCTTTGGCGACATCGACATCTTTTTGTAGCGGTTTGCGGTAGAACCTTTTGACGCCAACTCACGCATCCTCCTTTATACAATCCTTCATTCCTTTTCATTATTTGTAACGAGTCATTAGCTTATGCTCGAAAAAAAAAGAATGAACCGTCATCTCCCTGTCGGAAGACAACGGCCCATTCCGGAGCCTAACCTTCTATAAAAACAAAAACAACAGCGCAAACACAAGAAGCACATACAGCGCTAGCAGCAACAAAACGAGGAAATACCGCTCCTGCTTTGACCAAGTCACCCGCGGCCACCTCCATTACCGGGCATTTACCCTATATTATGAGCGGATGCCCGATTCTGTTAACGGATGCCCGCAGCTTCGAACACAAGGTCAAACCCTTTTTTGGAACGCTCGGCCAACTCTTCCGGCGTCCCGTTAGGGGCCTCTGCGGTCAAAATTTCTTGCGCGACGGGTCCCCGGTACCCTATTTTATCCAATGCCTTCAAAAACCCGGCAAGGTCAATCACACCCTCGCCCGGATAGAGGCGGCCATTGTCCAACGCTTCGCTGACCGGCACATTCGGGGCGTCATTCAAATGAACGTGGACGATTTGCTCAGGACGCAGCGCCTCGATGGCTTCCGTTCCAAGCTCGTTCGTATACCAATGGTAGGCGTCAAGCAGAAGACCTACGTTCGCCTCGCCTATGGCCGCAATCCAGTCCAGCGTCTCCTCCATCGTCCAAATAAACGGATGTTTCCATCTTTCGCGCAAATGATGCGGACCGACAAACTCAAGTCCGAGCGAGATGCCGTAAGCGCCCAGAATGACGGCGCACTGACGGAGTCGGCGCGTCGCCACCGCCATAAAATGCGCAGCCTTCTCATCCGTCGACGGCAAAATGTACGTGCAGCAGCGCGTGCAGCCGAGCGCTTGAGCCGCGGCCGCATGCGACGCAAGCTCCTCAAGGCCCTCCTGGAATGCGGACTCTGACGCCCTCCATTCCACCGGAAGTCCGATCGAACCGAGCACGACGTTATGTTTCGCCAGCAGCTCGCGCGCGCCGTCCAATCCGTATTCGCGGACAAGCGCCCGCGCATCCAAATCCACCGCTTGAAAACCGTATCGTCCGGCCAGCTCAATGAGCTGGCGGCCGCTCTCGAGCTTGCCCAATCCCGCTCCCGACAACCCTCTCAGCATATGCTTCCCCCGCTTCCCGCTAGTTCAAATCCCAATTCAATATAACTTCATGACCCGTGCGCGAGCTTTCGTAAATCGCGTCCAAAATCAAGTTGTTCGTGTAGCCGGACAGCGCGGATGTAATCGGCTGCTTCCCGCTTTGGATACACTCCAGGAAGTGGCGGCTAAGCCGCGCTCTTTCGCCTTCGTCGTTCTCCGGTCTTGCAAGCGGCGTCTCGAGCGGACGGTCGAATTTCTCCGTCAGAAGCTTGCCTGTGCCGCCTTTGTAGCTCGCGCCGCCTTCCGTTCCCATCAGATGAATAAACGGCGTATTGTCGGTGTCCATGTGCACCGCCCAGCTCACTTCAAGCGAAAGCGTGCTGCCGTCTTCCATTTTGATCAGCGCAGTAGCAAGGTCCTCCACATCGTAATGCCCGTTCCAATCCGGCCTGCCCCATGTACCGATCCCTTTGCGCTTCGGTCCGAATTCGGCATACGTTGCTCCGTAGACGGAGACCGGCTTCGGATTGCCCATCAAATACAAAGCCAAGTCCAGCATGTGAACGCCGATATCGATGAGCGGACCGCCTCCGGATTGATCCATCCGCGTAAACCACGTTCCCCAGCCAGGGATGCCTTTGCGGCGGAACCAGCCGGTTTTGGCCGTATAAATTTTACCCAGCTCGCCTCGTTCCACTTGCTCCTTGATCGCCATCGGCACCGCTTCCCAACGCATCTGATGGCCCACCATCACGATCCGGTCAGAGCCGCTGCTTGCCTTCAAAATTTGACGCGCCGCTTCGGAATTAATGCCCATCGGCTTCTCCAGCAGCACATGCTTGCCCGCTTCAATCGCTTGGACGGCAAGCGGCGCATGCAGCTGATTCGGAACTCCGATGACGACCGCGTCCACGTCGGAGCTCGCGATAAGCTCCTCCGGCGAGCCCGCAACCGTTTTAATGCCGTATTGCGCCGCTTTTTGCTGCGCCAGCGGCAGATATGCATCCGTTATCGTCGTAATTTCACAAAGCTCCGAAAGCTTGGAAAACTCCTGCGCATGCACGCCGCCGATATTCCCCGCTCCGATGATGCCGATTTTAATTTTATTTCCGTTACTCATTCCGATTCCCTCCGATAAGTAATGTCGTCCACTTGTCCGAAATCTTTCAGTAACCGCTTACGACATTTATGTTAAAATAACCGTAGCTAAAAAGCGTGCTTGTTTTTTCGAAAAATATCTCATTTTTTCGGAGGATATATGACTTACTTTCCCGACTACTTGAAGACATATCCGAATATGGACACGGCAAATCCGCTTCATATCAGCTTAAACCGTCTGCCTAACGGTTTCCGCGCGCACCGGCATGATTTTCTGGAGTTCTCCTATGTCGTTGAGGGCTCCGGGTTCGAGACGATTAATGAGACAAAGCACGCGATGGTGCCGGGCACCTTTACCTTTGTGCTCCCCTATCAGGTGCACGAAATTTTTACGTCGGCCGGCAGCCAGCTCCAGCTGTACAACTGTATGTTCAGCATGAACCTGCTGATGGGATCCGCTTCAGGCGAAGGCTTGCTGAAGCTCATCGATCTGGCGGGCGCCGCCCCTTACATACAGCTTAGCGGCAAGGATAACGAACGGATGAGATGGCTGGTTGAAGATATGTACCGGGAATACGCGGAGAATCACCCCTGGAGACAGACGATGCTGCAGCTGCGGCTGAAGGAAATATTGGTGCTGTTCGACCGGGCACGGAGAACATCCGGCTGCGATTCGGAGCAAACCGCTCTGAACGAAGGCAGGAAAGGCTGGTCGGTGTGGCCCGTCATCCATTACATTCACCAGCATTATCAGGATGAGCTTGCCTTGTCCGATTTGGCGGCCAAGTTCTCCTTGAGCGTCTCGCGTATAAGCGAGGTCATTAAAGAAACAACGGGACAAACCTATGTTCAGTTTTTGCGCGATCTTCGCATTAGGCACGCATGCGGCTTGCTCGCCTCGACGGAAATGAGCGTGGCCGAAATCGCAATGGAGGTCGGTTACGGCTCGTACAAAACCTTCTCCCGCGTGTTCCGCGAAAGCAAAGGGCTCGCTCCGAAGGACTACCGCAGAATGAAGGCCGCAAAAACATAAAAAAGCCGCAAGCTCCGCCAAAAACAGCGGCAAGCTTGCGGCATGCGGCACGTACGTATATCGTTCGTGATGGACCCTACAGCTTCATTTTACGATTCATCATATAGACAATGCCGTACACGAGAGCCGCGCCGGCCGCCAGCTCGAACAGCACGACGCCCAAATGCGACAGCACAAACGGCGCGACATCAACCGTAACCGTTCCGTCCGGCGCTTTCTCCATAACGAGATTAACAAAGCCCAGATTTTGTGAAGAATCGTCAGCAGGCGAGATGAAGCTTTCAATAAAGGAAACGACAGTAAACAAGCCCAAACACGCGACAATCCCAAGGAATGTTCCGGACCTGCCCTCCACCGTCTGCGAAACCGCGATGCTGAAGAAGATCACGATCGTTGTGAAAACAAGCCCCCACACGTACCCCGCCGCGACAGCGGACGCGCTCCCCGCATTCAAATAAGGCGAAGCCAGCGTAAGCAGCGTATCCTTTTCGAATAGAAGCGATAGGATCCTGTCATGGACGATATAGAGAAGAGACAGAACAAGATGAACCAGCAGCAACAAAATAATTGGCGTTACGACCGCATACAGGGACGGCAGCGGCAGCAGCCTTCGGCTGTACGCTTTAATATTGCTTTTAAAGGTTTGACAGGCCATTAACACAGCGAGAAAAGCCGTAAAGGCGTACATCATGACGGTGATCACGTAAACGACAACATCGTCCCAGCCGTCCGACCACCCGATTATCGTAAGCGCCAGCTCGGCTACGAGCAGGATAATGAATGCGGCAAGGATCGGCGTTGCGTTCCGTTTCCAATCGTATTTAAGCAGCTTCATCATTCCGCATACACCTCTTTGAATAGATCGACGATGCTTTTGCCCCGAGCCATTCGAATTTGGTCAACCTCTTCTTGCAGGATAAGACGGCCGTCCTTAATAAGAATGACTTCATCAAAAATCCGTTCGATATCGGTTACCAGATGAGTCGAAATGATTAGGCAGCTGTCTTCATTGTAATAGTTTAGAATCGCATCCAGTATTTTTTCGCGGGCAACGGGATCCACGCCGCCAATCGGCTCGTCGAGCAAATAGAGCTTTGCGTTCCGGGACAACGCCAACGTTAGCTGCAGCCGTTCATTCATCCCTTTCGAGAGCGAAGTAATCTTGTCGTTGTCCTTCAGCCCCATAAACGAAAGCATTTCCTTCGCTTTGGCTTTATCAAAATCGGCATAAAAGTCGGCATAGAACGCGGCGGCGTCCCTGACCCGCATCCATGGCTCCGTAAGCGGCTTATCCGGCATAAACGAAGTCAAGCCTTTTGACTGGGTGCCGATCGGTTCGCCGCAAATCCGAATTTCTCCCGTATCCGGAGGAACGAGGCCGGCCGCCAGCTTCATGAGCGTCGTCTTGCCGCTGCCGTTGCTGCCGAGAAGGCCGATAATTCGGCCGGGCTGCGCTTTTAATGTGACGTCCGAAAGCGCGGTTTTGGAACCGAATCGTTTCCCCGCCGATGTGATCTCAAGAACCGGGACCATTTACGCGCCCTCCTTCGTCTCATTGTCCGATTGGACCGCCTCTGATACAAGCGACACGATATCGCCTTCGGCAAAGCCAAGCTCCTTCATGCCGTTCACGAACCGGTCCAGCAGCTCCGCCGCCATCTCTTTTTTTATTTGCATAATAGTCGACTCCTCATCCGTTACGTAGCGGCCGAGACCGCGTTTGGTTTCCACAATGCCTTCGCGCTCGAGCTCCTGGAAGGTCCGTTGAATCGTATTCGGATTGATTTGAAGCTCGGACGCCAGGTCCCGGACGGACTCGATCTTGTCGCCGGGGCCCAGCTTGCCGATTACGATCTGCTTCTTGATATAATTCATAATCTGAATGTAGATCGGGGCATTATTGTCAAATTCTATCGTCACAAGGGCCATGCTCCTTTCTGGTGGCCTGCCGCACCGCCGGCGTCAAGATATATCGCGTTTTCTGAAAGTGGCGAAGCTGATAAATAAAAAGATGATCATATAAACGGCGATCACTATGGCGGAGAAGGTCATGGACATGTCCTCCGGCATCATCCCGCTCTGGTACGCGGACAAGTCTGCATTCGGAAACAGCACGTACTTGATAAAGTCATAGTGGCTTAGGAGCATGGTGAACAACCCGCCCAGCATGACACAGAACATGGAGATGCCGACCGTCGCCCCGCTTGCTTTTGTAAGCACGCCGATCATGAAGGTCAGGGTAACGAATACGAGCGTATAGACCGTCAAGTACAAGACGTTCTCGCCAATCGAAGACCAGGAGCCCGCGCCGCCGCCGAAGCCGTACAGCAGCAATCCGGTAAGCATCGCCATGCCGAACGTAGCTATGATCAGAGCGATCGAGAAAAGAAGAGTAGTAATATATTTAGAAGCTAAAATTTTGCTTCGGCTCTGCGCTCGAATCAAGAGCAGCTTAATCGTCCCCATACGAAATTCCTGCGGCACTACATTGGCAATTGCAATGATAGCAACGAGAGGCAGGATTTGTCCAGCCGTGCTCATCGTAACGATTTGTTCGGTGAAGCCAAGCGCGCTGTCCACGCCGTCCATCCAACCGCGGTAAGCGATGTAGGCGCAAACCCCGATAAACGCGGCCATGACGGCAAAATAAACAAAAAACGATTTTTTCTTGTACAGTTTAAGCCATTCATTTGTGAGCAAAGCACCAAAGTTACGCAATGCGGTTCCCCTCCGTCCATTTCAAAAACTCATCTTCAAGCGTCGTTTTTTGTTCCTCGACGCGGTACAGCCGAACCCCTTCGGCCGTTAACGCCGCGATCATCTTCGGTATGTCTTCATGCGGCAGCGACACAGCGATTCGTTCGCCGGCATCGGTCGTATTGCCGCCGCTGCCTGCTAGATTCAAACGCTTCAAAGCATCGATCGCAAGCGCCGGATTATCCACCATCAAGGATAAATGGACAAGCGATTGCTCCTGCTTCGCCTCGCCCCCGATCGAGCGTACCGTCACCAGCTTGCCTTCCTGGATGACGACAACGCGGCTGCACATTTGCTCCATCTCGGACAGGAGATGGCTGGACACCAGGATCGCGATGCCTTCATTCTCGGCAATTTGCTTCATATAATCTCTCATCTCCCGGATGCCCGCCGGGTCCAGACCGTTCGTCGGCTCATCGAGGATAAGCACCGATGGCCGGTGAAGAAGCGCTTGCGCGATGCCCAGGCGCTGTCTCATCCCTAACGAATACGCTTTTACCCTCTTATCCAGCGCATTTTGCAGGCCGACCAGCTTAGCCACCTCATGAATTCTTGCTTCGCTTATCCCCTCGGACATCCGCTGGTATTGCTTCAAATTGTCCCAGCCCGTCATATACGGGTAAAACTCCGGATTTTCAATAATCGCGCCCACATGACGGATTGCCTGCTCGAAATCGGCCCGAATGCTGTGTCCGCCGATATGGACATCTCCTTCGCTCATTCCGATGAGCCCTACGATCATCCGGATCGTTGTCGTTTTGCCCGCTCCGTTCGGACCTAGCAAACCTACGATTTCGCCCTTCGAGATTTGGAACGACAGCCCGTCAACGAGCTTTCTGCCTTTTATTTGCTTTGTTACTCCGTCGAGACGAAGCACGACTTCATTATCCTTCATCCGTTTTTCTCCTCCACTCTCTCCATCATTCACCGTGTACGGCGTATGATGTGTATCTGTGTCTTAGTGTTATATCTGAATAGTACACTAGAACTGTGACATTGTAAAGCCCGATTTGAATCAACTTGGTTCAAATAACTGGGCTTCACGCTTTGCGCTAGGAATATAAAAGCCTAACGTTGCTGAATCGTTAACAAATATATATAATATATACATTAGCATTACTATTACTGTGCTTGTAGGAGGATCTAATGGACCTTGATATTACGGAGAAATCGCTTCCCTTCTATGAAGCTCTGGCAAGCAACGTTCGATTGAAGATTATTCGTCTCCTCGCCAAACGATCGATGAATATACGCGAGTTAGCCGAAGCGGTGGGTCTCAGCAGCGCTATCATGACGATGCACATTAAGAAATTGGAGAATGCCCAAATCATACGAACCGAAATGCTGCCGGGCCTAGGCAAAGGCGGCGTTCAGAAGCTGTGCACCTTGCAGCTCGAGCATGCGGAAATTATATTTCCTTCCAAGATGGCCGAGATGCGGGAATTTCACGAGACCGAAGTGTCAATCGGGCATTTCTCCGACATTCGGGTCGAACCGACTTGCGGCATCGCGACGATCGAACGATTCATCGGGGAAGTGGACGATCCGCGGTATTTCTATGATCCCGACCGGTTCCACGCAAAAATTATTTGGTTCAGCGAAGGGTTCGTCGAATATAAAATTCCGAATTTCTTATTATCGACGCAGAATCCGGAGGAAATCGTCGTGTCTATGGAAATTTCCTCAGAAGCCCCGCTGACGAATAATAATTGGCCCTCGGATATTACGTTTTATTTGAATAACGTCAAGCTGGGCACTTGGACAAGTCCAGGGGATTTCGGCGAAAAACCGGGCAAATACAATCCGTCCTGGTGGCCGCCTCTCGTGAATCAATACGGCTTGCTTAAGCATCTTAGCGTATCGGCCAAAGGCACTTACATGGACGGCACCAAAATTTCCGACATCACGATCGAGGATTTGAATGTAAAGGAACGTCACTGGACGCTGCGCCTCGCGGTGGAGAACGAATCCGAGCATGTTGGAGGATTAACCCTCTTCGGCAAAGGCTTCGGCAACTATAATCAGGATCTCATGTTCCGGCTCTATTACAACAAACCTTCGGCGGAGTAACCCAAAAGGTACTCGCATGATACGAAAGCGGATGGACCTCATATTCCACGGCAATGTGGAGGATGAGGTCCTTTTTCATGGAATCCTATTCGTCGTAAATGTGCAACGAAAACGTCTGAATATCGGTAGTTAACCCTTGCCATGCTGCAATAAAATTTGAATATCCGATAAATAACCGAAGAGGTGCGTATAGATGGAGCTTTCATTATTGCCAAATGACTTATTGCAGCATTACTGCCGAAAAATTCAAATACCTGAAGGCGCTGCCGAAATATTGGCGGATATCACGAATAAAATTATCAATGACCAAAAGCTATTCGAAATTTATGCGGAATTTTACAAGAACACGATAGAGAGCGGATACTGGACGACAGTTTGGGAACCGCTGGCCGTTCATCCTTACGTGAAGGACGTATTCGGAAAGCATGCCTCCCTGTTTTACTTGCATGCGGCGCTGCAAAGATTGCCGCTGACGGAGCGGAAATATTCCGAAAGAAACTTAAGCGAGGAACTATTTGTAGAAACTTTGCGGGATATCGGCGTATGGGTGCAACATGCCTATCAATTAGTAGGCTACTATGCGATCGGAAATTTCAGCTGGATCTGGCGGCATCTCGAAGCGAAGCTGTTCCGTCTGGGCGGCATGCAATTTATGGCGGCCCCGTTTTCCGGAGTCGTCAAAGGCTTTTACCATTCAAAAGAACATCATTTTTTGCTATTATGCGGCGATGGGATGGAATTAAGGGCAAACGGAGATATGCAAGGGGTATGCAATAAAGAGAAAACAACCGACGGCTTTGTAACCAAATACGAGGAAACGGAGCAATTTTATATCGGAAATCCAATCACGCCCATTGGAAAAGGTTTGAACAAACAAGTAAAGCTTAATCGTTCGGAATGGCAAAAAGTGCTGGACAAGGACGATCATTTGCTCGAGGTCCACATCCCAAGAGATACGGCTTTTAACATGGAAGCCTTAAAAGAAACGTATAAACGGGCTAAAGATTTTTATTCAACCTATTTCCCCGAGGTCAAATATAAAGGCATGATAAGCCACTCTTGGCTATTTACGCCCCAGCTCCGGGAGATGCTGCCGCCTGCCAGCAATATCGTAAAGTTCCAGCAGCAATTCTACCTCTATCCGACCGCGGGTTCGGAGCGTTTTTTATGGAATTTTGTGTTTAATGAAATAACCGAGCGAAAGGACGCAAAGCCCGACACGTCATTAAGGAAGCAAGTTCTTCGTTACCTGGAAGAAGAGAAAGAGATGTTCGATATGAATGGCATATATCTTGATCTATGCGGAGAATTTGGAACCGTAGAATATGAAAAGATAGCGAAGGTGCCGGACGCTAATGACGGCGGCATGTAAAGAAATGAGGCGTTCACCCCGATATGGGGGAACGCCTCATCCCTTTTGCCGAACGATTTAAGCTCCGGCAACTCGCTTCGATTCCGCAACTGGGATGCCGAAGTTCGGCGTTCCGTCCTCATTCCAAGTAAAGGCTTGAGCGCGGGTATGACGGTTGGGATCGTATAAGGGATCGCCGACGATCTCTTTATAATTACGGCCGTGGTAGACGATAATATCTTCCGTTCCATCCGCGGACACAGTAAAGCTGTTATGACCCGGGCCGTAGATGCCCGTTGATTCATTCGTCTGGAAGACCGGCTCTTTCGACTTCGACCACGAAGCGGGATTCAGCAGATCGGCATCCTCCGAGGCAGTAAGGAGTCCCATGCAATAATGATGATCCGTCGCGCTCGCGGAGTAACTAATGAATATTTTGCCGTTGCGCTTCAGGACGGCAGCCCCTTCGTTCACTTTAAAGCCAATCCGCTCCCAGTCATACTCCGGCTGCGAGATCATAACCTGCGGCAGCTCGATTGTCCAAGGATTGGTCATCCGAGCGATGTACAAATTCGAATTCCCTTCAATATTCGGATCTTTCTGCGCCCATACGTAATACCGGACGCCTCTATGCTCGAACGTCGTCGCGTCCAAGGAGAACGATTCCCATTCCGTCTTCACTTGCCCCTTCTCGACCCATTCTCCTTCGAGCGGATTCTCCGCACGGTTCTCAAGCACATACATCCGATGGTCGAACAATCCTTCCTTCGTCTCCGACGTATGAGCCGCGGCAAAATAGATGTACCAGCCGCCGTCGATATAATGAATTTCCGGCGCCCATATATTGGCGCTCAATATGCCGCTTTCGCGTTTCCGCCATACAACGACCGCTTCAGCGTCGGACAAGCCCTGAATCGTCGTTGCCCTGCGAACTTCAATACGGTCGTATTCCGGAACGGAAGCCGTAAAATAATAGTAACCGTCAGAGTGTTTATAGACCCATGGGTCCGCGCGCTGCTCGATAATCGGATTATGTAACTGCTCCTTCAACTTCTCCATATTGGTTCTCCCTCATCCCATATCATTTCTTTTTTTATCCTCTCTTACTGTTCCTGCACGGGCTCTCCGAAGTCCGGTGTGCCGTCCTCGTTCCAGCCAAATACCTGCGCTCGTGTATGCCGGTTCGGGTCGTATAACGGATCGCCTTCAATCTCCTTGTAGCTGCGGGCATGGTAGACAATCACGTCTTGCCGGCCGTCCTCCGATACGGTAAAGCTGTTATGGCCGGGACCATAAATGCCGTTCTCCTCGCTTGTCCGGAATACCGGCTGCTCAGACTTACTCCATGACTCGGCGTTCATCAGATCGGCGTTTTCGTCCGCGGTCAACAGGCCGACCGCATAGTTATCGTCCGTGGCGCTGCCGGAATACGTAATCATTACTTTCCCGTTGCGCTTCAGCACAGCTGCCCCTTCATTTACCCAAAAACCAATGGTCTCCCACGGATACTCAGGCTTTGATATCAACGTTTGGCCGCCTTCAATCGTCCATGGATTGGCCATTCGGGCAATGTACAAATTGGAATTGCCCCGAATGCGCGGATCCTTCTGCGCCCAGACCAGATAGCGCGTCCCTTTATGCTCGAAGGTCGTCGCGTCAAGAGAGAACGACTCCCATTCCGTCGCGAGCTGCCCCTTCTCCGTCCATTCCCCTTCAAGCGGATTTGCCGCCCCGTTCTCAAGCACATAGATCCGATGATCGAATGGGGCGTCTTCCCTCGCCGCGGCATAGTAGATATACCACTTTCCATCGATTGAATGAATTTCCGGCGCCCAAATATGTTTGCTCATTTCGCCTTGCTCCGGCTTCGTCCAAACCGTCGCCGGCTTCGCGTCGCCTAAGCCTCGAATCGTCCTGGACCGCCTCAGCTCCAAGCGGTCGTATTCCGGAACAGAAGCGGTAAAATAATAATAACCGTCAGTATGCTTGTATACCCATGGATCGGCGCGCTGTTCGATTAGCGGGTTCGGATATTCACTTGAGCCCGTAGACGCCGCTCCGCTGCAGCCGCCTGCCAGGATACAGGCAAGAAGCGACGATAGAAGGAGGAGCGCAGCCCTCGCGCGGCTCATCCTTTGACGCCCCCGGCAGTCATCCCTTCAATGAAATACCGTTGGAAGAATACGAATACGATCAGCACCGGAATAATGGCGAATACCGAGCCCGCGATCAGAACCTGATAGTTATTGCCGTATGGTGTTAACAACGTCGACAGACCAATTGGTATCGTCAGCTTCGCCGTATTATTTAGCACGATGAGCGGCCACAGGAAGTTATTCCAGCTGAACAACGCCTGCAGGATCGCCATGGAAGAAAACGCCGGCGCCATCAGTGGCATCATGATCCGGAAGAATATGCCGTATTCCGTACATCCATCCACCCTCGCCGCGTCCAAAAAATCTTTCGGAAGCCCGCTGGCATACTGCCGGAAGAAGAAAATCGGCAGCGGCGCCACAACAAACGGCAGGATGACTCCCCACATATTATTGATGAGCTTCATATCGATCGACAGCTGGTAAAGCGGCAGCATAATGATCTCGAGCGGCACCGCCATGATGACCAGCACTAATAAAAAGATCAGATTGCGCAGCTTAAACCGGTAGACGGCAAGCGCATAACCGACCATCGATGATAGAAGCAGGCAAAGCACCGTAAACACAAGCGCGATTATAATGCTGTTGGCGTACCATTTCAGATAAAACGTTTCCGGCGAGAAGATGTGGACATAGTTATCGAATGTCAGTAGTTCGCGGTCGAGCCGCAAATTCAGGCCGAATCGGATGAGCTCCTGAGCGGGTTTAAACGAAGCGACGGCAAGCGTCGCGAGCGGAAACAAGGCGAATATAGCCAAGGCCGCAAACAGGAGCAGCATGCCAAACCGCTGGATCGACCATTTTCCTTTGCGCGTACTATCCATGACTAATCCTCCTTCTTAAACAGTCCGAAGAATCGAAGCTGAATGACCGTTACAAGCAAAGTGATGACCAGCAGCACGACTCCGACCGCCGCTCCCAACCCCAGATTAAATTGCTCCCAGCCCGATCTGTACAAGTAACCGACCATCGTCAGGCCGATATCCTTCGGGGAACGGTTCCCGCTCCAAAGCATGTAGCTTTCCGTAAACATCGCATAACCGCCGTAAATGCTAATTGTGAAAACATAGATCGTGATCGGCTTCAGCAGAGGCACCGTTATTCGGGTAAACTTCTTCCATGTGCCGGCGCCGTCTATTTCCGCGGATTCATAAAGCTCCTTCGGAATATTTTGCAAGCCTGCCATGAAATAAAGAAGGTTGATGCCCATCCACCGCCAGCAGGCTAGAATAAGCAGCGTCATAAGCGCAAGCCACTGGTCGCCGAGCCATCGCTGTTTCTCGAACCCAAGCGCAGTAACGATGGTGTTCATCAAAGATCCGTCGAGCTCTCCGAACGCCATCCGGAATATCGTACCTGCGACAACGACGGACGTAAGCGCAGGGATAAACAGGGTCGACCGGAAAAAGTTTTTGAACACCATCGCCTTCGAATTGAGAAATACCGCCAGCACGAGCGGAATCGGAATAAGAAGCACAATGGTGAGCGCCGTATAAACCGTACTGTTCTTCAGCGCTTTCAAGAAGGACGGATTCCACAGCTCCTCGTAGTTAGCCGTCCCCACGTACTTCGCTTCGCCCGGAACGATCTCCTGAAAGCTCATCGTAATCGCGGAATAGACGGGATATACAAAAAAGATGGCAAACGACAATAAAAAAGGCACTACGAATACATAGGGCGCAATTTTCTGGGAATACAACAAATTCGAGCGCCTGCCCGTCATAAGTAACCCTCCCTAAAGGGTAAGCATACCGCCAGCCCTTTTAGCGGCCGGCGATATGCTTCCGGAATCGTTATTTCAATGTGTCGTTAACTTCCTTCAATACTTTCTCGACATCTTCGCCGTCAAGCAGGATGCGCACATTTGTCTGTGTCTTGATCGCATCGATGACCTCCGGCGTCTTCTCGCCGATATTGATGCCTTCGATCTCATCCTTCACTTCCGTCAACACATCGAAGATTCCGTCGCCGAAGTATTCCGTGAACTTGTTCGGCTCTTTCATCGCCGGATCTGTCCAAGCGTCGGAACGGATCGGGTCGAAACCAAGCTCCGTCCACGTCGCGATGCTGCCCTCTTTCGAAATTTTTGAGAATTTCAGGAATTCTTTGGCCAGCTCTTTGTTTTTCGACTGGTTTGTAATAACCGTACCTGTGCCGCCCATTCCCGCGGAACGAGGCTCGCCTTCGTTCCAAGCCGGCATCGGACGAATAATAATTTTACCTTTCAAGTCAGGCATGCTGTCCGTGAAACGGCCCATATACCAAAGCGGCATCCAGATCGAAGCAGCGCCGCCCGCGTTCATAAAGCCAAAATATTCTTCCGTATGGTGGAATCCGCCTGGCGCGCCGACCGCAACGCCGGACTTCATGAGCTCCTGCTGCCACTTCAACACCTTCGTCACTTCAGGGCTGTCCAAGTTCGGCTCGAAGCTTGCCGTCAGCAAGTCGTTGTTGCCCGGCTGCTGCGCCGTTTGCAGCCACATCGACCATTGCTCGCTCGTCTCGAGCGTCGTCATCGGAATACCCGTCTTCTCCAATACTTGTTGACCAGCCTTCGCGAAATCGTCCCAAGTCTTGATATCGTCCGCGTTTACGCCTGCTTTATCTAGGATCTCTTTGTTGTAATAGATAACGGAAGCGCCAACGTGGTAATCAACACCGTAATACTTGCCGTCTTTCGCATAGATGTCAAAGCGGGCTTTGATCAGGTTGGCGAGATCCGGCTCGATAATATCGTTTAGCGGCTCAAGCTGAGGCTCGCCCTTCAAGAAGTTCGGAAACTTGCCAAGCTCGATATCCGCCATATCCGGAGCTCCGCTGCCGGACTGCAAGGATACAAGCAGCTTGTTATGTACGTCGTCGAACGGGCTGACCGTAGGTACGATCTCGATCGGTTTATCCGGGTTCGCCTCATTCCAGCGTTTTGCCATTTCAAGATAATAGTCGGCATGCAGCTGCTGGAACGTCCAAAATTCAAGCTTTGTCGCCTTGCCGTCCGATGCTCCTCCTGCGTTGTTCGCGTCTTGGCTCGACGCATTGCCGGCTGCGTTGTTACCGCTTTCATTTCCGCCGGCATTCGAATTGCTTCCCGAACATGCCGAAAGCACCAAGGACATCATCATCACGACTGAAAGCAAAACCAAATACGACTTCCTCATTTCCGTTTCCCCCTTAAAAATGTGATCCTGCTATGCTTAACTCCTTTTCGGAATAAAAGCCTTAATGATTTACCTTTTTACTAACCAATTCATAAATAAAGAATACAAAACAACTTTTATTCTGTCAATACTAAAATAAAGCGCTTAATATTTCTTTAATTTTAAGTTTTTATAAACTAAATAACCGACAAACCTGTTACCCCGCTTCTTTCCTGCCTTTGTTCTCACGGCGTCTTTCATAGATTTACGTTTTCATTTATAATGAACTAAATCGAATGCCGGAAGGGGCTGTCATTTTGATTCATATTAAAGATTTGAAGTCCGGTTTGCCTATATTTAAAGCGCTCGGCTCGGAAATCCGCATCGAAATTTTAGAAATGATTAAAGAAAATAAAAGCTTAAACCTGAACGAAATCGCGACGAGGCTTGGGCTGACGAACGGCGCCGTAACGATGCATATTAAAAAGCTGGAAGAAAGCGGCCTCATTGAAATTATGAACACCGTCGGCAAGCACGGCATCCAAAAAATTTGCTATTTGCATGAAGACATCGTGACGATTGAGCTTCAATCAAGCGGGAACGAAAACGTATACGAGGTCGAAATACGAGTCGGCCATTATTCGGACTACGCGGCTGAGCCGACATGCGGACTTGCGACGAAAGACAGCATCATCGGAGAGTTTGACGATTCGAGATACTTCGCCGATCCGCAGCATATCGATGCCGGCATCATCTGGCTGGCCCAAGGCTATCTGGAATACCGGATTCCCAATTACTTAAAAACGAACCAACGGTTCAAGGAGCTGCAATTTATATTGGAGCTCAGCTCGGAAGCCCCGGGCTATAACAACAATTACCCATCGGATATTATTTTCTCCATCAACAACACGAGGCTCGGCATGTGGACTTCGCCGGGCGATTTCGGCGGAGAGAAAGGCATATGCAATCCGGAGTGGTGGCCTCCTCACTTGAATCAATTCGGGCTGCTCAAGCTGCTCCGCATTAATGACGAGGGCACTTTCATCGACGGCTGCCGCATTTCGGATACAACCTTGGGTGACATCGGCCTTTCGCAAACCTCGGACATTAAATTCCGGATCGCGGTTTCGGATTCCACCAAAAGCGGGGGGCTGACGGTATTCGGGCGAAATTTCGGCAATTACCGGCAGGATATCATTTCGAGAATCATTTATGATGTCGTAGATGGCTAAGAGGCCTCACCATTTCCGCGAACAAAAAGGCAACAAAAAATGGCAGTGAGAGGTTAACATCCTGTACACTGCCATTCTTTATCTTCCACCGTACCGTCCGCTTCCATCGAAAATCGCTTACACCCGCTGCTGAAGCAGAGCAACCAGCTCCTCCGCCGTGTCCCAGATGATCGGCCTGATCCATTTGTTGTGCGGGACCAGAGCCTCCGCTTGACTGCGATGAACCGTCCATAGAATGGGTAGACCTTCGGAAGCCGCATAACCTGCCGTAAAATAAGCTTCGGGACCGGATCCCGTCAAATCGACGATAAAAAGCTTACTCCCCGGCAAGCTAGCCCACTCTTCTCCTCCTGAGCTTCTTAAGGCCGACGGCAGCATCAGCTGGGTCTGATAGCCGCATTGTTCTAATCCCGGCAGCACATGCTGATAAAGCTCGAGTCCGAAGCTGTCGTCTCCCGCCATGAACGTACACCGCTTCCGCTTGCCGCCGCCGGCGACGGAAGCCGCGTCCAGCCAGCCTTGCTCCGTCAGCTTGAGCACCGCTCCTTCACGAACGATATGACCGCTGTCCCGCAGCTGCTCAATGATAAAAACAAATTCCTGGAGGTTGGTCGAATAAGCAAGATTGAAATGACGGGACATCGGATGCAGGTGGACCGGCTCCAACGGCGCTTCCGTTCGGCGGTATAAATACCGGAGCAGCCGCTTCTTCTTCTCGTCTTGAGTCATCGGAACGTCCGGCGAAGATGCGATCGCTTCCACCTGTTCCAGCGTCAGTTGAACAGGTTCGCCCTCTTCGAAGCACTCGCGGATAAACGCCGAGACGAGCGGCAGCAGCGCCCGTTTCTTCTCATAGGGAAACGATTGTATGGCTGAATATGCGCCTTGCCGTAATCCATAACGGCCTTCCGGGGCGCACATGCAGCCGCCGAATGTATCGTAATCGCCGGCCGTCTCGAACGACGCCAGCTCGTTGCAGAATAAGCAGTGTTTTTTCTTCATCGCGATCACCTCTGCTATAGCATTCGGAGACCCGCGCTGATTTTGGACGGCTTCCCGACTGACAATTTCATCTAGTTACCGGTTAATGACCCGCTTTCCGAGTTCAGCTCCCGAATCCGCTCCTCGTATTGGCCGAGCAGCTTATACAGATCGCGATTGCTTGCTTCTAGACCGCCAGGACGATTACGCGCCAGCCAAAGGCGGTTAAATGCTTCGATCGTTTCCGTGAGGTCGGCATGCAGGCGGTTCAGCCACTGCAGCTCCGACTCGACGTCGGGCAGTCCGATTCGGAATATATACCGATGCAGGCCGCTTCCGTGCCTAATAAGCCGAATCGCGTTCGAAAGCTCTTGAATGACCAGATCGCCATCCGGGGTATCCAAGCTGATGCGGGAGAGCTCGCTTTCCCGTTCGGACAGCCACTCCTGCATTTCCTCGTAACGGTAGTCAAGCGCGAAAGGAATGCCGCGGCCGCCGATTTGTACGAGCAATTTCACCATCCATTGCGAATCTTCTTCCAGCTTTTCTTTGGACGACAGCCCTCGATGCAGCAAATAACTGGTGTACGTCGTATTTTCCAGCGTGCTGTTCTCCAGGCGGTAGTACCGGCCGAGTTCCAGAAGCAGCTTTCCCGCGCCGCCGGTCGAGTCGCGCAGCATGGATTCGGAAACAAATCGCTCCATGCCTGCTCGGTTGTCCGAGTTTTGTTCCAGCTGCCAGCTGAGACCGGCAGCCCACGCATACGCTGGGAAGCTTGCGCATAGCGGCTGCCAATGTCCCGTGTCGCCCCAATCGGTGACGATAAGCCCCTTCGCGCCGTATATTTTACCTTGAAGCGCCGCATCGGAGATGTTCGCGAGCATATTATCCGTCCGCCCCGTAATCGCAGACCAAGTGCTTGTGCCGGGGCAAACGTAGAACGTTCGCCCGCTTTCGGACAGCAGCTTGCAATGGGCTTCAAACGAAGTATGGTCTTCGTAATTCCAATCCAGAACGATAACATCCTTCGGAAGCAGCGGCAGAACCTCCTCATGCTTCGTCACGATGTCGCCCCACATTAGCGTTTGCTTGCCATGGCCGCGGATGATCTCGATGACCTTCTCCGCATATTCCAGGTATAGTCGGCCAACGCCGATTTCATCGGCGCGCGGCTTGCTTTGTCCGGTGCCAAGGCCGAACGGCTCATCCATATTCACGTTCACATAGCTGGAAGAGAAGCTCGGCAGCAATTCATCAAACATCGTCTTTACGAGCTGGATCGAACGGTCATCCGTCGGGTTCAGCGTCGTCGGCGGCAGCTTGAAGGACAGCGGAGTAGGCTGTCCGCCCGGATGCTCCGCCAAATCGGCAAATACCGGCTTGGCCAGCCACGGCCACATATGCCCCAAGCAATTCTGGTTCGGCACAAAATCGATGAAACGTTCCTTCGCGTAAGCGTCGAGCTCGCGGAACTCCTCCGCGCTGAAGGGCGTCGCCTCCGGAAACGACTCGCGGTATGACGGATAGTCGAAGCAGAAGCCCTCCATATAAAGCTGCAGATGGTTAAGCTTCAGTTCGGACATCCGGTCTATAAGCGCTAGAACCGTCTCCTTTTTCGGTATTTTGCCGCGGCCGATATCCAGCAGCATACCGCGAACCGGAAAATCCGGTTCGTCTTCGATGCGGAAGTGCTCCCACACCAGCCCGTTGCGGACGATCAGCTGCTCCAGCGTCACCGCCGCGTAATGCAAGCCGGCCGCTTCGCTGCAGACGACGGTCAGCGCGGCTCCATCCCAGGTCAGGCCGTATCCTTGCGGATGGCGCTCTTTTTCGTAAACGAGCCGCAGCTTCGTGGAGCTTTCGGCGACAGCCCCTTCGTCGCGCCGCGGTAACCGCCGCATCGCATCCTCCATCCGTTCCATCAGCTTTATTGCTGCGGCGAACCGCGACGTTTGCGCGTCCTCCGCATACAGCTCGAAGCTGCCGCAGAGCGCCGTTCTCCCTTCCTGCAGCGACAACTTTTTAGGCGCAGGATACAAACGTAATAATTCGGACACAGCGTCAGCCCCCTATTTGCGAATTAGCTATTGAGATGAATGAGCACCTGAGACAGCTTCTCTTCGGTAAACTTGCCGCCGCTGAAGGAGAGCAAGCCTCTCAGCGGCATCTGCTCCATAAACGCCATCAGCATTGCCTTATGTTCTTCGGCCAGGTTAGCGCCAAATGGCAGCATGCCGACCAGCTGCTCGACGAAAGCCGCTCCCTTCTCGGTTTTCATTAAATCCGAAATCGTGGAGTTTCGGTGATAGACGGTCCGGCTGACCCGAGTCGAAGCGACGGCAACCGTCTTCGACAGGACCATTTCCTGCGAAGATTTGCCGATTATAAGCTCGAACTCGCCTGTCTCGACGACCCAGTCGCGGACGTCCTCGTCGTAATAGGCGAAGCTCCTCTTATCGAGGCGGAACGCGACCTCCTTCTCTTCTCCCGGCGCGAGCGCGACCTTCTCGAAGCCCTTCAATTCCTTTTCGGGACGGATGACGCTGCTTGCGCAGTCCCGCACATAAAGCTGAACAACCTCCTGACCCGCGCGGCTGCCGGTATTACGAACCTTAACCGTTACATGCAGGACGTCTTCATCCGTTATTTCCGAACGGTCGACCGCGATATCCGAATATTCGAATGTCGTATAGCTCAGTCCGTACCCGAACGGGAACAGCGGCTTCAGCCGCTTCTTGTCATAATACCGGTAGCCGACGAACAGCCCTTCCCGATATTCGACCTTGTCGCCCTCGCCCGGGAAGAACAAGTAGGAAGGATTGTCGCTAAGCTGCACCGGGAACGTCTCCGCCAGCTTGCCGGACGGATTCGCGTCGCCGAAGAGCAAATCCGCGATCGCGCCGCCGAGCGCCTGGCCGCCAAGGTAAGCTTCAAGCACCGCCTTGGCTCTGCCGATCCACGGCATTTCAACCGGAGCGCCGTTGCTCAGCACAACGACCAGCCGAGGCTGCGCCGCCGCAACCGCTTCGATCAGCGCCGTCTGATTATCCGGCATGCGCAAATGCTGCCGGTCGAAGCCTTCCGACTCGTATCTGCGCGGAAGCCCCGCGAATAGGACGGCGACGTCCGAACGCGCGGCGAGCTCAGCCGCTTCGCGTATCAAGTCCGCGTCCATCTCGTCGCTGTCCAAATGATACCCTTGCGCGTAGCCGACTTCGGCACTCGGTCCCGCCGACTTCGCCAGCTCCTCGCTAATATCTTCCAGCCGCGTCGGGTTAATCTGCGAGCTGCCGCTCCCTTGATAGCGAGGCTTCTTCGCCATCTCGCCGATGACCGCTATTTTCCCTTTGCGAGCAAGCGGCAGCAGGCCGTCTTCATTTTTGAGCAGCACCATGCTCTCCCTTGCAACCTCGCGGGCCAGCGCGTGATGCGCTTCGGGGTCGAAGGACGCGTCCGTCTTGCGCGCGTCTGCCGCTTTAAAGATGACGCTCAGCAGCCGCTCGACGGCGGCATCCAGCTTCTCCTCCGGCAAACGGCCGTCCGTCACGGCCGCGATGATTGCCCGGTCCCCTTCGCCGTAACTGGACGGCATCTCGAGCTCCAGCCCTGCGGCCAGCCCATTCACCCGGTCGTTCACCGCTCCCCAGTCCGACACGACGATCCCTTCGTGACCCCACTCTTCCTTCAAAATGTCCGTCAGCAGCCTCTCGTTTTCCGAGGCGTATTCGCCGTTCACCTTGTTGTACGAGCACATCACCGTCCATGGCTGCGCTTTCTTGACCGCGCCTTCGAAGCTGGCCAAATAAATTTCGCGCAGCGTCCGCTCGTCAACGATCGAATCGGAGGTCATCCGCCGATGCTCCTGGTTATTGGCGGCAAAATGCTTAAGCGACGTGCCGACCCCTTCGCTTTGCACGCCCATAATATGATGAGCGGCCATCTCCGAGGACAAATAAGGATCCTCGGAAAAATATTCAAAGTTTCGCCCGCAAAGCGGCGAACGTTTTATATTCGCTCCCGGTCCAAGCAGCACGGCGATATTCTCCGCCTGGCATTCCCGGCCGAGCGCCTGCCCCATCCGCTCGATCAGCTCGCGGTTCCATGAGCTCGCGACGCCGGCCGCGGACGGAAAACACGTCGCGGGCACGCTGTCGAACAAGCCCAAATGGTCGGCCGAGCCCCGCTGCTTGCGTAGCCCGTGCGGGCCGTCCGTCAGCATAACGGGAGGTATGCCGAGCCTCTCGATTCCTTTCGTATGCCAAGTGTCGAGCCCGGAGCATAACCCCGCTTTTTCTTCCAGCGTCATTTGCGCGACTATAGCCTTCAAATCCCGCTTATTCTCCATTGCCGATTCCTCCCTTATTCCTTGTTATCAATCCTCAAAAACGAGGCGTCTGTTCATGCGCTCATCTCCAACTGAACGAGGCCGACAGCGTCTCGGCGCTGCTCGTGCCGATATAAGCGACGAACGCCCCCTCTTCGGCCGCATAACCATTCGCCGGCGACCAGAACGCCAAGTCGTCTCTGCCGATTTCGAACGCAACCTCTTGGCTCTCGCCCGGTTCCAGACGCAGCTTCCGGAAGCCCTTCAGCTCCTTGACCGGACGAACGACGCTGCCATGAAGGTCCTGAATGTACAGCTGAACCGTTTCTTCTCCCGCCAACCGGCCGGCGTTTGTTACAGTGACTGTAACGCGCAGCTTCTCGTCCCCGGCAATCCCGCTGCGGTCAAGCCGAAGCTCCGAGTAATCGAACCGGGTATAGCTTAATCCGTAACCGAATGGATAAAGCGGATCATTCGGGCCGTCGATATATTTGGATATATATTTGGTATGCTTGTTTTGCTCCGTAATCGGTCTCCCCGTGCGGAAGCTGTTGTAATACAACGGAACCTGACCTTCATGAGCAGGGAAGCTCATCGTCAATTTCCCGGATGGATTGTATTCTCCCGTGAGCACTTCCGCGATCGCATGTCCCGCTTGCGAGCCAAGGAACCATGTTTCCACAATGGCATTCACATTGCGGTGGAACCAATCGAGGACGAGCGGGCGGCCGTTCGTAAGCACAAGCACAACGGGTTTGCCCAGCCCCGCGACCGCTTCCGCCAGCCGGAGCTGCGCCTCCGGCAGATGGATGCTGAGCCTCGAGGCCGCTTCGCCGGACATGTCGCTGCTCTCGCCAAGCGCCAGCACGATAAGATCTGCATGCGACGCTTTCTCCAGCGCGTCTTCAATACCGCCTTCGATCGCTTCCGTAACGCCGGATCCTTGCGCGTACAATAACTGATTTTCCGCATAGCCGATGTCCCGCAATCCTTCATAGAGCGTTACCGTCTCGTGGCTGTAGCGCGAGAACTGCCAAGGACCAAGCAAATCCCGGCTGTCCGCGAACGGTCCGATCAGCGCGATCCTCTCCGCTTCCTTCGCGAGCGGGAGAGCGCCGTCGTTTTTGAGCAGCACGATCGATTTGCGCGCCAGTTCCAGACTTGCCTTCAAATGATCGTCGCGGAAATGGTATTCTTTTTCCTTCTCGGGACGCACGTAACGGAATGGATCATCCATTAAGCCGAGACGATATTTCAGCCGCAAGATGCGCCGCGCCGACTCGTCGATCAGCTTCTCCGGCACCTTTCCTTCTCGAACGAGCTGCGGCAAGTGTTCGTACGACCGCGTGGCCATCTCGATATCCATCGTCGCTAGAGCAGCCATACGCGCCGCTTCTTTTTCGTCTTCGGCGTAACCGTGCGTCACAATTTCCTCCACAGCGCCGTAATCGGAGATCAGCACGCCTTCAAAGCCAAGCTCATCGCGAAGAAGGTCCACAAGCAGCGGCTGGTTAGCCGCAACCGGCACGCCTTGATAAATGTTAAAGGCGTTCATTACCGATGCCGCTCCCGCTTCCAAGCCCGCCTGGAACGGCGGCAGATAGACGTTGCGAAGCGTCGCCTCGGAAATATCGACCGTGTTGTAATCGCGGCCTCCCTCAGCTGCACCGTATGCGATGAAATGCTTCAAGCAGGCGATAATCGTCTCCGGATCCGACAAGCTTTCGCCCTGGAAGCCTTCGACCTGCGCTTTCGCGAAGAGCGCCCCTAGATAAGGATCCTCGCCCGCACCTTCCACGACTCGGCCCCAGCGGGGGTCACGTCCGACATCGACCATCGGACCGTGATTGTACACCGTGCCGGAGGCGCTGGCTTCCTTGGCCGCGATCGCGCACGCTTCTTTGACCGCTTCGGGATCCCAGCTGCAGGACCAGGCGAGCGGCACGGGGAATATTGTCTGCGCGCCGTGGATAATGTCCGCGTTGAACAGCAGCGGAATGCGGTGCGGCGACTGCTCGACCGCGATCTTCTGCAGCTCGAATACGCGGCGGACGTCGAATGCGCCGAGCACGGAGCCCGCTCTGCCTTCGGCGATCAGCTTCTCCGGCGGGTCCGTCTTCACGGCGTTGCCGAACGAGAAGTTAGAGGCCGGCACCTGGAACAGCTGCCCGACCTTATCCTCCAAGCTCATCTTCGAGAGCAGAGACTCGACAAGGTCCTCGATTTCGGCATCGGACCGGGTAGACGCATCCGGATTGCGATACAACCGAACGGTATCCGCCAGCTCCTCCGACAGCTGTGGCCCGCGTCCGCTAGATCCCTTGATAGGCAGCTTTCCGATGCCCGGCATATCCATCTCTCCGCTGACGGAATCCTCCTCGAAAGCAAGCTCGACGACGATCGTTTGTCCGGGCATCCAGAACGCCTTCGCTTCTCCTCTCAGCCGGCTGCCGTCGACTGTCAATGATTCGATTGGAATAGGTATTGCAAGCGGCTCCGTCGCAATGTCCAGCATATAATTCGCTTTTTTGGAAACTTTAAACTGTATCTTCAGCTTCATCGAAGGCGTCTCCACAAAGGCATGCCATAATCCGATCATATCGTTCTCCTCCATTCATTCGTCAGCCCTTCACGGCGCCGATCGTTAACCCTTTAACAAAGTACTTTTGGAAAAACGGATACGCGATCAGAATCGGAACGATTCCGATGACCGCAATCGCCATGCGGAATGTCTCCCTTGGCAGCAGCGCCATGATGCTTCCGGAGCCCATACTCGCGCTGCTGGAGAGGAATTCGATGTCGCTCATAATTTTGTTGAGCACATTTTGCAAATTGTACAGCTCCGCATCCGTTATGAACACGAGTCCGTTGTTCCAATCGTTCCAATAGGCCAGCGCCTGGAACAATCCGACCGTCGCCATAATCGGCAGCGAGAGCTGCAGGACGATGCGGGAATAAATCGTAAATTCCCCCGCTCCGTCAATGCTGGCCGATTCGATGACCGGCGTCGGAATGCTGTTCATGAAGAAGGCCCGCATCAGCAGCACGTTAAACCCGTTCATCAGCAGCCACGGCACGATTTGCGCGATCAGCGTGTTTTTGATATCGAACGTTTGCGTATAAATCATATAGGTCGGCACTAGACCGCCGTTGAACAGCAGCGTAAAAAACACGATAAAGGCGAATACCATCCCGCCCGGCAAATCTTTGCGGGAGAGCGGATAAGCAAGCATCGATGTAATGAGCAGACTGACTGTCGTGCCGATGACCGTCGTTAGGATCGTAATGCCATAAGCGTGAAAAACCATCTCAGAGTTTTGCAGCAAATAATCGTAAGCGCCAAAGCTAAGCTTGGTAGGGAAAAACGTATAGCCTTGCGAAACGATGGCATCCGCATCCGTAATCGAAGACATGAACATCAGGATGAACGGAAGGATGCATGCCAGGGCGAATAAACCTAACAGGATATGCGCAGATACCTGCCAGCCTCGATATTGATTAGTCATATGATGGCTCCTTCCTAGAACAAGGCGTTATCCTTGTCGAATTTGCGTACGATATAGTTGGATACGAGGACAAGCACGAAGCCGACCAGCGATTGATAGAAGCCGGCCGCCGACGACATCCCGACGTCGCCCAGCTGCATCAGACCGCGGAACACGTACGTATCGATGACGTTCGTCGTTTCGTACAAAGCGCCGGAATTCATCGGCACCTGATAGAATAAGCCGAAGTCGGAGTAAAAGATTCGCCCGATCGCAAGCAGCGCCAGCATGGATATAATCGGCGTAATCATCGGCAGCGTTATTTTGCGGATTTGCATCCACTTCGACGCGCCGTCCAGCTCCGCGGCCTCGTAATACTCCTTGTCGATGCTGATAATCGCAGCAAGGAACACGATACAGGAATATCCTGCGCCCTTCCAAATATGAACGATGGTCAAAATATAAGGCCAGTACTTCGGCTCGAGATACCAAGTAACCGGATCGAGTCCGAGCATCGGTAATATCGTTTTATTCATAAAACCGGAGTCGACGCTAAGGAGCGCATACACCAGATAGCTGACCAAAATCATGGAAATCAGGAACGGCAGAAGGATGACGCTCTGATAAAAGCTTCTCGCAACCCTGCTTCTGATTTCATTTAGCAAAATCGCGATCACGATAGCGATAGCGAGTCCCAGCACGATAAAAACGGCGTTGTAAAGCAGCGTATTTCGGGTAATGATATAAGCGTCGGTCGTTTTGAATAAATATTCAAAGTTTTTAAAGCCTACCCAGTCGCTATTCCAAATGCCTTTTGCGTAATTGATATCTTTAAATGCGATTGACAAGCCAAACAACGGCAAATAGTTGTTGATGATCAAATATGCGAGACCCGGCAGCATCATAATATACAGCGGGATGTATCTGCGAAGGCTGAACCTTCTCTTGCGTTGCGCAGTCGTATTCGCCATGTTCTCTCCCTCTCTTTTGCAAAAATCGGAAAAACAAACCCGGCCAACGCTCGATTGGCCGGGCAACTGTTCAAGTTCATTAATTGACGGAGTTCGCCTTCGCCCACTCATCCAATTGCTTCTGCTTCTCGGCGATAATTTTGTCAATACCCGCCGACTTCAGCTTTTCGATGAATTCAGGCAGCAGCTTTTCTGGGTCGACGCTGCCCGTCTCAAGCGGCAGCTTATATTGAGTGACGACGTTGGACACGGCCGCAAACTCCGTTTTCACCGCGGACGCGTCGAACACAAAGCCGAGCGCCTTGGAAGGTTTCGCCGATTTGTTGAATTCTGCCGTTTTCTCCCAAATTTGAGGGTCATCGCTTTCCATGACATACGCCAGGAAGTTATTGCCAAACACCCAGCTCAGCATGTTATAACCTACTGTTGCGGCATCCTTGCCTTCCGGGTAAGCGATGACATTGTCACCCTCGCTTTCCGCCTTCACGTAATGCTTGCCTTCAATGCCCCAGTCGAACAGGTTCACGATCGCCGGATCCGAATACATCAGGTTAAGGAATTTCATCGCATGCTCCGGATGCTCTGCATGAACCGGGATGCCCCAGCTCGCGCTTGTCACGTTGCTTGTCGTAGCCATTGGCGCCAGCAGCTCGGCAGTGACCATTTCCGTGCCGGACATCTTCGTCTCCTGCGCGGCAAAGCCAGGCTTCTGCATCGCCAGATACGCGAACGCCTTACCCGATTTGATCAGCTCGTACGTCGTCGTCTTGTTCGTCGCGGCGTCCGTTAAGATGTAGCCGGACTTATACCAGTTGCGAATCTGATCCAGGAACGCTTTGTATTCCGGCGTTTCGTACAGATTGACAACTTTCAGGCCGTTGTCGTAGTTCGGCAGCACGCCCATCGTGTCGCCGAGCGGATCATACCACAAATAGTTTTCGCGGAAGGATTGACCCGGTCCGCCAGGAATAAGCGGCACAACATTCGGCTCTTTTTCTTTAATCGTTTTCAGCACATTTTCCACATCGTCCAGCGTCTTGATCGCGGTGATGTCGATGTTATACTTCTCGACCAGATCCTTGCGCATGGTTAGACCATAGCTTGCGGCAAGGTCGCGCACCGTCGGCACACTGTAGATCTGTCCGCCGATTTTTGTCGCGTTCAGATACTTCTCTTCAAGCGCGGACTTGATGCCTTCGCCGTTCGCGGCAAGCTGTTCGTCGAGTGCAATCAGCTGGCCTTTCGCCACCATGTTGCTGTACATTTGGCCTGCAACGTACGTCAGGTCCAGCTTCTCTCCGCCGCTGAAAATCAAGTTCATCCGCTGTGCCCATTCGCCCGCGTTGATCGGCAAAAATTTGACATGCGTTTGAATTTTCTCTTCCGTGATCTTGTTGATTTCATCTTCGACCAGCTGCAGCTCTTGAGTGGAGGCGGTAATGACCGGGAACGCTACCGTTATCTCCTCGATCTTCGCTTCCGCCTGCGTGCCGCCGTTATTAGCGGCGTTCTCCGCTCCGGAGCCTTCGTTGCCCGATGAATTGCCGTTGTTGCTTTTGCCGCAGGCCGCCAGTAGCAGCATCCCGCACAGAAGCAGCAGGCTCATCGCTCGCATTGTTTTTTTCATGTGTTTCCCCCCGCGTTTGTTGTAATCGTTTGTTGTTGACGTCCTTATTGTACGACTGCGGGAGCCGAAGCCTCTGCTCCGATGACGACCTATCGCATGCACTTTCCCGACCTGCATCCCGCATTTATTTGTTCTGGCGGGAGATCCGGTATTCGGCGGGTCCAAGCTCCATATGTTTTTTGAACATCCGGGAGAAATGGGAGAAATTCGCGTAGCCGACTTTGCTGGCGATGGCGCTTATCGGCAAATCCGTGCCGGTCAGCAGCTCCGCCGCAATGCCAAGGCGCTGCTGCAGCACATAATCGGATATGGACATGCCGGTTTCCTTCTTGAACAGCCGGGTCAAATAATCCGCATTCAAATAGACATGGCTTGCAATATCTTCTCTTGTCATCTCTTCCGTCAGATGCTCCCGTATATAGGCCTTCGCCCGATCCGCTACGCTCTGCGTCTGATCGAGCGAGGACATGAAAGCCACGGATTTGCTCACAATATGGCCCATCCATTTCAAGGCGTCGGTTGCCGTGCGCGTCGCCGCGTTATACAGCTCCGTCGAGCTGTAGTCGCCGAACAGCCGATGCGCTTGAATGCCTTTAACTTGCAGCACGTAATAGACCATCTGCTGAAAATCTTGAATAAAGCGGTTCAGCAGCGCCGCGCTCAGAAGGTTTGCCTCGGCCTGCCGCTTCAAATAATCGGAGGCCGCCTGCAGCAGCTTCTCTTCGGCGCCTTCCATCAGCAGAACGGACCAGACTCCCATATCGGGAGGCAAACTGCCCGTTTCCGCGGTCTGACGGTCGTGGAGCGAGAATACGCCTTGGTCATTCGCCACGTTATCGGCATCAAGCCGGCGCAGCCGCTGGAACATCGACGCCATCGTATGACCGTACGCAATATCCCCAATCGAACAGGTTACGCCGGCGTAAAAGTAAGACCGGCACGCTTCGACCAGCTTATAGCAAGCGTCCTTCACCCGTTCTCCGCCGGCCGCTTCGGATTCTCCGCTTATCAGCACAAGCAGCAATCGGTCGCCGAATAATACCGTCAGCCCATTCTCCAAGCTGCTGAGCAATATCTCTTCGGCCGATTTGCGGATCGCGTACTCCATTACCTTTTCGTCGTGCAGCGTGATGTCCTTATGCCATCTTCGGATATGGATCAGCACCGGCAGAAAAGGCATATCGTCCGCGTACGGAATGTTGCGTTCCTCCGCCGCTTTCCTGACCGCCGGAGGGGCTGCGGGAATCGTCTGATTCAGAATATCCAGCCAAAACCGTTCGACAAGCAGCGGCTGATACTGCACCCAATATTTGCCGTATTGGTTGAACTCGGACATGCGGGATTCCTTGTCGAGCTTCTCGACGGCCCGCTTCACCGTCTCCTCCAAATCGCGGTAAGGGATCGGTTTGAGCAAGTAGTCCAAGCTGCCGAGCTGAATCGCCTGCTTCGCGTAATGGAAGTCGGCATGGCAGGTCAGAAAGATCGTTTCCGTGCGGGGATAATGCTCCCGCACCCAGGCGAGCAGCTCCAGTCCGCTGCCATGTGGCATCTCGATATCGCAAATCATAATATCGATCCGCTCGCTGCCGAATATGTCTTTGGCTTGGTCGGCGCTGTAAGCCCCGAACAGCTTCGTTATCCCTATATTTTCCCATTGAACGCCGGATTTCAGCCCTTCCACGGCAATCCGTTCATCGTCAACAATTAATAGTTGTCGCATTCTGCTCATCCTCTCTGCCTATGCTCTCATCGGAATGCCGACCTCGACGACGGCGCCATGCGGCTCGTCATTGTAGCAGTTCATCCAAGCGCGGTCTCCGAATTGCAGCCGCAGCCGCTCGCGCGCGTTCCATAACCCGATATGCTCGCCTTTTTCGTCCGCCGGGGGCTTCCCGTCGCGTATCGCCACAAGCGATTCGCCGGTGAAGCCTTGCCCGGTATCGCGAACGGAAATCACCGTCATCGGCACTTCGGCAAGCTCATCCAGCGAAGCTTCGATCGTAAGCGTAATCGTCTCTCCGGTCCGAACGGCGTGCTTGATCGTATTTTCGATAAAGGTCTGAAGCAGCAGCGGCGGTATCGGCGTATCCCCGAGGTAATCCGGCATGCGAATGTCGCATTTTAATTGGTAAGGGAACCGAAGCTGCTGGATTCGAAGGAAGTTTTGCGCATGGCTGAGCTCGTCCTTCAGCTGCACCAGCGGCTGATTGCTTCGGAGCATATAACGGAAATATTGGACCAGACACATTGTCATTTCCTGCGTAAGGCTGTATTGCTTCACTTGAATCAAGTTATAAATAATATTGAGCGAATTCATAAAAAAGTGAGGATTGATCTGCAGCTGCAGATGCTTGAGCTCCGCACGCTGCTTGCTTAACTGCTCCTCGTACACGTTGATTTTGAGCTCCTCAATCTGCGAGATCATTTGATTGAAGGTCCGGTTGACCAGCAGGAACTCGTCCGGCACAGGCGATTCCTCGATCTTCATTTGAAAATTGCCCTCGCCGATCCGGCGCATCGCCTTCGTCATCTTCTGCAGCGGTAGCAAGAGCACTTTCCGCAAAAACCATAAGCCGAGCGGCAGCATAAATAGCGCAATAACGATGACGATCAAAGTCGCCTTCGCGAGATAAGGCAGATTTTCCAAAATCAGCTTATCCGGCACGACCGCCGCAAGACTGAAATCGCCTTTCATGGAGGATTCCCCTACAACGAGATAGTCCTCCTCTTCTCCTGATAAGTAATATTGATCGAAGCCGCGCGTGAAATCGAGCCCTTCGCCCTTTAACTCCCGCGTGCTGGACAAAATCGCGCCCGAACCCCCGACGATTAATGTGGCGCCCGCATCGCCGGCCTGCATGACGTTGAGAGGCTTTAGCATGGACTCCGCTTTAATCAGCGCGCCCATATAAATCGTCCCGGACCCGAACATGCGCAGCAGGTAATAGTGACCGTCAATTCGCAGAGCGGTCCATTCCGTATTTATGCGGCCCGGCTTGTCAGCCAGCTCGTGAACGCGCTTCGAGAGCGCCTGTCTCACCGCCGTCAGCTCGCGGTAGGTCAAGTCGTACCGGAAGGCTTCCACCATATCGCTTCTCGGTATCGAATAAGCAAAAAAACCGTCAATATAAGGATAGACGATCAGGTCGGAAGCTAGCCGGCGCGACACGCTGCTTTTTGCCATGATGTAGTCGTCATCATCCGTGCTCGGCTCGCCCATCGTGAGCAAATTGTATTCCGACATGAGCAGCCCCATCATATGACGCTCCGCCTCGGAAAGCTGGTCGTCGATTTGCTTCATATAAACCGAAACAAGATTTTTGTTTGAATTCGCCACTTGGTTATGAATGACGTTGACGCTGTATGCGTTATTGTAGATCAGCAGCACTATAAGCGGCAGCGTAACGCCAAGCAGGCCAAGCACCAGCTTGACCCGAATCGATTTCCAAGGGATGCCCCGCAGCAGTCTTACCATGATTGTCCACCCTTTGCCATATGTGAAAATAATTATAGAGTCCCCCCTACTATCCTACCCTCTTTGCCCGGGACGATCTACTCCGATGCCGACTAATCCGTTGCATTTTGACGACCTGCTTTTTCAAAAAAAAATAACCGAGCCCGGACTTCAAGTCCTGACTCGGTGAATGATGCGGCGCGCATAAGGCGCGTTACCCGTTACGGCGCTTCTCTCGAAATTCGGTCGGCGACATGCCCGCCGCCGCTTTGAACACCCGGTTAAAGTGGCGGATGCTCGAGAATCCCGTCGCCTCCGAAATGACGGCCAGCTTCTGGTCCGTCCCGAGCAGGAGACGCTTCGCTTCGGCGATCCGGATTTCGGTCAGCCGCTCTACAAACGATTTGCCCGTTTTCTGTTTGAACAGGGCGCTGAAATAGGCGGCGTTCAAGTAGACATGCTCCGCCACATCCTTCAGCGACAGCGCCTCGGCGTAGCGCTGCTCCATATACCGCTCCGCCCGGCGGATGGGGTCGGCTGAGCCTTTAACGCTTCGTTCCGTCAAGCAATCGGTTAACGAGAGCAGCAGCTTGCCTAACGTTTCCTCCAGCTCTTCCCGGGATGACAACGAGCAGACATGCTGCAGCACGCTCTTCATATCTTTGGCCCCGAGCCATTCCGCCGTCACGCCAGCTTGGGAGGCCCATTCGTAATAGTGAATAAGCAGCTTGCAAATACGCTGATACACGGTCTCCGGCGTATCCGCATGACGGCACAGCTGCTCGACGTATGCCTTCGCCAGATCGGCGATCAAGACGCGCCGTCCTTCGCTTACCGCCGATTCAAGCTGCTGCCATGCCTGATCGGCGGCATCGGCGCCGCTTCCTGAGCGATGGCCCGTCTCAGGGTATGGCAGCACCCGGTCTCCGCCTTGGATGAGCCGGTAAAGCAGCGCGACCTCCGCCTCCCCATACGACTGCGCGATGCCCGGATAACCCTTCTTCGGTCTTCCAACGCCGATCGACACGGTTATGCGAGACAAAGAGGAGATGCCGCGGCGCACGGAATCGGCGAGCTCCAAAGCTTCCTGCATGGCGCCGTCCGCATCCGGAACATTGAGCAGCGCCGCAACCTCCGTCTCGGACATGACGACAGCGTAGCCCATTCCCTTGCGGCCCACCACCTCCTGCGCCACCTGCTTGATATATAGCTGGAATAGAAACGGATCAGCCTGCTGATAACGCTCGCTGCCGACGGAGCTTTTGTCCAGCTTCACGACCATGCAGACGAATGCCGGATGCGAAAACGCAATGTTCATGGTCTCGAGCAGCCGGATATCGTTGCCCGAAGCCGTCCCTCTCATCAGCTCCTTCAACACATGCTCGGCGGCATGCTGGGTAATCTCATTCGCCTCCCTTGACCGCTTAAGCTGCGCGCCGGAGCGTTCCTTCAGCCTTTCCTTCATCATCGCGAGCACCTTCGCCAGCTCTTCTTTCTCGATCGGCTTCATCATGTAATCCCGAGCTCCTTGGCGCATGGACTGCTGGACGTAAGAGAAATCGTCGTAGCCGCTGATCACGACGCATTCGATTTCGGGGAACCGCTTTCTAGCCAGCTGCTGAAGCTGAATGCCGTCCATGCGCGGCATCCGGATATCCGTCAGCATGGCGTCCGGCTTCAGCTTCTCCAGCTGCGAAAAAGCGTCGTAACCGTCCTTCGCCTCCCCCACGACCTGCCACTCGTCGTCGAGCTCGCCGATCAGCTTGCGCAGGCCTCGCCGGTAAATGGATTCGTCGTCTACGATGAGAATATTAGGCATGTTTCTCCCCCTTCAATATCCCTTCTGCCGCAATCGCCGGCAGCTCGATGATCGCTTTTAAGCCTCTATACGGCATGCTCTCCAGCCTTAACCCGTAAGCCGGGCCGAAGTGCAGCACAATTCGGCGGTGAACGTTCAGCAAGCCGTTGCCTGACCGGCCTCCCGTATCCTTAGAAAAGAGGAGCCGTTTGCGCAAATGCTGCAGCTGCTCATCGGACAAGCCGATACCGTCATCCTCAATCGTAATGACAAGCGTCTGCTCCCTGCGCTCGCACTCGACCGCAATCATTCCGCTGCCCGCCCCTTTGTCAATCCCGTGGTTGATGGCGTTTTCGACTATCGGCTGTATCATGAGCGGAATGACCATGCAGCCGCGAACCGATTCATGGACGGATAATCGGAAATCAAGCCGTTCTTCGTAGCGCATTTGTTGAATGGTCATATAGCCCTTCACATGCTCCAGCTCTTCCTCAAGCGTGACAAGCTCCTTGTGGCTGCTCAAGCTGTAACGAAGCAGCCGGCTTAAATTGTTCGTCATCCGCACGACGTCGCGGTTGCCGTCCATCTCCGCGTACATACTGATCGAACCGAGCGTGTTGTACAGGAAATGCGGATTGATTTTACTTTGAAGCGCGGCGATTTGCGCGTCCTTCTCCCGGATTTCCGTCTCGTAGAGCAAGTACCCGAGCTGGCTTAAGTTGGACACCATCGTATTAAACGCCTTGCCGAGCCTGCCGATTTCATCCCAGTGCCGCACCGGGAATGAAACCTTCAGGTCTCCCCGCTCCACTTTGCGCATGAGCGTAATCAGCGTTCGAAGCGGACGGGTCATCCGGTAAGCCAGGAAGACCGACGCCAGCATCGCGATGCCGACGCAAGCCGCTCCGAACAATAGGATGGACTGCCTGATCCCTTCCGCGTCCTTCATCAGCTCCTTCGCCGGCACGATGCCGACCGTCGTCCAATTGGTAATCGGCGATGTGACATAGGCGACAAGCTGCCGCTCCCCGTCTACGACCGCGTGGCTGACCCCCTGAGAGGGCATCTCGCCGGATGATGGCAGCGCCCCCGCAAGTTCAGCCGGCTCGGCGTCCGTCTTGCCCGCGACAAGCCGGTTATTCCAATCCGCGATGTAGATATGCTCGCGGCTGCCCAGGCTGACCTGCGACAAAATGCCGCGAATGACGCTCGGGTCGACGTCAATCACGATATAACCAAGCTTTTTGCCGCTGTCGAAGCTGCGAAGCTCCCTGGCGATAGAGAACGCTTGGTAGGTAGCGCCGCTTGTGGAGCTGATCTCGTGCGTCGCCACGAACACGGACTGGCCGCTGCCGCCCTGCTGGCGCTTCAGCCATTCCGCGTTTTCGTCCAAGGAGTAGGTCGTCACGTATTGGCTTTCCGGCAGCACGACATACGACGCTCCTTTTTCGCCGAATAGAGACACGCCCATAATATCGACCCTGCCGTTCAAGAACACCTGCGTCACAAAATTGTTCAGCGCTTTGATCTCCTCCAGGCTCAGCGGATTATCCCCCTCGCCTCTCCGGTCGCTTTCCAGGAACCGGATGATCTCTTCGTACTGGTACGGCATCAGCGTAAGTCTGTCCAGCTCTTCCATGTACGTGTCAAGGTTGAGCGTTAAGCCTTTAATCGCCTGCAGCTGGAAATCGCCGACCTTATGCTCCATCGCGGCGGCAAACCGGGAAAATGCAAAATAACTTAAAATGCCGAGAGGTATTACAATAAGAAAAAAGTTGATCAGGATGAGCTTGCGCGCAAGCTCCTGATTTTTGAACCACGTGATTGGGGATCGTCGATGTCTCATGCGCCGGCCTACTTCCTGAGCTCCGCGTCGATTCGCTTCGCCGCCGCTTCGAGCGCTTCGGCGGGCGATTGCTGCCCGTAAATCATCTTCTCGAACTCCTGGATCAAATATTCGATAACGGTCCACTGCCTCGGATGGCGGGGCCAATACGCGACATCGCCTACCGCCTTGGCGTAATCGCTCCGGAACGGAAGGCCGGTGAACGCTTCGCTCTCCGAGCTCCCCCGCCAAGACGGCACATGTCCGGCCTCCGCCCATAGCTCTCCATGCTCCGCAACCCACTGCGCGAATAGGAGAGCCGCCTGCTTCTGCTCCGGCGTAGAGGAATGGCGGATCGGCAAAGCCAGCGTATGCGAATCGCCCCATACGGCGGGCTTATCGAAGATGACAGGCACGGGGACGGCTCCGAAGCGCAAGCCGTCCGCCTTCTCGAACGCGCCGGTGCCCCACATGCCGGTAATCAGCGTGGCGGCCTCTCCGTCGTAAAACAGCTTGAAGGCGTCGTTGATGTTCGGGGGAATATACTCGTTGTCGTACAGCTTCTTCACATATTCAAGCGCCTCCAGCGCTTTCGGGTTCATAATTGCGGCTCTCGAAGCAGACTCGTCATAAAACGCGCCTCCCCCGTCCATCTGGTTGTAGAAGCTCCACCAAAGCCACACCGAATCGATTCTCGTGCTCGGCTCGGCCAGCGGCGCGATATTCCCGGGCAGCGCTTCCTTCAGCTTGCCGAGGAAGCGGAGGAAGCCTTCCGCTCCTTCTTCCAGTATAGGTTTCCCGGCATCGTCAAGCAGGCCGGCCGCCTGCAAATGATCCAAATTGTAATAAAGCACCAGCGCGTGCGTATCGAGCGGCACCGCATACGGCTTGCCGTCATACGTAACGGCGTTCAGCGCGTGCGCGCTGAAGCCGTCCCACTCGATCCCGCCCTCGCCGGCAAGCTTCGTCATTTCTTCGATATACCCGTTTTTGACGAATTGGGGAAGACTCGTCTGATGAAGCACCGCGACATCCGGCGCATTTCCGGACAGGATAGCCGTCCGGAGCCTGGAGTAATAATCATCCAGCCGGGAATTCACCTGCGTCACCGCGATGCCGGGATGCTCCCGGTTAAAGGCGGCGACTAAGGCCGACATGAATTGATTGTCACCGCCGCTGAAAGGCGTCCAAAATTCCAAGGTGACGGCCCCGGTCTCGGCGACCGGCTGTCCGCGCTCCTCGCTGCCGGACGAGCATGCCGTCATAACCAGCAATGCCATCAACGCGCAGCAAGCGGGTCTCCAGACTTTCCAGGTGTTCCTCTTATGCTTCATCGTTCCTCAGTCCTCCGGATAATCCACATTTATTTCGGCATAGGCACCCGAGCGATCTCCAGCCGATCGAGCATGACAGCGGCGGAAGCGCTTCCGATTGTAATGGTGTTGCCGCCGCTCCCCAGCTCCGCATCCACCGTAACGACTTGGATGACGCCTCTGCCGCCTGCGGGCACAGCCACCTTCTCCGTCTTTCCGCCGACTGCAACCTCCAGCTCAGTCTCGCCCTCGGATAATCCGGCGACGCTGAGCCGAAGCTGGTACTTGCCGCTCTTCGGGGTATTGAGATTGGTGAACGTTACAGCAGCTTCTTCGCCCGCTCCCACATAAACGGCGCGGCCGCCTGAGTAATCGGGATGGTCCTGCGCCTCGGCGCTTCCCCGCAAGGCCGCGTGCTCCGCTTCCGCCTTCGGGCGTTCGACAGTCATGAGCTCGACGTCTGCGGCAGACACTTCGACCCGAAGCTCTTGATGATGGCCGCCGCGTATCGGAACGATGCCGTACGCGTAACCCGTTTCATCTCCGTTTGTCGCCGGCAGCGCAACCGCAACGGTCTCGCCCGAACCGCTGAACGCAAGCGACGCCGACGCTTCCGCGCCGGAACGATTGCGGTATTGCAGCAGGATGACCGCCTCCGTGTCTACGGCCGAATAAAAGCCCGCAAACAACAGGCCTCCTTTTTCGTCAGCTTTGCCGTGCTCGGCCCGTATCAGCCCTGAGCCGGATGGCGCTTCGATGGCCTCCTCCAGCGGGGCCGGCTCTCCAAGCACCGGCAGTCCGCTGTCGTCCCACTCCACGCGGGCCGCGCGCGCCTTCCGGTTGTTCCAGCCGTCGAATGGGCTGCTAGTCGCGTGATAAATATTCCACAGCTCCGTCCCGTCCGGCGACGGCGCAAACGTGTTATGACCCGGACCGTATACGCTGCCGGCATCGTTTTGCGTCATAAGCGGACCGGGCAGCTTCATCCAGGACGACGGATCGAGCGGATCCGCGCCCTTCGTTAAAGCAAGCGCTCCGATGCTGTAAAACGGCGTCCAGCTGCCCGCGCCGGAATACGCGATGAACGTGCGGCCGTCCTTTTGCAGAATCGCTTGGCCTTCATGAATATAAGGCGGTCCGCCCTGCCGTTCCCATTCCTGGTCGGGCTCGCCGATTTTCACCCTCGGCCCGCTAATCGTAAGGGGATCGCTCATGGGCGCGATGTACGTATTTTGCTGGATATTGACGTCGCCCTCCCAGCCGGACCAAACAAAGTAGAGCTTGCCGTCCAGCTCCATCGTCAGGCCGTCAATCGCCCATTTATCGGTTTCGTCCTTCACTTGGCCTTTGAACTCGTATTCGCCCATCGGATCGTCTGACAGCGCTTGCAGCGCATACATGCGGTGATTCTCGTTCACGCCGTCATCCGCCGCGAAATAAATATACCATGAGCCGCGGACAAATTGTATTTCGGGCGCCCAAATACTTTGGGAATACCGGGTGCCGACGGGCGGATACCAGACCACCTTCCTCTCCGCTTCCCGGAAGTCGAGCGTGCGCGACTTCATGACCATCACATCCGCGCCGTTGTGCGTAAACGTCATATAATAGAAGCCATCCTTGTATGCGATGCTCGGGTCGGGCGTATCGATGTCCGCCAGCGTGTTTTTGAATGTTCCGCCTATTCCATTGTACAACTCCAAATTCGTTTCCTTGCCCGACTGCTGAATCAAAACAATGATCACCCCGACTAAAAGGATTGCGGCAGCTAGACCTCCCAGTGCCGCTGCGCGCGAGCGCTTATTGCTTATAACGCGAAAATGCGTCTTCCCCTTGCCGTTCTCCATCATTTCACCGCCGATTGCGTAATCGCCTTAACGAAATAACGCTGACCGCCTATAAAAACAAGAACGACCGGCAGCGTCGCGATTAGCGTCATCGCCATCAGCTTGCCGTAGCTTTGCGTGTAGCTGCCCGTCGCCATAATCGCGATGCCCGCCGTGATCGTCCGCATCTCCGGCGAGGTTGTGGCATAAAGCGGCCAGACAAAGTCGTTATAGATGCCCATAAACGTGAAAATGCCGAGCGTCACCAGAATCGAGACGGCGGACGGCAGCAGGACGCGGGCATAAATCTGCCATTTGTTCGCGCCGTCAATCCGGGCCGCTTCTTCGATTTCCTTCGGAAACGAGGCGAAAAACTGATAAAGCAAAAATACCCCGAACGCCCCGGCAGTCGCGGGCAGAATAAGCGCCGGATAGGTGTTGATTAAGCCGAGCGCGTTGAACTCCATATACATCGGAAGGAAAGTAAGCACTCCCGGAATCATCAGCGATGCAATAAATAGCGACAGCATCGTGCGGCGCAATGGCATATCAGGGAGCCGGGCGAGCCCGTATGCGGCCATGGAATCAATCAGCAGCACGATAACCGTGCCCGCGGCGCCGACCGACAACGAGTTCGCGATCCATTTCGTAATCGGCACGTTCATCAGCTCGCCTTGAAGGCCCATCACATAGTTTTCGACCGTCGGTTTTTTCGGGAAGAGCTGAATCCCGCCTGCGAGCGCCTCAAAGTCGTTTTTGAACGACGTCGATACCATCCAAACGAGCGGCAGCAGGAACAGCACGGCGATAGCGGCGGCGAGCAGCAGTAGCAGCCAGCTTTTTGTCGTCTTCATGAGGCGTTCTCCTTTCTTCCCGTCGTCAGCTTAAACTGAACGATCGATATAATAATGATAAGCAGCGCCATCAGAATGGCCATCGCGGACGCCGAGCCCAGCTCCTTGCGGATAAACGCCTGGTCAAGCACGTTCATAAGAAGCACCTTCGTCGTGTCGCCCGGCCCGCCGCGCGTCAGCAGGAAGGGCTGCGCGTAAATGTTGAACGACGCGATGGTCGATGTAATCATGACAAACAGCATTACAGGCCTTATAGAAGGCAGCGTAATATGCGCAAATTTATGCCAGGCGCCTGCGCCGTCAATTGAAGCGGCTTCATAATAATCGTCGGGCACCTCGTTCAGCGCGTTGACGAAAATGATCATGTTAAACCCGATCGTCCACCATAGCGTCGTGACGATCAGCGACACCCACGCCCAAGGCACATCGGTCAACCAAGGAACGCCCGTCAAGCTCAGCTTAGCCAGCAGTCCGTTCAGGAAGCCGGCGTTGGTATCGAACATCATCAGCCAAATAACGGCCATAACCGAAGCGGAAAGCGCGTACGGCACAAAAAATACTGTGCGAAAAAGACTTCTCAGCTTACGCGGAAGCGCGTTAACCAGCAGCGCAAGCCCGAGGCCCGTCACGATCAGCAGCGGGACGGAAAACAGCACGAACTGAATCGTGGCCCATAACCCCCGGAAAAACAAGCTGTTCGTATACGTTCCCGGCGTAAAAATATCGATATAATTGCGAAGGCCGACAAAATCGTGCTCGGTGGATAGCAGCTCGAAGTTATGCAGGCTAATAAAGATGCCGTACAATATCGGGAACAGCAAAAACAGGCAAAACGCGGCCAAATAAGGCGTAATGAACAAAAAGGACGTAAATCGCGAGAGCAGGCTCGGTCGCATGGCACTTCTCCTCCTTATGAACGGGGCTTGGATCGGATACGGACGCTAAATGCGGGAAAGGAAGAGCGGGAATGACGAGCATTCCCCTCTTCCCCGCATTCACTTAAAGGACGCCGTTCCTTATTTCATCGCCTGCCGTGATTTTTCGACCGCTTCGTCAAGCGCCGCCTGCGTATCCTTCTTGCCGAGCAGCGCATTGTTCAGCTCGCCCCATACCGGCTCGACGATCGTGCCCCAATTCAGGACGTTCGGCGCGAATTGCACATAAGGGAAAGCTTCGGCTACGCTCGATTGGAATTCCAAAGCCTTGAACGCTTCGCTCTCCAGCATCGGCTTGGAAGCGAGCGCTTGCCCGGACTCGGCCCAATCCATCGAATTCGAGGATACGTACTTCAAGAAATCGCCGATGCCGGCCGTTACGTTCTCATCGGTGACGTTCTTCGGAATCGCGAAGCCATGTGAGCCTGCGTATACCGCTTGCTTCGCCTTGCCGATTTGCGGAACGGGCGCCACGCCGTAATTCAAGCCCGCTTCGTCGAACTGCGATTTCATCCATGGTCCGTTGAACTGGATCGCGTTTTTCCCTTGCAGGAACAGCGTATTCTCGCCGTCTTGCTGTACGTTGGCCGGCGAAATGCCGCTATCGATCATGCCGCGAAGCCAGTCAACCATTTCCGCCGCCTCAGGCGAATTGTAAGCGACGTCGCTTCCGTTCCACAGCTCGCCGCCGTTCTGCCATACGAGCGTCGGGAAAATAAATTGCTGCGGCCAAAGCGTCGGCACGACGTAGCCGTATACGCCGGCATCCTTGTCCGTCAGCTTCTGAACCGCTGCGTCGAATTGCTCGCGGTTCGTCGGAACCTCCGTAATACCCGCCTTTTCGAACAGATCCTTGTTGTAGTACATCACGAGCGGATGAATATCAAGCGGAATCGAATACCACTTGCCGTCGATCGTGGAATACTCGACTGGCGCTTCCGCATAATCCGCCTTGCTGATGCCCGCCGCCGACGCCAGCTCGTCAATCGCGATCAGCTGGCCTTTGCTCACATAAGTCGGCACTTGATCGACGTGCATGATGACCAGGTCCGGGCTTTCCTTTGCCGTGCTGAGCGCGACGTCCAGCTGCTTGTAATATTCGCCGTTCGGCTGGATAACGAAATTGACTTTGTATTTGTCTTGGGAACCGTTGTATTTGTCCACGATTTTTTTCATGAACGGACCGTCAGCGCCGGAGAACGGCGACCAGAACAAAATTTCCGTCTTTTTGCCGCCCGAGCCGCTCCCCGTATCGCTCCCGCTATTGGTGCCGCTGTCGGCGCCGCCGTTGTTCGAATTGCCGCCGCCGCTGCAGCCCGCCAGGACGACAGCCAGCGCCGTGACCATCAGGAACAAGGTCAGCCAGTTAAACGGTTTTTTCTTCATGTTACATCCCCCTGCTTTGTCATTCGTCAGACAGCCGCTTCCGCCGTCTTCCGTAGCACCATCATATCCCGTCCTTTCTTCCTCCCGAATGCCGTATCTTTAGGGTTTATGGACATATTTTTAGGTTTAGTTAATGCTTTTCTTGTTACGTTAACGGATCGGTTATATAATGACGGAAGACGGACAATCACCGGATTGACCATAAAGGAGCGGTAGCAGTGGAATTGGAAGTGAACGAACAACAATTGCCCATATTCGAGGCGCTTGCTTCGCGTACGCGAATCCGAATGATCGAAATGCTGAAGCAGGAAAGCCTTAATATTAAAGAGATGGCGGAGCGGCTCGGCATTTCTTCGGCCATCATTACGAAGCATGTCAGCCAGCTTGAAGAAGCCGGCATTATCGTATCCGAGACCGCCTCCGGCAAACGGGGCACGCAAAAAATTTGCAGCTTGAAGCTGGACCGTGTCTCGCTTCTATTCCGGGATGATCATGCCGTACCTTCGGAGCCGCAGGAGCAGCCTTACAACCGGTACACCAGCTCGATTCCGATCGGCCAGTACACCTCTTACCATGTGAAGCCGACCTGCGGCCTCGCATCGGAGACGAAGCTGATCGGCATGCGGGACGACCCGCGTTACTTCTCGGAGCCCGAGCACGTATCGGCCCAGCATATTTGGTTTGCCAGCGGGTATGTGGAATACCGGATCCCGAATTATGTGACGGGCAGAAAGCCGGTCAGCAGCATTCGGATTACGCTCGAGATCTGCTCCGAGGCGCCAGGCTACGATGAAGACTGGCTGTCAGACATTACGTTCTTCCTGAACGATGTGCCGGTCTGCTGCTGGACCTCGCCCGGCGACTTCGGCAACGCGCGCGGCAAGCTGACGCCGCCTTGGTGGGAAGCCGGCAATACGCAGCACGGGCTGCTGAAGACGCTTCTGGTCACGGACGAGGGCACCTTTATGGACGGGATTCGGCTCTCCGGCGTTACGGTCAAGGATATCGCGATTGCCGCCGGCGAAGAAATCCGTTTCCGAATCGCATCGCTCGAGGATGCCGTTCATCCGGGAGGCGTCAGTCTCTTCGGCAAGCGGTTCGGCAATTATGAGCAGGATATCGTCGTTACCATTGAGTGCTGAGCAATGCTTTCCTCACCGCGCAAAGGGGCTGCGAAGCTGTCAAATCATTGACAGTCTCGCAGCCCCTTCTCTTGCTACTTGCCCTCGTTGATCGCTCTAATCCGCTCGACTGGCAGCTTCGGCACCCGGTCATAGGTCAGCAGGCCGTTGATTTCCTGCTCCACGTCCGTAAGCTGCGTATAGCAGTAGCCTTGGACGACGCAGCCTTTGCCATGGAAAGGCTGAATGACCGCCCGCAGCCGGACTTCGAAATCTTCATCGTCCACAGCGCCGGAATATCCCCAGCCGTCCCATTCGCTCTTCTTGTAGGAGATGCCGCCGAACTCCGTCACCAAAATCGGCTGGCCCTCGTACGGATAGCCTTCAACCGCCAGCCTTCTGTTTGCCGGCATCGCATTCACGGCGCTTTCCGCCGAGCTGTAACGCTCCTCCAGCACCTCGCGCCGCCATTCGTAGTCATGGATGTTGAACAGATCGGTTTTGACCATTTCCCAGCCGTCGTTGGATACGACGGGACGATGCGGGTCGAGCGACTTGGTCAAACAATACATCGCGAGCGCGTGCATTTGCTGCTGCTTGTCGATCTGAATGTTCGGCACGCCCCAGCTTTCGTTGAGCGGCACCCATGCGATAATGCACGGGTGATTGTAATCGCGCTCGACCGACTCCATCCATTCCTTCGTAAACTTTTGAACATAGCCTTCGGTGAATTGGTACGCGTTCGCCGCTTCGCTCCATACGACGAGCCCCAGCTTATCGCACCAGTACAAGTAACGCGGGTCCTCCAGCTTCTGATGCTTGCGCGCGCCGTTAAAGCCCATCTCCTTCGTCAGCTCAACATCCCTGCGAATCGCCTCGTCGCTCGGAGGCGTCAAGTTGCCGTCCGGGAAATACCCCTGATCAAGCACCATCTTGCTGAAGAACGGACGGTTGTTCAAACACAGCTTGCCGTCTTCGATCGAAACTTTGCGCATGCCGAAATAGCTGGTCACGTCATCCAGAACATTGCCGCCTTCCTTCAGCTCGAACCGGATATCGTACAAATTAGGCTTTTGCGGCGACCACCATCTGCCGAGTCCGTGATCGTTGAAATCATGAAGCCGAATCGTGCGCGTCTCCTCCTCCCCAGTGACGCTGTACGTATCCTCCGCCGCGATTTCGCCTTCGAACGAGACGGTTACTTTCAGCGAAAGTCCCCGGCCGGCTGCGCCGCCCTTGAATGCAGTGCGCAGCTCGATTTGATTCCGGTCGATATCGGGCGTCATTTTAACCTTCTCGATATAGACGGGCGCGACCGCCTCCAGCCAGACCGTCTGCCATATTCCTGTCGTGCGCGTGTAAAAAATCGAGGCGGAATTGTTCAGCCAATATTGCTTGCCCCGAGGCAGCGTGACGTCCCGGCTGAAATCAACGGCCTTCACGACAATGGAATTGCCGGTTTCCTTCACCAATTCCGTAATATCAGCGGAAAACGGCGTATGTCCGCCTTGATGCGTCGCCGCTAATCGCCCGTTCACCCATACGCTTGCCTCATAGTCTACAGCGCCGAAGTGAAGAAGGATGCGCTTTCCATTGTATTCCGCCGGAACCGTCAGCTCTCTCCGGTACCATACCGTGTCGTGAACGGAAGGGTCGCCGATGCCGCTCAGCTTGCTCTGAAACGCGAATGGCACCTGGATGCGCAGCGGCAGCGCTTGATCGCCGCGATGCCACCCCAGCTTCTCCCCTTCGCGTTCGTCGTCAAACGCGAATTCCCATTCGCCGTTCAAATTCAGCCAGCTTTCTCTTACCCATTGCGGACGCGGGTGCTCGGAACGATATGGAACTGTCATCAATACAACCTCCAATTAGTTAATTAGTTAATTAATGATTAATCAAGTAATGAACTTATTTAACGCCATTATGGTACGAATTTGGCGCGCTTGTCAATGAAAACTTCATTGCAGACAATTAAGTTAATTCGTTTGTTAATCAAAACAAGGATCCTATCCTGTTTCGTTCCGCTGATAAGCCGCCGCACCCCGCAGTCTCACATATCGCCATTATGTCGTTTTTTTATAGACTATTCGTCGCTTATTCGCACTTATATTAAGGTTGTACTTGTGGTAAATTTACGGTGATGTCACAAATCTATAGACTTACTCCAATATTGAACGAGAGGCGATGCTTAGGATGAAGATCGGCATGATCAGCTATTGGCATGTTCACGCATGGGATTACACGAAGCAAGCTTTGGATCACCCCGGAACCCAAATTGCCGCCGTATGGGACGAGGACGCGAGCCGAGGACAAGCTGCGGCGGACAAATTAGGCGTCCCATATTTCGCCGGGCTCGATGACATGTTAGCCGGGGATACCGTTGACGCCGTCATTGTAAACGCTCCCACAGATCGCCATGAAGAAGTTATGGTGAAAGCCGCAAAGGCCGGAAAGCATATTTTCACGGAAAAAGTCATTGCCCCGACGCTGGCCGAAGCGAATCGCATACTGGAAGCCGTCGAATCCGCTGGCGTTACATTAACCGTTTCGCTGCCAAGGCTGAATGACCCGTACACGCTCGCCATACAGGAGCTGCTGCGGGATGAGGTATTCGGCGATCTAACGCTTATCCGCATCAGGCTGTCGCATAACGGGGCGGTCGCGAATTGGCTGCCGGAGCATTTCTACAGCCTTGAGCAATGCGGCGGCGGCGCCATGATCGATCTGGGCTGCCATCCGATGTATTTGACCCGCTTGTTCATGGGCAGCTTGCCTTCCTCAGTCACCTCCCAGTATGGGTTCGTGACGGATCGGGAAGTGGAGGACAATGCCGTCGCCTTGCTGCAAGGACAAGGGGGCGTTCTAGGCGTCGTGGAGGCTGGTTTTGTAAATCCGCATTCTCCGTTTACAATAGAAGTGCATGGCACGAAGGGATCCGCGCTGTTCGGCACGCCGGATAACAAGCTGCTGATCCGGACGGCGGACAGCGCAGACGGCTGGCGGATTCACCCGATGCCGGCGCAGCGGGAGAGCGCCTTCGAGCAGTGGGTCGGCCATGTGAACAACGGTACAGCCGCCGAAGAAAACATAAGGTTAGCCAAGGATCTGACGATGCTGATGGAAGCGGCAAACCGCTCCTATCGCGAACGCAGGACGATTGATTTGGCTGAGCTGCAGCCGTAAGACGGCTGACACATCCGGCGGGAAAAGGAGGCGGAAAGTCCGTGAATACGAGTGGGGATTACGAGCCGATGCGGGAGAAGCCGGACGCGCTGGAGAGGCTGGACCTCCGCATCCGTTGGGGCGCTTACGATATCCGCGTTCTGCGTTTTCATCTGACGCGGTTCCCGCCCGGCAGGACGATCGCTTTCCACAAGCATGACGAATATGAATTCCACTTCATTCCGAAGGGCCGGGGCAAAGTCATCCTTGTGGATAAGGAGTACGCGCTGAAGCCGGGGCAATTTTATTTGACGGGACCCGGCGTCCTGCATTATCAAGAAGCTCACCCGCAAGAGGCGATGGATGAGCTCTGCCTCCATATCGATATCCGGAAGAGCGAGGAAGCTGTTCAGGAGGATGCGTGGGAATGCGCGGAAGCCGAAGCTTGCATCAAAAAGCTGGCGAATCTGCCGCTGTATCCGGTGCAGGATCTGCATGGCGCCATGCAGCGGTTTCTGGAAGCGTACGAGGCTTGCGCCGCCAACTTTTCGGGAAGCTACATCACGATCAAACAAAATGTCATTCAAATTTTATTGAGGGCCATCAGGGCGTACGATTCGGCAGGCGGAATCGAGCAGCTTCCGACCAAAGAAATGAAAAGCTACCGCTACGACCGGGCAATCGCCTTCATGCGCGCCAACTTCATGCATCCCCTCACGCTCGAGGATGTGGCCGAGATGCTGCTGCTCAGTCCCAGACAGCTGCAGCGGCTGTTTAAAGAGCTTCACCAAGGCTTGACGTTCACCCGAATTTTAGAGGATATTCGGCTCGCGCATGTCTGTCAGGAGCTGCGCGGCGGCAGCTCGTCCATCGAACAAATCGCCGGCAGGACGGGATTCGCAAGCGGCAACTATTTGCATGCGGTATTCCGCAAACGGTACGGCATGACGCCGTCCGAATACCGCCAATCAAACCAATTGGGAGGAAATAACTATGTCCAAAACTTATAAAATCGCAATCATCGGCTGCGGCGGCATCGCAAATGGCAAGCATATGCCAAGCCTGAAGAAGCTGAACAACATCGAGATGGCCGCGTTCTGCGACATCGTGGAGGAAAAGGCGGCGGAAGCGGCGAAACAATACGGCTCGGCTGACGCCAAAGTGTACACGGATTACGCCGACGTGCTGAAGGATCCGTCTATCGATATCGTCCATGTCTGCACGCCGAACGATTCCCACGCGCGCATTGCGATCGCCGCGCTCGAAGCCGGCAAGCACGTCATGTGCGAAAAGCCGATGGCCAAAACCGCGGAAGAAGCGCAGCAGATGGTAGACGCCGCCAAACGCACCGGCAAAAAGCTGACGATCGGCTATAATAACCGCTTCCGTTCGGACAGCCAGCATTTGAAGCAGCTTTGCGATGCCGGCGAGCTCGGCGAGATCTACATGGCGAAAGCTCACGCCATCCGCAGACGCGCCGTTCCGACATGGGGCGTATTCCTCGACGAAGAGAAGCAAGGCGGCGGCCCGCTTATCGACATCGGCACGCATGCCCTTGACCTGACGCTGTGGATGATGAACAACTATAAGCCGAAGGTCGTGCTCGGTAAAGCTTATCACAAGCTGTCCCAGCGCGAGAACGCGGCCAACGCTTGGGGGCCCTGGGATCCCGCCAAATTTACGGTCGAGGATTCCGCGTTCGGCATGATCGTGATGGAGGACGGCGCGACCATTATCCTCGAATCCAGCTGGGCGCTTAATACGCTGGAGGTCGATGAAGCGAAATGTACGCTCTGCGGCACCGAGGGCGGCGCCGATATGAAAGGCGGCCTTCGCATCAACGGCGAACAGCACAGCCGCTTGTTCACGAAGGAAGTCGAATTGAACACCGGCGGAGTCGCCTTCTACGATGGCAAGCAGGACAATCCGGCCGACCTCGAAATGAAGATGTGGATTGAGGCGATCGAGCAAGACAAGGAGCCTGTCGTCACGCCGGAGCAAGCGTTTGTCGTCTCGCAAATTCTCGAGGCGATCTACGAGTCGTCCAAAACAGGCAAAGCTGTGTACCTCTAATTCAACTCCAATAAGCCAAAAAATCGCAACCCAGTCGAACGGGTTGCGATTTTTTTTTTAGAATTTAATAGCTTTTTCATTCTCCATATCGCTGAACTCCGCCAAAACCGGCGACTTCCCTTCGTTAACAGCGCGGATAACGTCTAGCGGCAGCTTCGGCTTCCGGTCGAACGTCAGCAGCCCATTGATCTCCTGCTCGACGTCGGTCAGTTGGGTGTAGCAATAGCCTTGGACGGCCTTCGAGTTCTGAATCGGCTGCACGACGTCGAGGATCCTCCGCAGAAAATCCTCTTCGTCCGCGGCGGCCGAATAGCCCCAGCCCGCCGCGCCGCCCTTCCGGAACGAAATGCCGCCGAATTCGGACACCTGCACCGGCTCGCCGTTGTACGGATAACCCGGAACGTAAATCCAGCGATTCTGGGCGATGCTGCTTACGGCGGATTGCGCCGTCTCGTAACGGGACTCCAGCACTTCGCGGCGCCATTCGTAATCGTGGATCGTCGCGATGTCGGATTTCGTATGCTCCCAGCCGTCGTTGGACAGAACAAGCCGGGTCGAATCAAGCGATTTGGTCAAATGGTACATCGCGAGCGTATGCTCCTGCTGCCGCTTGTCGATCAGCATGTTCGGCACGCCCCAGCTTTCGTTGATCGGCAGCCATACGACGATGCACGGATGGTTGTAATCGCGCGTCACAACCTCCTGCCATTCCCGCGTCATTCGGCGCACGTACGTCTCCGAGAACTGGTAGGCGTTCGCCATCTCTCCCCATACGAGCAGGCCGAGCTTATCGCACCAATAGAGATAGCGCGGATCTTCAACCTTCTGATGCTTGCGCGCGCCGTTAAAGCCCATCGCTTTGGTCAGCTCCACGTCTCTGCGCAGCTCTTCATCGGAGCCGGCCGTCAGCACCCCGCCGGGGAAGTAGCCCTGATCGAGCACCAGCTTCATGTAATACGGACGGTTGTTCAAGCATACCTTGCCGTCTTCGACGGAAATTTTCCGCATGCCGAAGTAGCTTTGCACCTCATCGATAAGCGTATCGCCGTCCAGCAGCCGAAACGTAATGTCGTACAGATTCGGCTTCTCGGGCGTCCACCAGCGGCCAAGTCCGTGATCGTTAAAATCATGCAGCTTTATCGTCCTCGTCTCTTCCTCCCCGCCGAGCGCGAACAGATCCTCCGACACAAATTCTCCCTCGAAGGCAATGCTCGCCTGCAGCTTCAGCCCCGGCTTCCAGCCCGCCGCGAAAGCGCGGATGTTGATTTCATTCCGGTCGATATCCGGCGTCATCATCACGCGTTCGAGATAAGACTCGGACACGGCTTCCAGCCATACCGTCTGCCAAATGCCCGTCGTCCGCGTATAGAACACCATCTCGGATTGTTCCTTCCAATACTGCTTGCCTCTCGGAAGCGTAACATCCTTGCTGTAGTCCTTCGCCTTCACGACGATTTCAACGTCTCTGCCGGTAACCGCGTTCGTTATATCCGCGGTGAAAGGCGTATGACCGCCTTCGTGATAGGCGACCAGATGGCCGTTCGCCCATACCCACGCCTCGTAGTCCACCGCGCCAAAGTGGAGGAGCAGGCGTTTGCCCGCATAGGCTTCGGGCAGCTCGAACGTTTTACGGTACCAGACAAGGTCATGAAATTCCTTTTCGCCGATCCCGCTCAGCTCGCTTTGGTAACAATAAGGAACCCGAATCCGTCTCTCGAACGTATGCCCGGTGTGCCAGCCGCCGCGCGTCCCTTCATCCATGTCGTCGTACTGGAACTCCCATGTCCCGTTTAAGTTCAGCCAATCCCGTCTCGCGAACTGCGGACGGGGGTAAACGCTCTCCAAGTTGGTTTCCGTCATCTTCACTGCTCCCATTATGAATCATGTATTTTGTCTATTTCTGCTTCAACGATGTTACCTTCAGGTCGCTAAACGTAATATCCGACGCGTATATGGAACGCAAGCCGACCTTGCCTTGCATGAATGCGTCCGGGTCGTAGTAGGATATGACAGGCTTCGCTTCCTCGCCGGCAAAGACCTGGATCAAGCCTCCTCTGGCCTCGATCCGCAGCCGAACCGGTTCGCCGCCCGGCAGCTCCGCTTTCTCCGCGGCCAAAAGCTCCGCGTCGTAATTATGCCGGTACAGCTCAAGCCTGGTAGGTGTAACCGCCACAAAATAACCCATCAGCGAATCCTTCACTTGATCCTTGAAATTCGATTCGTTCGTGACGCGAAGCAGAACGCCCGCCGCACCGGAAGGATTGTCACCCAATGTGACGGCGGTTTCGATCCGGTAATCCGCCCAACGTTCGTTTCCGCCGTAGATCTTGGCGTCCTCGAGCGACCATCCCGCGTAGCTGTCCTCGGCTATACTCCAAACGCCGTGCACCGATTCCGAATCGGCATCCTGCAGCGCATGCTCCGATGAGAACGGCTCGTCAAGCGCAAGGGCAAAATCGATTCGTTTCAGCTGCAGCCCGCCTTTTTTCGCTTTTACCGCAATCGTGTGGAAGCCCTTCTCCAGCTCTACTTGGCCGGCGCGCACCTTGACCCATTCCGCGTCTTCCTCGATCGGCTGATCGGTATTCAGCTTCAATGTCCCGGCGGTCCGGTCGTCAACGAGCAGCTCTACTTTCTTTTCTCCCGTCCCTGCCGCTGTCACGAAATCGAGCGCGTAGCTTCCGCTTTCCGATACATTCACGACATAACGGAGCCAGTCGCCTTCGTTGTTTAAAGAGACCGAATAAGCGCCGTCCGAGGAGAGCCGGATTTCCGTGCCGTCCGCCGGCCTCCAAGCGGAGTCCGTCGTCTTCTCCTTCACCGAAAAGCCCCGATTCTCGCCTTGCAAATAATGAACGGCTTCGATCGAGCCCGGCAGCGCCTTCGGCGTCTCGAAATCGCTGCTCCCGCCTGCGTGGTTCGAGAAGGCGGTATAGGCGAAATCCGGCTTGCCGTGTTGATCCAGGTAGCCGATCTTGCCAGGACCTGCCGCTTCGCCGGCCTCGAGCTTCAGCATCCCGTCGAAATACGCGCGCACGCCGTGTTCGTCGTTTTCGATGCGAATGGCATGGAGCTTCGAATAATCCATCGCTTCCGGCAGCGCCGCTTCCGCTTTGACCGTCCGCTCGCCGTTCTTGACCGCGACGAGCGTCAGGCGTCCCTCGGCCGGATGAAGCTCCGCCAGATGGTAGCTGCTGTCGTCGGCATAAGCGAATACCGCTCCGACTGCCGTATCAGCGCCGGCCGTCTCGGTTATCCGCAAGTTATATTCCGCCGTGTAGCGTTCGGAAGCGGCGGTCTTGCTCAGCGTAAAGCTTCCCCCGCCATCCGCCTGGCGCTCCTCCCATTCCCCTTGGCCTGCTCCCGGCCTTCCTTCGAAGTTCGGTCTGGACGGTACGGGCTGGCTGTAGTTTGTAGGACCGACCGCATCCATCATGTCGCCATTGAAGACGAGCCGGTCGATATTCATTTGCCGCACGGGCGGTCCTTCCGCGGAACGTCCGACCAGATTATGGTACACGATATAATAAGAATCAAGATCGGGTCCCATCACCGTCGAGCTGTGGCCAAGCCCGTTGAAGGACGGGTCCGTGCTGATAATAATCGGATTGTTGGACGGGACCGTATACGGACCGAGCGGCGAATCTTTGGATATTGCGTAGTGAATCCGGTAGCCTTTGCTGAAGACATGGTTGCCGGTAAAGGTCATATAATAAGTGCCGCCGCGCTTGATGATCATCGAGCCTTCCGTCCAATGGCCGAGGAACGTTCCCGCGATTGGAGCGCCGAATCCGAACGTAGAAGGGCTGTCCATCGGCACGCCGACGATACCCTCGGTTCCGGCATGGGTGAACGTCCACGAGCCGTCATCGTCGATAAAGACCGACCCGTCGATGCTCATGCCGAGATTATCCGTGATCCGTTCGAAAGGCCCCGTCGGCGACTCGCTTCGGTATACGTAGTGGCCCTTTCCCGCTGGCGATGTATACAGGTAGAAATAACCGTTCCAGTACACGACCTCAGGAGCGTAAGCCCCGGTCGACACGGGGTCTTCCGTGACAAGTCCCGCGTAGCTCCAGTTCACGAGATCCTCCGACTGCCAAGCTTTGATGCCGGGGCGGAAGTCTTTTGTGCTGACATATAAATAATAAGTGCCGTTATGCCGCATGACGAAAGGGTCGCCGTTGCCGTAGTCGTCCCACTCTTCCTCTAGATGCGGGAACGGATTGCTGAATACATTTTCGTACGCTTTCAATTCGATCGCCTCCGGTTTCGGGGATGATTCGCAGCCTGCTACCGCAAGCAGGGCGGAAAGTCCGATCAGGCAAGCGGCTTTTTTGACCGGGAAATGCTTTGTCGTCAACAACCGCTCACCCCTTAATGCCGCTGATCGCAAGAGATTCGATGAAATAACGCTGGCAGAAGAAAAACACCAGAATAACCGGGATCATCGCGATGACGGCGGCCGCCATAATTAGAGGAAAATTGGACTGGCTGACGTACATGGCCTGCATGGACGCGATCAGCACTTGGATCGTCTGCTTCTCCGGCGTATGCAAATAAATGAGCGGTCCGAGAAAATCGTTCCAAATCCCCATGAAGCCAAGCGCCGCTTGCGCAGCCAGCGCAGGCTTCATGACCGGAAGGGCGATCGACCAGAAAATTCGCGGAAAGCTGCAGCCGTCGATTTTGGCTGCTTCGATCAGATCGTTCGGCAGCGCCCCGGCCAAATATTGGCGCAGGAAAAAGACGACGACGATATTGCCGAACAGGCCCGGCACGATAAGCGGCAGGAGCGTATCGACCCAGTCCAGCCGGGAGAAGCCGATATATTGCGGAATCATAACGACGGAATACGGGATCATCATCGTTCCGAGAAGTCCCATAAATAAAACGCCTTTAAGCGGAAATTCGAACTTGCTGAACGCGTAGGACGACATGGCGCTGACGAATAAGCCGATCGTCAGGACCGTCACCACAATGATCAAGCTGTTCAAAAAGCCGTTCAGCAGCGGAGATTGCTCCCACACTTCGTTGTAGTTGGCAAACGTCGCCGGATTCGGAATCCACTTCGGAGGAATCTCAAAAACGTTGCGCTGCTCCTTCAGCGAAGTCGACAGCGTCCATAGGAATGGCGCGATCATAAAGACCGTGCCCGCAAGCAGGATCAGGAACGCCCAGACATTTGCGATTTTTTTCTGCTTCATCTGTATCCCTCCTCCTTAATCCTGATAGACCCATTTATTCGATAACTTAAACTGGATAAGCGTCACGATGAAAATAAGAATGCCGAGCAGCCAGGCAGCTGCGCTCGCGTAGCCCATGTTGAAGTATTCGAACGCATGCTGGAAAATATAATAGACGATCGTTCCGCCGCTGTATTCCGGTCCGCCGTCTACCGCAAGCACGTAGATTTGGCTGAACGACTGGAACGCTCCGATAATGCCCATAACAAGCACGAAGAAATGAATCGGGCTTAGCAGAGGAACGGTAATTTTCGTAAATTTATGCCATGCGCCGGCCCCGTCGATTTCCGCAGCTTCGTAGTAGGAGGACGCGATCGATTGAAGGCCCGCCAAATAAAGGACCATATTGCCGCCGACGCCGCCCCACAGGCCGATCAGGATAAGGGAAGGCTTAACCCAGTCCGGGTCGCCGAGCCAGTTCGGGCCTCGGATGCCGAACCAATCCCACAGCAGGTTGTTCAGCAGCCCGTAATCCTGGTTCAAAATCCACTGCCATAGCAGCGAAACCGCGATAATTGGGGATATAACGGGCAAATAATAGATCGTCCGCATGACGGAGATGCCCTTCAGCGGCCGGTTCATCAGGATCGCCAGCAACAGCGATATGACCATGCCGATCGGAATGCCGATCATCAGGTAGACCGTGTTGTATAACGATTTGTACAGCTTCTCGTCCTTCAGCAATTCCGAATAATTGCTAAGTCCGACGCCGGTCGGATCGGACAGCATATCCCAATCTTGAAAGCTCATGTAAATCGAGAAAAGCATCGGCACAAGGCCGAACAACAGAAAACCGAGCACTGGCGGCGCCACGAATAAATAGAGCCAGAACAGCTCTTTCCTGCGGTAGCCGGAAAACTTTTTTGTTTGCATATCCGTTTCCACCTTCTTATAGGATCGCTTTTAAACCACTTGGAAGAAGAAAAGGGAGCGGCAGCGATCCGTCCGCTCCCGCCTTCCCCGCGGCCCTACTTATTGTTCTTGTCGTACAGCTCCTGCATTTGCGGCTTGATTTGCGCGGTCCAATCCTTAGCGGTCATCTCCCCGTTCCACACCTTGCTCGCGTTCTGCCAGAACGTATCGATCCATTGCGTGTCCTTGGAGCCGTATGGAATATCCGGACGGCCATATTCCTGAATAATATCCATGAACACTTGACGGTTCTCAGGCGATTTGTCCATCTCCATAAACTCGCCGTTTGCCATATCGATCAGGTTCGGCACCGCCTGGCCCAGCTGATAATTTTCGCGCTGGCCGTTCTGGTCAAGCGACAGGAACGACGCTAGGTCGAACGCCTCCTGCGGATGCTTCGATTTCGCCGATACGCCGAAGCCCATTGAACCAAGCCACGTCGCCGTCTTGCCGGTATTCGGGCTGGCCGGCCATGCCGCGAGATCCCACCCGAACGGCAGCTCCCAGAACGCAGGCTGATCCCAAGGACCCATTGCGAACATCGCTAGCTGTCCGTTAATGAAACGCGTATAAGCGTTCATCGCTTGCTCCGCTTCCTGATTCGGACTCACGCCGTGCACCAGATTGAGATCCGCGACAAATTGCATCGCTTCATAAAATTCCGGCTGATCGACGAGCACCGTACCCGTTTTGTAATCGATAAACTCTCCGCCGTTGCCCCATACCGCCGATTCCAGGCTGTAGGCGCCTACGCCGTATTGCTCCGGCTTGCCGTCGCCGTTTTCGTCCACGGTAAGCTTCTTCGCCGCGTCCAGCATATCGTTCCACGTCCACTCGCCGGCAGCTGCCGACGGGACGGGAACGCCCGCTTTCTCGAACAGATCCTTGTTGTAGACGAACGCCCATGGACCTACGTCCTTCGGCAGGCCGTACAATTCGCCCGCGCCGATCGACGTGCCGTCGTAGCGGTACCGGTCAAGCGCTTGCGTCCATACATTATCCGGATTGAATAAGTCCGTTTTATCCAAGTAAGGCTGAAGATTCAGCAGCGTGCCGGCCTCGGCGAAGCGGTAAAACTCCGCGCTGCCTACATAGAAGACGTCCGGCGCTTTGCCCGAGGCAATCAGCGTTTTCATCTTTTGCGCGTATTCCGCCGGCGGTACGGAAGTGTATTTCACGGTTACATTCGGATATTTCGCTTCAAAGGACGCGATCAGTTTCTCAAAGATGCTTTTTTCGGTCGGGTTTCCGTGACCCATAAACTCGATCGTGACGTTTTCTTTTTTGTCGCCCGCATTCGTATCCGTCTGTTCGCCGCCTGAAGCGTTCCCAGACGGAGCCGGATCATTGCCGCCGCCGCTGCATGCGGATAATACGAGCACTAGCGCAAGCAAGAGAAGCATGGACCATTTCATTTTCCGTTTCATGAAAATCCCCTCTTTTTCTTCATGGAATTTGAAAGCGCTTTACAATGAAATAATATTATATATTATTATAAATTTATATACTGAATTAAGTATAAAATTAGAGCTTTTACCCTTCCGGAATTAAGGACACGGGGACGATCATTCTGCGGGCATTATAAACGCCTTCAATTTGCTCAAGCAGCAGGTCGACAGTCAGCCTGCACATCTCGTCCTCGTTCTGACGGATATAAGTGACATGGGGCAAATCCGGCGGATCAAACGTCGCGAGGGCAAAATCGTCCGGCACCGTTCTCCCCAGCTTGCGCACCGCGCCGTAAACGGCTCGGCAAAGCTCCGTATTTGCCGTCATCGCAGCCGTAATGTGCGGCCTTTCCTTCAGAAAGCTTACAATCGTCTCCCCGGCCTTTCCCGATACGATAATGTCAAGCGGAAGAAGGCACCATAAATTTTTGTCGATCGAGATTTTCCGCTCCAGATAGGCCAATTCGAAGCCTTGCGAGCGCTCGTCGGTTACGGAGTTGGTGATTTCGGGAGAAATGAACGCGATATTCGAATGGCCTTGGTCCATCAAATACGTGACCGCTTCTTTCGTCCCGTGCAAATTATCGGAGCTTACGCTGTACGTCTTGATTTCCTTCAAGTACCGGTCGATCAGAACAAACGGGAACCGGTCGAGCGACAGCCTCAGAATAGAATCGTTATACATCTCGTTTTCGACGGGGAAAATGATCAATCCGTCAACGCCCTGCTTAAGAAACGAAGAAATCACCTCCGTCTCCTCCGTCTGCGATTCCCGCGTAATCCGCAGCATCAGCTCGAAGCCGCTCGCCGTCACGTATCTTTCGAGTTCGTCCAGAAAGCGCTGGTCAACCTTCGTTTTCATCGTCGGCAGCACCAGCCCAATCCGGCCGCTTCTTACTCGGGCGTCGCCAAGCAATTCATATGCGGATGCATGCTCCGGCCTGCTCATGACGAAGGTGCCTTTTCCTTGAATGCGAACGAGAACGCCTTCTTCCATCAGTCCAACTAACGCGTTTTTGCTTGTGATTTGGCTCACCCTATACTTTTCGGACAGCTCCTTCTCGGAAGGCACGCGGTCCCCTTCCCGCAGCTTGCCGTGGGCGATTAACCGCCTGATGTCCTGCTGGATCTGCTTATAGAGCGGAAGCGTTTTCAAGTTGTATCACACCTTCGTATAAAAGTATTATATTATTTATATTATTATACTATTTTAGATATCCTGTAAATAAAAAACCTTCGAAATCCATTGGATTCCGAAGGCCTTATTAGGAATGGCTGACGAGCTGCACCGGAACGACTTCTCTGCGCGGCTTATATTGGCCGCGAAGCTGCTCCGATAATAATTCGATTGTCAGCCGGCCGATCTCATCGATCTGCTGGCGAATATACGTAACCTGCTCGAGCTCCGATTCGTCAAAAGCGATCAGCTCCGGCTTAGTCCCGCGATACGCATTCTCCTGATGCAAGAGCTGATAAGCGTAGCGGGCTAGCTCCGCATTTACCGCAAATATCGCCGTCAAATCCTGCTGGGACAACAAAAACTGCCGGATCTGCTCCTTCCCTTTGCCCGACGCGATCGTCTCCAGAGGGAGCGTGCACCATAATGACTTGTCAATAAGGAGCTGATGCTCCGTAAATGCCAGCTCATACCCTCTGGCGCGCTCGTCAGTCGCCGTATTCGTAATCTCGGGCGTCAAATAGGCGATGCGGCGATGGCCTTTCTCAAGCAAGGCGGAAATCGCTTCTTTCACGCCGCCGATATTGTCCGAGCTAACGCTGTAGGTTTTAATTTCTTTAAGAAACCGGTCGACCAAAACGAGGGGCTCGCGGTCCAAAAAAAGTCTAAGAATCGTTTCGTTATAGCTCTCCTGCTCTACCGGGAAAACGATATAGCCGTCGACCCCTCTCTCTCTGAATCGGTCAATCGCTCGCGCCTCCTCCTCCGGCGATTCGCGGGTAATGCGCAGCAGCAGCTCATAGCCTGCTTCCGCGCTATGCTTCTCCAAGCTGTCGAGGAGACGCTGATCGATTTTTGTTTTCATAGAAGGAAGAATCAACGCGATCGTTTTGACGTCTAAAGCCGAATCCGCATGCGCCTTTTGGGACTGGCTGTCATCCGCATGCCGGACGAATGTGCCTTTCCCCCTGTATCGAATGAGGAGGCCCTCGTCCACCAATCCCTTGATCGCGTTTTTCGTCGTAATCTGGCTCACGCCGTATTTTTCCGCAAGCTCCTTCTCTGTCGGAACCATCGAACCGGGGACTAATTGACCGCTTTGGATTTGCCGCAAAATATCATGCTGGATTTGTTGATATAGGGGTCTTCCCAATTTCCGTTCCTCTCTTCCGCTCCGCTCTCATATTATCCTATATTATTATAACTTAACCTCGACAAAATGTAACACATTGGAAAACAAGATTGTTGTGGTACAGGCTTCCCCCCGCGCATAGATTGTGATGTAGGGTTCGAAACAATAGATGCAGGAGGATTTGCCGCATGAGCTTATTCGTAAGTTATATTTTATTAGGGCTGTCTCTAGCAGCTCCGATCGGTCCTGTTAACGCCGCCCAAATGGACCGCGGCATCCGGGGCGGATTTTGGAATGCGTGGATATTAGGGCTTGGCTCCTTAACCGCTGATCTTGTATTTCTTGGTGTCGTCTTCTTCGGAACGATTCATTTCCTGGAGGCGCCATTAATTAAAACGTTCCTCTGGCTGTTCGGATGCTTCGTTCTGATCTACAGCGGAATCGACGCCTTCAAAGGAGCAGGCAAGCTGGTCGATACGCGCAGCGAAAATAAAGAAAGCTTGGCCAAATCGTTTGGGACAGGCTTCTTTCTGTCGCTCTCGAATCCGCTTTCCATTATGTTTTGGCTTGGCATTTACGGCTCCGTCCTCGCCAAGGCAGCGGCGGTGTACGGCACGAAGGAGCTGCTGCTCTATACTTCGGCGATCATTTTAGGCTTGATCATATGGGATTTCGCAATGGCTTTGCTCGCCAGCACCTTTAAACGTTTCCTAACGCAAAGGCTTCTTCAGTTCATATCCTATATTTCCGCGGCGTCATTAATCGGGTTCGGCCTTTATTTCGGCTGGCAAGCCTGCAAGGTGTTATTTTTCTAAATATGGAATAGCAAGCTAACCATTTAAGCACACTATCCTGTGTTCGAAATCCAGCATACACAGGAGAATCGGAATATTGAGTGGAGCTAGCAAAGAAAAACCGATGTCTTGGTGGCAGCTGTCGCTGCTCGGCGTTGCCTGTACGATCGGCACCGGCTACTTTCTAGGCACAGGCGTCGGCATCAAAATAGGCGGGCCCGCCTTAATCGCAGCCTTCCTGTTAGCCGCGTTCGGAACCTTTGTCGTGTTCGACGTGCTCGCCCGCATGACAGCTGAAGATCCGAAGGAGGGCTCATTCTGCGCTTACGCAGGCGAAGCGTTCGGAAGATGGGCCGGCTTCAGCAGCGGATGGGTCTATTTATCATCGGAGCTGTTAATTATGGGAAGCCAGATGGCCGCCCTCTCCTTGTTCACTAGATTTTGGTTTCCAGGCGTTCCGATGTGGATCTTCGCCTCGACCTACGGCGTGCTCGGGCTCATCGTCATTTTGATCGGCACCAAAGGCTTTGAGCGGGTCGAGCATATTTTGGCCGCCATTAAACTCGCCGCCATCGTCGCTTTTATCGTGCTGGCGTTATGCGCGTTATTCGGCTGGCTTGGCAAAGGCGAGACGGATCCGGCATGGCCGGCGCCGTTTTTCCCGACCGGCTGGAAGGGAGCCTGGTCCAGCATGATTTACGCGTTCTATTCGTTCGGCGGGATTGAAATTATGGGTCTGATGGCGATACGGCTTAAGGATCCGAAGCAGGCGCCCAAGGCGGGACGGTTCATGATTTTTATGCTGACCGGCTTGTATGTCGCCTCCCTGCTGCTCGTGTTCAGCCTTACTTCATGGACGACCATTACGTCGAAGGAAAGTCCGTTCGTCGCTTCGCTGGACGGCTACGGCATCGCCTTTGTCCCTCATCTTTTTAACGGCGTCTTTATTATCGCGGGGTTCTCGACGATGGTCGCCTCTTTGTTTGCGGTCATTACCATCCTAACGACGCTGGCCAAAAACAAAGACGCGCCTCCGATTCTCGCGAATACGACGAAGGGCAAAAAAAAGATGCCTTATTATGCCATCGGGGTCACTGCGCTCACGATGGCCGGCTCCGTGCTGCTTGCGCTGCTAATGCCGGAAAGCCTATATGAATATATTACGACAGCGGCCGGTTTGATGCTGATTTATAACTGGACCTTTATTCTCGTCACGTCGGGCAAGCTGCTCGAATTGAGCGCTTGGGGGCAGGTCAAGCGCTGGTCCGGCATCGTCATCATCCTGCTCGCTGTAAGCGGAACGTCTCTGCATCACACCAGCCGTCCGGGATTTTTGATCAGTATGGGCTTTGTCGCGCTGATCGGCTTGGTGACGCTCCTCATGACGGCGGTATGGCGCAAGCACAAACGGAAGCCGCCTTCCTCTTCTGTTCGCCAGCAGCTATTTAGACCGATAAAAAAAGGTATAAAGAAGGGAGCCCGCTGAAACGTTACCCGCGTTTCCGAGGACTCCCTTCTTCTCTATATCCAGCCTTTCGCCTGCGCGATTTGCACCGCATCCATCTTGTTTTTGGCCTCCAGCTTAGACATCGCTTCCGACATATAGTTCCGGACCGTGCCATGGCTGAGAAACAGTCGGTCTGCGGTCTCCTTCATGGTCAAGCCTTTCGCTGCGGCCGCCAACACTTCCGTTTCTCGCGCGGTGAGCGGACTTTGATCCTCCCATACCGCAAGCGACAAATCGGGATGAATAACGCGGCCGCCGCCCGCCGCTCGTCTTATCGCCTCCGCCAGCTCGCCGCTCGGGCTGTCCTTCAGCAAATAGCCGCTGACGCCGGCCTTGACGGCCCGCTGGAAATATCCCGCCTTGGCGAAGGTCGTCAGGATGATGACTTTGCCGGGATGGTTCAATCGCTTCAGCTCATCGGCTACGTCCAGTCCCGACATGAGCGGCATTTCGATATCCAGCACGCTGACATCCGGATGATGCAAGCGGATCATTTGCAGCGTCTCCGCGCCGTTGCCGCCCTGCGCGACGACCTCTATATCCCCTTCCAAATCCAGAAGCGTCGCAAGCGCGCTCCGCAGCATCTGTTGGTCGTCTCCAAGCACGACTCGAATCATAAGTCGGCAGCTCCCTTCTGCGTTAGTCGTTTCACGATCGGTATGTACATGGTTAGACGGGTGCCTTTGCTCGTACTGTCGATAAGAAGCTGCCCCTCCAGCAAAGCCAGTCTTTGCTTCATTCCGGCAATTCCGTTGCTTGAAGCCGCCGCCGCTTCCGAAGAGAGGCCGATGCCGTTATCCGCCACGACGCACTTGATGGCCTCGTCCTCCACTCTCACCTCGATGCGGCATTCCGTTGCCCGGCTATGCCGCACCATATTCGTAACCGCCTCCCTCACGCACATGGCAAGCACGGATTCCTGGAGCGGCGTAAACGGGAAGTTCTCCGCGCCGTCTATAATATGGATCCGAATGTTCGCGGCCGCCCCCAGCATTCGGGCATGCTCCCATTCTTCGGCCAAACGGACGATCTTCATATCGGAGACCGTCTCCCGCATCTGCTTCAGCGCCGCGGCCGCAGCGAGATGCATGTCTCTCGCTTCCGCCGCCGCTTTGTCCGGCGAGCGGTGGACCAGCTTCTCCATGAGCTCGCTCTTCAGCTTAATGAGCGAAAGGGTATGCCCGAGCGTGTCATGCAAGTCGCCGGCGATCCGCTGCCTCTCCTCCTGCTGCGCCATCCGTTCGATCTGCTTCGTTGCGGCTTGCAGCCGAGTCGCCATATCCCGGTATCGGGCAGAGACGCGAACGATATAAGGCAATACGCAGCCCCCGAAGATGGGAGGCAGCATGTTGAACCAATATTGCATGCTGCTCTCGTATCCTCCGGCAATCATGCTTCCTATTACGATGAGCGCGAAAGCCGCCGTGACGCCAACGAGCAGCGGAAAGCGAAGAACATAGAAGGAATACGACATAAAAAACACGATATAAAGATACATCGGGTTATAAACGAGCGCGAGGTACAGCATGACGGCGGTTTGAATGAGAACTAGATAAGGCACCCAGCTGCGCCGCGAGATAGCAGCGATCTGCAAGCCGAGCATGAGAACGAGGGCGCCAAGCCCGGGAACCATTCGTACGGCCGGCTCCTGGAGCATGAAATAGACCGGGATCGCCATGTTCGCAAGCAGCAGGTATTGCCACCGCTTCTCTTTTTCTCTTTGACATTTTTCTCGCATAGGCATAACGGTCTATCAAGCCCCTCCCTTTTTCCCCATCTATCCTATCATATCTGAAGCCAGAGTTATAGATAGCGGCCAAGCAGCCTCTAGCCTGCTTCCCGCCCGTTCAAAATCCAAGCGGACAGCATCAGAAAACCGATCCCATAGCTCAGCAGCAGAAGCAAATTGCCCGCAATCGCCGGCTGTCCCTCGAGCAGACTCCAGGCCCCGTCGGCGTACGCATGGGATGGAAGCCATTCCCCGGCCTTCTGCATCCATCCCGGGAAGCTGCTAAGCGGCATCCAAAGCCCTCCCGCTACGGAAATGCCCATATAGACGACGTTCGAGACCGCCGTGGCGATATCCGTGCTTTTGATCGTTCCGATCAGAATGCCGAGCGCCAGGAAAGGCACGCTGCCTATCAGCAGCCACAGCCCGCACATCACCCAGGTGCCCGCCGGCATCTCCGTCCCGAAAACAAGCGCCGAAAAAACAAACATGACGGCAATGATCGCGGCATGGATGAGCAGATGGGAAACGAGCTTGGCCAGCACCCACGCGCCGGTAGAGAGAGGAGTCAGTCTGAGCAGCCTCGTCAGTCCGTCCTTCCGTTCGTGGGAGAGCCGTATGCCGAACTGGCCCGCCGCTGTGCCGATTAGGCTGAACGCGGTCATCGACATTAACGAGTAGCCGCCCCACGACACGTCTCCGATTTTCGCGTCCGCCCCGTTCAGCATCGTAAACAACGAATAGAAGGCAAGCGGCATCAGTACGGAGAACAGCATAAAAAACGGACTTCTCGCGATACGGATACATTCTGCTGTAAATTGCGCCTTGAAGCCTCTCATTATTGGTCACTCTCCTTTTCCTTGCCGTTGTTTGTCTCCGTCAGCTGCCGGAACACGGATTCCAGGCTGGCCGATTGAATCTGAAGATCGGACACGCCCCAATCCGAGCCGAGCAGGAGCCCTAGAAGCGCGTCGGTGTCCTTCGTTTTAAGGTGCGCGAAAGCGCCGCTGACGCGTGCTTCCTGCACGCCGGGCAGAGCAAGCAGCTCCTGCTCCGCCGGCATCCGGCGCGCCTTGAAGGACAGGCTTCTCATCGGCATGGATGCTTTCAGTTCATCCGGCGTTCCGTCCGCGACGAGGCGCCCCTGCGCGATAACGACGATCCGGTCCGCGACGGCGTCGGCTTCCTCCAAGTAATGGGTCGTCAGCAAGATCGTGCGGCCCGAGCTCGCGAGAGCGCGGACGACTTCCCAGAATCGGCTGCGCGATTCCACGTCCATCCCGACGGTCGGTTCGTCCAGCACAATCATATCCGGGTCGCCGGCGAGCGCCACGGCGAACGCGAGCCTGCGCTTCTGACCGCCCGACAACGAGGCGGCGCGCCTATTTTTCTCTTTGTCCAAGCCCGCGATTTGAAGCAGCCGATCGAGCGCAAGCGGATTGCGGTAATAGCTGCGGAACAGCTGAAGCGTCTCCCGGACCGTCAGTCCGTCGGGGGCGGCCGTATCCTGCAGCATGGCGCCGATTCGCTCCTTCAGCTCCTTGCGGCCAGGCGCAAGTCCGTCTACCGTCACCTCGCCCGAGGTCGGCTTTGTTAAATGCAGCATCAGCGACACTGCCGTTGTTTTCCCGGCTCCGTTCGGTCCTAACAGCGCTGTCACCTTGCCTTTCTCAAGCGCAAGATCCAGCCCGTCCAGCGCTCTCTTAGCGCCATATGCTTTCACGATGTTTCGGAATTGTACTGCGGGTGCTCCTGTCATCACGTTCAGCTCCTTACGATATTGTCGATGCTTTTATCGTACATGCCTTCGAGCGTCCCGATAAGAGCGCAGTGTCAGACTTTTCCTATGACATTTGTCATAAAAAAACGGCTATCCGCGTCAAACGCGAACAGCCGTGAGCACCTATGTAAAGCTTCTATCGATCGCCAAACCGTATCGTCTTAAGATGGATCAATGACAGCATCGCATTTCACGGCATTGTTGTGACCGTCGTTGTTCGCGTCCGGGTTGCACCAATGCGGACCTCCCATAGTCATCGACACGTTAAGCACTTCAAGCGCCGGCTTCTGCCAAGCCCGTTTCGTTGGCATCGTCATCTTTATTCACCTCCTTCCTCAGTCAGGACTTAAACCCATCGCCGCAGGAAACGGTAAGCAATGAGGCTTCGAATCGCTATTCGGGCATCCAGATCAAAGGCGTACTCCAGCTTCGGCTGCTCGCCCAGCTTTCTCAGCGATTTTTTGATTTGCGGGACATTCAAATAATGGGAAGCGAGAGGATCTGCGCATAACGCGTCCAATTCCTCCCGGACCGACTTCCATTGCGGCAGCAGCCGGTAGATCCAATCCGCCCCTTGAACGCCTCTTTGACGTATGTTCATCCGCACCATGTCCGGCAGACGACCCTTGGCGGCTCTTCGCACAAGCGAACGGTCTACGCCGCCTCGGACAAATTGCTCGTCGGGGACGGATAGACAGAAGCGGATCACCCGCGGATCGCCGGTCGGATCCCGTTCGACAATCCCGTAAGGGAGCGACATTTTGGCGGCGGCCGTACCAATGTGATTGGAGACGGAGAGCCGTTCGAACTGATCGTTTCTCGCGCTTATTTCGTCAGGCGAATACGCCGTTAAGCCGACATCGGCGTCCATAAGCCGTTCGATGACCTTTGTTCTCGCCGCGAAATCGGGATGGATCAACAAAGGAATGTCCGACCGCTTCTTCCTAAGCGACGATCTCATCCAGTAGGCATAGGCCTGCCTCGCCATAATCGGGAAAATAACCGATTTGCCCGTCCGCATGACCTGCACGTAGCCGTTCAGCTGACGGTAAGCCCGCACCCATCTGAACGTTCGAAGCAATCGGGTGTAATGGTCGATCGGATCTCCCCAGGATACCGTGTAATTCCCCCGGCTTCCGTTCAGCATAACGCTGACGCCATGCTGTTTGGCTTGCTCGAGCATGCCTGTCAGCCAGAACGCATTTTCGAAAAACTTATAAGGCCCCTCCACCATATCCAGCACCGAATCGATTTCGCTTATCGCGCTCCGTCCCTCAAACGGCATATAGTGCTCCTCGATATTGCCGATATAGCGCGCCGTTTCCTCGATGTACGGACGCTCGTTCGCGATTAGCCTTTTCGGGGTCCAGTCCGTATATCCTTCCGCAGGGACGAAGCTGTACGCATGCAGCTTCTTGCTTTCCTGCCGCAGCGGGCTTGCGGCAAAACCGGCAACAACGCCGGAATCCAGCCCCCCGCTTAATCGAATGCCGACCTGCAGTCGCGTACGGAGCTTCGAGCGAACGGACCTCTCGAACACATCCCGGAACGCTTCCTCGTATTCGGCGTCCGACTTCAGATTCAGCTTTCGCTTCGGCGTCGTTATTTTGTCATATTCCTTAATGGTAACCGAGCCGTTCTTGACTGTAATGGAGTGCGCGGGCGGAAGCTGCCAAATGCCCCGATAAGCCGTTGCCCTTACGTCAATCGCATCCAGCATCATCGGAATAGCGAGAAACTCCGCGAACCAGTCCTCTTGGAGCTCCTTGCGTACGCCGGGTATGGCGAGCAGCGGCTGAATGACGGTACAGAAGGCAAACCTGTCCGGCGTTTGCACGTAATAAAGCGTGCGTCTGCCTAACAAATCGCGGGCGCCGAACAGTTCGCGGCGTTTCTCATCCCAAATGACAAAAGCAAAGTCGCCCACCAAATATCGGGGAGAGCTGTCCCCCCACTTCTTATAAGCGGCAACAATTAATTCGCTGTCCGTCATCCCTTTTCGATCGCGGCTTGCAATCCCTAATTGCTCAAACAGCTCCTCCCGGTTATCGAGAATGACGTCAGCCGTTATCGCCAAACCATCCGATTCGGTGTACCGCGGTAGCGCCTCGCCAACCGATTCCGTTGTCGTCCATAACGCGTGACAGCCTAAAGATAAAGCCGAGGACGGATGCATCCATATCCGCGCGTCATCCGCGGGATACTTACGCAGCGCTTCCATGACTTTGACTATTGGTTCCCTAGAGGAGCAGTCTCCCGATAAACACAGCACGCCTGCTATAGCACTCAATGGTTCGCCCTCTCCTACGTTTAGTTGTGTTCGTTATAAAGAACGATTTGACGTGATAGAATTGTACCATATCCCTGTGCTTTTGTAACTAATTTGTTTAGCCGAGTTTAATCATTTTGGCCCAATCCATATTCCCCGATGACTTCGTACATTGGCGACGCATTCATATGGGTGCGCATCAGGACAAAACGGTCCGCTTCCCAGGCCGCCTCGACCGGCATCGTAGCCATAATCTCGCTTAACGCGCCGCCGTTGTTTCCGGTAAAGCTCCGCGCCAGCGTAATATGCGCGGCATACCGCCGCTCCTCAGGCACGAAGCCAAGCGTCTTTGTCGCTTGTACAACCTCCCGATGCAGCTCCTTCAAAGCTTCGACCTCTCCGGCCAAAGCAGCCCATAAGACGCGGGGCGCTTGGGCCGGCCCGAAGGCGCCACCCCCATTTAAGGCGAGCTTGATCGGATTGAAACGTATGCTGCGCAGGGCCGCGTGCAGCTCCTCAAGCCGCGCTTCCGGCCATTCGCCCAAAAATTGCAGCGTAATATGGTAATCTCTCGGGTGCGTCCATTTACGAAAGGAAAGCTTCGTCCGATGCTCCTTCGCCCAGCTTGTAAGCTCTTCGGCCGCTTCCCCTTGCACAGGCAAGGCAACAAATATGCGCATAGGTTGTCCTCCAGTTTGGAAAATATAGGTTCTGTCATCTTAGCTTTCCCCGTCCGATCCGCATTCTTGCATGCGGAGCTCTTCGAAATTGCGGACTGGCGATTTTACTTGTTATGATAAAGCAAGTCACTCCCATTTCGAGGTGAACCTATGAGGTTTGTAATCGCGCCTGATTCATACAAAGGATGTCTTACTTCCGCAGAGGCTGGACAGATTATGGCCCGCGCGCTCCGGGAGGAAATGCCGGATTCCGAGATCCATATCGTACCAATGGCCGACGGCGGAGAAGGTACGGTTGACGCTTTGGTGAAGGCAGCCGGAGGACAACTCGTCCGGACTCAAATAACCGGGCCGCTTGGCGAGTTGACCGAAAGCTTCTTCGGCATCATCGAGGACTCTGAAGACTCGGTTGCCGTTATAGAGACCGCCGCAATTTGCGGTCTGCCAATGGTGCCCGAGGAGCGGCGCAATCCGATGCTCACGACGACACGAGGGCTGGGCGAAACGATACGGGAAGCGCTTAATCTAGGCATCCGCAGATTTGTGATCGGCCTCGGCGGGAGCGCTACGAATGACGGCGGACTTGGAATGTTAACCGCTTTGGGCGCGCGGTTCAAGCTGAAGGACGGAAGCGCGGCGGAGGGCTTCGGGCGGGAGCTTGGCGCTTTAAGCGAGGCGAGCTTCGAAGGACTGGATTCACGGCTTAGCGAATGCCGGATTATTATCGCCTGTGATGTCACGAATCCACTGCTCGGGGAGCTGGGCGCCTCCTATGTGTTCGGCCCGCAGAAAGGGGCGACGCCGGAGCAAGTGCTGGAGCTTGACGCGGCGATGCGGCATTATGCCGGACTTGTGGAGCGGCAACTTTCGAAGCCGCTTCGGGATACGCCCGGCACGGGCGCGGCAGGCGGTCTCGGGTTTGCGTTTATCGCTTTAGGCGCTCAGCTCGTGCCCGGCGCCCAGATCGTAGAGGACATGACCGGCTTAGGAGGACTTATCGCAGCTGCGGATTGGGTATTTACCGGCGAGGGCAGGAGCGACAGGCAGACCTTATACGGCAAGCTTCCGTATCACGTCGCACAGCTGGCAAAGAAGGCCGGCAAGCCGGTTACCCTGATTTCCGGCAGTCTTGGAGAAGGAAGCGAGGAGCTGCATGCTCATTTTACGGGCTGCTTCTCGATCGTCCGCGCTCCATCCGATCTCGAAGCTAACCTGGAAGCGGCCGAGTTCAACTTGTTCGAATGTACGCGGAGCGTCGCCCGGCTGATCTTGCATACCTTTGCGGACTCACGCCAAACAGGCAATCCCGATGAATAGGGATTGCCTGTTTATTGTTAGAGAGGCCTGTGCTTATAATTTATGATTAGAGCAATTCCTTCGCCTTTTTGACGACATTGCTTACGGAGAAGCCGAAGTATTCCAGCACTTCGCCTCCAGGGCCAGATGCGCCGAACGTATCTATCGACAGAACCTTGCCCTGCGGTCCCGCGTAACGCTCCCAGCCGAGCGAAATGCCCGCTTCGATGGCGATTCTTTTCGTCACGGCATCCGGCAGAACGCTTTGCTTGTAGGCTTCCGGCGCGCGGTTGAACAATTCCATGCTTGGCATCGCGACGACGCGTACGGATACGCCGTCCTTCTCCAGCTCTGCTTTGGCGCCTGCCGCGAGCGACACTTCGGAGCCCGTTGCGATCAGGATCAGATCCGGTTGGCTGTTTGTTTCCGAGAGCACATATGCTCCCTTGGCCACGTCCGCCACATTGCCTTTCGTTGCTTCGAATACCGGAAGGTTCTGTCTGCTCAGCACGAGCGCGACCGGTCCTTCGTTCTGGCTCAAAGCGTAAGCCCATGCGCTTGCAGTTTCGTTCGCGTCGCTTGGACGAATGACCGTCAGTCCGGGGATGGTGCGCAGTGCAGCCAGATGCTCAACCGGCTCATGCGTCGGTCCGTCTTCGCCTACGGCGATGGAGTCATGCGTAAATACGTACGTTACCGGCAGCTTCTGCAGCGCGGCCAAACGAATGGACGGGCGCAAATAGTCGCTGAATACGAAGAACGTGCTGACGAACGGTTTTACGCCGCCATGCAGCGCCATGCCGTTGCCTGCAGCGCCCATCGCATGCTCGCGCACGCCGAAGTAGACGTTGCGTCCCGCATACGAATCGACCGCGAATTTGCCCTCGCCTTTTATATCCGTCATCGTCGAATGCGACAGATCCGCGCTTCCTCCGAAGATCGACGGGACGGTCTTCACGTAATGGTTGATCGCTTCGCCGCTCGCGACGCGCGTGGATATCGTTTTGGAAGAGTCAAACGTCAAAATATCCTTCGCGTCGATAAGCGTCTTGCCGTCGATGGCTTGGCGGAGCTCCTTGCCCTGCTGAGGATATTGCGCTTCGTAGGAGGCCAGAAGCTCATTCCATGCCGCTTCCTTTTGCGCGCCCTCCTGCTTCAGCTGCTCGAAATGCGCTCTGACTTCAGCCGGCACGGTAAACTCTTCTTCATGCTCCCAGCCATATACGGCTTTGGTCGCTTTCGCTTCTTCCTTGCCAAGCGGATTGCCGTGCACTTTATTCGTACCCGCCGCTTTACTGCCGTAGCCGATAATGGTCCGGATTTCGATCAGCGTCGGCTGCGCATCGTTCCGCTTGGCGGCTTCAAGCGCCTCCGCGATTGCTTTCACGTTATTGCCGTCCTCGACGCGCAAATATTGCCAGTTCGCCGATTCGGCTCTCTTTTGGATATGCTCGCCGAAGGAAAGATTCAAATCGCCGTCCAACGAAATATCGTTGGAATCGTACAGGACAATCAGCTTGCCCAGCTTCATGTGGCCGGCCATGGACATCGCTTCGTACGAAATGCCCTCCATCAAGCAGCCGTCCCCGACAAGCGCATAAGTGTAATGGTCGACGACCGGGAACCCGTCCCGGTTAAACTTCGCCGCCAAATGGGCTTCAGCCATCGCCATTCCGACCGCATTCGCGATGCCTTGACCAAGCGGACCCGTCGTGGCGTCAACGCCGTCCGTATGTCCGAATTCCGGATGGCCCGGCGTCTTGCTGTTCAGCTTGCGGAATTGCTTCAGGTCTTCGATCGAAACCTGATAGCCGAACAGATGGAGCAGGCTGTACAGAAGCGCGGAGCCATGGCCCGCGGACAACACGAACCGGTCGCGGTTGAACCACTTCGAATGGCTTGGATTATGGCTTAAATGTTTGGACCACAAGGCATAGGCCATCGGCGCCGCGCCCATCGGCAATCCCGGGTGTCCCGAATTGGCGGCGTTAATGGCGTCGATCGACAACGTGCGGATCGTATCGATCGCTAACTGTTCTATCGTTTTCGTAGCAGGCATCTCTTAACTTCCTTTCTCCTCTGGAGCTCTAGTTTCTTTTCCTTCCCTCTACTATAATACGTTTAACAGCCATTTAAGTAATCGATAGATTTTAGAGGAGATATAGATCATGTCTATGACTAATAATTATGAACTATATAAAGTGTTTTATTGGGCGGCAAAAACAGGAAGCTTGACGAAAGCGGCAAACGCGCTGTTTCTGACACAGCCAAGCGTAAGCCACGCGGTCAAGCAGCTGGAGGAGCGCTTTGGCCTCAGCCTGTTCAATCGGACGGCCAAAGGCGTTACGCTGACGCAGGAAGGCGCGGTGCTCTATTCCTATATTGAGCAATCGCAAATTCTGATCACGTTAGCGGAAGAAAAAATGGCCGCTCTTAAAAGCCTTGACAGCGGCGAGCTGCGCATCGGAGGAAGCGACTCGTTGTTCAAGCATTATTTGCTGCCGTACCTCGAATCATTTCATCGCCGGTATCCCGGAGTTAAGCTGCATCTTAACCATGGCACGACGCCGGAAATTATCTCTTTCCTGAAGGAGGGGCGAATCGACCTAGGCGTCGTCCGGATGCCGATCGTCGATTCGCAGCTGGAGGTACGGGAAAGCATCGAGCTGCAGGACTGCTTCGTGGCAGGGTCGCATTATGCCGAATTGGAGAACTCGGTGTTGACATTGGAGCGACTGCTTGAGCATCCGATCATCCTGTTCTCCCGTAACAGCCGGGCGCGAATGGCGATAACGGAGCTGTTCCAAAGCTACGGACATACGCTGAAGCCGGAAATCGAAGTCGGCAGCGTGGAGCTGCTTATCGAGCTTGCGCGCAAAGGTCTCGGCATCTCGTACGTGACGCGGGAATTTGTGTCGAAGGAGCTGGAGGAGGGCACGCTCTTCGAAATTCAGCTGGACGTGCAGCTCCCGCCCGCCCGCGTGGGGATCATGACGATGCGGAACATGCCGCTCACTGAGGCGGCCAGCCGGTTTATGGAGATGGTGGGGTAAGCGCATTCCGTCGCACCTGGCGATATTATTTCCGCGCGGACTGCCGCTCCCGCGCTTTTAGTCGCGCCTGGCGATATTATTCCCGCGCGGACTGCCGCTCCCGCGCTTTTAGTCGCGCCTGGCGATATTATTCCCGCGCGGTCTGCCGCTCCCGCGCTTTTAGTCTCGCCTGGCGATATTATTTCCGCGCGGACTGCCGCTCCCGCGCTTTTAGTCGCGCCTGGCGCTATTATTCCCGCGCGGAGCACCGCTTCCGCGCTTTTAGTCGCGCCTGGCTGGCGCTATTATTGTCCGCGCGGAGCGCAGCTCCCGCGCTTTTAGTCTCGCCTGGCGATAGTATTCCCGCGCGGAGCGCAGCTTCCGCGCTTTTAGTCGCGCCTGGCGATATTATTCCCGCGCGGACTGCCGCTCCCGCGCTTTTAGTTGCGCCTGGCGATATTATTTCCGCGCGGGCTGCCGCTCCCGCGCTTTTGTTGCGCCTGGCGATATTATTCCCGCGCGGAGCGCAGCTTCCGCGCTTTTAGTCGCGCCTGGCGATATTATTTCCGCGCGGACTGCCGCTCCCGCGCTTTTAGTCGCGCCTGGCGATATTATTTCCGCGCGGAGCGCCGCTCCCGCGCTTTTAGTCTCGCCTGGCGATATTATTCCCGCGCGGACTGCCGCTCCCGCGTTTTTAGTCTCGCCTGGCAATATAATTCCCGCGCGGAGCGCCGCTCCCGCGCTTTTAGTCTCGCCTGGCGATATTATTCTCGCGCGGACTGCCGCCCCCGCGCATATACTCTCGCCTAGTGCTATTCGTTCCGCGCGGCCCCCCGCTTCCGGACAGCTGAGCTCACGCCCAGCCCTATGCGCATCAACTGCGCAGCTCCTATCGCAAAAAGAGCTGCCCAAGGCAGCTCTTTGCATAGGAGGATACGACTCTTCTTCCTAGTTACTCGTATACCCGTACTTCCACCAGCTCTGCGCACGGAGCGCCGTTCGTCTCTTCGACGACCACGCGCAGCGCATCCGTAACGATCGGAGAGTCGAACCGGAGACGGTTCGTGCGGCGCCGGTTGTCGCGCGTTTCGGACACGGTTATCCAGGCCCCGCCGATGCGAGCCTCCAGCCTGTAATGCTTAGCCAGCTCAGGAATTACCTCGAACGGCGTGCGGTGATGGTGGAGATTGATAAGGTCCTCATTCACATCGTCATTCCACGTCACGATGACCTCGCGCGCCGCGACGGCACCATCCCAGCTCAGCTCGAGCCATTGCTCCCCGCCGGCTGCGAGCGGCTCGGATGCCCATAGCTGCGGTCCCCCATACGGGCGCTTGTAGCCGCCGACCGCCTTGTCCGGCGAATAAGCCGCGGTCGCGGACAATACGCGGAAGCAGAACGGACGGCGCACGAGCTTCTTCATGCTCCAGTCGACGATCGGCTGCGACGCGTCGTGATCCTCCAGCTCGGCAACGGCGTGCGGTGCCGCTCCCCGCTCGAACGACAGCACGCCGGTCAGCGGCTCTTCCGACAAATAGAGCCCGACCTGCTCATTTGCCCGAACAACAACAAACGCATTGCATGCCCGCTCCGGCTCCCAGTTCAATCCGTCCACCGCAACCCATGTCCCTTCGCCTGCCGGCACTTCCACTTTCACGCTAGCTACGAGCGAGCTCGGCACATAATTTTCCGGGAGGCCTGTATCCCATAGCTCCACCGTCAGTTCAGTGTCCTGCGATGCATCCACGAGCAGTTCCAGACCGCCAAGCGAGGGCTCGACCGGGAACAAAATGCCCGCGTCATGCGCAAGCGGATAGCGTGCGCTCCCCTTCTCCACCGCAATCCTCGTGCGCGAAGACGAAGCCGTCACCTTCGCTTGACGGGCAAGATCAGACGCATCTTCGTTCGCAAGCCCGATAATCGAGGCATCCTGCCGAAGCAGCGTCTGCTGCAGCGTATCTAGCTCAAGCTCGTACAGCCCGCGCGGCGTAACTCCCTTCGCTATGCAGAGCGCCGCCGCCGATCCCGCCGCCTCGCCCATCACCGCGCAGGTCGCCATGACGCGCGTCGTCCCAAAAGCGACATGCGTCGCGCTGACATTCCGCCCTGCGAACAGCAGGTTCGTCACGTTCGCCGAATAGAGCGAGCGGTACGGAATATGGTAAATGCCGTCGGCGTGCATATGCTTCGAGCCGCTCTCCGTCGCGTACATTCCTTGCGGGGGATGCAGGTCGATCGACCAGCCGCCGAACGCGATCCGGTCCTCGAACTGCCGCTGACCGATAACATCGTTTTGGTTCAGTACATAATCGCCGACGAACCGCCGGTATTCGCGCTTGCCTGGAATCGAACCGACCCATTCCAGCGTCATGTTCTCGGCGTCGAATTGCCCGGAATTTTTGATATAATCCCAAATGCCGTAAATAACGGACCACAGCTCGTCGCGAATGCGCTCGTTATCGTGCACCGTGTCAAGCTCGCCGCCCCACTCGATCCACCAATAATGGCAGCCGGAATCGCCGCTGCGAATGACCCGCTTCATCGGGATCGGCGTCTGCGTAATGTCCTTGGCGAAGCTCGGCGGCACGAACTTGACCGGCCGGCCCGCGTCCTTCGTGTAGAAGAGCAGCGTGCTGCCGAGCGTAATGTCGTCCGCGGCTTCCGGCGCCCATGCTTCATTGTATTCGTGCGCCGCCTCGCGGCCGATCCGGTGGCGCGCGCCCGCCAAAAAGCCAATCAGACCGTCGCCCGTGCAATCAAGGAAATACGGGCTTTCGTACCGGATGCGACGCTCGGAGCCCATCATCCATCCCGTCACCGAACGGATTATCCGGTTCTCCTCACCGCCGTCAGCTTCCACTTCATGCACGTCGGTATTCAGAAACAGCCGAATATTCGGCTCCGCTTTCACCGTCTCCATCACGACCAGGTCCCACAAATAAGGATTGCCCTCCGGGTTGCGGTACTGGTTCTCCACGAACATCTCGCCCATAATGCCCGTCTCCCGGGCATAACGGTTCGTGCCGTGCGCAGTCGCCCCGCATACCCAGACGCGAACCTCGCTGCTGGAATTGCCGCCGAGAACGGGCCGGTTCGTCACAAGCGCGACCTGCCTGCCGAGCCTTGCCGCCGCCACCGCCGCGCATACGCCCGCAAGCCCTCCCCCGACAACTGTAATATCCGCCTTCACAACTTCGCTTCGCATCGTAGTCACCCTTTCACCGCTGAATTGGTTAAGCCTTGTATAATGTAGCGCTGTCCGATCGCGAACACCGCAATCATCGGCAGAATGCCCGCGGACGCCGCCGCCATCATCCCGTTATAGTCAACCGTATTCTCGAGTATAAAATTTTGCAGGCCAAGCGGAACGGTGTACAGCTCTTCGTCGATCAGGAACACAAGCGCGTTCTCGTAATCGTTCCACTGCCACGAGAAGTCGATAATCGCCAGCGTCGCGAGCGCGGGCTTGGCCAGCGGCAGAATAAGCCGGAAGAAGATCCGGAAGTGACCCGCGCCGTCAATAAACGCCGACTCGGTTATCTCATTCGGGATGGACAAGAAAAACTGGCGGAGCATAAAAACCCCGAATATCGTGAACAATCCCGGCAAAATCAGCGCCAAATGCGTGTTGTAAATACCGGCCCATTCGAACATAAGAAATTTGGGTACGAACAGCACCTGAGGGGGCACCATCATCATCGACAGGTACAGCATAAACAGCGCGTTGCGCCCCTTGAATTGAATGCGGGCGAAGCCGTAAGCGGCGAATGCCGACAGGAAGGTAGCGCCAGCCATGCCGATAATCGAAATTTTAAGCGAATTCCAATAATATGTGCCGAAGCTCTTCGGGCCTGTCCATACCTTCACGTGATGCTCCCAGGTCGGAGCGCTCGGAATCCACTTTATCGGATATTCGAATACCTGCGCCGGCGTTTTGAAGGACGTGCTGATCATCCATAGGAACGGAATGACCATCGCAATCGCCAGCACCAGCATAAGGATCGTAAGGCCAAGCCGCTTCGGCACGTCCGAAGAAAGTCTAGCTTTCATTTCCATGGTATGTCTTCCTCTCTCGTCTTAGTAGTGAACCCAGCGCTTCTGCCCGATCCATTGCACCAGCGTAATGAGCAGGATCACGATGAACAGCGCCCAGGAGAGCGTCGACGCATAGCCCATGTCGTAGTAACGGAAGGCGTTCTGATAGACGTACAGCGACAGTATGGTCGTGCTGTTGCCCGGTCCGCCATGCGTGATCGCTTGGATGATGCCGAACGTTTTAATCGTCATGATCAATCCGGTAATGAGCAGGAGGAACGTCGTCGGGCTGACGAGCGGCCAAATGATTTTGCGCAAAATCTGCCCCCGCTTCGCTCCGTCGATTTTGGCGGCCTCTAGCAATTCAGGCGATACTTCCTGCAGCGCGGCCAAATAAATAATCATGTTGTAGCCGAGCAGGAACCAAACCCAGATGATATCGATGGCGAACATCGACGACGTCGTCGTGGACAGCCAGCCGGGAGGATTGTCGATCCCGATGCTGCGGAGCATGCCGTTAATCGGGCCTTGCGTCGGATGGAACAGCAGCATCCATACGAACGCGACGGCGACGCCGCTTGTAATGTACGGCATAAAATAGAGGCCGCGCAGCAGCTTCTTCAAATAAATTTTCTGATTCAGCACAACCGCTACGACAAAGCCAAGCGCGATCGAAACCGGCACTGCAAGCAGGAACACGGCCGTATTTTTTAGCGACAGATAAAACATCGGGTCCTTGAACAGGCGAATGATGTTGTCAAGACCGACAAATTCGACGTTCGGATTCATGAACTTATAGTTCGTGAACATTAGTCCGAACGAATACAGCGCCGGGATAAGGAAAAATAGCAGTACGCCAAGCATGCTGGGGCCGATAAAAATATAGCCGAGCAGCCGTTGTTTTTTCATCCAGTTGTTCGTCATGCGTCTAATCCTCGTTTCTTCATGGAGTCGAAGATTCCACGCTGCGGCCAAGGACGGCACGAAATCTTCTAACCCAAGTGTACCAACGGTCACGCCGAACGGTAATGAACATTCTTACCGGATTCATCCCACGTTTTTACGCAAAAAAACCGCCCCGGTAGGGCGGTCGCATCTGCCGCATGCATCAAAATGTTCTATCCGCCGATGAGCTCCTCCCCATGAAAAAGGACGGCCGCACCCGCGATCGTCCCTCCTGCTGCCGGGCAATCGCCCTATTGATTTTGCTCCAAATATTCGTTGTGACGCTTCACCATGGCAGCGATTGTATCGTCGGCGGACTGCGTGCCGAGGAAATACTTCTCATATTCCTGTGCGCGCGCATCCATCACTTCTTGAGGCAGGCTTCTGACATAGGTCGGAGCCGGGTTGTTGAACATGACGTACATCAAGGAGTCGACATCATACGTATCCGCTTTGTCGCCGAGCAAGCTCTCAAGCGCCGCGTCCTGATCCGCGTCCTTGGACGCCGGCAGCCGTCCGCCGGCGGCCATCGGCGCCATGCCGCCGTCCGCATACCATTTCAGGAACTCCCAAGCGGCTTCCTGATGCTTCGATTTCGCATTGATCGAAATGTAATCGCCCAGCCCGCCGCGCGTTACATAATCAGCCGCGTTGTCGGTGAGGCGTGGCACCGGCGCAAATGCGATTTTGAAATCGCGCGGGAAGTCCGTGAAGTTGTTCGAGCTGCGAAGCAGCCATGCCCCGATGTTAAGCATCGGCGCTTTGCCGCTCAAAAACTCCTGCTCGACCGGCATCTTCGACGTGAGCTGCTCGCCGAGCGGCGGCGTCGATTTGTCTTCCGCCATCATGGCGTTCAGCGTCTCCAGCCATTTTTTCACGAGCGGATGATCCAGATTGGACGTGCCGTCCGCCTTCGTGTAGCCTTCCTTCGCCAGAACCGAGTCAATCGGATCGACATACGGCTCCGTATGCTGGATAAAGCCGTAGCCGCCGTCCTGCTTGAGCTGCTTCGCGTACTCGCGCAGCTCGTCCCAAGTCCATTCCTTCGGCACCTCGAGGCCCGCCGCGTCAAGAGCATCCTTGTTCAATGCCACGAAGAACGGGCTTTTTGTCGTCGGCACGCCGTAGTACTTGCCATCGATCAGAAAGCTTTTGGCGTCCGGGCCCATCTTCTCATCGATGTTGTAATCGGAGAACTTGCTCAGGTCGAGCGCCAGGCCCGCTTCTACCCGTTTGGACGCTTGCGAGATTGTATAGTTGACGAACAGGTCGACGTCCTGCCCCGTCATCATCGCCGTGTCCAGCTTCAAATTGCCTTCATCGTCATTTACGAAGCGAACGTATTCCACTTGAATATCGGGATGCTCCGCGTTCCACGCGTCGACGACGGCCTGCGGACCGGATTCCGGCGGCACGCCCCCCCACATCGTCAATTGGATCGGATCTCCGGACGATGCCGTCGCGTTGGCGGAAGGCGACGCTTCCGAGCCCGCATTGCTGTTGCCGTTACCCGAACATCCCGCCAAAACGCCCATGATGAGCACGAGCGATGCCATGCCGGTGAACCAAGCTTTCTTTTTCACTAGCTTTCGACCTCCTTGAATGTCTTGTTAAGGTGCTGCAAATCAAGGATAGCAAGACCAGAGGGACGGTTTTAAGTAACAAAATTACGTTTCGGATGGAACAGAACTTCACAATTTGTAAGCGTGCCGATAACGCCCCCGAACCAAATCGTTCTATCTTGTCAGCCGGTATTGGCTCGGCGTTGTTCCCGTCATCCTCTTGAATATTTTTATAAAGTAGTTGTCGTTCATAAATCCGACCTTTTGGCCGATTTGGTTCACCGGCAAGTCTGTCGCGCGTAAATATTCGATCGCCTTCTCGATTCGAATGCGGTGCAAATAATGAATGAGCGTCTCCCCGGTCTTCTTCTTGAACAGGGCGCTGACATAATTCTCGCCCATCATGACATGCCGCGACAGCGACGAAAGCGTAATCTCCTGGTCGTAATTTGCTTCAATATATTCTATGATCTTCTTCACCTCGGGATGGGTGATCCGGTCGGCGGCCGATTTCGCCTCCTCCTGCTTCCAATGCTGCACGCTGCCGGACATTCCCGTCTCGTCTGGAACCGCCGGCCTTGCCGCGCTAAGCTCCGCGCTAATCTTCGCCAGCGTCTCGCGCAAATCCTTGACGCTCATCGACAGCTTCAGAATATAGTTGGACGCGCCGTACTCCATCGCTTGCCGCACCGATTCGAAGTCGCCGATGCACGTCAGCATGACGAACTTGGACGCGATGCCGGCGCGCCTTGTCTCCTTGAGCAGATGGAGCCCGTCCATCTTCGGCATGACAATGTCGCATAAGACGAGGTCGGGCGGGTCCAGCCGGATCATCTCCAGCGCCTCTTCGCCGTTGCTTGCTTCTCCCGTAAGGGTAAAGCCCATCTCCTCCCAGCGAATGATCTCCTTCACCGATTCCCGGACGAAAGTCTCGTCTTCGACCAGCAATACCTTCCACATGCGTTATCCCTCTTTTCCGGCTTCAGGTTGATGTAATGCCCGCTCGCGGCCTGCGTAAGGCTCCGACAATAGAAACGGCAAAATGATGCGGAACAGCGTGCCTTGCTCGCGCGGCACCCTCTCTAGGGCGGCGTTTTCTTTGAACAGCAGTCTTAGCCGCTCCTTGACGTTCGCAAGCCCGATGCCCGGTCTCTTGCGGCTTGTCTTCCGGTTCAGCATCGACTGCTCCGCGCCCACGCCATTATCCTCGACCTCCAGCACCAGCCGCTTCTGCTCCTCGCTCGTAAGCCCCATTCGAATGGAAATGCGGCCTCCTTCGCCAATCGGCGCGATTCCATGCCGAATCGCGTTGTCCACAAGCGGCTGCAGGCTCAGCTTCGGCACAAGCGCGTACTGAATGTCTTCGTCGCAATCGATCTCCACTTCGAAAATGTTGCTGTACCGGACCTGCTGAATGTAGATGAACGCCTTCGTCAGTTCGATTTCTTCGCGCAGGTGGATCAGATCGACGTCGGAGTTGAGGCTGGTTTCCAGAAGCTTGCCGAGCGACAGGCAGATTTCCACGATTTCTTCGTTTTGGCTGCGAAGTCCGATCCATTTCATCGTGTTCAGCGTATTGAGCAAAAAATGCGGATTCACTTGGGCGAGCAGCATTTGAAAATGGACCGCGTCCCGCTGGCGCTCCTCCGCCTTCAGCCGCCCAATCAGCCCGTTCATGTCGACCATCATTTGGTTGAACGTTCGCGTCAGCTCGAGCACTTCGCCTTTGTATTTTTTCTCAGGCAGCCGGATCCGCAAATCCTTCCGCACCGCTTCCTTCATCTTCGCTTGCATATGGGACAGCGGTCTCGTAAAGGCGTATGCGATCATAAAAGCCACTGCGATAAAAGCCGCCGTTATCGTATAAAACGTCACAAAATACTGCTGCTTCAAGCTATGGATTTCTTTGAACAGGACATTGACCGGAATCTGATTCACCATGTACCAGTCAAGGGAATCCAAATAGCTGTAATTGACGAGCGCGTCGTTTGTGTTATCCGTCCAATAGCCGTTCTCCGGCAATTGCGTCACTTGGCTGACCGCCTCAGGCGTCAATGCGGCACCCGCGGAGGATGAGGCGATGACGTCGCCCTTGCGGGACACGATAAAATAAGCCTGTTCGCTGGCTGATTTCTGAAGCACCGATTGGAACCAGAACGAAAAATCGATGCTCACCCTCGCCCATCCGTAGGTTCGATTCCGGTTATCTCTGAGCCCCGAATAAAGAGAGAGCAGCGTCGGGCTTTTCGAGATATCGCGCGAGACGTAATTGTCGTCATCAGGCACCCAGAAATAAGTAGCTCCCGTTTCGCGCATCGATACGAATGAAGGCGTTGCCGCAATCTGCTCATAATCGAGCGTAGTTTTCGGCTGGTACGATGTATAGACGTTGCCCTCGTCGTCGAGAAGCGTAAAATAGACGGATGGATTGTATAGAAAAAAGCTGTTGTTCAAATTTTTGAACTTGCTTTCGATAATCTCTTTGTTGTCGAGCACCGTCCGCTCGCCGGGATTCATCAATATATCCCGCACATCGATATCCTGCTCAAGGAAAATAAGCGTTTTGAACGCAATGCTGAGCTGATCCTCCAGCGACCTGTGCAAATTGTCGAGCTGCTCGTGGCTCTGCTCGCTGATCTTGTTCTGGACAAGCGTTTCGATGCGGTGGTAGTTGTAGATGTTCAGAATGCTGAATGGAAGCAAAATAACGAGGACAAACACTGCGAATAACCGATACTTGAGTTTATGGGGAATAAAATAACCCAGCCATCTCAGCATAAAAATCCCCCTAGCCTATGGTGGTTTCATTATAGCACCAATAGGTTCGGGGGATTGCGGTTTATGCCGAAATACGTAAAATTGTAGGATCCATTAATCGAGCATGCATCAAAATGTTCTATTCGGGACTACTCCGCCCAGTTCCCCTTCCGGAACACCGGCTCGATTGTGCCGTCGGGAAGCTCGCCGTCGATGTCGAGCTCCGCGCTGCCGACCATAAAGTCGACATGGGTCAAGCTGACGTTCGCGCCGCGAGCGACCAGCTCATCGTTCGTCAGCTTGGTGCCGCCCTCGAGATTAACCGGGTACGCGCTGCCGAGCGCAAAATGGCAGGAGGCGTTCTCGTCGATTCCCGTGTTGTAGAAAATCCGGTTCAGGTTCGAGATCGGCGAGTTATGCGGGACAAGCGCAATTTCGCCGAGACGGGACGCTCCTTCATCCGTTTCGAGAAGCGTCGTTAAATGCTCGCGGCCGGATTCGGCGTCAAATGCGGTCACTTTGCCGTTTTCGAACGTCATCGTGATGCCTTCCACAAGCCTGCCGTTCAGGTTCAGCGGCATCGTGCTTTTTACGGTGCCGTTTACGCCCGTCCGATGCGGCATCGTATACACTTCCTCCGTCGGCATGTTCGCGACGAAATAAACGCCTTTCTCGTTCTCCCCGCCGCCGCCGCGCCAAATATGCCCTTCGGGCAGCTCTACGCGAAGGTCTGTGCCGGGCGCGCGGTAATGAAGGCTTTTATAGGATTTGGCATTCAGCCGGTCCTGCCAAGTTTTGAGCTTGGCGATATGGTCGCGCCAAGCGGCCACCGGATCGTCCTTATCGACGCGCACCATTTTAAAGATCGCCTCCCACATTGCGTCGATCCGCTGCTCGGCAGGCAAATCCGCGAATACCTTATCGGCCCAAGCGCGGGTCGGCGCTTTAATAAGCGACCAGCTGATTCGGCTGTTACGCGTATATACGGAATATTCCTTGCGCGCGACAGCGGCGGCCTTAACCGCTCTCGACACTTTGGCCGAATCGATGCCGCGGAACAGTTCCGGATTCGGCACTTTTATATGTAGAATGGCGCCGCCTTCTTCGGCGAAATGAACCATGCTGTCCGCCAGCCATTGCGGGTAATAGTCGAACGTATCGTCCGCCGCCTTCTCGTACCGGATGCGCGTTACTTCCTCATCATCCCACTCGACGATGACGTATTTGGCTCCCGCCTCATAGGCCTTCGCAACGATTAAACGCGTCAGCTCCGCCGTCTCGATCGGGGCGTGAACGATCAGCACCTGTCCTTTCTGTATGTTAACGCCTACCTTTACAACGAGCTCCGCGTATTTGTTTAACATGACTTGAAAGCTATCCACATGAGCCACTTCCTTTTCTAAAGATAACCTTCATTATAAACCTCTGCCCGGCAACCGGAAAGATCGAACCCGCGCTGACAATATTTTTTATACAAAATCGTATAATAAGTTGCCCTTTTTTATATACATAGATTCACTTTTTCTATATAATATTGCTTATGTCTAAAATACCAGCTTCCAGCCTGATCGGGGGTGAAGTCAAATGAGAGACGATTTGGATCTGACGACTCGCGAGCAAATCGTTCGGATGCTCAAAACAAACGGCGAATTAAGCGCTAAAGCGATAACGGAGCAGCTTGGCATAACCGGGATGGCTGTCCGCAGGCATTTGGCCGTACTAGAGAAAGAAGAGTTGATCGCGTACACAACGGTACGGCAGGCGATGGGACGCCCGACGGCGGTCTATCAATTGACGGAGAAAGCGGAAGTGCTGTTCCCGAGGCAGTATCACGCAGTCGCCCTAGATTTACTGTCAGAGCTGAAAAACGAAGCCGGCGAGGAAGCGGTCAATCACTTATTTGATCTTCGGCAAGCTTCTATGCTGAAGCGTTACCGTCCCGAATTAGAGCATCAAGCCTTCGAACAACAAATCGCCGCATTAGCCGGCATTCAAACCCGTAACGGATATATGGCGTCATGGAGCAAATCGGCCGATGATGAATATGAGCTTACGGAATATAACTGTCCAATTTACCAAGTCGCGAGCCGTTATAAGCATGCCTGCGCTTGCGAGCTCCGGCTCTTTCAAACATTGCTGGACGCGGACGTGGAACGAGTCGAATGCTTGGCGGAAGAAGGACGGAAATGCGTTTACCGCATCAAGCCAATCCGAAAAATGAATAAATCGAAATAAGGAGCGCACAACATGGAGAACCTAACAACAAAGCCTTACCGTATTCTCTTATACTATAAATATGTGACGATCGCCGATTACGAAGCCTTTGCGGCGGATCATCTGGCTTACTGCAAAGAGCTCGGGGTCAAAGGACGCATTCTGATCGCGGAAGAAGGCATCAACGGAACGTTGTCAGGCACAATCGAGCAAACCGACGCTTATATCGCTCACATGCGCAGCAACCCTTTGTTTGCCGATATGGTCTTCAAAATCGACGATGCCGACGGTCATGCGTTCAAAAAATTATTTGTCCGTCCGAAAAAAGAGCTTGTCACTTTACGTTATGATACCCCGCTCGACCCGAATGTCATTAGCGGCAAGCGGCTGACCCCGGAGCAATTTTATGAACAGCTGCAGCGCGACGATGTCATTGTTATTGACGGCAGAAACGATTACGAATACGATCTCGGCCATTTCCGCAACGCCATTCGCCCTACCGTCGAGTCGTTCCGCGAGTTCCCGGAATGGATTCGGAAAAACTTGCAGGACGTAAAAGATAAAACGATCCTCACTTATTGCACAGGCGGCATTCGCTGCGAGAAGCTTACCGGCGTTCTGCTTAACGAAGGCTTCACCGATGTGGCGCAGCTGGACGGCGGTATTGCCACATACGGCAAAGATCCTAAAGTCCAAGGCCGCTTATTCGACGGCAAAATGTATGTATTCGACGAGCGGATCTCCGTCCGCGTGAATCAGACGGATGAAGACGTTACGGTCGGCAAATGCCATCATTGCGGAAGCCCGACCGATCATTATATCAACTGCGCCGATGACTTGTGCCATAAGCAGCATTTGGTCTGCGAGGATTGCCTCGATACGCATGAAGGCTACTGCTCGGATGAATGCCAAACGAACGACGCGGCTAAAGTTATTGTGAAATAATGAAAACGGCTGACTCCTGCTTGGAGTTAGCCGTTTTTTATATCCTATCCATTATTCGAAACCAAATGGCGCCGACTTCTTTTCATCGCATACATTCGGTCATCCGCTCTCTTATACAGCTCGTCCGCGGACGAGCCGTCCTCCGGATACCGGCTGACGCCAACGCTAAGTTCGATCGATAGCTCCTCTCCATTTTCCAGAACTAATGGCCGGGGCTTCATCCATTCCAACAGATCCGCTACAAATTGTTCCGCGCGGCAGGATTCACGAAGCAGAACAACAAACTCGTCCCCGGCAAACCGCGCGACGAAATCCGACTTTCTTACATGGGCGGACATAAGATCCGCTACATGTCGCAGAGCGAGATCGCCGGCATGGTGCCCGTACGTATCGTTAATTTGCTTGAATTTATCAAGATCCATCAGAATGAATGTAAAAGGAGCGGAAAAACCTATGAGTCGGTCAATCTCCCGCTGAAATGCGGTCCGGTTGTTCAAGCCCGTCAAGCCGTCATGGTACGCCAGGTATGTAATTTGATGCTCGTTGCGTTTCATATCCGTAATATCCCGGATCATAATGAATTGCAGCGTCTCCGCGCCTACCACCATAAATTCGGAGTCCAGCGACAACGTAACTTCCGTATTGGGGACGCTGTCTAGTCTAAGCTCACAATTTTCCATGCGGGCTTTCGCGTCAAACGACTCCTGATAGGACTTCAGCCGGTCCGCTCTCTGCTTCTCCTCAAAACAATCCATGATGTTCTTGCCCGAGTGCCGAAGATTAAGGATACCCTTCGCCATCGGGCTCGCCTCCCGTATTTTGCCGCTCCGGTCCACGATCATAATGCCGAGCGGAGCCTGCTCGAACAAAATCCGGTAACGTTTTTCATAGGAAGGCAAATCATTATATTTAATCATATTGATAAATACGGTAACCAAAATAATAAGCATCGAATGCGTCGACAATTTGTCGATTAGAAATTGCTCCGCTTGATAGTACATACCCGCCGCGTAGACGCCTACTCCGAAAATCGTCGCCAGAATCATGCCGATAAGCAGAATTTTTGCTGGCCCGGGTTCTTTCTTCAATAAAGGAATAAATAAACGCACGATAACGCCAATGACGAAAGCGGTAAGCACCCCAAAGATCATGATGCCGGGGCCGGGACTATACATCATCGAGCCATCCGGCCTAAATGCAATCGACCGGACCGAATAGCCTTCGATCGGAATAAAAAGCAGCTGCGCGATATAAGGAACAAAGACAGCCTTATACCAGTTTGCGTTTTTCTTTTCATAAGTTTTCGTATAGATGTACCAATAATGGAGCGAGGCCGCGACAAGCAGCGTCGTAATCGGGAACGAGGCATACAACAGGATCGCAGGCCGATGTTGAAGCGGAGCGGTATTCGATAAAAACGCTGCCAAAAAATTGAGCGCCGCAAGAATAAACATAAAGCCGGTCGCGCGATACAAGGGATTTCTGAAGTCCCGGCAAAGAATAAGCGCCGTCATGCCGAACATCGCAAATGACGGGAGCAAATAAATAACCGCAAGCAGGTAAATATTCATCGCCTTATCCCTCTCCATGATGTCGTCATCTGTTTATATCACATTTGCGGCTATTATTCTATCCATATGCGGGACTTCAGCAGAAGGAATAATCTAGCAAATAGCTTGACGCGTTACTTTCCTTGATTTGAGTAGGTCTCTGTTAGAAATGTGATGGATTGATGAATCAAAGCCTTTAGTACTTCGACTTCAATATCCGCTACTTTATTAATGTACACGCAGCCTTTCCCGGCCGTATGCTTGCCAAACTGCTGCAGCAATGCTTCTCTTTCCTCGTCTTCTGGCGCGAAATAAAGGCTGATTTTCCCCTTTCGAGGCGAAAATCCGACCAGCGGCGCGTCGCCTTCATGGCCGGACGCGTACTTGTAGTGGTATGAGCCAAACCCGATAATGCTGGGCCCCCACATCTTTGCCGGATATCCGCTTGTTTCGCTGAAAATGTCCAGAAGCTTATAAGCGTCCTCGCGTTTTTTAGGATCGGTGCTTTCGATAAATTCCAGAACGCTGTTTTCGGTTGCTTTCGTTTTCAATTCATACATCGTGCGTTTTTTCCCTCTCGTCGTTATTTGTTCTCGCTGCGAAAAACCTGCAGCCACCGGTCGCGGATCAGCGCATGGCCTGCAGGGGTAGGATGGATGCCGTCCCATAACCAATAGGAAGGCGGAGCGGCTTTCGCGCACGCTTCTTCGAATCGGTCCTGAAGCGGCACAAACGGCATGTGATACGACTCCGCAATCGTTCGGACAGTTTGGCGGATGTTATGGGCTATCGACGAATATGCGGAATAATGGGCTCCCACCCGGCCAACGGGCAAAAGAAAAGGTTCTCCGAGAATAAACCTGCAGCCGGGCTGGAACTCCAACGTATCTTCGATTATGCGGCGATAGCTTCTTTCAAATCGGTCTACGTAACGAACATGAGCGTTCGTCACCATCGCTTCGATATCATTGACGCCTACTAATAGGCTTATCCAGTCGGGAGCATGCATAAGCGCATCCTCCTCCCATCTTCCGTAAAGGTGATCAATCCGGTTCCCGGAAATGCCGCGGTTAATGATGACATGTTCATGTGGTGACGCAAGACCCAGCTCGGCAGCAATCATAAATACGTAACCGTGGCCCAAATCGTGATTGGGGTCTCCGTTACGCCCTCTATTGCCATCCGTGATAGAATCCCCTTGAAACAAGATGGTTGTCATGTAATTCCCCTTATTTATAGTTATAGACAGCTGTAAACGATATTTCTCAATCGCGGGTGGACGTAAGGCTCTTGGTTGTTCAGCAGATGCTGCGCATACATGATCGTCAGCTGCGAAGCCGGATCGATGACCGCCAGACAGCCCGCCGCTCCGCTCCAGCCAAATTCACCAACGGGGCTAAGCGAATCGCTGCATGCTTGCGAGACATGAGTCCTGACGCCAAGCCCGTATCCGTAACCGCGTTGGTGGTCCCACGAATAATCGCCGCGAGTAGCCTCGGTCAGCTGATCTGTCCGCATCAAGTCTACGGCAGCCGGGGACAGAATGCGAACGCCGTCCGGGCTTGTTCCATGATTGGTCAGCGCATTCAGGAACAAAGCATAATCGCTTACGGTCGAGTATAGCCCCGCGCCGCCGCTTTCGAGCTCTGTTCCGATCCGGAAGCCGTTGCCGTCATGCCGGACGGCTTTTCCAAGCTCGTCGTTATACACATATTGCGGGGCCAGGCGGCTTTGCTGCTCGGGTGTAAGATCAAACGCGGTATCGCGCATGCCAAGAGGGCCGGTAATTTCTTCCCGCACGTAAGTGCTGAAGCGTCTGCCGTCTACCGCCTCGACTAGTGCTGCAAGCACATCATGGCATAAGCTGTAATTCCAACGGGTGCCCGGTTCAAAATGAAGGGGCTCCTTGGCGAGAGCCTCCGCGAAAGCGCGGGTCGGCAGCTTGCCGTTCGTCTGCCGGACGGCCTCCTGAATCGAAGGAACCTTCAGGTCATAAGAGAAGCCTGCCGTCATCGTGAACAGATCGCGCACCCGGATCGGCCTCTCCGCTTTTTCGATCGCCGTGCGGCCGTCCGCCAGCTTCTTTCGAACCGTCATTTCCGCAAATTCCGGCAAATAAGCGGATAACGGGTCGTTCAGCAATATCGTGCCCTTTTCCACAAGCTGAAGCGCCGCGGCGCAGGTCATAATTTTTGTCATCGAATAAATGTTAATAATATGCCCCTCGTCAATCGGCGTCTGCTCCTCCAGGTTAACGAAGCCGTTCCGATAGCGGAAGACGGTCTCGTTTCGGTGGATGACCATCACCTCCGCCCAGGGGATGCGCCAGGAGGTGATGCGGTCGATAAATTGGGATAACGGTTTAAAGTCCATCCAAAGTCACCCTTTACCTATTATTTGAAATTAATATTAACGAAATAACGTTCCCTCGCGAATCTCCCACTCCCAATCTTAGTTTCTGCGAGTATGCAGGATTTTCGTTTGGAAGTTGATTAACGCAGGAAATTCCTGCAATAATGCAGGAATTTTCTCACACTAGCGGCATAGTTGATAGAATTTCCGCTTAATTGATGCACATTTGCAGGAATTCCATCATTTATGAGTCCCCTGCCCAAAAATTGCTGCATTTTTGCAGGAAATTTACTCACACGATCGGCATAGTTGATGCAATTGCTGCGATTATGCAGGAATTTTCTCTCACAATCGGCATTGTTGATAGAATTCCCGCTTAATTGATGCACATTTGCAGGAATTCCATCCTTTACGAGTCCCCTGCCCAAAAATTGCTGCATTTTTGCAGGAAATTTCTCACACGATCGGCCTAGTCGATGCAATTGCTGCGATTATGCAGGAATTTTCTCTCACAATCGGCATTGTTGATAGAATTCCCGCTTAATTGATGCACATTTGCAGGAATTCCATCCTTTACGAGTCCTCTGCCCAAAAATTGCTGCATTTTTGCAGGAAATTTCTCACACGATCGGCCTAGTTGATGCAATTGCTGCGATTATGCAGGAATATTCTCACACAATCGGCATTGTGGATAGAATTCCCGCTTAATTGATGCACATTTGCAGGAATTTTCTCACACTGTCAGCCTAGTTGATGGAATTGCTGCGATTATGCAGGAATTTTCTCACACTAGCGGCATAGTTGGTGGAATTGCTGCGATTATGCAGGAATTTTCTCACGCTATTGGCCTAGTTGATAGAATTCCCGCTTAATTGATGCACATTTGCAGGAATTCCATCATTTACGAGTCCCCTGCCTAAAAATTGCTGCATTTTTGCAGGAAATTTCTCACACGATCGGCCTAGTTGATGGAATTGCTGCGATTATACAGGAATTTTCTCACACTAGCGGCATAGTTGGTGGAAGCCGAAAGTTGCTGATTTTTTACTGTTTACCCCGCCGAAAGCTGCTGCACCTAGGCAAAAAATTCGACAAGTACACTTATTCCAGCGAAAGCTGCTGCACCTAGGCAGGAAATTTAGCAAGTTCGTTTAACTCGCGGCCAGTACCCTGCATTCCTCCAGGAAACTGGCAGCGGCAGAAAAGCAATCACATGAGGCAATTGCTTGCGTAAGAGCTTGCCTCTGATCAATTATACTCGATAACGACCATTTGATGGCAGTCCAAAACGGGAACCGTGTAGGAAACGGCCCGGTTCTCAACTCGATAAGCCAGCGGCGTCATCTGCGGCGCCAGATAGACTTGTTTGACCTCTTTATCCGTTCGGATCGTCACTTCAACATTGCGAAGCGGAACGATATCCTCGATCACTTCGATGCCGTCTCCTCTCCGGACAGGCGATGCATACAGCAGATGATTGACGAGCCGCCTCTCCTCCTGCTGCTCCTGCAGCGTGACGACGCCTTGCGCCGGCAGACTCGTTCGCAGCGTTTTGTCCGGCAGCAGCCGGTTCAGCGCGTGCAGCACCGTTTCTTTCAAGATCAGGCTGCCTTTGGTTGCGTAATCGTCAAATACGTTCCAAGCGATATAGATCCCGCTTGCGCTTTCCACCATGCCCGGCCCCCCGTAAGTGTGGCTGTTTGGGGTGTGCTGGTGCGAGCAGAACGTAAAGACGTCCCGGTTGAAATACGGGTCTTCCCGTTTTCCAAGCTCGGTTCCTCCTTCAAGCTCGAGCTTCTGTCCCTCGCCGTAGAAAATAAAAGAGGCCTCCCCCAAGCTGCCGGGCTTGAACATCGGGCGGAAATAATCGGGACGGTACGGGTTCGGTCCCGCATACCGCGCTCCAAAATCGATGGCGAACCGCTCTCCTTCCGGATCTAGTCCGGACCAGCCGGTCGCGAGAATCTTTCCGCCTTGCTGCAGGAAAGCTTCCAGCTTCGTCCGCAATTCATCAGTAACCGCTACATAGTCCGGCAGTATGACCGCTTTGTAATCCGTTAAATCTTGCTCCATATCGATTACGTCAAATAATACTTTGCCTTCCAGCAGCATGCGCGCCGCGCCCGCATCGGACCTCGGCTTGCGCTCAGGCGCACCTGCCTTCGGATGAACCCCCGCCGCTTCGAGCGACAGAAGCGCCACGTCGGCAACGTTCGCCGTATTCACGCACCAGGCTTCCTTGCTCTCCACCTCGCGGTAGGCTTCGCCGATCAAGGCATAAGTCGCCTCATCCATCAGACCGTTCGGATGCAGCTGATCGCCGATCGAGCATCTTGCCCCGTTCGCGATGCTGAGAGCGGTTTCGTAACGGAGCGCGTTCGGATGCTTGTAGCCGCCGAATTCGCCCCAGGACGTATGGAATTTCCCGGTCATGCCGAGAAAATCGAGCCCCAGCGTCTGCGCGTACCTGGCCGACAACGGAAAGTGATCGTAACCCCAGCCCCCCGTCGGCAGCGACTCCAGCTCCAAGTGGGTGTTCATATACGCCTGATCCCGCCGCCCGCGCGCTATATGCCCGTTGTTATGAAAGATCGGGAGCCCCGGCTTTAACGCTTCGACCGTCTCCTTCACCTTCGCCGTGTAGTTGGCGTACGTTCGTTCCCATAGCTTCCGCATCGCCGCTTCATCCCGCGGATCCTTCCCCTCGCGTCGTACGCTTTCGACACAGGTATGGCAGTAACAGCTGCGCACCCCGACGATATCGAGGAACAAGCCGTCCGCTTCATACCGGGTCAGGACCTCTCGGATTTGCGCAAGCAATATATCCAAATATGGCGAATTCAAACAGAACTGATGGTAGCCGGGCTCCATGAAGCCTTTCACCCAATTCGTTGCGTCGTCCTTGTCGCGGATCAGCCATTCCGGATGGCGCCTAGCCAGCTTCTCGTCTAAACCGGCCGATAAATAGACCGGTGTTTTTACCCCGATTTCATGCGCGGCCTCGATCTGCGCTCCAAGCAGGTCGAAAGTGAGCCCCGGATGGATCTCATTCGCCTCCGTTGGATGATAAGCCCAGCCGTGATGGCATTTGGAGAATACCGTGATCGAATCGACATGGCCTAGCCGAAGCATATCCTGAAATTGCTTTTTGTTAAAACGGTCTCCGATCGGCTTAATCGCTTCGGAGGTGTGAAAATCGAGATGGACCTGACGGAATCGCATGTTTATCTCTTCCTTTCCGGTTCGAATGCCTTAAGTATATAAATTCCAGGCAGGTCCGGACAGGTTCAGAACCGACTTAAACTAGCACATTTTCTACCAAGCCTATATTTTCCGTGATACAATGAGGCTACAAAAACGACGCGAAAAAGGAGTTGCTGAGGCCATGAAATGCTTGGAGCTCGCCATCCCCCCGCTGCCGCAGCTCGTAACGGTCGGCCACTCGTTCTGGTCTCCGGGACAGCAGCATTTGGCCCGTTCTTTCGATGTGTACGACATGATCTTTGTGAACAAAGGCGCATTGTATATTACGGAGGACGGCGAGCCATACGAGATTAAGGAAGGGACCATGCTTGTGCTCGAGCCGAACCGCATGCATGCCGGGCACCGCCCTTGTGAGGAAGTGACGGACGTTTATTGGCTTCACTTTATCCATCCGGCGGCCATCCGCACGCTCGACAGCGAGCAGATTATGTGGTCCTATCCCTATGCCAAAGGGACTGATTTCGATGTCGCCCCGCAGCGGCAAGTGATGTATATTCCGAAGTTCGCCGGCTTTCATAGCCCCGACATTCTTCCGATTCTGCAGCGTATGCTGGAGCTTCATCAAACTTTATCGCCCGCATCCTCCTTGCCGCTGCAAGCGCAGCTGGCCGGCCTGCTTTCACAGCTGCAAGCGGCGGCGCGGACGCAGTATGCCTCCCGGTCGAGACAGCTCAGCGACCAGGCCATCTCTTATTTGCAGCAGCATATGACCCGTCCCTTCGACGCAGCGCATATGGAGCGGACGCTTCATTACCGGTTCGATTATATCGCCCGTTGTCTGAAGGCCCATACCGGCAGAAGCCCGCTCCAATATTTGCATGATCTGCAAATGTCGGCGGCCAAGTCGCTTCTCGCGAATACCGAGCTTTCCGTAACGGAGGTCGGCGAGCGGGTCGGCATCGACAACGCCAATTATTTCATCCGTCTGTTCCGGAAATATATGGGCGTTACGCCGAGACAGTACCGCTCCGCGCAATTATGGCGCGCATAACAAAAAGCAGGGACGAAGCCTTCGTACCCTGCTTTATTGGTAAACGGGCGCAGCTGCCGGTTCACCGCTTGGGAGAATGCTGCAGCGCGGACCGGTAGTCGAGCGGCGTCATGCGCTTGTGCTTTTTGAACAGCTTGCAAAAATACGGCGCGCTTAAGCTCCCGACCTCTTGCGCGATCTGCTGCACCGATTTGTCGGAGTTGCCGAGCAGCACGCAGGCTTCTCGAATTCTTCTGGCCGTAACGTAATCCGTAATGGATTCGCCGGTATATTGCTTGAAAAGGTGAGATACGTAGTACGGCGATAAATGCAGGTCGCCCGCCAGCAGATCCAGGCTGAAGGATCTCCGGAAGCGGCCTTCGATCCAATCCATGATCGCTTCAATATGGGCGGTTTTCCGCACGGACCAGCCCTCCGGCGATAGGTCCGCTGGGGAGATGACCGTCAACTGAAGATAGCGAAGCAATGCGATTAAAAACAAAATGCGAGCCTCTTCTTGGTCCTCGCCGGACTTCTTCACCGCCTCCGCATGGCTCTCGATAAGCCCCGACAGCCGATTATCCGCAAATCTATACTTGGGCGCGGGAAGGGACCCTTTGGTCAAAAACCGGAGGAATGCCTGAAGCTTCGGATATGGCGCTAGATAGGGCTCCACATATCGAGGATCGAATGTCAGATTGGTCCGTACATACCGGACATCCGCGCGCCCGGGAATCTCGACCCGATGCAGCTGATAAGGCTGAAAGCAAAATAACGCCCCTCCCTCCAGCTCATACGAACGGCCCTCAACCTCCACGACTCCATGACCCTCATGAATAAATAACAACTCCAGACCTTGGTGCGCGTGAAATTTCAAAAAAGGCTCATCCGTCCATTCGTCCCGAAAGGATAGAAAAAAGCTGCGGTTGTCCGGTTCCACATGCTCGATACGCGATGCCAATCGTCCCGCCCCCACTCATCAAAATCGCAAGATAGAACTATTTTAGCACAACCGAGAAAAATACGTCCGGGCTATAATGAAGGCAGATTTCACGCAGAAATGGAGGATGCCGACATGTGGGCGCAAGCAATCGAAGACGCGTTGCGCGTCGTTTCGCGAAATATCGGCCGGTTTGGAGACCGGTTTCCCCGCACGAGCACGCAAGGGGATCGGATTTATCAATTGACGGACGGCAGCGATTGGACCGAGGGCTTCTGGACCGGAATGCTGTGGCTGTCGTACGAATATTCCGGAGATCCCCTCTATCGGACAGCCGCTATAAGTACGCTTTCCAATTTCCGCAGGCGTCTCGAGAGCCGCTTGAAGCTGGACCATCATGATATTGGATTTCTGTATTCCCTCTCGGCCAAAGCCCATTGGATAGTGGAACGGGATGAGGCATCGCGGCAGCTTGCCCATCAGGCGGCGGACGTCCTTATGGAGAGATGGCGGGAGACCCCGGGACTGTTGCAAGCTTGGGGGCCGAAGGACGATCCGGAGAACGGAGGCCGCATTATAATCGACTGCCTTATGAATTTGCCGCTCCTACATTGGGCTTACCAGGAAACCGGCCGCGAGCGTTACCGGCTTGCCGCCGAGCGGCAAACGGCTTTAAGCCGGCGCTTCCTGGTGCGCGGGGACGATTCCACGTACCATACGTTCTACTTCGACCTAACGACCGGAGATTCGATTCGCGGCGGTACTCATCAAGGCAGCCGAGACGGATCCACCTGGACCCGGGGGCAGGCATGGGGCATCTACGGCTTCGCCCTCGCCTACCGTTATATGCGGCAGCCCGAGCTGCTGGACACTACGAAGCGGTTAGCACGCTATTTTGCGGATCGGCTGCCCGAGGACGCCGTGGTGTATTGGGATTTCGACGTGCCGCAGACGCCGGAGACCAAGCGTGACAGTTCTGCGGCAGCTATCGCGGCAGCGGGAATGCTTGAGCTGGCAAGTCTGCTGCCCGAGGGAGATGCCGACCGGAAGTGGCTGCGGAAAACAGCTAAAACCATCGCCGCCTCCCTTGCCGCAGCCTATTCGACGAAGGATGAGCAAGACGCCCAAGGCCTGCTGAACCGGGGCTCCTACGCGGTCCGTCTTGGCATTTCGCCGGACGATTATGTCATCTGGGGAGATTACTTTTATCTGGAAACGTTAATGCGGCTGGAACGCGGCGTTCCCGGCTATTGGTACGAGAGGCAATAACGATGAACCGGAGGCGACTTATGCAGCGTTATCATTACCGGGCGCAATGCCGCCCTGACCTCGATCCGGAAGTCTATTTCCGCGACGCGCTCCCCGAGCTTCGGGATCATATGAGAGAATGCGAAGCCTCAAATCTCAGTCTGTTCCGCAGCGGCGCCGGGCTGTTTCTCTATTATGAAAGCACGGCGGGACATGTCGATCCCCATGCTCTGTTCCGTCATTGCGAAGAAGCTCTGGAAGCATGGCCCGGAGAGGACGTCCCCCGCAGATGGGTGCCGATGATGGATATTTTCCACTATCAGACCCCCGTCAGCGAGGAGCATTGGCTGCGGAAGAACGCCAGCGCGCTGCCTTACGCCCGTATCGCCAGGCTCAAACCGGAGCAGGTGTCCAGCTATGTGTACTATCATTATCAGTACCAGGAGGAGAAGCCCGGCGACGGGGACAAATACGGGATTATCGCGCTTCATGAAAATTTGATGTTCTTTTATTCGGAGGCTCCCGCCACGCTCGAGCAGCCTCCGTATCAAGGCAAGCTTTCAACCGCTGGCACGCCGAACGATTGGTCGGCCGCCATGCTGCCTCACTTCGTGCCGTGGAACGCGGAGACGGAGCCGCCGCTTATCTGGCAGTCGATCCCAATGATCATTCGGGCCTGACCGTCATTGTTTAGAGGAAAAGGAGCAGAAATCATGAGAACATCGATTTGCTTGAACGGCGAATGGGATTTTATGCCGCTATATGAGCGAAATCCGGGCTTCGAGCTTCCCTCCGAGCTTGCTTATGAAGATCGGAAAGTGCAAGTGCCTTCCAGCTGGAGGGGGTCTTACATCCGGCCTTCGGGCAAGACGTTCGGCGAAATTCCCGAGCATGGCTACGCGCCTTACGATGTGTTCGGCTATCCAAAAGAGTGGGCGCGGGCGGACGCCGGTGTCCTGCATCGTTCGTTCCGGCTGCCAATATCCGCAATGGAAGCAGGAGAGCGAATATTTCTGCGATTCGATGGCATCATGCAGAAAGCGGCCGTGTACCTGGACCGCCGGCTGATTGCCGCCTGGGCAGACGGATATTTGCCGCTTCTGATCGATGTGTCGGAATGGGTAAAGCCGGAATGCGAGCATCATGTGCATGTCGTGTGCGGCAGCTTTGACAAGGTGACGATTCCTTCCGGACAGCAAAAGATGACGGGATTAGCCGGCTCATGGTTCGGCTCCCTCGCCAGAGGCATTTGGCAGGACGTTTATGTGGAAAGCCGGCCGAGCGCGTCGATAGCGGATGTCGCGATTCGGACATCGGTCCGGGAGAACCGTCTCGAGGTGCAGGCGAAGCTCGAATCGCTCCCCGGCAGCCGGCCTCTTGAAGTCCGGCTGTCCGTAACGGAAGCCGGACAGCCGCGCTCCTCGACGCCGGTTATGTTCGCTGAAACGGTCGCACAAGGTTTCGCAAGAACCAATGAAGCCGCCGCGATCTCGTTCTCGCTCGACTGGGCGGGAGCCAGGCTATGGACGCCGGACGATCCGTTCCTCTACCGGCTGGAGCTGACTGTTACTGACGGCGTCCGAATGATCGACCGGACGGAGACGCGGTTCGGCTTCCGCGAAATATGGACGGACGGTCCCCGCTTCATGCTGAACGGCGTCCCCGTCAACCTGCGCGGCGATTCCTGGCACTTCCAAGGCGCTCTCCAGCAGACGGAGGCGTATGTGCGCAATTGGTACAGAATGTGCAAGGAAGCCGGAATCAACTGCGTGCGTCTTCACGCGGAACCTCACCCCTCCTATTATTTGGATATAGCGGACGAGGAAGGCATGCTGATCGTCGACGAAACCGCCATATACGGCTCCAGCAAATCGATGTCGGCGGATCATCCGGATTTTATCGCAAATTGCAAAGCCCATGTCCGAAGATTGGTGGAACGGGACCGGAATCACCCTTCCGTCATCATGTGGAGCTTGCAGAACGAAATGCGCTGGGTGGACGGGCGGGACGGCTATAAGCTACATATCCCGGCCATGATGGACATCATCCGGACTCTCGATCCCGCCCGCCCCATCATCCTGGAAGGGGATAACCGTCTCCTCCCCAAGGCGCTGACGGAAGTAGAGAGCCTGCATTACAACATAGACGGAACGATTGCCCAGTGGGACCGGAAGGCGCCTCTCGTCTTCGGCGAGCATGGCGGCTGGTGGTATGTGTGTCCCCAGAACAGCAGCATGTACGCGGGACATGCGGCGTATAAGAATACGGACGAATGCGTAAAGGGACTTGCGGAGAAGGAGCGGCTGTTCGTGGAATACGCAAGGCGGCAAGGCGTGTCCGGCATTTCCAGCTTCAATTTCGCCCATTACTTCATGCGGGCCATGCCTGAACGAGATATGCCGCTCCCGGAGGCCGCTCTTGACTCGCCCGGGCCTAAGCCGAAAGTCATCCCGAAATATGCCCTGACGCTTCATAACGGGCTGCTTCCGGCGGAATATCCGCCATACCGGAAAAACCCGGCGTTCGATAGGATGGCGGCGGCCTTCAAGCCCGCGACGATCATTCCGGCGGAATACAACCGGTCCTTCTTTGACGATAAGCCGATCGTACGCAGCTTCGACGTATACAACGACACGCTTCATAGGCGCCAGGTCCGGATTATTTTCGAGGTTCGGCAGGATCGGCAGGTCATGCACCGGGAGGTGAGCGAATTCGCTCAGCAGCCGGCCGAGCGCCGAACCGTGAAGATATCCTGGACGCCAAGGCCAGCCGGCAGTCTATCGCCGCTCCATTTGCGCGCCGTCCTGCTGCACGATGAAAAGACGGTTCATGAGCTCGAGTTAAGCTTCAAGCTGTACCCTGCCCGCTTGAAGACCGAGCCTGTCGACACAGGCCGGCCGACGGCTTTTGTGGGCAGCGAGGAGGATTTCAAGGTCATTGCGGCGCTTGTTCCGGCTTGCGAGCGGCTTGAGCCGGACCAGATCAGGGAGCTGCCTCCCTCCTATCTAGTGGTGGCGGGAAGCAAGCTCGAGGATGCGGACGAACGGCTTGAGGAAGAGCTGAACCGCCATGTGAAGAAAGGCGGCCGCGTGCTGCTGCTCGAGCAGTTCCATCTCTCACTAGGCCAAGCAGCGATCTCCAGACAGCCATTCATCCGAGCTCACGCCGGAAGCTGCCGTCATCCCATCCTTCGCGGATTGGATAACGACGACTTGATGTTCTGGCACGAGGAGAGCCGCGAGGAGGGCCCTCTCCCTATTATACAAGCCGCGTTCGAGAAGCCTGTCAAAGGCCACTTCAACATTATTCTGGAGTGCAGCGCGGGGGATTTCGGGGACGGCGGCGATCTTTGGTCGCCTTTGCTGGAATACCGGAGCAAGAACGGATTATTTGTGGCCAATCAGCTGGAGCTGATGGAGAACGTTCAGAAGGTGCCTCAGGCCTGCCTTTTGCTCCGGAATTTGCTCTCATACACTGGAACCGTCGAAATGTCCGCCGTTCGCACCGGCGCGTTGGTGGAGGCGGGAGGCCGGGCGGAATCGTTCCTGCAGACTTTGGGTCTCGCATTCGAAGCGCTGGAGACGCCGGCTTGCGAAGCGCTTTCGTCGTACGGCCTCCTTATAACCGAACCGGCAAAAATCGCAGCCGACCCGAGCTTGGCTTCGGTTATTCGAGACTATGCCCGGCTCGGAGGTACGGTTGTCATGCTTCCGGCGGTTCGCGGCCACGAAGCGGCGTTATCCGCTCTGCTGGATCGCCCGGTCGCCGTTCGGGAGCAGGAGACTTACCACCTGGAGGCGGATTATGCCTTTCCCGAGGCCCATGGATTAAGCCCGGTCGATCTGTTCGGCTTCGACAAAGTGTTCTTGTCGCCGCGGGAAGCGGAGAACCGCCCTCTCGCGGCTTACAGCTTGGAGACCCCTGCTGCTGCCCCTTTATGTACGAGCGTGGAAGGCACGGCATGGAAGGATTATTTTGCGGGGCAGCATACGGATGAATACAGCAGGGTGGCGCTGATTGAGCTCAATCGGGATAACCCGCGGCCTGCAGGGCATTACGTCCTGCTAACGGGGATGGACCAAGGACGTATCTTATTATCGCAGCTCCATCTTCATTCGGAGAGCGATAAGTCGATCCGCCTCTATACGAGGCTTCTCGCTAATCTGGGGGCTGTCTTTGAAGACGGGATTCTGGCCGCAAGTAAAGGGGACGAAGCTTGGGCCGTTGAGAAAGTGATGGCTCTGCCATGCCCGCCATATGCGGATTTTGAGGCGATGAAAGCTTATTACACCGATCCCGATTTCTCGCTGAACAATTTGGGTGAAGGACTTTACGGCTGGATGCAGAAAAAAGAACGCGGACGTGCGGACGGTTCCTTCTGCATCCAAGACCCCGGCGGCATGCCTTGGTTCCTAAGCTGCTTCGTCCATCTGCTTGAGCCGGAGCTCCGTTCGGAGTCGGACTGCCGGAGCGGACGGCTGCTAATAACCGCGAACTGCAAGTACGAAATCTATTTGAACGGGAGCAAGCTCCTGGATCCGGAAAAACAGATCGAGCTGAAAGCCGGCCTTAATCGGCTCATCGCAATTGTGCAAGGAACGGACGAAGCGATTCGCTTCAGAATGGTGTTCCGGAATCATGACGGCACGTATATGAAGCATTTGCAGTACCGGCTGACCGTCGACGAAGTGGATCCGAAATAAAGATGATTTCAACAAATATGAGTATGGAAAGAAAGGAAATTAAGCGCCTATGCTTCCTCACACCGCTGCAAGAGACCTTCTGCTTCGGCTTGCGGACGAAAGCTTGTCCGTTTCAACCCACGCCGTCCCGAATTGGCGCATCCCCGGCTTTTATTACGACGCGACCGGGCATCAGGCCGCCAAACGGCTGATGGAGGCGGATGCCCAAGCGACTTACGCGACTGCGCTTGCATACCGGTTGACCGGCGAAGCGGCCTACGCCGACAAGGCGAGCGAGCTGATCAACGGATGGGCCGCCGTCAACCGGGAAATCGCGGACAATGACGGACCGCTTGTATCCGCTTATTTGGGATCCGGCTTCATTCAGGCAGCGCTGCTGATCAAGCCATATACGGGCTGGCGGCCGGAGGACCGGGCCCTGTTCATCCGGTGGATGACCGGGATTTGCTTGCCGGCATGGGACCGCATTCCGCTGCGGAACAACTGGTGGAGCTGGAGTCTGTACGCCCAGCTGTCCTTGTTCCGGTTCATGGACGACAGGGTCCGATTCGCGGAAGAAGCCGCCAATCTTAAGGCGCATATCGACGCTTCCATTGCGGATTCCGGCTTTCTCCCCGATGAAGCGGACCGCGGCACGAAGGCGATATGGTACCATTATTTCGCCCTCGCCCCCCTCACGGCGGCAGCCAAGCAAGTCCTGGACTACGCGGGGGAAGATTTGTTCCGCTGGATCTCGCCAAGCGGAAAAACCATCAAGCAAGCGCTTGATACGCTGCTGTATTACGCCGACGGCCGAGCGGAGGAATGGCCGTACGATAAGGGCCAAGAGGTTCCCTCGCCGCTATCCGCCGATACGTGGCCGCTTGATTTATTCGAGGCGATGGCCAAGGTTTACGGCGATCCCGCTTATGAACGGTTTGCCGCTCCCCGCCGTCCGGTAACGGGCCATATCAATCGGAGCAGCGGCTATTTTCAATCCTATGCTTGGGTGTTCCCCGAGCTGCTGTTTGAAGTCTAAGGACGGAGCAAAGCTTCTCTCTCCGTCTTACGAGGTTAGCAAAAAGAGCCTTGACGTCTGCCCGTCAAGGCTCTTTCACGTTAACCGGTTTTATTGCGATTTACTATATCGTCGACCATCGCTTTCATGGACAGCATGGTCGTTTTTTTATACTGAAGTCCGAGACGGAGCACTTTGACCTGCTGCCTGCGGGAAAGCTGTTTAAACCGGGGCTCCTGCTTCAAAAACCGTCGAATAATGGTCCAGCTGCTTGCCGGAGTCCGCTCCCGCTTTAGAATGGGCACCTCATAGGGCAGCTTCCGTTTGCGCATCCGATGAATCAGCGAATGAAGTCCTTCCAGCGCTTTGCTTTCGTCGACCAGACAGGGCGCGACCGCTTTTCTTGTATGCTTTTTAAAATAGTCGAAGTGATGATTGCCGCTAATAATGACATATCCGCCCGCTTTCCTGCTTTTTCGGACAATCATCAGATGCATGCAATCCTGAGCGGCTTTGCGCAGCTCTTTGATCCGCTTGGTCAGCTGGACCGAAATCCCGGGCTTTAGCTTGCTAAGGGGAATATATTGCACCGTATATCTCATGCCAGTCACCCCTTCCTGTTTTCCTTATGTATATGCCCGGGAGCCCCAATACGGAACTATTATTCCGGTCAAGACCAAAGCAGCGGATCATCATACTCGAATGTAGGCCTACATACATTACTATGTAATCATTCATCCAGGGAAGGGGCTGATTTCCATGACGGCGGGGGCTTCCATCTTTACTCCGTATCAGGAGCATGCTTTCTGGCTCGAAATTCTTGACGATCATGCTCACTTTATACGTGATTATTTGTCGCCGACAGAAACAAAGTGGGTACAGACGGCTCAATGGTACATCGATTCGTTTCATGCGCTTCGCGGAAAGGTGAATCAGTTGAAAATCGATTTGCCCGCTTCATCTCCCGAGATGATTCAGATCGCGCAGGAGATTTACCCCATCGCTTCCGGCTATTATCAATTCGAAGGCCATATGCAGCGGCTGCGCATCGAAAACGCGGTCAATTTGAACCTGACCCCGACCTACTTGAACGGCACCTTGAACGAAAATCAAGAATATCTTCGGCTGCTCGGTTATTATATGCAAGGCAGCGAGCCCGTTCCGCAATCCTTGTATGACCTTCTCGATCTTTGGCTGGAGGATCAGCTGGGCCATGCCGTGCTGCTCGGCAACGTCCTCGACCCGGTTGAACTCGGTTTCACGACGGGCGCCTCGGATTTTGCGAGAGGTTTTCAAGCCCTTATGTTGAAGAACGATACGTTTAAAGGATATCTTCGGTTCACGCCGCCCGGTTTTCAAGCGCAATTGCAATTGGCCCGGGATACCGCTGCGCTCACCGCGGATTTTTACCGGTTTGTTGAACGGATTATCGCGATGTATACGAATACGAGCGTGCTATCCAGAGCGACGCTGCGTTTTCTGGAGCATCACTTGCCGGAAACGTGTTACTTCATCCACAAGCTGGAAGCATTCGATCCGTCGATCGAAAAGCTGCCGAACTGCCCGTTAACAAAGCCTTCTTTTCCGCTGGAGGCGTAACCTCCGGCGGAAACGGAAGCCGCTATTCGATGACGCCGAACGAATCGATGGCTATCGTCGCCTGAATATCAACATCGGCTTGCCCGAAGGCTGCGCCCCAATCCTCCCGCACTTCCTTCCACTGTTTATACTGAAACGCCCTAGCGTATAGGCCGTAGCCGACCGGGTCCACCTTATGCGCCTGCAGCTTGCCGATCAAGCGTTTGAAGGCATGCTCGACCTCGTCCGTAAGCAGAGACTCGATCAGCTTCTTATCCGCCGCGAGGTGATACGGACCATCCAGCTCCGCGATCTCCGCTCGAATGGGAACGCGAATATGAAATTGAAATTTGCCGTTGCTGTATGCCGTCCTGACTTTAGCTTTAGCCTTCTTCATGTCGAAGCTGACGACCGAATCCCCTTCTTCGCCATGAATCGTCGTCGTATAGGACACGGGAAGCTCGATCTCGTTCTGCAGAAGCAGCAATAGCGCGCTCTCTTCCTTGTTCAAATGCAAAGCCATTTTGCCGGAATGGTTCAACAGCATGGTTCCCGTTACGGCGATCTCCTTCCCTACCGGTTTAATCTCCGATATCGCCGCCGTCACCCCTTCTTCCGTCTGCATGTAGTGAAAATTTTGCAAGGTTGTTCGAACCGTCATTTCCGACCGGTGTCCCGTCTCGATAAGCTTGCGGATGTATTCCGTCAAAATCGGCTGCGAGTTCCACTTGCCCTCCATCAGCTTTTTAACAGAGCAGTCGCAAGCGGCCAGTAAAGCGCTGTTCGAAAATTTCGCGTCCCGGAACACCACGTCCAAGTAGGGCATCATCTCGTTTTTTTGAAGCAAGCTTCTGCTTATCAGCAAGACCTGCAGCTTGCCGCTAAGAAATTCCCCCGCGCTTTTGGCCCCTAATACCGTTCTCGCCTCCCGCAGCGATTGCACCTTGCCGGACAATAGAATCTCCTGCGACTTCGACTCTTCATTAAAATCCAGCACCATTCCTGTTATAGAAAGCTCGCGGTTATCGTTCGTATCCATACCAATGATGGTCACTAACGAGCTTTCGTCCAACTCCGTACGGTCTGCGCACCCCGTGGCGGCTATCAAAATTAGTGTGAGCACAAGTGATTTGGTCAGCTTCATTTAACGCAGCGCTCCTTTGGCCATTCGTCTTGCTTCCCAACAGCACCATAACAACAGCGGGAAAACATAACCCATACCGATCGAAACGGTATCAAACCCGCCGGAAACCATTTCCATTTCCTCAAGCGTCGGCTTCCAAATCCAGGCTACTCCGATCAATAGAACGATTAACAGAACAACGGGCCTTTTATGGTCTTTTGAACCGATCAAGCTTTGAATGCCGGACGCCGCGAAAAACAAGTATGCACTTAGCGTCTGCGTAACAAGTATGATGTAATACGCCAAAAACACGATCTCAAAACGTTCGATAAACGGCATCGTAACGGCCTTCAGCAGCTGCAAGGTAGGCCATAAATATGTGCGAAGCTCTTCGCTGCTGAAATACATCGTAGACGTAAGGAATACAAAAATATAGATCAATAACGATAAGCTGTTGGCGGCGAGCACCCCTTTGAACGCTTTCGTCTTATCCTGCAGATGAGGATAAAGCAAAAAAGCCGTCTCGAAGCCGAGGAACGGCACCAACGATGCTCGAATACCGTTTAGAATCGGCCATAAGCCATCTCCCGCGATAGGAAGAAGGTTAAGCGCATGAGCTTCCTTGAGCGAAAACAAAACTAAAGGCGGCATCCAAAATGTGAAAATATAGACGAACTCGGCGTACCTTCCCTGTACTTGAAGCCGGCACCTTGCAAGCCTGTATACCGGAATAAGGAGCGCCAATACCAATAGCAGCTGGTTCATGTCGCGCAATATCCATATTTGGATAATGTTCACTTCGGTATATAAAACAACGGCGACGGTACAAGCTGTATAGGCGACCCACAACGCCAGAACCGTCCGCCCCGCCCATTTGCCGAGCACAGCCTGCAGCATTCCGTCGAACGTTTGGCCGGGATGACGCTTCATTACTTGAATCATGAAATATCCCGAAGCGGTTGCGATCATCCATCCGAGGAGGAGCGAGATCCATCCGCTGTTCCCCGCAGCCTTCGTCAGAACGTTCGGCAGAATCAATACACCGATCCCAATCTGGGTCTTATACATATAAAAGATGTATTGTTTATGGCTGAGCTGTTGCGATGGGGTACTCATGACATCACCTTTTGCTTCGACTTGATGAATCGGCTTGCGGGTCATTCCCTGCAACGGCGCTGTCCGCCCGGTTGCGGAAGCCTCCTTGGGGCAGCCGGGCCAGAACTGACCGCCATTTCTTCGTATCGATCGGAAATAAGGGACTCCCATACGGCGCCTTGAGGGATTGCATGGAGATAATATGGGTGACCAGGACCATAATGCCGATGACGATGCCGACCAGCCCCATGAGGAAGGCGGCAATCATAAACGGAAATCTCAGCAAGCGGACAGCTGCCGCCATATCTTGATTCGGCTGGACGAATGAGGCGATGGCCGTCAGCGCCACAACAATAACCATGACGTTGCTGACAAGACCGGCTTCGACAGCCGCTTGTCCGATGACAATCCCCCCTACTATGCCGACCGATTGTCCTACCTTGGGCGGCAGCCGAAGACTCGCCTCCCTCAGCATTTCCAAGATAAGCTCCATAAAAAGCGCCTCGAGTATCGGCGGAACAGGCACTCGCTCCAGCGACTTGCCGACCGACAAGACCAAGTCGATAGGAATAATCTCGTAATGATAGGAGACGGCCGCGATATAAAACGACGGCAAAAAAATAGCGATGACTAAGCCTATAAACCGAAGAAGACGAAAAAAGGTAACGACAGGCCATCGCAAATTTCGGTCGTCCGCCGATAAAAAGAACGACAAAAACGTCATTGGCGCGAGCATGACTTGCGAGGTATGACCCATAAGTATGGCGATTTTGCCTTCCATAATGCCGGAAGCCACGACGTCCGGCCTCTCCGTCAGCAGAAGCTGAGGAAGCATCGAATAATTGTTATCTTCCAAGCTTTCGGCCAGCTCTCCCATGCTCATCAACGCCTGCGAGTCGATGCGTCGCAATCTCGCGTTCAGCTCCGTCACATTAGCCGGATCGGCTTTATCCGGATGATAAAGCATAACGGCATGTATTTTGCCTTCATGACCCGTGCGGACTTCCTGCTGGATCAAACGCTCTTCCGGTATATGATGGCGGATCAAGGCCAAGTTTGTATGGTTCGAATCGATGAACCCGGATCTCGTGCCCTTTAATGTGGATTCGTTATCCGGTTCTTTAACTTGCGCCGACGGCCAAGAGGACATATTTAATAAATAGGCATGCGCCTCCCCGTCGAGATAGAGAAATACATGGCCTTTCCACATGCCCTTATTAATATCTTCCCAGCGTTCGTAGGAGCCGAGCCGGACGGGCTCTAGGATCGACTCAACTTGTTCGATGGTTTCCGCCTTTAGAATGAGCGGCTGAATGATGTCCCGGCTCAGCTTGTCTTCGTCCACAACAACGCTTAGATACGAGATCAGAACGGCTTGTCCGTTGAATCCCAGCCGAATGGACTTCATGACGAAATCCGACACTTCCTTGAAGTGCCGCTGCAAGACTGGTTTGATCTCGGGCATTCCCGGCCGGAGCCGCTCTTCTTGATCCAACATTGCACCGAACCTCCGATTCCCATCCGCGCTAGGTATAATCTTCTTCAAAAACAGGAATTTTATGCCACGAAGGGCAGGAAGTAAGACTTAGCGCCTACTAACAACAAAAGCCCCTCTAAAATCGAGGGACTTTGTTCGATCAAGGATGTTCGGTCAGCCTGCAAATTTCGGCTCGAGGTTAAGCTTTCTCTCCCGTTCCGACCAAAGCGCATACCCCAGCCAGACCAAAGCAAGCCCCATTGGCACCGCTAATATCCGGTCTAGAGGATGCGGGAGCAGCGAGGAGGCGAGTGTCGAGATGGATCCAAAAGCTAGCAGGACACCCGCCCAGCGCGGCAAGATGCCGGAACGGAAAGTGGCGATGCCAAGGAACAAGCCGCTGAAAACATACATGCCGCCGGCTAGCGGAGCTGCAGCAGGAAGCGCACCGAGATCAGCTTCGCTGGCGCCCCCGCTGAAGATCCCCAGGTAACCTTCCACAAACTCCGGCGCGTCTGCCGCCAGCTTCGGCAGGACAAAGGCTTCGACGAACGTGAAGGCGATCGTAGCTAACCAGAAGAAGCTGAACAGAACAAATCCCGCCAAGCCGGTCCAGCCCGCCTCTCTCGCTTGCCTGGCGTATATCCCCGTAACGCCGGTCAAGCCGAAGAGGGCCATGGCAATGGTCAAATAATGAATGATTGCCCAAGCCTTAGTCGAGACGGATGCGAGCGTATCCGGCGGATGGAGCGGCTGAATGACGATGAAGAGGATTCCTGCCAGCATTGCCGCCATTCCGGCGGAACGGATTAAACCGGAGACTGATATTTTCATATGATCTCTCCTTCACAAGTAAATACTTCTATACATAATGTAATATTTAACAATCATAATGTCAAATATATTTTACATAATGTTCGCTGCTCCATACACAAAAAAAAGATCCATCACAAGGACGGACCTTTTTCTAACCTTCGAATATGGAATCGCTCCCCTTGGACAGAACGTTACAACACGACTTTATCTTCTTGTTCCCTTTCATCCTCCGGCTCTGCACGCAGTTGTCCTCCATATTGCTGAGTCCATGCCCACATGGCTGCGAATATCGGCTGCAAGCCCTGCCCTGACTCTGTCAGTTCATATTCGACATGCAGCGGTACGCCGGGAAACAGCGTGCGCGTGACCAAACCCTTCTCTTCCAAAAGCCGCAACCGATCCGTTAACGTTTTCGGGCTGATCGGCTGCAGCTTGCGCCGAAGCTCGCCGAAACGCCGTGTACCGTTAAACAACTCGAACAACAGAAGCAGCATCCATTTGCCGTCCAAAATTTCCAGAATCGGCTCAACCTTGCCCGGACATGTCCGGTCCATCATCTACTATCCCTCCATAGTTCATTTTTTGAAACTATTGCACAAAAATGTAACTACTTTTCAAAAGTACCACAGGAGGACTAAACTGTAAATCAAGCGGACCGCCATCCATCCAAAAAATTATAAAACAGGAAATGAGGAGAAAAAAAGATGAAAACCATTTTATGGGCAACCTTAACCGCTAACGGCAATTATGCGCAATCCGGCCCCGATAACCCGCCGAAAAAGGAAGCGTTGGACGACTTTACAGCACAAGCAAATGCGGCGGGAAATTTGATTGTCGGAAGGCGTACCTTTGAGGGCATGCAAGACCCGAGCCGAATCTCAGCGGAGGAGCAGGCCAACGCTGGCGGTCCGTTCACCGGGCTGGACATCGTTGTACTTTCCAAAAGCGCGCAGGCTATTCCCGGCGTAACGGTGGCAAGGTCGCCTCAGGAAGCCTTGGATTTTTTGCGAAAAAAAGGACACCCTACCGCGCTCGTCAGCGGCGGAGCGGAGATACACAACGCTTTTCTCAGCCAAGGACTTATTCACGAAGTGATATTTAATGTGGTGCCTGTAATGGAAGGCAAAGGGTTGAATCTTCTCATCGACCAAGAAGCCTACAGGCACAAACCAGTCCAGCTGCTGGATTGCAAGTCCCTTGGCAGCGGAGTCGTTCAACTGCGTTATGCGATGAACGGGTGAAACCGCGGGAAACGCTTTATCAAGAGCAGGAAAAAACGCCTATGCGATAACGCATAGGCGTTCCATCCTTTGGCCGTTTCCTACTCCCGCTCTCCCGTCTCTTCCAATATCGCCTGTGCGTCCCGCAGCAGATATCCGGCCGCTTCAGCGTCAATATGCTTGCCGCTTTGGGCTTCCACGTGACGGATGAACGCTTCAAGCTGACCGTGCTCCAGCTTCTGAAGCAGACTGTTTGCGATACCGTCGTTATCGATCCAGGATATCTGACGGAAGCTGGCTACAAGCCCCTTCAGCGCGTTCGCGTCGGTATACGTGGAGAACGTGACGGTAATCTCCTGCGCATTCCCGGCTTTGTCGCTGACGGATAGCGTAAATGCGTGCGTACCCAAAGCAAGCGTATAGAGCGGGATCTCCGCGCCTTGCACAACCTGTTGTCCATCCAATGTCGCCACGGCGCTTGCTACGCCGGACAACGCGTCGGATGCCTCCCAGGACAATATTAAAGATTCCGAATCGGCGTATGCCGCCTCAGACGGCTGCGTAACGGACAGCACCGGAGCTGTCGCGTCCAGCTTGAAGCCGAGCGACTTCGCCTCCTCCCGGTTCCCGGCCCAGTCAACCGAACGGTATTGGATCAAGTAGCTGCCGTCCTGGCTGAAGCTCAGCGCTTCTGTGTATGGCTGCCAGGTTGTTCCGCCATCCGTGCTGTATTCGGTGCCCGTCACGCCGCTCCCCTCATCCGCCCCCGTCAGTTCGACCGTAACGGGCCCGCTGTACCAGCCGTCCGAACCGTTCTGCTGCTCGGGGGTAACAACCGCCGACGTCACGGGAGCAATCCGATCGATCAAGGTGAACTTTACGTCGTCGAACCACATTTCATTAAAGCCGCCGACGTAGAAGCCGACCGCTCCCGACGGGTGGTGGTTCGGATCATCCGCGCTCAGCTTCAGCTCGCCGTTCACAAAAACGCGTACGCTTGCGCCGTCGACTATAATCCGGAAATCATAGGCCATGCCAGGCTGCAGGTCCTCGTACGGAACGTTTTTGGTTTGAAGCGCCGCCCAGTTCGGGTCATACAAAATCCATTGCGAGGTGCCGTCCGCCAGCTTGCGGTATCCCACCTTCCCCGATGAGCCGGACGCAGACCGGTCGTATACGTAGAATGTGCCCTGCGACGGCGTTTCGGCAGGCATTTGCAGCTTGAACGTTAGGTCATAGCTTGTAAAGGATTTCGGATGGAGCGCATTCGCGCCTTTAACGATCCGGTACAGCTTGTTGCCGTCCACCGTCACGATGCTGCGGTTCGGATCGACCGGCCAGCCGTTCGCGCCGGAATCGAAATCCGTAAAGTGAAGAATATCCGATACGATAATGCGGGCGGATGCCGCAGCTGCCGGGTTGGCGGCGGAAGTTACCGTGACGGTCGTCTCCCCCTTGGCTATTGCGGTCACGACTCCATTCGCATCGACGGCAGCGATTCCCGGATTGGCGGAGTGCCATACGACGGAGCGGTTCTCGGCATCCGACGGATCGAATTGGACTTGCAGCTGCTGCTGCTCCTCCACGACCATATTCAGGCTGCTCTTATCCAGCAGCAAGCCGGCGACGTCCGTTGTCGGCACCTTAAATCGAATATCGTCGAAGAGCAGATAGTCAAAGCCGCCGGCATAGAAACCGACTTTGCCGGAAGCGTTGAAGGTCGCGTCGCTTGCCTTCAGCTTGAGCTGGCCATTCGCATAGACGCTGATCTCCGGCCCTTTGACGATAATCTTCATGTCGTAGACGGTGTCCGGCAGCAAATCATGGGACGGCAGCACGTTCTGTTTGACGGTCGCCCAAGCCCCGTTGTACAAAAGCCACGAGGACGTGCCGTCCGCAAACTTCCGGTATCCGATTCGGCCGCCGCTGCCGCTCGGATTCAGCCGGTCGAACACATAGAACGTAGCCAATTCCGGAATGACCGGCGGCGTCTGCAGCTTGAAAGTAAGCTCGTAGCTGCTGTAATCATTTTCGTTCAGCGCGGTCGCGCCCTTAAGCAGCTTATACATACGGTTGCCGTCGCCCGTATCTACAATGCTCCGGTTCGGGTCGCTCGGCCACGTGTTTCTGCCGTTTTCGAAATTGGTTTCATCCATAATGCCGTCCCCAACCTCGACCGTCACCTGAACCTCGTCCCGGAGGAGCGGATTGTCGGCGGATGCCGCCGTGACGACGGCGCTGCCCAGATTAACGCCTTTCAGCTTGCCGTCGGCGTCCACCTTCACGACAGCGGGATCGCTCGACGTGTATACAAGCTTATTGTTGGTGGCGTTCCAAGGGAGTACGGCGGAATACAGCGAATACGATTTACCGATGCCGATCGTCACGCTGTCGTCATACAGCTCGACGCCTTCCACAGGGATCGCATCCGGCGCCAGATAAGGGCCGGCTTTGCCCGTAATCCCCATTTCGCTGAACGGAATATCCGGGAAGCCCGGTATTTGCTGGAACACCGCCGCATCGGGCCTTAAGTTCAAATCGCCGCCGGCAAAATCGGCAAAGCCCGGATCCTGATTCGTCACCCAATTGTCCGCGTATTGGACGAGATTGAATTTATCGTAAGCGCCGTTCGCATTCGTCGTGCTGCTTCTTGGCTTCGTCGGATTGTAAATCACGTTGCCCTGGAACGTGTTCGTATCCGGGTAATACCGGTTCTCCGTAAAGAAATTCGCAAGCTCCGGGTATTTCTCGAGATGAGGCATGCCGACGAAGTGATTATATTTTTCGAACAGGGCATGCCATGGCCCCATATAGTTTTTGGAGATTTGCTGCTCCGGGCCGTCGCCGAGGTACAAGTCCGCATAGTCGTAAGGAACCTTGGCGTCGATGAACAGATTGTTGCGCGTGCGGATGTGGGCGCCTCCATTGTTCAGAACGGCCGAATTCCCCATGCGGTAAAAAATATTTTCTTCGATCGTAATGCCCATCGTGAAGTTGTCCGGATACACGCCCTGTACGCCCGCCTTGCCTTCCCCGATATGATGGAAATAATTGCGCCGGATGACCGATCCCCGCTCCTGCGGCGACGCGCCTAAGTTCATGTAGATAGCGCCGAGATCGGAGAAGGTTTTGCAGACATCGTAGATGTCGTTGTATTCCACGATATGATCGTTGCCGAAGATAAGAATGCCCGGGTGGGGAGCGTCGTGAATTTCGCTGCGGGATACGCGGTTGCCCGCGCCGGTCAAAATGACGGCTGGGTTATACGCTTTGTGGTAGTAGGCAAAATCATGGATATGGCTGTTCTCCACCACATTGTTGCCTGGCTCCAGCGTAAGCCGGTCTCCGCCGTTCAGAATGACTCCCGTACCTCCGACATGGTGGATATGGGTGTTTACAACGGCATGATTTTTGCCGGATGCCGTGGCAAAGTCGTTATACAGCCAGCGGCTTTGCGTGTTTATCCGAACGCCGCCTTCTGTAAAGTTACGAATCTCGCAATGCACCAGACGTACATGGCTGCCGCCCATAATGACCGCCGCCGAATCCCGGCCGTTCTCCAGAACGAGGTCCTCGAACGTCACATACGACGTATTAACCGCATTGATCATGGGGGTTTTCAGCATGGACACGGTAATTTCAGGCGCTTCCTCCGCTTGGAAGGCTGCCGTCGGCAGGAAATAGAGAATGCCTTCGTCCCGGTCGATGTAATACTCGCCCGGCATGTCGATCTCTTCCAGCAGGTTTTGAGCGAAATGGAAGTCGGGGTACCAATTTTTGAACAGCCCGCTCATTTCGCCGTACGCCAGCGTAATCGTTTTATTCGTTGTGTCGATTGAAGCGACTTTATTGTACGACCATTCCCAGCTGTAGCCGAAAATCCCGTCCAGCCATATGTCGTCCGCTTCCGTCCATCGATCCGGACGCTCATAGGTATACGTGAACGTGCCGCCCCGCGTCTGCAGATCGGGATCTTTGCGGGTCGGGCCCTGGTCGAGAATGTCGCCCATTTGGACCGTTCCGCTGTTCGGCCATCTCGCAAGCGTCATTCCCTCTCCTTCCACATAAAGCTCCATCGGAGGTGTCTTGCTGACGTCGTTCGCCAAGTAATACCCGTGACGGCTCATGACGCCGTAATCGGTAATGCCGTGATCCAATAAATTCACTTGAAGCACCTTTGATCTGGCCTCTAGGCTGATGATCCGGCCAAGGACCGCCTGATCGGTAACCGGAGCGAACCAGCTTTTCTCCAGGCTTTGGCCGCCCGTCAGCCGTACCGATTCGCCCGGATACGCCCGGTAAACGATCGGTTTGTCCGCGGCGCCCGAATCCTGCTCCTCCAGCTGGAAGCTGCCGGTCCGGCTATAGACGCCACCGCGCAAGTATACCGTTACGCCGCCGTCCGGCAGCCCCGGCCCTTGCTTCAGCTGGCGAACGGCGTCTCTCGCCTTCTCCAGCGTCAAGAAAGGAGCCGCTTCCGTGCCGGGATTGGAATCGCTTCCATTTTGCGAAACAAAAAAGACGGCCCCCGAGCTTGGGGATTGCTCCGCTTGCGCCTCCTGAACCGGAAAACTGCCTGCCATTAAAAATATCGCGAGCAAGACCAGCATCGTATTTCTTCTCATGCTACTATTAAGCCTCCTTAGGATTGGAATATCCGGGAGGGAACCTTATGGTTCCCGCTAGATTGCTCCCGGAGCTTAACCTTTAACCGATCCGATCATCGTTCCTTTCTCGAAATATTTGAGCAAGAAGGGATACAGCACGAGAACGGGCAAGGAGCATACGATGACCGACGCCATCTTCAGACTCTCCGGCGCCGGAGGCGTCATATTCGTCGCCGTTGTGAACGGATCCAGCTTGTTCTCGATCAAGATTTGCCGAACGACCTGCTGCAGCACGAACTTCGATTGATCGGTCACATACAGCAGATTGTCGCTGAACGCGTTGATATGATGGACCAGCGACCAAAGACCGATCGTAACCATGACCGGAATGGACAGCGGCAGCACGATACGAAGCAAGATCCGCATATCTCTCGCCCCGTCGATGCGGGCCGCTTCGATAAGCGCAACCGGTATCGACCGGAAGAACGAGAGCATGACGAGCACTTGAAAGGCGTTGGCCGCCGTCGGCAGCACGTATACCCACAGCGAGTTCAGCAAATGCAGCTCCTTCATAAGCAGATAGTTCGGCACGATCCCGCCGTCGAATATCATGGTGAACAGCAGCAGCAGCACCAGAACCCGCTTCATCGGGAAATCGGGACGCGACAGCGGATAAGCGGCGCAAACGGTGACGAGCAGCGTCAGAAACGTGCCGACCGCCATCCGGAACAGCGTATTGGCGTAGCCCGACCAGACGAACGGATACTCCAGCAGCTCTTTGTACGCTCCCCATTCGAAATCCCGGGGGAAGAAATGAAAGCCGCTTCGAAGCGCTTCCCCACGGCCGCTGAAGGAAACCGAAATCACATGGATGAACGGATATACAACGATGAGCGCCAATGCCGATAATACGAAATAAATTACGATAGGGGCGATTCGATCCCGCCAATTTGCCGCCTTCATAACGGACTCCCTCCCGCTTTTACCATAATCCGCTCTCCCCTTTGCTCAGCCTGCGGACAGCCAGATTGGCGCCTAAAATAAGCAGAAGTCCGACAAGCGATTTGAACAAGCCGATCGCCGCCGTATAGCTGTACTGAAACTGCTGAAGTCCGACCCGATAGACGTACGTGTCGATGACATCGCCGGTGTCGATCGTAACCGGGTTAAGCAAATTAATGATTTGTTCGAAATTCGCGCTTAAAAATCCGCCCAAGCTTAAAATAAACATGATGGCGATCGTGGGCATGATCGACGGAATATTGATTTTGACCATCCGCTGCCACCGGTTCGCGCCGTCGATGATGGCCGACTCCTGCAGCTCCGGATTGATTCCCGTCAAAGCGGCGAAATAGATGATCGAGCCCCAGCCGAGATCCTTCAGAATGGCGGAAGCCACAATGATCGGGCGGAAATATTCCTTCTTGCCCATGTAGAAGACGGGCTCCTGCCCGAACCATCCCGCGATCTCGGCGACGACGCCGGAGGTCGGAGATAGAAAATAAATGACAAGACCGGACATAATGACCCAGGATACGAAATGGGGCAAATACATCGTCGTCTGAATAAACCGCTGAAAATACCGGGAGCGGATCTCGTTCAGCAGCAGCGCCAAAACAATCGGCGCCGGAAAGGCGAAGAGGAGCAGGTACAGGTTGAGCAGCAGCGTGTTTTTCAGCAGCCGGTAAAAGTCGTTGTTCTGAAACAAATCGATAAAATGCTGGAGCCCTACCCATGGACTTCCCCAAATCCCGTCCACGACCCGGAAATCTTTGAATGCGATGACGACGCCATACAGCGGACCGTACTTGAAGAGGAAGAAAAACAAAAAGGAAAACAAAAACAGCGCGAGCAGCTCTCCGTGTTTGCGTATCGTTTTCATGCTACACTTCCTTGAAGGCCGCTCCGTGAGCTCCGCAAGAGGCGTTTTTCGGCTCTTGCGAAGCCGCGGAATCGGATTAATTTTTGAATTGCGCCTGGTACATCTCGTTCGCTTCTTTGGTCAGCTCTTCTCCGCCGCGCGAGTTCCACTCCGTTACGAACTTGTCGAAATCATCAAGCGGAATTTCCCCGCTAATCATTTGCGCGAAGTACTTTTGCATGAGCGAGGTCAGATCAGCCTTGTATTTGCCGTCCGAAGGCAGCGCCGAGAACAACAGCGCGTCGGTCAAATTCGGAGCCGAGGAATAGGTTTTAATCGCTTCGTTCAGCGCCGGATTGGAATATTTTTCACGGTATGCCTGCGTCGTAATGTTGCCGAGCGAGAAGAGACGAATGCCCTGCTGGTCCCGCTCCTCCTGTTTCTCGAAGCCTGCCAAAAACTTGGTGGCGCCGGATGCGGCCCCGCTCTCGGCGAAGTCCCAATGGACGCCCTTCTCTCCAAGGCTGGTGCGGTTGATCGTTTCTTCGTCGCTGCTTTGCGCCTGCAAAATTTCGAACAGCTTCTCCAGCTTCTCCGGCTGGTCCTTCACCTTGTTGCCGATGACGATAAAATTGCTCTTTACGCCCCAATCCCATGAACCGTGTCCTCCGGGACCTTGCGGATTCCTGGCGAACGCCAGCTCCGCCTCGGGATTAAGCGACTTCATCTCGGTTACCGTTGCAGATTCAGGCAGCGCGGCTTTGGCGATCTGCTCCTCGATGACGCCGATCCTGCCGTTATACAGCTTCTTGCGGTACGAGTCCTGCGTATCGGTAATAAACTCAGGGTCGATAACGCCATCGGCGTACCATTGACGAAGCTTAGCCAAAGCTTCCTTCGTCTCGGGCATGACCGAGCCGTTCACGATTTCCCCGTTCTTCTCATGCCACATCGTCGGTTCTACGCCGAACGCTCCAAAGATGGAATAGAAGCCGGAGGACCAGGTGGACGTCGCCGTGCCGGTCAAGCCGTACGTGTCCTTTTGGCCGTTCTGGTCCGGATCCTTCTGCGCAAAGGCGTACACGGCCTGTTCGAATTCGTCCAGCGTTTCCGGAACCTTCGTAATGCCGACGTTGTCCAGCCAATCCTTGCGCCACAGCATCGCCAAGTCGTACGGCTTCAAATCGATGAACATCGGGATCGCCCATAGCTCTTCGTCAAATGTTACCGTCTGGAACAGCTTGCTGTTCTTTTCGATATCCGCGTAATATTCGGGCATCTTCTCCCTCAGCATGCCCGGATCGATGCTCATGAGGACGCCCTGGTTCTGGTATGCCGCTACGTTGGCGGGATCGCCCAGCATAAAGATGTCGGGAATATCACCGGAGGCGATGCTGGCGTCCGTTACCTTCACCGGCTTGATCTTTACATTGAATTTATCCTCAAGCCACTTCTGAACCGGCGTGTCCTCGACAACCCCGGCCGCCTGGAAGTGGATGCCCCATGTAATCTCCACAGGCTCCGCAGCCTGCTCGCCGTTTGCCGCGCTGGGGCTTACGCTCGCGTTTGGATCCGTTTCCGTGTTATTGGTATTTGAGCCCGAGCTGCAGCCGGCCAGCAAGCCTGCCGTCACGAGAAGCGCCGTAATCGCGCTGGCCATTGTCTTTCGTCTCATGTGCAATCCCCCTAATGATTCGATAATAGAAATACCGCATTCTGGTTTGCGCTGTCACCCGGCCGGGTTTTTGAGAGCGGTTACAGGTTTTACGATAACGTTCTCCCATCGGCTGCACAACCCTCTCTTTCGGTACTTTTTATGTTTTTGGCTTTGGGGGCTTCTTTTTCACGGTTATGTTTTTCTCTTTTTTGTATGTTTTTCGAGCTTCCGCTATCCGCCAATCGCATCTGTGGTATAATCCCCGTATTAGCTTTTACTCGGAAATGTAAGCGCAATCAAAGATGGAGGGGGCATTGATGATGCCGGTATACCGATCGATCAAGCACAATACGATGTTCGTCAAGCTGCTGCTTTCGATGACCGCCATTGCCGTAATCACCGTCATACTAATTGCGACAGTCACTTACAAAATTTCGGCCGACAACAGCGTTCAGAACGCGATCTCGTACAACGAATCGATTCTGACGCAGCAGCAAGAGCTTATTCATAAGGAGCTGACCGCCATCAAATATGCGGCTGCCGGCATGATCGCGAACCAGTCCTATTTGTACAAAACGAACGGCAGCAACAAGTTGACCGTCAGCTCGCTGATCGATTTATCCCGTTTCGTGGAAGAGCAGAAAAAGATGAGTCCTTACGTCGATTCCGTCTACCTCTATTACGAGCCGCTTGAGCTTGTCTTAACGTCGCGTCCTGAGATCAAGACATCCCCTATCTCCACTTTTGCAGACCGTTCCTGGCTGGATGAATGGATGCATCCCTCTGAAAACCGCACGTTATGGTTAACCGGGCGGCCGGACGGCTTTTCGCCGGAGAGCTCCGCTTCCAGCCTGCTTCAGAAGATGCCGCTTATCGGCCAAGTGAACGGCGCGATCGTCGTCAATTTGAAGCTGGATCTCCTGTTCGACGATTATTTAAGCCATTACCACAATAAAAAAGGGGTGACCCTGGTTCTGGGGCCGAACTCCGAGCTGCTATATTCCGACGCCGATGAAGGCGAAGCCTTGCTTGAACGCGCCGACCTCGGAAAGCTGGCCTCCGGCAGCGGCTCCTACATCGACGGCTCCGACCGGATCGTCTCTTATACCACCTCCGAGCTCACCGGCTGGAAATTCGTCGATATTACCGATCGTTCCGTTCTTCTGCAAGGGATGAACCGCATTAAATTTATCGTCGTCGCCGTAGCGGCGGCCTATTTGACAGCCGCCATTGCGCTTTCCTTCTACTTGTCCCGAAGATTGTACCGGCCGCTGCAAAGCGTCATCTCCTACATCGGGGGCACGGAGGCCGGCAGGCGTGAAGGCGCCGTCACGAACCAGTCCGCGGGCGATGAAGCCGGCTTCATCCGGCAGCGGTTCGACCAGATGGTCCGCAGCTGGGAGACGCTGATGAAGGAGAAACGGCAGGTAGATACCCTCTTAACCAACAACCGCACGGCGATTAAAGAAAAATATTTAAACGATCTCCTCTTAGGCGGCAGTACGGACCAAACGGCGGAGCTGCTCGGAATCCGGCTTGATTTCGCCCGGTTTGCCGTTCTCACAATCGAACTGGAGGAGCCTTACCCGGTGAACGGACCGGACGGCATGTTCCAATTCCATCTGTTCCGTTACGGGCTTATGGAAGAGCTGGGGACCGACATCGACGGCGAAATATTTGCCAAAGACGACAAACGGACGATCATCCTTCTCTCCGTCCCGCCTGATTCGGATACATTCCCGCTAGAGCAGGCCAATAGACTGAAGCAGCTGCTGCAAAGCCGATACGGCTTGACGGTGACGATCGCGGTCAGCCGGATATTCTGCGGCGAGCAATCGGTCCGCTTGGCTTATGAAGACACGCTAGAAGCGCTGCATTTAAAAATGTACATCGGGAAAGGCGAAGTGCTGCCGTATACTATTCTTGGAGACTGGAAAACGGAAGAAGAGGCGCATTATTATCCGTACGAGCTGGAAACGAAGCTGCAGCAGGCGCTGCTGCAAACGGATAAAGAGGAATGCTTCAAGACGATCAAGCTCATCACGCGGACCGCGATGGACAAAAAGCTGAACAAAGCGAATATTCAGCAGTTGTTCTTCCAGCTGAGCGGCGAAATCGTCAAGACGCTTGTCCAGACCCGCGGCGATATGACTGCCGTATTCGGCGAACGGCCGGCATACACCGATACGCTGGCCCGAGCCGAAACGCTCCCGGACATGGAAGCGTGCCTGCTGGGCATGTGCAGCCGCATTATCGACTATCATAAAGAGAAACGGTCCAAAATGTCGGATGTTACCCTTCAGCTGGCGGCGGAGTATATGGAGGCGAACTACAATAAAAACATATCCGTCGATACGGTTGCCGAATACGTGCAGCGAAGCACCTCTTATTTAAGCCGCATTTTCAAGGAATCGACGGGGATGACGGTTGGCGATTATTTGATTCAGCTCCGGATTAAGCGAGCCATGGAGCTGCTGGAGCGGCACGGATCTTCCATCGAGGAAATTTGCGGCGAGGTCGGGTATGCAAATGTCAGCTACTTCAATAAAATATTCAAAGCCAGGACGGGGCTTACCCCCGGTCAATACCGGCAGCAGCATTCCGCGGATAAGCTGCTCGCGCATGGAAGCAAACGGACGAATCCGTAAAGCGGATTCGTCCAATAGCGAAATCGGGTGTTCGCCATCAAGCCGCGCGCATGATTGGCAATCCGCCGGATACGGACATCATTCGTTATCCGAGAAGCCGTACCGGTCCTATTAAGCCGGACGGGAATGATTGGCCGTCGTAACGGTTAGCCAAGCTGTTCGTTACGGAGACGCGCAAGACGTTTGTGCCTTGTTGGACATGCCGCCCAATGTCGAATACATACGGCTTCCACATTCGGACGCCGGCTTCCGTACCGTTTACCCATAGCCGCGCGAGCTCGTGAACGTCGCCGAGATCCAGCTGCCATTCGGTATGCCCGGATGACAGATCGAGCTCGAAGCTTTTTTCGTAACTAACCGTACCCGAATAGCGATTCATATCGCCCCACTCGGTCCATGACGTCAGCTCTTTCAAGTCGCCGAGCATCGGTCCTTCGACGACGCGCCAGCCTTCCGATAAATCCGTCAGCAGCGTCTTATGAACCTGCGCTTCTTCGCGATTGATGTGGCCCCGGCTCGGATCGACAGCGACGATCAGACACTCTCTTCGCTCTATATGAATAGGAACGCGCTTCCCCGCTTCCGAATGCTCCATCTTGGCAGGCGAGCATGCTCCCGACCAAGGGCGCCAGCATTCCGTGAGACCGGAATTGGAATCGCTTAGCTGCAATGCTCCCTCATACGCCGCTTCCCCCTCGTTCGTCATGACGTAGAAATAAATGCCGTTTTTTTCGACTCGGCTGATCCGAATGGAAGCCGCAGCGGGATCTAGTGCGAATGGCCTGCCAAGCCTGCCGTTCAGCAGATCAGGAATATGCGTTTCGTTCTGCACCACGATTTGGCCAATGTCTGTCGCGGTCCGCCCGGCCTCAGCCAGCTCGATCACGAATCCGCCCTGCGCGGCAAACGTTTCCAGCCGGTTCCAAGCGGCAGGCGAGAGGCGGTGTCCCTCCTCGATTAATACCGCGCTATAGCGATAACCGGCAATCTCGATCGTCCCGTCTTTGATTCGGCATGAGGAGTCTGCAAGCAGCCCCTCCTCCAAATAATTGAATTCGACCTGAGACTCATAAAGAGGCCTTACGATTTGCCACGGCAGGAATGCCTCCCCTGCCATTACAGCGACCCTCGCGCTGTTTATAGAGTCGGTCATCAGCCAGCTCATTCTTTTGATATACCTGGAGAATGCCGCATACTCCGGCCACCAGATATTATGCGGTCCGACATCGGGCGGCCTCTCGTCTCTTCGTTCGCCGCGGATGGAATAATAGAAAGCGTGCGGGCTGATGAGATTGACACCACGGACGAATAACCAGTCCAAATACCACTTCATATTGTCGGCGCTCAGCGACCAGCCGCCCTCCGCGCCGCAGACGCCGAAGCATTCATTCAAATTACGCCGTCTGCCTAGGTGGCGCGCGGCATCCGATGAGCATTTGCCCATCGTGCTGTGAACGCCAGCCAGAGCTTTATCCCCTTCGGGCGCAATAAACCACCAGACGACATCTTGTCCGGGAATATGAAAGTGATGAAGCAGCCCGATGTCATCGCTCCCCGCCGGATGTCCGGTGAGACTTATGCCGTGCGCTTCGCACCAATCGGCAAGCGGCTTATAATAGGTTCGCGCCATCCGGTTCCGAATCATCGCTTCATAAGCCTCTCGGACTCGGGCTGCTGTGTCTCCGGCATGAAACCAGAGCGAAGGCAGCTCCTCTTCCCTGCAGCCGCCCGCAAGAAATTCGTCCATAAATCCCCGTGTCCACGGCTTTATCCCCTTCTTATGACCGCGTCCAAGCAGATCCGGCTCGTCGGTAAACATGGCAAATATCGTTGTCCCAAAGTAACGGCTTAATCTCCCGTAATATTTTTCATGGGTGAGCGATATAAAGGCTTGTACCGCATCCGGATTAAGCAGGTCGGCCGCTAGCGGAGCGTCGGGCTCGCCGTCATCCTGCCCTTGATGCACGCCGCGTATCGTGCCGTAGGAGGGCGTCTCGATGAACAACAGAATCGACCAGCTGCCGGCGTCCGGCGGCGTGAACGCCAGTCCGTCCTTCTCATAGTCGAGCACGCGCACGCTCCCTGCGTCGTATGCGCCGGCGGAAAGCTTGCGGACGGCTTGAGCCGACACAAGCGTCTCCCCGGGCAGCAAGGTGAAGGGAATCCGTTCGGAGCTGCCGCTCGCTTCACAAGGATATTCTCTTAATTCCAATCCGCGGCTGGCATAATTCGGATTTTGCCTCACGACCATGCCGCAAGCCGAGCCGGAGGGATACATCCCTTCATCATATAAAATAACCCGCATGCCCAGCCTCTCGGCTTCGGCAACGGCTGCTTCCACCATGTCCAAATACGCCTCCGACAAGTAAGGCATCGTATGCGGCATCCCCATCCGGGGATGGATCACAAAGCCGCCGACTTCCTTCGCATGAAAATCGTGAATTTGCCGAATGAGCTCTTCCTTCTGCAGCTCATCGTTCCAAAACCAAAACGGAACCGGACTGAACTCGGCCGGAGGATGAACAAACTGCCCTTTTAAACGCTCTAGCTCGCTCACATTTGGCACCTCGCTTCAACGAATGTCCCTCTATTTTTATTACTCTAAAAGATTTGCGAGTTCAGATCGACTCTAAATCTTGCTCGAATTGCACGAAAAGTCGTTAATCTTGCGCAGAACATCCGAACGAATTAAAAAAGAGGAAGGCGTTAGTTACTCCCTCCCCTCCACTTGCCTATTTCAGGTTAACGATCAGATGAACCGACTCTGCGCGGTTAGCGTTTTTGAGCGGCGCAAACCTGTTGTCTCCGACTCCTTTAATCCAGCCGCGCTCAGCGGCAGCAGCAATGTAGGACTGGGCCCACCCCGGAATATCATCGGTATCGGCAAAGCTTGGCTTGTCATCGGGAGCCGGAACGATTCCCTGCGATTTGACGAGGATCGACGCCATTTCGGCCCGGCTGATGAGTTTGTCCGCTTGGAAAGATCCGTCCGCATAGCCTGCGATCATATCGGCGTTTACGGCTGCCGCGATATAACCTTCCGCCCAAGCCGGAATACGGTCGGCATCCGTGAAATGCAGCTTCGACTCCGCGGGAATCGGCAGCTCGAGAGAGCGCACAAGCATCGTCACGAATTCCGCCCTCGTCACTTGCTTCTGCGGACGGAAGGTTTGATCGCTGTAGCCGTTGATCCAGCCGCGCTGTACCGCTTCAAGAATAGACGCCTCCGCCCAGTGGCCGGCAATATCCTTAAACTTGATATCGGACGACACTTGAACTTTCGTTTTCATCTCAACCATGTCTAATGCGGAGTCGACCAGCTTGATTCCATGTAAAGTGAAACTAGACGGGCTCCCCGTCATCCGTTCAAATGTAAAAGTGGCCAGCACGGCTTCTCCTTTAATCCCTTTCACGTTTCCAACCTTGGAATGCGCGAACAGAATATCCCCTTCTTCAACGATCGGATCGATCGTAAACCCCGGGACGGGACTGTCCGCCTCCACAAATCGCATATGCTTCGGATCGAACTGGAGATTGAACTGATAGGCGTACAGATCGGATAATCGCTGACCCTTCACCTCAATCATCACTTTGGATTCCCGATTCGTCGCTTTCAGACGGAAGACCGGCTCATTAGCCGCATGCAGCGAGCCGGGAAACCACAGCGATAATAACAATAACGCCGTTAAGAAGAGCAAGGGTTGTTTTCTAAGCTTGACCATGTCGAGGTATCTTCCTTTCATGAGGGAAGAGGAAGGAGCTTTCCTCTCCTTCCTCCCGCCTTCCATGTGATCGAATCGGTTCGGTTAGTCTTCCAAGCTCCAGTCTGTCAAGATCATCCGCGCGACGGCAGCCAGAACGCGAATATTGATTTCGCCTTCGTCGAACAGGTCGGCCTTCGCGATTTCGCTCCAGCTCGGATCCTCCGAAGTGACGCCGAAGTACTTCGCAATGATGGACAGATCCCGGATCGTAATTTGCGTTTGTCCTTCCACCAAGCTGATGAAACGGGCAAGGAACTGCTGAATCGCGGCGTTCAGCGCTCCGGTTGCCGCGTCAACCTGCGACTGCGAGGCATAATGGTTGACGATAACCGCGTTCGCCGCGTTAATGGCGGCCTGCAGCTCGGCTTTCGAGCCAGCCTCGTATTTGCCGATTTTATTGCCTTCCACCGCCTTGGCCAGATGCGCCTGAGCGGAAGCAATCGCTTGTTCAAGCGCCGATTTATCCGATTGGACCGGCGTTTGGCCGATGGACAATGAATGGTAGGCCTCGGCAATGTTCACGATGCCCGCCATGCCGTCGCGTGATACTTCGAATTTCGTGAGCGACGTGGACGCGTTCCCCAGCTGCGTGTCCGCTTTCACCTTGCCGCGCAGAATGAATAAGTCGGAGCCGGCCGTCACCGCGTTCCCTTCGCCTTCGCTTATGGCGATAACGCGGATTTGACCTTCGGCCGGACGCACGGCTGTAGCAATGACGTGCAGCTTGTCGCGTCCGGCTGCAATCGCGCTCTCCGCGAGCGACGCCGAGCCGTTCTCGCCGGCGGTCGTCTCGAACTCAAGCTTCGAAGGATCGTACTGGACGATGACGTCCATCGCGGTAAACCCTTCATTAACTTGGGATACGCCGACCTTAAGCTCGATCGGCTGACCCGGATACGCAGATCCCTGGCCGGTAACGGCTGCCTTTGCCCAATGCTCGCCCGGCGGCTGCCCCGTATCCTCCACGGTCACGAAGGCGGAAAGCGGAATGTTCAGCTCCTTCACGAGCCTTGCGACCATCTCGGAAACTTTAATCGCGCCGTTCATCTGCAGATGCGTGTTGTCCTCTTTTCCGTCTACCCACATGAAGATGTCTTTTGTGCCTTCCGGTCCAAGCTCCTGGAAGTATTCCCAGCTGGCCTGATTGAGGTCAACGAGCAGCGTACCGGTTTCTTGCGCTGTTTCCTTCATCGCCTGCACATATTCAGGGAAGCTCTTGTTCAAGGTGTCGCCGGTGAAGTCGCGCCTGTTCACCGGTGTCACCAGAACAGGGGTCGCCCCTCTTTGTACGGCGCCGTCAATATACGCTTTCAAATAAACTTTGAACTGCTCCGGAGTCAGGTAGCGCTCAGGACGCGACGGCGTGGAGTCGTTATGGGACCACTGCATGAACAGGTAATCCCCTTCATGGATGTCGAGCAGAATATCGTTCAGATGCCCGCCAACCAGGAACGTTTTGCTGCTCAGCCCGCCGATGGCCCGGTTATCGATGCCGACCTTCTCCAAGTCGAAATAATCGTCCAGCGTCTCGCCCCATCCGGCCTGCGGACGATAGCCTTCCGCGTAATTCGCGACAGTCGAATCGCTCGCCAAATAAATGACCGGTTTGTCGCCCGCTCCGTTCTCAGGCAGGCGTTCAAGCTTCAGCGCGTTGATCTTCGGCGTATTGCCCGAGAATTCAAAGTTGAATACCCCGTCGATCAATGCAAGGTCATAAGAAATTTCTTTAATTTCTCCTGCCGGAACGGTCGCGTTCGGCACTTTATTCATCTGCTCCGCGACTACGCCGGCGTTCGTGGCTTCCTGCGAATCGCCGATCGTCATCGTGACGCGGTAATTGGCCGGCTCCATTTCCACTAGGAAGGACGTGCCGTTCACGCGAGTGAAATCCTCTGTCAGCGCGTTGCCGGTGTCGCGGTTCTCATCCTGCGTAAGGGAGGTATCGGCAAAACCATAGCCGTTCCCTTCTACATAGGCTCGCTTGGCGTCGACCTTAATATAGCCTTCAGCCGCGTCTCCGGAGCCAAAATCAAACCTGTACTCGGTTACCGGTTGAGGAGGCTCGCTTGTCAGCGACGCCATGGCGACAGTCAGCATATGAAACGCATGATCGATCTGCGCTTGAGCCGCTTCTGTGCCGATAATCGCTTCGGCAGCCGCCAAAGCCCGGTTCAGCACGGCTTTCGATTGCTCCGTATAGGACGACAGATCGAGCGCCTTCGCCTCATCATACAGCGCCACCAATGCGGTCTGATCGGCGGAAGCAGGAGGCAGCGTCGTTCCTTCGATCCGCACATTATCGATTTGCGTCGTCCAGTTGAGCGTGCCGCCGCCTCCCTTTCTCGTGCCGAGGAAGCGCAGCGCTCTTACATTATCGGCGTAAGCCGTTCCCGCGCTCATCGGAATATCCTCAATCGTCTGGGTGACGCTCGAATCCGCCAAGCTGGTCAACGTCAAATCGATTGTTTTCTCGGCAAAATTTATCGAGGCGTCAACGTTGACCCATTGGTTTTTCGGAATCGTCGTGGTCAATCCGCCTGGAATAGCCGTTGTTCCCGTACCGTAATCGGGCGCGTAATGACCTGGAAAATAACCGATTGTCGTGCCCGTGCCGCTTGTCGTGTACAAGGTTAAGATCAAGTTTTCGTTCGCGTCCTGCAGCGACAAGTGTCCTTCGGACGGGAAAGCCCCGACGTTGCCGGTATGCCAGTCGAAGCTGACGTCCACAATGTCGCCGCCAACCGCATCGAATATTCGGAACACCTTCGCGCGGTTTCCGGAGCCGGAGCCGGCAACGTTCAGCAGCTTGTTCCCGTTCTGCTCCATGACCGTTCCCGCCATCGTTCCCGCAATGCCGGTGGCGTTCACCATCGCGTATTGAACGGCGTTCGGATCGCCTTCGAAGTCTTCCTCATAGATCGGGTTCTCCGGCTCCGGCTCAGGTTCCTCAAGATCCGGATCGATCACATACGGAGAAAGGCTCAGATTCATCTCTTTGACCGCTCCGGCAACCAGTCCGGCAATCACCTGCGCGCCGTAGCCGCTGAAATGCGTATTATCGTTTACGCCGTTCGGATATTTCGGATATTCGCCCGGATTCGCGTAAAGGAAAATATCCTCCGTCGCCGCCAAGCCTACTTTGTTGTAGTGCGCGATGCTCAGCCGGCTCAAATCGATCAGCTGCACGTCAAGCGCTTCCGCCACTTGCTTCGCGGCCTCTACGTACTCAGGGAAGCTTACGTTAAATTCCTGCGTGATCAGGTTGAAATCCCGGCGTCCTACCGGCGTAAGCAGCACCGGCTCCGCGCCGCGCTGTCTGGCGCCGTTCACATAGCGGGCCAGATATGTTTTATAATCTTCCGGCGAAGCGTAACGTTCCGGAATGCCGGCGCTGGCGTCATTATGGCCGAACGAGATGAAGAAGAAGTCTCCCGGCTTGATCTCGCGCAATATCGTATCCAAGCGGCCGTCGACCATAAACGATTTGCTGCTTCTGCCGCCGATTGAATGGTTCCGGACGACTACGCCATTCGCGAAATAACGGCCGAACTGCTGGCCCCAGCCTTGCTGCGGCGCCTGCATCTCGCTGTACGACTGCATGGTCGAATCGCCGGCCATGTAGATGGTCGCAGAAGCGCCAGGCGACTTGGCCGGATACTTCTCTATGATCAACTCCTGCACGTGAATGGCCGTGCCGGAGAAGATAAATTCCAATTGGCCGTCTACCAGCGCAACGTCATAGGAATAGACCAAAGGCTTACCCTTTGGCACGCTTGTGACTGCAAGCTTTTGCACGAATTCGGATTTGATACCGGCGCTTCCGTCCTGCGCGTCATCGCCAAGCTTGACCGTTACCTTATAATTGGCATTCGGCAGGTCGACGGCGAATTTGGCGTTCTCCGGCAAGGTCACGCCGCTTGCGTTCACGGTAATGCCGCTTGCGCTCTCAAAGCCGTAGCCCGTTTCCGCGGAATAAACCGTATTCTGCACGGCTGTTGTGCCGGCTGCGGCTTCCGTGCCGAAGTCAAAGCGGTAAACCTGCTCCGGAGCTTCCCCTCCGCCGGCGAGATCCAGATCCGCTTTCGGAAATGCCGTCGCTTCCGCGCCGATATAAAAGCCCGTATGCGGCGGCTGATTGTAGCCCACGTTCTGCCAGGCGACGCCAAGCCGGTATACGGGATCCTGCATCAGCGCCGGAATCCGGTATGCCGTAGGAATGGTCGTCGTGTACAGCCTGTATTCCGTGCTGTCTTCGTTACGGAGCAGGAGCTCCTCGCGCCAGTCGCCCACGATATCCGCTTGAACCGCCGGATTCCCTTTGGTGTGATTGTTCGTCAAGGCGCCGGTAGCCCGGAAAATTTCATTCAGCTTCTTATTCTCGTAATCCCACTTATAAACGACCGGAATCCCTTTGGCCGCGCTGTTATCCCAGACGTGGTCGAACAGCTCCCGCTGCAGGTCTCCGTCCCACCAAATCGCGAAGTTCGCGCTTTTCGGAGCTTCGTCCCCTTCATAGATCACGTCTCCGTCAGCCGAAAACACGCGGGTAACCGGCTCCATCTGCCCGTCGACGATCGTGGAAGCCCACGACTCGTAGCCTGGATAATTCGGGTCGATATCCGCCGACATGCCGCGTCCGGTGTCTATGCCCGTATGTTCGCCCCAAATAATTGCTCCGGTCGCGGCGTCGCGCATCTCGATACCGTACTCGGCGCCGGAATGCTCGTGCACGCTTAGCACCTGATAGCCGTCCCGGTTCGGATTCAGTTTGCCGGCATGCATCGCATCGCCGTGGCCGAGTCCGGTGCTGTACATGACGGTTCCGTCGTCGTCGATCGCGAGGGCCCCGTACATCATTTCATCTTTGCCGTCCGCATCGACATCAAGAACGCTAATCCCGTGATTGCCCTGTCCCTCGTACTGCTTGCCGGCTGTATTCGTATCGAAGACCCAACGCTTCACCAGCTCGCCGCCAACATAGTCATAAGCAGCCAGCACGGTGCGAGTGTAGTAGCCGCGGGCCATCACGACGCTCGGATTCGCGCCGTCCAAATAAGCGACGGCCGCAAGGAAACGGTCGACGCGATTGCCGTAGCCGTCGCCCCACGCCCCCACATCGCCTCTCGGAACCTCGTAATTCACGGTAGATTTGGCTTCGCCGGTTTGGCCGTCGAACAGCGTGAGATATTCCGGTCCCGACAAAATATAGCCGCCTTCGTTGCGGTAATCCTTGGTACCGTCTCCAATCACGCTGCCTTTGCCGTCCTTTGTTCCGTCCGCCGTCTTGACGATGACCTCCGCTTTGCCGTCGCCGTCCATGTCGTACACCATTAATTGCGTATAGTGCGCGCCGGCGCGGATATTCACGCCCAAATCAATACGCCAGAGCTTCGTTCCGTCCAGCTCGACCGCATCGATGAGGACATTGCCGGTATAGCCGGCCTGCGAATTGTCCTTCGCGTTGGTGGGGTTCCAAAGAAAGACGATTTCGTACTCTCCGTCTCCATCCACGTCGGCCACGGAAGCGTCGCTGGCCGTATACGAATAATTGCCGCCATCCTTCGTCCGTCCGTCGGCCGGCTTATCCAGCGGAATCGGCAAATAATCGTTATGCCACACCGAAGCCGTCTCCGGCTGCATTTCCTCTTTCCCGTTTATGACGGTAGAAATCTGATATTGCGAGCTATCGAAGCCCGTCGTGTCCAAATAGTTCGTAACGTCGCCGAGGGGCGCCGCGTTAACCTTGAATCCGTTTTTGTACACATTAAAAGCGATATCGTCCGGATCCGTATTCAAATAACGCCAGCTTAAAAAGACGCCGCCGTCGACGAGAACGGCAACCAGTCCCCGGTTCAAATAATCCCCCTGTCGGGCTGGAGAGGCGCTAGACGCATTCGCGCGGCCCGGTGCAGGCAAAGCGGCGAGCGAAAATACCATAAGGAAAGATAACAAAAAAGCGCAAACGGATTTAAATTGGCGGCGGGATACGGCTTTTGTACCCATGAACTCACTCCTCTAAAAGGTTCCAATTTTGAGCGTCATGTCTGATCCTGATGTTCGTTCAACCCTCCTTCTACCTGTCCGTTCAACCGACAAAGAAGCACAACGGCAACGAAAGCGTTTCCATCTTGTTTGAAGCGCTTTCATTTTTCGAAGACGTCACCTCCTGCCAACGATCATTTTGACACCTTTAGGTCTGTCGCCGAAGTCGTGCTCATCGTACCCCGCCATCCTCCGTCCGGTAAACCACCAGTATTGATCATCCCTGTCACTTTTGACTTGCCGCGCAATTTGATGGGCGCTAGCTACGTTTTGTATCATTTTTGATCAGGAAGAGCAAAAATGAAGGGGGAGGAAGTCTTCCGAAGCGGCATCCTTCTCCCCGTCCTCTTGTTCCTTCTTGTTCATCCAGGCGCGAAAGCAAGCTTCCAGCTCTTCATTTTCGACTCAAGAAAATATAGGCGACGCCCACGACGACGACCCACACATAAAGGGGGGGAATGTAGACCAGCGTTTGTATGGTCCGCTTGAAGAGCTCATGCCGCAGCTCGTTCGGCATAAGCGCGATCACGATCGGCAGCGGAAGAAGAAAGTAATATTGTATGGATGACCGAGGAAGGCGCTTGCCGATTAAGGCCGGTGAATAGTCTTCAGTTGCGCTTATTGTCCGTAGTTGAGATGCCCGCAATAAAAAGAGGACTTCGTCCGATGTGAAGCGGACAAAATCCTCCTAACATTTGCGAGACTATCCTGACGCAGGTTTAAACTTTGGCGCTGCGGTTTATCCTGATCGCATAACCCCTTACCCTTACCTTACCGTTAACAGGAGATGCACTCGTGAACTTAACACCAGATCTGCTATTGAAAAAAGCTTTGGCGAACCCAAGCCTAAGACCGGCTATTTTGAACAAAGGTACGATGTTCCTTTATTGCGACTACGCCGGCTTCGCTTCGCGCAACGTTTACGGCGCGGCTTGCTGCACGGTGTATAACCGATCGATCAGCGTAACGGCTAAAAGGCTGCCGTTAGAGCGGGATTTCGGTTCGAACTACGGCGAGATGATGGCGATCAGCCTTAGTCTGGAGACGCTTGCCTCCGCTTTATCGGAGCATCAGCCGAAAATCGCCGTCATTTACACCGATTGCAGCCGTATTTCCCGCATAATGGAGCAAGACCGTTTTTCGCATCCGCATGACGAGCAGGGAAGAAATGAGCTGTTAGCGGCTGCAGCCCGACTCAATCGTCGATTCCCCGATGTTGACGTTCAAATGAAGTATTTCCGCAAACATAAGCACAATAATTTTTTGCATAGATTGGCTCACAATGCGGCAAGGGAAGCTGCTTTATCAGGGGATATTAATCCGCAGCCGCCGCACGAGCAAGAAACAACGTCGAATTAATGACCAAGCTTTGTTCGGGCAGCGTCCGCCCCAAAATCCGCCAGCCCTGCTTCGTTAACTGCGATTCGTCAATCGCTTCGTACATAATTTGCTTCATCCCTTCAGCAGTGCGAACCGCTACCAAAGCATCGGGAGAAGTGCGGCTTATTTGTTCAAGAACATCCCGCTTATTTCTAACGAGACTAGCCACAAAGATTCGGCGATACGAAAGATAGTCGAACGCGGATCCGTTCACTAGGACGACCGTCACTTTCTCCTCTAAGCCCAGACGCTCGAGCAATGAGCAAGACGCTTCATAAGCCACAGGATCCATTTCCAGACAGACTACCTCAACATCTCCGAGCAGATGGAGAATAATTGCGCTAAGCGGCAATGGCCCGCTGCCTACGAACACAAACGGCCATTTCTCCAGATGACCGCTCTTCCCGGTCAACCGGCGAAGAGACGACAGCTCCTCGCTTACTAAAGCCATGTAAGTGTTCCAGCTTGGCAGCCTGGCGGCGATATCCCAAACCGTACCTTCGGTTTTGTCAAAGTTCCGCGAATCGCCCAGCTCAGCCAAAAATTCGGCTTCCGACAGCTTATCCCGCAATTTTTGATGATGCACTCGTATGTACTCATGACCAAGAACGGCCTGTATTTCCTCCGGCAAATAATAAGACCGCAGTTGAAGTGACAGCCGTTTAATGATGGCCGTAACCCGTTGATTGGCAGGGGACAGATCGATTTCCTTTTGCAGCAGCTCATTAACTTCTCGAACAAAAGCGATTAGGCTGTCAATCATTTGCATTCTTGGCGCGTTGGATTTCATAATAAGCGAACCCGTTGAGTCAACCTCCATCTTCCCAATTCCTCCTTCAGACTGCATCCATCCGACTCTTATTTCGAAATATATTCAGCCCGCCAAAGATGTAGACGGGCGCCTCTACAATTCCTTCACGCGCCAAAAGCAGCCAAAACACCACCTCTACGGAAGGTGGTGCCTTAACATCATCAAAAATATAGATTCTAAAATTACTCTAATTTATAAAAAAAAATTTGTATTCTCCTTAACCCACTCAGCGAAAGTGTACGGCTTACGTCCTGTAACTTCTTCTACTGTCGGCAAAACGGTATAAGCGGATTTAGGCGGATTAAGATGCCAATTAATCACGTAATCAATTGCGTCCTCCTGAACGCCCATTCTTCTCATCTGTTCTCGTTCTTCTTCTTCAGAACTCTCAATAAATCGAATGTTTCGTCCGATAACCTCACTAATGATCCGGACTTTATCCTGAACCGACAAACTCTCAGGTCCCGTTAAAGTATATGTTTTGCCTGCATGACCCTCCTCTGTTAGTGCAACCGCTGCAACTCTTCCTATATCAGCTTCATGAACAGAAGCAATTCGCGATCCTCCAAACAGGTCTCTCACAACCCCCTCATTACGAATCGAGTCCGCCCATTTTCGCGCATTTGCCATAAATTCAAAAGCTTGAAGCTGGGTCCACTCCAGAGCGCTCGCCTCAACCGCCCTCTCAAAAGGTCCCTTTTCTCCATTCCACAAAATAGTAACTTTGCGCACCCCAGCCTTCTCAGCAAGCTCAACAATTTCCGGTCCCGTTTGTAAAGGTGTATATTCGGCGCCCGTTGTAATCAGATGCATGCCGTTTATGCCAACCAACGCAGAAACTAACGTAGCCGGGTCACTCAAATCACCCTGGACTACCTCTACTTGACCAGGAAGATTGGCTTGCATCGGATGACGTGTCAATGCCCGTACCTTTTGTCCCTTTTGCATGAGTTGATGCACGACGTGCCGCCCTACGGTCCCCGTTGCCCCTGTTACTAATATCGTCATTTGCTTTCCTCCTCCCGTTTTTGCAACATGTGATTCATTTTTTCAGCCAAATTGAGCTTCGCTTCAGTTAAAGCATCTATTTGTTTATTAATTTCTTGCATCTTCGACTGGTATATAAGCATTAACTCTTCACAATAAACATCCTTCTCTTTATGCTCATGCCGCTCGGGATATTTGCAGAAGATAATGTCGCGAATTTGGTCCGTTGTCAGCCCTAAACCTAAATAAAGTTGAATTGTGTTTATGGATTCGATCACCTTTTCGTCATATTCCCTGTAATTATTTCGTTGACGATATGCTTTTATCAATCCCTTCTCCTCATAATAACGAATCGAACGAGCGCTAACGCCAGTTAACTTTTTCACCTTTCCAATCCTCAAAAACGATCACCTCTCAGATTTGGATCACTTCTATATTATAAAGATTTACATTAGTGTTAAGGTCAATAAAAAATGAAGGGGAAAGATTTCAAACTGCACGATAATGGAGAAAGGCTGCCGGACATCTGTCCAAAAGGAGAAGGATGCTGTCAGAGGACAGCATCCTTCGCGTATAACGCACGTATGAGGTCTTCGGCTAGGTTCCCGAAATTAAAACACGGGCGATAGCAAACAGAGCCGCCGGTTCAATTTTTTGCGCTGCTCCGGCCCTGACACGTCCGCACCGGACAATGTTAACGCGATTCGATCGTCCATCCCGGTCCAGGTCAAAGCTTGCAGAGTAACACGATGGATGATTTGGGACAAACCGTTCCCGGCTTCTTCGATCCGCCAATCGATGCAGCCATGCTCTTCCCCTCTTGATAGTACGGCTGCCGCATTCGTTTCATCCCCCGCAAGGTATAGCCCGCTAGCCGCGTTTCTCAGGCGCATATAGCCATCCTTCGTATGCTCGAGCAGCCATTTCTGTTCGTCTGCGCCGTAAGACAGCGTCGCCCCGATGACCGACTTCCCGACAGCGGCGGCATATTTCAGCGTGCCGGCATGCCGGATGCGTACGGCGGCCTCTCCTTTTTCCAGGCGCTTCGTTTCCGTTTCACCCGTCTCAAGGTCCAGCGCCAATTGATCCGCCCATTCCAGCTTCATCACGCGATCCTCCGGAATATCGAGCTTAAGGAACGCATAGGTGGACCGGTGATAATCGGAAGGGTCCCAGCGGTCTCCGATATAAAGATAAGAAGTCGTCTTCGAACCGGCTATTGGCAAAATAAACGTCGGCTGCGTATCATAGGTGGTCGCGTCGCCAAGCGGATACAGCGGCGACCATCTGCCGGTGAGGCTGTCTGCATACGCATAAGTGCCCTGATTAGGCAGCCAGCCTGTGCAGGCGGAGGAAATAAGATAATAAAGACCGTGATGCTTCACAACCGCCGGCGCTTCCCGGTACTGCCCCGGCCATAACGTTCTGACAAGCTCATCGATGCTGAGGTAATCGTCGGACAGCCTGTAAACAAGCAGATCCGCATTATCCCTTGCCGCCGAAATGAAATACGCCGTTCCGTCATCATCCTGGAACAGCGTACAATCTCTGGACATATGTCCGATCGGATTGAAGCTGCCTCGGTAGGTATAAGCGCCGTCAACCGTGTCGCTTGTGGCTACTGCGCATCTCGCGTCTTTGTAATCCCTGCCGTTCTCCCAATGCATCCACATGACGTACTTGCCGGTCTTTGCGTTGAACAGCACCTTCGGCCGTTCGATGTTCGCCCCGTTTTCCGTCGAGAACGGATTCATCTCGAGCGAAGTCCGGTAATAAATCGGTTCCGCTTCGGATTCCAGTGTAAGCACATCGCCCCGCCATTCCCATTCGGTCAGATCCGCCGACCGGTAACAGCTGACCTTGCGCCCGCCCGTACGATTTTCTCCGAACCAATAATAAAACCCGTTATCGAACAGAAACCCTCCGCCATGCGCCCGAATAGGCTGACCGTTCGTATCCATCCATTGTTTGCCGTTATCGATTGTCATAAATCGGCTCATACCGGCGCCCTCCTCTTCTCTCTACTATTAAAAACCGGTCTTCGGTATTTCTTTTGGACCTTGACTTAACGGCGACGCTTTGCCGCTGCGAATCTCGTACATGCGTTCATGCGTCCGCTTCATCGCCTCGATAAATGGCTGGTATGGCCGGTGACAGACATCAACGACTCCAATCTGATAGTTCTCCCCGTCAAAGCGGCCGAGCACCGGCTGATCGTTCCATTGAAAGTAGTGAACGCCGATCAGCTCCGGTATCGCGGCAGCCTGCTCGACGAAATATTGATAAGCCAGCCCGCGATCGGCCTGGGTCGCGACCGCCCGTATGCCGTATGCGAGCATTCCCGCATCCGCCGCGCCGAAATGAAACTCGCCGATCATGACCGGCATGTTCAGCCGTTCGCTGATCGAACGGATCTGCTCCCGATTCGGCTCCATGGCATAGCAATTTATCGAAAACACATCGAAAGCCTCGCAGCCTTCAAGCACGGCGTCGCTGCCGACCCAAGCGTATCGCATCCCCAAGTTCAAATGATGAGGGTCCGCATATTTGCAGAACCGGGCCGGCAGCTCGACATACCGGCGGATCATCATCCGGTTGAAGATAGCGAAGTCTTCCGAACGGCTCTCCGATTCCGGCCAGCAGGCAATCAGCTCCGGTTCATACAAATCATCGAAGCTGTTAAAGCTCGTTCCCCAAGCGGCATTCCACTGGTCGACGGATTTATATTTGGCATAAAGCCATTGCACGAAATGCGATTTGCTTGCAAAACGATGCGGCGACCTTAACATTTGCTCCGTTAAATCGAGGCCGTCCACGAATGCCCAATGCGGCTCATTCCGCATAAAATAACCGATCATTCGAGCGTCGTCCTTCATTGGAACAAGCTGCCTCGCAAACGCCTCGGCTTGCCTCTCGTATTCCGGACTGAACACATCCGGAAAATCCCGAAAGATTCGATGCTCCGTCGATGGAAAATCCCGCATCGGATAAACGTACGGCAGCTCCGAGCCCGCGATAAAGTCGGCGGCGGACCAGTTGCCGATCGTATTGATACCCCAACCCTTCAGCCGGCGTTCCGTTAACGCCTGCCATTTGGCTCGCCAATCCGCGCCGAATGCGCGAATCAGATTGGCAACGCCATGGCTGAAGCCTTCATTCGTCCAAGCCTCGCCGAACTTCCCTTCCTTAGGGGGAAGCGGCGGCGTGAGATGCTCCATCCCGGAGACGCGCATCGAGCCGGACGGATGAATACAATCCATTCCGGCGCTGAAGAGCGCATAGCCTTCGGGATCGACAAACCACCAGTTCTGTCCGTCGTATTCCGTCCGAAAGTAACCGGTTGCCTTATACCGCAGCCTTCTCCATCCGCCGTATCGGCCTAGCTCCGCTGAAGAAACCTCCTGCTGCTGCGAAAGCCGCCATTCGTCCTGCAAGGCGCATACAAGCTCATCCTCATCCTTCGTTTTTCCGGGCCACTCCTTCCAAGCCAGCTGGCCCAGCTCATCAATGTAGGCGGTCGGGTCATACGAAAATGCCGGCGGAGAGCTTCGCAGTGTCATACCCGATAGTTCAAACATTCTCGCGGACACCGACGGTATGGTCGAAACCTCGAACCTTTTTATAGAACACCGGTCCACAAAAGCGTCGCCTCGTAGAACGGCTTGCATAACCCCCGGATAGCGGTCCAGGAACAGCTTCTCGCCGTTTAAAGCCGATAACGGCAGGCATAAGCGTGTCAACGCCCGAGGCAAAACGCCGTAATGAACCGTAATCGTCCGGTTCTCTTCGTCCGTGAACGATAATAAGACGACCAGCACGTCATGCGATTCATGATAAATGTCGACGGTCAAATACCGGTCATCCCGCCACAGCCCCCCCGGAATATCACTGGCCTCCACATAAACGCCTCCGCCCAGCGCAGAGGTCTCAATCGCCAAAGCGTTCTCGTCCTGTACGTTCACCTGCGTATTCTTCAGCAGACGGAACGACCGAACCGGTAAATGATCATCCTCCATTTACGTATCCCTCCGAGCCGTTTATCCTTAAACCCCCAGAAGAGCAAGGGGGTCTCGCGCGAGCCCCCCTTTGCTTTTCATCTTATTTCAACCCCATATTGGACATGACATCTACTTCATTTGCGTTTTTATACCACTCGTTAACTTCCTCGGTAATCTGTTCGCCGCCCTTCTCATGCCACTGCTTCACGAAGTCATCGAAAGCTTCGATCGGCTCTTCGCTGTAAATAATCTTCGTGAAGGTTTCCTGCTCCATCGTAGTCAGCTGTTCCCAAGAGCTCTGCATCGTTTTTGTCGGCGGGCCGTTAAAGGCGCCAGGAAGCAGCACTTCGCGGTTTTCATAAGAAATGACATAGCCGGCTTTAGTCGTTGGATCCGCCGCGTTCGCGCGGATCAGGACGCCGGTATTCGGCTCGGCTCCATTGGCCAGGTCGTAGAACGATTTCCCCGGTCCGTCTACGCTCGGCGTATTTTTTGTAAAGGCCATTTTGCCGACGCCTTGGACCGCTTCAAGCGGCTTGTTGAATTTTTGCGGATCGAACGTAACCTCGCCGTTCACCATATCGTAGTCGTACCCTTGCGCATAGCCGTATTTGAAATCGCCCGTGCCGAACGCCGCGTCATACAGCTTGTCGTAGTAGAGGAAAAACGCCTCCATATTGTTGAAGTCCTTGTTGAACATAAAGACGCCGTCGTTCAGCTGTGCGGACTGATACGTTTTATCGCCGTTCACGCCGTTGATCGTCGGGTACACGCCGACTTTGGCGCCCGATATATTTTTCTCGACGTCCATGACGCTGCCGTACAGCCAAGGACGGCCGACGATGATGCCCGCTTTGCCTTCCGTGAAATCGGCAATGGCGTCCCACGCGCCTTTCGTTGCCAGCTCCTTGTTCAAATACCCTTGGCTGTACCAGTCGCGCAGCTTAGCGAGCGCCTCCTTGTTGCCCTCATGAACCGAGCCGTAAACGATCTTGCCGCTGCCTTCCTCTTCATACCAATGCCTTGGAATATGCTTGCCTGTGTAAGCGCTGAAAATCATAACAGGGTCGCTGACCCAGCCGGTGTTATAGGAATCCTTGCCCGAGAACGTGAAGCCGTACGTATCCTTCGCGCCGTTCCGGTCCGGATCGTCATTCGTAAACGCGGCGATGACCCGTTCGAATTCTTCGATTGTCGTAGGTGCCTTAAGGTTCAAGTTGTCCAGCCAATCCTGGCGGATCAGCATCACTTCCCCTTCCGTCAAATTCGGGGCGATCGCCATGCCGTACACCTTGCCGTCTTGAACGACGGGATTGAAGGTGGTCGGATATTCTTTGTAAATGTCTTTCAACCGTTCCGGCATGTATGTTTTAATATCTTCCGTTATCTCTCTCACGCGTCCGGATTGAATGAGATCGTTGGCGAGCATCGTGTCATAGACCGGGATGACGTCCGGAAGCTTCTCGGAGCCGGTCAGCGCCAGCCGAAGCTTATTGTTGTATTGGCCGGCATCGCCGCCGAGAAGGGTCGTTTCGATTTTAATGCCCAAATTCTCTGCGCCCCATCGCGTCAGCACATTATCGTTCAGGCTTTCGCCTTCCAAATATTTACCGGCGTTTTCATCAAGCTGCTTCGCAATCGTTATCGTAATAGGAGGATCGTATTTGCCGTCCTTTAGCGTCGAGGGCTGTTCCTGAGACGGTGAATTCCCGCCGGAGCTGCATCCGGCAATCAACGAAGCGGCCACCATAACCGCAACCAATAATCCGCTAGCTTTTTTCATAGCACTTCCCCTTTTCATATGGATGATTTACTCTTTCACGGCGCCAAGCACAATTCCTTTAATGAAATATCTTTGCAGAAACGGATAAACGAGAATGATCGGCAAGGTGCTGATAAAAATTTGCGCCGCCTTTATGCTCTGCTCCGCCATCGCTTCCACTTCCGACTGGCTCATCGCCATGCTCTGGGCGTTGCCCTGGACGACGACCGTTTGCAGAAACGACGCGAGCGGGTAGCTGGTCGTATTGGACATGTACAACAGCCCGTCGAACCAGGAATTCCAGTGGCCGACCATAATAAACAAGGCGACGGTCGCGAGTCCCGGAAGTGACAGCGGCAGATACACTTTTCGAAAAATAACAAAGAAGGAGGCTCCGTCAATATGCGCCGCTTCCTCCAGCGCCTTCGGGATCGTTTTGAAAAAATTCATCAGCAAAATCAAGTTGTAAGCCCCGAACGCGCCCGGCAGCACCAGCGACCAGATCGTGTCCTTCATCCCGAGGCTCGTCACCAATATGTAAGAAGGAATCAGACCGCCGGAGAACAGCATCGTAAAAACAAAAATCCACATTAACGCGTTCCGGCCGCGAAAGTCTTTGGATAAAGCATAGCCGGCGGTCGTGATGACAAGCATGCTGATCGTCGTGCCCAGAACCGTCCGGATAACGGAAATCAGCATCGAGCCTGTAAAATTCGAGTTGTTGAACGTTTTAATATAAGCGTCGGTATTGAAATCGACCGGCCAAAAGGATACCAAATTGCCGTTAATGGCGGCCTTGCTGCTGAACGATTGCGCTAACAGATGCAGCATGGGAAGGAAGCACGATAACGCGACCAGAATAAGGAATATATTGTTGAATAGCGAAAACACTTTATATCCCTTCGTTTTATGGTACATGTCGTCCCCCCCTTTCTAAAAAATCCTGTAGTTGGCCAGCTTGTAGGCAAGCCTGTAGGAAATAACGATTAGGATGAAGCTGATGACGGATTTGAACAAGCCGACGGCCGTGCCGAACCCGTATTGTCCATTTAAGAGGGACGAGCGGTATACATACGTATCAATGATATCACCTGTGCTGTATACCAGCGGGTTATACAAGTTGAAAATTTGGTCGAAGCCCGCATCCAAAATATTGCCGAGACTGAGCGTTGCGATGACGATAATCATCGGCATCATGGAAGGCAGCGTAACATGCCAAATTTGCTGACGACGAGTCGCTCCGTCGATTTCGGCCGCTTCGTAATAGGAAGGATCGATCCCGGCGATCGTCGCCAAATAAACGATCATGCCGAAGCCGAAGTTTTTCCACAAATCGCTGATGACGATCGTCGGTCTGAACAAAGCAGGGTCGCCTAAAAAGTAGACCGGCTCGATACCGAAGAGGCTGGTCAACAGATGATTAATCCCGCCTTCCAATCCGAGAAGATCGATCATCATGCCGGCGACCGTTACCCAAGACAGAAAATGCGGCAAATAGACGAGCGTCTGGATGCTTTTTTTGATCCCTACGTTGCGGATTTCACTGAGCAGAATAGCCATTACGATCGGAACGATTATACCGACAATAATTTTGCTCACCGCAATGATCAGCGTGTTCACTATCGCTTGATTGGCGTCCTCGTATTGGAAGATCCGCTCGAAGTTGTCCAGCCCGATCCAGTCGGAGCCCGTAATGCCAAGCCAAGGCTTGTAATCCTGGAAGGCCATAAGCAATCCGACCATCGGGCCGTACGCAAAGATGGACACGAACGCCAATGACGGAATACACAGCACGTAAAGCGGCCAATTGCGCTTTATTTCCTTGCTCCAAGGATTTTTCCGGGGATGATATAATTTCGTCGTGCTTTTCGGTTTCACATCGGGTGTCGTTACGTGGTCGATAGTCCTTCCCTCCTGTTCCAGTCTGTTGAGATCTCAGAAGTAATCGTAACAGAAAGCGCTTTCTCGGCGAAATGACACAATCTGAAGATGATGGCCACTACGTAAACAACTTGATAAGCGCTTACATTTTTATGCCGCAAGCCGCTTTTTCTTTTTTTACTTTCGTCTTATGATGAAGGTAATCCAAATGACCGGAACCAGCCATTCGCAAAGGGGATCCTCATGCTGATCAAAAACGTAACGATGAAACGGTTCATTTATTTTTTCATTTTTTTTCTGCTGGTCACGCTGAGCCTGTTTTTTATTATGAATAAGCTCAGCTCGAAAACGGTAGAGAACAGCTTAATTAACACCTCCAAAGGGCAAATCGAATACACGAACCGCATTTTGGAGGATATTGTCGCGGAAGCCAGCCTGTACGGAACCCGGTTTGCGGCCGATAACGACGTGCGCTTCTTTAAGAGTCAGCTTCAGGAGCTAAGCAACTACGACTATCAAATGAAAATGAACGAAATTCGAACAAGCCTGGAGGATATTTTGATCTCCAGCCATGCCATCGATTCGATCGGCATTTACTGGCGGTTTGACGGCACCTACATCACGACTTCGCATGATCCTCTTTCCGTCCAGCCATTCAAGGACATTTCCGAGCGGGGCTGGCGAACGGTCAACAACTCGTTATATTATTTCGCCTTATATCCGTATTTTCGGGAGCCCGGGAAGACGGCTCCGATCGAGTATGTCGTCGGCGTTCAGCTCAAAACGGACTATTTGAAAAATGTTTTGGAAAATGCCATAAGCGGCGAAAGCTCGAACGCTTTCTATTTGGTGAATAATAGCGTCTTATGGAGCAACCGGAAAGTGGACGGCAATATTGCGGAGGCGGTCTCTCGCGTCGCAAAAGCGGATACGCCCGAAACGATAAAGTCGGATTTTCGCTCCAGAGAAGGCGACTACTATATCCTTTCGAAGTATATTCCGGCGATTGACACGCATTTGATCACGTATACGAGAATGAGCGATTTCCTGGATCCGCTTAACCGGAACCGGCATGTGTTCAATATAAGCATTTTTGCGATCCTGCTTCTGGGGCTGTACGTCATCTACTTGTTTTACCGAAATTTTTACCGTAACGTCCATCTGCTTCAGAAAAAATTTCACCATGTCGAGCAAGGGAATTACGGCACTCGGATTATGCACAAAACAAAAAACGAGTTTTCGGGTCTATTCAATAGCTTCAATCACATGGTTTCGGAAATTCAAGGCTTGTTCGCCTCCTTAAAGACCGAAACGGAATTGCGGCGGAGCGCCGAGCTGAAGCAGCTGCAGGCTCAGATCAACCCGCATTTTTTATATAACAGCTTGTTTTTTGTCATGTCGGTCGCCCATTCTTCGCCGGACTCCGTCATCCGGATGAGCAAGCATCTGGCCGCTTATTACCGGTACATGACGAAGCTGGAACGGCAGGACGTGACGTTAGCTTCGGAATTTCAGCTTGCGGAGCATTATTTAACGATCATGTCGCTCAGCAAGCAAATCCGCTACGAAATCAGCCTTCCTCACGAGCTGTCGGATTGCCCGGTCAAGCCGCTGATGATTCAGCCGATCGTGGAGAACGCGATTCAACACGGCATCGAGGAGCGGCAAGGCGCTCACCAGGTCGTCGTGCGGGCCGAAAAACAGGATAACGGGATACTCATTACCGTCGCCGATGACGGCAAAGGACTTGCGCCGCAAGAAATCGCAAGGCTCGAAAGCAGGATTCAATATGAGGCTTCCCCCGAAGGAACGCGAGGGGTCGGGCTTTGGAATGTGTATCATCGGTTAATTAATGCTTACGGCGATTCGAGCACGTTACACTTCATTCAAAACGACTGGGGCGGATTAACCGTGCGGATGCATATCGCGCTGCAGCCTGAAGAAGGAGGTCAACATGCGACTGTTGATTGTGGATGACGGTCATTATATCGTCGAATATTTAAAGCATTTGCTGGACTGGAATAGCTTCGGCATCGGACAGATTGAGACAAGCACCAACTCGGTTGAGGCGAAGGACATGCTGAGCCGGAACCATTACGATATTCTCATTACGGATATCCGGATGCCCGAGGTTTCCGGCATCGATTTGCTGGAGCACATCCATGCCTGTCATTTGAAGACCAAGGTCGTTTTTTTATCCGGGTATTCGCAATTTGACTACGCCCAGAAAGGAATCCGTTTAGGCATTCTGGATTATATTCTGAAGCCTGTCGATAAAGAGGACATGGAAAAAGCGATGGAGCAGGTTGTGAAGGCAGTCCGAGCCCAGGCGCCGCCGGCTAAACCGGTCGATTGGAGCAATTTCGACGGTTTAGGTTTTCTACTCTCTGTTCTCAGCGAGGGGTCCGGTACGGATAAGGAATATAAACTATACGCAGACCTGCTGGAGAAGGAGCAGTTCCGCTTTTTTAGAATGACGGAGCGGAAAGAAATCGATGAGGCGACAATTCGCGACCTTGCGGGCGAGTTCGAATGCTTTGTCTGGTCGGCAGAATCGATGCTCGCCGGAGCGGTGCCGGAGTCCGCCTATGAAGCGATCGCCGGCCGGATGAATGACATTGTTTTTTCCGAGCCCTTTCGATTCGCTCATCGAAACAGCGTGCGTCATCTTTTTTATCCGTTTTTTTACAACGAAAATGTGAGTGTGGGCGATTTTGCCTGGCTGCGGGATGCCGAGCCTTTCCCAAAAGCGGTGGAGAAGGAACAGCTGCGCAGACAGATGCTTAAAAAATTCGCCCAGCTGGACGCTCGAATCAAAAAGCTAACTTATCTGATCGAGCTCCTCTATTTCTTATATGGAACAGACGGGACTTTAACAAGCAATGAAGCTGCCCGATTCATGTTCAGCAAGCTGCGCGATCCGGACGGCGCGCTCCAAGCGATAGCGGAAAGCTTAAGTCAATGCGAAAAAAACAAAAAGCTATCCAACGACACGATCATCCGCCGCGTACAAGCGTATATCGACACGAATCTTAGCGACTGCTTAAGCCTGGATGAGCTGGGCGAGCATGTCCATCTTCATCCCGTCTATCTATCCAAGCTGTACAAACAAGCAACAGGCGAAAACCTGTCATCCTACATCGCCATGAAACGATTGGAGAAGGCTTCCCGCTTGTTGACGGAATCCTGCCTTCATGTCGCGGATATTGCGCAGCTGGTCGGATACAAAAAGCCGCAGTATTTCATCAAGCTGTTCAAGGACGAATTCGGCATAACGCCTCAACAGTATCGGAAGCAGCGCCGCTAATCCATTCCAAAACCGGTTTTCCCTTGACGCCGGTTTTTTTCACTTTTATCACATTTGTTCACTGTCCGACCGCTCTTTTTTTCACGATTCAGATATCGTTCCACTATTGCGCGTAAGCTTGACCCGATATAATGGAGCAAAAAAGTGCACCATAATGAACTTTAATTACAAAGGGGAGGTTAACATTGAGACTGAATAAAATGAGAAAAAACGGTAAGCTCTACGTCAAAATGTTGCTGGCCATTACCCTGGGAATCGTACTCGTGCTCATCGCGAGCTCATCCATCTATTATTTTACGTTTGCCCGCATTCTCCAAAACAAAGCGTTCGAATCCGATCTTAGCAATTTAACGCAGACCGGGCAGTCCATCGCCAAAACGACGGGCAGCGCGCAAACGGTCGCTTTCCAAATTTATCGGAACAGCTCCATCGCAAAAATTTTATATTATGAAAATCCGAATCCATTCGATATACAGGGCGCGATGATGGATTTAAAAAATTATTTGAATTCGATGCCGTTCCTTGAATCGATTTACGTCTATAATGCGGCGCAGGAACGATTCTACATCGTCTCCCAGAACGGGCAAAACGGCGTTGTTCCAACCGACGCGCTGACGGATACAGGCATGAACGAAATATTAACCGATTATAAAAAATATAAAGCCTTTGCGCCCATCCCAAGAATTAAACAGCCTGCCGCGGATGGAGCAGCTGGAACTCCCGTCTATACGTATTTATGCTACGACGCGATCGGCCTGGACCAGACCATGAACTCCGCGATTATCGTCAACGTATCCGCCGATTGGATCAATCAAGGCACGGGAAGCGGCTCGAACGGCAAAGAGAGCATGTACCTCATCGATGACCGCGGCGTCATCCGGTCAGTCGAAACGTTAGCCGAATATTATGCCGACGAACAAAGCATGGACCTCATTCGGGGCGCCGATCCGATAACGAAGTCGAATTTTATTATCGCCGATTTCGAACAAGTCAAATCGCTTGTTACGTTTACCGCTCACGATCAATTCGACTGGTATTATGTCCGGATTACGCCCTATGACGAGGTCGTCGGCGAGATGAAAGGCATCCGCGCCAAAACGCTGCAAACGGCATTTTTCATATCGCTGGCAGGCATTCTGCTGGCATGGTTTTTGTCCAAGTACCTCTATGTTCCGATTAATAAAATGGCGCTTCGCATGGAGGATTTGGAGTCCGAAAAGCGCAACAGCAGCTACACGATCAGGCAAAATATGCTGCAAAAATTAGTTCAAATCCAGGAATTCGATCCGCACATCCAATTAAATAAGCTGAAAAGCGTTGGCATAAGCTTCGATTTTACCCGGCCTTATCAGCTGGCTTATTTGCGAATCGACCACTTCGGCACATTTAAAGAAAGAAGCCGAAAGGATATTGTGACCTATAAGTTCGCCATTATGAATATCGGCACGGAAATCGTCTCGCAGCACTACCGCGTCGAGTCGCTGGACCTTGAAGATGACGGAATCCTCATGCTTCTTAATGCGGGAGGCGAATCGGACAGCCTGCCCGCTTCCGCTGCCGTCATCTTCAAAGAAGTCCAACAAGCTTGTATGGAATATTTGCAAATCGGCGTCACGGTCGCGGTTACTCCGGTTACGGACGATCCGCACCGGCTGCACGAATTCGTCAAGCAGGCGAAAGAAGCCTCCCTCCTGCGATTTTTTGCGGGCAGATCATCCATTATCGAAACGAGCAGCCTTGCGAATGACCTGAAATCCTACTCGTTCCCGGTCAGCAAAGAAAAACGGATGATCGAGGCTTTGATGGCCGGCAAAACAAGCGATGCAAAGACGCTGTTTGCGGAGATTATGCAGGGCACGTCAGGGTACCCGATCTCGGCCGCCGTTCTGGCAGCCAAGCACTTGAATGTGGCGCTGCATAATATGCTGGAAGAGATTGAAAGAAACGGGTCTCTCCAGCTCGGCTTCGGCACGGAAATCGTTGTTCCCGGCTTCGAGCATTTCGAGACGCTCGAAGAGATGACGGCCGCGTTTGACGACTTCTTCGACTCTTTAAAATCAAGAATTGTCGAGAAGCGGAGCGGCAGGCAGGAGGAGCTGATCCGTAAAATTAACGACATGATTGCTGAACGTTATATGGACTCGAATTTGAGTCTGAATTACATTGCGGATGCGCTGAACATGTCAACCTATCATATTAGCCGGGTTTATCGCCAACAGACGCTTACGACCATCGTCGACGTTATTAATCAGGTCCGCATGGATCATGCCCAAAAAATGCTTCTGGGCAGCGATGCTCCAGTATCGGAGATCGCGGAAAAAACCGGCTATACAAGCAGCTCTTATTTCCACCGTATGTTCAAGAAGCTATACGGCGTGACCCCTTCGGAATTCAGAAACGCGAAGAGCGGGTAGCTGCAGCAGGAGCAATGAAACGGGCCGCGGACAATTGTCCGCGGCCCTGCTCGGCATTTATGGAAGGAGATATTGTGCGTCTCGAAGCAGAATCGAAGCCGCTTCGCTTGAAATGTGCTTGCCGCTCTGCGCGTTGACTTCGTTCACAAAGCTTTCCAGATTGTTATGCTGCAGCTTCTTGAGAAGACTGTTGGCGATTCCCTGATTATCGATCGCTCCGCCTGCTTGGAACTGAAGGATCAGCTGCTGCATCGACTCCAGGCTCGTTGTCGTCTCAAACGTCATGATGGCCTTGGCTTGATTGCCCGCCAGATCCGCCGCGCTAATTTCGAGAACATGCTGCCCAAGCGTCAGCTCATACATCGAGATGACCTTGCCGTTCTCGATAGGGACGCCATCCAAGGAAGCCGCGATAGACGAATCATGTACGCCCGATAACGAATCTTCCGCCATGAATGTTACCGTTGCCGTTTCGGAGCCCATGTAGCCTCCTTCCTTCAGACCTTGGATCTCAATCGCCGGCGCTGATTTGTCGATCTTGACCTGAGCCGTGCGCGGTTCTTCCCTATTGCCTGCAGCATCCACGCTCCAGTACGTAACGGCATGCGTTCCTTCCTCCGTTAGAAGAATGGTATTCCCGCTTTGTTCCGGTCCGCCATTTACAGTGAACAAGGTCAACGTCACATCCGACTCGTCGTCTTCGGCTTGCAGCGTAACGACGACATCTTGATTGACCCATCCTTCCGGAGCATCGTCGATTGTCGTTGGAGGCGTTTGATCGGCTGCGGCCGAATAGATTTGCACTTCTACGAGCCCGCTTCCCCAGCCGTTGCTGAGCGCATTATTATTTACGCGCCTGACCTCATTCACCTTGAGCTTCACATACCGGTAACGTCCGCTCAGCTTATCCGAGTTGAAGCCGGCCCACATATTCGTGCTGTTGTCGACCAGCAGCGTCCAGCTCTCGTTATCCGTAGAACCGAATATCTGATACCGGTGGTACATTTCCGAACCGTTATAAAGCCTGTAAGCTACGTCGATTCGCGCTAAATCATATTCGGCTCCCAAATCCATCGTATAGTCATACGGAGCGGCAAGACCGCCGAAGAAGTGGGTTCCGTCGCCCGATGTTCTCAGATTGAAGGCGTATCCGTCATTCGCCTTCTCGATTCCTGTGACGGCATCGTTATTGGTAACGGTCGCGTTTTTGCCTTGCGATACAAGCGTTAACGCGGGAATCTGCACGTTTCCTGTCGCCGCATCCAGCTTCCACCCCGGCGTATAAGCAACCCGGGCCGTATGCTCCGCTTGGTCAAACGTGATCGGGAGCCACACATAACGCGAATCGGATAGCTGGCTAGACCGCCATCTGTCCCCCATATACACATATGCGTTCGAGCCGTCCGCGCTGGTCAGCTTCATAATGTTGGTCGGCTGGCTGTAATACGTGCTGTTGTTGCCAAACGCGTATTTCTCAACAATCAGTCCGTCCGCTCCTTTAACTGGCGTCCAGCCATGCGGATCCGTTAGATCGGCGTTGTAGCTTACGGTGCCCTGGTTCGGCAGCCAGCCCGACTGTCCGGAGGATATCATGTAATAGCCGTCATCGGTTCGCACAACGGCCGGCGCCTCGCGCCCAACGCCCTCATAGAAGTTGTAGGATTCAAAGTCGGCCGCTTTCGTTGCAGGATCGCTGAACGTATAGGTCGTAAAATCCACATCGGTATATGCTTCATTCAACCGGTGAATTCGCATGGAATGTCCTTCCGACGAAACCAGATAAGCCGCCCCGTCCTCTTCGGCAAATACCGTGAAGTCGCGTGAGACATACCCCATTTGCGAAACGTCGCTCTGGGCACTGGACGGAACGGCAACCTTGATCCCGCTTGATTTATAATATTCGGAATCGAGGAATACGCCGTTGTCCGACCGCCAGTTGCGCAGCTTCCCGCCCGGGCGCCAGTGCCCGAGGAAGGTATACGGTCCTGCGACATGGTCGGCCGTCGCAACCGCAACTTGGCTGCTGGAGTAGCTGCCCGCTGTTTCCCAATGCCCCCAGAGCACATATTTTTTTGTTTTCTCATTATAAAGCAGCTTAGGCCGTTCCCATTTGTTATCCAGAAGGCCGAATTCCGCGCCCTCCACGGTTTGGGAGAACGGAGTCAGAATATCTCCCTCATTCGTCCAGTTCACTAAATCGCGCGAAGAATACAGCGACACGGCATGGAAGCTTGCGCAATTGTGAATTTTATTTTCTCCTACCCAGTAGTAGATGGGTTTGCCGTCTTCCGCCGTTTGCTGCAAGAAGCCGCCCCCGTGAGCTTGGATCGGATTTCCTTCCGTATCGTACCATATCTCCCCGACCGGCACGCCGGCTTCCGAATAGTTCACCACGTTTTCCGGATGCACGACCTGCGCCCATAGGAAAGCTTCGTCCAGTTGCAGAGCCGCCCGGTCGATTTCCCATTGCGTCGCGGAAGGATCGGTCAGCTTCGCCTCGGCATTCGCAAGCGCGGCCGTTATCGCCTTCCACGTCGCGTTCGTGTAGTCCCCTCTAGCCGTGTCCTTTTTCTCGTCGTACTTTGCCTGAAGCGCCGATTTGTCCAGATGCGGCGTGCCGAAAACGGCCAGTTCAATAATGCCGTCGGCCCATGTCGCGCCCTGTCCGTTATGCACGTTAATAATTTGATTAACGGTTAAACGAACATAGCGATAGTGCCCCGAATCGGATATCGGATTGGTCACGAAACCAACCACATTGTTGGCTGAACCATCCGCAAGCTCCGTCCAGCTCTCGTTATCCAAGCTTCCTTCTAATGTATAGCGGTAGACGGCATCGGAGCCGTTAACCTCTCTAGTGGTCAGGTTGATTTCAGACAGCTCGGCGGCTTGCTCCAGATCAATTACAATATGATAGGGCAATGAAGCGTGCTGCACGCGCGGAGCCGACGCCAAATCCGCTCCGTCCGTTACGGCTTTAGCATCCAGCCCTTGGGAGTCGACAGCCCTCTTCCCCAAAGAGAGATATTGTCCGGACTGGACCGGAATCATCCCGTATACAGGGTCCAGGTCCAGCTGATGGAACCAGTCGGCCGTCGCTATTCCTTGATGGAAAACCATCGGGAACAATCTTGCGTAAGTGCCCATCGGGTCTTTAAAGCTGCCGGCATATTGCGCTCCCCAGTGGTAGCCGTTCTCCGCAAACGCGATTCGCCCGTTTGCCCCCGTCCATTGCCTTACCCCGTTCGCCTGCGTAGCAAAGGTAGAACCGTTGCCGATCGGTCTCAGCGGCGTCCATTCCCCGTCGATAGACTCTGCGGAGGCATATTCCGCTTGGCTCGGGTACCAGCCGTTAGCCGTAGAGCCGAAGAAATAATAACGGCCGTCGTATTTCATGACAGTCGGCGATTCTTTATGCTTGCCCGCGAATACCATATTGACATGCTCAATGGGCTGTTCCCAGTCCGCATCGAGTCGAACGACGGCGATATCGCTGTTCGTGTTCGTTGCGAAAAACAAATAAGCGGTATGGTCATCGTCCACAAACAGCGACATGTCGCGCGAATCCATGTCAAACGGCCGGCCTCTGAAGGTCGCCGAAAAGTCGCTGCCGCCTGGCGTTACCGAGCCAAGAAAGACGGCTGCACGTCCGTACCCGCTGCTGGCTTCCTCATGGGCGACGAAGACGATTTTCCCGTTATTCGGATTCAGCCGGTAGCCTTCCATCTCCACGCGCATATCTTCGAAGGAGCCCAGCAAACGATCGTTGCCGTATGTGCGTCCGTCGGTCCCCGTCTGTTCGTATAGGCTTGTCGTCACAACCCCCGTAGCGCTGTCTTTTACGCCCTTGTAAACATAGTGATACCAAGTGTCGCCGACTTTAACGCCGTAGGTGTCCCCCTCTCCCAGATTGTCCGCGCCGGTATAGTTATTTTTCTTTTGCGTAACCGCCGAAGCGTCATAGGAGAATGTACGCACCGTATTCGTCTCGGCAAGCGCGATCTGCTTGCCGCCGCTGAAAGCGGTTATGGTGTACGTGTAATCCTTCTCAACCTCGAGTCCGTATTCATCTACGGTATCTCCGTAGGTCCTGTTGATCAGCGTATCGCCGCGATAAACCTCATAATAGTCTGCGCTTGAGATGACCGGCCAAGAAATTTTCACATTGTTGACCGTGTCTTCCCCATCCAAGCGAAACACGTTTGCGGTAGCCGCCCATGCGCTGCCGAAATAATGGACGCTTGTAACCGCGCTCCTATTCCCATTTGGCGCAATGGCAGCCGCTTTGACGGTTGTGCCGTTCACGACCTCAAATGGCTCCGTATACGGGATGCTTTCCACGGTTGGATCGGTTCCGTCGACGGTATAATAAATGTACCCATTCCCTGCCGGATGCGTTATCGTAACGGGGCCATAGATTTGTCCGGCAGCAGGCGTAATAACCGGCGGAATATTCGTAACCCGGTATTCGATCATATCTGCTGACGAAAGAGCCTTGCTGAAGATTTGAACATTATCGATTAGTCCGGCATAATATTCGCCCGATCCCCAGTTGCCTTTCCCGACTTGAACAATGCCGCCGGACGCGCCGACTATATCGGGTAAAGCATGACTGCTCGCTGCCGCGGCTACGAGTTCTCCATCGATATACAGCTTGCTGTCCTCCGCTGAAAGGACGACATCCACATGCTTCCACTCCGCGCTGCCGCCGGCTTGCGCGCTCTCTGGACGCGAACCGCTGTTGTTATACCGCTCCAGAGTTACGGAGCTCGGCGTATCTAGAATGCCGAGATAACGTTCGCTCAAATACGTCTGCGCGGCGGTATTGGGAGCCGCGAAAAACGTCCAGCCGGCGCCCCCGCTCGCCTTGCTGTCGTACGAAATTGTCATTTCGTGAAGACCGGCGAGAAGCGGCGTTCCGTCTTCCTTCGTTACATTCAGCCAAAATGTGTTCCCCAGATTCGCCGCTTTTCCGTTTCCTTGGAAAGAGTCGGCATAGCTGGCCGTCCCTTGAACGGCAGCTTTCGCTCCGCCGCCAACAAGCCCTTTAGCCGCATCATCGAAATTGAAGTCCGCAATTAAATAATCCCCCGCGTCAATCGGCGGCACCACAACCGTATAATCCTGACTGTAGCCGAACCAGCTCATGGTCAGAATCACTTGTTTGGCGCTTGCGCCCTTAGCCGGACGATGGATAACGCCGGCGCTTGGATCAATAACGCTTGTGTCGCTCGAGGTCCAGACGATGTTGGGATCGCGAAACAGCGACATCTCGCGAAGCTCCATCCCGTCGGTCAGCGGCTTCATCGCAAGCAAGTCGTTCCAGGTAAACCCGCGAATTTCATTCGCCAAATAAGACGCCGCATGATCATTAAGCGCGTCGTTAAAGATACGGACATCGCGGTAGTGAGAGTCGAGATTGGAGAAGGTCGCGATCGTACGGTTCAGCCGGAATACCCCGTTGCCGATTTCGTCTGCGCCTATGCCGTTGGAAGAGGCCTCCGCCGCCTTAACGCCGTCGACCCAAACCGTCAGCTTGCCCGTACCGGCTGTGCCGTCTACCGAAATGGTATAATTGTGCCACATATCGGCTGCCGGCGCCGGGAACGACGCAACGACGGCGTCCGTTCCGCCTTGCTTCAGCACGACGGCGGCCGTACCGCTGCCATAGTATGGCCGAAGCGTAATGTTCGTGTTGTTATCCTTCCCATAAGAAAATAGCGTATTGACGGCGCTGGTCTGGCGCGTCTGCGTCCCGTTCAACTTCACATGGAACGAAAAAGCGATTTGATCCCCCGTTACAGGAGTCCCCGGATTGGTTCCCGCAATATGTCCGTCATTCGCATTGCCCGGGTTAACCAATGAGACGAATTCCGCTTTCCAGGACGGAAAGCTGCCGGACAGCGTCTGTGCCGGATTAAGCTTATTCTGATATTGATACGCGCTATTTAACGGGTAATGCGCCACCGTAACCGCGTCAAGCTCGCTTACATCGAAGTCCGCGTTCGCCGCCGCGCCGGTTGGCAGCATAACCGCACTCATGAATACGCTTACAATTAATAGCATGAGAAATGGCTTTCGAAACGTCAGCCCGGCATGATTCCTTAGCCCAGAATACATGATCATTCTCCTTTCGTTTTTTCACGAATGACAGCCGTCCAGCAGAAATGATATCCCCCCTTGCCTACATTATGGTTTTCAGCCATTCTGAACAATCGCTTCCACCAAGAGTATAATCGGTTCGTCCCTTGCGGGTAAATTGAACATACCTTTCATGTATGCACAAAACTGCGATCCGCCTGGTCAACAAATTTGATTTGTATGAACAAAAGCCGCTTTTTAGCGTCACACTTGTCTGATCCAATAGAAAAACCGCCCGAAGGCGGCTTTCCTGTGTAATCTCTAAAGCTGTACCCGCTCCATCCATCCTTCATGGTCGAAGGTTAGCGGAGTGATGCAGGTTTCGCGATGAAACCCCTTCCCATCCGTGAACCTTGTGAGAGGCGTAACGAACCGGTGATACGCAATGTAATAGTTATCGGTGCCAGGCTCCTGAAGAATCGAATGATGAGCGGTGCCAAGCATATCTTTTTCCTTGTTTTTGGCTAGAACGACATGACGGTACGTGATCGGTCCGTACAGCTTCTCCGCTGTGCCGTACTTCACATGATAATCCTCGCTGCCGGTATCGTCGCAAGACCAGGTGAAATGGTATAGGCCGCCTCGCTTCAGAACGGTGATCGCTTCCCGGAAGTCTACCGCGCCCTCTACATTTTTCATCGTCTCCTCCACAATCGAAACCATATCCTCGCCTAACTGCACAATGGCGGCGTGACTGTTGCCGAACAGCAGGTAAGGCGTGCCGTCCTCCTCGATGAAGACGGACGGATCGATTGTCTGCCCCATCCGAATGCCAAGCCGGTCCATCAATCCCATCGTAAGCAGCGGCTCCGGCTCAGCGCGGAACGGACCCGCCGGATTATCGGCAACCGCAACGCCGATGGCGCTTTTTCCGTCGTGCATTTTACCGCAGAAATAATAATAGTACTTGCCGTTTTTGCTGGCGATCGCCGGAGCCCATGCGCTGCCGACGGCCCAAGGAACATCCTCCGTCGCAAGATCCAAGATGACGCCTTCATCCTTCCAATTTCGCATATCCTCCGACGAAAAGACATGAAACTGCGTGCCCGACCAGCCGGTGAAGCCATCGGTTGTAGGGTACAAATAATAGCGGTCCCCGAACTTCGCAAGATCCGGATCGGCGAACTGCCCCGCCAATACCTGATGGCCGTCGCCAAAGGCCGCGATCAGGCGATGGCATTCCTCGGCGGTAATCGGAAGAACGCCGCCGTGGCGTTTTTTCGTTTTCCCCAAATGGTAGGCCCCATCCGGAAGCACCTGGAACTGAGCGTTCCCCAGGTCGGAGGTTACCAAAGGAAGATAGCCCTTTCCTTCCGCGTAACGGTCCACAATGAGGCACCACTCCTCGCGGTCGTTGAACTTATAGATTTGCGGACCTTCCACGCCCATCAGCGCCTCTAAAACCGGCGAGCTTAGCACGGCAAAAGAATCCTTGTCCAGCGACGCACTTTTTTCAACCCGTATATTTTTCGTTGTTTCATCCTTCGAAAAGCGGTAATAGCTGCCGTTATGAGCGATGATCGTCGTATCGATGATGTGGTTTTCCCTCTCGATATACTTCTCGGCCGGGGTGAAGCTGCGGAAATCTTTGGTGCGGGCGCTGTAAATTTTATGCTTCCGCTCCGTTTCATGCGGCTCCTGCGTCGCGGAAGCCCAGAATACAAGGAAATTATCCGCCGCTTCGTCATAAATAGCTTCCGGCGCCCAGACGCAGCCGGCGCCGGGAATGCCGACCGTGACGGCCCATGGCTCCGACCAATGCACCAGATCAGCGGATTCCCATACGATCATATCGCGGCTCCCCGCGTTCACTGCGGCGGACCAGCCCTTTCCGCTCGCGATGCGAAGATCGGTGGCGATCAGATAAAATTTGTCCTCTTTGGGGGAACGCACGAGAAACGGATCTCTCACGCCCTTCTCTCCCAGCTCGGAACGGAGAACCGGCAAGCCCGCGTTCAAATCCTTCCAATGAAGCCCGTCCTCGCTGTACGAGAAATAGACCTGCTCGCCGTCCGCGTCCTCGCCGATAAAATGCGCAAAGAGATAACCCGAAAATTTGCGATCCTGTTCATTCAAAGTGATGTCCTCCCTCTCTGTTTTTCGATTGCCTTCAGCCGCTTATCGCTTTGTCAATCGGGAATGCCGCGCCCGACCACGCTTTTCGAGCCGTCCATTCCGCTTCTCCCTGCCAAAATTCAGCATCCGGCGAAAGCCCAAGCGGCAAAAATACGGTTGTGCACAGATACAAGCTTCCCGTTGAGATGTAAGCCTCGCCAATATCCGGCTGACTGCCTGCAAAACCGATTCGCAGCCAGCCTTCATGATCCAAGGTTCCAGGCATTTCAATTTGCCGCTGGATGACGGCGGTTAACGCGCGGCGCACTTGCGAAGGCGCGATATCCTCCGGCAGCTGCTCCCTTAAAGCCATCAAGGACAGATGCTGAAACGCGCCGAAGCGATAAGCAAGCGACCGGCCGATCGGCGGATAGGCGCCTTCCGGCGAAATCAGCCGCTCCTGGACGGCAGCATAGCGGACGGCCCGCTTCTGCGCCTTGACGCGAAGCTCGGACCAATCCGCGAAAGTGCCGCTAACCGCATCCAGCACTTCAACCAGCATCGGCTGAATGACGAAGCTGTTGTAATAATCCCAATGAAAATCGGGACCGTCCCCGTAAGCTCCGTCCCCTGCGTACCATTGTTCATGCTGCCGAATCGCGTAATCGACGCGCATCTTATCCCATTGCGCGCCCATTCGGCTGAGCGCGGCTTCGATCATCGCGCTGAACAGCAGCCAGTTGCTGAAGACGGGGCGGATGCTCCGCGTTGCGCGAAGCGCGTTCATCAGATTTTCCTTCACGCGAGGCTCGAGCGGCTCGAACAATTGGGCTGGAGCCCGAAGGATGGCGTTTGCGAGAAAGGCGGCGTCGACGAGCGGCTGTCCGCCCTTTTCAAAATTCATGAAGTCAGGCGAGCCGGGATCCGTCGCCGCATCGATTGCGTTTCTCGCAAGTTCGGCGAGCAGATCCCGAATTTCGCCCTCCTTCCCCGTCCTTGGTCCATGCTCCAGCCATGGCGAGATGCCGGCCAACGTCCGCCCAAGCGCCTCCAAGTACGTATATTCGGAGCGGTCATCCAGCTTCCCTTCGACCGGCATGGAGGCCCGCAGCCGCCGTTCGGATAAGCAATGAAGCACGGGATAGGCGATGCGAACCATGGTGTCGACCCAGTACGTTCTATCGTTGTTCACGGTAAGCCTCCCTAGTAACGCGTCTTGATCCGGTCATATTCTTCCGTCGTAATCGAAAGCACCGTGCCGTGCTTGAATCCATACGGGAAGCTGAAGCTCTCATCCGAGCGTATGAAACGCCCGCTTTCCAATGAGTCGGATACAAACGGCACATAGCCCTGTCCTTCACCCTCTACGCCGTAGAAATCGAGCATGAGGCACCATTGCCCGCTGCTCAGTTTAAAAGCGGTCGGCGCTTCGTAGACCCCCTGCTGCAGCTTGGCCATTTCGATATCGAAAGCCTCGACCCTTGTATAGCCGCCGCCGGTAATCGAGCTGCCCTTCTCCAAAATAATGGTCGCGGGGTTAGCCTCGCTCTTCAGAAAACGGTAGAAATAGCCGTTCTCCTCATAAATGGCGGAATCGATAATGCCGCTGTCTTCCTTCCGGCATAGCAGCTGCGGCGGCGTAAAGCTCTCGAAATCCCGGGTCCGCGAATAATAGATGCTTTTGGCGCCGTAACCGTTCGAGGCATGGGACGAAGACCAGTGAAGGACGTAATCTTCATGCTCCGGATCGTGGATGACATCCGGCGCCCACACGCAGCCGAATTGTTCGCCGCCGAGCTGCACCAGCCGCTGATCGGACCAGTTTACGAGATCCTCCGACTCCCACAGCGCCAGATGCTTGCTTCCTTCAATGGCGATGTTGTTCCAGCTGCCTTTATATTTGGTATGGAAACAATTAGCCAAGCTCAGATCGGTGGAAAAAATATAAAATTTGCCATTGGCAGCCCTTACAATCGTATGGTCGCGAACGCCCTTTTCGCCCAGCGTGCTTTCAAGCACAGGGTTCCCGCTGTTCACCTGCTCCCAATGGAATCCGTCGGTGCTCAGCCCAAAATAAACTTGCTCGCCGTCAGGCGTCCTTTTCTCCTTAAAATGAACGAATAAATAGGCCATCTCATCCTCCCCATTTCGCCCAAATCGCATCGTATTCGCCTTTGAATAGCGGCAATATTGTGCCGTGGCGTTTCTTCAACCGGCCGAACGCATACTCCTCCGGCTTCAGCCTGCGCCAGCTTGCTCCCGTCGGATCGCCGATGTCCGTCGTAACGATCGGCAAGTACCCGCCATCGCTCGCATATTGGTCGACGAGAAGGCCCCACTTCTCCTCGCCGTTGAACTTAAAAAACTCCGGACCTTCTACATCCTTGCCTGTCAGCCGCAGCCCTAACGAATCGAGCGTTGAAACCGTTTTCCATTCTTTGAGCAGATGGTCGCTTGCTTCGATGGTGATGTGGCCGTCGCCGGAAGCGCGGTAATACTTGCCGCCAGCCTTGATGATGGTCGTATCGATGATCGTGTTATGCTCGCCTCGGGTAATATAAAGCTCGGCCTCCGTAAAGCTGCGGAAATCGCTGGTTTTGCTGCAATAGATATATAAGCCTCTTCCGCTGCCGTCTGCCGTCTCCAAGCTTGATGCCCAATATACAAGATAGTCGCCGGCTTCATCGTCATAGATCGCCTCCGGCGCCCAAGCGCAGCCCGCTTCTTCCGGGGCTACTTCCGCCAGCCATGGCTCCGACCAATTCACCAAATCCGCCGACTCCCAAATAATAAGCGAGCGGCTTCCTGTTACCGTTGCTTGTGCGTCCCTCCAGCCGCCGCGGCGGCAGATGCTAAGATCGGTCGCCATCAAATAGAAGCGGCTCCCGTCCTGGCTTCGAAGCAAATAGGGATCCCGCGCCCCGCGTTCCCCTACGGTGGACCTTAAAACCGGTTGACTGTGATTGAGGTCTTGCCAATGCAGCCCGTCCCGGCTCAAAGCGAAATAGATCTGTTCCCCGTCTTCCTGTTCGCCGATAAAATGGGCAAACAGATATCCGTACAGGGAATCGGAATTGCCCGTTACCCCGAAATACGGAGCTCCTTCCTCGTTCACCGCATAACCCCTCTCTCCTGATAGGCTTTCGAAAAAAAGCATGTGAATTCAAAAAATCGAACCCACATGCTTTACCTTCTATCTCCTGTTATTGAATTCCTTTTTCCTGGAGGTAATTTAACCATTGCTGTTTGTATGACTCTTGAATCTTTTCAAGGCCCGCTTGGTTCGCTTTCTCCATAAAGGTTTGGAGTCCGCCTTCCACATCGTCGACCTGACCTGCCATAAGCGGGAACAGATATTGCTTCATCACCTGCTCCAGAGCGGCTCTCTCCGCCTGATAAGTCGTGTAATCCTCGGCAAACCCCGTATAAATATCCGGAACCTGGATTTTATCCAGCTCGTCGAAGATCGCTTGAATGCCGTCGTAGCTTTCTTCAAAAATCATAAACGAAGGGTTTCTCCACGCCCAGCTGTTGCTCGCTTCGCGTACGAAGCCGTTCGTCGTGTTATCTCCGACCGGTTTATAGTAGCCGTTTTCCACGGTATAGTTCGTGCCTTCGAATCCGTACGAAGCCAGCTGGTTATAACGCTTGTCGGTCACCAATTTTTCATAGAACGCAAGAGCCCGTTCCGCTTTTTTGCTGTTTTTCGGAATCGCGAACCCGTTATGAATCGGATGAACCGGCGTCGCGTAGCCGTTCGTAAGACCAAAAGGATGATAGCCGAGCTCCCAGTCCGGATGGAGCGTTTTCATTTGGTTCAGCATGCTGTTGAAGCGCGTCGGATTGTCCGAGAACAATGCGGCGGCTTTTCCGTTAATGATTTTATCCTGGTTGCTTTCCGTTTCATTCAGCTCGTTTTTGGAGAAATATCCGTTGTCGGCCCAGCTTTTGAACCGTTTGAGATCTTCAAGATGCTCCGCGGAGCCCCAATAGTTCACCATATTCGACGGGTCTTTGTACGGGGCGAGCAGTCCGTAAGGAAGCGCTCCGACATTTTGACGATAGAAGTCCAGAAGAGCGTCCTCAAGCGTTGCATCCACCGCCGCGCCTACCGCAACCGGCTGCATATCCGGTTCATTGGCTTTAATGCCCGCCAAATAAGCCTCGAACGTATCCATGTCCACCGGTTTCGGCAGATTGTATTTCGCGCGCAGATCCTCGCGCCAGACGAAGCCGCCCGTTACGTATTCTTTGTACGTAGAAGGAACGGTGTAAATGCTGCCGTCGATTTTGACAGCTTCCCACATCTCTTGCGGGACGAAGCTCTGCAAGGCCGGAGCCGCCTTCGGCAGCAGCTCGTCCAGAGCGAGGAATGCGCCGTTCTTCGCGTACTGCTGATATTGCGTCCATTCCGCCGTGTAGATCAGATCAACATCTTGCCCCGTGGAAAGCAGCAGCTTGTACTTTTGATCCCAGTCCGTCCAAGTCGTGTAGTTAAATTTCACCGTGGCGTTCAAATCCTCGAGCAGCCACTCGTTGATCTGCGCTTCGACCTTCGGCATGTCTTTCGGCGCGTTTCCGAGCATGTACAGCTGCAATTCCACTCGCTTGGAGGTATCGATGCCCGTAGTTCCTTCCGATGATTGGCCATCCGCCGGGGATGCCGAAGGAGATGGACTTGCCTCGTTATTGCCTCCGTTGCCGCTGCATGCCGCGAGGAGCGACAAGGCGAGCACGAGTGAGAGAACGAGCGCCCAAGCTTTTTTCTGTATTCCTGCCATGTGAATCCTCCCTTTACGTATTTATTGTATATGTTAGCCGGCCATCCGAGAATAGCCGGTTCTAACCTTTGACGGCGCCAATCGTCAGTCCTTTGACGAAGTAACGCTGGATGAACGGATAGAGGAACAGAATCGGTCCCGTTACAACGACGGCCATCGCCATCTTCATCGACTCCGACGGCACCGGTCCCGACAGCACAACGCCGGCGCCTGCTCCAATGCTGTTTAAGAAGTTCGTTGTGTTAATGATGTTGTACAGATAGAACTGGAGCTGGTATTTGGCCGCGTCATTGATGAACAAGGCGGAGTGGAACCAGTCGTTCCAGTAGTGCAGCGCCAGAAAAAGTCCTACCGTAGCGAGGCCCGGCACAGCCAGCGGCATAACGATCCGGTAATAAATGACGAAATCGTTGGCGCCGTCGATCTTGGCCGATTCGACAACCTCGTCGGGCACGGCGGAGTTAATGAAGCTTCTCATCAAAATGATAAGGAAAGGCGTCATTAACGAAGGCCAGATTAACGCGCTCATCGAATTTTCGAAATTCAGATAGTTGGTGATCAGCATATAGTAGGGAACCAGTCCGCCGCCGAAGAGCGTCGTAAAATAAATGAAGAACGAAAAGAAGTTTCTGTACTTAAAATCCTTCCTTTGCAGCACGTAGCCGGCCATTGTCATCAGCAGCAGTCCGAGCAGCGTCCCGACAACCGTAACGAAGATCGTTACGCCATAGGCTCTAATCACATCGTCCGGAATAAGGAAAATCAGCTTATACGCATCGAATGAAAAATCGCTTGGGATGATATTGTAGCCCTCTCTAATAATAGCCTCGTTGCTTGTAAGCGAAGCGGAAATAATAAGCAGGAACGGCAAGAGGCAGAGTATGCTTCCTGCAAGTACAACCGTATAAGCCAGCAGCCGGAACCATTTTGTCGAACTGTCTTCCTTGATTTTCAATCCTCCCGCCCCCTTCTAGAACAGCGCGTACTCTTTATTGATTTTTTTAATGATCGTATTGACGACCATAATCAGCACAAATCCGAAGATCGATTGGTAAACCCCTGCCGCGGTAGCCATCCCCATATCAAAGGTCACGCGCAGCGAACGGTAGACGTACGTATCCAAAATATCCGTCGTGCTGAACAGGAGTCCGTTATTGCCCACCATTTGGTAGAACAAATCGAACTGGCCTTTCAGAATGCCTCCCAGCGCGAACAACAGTAGAATGACAAACGTGTTTTTCAGCATCGGAACCGTTATATACCAAGCCCGCTGGAAAATATTTGCCCCGTCGATTTTGGCCGCTTCGTAATATTCGTCGCTGATCCCCGTAATCGTCGCCAAATAAATGACCATGCTGTAACCGAAGTTCTTCCATAAAAAGAAAATGATAATAAGGAAGATCCAAGCGGTCGGCTTCGAATAAAGATCGACCGGTTCAGCGCCGAGTCTCTCCAGCACGGTGTTCAGCACGCCTTGGTCGTAGTTGAACAAGTTGAACACAATGACGCTCAAAATTACGAAGGAAACGAAGTACGGAAGAAACAATACCGATTGCGTTATTTTTTTGAACCACTTCCCTTTAATCTCACTTAGCAGCACGGCGACTGAAATGGATAAGAAGTTTACGAGAACGATAAACGCAATGTTGTACCCGATCGTATTCAGCGTCAGTTCTAGCAGCTTGCCGGACTTCCATAGAAACTCGAAATTTTTGAGCCCTACAAAATCCATCTGAAATAGATTCGACGAATGGAAGTCAAACTGGACGAACGCATAATAGATGCCGATCATCGGAAAATAATTGTTGATTAAAAAGTACAGCAATGTCGGAAGCAGCATGAGGAATAAAATTCGATTTTTGCTAAGCTCATGCAGCAGCCCTTTCTTCTTTCGCATGGTTGCGGCTCCTTCCTTGTCATCGGTCATTCGGGATGATTCCAACTTTAGGGGAACGACCGTGAACAAAAAAGTGAAAATCCGGTTCACTCGTGAACATTAGAGGCATTCGGACAGTGAACGAAACTGACATTTTTGAATTTCCGTGCTATTTTCGCTGATTTGAATAGATGGAGACTGGCATTTTGCGCATAAAAAAAACGGCAGCCACGGATCATAAATCGTTATCCGTAACTGCCGATCTTCCGATAATATTTGGGCGCGTTGCCTGTTACCGACTTGAACACCCGGCCGAAATGCGTCACGCTCCCGAAGCCTACCTTTCTGGCAATCAAATTCACCTTCATGGCAGAGCCCCTCAGGAGCTTTATCGCCTCCTTGATCCTGACGCTGTTCACGTACTCCACAAACGTGAAGCCCGTCACCTCCTTGAACGATCGGCTCAAATGGTAGGGACTGATATAAAACCTGTCCGCCAGCGAATGAAGGGACAAATCCTCCATGTAATGCTCGTTAATAAAGCGGACAATCTCCGATATTCTATCGTGCATCGGAGTCAGCGAGGCCTGAGGCTCCATAGGACTCAGCTTAACGTGCCGGCAGCAAATAATGAGAAGCTGCACAGCCAGCGTCTGCGCGAACAGCTCGAAGCCCGGGCCTTGCTCCAGCATTTCCTCCAAAATGGCTCGAGCGACCGACTCGATCGACAACCGGTCGCGCAACGAAGCGTTCACGACCACATAATCCCGTTCGAATAAAGGCTTCAAAGCTTCCTTATGGGAGTCATCCGCCGAAAAAAGCTGCTCATGCATATTGATGATGAGCCGCTCGTGCTTCGGCTGCTTGGCGTTGGTCGTGCGATGAAGAACATTGGGCGCGATGATGACGACTTCGCCTTCGTTGATGGATAGGGTCGTGTCCCGAATAAAAAATTCTCTCTTGCCGGACATCAAATAATAAATTTCGTACGTGCTGTGGAAGTGGCTGGCCGGCATATGGTGACTGTCCGCCTTCCGGCGGGATACCCGGAAGGTTCCCGTCTCGTTTCCATAATAATGATCTGTCAATCCATTCCGCTCTCCTTCCCTAATAAGACCATTATAGCGCAAAAAATAAGAAGAATACGAGGAAATCAGCAAAACATGCACATTTTCGAATGCTAGAATAAGGGTATAAACGTAAGGGAGGAACACGATCCATGTCAACATCCGCTTCTATTATGACCCCTATCGAGTGGGCGCAAAAAGCCTGTGAAGCCTTAATGGCCAAGTTCGAGCCGGAGAAGCTTCCGCCGGACCGGTTCCATTATCATCAGGGCGTCTTTCTGTCCGGCATGGAGAAATGCTGGCGGCAGACCGGCGAACAAAAACTGTACGACTACATGAAGAGATGGGTAGACAGCCAGGTTCTCGAGGACGGAAGCATCAAGAAGTTCAATGCCGACGAGCTCGATGACATTCAGCCCGGCGTGCTTCTGTTCACCCTCTATGAGCAGACGGGAGACGAGCGGTACAAAAAGGCGCTGCATACGTTAGTTCCGCTGCTCAAATCCTGGCCGACAAATCCGTCGGGCGGCTTCTGGCACAAGGGGCGTTATCCGAATCAAATGTGGCTCGACGGCTTGTATATGGCCGGGCCGATTGCCGTGCAATTTGCGAAGACGTTCGGCGACAGCGACTACTTCGATCGGATGGCTTTCCAGGCAATCCTGATGGAGAAGCATACGAAGGATCCGGTCACCGGCTTGCTTTACCACGGCTGGGACGAAACCAAGGAAGCCGGCTGGGCCGATCCGGTAACAGGCCTCGCGCCGGAGTTCTGGGGCCGCGCCATCGGCTGGTATCCCGTCGCTTTGCTGGAAATGTTCGAGCACATGCCGGAGGACCATCCGGATAAGCCGAAGCTTGTGACGATTGTTCAAGATCTGTTAATTGCGCTGACGAAGTTTCAGGATCCTGCCACCGGACGCTGGTATCAGGTAGTCGACAAAGGCGACCGCCCGGATAATTGGCTGGAAAACTCCTGCACATCGCTGTATGCGCACGCCATTGCCAAAGCCGTCCGGTTCGGTTACCTGGACGCCAAATATTTGGAGTATGCCTGGAAAGGCTACCAAGGCGTTATCGACACATTGACGTTCGACAAGAACGGCCATGTCGTCATCGGCAGCATCTGCATCGGCACGGGAATCGGCGACTATGCCCACTATATCGCCCGCCCGACCAGCGAAAACGACCTTCACGGCGCAGGCGCCTTCATTCTGATGTGCGTCGAGATGAATTTGGCGGAAAGGCGCTCTTAATGCCTCCATCGACGCGCCAATAGGGAGCCAACAATAAAAAACACGCCGGCAGCCGGCGTGTTTTTTATTCATTCGAGGGATTAGCGGCCCTCACTGCCTAGCCTAGACGGGTTGGCGTGTGCCGCTTTTTTGGGGCAGAGCCCTGCGCAAACAAAATCAACGCGAGGACGCTGAGCCCGATAGACAGACCCGCCAGCAGACCGTCTACGAAATCATGCATCGGCACATAGCGTGTGAGCAGCAAATAAGCCAGGAACATAATCGGACTCAACAATTGAATAAACTTTTTCATCCTAAAACTCCTCCTTGGGTTAATGGATTTTCGATGGGCAGCTTCGGTGTGATTACTGTGTATATCGTTATACACAGTATAACCACTCATTCCTTTATCGTCAATCCCTTCTTAGGAAATAAATTCCTCAAACAAAAAAACGGCCGCCGATATTGGCGACCGTTCTTTATTGATTAAAGCCCGCGGTTATAATCGTATCCAACCGCTTGAAGGAATGCCCGCGCGAGCACCGCATGTCCCGACATGTTCGGGTGTACGCGATCCCAGGCGAGCGTTGCAGGATAAATATGGGCGAGCACCCGGTTAAACGCTGCCTGTGTATCAACGAATTTCGCATCATATTTGGACGCCAGCTTCTTGACGACCTCTCCGTACTGATCCATTGCGCTTCGCATCGGATCCGCCGCATTCGGTTCGATATAGAACGGCGTCATTAACACAAGCCCTTGAAGCTGCGGCCTTGTTTGCTTAATGAGCTGCTCCAGCGTTTCTTCATATTCGGCGATATCCACATGCTGCTCGGTCTGAGCCGGCAGGTCATATTGCCGCCAGACATCGTTAATGCCGATCATGATCGACAGCCAGTCAGGCTTCAGATCTAGCACGTCCGTCTGCCAGCGCTCCTTCAAGTCTCGAACGGTGTTGCCGCTTGTTCCCATGTTTACAACCCGAATCCCTAGCTCCGGGTATGCCGAAGTCAGCAGCGCGTCCACAAGCGACACATAGCCTTTGCCGATTGCTCCGAAAAGTCCTTCTCCGCGGGGTCTAGCCCGCTCGCAATCCGTAATGGAGTCGCCGATCATCACCAGCTTCGATTTTGGTGCCAACAACATTGTTTTTGCCTCCTTTAACGACCATGACAGAAAATTGGTTGGATGTCCATATTGTAGGGCCTCCGCTTTGATTTCCGCAACATCATTTCTTCGTGACCAATTTGCAAAAAAAAAAGCGACCGCCCCAAACTTGATAGAAAGTCCCGGACAGCCGCTCCCCCTGCCTAATGTATATCCTTTTTCTTAAAGTTACCGCCTTTTACCTCTGCCACATCGTAAACCATAATGAAAGCATGCTCGTCGATTTCCAAAATAATTTCTTTCATTTTCCGTTCTTCCAGCCGGTTAATGACGCATGTAATTTCTTTGAAATGCTCGTTCGTATAGCCGCCCTGCACCGTACTGTACGTCGCACCGCGGCCTAAACGGTCGCGGATCGTCTCGATCATAATTTCGGGCTGCTTCGTAATGATTTTGAACGTTTTGGCTCCGCTTAAGCCTTCTTCGACGATATGAATCACTTTGGACGCGATGAAATAAGCGATGCCCGAAAGAATGGCGCCCTGCAGGCCGAATACGGACGACACGACGATAAAGACAAAAACGTTCAAAAATAAAATAAGATCGCTTGTTCCAAACGGCAGCTTCCGAGACAGCAGGACCGCCAGCATATCGATGCCGTCAAGCGCGCCGCCGTTGCGCAAAGCAAGACCCATTCCGAAACCGATAATAATGCCTCCGACCACGGTGACAAGCAGCGTATCGCCTTCGATAATCGGCGAGATATGATGCATAACGACTGTTCCTATCGCCAATGAAGCGATGCCGAGGACGGAATAGACCGCAAAGCTTTTTCCGATTTGCTTATATCCTAAATACACGAAAGGTATATTAAGAATCGCGATGAGAATGCCAAGAGGCAAACCGAACAGCTCCGACCCTACGATACTAAGGCCTGTCACGCCGCCATCGGATACGCTGTTCGGAATTAATACGGCTTCAAGTCCATAGGCGGTAATAAATGCGCCGAGGATAACGCCGATCCCTCGTAAAATCTTATTCCATACTTCAGGCTTTTTGTGCTTTGTTTTCATGCCTAACCTCATTTCATTTGAATGTTTTCCCAGTTTATTATACATCATTTTGGACATTGCAAAAAAATAAGGCGGCACATCTTGTCTCCGTTCCTTAGACAGCCGCTACCATAAAAAAGCGGCAGCCCACGGACATAATCTTATGTCCGCGGGCTGCCGCTTGCCGCATCAGGAATTGCCGGCCGCAGCCGGAATCTTTATGCCGAGTAGGAACCCTGACTACTTGTTGACCTTATAAACGACTAATATTGCGCTTCTTTGAGTCTCCTGGCCATTAGAAAGCTTTTTATAATTTGCGGAGTACTTTACATCTATAATGGCATCGTCCGGGAGACCGGCAAGAAATTTATTGGACTCATCCACCGCGAGAGTGCGGTCGCTGTCTACAAATTCCTTCACTTGAATCATCTATTTCATCTCCTTTCATTTCGAACGAACCTTCGAAATGCCTCGCTTGTCAACACCATATCATCGGCGAACATTGGTGTCAATACAACGAATGCATGACGGTTGACATCCCAGTATTTCCATGATATGGTCTCTCCGAGTGGCATTCCGCGGCATTGCGGGATGCCCTCGTCCATTTTCGAGCACTTTTACAGTAAATGTAAGGAAAGAGGTGAAGGCCCTAAACGCCAAATGCGGTACCATCGTAAAAAAAACGATGCCATCTGCATTTTTCCCTGAAATGCTTTCGAGAACTCATTTTTATTAGGAGGTTTATTTTAAATGAATAACGTTCAACGCATCACATGGATCTGGAGAAAACTAGTCGGGAGTGATATCTATTATGCGCCATAGTTTGAGCCCCCTTAGCGCCGCGAGAGGACATTTAGTCCGTCAGCTTGTCTATTTCGATGAGAGGCTGCCGGCTTTCTCGAATACCTATTTGGCAGAATTCAACCCTGTTGAAAAAAAATTAATCGAGGATCTCATCCGCGAATATATGGAGCAATTATCGGCCGCGCTGGAACATGACGATTCGGTCCTAGGCTCCAGGCTGAAAACCGATATCCTGATTGGCAGTACGGTGAAGGTGACGTATGATGACGACGGGTCGGCTGACTCCTTTACGCTCGTCTATCCTACGGAAAGCGACCCGGACCGTAACCGGATCTCATTCATCTCCCCGTTAGGCAGGCAGCTGCTATGCAAGAAAACGGAGCACCCTCTTGTCCTCGATGTTCCGGACGGCAGGCTCGGTTTGAAAATAAGGGAAGTAAATTATGGCTATATTGGCGGCTTCATCTCGACCTAGCGGGAGGATGCCCATCTTTTTATGAAGGCCGCAACATGCGGCAATACCAACCCCAGCCGGGCAGCGATGACCGAATCGGCTGGGGTTTTCATTATTCGAAGCCATAATAAGCGAATAGAGTCTCCACCTGCTTGAAATATAAATGACCGTCCGGCCAAGGCTGGAAGTGCAAATCCATCCGCGAGTCCTTCCATTCCTCCGGCGTTCCATGTGTGTCAAGCCGCCCCGGAAGCACCGGCGCCTCTACAATTGCCGGAAACTCCTGGTAACCGAACAGCAGATTTTCGTGCATCGCAATGATCTCATATTTCGGTCCGTGAAACGCCCGCTCTTCTTGGAGCTGGTAATGGTAATAAATATAGCTGGCCGCCATCTCCGGCTTAAGATGGGCAACCCTGCCTGCGCGGCGTTCCACCTCCGTCTTTCGCTTCCAGTGGTCTGGGCAGGCCGGTTCATTGAAATGAAAGACATCGATCATCGGAATCCAAAGGCGCTTCTGCTCATGTCCCGGCCATAGCTCCAAATACGGCGACATGATTGGCAGGAGCTCTTCCGCGTCCAGCTTCTTTCCGACGCATTCCGCATAAAGGAACAAATTGCGCTCCCAGCGGAAGCAGCCAAACGTCATCAGCTGCCCGCTTTCTATCCGCCGCCTGCCTGACACATCCTCCATCGCTGCTCTTATCCCCTCTTCTACGCTGCCTGGCTTCAGCTGGGCTCTCGCAATCACTCTGTGGATGGGCTTTTCATTTGCGGAAGCGTTCATCGATTAACCTCCTAGCAGTGGAAAAATCAACTCGTTTGCACTCCTTTCGACGAATCGTTCGAATATCCCTGCACCCTCATCGTAAAAAAACGCCGCCTTCATCAAGGCGGCGTTTCCAATCAGCGATTTGTCGGGCAAGTATTCTCCAACCCGACGGCTCGGACCATCAATTTTATGCGTTTGTTTCGCTACCCGTCTCCGGCTCCGGCTGCGGCGATGGAGCAGGATGCGCTTTGACGTATTCGAGCACATTGTAGATGAGCTCCGCCGCTTCAGCCCTGGAGATCTCGGCTTTTGGACGGAAGTTCCCTTGCTCATCCAGCTTCATGGCGTCATAAGCAAGCGCCCGCTGGATGGATCCGCTGTATTCGATCGTTAGGTCCTCTTCGTCGTTAATCTCGACTGGAGCAAGATTCATCATCGGCAAATTGCTGTGCGCTTCAATCGTTCGGATGAGATAGTGAGTGAACGCTTCGCGCGTCCATTTCTTGTTCGGATCCAGGTCGGCCGGCAGTTCGACGCCATTCACGCTTGCCGTAATCAGCGCATTCGCATACCACGCATCGTCGTCAGCGTTTTTGAAATAATCCGTCGCCTTTGGCTCTACGAGAAACCTTACAAGATCCAGATTTAAATTAGCGGCGTTTACAATAAGCTGAATTCCTTGTGCCGCCGTGATGGTTTCGTTCGGGGCAAATAACGTTTCCGAAATGCCGCGGACGATGCCTTGTTCCTGCAAAGCTATAATTTTATCCTTTGCCGCGATATTCGTAAGATCCGTGAAGGAGCTGGAGGCCGCATAGCTATGACTGACAAAGGTTAAGGAAACCGCGGTTGCAGCGGATAAAGCCAGCATTTTGAACGTTGTTTTCATTTTTTTCACCTCGTTTAGAATTTGGGTTGCCTTACATAAGGAATACAATTCAAGAGTCTCGTTTTTTTCACGCTAAAAAAAATTTTTTGGACAAGAGTTAAAACAGTCTGAAAAACGAAAAAAAGCCGGCGGCGCCGGCTCGTGCATCAGGAAATACTCATTACTCCGTATTATGCGCGTCCCCGCCGGCGTCTCTTGTCTTCAGCTCTTCCCCGGACCTCCTTGATGGGCCCGGCTTAAATAGGAAACGCCATAGCAGCGGCACGATAAATAAAATAAAAAATATACGAAACAGCTGATAGCCCGTTACCATCGATAAATCCGCATCGACCGCATGGGCGATGACGCCCATCTGGTCCATCCCGCCAGGCGCAAGGCTAAGAAGCGCAGTCGCAAGAGATACCGGCTCAAGCTTCGTTAACAGTAAGCTTAACCCGATAGCCCCTGCGATAAGCAGCATACCGCTGAAAGCCGCTAGCGTTATTGTCCGAAGCTTGTTCGGAAGCTTGGCAGGCTTCAGCATAAGTCCGACATAAATGCCGATGCTTAACTGGGCTGCATTTATCATTCCATTCGGAAGCGCTGGTCCATGGACGCCAAGAAACTGCAATAACGAAGCGCCTATAAGCGGCCCCAGCAAAAAAGCGGTAGGCAGCTTCAGCTTTTGACCGGCAAAAGCAAATACGATGCTTACCGCAGCGAATAACAGCACATTCGGAAACAACCCGCTCCAGCTAGCTGCTTCGGCCGTCGCTGCCGCCAAAGGCTCGGAAGCCGCCGCCTCGTTGCCCGCTCCTTCCGCAAGACCTAAGAACGGGCTGTACACAAGGAGCGGCACGCAAATGACAATCATCATCAGCCGCATGACCTGCGTGACGGTTACGACCGTAATATTGATGCCTTTCGTTTCCTCAGCCAGTATGAGCACTTGCGAAAGTCCGCCGGGAATGCTGCTCATGAGCGCCGTTTTATAATCCGATTTCGACAATTTGGACACGACATAGGCGATACACGCGCAATATAGCAGCAGAAGCGCCGTCATGATTACCATATAAGGCAGCTGGCTGCCGATTTCCCGGAGCGCCTCCCCCGTCATCGCCAGCCCCATCGTATACCCGACCGTAATCATACTGGCATTTCGCACCGACATCGGCCAATGATAGCCTTCCTTCCATACGGAAGAGCCAATTAACGCCGCGACCATAGGCCCAAGAAGCCAAGGAACGGGAATATGCAGCCATTCAAACAAGACGCCGCCGATGATTGCGGATAAAAGTGAAACCAATATACGGGCTGGTTGGCTCCGAATGCTCTTTGTTATCATGTCTTTCAGCCCTTTCCTAACCGTTTCCTTCTATTATAGCAATGGAACGGCTAGTCCGCAGGCTTCCAACACGCCACCCTATTCCTACAACGACCGAAGCGCTCCCTTCGGCACTTCCTCGCTCACTTTGAACATCATCACCGACCCGAGCCTTGAGCTGCTGAATTGCGACGTGCGGTCTCCGGATATTTCAATGAAATTATTTTCTATAGGCTCAGCCGACAAGGCCGTATCCACTAAAGACGCAGACTCGCATTGATGAAAGACCCCGGACCATGAGGGACTCCTCGCAACCCGTTCAACTGGCTCTCATACTTGACTTGCTTCATATCAACACCTGCTTCGTTTATAATTTTATTATTAACCTTGTATTTTTCCGTCTGTTACTTCTGAAAGCCAATGAAGGAGAATTCGCATGTTCAAATCCATTCGACATGGCGTGTACGGATATCGATTTTCCGAGCCTGATATGGACTCACTGTTGAACCTATATTGTGCGGGGTATTACAGGGTCACGAATCGGGATTACTGCTGGCATGGACGCCAAAGGCAGGACGGGCCCCTTTACTTATTCCAATATACTCTCTCAGGCTACGGCATTGTGGAAATCGGCGGTACGCCTTATACCGTCTCGCCTAATCATGCGTTCATGGTGGAAATACCCGGTGACCACCATTATTATTTGCCGCCGCAGAGCGACCACTGGGAGTTTATTTTCATCCTCGTCCGCCCTTCTCATTTAACGGATATATGGGAGAATATTATCCAGCGGGTTGGTCCTGTTCCCAAGATCCCGCTGGACAGCTCGCCGATTCATTCCATTTATAATATATACCGCGAAGCAAGCATGGACCGGATTGATGATATATTTCGGGCCTCTGCGCTCGTCTATCATTTCATCATGGAGCTTTACCGATTCAGCCGGCTCCCCTCCTCCTCCCAAGAAGAGTGGCCGCAATCGCTTCGTGATGCTGTTCAATTTATGAACGATCGTTATCAGCACCCGATAGGCCTTGAACAAATCGCCGACTATGCCGGGCTTTCCAAATATCATTTCAACCGCCTTTTTACCCGCACGACGGGCCAGACGCCTATCCAGCATTTAACCCAGATCAGGCTGGAGAAAGCTGTGGATTTGATCAAAAATACGGCGTTATCCTTTGAAGAGATCGCCAAGCAGGTCGGGTATACGAGCGGCAGTTACTTTACGAAGGTGTTTAAGCACCATATCGGGTGCAGTCCCAGCGATTACCGTCACGGCAATGCCATGCTGCCCGTAAATCGAATGACCTTAAGGTAAGAGCAATATAGTGCAAATACGAGCAATAACTTCGCGTAGATACCCCGATTTATTTGATCTATACTTTTATTTAAATAGAGCAAAATAATAACAGGGAGTGTCGCTTATGAATCATCATCAGTGGGCTGAAACGCCGCCGATGGGCTGGAACAGCTGGGATTGCTACGGAGCCGCGGTGCGCGAAGAAGAGATTCGGGGAAATGCGGAATACATGGCCAAGCATTTGCATCGGTTCGGCTGGGAGTACGTTGTCGTCGATATTCAGTGGTCGGAGCCCGGCGCAGTATCTTCACAGTACAGGCCGTTTGTCCCCCTCGAGATGGACGAATATTCAAGATTAATTCCTGCAGCGAATCGGTTTCCCTCTTCAGCCGGAGGGAAAGGCTTCCGTCCTCTATCCGATTATGTGCATAGTCTGGGACTGAAGTTCGGCATCCACATCATGCGCGGCATTCCGCGCCAGGCGGTGCATGCGGGCACGCCGATTAAGGGAACGAACGCCACGGCGAGAGACATTGCGCATACGAATTCAATCTGCCCTTGGAATACTGACATGTATGGGGTCGATCCGCGCAAGGAAGGCGCGCAAGCTTATTACGATTCCTTATTCGAGCTTTATGCGGAATGGGGCGTCGACTTCGTGAAGGTAGACGACATTGCCGCGTCGAGGCTGTACGGCATCCATGCGGAAGAGATTCAAATGATCCGGCGCGCCATCGATAAATGCGGACGCGAGATGGTGCTCAGCTTATCGCCCGGTCCCGCCCCGCTCGAATATGCCGAGCTTCTGCGGGATAACGCCAACATGTGGCGGATGACGGACGACTTCTGGGATATATGGAGGCTGCTTTACGAAATGTTCGAGCGGGCTGAGAAATGGGCTCCGCACGTAGGGCTTGGGTCTTGGCCAGATTGCGATATGCTGCCGCTTGGCCATCTGGGCATCCGCTCTGTCGACGGCGGCGGGGCGGACCGCTGGACCCGCTTTACGAAGGATGAGCAGGTGACCATGATGACCTTGTGGAGCATCTTCCGCTCGCCGCTTATGTTCGGCGGAGAGCTGCGGGATAACGATGATTGGACGCTGTCTCTCCTCACCAATGAGGATGTTCTAAGAGCCCATAAGGAGGGCCGCAGCCCGCGAATGGTATACCGTCAGGAAGACCGTACCGTATGGAGCTCCGAGGATTCCAACGGACAGGTGTATGTCGCGCTGTTCAACCTCCGCGAAGAGGAGACGGAAGTAGCCGTCTCTTTGGACCAGTTAGGCCTAACCGGCAAGTACGCTGTAAGAGATCTATGGAAACAGCGGGATAGGGATAGCGTCTCGGATCAGATCGCCGTTTCGCTGCCGCCTCATGCTTCGGCGTTCTTTGCATTAACGAAAGCTTAACGCCATTCACCCGCCTTTTCTTCGATTTATGGCGAACAGCATAACGCCTCAGCAAAAACGCCACCTTCACGAAGGTGGCGTTAACGTTCGCTGTTCATTCTATAACTACCATTCGGCTATGCTGCCGTCGCGGTTGCGCCATACCGGATTACGCCAGGAATGCCCGATCGCAGCCATCTCCTTCACTTTCTCCTCGTCAATTTCAATGCCGAGTCCCGGCTTATTCCATGCGGTTACATAGCCGTCCTTATACTCGAAGACGCCGGGATCCGCCAAATAATCAAGCAGGTCGGAGCCTTCATTATAATGGATGCCAAGGCTCTGCTCCTGAATAAACGCATTGGGCGTACAGAAGTCAAGCTGCAGCGACGCCGCCAGCGCGATCGGTCCGAGCGGGCAATGCGGAGCGACCGCAACATCGTAGGCTTCCGCCATCGCCGCAATTTTGCGCACTTCCCAGATGCCCCCCGCATGGCTAAGGTCGGGCTGAATAATATCGACCGCGCCTGTCTCCAGCAGCGACTTAAAGCCCCACCGCGTATACATCCGCTCGCCCGTCGCAATCGGCGTCGACGTGTAGCCGGCGATTGCTTTGAGCGCTTCGTTATTTTCCGGAAGCACCGGCTCTTCGATGAACATCGGCTTGAACGGCTCCAGCTCCTTCACCAATATTTTTGCCATCCCTTTATGTACTCTGCCATGGAAATCGATGCCGACGTCAAGGCCGTAACCGACCGCCTCGCGAATTGCCGCTATACGGGCGACCGCCGCCTCCACTTTGCCGTAGGAATCGATCCAATCCAGCTCCTCCGTGCCGTTCATCTTGATAGCGGTGTAGCCCTGCGCCGCCTTCTCCAGCGCCGCGCTTGCCGTATCCGAAGGCCGGTCGCCGCCGATCCAGCCGTATACCCTCACTTTATCGCGCACTTTGCCGCCGAGCAGCTCATAGACCGGCACCCCAAGCCGCTTCCCTTTAATATCCCACAGCGCCTGCTCGATCCCGCTGATAGCGCTGGTTAAGATCGGACCGCCGCGGTAGAAGCCGCCTCGGTACAGCACCTGCCATAAATCCTCGATGTTTCCCGCTTCCTTGCCGATCAAATAATCGGACAGCTCCTCCACAGCAGCTCGCACCGTATCGGCACGCCCTTCCACAACCGGCTCTCCCCAGCCGATCACCCCGTCGTCCGTCGTCACCTTTAGAAAAAGCCATCGCGGCGGAACCTTGAACAGTTCTAAGGAACGAATTTTCATCCCGTCAGCTCCTCTTCATTCTCGTTATCTTTCATACCATGCATGCCTATTAATCCAACAACGATTTTATGAATGAGAATGGTACAACCGTTCCTCTAAAGAACAGTCACCTTGGCTGTCGCGGCGAATCCGTTCGAATCCAGCTTCCATCCCGGCGAACCGAAATAGGGGGTGCCGTCCTCTCTCCATAACAGCCGTTGAACGCGTGCATGACGATTGGGATCGTAAAGCGGATCGCCGTTGATCTCTTTATAGGGCCGTGAGTGATAGACGAGCAAGTCGGCCGTACCATCCTCGGAAACGGTAAAGCTGTTATGTCCCGGACCGTACTCGGAAGCGGCCGGATCGCTGACTAACACGGGCTCCTTCGATTTCGACCACGATGCCGGATCCAGCGGATCGCTTGAATCGGAGGCCGTCAATAACCCCATACAATACCGGTCATCCGTACCGCTTGCCGAATAAGCCAGAAATATGCGGCCGTTCCGCTGCAATACCGCTGGCCCTTCGTTGACGCGGAACCGTTGAATTTCCCAGTCGTACTCCGGCGATGTGAGCTTCACCGGCTCGCCGGCTATCGACCAAGGCGTATCCATTCTCGCGATAAATAGACATGAGCCGTCATCGGCCTGAGCCCATACTAAGTATCTAAGACCCTGATGTTCGAAAGTCGTCGCGTCCAGCGAGAAGCTGTCAAGCGGAAGCTTGATCATCCCCTTTTCCGCCCAGACGCCCGTTAGCGGATTATCATCCGAGCATTCCAGGACATAAGGACGGATGGCCCATTTGTCCTCAGCCGTGCCTGCCGCAAAATAGATGTACCATTTCTCTTGAATATAATGAAGCTCCGGCGCCCAAATATGGTTGCCCATCTCGCCTGTCTGATGCTTTGTCCAAATGACCGTCTCCTCCGCGTCCGTTAAACCGGCAATCGTCCGGGAGCGTCGAAGCACCAGCCGGTCGTACTCCGGCACGGAACCGGTGAAATAATAATAGCCGTCCGTGTGCTTGTACACATAGGGATCCGCGCGATTCGGGACGAGAGGATTCGGATAACGATCCTCCTGAATCGTTCCTGTTACCGTAAAGCTTCCCGGCTTCTCGAGCAGCGCCGGTTCGACCGGCTGCCATTCGACCGGGAATTTTTCACGCATGCCGCCTTCCAGTTCCGCCACGATATGCTGAGGCAGCCGCAACGAATCGCCTGCCGCAACTACAATCGCACACTCTTCAACAGCTGTTATTTTCATGTTCATCGCTCGCTCCTTCTATAATCTGTTACGCATTGCCTGCTTGCTCCCTCAAGTAACAGTTTAACGTTCTTTGAAAGGATTAACTATAATGGAAATCAACTATTTTTTTGTAAAAATGCACACAGCCGAACCGAGCATTTTATTCCTTATAGCCAAAAAAACAGACGCTCGTGGCGATGAGCGTCTGTGTATGCTTACCCATATGTTCTTACGTTTATCTCTTTATCAGGATTAACTGCCGCCCGCCGTTCCATCAGCATGCTGCCGGCGCCGATCGCCAGAGCCAGGCCTACCAGAATCGCTCCGACCCAAGGAAGCGACGCCAGCGACAAATGCATAATCACCCATCCGCCGACGAAAGCGCCAACCGCATTGCCGAGATTCCCCGCGGAATGGCTGGATGTGGAGGCTAATGCCGGAGCGTCCTTGGCGATGCCCATAATCCGGACCTGCAAGCCAGGCATTACGGCGAAAGAGCCCGCTCCCCAAACAAAGATCGTCGCAACGGCGGCAATTTCGCTGCGGATCGTAAAGGTCAACGCCGTTAAAGCGAGAACGACAACGATGTATGTGCCCAGAAGCGAAGGCATAAGCTTCCAGTCCGCCAGTTTGCCGCCAATCATATTGCCGACGGTCACTCCTATGCCGAATAATACTAGAATCCAGGTCACACTATGTTCAGCAAATCCTGTAATATCGACAAGCAGCGGCGTAATGTAGGTGAAGACCGCAAACAGACCCGCGTTGCCCAGCGCGCAAATGAGCAGGAACACCATCAGTTTCGGACTAACCAACGCCGCTACCTGCTGAAGAATGCTGGACGCCTTCGGCTGCTGCAAGCGCGGAATGAGTAGGATGATGCCGGCCAGCGCTACAACGCCCATGAGGGCAATGGCCCCGAAAGCTGCGCGCCAGCCCATATTTTGGCCGATATAGGTGCCAAGCGGCACGCCAAGAATATTCGAAATGGTCAGGCCGGCCATCATGACGGAGACGGCGCCCGCTTTCTTGTCCGGACGGACCAGGTTGGCCGCGATGACCGCCCCCACGCCGAAGAAGGTGCCGTGCGTTAGCGCGGTAAGCACTCTTGCGCCCATTAGGACAGCATAATTCGGAGCGATGACGGATAAGCCGTTACCCGCGATAAAGAGCAGCATAAGCGCGATCAGCAGCTTTTTCTGCGGAATCCGGTGCGTCAGCAGCGTCAGAATCGGTGCGCCGACAGCAACACCCAGCGCATACATCGTGATCAGCTGGCCCGCCGCTGGAATGCTGACGCCAAGATCGCTCGCTACGTTAGGCAAAATGCCCATAATGACGAATTCGGTCATGCCGATCGCGAAGGCGCCGACGGTTAGCGAGAGCAGTGAAATGGGGAAGCTGCCTTTCGCCTTTCCCGGAAGGCTATTGTCTGGTTGCGATATTTCCATGAAGTCGTTATTCCATCCTTTCAAGCTTACAAGTTGCATAAAATATGGCGGTACGGTATCTAATAAGAGCATTCTACTAGAAGTAAAGCTTGTTGTCTGCACAGTATAGAACGAAATAAATGTCAACCTCAAAAAAAAAACGATAACCCCTTCCGCCTATCGGCAAAGAGATTATCGTTTATCGCACGCTGGTTCTGAGGAAGATTGCCGTATCGAGAGTACGGGAGGCAGCACGATTCGTTCGGGCGGCTCCCCCGGCTGACCGATATGGCGGAGTAGAAGCTGAACGACCGTCTGCCCCATCTGTTCGATCGGCTGAGCAACCGTTGTAAGCGGCGGATCCGTAACGGAAGCGAGCACCGTGTCATCGAATCCTACAATTGAGCAGTCATATGGTATGCTCAGGCCTGTTCCTTTGGCCGCTTGAAGCGCCCCGATCGCAAGCAAGTCGTTGCAGCAAAAGATGGCGGTCGGACGATTCTCCCTCTGCAGAAGCTCAAGCGCTTTGACCTTGCCCTCTTTGATGCCGCTGCTAATAATCAAAGCCGGGTCGAGCCAAATACCGGCCGCTTCGGCGGTTTGCCTGAACCCGCGCACCCTCTCTCTGCTGCTGCTGATCGAGTCCTGCTCGGCAAGCACGCCTAAACGGCGGTGCCCCAGCTCGATGAGATGCTGAGCAGCGGCAGCGCCGCCCGCGTAATCGTTCACGACAACTGTCGGAACGCGTACCGACGGAAACTCGCGGGCAAGAAACACGGTCGGAACGCCGTTGCGAAGCAGCGGCTCAAGCGCCGACGGCTCCTTCATCCCCGTCCCGATAATAACGCCGTCCACCTTTTTCTGCTGAAGCAGGGCGGCATAGCGCTCGACCTTTTCGTCGTTGTTATCGGTGCTGCATATGAAGACGCTGTAGCCGTAACGCTGCCCCTCGTCCTCGACCGCCCTGGCAATCTCGGCAAAAAAGGGGTTGGATATGTCCGGCACGAGCAATCCCAGCGCATAAGTCTTCTTGCTGGTAAGCGCGGAAGCGATCATGCTCGGCTTATAGCCCATACGCGCCATGATACGCCTAATTTCCTCTCGACGCTCCTTGCTGATTTTCCCCTTCCCGTTAATGACATGGGATACGGTAGCAATGGACACGCCCGCTTCCTTGGCAATATCATAAATGGTCGGTTTCATCATTCCGTTCTCCATTCGCTCGAATCGAATCGCACTTCCATTATGCTCCAATTGGAGAGCGCTTTCAACGATTTCTTGGTCCCGTCTGCGGAGGCGCCAGCCATTCGTGTTCAGGGTCGTTGCGAATTTTCCAAGTACGGTTCGGTCCGGCCATCACATTCAAATAATAGACGTCGTAGCCTGGAGGTGCCGCGACGGGATGATATCCTCTTGGCACGAGCACCGTCTCGCCGTCGCGCACGGCTAGCGTCTCGTCAAGCGAGCGGTCGTCCGTATAGACGCGCTGAATCGCGAAGCCCGAGGACGGATTTGTATGATAATAGTACGTTTCTTCGAGCAGCGACTCCTCCGGCAGGTTATCCTGGTCATGCTTGTGCGGAGGGTAGCTCGACCAGTTGCCGCCGGGCGTGAACACCTCGACGACAAGCAGGCTGTCAGCGGGCTCGCTCTCCGGCAAGATATGCTGAACGAGCCGTTCCATGCTGCCGCTGCCCCTCTGCTCGATGACGACCTGCTCCGGCGCAATGAGACGCGCTCCGCGCCCTCCCTTGCCAGGGGCCATACATACCGCCACCTCAAGCTCCGTCAACGCCGTCACGGCGTAGCGGTCTCCGCTTGGCACATAGACGGCGTATGGCGGCTTTTTCTCGAACACGCTCATCCGCTCGCCGATGCCGCTCCAGCTTTCGGCGTTCGTCGCGACGTCCGCTTTGCCGCTTAGCAGCACTAGACAAGCCTCATGCTCGCCCGTCTCGCGCCGTAGCGTCTGACCCTGAGCTAGCTGGTACACTTCAAAGCCGACATAATCCCACCCCGCCGATTGCGGCGTGACCGATAGCACGCAGCCGTCCGAATCTGGCGCCGGCCTCGGCGGTACAATTAGATTGACCATAAGGATTCGCTCTCCTCTCTGCTCCATTTATGCCAGTTCGCTGAGCTTGACCGGTCTGCCCAGCTTGACGGACCGCTTTGCGGCCTGCGCAATGAGCTCCGCCTGCAGCCCGTCGAAGCCTTCAACCGGGAGCGGACGGTCATGCAGCACGCTGTCGATGAACATTTTTGCCTCCTCGACGTACGCTTCATTATACCTTTCGAGGAAAAAATGAAGCGGCTTATCGCGGCCGACGCCGTTTTCGTCGCTGACAACAACGGTATTCGGGTAGTCGTTGTCGGCGGCTGCAGCTCCTCGGGAGCCGAAAACTTCAACCCGCTGATCGTAGCCGTACGCTGCGCGGCGGCTGTTGTCGATGACGGCGAGCGCGCCGCTCTCGAACGTCAGCGTCGTAATAACCGTGTCCAGATCGTCCAATTCCCCGAACACCGGATCGACGAGCACCGCGCCTTGGGCGAATACGGTATCGACCTCGCTGCCGGCCAAATAACGGGCCATGTCGAAATCGTGAATCGCCATATCCATGAAGATGCCGCCGGACACTTTAATGTAAGCCGGACTAGGGGGATTCGGATCCCGCGACGTAATCTTGATAAGATGCGGCACGCCTACGCGCCCCTGGCCGACTAGCTCGCGCAGCCGCTTGAAGTTATGGTCGAATCGGCGGTTGAAGCCGATTTGCAGCTTCACTCCGGCCATCAGGACCGCTTCGAGCGCCTCTCGGGTCCTTACGGCATCCATGCTGACCGGCTTCTCGCAGAAGATATGCTTGCCCGCTGCCGCGGCTTGGATGATCAACGGCACATGCGTGTCCGTCGACGAGCAAATAAACAGCGCGTCGATTTCCTGATGCCGTACCAGTTCAGCGCTGTCTGGCGTGACGATCCCGATGCCGCGTGCCCCCGCCCAAGCCTTCAGCTCCTCGGTGACGAACAAATCGCTGATCGCGACAACCTCCGCCTCCGCCATACGGAGCAGATTATCGGCATGAATTTTGCCGATGCGGCCTGTGCCGATAATGCCAACTTTAACCTTTTTCATGCTGCCGCTCCTTCCGATTCAGGCGCGCCGCCGATTTCGGCTTCGCGCCTGTCCTTTATGAAATATGACTTGCGTCTCCGCATGCTTGCTGCTTACCAGCGAGCCGTCACCATTTTTTTGCGCGTATAGAACTCCACGCCGTCCGTGCCGTTCGCATGAAGGTCTCCATAGAACGAATCCTTCCAGCCTGAGAACGGGAAAAACGCCATCGGCGCGGGAACGCCGAGATTGATGCCCAGCATGCCGGCGTCGATCGTCTCCCGGAACTGGCGGACGCTGCCGCCATCCCTGGTGAACAGACAAGCGCCATTGGCGAACGCAGACCGGTTGGCGATTTCAATCGCCTCATCCAGCGAAGACGCGCGCATGATGGACAAGACCGGGGCGAAGATTTCGTCCCGCCATATTTTCATCTCGGAGCTTACGTGATCGAAGATCGTCGGCCCGACAAAATAGCCTCCGCCGCTGACCGCCGCATCCTTGCGGCCGTCGCGCAGCAAAGTCGCTCCTTCCTGCTCGCCGGACTCGATGTACCCTATCGTCCGCTCCTTATGCGAGTCACGGATGACAGGTCCAAGGAAGACGCTCTCCTCCATGCCGTTGCCGATCTTAATGTCGTCCGCCGCTTGGCGCAGCTTCGCAACGAGCGGCTCGGCAACGTCGCCAACGGCGATAACGACCGCGCAAGCCATGCAGCGCTCTCCCGCCGAACCGAAAGCCGCGCTGACGATTTGAGTAACGGCTGCATCCAGATCCGCATCCGGCATGACGATCGAATGATTTTTTGCGCCGGCCAGCGCTTGCACCCGCTTCCCGCTTGCCGTGCCTTTCTTATAGACGTATTCGGCAACCGGCTGCGAGCCGACGAACGAAACCGCCGCTACGTCCCGGTTTTCCAAAATGCCGTTCACGACATCATGCGCGCCATGGACGATGCTCAGCACGCCCGCCGGCAGCCCCGCCTCCGCGAACAGCTCGGCGAGCCGGACAGCCAGCAGCGGCGTCCGCTCCGACGGCTTTAGGACGAACGCATTGCCGCATGCGATAGCGAGCGGGAACATCCAGCATGGCACCATCATCGGGAAGTTGAACGGCGTAATGCCGCCTACGACGCCAATCGGATATCGATACATCCCCGATTCCAGATTCGTTGCGATATCCGGAAGCTGCCTGCCCATCATCAGCGTCGGCGCCCCTGCCGCGAATTCGACGCACTCGATGCCGCGCTGGACTTCGCCATATGCTTCCGTGAAGCTTTTGCCGTTCTCCAATGTAATGAGCCTCGCCAGCTCATCCCAATGATCGACCAGCAGCTGCTGGTATTTGAAAAGAACGCGGGCGCGGCGCGGTACCGGCGTTTTGCTCCAGCTGCGGAACGCCGTTCTCGCTGCGGCGACCGCCTCGTCCAGCTCCTCCCGCGTCGAGATCGGCACATAGGCCAGCACCTCCTCCGTAGCCGGGTTATAGACCGGCTCCGTCCTGCCGGAACGGGAAGGCACCCATTGTCCGCCAATCAAGTTGTTCAACGTCTTCACGCTTTCGCTCATCATCGGTTGCTCCCCTCTTTTTTGTTCGATCGTCTTCCTAGCTGCTCGTGCCGGCAATCTCGCCTTTGAGGCAGCGTTCGATATAGTCGTGAACCTGCGGCGCCTTCGGCATCGCATCCGAGCAGCTATGGCTGGAAATGACGATGCACGCGGCGGCGCTGCCGAACTCCATGCTCGCAGGAATATCCCAGCCCTGCATCAGACCGTAGAGGAAGCCCGCCGCATAGGAGTCGCCCGCTCCGAACGTCTTCACGACCTTGGCCGGGAAGCTTCTCGCCCTGTGCGAAGCGCCGTCGTCCGTATACGCGATCGAACCGTCCTTGCCATGCTTGATAATGACGATGCCCGCCGAATGTTGGAACCATTTCGCCGCCGTAATATGGTCATCTCGCGTCGGATTGCCGCCGAGGCGCTCCATCATGTCGAACTCTTCCCGCGTTCCGATAATAATGTGGCACTTCTCAGCCGCGAGATTATAGTAAGCCGCCGTCTCCTCGTCGGACGTCCACGTGTACGGCCGGTAATCGAGATCGAAGGCGATTACGGCTCTGTGACGCTTCGCGTAATCCAGCGCCTGGAACACCGCTTCGCGAGACGGGCTCTTCGCAAGCGCCGTGCCGGAGATCAGCAGCAGCTTCGCGCCGGCGATCAGCTCCTCGCGCACTTCCCCAGCCTCCAGCTTCAAATCCGCGACATTGTCCCGGTACATGAGAATGCTGCAGTCCGTCGGGCTTTTAATTTCCGTAAAAGCAAGCCCGGTGACGGCTCCCGTCCGATCGACGGTTACGCCGGAAGTGTCGATGCCCTCCCGTTCAAGATAGCCGGTAATGAACCGGCCCATCTGATCGTCTGCGACTTTGCCGATAAAAGCGGTTTTGAGCCCCAGCCGGGACATGCCGATGCAAATGTTCGCCGGCGAACCGCCTACATATTGGGTAAAGGTGACCGTCTCCTCCATCGGGCGGTTAATTTCATTCGCGTTCAGATCGATGCAAAGACGGCCGACGGCGACGAAGTCAAGCGGCTTCGACGCATCGAACGAAATTGGTTTGTTCGTCATCGTTTACTCCTTTCCGCTTGCCGCTTCCAGCAGAGCGTCAATATAGCGCAGAGCGCTGCGCGCGTATTCGAACGGAGGATGAAGCGCCGGATCCTGCTCGCCCTCAAGCATTGCCCAGCCGTCGTAGCCCCGAGCGGCCAGCTCTGACACGATGGGCGCAAAATCGATGCAGCCGTCTCCCGGCACCGTGAACACGCCTTTCCGGATGCAGGTGACAAAATCCGCCCCTTCGGCCCGCGCCTCGTCCAGAACCGCGGGGCGGACATCCTTTAAATGGATATAGGCGATGCGTTCGTAATGCTTCCGCAGCAGCTGCAGCGGATCGGCCCCGCCATAATAGGCGTGCCCCGTGTCGTAAAGCAGCCAGACGAGCGACGGGTCGGTCAGCTCCATAAGACGGTCGATTTCGTCGGGAGACTCCACAACCGTACCGCCATGATGATGGTACGCAAGCTTCAGGCCGTATTCGCGGGCAATGCCGCCCGCGGCGTTCAGCCCCTCTGCCAGGCAGTGCCAGCCGGCGTCGTCGAGGCGGAGCACTTCCTTCTCGTTCGGCGTGCGGCGCGGGTCGAAATGAAGCGAACCGCCGACCTCCGCCGTGCTGATGACCGTGCTCCCCATCTCGCTAAGAAATTCGGCATGCGCGCGGTAGGCTGCAAGCTCCCGCTCCCGATACGCAGGGTCGGACAGCAGCACCGACTTCCACTGGGACACGAGCTGAATGCCCCGAGCTTCCAGCTCCCGTCTCAGCTCGGCCCTCTCCTGCGGATATTTGCGCCCCATCTCCGTGCCGGTTAATCCGAGTCTCTGGATATCGTTAAGAATCGTTTCGTACGTCGTGTCCGCCCCATGCTCCCGTACATCCTCTCCTACCCAATTGATGGGATGAATCCCGATTCGAAAAGCTCTTTGTTTCCGCATGCTAGCGCCCTCCCCACAGTTTTCTTCCGCCGCTTACAGCACCCTTGCCTTATTGATCCCTTCCGCCATGGCGCGCTGCGCCGCTTCGACCTTCGGACTGGCGGACACCGCCGGCACATCGACTCGCCACCACGATTCGTAGCCGTCCGAGTTCGTGCCGGGCAGCACTTTGATTTCGATCAGCGTCGACACCGCTTCCTTCCGCGCCTGAAGGAGCGCCTCGCGCAGCTGCTCGGCCGTGTGCGCGGTGTAAGCCCGCGCGCCCAGACTGCGCGCGTGAGCGGCAAAATCCATCGGCATGTAACCGCCGGATAGCTTCCCGCTCGCCGCGTCCCGGAAGCGGAATTCGTTGCCGAAGCCGTCGCTGCCGTGCCCTCTCTGCAGGTTGTGGATGCATTGGAAGCCGCTGTTATCGAACAGCAGGACCGTGAGCTTCACGCCTTCCTGCAGGCTGGTCATCAGCTCGGAATGCAGCATCAGATAGCTGCCGTCCCCGACGACGGCGTAGACATCCCGGCCTGGGGCCGCCAGCGCCGCGCCGAACGCGCCGCTGACCTCATAGCCCATACACGAAAAGCCGTATTCCATATGGTAAGTGCCGGGCTCGGACGGGCGCCATAGACGATGCAGGTCTCCGGGGAGGCTGCCTGCTGCCGCGACGATAACGTCGGACGGCTGCAGCGTTTCGTTAATGACGCCGAGCGCCCGCGTCTGGGACAATCCCGCGTCATGCTCGATTGCGTATAGCCGGTCGACTTCTCGATTCCATTCCGCTTTGCGTCTTGCGAGCTCGCTTGCTTCATAGCCGCTTGCGTAGCCCGCCTCGGCAAGAGCGGCGTGCAGCGCGGCGATGCCTTCCTTCGCGTCGGCCGTAACCGCTACGCCGCTTAGCTTCGCCGAATCAAACGCGCTTACGTTAAGGTTGATGAACTTCGCCTCAGGGTTGCCAAACGCGGATTTCGACGAGGTCGTAAAATCCGAATACCGGGTGCCGACGCCGATGATGACATCCGCTTCCTTCGCTAACCGGTTAGCCGCCAGCGTACCCGTTACGCCTATGCCGCCCATGTTCAGCGGATGCTCCCAAGGCAGTACGCTTTTGCCCGCCTGCGTCTCGGCAACCGGAATGCCGAATGCCGAGGCGAAGGCTTCCAGCTCGGCCGTTGCCCCGCTGTAATGTACGCCGCCGCCCGCAATCAGAAGCGGCTTTCGCTTGCCGGCCAGCAGGCTGACCGCTCGCCTTATGGCATCGGCAGCCGGCGGACGGCGGTCGATCGCATGCACCCTTCTTGCGAAAAACGATTCCGGGTATTCGTACGTCTCGGCCTGCACATCCTGCGGCAGCGCCAGCGTGACCGCCCCCGTCTCCGCCGGATCGGTCAACACGCGCATCGCCTGAAGCGCGGCGGTCATCAGCTGCTCCGGGCGGACGATGCGGTCCCAGTACCGGCTTACGGGCCTGAAGGCATCCACTGCCGAGATCGTATAATCGTTTGGAATCTCCAGCTGCTGCAGCACCGGATCGGGCTGCCGGCATGCGAAGTTGTCTCCGGGCAGCAGCAGCAGCGGAATCCGGTTGACGGTCGCCGTGCCGGCCGCCGTCACCATGTTCAGCGCGCCTGGTCCAATGGAGGACGTACAGGCGTAAATTTGCTTCCGCCCGCTCTGCTTCGCGAATGCAATTGCTGCGTGCGCCATGCCTTGTTCGTTTTTTCCCTGTATAAAAGCAAGGTCGCCGGGACACCGTTCAAGCGCCTCGCCGATGCCCGTTACGTTCCCGTGCCCGAAAATGCCCATAACGCCTTTGACGAATTTCGTTTCCGTACCGTCAACCGATACGTATTGGTTGTTAAGAAAGCGAAGCAATGCCTGCGCCATAGATAATTTGACCGTCTTCATCCGATTCCCGCCTTTGCAATTGGATTAAGCGCTTAACTTCACATCAAAACGCCTGGCTTACAAACACGAAGTAAGGATACGACATAGAGTGCAATGTCGTGCAGGATTACGTCTGCAGAGCATGGGACTCCAACGCCGTTCTGAGGCTGCTGATCTCCACGCCCGCCAGCATCATGATCCCGATGCCGTGATTGTCGTTAACGACGGTCCGCAGATCGTACATATAATAATCCGGCGAGAAGGAGTACCGAGACCCGCTGCAAACGCCGTGGACGTTCCCCCCTCGGTCGATGGCGCAGCCCGTTAATCCTCTCCATGCCTTCCGCGCTTTCTCCGCGTAGCGCTCCCCGTCCGTCAGCCAGCCGAAACGAACGCCTCGGGCGAAGGCGTACGCGAACATGGCCGTGCACGACGCTTCCTCGTAGGCCTCCGGCTCGTTCAGCACTTGCCGCCATAATCCCGAATCGCTTTGCAGCGCAGCCACACCCGCGCACATCTCCCGATAGAAGCTTAGCAGAGCCCCGCGGTCTGGGTGTCCGAGCGGCAGATGCTCGAGCAGCTCCGTCAAGGAAAACAGGACCCAGCCGTTCCCCCGACCCCATGGCACTCTCGTCGCTTGGCCGTACTTGAAATCGTACACATGCGACATTATCCGTTCGTCTTCCATGAACAGATATTTGCGGAACAGTAGAAATTGCCTGGACGCCTCGTCCATCGCCTCTCGCTTCCCCGTTATCACGGCGTACCTTGTCAGAAACGGCGCGCTCATGTACAGATCGTCCGCCCACATGGTGTTGTCGAAGTATTCGCCTTCGCTTAGCCGGTAGAAGGCGCCGTCCTCTCTCCGCTCCAGCCTGTTCAGCATAAAATCGGCAATTCTGTCCGCGATGCGCAGGAACGTATCGTCCCCCTCTAATAGATGAGCCTCAAGCATCGCGGACCCGAACGATCCGCAGTTGTCGAGCATCCGAATTAAAACCAGCTGATGATTGACGCTCGGAAAGCCGTATTCGGCGCGATCCCATAACGCGTAGTCGTACATATCCGTGCAGCTCCTGATATGCCGCAGCGCGTACTCGGACAAGTCGGTCCGGTTCAGCTCCCGCGCCGTACGGAGAAGACCGTACATCGTGACGCCGAGCGGATAGTCCCACCGCCCGAAATTAGTGGCGGCGCCCGTCGTCCATTTATTGCTCAGCATGGCGTTCTCGTAGTAAGGACGCAGGCGGGCTTGCGGCGCGTCCAGCTCCCAATAAGCGAAGCCGGCAGCAGCTCCGTTCAGCCCCACGGCCGGCAGCAGCGCGGACGTTCGGCAAACGTCGGGTGCGCGAAGCTCGGCATCCGCCGCTACCGGCCCGGCGTATAACCATGCCCCGTCATAGCCGTGCACCTGCACGGGCGGCTCCCACGCCAGCGGCTTGCCGCCCGCAACAGCCTGAAGCTCAAAGCCCCAGCCTTGCGAACCGCATACCGTGCGGATCAGCACATTCCCGCCGTCCTTGCCGGACGCCAGCTTCAGCCGGAAAGGTCCCGCTTCGGCAAGCTCCAGCACCAGCTCTCCTTCGATCCAAATCGCAGAAGGCCCATATACGCGTCCTTCCAGTTCGACGGACTGCAAACCTGAAGGCAGCCGGGTCCAGCCGTAACCGGCAACCGGCGCTTCCGGCCGGCCAAATATCCGCTCGAGGCTCGGACGCGACGCTTCCTCTTTCGTCCATTTCCTACGGGGCAGCCAATTGATGCCGGTGACCGATTCCGATTGCCGCTCGTCCGGAAAAGCGCCTTCCCCGTAACAAGGCTTCTTGAGCGGGGCCGAATAGACCCAGCCGGCGCATCCCGCCCGTTCCGCGAAGGGAGACAGCACATTCAAAATTCGCACCTTCGCTTCGTCGGCGCCGAATCGGCAGCCGAAGCCCGCGGGGGTCCGTCTAGCTTCAATTAATATCCGGTTCCACCCTTTCGCGAGCACAGTCGGAATGATCACGCGCGCATCCGGCTTCATCTCTTCCACCGCGGACGTCCGGAACAGCAGGTTGTCGTTCAGGTACAGCTTAATCGGGCCAAACGGCTCCAGCACGCAATCGATCGAGCGTTCATTGTCGCTCCATACGAGCCCGTACGCATACGCGTAGTCGCCGCTGGCCGCCTCCGGCAGCCGGGAAGCCAGCTCCATCTCGTATAAGCCTTCTTCATTCTGCAAAATGCCGAGCCGCGAGAAAGCGCGGTAGGCAAACGGTACCGGCGGATTAGCGCCGATATAGCGGGAGGCCAGCAGCTCCAGGATGCGGCGTTCGTCATCGCCGAACGCGTACCTTGCGCTTTCCCGCGTTTCCATATGCGCACTCATCCTTCATCCCCCCTGTTAGCTGGCGCCGGCGAGAGCCGCAGATGAAACGTCCGGTCATACGGCGTGAGCAGGTTGACGACCAGCGTCTGACAATCCGCAGGGAACGCGGCGCCACGGATCGATCTGACTCCATGCTCGTGCGCGCCTCCGTCCAGCTCGATCCAATCGCCGCCGGCCGAATAGCGGACCGTACCGCCCTTCCAAAACTGCGTGCCCGCTTCAGCCGAAGCCAGCTCGCCTCCTTCGAACGAGCCTTCTCTGCCGAAGACGAAGGCGACTTGGGTCAGCAGCACATCCGGCATGCCGCATCGAACGCGAAGCTGCCAGCCATCGTCCGCCTTGCGCAGCTCGACTTGCACATGATGATGCTGCAGGTGCGTGACTTCGCGCAGCTGATGCGGCAGCAGATACCAAGGGCTGACCGCTCCCTTCGCCGATTCGGGCAGCCGGTCGGCCGCAATCGGCCCGTAATAGCCTTTCGACTCTTTGCCCGACAAGCGGTAACCTTCTTCGAGCTGCTCGAGCACGTTCATCTTGACGAACCCGGGCTCAAACGAGCTGCTGACCAGCACCCCGAGCAGCTTCGCCGCGCCATGCCGGAGCGCAAGGAACGAGCCTGTCTCCGTCATGATCGTCATACTCGTTAGATCCTGTCTCTCGCGGGCGACCGGGGCGCCGAAATCGGGATGCAGCCGGCTATGATAGATGCGTCCGCCATGGCCGGCCGACTCCATCCGGTCCAGATACTGCTGCCTCTCGAACTGCCCATTGATGACGATCCGGTAGTTGTCCGGCAGACCGCACGGCTCCACGACAGGCGATTGCAGCTCCGGCTGAAGCAGGAAACCGAGCAGCCCGTTGTTCGGAATCGCTCCGGGATGCCGTAGCGCACCGCAAGCCAGCTCCGCTAAAGCGGCGAACAGCGGATCCCGGTCGCGATGAGCCATCAGGCTGGCAACGAGAAAATAACCGGACATATCGTGCTTATGGCCGAAATCCTGTCTCCCGGAATAATCCGTCACGACCTCGCCGTCCGGATGAATCAAATACGCCATCATCCGCAGATTCCGGCGGATCGGCTCCAGCAGCTCCGGCCTTTCAAGCAGAACAGCCGCATGGTACAGCATCACATCGCTGACGCCGTTGTAGATGCCGTTGCTGCGCTCCGTCCATTCGCCGTCCTCCGTGCAATCGATCCCTTCCGCAAGCCATTCCCCGGCGCGAGCGGTCAGCCGTTCGTCGCCGGTCAGCTTGTGCAGGAACGCGAGCGCGGCCGACAGCACCCAGCGGTGATTAGGCGTATGGCAGCCGCCCGTCAGAAGCGCCGGCGCCGACCGCTCGAGAAATTGCCTGATGCCCGAGCGGACTCGCGCAAGCACCGGCCATTCATGCTTCTCCAGCAGCTCGTGAAGCTGGGCCAGCCCGACGACGGCGAAAGCCGTGTCCGGCGGCGAATGCATATTCGTCCAGCCCGGCGAGATCGTACCGTCCTCGTGCTGATGACGGACGATGAAGTCGGCCGCCAGCTCGAGCCGGCCGAGCAGCCGCTCGTCATGATAAAACGCAGATTGCTCCCCGACGAGCGCGCATCCCCATACCGCCATCACCGTCAGCGTGCCTGTGTGGCTCGGCCACGCGACGCCGGTGTCCGGATCGGCCACGCCTCCATAAAAGCGGCTGCCGGCGTCCATAATTTGATGGTCGATTCCCGGCGCGACCCAGCTGTCGTTGACGGAAACCAGCTTTTTGTACATGATCGATCATCCTTCCCCTAGTTCCTTCATGCCGGCAAGCGTACGCTTAACAGCGGCCAGCTCCGCTTCGATTCGCTCCGGTATTTCCTCATATAGCGCATTCCACGCAATGAACAATTGCTCATTCGCCGCCAGCTCGTAAGGGACGTATTCGAACGCCGGGACGAACCGGTGATAGGCCTGCAGATAACGGCGGACTAACCGGTTCGTCTCCTCGTCATACCGACTCCGCGCCTTATACCAATCCGGCAGCGTTAGTCCGTCGCGGCCCGCTTCCCGGTCCGTCGCGGTTCTCGCGTCCGGCAGCAGCTCGAAGAGGATCGGAAGCGGCGATAACGCATGTTTGCCCGGCTGCGAATAAAGCGTCACCGTCCGATCCGCAAGGTTCGAGCGGTCGGGGAGCAGCGCCTTCAAATATTTGCCGTGAAAGCTTGCCTCCGCATCGGCGACGGAGCCGTCCTTGGCCACGTACACCCATACATGCTCCAGTTCATATAAATGCTGAATGTCGTAATCCCAATAAATCGCGAATTCGATCACGTGCTCGATCGAAGCATTCGTCCATTCCAATAAACGGCGGAAGGAAGGCGACCGGTCCCCGTTCCGCAGCACGGTGACGCCTACCCGCACCGGATAGAACGGTTCGTTCCTGTCGAAATAGAGCAGCGGAGCATAAGCCGCCAACCGTTTCATATCCATCGCGTCTATGCTCCGTATGCGGACAGCTTCGCAAGCAGCAGCTCATGGCTCCGCTCGATCTCATCCGGGGTGCATGCCGCTTTCAGCTCATATACCTTCACGGGCGCAGCCGCTATAATCGGGAGGAAACGGTCGAAGTAGCTCATGTCGCCGCTGTGCACGTAAGGACACCAATGATCAGACAAACCAACCGTTTCATGGATGTGTATGCCGACCACATTGTTTTTAATCGCCTCCATATCCCGCGCGTTATCGTAAAGCCCCATCCGCTCCATCATCATGCCGTGGCCGAAGTCGTACCACAGCCCGACTCTCGCCCCCTGCAGCCGGTCAAACACCGATTTCGCCTCGAGCAGCGTCGGCATCTGGTAGCAGCGCGACCTCGTTTCGATGCCGATTGACACGTCCCAGCCCTTGGCTTCGATCCGGTCGCATACGTCCTCTAGGCTGTCGCCGATTCGGCGCAAGTAGGTTTCGGCCATCGATTCCCTGCGTTCCAGCATTTCGCTCCACAGCTTCGCGTAATCGGCTGAGTCTGGACCTTGCTCGCGGTACAGCCGCTTAAGCTCCTGATCGATGTTATAGTCGAACGGCACCTCGCCCGGATGGACGACAACCGCCTTCGCCCCATACCGGTTCGCGTATTCCGCGGAACGGATCAGCAGCTCGATTGCGCGCTGCCTCTTCTCCTCGTCGTCGAAGCCGAGCAGGACGGAATCCGTCCCATAATCGGGATCCGCCACGTGCGGAAACGTATTATGGACGCTCGATACGCCGATTTCTCCCCGCTCGATCATCGGTTCGATCGTGGACAGCAGCTCCTGCGTTACGTTATAGTTCAGCTCGACATAGCGGAAGCCCAGCTCCCGGATTTCGCCGATCATGCCGCTGCCCGTATGATGCCGCTTAATATTCCAGCACGTCGAGAATGAATAAATTCCTTTGTCTCTTCCCATAAGCCCCTCCCGGCAAATGACGGCGAACCGCCGCTTTTCTGCAATTACCCTTTGACCGCTCCAAGCATTACGCCGCTGACGAAATACCGCTGAAGCCACGGATAAACAATCAAGATCGGCACGGTCGCGAAGATGACGCTTGCCGCCTTCAAGCTTTCCGGCTGCAGCATCGACTGCCCGGTCGCGCCCTCCATCTGCATCAGCTCGCTGACCATATTGTTCTGAACCAGCTGATACAGCTTCAGCTGAAGCGGATACATCTCTGGACTGGTAATGTACATCAGCGTGTCGGTGAAGCCGTTCCAGCGTCCGACCGCATAGAACAGGCTAAGCGTGGCGATAACGGGCAGCGACAACGGAATGATGATGCTGACCAGCGTCCGGAAATGCGAGCTGCCGTCGATCTCCGCCGATTCCTCCAGAGAATCCGGAATATTCTGAAAAAACGTAATTAAAATAATCAAATAAAACGGACTGATCAGCCCCGGCAGCACGAGCGCCCATACCGAATCCAGCAGCCCCAGATTACGGACGAGCATATATTCCGGAATGATGCCGCCGCTGAAAAACATCGTAATGACGATAATGAACATGACCGGCTTGCGGCCTTTCAGCTTTGTTTTGGCCAGCGGATAAGCGGCCGTAATCGACATGAACATGCACATGACGGTGAACAGCACCGTCATCATCACCGTAAATCCGAGCGAGCGCATCATCGACATATCGGAGAATACCTGCTTGTAGGCGTTCCAGTTCAGCTCGACCGGAATCAGGCTGACTTCGCCGGACATGATGGCCCTCGCGGAGCTTAAGGAGACCGCAACTATATGGATAAACGGAGCCAGACACAGCAGCACGAATAAGAAGATTGCGGTCGTGTTGACGACGTCGAATGTCCGGCTGGCTTGTTGCTCTCTCATGTCTAAACGCTCCCTTCTCGTTTTCGATCGTTATAAAATGCTTTGATCCGCCAATTTTTTGGACGCATAGTTCGCTCCGAGCACGAAGATCAGCCCCACAACCGCCTGGAACAGCCCGACGACCGTTGCGAGCGTGTATTGGCCCGACTCGATGCCCATGCGGTACACGAAGGTGCTGAGCACATCCGAATAATCCCGGACGGCGGTATTGCCGATAATGTAAGGACGTTCGAATCCGATGGAGATCATATGGCCCAAATTGATAATGAGCAGCGTCACGATCGTAGGCTTCAGCGACGGCAGCGTAATGCTCCATATTTTCCGCATTCGGCCGGCGCCATCGACCTCAGCCGCTTCGAACAGCTCTCTATTAATACCTGTAAGAGCCGCCAAATAAATAATCGTCCCCCAACCGGCGCTTTGCCAGACCCCGACGGCCAGATAGGTAATCAGCCAATCCTTTTTATCCGTAAGAAACGGTATCGCCTCGAACCCGAGCGAAACCACGATATTGTTGATCATGCCGGACTGCGTGCCGAACACCTGGTAGACGATGCCGCCGATTATGACCCAGGAAATAAAATGCGGGATGTACAATATCGTTTGGGACAGCTTCTTGAACCAGGCGAACTTCAGTTCGTACAGCATGATGGCCAGAATGAGCGGAGCCGGGAACGAGACGAGCAAATCAAAAAAATTCAGCATGAACGTATTGCGCAGCGTCTTATAAAAGTCCGGCATCGCGAACACTTCTCTGAACCCGTCGAATCCGATCCACTCGCTGCCGCCTATGCCTTGGAAGAAGTTAAAATCCTTGAACGCGATAATAATGCCGTACATCGGGCCGTACTTGAAAATAATGAAGTAACTGACCGGTAAAATAAGCAGCGCATACAATTGCCAATATCTTCGCAAATACGAGGTCCCTTTCAATGTCATCCACCCCTGTCCGCTTACGTTCATGCCCGGAGACGAAAGTGTGCAATCTCCGTCTCCGAGCCGCTTGACGCCGTCTATTTATTTGTTCATAGCCTCATATGCCTTCTTGCGTTCATCCAATATCGCTTGGCCGCCATTGGCCATATAGTCCTTCATCGCCGTTTCGTAAACGCTCTCGAATTGGTCCGGCTTTGCCATTGTCGTCTTCACGATGATCTCGTGGAACTTATCCAGCAAGCCTGTGCCGTACTTGCCTTGGGCTTCGATCGGACGGTCGAATCTGACCGGCTTGATCGTATCGCTTCTGGACACCGTCAGCGCGCGGCGCGTCTCTTCATGGAACGCTTCCGGCATGCCGTACACGTACGCCTCGACGTTTTTCTCCGAATCGCCAAGCTGCTTGCCGTTCGAGATGATCGCCATATCGCCTTGGTTATAGATGCGGTTTTTCACATCCTCGGGAGCATCGGCTTTTACGACGGGAATGCCGTTCTGAAGGGTATAGTTTTCGCCCTCCACGCCATTTTGCATATGAAGCAGGTTGTCGCCCGAAGCCATCCAGTCCAAATATTTAATCGCTTCCACCGCGCGCTCGCTGCTTTTCGGGATCATGATGTATAATCCGACCGGCGCGTATTCCGGCTTCGGATGTTTGCCTTCGGCGTTCGAGTACACGTCGACCGCGGACAGCTTCGCGCCCGGCACGTTCTTCTGAAGCGTCGCGTACAATCCGTCCGGGTAGAACGGGTTCATGTCGTCCTCGCTGAAAAATCCGACGAGCCCGTTCGCCGCGTCCTCGTTCAGCTTTTTCTTGTCTTCGTCCAAGCCGAAGTCGGCGCTCATCAGCCCTTCGTTATACAGCTTGTTCATGAAGGCCAGCGCATCCTTAAAGCCCGGCAGCAGCGTCGGGTAATCCCGCGAGCCAAGCTGCTGCGTCAGCGTATAGCGCTCCTCTTCCGAATGAGGCTGGATAAACGACCAGATCAGCGGTTCGTATTGGGCCGGCGCAAGCGCCATGCCGAGCGGGATCACTTTGCCGCCGGTTTGCCCCGGATCTTGTTCCTTAAAGGCTTTCAGCGTGTTATACAGCTCTTCGGTCGTTGCAGGCACCGGAAGACCGAGCTTATCCAGCCAGTCCTGACGGATGAACGAGGAATATTTGCCCAGATGCGCCCGCTTCGCCGGAAGCGCGAACTGTTTCCCCTCGAACTCGCCGTAAGCAAGCGTTTCTTCGCCCAGGAACGCCTTCAAGTTCGGTCCGTGCTGATCGAGCAGCTCGCCGAGCTCCGTCAAGCCGCCTTGCTGCGCGTAGCGGTAGAACGTGCCCGAATCGTACGTAAACACGATGTCCGGCACGTCGCTGCCGCTTGCCATCAGCACGTTAAGCTTCTGCACCTCTTCCGAGCGCGGAACCGGCACGAATTCCATTGTGATGTTATTAGGCGTTCCGAAGTTGTCCTGAACGAAGTTCGTCAAATAATTATCGGTAATGGACAAACCGGAAGGGGAGTTCCCCCGGTCGAATACTTCGACCTTAAGCGTAACCGGATTGCCGGCGGCGGCTTCGCCCCCGTTTTCTTTATTGTTTTGCGCGTTTCCGTTGCCGCCGCCGCTGCATGCGCTGAACAGCATCGTAGAGACGAGAGTGAGCGCCAGCAGAGCGATGGCCTTCTTTTTTCCTTTTGCAGCTTTAACCATTCGATTCCAACCCCTCTTTCTTCCGGATAAGTGGCTTCCTGCTAACGGGTGCGGCGGCGGGCTTCGACCCTTGTCGTTGAATACGCTTCCAATCGCCGCTTGCGTTCCGTGATCGGGAAGTGGCCTCAGTATGGCACGGCTTACGTCGCGAAGACAATAAACCAGTTTCGCCGCGGCAAACAGTTGCTCCGAACCGTTGATACGACTGGGTTTTCCCGGGTAGAATAGATCGTTTTCCCGATATAAACCGTTTAGCAAAATCGCAATTATAAAGCCGATTCCAGCGATAAACCGTATTCTTCCCGTTGAAATAAAGGCAGCGGCTTCCCGAACATAAGGCGCGATTCGGACTGCCGCTGTCATGAACTCATTCACCTATCGTGTCACACATCCGTAACGACATCTTCTTGATTTCCCTTCATACCCAAAGCCAGCGTGGAGGGACGCATCTTCAGCTTGCGGAATTCGCCGGGCGTTACGCCGGTCGTCCGTTTGAATACCCGTCCGAACGTAATCGAATTCGCGTAACCGACCTGAAGCGCGATATGCTGGACGGTTTCCTCCGTCTCAGCCAGCAGGCGTTCGGCCTCCCGCATCCGCAGCTGCACGAGGAAATCGACGAACTTCATGTCGTACTCCAGCTTGAACAGGTAGCTGGCGTACTTGCCCGAAATTTGAAACCGGTCGCTTAAATGCTTCAGGGACAAATCCGGGTCCGCGAAATTGTCCTGAATATACGCCCGGATTTCGGCAATCATCGTTTTGTAGCTTTTGGCTTGGCTGATCGCCATGTACGTATCGAAAATATCGGACATATAATCGAACAGCCGCTCCTTCAGCTCCGTCAGCGAAGACGCATCCTTCAGCTTCGCCAGCTGCGCGGACATCCGGTTGTCTTCGAGACATTCGTTCAGCTCATCCGACAAATGCTTCAGCTCGCGGCTGAGCATTTGCAGGAGGAGCTCCGTTAACGAATGGATATCCTCATCCCGAAGCTTATCTACGCCAAGCCTTTTGAATAACTGGTCGTAAGTATCCCGCCAGCTTTCGTTCGTCATACGGAACTCCTGAACGCAGTCGGTGCAGAGCTGCATGTACGGAAGCAATCCGCCCGGCTTGCTAACCGGAATATCACCGCTGAACGTTATGCCCCCCTGCCCGATGGCATACAGGTATTCCATGCCCGACAGGGCATCGCGATGGGATTGACCGATTCGGCTCCAGTCGTCCACGATCGAGCCGATGCCGATCGATAACAAGAAGCGTAAATGCTCCCCTACCCACTTCCGCGCGACAAGTGCCGTATGGCGCAACCGGTCCGGCATCGGAGCGCCCGCATCCGGAACGCCGAACACGAACGTTATTCGGTCCGGTCCCGTCCATTCGCCAAAGCCCTGCAAGCCTTCATTATGCGCCAGCTCCTGAAGCACGTTGCCAAGCGCAAATTTTAATACATTCTGTTCGTTAAGCGTATTCTCCGCTTGGAAATCGTCGTACCGGTTCAGCTTGACGACCATAACCGCATATCGGCCGGAGCTCGGGAGAAGATTCAGCGCGCGCATCCGCTTCGTCACGGACTCGCTGCGCAGTCCGCTTAGAAGCTCGTTGAACAGCTGTCTTCGCTGAAGCAGCGCGCTTTCGCGCTGCTCCTTCTCGTAGTCCCGCGACTGCACGATCAAGTTTTCAAGCGCGCGGTCAATCATCGTCAGATCGTCCATCCGGACCGCGCCTCCGTCGCTGCTCCGCAGCTGAAGGGCTTGAATCCGGTTCATCATAAGCCGAATCGGCTTGTAATTGCGGCGCGTCACCCATACGATGTAAACGATCGCGGCGGCGACAGTCAGTACAGCTATAACAACCCATACGTACGAAACGACCGATACCCATCCCAGCAGCTGTCCGGCTTGAATGCCGCTTTCGAACGTCCAGCCGAGCACGGGCGAGGAGACCGTCGTCAGCACGTCGCCGCCGGCGTCGTCCGCTGCGCTCCCGCCGGGATAAATGCTCTGCTTCGCCGAATCGGTAATCCTCATAAAAGATACCTGGTGATTCGTCATACTGCCGATGAATTGCTCCACCTCATACAAGTTGACGTTAATAACCAGCATGCCATCCTTGCCGAAGGGCAGTGGAGTCTGCTTATGCATCGAGATAACCCGAACGGGCTCCAGCCCTTCGAACTCGCGGAACTCCCGGCTCGCCGACCAGCCCTGATAACTACGGTTTTCCTTCGCTTCCTCAATGAATGCCCGGTCGCCGAATGCCGACAGCTCGGTCTGCCCGCTTGCCGTCAGCACGGTATCGTCGGACTGTCTGTACAAATAGACCGATTCGAGAAAATCGCTGTCCTCGACGAGCGAACGTAAGCTTTGGACGACGCCGTATCTGTCGTTCGTAGCGGACGATCCGGAGAGGAACGCGTTATAGCTCGCATTCGCGGCGACTTCGTCGAGCACGACAAATTCGATATCGCGCACCGCACGTTCGATGCTGTCTACCACGTAGCCGGTTGTGATGCGGTCCGCTTTGGCCGTCTCGGACCTTGACACTTCATTCACCGCGATGAACGACAAAAAAATGATCATGGACACGGTGAGCACCAAAATTGGAAAATAGGAAACGAGCAGCCTTAAATACCAGTTGTTCAACTTAAACATAATCAACCTCCCGCCGTGACCGAAATCAGCATGTAAGCGTTAACATAAGTATTTAGCATTGTTGAGTTAAGCGGTTAACCTTCGTTATATGTATTGTAGCACGGCTCCACTTTAATCGGTACATGTTTCAGGGACTAATTCCATTCGCCGGTATTACATTCTGGTAGCGGGTAAAGAACGCCTATGAATTGCGCCAGCTCAGCTTCCATTATCATCGCGAATCCATTTGCTTTAGCCTCACACGTTTTGGCAAAGTGAGCGGAGCAAAAGAAGGCTGGCCAGATGTAATCTGGCCAGCCTTCGGTTCTACAGTTATTATCCTTTTACCGAGCCCATCGTCAGTCCGCCGACAAAATATTTCTGAAGGGCGAAGAACATGACCAGGAGCGGCAGCGCGCATAAAATACAAGCGGCGAACAGCACATTCCATTGCGCCGGGTTCTGCTGGTCACCAAGGAAGCCTAACATAGCGACAGGAAGCGGCGCGTCGAGCGCTTTCGTAATGAATACCATGTTGAAGAAGTAGTCGTTCCAGATCCAGACGCCCTGCGTGATGATGACGGAGACGGTTACCGGCAGCAATAACGGGAACACGATTTGCCAGAACCGCTTGAACAAGCCCGCTCCGTCGATATAAGCGGCCTCCTCGACTTCCTCCGGCACCCCGCTGCGAATAAAACCGGTGTATAGGAAAGTGGAGAACGGCAAGCTGCAGGTAATGAACATGAGAATCGGCGTGTATTGGCCGAGCGGAATGCCGAGTCCTTTAATCATCTGGATGACCGGTATGAGCACCATTTGTCCGGGGACAACAAGTCCCGCCAAAAAAAACAGATAAAGAAATTTGCTTGTTCTGCTCTTGATTCTAGCCATTGGATAGGCAGCCATCGCCGCGAACAGGACGACGAATGCGACCGATACGACCGTAAGTACGACGCTGTTCCACAGCGCAACCGGAAAGTGCATCCGCGTATAAGCCGATTCGAAGCTCTCAAGCGTAAATTCGTTGAACCAGTTCAGCGGATTCGTCATATTGCGCGGCGACCGAAGCGAGCTGGACAGTACGATAAGAAGCGGAACGAGATTGATGAACACAAGCGCCAGCAGGATCGCATGCGTCGATAGCCGTTTTACGCGGGATTCGTTCGTCATGCCGATACCTCCTTCTTGTTAAGCGTAAGCACGCAAACGACCGTAATGGCGATAATGATCGCGAACGAGATCAGACCGAGTGCCGACGCTTTACCGAAGAGCTGGTCGGTAAAAGCCATTTTGTACATCGCATAAATCAACGTGTTGGTCGAAATGCCCGGTCCGCCGTTCGTCATGACGAATGGGAAGTCGAACGCCTTCAGGCCGTTAATGACGCTCAGCGTAATATTGATCGTCACTGAGGTAGCCAGCATCGGAAGCGTAATGAACCGGAACAGCTTCCAGCGGCCGGCGCCGTCGATTTTGCCCGCTTCCAGCAGCTCGTTCGGGACTGTCTGCAAGCCTGCAAGGAAGATGATGACGCTTGTTCCGATGTTCTTCCAGATATCGACCGCGATAATCGAATAAAGAGCTTTCGAGTAGCTGCCGAGGAAGTTCGTGTCCAAGCCTCCCAGCCCGACCTTGGCGAAGAACGAAGCAATCAGCCCGTCTCCGGGCATATACACGTAGCTCCAGATGAATCCGACGACAATGGCGCTGAACAAAGTGGGAATATAAAAAGCCGAACGGTAAAACCCTTTGGCACGAATATTCGCATTTAAAAGGATGGCCAGCGCTAACGCAATCGCATTGCCCAGCACGACCGTAATGGCGGTATACGCCAGCGTATTTTTGATGGAAGCTCCCAAGATCTCTTCCCCGAATAACTGTTTGAAGTTGTCGAAGCCGACGTAGTCGAAGCTCTGCACATAGCCGTTGTAATCCGTCAAGCTGTATTGGAATAGCTTAAGAATCGGAAATATCCAGAAGATGCAATAAAATAGGAGAGCCGGCAGCACAAAAAGATACATCGCTTTTTTCATGACCGCACTGTTCATGTTGATTCGATCCCTTCCTCATTCCTTATCATTCCGGGGAGGCCTCGCAGGCCGTCCCCGGAGAAAGGAATCCTCTATTCTTTGTACAGCTCCGTATACTTATCCTGCATCGCCTTCGCCACATCCTCCGCCGTCGTGCTCTTGCCTCCGATAATTTCGGAGAACTTGGACTGCATGACGTCGCTCACGCCTGCGGGCCACATTTGGTTAGAGAAGTAGAATGCGTTGCCCGTCTCCTGAATGTTCGTCAAAACGTCCTGGAAAATCGCGTTTTTGAGCTCGACGCCGCTGAACACGCTGATGGACGGATTCGACTCGACCCAAGCCTGGAACAACGGGGATTCGCCGTCATACAGGTATTCGAAAATTTGTTTGCCGACCTCGAGATTTTTGGAGTTAGCGTTCAGCGCGTAGCCTGCTGCCGTCGCCGCGGATGTGTAGACCGGCTGACCGGCATCGTTGCCCGGCAGCGAGAAGAAACCGCGCTCGAATTCGGACGCGCCTGCCGCCGTCACGCCCGGAAGATCCCAGGTGCCCGTGAAGATCATGGCAGCCTTGCCGTCAACGAACTGCTGCATCGCCTGCGCGCTCGCCATGCCCAAAGATCCGCTTGCTACATAGCCTTTGTCGTACAGCTCTTTGTATTGATTAATGGTCTTTACCCATTTCTCATCCGTAAGCGCAGTTTCGCCGGTTTGCAGCTTCTTGTCGAAGTCCGGATCGGAAGGATATACGCTGTTCGCCGAAAGCTGGTACATGCCGAACTGGATGACCCACGGATCTTTATCGCCCATCACGATCGGCGTAATGCCCGCAGCCTTCAGCTTCTCCGCGGCCGCGAGGAAGCTCGGCCAATCCTTCGGCACTTCCGTGATGCCCGCCTGCTCGAATAGTGACTTGTTATAGTAGGCCCCGAGAATATCCATTCCTTTGGCTACCGCGTACGGCTTGCCTTCATAGCTCATGTCGTTTTTGGCCGATTCGCTGACGCGGTCCCAGAAGCTCATCCCGGACAGGTCCGCGGCGTAGCCGGCTTTCGCTACTTCGATTGCGCCCATGTTCGCCATGTTCGGGAAGACAAGGAAAATGTCCGGTCCTTCGCCTGCCGCGAGCTTTGTCTTCACGGACGTGTAATACTGCTCATCCGGCAGCTTCTGCACCTCAAGCGTGACGTTCGGGAATTTCTCTTTTACTAGTCTTGGCAAAGTCTCGAGCTCGAAATCTTCGCCTACCGCCGCCTTCGCGCCCGAAACGAGCATCGTCAGCGTAACCGGATCGGCGCTTGCCGTAGCGGCCGGCTCGTTCGACGCGCCAGGATTGTTCGATGCGCCTTGCGAGTTCGAATTGGTTGTGTTCGAGGAGCAGGCTCCCAGAACGAGAAGCGTCGAAGCGAGAACTGCGGCGAACGTCTTGCGTTTCAGAAACTTCATTGAATATACCCCCTGTGAATAAGTCGTGTACTTGCTGCTACATTTCCTATTCTAAAGCGGTTTCCGCGATCCCATAAGCGCGTCATTTTTTGTCTGGATACCGCATTTTTCGGGATAGCGGGGGTACACTCTTACAAAAAAACAGCGGCGGTTTAGGACGACCTGAACGTCCTAAACTGCCGCTTCTTCACCCGAGCTTCCCGATTCTCGTTTTTTCCGCTTCATTCGACGCATAATTTTCCAGCTCGTAGCGGATGCTGAGATCATAGCTGAGTAGGAGGGATACCATGTATGCCAATGCGTTAATGTGGGGGATGCTCATTATTCCTTGGATTTCGTTGGTTTTGTTGAAACCGGCTTCCATCCGGAGATTTTTGCCGGTATCCATTCTGGGGGCGCTGCTCGTAACCATCGTGTTTGAAATCGCGCACGCGTTTCATTGGTGGATCATTTTCGATAAAGCGATCATCGTTCCTTGGGGGTATATCACCAACACCGCTTATGTTTATGGCTTCTTTATGGTCGGCACCCTTTGGATATTTAAGCTCGCGTTCCATAAGTTCTGGCTCTTTATTCTCGCCAATATAGCGGTCGACGGGGCTTTTCAATTCATCATGGACCCTTTGTTTGAGCGCGCCGGATTTTACAGGCTCGAGAATATCGCCCATTGGCAGCTATTCCTCATCATGCTCGGCATTGCGTTACTGTTGTACGGGTATCAAGTATGGCAAGAAAGCTCGGTGAGCCGTGAAACCAAAGAAGAGGACGATCCGTACGAGCTGAAAATATTCCGCCGCGAAAAAGCTAGGTGACCGATAAACCGAGTTTTATTTATCGTTCACGGTCGAGCTGCGTTTGCAGCGCAGTCAAATATTGCAGCGGCTCGTACGACTCGTCCGTGACCAGCAGCTGGGCCTGATCCCAGGCAAGGAGCTGAGCGTTCGTATCGAACCGCGCCTCGAACCAAAGCGCCGCCCTGCTCACTTCGTTGATTTTCTCCTGCACCAGCTTGGTCAGGGGAGGCAAATCGGCAGGCATATGGTCGACCTGAAAACCCGTGATCATTCCAAGCTCGCTCATTGCGCGTTCACCGTACCGCTCAAATACGAACTTCATCCACTTGCCGACCTCCGGCGTATAAGCGGCCTTCGAGAATGAGGTTGTCAGACCCGCGTTGACCGGGTATTCGTCCAGCGTTCCGCTCCCGCCTTCTACAAGCGGAATGCTGAAAAACCCGATGCTGTCCTCGCCGATCCGGTTCTGGGTCTCGTCGTTGAACGCTCGGAGCTGCCAGCTCCCCATATAGAACATCGCGGCTCTTCCCTGTAGGAACGCGTCGACGGAAGACGCCATGTCCACCGTATTGACTCGGGGACCGAAGTAGCCGCTGAGCCCCATCCGCTGCACCGTTTCCGCCGCCTCGACGAAGCCCCGGCTCGTCAAGGACACCTCCCCCTTGTCTACCCGTTCCATGACGTCCGCGCCGTATACCCTGATAGCGTATGCGTTTATTAAACGCGTGATCGGCCATTTGTCCTTGCCGGCTACCGCAAACGGCTGAACGCCGTTCGCATGCAGCTTCTCCGCCGCCGCCAGCATGTCGGTCCACGTCTTCGGAACTTCGATGCCATATTCGCCGAAAATACGTTTGTTATACCAGAAGCCTTCGATATTCAGCTCGAGCGGAAGCGCGTACAGCCCTTCTCCGTTCGCGTATGCCTTGAGCAACTCCACTGCGGCCGGACTCAGCTTGCCCAGAATGCCAAGCTCCTCGAACGTGTCCTCGAGGTCCAAGAGCGCGTCGCTTCGAATCATATCGATCAGCGGCTTCCCCGACTGATAGCTGAACAACACCGGCAGATCGTTGCTCGCCGCCAGCAGCTGCACGCGCTGGGACAGGTCGCTCTCCGCCACATTCTCGAATTCGTAGGTGAACCCCGCCGTTTCCGCCTCATACTCCCTCGACAATTGGCTTATAATTCTCGCGCTTCCCTCTTGCTCCTTGTTCGAAGATAAATAGAGAACCTTCGTCTCGTTCATCTCATGCGGCCGCTCCAGCCCGTCAGCTTGGCTGCAGGAGGCAAGCAGGAGGAGAACGGCGACCATTAGCGGAAGCTTGCATGCCGCCGATGCCCATCCTCTCATGTTCCGATCCCCTTTGTCCGGAATTGGCCCGGTGTAAGCCCGGTATGCTTCTTGAACACTTCCGCGAAATGGCGGGCGTGGTAATAACCCACCCGTTCGCTGATCGTCTGAATCGGGACGCCTTCGGCCAACAGCTCCTTCGCCTTCTCCATCCGGATTTTGGTCAAATACTTAATGTAGGAGAGCCCCATCTGTTCCTTGAACAGCAGGCTGAAGTACGTAACGTTCATCTGGACGTAATCCGCCACTTCTTGCTGCGTGAGATCCCTGCCGTAATGCTCTTCCATGTAGCGCAGCGCCTTCTCGACCGCCGAATGCTTGGAGCGCTGGCGCACGGCGACGACCCAGTCGATAATCCGCTCCAGCTCCTCCCTAAGCCAACCCGCCGCTTCTCCCCTGGTCTGCGCGTCACGGAGCTCGCGCTGCGGAGCATAGCCCTGAGGGATCAGCTCGGCCATATTTCCGCCCGTTTCCTTGGCCGCATCCGCGCACTGCAGAACGATCCGAAGCAGCTCGATCTCGGCCACGTCCGGATCGACGGCGCTTGATTTGAACGATTCGAGAAGCTCGTCAAGCTTAGTCATGAAGCCTTCCTTCTCGCCTAGCCTGAGATCGAAAAGCAGCTCCTCCTCCTTCTCCGTGACATCCGGCTGAATAGCATGCGGATCTCCCAGCTCCTCGAAGGAAATCCAGCCCGTTCCCTCTAGATACTTGCCGTAACGCAGCGCACGCAGCGCTTCCTTGTAGCTTCTGGCGGCATCGCCGAGCGACCGGTAGGTTCGGCCGGATCCCACCGTCAAGCCATTCAAATGGGAAAGCTGCCGCTGCCAGTCGTCGCGTAAGGGTTCGAAATGAAACAGCGCCAACAAGTTCTCGCGTCCGTTTCGGATATGAACCGTCCGGTAAAATTCGCCGTCCTCCAGCCGGAACCGTTCATCGGAAACGGCCAGCACGGTTACTGCCGACACTCGCCGCGCGTCCTCGCCGAATTGCTCCATCCATGCCGACAACGCAGCTTCGTCGCCGTAAAGAAGCAGATTTAACGCGGCCTCTTCCAGAAGATCCTTCTTGCGCTGTTCCTTGAGCTTGGTCATCTCAGATCTCTCCCGTATGCGGTCGACAGCCTTCCCGATGCCCTCCCGAATTTTATCCAGCGTGATCGGCTTCTCCAAATAGTCGATAACGCCTAATTGAATCGCCTTCTTGACGTAATCGAATTCGTTATAGCCGCTGAATACGATGCAAGCCGTCTCCGGGGCTTCTTCCCGGATCGTCCGAATCAGCTCAAGGCCGTCGATGCCGGGCATCCTTATATCCGTCATGACGATATCCGGCTTGTGCGTGCGGATCGCCTCCAGCGCGGACAGACCGTCCTGCGCGGTCGCGACGAGCTCGACCCCGCACTCCGACCACACGATCAGCTTCGCCAGCCCTTTGATCACGATATGTTCATCGTCAAACAACACCGCTTTCAGCATGATCGGAATCCACCCCCCTTCTCCCACGATGAGGAAATCTCAGTTCGATGTACGTTCCCTCGCCCGGATTGCTTCGAATATGGAACGAGCTTTCTTCGCCGTAATACAGTGCTAGCCGCTCGCGGACGTTCCGGATGCCGTAGCCTTGCTCGGTCTTCGCGATATCTTCCATACCGACTCCATCGTCCGACACGGTGAATACGAGATAATCGCCGTCCCTGCGCCCGGTGAGCCGGATCATGCCTTCGCCGACTTTGGGCTCCAGCCCGTGATACATGGCATTCTCCACAAGCGGCTGAAGCAGCAGCTTCATCATCTCGTACACCTTGATTTCCTCGTCGACTTCCTCCACGTAGCGGAAGCGGTTGTCGTAGCGCATATTCTGGATAATCATATAGTGCTCGATATGCTTAAGCTCCTTAAATACGGGGATCAGCTCCCTTCCCTTGTTCAAGCTCAGCTTGAAGCTCTCGGAGAGCGACAAAGCCATCTGCGCAATGTCCTTCTTCTCCTCCAGGAGCGCCATGAAATAAATCGAATCCAGCGTATTATACAGAAAATGGGGTTTGATCTGCGCCTGCAGCGAACGCAGCTCCGCTTCCTTCTCCTTAAGCTCGGACTCCAGAAGCCTTTCGCTTAGCTGCTGGTTGGCGAACGTAATCCGGCGGAAGGTCGCGCCAATGACGCCTACCTCGTCTGCGGGAAAAGGCTCGCCTGCCGGCTCATCGTTTGAAGGACTGCCCGTCGCCCAGTCCACGATCATTTTCTTCAGCTGCAGCAGCGGACGGGTAACCGTGCCGGATACGAAATAAGAGACCAGCAGCGCCGCCCCGGCCATTAGCGCCGATATGAGAAGCGTAATCGCGCCGATGCGGTCCGATTGGCTTAACAGCGTTTTCATTTCTACGTAGTGAATAAAACGCCAGCCTGTTGTTGCGTTCGTGAACTGACTGACGATGTAATCCGCATCCTCCAGCCTGCGCACCGTCTCCTCTAACGTCTGGCCGAGACCAATGCTTGCCGTCAAATCAGGCGTCAGATCATAGACCGCGACCGGCTCCGGTTCATGAGCGGCGTCCATGACGAGGAAGCCGTTCTGCCCGCTGCCGCTTACCGCTTGATCGAAAATCGACGATTTGATATTGATGACAAGCAGGCCGATCATGCCGGACGTCAGGCTGTTCGGGTCGCGCAGCAGCTTTACGCTGGAGAACGATTCGCCGTCCGCCGAGCTGCCAAGCACGTTGTAGCCGAAAAATACTTCCTTCCCTTTCGCCCGAACCGCCCGGTCGTACCAATCCGTTCCCGCGATCGCCTTACGCGTCTCGTCCGTCCCGTATTTGCCGGCCTGCTCGGATCTGCCGTAGCAGACAGAGCGGAAATTACGGTCGAACAAACAGATGGAGTCGATATTTTGGGTATCGAACAAGTTGGTGACGACAATGTTCTGAAGCTTGTTGGCCGTACGCACATCGAGAAAATCCTGTTTGCCGCCATCGTTCGACCCGCTCGCGATCAACTGCTCCCTTAATTCATCGTTGGACAGAATGATGCGGTTCATGTTAATGATATTGCGAAATAACAGATCGGCCACTTCGCTCGCGGTACGCAGATGACCGGCGTTGCGTTCGATATGGTTGTCCACAAGCGTATCTTTGGCGATATTGTACGACACATAACCAAGTATAATGAGGGGCGGCAGCGCCACCAGAATCATGGCGGCCAGAAATCTTCGCCGGATGCGGGATTGGCGCAGCACGCCCGATAAATTGCGGAGAACACCCAGCTTCATGGCAAACTTCCTTTGCAGGTTAATAATGGAAGAGACCTATGGAAACGAAACATTCCCTACGCCCGGCCCGCGTGCAGACAGCGGCCGGATACAGGGAATGGGGCTCGTTTCGTCCAGTATATCACGGAGATTCAGAGACGAAGATGCGGATTTTTTTGGGTAAATACCGCATTTATCGGATTGTCGCTTGCTCTGTCAATTATCGTCGATCAGTTTCTGAAGCTCGCCCATGTAACGCTCCGCCGAATAGGCGGGGTCAGCGATCAAAAGCTGCGCATTATCCCAGGCGGTCAGCTGCTCCTCCGTCGTGAAGCGGGCTTCGAACCAGAGGGCTCCCCGCTTAAGCTCCGTCAGCTTGTCCTGAATCATGCGGGTAAGCGCGGGAACGTCACCGGGCGTCTGTAAGGCGGCGAAGCCCGTAATCATGGCGCCGTTATCCATCGCATGCTGGCCGTACCGCTCGAACACGTATTTCATCCAGCGGCCAACCTCATCATTATAGGCTTCCTTAGAAAAAACCGTAGTCAGCCCTGCGTTGACGGGGTACTCGTCCAGCGTGCCGACGCCGCCTTCGACGAGAGGAATGCTGAAGAAGCCAATCGAAGACGATTCGCCGCCATCGTATCTGCCGCTTCCATTGAAGTCGCGAAGCGACCAGCTGCCTGAATAGAAAATGCCGGCTTTCCCTTGCATGAACATATCCATGGACTGCTCGAAGTCCTCCCTGGCCGGCTGCCTGCCGAAATACCCTCTTGCCGCCATATCCCGGATCGCTTCGGCCGCCTCGATGAAGCCTGCATCCGTCAGCCGCATCGTTCCGCGGTCCACCTCGCCCATCGCATCAGGTCCCAGCTTGCGGATGATGTAGGCATTGATGAGACGCGTAATCGGCCACTTCTCCTTGCCTGCCAGCGCGAACGGCTGGATGCCCTCCGCCATCATCTTTTCGGCCGCGTCCATCATTTCGCTCCAGGTGCCTGGCACTTCTATCCCCAGCTTGGAGAACAGCTCTTTGTTATACCAGAAGCCTTCTATATTCATCTCGAGGGGCAGCGCGTACAGCCCGCGTCCATCTACCTGACTATTCAGCAGATCGACTGCCGAAGGAAGAAGCGTTCCGTTCATGTCTAGCTCTTCCAAGGTCTCGTCTAGATTCAAAGCCGCTCCGCTCTCAATTAAGTCTATCAACGGCTTGCCTGAGGGGTAACTGAACATGACGGGAAGATCGTTGCTGGCCGCAAGCAATTGAATCTTGCTGGAGAGATCCGCGTTCCCGATCTCCTCCCGCCGGAACCGCACATGAGGATGAACGGCCGTGTACTCCTCCGCCAATTGCTCGATGATATCGGTGCTCGGCGCATTGCCGGCCGACGTGACATATGTGATGGTTACGGGCGTCGGATCCGGCTGGGCGGCCGGCGGGCGGCCGGCGACGCCGCATGACGCCAGCAAGCCGAGTATCGCAGCCGTTATAAGTAGGCGTGTGAGTCGCATCCGTTGCTGCTCCGTTTCCGTTTAAAATGCAAAAGGCCCGCTGAGGCGCCTTTGCATAAAGGTATCACCTAGCGGGCTCGTTTTCAACTTAAGAAAAGAAGGTTTTGTCGATCGCTTCTCGTGCGCGCAACGCAACGGCCGCCAGCTCGGCTCTCGTCAGCCAGGATGCGGGATGCAGCTGCCCGTCGTCCTTGCCCTTGAAAATACCGTGCTTCACCATGGCCGCAAACGCTATACGCCCTTCACCCGACAATTGGTGCGCGTCAGCAAAGCCTTCAAGCAGCCCGTCGGCTTCGGCATCGGCGAGATCGGTCTCGACGCCGGCATAGGCGAGCGCGTCCTTCAGAATAAGAGCCATGCCTTCGCGGCTCATCACGGATTCAGGAGCAACATCATCCGTACGCAGCCCGATGTCCTCGGCCGTTCGCATAACGGCGTCATGCCACGCCGCATCGTCAGCCTCCTTCTCCGGGGTAACGCCCAGCACATTCAAAGCAACCATTAAGCTATGAGCTGTCGTCGTTCTCGCAAGCGGCCTCATGTTCCCGTCGCCGGTGCCGTTCAGCAGGAGCTTGGAGGTCGCATCGGCGACAACCCCGGCATACCAAGCTTCGGACGGCACGTCCTTGAAGCTGCGGCTTACCGATAGGGGAACGTACAGCCCTTCGCTCGAAACAAGCGCAAGCAGGATGGTCTCGCCGTTGTCGTCCGTCTTCACAATACTCGGCACTGGCGTCAGCGTTCCGTCGGCATTCATGCGGGCGAATGTCGTAATCTCGCCTTGCTTCGCGCCCTTCACCTTCACTTCGGCCAGCGCGTAACCCGCTTCGCCGGGTATTTCGATCGAAACGACATCGCTGGCCACAGTGATTCCCGGCAGTTTAAGGGCGCCGGCCTTCTCTTGATCCGCTTGGACAGCCGGCTTCACCTCTGCGGATGCGGCAGCAGGAGCGGTAGGTTTAGGCTCCTCCGTCGGCTGCGGTATAACGATCGGTCCCGAACCGCCGCCTGCCGGCGCCGTCTCGATGGACAAGCTGTCGATGCGGAGATCAGCCGCTTTGAATACGATATAGAGATCATGGGTACCAGTCAGGCTCGTATTGCTGAGGTCTGCCGATACATTCGTGTAGCCGAGCTCGGTTACCGGAACGCCGGCATTCTCGATCGTATAGCTTCGCGAAGTTGTAGCCGGGACGTCAATGACCGCGATCGGCGCGCTGGACGGCGAGTCCGCATGAAGCGTAATGACGCCTCCGTTCGCGTCCGAAGCGACGCTTGCGGTAACCTTCTTCGCGCCGGTGAGGTCAACCTTCGGCAGCGCTGTCCATGAGCCGTTTCTCGTGGACGCAACCGCATAGTAGCCTCCGACTATCCGTTTGTTCTTCAAATTGACAGCCGTGCGTTCTTTGGAAACTTCATGGTACACGACGTCATTCGAAGCGTAGGAATGGTCGAATACATTGAACGGTTCAGCTAGCGTAAGCTTGCCGAGGGCGGAGCCGGACACGTACATATTACCCGTCAAGCGGATGTCGTCGGACGAAGCTCCCACCATCAAGCTGTAATTGCCGCCCTCCACGATGAAATCTCCTTGGTTCACGTCCCATACCGCAAAGTCTCCCGGATCGACGGACAGACTTACCGTCTTCGTCTCGCCCGCCGCGAGCTCGACCTTCTCGAACGCGGCCAGCTTCTTGGAAGGAGCGTAAGAACCATAAGCCGTATTCGGATTGCGCACGTAGAGCTGAACAACCTCCGACGTGTCGACGCTGCCATCATTGCGGACTTGAACGGTTACCGTTAAGGGCTCGCTGCCGGAGACGGCGGACGGTGCCTGAAGATTGCTGTATTCGAACGAACTGTACGACAAGCCGTATCCGAATTCGTAAGTGACCGGGGCGCTCGCGTACATATACGTCAGCTTCGACTCCACCGGATCCGCGTTCGTCATGTCGACGGTGTAGCGGGGATCGATATTGACGCCAAGCTGATGGGCAGGGAAGCTCTTCGGAATCGAGTAATCGCTGATCGCCGGAAAAGCCGACATGTCAGCGTACCAGGTCGAGGCAAGCCGACCGGTCGGCGCGTAATCGCCGTACAGCACTTGCGCCAGCGCCTTCGAATCGTATTGGCCGCCATAAGGCTGATAGACGATCGCCGACACATTCGGATTGTTCTGAATCTCTTCCATCACGACCGGGAAGCTGGACTTGACGACGACGATCGTCTTTTTGCCTTCAGCCGCAAAAGCTGCCGATACCTTGTCGACAAGCTCGTAATCGTCCTCGCCCATGTACAGGCTCGAGCGGTCATTGCCTTCGCCGGCGCTGTGGCGCGGGATTGCTCCGACGAAAACGATCGCGTAGTCGTCGACCTTCGCGCGAGCGGCCGCTTCCGCTCCGACTTCCTTCACGACGGTCTCCTCGAATTTGACCTCATCCGTCCGATTCGCATTGGCCGCGGCGCTGCCGATCGGAGCGGAAGGAACCGTTAGCTTATGATCCGCCGTCGTCACGATACGGCCGTTGGCGTAATACCAATCCGCGAACTCGCCGCTGAAGCCCGTACGATAGCCATTCGTAACGATGGATACCGTATCGTCATCATTGCGCTCGATCCGAAGCCGCGACGGAATCGTGCTGGTCGAGCCGTTCATCTGTGCGAGGTCCCAATCGTTATGGGTTAAATTAAGAGGCGTGTTGTCGGTGTTCTTGACCTTCAAGTTTTCCGGATTGGACGCATCGCCGGTCGGCGAGGTTACGAACCGATTGTTCGCAAGCGACAGCAGACTTACGCCCTCTTGTCCAAGGTCGATGACCCGGAACAGCTGCGCGTTCGCGTTTGTATCGAGCGGGGCGTTCGTTGTAATCAGCTGAGAACCTTCCTCCACGTTCGCATTCGTATCCGCGGCGACGAATTCGCCGTTCGCCTTTGACTTGAGCGCAATGACTTTGCCGCCCAGATCGTAGGAAACATGATCCGCGCCGATCTGCTTGATGATGGAGAGCAGCGGCGAGTCGCCCGCGTCCGGAATAGCCGGCGTCGTGCCGACCGAATAGGTCGTCTTGAACCGCGAATCCGCGTAAACCCCTGAGATCGCGGCCTTCTTGTCTTTGGCCAGCGGAAGCGTACCGTCGTTCTTGAGAAGCACGATGCTTTCCTGAGCGGCTCTCAACGCGACTTCCTGATGCTCGGGCAAAGCGTACGTCGCGGGCTCCGCCCGCACATCCTTCGCTTCCGACGCGAACGGGTAATTCTGCGGGATGCCGTTCTCGTCGGTCTCGTTGAAGATGCCGAGGCGGACAAGCTGATTCACATGCGGGCGCGCCGCTTCGATCAGATCGTCTTCCGTAATGCCGTACACCCCGTCGCGAACCGCACCGACAAGCGCGGCGACATCTGCGTCTCCGTTCGCTTCGCTCGGGCTCGGACGGCCTGCGTTCGACTTGGCAAGCGCCATCAGAACGGTGGCTAACGTGCGATCCTTGGCATAGCTTGCGTCATATCCGTTCGAGATCGACGAGTTGAACGTATGCTGATCGCCATTAAAATCCGGTGAGCTGTATACGCCGAAGCGCGACTGTTCGTTGGCGTAGCGCTGATATGGCGAAATAATATTCGGAACGCCGTTCGTCGTCCCGTACGACGTCATGACGCCGGCGACCGACCCCGAAGCAAGCGCTTTGATCGGGCTTAACGTCTGGTATTCGAAGATTGCCCGCGGCCCAGCGCTCGAATTGGTGCCGAACCGGTACCACTGCGCGTTATAGACGGAGAAGTGCTTCGTTCCGACCGCCGCCCGCATCCAGAAGCCGTCTTCGCTTTTCTCTTGATCCGTGCCGCCGAGTCCGGCCGCCATGCTGTCGATCAGCTCGCCGGCCATGAACGGATCCTCGGAGAACCCTTCGTCGAACCGTCCGCTAAGCGGATTGATCCGCATATCGCTGACGACGGTGAACGCGACGGATGCCGAAGCGTTCGCTCCGCCATGAATGTTCGATTCGCCCTGCTTTACTTTGAGCTGGCTGATCTTCTCGCTGCCCATCACGCTGCCGATATCCGCCAGCAGCTCCTTGTTCCAGGTCTGCCCCATGCCGACGAGGGCGGGGAAGTCGGTCGATACGCCCTGCACGTTATCAGCCGCGGAGAGCGCTCCCGGAATTTTGCGGCCGGCGTTCGGTCCTTCCTTCAAGGTATAATGATTGCGCGAGCCGGTTACGTACACCGCCGGACCCTCAAGGCCCGTGTAGTCGAAATACGCGTCTACGAACTCATCCAAGTGCTCCGGCTCGCCGTCGAACAACGGCATTCCGTCGAATACGCCGCCGCTTTGCGTTTTGAAGACAATGACATCCCCCTCGGCAGCATTTGCAGCCGCCGGCGCTGACACGGCGAACAAGCTGATGGACATGGTGCAAGTTAACATAAAAGAAACTGCCTTTTTGCCTGCCTGGATCGTTTTAATTTTCCGCAAGCTGAACTCACCCTTTCTTCTTTGTATCGGGTCACGCATGGCACGCCGTTCGTGAAGGTACACCGCCTTTCTCGTGCGATAAAGCGTTTTCATCCTCATTGTAAGAGAAGATCCCGCTTGTCATAAGCGAGTCATTTATCGGTTTTTATCCTCATTTTTATGGTTGGCTCCAGCCCGAACTGGAACCCGGCAAAAAAACCGCAGCTTCCCTTTACGGAAGCCGCGGCTCTTTCGCTACATCAAATATTTTCGGATAAAATACGTTGGCGTGCAGCTCCAGGCGTGACAGTAGCTGTTGACCAGATTGCTGCCGTACGGCGACAGCTTCTTGTCCGCCGGATTGTACAGCTCCCAGAACGTATCGGCGCCGTCCTCGATCATCTCGCCCCAATACGCGTTCATGCGGGCAACCGCCTCGTCCTTGCGGCCGACGAGGAACAAAGCCTCGACGAAATGATGATACATATAGGGCGTCGTCATCCCGATTGATGGCGGCTCGGCAAGCAGCCTGTCCATCAGCGCAGCGTTCCGATCCGGCGGCAGCACCTCCGCGAGCGCCATCCAAACCTGCGAAGCCCACGATATTTGCTTGTCGGCGCCGCTGACGAAAAATCCTCTCTCTTCATCCCAAAGATAACGCAGCGTGGCGCTCGACACCTGCCCGATTTGTCCGGCAAGGAACGATTGCTCTTCGGTTCGCCCCAGCGACCCGGCCAGCTCGGCTCCGCGCTTCAGGCAGTAGAGCAGTACCGCTTGGCCGGGCGCCTGCTTGTTCAGCTCCGAATGCCAGTCCGTGAAGCACCACCAGGTGCTGTCGTCGGCGACGACGCCGCGATCATCCAGTCTGCGCAGTCCGATCCGAAGCTGCTCGTAAGCGATAGGCCAAAGCTCCTCGGCGGTCTCCCGATCTCTGGACGCTTCATAATAATCGTGCAGGCACGCCGCAAAAAACAGCGCGTAGTCATACAGCCTCGTATCGTCAGCGTGAGCTTTCGGCTTTTCGAAGACGCAGGCGGCGACCGTGCCGTCCTCAAGCCGCATCCCTGCGAACAGATACAAGCAGCGTCTTACCAAATCGTAATTTCGGAAGGTCAAATAATTAGCCTGCGCTTGCAGCCTCAGGTCGCCGATCCATAAACGGCGGTCCCGCTTCGGTCCGTCCTCAAATACGGTTTGCATGCAGTCCTGCAGCGTCTTGATTGCGATCCGGTCCATCTCGCGTATATGCTCCGGCAGGCTTTCCGGCAGCGGCTCGACGCGGGACGGATCGCCGGACGATACGGCTTCGCAGCTAACATTCTCGAATGCAATCTTGTATTTCACCGATGTATCGAGCACATCAATCTTCATATAACGGAAGCAGTATCTTCTCGGCAGCTTGATCTCGGCAGGCAGCACGTCCACGAACAGCAGCTCCTCCTGCAGCCACGAGCTGCTGAGCCAGCCGTTATAGCTGCTGAACGGCTCCGCAATTTCGCAGGGCATCTCCCCGAATGTCAGCTTAAGCTTAAGCGGCGCGTCCGGGGGACTCCCGACGGGCTTCAGCGACAGGCTGACGTACCCGACCAGATGATCGCCGAAGTCGAGAACGAAGCTGTCTCCTTTGCCATAGCTTTGCTCCGTCCACTCCCCAATCGTCTGGACCGTCTGCGTGCGCCAGCCCTGGAACGCTTCTTCGTCCGCGATAACCTCGATCAGCCTCTGCGGCGCGGCGGTTGTTGTCCGAAGCTCCGGAATAAGCGCCTCGGCTTTGTCGACTAAGTTTTGATCCATCAGCATCTAACTGGCATCCCCTTTCAGACTTGCTTTCAAATTAACTTCATCATAAGATGGATGACGAGGCCAAAAACTAGCCGATTCCGACATTTTTTATCTCGATTGCGACATATGAAAGGAGCGACTGGCATGACGAACCGCACTGTGCGCCTGCTCAGCGGCGAACAGTATTTCAGCGAGAAGCTGTCTATATTTGTGAACCGCAACGCCGAGTCCTACGAATTGACCGAGCATCATCACGACTTCCTGGAATTCAGCTGCGTCGCCGAAGGATCGGGCACGCACCATGCAGGCGGCGAGGCAAATGCCGTCACCCCCGGCGATTTGTTCATCATTCCGATGGGCGTCTCGCACGTATTCAGGCCATCATCGTCCGCCAAAAATGCCCCGCTAATCGTCTACAACTGCATTGTAACGATGGAAGCGGCTCATGAGCTCCTTAGCGGAGTACCGGGAGGCGAGGAGCTCCGGCAGCTGCTTTCGATGCCGGGCATATTCCAGGCGAAGGATCGCAGCGGCGAGGCGCATCGCCTGTTCTCCGCGATGCACCGCGAGTACGCGGCGGAGCGTCCCGGAAGGCAAGCGGCGCTGCATGCGGGACTTCTGCAGTTGTTCGTTTTTTTCTCGAGATTGCAGCAAGGAGCGGATGAAGGGATGGACATGCCGATAACGAACGGCATGGACGAGGTCATGGATTGGCTGAGGCGGCATTACGCCGATCCATTCGCGGTCGAAGAGCTGGCATGCCGTATAGGCGTTGGAGAGCGTCAGTTCCAGCGGCTGTTCGCGAAGCATGCCGGTATGAATATAACCCAATACGTGCAGAGGCTGCGTATCGAGGCGGCGTGCCGCCTGCTCCTGTCAACCGACCGTAAAGTGGGCGACATCGCGGAATCGGTCGGGTATTCGCATATGCCGTTCTTCAACAGCTTGTTTAAGAAGCATATCGGCCTAACTCCCCGTGCGTATCGGAAATCGGCAGTCCACCGGTAAACGTAGAAATAGCCTCCGGTGAACGCGACTATTCCCTGTTGGCATATACATTTCAGTTAGCATCTTGTATGCGTCTTGGACGGACTATCGGCTTGAAAATATTGTTCCCACACGTAAATAACGCCACCCTCATAGGTGGCGTTAAACGATCAATTCTTCGGCATATCAAATTGTCGGCGTATACGGATGAAATCCCCGGCTGATATCTTCCTCTACTTATAGAATGATCGGCACGAACCCGTCCTTCATGTATTGCGCAAACGGAATGTGTCCGCCCGCCGCCTCGTTCCCGACAAGCGCCAGCCCGGTGCTTTGCACCTGTTCGCCGACATCGAAAAACGTTGAGCAGGCCTGACAGCCTCCCTTAACGATTCCTTTCTTCATGACTTGCTTGAACAAAGAATGGAAAGGATGCTCTGCCTGGTTCAATATTTCGGGCCATTGCGTCCCCAGACCGTCAAAGACGATTTCTACCTTGAAGCCTGCGTCATGCAGTTCTTCTCCGTACAACAGCCCGTGAACCGCCTTCCCTATATCTTGCTGATTTGCTTGGATGACGACTAAATATTTATTTTCCGCCATATCTCGTTTCCTCCTTAATTGTTCGAACTTGCCGGATTGGCCGGCGAATACTCAACAAATTCCCAATGCAGATTGCTCTGTACTTCTGTGTACAAGACTTCGCTAACCTCGAAGCGGATCAACCGTTCCGCATGAGGGAACTGCGCGATTTGCTCCTTATCCCATATGATCTCGCATTGCCCGGTTAGCTGCAGGGTATGCCCCTTGTCGAAATCGATAAACAACATTCCCGCACATGGATTGCTATAAATATTACCGAGAGTGTTAAACATCGAATTGCCGAAATAATCGGGAAAATCCAGGGTGCGTTCATCGAGCGTCCGGATGAATCCCGGCGATCCGCCTCGATGGGAGGCGTCGGCTTTTCCATCTGCGCTTTTGCTGCTGATAAAGAACGTATCCGAACGGCGGATCCATTCGATTTGTTCGGGACTTAGCAAAGTGCTGCGTTGAGCCGTTTGCTCCAGCCTAAGGAAACCATGCTGTGAGCGCATTGCCCGCTTCTGAATGTATTTGGGACAGTTTCCGTAAACTTGTTCAACATGGATTCGAAGCCGTCCGTCATTATAGCTCGCCGTTCCGTTTATTCGCACTCGGATTCGGTTCTCCAAATCGATCACAAGCAAGCCGATCTCCCGGTCCGCGCTTACATTCGCAAGCAGAGGGTCGCCAGGCAAAGGTACGGAGGCAATCGTTAACGTAACTTCATCTAAGACCACCATAAATCCGGCTTTTCCTGTCAGCATCGAGCACCATACGCTTCCACCCTCCGCGGCCGTCGCAACGATAACGAGAGATTGCGCAGATAAAAACCCCGCAACCCCCTTCGGAATCGTGTTCCGAATCCCTTTTCCGTTTTGCTCAGCGGCGGCCGCTGCCCCTGCCAATCTTTGAACCGCTAGCTCTCCCGAATGATAGACCGACATCAATCCGCCCAAGCCTTCTCGAAGTCGGACCGGTAAACGTCGTAGGCGCGATCGTATTCCATGACCCTGGCAACATCGGCAATGAATGTTTCCTCGTAGCCGGCTCTGCGGAGCAGGTGGAAGCCGAGCTCCATTCCGGACGCGATACCGCCGGCTGTAATGACACGCCCGCTATCGACAACGCGTGCGCGGCTGATCCGGCAGGCAGGAGCGATTTCAGCAAGCCTTTCAATGGGCACCTTCCCCATGTTGGAAGCCTCGAGACGGTCTGGCTCCTTGCGGTTCGTCGCCGCGATTCCGTCGAGGAGTCCCATCCGGCCGTACACCCACGAGCCGGTGCAGACGCTAACGAGCAAGCACGATTCCGGCAATGACCGGATATACCGGTGCAGCCCGCCGTTATGCATTTCTTGCCGGGTCCCGAATCCGCCGGGGATCAAAAAAGCATCCATGGCGGGCTCCTCGACAAAGCTGTAATTCGGCACTACCGTAAAGCCTGCTTGCGTCTGCACGGGACGAAGCGATTCCGCTACAAGAAACGCCTCTAACTCCGGATCGAGCCGGCGTGCAACGGAAATGACGCCGTACGGAGCCGCATAATCGATAATTTCCGCATCCTTAAAAACATAAATCCCAAGCCGAAAGCCCGTTTTTTTCATCCTATCATCTCCAATCTTTGGATTTATTCCTCATGGATAGTATGCTATCATTGAGTTATCGATTTGAGAAACGAATATAAACGATAGATGCCATCGAAAAACCAAATACATAAAAGAGGGATAAGGATGCTTGAGAAGCTGGAGGGACGTTTTCTTGTTACATTTCTGACGGTGCTCGAGGAGGGAAGCTTCAGCAGGGCGGCGGAAAAACTGGGGTATGTCCAGTCGACGGTTACATCGCAAATTCAACTTTTGGAACAGACCTGCGGGCAAAAACTGTTCCACCGGCTGTCCCGGGGGGTGCAGATCACGGACGCCGGCGAGAGGCTGGCAATATATGCCCGCCAGTTCGTACAACTGGGGAGAGCGCTTGAAGAGGCGCTTGGAAGCCTGGAGGAGCCTTGCGGTATCGTCAAAATCTGCGCACTTGAGTCGTTCTGCGTAACGCGGTTTTCCAGATTTTTAAAGCCGTTTCTGTCCGAATTCCCGAGCATTTCCCTTCATCTGTCTACGGGGTTTCAAGGGGATATCGTAGAACAGGTGCTGTCGCATGCGATCGATTTCGGAATCGTGCCCAAAGATCCTGAACGGGAAGAAATCGTGTTCGAGCCCTTGGTCGCGGAACCGATGGCCTTCGTCTCGACCGCGGATTTAGCTGCCCAGTTGAATGACAAAGGCTGGGAGCCATTTCCCGAATTACAAATGATCGGTTTTGGCAACCGCTGCGTCTATCACACGGATGGGCAAAAGCTGCTTGACGAGCTGGGGGTGCCGTCAGGCGCAAGAACGGCAGAGTTCCCAAGCACGGAGCTGATTCGTCAAATGATCGCATGCGGGGTTGGCGCAGCCTATTTACCGGAGATCACGATGCAAAAAGAGCTCGCAGAAGGCACTGTCGTACGAATTCCTCTGCCTAATCCTTCGACACTTACGCATGGCCTCATCCGTCATCGGGACCGGGTGCTGAATGCGCCGGCGAAAGTGTTTTGCAATAAGCTTCTGAACTATTTTCACATTACGCAAGCGGTTAATAATGAGTAAGAAACAAAATAGCGCCGCGGAAATATTGCCGCTGCGCTATTTAACTTATCTTTTTCAATCATATTACCAAATAGCAAGGTGAGGCGAGGCGCTCTATTCCCGACTAGCTGCGCTTACAAAGCTTTCGCAGAGTCCGGTAACCTGCCTGCTCCATCAACCATTAGCCAGCGCTCCACGCCACTTATTCCGGATTTCCTCCACAGCGGCTAAAGCAGCTTTGTCTTCCAGGATGTCGCCCGGCCGATTCGCTTTCCCTAGTACATAACCTTCAAACCTTGTGCCCGTAAAATCGAAAATATGCTGGAATTGCTGGATGAGCGGAATTCCCTTGAGATGAGGCTCGTCGTCGCCTACGGCGATCACCCACGCCGACTTGGTAGAAAGCTTCGCAAGAAATCCGTCCCTGTCTTCCCGCAGCGATTGAGACCAGCGGTCAATGAAGCTCTTCGTGAGCCCGGACGCTCCATACCAATAGATGGGCGTGGCGAACACAAGGACGTCCTGCGCCAGCACCCGTTCGATGACCGAATGGTAATCGTCTTCGGGGTACGGTTCCTTCTCGGCATGCCGGTAATCTTTAATAGGCTCGATCTTATAATCTGCCAGAAAAATATGATCGGTCTCGAACCCTTCCGTTAACCGTTTCGCTAACTGTTCCGAGTTCCCGTTTTTTCTCGAGCTTCCGTAAATAACGGCTGTTCCCATACGATGGCGTCCATCCTTTACTTTAACAAATTTGTCGAATGACCTCTTCCCATTGGTTAAGCTATTTCCGCCTCTTGGTTCCGGTAAACGACCTTCAACCCGTCAAGCAGCGAAAGCGCCAATCGTTTGGCTTCTTGCGGCGTATCGCTTGCGACGATGAAATAGGCGAGCCGGTCATCCGAGCTTTTCGCCTGGACGACGTTATCGCCGGGCACGGCCAAGATGTGCGCGCGTATGACAGACGGATGCTGAGGCAGAAGCTCGAATCCTTCAATCCGTTCGAGCACGCCGTCGCGTTCCGCGGTGACGTAAGCGATCGTTGCCGCCCGAATATGCTTCTTCCCGATCGCGACCGGATGGCCGAGGTAATAGTTGACGGTCGCTTCGAAAATATCGACCCCGAAAGCCAATACCAGCAGATCCGATGAAATGTGATCCCCGCCGGGCCTGCCGTTCACTTCAATTATGCGGGGACCGGACGGCGTCAGCTTTACCTCGACATGGCTCGGTCCGTTCGTCAACCCGATCGCTTTAAGCGCGTCGACAGCCGTTCGTATTATCTCTTCCTGGCGGTCGGTATGAGACGGGGAGGGCAGCGTATGGAGCGTTTCTACAAAATAGGGCAGAGGCGTCGTCAGCTTTTCGGTCACGGCCGCAAATAACGGCTCGCCATTCCGCAGAAACAACTCCACGCTGAATTCTGGTCCCTGCAAATATTGTTCGATCAAGTATTCCTCACGCACTTTGAAATCCATATACGTCACTTTGAAAGCGACAATGACGTCCATGGCTCTGCGCAGCTCGGCCTCGTCGTTAATAAAATAGACGTTTTGGCTGCTGGCGCAATTGGTCGGCTTCAGGACGACGGGATACCCGATCTCTTCGGCCGCCGCGGCCGCTTCTTCGAACGTTTTTACATTTCGGAATTCCGCGCTTGGCACGCCGTGCTCAGCGTAGGCCTGCCTCGCCAAATCTTTGTTCCGCGATTTTAGCGCCGCCTCGTAAGGCACGCTCCGCAGTCCAAGCCGCTCCGCGACCTTCGCCGTCAAGTGGGACGCGTAATCCGTAGCCGGAATGAGCGCATCCAGCTTGCCCGCATAGGGCGATTCCGCTATCGCCTGGAAGAGCGAATCCTCGTCTCGTATATCCGCAACGATTAAGTCGTGATAGATGCCTTCATACCCGTATTTTTTCGGATTGTCCTCGGACGATACGATCGAAATGACACGGTGCCCCTGTTCGTAAGCTACCTTGGCGAAGCTGACGCCATAAAAGCTCGGCTCGACAAACGCAACCGTTTTAACCGTCGACATGTTTTTCACCTCTTTAAGTTTTGCGAAGCAAAACTGCTTCGTAAGCATTCGCTTTGTTTTCGGAGAAAACTTACTTCGTAAGCATTCGCTTTGTTTTCGGAGAAAACTTACTTCGTAAGCTTCGCTATTTTTTCTAAGCCTCTATCGTTTGTTTCCACGGCGACTTGCTGTTCAAGACGTAATAGACGACCAGTCCGGCGAACATCAGGCCAGCCATCAGAATAAAGCCGAGTCCGGGCGAGTACCGGTCGATGACGACGCCAAGCCCCGTGGCCGAGACGGTCTGCAGCAGCAGCGAAATGCCCATCCAGACCGAGGTCGCGCGCCCCATATACGCTTTCGAGACCGACTCCATAAGCGTTGTCGTAATCAGAATGCGCAGGGAGGAATTGGTCAGACCGATGAGCACGCAGCCGATGTAAAGCAGAATGACAGTCGAATTAAAGGCGATAGCCGCGAGATTCAATACGGATACGAGGAAAATAATCAGAATCGTCCCGTGCTGCGTCAGCTTTCTCGCTAGCGGCGCTGCCAAAAAGCCGGACAGCAATCCGCCTATCCCGTAGCACATATCCGACAGCCCGAATACGACCGAATCCCCTCGAACCGACGTGCTGACATAGCCCGGAAGCACCACATTGAACACCATCGTCGTCACGAGCGGGATGATGGACACGATGCCGAGCACGAATAAAGAAGGCCTTCCCGCCAAATATTGAATGCCTGCCTTAAACGATTCGAAAAACGAGGCTTCCGCTTGCTCGACCGGCATGGCCGCGTAGGAGATTCGGCTGAGGAAGAGGCTGCTCACGAGAAAAGCGGCGGCGTTCAACAACAAGATCGCCTCGAAGCCGATATATTTGTACAGGAAGCCGGACACCCCTCCGGCCATGAACATGCCGACCTGCAGGCTGATCTCGATCAAGGAATTGCCGTGGATCAGCTCTTTCTCGGGCAGCAGCTCCTGCACGAGGCTGCGCGAAGCCGACATGTAGAGCGCCCACCCCATGCCATTGATTGCGGCAAAGGCGTACAAATATTCGACGTGGAATCCGGTTCCGAGGAAGGCGCCGGCAATCAGCAGCAAAGCGGCGGCCCTTACGACGTTCGCCCAAAGCAGAATCGTCTTCCGGTTCCATTTATCGACGAACGTTCCGGCGAACGCGGATATAAGAAACCCGGCAACTACGTTAAGGGAGAGCATGAGCCCGACGGCGGTCATTGAGCCCGTCCGGTCCATCAAATACCAATTGGCGCCGATCGTGCTCATACCCACGCCGAAGCCGGATATGATGTCCGCGATAAAATAGTTGCGAAACCTGTTCGTCTTCAGCACGCTAAATACCATCCGGACCTCCTGCTAGGGATAGGATTTGCCGCCGCAGCGGCTCCAAACCAAAACCTAGATCGGCAAGCACTTCCTCATGCGTCCCCCCATAAATCGGCCACTGTTCACCGCAGTTATGGGAATAAACCGGGTGCTCAGGCATTAATAAGGCCAAATAAGACGCCGTACCGCCGGTCGCCCGATGCTCCTCGACGACGAGGAAACGATCGGCTAACGCCTTCAGCGGCTCCACGTAAGCTTTCAAGCTTTGACTATCGACGTAACAAGCATGAGCGTGCGCGACAATTTCGTATTCACCGGCTAGCTTCTTGCACAGCTCCGTTGCCTGCTCCCCGACGGAGATCAGGCATAGGCTAGCCCGGTCATCCGTTGCCCGGTCTTCTACAAGCAGATCCCTGCAAGATCGCTCCGAGGCGCGCGGCAAGCTTTCGAACGCGTCATTGCGGGATAGACGGATATAATACGGTTCCGTCGATGCTGCCGCTTCCCGGATAACTCTCCTCGTCTCCTCTTCCCCATGCGGACAAGCAATCCGGATATTTTGGAAGGACTGGATGACCGCGATGTCCTCCAGGGCATGATGGGTCGTTCCGAACCATCCGCCCGACACGCCGCCGTACGGTGCGACGAGCTTTACATTTTTCCCCATGTAGCCCATCGACAGCTTCACGCTCTCCGATGCCCTCAATGCCGCAAAGGCGGCAAACGTCGAGATGAACGGAACATAACCCGCTTCGGCGAGCCCCGCCGCGATGTCGACGCCGGCGAGCTCCGCGATGCCGAGATTTAGGAACCGATCCGGATGGCGGCTCTGGAACGGATGGTTTTTGCCCCCTAGATCCGCCTCCAGGCAAATAATTCGTTCCTCGGTTTCCGCGAGCCTAGCGAGCTCGTCTTTATAGGCGTCCCTTCCTGATAAGGTCGTCGTCACGATAGATTCACCTTCCATCTCTTCGCCAGATTGGCGGGGATTTTGGCATAATGCGCATCCGGATTGCCCTCGAAGGCGGCAACGCCTTTTCCTTTAACCGTCCGGGCTAGGACGGCAAGCGGCCTCTCCCTGTCCGGCGTAATAGCGGAGAAGATGGCGTCATGCCGGTGACCGTCAATCTCCCTGACGGCGAACCCGAACGCCTCGAACCGTTCCTTCAGATTGCGGATCGGCGAAATATCGTCGACATGTCCGTCGTTCTGCCCGCCGTTGCAATCGACGATATAAACGAAGTTCGCAAGCGACCGAGCCTGGGCGATCTGAGCCGTCTCCCAGACGAGCCCTTCCTGCAGCTCGCCGTCTCCCCCGATTGCGATGCCAAGCCCTCCGGTTCCTCGCAGCTTTTGCGCCAGCGCCCAGCCCGCCGCGTAAGCGACGCCATGCCCTAAGCTGCCCGTTGCAAAAGGGATGCCCGGAAGCTTATGGTTCGGGTGCCCCGTATAGAGCGAGCCTTGCTTGCCGTAGCTTTCCGCCGGATTGGAGGGCAATTTCCCGTAGACATATAGCGCCGCATAGAGTGCCGCCGCCGCATGCCCCTTGCTCAGGATGACGGATGTACTCTTGTCATGGCCGTATTTCGCATAGGCGACGACCAGTAGATCGATAGCCGAAAGACTTCCTCCGACGTGGCAGCCGGTTGGCGTGGCCGCCATGTCGAGGATCAGCTTCCGTGCCTCTGTTGCCCGATCGGCTAATGCCAGATTCGAGAGCTCCTGTTCTTCCCTATACACAGGTATCGATTGCTCCATTTAATCCTCCGTTCGTAACCGGAACCACTCGTTAACGGCTTCTCTCAGAATGGCTCGTGAAGTTTCGACTTCCTCGTAACGCAAGTACTCGTCGTTCGTGTGGTCCAGACTAGAGTCGCCCGGACCGTACGCTACCATCGGAACATTCGCCCAAGACGACGCCAGCGTGTTCATGTCGCTCGTTCCCCGTTTTTTCAGATAGCGAACCGACTTCCCGTGCTTGGCGAAGCTTCGGACGAAAGCTTTCACCAGCGTATCCGCACGCGGATTGGCGAAGCCCGGCGTCGCGCGAAGCACCTCGACCGACACCGCATCGCCGAAGGACAGATCGACCTTGTCCGCGTAGCCGCTTCCGGCCTCCGGCGAAATTCTGAAGTTCAATATCGCGGTAACCGTTATATAGCCGCGCTCGTTGCAATGCTCAATGTCGATCAAGGACGACAAGCCTTGCGGATCGATATCCCGGACCCTGCCGCGAATGTCGGCCGCGACCTGATACAGCTCGTCGATCGCGCTTACGCTGTCCTTCGCCGCCGTATGCTCCTGCGCGCGCCTGATCGTGATCCGAAGCTTGAACAATCCGTAATAGCCTAGCGTCAAGCTGTCTTCGCCGCTCGGTTCGCCGATGATGACCGCGTCCGCCCGGTAATGGTCCCGAACGTAATACGCGCCTCTCGAAGACGAGATCTCCTCCTCTACGGCGCCGACGACGAGCAGCGATCCGTTCTCGGGCACGTCCGCTTCCTTCAGCATATGGACGAAGTTGACGAAGCAGCCTTTGGCGTCTACGACGCCTCTTCCGGCAAGACCGCCCTCGTCCGAACGTACCGGCCACACGTATGGCACCGTGTCGAGATGGCCAAGGAGCAGCAGCGTATGAGAACCGCTGCCTCGGCGGAACACGATGTTCCCGGCTTCGTCAACGCGCCCGGTCACCGACGGATCTTGAATCTCCTCGAGCAAGAACCGGGCAAGCTCGTGTTCGTCCTCGGAAACGGACGGAATGCGGGCAACCTTGTTCAGCAGTTCGAAGGCGGCAGGTCCGCGCTCCGCTTGCCAGAACCATGTCCGGCCGCCGCGTTCCAGCGAATGCGGACCTGATATATTCACGTCGCAGACTCCCCGTCCGGCAGCCAGCCTTGCCGCCCTTACTTTCTGCTTCATGCGTCCCTGGACGGATGGAAGCTCTTCGTCCCCGTACACATCCGCAATGGTCGAGCCTTCGTCTCCGATATCCCGCAGCAGCCCCGCCGTTCCGGTCACGAAGCGAAGATGATGCGCTTCGAGCTCGACCGCAAGCTCGGCGGCAAGGACGTCGGCGTCGATATTGATATACGACGCGAGCTCAGGATCCCAGATCGGAGGGGTCAAGCAGACGACATCGAAGTTTTTCAGAGCGTCATGCAGGAACGAGGTATAACAGCCGGTATATTGGCCGAATAAGGAGTCCCGTACGATGACGGTTTTCTGCCCTTGGACCGCTTTGATCGGCTTCGCCTTCCTGCCGAGCACAAGCCCGTTATCGCCGCCAAGCTGCGCGAATACGCTTAATCCTTGTTCCGCGAGCCGTTCCCGGATCGGGGCCAAAATATTCTCGTAATAAGCCTCTCGAATAAACGGCATCTCCTCCGGAGAGCAATAGCGCACTTCATCGCCGGAAGGCAGCGTCAAGAATGGCATTGGCCGCGACAGTTGTTCGTACTTCCGACGTATCGCCTCCGCTCCGCCCGCGACGAGCAGCACTTGGTTCCCTCTTCGCGAGATGCGGCTGACCTCCTCGAAAATGCGGGGATGATTGACGATGGTACTGCTGCCGAGCTTGATGACATACAGACTTCCGCTGCTCATTATGGCCACGCTCCTTCCCCTTCTTGAGGCAAGCCTTCTTCCTCGGGAAATCCGAAATACAGATTGGCCGCCTGAACGACTTGCCCCGCCGCTCCTTTAAGCAGGTTATCGATCGTCGCCAAGGAAACGCAGTTTCGGCCTTCCACGTAAGCTCCGATCTCCGCGAAATTCGTTCCGTTTACCGTCTTAATCATGGGCGTGCCGCTGCCGGCCGGGATATAGTGAAGGAACGGCTTGGCGGCATAGGCGCCGTAGAACGCTTTTCTCACATCGACGGCGGTCACGCCCTCCTTAAGCAAGGAATACGAGGTCGCCATAATGCCCCGCGGCAAATCGAGGCTGAATACCGAAAATTGAAGATCGACCGTACGCGCCAATTGACGGTACAGCGCATGCTCGATTTCCGGCTTATGCCGGTGGCCGTGCACTTTGTATGCCCGGAAGTTGTTCGTCCGCTCGGCATGATGCTCGCCCGCCTTCTTCCCTCCGCCGCTTGAGCCCGTCTTGGCGTCCGTAATGACGCGTTCCTCGATAAGATCATGCGCCACAAGCGGATACAACGTATAGATCGTCGCCACCGCCATGCACCCCGGCAAATTCACGACCTTCTTGCTCCTGTCGATCTCGCTGAATTCGGGTACGAAATAATGCCAGCCGCCTTCGAAATCATGCTTCAGCGTCTCCGGGTAATGCCGCTGCAATAGCGCGGTGTCGGCAAGCCGATAGTCGCCGCTTACGTTAAAGATGTAGTCCGCATGCTCGGCGACCCGCCGGACGAGCTTCGGCAGCTCGCCCGTTGGCAGACATGAGAATACCGCGTCGTAATGCCCATCCAGCTCGGATATCCGGCTGAACTTGAGTCCCCCCGGCTTCTTCCTATGGATCGAACCCGCGTAATATTTGTCCACCGGCAGGCCGGCATTCGACTCGGACGAAATAAACGTCACCTCGAAGCCCGGATGCCTGCGGAGCAGCCTGTACAGCTCGGCGCCGGTGAACCCGCTTCCGCCGAGAATGGCCGCTTTCTTCCGTTGCGCCGCGCCGCTCATCCTAACCTCGCATCTCTTTCATACACGACCTTCAAATCGCCGCTTCTCTCCGCGAGCTCGCGTATCTTATCCGGGTTCGCGTCGACCTTCTTGAATGCCAGCGCGTAAGCCTGAATCCGCTCGTATTCGATCGGCGTCCGGAGCTCCCGGCAAATCGTGAGCGTGCTGCGCAGCATCTTTAGCGTCTCGGGGAACCGGTTCAGATCGTAACCGAAATCTTGCCGATCCGACAGCGAGAACGGATAGCCGTTGCCGAAGCCTCTTCGGTTCTTGAACGGGAGATGGCCGGGAATTGGCACGTTCTGCCATTCCCTTGCGAAGACGCCTTCCGCATGGATCAGCTGCTCGACCGCATGCTTGACCCGGTAATCCTCCAGATCCCCAAGCCCGAGACGCTCAGGCGACAGCTTAACGCGATACATATTGTAGCTGTGCTTATAGCCTTCCGGGACGTACGGTCCGCTGAACAGCTTCGTCTCCTTGAGCGCGTTCGTCAAATAAACGGCGTTTCTTGCGCGGATCGCATCGTAATAAGGCAGCCGCTCAAGCTGGCTTAGACCGAATGCGGCGGCGATCCAGGACATGCGGTAATCGATGCCCGACGAATCCAGGAACGCGAGCGCGCGCCGGTAGTCCTCCTTCTCCCGGAAAAACGCGATGCCGCCTTCCCCGCCGACGGGGAAGTTTTTGTCCGCCATCAGACTCTGCCCCGCGCCGTCCCCGATCGAGCCGGCCACTCTGCCGTCAATCGATGCGGAATGGGCGTGAGAGGCATCCTCGACCAGCCGCAGCGAATGTTTATCCGCCAGTTGACGCAAGGCTTGCAAGTCGGCCGGCAAGCCGTGCACATGAACGGGCATGATCGCTTTCGTCTTGCCGGTGATCGCTTCCTCCACCTTCAGAGGATCCAAGCAATACGTAATTGGATCGATATCCACGAATATCGGGATCGCTTTGGCGGCAACGACCGCTTGAGCAGTTGCAATAAACGTGAATGCGGGCACGATGACCTCGTCGCCTGGCTGCACGCCAACTCCGACAAGGGCTAAGTGCAGACTCGATGTGCCGCTGGACGTGGCAATGGCGTAATTGGCGCCCACATAGCTGCGGTACGTTTCCTGGAACTCTTCGACGACGCTTTCGCCGTCTTGTTGGATCGAGACGAGCATTTGAATAACGTCTTCTTTCGTAATAATGGGAAAATTAGTCCGGCGGACGTCTTCGGGAATGATGGACGGTCCTCCGTCGAACGCGAGCGGAGACCGGATCCATTCCTCGTCGGGCAGCTGCAGCGGCTTGCGGATAAAATCGGTTTTCATGTGGACGGCTTCCTCCTTAGTAACGAAATCTTGACGCAGGCCGCCACAAGCGGGCTCAGCCTGTAATTGAATTGGACAGCCGGCTGAAGCTCCGGCTCGCTCTCCTCCTGCGTCCACATCGTCTGCAGGTCGAAGGCGCCGAATATTTTGAGCCGCTCCGCTTTTTTCCAGACCAGTTCGTCATTCGTCGCGATCGCGGCGACCGGACCGAAGCCCAGTCCCGTAAAATCGAGGACGAGGACGGGCGTCCGCGCGGAGGAGCTTCGAACCTCCTGCTCTAAATGATGGAAGTTATGACTGTCCACGGCTATCGCGGAATAAGCGATTTCCGCATACGGATCCGTCGTGAGTTGAATACCAAGCCACTTCGCGAACTTCCTTTCCTGCTCGCTGGCATGCTCGAGACGCGCCGCCGAACCGTAGCCGATGTCCTGCCCCCAGAATGCCCCATGCACCGCGCCCGTAAAGCTATTAAACAAAGAGACGTATTGGGTATTCGTAAGCTTGGCTATCGCCTTCTCCAGTCCTTTTAACTCATGGTCGTTTTTTTCGATGCTCATGATGACGCCCGAGTTCAGCACTCTGGACAAAACAAACGATAATGAAAAATAATGCTCCTTCGCAATCGGCGACGCCGGTTTCGTTAATGTATCTCCCATCCGTCAATTATTCCTCCCCGCATACTAAGAATGAACCGTAACGTTTACCTTATTTTCCCTTCCTATCTTCTCCTTGACGTACTCGGCGATATGATAGGCGACATCGACGCCGTGCACCTTCCACGATTTCGCGAATTCCGGATTCTGATTCACTTCGCATACGACATAACGAAGCTGCCCGTAATCGAAGAACAAATCGGCGCCGTAAATGCCTTCTCCCAATACGCCGACCAAATCCCCGCAAATCGAGGAGATTTCGCCATTAATCTCGATCGGTTCGATTTCCGCTCCCAGATGCGTATTCGTCTTCCAATTTTCAGCCGATACCCGGCGAAAAGCAGCGATCGGCTTGCGTCCGACGATGACGACGCGAATGTCGTAATCGCCTTTTTCCACGTACTCCTGCACAAGGACGGGAAACGATTGGTGGCTCGGATCGACCGATTCCCTCGCGGCGATCCATCCCTCCAGGCATTCCTTCCCCGTCATCCTGGCGATTCCCCGCCCCCATGAGGACGTAGCGGGCTTGATGACGCATAAATCCCCGAAGTCCGAGAGCGCGTCGTACAGCTTCGCGGGGGTGAAGGCGACTTGGTAGCGAGGCTGCGGAATGCCGTGTTTTTCGAACACGATCGCCTGATGGATTTTATTCGTGCAAATGGCGATGGCTTTTGCCGAATTCAACGTTTCATATCCGGCAAGCTCGAGGAGCTGGGAGCGGCTCAGCGCGTTTTTTTGGGACAGGCACCGGATGAGGGCAAGCCCGTATAGCGGGACTTCGCCCCCTCCGACGGGCAGATCCATGGAGTCCAAATTCACTTGAACGCGGATGCCGAGCCGGCTGAGATGTTCGACGATAAGCTGCTCTTCTTCCCTTAGCTTCGTGACGCACAACAGAATGGCGCTTTCGTTCTCCATGGGATCCGCACCTACTCTCCCCAAGTTTCTTCGATTTCGGGCGCCAAAGCGATCGTAACGCGGCTTGCTTCAACCTGGACCTCGTGCTCCTGGCCGCAGGAATCGCATTCCACGATTTCTCCCGTGGTTGCCCGCTCTTCCACCTCAATGTCCGACTTGCATACGAGACAGCTAAGTTCTGCCATTCTCCTTGCACCTCCTAATGAAATTGGTAATGAATTTTATATAAAGTATGTGTTCAAAAAGCCCAGTTTTCAGCACCGAGAAGATCGGATAAAGCTAGGAAATGAGGAGCGGAGCGTAGTGGTAGCTACGTGAGCACCTGAAGCGTTTCCGTAGGAAACGCACTTCGAAAGCATACGCTCAGTTCCGGCTGAATTCGATATTCGACGTCGAGTAGGCTTCCCGATACGCTTCGTGATCAAAGGTGGGCTTTTTGAACAACCTCTATAACGGAATGAATCCCTTATAACTTACTTGACGATCAAGTCCCATTCGTTCACGTTGTTGAACGTGCCGAGGTTCAGCGGCTTGCCTGCGAGCACTTCCTTCGATACGACTTGCAGCCTCTTCTCGGAATACACGGCTAGCGTCGGCACGTCCTCGTGCAGCACCTCCTGAAGACGGTCGTATATCTCGTGGCGCTTCGCTTCGTCGATTTCTTGCTCGCCTTGGGCGATCAATTCATCGACGACCGGATTGTTGTACCGGATGACGCTTTCGGGATCGTCGCTTTTGTAGGTCGTGAAGTAGAGGCTGGGCTCGATGTAATAATCCCTCGTAAAAATCGTAATATCGTGTTCGCCCTTTTCGACTTTATCGATAAGCGTAGGGAAATCGTATTTTTGGACATCGATTTTAAGCCCTACGGCTTCCAAATTTTGCACTAAAATATCGGCTGCCTGTTCGCGGACTTTGTTGCCGACCGGAATGAGGAACGCAAGCTTACGGTTCGGGTCCCAGCCGGCTTCCTGCAGCAGCTCCTTCGCTTTCTCCGGATCGTAAGGGTAAGGCGCGATGTCCTTATTGAAGTAGGGGTGCCCGCTTGGGATGCCGCCGTCGATAATTTCCGCTTGGCCCTTGAGCAGCTGCTCCACGATAAGCGGCCGGTTCAGGGCATAAGCGATCGCTTGACGGACCTTTTTATCCGGCAGCTTCTCAATGTTGAAGAACAACTCCGCCGGCTCCGAGGCTGCAGCGGAAGTCACGTTGACGTTGTCGAAGCTTTTCACTTTGTCGTAATCCGTAATCGGAACGAGCCCGACCGGCAGCGAATTCATATGAACTTCCCCGGTCTGCAGCTGGGCGACCAGATTAGCCGCCGGCAGCACTTTGATGAAGATCGTATCGATTTTGGGAGCGCCCAAATAGTACTGTTCGTTTTTGGTCACTTCGACATACTGCCCTTGCTCGTAAGCGGCGAATCGGTATGGTCCGTTCGTAACTTCCGGCTTCTGAAAATAAGGATGCGTCGACAGTTGTTCCGGATTAACGTCTTTCAACAGATGCTCCGGCAAATAATAAACCTTCGCGCCGAATCGTTCGTTGAAGACGAGCGGATCAATCGGCGTTTTGGCCTTGATCTCGAACGTATGCGAGTCGATGATGCGGAGACCCGCGATTTCCGTCACGCCCTCCTCCAGCTTGCCGAAGTCGTTCAGCCCTTCGATGAAGCTCAGCTTGAACGAGGTTTCGACCTTGGCATGAAGCGCGAGCTTCAGCGTGAACGCAACGTCCGCCGTCGTGAACGGCGTCCCGTCGTTCCACTTGGCATCCGGACGCAGCTTAACCGTGAACGTCTGCTTATCCGCAGTTTCGATCGACTCCGCCAGCTTCGGGACGAACTCGGCAGACTCCGTCACGTCGAGCAGCGCGTCGTTAAGCAGTCCAATCGGGGCAAGCGATGCCGAATTGTCTTGCGTATTAATCTGGTTTAACGTGACCGGCGCGTTGACGATGCCGATCGTCAGCTTCTTCTCGGCTTGCACCGCTTCTTCCGTCGTTTGCGGCTTCGGCTCGACCGGAGCACCCTCGTCTGCGCTGTTTGATTGGCTGCAAGCCGCAAGCAATAGAGTTGCGACGGCTGCAATCAACAGGCTCGTTCGTTTGTATCGTTTCATTCCTTTTCCCACTCCTTCTATCTTCTGTTATCTCTTAAGCGAAACATGTCCGTCGGCCGACTACGCCTTCGCGTCGAGCGCGTCGCGCAGCCCGTCTCCGACGAAATTGACGGCCAGCACCGCAATAAGAATCATGCATCCTGCCGGCATCCAAAGCCATTGCTGCTCGGTCAATACGGTCAAGGACTGCGCGTCGTGCAGCATATTGCCGAGGCTCGCCTGCGGCGACTTCACGCCCATGCCGAGAAAGCTGAGTCCGGCTTCGCTTAGAATCGTACCGGCTACGCCGAATGTCGCGCTCACGATAATGGGGCCGATAATGGTCGGCAGCAAGTGGCGGAGTAAAATTCGCGGCATGCGGAACCCGAGCGCGACGCCCGCTTTTATGTAATCCAGCTCCTTCGCGGCCAATACGCTTCCCCGCACAAGCATGGCAACCGTAGGCCATTTGAATAAAGCGAGTACGAACATAATCGTGGCCATATCGGCTCCCAGGACGCTAACGATTACGAGCACGACCAGCATGTAAGGGAAGCTTAGAAAAATATCGGTAATTCTCATAACGGCCATATCGAGCCATCGGCCGTAATAGCCGGCGGCCATGCCCACGAAAGTACCGAACGTCACATAGATCGCAACGGTCGCAAAGCCGATGAACAGCGAGACGCGAGTTCCGTAGAGCAAGCGGCTTAACACGTCCCTGCCCACTTGATCGGTACCCAGCCAGTGGGCAGCCGAAGGCTTGGCGCCGAACGCGTTCATCACTTCATTCGGCGGATAAGGCGCGAGCCACGGAGCGAGCAAAGCGATCAGGATCAGCAGTATCATGACGGCCAGTCCCCAGACCGCAAGCTTGTGCCGGAAAAATTTTCGCCTAACCTGCCGGACGTAACCTTCGATCCTCGTATTCGGCTGTTCCCAAGGCAGCGTTGTCGCAGACATCAAGGCTTCCTCCCGTCATCCGTAAGTAATGCGCGGATCGGCTGCCGCATACAGCACATCCGTCAATAAATTGGTCAGCAGCACAACGCATGCCGCTATCAGGTTCAGTCCCATCAGTATCGGGTAATCGCGCGACAGGATGGCTTCCATCGTCAACTGGCCGATTCCCGGCCATTGGAACACTTGCTCGATGACGATGCTGCCGCCTAGCAGCAGAGGAATTTCCGCCCCGACTACGGCAATGACCGGAATTAGCGCGTTGCGCAGCGCGTGTTTATTCGTCACCGCAAGCTCCCGCAGTCCCTTCGCCCTGGCCGTGCGCAAATAGTCTTGACCTAACACTTCCAGCACGCTGGCCCGGACATACCGCACCTTCTTGCCCGCAATGGCGGCTCCCACCACCGTTACCGGCAAGATCATATGCAGAAGGACGTCGCCTGCTCCTCCGTCTCCGCCTAAGGTCGTCATGCCGCCGGTCGGCAGCCATTTCAGCTGTATGCCCGCCACGTAGATGAGCCCAAGTCCTAAGAAGAATGGCGGAATGGAGATGCCGAGGAAGGTTATCCCCGTCAGGAAGTAATCCAGCTTCGAATTCCGCTTCACGGCGCTGATGACGCCGACCGGTATCGCGATAAGTAATCCGAACAGCAGAGATGCGGCTGCAAGCAGTAAAGTCGGGCCGATTCGCTCCCCAATTAACCGGGAGACGGGGGCATAACTGCTGAAGGAGTATCCGAGATCGCCTTGGAGGACGCCGCTTAGCCAATTCGCGTACTGAGCGTAAAGCGGATCGTTCAAGCCAAGCCTCTCCCGCTTCAGCTCCAGCAGCTCCTTCGGAATATTGGGATTGATCAGCATGTCTACGGGATTGCCGGGCGCCAGATTCATGATGAGAAAGCTCAGTACCGTAATGCCGAAAAAAACGGGAACGGCGATGAAGAGCCTTCTGACGATATAAGTGCCCATTTCGTCTCTCCCTCCCTTTCTTCATGCAAGCGGATAATGACAGGCGACGGCATGCTCGTCATTCGTTAAGCTTGGGTCCTCCCCTCGGCACCGCTCCCGGGCGTACGGACAGCGGGTATGAAACCTGCAGCCAGGCGGCAGGCGCGACGGATCGGGCATGTCTCCTCGAATAATCGGACGATCCATGCCGCGGAGCAAAGGATCCGGCGGATGGTATGCGCCGAGCAGCAGCTTCGTATAAGGATGTCTGGGCTGGCGGAATAGGGATTCCGAAGGAGCCAGCTCCACGATCCGTCCCAAATACATGACGGCGACTCTCGTGCTCACCTGCTTCACGGCGCCGATTCCGTGGGCGATGAACAAGTAGGTCAGCTTCAGCTCCTCCTGCAAATCCTGCAGCAGTCCGAGGATTTGCGCCTGAATCGAGACGTCGAGCGCGGACACGGGCTCATCGCACACGATCAATTTGGGCTTCAGCGATAATGCCCTTGCGATGCCGATCCGCTGCTTCTGCCCGCCCGAGAACTCGTGAGGGTACCGATGTGCGGCCGCGCGCGGCAGCCCCACCAGCTGAAGCAGCCTTTCGACCTCGGCCTGTACGTCGCCGCGCTTCGCCAATCGATGGGCGATCATCGGCTCCGCCAGCGTATCGAATATTCGCATTCTAGGATGAAGAGAGGCATAGGGATCTTGAAAGACCATCTGTATTCGCTGCCTGACAGGTCTAAGCTCGCTCTGCGAGACATGCGTAATGTCTTCCCCCTCGAAAAGAACGCGCCCCGCATGCGGACGCTCCAGCCGGACGACGGAGCGCCCGATCGAAGACTTGCCGCAGCCCGATTCGCCGACAAGCCCGAGCGTCTCTCCCTCGTAAAGCGTCAAGCTGACGTCATCCACAGCTTTGACAAAGCCGGAAGCCCTCCCGAACAACCCTCGGCGAACCGGATAATACGTTTTAAGATTCTCAATCTGCAGCATCGGCTTCGGCATCGCCTCTCGAGCCATCATAAGTTCATCACCGGTCCGGAGCCAGGCAGCTCTTCCGGGGCAAGGCTGGACGAATGGGCTGCCCAGCATCTGACGCTATGATGGCCGCCTATCCTTTGCAAGCTCGGACTCTCGAGCCGGCATCGATCGTGCGCAGACTGGCAGCGAGGGTGAAAACGGCATCCTTCGGGCATGTCTCGGAGGGAGGGCACCGTTCCCGGGATCGGCTGCGCCCGTTTCCTTCCAGCGCCGTCAACGGCCGGTACCGCTTGGATAAGTCCCTGCGTGTACGGATGCCGCGGATCCCGGAATAAGGTAAACACATCCGCTTCTTCAACAACCTGCCCCGCGTACATAACAATGACCCGATCCGCCATTTCCGCCACGACGCCCAGATCATGGGTGACGAGCAGAATAGCCATGCCGCTGTCCTTCTGCATTTGTTTCATCAGCTGGAGAATTTGCGCTTGTATCGTCACGTCAAGGGCAGTCGTCGGCTCATCCGCGATTAACAGCTTCGGATTTCCCGCCATTGCCATGGCGATCATCACCCTCTGGCGCATGCCTCCCGACAACGAATGAGGATAGTCCTTCGCAACGGCTTCAGCCCTCGCGATGCCGACTTTCTTCAGCAGTTCTACCGCGATCGGCTTCGCTTCCTTACGGCTGCACTTCCGGTGAAGGCGCAGACACTCTCCGATCTGCTCGCCGATCTTCATGACGGGATTCAGCGACGTCATCGGTTCCTGGAAAATCATCGCGATTTCCTTCCCACGCAGCCGCCGCATCTCCGTTTCTCCGAAACTCGTAATGACGCTCCCGTCAAAACGGATTTCCCCATGCGTGACGACTCCGTTTGCGCCGAGCAACCCCATGATGGACAGCGAAGTCACGCTTTTCCCGCAGCCCGACTCCCCGACGAGCGCTATCGTTTCGCCGCGTCTCATCGCGAAGCTGACTTCGTCGACGGCAACGGCTTCTTCGTGTTCGGTTCGAAAGGCGATTCGCAGCCGATCGAGTTCGAGTAATCGAGCCATGCCTTCCACCCGCTCCCTTTCCTAGTGTGCATTTTCTTATTCTTATAATTCCTATCTGTTTAATAAACTTTGTCTACTAAAAGCATACCTGAACAGGATGCATTTGGATAATAGAAGAAATCTATTTGCAAATAGAAGAAATCTAAATCGATTCCTTCGACGGCAATGGCCGCTGGCCGCTCGCGGCCTTTCGGCCATCTAACGGACAGCGGCCATCGGAAGGGCGGCATGTCAACTATGCTGTTCAACCGGACGGGAAGCGTACCGGTTCTCCGGAATACGGAGCTCCAAGTGTCCCCGCAGTGTATCCGAATCGTATTCCGTCCGGAAGAGGCCGCGTTCCTGCAAGATCGGCACCACCTGCTCCACGAAATCGCGCAGCGAGGTCGGAAAAGGGGAGCTCACAATGAAGCCGTCCGCCGCTTCTTCTTCATGCCATTTCTGAATTAAATCGGCGATTTTCTCGGGCGTGCCGACGAACGGCGTTTTCGGGGACGCTGCCTGCAAAGCGACCTGCCGCAGCGTCAGATTTTGCTCCCTTGCCGTCCTCTTAATCCGGTCCGTGCTGCTGCGGAAGCTGTTGCTGCCGATGTCGCCCAGCTCCGGGAACGGCTCGTCAAGCGGATAACGGGAGAAATCGTGGTGGTCGAAGAAGCGTCCAAGCACTTGCAGGGCAAGCTCGATGCTTACAAGGCCGGCTAGCTCCTCGAACTTCCGGTCCGCTTCTTCTTGCGTGCGTCCGATGATCGGTCCGATGCCGGGAAGGATGATGATGTCATCCGCCGAACGGCCTGCGGCGACGGCGCGGCTTTTGACTTCCTTGTAGAACTTTTTTGCTTCCTCGATATCGTCATGACCCGTAAAGACAGCATCCGCGCTTGCCGCCGCCAGCTTAATGCCGCTTTCGGAGGAGCCCGCCTGGAACACGACCGGTTGGCCTTGCCTCGAGCGCGCTATATTAAGCGGTCCCTCGACCGAGAAGTACCGGCCGCGGTGGTTCAACCGGTGCATTTTCTCCGGGCGGAAGAAAACGCCCGTCTCCTTGTTGCGGACAAACGCGTCGTCCTCCCAGGAATCCCATAAGCCGCGGACGACCTCAAGATGCTCCTCCGCGATTTGATAACGCTCGCCGTGAGACGGATGCTCGATTTTCCCATAGTTTCTCGCGGATCCTTCGAGCGGGGAAGTGACGATATTCCACCCGGCTCTCCCTCCGCTAATATGGTCAAGGGACGCGAACTGTCTCGCAACGGTGAAAGGCTCGCTATAGGAGCTCGATAACGTGCCGACCAGCCCGATCTTGGACGTGACGCCAGCCAAGGCGGATAATATGGTGAGCGGCTCGAATCGGTTCAGAAAGTGAGGGATTGATTTTTCGTTAATGTACAAGCCGTCGGCAATGAAGACGAGGTCGAACTTTCCGGCTTCCGCGGTCAAAGCCTGCTCTTTGTAGAAAGGAAAGCTCACGCTCGCATCTGCGGGGACATCCGGATGGCGCCAAGCCGCCGCATTCCCTCCCACGCCGTGAATCAAGGCGCCTAATTTAATCGATTTCCGTCTGCTCATCTTTTCACCCCTATCGAACGTTCCACTTCCCTCAGCCGAATACGGTAGCTTTTCACGACCGAGTCTCCCTTCACAATGTCCTTCTCTTCGGCCCGTTCGAAGCCTAGCCTCTCGTATAACCGCACGGCAGTTTGCATCATATCGTTCGTGTGGAGATGGAGAATGTCGGCTCCCCATGCGCGCGACCGTTCGATACTCCCCGCGACCAGCGCCGCAGCGATGCCTCTTCCCCGCGCTCTGCGCGCAACGGCGAGCAGGCGCATAATCGGCCCGTGAATGTTCAATTCCGGCAAGCCGTATGCGGCATCCGATGTATCGTACAGATACACGCTCCCTAGAATGACGCCCTCCTCCGCGGCTACCAAACGGGCTTTCACATTGGCATCGGTCAAGGAATGGGCGATATTGTCCTTATACGCCTCCCACCGCTCCTTAGGCATCAGCTGCTCGTATTCCGCGTAAGCATCCTCCAGCACCGCTCTTATTGCTTCGGTATCCGACGGTTCCGCATCCCGTATGATAACCTTTCGGTTCGTCATCTCGCTCCCCCGCTTTCGTGATTCCGTATCTTGGCGATTTGCAGCAAATGATGCTCCAGATGGGCGACAAAGCCGCGAACGACTGCCGACAACGTAACTGTCTCGCCTTTGGCGTTCGTTCCCGTCTTCTCCCAATCCCCCGGCTCGAGCCGCTGAAACAACAAGCTGTTGTAGTCGAGCAGCGATTTGAACGCGGCGAGGATGTCGGCGGCATGCCCCTCGTTCGCTCTCTGCCCGGCCACCCAAGCATCTTGATTGAACGCGGGCAGCCTCGCTTCGGAACGGGCTAATATTTCCCGAATCCGGAACGATACGATCAGGTTATGATCGGCCAGATGGGCAAGCACCTCCGTTACGCTCCATGAATTCGGAGCGGCCTTCCATCTGAGCCCTTCCTCCGTCAACCCTTCGATGGCTTGTTTCAACTGTTCATGTGTGCGCAAATACGTATGGACATCAATCGCCAATTGGCTCATGAGTCTCTTTCACCTCTTTCTTCATTCGTGCTAGACGAATATTAAAATTGCTTCAGCGCGTCAACGGCAAGCGCGGCAAAAAACGAAGCGCCATGCTCCAGCGCACGCTCATCCACGTCGAACGCGGGGTGATGCCATTCATGCGGTCCGCCCGTCCCAAGAAAAACGAACAAGCCCGGCGTTTCCTTTAAATAGAAGGCAAAATCCTCCCCCGCCGGCGAAGGAGCCGGCGTAATTACGCGCAATCCGAGGTTCTCAGCCGTTCCTGAAGCAAGCTCAGCCCAGCCCGCGTCATTGCGCACCGCCGGAGGCCCGTCAAGCCATGATACCTCGGCTTTTGTTTCGAAGGCGCCTGCTATGCCAGCGACGATTTGCTCGAACCTCTCGCGCACTCTCGTCCGTATGCGCGGATCGAACGTGCGCAAGGTGCCGTCAAGCACGGCTTTGTCCGGTATGACGTTCCATGCGGTCCCGCTCTGAATCCGGGTCACGCTAATGACGGCGCTGTCGAGCGCGCCGACGTTGCGGCTGACGACGGATTGCAGCGCGGTGACGATATGCGCGGATACGACGATCGGATCAAGCCCGGCCTCGGGCACGGCCGCATGGCTTCCTCGGCCATGCACTTCAATGACGAAGCCGTCGGCGGCGGCCATAATCGGTCCGCCTTTGATGCCGATCGTGCCGACCGGCAGATCCGGTTTGTTGTGCAAGCCGAATATGGCCTTCACATCCTGGAGCGCGCCGCTTGCGATCATTTGCTGCGCGCCTTTCGCCTTCTCTTCCGCAGGCTGGAACAGGAACCGGACCGTTCCCGGCAGCTCGCTCTCCTTCTTCTTGAGCAGCAGAGCGGCGCCAATGGCGGCGGCCGTATGGAAATCATGCCCGCAGGCATGCATCTTGCCTTTGTTCAAGGAGGCGAACGGCAGACCTGTCTCTTCCTGCACAGGGAGCGCGTCGATATCGGCTCGGATTGCAATGACCGGGCCTCCCCATTCACCGCCGACTTCCGCGACGACGCCCGTCCGAAGCTTATAATCCGCGATGCGGATGCCCGCTTCCGTCAACCATCTACGAATAGCTGCCGTCGTTTCGAATTCTTCATGGGACAGCTCGGGATTGGCATGCAGATGCCTTCTCATGGCGATCAGTCGTTCCCCGAACGGCTCCAGCTTCAAGATGCTCATCGCTTCCCCTCCCTCACGCTTGCCGCCGCTTAGCGCGAGACGGCATGCTCCTCGAGTGCTTCCTTTAGCAGAGCCAAGGAGCGCGCGCGTTTCTCGTAATCCTCGATCACCGTCGTGAACACGAATTCCTCGACGCCATACGCTTCGCCAAGCTCCAGAATCCGGCTGCGGACCGTCTCCTTCGTGCCTTTCGTCACGTCGGCTTCGCGCACTTCGGCCGTAAAGGACTCCCCTGCTTGCCTTGCGAATTCTTCCGCTTGTTCCAGCGTGCTGACGTTAACGGTTTTGCCGCTGGCGAGCGTAACGCGAACGCTTAAGAGATCGCTTGCGATAGCCGCCGCCTCTTCTTCCGTATCCGACGCGATGACGGATAAAGCAAGAATCGCTTTGGGCTTCTCGCCCGCACTATAGTTGAAGCTCCGGCGATACGTTTCGAATGCTTGCCGGGCAGCGTCAGGATCATTGTTGATAAATAAAGCGAATACGTAAGGCAGCCCCCTCTCGGCTGCAAGCTCTGCGCTGGCCGCGCTCGTGCCAAGCACAAAAACGGCAGCCGGACGGCTGGGCAGCGGGCTCGCCTGCAGGCCGGCGAGCGGATGGTCTTCGCCTGCCGGTCCCCGCAGAAATCGCTGCAGTTCGATCAGCTTGTTTTCAAGCTTTTCCGTCTCCGCCCCCTGCAGAGCCTTCGTCGACCGCGGCAAACCTCCCGGCGCGCGGCCGATGCCGAGCTCCACTCTGCCCGGGGCCAGCGTGGCAAGGACGTTGAAATTTTCCGCTACCTTATAGGGCTGATAATGCTGCAGCATGACGCCACCCGAGCCGATTCGAATCGATTCGGTTTGGGCAAGCAAATAAGCGATAAGCACTTCGGGAGACGATCCCGCCAGACGATCCGAATCATGATGCTCCGACACCCAGAACCGCTCGTAACCAAGCGATTCCGCCAGTTGGGCTAATTTGACGGTGTTTTGCAGAGCTTCCGCAGCCGTCTGTCCCGGAAATACGATGCTTTGGTCCAATATGCCAAGCTTCAAGGCCATCGATATCTACTCCTCGCGATTAGATGGAATACGCGCTTTCCGGCGCGAATCGTTTCAGAAATTGTTTCGTTCTTTCCTCCTTCGGCGATTGAAATAATTCGCTCGGCTTCCCCTGCTCAACGATCGTTCCGTTATCCATGAAGACGACATGGCTCGCCACGTCTTGGGCAAAGCTCATCTCATGGGTAACGATGATCATCGTTATCCCTTCCTTCGCGATCTTGCGAATGACGGAGAGCACCTCTCCAACCAGCTCGGGATCGAGTGAGGACGTGGGTTCGTCGAACAGGATCACCTTCGGACCGAGCGCGAGCGCCCGCGCGATCCCTACACGCTGCTGCTGTCCGCCGGACAATTGACTCGGATAGGCATCCAGCTTATCACCGAGTCCCACCTTCTCGAGCAGCTCCACGCTTCGAAGCCGCGCCTGCTCCTTCGGCAGCTTATGCACGACGACGAGTCCCTCCATGACGTTCTCGAGCGCCGTTTTATGCCGGAACAGATTATATTGCTGGAACACCATCGCCGACTTTTTGCGCAAATGATGGATATCCGCTTTAGTCGGTCGCTTGCAATGAACGGTGAAGCCGTCGATCGTGATTTCCCCGTCGCTCGGCCGCTCCAAATAGTTGATGCAGCGGAGCAAAGTCGTTTTGCCCGAACCGCTCGGTCCCAAAATAGCGACGACATCGCCTTTCCCGACGGTTAGATCGATGCCGTGCAGCACCTCCTGCCGCCCGTACGATTTTTTGATTTGAGACAGCTTGATCATGACACGCCCCCCCGGTTATACATTTGGAATCGCTTCTCCGCCATGGCGGTTACCCGCTCGATGAGGAACGTCAACCCCCAATACAGGACGGCGGCCGCGATGTACGCTTCGAAAAACTTCCAGTTGGAAGATGCGATGATCTGCGATTTGGCGTTAATGTCGACGACCGAAACCGTGAACACCAGCGTGGAGCCGTGCAGCATGCTGATCGTGCTATTGGAAAGATTGGGCAGTAAAATCGCGAACGCCTGCGGGAAGACGATTCGGCGAATCGCTTGCGAGGTCGTCATCCCAACCGAATAAGCCGCTTCGATTTGACCCTTGTCGACCGCGAGAAGTCCCGAACGGACGACTTCGGACAAATAGGCGCCTGCCGTAATGGAAAACGCAATGTAAGCAAATCCGATCATCGGGATCGATACCGAACGGAACGGCCAGCCGAAGCTCTCGCAGATCGCGTCAATAACGAAGGGAAGCCCGAAATAAACCAGCAGCAGATGAGTCAGCATAGGCGTCCCGCGAATGAAAGTGACGTAGGCGGCCGCGGCGGCATTCAGCACGGGCACTCGGTTGATCCGAATAAGGGCAACAACTGTCCCGATGGCAAGGCCGCAAACGACGGATACCCCGGTTACGGCCAGCGTAGTCGGAATCGCCGTCAGCAATTGGAGCAGCGCGGTCCATATAAACGATAAATCCAGCTTCATAACCGGGCCTCCTTCCTTCGCCATTTCGATGCCGCCAAATTTTTGCGAAGAAACGATATTTTGACTAAGGGATCTTTCGTTAACCCCGCAGCCGCCGGTTCATGGCGAAGCAGTCTCTTCTCGAGCCGGTCGAACAGCTTCTGCAGCGCAAAGCTAATGATGAAATAAAGCGCCGCGAGCGAAATATAAATTTCGATGAACCGCTGAGAGAGCGTGCCCATCGTCTGCGCTTTACCCGTAATGTCTAGGATGCCGAGGGTGAAGGCAAGCGACGTGTCCTTCAGATTGCCGATGACGACATTGCCGAATACCGGAATGGAGATGGACAGCGCTTGCGGCAGAACGATCCGGCTGAATGCCTGAAACCCGTTCATGCCCACGGCATAAGCCGCTTCCACTTGACCGCGGTCCACAGCCGACACCGCTCCCCGAATCAATTCGGAAATGTACGCTCCGCTATGCAGCGAATAGGTGAGAATGACGAAAAATAACGCAGGCGTTCTCGTCAAGTCGACGTAAACGAGTTTCAGCACTTCCGGAACGCCGTAATAGAACAGGAACAGCTGAATCAGAATCGGCGTGCCTCGAAAAAACGACACGTACATCTGCGACAGTCTCCTCAGTACCGGAATACGGTACAGCTGGGGAAGCGCGACGAGAAGCCCGATTATCGTGCCGATGCCGATGGAGCTTCCTACGATGAGAAGTGTAACCTTGAGGGACGGAAGCAATCTGTAAAAAAATTCAAAGACGTAGGCAATCTCAAACTGGTGTTGACCCATCTTTCGTATTCACTCCTCCAGCCGGACTCGTATGCCGCTTGCGGCCTCTTATTTCGAGAAGTCTTGGCCGAGCCACTGCTCGCTAATTTTTTTGAGCGTACCGTCCGCTTTCAGTTCTTTGATCGTGGCATCGACCGCATCGGACAGCTTTTTGGACTCCGGATCGTTTTTGCGGAATACGTACAGGATATTGCCTTCGTTGAGCGGTTCCCCGACCGTCTTCAGCTTGCCTTGCGGGTCTTTGATCGGGAGCAGGAAATCGGCTCCGAGCGTAGCGTACACGCGCCCCGACGTAATCTGGAGCACTTCGTCGTTCGCGTCGTTCTGCTGATAGACGATCTCGATCGCGTTGTCGTTTTCTTTGTTATAGTTTTCGAGAATTTGGGCTTGCGCGCTTGTCGGACCGATAAGCACTTTCTTGCCTTTCAAGTCGTCCAGCGTCTGGATCGGATCCGCGTTATCCGACGCTACGATGATTTTGTTCCGCCAATAGGCGTACGGCTCTTGGTTAAAGTCAAACTTTTCGGCCCGTTCTGGATTTTTTTCGAACAGATGGGCGGCGATATCAACCTTTTTGGTTTCCAGGCTAAGCAAAATGTTGGAGAACTCCAGCGTCTGGAATTCGAACTCGTATTGCTCCAGCCGTTTGTCGATCTCGCGAATAAGCTCGACGTCGAAGCCGGTCAGGTTGCCTTTATCGTCAAGGAAAGCGACTTGCTCGAAGTCGTTTGCCGTGCCTACGATAACTTTTTTGGCGGTTTCGCCGTCAGCCGATCCACTGGCCGGTTTATTGCCGTTGCTTCCGCAGGCGGAAGCAAAAATGGCAAGGGCAAGCGTTAATGCAACTACCGTAATCTTTTTCATTGTAAAGACCTCCATGTTTTTCGTTTTTTAACCTCATAATCCCTACTGGTTAAGTGTGAATTAAGAGCTGATCTAACTGTAGCATCAAGCTTCCGGGATGGATAATAGAGAAGTTCTATCTATTTATATAACAATTCGATATCGTTTTTTTCGCCGTACAGCTCCTTGCCGATGCTCATGATCGCTTCAATGAACGGCGCATGTTTCCCGTGGCAGGAAACGATATTCGTCTGAAGCGTAATCGCTTCCGTCTCCTGCATCGGGATCGGCACCAGCTTTCCGCTTCTCGTTTCTTCTTGCGCGCTGAGACTTGGCAAGAAGCCGATGCCTGCCTTCCGGATGACCAACTTTTTGGCCGTCTCCGAATTATCGGTAAGGAACTGGATATTCGGAGGATGATCGAGGCCGCCGAACATACGATGCACCCGAAGCCAGTCGAGCGCGCCGCATTCGAAAAATACGAGCGGCTGAACCGCGATTTGCTCGATCGTAACCCTATCCATGTGTAGGAAAGGATGTCCTTCGTAGACATACAGCCGGATGGGATCCTCGTAAAACTTGGCCGATTGCAAATTCGGATGGCTGACGTTGCGCACGAATCCGATATCCACCTCCTTATTGACGACCTTGCCGATGATATCGTCCGTCGTTCCGGTAACGAGTTTGAAGTGGGTGTTCGGAAAGCGCTGCTTCAGCCTTGACAGCACATCCGGTATCGTGTAATTCGAAACCGATACGGTACACCCTAGTCTCAGCTCTTCCGGCAATGATTTTTTCTGATTGATATGAAGCTTGCCCTTCTGGTACGTCATCAATATTTGCTGCGCATACGGCAAAAACTTTTTGCCTTCCTCCGTAATTTGAATTTGCTTGCCGATGCGGTCGAACAGCTTGCAGTTCAGCTCGCGTTCCAGGGACTGGATCCGGGCGCTTACGGACGGCTGGGATAAGAACAGGATGTCGGCTGCTTTGTTGTAACTGCCGTAATGGACAATGAATACGAATGCTTCGATGTTATCGATATTGATGGCGCACACCTCCGGTTCGTCTCGAATGGTAGATTGTTCCGAATAAACAAAAGAGACCCCCGCAATCATAGAAGGCATGAAAGAGGAAGGTCTCCGGTGATCCGGTAGACGCGATAGCAGGAATAATCGCATCTTCATATTCGGTTGGTTTCCAATACTACACTATTCCGATTTATTTACTGAGATTTGTTATAGGTTATCATCGATATACAAAATCTGTCAATAGGTTATTCCTGCGCGTTTTATTATCCCATGCAAATAAACGCAGAGCCGCCCATCTGCTCTGCGTTCATCTTTCTCCTTATCCCCATCTCCATGCGGCAGAGCCGCGCTTCGTGTACAGTTCGCTCCGCCTTAGCCCTTTAAAGACCCCGCGAGCGCCCCCGATATGAAATACCGCTGCAAGAATACAAACAAAACGACCATAGGCGCCGCCGTCACAACGACACCCGTCAGCAGCAGCGGATAGTCCGTAATGTACTCCCCGCGGAACCGCAGCAGCGCGAGCGGCAGCGTCAGCTTGTCTTTGCCGTTAATGAGCAGCATCGGGAATAGCAGGTCGTTCCACACGATCACGAACAGGAAGGCTGCCGTGGCGGCAAGGAAGGGCGCGCACAAAGGGAAGACGATGCGGACCAGCGTCGTCCAGTGCCCGGCGCCGTCGATCTCCCCCGCCTCCAGCAGCTCGCGGGGCAGCGTCTTCATGAAGCCCGACAGCATAAAGACGGAAAGCGGCAGCAGCACCGACACCGTTACGAGCACCAGCGCCGTTAGACTATTGCTCCAGCCGAGCTTTTGCAGCAGCGAATATAGCGGAATCATATTTACGTGGGACGGTACCATGAGTCCTGCCGCGAACAAGGCGAACAACGCTCCAGCCATTCGTTTTCCCGACCGCATAATCGCGTATGCAACGCAGCCGGCGATCAGCAGCTCGGCGGCGACCGAGAACACCGTCACGACGACACTATTGCGAAAATACGCCCACATCGGCTGCCCATCGAATAACGCCGCAAAATTATGGAACGTCCAGGAAGCGGGCAGACTGAGCGGATCCGCGTAAAATTCCGGTCTCGTCTTAAACGCCGTTATGACAACAATCGCGAGCGGCGCCAGAATAAGAGCCGCGAACGCGGCCAGCAAAAGCCGGCTGAGCCAATTCAATAGCATTTCAAATACCTCCGTTGCTAGTAGGATATGCGGTCCGTTCGCAGCAGACGGAATTGCAGGAACGTAATGATCGAGATCAGCGCGAGGAAGAAGACGGACGCCGTCGCCGCTTTCCCGAACGTGTAGCTGAGGAACGCCGAGCCGTAAATGTAGGTCGACAAGATTTCGGTGGAGTAGGCCGGACCTCCGCCCGTCATCGTGAAGACGAGATCGAATGCTTTGAACGACTGGATCGTCGTATACGACACTACGATCGCGGCGGCGGGCGCCAGCAGCGGCCACGTAATGCGGAAGAAAAGGCTGAAGCGTCCGGCCCCGTCCAACCGGGCGGATTCGAGCAGCTCCTTCGGAATCGACTGCAACCCCGCCACGAATAAAATGACCATTTGTCCAATATGCGCCCAAGCCTGAACGGCGGCGACGGAGAAAATCGCGATTGCGGAGTCGCCAAGCCAATTTTGTGCCCACGTGGATAATCCAACCCGCTCAAGCAACGCGTTTAGCGAGCCTAGCGTCGGATCGTAAATAAATGTCCAAATAAAACCGACCGACACGGACGAAAGGACGGTTGGAAGGAAATACAGCGCTCTGAGCGCCACAATCGCCTTCGATTGCCGGGTCAGCCGCAGCGCGAGGAGCAGCGAGATGACCGTCTGGCTCAGTAGGATCGCGGCCATGAACTTTAAATTGTTGACGAGCGATTTGTGAAAGACGATATCTTGCGATACGGCCGCGTAGTTGTCAAATCCGATATACCGATAGGACGGCGATAAGCCGTCCCAATCGGTGAATGAATAATAAAAACCGGTGAGCGTCGGGTAGATGAAGAATAATGCGTACAACAGCAAGCCCGGCGCCCAGAATGGCATAAGCTTCATCCATTTCTTCATGGGATTACTTCCCTATCTGCTGATCGACGATCGCTTGCGCTTCTTCCGCGGCTTTTTGCGGTTCGGTTCCGCCAAGCACCGCCTGAATGGAGCTGAGCACGGCTTCCTGCACTTCCGTGTTCGTAATCGTAAAGCGAGGCTGGAAGCGCGTTTTTTTCGTGGTCCACTCCGATACCACCTTCAGCTCTTCGGATGTATAGTCCACATCCTTCACCGTCACGTTCTGGCCCGTTCCGTTCGCGTATTCCGCCGCGATGTCTTTGCGGCTCAAAAATTCGATAAACAGCTTCGCTTCTTCCGGATGCTTCGACTTGCTATTAACGGCGAGCATAAACGTTGTCGTATGGATGCCCTCGAACACGGCTTGATCGGCCGGAACGGTAATCGGCGCTAGCAGCTTCTGGCGGAGATTCGGATTGCTCGCTTTATTGCCCGCCAGCTGATAGGAACCGCTTGCCAGAATAGCTGCCTTCTCCTGGATAAACAAGGCGTTTGCCGCATCGGCCTTCGTGCCGAGCGCATCCTTCTGGAAGTACCCATTATCGTTCAGTTCCTTGAATTGGGTCAGCGTCTTGACCCACCATTCGTCGGTTAGCTTCGCCTCCCCCGCTTGCAGCTTGGCGAAAATTTGTTCATCGGGGGCATTGTTCATGACCATCGGGTTCATGAATTGACCGGGACCGATATCCGCTCCCGCGAAGGCGATCGGCGTCAGACCGGCGGCCTTCAGCTTCTCCGCGGCGGCCAAGAAGCCGTCCCAGTCCTTCGGCACTTCGATTCCGTGCTGCTCGAACAAAGCTACGTTGTAGATCGGTATATTGTAGACGAGCTGGTACGGCAGCGCCAGCTGCTTGCCATCCTTTTGTCCCGCTTCGATAAGGGCCGGCTCATAGGCGCTGACGAATGACTCGCCCGACAGATCCGCGAACAATCCCGCCTTGGCGATCGCTTCGAACTGCGCGCCCGGGAACGAGGTGAAGACGTCGCCGACGGAGCCGTCGATCAGCTTGGCCTGCACCGTCGATTGGTATTGGTCGGACGGAAACACCTGCGTTTCCACATGAATGCCCGCATGCTCCTGCTCGAACTTGTCGATGATGACGTCGAGGACAGCCTGGTCCTCCCCGCGCCAATGCAGAAAGCTGATCGTGACGGGATCTTTGACGCCCGAACCTGCTTGCTTCGTTTCGCCGGCTGCTCCTCCGCTATCGTTGTTATTCGCGCTATTGCCCAAGCCATTGCCGGACCCGCATGCGGCAAGAACCGTTACGAGCAGCGCTGCCGCTATGACTAGCGCGATTTTGGATAATTTGAATATCGATTTCATCTCTATTTCCTCCCAATGTTATGAACTAGTCACATGGCCTTGCTCCAGCCGGAGCTCTCTTTCCACCAGCTTCCGCTTCACGAGCGGAAGCAGCAGCCTTCCCGATATCTCGGCTTCTTCCAGGTGCGGATACCCGGATAAAATAAAGGAGGTAACGCCCGCGTCGACGAATTCGAGCAGCCGGTCGGAAACCTGCTTCGGCGTGCCGACGAAAGCGACCGCCCCTCCGCCGCGGATAGCGGACAAGCCCGACCATAGGTTAGGGCCGATCACGAAGTCATTCTCCTGCGATTGCTGCCACAGTTCCATTTGCCGTTTCTGGTTCGTGGCGTCCGTCTTCGCGTGAAGCTTCTCTCTCGACTTCAGCAGCTCCGGATCGGCCTTGCTTAGAATCCGCCAAGCCGCCGCCCATGCCTCCTCTTCCGTCTCACGGACGACCAGCTGCGCCCGAATGCCGTACTTTAGCTGGCGCTTGATCCCTTTTGTCTCCTCCAGTTCCTTCAAGTAACCTTGCATCTCGGCGATTTGCCCTTTAATCCAATCCAGCGGCTCCGTCCACATCAAATACACGTCCGCGGTTTCCGCGGCGACGCGTTTGCCCGCCTCCGAGCTCCCGCCGAAGTACAGCGGCGGATGCGGCTTTTGTGAAGGGGCCGGCTTGCTTACGCCGCCCTCGACTTGGTAATGCGTGCCTGCGTAGTTAAATCCGTCAAGGTAATCGCCGTCGTGCTGCCATACCCCTTTGACGACCTCCAAAAATTCCTTCGTCCGCTCATAGCGCTCGTCATGGCTGCCGTGGAGCGGATCGCCGGTTGCTTTGAGGTCGGCCGGATAATGCCCCGTCACGACGTTAATGAGGGCTCTTCCTCCGGACATCCGGTCGAGCGTCGCCGCCATTCTGGCTGCGAGCACCGGCGTGATGAGGCCGGGACGCATGGCGATCAGCGGCTTAAGCCGTTCTGTAGCCGACGCTACCCAGGAGCCTACGATCCAGCCATCCCAGCAATCGCCTCCCGCTGGAATCAGAGCAAACTCGTAGCCCGCTTGTTCCGCCGCTTGAGCGACTTGCGCGAAATACTGCTGCGACGGCTCCCTCTCCGCCGGCACGCCGACAAATTCGCCGTCTCCGTTCGTTGGAATAAACCAGCCGAATTCCACTTTATCCGTTGTTTTCATCATAATCGTCTCCCTTTGCACTTCGTTGTCGAATAGCCCGCAAAAAAAAGCAACAACAAAGTATGCCTGCTTGAGGCCTCGCTTCGTCGTTGCTTCTCCGGTCGTCCGGTAGATATCCAACAAATCTAATCGGATTAATTTGTTATCAGCATCATAACTGATTCGCCCATCAGGCGTCTATGTCATTTCGTCGGGAAATTTATTTGTCATTTTGTGTGCTTCGTCGTAAAAAAGTGTTTATTCGGCAAGGGGGCTGCATGTAAAATAAGATCAAAAAGGGGGGGAGACTGCCTTGTTCAACAATATGCGCGAGGACCATCACGAGCTGCTTGAAATCCATTATTTCACGCCTAGCGCCTTCGAAAAGACGGGACCGGCCTGGCCCATCCGGCTTGGCGCCACCATGGCGAAACCCAACTATCACATGGGGCCCGTCTCCTCGCCTTATTATTATCTAATTCTGGTACTCGAGGGCGAAGGCACGTTCCTGCAAGGGGGCCGTGCTTTCCCGCTGAAGCCGGGCGACCTGTACGGCTTGTTTCCGAAGGTGACGCATGAATACTATACGGTGCCCGAAGCTCCGCTTCGCAAAGTATTCCTTACGCTCGATGGGAAACATGCGCACAGTCTAATGGAGAAGGCGGGGCTCTCGCCGCATTGCCCCCATCAGGAAGGCGGCGCTACGGAGGAAGCAGTCGAAGCGATGAAGCAGTTTTTCGACCTGATGACCGAGGGTGAACGGCCGCATGCCGACTTGTCCCGGCTCAGCTGCATGTACCGGCTGTTCGATGCCTTATCCGCATCCGGCAAAGCTCACCCCGCTCCCGCTGTCCGCACGGCTGCCTGGCTGGAGAAAGGTAAAGATTATCTGGACATTCATTACGCGGACGGGATTACGGTCGAGGGAACGGCCCGTTACGTTGGCGTAGACCGAGCGCATTTCACGAAAGAATTCCATAAAAAATACGGCATGTCACCGATGAACTACCTGCAGCAGCTAAGGATGAACGAGGCAATCGCGCTTCTGAAGGACACCGATTATAAACTGGCCGAGATCGCGCATAGCGTCGGCTTTATCGACCTGCCTACGTTCTCTAAAGCTTTCAGAAAATATACCGGACTGGCTCCTTCTCGGTTTCGCGCCAGCAATTAGTCATGCAGCCCCATAATCCAACTTGCATGCCCGGCAAATGCAGAAGGGAGCCCGACGGACTGCCGGACTCCCTCTTTTATCGAATGACGTGCAATTTTAAGCGTTGGGGACGTAAGCGAATTGATCTCTAATAATGACATCGCCGTAGATGAGCTTTTTCTCGAAGCTTGTATCCCTGTTGTTCATTCGCCATACGATTTGGTCGACCGCCCGCATGCCGAGAAGCTCCTTGTTAACGTCTACGGTGGCCAGAAGCGGCAAGTTCTCAAACGCGTTGTCAAACCCCGTGACCGCGCAGCGCTGCGGGATGTGAATATCTCGATTTTCGAGCGCTTCAATTGCAAATTGGGCGTGAGAATCGTTTACACATACCAGCACCTCCGGCAAATCATCCTCCGGAAATGCCGCCATCAGGCTGCCTACATCTTTCGCTTCGGGTCCAATAAGCTGCGGAAGGGGCTGATAAGGAATGCCGTGCTGCTCCAAGCCCGTCTTAAATGCAATATAACGTTCGAAGAAGCTAGGCGCGTCCCCGATATCGCCTAGAAACTGAAAGTCCCTGTAGCCTCTGCTGATCAGCTTGGCGATAAGATCCCTCATACAAGAGAAATTGTCAGTAAATATGGTGTCGCAACGAAAAGCCGGATCCTCGTGATCGACCATCACAACCGGAATTTGAAACCGATGCATCTCAAGCAGAATCGTAGTGGAGATCGACCCGACGGTTATGATTCCTTGGACCGCATTCGGATTCAGCAGCGAAAAGACGTTATCCCTCGAAGGCTCCGTCAGACTCAAAAAATCCAAGCCCCTCTGGTTCAAGCGGGATTTAATGCCGTCGAAGATTGGGCCCCAATACACGGATTCGTTGTTTTGATAGCGCACATTGGGGAACAGCACGACAATGGTTCCTGTAACCTTATTGCGGTTATAGTCATCGGCCAGATCGGCGGGCAATTTACCGGGATCGTCGCTAAAATAGCCAAGCTGCCCTGCGGCGCGAAGAATCATTTCTCTTGTCTTAGCGCTGACGCCCGATTTGCCGGAGAGCGCTCTTGAAACGGCGTATTTAGACACGCCCGTCATATCCGCTATCTTCTGTACAGTGACTCTGCCTCTAATCGCCATCGTCTTTATCTCCTGCATTTCTCGTTATGAAATGTGCAATAATTGTTATTTTACAACATAACGTTATGCAAAGAAAACCCTATCGAGGCCTTTCGAAGGTGGGCGATCTGAAAGCTTACGGAGCAGACTCCCTTCAAAACTTCTATCCGCTTAGAAGAGCTTCGGCAGTTTGTCCAATGTCACGGCATATGGATGGTTATAGGCGCTCCGCAGTTCTTCCTTGGTTGTCCATTCTTCGGAAGCGCCGAAATCATTCGACCAAGTCATATACCAAACCCACGGTATGCGCGTCTCGGATAGCATCGAAATACTGGGAAGGACGCCGATTTCGCCAAGCGCCGTCAGCTTTCGGGACGCCGTGATCTGAATCAATTCGTTATACTCCTGCTCTAAATCCGTATGCGTATGTTTCGGAGGGTACAAGTCACGCGAAATGATATCGCACACATCGTCTCCGACATAACCTTCCGGCAGCGGTGAATTCCAAACCCATACCAAGTTGTTCAAATCATGATGCCCCGTGTACCGCTCATACATTATGCGATACAGCTTCTTGGCGACTACCGGACCTTTGGCTCCCCACCAAAACCATTCGCCCTCCGATTCGTGGAACGGACGCCACAGAATGGGGATCCGTTTATCGCGGAAAATCTTAAGGTGTTCAGCCATATGATCCATATCGGCAATAAGCGCCTTGTACTCTTCCGTCCCTTCCACTACGGCGCGGGAAGCATCGAAAATGGTATTCTCGGTATAAAAGCCCTTATCTCTGCTGCCGAACGGCGAGAACCAATGCCATGTAAAGGTGACTAACCCCTTCTTGTTTACCGCCCAGTCCAAGGCATTGTGGAGCGTATTTTTATTTTCTTCTACTTCGATCAAGCATTCGTCGCTTGCGTCTGAATAGTTGATGCCGGGAGAATAGGCGAGCAATTCAAAGCCGCATAAAGCCGGCAGCTTTCCCGTGTTCTCCTCTATATACCGCAATTCCTTCTGCACGGTTGTCTGCGTGTGCTGTCCGGTAAGGATTCCCTTGCCGGAAAGATCGGATAAATAGCGAAGAACGGCTTTTACTTCATCGGTCGCTTTAGGATTGCAGGGGGATGCCTGAACAAGGTTATTCATAGGTTTCGCTCCTATCGGACAAGCTTACTTGTCTATATTTATGATGTAAACTTCCAAAATGACGACAAGGAACTGCCCCGCAAAGGGCAGTTCTTAATCGGCAGATTATATCAGCGGTTACTCGCTGAACATTTCGATCCGTTCGTTCAACAGCTCCTGGAACTGCTCCTCCAGCTCCGGAACGCCAATCGCGTTCAGCTCGGCTTGGAACGAATCCCACAAGCCGTCGAATGCTTCAGGCTTGGCCATGATCATCTCCGGAATCCGCTTTCTTACCACTTCATTGAGCTTCTGCATCGTAATCGCGCCTTCGGATTCCTGCGGGATGTTGATCTGCCATGCCGCTCCCCATGGCTTGACCGGGAATTCGTCAACCTTAGGATACAGATCCATCCACATCGTTGCGCCGTAGTTTTTCAGCACTTCTTTCTCGATATCGGTATATTTCCCGATAATTTGCTCCTTCGAGTCGATCTTGTAGGTTTGTCCGGTTGAATCCTTGACGCCTACGCCGTATTCCGGGAACGGATACAGGTAAGTCTCGATGCCTGTCTTCTTGCCGTATTGCGGGTCGGTAATACGCTTTTGCATCTCTTCCGGCGAAATGACGCGCTTGCCGTTCTCGACTGTGTAGTGCTCGCCTTCGATACCCCAGTTATTCAAAATTTGCGCCTCTTCGGAGCACAGCCAATCAAGGAACTTAATAATTCTTACCGGATCTTTGGCGCTGGTCGAGATCCCGACGCCGGTACCGCCGGAATAGCCCGGGCTTTGGAAGTTGCGGTTTTTAAAGTTCTCATTCAGGACGATTGGATACATGCCGTACGTCCTTTCCGGCTTGCCTGCTTGCAGTAGAGCCTGTTCCGGCTCGCGGAACTGCCATTCCGAATCGATGAGTCCGAGCACCCTTCCGGATGCGATTTTTGCTTTATACTGGTCGTACTTTTGCACGAAGCTGTCCGGATCGATCAAGCCCGTGTTGAACATATGGTTCAGCCATTTGAAATATTCCTTCTCTTCAGGCCGGGTGTAATGGATGACAGGGTCCTTGGTCTCGTCGTCGATATACCATTCGCCGTCGTCAGAACCGCCCGTGGAGAAGACGGCCGGATTCGTGACAGATTGCGCGATCCTCCAATCGTCCGCCAGCAGCGACAAGCCAAGCGTCGGTTGTCCGTCGATCGTCGGATGCTTCTCCATATAAGCGCGGATCGCATTCTCGAAATCTTTAACCGTTTTCATTTCCGGATAACCAAGCTCCTTCACGACCTCGTGCTGAAGCATAAAGCCGTCGCGCGGCTCCCACTGCTCTTCATTAACGCCGTAAGTGCCGAGGAAATAGATGGATGGGTCGTCCTTGCTCCAGCGAAGACGGTTCAGGTAATCCCCGTACAGCTTCTTAATATTGGGCCCATGCTCCTCGATGAGCGGCGTCAGATCAATCAGACCCCCGGCATTGATAATCGTATTGACGTTGTTGTTCGCGAAAATTAGATCCGGATATTCGCCGCTTGCTGCCATAAGCGAAAGCTTTTGCATCGGATCGCCGACCGGATAGTCGGGCTTCAGGGTAACGCCCGTCAGCTCTTTAATTTTTTTGCCGACTGGACTCTCCATATCTTCCCACTGCGTGTTCGGCTGCGAACTGAACATCGTGATCGTAATCGGAGACAGCGTGTCCGCCGGTTCTCCCTCGGCCTCTTCCTTGTTGTTCACCGTGCCCGCGCTGTTTCCATTATTCCCGTCCGAGCATGCGGACAGGAAGATGAGCAGGGCGGCCAGCGGAAGCGCGAACCACTTTTTAACGCTTTTCATTCGTTAACCCTCCATTTTTTATATTGTATCAACAGTTCCCTGTTAGAGGTTGTTCAAAAAGTCCAGTTTTGATCACGAAGCATCTCGGGAAGCTTATTCGACATCGAATATTGAATTCAGCCGGAACTTCCGGTGCTCACGTAGCTTCCACTACGCTCCGCTCCTCATTTCCTAGCTTCATCCAATCTTCTCGGTGCTGAAAACCAGACTTTTTGAACACGCACTGTTAGTACCGAAAGTCAGCTCTTCACCGCGCCCAGCGTCAAACCTTTGACGAAATAGCGCTGCAGGAAGGGGTATACGACGAGAATCGGCAGCGTGGCTACCATCGTAATGGATGCGCGGATCGATTCCGGCGAGACCTGGCTGGCAAATTCGGAGCTGCCGAGTCTTGCCTGCGAGCTGTCTCCAGCCTGCGTGTCCGACAATATTTTCATCAATTCGTACTGCAGCGTCGTCAGTTCCGAGTTCGTGCTGTTATACAGGAACGTATCGAACCAGGAATTCCACTGCCCTACCGCGACGAACAGCCCGATGGTGGCAAGCACCGGCTTGCAAAGCGGTAAGATGATACGGAAGAAAATCGTCAAATCGCTTGCCCCGTCCAGCTTGGCGGACTCCTGCAGGCTTATCGGCAGCCCGTCCATGTAGGAACGGATAACGAATACGTTCCAAGCGTTCACGATGCCTGGCAGAATATAAACCCAGAAGCTGTTGATCAGGCTTAGATCGCGCATCAGCATATAGACCGGGATCAATCCGCCGGAGAAATAAAGCGTCAGCACGAAAAACAACGAGACCGGCTTGCGTGCGATAAAGTCTTTGCGGCTAAGCACATAGGCCAGCATGGAGCCGCTCAATATGCCGAGAAACGTACCCAGCACCGTGCGAAGCACCGAGTTTTTGAATGCGGTCAGCAGATCGTTATACCTAAAAATCTGCTCGTAATTATTCCAGGTGAACATACGCGGCCACACGTAGATGCCGCCTCTTACCGTATCGAGCGAATCGTTGAACGAGATAGCCAGAAGGTTCAAGAACGGATAAATCGTTGCGATGCCCACGAGCAGCATGAATCCGTACAGAAAAACGTTGAAGGCGACGCTGCCCGGTGTTGCGCGATATTTCATTTTGCTGCCTCCTCCTATATGACGCTTTCTTTGGTAATCCGCTTGAAAATCCAGTTGGAGAGAAGCAGCAGCGTTATCGCGACCATCGAGTTGACGATGCCGAGCGCCGTGCCGAAGGAGAAGCGCCCCATTCCGATGCCGTAGTTGAGCACGTAGAGATCAAGCACTTCCGAATAATCCAACACCAGACTATTGCCAAGCAAATATTGCTTCTCGAATCCGATGCTTGTGAGCCACCCGATGGAGAGGATCAGCATAACCATCATGGTCGACCGGATACCGGGGAGCGTGATGTGCCAGATGCGCCGGAACCGGCTTGCTCCGTCAACCGTCGCCGCTTCGTACAGCTCCGGGTCGATTCCCGCAATGGCAGCCAGGAAGATGATCGAATTCCAGCCCATCTCCTTCCATAGATCCGACAGCGTGACGATCACCCAAAACCATTCCCCTTTGGCCATGAATTGGATCGGTTTGTCCGTTATGTTCAGCCACATTAACAGCTCGTTCACGACCCCGTCCACCGAAAGGATCTTCGTTATGATGCCGGCGGCCACAACCCATGACACGAAATGCGGAAGGTACGAGATGGTCTGTATCGACCTTTTGAAGAAGGCGAACCGAATCTCGTTGAGCAGAATTGCGAACAGGACAGGCACGGTGTAGCCGGCGATCAATGCCATAAAGCTCATCGCAAGCGTATTCCGCAGCACAAGGTAAAATTGCGGCTCTTGGAAAATCGCAATGAAGTTCTTCATTCCGACCCAGTCCTGCTCGGAGAAGTCGAGCCCCGGCTTAAAGCTTTGGAAAGCCATCGTCCAGCCCCATAGGGGCAAATAATTGAACACGAATACTAACGCGACAAAGGGAAGCGACATCAAAAACAGATATCGCTGCTCGATCATCGTTCTCCAAAGCGATCGCTTTGTTCTGGAGACCTGTGAGAGCGGTTGTAGTGAAGTTTCAGTTTTCATCCGGTGAACGCTCCTTTATTGATGTAAACGCTACATTTCCAACTATAAAGAAAATACAGCGTTTTCAATACGAGGCGATCCGGAGGTCATTCATATAAAAATTAGACATCCGTTATGTCCGGTTGCCGCCTCGCCACCTCTCCCGGAAAGCTGACGGCGATTCCCCTTCCATCCGCTTGAACTTCGCGTGAAAATAGTCGACGTTCGCATATCCGACGGCGGCCGCTACCTCATAGACCTTCGCTCCCTGTGCCAGCATACGCTTAGCCTGCTTCATACGCAGCCCATCGAGGTAGGCGTTGAAGGTCTCGCCGGTCTGCGCCTTAAACAGCTTGCCAAGATACGAGCTGTTGTAATGAAAGGTGCGGGCCAGACTCTCGAGCGTCAGGCCCGATCCGAAATGCTCGGCTACGTAATCGAGCAGCTGCGCGAACGTCTCATGCTTCCGTGCCCTGCCCCAGCTCTCCATCAGCCGGTACAGCTCGCGCTCCGTATAACCGCACGCATCTCGCAGCGTGCAGCAAATCTTCAGCTCCTCTACGAACCGATGCAGGGGAAGCGCGTGCGCGCGAACGCTTTCGTCGATTGCGGCCAACCGTCCGACAATCTCTACATACATAGACGCCAATGCGGCCTTGATACGGGACTCCTGCCAGCCCGAATGAAGCGCATCCCGCTCCAGCCTGCCGATCGTTTCTGCAATCGCGGTTTCGTGACCGGCCGCCGCATATTCGGCAATCTCCGCCGCATAATGTTCAACGGAGACATCGGCTGGCGGGGCGCCGTCGCCATCCGTAACCGGAACGATCGCGCTCCCGGACCTTCCGTGCAGAAATTTGTCCTTCATTAGCTGATAAGCCGTCCGGTAAGCGCGATGGATATCCGACAGCTCCGCCGCCCGCTCTCCTTCCGCAACCACGATATCCATACGGGAAAGCTCCGGCTCCTCTTCCCCCAGCCGGTCAATCAACTCGTTAATGCCGTGTTCCTCGGTTACGATCACGAGATAAGGCCTTACGATGCCAGTAATGCACGGCCCGTGCCGCAGGAGCTTCCGCTCGACCGCTTCCTGCACTTCGCGCCATGCGGATAACGGGGACTCCTCCCGCTCTTCGCCAAGCAGAAAAACGCGGTACTGCCGCCACGGCTGTCCTCCCCTTTTTGCGAACAGGCGCAAATCGGACTCGTCCAGCTTCTCGGCAGCTGTCTCTTCTTCACAGAGCCGCTGCAGCATACGTTCGGCGCGAAGCGGAATGGCGTCCGCCAATTGCTTCTGCCGCCGATCCCGTTCCTCCCATTCGCCGCGCAGCATCTTAAGTTTTGCAATCAGCTGCGTCGGCTCGATCGGTTTCACCAGATAGCAACGAACGCCGAATTCCGTGGCCTTCTGCGCATAGGAAAATTCGGAGTATCCACTCAGCACGATAAAGTCCGTCTGCAGCCCGATCCTGCGGGCCTCTTCGATCAGCTCGATTCCATCCATGCCGGGCATCTTCAAATCGATAATGGCGACATCCGGCTTCATATCACGGCAAAGCGCCAGCCCCTCCACTCCGTTGTCGCTTTCGCCGCAAAGCTCGATTTGGAAGCTCGACCAGTCGATAATCGTTTTGAGGCCCTGCCGAATGACCGGTTCGTCGTCAACAATCGCCAATTTATACATGCTTTTGTTCTCCTCTCGGCAATGTCATGATCACGGTTGTACCTTCGCCCTCCCGGCTTGTGAGCCGCAGCCCGTACTCTTGACCGTAAAATAGCTTCATCCGCTGATGAACGTTTCGCAGGCCGATCCGCTTGCCCGTGTCATCCTCCTGATCGTCCAGCGACGCCACAAGGTCATGCAGCTTCCCCGCTTCGATACCGACTCCGTTATCTTTTATGACAACCAGCAGTTTCCCCGGCTCGAAGTCGAGGCTGACATCGACAAATCCCGAACCGATCTTCCGCTCGATGCCGTGCACGATTGCGTTCTCCACGATCGGCTGCAACAGCAAAGGCAGAATCGTTATATCCTGGACTTCATTCGTATTCGGGAGGCTGTACGCAAGCTTCGACCCGAACCGGAAATGCTGAATCTCAAGATACATCCGGGTCAGTTCGATCTCCGAAGCGAAGGGCACTGCGCCTTGGCCCGCCTCTAAATTGTTTCGCAGCAGCGCGCCGATCGATTTCACGATGTCGGCTATCTCTCCTTCTCCATTGCAGTGCGCCTTCATGCGCACCGTCTCCAGCGCATTGAACAGGAAATGAGGGTCCACCTGATTGGCCAGCATCTTGAATCGGATTTCCTTCTGTTTCATCTCCAGCTCATGACGCGATTCGGCCACCTCCCGGACTTGGCGCATCAGATCGCCGATGTTCGCGACCATATGGTTGAAATGGCGTGAGAGCTGTCCGATCTCGTCGTTGCCTTTGACGAGCGAGTAATGCTGAAGATCGCCTCGGGCCACCCGCCGCATGTCATGACTAAGGACGCTGATCCTCTTGCTGATCGCAGCGGAGAAGAACAGAATGAGCGCACAGGAGGCCAACAAGCTGGCACCGACAATGGTATAGGCGATCAGGCTAACCTGACGGGCATCCCGAACAATCGATGTTTCCGGAATGACGCTTACGATATGCAAGCGGTCTGCGCTAGCCGCAAATTCGATCGACTCCACGAGCAGCTTGGCCGGCTCGTCCCTGAAGCGGATCGAGCGGACTCCGTCAGCTTCCCGCGGAAGCTCCCCTTCCAGCTGAAGAAATTGCTGCAGAGGCTTCCCAATCCATGCCTTGTCATTGGAGGCGACGATCTCGCCGCGGTCGGTATAAATCAGCGTCTCGAACGGCTCCTGCTCCAAGATCGCGTTCAGCACGCCTGGGTTTACGCTAATCACGAGCATGCCGATGTAGCTCATATCGAGGTTATAAACCTGTCTTACAAGACTTAGATGCTTCGCATTGCTTCTGGTCGGATCGGGCACGTAGTCCCATACAATTTTGCCCCGGCTTTCGAGCCCGTTTTGAAACCAACTGGCGGAGGCCGTCTGTGCATCCGTTCGGAAGATCGACCAATTCTCGAGCAGCGTTTCGTTGTTCACATACATCCGGATGCCGGCAATGCTTTTATACAGCTCCAAATACGTGGTGAAGCTGTCATAGCTGCGATACGCCTGAAACACCTCGGATTCCGAAGCGTATTCTCGAGAGACAATTTCCTTTAATTTTTTGTCAAAAAATATGGTGTTCGAAACGCCTTCATGGATTTGCAGCGTTTCCTCCACCTGCCGTTCGATTTTTTTCAAATTGTTAGCCGCTTGCTCGACGGCATGATTTACGGATTGCTCCCGAAGCGTATTCGTGAGCAGCTGTCCGACGACCAGCACCGGCAGGAAAACGACCAGCAGGTAGGAGAGCACCAGCTTTCTTCTCGTTCGGATATTATTCATAGAGGTAGAAAAAGCCGTTAAACCGCGCCTCCAAGGGCTCGGCTCTATCCTGAACATACTCATCCAGCTCACCCTTCACTTAAAATGAGACAAGGATGTCTCCAAAGCCGCGGCTTCGAGACATCCTCCAATTATCGAACTATGCGCTTACTGCCCTTACCTTAAACCAAGTGCTGGCATAATCGCCTGAAAGCTGCGGAACGATTAAGCCTGCCTGCGTCAAGCGGTCGCCGCCGAACGTTCCGATCATGCCGTCCGGCCCTTCAATCTCGTACGTCAGCGATTTGTCAATTCCTTTGAGCTTCAGCATCTCGGGCGCAGGGTTCGGCTTGGCAAGGACACGGAAGAAGAACACCAACGCCTCCGAACGATCCTCCGTCACAAACATCCAGGCTGTCTCGTTGCTCTCGAACGGACTTCGTAGCCGGTAAAGATCGCCTTGCTGCACAAGCGAGCGGATCTCCTTATACATGGCGATCTGCTCCTTGACCTCGGCTTTCTCGGCTTCGCTGAATTTCGTCAAATCGAGCTCGTAGCCAAAGTTGCCGGACATCGCCGCCTCGCCGCGCATCTTGAGCGGCGTCTCCCGGCCGACTTGATGATTCGGCACTGCGGATACATGGGCGCCGATCGCGCTTACCGGATAGATCAGGCTGGTGCCGTACTGGATTTTCAACCGCTCCACCGCGTCCGTATTATCGCTGGTCCACGTCTGCGGCATGTAATACAGCATACCCGGGTCGAAGCGCCCGCCTCCGCTGGCGCAGCTTTCGAACAGAATGTGTGGGAATGCCGAGGTCAACCTCTCGAGCAGCTCGTAGAGTCCGAGCACATACCGGTGCGCGATCTCCTGCTGCCGGTCAGGCGGCGCCGCCGCGGATCCGATCTCCGTCAGCGCCCGGTTCATGTCCCATTTGACATAGGCGATCGGGACATCCGTGAAAATGCGGGAAAGCGCGTTATACAGATAGTCCCGAACTTCCTGCCGCGATAAATCGAGAACCAGCTGCCAGCGGGCCTCCGTTCGGCGGCGGCCGGCGACGTGCAGACACCAGTCGGGATGCGAGCGGTACAAGTCGCTGTCCGGCGAAATCATTTCAGGCTCGAACCATAGGCCGAATTTCAGTCCGCGCCGGTTAATCCGTTCCGCCAAATCCCGAAGGCCGTTCGGCAGCTTTCGCCGGTCCTCGACCCAGTCGCCAAGCGAGCTGTTGTCGCTGTCGCGTTTGCCGAACCAGCCGTCATCCAGCACGAATAGCTCAATGCCAAGCTCTGCTCCCGCCTCGGCGATCGTCTCGATTGTCTCCGCTGTAAAATTAAAGTACGTCGCTTCCCAATTGTTAACGAGTATCGGACGTTCCCGGTCCCGGTGAACACCGCGGCAGAGACGCTTCCGATACAGGCGGTGATAGGCCCTCGACATGCCGCCCAGGCCTTCGGCCGAATAAACCAACACCGCCTCGGGCGTTTGAAAGCAATCCCCCGGCTGAAGCGTCCACGCGAAATCGAACGGATTCAGTCCGATCGCCATTCGAACGATTCCGAATGCGTCGACCTCCGCTTCGGCATGAAAGTTACCGCTGTATACCAGATTCATGGCGTACACTTCGCCATGCTCCTCGTCCGTTCCGGGACTGATTACGGCCGCGAACGGATTATGCTGATGGCTGCTCATCCCCCGCCGGCTGCCGAAGCTCGTTGCTCCGGGGCCGAGCGGCCTGCGCTGAATGTGCGCCTCCCGCGTCCAATGCCCGGAAAGATACAACAGCTCATGATCGCCTTTACCGAACAGGTCTACACTCGCGCTAAGCGCGCGCAATAGCTTCAGCGTGCCGCCTCCCTTGTTCGCAAATCGGACCGAACGCGTAATCGCGCCGCCCGAAAAGATGCTGTAACGAAGAACAACCGTCATGCCGGTATACGAATCTTCCAGCTCCAATTCCAACGTATCCGCTTCATCGTCCGACTCCGCATAGACGTAGGGCAGACCTTCAAGAGCTGGCTTTCCGGCCGAGACTGTATAGCCTTTGTAGCGAAGCTCCGTGATCCGGCTGCCGTCCTCAAGCAGCACCTGGTACGCAGGCGAACGGAAATCGCCCGAGCCGTATTGCGGATACTCTTGCGGCGTGCAATCGAGGAACGCCTTGCCTGTATAAGGAGCAAGTCCCTCCAGGTTGCCGTCCGCCCGCAGCCGGCGCCCCCAATACGTGTGTACGGGATAGCCGTCTACGACTTGAATGACATAGCTGGTATCGCCGGATTGCAGATGAAAAATTTGCTGTTCATTGTTTACGTAAATGGCCACTTATTCCACTCCCATTTTCTCTTTACGATTTCATCGATTATTAGGCATTTAAAAAGTTAAGATATAGAAGCAGTTCCTTGATCTGCACAACGGCCTGAGCACGGTCCACCTTGGCCTCCGGCGCGTATCGTTCCCCATCCATCCCTTGCATGAGACCGGCAGTCAATAAAGCGTCGACGCTGTCTTTCGCCCATACGCTTACAGATGAATGATCGCTGAATCTCGCCAAGGCACCGGTTCCAGCTGCCGGCTTTTGCCCTGCGAATGCAAGAGCTCGGTCAACCATAACGGCCATTTGTTCCCTCGTAATCGAATCGTTTGGCTTGAACGTACCATCCGCGTAACCCATCAAAATGCCGGCTTCATTCGCCGCGCCTGCTGCGCCTGCATACCAGCTTGACGGGTCAACGTCGGCAAAAACAGCCTTACCCGGCTTCGGCGTCAGAGCAAGCGCTCTTACGACGAGGGAGGCAAACTCAGCGCGCGTAATGGGACGATAGGGCGCAAAGCGCTCTTCATCGATTCCATGGACGATAAGCTTGCTCGCCATCATCTCCACGTCGTCCTTCGCCCAATGACCATCGAGATCGCCAAACGTTCGGTCTAGCTTCACGACACCGTAGACGCTGTTCCCGTTCCTTTTTATCGTCACGATTGTTTTGCCGTCCGTCTCTTCAATAAGACCCGGAACGAAACGCATTTCGCCTGTCGCAGGATCAAGCATGACCGTCGTCATATTGCCGCGCGGCGATTGCGGCAGTGAAATCGTACGAGAGACGTACGTGCTGCCGAAGTCGCTCCACTCGATTGAATCAGAGGCTGTTTCGACTGTTATGGTGAACTCAAACAAGCCGCTAACCAGCCGGATGCCGGAAGTCCCCGCCTTTTTCAGGAGCTCCTCCGCTTCTTGTTCGCTAACTGTTTCCATCGCGACGGAAATGCGAATCTCAGAAGCTTCTGTTTGAAGCTGTTCAGCCAAGGCGCTGATGTCGATAAGCTTAACCGGAAGGCTGTACGAGACTGCATCCGACTTTATTCGAATTGTCGCGTTCGGCGTGCTGCCGGCTGCTTGGAGAAGCGCGGATGCAGGAAGAACCGCCTCAACCGCGTCGCTGCCGCTGACCGCAACTTCGTACACTTGTCTTTCAATAGGCATCCCAGCCAATTTACTTAAAGCATCCGTTAGTTCGATGCCGTCCACCTCTACCCGCTTCGTTCCGCCGTTATTGCTGGCACCACTTTGGTTTGCGCCGTTATTATGGTTGTTGTTCGGCAATGGCGGCGGTGAATCCGGGTACAGGTCCGACGGAAGCTCGTCGAGCGTGATCACGTAATCATGATGGTACACCTTGTGTAAATGCTCCGCCGTATTCGTGTTGCCGTCTTTGATGAAGCTGCCGGTCCAAGTACTGAAGAAGCTCCAGTCGGCGCCGTATGTTTGCAGCATATCCGGATCCGGAATAGGACCATTTTCCGCTAAGCCTACGACTTTTTTATCGTTCACTAGCGAGACGAGGCCCTCGTACCTTGCGATGCTCGGGTTATAATCGCCTGCCGGGTTGTAAATATCGACGCTGGCGATGTCCACGACATCGTCTCCAGGGTACCAGTCCGCCTTCTCGGAGTTCCACACCCAAATCAGGTTGTTCAGGTTGTGATAGTTGGTCAGGCGGTCGTACATCAAATTCCACAGCTGCTTCGTCGGCTCCGGTCCCTTCGCGCCCCACCAGAACCAACCGCCTTCCGCCTCGTGCAGCGGCCGCCAAAGCACCGGCACGCCCGCATCCTGCAAGCGCTTTAATTGAACCGCAATCGCGTCAATGTCTCGGATGAGAAGCTGGTAATCTTCAGAATCCGGATGTTGAAGCGCATATTCCACGTCAAACGTCGTGTACTCCGTGTAGAAGCCTCTCCACCATTCCTTACCGGGTTCGTTGCCTCCAATTCCCTTCGGCGCATTCCAATGCCAGCAAAGCGCTACAATGCCGCCGCGGTTATACCAGGCGATCATCTTCTCAACCTCGGTTGACGTCGCCCCGTTTTCCACGCGGGAAGGCGAATAATCCATCAAGTCGGTGGAGAATATCGCCGGGTATTTGCCTGTCTGCTGCTTGATCCACTCCACGTCTTCAAGCGTTTGCTGTCCCGAAATGATCTTGCGGCCGTACTGGCTGGCTAAGTATGACATCAGCGCCTTAGCTTCGGGCGTGGCTTCCGGATTGTTCAAGCTGCCGGTCACGTCGTGGCCATCCGTCGCAGCAGCGGCGGTCAGCTTGACATAATCGATATTGTACCAACCCCAGTTCGGCAAAAATTCAATCGTGTTGCTGCCCTCGCGCAGTAACGCTTTGCCGGCGGAAACCTCGGAGAACGCCGTCGTCTCGGCGAACGTAATTTCCGTGTTTTGCCCGTTTATGACCATGCTGGTTTTCTTCTCTCCGTTCGGCGAGCTGTAACCGATGACGACATCATACATGCCTTCGGCGGGCGCGTTATAGGTCAGTACAAGAGAACCCGTCTGCTGGAATGCCGCATACCCCTCGCCGGAATATCCCGTTCCCGAGGTGCCGATCGAGACGCCGCCCGTCATGATACCGTCCTCCGCTTCAAGCTTATTGCCTGACGCCGGCGGAGCGGCCGGTTCAGCTTTCAAATACTCGATGCCGTAATAGCCCCAGCCCCGCATAATCTTTACCGTATTGCTGCCGGCGTTCAGTAAAACTTTGCTAACCATCTTTTCAGCTCGAACGGTTCCCGCAGCCGGCGCGTCCAGCATCAGTTCACCGGCGCCTGTACCGTTGACCTGGATGCCGGTTGCCTTGCTGCCGTAGCCTTCGGGAATATAATAGCCCAAGCTTAACTTGTACAGCCCCGCTTCTTCGACGTTCACCGTAAACGCGGCGCTTCCGGCCGGCTCCTGTGCGCTGGCATCCTCGGCGAAAAAGTAGGAAATGTAGCCTTCTCCGTCATAAAGCGTATCCTCGCCTTCATTGACCGGACCCCGCTTCTCGATTCCATATCCTTCTAATATTGCGTCTGCATAGGTGACGGTGACGACGCCCGCCGAATCGTCCGGCGGTGTTACGACCGATAGCTCGGAAGCGATAACCCAAGAAGCACCTTTTCCTAACGTTCCTAACAAATAAAATAACACAACAAAGCAAAGAATGACACTGCAACTTACCCTAAACTTCAAGAACATCAAGTCTCCCTCCCTAAAGTTCAGACTTATGAATCCAGAATTATCATAATATAAAACGCTTTCAAAAACAATATGAATGTTACGTTTTGTTATGATTTTGTTTTGTAATTTAACTAACAAAATATACTTCTCAATGTCTGCTCATTATTCATGCGCTTCAACATAAAAAAACGCCGCCTTCACCAAGGCGGCTTTCTAAACTTATGGATATCAGCCTCACCAAACTACCGCTTGCTTGCGCAGCTGAGACGGCGTCATACCTTTATACTGCTTGAATAGTTTCGTGAAGTAATTCGGGTTATCGCACCCGACTCTTCCGGCGATTTCGGTGACCGACAGCGATTCCTCCCGGAGCAGTCGCTCCGCTTCATTCATGCGGCACATATTCACGTACTCGATGAAGGTCCGGCCTGTTATCTTTTTGAACATTTTGCAGAAATGATAGGGATTCAAATTGAGCCTTCCGGCTGCCTCCTCTACGGTCAGCTTGTCAGCGAAATTCGACTCGATATATTCGATCAACGCTTTGAACCGCTCCCGATTCTCGGTGTAGCGGTTATTCACGTGCTCGGGAAGCTGCAGCGGCAGGAAGGTGCGTGCCAGCAAGGTGAACAGCAAGTGCAGCTGGGATTTGATGATGAGCTGATAGGCCGGCCGGTTCGCTTGGAATTCCGCTATCACCTCATCCAGCAGCTTGTATTGGGCCGCGCAAGCCGGCTTATGGAGCGCCGGCTTGACCGGGAGCTGCACTCTTCCTTCCAGATAGGGACGAACGTATTTCGCATGCAGCGGGTCATGGACGAAGTCGTTGAATAATGCGCCATTGAAAACGATGGACACAAAGGCAATATCGCCTTCATAAGAGCTGAAGCCCGTGTGCAGTCCGCCGGCCGGAACGAACAGCACATCGCCAGGCGAAGCCTCGTAAGGCTGGCTGTCGATATGAAAGATGCCGGTTCCCTGCTGCATCATAATCACTTCGAAATGCTCGTGCCAATGTAAGAAAAGAATCGATTGGCCGGCTCTTGCGCCGGGGCATTGATTGAAGAAGATCATAAAAGGATAGTTTTTCTCCGCCAGCTTTGTTACTTCCCGAAGCTCCTTCGGATAGGTCACCAGGCTCACCCCCCGCAAAATAGAACTAGTATTGCACAAGATTAGACGAGAAATGGGTTTACGATCAAGCTATACTGAAGATGCTTAGGAATACCATATGCCAAAATAGGAGTGGTAATCAAGATGGCGAATCCGTTTGAAGAGCTGAGAGGAAGGTTCGTGGCTAATCCAGTCAAAACAGATTTGAGAGGAGAACGGGGACGATGACGATAACATATAAAGTTGCCGTTGCTGGATGCGGCGGCATGTCGAATATTTGGATCGATTACGCGTTAGAGAGGCCGGATACCGAGATTGTTGCCCTGGTCGATATAAACGAAGCGTTCGCGGCAGCGAAGAGAGATAGTAAAGGCTTGTCCTGCCCGGTCTTTACCGATATCGCCCAAGCGATCGAGCAGACTGGCGCAAACCTCGTATTTGACGTCACCATTCCGGCGAGCCATTTTCAAATCAGCACCACGGCGATGAAAATGGGATGCCATGTCTTCGGCGAGAAGCCGCTGGCCGAAACGATGGACGATTGCAATGAAATCGTGCGCGTATCGGAGCAGACGGGCCGCACCCATGCCGTTATGCAAAATCGCCGGTACGACGCGCGTATTCGCGCCTTACGGGAGATGATCGCCTCCGGAACAATCGGCAAGCCCGGATTCATCGGCGCGGATTTCTTTATCGGCGCGCATTTTGGCGGCTTCCGCGATGCGATGGCAAGCCCCCTGCTCCTGGATATGGCGATCCATACCTTCGACCAGGCGCGGCTCATTCTTGGAGCTGACCCGGTATCCGTCTACTGTCAGGAGTTTAATCCTCCCGGCTCCTGGTACGCGGGCAGCGCTGCGGCCATATGCATCTTTGAAATGTCCGACGGTTCGGTCTTCAACTACCGGGGTTCCTGGTGCGCGGAAGGAGCTCCAACCTCCTGGGAGGCGCAGTGGCGCGTTACCGGCGAGAAGGGCACCGCGATCTGGGACGGGCACGGAGCGCCTTATGCGGAAGTTATCGCAGACGGCGATCAGTCTGGAAAATTCATCAAAGATTATGTCCGGGTAGAGGCTCCTTCGACGGCATTAAACCAACTGCGCTCGGGTCACTTCGGTTGTCTGGATGAGATGTTCGCCGCATTGGAGGAAAGCCGGCTTGCGGAGACAGACTGCCGCGATAACCGTTTCAGCATGGCTATGGTGCTCGCCGCGCTTGAGAGCGCGAGCGCTGGCCGTAAGGTGAACATAACGGAATTTATGGCCCAACGTTAACGGAACAAAATGGCCATGCGGGTTTAACGTCCGCATGGCCATTCTTCGTTTCCTATCTGAAACCAGGCAGTTAGGAAACGCTCGTTAGCGTAGAGCGTCGTAATAGTACCGGATGACAAGATCCTGGTCGTAGTTGCCGAAGCCCTTGCCGAATAACGTCAGCCCGCCTCTCCCGGAACCGGCACCCTCGGGGCTCAGGCTGAACGTCCAAAACGGCCGGTCCAGCTGCAATTCGCTGAGCGTTACATCCGAAATGCGCTGGCCGTCAATGTACGTTCCCCTCTCGTTGATGCGCAGCGCCTTCAAGACGCCATATTGATTGACGTCCTTGTGCCACCACTTGGGGGTCAGCCTCCCTTTCTGCTCGCCGAAATCACCCGGGCTGGTCCAAACCCCAAGCATTTTCTGATTCAGCGTAAACCGAATATCCGACGGCCAATTTTCGTTCACTTGAGGCGCTTCCGAGCCGATCTCCATCGAGATCCCGATTTCCTTCAGCCGCTGATCCTTGCGCAGATAGTTCGGCACTTTATATTCGACGAAGCCGCGGGCGAACCATAGAATGCCGGCATTTACCCTTTCCGGATCCATGAAGCAAGCCGGATTATCATAATCGCCGATTATTTTCGCCGTCGTGGCGATGCCGCAAGTGGGCCATACCTCGTAATCCGTAAAATGGCCAACCGGAACGGCGATTTCTTGGTACGTTTCCGCTGCTTCTACAGGGGGAGATAGCTTGACCTGCATATACTCTTGCTTCACATAGCAATATTTGTAGGTTCCGCCGTTCACCCGCCTCATTCGGCTGCCTACGATCCCCGCTTGCTCCAGCTTGTTTACATGACTGCTTACGATGGCGTTACTGAGATAAAGCTCTGACGCTAGCTCCTTGATATGCATTTCCTTCCGGTACAGCAAGTCGATAATTTTCAGCCGCGCCTCGCTTGCTAATGCTTCGTATACTTTAAGCGAAGCGGAATCCGTCGTTAACAGCATTCCCCAATAGCCTCCATTTAGAATTTGCAATTTCCCGAATCCTGAAAGTATAACTTGTGACAATATCTTTATTATGATACATATGAGTTAAGTTATCAATTATTTGAATTCGCCTTATCATGAATTCTATTAGGAGGTCTCCTTATGCAAAAGTCCACGATGCTCATCGACAAAAACTTCACCGTCTCCGAGGTGGATCCCCGGCTTTACGGCTCTTTCATTGAGCATTTGGGCCGCGCCGTATATGGCGGGATTTATGACCCGGGGCATCCTACCGCCGACGAGAACGGCTTCCGGCAGGACGCCGTCGAAGCGATCAAAGCGCTGAATGTTCCCATTATCCGTTATCCGGGCGGAAACTTCGTATCCGGCTACAATTGGGAGGATGGCGTAGGTCCGATATCGGAACGCAAGCGTAAATTGGAGCTGGCCTGGTGGACGACGGAACCGAACGCGATCGGCACGAATGAGTTCGCGGATTGGGCCAAGCTTGTCGGCTCTGAGGTCATGATGGCCGTCAATCTCGGCACGCGGGGAATCGACGAGGCAAGAAATCTGGTCGAATATTGCAATCATCCTTCCGGGTCTTACTGGAGCGACATGCGCATATCCCATGGCTACCGGGAGCCTCATCGCTTCAAAACGTGGTGTCTCGGGAACGAAATGGACGGACCATGGCAGATTGGCGCCAAAACGGCGGTTGAGTACGGACGCCTGGCCAATGAAACAGCTAAAGCGATGAAATGGGTCGATCCGTCGATTGAGCTTGTCGCTTGCGGCAGCTCCAGCAGCGGCATGAGCACCTTCGCCGAGTGGGAAGCGACCGTGCTCGATTTATCGTACGACAATGTCGACTATTTGTCTCTGCACACCTACTACAATAACAACCATAACGATACGCCTAATTTCCTAGCCAAATCGCTCGATTTGGACCAGTTCATCCACAGCGTAGCTTCGATTTGCGATTATATAAAAGCCAAGAAGCGCAGCAAAAAAACGCTGATGCTGTCGCTTGACGAGTGGAATGTCTGGCACTCCATCGGATCCAGCCGCGCCGAAGAGCGCTGGCAGGTCGCTCCTCCGGAATTCGAGGATGTGTATACACATGAAGACGCGCTGGCCGTCGGCTGCTTCCTCATTACGCTGCTCAAGCATGCTGACCGCGTGAAGATGGGCTGCATCGCCCAGCTAATCAACGTCATCGCGCCGATTATGACAGAGACAGGCGGAGCGCTGTGGCTGCAAACGACCTATTATCCGTTCCTGCATGCATCGAATTACGGCAGGGGGACTGTGCTTCAGGCTGTCGTATCCTCGGACAAATACGATTCGAAGGACTTCACGGACGTCCCTTATCTGGAAGCGATCAGCGTATATAACGAAGAGCAGGGTCAAGTCACCATCTTTGCGGTCAACCGTCATCTGGAGGAAAAAATGGAGCTCAGCGTAGATATCCGATCCTTCGGCAATGCCACGTTGATCGAGCATCTCGTCCTGGAGAGCGACGATCTGAAAGCCGTCAACACGAAATCGAATCCGCAGAACGTCGTTCCTCATGCCGGCGGGCAATCCTCCGTTGAAAACGGCAAGGTTCAAGCGATTCTGAGCAAAGCTTCGTGGAACGTCATCCGTCTGCAAGTGTAATAAAAGTCGCTAAAAGGGGCGCTTTATGCAAAGCGTCCCTTTTTGACGTGCAGCAGCAAGTACGTCTGAGCTTCCGTTGGAAGTCGCACACTCTTTGGACATAATTATCGCTCAGCGTCATGCCAAGCTGGCGCGCTTCCATTCTTTCTTGTGCTTCGAAAACAACATAATCTTTAGCGTTTCGATATTGTACGTCAGATTAGACCGCGCGTTATAATATATCTACGGAATTTATTAGGCTCAAATTTAAAATGTCCAAGCGGGCAAAGAAGGAGGTCCGGAAGCCGTGACATCAACGAATACAGGCAAGCTGGCGCTTGCGCTTGAAGGGGGCGGCGCCAAAGGCGCTTACCATATGGGAGTTATGAAAGCCTACCGGGAGGCCGGCCAAGCCTTCGACGCCATAGCCGGGACCTCGATCGGCGCCCTGAACGGAGCCGTCATCGCGCAAGGCGATTTCGAGACTGGGTATCAGGTATGGGAGCAGCTGGACGCTCGGTCGATCTTCGACATAAGCGATGAAGAATACCGCTTGCTGATGCGGCGAAAGCTCGATACGGCCGCCTTACGACTCTTGGCCGCGCGCACGAAGAGGATCATTGCGGACAGAGGCATGGACACGCGGAAGATGCGCCGGTTGATCGAATCCCTCATCGACGAAAGCCGGCTTCGGGCTGCCGCCGTAGACTTCGGCCTGGTGACGGTCTCCTTGAGCGACCGGGCGCCGCTCGAGCTCTTTAAGGAAGATATTCCGCAGGGGCGTTTATTGGACTATCTGATGGCCAGCGCCTCATTCCCCGGCTTTCAGACGACGTTCATCGACGATAAAGCTTTTATCGACGGCGGACTGTACGACAATTGTCCGATCAACATGCTCGCACGCAAAGGATATACGAGCATCGTCGCAGTCCGGACGTTCGGGCTCGGCATAACGCGCAAAATCCGCTATCCCGACCTTTCGCTTACGACAATCTCGCCCTCCGAGCCGCTTGGCGGTACGATGAGCTTTATCCCCGAAGCGATAAGCCGCAGCATGAGCATGGGGTATTATGACGCGCTTAGGCAGCTGAGGGGCTTGCAAGGCCGCACTTACTGCATAGATATAGGCGGTTTAACCGAGGAGGCGTGCGACGAGCTGCTGGCTTCCATCCCCGATGCCAAGCTCCTTGCGCTCGGCCGTATGCTCGGCGCGAGCGGCATTCCTGCCCGGGAGCTGTGGAGCAGGGTCATCGTGCCGAGGCTGTCAGGCAGCATGCGCCTCGAGGCTAACGCGTCCTCCATCGCCTTTATCGTCAGTCTTACGGAGGCGCTTGCCTCGGCTAAGGGAATGAATAAGTACGCTGTCCATCCCTTCCCCGACTTGGTGCGCTCCTCTATAAGCGGTCCTCTGAAGAACGTCCGTGGACTCGGCTTCCGGCAAGTGGAGCTCTGCATGGCGGCTCAGCGCATTCTAGAAGCGATTCGGTTGTAGGGAAGCTTGCGATCGCATTGATCTATTGCAGCTTTCGATAATAATCCTGCACGAACGCCTTGAACTCACGAGCCACCTTCGTCATATATCGGTTCTCGTACCAAGAAAGTTCGATCGTTCGTTTACTTAACGGCTCTTCGATCGAGAGAAGAACGACGGAGGAGCCCTGCGAGCCGCCCCATGTAATCGACGGTATGAATGAAACGCCGAGTCCCGCGCGGACCAAGCTGCGAACCATCGAAGGTTCGTCGCATTCATAAATAATACGAGGCTCAAACCCTGCCGCGCGGCAGAGGGCATCCGTCGTTTCGCGCAGCTGCTTGCCCGGCTTTAAGCTTATGAAGCCGTCCTCCGACAGCTCGCTCAGCCGAACGCTCCTGCGGCCGGCCAGACGGTGTCCGCTCGGGACCGCAAGCATCATTTCCTCTGTTAATAAAGGTATGGATTCGGTGCCCAAAATTTTAAACGTCGATGACGAAATGCACAGATCGAACGCCTGAGAAGCGGTACGATCCGGGTCATGCTGTAACAGCTTGAACTCCGCTTCCGGATGCCGCTGCCGGAATACGGTAATCATGTCCGGGAGCAAATAAGATCCGACATGAATCAATATGACGACAGTCCCGATCGGTTGCTCGGCCAAGTCCATAAGCTCCGTCTTCCCATCCTCCAATGTTTGAAGAGCCAGGTCGACCTTCGCAAGGAATCGTTTCCCGAATTCGTTGAGCCGAATGTACTTCCCTGTGCGGTCGAACAATTGAACGCGTAATTCCCTCTCGAGTTTACCGATCAATTTGCTTAAAGCCGGCTGGGACATTCGCAGTTCCTCAGCGGCCTTCGTCATGTTCTCCAGCCGCGCCACGGTTTGAAAATAACGAAGCGAATGCAGGTCCATCATATGTCTCCCTCTCTCAATCGATAACCAATTGAATATAGATGTTATGCCAAATAATATATTTTTCATTATCGTAGCAGAACCCTATAATGAATGAAAGCACTACGAAAAGGGGTTTATGCATGCACGAAAACTATACGAGGGATGAAATCGTAACGCTCCCTTACGGTCAGCTCGAAGGGATCCGTCTGACAGAAGCTCGGGCGATCGCTTGGCTCGGAGTTCCTTATGCGATGCCGCCGGTGGGCAGACTCCGATGGAAGGCGCCTCGCGAGATCAAGCCTTGGAGTCATCGATTGTCCGCGCGGAAATATCGGAACAGCAGCGTCCAAATAAGCCTGGAGGGACCTGTAGGGAGCGAAGATTGCTTGTACCTTAACGTCTGGCGGCCGGATCATGCGGAGGACGGCTTGCCTGTACTCGTCTTTCTTCACGGCGGCGGGAATGTATCGGGCTCGGGACGGGACTTCCAGGGCGGGCAATTGGCGCCCGAGACAAATAGCATCGTCGTGACGGTGAATTACCGTCTAGGCGCGATGGGATTTTTCCGCCATCCAGCTCTGCGCACCGGCGATCCGCTCGACGATTCGGGGAACTATGGGCTCCTCGATATTATCCATGCTTTGAAGTGGGTACAGCGGAACATCGCTTATTTCGGCGGAAATCCGGCAAACGTCACGTTGGCGGGCCAGTCCGCCGGAGCAAGAAATGCGCTAGCCGCTTGTCTTTCCCCGCTGAGCGAAGGACTCGTCCACAAGCTATTCGTCATGAGCGGTGGGTTTACGACCGCCAAATCGGAATTAGGGGAATCCAAGGCTAACGCGATTCTTAGAACGTTGTTACTGCAAAAAGGGCTTGCCAATAATCCAGATGAAGCGGATGAGTGGATTGCCAATCGCTCCGCGGAAGAGATTGCCGGCCTCCTGCATCAACAGAACGCCGCCAGCTTCGCCGAAGCCATCGGCGATACCGGTCTTCGGATGAGCGCTTTTCCCCATTTGTTTGAGGACGGCACGGTCATCCCGATAGGAGGCTTCGCGAACCTTGGGTTGCACGGGCAACCTTGCCTGCCTATCGTTCTAGGGAGTACCGCAACCGAATTTTCCGTATTTGCGCTCGGAGATCCTTACTTCTTGAATGAATGGCAGAATGGACGTTTAGAGAGACAAGCGGAGGAAAAAAGCTTTTATGAAGCAGCCGTTCAATACGGAAGCGAGCTCTATGCATCGTTTAATGTGGAGGAAGTAGCGGACAAGTGGATGGAAGCGTCTCCGGAAAATCCGGTGTTCGCCTACCGATTCCACTGGGGGCTGCGAGATGGCGTAATCGATCCGTCTATCCGATTTCGGCTTGGCGCCTCTCATGGAGCGGATATCCCTTTCTATACCGGCGATTTCACGGGAGTTCTGCAGAACTTTCCGGCGGGTGTCGTCACCGAGCGTAACGAGCCGGGACGCAGACAGCTATCGGACCGGATGCGCAGCTATCTGCAACGCTTCCTGCATACGGGCGATCCGAACGGTGAAGGGCTGCCGCATTGGAAACGGTGGGGAGCCGATCCCTTATCTTCCGACATCCTGGCGCTCGATGCAGACGAAGAGCAAGCCGTTGTAAGAATGGACTCCAAGCTTCTCGCGCAGGATATTCTCTCTAGGCTGAAGAAGGACGCTCGATTAACGGCTGATCAGCGGACTTGGCTTCAAACCCGCTTATTCGCCGGACGTTTTTTCTGGAATGATTAACGGAATACGAATGGAGAAAGGATCTGCACGGTGTTCACATTTCTTCTTTTATTAGCGATCGGGCTCACCGCCGGCCTTGCCGGCTCCTTGGTCGGTCTTGGCGGAGGATTCATTGTCGTGCCTGCGCTTGCCTTCCTGTTTCCCGATATGCCGCCGTCGCATTTGGCCGGCACGTCCATGGCGATGCTGCTCTGTAATTCCGTCTCCAGCACTTATGTGTATGCCAAGCAGCAACGTATCGACTATTCAGCCGCAATCCGGTTCGCCGCAGCCTCCATTCCCGGTTCGGTGATTGGCGCCATCTTCGCGGAACAAATAGAAGGAAGGCTATTTTTCATAAGCTTCGGCTTCTTTTTGATCGGAATCGCTCTGCTGCTCCTGTTCAAGCCGGATCGGCCGATCGTTTGGCCTCTGGCTCCAACGGCGACGCGGAGCTTTATCGATCAAAGCGGTAAGCGGTTCGACTATTCCTACCACATGCCTACCGGCATCGTCATCAGTTTTCTCGTAGGCTTCTTGGCCAGCCTGTTCGGAGTGGGAGGCGGGAGTCTCATGATTCCGACGATGACGCTGCTGCTCGGATTTCCGCCGCATATTGCCGTCGCAACTTCCATGCTGCAAATTTTTCTGTCCGCTATCGTAAGCACGTCTACGCATGCCGCTCTGCACAATATTGATTGGTCGATGGTGCTGCTTCTAGCGCCCGGCGCGATTATCGGCGGTCAAATCGGCGCGCGCCTGGCCAAACGCCTGCCTGCCAAGCTGCTGCTTAAAATATTGGCTTTATTGCTTATTGTGGTTTCCGTTCGTTTGATCATGAAGGGTTAAGTCCGCTGTCCATTGTACGACCCGCCTTTCAAACATAAAGCAGGGAGCCCGCAACGAGCTCCCTATTCCCGCCCTTTCTATGGTTCCGAATGGCTCGGCTAACGATCCATCGCTCTTTCATTTCGATTTCCGTCCGCGTGTCCGCCTCGACCATACCTCGTTCGATATTTTGCCGGCGTTTCGCCGTATCTCTGTCTGAACAATCGCACGAAGTAATTCAGCTCCATCCCGACCATTGCCGCGATCTCCCCAATGGATAGTCCGGATTCCCCCTCCAGCAGCTGATGGCCCTTGAGCAATCGCAGCCGCTGCAGATAGGCGCTTGGATTCATGCCGTACCGTTCTTTAAATAATCTTTGAAAATGCTGCTTCGAATAACCGACGGCATGCGCGATATTCGCAAGACTTAACTCTTCCATATAATGCTGCTCCATATATTGAACGGCGGTACGGAGCGGCTCTTTTGTCCCGGAATGGCTTCGATTAGGCTTGGGTGGCATCCTAATCCCTTGTCGGGCTATCGTCCCAATATAAGCGAGTAGATGATAAATTTTTGTTGAGACATCGAGATGATGATCGCTTCCTTCCTCCTCGCCCGTATGCCATAGCTGCCGCAGCTCCGATTCCAGGTGAAGAAGCGCATGTTCATTGACTGCTATTCGTTCCATCATGGGCAGCCGAAGCGCGGCAATCAGCGATTCAACAAAGTCCCCTTCGATTCCTATATAACCGATTATCCACGGCTCCGTCCCTGAAGGGCTGTATTCATGGGCAAGCTTGCTTGGCACGAACAGAATGTCTCCCCGCTTCATTTCCATCGCGGACGCCCCTTCGAAACGGAAGGTTCCCGATCCGGAAAAGCAAATCATGCATTGCGCGGTAGGGTAACCGATCGGACGGACAATCGGATGCTGAGGGTGCAGGCCGCAGCTGTACAACGTTAATGGCCATTGCATTTCGCCTTGATCATGAAAAAGTCTAAACGCCAGCATGCCTGTCCCTCCAGTTCCTCACGTTGTTCTTGTAATCTATTATACGTATCATGTTCATTTTGTACTATTATGTTATAGCGAAATTCCTAACGGCATATCCGTTCCCCAAGTTACAATGTCATCAACGCGCGAACAGAAAGGATGGCGGACGATGTACCGGTTTAAAGCATTTCAGCAGCCAACGCTGCTCCAGAATCATTTGAATTTAGGGGGAGCCAATCCTTCCGGGGAAAGAATCGACGTAACGAGCTTATATTTCACCCGGGGCGGCAAACCATGGATCGGAGTGATGGGCGAATTCCATTTCTCCCGGTACAACAGGAACGACTGGTATGAAGAGCTGTGCAAAATGAAAGCGGGCGGCATTACGCTGGTATCCACCTATGTGTTCTGGATCTACCATGAAGAAATCGAAGGAGAGTTCGACTTCGCCGGCGACAACGACCTGCGGGCTTTTATACTGGAATGCAGACGGGCGGGGCTAGACGTCGTAATACGGATCGGCCCCTGGGCGCATGGCGAATGCCGGAACGGCGGATATCCGGACTGGCTGCTTCGGAAACCGTTCAAGCTGCGCGAGAATAATCCGGAATATTTGGAGAAGGTGCGGGTGTACTTCGGGAAGATTTATGAGCAGGTGCAGGGACTGTTCTATAAAGACGGAGGCCCGATCATTGCCGTCCAGCTAGACAATGAGTTGACGAACGATGCCGAGCACTTGGCCGCATTGAAGGAATTGGCCATAAGCTGCGGGATGGTCGCCCCTCTCTATACGGTAACGGGATGGAATGCCGTGGCGGGTGCGCAAATTCCTGTAGACGAGGTCGTTCCCGTATTCGGAGGCTACTGCGATGCGCCGTGGGATGAACGAACGACCCAGCTGCCCCCGTCCCCTCATTATTTTTTTACCGGCATGCGCAACGATACGGGAATCGGCGCCGATCTGCTGCCTGCGCGGACCGAAGAAGACGGGGAATGGCAGCTGCCGTATGAGCGGTATCCGTTTGCTACGTGCGAATTGGGCGGAGGTCTGCAATCGACGCATCACCGCAGATATATCGTGAAAGGCATCGATATTTATTCCTTGTCCCTTGTCAAACTCGGCGACGGGAATAATCTGATCGGGTATTACGTCTATCATGGCGGCACCAATCAGATCGGCAAGCTGTCCACGTTCCAGGAATCGAAGGCAACGGGGTACCCGAATGATTACCCGATTCTCTCCTATGATTATCAGACGGCCTTATCGGAGTATGGCGAAGTAAGAGAACAATACAGAATGCTCAACCTCCTCCACTTGTTCGTTCAAGATTTCCAAGAAACGTTCGCGCCGATGGTCAGGGTCGAAGCCGAACACGCCGTGAAGCGAGATGATACTTCCTCGCTGCGGTATGCGATGCGCACGGATGGCAAGAGCGGCTTTGTATTCGTCAACCATTACCAACGGCTCGCCAAGCTTGATGACGTTCGAGATGTTGTCATCGATACGGGCATCGTTACGTTCCCGCCGATTGACGTATGCGGAGACGTCAGCTTCTTCCTTCCCTTCCGGATGGACTTATCGGGAACTGTGCTGGAGTATGCCACGGCGCAGCCTATATGCAGGCAGGGGGACACGTATTTCTTCGTGCAAATTCCCGGCATCGCCGCGGAGTATCGTTTAGCCGACGGCCGGAGCTTCGCGCCCGAGGCAGGACTAGCTTCGCTGGTGAAGGCGGAGCATGCTTCGATTGTCACTCTTACCTGGGAACAAGCCCTTTATTTGCGCAGACTGGATGGCGAGCTATATATCGGCGAAGGCTGCGATCTATACAAGCGGGATGGCGAAGTGCGAGCGGTGGCGGACGGAGATTTTCGAATTCGGCGTTGGAACGGGGTAAGCTTCGAGCAAGGTTTTATCCGCCAGCCATACGCAGAGCCTGTTGTGACGTTCGAGGATGCAGCAGAGCCTCCATTCGCTCCCCAGCATATCGAAGAGCTTCATATTGGCGGGGAGAGGAAGATTACCTGGCAAAAAATCACGGTGAAGGGCTCGCAGGGTTTTGTCACGATCGATTATGAAGGCGATACGGCGCAGATCTATGCGGATGGCTTATTGATCGCCGACAGCTTCTATTACGGCGAGGCATGGCGGGTGCCGGCAAGGCTGTTGGACGGGAAGGCATGTTACCTTGCGGTGTCCGAGATGCGGGATGACTTTTATAGAGAGTTTTGAGGGTGAGTCCGCGGAAAGTCGGTCCAGGCCCGCCGGTATACTTCTTTACAAGAATCTCAGGTTCGAGCATCATACCAACCCTTTCATGTTAGGTCTTCCTCAAAAACAAAATGCCACTCCCCAAGAGTGGCTTTAAAATCAAAGTTTCACTTTCTTTTGGCTGCACCTTGCCGCTGTTGTTTCTATTGTTGTGGCATCCGCTTGTAGCTTTCTTATACCTTGTTGTGCCAAGCGATAAAACGCACAAGGATAGCCGACATTTCGGCCTGGGTGGCAGCACCACCCGGCTTCATAAGGTTCCCCGGTCTTCCGTTCAGGATCCCCGCCGCCGCAGCCCAGTCCATAGCTTCGGTTGCCCAAGCTGAGATCTCCCAGTAAGCGACAATGATAACTTTCTTCTCTTGGTCATCCTCGCCCGTGTCTTAATCGCCTAAAAATGCAACAATCTCCGGGTACAGCTGGTCCGAATGCGTAAGGTTTAACATATGGTCCCCGCCTTCAATTGCAACGAACTGGATGTTTTCCACCCTCCGAAAATGATTTTCGATTGTCACATTGTCCTCATGGTCGCGCGTACCGCGAACGAATAATGTCCTCGCTTGCAGATTGTGTAATCTCTCGATGGCGGGAGGGGTCGGCCATACGACGTTAAAACTTGGTCGTCCAAACAGCACCCTAATGTTATGATCCGTCATCGCCCGCAGCAGTTCCCGCTGCGGGCTATCCTTAATGACCGAGTAAGAGGAAGAGGTTACGACTAAATCGGTCATTCTGGCAATATCGGGAGCAGCTTCTTGTATGGCTTGGAATGACGCCAGGACGTCAGGTGACTGGGCGAATCCCGCTAAGGTTGGCGCGATTAAGACCAGTTCTTGCACGCGTTCGGGATAAGCCAACGCGGCTTCCGTCGCGATCTGTCCGCCGAGCGAATGACCGATCAGCACAGCTTTGTCGAGGGACAGGCTGTCCAGGAAACGAACAACGTCTGTTACATAGTTGACCGTCTCAGACGGGGGAGGCGATTGTCCGCACCCCCGAGCGTCGAAAGTAATCACTTGATAATGGTTCGCCAGAAGCGGAGCCAAATAGGACCAATCCCTGCTATCGCACCCCCCGCCGTGAATCATCACAATCGGCTTGCCTTGCCCCTGTATTTCGTAATGCCAATCCATTCAATCTCCTCCAATTCACGATAAAAGTACATTCAATTTACCATTGAATAACCGTTCAGTCAATATAAATTGACGGAGCAATTGATGTCGATTATGATGGAATGAGAAATGAAGAGAGGTGCGTCATCATGCCAAGAACCCCGGAAGAAAACGAACGGATCCGCAACGCCGCTAAAATAAAAATAAGAGCGGCCGCAATCGATGTCTTTATTGCCAAAGGATTCCACAGCTCCTCCATTGAGGATGTCGCGAAGAAGGCCGGCATCTCGAAGGGGTTGCTGTATAACTATTTCAAAGGAAAATCGGAGCTTCTTGCAGAACTGATTCAAAGCCGTGTCGAGGAAATTTCGCAAGTAATGGAAACGGCGTCTCGTCTTCCCGCTCCGAAAGAACAACTCCTGTATATCGCGCAGCATGCCCTTATGAACGTAAAAGAACAACCAAAGGCCTATCGCTTCTATTTACACCTGCAGACTCATCCGGAAGAGGACACTATTATTTCTTCTCATACCCAGCCATTAAAAGACGAGATGATCCGCCAATCCCGCGTTCAAGTCGAGATTTTCCGGAAGTTAGGCTCGGCTAATCCGGAGGTGGATTCGCTTCACTTTTCAACTGCGCTGCACGGGATCATGCTGATGTATTCCATGTATCCGAACGGTACACGGATAGAAGCATTAAACCGCGTTATGATCGACGCCTTTATTGAACAATTTCACTGATGGAATGAATAAAGGACTGGTTCTCGCTTTGAAAGGAGTTTTTTACAAAAAGAGCCTATCAACCCGTCTAAACGGATTAATAGGCTCTTACTCGCTTTATTCCAGCTTATCGCTCGAGCAAGCTCAAGATGGCTTGCGCGGTTTGGGCGCGGCTGGCGTCAGTCGCAGGATCGAATATTCCGTTTCCTTTGCCTTGCAGAAGACCTGCGGCGATGGCTTTATTCACACCCTCTACAGCCCATGAGGAAATGCTTGAGCCATCCTCGAGATCGGCTGTTTCTTGACCAGTCGCTATAATTGCGCTGTTCTTGTATTCATAGGCGCGAACGAGCAGCACCGCCATTTGTTCACGGGTGATGGCCGCGTTCGGATCGAATTTGTTCTCCGATACGCCCGAGACAAGCCCCGCTTCATAAGCGACCGCGACTTCTTCCGCATACCACTCACCCGCTCCAACATCGCCGAACGGAACAGTGCTTGCCGCTTTCGTCAGGCCAAGCGCCCGCACCAGCAAAGAGGTGAATTCAGCGCGAGTTGTACGTCCATTCGGCGTGAAATTCGTCTCGCTTGTGCCGTTAATGATATGCTTCGCCGCCAGCACTTCCAGCGTCCTTGCAGCCCAGTGGGTCGAAGGAACGTCAGCGAATGACTTCGTATATTCCAGAACCGTGTAGGTGCTCAGATGCTCAAGAGTAACCGTCACGGTATTCTTGGCAGCATCTACGCTGCCTCCTGCATATTCCCACGCTTTGCTTCCTTCATTGTAATAATAAACGCCTAGCAGAGCTTCATCAGCTTCATTGTTATAAGGCAAGGTGATTTCTACGCCGCCCTCAACCTTACGAATGTCGGTTACTTGGTTGTTGTGCTTCAGCTTTAGCGTAATGTCATAGACCGCGCCTGCTACCTCCACACGCGCCTCTCCACCTTCAGCCGGGACATTCGCGAAATCTCCCGTTGTCACTGGCGCAACGGTTACTTCAATACTTGCCCCGGACGGATTGCCCGCCTCTCTCAGCCATTGCTTCAGCGCATCCGCTTGAACCGTTAAAACCGCATTCGCGGCTTTCACCTGGAGGGATAGGCCGCCGATATCCTGTACAGGAATGGACTTCGACGTAATGCCGCTGCCGAGCTCCACAACCGCTTTGTCTCCATCCTTCGTTACGCCTGTTGGCGCCGGTGCCGATGGTCCCGGATGGCTAGGCCCTGGATTGCTCGTTGTTTGACCGCTAATCGTAATCGACTTCGCCCCCACGATGCCAGAACCATCGGCAGCCGTCGCCTTCACGGTTACAGTGCCATCGCTCACAGCCGTTAACAGACCCGACTCATTGATCGTTGCGCTTCCTGTTCCATTTTCGACAGACCAGGTGACCGCCTTGTTCGTTGCATCTACCGGCAGCACCTCTGCTGTTAATTGAAGTGTGCCGCCTTTTGTTGTTATCGTGTTATCACCACTAACATGGATCGTTTCAATCGGAATGATCAACGACCAGTGAGCGTAGATGCTGCTGACGGACGCGTTCGACCAATTGCCTGCAAATACTCTGACGCCGTCGCGGTTGTAATACGGTTCGCCCGTTCCGTCATCGTTCGCGTAGAATCCTTGGAATGCATAGCCAGCCCTTTCAGGAAGGGTGATTCCGAGCGGCAGCTTGCCGCCGTAGTTGACCGATACGCTTGCCGTACCGCCTGACCCGCCTTGAGGATCCAGCGTAATCGTGTAGGCATTCGCCGTAAACCGGGCGTAGAGGGTCAAATCGCCGATCGAATGGACTGCAACGCTGGCGAGCTTGGAGCTCGGCTTGAATTGCGGGTCGGTAAACCAGCCTACGAAGGTATATCCTTCCTTAGGACTCGGGTCGCTCAAGTTAAACGTCGCCGTTTCAACGGTATAGGTGTCAGGCACGTTATCCGGCATGACGGCGGCGGCCTCACCATCCCTATAGGTGATGGTATAGGTTTCCATGCCCCACTTGGCGAAGAGCGTCGTCGTCGCAGTCACAGTGTCCGTGTCAAAGTTCCAAGCTTCGTGGTAAGCCGAATCCTTGTACCAGCCCTCGAACGTATAGCCGCTCCTTACCGGCGGTTCCGGCTCGGTGATTTTGCTGCCGCCCGCTACGTTCGGGATGGACATGACCTTGCTGCCGCCTTGAGAATTGAAGTCGACCAGGAATTTGTCGGCTTCCAGCTCGATCCATCCGGCGTAAAGCGTCAATGCGTAAATATGATCGTCTCCCAGGGTATTAACCACAGGCGTGTCGAAATTAAACTCCTGCGTGAAGGCCGAATCGGTGTACCATTTTCCGTCGAAGAGATAACCGCTGCGAGTCGGGTCGGTTGCAGGCCGAGTGGCCTTTTCCCCGTCGCGAACATATTGACTCTCGACCGTGCTGCCGCCCGACGTGTTAAATATCACGCCGTTGCGTCCAGGCGGGAATACGCCGCTCGCCGCGAAGCCGATATGGCCTGCAGCAAAGGCCGTGTCCCAGTTGGCGCGCGCTTTGGCGCCGCTATCGGTGTAGCCATTGATGCTAAAGTTTAAAGCTGCTGTGCTGACGCCATAGAAATATAATTGCTCATTATTCAGCATGGAGGCGGTAATGCCGGTTGATCGGTTTGTTGACCTGAATTGTTGTTATTAAATATGATCCCGCCGACGGCAGCACGCGGCATCTTAATCGTGTACCAATGGGTATCGGCGCCATTGTATTTCATTCTCGTCAATGCACCGCCGGGCCATCCGCCAAACAGCTCGGGGTTGAACGTGTAAGCCCGCACTCCGGTGCTGGCCCAGGCCTCAAAGTCCGCATTACCGTTGATGGAAAAATAAACATTGACATGTGTCGGCTCTTCGGCCGGCGGAGCAACCACGACTCCAGGCTCGACCCTCGTGTAAGTAAATGCTTTGGTGATCCAGTTGCCTCCGGACGTCTTGCCCACCAACGTGATGGTGATAGGGTCGTTGTAGTTGGCGCTCACGGTGATGATATCGTCATGGGCAAAGCTCACGGCGTCGCCGTTGTTAATGGCGTAGCTGGCATTGCTCACATGGACGGCCGACATTCTGAGCCGGAGCTGACTGCCGGTAAAGCTGTTGCCGGCGATCACATCGTCATCGTTCGGCAAAGCGGCCAGAATGGCGGCGTCTGCTTCCTCTTGCTCTATTAAAACCACAAGGCCAGGGTTGGCGCTGGTATCGGTGTTAGATTGTTTTGCAGGGTTGCCGGGTATCGTACCGCTGATCCTGCCGTTTGATACGGTAAAGACGTTGGACGGATTCAGGGCATTGACATAATAGCCATCCTTCAAAAATTCCACCGGCACACTGCCTAGAACACGGTCGGTCGTACTGGTGTTGATTAACACCGCGCCGCCGCCGTCCGCGACTGTGCCGCGCTCGATCATGACGGCATGGTTACCGAGACTGACCAGATTCTCGTCGCGGCCCGCCATGGCGTTGTGGAACTTGTTGACGGCCACGACTTCGGGATGGCTCCACTGAGGACGGCTATTACTTACATACTCTGCGGTCCTTACGCTGGTTCTCTGGGTCCCGTCGGCGTTAATATTACGGGCAAAGAAGAGCGGAGAAGCATCTTTGCGGGCAGCAATCATCGCCCATCCCTGCCTGATCTGCTTCGGGCTGAAGCTCAGGGACTCCCCTTCGTTATTGTAAGTGTCGTGGGATTCCACCCAAGGGACCAGCCTGTCGGCCGTCAGGCCTTCGGCGGCGTAATCCGCCCATTTGTCGAGACGGCCGATGTCCCCTACCTCGAGGACGCTGCGTACATCATGCCCGTATTTGGAGGCGGTCAAATCAATATACTTGGCGTAGCCGGCCATCCTGTCGTTGTTCGGGTCTCCCCCTTGCAGCACCTCGCCGTATTGGAAGTTCTCCTTGCCTTTCTCCTCAAAGTAGGCCTTGGCGGCGCCGGTCACATTTTTCACAAAATCGCTTGCGAACTTTCCGTCTTTATATCTTTCATTCGTTGCGCCCGCGGCCACGCTTGCCGGGGAAGGCGCGTCATCGTCCAGCTCGATATGCTTGATGGCGTCATAGCGGAAGCCGCTAGCGCCAGCGTCAATCATATCCTTCAAGTACGTGATGAAGGAATCTTGAACGAACGTGGAGTGCGTGTTCAAATCTCTAAGCCCGCTGATCATGTTCGGCTGGGTCAGAAGAAAACGGTCGTTATAACCTACGCTGCTGGTCACGTTGTGGAAATGTGTGCTGTCATTCCACGGGGCATCAGAGTTGGCGGTGCTGCCCATGTGGTTAGCCACCACGTCGACGATGACCTTGATGCCGAGTTTTTCGGCGGCGGTGGTCAGGCTGACAAACGCGTCCCGGTCGCCATATCGGTTGCCGTTGCCGCCAGCGATCATGTTACTGGGCTGATAGGCAAAATACCAGTTGGTCCCAGAGGCGCTGCCCATGATCGGTGAAGTCTGAATCGCCGTGTACCCGGCGTCAGCGATGGCCTGCAGGTTCTCCTCTATGACACTCAAATTCCAGTCAAACGCGTGTAAAATAACGCCATCCCGGATGCTTTCCGGGGGCGCGCTGCTCGCTGTGGAAGCAGCTGCCGTTACCGGCGCATCCGTCAAAGATTCGGCCTGAGCCGTCGGCACGGTAAAGACCGAAGCCGTCAGCACTAGAGCGAGAAGCAGGCTAAGGAAACGTTTTCGGAAGTGTTGAATTGTCAGTTTCATGAAAATGTTCAATCTCCTTATTGTTATAATGAGAATGCTAAAATAGAGATGCTCTGTAAAAAGGCAGCTTCACCAGCACTTTTACACGAAAAACGCAGACTGCCGCTGAAATACAATGCCGTGCCTATCACCGCCTTCATCGTAATCCACTTGATGTATCCGCTTTCAAATGGGGCTATCCGATTACTCCGCAATAGCGAGATGCTCCCCATTCTTCACCGACATTTCCATACCATCTGTGGTGAATCTAATTTTCCCCTTAAATATACCACCGCTAAACGGATTCCAAGGTAGAGATCGGTTGCGAGTGTAGACGATTATTATGCAAAATAAAAAATCGTACCGAAAATTTTCTATCTTCTTTTCATCCGAATATCTAACTCAGGCCGGTGCGCATACAATTCAAAAAGTCCCGGGTGCAGCGGAATACATGGGGACTCCCTTTCTTGTTTCACATCTGCACGCCAGGTAGGATAAATCCACGAAATAGAGTAGATAAATTTTGCAGCCTCCCGTCCGAATCAAAAAAACTCCCCGCTTAGTCTTAGACCAAGCGAGGAGCATGTTCGAGCTCATTCATTCAGTATGGATTAGTCGCGATATAGCTTGCCGTCTTCACGTAGATGCGAGGATTCAGCTTCAGCTGATTGACGATTACTTCCGCTATATCTTCCGCCTGCATGAACTTCGAGTCGTTGTTTTCCTTGATAAGATTGAGATCAAGCGCCAGATCCGTAGCAACAGTACTAGGGTTCAGGGCCGTTACCCGAATATTGCTGCGACGCACCTCTTGCGCTAGCGATTCCGTAAATCCGATCACCGCAAACTTCGATGCGCTATAAGCGCTTGAAGTAGCCGCTCCGGCAAGTCCGCTGGTGGAGGAAATATTGATGATATCTCCGCCATTCTTCTGAATCAACTGGGGCAGCACCGCACGCGTGACATAATAGGTGCCCAGCAGATTCGTGTCGATGATCCGTTTCCACTCTTCTGGATCCATCTCCAATACAGTGCCGAATGTTGCAATGCCCGCATTATTGATTAGGATGTCAGCGGGGCCTAGCTCACTTCTCAGCGCTTCAACCGCCGCTTCCGCTTGCTCCTTGATGGAGACATCGGCAGTTGCATAAACCGCTCTAACGCCCAGTCCCTTAAGTTCGGCGGCAACTTCCTTCAAGGAAGCTTCATTCCTGGCAATCAAGCCAACGTTTACACCTTCTTTCGCCAATGCGACAGCCGTTGCTTTACCAATCCCTCTTGCCGCACCAGTTACGATTGCTGCTTTTCCTTTTAACGATTGGGCCATTGCTGCATCTCCTCTCCATTTCTATATCACCTCTTGATTATACTAAAGTGCGATGCCCATTACGAAATTATGCATTGACGCTTCGTTTTGACCGAGGATGTAACACCATGCAAAGCAAAAAAGAAGCCATATGGAGCTGTTAAACTTCACCTTCTAATTGCTCAGAGACTCTGAATCTCACACCTAAAATGACCAGCGCCAAAGCTATGAAGGTGAGCATTGCGCTAAGCAACTGAAATCCTGCAAAGCTGAACGTCCCTCCCATAATGATTCCTGTCAATAGAGAGGATAAAATCGTACCCAAATACCGCGATGTATTGAAGAGTCCGGATGCGACGCCAATCATGTCTTTCGGCGAACTTTTGAACAACGCTGCTTGCATACCGACGGCGTTTAGCCCGTTGGCAATCCCAAATGCCGTGAGCGCAAAGCACACATGGATGACCGGCGACGTTTCTTTCAAGGCTGCGAGCCACGCCGAACCTAACATCATTAAGATTGCGGACACCGCCATTGCGGGTCTGGGTCCCGCTCGATCAACCCATTTGCCTGCAATGGGCGACGCAATAAGCGAGCTCACGCCTAAGGTCAGCATCAGGATACCGGTTTGAAACTCACTGACATGGCGAACGATTTGCAAGTATGAAGGAAGCCCGAAAAATAGCGTATAGAAAAGAAAGTTAACCAGCATGAACTGAACGTTGACCGAGAACATGGCCGGATACTGCTTGAATGTACGGAGTGGAATGAAAGGCGACGCCGTATTAACCTCATGTCGGATGAACGTCCCTAGCGCCACGAGTCCGATTCCCATGGCAATCCCACTCCATAACGTGATATTCCCGGAAGAGCTGACCGACAGTAAACCGACGAGCAGGGCTATCAGACTAACCGTGAAGAACAAAATGCCTAAAGCATCAATCTTTGTCAACCAGCTGCGGATAGAAGCGCGGCCGGCTTGGGGGGCAGCCGCTTCATCCTTAGGAATCATTCTCCAAGCGATTAGAAAGCTGGCTGCGGTGAAAGGAAGATTGACAACAAAGATCGCAGGCCAATCCCACCACCTAAGCAAGATCCCCCCGGCGAAAGGACCGATGGCTGCCGCCCCGGACAGGAAGATCGACAGAACGGACAGTGCCGTCGCTTGTTTCTCCGTGATATGAACACGAACAATGGCCATCCCCACCGCAATCATCATACTTGTCCCAATCGACTGCACAACGCGAGACACGACGAGCCATCCGAAATGGGGCGAAAAGGGGGCCAACACGGAAGAGATGAAAGAAATGACAAGCCCAGCGAGAAAAATTTTTCTTCGCCCGAACAAATCGCTCATCTTGCCCATGACGGGTTGTGTGACCGCGCTCGCGATATAGAAGGAAAAAATAAGCCAAGATACGACCGTATATTCCAATTTAAACACATGCTGCAGCCTTGCGATCGCGACCGCGATCATCGACGAATTTAACGGATTCAGCGATACTCCAAGGCCGACCGCTAGCATCAGCCATCTGCTTCTAGCACTCATGGCAACATCCCCTTGTTCTTTTAACGCTATGTTACTTGAAAAGAGTTCATTTACTCCAACGCATTTTAAGGTATAATGTCATGTATTCAAAGGAATGATTGGAGGCTGTCCGGATGGAAATGCTTCAGCTGCAATATTTTCTAACCGTAGCCCGCTTGGAGCACATGACCGAGGCCGCGCGAGCACTGCACGTTACGCAATCTTCGCTCAGTCGAACGATTCAGCGCCTTGAGGAAAATGTAGGAGCCCCTCTCTTTCATCGAACTGGCCGTAAACTGAGATTGAACGAGTTCGGCGAGCGATTCCTTTACCGTGCGGAAAGAGCTTTGTTCGAGCTGGAACAGGGGAGGCAGGAGATCCGCGATTTGATCGACCCGGAGCAAGGCACGCTCGAATTAGCGGTCACGACCGCCAGCACGCTACCCGGTATTCTTCGAGCGTTTCAGAGGAAACGGAACAATATCCAAATTCACGTGCAAATGTTGAATTTGCAAGAAATGGTTACGCTCCTCCACCGGGGAGATGTAGATTTCTGCTTATCATCCCCGCCTGTCCATGAGGAGGACTTCGAATGCCGGATCGTATTCGTTGACCCGATCCAGGTGGCCGTTCCGTGCGGGCATCGGCTGGCCAAACAGACCCGCGTGTCGTTGTCGGAACTCAGAGAAGAGAAGTTTGTAGGGGTAAAAAGCGGTTATGGGATCCGCGATACGGTGGACGCTGCCTGTAAATCGGTCGGTTTCGAACCCTATTACATCTATGAGGGGGATGAACCAGCAAGGTTAAGCGCCCTTGTGGAGGCTGAAGTCGGAATCGCCTTTATGCCGAGTACGGCAAGAGATGATAAGTCGCCGATCCGCTTTCTCGAAATTGAAGGGCATCAAATAGAGAGGGAAATCGCTCTGTTATGGCACAAAAGCCGATTCCTTACGCGGGGCGCTTTGGATTTCCGGGAGGTCGTCGTCGAGTATTTCGAGGAGCTGTCCAAGCAGTAGGCGACATTGAAATAAGCATTCAGTCAGGTTTCCTCCACCGCGGGTCTCATTCAGGCATTGTGTCGAGGCAGAAACAGGCAAGGTTCACGTATGTTGATGGTACAATTAGGATGCTATTTTATTGGGGGGATTAATAATGACGCATACCGGACAATTATTCACCTCTAACCCCGCCGGCCTAAAAAAAATCGATTTTGATGCCAGCATTCTCCTCATTACGAGAGCAGGTCCGGAAATAGATCGAGTTGAAATTGTCCGAGATTTAGCCCCTTCTCCTCAGCTTTTCCAAGCTTTACTGAGCAAGCGGAAGGCTAGCGACAATTATGATTGGTGGCCGGAATTTGAGGAAAAATTCAATTTTGAACTGCAGTCCGGCATCAAGCTTCAAGCGCTCCGAGATGTATATAAGAGATTGCGTAAAGGTGAAAACGTAGTCTTAGTATGCTTTTGCAAGGATCATCGATATTGTCACCGAAGGCTGGTCGGAAAGTTTTTTGATGAATATGGGTATACATCCACGGAACTTAATCCGGTAACGGTCGAACAAATGACGCTCTTCTAGCGACCGTAGTTGCTGACGGCAGCATCAATTAAATCAGCGAATGATCAAAAAGGTTCTATAAGGGCACGCAAAAAATGAAAGAACCTTGCCGGCGCAAGGTTCTTTCATTTCACTTCCCCCAATATACGCTTAGCCACGTCGCCGACTCCGTACCGAGGGGATGTCGATTAACGCGATCTCGTTCCCCTCTTTGTCCGTGCCGGCCGGATCGTGCAAGGATACGGCCTTACGCGGATGTAAATCTTGTACGATTTAATTGATCGTAATGTTATCCAGCTCCGCATACCCTGTGCTTCCCTTAGCCAGCCGAATAATGTTGTCGCCTGCGGTCAGGTTGACATTCACGTTGACTGTGCCGAATTGTCCCCATCCCGCCGTAGGCGCGTAGGTGATCGTCGACCATGCTCCGCCGTTATAGGCGAGATTGTGCGTCGAGTTAGCTCCAGTACCGTTAGCGTACCGGATCGTCATGGTGTAGGTCCTGGTCGTCGGAACCTTGACATAGAAATCCACATAACTGTCGCTATAGTCGATCTGGGCTACATATTTGCCGCCGGACGCGCTTGCGCCGGACGCAATATTCGCATGATTGACCGCCGCGTCCTCCGCTTCGTACACATTCGTCGGCTGGCCTGCCGGCGTAATGTATAGCCGGTAGCCGTCGTTGTTGTAGAGCCCGCTAATCGGTACGGTAATTTGATTATTGCTGATCGTATATTCAGTCTCGAACAGCGTGTTCGTCGTATTGACTGGCGTCGTCCGGTTCACGAACGGCGTCCATTCCGCGCGCACGCGCACTTTGCTTCCGTTCGTGCCGAAGAACGACGGGAAGTTCTTGATGACGACGTTGACCGAGCCGTCCGTTACACCGCCGAACAGTACGCTCGCATAACGCTTGGCCGAATCAACGTTGGCGAAACCGTCAACGGCGCGGATATCGTTCACATTTGGGGGTGTCACGCTTACCATATTCCCGGACATGTCGCCGTACCATTTGTAGAACCACCAGCCGCCGTTGCGCTGCGTGTCGGTCGCGAGCAAGCTGCCGAGCCTGCCCGGATACGGCACATCCCAATAGCTCTGCATCGCGGTGTCGACGCGCAGCCGCTCGAATTTCGCGATGAGCGGCGCCACCACGCCAGGCATTCCCTCGACCTCGGCATATCCCCTGCCGCTGTATTCGTTAATCGAGATCGGCCGCCCGGATATTCCGAGTGAGTTCTCGATCGCCCGATAATCGTTATGATTCGCCGTAAAATTTTCATCCCAGAGCTGATGCCAGGATGTAATTTCCGGCAGCGTGTTTTTCGATTTCTGATAAGTCATGAAATCGAGCATCGCGTTATGCCGGTACGTCGCAAACGATGGACCGATCGCTTTGGCTGTCGGATCAAGCTGCTTCAGCTTGGTGTAAGTCAGACTGAAAAACTCGTTGAACGTTAGGTTGCCGGTCGTATTCGAGGAAGCATAGCCGCTGTTGAACAAGTTGGCGCGGTTCACCGTTGCATTCTCCGCTTCATACCTGACCGGACTCGTGCCGGCAATATCGATGTAATCCAGCTCCGCGTACCCGGCTCCTTTGCCGAAACGAAGCTTGTTGCTGCCGGCCCGCAAGTTCACGTTGACTGTCACGGATGCCGAGCTAGCGTCGGCGACCCATCCCCCGGTGACGGGGTAGGAGACCGAACCTGCTCCTGTACCGTTCACGCTCAGCGTATGTGTCGAAACAGCATTGGTGCCGTTAGCGTATCTAACGGTCATAGCATACGACTTGGCCGTCGGAGCGTTAACGGTGAACTCCACATAGCTGTCGCTATAGTCGATTTGCCCAACATAACGCCCTTTCCACGTGCCATCCGGTTCATTCCATATTTCATAGCCGTAGACGTTCGTTAAGCCGGCTGCTTTCACATCGTTTACGGTCGTCGTCACCTTATTGAACCAGTCATTCAAATTCGTGTAGTCATACCAGCCGGTAAACCAGTCCGCCAGCCGGATCGTCACTTGACTTCCGGACGGAGCCAAGCGCTGCGCGACCGGAATGACGGCGCCCCAAGGTTGTTGATATCCGGCGACAGCGGGGTTTATATAGGCTTTGGCGCGTAGCGGAAGAAACAGGTTGTTGTCCGGTTTGTTCTCGATGACGCCGTAGAGAGAACCTCCGGCGCTATGCGTTACAGGGCCAATCACATTGGACAAGTCCACCGTCAGATTGCTTGCAGCGTAGACCGGCCCCGCCGAGAGCATGCTGCCCAGCAAGGCGGTAATCAATAAGACCAGCAATCCTTTTTTCTTCATTTCATTTCCTCCTTCAATAATTGGATTTCAATAATTATTGCGGCTCAAGGATCTTACTGCCTTAGAAGCTGTCTCACCTCCTCTCAAGTAAGCGCTTTAATATGCAAATAGAAAAAAACCGCCGTTCCCTCGAACATCTTTCATCGGGCTTGCGGCGGTTCTATTCTTAGATGTGTTCTCTAACCCAAACTGTCATCTCGCCTTCCCCTCGGTTGGCCCATGCGAAATACGGTATAAACGTGGCTGCAGCTGGCTCGTATTCATTCCTTGCATCCTCTTTATATAAAACATCCTCCCAATTTCGCGGGGAAAGTCTTTCCGCTTCCGTCTTTATCACGCATACCCCGCCAAGGAGGTCCGGTTCAAATGCCACGCTCAGCTCGCAGCTGCTCTGTAAATACATTTGATGCAAATGCTTCCCGTTATCCGCTTCCTCCAGGCAATAGACGAGAGGACCGCGGCTAATAGCGACCTTCCCGACCGTCTCGCGGAGAAGAGGATGACCCTTCATACGCATAACAGGCATCGGCAAATCCAGTTCGATAATGTCGCCGGATTTCCATTTTCTGCGTATAATCGCATATCCGTTGATGGTATGAATGGTGCAGGATTCCCCGTTAACGGTCAACTTAACTCCGCTCTTATCCGTCCACTCAGGCATACGCAGCATAAGCTCGAATTGGACAGGAGTCTCGGGCTCAACAGTAAACCGTACGCGACCGCTCCATGGCAGCTCGCTTTGCTGGATCAGCTTCACCTTATGATCTTGGATCGTGAGATTCGCCTCTCCGCCGACATACAAATGCACATAGACCGCATTCTCATTCGCCGTGTAAATGTATTGGCCAAGCGATGCCAGCAGCCTTGCGACATTCGGCGGGCAGCAGGCGCAGCCGAACCAGCCCTGCCGGACAGGCTTGACATGGTCGTACACATGATTTTTGCCGCAGGCGTCAGGCCATACCTCGAGCGGGTTCACGTAGAAGAAATGCCGGCCGTCCTTGGCCATGCCGCCTAAGACGGTATTGTACAGCGCTTTTTCCATCACATCCGCATACCTCCGATGCGGTTCGATCCGCAGCATGCGCTGCGCGAAGAAGATCAGACCGATCGAGGCGCAGGTTTCGGCGTAAGCTGTGTCGTTCGGCAAATCATAGTCTAACGTGAACGACTCCTCCTGCGCCATGGAGCCGATACCGCCCGTAATGTACATGCGCCTGGTTACGATATTGTTCCACAACCGGCGGCAAGCCTGGAGAAGCCCGGAATCGCCGGTTTTCGCGGCGACATCAGCCATCGCTGTGCACATGTAGACTAAACGGACAGCATGCCCTTCGGCGCTTGTCTGCTCCCGAATTGGCGCCTGCGCTTGGCTGTAGGACCGGTTCTTGACCATAAAATCCGAGCCCCAATGAACGGTTTGGCCGCGCTCTTCATATTCTTTGTCATAGAAATGCGGCTCCTTGCCTCTTTCATTCAAGAAGAATTGACTAAGCCTTAGATAGCGCTCCTCCCCCGTCGTTTCATACAATTTGACAAGGGCAAGCTCAATCTCCTGATGGCCGTCATAACCTTGAAGCTTACCTGGCTCCGGCCCGAATACCGAATCAATGTAATCCGCAAATTTACAAGCGACATCCAGGATCGCCCGCTTTCCAGTCGCTTGAAAGTAAGCGACAGCGCCTTCAATGAGATGTCCCGCTGTATAGAGCTCATGACATTCACAAAGATTCGTCCACTCGTTGCCTGGCTCCTTGAGCATGTAATAGGTATTCAGATAGCCGTCCTCGCGCTGCGCTTTCACGATTAAATCAACAAGGTCATCCGCGATTCTCTCTAATTCGGGATCACGCCCGCTTTGAAGCAAATATCCTGCGGCCTCCAGCCACTTCGCGACATCGCTGTCCTGGAACACCATGCCGTAAAACTCGCCGGACTCCTCCCCGGCGGCAATCCGAAAATTTCGAATCGCTCTGCTCGGTTCCGCATCCGGAACGCGATCGTTCAGCGTCTCCCATTGGTAGGGCACGACGACTTCGCGCACGAGACGGATGTACTCCGACCAAAAGCGATCCTCGATCTTGATGTCGCTCAGCGGCAACACCTGCATCTGTTTCATCTTAGTAAGCTCCAATGACAGTCACCACCTATGTTGTAGTCATCCATAAGATATATATTCCTGCGATTCTTACTCGCCCTTCAGACCGGACAGCGTTACGCCCTTCACAAAGGCGTCCTGCGCCATTAGGAACACGATCAAAATCGGCAATACCGTAATAACGGTCGCAGCCATTAACGCCGGCCAATCCGTCGAATACAATCCCTGCATATTGGCGAGCCCCAGTGTCAGCGTCATTTTATCCATCGAGCTCAAGAATACCAACGGGTTAATAAAATCGTTCCATGTCCCCATCGTGATAAAAATGCCCAAAGTTGCAAGCGCGGGCTGAGACAGCGGAATGAATATTCGCCAGTAGATGCCGAATGGCGTACAGCCGTCGATCTTCGCCGCTTCCTCAAGCGCGCTAGGAATACCGATGAAGAACTGCCGCAGCAGAAACGTTCCAAATGCCGAGACGGCGCCTGGCAGGATGAGCGACCAATGCGTGTCCAATAGCCCGTAATATTTCATGAGCAGGAACGTCGGGATCATCGTCACTTGCGCCGGGACCATCAGCGTGGCCAAATACAGGCCGAACAAGCCGTCGCGTCCTCTGAATCTGAGCCGGGCAAACACGAATCCCGCCATCGAGCTTGTGATCAGCTGCGCTATGACAACGATAACTGTAATTTTGAGAGAGTTAAAAAAGAATTGATAGAACGGAAACCGCTCGGTCATACGTTCGTAATTGCCCCACTTCAGCTGTTCACCGAAAAATTTCGGAGGGTATGTGAACACTTCGCTTGAATCCTTCAAGGAAGTACATATCGTCCAAATGAAAGGGAAGAGCATTACGAGCGATCCGAGAAGCAGAAATAGATGCGCTGTCGATTTTACCCAGATTCGTTCCTTCATAGCGTCCTCCCTTTTAATAGATGCTTATTTTTTTCTGCCGCCAAAATTGGATTAACGTAATGATCAGTACGATAAAGAACAGAACATACGCCATTGCGCTGGCATAACCCATTTGGAAATATTGAAAGGCGTTCTGGAAAATGTAATAGACGAGCACAGACGTCGATCTCGCCGGTCCGCCTTGCGTCATCAAATAGACGGCGTCGAACACCTGGAAGGAATTAATAATCGACATGACCGTAACGAAAAACGTCGTAGGCGATAACAGCGGTACCGTAATGCTGAAAAATTGCCTCACCTTACTCGCGCCGTCTATAGACGCCGCCTCATAATAATCATCCGATATGGATTGCAGTCCTGCCAAAAAGATAAGCATATTAAATCCGAGACTCTTCCAAATGCTGGTTGCGATAACGGCCGGCATCGCCCATGAGGCGCTGGTCAGCCAAGTCGGCCCGTCGATGCCCAAGAAGGAAAGAGCATAATTCAAAAGTCCGAACTCCGGATTATAAATCCATTGCCAGATAACGGAGACGGCGACCATGGAGGAGATAACCGGCAGGAAGAATGCCGCGCGGTAGAAACGGATAAATTTCAGCTTCTGATTGAGAAACACAGCCAGCAGCAGCGATAAAGCGATGCCGATCGGAACACTGACTAGCGTGAAATAGAACGTGTTGCCCAGCACTTGATGAAATACAGGATCCTCGGTCAGATGCTTGTAGTTCGTTAATCCGTTAAACTTGAACGCGTCAATCATGTCCCAATTCGAGAAGCTGATGACGAACGTTGCAAGCACCGGAAGAAGAAGGAACATTAGAAATCCGACAATATTGGGCAGCAGCATGACCGTTGCCCAGAATCCGTCCTTATAAAAAAGCTTTCGTTGCATCATGGTCTCCCCCCTCGGTGAAAGCTCCCCGGAAAGAAGCTGGCTTCCGTCCGGGGAGTTAATCGCTTTTACTTCTTGCTGGCTAGAATGTCGTTTGTCTGTTTTTCGATATTTTTAACCGTATCGTCCACCGATTGGGCGCCGTAGAAGAATTTATCCAATTCAGCTGTTGTATTGTCCTGAATGCGCTGACTGCTCAGCATTGCGTATGGATATGTCTTGGAGTTCAAGAAATACGGAATGAGATCCGTAAAGCCTTCAGGATGCACGCCATCCGTTAACCATTTGGCAATCCCCTCTTCCGTATAAAGCGATTTGTGGTTAGGCAGCCACAGACCGGCCTTCACGTTTTGCAGCTGGTAGCTTTCGGAGGACAAGAACTTGATGAGCTGCCATGCTTCTTCCGGGTGCTCCGTATTGGCAGAAGCGACGTGCAAATGCGCTTGCCCGTGAGTAATAGCTTCATCGAATTTCGGAAGGACCGCCATGCCGACATTAAAGTTCATATTCGCGATTTCCTGAAGCCCCCAGGATCCTTCTATGAGCATCGCGATTTTACCTGTTTGCAGCATCTGCGCCGCGCTCATGCCGCTATTCGTCAGCAGCTTCGCTTCCGGGCTCGCGCCATGCACCTTCCGAAGATCGGAGATCGCTGTAAGCACTTCCTTCACTTCCGGCGTGTTCGCGGCGGAAGCCGTCAGATCCTCCGTGAACCAGTTGCCGCCATTGCTCATAATGGCCGCTATCGTCATATAGTAGTTTTCCAGACCGTAAACGCCGTACTGCTCGACGTTATCGCCATTTTTGACTGTCATTTGCTTCGCGACTTCAACGAATTGCTCCCATGTCCATGCTTGGTCGGGGCTGCTTGGCGGATAAGGGACTCCCGCTTTATCGAAGAGATCCTTGTTATAGAACATAACCGGAGCGACGATACAAGACTCGATGCCGAAATACTTGCCGTCAACCGTGCTCAGCTCAACAGCTGAGTCGATCAGGTCGGCTGCTAGACCTTCCGCGTTTACCTTATCCGTAATATCAAGAAGTCTGCCGGCTTCCGCAAAGTCACGGTAGTAGTCGCTCTGCAGGAAGTAGACGTCCGGCGCTTCTCCGCCAAGCTCAAGCGCCTGCATCTTGGCGACGTACTGCGTGCCGCCCGGGATCGTCGTATATTCGACCTTGATATGCGGGTTTTCTTGCATGAACCGCTCGAGGCCTTTTTTGACGCTTTCCGTTTCGAGCGGCGAGACCTCCCAACCCATAAACTTCAGCGTGATCTGTTCTTTCTCTTGCTCTTTTCCGTTCTCGGACGCGTTATTCTTATCCGCGTTGACCGGATCGCCGGAGCCGTTGTTCGATTCGCTCGATCCGCATGCGGATGCCAGCATCGCCAGCATCAGTAGCAGAATCATGACCGGCGCCATTGCTCTTTTCTTCATAGAAAGACCCTCCACCAGTTTTAGTATGATGTCAGCGACGGTGCGCATAATAGCGCTTTCAATCACTGCACAGTCACTATACCAAACCGATGGAGGGACTAATCTTGTAACATCTTTGGATAATAACACGATTATTGCGAGAAATACTTTCCGACCTGCTCTGCGATATCGTCGAGCGCCTCCTGCGCGCTCTTCTCGCCCTGCAGGACTGGCAGCAGCCCCGCAGTCACTTCGGGATAAATTTCTTTCTGATTGTGCAGATAATAGCCGACGCTCGGAATGCCGTTCTCCAGAAGCTGACGCATCATCGCATCCTTAAATCCGGGCGGGTGCGCGGCAGGATTCGCATTCACCCACCGGTCAATAAGGGCAGGATCGGTATACCATTGTTTAAATACCGGCATCCATAATCCATCCGCATACAGCTCTATGGCCTTATTCGGATCGGAAAGCCACTTGTACAGCAGCCATGCTTCTTCCGGATGCTTGGACGATTGGTAGATGACGGTAGCTCCGCTTAGTCCTACCGTCACGCTTTTCTTCAGCTTGGGCAATACGCCGATATCGTAATCCGTCTTGGCTTTGCCCAGATCGAGATTGATCCATTGACCATCAATAATCATAGCCGTCAACCCGGCCTGCAGCGCAACGTTTAATGACGGCAGCTGCTTGGAAGCATACGGCGACGGCGCGACATGATACACGTTCGTTAAGTCGGCCAGCTTCTGAATGGCCTCCGCCGTCTGCGGAGAATTCAGCGTAAATTGCCGTCCATCCGGACTGATCCACTCTCCGCCGTTGCTAAAGATAAAATTATTAAGCGGCTCTACCCATGTCTCGAACATCACGCCGTAACGCACAATATGATTGCTGTCGAACAGCGGGTCCGCTGCATTTCTTCCGTTCCGATCGAGCGTAAGCTTCTGTGCCGCCTCGACGAATTGCTCCCATGTCCATGCTTCCTCCGCCTTCGCGGGAGGAGGCGATACGCCGGCTTGCCCTAACAGATCCCGCCGGTAGAACAGTCCAAAGCTCTCGGCAGCCGTGCTTATCCCCCATGCAAAGTCAGGACTCGAATAATACCAAAGATAATCGAGGAAGTCTTCTTTCTTCAGCTCCGGATCCCGTTCCAAAAAATCTAATAGGTTCACAAATTTATGGTTGCGCGCGAAAACTTCACCCAGCTCTGTTGTCATGTACGAAATATCAGGCTCATCATTGGAGGCAGATAGGGAAAGCATCTTCGTATTAAAATCGGAATTCGGAAGCTGCGTCGCTTCCACCTTGATCCATGGGTAGGCTTCGCTAAAGCGGCTTAGAGCGTTCTCGATCGCGTTTTTTTCTTCGACAGAGCCCCAATACGTGAATTTGAGCGTCACCTCTTGCCGATCTCCGCCCTTGACGGAACTATCCTCGGACGGAGCTGCCGGAGGGCGCAAGAGCAGCCATACGACCCCAGCTATCGCCCCTATGGCGAGAACTGCAAATAAAGCTCTGCTTTTCATACTAGTCCCACCTTTTCTCGTCCGGCCGGCAATGAAACCATAACCGTAGTGCCTTGTCCGGGAACGGATTGAATGTAAATGCCATACTGATCGCCATATAAGATCCGAATTCTCCGATCCACATTCGCCATCCCGACATGATGATGGTCTGTCATCAGATTCCCGAGCTGCGAAGCATCCATCCCTGCTCCGTTATCCTCGATTTTGTATACTTGAACGCCAGCTTCGTAATAGCAGCTGATCCGCAATATTCCGCCGCTTTTCATCTGTTTAAAGCCATGCACGAAGGCATTTTCAACAAGAGGCTGAAGGAAGAACTTGGGCACAGTGTTGTCCAGCATTTCGGGATCAATCTGATACTCGACCTGGAAGACGCCTTCGAACCGCTTGCCCATAATCGTGACATAACCTTGGAGGTAGGACAGATCATCCCGGAAGCTGACCTGCGCCGTATCGGTCTTCACCATATATTTCATCATATTAGACAAGCTGATGACGACCTCGCTGACCTCCATTTCCCCCTTTTCCAGCGCCATAAGGCTGACCATATTGAGTGTGTTGTACATAAAATGCGGGTCCAGCTGCATATTGAGCGCTTTAATCTCGGCTTCCTTCTCGCGAATTTGCAGCTCATAATTGTCTTGAATCAGCCTCTTAATATTCTCGTTCATGTCATTGAACTTCTTCATCAAGACCTTGAATTCGTAGCTGCCTTTCTCCTCAAAGCGGGTTTCGAAACGGCCTTCCCCCGTATTCGCGATTGCCCGGATCATCAATCGAAAGGGCTGTGTAATCAGCCTCGATAGAAATACCGATAAGGTCAAAAAAAGCAACGTAATGATCCCGATTGAAATAAGCAAATTCCGCATGTACTGCTGAACAACAGGCTCCAGCAGTTCGCTTGGCGGGATGAAGGCCATACTCATCCACCCCGTAACCTCAGACTTCGCGAATGCGACAACCTTCTCCGACCCGTCGATCTTCAGCATTCGAACGCCGTGACTGGCATGCATGATCTCGTCCAGTTCAGGGATTTGGAATCGGGTGGACAGCTTGGAGCTGTCTGGGTGCGATACGATATAGCCATTCTCATCCATAACAAAGTACGTATTTCCTTCCACTGGAATGCTGTCTTCGAATATGTTCTTAAACATCGTGTCCTTGAAGTTGAGCACGAGGATCGGCTTCTCCGGGAGCTCCTCATACTTGCGGTTATTCTCTTGAAGATAGGAGCCTTGCAGATGCGTCACGGCAGAGAATAGATACTTATAGTCATAATTCAGCGGCTTCAAATACTCGATTCCGAACATCTCGGCAAAATCATAGGTCGCCACCCATTCCGTTCTGCCTTCCGCTTCTTGCGCGATACGCTTCAATCGGGATTCAGCGAACCCGTCGATCGGAATGAAATTTTTGGCGTGCTCGCTGTTGGCGGATGAAGCATTTCCGAAAACATAGTAGGGAGCTGCTACCTGCACAGAGTACAGATCCTGAGACTGCGCAAAGTATTTGTTCAATATATTTTTGATTTCAAGATCGGCGGCAAGCACCCCTGTCTCATCGTTCGGGTCCAATTCCGCTATGATCCGGTAAAAATCAGAATCTTCGGTAAACCCATAGATCATTTCGCGGATACGGGACATTTTGACATCGATGAGCTCATTGTTTTTTCGAACGATCGTGTAGACGTCCTTCTGCGCCATCTCGAGCAGCGTGTCCCGGTTAAGCCGATAGTCGCTAATACTGAAGATGGAGACGGTTATCAGTAGAAGGATCAGATAAGTAATGAGCAGCTTGGTATGGAGACGGCTGTCTCTGATCTTGGCCATGAAATTGGACATTACCGGCCGCCTTGTCCGTTCAGCTTGCGAAAGGAGTTCGGCGAAACCCCTGTTTTGCGCTTGAACATTTTATTAAAGTAGGAGATGTTATGAAAACCCGTCTTTCTAGCGATTTGATGAATCTTCTCATTGGACTGGGCCAGCATCCGCTCAGCATGCTTCACGCGCAGATCGATTAGATACTCCGAAAAGTTAATGCCTGTCTTGTTTTTAAATAGGTTGCTGAAATATGAGGCGTTAAAATGAAACATGGCTGCTACCGATTCCAAAGAGATATCCTCCATATAACGCTCTTGTAGATAGGTTTGACATTTCAGAATGAGAAGGCTGTTCTTGTCTTGCCGATAAGCCGCAGAGAGCTCGATAATTCGCTCAACCAGCTGTTTGAAATGGTACCGCAACTCTCCGAAGCTCTCACCGCTGTCCAGCCTAACCTTATAGCTGTCAATAAGAGCAGCCGTTTCCTCCTCAGCAATCATAGCTTTCATCTCATCCCGCATATGCCATAAAACCGGAACAATCTGATCCTTTATAAGGTTAGGGTCCGGAAAAGGAGGCGACGGCGGCAGCTGGAACAACGCGTTGACCAGATCCGCAGCTTTATACCGCTCTCCCGCCTTGACAGCCAGCATGAGCTGCTCCGCGATTTCAATGGGCTTAGCGGCTGGTTTGTCAGCAAAAGGCCGAATATCCGACCCCCATAAGATGGCAGGCTCGGGCAAATAGAAGCGATGCCGAAGCGCTAATTCCGCTTCCCCGAAGGATTCTACCAATTCAGCCGTCAAATTCGGACGGAGCGTGCTTGCGCCAAGCACAGCGCCTTCTGACTGATCCGACTTCCAGCTCTCAAAGAGCCGGCTGATTCGGCTCACCGTTTCGGAAGGCTTGGCCGCGTAATACCGGTTCAGCCAAACGAATGTAGCGATCCGTCCGGTGACGGAGTCGGCGAACGAAACGTTTTGCCCGACCGGGTCCAATACGGTTTTCCAGCTTGCAAGGAAGTCGCGGGCTTGTTTCTCTTCTTTGCCTAAATCCAGGATCAAGGCCATGCCAGGACATTCCGCCGGCATCAGCTGCCCAAGCTCCGTGCGCTGTCTATCGCTTAACGTCCCCTTAATCATGGATTGCCATAGATGCTCCTGATACAGGGCCAACGTTTCCTTGCGCTTTCGTTCTTTGCGGGCCCGCTCCTCGAGCGCGTTGATGATGCGATCGATATCCGCCATACCGATCGGTTTGACTACATATTCGACAACCCCATGCTGAATCGCTTGCTTGGCGTAATCAAACTGCGCGTAACCGCTTATTAGGACCGTCATCATTTCCGGTCTATACTGGTGAATGCGTTCAAGCAGCGCTAGCCCATCCGTGCCCGGCATCCGAATATCCGTCAGTACGGCATCTATACTTTCCTTCTCGATTACCGACCAAGCCTCCTCGGCATCCGTCTTCTCGATAATGCGATAATCCGGCCGCTTCTTGGCAATGATGACAGACAATGCTTTTACCTGCCGCGGCTCATCGTCTACGATTAGCAAGGTTAACATATCCTGTCCCCCTCTATATGAAAACGCTGTCATTAAAATATAATCGAATAATTGTTAAAAAAATAGATCGATATTTTTGTAAACTAACATTATTTTTAGGTGAGGGGGGCTTATTCGAGAAAAAAGAGGCCCGTTTTAGGAAGACTGAGCGCAGAAACTGGAAGGGTCGGCCATGTTTCGGGTTATCTATTCTCTCTACGGATAACTCTGCGGCTGAATACAAAAAAAATCCCCGGCATCGCGATTGAGCCGGGGGCATTTCTCCTTATCTCTTCGACTTATAAAACTCACGATACTGCTTCAACGCGCTCTCACTCCATTCGGTGGCCTTGATCAAGACAATGGTGCCGATCGAAATCAATTCCTAGATATCCGCGCCGGTATTATCGAATTTTTTGGACGTTGTGGACGCAAGCCCGATGTAATAATTATCCTTCACTTCTACTTTCAGGGATGGAGGCCATAGCCAGCTTCCCGGCTTCCAGCAGCGCAATGATTCGGTCCACGTCATAGACGCTGCCTCGCCAAATTCCGCCGCTGGCGGCTTGAAGCGCGGCCCATAGCCGCGTATCGTCCGGCAAATTCGGATCAGGCGCTAGCGAGGGATGGGGCAGTCTCTCTTGCAATCTCCGCGCTCCCTCCTCGTAGTCGAATCGTTCGGCCCCTTCGCCTACGAAATTAATCGTGCCGGATAGCTCGTTCAAGTCCACTATGATTTCAACCCAATCCCCGTCGCGCAGCTTGGAGATCGGACCTCCGGCTAACGCTTCCGGACCGATATGACCGATGCATGCGCCCGTCGATACGCCGGAGAAGCGGGCATCGGTAAGCAGGGACACCTCTTTGCCATAGGGCAAATGTTTAAGCGCGGACGTAAGCTGATACGTCTCTTCCATGCCCGTACCGCTCGGTCCTCTGCCGATCAAAGCCATGATGTCTCCCGCCGAGATGTTCCCGGTTTTGATCGCCTTGATCGCGTCCCGTTCCGTCGTGAACACTTTGACTTGCCCCAAATGTTCGTATATGCCTCTCTCGTTTACGACAGAAGGGTCGATGGCGGCCGATTTGATGACCGAACCTTCCGGCGCGAGATTGCCGACTGGGAAGGTTACGGTAGAAGCCATTCCGGCAGCGCGCGCATTCGCAGGCGTATAGATGACCGTATCGGGATCAATGCCGTCGACGTTGCGCAGCAGCTCCCGCACTCGATGCCTTCGCTCGGAGGATTCCCACCAATCCAGCACCTCGCCCCACGTCTTGCCGGATACGGTCAGCGCCGATTCGTCCAGCAGCCCGAGCCCTCTCAGTCGGAGCATGACTTCCGGTACGCCGCCCGCAAGGAAAGCCCGAACCGTAGTATGCGGCACGGGGCCGTTCGGCAATACGCTGACGATGCGAGGCACGCTCCGGTTGATGCTCGCCCAGTCGGCTACATCGGGCACGCGAAGACCCGCTGCCTGCGCAATCGCGGGAATATGCAGGAGCAGATTCGTGGATCCGCCGAATGCGGCATGCACGACCATTGCGTTGCGGATCGCGGAATCTGTCAGAATGCGGCCAACAGTAATGCCTTGCTCTACAGCGGACATTGCCGCCCTTGCCGATTGGCGGGCCAGCTCGGTCCATATCGGCTGCCCGGACGGGGCCAGCGCGGCATGAGGCACAGTCAGGCCAAGAGCCTCCGCCACGACCTGGGACGTGCCCGCCGTGCCGAGAAACTGGCAGCCGCCTCCCGGCGTCGCGCATGCCCGGCAGCCCATTTCGGCGGCTACCTCCAGCGAGATGTCTCCGTTCGCGAATCGCGCGCCAATCGTCTGCACCTTGCCCGCGTCTTCGCCGTGCGTCGGCGGCAGCGTCACGCCGCCGGGCACGATCAGTCCGGGCAGCGAAGGCGTTCCCGCCAAGGCAAGCAGCATGGCGGGCAGTCCCTTGTCGCAAGTCGCGACGCCGATAACGGCTTTGCGAGTCGGCAATGAACGAATCAGCCTCCGAAGCACGATCGCGGCGTCATTCCTGTAGGGCAGCGAATCGAACATCCCCGTTGTTCCTTGCGATCTGCCATCGCACGGATCGCTCACATAACCCGCGAACGGAATCCCTCCCTCGGCGCTGATTTCCTCGGCTGCGGCCTGCATGAGAAGGCCGACCTCCCAATGTCCCGTGTGATAGCCTAACGCTACAGGCTCCCCGTCGTCCCTTCGTATACCTCCCAGCGTGCTTAATAGCAGAATCTCCCTTCCTCCTAAACGCGAAGGCGGCAAGCCCATCCCCACATTTTGGGACCATCCGAACAAATCGCCGCTAGGCGACTCTCTTAACAGCTCCTTGGTAAGCGGCAATGATCCCGCCGGACCCGGCGCATGGGTGAATATTCGATATATCTCCTCGCCGCTGGGCTCCGCAATGCGTTCCCACTCCTTGTTCATGCCTCGCTCCTCCTTATGGATGGTCGCCGATCAAGGCTTCATGAATACCGTTTTAATCGAAGTGAAAAATTCGATCGCCGCTTGTCCTTGTTCTCTGGAATGAGAGCTGGAGTCCTTCATTCCGCCAAACGGCGCCTGAAGCTCTACGCCTGCCGTTTCGGCATTGATGCGTACGAGTCCCGCATCCATCTCTTGCACGAAAGCGAGCGCGCTTGCGATATCCTTGGTGTATAGGGAGGCGCTGAGGCCGAATTGCACGTCGTTGGCCAGCCTGATCGCCTCGGGCAAATCGGCGGCCTTCATTAGCGACAGCACCGGACCGAAGATCTCTTCCTGCGCGATTGCCATGCGCGAATCGACGTCTTCGAATATCGCCGGCGTGATGTAAAAACCGTCCCGAAGCTCTTCTTCCTCAGGCGGCGTTCCTCCAAGCAGCAGCTTCGCACCTTCTTCCTTGCCGGACCTAATGTAGCCAAGCACCGTTTCGTATTGTTTTTCGTTCGCGCAAGGACCTAGCCAAGTCGTCTCGGACAAGCCGTTCCCGACCCGAATCGAAGCCGTCTTCTCGACTAGCTTGTCGCGGAAAGCCTCGTATACGTCCTTTACGACGATTACGCGGCTCGTCGCCGTGCATTTCTGACCCGTGGACTTGAAGCCGCCGCTGATCGCTGCGTCCGCCGCCAGATCCAGATCCGCATCCGCCGCCACAATGATCGGGTTCTTCCCGCCCATCTCGAGCTGATATTTTGCTCCGCGCGCAAAAGCCGCCTGTCCGACGGACTTCCCTACCGCATTGGAGCCTGTAAACGTAATGCCCTGTACGCCCGGATGCTCGGCAAGGCCCTGCCCGATTTCCTTTCCGCCGCCGATAACCAGATTCAAAACGCCCTCCGGCAGCCCGGCTTCATGAAAGCATTCCATCACGAGTACCGAGGTGACCGCGGTTTCCGAGGCGGGTTTCCACACGACCGTGTTACCGTAAATCAAGGCCGGCGCTATTTTCCAAAGGGGTATCGCAACCGGAAAATTCCAAGGCGTAATCGCTCCTACCACGCCCAAGGGGACTCGTGTCGTGAACATGAACGCATCGGCATCCGAAGCGGGAATGACGTCTCCGATCTTGCGCATGCCTTCGCCGGCATAATAACGCAGAATGGCAACCCCCCGGGCCGTCTCCCCTTTCGCCTCCGCCAGCGTCTTGCCCATCTCGCGAGTCATGGTGCGGCCGACCTCGTCAAGCCGCCTTTCCAATATATCCGCCGCTTTGTACAGAAATGCCCCCCGCCCCGCGCCAGACAGCTTGCGCCATGCTGCGCGCGCATCGTTTGCCGCCGTAACGGCTTTGTCGAGGTCATCCCGAGTCGACAACGGAATGTTGCCGACAACTTCGTTCCGATTGGCAGGATTTACGCTTATCGTCATTTGACCTCGTTGCGGCGGCAGCCATGCTCCGCCTATATAATTAGAATAGTTATTTATAGATTCCATATCGCTTTTCCTCCTATTCAATGAGTCCCATTAGGCTTCGACGGTATTAATCAACGTTCCGATAGGCTTGATTTCGATTTCTATGCGATCGTTCGGCCTAAGCGTGAAGTCGTCCGGAGGAACAAGGCATGTTCCCGTCAGAAGAACCGTTCCGTCGAATATCAGGTTATCCCTCTTCAAAAACGATACCAGCTCATCCAATCTCCGCTTCAGCGATCCCGTGTTCGCCGAAATGTCGACGACGGCCTCATCCTTGCGGTAAATGCGCAGCCCGATCTCCAGATCGTACGGATTCGGCGTCGCTTCGGCGAGCCGGATGGCTGGCCCGATGGAGCAGGACTGCTTCCAAATTTTCGCTTGCGGGAGATAGAGAGGATTCTCCCCTTCGATATCCCTGCAGCTCATGTCGTTGCCGATCGTGTAGGCTACGATTTCTCCCCCTGCGTTCAGCACGAGTCCAAGCTCGGGCTCCGGTACTTGCCAAGAGGAATCGCTTCGCAGCTTGACGCTTCCCCCAGGTCCGACCGTACGCGCCAAGGTCGATTTGAAAAAAATTTCAGGACGCTCGGCATCGTAAACAAGATCGTAAAACGTAGAGCCCGCATCGGCTTTGCCGCCTGTCACTTCGTAATTGCGGGCTTCGCGGCTGCGCTGGTACGTGACGCCTGCCGCCCATACCTCCGGAGCATCCACAGGAGGCAGCAGCTCTAGGGAACTCCACTCTCTACTCAGAGGCGTGCCGCCCGTGATGTCGGCGTTGATCTGCTCGAGCGGCGTCATTCCCTGCCGCTCTGCCCTGCGGAACAATTCCCATACATTCTTGTCCTCGAGCGGATAAACCGCTTCATCATCCGTTACCGCCGCAAGTACTTTCGATACTCCATCCCGATATTGAATTAACCGCATACCATCTCTCCTCGTTTTATAATATAGTACAGCGTTCTATAATATAGCTATATTAAAACCTCTAGCGAGACCTCTCGTAGATGAGCGACCGCGTATAGAGGTGGATTTTATGCTTACTATTGAATGGAAGAGAACCGTTATGCACGGTGCCCCAATCTTTGAGATATGCTCATTGCGGTTTGATTCAATTCCTCGATCAGCTTCTCCAGCTCCTTATCGTCTACGCGCGACCGTAACGTCGAGACGCTAATCGCCGCCGCTGCTACCCCCCGGTGATCGAAGACGGGGACGGCCGCGCATCTGACGCCAACCTCGTTCTCCTCGTCGTCGATGGCATAGCCACGCTGTCTAACCAGCTCCAGCTCGCGGAGGAATGCTTCCGGGTGGGCGATCGTCTTCTCCGTAAGCCGAACGAACTCGTAGCGTTCAAGCAAGCGATCGATCCATTCCGACGGCTGATAAGCGCTAAGCAGCTTGCCTACGGAACTGCTATGCAGCATGACCCGCCTCCCTATGCGGGAATAACGGATCGGAGCGAGATGGCCTTCCACTTTATCAATGTATACGCCTTCATAACCGTCCAATATGACCAAATGGGTTGTCTGTCCCGTGTTATTCGTGAATTGCTCCAGACTAGGCTTGGCAACCTGCCTGATGTCCATGGACTGCAGCAGCTGCTGCCCCTTCTCCATTAGCCGCAGACCGAGGCGATATTTCCCGCTTTCGGGGTCCTGCTCCATATACCCGCGTGACTGCATCGTCTTCACCAGCGAATGAACCGTGCTCTTGTGCAATCCCATCCTGTCGCTAATTTCTGTAATCTTCAATTCCGGAGTCCGTTCGTCGAATAAATCCAAAATAAGAAGCGCCCGTTCAACCGCTTGTATGATCGGCATTAATCGTTACAACCACCTTAAGTTCAATCTCTGCTTGCACAAGGGATTCGACGTTTGGTTCCTCATTCCTGCCTGCTCGCGAAATTTATGAGAGACCTTGCCAGATCACCCCTTAGTGGAATCAAGCACTCTCAAAATCAAAACGACAGCTTCTGCGCGAGTTGCATCGCCATGAGGCGCAAATCGATTATTCCCTCTTCCCTGTATAAGGCCTAAGTCAACAGCTGTGACTACGGCTGGATACGCCCACTCTTGAATGTGATCCGCGTCGGCGAAGACCAGCTGCTTGCCCGCTTGATTCGTCTCTTCGTAGCCGATGACGCGCATTACCATTACGGCGATTTCAGATCGGCTAATTAAGCGATGAGGTCGAAACGTGTTATCCTCGAATCCTTTCACAATTCCTTCAGCTGCCGCTTGCGACACATGAGCTCTCGCATATGCCGGAATTTGTTCGACATCTTTAAAGACATTCGCGTCATCCGCATTTGCATCGAATGCCAGCGCTCGAGAAAGCATTGTAGCGAATTGCGCGCGAGTCACTTTATCTTGCGGCCGGAAACGACCATCCTCGTAACCATTGATCCAGCCCATTTTGGCCGCTCTCTGTATATCGGCTTTGGCCCAATGATCTTCAATATCGCTAAAGCTTGGCTCATCTTCTGAAATAATGGAAACAACATGAGACAGCCGAGGCTCATACGCAGCGCTTGCGACTTTACTATCCACAAGCTTGACTCGAATTAATTGAATGGCGGCTTGTCCTTCTTCTACAGCCTTGAACCTGAAGGTTGCCAGCTGCGCCGCACCGTTAAGACCTTTTGTATGGCCAAGCTTTGTATTCGCAAATGTAAGCTCCCCATCTTGTACAATGGGAGGAATGGTAAAGCCGTCCAAGGAGGTCGAACCCTCTTGGTATTGCAATTTGTCCGCATCGTAGGAAAGACGCAATTCGAAGCCATAAAGATCCTTTAAATATTCACCCCCGACACGAATCTCCACGATGCCGCCTTCTCTGACTTCCTCCCGAGAATCCGTGGCAGAGCCATTAAGCGAAAAAACGGGCTGCTCCCCAGCAAATGCAGCCGTCGGGAGTATCGTTATCAAGAACACCAACGATAAGCATAGTGACAACAGTCTGTTAGTCAATCTCATCTTCCTCCCTTTTGCTCTTTTTCATTAAGGGAAGGCAAGGGTCCAAGGGTATCAACCGAAAAATCTGCCGATACCCTTGAACACCTTCCTCTCCATTACTGAGCTAGGATTAATCTTGCCAAGGCTGCAAGATCCGCAATATCAATGATTTTGTCATTGTTGAAATCATAGTCCTTCACCTGATTCCAATCGGGACTATGGGCTTCCGACTTGCCATACGCTTTGGCCAGCAGCGACAAGTCGCCTATGCTTACTCGATTATCGTTATTGACGTCGCCCGGTATGGTTGGCTTCTGTATTTGAACCGTATGCGCGGTAGCGGCAGCAAACGTCTCAACGCCCTCCTCGTCAGCGAGTTCGGCGCTGACAACCCGAATTTGAGCAGCTCCTGTAATGTCCTTCGCCTTGAAGCTTAGCTTTAGGAGGTCCCTGTTCGGATTGTTCTGATAATCCCCTAGATGGATGCCGATAATGCGAACCCACCCGGCGCCTTGATTATATTCGAGGACGAAATTCTCATCGTTCATCGATACCGGCGGACCCATAAGCTCCAGTTTGTCGGCATCGTATTCAATCCTGATGTCCTGTGCAATGACCGTCTGCTCTGTTCCGCTCAGGCTATAGATCAAATCAAACGTTTGCCCGACGTTCACCGTTTCCAGGCCTGTCAGCACGGTGGAGTTGGACACGACCACTGACGGCTTTTGAGCATAGAGATCGAATCGGTCAAAGGCCGGCGTATATTGATTCGGCACTGCTGTATAAGGGGTAAACCCTTGGGTTCCGGCCCCATTATTGCCGCCATAGGGGTTGGAGCCGCCATTATACGTGTTATTATTCGAGAATCTGATCGTATTGGCGCCTTTTTTCAATTCCACGTCTATCGTTTGGGTGGCGAACTGCTGCCAAGATATCGTGTTTTTGAAAAATACGGTTTCCGCCTCGCCGCCATTAACGCTTATTTGCGCATACCTTTCTACAACGTCATTGTTATAAGCATGCGTTCCCGCGCTTTCCCCATTGGCATATCGGACAACCAGCTTATAAATTCCGTCCTCGGGCACTACGATATCGTCCATTTCGAGATATCTTTCCGCACCGTCGTACGAGGTAATTCCGTTTACATACTTCCCGTTCGATGCATATTTCGCAAACGCATCATTACGGATTAGCGGAAGCTCGGCTCCTGCTGGAGTACCAACGACAACTGCATCCTCGGCCTCGATCGAGAAGACGGCGTCTTTATTAACGAAGGCAGCGTGAATGCTATCCAGATGTAGCGTTGTATTCGATTGAATATCAATCAGATTGATTCCTGCGCGCAGGAACATACGCAGCGTCGCTTCCTCCCATTGCCCATTCGTATTCGTGATGGATATTCCCGCAACAGGTTTACGGTCGTGATTAATCTGAATGACGCCATTGCCCCCGGACGCGTAACGAATCGTCACGTCATACATACCGTCGTCAAGCACGCTGACAACGAAGCGAGTATTGGCATCGGCATTCGTACCGTAACCCGTCACATAACCCGCACCTTCGAAGCCCGCTATGCTATCCCCGCGAGTCAAGCCTTTCGCCGTATCATAATCGGCAAATTCCGCTTGCACCCGATAATTCGGAAGCTCGCCCCGATCACCGCTATACGTTAACTCGATCGCATCAAGCGTAGATTGGCCTTGGCCTTCCTCTCCCGTATCCTGATTAAACTTGCTGATACTAATGGAATGAGTGCCAGCCTCCAAATCGATAAACATGGTGTGGCCGCCTAACAGCTCCATGCTGTAGTCCGCTCTAAGAACAATCTTCCGAGAAGGCTGATCATCAATCTTGATGAACCACTCCGAATTGATGCGCTGGTTTGCATTCCCGGTATTGGCTTGGTTACGCATGCTCGCCGTTGCGCCGTTGCCGCCGATCAAGTCCAATCGATAACTTCCGTCAGCCGGAACTTCGATATCGGTCCATTTGACAACACTGCTTTGTTGCGAAATCCCCGCGACGTATTGACCATTAGAGGCCGAACGACCGGAATTGCTCGAACGCGGGTACACGCTTGTCGTCGTTACGTTCGTTTTCACCTCTGCATTCTCAGCCTCGTAACGCTCAAACCAAACTTCATTCGGTTCATGGTTCACAGCCGGAGTAATGACGGCGTAATAAGCGGATGTATAATCGTCCAGCTCTACATCCAGCGTCACTGTACCGTTCTTGACCGGAAAATTGCGATCAACAATTTGGGTAGGCTCTACCAGGAAGCCCGTCAATCCCGTGTAGCCTGCATGCCATACGGTTACATGCACTTGCTCTGCCCCTGCAAGGAATGCCGGACTGTTCGCATGGCCCGTCACGTGATTGAAAACAATCGAGCCGCTGCCTTGTGTGCCGCCAAACGCAATGCCTACCTGCTTCTTTTCATCTTGAATGGAGGATAAACCATACAATCCTGGTCCATATGCGTCCGTTTCGCTGCGTGGAGTAACGACACTCACTTTCGCCATGTCGCCGCCCATCATGTCCGCATACCACTTGTACAGCCACCATGCGCCATTCGGCTCGTTCTGGCCGGCTAGCAGCGAGCCGTAGGAATTGGCCGTGTTCCAGTAAGGCAGCATACTGTTCATTTTCATTTCATCATAACGCGCGATATACTGAATCAACGATCCGCCAACCGCAATCTCTGCCGTTGCGGCATATTCGTTAATATCAACCTTGATCGGGAACGGAAGCTCGCGATCCGGATACAACTCCCGATACTTGGCTGCATTCGCTTGTTCTACGGCTCTGTAGGTGGCAATATTGCCCGCCGTAGCGTTAAACGCTTTGTTCCACAGCATATGCCAGCTAATAATGTCAGGAAGACAGTCATTGATAACGCAAAAGGCGACTAAATCCTCAAACACTTTTGCGCCATATTGCGTTAAATTAGGGCCGGAGATTCGGGCACCTGGATCGATTTCCTTTATTTTATTGGTTACCGCAAGCCAATCGTTATTAAACACAGCTCTTGAGCTTTTTCCTGTAGCGTTGTCGGATAGCAGCTGCGGATAACGTGTGCCATTCTGTTCCGGCTCGTTGAAGGGGATATAAATGAATTTCTGATCGGGGTCCTGGCCAGGGTTCGCGGCGCCCCATTGCGCCTTGAACTCCTTGACGGCCGTTGCGATCGGGATAACGGCTTCATTAATATATTGTTCTGCCGTTCTTGAAGGATAGTACCAGCGCTGGTAATAGTCTTGCATGACGATATTGACAACTTCACCGCCGGCCTCGAAAAAATAATCGGCTACTCGAAGCGCGTCTCCAGTGGGATGTTGGATGCCGTTCGGCGGCTTCTGCGTAATATGCGAAGGTTTGATCGGAATCAGCGTATTGATGTCAGGTACGTTGGGTTCACTTATCGCGTATAAAGCGCCAGCAGAGCCGTGGAACACTTCTCCCAGCGAACGGTCTGCCAAATCCACATTCATTTTCGCGGGAATCTTCTCATCGACTACCTCTGCCTTCGTTGCCTCGTACAGCGCGCTTACCTGCTCCGCAGTCAATTTCGAGTTATAGACCCGGATATCATCGAACTTCCCGCGAATATCTCCGTCCGAAGTATATAAGGATCTGCCAAAATCATTAAACTGCAACGCATCCAGAAAGTCACGATTGAATAATTGCGTCATCGTAGTCAGCATTGTCGCCCCGGAGGAGCTATTGCCCGGCTCTATGCTGCTAGCCTCCAGCACTTTTCCATCCAGGTAGACATCGTAGGCGCCTTCTTTATTCATGGTGACGACAATGTGCTGCCACTTGCCTTTTGCCGGGCTGGTACTCCATGTGACATCCCCGCGGTAGACGGCAACGACTGACGGATCTGTGCCTGTATAGATCCGGTTATTAAAAGTTCCTCCTCCGGCTACGATGACAAACTCCGTGTCTCTCCATCCGTTTATCCCGCTGCTTGTCAAACCTTTTTCCCCAATCGTAGAGGAGAATAGACGCGTGTAGGCGTTTGCCGATTGATCGATATTCGCCCATACCGCGAAGGTCAGCGCCCCCTCGACCTCGGCGTACAGATGATCCGGCAATTCCAGCCATGCCGTGCCATTCGCGCCGCCAGTCAGAGATAACACTTCCCCCCGCTGCTCATCCTCCACGATCGCGGCCGTTCCTTTCAGCACGGCATAATCGTCGCTAGATGCAGGGCTTGCGCTATTCTCGACAGACGTTCCATTTTTCACTTGTTCTTTATGAAAGGACCATTGAAAGAGAGGACTTGTAGCAGCTAACTGAGATGTTACTGGTTCCTTTACGGAAACTTGATTATCCGTGTCGGAAGCGCTTGCAAAAGTGCTCGGCAACATAATCATTAGGGCTAGCACGGCTGAAATCGTACGCTTAGCGTAGGCTCTCAAATTAATCTCACCTCTTATTTTTATTGGACTTCTTCTTGTTCCCCAGTCAATAACGCTGGTATGAAGTCTGGCTTATGCCGAAATAGCTGCCTCAACCTCCCTTGTTCACAGTAGTCGATTTGCCCCAAGCCAAATGTTACGGGAATCGTCCGATTTAAGAAATTAAGGTTTTTTACTACTCCTGTTCCTTTCTTTACGATCTGCCATCCAATGACAATTGGTTGTAATACGCCTTGTACTTTTTTTAAATTTGTTCTATCCTTTTTTGACTTTACGGGCGTCGAGTCATCAGGTGTTGTTCTCCTGCTTGGCGTACAATCAAAAAACGAGCCTCTAGCCGAAAGCCAGGACTCGTTTAATTCATCTTGGATTACTTGTTCCGAGCTTCATCGATGACAGCTTGCATCTCCGTCAACGCTTCCTCCAAGCTTTGGCCTGTCAAATATTTGTTGACGCCTTCTTGGATTTTTACCTGCAGCGACTCGGTCGATACCGTATGCGGCCAGTAGAGGACTGCGTCCTCTCGCGTGACGAGCTCTGCCACCTTAACTGCAACCTGGCTTGAGATCCGGGCTGAGACTACCGAGGGAACAGCCATCGCGCCTTCCGCCAGCCTCTCCTGATTCGCTTTGCTGTTCATGAAGGCGACGAATGTTTTGGCTTCTTCGGGATGATTCGTCTTGGCGTTGATAACCCGGTAGGTACCGATATTAATATTGGGCACGGAACGTTCCACTCCCGGCACCATCATGAAATCGATCTCGTAATTCGGATTCCGCTCCATAATGCTCGGCAAGCTCCAGGTGCCGGTCATAATCATCGCCGCCTTGCCTTGACCGATCAAGTCCTTGGACTGCTCGTGCATAAGCTGAGTCCAGTTAGGCGGCACGAACCCCCTATCGATAATCTCCTTATGCCTGCGGATCGCGTCTACGAATTTCTCGTCCGACAACGGGATGTCCCCGCGCTCCAGTCTCCTTGTCCATTCCTCGTCCGCGCCGTTATTCGACATGATGGAGCCCCAGAAAAATTGCGCCGTCGACCATTCCGCATCCATGGCGACCGGTATAATGCCATTCTCTTTCAACGTCTCGCACAACGCAATAAATTCGTCCCACGTTCCCGGTACGGTCAGGCCGAATGAATCGAACATCGTTTTGTTATACAATAACCCGTCGCTATGCATCACTTCAGGCGCGCCGTATACCCTGCCGTCGATCGTGACCGGTTTGAGCGTGTTTGGAAGAAATTGATCCAGAAACGGAGAGCCTGTCAAATCCAAGTAGACATTCGGATTCAGCTTGCGGAATTCCTCGAACAGGCTGGGCGACCATGTATCGAACACATCAAGCTCCTCGCCGCCGAGAAGCTTAATTTTGATACCGGCTGTGTAATTCGCGTTCTGAATAAAATCCGGTTCGATCCGGATGTTCGGATACAAATCTTCAAACTCGCGAATCGCGTCGTAATACACTTTGCTCGCTTGGGCCGAATCCAGAAGGTAGCTGGAGTAATGAATCGTGACGATTTCGTTCTCATCCGTCTTGTCGACCTCATGCCGGTATTCTCCCCCCATTCCGGATCCGCTGCATGAAGCAAGTACAAGTGCCGTAATCAAAACAAGCCCTCTTTTTATCCATTGCCTGATCAAGGCCTCCCTCCTCCCCCCGGTTCGTTCCTGTTAATCTCATTATAATGGATAACCGCATGCAACTGGAGGAAGGAGAGTCTCCTTCCTACGTTTCCTTTGATAGGATCCGCTCACAGCTTGCCTCCTGATGTCGCGATGCCTTCAATAAACTGTTTCTGAAATACGACGTAAACGAGCAGCATCGGCCAAATCGCGATCACGGAAGCGGCCATCAGCTCCGGATAATTGACGGAATACGCGCTCTGAATTTTAGCCAAAGCCGAGGAGAGCGTTGCCGCTGAAGAACTCGTATTCACAATCATCGGCCACATCAGATCCTTAAACGCGAACAAAGCGGTAAAAATCGCAAGAGCAACCAAGCCGGAACGAGCAAGCGGCAGCATAACTCTCACGAATGTCTGGCCGATATTGCAGCCGTCCAATTTGGCCGCCTCCTCCAGCTCCTTCGGCAGCCCCATAAAAAACTGCCTGAGCAGAAACGTTCCGAATGCGCTGACCAGCCCCGGGAACACCAGCGCGAATATCGTATTGCGCATCCCGATCGCATCAACCATCAAATATTGCGGAATGATGAAAATTTGGGTCGGAACCATCATTTGAAAAAGAACGAGTCCGAAAAAAAAGTTTCGGCCCGGAAAGTTTAATCTTGCAAACGCATAAGCCGCCATGGCGCTGAACAGAATCGAGCACAGAACCCGTATCGCCATCATCGCGAATGTGTTCCAATACAATCGAAGAAAGTCGTTCTGACGCAGCACCTCCACGTAATTCTGGGGCTTCCATTTGGAAGGAAAAACGACGAATGGATTTAAGGAAGTCGATTCAGCGACAGTCTTGAACGAAGTCAGCACCATCCATAGAAACGGCAGAAACATTGCAGCCGCACACGCAATGAGCAGGATGTGGGCAGTCATACGAGGCCAAAAACGGTTAGCTGGCATAGGCGCGATACCTCCTACATGTAGTTGACCCATTTTTTCTGGGTTTTGGTCTGGATGACCGTCATGATCATAATAATGGCGAGCAGCAGCATCACGATTGCAGAGCCGTAGCCCTTATCGGAATATTTGAAGGAGTTGTTGTAGAACAAATACACGAGAGACACCGTTTTGTCATACGCTGGATTCGTTACTTCGATCATCATGTAGATCACATCAAACACCTGCATCGCCTGTATAATGGATGTAACCAGGACAAAAAACAGGGTCGGCGACACCAGCGGCAGCGTGATGACAAAAAACTGCCTCACCTTGCCGGCACCATCTATATCGGAAGCTTCATAATAGTCCTTCGGAATTTCTTGCAGACCCGCCAAAAATAAGACCATATTGTAGCCGATAACGCTCCAGATGCCGATGACGGCAATTGAAACAAGCGCGATATCCGGGTTGCTGGTCCACTCCACCTTGGGCAGTCCTAGCTTGGCCAGCAGCACGTTAATGAGTCCGAACTGCGAATTGTACAGCCATTTCCACACCATCGTAATAGCGGCGGGAGCAGCGACCATCGGAATGAAATAGATCGTCCGATAAATGGACTTTCCCTTTCGTTTGCCGTTCAACAACACCGCCAGAACGAGCGCGATGGCGATGCTGAACGGAACGACCATAAGCGCATGCAGAAAAGTATTCATAACGGCATGCCAGACCTGCGGATCATCCGCCATTTTCCTATAATTATCAAGCCCGACGAACACGTTGCCTTTGCCGAAATCTCCGCTCTTGAAGAAGCTTAAATAAAAGCTCTGGAAGATTGGGATGATATTAAGCACAATGAGGCCTAGAATGGTCGGCGCGATCAGGAACCAGCCCCAGTACCACTCATTTCGCATTTGTTTGGATATTCTTCGATGCATCACACCTGCTCCCTCCTGTTCCTACGAATAGCGGCAACCGGTTAAGGTTGCCGCTATGGACCGTTTCTGCATATTCGCGTTATTTTTCCTGTGCAAGGCTTTCGTTCATAATCGCTGCTGCCTGCTTAGCGGCTTCGGCGACCGTCTTCTCCCCTGAGAACGCCGGCAGCAGCGCCTCGTATGCTTTGTCCTCCCACACGGCAGTTGTATTGGAATATGGACGAATGACAGCATAATCGACCATATCCACGAATGCCTGGATGTTAAATGTCGGATTAGAGGATACCCATAGCTCTGCCGCGCCTTCGTAAGCGGAAATGGCCACTCCCAGCTCCGCCTGCCTCTCTTGCGCTTCCTTGGAGCCAAGGTATTCCACAAATTTCCAAGCTTCCTCCGGGTGCTTCGTATTATGCGCAATCGCGTGACCCAAACCGTTGAAGATGGATGCCTGCTTCTCCCCTTTTGGCAGCACCGCTACATCGAAGTTTTGGGCCATAAATTCATTTTCAGTAAAGCCGGTCAGGTTCCAGGAGCCGAAGAAGCCCATCGCTGCAAGGCCGTTCTGCATCGCTTCGGCGCGTTCCGCATCGCCGTAAATTTTCGGAGATAAGCCCTCTTGAATAAACTTCACGTAGTATTCTAGAGCCTCAATGGTTTTCGGGTCGTCGTAGCCTGATTTTTTGTCATCCGTAATAACCGTGCCGCCGTTTTGATAGATGAAGTTATAATAACCCTCTTGGTTATGAAGCGGAGTCAGGATCCCGTATTTGCCATCCTTCGTCAGCGTCTTCGCTGCATTGTACAAATCGTCCCATGTCCAAGTCTCGTCCGGATAGCTTAGCTTCGCTTCGTCGAACATTGTTTTGTTGTACCAAAGACCAATGGTGTCGAAATCCTTCGGCACCGCAAATTGTTTGCCGTTGAAATTGTAAATTTGCACGAGACCCTGCGGGAACTTCCCGAGGTCCACCTTCTCGCTTCCGTCGATCTTGGCCGTTAAATCTAGCAGCATGTCGTTGGAGGCATAACGATAGATTTCGTTGGAATGCATCCAGAACACGTCCGGCAACGATCCGCCTGTAGCGCCCGCTTCCAGCATCGTCCAATACTCGCTCCAGCCCGTCACTTCAATGTTGATCTTCATATTCGGATTCTGAGCTTCGAACTCATCCGCGATTTGACGAAGTCCCTTCTCCTGATTGGAATCCCAAATCGCATACGTTAGAGTGACTTCTTCAGCCGGCTCCTCGGAAGGCTGCTCGCTTGCCTGATTCTCTCCGCTGCCGGCCGGCTTGTTCGTTGCGTTACCAGGATCATTGCCCGAATTGCTTGAGCATGCGGATAACGCCATTACAATGAGAAGTAATGCCATCAGTAACGGTAAGGCTTTTTTCATCATCGGTTTTCCCCCATATTCGTGTAATCGTTTGCTTCTTACAACTCTCATCATAGAGAAATAACCGGGCTATCAAAATCAATATCCTTTACTACACGATCATTTTTTTTTACCGAAATTTGCGTACACAAAAAGCGCATAGCCGGCTATGCGCTTTTTTTTACTTTATTCGTCACTATTTTTACCGTTACCCCGTTGTTACCCCCGGTACTCCTCAGGCGTCACGCCAGTCGCTTTTTTGAACAGCTTGCTGAAATAGGCCGTATTCGGATAGCCGGTTAAACTCGCAACCTCGTAAACCTTATAGGCTTTGCTCTTAAGGAGCTGCTTTGCCTTTTCGATACGTATGCGAGTGAGGTAGCCGATAAAGTTCTCACCGGTTTCCTCCTTGAAAACGCGGCTCAGGTAAGAAGGGTTTACATTGATCTGCCCCGCGACGGTTTGCAGAGAAATATCCTCCGCATACCGTTCTAGAATAATCGCTTTCGCCTGATTGGCGTAGCTTTGAGGGACATTGACCAATGCCCGATTAAGATTCAAGCTCTGTCGCAGGAACCGTATGGCGAGACTATGCAGCCCCTCCAGCTTCTCCTCGTATAGCATATGCTCATAAGGCGTCTGCCCCTCCGCAAGCAGCTCCGGCACACTGGGAAAGCAAGAGGAAATAAGCGCGAGTATCCGCATATACGCTTTACGGCAGCCTTGCTCCGTCACGCCTTCATCGTATAATCGCCGCCTCAACCGGTCTAGATCAGCTTCGGCATTGCCGACATCAATTCTCCGCCTTAGCTCTGCCGACTCTTCCCGCGTAATAAGGAAGCTGTCGCGGCTGCGTTGCATTCTTCCGGCAGGGCTGTCGTAATAGAGTACGTCGCTTACCGGCTCAAAAAACAGATTGGCGAGCGCGGCGTCTGCTTCCCGGTATGCCTTTCGAAGGCCGCCGTATCCTGAGGACACGCCGCTGACGCCTACCGAGATCGAGATATTCAGAAACTCTTGCATAGCCGTCACGATTTTGCCGAGCAGCGGTCCTAGTATCTCGCGTGCTGGACGATTGGATGCGGTATCCGGCAGATTCATGATTAGCAGATAGTCAGAGGAATTTTCTACAATAATCTCTTTGTTCCAGCGCCGAGGAACGATCTCCTCCATAATGTTAACAATCGAATAACGCAGGAGCTTCTCGTCCTGCTCAACGTACTTCCGCCGCAGCTCATGAAAATGGTTGATACGCAGCTTCGCAATGACGACGTCCTCGGGAGTTAGAGAGATCTGGAGCGATTCTTTGGATCTCATAATGTCGCTGTCATCACGGAAGCCGCTGAACAACTCCTTAAACAAGGTTTCCTTCAGGTAGCCGATCCCTTCCTTGTATTGCCCCGTGGGCAGAGAGTTCTCCGGCGTTTGTCTAAATTGCGCGGCTTTCTTTCGCACGGTACCGAGCACGCTTTGAAGGTGCTCCTGCTTCAAATCGCTTTTGATTAAATAATCCGTCGCGCCTAACCTTACAGCCTCCTGTGCGTATTGGAATTCGTCCAAGCAGCTTAAAATGATGAATTGACAAGCAGGATAGCCGCTAGAAGCCTTGCGAATTAATTCCAGCCCGTCCATAACCGGCATCTTAATATCTGTTATGATGAGATCCGGCGCCTGCCTCTGCGCTAGCTCCAACGCCTCTTTGCCGTTCTGCGCTTCGCCCGTAATGACAAACCCGTGTTCTTCCCAAGGAATCATGGATTTGAGGCCGATTCTCATGAGCAGCTCGTCGTCTACGATAATCACATTTAACATGGCTATGAACCTCACTGATTTCTAGGAATGGTAATGACAAAAGTACTTCCTTGCCTTGGATTGCTAAGGAAAGAAACACCAAACGGATCTCCGAAAACCTTCTTGATCCGGTAATGCACATTACGTACGCCGATGCCGCCGCTCCGGCTTCCGTTACCCGAGAGCTGCTCTTGCAGCCTACCGGCAGCTTCCTCATTCATGCCTTCCCCGTTATCTGAAACCTCGATACATATGGCATCCTTCTCCCTTCCGTAAACGGATATGCGGATAACCCCCTCGCCGTCCATGTCGGCTATACCATGAAATATCGCATTTTCCACAATCGGCTGTACGGAGAGCTTCAGGATGTGGTGCTCCAGCAGCGACTCGTCAATGTCGTACACGACGTCAATCTTGTTGAAATACCGGACTTTCTGAATCGTTATATAATGGGTGATCTGCTCAAGCTCCTCCCGAATCGGAACAAGCTTGCTATCGTTGCTCGTGGAATAACGAAGCAGAGAGATAAGCGCCTCCGTCATCTGCACAATCTTATCGGAACGCTGCATGGAAGCAATCCACTTCACGGAGTTTAGCGTATTGTACAAGAAGTGCGGATTGATCTGCGCTTGAAGCGCTTTTATCTCCGCCTCTGATTTCTCCTGCTGCTCCAGGTAGATTCGCTCTACTAATATTTTGAGCTCGCCTGACATCTGTTCAAAGCGATTTGCAAGCAAGCCGATCTCGTCATTCGACTTAACCTCCGGCAGATTCTCGAACTTCCCCTTCTCCACTAGCAGCATATTGCTCATGAGCCGTTTAATCGGCTTCGTAATATGATTCGATAAGTAGAAGGAGCTGGTAATCGAGAATAGGAGCAATAACGCGGCAATGACAACCAAATTGCGTTTGAACATGTACCCTTCGACGGCTAGTTCTTCGACGGGCATATAAAGATAAGCGGTCCAGTCATGTTTCTCGAAAGGCGTGCTAATCAGCAAATAATCCCTGCCCTCTGAAGAGATGACCTGCCGGGCCGTTTCCGGAGACAGTCCATCTTCGATCGACAGCACCTCTGCGAACCTCTTCCCGATCTGTTCATAGTTATTGTTGAACAAAACGATGCCATTGCTGTCAACGATCGTATAGGCCGACCTGCTGTCTTCCTGAAGCCGATCGTTCAGCTTATTGATAAAGTCGATGGGGATGCTGATGGTCATGACGCCAATAAGGTCGCCGTTTTCCATATCATAAATTTTACGGACGTTCAGTATGGAAAGGTTGTTCGCCCGCTTCGTCTGCTTATCCTTCACAACCGCGATGTCGCGCGTAATATCCTCCGATTGAAGAAAGTCCGCGAACCATTCTTCGTCGCCGGGATGATACGTGTAGTCAACGGGTGAATCCGTGCTGATATACAAATTTTTTCCGCCGTTGAAATTATAAACGTAGATCGCGTACTCCAAGTCTTTCATGCGGATATAGTTCATCAAAAGCTGTGTAGCCTGGTTCTCGTTGCGTTTGGAATCTTCTCTCAAGTAATTCTGAATCGGGTAGTTTTCCTGCGATACAGCTGATACGTAACTGTTAATGCCGTAGCTGGATATGAGAGAGATTTGTCTAGTGTCTTCTAGAAACTCCTCGACGCGGATGTTCGATTGCTTGGAGATGTCCGTTAGCAGGTCCGTATATTTCCTCTCCAACAGCTGCTGCGAGGACAAGTAGGAATTAATGAACATGGTAACGATCGGGACCAAAATGATAAGCAAAAATAAAACCATCATCTTCGACTTGATGCTGATGAACCGGAAACGCCCGAACAAGCAATCACCGCCAATCTATCAATCGCCGTACGAGTTGACTAAATTAACCCAAGTATAACAAATAGCAGAAACACTGCCTATGCGGTCGAAAGCACGATCTTTACTCGTGTAATTGTATCTTTTACTTGTTGGTTGGATAAATAATAGTTATGAAAACTTCCTTGCACTTTCTTTACTTTTGCCATTTCTTTATTTACATCTTGCTGAGTTGTCGCTTTCAGAGAAAGCGAATGGCTCCGCATTCTACGTTGACCTAAACCGCGGGATAATAAGAGCGAGCTTATAACCAGCACTTCTCCCCCCCTTCCTAAAACCGAGATTGCGCCTCCTGATATTAGCATTTCCTTATCTGCCGATAGAGCTGGCCTCAACCCCGGTTTTGAAACAGGTGGCTCCTTGTCCTCATCAGGGGTAACATATAGAATAGTTGTACCTAAGGTAACGCAAACATGCTGCTGCCAAGTCAAATTCACTTGGACCGGCTGCCCATTTGTAAAAGGAGCCTCATTCTTATGAATATATTAATTCTAGGTGCAACCGGACGAGTTGGACGTCAAATCCTTACGTATGCTCTACATGACCGACATCATGTTACGGTATTAGTCCGGACACCGGAGAAGATTCAAATCAATAACGGCAATTTAACCGTTTTTCAAGGGAATGTTCTAAACAAAGATGATATTGCACGTGTCATGCAAGGCATTGATGTCGTTATTAGTGCACTTAATACGGATGGCACGACCACTCTATCAGAAAGTATGCCGCTAATTATTAAAGCAATGGAGAACGAAGGAATAAAACGAATAATAACAATAGGAACTGCGGGAATTCTAGAAAGTAGAACCACTCCGAATTCTCTCCGTTATCAATCAAGCGAATCAAAGCGGAAGTCAACTCGTGCTGCCAAAGAACATCATATCGTTTACGATCTGCTCAAACAATCGACACTCGAGTGGACAATTGTCTGCCCTACGTACTTGCCGGATGGAGAAAGAATAGGCCGATACCGGATTGACCGAAATTATTTGCCGGAAGGCGGAGTCGAAATATCCGTACCGGATACAGCAGCATTTACATATAGACAGATAAACGATAACGATTATATTAAAGCACGTGTAGGTATTGCTTACTAAAGAAGCGACATGTCGTTTCAGAAATCTTTTATGTTGTTTCGAAATAACGTATAGAAAAAAGCGACGCAATAATTAGAGTTGCGTCACCTTTTCATGACAGATGTCTTTTTTGATAAACTCATAGAAATGCTGTACGGATAATTCTCTGGCTGAAAGCAAAAATGCTTCCGGCATCGCATTCTCGCCGGATCCTGCATTCAAAGTTTTGTCGTCATGAATAAACTTCATCTTACTCCTGCAGCTTTCAACTCTCTCCTTCGGATCCTGCGGTCGCGGTAAACATTTCTTGCGCCTATGACATACAGGGTAACTCGAGTCAGCATGAGCAATAATATGATCGCGCCGTCCCAGAACGAAACCGAATCAAAGGCAAAATCGGCAACCTGATGAAAAGCCATCGAAAGTCCCGTAACGGAGGCAGGAATTGTAAAGGCAATAATCATGAAGGTGAGGGTCGTAAATCCAAAAATATAAAAAAGGGAAAACACTTTTGCCGCTCTCTTTTCGCCCGAAGGTAACCTCTCCCACTGCCCTTTACTCTCTTCTCTTTTATAAGGGAGCCAGGATCTTAGAAAAGTTTTGCTTGATTGATGGAGGTTCGCAGAATTCGTCCAATTCACCACGACATAATAAACATCCGTCCTCAAAAAGAACAAAAACTGGGAAAGGACCGAAAAAAATAGCGCGAGCGCGATCAGTCGGGATAACCCATAGACGAAAGTACCCTCAATCGCAGACATTTGCACGAGCAGACAAATTAGCAGCAGTGTACAGTCCCAAGCCATTCCTGCTAGATAAGGCAAATATCGCTTCCTCTTCGGATGCGCCCATAACCCCGTCATTTGCGTTTCCACAGCGACGAACACATAACGAATACTAAATCGAATGTTGGATTTTACTCCCCTGCTAACGGCGGCTAGGTAATGCCCGCTTTCATGAATGACGATTTGTATACTACTGATTACAAAGATTAGCAATGCATTTGCTCCAATTCCATTCAGCAAAAAAGCGTCCCGGAAGTGCGGCAAAAGCGAAGGGTTAAACGCGTAAAGCAAAATAATGGCAACCACATTTAGCATATATAATCTGCTCATCCACTTATGAAACAAAATACGGCCTAACCTAACCTGCCAGGACTCCTGCCGGGGCACTTGACTGGTATCGTAATTTACAAGCTTTCTCCCATCGATGCTAAAAACGAGTCCAAGCGCCAGCAGCTTTGCAACAAAATCCGCGACGTCCACATCGATCCCTTTTTCCTGCTGGAGCAGCTCTTTGATTTCTTGAAGTGTCCGGCTGCCGTCCGCCAGTTCAATGACTAGAACCGCAGGCTCCGGCACTCTAATAAACTTAGAAAGAAGAGGATCACCAATTGTGTATTCCTGCCCTTCTTGTTGTACGCTCAGATGCGTGAGAACTGCTTTGGATCCCGAATGAATTTCAAAGTTCATACTCGTCTACCCTCATTTTACAGTCATTTTTTCCGTTCCGAGCGTTACCAATGCATCTAAAGGTCCTGGTTCCGCTCCAATCACTCGACTCCTCCCGCAGCTGGGACAGTCCTCTATTCGATTTATCTCTTCATGGGTAAAGCTCATATCCTGCAGGTTTATTTTCGTGTAGGGTAAAGGAAACATGGGTGAATGCTTCGTTAAATATTTGGCTATTTCCGAGGCCAGCACCGAGGTTAGAAGAGATACGTTAGGAGCAAAGGACGGATTCAAAAATGTCCGACTATCCAATTCACCGTTTGCAATGGATTTAATCGTCTCGAACACTTTGGAGTTACGGCGAATGGACTGCAAGCACAAGCAATCCGTACATCCTGTCTCAAAAGGGACAACCCTGTACAAAAACCCGCTGCCATGGCGAAGTCCTGCATGGAAAGCAGGCTTGCGATATTGCATGCATGCGGAGTTCACGTATCTGGATGCTTGCACAGGAGGCGTATCGATTACGCATACGACAACATCTACGTCTGCTATTATGTCCTTCACGGAATGAGCGCTATCGATTTGCCGATTCACGACCTGAATATTTATGTCTCGATTCATGGCTTGGAGACGTTCGCGAACCACATCAGTCTTCCGCTTGCCAACATCGTCTTCCGTAAAAAGAATTTGCCTATTTAAATTGTTCAATTCTACGCGATCATGATCAACGCCAACGATTCTACCTACCCCCATCGCGGTTAACCATGTAGCCAACAATCCGCCTCCGCCCAAGCCGAGAATGGCTACGGAGCTATTCTTCAACCTATCCTGGAACAAGTAACGGTTCTCAAGTCTTGATTCGTGCACGGAATAATAGGTGAAATTGTTCCGGTAACGCTGCAGTTCACGCTCCGTCAGCCCATACGTGTCCGTTGTATCGCTTTCTAGCAGCTTATGGTTATGCAGCATGGAAACCCCGCGTCTCACATCTTCTTCTGTGAGATTGCACAGGCCGGCAAGCTCTTCTATCGTGTGCCGACCCGTCAATTGATTCATAAATCCATAAATGATGCCATCCGGATCGGGAATCTCGAGACGAGCGAGATCCGTTCGAATCCGTATAACCTGATCCGACACTTGAATATGATTTCGATAAAAATCCTTTAATTTAGGTTTCATGTATAGCACACCTCAGTCAAAAGAATGGAAAAGGCCGTACTTTGATGTACGGCCTTCTTGCGTAAGGCATAGTCATTAAATCGTGGAGATTCCGTCCCATGGGGTGTCCATTCCGTCTGCTTTATACATAGTCGGAGTCAGGTCTTCTACTTCACGGATTTCGATCGTCATAATGTCACCTCCTTTATTCATTACTGTAACTTTAATACATAATTAGAAACTTGAGGAGGTTGATTTTTTTTCACCCCTAGTAAAGTTGAATCGATGTTATTTAACGATTTAAAGTTGACTGTTCGATAGGGAACTTTATCCTCCATTTATTAAAATAATTTTTAAAAGTTTTAAAAATGGAGGGGCGAAGCATGGCTTCGGTTATACGCTGGGCATCATGCGGCTGACGCTTGTAGGCTGCTGTCTGTCAATATTAAGCACGCGAATCAATCGTATTTTGCCTCATTCAGGATTCCACATTTTGTATATGTAATGTCACGGTAATTCGTCCGATATAAGAAGGATTGCGAGAGCAATAGATTGCAATCACAATTGACAGCTTAGAGGGGATAAGACCGATGACAAAAAAGACTTTTACGACATGGTTGATGGCAACCAGTGTAGCGGCGGCGGCCATGACGCCGTCCGGCTCTGTATTCGCATCCCCGGACCTTGCAAAGGGATCGGAAGCTATGTTCAGCGACTGGGGACAGACCGATCCGTCTCTCCGGGAAGCCATTAAACAAGCCTCGGAGTTAGGCTTGATAAACGGCGATCCTTCCGGTACATTCCGGCCTTTGGATACGCTCACAAGACAGGAGCTTGCGGTATTGCTGGCGAGGTCTTTACATATTGACCCCGTGAATGCGAAATACTCTTCGTTTCGTGACGTCCCGGTCATCGCTTGGGCGCATCCCTATATCGAAGCCGTAAAGGCAGCGGGAGTTATGCAGGGAGACGGGAAAAATTTCCGTCCCGGCGACCGCGTCACCCGCGAGGAATTGGCCACGGCCCTTCTGAAAAGCGTTCGACCCGATAAGACGGCTGTCTCAGAAGCTTCGGTAGCGTTCGCGGACCGTGCGCAGGTCAGTACATGGGCCGAACAGGCCGTTCAAGACGCGTTGACGCTCGGCATGATGGAACTGAGAGACGGACATTTTGCTCCGAAGCAGGCTGTTCAGCGTCAAGAAGCCGCTGCTTCGCTTGTGCACGCATTCCATCCCGGCGAGCAGGCGGCCGTATTGGATTGGACCGACGGGCATCATATTTCGATCGACGGCGAAACGTATCTGATCGGCGAATCGCTGAAAGGGCTGCTGCGTATCGAAAATAGCGCCATCCTCAAAAGCGCAAAAATTCGTTTTGCGGCGGAAGGCGGCACATTGAATCGAATCGACTTCCTGGAGATCGTTCAAAGCGGGGAAAACCCGGCAGCCGGCGAAGCGGAATTTTCTCGAAATATCGTACTTGACGCTCAAGGAGACCGGATCGAAGGCAGCGTTGTCATCTCCGGTGATTTCGTGTCCGTAAAACATTTGACGGTTGCCGGCGACTTCGAGATTTCGCAGGCTTTGCATCACGACTTTTACGGCTACGACGTATCGGTATTAGGCAATACGGTCATCAACGGCGGCGATACCCATACCGTTGTTTTTGACAATGCCAAGCTGCAAACCGTCGACATTAATAAAAAGGACGTGCGGGTTGATACGGCCGGCACTACGACGGTCAAGGAATTTCAGATTTATTCCAGCACGACCCTGATCGGAGAAGCAGGCTCGATTATCGAACGCGTTACGTTGAAGGACGGCGCGGGGAAAGTTGATATCTCGGCCTCGATCGATTCCCTGATCGTAAGCTCAAGCGCAAGCATAACTCTGGGGACGGGCAGCCGTATTCACCGGATTGAAGTTACCGATCAGGCGGCCCAGTTGAAGATTCAACCGGGCGCGAACGTAGCCGATATCACGCTGCCGGCCAATGTCGATATTTCCGCGATTGTTTCGAATTACGAGCAAGTTCGAAGCCAGATCGGGAACGTGAACGGCACGAAGCCTGCATCTCCGGCTGTTCAGCCTACGCCGGCAGCGCCGCAAATTCCGGCGCCGACCCCAAGCACGCCGCAGGATCCGACTCCTGATCCGGACACATCGGCGCCGCAGGATCCGACTCCTGATCCGGACACGACAACGCCGCAGGACCCGACTCCTGATCCGGACACGACAACGCCGCAGGATCCGACTCCTGATCCGGACACGACAACGCCGCAGGACCCGACTCCTAATCCGGACACGACAACGCCGCAGGACCCGACTCCTGATCCGGACACGACAACGCCTCAGGATCCGACTCCTGATCCGGATACATCGACGCCGCAGGACCCGTCTCCTGATCCGGATACATCGACGCCGCAGGACCCGACTCCTGATCCGGACACGACAACGCCGCAGGATCCGACTCCTGATCCGGACACGACAACGCCGCAGGACCCGACTCCTGATCCGGATACATCAACGCCTCAGGATCCGACTCCTGATCCGGACACGACAACGCCGCAGGATCCGTCTCCTGACCCGGATACATCGACGCCGCAGGACCCGACTCCTGATCCGGGCACGCTAAACCAGGCGCCATATATAGTCAATAAAGTCGAGGATCAAAATGCAAGGTTGGAAGAAGGCGACGTAACAATCGACTTGTCCGGCATCTTCGCAGACGATGACGGAGATAAATTGAACATCTCCGCCGTGTCGGAAGATCGAGGCGTGGCCGAGGTCAGAATGTCCGACGACGGCAGTCAGCTGATTATCACCCCGGTATCCGTGGGATCCGTGACAATCGTGCTTACCGCGGCGGACCCGACCGGCAGCGAAATAAAAGACGAGTTTATGGTTAGCGTAGCTCCCGCTTATGCAAAAACGCCGTTTTTCTCCGAAGTCGATTGGGGCAGCGATTCGAATCAATATTTTGAAATCTACAATCCGACGAACAGTGCGATCAGTCTGGACCGGATATTCATCGAATGGGGAGATACAGGAAGAATGTCCCTTTCGGATGCGGAAGCCGGCGACAGCGGCGTAACCGATCTGCCTGCAGGCCAACCAATTACGATCTCGGATGAGCTATCCGGCGATTTGGAAAAACCGCAGCTGCAGTACAGATTCGACATCGGTTTCGAATATACGGAGCCGATTGTCGTTAAGCTTATCGTCAATGATGTCGTCGTGGACAGCATAATCTTCCAGCCGAACGTATCCGCTTTCCGTCAAAGCGGCACCTTGGCGGGCAGCGACTCCTATGACCCGGCCCAATGGAGCGAGCAGAATTACGATTCAAATCTGGAAGACCTTGGAAAATACACAAACAAATAGATCGCCCCGAAAAGTTCCATACAGCATGTAAGAAGACAGATAAAGGGGATATGGAAGTGAATAGTCGATTAATCAAATTGCTGGTCGCCACCAGCGTGTTTGCCACTGCGGCCGGACCAAACGCGGAATTTGCCTTTGCGGCAAAAGTATATGAGGCCTCGAGCTCTGAATCGACTTTCCCCGACCTCGAGCAGGTTCCGGTTTCGCAGCGTCAGGCTATTCTTGAAGCAGCCGAGCTTGGCTTTCTGACCGGTGGATTGGACGGGCGTTTTCGCCCCCAATCCACGCTCACTCGGCAGGAACTGGCCGTCGTGCTGACGAGAATCCTCCAGCTCGACGTGAAAGAAACAAGCCGTCCTTCTTTCAAAGATGTCACGTCTAAAACATGGGGACGCAACTATATTGAGGCAGCCGCCAAGGCCGGTCTAATGAAAGGGGACGCGCAGAAGCGTTTCCGCGCCGATGCGCCTGTCACCCGGCAGGAGCTGGCCGCCGTCCTGGTTCAAGCCGCCAAGGACGCCCAAACCAAAACGAACGAAAAAACCTTGCTTCAAGATGAGAAAGCAGTCGGTGCATGGGCGAAAAACGCCGTGCAATCTGTACTGGAGAACGGATGGATGGAAGCGGAAAACGGCTATTTCCATCCTAAGCAGGCCGTGAAGCGGCAGGAGATTGCTAGCATTCTCATGGAAGCTTTTTACCCTGACAAACTGTCCGGCGTCACTCGGACCATTCAGAACGTTTCCGAACAGGGCGTGACGATTAACGGATATACTTACGCCGTCTCCGATCGGACGAAAGGGATTCTGAGCCGATCGAACAGCACCATTTTGCAGGGGGCGAAGATCCGATTCGATGCGTCGGGACGCAATCTGGACAAGATTACGTACCTGGAGCTGCGGCGCGGCGGAACGGCCGCTTCGAAAGGCGCCAACGAATTCAGCTCCAATCTGCTGCTCGATGGGAAGCTGGGCATTGTCGACGGAGACGTAAAAGTTGCGGACGACTATATTTCTATGGCAAACCTGACGATTACAGGCGACTTGGAGATTAGCAAAGAGCTGGAAAACGACTTTTACGGCAGCATGGTCGAAGTGCAAGGAAATACGATCGTCAACGGGGGCGACGCGAACACCGTCGTCTTCGAAGGCTCGAACCTTGCGTCCGTCGATGTTAACAAAACGAACGTGAGAGTCGAAGCGCTCGGTCAAACTTTCATCCAGGAGATGAATTTGAACGTCGATTCGACGATTGTTGGCACCTCGACGGCGGCGATAGATCAGATCAACGTGGCTGGGGCGGCTCAGCAGGTCAACCTGCAGGGAACGGTCGATACGGTCACCGTTCGTACCGGTTCCGCGATTACCGGGACGGCAAATATCGGACGGATGTCGGTCCTAACGTCGAATCCTGTTACGTTAAACACAACGGGAACCATCGCCAATCTTAACGTCACCCAATCATCCGCGGCAGTCACCGTAGGGTCGAACCTGACGATAAGTAACCTTTCGACGCCGTCAGGCGTGGCAGCAGGCTCGGTCATCACCAATTATTCCGCCGTTCAATCGCAAATCGGCAGTCCAGGCCCTGTCAACAGCGCGCCGATCGTTCGAAATCCGATCAAGGACTTTACGATGACCGTCGGCGAGAAGAAGACGATCGATCTTTCTCAAGTGTTCAATGATGTCGACGGCAACTTGTCGTATTATAAAGCGCTGCTGGTCAAAGCGGCTTCTGCGCCCGAGCTCGTCACGGTTACGATTGACGGCAACCATTTGACGATCGAAGCGAAGCTGGCGGGCAAAATTACGGTGCGTACGCAGGCTTACGATTCCAACAATGCCCGCATTAACCACGATTTCGCGGTAACGGTGAACCGGAATCCGGTCGCGTCAGATGTTCCCGAGCAGTTGGCGACGCTGGATGCTGCGGCAAGCACGTTGGACCTGAGCGCATACTTTACGGATCCGGACGGGGACGCCCTCATCTACAATGCTTTATCGAGCGACGAAAATGTCATTGCCGCTTCCGTATCCAGCAAGCTGCTGCAGCTGCAGGCAATCGCACTGGGACAAACGACGGTTACCGTGACGGCCGAAGACGGTCGGGGCGGTACGGTCGTCAAGGATATCGTCGTTCGTGTCAACCGTTCGCCGCAGACCTTGACTCCTCTTCCGGATCGCAAAGCTTCGATCGGAACGAATCTACAGATCGACCTGTCGAACGCTTTCCAAGACCCGGACGGAGATACGCTGGCTTTTGAAGCTTCTTCGCAAAACGCTTCTTCGGCAGCTGCGGCTGCAAGCGGCAGCGCTTTGACTGTCACGCCTCTGGCGGAAGGCCCGGTGTCCGTCACCGTCACGGCCAAAGACGGCAAAGGCGGAGCGGCGAGCCAAACGTTCACCGTCAACGTGAACCACAGCCCCAAGCTTGACCGGTCCCCGGGCGTGCAGGAATCGATGGTTGGAAAAGGCGACGTCTTCGTGGAATTGGACGGCATGTTCAGCGATGTGGATGGCGACCCGCTGACCTATGAGGTTCAGTCGGCGTCGGCCGCTGTCGCAACCGCGGAGGTTGTTTCGAATAACCGGATTCGCTTGACTCCCGTATCGGGCGGCGATACGGTCGTAACCATAACAGCAAACGACGGCCGCGGAGGTACGACGAGCGGAACCTTCGACGTTCGGGTCAACGAGGCGCCGACGGTTAAGCAGCCGGCCGGAGACCGTTTTATCCAATTGACGGGCGGGAGCGTGACGGTCGATCTTGCGAACGTCTTCCAAGACGGTAACGCCGACAGCCTTACGTTGGCTGCGGAATCCGGCGATCCGTCGATACTGACGGTCGATTTAAGCGGGACGCTGCTGAAGCTTGCCCCGGTCAGCGCGGGCATCTCGACCGTAAAAGTAACGGCCGATGACGGCCGCGGGGGCCAGGTTAGCGACAGCTTTGCTGTTTTGGTTAATCGTTCTCCTCAGGCAGCCGGTTCGCTTGCCGATCAACTGCTTACGATCGGAAACGGCGAGAAAAGAATCGACGTAACCGGCGTGTTTTCCGACCTTGACGGCGATGCCTTGACCTACCAAGCGGTATCTGCCGACGACTCCATCGCCGCGGTATCCGTATCAGGCGGCGAAATTACGATCGATCCGCTCGCTGCGGGAACGACTACGATTACCGTGACGGCGACCGACGGCTACGACGGAGAAACGAGCAAAACGTTCGACGTGACCGTTAACCGCGCTCCGGTCGTCGATCAAGCCGTATCGGATCAGCTGATCACGCTCGGCGCAGGAGACGCTGCCGTCGATTTGAGTCAAGCGTTCCGAGACGAAGACGGCGATTCTCTGACGCTGACCGCTTCTTCGCTCTCCGAGAATCTGGCAACCGTAACACTGGACGCTGTTTCCAATGTGCTTACGATTCATCCGCTTGCCGGAGGAACCGCCTCGATCCTCATTCAGGCGGAAGACGGCCGCGGCGGCAAGAAGAATCAGACGTTCGAGGTCAAGGTCAACCAGGCTCCTCTGGCGGGGAATCTGGCCGATCGGACCCTGTCGCTCGGAAGCGCTGATCAAAAGATCGACTTAAACGGCATCTTTACGGATGCGGACGGTGATGCATTGACGCTCAGCGCGGCTTCCGCCGATCCTTCCGTTGCATCTGTCGTGCTGGACGGCCAGGAGCTGTCACTGAGCTCGGTGTCGCTCGGCAGCACGAACGTGACCGTTACCGCGTCCGACTCGCGCGGCGGCACGGTGTCGAAAACGATCGCAGTCGAAGTGCGGCCGAATCGGGCGCCAGTTGTGAATCAGACAATTGACGGACAAGCCGTTCGACCGGGCAAAGAAATCGAACTTGATCTTACGAACGCGTTCAGCGATCCGGACGAAGATGCTTTGAGTTACCAAGCCGTATCCGCAGATGCTTCGCTAGCTTCGGTATCGGTAGCGGGTCATCGGTTGACCGTTAGCGGCATTGCGGACGGAGCCACCGTGATCACCATGACGGCGACGGACGCGGCGGGAAATCGGATGGACACTTCCTTCCAGGTCAACGTCGTATCGAACGATGCGCCGGAAGTTGTCGGTTCCGTTCCGGAACAGTTCGTTGTGCCGGGATTCGCGAGTCAAGTTGCCATCGATTCGCTGTTCCGGGATAACGATGGCGACTCATTGACGTATAGCGCGGAGGCTGCTGCGGGGGGAATGATCGTTCCGGGCGTCGACGGCAATATGCTGAAGATGGCTTCAGGAACCGGCAGCGGACAAACGCTGGTGACCGTAACGGCCGACGACGGCCGAGGAGGGAAGACAAGCACGACGATTCAGGTAACTGTGGTCGAGATCATCCATCAGAAAGCCATAACGACCAAGGTTGGCGTTGCGAACGTCTCTTATAGCCTGGCGTCTTACTTCCAAGCGCAGCAGCCGCTTACCGTCTATCGCGCGGACAACGGCACGCTCGTCAAACCAAGCGAATCGCTTCTGAACGGCACCACATTGAACATGGTTCCGGGCAATTCGACCGGCATGATTACTTACTTTGTGATCTCTGCGGACGGGAAAGCCGCTTCCGTTCAGTTGAACGTGCTGCAGCAGCAAGGCGCCGCGGCGTTTTTCTCGGAATATTCGCGGGAAAATCAAATGAATATCTACCTTGAAATGTACAATATGAATGAAGATGCAATTAACTATCAAATCATTGGGTACCGTTATAATTTGAAGACCCAAGAGATGGAGAAAATGCTTGATCGCGATTACCAAAAAGATTCCTATGCGAGAGTGAATCAAATTTATAAAGGACATATCGGCATGGTGATCAATAACGTATTCTATGAATTCATGGATCGCACCCAGGTTCCGGGCTATCACGACGAACTCGTCATGAACCTGGATTGGAATTACAAATTCGACGGCTATGTCGTCTGCGCGTTCGAATTGGTCAAAGACGGCCAGGTCATCGACGTGCTCGGAGACAAGAACTGGACGCCGGCTTCGGGCTCCGAACCGCTGCCGGCAACCGGCACGCTGATCCGCAAGCAAGGCGTCGCTACCGGCTCGGACGCCTTCAGTCTGAACGGCGAATGGGATCTCCTTCCGTTCTCGCTCGAATACGTCAACAAACACACGCCGTAAACTCACGCAAAACCCAGTGGAATGAAAAGAGTGTCGAGGAAGTCTCGACACTCTTTCTTTTTGTTTACGTATTCTATCCATTCAACTAAAAATAGCATCCCTTGGTCCTTTCTCAGTGACGCTATTTTTCATCTTCGGTCGACCAGCTGCTTTCTTCAGCAAATTGTGGCAGACCTCAACGTGATCTTATCGAGTTTAAGTTTTTGTCACCAACGATTTCGAGATGGAGCCGGTCGCTTGGGAACCTTTAATATTTAAAGAGAAAGGTACAGTCTCTTCAATTTCTTGAGTGACTGTACCTTTAATAGTACTTTTCAGTTACTCGCCTATTGCGATAGCGGAGCCGTCGACTCTCGGACGACCAGACTCGTCGGAAGCATAATCTTCTTGCTGCCTACCGCGTTGCCGTCAATGAGGTCGAGAAGCAGCTTCGCGCTCTCGCTGCCGAGAGCATCGAAGTCCTGCTTGACAGTAGTCAGTGGGACCTTTGAAAATTTGGAGCCTGCGAAGTCGTCGAAACCCATAATCGAAATCTCCTCAGGAATACGCACGCCTAAGGCCGTCAGCTGCTCGACCGCCTCCAGCGCCTTACGGTCATTAACGCAGAATAAGGCCGTCAGCTCCCGGTCTTTGATGCTCGGCAGTAGTAGGGCGTAATCAAGCTCCTTCTCGAGGAAATGAATCGAGTCGTCTTCCTCTACTCCCGAATCCGCCATCGCGTTCCTGTAGCCGTTGAAGCGGTCGACTTCGGAGCTCAGATGAAAATCGTAAGCGGCAAATCCGATACGGCGATGCCCTAGCGTAAGCAGATATTCCGTCGCCTCGTAAGCTCCGTCCTGATTGTTGCACACAATGCAGTTCACTGGCATTCCATTCGGGAAGCGATCCAGCATAACAAAGGGCATTCTCTCGTTCTTGAGCAGCTTCAGGTATGATTTTGCGGCATTCGGATCTGAGGAATAAATCAATAGCCCGGAATAGTCAGATGGATTGATCTTGCTGATCAGCTCATCTTCCTGTCTCACATTGTTTTCGATAAATTCGATAACGAGCCGATAATTGTGCAGAGCCAGCTGTGACTGTATTCCTTTAATGATCTGCATATAAGAGCTGTCATAAATTTCGGTGCCGGATATGATGAACGCGACGAGACGAGACATCGGGTTCGGCGTTTCGCTTTTCTTGTCCGCAACGAAGCTTCCTTTGCCGCGGACCCGGTAGATCATCCCTTCGTTCACCAAATCGGACAACGCCTTGCGCACCGTGATCGAGCTTACGTCAAGCGCCTCCGCCAGCTCCGCTTCGCTCGGAATCCGATCATGAGGTCTGAACTGGCTTCCGCTGATATGGTCCATAATATAACCCTTCACCAGTTCGTATTTGGGCAAGTTTTTCCTGGCCATAATCTATCTCCGTTATCTCTACTTATTTTCAAATGTCGCTATTTTATATAGTAACAGAGTTCAGTTCATATAATCAATCGATTTATCAACCAGCCGGAATGCGATCGTACGCAATCCGAACGGCGCAAAAAATAAGGTATAACAAGTTTCCCCGCTTTGCTTCGAAGAAGCGCTCGGCGGCAGCGAGCTTATGATACGGCCGTCAAGCTCGACGAGCCGCCCTTCGCCAAGTGCGGAGCGCGTGTAGAGAACGCACTCCCTCGCCTGCGCGCTGCCGTTATAGAGCCGCAGCAGCAGCTTGCCGTCCTCCACGTAAAACGCGGAAGCCTCAACCGCCGGATCGGATACGCGAAGGAGTGACATCTCGTTGCCGCCAGATACGACATCCGCGAAGCGCAGCTTCCCGAGAAGCGGCTCCTCCCGCATCGCCGAGACGGCGGACAAGCCAGCCGACTCCCAGTTTCCTTCATGAGGCAGAATCGCATAGTTCATTTCCTGCGATCCCGTAAGCGGGCATTTGCTCCACCAGAAGCCTCCATCTCCGCCCCAAGCGAATGTCAGATGAGCGGGTCCGTCCGGCGAATGCCCGTAGCTCGTCGTATGATCGCTATAGACGGCAAGCCCCGCTTCCTCTTGTTCATCGTACAAATCCAGCCAGTGGAGAATGACATTATGCTTGATCTCGTCCCATCTCGTATAGCGGGTATCCACGTTCCGGCTTTCGCAGACATCGTATGCGGCATTCTTAAACAGCTTCGAACGCCCCTGCGCGAACGGGAACGTCACATGCAGGTTCATCTCCGCGTTATAATGAGACTTTCGCCTTTCCGTCAAATTGTTCTCATTAGTTAGCGTCCATGGATCCCCGATCCACCTGTCCGTATCGAACCAAGCCTTCAAGCCGATATCAATGGCCCGCCTGCCCTTGCCCAGACGGATCGTGTGCCGGAATTTCGTCTCGCCCAAAACGCCTTCCAGGCGCACGCTTACCTGAAGAGGACCTTGCTCGATCATCTCAGCTGTCACCTTAACGTCCCGGCTCATGAGGAACGATTCGCGTTCCGCGAAATACCCCCTCAGCTCATTTAAGTAGAACGGCCCTTTTGCCGAAGCGTAATCTCGGCTCGCCGCTTTGTCGATCAAACTGACGATAACCCCTCCTCGGTTCAGGTCCAGCACTAACTCATAAAGATCGGAATACATGAGCAGCTGTTGATCGTCAAGCATCCTCGCTCCGACGTCGCGGTACCGATCCGATTCGCTTCGAATGGATTCCCGCTCAACCAGCGCAAAGTCCGCATAACCCATTGCCGGAATCTCCGCTTCGAAGAGAAGCGCACAGGACTGCGCTTTCCCTGCGGCGTCCGTCCGAATCGGGTTTGCCTGCATCGGCATGGATCGGCCCTCTCGGTTCAAAATCGCCAGCTCCTCCAGATTCTGTGTGACCGGTATATCGAGCGTCACGATTTCCTTTCTGCTTACGCCGGATGTATTATATACCCGAATACCCAAGCTAACGCCTTCCTCGCCGGCGATCGGCTTCGCAGTCTGCATGGCCGCGGCCGATTCCAAGATGACATTATCGGCGTTCGCCTCCGCCAGCCACGTCTGTGCGCCGCCCAGCCACGACCACTTCTCCCGATGCTCCCGTGTCGTCGCGCAAATCCAAGCGTCATGATGCTGGGCCAGCATCAGCTCATCCCAAGCCCGTACCAGCTCCGCTTCGGGATACGGTCTGCCGCTTAAGACTAGGGCCATAGCCGCCATCTTCTCCGCCTGCACCATTTTCGATTCGGCCGCTCTCACTTGACGGGCCATTCGCTGCAGATGCCGCTCGCCCCAAGGCAGCGCGCATCGGATATCCTCCTGTGTGAATCGCCAGTCTGCCTGCGGAGTTCCCACAATTTCATCGATATATTCGCGCCAGGTCACATATTGGACACGGCCGTCAAGCCCTAGCCTTGGCCCCGCCTTCCAGCCCAGATCCTGCAGAAAGCTGCCGATCGGCCTGTTTATTCCATGCTCTGCGCATTTGGCGATGAATGAATCCTCCATCTCTGCCGCTTCTGTTTCCCAGCAATTCACAAGATCCTCGCAGGCATAGCGCGGCACGCAAGGCAGCGAGCTTCCATCGGGCCCGACCCAGTTCACAAGCTCATGGTCTACGCCGCTTGCATAGCCTGCCCAGCCCGTTCCCGGGTTTTTAAGCACCGCTCTCTTATAACCAAGCGATTTCAAAATTTGGGGCAAGCTGCTCGTCCAACACGGCTCCTGCACCGCAAACGTGTCGATCCGCGCATTCGGAAAGTGCTCCCGGTGAATGGCAATGCCCCGCAGCAGCTGGCGGATATTGCTTTCCCCGCCGATTACCCAACCATACGGCTGAGCGTAAGTGCCGGAGACGATCTCCGTCCGGTCCCCGTAACCCTTGCCGAATAGAACATCCCGCATTTCTCGATAAGAGAGAGGGTCCGTGTCCCGCAGATGCGCCCACGAAATGGGTTCAACCTCGATCGATAGCTTCCATTCCGGATGGGAGTGGTACACCTGCAGGACATCGGTCCAAGCTCCGAGCGGCATATGTCCTTTGATCCCGCCGTGATAGCCGTCTACGTAATAAGCCTTTGTTGGATTTGACAATGGAATTCCTCCTTGTTTGCCGCCTGCGACTATTCATGCACGTTCCGACCATTAACATAGTATACTAACTAAATACACCAATAATTTTATATTATACTAACTACAACATCAAGAACTACATGCAACGTTCTGTTCAAAAGCGACAAGACTCCCCTAAACAGGAGAGTCTTGCTCGCTTTGAAGGTATGCATACACCCTAAACATCATCACGGCGGCTTGCGCTCGGTTCGCGCTCGCCCTGGGCCGTATACGGCCCGAATCCCCCTCAACGAGCTCCGATCCGGTCAGTACGGCGATGCTGGAAGACGCATATTCCTCAATCAAGTCCCGATCCTTATATTGCTCTAGAACGCTTATGTCCGCTCCCGCGCTCAGCCGGTCCGCCGCGCGTAGCGCGCGCTCCGTCAGGATCATCATTTCCTGTCTCGTAATCGGCGCCTCGGGATGGAACAATCCGAGGTCATCCCCCTTCACAATGCCGAGCTCCCCCGCCGCGGCTACCGAATCGGCATAATAGACCTCCGCCTTCACATCCGGGAAACGTTGCTGGAGCCGACCTTTCGGAGCCTCCAGCTCCAGCGTTCGCATAAGAAGCAGCAGGAAATCGGCTCGCTTGATAAGGCTACTTGGGCTAAACGTATTCTCCGTCGTGCCTTTAATGATTCCTTCGGAAGCGAGCGCGGCGATCGCCTCTTCAGCCCATCCGTAGCCGGCAAGATCCTTAAACGGTGATGTGCCCGCCGAAGCCGGGCCCTTACCGGATCCGAAATCCTCGGTTTTGCTCGCCAGTTTGGAATCAATTTCTTTCACTTTCAGCAGCGCGACCTCGCTTTCTCCCGGCTGCAACACCTCAAAGCGGAGCTTATACAGCTCTCGGCTGCCCTTCAGTCCGGCAACCTTGCCTATGAGCGTATGTGCCAGCGTCACTTGACCGTCTTCCACGATCGGCTTCACCGAAAAGCCAGGCACATCCGTCTTCGCGCTTAGCCATTTCAGCTTGTCGGCATCGTACGCCAGGACGACCTCGAAGGCGTATACGTCTATCATGCCGTCCGCCTGAACGGCAACCTCCACCGTGTCGCCCTTCTGTAAATGTTCCCCTGTGATGGACAGGCTGTAGGACGTCGCGATTTGGTTCTGTTCCGCCGCCGTTTCCGCGGCCGCGGAGGCTGTAACGGAGGAGCTTGCTGACAACATCCCGCTTGCCATTACGGCAGCCAGCATCAGGCGGGCCAATCGGCTATTTCGCTTCATCCTCATTTCCTCCGGTCTACAGGTTTATTCAAAAATTTGTCTGGCCAGCTCAGCAAGATCCGCGATGTCGATCTTGCCGTCGTTGTTGAGGTCCGCTTTTTTGACCTGCTCCCAGTCAGGCGATTCCGAATGTTTGCCATAGGCCGCCGCGGCAACGGCTAAGTCGCCGACGGAAACCCTCTGGTCGTTGTTCAAATCGCCCGAGCCTCGCCCACTTTCAATTCGTAATTGGTAGGTCGCTCCCTGAAGCTTAAATTCTTCCCCGTTCTCATTGGCCAGCGTCGCCTCGGTCAATGCAATGGCAGCAGTTACCGTCTCGCCTGTCGCAAGTGCTTTGAATTGAAGCTTGAGCGTATCGCGGTTCGCATTGCCGTCCAGATTCACAAGAATGAACCGAAGCTGTCCCGGCGTTGCCTCTTCCTCCTCGACAATCGCAACATCTTCATCGCTTGGCGCCGCGGAGATATACGTAAGCTTTGCCGGATCATACGCAAAGGTCACGTCCTGAGCAAATACGCTTTGCTCTACGCCTTCTACTTTGTAGCCTGCATCGAAGGACTGGCCGGCATTTACGGCCGCGGGTCCGGACAGGATCGCAGCCGGCTTCTCGCCGCCCGGCTCCCCATTCGGCTCGATCTGGACGGAGGCGAGACGCGCGTCGCTTAAGTCAAGCTTATACATGATCTGGTTATAGTCGTAATAAGGCGTTGGATTCCCGACATTGCCGAACATGGCGACGTAGGTTCCTTCGAAATAAATGACGCGGCCGTTATCCTTATCGAAGTAGGAGTGTCGCGCAACATTGTAGAAGTCCGTCTCGTTATGCGTAATGATCTTTTTGGCCAGCTTCCAAGGACCGGTAGGAGCCGGCGCTTCCGCATACCAGATTTCTCCCAGCAGCGAGGTCGACCCTTCTCTTTGCTCGATAACGTTCGTCCATACCTGCCTGTATTCGTTCCATTTGACCGAACCCGTATGATTTAGAACCGTTTCTCCCGTGTCGACGCCCTTTAACTGGAAGCGCGCCTCGTCGGCCGTCATCTTGCCAAAGCCGATTAACGCCGCCTCCTGCTGTTGAGTAATCGCCGGCGTATCCTTCCTCCACCCCCAAACCAGGTTGCCATCGCCGTCCCTGTTCAGCTCCGTTGCAGCGCCATCGTACTGCGTGCCTGGCTTCAGCGGCGTGAAGGACTCATAGCTGTTCATGTTCGTAATATCTTCATACGTATTCTTCACCCTCTTAACCGGCCAAGGCTGATTGAACAGCCAATACTGGGCGCCATTGTCAACATACAGAGTGGATTGACCGTCCGGATGCTTCCAGCGCTGATTCATATCAAATGGAACGCGGTCGCTGAATTCCTCGTTCTCGTCGTTCCAGATGAGGATGCCCGAAGCCACCTCGTCATCGAGACCGTGAAGATTGGAATACTTCGCTAACAGTTTCTCCTTGCCATTCGCGTCTTTCGTTGTCATGAGACCGCTAACCCAGAACAGATTTCCGTCGCCAGGATTTTGGGGAACCAACTTTTTGGTCGTTCCTTCGTCGTCCGTGAAGTAGGTGAGGTTAACGCCCGCATCCGGATCCAAGCCGCCCTTCCCGGGAAGCTCCGAGGTGGCGCCCGTTGTTCGGAAGTTGCCCAGCGCATGGTTCGGCTTGTCGGTATCGCCCCAGAACCAATACAGCTTGCCCTTGTACTCAATCGTTTGGACGGTATCCTGACCCATTACTTTACCGTCTCCCAGCAGCGGATTGTTAATGGGAACGGGCTCGCCAAGAATAACGCTGTCCTTGTAGATGCCCTGTCCCGTAACTCGGTAGAGGCGCTCGGCGATATTGATTCGTTCCATTTCAAAGGTAACCGAGCCTCCAGGCGTAACTCTGACCGTCGTTCCCTTTGCGCCAAAGGATTCATAATGATGCGTATAGCCATGGCTCTCCAGCTCGAACCATACATCCTCGCCCATGAGGCCCGGCTCGAAGAAAGCCACGTATCCGGCGCTGTCCGTGACGTATACGACCTCGTTAACGGTGCTTACCTCTACGAGAGGGATGCCTCTGCCCGTCTCGGAATCGACGACCCTGATTTTGAAGGGATTGTATTCGATATGGGCGGCAGCCGAAGCCGCAGCGCTCCCGGCGGCGTAAGAGATAACAATTACAATAACGAATAAGAGCAGCGACAAAGTACGCACGTAAGTGCGAGCCTTCCAGCTTTTCAGTATCAAAACAATCACCCTTCCCCAACGATTTTCCGTGCCATTGCCGCCAGATCCTCGATGTCGATTTTGCCATTCCGGTTTAAATCCGCCTTGCTGTACAACGCCCAATTCGCATCATCCGATGTTTTGCCGTAAGCAGCGGAAATGATCGCAAGATCCCCGACAGAGTACCTGCCGTCTTCGTTCAGGTCGCCCGTCCTCGCCTTAGCGGTAATCTGGATGCTGTGAGATGCTCCGCCCAGCGCGAGCTCCCCGCCTTCGCCGTTCGCCAGGATCGCATCGGCCACGGAGACGGTTGCTGTAACGGTCTCGCCGGTTGTCTTCGATGTGAATCGCAGCGTAACGATATCGCCGCGGGCGATGCCGTCGAAATGAACGAGCAGCAGCCGGACCCGGCCTTGTGAATTCGTCTGACCCGCGATTTCCACTTGTTCCGCAGCCTCTGTCGCGGACACGAATTGCAGCTGCTCGGCATTATAGGCAAAGGTTACGTCCTCGGCGTAGACACTCTGCTTCATAGGGTCAAGACCGTACGTAAGGTCGAAGCTCTGTCCTGCGTCAACAGCGGAGGGGCCGGTTAAGCTGACCGCAGGTTCTTCTTCGCCGGCTTCCCGCCCGAACACCTTAAACTCCCATAGCGAATAGCCGTACATGGTCCCTCTCGACGTGCCAAGCATGCGCACGTATCGCGCTTCCGTTTCTTCGAATTTCACAGTATCGGTGCCGCCGTCTCCTGTCGTCGTGCTGTACACGCCAGTCCAGCTTTCGCCGTCATTCGATACTTGCAGCTCGTAAGCTCTGCCGTATGCGGCTTCCCAATCCAATTGGACTCGGCTGACCAAGTACGGAGCGCCAAGGTCTACTTGAATCCACTGCGGATCGGAGGAAGCGGAGGCCCAGCGCGTCTCGCCGTTGCCGTCATTTGCATTGGCCGCCGGACGCCCGTCCTCGTTCGTGGAGGACATGATCGATTTGCCCCCGGCAAGCTCGGTCAGCTCGGGTCCGGCAGACGGCGTCAAATCCAGCTCCGGGCTCGACAGATCGAGCTTATACATCATCTGATTGTAGTTGTAACGGGGCGTAGCCGGCGCGTCCGTGAACGTATTCGTGTAGGTGGCCTCGAAATAAAGGTAACGTCCGTTGTCCTTGATGAAGTATTCATGCTGCGAAGGATTATAGAAGGAGTACTCGTTGTGCGTAATGACTTTTTTGGCCAACCGCCACGGTCCGTTAGGCGCGGGCGCTTCCGAGAACCACAGCTCTCCGAGCAGCGACGTCCGGCCGAACTTTTCCTGGCCGATCATGACGTAGCTTTGGCGGTATTCATTCCACTCGACCGAGCTTTGGGCGAGACGGACCTCGTCCCCCGAGTCGGCGTCCTTCAGCTGGAAGTAACGCTCGTCACCGGGCTTGATGACGCCGAGCCGAATAAGCTCCTTCTCCTGATCCTGGGTCAGCATCTGCGTATTCTTTTTCCAGTCCCACACAAGCTTCCCGTCGGCGTCGCGCTCCAGCTGCGTGTCCGCGCCGTTATAGGACGTCCCCGGCACAAGCGGCGTAAACGATTCATACTGGGTATGATCAATGATTGCATCCAGCTTCGCTTCTACCCGAAGGTTCGGGTACGTGTGCTGGGTGAAGGTATAGTAGCCTTTGCCGCCATCCTCATAATAAGTGGCTTGGCCGCCCATGCCCGCATAACGCCAGTCATTCGTGCCGGGGAATTGGACCAGCTGCTCGAACTCCTGCTTGTCGTCGTTCCAAATGAGTATGCCAAAAGCATTCGGTTCCGGCTTATGCGTGCTGTAAGCAGCGAGCAGCCGTTCCTCGCCCGTCTCGTCCTCTACGGTCATCAGACCGAATATCCAGGCGATGCCAGCCCCGTCGGGCAGCGGCGGAACGAGACTTTTCACGAAGCCGTCCTCGCGCGTGATGTAGTCCAGATCGACGCCGACATCGAGATCGAGGCCCCCACTTGGAAGCTTAGACGTGGCGCCCGTTACGCGGAAATTGCCGAGCGGATAGGCGACCCGATCCGTATCGCCCCAGAACCAGTACAGCTTATTCTTGTATGCAATGGTCTGAACGGAATCCTGCCCCATGACCTTGCCGTTTAGAATCGGCTCCTCGATCGGAGCCGTCTCACCCAGCAGGACGCTGTCCCGGTAAATGCCTTGCCCGGTCACCCGGTACAGGCGCTCGGCAAGGTTGATCCGTTTCATCTCGATCGTCACGCTGCCACCCGGCGTCACGTTGACCGCTTGGCCTCGATAGCCGAACATATCCGTCGGCACTTCATATCCATGGCTGGAGATATGGAAGAACACCGTTTCATTCATGAGCCCGGGCTCGTCGAAGGCGACATAACCGGCGCTGTCCGTGTAGAAGCGGATGTTGTTCACCGTCCTCAGCTCCACCGCAGGAATGCCGCGGCCCGTCTCCGCGTCGACGACTCGTATACCGAACAGCTCCTCATCATAAGCTTGGTTCTCCACGGTGCCCATGGCCTGATTTCCGCCCGTCGCTTTCGCCAGGGCTGCTGGACCGGGGATGATGGCAGCAGCCAGCATGACGCTTGCCATGAATCCGGATACTTTACGAAGATTGAATCTCATACGCCTGCTTCCTCCAATCAAGATTCATTCAGATTGCCGAGTTCCGGACTCGCCAAATCAAGTCTGTACATCATTTGGTTGTAGTTGTAACGCGGCGTCGGCTCGTTATCGGTGAATGTATTCACATAGGTGGCTTCCAGGTAGATATATCGGCCGCCCGCCTTATCGAAAAATTCATGGTGAGCCGGGTTATAGAACGTATAGTTATCGTGCGTAATGATCTTCTTCGCGGTCGTCCATGGTCCTTGCGGGGAAGGCGCTTCCGCATACCACATTTCCCCGAGAACGGATGACGCGCCTCCCGTCTGCTGGCCGAACATGACGTAGCGCTCCCGGTAGTCGTTCCATTCAACGGAGCTTGCGGATAGTCTGACTGCCGCGCCGGTATCAACATCCTTTAACTGGTAATATACAGGGTCGTCGGCATCAATCAAACCGATGCTGACGAGCTCGCTCTCCTGCTCCTGTGTGAGCGGTGGCGTATTTTTCTTCCAGCCCCAGACCAGGTTGCCTTGCGCATCCCGCTCCAGCAAGGTGTTCGCGCCGTTAAAGATTGAACCCGGAGCAAGCGGAGTGAATGCTTCGTATTGCGTGTAGTCGATGATGTCGTTATAATCGGCCTTCACGCGGAGATTCGGCATCTTATGCTCGGTGAACACATAGTACCCTTGGCCGTTCTCCTCGTAATAGCTCGCCTGTCCTCCGGGATGGCGCCAGTCGTCTTTGTCCGGGAATTGCACGATATGCTCGAACTGCTCCGTCTCGTCGTTGAATGCCAGTATGCCGAAGGCTGTCAGATCCGGATTATGTGTGCTGTAGCCGGCCAGCAGCTTCTCCTCTCCGTCGTCTTGCACCGTCATCATGCCGAAAATCCACGCAATGCCTGCTCCGTCGGGCAGCGGCGGCACAAGGCTTTTCACGAAGCCGTCCTCATTCGTTATGTAATCGAAATCGACTCCGACGTCGGGATCAAGCCCCCCTTCGCCCGGAAGCTCGGAGTAAGCGCCTGTTACCCGGAAATTGCCGAGCGGATAGGCGACTCGGTCCGTATCCCCCCAGACCCAGAACAATTTACCCTTGTATTCGATCGCCTGCACGGAGTCTTGGCCCATTACTTTGCCGTTTAGCAGCGGCTCCTGAATGGGCGGCGTCAAGCCGAGCTTAACGCTGTCGCGATAGATGCCTTGACCGGTAAGACGATATAACCGCTCCGCGATGTTGATCCTGTCCATCTCAAGCGTCACGCTTCCTCCCGGCGTTACATGAACCGCCTGCCCTCGATAGCCGAAGAAATCGGGATTTATGGTGTATCCGTGACTGCTCATATGGAAGAAGACCGTATCATTCATGAGACCCGGCTCGTTAAAGGCGACATAACCGGCGCTATCCGTATAGTACGAAATATGGTTCGTTGTCCTCAGCTCCACAGCCGGAATGCCCCGCCCTGTCTCGGAATCGACGACCCGGATGCTGAACGGTTCCACCGCATAGGCTTGAATCTGTGCAGGCTTGCTTACGTTTCCGCTCTTGGCGCTGGCAGATGTTAGATTCCCGGGCAGAATAGCAGCAGCCAACAAACAGCACGCCAAGAGACCGGAAGCTTTCCTGTGCTTGAATTGCATACCAATTGCTCCTCCCTTTTGTTTTCGTTTCATGGGCAGCAAACGCTCGATTGCTCCTCCTTTCCTAGAATTTTGCACCCGAAACGCTCCATTTTGTATCATTGCGAACTTCTTAAAAGAAAGCGTTTCCATACTATAAGCTACATCGAAAATAACATATACTAATTTAGCCGTCAATATGCTATATTTACATTATAAGTTTAATTTACTTTGTATACTTTAATATCCGCTCCGCTATAGGAAGCGAATGTCTAATAGAGGTGAGTATAATGAGCCAAAGCGAAGCGGCATTGCCCAAATATCAGCAGGTGAAGGACTACGTCCTGCTGCAAATCGAGGAGAAGAAACTGGGAGAAGACGGTCGAATCCCTAGCGAATCGGAGTTTTCCAAGCTATTGGATGTAAGCTCGATAACGGTGAGAAAGGCTTTGGCGGAGCTTGTCAATGAAGGGGTCATCTACCGGGTTAGAGGAAGAGGAAGCTTCGTTTCGAGCCGGAGGGCCGCGCCCGCTGATAAAGCGTCTCCCTACGTCACTCTTATTATTTCGGGCACTGAGTTAAACGATAGTTCATACATGCAGATCATAAAAGGTATACAATTGTATTTAAGCCAACAAGAGTGCAAGCTTATTATCGAATTTGTGGAAAACGATTTCCAGCAAGAACGCGAGCTGATCCTCAAGCTGGCGCAAACCGAGACGCGAGGTCTTCTTATCTATTCCGCGGATCCCGATGCGGCCAAAGGATACTTGAACGAGCTCCGCAATCGCCAGATTCCACACGTCATGCTTGATCGCAGTCCATCCGGCTACTCGATTGACAGCGTGACCTGCAATAACTACGACGGCGCCTATGAAGCCGTTCAATATTTGATTGCAGAAGGCCATCGGAACATCGGTTTCGCCTCTTACGACTTCTATCTCAGCACCGAGGTTGACCGTTACAACGGATATCGGCACGCCATGGCGGATGCGGGCCTCGCCCCTGGACAAGAGTTGAGATTTTTCAGGCGGGAGCTGAATTACGACAAGTTGGCGGAGCTTATTAGTCGCGGCGAGCTTACCGCTCTTTTCTGCGCGAATGACCGGCGTGCATTGGAAGTGATCGATCGCCTCTCCGCGCTTGGCATTCGCATTCCGGACCAGCTGTCCGTGATGGGTTTCGACGATTTCGAAGGCTCCAAGTTCGCGAAGGTGCCTCTGACCACCGTCAAACAATATTTTGAGACGCTCGGTTTCGAAGGAGCCAAGCTTTTATTCGATAGGACCAGGGAATTGCTCCCTAACAGCTACAAAAAAATTTTGCTGTCGACCGATCTGGTCATCCGCGACTCCGCACGAAAGCTATAAACGAAAATGAACCCGATTCCTTAAGCAAGAATCGGGTTCATTCATTGTCTCTCCCACATCATCATTTAAGCGCCGCTCATGCGACTCCAATCGAAGCCGATCGTCTGCAAGAAAGCGCGGGCAAGCAACACATGGCCGGGCAAGCTTGGGTGCACCCGATCCGAAGCGATGGCCGTTGGATGCATATGCTCAAGCATTGGGGCGAACACGTCCTGCGTATCCACGAATAATGCCCCGTTTCGCTCCGCCACCCGCCTGGCCGCACTGCCGAATTCATCCATTCGGCTGCGCATCCGATCCCCGGCATTAGGCTCTATGTAGAATGGCGTCATGATGACCAGTCCCTGCAATCCAGGAAGCGCGGAGCTCACGAGCTCCTCCAGCGTTTGTTCATATTCCTCTATCGAGATATGAGACTCCGGGATGGCCGGTTGATCGAACTGCCGCCACACATCATTGATACCAATCATGACTGACAGCCAATCCGGCTTCAGCTCCAGCACGTCCGTTTGCCATCTCGCCTTCAAGTCCCTAACCGTATTGCCGCTGATTCCCATGTTCGTCACGCGGACGGACAGCTCCGGATACGCCACTTGCAGCATAGCATCCACCAGCGACACGTATCCTTTCCCCACGCCTTGGAACAGTCCTTCCCCATGAGGGAATTTACGATCGCAATCCGTAATCGAGTCGCCGATCATGACGAGCCTCTGGCCTTTTTCCAGTCTCATTAAAAATCCTCCTCCATTCTTTTATACGCCGTCACCTTTCACGGCAAGCCGAATCGTCTTCACCTCGAACGGCCTGAACGCAAGCTCAATCGAATTGCCGTCGTACGGCAGCTCTCCCATTACTTCCTCGAGCATATTCGTTTCCTTTGCCGCTTCGATGGCGAGAGTTAAAGTCACCTTACAAGATACGGAGGCTCCTTTGCACTCGTATAGCCGGATGATCCAATCGCCCGATCCGTCCTCAGCAAGCTTGACCGTATCGGCAATGATATCCTTCTTATCGATTTGAATGAAAGATTGCTTCGTTATCTGGCATCCTTTCGATGATACGGACAAAGGATGGTTCAACTCATAGGCTTCATGAACGACGGAACTGTCGACAAACGCTCCGTTCCATAACGTAAATCCATAGGTAAAGGAGTGTATGCCGTGGTCGGACGTTTCGTCCGGCCACGTCGGCGAACGGAGCAGGGTTAAGCTCATGACATGATCCAGGACGGAAATGCCGTATTTGCAATCGTTCAGCAGCGCGAAGCCGCGGTTCGGCTCCACGATCGCCGACCATTTGTGCTGGGATACTTCGAATCGGTCGGCGTCATGCGGACGGGAATGGTGATTCGGTCTCTTCACATAACCAAATTGAATTTCCTGCAGGGATTCGTTCGCGTGAATACGGACAGGGAAATCCACCTTCAGCAGCTTATTCTTCTCTTGCCAGTGAACGGTCGTGCGGAATTCGACCCTGCGGCTGCCCGCGTTAACCCGAATATCCTGAATAAAGGACGACGTATTCAGCTCGCGTTCCACCCGGATATTCGCGAAGAGCGGTCCGCTCGCCGTTACTTCAATCTTGGCAGGCGTATTCAACTCAATCGGCGCAAGGCGGTAACGCCGGTCGATTTCCCAAGCATCGAAGTCCGAGTTCTGATCCCGGTACATTCTCATGACGTTGCAGTTAGCCGCTGCCCATTCCGTTCCCGTTTCTTTATCGAGGATACTCGTTAACTCACCCTTATCATTGATTTCAATGGCGAAATACTCATTTTCGATGCAAGTCACTGTTGCCGATACGGCACGTTCCCCTGCCGCGACAGCTTCATGAGCCGCTTGCCCGACCGAATACGCCGACCATCCCATCGAAGGAGCCTCGACCTGCGCATAATAGAAGCCTTCGTGCTCCTGAACCGGCAGTAATTTACCGTTCCCGTCTGCTATTCCCTTGGCTCCTTCAGGTAAAGCAATAAGCTCTCTCCTCGCCCAGGATAGGGAATTAAAGACGGTCATGTGCGACTCATCCCCATCCGTCAGCGCGTTCCTCGCTTCGGCGGCCTTCGCATACACCGAATCATTTAATTTCGCCAGCTCGATCTGCGCTTCCTCATGGACGCGGTGAATGGATGAGCCCGGCAAAATATCATGGAACTGATGCAGCAGAAGCACCTTCCATAATTGTTCCAGTTCCTCATAAGGATAAGCCTTGTTTTGAAGCAGCTGCGCGGCAGCGGACCACAGCTCCGTTTCGCGGAGGCCGATCTCAGCCTTCCGGTTTAGCTTTTTGATCAACCCTTGCGTCGTATAGGTTCCCCGATGGGCTCCATAGTATAGCTCACCCACATATTTGGCGTCCGGAACACCCTTCGCGATCTGGTCTTCATAAAAATCAATCGGCGAGCCATGCTTCGTTTTGGGCACACCCTCCAAATTTTCAAGCCGGCGCAGAAACTCCAGGTCATCCCGGTTGGAGCCGCCGCCTCCGTCCCCGTGTCCGAATTGCGTCAGCCTCGACGAGATGCCCTCCATCTGAACGCGATCATTCCATTGACTGATTAAGAACGAAGGATTAATCCGAATCGGATAATAATCCCCGTAGTTCAGCAGGTGAGAGAGGATCTGGGTCCCGTCAATCCCTTCCCACATAAACGTATTGTAAGGGAACGGGTCGACAACGTTATCATAGGTTCCGAACATCTTCACGGAACCGAAATAATGGATGCCGCAGCCCTTCATAATCTGCGGCAAGTTCCCGGAATAACCGAATACGTCGGGCAGCCACAGCATTTGGTTATCGACGCCGAATTCATCCTTGAAGAACCGCTTGCCGTGCAGCGCCTGACGGATCAGACTCTCGCCGCTTGGCAAATTCGTGTCGGGTTCGACCCACATGGCGCCTTCCGGAATGATTTGACCTTCCGCCACCGCATGTTTGATCCGATCGTACAGCTCGGGGTACAGCGTTTTTACCAACTGGAACAAATAAGGCTGGCTTTGCGTATAGCGGTATTCGGGATATTCATCAATTAGTGCAAGCTGGTTGGACATCGTCCGCGCAATCTTCCGCTTCGTCTCCTCGATCGGCCACAACCAAGCGATGTCCAGATGAGATTGTCCCATCAGGTACAAGGTGGGCGCCGTCGAACCGTTCGTGCAAGCTAGAAGCGGCTCCATGATCCTTCGGCATTGCTTGACATTCTCTCCTAGCTCTTTCCCGCGCAGAGTCAAGTCGATGGCCGCAAACACCTTCGTCAGAGCAGTATCAATCTCCGCTGCGCGCAGCGATTTCGGGTCAAGATGGTGACGAAGATCGTACAGGCACTCCAAGTCTATAAAAAATTGGTAGACGTCCTCCTCGAAGACGCAAAGCCGCGACGTTCCAACTTCCGGCTGCCTCCCCTCATGGCCTGCGTACGCTTCCGCCACGATCTCGAATTGCTCCCCGGCTTTTGCGCGGCGGGTTAAGGTTATGTAATGGTGATTGAGATCCATAGCCCCGCTAACTTTGCCGTTCACATATACAGTCGCTTCGGAACCAAAATCCAAGATAGCAATAAGCCGTTTGTCTTCGGCCTCCTTCGGAACGGTAACGCTCGTCCGGAACCAGCCGTACATCCAATTCTCGCCCCACCGCTGTCCCGGTACGGCCGGCCGGAACGGCCGGCCGTCCATTTCATGGATGGACAGGCGCTCTTTCGTGACAAAGTTGGAAAGATCGATCGGAGCAATCTCCGTCATGATAAATCGGTCTCTTTTATTCAAAAGCTTCTCGGCATGGAAAAGGATCTCTTTTTTTGTAGGTTTCAAGTTTCTGCTCCCATCTATGAATAGTTATCCAAATAGAAGTCCCCCCGCCGCCACGGAAAGCTGCAGAGGGACAGAGGGACGCCCTTTACCGTTTCCGAGCGGCCTTAACTCGTTGCTCTTTTTGCGGCATCGTTATAAATTTGCAAGACTTTATCAATGTCGCCCATGCTTTTCACCTTATTGATAAACGCATCCCAATTGTCGAAGCTTTCTTTGCCGGATACAAATCTAGCCTCGGACTCCTCGACAAACGTAATCAGCGGCGTCATGACTTCGGCGATCTGTTGACTTTCGTCTTCGGTGAATTGAATAGACGGCGCTTCGTACCAGACGGGAACGTAATCGTTCTTCGGCATTGGCAGGCCTCTCAAGTACTCATGCTTCTCAATCGGCACTTCTTCGTATTTTCCATTAAAGTACGTGTAATCCGTCGCCGCAAAGTCTACGAACGCAGCGGATTCCGACGACATTTGCAGGCCTGGCCTATAATCTTTACTTGCGCGGATACCGTATTTGTTACCAACCACCCATGGATCGTCCGCCGTTTTGAACTCATCCATAAAGGTAGGGTTGCCTTCGCCGTCGAGGGTGTAGGTTGTACCTTCAATCCCCCAAGTCAGGAGTCTCATGACCTCCGGATCGTATTGCAAGTCGACGAACCTCACAATGTCTTCCGGATTTTTGGCTTTAGCGCTAATGGATGCCGCGGCCCAACCCAAATCTGGCGTATTGCCGTTTACGACGTTTTGCCAAGCCGTACCGTAAGCCGGATTGTCCGGATACAACGTAACCGCAAAAATTTTGCCGTCATTTGCTGTTCTTGTAAGGTTTCCGGGCTCGGTGAACCACTGTGTCAGCCAGATAAAGTTATCTCCGTTAAGCGCTTTTTGCTTAATCAGGTCATCTGTATCCACCAGATATTCCGGATCCAGCAGCTGTTCTACATAAAGCTTGTTGGCGAATTGCAGCGCTTCTTTGTAGCCCGGCTCAAATACGCCATGCACATATTCCTTGCCGTTCCAGTAAATTTCGTTGGTCATATGGTTGGCGCTGAACAGCGATCTAAAGCTCTTCCATCTTGTGTTGATCGGATATTTGTCCGGATAAAGCTCTTTCAGCTGCTTCGCAGCCGCGTATAGCTCAACTAATGTTTCCGGAATTTTAATATTATTCTCTTTGAACAAATCGTAACGATAGGAGGAAACGTTCTGAATTAGCATCCCTTTGTCGGCAGGAAAACGCGGCGTCGACGTTTCTTTGAAATAATACATTTTTCCTTCCGCGGTCGACGTGCGGGCCACGCCGTCTTTGACCTGGTTCAAATAATTCATATAATTCGGCATGAGGTCCTTGTATTGGCTAATATCGATAATTTGGCCTTGCTCGGCCATTTCGCTAGTGTCATAGAACAATGGCGTCATAAAAAAGTCTGTCATGTTATTACTCGCGATTTCCAGCTTCATTTTTGCGTCATAATCAGCAGCAGGAATATAGTTCCAATTAATCTCGATCTTTCTGCCCAGCTTCTCTTCCATCAGCTTCATCCATTCCTTGTGGATCATGCTTTGGGTATTGTCCACGCCATTCGACTGAACGGTTACCGAAAATTTTAACGGTTCGGCATTCGAGACTCCTCCCTTATTCGAAGCATTATCGCTTGGAGCCGGCTCATTGTTGTTTTTGCTGCAAGCTGATGTCAATGCAACGACCAAGGCAATGACCATCAAGAGAACAAACACTCTAGACTTTTTCATAGGAACCCCCTATAGAAATGAGTTGTTTATGATGATGATGTAGAAGAAGGATCGATGTGCCCCTCGCCGCCCTCCTCTCCTTTATCCGATCAATCTTCCCATCCTACCATTGTTTTGCAGCCATTAACCTTTAATTGAGCCTACGAACATTCCCTTCGTAAAGTACTTCTGGAAGAAGGGATAAATCACCATAATCGGGAACATGGTGACAATGACCACGGCCATACGAATCGACTGCGGATCAAGCTGAGACCCTTGCCCATTGACCGCTACATTTCCTGCCCCGACTCTTCCTTGGATGGCGGAAGTATCTAGTTTGAAGAGATAGTTCCGCAATATCATCTGCAGCGGATAATGGTCTTCACTCTGCAGATAGATCAAGGCTTCGAACCATGCGTTCCAGCTGCCTACGATGCCGAACAAGGCAAACGTCGCCAGCAGCGGCTTTGATAATGGCAATATGATTCGGAACAGCGACACGATTTCGTTCGCGCCGTCGATGAGCGCCGCATCCTTCACTTCGGAAGGAATGTTCTGGAAAAACGTTCGGAACAGAAACACATTGTACGCTCCAACCGCCGCCGGGAGAACCATGACCCACACGGTGTCGAGCATGCCCAAGCTGCGGATAAGCAAGTAGGTAGGAATTAAACCGCCGCTGAAAAACATCGTAATCATCAGAAAGATTGTGAGAAACTTTTTGCCGGCAAACCCTTGCACGGTAAGCGGATAGGCGAACAACGAGGTAAACAGCAGCATGATGAAGGTCGAGCCCACCGCGTAAACGATCGAATTAATATACCCGGAAGTGATAAATTTGTCTTTAAAAATGTCGATATAGGATTGCAAGGTGAATCCCTTGGGCCACACATACACGCTGCCCGAAGCAACGCTGCGCGCGTCGCTCATGGAGATCGAGATGATATTGAAGATCGGGAACAGCACCACAACCAAGATGATGAGCATAATGGCAATATTGAAAACATCGAACACTCTAGAACCCAAGCTTTCTCGTCTCACTTCCATCCCCCCTTAGAACAAGCTCGTTTCCGAGACTTTACGGCTAATCCAGTTTGTAATAAATAAGATCGTGAAAGAGATGGCCGACATGAACAATCCTATCGCAGTGGTATACGCATATTGCGCGCCTTCAAGCCCTTGTCTGTAGACGTAAGACCCGATGACGTCCGCTACCTCATAAGTTTGAGGATTATACAGCAGAATGACCTTCTGGAAATCCGTCCCGACGATCCCCCCCATGGCAAAAATGAGCAGAATGACGGTCGTCGGTTTAATGGACGGCCACGTAATATGCAGGACCTTCTTCCATCTGCCCGCTCCGTCCACCTCTGCGACATCGTACAGCGTAGGGTCGATCCCGCTCATTGCAGCAAGATATATAATGGCTCCGAAGCCGACGCCTTGCCAAATGCCCGAGGAAATGAAAATGGTTCTGAACCATTCCGGTTCCAGAAGGAACGTCGTCGCTTTTCCTCCCAGGAAAGTAATGATGTCGTTAATTAATCCGTCTCGGGCCGTATACATTTTAATAATCCCCGCAACGATTACAATCGATATGAAATGGGGAATATACGAAACGGTTTGGACCACTCTTTTAAAACGCTTACTTTTTAGTTCGTTAAAAAGCAGAGCGAGAATGATCGGCGCGGGAAACGTCCAGAACAAAGTATAAATCCCCAATAAAAAAGTATTCTTCAGCAACCGAACGCCCATCGGATCCCGAAAGAAAGTTTCGAAATACTTGAACCCTACCCATGGACTTCCCCATACGCCCTTAACCGCGCTGTAATCCTTAAATGCGATCAAAACACCGTACATCGGAAAATAAGCAAAAATCAATATCGTTAGAAAGCCCGGCAGCACCATCAAATAGAGATAGCGATGTCTCCACAATTTCGCCCATTTACCTTCTTTGATTACACGCAAATCAAGCACCCCTTATCCCCAAAAATCGACGTATATGTATAACTAAAAACCTTTTGGATATCCGGATCAGATCAGTTTCCCACTTATTGTAAGCGCTTTAATAAACACTCTCAATAATTGCCTATAAACCAGCCTGACTTATGTATGATGCATGGGAGTCACCTCAACTGCGATTCCACAAAGTTGTTATGCTATATCCGTAATATAACACATACTTAATTGGGCGTCAATTAGTTCATTTTTCTTATATTTTCACCAAAGTTAGTATATAAAACTCACAATTTTCGATACCTGTCGCTAATCCATCCGACAAAAAAAACCGATTCAATACCCTGAATCGGATCTCTTTCTGCCGCACTTTCGGAATCGGTGCGGGGTGATGCCGTTTCTTTTTTTGAACAGAGAATAGAAGTAACTCATGTTATCCAGTCCGATCTCCAAGCAGATATCCACAATACCCATATCCGTATTAAGCAGCAAATTTTCCGCGTACGACAATCGCAGTCCGTTAATGAAGTCGGTTGGCGTTGTCCCCTTATACTTCTTGAACATACGGCATAAATAAGCATGCGATTTGCCAGACAACTCGACCAGGGCGGACGCCCCTCTTGTAAAGTGCTCTTTCTTCTTCGCTTCCGCGCATAACGCAAGCAGCCAGTCCGGTTGTCCGAGCTCCTTGTCCGGGTTGACCGCGCTCTTCATGTAGCGCGAGAACAGATCCGTAAGCAGCGCTCTGACCTCCGCCTTGAGCACCAGCTTCCGCTCCAATGGGATGAGTGGAAGCTGGTCCATCCGAAAGCGGACATATTCCTTCTCGGTCTTGGTCAGCAGTATCGTTGGAGGAAGCTCGGGCTTGAACAGACTTTGGCTCGGAAAGCCGGCTCCTAAGAAGGCAATGATCTCTTCGACGACTTCCTTGTAGAACGACAAATTAATAAATTGGCAATCCTCTTCCAACGCTTGCTCGTAATAATGAACGTCCCGGTCCCGAATGAACACAAGCGTGTTCTCTTGCAGCAGCTGCCGCCTGCCGTTCACGATATGATAAACGCTGCCTTTCAGTATGAGAAACAATTCAAAAAAATCATGCGTATGCATGCCGATCGTATCGCGGATTGACGTGATCAACCGATAATGGGCTTGAATTTCTGGATCGATGCCGTTCGCGGCAATCAGCTTTAACATAACGAGAACCCTCCCCCTTCCTCATAAGTGCGCAGCGAATGTCAAAATACCATAATGCAATTAAATTTTGAACAAGAATTTGCGTGTGACGTCCATTATGATAATAACTGTTAAGTTAGTATACTAGCTAATTCGAAAGGAGACAATCCGCTATGAAACTTGAGGAGCAGCGTAAGCGATTTGAAGCCGCGAAACGCATCTACGAAAGCGCCAAAGTAAAATTCCTGGGTATCGACGGCTTCGACGTCTACAATCCTTCCATCCCTTTTGAATGGAACGGCAAACGTTATATTTACGGCCGCGTAGAGAAGCGTCAGGAGTGGGCAAGATCCTGGGTTCGCCTATTTGAAGAGAGCGGTTTGGACGAGTGGACACTTGTGCCCGACACGATGATCTACCAGCTGGAAGATCCCTATATCAGCTTCGTCGAAAAGCAGATTGTCCTCGGTGGGACGCATGTCCGTTACAATCAGGGGCGACTTGATACTTTCTACGGTTATTTCTACAAAGGCGTAGACCTTCACGATCTGCTCTACTTTACGACTGGACCGGATTATATGAAGGATATTCGGCTCGTCCAGCTCCAAGGCAACAAGATCGGGGTCTTCTCAAGACCCCGCAACGAAGAAATCCGCAAGAAGCACGGAAGTGAGTCGCTCATTGGGTTCACCGTCATTAACAGCTTGGATGAATTGTCCGCGGAAGTTATCGAGAACGCATCCAATATCAACGGATTATTCCGGAAGGACGAATGGGGCGGCTGCAACCAGGCTTACCTGCTCGCCAGCGGCAAGATCGGTGTCATCGGCCATATTTGCTACAAAACGGTCGACGAATCGGATCAGTGGACGCTGACCTACATGAACATGTCCTTCGTTCTCGATCCGTCGACCAACCGGTTCGAGGATTTGAGAATCATCGGCACTCGCTCTTGCTATCCGGACGGCCCGGCCAAAAAGCCTGAACTAAAGGATTGCGCCTTCACCGCTGGCATCGTAATGCGTGCAGACGGCAAGGTCGACCTATACAGCGGCATTGGCGACACCGAGGTCGGACGTATCGTCATCGATTACCCGTTCGAAAAGGAAGGGTCGGTCGTTATGCTCTAGACAATTGAAACTTGTATTGTCCCGAATTAAGTACGATAACCACCATCTCTTCTTCGAGCATCTTCCCATCATGCGGGGTGTTCGAAGAGGAGCTGTCGGTTGGCGGCCAAATTACTCCCTTCCTACGCTCAGAAATCTCCGATATTCGAGTCCCATGGCTATATAAAGGCAAATACACTTCTGCACTGCCGCCCGGCGGAATTTGAATTTCGCATTCCCAAGCTTCGTTGTTCTCTCTGGACCAGCGAGCCGCGTAGTTGCCTACCAGGGTATGAATCGATGCCGACGCAACGCTTAGGCGGTTCGCCCGAAACGGCCTGAAGACCACTTGTCTGAACGCGACGGCTTTCGGATGCAAAGCCAGCCCTGCCACATGCTTGTAAAACCAGGCGCTGACTGTACCAAACATGGGATGATTATGGGAATCGTGACCGTCCCAAGATTCCCATAGCGTGGTAGCGCCCTTGTCTATCATGTATCCGTATCCCGGAAATGACTTGGACATGACCATCTCCAAAGCAAGATCGGTTTCTCCTCGCTCGCTCAGCAGCTCAAGCAAGAAGGACGTTCCGAATATGCCGGTATCCAATCGTCCTTCCCTTTCGTTCCTATAATACCGCAGTACCCGCTGCCATACACGATCGTCATAACCGTCAGGAACACATCCTAAGACAAGCGGGAACACATCCGCTCCCTGCCGTCCAATGGAATAAGCAGCTGATTCGGGATCGAAAAAAGCTTCGTTGAACGAATCGCAGACGAGCCTGTAGCGCATCTTGAACCTGCGGCTATCCTCTTCAGCGCCAAGCGTCTCTGCGATTTGAGCCATAATGTTCAACGTATACGCATAATAAAACGTGCTAACCAATACGGCAGGAAGCTCATTAGTTTCCGGGATGCACCAATCCCCCAGAAACCAGCTGTCCGGTTCCTCGAATTCGACCAAATAACCTCCGTTGTTACGGGTGCCCAAATAATTGATCCATTTCTTCATGCCTTCAAAATGCTCGGCGAGAATGCGCTTATCCCCATACATCCGGTACATGGTCCACGGCATGAGAATATAAGCGGAACCCCAGGCAACTCCTCCTCCGCCTCCGTTAAACGGAGCCGTGTGCGGAACAAAGCCCGTTTGCTTGTTCTGCGCATCTCCGATATCATGGGTCCACTTCGTATACAAAGCGGCCATATCAAAGTTGTAGATGGCCGCTTCCGCAGTTAAATGTCCATCACCCGTATATCCCAGCCGCTCCCGATGCGGACAGTCGCTGGGCACGCCCCCATGAAGATTGGTAAGCTGCGACCAGCGATAAGCGCTTTGCACCTGGTTTAGCAGCGGTTCCGAGCATGAGAATTGGCCAGTGGATTCGACGGAAGCGTGAACGACGATGCCGTCGAGATCCGCCAGCTCTGGAATGCCGGGATACGAGGCGACCTCTGCGTACCGAAAGCCATGCCAGACAAATCTCGGCTCGTATTGCTCTACCCCCTCCCCCCTCAAAATATAAGTGTCGGCTTGCATCTGGTTCTCACCTCCGCAGCTAGCCGGATCAAGCTCGCCGCTCGCTTTGACGTTCTCCGCGAACCTTAACTTGATCTTATGACCGGCTTTTCCTTGCACGCGTATGCGTACCCAGCCCGAGAAATTTTGACCAAAGTCGAATACATAGACACCCGGCCGCACTTCGAATCGGAAGATTGGCGCGATCGTGCCGATCCTCTTATCGGGCGGCGACATCTGGGCCATCAGTCGGCCGGCTGGCGGGCGAACCAGGCGAGCGCGATCCCAGCAGGAGTCGTCGAAGCCTATTTCCGTCCACCCGGCTTGTTCCAGCCTCGCGTCATAGACCTCGCCATAGAAAACGTTATTGAACACGATCGGCCCGGAGCTGCATGTCCAGCTTGAGTCGCTTACGATTCGATCATTCGTTCCATCCTCATAGGCAATGTCGAGCTGCATTATTAATTTAGGCTCGCCATACCTCATCTTGCCTTCGACCGTTCTTTCCGTCTGATTGTAGAACCCGTTACCCAGCATGATGCCGATCGCATTCTCCCCCTGCCCCAGCCTATCGGCTACCGAATGCTGGATGTAATGGACTCGCTTGTCGGTTTGATCGTCGAAAGGATATAGCAATCCTTCTATGTGCCGGTTGTCGTAATCCGTCCAATTCGGAACCAGAACATGGTCTCCGATCTGCCCTCCGTTCACATAGAGCTCGAAGTATCCAAGTCCGGAAATACATAGGGTGGCGCGCTTGACAGCCTTGGCGATACGGAACACCTTCCTAAATATCGGAGCGGAAATCGCTTCGTCGGCGCCAATCCACCTAGCAGACCATTCGTCCGGGCTTAAAATGCCCATATCGAAATAAGCTGCCGCTTCCGCCTGGTACAGCTGGCCGACTTGATCAAGGCAGGAGACCGCCCAGTAATATCGATGTCCGCTTAACAGCGGAGATCCGGCATACTCCTGATGGAAGGTTTCAGTCGATTCAACCCATCCGGAATCCCACATTCTCCCCATTCCGGCTAGAACGTCAGCTTCATTCTCCGATACGACAATGCGATAGGCGACCTGCCGCCGGCTTAGCGTATTGGCCTCCATCTCCCAACTGAAGCGCGGCCTGTCCGTTTGCACGCCAACGGGATTTGCAAGATATTCGCACCTCAATCGTACCGCCTTGCTCATTTTCTCCCTCCTTTTCTAATACGCGCATCAGACCCGCACATAGGCCTTAATCGTAGCCAGCGGCTTCGCCGTATTGTCGGCGAGCGGTCTGATCGTGTAGGCTCCGACGGCCGCCGGAATAATAAACGTTTCCGCATAATGAACGACGTATGGCTCGAACGCGCCGTCGGGACTTTCCACTACCGCTGCTTCTCCCTCGACCAAATTGAGCATATGAACATTGCCGTTCGTTTGATGGGGGACCGGCCCGGTGAACCAATGTCTGCGGGTCTCGATAAACTCCAGCTCATGCAGTCCCGTTCTTTCTTCCTTCCAACACTCAGTCTCCCGGATCCGTTCTGTTCGGTTTACGAGCTGCGATTCCGTCCAAGCCGTCGTGCGGTCCCATTGCAAATTCCGCTTCCCATGCTCGATGTGAACGGGCCTCGGCTTGCCGTCCAGCCCCAGCCTGTCCCAATCCCACAATTTGAATGTGAATATATACGGGGTCGCGCTAATTTCCAGCACCATCGCCCCTGCCCCAATACAATGAATCGTGCCCGCCGGAATAAGGAAATGATCATGCTTTCGCGCCGGGAATACGTTCACATATTTCCCCGCAGGGAACGAGGCGCTTCCCGACTGGGCCGCCTCCAACTCATCGATCAACTGGTCGCGATCGACTCCGTCCTTGAAGCCCAGGTATACTTGCGCCCCTGGATCCGCATCGAGAATATAATAGCTTTCATCCTGCGTATAGGACATGCCGAACTTATCCTTGATATAGTCAGTGAGCGGATGAACCTGCAGGCTTAAGTTTCCCCCCTTAACCGTATCCAGAAAGTCGAAGCGGATCGGGAACTCGGCGCCGAACCTGGCATATACCCGCTCTCCCAGCAGCGACACCGGCTCAAAGAATACGGCATTAATAGCGGGAATCTCGACCGGGACATCGCCGAATTTCAATATGAGGCTGTTCTCCTCCGGAACGCCGTCGAATCCCCAAGCATAAGGATGCTCGCGCGGCGCGAGCCCGATATGCTCCTGCAGCCAAGTGCCGCCCCATACGCCCGGGTCGAAGTAAGGAACCAGGCGGAACGGCTGGGTGACACACTGCTTCAGCCCGTTCAGGAGCGCCGGAACGGCAACCAGCTTCGGATCGTTATCCGCGTTGGTGTCCAGATAAAAATCCGCCGCAGGCAGGAGCGTCCGCTTCAGGCGGTCTGCCGCGCGCCATTCCACGAAAAAGCCGCGTTTATATTTTTTAAGGATTTCTTCCTGTTCGTTATGAGCCAGCCAATTACCGAGCTCTTGGCTTCGGTAGCGGAGCTGAATTTCCCATCGGCACAAATCCGCGTATACGAGCACATCTCCCCGGGTCACCAAAGAAGCACCCGTGCCGATCACGACGACGACTCCCGACGGAACGGCATCGATCTCCTCACGCAGCTGCTCAAGCTTCTCCTGATTATAGAAATCCTCCACCGAAAATGGCGCCATATAGCCAAAGACGCGGTCATCGGTTAAAAACCGCTGGATCTTATGATGAATTTCATCCGTTGATTGGGCAGCGCGCTCCGCATGGATGATCGCCGCAGGCTGCAATGGAATACACAATCCCTCGACAATTTCTTCTGTCCGTACGCCGGGATAACACTCAATCGCAATAACCGTTTTGCCATGCCGCCTCAAGCCGCCCGCGATTTGGGTGGCAATCGCTACATAGCCCCGGCATGCGGCATGTCCGTCCCCCTTAATAGAAATAATCGGTTCTCGGTTATAGGTCGCGCACACAGCCCTATCCCCTTTCGTATTCTGATCTTCTCGTCCCTGCTAGCGGAGACGGATTTGGCGTATATTCACGAAGCGAGGCCGATAAATGCAGCCATGCTCCATATGACTGTTCTTGCTGGTCGCATTTACGTTGTAGCTGGACAGAAGCTCCCCTCGCGCGGAGAGATGCGGGTGGGCCTTGGCACTGTACGCATAGATCGTCTTGCCCTGCAGCGGCTCCGGGCATGCATACAAGCGAATCGGATTGCGGAAGGGCCCGACGGGACTATCGCCGATGTACATAGACAGCCGGTTTCCGGCTCCCGATTCGTGGAATACGACGGCATACCCGGCTCCGTCCCATTGCCCACCCATTGGCGTTACGCAGTATTCGCAAGATATTTCGTCGGCGATCGGCTGGACTTCCTCCTTGTCCACACTCCAGCCCGAGCCGTCCCAAATAACGCCATGACGTCCAATCCTCGAAGCGCTCCTCCGGAGCCCTCGCCACAGCCATAGCCGGGCGTTCGCCGCCGTATAATAAAGGTCGGTATCCGTCTGCTCCTGCCCCTCCGGGATTCGTTCGCTCTTCTCGACCAATCCCGCCCATTAAGGGAGTGCTCCATACCCTCGTACGCGACGGGAAGGCGCCATCCCCCGACAGGATACGCGCCGCCAAAGGCAAATTGCAGCGAGCGGTTTTCGTCCGAATGTCCACCGCCAAGCTCGGTAACTTGCTCGATAGGAACCGTATCGCCTTCCCGCATGGGAAGCTCGGCAGCTTCAATATTTTGATTCATTTTGGTTATCCCCCTGCCTTAATAAATGGGCCACTCCCGCGAAGGCGCTCAGCGAGGTGTCCAGCACCGGCCGTATTTGCAGCTTCGGCTCCGTTAAAGTTTCGAATATGCCCTTCTCGAACAAATCCTTGCTTTTTGCGATTTGTCCGCCCATAACGACCGCCTCCGGCCGAAATTGGCGGACATACGGGGTCAGCATCTCGCCCAGGCTCCGGCCGAATTGCCGAAACACCCCGCGCGCCGTTGCGTCCCCGCTCCGGGCCGAATCGGCGAGCATCCGGATGTCCCCGCCTTCTATAGGAATGCCCGCTTGCTCCGCCAGCCGCAGAATACCGCGTTTCGAAATATAATCGTCCACGACGGTCTCGCCGAACGGCTGATTGTAAATCCAGCCGTTCGGCGGCACATCGTCGCGGTCCGTAATCAGCTTCCCTTCCTCGACAAACGCCGACCCGGCTCCGGTTCCAATCGTAAGGAACATGACGCGCGAATAGAGGCTCGCATAACCCGTATGCCATTCGCCCAGCGCAAATAAGTTGGCGTCGTTCTCGAAAACGATTCGAAACCGCTCTGATCTTTTACACTCAAAGGCTTCGCCGTTCCGCAGCCGGTCAAGCAGCTCTTCACGTATATTCACGCCGTACAGACGTTCGAACTTATCCGTTCCGCTTATATAACTGATGCCGGCGGCATAGTCGAACGGTCCGGGAAAAGCATAGCCAACTCCGTATAATTCCACGCTTCTGTCCAGAAGCCGGTTTGTCTGCTGATGAAGGATCGCTACCAGATGCTCCATGAAGCCGTCTTTGCTTTCATTTGATTTCGCGGGGTAAATGCCGTACGTTCCCGGCACGACATGCCCCGCATGATCGAGCGCGGCCGATTTGATGAACGATCCGCCGACATCGAAGGCCATTGCGTATTTCCCCATCGTTACCTATCCCATCCCCATTCTCCATATGGCTCAATCGCTCGATCCTAGATCTACGTTTACATTTTTGCGTAATCATTGTATTTTGAATAAACCGACATTTTTTAAAAATATAAGGACATTCATGCGAGGAGTTGACTTCCTTGAAGTGGAACGATCACATGCTGGACGGTTCGATTCTACTGAATCAGAAAGCCTCCTATTTGAAAGGAAACGGCATAGCCGCCACCGTCTATTATTGGGGCGCGCAAAGCGGCTTTGTCGGCAACAAACCGCATAAGCACTCCTTTTTCGAAATTTGTTACGTTCTTAAAGGGACAGGCAGCTACTGGGAGCAGGAGGAGCATTACCCGCTCGAAGACGGCAGCCTATTCCTCTCCCGTCCGGGGCATGTGCATCATATCGTCACCGATCACGGAATGGACCTATTATTCATGGCTTTCGATATCGATGCCGAGGGATGCTCCGACGAGTGCAAGGCTCTGTTCGCAAAGCTTCGTCGTGCCCGTTCCGTCTTTATTCCGAATGCGCAGGAGCTTCCTGTCATCCGATTATGGACAACGCTGCTATTAATGGCGAATGAGATGCAGCCGTTGTTTCATGACGGAATCTCCGGCTTGGGGCTGTCCCTAATTACGAGCGTCGAGAGGACCTTTGCCGACAAGGAGCCGTCCGCCGCCGTCGTAAGCCGAAGCAGTCAAGCCGCCTCGTTGGTTTATCAAGCTAAGCTTTTTATTCGGGACAATCTGTCGCAGCCTCTAAGGCTGAACGATGTCGCCGAGCATCTCCATATTTCGAGCCGCCACCTCTCGCGCCTTTTTCTGGCGGAGCTCGGTCAATCCTGCTCCGTCTATATACGCAAAGAGCGGATAAGAAAAGCCGGCATTCTGCTAACGGAAACCGACCTTTCGATTAAAGACATTTCCAGGCAGACCGGATTCGACACGGTTCATTATTTCACCAGCGTCTTCTCAGCCGAGATGGGGATGCCGCCCGCGAAATTCAAGCATAAATTCCAGCAGCTTCACCATTGAACGCGCAAAGCCAGCAGCTGTCTCGGCTCAAGCGACAGGCTAACGGCGTCTCCCGCGCTAGGCAGCTGCCCGATATCCGTCTCGAGACCGTCGGTGATGGCTGCGTACGAAATCGACCTGCCCGGGAACGCGAGATTAACGTCCTCCTTCGATTCGCTCGATATGTTCTGTAGACGGATCACGATGCCGTTTCCATCCTCAGCCGGTTTAACGCCCGCAATCTCGATCCTGTTATTGTCCGCTGCGAGGAAGGTACCCGCTTCCTCCGACGGGCAATACACGGCCGGGAACATCTGGACGGGACTGCCTGCGAGCGTTCCCGACGCCAGCATCGCATCAACTCGATGTCCGCCATGGACGGTGAGCTCGTACTTGAATGTCAGCTTGCCGGGCTGGCTCGCTCTGAAATTCGTGTCCCAATAATTGTTGACCGGCCATGCCAATAGCAGCGGATTTTCCTCTCCCGAGACATGCTTCAGCTCTTGGCCGAAATGGAAGCCGCCGATCTGCACGAGCGGGGCGTCCGGACAAGCGAGCGTCACGCCCCTATTATCGTCATGCACGGACACGGCCCTATCCACTGTCACATAGTCGCGGCAGGAACCCGGAAGCTGCTCCTTGTCCAGCTCCACGAACGTTCCCGCGCTGTCGAAAGTCGCTCGCCATCCTTTCAGGTTCAACGGAATGGCAAAATAAATCGATTCCGGCGTCCTTTCATCCGTCTTGTAAAAGGAAGCAATCAGCTCGATGCGCGGATTGTCCGTAAACAGCGTAATCTTCTGCTCCAATCCTTCCGTGCCGGGCGCCTCCCAGCGCAAGACGAGCGTCGCTCCCGAATCGTGGCGGTCTATTCGGCATTCCACAAGCCGCTCCGCTCCTCTGCGATTCGCCGGCCAATTATGGTTCCAGCAGCTGATGCTGTTGTTGCATTTCTCAATGTCCCTGGGGAATAAAGTCGTTCGCTTCTCCTCCCCTCGCAGCGCATCGATCTTCTCGTGTACGAACTGGAACAACGTATAAGGACTTTCCGGATCCAGGACATGCCAATCTTGCCGCTTGTCGTATAGCTTGCCGATTCTGCCCGTCTTCGGATCAACCTCCAGCGTGTAATAAGGCGTATCAATGACAGAATCCGTGACCCATAAGCTTGGCGTCTCCGCCTTCCGCAGCTGATCGTATTTTATTTTTTTCCAGCTGAAAGGCGGCAGCTCCAACACTCCGGCGGCAGGCATCTGCCAATTCGTATCCCCATTGTTCTGCTGAAATTTGAAGCGATTGGCGGATACGTGTCTGCCCGCGTACATGAATTCATCCGAAACGCGTAGATCCAGCTTCTGCGCCCATTGCGTAGGATTGACGAGAAGCAGCCCCTCCGGTTGGCCCGATTGCAGCGGATTGCCCGCGAGTCGTTCAAGCTGCGTCGCCAGCGCGAATCCGCTTAAGCTGTTAGCCTGATAGGCGGGATGCGCCTTGTGCATCCACAGCGTTCTCGTAAAGAGGGAATCCGGATTCGTGACGGACTCGTTCGCGCCCCATGTATGCTCGTCATAGAGCTCCAGCTGCTTCCATGCTTCCTGCCAGACGGCTCGGTCGCGCTCCGTCCATCCGCCCTGGAAGGCGGCCAGCAGCTCGGTCGTTCGGAGGCTGTATTTGGTTCTGCGCGTTAGCCGCGTCTCCTCGGCCGAGCTCGCGGCGCCGAAGTTCCAATAATCCGTCCAATCTCCTGCGAAGACCGGAATCGTATCTTGCGGCAGCTGCTTGATTTTCTCCAGCAGCATTTCCGGCGTCGCCAGCTTTAACTTAACGTCCTCTCCGGCTTCATTCCAGCGACGCACCATCTCCAGCAGCTCTTCGTCCGGCGGCGTATTGTCGAGCATCGGGACATTGGTTGTAGACAGGTATACAAAATCATGCGGATATCCCATCTGCTCCAACCGGTTCAAATAGGGGCCGATGCCCCGCTTCATCTTGCCGAGATCCTTTTCCCACAGCTCGCAAATTTGAGTGAAGACGGAATAATGCTCGCCGTTGAATGTGAGCAGCTCGCGTCCGTCCGGCGCCTTCCATCGGAACACCAGCGGCCTCGGGAGCGGAATGCCGCCAAAGTGAATATTGATGCCCATCGTGTACAGCTCGATTCCCGCGTCCAGAAGAATTTGCGCGAATGTCCACGGCTGCCCGTTAATGTCATGGTTGATCGCCGTATTCACCTTCGCGCCGAACTGCTCCCGCAGCGATTTCACCGGATACAGCATTCTCGCGAGCTGATCCGCGCTGCTAAGCGGAGCGGTGTGCATACTAAGCGCGGTCAAGCATATTTGCCCGTTGCGCACGAATCGGCTCATCCGCTCTACATCGCTTGGCGAAGCTGATTCCAGCCATCTTATCACCGGCTCCGTTGCCTCGCATGTCCAGCGGAAGCGCATACATTCTTTCTCGTGCTCGGTCATCTCGCACAAATGGATGGCCTGATCGATATATTGCTTTTGAAGTTCCCACAGCACCGGCTGCGGATGCGTATACCCGACATCTAAGTGGCTATGGTGGTATATCCATATTTCCTTTATTTTCGGCAACCCGACTCACCTCTCACGCATTTTTTCTCATTATATAAAGCAGCCGGGAAGACCGTCTTTCGAATATGAAGTCAACTCTTTACAATATCCGGACATCGGATGGCAGTTGGCCACCTGTCGACTCCACGGGAAAGAGGCTGTCCCAGAAGCAGCATCATTCACTTAAAGGACAGCCGGCTTTAATCGAAAACTTGTCAGTAACTAAAATTAGCGGTGCGAGGGAGTTTAGCCTTGCACCGCTAATTTTATTATTGCCGCTGACGATCTTCCATTGGGTTCCTCCCATAGTGCAGGCGTACAAGCTAGAAGCTCGCGCTTCCGCTTGAGGAGACTTGGGTAATACATTCGGTCAACATGGGACCGAAAAAGATACGTAGCGCTGTGGAAAGCCGAGGCTTCCAGCCGGGAACTGCCTTTCGGACTACCCGAGCATATGGGAGCGACGTTCAGCTGGTTTAAATTCAATAAAGGACAGGATAAGGAAGGCCCTTATGCGGGCATCCCTTATGACGGCAACAACCCTGCCTTCGAAGATTTGTATGTGCCGAACTGCGAGCATTACGATCCGAATCATCTATCGTCTGAGCTTGGAACGCCAGCGACTTCCGTTTCACGCAAAAGAGAAATACGCTGTACGCTTTCCAAATGCGGTGGCCGGACGATCATCGCGCCATCATTCGTTCGTTGACTCCGGCAGATCAAGTGAAGTCCGTCCGGCTGCTTGGAGCGGGCGAAGTCCCATTCGAACAGTCGTATGGAGCACTGATCGTTTCGCTGCCGGACAGACGCCCGACGCCATACGTCAACTGCCTGGCGATTGAGCTGAATCCTTAAATCCTTAGGCTGATAGAGGTTGTTAAAATAAAGCCGGCTGTCGTTATCCACGCAGCCGGCTTTGTCGTTCATTATCGATGTAGGCTTTCCGTTCTATTCTATTCTGACCATCCTATCGATTGGATAATGTCAATATTACTCGAACGTCCATTCCGGCATTCAGCGGAATACGGAGATATTGGCCAAGTTCATCGTCATGTACCTCTGCTTCCTTGCCGTTGACCATTCCTTTAATCCAAGGCAGGCCGGCTTTCACTTTCATTTCATGATGGTCTGTCACGGATTGCAAGGTGAAGGATACGACGTTCATGTCCCAAACCAGCTCCTTGACCTCCACCCCGGCCCTTGCCATCAGTCCGTTGATCGATCCCGATTTCCATTCGGAAGGCAGCGCCGGAAGAACCTCGATTTCCCCGGTATTCGAGAAAAGCAGCGCTTCATTCACGGCTCCCACTGTACCGAATAACGTATCCGTGCAATAGCAGTCATTTCTTCTGTTTGTGTCATGGTCTGTCATCAAGGATGTGTAATAGCCGGAATCCGTCATCATCGGAAGAAGAGAAGAGACGACCCCGTCGCCGTCCTTTAATCTGGCGCAGACCAATGCCTTGTGCATCCAGCCGTGACCCGCCGTCGCATCCGATGTATTGTATTTATTCCTATTCTCTAGAGCGATTATTGCAGACTTCCTCAATTCCATATTGTTCTGCGTTTCATACGCAGGCCATGCCGGGTAGAGATGGCTCAAATGGCGGTGATCGTTGTTTTCCGTATATTCATTCATCGCCCATTCGCGAAGCGCGCCGTCCTTGTCCACCTTATAATCCGGCAGCAGCTCCAGCAGAGCCTCCCATTTGGCAACCGCTGCCTCATATCCTTCGCGCTTTATCGCTTTCTCTATGGCAATGACCATATGAAGTCCATCCCGCGCTGCTGAAATATCCATGGTGGCATTAGCCGTAATCGTGCTGTTGTAGCCGATCGGGTTATTCTCCGGCGAATAGGCAGGGATCAGCAAATATTTTTCACCCGGCTTCAGCGCGGTTTTGCCTCTCTCGTAACTCGCTTTTCCGCTTGGATCCGTATAGTACTCCGGCGTACAAAGCTGTTCCCAGAAGTTAGCCTGCTTTGTAAGGAGCGGCAGCAAAATATCCTGCTCCAGATCCAGATATCCCCTGCGTATCAATTGCGTGAACTCCTCATCCGTCAGCCCCCCGTCCCTTACGCTGAGAATCTTCTTCAGATCATGAATCCTCATGTTGGGTTGAATTGGAATTTGCCGGTTGCCGTAGCACTGCCAATACTCGAAGATCGGCAGCAGGCACCAGCTCGCCCCGGCATTCCAATATTGGAAAGGATAGTCATTGTCGTATTCTACTTGCATGCCGCGGTCGCCGTCCGAGTTGACAGACACCTGAATCGCATCATGCATCCCATAAGACATTCGCGCATTGTATTCGAAATCCGAGGCGTTGCGCAGGAAGAATGCGATATACCCAAGCTGCGCGAATGTGAAATGGCCCGTGTTCATAGGCGAAACCTGCAAATTCACGTTGGCATCGAGCGTATAGATCGAGCGCCAGCCGGGATTCCACTCTCCGGTCCACATTCCGTACAGCCGCGGCGCGCTTGAACCGCTGCAGCAGATCAAGGCATATCGTCCCTGATTGTAAACCTGCTCCATAAAAGCGTGATTGATACTGGATTTCGATTCCTTCTGCGCGTGGATAAGCGCTTCGTTGTCCGCGCCTTTGAAATCCTCGTCGCCTTCAAGCGTAAAACGTACGGCGTTAAATTCCGCGGCATGTTTCTCGGCATGCGGCGCAAGGGCGGCGTCATAATCGAAATGGCCGGAAGGAGCTTGATATTTCTCGGCTGCAGCATTCGTATTTTTGAAAAGTTCATGAACTAGTGGGTATTGCGTCATTCCGGCAAAATCTTCGATCTTTCCCATATCGAATGATCTGTTCGATTGCGTGATGAGATAGACAGCGTCGGCTTCCACCACTTGAATGGCCGGGTTCTGTACCGCGCCGACATTCATCGGTTCATTCGAGTCAGCGAGCTGTACCCGCTTCTTGCCTCCATTCACGACAATAACCTGCGTAAGACCTGCGTATCCACCGTCAATCAGCTCGCTGCCCTGATATGACGGATAATGGGCAATCTGTGCGATATAGTCGGCATTCGGGTCCACTAGCTTTTTGTATTGGAGCTCCGTCATGCCTCCCCCGGCCTTGTACAAGCTCGAAATGTCATCGATAGAGATCGTCATATTAAGCTTGGCGCCGGCTGAGGATCGTTCAAGCTTCATAATCGAGACATTATCTTCTCTGGACGTAAATGAAGTTCGAATCCACTCGCCGAATTCGTCGGTGAAACGGACACCTGTCTCGGCCGTCTCGTAATTCGTCCATCGCTCATACTCGGTTACGGTGCCTTTATTCGTCATGTTCAGTCTAAGCTGATGGCCCGGGTGATAGCCGTAAAAGAAGGTTCTCCGCCTTGTTCTTCCGTCCGCGTGGGTAATTTTCCATTGATCGTTCAGCTGAAACACATTCCTTCTCGCGTCATCAAGCTGTCCCGTTAATTCTTCCGGAATCTCTCTTGGATCCGGGGACGGAAAGTTGAACCACATGTATTGAAAAATAATGCTGTCATTATACGGCGACCCTGACATGATATAACCGTTCTCGCCGTTTCCGCTAACCATCCCTTCCCGCCATGCCCGTCCGGGATCTGTAGCTGGCACCTCTGTATAGGTTCGGGCATAATTTCCTTTACCGTACATTCGTTTCGCTTCCGCCGCATTAGCCATTTCTTTACTCCCTTGTCTGAAAATAATCGCTATGGACCTTATTATATCTGGCGGCAAAACGTTCATGAATCGTTCAAAACGACATCATGAACGGCAAGATGTCGCAATCTTGCAGCAACCAATAGACAACCGGAGGATGTCCTTGTGCTAACGCTGAGACAGCTTTATTATGAAGAAGAATGCTATACCAATGATACCGAATGGGGGAAAGCCCGAATGGAACTCCCAAAAGTAAGTATTGAAAATATGAATGTCAAGCTTTCATTAGGCGGTTTACTATTAAACGTTTTGTATGTCCGATTCGGGTACTTTCATCAATCCTTTGTCGAGCACAGCCACAGCATGAAAAGCTACGAACTGCATTATATTCCTCGCGGCCGGGGAATTCTCGCGGCGAACGGCCTTCAATATCCGATCATGCCCGGCACGCTCTACATGACCGGTCCGGATATCGCGCATGAGCAAATAACGGATCTCTCCGACCCCATGGCAGAATATTGCATTTGCTTCGAATTATTGGCCCATGCGGATAGCGATGATCCGGATCTTTCCTTCATTGCAGACCAATTCGTTCAAACAAGCTTTTGGTTCGGTCAGGACAAACAGAATTTGCTGCTGCTGTTCGAACAGCTCTCCTTCGAAACCTCCAGCCGGTATATCGGCTGGCATGCGACTGTTCGGAATTTGTTGGAACAGATCGTCATCAAGCTTGTCAGAAACTATACGAATAACTATCCGACAACCTCTGTCATGCCGCTAAAAACGTTGGATGACGAGAGAATCGTTATTATTGAAAGCAGCTTTCTGTCAAGCTTTAGTGACTTAACCATTGGGACACTTGCACAAAAGCTCGGGCTTAGCGTGAGACAAACGGAGAGAATCCTCCATCGTTATTTCGGCATGTCGTTTACGCAGATGTTGACAAAGGCGAGAATGAAGGCTGCCGCCCATCTTCTTCATACGACGAGCATGTCCGTGAGCGAAATCGCGCAGCATGTCGGCTTTTCCTCATTGGAACCATTTTGCAACGCATTTAAGAAGTACTACAACGTTCCGGCAGGGGACTTTCGCGCTTCAAATCGAAAAGGAACCCTGGATTACTCCAAGGTTCCTTGACATCCTTGCGATTCTCGACCTGCAAAATACTCCTTCACGACGGAATAAGCCAGCTTCGGTCTCCGGTACCGGTCGACGATCCCCTTGCTGTTCTGCGTTCCCGCGCGGGTCAGCAGCCAACCTGTCCCTTCCGTTACCCTGCAATCGCAAAATTGCCAGATCAGCATGCCGGACAAGAACGGGACGGACGTATAAGCCGCCAAATTGCGCTCGATGATATCGGCATGACGCTCCTCCGTTCCTTTCACCCGGCTAGGGTCGCGATAACCGTAATACCCGTCTCCTCCGAATTCGCTCATGATCATCGGCTTTCCCAGTCCACCGGCTTGGTCAGCCCAATGTCTAGCCTGCTTGACAAGCTCCAACGGATCCTCGTCCCCGTACCAGAGCGGATACAAGTTGAACGAGACGATATCCGCAAGATCGAAGCAAAGCTCGCGGTCGCGGTGATGCGTAGCGAAGCTTAGCGGCCTTGACGAATCCATCGCCCTGATCTGCTCAAGCTGCGTCCGATACATCTCCCGTCCCTCCGGCGTATCGCTTGCGCATTCGTTCAAAATCGCCCATATGATGATGCTCGGATGGTTGAAATGGTTCTCCACCATCTCCCGGTTGCAATCCTCGCATTGCTTGGCGAACAAGGGATGCTTCATCTGCTCCAGACTTAGGCCGCGCGCATGATTTTCTTCCCATACGAACAAGCCCCGTTCATCGCACAAATCAAGAAACCGTTCGTCGTTCGGATAGTGGCTGGTCCGTACGGTGTTGGCCCCCATGTCCAGCATCAATTCCAAGTCGTGCACCATAAGCGGATAAGGAATGGCGGCTCCTGCCAGCGCATGGTCCTCATGCCGGTTAAAGCCCTTCAGAACAACATCCTCGCCGTTAACCTGGATGCGGCCGTTCTCCGTCGTCACCGTGCGAAAGCCGACCCGCTCGATCAAATCATCCACGGGTGCATCTTGCCCTTCCACATACAGAAGCGCCTTCAGCATATAAAGCGTTGGATTATCAGCCGACCACGGGTTAACGCCTTGGAACGATTCCGTAATCGAAATTTCGACGGTCTCGCCTGGCTTTACGCTAACCCCGCCTCCGTCGATGTCCCTGCCCGCCAGACTGAGCTGCAGCCGTGCTTGGCGGGCTCGTCGCCCGATATTTCGTACATAGAGGCTAATCGCGCCCTGCCACCCTTCAGCGGAACGAATCGGCGTAAAAGCGATACGTTCAATGAACAACTCTTCTTGCAAGAGCTCCATCGCCGCAGGCCGGATCAAGCCGCCGTACGTATAATAATCGTTCGGAACATGAAGTGCGGACGATTCGCCGAACGAATTGTCCGCAATTACCGCAATCTCATGCGTTCCCGGCTCGACATCCGGAATAACGACGGCAAACGGCGTGTACGCATTATAATGCCGCCCTGCCGGAACTCCGTCAAAGAAGACGTCTGCCGTATGACACACGCCTTTGAATACAAGCCGAATGGCGCCTTTTTGCGATATTTCTACGATGCGCCGGTATACGCCTTTTCCTTGATAGGTCGCAAACCGCGGATGCATCTCCCAGCACCCGGGTACGGGCATCCGGTATTCGTAGTGGGACGGCAACTCCCGAGCCCCATTAATCGGTTGAAAATCCCAATCCCCCTCCAGCTCCTGCACATCACGGATTTCATTCGTTCTAAACAGTCGAAGCAATGGATCTCCCTCCAAACTTTTGATCCCATTCGATGATTTCAACCGCATAGGGGTCCATGTGGACGGCAGGACCGACGCTCGTCTCCTGCAGAATGCTCCTGTAAGTGTCCTTCAGCTCGACCGTATGCGGCTTTGGCGTCAAATTCAACAGGAACAAATAATTCGTGTTTCCTCTTCGACGAATCGAAATTTGCACACCCTCCGGCAAACCGGTAAAGCGGTTCAGCCCCGCGTTATCGGCAGCCTTACCGAATAATTCCTGATAGAAGCTTTCCTCGGCAACGGTACCTATATAGTAAACTTTGCCCTTCCCATACGAATGAACCGTCGCAGCCGGTTTGCCCGCATAGAAATCGTCCTCGTACCAAGCAACCGTCTCCGCTCCCGCAGGCTCTAGGACATCGCACCATTGACTGCACGAATACGTCTTTCCGTCCAGCATGCGGATCGTATGGACGTCATGGCCGATGGGGTCGTATTCCGCTACGGTAACGCCCGCGGCCTCAGCTAGATGAGCAGGCAGCGGGTGCATCCAGCATACGTTGCTCCTATTTTTGACGCCGGTACGATTCGTCAGGATTAAGGTAGCTCCGTTCTTCGCGCAATTTTTCAGCTTGTCCGCCAGTTTTTCATCCAGCAAATAGAGCGACGGGGCAACAATAAGGCGGTACTTGTCCAGCTCGTCCGATGTATTCACGACATCCGTCAGAATGCCGGATTTGGTCAGAGCCCGGTGATAAAGCTTCAAATTGTCGAAATAATTCATGCCTTCTGCCTGAGGCTGAATCTCGAACGCATTGTACAAATCATGCGAGTGGAGGACGGCAGCCTCCCCAAGCACCTCTGATCCCTCCAATAGAGGGGAAAGCCGGTTCACTTCATCGCATAATATCCGATATTCCTCGAATCGCCTGCCGGGAACATTGCTATGGTCGATTAATCCATGCCAGAATTGTTCGGCGCCATACGGAGCGCTCCGCCACCGGAAATGAACGAGCGTGTCGGCGCCGCGGGCTATGCATTGCCACGCGAAGGCCCGGATAAACCCGGGCTGCGGGGTACGCCACATCGGAAACCAGCATCCGGGAGGACCGCTTATCGTTTCCATGATCCAAAAATTTTGCCTCTTGATCCCCCGGGTTAAATCGAGCGTTAACGCGCCGCCGTATCCGCCCGATAGTGCTTTATCTGGGCTTGTGCTCGGGTAATAATCGAGGGAAGCAAAGTCCAGTTCCTCGCAAAGCTTGTAATAATCGAGCGACATCGGATAGCTCCAAATATTATGCGTGACAAAATGATTTGGACAATATTTTCGCAAAATATTGACTTGCAATTGTTGAAATTCCACGACGGAATCGGTTTCGAACCGTCTCCAGTCGAGCAAATAAGACGGATTCCTGAATTTGGCGCCGCCTAGCGGTGTGGTGATTTGCTCCCAGGAGCTATATTCGCCGCTCCAGACAACCGTGCCCCAATCCTGATTCAAGGCTTCCAACGTATCGTACTTCTTCGACAGCCATTCGCGGAACCGGATATTGCAATTCTCGCAGTGACACTCGTTTAGGCCGAACTCATTATCGATCTGCCAGCCGATCACCGCCGGGTGGCTGGCATAATGGGCAGCCAGCTTCTCCACGATTTTCGCCAAAAAAACACGCATGGACGGACTGTTGTAGCAGCGATGTCCGCGAATGCCCGGATACCTCGGATTCAGCATAGCGTCGCGGGGAAGCACGTCCGGAAAGCGCTCTACAAGCCAATTGGGAGGCGTGCAGGACGGCGTGCCGATCACGACCTGGATTCCGTATTGATGGAAGATATCGATCGCATCGTCAAGCCAGCCGAACGCATACCGGCCTTCCTCCGGCTCCAAGCGCGACCAAGCGAATTCAGCAACGCGAATCAGACTGATTCCCGTCTCCCGCATCAGCCTTGCATCCTGCTCCCACATCGAGCGCTCCCAGTGCTCCGGATAATAGTCAACACCCATTCTCATTTCCTATCCCCCCTATATCCCATACGGTCACATTACATTATAGAGCACGTTTTCGTTGTGAACCATGATGATCAGGTCACGGAATAGCACGAAACAGACAGTTGAGCCAAACTATAAAAAAATGACGCACCCATTCGTGCGTCATTTACATGTTCATTCATAGTAATTGATAGACTGTTGAAAAAATTTTTGTTCTCTCCACTGCGTGGGCGTCATATTAAAGTGTTTTTTAAACAGCTTCGAAAATTCCATCTGATTGTCATATCCGACGCTACCCGCAACTTCTTTAATGGTTATGCCGCTTCTTTTGAGCGATTGCGAAGCCATCTCCATTTTAAGAGAAATGATAAACTGCTGCGTGCTTATGCCGCAAATGCTTTTGAAGATGCGTGACAGGTGACTGCGGTCTATATTTAGAAAATGTGCAATTTCGGAAACGGATATCCTTTTGTGCACATTGCTTCTTATATAGTTTTTGGCATAAGAGACATAGGTTTCTGCCGTATTCTCATCTTTCGTCAACAATTTGCCCTTCGTAAGCGCCGCGATAAACGGCCAAAAATAGCTCATGATCGTTTCGAAGTCAGTCCACCCTAAATCGATGATCTTCTTCAGTGCGTCTCCGACGCCGTTATCATCATTTATAACATGGTTATCGTGCGAGAAGCCTGCCACGGACATTATCTTCTCCGAGAAGCTGCCGTCAAACTCAATCCAGCGATACAGCCACGGATCATGGTCATCCGCCTTATAATAGGCCGTTTGTTTCGGATAGATCAGGAAAAACTGTCCTGCGCGTACTTTATAAGCTTTTTTATTAATATGCAATTCGCCTTGCCCGCTGTAAATGTAATGGATGAGATAGAAGTTGCGCACTGCGGGTCCAAAAAAATATCCGTTATCGCACTGCTGTTCACCATATTGCATGGGATAAATATCGGATGAGATTAAAGGACTTTTAGCATAATAGAGTTTCATTGCATTCATCTCCTGAAATGAATATATCACATTTCCCCATAATCACTCGATAAAAACACATTTATCGGCTTCATGATTTGTCCTATCATTACATTAAAAACACGGCTTGCGAGGAGGATTTCTAATGAACAAAGTATCGGCTAGAGTTACATCAAGGACAGCGCCGGACGAGATTACGGATCCCGACTACATGTTTCCGGCTTTCTCGAACGGTAAGGTGCTATTGAATAAAAAGCAAGGACGCCTCCCTGCCATGGGGTGGAACAGCTGGAATGCTTTTGGCAGCAAGAACAACGAGACACTCACAAAAGCAATGGCGGACGCCATGGTTGATTTGGGACTTGCGGAGCTGGGTTACAAGTATGTCGTGCTCGATGACGGCTGCTATAAGTCCGAGCGCGTCAACGGATTGCTTTCGCATGAAACGATTAAATTTCCTAGCGGCTTTAAGGCGTTATCCGATTACATTCACGGCAAGGGCCTTAAATTCGGCATGTACAATGATATAGGCACCCATCTTTGCGCAGGCTCCGCGGTAGGCACTTGCGGCTTTGAGGATGTCGACACGAGGTCTTACATAGACTGGGGGGTTGACTTTATCAAGGTTGATAACTGCTACTACCTTTGGGACAACGCCACGTTCTCGGACTCGACGAATGCCAAATATGCCTATGCCCCGAATATTAGAAGCATAACGGTTATGGGCGAAGAACTGAATATCACGTTAAATGCTGTGAAGGACGGTGTGCTTTTAGGCCAAGGCGCATCCAAAAACAGTGGCGACTATGTAACAAACATCGGTACCTTCGACGGAACAAACGTGGGGACAACACCTGTGGGCGACTGCTGGGGAGAGCTTGCGTTTACCGTGAACGCGCCTGCTAGCGGAAACTACGCCATAACCGTAAATTACGCAAGCGGCGAGGAGAATGGCACGGGACGATGGCTTCAGCTTGCCGTAGGCAGCGCGGAGAATGAGACCCGATATTTTGATCATTTGCTTCCTCTTACCCCGAGTACAACGACCTTTGTAGACTCGGAAGAAATAACGGTATCCTTAAATGAGGGAGACAATATCATACGTCTTATGAACCACAGAAGACAGGAAAATACCCTTAATTCCTATGCGGCTTTCCTTGAAGGCTTGAACGCGGCCGATCCTGATCATGATGTCGTACTCTCCATTTGTGAATGGGGGAAAACACAGCCGCAAAATTGGGGATATAAGGTTGGAGACTCATGGCGTATTCTAAATGATATAACCTTCTCTGTCGGCTCTGACGGCAATCCGGGCTCCGCCGAATGGAGTTCAAACCATACCGCAAGCATAACCTCGCAATATAGCAAGGCGGTTATAATGGATGAGTTTGCCGGACTTGACAAGGGGTGGAACGATCCCGATATGCTTGTCATCGGCATGAACGGGATCACGACGACCATGAGTAAAACGCATATGACGATGTGGTGCATGATGAATGCGCCGATTATGCTTGGAATCGATTTAAGACGGGTTACAAAGGGTGACGAGCTATGGAAGATTATTGCGAACAAAGAGGTCATCGCATTGAATCAGGATCCCCTCGGTATTCAGGCGAAAAGAATTTACTGCTCTATCGATAATGCCAATCCCGATACGGCCTATATTGCCAATAACAACCGTGTCGATATTCTCGTAAAGCCTCTTGCGAACGGTGATATTGCCATATCCTTTATCAATCTCAGCGAATCAAGAGATACGAAGGAGCATTCCGTTGATGTTAGCCGCATTATCGATTATCTTGGCCACAAAATGGTTGATGCTGAAAAATTCAAACATGCTGCAAGCTATTGTCTAAAGGATTTATGGACTGGCGAAGTTACAACGAACCATGCAAAAACCTTCTCTATTACAGGAATTGACGCCTATGACAATGTTACCCTAAGAGTTACTCCTGTTTAACTCGGGAACTTTACTAGGAGAAAAGGAATGGAAAAAGCAAAAGGCTTTAATGCGGAAGCCGCACCTTCCCCCGTGGATCATGTAACTACCGAAGAGTTCGTGACCATGATCATTAGAAGCAGTAAAAGCCATATAGAGCCTATAAGCGGCAGTTTGTCATTAGGATATATCGATTACGCGTTGCATAAAGGAATAATCGAGGACTATGATCTTTCAAACATAAGCAAGCCCATTGAGCGACGTTCCGCCGCACGAATCGTTCATGAGGCGCTGCTAACCGAATTCGGGGAAAAAGATGAGCCCGAATGGTCGGCCGCGGAAAATCTTAGGGACTTATATTCCTGCCGTACCTGCGTCATGCATATCGCGCAGATGTATGTCAAGGGTATAATGCTTGGGCGCGACCATAACCTATTCGACGCTGCGGGCAGCGTAACTCATGCGGAAGCTGCAACAATTGTTGCGAGAATGCTTGATAGAGAGCGGCGTATTCCTCAGACTGGGGGCAGAGTATTTCAAAGCAATCGTCTGACCCCCGATGAAGCGCGGGTGCTGATGGTCAATGATCCTGCTGCAATGCTAATAGATGTGCGGACTCATGAGGATTATCAAACAGGGCATATCCAGGGAAGCATTTGTATACCATTACAGGAAATAATAAATAACCCTTACTCAGTAAGTGCGAGAAAGGATACTCCATTCATCCTTTACTGTCAGAAGGGGTATAAAAGTTCTTTGGCGGCACAGGCCCTTATAGATGCAGGATATAGCCGTGTCTATAGGATTCCGGGTATGGAGCAGTATCCGTATACAATATGCCGAGCACAAGAATAACATCCATCGTAATAGCCCCCATCTTGATGACAAGGTGGGGGTTATTCGACGTTCTCGCTTCATTTGCCCCCCGCTCAGCTCGTTCAGGCGCTCGGCGAATGAAGTCTATAATATGCTAAAAGATGGCTATATAATCAAGGAGGGTTTTAACTGATCTCGCATATAATTTGATTTGCAAACATTGAAAGCGCTTACCTAAAGCGGCTGCTAAAGTGTTTCGTTGAGGCTGAGGCGAACGAGGAGGTGATTCGCGAAGGTTATTCTTTTCCAACCTATATGAAGAGAAGAGGTGCCTTTTGATGTCAACATTTACGTTCAAGTCCTGCAAGTTAGTAATGATCGCATTTGTTTTTATGATTACAACCGTTTTTACAAGCTTCGGTTCCGTAGCATCTGCGGCTAATATGACTTGGGATTTCACACCATATAACGCCGCTCAAATGACTTCGGCAATGGGTGCAGGGTGGAATTTAGGAAACGCATTGGATGCTAATATTAACGGCGTTCCTAGCGAAACGGCTTGGGGTAATCCCGTTATCACAAAAGCGTTAATTCAAAAGGTAAAAGCAGCAGGGTTTAAGACCATTCGGATCCCGGTTACGTATATGAAAAAAATCGGTCCTGCTCCGAACTACACCATTGATTCCGCGTATCTGGCCAGAGTGAAAGAAGTTGTCGATTATGCTTACAGCGAAGGCCTGTTTGTCATTCTCAATATTCACCACGATGGCGCCCACTCTACAACCCCCAATACCCCGTCGGATAATTGGCTGTTGCCGAATGCAAGCGATCAAAATACGATTCGAGACAAATTTAAAAAGGTTTGGCAGCAGATTGCCTATACATTCGTCGATTACAACGAGCATTTGATCTTCGAATCGATGAACGAAGTATTCGATGGGGTGACATATGGCGGGGTACAGCCTAACCTCACGGTTTATTCAAACATTAATACGTTGAATCAGATCTTTGTGGACACCGTAAGACTGACCGGCGGAAACAATGCGGCAAGATGGCTGCTGATTCCAGGCTGGAATACGAACATCGATTATACGGCAGGCAACAATGGCTATACGGGTTTTGTGCTTCCGACAGACTATAACCGATCAAGTACAGTCCCTAGCTCCGAGAAGAGGATCATGATTTCTGTACATTATTACGATCCATACTATTTCTGCCTAGTAGAAAACCAAGGCGCCACCCAATGGGGAGCAACGGCTGATCCCGCCAAAAAAGACTCCGGTGGACAGGAAGCCCACATGGAGTCACAATTTAAATCCATGTACGATAAGTTCGTAACCCAAGGGTATGCTGTAGTCATCGGAGAATACGGCGCAATCGATAAGTCGGCCTCCGACTCGGCCAACAATACCTATCGTGCCATTTGGACAAAAGCTGTTGTCTCCACAGCGAAGAAATATGGCTTGGTTCCTGTATGGTGGGATAATGGATCCAATTTTGGTTTAATTAACAGACACAACCTCACCATAACACAGCAAGGAATCATCGATGGCATCATGAGCGGTATTGGGAATTATTATAGGATCGTCAACCGCCATAGCGGCAAGGTTCTGGATGTAAATGGCTACTCGACTGCCGATGGCGCTGCTGTCAATCAGTATACGTATACTGGCGGCTATAACCAGCAATGGGAATTATTTAACGTCGGACTTAACAATTATCAACTCATAAATCGCAATAGCGGCAAGGTACTGGAAATCGGGGGCTGGTCTAATTCTGACGGAGCTGCAGCTCAACAATGGGCGCATACTGGTCTTGGCGGCTATAATCAACAGTGGCAAATGATTGATATAGGCGGTGGTTATTTCGAATTTAAAAATGCTGCAAGCGGCAAGTATCTGGAAGTATTCGGTTGGTCAACTCATGATAGCGCGCCGGTTGGTCAATGGTCACTTGGCAATTCGTATAACTTTAATCAGCAATGGCAGTTGGTTCCGATTAACTAAATAAAACCCAAAGAAACGAAAAACAACGAGTGCTGGAGATGTGGCGAACGTAAGCGTCAAATAGCTCCCATTGATAGGCTAGGTGGGAGCTATTTCGTATGGCTAGACCAGCCAGAGAAGCTATGAACATGGAACCATCGTGGGATTGACGGCTAAATCTAGTCAGGCGAAAAATGAAATAGACACCAGGGCTTCGCAAGGAAGCAACCGGTGCCTTATTGTCATCCAGCCTTTTCTAAGCTTCACGAAAAAGTTACCGAGTGCCGAACCTGCCATCCCGTTATAGAAAACGATCCTGCCGGTCGGCTGTACGAAGCATGACTTGCTATCGCAGCCTTTTCGTTTCGCCTGCCGCAATGCGGACGGCTTCGCCGTCTGCGCTTACCCATACCTCAAGGGCATTCGGATTATGCACCATGCTTCGATCGACCGAGAAACGGAGAGCTCTCAGCGCATTCTGATAGGATACGATGTCCGTCATCGACGCTTTCCAGATCGACTCCTCGCCGCCGAGCAATTCGCCTGCCCTGTCCACCAGCTCCCAGTTATCATCGTGGTCGAATTCGTAGCTGTGGCCCCAAATGAACAATAGCTCCATGCGGCTAAACCAGCTGTTGGAAGCCAGCAACTGCTCGATTTTCTCCAACATGTCCTTGTGGTGACAGGTCGGATGCCATCTCAGCGGATCATCCGGCATGTGGAAGCCTCCATGGCTCTGGACGGTACGGGCATATTCGATGCCGAGCGCCGGCAGCGCGCGAACGACACGGTCGTTGTAGGTGCCGAACGGATAACTCATGCCGCGTACAGGGTATCCCGCAATCGCCTCCAGATTTCGGCGGTCCGCGATCAGCTCCTCCGCAATCTGGTCGTCCGGGGACTGCTCCAGGAATGGATGCGTGACGGTATGGGCCGAAATCTCGTGGCCGCGATATAAGTCCGCAACTTCTTCGGCACGGATATATCCTTCCTGGCCGAATGTGCCGGAATTCAGATGGAACGTTCCTTTGAGGCCATACCGGTTAAACGCCTGCACCAGCCTTCTGTCTTGATCGCGGCCATCGTCAAAACTAAATACGACCGCCTTGCTAAGCCCTCCCGGAAACCGGTCGAATCGAATGCTCACGTTTCCCATTATGACTCCTCCTCGATTGATTACTGCATTACAACGATAATAACATACGACGAATAGTAGACCTTGATTTAATAGACATGAGATAGCATGATATAGACATTGCACCTGAAACACCTCCGAACCATTGCGGTCGGAGGTATTCAGTCCCTCAAGAGGTTTATTTTTTTCCTTGATCATGCGGAACCGTAACGGTGGCGGATGCTTCCGTAACATTCCCTGCTTGATCGATTGCTCTATAAGTAATCGTATAGAGTAAAGGCTCTTTACCCTTTGCTTTTTCGGCCAGCAGCTTGAATTCCGTATCGAATGTGCCGAACTCGGCTCCTTGTACCATGGTTTCGTAGCGGTCGACGGCCGCGCTCGGCGTAATGGACACCAGTTCGACTTGAGACAGCTCGACATCCGTTTCAACAGTTGCCGTCACTTTAACCAGCTTGTTGTTGGCCGGCCACAAGGTTTCCTTATCCAGGACAACTTTCAGGGTTGGAGCAGCCGTATCAATGATCAAGCTTCTGTACGCCCATTCCGACCAGGCGCCCCCATTATCCTTCAAGCGAACCCGGATCGACCAATCTCCGTCCGCCAATCCATTCAAAGTGTATGAACCGGATGCGCCCGACCGTTCGCCGCTATCCACATCAATCGTCTCGAAGCCGTTGCTGGAAGCTTGAACCTGATAAGCAGCCTGTACATCCGCATCGTCGGCGTCAAGGAACGTCCAGTTAAGCTGCGGACTGTTCAGATTGATCGCCTGTCCATCTCGATACGAGGTGATCGAAGCGGTCGGAGCCGAACTAGGAATTGGCTCCGTCCCACCCTGTTTCATATCGCCGCGTACGATGCCCATACCGTTCGTTCCGATATAGACCCGGCCGTACACTTGCCCATCGCCCGTAATCGTCCCTCTTGCATTCGCGAATTGATGCTGATCGTCATTAATGCGGATCCAGCTCGCTCCTTCGTCCTCCGAGCGGTAGAAGGCGAACTTGCCGCCGTTCACTCTCAAGCCGGCATAGATCGTTTTATACGTTTTGCCTGGCGCTTCTTTGCCGAAACCGACGGATACCGCCTCATCAACGCCCGCTAGCTTCTGGAAGCTCGCTCCCGAATCCGTCGAACGGAATAGTCCATCCGAGCTGGCAAGCCAGATATCGCCTTCGGCCGTAGGAGCGGCCTTGAACTTGCCGCTCTGATTTTGCGGCAGCCCGGAAGCAGCCGAAGCCGTGAAGTTGGCGCCGCCGTCCGTGCTGACATAGAACGTCCCTTGATGGAAACCGTAGAATTTGTCCGGATTGACACGGTCCGATGAGACCATCGCGCCTTGCGGGATGCCTGTCGAGGCTGTCCACGTCTTGCCAAGGTCGGTAGAGAAGCTTACCGGCCGGTCGCCGCTGCCATCCGGAGCCCAAAGAATCGTATCGCCGTTCGCGCTTACCGCGACCCACTCTCCGCTCGTATTGTCGCCATCCGCCGCCTGCCAGGCATTGGCTGCCGGCGTCCAGGTGACGCCGTTGTCTGTCGATACGCCCATCCGCGCTTCCTCGTTCGATGCATGGCCGACGCGCACGATCAAGTTCGGATTCGTCTCCGCGTAGTCCAAATCGGTGCTTGATACGATATAAGGATTTGTGATCATATTCGGCGCCTTGTTCAGGTCTTCATGACGGAACCCGCCGATATCGCCCATCGCGCTGATGAGCGGCGCCCCGGATGGAGGACTGATCAAGCCTAGAATCGCAGTCTCTTCAATCCCGTCCGCCATAACGGAGATTCGGATTTTCTCGCCTTTGTCGAAATCGGTCACGTTCTCGGAGCCGTACAGCGTCGCCCCGGTTCCGTACATGATCCGGTCGGAGTTGAACGGATCGATCTCCAGGTCGCCGATCATCCAGCCAAGAGTTGGCGAGGTTTGCGGATCGGTCTCCGGATCGCGCTGAACGCCCCAGTCAAGCCATGGCGCGATCGAATAATCGATCGTGTACCGGTTGACGCGCTTCGGATATGCGGTGAACTCCCACAGGTTCTTCCATGTTTGCCCGCCGTCTGTACTGCGATAAATGAATTGGTCCGGCCACCATACGTTCATCGAGGCAACCATCAGCGTATCGGGATTTTGAGGGTCGACGGCTAGACCGCCGTACGGCTTACTCGTATTGCCGACCCCGTCCGGGGTGATGTCCGTCCACTCGCCCGTCATCGTATTCAGCTTCCATACCGCGCCGGCGCCGGCGTCGTACGGTCCGATGGCCGAGTTGTACGTTACGTACAGCATCCCGTTGGAACCCAGCGTTCCGTGGTGGGGCAGAAAGCCTTGATTCGGCTGGCCCGCTACCGGCTGCCAGGTCACGCCGCCGTCGACCGACTTGTAAATGCTCGTCTGCGTATCCGCCAAGCCGACATAAATCGTCTGCGTTGCGTTGCCCGCAGAGCCCGTCGAAGGATCAAAGGTGATCCATACGGGGCCGACATTCCCGCCGTAGCTATCATTCACGTTGCCGACCGAAGTGAAGCTCTCCACCTTATGCCATGTCGCTCCATAGTCCTCGCTCTTCCACAATCCGTTCCCGTTGCGGGCTCCCAGGTAGAGGATCCGGTTATCGTTCGGGTCGATAGCCAGACGTTCGCCCATGGAACGGCCGGGCATGTTGCCGCCGAATTTGAACGGCATTTCCGTCTTCTCCCACGTCTGACCGCGGTCCTGCGAACGAAGAATGTAGCCGTTCGACTGCACCCAGTCGTTCGAGTAGGTGCCGGCTGCAATATAGACGCGGTCCGGATCGACAGGGTCGGTAGCTATACTCTCTACGCCCGACAGGTTCCAGTCTTCCAGGCTCAGCCATTCCAACAGCTGAATCCAGGTCTTGGTCGCCGGGTCCCAGCGATATGCGCCCCCCATGTCCGTGCGGGCATAGATGAGATCCTTCTCCTTTTCGTTGAAAATAATGCCCGGAATAAATCCCCCGCCGACGATCTTCACCCTGCCCCAATCATAGGCTTGCGTTGTCACCGGCACGGTGTCCGATTGTAAGGTCGCCGATGCGCTCTCAGTCGAATCCGCTGCGAATGCCTTGCCGGGAACCGTCGTCAACGAAGGACCCATGCTTACCGTCAACGCGGCGGCCGTCACCAGAAGTGACGCGGACTTACATAAGGAATGGATTCGTTTGGTGAATCCTCGCGATTTTTTCCTTGTTTTCATCAAGCAATCTCCTTCTTCCATTGTTTTCTTTTTGCGTTCATGCCGCTTGCCTTTGATGAAAAACATGAAAACGTTTTCATTTTTTTAACAATCATTCCTCCCCATAGCTAACTTGTTTTCTTACATCACTACTTTATCAACGTGTTGAATAGTGAACCTTGATTTTTGGGACATGGTGTAGCATGATTTAGTCTGGTTAAATTTGGTTTTCATAAAAACAGAACAAGGCGTCAGTTCTTCGCAAGGAAGAGGCCCGGCATTTTATTTTGATCTATCCTTATCTTAGCTTTTTTTGTAAAGGAAGCCGCCTGCGATAAATCCCTCGCAGGCAGCCTCCATCGTTGTCAGTCTGTCCCCGTTATACATCGAATGTGCAACCCATAAGTATGCCGTGGGTAAGGGCAGATTCGCTGTTGGCCGTAGATTGCACCGTCGCCGAAGCATAGGTACTCCACCCTATGAACACGCCCCCCCTGACTGTTGTTTTCGAACTGTGCCTCATCCGTTCAACGGCTCATAATCGAACCAATCAAAGCATGCCGGAGAACCTTGTCCCGATTCGCAGACCGCGTACATCGCAAGGATGACTCCCGTAAATCCGCCCGCTACCTCTGTTGAAAGCAGATGCGATTCTCCGGAGCCCACATCCATAACGTCGGAAGAATTTTGCTGAATCTTGAAGTGGAACCACTCCGGCCGCGCTTCAACCTTAAGTATGACAGGTCCTACCGAGCACTCCAGCGTGCGCTCCGTACTCAAGGATCCTACGGTACGCCGGAATAGGATCACCTTGCGCCCTTCTTGGCGCTTAACAGCCAGATCGTAATGATAGCTATCGTTCATAAATACGGTAAGTCCGGCTTCTTCGCCTTCGTGCTTCGGTTCGAAATTCAACAAGGCGGAAATGTTGCTGGACCAGTGGCGCAAACGACGGCCAACAAAGGCGGGGGCGCCGGAATCGCCCAGCGACGTCTTGTTTCCGCGCAATACAAGACTCCCTGGAGATTCGCCGAGCGACCAGCATGACGGATCCGGATTCCGCAGGAACACCCAATCAAAGCTTAAGGTTGAATCGTCAAAATCATCTCGGGTTCCGTTCGTCTGCCACCGGACTTCCTTCAGCCGCGGAGCATCCATGACGCTCTCGATGCTTCCCCCATTGCCGATGATGGGCCAGCCGTCAGCCGTCCATGATACGGGCGCCAGGAACGTCTCCCTGCCCAAATGATGCCGATAAGGATAGGAGACCGGTCTAATGCCCAGGAAAACCGCCCACCAGCTGCCGTCATGCGCCTGTACCAGATCGGCATGGCCTGTTGCATGAATGCTGCTGTTCCGGCTTCTATGCGTCAGTATCGGGTTATGGGGGCATGGTTCGAAAGGTCCATATGGAGCGTCGCTTCTCGCAATCGTCACCATATGACCGTATTCCGTCCCCCCCTCGGCAATCAACAAGTAATAAAGCCCATTGATTTTGTAAAGATGAGGCGCCTCCGGATGCGCTCCGCCCGTTCCCTTCCAGATCAGACGGCTCTCCGTCAGCATTTGCCCGGTCGATATGTCAATTTCGCATTGATAAATGCCGTAGCCTTCACTGCCGGAATAAGTGGATTGAAAATATACGCTGCCATCTTCATCGAATAATAGAGAAGGATCGATGCCTCCCTGCGCGACCGGTATTATCTCGGACCAAGGGCCTTCCGGCTGTTGGCTGCGAACATAGAAGTTGCCGACCCCGCTCACATTCGTCGTGACCATATAGAACCAGCCGTCGTGGTAGCGGATCGTCGGAGCGTAAATCCCTCCCGATAACCAGGTGTTAGCCAGCGGCAATTGCTGCTCGGTCGTGAGGCAATGTCCGATCTGGCGCCAATTGACAAGATCCTTGCTATGAAATAAGGGAACTCCAGGGAAGTAGCCAAATGAGCTTGTGACCAAATAATAATCATCTTCGACCCGGCAAATGCTCGGATCGGGGTAAAAGCCTGGAATTACCGGATTGCTATACGTCGCGGCGCTGCTTGTTGTCACCATGTTACAACTCCTAATCATTCGAAAGTTTGATCGTACCGAAGCCCTTCCATTCGAATTATAAAACACGGCAAAAGCAAGCACCTTGATTTTCGGGTCAATGAATAGCATGATCTAGCCATCTGTATGTCAAATGCATGGTTTAGCGAAAAAAAATTCCGCGAGCTTATAACGCTCGCGGAATTGGATACTTATTTCGACCAAAGCTCAACGCGGTCCTTCACCATCTTTGAAAATTCTGCATTCATCTTCGCAACGCCTGCGTCTTCCAGGTCCTTCAGGAACTGATCGTAGACCTTATCGAAATCTTCCGGCTTCGCCAGAATCGCTTCCGGTATGCGTTTCTTCATAATATCCTGCGTTTTCTGGAAAATAACGTTCGCCTCGGAGGTCGAATCGAACGGAAGCGTCCATGCCGCGCCGTATTTGCGTTCAGGGAACGCATCATCGGAAGGCCACAGATCCTTGTAAGTCGTTGCGCCGTAAGCCGCCAGCGTCTTTTTGTCTTCCTCCGAGTAAGCGGCTTGGATCTGCTCAGGGAATGTCGTTGTGTAGTAATTGCCGGACGGATCCTTCACGCCGTCTCCGTAACGGGCGGATATGTTGTAGTTGCCGATACCCGTTGTTTTCACAAAAGTGTTGTTGTCATTCGTTTTCAGCTCCAGCAAATCGGCAGGAATGACGCGTTTGCCGTCTACCACATTGTAATGCTTGCCTTCAATCCCCCAGTTGAGAAGCACTTGGCCTTCATCGGAAGCAAGGTAGTCCAGGAATTTGATCAAACGAACCGGATCTTGAGCATCTTTTGTAATCGCAATCCCGAGGGCCGGAAGGTAACCCGTACCATGGAAGGAATGATCCTGGAACGTTTCATTCAAGGTTACAGGGAAACGAGCGTATGTCGCACCGAATTTGCCTTCGGCTTTCAATGCGTTCTCTGCCTGTCCATAGTCCCACGATTGGTCGATAAGACCCAGAACGCGGCCGGAAGCGATTTTTGCTTTATATTGGTCGTATTTCTGGATGAAGCTTTCCGGGTCCAGCAAGCCGATATCGTTCATGTGATTCAGCCAACGGAAATATTCTCTTTCTTCGGGACGCTGGTAGTGCATGATTGCATCATACGTTTCTTGATTAATGAAGAACTCGCCATCGTCCGGTGCTCCAGTTGCGTAGAACGCAGGGTTTGTAACGGAAATGAGAATTTGCCATTCCCCGCCGTTAAGCGACAAACCGATATTCGGCTGGCCGTCTTCAGTGGTCGGGTTTTTCTCAAGATAGGCTTTGATTGCGGCTTCGAAGTCCTTAACGGTTTTGATCTCCGGATAGCCGGCTGCTTCAAGCACTTGGTGCTGCAATTGGAAACCGCTGCCCGAATCGAAGTACGTATGATCGACGCCGGTCAGCGATAGCGTATAAATCGCGTCATCATCCTTGCTCCAACGAAGACGGTTATAATATTCGCCGTAAACCTTTTTAATGTTAGGAGCATGCTCTTCGATCAAAGGACGAAGATCGAGTAAAGCGCCTGCATCGACCATTTTGTTCGTAGCGCTGCCCGGAACGACCAGATCCGGATACTCATCGGTTGCTACCATAAGCGCGAGCATTTCATCGCTGGAACCGCCGACAGGGAATTCCGGTTTAATGGTAATGCCTGTTTTTTCTTTAATAAATTTGCCGATATCGGATTGCATGTCATCCCAGTTCGGGTTGTTGCCGGTTGCGAAGCGAATCGTCATGGGCTCAGCCGGCGGCTCGTTTGCTGCATTTGTTGTTTCTGGCGTCGTTGTGCCATTACCGCTATCCGTATTCGAAGTGCTGCATGCTGTGACGAATACGAATGTGAGTGCCAACATCAGACTAAGCGCCATTTGCATCTTTCTCTTCATTTCGTTGAAGCCTCCCTTTTTCTAGTGCGTGATTTGAATGTATATAACAGGAAACCTGCTATTACCGTTATTAGTGCGTGTTCAAAAAGTCCGGTTTTCAGCACCGAGAAGCTTGTATGAAGCCTCTATTAGCTTTTTACTGCGCCAAGCGTCATTCCTTTGACAAAATACTTTTGAAGGAATGGATATACAAGCAAGATGGGGACGGTAACGACGATTGTAATCGCCATCTTGATGGATTCAGGCGATACCGCCGCCATTGCCTGCTGTGCGTTCGGGTCGCGGTAATTGCTGCCCGTCTGCGTAGATAACAGCACCTTCATCAGCTCGTACTGCAGCGTCGTATTTTCCGGATTCCTGTTATTGAACAAGTACGTATCGAACCAGGAATTCCAGTGTCCGACAGCAATGAACAACGCGATTGTCGCCAATACGGGTTGACATAGCGGCAAAATAATTTTCCAAAATATAGTCCAATCATTTGCGCCGTCAATTTTAGCCGATTCTTGAAGCGCGAACGGCAGTCCGTCGATATACGAGCGGATAACGAACACATTCCAAACGCTGAGCAGTGCAGGAACGAGGTAAACGGAGAAGGTACCGATCAAGCCTAAGTATTTCATCAACAGGAAGCCCGGAATGAGTCCGCCGGAGAAATACATCGTGAGGGCGAACAAAACCGACATCCATCTTCTGCCTTGAAAATCGGGACGACTTAACGTATAAGCCATCATGGACGCCGCCGCGACACCGATTGCCGTACCGGCTACCGTCCGGATGACGGTGTTTTTAAAGCCGGTTATCAAGCCCTCAAATCCGAAAATCGTTTCATAGTTTCGTAAGGTAAATTCTCGCGGGTAAATCGTCAGACCGCCTCGCACGGTATCCACCGAATCGTTGAATGAAATCGCGAGCACGTTTAAAAACGGATATAAGGTTACAATGGCTACCATCGTCATGAATATATAGATGAATAGGTCGAATAGTTTATCGCCGATATTTTTTTGAACGACTCCCTGCATTTGCAGCGCCTCCTATATGACTGTTTCTTTGGTGACTCTCTTGTATATTCCGTTCGCGATAAACACTAGCAGGATGCTGACTACGGAATTGAATATACCGATTGCCGTACCGTACGAGTATCGGCTCATTTGAATACCGTACTTAAGCGCATACAGATCGAACACCTCTGAATAATCAGACACAAGAGGGTTGCCAAGCAAGAACTGTTTCTCGAAGCCGATGCTGATTAAGTGGCCAATCGACAAGATGAAGAGGACCATGAAGGTTGTACGAATGCCAGGCAGCGTGATATGCCACATCTTGCGGAATCTGCCTGCGCCGTCAACCGTTGACGCTTCGTAAAGCTCGGGATCGATGCCAGCCATCGCTGCCAGGAAAATAATCGAGTTCCAGCCCATTTCCTTCCATAAATCCGAAACGGTTACAATTCCCCAGAACAAATTGCCTTTAGCCATAAACTGAATCGGCTGGTCGATAATGTTAAGCCACATGAGCAATTGGTTCACCGCTCCGCCGTCTGTCGAAAGCATCTTATACACGAGTCCGGAAACGACAACCCATGAAACAAAGTGAGGCAAATACGAAATCGTTTGAACCGACCGTTTGAAAAACTGGCCTTTCATCTCGTTTAACAATAATGCGAATATAACAGGGACCGTGAAGCCTACAAGGAGTCCCATCGTACTCATGGCCAGCGTATTTCGAAGAACAATATAAAATCTTTCATCCTGGAATAATTCAATAAAATTCGAAAATCCTACCCATTTCTGATCGAAAATAGTATCCTTTGGCTTATAATTTTGAAAAGCGGTAACCCAGCCCCATACAGGCACATAACTGAAAATAAAAATCCATATGACGAATGGAAGTGACATCATGTACAAGTAACGCTGCTGGAATGCTTTGAACCAGAACCGGTTTCTTTTGAGCGTTGGCCCTTCTTCCGGGGTCATCTCTGTTAGCGGTTTCATCTGTGCTCCTCCTAGCTTCTTATGCTTCCTCTTTGCATGTAATCGCTTACTCTCTCGCATTTGTACTTATCATAATCGATAGTGCCCCTTCCATTGCACCCGATAAAGTAAACCTAAAATCATATCAAAACAAACTTTTTCAAACCTTTTCATAACCAGTAGTTACGAGCTGAAAAACGCAAAAAAACACCATCAATCTTCGATTTCATAGAATCGAATTGTTGATGGCGCTTTTTTCCATTAATTGCTTGTATATTTTACCCAGTCATAATACGCATATATCGGATTCGCCCCGTTATAGCTGCCTAACCAAGCATCTACGCCTGTACCGTTCCACAGATTCATCATGATTTTACCTGGCGTCTTCGGAATATTGGAAGTTGCTGTATGCTTCAATACGCCGTCAACGTACCACTTGATGTATCCCGGCTGCCAGTCGAATGCGTAGGTGTGAAATCCTTGAGAAGCATCGAAGCCGAGATCAACAATCTTCTCGTGGCCTCCCACGCCGTTCGTATAGTAGTTGAATTGAACCTTCCTTGTATCTTTTCCTAGGAACTCGATATCGATTTCATCCCATTGTGTTCCGTCACTAGGACCGGTGTAAGTAAAGAAGGAGGAAACGATGCCTACATTTTTGGCCGGTTTCATACTGACCTCGTACTTTCCATAACCGTATTTATTCGTGGATCTATACTCGGCGCAATCAAATTTGTTGTAGGAAGGACTCGTGATTTTCAGCTCCAGTTGTCCAGCGCTTGTAAAGTTCGCGTTCTTCGCCCTCCAGGTACAATTAAACATTGCTCCGTTGGAATACCCATCTGCTTTTTGCCAAGTACTGGTGTTGTGCCAACTCATTGGCTCGTAGAATACCCATGCTGCCGAGGCGGATGCTGCAAGAATCACTGACAGTAACAAGGAAGCGATTACCGAGATCCTGAACTTTTTGGCCATCATAATTCCTCCTAATTATAAGAATGGATTACACTGTAATGCTAACAATTAGAAGGAATGAAAGCGATATCAAAATCACAACTTATGTACTAAAAAATTATCTACTTTTACCTTTCCAAGGTACATGCAGAACAAAGAAAAGAGGCATATCCCGGTTCATTGGGATGCCTCTTAAACTAATCCGGACCAATAAAGTTCTTCACCATATTCTATCGATCTTCCGCCCTAAGATTCAACTCAAACTCCATGTCGCGATCGCAGATCAGTACCCCGTCCACTACCTCCAGCTTGGCCGCCTGAATGGAGGAGCGGCGCCATTCATAATGGTTCGACTCCTCATGATGCCCATTCACGCGGCCGGGATGTGTAAAATAAAAGATATACCCCTCATCTCCTTGCACGACCACATCCGCGTGAAGGCCGATCGTCCCGTCATCCTCGCGTCTGCCAGGCTGGTCGAGAATGAGGCCGTTCCGCTCCCATGCCGTAAGATCATCGGAACGGAACACGCCTTGTCCTCTCCACTCGTCTACGATCATCCAATAATAGCCGCCCAGGCGGAAAACATTCGGTCCTTCGTGTCCTCTTTCGGTAATCACCGGACCAATCGGCTGCCACTCATACAGATCCTTGCTCTCGGCAGCATAGGTATGATTCCGCTGCTTAAACCACATTCGGAACATCCCGTTCGGCAGCTGGTACACGCAAGCATCGATTACGTTCTCCTCGCTGATCCCAAGCGTGGACTGGAACGCCCAACGAATCAGGTCGGGGCTTGTATAATGCCGGATACGAGCCTTGCCCGTCCAATCCACAGGCACGCCATGGACGTACGTAACATACATGTGGTACAGCCCATCATGCCAAATGATTTCCGGCGCCCAGAACGTATTTCTGCCCCATTCCGTTTCGAGCCCCTGCAGGGTTCCACGGTATAACCAAGTAGATCCGCCATCCGATGAAGAAGCAACACCGAGATCGGTGCCATGCACCCATCCGAATTTCGGCCCATCCTGCGTCGCGCGGCGGTTCGTATAGATCATCCACCATTCCTTGGCCTGCCGATTCCATACGACTACGGGATCCGCCGCTCCGTCATAGATGGGATCTCTAAACAATGGCGATTTCATTCCTTATCCACTCCTAGCACCTCATAACTGAAATAGTCGACATCGATATAACCCTGCTCGCTCTCGCTGTTAAAGCTGTATACCCCAATCCGGTCTCCCCTGTAATGGCCCCAACTCAGCTGATAGGCGTCTCCCAAGCTCTCAAACTGCGCCCCGTCCGCGCTGTATTCGAACCGGCTGATTCCGTCTATGTTCCACACCGATCTTAACCAAAGGTCGGTGCCTGTTAGTTTCGGGCCCCATACGACCGTTCCCGAGCTATTGAACTTCAGGACCCTTGTCCCGTTCAGCTGTTGAACGCCAACCGTGCAATAGGTTTTCGCGAAGTGGCAAAGGCCCGCTTCTTGTCCATCCGCCATGCCGCCGATCTCTAGCTTTACCGTTGCTTCGTTGTGAACGGTTCTGAACGTTCTTTGCGAAAGGACGTTGCATACGGTGAAAAAATTGTCCTTGTCGATTGGTTGGCACGCATACAGACGCAAATAGCCGGGCCGTTCCGTTAACGACCACTTATCGGCTCTTGGCTGATGGTTCCATTCCCAATAAGGCGCAAGATCGGCTCTGTCAAAATCATCGGATGTGGAAAGCACCGTTGCGGGATGCCCGTTAATCGGCTTCCTGCCTCCCCATACCATCTCCCCGACACCGTCCCCGTCCGTATCTTCTCCGATAATCGGCCATCCGTCCACCCATGTTACGGGCAGCAAATGCAGCGGCCTGCCCTCGTGCGCGCCCGTTCCTTGATGGCTAATGAAGTACCAATCCCCGGAAACCGTCTGGACAAGTCCGCCTTGATTCGGCTCCCGGTCTATTTCCTTGCCGTGGGTATGGATAATTTCCTTCTCCTCATAAGGACCATAAATATGCTCTGCCCTTAACATCATGACATCCCGGGCTTCAACGCCTTCCCGAGCGCGCACCTCGCTGTGGAAGAAATAATAGGTTCCGTTTATTTTGTAGAGCTTATTGGCTTCGCTCCCTTTGTATTGATGAATAATTCTATCGCTGTCATGCAGCAGCTCCTTGCCGTCTTCGCTAAGCTTAATCAAATGAATATAGTAGTTATCGGCGAAATGGGTGGCAACCAGGTAGCCTTGCCCGTCATCGTCCCAGAAGGGACAGCAGTCGTCCCATCCGGCCACCTCCCAAACCCGATGAAGCGGCTCCCAAGGGCCCGCCGGATCGGTTGCCGTGCTCATAAACAAGCCTTCGTCGGGCGTGAAGAAATACACCCAATATTTATCGTTGTGGAACCGAATGGCGCCGGCCCAAACGCCTCTGCCGTAACGATTCATGCGATCGTAATTGTATTCCGGGCCGATGCTTGTCAAATCTTGAACGACATGTCCGATCATGCTCCAATTCACGAGATCTTTGGAATGCAGCACCGCCATCCCGGGAGAGCAATGCAAGGTAGAGGAGACGGCGTAATAATCATCCCCGACCCGAATGGCGTCCGGATCGCTATAATCGCCGGGCAAGATAGGATTGACATAGGTGCCGTCTCCTTGATCTCCCCAAGCTCCCTTCTTCGATAACAAATGGTAATGATCATTCATAACCGCTTCATCCTTCCCAGGTACAATTGAATCCCACAGATACGATAAACGACTTTCCCTTTTCGACTTTAATACCAAGTTTTGGAGTGTTCAAGTTCAAAATATCACAGAAAAGGTTTCTGATGCTTTTTGAACCCGGAGAGCAATACAAGGAAAAGGGTCTTCGTAATTGAAAAAGCCTGTAGACTCTGCTGCTCCTTATGGAGCAGGGCCTACAGGCTTTTTTCTCCGTTATGAAGGCACTCAGCAACGTACTTCAATTACTTTCCTGTCCAGTTTATAACTCCATACCTTCGCTTCATACACGAAAGAACGGCCGCATCAATTTCCTGCAAGGGCAGCAATCTGGCCGGCAGAAAGGGCTTGGTTATATACCCGGAAGTCATCCACCCGCCCGTCGAGGTAAGGGTCGTTCGTGTATTGGGAGCGTCCGATCCAGTTTTGGGCGGTGGCTCCCAGATCGGACGGCTTAAGGGTCATCGCGGTATTTTGCCCGACTTGAACGCCGTCCACGTAGAGGGTACCCGTTGATCCATTTAAGGCGACGGCCGCATGATGCCAGCCTCCCGTAGGCAGCGCCGACTGTCCGTCAATGATTTGTTCGCTCGAACCGTTCTTCTTGATCGCGAAGCGGATTTTACCGTTTGCTCCATTCTTCGGCGTGAGGAACATATTGGTCGCGGTTCCGGACCCGAAATCGAAAATGCGCGACCAATTGTTAACGCTATCCAGATTTACCCAGGCCGCTATAGTGATTGCGTCTGCACCGGAGACAACAGCGGAAGGAAGAGCAATACAACCGTTTGATCCGTTTAGCTCCGCTGCATTGCCAGCTTTGCCTGTCGTCCAGGCTGCGCCGCCATTCATCGTTCCATGTTTGAAATCTCCTGAAGCGTCTGCCGCTGTATTCCCGCTGGATTGATCGAATTTATACCACGCGATCATGCCGGGTGCGGCAAGCGCAGCGATCTCATCGGCAGGAAGCGCTTGGTCATAAATACGGAAGTCATCCACCCGTCCGTCAAGATAGGGATCCGGGTACTGGGAGCGGCCGATCCAATTCTGAGTGGTAGCGCCCAAGTCAGACGGTTTAAGGGTCATCGACGTATTGGTTCCCACTTGGGAGCCGTCCACATAGAGAATGCCGGTCGAACCGTTTAACGTGACGGCCACATGATGCCAGCTTCCCGTCGGCAGCGCCGACCCTCCTTCAATGATTTGCTCGCTCGAATTATTATTTTTGATCGCAAACCGAATTTTCCCGTTGGCTCCGTTTTTCGGCGTGAGGAACATGCTGGTCGAAGATCCGGAACCGAAATCGAATATGCGCGTCCAGTTGCTCGCCGTGTCCAGATTCACCCATGCGGCAACGGTAAGCGTGTCGGTCTCGGAGACAATACCGCCGGGAAGCGCAATATAGCCGTTCGGTCCGGCCAGATCCGCAGCGCCTCCGATTTTACCCGTCGTCCAGGCTGTACCGCCATTCATCGTCCCATGCTTCCCGCTTCCGGATGCATCTGCGGCTGAAACTCCGCTTGTTTCATCAAGCTTATACCAGGTTAGGAGGCCTGCGACAGGCATGCCATCGGTTGTTGCGGAGGCAATGGCCGACATGTCCGATTCTCCTATTGCATTCACTGCCGTTACCTTGAAATGATAGGCCGTTATCGGCTTCAATCCCAGGCTGGTATACGTTGTTCCAGTAATCACTTGACTATTCGCCCTGGTATAGACGGCATTCTCCGCCAAAGAATCAGAGATGTACACGTTGTAACCCGCTGCTCCCGTTACGGCCGGCCAGCTTATGTTAATCGATCTATGGTCTGCAGTCGCAGCCGTCACATCTGTCGGTGCTGCCGTTACGGTTCCCAAAGTTTGTCCGTTCATCACGCTCGTCACTTCCGATGAACTTATCGCGCGGTTATAGATTCTGAAATCATCCACTCGTCCATCGAGATACGGGTCGGCGTATTGGGAGCGTCCGATCCAGTTCTGCGCCGTAGCGCCCAGATCGGACGGTTTGATGGTCATGGACGCATGGCTTCCCGCTTGAACGCCGTCAACATAGAGCGTGCCGGTCGAGCCGTTTAACGTGACGGCCACATGATGCCAGCCTCCCGTAGGCAGCGCCGACTGCCCTTCAATGATTTGCTCGCTCGAATTATTGTTTTTGATCGCAAATCGGATTTTGCTGTTGGCCCCGTTTTTCGGCGAAAGATACATGTAAGTGGAAGTTCCCGAACCAAAATCGAAAATGCGTGTCCAGTTGCTCGCCGTATCCAAATTGACCCAAGCCGCGACGGTGATCGTGTCGGCATCGGAGACTATACCGCCGGGAAGCGCGATATAGCCGTTGGTTCCCGCTAGATCCGCAGCGTTGCCGAATTTGCCTGCCGTCCAGGCCGTACCGCCATTCATCGTCCCGTGATTGCCATATCCAGATGCGTCTGCGGCTGAAGCTCCGCTCGTTGCGTCCAATTTGTACCAGGCTTTTAACGCGGCGTCGGCGATGACTTGTACGATTGCCTGATAAGCTTGACCGTTATAGGTCGCGGTAATCGTAGCCGTACCCACGCTTATTCCTGTCACCAAGCCTGCCGAATTGACGGTTGCCACAGCCGGATCGGATGAAGTAAAGCTCGCTTGGCTGTTAAGAACTTGAATGCTTCGGTCCGGATGAATGACCCTTAATACGGATTGATGCTTATGATGGACATGTAGAGAATAACGGCTTACATCGAAATCCGGAATGCCGTCTCCCCCCGTTGTGGCCGATACAACGGCAAAACTTGATGCCCCGGATACGCGGACCTTATAATAGTAAATCGTATTGGGGGTCAAGCTTGTATCGCTATAAGACGTTGTTGGAATTGGCGCGCTGTTAATCTGGGTATACGTTCCGTTTTCTTCCGTGGATCTGTAGATGTTGTAACCGAGCGCGTCCGGTACAGCCGTCCATCTTAATTTGATCGAATCCGAACCTGTACTCGTTGCCGTCAATCCCGTGATAGGACCCAGAATGATCCGATTGCTCACCCCATCAGCCTTGGCTGCATCGGGCGTATACAGCAACGAAGCCAGCGGATAATCCTTTCCCGCCACCTCCGGCATTCTGGTTTCATAGGCATAGGCTAGGTATTTGAATTTTTCCTGAGTCATGTCCTGCCCTTCGATATATTTATAATAGTTGTATAGAACGCTGTTGAACCCATCGATTCTGCCTCTTAGATCCGGATTGATCTTGTCAAAAATTTGCCCGGCATAGCTTTGGTTGGCGACTGCGGGCGTCCATGGCACATCATATCCCAAATGATATTTCAGAGCATAGGTCGTCCCTGCCAATAGTCGATCATCGAGAAAGTTGAATGGATTCACTGCATTAGCGGCCGTGGATATGGTTCCGTCTACCGGGTCAACCTTCGTCCCCTGTGCGTAGATGGTCTGCGCCAATGTAGATAATCCGGCGATATTGGCGTAAGCATGTCCCACATCGCGGCCCATTTCCATTAACTGCACATGATAATCCGACGGGTCGAGCGGTTCTCCCGTCATTTCATTCGTCGTCATCCAGCGCATTTCATGCTTGATTGAGCCGTTTCTTCCTCCATCATCACCTGCGGCGTTAACCATTGCTGCCTCTACGGCCTCCGCATACAGCGCCAGGTCATTGGTAAAGATCGCCCGCGCCATTGTCCCCATGACCGTAAACTGATGCTGGTTCATGAAGAAAGAATGCGGGTTATAGGTGACCGAGCAAAGCTCCATCATGTTTGTAAAATTCTGAGTATCGGTTGCCGTCCATTTCAGACTAGCCGTCTGGGTGTTGGAATAGCGCATAATCTCGGCAGCCGCCGCAAGCAAATATGTCATCGTCGCAAATCGGAAGCTCGTATGAGGAGCAACGGACTGGATGCCGGAATATGCCCTAATGATAGACATCGCGCTGGAACGGTACGTCTCGTCGCCGGTAATATACCACATAATCGCTTGTTTAAAAGCGACCAAAGCATCCGTATTCGCGCGCGTTCCCACATAATCGCTTGGATTCGCCCAATATTTTCCGTTCGCATCGGTAAAGGCCCATGGTCCGCGGATATTAACGAACAGATCATTCCCGGCTTCGTATAGGATTCTTGGATTCGGTTTGGACTGCGGGTCGGCGGCAAACGCCTCAAACGCCGTATTCCACGGTTCGTCCCCTGCTCTAACATGGTCGCGCATATTGTCCAGATCGGCGAGCGACATAGCAATGCCCGGGTGATGGATCGTCGCCGACACTGTGTTCCCGTTTGCATCCGTATAGGAAGCATTCGTATCAGCGCTTACCGCCTGCGGCTTGTAAGAAGTAATCAGCGGAGAAACAGCCGCTTCCGCTGTTTCCTTCCCTCCAAAGCCTGTAAAGGTGATAGCTAAAGTAAAACAAAGAATATAGATACAAAAACGTTGACAGCGCTTTCTTATTGGTTTAAATTCCATTCTTATCCCTCCTTTTTATTCTTGCTCATCGTTGCTGCTGCAGCTTGTCGGCGTTAATCCCCACTCTTTCTCTTTTAGATTCCAAAAAGTGAAGCCCCCAATTCACAACGAAGATACAATTGGGGGCTTCATGATTTATGGCAGGTTAACTCGTTTATGAAGCCTCTTGCTCCTTGACGGTAATCGTAATCGTCTCGCTGGACGTCTCTCCCGCCGCATTGACCAATACGGCGCGGTATTCGTATATGCCCGGAGCTTTGCCGGAGATGCCCGTTGTCGCCTTCTGGGCGCCCGGGGTCGCTGCGGTCAGCGTCTGCGAGTCGATCAACTCCCCATTCTCGTACAGACGGTATTCGGAACCGTTCGTTCCCCACCACATATTCATCGTAACCTTGTAATTCCCGTCGCCGTCCCAGTTGTCATGGGACACTGCCGGTTTGCCCGGCGCGGCATCGGTGACGGTGACGACAAGCGGATCGCATGCAGTCGTGCCGAAGGCATTTGTCAGCTCGCAGGTGTACGTATACGTTCCGTTCGCCTTGCCCGAAATATCGGTCCTCACGGTTTGCGCGCTCGGCGAGTCGTCCGTCAGCAGCTGCGTATCCATCAGCACGCCGTTCTCGTACAGCTTGAACGCGGTGCCGTTGTTCCCCCACCACAGGTTCATCGTGACGGTATAGCTGCCGTCCTTCAGCCCATCGTGACCGTTGTTGTCGGAGAGGACAGGTTTCCCCGGCACCCCTCCCGCAAGCGGCGTCTCATCGTGCAGCCACTGCGCCCAGCGGACCAGCGCGGCCGCCTGCTCTTGCGTCAGCTTCTTCCCGCTCTGAGCATTCGCTTCATGAATAAATGCCTGAAGCTGGCTACGAGCTTCTTGACCTTTGCCTTCGGCAGCCTTCGCTTGTGCGCTCGCTAACTTCTGCTGAAGGGATGTCGCAATGCCTTGCCATCCTGGAGCTCCGGTTTCTGCCGCGAAGGTACCGGTCAGCGCGGACAGACTGTCGAACGTCGCGACCACGCTATACATATGCTCCGCAGATCCGCGGTGACCGGCGGCATCCACCGCATCCGCCGTTACGGTATGAACGCCCGGCTCAAGCGTATACGCCTTGACCTCTACAAGCGGCGCTTCGCACGACGTAGACGTGACGCCGGATACGGCGTCGACCGCGCTGCACGAGATGCTGATCGTCTGATCAATGGTATACGACGCTTCGCCGGCAATCGTGACTTGAGGCGCAGTCAGATCGATCTTCGCATCCACCGATTTCGGATGAGCCGCATCGGTTCCCGTTGCCGGACGATACAGCATTTGGTGTATGCCTTCCTGGCTCAGAGTAACAGGCGCGTCATAGGCGAACCAGCTGGCACCGCCATCCATACTGTACTGCACATTCCCGTGAGCCGACAATGTCACCGTTACCGGCGCCGTGTACCACCCGTTCAGGCCGTTCGGTTCGGAAGGGTCGAGCGACGCTGTAATTTTGATCACGAGCGACTCCAGCGATTGCAGCAGGCTTGCCGCCGCCGCATCGATCTCCTCTTGGGTTGCATCGGCATTATCGAATACCTGATTCGCTTCCGAAGCTGCCGTCTGAAGAGCCGCTACGCTTTCTTCCGTATAATGTTCGGCTTGAATGGCAGCCGCTTCATCCAGAAGAACCGATAGCAAGCTGTTATCGATCCATTGCGCCGTATTGTTGTATAAGGCCTGGATTTCCTCCGCGCTTAAGGCCGAATTGTAAATGCGGAACTCGTCGACCATGCCGTTGAACAACGGATCGTTGAACTGGCTCTTGCCGATGTAGTTCACGCCCGGCTTGAAATCGCTCGGCTTGATGGTGACATTGGTGTTCGTAGCCTTTAGTTCGCCGTTCACATACAGCTTCGCCGTTCTGTCCCCAAGCGTAACCGCCACATGCACCCACTCATTCATCGGCATCACAGTCGTCTGCACGATCTGCTCGCCGCCGCCGTTCTTGATCGCAAACCGCAGCGTATTGTTGCCTGATTTCGGCGTAAGGAACATAAACTGATTCGTATTGTTGCCGAAGTCGAATATTCTTTGCCAGTTGCCGCCGCCTCTCCAGTTAACCCAGGTTGCTACAGTAATGGAATCGTAACCGGAAAGGGCATGTTCTGACGGCAATGTCATGTAGCTGTCCGTACCATTCATATAGACCGCTTGATCCATCTTGCCCTCAGAGTAACCAGCGTTTCCATAGACCGTTCCGTCATGCTTACCAAATGTATTCTCTACGTTGCCCTCGAATGAATACAGCGACAACGGCACTTCTTCAAGCGAAGCTTCCGCCTGCTCAAGCTCGACAGCCAGCTGCGCCTTATCGGCTTCCGGCTTCGCCATTTCCGCTTCAATCCGCGCCGCTTCCTTCAGGTACAGATAGTGGCTGCCCCGCGTATAGCCTTTAGACGGAATTATATTCAGCTTAACCTTGAATTCTACGGTTTGGCTGGTATCGAAGCTTCCGTTAGCAACCTTAAAAGTTACGGGATGGCTGCCATAATCAGCCTGTCCCGGCGTCCAGGAGAGCACGCCGGCCGCTGCGTCGAAGGATGCGCCCGCTGGCAGATTCTCAGCCTGGTAAGTCAGTTCCGCCCCCGAAGGATCGGTTGCCGGCAACTGATAGGTAAGCCGTTCCTTCGCTATCACTTCCACAATCGGCTCAGCCGTGATTACAGGCAATCCTTTCACCGTAATCTTAATGGTTCTGGAGGAGGACAACGCTCCGGATTTGACGGTAATGGTTATCGGATGCACGCCTCCCTGTTCTTTGGCCGGCGTCCAGTCGAATGTGCGCGTCTCCGCGTTAAAAGAAGCTCCTGCAGGCAGATTGACTGCATCGAACTGGACTCCGTTCATGCCGTTCATTTCTTCAACTGTAAATGTCAGCTGCTGCTCGGCAATGACGAGTTTGTCGCCGATCGGAGCAAGCACCGGCAGCCCTTCGATAAACTTCAGCCCTTCGAGCGCTTCCAGCAGGCTTGCCGCGGCCGCATCGATCTCCTCCTGAGCCGCATCGGCATTGCCTGCCGCCGACTCGGCATTCGTATGCGCCGCTTGGAAAGCTTCAAAGCTTTCGGTTGTGTAATATTCGGCTACAACTTCAGCCGCATCATCCAACAATTGCTCGAGGAGCGTTTTGTCAACCGGGATTTCAAGAAACTCGATTTCTTCAAAGTTTACGAAACCGTTATGATCGTCATAGATGCGGATATAACGATATGGCGTCTTTTCCGGATTAAGGCCGGAATACCACTCATAAATCGACGCATTCGGAATCTTATACAGATCCGTCCAATTCTCGCCGTCATTCGATCCCTTAAAGACGGTCCCGTTGACACGGCCTACATGCGTTCTCCTTGGCAGGTAGCGGAACGTATCCACCACTTTTTCGTTCCCTGCGCCAAAGTCTACGTCAACCCAGCTCACGGCTGACCTGTTGTGGGCAATCGTGTCGGGATTTCCATCAAATAAATACCACGCGTTCTGTTCCTCGGAGATTTTATCATTCTGCCAGAACTTCTCGGAGGCTCTGGCCATCGATGGATCCATCTGAATTTTCGTCAGCAGCGTCCGTACCGAAACGAGCAGCTCCTTCGCTTCGTAGATTTCGTCAATCAGCTTCGCCTCGTCAAATTCAGGCTTCATCATCTCCGCTTTAATACGATCCAATTCTTTATGGTACAGGTAGAAGCTCGCCTTCGTATAGTCGTTGGCCGGCAAGCTCATCGCATCCTCCATCACCGTCGTAATGGAATCCGCATCAGCGGAAGCCGTTGCCGAGAACGGCTGCGGGGAGCCGTCGTCATGAACGGGCAGCACCTTGTAATACACGCTCCCATACCGCAGGGTGTCCCGGAATGGCATTGCTCTTGCACTCGTGAGGACCTCCTCCCAAGGGGAGACGTCTTCCAGTTCGGTCGTACCAGGCTTGAATACCGGATCGGTCAAACTCGCCTCGTCATCGTAAGTGCGGTATACGTTGAACCAGGAAGCTTGCTTGGGTTTATTCCAATGCAAAGTGATTTGATCTTTTTCCTTCTCCACAAACGGCATCAGACTCTCTCTCGGCATAGCCGATACGGTTACTTCGCTGAATGCCGCCTCTTGAGTCGAAACGAGTCCTGTATAATAGGCATATGGAAATAAACTTTCTGATTTCGCGACGTATTTCCAATCGACTCCATCTTTCGATACAAAAGCATGGGCGATCTGTGAGTTATGATGCCACGACAGCTTGATATAAGGAAAGTCATTGACATGATACCCTTTAAGTCCATGATTGAACGGACTTACAGGTTTACCGCCATTCCATACCACGAAGGATACTCGATTACGATCCTGCAATACCAGGTTCCCTTGGTCATCCGCGCCAAAATACAGATAACGGGAATTTTCAGAAAGCTCTTCCCTTAGCATAATACCGCTCAGAGCGCCGCTATTCTGATCGATCCTGGCACTGATCGAGCTGTTTCCAATGGCTGTCTGATGGACATAGTGGAAGGAATCCTTAATATCTCTTTTATAGATATTAAAATCGTCCCCTACGTCCAGGCCTTTTCCATCCACATTCTGAATGGTAATCCCATCGCCGTTAACCGTTGCGCTGCCTTGGGTGGTGCCTATTAAATCCTGCTGCCAGGGGGAAGCAAGATTTTGGGATCCTGCATCGCTCAGATCAGCTTTTGCGCGCCATGACTCCCAGCCTGATCCATGTTCATTCACGGCTGCCACTTTATAGTAATATTCTTTCCCGCCCACCACATCGGTATCTTTATAGTGATTGCCCGTTAACCCTTCTGCAATCACGGCATACGGACCATGTTCCGTTTCAGAACGTTTGATGGTATACGTTTTTCCTCCGGCAGTCGTTTTCCATATAACATCTACGCTACCATTTCCTTCAACCGCTTTGACAAAATCAACATGATTTGGTTTTGGAGCCGGATCAAATTTGTTTGATAATTTTAGAATCATTCCTCTTTCAGGTTCAATGTTTACTTTGCCATTGACTACCGGAATAGTTGTTTTAGATACAAAATCGAAGATCTCATTTCCTGTATAATCGGAAGGCAACTCCACCTCAAAGGAACGTTCATTTCCGTATTCAGCACGAGTGGTATTCGTGAGGATGAAATACTCCCCATATCTTGCAGCCATTAAATCCGTCAAAGTTGAATAAGGATGATCGACTTCAAAATTGTCCCGGACTACTGTACCAACCCCTGGCTGATACGCAATGGGCAATATTTCACCTGCCAGGGCTTGAGGCGCGAACCCTTTGACTGGCGGTTCTCCTCGCTGGAAATAGACATCCATATCATGCGATCTGATGTAGTAATCTTCATATTGCAATTGATTATTGTGAGCGATCTGCACCAGCCGCACATACTCAGGTGTGACAATATGAAGATTTCCAGTTCCCGGAAATGCCGCGTTATTCTTCGATAGCGACCCGAACATTCTAAAGTCCCCATCTCGCATGGAGATGAAATTATTATCTACATCGATCCATGCAAACTGTTCATAGTCCTCCGGATTGACATCTAATGCGGCAATCTCTTGTTCTGTATAATAATCGAAATCGGTCTGAGGAAGGACAACCCCGGCCTTGACATCATTAAACCTTGCATAGTCCTTCCGGGTATTGAATATATACTCATAGGTTTCACGCAGATGGAAATCCCTCGAATTCAAATCGCCCAATAAGCGATTATCCATCTTCATCTGCTGTACAGCCCCTACCGTATATCTGGCATAGTCCCAATACTTCTCCCATTCCGGACCGCTATAACGTTCCTCATGATCCGCCATATGTTTTTCCAAATAAGCATAGGACGTGCCATATCCGAGCATTCTGGGGCCATACGCAGTAGTTCTGGAAGGCATACCCCCATTCCGCGCATCTAAAGGGGCATTCATCGCGAAGAGTCTTTTGCCCTCTTCATCCAGGTCTTGGATTCGAGTCCATAAACGACCATAAAAGCTGTTAAGCGCTTGTTTCAGAAGCTCATCATTGAGTTCTTCATCCCCAGGCTGATCCAAGGTTCGATAGAAGTATTCCAATATATAATTGGTTACTTCCCCATAGATCCCCACATAATGATTTTCTCTTCCCAATCCGCCTTTGGTTAGATTTGTATGATGCTCTCCATAAGGCTTGCGTCGAACGACGTGGCCTTCTTCATCCAATTTGCTTTTTGCAAGCCCTTTGCCGACGATATGTACATAATCATCGGTAAAGACAGCTGAACCATCATGAGCAAACAAACTATGATAGAGATCCAACTCTTCCCCATTAGGACCTACCAGTACTTCTTCTCCTAACCAGGGTCTTATTCCAAATATTTCATATAAAATTTGATGACTGCGCTCTTTCCCTTCATAGAATTCCGACCCTACCATCCTGAGCCCTTCATGAGCTTTCCATGCGCCTTCGTACGTATAGAACACCTGATTCGTAATATACGATTGTCTGGAACGGGCGAAATCAAAATTCGCTTTCAACACCCGTTCCCAAGCCATTCTTCGGGTTAATGGTTCACCGTTCCACCCTGCGCTGGCAAGGGAAAATTCTCCTTCAACCGTTCCTGTAGCAAAAGGTTGATCCAGAAAGGCATTGTAGGCTTCTTCCCCTAACACTTCTTCGTCAAAGATCAGGTTTTCCGCCAGATACAAAGCCTCTCCCAGTTCGCCGTAAAAGCCGCCCCAATCCCCTTGGTGTCCTCCGCGAAGCACCAGTCTTGTATTTCCATAATAGTTTTTCGTATGAACGTCAATGGCTTGAAACATGCGCATTAACGCTTCGCGTTTCGTTTCCGGGGTTTTCATTGGAGATATGTCGTCTTTCAAGACCAAGGCATAATACCGAAGAGCATTTGTGTATTTCGCGATATTTAACGTGTTGTTCGGATTATTGCCGAGATGGTTATAATGATTCATAAAGGTGGTAATAGGTTCTTGTTCCAACTGTTCAATTCTTGCTTCAATTTCCTCGAAGGTATCACCGGATTTCAGTACGGTCCCCGGTCCCTGACCTTCTTTAAATTTATAGCCTTGCACTTCATCCTCTACATCAATATAAGCCTGGGTATGGGTATAACCGGTATAGTACCCTCTTGAGGGTTGTTCGACCTTCCCCCAAGGAATCGTTGTATTGATTGTGATTTCTACGATTTCCTTCCCTCTCGTTGACTCCAGAGGTAGAACAATGGTGCTGTATATGAATTGATTCGGCGCTCGTTCGCCGCCTAACAGAGGTGAATAATCTCCCCCTTTGAAATACCCAATCTGTTCGCCATTGATCACAATTTGCGCTCGAGAAGACATCGTCTCATCTCCAGCAAATTTAACCGTAAAGTAATTTTGCAAATATGGATCCACCTTCATCGAGAAGGTTAAAAACCCTCCCGTATCCGAAGCAGGAACACGCGGCTCAGATACCCTGGCATTTTCCCCCTTGAAACCGGTAATAACACTGGTAAACTCCCCTCTGAAATTGTGAGCGTTTTCAGAATTAGGATCGCCGAAGTCGATCTTATCCAGAATCCCGTTAGCAAGTTCAGTCTGAGCAGGTTCAGTCTGCGAATCTTCATTAGCCGCGAAGACACGATTATTCGGCGCGGGGACAAGCAATTGCAACAGCATGACTGCCGCCAGACAGACGGCCAGGGCGCGCGCAGCCCAGGTCGCTTTCTTGTTTTGCAAAATCATAAGTGATGTCCTCTCCTTACATCATTTTTTTGCTTGCTGCTTCTTTCGCCAACCCCAAGCTTGCTTCGTATGCTCTCGTTTTCTCTCACCTCCCTTAGGGATGAAGTACATTAGGAGCACCTAAAGATTTGATTTAGCTAAATCTCTAGGTGCTCTTCATTCAATCGAAATGTAAATTCCAGTATTTTAATTTTTCTGGGCGAGGAAGGCGTTGATTTGATTTTTTAATTCCTCTTTGATTTTTTCTACGCCCGAATCCTTCAAATCCTTATTCATCTTCGCCAAATTATCTTCAACTTCGCCGAAACCGGACAATAGGAATGGAAGATACTTATCCATAACGGTGTTGCATTTGGCCATTTCATTCTTCACAGGCTCTGGGTCAAATGTAAATCCTGCCAATACATGTTTCTGATACGTGTCCGGCTTATATTGATATTCCGTATATTGCTCAATCTGCTCCGGCAATCCGGCAGGAATTCTGGTTAATGTCGGATTCCAGGTCAACTGGTAACCAGGGAACATGTAATTTTTTGCCGGATCGACGCCATCCGGAACTTTCCACTGATTCTCTCCAACAGCCTCCCAGTTTTCGCCTTCGATACCGTAGGTGAATAGGTCGTTGTTCTCCTGGCTGGAGAACAGCCAATCCAGGAATTCCATGGTTCTGTCGATTTTTTTGGAGGAAGCAGGTATTGCCACAAAATTCCACGCCTTGCCGTCCGTGGATTGCGTTCCAGGCGTCATTTCCTGATTGTTCTTCATGATCGGCCAGAAACCGATCTCCGCATTCGGGTCTTTTGCCTTTTGCTCAGCTTCTTTCCCCTTGAAACCGCCTACAGTCATGTATCCTGCAGCTTCAGGCTTACCTGTTCCAGTCGTGTTCGTCAAGGTATCTACAGGAATAAATTGGTTAAACCGCTTCGCTTGATTAAACTGGTTCATCAGATAATTCAGACCGTATTCGGGATGAAAGTTAGCCCATTCGGATGCCGGATCGCCATAAGCCGCCACACCTGCAACGGATTTTCCGTCATCGGCGATTTGAACGTAAACAAAATTTTTCTTCGGATTTCCTTGGCCCGTGAACGGAAATACTTTCCCCTCCAGCTGTTGTGCATTGATATCGGTAAATAACTTAAAGAACGCCGTATTTCCATAGTTTCCAAACGGGATCATGTCTTTTTCGTTTTCTTTCACTTTTTGAAGGAAGTTATATAAATCGTCATAACTGCTGATCTCGTCCATTCCATACTTCTTCAGTAAATCTTTTCTGTACCATACGCCCTCCATATCCATGAAAGAGTTGGTAACCGGAATGGCATAGGTTTTGCCGAAGAGCTTGTTATCATTGATATACTCTTCGGAGAAAGCCTTTTGAAGTCCAGGATATTTAGGGTTGTTAAAGTATTCGCTTAAATCCGCCAATACGCCGTCTTTGGCGAATTTAGTCAATTCCCATGGGACAAACAGGTCGACGTCTTCTCCCGAGGTCATCCATAATTGATGCTTTGTTCCATAGTCGGCAGCCGGTGTCCATACCACATTCAACTTCGTATTAAGCGTGTCTTGCGTCCGTCTCTCGAACTCTCTGAAAGCGGGATCCACATCGCGATAATGCCCGTTCTCATTCCCGAAGAAACGAATATTAAGCGTAACCGGATCCTTCTTGGCTGCAGGATCCGTACCTTCTGTCGGACTGCTGGTTGGCGCCGTGCTTTCAGAAGGCTCGTTTGTTTGCTTGCTGCATGCTGCGAATAAAGCAGCAAGCATCGTGACCGCAAGCAGCACTACAAAAAACTTTTTCTTCATGTTACTTCCTCCCTTTTTTATGCAATCATCTATACTAAACCGCTTTCGCGGGTTTAGCCCTTAACGGCTCCAACTACTAACCCCTTAACAAAGTACTTTTGCACAAATGGATAAACAAATATAATAGGGCCTGTAGTGACTACGGCTGTAGCCATTTTGACCGTATTTTTGGGGGCGACATAATTAAGCACAGCTCCTTGCATGTAATCCATTTGATACATAAAGTCCACCTCTCTCAATACCTTCATGATCAGATATTGCAAGGAGTATAGATCTTTATCGTTAATATAAAGGGTGGCTTCAAACCATTTGTTCCAGAAACCGAGTCCATAAAACAATCCGATTGTTGCCAGTGCAGGCTTTGCCAATGGAAGGATGATTTTAAATAAAATATAGATGTCGTTCGCTCCGTCTATTTTGGCGGACTCCGCCAGCGATTCCGGTATTTGATTGAAGAAATTTCTTAACAGAAACATATTAAACGGATTAATCAACGCCGGGACAATATAAACCAGGATATTATCGCTTAAACCTAAATATTTGGAGATGAGAAGATACGAAGGTATCAAACCTCCGTTAAACAACATCGTAAAAAAGACGAAAAAAGCAATTTTATTTCTGTGAGTAAACGTTTTGACGGAAAGGGCATAAGCCATAGCGCTGGTAAGGATCAGGCAAAGGAGTGTACCCACAACCGTGATAATGATCGTTGTCCTGTAAGCGGTAAATATGGTGTTATCCTGAAAAATGACCTCGTAAGCAAATAACGAGAAATCTTTTGGAATAAGAGAAAAACCGGTTAATTGTACCGCTTTTTCACCCGACAGGGAGCTTGATATAATAAGGATAAAAGGCACGATGCAAAATATTGAAAATATAGCCATGAAAACATAAGAAAATAGATCTATTGCTTTATTCTCCAAGCTGCTTTTCATTTTCAATCTCCTTTCTTTAAAAAATGGCAGAATCCGAATCATATTTCCTGGCCAAATAATTCGCTACAAATACGATGACTAAACCTACAAGGGATTGATAAAATCCGATCGCAGCAGTCATGCTCATTTCATTCATTTGCCTGAGCATTCTGAATACATAAGTGTCTATGACATCGGTCGCCTCGTACAAGCTAGGGTTGTCGCCTACAATCGCATAAATCATTCCAAGATCCCCGTGGAATATGCCTCCGATGCCAAATAAGGTCAATAGAACGGCTGTTGATCTAAGCTGCGGCAACGTAATCTTTGTAATACACTGCAACCGGCTTGCTCCGTCAATTTTGGCAGCTTCATACATACTCTGGTCCATACCTGCAATAGCTGCCAAATAGATAACGGAGCCGAAACCCGCATCTTTCCATATTTTTAAAACAACCAGTATCGCAACCCATAAATTCGGATTGGAATAAAAATTGATTTCCTCTCCTTCCTGAATAAAACCAAACGTTTTTAAAATGGCATTAATAAAACCTACATCCGTCGACAACAATGCAAAAACAAACATCGACACCAATGTCCAGGAAATGAAATGCGGCAGAATGACAACAGATTGGGTCACTTTCTTATAATGTTTGGATCTGATTTCGGATAAAACAATGGCAATCAGGATCGCAAAAAACAACCCGGTAAAAAGAAACAATAGGTTTAAATACACGGTGTTCCAGGTTACGACCAGCCAATCCTTTGAGGAGAAGAAATACTCGAAATTTTTCAGACCGACAAATTCACTCCCAAAAAGTCCTTTCATCACATTAAAGTCTTGAAAAGCTACGATGATTCCTACCATCGGCAGATATGAGAAAATCACGAAAAATAAAACGCCTGGTAAAACCAATAAGTACAAATAGAAATTTTGTTTCACATCCGATAGGAAGCTCTTTTTTTTCTTCTTCATCACTACGCGATCTGCTTTATTATCGCTCAATGCTACACTCACCATTATCATCCTCCCTGTATGCTAAAAAATCTCTTGGCTCGCGTCGTGGTTACAATGAAAGCCCTTTCCCTTTTGACTCTAATGCCCTATTTATGCGTGTTCAAGTTCTCGTTTTATCAAAAATGCCGCTTTGATGGTTTTTGAACCGGTTCCAAATAGCGCTGCAGCGTAATCCGATGCAATTTGAACTTAGGGGGGAACAAAAAAGAACCGACCGCTTAATTGACTACTTCGACATAGTCAATTCCGCTATCGGCTCTTTTCGATTCACTTCACTCATTCGAAGTTCGCTTGCTTTGACTCCCTTCGTTCTGGATGCTCATTCTATAATTCTCCGGGGTTTTGCCAAAGTGTTTTTTAAATACGGTGAAGAAGTGCTTGCTATTCTCCGGATACCCGACCGCTTCCGCGATCCTGCTGACAGGGTCATCCGTTTCAATAAGAAGTTTCTGCGCTTCTGACATCCTGCATTGTGTAATATAATCGGATAATGATACACCTGTTATCTCTTTGAATATAGACCTGGCATAATTAGGGGACAGCTCTACATGCTTCGCTACCGTATCCGTTGAAATATTCATACTATCATAATGTTTTCCGACATAATCTTTAATTTTATTCGCAATCATGGTTTTTACATTTTCTTTTGCATCATTGCCTTTTGTTTCTATAACCTTGGAGCAAAGGGAATAAAGATACGTTTTTATTTCCTCCAACGTTTCGCAGGCTTGGATCTCAGCAATAAGCACCTTTATGCTGTACTCTCCATTCTCTATGCTCGTCTTGGCTATACCGCTTAGCGTCCTTGTAAGCAACACCGCTAACTGCAACACCGTGATTTGGATTTCATCCGCGCTGGATAGAACAAGCCTTTCGAAAAACTCGTTGAGGCTTGTGTCCATTTTTCGCATATTGCGTTCCTTTATGGCTTCGACCATTCTCTTCTCAATATCATAAGGATAGTCATGGAGACCCTTATTGTTTCGTTCGGCTATATCGCCATATTCTATGACTGCTTTTCTGCCGAAAATAATGCGATAATTCGAGGCTGCCAACGCATGCTGGAAGGATTGGCTGATCCCTTCCACTCCTTCTACAATATCGCCTATCCCCGCAGATACCGAAATCTTCAAATATTTTTCGATATGATCTTGTATTTCCATTGTCGAATCGATTATACGACTCGCAATCTCGCCGCTTCCATCCTTTATATTAATAATAATACTTACATAATCGTATCCGTTATCGATGCCTTCCACCTTAAATCGTTTTTCCCGAAAGAATTCGCTAGCGATATTAAGAATTGCAAATTTAACCAATCTTACGTCTTTCGACCATTTTCCCGATAGAACTTTTTCAAGCGAATCCATTTTAAGCACGAGGGTTACGTAGTATGGATCGTCGAAGCTTACCCCGCATTCCGTCCTATAATCGTTGTCGAGGATTTTATCGTCGATTTCCCCATCAAGCAATTTGCCCACTAATGCCTTCTTCTTGTCATTCAATAGCCGGTTTGAATCCAGTCTGTATTTATGGAGCAGTTTTCGAAATGGATTATAAATGCTCGAAGTAAAAAATACAGCTAGAACGATCCCTGCGAGGATAAAAATAATCGTTAAAATCAATAAAGTCTTTTGCATCGAATAGGCCGAAGACAGAAGCTTGCTATATTCGCCTATGCCTATAAATATCAAGCCTAAATGTTTTGCTTTCACATAGCTGACAAGGGATTCCCTATCATTAATCTTCGTTATAAAGCTGCCTTTTTCATGGTTTGACAACATGATTTGTTTGGCAAAGCTTTCATTGGATAGATTTTTATTAATCATAGAAGTGTCATCATGTGACAATACATTACCGTCTTTATACATGATCAATACTTGATTAAGATCTCCGGCACTTCCGCTGGTAACCATCTCCTGTAGTATTCTTTCATTTAAATTAATGACTAATGACGATTCGACATCACCATGACTTGAAGTATTGGCGAATACCAACGTCATGAAATTTTCGCTTATCGTTTTATTATCTATTACATATTCCACTTTTCTTGTGAAATATTTATTTGAGACGTTGTGTTCCGTATTCCTTAGAAGATTGATTATATCTTGATCCAAAAAGTCTGTAGTCGACTGAATCCCTTCACCAACCTCAGAGATATTGAAAATGACCCTGTCCGTCTTTGAATTATAAATATATATGGAGCGAATAAGCGGATTGGACTTCACATATTGCCTTAATTTCCTTAATACATCTTGATCGGCGAATGCATCGGATTGATCAACATACAAACCGTAATTAAAATCGCTATCCACAGCATTAATATATAACTGATAAAAGTTATAGTAGACATTTATGAGCATTAAATCCGCAATATAATAGGATTGCGATATGAAATTTTCAGAGGTTTGACTGACTTGCTCTATACTTTTATTGCTGTAAGTACGAAATAGTACAAAAGAAAAAACGGTTAATAGCACGATAACAATAACTAAATAGGAGGATAAGATTTTTATCAATAAAGGATTTTTTCTAAAGAGACGTTTCAGCCTTTCCCCTGCACGGTCTACTTTCATGTGGCTATCCCCCTCGATGCATCTATTGGGAGAACGTCCTGGGAAACAGATCAGTCCCCCAGTTCGCCCAAAACCGTCCTTTCGTCACGTACGAAACTGAATGCCATGGGCATGCTCGTTGATGTCGAAATTTCCTTGCTCCGCATCCATAATCAACTCGCCATTAATACGCAGATTGGTGAAGGTGATACCATCCACGATCCGTTCCCGGTCAAATCCGTAAATACGGTTTTTGTTTTCATTTTTGCCGTTATAGGTAACATTCCGGAAATGTATGTTCTCAATCCGTTTACCGGCAGCGGGGTTATATTTTTCATTCCACACCACACGGATGTCCAGCAGCTGGCCCAGTTCAAAATCCTCCACACGGATATTGTCAAAGGTCACATTTCGAACCGTGTTATTATCGCCGGCATTAATATTCATGGCCCCCCAATAACCGGGCTGGGGCTCATGATGCTCCAAGATATCGATATTGCTGAACTCAACATCCTCGATCAAGTCGCCTCCCCGGCGATAGTCCCCATGTCCGCCGATATTCATCGCATGAGCGACGTCAGCCCAAAGGACGGAGTTCTTGACACTTACGCAGCGTGAATCCCCCTTATAATCCCAGCGGCTTCCGTATACGGCAATACAATCGTCGGATGTCCGCAGGAACACATCGTCGATCTCCACATGCGAGCTGGACATCATGTCGATGCCGTCGCTCCATCCTCGCGTGCTGAAGGACTTGAAGTTGCGAATCCGGATATGCTCGGACTTGCCGATGTAAATGCTGTAATGCGGCGGGTCCAGCAGCACGATCCCTTCAACGGCAATATGTTGCGAGAAGAGGATTCGGACACCCCGAAACGCGGAAAACCGGTGGAAGTCGGATAAATATAACACGCCTCTGCCGCGAATCGTGACATCCTGCACATGATCGCAGACAAGAGAGCCGACGACAATAGCGCCGCCGGCGATATAGACGGTTTTCCCGGACGGAATGCGGAAGACCGTCTCCTCCAGATAGTGCATCCCCGGCCCGAAATAGATGACTTCCGGCGCTGCACCTCCGGGCTCCTTCGGACTGTCGGCCAACCGATAAATATCCTCCATCCGATGGATAGCCGGCTTCAGGAACAGCACGTTAGGAGCGTCCGGTACCGGCGGGTTCTCCTCGGGAGCGTTTGCGAAAAGATGAAGATTGCCGAAGCGATCCCCGTTCACTTCTATCGACAGCTTGCACGGTTCATTCAATCGGAAGGTAACGGCCGCATTTTCCACTACGAACGGGATCCGCTTCGATAGTGGGCGGATGACAGCTTGGTGAATAGGTCCCTTCCGGCTCTCGACCCGCACCTCCACCGTTCCCTCCATGTCAAAATAAGACATGGAGGCATGTCTGACGTTATGCATATCCACCTTCGCTTCATACACGAAAAGCGGCTCCCACTTCTCTCCTGGGATGCGGACGCTCACTGCAAAATCATCCCGACCAACCGCCCCTGCAGGCGCATCCCAAATCTTTAAATAACTCAACGATGTTCTCCTCCTTGAAACCGCATCATCCAACATCCTATTTACGTTTTTAGCGCAGAATCATAATGCGTTACCATATATACAAATCATTCCCTTTAAGCTTGAAAACGGCTTCCATGAAATAATAATCGCCATAAATAATCGGCGTATGCCGAATCGGATTGTGATACGCTGCAGAACCGTTGATAAGGAGATGATCGACCTCCATCCTCCAATCGCATCGCGAAGCATCCAACGTTTGTACTAACTTCAGGGCTGCGCCTAGGTACAAGTCCTTTTCATGCTCTCCAACAACTTTTGCAATCTCGATTAATCCGCAAGAAGCGATTGCAGCCGCCGTCGAATCCTCGTAAGCCGGCTCCTTCGGCTGCCGGAAATCGATAGGGATGATACCGTTTTCAGGAATATTAGCGATGAAATAATGCGCGATTTGTTTCGCCGTATCCAAATATTCCTGTTTCCCGGTATGGATATAGCTCATCATGAAGCCGTACAGCCCCCAAGACTGTCCGCGAGTCCATGAGGAACCATCTTCGTAGCCTTGCCCGCCATAAGTGCGTAAGACCGAACCCTCGTTTGGATCGAACTCGACAATATGATTGACGGAGCCGTCCGCCCGGACAAACGCGGACATTGCCGTATCCGCGTGCCGCATGGCGATTTGTTTGTACCGCGGATCCCCAGTTTCTCCCGAAGCCCAATAAAGCAATGGAATGTTCAACATACAATCGATGATCGCCCAGCCCCTGGTATCTGTCCCCTCCAAATCATTCCATGCACGGATAAAGCCCCCGGCGAGATTAAAGCGTCCGGCGAGCAAGTTCGCCGCATGCAGCGCCCGCTTCCTCGATTTCGGATCTTTCGTTACTCTGTAGCTGGCAACACTGGTCGGTAGCCACATAAATCCGACATCATGATGCAAGCCGTAAAAATGATGAAAACATTCGTCAAGAAGCTCTTCCGAATGAGCAGCGATGTTCTTATACTTTTCGTTGCCCGTCTCGTGGTGCATCAGCCACATCATCCCGCCCCAGAAACCGTTCGTCCACCAGCTGATTCCGTCCGCCGGATCGCTGCCCGGCTTCGTGTCCGGTCGATGGTCATGCGTACCGTTAACTGTTGTATAAGGAATTTTATATTGAGATCTTTCGCTCACCGCTTCCATTTTGGCCGTGATCTTCGCAATCACATCGCTGATCCATTGTCGTTCGCTTTCTGGCAACACAACTCTTCCTCCTCGTATGCGGAATGAATCTCTCGGCTCGCGTCGTGGAAACAATGAAAGCCCTATCCCTTTTGACTTTAATATCGTGTACATGAGTGTTCAAGTTCTTGTTTTATCAAAATGCCGATTTGATGGTTTTTGAACCTGTTCAAAAACAAACTGCAACGTATCGCGATGCTATTTGAACTCAATGAAAAACGCCCTAATTGAAAAGCAGCCGGGCAGGAAATTCTCCGCCCGGCCGTTATCAAGATGCAACTTATTCTTTCCAAAGCTGTACGCGGTCCTTCACCAGCTTCGTAAACTCTTCGTTCAGCTTCTCGACGCCTGCCCTCTCCAGCTCCGTCATGAAATCGTCCCAAATGGCGTCGAATTGCTCCGGCTCTGCCAGAATCGCTTGAGTTATGCGCCTCTTCACAATGTCTTGGCACTGTTGGAAGATGGCATTCGCTTCAGAGCCGGTCACCATGTTAATATTCCATGCCGATCCCCACGGTCTAACCGGGAATTCTTCCTTGGCCGGCCACAGATCCTTGTAGCTTTTGATGTTATAAGCAGCCAGTGTCTCCCTATCTGCCTGAGTGTATTCCTTCTCGATTTGTTCCGGGAAGACGGTGGTGTAATAATTGCCTGTTTGATCCTTCACGCCGTCGCCGTAACTCGGTCCAAATCGGTACATATCGACGCCGGTCGTTTTTCTAAAGTTCCAGTTGTCATTGACTTTCCAATTCAGAATGTCTTCCGGAATAACGCGTTTGCCGTTTTCCACCTTGTAATGCTTGCCTTCGATTCCCCAGTTGATCAGTACTTGCCCTTCATCGGACGCCAGAAAATCAAGAAACTTGATGACGCGAACCGGGTCTTTGGCGCTCGTCGTGATGGAGATGCCGGTTCCCGCCAAGTATCCCGGGCTCTGGAAGTCATATCGCTTGTAGGACTCATCCATCGTAACCGGGAAGTGGGCATAAGTTTGATCGAACTTGCCTTCCTTCCTCAATGCAGCTACCTCGCCGGCGAAGCCCCAATCCCTATCGATGAGTCCCAGAACGCGCCCGCTGGCAATCTTCGCCCCGTATTGGTCAGGCTTCTGAACGAAGCTCTCCGGGTCCAGCAGGCCGATGTCGTGCATATGGTTCAGCCATCGAAAGTATTCCTTCTCTTCCGGGCGCAAGTAATGGAGCTTCGCGTTATAAGTATCCGGATCGATATAGAACTCGCCTTCATCCGGCGCGCCAGTCGCTGCGACGGCCGGATTGGTGACGCTAATCAAAAACTGCCACCCTCCTCCGTTCAGGGTCAAGGGAATGATCGGTTGACCGTCGGCCGTCGTCTTGTGTTTGTCATAATAAGCTTTGAGAGCATTCTCGAAATCCTGCACCGTCTTGATCCGTGGATAGTTCAGCTCCTTTAACACGGCGTGCTGCAGCTCGAAGCCGGTTCCTGCATTGAAGTAAGTTTGGTTTACCGGTGCTGACGGCAGGACATATATGCCATGGTCGTCATTGCTCCAGCGCAAACGCTTCATGTATTCGCCATAGACCTTCTTGATGTTCGGAGCATGCTCTTCAATAAGCGGCGTTAAATCGATCAATGCGCCAGCGTCCTTCAGCTTGCCCACGCTGCCTTTGGCCGAAACGATGTCCGGATATTCGTTGTTTGCCACCATCAGCGCGAACATATCCGTATCATTAACGCTTATCGGGAATTGAGCTTTCATCGAGATGCCGGTTTTTTCCGTGATGCGCTTGCCGACCTCGCTTTGCATGCCGTCCCAAAGCGGGTTATTGTCGCCTGCTGCATAGGTGATCGTCATGGGCGCGAGTTCATTGTTCGGCGATGCGTCAGGACTGCCTGAGCTGTCGGAGTCCGATCCGTTGCTGCAGCCGATGGCGAGAAGCACTCCGATCATTAAAAGGCATGCCGCTATTCTTGTGCTGGCCTTCATGAAAGCCCCCCCACTTGAAAAATCTATGGTGTTTCCAATGAAAATGTCGTGGCCTTGGAAGGAGCTCCTTTGATCGAAGAGGGGGAAGCTCCTACATATTTCTTGAATTTGCTATGGAAATAATCCACATTGGGATAACCTACGAGCTCCGAGACCTCATAGACCTTGCGCCCTTCCTTGAGGAGCCGGATCGCTTGCTGAATACGGACCTTATCCAAGAAGGTATGGAAGGATTCGCCCGTATGCTGTTTGAACATTCTTCCCAAATATCCTTTGTTGTAGTTGTACATCTCCGCCATCGTCTCCAGCTTTAAATTTTCATGGTAATGCCGCTGGATAAAATCCATCACTTGCTTGACCACGGGCAGGCTCCCGTTCGCCCCCAGCCTTCCCGCCAGCTCGGCGAGCTGAGATTGGGCGGCGCTCATCACCCTATCGTAATGCGCGTGCTGATAAAGCTCGGCAAGCAGGGGCGCATATTCTTGGATATCGACGCATTGATGGAGAGCAGCCAGCTTGCTTAGCGCGACGGACAACACTTTGGCCAAACCGGTCTTGATCGCGGTTTCGGAAGAATCGTATGCCACGAGTGCCCTTCCCGCTTCCTCAAGCGTCTCCGCCACCCCCTCGCGTCTGCCAAGATCCAGCATATAGAACAGCTTGGTTGCGAGCGCCTCCAGATCCGGAGCAGCATGCCTGTTCGACTCCGTCGCAATATCGCTCAAGACCGGTTCCGTCGCCATGTGAATCTGCCCTTCGGTAAGCAGGAAACGGTTTTTCAATAATCCCAAGGCATCCTCGTATGATTGACGGAGATCCGCAAGTTCATAGACAATCCGTCCAGCGGCGGCAGTGAAGCCCATCTTAAGCCCGCAGGCGTCTTGCAGAAGCCGTGTCCATTCATTTTGGGCTTCTGGACGATTCAGATCTTCCTTCAACAGGAATCCGATATACGGGCCGGTCTGAAACCCGTATCCGAGGCCCTCCGTCTCCGCGAGTTCCAGCCATCTCGTCTTCACCGACTCCACGTACACAAGTCCTGCTTGAGAGATGTCCTCCGCCTCAACCAACAAAATCTGTTTGGATTTCCCTGCGAAGCTGGTTAAGGGCGCCAGCTCGCTTTCCAGTTCCGGAGCGTCAGCCGGATCAGCCGCAATCAACTTGAGGATAAGCTCCTCTCGCAGCGCATCGGCATGGAATTCGGACATTTTTGCGCGACCTTGCCGGTCCAGTTTGGCTCTGATGCGCAGCAGCTCCTCCTTCAGCTCCTCTACATCGATCGGCTTGAGCACATAGCCGCTCACATTCATCTCGATGGCTTGCTTGGCGTAGGCAAAATCGGCGTATCCGCTCAGAATAAGAAATTGGCAATCCCCATCCGTCTTGCGAATTTCGTGGATCGCTTGAAGTCCGTCCATTCGCGGCATCCGGATATCGATGACGATCAGATCGGGTGACAGCTCCTGATGGAGGGCAACCGTTTTTATACCGTTCGAGACGTCTCCTACTACGCAGAAGCCAAGCGCTTCCCAATCGACAATTTTCAGAAGCCCCTGCCGGATCGCCGGTTCGTCGTCGGCTACTATCACTTTATACATGTAATTTCCCTCCCAACGGTATGGAGAATGTGACGCGGGTACCGGATCCCGGCGGACATTCCAGCTTTAGCCCGAACCCTTCACCGTAGGTCAGAATAAGGCGCTGATGTACGTTGCGGAATCCGATCCGATGCTCCTCGGCATCTTCCATATCCTGAAATGAATGCTCAATTGCCTGCATTTTGTCTTCCGGTATGCCGCACCCGTTATCCTCCACCGTAATCACTACCCGGTCCGACTCCACGCGCGCATTTATGATTACAAGTCCCCCTTCTTCAACCTCCTCCAATCCGTGCAACACCGCATTTTCTACTAGAGGTTGAACGATGAGCGGCGGAATCTCCGCTTTCATTGCTGAATAATCCAGATCGAGCTTGTAAGTCAAACGTTCATCGTCGAAACGGAATTTCTGAAGTTCCAAATAGCAGCGCACAATGTCAAACTCTTCCTCAAGCGTGATCTTGCGGTCTCCGACTTCAATGCTGCGCCTCATCAGTTTCCCCAGGAGATGCACGACATTGGATATTTCCTCATCTCCCTTCACAAACGCTTTCATTCGAATAGACTCCAGCGCATTGAACAGAAAGTGCGGATTGATTTGGCTTGCCATCATCTTCAGCTTGATGTCGCGCTGCCGCAGCTCCAGCATGTTTTTCTGCATGTGGGACTCTCTCACCTCTTCCATCAGGCTCCGGATGCTGGCAATCATATGGTTGAACTGTTTGGATAACGCGCCAATTTCATCGTTTCCATCCACATCCGACTCCACGTTCAGATTCCCCATGGAAACTTTGTTCAACACCTTATTAAGAAGAAGCAGTCTGTGGGACAAAAAGGAGGATATGATGTATATTAGAACGATCGCAATGGACAAACTGGCCGCTATAATGGTAAACCCCAGCCTGCCTACCTGGTTTGCATCGCTCACGATGCTATCGATCGTAAAGACCGAAACGACTTTGAGCCCGTTTCGGCTATAGGGCGGAATCACCTCCTCCACCACAATTTTCGAAGGTTTCCCCTCGTAATGAAATTCGTAGGCTCCAGCCGGTTTATCGCTCAAATCCTTTGCAAAATCCATGCTGTCGATATTCCGGCCGACCCACTGCGGATATTTGGCGGCGACAATGAACCCTTGAGAATCGAAAATCATTGTATCGAACGGTTCCTGGCTTAGAAGCCCATTCAGTTCATTTTGATCCAAATCGATGACGAGCACGCCGTGGGAACGGTACAGCGGAAAATCAATTCTGCGAATGAGGCTGAGATACGGGCGATTTTCCTTCGTCTCGTCCGCGATGTATCGCCAAGCGATGGACGAACCGGGATTGTCCAACGCCTCCCGATACCATTCCGAGTTCTTGACAGACTCATCCGCGTTAAGAAAGTCCCAGTTGCTGATCGGCATCGGAGGGTCAGTGTAGAAGCGAACGTTATGTATTTCCTTGTATAGCTGGACATAATCCTGGAAATAGCGAAAATCCCAATAGGCTTTAACGAGCTCGAAAGTGGTCTCATAACGGGAATTTACCAAATTGGATAACCTGTCGTCGACTTGCAAGTTGTTCGATATTTCAATCGGCATCCGAAGCATGTCCGTTACGTGCTTCTTGATCTTATCCACGTTGTTCATGGTTTGCTGAGTAGCCTGGTCTAGTACATTTTGACGGTAGGAAACCGTCAAGATGCTGCCCACGAGCAGCACCGGGACGAATACCACGACCACGATGGAAATAATCATCTTGTTTTTTAACCGGATATTGTTCGTTTTCCTAATCGCGGCGAGGAGCTTGCTTTCCATTCCAGGTCTCCTTTCGGATGCTAAAGTGCTTCTATGGTGGCGCTTACAACAAAAGTCTTACGGATGAGTAGAAACTATTATCCTATTAAAATAATACCTTATCAACCCTCGAATAAAAATCAAAATATCCCCTCCCAACGTAACTGCCGTCCGCCATTACGCAAAAGAAAGCCGAAGTGCGCAAGGTCAAAAAAAACGGTTGGCGCAGCCTTGAAAAAGTAATGAGCGAGGGCTTCGTACAGCACAAATTCCGTGGGCGCAATAAGCTCACGGAATTTGTGCAACAATAGAAATTTTAAGTTTCCAAGGCTTAGTTGCTTTGCCGCTTCGCTCCCGTCCGATTCGGAGTAACGTTCAGCAGCACGTCTCCTCCGCGGACGAAACAATCTATTATAATCTTCATCGAAATGATTAGCCGACAATGCCCGTGCGCTCGATACCTTCGACAAAGTATCGCTGCACAAAGAAATAAATGATAATAAGCGGCAGGATCGCGAGCAGAATGCCTGTATCCTGCACCATGCTCAAATAGAAAGGATCTGCCTGAGAGGAGCCTCCGCTAATAAGACTGTTTAGGTTGTATGGCAAGGCAGCCAGCTGCACGGACATGACCTTGCCAGACGACAGATACGTTGTCGTAAAGAAGCTATCATTCCATTGCCACACGAACGAGAAGAGCAGCACCGTGATGATCGCCGGGATCGCGTTCGGGAGCATGATTCGGGAAAACGTCCTCCCGACCCCTGCGCCATCGATATAAGCGGCTTCCTCGACCTCTTTCGGAATTCCCCTGAAAAACTGTCTGAATATAAAAATATAAAGTCCCGCCTTCAGCGAATTGGCAGTCAAGGCTGTCAGTATGAAAGGCCAGTAGGTATTCAGCAGGTTGGCGGATTTGCCTGTAAGCAATGGAATGAGCCCCATCAGCGTAAAATCCTTCAGATTAAGATAGAGCGGAATGAGAATCGTCGAAGGCGGAACCAATATGGTCAGTACGACTCCGGCAAACAGCAGATTGCTGCCTTTGAATTTAAGCCGTGCAAAGCCGTAACCGGCCAAGGCGCATGTTGCCGCGGTAAGGATTGTAGTAGAGGCCGACAGGGCAAAGGTGTTGACCAATGTGTCCCAGTAATCCATAATCTTGATCGCCTGCTTGAAATTATCCCAAGTAAAATGGATGGGGACCCACACCACGATCGGCGAATAGAGATCTTCCTTATCTTTAATCGCTGTCGAAATTTTTTGCAAAATCGGGTACAAAATCAAAAACGACAGTCCTACAATCAATACAAGACGGACGAATGACCAAATCCACCTTTTCCAGGATTCTACCGATAACAGCCGGGAATTGCGCACTCGTACATCCTCCCTAATCATAATAAAAAACTTTCCTCGATATCAGATAGGTGCTTGCCAGCAAGATTAGAGCAACGGCCAGAAAGTAGAGCGTTGCCATCGCCGAGCTCAGCCCGAAGTTGAAAGCGGAAAAACCGGTGTCCAGAATCAAGTCCGTTACTTCGTTGGTGGAGACCGAATCGACAATGGTATAAATCACATTGACCAGAATAAGCGGACTGACCATCGGGAACGTAATCTTCCAGAATGCTTCGTAGCCGGTTGCCCCCTCCATCTTGGAGGCTTCGTACAGCTGCGGCGAGATGGTCTGGATTCCCGCGAGAAAGATCAGGATCTGAACGCCCGATTGGCTGACAATCTGATAGATACGGTTAACGGAACCGGTTAAATAATTGACGATCCAGTCGCTAACCCCGGCTTGCAGCATCAGCTCCTCCAATTCAAAGCTCTGTAACGAACGAACGACCTTTGCCCCTGAGCTTGCATCGCTAATCGCCTGCACCAGGCTTGTGCTCTCCAGATTCATAATAACGCCGGATGCCAGAATGACGGGAAGAAAGAAGATGGCCCGGGCAGCGGACCTTCCGATGAACTTCTGGTTCAGCAGCACTGCCAGGAATAAACTGAAAATGACGATCAGCGGAATATTGACGACGATATTGATGATCGACTCAGTCAATGCGCGGTTGAAGCTTGTGTTTATCGTTAGGGCTTCCACGTAATTTTTGATCCCAATGTATTGAACGGTGATTCCTTCCGAATTAGCCGTTATCGAGCTGAAGCTGAATCGCAATGAACTTAACAAAGGCACAAAGAAAAAGAGAAAAAATCCTAGCAGCCATGGCAATATGTAAAGAAAACCCCATAATGCCTTTTTTCCAGCGTTAGACCTTTTCAACAGAAGAGGTTTCAGTAAGGACTTCATTTTTGTACACCACCCATTACATAGCCTCCGGCTTCGACGTTTTGGCCATCCGCCTGAACCTTCGATCGATTGTAGTTCACAATGACATAGATACCGTTCTCATAAACGGTTTTGAAGACGCCCTCGCTTAACTTCTCGTGCGAAATCATCTTCTGGTTCTGCACTTTGCCCAAAACTTCATTCACGCTCCCATAAATCTGTGCAGCCTGATCCAGCCATTGCTCGTAATGAACGGCGTACAAGTCGTCGTAATCCGTATCCTTCACTTTGTCATTCGGTTCATATATCCATTTGAAATAAACGCCGGAGCCATATTCCAGACACTTCAATATATACTGGTTCATGTCGTTGTAGGTCGACAGATTATAAGGCATGCCGGTATAGTCGATATATCCGCGAACGACCATTTGATAGAAAGGAATTTCTTCGTCTTCGATCTTGAACCCGCTATTCGTCATCGGCGCATTCGTAATATCCGTAACGTATGGAAACGCATAAGCGTTGCCGCCATTCGCCATAATCTCGAGATTCCGTTCGCGAATCTTGGTCAGCGCCTGTTTCGATATCGTTTCGGACTCCGTTCGGTCGATCTGATGGTTTGTCCGAAACTCGCTATTCAACCGGCTGCCTAGGTCCTGCAGCGATATCCCTTCAAGACGATAGTCGTCCAGCTCGGTCAGCATGGAATCCACAATCTTCAATATATAACGCGGCGATACAACATAGGACGGAGCTTTGCTTCGGTCGCGCTGATTCAAGACGGGTTCAACCGGGTAGATCGCTGCAGGATCTCCCCTTAATGTTCGGGAAGCATCCTTGCTTACATCGAAGCCGCCGCTCGTACGAGCCTCGGCGATGTAGACGTCAGGGAAGAAGGAAAGGTCCATGTCCCGGGCGAAGGAGATAAATTCCCGAAGCGCTTTGCTCCCTCCCACAGCTTTATCGACCGAAACATGATCCGGAACCTGATGATCAAGTCCTTTATTGAACCAACCCGAATACTGAACCTTAATATGGCGAATATTGCGATCCTGCATCTGATTGACGATATCCTCCGCCTGTTTAAAGGTTGTTAGAGGTTCGAGCGCCTTATAGGGTATACCCGCCAAATGCTTATTTTTGGCGATGCTTCCGATCAGCTGCAAATAAAACGGCGCATCCCCTCCGGAAATCGAATCGCTTGCCGACCTCGGTTCGGGAAGTCCTTGCGTTTTGGCCAAATACTGTTGATAGTACTGCGCCATTCCGGAATAAGTAGCTTCATCCCCGCTCAGGAAAGCGTAACGGACCGTAAAGTCCGAATTTGTCGGATTCTCTTGATACCTTGGCAAGGAACGTTCCTGTCCGTTCGCGTCCAGGGAAACCTCGTCCTTATTGACCACATCAAAGCTTGGATAAATGTAGTTATAGCTATTCAGCCTGCCGCTTACATCGGCATGAACGCTCGCGACTGCATCGCCTTCTTCAATAATGCCGAGAAAGGCTCCATTCTTGCGAATCATTCCGAATACCGGCAGCCTGGCTTTCTCTTCCAAGACGACGTCATTGGCATTATTCATCGTTTGATCGGATCCATAAATCCTTTGTTCGTATGACGAATAATTGATTTTACCATTGTTGAAATGAATGAGCGCTCCGGAGCCGTCCGGTACAAATAAGGAGCCCTCCGCCTCCTCTCCTTCCGCTCCGAAGAAACCAAGGACCGATATCGTGTGGACCGGATACTCATCAGAGAAATGAATGCCGGAAGCCGGCACCGTGACGACGAGACTATCGCCATCCAAGGTATACTCAATCGAGGCAAGGAAGATACGAGGTTCCGGTTTGGTTTGTTCCAGCTGAAACGCTTCGAGATCCTTCCGGAAATCTTCATCCGTATAGCCGGCATCTTCGAATGCTTGGAGAGTCCGCGTCAATTGAATCCCGGCCAGCGATTCGTTTCGCACATATACATTAGGGTCCGCGTCCTCCTTGTAGGCAATCATCAGCGCTCGCTGTCCCGTTTTATCCACTTTCCCCTTAAGCTCCTCCAGGCGTTCCTTCGTCAGTTTGCTTGGAATATCGTCAGCCGTTTTCTCGTCCGTGCCGAATTGATAAGTCACTCGGATGCCGTTAGGGATGCTTTCGAATCTGAACTGCTTATGAATGACGCTATCCGTATAGGAATTGACCGAGCTGAGCTGCCCGAACGCGTTATGGAAATCGAGTTTCAATTGAGCGGATAATAAATCTTTGTTAATTCCTGTCGCCAGCTTATCGGATTCCCTCTCCGGCGGGTTGCTGTACCATACCTCTCCGCTGCTTTGATCGAGGACGGCAATAACGCCCGACTGATCGTCCGCGAATAATTGCAGACGATGGTTGGCCGCAACGCCTTTCATATCCGCGACTCGAGGATCCGTGAAAGAAACGGGCAAAGCCGTTCCCTTAACGAATTCGGCTGCAACAGAACGATTTGCTTCCGTTTGATTATCAGAGCCGGAGCCCGCACACCCAGCAGTCATTATTCCGAGCAGGAACAACGAAGTCAGCAAGGCATATTTTTTTAAAGTCATGGCTGCGCATGCCTCCTCCCTAGCTTCTCAGGTCAATTTCCTGGTAAATCGTTGATACAAAAGATGAAAGCTGCTGAATCAGGCTGAAGAAAAGCAAGCACAGAAACGCCAAAAAACCCATGGCGACAACCGATAACAGCAGGGTGCCGATAGTTTTCGACGGCGTAAATTGATGAACCGTCATATTCCCGACGAACAACAGGTACAGTGACCAGATGAGGGCGATGCTGTGCGAGAAATAATAGAAGCCCGTCTCCTGGATCGAGATCACGTTGCTTAACCAAATCCATGGAAATGGGATGATGACCATTGGAGTGAAGGCAAAGCAGGTCGACGTGAATATTTCGACGAACTTCCCTTCTCCGTCCATCAAGGTCGTGAGCGACCAATTGGCCACGCACCAGAACAGCACCGGAAGCAATACATACAGAATCTCCATTAAGCTGTTCATGTCGGCGGGGTTGTATATATTGACGAGAAATCCGCTATACTGGCTGCTCAAGATATTGGTGACGGCCAAGAGGAACAAGATTAAAAAGGAAACGATCAGATGCGTTTTTTTGTTCCATTCATACTTCAAATCCCAATAGCCGTTAAATGGGTGTAGAATCAGATAAAATGGGTGCTTAAGCAGCTCACTGTTTAATTGCGGCACGTTTCCTTCCCCCTTTCCACTGCCGGAACTTCCTGAGCACGATTGTGCCGAGCGCGAGCAAGACAATGCCGGTCATGACCGCAGGGAAGTAATCGCGCAGCACTTCCTTGCGATAGAGCAGGAATGCCTTCGAATAGTTCCGCTGATCCTTGCTTTGCTTGAAATATTTCATCGCTTCTGCATATTTGCCTTGACGAAGCAGTGATTTGCCGATCCCGGCATAGGCGAATTCCAGGTTGGCGTTCATATGGATCGACTTCTGGAATAAGGAGAAAGCCCCCTCTTCATCGCCCCTGTAGTAGCTTCGAACGGCTTCGTTGAGGGTCCGGCCGTATTCCGTTGTCTCGAATAAAGTAATTTCGCCGAGCCCTTTGTCCAGAACGAGAAACTGATCGCCTACACGCTCGATGGCCGACGGCGCGTTGAATTCGCCCAGCCGGTTGCCCAGACCGCCGAATACATACATGAAATGTCCGTCGCCGTTGTATGTGAATATCCGTCCGCGCCTGGAATCAAGCACCGAATAAATTTCGCTGTCCGCGACATCGATGTCAATCAGTCTCGAAGCGACCATCTGAGACATAGCAGCGATGTCGCCGCGCGGGTTGAAATACCCCGTCCGCCTCAAAATATCGTTCCCCTGGGCATTTAGTTTTTTGATCGTATCGCCAAATCTGTCGCCGTTCGTCGCATAAATAAACCCTTCATCGTCAATATCCAGGTTCGTGAATTCCGTAGGCGTAAACATGACCATCCGGCTCCGCTGGGCTCGGGTCGACAGCCTTTTCCATAACAACTCGGCTGGATCGACCCTTACGCGGTTCGCGCCGATGAACGTTGAAAACTCGCCATTCGCGTTGAATTCCATAAACCCGTCAAATACGCCGGCGGCCATGACATAAATCCGCTGGGCTTTGTCGACAACGACACGAGCAGGCTGGAACTGAAACTTCTCCTGAAACAGCTCGGACTCGGGATTCTCGATCACCTTCACAAGCTTGCCGTCCGAATCGAGATGGACCATTCTTTTATTGCCCGTATCCGCGACGTATATATGCTTATCTTCGGTTACGAACAGGCCCTGGGGACTTATAAATTGGTCAGGTCCGCCCTTCCCGTCGAATGTATCGATGATCCGGACCAGCTTGAAGCTCGCATCCATTACCACGATGCGGTTATTGCCGGAGTCCAGCACATAAATTTGCTTGTCTGCCGTAACGTGTAAATCGTTCGGTTCCTTAAAGGGGCCGACGCCCAGACTATCCCCATTCAGGATGGCCGTTGCCCGGTAGGCGGCAGGCGAGGCGACACTGTCTCCCCAGTAGGAATAATTATAGGAAGCGGGGGCTTCTTCGGCGTGCGCGGCCGCGCTTCCCATTCCCATGCTTAGCAAACAGATGAGCGTTGTGAGGACAAATGTTCTTGTTCTATAAATGATGCTCAACATCTCGTCTCATCCTTTCTACTCTTTCATCCCGGAAGTCGCCATCGTCTGCATGACGCTGCTCTGTGAGATGATAAAGAGCGTAATCGGAACGATCATCAAGAGAAGGGCGACCGCCGCTCCGACGCCTGCCCGGGCAATGCCGCCTGCCGAGATTTGGCCAAGCGTGTAATGGAGCGTCTTCAAATTTTCGCTATAGATGAAGTTGCCTCCATCGGTCCCCCATAGCGCGGGGAACTGCAAAATCATAAGCGTCAGCCATGCGGGCTTCACGTTCGGCATGACGATGCTCCAATAAATCCTGTACTCGTTCGCTCCGTCAATTTTGGCCGCTTCCAGCAGCGCATCCGGAATCTGCTCCATGAATTGCTTCATAAGGAACAGTCCGAGCGGGAAGGCAAGCGACGGCACGATAACCGAGGCGTGCGTGTTAATCCAGCCGAGCCAGGACATGACCATATAGTTCGGTATCGCGGTAACATGGCCCGAGAACATCAGGGACAAAATGACTATGGAGAATAAAGCCCCCGATCCCCAGAATCGATATTTCGCCAGAGGATAGGCCGCCGCAGACGCCAGCAGAATATGGCCAACCGTCCCGACGATCGTAATAAACAGGGTATTGGCGATATAGCGGGACAGCGGCACCCACGAGTTCCCCATCAGGGCGAACAGATCGAAGAAGTTGTCCAGCGTAGGATTGATGACCAGAAACCGCGGCGGGAAAATAAACAGTTCGTCAAGCGGCTTGAACGCGTTGTTGACCGCATAGATGAGCGGGAGCGCCATAAACGCGCCAAAAACGGCAAGAAGCGCGAACAGTAAAAAGCTGACGGCAAAAGAACGGTTAAGCCGCCTAGGGGTCCGGAGTACACCTAGCATCCTCATGACCAACTTTATTCACCTACCTTTCGCAACAGCTTTTGCGTCACCTTATTGGCGCCGATCATAATGCAGAAGAGCACTGTCGCGATAGCGGAGGCGTAACCCATCTCGAATCGGATCGTGCCGAAATCCATCAAGTGCGTTACGATGGTATGCCCCGCGTAGTTCACGCTTGGGAATCCGGCTAGCGCGATCGATATATCGGCGACCGCAAGCGAGCCCGTTATCTGCATGACGGCTCCGAACATCAGCTGCGGCCGCATGGACGGCAGCGTGATGAACCAAAGCTCCTGCCAGCGGTTCTTGATGCCGTCAACGGCTCCCGCTTCGATGAGCGACCGGTCGATCGTCTGAAGACCCGCGATGAAGGCCAGGAAGCTGGTGCCCAGGCTAAGCCACAACTGGACGATAATAATAATCGGCAGTATATATTGCTCGTTCGAAAGCCATTGAATCGGTTCGAGAATAAACCCGAATCTCATAAGGAACCCGTTCAAGTAACCGTAGCTGTCTCCGGAGAATACGATCAGCCAAATAAAGAAGACGTTTCCCGAAATGGACGGGGCGTAGAACACAAGGGTCATAAACGCTCTGACCTTGGGCGACAGTTCATTGATAATCCAGGCAAAGAGAAAACAGGCGATATAACTGACCGGACCGGTCACGACTGCGAACATGAACGTGTTCTTCAGGGCGATCATGAACACATCGTCGCCCAGGAACAACCGGGAATAGTTCTGCCAGCCTACGAATCTCGGAAACTCCAGCATGTTAAAATAAAAGAAACTAAGTGCCAGCGAGATGATGACTGGAATGACCGTAAAAGTGAAGAAGATCAGCATGTACGGACTCATCAGCAAGTAGTAATGCTTGTTTTTTCGTAGCTCTCGGGCAACTTTGGCGAGTCGTGACGGCTTCTTCGCCTGGATGATGCTCGACGCGGCATGACGCCTTACTTCTGGCTGCAACGGCTTCCACCCCCTAACTAATTCTGAAGATTGAATTCCTTCCGCTTGAGCGCGATTTCATCATTCATGTACAAAATATAATCCGAAAGGGCCTCGCGCGGATTCTCGCTCTGGTTCACGACGCGCCGGAAAGCATTATCCAGATGTCTGCCGGTGAAATACCCGCCCGGCACTTGAGGAATGCCCCTCACCCATTTCCATTGGCGTTCCAGATTTTCGAAATCCTTGATCGGCCATGGCAGCTGCGCAAGCGCTTCGATGTTGGCTGTCGGGTAGCGGGCAGCCTCGCCGAGCAGCCCTTCCAGCTCTCGACCGTAAGCGATTTGGGTATCCTTATCCGTCCACCATTTCATGAATGACCATGCCGCGTCCTTGTCGTCGGCATTATCCAGCATCATGACCGCGGTCGTATGGCTGGCGACCTCATGTCCTACGGACCCGTCCATGCGCTCGGTGCCGGGTACGACGGTAAAGTCCCACAACCCCTTGATCTCCGGCGCCATAACCGTGAGCATGTTGTACGTCGTATAATCGGCAATACCGATAGGCATCTCTCCCGTTCGGAACCGATTAGGGAAATCTGCTTGCAGCGGAAACTTGTAATTCGTATAAAATTGCGTCCAGCGCTTGAAAACCTGCATGGAAATCTCGGAGTCGAGTGCGCTCTTCTTGCCGTCGTCCTGGTAGAACTGGCCGCCGTTTTGGTAGAGAAGCATGGCGAACGCCGCATTCGGAACGAGAGTCGCATTGTTCGTTGCCGATTCGATCGGCAAATAAAATTCCATGTTGTGCTTTTGCAGCACCGAAATCATGTTATACACATCCTGCCATGTCTTCGGAGGCTCCAATTCCAGCTCTTTGAGAATATCCTTGCGATAGAACAGCATCGGGAAGGTCTGCTGCTCCGGCAGCGCATATACCCCTCCGTCGTAGGTGTAAGGAGTTATCGCGCTATCGCGAAACCTTGCGGCGACTTCCTCGAAATCCGGGAATGCTGTCAAATCGGCTGCGGCGTTCCTCATCGCGTAATTGACAGGGAGATCCTCGCCGGCCTGCATGGCAATATCAGGCCCTTCGCCGGCTAGGACAGCCGGAAGCAGAATGCCGCCCGGAACAAGCCTTAAATGTACGGATATGTTCGTCTCGGGCGTAAACGTGTCGTCGATCAGCGCTTTCAACACCTGTGCCTGATCCCTTCCCGTCGTTATCCAAACCGTAACGGTACGCCCGCCTTCTTCCGTGCTTCCGATGCTATCGTAATCTTCGGTATAGGAGGCGATGTAGGCGCCTAGCTCGTGCTTGATCTTCTCCAGCATCGTCGCTTTCGCTCTCGGGAGCTTGCTGTCCGGAGACGCGACGATCAGATAATCGAGCGTAAGCGGCTGTTCGCGCACGGTTAGAATCCACGTGCCAAGACCTCCGACATTCACCTTGAAGGTGTTCAGCCGGTTCGCGATCGTCTCCGGCTTCTCCGCCATTTCGTTCAATTGCCGCACCATCGTATGAAGAACAGCGACTTTATCGCTTCGCTCCCCGGTCGATTGTTCGAGATAGTCCGCCACGGCCTGGATATGGCCAGCTTGTTCCCGGAGAACCTCGATCAGGCCGGGAATCCGCTTCTCCAATTGATAATCGCGGTTGGGGTCGGGCGTATTCGAGGTGATTAACAATACTTTTCGATACATTTCATTAAGCTTCAGCACGCTCGACTCGATCGTCTCGATAAGCGGGGCGAGCTCTCCGAGCGAAACCGCCATGCGAATGGTATGTTTGCCTTTCGTCAGATGGAACAGGTAAGGCTCGTCCCCTCCCAGCACATCCGTTTGCCATTCCATATTGAAGCTGAATCGCGTCCGCTTCATTTCCTGGAACGGATATTTGCCATCGATCATAATGCTGCGCGTCGCATAGACGCCCCGCAGCTGATCCTGTTTGCGTTTTAGCGCAATCTGGTACAACCCATCCTCTTCCACTTCGAATTCCCATTCCATCCACTGCCCCGGCAGCTTCCAGTTAAGGCCCCCAATCGCGTTGACCCGAATTTTCGAAGCACTGTACGGCGTGACGGCAGGGCTAGACCGATCGGAAAGCGGGTATAGCGTTGGCGAAGATTTTAGAGTCGCATCCTCAGCCTGAATGACAATGAATTGACCATCGGCCGCTTCAACACCTGCAGCTTTATATTCGGCTCTCCGTTCCTCATAGGTTTTTGTCTCCGGCTCCTGGTACAACTCGATATAATCGATAGCCATCGGCTCCCTCAAGGAAGTCAAAGAAACGGTCTGAAGCCCTTCGCCGAAATAAAACAAATAGGGCTCCTCATAGTAACCTTCGTTGTCACCCAAGGACGCGATTTGCCAAGCCGGCTTCTCTATCTGCCTCGGGCGCAAATCGTTGCCTCGATTGTCCCGCTCAATTTCGTCTTCGCGATTGCCCCAGTATCGATCGAACAATAACATTTCGGCTTCTTGAAAAGGCACTTCCTGATTGATCGCGAACTCTCTTTCGATAGCCGAGCTTTTTCCCTCGATAGGAAAATAATGAATTCGAACATTGTATAGGCCCGCTTGATCAACCTGAACCTTCCAACTGATCGTGCCCGACTCTGGCGTCAGCACAGCTTGACCCTCCAAGCCTTGAAATCCATCCGCAAGCTCAAAGCCGTCTCCTTCGATTGCAGCATATTGCTCGCCTTCGATTCGGATCTCAGCGGCCGGTCGGTCTGCGTCCGAGTAGCGCTTCATATAGGCGTTATATCCGTCATTTGCATCTGAATCCATAATCGCTGCAAAATCGCTATTCGCCTGAACAGCGGCGTTGCCTTTTTGACTTGATAAGTAAATCGCCCCTAAGGACAAACCTAAAACAAAAAATAGTAGTAACCATTTTACGATTATCTGGCGTCTGACGCTCAATACTGCTCCCCTCCCGCGGCAAGAGTGAAATTCAAACAGTCCACATAGTCGGGCTAGATGCGGACTGCTTGATCACTTCAATCTTTATTTCTTATAGACTTCATCAATTGCCGCCTGGAAAGGCGTCTTATAAGTCTCGATAACCGTGGATACGGATTGGCCTTTGTTAATCTCGTCAGCGAACTCATAATACGGCATGCTTGGGAATGTATTCATATTGTCGAGATAGAATCTGTTCGTCCCTAATCGAACATTATTGATATCATCTTCGTTCGTAAACATCGACTCGTACCAGCCTTGAAGAGGGAAATCGTAAATCGTTTCGTAATCTTCAATCTTCTCCCAGATATAGATAAGCTGCTCAGGATTCGGAACCGCTTTCGGAATAACCATAGCCCCTGGATTGGTATCAGGCGTATAGAAGACAGAGCCATTCGGACCTTTAGGGAATGGAATAAATCCGATATCGAAATCTTTCATGTCGTTCTTTAAGCCACTAGCCTCGTATACGCCGCTAAAATACAGCAATGTGTTGCCTTGGCGGAAAAATTGGCTTGGTTCCGTCCAATCGCCGCCCTCGGACGGTCTGGCAAGTTTTTCGGTTGTCAGTCTGGAGATGAAGTTCAAAGCCTCGACGGTTTTGGGATCATCCAGGTTTTGCTTATCCTCTTTCGTCAAGCTCGCTTCGTTGGAAGCAAGCGCCGCATCCAGAACCCCGGCACCCGCCAATCCCCATGTATCAAGCTTTCCGTCGTTATTCGTATCTTTATTAGCCTCTTTAACCACTTGAATGAACGTTTCCCAGTTCCAGTTATCTTCATCAACGTATTCTTGAAGCGGCTTCAGGCCGAGATTGTTCATCAACGTACGATTGTAGAAAAATCCAGTCGCTCCTCCCGGATACCCGCCAAAACCGTAACCTCTGCCGTTATAGTTCATAATTCGATTTGTTACATCCGGGTCGAATACTTTGTCGTTTTTTGTATATTCGTCAACCGGCCACAACAGATCTTGGCTTACTAGCGCAGGAATGGTGTACGATCTGCTTACAGCGATGATATCGCCTACCGGTTCTCCGGCAAGGAGCGATGCCGTAACCTTCTTCTGATATTCGGCGCCGTCGATGACGACATATTCGACCTCGAAGTTATGTTTTTTCTTCAATGCTTCCAGGTTCTTCTTCCTTTGGATATTATCAGGGTTGTCTTCTCCGATTTCCAAACTCCAGAAGTTTACAATTTTAATCACTCTGCCGCCCATATCGAAATCCATCTCCGGCGTTTCCTTGGCATCTCCCTCGGCTTCACCAGTGTCAGTGTTCTCCCCGGAAGCATTCGTCGCAGCCGGATCATTTGACGGCCCTTCGGTAGCTGCATTGGTGCTTCCCGGATTGTTTCCGCCATTGTTTCCGCTGCTGCAAGCCGCTAAAGAAAAGATCAACATCAGACTAACAAGCAGCATAACCAGTTTATTTTTCATTTTCATCCCCCTGAAATAAAATGTAATCGCTGTCATTTGAAATCGAACCAATCACGGCTATTCCTCATGTGCTGCTATCCTCCCAGCACCACTCACCTCCTGGCCGCTCCAATATCACCGAGTGAGTTGAAAGCGGTGTCAAATTTAATACGCATCGTGCATGGGGCGAAATCCACATCGCGTCCCCTCTTGGTCTTTTAAAATCATAGTGTAAAAAAATGATTCAAACCTTCAATTTATAGACATGGGTCTAGCATGATTTAGTCATTCGTTAAATAACGATTTTCAATATGTTTTTTAGTACATTTTTGGTTGTATGCTCAGCTATTTCCTACAGCTAAAATATAAATGAAACCGCATACAACTATTACAGAAAAGGGGTATTGTTGGATGTCAAACATGCGAGGAAATGCTGTGAAATCGAAGTCCATGGATCATTTGCCGTCTATGAATAGCGAGATTGTGGATAGCGTTTATTTGAGCTGGTTCACAAATGACGAGCACTTCCCGTTTTTTATTCAATATGGCGGGCACGAAGAGGATACCTCCCTCCATAAACATGATGACTTTACCGAACTCGTGATTGTCTTGAACGGGAACGCTACCCATATCGTCAATTCTGAAACTTATTTTATAAAGAAGGGGAATGTATTTGTCATTAACGGCGCTACTCCCCATGCTTACCAAAATCCGCATGAATTTAGAATTTGTAATATTATGTTCCGGTCCGAAATCCTTCGAAGCGCCGGTCCGGATTTAAGCAGCTCCAACGGCTTTCAGTCCCTTTTTGTTTTGGAGCCGTTTTATCGCAATATTCATTCTTTTCAAAGCGGGCTTAGTTTGTCGATTCCATGTATGGAACACGTCTCATCGATAATCGCCGAAATGATCAACGAATATAACGAAAAGCAGCAGGGCTATCAAACCATGCTCAATTCCCGGTTTATGGAACTCGCCGTCTACTTGTCCAGGCAATATGACAATCAGGAGAATGGAACGGACAGCAACCTGATGCATTTGGCGAATGCGGTCTCCTACATTGAAGACCATTATCTGGAGCCTCTTACGTTGGAGGAAATCGCTGCCAGATCCAATATTTCGGTTCGGCATCTGAATCGGATCTTCCAATCCTATTATCAGACGACGCCTATCTCATACCTTCAACGTCTTCGTTTGGAGCGGGCCCGTATGCTGCTCAGGCAAAGCGGGCTCCCTATCACCAAAATTTCATACGAATGCGGATTTAACGACAGCAATTATTTCACTCGTAAATTTTCCAAGACTTACGGACTTTCACCCAAGGCATTTAGACTTAGTCAATGATTGTTATAGACTAGGTATGGGTATCAAATTACGCGAGGGCGCCCCGGTAAATGTCAATCAGACATTACCGGGGCGCTCCTTTTGGCTAACTGTACTATTTAATTAAAATGCCTGTTCCATAAGACTAGTTTTCAAGTTTATTTATGCTTTGTCGGCCATCATTCGGAACCATGAGAGAGATACTGGACCATCCAGGATTAAGTATACGTCTCGCCTTCCGGTAGCGCCTGTCAGCCCGCAAGTAAAGCTCCGCCAGTCCTTTTCTCCGCCAGCCGGAATCTTGCACTTGCCTGCGATTGGACCTTCCGGTCCATTCAAGCGAACCTCAACCACAGCATCCTTATTGGCGGCTGCCCGCAGCTCGAACGCGGAGATCCTTGTACCCAGCTCTGCATCATGGAATGCAAGCCAGCCCTTATCGCCGTTCACGGCTATGGCGCTTCCGCCTTCGTTGCATTCACAGAGATGAATGCCTTGATACGTATCGTAGTTTGCCGCCAGCGTCACTCTCTCAAGATCTCGCGGCGGAATCGTCTCCCCGACGACTGTAAGGCTGCCTTCAAGCCGCAAATCGGCGGAAGAAGCGCCGAGCATGACGGTATATGTTCCGCTTTCTATGCAGAATCGCTCGCGCGTCACATCCCAGATGGCCAGAGATTCGAGCTTCAGCTGGAACGTCACCTCCGCAGTCTCGCCCGGAGCCAGCGCGATGCGTTTGAAGTCCGCCAGCTGAAGGCGCGGGCGCTTGACGCGGGATTTGTCTGCGCGAGCATAAAGCTGCACAACCTCTTCGCCTTGTCGCTCGCTTATGTTCGTCACGCGGCATGAAACTTGAACTGCCGCGTCTGTCCCGGCCTCAGCGCGGTTCGGCGACAGCTGCAAGCCTTCATAGCGGAATTCGCTATACGAAAGGCCGTGACCGAACGGATACAGCGGTTCGCCCTCGAAATATTGATACGTTCGTCCGCCGCGGATGATGTCGTAGTCCATGAATGGCGGCAGCTGGTCGACGGACTTGTACCACGTCATGTTCACTCGGCCTGCAGGATTGACGTGACCGAAAAGCACGTCCGCCACAGCATGGCCGAGCTCCTGGCCTGCATGGGACGTGTAGATAATCGCCTTCGCCTTCTCCTGTAAAGCGTTCAAGGCGAATGGGTAACTGCCGACGACTACAACAATCGTGTTCGGATTCTCCTCAATTACCGCAAGCGCAAGCTTTTCCTGCGATTCCGCCAGCGCGATGTCGGGCCGATCCATCGTTTCCTTGCCGTTGATCAGCGGATGATTGCCGACAACTACGATCGCCGCATCGGCGCCGCGGGCCGATTCGACGGCCTCGTCCACGCCGCTCGATACGCGTTCAAACTCGAAAATGTCGGCATGCGTTCCCGCAACCGAACTCGCCACCTCCGCTGCGCCTCCGACGTTAATGTCGTTTGCGGTTTCAGCCGCCAGACCGTCACCGACAAGCAGTACACCCGTCTCGTCATCAACCGTTACAGGCGTTCCGTTCCAGGTCGAGGCGGTTACGAGTGAATGGTCCTGATCTACAGAGCGGATCTGGAACGCTTCCTTCGTAAACCACTCCCAAATCCGATGGGCCGACGCTTGCAAATTTTTGTCGTCCGTTGTTACATAGAGGCTGTTGCGCAAAGCAAATAAGGTATGGCTGCCACAGCCCCAGTCCGTTATCTCAAATACATCCCCATCTTCCGATCTCTCCGCGCGAGCGGCCAGAGGAGCCTTTGAATCGCCGCTTAGCCGGACATACCGCCCGCTGCGTGCAGCCCTAATACGCACGCGATCGTTGCCTGCGGAGTACGGCACCTCGACGCCTGTCCCCTCTGCAGCCAATCTCTCGCTGATTCCCTGCAATGGAGTAACCGCATAAGGTAATGTGCCGCTGTACCAATCACGATATACGACATCGGCAAGCGGGCCGATGACGGCAACCTTGCTCAGCTTGTCCGCCTGCAGCGGCAGCGTCTGCCCTTCGTTCTTGAGCAGCACGACGGCTTTCTGCACCGCCTCCCTTGCGAGCTCCGCGTGCTTCGGATGGAGGATCGCCGATTCGTCGATCGCGGCATACGGATTTCGCTCCGGCGGGTTGAACTCGCCGAGCCGGAAACGAACGCGAAACGTGTTCCGAAGAGCGGTATCCAGATCATTTTCTGTCAACAGCCCGTCCTTCAACGCTTCGCGGATCGCTTCCGTCACTACTGCCGCTTCGTCCGTAATACTGTCGATTCCGCCTTCCCGGATCGACCTGGCAACCGCCTCCTTCATCGTCTCTACGTAACGATGATCCCGCACCGTGCCTGATACGTCGAACGCATCGCTTACGACAAAGCCGTTCATTCCCCATTCGCGTTTCACGATGTCGATCACGAGCGGACTGAGGTTCGCCGGCACTCCGTTGATCGCATTGTATGCCGTCATCATCGACTGGGCCCCGCCTTCCTTGAACGGGATCTCGAACGCCTTCAAGTAATATTCGCGCAGATTTCGCGGATCAAGGCTTACAGATGTATCGCCTCTTCCCGCTTCATTGTTGTTGCCGATAAAATGCTTCAGCGTGGCAGCGGCCTTCAAGTAGAAAGGATGGTCCCCTTGAATGCCTTGCGTAAGAGCAGCGGCCAGTTTGCCGGCCAAAACCGGATCCTCGCCATACGCCTCTTCCGTCCGGCCCCACCGAGGGTCCCGCTCCAAATCGACCGTCGGCGCCCACAGCGTCAAGCCGTTAAAATTCGGATTCTGCTTGTAAAAGCCGCGAGCTTCGTCCCCAATAGCGCTGCCGATTCGCTTAAGCAACTCGCTATCCCATGTACAAGCAAGACCGATCGGCTGAGGATAACTGGTCGCTTCACCAAGCCAGGCCATGCCATGTGCCGCCTCCGTGCCATGCTTGTACGCCTGTATGCCCAGACGCTCTATTGCAATTTGGTACTGCGGCATAAGCCCGATCTTCTCATCCAGTGTCAGTTGGGAGATCAAGTCGTTCACGCGGTCCTCGAGAGGCGCATTGAAATCCCAATAAAGGCAGTTCTTTTCGGCTGTCATTTTTTCACGCTCCTCTGAAATCCTTCGTTGATTGGAGGTGAATGCCGTTAACCGTCACATTCAAATGCGTGATGTGTGACTTCTACTTCAAGCATTCATATTTCATTGTAAATCAAGAGCGATAAGAATACCTCGATTTTCCGGTCTAATAATAGCATTATATAGACAAATCAAATCGAGAACTCTGTGCCCTACAGCGCTTACCGCAAGATCCGCCAGCAATAAAGTGAATCTCCGCCACAAAAAGCCTTAGCAGCCTCAATATTAGGAATTAACCACTATCAAAAAAAAAAGCGTTCCGAGCTGTTAAGCTCAGAACGCATTAGAGGTCTTATCATTATAATGCTCTTAATTATTTCATATATGCTTTGGCCCCCCGATGGTCCCGATTGGGTTCAATTCCTCTACATATGGAATCAGGACGAACGGGACACTGCAGACGAGCAGCACTCGAGCGCATGGAGTTACTGCTGCAGGTTGAACTCGTTCGTATCACTCCGTGACAAAGCGTAACCGCCCAGTCATACGACGACGATTCTGCCGACAATGGACGGCTCCAGGAGGAAGCAACGTTCGAAATAACGCCGATCGCCGCTGCGTACAAGGGCTCGTCATCCGACATTGTGTGCGCCCTCGCGATTAATTAACATTATCATTAGTAAAGTGTTGTAGCACTTGACGTACTTCATCAGTTGACTTCGTTTGCATGAGCTCATTCTTCAACTCATCTGCCTTATCAAATCCATTAATATAAATCTTGAAAAAACGAAGTAAATGAACAAATGGTCTCGGTTCTAATTCTGTTGCATATTTATCATATAAATCAATATGGTAGGTTAATAACTCCATTTTTTCGTCTCTGCTATGCGCTCTAGGTGTTTTTTCAAAAGCAAATGGATCTTTAAATATACCTCTACCGATCATAATTCCATCAATTCCATATTGTTCTGCCAACATTAATCCTGTTCTTCGATCAGCTATGTCTCCATTAATCGTTAATAGTGTGTGCGGTGCAATCTCATCACGTAGCTGTTTAATTTCAGGAATAAGCTCCCAATGAGCAGCCACCTTACTCATTTCTTTCTTGGTTCGTAGATGAATAGAAAGATTTGCGATATCTTGTCGCAATAGATGCGATAACCACTCACGCCACTCATCAACATGTGTATAGCCAAGTCTAGTTTTTACGCTTACAGGTAATCCACCTGCTTTAGTTGCTTGTATAATATCTGCTGCAAGCTTAGGTTGCAGGATAAGTCCGCTACCCTTAGCTTTAGCTGCGACGTTATGAGCAGGACAGCCCATATTAATATCAATGCCTTTAAATCCAAGCTTAGCCAAACCTATGCTCATTTCCCTATGATAATCAGGGTTATTCCCCCAAATATGCGCAACCATAGGCTGTTCATCTTCTGTAAAGTATAATCTCCCACGTTCACTATATATAGCATCTGGATTACAGTAACCTTCAGTACTTGTAAACTCGGTGAAAAAAACATCAGGTCTACCCGCTTTACTCACAACATGACGAAACACGACATTCGTTACATCTTCCATAGGAGCAAGCACAAAAAACGGTTTAGGTAATTCCTTCCAAAAATTTTCAATCAACTTTAATTCCATTCCTCTCATCAGCATACGATAACCGCTAAAACAAACAACATTATAACATATTTTCATCATGCAATTATTAAGCTTGCCTGCAGCCAATGGCCTGAGCACAATACTATTCATCAGCCAACCAAGACACTCTCAACATGTGTCTAGTATGTAACATGAAAAAACCAAACGACATCTCTGCCGTTTGGTTTCATTTTTTGAAGTTACAGCAAATGGTACATCTATTACTAACGGTATTCTGTGCGCTGGGGCTATTATCACTTCTTCGACTTATAAAACTCATGATACAACTTCATGAGCGCTCTCTTCTCAATCCTTGAAACATAGCTCCTGCTAATCCTCAATTCCTTCGCAATCTCCCGCTGCGTCCGCTCATCCCCGCCATGCACCAGCCCGAAGCGCCCTATCACAACTTCCTTCTCGCGGTCATCCAGTATGTCCAAGTTCTTATAAATCGCTCTTCTCGATCTTGAGCTGCACCTTATCCGCAACATCGTCGGACTCGGTCCCGAGGATGTCGATCAGCGTGATCTCGTTCCCCTCTTTATCCGTGCCGATCGGATCGTGCAAGGATACGTCCTTGCGCGTCTTCTTCAAGCTCCGAAGATGCATAAGTATTTCGTTTTCGATACAACGGGCTGCGAAGGTCGCGAGTTTCGTGCCTTTGCCCGTTTGGAAGCTTTCGATGGCTTTGATCAAGCCGATGGTGCCGATGGAGATCAAATCCTCGAGATCTTCCCCAGTGTTATCGAATTTTTTGACGTTGTGGATACGACCCGATGTCAACTTAACTTTTTTAACGGTCCAACCGGGTAGTGTTAATATTAACATACGACTCCATTAAACGAACTAAAATCATGCCACTTGTTCAACCATTTCTGCTATCTGCCCCATACCCTAGCAGCAATCAGGATTTCACCTAATGAAGCTTGGGTAATCTCAGCAACAGGCGATTCAATTCCTCGCGTTCCTCCGCGCTCAATTGGCTCAAACGAATGACAGCTTGTTGATTGTTACTGTACGTAATGGTAACCGCCGTAACGTTTTTCTCCGATTGTTGTTCTCCTGTAATCTTTTCTAGGCGTGTTGTCTGTTCCAAATCATACTCACGTTCTATTTCTCTGATGTATTCCTCCGCAGTACTGCTCGCTTCCGATGTTTTGCCAACTGCCAGGCTCGCAGAAGCCGCCTCTGGCACAAGCGCTTCCTCGCTCCCTTGGTAGAATGACTTATATTTTTCTATGCATTTGCTGAAATAGAGCTCATATATCTTAACGATGTGATCGCTGCTTTGCTGGATCAGACCGCCGTACTTGCTTAAATAATTTTCTATTACTCTGGTACTGCCGATCTGTTGAAACATTTTTTCCAGGCGCGCCAAGGAGCGATCCCAGTTCCAGACTTCAGGATGAAACTCCATACGAATGCCGCGGATCGTAAAATCAAGGTCCGTGCCTTGTAGCGGAAAATTAATCGTTTTATTGATCAGAATTAGTACCTTATTTCGAAAGTCCTCCAATGTATGATGAGTGGCGAACACCGCTCTCATTTTGGGGCCATACACCTGCAGCTCCTGGTTTAATCGGAGAGAAAGCTGGTAAATCTTTGATTTAGCCTTTTCCCTCTCGCCGAGCTGATTCAGATTGAACTCGCCCAATTGGGGCTTGGGACCGAAGGAAGCGAGTAGAGAGGCATTCACAATCCTTCCTTCCAGCCGAAGCATTTCTTGCAGCTCGCCGTGGAAGGTATCGGTGTATAATTCCAGCTTTCGAATGACCATATTGATGCTTTGCGGGTTGTTCAAGATCGTCTGCTTCTGCTTTTTCAAAAAAGTCGAGACATTCTCGGAGATCATTTTGAAATCCATGTTCCGCACCTACATAATCCAAACAATAACATGAAATCGTTTCTGTTTGGCCCTTTCCAAAAAGAAAATAAGGTTGCGCGGAGGCTGCGGAAGACTTATCAGCGCCCCAATTACCGATTCCAGACAGCCATAAGGAATATGATTGGCCCCCAGCAAACTCCGAATCTCGGGGTCTTCGATCTCCTTCAAAAGCTTGTCCAGATCCTCCAACTGCTCCTCCGTCAGAAACCCGAGCACTTGTCCAGATTGCGTCAATTTGGCCTGTATTTCATCCTGGAGGGTGTCCCGCTCCTTCCTCAAACCCTCCAGCTTTCCGCTATCCGCCGACCGGTCGAACAGGCTTCTGGTCAACCGATTAAACTGCCGCAGTCCATCCTCCAACTCCTTCCGTACGGAAGGATCTACACCGTAGTACGTTTGTCTCATCGTATCCTATCCTCCATCCTACAGCTTAAGGCTGCTGAACAGTCCGTTGCTGATATCCATGGCTCGTACATCCGCAACATAGAGATGACTCCCCTTCTCCGATAATTGTTTCTCAAACTCCGCGCGCACATCCGGAGCAATATCGAGATAATCACGGGTAACGACGACCAGCGAATTCTGCTCATGTCCCTCCACTTGCTCGAGCATATGGCCCATCTGATTCCGTATATATTCGGCAGAGCCGCATTTGGCCTCGATATACAGATCTTCCCCTTTACCGACTGTCAGATCCCCAATCCGCATCTCCTCAAGCGCGCCCCGCAGAACCACATCCGGTTTGGTCTCGCCATATTCGGTCTCCACTGTCATTTGCTTCGACTCGGTCAGCTCGAACCGATCGCCTAACGAATCTTTGATTTCGTTCTCAAAGACCGTCCCTTTATACCGTTCAAGCGTATCCGCGGCTCGTTGATAAGCAAGATCGGAGCCGGGATCCCGAAGAATCTCTTCATTTTTCGAGAGCACGGTATCCATATTCGGGTAGGATTCGCGCAGCTCGCGAATATAAGCCGGGTCGCCGAATTCCTGAGTCTGTTCCCGAAGCCCGATATCGTCCGACATATAAGCCGCTTCTTTGACTTCCCGGTTCTGCTCCTCCATCAGCCTGCTTTGATCTTGGAGTTCTAAACCTTGACCGGACTCGGTGTTCGGTATCTCGCGGCCTCCGATTTCCGTATCGACGAATTCTAGATTCTTCACCTCGCCTGCTTGCTTGACCGCCTCCGTATTCTCCGTCATTTTCTTAACTGTCTCAAACGCCAAAGATAGATCAGACAGCATGCTCACCCTCCAATCTGCGCCGGTTCAATTCCAGCAGCGTGTATTCCTTCTCGTTCTCGTCATATTGTTTCGTCAGCAATTCCAGGACACATTCTATATAACGCTCGAACCGGATTCTTTTATTGATCTGCAGTCCCAACCGCGAATCCGTCCTCACCATATAAAACAGTGCTTCCCGCAGGAAGGAACGAATAAAGTCGTCCGCCATAGCGCTCAGATCGAAGCCGTACTCCGACGCCTGACTTACGATTTTTTCCTTCACCGCCGCATAATTTCCCGGAAGATTCCGGAGTTCCTCTCTTAACAGCACCCGATAGAATTCGCCGGCCAGCTTCTTCAGCTCGCCATATGCGTCCATATTCTGCATAATGATTTCAGTAAGCGGATGTTGCGGACGAATGCGATGAAGCAGCAGATTATATGCCCGGCTTCCCTCGGCCAGCTCCCGGTCCGGTACGAAGGCAATGCCTTGTTTGCCGTGGAGAATCTGGAGATGCGCCGGTCCGCTCATCCCGTCGGAATAGATGAGTGCAGCCCCGTTCTGCAGCCGGCTGATAAAGGAAACCTTCTCATCGGGCATCCCAAGCGAATTAGCCACATATTCGCAATCGTCCCTCGAAACGATCCGGTGGATAATCTTCGTATTCGTATTCTTCAATACATCTGGCGATAGTTTAGTAGGAACTTGGTCGACAACAATCATACCTTCCCCATAAGCTCTGATCTCCGATAGAATATGACTGAGGCTCTCGACAGCCTTGCCCTTAATGTTCACCGTCTCCGGATTGCCTTGCTGCTGCACATTCGCGAATATGCGATGCGCCTCCTCAAGCACGAGCAGATGCTTCAGATCGCCTGTGAAATTAACAGTTTTCGCTTTTAAGTACTCATAGATAAATACCGAAATTAGGCCGATGACAAGTGACTTCTCATCATCATCCGCAACGGCGTCCAGCTCCAGAACAGTCGGGCAGGCGAGTAGTTCTTCCATATTCAGCACTTCCACCGTGTTGAGCATCGCCCCTTTACCACCTGTCATCAAGCTCTTCATCCGAGTAAGCAACGCGGCCCGAATATTTTGCATCTGCTCCTGGGCGTACCCAAGCTCACGGGTATACTGGTCGATCTCATGATACAAGTCCTCAATTGTCGGAAAATACTTATGATAGTGGCCCTCATGACTCTGATAGATGTTACGGGAAGTCGTAAGGCTCCAGCCCTTTTTCATATATACATTGGTGATGCACTGCTCCAAAATATTCGGCATGGAAGCATACATCGTAAAGGCTGCATTGAAAATAACCTTTAAATTGTCGATATGCTGCTGAATGTTCACGCTCGGCTCGAAGTAGAACGGATTAAGACGCAAAGGGGACACAGCTTCTTGACCAAGCGTGTAGACCCTCAGATTTGGGAAAGCCGCTTTGAGGCTCCGATATTCCTTCTTCGCGGGCTCGATTATGAGAAACGGCACCTTAACTTCCCGAAGCAGATTAAAAATCGTATTTGTCTTCCCGCTCCCCGTAATCCCGGCAACAAGCATGTGCTTGACCAGTTGATTAGGGTCGAGTCTGAAAATCGCATCCGTTCGCTGTTCGCCGTCATATAGATGACCAAGCGGTATTCCTTCCCAGCCAAGCGGGTTCTGGCTGAAACGCGGAGCGCGAGAGAATTCATAACCGTTGAAGTCCTCTTTCGGGAGCTCGAGAAGCCGGCTTAGCTCTTCGGTCGTGACGAACGAATATTCCCGGAATCGCTCTTGGAAGATGTCGAGCGCCACTGCCGCCTGATCCCGCTCGAACCATTCGGTTGGACAGGCCGGTTCGCCTAGGACGAATAGTTGGTACGGTTCGATAGCGCCTCGATTATAGCCAGATCGGTATATCTCGCCCGCATCCGTAAGATCGATTCGGTTATTTGCATAGATCGAGACAACGGTCCGCCACAAGCCTGAGGTAATGGCCTCCCTCAACCGTTCGATATGCTGCTCCAGCAGCCGGTCAAGCTCTGTCGACCGACTGTCCGTTACTTCAAGATTCGTCGTCTTGGTTTCGGTCACTCCTGTACTGTCCGAAGTTGACTGCGTGCTTCCTTCGCTCCATGTTTCGCCCGAGTTGACAAGGACGAGACTGCCTCCGTTATTCCCCCCGTCCGTCGAGGTCTCCCCTTGACTGGTGGAATAAGTTTCGGAAGTTGCCCTGCTCTCCGAGCGACCGACCTTCAGCTGAGCCGAATAATCGGTCCTAAGCTCCATTGCTTGCTTTAGCTGCTGGTGTACGACCAGACGATGTACAGGCTTCGCCGCCACCTCCAGCATAATGTCCTTCCCTGCCATCCAGCGAAGCAAAGGAACGAGATGGGCATATACATCCGTCTCAGATCTTGCAGGAATCCCCGTAATCAAACCGTGCTGGGAGTAGACCTCTCTTCCCTCTTGGAGCTCGGCCTCAATCAGCTCCGCTCCTTGAAAATAGGAACGAAACCTTCCGGAGAGCGACCGATTTCCCTTCGGCTTGGAACCGATATAGAAGCTGATTGTATTCCCTTCGCTGCTGCTTACGATCCGCAGCAGTACCGGTGATGCCGCATCCGCAAGCGAGGCCAAAAACTGACTTACGCAACGGTTGACATGAGCGTGCAGCGGTTCAGTCTCACTCTCTTCCGCAACGGATATTTTTTTGATCTGGAAGAAGCGATAGTCGTTGCCCGCTCTTCCCGTCGATTTCAGCCTCGCCTCCTCCGGAGCGGAGTGAAGGCGCTGCAATCTTTGAATTTCTGTTAAAGCATCGGCCAATGCCAACCCTTCTTCCGCTATAGAATCGGACCGCAGGCGTCCTCAATTTGTTGCAAATAGTGATCGAACAGTTTAACGATATCCTTTCTTCGTCTCTCTATGACGGCCGCTAGCTTACTGTGGCTAATCCGCTGCTTAGCTTTTGCGGTTGCGGAAGCGGTTGCCGGGTCCGCCGTTACTCGCGACGAGTGCCTCTGCTGTGTTCCTGAATTCAGGCGAACAGCCTTCCCAGTCAATGTGCCGACTATAGCGCCGCCTACAGTCCCTAATACGATGAGCGGAATACTCTTCGTGACTGCTGCGGCGATACCAATTCCGACCACCGCCCCAATTGGGGTCCCAATATTTAAGATTGGAGCAGAACGCTGAGGCCGGGGAGGCGACGGAATGCCGCTCGCGCCCGGTCTCTCTTCATATACAGTCTCCATGCTTTCGCTCTGATGAATCGCAAAGGCTGGAATGGCCAGCTTATGATGAATGCTCTCGATGGCAGACAGAACCTCTCGCTTTCTCGACTCGTCCGCCAGACTAAATTCGGAATGCTTACGCAACTCGTCCAAGACATCTTCTTTGACCGCATAGGCATAATTCGATAAACGTCCGGCCTCAAGCCCGCAAATCGATTCGATTGTTGCCCAATCGTTCACGTTGCTGCAGTCTCTAATAAGCCGTTCGTAAATTTTGTCCAAGTACTCATGAATGGACTGCGCTTTGCTCTGAAAGTTCATCGGTGCTGGCCCCTCCTTCCAGCAAGGTAGAAATTCTGGACTCGAACCGATTGACTATTTCACGCACCTTGGAAATTAGTTGCATTTTTGTTCCGACTGCAGCCTCCTTCTCATCCTCGTTCTTATTCATTTCCTTTCGCAGATCGGCAAGAACATTCTGCTTAATTTTCACGACATTCGTAATGATCTTGCCAACCTCGCCGTTAATATCCTTGACGATCTGGTTGGCCATCTCCATAATCGGCGAGACGATAGCGACCTGGCTCTGCTGCAGCTTGACATTCATCGAATCCGTCAAATCCGTAATGACGACGTCAAGCTCCTTCTTGAAGCGATGCAGGTCAAACTTCTCTTCGTAATCCTCGGCGCCGAACCATCCTTTGACCCAGTTCCAAAAGCCTTTGACCTTCACCTGGCTGGTCGAGGCGTTGCCGGCCTCTTCCACGCGCTGCTGACAATCCTTGGCCACCGAGACGAGAATGCTCGAAAATTCGCGTTCGATCTTGTTCATGGTCACTCCGACAAGATTCTCAACATTCAGGTTACCAATTCGATTCATCTTGGAGCCCAGGTTTTTGAATTCCGCTTCTTCCATTCGCTCCGTTACGACGTCGAGCTGGACCTGAATATCCCCAATCAAACCGCTAATAATATCCTTAACCATCAGGAAAGAGTGGCGAACAAGCTCCTTTACCTTCAGAACAAGGAACTCCTCCGCTTCAAGGAATAAGGATTGAACCGTCTCCTCCGCATTGCTTCGGTCGATTGACACCTTGGCCTTAGTCCACTTTTTGTACAGCTCGCGTTCGAAATCTTTCGTCACATCCACGAGCAGTCCGCTAACCTCGTCGGAAACTTCATCCTCTATCCCGCTTCCTTCAAGTCCGCCTACGATTCTCCTCTTTACCAAACCGTTAATCTGCTCCAATGTCTGAACCTTCAGATCCTCGATTTCTTCCTTCAACATGTCGATTTTTCCGATGTAAACGGACTTGTCCTCCTGCAAGGTTGACTGAATTTCCTTGACCTCGAACCTCAGCTTGTTCACACTGTCCGACAATATCGATCGGATGCTGGAAATGACATCCGTAATGAGGTATTTGTTCTTGCTTTGCAGATACTCCCCGAGCGACAACTCAAGCTGTCTAATCTGACTGAATTGAATAATATTCGGAGCATGCTCTTCACTAAGCAATCTCCCGCTGATCGGGAACTCCGGCTCGAGCGGATCCGGAATCTTGATTTTGCGGTCCCTTTGAATCTCCGTAATCGGGAGATCGCCGGAATACAGCTGCTTCCCGCGCATACCGTAGTATGCTGACACCTCATGAATGTTGGGATTGCGAATAATGCCGCGCAGAACGCCTTCCAGCTCCTCGCGAGCTTTGGCAATGTCCGACGGGTCGAACATATCGATTTTGTTGATGACAAAGAAGATGTGACGGCCGTCCTCTTCGAGACTGGACGTTTTCGCAGATTGAACGTAATTGCGAATTTTGCTAGTAAAATGTTCCTCACCCACACTGTCAGGGTCGATCATAAAGATAACCGCATTGACCTGTGGAATGATATTATTGGTGATCGCCTCGTGCTTCTCATGACGAGAGAACAAGCCCGGCGTATCGATAATCTCTACATTATCTCTGCAGATATCGAGCGGACAATAGACGACGACCTGCCGAATTCTCTCTTCATTCGTCTCGTCGCGAACAGTTGTTATCCTCTTCAGCATCTCCTTACAGGAATGATAATTAAGCGGTTGTCCCTCTTCATCCGTCTCCACCACGTCAATTTTCGGACTATGAATATAGCTAATCTCAATGCGGATTTGCTCAGAGTAGCTTATTTTGGTGATAACCGATGTCTCTGCCCGGATATCCATACTGAGCAGGTCCTTGCCGATAATGGAGTTGATAAAAGTCGATTTGCCCGCGCTGAAGGGAGCGACGAGAGCGATTTTGAAATCGCCTTTTTCAAGCCGAACCGCCTCGTCTTGCAGCGTCGAGTTCGTCAAGAGCTGCTGATCGACCGAATCCGCATTTTTCAGTTCATCGATAAATGAGAGCAAATATTTCTTCGTCTCCGCATATCTTTCTAGCATTTGTTAATCACTCCCACGTATGTAATAAGTCATCGAACCCGGAGGAGGCGTGCAGCAGCTCCGGCAGGGTTAGAGGAACTTCCGGCTTGGCGATCGGAAAAGCGAGAGAATCAATCAGAACGATCTCCGGGTTTCGGATGACGTCCTGGACCGTGATCTCTCCGGATTGAAGCCGGTCCCATTCCTCGTAATAATAGGCAGATACAAAAAAGACAGCTTCGCTCGTATACTCCCTTACGACCCTCGTCAGCTCCGACCTTAGAGCTTGCGGTTCCAAGCCATAGTACATGAATCGGTCGAACTGATTCACTACGAATACCTTCTCTAGTTCGGGATAGAGCGAGCAGATCTTCTCAAGATAGGACGGTTTCAGAATCGCGCCGGGGTCGATCACAACCACCATCCCGTCATAATAAGCCCGAACATCTTCGGGATCGGGCGTCCCCTCTGCTCCCGCGTCTGTAAAGCGAACGGCATTGGAGGCGGCACGGGAAGACTGCAGCATGCGAGTAACTGTACTGGCTCCTGCGCCACGCGATCCGATAACCAGCCAATTTTTGCGCGTAACGTCGATTCCGGAATCATGAATGCCGAATGAAACCTGCTCCAGTCTCTCTGCCAATCGATCCATACCGCTCAGCTCCGGCAACAGTTCCATGTGCTGCGGGCTGATTCTTCGTCCGGATAGGAGGCCTTCCGGTGCCGAGATGAGAAACTCCCTATTCTGCTGTACTTCGTACAAAGAGAGATCTCCGTGAGAATAGCTATGATATACAGCCGCATAGAACGACGATACCGCGAAGACAACCGGATCAGGAATGTATGACCGGACCGATTCATTAAGCTCCAGCCTTACCTTGACAAGCTCCTGCGCGTCGAGTTGATCGCATGCGTCAATAGCGAAGAAAATCGTCTTCGCATTTCTTCGCACATTCAATATTTCGGCGATGGCTTCTAAGAAGAACCGGTTGCCGATCTGGCTAGGAACAAGTAAAAAACAAACGATATCATAACTCGGAAGAGAGGTAATGTCGCATTCCTTCTCAAGCACGACCGACTTGAAGCGAAGCTTGGACCTAAGCGTGTTCAGCGACTCCCGCTGCCGCTGGTTCTCGACGATCCAGACGGAGTTCGTCTGCAGCATGATTCATCCTCCCTCTTGCCAGTATGAATGTCTCAAGCTGTTCAATCTGGCTGAACCCGATCAACGCCTGACAATGATGCATCTCTAGCGATCGCCCTGCGTAAATGTCGTCTCCCTCGAGCGCAAAGATCTCCTTCTTTCGGCGGACCTGGTCCAGTTCGATCTTGTCATCGCGAAGAAGCTTGCCATAAAGCGCAAAGTAACCGGAGACGAAAAACACTTGATCCATCTTATAGTCCGGATCGATCTGTTTGAGCACAATTTCCATTTCATTCATGATTAACTCGTAATCATCGCTAAACATATCCAGCTTTGACAGCACGTAGCCATATCTTTTATTACGGCCCCGAATAAACTGAAGGAACTCTTCCATCTGCTTTGTGAAATGAGACTCTCCGATATGGCTCGGACTCTTAAGAAACAGAACAAGATCGCTCATGTCCAACGCTTCGTTCGCTTTCTGATTATGATCCGCATGCCTTGAATTCAAGCCGGGCGCATCGATAACCGTAAGTCCGCGAAATGCCTCGGAACGGTGATGAATTTGCACCTCTACAGGCGCCTCTTCGCTTCTTACTCCCGTAAACTCCTGCAGTTTCAGACTAAGCTCCATATATGTTTCAAACGACTGCATGACTATGCGGCCATCGTCGTATTTCACGAACAACCGATACGCGTCTGCGCTGACCACCTTCGTAATGATCGCCGTTTCTGCCCGAATATCCGCTTTAAGCAGCTGCTCGCCGAGCAGCCCGTTAATTAGAGTCGATTTGCCGTACGAGAACGGGCTGATGAACGTTACCTTGTAGTTGTCTTCATAAAGCTCGTATAGCATCTGCGTGTAGTCGTCCGCAGAGGCGTCAGACCGCTTCATGAGCTCGATCACTTTGGCAGCCGTCGTAACTTCCTCGCATCCGAACTCGAAGCGGATCGCGCGGACCTCACCCCGTTCCACCAGCTTCATTGCGACGCATGTATGGCCCTTCTCGAGCAAATCTCTCGTATAATGACGGATTCGAAGCAGAATCATTCTCTCGATGCGGGCATGGCTGACTCCATCAAGCTCATATTGCCTTACCAACCGATTAGTCAGGGCTGCTACAAGATGGCGGCGCAGCTCCGGCAGCTTCGGCGCGTGCGTATCTGAATCAGGCGCCTGAACCTTCACCGAGCTTCCCGCCAGCTTATCCTCAAGCACTCGCTGCAAAGCCGGCTGCGGAGCATCGAGTTGAATGACATAGGGCTTTGGCCCGATCATGCGATGCGCAAACTCCTGCAACGTTTGGGCGTATGCCTCTAGCCGAGCCCTATCATTTTCGTCGTAGATATGGTAGATGGAGAACGGATACAGATCAATGGCTTGTTCCACTTGTCTCCCTACCTGAATATATCCTTCGTCATAATAGAAATAAGGGGGAATCGCCACATGCATGGATTCCGCTATAATCATAACTTGAAAGCCTGAAATCGACATACTAAACCTCCCGGAGGAAATACCCGACCAGAACAATAACTACTATTAGCGCGATCCCCCAGATGTTCTGGCTCTTCCGAAGCTTCCGGGTTTGATCGTCCAACCTGGCGATCATATCAACGTGCATTTTCTCAAGTGTCTGGTTAAACGTGTTCACAGCCTTATTCACTGCAGATAAAGTAGCTTCCATTTGCAGGCGAAATTGCTTGATTGCCTCTAGCGTATCGTCCTTGCTTTTTGAGAGATGATTCACCGTATCCATATGCAGGACCGCGTTCGATTGCGATGCCGTTTGCAGCATGGCCTTTATTTGTTCCAGCTGTTCATGGAATTTCAAAAACGTCTTCCGATCCTGCTCGAAAATCGCTTTAACCGCATCTTGTTGACCAACGGTCAATTTCTCTACGACATCCTTGGAAGAAACCAGCAGCGTCTTTTGCAAGCTTTCCTGCAACTGGTTGACCTTGTTCATATAATCTTCGTTCTGCTTGTCCCATTCCGAGCGAAACGCCAAATCCGCCGCTTCCATCTGTGCAACCATTTGGGCAACCGCGTCCCTCGCTTCTTGCGAGGCTTGCAGCGCATCCGCCATATTCGAATTCAGCAGCATATTAAGCTCGTGAATCCGGTCTATCGTGCCTACCGGAGGCTCTTTATCCAACTTTACTCCCAATTCATAACCCCCTATATATGTTCAAAAGAATCAAAAACCTTCAAATCAACTAACTAAATAGGTATTTATAACTATACATTAAAATCTCCAACACTTCCTTAATTTTCTTTGAAAAAATGAAAGGAAATACCTTTCTTTCAAATCCACTTTGCCTTCTAAAACTATATAACATAGAATGAGTCGGCTTCTTACGCTCAGAGTGAACTGATACGAAGAAGCCGACTCATGATTTTCATATTATTACTAACTCATCTCTTCGACTTATAAAACTCATGATACAGCTTCATAAGCGCTCTCTTCTCAATCCTCGACACATAGCTCCGTGAGATCCCCAATTCCTTCGCAATCTCCCGCTGCGTCCGCTCATCCCCGCCATGCACCAGCCCGAACCGGCCAATGACAACTTCTTTCTCGCGGTCATCCAATATGTCCAAATTCTTATAAATCTTGCTCTTCTCGATCTTGAGCTGCACTTTATCCGCCACATCGTCGGACTCGGTCCCGAGGATGTCGATCAGCGTGATCTCGTTCCCCTCTTTATCCGTGCCGATCGGATCGTGCAAGGATACGTCCTTGCGCGTCTTCTTCAAGCTGCGAAGATGCATAAGTATTTCGTTTTCGATACAACGGGCTGCGAAGGTTGCAAGCTTCGTGCCTTTGCCCGTTTGGAAGCTTTCGATGGCTTTGATCAGGCCGATTGTGCCTATCGAAATTAGATCCTCTAGATCTTCGCCCGTGTTATCGAATTTTTTGACGATATGGGCGACCAAACGTAAATTGTGCTCGATCAGCAAGTTGCGCGAGTGCGGGTTGCCTTCTGCCATTAACGCCAAATGCTTTGCTTCCTCGTCCTCCTTCAGCGGCTGAGGAAACGCGTTATTTTTCACATACGACACGAGCAGCGTCAGCTGCTTAATGAACAAAGCGATAGCCGTAAAAAATCCCATGCTCCGTACCCCCCATGCTGTATTGGCAGGACTGCCGGCTCATGCCGAGCCTTCGTCCGTGCTCGCAAGAACGTCAGTTGTACATTGTATGTAGGCGTGGGCCTATCTGTGCATGTACGTCATGAAAGAATCATTTTTAAACGTCGTTAACGGAGGGCTGCGAAACATGTCGAATTTCAATCTCTTCCATACGTAACGCGAAAAAGCCCGGCATGCTCTCACACTCTGAGAACTGCCGGACTTCCCATCCGCCTTTATCTATATCGGAATTGCCCGATTCCGCTTTGCAGGGCAATGGTCATATTTCGCAGCTCGTTGGAAGCGGCGGCAACCTCCTCCACCATCGCATTCTGCTCCTGCACCGACGCCGCGATCATTCCCAGCTTCTCGGCGTTTTGACCCGCCGCGTCGGCTACATGCTCCGCGCCTGCCTGCATGGCGCTCATCTTCGCCGATTGGGTGGACATCAGCTCCGCGATTCGGTCGATGGCTTCAACCGTTCGCCGGACAGATTGCGTGATGATGAGCTGCATGCGGCTAATCGTTTCGCCCGTATGAGCCGCTTCGGCTTCGGTATGCTGCGCCTGCGTTTCGATCCGGTCAACCGCTACCGTCAAGTCGGACTGAATCGCCCCAACCAGGCCGCCGATATGCTTCACTTCGGTTGTGGTATGATCGGCTAGCTTTCGGATTTCGCCGGCAACCACTTGGAAGCCCTTCCCATGCTCGCCTGCATGGGCCGCTTCGATTGAAGCATTCAACGCGAGAAGACGGATACGGTCTGAGATTTCCTCCACCGCATGGATGATTTGCCCGATCTGAACCGCATGGTTTTCCAGGTTTTTCATCATAACGGCTGTCTCGCTGCCCTCGGCCGCCAGTCTATTCATGGCTGAAGACATCGAACTGATGGCCTCGCTGCTCTTCGACATGGCTTCCGCCATGCGTCCGGCATCTTCTTGAGCGGCCGCCGTACAAGCCTTCGCATCGGAGGAAATCACGGCAATCTCTTCAATAGAAGCGTACATCGAGCGAGAAAGCTCCGCCTGCTTATCGGTATTGCCGGAAATTTCCCCTACGCGCTCGGTCACGCCTGTCAGCAAGCCCGCTACCTGCTCCAGCGCCTGCCGCAGATGCTCCACTTCCGTCCCTGTCTCCGTGGAGTGCTCATCGATATTGGCTACAATTCCCCGTAGACTCGTGATCATCTGGTTGAAGGACGAAGCCAGCTGCGCAAGCTCGTCCCCGGAATTCGGAATCGCCACCGCGGCCTTCAAATCGCCTTTAGCCGCAGCGCTTGCCGCTTTATGCAGCGCGTTAAGCGGTCCCACCAGCCATCTTGCCGTTAACCAGCCGAGAAACCCCGTCCAAAAAACGCCTAACGCAAAGGTCAAGCTTGTAAATAGCCACGACTCCATATTCGGAGCCAAATAATCCTTCAGCACGAAAATAAAAAACGCGCTGGTGCCGTACGTTACCGTTGCTGCAACGCTAATGCCTACAACGATTTTTGTAACAAGACTGTTCAGCAGCTTCATCGTTGCTCCCCCTGACGATAATGAAAGATTCTCAATGAATTATGTCACATTTTGTTATCAAAAACTGTGATTTATATCACACCCCTCCCTAAACGAGGCACGAACACAACGGTTCGCGTCATGCATAAAGGATGGAAATTTGCAAAAAAGACCCGGATTTTAGAAATCTATCTTTTCTTATTTATGTTAAGTTGAAGGCATGCGGCATCATGAAATATCGATCATACCATCACGTTTTGGAAGGAGGCTGCCAATCGCGTCCATCGCATCCGTAAGCGAACAATGTTAAAGCTCTACAAGAGGAGGAACAGGAATGAGAAGCGTATTCGGAACGGTGATGGCCTTCCTGCTGCTCGTTGGCGTAGCGGCCGTTCCCGTTAAAGCGCATGCCGCGGATCCGGCTGCGGAAGGTCAAGGTCTGCTTGGCGAGTTTTATCGCTGTGTCCCGAACCCCAATAATCGCGAGGATATTAACGTTTTTAAATTTGACGATTTTCGCGGAGAGCGGACGGTCAGTCAATTGAATGGCGACTCGTTCACAAGTCTATTTAACCAGATGACCGGCTCGCCCGATTACAACACCGCCCGATTTACAGGCACGATCGTACCCAAATATTCAGAGGAATACATCTTCCATATGGTAGGCGACGACGGCTTCAGACTGTGGCTCGACGGAGAGCTGATCATCGATTTCTGGCAGCAGAAGTGGGAAATCGAACAGTCCAGCGCCCCGATCTGGCTGGAGGCAGGCAAGCATTACGATGTGAAGATTGAATATTTGCAGGGCTGGGGCGGCGCATGGCTCCGCATGGAGTGGGAAAGCGCCAGCCAGCAGCGGGAGATTGTTCCGGAATCGGCCCTATACCTGCCGGCGGAGCGCACCCTTGCCGCGAAGAAAGAAGATTTGAACGGAGAAGTGCAAAAGGCCGAGTATTTGATAAGCAGCTTTACAGATCAAGTATCGGAAAATGATGCAGCCCGCCTGAATGAAGTGAAGGCATCGGCAGAACAATTGCTGAGCTCGATGGACGGAATGGAAATAGACGACAGGGAAAAAGCTGTTCTTGCTTCCGAAATGATACAAACCGTATCTGATGCGCGTTCCGCTTTTATGAAACAATTGGGCGCTACAAGCCCCACCGTGCATAAGAAGTTCAACAACCCGTTATACCAGGGGCAGGATCCCTTCGTAACGTATAAGGACGGTTTTTATTATTTCGTCTCCTCCAGCAACCTGGATTCCAATAACAAAGTATACGTATCCAAGTCGCGGACTCTGGTCGATCAGGGCGAAAAGGTCATGGTTTTCGACTCGAAGGGCACGCAGACTCGCATTTTTGCTCCGGAAATCTTTTTCCTGGACGGCAGATGGTACATCTACTACTGCGCCGATCTGAAGGAATACGGGTACCGGCATATGGCGACTGTGCTCGAATCCGTCAGCGACGATCCTCAAGGGGAATACGTAAGCAAAGGCGCCATCTATACCGGCGTGAACGGCGAGTACAGAGAGGCTAACGACTTTACGGTGTTCGAGCTTAACGGACAGCTGTATGGGGTATGGGGAACGTTAGGCCCCGGAGAGCCTGCAGGCCCGGCCATTGCCCCAATGGATAATCCTTATACCATTTCGGCAGACCGCACGATCCTGCGGAACGGCGGCGGTGAAGGTCCTCGCGTCCTTCAGCGCGACGGCAAAATTTTTATTACCGTATCGGAAGGCGACTATGCATCGAACGGATACCGCTTATCCTACTTCATGAATACCGACGGGGATGTCCTGAATCCTGATTCATGGACTCGTCAAAATGACGTGTTCACGTCGACAAGCGACGTTTCTGGTCCGGCTCGGGCAGGCTTCGTGAAATCGGCGGACGGGACGGAGGATTGGATGATCTATCACTCCCGCGTCTACAAGGACACGGAGCGCAACTGGTGGAGACAGGTCCATATCAAAAAATTCGGCTGGAACGAAGACGGCACGCCTAACTTCGGCAAACCCGTCTCCCCTTACGAGTGGCAGCAGCTGCCATCCGGCGATTTAGGGCTTGGCGTTATGTATCAAGCGGAGGACGCCATTTTGTATGGCGATATTACGGTTGAAAATCGCTACGCCAACCATCAGGGCTCCGGATATATCCATTTGCCCGAAACGGTCGGCGCGGAAGCCAGCTTTGTCGTTGAGGCGGAGACGGCTGGCGATTATATTGTAGGTTTAAGGTACGCCTATGGCGTGCAAGTGAACGGAGAATCGACGAATCATCCAACGACCCAGCTGCCGTCCCGCGCGAAAATCAATGTGTATGTGAACGGCGCTCACGTCAAGACGATTGCTCCAGACAAAACCGCGATCAGCTGGGAAGAGTGGTTCACGGCTTCCGAACGGTTAACCCTATCATCTGGCAAAAACGTCATCAGCTACCGGATCGACAACGGCAGCATCGGCAACGTCAATGTCGACTTTATGTCGATGTATAAGGCGGATGTTCCGAATGATGCCGAGCCTGCGGCGCTTGCCGCAATCCTCACCGGCCCGCAGCAGACTGCCGCGGGAAGCGCCTTCGGGGCAACGTACGGTTTGGCGCAAGTGCCAAGCAGCCCGGAAGAAGCGATTTACGCGCAAGATCTTGTGTTCCATTATGATCCGTCGAAGCTTCAATTTATTTCGGTCGAATCGTTGATGGAAGGGCTTGTCGTCATCGATTCCAGGACTGATATCGTGGGCCAAGTGCGAATTCTCGTTGTCAGCGAGGGGGCCGGACATGCGGTCGCTGCGGACGGCGATTTGCTAAAGCTTCATTGGAAAGCGCTTCAGCCCGTCTCGCAGACGGCCATTACGCTTTCCCAGGCATTGCTTGCGAATGCGGACGGCGCCGAGACCGCTTTGCCGCCTGTTTCGTTACCGATCGAGATCCGAACCGCCGCCGCGCCGGGAGATACGAACTCGGACGGCAAGGTAAGCGTCGGCGATCTCGCGCTTGTCGCCGCCAGCTACGGCAAGGACTCGACTAGCCCGGATTGGAACGCCGTCAAGAAATACGATATGAACCAAGACGGCGTCATCGACATTGCGGACTTGGCGTTTATCGCGAGGACGATTCTCCAATAGTGAAACAAAGAAACCGACCTTGCGAAAGGTCGGTTTTGTTTACTCAAATCGGAATGGCAACCAAGCTTCCCATTCCAGCAGACTTCTTACACCACAACATACCGATGCGAGTGGAGAAAATACAGCCCCGCTTCCTTCACCTTTCCGCCGGTCAGCCTCTCCCATTCCTCCGCGTACGCTTTGACCTGCGGCCTATAATAAGCCGTAAGCCGCTCTTCCTGCGAGAGGTCGTGATGGTCGGTCTTGAAATCCGCGATCACCCAGCCGCCGTCCTGCTCCTCGAAGACGAGGTCTATGACGCCGCGAAGAAGGATGGCGCCCGCCGTTCCGTCAGCGCTATCCGCCGGTTCCGACTCCATTCTTGCAGCTTGGAACGAAAACTCGAAATATCTTCTCACCGACCGCATGCACCGCTCCCACAGCTCGGATTCGGCTGTCTTCCGGACCGCTTCAAGAGCAGGCTCGATCCACTTCTCCTCCGCTTCCTCCTCCTGAGCAGCCATCTTGCAAAATAACGGCAAGTCCGAAACGTCCATTCCCTCGCCAAGCGCCTGCAAGCAGCGATGAACCAAGATGCCGTAGGCCATGCCTTTGCCCTCCGCCGAACGCCGAATCGGAACGTTGCCGCCGCCGGCCGACTTGGCAAGACCTGTTACGCTAGCGCTCCGGTAGCTTGGCTTCGCCGCCTTCTCCAAGCGCGACCTACGCTCCGCAGACCACCCCTGTATGTCCGGCATGATCTGAAGCTCATCGGGTATAACAGGCTTTGCGTTCGCCTCGTCCAGCTCCAGCTGATGCTGCAGCGAGCCTGCAAGCAGGCTCCACGGATCAATTGCCGGCCGCGACGGATACCGGCTGACGATCAGCAGCTGCTTCGCCCGCGTTGCCGCCACATACAAGAGCCGCTCCGTCTCCGCATGCATGAAGAGCCGTTCCGTCTCGTTGCGTTCCGCCCAGCCGACGGGCTGCGCAATCACTTCGCTCGTGTAGCTGTCCCGCTGCTTCGAAATGGTGAAGTAGCCCTTCGGCCGCTCGGCCAGCCGATCGATATGCTCCGTCGCGTCGTGATCGACATTGCCGCACGGGCAAGCGAGGAATACGACCGGCGCTTCAAGCCCCTTCGCCTTATGCAGGTTCATGATGCGGACAGCGGCTCCGCTCCCCGAGAAGAGGCTGGCCGACTCCAGCGCTTCCTCCTCCGTCAGCTTGACCAGCCGAGCTGTCAACGCCGCCCAATCGACGGCAGCGTCCGCATCCTGCTGCAGCGTCTCGAGCAGCTTAATCAAGGTCCCGCTCCGGATCGCTCCGCCCGAAGCCCCTCCGCCCGCGGCAGCCGCGATTAAGCCCATGTCATCGAGCATTCGGCTGAGCGCAGATAGAGCCGGCAAGCTTCGGGACCATTCGGCGTATTTCCGAAGGGCGCTTAACGCTTCTTCTACCTTGGCGCCCTTCTCCGACAACGCTTCCTCTTCCCTTGAAGCGTACAAATAAATTCGTCCGCCTTCGCGGCGGTAATGATACAGCTCATCGTCGCTGATGCCGAAAAGCAGCCCTCGGAGCACCGCCAGCAGCGCCACCTGGTCGAGCGGGTTGTTCAAGGCTTGAGCGAGCGAGCGAACGGCGGCAAGCTCCTCCGTCATCGTCTCGCTGCCCGACGTTTCCGAGGGCAGCCCGTATCGCTCCAGCATCGCCGCGTACAGACCGATATACTTGCGGTATTTGACCAGAATAAGTAAGTCGCCGGGCGCCGCCGGGCGGGTTAACGCATGCCCGTTCCCATCCTTATCGACCGTTATGGTTAGATTGCCTCGGCATGCCCACGCGATGTAGGACGCCATTCGTTCCGCGTCCCAGCAAGCAATGTCCAGCTGACGGTCAAAGTCCTGCTTCGGCACATGCATCGTATAAACGCCATGGAGAGACTTCTTCCCCGAGGGATTAGGCAGCTGCGTCAGCATGCGCACATAAGGCGCTTGAAAATCGGAAGCTTGGTCCGGGGCCGCAAATTTGCTTTCAAACGCGTAGTTCACATAATCGCCGATCGCTTTCACGGAGCGGAAGTTGCGGTTCAGTCCCAGCACTGCCCCCGAGGCCGCAATCCGGCTCTTCACGAAGTTATAGGTCGAAATGTCCGCTCTTCGGAACCGGTAGATCGACTGCTTCGGATCGCCCACGACGAACAGGGACCCCGGCCGCGGAACCGCCTTGCGCCAATCGGCCTCCGCCGGATCCGCCCCCGTCAGCAGCATCATCATTTCCGCTTGAATCGGGTCCGTATCTTGAAACTCATCCACGAACAGCACCTCGATGCGCCCTGCAAAATAGCGCCGAATCTCCGAGTCCGCCCGCAGCAGCTCCGCCGCCTTCATGAGCAAATCTTGAAAATTAAGCTTGCCTTCCTCAAGGCGGCTCTCCCTGTTATACCGGACAGCTGGCCGCACAAACGCCACGACCTTCGGATGGAGGTATTCCCGCCATTTCGTAAAAAACGGCTCGAGCATCGTAATTCGCCACTGCTGGAACTTATCCGAGATTTGCTTCGCCATCCGTTTATCCGTCCAACGGTTCTGCGTCACCGACAACCCCCGGTCGAACAGCTTCACCAGCTGCAGCAAGCTCATCTCGTCGTTCGTCCCCTTCGTATCGAGATAACGCAGCGCCAGACGGATGGCCTTCTGAAGAGGATCCCAGCCTTTCTCCGGCTCGTAAGTAGGTATGTAGGGCGCGGCCTCTTCCAGTAACGGCGGAAGCGATTCCCGAATCCAGCTGAAGTCCGGCTTCTCCGCCGGCTCGGTGAAAATCTCAACATCCTCATATTGCGACACGCGGTGGTACACCGCTCTCAAATCTTCGACTGTCATATTAAGCTCGATCAGCTCATCCAGCAGCTCCGTCGCGCCCTGCTCTTCAAGCAACATCAAATAACGATCCCAGTTCCGCTCCCGCAGCTCCAAATCTTCGGACTCGTCGATTTCCCGGAATGCCGGATCCAGCCCCGCTTCAATCGGCCTCTCCCGGAGCAGTCTGCCGCAGAAGGCATGGATCGTGCCGATAAAACATGCCGGGAGCTGCCGCAGCGCCTCGTCCCAAAGCGAGCGCTCCTCATCCGTCGCCGCTTTGGCGCTCTCCTGTTCCAGACGCATACGGAACCTTCCCATCAGCTCCGCGGCCGCTTTATTCGTGAACGTAATCGCCGCCATTTGCCGAGCTTCCGCCTTGCCTTCCCTTATGACGGCTATCATCCGGCCGACGATCGAAGTCGTTTTGCCGGAACCGGCGCCCGCTTCCACAAGAAACGTGGTATCCAGCTCCTCCAAAATACGCCGGCGCGCTTCCGCGTCCGTCTGAAGCAGCGAAGCTTCGTTAATCATAACGGCTCACCTCCAAAATAAAGCGCAGCCTCTCCGCGTTCTGCTCCGCTTCCCGCTTGACCGCGAACAGCTCCGCATGGTTGCCGCAAACCAGGCGGTAATCGCACCACACGCATTGCTTCTTATCCGATGCAGGGGGGAACAGCCCTTCCCGCATACTGGCCGTTATAGCCTGAAGCAGCGCCGCTAGATCCGCTCTTCGGCTTTGGGGGCGGCTCACTTCCTCGCCCATGCCTTTCTCCGTCGGGAACAGATACGACGATTCCACGACCTCCGCTTCCGGGTCGAAGCCGGACTGCCGCATCCATTGCTCCGCCGCAAGCCCATAAAGCGGAAGCTGAAGCTGCGTCCCGCCTGCGAAGCATTCATTCCCGCCGAATTTATTCGGATTGCCTGTTTTATAGTCATAAATCTTGTAGCGATGCGGCGCGATTTCATCGATCCGGTCGACGTAGCCTTTTAACGGGAGCGACCAGCCGCCTTCGAAGGTTACAAGCAGCGGGACCGAATCCCCGTGCAGCCTGAGCTCCGTCAGCACCGGCTTCGATCCTCTCTTCTGTTCATTCGCGTAGAAGATCCGGACATCGTTTAGAATACTCGCGGTTTCCTTCCTGACGATAGCAGAGCTGGGAGCAGGCACCCGCTCCTCGTAGGCCCGGATCATCGTTTTGGCGATTTGAATCAGTGAATCCAGATCATCCCCGCCATCCCTCAGAATGGAGACTTTTAAATATTGCTCAAAAATCCCATGAAGCAGGCTTCCCCGCACGCTCGCGTCAAGCCATTGCGAACGGTTATACAGAGCTTCTTCATTCGGCTGGACGCCAAGCTCGTATAGGAAAAAATACTGCAGCGGGCACCTTCCATAACGCTCCAGCATGCTCGCGCTGAACGCATGGCCTGCGCCGGCGTCGCCCGGCAGCTCCTCCTTATGCCGTCCCCTCTCCACAAGACCGTCGTAAACCGATACGGACAGTGCCGTTCTGGCCGACACCGCTTCCTTCCCTTTCTTCAAAGAAGGATACGCATAATGCAGCAGCCGTTCCCCGTTGCGAAGCGTTTGATGACTGCCTGTCAAAGCGCGAGTCCACAGCTCTGTCGCATCCGCCGCAGTCTGGGACGGGCTGTGAGCAAAGGCGATCATTCGCCCCATCGCTTGATGCAGCCTTGCGTAATCCGCATCGCGCTCACCGCTCCGCCTGCGGTATAGGTGCAGCAGCTCGTACGCCGGCATGTGCTCCTTCTGCTCCGCCATATCGTATGAACAATAGCTCATGACGCAATTTCCGCGAATCATGCCAAGGCGGCTGTTTCTTGAACGGATTTTCCGCTCCATATCGGCAGCGCTTAACGGCAGCTCGGGGTGAAGCCGCGCCTTCTCCGCATCCAGCAGTACGGGATTTTGCCTTATTGCGGCTGACCAGCAGCCTTCCGTCATGCCTGTAATAAACGTATAGGAACGTCCCGACTGCCCGCCTGTCCCTAGAGATGACACATGAAGCCGCCCTGGCTTAGGGAGCGGCTCCGCAGCAACACGAAGGCTCTCGACCGCTTCGCGTACATACCTGAGGCCGAGATTGCCCCTAAGCCGTATTGCCCCTGCCGGCTGAAGATTTTGCTGAAGCGCCCGGATGCGGCTTACCGCCTCGTAGTCCTTCTCTTCCGGCAAGACGGCGTGCCGGTCAAGAAATTGCAGCAGCTCCCGGAGCATCGTATCCGGCGACGTGAAGGCGCCCTCATCCAATGGCGATAGCAGCCCATCGAACATGCGATGCAGCAGAAGCAGGCAAGCAGCCCGCTCTTCCGCTAACCCTTCAACCGCAGCCAGCTTGCCAAGAAGCATGTAACGTTCTTTGCCCCATCCGATGCCGGATTGCTGCAGCTCCCGAATGATCCTTGCCGCGGAGATGGGCTCTCCCTGTTCATCGCGCAAGGAAATAACGCCCTGCCGAAAGGCCGTTACCATCGGAGCCAGCTGATACCCGGATTCAAGCCAGTCCAGGTAGAGCAGCGCCGCCTTGCCGGCGTTCGTTGCGCGAATTGGCAGCCCGTCGCTAAACGTACAGGGCAGCTCCATTGCCGCCATGACCGTATGTACCGCAAGCACGCCCGATACAGGATCGGAAGCGATCACTTCAACTTCATCGAGCGCCGTTTCATTCGATAAGAGCCTGCGCATGACCTCTCTCGTCTCCGCCAGCGCCCCCGAGGCGTGGAAGAACTCGAGCCCCGCTAACGGAAAATCCCCCGGCTCCAAAAAGGAAGGCTCCGCCTCCAGCACTCGGTACCGGCCGCCTGACAGCTTCCCCATCAGCTTGCGGTCCGCCAAGGACCGCAACACGTCCGGCGCGACAATCAGCATTGAAGCATCGGGCCGGACTGCCAGATCATCCGCCGCCTCGGCAAGACCGCCCCAGTCCGCCAGCTTATTCGTCGCAAGCCAGCTTTCGTATTGCCGCAGCAGCTCCCGCAGAAACTTTCCTTTATCCACGGATTCAAATGCTTCCGGATCTAGCGAATCCGCAACAATGCCGCATGATCGAAGCTCAAGCAGCGCTTCATAAATGACGTCCGTCAGTCCAGGGGTTAAAGTAAGGCCGCGCAAATAGGAGGATTGACCGCTCGTCTGCTGCTTTTCAAGGAGCATGCAAACGATCCATTTGGTCTCAGCCGGCGAGACGTAACGCAGACCCCGCTTCGCCAGCGCCAGCTTCGCAAGCCCCAAAGCCCAAGCCTCAAGCGTGACGGACTCCGTATGAAGAACAGGGCCATGCTCGCGGCTTGCCCGCTCCAGCCACAGATGTCCTTGCGCGTAGCTTCCGGTTATAAGCCGCTTCCGGCTAAGCGGCTCTTCTTGAAGTATGGCGTACAGTTCCTTAATGAGGCTGCTCATCTTCCATCCTCCTCAATAGCCCGAATCACAAGCATGCTTTTCCATATTTAGCATTTTCGTGTTCGCCTTGGGAGAATCCTTCCTCCTACAACCGAAACATGACAATAGCAAAAAACCGGCCCTACGTCGGAGGCCGGTTCAAATCGAGCTAGAGGCTCGCTAAGCGCCGCAGCACTTTTTAAATTTTTTCCCGCTGCCGCATGGGCACGGCTCGTTGCGTCCAATTTTTTTGCCGGTTTGGAAGCTAACCACATTGGAGCTGCCGGCAGCGCGGACAGGCGCCGCAAGCGGGGCTGCGTTCGACTTTGCAGACAGCTCGGTAGGCGCATAACCTTTCAACGTCCATAGCGGCGTTCCGTTCATGAACGGAACAAGCCGGTCCACGACCATACGCATGCTATTTTCGTCCATTTCTAGGCTCTCTCCTAGAAACTCCACCAGCTGCTGCAACGAATCGCCGGCCTGCATGCCGATCACGCATGCGTTCGAGATTTCGATCGCTTCCGCTTGATCCATATCGTAGTAGGTGGCGAGGAAGGCGGCGAACGTCCTATACGCTTCATTCCGTTCGATGAAGCCTGCTTCCCCGGCTCTTAACAGCTGCGGTTTGGTGAAAGGATAAAATGACAAATCCTGCCTCTTGTCATGCTCCTCCAATACGCCGGCATCCAGCGCTTCAATATTCGAGAATCCGTCGTTGTCCATGACGTAGCTGTACTGATCCGCATTGAACGTCAGAATGCGCACGATTTCCGTTGCTTCAACGGCTTTCCCCGTATACTTTGCAAGCAGTTGTTTCAAGTCTTCAATTCGCAGCGATCCATAATAAAGAAGCATGCCATTCGTTAACCGGCACCACTCGGTATTGCGCTTGACGACCGCGCTTAGATCGGCGCTGTCCGCTTCTCGGACGACCGCCGCAAGCTCTGCCGGCATAACCAGGCTTTCTTTGCCGTTCACCGTCCCCGTAAAAACGATGCCGAGCTTGCACATGGAGTCGACCATCGCTCTTCTCCATTTGCCGGCCGCGCCGCATCCGTCCTGTTCGGCCAGCTCCTTCACAAGGCTGTAGCTCTTCTCGTCGAAAGCTTGCAGCAATTGCGGGATATCTTGCATTAACGCTTCCGCCAGCTTTTCGATCAAATCCGCTTTTTTCAAGCTGCTCGCGCCTTTTATATCCAGACGGACCCTAATCGCCGTCAATTCATCCTTCGTCAATCGCGAGAGCGCGTCCGTTAGTGAAACCGCCGGATCAATCGGCGTCCAACGCTTCGCTTCCGCTTTTTGCTGCCTTTTATTTTCTTCTTCCACCATTTTCCCCATCGCATCTATCGTCATTTTCTCTGCTTTTTCCTTCAATTTTTCAGCCACTTGCCTAAGACACTCCTTTTCTTCCAAAAACAATACCGTCTATTCTACCACATTCTTCGAAGGTACGGAGCCTTTCAGGCAAAAAAACTGCCCGGCAGCTTAAATTGCCGCGGGCAGCTTTCCGATTTATTTTTGGTTCGCGCGCCATTCGTCGATCTGTCGCTGGACCTCTTGCATAACCTTATCTAAGCCGTTATCCTTGAGCTTCTGATTCACCTTAGGAAGATTCTCCTTCGGATCGAGCGTGCCAGAGAACAAGGAATTGTAAGTCGCTTCTTTGGCGTTCTTCAAGTTAGCCAGCTCCGTTGTAATGTTCGTCGTGTCCACCTGGAAACCAAGGAGCGGCGAGTTCGTCGCGGAGTCGTTGAACGCTTTGAATTTCTCCCATTTATCCGCCGGATCTCCCGTATTCAAATACGTAAGCATCAGGTTGCCGACGGTGAAGGCCGGGAAGCCGTAGCCGCTGTCCGGGATCGAATCCTTGGACTGGTCGCCCGTCTTCGTATAATGCACATTCTCAATGCCATAATCGATCAGATTGATGACATAAGGATCCGTATAGAGCAAGTTTAGAAACTCCATCGCTTTATCCGGATGCTTGGATTTGGCGTTAATGGCTTGCATAGCGCCCGCGACCGACCAATTGAAGGCGATCGGGTCGTGCATTGGCACGCTGACGACCTCGTAACCCGCGTCGCTGCTCCATAAATTATCCGCATACGGCTGCGCGTCGGCTACGTCCAGAAGCCATTTGCCCGTCTTGAAATAATCGCCGGCATCCGTCTGGGTCGCAACATCCTTCGGCAAATAGCCGGCCTTATAATATTCGTGCATCGTTTCAAGATAGCGCATGGCCTCCGGCGTTTCCCAGACGTTAATCAGCTTATAATCGGTCGTGTCCAGCGGCATCCCGATGAACGGCAAATCGTTAATCGGCAAGTCATACGGCAGAAACTCGGCAATTTTGGCCGGAATCGGAGGAATAGTCGGCTCCTTCTCCTGAAAAGCTTTCAGAATCGGAGCCAAATCCTGGATCGTTCGCACGCCGGAAATATCCAGACCGTTTTTATCCAGCATCGTTTTGTTGAATCGGAATACGCGCTGCTGCGGCAGCTCTTTGTTCGTCGGCAGGCCGTAATGATGTCCGTTTACTTTTGTCCCCTCCAGGAATGCAGGGTTAAGGGCTTGCAAAATACCTTGGCCCTTCTCCTGCAGCAAGGCATCCAGCTCGTAGAACGCTCCTTTTTTGGCGTTGGCGAAATAATCGTTCGCCCAAGAGCTCGTAAACGCGATGTCATACGGCTCGCCGGATGCGATCGTCACTTGCATCTTTTGCGAGTAGTCGCCCCAGTCCAGCATTCTCATCTCGACAGTCGCGTTAATTTTCGGAAGAATGTACGCATTCAGTTCGTCGTTAACCTTTTTCAAATCGTTCGGCGGCGTTCCGATCGTGTACCAGATCAGATTGACGGGTTTTTCGTTTTCCTTCTCGCCTTCGTTTTGCGCCCCCTTGCTTGCCTTCGGCTCAGTGCCCTGATTTCCGCCGTTACTGCCATTGCCGCTCGAGCAGGCGGCCAAAACCGATGCGGCAAGGATGACCAAAGCCAAGCCGATGATCCACTTTTTGTTAAACACGCGAATCCCCCTATCGTATCATTCAATTTATTTTAACCGCTCAGGCGAAAGGCGTGTAGCCTGTCTGATGCGTTTAAAATCAATGACGGTTTAATCTTTAACGGCTCCAATGGTCAGCCCTTGTATGAAGTACCGCTGGAAGAACGGATAAGCGAACACGATCGGCCCTGTCGCAAGCACAACCATCGCCATGCGGGTCGTCTCTTGGGGAAGCGACTGCAGCATTTCCCTGCTCTGCCCGCTATTCAGCAGCGCTGAGTTGGAAATAATGAACTGCATGCTCTGCTCGATTCGCATAAGCAGCGATTGAAGGGGCACCAAATGCCCGGAATCGATGTAGAGCAGAGCGTTGAACCAGTCATTCCAATAAGACAGCGTGCAAAACAGCGCGATGGTGGCGATGCCGGGCAGCGAAATCGGCACAACAAGCCGGAACAGAATGCGAAACTCGCTGGCCCCGTCGATTTTGCCGGATTCAATAATCGGATTCGGCACCATAGTCTGCAGAAACGTTCGGAGCACGATGATGTGGAACGCATTCATCGCCATTGGCAGGATTAACGCCCACAGCGTATCCTTTAGCTGAAGCATCTGGGCGACCACGATGTACGTCGGCACGAGTCCGCCCCCGAACAGCATCGTGAAGAACGCAAAAAACGTAAAAAATTTGCGGTATTTAAAGTTGCTGCGGGATAACGCATAGGCATAAAGCGTCGTCATGCAGACAGACAGCAAAGTACCGATGACCGTGATCAGAATCGTTACCCCGTATGAGCGAAAAAGCTGGTCGCCCGTTTTGAACAGGTACGTGTACGCTTGCGTGCTCCACTGCTCCGGAACGATGCGGTAGCCGTACATCAGCAGCGCGTTCTCGTCTGTGAAGGAAAGGATGACAACGAACACAAACGGGAAGATGCAAACGAAGGCGAATCCGCCGGCGAAGAGATGGAGCAGCGCGTTCCAGACGGGTGGAAGGCGGTGAATATCGTAAGACTTGCCCGGTCGGCCCGGCTTCATGGCAAAACTCCTTTCGTATCTATTCCGATCCCGGCTAGAACAGCGCTTGATCTTCATTCACTTTTTTAACCGCCCAATTCGCCGTCAGCACAAGAATAAATCCTACGACAGACTGGTAGAAGCCCGCCGCGGCGGCCAGACCGAAATCGCCAAGCACCTTCATCGACCGGTAGACATACGTATCGATCACGTTCGTCATGGAGAACAACGGGCCGGAATCGCGCGGCACCTGATAGAAGAGGCCGAAATCCGCCCGGAAAATGCCGCCGACCGCCAAAATCGTCAGGACAATCATCATCGGTTTAATCAGCGGAAGCGTAATGTTCATCGTCTGCTGCCATTTGCTAGCCCCGTCGATCATAGCCGCTTCGTAATACGTTTTATCGATGCCCGCAATCGCAGCCAAGTAGACGACGCTGGAATACCCGAGCCCTTTCCAAATGTTCATGAACACCAGGATGAACGGCCAATATTTCGGCTCCGAGTACCAGTGGACCGGCTCGATTCCTAAGGAAACCAGGAGCTGGTTCAGAACGCCTTTATCCACGCTCAAGAAGCTGAATACAAAATAACTGACGATAATCCAGGAAAGGAAATAAGGCATGAACATGCCGGTCTGGTACAGCTTGGCCAGCTTCTTCTGGGTTAAATTGAACAAAATAATAGCCATCGCGACGGATAACACAAGCCCCAAAATGATAAAGACCAAGTTGTACAGCACGGTATTCCGGGTAATGATGTAAGCGTCATGAGCGCGGAACAGAAACTCGAAATTTCGGAGCCCGGTCCATTCCGAATAAATAAGGCCTTCAAAGAACCCTCCCAAATCGAGCCGGTACTGCTTAAACGCCAGAATAGCGCCGGGCATGGGCAAGTAGCAGAAGATCAGAAACCATGCCGCCCCCGGCAGCACCATCAGCAAAAACGCGCCGTTCCGTCCTAAGTCCCGCATCTTCGATTGCAGCGCTTTCAAATCGTTTCACCTCCGTTCGCATGTGCTGCGCCTCGCTCGCCACTAATGTATCATGAGGCTGCCAAGGCCGGGCAGTGAACAGATTAAAGGTTTGGTGTACAAAATAAAGCTGCTTTTTGCGTTTTTAAGAAAACGCTTCCAAAAACAATTGTCAGTGCTAATCCGGCATGTTATCGTAAATATACTTCCAGCCCGAAGGAGAGGATCCTTACGGTTAAGCTTTCGCAGATTTACCAGGCTGTCTTTCGAACGAAGCTGTTCAACCGCATCATTTTGGTCTATTCCTCGTTAACGATCGTTTCCTTTTGCACGCTTGCCCTTCTCGTCTACGAATATTCCGCAAGCTCGCTGCGCCAGAAGGAATTAGCCGGGCAGGCCGAAACCGTCGACTCCTTGGCGCGCTACCTGGACAGCCAAATGGACGACTCGCAGGACATCATTCTCCAGCTGTATCAGAATCAGGCGCTGCTCAGCGACATGCTGTATTTTCTTCGGCATGATATTCAGCTCTACATCCAATACCGGTTCAATCGGTACATCGCCAGCAACAGCTCGGAGGACCGCAACGTCGAAACGTTCATCCGAAGCCATATGGAACGGAACAACGATATTATGCAAATCGCGCTATACAGCCGGGACCAGTCCTTCCTGTTCCTGTTCAACAGCAATAAAACCCAAAAGCTGCGCGAGCTGGGCGATGAGGAAGCCGCGGCCGCCCGCGCGATCGAAGCAATGGGCAATCAGCGAACTATAAGCACCCAAGCGCTTGGCATTGCCGACAGCTTGGAGCTGCAGGCCGCGGACGCAGAAGGCGCCTACACTTATGCTTTCGAGCTGAACGATCCTAACACGCTGCAGAATGTTGGCGCTCTCCTGGTCACCTACAGCCGCGCAGGCTTGTCCCGATTAACGGAAATGACGGCAAACGAAGGCATCGGTTCCTACCTCGTGGTGCTGCCTGACGGGCGGGTAGCCTTTGACTCATCCGAACAATACAGCGGCCAGATCTATCCGTCCAGCCATGAACGGATAACCGTCCCCGGCGCCGCGAAGCTTGAAAACGGCGCATATGTCACGTCGCTGCGCACATCCAAGTCAGATCTCATCGTTATTGGCCTCATTCCTAGCGCGGAGCTTGAAAACCGGTACGCGAGCTTTCGGCGGAATGTCATTCTATCGACCGCCGCCGGCATCGCCGTCACCATCCTGTTCTCCTATTTCACGGTATATCGGTACGCCAGAAGAACTCGAACGATTGTGAAGGCGATGAAGCAAGCGCAGCAAGGCAATCTGTCCGTGCGAGTGCCGACGGGCCGGAATGACGAGCTGGATGAAATAGCGGATCGTTTCAACCGGATGTGCGAAGAATTGCTACGTTACATCAATCAAGTGTACGTGTCCGAGATTAAGCAAAAGCATGCTGAGCTCGTAGCGTTCCAGGCGCAGATCAACCCGCACTTCCTCTACAACACGCTTGAGGCAATCCGCATGCGCGCTCTGACGCAAGGAGCCGCCGATGTCGGAGAAATGGCTTATGTGCTGGGTTCACTGTTCCGCTATGCCGTCAAGTCCGAGACGCTCGTGACAATCGAAGACGAAGCCGAATACAGCAAGCAGTTTCTGGAGCTATACCGGATCCGATACCGGGATAAATTGAGCTATTCGATCGAAATCGACAACGACGTGAAGCATTACCGCATCTTCAAACTGTCCCTTCAGCCGCTCATCGAAAATGCGGTTGTTCACGGCATCCGTCCTTCAAAGCCCGGCAATAAGATCTCTATTAAAGCCAGACGCGAGGAGGATGCAATCCTATTGGAGCTGGCGGACAACGGAAGAGGCATGAACGAAGAGAAGCTTACGCGGGTTCGGCTTGCGCTGGAGGGACATGAGGGGCCAGGCGGTTCCGCATCCCTTGGGCTTCGCAGCGTTCACGAACGGATCCGGCTTACCTACGGGGAGCGATACGGACTACGCCTTGCCAGCGAACCGGACGGGGGAACGGTCGTGCGGCTGTATTTGCCTTACGGAAAGGAGAATGGCTGATGTACAATGTCTGGGTCGTGGATGACGAACCATTTATATTGGAAGGACTCGCCGGCATCGTGGAATGGGAGGCGTTCGAGCTTTCGTTAATCGGCCAAGCCGAGAATGGGCTCGATGCAATGGAGCAAATTAGGGAGGACGGACGGCCCGTCGATATCCTGATTACGGATATTGCGATGCCGGAGATGGACGGTCTAGCTCTTATTCGCGCGCTCAAAGCCGAAAATGCCCAGCTGAGAACGATTGTGCTCAGCGGATATAACGACTTCGATTATGTGCGTGAAGGAATGAGGCTTGGGATTGAAAACTATCTCTTAAAGCCCATTAATCTAGAGGAGCTGAAGGAGACGCTGGCGGCAACCGTCGAGAAACTGAAAAGATCCCGGTTTGCTGTATATGAAGACAACGGCATGGAGCTCATTATCGACAACATCATGTACCGATGGGTCACAGGCCGTATCAGTCAAGCACAGTGGCGGCAGCGCGCAGATTTTCTCGGACTTGCGGTCAATGCTCCCTACTCCATCGCGGCCGTCATTCCAATGCCTGAGCGTGAGTATCCGGACACCCAAGGAGTGAGCCGGATAGTTCGCCGTTTGTCCGAGCAATTTTTTCGTGAGCTGGAGATCCCTTTCCTTGCCTTTCAGGACATCGATGACGGGATCGTACTCGTTATCGGCGTTCCGCTTGCATCCGCTAGCGCCATGCAGCTTCTCTATGACCGGCTGACGTTACTTACGGACCGATTGTCGCTGCATCTCGGATCGGCTTGCCGCATCGCGGTCGGAACGCTTGAATCCGATTTCGAGCGGATACCCGCCAGCTACGGACATGCGCTGCTCGCTTACGAATACGCCCTGCTGCAGCCCCAGGAGCGATTGCTTGTCTATGACCGGGTTCGGACCGCCAATCGGCGGAATGGCCTCAGTTTATCGCCTGACTTCGTTGCCTATTCCCGCCTTCTCCTCGCTCTTGACGAAAACGGCTTATACGCGCAAATTCAAGCTGACCTTGAGGCGCTCGCAAAGCTCGATGGCATAGAGCCGTCCATGCTTAGGAGCTGGGTTGCAGAGCTTGTCATCCATCTCAAAAAATCCGTTAAGGACAGCGCGCGAGAGGAGCAGTTCTCACCCTTTTATCAAGGCATGATGGATCGGGTGGCGAATACCGCTGAGTTCGCCGGACTCATGCAGCTAGCCCTGGACACCGCCCGCGAAGCGGTCGGCATCCTCGCCGGAAGGAACAATCAGACGCCCGTCATCCGCCAAGTGGTTGAATATATTCATTCCTCCTATATGGAGGAGGTATCCTTGAAGACGTTAGCGCAGAAGCACCGCATTCATCCCGTATATCTCGGCCAGCTGTTCCATAAAGAAATGAACCAGCCTTTCCTCGATTATGTCAACCGATTTCGCATTGAAAAAGCAAAGGAGCTGATGAGAGACTCCGCTTTGAAGACGCATGATATCGCCACAAGGGTCGGTTATTGGGATAAGGCTCATTTCTATAAGCATTTTAAAAAATATGTCGGTGTATCCCCGTCCCAGTACCGGAAGCTGCAATAGGCATAAAAAACCATCGCCCTGGCCGATTCAAGGCGGTGGTTTCGCATCATTTTTTTCGCCGTTTAACAGCCCTCGCTGAGCGCCGCCGCAACCTCCCGGTACCATCCGTATCTCGATTTCTGCTCCAGGAAGTGACGCCCGTCCATCAATATCGGGATGACATCCGCCCCTTTGTAATAAACTCTTGACCCTATTTTCTCGACCTTGAAATGGTACTGGAAGCGAATCAGACGGTAAAAAAGCGGATCAAGCAAAGCGACCGCGTAAAGCTGCCGATTCTTTTCGGCGTACTCGAACAAGCTGAACATCAGCATATCAAGGGCGCGCGTAGAGCGAAATTCTTTGGCGATCGCGAATTTATCGATTATAAATACTTGTCCGGGGTACGCTTTAAGCGCATCGATGCGGCTTCCGTCGCATAGCTTCTCAAACTCTCTCCCGTTACCCTGAAAATCTAACGGAACAAATTGAATCGTCCCGGCCGCCCGGCCTTCTACATAAAGCAAGAATGAGTCTCCGTTCGAATGCTCATGCTCGAACCCCTTTTCATCCCATACCTTCTTCCAGATTCCATCAAACAGGGCTTTCTGAAATTCGTTTGTGACTTGAATAATCAAAGGAATGCCTCCATTGCCGTTCTGTAAACAAAACTAAAATGTATGATTTGTTCTTTATAAAGAATTATAGTCCTCGACCGCATATTTTGTCAAAACATTCCAAGAAATTCGCGAAAAAGAAAAAGAGCTGCCGAAAACGTCTTGTTTTAGACCTTTTCTGACAGCTCTTGCTATGGATTGCTTCTCAATCGACACTTGCTCTCTGTCCGTCCATTCTCACTTCCTCCGGAAGCGCCTTGGAAGCCTCCGGAACTTGACGGGTCCGAAGCTCCACAAGCTCAGAGGAGTAGATCAGGATACGCACCGCGCCGGGACTGACGAAAGCCCGGATCAGTATAGGCTGGTCGTACGGGTTCTCGAAAACGAAATCCGGTCCATACCAGCTGACGGTCGCGTCGCGGCCGGGCGGCACGTACCGCACGCTCCGGCTGTGCGAATAGCGCTCCACAATGGTCATCCCGGCCCGGTCCGCGGCGTTAAACAGCGTTGAAGATACCTGGCATATTCCGCCCCCAATATCCTCGTACAATTCCCCCCGCACGATGACCGGCGCCCGCATATACCCTTTTTCGCTCGTCCGTTTGCCAACCGTTTGATTAAAGGAAAACCGTTCTCCCGGAAAAACGACATGGTTGTTCAGCGCTTTCGCCGCAAGGGCGATATTCGCTGACCGGTTTTTGTTGCGGCTGTTAAAAAAGGTCGCGTAATAACCAATTTGTTTGACCTTAATGGCGGACAGCACCTCGCTGTCTACGCGCGGATAGACCGGCCGAAGAGGCGCTTCGATCTGCGAAGGCTCGCCCTCCAGCATAAATCCGTAAAACAATTTTTTAAATGCGGCGCGGTCCAGCTTCCCGCCGTTTCGCTCCGGCACAACTCTTCCCGCCCCGTCAAGCGAAGCGTTAATAGGAGGACGCTCCACTTTTCCGGCAATCTGATCCATCAGCTTGCTCAGCTTCTCTTCATTAACAAGCGGGATCCCCGGCACCGGATACCAGTACGCCTCCCGCTCTATTTGGTCTGCGACAACCTCTCCATCGGACATAATGACCGCATGCGAGGTTGGAAATGTCCACGGCTGCAGCGCAACCACTAGGGCAACGATTCCGTTCCATACCATCTTGGTCCAACTCCTGAAATGAATTAACCAGGTTAGTATGCGATTTCTTCAGGAGAGTCATTCAACCTTTAGCAGTATCAAACAAATATACCTTTGCCGGTTGCGGCAAAGGCCTTAGAACAACACCTCAAGCAGAGGCTCATATATGCCATACAAAAACAGAAACAGCAGCGCTCCAACCAATGATCCGATAAAAGCCCCATTCAAGCGAATGCGCTGCAAATCCGTATCGACCTTTCTTTCAATAAATGAAACAAGACGCTCTTCCGTAAAGCTTTCCAGCGTTCTTCGCGCGATTTTGCCGATCAAGGCATGTTCCTGTTCGAGAATACCCCTCACAAACTGCTTCAAGTACCCGTCCAGCTGATCCTTTGCCTCTGTATCGTTTTTAAACGTCTCCCAGTAGGCGGCGAGTAAGCCCGTAACCCAGCTTTTCACGTCTAGGGCATTCAGCGCGCGATCATCCACCACTACATATTTCATCGATTCGCCGCCCAATATGACGCTTTTGACATTGTCTAGAAGAGCTTGAATGGATGGCTGAAAGGAAAGCTCCCGCAGCATCTCCTGCTTCCATGACTCGATGGTCGCGCCGATCTCCTCGCTGGTCTCCAGATTGTCCGCCAGTGCCAGAACGCGCGTTTCAATCATGACGCGAAGCTCATGAGAAGGATTCTGCAGCTCCTTCATAAAGCTCTGCAAATCGCGGAACAGCGTGTTCGCCGCTTCGTCTAAATTGATCGCATCCGCAGCCTCCGCGAAATCAAGCAGCTTCTGTTTGAACCATCTTGCGATGGAGCCGCCTTCGTTCACGAACTTATCTTTTTCCTTCGCGACCATCGCCTTTATGGCCGCCAACGTCTCTTCGCTGGATGCTCGCTTTGCCGCATAGTCGATCAAATGTCCGAGCCACTTCTGAAAATCGCTGTTTGCAAGCACCCACTTTAATCCTCTGCCAGCATAACGCGAAATATTGACGCCGCTCAGCGCCGACCGGGCATGGACGTCCAGCTTAGAGGCCAAGGCTTCAAGGTTGGCGCCGCGCAGCCAAGACATCAGAAGCTGCCAGCCACGCTCAGCGAAAGAATGGGTATCGTTCCTCCGGTCGACCCACTCGATGACAGCATCAATCAAACGATAGTTCATCAGCTTGTCGGACAGCATGTTTTTGCTGAGCAGCTGCTTTTCTACCATCGCCGCTACGCCTTCCACCAGCTTATCGCGGTTGCGCGGAATAATCGCGGTATGCGGCACCCAGCGCATGCCGAGCGGATGACGGAACAACACCGTAACCGCGAACAAATCCGCGAGCGCTCCTACCAGTCCGGCTTCAGCCGTAAAAAGCAGCAGTCTCAGCCACCAATTTCCGGGATACAGATACAGCAGGACAGCGGCGCCTACAAACAGCAAAGACAATAAGATTAAGCTCCCGTTCGCTTTGCGTCTCATGGTCATTCCCTTATCCTCCTCTGATCCAGAATGTGAACAAATGCAGGACAATACCTGCAGCCGAACCGACAATCATCCCGTTCAGCCGGATATACTGCAGATCTCTGCCCGCTTTATCCTTTACCATCTCGATTAACTCTCGCTCCGTATAGGACTCCAGCTTTTCCTTTACTAAAGCGCCGATAAGGGCGTGCTTCTCCTCGATCCAAGACAGCAGCAGCGTTTTGACACCCGTATCCAGCGATTGCTGCAGATCGGGGCGGCTTCGAAGCAAGTCTAGGCCGTGATCCAGTTCTGTCAACAGCCACTGTATGAGCTTCGAAGGCTCCGGATTTCCTTCGTTGCCGTCCTGCGGAGAAACGATGTCCGCTCTTATCTCATTCAACCGCTTGCTCAGGAGGGCCTCGAGGCGGATATGCGGCTTCAGCGCTTCAAGCAGCTTCCGCTTACCGCTCTCCACGCGGTGCCTGAGCGCTTCATCCTCGCGCAGTCTGCGGATGAAAATCAACAGCAGCTCCTTCAGCTCCAAACGACGCGGGCTGTCCTCATGTGCGAGCTGCTCCAAAAAAGCGGCCAGCCAATCCTGCACTTTTCCCGCGATAGAGGATGCGTTAAGGCCCGCCGTATAATCCACAAGCCTTCGCCTCAGCTTATCCCCTTCATACGAGCGAATCGCAGTTGCGGCGAACTGTTCGATGACAGACCTAAATGTATGGCTTTTGACCAACTGAACAAAAGGTTCGATGACAAAAGAAAGGATCTTGTCATCGTATTTATGCCGTACGCTCCAGTCCCCGATATCCGCCAGCAGGTCGGACAACTGCAGCGCGTCGCCATGCTCCGTTATCAACTGCTGCAAGCCTTCAGCGATTTGCTCCGCATCGGCGCTCGCGAGAAGCTCACCCGCCAGCTTCTTCACGATGGCGCGAGCTTCCCTAGAGCCTTCTTGGCCTGTAACATATCGGGCGATAACGCCGCCCAAATCATGCTCCTGCAGGGTAGCTCGGATCGCCTCTACCGTCAGGAGTTCCTTCCCTACCATATCCACAAGCTCGCCGATCAACCGTTCTCTATTCCTTGAAATAATATGAGTCCCCATCCATTTCGGCCATTTGATCCGAAGCGGATCGCCGAACAAGGCGCTAATTGCAAAAGAATCCGCCAATCCGCCAATCGTTCCCGCACTAAATGCGGCAAACAGCAATCCGCCAACAAAGGTATGCTGGAATGGAAAAGCTGCCAGAATGCCTGCCGCCGATATAGCCAGAATGGCGTTCGCTCGTTTTCTAACGCTTCGTTTTTCCATCGCGATACTCCATTTCGCAGCTTATTAATGATGTATTGCTAGTTTAACCTTTTTTGGAACGGTCATCCACTAGCCTAAAGCCGCAAGCAAAAAGCCGCCGCAACCAATGCCCGGCTGCTGCGGCTTTTTTTCACGCTGGTACTGCTACTGCTGGGCACCCGGCTTGGAGTCGATGTTTACTTTGCCTGTGCCTCTCCTGTTGCTGCCAGGCGCTTTGCCCGCGCCATGACTCCCGATAATATGACTCGGCGCTTGGCTTGTGCTCTGGCCATCGATTTGTCCAACCGGCTCCTTGACTTCGCCTTGGTTGCCTTTTTGTCCGCCCGGCGCTTGACCTCCGCCTTGGCCGCCCATTTCTCCGCCCGGCGCCTTGCCTGCGCCTTGGCTGCCCATTTGGCCGCCCGGCGCTTTGCCTGCGCCTTGGCCGCCCATTTGGCCGCCCGGCGCTTTGCCTGCGCCTTGGCCGCCCATTTCTCCGCCAGGCGCTTGACCTCCGCCTTGGCCGCCCATTTGGCCGCCCGGCGCCTTGCCTGCGCCTTGGCCGCCCATCTGCCCGCCCGGCGCCTTGCCTGCGCCTTGGCCGCCCATCTGCCCGCCCGGCGCTTGGCCTGCGCCTTGGCCGCCGATTTGGCCGCCCGGCGCTTTGCCTGCGCCTTGGCCGCCCATTTGGCCGCCCGGCGCTTGACCTCCGCCTTGGCCGCCCATTTGCCCGCCCGGCGCCTTGCCTGCGCCTTGGCTGTTCATTTGGCCGCCTGGCGCTTGACCTGCGCCTTGGCCGCCCATTTGCCCGCCCGGCGCTTGAACTCCGCCTTGGCCGCCCATTTGGCCGCCCGGCGCTTGACCTGCACCTTGACCGCCCATTTGGCCGCCCGGCGCTTTGCCTCCGCCTTGGCCGCCCATTTGGCCGCCCGGCGCTTGACCTCCGCCTTGGCCGCCCATTTGGCCGCCCGGCGCTTGACCTCCGCCTTGGCCGCCCATTTGGCCGCCCGGCGCTTGACCTCCGCCTTGGCCGCCCATTTGGCCGCCCGGCGCTTTGCCTGCGCCTTGGCCGCCCATTTCTCCGCCCGGCGCTTTGCCTCCGCCTTGGCCGCCCATCTGCCCGCCCGGCGCCTTGCCTGCACCTTGGCCGCCCATTTGCCCGCCCGGCGCCTTGCCTGCGCCTTGGCTGCCCATTTGGCCGCCCGGCGCTTGACCTCCGCCTTGGCCGCCCACTTGGCCGCCCGGCGCCTTGCCTGCGCCACCACTATCTCCACCGGCTCCGCCGCCTGCACCACCAGCTCCGCCTCCAACTCCTCCAGCACCGCCAGTACCGATGCCCTTAACACCCGTCCTACCTACTCCGGCCGTGCCTCCTCCGCTCTTAACCGTAACGTAGGAATAAGTAATGGATTGCATCGTTTGCGCATCAACAACCCCTGTTACCTTTAACCCATGCGATTTCTGAAAATACCGTACTCCTTTAACTAATGAGTCTCCATAGTATCCGTCAATCGGCCCCTCATAACTGCCAAGTGACTTCAACATCCCTTGAATAACATAAACATCCGGACCTTTCGCGCGTTTGCCGATCGCATGGGTCGTATTCGGTAAGCTAAATGCCAGAGCCAACGTTATTAACGCTATGCTTAAATATTTGACCGCTATACGGCCGAAATTTGACTTCAATTCCTTCACCTTGTAGCACCTACCCTTTTGCAGTTTAATGTGTTGAATTGTGCTGCCAAAGTTACTATCCCCATAATTCACAATTCATTACATCTACGCAAAAAGTCATGAATACAAGCAAAAAGACTAATGTACTCAATGCTTCTAGGCGCCTCGATTTTTAAACCCTTACACTCCCCCTTGCACGACCTTTTCATATACCCCCAACCAAGTGCCCCCGCCCTTACTTTGTGCGACTTTTCATAAAAATCTGCTCCACAAACCGATGACGTAAAATAAGTTGTGTACCAAGTTTTGGTTCTTCACAGAACACAAAAAAGTAGGGTATCCTCGGGATTGCTGAAGTCACCGAAGGAGGACCCTACTCAATGACTACTATACCCGAAAATCTGTTTGCTGATCTACTTGAAAATACTGTTACAAAGCTTCTGAAAGA
>NZ_QXQA01000030.1 GCF_003583765.1 Paenibacillus nanensis
GTGTTTGATTGCTCATTACGTTTGTTGCTTGAAGCTTTTCGCATCGGCTAAAACCGAGTACGAAAACTTCTTATATCTATTAACTCGTTACCGAATTAACAGGGCAGTTTCGCTCGTTGTTCAGTTTTCAAAGAACAATCTTTTTCTTCCGTGTCGCCCGTGTCTCAGCGGCGACTTAGATAATATATCACGTTTGCCTATACGAATGCAACCCTTTTTTTAAAAAGTTTTTTACCCGACTATCTTTTCGAGTGTCCCTACATATTAAAGCAATCCATACCAACTAAGTGAACACGGTCGATTAGAGCCGACTTTCAACTTCCCTATCGTTTTCTTCCAAACGAAAGACCTGCCTAATCCGGCAGGCCTTCTATAAGAAATGGATTAGTACTGTTTCGATTTGGTGTACTTCGCGGCATCCCGGTACATGACGGTCTTTTTCTTCGCTTTCTTTAAGCTCGCGTCTAAAGTCGTATCGATCGTCATCCACTTGCCGTTCACATATACCTCGTTCCAAGCATGGTATTGATCGATGTAGTCGGTATAGCCCATAGCCATCTTCGTCGGGATATTCAAGCTGCGAAGCATAGCGGCGAAGAGAGAGGCGTACCCGTAGCAAATGTCTTTCTTCGTCTTAAGCGTACGGTCGATGATCGGCAAATAATCCGCTGTGGCCGTCTTTGCCAGCTTATCATCATAAGCGATGTTCGTCGTAATATACTCGTAGACCGCTTTAATTTTATCCTCATCCGTCTTCTTGTTTTTGGTTAGCTCTTGCGCTTTCACGATTGCATTACTGGTGCTTGACCAGTTGATGTTTTGAACCGAGTTCAGATAGACGACTTTATCGTCCTTCAGGTTCAGCTTCACTGTTTCTTGCGCTACAGCTTTATACGACTTCCCAGATACGTTCTCCAAAATGGTGATTTTATATTCGCCATTACCGAGCTGCAACGGGAACTGCTCCGTCTTGGAACCGGGCGTGAGATTGTACGTGTACGATTCTTTGCCCTTCGCGATCATCAGCTTGGTTTTCACCTTCGCATTGACCTCGTAAGAAATAGCCGCTATCCCTTGCGACACCTTCTTGGCATCTAGCCAACCGGCGGCTTTACCGGTCTCTGCGGAAGCATGGGTAGCTGGAATAGACGCCAACAACAATAAAAATGCAGACAAAACAAAGACAAGCTTTCTCATACAAAAAACTCCCTTCGGCGGCCTGGCTGCCATCTTGTTAGAAGGCCCAATAGCTTTGCGTCCCTACCTTTCGATAGGTTTGCCATTATCGTATAAAGTTTTTGCTTTTGCTCGTTGCTAATAGGTTACCATGTTTTTCTACAAAAACAAATACGTTTTTACTAGATTTCCATGACGTTCCTATTCAAAACTTGGACAGGGATGTACTTTCCTGTGAGTCAAAAAAAGACCTCCAATGAAACTCCTGATCGTCAGGACATTTCGTTGAAGGTCGCTTTTCCTATACCAATTAATTATAAGTTTTCGGCTAACTGACGGCCAGCATCCAGTTCTGCTTGGAATGCAGCACGATATTCTTCTATAATTGCGGTGCTGTAATCATTCGCTGTAAGCTTAGCGCTTGTGTCGGCTAGAATTCCATTAAAACTCGCGGTGCATCTGTCGATTTCCTGAATGGCTTGTGCTTTGATCGTCGCTTTGCCCGCATCATCCGCTCCGGAATAACTCAAAGCCAGCGACATCAAAGTCGCTTGGCAGCTTGCCTTCAGCGACGTCATAGCAGCTTCCGCGCTTGCTGTTATTTCCTCATACGTAGGTTTCGCCGCAGGCGCTCCGCCTCCGCCCGCTCCCGGCTTGCCGTTCTCAGCTTCACCATCCGGCGTCTTCGAATCCCCGCCTTGCTCTTCGCGGTAGGCTGCCGACTCGCCTTTCACCGTCCGTGTCTCCGGATCCCAATTGATCTCCGTCCCGACCGACTCCGATAGGAATCGCACCGGTACATAGATCGAACCCTTATAGATGTAAAGCGATTGACCGGCTGGCAGCTTTTTCTCCTTGCCGTCGAACACAAGCTTCGCTGCTTTGGGCTTGAACGGGATCGTTGCCGGATCCTTCGGTTTCGTATTACCGGACACAACAAGCTGCAGCTGCTTTTTCAGCTCCGCAAGCTCCTCCTCTGTCGGTTCCGACACCGTTACTTTATTCTCCGCTGCATCCCAACCAACTTGTTTCAGCAGTGCATATGAAATATAACGAATCGGCACATACGTTCTGCCCTGGTAGATGAAAGCATATTGCCCTTCGGGCAGCTTCAGCTCTTGCCCGTCAAAGTTAAGTTTTACGTTCTGTGTCTTAATGTTCACGACTGTAGAATTCGGCTTATCGGCTGCAAATGCGTTAAGCGGCGCTGTCACCAGCATTGCAATAAGGAGCAGCCCGATCCAAACAATTCGGCTTTTTCTCATAATAAACTCCATTCTATGTAGATAAGATTAGGAACCTATGGCGTTTGCGATCTCCACTAAAGCAGCTGACCGCGCATCGGTCTTGGCCGCCTCATACTCAGCGCTCCAATCCGGCAACGACTGCACATCGAGATCTTCGGCTTCATATTGCGCTTTCGCTTCCTCGACCAGTTGGCTGAACTTCGCGTCGCACTCCGCTTCGGCTTCGATAACCTTCGTCAGGAACTTCTCCTGAATGGTCTGTACCGCGGTGTCTTCGTTCCCTTTGATCTCCGCTTTGATCTGTGCCACTAAGCTGCTGCTTTTGGCCGAACAAGTTGCTCGCAGTCCCTCCATCTTGGTTGTCGTCGACGCATCGATCTCCTGTTTGCGCTTTGCCTTTTTGTCCGTATTATCCTGCGGCTGCTCGCTTGCTCCCGCTTTTCCGCCAGCATTAGGCTTGGGGGTAGCAGAAGGTGACGGATTATGAGTGACGGCGTTACCGCTAGAGGATGTTGGGACAGAGGAATTATTCGGGCTAGCAGCCGGTTTACCTTGGTTGTTACCCGATCCGGAATCGGTGGCCGCGGGCGTCGGTTCCTGCTGCCCTGTCTGCTCCGGCGTGTCTTCGTTCGCCTGATCCTCTCTCCCAGGCTGCTCGTCCGTTTGCTCCGCATCCGCAATTTGCGTATTCAGCTCTTTGACTTGATTCATTTTGGAGGTAAGGCTAATACCGCCATAAACGGCTAGACCTATCACGATCAGCCCTGCAGCTGATAGAATCCATACTTTTTGTTTTGGCATCACAACTAATCACTCATGCAGGCCCAAAAATAACTTGTCTGTGAACCTGGCATGATTCTCCTTATGAAGATTTTACCGCTAGCTACTTTGACGTCGCATCTATCCATTTTGTTTCGCTTTCCTACGAAAGATACGACTGAACAACGCATATAACCCAATCCCAAGAAAAGCCCCGGCGCTATCAATGAGAACATCCTGCACCTGCGCCCCCCTGCCTGGGACAAATATCTGATGCACCTCATCCGTAATCGCGAATACAACGCATATCATCAACGCCCATCCCGCAACCCGGTACCAGCCGGTACCAAACCGCCTAAGCGTACTCACGACAAGAATACCTAGCACGAGATAAATGAAGAAGTGCGCGTTCTTCCTCACAATATGGTTCGAATTGTTCAGATCAATCGCCGCATCCGGCGCTATTCTCTTCAATGCTGCAAGGATATATTCGGTGACACCCGTGCTTAACTCATCCGACAGCGTGGCCGGTTGATGGGAGAGGGAGAAGATGATGAGCATACAGCAGATGACGGCAATGCCGTAGATAATTTTTTTCAAGTTGGGCATCCCTTCTTCTTCCTAGCTTCTCCTATCAGACAGGGCGCGATTAGACGATTCAATTTTGATTAGTAGCTATTCTACCCCATAGTGCGATTTACTTGGCTACAAACTATATTAATGGTCAGCTCTAATATATAAACTATAACCCTTCGAAGTATATCTTTAATAAAACTGACTTCTAGATCCAAAACTTATTGGAGGGTGGCTGAAATTCTACATTTAAACCAACATCCCTATTCTCTGCAATTCTATATATCTTTTCTGCAAAGTTTACATCATGAATTGATAATCCTATGTTATATACAATTATTCTTTCTTTTTCATTTTCTCTTCCACTTACTTTACGATTCACAACATCTGTTACCTCTGCGTATCTCTTAAATTGATTAAAGTATTTAAATCCATTAACATGTTCAGTATCGTCTGCAAAGACTTTATCAAAAAACAAATCACAATTCATAAATCCTCTAGTATGGATCGGAATAACAAGACAACCCTCTTCAAAACAAGCATCTCCACATACATCATGAGCAAAGTATGTAACCGATGATATAATGACCTCGCTTCCTCTTACTGTACTCTCATAAGTATCACAAAACTCGAAATCAATATTCATTGCATTAGGCAAGCTTCTGATATAATCCACAAACAATTCATGTTGATTTTTATATTTCATCAATCTTAATGTCATTCTTTTATTAGGATATAAGGAAAGCAATACTCTAATTGTTGCACGAGTTTGATTACCTAAACCTATTAGTCCGACTTTTGAAAATTTTTTTTTGGCGAATAGCTTTACTGAGTGTGCAGCTACAGCCCCTGTACGCATAGTAGTAATGAAGTTCCCATCCAAAAGTGCTTTTAGTTCTCCATTTGAATAATCAAAAAGCATTATCTGACTATCTAGAGTCGGCATTCTGTTAGGATATCGTGTAACAACTTTAAGGCCACCAACCTCACTATCAGTTATAAGTGAGGGCATAACATTATAAAAAACATCCTCTGAGGGCTTTATACTAATTTTGGGTGGTAAAATTGTTCTCTCTTTGTTCCTTAACATATTTTCAACCCATTGGTAACATTCTATCGGATTTATATTAAGACTCATTATATCCGTATGGGAAAGTATTTTCATGCCGCTCCTCCTTATTTCAATTACCCCAATATAGCTCTCATGGCTTCGACCAGTTTTTTATTCTCTTCTGGTCTTTTGATGGCCACTCTAATATACTCACCACTTAATCCCTTTTTTCCTGAAAGATCTTTAATAAGTAGATTATATTTATCAAGCAATATCTTTGTTAACTCTGTGGCTTTATTTCCATTAATGACCTCACATAGTATATAATTTGCTTGAGATGGGATCACCCTAAGATTCGGTATAGTAGATAGAGCCTCAATATATTCAATCCTGACTTTCTTAAATTCGTTTATTGCAAAATCATAGTCGCTTTTATATTTCTCAAATATCTGCAGATAAAATTCGGCAAATGAGTTAATATTCCATATGGCTATATCCTTTTTCAAATAATTGATTAGCTCGTCGTCATTTGTTGCCAGTACTCCTAGCCTTAAACCTGGTACTCCAAATGATTTTGATATGCTCTTTACAACAATCAGATTAGGGTATTCAATTAAAATATCTTCAACTAACAATGTAGTGTCGTCTTCAGTATCCACAAAGTCAACAAATGACTCATCGACAATAAATTTAATCTCCTTAATTCTAGCCCACTCAGCTAGTTTAAGTACTTCCGACATTTTGAGGTAATTCCCAGATGGGTTATCTGGATTAATCAATAGTAGAGTAGATATATCTTTATCTTCATAAAAATTGATTAAGTCAGTCGAGTTATATTTTAAATCCTTATTCATTGGAATGAATTCCACAATATTCTCAGTTGCGATACGGTTAGGATATTCTTCAAACGTAGGCAGAATAATTCCTAACCTGCCCTGAAGGTTTTCCATTAAAGATTTAATTAGTTCAGCAGCACCATTACCAACAACAATGTGCTCCTGCTTAAGTCCAAAGTACTTAGCCGCCAATAAACTGTTTACACTTATGCCAGATGGATATTCTGTAATTAAACGTTCAAAATTTGCTTTTATTTCATCAAGTAGTCTTTGGGGGGGGTAAAACGGATTTACCAAATAACAATAATCTATTAAACTTGGATATCTCCAATAACCACCATAACGCTTTTGGAATTTTACTAATTTATTTTCGGAAGATGTTGTGAAAATTGATTCGGCAATATCGAGATCCTGAACATCATCAATCTCGTACCAAGCTTCAGTTTCTAGCACCGAGGCTTTAATTTCGGGTTTTTCCAATAGTGTAATTACTTTTAATACTTGTTCGTAATACTCATTATCTCCTAGCGCTTTACAATACGCCTCTAGAAAAGGAACATAGTGGGTGTTGGAAAAACTTTTACTAAACTTATAAATATTTACCGTCTTATAATATTCTTTTATCTCTTCGAATTTGAAGTTTTTCTTTCCCAAAAAACTTCTAATATTTTTGTCAGTATCTATAGTCACTACTGTTCCATCCATCCAACTTTCGTACCTTGCCACTAATGCAAGGCTTGGATACGGATCATCCAAAATTTTTCTAAGTACAGCATCTTCAAAAATTAAATCCGACTCCAGTAATAACGTATCCTCTTTTGTGAGGTAATTACGAGCTAAGTATAATGAGTATATATTGTTTGTTTTATAATAGTCTTCATTATTAACAAATTCTAAAGGAGTGTTGATATTTAGAGTTGAAACATACTCTATGAGTTCTACTCCCTTATAGCCTATTACAATCACAATTCTTGATAAATTTAGCTCATCCAACTGTCTGAGCATCCGCTCTATCATAGTTACACCATTTACCTTGACCATACATTTAGTATTATTATTCGTTAGTTCTTTCAGTCTTTTTCCCATTCCTGCTGCTAGAATTATAGCTTGCATTGTTCTCATCCCTTTCAAGTTTACTTTTCAAAATCAATTTCTATAAAATCATGTCTAAAAACTCGTTTTTCCTCAGGTGGTAGTTGCATGTAATCTCCATATATGATTTTTAAATACTCTTCTTTCTTCTTTATTGTTTTAAACATTCTATTTTCAAATACTATCTCTTCAAAGTCATTAAATAAATTTATATCCATAGTCATAGAATCCTTTAGTCTATGTGCCGGTAATGTATATCTATCTCCATATGTAAGATTATTATCATCCGTATTGTTTTTAGTTCTGATTAATGTTTCTAACTTATTTAAACTTTGAGTTCCGATTAGTTTAGCAATTGGAAAAAGTAATGTTTTTAACATTTTCCCAGTAAAACTATTAGATCTCGTAATCCATTCAATTGTTGATGAATACTTTAGAGACAAAATTAATGATATTAAGTAATTATCTATTACCCTTATAAATTTAGAAGAAGAAATCTTGTCAATTGGAAAGATATCAATGTACACACCTGTAACCATATCAATACTTTGTGTACTATATTCCTTCAACATCGTTGAAGTATCTCTAATCTTACCAAAGTTCAATGGGTATTTTTTATCGGTCTCATACGTTTGAATAAATAGATGAGATGGGAGATACTTTTGCCCTTCGTTAATTAATCGATTATAATCTGCTCTATTCATTAAAACATCTAAATCATCATCCCAAGGTATAAATCCACCATGTCTGACAGCCCCCAACAAAGTACCGGATGATAAAGAATAGTTTATCTCCAATAATTTACAAAGTTTATCAAACTCAATTAGTATGCCAAGCTCTTTTGCCTTCAGAGTCCTCAAATTTGTTTCGCTAATGCTCATCTTGCCTGCTCCTTCAATATTGTTTCAACTAGTTCTGCAGTGTACTCAGGTGTCGCATCAGGAAAAATACGAACAACTTCGTCGAATAGAACTATCTTGTTATAACTTTCCTCTAAAAATCTTTTTAATTTAATAATGTTACTCCCAGTTTTACTCTGATCTTGTTTTAGACAGAGGGCCAGTGGATACTTTTCAAGTATTTTTAAATTTACATCGTTACTTACCGTATAGAAATGGATAATAGGTTTGCCGAATGACATATATTCAAAAATCTTACTCGACATCTGAATTCCGTTATTCTCGGCAATGCTGATCAAAAAATCACTTTCTCTAAGAGCTATTTCTGCTCGTTTCTTATCAACACCACCATGATTAACAATCCAATTGGCGTTTTCACTACTATACTTATCTACAATTCGATTGCAATTCCCTATAATATAAAAATGTAATTCAACACTTTCAAACTGACCCTGCTTAAAAAGTTCCAACACATAATTAGGCTCTACGTAATTTTTGTATAAACCACCGATGTATGATATTTTTAATCGCTCAAATTTTACACTACTTGATGTATTTTCATTTTCTAAAATAAGTGGATGCTCAACATAATTTATATTGTGAAGTTGAGGATATTCATTTAAAAAATATTTTTTAAAAGAATGCATTGCCATAATCGAGTGTGAATTTGAAAGAATATTATTTTCTAACTCTTTATGTTTATTTCTTTTGATTTTTTTAATCAAAGCAAATCTATGCAATGTCCTGCTATCAACAAATTGATCAAATAAGTATGGTACTATCTTAACATCCTTTTTAACTGTATTTTTATATTTGTCAGCTGCAACTAAACTCTCAAATGGCATACTTGCTGGAATAATTAAATCAATTTGTCCTTCTATTTCTTCAAGCTTCTTAGTGTATAGGTTTACTAATTCGGTTTTGATTGACACCCTTGATAGAAATAGAAAACGTGTAACTTGTAGTAGTTTATATGCGTCAAATGCCGCCCTAAGACATACTCTTTTTATTCCTTTAAATCCTGAGGCCTTATTCAGCAATATTTCCCGAGTTTGTTTTTCCTTAGATGCCACCCTTAAAATTTTCAGGTTTTTATAGTTTTCTTCTTCTTCCTGATGCATATAATTTTTTTCACAAATAACAGTCACTTTATGTGTTCGGGACAACACCTCTGCTACGTTCCCAACGCATTTACTTACTGCTGAATAGTAGGGATAGTAGCTTCCAACAATAAAAACTATATGCATTGAGTCATCTCCTGACTATACGTTTTAAAAACAACCCTATATTTTTGATTTGAGTTAAAAGATAAACACTGTAAATAAGGAAGAAAAATAAAAAACCAAGCGTTACATTGGAGCAATATGCACAAACAATAAATATTATTACACCTGTGATTTCAGTTATCATGTTGCTTAGATCAATTTTTATATTTTGAATTTTTCTCAAGTACAATTCTGACGAGTATAACCTTATACTCATTGCAACCATAGTCCCAAAGGCAATCATAGTCACAGACTGGTTAATAAGATAGAGCGGAATTATCGAAATAATTGATATTAGCAACCCAGTTATATTAGCAATTAACATTGCATTCTCTTTTCTTAACACTTTATAAAATGGGTTTATTAAAATTTGCATTTTTGTTTGAATTAATACTATCGAAAATACGATGGGTAAATAATTGAATATACTATTGTAATCGGGAATATAGATATCTATAAAAATTTTTAAAGGAAAAAAAACTATTAGTAGTGCAAACATTATAATTGATAATATTCTATTAAATTGCGAAAAATAGATAGGAATTTTTTTTTCTTCCAATCTATTTAACGTCGGATAGACTACAAGACCAACTGCTGATACAAAGACTAGCACTAAATTCGTAGTTGATAGAGCAAATGAATATTTACTGTACACTTCAACACTTTCAAATCTTTCAATTATAAAACGTCCTAAACCAAGTACTAGCATTCCTGAAAAGTTAGCTGCCATTAGTTTTATTCCAACTCTTATATTGTCAGATAACTCTTTCAGAGCTGCTTTACTTCCTTCACTCTTTCCAAAAACTAATTGCCTACAAGTAATCGTTAATAATATCAAAACAACCAATCTTGAAATAGTGTCTGCGATGATTATGATTAAATAATTATCAATCTTCAAGAAAAAAACTACTGTTATGGCAAGGAGCACTATTGCCTTATCTAGTACACTGTAAAAGCTATATCTTTTCAATTGATTAGTAATTTGAAGTACATAAATGAAAACTCCAGTTAATCCTGCAATAGGTATGTTCATTGCGACCCAATATAATGCCAGTTGCTTATCTGAGTTGGTTTCAAAAAGCAAAAAAATGCAAACTAGCATAGTAATAACAAACTGAAGTAATATAAATAGCCGTAAACCTGATCTAAAATTTTTTTTTGGAAGGTCTTGATAACTATATTTACCGTATTTTAAATAGATGCCGTCGTTATACCCTAATGCAAGCACCCCCGCATAAGACATATACAATAAGTAAACACTCCAATAACCGAAGTTTGTTACTCCGAGCAACATCGGCAGCATTAGTGTCCTCGCAATGCTAAGCAAGAAACTCACCGACTGCGCCCCTATTACATATATTGTATTGACTATTCCCCTCTTAATAACTTGTTTATCCACAATATACCCCTAATCAGTAGTTAGCCTTTATTCATTCTCACTGAATTTACAACCGCTACAGAAAGACCAATTAGATACCATAGCAAAATATCTACACTAATTGTAAATATAGAGACCTCAGCAAGCCCTTGTATTAAAAAAACTAATATCGATAGAAATGAGGCTTTAATAAATTTGTTATTAGAAATATCGTAACGAATCTTTCTAAACCACAAAAGTAAAGCCGCAATATATAAGGCCATACCTATCACTCCTGATTGAACCAACAAATCTATTAACCAATTATGAGCTCTTGTATAGCCCAACTCATAACCCAGCCCATTACCAAGGAAAATGTGATTTGACCATCTTATCATTTCACTTAAGTAAACATTTAAACGATTACTGCTTAATGCATTAATCATTTCATAAATAGAATATTCGTTGTAGGACATTCCCATATTCCATTTCATCAGTACATAATTAACAATCATGTATATTACAGAGATCCCAAGTATAAAAATAAATAATGTTAACCCGAGCCCAAAGGCTTTATTATCAGACGAACCAATATAAGATCTCATATTTTTCACAAATAATTTTGCAACCTTAAAACCAATAAAAATAATTAAAACAATTATTGCATTTTTAGACTGAATAATTACTAGGGAGACTAATGCTAGCATAACTGACGAGTATTTTATTAATTTATTAGTATTAAAATTCCAAACAAAAATTAATAAAGGAAGAATGATACAAGCAATGTAGTTAGATCCCCCGACGGGCGTAACTAAATAATACTTCATTAGATTAATGTTCAATGATCCAAATTCTCTAGTTAACTTCAAAAATACAAAGATAACCTGAGCTGAGGAGACAACTAAAAATAAAGCTAGTATTATACTTACTTTTTTTTGTACAACTTCATTACCATTAGTTTGATTCTGAGAGGCCACAAAATATGCGACAAATGATGCAACAACCGCAAAGTAGTTCCCCCAGTACCCTTCCACGTTATTTGTATATAGTAATGGTACTATATATATAACCAATCTTGACATTAATATCGCAGTAATAAAGTCAATATAAAATTTTCCATTTAAAAGCAGTAAAATAACCGGTATGAAAAGTGTAAATATATAGAACGTAACTGAGGAACCATTAATATATAATGATAGGAATAATTCTTTATCACTTACAAATAAGCATATAATTGTAGTCATCATTAAAAGTAGGACTTTTAATGATGACAGTCTGTCTAGACTACTGGTTTGTAAAAGCATCAAATGGCCTCGCAATCTAACATGAGATTGAATCTTTTATTTTAGTTTAGTATCTTTCTTTTCATTAATTCTAAGAGTTCATCACTTTTAAAAGGATTAAAAAAACGAACATTATTATAGTCTTTTAATACTTCTTCTGCATATTCACTTGAGGATGCAAGTATAGGTGTACCAAATCTCTTTGCTTCGACTAAAGGTAATCCTACTGTTTCAATATAAGATGGGAATAAGAGTATTGATTTGGTGAAATACTCAAGCACTTCATCTCTACTGATTTCACCAGCAAACCTTACCGGTATATCATTTTCTAAAACACTACTGTATAAATTAGAGGCATGCTTATTTTCCCTGCCGGAAATGGTGAATATCACTTCGAAGTTTAATATTTCTTCTTCTTTCAGTTTCTTACACGCATCAATTATTATCTTATGATTCTTGAATGTTGCGCAGCTTGCTGGATAGAAAAAAGTTACTAAACTATTATTTGATTGAGAATAAGTCTTTTCAACCTGTATATTTATTTCAGGCCGCATTACCTGGATTTTATTTGGGTTTATATTTAACTTTTGAATACACTTTCTCTTCATCCATTCAGTCTGAACTATTACTCGGTCCGCTCTTTTTATTGATTTAAATATAATTCTACTCAATACATTTTGATAAACCCAAAGCACTCTATTTTCTAGCAAAGAAAATCGATACTGTGAGAAAGGAAGAGCATTATGTACAAGTACTGACTGAGGTATCTTTATATACGGGATTATCGTATTTTGCAGGGAGATTACTTCATCAGCTTTATTTTTTTTTATAATTAGTGGGGCTACAAAATGATCAAAGAATAGTCTGTGAAACCAACTTTTTTTTATCCAAGGTAATTTAATTATCTTTACATTCTTAGATCCTTGTAGGTTTGGTTTGCTTAAAACAAATATGTACTCGTTATCCTCATCCCTCTTACAAATCTCATAAAAATCATTTAGTACCGAAAGAGCACCTCCACTTTCTGCGGCAACATTAAAAACTATTCTTATCATCATTTCCTCCAAACCATTTTATTAACAATTGATGTATAACTCTGAATAATTTTCACCACTTTAATACTCACATTGTCATCGACATATCCAGGTACATCAATACCTATATCATTATTGACTTGCATTTCAACTGCCATAGTTACTGCTTTTAATACTTCTTCAGTAGTAATGCTACCAATTATTATATTGCCCTTATCCAAGGCCTCTGGTCTCTCAGTACTAGTTCTAACTGAGACTGCTGGGAACTTAAAATACGAAGCCTCTTCAGCGATTGTTCCACTATCAGATACAACACAAAAAGCATTTTGCTGTAAATGATTATAGTCTGAGAATCCAAAAGGTCTAAGCGTCCTTACGTTCGGATGGAAGTTAAAGCCTCGCTGTTCTATTATTTTCTTACTCCTAGGGTGTGTGCTATAAATTACTGGAATGTTATAACTTTCTGCCATTGCATTTACCGCACTCATTAGTGCTATGAAATTGTCTTCGTTATCGATGTTTTCCTCTCTATGAACGGATAATAGAATATAATTCTTCCTTTGCAATCCAAGAGTTGTCAACACTTTACTATTAATGATCTTATTAGCATTTGCTTTAAGAACCTCAGCCATTGGTGAACCCACCACAAAAGTTCTTTCTTTAGCAACACCCTCATAATTCAAATATCTACGGGCATGTTCGGTGTAGCAGAGATTCACATCACTTGTGTGGTCTACAATTCTTCTGTTAATCTCTTCAGGCAAGTTCTCATCAAAACATCTATTCCCTGCCTCCATATGAAAAATTGGGATTTTTAATCTTTTGGCAGAAATTACACTGAGACATGAGTTTGTATCGCCAAGTACCAGTATCGCATCAGGACTTTCTTGACAAAGAAGCTCATATGATTTTGATAAAATGTTACCCATAGTTTGTCCTAGATTGACTCCAACTACGTCTAGATAATAGTCTGGTTCTCTTATTCCGAGTTCGTCAAAAAACACTTGGTTTAAAGTGTAGTCATAGTTCTGACCTGTATGTACTAACTTATGATCAAAATATATATCGCACTTTTTTATAACTTCTGACAACTTAATAATTTCTGGCCTTGTTCCTACTATAGTCATAAGTTTTAACTTTCTCATTATTATTCTCCTCTACATGAAATAATGAGGGTATAACTCTCTGTGGTCTTCAATCCAAACTTTCATTTCCTTAATCATTTCATCATAATCAGGCACTTTGAAAGAAAAATCATTCCTATTATTTCGCAATGACTTATCCAAGGTAATTAAATCACTAGGTATAATTTCTACTTTTTCTTTTTTTATATAATCATTAAATAATGTAAGCAACTCAAATTTATTGACCACATTATTATTTACCAAATTATAAAGTCCTGTTAAGTTTTCCTCTAGGGCTCTATCCATCGCTTTTGCAAGGGTTAAAGTAGTTACTCCAGTCCAAATTGCCTTGCTATAACCATTGATTGTTCCAGATTGTTTCATAAACCAGTTAAAAAGTCCAATTCCATTAACATTTAGGTCCGGCCCAATTATTGATGTTCTGAACGTTAAATCCTTATTATTTTCCAATTCCCCTAATGCCTTTGATCTATCATAAAAAGTTTCCCCATCCCTAAGAGATGTTTCTGAATATTGTCCACTTTTTCCTGAGAAAACACAGTCTGTACTCATATGTATAACCCTTGTTTTTAAGTTATGGGTAATACTACTTATAAAGTGAGGTAAATAGCTATTTATAAGAACAGCTAAATGCTTCATTTCTTCAGCATCTTGATTCAGTATTCCAACTGCATTGATAACAGCATCAAAGTTTCCATCTTGAATAATACTTTTGAGAAATTCAAAATTTGTAATGTCACCTACTATATTATTGCAGAACTCAAACCTTCTCCTACTAACAGTTGTCACTTCGTGGCCGATACTATTAAAATAAATTGAAATAGTGTGGCCAGCCATCCCTGTTGCTCCAAGAACTAATATCTTCATTTAGGTTATCCTCCAATTTCTTAACTCTTCCTGGATGTAATCTAGTTTAAGGAGTTTTTCTTTAATTTGCTCGATATTTAGCCGTTCAGTATTATGGGAATTGTAGTCTTCTATTTGTTCTAATTGTTTATTTCCTTCTACAAAGTACTTATCATAATTGAGGTCTCTTTTATCCGCCGGAACTCTGAAAAAGCCGTCCATATCTTGCGCAACAACATGTTCCTCTTTAGTAAGAAGAGTTTCATATAATTTCTCACCATGTCGAGTTCCAATAATCTTTATATCATTATTTGCATTAAATATTTCCTTAATGGCTTGTGCTAAGTCACCAATCGTTGAAGCAGGGGCTTTTTGAACCATAATATCTCCTGCTTCAGCATTTTTAAATGCGAATAACACTAATTCAACTGCTTCCTCTAAACACATAAGAAATCTTGTCATATTGGGATCTGTGATCGTCAGAGTCTGTCCACTCTTTATTTGATCTACAAACAAAGGAATGACAGACCCCCTTGAAGCCATTACGTTACCATACCTAGTTCCACAGATTAATGTTTTTTGGGGATCGACAGTTTTTGCTTTTGCTACAAAAACTTTTTCCATCATTGCCTTTGAAATCCCCATAGCGTTAATTGGGTATGCCGCTTTATCTGTTGAAAGACAAATGACCTTTTTAATACCCATTTCAATAGCACCGGTAAGAACATTATCAGTTCCAATAACATTAGTCTTTACAGCCTCTAGTGGAAAAAATTCGCACGAAGGCACTTGTTTCAGTGCTGCTGCATGGAAGACAAAATCTACTCCGTACATCGCATTCTTTACACTCGCTAAATCCCGTACATCTCCGATATAAAATTTTAGCTTTTCATTTTTGTAAAGCTTTCTCATATCATCTTGTTTTTTTTCGTCTCTTGAAAATATTCTAATTTCCTTTACATCTGTATGTAAAAACCTCTTCATCACAGCATTACCAAATGATCCAGTACCGCCAGTTATTAAAAGAGTTTTATTTTTGAACATGTTCTTTTGCTCCATTCTTTTCGCCCGTATTATCAAACCATCTGTCCATTCGATCCAGCAACTTTTTTTTATCAAAATTTGCTTCATAGTAGTCTCTAGAGTTTTCCGCCATTTCAGAGAGGGATTCCCGGGATAAGCTTACTAATGTTTGTATACTTTGTACGAGACCCTTAATATCTCCCGCATCGCTACATAGTCCCGCGTTTGCTTCTGTAATAATCTCTTGTACCTCACCATCGGCCGAAACTATAATTGGTATACCACAAGCCATACAGGATTGAGTTTTAGCGGGAATTGTAATGGAAAACACCTTACTTTTTGCGAGACTAATTAACGTTGCATCGCATACTGCCATATATTCCGATATCTTGCTTGCAGGCTGACTGTCAATGAAATTAAACAGTTCTGTAACGCCATAATCACTTACCTTACTAATCAAAGCGGATTTATATCGACCGTCTCCAACAATGTTAAATCGTACCCTTACTTTCTTTTCCATTAACAACTTCGCTACATCCGGAAGTATTTCCAATCCTTGTGCCATCCCTATATTACCTGCAAAAATTATATTAAAGGTACCATCCTGCAATATGTGAGGCACCTTAACCGCTTCTTTCTCAAGTGGCCTATAATAGTCCTCTGCGTACTGTGGCCAGAACTCAAGCTTATCAAGCTCCACACCCCGCTCATTTATAGCTTTGATAAAACTACGTGATGAAGTGAAAATTTTATCACACCGCTTATATATATAATCAACCATTGCACCTATGGCATTTAGAACTATTTTATTTTTAATACCTGCGACAATTTCCACATTTTCTGGCCATAAGTCCGTGACATATAAATAACAAGGAATCTTTTTTCTACCTGAATACCATACACCAGGTAATGCTTGAGTCATTGGCGAAACCTCGTATATAAAGACTAAGTCAGCCTTTATATTAGTTAGTAGACTCCAAAAAAAACCGGAAACTACGAATGAGATATAGTTTAGTACCATCATTATGGCATTTTTTCCGCGAGGAATAAGCGGAATCCTAATAATCCTGATACCATTGTACGTTTCTTTCATTTTTTTAAACAAACCATATCCCTTATAGTACTTGCCTCGAGGATAATTAGGTATACCGGTTATAACAGTAACTTTATAACCTCTCTTTATCCACTCCGTACAGATATCATTAATACGGAATTGTTCAGGATAAAAGTATTGAGCTATTACCAGAATATGTTTTTTCAATGATCGACTCACCCTTCACAGCTATAGCTCAGTTAGTTTAATTGATTCTTCAAAGTCTCTTATACAATACTCTGCCTTATAATTGCTCATTTCCTTTTCATATGCCAGGTTTCCAAACACCTTATTTACTATTGCCAATCTAGATATTCCTAGAGATATGAGAGGATTAAATACCCTAGTAAATCTGATTTTCTTCCCATGCATTTCTGCAATTAACCTGCACATTGTAGTTGTTTTTACATAATCACGATTTTGTGGATAATAAATCCCTGCATCCTCAAAATCAACTAAATGTCTAACAAATTCACATAAATTATCTATGTGTAGCATACTTCTCTCATTTTCAAAATCAGGGAAAACAATCGTCTTTTGTGCTATTCTTGATAGTTTTTGATAGTTCCCCTTATTGCCTTTCCCATATATCATTGGGGCTCTTATAATTGCAACTCTAAATTTATCGTCCTCAATAGATCTAATTGCCTCTTCTGCCTGTAACTTACTCTTTCCATAAAAATTACTTGGTGTAGGCAAAGTTAGGTGATTAATGGTTTTGCCATTTCCGTCACCATACACAATAATACTACTCATAAAAATGAAGTGTCTTACTCCTTCAGCTTTTGCTTTTAATGCAATTTCATATGTCAAGTCGCGATTGACCGCATAATATAAATCCTCCATGCTGGGATCCGTAGAAACATGTGCAATTCCGGCAACATGGAATATTACATCGTATGATGTAAACTTTTTATCTTTCCAGCTAGGATCTCGTAAACTGATGGTTTCTACACGATATTTATCTGGATAGTTTTCAAGCCATCGCTTAACTCTCATTCCAACATAACTTCCAACCCCTGTTATGAGGATCCTTTTCATCTTAAATCCTTCTCCTTACCCTACTTAAAACTTGCAGCTTCTTGGTTCCTTTTTTGGCTAGTACTACCCTCAACAATCCCATCACTTTTCACTACACTAACAAAAGTTCCAAAGAAACATTTTATATCCATTAAAAAACCAATCGCCCTAACGTATTCCCCATCCAATTTCGCCTTTACGTCTAGCGGCAACTCATCTCGTCCGTTAATCTGCGCCCACCCTGTAAGTCCCGGAAGAACGTCATTTGCGCCATATTTATCGCGAAGTTCGATTAGATCATACTGATTCCATAGCGCCGGTCTTGGACCGATAATACTCATATGGCCTATAAAAATATTCCAGATTTGCGGTAACTCATCAAGGCTTGTCTTACGAAGGAACCTCCCGACTTTTGTAATGTATTGCTCTGGGTTTTCTAACAGATGAGTCGGCATGTCATTCGGTGAATCTACTCTCATTGTACGAAATTTAAGAATATAAAAGTGCTTCTTATGAATTCCGACTCGTTTTTGTTTGAAAAACACAGGACCATTGGAGTCAAGTTTAATTACAATAGCTAGAACTATAAAAATAGGAGAGAGTATTATTAGACCCAAAAACGATAAAAATATATCTCCCATCCTTTTTAATTGTAAATACAATTAACAACACTCCCTGAAGATATTTTTATTTTATTAATAGTCTTTCTTAATTTTTTTGCAGTTTCTTTTTATAATGTTCTTAAATTTATTAGCTTCAATACAACAAAAACAATTTACATTGCCCCTTATTCTTCTTTAGATACCTCGGAATAAGACTTACCCTGACTCATCCCATACTTCTTAGCAATTTGAATAAGCTCGTCGTACTGCTCAGGAGACAGTTTCTCGAGAATGAGTGACCTCGCTGCCTTCTTCTCCTCCAAGTTGAGTCCACCACTCGCCAACTCTTGCAATGCTTTAATATCGTCCATACTCAGCTCTTTCAGGAAGACAGAAGCTAGCTTTGCTTTTTCACTTACCGTAATTTTTTCTTGAACATTCTTCGCTTTATCAGTTGATATTTCAGCTGTATATTCGGAATCCCCAGCTGGTTTCGTTGTTGAAGAAGGCGTATCACTGGAAGCACTGCCTCCGTTTGTGGCCTCTTCGTTTGGTGTGGGGGTATTTTGCGGGTCTTCCGTTGTGTTTGATGGTGTTGGCGCTTCGCCGGTTGGCTTGTCCGTCTCAACAGGGGCTTCTGCCAACGTATCCTCTATTAACTCGCTCTCGAGACTATCCGCTAGCGAGGCTATCATCTTGTCCATCATATAGTTAGCTGTAAATAATCCTCCTATTCCTAATAGGAGGATAATAGATACTGTCCAAATTAAGATCTTCTTCCATCTCTTCTTACGCATATTAATTCCTCCGATCACGTGTTGGTTGCTTTATGAAACGTTGGAATAGAAGGGAACGATGGCTTCAATGGCCGCTTTGACTGTGTTGCGGTCCTCGCCGAGCACCTTCTCGAATCGTCTCATCTGGAGCTCAAGCTCGGATTGGCTGATTTCTAGCGGCTGTCCGACGTAGATGCGCTCATGCTGAGTAGCGGTCGTAGCTTCCGCTTCGGTTAGCAGCTCCTCGAACAGCTTCTCCCCTTCGCGCATGCCTGTAAATTCGATCTTGATATCGACATCCGGCTCCAGGCCAGATAACCGAATCAAATCCTTGGCAAGGTCCAGAATACGAACCGGCTTGCCCATATCAAGGATAAAGATCTCGCCGCCCTTAGCGAACGCTCCGGCTTGAATGACCAATTGTACCGCTTCCGGGATGGTCATGAAATAGCGTACCATGTCAGGATGAGTAACGGTTACCGGACCGCCGGCCGCAATCTGCTCCTTAAACCTTGGGATTACGCTGCCTCGGCTGCCTAAGACGTTACCGAAACGTACCGCAACAAATTGAGTCCGGCTCGAAGTGTTAAGACTCTGTATGTACATCTCTGCGATTCGTTTCGTCGCGCCCATCACACTCGTTGGGTTAACAGCCTTATCGGAAGAGATCATGACGAAGCGCTCCGCTCCGTACTTGTCTGCGCAATCCGCGACGTTTTTAGTGCCAAACACATTATTTTTCACCGCTTCAGACGGATTTCGCTCCATTAGCGGCACATGCTTGTGAGCTGCGGCATGGAAGATGACCTGCGGTTTGAAGCTGCGGAACACACTCTCCATCCTTGGACGGTCTTGAATGTCCGCGATGACAGTCTCCAGCTTAACGTCAGGGAACTTGGCTCGAAGCTCCATCTCGATCGTATAGATGCTGTTCTCGCCATGTCCTAACAGCAGCAGCTTCCTCGGCTTGAAAGCAGCAATCTGTCTGCTCAATTCGGAACCGATGGAGCCGCCTGCACCTGTAACAAGCACAACTTTATCTGTCACATAATCCATAACGCCCTGCAAATCGATTTGAACAGGTTCCCTGCCAAGCAGGTCCTCAACATCAACATTACGCAAGGTTTTGACGGCGAGCCTTCCTGTTATAAAGTCGTTGATTGCGGGAATGATTTTGACCTTCGCCTTGGTCATTGTACAAATGTTAATAATATCGGTAATGTCTGAGCGTTTGCTGGAAGGCATGGCGATGACGATATCATGGACCTGATACTTATGGACAATCTCTATGATGTCATAGCGATTACCCAGAACAGGATATCCGACAACCCGCATGCTCTGCTTATGAGGGTCGTCATCTATAAACCCAATGAGACGGCTGCCTGCAAACATCTTGCTCGACATGATTTCTTTTGCAATTAATGCGCCGCAATCGCCGGCGCCAACAACTAATATATGATGAGTTAATTCCATCTTAGCCGTTCTGTTCACCCGGATAAGCCGCCATAAGAATCGCGACCCGCCCATAAACAGAAGCATAAGCTCGACGGTACGTGTTGCAATGGAGAGCGGAACCTCTTTGCCGAATGCAATCGAGGTCACTAGGAATGAGGCGGTCATCCCAATAATGACGGCCTTTATGAGCTCGATAATTTCGCCGATACTGGCGTATTGCCACATCCTTCTATACATTCGGAAGAATGCGAGACTTAATCCGCAGATTGCGGTCGTGATTAAAGCGAATCCGTACATTTGCTGTTCATAGTAGGGAGGGATGCTGCCATTGAAGCGGAACATATACGAAATAGCAATAGCCGCCCATATAATGACAACATCAACAACTAGTATGATATACATTCTTCTTCGATTACTCATTGAGACATACCCTCCACTAACTGCGAACAATAACCGGTCTATTCGTTATCTTGCGCGCCGTAATAGTAATAATAGGCTTCTTCGCTTGCTTTTCGTTTCACATTATTCAATACAACGCCCAATATACGGGCGTTTACAGTCCGTAAATTCTGAACTGCCTTCTTCGCAATATCCCTCTTCACTCTTCCTTGGTCCACGACTAGAATCGCGCCGTCGCTCTTCGTCGACACGATTTGAGCGTCCGTGACCGCGAGCAGAGGCGGGGTATCAATCAGGACGATGTCATACGTCTCCTTCAATTGGGCGATCAGCTCCGACATCCGTTTGGATCCGAGCATCTCGGCCGGGTTCGGCGGGATCACGCCTGCAGTAAGGAGATCGAGATTCGGAACATTTGTTTTCTGGATGGCCTCTTCTAATTCGCATTGCTTGGACAGCACGGATGACAGACCCCAACGGTTCGATACGGAGAACGTATGATGCGCCGTCGGCTTCCGCAAGTCAGCATCGATTAGAATGATTTTTTTATCCGTCTGGGCATAGGTAATCGCGATGTTCGAAATGGTCGTGGATTTGCCTTCTCCCGGGCCAGCGGAAGTAACCATTATAACTTGCAGCGGCTCATCTACCGACGCGAATTCAATGTTGGTTCTTAGCGACCGGTAAGATTCGGAGATTGGCGACTTAGGATTGGTCAACGTAATAAGTTGACGCTTATTTTTCAAGCGTGACACGCTCTAATTCACCTGCCTTGTAAGTATGAACTGCTTTCTGCGATTGGCTTGTGTGAGCCTCCTCCGAATTCATTTTGGATACCATAGCCAAGGTCGGGAGTCCAAGGTACTCCTGAACATCCGCTTCCGTCTTGATCGTGTCATCCAAGTATTCAAGTAAGAACACAACTCCTACAGCAAGCATGAGCGATACAACAAACGCGATCGCGATGTTGAGCGGTACATTGGGAGAGACGGGACTCGGCTGGGCTTCCACATCCGCATTATTTAAGATCGACACGTTCTCTACTTTGAAAATGTGTTGGATCTCTTCTTGAAACACGGTTGATACCGCGTTGACTGTCTCTGCGGCCTTGCGATAGTCCGCATCTTGAACGACAAGCGTCATCACTTGCGTGTTATTGACCGAGCTTACCTTGATCTTGCGGGCAAGCTGCTCCGCGGTAAAGCCGAGCTGCGGAAACCGCTCTTCTACTTTATCCAGGATGGCCGGTGTTTTGATAATCTCTTTATAAGTATCGATCATTCGTATATTCGTGTTAATTTGGTTGATGTCCAATTGGGTAGTCGCAAGCTGTGAAGAGGTTTGGTTCACGATAATTTTAGTGGAGGCCTCATACATTTTGTCTTTCAAAAAAATGCTGTAGGCTGCGGCTGCTGCGGAACATATCACTACAAATGAGATGATAACAAGCAATCTCTTCCGCAGGATCATCATGTACTGTCGCAAATCTAGTTCGTTAGTCACTCTTACTACTCCTCCGTTGGATATAGCATGTTGTAAGTTGTTTAATTTTGTAAGTCTTAAGAACTATATCCTACTGTAATGATAACCTATTTTCTAGGCGAGTGCGATAGTTTCTGAAAAAAATCTTCCTCCCACCTACATGGGAGGAAGATTATGGTATATAGTTTTCGTGCTATTAAGCTTTAAGTGCGTTATAAATAATAACTGCAGCTTGTGCGCGCGTTGCGTTGTCGTTAGGCGCGAACTTGCCGTTATTGCCTTGAACGATACCATTCGATGCTGCGAATGCTACGCCGGCTTTGAGTGCGTCGCTGATCGAACCCGCATCGGAGAAGATCTCCAGTGCGCCTTCAACATCAGCTACTTCTTCAAATCCTTTTGCTTGCAGTGCGCGTGCGATCATTGTAGCCATCTCTGCGCGAGTAATGTTAGCGCTAGGGTCAAACTTCGTTGCGGAACGTCCATTGATGATACCTTGTTGTGCAGCTGCCGCTACATATGGAGCGAACCAGTCGGAAGCATTAACGTCAGCGAATCCTTCTTTAGCGCTGCCGTTCTCCAGGTCGAGTGCGCGAATAAGCATTTTCGCGAATTCTGCACGAGTAACCTTAGCGGACGGATCGAATACGCCTTCGGCTTTGCCGTTGATTGCGCCTTTCGCAGCCGCTACTTCGATTGCGCGTCCAGCCCATGCTTCTACGCTTGCAACGTCATCGAACGATACTTTGTTCTCTACAACTACATAAGAGGAGAACGTATCACGGGATTCAATGATGCTGTTGCCCTCTACGCGGCCGCCATGGAACTCAAGCTTGCCGTCAACGATCTTCGCAACGGACAGCAATTCAGTGTCCAGTCCTTCTGTGTTGCCAAGCGGAATTTGGATAACGATTGGTTGATCGAAGGATGTTGTTGCTTGACCGCCAATGGAAAGATTGAAGTCATAGACTTGGGAAGCGGCCTTCAGTTCGCCTGTTGTTTCTTCTGTTGCATCGGACTTCTTAATCGCGAAGTCGATCGCTGCCGAGAATGTTCCGCCAACTGGCAGATCAACGGTCAAATCGCCAACTTTCAACGATACGGCGCTCAGGCCGGAAGCGATGGCTTGTTTGACAATTTTGTCGGAAAGACCAATCGCAACCTCGCCAACCGTTACATTACCAAGGTTGATTGTCACTTTCACTTTGCCAAGACCTTCGCCGGAAATCTCTTTCAAAGCTTTCAGAGCATTACCAATGCCTTCGATTGCTGCCAACGCTCTGTTCTCATCCAATACGAGAGTCGCTTTGCCGTTTACAATCGATACCGTGTTAGCCAGGTTGGACAGCTTATCAACGACTGCTTGCGTTTCTTTAACCGCTTCGGCGATCAGCTTAGCTTTTTCTTCGTCCGTCGCGTTAGCCAGCTTGTCCTTCAGAGCGCTAAGCTTCTTCTGGAGCTCGGCTACTTCTACAGATGGGCTTGTAACGACAACTCCGCCGCCACCGCCGCCGCCTGCTGGAGGAGTTGTAGCATAAACGTACGCAGTGTACAGAGCCAATGCAGCGTCTTCGAACTTATTATTATCGTTTACTTCCGTTTTCAAGGCAGACAGCGTAGCTGCCACATCTTCTGTTGTCACTCCATAGTAAAGGAAGATGTCTTCAACTTTACCGCCGGAAGTCGAAGCAAGCACGTCCTCCAGGAGCGAATTGAAGCCAGCCTCATCAGTTAGCAATTGTTTGAGTTCGAGCAACGTTTTCGATCTCAGAATTTCCATTACCTTCCCTTGAGCTTGCAGGAAGTAGTTTGCAATGTCATCAACCGTAAGATTGGTCACGCCTGCCGCTGCGGCATACTCGTTCAACTCATCTGTGTATGCAAGACGGAGTGCTTCGAGTTCGGTAAGGCTAGGATCGTATGCGATACCCATAGCATCAACGAACAAATTCTTCAGGACAGCAATCTTAGCAGGCTGGTCGCCAGCTGGGATATCCTTCATGAACTTCTCTACAATCGGGTTCGCGATTGCTTCTTTCTGTGCATTGGACAGATTGTTAATCGCTACACGAAGCGCTCTTACTTCGTCAATCCCGTCTGTTGCAATAAGCGCGTCTCTAAGCTGTGTAACCTTCGCCGTAACAGTAGAGTTCGGGAATGAAGCAGCAGCCGCATAAGCAACCCCGTCAAATCCCAACTTCTCTGCTAGACCTTTGTTGCTGAGCGGAATGCCGGCGAATGCGGACATTGCTACGCTCGCTGCAATCGTAGTGACTGCTAGTTTCTTCGATAATTTCACTTTCTATCACCTCTATGTAAGATATAATAGCCACTCACCATGAAGATGAATGACTAGTGAAACCCTAAGTCATGGCTTGCCGTCTAAGTAAAAATATGATGTTCTTCCGCAATGTCTTACTTCTTCAGCAAGCCCGCCATAAACTTGCGGAACACCCCACCGCTCTTCTCTTGGACGGGTGGCTGCTCACCGAACGGCTTGTCCGCCAGTACAGCTTCCGCATTCCCCTTGAAGTATTCGCTCCATTCCTCGCCCATTACCCGGTTAACCGCCGAATGGGCCTCACGGAGTCGGAAGCCGCGCCGCTCCACATGATGGGCATCGGAAGAAACGATATGAATGCTGCCTTGCTTCATCAGCCTCCACGACGCCTGCTCGATCTTCTTGCCGAAGCCTCCAAGCAGCGAGTGGGTTGTGACTTGGCCATATGCGCCAAGCTCGATCAGCTCTTCCAGACGCTCGGGATGCTCAACAACCTCTGCGTTGCGCTCCGGATGGGCGATAATCGGACGAAGCTTCATAACATGCAGCTCGTGGATGAGACTCGACATATAATGCGGGATCCGCGAAGACGGCATTTCCAGCATAACATATCTAGAGCCTGCCAGAGTCAGAAGCTCCCCTCTGCCCCAAGCATCCAGCAAGTCATCATGCACCCTAATCTCCTGCCCCGGGACAATGGAAATAGGGATGCCCGCCTGCGCCAGCCTGACATTCAAGCCATCCGCATGTTCTCTGACATCCGCAGCAAAATTCATATACTTGCCATTCGCGTGGTGCGGAGTGGCAACGATGGTCGTTATGCCTTCAGCGCTTGCCGCTCGAGCCATGTCGATCGCATCGCGTTCATTCGACGCCCCATCGTCTAAACCCGGCAAAATATGCGTATGAATGTCGATCATGCGTACCCCAACTTCCTTGCAGAATGATGACTGAAAAGCTGCCGCTTAGGCTCTCCTGCCTATTGGATTCTGTAAATCTAGTAGTGCAAACTACAAATTTTTACAAGAATCACATACACCTTATAAGTATATCCCAGTTTTTCCAGAGGGGTAAAGACAAAAAATGTAATGCTGCTCATTTTGCCCTGCTTTTTTGCTAAAATGTTCGGAATTTTGTTCTTTTTCCGCAGAAGACGACATCGCTTAGCCCTATCCAGACCCGTCCCATTATTAAGACGCAGTAAACTACAATTTAGTAGCACTTAAAATCAAATTTTTTTCTAAAAAAACAAAAAAGCCCCGCAATGCGGGACTTCAGATTGTAGAGAAACCCCACGTTTTTTCAAACGTCGGGGTTTCTTTTTTGTTTTTTCAGTTGTTTTTGAGGCGTTTTAAGATGGCTTACGCCTCTTTCGCCTTCCGGTCTAGATGGAAGGCGATCTTTTTCATGTTCTGGACCGCTGCGGTCATCAGCGCTTGCTCGGTTACGTTCCGCAGCCCCCGCAA
>NZ_QXQA01000031.1 GCF_003583765.1 Paenibacillus nanensis
AGCCCCCCTCAAGATGAGATTTCCCAATTCGTAAGACCCCTTGAAGACGACGAGGTTGATAGGTTCGGGGTGGAAGCACAGCAATGTGTGGAGCTGACGAATACTAATCGGTCGAGGGCTTATCCTATAAATAAAAGGATCACTACAGCTAAACTTTCGTATCCAGTTTTCAGGGAGCAATGATGAGGCGAATACGGGCTAGTCCTGTTGAAGCAGAACCTTTGCACATGACGTTTGGCGATGTCATAACCTGATTTAACTTGTCTGAGAGGACAAGCATGGCGGCGTAGCTCAGCTGGCTAGAGCGTACGGTTCATACCCGTGAGGTCGGGGGTTCGATCCCCTCCGCCGCTACCATATGGAGGATTAGCTCAGCTGGGAGAGCATCTGCCTTACAAGCAGAGGGTCGGCGGTTCGATCCCGTCATCCTCCACCATCAATACACCCTTAAAAGCTTGCTTTTCAGGGAGCAATATGAGCATGGAGCTGTGGTGTAGAGGCCTAACATGCCTGCCTGTCACGCAGGAGACCGCGGGTTCGAATCCCGTCAGCTCCGCCATTTTCATAAGCAGTAAGGCTCGGTAGCTCAGTCGGTAGAGCAGAGGACTGAAAATCCTCGTGTCGGCGGTTCGATTCCGTCCCGAGCCACCATTTTTTTCTGTCTAGGACAGGGGAAAGACAATACGGAGGATTAGCGAAGTGGCCAAACGCGGGAGACTGTAAATCTCTTCCTTCGGGTTCGGTGGTTCGAATCCATCATCCTCCACCATTCTCTTCATGAGAGCCATTAGCTCAGTTGGTAGAGCACCTGACTTTTAATCAGGGTGTCGAAGGTTCGAGTCCTTCATGGCTCACCAGTTTTTCTTAAATAGGTGACTGCAGGAGAGGCGATGCCTCTCTTTTTTAGTTCCATAATTATTCGAAAGAGCTGCACGGGGATTCATACACTCCGATGCAGCTCTTTTTTTTGCTCATATGGCATTAAGCACGATTTCTTAATTGAAACTCCGTAATCAATTCTTCAACGGAATCATGGAGTCTTCCTTGTAACTCCTCGTTTAATTCGAAGGTCGTATCATTAGAACCGTCTTGAATGCGGTTGATCAAGTCGTCGGTAGCGTATACGCCTCGAATGAAATGGCGCGCGCCCATCGTGGCAAGCACGGGCTTAAGCGCATATTCAATGGAGAGAAGATGAGCCAGCGTACCTCCTATGAATAGAGGCAGAACGAGCTTGCCCTCAAGTCCTTTTTGAGGCAAAAGGTCTATGTATGTTTTTAACACGCCTGTAAAGGAGGCCTTGTATACCGGGCTCGCGATAATAACGGCGGAAGCGTCCTCCACAAGCTTGTTTGCCTCGATGATCGCCGGGCTAGCGAACCGGGATTGGATGAGATCGTCAGCCGGCAATGTGACTACGGTTATGGTAGCTGTTGAATATCCCTTGCTCTCTAGCGCTTGCCGTACCCAATCGATCATGCCATTCAGCCGTGACGCGGCGTTTGGACTTCCCGATATGATGACGATTTGTTTGGACATAGAATCACTCTTCCCCTCTTACAAGCTATTCAAGCGGTACGTCTTTCAGTATGTGCAATTTATTGTAACTAAAACGTATCATGAATGCTGCATAAGGGTCAAATGATAAGGGGGAAGGCTGAATTCACCATTCCACTTATGTTACAATGACGAAAAAGAGCGCTTTATAGTCATGGAGAGTGGGATGGGATGAGCACATTTGAATGGGTAAAGCCGCTGCAGCAAATTTTGAAAAGTAAAGTGCAACTATTGACGCTAAGCATATCGGATTGGAAAAAAGAAACCGAGAATGAAAGCGGGACCCATTTAACAGTGAACCAAGTCGGCAGCTGGGTTAGACAGAAGGACAAGCTATGGATGCTTGCGGAGCAGGACGGGAATCAAGTGACTGTTCTTGAAATCTCTGGGGAAGAGCTGAGCGAGAAAGAAAAGGAGCTCATTAGCTGGTCGATGCAGCTCGCGAATGCGAATAAAGAGAAGACGGCTGTCTCAATCAGCAGCGTTTCGGAAACGGAACGGCTGGCTTATAAGCTTGGGGAATGGTTGAATAAGCAGCTTGAATCGGATGCGCCAAGCTATTCGCTTCCGGATCACATTACGATTGGTAACCGGCTGTATCATGATATGATTCCTTTTTTACTTATAACGGAACACCCTAACGCTCAGCAAGATATTTATCCGGAGCTTGAGAAGCTGCTGCGTTCTTTTTTATCGGATGACATTTTGCTTATCCCGTTGAAGAGCCAGGAGTGGATGATCTGGGGGCCAGTCTCTTTATTAAAGGATGACGATCCGGAGCTTCTACAGGACGGCGAGGAGGAGACGCTGGAGGACAGCTTAACCTCAATCGCTTACGGCTTGCATGAGATGCTTGCCAGCGAATGGCTCGGTGAATGCCATCTGGCGGTGACGCAGCCTGTATCGCCTTCCAAAGGAATGGTCGAAGCCGCGCTTACTCTTCGTGAGACGATTAGCTTGGGGCGAAAGTTTCATGTCGGAACGAACATCCATTTGCCTTGGATGCTGCAGCTTGAACGTCTCTTGAATGCGATACCGGAGGCTAACCGCTCTAAATATTTGGAGCAATCGCTAAAGCGGGCGGATTTGTTCGTGGAGGCGGAGATGCTCGGTACGCTCGAAACCTTCTTTTCACTGGATTGCAATGTCAGTGAAACGGCTAAGAAGCTGTATATTCATCGTAATACGCTGCTATACCGCTTGGACAAGCTGAAGCAGGAAACAGGTCTCGATGTGCGTCAATTTCGGGATGCTGTACTGGTCAAAATCATTTTGCTATTGTACAAAGTTACGAAAAGGAATTAGTTTTTTTGTAAAGTATGTGCATAGTCATAAGACTTCATGTGGGATAAGATAGATGCATAACGAAATTCTTTCTTAGGGGGAAACAAATCATGGCAGGCGTACGCTTAGAAGGCATTTACAAGAGATATCCGGGAACTGAGAAAGCATCTGTAACTGATGTAAACCTCGACATCAAGGACAAAGAATTCCTCGTATTGGTTGGACCGTCCGGTTGCGGTAAATCGACGACTCTTCGTATGATCGCTGGTCTTGAAGAAATCTCTGAAGGTAAATTGTTCATCGGCGACCGTCTTGTGAACGACGTTGCTCCTAAAGATCGCGACATCGCGATGGTATTCCAATCCTATGCCCTGTATCCGCACATGAACGTGTATCAGAACATGGCATTCGGTCTTAAACTTCGTAAATTCAAAAAAGCAGACATCGACAAGCGTGTTCGTGAAGCTGCTAAAATTCTTGATATCGAGCATCTGCTCGACCGTAAGCCGAAAGCACTTTCCGGTGGTCAGCGTCAGCGTGTTGCCCTAGGCCGCGCGATCGTTCGTGAACCGCAAGTATTCTTGATGGACGAACCGCTTTCCAACTTGGACGCGAAGCTTCGCGGACAAATGCGCGCTGAGATCAGCAAACTGACGAAGCGTCTGGAAACAACAACAATCTACGTAACGCATGACCAAATCGAGGCTATGACAATGGGCGACCGTATCGTTGTTATGAAGGACGGCTTCATTCAACAAACGGCTTCTCCAGAAGAGCTTTACAACCATCCGATCAACATTTTCGTTGCGGGCTTCATCGGCGCTCCATCCATGAACTTCGTAAGCGGTACGCTGGTTGAGCAAGGCGGCGCAGTTCACTTTAAAGCACCTGGCGTTGACGTTGTTGTGCCAGAAGGCAAAGCTGCAACGCTTCGTTCCAAAGGTTATATCGGCAAAGAGGTAATCCTGGGCGTACGTCCTGAGGATATCCATGAGGAGCCTGTATTCCTTGAGGCTTCCCCTAATACGATCGTTAACGCGAACGTAGAGGTTGCGGAAAACCTTGGTCACGAAATGTACCTGTACTTGAACGGTATCGGTTCCGACACTGTAATCGCACGTGTTGACGGCCGCTCCGGCGTTCGTGACGGCGCAAGCGTGAAGCTGGCACTGGACATGAACAAAGCTCACCTGTTCGATAAGGAATCCGAGCTGAACATTTTCGAGAACTAATCCCCCCTTATATAAGGAGCTTCCGGTTTATACCGGGGGCTCTTTTTTATTGTTATCGAAAATAATGTTTAGGAAACGAAAACCGTTCTGGCGGTTAGGACGTCTAATACATACATAAACGCAAAAGCTGCATGTGCGCGGGAGGGAAGCTATGGGCTTGGAGGGGGATGGGAGTGCGGCATCCATATTCGAAAACCAAGAGGCGTTATTACGTCGCATCGAGCAAGAGAAAGGGAAAATGTACGGTATCGCCTTTGCATACATGAGAAACGAATCGGATGCTTTGGAAGCAATACAAGAAACGGTATGCAGGGTGTGGATAAAAAGACGCACGCTTCGAGATGAACGTTTTTTCGCGACTTGGATGATTCGAATTCTTATAAATGTTTGTATGGATGAACGGAAAAAGCGTAAACGGGAGATCCCGTCCATGCAGCATCAATTAGGGCAAGCCGTAGAGCACAACGATATGGCCGACAGGCTCGATATGGCAGTTCATATTGCGAAGCTGCCGCCGAAGTACCGGATGGTTATTGTCCTTAAATATTATCGGGACTACACCATTACGGAAATTGCGGAGCTGCTGGAGAAGCCGGACGGCACAATTCGAACGCGGCTGCACAAAGCATTGAAGCTGATGAGAGCAGAGATGGGAAGCGGAGAGGAGGTACAGCGTTATGACCGGGCTGCGGAAGAGGGCTGAGGATGAAATGGACGATGATCCGGTTTTGGGTAGGCTACTGAAGGATATTGCGAAAGACAAAGCACGGCTAAATGAATTGACCGATCTGGATACGAACTTGGAGTTAAGCCGCAAAATAGATGAGTCTTTAATGAATGGATTAAATCGGGGGCGTGGCAGAACAAACCGTGATCGTAGAAGACGGATCAGTTTACAGATCGGAGCAGCCGCGATTGTTATGTTCTTTATGCTAACTGCTTTTGTGCGGATATCGCCTGCTTTTGCTGCTTTTATGAAGGAGATCCCGGGCTTTGGCGGGTTTGTTGAGCTTATCTCTTTTGACCGATCGTTAATAACGGCACTTCATAATGAATATATGCAAATTGTGAACAAATCGGATGAACGTAACGGATTCAAGTTTACAGTAAACGGGGTTATTGCGGATTCTCAGAGGGTCGTGCTGTTATATACGGCAGAAGGGCCGGGGATTAACGAAGAAGACTCAACATTTTTACCGTATGAATTAAAAGACGAAAACGGCAAGAACATTAGTGCTGTCATGAGTTCATCACATTATTACCGTGAGGTCGAGAACAAAAACGCAGGCGTTCAAGACTATTTGGATATTACGATGTCACCTGGCGTCCCGGTGCCGCAGGAGATCCGTTTTAGACTCCAGGTAGGAAGCGAATGGCTTGAGGTTCATGTGCCGGTCGACCATGCGAAGTTTGAAGGAATGCGTGAAGAGATTGTATTGAATGAATCCATTGAAATTGCAAATCAAAAGATTTTGATCCAAAAAGCGGTTATTACGCCGCTGCAAGTATCGATCACTTTTGTAGGCGATAAAGAAAATGAAAAGAGATTAAATGATTTCATCGGACTCGAGCTTGTGGATGACCGGGGAAGAAGCTATACGACGAATATGGGAATGGGCGATTTAGATACGGAGCTTACGAGACATTTCCAAAGCTCCTATTTTGAGAAGCCTAAGTCGTTGACATTAAAAGCGGAAGGACTGATGCTGTCCGAGCGAAATGTAAAGATTGTGATCGATACAGAAAAAGAGCAAATGTTAGCTTCTCCTGATTCACGGTTGCGACTGGTTGATGTAATCAAAAAGGATCAAGATATAGACTTAATATTTGAGTTGAACCAGCAGGATGATCCTGATGATAGCATGAGAGGCATATCATTATTTGCTAATGACGGTGTGGTGCGTGATGCAAGCGGCACGTCCTACATGATAAGTTCCGGTGACAGCACAGGCGAAAATTTTGCGTCCTATCGTTCGAGTGAGCCGCTTGGGACTTATTATTATCACATCCCTAACGCAGATTACGAGCAGCCGCTCACCTTTGACGTTAACCAATATCTCGGACACGTGCTGCAAGACATCTCTGTTAAAATTAAATAAAGCAAAGGCGCCGGCGGCGGGAAACGTTGCGTTCGGCGTCTTTTTGCTTTACCATGAAGACATTGGAAACGTCCATATCACGTTTACATAAAGCAAGTGCGTGCCTGCAATCAAAGGAGGTCCATACATTGGCGAAAAAAGTAAGGGTATCGGAGCTGGTCAGACAGTTCCAGTTAGAGATTTTGGCCGGCGAGGATGGGCTGAAACGGAATATTACCGTAGACGATTTATATCGCCCGGGCCTTGAGATGGCGGGCTATTTCCATTACTTCCCGAGTGAGCGGGTACAGCTGCTGGGCCGGACGGAAATATCCTTTCTGAATATGCTCGACAGCGAAGAAAGAAAATTAAGGATGGAGCGTCTGTGTCATGAGGAGACGCCTTGTATTATTTTGACACGAGGGCTGGAAGCGCCCAAGGAGTTGCTCGAGCAATCGAATGAAACGCAAATCCCCGTGCTTCGCAGCAATGTGGCAACGACGATCCTATCCAGCCGGATTACAGACTTCCTGGAGCATAAATTGGCGCCGACCGCTACAATCCATGGGGTGCTGGTGGATGTATATGGGGTTGGCATGCTTATTACCGGCGGCAGCGGAATCGGTAAAAGCGAAACGGCTCTGGAGCTGGTGAAGCGCGGTCATCGTCTCGTCGCGGATGATGCGGTTGAAATCCGGCAAACTTCGGACGGCCAGCTGCATGGCACAGCGCCTGAGCTAATCCGGCATCTCCTTGAGATCCGCGGTCTTGGGATCATTAATGTGATGACATTGTTCGGTGCGGGCGCGGTTCGCACGCAGAAACGGATCGGGCTAGTCATTAAGCTGGAAAACTGGCAGCAAGACAAGCAATACGACCGCCTCGGACTGGATGAAGAGAGGACAAAAATTATCGATACGGACATTCCGCTTGTGACCATCCCGGTCCGACCTGGCCGGAACTTGGCTGTCATTATTGAGGTGGCGGCAATGAACTTCCGCTTGAAACGTATGGGCTATAACGCCGCGCTTCAATTTACGAACAAGCTGACGGAGACAATTGCGGATGATATAGACGAGTACGATTGAGTGGATGGTTAGGAGTAAAGCCTAGATTAGTGAAAAAAGGGAGTCGATCGAATCAATGCTTACCTTAACGATTAACCCGGTCATATTCGAAATTGGGAGTCTGTCCATTCGATGGTATGGCCTGATTCTTGGACTGGGCGCGCTGGCCGGCTTGCTGCTCGCCGTTCAAGAAGGCAAAAGATTTGGGATTAAGCCTGACTTTTTTATGGATTTGCTGCTGCTTGGAGCGCCATCCGCTATTATCGCCGCCCGCATCTATTATGTGGCGTTTATGTGGGAGGATTATAAAGATAATCCTCTGGATGTGTTTAAGATTTGGGAGGGCGGCATCGCCATCTACGGCGCGATAATCGGCGCTTTTATCTGCGGCATTATTTATTGCAGATACAAGGGCTACTCCTTCCTGAGGATTGCAGATATTTGTGTGCCGTCCATTCTGGCGGGTCAAATGATCGGGCGCTGGGGCAACTTCATGAACCAGGAAGCGTACGGCGCGCCTGTAAGTGAAGATTTCCTTCGCAACACGCTGCATATCCCGTCTTTTATCGTGGATCATATGTTTATCATCGACAGCGCCGTTCCCGAAGGGGCGTTCCGCCATCCGGCGTTTTTGTATGAGTCGCTTTGGAGCTTGTTGGGGCTTGTAGTGCTGTTCGTTCTTCGCCGCCAGAAGTTTCTGCGCGTCGGGGAGCTTATGGCGTCGTATTTCATTTGGTATTCCATCGGCCGTTTCTTTATCGAAGGTCTTCGGATCGACAGCTTGGCGTTCATTGGTCCCGATTGGCTCGCGTCGATGATTAACGGACTATGGTCGCCTATGAAGACCGTATTTGATCCAGGCTATCTGGATCCGTCTTACGGCAATATTCGGATATCGCAATTGCTTGCGCTGCTGCTCATACTGGCGGCTATCGTATTTATCGTCGTGAGAAGGCTGACCGGGCGGGCGGATGTGAAATACAGCGATCCTATTGTAACGACAAAGCCGGAACGGAACGGCATCGCGGCGGAAGAAACGGAAGCAGCGGCTTCAGAAATGCAAGAGCAAGATTCGGTGAAGCGTGATTCCGCAAATTCCTCCGATACGGGAGTAACGAATACTTAGAAATAGAAGCAAGGTCGTTCGGCAATGCAGTTAGGAGGCAAAACGCAGCATGAAACAGACTCGAACAATGCTGTTCGATTTGGACGGCACCATACTGGATACAAACGAATTGATTATTCGCTCTTTCATCGAGGCGCTGAAGGGCGTCGTGCCTGAAGGCTTCGGCAGGGAGGATATTATTCCGAGCATGGGATTGACATTAGAAGATCAGATGAGGAAGTTTTCCGGTCTTCAAGATGTCGCTCATCTCATAACGGCTTACCGGGAAGTGAATTTGCGGCTGCACGACGAGTTTGTGAAGCCTTTTGACAACGTCGTGGAGGTGCTGGAGAAGCTTCACCAGGACGGCGTAAAGATCGGCGTTGTAACAACGAAGATTCGGTTGACAACGGAGAAGGGGCTAAGCTTTGTCGGGATCCGTGATGTTGTGGACGCGATTGTCACGATTGACGATGTCACCCGTGCCAAGCCGCATCCGGAACCGGTACAGAAAGCGCTGGAGCTGCTGAACGCGGCTCCCGAATCCGCCATCATGGTGGGCGATAGCGCTGTCGACATGCAATCGGCAAAAGCCGCTGGCGTAACGGCGGTAGGCGTTGCCTGGTCGCTGAAGGGCGCACAAGTGTTAAGGGACGCTGGCGCCGATTATGTGATAGACGATATGCGGGAGCTGTACGCTTTCGCGGGATCGGAGCTGGAGCGTTTTGAGAAACGTTGAACGGTATCCTGTTGAAGGGCCAAACGCCTTATGGCAGGTCTATACAACAGTAAGCAGGATAAAGGCGGTGCGCAATTTTATATTTATCCAGCTTGCGAGATACTGTCCTTCCCTGCCGCTCAAAAACTGGATTTACCGGCGCATTCTCGGCATGAGGGTAGGCGAGCAGACGGCTTTTGCCCTGATGGTAATGGTGGATGTGTTTTTCCCGGAACGGATTACGGTTGGCCGTAATTCGGTCATCGGCTATAATACGACGATTCTTACGCATGAATATTTGATTAAAGAATATCGGCTTGGCGATGTGCGGATCGGAGACCATGTGATGATCGGGGCGAATACGACGATTCTGCCCGGCGTCACGATAGGCGACTATGCCGTAGTGGCGGCTGGATCGGTAGTGCATAAGGATGTGCCGGCGCATGCTTTTGTAGGCGGCAACCCGATGCGGCAAATCGAGAAGAAGAACGAGGAGCAATGATTCGAATGGCAGGGGATATTCTTCAAGCAAAAGACGGTTGCGCATAAGATTAGCGCGGATCGCGGAAGCTGGAAGAATATCCTTTTTTTGTTCGACGGAAATGGTTGGGTATGTCTTGACGGGACAAAGAAGTTCGTGCTACGATTACGACTATCATCTTTATTTTGGTAGTATGGTAACATGGTAGCACTTTAATATACTAAAGGGATACTTGAAGGAGAACGGGTTATGTCTAAACCAAAAATGTTCGAAAAGCCGATCGGCGTGAAGGATTATTTGCCGGAAGCGGTTCGCAAGCTTCGTCAAATCGAACGGGACGTCCTCGCTTGCATGCGGGGTTGGGGCTATGAACAGATCATAACGCCTACGCTTGAATATTACGATACGGTTGGGGTACAGAGCTCGACTTCCGACCAAAAGCTATATAAATTGCTGAATAATCGCGGCACGACGCTTGTGCTGCGTTCCGATATGACGGCTCCGATCGCTCGGGTCGTTTCTTCGCTGCTCAAGGAAGCGGAGTTTCCGCTGCGCTTGTCCTATCATTCCAACGTGTTCCGCTCCATTGAGGAGGAAGCGGGGCGCGATACGGAATTTTATCAGACCGGCGTTGAGTTCGTTGGGGATTCCTCGGCGGATGCGGATGCGGAGGTTGTCGCGCTGGCGATTGCTTCTTTGAAGGCGGCAGGCGTGGAACGTTTCAAAATTGCGATAGGGCATGTAGGCTTCCTGAACGGCTTGCTGGGCGAAGCATTGCCGGGCCGCACGGAGGAACAGGAGCAGCTCAAAGCATGCCTGCTTGGACGTGATTATGTCGGTTACCGAGATGAGCTGCGCAAGCTTTCGCTCGATGAGCCGGTTCGGCGTGAGCTGGAGGGCATTCTAAGACTGCGCGGGGGCAGCGAAATCTGCGACCAGGCATTGAAGCTGAATCTGGATGCGATAGCCCGGGAATCGATCGGCCATCTATGCCAAATATGGGACGCTCTGAAGGCTTACGGCGTCTGCGAGCATGTGCTGATTGATCTGACGATGATCGGCGACTTCTCCTATTATACGGGAATGACATTTGAGGCTTATGCGGCGGATCTCGGCTTCCCGGTTGCAAGCGGCGGCCGTTACGACAATCTGCTTGCGCAATTCGGACGCCCGGCTGCGGCGACAGGCTTTGCTCTGAAGACGACGAGAATTTTGGAGCTGCTGGGGGCAGGGACGGAAGAAGAGGAAGACAGAACTTTGATCGTCTATGATTCCGAAGGACGCGGAGAAGCGCTGGCGGAGGCGCAGCGGCTTCGCGGCGAAGGCGTCATGGTGGTGACGGAGCGCGCGGAAGAGCTGACGGCCGAGCTGAAAGAAGCGGAAGGGCGCGCGAATAGGGCGTTCGCTTATAAAGGCGCGCGGTATTCGGCTTTGCGATCGTACATTGGCGGCAACTCGAAAGGAGGCGGAAGAGGGTGAGCGGAGCGGTGAAGGATGTATTGAAGGTTGCGATGCCGAAGGGCAGAATTTATAAGCAGGCGCTGAAGCTGTTCCGTGAAGCGGGTATTCCGATTCCCGGAGATTTCGACGATACGCGCAAGCTGATCATCGAACAGCCGGAAGCGAACATGGAATTTATTATGGCGAAGCCGGTCGATGTGCCGACTTATGTGGAATACGGCGTGGCGGATATCGGAATCGTAGGCAAGGACGTTCTAATGGAGGAGGATAAGGACGTATACGAGCTGCTCGATCTCCAGATCGCCAAATGCAGAATGTCCGTCATCGGATTGCCGGACTGGAAGCCGACTATTCATCCGCGCGTCGCAACGAAATATCCGAATGTGGCTTCGGCTTATTTCCGCGAGCGCGGTCAGCAGGTCGAGGTGATTAAGCTGAACGGCTCGATCGAGCTGGCGCCGCTGATCGGCCTCGCAGACCGGATCGTCGATATGGTCGAGACGGGACAGACGCTGAGAGAGAACGGTCTGGTGGAGATGGAATCGATCTTCGGCATTACGAGCCGGCTGATCGCCAATCGCGTTAGCTACCGGATGAAAAACGACAGCATTCAAAGCTTGTGCGACAGGCTGCAGGAGACAATTGCGGCCAAGGTGTAAACGAGGCTTACGGTTAAGCCGTTTAGGCAAGCGATAAAGTGCCAAGAGCGTCGAAGTTTAATTAGTGGAATAAATCGTTTATGGCGTTAGAGAGGGGCGATGGAGCATGCGTATTATGCGGGCGGAGCAGTTCGGGTTGAAGCGCGAGGTGGAGTATGGAACACCGGAGCAAAATGAAACGGCCTTGCGGATCGTCAGAGACGTGAAGGCCGAGGGCGACGCGGCGCTGCTGCGGTATACGGAGCAGCTGGACAAGGTGAAGCTGGACGCGAGCGAGCTTCGCGTGACGCGAGAGGAAATCGAGGCGGCGTACGGGCAGGTGGACGCCGCGTTTCTGGCGGCGATCCGGGAGGCGGCCGCCAATATTCGCCGTTTCCATGAGAAGCAGCTGCGCAGCTCATGGATGGATCTGCAGCCGGACGGGACGATGCTGGGCCAAATCATGCGCCCGCTGAAGCGGGTGGGCGTGTATGTGCCCGGCGGCAAAGCGGCGTATCCCTCGTCCGTGCTGATGAATGTTATTCCGGCGCAGGTAGCCGGCGTGCCGGAAATTGTAATGGTGACGCCGCCAGCGACCGGCGGCAAGGAAGGGATCGACCCGTACATTCTCGTGGCCGCCGCGGAGGCGGGCGTGAGGGAGCTGTACCGGGTCGGAGGCGCTCAAGCCATCGCGGCACTCGCGTATGGCACGGATTCGATTGCGCCGGTCGATAAAATTTGCGGACCGGGCAATATTTATGTGGCGCTGGCGAAGCGCGCCGTATTCGGCGCCGTCGATATCGACAGCATCGCCGGGCCAAGCGAAATCGTCGTGCTGGCCGACGACACGGCAGACGCTTCTTACATAGCGGCCGATCTGCTGTCGCAAGCGGAGCATGACGAGATGGCCTCGGCTGTGTTGGTGACGCCGTCGGCTGCTCTGGCGGATGCTGTTGCGGCTGAGGTAGAGCTTCAGCTTGCCAAGCTGCCGCGGGCGGACATTGCGCGCGCATCGATCGACAGCTATGGCGCGGTCCTGCTGGTGGATTCGCTCGAAGAGGGCATCGCGGCGGTGAATCAGATGGCGCCGGAGCATTTGGAAATATTGACGGCTGATCCGATGAAGCTGCTCGGCTTTATCGAGAACGCGGGCGCGATCTTCTTGGGACCTTACAGCTCGGAGCCGGTCGGGGACTATTTTGCCGGTCCGAACCACATTATACCGACGAACGGAACAGCGCGGTTCTCCTCGCCGGTCAATGTGGACGACTTTATGAAGAAGTCCAGCTTGATCTACTACAGCAAGGAAGCACTCATGAAAAACGGCGAAAGCATCATGACGCTGGCCCGTCACGAGGGGCTGGAGGGTCACGCCCGCGCGATTCAGATCCGGCTGGAGAAGGAGCGCGGCCAGGAGTAGCTGGCGGGTCCGGCAGATGCGATAACGTCGAAAAACGAGGTTACGAACCGAAGAAGTTCATCTTATAAATTACTAGTTGAAGAAAGCAGGGGTTACGATGGCAGAGCAAACGCGGCGCGAGGCGTCGGTAGCGAGAAAAACGAATGAAACGGATATTAAGCTGACATTTGCTGTGGACGGTACGGGGCAGTCTCAACTCCAGACGGATGTGCCGTTTTTGAACCATATGCTGGACTTGTTCACGAAGCACGGACAATTCGATTTGACCGTCGACGCGAAGGGCGACATCGAGATCGACGACCACCACACGGTTGAAGACATCGGCATTTGCCTCGGTCAGACGCTGCGCGAAGCGCTGGGCGACAAGCGCGGCATCAAGCGTTACGCGAATGTATTTATCCCGATGGATGAAGCGCTGGCGCAGGTTGTCATCGACGTGAGCAACCGGCCGCATTTCGAATACAGAGCGCAATATCCATCCTCGCAAGTCGGCAGCTTCACCACGGAGCTGGTGCAGGAGTTTTTGTGGAAGCTCGCGCTGGAGGCTCGCATTACGCTGCATGTTATCGTTCACTACGGTCAAAATACGCATCATATGATTGAAGCGGTGTTCAAAGCTTTGGGTCGCGCCTTGGATGAAGCGACCAGCATCGATCCGCGCGTGCAAGGAGTGCCTTCGACGAAGGGAGTGCTGTAGCATGATTGCGATCATCGATTATGGCATGGGCAATCTGCACAGCGTAAGCAAAGCGGTAGAGCGCCTCGGTTATGAGGCGGTTATTACCGCGGACGCGCAGGCGATTCTAGATGCCGATGGCGCTATTCTTCCGGGCGTCGGCGCATTTGGCGACGCGATGGAGAACTTGCGCAATACAGGCCTTGACGAGGTAGCGAAGTTTTACGCGGCTTCCGGCAAGCCGATGCTTGGCATTTGTCTCGGGATGCAGCTGCTATTCAGCGACAGCGTCGAATATGGGCAGAACGAAGGGCTGAATCTGCTGCCGGGCCACGTAATCCGGTTCAGCGGCGATTTCAAAATCCCGCATATGGGCTGGAACAAGCTGAGCTTCCTGCAAAAGGACTCTCCGCTATTCCAAAGTCTTGACGAGGGGCATGTCTATTTCGTCCATTCCTTCCATGTGAAGCCGGAGCGGCAATCCGACCTACTGGCGACGACGGATTATTACGGACCGGTAACGGCGATCGTCGGCCGCGGCAACGTATTCGGCATGCAGTTCCACCCGGAGAAAAGCGGCGAGCTGGGCATGTCGCTGCTTCGCAACTTCCTGGCGCTTACGGGAAGCCCGAAACTAGCTGGCGCTGTGACCCCATAAAGAGCGGAGAGAGGAGAGGACAACATGCTGGCCAAACGAATCATTCCATGCCTTGACGTGAAGGACGGACGGGTTGTGAAGGGCGTTAACTTCGTTAATCTGCGGGATGCGGGCGACCCTGTCGAGCTCGCGGCCACCTATGACCGCGAAGGCGCGGACGAGCTTGTGTTTTTGGACATTTCGGCTTCCGTCGAAGGCCGCGCGACGATGATCGAGGTCGTAAAACGGACCGCAGGCGAGATTACGATTCCATTCACCGTAGGCGGGGGCATCTCGCATGTCGACGATATGAAGCGGCTGCTGCGCGCGGGCGCGGACAAGATCGGGATCAACACGGCCGCCATCAAAAATAAATCGCTTGTATCCGACGGCGCGCGCCGTTTCGGATCCCAATGTATTGTTGTGGCGATTGATGCGAAGTTTAACCCGGAGTGGGGAGAGTGGGAGGTTTACACGCACGGCGGAAGGCAATCGACCGGTATACGCGCGCTCGAATGGGCACGCGAGGCGGAGAAGCTGGGCGCCGGCGAGCTGCTGCTGACAAGCATGGACGCCGACGGCACGAAGGACGGTTTTGACATTAAGCTGACGGCAGCAGTATCCGATTCGGTCGGCATCCCGGTTATCGCTTCCGGGGGAGCGGGGCGCGTCGAGCATTTCCACGAGGTATTCCGGAATGCCCGAGCGGACGCGGGCCTTGCCGCAACGATATTCCACTACAAGGAAATGACGATTCAAGAAGTGAAGGACGACCTTCGCAGGAAAGGAGTCGAAGTGAGATAATGGCTGCTGAACAACTACAGGACCGAATCAAATGGGACGCAAGCGGTCTCGTGCCGGCGATTGTGCAGGATGCGCAAAGCAAAGAAGTGCTGATGCTCGCTTATATGAACAAGGAGTCGCTGCAGCGTACGATTGAGACGGGAGCGACTTGGTTCTGGAGCCGCTCGAGAGGCGAGCTCTGGAACAAGGGAGCGACGAGCGGCCACACGCAGCGCGTTGTTTCCATGGCTTATGATTGCGACGGCGATACGCTGCTTGTCCGCGTAGAGCAGCAGGGCCCTGCCTGCCATACAGGGACATACAGCTGCTTCACGCACCCTATCGCCCTTCAAGGGGCGGAGGCGGAAGAGCGGGAGGCATCAGCGGACCGCTTCGGCATTTTGGGCCGTTTGGAAGGCGTAATCGCTCAGCGTTATGCGGAGCGTCCGTCCGGCACTTATACGACGTACCTGTTCGACAAGGGCGTCGACAAGATATTGAAGAAGGTCGGCGAAGAGTCGGCCGAAGTGATTATCGCCGCGAAAAACGCGGACAATGATGAGCTGCGCAGCGAAGCCAGCGACCTCATCTTCCATTTGATGGTGCTGCTTCGCGAGCGCGGATTGCCTCTCGATGACATTATGGCCGAGCTGGAAGGCCGCCATGGGAAGCCGACAACGAATAAAATGAGATAAGAAAACGAAAAACGTCGCCTTGTTGAAGATGATTTGGCTTGCTAAACGAGGGAAATTGTGGGGAAAATAGCGGGAAAGTCATCTTTTTGTCGAAATTAATGGTGATTGCCTTTTTGAATTATCGGTAAATCAATGTATAATAGGACAAGTAGAGTTCTTCGATACGTCATAAATTATTTGGTTGAAACGCTCAGGAGGGTATCATGTTAAGCGACAAGGTGCGTATTTTTTCGGGTTCGTCAAATCCCGTTTTGGCTCAGAAAATCAGCAAAGAGCTAGGGTTGAACCTAGGTTCCATCAAATTGTCCCGTTTCAAGAGCGGCGAGATTTATGTCCACTATGAAGAGACGATCCGGAACTGCGACGTCTTTCTCGTTCAGTCGTTCTCGCATCCGATAAATGAGCATTTTGTCGAATTGCTCGTCATGATCGATGCGGCGAAACGCGCATCCGCAAGAACGGTCAACATCATTATGCCTTACTATGGATATGCGCGTCAGGAACGGAAGGCTGCCCCGAGGGAGCCGATCTCGGCAAAAATGCTGGCGGACGTGCTGACTACGGTAGGCGCTACCCGCGTTATTACGATCGATCTCCATGCTCCGGCGATCCAAGGCTTCTTCAATATTCCGGTGGATCACATGACGGCGCTGGACTTGATCAGCGACTATCTGAAGTCCAAAAACATTAAAAATCCGGTGGTCGTTTCCCCTGATGCCGGGCGTGCTTCCACGGCTGAGAAGCTGGCCAACTACCTGGATACGTCCTTTGCGATTATGATCAAAAAGCGTTCCGCGCACAACGAGTCCTCCATTACGCACGTAATCGGGGATGTTGAAGGGCAGACGCCGATCATTATCGAGGATTTGATCGACACCGGCGGTACGATTATCAACGTTGTTGAGGGCCTGAAAGAAAGAGGCGCGGAGGACGTATACGTCTGCGCGACGCACCCGTTATTCTCCGGAAATGCAATTGAGCGTTTAGATCATCCTAATATTAAAGAAGTTATCGTTACCGATTCCATTATGCTCCCTGAGACGACTCCGGAACGTTTCAAAATTTTGTCTGTCGCGCCGCTGCTGGCGGAGGCGACACGGATTATTTTGGACGGCGGATCGATCAGCACCCTGTTCAAAAACAAAGGCGTGTAGCGCAGCTGAGGGCTGGCGCGTTCTGCAATCGCATAAGATAAATCCGGTCATCGCGGGCGGCATATATGCTGCCCGCGATCTTTTAGTCAGAGGGATATGCGCGGATTGAAGTTTTTCTCATGTGTCGAGACAAGCTTGCTATGATATAATCGTGCATACGAAGAAGCTTATGAAGTATGTTTCGCTCACGCGAAACATTTAAGGAGGTGCCTAGCGATGAAAGGAAAGAAACGTGCGGCCGTAGGTGAAGGGACAAAAATTATACCGATACAGTGGGACGCCACGTTTTTCTTTGAACGCGCGGTACGCTCGCTGGACCGGTACCATTACGATAAGGCGCTTAAGTATTTCCGCCGGGCCGCCCAATATGAACCGGATAACCCTGTTAACCATTGCAATATGGCGGGGATTTTATCGGAGATGGGCAATTACTCGGATTCGAACGATATATTGAAGTGGATCTTGGATGAGCTGGACCCGTCCATGACCGAATGTCATTTCTATATGGCGAACAACTACGCCAACATGGAAATGTACGAAGCGGCAGAGCGGTCGCTTGTTCATTACTTACAAGAGGATGCGGATGGACAATACTTAGAAGAAGCGGAAGAGATGATGGAGCTGCTTCAGTATGAGCTTGAACGCCCGACACCTGTTAAAAAAATCAAGTCCCGTCAAGGCATGGTTGAGCATGATCAAGCACGGGCCCTTCTAGAGGAAGGCAAATTTACCGAGGCCGTTCGCATTCTCGAAGAAATTACGAAGCAGCAGCCGGATTTCCTTGCGGCTCGCAACAATCTGGCGCTTGCTTATTACTATATGGGGCTTTTCGATAAAGCGATGGAATGTATCCACGGCGTGCTGGAGCATGAGCCGGGGAATCTTCATGCGCTCTGCAACCTGGCGATTTTCTATCAGCATGAGGGAGACACGGAAAGTCTGAAAGAGCTGGTGGAGCTGCTGGTGAAGACGGTGCCTTTCCATCAGGAGCATGTATTCAAGCTTGCCACGACAATGGGGATACTAGGAGAGCATGGCGTGGCGTACCGCCACTTCATCAGGTTAGTGAAAGACGGGGAAGCCAGCCAGGACCCTTGCCTGTTTCATTACGCGGCCGTGGCGGCCTATAATACAGGCAAGCTTCAGGAGGCCGAGCGGCTGTGGAAAGGCGCGATGAAGCTCGATCCGAAATCAGGCGTCCCTCATTACTATATGGAACAGCTTGAGCTGATTCAGAATGGCGAGCAGGCTTCGCCGATCAGCTATCATTATCATCTGCCGTTCGAGGAGCAATTCAAGCTGTGGGAGAAAGCGGAAGGCGGCATGCCGGATCATCTGAAGAAGGATCCGCTTGTCCGTTCGTCCTTCTTCTGGGCGCTTCGGCATGGCGATCAGTACACGAAGCTGCAGGTGATCCAAGCGTTCGGCATGATCGCCGACAATGAGGTGAAGGATGTGCTGCGCGCATTCCTGATGGAGCCGGACGAAGATGACTATTTGAAAAAGATTGCGGTATTCGTGCTGCGCACGATCGGCGTTCATGAGCCGCTTCAGGTGATGCTGGAGGGCAAGGCGACCGTCATCGAGCCGAACCGTGTGCCTTCGAGGCTTCCGGAATGGGATGACAAATGGGAAGCGGTGGCGCAAGCGGCCATCAGCCGCATGAGCAAGCATTATGATCTCGTGCAGCAGCATGATATGATGACGTTATGGGTGGAATTCCTGACGCGGGTCTACCCTCGGGTGCCGAAGCTGACGAAGCCGGAGGGCTGGGCGGCCGCGCTGGAATATTTGACGGCGAAAATGCATCGGCGCGAAATTTCATACCATGAGGTTTCCGTTCGCTACGGTACTTCGATTGCGACGGTCAGCAAGCATGTGAAGCTGATTGACGAAGTATGCGGCATTAAGGAAAAGATGAAAACCATCAGCTCCATGTTTAAGCAAGGCGGAACTGAAGATTAATTGTTGACGGGGTGAGCGTATGCACAAATCGATTATTATTGGCACGGGTCCAGCGGGACTAACGGCGGCGATCTATCTCGCGCGCGCGAACATGAATCCGCTTATTATTGAAGGTCCGGAGCCGGGCGGCCAATTGACGACGACGACCGAGGTTGAGAACTTCCCGGGATTCCCGGAAGGCATCATGGGCCCAGAATTAATGGAAAATATGCGCAAGCAGGCGGAACGCTTCGGCGCTGCTTTTATAACGGGCTGGGTGAACAGCGTTGATCTGTCTCAGCGTCCGTTCAAGCTGCAAGTGGAAGGCCACGGCGAGATTGTCGGCGAGAGCCTTATCATCTCGACGGGCGCTTCGGCCAAGTATCTCGGCATTCCGGGCGAGAAGGACAACGTGGGCAAAGGTGTCAGCACCTGCGCGACTTGTGACGGCTTCTTCTTCAGAGGGAAGAAGATTATTGTGGTGGGCGGCGGCGACTCCGCGATGGAGGAAGCCAATTTCCTGACTCGCTTCGCAACGAACGTCGAGCTCGTACACCGTCGCGATGAGCTACGCGCATCGAAAATCATGCAGGACCGCGCTAGAGAAAATGAAAAAATCAGCTGGAGCTTGAACCGCACGCCGGTTGAAGTTATCGCGAACGGCATGGGCGTTACAGGGCTTAAGGTGCTCAACAACGAGACAGGCGAAGAAGAGGTCATCGAAACCAACGGGCTGTTCGTCGCGATCGGCCATACGCCGAACACCAAGTTTTTGAACGGTCAGATCGATACGGATGAGCATGGCTACATAAAAGTTAAGCCAGGCTCCACGGAGACGAATGTCCCCGGCGTATTCGCCTGCGGCGACGTCCAGGACAACAAGTACCGTCAAGCGATTACAGCGGCTGGAAGCGGCTGTATGGCCGCGCTCGACTGCGAGCGGTTCCTCGAGGGCAGCAGCACGCATGATTGGAGCCAGTCCGGCAAGTAAGCGTGACCGTAATAGCATTGACGCGTGGGGGGCAGCGGAAGTAGCTGCTCCTCTCTTTGGGTGCCGGTTGTATGCGGAATGTCCAGCAGCAGCAAGGGTTCGGGCGTCCTATTGCGCTTGACCGAAGCGGTGTCAACGCTTATAGTTGGAACAGGAACTCTAACTTTGTGGATGAGGTGGCTTTGTCATGTCTGAGAAGATTTATATTGGAGTCGATGTCGGCGGCACTACGATTAAGGTAGGACTCTGCGATGCGGAGGGCCAGCTGCTGCACACATACGAAGGACCGACGGGAACGGGGCAAGGAACGAACGTCATCCTTCAGAACATTGCAGACTACTCGCGGAAAATTGTCGAAGAATCGCCTTTTGCATGGGAGCAGGTGGAGGGCGTCGGCGTAGGCATCGCCGGCTTCCTGGATATACCTAAAGGATTCGTTAAGTTTTCCGCTAACTTATATATAGAGAATACGGATCTGAAGGGCTTCTTGGAGAAAGAGCTTCAGAAGACGGTAAAAGTGAACAACGACGCAAACGTCGCCGCTTTGGGTGAAGCATGGGCAGGCGCGGGCAAAGGCATTGATAATTGCGTGTGCTATACGCTTGGAACAGGCGTCGGCGGCGGTATTATTATCGGCGGCAAAATCGTCGAGGGCTTCAACAGCATGGCGGGCGAGCTCGGCCATATCAATATCGTGCCCGATCTGGAAGCGATCCAGTGCGGCTGCGGCAAGATGGGCTGCCTCGAGACGGTATCCTCCGCTACGGGCATTATCCGGATGGCGAAAGACGCCGTGGCGCGCGGCGACCGCACCTCGCTTTCTGAAGTCGAGCACATTATGGCGAAGGATGTCATCGACGCGGCGAAAGCCGGCGATGAAGTGGCGGCGCGCATCGTAAGCCGGGCAGCCTATTATCTTGGCCGTTCGATGTCTACGGTAGCGATTTTGCTCAACCCGCAATATTTTATTATTGGCGGCGGCGTCTCCAAGGCAGGAGATTTCCTGTTCGACCAGATTCGCGAAGTGTTCGAGAAATATACGCTTGATCCGGCTAAGGAAGGCGTCAAGATTGTTCCGGCTACGCTTGGCAACAATGCCGGAGTCGTTGGCGCGGCAGGATTAATTCTAAGAGGATAGTAGGTGCTCTCTCATGGAAACGACAGCAACATTGGCGAAGCTTGTGATCATTACCGGCATGTCGGGTGCGGGCAAAACAATTGCTGTCCAAAGCCTTGAGGATTTAGGGTTCTTCTGCGTCGATAATCTGCCTCCGGTGCTTATTCCGAAGTTTGCGGAGCTTATCGAGCAGTCGAACGGCAAGATCGGAAAAGTCGCGCTTGTGATTGATCTGCGGGGGAGAGAATTTTTTACCGCGCTTTCGGAATCATTGGCATATATTAAAGAACATCATACCATTAGCTGTGAAATCTTGTTCCTCGATGCGACGGACGAGGTTCTGGTGCAGCGCTACAAGGAAAGCCGGCGCCGCCATCCTCTCGCTCCGCAGGGGCTTCCGCTGGAAGGCATTCATAATGAACGCCGCATGCTGGAGGATCTGAAGGGCTCAGCTTCGCAGGTCATCGATACGAGCAAAATGAAGCCGCTGCAGCTGAAGGAACGGATTATTTCGCATTTTACCAATTTGGAGCAAAGCAGCATGTCCATCAACGTCACGTCGTTCGGATTTAAATACGGCATTCCGATTGACGCCGATTTGATCTATGATGTGCGCTTCCTGCCCAACCCTCATTATGTTGAGCATTTGCGTCCGAATACCGGCCAAAATCCCGAGGTTTACGAATATGTGATGAAATGGCCGGAAACGCAAGCCTTCCTGAGCAAGCTCCTTGATATGCTGCAGTTCCTTATTCCGCTGTACCGCAAGGAAGGAAAAAGTCAGGTAGTGATCGGAATCGGATGCACCGGCGGCAAGCACCGTTCTGTGGCCATCGCGGAATATTTGGGCCGGATGCTCGGCAGCAGCGATACGGAGCGAGTGCGCGTCAGCCACCGCGATTCCGAGCGAGATAAGCACTGACACGCGGGGTGAGAGCATGCAGACGATACAGAAAGTAGTCAGACGTCCCAAAATCGTCGTGATCGGAGGCGGCACGGGGTTATCGGTGATGCTGCGCGGACTGAAGGAGAAGCCTCTGGATATAACCGCCATCGTGACGGTGGCGGATGATGGGGGAAGCTCCGGCATTCTGCGCAATGAACTGCAAATCCCGCCACCGGGCGATATCCGGAACGTCTTGACGGCGCTTGCGGACGCGGAGCCCCTCCTGACGGAGGTGCTGAAGTACCGCTTCCCAAGCGGCAGCGGCCTTGCGGGACATAGCCTCGGGAATTTGATGCTGGCCGCGATGACGGACATTTCCGGCGATTTTGTGTCCGGCATCCGCCAGCTCTCCCAGGTTCTCGCCGTCAGAGGACGCGTGCTTCCGGCATCGGACCGCGCGATTGTGCTGAAGGCCGAGATGGAAGACGGCACGATCGTGACCGGCGAATCGATGATTCCGAAGGCCGGCCAAAAAATTAACCGCGTATTTCTCGAGCCGTCGGATGTTGAACCGCTCGCGGAGGCGGTTGAGGCGATCCAAGGAGCGGACGCCATCCTAATTGGACCGGGAAGCTTATATACCAGCATTATGCCGAACTTGATCGTACCGAAGCTGGCCCAGGCCATTCTGGAATCGGATGCGGTGAAGCTGTTCGTCTGCAATGTGATGACACAGCCGGGAGAGACGGATAATTATTCGGTGAGCGACCATCTGGATGCGATTCACGCCCATATCGGACATCATTTATTCGATTATGTAATTGTAAACGACGGGGAGATTCCGCCGCAGGTGGAAAGCCAATATGCCGAGATGGGGGCCAAGGCGGTCCATTTGGATATTGATGAGGTTGAACGCAGAGGCTACAAAGTAATTGCCGACAAGCTTGTCTTGTTCCGGCGGTTTCTGCGGCATGACGCGGAACGGTTAAGCCATCATATTTATAAATTGGTGGAGAATTGGATGTTAAGAAAGAGGTGAGGTAGAATGTCTTTTGCGGCGCAGACGAAGAAAGAGTTGACGTTAATCGAAGCGGACAACTGCTGTGAGCTTGCCGAATTATCGGCTCTTATTCGCATGAACGGTTCGGTCAGCTTATCCAGCCGCAAGGTCGTTCTGGACATCTCGACGGAGAACGCAGCAATCGCCAGAAGAATATACTCCTTAATCAAAAAGCATTTCAACGTGCATGTGGAGCTGCTTGTTCGCAAGAAGATGCGGCTTAAGAAGAACAATGTCTACATTGTTAGAATGCCGAATAATGTACAAGAGGTGCTGAAAGATCTGCGGATCGTATCGGAAGGCTTCGTGTTCAATAACGGTATCGACAAGGAGATTGTCCGTAAGCCTTGCTGCAAACGTTCTTATCTCCGCGGCGCGTTCCTGGCGGGAGGATCGGTCAATAACCCGGAAGGGTCGTCCTATCATCTGGAAATCGCCACGATGTATGAAGAACATTGCGGCGCGCTTGTGGAGCTTGCGAACAAATTCGATTTGAACGCTCGCTGCATTGAACGGAAGAAAGGCTTTATCTTTTATATTAAGGAAGGCGAAAAGATTATCGAGCTGCTCAACATCATCGGCGCCCATCAAGCGCTGTTCAAGTTTGAGGATGTGCGGATCATGCGCGATATGCGCAACTCCGTCAATCGGATCGTGAATTGCGAAACGGCGAACTTGAACAAAACGATCGGAGCTGCGGTTCGCCAAATCGATAATATTAAGCTGCTGCAGAAGGAGGTTGGGCTGGAAAGCCTGCCGGAGAAGCTTCGCGAAGTAGCGGAAATTCGGCTTCAGCATCCCGATTTGAACCTGACGGAAGTAGGAGAGATGCTGCGCGGAAAGGTCAGTAAATCCGGCGTAAACCATCGTCTTCGCAAAATCGATGAATTAGCTGAAAAAATCCGGAGCGGGACAACTTTTGCCTAGTGCAACTGCCTGTATAATGATATAATAACAGGTGATTAGTTTTTAATTTTTTCCACATGATAATGTTTCAGTAAAATATAGGGGGTATGATTTCCATGACAAGGCTTCCGGTTGTCGTTCGTTTGAAGACGGGGCTTCATGCGAGACCAGCAGCGCTATTCGTTCAAGAAGCGAACAAATTCTCCTCCGAGGTATTTGTAGAGAAGGACGATAAGAAGGTAAACGCGAAATCGATCATGGGTATTATGAGTCTGGCGATCAGCTCGGGCACTGAAATTTCGATCAGCGCGGACGGATCGGATGCGGAGCAGGCTGTAAACGCTTTAGTCGCACTCGTGAGCAAAGAAGAACTGGAGAACCAATAAGAGGCGAAGGAAGCGGGGGGCAGCACGGCTGTTCGGCTTCCTTTTTTGCTGTAATGGGCAGGGGAAGCGTTCGCTGCCCATGGGTTGTTAGGGTAAAACTGAAACTGCCGTACCTTCCTGCAAAAATGCAGGAATGGAACGCAATTATAGATGAAAAAAGGCGAAATCCTGCAAATGTGCAGGATTTTTTTGAGTTTGGTTCGTAAACGGGATGTTTTCATTGAGAATCATGCATAATTGCAGGATTTCATCTTGAAGAATTCCGTTAAGCCATTATTCATGCAAAATCGCATCATTTGTTCTAATTTTGGATGAACCGGGGAATTGTCGCGGTGGGTGGAGAGAGGAAGTCGGGATGAAAAGCTGGTTACAGCTGTAAGTCTAAGTGCCGAGCACGCACTACTTATCAGTCTTCATCGATCTCCGCTGGACAACCTTCTCATGGACCTTCAGATATACAACGAGCTCGAATTGCCGAATATAACGGGTTAGACGAACCGTCCGATCTTACGTTCTTTGAACGGATATCGGAGTTTTCCGCAATTTGCTGCCATAATGAAAAAAGCTTCCCTTAATCGGGAAGCTTTTTTCATCACGATATGATTAAACTCTCTCAATGACTTTATCCACGAGGCCGTATTCCATCGCTTCCTGCGCGCTCATGAAGTAGTCGCGGTCGGTGTCTTGCTCGATGCGGCTAAGCGGTTGACCGGAGCGATCCGCAAGGATCTGGTTCAGCTTGTCGCGCATTTTGAGAATGCGGCGGGCGCGGATCTCGATATCGCTTGCTTGGCCTTCTGCGCCGCCAAGCGGCTGGTGAATCATGACTTCACTGTTCGGAAGGGCATAACGTTTACCCTTCGCGCCGGCAGTCAACAGGAAAGCACCCATAGATGCCGCCATACCCACGCAGATGGTCGAGACATCCGGCTTAATGTATTGCATCGTATCGTAAATCGCCATGCCGGCTGTAATGGAGCCGCCCGGGCTGTTGATGTATAAGGAGATGTCCTTTTCCGGATCTTCCGCAGCTAGGAACAGCATTTGCGCGATGATGGAGTTGGCCACCACGTCATTTACGCCAGAGCCCAGAAAAATAATGCGGTCTTTCAGCAAACGGGAATAAATGTCGTAAGAACGCTCCCCGCGGTTGCTTTGTTCAATAACCATTGGCACAAAGTTCATATCTAATCCATCCTCCTTCGTCAACGTAAAAGCGAGTATGTGTTTTTTCGTATTCCTATAATAACGGATTAAAATCAAAAAGTCAAAGATGGTCAAAGAGGTGAACCCAGGACCCTTTAAAGGGCGTATTCGAACCTACCCAAACCATCGCCAACCGGAACCCCTTTAAAAGGATTTCGAACCCACCCAAACCATCGCCAACCCGGAACCCCTTAAAAGGATTTCGAACCCACCCAAACCATCGCCAACCCGGAACCCCTTAAAAGGATTTCGAACCCACCCAAACCCTCCCTTCCAAGGGAGGGCCCCAAGGGACTGCGTCCCTCTGGACACCCGCCGGAAGAACGATGGTGAGATAGAGTGCTTGTAAGTTAGGGAGCTTAAGGAGTAACAATGTTTGGATAGTTAGTTGGGGCTGCGGGTTGCAGATATTGGGGGGGCGTACCAAGAGAATGAACTCGATAATCAGAGGATGCTCCGAACGCAATAGTAACGCCGCACGCGCTTAAGTCCCCGTCAGAGGATGACGTAAAATAAGTTGTGTACCAAGTTTTGGTTCTTCACAGAACACAAAAAAGTAGGGTATCCTCGGGATTGCTGAAGTCACCGAAGGAGGACCCTACTCAATGACTACTATACCCGAAAATCTGTTTGCTGATCTACTTGAAAATACTGTTACAAAGCTTCTGAAAGA
>NZ_QXQA01000032.1 GCF_003583765.1 Paenibacillus nanensis
GTCTTACAGGCAGGTTACCTACGTGTTACTCACCCGTCCGCCGCTAAGCATCGTGAAAGCAAGCTTTCACTTAGCTCCGCTCGACTTGCATGTATTAGGCACGCCGCCAGCGTTCGTCCTGAGCCAGGATCAAACTCTCCATAAAGGTGTTTGATTGCTCATTACGTTTGTTGCTTGAAGCTTTTCGCATCGGCTAAAGCCGAGTACGAAAACTTCTTATATCTATTAACTCGTTACCGAATTAACAGGGCAGTTTCGCTCGTTGTTCAGTTTTCAAAGAACAATCTTTTCTTTCGTTGCCGACCGCCTATTTCGTGGCCGGACTAATAATATATCACGAATCGTTATATGAAATCAACTGGAAATTGATGCCGTTCGATTCGTTTCTCATTTCCGAACCGCTTGTCTCGCGGCCGGACTAATAATATAACATGTCCGAAGAGCAGAATCTACAGGTAATGTTTAACATTATCGATCATCACTATGAAAAAGGAGCCCTAAGGCTCCAAAACAAATCCATGAAACCAAGCAGCTATTCATCCGATTAAATATGCGCAATCAAATGCTGGACAAACTTTTCTAAATAACGCTGGTCGGTCTCGTCGAAACGGTCTAGAATCGGGCTGTCGATATCGAGAACGCCGATTAGCTCTTCATTTTTAACAATTGGAATCACGATTTCCGATTGTGAGGCAGCATCGCAAGCGATATGCCCCGGAAACTCATGCACATTCGGCACGCGCACGGTCGCTCTGTCGCTAGCCGCTTTGCCGCATACGCCTTTCGATAACGGAATACGCACACAAGCAGGCAGTCCCTGGAACGGACCGAGAACAAGCTGCTCTCCCTTATACATATAGAACCCTACCCAATTGACATCATCCAAAAACTGACGAAGCAGCGAGGACGCATTCGATAAATTAGCAATGATATCGGTTTCGCCCTCGAGCAATGCGTCTAATTGACGAATCAGTCTATCGTAATTTTGTTCACGCGAGCCATTGTATTCTTCCTTGTGGAACATTTGACTACTCCTTTAATGTAGATGAATTATAGTGCTACTAGTTTATCATATTTGCTTTATGACCGGTTAATCCGTTGCCACGACATCGTTCCTTGGTCAAAAAAGCCCACTGTCGTCTCAAAACGACAAGGGGTATGTGTTCGTGTCTTCTCCCAAATTGGCCAGCTTTACTGCGCTTTGGATGTTCTGAATATCCAACGGGAACTGCTCCTTGACTTCCCACGGATTATACCATCCTCGCGCCATCGCGAAGAATACGATCCGCTCAGGAAAGTCAAGGCATCATCCAGCTGCTGAAGCAGCGTCGCTTTGATTTCCGGGTCGGCAACCGCCGTAATTGCCATCGCGTCATTTCTTACCCCGCTCTTCGCCTCACGAGCATGTCCATCGTAATCACTTGATCCGTTAGCGTATTCATGCCCATCAAATGTTCAATGATCATATTCACTTAGCTTACCGTCTCGGTTAGCGCTGCGGCTAGCGGTCCTCCCTTAGCTTACACACCCTTTCAGCCCAAAGAGAGAAAATTGATTATCATCTTACCTAATGATTATTCCCCTCTCTCTAATCTCCGCCAGCGCTGCTGTTAGGCAACATACAACAGGATGATTATTGCCGTACTCAGGTCTATTCGGCTATACCTATGGTTGCAGCACAATTATGGAAGGAAAGGAGGCGCACGCCGGAATCGTCCCTAAGCTTCATTGTTAACAAGATCACATATTTGAAAAGGAGGAATGCGTGTAATGTTTACTCGATCAAAACTGAAAGCGCTTGCCTCGGCAGTCGCCGTCTCTGCCGTAGCCGGGATGCTTGTCCTGCAGCAAGCTTTCGCTGCTAGTATCTTTACGGATACATTCGATGACGGCCAGGCGGACGGATGGACAAACCAATACGGCTCATGGTCCGTCGTGACAGACAGCGGCTCCCCGGTATTTTACCAATCCAGCACGACTGAAGGCCGCGCCAGAGCAGGAAACGCCTCATGGGCAGACTACAGTGTCGAGGCTAAAGTAAAAATTGATAACTGGAACGGCTCTAACCGAACCTACGTTGCTGGACGCTACCAGGACGGAAACAATTATTACGCCGCATCTCTATACAATAGCAGCGGCGGCAAACTCGAAATCCGCAAAAAAGTGAACGGCTCTACAACGACTCTGGCTACCAAAGGCTATGCATTATCCGCTGGCACCTGGTATACCGTAAAACTGGTAATGAACGGTTCGCAGCTTCAGATGTACGTAGACGGCCAACTGCAGTTAACGGCCACAGACTCCAGCCTATCCTCCGGCGGCATCGGCCTTATCGCTTACAAAACCGTGTCCAAATTCGACCAAGTAACGGTCGAGGACCTCTCAAGCTCACCCACACCTACGCCGTCCGCAACGGTCGCTCCGACCATAACGCCTTCGCCTACTGTTTCTCCGACTCCAACGCCGACTGTAACACCAACACCGACTTCTACGCCTCCCGTCTCCGAAGCGCTTTACGTAGCGCCTAACGGTTCTGACCACAATTCGGGCACAATCAGCAATCCGACTACCCTCTCCTCCGCTATCTCGCGATTGGCCCCTGGCGGTATAATTTACATGCGAGGAGGCACTTACTCCTATTCAACTCAGATTACGATCGAGCGCACGAACAACGGCACTTCAAGTGCAAGAAAGATCATACAGCCATATGGAACCGAAAAGCCGGTGCTCGATTTTTCCTCGCAGCCTTACAATGCCTCTGATGTTTCCCAGAATGCGAGAGGACTTCAAGTGAACGGCAGTTACTGGACCATTAAAGGCCTTGAGGTCAAAGGCGCTGCCGACAACGGCGTTTACATCTCCGGCAGCTACAACCGTCTGGAAAATCTCGATGTTCACCATAACCGGGACTCCGGCGTTCAGCTTGGCAGATATGCTTCCACAGCTGCGAAAAGCGAATGGCCGAGCCATAATGAAGTAATCAACACCTACTCGCATGACAACTTCGATCCCGACAACGGCGAAGATGCCGACGGATTCGCTGCCAAGCTTACCGTTGGAATTGGCAACCTGTTCAAAGGCTGCATTGCTGCCTATAATACGGACGACGGTTGGGATCTGTATACCAAATCGGATACCGGCGCCATCGGACCGGTGACCATTCTGGACAGCATCGCTCATCACAATGGGCAGACCTCCTCCGGCAATACAACCAGCAACAGCGACGGCAACGGCTTTAAGCTGGGCGGCGAGAAGATCGCCGTCAATCATGTCGTTCAAAACTCCTTTGCCTACCAAAACAAAAAGCACGGCTTCACCTACAACAGCAACCCAGGTTCGATTTCCATGACGGGCAATACCTCGTATAACAACGGGCAAAGCAACTTTGCGTTTGATACGGGAACGCATCAATTTAAAAATAATTTGTCATACAAAGGAGGCTCCAGCGATAAAACAAGCGGGTCGGATGTGGACGGCAGCAACGTTTGGTGGAAAAACAACGCCAGCACCAACGCGGACGGACTGCTGGCCTCGGACAGCGATTTTGTCAGTCTTACCCCTTCCCTCACCCGCAACGCGGATGGATCGCCAAGCATGGGATCTTTCCTGAAGCTTGCATCCGGAAGCGATCTGATCGGTTCCGGCACACCTTCTGGAACCAATATTGGAGCAACCGCCCCCTAAATCGAAACGGAAAAGGAGGATTTTAGCATGACTTCAGCTTTGTTCACGGATAAAAGGAAACGTATGGGGCTTATTCTGTTGCTATGCATCGCCTTGACTCTGTCTTTCATTCCCATTCGGCAAGCACAAGCAGCCGTGCTGTACAGCAGCGGCTTCGATAACGGACAATCAACCGGCTGGACGTCCACCAGCGGCACCTGGTCGGTCGTGCAAGACAACGGTAACTACGTGTACTACCAATCCAGCGCAAGCGAAGGCCGTACCTCAGCGGGAAGCGACTATTGGTCGGACTACAGCGTGGAAGCCAAAGTCAAGGTTGAGAACTGGAACGGATCTAACCGCGTCTACGTCGCAGGCCGTTATCTGAACGGCAATAATTTTTACGCAGCATCCCTGTATAACAGCAGCGGCGGCACACTGGAGATCCGCAGGAAGGTGAACGGTTCTACGACGACTATTGCATCGAAAACAAACGTCGGCTTATCCGCAGGAACCTGGTATACGGTAAAGCTCGAAATGAGCGGCTCAACCCTAAAGATGTACGTTAACGGCACGCTTCAGCTGACTGCTTCCGATAGCAGTTTGACTGCAGGCGCAGCAGGGCTTGTCGCATATAAAGCGGCTGCAAAGTTCGACGACATCGTCGTATCCGACTCTACTGCCGTCTCACCGAGCCCATCGCCGACAGTAACACCAAGCCCGACAGCTTCGCCAAGTCCGACACCTACCGCAACTCCGACGGCAACGCCAAGTCAGACACCAACCGCTACCCCTACGACTACACCGCAGCCCGGCACTTTGGCACAGTATAATTTAACAGGCTTCTCCGAAGGCAACACGGGCGGCGGCGCAATCCTCGAGACGGATTCGAGGTACAAAAAAGTTTATAACGCATCAGACTTGGCCGCTGCTCTGAAAAAAGGCTCCGGCGTCAAAGTTGTGGAGATCATGAACGACCTCGATCTCGGCTGGAATGAAATACCTTCTGCCGCTCAGGTTTCGCCATTCTCCGCCCATAACAGCCCTCTCACTCATCCGGTCCTTATATCAACCGGCGTGAGCAAAATTACGGTCGACGGATTTGACGGACTGACGATTTTTTCGGCGAACGGCGCGACCATCAAGCATGCGGCGTTTACGTTCAAAAGGAGCTCGAATATCATCATCCGCAATCTCGAATTCGACGAGCTCTGGGAATGGGATGAATCAACCAAAGGAAACTATGATAAAAACGACTGGGATTTCTTAACCTTCGAGGAAAGCTCGGGCATTTGGGTGGATCATTGCACGTTCAACAAAGCGTACGACGGGGTTCTCGACGTGAAGAAGGGGTCGAATGGCGTAACCGTTTCCTGGTCGGTCTTCAAGGGTGACGACCAAAGCGCTAACAGCTGGGTAACTCAGCAGATCAACGCGATGGAAGCTAATCCAGCCGCCTATCCGATGTACGCTTATTTAAGAAGCAGCGCGATTGGACTTTCAAAACCGGATATTATCGCGATTGCCGCCGGCCAGAAAAAAGGACATCTTATCGGGTCGACAGAGTTCGCATCGGATAACCCTGCTCTTGAGGTAACGCTGCACCATAATTATTACCAAGACATGCAAGACCGGATGCCTCGCCTTCGCGGTGGCAACGTTCATGCATATAACATCGTGATGGACAGTGCAGGAGCTTGGGCAGCGAAGAAAAAGATTACGCCTGCCATGGAATCAGCCTTATCCGGTAAAGGTTATAAGTTCTTTGTAACGAGCAACGGCGCAATCTCGACCGAAGACGGAGCGGTGCTTGTGGAGAAGTCGCAAATTATTGACGTAGGTTCTCCCGTTCGGAATAATCAGACGGATCCGTCCGATGCCAGCTATACCGGCAAAATCCGGGTGACGGACACGATTTATTCCTTAGACGGCAGCTACTTCAGGGGAAGCAGTGATACAGCCGGAAGTCCGCTGGCCCCTGTGCCTGCTCCTGTTAAGCCCTTCTCCTGGAACGGTTTTAGCAGCTTGCCTTATTCCTACGCTGCGGATGACCCAGCCGCATTGAAAGCGCGCTTAACCGCCGCGGACGGCGCCGGCGCCGGCAAGCTCAGCTGGGCCAAAGCTAATTGGCTTTTAACTACCTATTAATCATGCAACAAGGGCTGTTCCTCATTCGTCTTTTTTAACGACGTTGGAACAGCCCTCTCTTCTTTAGTGAGCGGCAATCGATTACACATGGAATTGGTATTGCAGCAAATAATCCAGCGTTTCGGGATCCGTCCTGCTTGGCAGCTCAAAGGATTGGTCATAGTTTTCTCTGCCTTTTCCGGTAATCGCGATTTGATCTCCTTCTCGTGCATGGAGCCAAGCATATTCGATCGCTTTTGTGCGGTCCTCTATCAATTTGCATTTCGATGCTCCCGTTCTCTGGATCATCTCTTGCAACTCGAGAAGCATGCTTTCTTTGTCTCTCCCCCCCAAATTGTCCAAAGTAAGGATCACTTCATCTGACCATACGACCGATATGTCCAGCATAATCCTTCGTTTGGAAGGATCGCCATTTCCTCTGAATCCAAAAATATGCACGATGCGACTTTCCTTTTGCCCGTGCAAGGTTTTCAAAAACTGTTCGAAGCCGTCCGGCGTATGGGCATAATCGATAATAAACTTAGCGCCGATCGGATGAGGAATCATCTCGAACCGACCCGGCGCTCCTGGGAAGCTGCTAAGCGCTTGTTGGATCCTCTCGCTTCGAATTCCCAGTTGAAGCCCCGTTAACCATGCTGCCCCAACATTCCAGGCATTATAGGTGCCGGGCAAAGGTATTTTTATTGTTGCAGTGTGAGTGCCGTCACAGAAACGGAATTCCTCTGTACTTGCGGAATAGGCTGGCGCAATATGGAGGTCATTATTTTCCGAGCCCCCAAACGTCTTCACCTTTTTATTCGTTGACAATAAATGATCCAAAAGTCGTTGTCCCCAAAAGCCCAGGCTGGATATGACCGCTTCTCCCTGCGGCTTCAGATGGTCGAACAATTGTTGCTTGGTCAAATAATAGGTATCAATCGAGCCATGATAATCAAGATGGTCGTGAGAAAGGTTCGTGAAAATCACATAATCGAACGTGATGCCGAGTATTCGTTTCTGATGGATGCCGTGTGAGGAAACCTCCATGACGACGACTTCATCTTGACTTTCTGCAAGCCACTTTTGAAGCTGCAGCACATCCGGTGTCGTCTGCAACGATGGGATATCGTGCCCGTTAATGCTGTTCACCACGCTTCCAATTAAAGAGCATCGCAGGCCTGAGCATTCGATGATATGTTTAAGCAAGTAAGCGGTTGTCGTTTTTCCATTCGTCCCCGTAATCCCAATCATGATATGCCGTCTTGAGGGATGATCATAATATTGAGCCGTTAATTGAGCCAAGGCTTCACGGGCGTCTGTTACCTGAAAATAAGGAACCGGCAGACCGGAAAATGGCTTCTCGCCTACGATCGCCGCAGCCCCGGATTCAATTGCTTGTTCGATAAAATCATGGCCGTCACTTTTCATGCCAGGAATCGCGACGAAGATTTCGCCCTGTTTTACTTTACCCGAATGGAATTGGATGCCCGTAACTTCAACATCTGTGGACAGGATACGGATTGTTCTAGGGGCCGAATTGGGGTTCATTATGCGCGCTCCATTGGTTAATTCTTATCGTACCGATTAAGCAGATAATCGGTCTAACAGGTATGTTTGCATCGATCTGCCTTATTTATGCACGTCCGTTGCGGCACGAAAGCAAAAAAAGCCGCGGCACATTGCCACGGCTTTATAACATTAGCTATTCCAATGACTCTGCGATTTTCATCGATTCCACGCCCGTAATCTGGCCCGTAATGGAATACTGCATTCCTTCCTTCATCCAAAATAACTCCGTAAGCCCCTCTTGTTCAAACATATAGCCCTCAACTTCGCTTACTTGCGTTTTCGTAAACAACTCCATCGGAAACGCGGCGGGATTACGGCTCACCACATACGTCATCGATTTCTCGCCTGCCAAATACGTGAAGATCGCGTCTCTCGCCGGCTGTCCTTGTTCTCCAACAACCACTATTTCCTTAAGCGCGAAGCCCTCCGGCAGGACAGTTGGAACCAGCAAGCTGCCACCGAAAGCGGCTATGGCTTCTTCCAGTGTGCTAACCGGCGTCGTGACTAACGCTGACAATTCAGACCCGGATGCTCCTCCGTTTACAGGAGGAGCACCATGGGCCGGCTGTTCCGTCGGTGATGGTATGGATGGTTGCTGTAAAAACGGGACACCTGCAACGAGCCATACCGCAGCAGCAACTGTAGCGGCTGCCGCTCCCATAACCCACGTTTTTGGACGTTGAAGGCGGCGGCTTTTTGCATGATCCCCAACAGCTTGCTGCCGAATTTTTTGTTTTAATCGCTCATTCATTTCCATACGTGAAAATAACATCTCATCAGACTCCTTCCGAAATTGTCCACGCAAATTACGATCCAAGTCGGTCACTGGATGTTTCCTCCCCTTTCTTCATCTCCCGAGCTAGCGCTTCTCTGGCTCGGTACAATCTGTTACGCACAGTTCCTTCAGGTGACGATGTCATTTTCGCAATCTCGCTTGTGCTAAAATCCATATAATAATACAGATACAGCGCCTCTTGGTACGGTAATGGCAAACGGAGCACATGCTGCAGCACTTCGCTTTTCTCCATTCTTCGAAGCGCTTCCTCCTCAACGCTGATCGTTCGTCCATGATCAACGCGACTGGGATCAGTCGGCTGCTCCGTGAACATCCGAACGCCCATCTTATCTCTGCATACGTTAACGGTGATTGTTGTCAGCCATGTTTTAACAGTGGATTCACCACGAAACGATGGCCAATTGCGGTATGCTCTCAGGAATACTTCCTGGCTGATATCCTCCGCAAGATGACGATCGCCCATATAGAAAAATGCCGTACGCAGAACGATAGTGCCGTAGCTATCCATGAGCTGCTCAAGCGCTTCAGCGGGATCGTTGGAGTAATTGTCTTTATTTTTCAAGCCGGCCGGCTTCATTGCTTCATCACCTCCAACCTATTAGACGGTCTAAGTTGGGAATCCGCTGCAAGCTGAAAAAAAACAATGGAAAGTCTTGTTCCAACGTAAAGGTGTGACCCAACAAACAACGCAAAAAAACCTGCCGTGTATGAACGGCAGGTTACATTTTTCATCTTTCGTTTTCAATTGCGCCTTGAAAACTGGATACGAAAGTTTGCTGAACTTTAGCTTGTAATTGGGGTCCCCGCAAAGTATCAGGAATAATCCTCGAAGCATTCGCTTCACTTTGTGGGGTATCTGTAGGATAAGCCCTCGACCGATTAGTATTCGTCAGCTCCACACGTTGCCGTGCTTCCACCCCGAACCTATCAACCTCGTCGTCTTCAAGGGGTCTTACGAATTGGGAAATCTCATCTTGAGGGGGGCTTCACGCTTAGATGCTTTCAGCGCTTATCCCGTCCGTACTTGGCTACCC
>NZ_QXQA01000033.1 GCF_003583765.1 Paenibacillus nanensis
CCTTCGTTCCATCGAACGTCGACGTTGCTGTAATGGTGTACGTTCCCGGCGCTGCGTCGGAGGCTACTCGGACCAGTCCGCTCGCATTGACCGTCACTTTTCCGCCGCTATCACTGCTTGACCACGTGACAGCTCCTGCCGCACCCTCAACTACTTCCACCGTAGCCGTCAACTGCTTTGTTCCGCCTTGCACAACGCTCGCCGTTTCTGGCGTTACGGTTACGCTGTTTACGGCTGGAGCTGCCGTGACCGTGATCGCAGCCGTATCTTTTTTCGTGCCATCAAACGTAGATGTTGCCGTGATCGTGTACGTTCCCGGCGCTGCGTCGGAGGCTACTCGGACCAGTCCGCTCGCATTGACCGTCACTTTTCCACCGCTATCACTGCTTGACCACGTAACAGCTCCTGCCGCACCCTCAACTACTTCCACCGTAGCCGTCAACTGCTTTGTTCCGCCTTGCACAACGCTCGCCGTTTCTGGCGTTACGGTTACGCTGTTTACGGCTGGAGCTGCCGTGACCGTGATCGCAGCCGTATCTTTTTTCGTGCCATCAAACGTAGACGTTGCCGTGATCGTGTACGTTCCCGGCGCTGCGTCGGAGGCTACTCGGACCAGTCCGCTCGCATTGACCGTCACTTTTCCACCGCTATCACTGCTTGACCACGTAACAGCTCCTGCCGCACCCTCAACTACTTCCACCGTAGCCGTCAACTGCTTTGTTCCGCCTTGCACAACGCTCGCCGTTTCTGGCGTTACGGTTACGCTGTTTACGGCTGGAGCTGCAGTGACCGTGATCGTGGCCGTATCCGCCTTCGTTCCATCGAACGTCGACGTTGCTGTAATGGTGTACGTTCCCGGCGCTGCATCGGAGGCTACTCGGACCAGTCCGCTCGCATTGACCGTCACTTTTCCGCCGCTATCACTGCTTGACCACGTAACAGCTCTTGCCGCACCCTCAACTACTTCCACCGTAGCCGTCAACTGCTTTGTTCCGCCTTGCACAACGCTCGCCGTTTCTGGCGTTACGGTTACGCTGTTTACGGCTGGAGCTGCCGTGACCGTGATCGCAGCCGTATCTTTTTTCGTGCCATCAAACGTAGATGTTGCCGTGATCGTGTACGTTCCCGGCGCTGCGTCGGAGGCTGCATTAACCAGTCCGCTCGCATTGACCGTCACTTTCCCGCTGCCGTCATTGCTCGTCCAGATTACCGCCGTCGCCGCTCCACCCACTGCATCTACCGCAGCCGTCAGCTGCTCCGTTCCGCCTTGCACAACGCTCGCCGTCTCTGGCGTTACGGATACGCTGTTTACTGCAGGTGCTGCCGTAACTGTAATTGTGGCCGTATCTTTCTTTGTGCCATCAAACGTAGACGTTGCCGTGATCGTGTACGTTCCCGGCGCTGCGTCGGAGGCTGCATTAACCAGTCCGCTCGCATTGACCGTCACTTTCCCGCTGCCATCATTGCTTGACCAGATTACCGCCGTCGCCGCTCCACCCACTGCATCTACCGTTGCCGTCAACTGCTCCGTTCCGCCTTGCACGACGCTCGCCGTTTCTGGCGTTACGGTTACGCTGTTTATTGCGCTTATCGGAGCAGGCTCCGCTATGACCACAGCGGTAATTTGACCAAACCTTACGACCTTGCCATTCGCATTCACTTCCGCGATGGCAATCTTGTCTCCGTTAGAAGCTGCGATGATACCATCACTCGGAAGGTCATCATATCCCGTCACAGATTCTCCTACAAAGGGAACCGTGACTGTGCTTCCCGCAAAATCTTTGTAAATGAATTTGTTTCCTGCTCCCGCGGTCTCTGTAACGCTGATGTCCGTCTTACCATCTGTTCCGGCCCCCGTTACATCGCTTGCCGATACCGTTAGACCGCTGGCCAAAGCCGCTCGAATGTCCGCAATCTCAAAGTCTTGGAATTCCGCATACCCATTCACCGTAAGCTCGACTTGACTTACATCATCTATAGAATGGTCGAAGGCATTCAAAATCGTGTATCCTTCGGAGCCGTCTTGGCTTATCGGATACGTATCGGAATAATTTTCTCCGCCTGATGTAAATGTCACCTGAATCTGTTGAGCTTCATCGAGATCTGCGGCGAATTTGAAGCTTGATAAATCGAAGGTATACCCCGCCTCAGATTGAATAAGTAATCTAACCTTATCGTCATTCCCATCATACGAATAGAAACCGCCTGGGTAAGTACCTTCGTTTTCTAGAACGTCATATATGTAAAGAAATGAATGATCGTGCTCCGGCGTCATAAATGTGATACCTGCTGTCTGACCCGCCGTCACCTGCTTTGTTATGCTATTGTTCGAGATATGACCATTATCTGCAACCGAAACGCTGACATCATTAATGTCGGTTACCGTGACCGATACGTTCTTCGTCGAATTGCCCGCGGCATCCGTTGCCTTTACCGCGACTTCATATACATTGTTGCCATCTGCATCCGACGGCTGCTCATAGTTCGGAGCGCCAATGAAGGTCAAAGCACCCGTGGAAGAATCGATTCCAAATTTAGACTGGTCTGCCCCGCCGGCAATCGAATAGGCAATCGTTCCCGTTCCCGTTGCAACTGCCGTGTATACGGTTCCCGATTGATTTTCCGCAAAAGCTGCCGTAGCGGCAGATATAAACGTCGGCGCTCCCGCGTTTACGGTTACGGCCGCTGCGTCGCTTGTTGCAGTCATCGCCATATTGCCGTTTACTTCAATGTTGATGTTCGTAATGACCACGTAGTAATAGGTTGTTCCTACACTGCTTGTCGGTGCCGCATATGTTGGGCTGGTCGCTCCAATGATCGGTACACCGCCAGTCGTGCTATTCACTGTGTTCCTGTACCACTGGTAGCTTAGCGTGCCGCCATCGCTTACCGTTGCATCTACAGTTAACGTAGCGACGTCTCCAATAGCCACCGTTCGACCTTGCGGCTGCATGGTTATTAAAGGTGCTGCGGCGTCAGTAGACGCTACAATAGGATCAGAGACTAGAAGATCGTCAAAATCAAGCTTAACCGACGTTTCAGCATAGAGCCTGAACTCATCAATATTTTGAAAGGCGTTGTCATTGCTGAAGTCTACCGTATAGAAACTTCCCTTAACCGGAACAAACAATTTCTCCGCACCGACGACTGGCTGGCCGTTAAGATAACCAACCACTTTATACTGCTCGGCAACAGTGTTACGTTCTATTACTCGGAAGGAATTAAGCTTAAAGGGGCCGGTATTGGATTGAACAAGGCCATACTCGTTCGCTCCCGCTTGAGTTGTTCCCAAAAAGACCAAATCATTCGTTGTATTTGGCGATATCTTTCTAATTTGCGTCCTCGGAGTTCCTCCCACAGTGCTAACCATACTAAAAGTCCAATCATTCACAACATTTGGTGCTGTTACCCCTGTTCCAGTTACTGCACTGTCAAAATTTTCACTGCGAGGTGTAGTTGCCGCGTACACATCCATCGGCTTTATTGCTGCATGAAACATTAACGTGAGCATGGAGCAGATTAGCAAGCTGCAAAAGCCTCTTTTTACTGCTTTTCGTTTAGTCCTGTGTAATCGATTTCCCCTGAAAGTATCCACTTTACGCCTTCTTTCCTTTATCGAGTGAAATGCATAGACTCCTATTCAAATCGTTTCATATAAACCGCTAACAGCAGCGCGCTTCCCTCTATCGAACCAATAAAATAGTAAACACTATAAATATACAAGCTCCAGCGTGTAATAGATAGTCAAATTTAGACACAAAGACCCTTAATTCGACACTTTTCTATTAAAAATTTAATCCTTTAGAACTATTCGTCACTTAGACAGGTGGTCCGATTAGCCGGACATGATGTTCAACCTGTTGTCCGTAGAAAATAAAGGATTAGACTGATGATGCTCGATTAAGCTAACTGGCAGGTTTGCGTAGTCGCAGTGTAGCGCGGACCCGTTCTCATATAGGCAGGCAGATAGTGATTTGTGATTTGCATTAGATTTAAACGAAATTTAAACTGGAACATCACCGGAACTTAACCTCCGCCCGCTAAAATTGTGAAAGTCGGACGCTTAGGCAAAACAGACATTAAAACGGAGGAAAAGTGGGATGAGAAACATCGAAACGGTATTGGTTCTATGCGGAGCGCTGCAGCTACTGACGCTGATGTTACGCACGCGGAAGACATCCATAGCAGTCGGGCTGGCGGGGGCTGGGGTATTGGCGGCTCACCTGATTTTCGAGGGGTACAGATGGCAGATGGTTGTCCCTTATACGCTAACCTTGGCAGGCATACTGATCGTCATCTTTAGACACTTTCAAGGCGAGAAAGTCAGCAAGGTCTGGAAGCCGCTCCGATACTTTGGTTACGGGACGGGCTGCCTTCTCCTGGTCGCATCCGCGCTTCTGGCTTCTGTGATGCCAGTTCTACGGCTTCCCGAACCGGAGGGAGAGTATGCGGTCGGTACGGAGACCTTTCATCTCGTTGACGGGGAACGTGAGGAGACGTTCACGGAGGATCCGGACGATAAACGCGAGTTGATGGTTCAGATCTGGTACCCGGCGCAGCAGACGCATCCTATGGGTAATAGAGTTTCGTTATTTCCAAAAGATCGACAGCATTTCGAGGCATATACCAAGGCCTACGCAGAGGAAATGAACCTGCCTGCGTACATGTTTGATTACTGGAAGTACTTCCAGACGAACTCATACGAACGAACGCCGATTGCTTCATCGGCTAAGCCCTTTCCTGTCGTGATGATCAGTCATGGGGAGGGGACCGGTAGGCTGCTACATTTTTCACAAGCGGAAAACTTGGCCAGCCATGGATATATCGTCGTTGGCATCGACCATACATACAGCACTCTAGCCACCGCATTTCCGGATGGCCGGGTGAGCGGGTATACGGTCCGTAGCGGTGGGACGACCGAAGATTTTTTTGACCAGGCTGAACGAGTTGGCGCCGTATGGAAACAGGACATTGAGTATGTCATCCGCAGTTTGGAAGAGTTGAATGACGGTGCTTTCAGTGGAAGGTTCCTGGGGAGGATCGACATGAACCGGATCGGCATGCTGGGCCATTCATTCGGCGGGGCGACGGCATTCCGAGTAGTAAACGACATTCCGAATATCCAAGTAGGCATCAATATGGACGGCACGCTATATGGAATTCGGGAACGGGATGGTATGAATAAACCGTTTCTTTTCTTGGAATCGGAGGATTTTCTGACTTGGAAAACTAAGCTCGAGCAAGGAGAGGTCACCGATCCCGCCATTCAGAAGCATCTGTCGGCCGAGCTGGCGGCGATCGGCCGCGTGATTGACCATGGGGGGACGATGATCGCCGTGGAGGGAGCCCGCCATTACAACTTTACGGATCTGCAGCTCTTTACGGAGATGCTCGACCTGACTGGAATGACCGGCTCGATCAACGGAAATCGCGGGGCCCACCTGGTCAATGCATATGTGCTGGATTTCTTCGACAAGTACCTAGAGGGGACGGGCAACGGGGAACTGCTGAAAGGACCAAGCCCGCAGTACCCGGAGGCAAAGTTCCCACAAACTGGGACCGACCTATTTCGAAAAGAATAATGATTTAACAATCACGAGGACAAGGCTACCGGCATAGAACGGTAGCCTCGTTAAGCTATACCAGCTAATAGCTTGTCAACATTACCAGCAAAACAACATGAGAACTTGTGTTATATTGATTAATGAGCATGCCAAACAACCCTCCAACATGGGTTGTATTGGAAGGTTATACCATCAATT
>NZ_QXQA01000034.1 GCF_003583765.1 Paenibacillus nanensis
AATACTGAAAACTAAAAAAGGTGGCAATGGTTTGGCGGGGGAGGAGGCCTCCTCCCCCGCCAAACCAACTCACTAATCCATCTCAGATGGATATTCTACGGGCTTACACAAACTTCTTGACGCTACCCTCTAACCTCTTTTGAGCGAAAAAATAAGTGTACTTTTGTCCTTATGTGATGCGTTTCGCGATTTCTTCGTGTGGCTCCACGTCTGAATCACGGGTCGCCGTGCGCGCAACACGTCTGAGCCATGCCCGCAGCCTCCCTGCATGCAGCATCCTTCCGGCATACGGTCCATAAACCACACCCGCCAACTCCCGCAAAATAAAACGGCACCCGCCCTCCCCCATAGGGAACAGCGAATGCCGTACTTCAAGCGCCTGCCTGCAATAAGCATGCAAAGTGCAAAATTACCTGCCATTACGCAGCTATCTTCTTCTTTTGTTCGCGATGATGCTGCGGCTCTTGGACAAATACTTCTTCACCTGCTGATAATCGGCGCTGGCCACGCCGGCGAACAGCATGTCAATAATCGTCAGCATCGCGATGCGCGAGCCCATCGCTCCGCTGCGGATCGAGATCTCCGGCGTCGAAATGCTGAGCAGCGTATCCGCGCGCTCGGAAAGCTCGCTTTTGCTGTACTTGGTAATCGCAATAACATGCGCGCCGTTCTTCTTCGCGATATCGAGCGCGTCAAGAATTTCAATCGTGTCGCCGGAATTCGAAATAAAGATCGCAACGTCGCCTTTGGTCAGCAGAGTCGCCGCCGTGAGCTGGCTGTGGCCGTCGATGAAGGCGTGGCACATTTTATTAATGCGCGTGAACTTCTGCTCCGCGTCCTGCGCGACCAGCCCCGAGGCCCCGATCCCGAAAAACATAATCCGGTTGCTCGTGCGAAGCGCGTGTACAGCCCGCTCCACAGCCGACCGGTCCAGCACGCTAAGCGTATCCTCGATGGAACGCATATTGTTGCGGCCGATATTGGAAATAATCGTAGTTAGTTCATCCCCAGGCTGAATGTCCGTATACTGATCGGTAGACTCCTCATCCATCGAGCCAAGAGATGCCGAGATGCTGACGATAAAGCTGCGATAGCCGTTATAGCCCATCGTTTTGCAGAACCGCAGCACAGAAGCGTCGCTTGTTTTGCTCGCTTGGGCTAAGCTTTTAATAGAGAGATGGGGAATCTCCTCTTTATTCGCTAGAATGTACTCCGCGACCAACCGTTCGACAGGCGTCAGGCTGTCTTTGCGTTCCCGGATCTTGATCAGTACGTTATCGTTTATCGCCATGTCTCTCTCCCCGTCCGTTTCATATTTTGCAACTAAAATAGTATACGTAATAGACAAAAATTACAAGTAGATGCCACTTTGCCTGCTTTTTGATAGTTTACGTTATTGAAATTAAATTTCATAGTGTTTTTATCAAAATGATTTATTTATTTCAATTTTTATTGTTGATAGGTTCCCTTCATGCTATAATCTCGATAATATTTTCGTTTGGTCGGAAAGGAGCTCTGGGAGATGGGTGGTCAATACGTAATCGGAGTGGATGGCGGTAACAGCAAGACCGATTATTATTTATTCGATCTGGACGGCGGGCTGGTCGACCATATTCGCTCGGGCACTTGCAGCCATGAGCAGTATCCGGACAGCTACGAGAGCTCGTACCGTGTCATGAATGAACAAATCACGCTGCTGCTTTCTCGCAATGGACTTTCTGTACAGGATGCCGCGGCTGGGGCGTTCGGCCTTGCAGGTGCGGATATTCCCGCTCAAAAAAAACGGCTGAACGAGGTTGTGGAGAGGATTGGCTTTACGCGTTATGCGCTTGATAACGATTCCTTCCTCGGGATCAAAGCCGCCAGCCAAAAAGGCTACGGCATCTGCTCGATCAACGGCTCCGGCGTCTGTACGGGCGGCATCTCCCCTAGCGGCCGGCGGCTGCAGGTCGGCGGCGTCGGCAGCGAGCTGTCCGGCGACGAAGGCGGCGGATATTATCTCGGCAGGCGCGTCATCCGCGCGATTTACGACAGCTTCTACCGGCTGGGACCGGAGACGGTGATGACGGCCCCCGTAATGGAGCTGCTTGGAACACGCGATAAAACGTTGTTTATGGAGCTTGCGCTCGAAGCCATACTGGCTCGCACACTCCCCTATACGGAGCTCGTGACGCTTCTGTTCGAATCAGCGGAGAGCGGCGACCTCGTCGCGTCGGGGATCGTCGATCACTCCGCCCGCCAGCTCGCCTATTCGACCGTCGGCTGTATGAGCCATCTCGACTTCGGCGACGAGCCCGTCGACATCATAATGGCCGGGTCCGTCTGGGTCAAGGCGGCTTCTCCCGTCATGCGCGACCGTTACCAGCAATGCGTGACCGAGCTGACGGGACGCGACTGCCGGTTCGTTCTGCTGCAGGAGCCTCCCGCCGCCGGAGCGGTGCTTTGGGCGCTGGAGCTGGCCCATGGAGGAGCGCTCAATACGGAGCTGCGGAAAAAAATTATCGAAGCGGTTCGTTGAATAAATGAGCGTAAAAGGAAAAGCCGTCCTTTGGAGGACGGTCAGATTGTAGAGAAACCCCACGTTTTTTCAAACGTCGGGGTTTCTTTTTTGTTTTTTCAGTTGCTTTTGAGGCGTTTTAAGATGGCTTACGCCTCTTTCGCCTTCCGGTCTAGATGGAAGGCGATCTTTTTCATGTTCTGGACCGCTGCGGTCATCAGCGCTTGCTCGGTTACGTTCCGCAGCCCCCGCAA
>NZ_QXQA01000035.1 GCF_003583765.1 Paenibacillus nanensis
CCTGGGGAGTACGGTCGCAAGACTGAAACTCAAAGGAATTGACGGGGACCCGCACAAGCAGTGGAGTATGTGGTTTAATTCGAAGCAACGCGAAGAACCTTACCAGGTCTTGACATCCCTCTGACCGTCCTAGAGATAGGGCTTTCCTTCGGGACAGAGGAGACAGGTGGTGCATGGTTGTCGTCAGCTCGTGTCGTGAGATGTTGGGTTAAGTCCCGCAACGAGCGCAACCCCTATTTTTAGTTGCCAGCACTTTGGGTGGGCACTCTAAAGAGACTGCCGGTGACAAACCGGAGGAAGGTGGGGATGACGTCAAATCATCATGCCCCTTATGACCTGGGCTACACACGTACTACAATGGCCAGTACAACGGGAAGCGAAGGAGCGATCTGGAGCCAATCCTATCAAAGCTGGTCTCAGTTCGGATTGCAGGCTGCAACTCGCCTGCATGAAGTCGGAATTGCTAGTAATCGCGGATCAGCATGCCGCGGTGAATACGTTCCCGGGTCTTGTACACACCGCCCGTCACACCACGAGAGTTTACAACACCCGAAGTCGGTGGGGTAACCCGCAAGGGAGCCAGCCGCCGAAGGTGGGGTAGATGATTGGGGTGAAGTCGTAACAAGGTAGCCGTATCGGAAGGTGCGGCTGGATCACCTCCTTTCTAAGGATATACCCGGTCTCGATGAAGATCGGATCAGGAAGCATAAGCTTCCAAACTGTGCGGATTAACTGCGCGAAAGCGCCGGACGTGAACCCCATTTGTTCAGCTTTGATGGAATTTGCTTGGGGCCATAGCTCAGCTGGGAGAGCGCCTGCCTTGCAAGCAGGAGGTCAGCGGTTCGATCCCGCTTGGCTCCACCAACTTGCACCTTGAAAACTGGATAACGAAAGTAAAATCAAGATGAAAATCTTGAGCTGAAACATCCTTTAGCTGTATTAAAACTGTTGCCAACCTTGGTTGGTTAACATACTAGGTTAAGCTAGTAAGAGCGCACGGAGGATGCCTAGGCACCAGGAGCCGAAGAAGGACGTGGCGAACAACGATACCGCCTCGGGGAGCCGTAAGCAGGCTTTGATCCGGGGATTTCCGAATGGGGAAACCCAGCTGGGGTAATGCCCAGTTACTTCTGACTGAATACATAGGTCAGATAGAGGCATACCGGGGGAACTGAAACATCTAAGTACCCCGAGGAAGAGAAAACAAAAGTGATTCCGTCAGTAGCGGCGAGCGAACGCGGATTAGCCCAAACCAAGGAGCTTGCTCCTTGGGGTTGTAGGACGTCTCACATGGAGTTACAAAGGTGCCCGCTAGGCGAAGAGGTCTGGAAAGGCCCGCTAGAAGAGGTAAAAGCCCTGTAACCAAAAGCCAGCACCCTCCGAGACGGATCCTGAGTACGGCGGGACACGTGAAACCCCGTCGGAATCCGGCAGGACCATCTGCCAAGGCTAAATACTCCCTGGTGACCGATAGTGAAGCAGTACCGTGAGGGAAAGGTGAAAAGCACCGCGGGAGCGGAGTGAAAAAGAACCTGAAACCGTGCGCTTACAAGAAGTCAGAGCCCGATTAATGGGTGATGGCGTGCCTTTTGTAGAATGAACCGGCGAGTTACGATTACGTGCAAGGTTAAGGTGGAAAGCCGTAGCCGCAGCGAAAGCGAGTCTGAATAGGGCGAATGAGTACGTGGTCGTAGACCCGAAACCGTGTGATCTACCCCTGTCCAGGGTGAAGGTGCGGTAACACGCACTGGAGGCCCGAACCCACGAACGTTGAAAAGTTCGGGGATGAGGTGGGGGTAGCGGAGAAATTCCAATCGAACTCGGAGATAGCTGGTTCTCCCCGAAATAGCTTTAGGGCTAGCCTCGGATATGAGTGTCGTGGAGGTAGAGCACTGATTGGGTGCGGGGCCCGCCAAGGGTTACCAAGTCTAGTCAAACTCCGAATGCCATCGACATGCTTACCGGGAGTCAGACAGTGAGTGCTAAGATCCATTGTCAAGAGGGAAACAGCCCAGATCATCAGCTAAGGTCCCCAAGTGTGTGTTAAGTGGGAAAGGATGTGGAGTTGCAAAGACAACCAGGATGTTGGCTTAGAAGCAGCCACCATTTAAAGAGTGCGTAATAGCTCACTGGTCGAGTGACTCTGCGCCGAAAATGTAACGGGGCTAAACACACCACCGAAGCTATGGCATG
>NZ_QXQA01000036.1 GCF_003583765.1 Paenibacillus nanensis
GCTCCCTCGAAATGATTCAGTTTCCTCACTCAGACTCATGAATTCGCAGGATTTCATCCTGTAGTTAGAATGAAGAAGAGGATGTGGGAAGAGTTGGTAGTGGAGAGACTTAAAAATGGGCATGCGGGAATAAAGGTGAATGTTGTACCACCCATATTGTTCCATATACGCACGTCTCCACGTCGCCCTAGCGATTCTCGCTCCCATGTCTCAACGGGTCATAGCCCTTTCATTCCTTCGTCACATCTAACTACGGGGTGGAGGTCGGTCTATCTATCGGAACGGGTTCATGCCCTTTTGCGTAACGTCTCCCGATACTCCGTGCTTCTTGTCATCCTGCGAATGCTTGAGCTGGTGAGGATCGAATGGTCTTAGGCAGCCTGCGGGAAAACTCTGGTTGAATCGTAAGATTCGCTACTCTTAGCCAGGCCGACTAACAGACGAGCCACTTTACTGCATAATTTCATGATGGATTTCATCTTCTTTAGCTTCTTTTCCTCCACATTGTTACGATGTAAAGCCTGAATTTCAGGGTTCGTCATCACCATACACATGGTCATCAGATACAGAAAATGACGCAGACGTGGACGCCCACGTTTGCTGAGCACCATCTTTCCTCGCCATTTCCCGGAACTAGCCTCTGCTAGATTCAGTCCAGCATGCCGAAGCAGTGCATTTCCATGCGAATAGCCGCTTAGATCACCAGTCTCACCGAGAACACCAGCAAGACAGGTAGCACTGACGCCTCGTATTTCAAGCAGCTTCTTTGCGTAAGGAATGCGATTGAGAATGCCATTCAGCTCGTGTTCAATCTGTTCAAGCTGACGCTGGGCCAGGTCATATTCTTCTAACAAATGGCCAAGATGAAGTTTGTATGCGTGGAGGGCCTGAGTGGCGCCAACACTGGATTTTGCGAGTGTAATGAGCAGTTCAGCACGTTTAACGCCAGCATGGCGCTTCACGTATTGCTTCCAACCGGACAAAACCTGTTCGGTGCTTAATTGACTGATGTCGCTGGGCAAAGGAAACAGTCTAAGTGTTGCGATTGCACTGGTGCAGGTAAGGATTTTGAAGACCTGACGCAGTTCGGGGAAAACGATGTCTACCCAACGATGAATCTGGTTAACTGCACTGTTCAAACGCTTAGTAACCGTCTCGCGGTTGGCCATGAGAATACGTAGTTCCTCGTAGGCTTCGGGATGAAAACGAACGGGTGAGTAGTACCCGTTCTTGATCATATCTGCGATGACCAGCGCGTCCTTGCGATCGCTTTTAGAAGGCGTATTGTCCCGGTTTTCCTTGTTCTTTTTGACGAGATGAGGATTAACCAGAACAGCCTCAATTCCTTGCTCGACGAGCCAGCGTGCTAGGCTGAACCAGTAGTGGCCGGTCGGCTCCATGCCAACGATGATGTGGCTCAGATTGTGGGTCTTGATCAGATCCTGGACCCAACGCTCGAACAACTTGAAGCCTTCACGATGGTTTTCGAACTCGAGCGGAGCGCCTAGAGCAATCCCTCGAAAGCTAACAGCGCGTGCGACATGGACTTCCTGGGCGATATCTACGCCGATGACTAAGTGTGAAACGGTAATGTTTTCAATGAGTTGATTTTGCTTGTCCTGTACCTTAAACTTCATAGTAGAGCGACCTCCTGATGGGCTTTTTGAGGCTTTTGACCTCGTGTGCAACTCCATCTTACCGGAGGCGCTCGTTTTTGTTCAAACGCCAAAATATTCGTTTTACAGGAATTCTATCG
>NZ_QXQA01000037.1 GCF_003583765.1 Paenibacillus nanensis
CTTTTTGCATTAGCTTCGAGGATTAAAGTAGCCGGGTCGAACGTACCTGCCCGTGGGACTTGATCCCGAGCGCTATAATGTTCACCCCTACTTGTCATGACCATGATTGAGGCTGGTTGGGACATAGATCCCGTATCACATGCGATGCTGTGGAGGACAAGGAGGTTCATATGGGCTGCCGGTAAATCTACTTCGAGGAGAGATAGAATGAACCCTGTTATGGGCTAGATATATCTAAAGAAGAAAGCCACGGACAAGCTTTCTTAGATCGAGGAAAACCATACCGAGGGACATTTCATTTTGAACATACAAGGGATGGTCTCGAGATACTGCTTCAAGTAATTCATGATATCGAACATGAATCGGGTCATCGTCCAACATTGATTCTGGAAGCAACCGGGCACTATCAAAGCCCTGTTGTTCAATTTTTAGAGGAACATCATTATTTGTTTATCGTTATCAATCCGCTCATTTCTAATCGGCTTCGAAAAACCAATCTTCGTAAAGTGAAAACGGATGCTGCTGATGCTTATCTTCTAGGAGAGCTTTACTATAGGGAGGAATTCGAGCCGTTCAAAAAAAGAGGTGTGCAACTGCTGAATATGCGTTATCTGACGCGACAGCACGAGTCCTTCTCCAAGATGTGTGTGCAAACGAAGCTACAGTTCCAAGCCGTTCTGGATCAGGTATCCCCGGCGTATAAAGGTGTTTTCGGCGCTATGTATTCTAACGTGTCCCTTCGCTTCTTACATGAGTTTCCGACTTCATCCTCCGTTCTACAAGTCAGTGAAGAGACATTAAAAATTAAAATTAATACTCTTTTATCTTCAAAACGTGGGAGATCAGAGAGTTGGATTAATGAACGAGTTCAACGGTTGATGGAGGCTGCAAAACAAAACCCATTTCAACAAACGATGTATGAGAGCCACTTAATTAATCTTAAAATCTTGATTAGCCTTATTCTTCAGTACCAGGAACATCTTTCTGAGTTGGAACAGACTATAGATGCCCTGGCTACTGAGATTGAAGAATATGATTTAATCCAATCGATTCCCGGTATTGGCCCTAAAATTGCTGCAACAATTTTAGCGGAAATTGGAGAAGTCGACAGGTTTGATCATCCAAAGAAACTGGTTGCCTTTGCAGGAATAGACCCCAGTGTTTTTGCTTCAGGCAAGTTTACAGCAACACGTAATCGAATCACAAAACGTGGTTCCAGACAGCTCAGATACGCACTCGTAATGGCGGTACAGTGTGGTCTAATCCGCTCTCGCAACACTCGGATTAAAGAGTTTTACGAACGCAAAAGAGCTGAGGGAAAGCCTCACAAAGTAGCTGTAGTGGCTTGTGCGAATAAGTTAGTTCACTGGTTGTATGCCATTTTAAATAGTAAGAAATCATTCCGTCCCGCATAGCAAACAATTGATGGTATAACCTTCCAATACAACCCATGTTGGAGGGTTGTTTGGCATGCTCATTAATCAATATAACACAAGTTCTCATGTTGTTTTGCTGGTAATGTTGACAAGCTATTAGCTGGTATAGCT
>NZ_QXQA01000038.1 GCF_003583765.1 Paenibacillus nanensis
CAGGCTGTCGAGAAAGTCTCGACAGCCTTTCATATGTTTAATTATTTTAAGACGACACCGCGTTAATGTTGTATAATATAATTAACAATAACTGAACGGTAGGTGTCGCTGATGCTGCGATCTAATCGAGATAAACAACAAAACTACGAACTGGTTTCTATTGAGGACTTGGTTCCGGATGACCACATGCTCCGTAAAATAGACAAGTACATTGACTTTTCCTTCATTGATGAGAAGGTCCGCCATCTTTACTCACAAGATAACGGCCGACCGGCTATTGATCCGTTGGTTCTCTTTAAGATGATCTTTCTCGGGTACTTTTACGGCATACGCTCTGAGCGCCAACTTGAACGCGAAATCCAAACCAACCTGGCTTACCGTTGGTTTCTTGGGCTTGGTTTAACTGACCGTGTCCCCGATCACACAACGATCAGCTGGAACCGCCGAACTCGTTTTAAGGACACAACTGTTTTTCAGGATATTTTCGACGAGATTGTACTCCAAGCCATCTCTCACCGTATGGTTGGTGGTCGTGTTCTCATCTCGGATTCAACGCACTTAAAAGCCAATGCCAATAAACACAAATACACCAAAGAACAAGTAAAGCAAAACACGCGCGATTATCTCGAAGAATTGAATGCTGCGGTCGAAACCGACCGTAAGGCACAAGGAAAAAAGCTTTAAAGCCACGAGAGGAGGTGAACGAAGACAAAGAGGTTAAGGTCAGCAAGACCGATCCAGATAGCGGCTACATGGTACGAGAGGGTAAACCAGAAGGCTTCTTCTACTTAGATCATCGTACCGTCGATGTGAAGTACAACCTGATTACCGATGTCTTCGTCACCGCTGGTAACGTGCATGATTCCGTTCCATATTTGAGTCGTCTTGACCGTCAACGTGAACGTTTTGGATTTGAAGTAGAAGCAGTTGCTCTGGATTCCGGTTATTTAACAACTCCAATTTGCAAAGGCCTTCAAGATCGCAAGATTTTTGGCGTGATAGCCCATCGCCGGTTTCATCCTACACAGGGGTTATTTCACAAGTGGGAGTTTAAGTATGATGCTGAGAAAGATGTATATGTGTGTCCACAAGAGCAGGAGCTTCCTTACCGAACAACGGATCGCCACGGGTACCGACACTACGCGTCTGCCCCTAATATTTGCGCTGAATGTCCGATGCTTAGGCAGTGCACTCGCTCCAAAAACCACCGCAAGCTCATTACGCGGCATATTTGGGAAGACAGCAAGGAGCAAGTACGTCTGAACCGGTTGAGTAAATCTGGCAAGCGGCTCTACCGAAAACGAAAAGAAACGATTGAGCGAAGCTTCGCGGATGCTAAACAGCTCCACGGGTTTCGCTATTGCCGTTTGCGGGGGCTGCGGAACGTAACCGAGCAAGCGCTGATGACCGCAGCGGTCCAGAACATGAAAAAGATCGCCTTCCATCTAGACCGGAAGGCGAAAGAGGCGTAAGCCATCTTAAAACGCCTCAAAA
>NZ_QXQA01000039.1 GCF_003583765.1 Paenibacillus nanensis
GATGACGTACAATTGTTTGTGTACCAAGTTTTGGAGTCTATCCAAAACACAAAAAAGTAGAGTATCCTCGGGGTTACCACGCCACCAAGAAGGGACTCTACTCGATGACTATGATACCAGAAAACCAGCTCTCAATCCTATTTGAAAATCTTGTCACTCAGTTTGTTAAGGAAAACTTGGAATCCATCATGAAGGCTGAAATTAAGCACTTTATGGACGACCCGACAAATGAGCATAACAGTCGAAATGGCTACTACAAACGCACATTGCACACAAAGTACGGTCACATTACCGATTTAGAGGTGCCACGCGATCGTAACGGGGACTTCCAGACACATGTTTTCGAGCCTTACCAACGCCGAGACGGTTGGCTGGAGGAGGCTGTTATTCAAATGTATAAGAGTGGGATGGGAACACGTGATGTTGCTCGCTTCATCGAAAGCATGTTCGGCAGCCACTATTCCCCTACAACCGTCAGCAACATTACTGCAACTGTATTAGAAGACATCAAAAAGTGGCTCGAGCGCCCCCTGCAGAAACGCTACAGCGTGATCTACTTGGATGGCCTCTACGTCAAGCTCAAACGCAGCACGGTGAGCGGTGAGGTCATCTATTTTGCTATGGGTATCGACGAGGAAGGACATCGTCAAATTCTAGGGTTTTATGTAGGTGGCCAGGAGAGCGCTAACGGCTGGAAAGACGTCCTTATTGATTTGTACAATCGCGGCGTCCATGAAGTACTATTAGGCGTTTTTGACGGGCTCCCTGGACTCGACAATGCTTTCAAAGAGATGTACCCGCTGGCCGATGTTCAACATTGCGTCGTGCACAAAGTACGTGCGACATTCCCAAAAGTTCGCGTACAGCACAAGACGGACTTCATAGAAGATCTCAAACCGATTTACAACGCTCTTGACCATGACTATGCGCTTGCCGCCTTTGATACATTTAAAGCCAAGTGGAACAAGCTGTATCCCAAGGAAGTGAAGTCTTGGGAAGAGCAACTGTCGACGTTACTTACGTTTTACCGCTATCCCGCTCTTATTAAGGACGCTATCTATACCTCGAATCCGATTGAGCGAATGAACAAAGAAATTCGCAAACGCTTGAAGCCGATGAACAGCTTGACGAACATGGACGCTGCAGAGAAGATCGTCTATTTGGATGCGATCACCTACAATGAGCGTTTCGAAAACCGTGTTATTCGCGGGTTTGGTGATCCGACTGTTAAGAAGTTTCTTGGGGAGATGTTTGAAAAGCGCTATCCTAGCTCAACCAGCAATACTGAAAACTAAAAAAGGTGGCAATGGTTTGGCGGGGGAGGAGGCCTCCTCCCCCGCCAAACCAACTCACTAATCCATCTCAGATGGATATTCTACGGGCTTACACAAACTTCTTGACGCTACC
>NZ_QXQA01000003.1 GCF_003583765.1 Paenibacillus nanensis
GTTAGGCTGGGCTGTGATGGGGAGCGAAAATTGCAGTAGCGAAGGTCATGTACTCCGGCTGTCGAGAAAAGCCTCTAGTTAGATCTAGGTGCCCGTACCGCAAACCGACACAGGTAGGCGAGCAGAGCATGCTAAGGCGCGCGGAAGAACTCTCGTTAAGGAACTCGGCAAAATGACCCCGTAACTTCGGGAGAAGGGGTGCCTCGGTAGGGTGAATAGCCCGAGGGGGCCGCAGTGAAAAGGCCCAAGCGACTGTTTAGCAAAAACACAGGTCTGTGCGAAGCCGTAAGGCGAAGTATACGGGCTGACGCCTGCCCGGTGCTGGAAGGTTAAGGGGAGCGGTTAGGGGTAACCCGAAGCTGTGAACCGAAGCCCCAGTAAACGGCGGCCGTAACTATAACGGTCCTAAGGTAGCGAAATTCCTTGTCAGGTAAATTCTGACCCGCACGAATGGCGTAACGACTTGGGCGCTGTCTCAACGAGAGATCCGGTGAAATTTTAATACCTGTGAAGATGCAGGTTACCCGCGACAAGACGGAAAGACCCCATGGAGCTTTACTGCAGCTTGATATTGGACTTTGGTACGATCTGTACAGGATAGGTGGGAGCCTAGGAAGCCGGAGCGCCAGCTTCGGTGGAGGCGCCGTTGGGATACCACCCTGATCGTATCGGAGTTCTAACCCGGCACCGTGAATCCGGTGCGGGGACCGTGTCAGGCGGGCAGTTTGACTGGGGCGGTCGCCTCCTAAAAAGTAACGGAGGCGCCCAAAGGTTCCCTCAGAATGGTTGGAAATCATTCGCAGAGTGCAAAGGCATAAGGGAGCTTGACTGCGAGACCTACAAGTCGAGCAGGGACGAAAGTCGGGCTTAGTGATCCGGTGGTACCGCATGGAAGGGCCATCGCTCAACGGATAAAAGCTACCCTGGGGATAACAGGCTTATCTCCCCCAAGAGTCCACATCGACGGGGAGGTTTGGCACCTCGATGTCGGCTCATCGCATCCTGGGGCTGAAGTAGGTCCCAAGGGTTGGGCTGTTCGCCCATTAAAGCGGTACGCGAGCTGGGTTCAGAACGTCGTGAGACAGTTCGGTCCCTATCTGTCGCGGGCGTAGGAAATTTGAGAGGAGCTGTCCTTAGTACGAGAGGACCGGGATGGACGTACCGCTGGTGTACCAGTTGTTCCGCCAGGAGCACCGCTGGGTAGCCAAGTACGGACGGGATAAGCGCTGAAAGCATCTAAGCGTGAAGCCCCCCTCAAGATGAGATTTCCCAATTCGTAAGACCCCTTGAAGACGACGAGGTTGATAGGTTCGGGGTGGAAGCACAGCAATGTGTGGAGCTGACGAATACTAATCGGTCGAGGGCTTATCCTAAATGATACCCCACAAAGTGAAGCGAATGCTTCGAGGATTATTCCTGATACTTTGCGGGGACCCCAATTACAAGCTAAAGTTCAGCAAACTTTCGTATCCAGTTTTCAAGGCGCAAGCTTTGCATGGTTGTGTCTTTTCTGAAGAAATTCAGGGAGCACGGTCATCGAAAAACACTGTTTGGTGGCGATGGCGGAGGGGAACCACGCGTTCCCATACCGAACACGACCGTTAAGCCCTCCAGCGCCGATGGTACTTGGACCGCAGGGTCCTGGGAGAGTAGGACGTCGCCAAGCATAGATAACCTACCGTAGTTGATACGGTAGGTTTTTTGTTGTGCGTAGACCATTTCGGATGATGGCTGCGCCATCCGGAATGGTCTGGTGACGTTTCTCTCCCAACTGGGAGAGTGTCTGAACCTTCCGGTCGAAGCAGTTCGATGATGCATGACCCGGCCTGAAGAGGAAGGTTCAGACGCCGACCGTTGATGTAACTCTGCGAAGAGTATTCATCCCAGTGCGGAATGGACGTCGCCAAGCACGAATGCCTGTCACAGTTATCTGTGGCAGGTTTTTTGTTTCGCATGGCGACGTTTCTCTCCCAACGGGGAGAGTGTCTGAACCTTATGATCGAAGCAATTCGATGATGCATGACCCGGCCTGAAGAGGAAGGCTCAGACGCCGACCGTTGATGTAACTCTGCGAAGAGTATTCATCCCGGTGCGGAATGGACGTCGCCAAGCACAGATATCCTACCGTAGTCGATACGGTAGGTTTTTTGTTGTGCATAGACCATTTCGGATGATGGCTCCGCCATCCGAAATGGTCTGGTGACGTTCCTCTCCCAACTGGGAGAGTGTCTGAACCTTTCGGTCGAAGCATTCGATGATGCGCGACCCGGCCTGAAGAGGAAGGTTCAGACGCCGACCGGGATACTCATTTTAGAATCACGTGTAATCATTTCATTACATATGCAGCGTTGAAATAAGACAAAATAAAGAAACCACTTTAGGGTCGAAGTGGTTGTAATTGAAAATAAATTATGCGGGTCTCTCAATAAATCTCCCTTAGAAGCTCCATTACTTCCTCGATGGTAAGACCAAAGGATTTGTAGTACGACGTATCGATCGCCATCTGTTTTCGGATCATATCGTTGCGTTTTTGAAGCATCTCATCGCGAGAGAGCTCGGCAACAAAGCAGCCTTTGCCGGTTACGGTATAGATCAAGCCAAGCCTTTCGAGTTCTTCCCACGCCTTTTTGACGGTGATGATGCTAATGCGCAGCTCGGTTGCAGCTTGGCGAATAGGCGGTAAGCTATACCCGCTTTCAAGCTCTCCCATCAGGATTTGTGCGCTGATTTGTTCAAAGAGCTGCTGATAGATGGGTTTTTCTGACGCGTTCGAAATTGCAATGTTCATTAGATTTCCACTTTCTCAAACCGTTTGTTGGCAATATGATAAGCGATAATCGTCATTATCGCAAATATTGCGACACCCATGATCAGGATCAATAGCTGGACGGCGATGTTGTCGGCTCCCGTACCTTTCAGAAGGTCGGACACGAACGAGTTTTGTATGCCGAGCCATTCCGCTCCGCCGGCGAACAGCAGGGCGGCCGCCACGGCCGCAAACGTTGCAGCACCGTACTTATAAGCCGTTTTGAAATACATTACGATAAAAATCAGGTTAAAGATCGCCATCATGACGAAATTGAGTCCCCAAAAACCTAAAGTTGGCTTGAAAAATAAATAATCCATATTCGGATACAAAAGTATGCTAATAAGACCATAGATCATGGCAACGACAATGTGCAGCAATTCCAAGATAACGATTACGGCCACCTTCGCCTTTACGATTTCTTTTTTGGTTACAGGAAGCATACTGGTAAAGATCAAATCGTTTTGCGATTTATAGCCTCCGAACATATTCGGTACCGTGATGAAAGTAAAGTAGAGAACAACAAGGAAATACAGCCATCCCGGAATAAGCATCAATGCGCCTGTTAAGAAGGGCATAACATAGAAGATAGGACTTACGCTGAGCTTTAATTCTTTTATCAATAAGCTATACATGCAGACTCTCCTTTTTCGAGAAATAGATCATAATCTCCTCAAGATTTGGCAGCGCCGATCGCAGATCCCATGAAGGATCGAAATCAACGGTATGGATCAAGCCCGTAAACCCGAAAGAATTCGTCTTATAAGCAATCAGCTTATCTTGAACCAAATGCAATTGCTCTTCTTTCCCGTTCACCAAGCGATAGGTATCGATAAACTCCTCTTTCACCGCGCTGTTAATAATTTGACCGTTATCGATATACGTAATATAATCAGCGCATTTCTCCAGATCGGAAGTAATATGGGTAGAGAACAGGATGCTGATTTCGCCATCTTGTACAAGCTCCTGGAAAATATCCAGCAGTTGATCCCTTGCTACAGGATCCAGGCCGCTGGTCGGCTCATCGAGAATAAGAATCTTCGCGCCATGCGACAAGGCTAGGGCCAAGCTGTATTTAACCTTCATTCCGGTTGAGAGCTCGGCTATTTTTTTGTTTTCATTCAGATTGAATTTCTTTAAATATTTGTTGTAGGCATCTTCATCCCAGTGATGATAAAATCTTTTGATCACGTTCGTTAACGTTCTGATCCTGCTTCGCGTATAAAAATCGATGTCCCCGAATGCGGAGCCGATTACCTGTTTCAGTTCGAGCTCGTGCTGCTTCAAATCCCGCCCAAAGATGCGGATCTCGCCGCTGTCCAATCGGATCAGATTCAAAATCGACTTAATGGTTGTTGTTTTACCCGCGCCGTTAGCGCCGATAAAGCCCATGATGTAACCCTTCTCCAGCTGAAATGAGACGTCTTTTAAACGAAAATGCTCGTATTCTTTATTTAAATGTTTAATTTCTAACGCCAGCATGTTATGCCCTCCTATTTAAATTGTGTATATCGTGCATACACAATGTATCACCTGTACGGATAAAGTGTCAATAGGCTTCCTCTCATGTGCTCCTGCTTCGTTAACCCAACAAGTTTTAACAACCACCTCTTGATTTCGTATAGAATAGAAGTAGACAAATAGAAAAATTGAGAAAGTATATGGGGAGGAATGGGCATGAAGAGACCAACAATAGGAGTATTGCCTTTGTACGATGGGGACAAGCAAAGCTATTGGATGCTGCCAGGTTACATGAAAGGAATTGAAGAAGCCGGCGGAATTCCATTCATGCTTCCGTTAACTTCGAATGCGGATGTTATATCGGAAATGGCGGCCATGTTCGATGGTTTTCTGTTTACAGGTGGACATGATGTGAATCCCGAGCTATACGGCGAGGAAGCAGCAGATGTCTGCGGCGATATTTGCAGCGAGCGGGATGTGATGGAGTCGGTCCTCTTTCGTCGGGTAGTCGAGCTGGACAAGCCGGCGTTCGGAATATGCCGAGGTATTCAGCTCTTTAATGTCCTGCTTGGAGGTTCTCTTTACCAGGATCTTCCGACTCAGTTCGTATCCGATATTCAAGTGCAACACAAACAATCGCCTCCGTATTCGGAACCAAGCCACAGCATTTACATCGAAAAGGGCAATCCTTTATACCGCATCGTTGAAAAAGAAACCTTAAAAGTCAACAGCTATCACCATCAGGGGATAAAGAAGCTTTCGGAGCGCTTGATTGCCGTTGCAAAGGCTGAGGACGGCTTGATCGAAGCGGTAACGATGCGGGATAAAACGTTTGTTTTTGCCGTGCAATGGCATCCGGAATTCAGTTACAAGTCTGATCCGAGTAACTTTCAATTATTTGAGGCATTTGTGAAATTTTGCGGGAAGTAACGTTGCCATCACTCCGAATACATCCGTCCGATTCCATTAGGGCGGGTGTTTTTTTATGATTACAAAAATGTTGCAAATGCAACAAAAATGCGTTACGATTCACTAAGCCCATTTGAAAAGGAAGAGCATTGGAGTTGACTTGATGAAGGAAATTTTACGCGAAATTGGCATGATCGCCAGGTCATTGGATTCCATAAGCAATATTGAATTTAAAGAATATGACCTTACAAAAGGACAGTATGTATATCTCGTGCGAATCGTCGAAAGCCCGGGCATGATTCAAGAAAAACTAGCCGAAATGATAAAGGTAGACCGGACAACCGCTGCCCGTGCGATCAAAAAACTTGAGCTAAACGGTTTTATTGAAAAAGCGGATGATCCAGCCAACAAAAAAATAAAGAGATTATTTCCTACTGAGAGAGGGAAGACCGTGTACCCCTTCATCATCAACGAACATGAATACTCCAATAAGATCGCGCTAACCGGGTTCTCGGAGAATGAAGCGGAAACCTTGTATAACCTGCTCCTTAGGGTCAGGAAAAATATAGAAAAGGACTGGGAGTTTGTAAAGAAGGGGAATAAGAGAAGTTATTAATTTTTACGAGAGGGGATAAAAAATAATGACGATAACTGCCAGAAAATGCACAACGGATGACTTACCCTTACTCCAAAAAATGAGTATAGAGACTTTTTATGAGACCTTCAAGAATCAAAATTCACCGGAGAACATGAAGGCCTACTTAGAACGGGCGTTTGACGTCAAACAATTAACACGGGAGCTAACCCATCCTTCCTCCGAATTTTATTTTGTGTATTCGAACGGTGAGATCGCCGGGTATTTAAAAGTAAACAGCAATGATGCACAATCTGAAAAAATGAGCGAAGACTCGCTTGAAATCGAAAGGATATATATTCGCAGCAAGTTTCATAAACAGGGGCTTGGCCATTATTTAATCCATACAGCTATGGAAATTGCGGCAAAGCAAAATAAAAAGAAGATTTGGCTTGGCGTTTGGGAAAAAAATGATAACGCGATCGCCTTTTACGAAAAAATGGGGTTTATCCCGACAGGAGCGCACTCCTTCTATATGGGCGATGAGGAGCAGACGGATATTATAATGACGAAAACACTCCTGTAAGATTGCTGCGAATGAAGGTATGAAGTCCGTAGATCCGGGCTTCATGCTCTCTTTTTTTGCAGTTATATTTCGTCTTAAAAAACATAAATATAGAAACACATATACGGTTGGCGTGGAAGGAAAACAAATGATTCAAAGCGCCCCAAAAAAAATTTCGGTACCAGTGATTGACAGACGCGGAATCGCGGAATAAAATAGCATTAACAAAAATGAAACCCCTTTCACAAAGAGCTTGCGAGCACTGCATAACATCCTCATTCTTTTTTTTAGCCGTTATGAAACCCGTTACATGTAACTGGTTTCATTTAACGGCGGTATTGCCTCATTTACAGTCAGAAGAAGCTGAAGAACTCCTGATTACCAGTCAGCGGAGAAAGCAAAACCCCTTATTATCAGTTAGTAGCAGCAACGATGAATTTGTTTCAATTTAAAATGTAAGCGCTTTATGTAACCCGTTACATAAATTCGTCCGGTGCTCGGGAGAGGAGCGGCAATGTGAAAATTTCTAAGAAACAATACGCTGTCGGGCTTGGCTGCTTGGCGGTATGCAGCGTCATGATTTTCTTGCTTGCGATGCCGCCGGGCTCGAGAACCGGTACAGAAGAAAACGGAGAGGGGAGCAGCAGTATGGGCCAGAAGATAACGCTTGATTATAACAGGAGGTATCAAAGCATTGACGGATTCGGAGCCTCAGGCGCTTGGTGGGCGCAAGAGGTCGGCGGCTGGGATAATCTTGATCAAATCATGGATTTGCTGTACGACGAGCAGAAAGGAATCGGCCTCAACATTTACCGCTACAACATCGGGGCCGGCAAACCGGCGGTCGCAACCGACCCTTGGCGCACGACGGAGACGGTCGAAGTATCGCCGGGCGTATATGATCTGAGCCGGGACAAAAACGCGGTTCATGCGATGAAGGAAGCGGCGAAGCGCGGAGCGGACATCGTGCTGTTCGCCAATAGTCCTCCTGCAAGGCTGACGTTGTCGGGGTATTCCTCGGGAGAACCAAACGGGAAGTCGAATCTCCCGCCGGAGAATGAAGACGAATTCGCCAAGTACCTAGTGGATATTACGGAGCTATTCGTCAAGGAAGGCGTGCCGGTCAAATACTTAAGCCCGATTAATGAACCGCAATGGGAATGGAAGAACGGCCAGGAAGGCTGCCATTACGAGCCGGAGCAGGTGATCAGCCTCTCAAGAAAAGTAGCGCAGGAGCTGGAAGCTAGGAAGCTTCCCGTTAAGCTGCTGATAGCGGAATCCGGCGCATGGAACGACCCTGAGTACACGCTTACGATGTATAAGCGAATCATGAGCGACGAAGTGCTCTCTAAGCACATTGACGCTTATGCCGTGCATTCGTATTGGTCGAGCGCTAAGGATAAGGAAATTGCCGCGGAATACTTCTCCCAATTCGAAAATATGCTCCCGCTGCACCAGACCGAGTGGTGCGAGATGCTTAACGGCAACGCCGCAAGCATGGAGGCGGCTCTCGTGCTGGCGCGAACGATTCATGAGGATATGACGATTCTTTCGGTGTCTACATGGGAGCAGTGGCTGGCGGTCGCCAAAGGCGACTACCGGGATGCTTTGGTGTATGTGAATCCTCAGACGAAGCAATTCGGCACCGCGAAGCGAATGTGGAGCTTCGGCAATTACTCCAAATTCGTTAAGCCGGGCTACCACAGGATCGAAGCCGATATTGAAGATAGCGACGTGCTCACAACCGCTTACGTCAGCCCGGAAGGAGATCGAGCCGTAATCGTGGCGATTAATCCTTCAAAGCAAGAAAAGCCGGTTGCCTTCGAGGAACTGGAAGGGAAAAAGACGCAAGTTTACGAGACGTCCGAGGCGCATAACCTCGACCTCGTGAAGGAGGTGAACGGGCTCGAAGGTTATACTCTTCCGCCGGAATCTGTAACAACCTTTGTTGTTCAGGCAGGGAAGTCTCGTTTTCTGTAAGTCGAAAACATAGGGAGGATCGAAAATGGCAAATAAACAAAAAAAGCTTGCTGCACTTTTCATGGTACTCGCTTTATTCTTCACTGTATTAACCGGCTGCAAAGATTCGAACAGCAGCGGGCCCTCGGCAACACCTCAAGAAAGCAAAACGGCGGAGCAATCGCCGCAGCCGTCCGGCGGAGGGGGAACAGGGGAACCGACCGTAATCGTGTTCGGCACCCATTGGCAGGCGGGAGACGACCCGAACTGGAAGGATCCCGTAACCGGCGAGCCGGGAATGCCGCCGGAGCAGCTGCTTGCCAGACAGAAAGCCCAGGAAGCCGTACTGAACGAGCTGAATGTTGAAATCCAGTGGGTCCAATACCCGAGCGACCTGAGAGAGTCGCTGCTGAAATCGGTGCTCGCGAATGCTCCGATTGTCGATGTTGCGCTGCTTTGGGGCGGATCGCAAGGAACCTTGATCGGGCAGAACATTTTTCAGCCGCTGGATGAATATGAGAGTATCTTCAGCGATCCGGACGACGCTTGGATGCTCGGCGACAAGATGTTCGGCAATAAGTACTTCCTGAACTATATTCTCGATTTCGTGAATGCGTGGCCGCTCGTTTACAACATTTCTTATCTGGATAAGGTCGATGCGCTGAAGGAAAACGGCAAAACGGTGTATCCGCACGATCTGTGGAAGCAAGGGAAATGGACATGGTCCGCGTTCGAGGATTATTTGACCAAGGTCAACGAATATTACGCGAACAAGATGTCGCCGGTCCGGACGGACGTGCCGATCAAGGCGTTCCAGACGGATTACCGCTATACCGCGTTCCAAGCGATTCACGCCAACGGCGGGGCTGTATATGGCGCCGACGGTCTGACAGCCGACTCGGCCGAAGCGAAGGAAGCGGTCGAATATCTCGATAGGCTGATGTCGAAAAATTTGATGATGTCGACCAGATATGGCGAAGACACGTCCGTTCCGGGATGGACGTGGAACGGAAGCGACTTCGGCAACGGAGAGACGGTGTTCACGAATATGGTGCCGTGGCTTTCGAACGGGGCGGGCCAATCGCTGGCATCCCGCGGAGAGTCCATGGGTATCGTGCCGTTCCCGAGACCGGACGATTTGGCGGCAGATGATCCGAAATACGAGCAGGTCATTTTCCCGAACAACCAATTCGCCGTTCTGAAAGGCGTGCCAAAGGAAAAGACCGAGCTGGCGCTGAAGGCGTTCAGACTTTATTGGTCGACGGTCTACAAAACGCTGGCGAGCAGCGATAAGGCGCTGGATTTCTTCGAGAAGCAGGCGAAAAATACGGCGATCAATTACGGATTTGATGTCACGAACGAGCAATATGGAGAGGCTGTTATGGAAGCGTTTACGGGAATATCGGGAAGCAGCCCGAACGAATATGCGACGATTATGCCTTGGAGCGGAATGTGGACCGACACGATTCTAGGCAATTCCTTGTACGGATTGAACGGGTCTCCGAAGTATGCGGGAGCGATCGATGCGCAGAAGAACGTCATTCTGGACTCGATGGCCGCCGTTGAACAAACGATCGGCTCCGGAGAATCCAAGGACAATATGCCGCCGACCTACGCGACGACCGGCGTTCCAATTGCCGTTGCGGCCGGAACGGATCCGTCCTCGATTAAATGGGACACGTTCGTGAAGGCGCAGGACGGCATCGACGGAGAGCTGCCATTCGGCAACGTAACGGTAGATGTCTCGACGGTGAAATTCGATACCGTCGGCCAATATGACGGAGGCCTTGCGTTATCGGTCAAGGATGCGGCCGGCAACGAAGGGAAAACATCGTATGCCGTTATCGTCTACGACCCGAATAACACGACGCCGCCGACCCTTACGGCGAAAGCGGAGTACCGCAAGGTGAAAGTGGATGAAGACGCCTCCGCCATCAATTGGGGGAACGACTTTGTCGAGCAGGCCGTCGATAAGGACGGCTTCGACCTGAAGAGCAATATTACGGCGGATATCGGAAGCCTTGACGTGACGACGCCTGGCACCTATGACGTAACGCTTACCGTCACGGACTTCGCCGGCAACGCCGCGAATCTGACGATTGCGGTAACCGTTGAATAGTCTCGGGTAGTACATCGTTACAAGCTGCGGGTGCTATGAGGCGATTCATAGCACCACGCGGCTATAAATGGAGGGTCCAGGGGTATGTCCATGATGAAGAAAATGTTTATTTATGCGCTTCTGACATTGCTGGCATTTGTCATGTTCATATCCGCGCTGGGAGCTGGCGGCGCGAATGCGGTTACTGCGGATGCGTCCGCAGACCGGCAAGACTATTTCGAAGAATCCTATCACGCGTACCTCGACAGTAATGGGTATGACGGGAAGATGGCTTCATCTACGATCAAGGTTGACATATCGACGTACAAGGCTTCGGCCGGCATGGAGGCCAGCGTTGTGAACGGCGCGGTCGTAACCGGCGAAGAAGGTACCATCACATGGAATGTGCAGGTGCAGGAAGCCGGATTTTACAATATCGAGGTTACGTATGTGCCTTCCGCAGGGACGAACTCGAAAATCGAAAGAAAGCTGTATATCGACGACCAAAGCTTGTTTGACGGCATGAATCAATTGATTTTCCATCGAGTGTGGGACAACAGCGGCGACATCGCGGAGAAGGATGGGAATGAAATCCGTCCGAACGCGGTGGAAAAACCGGAGCCGATGACGGTATATATAAGCGATTCGCGGAAGAGAAGCCTGGATCCTTACAAATTTTATATGAACGCGGGAACGCATACCCTCTCCCTCGAATCGGTGAAGGAACCGATGGAGATCCGCGAAATTACGCTGAAAGCGGCGCCGGAAGTGATGGCTTACGCGGACATCATCAAGGAATGGAAGCAGCGCTACAAGGTTTACGAAGGGGCCAACCTGGTCTATCAAGCGGAACGGACGGACGATTACACGATTGGGATTGAAAAATCGTCGGTCGATGTCATTTTGACAACTGACTACAGCAATCCCAAAACCGTCCCTTACCATCCGTATAAGATCAAGCTGAACACGATCGGCGGAACCAGCTGGAGAACGCCCGGCGACTTCATGACCTGGCGCATCGCCGTGCCGGAGGAGGGGCTGTACCGCCTTTCTTTCCGCGGAGCGCAGAATACGAATCGAGGCATCATGTCGTACCGGCAATTGAAAGTGAACGGCGAGGTTCCGTTCCGCGAAGCGGCGGCGATACCGTTCGCCTTCCATTCCGGCTTCGTGCATTATGTGCCCGGCAATGGCGAAGAAGATTTTCTCATCCCTCTGAAGCAGGGCGAGAATACGATTTCGCTGGAGGTCGTGCTCGGAGACTTCGCGATGCCGCTATCGGAAGTGGAGAAGAGCGTCTTCATCCTGAACGATCTCTATCGCAAGACGGTGCAGATTACCGGAGTCGTCCCGGACCGTTACATCGATTACGAGATTACGAAAAAAATTCCGAATTACGCGGAAACGCTGCAAGCGGAAAGCGGGCGGCTGAAAAAAGTCGTTGCCGAGCTCGTGAGAATTACCGGCGAGAAAGGCGAAAAAACGGCCATGATCGAAAAAATGCAAGTGCAGGCGGAGCGGCTGAGCCAAAAGCCTGAGGATGTGATTACGGAGCTCGCCACAATGGAAAACAACATTTCCTCGCTCGGCACTTGGATAACAACGATTTCGGAGATGCCTCTTCAGCTCGACAGCTTTACGTTATCCGCGCCGGAGGCCAAGTTGCCGGACGCGAAGCCGAATCCATTGGTTCGGAGCTATTACGGAGCGGTCCGCTTTCTGTCGACGTTCTTCGTGGATGAGACCATGCTGGGGGACGACGCGCAAGATAATGCCATCAAAGTGTGGATTGCAGCCGGCCGCGATCAGGCGCAGGTCATTAAAAATTTAATCGATCAAAGCTTTACGCCGAATTCGAACATTCCGGTCGAGCTGCAGCTGATTCCGGAGGATGTGATTCTCCCGGCGACGCTTGCGGGCAACGGTCCGGATGTCGCCCTCGCCGTACCGCAGGCAACGGTCGTGAACTTCGCCATGCGGAACGCCTTAGTGGACTTGTCGAAGCTGGACGGGTTCGAGGAGCTTCGCGGCCATTTTGAAGAAAGTACCTGGAGGACGGTAACTTATGAAAACGGGATCTACGGACTTCCCGAGCAATCGACCTTTTTAATGATGTTTTACCGCAAAGATATTTTGGATCAGCTGGGGCTTGAGCCGCCAAAGACTTGGAACGAGGTCGAGCATGTCATCTCGGTTCTCCATGCGAACAACTATGACTTTTACATGAACGGCCAGGAGCTGTATCCGTCGCTGGTCTATCAGCACGGCGGAGATCTGTATCAAGGCAGCGGCGCCGATTACGGGATTCGGAGCGGGTTAATCGGAGATGAAGCGATGAGCGCGTTCAATCAGGTCACCCGATTTTTTACAACCTATCGTTTGCCTGTAACCGCCGACTTCCCTAACCGGTTCCGAACCGGGGCGATGCCGGTCGGAATTGCGCCGTATACGACGTACAATCAGCTCGAGGTTTTCGCTCCCGAGATTAGAGGCTTGTGGTCCTTTGCTCCGATACCGGGTACCGAAGCGGAGGACGGCAGTGTGGACAATACGGTTCTCGCGACCACGATCGACAGCATCATGATGGAAGCTTCGAACCGGAAAGAGGAAGCTTGGGCCTTCATGAAATGGTGGATCGATGCGGACACCCAAGCCCAGTATGCCAATGCGCTCGAGTCCGTCATGGGGTCCGCCGCAAGGTATCCTACGGCGAACGTCGAGGTGCTGGAACAGCTGCCTTGGGCGACGAAAGACTCGGAGCAGTTGGCGCGGCAGTTCGAGGACGCCGTAGGTTTTCCCGAGGTGCCGGGCGGCTATATGACGCCGAGAGCGATCGATTACGCGTTCCGTTCCGTTGTGACGAGCGGCAGAAATCCGAGGGAAGCGCTGTATTTGAATATTAAGCAAGTCGATCAGGAGCTTACGAAGAAGCGCAAAGAGTTCCATCTATCCTACAGCGAGGACCCTGCGAGCCGCATGACGGGTCGGAATCCACAGATAGAGGAGTAAGGTGAGTATGCAGACGAGTCGGAAACCCATCGCAAGAACTAGAGGAGAGACGTCGATCGCAAACGTCTGGAAAAAACATAAAGAGAAATATTTGCTGCTGCTGCCGTTCTCCGTTATTTTCGTCGTGTTTACCGTTATCCCTGTCATGACATCGATCGTGATCAGCTTCACGTCGTTCAATATGCTCGAGCTGCCGAAGTTCGTCGGATTCGGAAACTATATTAATCTGATTGTAAACGACGACATCTTTCTGATCGCTGTAAAAAACACGCTGTTCTTCGCGCTCATTACCGGCCCGGTCAGCTACATCATGTGTTTCGTCTTTTCATGGCTGATTAACGAATTGACGCCGAAGGTACGCGCCGTCATGACGCTGGTGTTCTACGCGCCTTCGATTTCGGGAAACGCTTATCTGATCTGGAAGCTTATTTTCTCGTCGGATATGTACGGCTATGCCAACGCTTGGCTGCTCAGGCTTGGTTTCATCAGCGAACCGATTCTTTGGTTTGATAAAAAGGAGTACGTATTCCCGATTCTAATTCTGGTGCAGCTGTGGCTCAGTCTCGGCGTAAGCTTCCTGGCGTTCATCGCGGGCTTGCAGAACGTGGACCGAACGCTGTATGAAGCGGGCCAGATCGACGGCATCCGAAACCGGTGGCAGGAGCTGTGGTTCATTACGCTCCCGTCGATGAAGCCGCAGCTGTTGTTCGGGGCGGTCATGCAAATTACGAGCTCGCTGTCCGTCTCGCAAATCTCGATCGAGCTTGCGGGCTTCCCTTCGGTCGAATATGCGGGACATACGATTCTGACGCATCTGCACGACTATGGTTTCATCCGCTACGAGATGGGCTATGCCTCGGCGATCGCGACCGTGCTGTTCTTTATTATGGTATTTACGAACATCATCGTGCAGAAAGCGCTGCGAAGGGTAGGTGTTTAGGGTGGAAGTCGTTCCTGCCGCGGTAAAAAAAGCATACTTGTCCCGAAAGTTTAAACGAAGAAACCGAAGCATCCTCGGGGACTTCACCCTGACCTTCTTCCTGGGCCTTTTCGGACTGTTCAGCGTTTGGCCGCTTATCTTTATTATTAATAACGCGTTCAAGCCGCTTAACGAAATTTTTATATTCCCTCCCAAATTGTTCGTGCAGAACCCTACGCTGACGAACTTTCAGGATCTGCTCATCATTATCGGGAATTCCTGGATTCCGATGTCCCGGTATTTGTTCAATACCGTGTTTCTTACGGCGGTAGGCACGGCCGGAACGGTTATTATCGGCTCGATGGCGGCCTTCCCGCTCGCGAAATACGTGTTCCCCGGTTCGAAGACGATGTCGAAGCTGATCGTCTATTCGCTGATGTTCAACGGCACCGTCACGGCTCTTCCGAACTACGTCATCATGTCGAAGCTGCATATGATCGACAGCTACTGGGCGGTCATTCTTCCTTCGATCGGGTCTACGCTCGGGCTGTTCCTCATGCTGAACTTTATGGTTCAGGTGCCCGACGCGCTTATCGAGGCGGCCAAAATAGACGGCGCCAGCGAATTTACGATTTTTTGGCGGGTCATGATGCCTCTCTCCAAAGCGGCATGGATTACTTTGATCATCCTATCCTTCCAGAACTTTTGGGGGACGACCGGCGGGGGCTTTATTTTTAGTGAGAAGCTGAAGCCGATCAGCTACGCGCTGATGCAAATCGTAAATGCCGGCGTCGCCAGAACGGGGGTCGCTTCGGCTGTTACGCTCATTATGCTGGTCGTTCCGGTCGCCGTGTTTATATTCTCTCAGAGCAATGTGCTGCAGACGATGGCCACGACAGGCATTAAAGAATAATCCAACCGGAGAGGAGAGACCCGCGGTGATGAAATATATGCGTGCTGCACTTCTTGCCTGTGCGTTCTGCTTGCTCTTTCCATCCGGCGGAGCGTTCGCCGCGAATACGTTCGAAAGCGATTATACCTATGACGCGTGGGGGAACGCCAAACGGAGTCCCCCGGCTTTCGAATGGGTAGACACGCTGGATGCCAGCCGCATGGATAAAATCAAGGTCGGAAGCTTCGACGATGTGTATGTATCTAAGGATCGAATTTTTATCGCGGACGCCACGGAAAGCCGCGTCAATGTATTCGATACGGACCTTCGTCTTCATGCTTCCATTAAATTGATCCGGGACGAAGCCGGAAAAATTATGGTGAGCGAATCGACCGGCAAGCAGCTGATGTTAGCGAATCCCGAAGGGGTATTTTACAGCGAGGCGGCGGGGGAGCTGTATATTGCGGATACGGGCGCCGAGCGAATCGTCGTATTGGACGGGATCTCCTACTATTATAAACGGACGATCGAAAAGCCTGAAGACATGGTGGGGGTAACGCCGTTCAAGCCTTCCAAGCTGGTCGTCGATAAGAACGGAAAAATCAGCGTCGTCGTGCAGGGCAGCTACGAGGGGATCATCGAGATTCATCCCGACGGCACCTTCTCCAGATACTTCGGCCTTAATAAGCCGAGAGTCAACCTGATCGACTTCTTCTGGAAGTCCATCGCTTCCAATAAGCAGAAGGAGAAGATGAAGAAGCTGTTCGCGCCTTCCTTCAATAATATAAGCATCGATGCCGAAGGGCTGATCTATGCGACGACGTTCGATCCCTCGGCCCAGGATAAGGTGTTCCGCTTTAACGCGAAAGGCGAAAACGTGCTGATTCAGGACGGATATTTTCGCGTAATAGGCGATCTGCCGCGAGTAACCGCTGCGGAAAGCCAGTTCGTCGATATCGCGGTTTCCGATTACGGGGTTTACGCGGTCTTGGATAAAACGATGGGCAGGGTGTTCCTCTATAATTTCGAAGGGGACATCATGAACGTTTTTAATTCCATCGGCAATCTGAAGGGGAACGTGAAGGAACCGACCGCCATCGCCTGGTTCGGAGATAAGCTGGTACTGACGGATAAGCAGTTCGGCAGCGCGTACATTTTCCAGCCGACGGAGTTCGGCGAAGCCGCTCTGGAAGCGGAGAAGCAATACTTTAACGGCAATTGGGAAGCGGCGGGCGCCGCCTTCGAGGACACGCTGGAGAGAAACGCCAATTACGACATCGCGTATACGGGTGTCGGCCGGAACTACCTGATGCAGGACGTCTTCGAGAAGGCTATGTATTACCTGAAGCTCGGCAACAGCCGGGGGTATTACTCGCAAGCGTTTGCGGAATACCGCAATGTGTTCATCCAACACCATTTCTTGTGGTTCGTCCTCCTGTTTGCCGCCCTTGCCGGCGCCTTGTTCTACTCGGAATACAGATACAACAAGAAGAGCGGCTAACGAATGCGGCAGGTCCAATCAGCTCTAAAGAAAGGTATGATCCGAACTTATGGCCGGAATTGTTGAAGATGGGAAATATATGTTCCGCGTGCTCTTCCATCCGTTCGACGGATTTTACGATGTGAAGTTTTTGGGGAAGAGAAGCTTTACGCTTGCGACAATCTTAATGTTTCTCTGCGGCATCACGGGCATTATGAGCTACCAGTATACCGGCTTTATCCTGAACTACAATCCGCTGTTCGCGATGAACAGCATCGCCATTTTTATTACGACGCTGTTCCCGTTCCTGCTCTTTATGATCAGCAATTGGAGTATTACGACGTTGTTTGACGGCAACGGCTCCATCGGGGATATCTATATCGTGATCAGCTATGCGCTGATTCCAAAGCTGATTTTCGATCTTCTCGGCATCTTGCTGAGCAACGTCGTGACGCAAGAGGAATCGGCGCTGCTCACCGCGTTCACGGCGATCGGAACGGTGTGGTTTGTATTCCTGCTGTTCTGCGGATTATCCGTAACGCACGAATATACGGCTTTGACTAACATTGTGACGCTGGCGGCTTCCTTCGTCTCGGCTATTCTTATCGTCTTCCTCTCGATGCTGTATTTCACTCTGGTGGGGAAAGTGATCGGATTCGTATACGCGGTATTCCTGGAACTGACGAAGAGGTGGTGACCACATGTTCAAGAACGTAAGCGAAGCAGTCGTCTCTCGAATTCATCCTATCGGCCGGAGGGAGCTGGCACTGGCGGCTCTGGCTGTGCTGGTCATTGCCGCGCTTAGCTTTCTTCCCTCCATTATGAAGCATTACGGGATCGGCCGTCAGCCGCTGCCCGAATATTCGCGGGAAGGGCTTGCCGCCCCAACGGGCAAGATCGAACCGAATGCCGGCACGGTCCTTCTCTCCAGCAGCGAAGGCAGGGAGCTTTATCTGGACACCGCCACGCTGAATCTGAAAGTCGTCGATACCGAAAGCGGCGTATCGTGGAACAGTTTATACGACGACGGGAAAAGCGGAGATGCCGAGAAATCTCCGATCGTGATCCGATTCCTCGGCAAAGACAGCACGATGTATGAGTGGGACGCGTACAATTATGCGATTCAGAACGGGCGGTATACGATTAACCGGATCGAGAACGGCGCCCAAATCGTGTTTGACTTTTTCGAAACCGAATCGTACCGCCTGAACGAATACATGCCGACGAAAATATCGATCGAGCATTACGAAACGCTCTTCCTCGAGAAGCTTAAGCAGCTGGCGGGGGAAGGGAGCCTTACGGAGGCGCAAGCGAAAAAATATGAAGAAGCGCTCGGAATCGCGTATCAGCGGGATGAAGATAACGGACTATACTTTTTCAAATTTTCTGGTCTGCCGCCGCTCTCGCTCGTTAAGGATTTAATTCAATTCTCGAAGGACGTCGGATATACGACCGAGATGCTGATCGCGGACAACCAGCAATTTGGAATTGCGGTGACGATTACGCAGCCGGCAAGATTCGTCGTGACCATGGAAGCGACGCTGGACCGCGGCGATCTCGTCGTGAAAGTGCCGACCTACGCCATCGAAGGCGATAACGATTTCTACACGATCCAGAACATTGCCGTACTCCCTTCCTTCGGATTGGCGTCGGCGGAGAAGGTGGACGACGGGCAGATCGTTGTGCCGGACGGCGCCGGGGCACTGTTCCGGGTGAATACGTTCAACGGCAAATTTCCGGAATACGAACGGCCGGTGTACGACAACACGTACTACAACACGCTGTACGAGATGCCGGAGTTTCCCGAGAATCTGACCATGCCCGTATTCGGCATGTATGTGACGGACCTCGGCGGAAGGTCGCAAGGCCACCTCGGCATTATCGAGAAGGGCGCGGAGCTCGGCTATGTGAAAGTGCAGCTGGGCACGAAGGACACATCGGCAGGCGGCACGCTGTATAACAAAGTGTACAGCACCTTCGACTCGATGCAGTATTCGCGAGTAAAGGTGTTCGGGCCGTACAGCGACAACGAGGCTCGCTTTCTGGCCGCGACCGGCTTAATTTCCGTCGACTATACCGTCCGCTACAAGCTGTTTGACGGCAATGTGACCTATTACGATTTGGCGAAGTCGTACCGGGACTATCTGATCGACACATACGATTTGGAGCCCGCTTACACGGCAGCCCCGAAGCTGTTCCTTGACGTCATCGGAACCGTCACCCTGGAGAAGAGATTTCTAGGCGTCCCCTACAAAGAGCCGCATTCCATGACGACTTACAACCAGCTGCTCGATATTATGGAGGATCTTGGAGACGTAAATGCGGTGGTGAACTATAAGGGCGTCTTCAACGGAGGCATGAACAACACGATCGGCAACAAAGCGGCATTAGTCCGGGAGAACGGAAGCAAAAAGGAGTTTGAAGCGCTGCTGAACGGTTTCGAAGACGGGAACGACACGCTGTTCCTCCATGCCGACCTTATGCGGCTGTCCGATAAAAGCGGAGGCTTCTGGCTCAAAAGCAATGCCCTGCACGGCTATGACGGCAAACCGATCGAATTCAGAAAATATAACTATGCGAACGGCTGGTTTGATCTCAGCAGCACCAAACGGTACCTGCTGAATCCGTTATATTTAAGCGATACGGTGGACGGATTTCTTAAAGGCTCGGCTGCCTACCCGAACATAGCGCTTGGCGATATGGGGTCCACGTATTACGCGAACTACAATCCGCGCGAAATTGTAGATCCGGTGGTTACGCGTTCGATTGTCGAAGAGAATCTGAAGAAGCTGTCCGAGCAGAAGACGCTCGCGCTGGACAATCCCAATATGGACCGGATCGGGCATATCGCCTTCGCGACGGATATTTCCAGAGAGAGCAGCAATTACGCGACGATGTACAGCTCGATACCATTCCGGCAGCTGGTCATGAACGGGCTGGCGGAATATACGACGCTGAACGTGAACCTGTCGCCGGACCGAAGCCAATACTTCCTGCTGCAAGCGCTTGAGCTCGGGAGCATTCCGAAATTTACGATCAGCGCGGAGAACGCCGATGTTCTGAAAAACTCGGAATATAGCGATTATTACTCGATCCAGTATGCGGTGCTGGCGGATAAGATGAAAGCCTTGTACACCGAGTATAGCGAAGGGCTCGCCGCCATCGGCTCCAAGGAAATTACCGGTCATCGGCTGCTGGCGGAGGGCGTGTTCGAAACGACCTACGCATCGGGGGCTTCGGTCATCGTCAATTACAATAAATTTCCCGTCTCGGTATCCGGATCGAATCTAGATGCCCTTGGTTATCTCATCAAGCCAAAGCCGTAAGGAGGTTGTGACATGCAGGGTGCAGCAGACAAGATTCGGAAAACGCGTATTTCCTATAAAACAATGAAAAAAATTCACGGCCTCGTCTTTGTGCTGCCATGGATAATCGGGTTCGTGTTGTTTTTCGTCACGCCGCTTGTGAATACAATCAAATACTCCTTCCATGAAGTCGGCGTGGCGGATGCGGGCGGGATGGTGCTTCACTTCGTCGGCCTTCAAAATTATAAGGACCTTTTTAATGTCGAAGTTTCGAGTCAAAGCCAGACTTTTTTAAGAGTGTTTTCGGACGAAAACATGAACATTTTCATCAATACTCCTGTCATCGTCATTTTCAGCTTGTTCTGCGCGATTCTGATCAACGTTAATTTCAAAGGACGAGGGTTAGCGAGGGTCATCTTCTTCCTTCCTATCGTTCTGGGGCTTAAGGTTGTCGTCGATTTGATCATGGTTACAACGGGCGGGGACGTCGCCGACGCGGTCGTGAACAGCAATTTCGACAGCGAGATGCTGATCGACTTTTTGCGGGAGTACACTTTTCTTCCGAGAGACGTAACGTTTTTTATTTCGGATCTGGCGGCGAATATATTCATGCTGCTTTCGCAGACCGGCGTTCAAACGCTCATTTTTCTTGCCGGACTGCAGTCGATCAATCATTCTCTTTACGAGGTGGCGAAAATCGAAGGGGCGAACAGCTATGAAATTTTTTGGAAAATTACGCTGCCGCTTGTGGGCAATATTTCGCTGTTCGCGCTCGTCTACACGTTCGTCGATATGTTTCTCAAATCTTCGATTTCCACCGAGATCTACTATTTCGCCTTCAATAAAAACAATATCGGCGCAGGCTCCGCGTTATCGGTGGTCTACCTCGTCAACGTGTTGGTCGATTTGCTTTTACTGCTGTTAATCATGAACCGGGTGGTGAAGCTCAGCCATGCTGCAAAGTGAAACGCGAACAAGAAAACAGATCACCGCTTATCACGTCAAGGCGCTGTTCCGAAAAATTATTTTCGGCTATGTCTTTTATTCGCTCATTATCGGGTTAGGGTTCGCTATTTTATATCCCTTGATCAAGCTGATTCCTTTTGTGTTCAACAACCTGGAGGATCTCGGCAATCCCGATGTCATCTGGGTGCCGATCGATCTATCCGTGGACAGCTTCAGGGCCGCCATCAGGCTCGTGTACGGCAACGGAGTCCCTATGCTGCAATCCGTCGCTTATGCGGCTGTGATTGCCGTAATCCAAATTTTTATGTGCGCCATCGCGGGCTATTCGCTCGGCAGGGTCAATTTCTGGGGAAGAAACCTCGTCATGTTTCTCGTCATCGTAACCTTCGTTGTCCCGCCGCAGTCGCTTTTGATTTCGCAATATTTAAGCTTCAAGCATTTTGACGTTTTTGGGCTCATTTCGGCCATCAATGGCAGCACAATCGACTTGATCAATCAGCCTTATACATTGTACGTGATCGCCTTATTGGGATTCGGGGTTAAGCAGAGTATGTTTGTGTTTATTTTCCGGCAATTTTTTAAAGGGCTTCCGAAGGAGCTGGAGGAAGCGGCTTACATCGACGGCTGCGGCTTTTATAAAACGTTTTTCAAAATCGGCCTGCCTAACGCGCTGCCGGCGATCATGACGGTCGGCATTCTCGCGTTCGTATGGAACTACGGAGACACGTATTATACCGGATACTTTCATCCGGACGGTCCGTACTTAAGCATCAAGCTTACGACGACGTTCGCCCCCGCGAACGTGAACAACATTTTGTACGCGGTTCGTACGTGGTACGACGCGCCCGGCGCTACGACTTTCGCTTTCGACTCTGTCAAGCAAGCGGCGGCTTTGATTTTCCTTCTGCCGCTGCTTATCATTTATTTCTTTGCGCAGAGACGGATCGTCGAAAATCTGGAGCAATCCGGCATTGTCGGATAAGCGCGGTTCACCATCAACCATGAAATGAGAGGCGAACGACTATGAATACTTTAACCGCTGTCCAGAAGCAATCCATCATCGGATATGATCATAAAAGCTTTTTCATTCATGGGAAGCGAGTGTTTTTGAGCAGCGCCGCCATTCATTACTTTCGGATGCCGAAGGAGGAGTGGAGAGAGGTTCTCGTCAAAGCGAAGCTGGCGGGGATGAACTGCGTCGATACGTACTTCGCTTGGAACGTTCACGAACCGAACGAAGGGGAGTGGCATTTCGAAGGCGACGCGGATTGCGGAGCCTTCCTGGACTTATGCGCCGAGCTCGGTCTATGGGTCATCGCAAGGCCTGGTCCTTTCATCTGCGCGGAATGGGACTTCGGCGGCTTTCCTTGGTGGCTGGGCAAGAAACAGGGGATCCGCTTCCGGGAATATAACGAGGTGTACTTGAAATACGTGGATTTGTATTTCGACCGGATCGCGGCGATCGTCCGAACGCGCCAAATCACCTCCGGCGGCTCTGTTATCCTGGTCCAAGTGGAGAACGAATACGGGTATTTGGGAAGCGACGAGCAGGGCCGGGCGTACTTAGAGCACCTTCGGGACGGTCTGCTCTCGCGTGGCATCGACGTGCCGCTTATTACTTGCGTCGGCGGCGTGGAAGGGGCAATCGAAGGCGCGAACTTTTGGAGCGGGGCGGACCATCATTACGCGCAGCTCGCTCAGAAGCAGCCGGATACCCCGAAGGTCGTGACCGAGTTTTGGACCGGCTGGTTCGAGCATTGGGGAGCGCCGGCCGCGACCCAGAAGACACCGCAGCTTTACGAGAAACGGATGTTTGAGATCGCTCAAGCGGGCTTCTCCGGGATCAGCCATTACATGTTTTTCGGAGGCACGAATTTTGCGGGGTACGGCGGAAGAACGGTCGGGGCGAGCGACATTTTTATGGTCACCTCCTACGACTATGACGCCCCGCTGAACGAATACGGAAGAACGACTCCGAAATATTTCACCGCGAAGCGGTTTTCGTATTTCATTCGCGCGGTCGAGCCGTTCCTGCTCGCATCGGAACCGCTGGACGCAGCCGGTATACGGGTGACCGGCGGTTTGAAGGTGCGCGGCCGTCGGCTTCAGGATCAAACGCTGTTATTCGTTGAAAGCGCGAAGCAAGAAAGAGAAACGTTCCATTTGACGATGGAAAACGGCAAAACAATACCCGTTATCGTCAATCCAGGGGAAATCGTTCCGGTGTTGGTGGCCGTCGAGATTAGCGAAGGCGTTCGTTTCACCTGTAATACGAGCATCGGATGCAATGAAATCGTGGACGGAATCCGGACTCTGATCGTCTATGCCAAGGACGGGCAGCGTTCGCTTGTGGAGCTGGAAGCCGATGAGGAAATTCGGATGACAGGCGAACGTCCGCTGCTTGCAACGCAGGGTTCGAACGGGAGATCGCTCTCCTTCGACTTTTATCATTTCAAAGAGCCCCAGCGCGTGGAGCTCGCGATTGGCGGGGAGCCGCTGCGCATAATCGTGCTCAGCGCGGAAGAGATGGACCGGACTTGGCGCGTCGGCGAAGGGCAGTGGTTATTCGGCAGCGGCGATGTGAGCCTGATGCCTGGCAGCGATGGACAGTACCGCGTATTCGCCAGTGAGACGGTAGGGAGCCTGCCGCAGCCCCCGGCGCTGAAGTCTTGGTCAAGCGCGACGATGGAGCTTGCTTCGCTTCAGGGGGTTTCGATGGAGCAGCCGCAGGATTTCTCCAGCTTCTCGCAGCCGTTCGGCTATTTGCTGTACAGCAGCAAGATCGAGCGGGAATTTGAGGGCTGGACAACACTGATTCTGCCGAAGCTTCAAGACACCGCCCGCGTTTATGTTAATGGCGCTGAGGCGGCTTTAATTCGCGAGGTGGGCTCTGCGTCCTTGAAGATTCGCCTTCACAAGGGCGAGAACCGTCTGCAGCTGCTTGTTCAAAACATGGGCCGGTTAAACTTCTCCCCTTACCTGGGCGAAGCCAAAGGGTTGTTCGAAACGGGGTACTTGGACGGCTCGGCACTGGATTTGCGCAAAGGATGGGAGACAGCGGAAAAAACGGTGGTGCACTTGGATCAAGCTGGGCATGTCGAAGGAAATCCGGTCCTGTCGCGTTCGTTCCGAATCGAAGGGAAGGACCGGGCGGCTCTTGTAGGCGCCATTGCCGCTCCGCTGCGCATTAACGGAGCGGAGGTGCCGCTGGAAGGCTATCAAAATTGGTTCGCGAACCAGTCCGTCGATATTTCCGCATTCGTCCGCGAAGGAGACAATCTAATCGAAATGCCGTACGTCAAAGCGCCGATTCAGCGACTGGAGCTTCTCGCGTACCGCGCCGCAGACGCGATTCCGGCGTGGAGCATGGCAAGCGTGGATGATGGAAGGCCGAACGCCGATTCAGCCGGCCATTCCGGGATAGGAGCGCCGGCATGGCATACTTGCGAGTTCGCAAGTCCAACTCTGCCGGGGGCTGTTCATGCGAAACTGAAGCTAAGGCTGACGGGGATGAGCAAAGGAACGATATGGCTCAACGGCATCAATCTCGGAAGATATTGGCAAATTGGACCGCAAGAGGATTATAAAGTGCCTATGGCGTGGCTGAAGGAAAATAATGTCCTTGTCCTGTTCGACGAAGAAGGGCGTTCGCCGGAACAGGTGCGGCTGCTCTTCGACGAGCAGTCCGGCCGGGTGTGGGCGCATAAGCAGAATTTCATTTCAAACGAGTTGGGGAGGAGCGGGACGGATGCCGATTTATAATGCCGCCTCAGATACGTCGAATCCCCGCAAGGGACACCGCCTTGCGGATATTGCCGCGCATGACCCGTTCGTGCTGCCTTATCGTCATAACGAAACGTACTACCTCTATACGACGGGCATTCCGAGATTTACGGATTTACCGCGCTGCGGCGTTCTTTTCTATAAAAGCAAGGACTTGCTCGACTGGGAGGGGCCGTTCGTCGCGTTCACCGTGCCGGACGGAACTTGGGCCCATCCGCAGCACGGCACATGGGCGCCGGAGGTGCATGCGTACAAAGGCAAATATTATTTATTCGTTACGCTGCATAACCGGGACCGGGTATTTGCCGAGCCGCCCGCGGTCTGGCATACGAATCACCTTCGGGGAACGAGCATCGCGGTTGCCGATACGCCGGAAGGACCGTTCGAGCTGATCAAGCCGGATGCCCCCGTTCCGCCGGAGTCGTTCATGACGCTGGACGGAACCTTGTACATCGACGAAAACGAGCGGCCATGGATGGTTTATTGCCATGAATGGCTGCAGGTTATCGACGGAACGTTCGAAGCGATTCCGTTGAAGGACGATTTGTCGGAGGCGGACGGCGAGCCGATCCATCTGTTCAAAGCGTCCGACGGGCCTTGGATTAACGGCGAACGTACACCCGGCGTCGAGCCGTCCGTTTACGTATCCGACGGCTGCCAGCTGTACCGAACCCGAGGCGGCCGCTTGATTATGTTATGGTCCAGCTATAATAAAGAAGGCTACTTGCAGACGATGGCGCGGTCATTGTCGGGCCGGCTAGAGGGGCCTTGGGAACAGCTGGAGCCGCTCGTGTACGGTGACAGCGGTCACGGGATGCTGTTCCAGACGTTTGAAGGCTTGTGGATGCTGATTCTCCATCAGCCGTTCAAGACTCCGGATTCAAGGGCAAAAATCTATGAAATGGAAGAGACTGAGGACGGATTCAAAGTTGTGCGGGCCCGGGTCGATTTGCACGGTTAAGATGAGTGAAACCCATTACATTTATGGCGAAGTTTGATATACTTTTTGATAGATGATGTAATATTTTATCGAAAGCTGGGAGTGTGCCGCGTGAAGCAAGTGACGATCTACGATATAGCGAAAGAGGCCAATGTCTCCGTAGCGACCGTATCCCGGGTGCTCAACAATACGGCGCCGGTCAAGGATAGCACGCGATCGAAGATCATGCGGCTGATCGATCAGTACCAGTTCCAACCGAATGCGTTAGCGCGCGGCTTGTCGAAGAAGGAGACGGGGACGATCGGGGTTATTCTTCCCGATGTGACGAATCCGTTCTTCCCGGAAGTATTCAGCGGCATCGAGCGCATGGCGCGCGACATGGGGTATACCTTCTTCCTGTGCGATACGCTCGGTGACTATGAACGGGAATCGCAATACCTCAACATTCTAAGGGAGAAACAGGTGGACGGCATTATTTTCCTTGGCGGCCGCATTAACTTATCGAGGTGCAAGCCCGAGCTTGCCGAGGAAGTTGTTGAGACGGCCAACCGTATTCCGCTTGTGCTGGTTAACGGCAACCTGCCCGGCACATCTCTCTATCGTGTCATTACGAATGAGACTAAAGGGGCGGAAATCGCGACGCAGTATTTGATCGATTCCGGACACCGGGACATCGCTTTTATCGCAGGGAACGATAATATGTCGACGACAGCGCAGAAGGTCAAAGCGTTCAAGCGGGTCATGGCCTGCAATGGACTTTCCGTGCCTAGCGCCAGAGTGCTGTACGGGGATTTTTCGATGGCGTCCGGCGAGCGTCTGATGAAGCGGATCCTATCTGAAGAAGAACGTCCGACGGCCGTATTTTGCGTAAACGATTTTACGGCGGTCGGCGCGCTGAAAGCGGCCATGAAAGCAGGAGTCAACGTCCCGAACGATATTTCGATTGTCGGCTTCGATGACATTCCGTTAGCGTCGGCGATCTACCCGGAATTGACGACCGTCAAGCAGCAGATGGACCAATTGGGCTCTACCGCGGTACAAGTGCTGCATAGGCTCATCATGAAGGAAAAGGTGAAGAAGCTGACGGTCATTGAGCCGGAGCTAGTCGTGAGGGAAAGTACGACGCCAATTGGCGCAACGCAATCAAGCATTCCGATATAAAGGAAAGAAACGTCACCGTTTTAGGGTGACGTTTTTTTGATGTACAGGTCATGCTTCAGCCAGCAGTCCATCCATGCTGCTTTTTAAGTTTTTTACCAAGGATAGAGGAACTTGGATAGACTAAGCCGAATCAATCAGTAAATACATTTCGTCGGTTAAGGATGTTCGGATATATGAAAAGCGATAATAACAGCCACTTGGCGCAGAGCGGTATGGAAGATCGGGAACGATATTTCATAGTTGGCCGCGAGAAGGAACTGGCGCACTTTCAAACGCTGCTGACGGATATCGCAGAGCAGGGCAGTGCGCATTTTCTGCACGTATACGGGACGGGAGGCGTAGGGAAAAGCACCTTCCTTCGGTTATGCAAATCGCTTGCCGCACAGGAAGGCGCATGCTTTGTCCACTTGGAAAGCCGCGACTTCGTCCATACGGAGCAAGGGATCACGGATGCTTTGCTCCGGCAATTGCGGGAAGAGATCCCGCGGGAGGAGTTTCAACGCGGAGAAGAGCGCGCGATGTCGGATAGGGAGCGTTGTACGGCGGCTATCGGCCGAATCGCGCATCGGAGGCCGGTCGTCATCGCCTTCGACACGTTCGAGGAAATGCAGGATATGGAGACTTGGCTGCGTGAGCGATTGTTCCCGATGCTGCCGCCGCGCACGATCGTATTAATGGCCGGCCGTCATCCGCTGAAGGGCAGCTGGCAGTTGTCGGCTGTCTGGCGGGAACGTCTCCTTCAAATACCGATGAAGCATTTGGATAAGGGAGATTGCCGGGAATATTTGCGCCGCTGCGGCATAACGGAGGACGTCTCGGTGGAGCACGTCTGGCGGTTGTCCAAAGGACATCCTTTAACATTGTCGCTGGCTGCGGCAGCGGAGAGCTACCAGGAGGATGAAGACTTTGCGGCCGGTACGGATTGGTTCGAAGAGGTGGCCGCTTTATGGCTGAAGGAGGTGCCGGACGGCCAGCTGCGCACCGTGGTCGAAGCGGCATGCGTATTGAGGCATTTCAATCAGGAGCTTTTGTCCTACGTGCTTGAAGAAGAGGTGGCGGCAGATGTCTTCGACCGGCTGACTCAGCTTTCCTTCGTGCGTAAATCGGAGAGGGGCTGGCAGCTCCACGATTTAATGCGGGAGACGACCTGCGCGCGTCTGAAAGAACGTACCCCGGGGCGCTACAAGCGGCTGTGCGAGCGCAGCGCGGCGTATTACGCGGATGCGATACTGGCTGCGGCAGGGCGGCGAAGCTCAGCGTGGGAATACGCCGAATTTTTCCGTTATGTCGGGGCTTCCGTGCTCCGGGCGTTGACGGATGACGCGGCGAAAGGCTCCTATTATTGGGAGACGATCACGGAGACGTCTCTGGCGGAAGCCAAGCGTTACATCGAAATGAGACAAAAATGGCCGGAGCCGGTCGCGGGTGTCGGCATTGATCCCGTAACCGGCGCGCAATTTCGAATCGAGTACTCGATTGAAGAGATTCGCTACAACGTCGCGCTGCTGGACATCGAGGCGATCTATCGGCTTGAGCCGACCGCGATCAAGCTGCTGCGGGATTCGCAAAGCGGCGTGCATGGCATCGCGGTGTTTATACCAATCCATGCCGGCACGCTGTCTTTTATGGAGAAGGATCCGATCAGCAGACCGTTCTTTGCGAGTCTTTCGGCGGAGGAGAAACAGCGGCTCATGACACCCCGTGAGCAGCCCGAGGGTTGGTTTATGCGGGTAATGGACTTTTCGGATGTTATGAATCCGGATATGCGCAGCGAAGTCATTAATCTGATGAACGCGTATTTTTGTTCGGGAGGCATTGTCGTCTGCTCGCCGTACCCGTCGGGAATCAGCCGTGAAGCCTATCCGGGCTTCGGGTTCAGCGTCGTTGCCGGCGCCGCGCATTACCATTATGACGGCAAAACCGAAGCGCCGACCTATGCGCTGGATACGAGAGGGGACAAGCTTCGGTCATTTCTGGAGGGGATGTTCCGCAAAGCCGGATTGGAATGGCAGGCGCCGCAGGCAGAGCCGGCGGCCGACATTTCCGAAGGAAAAGCGGAACGCCGCGCCGCCATTATGAAAAAGCTGACGAAACGCGAGCAGCAAGTGGCGGAGCTGGTGCTTGCAGGCTATTCGAATCTCGAGGCGGCTCAATCCCTATACGTCAGCGAAGTAACGGTTAAAAAGCATCTGATGGCCATTTATACCAAGCTCAATATTCATTCGCGCATGCAGCTGGCGGGGATGCTGCACGGGGACTGACCCGGTCGCAGCCCTGCCCAGTCAGCCCTTTCATGTCGGCTCTAGCCTAGCGGCGTCTACTCAGAGGTGTCAATCGAAGGCGTCTATCGGGATCGTCTATCGAAGGCGTCTAATTGAGGCGTCTATCGGAGCGACACGGTTACGCGTATGCCGCCTTTCGGGCTTAGTGTCAGCAGCGATTCCGGGAGCACTTCCGGGTGGCCGGGCGTATGCCGCAGTTGGAACCGCTGGCCAATCGCCGCCAAGATGATGACCATCTCGAGCATAGCGAAATGGTTGCCGATGCAAGAACGGGGCCCGGCGCCAAACGGGAAGTAGGCCAGCATCGGTATCTTTTTGACATAGTCATTCTCGAACCGCTCCGGGCGGAAAACATGCGGATCCTCAAAGTAAGCGCTGCTCATATGAAGCGGGTAAGGAGAGATCATGAAGGATTCGCCCTTGCGGACGCGCAGATCTCCGATCATGACGTCGGCTGTAGCCGTGCGGCCCGTCACGTATCCGGCGGGACGAAGGCGAAGCGTTTCCCACAGCACATTTTGCGTAAAGGGTAGAGAGCTGTAGTCGTCGGCAGTCGGCGTTTTTCCTTTCAGCACGCAAGCCCATTCCTCCGTAAGCTTCTCCTCGACATGCGGATGACGCATGATGTAATCGAAGGCGAAGGCGAGTGTATTGGCGGTTGTCTCATGACCGGCCAAGAAAATCGCCATTAGCTCGTCGCGGAGCTGCGCGTCGTCCATCCCCGTCCCATCCGTCTCGTCTACGGCGGCCATCAGCCCCTCCAGCAGGTCGGCTTTAGGCGAGTCTTTCTGTTTTCTCCGTTCCGCGATCACCTCGTACACGATCTCGTTGAGCGTTTCAATCGCATTTGTATAAGCTCGGTTTTGCTTGGTAGGGATTAGCAGGGGAAGCCGGATCAAAGCGCGGAGCTTCTCCGTAGCAATCCGGTTGATGACTTCATAGGCGCGGCCGATGCGGTCGAGACGGTCGCGGCTGTCAAAGCTGAACATCGTTTGGGCGATGATGTCGAACGTGATGCCGAATAAATCCTCCGTAAGCTCTCGTGTCGTCCCATGCTTCCACTGCTGCAAATGCTCATCCGTAATGGTCCCCATTTTTTCCGCGTAATGCTGGATATGTCCCCTTGTAAACCGGGGCTGCATAATTCTGCGCTGCCTCTTGTGCAGCTCCCCGTCGCTCAACACCAGCCCCTCGCCGGTAAACCGCTTGATTTCGCCGAAGGTGGCGCTTTTGATGAACAAATCCGCCTTTGTTACCATGACTTCCTTCAGAAGCTCCGGATCGAATATGGCATGGAACCGTTTGGGACCGAGCCGGAATATCGAGCGGTCGCCGTATTGCTTATGCAGCTTCAGGAAGAAGCCAAGCGCATCGTCCCGGAATTCCTTCAGAGACCCTCCGATTATCGTCGTGTTGATGTAAGCGGCATTGGAGTCGCTTTGAATAGGTTGCGGCATGTATTTCTACCTCCTGTATCTGTGTTGCATCAGATTTGCAGCTTCATTATGACACGGAGGAAGAGGGGGAGATATTATCCGAAAGGATGCGAAATCTTCTACTTTTGGATAATACCGAATTTTCCTTATCTTGGTTATAATGTGGACGATAGTCATGCAGTAATCGTTCTATACGGTCATATTGGGAGGGAAATCATGACTTCGTCCATTGAAATGCAGCTAAATCCGTATCCCTGGTACGCGCAAATGCAAGCTGCGAACCCGGTCGTGTTCAGTCCATCGCACGACGCCTATCTCGTTTTCGGTTATGAGGAAGTGCGGCAGGTGTTTCGGGATTATCAAACCTTTTCTTCAGCCGTCTATCACGGCCTGTCCGAAAAATTGGCGGACGCGTTCGAGAATCAGCTGCAAGGCATCGATCCGCCGCGCCACACGAAGCTCCGCGCGCTCGTCAGTCATGCTTTTACTCAACGGGAAATCGCCGAGCTGGAACCCAATTTTCGCGCGATAGCGGAACAACTGGCGGATGAGATGATGAAGAGACAAGATCCGGATTTCGTACGGGACTTCGCCGTTCCGTATCCGATCGCGGTCATCGCGGAGATGATCGGCATTCCGGAGGAAGACCTGGAACGCTTCAAGTATTGGTCGGATGTCATCGTCGAAATTTCTCACCGGCTGCTGACGGGTGCCGAGGAGTTGCCGGAGCACGGAAATATTTTTCTTGAGATGAGCTCGTATTTCGAAGCGTTAATTGTAGAGCGGCGGCGCAACCCGAAAAACGATCTCGCATCAAGACTGGCCGTAGCGGAGATTGAAGGCGCGCGGCTGTCTGATTTCGATGCTGCGAACTTTTGCTTGATTTTGCTCGTTGCCGGCAATGAGACGACGACGAATTTGCTGGCCAATGCGGTTCGAACCTTCGCCGAACACCCCGATCAATGGCAGCTGCTCCGCAGCAACCCTTCGCTGGTTCCTCAGGCCATTGAAGAAGTGCTGCGATTCCGCGCTCCCGTTCAGCTCATGATGCGCGTCGCCACACAGGATGCCGTCGTCGGCGGGACGACAATCGAAGCCGGCAAGCGGGTCATTCTTTTTATGGGCGCGGCAAACCGCGATCCCAAAAAATTCGACGACCCCGATACGTTCACGATTACGCGTACAGCGAGTCCGCATACTTCATTCGGACACGGCATACATACATGTCTCGGCGCTCCGCTGGCGCGGCTTGAAAGCGCAATCGCACTGGAGGTGCTGCTGCAGCGGGTCGAGCAGATTCGAATTGCGCCAACGGGAGATGCGCTTCAGCCGCTAACGGCTTTTAATCTGCTAGGCCTGAAGCGGCTTGCGCTAGATTTCAGCAACGGCTAGTCGCCGGTCATTGTGCGGCTGTCCCAAACGTCAACACGTTGTGTTGGCGTTTTTTAGCGTGCAGCGCATGTGTGTGTGGTGAAAGTGGCAGGAGTTTGTACGAAAAATCGTACAAAGTAGCTCGTTTGCGAGGGGTATGGTGGGAACTTGTACGAAAAATCGTACAAAGGAGGGGAGTAGGCGGGACGTGAGGGGAGTTTGTACGAAAAATCGTACAAAGTAGCTCGTTTGCGAGGGGAATGACAGGATTTTGTACGAAAAATCGTACAAAGGAGCTCGTCTGCGAGGGAAATGACAGGATTTTGAACGAAAAATCGTACAAAAGGGTGCGAGTGTAAGGAAAGTGACGGGAATTTGTACGAAAAATCGTACAAAGGAGCTCGTCTGCAAGGGAAGTGGCAGGATTTTGTACGAAAAATCGTACAAAGGAGGGCGAGTAAGCGGGACGTGAGGGGATTTTGTAAGAAAAATCGTACAAAGGAGCTCGTCTGCGAGGGAAATGACAGGATTTTGTACGAAAAATCGTACAAAGAGGCTCTTACACGGGGTAATTGGCGGGAAATTGTACGTAAAATCGTACAAAGTAGCTCGTTTGCGAGGGGGACGGTGGGAACTTGTACGAAAAATCGTACAAAGGAGCTTGTATGCGAGGGAAGTGGGGGAGTTTGCACGAAAATCGTACAAAGGGCAGGTGAAGGGGGGCAACGACGGTTTGTAAGATAGTTGACACATGAGAGAGTGAGAGAATGTAGATGGGGGGGCCGTACAAATAAGTGTGGTGGTAGGAAAGTAGTATGAGAGGCGGGTATTTACGGCATTTACCTGCTGGTTCCATAGAGTCGTGTGTAAAATCGTACAAAAGTGTGCAGTTGAGAAGGAGTAGACGAAAGGTTTGTAAGCTAGATCTTGCATGAGAGAAAGTGAGTGGGGTAGAAGTAGAAATAGAAGTAGAAGTAGAAGTAGATGGGAGGATCGTACAAATAAGTGTGGCTGCAGGAAAGTAGAGTGAGAGACAGGTATTTACCAACTGGTTCCATAGAGTAGTACAAAAGGGTGCAGCAGGAGGAAAGTGGCGGGAATTTGTACGAAGAATCGTACAAAGTAGGGCATATGAGGCGTAGGACAGGACAGTTTGTACGAAATAATCGTACAAAAGGGGGCAAGTAGGAGGGACGTGTGGGGAGTTTGAACGAAATATCGTACAAAAGGGGGCGAGTAGGAGGAAAGTGGCGGGAATTTATAAGAAAAATCGTACACAGTAGGGCATATGAGTGGTAGGACAGGGGAGTTTGAACGAAATATTGTACAAAAGGGTGCGAGCAGGAGGGAAGTGGCAGAATTTTGTACGAAAAATCGTACAAAGTAGGGTATATGAGGCGTAGGACTGGGCAGTTTGTACGAAATATCGTACAAAAGGGGACGAGTAGGAGGAAAGTGGCGGGAATTTGTATGAAAAATCGTACAAAGGAGCTCGTCTGCGAGACAAGTGGCGGGAATTTGTACGAAAAATCGTACAAAGTAGGGCATATGAGGCGTAGGACTGGGCAGTTTGTACGAAATATCGTACAAAAGGGCGGGAGTTTGTACTAAATATCGTACAAAAAAAACGGTTGAGAAGGAGAGCGCAAAAGAGCATACGCCGAGGGACGTACCTATATTGGTACGGGCATATAGCAGAAGAGGGCGTGCATCAGTACACATACATCAGGGTACAGGCACCACATCGAGAAGGAGAACGAGATAGAGCAGCGGGGTACGTACGGGCGCAGAACGAGAAGCAAGCATACAGAGAGACGTGACCCACAAAGAGATGCGAACATGCAGAGAGACGCGACCCACAGAGAGATGCGAACATGCAGAGAGACCCGAACCATAGAGTGATGCGAACATACAGCGTAGCCCCTGCCGCTACGCTTTCATCTGGCGGCGGTAGGTTTTGGGCGTCACGCCTGTCAGCTTTTTAAAGCTTTCATAGAAGTGGCGCATGCCTTGAAAGCCGCAGCGGAGCGCGATGGTCTCGATCGTATCATCCGATGAAAGCAGCAGCTCCTTCGCACCGGCAAGCCGTTTGGCATTGACGTAATCGGTGACGTTCATGCCGGTCAGCTGCTTAAACACTCGGGAAAAGTGGCTGGCGCTGACGCATGCCTTCTCCGCTAGTTCCGCAAGTCCGCCACACCCGACGGGGTCGCGGTCGATCTCCCGCAGCGCATGCTGAATCCACTTCGGCGCAAACCCGGTTACGGGGGAGACCGTGTCTTTCATAAACGGATGCCTGGACAGCTCAAGCAGCACTTGCTGCAATTGAAGCCATAACGCTTGGCGATAGCCCGGTGCCTGCTCGATTGCTTCGTTCCGCATATTCTGGATTGCCGCTTCGATCCGCAATCTCGCTTGTTCGGTCAACGCAACCTTATAATGTTTCAGCCTATGCGCGATTTCGAAGCATTTAAGCGGCTGATAGCCATCGATCGGCGAGACGGCTTGCACAAGCGACGGCGCGAAAAAGACGGCAGTCGAAACGACGGGTCCGTCGGATGATGGAAACGCGCGGTGGATCGTATTCCCGGGGATCAGGAATAAATCGCCGGGGCCTTTCTCGTACAGGGTGTGATCGATAAAAAAAGTTCCTTTCCCCTCGTGGATATACACGATTTCGTACAAGTCATGCAAATGATCGGGCAGTTCATTCTCCGTATGGCGAATTCCCCTATAGACCATCTCGAACGGAAACGCCGGATCTAGCGAAAATGGTTTGCGGATAGGCTGCATGCGGTCAGTCCCCCCCAGAGTTGACGAGCTTGAGCTTCATATCAAAAATGGACATAAAAATGCTATAGTTTGATATTTCTATTCCCAATTATAAGTGTAAAATCATTATTATCAAGCTAGAGGAGGACTTCCTATGCGGATTGATGCCCACCAGCACTATTGGTCGATGACCCGTACCGATTACGGCTGGATTACGAAGGAATTGCCCGTATTATATCGGGACTACTTGCCCGAAGACCTCGAAAGCCATTTAACGAAATACAGCATAGACGGCACAATCGTCGTACAAGCAGCCCCAACGATTCAGGAGACCGAATATTTGTTCACATTGGCCGACCGGTCGGACTCGATTCTAGGCGTTGTCGGCTGGCTGGACCTATTTGATCCCTCACATTGGGAATATTTTGAGCGTTTCCGGAAACATCCGAAGTTTGTTGGCTTCCGCATTATGATTCAGGACATGTCCGACGTGAGCCGCGTGCTTGAACGCTCGTTCGTGGAAGCGCTTCAGGAGTACGCCAAAATGGATATCCCGGTCGATCTGCTCGTAAAATCGGACCAATTGGATGTGCTGGGCGACTTGCTCGATGCGGTTCCTGGACTCCGAGGAGTGATTGACCATATTGGTAAGCCGCGAATCGCGGAGCAGCTATACGAGCCATGGGCTTCCCAGATGGAAAGGATGTCGAGGCATCCCAATATATATTGCAAATTGTCCGGCATGGTAACAGAGGCGGATCATCTGGCGTGGAAGCCGGAGCACTTCAAGCCATATATCGAGCATGTAATTCGCTTATTCGGTACAGAGCGGGTTATGTTCGGAACGGATTGGCCGGTTTGTTTGCTTGCCGCAAGCTATGATGAAGTGGTGAATGTGCTGGAGGGAGCGCTGCCTAAAACTTGGAGCGAACCGGAGCGGGCTAAGCTATTCGGCGACAATGCCAAGCGATTTTATAAGATAAAATGACGCGAGCAACGCTAGATCAATTTTTTTAGTAAGGGAGTGGCTATATGAAATACCGTCTTTTAGGCAAGACAGGATTGGAGGTTTCGACGCTTAGCTTCGGCGCCTCCTCGCTCGGTTCCGTATTTCGTGAAACGGATGACGCGGAAAGCATTCGCACCGTTCACGCAGCTCTCGATGCTGGCATGAATTACATAGACGTCTCGCCGTATTACGGCGCTACTAAGGCTGAAGCCGTACTCGGCAAAGCCATCGGACAAACCGCTCGGGACCGTTTTTATTTAAGCACGAAAACAGGCCGATATGGGATCGACGCCTTCGACTTTTCAAGGTCGAGAATAGAAGCGAGCTTGGAAGAAAGCTTGCGAAGGCTGCAAACGGACTATGTGGACATTCTTTTTCTGCACGACATTGAATTTGTTCCGCCGGAAACGATTTTGGAAGAAGCGATTCCAGCTCTGAACAGCCTGAAGCAGCAAGGGAAAATACGATTCACCGGCATTTGCGGCCTGCCGCTCGCATTATTCGAGCAGATGCTTCCAAAGGTTCAGGTAGACGCCATTATTTCCTATTGTCACTACTCGTTGAATGACACTTCCTTGCTCCGTCTGCTTCCGCTATTGGAGAAGCACGGCGTCGGTCTCGTCAACGCTTCCCCGTTGTCGATGGGCCTGTTAAGCACGCGCGGAACGCCCGAATGGCATCCGGCGAGCACGAAACTGAAGGAAGCCTGCCTTCGGGCAGCAAAGCATGCGGCAGAACGCGGTTCGGACATCGCGAAGCTGGCGGTTCAATTCTCGACGAGCCACTCCGGCATCCCGACAACGCTCGTCAGTACGGCCAACCCGGAAAATATCGTAAAAAACGCGGAATGGACGGATGAGCCGATGGACGAAGAGCTGTTGAAAGAGGTGCTGGACATTCTTAGGCCGGTGCATAACCGAACCTGGGTCAGCGGACTGCCTCAATATAACGCCAATATACTTGCCTAAGGAAAAGAGGTGATCGAATTGAAAGGCATTGTATGTGAAGCAATTGAACAATTCCGTATGACAGGGGATTTGCCGGAACCAGTGCTGACGGAGGGGCATGCGGTCGTAACCATTCGGCGAATCGGCATTTGCGGAACGGATTATCACGCGTTTAAGGGCAATCAGCCGTTTTTCCAATATCCAAGAATTCTGGGGCATGAATTATCGGGCGTCATTGATCAAATCGGCGAAAATAGCGCAGGTCTGGCACCTGGCGATAAGGTCGCGATCATTCCCTACCTTCATTGCGGCGAATGTATCGCCTGCCGCCGCGGCCACACAAACTGCTGCGCCAATATGCGAGTGATTGGCGTGCATATAGACGGCGGGATGAGGGAGCGGATTTCTGTCCCTCTTACGCATCTGCTGAAAGCCGATACGCTCTCGTTCGATGAAGCGGCCATGATCGAGCCGTTAGCGATCGGCGCGCATGCCGTACGTCGGGCCGATGTCGGGGCGTCCGATACGGTGCTAGTTATCGGATCGGGACCGATTGGTCTTGGCGTCATGGCGTTCGCGAAATACGCGGGAGCTCGGGTCATCGCGATGGATATTAACGAAGAAAGGCTAGCGTTTTGCAAAAAATGGGCGAAGGCGGATGAGACGGTCAACGCGGTTCAATGCGAAGGAAAGGAAAGGCTGTCCGAATTAACGAATGGAGAATTTCCAGTCGCCGTGTTCGACGCGACGGGCAACGCGGCATCGATGACGAGATCGTTCGAATTGGCCGCCCATGGAGGCAAGCTGGTTTTTGTGGGCTTGGTGAAAGGGGATATTACGTTCTCGGACCCGGAGTTTCATAAGCGCGAGCTAACGCTCATGGGCAGCAGGAACGCGTGCATGTCCGACTTCCGTCATGTGATGGATGTTCTAGGCAGCCAAACATTGGATATCCAATCATTCATAACGCACCGGTCCTCATTTGACCGTATGGCAGATTCGTTCGGGACGTGGCTGAAACCGGAGTCTAAGGTGATTAAAGCGATTGTGGAGCTGTAAAAAAGGGAGGATACCAGATGAAGCTTTCATACTCTCGCCCGGCGAAGGAATGGACGGAAGCGCTGCCCATTGGCAATGGACGGCTCGGTGCCATGATATTCGGCGGCATCGAGACAGAAACCATTCCATTAAACGAAGACACGCTGTGGTCCGGCGGTCCGAAGGACTGGAACAACCCGCGCGCCAAAGTAGTGCTACCGGAGGTGCGCCGGCTTGTGGCGGAAGGCCGGTACGCGGAAGCCGATCGGCTATGCAAGGAGATGCTTGGGCCTTATACGCAGTCGTATTTGCCGTTTGGCGATATTTCCATTGTATTCGGCCACGGAGACCACGCGCACTCCTACCGCAGGGAGCTGGATTTGCGGCAGGGCATATCCCGCGCTGAATACATGGTGGGGAGCGTTCGGTACTCGAGGGAATATTTCGCCTCTTATCCCGGGCAGATCATCGCGATAAGGCTGCTGTCCAGCCATGAAGGCATGCTGAATTTTACCGCGCGTCTGGATGGCAGACTGCAAGCACGGTCGTCCCAAGAGAACGGCCAGTGGATCATTCGCGGCAAGGCGCCGGTTTATGTCGCGCCCAATTATTATCGCGTCGATCAGCCTATTCAATATGAAGAAGAGGAAAACGGCGAAGCGATGTCCTTCGAAGGAAGGCTTACGGCCATTGCCGACGACGGCGAAGTGCGGGTGGATTCCGACGGGATCCATGTCCGCAAGTCAACGAGTGTCACCATATATTTTAGCGCCGCTACGAGCTTCAACGGGTTTGACCGTTCTCCGGGCAAGGAGGGGAAGGACCCGGGGGAAATCGTGAACGCCAGCTTGACCACAGCTATGGGGCGTACATACCAAGCGCTTCGGGACGAGCATATCCGCGACTACTGCAGCTTATTCGACCGTGTGCAAATTCATCTCGGCGACCGGGTGAGCCCCGAAGAAATGCCGACGGACAAAAGAATTACCGAGTTTGGGGCTTCGGATCCAAGCTTGGTGGAGCTGCTGTTTCAGTACGGCCGCTATCTGATGATCGCCAGCTCCCGTCCCGGCACGCAGCCCGCTAACCTGCAGGGCATCTGGAACAAGGACACGAGGCCGCCTTGGAGCAGCAATTATACGCTGAATATTAATACCGAAATGAATTATTGGCCCGTCGAGACCTGCAACCTGCAGGAGTGCCATCAGCCGCTGCTTGATTACATCGGCAGCTTGGCGGTAACAGGCAAGAAGACCGCGGAAATCAATTACGGCGCCCGCGGTTGGACGGCCCATCACAACTCGGATATTTGGGCTCAAAGCGCGCCGGTAGGCGAATATGGACATGGCGATCCGGCCTGGGCGTTCTGGCCGATGGCCGGCGCTTGGCTATGCCAGCATCTGTGGGAGCATTACGCTTTCGGCCGGGATGAGGACTACCTTCGCAATAAAGCTTATCCGGTCATGAAAGAAGCGGCGTTGTTCGGTCTGGACTGGCTGATTCCGGATGAGCACGGCAACCTGATAACAAGCCCGTCCACTTCGCCGGAGCATAAATTCCGGGACGCTAGCGGCGCCTTGGCGGCTGTCGGCGCGGCTTCGACAATGGATCTGTCGATCTTATGGGATTTATTTACGAACTGCATCGAAGCGGCCGAAGCGCTGCAAACCGATGAAGCATTCCGAGAAGAACTGAGAGCAGCCCGGGGCCGATTGCTCCCTCTGCGGATTGGCAAATACGGCCAGCTGCAAGAATGGTACAAAGACTTCGAGGATGAGGATCCGCATCATCGCCACGTATCCCATTTATTCGGCGTCTATCCGGGCAGGCAGCTGGACCATGAACAGTCGCCAGAGCTGTACGCCGCGGCGCGCACGTCGCTGGAGCGCCGAGGGGACGGGGGCACGGGCTGGAGCCTCGGCTGGAAAATCAGCCTATGGGCGCGTTTCCAGGACGGGAATCGAGCATTGCGCCTGATCTCCAATTTGTTGCAGCTTGTGAAGGCCGATACGGGGGAGAAGGGCGGCGTTTATGCGAATCTATTCGATGCGCACCCGCCATTCCAAATCGACGGCAACTTTGCGGCGACAGCCGGCATCGCGGAGCTTCTGCTTCAGTCTCATCAGGGATTTCTTCACTTGCTGCCCGCGCTTCCCGAAGCGTGGTCGTTTGGTTCAATAAGCGGACTGCGGGCGCGCGGCGGATTCGAAGTGCGTATGAAGTGGCAGGATGGCAAGCTGAGCGAAGCGGAAATCCATTCTTTGAACGGCGAACCGTGCGCGGTCTATACGCGGTCGGCTGTTAAGGTGACGGATGCGAGCGGAAGTGCGGTCGCTTTTGAAGAGGGGGCTACCTCGGGCTGCATATCGTTTAAGACGGCCAAGGGGGCTAAATACAGGCTTGTTTGCTCCGCAAACTTGTAGCGACTCGTCTCAAGAGGCTTCATTAATCTTGAGAAGTGCGAAGTTATGAGATTGAAGGGTGACCCATTCACACGCGTCAGCGTTAATGTCTCGTCCATCTCTTCCGGTATTGATGCGGCGTAATTCCCATATGCGATTTGAACAATTTGCAAAAATATGAGCTATTCATAAGCCCGATCTCTTCCGCGATAAGAGATACGGGCTTATTTGTCGTGGTCAGCAGCAGCACGGATTGATGAACTCTGCGCGTCGCGATGTATTCGGAAATGTTGATTCCCGTTGCCTCTTTGAACAAGCGGGACAGGTAGAAGGGTGACAGATGAAGCGACCGCGCCATTTCGTCCAAGGAATACGGCTCCGAATAGTGAGCCTCAATCCAGTTCAGGATATGCTCCACTTGATCGTTTCTGCGGCGGGTCCGGTAGACTGCGGGATGCTCATTCAGGCTGCTCCACTCTTGCTTAAGACAGCGGTATAAGGGGACTAAGAAAAGAGAAATTTCTTCATGCTTATCCGTGTCTCTAAGCGCCGGCAAGCGGTCGTGCATGCTTTTGAACAGGTTGTCCAGCAGGCGGGCATCCCTGATCTCGTATAGACATGGGGAGGGCAGCTGTCCTAAATAAATAAAACGGTAAAAAGCGTGAAGCCCCGGCCAATTCTCGAAATACGCTTCAAACATGGTCGGTTCAAAAATCGCCAAGGAGCGTTCGAAGCTTTGGCCGTCGGAGTAATCTAGCGTTAAATGATGGAGCTGATTCGGCTGGAAAATGCAAAGCATCCCCGGCTTAATCTCATAGCTGTTATTGTTCACGATCATCGTTCCGCTTCCCTGATGGATGTACAAGATCTCTACGCCAAGGTGGGAATGGAACGTCTCTTTATGCTCGTTATTTACGCTAAGGCGTCTATAAGCGAAATATAGGGGCACCTCGCTGAAATTGCTCGTCGAGACCGGCAAGAGACTCACCTTCCCATTGTCACAAGGATGTATGCGATTTCAAAGCTACCCCCAATATAGCAAGGCATAGGGGCTAATTCAAGTCTATCCGCGAGCAAAAACCGCAATCTAGCGTTATTTTTCCCTCTATGCTGTATCACAATTGGGAAGCCGGCTCGGTTAAGATACTACGTATGGACATCAATTCCTAGGAGGAAGAGCCATGTTAAAAGTAGCCATTATCGGAACCGGAGCGATATCAGCCGCCCATATCGGAGGGTATCTGCGGTTCAAAGATCGTTGTCAAATCGTCGCTCTGTGCGATCTGTATCCCGAGAAAGCGGAAGCGAAGCGGGAGCAGTTCGGTTTGAATGCCAAAGTCGTGAAGGATTACAAAGAACTGCTCGAAGACGGCATCGACCTTGTATCGATTTGTATGCCCCCGTTCGTACATGCGGAAGTCACGATCGATTTCCTGAATGCGGGCAGTCATGTCATGGTGGAAAAGCCGATGGCAGCGTCCCTTGAGGAATGCGACGCGATGATTGAAGCGGCGGACCGCAACGGAAAAATGTTATCGGTCATCGCCCAGAACCGGTTCAGAAACCCAATTATGAAGCTGAAGAGCGTTCTGGACAGCGGACTGGCGGGGAATATTCTGCATGCCCAGGTTGACTCCTTCTGGTGGCGGGGACATTGCTATTATGACTTATGGTGGCGCGGCACTTGGGAGAAGGAGGGAGGCGGGCCGACGCTGAACCATGCGGTGCATCATATGGACGCCTTGCTGTGGATGCTGGGACGACCTAGCGAGATTCAAGCCTTCATGAGCAATGTCGCCCACGATAACGCGGAGGTGGAGGATCTGTCGATCGCGATGCTTCGGTATCCGAACGGATCGTTGGGACAGATTACGAGCTCCGTCGTCCATCACGGCGAAGAACAGCAGCTTATTTTCCAAGGGCAACACGCGCGGATCTCGGCGCCTTGGAAGGTTACGGCGTCGGTATCGAGGCCGAACGGATTTCCCGAGCGGAATGCGGAGCTTGAGAAGCAGATCGAAGATTTGTATGACAAGCTGCCGGATTTGCCTTATGAAGGGCATACCGCGCAAATAGACAACGTACTCGGCGCTATTGAGACCGGAACGCCGCCGCTAATAGACGGAGTAAGCGGCCGCAGCACGCTTGAGCTCATTATGAGCATTTATAAATCCGCAAGCACGGGCTCGAAGGTGCAGCTCCCCCTGCAGCCGGATGATCCTTTCTATACGCAGGAGGGCGTCAAGCGTAACGTGCCTTATTTCTATCAGAAGAGCGCCAGTGTCGAGAACTTCTCGGATCAGAACATTACGACGGGCAGCTTTGCCGAAAAAAAATAAGAAGGGGGTCATGAGAGATGCAGAAGCACGACGGCATGAATTACGCGCCGAAGGGAAAGCCGAATCCGGTCGTAGGGCCTGGACAATTTGTGATTGCCGCCATTGGGCTGGACCATGGCCATATTTACGGCATGGTTAACGGTTTGATCGAAGCGGGGGCAACGTTAAAGTCGGTGTTCGACCCTGATGCCGCCAAGGCTGAGAAATTCGCGAGCGTCTACCCTGGGGTGAAAATTGCGGCTTCGGAGGAGGAGATTCTTACGGATCCGGAGGTTTCCCTCGTAGCAGGCGCGGCTGTAACGTCGGAACGCTGCGCGCTCGGTCTTCGGGTGATGGACGCCGGCAAGGATTATTTTACGGATAAAGCTCCCTTTACAACGCTAGAGCAATTGGAATCGGCCCGCGTGAAGGTACGCGAGACCGGCCGGAAATACGCGGTTTACTATAGCGAACGAGTCCATGTCGAAAGCGCCGTCTATGCTGGCCAGCTTATCGAACAAGGCGCAATCGGAAAGGTTATTCAAGTGACGGGCTTCGGGCCGCATCGGCTTAACGCCAAATCCCGGCCCAAATGGTTTTTCGAGAGGGAGAAATACGGCGGCATCCTGTGCGACATCGGCAGCCACCAGGTCGAGCAGTTCTTGTTCTATGCCGGCTGTAAGAAGGCGGAGGTGCTTCACAGTAAAATCGCCAACTACGACAACCCGGACTATCCGGAGCTTGAAGATTTCGGGGACGCGACCCTTCTTGGGGACAACGGCGCCACGCAGTATTTCAGGGTCGATTGGTTTACGCCGGACGGTCTCAGAACGTGGGGAGACGGCCGTACCCTTATATTGGGAACCAAAGGTTATATCGAAGTGAGAAAATACATCGATGTCGGCAGGGAGCAGTCCAGTAATCATGTCTACTTGGTTAACCATGACGGCGAATTTCACTTTCATGTCAGCGGGCAGGTCGGATATCCGTTCTTCGGAGAATTGATTCTGGACTGCCTGAACCGGACCGAAAACGCAATGACGCAGGAGCATGCGTTCATGGCGGCCGAGCTGTGCTTGAAGGCCCAGCAGCAGGCGGTTCGGATTACTCCGCAGCTTATCTAATAAAGGCAGTGATTGCAGCTCGGTTTGCTTGAATGAGTCAAGCAGCCGAGCTTTTTTATGTTGTCGACTGTAGTCTGAATTATCAGAAAATTAACACAATTACACATTTGCATTAATCATTTCTTTACAATCTCATGATAATCTTTCCTTACAACAAAAAAAGGAGTGGATGCTAATGATACCGACACTGCTGCTAATATTCACATTGATCATGATCGTATGGGCTGCCGTTTCTTCGATGAATGCACCGAAGTCAGGCCGCAAAAACGGAGGCGGGGATAGTTATTCGGGCGGCTATTCAGATTCCGGAAGCTCTGATGGCGGCTGCGACGGCGGTGGGGGAGGCGGCGGGGATTAACCCTGGTCTCCTCCTCCCTCATCCAATCTTCGCAGTCGGTACGCATTCATTGCGGACTCGCCAAGCTCCTCAAGGATGGTGTAATTCGCCCATGCGCCTGCCACCGCGCCGATCCCCGGAACCATTTGCAGCATTTTCCGAAAGTCGATAGAGTCGCGATACTCCTTCTGGAAAGTCTCCCAATCCATGTTTTTATAATATTCGGTGTCCGAGAACCACTGCGCCTTCTCTCTATCCCAACGTTTAATCGAGTTTAACAAATGGAAACGCTGCTCCTGCCCGGAGAACGCCAGTTGAAACACCTTTAGAATAAAAACCCGCTCGGAAAAATGCTTCGTGTCGTACCCGTAGATATGGGCTAATTCAAACAAAAATTTCATTTTAATTGCAATAAGCGCCGGGAAGTCCACGACGTTAAGCAGAATGCCGCCCGCCCCGGTGCCTGCGCCTTCGGCAGCCGCGATTTTTTGGTATAACGACAATAATCGTTTCGCTTCTTCGTCGGCGAGCTCCAGGGAAAACCGCTGCACCGCTCTCGATGGGGTATATTCCGCTCCAAACAGCGCCGTGCGCACGATTGATCTTATCGTTGCCGTCATGAAATCATGAACCTTGGGGGGAATCATGTCATTAATTCGCTTGCCGATCGTTTTCGATGTTCGCTCCAGCCACCCGGGCGGTTTAAATAACTGATGCTCCCAAGCCGAAATTTCAAATCGGACTTTTTGGTTATAATCCATTGCCCGCGCTCCTCTAAAAGATTTGGATCTATTGTACCGGAGAACGCCGCAACCCGAAATAGACCGCAGCAGGGAGCGGGGCCCGACGAAAGTCGAGGATTTTCATAGAGCGTTCGTCAGATGACGTTTATACCGCTGCGCATCCGCTAATCGGGTTTTCGATCCGAAACAACCCCCGCGCCGTACAGCCTCCGATACGTCTCGGGCGTCATGCCTTCCATCCGGCGAAATGTGGCCACGAAATGGCTTGCGTCGCGGAACCCGACCGCTTCCCCGATACGGCGAACGGACCAATCCGGCCGGGAAGGAAGCCATTCTTTCGCCTTGCGGAGCCGCAGCTGGATCAAATAGGCGTAGGCCGTCTGGCCGAACAGCTCGCGAAACCTTTCGTTCAGCTGCCGTTCGCCTATGCCAAGCCGCGATGCCATATCCGAGAGGCCGATTTCCGGGTTGGCGAATTCTTTCTCCAGCCAGTCCAGCAGGGCTTGAATCCGCTCCAGCCTCTTTGACATAGACGGCCGATTGTCCATGCGGGCATCGGTTCGAAGAAGCGTCAGAAAGCGGTACAAATCAGCGGAGTACCGCCATCCTGACGGATCCACGCCCGATTCGGCGAATGCGAGCAAGCTTGCCAGCTGATCGGTTATCTGATTTTGGCCGGGTTCCCATTGAAAATGTTCAGCTATGCCAAAGCCGAGCGATTGCACGAGCCCGGCCGCCGCGCTTCCATGAAACGTAATGAAGCCGGTCAGCCATCGGCCGCCCCTTGCTTCGTACCGATGAGGCGTGCCCGGCGCGAGAAGGATGCCCGACCGCTCCGCCATTCTCCAGGTGCGGCCGGCCGCCGACAGCTCGCCTTCACCTTCCAGCGTCTGAAGCCAGTGATAGTAGGGATACCCGCTTGGCCGATCAATTTTCTCTTGGTCATGTTTAATTCCAATCGTTTCTAGCTGCAGAGGCAAGAGCTCGGCAGGGGAAGCCGGAACGACGAGGCGCATGCTGAAAAACCTCCAAATTCTTATACGCGTATTCCCTTTTTTTATATTGGATATAGACATTATAAGCCATAAGATAAAGATAGAAAATGCAGTTTTATCATATATGACGAGGTGCGAGCTTATGATTAACGCGAAAATGCCGAAAATTTGGTACGGCGGCGACTACAACCCGGACCAGTGGGAGAAGTCGATTTGGGACGAGGATTTACGCATGTTCAAGCTGGCCGGCATCGATGTGGCGACGCTGAACGTATTCGCTTGGGCGAAGAACCAGCCGGATGAGGATACCTATAACTTCGACTGGCTGGACGAGATGATGGACAAGCTTCATGAGGGCGGAGTCGGCGTCTGCCTCGCGACGAGCACGGCGGCTCATCCTGCCTGGATGGCGCGTAAATACCCGGATGTGCTTCAGGTGGACTTCAACGGCAACAAACGCAAGTTCGGCGGGCGTCACAATTCCTGCCCGAACAGTCCGACCTATCGCAAGTACGCGGCACGTATGGCGGAGAAGCTTGCGGAGCGCTATAAGGATCACCCGGCGCTTCTCATCTGGCATATTAACAATGAATACGGCGGCGCCGGGAATTGCTACTGCGACAATTGCGAGGCGGCTTTCCGCGAATGGCTGAGAGCGCGCTACGGGACGCTTGAGGAGCTCAACCGCGCCTGGAATACCTCATTCTGGGGCCATACGTTCTATGACTGGGAAGAGATCGTGCTGCCTAGCGGCCAAAGCGAGGAATGGGAGGGCATGAACGGCCGTCAGGCAACGAACTTCCAGGGCATCTCGCTCGACTATACCCGGTTCCATTCCGACAGCCTGCTCGAATGCTACAAGCTGGAATATGAAGCGGTCAAAAAGCACACGCCGGACATTCCTGTCACGACGAACTTGATGGGCGCCTTCAAAAAGCTCGACTACCACAAATGGGCGAAGCATATGGACGTTGTGTCATGGGACAACTACCCGCGCTTCGATACGCCGCACAGCTACACGGGCATGATGCACGATTTGATGCGCGGTTTGAAGGACGGGCAGCCGTTCATGCTGATGGAGCAGACGCCGAGCCAGCAAAACTGGCAGCCTTACAACTCGCTGAAGCGTCCGGGCGTCATGCGGCTGTGGAGCTACCAGGCTGTGGCGCGAGGCGCGGATACGATCATGTTTTTCCAGCTTCGCCGGTCGATTGGCGCATGCGAGAAATATCACGGAGCCGTCATCGAGCATGTCGGCCACGAGCATACCCGCGTGTTCCGCGAATGCGCTCAGCTCGGCGCGGAGCTCGGCAAGCTCGGCGACTCGCTGCTGGACTCCCGGGTTCAGTCCAAGGTCGCGATTCTGTTCGACTGGGAAAACTGGTGGGCGGTCGAAATGTCCAGCGGCCCTTCCGTCGCTCTTAAATATGTGGACGAAGCGCACAAATTTTACGACGCGCTGTACCGCTTAGGTATCGGGGCGGATGTGGTCAGCGTGGAAGCCGACCTTAGCGGCTACGATCTCGTCATTGCGCCCGTTATGTATATGGTGAAGCAGGGCGTAGCGAATAAGCTGGAGCAGTATGTAGGCGCCGGCGGCACACTCATTACGACCTTCTTCAGCGGCATTGTCGACGAGAACGATTTGGTCAAAACAGGCGGATATCCGGGCGAGCTGCGGAAGCTTCTCGGCATATGGGCGGAAGAAATCGATGCTTTGCTTCCAAGCCAGCGCAATCGGATTGTCGTACGGGACATCGCTTCCGGCTTAAAGCCTGAATATGAATGCGGCATGCTCTGCGACTTGATTCATTCGGAAGGAGCCGAGGTGAAAGCGGTATACGGCGACGATTTCTACCGCGGCATGCCGGCGCTTACCGTGAACAAGTTCGGCGAAGGCGAAGCCTGGTATTTGGCGACGAGCCCGGAGGCGTCATTCCTTCAAGACTGGCTGTCGCAGCTGTGCGCCTCCCGCGGGATCAAGCCTCTTGTTCCTTCCGTGCCGGAAGGCGTGGAGACGACGCTCCGGACCAAGGACGGCCAAGATTACTTGTTCGTGCTAAACCATAACGCGGATGCCGTTACGGTCGAACTGGGCGACCGGGCTGGCGTTGAACTGCTGAACGACCGCCAGCTGAACGGAGGCAAGGCGGAGCTTGCTGGCCATGATGTATGGATTATTAAGCTAAATAAGTAGAGAGTGTTTCCATTTCAGAGCCCCTGCTTCCGGCGGGGGCTCGCGATTTTTAAACGACAGATGAGGAGATGAACGGGATGAAGGTAAATGCAGAAGCGATTCAATTGAAGCTAGCCGTTGGACGCGTGGCCGAGTATACGTTCGACATGGACCTCACATGGGATTGGCCTGGTGGTGTCGCTTACTATGGCGTCAGCCGGGCGTTTGAAGTAACGGGTGAACAAGCTTACCTCGATCGGATGATCGCATGGGTGGACGAATATGTGGAAGCCGGTCTGCCGGGATGGACGGTCAATACGTGCGCGATGGGGCATATGCTGCTCACGTTGTATGAGCATACGAAGCACGAGAAGTATGCCGAGCTTATTTTCAGCAAGACCGACTACCTCGAAAATAAAGCGCTGCGCTTCGGCGACCGGGTGCTTCAGCATACGGTGTCGGCAGGCAACGACTTCCCTGAGCAGGCCTGGGCGGACACGCTGTTTATGGCGGCGTATTTTATGCTGCGCGCAGGCATTATGTTCGATAAGAAGCATCTGATCGACGATGCGCTGCATCAGTTTTTCTGGCATATCAATTACTTGCAGGATGAAAACGACGGGCTGTGGTATCACGGCTATAACCATATTAAGAAGGACCATATGTCCGGCATCTATTGGGCGCGCGCCAACGCATGGGCGGCCTATACGATGTCCCGGGCAGCCAAGATTTTACCGGAAGGCTACCTGTACCCTCCAATGATGCATATTTGGAGCTCTCTGCGGGACCAATTGGCTGCGATCAAGAAGCTGCAGAAGGAAGACGGACTTTGGGGTACGGTTCTCAACTATTCGGACGCCTATGGCGAGGTGTCGGCGACAGCGGGCATTGGGGCGGCGATGGTCACGCAGAACAATCCGCTGCACGCGAAGCACGTGCAGAAGGCGCTTGAAGGCCTGCTCGAGAACATCGCAGACAACGGCCGGGTCATGAACGTATCGGGTGGCACGGCCGTTATGAAGGATATGGCCGGCTACCTTGGCATCGACAGGAAATGGGCTCAAGGCTGGGGACAAGGACTCGCTCTTGCGTTTTTGGCGGCAGTCCTTGAAATGGAGGAAAGTAACGCAAAGGACTAATACGTCTTTATATGGTCGAAGGAGGCTTGCGCAATGTTGCTGGAACCAAAATCGAAGCTGGTCATGATTGATGATTCGGGTACCGATTGCGAACGGGCAAGACCTTACGGGGAGGGGCTTTTCGGGGCGCTCGGCAAGGCTATGTTTCGCTGTTAGACGGGCTTCTGACGGCAGCTTATCCGAAAGTACGGGATTCGGGTCGTGAACATGGGCATAAGCAGCAATACGGTTCGCGATTTGAAGGAACGCTGGCAGACGGACGTGCTGGATCTGAAGCCGGATTGGCTGTCGATTATGACCGGCATTAACGATGTCGGGCGGCAATACAATCGGCCGACGCACCTGGGCGCCCGGCTGGGGCAATTTGTACGAAAAATCGTACAAACTGGAACGCCTACGCGCTCCACAGCTGCGCTTTGTACGAAAAATCGTACAAAGGTAGGCGCCTGGGCGTCCGGCTGGGGCAGTTTGTACGAATAATCGTACAAACTGGAGCGCCCGTGCGCCTCGCAGCAGCATTTTGTACGAAAAATCGTACAAAAGAGAGAGCCCGTCCGTCCCGCGGCAGCGTTTTGTACGAAAAATCGTACAAAAGAAGGCGCTCGGCCTTTCCGCAGCATAATTTTGTACGAAAAATCGTACAAAAGTGCCTGTGTGAACGTCTTGCAGCAGCAGTTTGTACGAAAAATCGTATAAACTGGAGCACCCGCCCATCCCGCAGTACCATTTTGAGCGAGAAAACGTACAAAAGTAGTCGCCTGTGCGCCCCGCAGGGGTATTTTGTACGAAAAATAGTACAAAAGAGAGAGCCTGTCCTTCTCACAGCAGCATATTGAACGAAAAATCGTACAAACTTTAGCACCCGCCTATCCCGTAGCATAATTTTGTACGAAAAAACGTACAAAAAAGAACTGGAAAAGTTCATGAGGCGGAACTTTATACGAAAAATCGTACAAAGGTTCCCGTGTGGACGTCTTGCAGCAGCATTTTGTACGAAAAAACGTACAAAAAAGAGCGGGAGAGGTTCATGAGGCGGAAGTTTGTACGAAAAATCGTATAAAAGGGTGCGAATGAGGTGCTCGAGGCGGAACTTTATACGAAAAATCGTACAAAAGTGCCCGTGTGGACGTCTTGCAGCAGCATTTTGTACGAAAAAACGTACAAAAAGGAGCGGGAAAGGTGCATGCTGCGGAAGTTTGTACGAATGAGGTGCTCGAGGCGAAAGTTTGTACGAAAAAACGTACAAAAAGGAGCGGGAAAGGTTCATGAGGCGGAAGTTTGTACGAAAAAATTGTACAAAAGAGTGCGAATGAGGTGCTTGAGGGGAAAGTTTGTGCGAAAAAACGTACAAAAAGGAGCGGGAAAGGTGCATGCTGCGGAAGTTTGTACGAATGAGGTGCTCGAGGCGAAATTTTGTGGAAAAACCGTAAAAAACCAAGCGAGAAGATGCCCGGCGTCTGCAGCGTATACGATACATCGTGCAAAATGCGAATTGCAACAAGTGTTCGGATCAGGTATTATAGAGGTATTAATCATGAGGCGAAGCACGCCCCGAATTTCCTTCACACTGAAGGGAAGTCGGGGCTTTTTGTTTGCCTGGAAAGGGTGACGCGACTTGAGTTTCGAGATCGAACATGAGAAATGGTTAAAGGAGCATCTATCAAGACGCCGTGGAGAGCGGAAGGACGCATTGTTAAGGGGGCATGGGTACGGCAATCAACTTTTTGTAGAAAAGATATGGTGGACGCTGATGGGGCATTTTGCTGGGCTTCATCCTGAATATGAGGTTAGAGATTGGCGCGGCCGGTCTTACTTCGTGGACTTTATTTGGATATTAGGGGCGCTGCGATTTGTTTTTGAAATCATGGACTATGGTTCACATGGGAAAGATCGTTCCAAATACCGGTCCGATCTGAACCGAGCGTTGTTCCTGCAATCGCAAGATTGCCATGTGTTCCATATCTCATTGGACGAGATGAAAGAGAATCCGTCGTTCGTGCTTGCTACGTTGAGGAGCATCTTAGCCCCTTATCTCGCTGCGAACCGTGACGGGACCGAAATCATCAACCGAAAATTCGGTAAAGTTGAACGCCAGTTGATGCTCCTGGCGATTCGGCATGATCGCATCGTTTGCCCGCCGAAAGCCGCAAGTGAACTGGAGATGCATAAACAAACCGTCATCAAATATTGCCGCCAATTGGTTGAGAAGGGCAAGTTCCGCGCCATTCCAACAGGTGTGACCGGGAAAATCTATGGGTACGAATATATCGGGTCCATTCAAAGTCCTGATCTAATCTGAGAGTTCGCGTGCAGATGAAAAGAGTCATGGAGATGGAAGTCCCGCCCGTGAGTGCAAAACCATTTCCCAATAAGAAAAGCGCCAACCAAAGTGGTCGACGCTTTTTCCAAATAAATGAGTTCGAATTCGCAGCAATTAGTTCGCCACTAGGTCAAAACGGTCCGCATTCATCACCTTTACCCATGCGGCAATGAAGTCGCGTACAAACTTCTCCTTGTTGTCGTCCTGGGCATAAACTTCTGCAATGGCGCGCAGAATGGAGTTCGAGCCGAATACAAGGTCAACAACCGTTGCCGTACGTATGACTTGGCCCGTCTTGCGGTCGCGTCCTTCGTAAACGCCGCCTTCAACTGGCTTCCACGCGACGTTCATGTCGAGCAGGTTAACGAAGAAATCGTTCGTAAGGGTGCCCACACGCTCAGTGAACACGCCATGTTTTGTGCCGCCGAAGTTTGTGCCGAGCACGCGCATTCCGCCGATCAGCACGGTCATTTCCGGAGCGGTAAGGTTCAGCAGCTGTGCTTTGTCTACGAGCAATTCCGCCGCGCTTACGCTGTACTGCTTCTTCTGATAGTTGCGGAAACCGTCAGCGACCGGCTCCAGCACCGCAAAGCTTTCAACATCCGTTTGCTCCTGCTTCGCATCGCCGCGACCAGGAGTGAAAGGTACGGTTACGTCAAAGCCTGCATCCCGCGCAGCTTTCTCTACCGCGGCCGTTCCCCCAAGCACAATCAGATCGGCCAAGCTGACATTTTTGCCGAAATCGTCTTTGATGCCTTCAAGGATTGACAGCACATTGTCCAGCTGTTCGGGCTGATTCACTTCCCAATTTCTTTGCGGTTCGAGACGGATGCGTGCGCCGTTGGCGCCGCCGCGCTTATCGGAGCCGCGGAAGGTGCTGGCTGAAGCCCAAGCCGTAGTGACAAGCTCGCTCACCGTAAGACCCGATGCCAAAATTTTTGCTTTCAGCTCTTCCGCTTCCGCGTCTGTTACGACATATTCGGCAGCAGGAATAGGATCTTGCCAAATCAATTCCTCCGCTGGGACCTCAGGACCTAGATATCTTGCGCGAGGCCCCATGTCGCGATGTGTCAGCTTGAACCATGCGCGGGCAAACGCATCAGCGAACTCTTCCGGATTTTCGTAGAAGCGGCGGGAAATTTTCTCGTATACAGGGTCAACACGGAGTGCCATATCCGCGGTTGTCATCATCGTCTTCACACGAACGGATGCATCTTCCGCGTCCGGGGCAAGATGCGATTCGGCAGGATTTACAGCATGCCAAATATGTGCGCCTGCCGGGCTCTTCGTGAGCTCCCACTCATAGCCGAAGAGCATTTCGAAAAATCCGTTATCCCATTGCGTCGGATTAGGGGTCCAAGCGCCTTCAATACCGCTGCCGATCGCGTCGCGTCCTTTGCCGGAGCCGTGCGTGCTCGCCCAGCCTAAGCCTTGCGCTTCGATAGGCGCGGCCTCTGGATCCGGACCTACATGAGAAGGATCGCCGGCACCGTGTGCCTTGCCGAACGTATGGCCGCCGGCTACCAGCGCTACGGTTTCTTCGTCGTTCATGCCCATACGTCCGAAGGTTTCGCGGATGTCGCGGGCGCTTGCAAGCGGATCCGGATTGCCGTTAGGACCTTCCGGATTCACATAGATGAGACCCATTTGAACGGCAGCAAGCGGATTTTCGAGCTCACGGTCGCCGGTGTAACGGTTATCGCCGAGCCACTCTTTTTCGCTGCCCCAGTAAATATCTTCTTCCGGATGCCAGACGTCTACGCGTCCGCCGCCGAAACCAAAGGTTTTGCCGCCCATGGACTCGATCGCGACATTACCGGTTAGAATGAACAAGTCAGCCCAGGAGATCTTGTTGCCGTACTTTTGCTTAATGGGCCATAGCAGACGGCGGGCTTTATCCAAATTGACGTTATCCGGCCAGCTGTTAAGAGGAGCAAAGCGCTGTGTGCCGTTGCCGCCGCCCCCGCGTCCGTCGCCTGTACGGTATGTACCGGCGGAGTGCCAAGCCATACGTATGAAAAATGGGCCATAATGACCATAGTCGGCTGGCCACCAATCTTGGCTGTCCGTCATGAGCTTGCGAAGATCCTCTTTCAAAGCGAAGTAGTCTAGTTTTTTGAATTCTTCTGTATAATCAAAGTCTTCTCCCATAGGATTAGATTTTCTATCATGTTGATGTAAAATGTTCAGGTTTAACTGGTTTGGCCACCAGTCGCGATTGGTTGTCACAGTAGATTTAAGAGTGGTAGCGCTGCCGTGCATGAATGGGCATTTCCCTGCGTTAGCCGAAGTTGTCGTGTCCATGTGATCATCTCCTCTTAGATTTAGATTAAGTTTAAGTAGCAAATTAGAATTGCTCTTATTTAATTTATAATGTAATTTTGTCTGGAAATCAACGCCTGAGAACAATTTTCATTTAATCTTCATTAGGGACCATCCCGGGTCTTGGACGGATTGAAATCTGCCCGCTTGGATAATCTCTCTTCCACTACTATGTATATAAATATAGTTTTGTTTATTTGCATTATGTCACTTTGCAAAAGTATTATGTTTTAGAGGAACATTATGGTTCTTTAGTACCAATTAATAGACAAACAAACTGGGGGAGGGAGATTTTGAACAAACACAAAGGGGTTAATTGGCAGTTTAGCTTTTCAATCTTTAAGAAAATGTTGTTATTTTGCATATTTTTATTGGCTTTGCCATCCATAATTGTCGGCTACTCCAGCTACCAAACTGCGAAAAGCGCAACTGACGACCTGATTGAGAAGAACCTTGAAAATAGCGTAAAGCTGATCAATCAAAATATCTCGCAATTCAATGAAATGGTGAAAAACGGCCAGCTGACGCTGGAAGAAGCGCAAGAAAATGCAAAGGTTGTCATGTTAGGCGCTAAACAGCCGGACGGCACTAGACCCATTAATAAACGAATCGATTTGGGTTCGAACGGCTACTATTATGTCATTAACAAAACTGGTGACTTAATCGCGCATCCTAATATGGAAGGCCAAAATATTTGGGACAAAAAAACCTCTGACGGATTTTACTACATTCAGGATGTGATCAAACAAGGACAAAACGGCGGCGGATTTACTTTCTATAACTGGCCGCTGCCGAATAGCTCAAAAGAAGCGCTAAAAATGACTTATGCACTTGAAGTGCCGGAATGGGAATGGGTCGTCGTTGCCGGATCTTATTATAAAGATTATAATGCAGGACAAACTCAGATATTACAGTCTACAATTGTGACTCTTATCATTTGTATTATCGTAGGCGCGGCGGGGGTTATTTTGTTTGCCAACCACATTGCAAGACCGATAAGGCAAATTGCGGCCGACACGCGAAAGGTTTCGGCAGGCGATTTGACTTCGGAAGAGCTGCGAGTTCGGAATAAGGATGAGATCGGTAGTCTCGCAAGCGATTTTAATCAAATGAAGCAGTATTTAAAGGCACTGGTCGAGCAAGTTGCGGTCAGCTCCAATCATGTATCGAATGCGTCAACAGCGCTGCGGGCCTCTATTGAAGAAACGACGCAGGCGTCACGAAATATTGCCGAATCCACGGTGCTGATCGCTTCGGGTACTGAGAAGCAGGCGCTTAGCACGGAACAAAGCTCGAAGGCGATGGAAGAAATGACCCAAGGGATTGGAAGAATCGCAGATTCTTCGTCAAAAGCTTTTGAAGCGTCCATTCGGTCTGAAGAAGAGGCGAGACAAGGATATTCACTGATAGGACAATCTATCGAAAAAATGCACGCCGTCCAGCAGACTATGAAAGAAATTGTTCATGTCATGGAAACGTTAACCTTGCGGTCCGCCGAAATTAGTGGCATTGTAACGGTAATGACAGAGCTCTCCTCCCAAACAAGCCTGTTATCTTTGAATGCGTCCATCGAGGCGGCGAGAGCAGGAGAAGAAGGAAGAGGATTTGCGGTAGTCGCACAAGAAGTTAAAAAGCTAGCGGAAATGTCAAAAGCCTCTTCCGAGCAAATTAATGAGCTTGTGAAAAAGGTGCAGCTCGATATCGCAGCAGCTTCCAGTTCGACTGTAACAAGTCTCAACGAGTTTGAACAAGGGGTGAATGTGATCGAGCAAACAGGCACAGCCTTTGAGAAGATTGTAGGCGCAGCTCAACATGTCGTCGTTCAAATCGAAGAAGCTTCGGCGACAGCGGAGGAGCTGACGGCAAGTTCAGAACAAATCTATGCGTCCCTTAAGGAGCTGGACCGAATTGCGGCTAGTTCGGCTGAAAGCTCCGAATTGATATCGGCAGCAACCGAAGAACAGATAGCAGTAATGGAACAAATCAATCATTCGTCGAATGCGCTGAATGAAATGGCAATCGAACTGAAAGGCGCTATTAACCGGTTTAAACGATAACAAAGTATAGATAGGCTTTCATGCGACCAATGAGGAGATGATAATACCAATGCGTCCAAAACAAACCGTCTATGATCAACTAAACAGCACATCGCTGCCTGAACGAGCCATTGCGTTATGGTCGCTCGGGCAGGAAGGTTTTCTCGTCAAGTGGAAGGATACGACCGTATTATTCGATCCTTATCTGTCGAATTGGGTGTACGAGCTTGCCGGAGAGCCGTGGCAGCGCGCTTTCGAGCCGCCGCTTCAGCCGGCTGAATGCATGAATATCGATTATGTGGTCTGCTCGCACCATCACGAGGACCATATGGATAAGCTTACGCTTCAAGAGATAGGCAAGTCGGCCGTTACCAAATTCATTGTGCCCAAGGCGCATCGCGGTCTGATGAAGGAATGGGGATTTAGCGAGGAGCAGCTGATCTGCGTCTCTCATGGCGAAGAGATTAAGCTTGGAGACGAGATCAAGCTAGCAGCCCATGCCGCGAAGCATGAAGAGTTCGAAACGGATGAGGACGGCGAACACTTTTATTTGAGCTATGTGCTGTCGCTTGGCGAGATCAAGCTGCTGCATGCGGGTGATACGGTCGGGTTTACGGAGCTGGAGGATTGGTTAAAGCCGCAAGCGGTCGATGTCGCGCTGCTTCCTATAAACGGACGGGATTACATCCGCAAACGGCAAGGAATCGTCGGGAACATGAATTACCGGGAAGCCGCCGAGCTTGGCGTCGCAATCGGCGCGAAGCTGATCGTTCCGATGCATTATGGTCTGTTCGCGCATAACGACGAGAATCCGGCTTACTTTGTTGATTACATGTATAAGCATTATCCGCGCAGCAGCATCCATCTGTTCTCTCCGGGAGAGCGGTTTATTTATATGAAATAGCGAAAGAGAGATCCGGTTCAATAAGACTGGATCTCTTTTTCATTATTTTCGGTCTATATAAGTCAGCTTGCACACGATGTCCTGATAATAGTTGCCGAAGCCGGCGCCATAAATCGTAAGACCGCCGATGTTTTTCGCGTCTTCCTTTACCTCGAGCTTAAGCTCCCACTGCAGGCGGCGGATGTTGACATCATGAATCGTATATTCCGAAACTTTGGTTCCTTCAATAAAGGTGCCGTCGTTATTAATGCGGATATGGACTAGGAGCCCGTACTGATTCATGTTAATGTCCCACCACTCCGGGGTGTATTTGCCCCGCGTGCCGCCGAAATCGCCTGGACTGGTCCATTTTCCGATCGGGCAGCCGTTGAACGTAAACGAAATGTCCGATGGCCATTGCTCGTTCGAAAGAGGCGCCTCCGAGGCGAGCTCCATTGTCATTTCCAATTCTTCGGGTTGTTCTTCCGGCAACAGGTAGTTTGGAATTTTGTAAGTAATATAGCCCTTGGAAAACCAAAGGATCTTGGCATCCACGCGTTCCGGGTCCAGGAAGTACCGAGGATCGTCGAAGCCGCCGCCGATCACCTTGTACTTGGACGCAAGCCCGCACGTCGGGCTGACATCGAAGTCGGTAAAGTGGCCGATGGATATGTTGCAAATATGGAAATTACGAGGAATCAGACCCTTGCTTGGGAACACGATTTCGATGCGGTCTGCGACCAGCGTACACAGCTTTTGAGAAGCGCCCTTGCCGGGGATCATCTCGGTTCGGACAAGATTGGCGTTCTCAAGTTTTTTGATGTGCATGGTAATGATCGAGTTGCTAAGACCGAGCGAGGAGGCCAAATCCTTCATAATCATCGGCTCCTGGCCGAGCAATTCAATAATTTTAATGCGGACTTTGCTGGCGAGCGCTTCGAATAGAAGCAGATTGTTCTCAGATACGATTGTCTCCATGCGACCTCTTCCAAGTGTTTTAGTTTTATATTAAATATATCGTACGTAAATGCCTATTGACAAGGTACTTATGTGAAACAATGAAACTATTTTGTTGAGTATTTCATATAAACATAAAATATTTAACAAAAGTAGTTGACAATTGATGGAACATGATATTATTCTAAACACAAGGTTAAGGAAATCATTTAATGATTAATGTTTTTACGAACCATGTTGACGAACTAAAAAAGCTGATAAGGGGATCGACTCAGCAGCAGGTCAACGAAAGAACGGGAGGTGCGTGCAGCTAAAGGTGAAAATGTAAACGCTTAAATGAAAACGCTTAAGCGGGTAGAAATCAACCCGTATGAACGTCAGCAGAGTAAAAATGAAAACCGCAGTTAAAAAAAGGGAGGACAAGTACAAATGAAAAAGCATGTTATCCAAGCCTTAATTCTTTGTGTAACGTTGATGACGGTTCTATCCGCTTGCAGCGGCGGCAGCAGCAAAAAGACGATTACGTTCTGGACGCCGCTGACCGGTGAAGACGGCGCTTATATGGACCAGCTCGTTAAAGATTTCAACGCGACAAATCCGGAGTTTAAAGTGAAGCACGTGATCACGGCTGACATGTACACGAAGATCTCGACCGTACTGAGCACGGGCAAAGACGTTCCTGATCTGGCCATTATCCATGCCGACCGCGTCCCGGGCTTCGTAAAGCAGAACAATCTGGAGCCGATGACGGCCATTATGGCGCAGCAGCCGGAACTTAAAGAAGAAAATTACATTCCGCAAGCTTGGAATACGGGCAACATCGACGGCGTTCAGTATACAGTGCCGCTCGACATCCACAGCCACACGATGTACTACAACAAAGATCTGCTTGCCAAGTACGGTGTGGAGCACTGGCTGGATGACAACAACGTAACGGTTGAAGAAATGCTGGAGCTGCAAGGCAAGATGGAAGAAGGACAATATGTCGTGAACGACGCCCTGCTTGGATGGGGAATGATGGGACAAATTCAAAACTTGAACGGTGACATTCAAGTTGACGGCAAGCCGGCGGTTGATACGGAAGTGTTCCGCAAGGCGTACACAGAAGTGAAAAAGCTTAACGACGCAGGTCTTATGACGCCATTCGGCGAGGACGGCTTCCTGATGTTCCAAGCCGGCAACGTTATATTCTCCACCGACGGAACTTGGACTTCGACTGCTCATGCCGCTGTAGAAGGCTTGAATTTCGGCGTAACCAACATTTTCTCCGTATCGCCTGACAAATTCACGAACCGTTCGTCTTCGCACTTGTTCGCTATGTTAAAGAACGACAAGCGCACTGATGAAAAGGAAGCGGGCATCGGCGTATTCCTTGAGTTCCTTCGCGAGAATTCCATGGAATGGGCGAAGGCGGGCCAGATCGTTGCGAGTAAGCATGTCATCGAATCGCCTGAATACAAAAACTACATGCAATCGTTCTTCACATCCAGCGAGGAGCAAACGAAATCGCTGTACATCTATACGTACGAGCACTATCCGTACATCGCTGAAGCGGTTGACGTTTACTCGAACGACATCGTACGCGGCAACGTGGACATGGACGAGACGCTTGCAACGATGCAGAAGTTCGTCGAAGACAAAATTGCTGAAAACAGCGGGGCGCAATAAACGCGGGTAACCGGTCATCTGCTGAAAGTAATGTGTCTCCATGACACATTACTTTCTCATCTTCTTCAAGGAAGGAGTTCCGTATGAAAAAAGCGATTCTGCCCTATTTTTTCGTAGGGCCTCATCTCATCTTGTTCATCGTGTTCATATTGCTTCCGACGATTTACGGGATATACGCTTCCTTCACCCAGTGGAACCTTATGAATGAGCCGAACTGGGTCGGTCTGAACAATTACAAGACCATATTGTTTAATACGGAATCCACATTTCATGTGCAATTCTGGAATGGTTTGAAAAACACGCTGCTATTCGTCTTGTTTAGCGTTCCGCTCTTGATTGTGATCCCGCTGCTCGCGGCCGTTGCGCTCCATCACAAGCGGGTGAAGGGAAAAGGGGTCATGCAGGCGATTCTATACGTTCCAGGTCTCATCTCGATCTCCGCAGCTGCACTGATCTGGCTTCTTATTTTCAACAAACAGCTTGGGATTACAGGCAATATTTTTAATTCCGCGGTGGCTTGGGCGACGACGCAGCCGTATGCGTGGATCATTATTATCGTCATTACGGTATGGGGCGGCCTTGGAGGCAACCTGATCATTTACCGCGCTTCGCTTGCAGGGGTAGCTCAAGATCTGTATGAAGCAGCGGATATAGACGGCGCCGGTCCGTTCCGCAAATTTTTCAGCATTACTCTGCCTTCCATTAACTTCCCATTGATCTACACCTTCGTTATGACGACAGCAGGCGCCTTCAACGTGTTCGGACAACCGCTCATGATGACCGACGGCGGTCCGCAGCAGAGCACGCATGTTCTGATGATGTATATACGTTCCTTGGCATTCGGCCACGGGGAATCGATTGCCGGGATGGCCTCGGCCATGGCGGTGTTGCTGGGCGTTGTCATTTTGATCATCTCGGCCTTGCAGTATTATGTCATGAGCCGGAACGCGAGGTAGATCGGATGAAGATGCATGACGGCTTATATGCTTACGGAAGGCAGGTGCCATTACAGTGGTAAAAAGCTTTAGTATTTCGAAATATGTTGCCTACACGTTTTTGGTTCTGATGTGCGTGATCTGGGTTATACCCGTCATCTTCGGGATTTCGACCTCTTTCCGCTCACAGACCGAGGTCGTCTCCACCGGCTTCAGGCTTATTCCCGAGACGTGGGTCATTGAAAACTATATTACGATTCTAACCAACACATCGACCGCGCCGATTATGCGATGGCTGATAAACTCCGTCTTCATTGCGACCGCGCACACATTCCTTGTCATTGTGGTCATCTCTCTGACGGGCTACGGCTATTCCCGTATGAAATTTAAAGGCAGAAACCTATTGTTCTTTACGCTGCTTGGCATTTCTTTTTTTCCAGGCGTCGTGAACTTGATTCCGTCTTACAAAATTATCGATACGCTCGGATGGGTCAATACATCCTGGGCAATGATTATTCCCGGTCTTGCAGGGATGGGCAATATTTTCCTTGTCAGGCAATTCATGCTCGGCGTGCCGCACGAATTCGATGAATCGGCCCGTGTAGACGGCGCCGGCGATTTCAAAATTTATTTTTCGATTATTTTGCCGCTTATGAAGCCGGTCCTGATTGTATGCGGTTTGTTCTCGTTCATCGGCTCGTGGAACGACTTCTTGTGGCCGGTTATCGTGTATACGGACGTTGAGAAAATGCCGATAACGGCAGGATTGCTGCTTCTGCAGGATATTTACGGCAACTACCGAATGATCGGGCAATTAATGGGCTCGGCTATACTCGCCATTATTCCGACGCTGCTGCTGTTCTCTTTTGCTCAAAAATACTTTATCCAATCGATTAATTTGAACTCTGGCATAAAAGGCTAATACGGAAGATAGAAAGAGGAGATGACCATGACCAATTCTCATAAAGTTGTCGTACACGCAGACTGGAAGGTAGGCACGATCAGCCGCCATATTTACGGGCATTTCGCGGAGCATTTGGGCCGCTGCATCTATGAGGGGCTTTGGGTAGGCGAGGATTCGCCGATCCCGAATACGGACGGTATCCGCAACGACGTGCTTGAAGCGCTGCGCAAGCTGAACATTCCGAACCTTCGCTGGCCGGGCGGCTGCTTCGCGGATGAGTACCATTGGAAGGACGGCATAGGCCCGCGTGAATCGCGCAAACGGATGATTAACACCCATTGGGGCGGCGTCGTTGAAAATAACCATTTCGGCACGCATGAATTTTTTAGGCTGTGCGAGCTGCTTGAGACCGAGCCGTACATTTGCGGCAATGTCGGCAGCGGAACCGTCCAGGAGATGTCCGAGTGGGTCGAGTATATGACATTTGACGGCGAGTCGCCGCTTGCGAACCTTCGGAAGGAGAACGGGCGCGAGAAGCCTTGGAAGCTGAAATATTTTGGCGTGGGCAATGAAAACTGGGGCTGCGGCGGCAGTATGCATCCGGAGTACTATGCCGATCTCTATCGGCGTTACCAAACCTACGTACGGCAATACGGCGATAACCGCATCTACAAGATAGCCGGCGGCGCGAATGTCGACGACTACCGGTGGACGGAAGTGTTGATGCGAAAAGCGGGCAGCTTGATGGACGGCCTCAGCCTTCATAACTACACGATTCCGGGAAGCTGGGAGAACAAGAAGCCGGCGCTGGGCTTTGACGAGCAAGATTGGCATGAAACGATGGCCAAAGCGCTCCATATGGATGAACTGATTACGCGCCACAGCACGATTATGGATCAATACGATCCGGCTCGCCGAGTCGGACTGATCGTCGATGAATGGGGCACCTGGTTCTTGCCGGAGCCAGGCACGAACCCGGGCTTCCTGTACCAGCAGAACACGATGCGCGACGCGCTTGTCGCGGCCATTCACCTTCATGTGTTCCATAAGCACTGCGCCCGCGTACATATGGCAAACCTTGCGCAAATGGTCAATGTGCTTCAGGCGGTTATATTGACCGAAGGAGAGCGGATGCTGCTCACGCCGACGTACCATGTGCTCGAGATGTTCAAGGTGCATCAAGATGCCGAGGCGCTCGCGATTCACGGCTCCTTCGGCGAATATGAAAGCGGCGGGAAGACGCTTCCTCAAATTACGGTTTCGGCATCCGTGAAGGACGGCGTCATTAATGTCAGCATGGCTAACCTTGATCCGGTGCGCTCAGCCGACGTAAGCATCGAACTGCGCGGAGCGGCGGCATCCTACGACGCAAGCGGCACTATTTTGGCGGCCGACCATTTCGAAGCGCATAATACGTTCGATCGGCCGGAGCGGGTCACGCAGCGTCCGTTCGAAGAAGCGAAATGGGAGGACGGTGTCTTGTCAGCGCAGCTGCCTGCCGCATCGGTGGCGATAGTTCGATTGAGGGCGAAAGCCTAATGGCGGGGCTAAATCGCCTTCCCAGTCGCGCAGCGGTTGCTGCTACGACTGCTTTGACTGCTGCCATGCTTCTAATAGCCGGCTGCAGCGGCGCGAACAATGGGGAAAGCGGCAGGGCGGAAGGAGGGACTCCGGTGTTCACGGAGGCATCTGTGCATGACCCGTCGATCGTACGCGCCAAAGGCGGCGCATACTATGTATTCGGCTCGCATTTAGCTGCCGCGAAATCGGACGACCTGCTCAATTGGGAGCTCGTCGCGTCCGGAGTTACCGATGGCAATCCGCTTATTCCTAACGTAACGGAAGAGCTTCGCGAGACGTTGGAGTGGGCGGAGGCCGACACGCTGTGGGCGGCAGATGTTATTCAACTGGAAGACGGCAAGTATTATATGTATTACAACGCTTGCCGCGGCGATTCGCCATTGTCTGCGATGGGGGTAGCGGTTTCCAAAAAAATCGAAGGCCCTTATAAAAATTTAGGCGTCATCTTAAAGTCCGGCATGTGGAACAAGCCAAGCGAGGACGGGACGGTCTACGATGCGACGGTTCATCCTAACGTCGTAGACCCGGATGTTTTCTTCGATAACAACGGCAAGCTATGGATGGTATATGGCTCTTACTCCGGCGGCATTTTCATCATGGAGATGGACCCTGAGACAGGAAAGCCGATGCCGGGACAGGGCTACGGCAAGAAGCTTCTCGGCGGCAATCATAGCCGGATCGAAGGGCCTTACATGCTGTACAGCCCGGACACGGATTATTATTATTTGTTCTTATCGTTTGGCGGACTCGATGCAAGAGGCGGCTACAACATCCGTGTCGCGCGCTCGAAGTCGCCGGACGGGCCTTTTGTGGACGCGGAAGGCAACGATATGGCGATTGTGAAGGCCGACGCCACTAAGCCGCTGTTCGATGACCGGTCGATTGAGCCATACGGCGTCAAATTAATGGGTAACCATCTTTGGCGCGATCCGCTCGGGGAAGGACGGGAGACCGGCTATGTATCGCCAGGTCATAATTCGGCTTATTACGATGAGGATACCGGAGCCTATTATTTGATATTCCACACCCGTTTTCCGCGCAAAGGAGAGCATCATGAAGTACGTGTGCACCAGTTCTACTTCAATGAAGAAGGCTGGCCGGTCGTTTCGCCGTTCCGCTACGCCGGAGAGGCGGATGGAAAAGGCGGCGTGGAGCAGTTGGCCGGCGATTACGAGCTCGTTAACCACGGCAAGGATATTTCGTTCGAAATAAAAGAGTCGGCCGCCGTCCGACTGGAGCCGGACGGCAGCGTAACCGGAGCAGTAAGCGGCGAGTGGACGGCAGGCGAAGGCGACCGCTTGCGTCTGACGATCGGCGGCGACGAATATAACGGAGTATGGCTAAGGTCGTGGGATTCTGCCGCTGGCATGTGGACCGACACATTCACTGTCCTCTCTAAGCAAGGAGTTTCGTTATGGGGCGCAAAAAGGTCCAAGCAGGCGCCTCCCGCATCGCTTGGCGGCGGTGATGCCTGATGAGTTCAACGCGCTATTGCAGAGGCTGCGGGGATGAATTCCGAATTACCGAGGAACAAATTGATAAAGCTTTAGCCATACTTGAAAGGGAACCGGAAGGCTGCGTGCCTGATAGGACCTATCAGGAGAGGATGGCCGTATGCGGAAGCTGCGACAAGCTGCAGGACGGCATCACGTGCATAGCCAGCGGAAGCATCGTCCGAATTACAGCGAGGATGAAAACGTGGCGCTGTCCGATGTCCTTATTTACCGAGTAAGCTATACGTATTCTATCACCAATAAACGTCACCGCGCTGTGCGGCGGCGTTTATTTGTTTATGAAGCGGCAGCTGCGGATCCGCATTGGGCAGGCAAGCTGTCGGCAGGCCGACTTTTACGGCTTACAGAATATGCAGCTGCATGTTCCGCAGCAGTAATCTGACTTTTACGTGCTGCAGACGCCGCTTCTAGAGTCAATGAAAAAATACCCCTTGACCCTGACACTAATGTGAGGAGCTATCATCATCCTTAAGGAAATGACTTTCTAAAGGATAGGAGTTGGGCAAGTATGGCTATCGTAACCACGACGGATGCAAGGTTCAAAGAAGAGGTGGAATCGGCGGAGACGGCGCTCGTTTACTTCGGCGCGGATTGGTGCCCGCCATGCAAAAGGATTGCCCCGGTTCTTCAGGAAATCGGCCAGGAAATGCCGGATCTTAAAATCATCAAGATGGACGTGGATGACGAGCCGGCAACAGCAGGGAGCTTTGGCGTGATGGGCCTTCCGACGATGATTATGTTTAAGCACGGGCAGGCTGTCGACCGGATCATTGGATTCAAGTCGAAGGATTCGTTAGTGTCCCTCGTAAGCCGGTATCTATAAACCAAGCTGATTTCGTTCTTCTACAATCGAGCAGATTCGATCCTGCAGATTCGTCTTAATATGTTGCAGAAGCCGAATCTGCTCGTCAATTTCCTCCAGCTTTTGCTCATATATGGGCAGCACTTCGTTACAGAACGCTTCTTTATTGATCAGGACGCACTGCAGGAATCCGGCAATTTGCTCCGTCGTTAAGCCAAGACTTAGATAAAACTTTATTGTGCGAACCTGCTCTTCCGCAAGCGGCGAATATTCCCGGTAGCCGTTCTCGTGCCGGACAGGGGCGAGAAGCCCTTGCTCCTCATAGTAGCGCAGCGAGCGAATGCTAACGCCGGTACGGGCGGAAAGTTCTCCGATTTTCATGCATAGCGCCTCCTTCGTTCAGATGTACTGCTTTCATTATAAACGCTGACATGAGTGTGAGAGTCAAGTGAGATTTGAATGCCGATGACTCACAAATTTATCCATTATGTGCTAACATGTGACTGTAAGGTAACGTTTTAGCAAGCGATAATGCTAGCGGACAAACTGAGAGAAACAGGTGAGATTCATGATTTCGCCCATCCTAACCACGAAGCTGTTCATCCCTAAAGTCAAGCAAAAGGCGGTTATGCGTAACCGGCTTACACAGAGGCTGAATGAGGGATTGGACCGAAAGCTGACTCTTCTTTCGGCTTCCGCCGGTTATGGCAAGACATCGCTAATCAGCGAATGGATAACGTGCAGCAATCTTCCGGCAGCTTGGTTGTCGCTGGATGAAGGGGATAATGACATCTACCGTTTTTTGGCTTATATTTGCGCGGCCCTGCAAACGATCGACGAGAAGCTTCCGAGCTACGCCCGGGGATTGCTGCAGTCGCCGCAGCCGCCGCCGGCCGAGCCGGTATTGACCGCGCTGATCAACGAGCTTGCGAAGTACCCTGCACGGTGTGTGCTCGTACTCGACGACTATCACCTGATCCATTCGAAGGCGGTTCATCATGCGGTTTCTTTTCTGTTAGACTATTTGCCGCCAAACGCGCATCTGGTCATCGCTTCGCGCGAAGAACCGGATATCCCGTTAACAAGGCTGCGTGTGGGGGATGAAGTAACCGAGCTTGGCGTACCGGATTTGCGGTTTAATCATTCTGAGTCCGCAGCGTATCTGAACGAATCGATGAAGCTGCAATTGACTTCGCAAGAGATATCGGATTTGGAAAACAGGACGGAGGGATGGATCGCCGCGCTACAATTCGCCGCCGTTTCCATCGAGGGATACCAAGGGTCCGATTCTTTCATGAAGGCGTTCGCAGGCAATCAACGGGTATTGCTTGATTTTTTGGTGGAAGAAGTGCTTAACAAGCAGCCCGAAACGACACGTCAATTTTTACTCTATACATCGATTTTGGATAGAATGTGCGAACCGCTTTGCAGCGCGGTACTGTCGAAGGAGCCCTCCGAAAGCGGCAGTCGGCTGCTTCAGTCCCTTGAACGCGCGAATCTATTTATCGTTTCGATGGACGACGAACAAACCTGGTACAGGTACCACCATCTTTTTGCCGAATCGCTGCGGCGGCTGCTGCGGAACGATGCTGCTTCACGCATCGGCCGCGTGAATGCCGCCGAGTTGCATCTTCGCGCCAGCCGGTGGTTTGAGGACAACGGCTTTCCGATGGACGCGTTCCGCCACGCGGTCGCCGCCAATGCGACCGATCTTGCCGAGCGGCTGGCTTATGGCGGCGGCATGCCGCTGCATCTACGCGGCGAAGTGGCTCCTGTGCTGAGCTGGCTGGAGTCTCTTCCCCTTGCTGAATTAGATGCCCGACCGTCGCTGTGGGTTATTTTTGCTTCGGCATCCTTATTAGCCGGCAGAGCGGAAGAAATCGAATCGAAATTGCAGGCAGCCGAGAAGGCCATGAAGAGTTATGAGATGGACGGTAAAACGCGAAACCTGATCGGCCTCATCGCCGCGACTCGCGCCAGTGTATCCGCCATGACAGTCGCCGCTTCGCCTACATACGCGGAGCGTAGACGGTTAGAAACAATTGAACTGAGCAAGCATTTAACGGATGATAAGACGAATGAAATTGTGGGGCGGATTCCTGCTATGCCAGCTGCCTCGCCGATGAGCTCGCAGCAGACCGACCGCTTGATCGAATTGTGCCGGCGGGCGCTTGAGCATCTGAATCCCGAGCTTCTTCCGGTTCGTATGACCGCGGTTTGGTTAATGGGCGTAGCGTATCAGCATCGCGGAGAGCGAGGGAAGGCGCAAGAGGCATTTGCCGAGGTTTTATCGATCAGCCGAAAGCTGGAGAACAATATTATCGGTGTAATGGCGGTCCTTGGTCAAGCGAGCTTGTTTGAAGGGGAGAACCTTTTATACGAAGCGGAGGCACACTACCGCCGCGCCTTGGAGCTTGCCGGCGAGCAGCCGTCGCCAGCGGTATGCGAGGCTTATTTGGGCCTGGCCCGCATTCATTATGAGCGGAATGATCTGGAGAAGGCGATGCAGCTTACGCAGATGGGCGCTCAATTGGCGCGCCGGCTGCAGCACAGCGATTTTATTCTCGCTTCCGAAATCTTTATCGCCCGATTAAAGCTTGCCTATCGAGATTATGCCGGGGCATCCGCCCTATTGGGGGAAGCTAAGCCATTCGCGCGCGAGCGCAGCTTGACGAACCGGCTGCCGGATATTGCGGCCGTTCAGGCGCTGCTGCTGCTTCGCCAAGGCGATCCGGTCGGCGCTTTGCATGAGGCTAAGACGCATGAGCTCCCTCTTTGCCTGGCTCGGGCTTATCTAGCACACGGAGATGCTGCTGCAGCGCTCGCCGCGATCGCGCCGTATTCTTCTCCAGTGACGGCAAATGGGCAGGAGGACCAGCGGCTCGAAGCCATGCTGCTGGAAGCGGCCGCCCGATGCACTCTTGGACAGAGGAGCAGAGCATTGGAGATTCTGATCGAAGCGCTGGAGATCGCTGAGCGAGGCGGCTTCATCCGAAGCTTTATCGACGCCGAGACGCCGGTCCTGTCGCTGCTGTCCGTAGCTAAGGCTTACCGGAAAATGCCCGGCTATCTCGACAAGCTTCTATTGGCAATGGAGCAGGACAAAATGAAGGAGGGCGCCAGCCAGCGCCCCGAACCATTGACTGCTCGCGAATTGGAAGTGCTGCAGCTTGCCGCTCAGGGGTTATCCAATAAACAAATCGGCGACAAGCTATTTGTGGCATTGGATACCGTGAAAGGACATCATCGAAGAATATTCGAAAAAATGCAGGTTCAGCGCCGCACGGAGGCGATCGCGCTCGCCAGGCAATTAGGATGGATTAAGTAGCTGTTCGTTTAAAACAACACTTTAGTGTCTAACCATCCGACTCCCCTACTCGATATACTGCAAGTAAATTCGACGGATCGAGGGGAAAAAGGGATGACGGACACAACGAGAGCTAGAACGATAGGGGCATTATTTTTAATCTCAACGATAGCCTATTTGACGGGAAGCGGGCTTGTTGACGCGGTAATAAACAAGCCGGCTTTTCTCGCTGAGCTCGACCCGGGCCGGATGCAAGTGATGGCCGGTTTGCTGCTTGAGATCTTGAACGCCGCGGCTGTGACCGCGATCGCCGTACTCGTTTATCCGATATTAAAATCGAACAGCGAATCGATTGCGCTTGGCTACTTGAGCTCGAGAATCATCGAGTCGGTGCTGCTGCTAGCGGCCATCATCGGTCCGTTGACGCTTCTTGGGTTAAGCGAAAGCTTTATCGCGGCTGGTGGCGATGCGGACGGATATTATAAAACGATAGGGGATGCGCTTGTACGAGGAGAAGATTTGGCTTTCCAGCTGGCGATGCTTGCGCTCAGTGTGGGCAGCATCCTATTCTGTATTTTGTTATATCGAACGAAGCTGGTTCCGAGATTGTTGTCTTTGCTCGGCGCTCTAGGCTACATCGCCCTATTGGCAAGCAGCTGCTTAACAATCTGCGGATACGATCCCGGCATGGCTCTGTTTATACCAGGGGGATTATTTGAACTGATATTGCCGCTATGGCTGATTTTTAAAGGGTGGAATAAGAGAAATCAATGAAGCATGAACATGCAAAAAAAACACGCCATTCCAGGCGTGTTTTTACGTTTTAACCGAACAGTTTGTCCGTCAGGATGCGAGCGAATCGGTCGACGTTCAGTTTTCTGCTTCCGATGAAGGGCAACTGGCTCGCGAGATCGACACCCCGGTTGGACAAAATAACGAGCCCGATTCCTTTCGCGCGATTGAATGCCGCAAAGCTGCTGGAGCCGTACGTTCCTCCATTATGCCAATGGGTCGCCGAACCATTCTTCTCGCGATAAAGCATCCATCCGAAGCCGATTCCAATGCCTCTTTTCTTGAAAATGCTGTAATGTTCCTTATGGCATTCTTCGAGCGCGCTGCTTACGGGGCTGCTGCTCAGGCCTGCATTAGCCTCTGCATAAGCAAGCATATCGGAGATCGTGGAGCAAATGGCGCCGGCTCCCGCCATCGATTGTTGGAATTGCCAATGCGGCGTAGGCTTACCCTTAGCATCGAAGACCGGCTGCAGAGACGCATCGTCCTTCAAGTGTCCGGCCAACCCGGTGTCCTTCATGCCTAACGGCCGGAAAACAAGCTCACCCATGGCCTCATGCAAGCTCATGCCAAGCTGTTTGGAGAGAATCCAGCCTAACAACCCGAAGCTGTAGTTGGAATACATGTGCCGTCCTTTCGCCTTGGGCTTCTCCGACAATACGGCTTCGATTAAATCGCTCTCCGAATAATGGGCGTAAGGGTTCAGCTTATCCTGGATCGTGCGCCGTAAATTGCGAGGAATAGCCGGCAAATTGGCCGTATGCGTAACGAGCTGCAGCAGCGTCGTCTGCTTTGCGAAAGGGCTGGATGCGAGCTCGGGCACAAGCGCGGCCAACGGGTCGAGACGACTCCATATCCCTCTTTCCTCTCCGATCGCCAGTAACAGTCCGATAAACGTCTTGGTGATGGATCCAATCTCGTAGAGATCTGAAGCATATTCAGCCTCTCCATTAGCCGCGCTAGGCCAGATCCAGCGGCCGGAACGGGTGACCACGCCAAAAGTCAGACGGTGCTCTGGAATCGTTAACCATTGCTGCAATCGTTCTTCCTTCAGCACATCTTCCAGTTGTTGAATCATATCAAATACACTCCTATATGCCAGACATAGGTTGGAACAGATACGATACATACGGCGGATAGTCTTTGGCGTTCCATGCCTGCAGCTGTCGCAGCCGAATTTGCAATCAGCTCCGCTGGCGCTTGCGGTATTGAAGAGGGGAGCAGCCGTTCGTCGCTTTGAACAGCTTGTAGAAGTTCGCGACGGGCTCAATGCCAATCTGGGCCGCGACATCGATCATTTTCAGATCCGTCTCCCGCAGAAGGCGCTGCGCTTCGCGCACGCGCACCAGCTGCACATATTCCGAGAAGCCGAAACCCGTGCACTGCTTGAACTTTCGGCTCAGGTAATAAGGACTGACGTAAAACCGCTTTGCGACCTCGTTCAAACGAAGCGGTTCCCGATAGTTTGCTCCAACGTAAGCGGCAACCTCCGAAATGGTTCGATGGACGGATGAAGGCTGCGTCTGCGGCTCCGGCTGCTCGGATTGGGCGCGAAACAGCAGCATTATCAGCTGTCTCAGCAGCGACTCGAGCATCACGTCACGGCCGGCGGCATCCCCTTTCGCCTCCTCGACCAATTCGCGAACAAGCGTCTCTCCCTTGAAATGCTCCTGCGGCGGCAAAGCAATGACGCCGCTCCTTCCGTGCAAAGGAAATCCCGCAAGTAGCGAGGACGAGAAATTGATGACGACTCTTTCGTGGTTCGGCACTCCCGTATCGATCGTTCGATGCAGCTCATCTTTTTCGATAAAAACAAAGTTTCCCCGTTCGACCCGATAGGTCCGGTCTCGAATAAAGTAATCGCGCTGGCCGCTCATTAAATAGTACAGCTCGTATTCGTCATGCGCATGCTGCTCGTCCATCGTAAAATAACCGGTTCGTTTCAAATGATCGACCAAAATCGTCCCCGCGGCATTATAAAAAATGTTCAAGCTCCGGCCCTCCGATCAGCCTGCGCAAGATTTGCGACTTTTACCGTAAGTTGAGCAATATTTATAGTCGATTATATCGCATGTATTCGTTTACAGTAAAATAAAATCTATCATCCAGCACACATAGGAGGCCTATACGTATGAAGAAGAGATACGCCTTGATCGGCACCGGCGGGAGAGCTCAGTTTTTCTACGGCTCGCTTGCGAGAGATTACCGGGATACATCGGAGCTGGTGGCGTTTTGCGACACCAACCAGACAAGAATGGACTACTCCAACAAGCTGCTTCGCGAGAACTACGGACATCATGCGGTACCGACCTATAAAGCGCATGAATTTGAAGAGATGATCCGGAAGGAAAAGCCCGACACCATTATCGTAACAACCGTTGACCGAACCCATCATACGTATATTATTAAAGCGATGGAGCTTGGCTGCGATGTCATAACAGAGAAGCCGATGACGGTTGACGAAGAGAAATGCCAGGACATATTGGACGCGGTGAAACGCACGGGCAAAGAGGTGCGCGTCACGTTCAACTACCGCTACGCGCCGCATAATACAAAAATTCGCGAGCTTATTATGAACGGCGCAATCGGCGACGTCCATTCCGTTCACTTCGAATGGCTGCTCAACACCCAGCACGGCGCGGATTATTTCCGCCGCTGGCACCGGGACAAGCGCAACAGCGGCGGCCTGCTTGTGCATAAGTCGACGCATCATTTCGACCTGGTTAACTTCTGGCTCGGTACGCAGCCGCAGTCGGTGTTCGCCCAGGGCTCGCTGATGTTTTACGGCAAAGAAAACGCGGAGAAGCGCGGCGTGACGGAGTTTTACAGCAGAACAAGAGGCAGCCATATCGCCCAAAACGATCCGTTCGCGCTCGATCTGGAGAAGAGTGCCGATCTGAAAGGATTATATGCGGACGCGGAGCACGAGGACGGCTATTACCGCGATCAGAGCGTATTCGGCGACGGCATTTCGATCGAGGACACGATGGGGGTGCTCGTCCGCTACAAAAACAAGGCGATTATGACGTATTCGCTGAACTGTTATATGCCATGGGAAGGCTTCCAGGTCAACTTTAACGGCTCTAAAGGGCGCATCGAGATGAAAATCGTTGAGGCGTCGTATGTGAACTCCGGCGGCAAAAAAGAGGACGAGGGCGCATTGCAGGCGAAGAGCATCAAAGTCATCCCGATGTTCGGCGAAGCCTATGACGCGGAGATTGAAGAGGGCGTAGGCGGCCATGGCGGCGGCGACCCGATCCTTCTGAACGATATATTCGGCGTTCCTGCGGATGATCCATTCAAACGCGCGGCTACGCATGTCGACGGCGCCATGTCGATCCTGACGGGCATCGCGGGCAACATCTCCATGCGTACCGGTATGCCGGTCAACATAGACGGATTGGTGAAATTTTAATGGGCCCGGGCCCGGAGAGAAGGGAGCTAGGGGACAAGCATGACTTTTCGATTTGATTTCGGTCCGGAAGGCGCGGCTAAGGAAGGCTACACGAAAGTGAGCGCCGATGAAGCCTACGATTCTTCGCGGGGCTACGGTTTTGTAGGCGGAGAGCAGGTAACGGCGGTACGAAGAAATGACGAACCGCTGACCGGGGATTTCTGTATCCCGTTTGACGCCAAGTTTATTGTCGATGTGCCAAACGGCAATTATTTGGTGACGCTCGTGATCGGAGATGCGATTGCGCCTACCCATACGACTTTAAAAACGAACAGAGAGCATCTCGTTTTGCGGGATTTCAAAACGGTGACGGGGCAATATGCGAGGAAGCAGTTCGGCGTTAACGTACGGGATGGAAAGCTGAAGCTAAGCTTCGGGGGGATCGCTCCGCGAATGAACTCGCTGGAGATCGCGCCGTCGCAGCAGCAGATTACCCTCTTTCTGGCGGGAGATTCCACCGTTACGGACCCGGACGAGGGCGGATTTCCTTTTTCCGGCTGGGGACAGATGCTTTCGTATTTCTTCCGGCATGACGTAGTCGTCGCGAATCATGCCATAGGCGGCCGAAGCTCCAAGAGCTTTATCACGGAAGGGCGGCTTGACGCGATCATGGAAGCGATGAAGGAAGGCGATTTTTTATTCATCCAATTCGGGCATAACGACCAGAAATCCGACGAGGAGCGGTTTACCGACCCGGCGACGACGTATAAAGACTATTTGAAAAAATATATCGACGCGGCGCGTACGAAAAACGCGACACCGGTTTTAGTGACGTCCGTCCACCGGCGTTACTTCGGCGATGACGGCAAGCTGCAGGACACACATAAAGACTATTTGGTCGCCGTAAGGCAGCTGGCTGCTGACGAAGGGGTTGCCTTAATCGACTTAGCCGAGAAGAGCAGACGGCTGTTCGAGGAGCTGGGGCCGGAGGCAACGAAGTCGATCTTCCTTTGGGGGGCTCCCGGCGAGTGGATCAATCTCTCGAATGGCGTTCAAGACAACACGCATTTTCAAGAGAACGGAGGACTGCGCATCGCCGAGCTTGTCGCAGAGGGGATTCGGGAGCTGAATCTATCGCCTCTTCCTATATTTATGAAATAATGGTTTGCAGCTTTGCAGGATAGGAGTTTTCAAGGCGAAAATTGAATAGAGAAAGGGAATGATGAGATGGAACATGTATCGTTTTTACTGCGTATCGACCCGAAAGATCAGGAAGAATACTTCAAACGCCATGAGCAGGTTTATCCGGATCTGGAGAAGGCGTTCGGCGAGGTCGGCATTCATCGTTACCACATCTACTATTACGAGGGTACGTTATTCGCTTATATGGCTGTGGAAAATTATGAGAAAGCGATGGCTGTCCTGGACGGACACCCGGCCAACTTGAAATGGCAGGAATTTATGAGCGACATGCTGCTGCCGTGGGAGAACGGCCAAAACGCCAAAGTGATTCGGGAAGCCTACCGTTACGTGAATGCAGCGGAAGAAGAGACGAAATAATCGATCCAATTGTGGCATATGTTTTACAAACCAGCAGAAATGCTGGTTTTTTTGTTGAAACTCATCTAATCTAGTAAAGACTTCCGGTCTATAGAAGGGATGGTCTTGATGTCATACCGGTCGCTGAGGCTTCTAACAGTTGTCCTTCCTACCCTGATCATCGGCGGATTTGAATATATCCGGCATGAATTATTTCCGGATATGGTTACGATGAGTATGGGGAATCTGCTAATCACGCTTCTTACGCTTATCATTTCTTATTTATTCTCGTTATGGATGTTTCGAATCATCGAACGGAAAAATCAACAAATCGCCGAAGAGAAAACAAGAGGAGCCGTGTATGAAGAACGCGAGCGGATTGCTCGAGAGCTGCATGACCATATCGCTCAAATTTTATTTTTCTTAAATGTCAAAATGAATCAAGGAAAAGTGGATGAAGCGAAAGCCGCCATCTCCGAGATCGATCACCATCTTAGACAGGCGATCTTTAATTTGCGCTCCTCCCCCGATGAAGGGCTTTCCTATTCGGACCGCTTAACGAAATGGCTTGATGAGTGGAGCGTGTTATCGGGCGTTAAGGTTTCGAAATCGGTTCGGATTCCGGCGGGTTTTTTCTCTACATCCGAAGAGGTTCAATTATTCGCCATTATTCAAGAAGCGTTTACGAATATTAGAAAACACTCGCAGGCGAGTCATGCGGAAATCCGATTTATAGCTTCTGCGAGCAGCTGGCTGCTGGAGGTTCGCGATAACGGGATCGGGCCAATTGACAGCCATACGAACGGAAGCAAATATGGACTGTCGTTGATCAAAAAACGAGCGGATGATCTTCACGCAACCTTCGATTTTATAGCCGAGGATCATGGCGGCGCCAAATTGCTCATCCAATCGGAGGGAAAAAGCGATGTTAAAAAATCGAGTCTTAATAGCCGATGACCATCCATTTGCGAGAAAAGCGATTCAAAGCTTATTAACCGACGATCCTTCGTTTGAAATAATAGGCGAAGCGACAGATGGCTTGGAGGCCGTTCAGCTATGCTCCCGGTTGGAGCCGGAGGTTGTGTTGATGGATATCAATATGCCTCGTATGAACGGGCTCGAAGCTACCCGAAAAATAAAAAACGATAACCCGCATATTAAAGTCGTGATATTGACGGTTTCGGACGATGCAGCCGATTTATTCACCGCTCTTCAATATGGAGCTCAAGGGTATTTGCTGAAAAACATGGCGCCGGATGATTGGAGCAGGTACTTGCATGCTCTGCTCGATGAAAATTCCGAAATTTCAAGACAAATGGCAGACCGGCTCTTTCAGCAGTTTAAAGCGGGACATCATGCGGAATATGCGCCGCTTCAAGTGCTGACCCCGCGCGAGCAAGAAATTATAAGCTGCGTGGCGGCAGGCTCAACCAACAAGCAAATTGCCGAACAGCTTGTCATCTCCGAAAATACGGTTAAAAATCATTTAAAAAATATATTAGAGAAGCTTTCGCTCGAAAACAGAGTGCAATTAACCTCCTATGCCATTCGAAACGGCCTGACACAAAACATTCAAAACAACAATGGAAGATAGCCCGAACGGGTCATTCTCATTGTTGTTTTTTTTATTTATCTTGATAAAGAAAGGCGCCTGAATTGATCTGAAGGTGGGGATAAAGGATTGTTAATGTATACCGCATATTCGCTTTAATTATGGCGGCCTGCTTGCTCTTGCCGCAAACCGCGGGGGCTCACGCCTCGCTTACAAATGCTTCACCGGCTCCCGGCGCGCAATTAGACAGCTCTCCGGGACAAGTGGTCTTAACCTTTAACGAGCGGCTGGAAAACAAGCTTTTTGAACTCCAAGTGTTCGACCAGAACGGGGAGCTTGTCACCAATCAGCCGGCGGCTCTGAGTGAGAACCAATCCGAAATTAGCGTTGCTCTGCCGAGGCTGCCGGACGGAATCTATACAGTCACTTATAGCGTCATTTCAGCAGACGGCCATCCGATCGCCGAATCCTATATATTTTCGATAGGTCAGCTGATGTCCGCTCAGCCTTCGATCGAAGAGCGGAGCGGCAGTAACATGGATGGCCGGCAATTGCTGGTTTACAGCTCTAGAACGGTTTATTTTTTAAGTCTGCTGCTGCTGGTCGGCTGGATTTTTTGGGGAATTGCAGGCCGGACGGATAACAAGGCCATACGGGAGACATACTCGTGCTGGTTATTGCGATTGCAGCGGTTGTTCATGCTGTCTCTTCTGTTCATGGTAGCCATGCATCTGCCGGAGTATATGGAGGAATGGGATCCCGCGAAGCTAACAACGCTTTTGTTCGGTTCCGCCATCGGGGCTTCGTGGCTAAGCAGCTTGATCCTATCCTTATTGAGCTTCGTATGGCTCGGCCGAACAAAATGGATGGATGGCTTATGGATTCTTCTAGTGCTTGCAGCCAAAACCTTCAATGGCCATGCCATGGCATTTGAGCCCGTATATCGAACGATTATTTTGGACGGAGCTCATCTTTTGGCGGCAGCCGTTTGGTCGGGCGGATTATTTTATCTCGTTGTCCATTGGCGGAAGCATCCGGAGCATCGGGTTGAGTTTCTCCCGAAATTTTCGAAATTCGCGTTTCTTAGCATCGCTGCGCTAACCGTCACCGGTATAAGCTCCGCGTTGATTTTTCTCCCCTCGATCAAATATTTGCAATATACGGAATGGGGGACCCTGTTCATTGTAAAATGTGTGCTGGTTGTCATCGTCATCATCGCGGGGGCCATTCTTCGATGGCTGCTGAAACGAAAAAAACGGCATATTGGCATGATGGTGAAGGCGGATTTTAGTTTAATGCTTCTCATTGTCATCATCGCGAGTATTTTTACATCCTTAAATCCTCGCCCCGCAAATGAACCGCTATCTTGGCATGTGATGGGCGAGAGCATGCACATGACAACCTCGATCTCGCCGAAGACGCCGGGAAATAACCGCTTCTCTGTCGTGTTATGGATAACGGAAGGATCAGCGGTTCCTAAGAAGGTTAACTTGTACCTTCAATATGAGGATGATCAAAAAATTGCTCCGATCGAGGTCCCGCTTGAACCGTCCTTAACGGAAAACGGCCAATACAGCTTTTCGGCGGAAGGGCCTTATCTTCCTTTTGCGGGTAAATGGATGGTAGAGCTCAGAGTTTTAGATTCGGATGATGACGAGACCGTCTATCATCATAAAATTATGGTTTATTAACGAATGGAGAGGATGAATGGAATGAAAAAAATCCAAATTATCGCAATGGCATGCTTATGGTCTATTGTTTTATTTGCCGGCAGCGCCAGCGCGCATGTGACGGTACAGCCGAAAGAAGCGTCGCAAGGGGCGTATGAAGTTTTTACCGTGAGGGTCCCGACGGAAAAGGAAGTGCCGACTGTTAAGGTTGAAGTGAAAATACCGGACGAAGTCACGATCTCCCGATTTGAGCCGAAGCCGGATTGGACATATGAAATAACAAGAGATGCGACGGACAAAATTACGAGCGTCGTATGGACGGCGGCAAGCAGCGGGCTGGCGAGTACGGAATTCGGCGAATTCAAAATGAGCGGCAAAGTGGCGGATGACGCGGAGCTCATTGCCTGGAAAGCATATCAAACCTATGAGGATGGAAGCGTTGTGGAATGGGTAGGCGCAGAGAGTTCGGATACGCCCGCATCCGTAACGACCGTTAAAGCAAAAGCTGCCGGCACGGAAGCAGATAGCGGGGAAAGCGCCGCAGCATCGTCATCCTCGCTCTCTCTCCCAATCTCGGTCGCAGCTTTGGTTTTAGGGGTAGCGGCCGTACTCCTATCTTTACTCAAAAAAAGTACTGCTGTTAAAAGATAGCTTTCGGCAAGCCGCTGGTTCTTCGGAGCCAGCGGTCTTTTCGTTATGAACCGTAACGGACGGCTATTCCGAAGCTTGCTCAAATCGGGAGCCTGCATATCCGCTTCGTTGTAAAGCTGTAAAAGCTTATCCTTTATTTTGGGATGAATAAGGTTGTCTTTTTGGTGATGCAGATCCAAGACATTGCTTGGTTGACGAACAAAAAAGATGAGGGTATACTGAACGAGTAAGCTAGTAAATTACTAAATTACTGATTTACTAAATTGTTAAACAGAAAGAAGGATGAAAAATTGAAAATACCAACGACTTTAAAACATAAACCTGTCATCGTATCTGAAAATTATGAGCAAGTGGACGGCAGAATGGCGAATCAATCGGATGCGAAAGGTCTTTCTTTAGGGCTGGCGCAATGGAACGATAGAGGAAAGGTGGATATTTCCGCCAAAGTATGGAGATATACGGGGGAGAAGTGGTCGCGGCAATCCGAGGAGCTGCCTTTGCACCGCGTTCTTGATTTGGCGATTTTGATCTGCCGCACCTTGGAGCATTTTCGTGAAGCTTACAAATACGAGAATCTGTATGACCCGCAAAATCCGGTTATTGACCGCGTTGGCCTGCAAGGGGATGCGATGACCGTAGCGGTTTGCACCGATAACGAAAAAATCAACGATGACATTAAGCTGTTCAGTCAAGCGTTAAGCGACGACGGCGAGCTGATCGGCGAAAGGCTGAGCGCGTTGGCCAGAGCGCTGAAAGAGATGGGGTATTAGCCATGGATAAAAGTAAACGGAAAGAGCTTTTAGAGGAATTTAAGCAAATAAAAACGTATATGGGCGTTATCAAAATAACAAATAAAATGAACGGTAAGATCTTCATTGACAGTTATCCGAATCTGAAAAACAAGTGGACGGCGATTCAAGCGCAGCTGACCTTAGGAAGGTTCATGAACACCCAGCTCCAAAAGGATTGGAATGAGTGCGGGCCGGAGGCATTCGACTATGAGGAGTTAGAAAAAAAGAAAACCGACGATGTTCTTGACCTGCGCTGGGAAGTGAAGCAAATGAAAAAGCCTTGGCTTGAGAAGCTGCAGCCCTATGGCGACAGAGGATATAATAAGCCCACGAATTCTCAGGAATAAGAGATAAAAATGACAGCCGCAGCAGGCTGTCATTTTTTCGCGTTGCACGTTAGTTAAGTTTGGACGCTGCGCCACCGTTTCGCCCAGTTCTCCATTTCTTTGAGCGCGGATTGGAAGTCGGCTCCTTTCTCCGTCAAGGAATATTCGACGGTCACAGGTACCGTCGGAAAAACCTCGCGATGAACAAGTCCGTTCTTTTCTAATTGGCGAAGCGCATTCGTTAACGATTGCGTCCGCACGACGGATAAATCTCTCTGAAGCTGCTGAAATCTTCTGGGCCCTTTGTTCAGCTCGGCGATAATGAGAAACGACCATTTGGCCCCTAATATTTCGATGACCTCACAAATGCTGGGGTAACCTTCCGCGTCTTTTTCTTTTTCCATATCATCCACTCACTTTTTGTTAGTAAGTCCATCCGTTTGGTTTATATCCATTCCATTTGCGTGCTTACAAAAATAAAGTAACGTGATTATAATGCGTATAAATAGCTCGAAAGGATGGATATCAAATGAATAAAATAACCCTTTACGTATTGGCATTAGGCGTGTTTCTTACCGCAACGTCGGAATTGGTTGTTTCCGGCATTTTACCTCGGATCGCTGCAGATGTAAATATCTCCCTGGCTATGGCGGGCCAATTGATTTCCGCTTACTCGTTAGCCTTTGCAATTGCGACTCCGATTGTCGTCTCCTTGACGAACGGAATGAAAAGGAAGGCGCTTCTGCTCGGCGCTCTCGGCATCTATATGGTCGGCAGCGCCGCATCCGCCCTAAGCCAGGAAGTTATCGTCCTAATGGCAGCCCGCGTCTTGCTTGGCGCAAGCTCCGGCGTATTCCTGGTCGTCTCCTTTGGGATCGTCTCGAAGCTGGTCCCGCCGGAAAAGCTGGGAAGCTCGATCGCAACTATTATAATGGGATTCAGCACCGCTTTAATCCTTGGCGTGCCAATCGGTATCGCGGTCACGGATTGGTTAGGCTGGCAAGCCATTTTCGCGATGCTCGGACTGCTAAGCGCTGCCGTCGGCTTCATCATCTATCGGTTGCTTCCGGAAGTAGAAGGCGATGCTTCCGTTCCGTTATCGCGTCAGATTAAAGCGCTGGGAAGCATGGTCATCATCGCCGCGTTGTTGATGACGTTGTTCAGAGAAGGCGGCGGCTCTGTCTTTCTGACTTATATAACGCCTTACCTGCAGGAAACAATGGGTTACCGGCCTTCCGATATTGCGGTTATCATGCTTGTTTATGGCGTTGTCGGCGCCGTCGGATCGCGGCTTGGAGGCAGCTTTGTCGACCGCTGGGGGACTATGCCGGTATTGACTGCGACGATTGCCGCACAAGCCGCGTCGCTGGTGCTTCTGCCTCTTGCCGCCGGCTATTCCTGGGCAGCTCTTCTATTAATCGGTATCCTGTTCTTCTCGATGTTTGCGTCGGGTCCCGCCGTGCAGAGCTATATAATTGGGCGTTCCCAAGGCTCTTCCAATCTCGTGCTCAGCATCAACACCTCCGTCATTCATTTAGGCCTCGCCGGCGGAGCGGGGGCAGGCGGCATCCTCGTGGGAGGAACGGAATCGGTTCGCCACCATCCTTGGCTTGCCGGGTTTCTTATTTTACTTGGGTTAACGGCCGCTTTCATCAGCTTTGCTGCAAGCCGTAAACCTCAGACTGCGAAATCTGCGGCTTAAGCTGGTTAATAGTCCGGCCAGGAAATCTCTTGGCCGGCATTTGAAACAGGGGAGGCAGGGAGAACGCTCAAAGCCATGTATTGAGCGGTCATACGGCTATCAATTCGTATAATGTCATAGGTTTTGGAAAGACTAGTCATTTGTGAATGATTGTTGAACGGCTTAGACAAGAAAGTAAATTTTTCGCGAAAAAGAGCGGAGAATGACTTGACAAGCTGTTGCCTAATTATTAATAATAGTATCAGTTTATAATTATTATAAATTGATAAACATACTCAGGAGGAGAAGAAACTATGTCACTAATTGGAACAGAAGTAAAACCGTTTAAAGCATCCGCGTATCACAATGGGAAGTTTATCGATGTTACAGAGGCTGATTTCAAAGGCAAATGGAGCGTTGTTTGCTTCTATCCTGCAGACTTCACTTTCGTGTGCCCTACTGAGCTTGGCGACCTGCAAGACCAGTACGCAACATTGAAATCCCTTGGCGTAGAAGTGTACTCCGTATCGACGGATACTCATTTCACGCACAAAGCTTGGCATGACAGCTCCGAAACAATCGGAAAAATCGAATACATTATGATCGGCGATCCGTCTCACACGATCTCCCGCAACTTCGATGTGCTGATCGAAGCAGACGGCCTTGCTGACCGCGGAACATTCATCATCGACCCGGACGGTGTAATCCAAACGGTTGAAATTAACGCTGGCGGTATCGGCCGCGACGCAAGCTCGCTTGTGAACAAAATCAAAGCTGCGCAATACGTTCGCAACAATCCGGGCGAAGTTTGCCCAGCGAAATGGCAAGAAGGCGGAGAAACGCTTAAGCCAAGCCTTGATCTCGTAGGCAAAATCTAAGGAGCTGTTATTTTATGGTACTAGACGCAGATATAAAGGCACAATTAAATCAGTACCTTCAGCTCATGGAAGGCGATGTGCTGATTAAAGTCAGCGCAGGCTCCGATTCCGCTTCTTCGGATATGATGGAATTAATGGATGAACTGGTAAGCATGACATCCAGAATTAAAGTCGAAAAAGCGGATTTGGCGAGAACGCCAAGCTTTAGCGTGAACCGTGTTGGAGAGGATACCGGCGTTGTTTTCGCCGGTATCCCGCTCGGCCACGAGTTTACTTCTCTTGTCCTTGCTTTGCTGCAAGTGAGCGGGAGAGCGCCGAAGGTTGATCAAAGCGTAATTGATCAGATCAAAGGCATTAAAGGGGAATACCGGTTTGAATCCTACATCAGCCTGAGCTGTCACAATTGCCCTGACGTTGTACAGGCGCTGAACCTGATGAGCATCCTCAATCCAAGTATCTCGCATACGATGATTGACGGGGCGGTATTTAAGGAAGAAGTGGAAAGCAAAGATGTGATGGCCGTTCCCTCTGTATTCCTTAACGGCGAATTTTTCGGCAGCGGCCGCATGACGATTGAAGAGATTTTAGCCAAAATCGTCGAAGCGCCTGACGCGTCGGAATTCGAAAACAAGGAGCCGTTTGATGTGCTGGTTATCGGCGGCGGCCCAGCCGGCGCAAGCGCGGCGATCTATGCGGCGCGCAAAGGTATTCGCACAGGCATCGTCGCTGAACGCTTCGGCGGACAAGTGATGGACACGGTCGGCATCGAGAACTTCATCAGCGTGAAATATACCGAAGGTCCAAAGCTCGCGGCAAGCCTGGAAGAGCATGTCAAAGAGTACAATGTCGATGTGATGAAATTGCAAAAGGCTAAAAGCCTCGCGAAAAAAGATCTCATCGAGGTTGAGCTTGAGAACGGGGCCGTTCTGAAGAGCAAGACCGTTATTCTGTCCACCGGCGCGCGCTGGCGCAATGTCGGCGTACCGGGCGAAGCGGAGTTTAAAAACAAAGGCGTAGCCTATTGCCCGCACTGTGACGGTCCTTTGTTTGCCGGCAAGCGCGTAGCGGTTATCGGCGGAGGCAACTCCGGCATCGAGGCGGCGATTGATCTTGCGGGCATCGTCAGTCACGTGACCGTAATCGAATTCAATCCTGAGCTTAAAGCCGATTCCGTACTGCAGGACCGTCTGTACAGCCTTCCTAACGTTACGGTTGTGAAAAACGCTCAGACGAAAGAAATTACCGGTACGGATAAAGTAAACGGCATTACCTACATCGATCGCGAAAGCGGCGCCGAAAGTCACGTGGAGCTGGAAGGCGTGTTTGTCCAAATCGGCCTTGTTCCGAATACGGATTGGCTTGGCGATACCGTCGAGCGCACTCGTATGGGCGAGATCGTCGTTGACAACCATGGCGCAACTAGCGTGCCTGGCGTATTCGCGGCCGGCGATTGCACGAACAGCCCGTATAAGCAAATCATCATTTCGATGGGTTCCGGCGCAAATGCAGCGCTTGGCGCATTCGATTACCTCATTCGCAATTAAATTTATTATATATAAAGCCGATTTTCTGCGATTTGCAGAAAATCGGCTTTTATTTTTATTTCAAGATAACAAAAGGGATAGCCGCAATCCGAGAAGGGTTGCGTTTTTTTATTCCGTACAAGCTCCAAATTTTTACTTTTGACATAACAGCCCGAAATGTATTACTCTAATTAAAGTAATCAAAGCAAAGTATAAAGAGAAGCGGAGTGGAACAGATGAAACTATTTTTGAAGAACAAGCTCATTATGAGCGGCGTATTTATGATGATTTTTTATCAGGTCATGATGATCACGATTTTTATGTCCGGATATAGCGCCATGCCGAAAAATATGCCTGAGCTTACTGTGGCGATTGTGAACGAGGATGCGCAATCCGGCGAACAATTTGTGACGCAGCTGAAGGAACAGCTTCCTTTCCATATCAAAACGGACTTATCTTTAGATGAAGCGAGAAGCGCGCTGGATGACCGTGATGTTCATCTGGTGATGCATATTCCGGGCGATTTCACGCAAGTTCTGTCTGAACAAGGCAAACAGGCAAAGCTGGATTTCTATATTAACCAGTCGGGTCCAACAACTGTAAGCAGCAGTATGCAAAGCGTAGCCAATCAGATAGCAAGCCAGCTCACGGCGAACATTCAATCCCAAAGCTTTGCGGGAATGCTGCAGGGCATGCAGGTGCCGGAGGAGCAAGCGCAGCAAATGGTGGACGGCGTGATGACAAAGGTTGCGACGAACATGGTGATGACGAATGAGCAGCCTGCAGGCATGCATAATCAGATGGCTCCAATGTTCTTGGCAATGGCTTCCTACGTTGGCGCTATGATATACTCGATGATGAGTGTAAGCGCGTTGAATCAGGTGAAAGGCATAATGGGTAAGTGGAAGGCGTTTGCGGCCTTGCAGGGAACAAATATCGTCCTGTCCCTCATTGCTCCGCTCACTGGCATTGGCATTTACTTCATGTTCCATGGATACGGCGGTGAAGCGTTTGTTACCGTATGGCTGACGCATGCGCTTCAGATGTTCGTCTCCATCCTGTTTACGAGCATGTTCTGTATGCTGGCCGGCCAAGCCGGTATGCTGCTGAATATGCCGATTCTATTGTCCCAGACGATCGCAAACGGCGCGATGATGCCGCAGGCGATGATGCCGGGATATTTTAAAGCGATCAGCTATATCTCTCCGATGTATTACACGATTCACTTGGACTATAACACGTTGTTCGGGGGTGGCCAGTCCGGCAAGTATTGGATTGGACTGGTGCTGGTTGGAGCGGGCGCTTTGCTCGTCAATGCTGTTATTTACGCGTTCAAGCGGGTTAAGGAAACAAGCGCCGAGGAGCAAGCGGCTCAACCGGCGATGAGCTTCTAAGGTAGAGGAGGGGAAATGGTGTCACTCCAAATTTACATTCTCGGCAATTTAAGTGAAGGAGACCGCCACCCATACGATATTAAAAAGCAGGTGCAGAAGGCGCCGGAAAATACGATTACGATCAACGACGGCACGTTGTATTATAATTTTGAAGTCCTGCTGAAAAAAGGGCTGATTCGCAAGGTGGAGGTTGTCCATTCCGAGAACCGGCCGGAGAAAACGATGTACGGGATTACGGATGAAGGCCGCGCGTTTCTGGAAGACGAGATTTATGCGTCATTTCGGAAAATGTCCAACATTAAATCGTTGTATTCCTCGCTTTTGTTCCTGGATAAAGTGGACAAGAACAAGCTTGCCTTTTTGATCGAAGAAAATATCGAGAAGCTGAACCGTAAGCTTCAATTATTCGGCAAAAGCGATGTCGACCTTAGCGATCTAAGCGAATCGAAGCTGCTGGGCGCCCGCATGATCTCGGACCATGCGTATCGGTCGATCATGACGGATAAGGAGTGGCTCGAAAAGCTATTGGCTGCGATCCGAAAAGAATAAATGCACGCAAGCCCGGCCTTTTAGCAGGTCGGGCTTTTTCATGTACCGGTCCGATCGACCAAAAACGTTGCGGCGTATGTTTTGTTTAAATAACGTTTAAATTCGCAGCGTAACATTCTCCTTGTAAAAAGCTAAAGGAGGAAACGATGTGCAGCAATATAAAGGAAAGATGAACGATCATGCGGAATGGGCAGTTGAAGCCCGCGGACTCCGAAAAACCTTCGGCGGCAATACGGCGGTCGACGGTGTCGATTTGAACGTCCGCGCGGGTACGATTTACGGCGTGTTAGGTCCGAACGGAGCGGGCAAGACGACAACGATTCGAATGCTGGCGACATTGCTCCGGCCGGATGCGGGCTCGGCGCGGATATTCGGATATGATGTGACGAAGGAATCGCAAATTGTGCGGCAATTAATTGGCGTGACGGGGCAATATGCATCCGTAGACGAATCGTTAAGCGCTACTGAAAATCTGGTCATATTCGCGAGGCTTCTCGGACTCGGCAGGGCGGAGTCGAAGCATAAGGCTGCGGAGCTGTTAGAGGAGTTCGGGCTGACGGAAGCGGCTAAACGTCCGCTCAAACAATTTTCCGGAGGCATGCGCCGCCGATTGGATCTTGCCGCCAGTCTCATCGCCCAGCCGCCGCTCATCTTTTTGGACGAACCGACGACAGGACTCGATCCCCGCACGCGGGCGCAAATGTGGGAGACGATTCGACGCTTGGTGAAGACAGGGTCTACCGTGCTGCTGACGACGCAGTACTTGGATGAAGCCGATCAGCTTGCCGACCGTATTGCGGTGATCGACCGGGGGCATGTCGTCGCGGAGGGCACGGTGAATGAACTGAAGGCATCGGTCGGCAACTCGTCGCTGCATCTGAAGGTTCAAGACGCGGCGGACATTCCAGGCGCACGGCATATCGTGGAGCAAGTGCTGAAGGTACGCTCCAGCGTATCGGCGGAAGCCGGTGTCATAACGGCGCCGATGGCGGAAGCGGATCTTGTGACCGATCTGCTGACGGCGCTTCGCGGCGGAGGGATCCGTCTTGCCGAGATCAGCGTGCAGAAGCCGACGCTGGACGAAGTGTTTTTGACGATAACCGGTAACGAAGGGAAAGCTGCGCCGGCGAACAACGGAGCGGCAAAACAAGCAGAGGAGGCAGCCGTATGAACCGCGCAACAATGGAACGGGCGGAAGGGCGAGCTTTAAAAAACTACACGAGCTTTGGTCAAGCGGTGCGCAACTCGCTGACAATGGCTTACCGCGGGCTTCAGAAAATAAAACGGACACCCGAGCAATTATTCGACGTCACGTTCCAGCCCATTATTTTCACGTTAATGTTTACGTATATATTCGGCGGAGCGATCTCGGGCAATGTGTCCAATTATTTGCCCGTCATTATTCCAGGCATTCTCGTTCAAACGGTAATCAGCACTTCAATCGTGACCGGCGTCCAGCTGCGCGAAGATATGGAGAAAGGCGTGTTCGACCGGTTTAAATCGCTGCCGATTGCCCGAATCGCGCCTTTGGCGGGCGCGCTGCTGGCGGATACGGTACGGTACGCCATCGCGACTGTGCTTACGCTATCGATGGGGTATGTGATGGGTTATAACCCTGAGGGCGGGTTAGGATATGTGGCGCTCGCAGCGCTGCTCGTCATCGTCTGTTCCTGGGCAGTGAGCTGGATATTCGCGTTTTTTGGCGTCATCGCGCGCACCGCGGCAAGCGTGCAAGGCATATCGATGATGGTGCTCTTTCCGCTCACCTTCCTCTCCAATGCGTTTGTTCCGGTGGAGACGATGCCGAAGTGGCTGCAGTGGTTCGTAAATATAAACCCGATCTCGCATCTCGTATCGGCGGTTCGCGAGCTGGCCAATAACGGGACAGTCGGGAGCGATTTGCTCATCTCCCTTATTGGGGCTGCCGTTATCGTCGCGATATTTGCGCCGCTTACTGTCCGTTCTTATATGCGCAACACGTAAGGTGTATGAAAATGGCTATCCTGCAGCAATTTAAAAACGGCGGGATAGCCTTCTCTTGTTTTACGGGATATGCTGAAACGTTTTTTGGGCGAAGGCGATCCATTCGCGCGCGGCAAACGACAAATAGCTGTTGCGCCGCCAGATGATGGCCAAATGCCACGGAATAACCGGCTTGTTCAGAGGAATCACACGAAGCCGCTGCTTGTCCAGCTCGTTGCATATGACCTCCGGCAGCAGAGCGATCCCTAGACCGGCCGCCACCATCTCGCTTATAAAATCCCATTGCGAGCTCTTATATACGATATCCGGCTCAAATCCTTGTCTCTCGCATTCCGCGATGATCCGGTCATGCAAAGCGAAATCCTCGTGGAAAAATAAAAACGATTCGTCCTTCAGTTCCCCAAGGGCTGCTTCGCTGCGATCGGCAAGACGATGATCGGGAGGCGTTACGAGCATAAGCTGCTGTCTGACGAAGCAGAACGATTCAAACAGCTCTTCCTTGGTCGGAAGCAGGACCACCCCGATATCCAGCTCTCCCGTTTCGACATCGGCTTCCACTTTTTTGGCGCCGTGCTCGAACAGCTGAATCGAAATTTTCGGATACTGCTCGCGGAACTTCCCGATCATCTTCGGGAAAAAACTGACCCCAATCATCGGCGGCATGCCAATCCGGATCCGTCCGGTCTTTAGCTCCATTAAATCGGTCAGCCGGGACGTGACGAGATCGAAGGAAGATACGATTTGTTTCGCTTGCGCATATAGAATCGAACCCGCATCCGTAAGCGCGATCCGCTTGCCGACGCGTTCGATTAAAACGAAGCCGAGCTCGTCCTCGAGATTTTTGATCATTTTGCTGACGGTCGGCTGCGTAACGTAGAGCGCCTGCGCCGCTTTCGTGAAGCTTTGGCGGCGGGCTACTTCCATGAAATATTGCAAATGCCGAATATCCAATCGGCCATCTCCTTTGTATAGACAGATGGAATGAAAACCATTCGATATATGTATTTTACCTATGTAAATAGCTGCTGTACACTTTCAAGGAAGGAGTGACAGCTATGCGCAAGACATGTAAGATTATCGTTCAAGTTTTATTTTTGTTCATCATTTCATGGATTATGAATAGATTCGCGGATTGGCTTCATCTTCCGATACCGGGCAGCATTCTTGGCCTGATTACGCTATTTTTGCTGCTTCAGTTCAAGGTGCTGCCGAGAAAATACGTGGAGGAGGGCTCAGAATGGCTTATCGCCACCATGCTCTTATTTTTTATCCCTCCGACCGTAGGTATTATCTCCTATCGCCAGCTGATTATGGATGACGGCTTTCGGATTGCGCTTGTCATCGGCGTCGGCACGATCATCGTTATGGTATGGAGCGGATTGCTCGCGCAGTGGATCGCGAGAAGGAAGGGAGGGTCCCGCGTATGATCGTAGCGATAGCTGGCTTTATTATGACGGTGGTGTTCTACGCGTTAGCCAAACGGCTGTATCGGCTTAAAAAGCATATGCTGCTGACGCCGCTGCTGGTCACGCCAATCGCGCTGGCGGCGCTGCTGATCGTTTCGGGGATCAGCTTTGACGCGTACAATGAAGGCGCGCATTGGTTGTCCGACATGCTTCAGCCGGCTACGATCGCCTTTGCGATTCCGTTATCCCGCCATTTCGACCTGATCAAAAAACATGCGGTTCAAATTTTGGTCAGCGTTCTTACCGGCTCAGTGATTGCGGTAGTCTCTTCCTTAGCGCTCGCTAAGGCGCTGCAGCTGAACGAGCAGCTGCTGAACAGCTTGCTGCCGCATTCGGCGACAACGCCGATCGCGATCGGGGTATCCGAGTCAATCGGCGGCATTCCGACTTTAACGGCGGTGGCCGTTGTGGCGACGGGGCTTTTCGGCTCCATCATTGGACCAAGCGTCATTCGCCTGCTCAAAATCCGCAACGATATTGCTAAAGGCGTGCTATTAGGCACAAGCGCCCACGGCGCGGGGACGTCCAAAGCGTTCGAGTTCAGCGGCGTTTCCGGTACGGTGTCGAGCATATCGATGATACTGGCGGCGATCACGACATTTTTAATAACGCCTTGGATTTTAGAGACCTTCCATTTTTAAATCACGCGCCAACGACGCCATTAACGGATGAAAGCTGTCCGCCCGGCGTTTTTGTTTTTCGGTTGAAGCGGCATCAACTCGTGATATACTCAGTAGTAGTCACACCTTGAAGTCATTTCACGGAAAAGGAGCTTGTGCAAAGTGGAAAATCATCGGAACTGGGCCGGCAATTATCGATACAGCGCAACGGAGCTATATGTACCGGAGCAGCTTGAGCAAGTGAAGGAGAAGGTAGCGAGCAGCAGCCGCGTGAAGGTGCTTGGCTCAAGGCATTCGTTCAACGGGATCGCAGATACGGATGCATGCCATATTTCGCTTGAAAAGTTGAATCGAGTGATCGAATTAGACCGCGTCAACTATAGAGTTACCGTCGAAGGCGGAATCCGTTACGGCGAGCTTGGGCGCTTCCTGCATGAGCAAGGCTACGCGCTGCATAATCTGGCGTCGCTACCGCATATCAGCGTTGCGGGCGCGATTGCAACGGCGACGCATGGCTCAGGCGACCGGAACGGCAACTTGGCGACGGCCGTGCACGCATTAGAGCTGGTGAAGGCGGACGGGGAGACGGTTGTTTTCTCCCGCGACCAACAAGACGGCAGCTTTGAAGGCGCGGTTGTCGGCATCGGGGCGTTAGGCGTTGTTACCCGATTAACGCTTAACGTTGTTCCGACCTTTCATATTAGCCAGACGCTTTACGAACATTTGCCGCTGGAGAAGCTGCAAGCCCATTTCGACGATATTTATTCCAGCGCCTACAGCGTCAGCTTATTTACCGATTGGAAGGATGAAACGATCAATCAAGTTTGGCTGAAACAAGCAGCCGAGAGACAAAACGATATTTTCGCTGAGCCTGAATTCTACGGAGCAAAACAGGCAGCGGACAAGCTTCATCCGGTTCCGGGCGTAAACCCGGAGAACTGCAGCGAGCAGATGGGCGTGCCGGGGCCTTGGTGCGACCGCCTGCCGCATTTCCGGATGGAATTTACGCCGAGCGCCGGCGAAGAGCTGCAAAGCGAATATTTTGTGGCGCGGAAGGACGCGTATGAGGCGCTGCTCGCCATTGACAGCATACGCGACCATATTGCGCCGCATCTCCTCATATCGGAGATCCGCACCATCGCCGCAGATGATTTTTGGATGAGTCCCAATTACAAACAAGCTTCGGCGGGCTTCCATTTTACTTGGAAGCCGGATTGGGAAGCGGTGCGCAAGGTGCTGCCATTAATCGAAGAGAAGCTGGCGCCGTTCCAAGCCCGTCCGCATTGGGGCAAGCTGTTTACGATGCAGCCGGAACTCGTGCAGTCGCGCTATGAGAAGCTGCCGGAGTTTCGCGAACTCATTCGCCGTTGTGATCCCCATGGAAAGTTCGGCAACGAATTTTTAGAGAAGTATATCTATTAGACAGGAGCAGGCACCCCGCCGCATATGCTATATCATGGATGATGGCAGCCAAAATATGCGAAAGCGGGGTGCAGGCTTGTTTAAGGCTTATAAAGGATTTATTATCGGAATCATTATGGGCGCGCTGCTAATGACAGCTTTGCCTTCAATGGCGGCGACGACGAAACAGACGTATTCGTTGACGGATGCGACCTATCCGATCGTAGTCAACGGCTCTGCATATGTCAATTCGGAGCAGCCGGTGATGAACTACAAAGGGACGACCTACGTTCCGCTTAAGGCTTTTGGCGAAATGATGGGCGCCGATGTGATCTGGGATGAAGTGAAACGACAGGTGGAGGTCCGGCATGACGGCGCGCCGAACTGCAACAGCGCGTTCTGCCATGTGAAGGTCAGCGGCTCGGGCGGGACCTACACTGTTACGGGCGAGGGCCGGGTGTTCGAAGCGGTAATGGCCTATGCCGTCGAGGATGGGCACAATTATTTGCTTGAGAGCTTCCATACGCTGGATTCGGGAGCGCCTGCGTGGTCGCCATTCCAGCTGGAAATCGTCATTCCGGAGGAACAATTGCCGGAGAACGGCACGCTCATCCTGGAATTGTTCGAATACAGCGCAAAAGACGGCTCGAAGATCAATACGCTGATTATTCCATTGGAGACCTTTTCGCCTTAAAAGGGTTCAGTTAAAAACCGCGTCCTTTGGGCGCGGTTTTTTGAGCGCCGGAATAAAAGACCGGACGCCTCGACAAATATGATATGATGATAGAAAAGCTAGGAAAGGGATATGACGATTGCCCCCGAATACGTTATTGGAGAGCGTACTGTTTCCGGCCGTTCGATTGAATAAAGAGAAGCTCGGCCGCATGCTGCAAGGAAAAACAATTCTTATTACCGGAGCGAGCTCTGGAATTGGGGAGCGGCTTTCTTATTTGCTAGGCGAGTTCGACGTACGGCTTATTCTTGTTGCCCGGAGAGAAGAGAAGCTGCTGGCGATGAAGCGGGAAATCGAGGAAGCGGGGGCGGCCCGGGTCGATATCCATGCTGGGGATCTTCGAAAGGAAGAGGTGCTCGGTGAATTGCTGCGCGTCCTTCTCCGATTGCAAGATGGGCTGGATATAGTAGTAAGCAACGCCGGGCTGTCAATACGGAGGCCCGTCATGGACTCCCTGGATCGGTACCATGATTTTACGAGGACGATGGCGATTAATTATTTCGCCCCAGTCCGGCTGCTGCTGTCCGTCATCCCGCAGCTTCTGCGGAATAAAGGCCATGTGATAAACGTCTCGACCATCAATACGTCGTTGATCCCTTTTCCCAATTGGGCAGCCTATCAGGCCTCCAAATCGGCGTTCGATACATGGCTGCGAGCCGCAGCGCCTGAGTGGCAAGCGTTGGGCGTTTCCATTACGTCGGTCTATCTGCCGTTAGTGAGGACGCCGATGATCGAGCCGACTGCGGCTTACCGGAAGCTTCCCGCCATGAGCGCGGAGCATGCGGCGCGGACGATCGCCAAATCGATGTACACTAGACGGCAATCGTTGAAGCCGTGGTGGCTTATTTTTGGACAACTCGCCTCTTTGCTGGGCAGGGGACTGTGGGAACGGTACATGCCGGGCGTGCTGCGGCGCAAAGGAGAACGAGATTTTCAATGACCGCTCTTATTTATGTCATGTTCAAATTAAAGCTATTGTCCTTTAAAGGATTCTTTCGGCTGATCGCCGCGATCTGGCAGGATGGCATCAACCTGATGGCGCTGCTTCGGATTGCGGAGAGGTCATACGGAGACAAGATCGCAATCACCGACGAGCAGGAGACGTTAACTTACCGGCAGCTGATGTCTCAATCCGAGCGGCTGTCTTGTGTTCTGACCGAGCATTACGGGCTGGGACCCGGGAAGAAGGCTGGGATATTGTGCCGCAATCACGCCGCGATGGCGAAGACGATTTTTGCCGTGTCCGCTGCAGGGGCCGATCTCTATCTGCTCAATGCCGAGATGAGCGCCGCTCAATTCGGACAGCTGGCCGAAGAGCATCGGTTTGACGTGATCATTCACGATGAGGACGCGGCTTCGCTCATCGCAATGTCGTCTTCTCATCGCGAGTCGATATTCAGTTACCACGACAGCCTGCCGGCAATTCATACTTTGGCACAAGAGCAGATTCCGCTTAGGCCGAAGCGTCGGCGCATGTCTGCCGGCAGGCTGATGCTGCTCACCGGCGGCACCACGGGCAAGGCGAAGCGTGTTCCGCATAAGCCTTCCCTGTTTCATTATTTGCCGCCGTTTGCGGCGATGCTCTCCCGCATGCGTCTCGCGGAGTACCGCACGGCTTATATCGCGACTCCTATTTATCATGGATACGGGATCGGGGTTTTATTGTTGGGCGTCGCGCTGGGACAAAAGGTTGTACTGACAAGGAAGTTTGACGCGGCTAACGCATGCGGTCTTATCCGGCAGCATCAGGTGGAGTTTGTATCGGTTGTCCCCTTAATGGTTCATAAAATGCTGCGGGCTAACGCGGAAGGCTTGAAGCCGGTCGCGTGCATCGCTTCAGGCGGCGCCGAGCTGAATCCGAAGCTGGTGGAAGAGGTGTCAAGCGCGCTCGGAGATGTTCTTTATAATTTGTATGGAACATCGGAAGGCGGATTGATGGCGATTGCAACGCCTCAAGATTTGAAGGATTCGCCGAATACGATCGGCCGCCGAATAAGGGGGGTGCCGCTGAGCGTCTTGGATGCTGGCAAGAAGATCGCGCGGACCGGCGAGATCGGACAGCTTTGCCTGCGCGGGAAGAGACGAGGCGCGGGCAGGTGGATCGAAACGGGAGATCTAGGCTTCGTGAACGAGCGCGGTTATTATTTCTTATGCGGCAGAACGGATGATCGGATCGTATCCGCCGGCGAGAATGTGTACCCGATCGAGGTTGAGCGCATGTTGTGCTTGCATCCCGCGATCGAAGACGTTGCCGTCGTCGGCATTCCGGATGAAATGTTCGGCCAGCGGCTGAAGGCCGTTGTTCAGCTATATCCGGGAGCGGAGCTTTCGGAGGCTGAATTAATGGCGTGGCTTCGTCCGCGGGCGGCTAGGTTTCAAATGCCCAAAGAGGTTGTATTTACAGAACAAATCATATATACGCATGCAGGCAAACGCGATAAAAAACAGCTTAAGACCTACTAAAAGAAAAGAAGTGATGACAAGGTGCTTGCGGGAATAAGGGCAGGGATACAGCGTAGAAGCGCTTCCGTCCTGAATACGTATTTTTCAGGCAGCTCGATGGATTACAAACAGATTTTTGCTATTATTATTCCGATCTTTGTCGATACATCCTTTATCGTTCTGTTGTCGATTCTCAATACGGCGATGGTCAGCTCCTCGGGGGTTGCGGCCGTCAGCGCCGTAAGCATGGTCGACTCCATTAATATGTTTATTATGAACCTGTTTATCGCCGTTGCGACGGGAGGAACCGTTATAGTGGCGCAGTATAAGGGAAGCGGCAACCAGGAAATGGTGTCGAAGGCGGCTTCTCAGGCCATTTCCGCCGTTACGGCCGCTTCAGCGGCAATAGGAGCGCTCGTTATCCTGTTTCATACTTCCGCGCTGGATCTGCTGTTCGGCAATGCGGATGCGGAAGTGCTGCACAATGCCAAGATTTTTTTGATCGGCAGCTGCATTTCGTACCCGTTCATCGGCCTGTACCAGTCGATTACAGGCGTGCTTAGAGGCGTAGCCGAGACGAAGGCTTGTCTCGTTCTTTCTGTTATTTTGAATCTGTCGTATTTTTTGTTAAATATATTGTTCATTACAGTATGGGATATGGGCGTGCTCGGACTATCCGTCTCGCTCGTTGCCGCAAGGGTTTTAGGCGCAGCTGTTTCGGTTGTATATTTGCTTAAATATAACCAATCGCTGCGATTCCGTATCAAAGAGGCATTCCGGGTCCATCTGTCGCTAGTCAAAAAAATTATGTATATCGGGCTTCCTTTTGCGGCAGAGCAAATGTTCTTTAACGGCGGCAAGCTGTTAACCCAGACCTTTATCGTGCCGCTTGGGACGTACGCGATAACCGTCAATGCGATCGGCGGATCGCTGTCGATGCTGTTCCAAATCGGCGGATCTGCGTTAAGCGTTGCTATCGTTACGGTTGTCGGCCAAAGTATTGGCCGTAAAAACGTGGAGGATGCACGGAAGTTTATCAAATCGTTTATTTGGCTGTCTTCCCTGTTTTTTGTTTTCATTACGGGCATTATTTTGCTGCTTTTCCCGATGCTTGTAAAAATGTACGCTCCTCCGCCGGAAATTGTGTCTGACATTTTCGCGGTTATTTTGCTCATCTCTTTCGCGCAGCCATTCCTGTGGTCGCTCAGCTTCATTATGCCTTCGGCATTGCGGGCGGCGGGAGATTCGAAGTTTACATCGGTCGCATCCTTGCTGACGATGTGGCTGTTCCGGATCATCCTGGGCTATGTATTAGGGATTACGCTCGGCTACGGCATTATGGGCATATGGATCGCGATGGTCGCTGAGTGGGGTGTGCGGGGATTGATCTTTGCATGGCGGTTCAGGGGAGATAAGTGGTATAGGCATAAGCTGATATAGAGAAACGGAAAGCTCGCATGAATTTACGCGCGGAGAAGCCCCCGGCCAGCTAGAGGCCGGGGGCTTCCCGCGTTCCATTCACCTTCGGTACATTAACGTCTTCTAAGTCTCTCCATAAGCACTTGCTGGCCGGTTGCGATGGCGCCGTTTCTCAGGGCCGCGACGATATTGCCGATAGCAATATCATTTGGCTGCGTAACGTCGCTTACCGCGTCAAGCAGCCGCCCGCCGATCTGGCTAGAACCGTTTCGGAACACGGATTCCGCGAGAGCTCTCGCCTCGCTCTTAAACAGCTTGCCAAAGTTGTTAGACATCTATATCACCTCCCTCCGGTAATATGGCGTCCTTGACCGCGAAGCTGCCTCTATTCGTTTCCGTTCGTTTTCGTTTTGACTTTAATTTTTTTTCGCTTTTGAGCTGCTACCTTTTCTTTCTTCTTCCTTTGGGCCTGGGTTAATTCTCTCTTTCTATTTTTTTCCCGTTCTTTTTTTCTCTCTTTTTCCCGCTCTTTTTGCTCTTTTTTTGACATCTTATCCTTTTTGCCTCTCGCCTTCCCGTCATCCGACCAGCTCACGAGAGCGCCCCCGATCGCGCGGGTCATTTCGATCAGTGCCGATAAAGGACTGTTCTGGTTAATGGTTTCTTGCGCCGGTTTGCCCTCGAGAGACTGCAGCCTCTGCCGTGCGAGCTGCTGCATTTCGGGGCTGTTCGCCGGCGCTTCAAGACGCTGCCAGATCGAGGCCGCCTCCTGGTTCCGGCCGATTCTTGCGTAGGCGTCTCCCAGCTCGTATAGAAGCTGCGAATATTCCTCTTGAGTTAAAATCGTATTCCCCCGCATGTGCTGTCCCACGATGTACGTATAATCTTCGATTGTCGTCTGCGTGCGCTGGAAGTGATGCTCCGGCAACTGGTAGGCGTTTTTTCCGCGCAGCAATCTGACCGTAAGGTCGTTCGGGCTCGCGGCAACAGCGCTGTCCAATATTTTTAAGCCTTGATTCGACCACCTGAGCTGCTCCAGCGGTTTCGTTTTGTCCCTGGCGATTAGAACCAAGCTGCTTCCGTAATAAGCCTCCACAAGCGGATTTCCCGGATAATCGGCCCGCAATGCTTCCAGCATCTGAATAGCTTGCAGGACAGCGGCGGCATCGCCGTCAACGCCTTTCATGTGAAGGGAAACGGCTTGCTCCAGCCTTTGGCCGAATGAATCGGAGCTTGCGCTGGCGTTCACAAGATTCAACACGATAACACCTTCCTTTCCGGTTTTGAAGTTTATTTCCTTTTAGATAGAAGCTTCTTCATTTCTTTGACTTTATCTTGTCTTCCAATGGTTTCATAAGCCGTAATTAAATGGTTGATGACGTCTTTCGTTTGCTTCGGCGTTAAATAGCGGGGGTCGGCTTGCTGGCGCGCAAGCAGGAAGCTGAAATCCTCAACTGCCGTTCTAGCCGTTTGAAAAAAAGTGTCCGGCAGCCGCAGGCTGACGTTGCCGCGCAGCAAACGAATTTCCTTGTCATTTGGATTAAGCTCGACGGCACGATTAAGAGCATCGAGCCCTTCCCGGGCCTTCTCTTCCTTCACTAGCAGACTCGAGGCATCCCGCGCCATAAGAGCTAGCGAGCTGCCGTAATACGCTTCGATGAGCGCATGGTTCGGATAAGACTTACGGAGCTCCGCGAGCTTCTCATACGCGGCGACTACGGCTCTTTTGTTGCCTTCAATTCCTTCGCTGTGAAGCCTTTTCGCTTCGCGCAGCTGATTTTCGTAGGGGCTGTCACCTGCCATTCTACCAACCTCCAATAATAGATCGTTCAGCTTCGCATCTCTCAGATTTACGAACGCTATTTCCTGATACCATATGTAATTCTTTCAAGACGCGAATGGTTCAAATGCTTGCATTTTCTGAAAATGTATGATTGTCCGAGTCAAGTCTATCAACCGCTGCATTTCTTAATAGAGGTTCAACATTAATAGAATTGGAGGATTAGCATGAAGCTGCAAACTCATAAAATGACAGTCACGATGGATGACCATTCATCCCATTTGGAGCAGTTTAAAGCGTTCTTCAAACAGCTGGACGACGACAATAAGACAATCGAGAAGCTGCCGCGGCAGATGATAGAGGATTACCAACTGAAAGCGATAAATGCCGCCCTTGCTCATATCTGGAACCGTAACGCTTATTATCGTTCGAGGCTTGAAGAGTACGGGTTCCAGGAGCCAAAGCTCAATACGCTGGAGCAGCTAGCGGACGTCCCGCTTCTCAGCAAGAACGTCATTCGCGGCGACAAACAGAAAATATTGTGCGTGGAGCCGAAAGAAATCGGCCAGGTTCACCTGACGAGCGGCACTTCGGGCAAGCCGATCTATACCTCCTATTCGCTGGCTGACCAATACGTATACGATTTGCTTCCTAAATATTTGGAGCTGTTCAAGGAAACCGACGCGGATGTAGCGGCCGTCGCTTTGCCTTATGAGTTCGCTCTCCCCGGCCTTGGGTTCCAGCGGCTATTCCAATTTGCGTTCGGCACAGCCGTATTATCGCTTGGCAAAGGCGGCTACATGGCGCCGGTGGATAAATCGCTGGAGCTGATGAAAGAATTCGAGGCGACGGTGCTGGCCACGACTCCTTCATATGCGGCTCTGTTGGCGGAAGAAAGCGAGAAATACGGCATCCGCATCGGCGAGGATATGAAGCTGAAAAAGATTTGGCTGACAGGCGAAGGCTGTTCCCATACGTTCCGGCAGCGGCTCGAAGAGTGGTGGGGCTGCGAGGTTTCGTTCTTCTACGGATCGACCGAATGCGGAGTTGTAGGCGTAGAGTGCAGCAAGCATAAGGGGTATCACGTGGCGGAGGGACATGTCAAGGTCGAAATTATCGACCCGGTTACGGAGCAAGTGCTGCCATACGGTAAAACGGGTGAGATCGTCGTAACCACCCTCCTTCGAGAGGCTATGCCGATGCTCCGGTACCGTTCCGGGGATATCGGTTATTTGCAGAAATCCGAATGCGAGTGCGGCTTAACGATGGATATTCTCCATTTGAGAGGCAGGATGGAGAACATTATCCGCCTGGGAGACCAGGAATTTTCCCCGTTCTTGCTGGAGCATTTCCTTATGGAAATACCGGACGTGGGAATGTGGTATACCTTCAAGCTTGACCAAGGAGCGCTGAAAATCGCGGCCGAACCGTTCCGGACGGCATTAAGCGATGAGGAGCTCGCGGAAAAGGTCCGCAGCCATATGGCCTCGCGCATCGGAGTCGATTGTGAAGTGGAGATAAACCGCGCTATACCGCGCACGTTCGGTAAAGCAACGAGGATTATCAGCTAACAAGCCGTGCCGAAGGGAGGTGCCATATGAGCATAAATAAAGGCGTGGAGGAGGCGCGGTTCAAACAGCTATTAGAGCGGCTTCCGGGTTCTCCGCTCTATCGGGAGAAGCTGAGCGGTATAAATCTGGATAAAACGGGACTGGACCAGCTTTCGACGCTGCCGCTCACGACGAAGGAGGATTTGCGCAAAGCGGGAACCTATGGACACTTGGCGGTCGAGATGAACCGAGTCGCCCAATATCACGAATCGACAGGTACAACAGGGGAGCCTTCCGCCTCCTGGTTTACGCAGGAAGATTTAAGGAGAGGCGGAAGACAGATTGCAGAATGCGGCGTAGCGTTAACATCGGACGACCTTGTGCTGGTGAGATTCCCGTACGCGCTTGCGCTGCCCGCATTCTTAATGCAGCAGGCAGCATGGCAAACGGGTGCCGGAGTCGTGCCGGCAAGCGGGCGAACCGTCGTTACGCCGAACCCTAGAGTGCTGAATCTGCTGCGTCGTCTCGGAGTCACCGTCATGGCGGGTCTACCTCGCGAAATGGAGCTGCTGGCCGAAACGGCACGGCTGCTCGGCATAGCGCCGAACTCGGATTTTCCCGAGCTGAGAGCCATTTGCGTTGCAGGCGAATTAATGAGCGACGGACGAAGGCGGCATATTGAGAATCTGTGGGGCGTTCAAGTGTTCAACATGTATGGCTCGACGGAAACCGCCAATATCGCGACCATGTGCCGGTTCGGCTCCATGCATATCGTGGAGGAGGATTTTATCGTCGAAGCGCTTCGGGAAGACGGCGCGGGCCCAGCGGCTCAAGGCGAGCGGGGATATGCGGCAATTACGACGCTGACCCATCAAGCGACACCGCTTCTGCGTTATTTTAACGAGGACATCGTTTCGATCGAGTCTTCGGCTTGCTCTTGCGGCCGGCGCGGAGGAATGCTTCGTCATTACGGCAGGAGCAAGGACCGGATTCGAATCGGCGGGGCCGTGCTGGATGCCTATGACATCCAAGAGGCCGTGTATGGCTTATCGCCCGTGCCCGATGCGTGGAAGGTTTACGAGCAAGAGGAAGGCCTTCTGTTTGCCCTGGATTCGCATGATGCCGGCGGCTGGACGGAAGAACGACTCCGCCAGGACCTGACCAAAGCGCTGCGCGTGCCCGTTTCCGTCCGGCTAGTCAAAGACAATCAATTGCTTGACCGCTCCATCCTTGTAAATAACGACCCATCGACCAAGCCGGTTTATATACAAAAGCGAGAACAGAAAGGAGGCCCGATATGAGCCAGGAAGGAAAGAAGGAGACATCAGGCGAACGAAAGCTCCTTGCCAGCCGCCAATCTAAGAATGAGGACACGGTCATTCGCGTTAAAAATACCGTGATCGGCGGAGGCACGCATGTCATGATAGCCGGACCCTGCTCGATTGAATCCCGAGAGCAGCTGTCGGCCGTCGCGAACGCGATGAAAAGCGAAGGTGTGGACGTCTTACGTGGAGGCGCGTTCAAGCCTAGAACCTCTCCCTACGATTTCCAGGGACTCGGTGAAGAAGGGCTGAAGCTGATGAAGGAGGTTGCGGAACGGGCCGGAATGGTCTCGATCTGCGAAATCATGACGCCGGAGCACATCGCGTTAGCCGCTCCGTATATTGATGTGTTTCAAATCGGAGCCCGTAACATGCAAAACTTCGAATTGCTGAAAGCCGTCGGCCGTTCTCAAAAGCCGGTGCTTCTTAAGCGCGGCCTCTCCGCTACAATTGAAGAGTTTATTCTAGCGGCAGAGTACATTTTATATCACGGCAACGATCAAGTGATGTTAATAGAGCGGGGCATCCGGACGTATGAGAAATGGACGCGCAATACGCTCGATATTTCCGCCGTTCCGATTCTAAAGCTTGAGACGCATCTCCCGGTTCTTGTTGACGTCACGCATTCTACCGGCCGCAAAGAAATTATGCTGGCCTGCGCGAAAGCAGCTCTGGCGGCGGGCGCCGACGGCATTATGGTAGAAGTGCATCCGAATCCGCAGGCTGCGCTTTCAGACGCGAAGCAGCAGATGGACATCGGCGAGTTCCAGGCGTTCTGGAAGGGGCTTCGCACTTCGGGGTTGTTCCATGAATAAGAGAATCGACAGGAAGAAAGCGCAGGATGCATTGGAACGATTGATATTCGATATGCTTCTTGTCACGGATGGCCGCACTACCGATCTTCTCGAAGCGATAGTGGGCGAAAAGATGGTTGTGACCGTCATCCGTCAGCAGAGACTGACAGAAGACTCGATTGCTATGCCAGGCGTCTCTTCCAGCGCTCCTTCATACTTGAGAGAGTCTGTGTTGATGAGTGAGCAAAGCCGATTCATCGTTTCTCACAATATCTCCCTTGTCTATTCCGAGTATGTGCCTCCGGCCTTATTCGAAAAAATTGCCAGCCAGGAACTAGGCATCGGAGCAGCCATCCGAACGATTGGAATCGAATCCTATCGGCAGGTAATCGATGCGGGATACAGAAGCGCGGATGAGGCCGTCGATCTGTTCCAGCAGCCGGTCGCGCTCAGATTCCCCGATCTGAGAAGACCGGTTCCTTACAAGCAGTATGTGATGAATTTCGGCCATGTGCCGGGGATTCAGATGCTGGAATACTTTAATCCGGAAATGGTAAATCACCGTTTAATACGGGTTTACAAACAATCGATAGAGGAGGAATGACGAATGAGTGAAAAGCAGGCGAAGAGAGAAGAAAAGGAAAAAGCGATGGAGCAGGCCAGACTTGAAAAGCAGAGATTAAAGGAAGAGCAGGAGAAGATGAAGGAGAAAGAACGGCAAAAGAAAAGAAACGAGCGCCCGGAAAACGAAGAAGAGGAGTCCTCCGAGTAGCCCGCGGATCCGACCTGCATGAGATGGGATCCAAGGCCTCCCGATTAGAATGGGAGGCCTTTTTTTTGCAAAAAAAACATCACTCCTTGAGTGATGAAGAGTCTGTCCATTTTTTGTTCGTCTTGATTCTTTATTTGTTCATCTGTTTAAAGTATTCCATGCCAAACTTGATCATATGCTCACTAGCGTGCCGTACTCCGGTTTTTACGGCCGCAAACAGCTTCCCGGACGGTATGTCGGCCGGATTGCTTACATCGCCGAGCGTGTTAAAGATTTGCTTGCTGGCTTCGTTCGCGCCGCTTTTTGCAGCTGCTGTGTAGCTGCTTGCGAAACGGACGAACTCGCGCCTCAAATCGTCAAGCAATTTTGTGCCGTCGGAATTCCCTAATGCCACTAGCTTCACCCCCTCCCGAAAAACAGAATGAGCCGAACAGAGGACCGCATTCTAGCTATCAGAACGGTCAAGCAATTGGGGGCTGCCCGTCTGATCGGCGTCCGTCACGTCTTTCCGCATGGTAACGGCATGAACCTTGCCGCTTTGCTTCAGATCCAAAAACATTTTTAATAAAACGACAATGACGCCAGCTACGAGAATGAAAGCGACGACTCCGGCTAAAGTAAGCCCAAGAATGAATAGCACTCTATCAAAAAAACCTAGCTTCTTCATCTCCAACTTCTCATTCACTTCCTTTCTATGAAACTCCCAACAATTTAATATATGTACGAGTTTCGCCGTCCATATAGGTACATGGATAACGTTCATAGCATTTCCACCATTGTCCACTCAGCATTTTCTAGGATGCATATAAATAGAGTAATAGAATGGATAAGAAAGCAGGTGCAAAACGGTGCATCACGGTGTCTTTCGGCGCACGGCGTCCCTTGCGATGCTGGCAGCGCTTCTCGTTTTTCTCCAAACGGAAAGCATGCCCGGACTAGGATGCTGGGGGCTCTGCGCTATATTGCTCTGGCTGGATAAAAGTATGCGGCCCTTTTTAATCACAACAGCCTGCTTGGGGATTGGGGTTTTCCTTTACTTGTCTGTTAATTCTTATAGGGTCGGCGATTGGAGCCGGGAGGAGCTTCGCATTCTGTACAACCGGTTATCGCTCTTGCTCATTCTTCTGCCGCTGGCCGCGCTAGCGCTATGCAAGCGAGTTCCATTTATCCGGTATTGGCGGAAGCCGCAATGGAACGAGAGGATAAGCGTTCCGTTCATATGGTCGGGTTATCGGGAAGTGAACATAAGGTTGTTTCTAATCCTTTCATTGACAGCCGTAGCCATTGGCTTTATGCCTTTTGTGATCGCGAGGGGATGGGGGCATTTTCAAGAGGTATGGCTTCTTGCCTTCCTATTTGCTTTCGCCAATGGATTAGAAGAAATGGTTTGGAGAGGGGCTATGCTTACCCGGTATGCCGAACAAATGGGCGACATATGGGCCGTTGCCGCAACAAGTCTTGGCTTCGGCTTGCTGCATTATTCGGTCGGGTTCCCTTGGTGGGCCTGTCTTGTCTACGCAATCGGCGGGTTGTACTTTGGCGGGATCACGATCAAATCGCAGAGCATGCTTCCCGTCATCTTGTGGCATGCGGCGATTAATGCGCTGATGGTATTTGGCGGATTATTGAATGTATGATTAGTTCACTGGACAGCGCTTGGCAGCCAAGCGCTTTTTTTGTTTTCGTCAAGCGCGGTGTAAAAAGAGAGGAATGGTGCGGATTCCGCTGACATACAAAATATAGAGCCAAGGGAGGAGGTGCGTATCCATACCAAATCCAGATCATAATAAAAAACTTAAAAAAGTCAGCATATCCGAGCGAAATCGTAAAGTATGGATCCGAATTATACGCGGCAAAAGGGGGCCGGCAGGTCCTCCAGGTCCTCCAGGTCCTCCAGGTCCGCCGGGTCCCCGCGGTCCGCGGGGAAAAGACGGGAAGCGAGGCAAACGCGGGCCGGAAGGACCGGTTGGTCCAATAGGGCCGACGGGAGCGACGGGACCTGCTGGAGTGACGGGGCCGGCGGGAGCGATGGGACCAGCTGGAGTGACGGGTCCGACAGGTGCGACGGGACCAGCTGGAGTGACGGGTCCGACGGGAGCGACTGGACCTGCTGGAGCGACGGGACCAGCTGGAGTGACGGGTCCGACGGGAGCGACTGGACCTGCTGGAGCGACGGGACCAGCTGGCGTGACGGGTCCGACGGGAGCGATGGGACCTGCTGGCGTGACGGGTCCGACGGGAGCGACGGGACCTGCTGGAGTTGCGGGTCCGACGGGGGCGACGGGACCTGCTGGAGCGACGGGACCTACTGGAGCGACGGGACCAGCTGGAGTTGCGGGTCCGACGGGAGCGACGGGACCTGCTGGTGTGACGGGTCCGACGGGAGCGACGGGACCTGCTGGAGTTGCGGGTCCGACGGGGGCGACGGGACCTGCTGGAGTTGCGGGTCCGACGGGAGCGACGGGACCAGCTGGAGTGACGGGACCGACGGGAGCGACGGGACCTGCTGGAGCGACGGGTCCGACGGGGGCGACAGGTCCAACAGGCCCTGCAGGAGCGACTGGTCCAACTGGAATCGGTGCGACCGGTCCAACTGGACCGACAGGCCCGACTGGTCCGGCGGGAGGACCGCCGGGTCCAACGGGTCCGACCGGGCCGACAGGGGCAACTGGCCCCGCAGGATTGACAGGTCCAACCGGACCGATTGGTCCAACGGGTGAAGCTGGTCCGACTGGAGCAACTGGCCCAACAGGCCCTGCAGGAGCTATTGGTCCGACGGGACTCGGTGCGACCGGCCCAACCGGCCCGACAGGCCCGACCGGTCCGGCGGGAGGACCGCCGGGTCCAACGGGTCCAACGGGTCCGACCGGGCCGACAGGGGCAGCTGGCCCCGCAGGATTGACAGGTCCAACCGGCCCGCCGGGTCCAACGGGTGAGGTTGGTCCGACTGGAGCGACAGGTCCAACAGGCCCTGCAGGAGCGACTGGTCCAACTGGAATCGGTGGGACCGGTCCAACTGGACCGCCGGGTTCAACGGGTCCAACCGGACCGACAGGGGCAGCTGGCCCCGAAGGAGCGACAGGTCCAACCGGCCCGCCGGGTCCAATGGGTGAGGTTGGTCCGACTGGAGCGACAGGTCCAACAGGCCCTGCAGGAGCGACTGGTCCAACTGGAATCGGTGCGACCGGTCCAACTGGACCGCCGGGTTCAACGGGGCCAACCGGACCGACAGGGGCAGCCGGCCCCGAAGGAGCGACAGGACCAACCGGACCGATTGGTCCAACGGGTGAGGCCGGCCCGACTGGAGCCACAGGCCCTGCAGGTGAGGCCGGCCCGACTGGAGCCACAGGCCCTGCAGGTGCGGCAGGAGCAACTGGAGCTGCAGGACCAACGGGTCCGGCGGGCGAGCCTGGTCCGACTGGTCCTGCCGGACCGACAGGCCCTGCTGGCCCAACGGGATTGCAGGGGGTAATCGGACCGACGGGTCCAGCGGGGCCTCAAGGCGATATCGGCGCTCAAGGCCCGGCAGGTCCGACGGGACCGACGGGAACGCAGGGAGCAACCGGAACAGCCGGTCCGACAGGAGCTACCGGAGAGACTGGACCGACGGGGCCGCAGGGTGAGCCCGGCTCCCAGGGGCCGACCGGACCAGCAGGTGCTATTGGCCCCCAAGGTCCGGAAGGGCCGACGGGACCGGTAGGAGCAGACGGATCGCAAGGTCCGACGGGCCCTGCAGGCGAGGTTGGTCCGACAGGACCTCTGGGACCTGTCGGACCAACGGGTCCAACAGGTTCGCAAGGCGCAACGGGCGTGCAAGGACCGGCGGGGCCGGCAGGCGCGACAGGCCCGACGGGCGAGGGGGCAACCGGTCCGACAGGTCCGACAGGAGCGACGGGGCCGACCGGCGCAACCGGCCCAACCGGTCCGGCGGGGGGCCCACCTGGCCCTACCGGTCCAACGGGACCGCCTGGACCAGCGGGGGGACCGACGGGTCCGACAGGCCCAACCGGCCCGACCGGCCCTACAGGACCGACGGGGCCTGCCGGAATTCAGGGTCCGCCGGGTCCAACGGGTCCGACAGGCTCGCCCGGAGCGACCGGCGCAGCCGGTCCGCAGGGAGCGGTAGGTCCGACGGGTCCGACTGGACCGCAGGGAGCGGCAGGACCGACAGGCGCCCAAGGGGCAACCGGTCCGACGGGAGATACAGGTCCGCAGGGAGAACAGGGACCGACTGGTCCGCCGGGAGCGACAGGAGTGCAAGGAGCGGTCGGCCCGACGGGCGCGACAGGATCGGAAGGTCCGCAAGGCCCTGCAGGCGTTCCGGGGCCTCAAGGTCCGACAGGCGCGGCCGGACCGGCAGGACCGGCTGGAGCTACGGGTCCGGTCGGGCCGATCGGACCGCAGGGCGAGGTTGGCCCGACGGGGCCGGCGGGCGTCCAGGGGCCAACCGGAACACAAGGTCCGACGGGCGTTATCGGTCCGACTGGAGCGCAGGGTCAACCCGGCCCGGTCGGTCCGCAAGGCGCGACGGGACCGCAGGGCGCGACTGGCCCGACGGGAGCGATTGGGGCTACCGGTCCGGCAGGTATTCAAGGCGAAGCCGGCTCTACGGGTCCGACTGGCGCCCAAGGACCGACGGGGCCGGCAGGAGTTGTTGGGCCAACCGGTCCGGCCGGTCCTCAAGGATCGCCTGGTCCGACAGGTGTGCCTGGTCCAACAGGTCCGCCGGGGGAAGCCGGTCCAACGGGGCAGGCAGGCGAAGCGGGGCCGATTGGCCCGACTGGCCCTCAGGGGCTTGTCGGTCCGACAGGCCCGCAAGGACCTCAGGGTGATGCGGGGGCGACGGGACCGGCCGGAGCACAAGGTCCAGCCGGCCCGCCAGGCGCAGAAGGGCCTCAGGGTCCGACAGGCCCGACAGGAGAGGCTGGTCCGACTGGTGCCGCTGGCCCGGCGGGGCCGCAAGGTCCGACCGGTCCGGACGGCTCGCAAGGCCCGACTGGCCCGCAGGGTCCGCAAGGCGTAACCGGCCCTACTGGACCGCTCGGACCTCAAGGCGCGACCGGTCCGTTCGGCGAACAAGGGCCGCAAGGCGAGATCGGACCGACGGGAGCAGTTGGTCCGCAAGGCGAAGCCGGCGCGACAGGCCCAACGGGTCCAGCAGGGGCGACCGGTACGCAGGGACCGACCGGCCAACAGGGCCCCGCTGGCGAGCAAGGTCCAATCGGCTTCCAGGGCGTTCAAGGCCCGACCGGGGAACAAGGCGCGACGGGCCCAACCGGCCCATTCGGAGCAACAGGGCCGGTCGGTCCGCAAGGGCCGCAGGGCGAAGCCGGGGCGACGGGCGCAGCGGGCCCCACCGGACCGCAAGGCCCGGCCGGCGTCACGGGCCCGACGGGACCGATCGGCGCGACGGGCGCGCAAGGAGGGATCGGCCCGACAGGCCCAACGGGTCCAACCGGGTTCGGCGTGACCGGTCCGGTTGGTCCGACCGGTCCGCAAGGGGAGGCTGGGCCGACAGGACCGCAAGGCCCGACGGGGCCAGCTGGAGGCCCGCCGGGTCCGACAGGACCTACCGGTCCGGAGGGGCCGACCGGTCCTGCTGGTCCAGCTGGAGGACCGACGGGTCCGACGGGTCCAACCGGTCCTGCCGGCGAGACCGGCCCAACCGGTCCGACGGGGGAGACCGGCCCAACAGGAGCCGCAGGCGCGACGGGCCCGACCGGTCCGACGGGCATGCCTGGCCCAACAGGAGCGCTTGGTCCGCAGGGTCCTGCAGGAGCCACGGGCCCAACCGGACCGCAAGGCACGCAAGGGCCGACCGGCGTGCAGGGCCCAACCGGACCTCAGGGAGAAGTTGGCCCGACGGGCCCGGCGGGACCGCAAGGCGCTGCCGGCGCGACGGGTGCCGATGGCCCGATTGGCCCGACAGGCCCTGCCGGCCCGACCGGCGCAACGGGAGCGGCAGGAGCGGATGGCCCGATCGGTCCGACCGGCCCCGTCGGTCCGCAAGGTGTTGCCGGTCCCACAGGAGCGACAGGTCCAATCGGAGCGACTGGCGCGCAAGGACCGGAAGGACCGACCGGCGCCACGGGGCCTGCCGGCGGTATCGGTCCCGCCGGACCGCAAGGCCCGCAAGGCGTAACCGGCCCGACCGGGCCTCAAGGGGCGCAAGGTCCGGCCGGCGATCAAGGCCCGACCGGTCCGCAAGGCGAACCGGGCGCTACCGGTCCGCTCGGCCCTCAGGGGCCGGCCGGCCCAACCGGGCCTGCCGGCGATACTGGCGCAACCGGTCCAACCGGCGCGACCGGACCGGCAGGCGCGACAGGTCCGACGGGGCCGCAAGGAGTGACGGGGGCGCAAGGCCCGACCGGCGAGCAAGGGGTTACAGGCCCGGAGGGCGCGGCAGGTCCGACCGGTCCCGCCGGCCCAACCGGCGCCCAAGGGCCGACCGGCGCGACCGGGCCGATCGGCCCGACTGGCCCGCAAGGTCCGCAAGGCGTAACCGGCCCAACCGGACCTCAAGGCGTTCAAGGTCAAGCGGGTCCGCAGGGATCGACGGGCCCGACGGGTGACACCGGTCCGACGGGGCCGGCGGGACCAGCGGGAGCGGCTGGGCCGACAGGAGCAGCTGGAGCTGTAGGCCCGACGGGAGCAACCGGCCCAACGGGTCCGCAAGGTGCGGTCGGTCCGACAGGCCCGGCTGGAGCAACAGGCGTGCAGGGGCCGACTGGCGTGCAGGGACCGACAGGTCCGACTGGCCCCATCGGCGTCACAGGCGCGACCGGCCCGACGGGAGTTACCGGCCCTACAGGGGCGACTGGCCCTGCCCCTTCTTTACAGTTCGCTCAAACCGCGGTTCCGCAAAATATTCCGCTCACGGGAACGGAAACGACAGTACTGAGCGTGGGAGTAACGGCTTCCGCGGGTAACCGGGTTAAAATCGACACTTCCCTCCAAGCGAACGCGATCATTGCCGCCGGCAATCCGCGTCTGGATTATAGAATTAGAATTTATCGAACCGCGACGCTGCTGGCTGAATATCGAACGGAACAGAACTTTTTGGGGGGCAGCGGGAACCAGCGGTATATCGAGTCGGCTACATTTGTTGACGCTCCTCCCGCCGGCTCGCATACGTATCAGATTCGGGTAGCGGTCATTACGGCAGACAGCATTACTTCCCTAAGTGTGGAAACGCGGGCATTGAACACGCTATTGTTTGCATAGCTTTTGGCAGCGGCCGAGATGGGAGCGTATGAAGATGATAAGCATCAGTTTATGTCTAATTGTCAAAAATGAACAATCGACCTTAGGCCGCTGCCTCGATTCGGTGCGCGAAGCGGTCGACGAAATCGTCATTGCCGATACGGGCTCGACCGACGGCACCAAAGAGATTGCGGCGAACTATACGGACCGGATCTACGATTACCGCTGGTCCGACGACTTTGCGGCAGCACGCAACTTTTGTTTCGATCAGGCGCAGACCGATTATATATTATGGCTGGACGCCGACGACGTCCTGCTGGATGAGGACCGGGAGAAGCTGCTCCGGTTAAAGAAAGAAATCAAGGATACCGTAGACGCCGTCTCGATGATTTATCATTACGCGTTCGACGAATTCGGCAACGTGACGCTGAGCCTTCGCCGCAACCGGCTGGTAAAGCGCGCGAGAGGCTTCCGGTGGCATGGGCCCGTGCATGAGTATTTGGCCGTGAGCGGGTCGATCCTGAGCAGCGATATCGTTGTGACGCATCGCAGAACGCATGTGCAGTCGGCAAGAAATTTAACCATTTTCGAAAACAGAATGCGGCGGGGAGAGCTCTTCTCCCCCCGCGATCTGTATTATTACGCCAACGAGCTGTTAGACCATGGGATGGACGAAAAGGCGGCGGATAAGTATGAACAATTTCTCGCTACCGGACAAGGCTGGTCGGAGGACGTTATTTCCGCTTGCCTAAAGCTGGCGGACATTTATTCGCGCATGCGGCAGCCTGAGAAGCAAATTGCGATGCTATGGAAAACGTTTGATTACGGTGAGCCAAGAGCGGAATGCTGCTGCAGGCTCGGTCATTTTTTTATGGAAAGAGACAGGCCGGAGGAAGCGTCCTTCTGGTACCGGCTTGCGACCAGGCTGGAGAAGCCGAAGGACTGCTGGGGATTCCTGCAGGACGCGTATTGGACATGGGTGCCCCATTTGCAGCTGTGCGTCTGCTATTGCAGAATAGGGGACTTTGGCAAAGCCTATTACCATAATGAGATGGCCGGGCGCTATCGGCCGGATGATCCGCATGTGCTGCACAACCGGCGTTATTTGGAAGGAGTGCTTCGCAATGAAGCGTTATGACGGGACGCTGGAACGACTGACAATCGTTCAGGTGGCGCCGGACTATTACCCGATCCCTCCTCTTGCCTACGGCGGCATCGAGCGGGTCGTGCATACCCTCACAGAGCAGCTTGTCAGACTTGGGCATCGTGTCATCCTTTACGCCCCCGAAGGCAGCGTAACCTCCGCTGAGCTTGTGACATATACCCACAGCGGGGGGAACCCGGGGATGATTCGAGACAAGGTGGTCCGCACTTTGCCACAAGACGTCGATATTATTCACGACCATACGCATTCCTCCGTTATTGGCAGATTAGAGCTCCCGATCCCGACTGTCTGCACGCTGCATGCGACCGTTAACAACGGCGTCGCGAACCCCGTCTATTTGAGTGAGAGCTCGCGGCGTGCGGCAGGGGGGGGCTCGGGGCATTATATTTACAACGGCATTGACCCGGAAGACTTTGACTTCTCGGAGGAGAAATCCGATTATTTGCTGTTTATGGGAGTCATTAGCCCGCATAAGGGAGTTCACCATGCGCTGCGCATCGCGGAAGAAACAGGACAGAGACTTGTGCTGGCGGGTCCCGTATTCAGCATGGATTATTTCCGCTCCGAAATCGAGCCGGCGCTTCGCCGCAATCCGAGGCTGGAATATGCAGGAGAGGTGGGAGGAGCGGATAAAAGGCGGTTGCTGAAGGAAGCGCGGTGCATGCTGTTTCCGACCTGCTGCGAGGAAGCGTTCGGGCTTGTCATGGTAGAGGCGATGGCCAGCGGGACACCGGTTCTTGCGCTTGCGAACGGCGCCGTTCCGGAGGTGATGAGCGGCTTTCCCGAGCTTATTTGCCGAGATGTCGAGGAGATGAAGGAGAAGCTGGCTTTAGGACTTTTTCCGGAAAGCCGCGACTTGAGGAATTACGCGCTCAGAATGTTTACCCATGAGGAGATGACCCGCCGTTACGTGGAGCTGTACCGAAGGTTGATTGATACGAACATAGCAACTAAGAATGAGAAGATGCAGCAAGAGATTGTTAGCGACCAATTGGTCATTCGTCTATGTGAAGCCATTATGCGGGATGAAAAATCGACGGTTGGACAAAAGCTTGCGGCGTGCGATGAAGCGGCCGAGCTGTGGCGGCTCCGGGAAGAGCCGGAGAAGGAGAAGTCCTATGTATTCCGATCCTTCGAATATGCCGCGCCGCGCGCCGAATTTTGCTGCAGGCTCGGCTATCTCTATATGAGAATGGAGGATTACGCCAAAGCCGCCTATTGGTATCGTCTCGCGACGCAGCTCGAGCCTCCTGCGGAAAAGGGCGCGTTTTACATCGAAGCTTGCTGGACCTGGCTTCCGCATGTGCAGTTATGCGTTTGCTGCTATCGGCTGGGAGATGTGGAGGCGGCCTACCGCCATAATGAAGCGGCGCGCGCGCTAAAGCCGGACGATCCTCATGTTATTTATAACAGATCGTTTCTGGAGCCGCTGGTCACGGCTCGAGGTCCGGAAGCGGATCATTTCGAGGAAGTGGAGCTCGAAGGCGCGAACGGCTCCCGCTTTCGAATGTCGTTAAGGCTTCCCGGCTTCATTGAAGAGACCATTCGGGAACGAGGCGGGTGGGAGACCGGATTAGCCCGCCTGATTGCCCGTCGTATGAAAAATGGAGGAGTGTTTGCGGATATTGGGGCCAATATCGGCTTTCACTCGTTATACATAGCCAGCATAGGAGAATCGGTGCATTGCGTAAGCTTCGAGCCTCACCCGGAGCTTCATCTTCAATTGAAAGAAAACGCGGAGCTGAACGGATTTACGAATCTAACCGCCTATGAGTGCGCGGTCGCCGATGTGTCGGGCGACATCGATTTTCGTCTGCAGTCGATGAACGCATATAACCGCGGTCTTTCAGGGTCCATGCAGTCTGTCTCAACCGTTGACAACGCGTTTACCGCGGCTCGAGTCGCCGCCTTAACATTGGACGAAGCGTTGAGCGACGACCAAAAGAACCGGGTACGGGCAATCAAGATCGATACGCAAGGCATCGAATTTGAAGTGCTGCGCGGGGCCGCTGAGACCGTACGCCGGTCGAGACCGCTTGTGGCGTTCGAATACCATGCTTACGGCACGCGGCCGCTCGAAGAAATGATGGCGCTTCTTCCCGGCTACATGATTTACAAGCTTCAAGCGTGGACCGGGGAGCTGAGGCGGCTGGAAGAAGAGGATCCTCCGGATTTCGAGCAGGATTATATCGCCTTACCGGATGAGGACCTGCTTGAATGGGGTCGGTCCGAAGACTAATTTCATCACGTATCCCGGATGAGGGGCTGTCTCGAAGCAGACGGCCTTATTTTTTTGCGGAACGCTCTTTATTTTTGCCAATCGCTTATTGACAAGATTTCATGAAATCATTATAGTTAGGAATGGCTATGATAGTGATAATCATTTTCATATGTAACACCATTTTTTTACGAAAGACGAAAAGGGGCAACGAACATGAAAAAAGCATTTACTTCTATTCTTCTTCTGCTTGTGCTCGTGATAAGCGCTTGCGGCAACAACGCCGCGAATGTGCAGAACGAAACGCCTAGCGCCAGCCCGTCCAATCAGGCGACGAACGCAGGCAATTCGAACGGTAACGATGGAGGAGCAGGTAACGCAGCCAATTCGGGAACGATTACTTATCAGTCCGAGAACGGTCCAATTGATATCCCTGCAAATCCGCAGCGTATTATCGCTTTGACGAACGCGCCGAATGTAATTTCCCTTGGCGGCACGCTAGTCGGCGTAGATGAGTGGACGAAAAAAAATCCTCTGTTTACAGAAAAGCTAGAGGGAATCGAAACGGTGTCGGAAGCGGATTTGGAGAAGCTGATCGAGCTTGAACCTGATCTGATCATTGCGGGCTCCCATATGCAGAACCTTGATAAAATAGGGGAAATCGCACCAACAATCGTTTATACTTGGGGTAAGCTGGATTATTTGGCGCAGCAGCTGGAGATCGGTAAAGTACTGAACAAAGAAGCGGAAGCGCAGGCTTGGATTGACGACTTTACAGCTCGCGCGAAAGCGGCTGGCGAAGAAATCAAAGCGAAAATCGGCGAAAATGCTACGGTATCCGTCTTCGAATACGATACGAAGGATTTCTATGTGTTCGGCAATAACTGGGCCCGCGGCACAGAGGTGCTGTATCAAGCCATGGGCCTCGGCATGAACGAAAAGGTGAAGCAGGACGCGCTTGGTCCCGGGTATTACACGCTTTCGAATGAAGTGATCGCGGATTATGCGGGCGATTATATCGTGTTAAGCCGGGTAAACGGCTCGAACAACGCATTCCTGGAATCCGAGACGTGGAAAAACATTCCTGCCGTCAAAAACAACCGCGTCATCGAGCTGGATACGGAATCGATCAGCTACAGCGATCCGACAACGCTTGAATATTTGCTCGATATTTTCAAAAAAGAATTTTTGGCAATGCCATAAGAATGACCTCGAAAAAAACACGCCGCCTTTGGCGTGTTTTTCGTTACCATGCAGAATCGGGCACCGAAAGTCGGATTCCAACGTATGAGCCGTGATATCGTAAGGTTGAAAGGAGGTGGCGATAGGATGCTAGAGCATTGGAATCGCGCGCTTGCGTATATTGAAAACCATTTGACGGATGATATCGCCATAGAAGAGGCGGCCCGGATCGCATTAAGCTCGGAATACCATTTCAAACGGATGTTTTCCATGTTATCCGGCATTCCATTATCGGAATATATCCGGCGCAGACGGTTGACGCTCGCCGCGTTCGAGCTGCAGCGCGATAACATAAGGGTAATTGATGTCGCGGTCAAATACGGCTACCAATCGGCCGACGCCTTCACCAGAGCGTTCCAGACCATGCATGGCATTACGCCTTCGGAAGCGCGGTCGAAGGGACAGACGCTGATATCCTATCCCCGCATGACCTTTCAATTAACGGTTAAGGGAGGAATCGGCATGAACTATCGAATCGTAGAGAAGGGACCGTTCCGGATTGTCGGCATGATGAAGAGGGTGAGCATTCAATTTGAAGGCGTCAATCCGGAGATTGCTGAGATGTGGGCAAGCTTGAATGAAGAGAGGATCGCGACGCTGAAAGGATTATCGAATATCGAACCGCAGGGGATGATCAGCGCATCTGCGAATTTCTCCGAAGGGCGGATGGAGGAAAAAGGCCAATTGGATCATTACATCGGAGCGGCGACGACGAAGGAAACGCCTGAAGGCATGGACGCGCTCGAGGTGCCGGCTCTCACTTGGGCCTTGTTCGAAGCGGTCGGGCCGTTCCCGGAGACGCTGCAAGACGTATGGGGACGCATTTATGCCGAGTGGTTTCCATCATCGGCCTATGAAGCGGCAGAGGGGCCGGAGCTGCTGTGGAATGAATCGAAGGATACAACGCTGCCTCATTACCGCAGCGAAATTTGGATTCCGGTCGTGAAGAAGCAATAACGGAGGATGCCTAAAAAAAATAGCATGCGATTCCGAAAATGGGATCGCATGCTATTTCCTATTTTAACCGGTTCTACTTATCAATCGTGATGGTGGATACGCCGTTTGCCTTGACGAAATCGACCGTATAGCCGAGAAACTCCGTCAGCGCTCTCAGCTTGACATAGGAACGGCCGTTTTTGAGCACGACGCCATTCGAGAAATAGGTGAGCTCCCCGTCCCGTTCGAGCGTAACTTCTTTCTTGTCCGTGTTCCAAGTCACTTCGTATCCAAGCGCTTCTCCGATCGCTTTTAATGGAACATAGGAAGTCCCGTCTGCGATATAAGGCTTGCCCAGCTCAGAAGAGAGCTTCAGCTCTTCTCCGTTAATCAAGATGCGGATCGGGTCCTGGAACTGCAGCTCGCTTGCTCTCATGATCAGACCGTTATAGCCAACGAAGATGTATTTGCCGTACGCTTTGACGCCGTCCTTCATGATTTTCGAACCGCTTACGGCCAAGTCGGCTTGCGGAATCCGAACCTCCCGCCAAGCGATGCCGTCTTGCGACACATAATAAGCATCATAGTTTACATATTCACCGTTTATTTCTTTCATGGAATCATTGAGGGCAACGAAATAGCCGTCGAACGAAGTGATAAATTCAAAATTATCGTTTTCTCCTAAGTTCGTTTTACTTTTCGTCCACTTCATGCCGTCCTTGGATACATATACTTCATTGGCACGGTATTGGTCGACCGCGATATATTGCTTCCCGTTCCAAGCGATTAACGCTTGATCGATTTCGATCGTCTGCACCGTCGACCAGGTCGTGCCGTTTGTCGTTTGCATAATTTTGGTTGATCCGACGCCATCCGAAAAATCGTGAACGCGGACTGCGCCGAGCAGCCGTTTGCCGTCCCAAACCGAGGAAGTAAGCCAATAAGTGTCTTTGCTAACGCTCTCTACCTTCGTCCAATTTACGGCATCTTTGGAGGTATAGACGCCGTCAACTTGAGAGGACGCGACAAAAAATTTCCCCGTCCACACGATATTTCTTAAACCGCCGTATTGATCGCGGAAAGGAACCTTCTCCTTCTTCCAGCTGACTCCATTTGCCGATGTGTATATGCCGCCGTTAGCGGCCGCGACGAATTTGCCTGCGCCCCATACGACATCGAATAGATGCGTTCTTCCGAGACGTTCTTGGTAGGGGAACGGGTTGCTGCCCTTCCAGGTTATACCGTCATCCGTATAAATGACCATGCCGTTTAGACCAACGGCTACCGTTCTTTTGCCATTCGTTGCGATCCCGCCAAATTCCGTACCGTAGGAAGTCCCGGCTAAGCGGTAGCTCCAGCTTGAACCGTCCTTCGTGAAGATCGAATACGTTCCGTCCGGCGAATCCTGCCTATCGTTGGAGCCGATGCCGGCAAAGCCGCCTTTAACCGGATAAAGGATATAGATGTTGGCCTGCAGGTTAGCGAGATCATGCTTCTTCCAGTTGACGCCGTCCGTTGATGTATACGCCACCTGTCTGGCAGCTCCTTCGACCATGTCGGTATAACCCGTCGCAATAAAGGTGCTCCCGTTATGTACGATGAAGGTTAACGTAGCGCCGGCCGGCGATTTGCTTTGCTTCTTCCAGGTTACGCCGTCAGCCGACGTGTAGATGCCGTTGCCTACACCGATATATTGATTGTTTGCCCAAATACGATATTGAACTCCTGCAGCGGTATCGTATTTTTTGGAGGTCCATTTCAGGCCGTCCTTCGAAATTCGAACCGTATTGTCGTCATAGCTGGTTAAGAAATACGTGTCATGCGCAAAGCCCAGCGCGAAATAACCGTTCTTCTGCAAAGTGACCGCTGTTGTCCAGTTTTCTCCGTCTTTGGAGGTGAAAACCTTCGAGGTTCCGAGCGCGACAAATTCGTTATTGCCCCAAATGAGCTGCTGAATCGGTTCCCCTGGCTTGAAGCCGATCTTCGTCCACGTTAAAGCGTCCTTCGAGATAAAGGCTTCGGCCGGCTTGTAGCTCGCATCGTTCTCATAGGCTGCGTTTGCGCCGAACATCACATACTTGCTGCCGTCCCATTCAATGGACGTGAGCTGATAATTTTGAAACTTCGAAAGCGCCTTCCAGCTTTGGCCGTCCGTCGACTTCATGACGGTTCCATAAGGACCGACGGCAACATACTCTCCGTTGCCGAATGCCAGCGCATACGGCGTTTCGGAGCTGAACGTCGTATCCAGCGTCCAGCCGTCGCCAAGCGTAACAGCCGGCTCTTGCAAGGTGATCGAATCTTCCACGGAAGATTGCGCGTTGGCAGCGGATAGCGGCGCCAGTAACGCTCCTAACAAAATAAATGGAATGATCAAAGCTGCAATCGTTTTGCGGTTCATCGTAAAGCCTCCCTAGTTCGTATGTCATGCAGTTGTTACGACAATCGTAATTATAAGACTACAGTCCTAGGACTTCCATGAAATAAATGTCAACCGATCACCAATCGATAGAAAATGTATGGTCGAAATATTTCGAAATGTTTTTGTAACACAACTGCAACATTTAGTAAATATTTGGAGTCTCTTATATAGAGATCCCAAGGATGGATCGAATAAAGGGGGAATCGCCGTGAAGAAGAAGCGGGTATGGACGTGTATCGTTTTGGCAGGAACCTTAATCGCGGGGTGCAGCAGCGGGAGTAACAATAACGCAGCTTCCAACAGCGGGCAAAGCGCAAACAGGGCGCCTGAAAGCTCCACGGTGGCAATGGGTGATCGTGCTCCTGTGCCGCAAAAGCAAGAGGGCATGTACTTTCAGGATTACGGCACCAATCCGTTCGTTTCGGCCGAAGAGGATGCTTTATCGACCTTCGCCATTGACGTAGATACCGGCTCTTACACGATCGCCCGAAATTATATTGAGAACGGAAGCCTGCCTCCCGGCGAGGCTGTTCGTCTAGAAGAATATGTGAACTACTTCGATATGGCGTACGAACCGCCTGCCGATGGAACGTTTGCAATCCATGCCGACGCCGGCCCTTCTCCATTCGAGGATGATCATTATGAGCTGGTTCGTATCGGCGTTAAAGGCAAGGAGGTGGAACCGGAAGAGCGGAAGCGGGCTAATTTGACCTTTGTTATCGACGTGTCAGGCTCGATGGATCGGGGTAACCGCATCGATCTTGTGAAACAAAGCCTTGAGCTGCTTGTCGAGGAGCTGAATGGTGATGATACGATCGGCATTGTCGTTTACGGTTCCACGGCGCATGATGTGCTGGCTCCGACAGCGGTAGAGGAACGGGATCGCATTTTGAAGGCGATAGGCGGCCTGACGATTGAGGATTCGACGAATGTGGAGGATGGTCTTCTCCTCGGATACCGGATGGCGAACGAGTCGTTTGATCCGGCTGCGGTGAATCGCATTATTTTATGCTCAGATGGGGTAGCCAATGTCGGGGAAACAGGACCCGAGGGCATTTTGGAAAAAATCGAACGTTATGCGGAGGAGCAGATTTATTTAAGCACATTCGGGTTTGGCATGGGCAATTATAATGATGTTTTGATGGAGCAGCTCGCGGACAAAGGTGACGGGGTATATGCCTACATTGATGATATGCAGGAAGCCAAAAAGGTGTTTGGCACAGAGCTGACGGGCACGCTTCAGACGATTGCGCAGGAAGCTAAAATCCAAGTGGCCTTCGATCCGGAGAAAGTTGAGGAATACCGTCTGTTAGGCTACGAGAACCGCGCTGTCGCCGACGAAGACTTCCGCAACCATCGTGTAGACGGGGGTGAGGTTGGAGCCGGACATTCCGTAACCGCGCTTTATGCGGTTCGAACCAAGGAGCGGGCAAGCGGCGAAATTGGCAAGGTGACGATTCGGTATAAAGAGCCCGAAAGCGAAACGTTTCAAGAAATGACTTCCGCGATCCGCTTATCCGGCGAGTTGTCCATAGAGTCGCGATTTCTGGCGTCGGTCGCAAAGTTCGCGGAGCTGCTGAAGGATGGCGGGGAAGAGGTAAACGGGAATGTGCTTTCCGAGGTGCGCCGTTTAGCACGCGATTCGGCCGGCAGCAAGGAGCAGGAAGCATTCGTACAGCTGCTCGATCAAGTGATGGAGCTGCGTTAGAGCTTTCACGCAAATAGGTCCGGAAGACGCCGTTCCATGGCGCTTTCCGGACCTATCTGTTTTAGCCCTTCAATTTATCGTAATCAAGCGTTTGAATCGTGCCGTCTTCGTTATATTTCAGCTCGGTGAATTTCACGGAGCGTTTGTTATCGGCTCCGCCGGAGAGCGAGCTGTCGTGATAGAACAGATACCATTTGCCTTGGAATTCAACAATAGAGTGATGAGTCGTCCAGCCGAGCACCGGCGTCAAAATTTTGCCTTTGAACACGAAGGGTCCCGTCGGGCTGTCGCCGACCGCATACACAAGATAGTGCGTGGAGCCGGTGGAATAAGACAAATAATATTTGCCGTTATACGTATGCATCCACGGGCCTTCGAAATAACGTCTCTCTTCGTCGCCCGCAAGAATCGGGTTGCCGTCCTCGTCCACGATCGAAATTTCTTTCGGCGCTTCTTTGAACGTCAGCATATCGTCGCTAAGCTCAGCCACGCGCGGTCCAAGTGCAGGAGCGTCCGGCGCAGGGCCTTCCGCATCCGGCACAAACGATCCGGTCTGCCATTTCTCGAGCTGGCCTCCCCATAGCCCGCCGAAATACATATACGCCCTGTCATCTTTATCGATGAATACGGCCGGGTCGATGCTGAAGCTTCCCGGTATGTAGTCAGGCTCTGGCTTAAACGGTCCGGAAGGGGAGGAGCTGGTCGCGACTCCGATTCGGAAGATGCCGTCATGGTCTCTTGCCGGGAAGAACAGGTAATACGTATTGTTCTTGTAAGCGGCGTCCGGCGCCCACATTTGCTGCTTCGCCCACTTCACATCTTTAACATGAAGCGCCTCGCCGTGGTCGACGCAAGGACCGTCCAAGCTTTCGATCGAAAGAACATGGTAGTCCTCCATATCGTATTGGTCTCCGTTATCATTGGAAACCATTTCATGGTCAAGGTCATGGGACGGATAAATGTAGAGTTTCCCTTCGAATACGTGCGCGGACGGGTCGGCTGTATAAATATGCGTCACTAACGGTTCGTTTTGCTTTGGCATTTTATATCCTCCTCAAATCTATCATATGTAAACGCTATCCTTCTAATTTTACCAAATCAAAAAGGCGCGATAAACCCATAAAAAGTATGTCTAATACCAAAATTATTATACATTTATCCTACTAACTGACGGGTTGAAAAAAATCGGATTGCTGTAAGGGGGGCCATTCCGATATAATTTGAAGAATCAGGCATAGGACTTAAAGGAGTAGAAAGGGGCATCTCTGCTATTTCCACATCAGCTCTTCGCGTCTTTATTCTGTTTCTGCTAGCAATCGCTTGCGGAATTGCAGCATTCACGCATTCGTCTTTTGTCGCGACTCCTTTCACATTAAAGGTTTTAGCCACCTATTGGCTTTTTTCTTTTCTTTATTACCATTTACGGATCTCAAGCAAAAAAGGCGCCTCCACGATCGAATACGGCATTAACTACAATATTTCTTTAGTTTTATTTCTCGGGCCGTTCGGTCTGTTCCTCTTCGAGGCCTTCTATCGGACAGTCGTCTACGTTTACAAAAAAGCAACGAAAACGGATGAGCCGCTTGAAGGCGCGCAGGCTTTCTTTAATGTCGGTTCGTTCGTGATTCAAGGCTCCGCCGCATATTATCTGTTCCAATTGTTCGACTATCATGATCAACATCACGTGATTTTATTCTGGCTGCTGCTTGTCGCACTGATTCTTGTGACAGCGGTGCTGTCAGATACGTTCCTTATCGTCGTGTTCAGTCTTCTCGGAGACATCAAGACGAAGAAGGATATGATTTCGTTCGTGAAATCCAGAAGCTTGCTGGACCTTGCCAAAACCGCGCTTTCGAACGGCCTGCTTATTCTGTTCCTGCAAGAGAATAACTGGACCGCGATTATGGGATTGTTTCTGCTTAATTATCTCGTGAGCCAATCGTATCTCATCAAGGCGCAAAACGCGCAGGATAAAAACGAACGGGATAAATATGAAAAAATGGCGTATACCGATTTTTTGACGGGCGTATCGAATCGGGCGTATATGGATGTGAAGCTCAAAGAATGGAACGGCTCGGACGAGCCGCTCGGCATTGTCGTGACGGATATCGATAAGTTTAAGCGGATTAACGATACGTATAACCATCATGTCGGCGACAGGGTCATCCAGCACTTTGCCGAAACGCTTAAGAGCCATCTCAAGAAGGAGGATGTGCTCATCCGCAGCGGCGGGGAAGAATTTATCGTGTTTCTGCGGCATCGGTCCTTCGAGCAATGTTTTTTATTGATGGAAGGCTTAAGAATGGAAACCGAGAACCGCAAGGTTCATGCGGAATTTGGGGGAGAGTCGGTGGAGGTCGGCTATACCGCATCATTCGGCTTGTATTATTGCAGTGACCGAAGCGCGGTATCATTGGAAAAGGGCTGCGTCTTAGCCGACCAGCTGCTGCTTCAAGCGAAGCAGCAGGGCCGAAACCGCGTGATGGCCGGCAAGGGAGAGTAACAATGGAAGTCCACGAGTGAATCGTGGACTTTTTTTGCGGCTTTATGCTCGTCTAGACCCAAGCATCCGCGCCTTTTCCAGCCATTTGGCCCGCTGCTCCTTGCTCGACGGCCGAACCGGGCTGATTTCGGTAACGCGCACCGGCTTGATGCCGCAGAAATGAAGGATGTTCCGCTTCATCACTTGATGGCCGGCATGTCTGTAGATCCACCGGTTGTACCAGGCCGGCGTATCCATCGTAACGAGCAAATGCGCGGTTTTTCCGGTCAAGAGCTTATCCCAAAGCTGTGAGTTGTCCCGGTATTTGAAGGCAAATCCGGGAAGAAAAACGCGGTCGATAAAGCCTTTCAGAACGGCGGGCATCGCGCCCCACCAGGTCGGATAGACGAAAACGAGATGCTCTGCCCAGCGAATCAGCTCCTGGGCTTTCAGCAAATCCGGCTCGAGCTCGGTTCTTTGGCGATAGCCGTATTTGAGGACCGGCTCAAACTGCATATGGCTCAAATCGATAATGCGTACTTCGGCGCCGCTATCCGATGCCCCTATTTTGTATGCTTCGGTTAACGCCGCGCAGAAGCTTTGCGGATCGGGATGGCCGTTAATGACAACAATATTGGTTTTCATATCCAACTTCCTCCTATATGATAGTGGAATAAGAGCTATCCTTAGCTTAAGAGGATTCGGCTTGAAAAGGTATGACCGGAAGCGCAGCATAGGGTGCTTTTTGGCGCAAAGGAGGATAGGCGGATGGAAGGACCCGGCATCTCGATTTCAATGGTATATCCGATTATGAAAGCGATCGTTCATAAAGGGCTGGATTCGAAACGGTTTTGCGGCTTTGCCGCTTTTGAAGAGAGCCTGCTGCAGGATCCGGACGCGAGGATCGCGGGCGAGGAGCTGGAGCGGTTAATGATCGCCGCCGCCGATTTTACGCGGGACGATTATTTCGGATTGTATCAGGGGCTTATTACGGAATTTGCCGATTTGGGGGTGCTTGGTTATGTCATGATGCATTCCAAAACCGTTGAAGGCGCGCTTGAGGCTTACAAGCGCTATAATGTCATTTTGTGCAGCGGCTTTCAGCTCGAATGGGAATTGCTAGGCGACCAAGCGCGAATACGAGTGTTCACTCAGCATGAAGGAGGCTTCTCGCGCCATTGCGCCGAGGACATGGTCAGCTCGCTGTACCGGTTGATCGGCAGGCTGAGCAGCAAGCTCGTCCCTCTGCAAGGGGTATCCTTTACCCATGCATGCCCGGGAGGCTTTGGGCCTTATATGGATGTCTTTGGCGTAATTCCCGTATTCGAGGCGGAGCATAACGCGATTTATTTGAACAAAGAAGTGTTAGGCTACCCTATTCTTTATGCCGACGACAAGCTGTTATCCGTATTCGAATCCATCGCGGAGGAGACGAAGGTGGAGCTGTCGGGGAGCAAACGGTTTTCGGAGCAGGTCGTGCTTTGGCTGAAAAAAAAGATGCCGTCTCAGTTTCCGAGCTTGCAGGAGACGGCGGCATATTTCGGAATGAGCGCAAGGACGCTTCAACACAAGCTGAAGCAAGAGGAAACGACGTTCTATGAATTGTCCGTCCAGGTGCGCAAGGAGCTGGCGATCAGTTATTTGAAGCGGAAGGAATATTCCGTCGGCGATATCGCTTATGCGCTTCATTTCTCGGAGCCGAGCGCCTTCCAAAACGCGTTCAAAAAATGGACGGGACTGACGCCAGGCCAGTACCGGTCGCACGCGGACCGGCGGACGGCGCAGGCTTAGCCTCCGCCAAGCCGGACAACAATACGGCCGAGCGTTCTCGATTGCGTGATGTCGGCGAGAGCTTGAGGCAGCTGCCGCAGCGAAATTTCGCGGTCAACCAGCAGCTCAAGCCGGCCGGGCTTCCAATCGCCGGCCATTCGTTCCCACAGCTTCAGTCTGCGGCTGGCCGGGCAAAACACGGAATCGATGCCGAGCAGGCTGACCCCTCTCAATATAAAGGGCATGACCGTTGCCGGCACTGCGGTTCCTCCCGTAAGGCCGCTTGCGGCAACCGAGCCGCCATAGGAAATGGAGCTTAGAATGGCGGCTAAGGAGCTTCCGCCGACAGAATCGACGGCCGCTTGCCATCGCTGCTTGTTCAGCGGCTTGGCGGGAATGGCGTTGATGTCGCCGCGCGAGACGATTTCATCCGCGCCAAGCGCCGTCAAGTATTCCGCGGCGGCTTCCGGATCTCCGGTGCTTGCAACGACATGATAGCCCTTTCGATGCAGGATGGCGATGGCCGCTCCGCCGACGCCGCCCGTCGCGCCTGTGACTAGGACGCTTCCTTTGTCCGGCGACATGCCGTTTTCCTCAAGGCGCTCGATCGATAAAGCGGCTGTAAAGCCGGCGGTCCCGTAGATCATCGCTTCCTTCAGCGACAGTCCGGCCGGAAGCGGCACCAGCCAATCCGCATGAACGCGGGCGTATTCGCTGAATCCGCCGTAATGCGTGACACCCAGCTGGTAACCTGTCGCAAGCACCGGTTGTCCCGGCTTAAATCGGCTGTCGGATGACGAAACGACGACACCCGATAGATCGATGCCGGGGACAAAAGGGTAAGAGCTGACGACTTTACCGTCAGGGCTGCAGGCAAGCGCGTCTTTGTAGTTGACGCTGCTGTAAGCGACTTGAACCAGCACCTCGCCTTCCGGCAAATCGTGAATCGACAGCTGCTTTACTTGAACGGTGAAAGTCCCGGTATTGTCCGCCACAAGCGCTTGAAACGATTCAGGCATTCCCACTCGCTATCGCCCCTTCCGTTTTTCGTTCACCCATTCTACAACTTGCTCCATCGGTCTTCTCGTTTTTGGACGAGGCTCCCGCGCCCGGTAGCCGAAAGCGAGCATACAGGACAATCCGAACTCGTCACCGGCGAGAAGTCCCTCGGACCGCAGCAGATCCTCCGCCATTTGCTTGTCAAAGCCTTCGATCGGACACGAATCAATGCCGATCATCGCGGCAGCCGTCATCATGTTGCCGAGCGCGATGTAGGTCTGGCGGCTGGACCACTCGAATACGGCGCGTTCGTTATCCAAGATGTTAAAGTCGGATGCGAGAAATTTATGATAGGTCTTCTCGTAATTCGGAATCATCTCTTCCGGAAACTTCTTTACTTCCCGAAGCATGTTTTGGATATGGCCGGATGAAAACGCCATGCCGGCTTTCGTCCGCGAGAGCAGCAAGACGAAATGGCTGGCGGTAGGTAATTGCTTCTGGGCTCCCCAGGAAAACGGCAAAAATTGATGACGCAGCTCCATGTTCTGCACGACGAGGAATTTCCAGGGCTCAAAGCCGAAGGAGCTTGGAGACAGGCGGCCGGCTTCTAGAATAAATTCGAAATCTTCCTTCGATATTTTTTTGTCCGGATCAAATTCCTTCGCCGCATGCCGGAAACGGAATGCTTCTATAATCTCTTCTTTGGTCATGACGTCACCTTGCCTTTTATTTTATGGTTCTTTGCTTAAGAGAATGATTAAACTTGGCGAGCAGCCGGCCGAATTGCTCCTGTTCTTCCGCGGGCCAATCTTTGACCAATGCTTCGATTTTATCTTTTCTATGCTGTCTGAATGCGAGTAGCTCGGAGACGCCATTTTCGGTTATTTGATAGAAGTAGGCCCTGCCGTCCAGCTCGTCCGGCACTTTAATGACATAACCTTTCTGTTCCAGCACAGCGGCTTGTCTGCTGACCGTCGATACGTCCAATTGAAGCAGCTCGCCTAAAGCTTTTACGCCGGCGGAGCCTTGAATATGAATATGGTGCAGCAGCAAATAGGAAGCGCGGTCGAGATTCGCCCCTTGTTTGCTCGTGCTGACGGACGTCAGTCTCCGTATTAAGACAGCAAGCTCAAGTTCTATCATCTCCAAAGCGTCATTTTTCATTGCATACCCTTCCTTTCTTAACCTGCTTGCTAATCACATCATATCGGAACAGCAATGATTGTCAAATGCATTGACACGTAATTAATTGTATTATACAATCATATAGTTGTATCATACAACTTTGTTTGGAAATAGAAAGGAATGGTTAGGAATATGGCATCGATAACAAATGGCTCAGCGAATACGCTGGAATCGCCGTTAACGGAAAAAAAGGGGATATTGGGACAGCCTATCGCCGTATGGGCCGTATTTTTTGCCAGTGTGATCGCGTTTATGGGGATGGGTCTGGTCAATCCGATCTTGAGGGAGCTGTCGATGCAGCTGAAAGCCGCACCGAGCGAAGTAACGCTGCTGTATACCAGCTATAACTCGGTGATGGCGGTGGCGATGTTAATAACAAGCACCGTTTCATCAAGACTAGGCATGAAGTGGACGTTAATCAGCGGAATCGGCATTATTGCGGTTATGTCCTTTTTCGGCGGATTTGCCGACAATATTTGGACGCTTGTCGGACTGCGGGCAGGCTGGGGTCTTGGCAACGCATTGTTTGTCGCGACGGCCCTATCCGCAATCGTATCTTTGTCCAACTCCGGCGCGGCAAAAGCAATTATTTTGTATGAAGCGGCTGTCGGAATCGGGATGTCGGTCGGACCTTGGCTGGGAGGAACGCTTGGCGACATCAGCTGGAGAGAGCCCTTCTTCAGCGTGTCGATCTTAATGGTGGCTGCGTTTCTCCTGTTGACCTTCATCATGCCCAAACCAAAGCCGGCTGCTGCACAGGCGGCAGGCCGCGCAGGCTCTCAAATATCGCTGCTGGCTCCGTTCCGCGCGCTGAAGCATCGTTCGCTGCTCGTGCTCGGTATCGTTGCCGCTCTGTATAATATCGGCTTCTTCACGATTATGGCATATGCGCCGTTCGTGATGCAGCTGGAGCCGAAGGAGATGGGATATGTCTTCCTGGGCTGGGGCGTGCTGCTGGCTATTACTTCCGTTTATGTCGCGCCAATCCTGCAGCGCAAGCTCGGAACGCTTAAATCGCTCGTCTCGATGCTCGTCTTATTCGTTGCGGATCTTGTCGTGATGGGCGTGTTCACCGATACGAAAGAAACTGTCATTTGCGCCGTTATTTTCGCCGGCGCGATCTTAGGCAACACGAATACGCTGATCACGACCGCGGTCATGGGGGCGGCGCCTGTAGAGCGGTCAACCGCTTCAGCCGCTTACAGCTTCCTCCGATTTATCGGAGCGGCGATATCCCCGTACATGTCGGGCAAGCTTGCGGAGCATTTCAATTCGCATGTCCCGTTTATCGTCGGCGCAGGCTTCGTGCTGCTTTCGATCCTGTTTATCGGGCTTAATCTGAAGCACATTAAGCACGTCGACCGCCTGAAAGCCTCGCATTAACAACGAAAGCCGCCTGAAGAGGCGGCTTTTTGCTGTTAAATTGAAATGAATAGGAGTGTTGCTTACGGAACGATTTTGCCGCCGGCTTTGTAAATGGCGTACCATTCTTCGCGCGTAAGCGGGATATCGGAGCCTTGGCAGGAATCCTTCAGTCTGCCTTCGTTCATCGTGCCTAACACCACTTGAATGTTGGCCGGGTGTCTCGTAATCCATGCGACGGCAATTGCCGTATTCGTTACGCCGTATTTGTCCGCCAAGCCGTCGATCAGCTTGTTCAGCTCCGCGTAATTTTCCGTATCGCCGAGGAACGGTCCGTTGAAGAAGCCCTTCTGGAATGGCGACCAAGCCTGAACGGTGATATCGTTCAGACGGCAATAGTCGAGAATGCCGCTGTCGCGGTTAATGGATTGATTGTGGTTCATGTTCAGCGCGATTCCGGAATCAATCATCGGCGTATGGGTGACGCTAAGCTGAAGCTGATTGACGACAAGCCTTTGGGACACATGCTTTTTCAACAGCTCGGTTTGCATCGGCGTATGGTTGGAAACGCCGAAGTAGCGAACTTTGCCGCTGGCATGCAGCGCGTCGAACGCTTCCGCGACCTCCTCGGGCTCAACCAGCGCATCCGGGCGGTGAAGCAGCAGGATATCGAGGTAATCCGTTTTCAGCCGCTTCAAAATACCTTCCGTCGAAGCGATGATATGCTCCTTGGAAAAGTCGAAGTAGCCGCTGCGGATGCCGCATTTGCTCTGCAGCACCATCTTTTCGCGAATGCTTGGATTCATGCCGATCGCGTCGGCGAAAATCTCCTCGCATTTGCCCCCGCCATAAATGTCGGCATGGTCGAAGAAGTTGATGTTTTCCTCCATGGCCGTGCGGATCAGCTTCTCCGCCTCAGGCAAGGACAGCTGGGTCAGTCTCATGCAGCCCATTACGACGTTGGACACGTTCAAATCCGTGCCTTTTATTTCTATGTATTTCATCATGCTCGTCTCCTCTCAATTATACTCCTGCCATTTCAAGATAAACGATAGAGTGAACTCTAGGTCAACGGGTATTTTGACAGATTGACAAAACGGACGGGCTGGAGTACCCTCAAAGTACTTAGATGAACAGTAATGCGAGGGATTGGATATGAGCTACACCATCTCACAGGTTGCCCAGCGGACCGGATTGTCCATACACGCGATTCGTTATTACGATAAAGAAGGGCTGCTTCCGTTCGTAGACCGTCATAATGGAACAAGAGTGTTTCAGGAGCAGGACATCGATTGGATTGATTTGATCTGCTGCCTGAAGAAGACGGGGATGCCGATCAAAGATATCCGCACGCTTATCCAGCATTGCATGGATCATGACGCGGTGCTTGATAAGGGGCTGGAAATATTGGCTCGGCACAGGGAAAATGTAGAGGAGCAGCTGAAAGAGCTGCAGCGCAGTCTCGACACGATCAATTATAAGATCAAGCATCTGCCCCGCATGTACAAAGAAAAATTTTCGGCGGAAGCGGTCGGCTCTGCAAATTAGGTTAAACTTCCATTAATCGCCTAGCTTCCTGCGATAATGGGCAAGCGCAAGCAGCGGCCATATATACCGGTAGCTGTGATAATGTATATAGAAGACGCCTGGGAGACCGGCGCCCGTCGGGTAATCGGTTGTCCAGTCGTCCTCGTGCAGCAAAGCGAGCAGCCGCCGCACTCCGCGGTCTATTTCGGATTTGGATTGCGGGGAAGCGGCGATTAACGCGTCCAGGGACCAGGCGGTTTGCGAAGGCGTGCTGGCCCCAAGCGGCACGTAACGCCTCTCCGCGTCGCTGCGGCAGGATTCGCCCCAGCCGCCGTCCTCGTTCTGTGTCTCCAGCAGCCACTTAACCCCTTTCCGAACAGCTTCATGCTCAGGGCTTACGCCCGCCGCCATTAACCCCGTAAGCGCCGCCCAAGTGCCGTACAAGTAACAAATCCCCCATCTGCCGTACCACGATCCGTCCCGCTCTTGATTATAAATAAGCCAATCGGCGCCTCGCCGCATAAAGAGATGGCTTGTGTCCAGCTTTGCGTAGTTCCCTAGGAACTCGAGCGTCCGGCCGGATAAGTCGGCCGCCGACGGATCAATGGCCGCCGATTTGGCGCCGTCGATCGCAAGCCAGGTCAAAATGCGGTTGTCGGTGTTTTTTTCGAAAGCGGGCCAGCCTCCGTCCTTGTTCTGCATGGAGAGCGTCCATGACAGCCCGCGATTCCAGGCGTCTTGGAACCGGTTGTCTGCTTTGGCGAACCGGCTGATGGCCCGCAGCGCCGCTGTCGTGTCGTCAACATCGGGATTCCTCGTATTCGTCGCTGAAAAGCCCCAGCCGCCCGGTTCGGCGTTCGGATTATGCTTGACCCAGTCGCCTTTGCGAGTGTGCTGCTTGCCGAGCAGGTAGGCCGCGGCTTTCTGAATGACGGGTTCGCTGCGGGGGACACCGGCTTCCTGCATTGCATATGCAAGAAGGGCAGTGTCCCAGACGGTCGAGGGGGAGTTTTGGAGCGTTGTGCTTCCGCCAATATCAAACTGCATATCCTTAAGCCCTTGGCAAGCTTTCTCGATGACGGGGTGGTCCTTGCCGTATCCGAGGGCGAGCAGGGCAAACACCATCAATATCGTGCTGGTCGCGTAGCTGTACAAGCTGCCGTCGGCTTCGGTCCGCTCCAGCATAAATCGTTCGGCTTTGTCCAAGGCGGCTGCTCGTAAGGAGCGAGGGGAACCGATCAGCCGAGCCGTGCCGGAGCGAAGCGTGGCCTCCAGGTGGAGATGGGCTTCAGGCAACGGTTCCTCCTCGTCGCCGCGCGTCTCGAGCAGCTCCGATAAATCGGGCATCTGCGCGGTTTTGACGGAAAAGCCCAAAGAAGCCATGACGAGCAGCGGCACGAGATGAACCCGGGCGTACCCGGAGAACGAATAAAGATTCAAAGGCATGAAGTCTGGAATAAGCATCGCTTCGATCGGAATCGAGGTCAGTGAGAGAGGCCATTTGCGCTGTCCGGTTGCCGAGAGCAGAGCTTTTGTAAGGATGCTGGCCGCTTTGTCCGCTCCGCCATGGGAAAGGATGAACGCTCTGGCCCGCTCGATTGCCGGATCCCCAGGCTTGCTGTACCCGGAGCAGAGCAGGGCGTAATAAGCCTCGACCGTAGCGGGCAAATTGCCGCCTTCCTCGTCGCGGTACAGCCGCCAGCACCCTTCCGGCTGCTGCTGCGACAGGATTCGGTCATGCAGCTTTTGTATGAGGGGTTCATCGTTCCGCTCCAAGCATCGGAATAAGAGGATGACGTACGCGTCGATAATCGTTCCGTTCTCGAAGCAGAAATGCCAGGAGCCGTCCTGCCGCTGGCTTGCCGTCAGTTTATTTATCAATCGGTCGATTTCACGGTTCACTTGTTTCATCATCTCGTTCATCTTTTTCCTGCCCCCGTAAGTTTTTTACCGCATACAACCATTCTTATTGGCGATAAGAGGATTTCTCAACATTCTATGTGCAGGAGCGCAGGGAAATGAGGCGGGAGGTTCTAATTTGGATACTGGATGAACGTCTGTTTCTTGAAAATGGGCTTGCGAATGGAAAAGATATGTAATAAGATGTATGCAAGTAATCACTTGCATACATTTACGGGGAGGAAGGAGGGCTTTTATCGTCAGCGGCAAACTAGGCACCGCGGAGAAGCTGATGGCGGCAGTCATCGAGCTGGTCGCGGAATACGGATATAACGGCGTGTCGACGAAGGAGATTGCGGCAAGCGCCGGCGTCAACGAAGTGACGCTGTTCCGGCATTTCGGCAGCAAGCTGAATTTGCTCGAGAAGGCGTTCCACCATTACCATTACGCGGAAGAAATGCAGAAGCTGTTCGAAGAGAGGCTGACTTGGAGCCTGCATGAGGATTTGCTCCTAATCGGCAAGCGGTACCATGAGCTCATGAACCGGAACCGGAAGGTCATGCAAATCGCAATGAAAGAGAAGCAGGTCATCCAGTCCTTTCAAGTATCGACGCATATGCATCCTCAAAGATTGAGGGATTTGCTGATTCAGTATTTTAAGGCTATGAAGGAAAAAGGGAAGCTGACGGATTGTAATCCGGAAGCGCAGGCGCTTGCCTTCATGTGGATGAATCACGGAGCGTTCGTCAGCCAGCTGAACGAGGACCGGATGTCGTTTACGAACGTTTCTCTTGACGAGTTTATTGAGGAGAGCGTGCGCACCTTTGCTAGGGCATTAACCCCCTAGTCTTTTTTTGCAAGTAAATGCAAGCAAGCACTTGCATTCAAACTTGTACACACAATAGAAAAAATAAAGGAGAGATGTTAGATGACTGCTGCTGTAGAAACGCGCGCTGGGGAAAAGCTGCTGCGCGTCCTTATGTTCACCCTCATGCTTTCGTCGATGAGCGCCTTGCTGTTCAACATTGTTTTGCCCGATCTAAGCAAAGAGTTCGGCTTATCGCTTGCGCAAGTGAGCTGGATGTCCTCGGCTTATTCTTTGATTTACGCGGTCGGCACCGTCACGTACGGGAAGCTGTCGGAGAGGTTTAAGCTGAAAAACATCATTACCTTCGGGCTTCTACTGTTTGCGGTCGGCTCGCTGATCGGTCTCTTCTCGCAATCATTCGGCATGGCGCTTCTTGCGAGATGTATGCAATCCGCCGGCGCGGCTTCGATTCCGGCAATCGCGATGCTCATCCCTGTCCGCTATTTCGAACCGGAACGAAGAGGCGCCGCGCTTGGCATGGCCGCAGTCGGTCTTGCGCTCGGCGGCGCGCTCGGACCGGTCCTGTCTGCGCTTATTATCAGCTTCGCCGATTGGCGATGGCTTTTCTGCTTCCCTCTGGCGCTGCTGCTCACGCTTCCTTTTTACCGCAAATACTTGCCCGATGAAGAGATAACCGCCAAGCCGCGGTTCGACTGGCTGGGCGGCATGCTGCTCGGAGCAGCGGCCGGCTTGACGCTCGTCGGCTTTACGAATGCATCCTGGTTGGCATTATGCGCCGGAATCGCAGCAGGCGCCTTGTTTGTTCTTCGGATTCGCCAGGCCGATGAACCGTTTGTTCGTCCGGAGCTGCTCCGCAACCGGAAGTATGCGGCGATGATCGGCATTGCCGTCCTCGTCAACGGGATTGGCGTATCCTTCTATTTCCTAACCCCGGTGCTGCTATCGAGCGTACAGGAGCTGTCGCCTTCATGGATTGGACTCGCGATGGTGCCCGCCGCCGCCGCATCCGCGCTGCTCGGACGGAAGGGGGGGAAGCTGGCCGATAAGAGAGGAAATCCGTTTCTCTACACCATCGCCTCCAGCCTGCTTATCGCAAGCCTTGCGCTGCTGTCATCCTTTGCGGCGGCCCCCGCTTGGGTTATTGCGGCGTTTCTGGTGCTTGGCAACGTCGGCCAGTCGTTCATGATGATTACGATGTCGAATACGGTATCGAGGACGCTTCCGAAAGAGCAGGCGGGAGTCGGAATGGGATTATTTTCGATGTGCGGGTTTATTACGCAAGGAATGGCTTCCGGACTATACGGCATTGCGGCGGAATGGCGGACAGCTGCATCGTGGAACCCGATTCATGCGGGCGGAGGCAGCGCGACGCTCAGCAACATCTATCTTGTGCTCGCCGTCCTGCATATTTTCGTGCTGGCCGTTTATATGAACCGTTTCGGATCGGGAAGATGGTCAAGCGCGGCTGTGCGCAGACAAGAAAGCGACGCAAGGCCGTGACTGCCTGCGCCGCGTAGAAGATAAGCCGTTGCGGAAGGCTTTACAGCCCTTTGCCGCCGACCGGGCGAAGCCGGACCGGTTCAATGCCGGCGATGAGCGGCCGCGCCTTTTGGATCAGCTCCATCGCGCCAGGGTCTTTGAGCGAATCGGCATGCGCCTCTGCGTCCCGCCACAGCTCCGTTACCCAGATATCGTCCGGATTATCCTCCGAAATATTGACGATATAAAGCTCGCAGCCGGGGTTGGACGTAAGGCCTTCGGCCGCCTGCAGAAGAATCTGTACCAGTTCGTCCCGTTTGCCCGGTTGCGCGGTCATCTTGCCGTACATTGTAAATTTACTCATGTGGTTTCATCCTTTCGTATAGATGCGCCGGCGCGCATCCTCTCATAATGCTCTGCAAGTGATGCGCTGACTTCCGCCATTCTCGCAATAAGCGATGGAGGCTCGATAATCGTCAGCGCCTTACCGTATGGGAGCAGAAAATAGGGGACGTAGGTTTGAAGAGCCGAAGCGCCTATACGGAACAGCGCGTCTTCGCCTGTACGCTCCACCAGCGCATGCCCGAACAGCCAATGCTTGAGCAGCTCGTTCAGCGCGCGCTCGGGCGCCTTCAGCCTGACGTCCGACATTTGTTCCGCTTGCAGGGAACCCGGCATCAAACTTTCCAGCAAAAATTGTTCGGCGGAGAACCCCTGCGGCCGCGCGAACCGGCCTTCCGCGGCCGAAAGACCGGCGATCCGGTCAACGCGAAAGCTTCGTACCGATTGACGAAGACGGCAATAACCGACCGTGTACCAGCTCCCCTTCCAATGAAGAATGGCATAGGGATCGAATTCTCGATTTGTGGGGGAGTCTTTCGCGCTGTCGTATTGCATGGCAACGGTCGTCCCGTTTACGCATGCCTCTTCCAGCTGCTGCAGCAGCGGCGCCAGACGGCTGTCGGATGGCGGCGATACAACGGACAAGCCTTGCGCATGACGGGCTAATAGCTCCAGCTGTTTTTCGTTCGTGTAACGCTTCAGCTTCTCCACGGCCCGCCTCAGCTCATCCGAGAAGGGATACCCGGCCGCTTCCGCGAACAAGGAGGCTTGTACAAGCGCTTTCTGCTCCGACTCGTCGAACATGAGCGGCGCATCCGCGAATTGGCCGAGCAGCTTATACCCGCCGTTCGGACCTGATTCCGCGATGATCGGCGCCCCGCTTGCGCATAAGGAATCCATGCAGCGATAGACGGTGCGGATATGAATCTCCAGCTCGTCGGCGAGCTGCTTTGCGGTAAGCTTCCGGCCTGACCGGAGCAGCCATAGTATAGAGAGCATCGTATCTGCCTTCGACATGGGTTTTCGTTCCTTTGTCCATAGATGGTTGATACGACGAGCTTACCACAAATTAGTCAAGAGGGACCATTCCTTTTTCGATCCAGCTTTCGTAGTTCGGACCGTATACCTCCGGGACAACCAGTCCGGCTTGACGCATAAGCACCGTCATTTGCCCACGGTGATGGGCCTGGTGCATGATCGTGAACCGGAGGGACGCGCCGTTTTGCCATTCTTCGCCCATGACCTGCTGCGACTGCCCGAGCGTCTCATCGCTCCATTGCTCCTGAACCGCGCGTTCCAAGGAGCGCGCGCTTCGGCTGTACGCCTCAGCGATTTCAACTGCTGAAGCGGGCCTCTCTTTCTGGTCAGGCAAATCGTCCATCGAAAGCCCGAGTGATGCCATATAGCCAATGGATGAGACGAGATGCCAAGCGAGGGTCCCTAACGACCGGCGGTCTTCCCGAATCGGTTGCAGCAGCGAATCATCCGTTAAAGCCCGCATCACGGCTTCCGTGATCTGCGCCTCTTGTTTCCACTCCGTTAAAAATTGCTCCAGCTTCGTATACATTGTGATCCTCCTCGTAAAATAAGCTTCCTTTTCCTTACACTTTGCAGTATAAAGGAGCATTGCTGACAATAACGGTCAGTGATTTTCGCATGTCGTATTTTTTTTTTATAACATTACGCAGAGGAGTCGAATCCGTTTGACGATTTGCAGGTAATTGCTATATGTTGGATGTAAATTAAATTACGTTTGGAATAGGAGCTGGAACCATCGCCGGTGAGGTCAAAACGAAATAGACGAATGAAAATCATCCGCTGGACGAGTTTGTCGGTCGGACTCTTTATCGTCTTGGCGCTGCTGTTCCCGACGTGGACCCCCGGGATTCAAGGCGAACGCGCAATCAGCACGCTTGGACAGGTCGACATTAACGGCGCGGGGCATGAAGTGATGATTCGCGGCGCCGACCGGAACAATCCGATTCTCATTTTTGTTCATGGAGGCCCGGGCTGCTCCGAGATACCGTATGTCCGCAAATATCAGGACTCGCTCGAACAAGATTTTACGATAGTGCATTACGATCAGAGGGGCAGCGGCAAGTCCTATCATTTTTTTGAGGATTATTCAACGATTACGAGCGATCTGCTAGTGAAGGATCTGCTTGCCTTAACGGATTATGTAACGGAGCTGCTGGAGCAGGACCAGGTCATTTTAGCCGGCCATTCGTATGGGACTTATATCGGCATGCAGGCGGCGGCGGAGGCGCCGGAGAAGTTCAAAGCGTATATCGGAATCGGTCAAGTGGCCGATCATGATGCCAGCGAGCTGGACAGCTTCGCCTTTGTGCTGAAGAAGGCGGCCGCCGCGAAGGATAAGGAGGACGTCAGCAGGCTGGAGAAGCTGCGTCCGCTCATTGAGAGCGGGGAAGAAAGAACGCCCCGCGGCCTTATCCGCAAATACGGAGGGGCGGCGCGTCTTATTGACGATAACGGGGATTATATCGAGGGCTTTATTAAAAACCGCGAGTATAACTTGCTCGACATCATCCGTTATTCGAGAGGAATCGCGGCGACGCAGGAACGGCTGCTGCGGGAGGAAAAGGACAAACCGATTACGGAATTGGTGCGGAGCTTGTCCATTCCCTGTTATTTCGTGATGGGGACCTATGATTATATGACGAGCGCCAAGGCGGCTAAGTCTTACTTCGATGTGCTGGAGGCGCCGGTGAAGTCGTATGTGGAGTTCGAGCATTCCGCCCACTACCCGCAGTTCGAGGAGGAGGAGCGGTTCGCGGATTGGATGAGAGGCGTTTTTTTGAATGGAAAGAGGGGAAACGCGCATGAACAAACAAAAACAAATCCGAATCTTCGATAAACAGGCGGAACGCTACGCTAATCTTAGAGAAAAGGAGAGCCAGCGGCGTTGGCGCCGCCAGCTGCTCGAAAGCGCCAGCGGGAGGGTGCTCGAGCTTGCGGTCGGAGCCGGAGCGAACTTTCCTTATTATCCGAAGCATGTTCAGATAACGGCCGTAGATTTTAGCGCCTTGATGCTGGAAAAAGCGAAAAATGCTGCTGTCCGGAACCATGTTGACGCCGCTTTTATTCGCGCGGACATCGAAGAGCTCGACTTTCCGGACGGCACCTTCGATACCATCGTTTCAACCTTATCCCTATGCAGTTATGATGAGCCCCAAATGGTGCTGGGCCGATTGAAGCGCTGGTGCAAGCCGGACGGCGCCATGTTGTTCATGGAGCATGGCATTAGCTCTAAAAGGCTCGTTTCGGCCATACAGCGGACGCTGGATCCTGTCTTATATCGGATGATCGGCTGTCACCATAATCGCAATATGGCGGAATTAATAGAGCAGGCCGGCATTTCCATTCTAAGTGTGGAGAGGCATTGGCTGGATATGTTTTATATCATTCGGGCGAAGCCGTAGAGACGCCGCATCATTCAGGTATCGCAATCCGTAAGAAACCGGCGATCGTTTAAGGTGGTAGAATGGTCTCAAAGCGAGTAGAAGAAGAAGGAGGGTTGCTCGATGCAAAAGATAACGACATTTTTATGGTTCAACCATGAAGCGGAGGAAGCGATGAAGTTTTATACTTCCATCTTTAACGACTCTGCGATAATTAGCGTGACGCGGCATGACGGGAAAGTTGTTTCGGGGACCTTCCAGCTTGAAGGGCAGCAGTTTATGGCTTTAAATGGCGGTCCGCACTATTCCTTTACGCCGGCAATCTCGTTGTTCGTAAGCTGCGAGACGCAGCAAGAGGTAGACGAGCTTTGGGACAAGCTGATTGCGGACGGAGGAGAGGAGTCGCGCTGCGGCTGGCTGAAGGACCGGTACGGGCTCTCCTGGCAGATCATTCCGAAGGCGCTTGGCGCGCTGATGAGCGATCCGGATCCCGTCAAGTCTCAGCGTGTTGTGCAGGCTATGCTGGGCATGAACAAAATCATTATAGAAGATCTGCTACGCGCTTACGAGGGATAACGCGCAAAAAAAGATCGGCAAAAGCTGGATAAGCTTTGCCGATCTTTTTTGTATGAACAATGGGCCTTTCGTTTATTCTTCCGCCGAATCGAGCAGGGCGAGCAGGAGTACAACCGCTTCCGCTCTTTTGGAATCGTCGTTAGGACCGAAGCGGTTATTGCCTTTGCCCTGTATCAGCCCAGCTTCCACCGCGGCAGCAATGTAACCGCGCGCCCATGCTGGAGCGCTGTCTCCATCCTCGAACGCCAGCTCCGCGTCTTCGATCGGCTCCAGCCCCGCGAATCTGACGATAAGCGCGGTGATTTCCGAGCGGGAGATCGGTTCATCCGGACGGAAGCTGCCGTCCTCGTAGCCTTGGATGTAACCGGCCGCAGCGGCTTGCATGACGGCGTCCAAAGCCCAATCCGGTATGCTGTCGTGGTCAGCGAACAACGGCTTTACATTCGCTTTGTTCGTTTCTACAGGGAAGGCCCGCATAAGCAGCGTCACGAATTGCGCGCGCGTAACTTTGGCTTCAGGACGGAAGGTGCCGTCTTCGTAGCCCAATACGATGCCCAGCTCGACTGCGCGCTCAATCGCAGCCTTCGCCCAATGGTTGACAATATCGGTAAAGTTAATGACAGGATGACCCGGCTCTTCCTCAGGCTTCTCTCCGGGATTTCCCGAGTTGTTGCCAGGAGGCGGCGGATAGACAGGAGCATTGTAAGCCGTAACGGTTACTCGTGTTGACAAAGCGCCGACTGTAATGGTCATTTCGGCTGTGCCAGCCTTTAATGCCTTCAAGTTGCCGTCAGCATCAACGGAAACGATCGCGCTGTCGCTGCTCTGATAGCCGATACCCGCAGTCACTTCCGCTTTGTCGCCGTTGCTAAATATGCCGTATACTTTCAGCTTATGAGTCGCGCCGGTTTGCAGCTTGATTGGCGCCGCTGTCTCCAGGCTTGTCATGATCGGCGAGTTCAGGGAGACGATATTCATACCGGTATAATACGCGTTCAAAATGTCCGCGAAGGTTTTGCCCGATTTGCCCAGCATTTGCGCGCCGTATTGGCTCATGCCGACGCCGTGGCCGTTCCCGCCGCCGTAGAAGGTGACGCTTTCGATATCGCCTTCACCGTTTTTTGCAAGATCAAAGGTGAAGAAGGCGGAGTACAGAATGCTTGGATTTTTCAGGGTTGCCGCAGGGTCATATTCCGATGATCCGCCTTTAGCCCGGTAGGCGAGAATGTCGGTGCCGCTTCCGGTGTCGGATTTGTTCGGCCTGATTGTAAATCGGATGTTGTATTCCTTAATAATTTTATAAGTGCCGGTCGTGCCTTCGATGAGCAGCTCGGTTATATTGCCACCCGCGCCTCTTTTTGCAACGGACATGCCTAGCAGCTCGCCAATTCCCGCTTCCGGAATCGGCTTGCTGGCGTAGCTTCCGTCCGGTTGTTTCGTCAGGATGAACATCGGCTCGGCGGCGTAACGCAGTTTGATGTTTTTGTTGACGGTCTTCCCAAGCTCCTCTGCGGTCAACGACACCTTCCAACGGAAATAGAGCGAATCCGAATCGTAACCGTTCAGGGACAAGTCTTTATAGAAAGCATTGATTTCGTCTTCGTTCGATGTGTCAATCTCAAGCATCTGTTCATTGTTATCCGGTGAGTACGTGTAGCTCTTCGCCGTCAAATACGGGATGGCGGTGCCAGGGAACAGGTTCGTTCCGGTATCGGCCCATACCTCATGCTTGGATGCGCCGTAGCCGCCCGATGTCGAATAGTATCTGGCGTCAACCAGCATGCCGCCGCTGACCATGACCTGGCCTGCAGTCGCATCTACCGCCTGCTTGGTCAGCTCGTTCTCCGCGGTATTGTTGTAAACCTGGCTTGACGTGCTGTCATCGACATGGAAGCCATACTGGGCGAACCGGTTGCTCAAATAATCCGCGAGCGCATACGTTCTTGCGGCGACAGCTTGCGCCTTCAGCGCCTCCAGCCCGAACGAAGCCGGCATTTCGCTTGGCACGACTTGGTACAAATATTGCTCCATGCTCAGCTCGTTAACGAGACGAAGCTTGCCGCCGTTCTCCGCTGCTGTAATTTCCAGCTGGCCGCGGTATTTCGGCTTGCCTTGCGCTCTCGTAATGGAAGAGACCTCGATCAGCCCGCCATTCGCAGGCGGAAGCGCATAAATGCGGTTAGTTGTCGTCAGGAGCGTTTTCCCGTCTTGCGCGACGGTGATTGTCCCTTCCGTTACCGTTATGGAAACCGGAAGATTGGCTGCGGCCGTTACGTTACGCTCTCCGATCTTGTCAACGATACGGAAGGGAGACGCAGACAGCAGCTCGATGCTGTTATGGTTCAGCTGTGTCAAATCGGAAATATCGGCGATGCTGCTTCGGATGCCGATTCGCATCGTATCGCGTTCCGTTTCGCCAATTAGCGTAATTTTGCTGATTTCCCCATTTTCATTCAGCTGAATTTCCGCGTTCTCCGCGCCAACCATCACTTCTTGCAGCAAGCGAGGAAATACGCGTTCACCCAGCTTCTGCTCGATCGTGACGTTCGCGGCCAGCTTCTTCACGCCTGCGCGCTCCAGCTCGATCGTGCCGCTAACGGCGTCCTTCGCCATTATTTTTTCATACAACCTATCGCCTGCTTCATAGGCGCTTGCAACCGCGTTGCTGCCGCCGCTTTCGTTGTGAAGCCGGTCGAGCGCGGTGACGACGTAGGTGTAGGTCACGCCGTCTTGAACGTTCATATCGAGATACATTTGCTGAGCCGCACCGGACTGCTTGCGAACTTTGCCGATCAGCTTCGAAGGGTCGGTCGTATCTGGGGCTGAATCCCCTTCTTGGCGGTAAACGGCATAATAGGCGGCGTCACTCTCAGGCGCATCCTCAAAGCGAAGCTCGACCTGCCCGGATTTAGCCGATAGGGCGGACAGAAGAGCAGGGGCTTCCGGCGCTTCATTGTCGAGCCACGGCATCGTCGGCGGCAGGGCAGGGTAACGGTAAAGCTCCTGCATCAGCTGGTCCTGTGTGCCGAGATAGTTGGCGATAACGTCTTTGGCGCTGAACAGCATGCTGCCGCGGACCGTTTCCGGATAGCTGCGGTTATATACAATTTGGTTCGAGAACTCTTGCGGATCTTCCCACGTCGGCACGCGGTAGATCGCCTGACCGACATAGAGATGGACATCCCTGCCTTCAACGACGCCGCGCCACCAGTCCAATACCTTCTCGTAAGCGGCCGGACCATTGTTGAAATGCCAGTAATCCTGCGGCGCGATATAATCGAGCCAGCCTTTCTCGACCCAGCCCTTCGTATCGGCATTTAGGGCATCGTAGCTTTGAAGGCCGTTCGTATCGGAGCCGGCAGAATCAGTCGATTTGTTCCGCCATATTCCGAACGGGCTAATGCCGAATTTGACGTATGGCTTGCTCGCTTTGATCGCGTCCGACAAGCCTTCAATTAGCGTATCGACATTGTTTCTGCGCCATGCGGCTTTGTTCGCGAAGGCGGAACCATAAGCCGTATACTCGGCATCATCCGGGAATTCTTCTCCCGTCACCGGGTACGGGTAGAAATAATCGTCGAAGTGGACCGCATCGATATCGTAATGGTCTACGACCTCCATCACGCTGTCGATCACATATTGTTTCGCCTCCGGCACACCCGGATTGAAATACAGCTTGCCGCCGTACGATTCCACCCAGTCCGGATGCAGCTTTGCGGGATGGTCATCGACGAGCTTGTTCAAATCGGCATGCATGCTGATGCGGTAAGGATTGAACCAAGCATGGAATTCCATGTTCCGTTTATGAGCTTCCTCCAGCATAAAGGCGAGCGGGTCGTAGCCTGGATCTTTGCCTTGCTCGCCGGTCAGCCACTCCGACCAAGGAGCGAGCTCCGAAGGATAGAAGGCGTCCGCTGTCGGTTTCACTTGCACGATGACGGCGTTAATGCCCGTTGCGGCCAGCTCATCTAACAGCTCGATAAAATCTTGCTTTTGCTCCGCTTCCGTCGTTACCCCTTTGGCCGGCCAGTCGATATTTTCGACGGAGGCGATCCAAGCGGCCCGAAGCTCACGCTTCAGCGGTTCCTGGGAAGTATTGACGATTAACAGAAGACGGACCGTTTTATTCTCGAATTGCGCTTCAATCCGAGTCGTGCCACGCATTTTCGCTGTTACGAGGCCTTCCTCGCTAATTTCGGCTACTTCAGGGTTGCTGCTAGCAAAAACGGCTTCATCCGTCACATCAACCTCTTCCGTCAGAATCGAATAAGCTGCAAAAACGCTCGCTTGCGCCGACTCTCCTTCGGTCATAGGCTGAAGCCCCGCGATTCGAATGCTTTGCAGAACGGGCACAGGCTCGTTAACGGTTAGCGTGTAGGAGGCGGCTTGACCGTTCCAAGCTGCGGAAATTACCGTGCTGCCTGCGCCAACAGCCGCCAGATTGCCTGCGCTATCGACGGTGGCGACGGCAGAATTGCTGCTCGCAAATGCTACGTCTTGACCGGCGGGGACCGCTTCCGTATTGCCTTCGTAGAAGGCGAAAGCGCGGACCGTTTCGGTGTTTCCAATCTCGAGCACAGTGCTCCCCTCCAGCTCGATGCCGGTCGGTGCAGCGCCTGTCTCGCTGACGGTTAGCAGATAGGTGGCTTGAAGATTGCCGTTAGCCGCCGTAATGGTCGTAGTTCCTAGCCCTGCAGCCTCGACAAGGCCCGTTGCCGAAACGGACGCCACTTCGGGAGCGCTGCTGCTGAAGGAGGTGCTCGCAGTGACATCGGTCAAAGCGGTCCCGCCAACGACAGTCGCAAGCGCTTTTGCTTGCAGACTTTCGCCGGGCTTCATGCCGCGCAAGCCGGACAGCTCGACGCTAACCGGGCTTTGATCGGAATAAATGGCCGATACTTGATCGAAATAGACGGCGCCGCTCGTTTTGTTATCATTGTTCAGCTCGGTAATATAGATCTGGGTGAGCTTGAGCGGCGCAGGTTTCCCTTGCGGCACGTTTACGGTGACGTATTTCCAGCCGGACCAATTGAAGCCGGTAGTCGTTGTAAAATCGCTAACGTGCTTAGCGCCGCTGCCGTCTTCGAATTGAGCGCGAAGCCAGTGCTTGCCGGCGTCGCCGTAAACCCATGCGCCAATTTTTGTCGGATAGCCGGACAATGTTTTGCTCGAGAAATTCAGATAAGCGGCGGAGGTGCCTATTGTGCCGGTGAAGTTATAGGTGAGTTTTCCGGAGGCGTGTCCGTACATGACAGGACTCGGCCGTGTCTGTTTCTCCAGCTTCGTAGAGCCGGGTACGGTTCGGATTTCGGAGGTGAACAAATCTGTCATATCTTCAAAATCTTCGATGAGCATAGTTTGCGCAGATTCGGCCGCAGCGGCCGAGAGACCGGGTTCATCGGATGAAAGCGAAGGAATCTGTTCGGACGAAGGTTCATCTGCTGGCGGAGTATCCGCTGAAGGAACAGCTATGCCGTCCGCTTGTCCTGGGGCTTGGTTCTCAGCGCCCGTCTCCCCGCCATCGGCCGCAGCCGCAACGCCTGTGAACAATGTCCCCCATAAAAGCATAAAAGCGAGCAATATCGCGATACTTCGGTTTTGTTTCCTATGTACGTACACCCTAAGCACTTCCCCTCTACGGATTGGATAGATTGAACGCTTTTTGTCTTTCGTAAAATAGGAATAAGGCCGCTAATGCTTCGATCCTCCTTTGTACAATCAGGTGTGAAATAAAATTTTAAAAATATCTTCGCTTAAAAGTATAAAATTTTAAAATTTATTTGTATATCATGTAAATATTCCTGTTTTGTTTCAGTTCGAAAGGCATGGCATAAGCGAATTCCGACAGCGTTCTGTTTTTTCTTCTGAGTGGAAGGTCCCAAATTGGGGGAGAACACATAAATCTATGCAGGAAAGCCAAAAATAAAATTGATACAAATGGGCGCACGTAGTTTACCAATTGGAGTTCATCATGTACAATAGTATGTGAAATATTTAACAAAGTAACGGCGAGGAGTGCTGACATTGGAGAAGACAATGGAAACGGAACGGTTGGATCAATCGGCTGTCGAGCAGGCGGCTAATTTGACGCAAGTGCTCAAGCTGCTGGAAAATCCGGAGACGCTGAAGGCGTTGTCCACGATCGTTCAACATCTGCCGCAGCTGGCGGAGATGACGACAAAGCTCAGCGAAGCATACGGAACGGTTAAGAGCCTGGCAACGGACCCGGTATTTATCGCGGATATGAAGGGCGGATTCGAAGAAGTGGTGCTGCCTGTAACGGACCGCGTCAAGGGCTTGGCGTCGGCTGTTATCGAAGCGAACGATATGGCGAAGGAATCCGATACGCCTATCGGAATCTTCGGCGTCATGAAGATGCTGAAGGATCCGCAAGCGCAGAAGCTGCTTCATTTTATTCAAGCGTTTATGACTGTGCTGAACAAACAAGAGAAAACGCGATAAGGGACGGAGGAGATCGTCATGAAAAAGAATATATTAATTCTAGGCGGCGGATACGGCGGGCTGCTCAGCGCGCTGACGGTACGCCAATATGTAACGGAAGCCGAAGCGTCGGTAACGCTTGTTAACCGGTACCCTACGCATCAAATTATTACCGAGCTTCATAGACTCGCGGCGGGCAATGTGAGTGAAGAGGCGGTTACGCTTCCGCTCGAAAAGCTGCTAAAGGACAAAAACGTTTCGTTGCGAATCGATAATGTGGAACAGATTGCGCCTGATAAAAAAACGGTCCAGCTTTCGGGAGGCGGTTACTTAAACTACGATTTGCTGGTCATTGCGCTTGGCAGCGAAACCGCTTATTTCGGTATTCCGGGTTTGAAGGAGAACAGCCTGATTCTGAAATCCGCGAAGGATGCCAATCAAATTCGCGAGCATGTTAAAGGCCGCTTGAAAGCTTATGCCAAAACAAAAAATAAAGCGGACGCTACCATAATCGTCGGCGGGGGCGGATTAACCGGCGTTGAGCTGGTCGGCGAATTTGCGGATGAGCTGCCGGCTTATTGCCGCGAGAACGCGATACCGCCAAGCGACATCGAGCTGTATTGCGTGGAAGCGGGACCTTCGATTTTGAACGGCTTCCCGCAAACGCTGATCGATCGGGCAAAGTCGAGTCTCGAGAAGCGCGGCGTGAAGTTTCTTACCGGCACGCCGATCACGGAGGTCAAAGGAAATCAAGTGTTCCTGAAGGACGGCAGCTCCATCGAAGCAGGCACATTTGTTTGGTCGGGCGGCGTCCAAGGCCATTCCGCCGTCATGGACTGCGGAATCGAAGTGAACCGGGGCAGAGCAACCGTCACACCGCATCTGCAGTCGACTTCCCATTCCGATATCTTTTTGGCGGGGGACAGCGCGGTTGTCTTTAACTCGGAAGGAAGACCTTACCCGCCGACTGCGCAGCTTGCTTGGCAAATGGGCGAGCTGGTCGGCTACAATTTGTTCGCGACGCTTCGCGGCATGCCGCTGAAAGAGTTCGAGCCGATCTTCTCCGGCACGCTGGCAAGCCTCGGAAGGAAGGACGGCATCGCTACGGTCGGCGCGAGCCAAACGCAGCTGAAGGGCTTCCCGGCCTCCGCGATGAAAGAGGCGAGCCATATCCGTTATTTGTCCCATATTAAAGGGCTTTTCGCTCTAGCTCATTAATCAAAAAAAATCTCCTGCGCGCGCAGGAGATTTTTTTATTTCTTAAGCAGCAAATAAGCGAAGTAGGGAACGCCGATCAGCGAAACGACGATACCGGCCGGCACGACCTTATCGGCGACAACGTTGCTGCCGATAATATCCGCAATGAGCAGCAGGAGACCTCCGAGCAGCACGGCGATCGGAATGAACATTTGGTTGCGGGGGCCGACTAATGATTTGGCGATGTGCGGCGCCATCAGACCGATAAAAGCAATGCCTCCCGACACGGAGACCGCCGCCGCAGCAAGCGCGACTGACGTCAGCAGCAGCAGGATGCGCTCCCGTTGAACAGGAAGTCCCACTCCGATGGACACCGGCTCGCTGAGTCCCAGCAAGTTCAGGCGCGTCGCTTTATACAGCGTATAAGGAATCAGAATGACAAGCCACGGCAGGATAGCCCATAAGAAGGGCCAGTCCGTTCCCCAAATATTGCCCGCGATCCATCTCGAAATAAAATCAACCTTCTCGCGATCCGTCGAAGAAATGAGCACGATCATTAAGCCGGATAATGCCATCGAGAAGCCGACGCCGACAAGCACCAGCCGAACCGGATTCAAGCCTTCCGACCTGCGGAACGAGAACAGGTAGATCAATGCGGCGGTAAGCACCGCGCCGATAAAAGCGGCGACTGGCAGCAGGTAAGCAAAGCTGCCGACATCGATCGGGAAGTAGAGGAAAAAAATCGCCACCGCGACGCCAGCTCCGGAATTAATGCCGATAATGCCGGGATCGGCAAGATCGTTGCGGGTAATCGACTGCAGGATGGAGCCCGATAGCGCAAGCGCCATGCCGGACAATACGGTGATGAAAATTCTCGGCAAGCGCAGTTCCCAGATGCTGAGATTTTCTTTAAATGCCCCGTCTCCGAACAATACGGGGATAATACGACTGAACGGGACGGTGGAGTTGCCTAGCCCTAAACCGAGAAAAGCCGTAATAAGGATGAGAATAAAAAATAGCGAAAAGAAAAACAGCCATTTTTGAGCATGCGTTTTTTGTATCATGAGAGCGATTTCCCACCTTTATGTACGACGTATAGAAAGAAGGGCAGGCCGAGAATGGCGACTACCGCTACGATCGGCGTTTCATACGGTGCATTAATGAGTCTTGCGGCCGTATCGGCCAAGAGCATAAAAGTCGCTCCGATCAGGACCGACATCGGTACGATAAACCGGTAATCGGTGCCTGTTATTAACCGTACAATATGCGGAATCATAAGTCCGACAAAGGCAAGATTGCCGACAAGAGCGACTGATGCGCCTGTCAACAATATTACGGCGGCGAACATGAGCGCGCGAATTCGCCCCAGCTTCTGGCCGAGACCGACCGCTACTTCCTCGCTTAAGCTTAAAATCGTTAATTGCTTGGATAAGATGACGGCCAGTAATATGCCCGCGCCGATGACAGGGCTAATCATCGCGAGCTGTGTCCAGGTCGTTCCGTTTAAGCCGCCGGCCGTCCACATGGATACATTCTTCGACAGCTTGAAGAATATGGCCGTCCCTTCCGTAATCGCCGTCAGGAACATCGATATCGCCGCGCCCGCCAGCACGACGCGAAGCGGGGAAAGCTTCCCCTTTCTGGCTGAGCTTAAGCCGATGACGAGCAAGGAGCCGATTGTCGCGCCGATAAAACAAGCGATCATAATGCCGACATAGGTTAGATTAGGGATAAAGGCAAGGGTAATGGCCAGCGCGGCAGTTGCGCCGGAAGTAAGGCCAAGAAGTCCCGGATCAGCAAGAGGATTCCGGGTAACGCCTTGCATCACGGCACCGGATACGCCGAATGCGGCGCCGACAAGCGCGGCGCCTATTTCTCTTGGAAGCCGAAATTCCTGTATGATGAGAATATCTTTGTTCTCCGACGAAAAGGTAACCGCGCGCCATACATCAAGAGGGCTAACATCGGCAGCCCCTAACATAATCGAAACAACAAACATGCCGGCAAGGATAACAATGCCGGCAATACATTTAATACTGAAGGAAACCGCATATTTTTTGGTCATGTCCGTGACCTCTCTATGTTCTCAAATGAATTATTGGCCAAGAAATTTCTCTTTGAAAAACGCAAGCTGATACTCAAGCGTCAGCGGGTCGTTGAAATAAAACTCATTGCCGTTCACTTCGTAGACTTGATTGTTTTTTACGGCAGGGATGTTTTTGTACGATTCGGTTTCTTGGAAGGAGCTGTCGGAATCGGCGAATTTGCTTAGAATGACATAGTCGCCCATATAATCAGGCAGCACCTCGGCAGATAACGCGTAGTACCCTTCCTTAAGCGCCGTTTCCTTTACCTTTTCAGGCATGGGCAGCTTCATCGCCTGGTATAAAATTTCCGTGCCGCGGCCCCAGTTGTCGCCGTACACGTAAAGCTGTTTGCCATAGGCCTCAACAACCGATACGGTTTTGTCTTCGCCGATTTTCGCTTTGATGTCGGCGCCGGCTTGAACGGCGCGCGCCTTGAAGTCGTCAACCCATTCCTGTGCTTCCTTCTCTTTGTTGAGCAGCTTGCCGATTTCCACATGCTGCGTCAAATAGTCGACTTTCCCGTACGTGTAAGTGACGGTAGGGGCGATTTGCTTCAATTTGTCGACGTTTTTAATGTTCGACAGGCCGATAATGAGGTCGGGCTCAAGCTCCATAATTTGCTCCACATTCTCGTCCGTTACTTCCGGCACATCTTTAATGTACTGATCGTAGCGGGGGTTCATTTTCGACCAGGAATCTACGCCGACCAGGTTTACGCCCAGCGCCATGACATTGCCCGCAAAGGAAGACAACACGATGACCCGCTGAGGATTAGCCGGCACTTCCACCGGCCCGTTCTCGGATTGATAAGTAATCGTGCCGGATTGTTCAGCCGCATTGCCGTCCGCTCCTGCGGTCGGGGACGCTGACGGTGAAGTCTCAGCGGCGCTATTGTTCGTATTGTTTGCCGAGTTGCTGCCGCCGCAAGCGCTCACAAGCAGCATTAAAATAAGAGCAAGCGGATAAAAAACGTTTTTCAAGAGAGGTTCTCCCCTTTTCTTTTTCATTGATAACGATTATCAACATCACTCAGCACATTTTAAGGCCTAATGACAATGGCTGTCAATACATGTTTCTTAACTGTTTAAAAGGCTATAAAAAAGTTAGTATTGCACTTTCCTAAAGAGGAGGTTATAATGTGCCTAGGTTAGTTGCAATTCAAGACAACGGCCATTTTTTAAAAAAAGAAATGTGCTTGAAGAAGGCACAATAAAAGGGAGAGAAATTCATGAGCAACGTATTATTGATTAAAGCGAACGACCGCCCGGCGGATCAAGCCGTAAGCGTGCAAATGTATGATGCATTTCTGAAAGGCTTTAAGGAAGCCAATCCGGAAGCGAAGATTACCGAGCTTGACTTGTTCGCGCAAAATCTGCCTTATTATGATAACGCCATGATGACAGGTCTATTCAAGGATGCAAAAGGTATCCCGTCCGAAGGGAAAGAAAAAGAGCTTGCAGATCTGGCGAACCGTTATTTAGAGCAATTTATGGCGGCGGATAAGGTCGTATTTGCTTTCCCGCTCTGGAACTTCACCGTTCCCGCTCAGCTTGTGACCTATTTGTTCTACCTGCTGCAAGCAGGCAAAACCTTTAAATATACAGAGCAAGGCCCGGTTGGTCTTGCCGGCGACAAAAAAGTCGTTCTTCTTAACGCTCGCGGCGGCGTCTACTCGGAAGGCCCTGCGCAGGCGGCAGAGATGTCCCTTAACTACGTGAAGACAATCATGGGCTTCATCGGCATTCAGCCGGAGTCGATTGTTATTGAGGGGCATAACCAATTCCCTGACCGCAAAGCAGCGATCATTGAAGAAGGTCTTCGTAAAGCGCACGAAGCTGGCGCTTCGTTCTAATTGTATCGTTTGCAGCTAGGCCGGCTGAATTGCTCAGCCGGCTTTTTGCATTGCCTGCCGGCCTGTTCCAACCTATAATGAAAGAGAATGATGGAATCCTGCCGCTAGGAGGAAAGCCGTATGAGCGTAGCTGATAAAGGAATCGATTTCGGCCCGCCCCATTTTAAAATCGCCCTGCATGCTTTGGCTAGATTGGCGCGGAATAATTCAATTACATCAAGCGCCGTCATTGCCGGCCAAGTCGACTCTCATGCCACCTTTCTGCGAAGGGTGCTGCAAGCTTTAACTTTAGCGGGGATTGTAGAGTCTCGCGGAGGGCGCGAGGGAGGCTATTTGCTGAAAAAATCCGCTTCGCTCCTAACGCTAGGCGAAATATATGAAGCGGTTCATCCGGGACGGCGAAGCTGCTGCGGCGGCGAGGCGTTTAAGGCGCCAAGCAGCGAATGCGGCGAAGCAAGCGTTTTGCTCGATCAGGAGCTGGAGAGGATTCTTCATGAAGCGGAATCGAACACGATCCAATTTTTGAACCAATTTACACTCGACCAAGTCATGTGCCGTATTCCTTTTTTTAAGGAGCGTGCTTAAATATATGGAAAGCGTCAGCCGCTCCGGCTGACGCTTTTTTCTAGTGCGAGTCATTCGACTAAACTTCTTACAATTAGACAAAAAAGGCTCGTTTACAGTGCGGAAGAGCATTAGTATAATGAACACGTTCAGCAAACGGCAAGAAAGGGAGTGCCATCATGCACGAGGAAAAAACGATTGTTCTTGATGTGTACAACATATTGGATCAGCTTGGCATCAGCCGAGAGGCCGTACAATTCCTGAACGTCTCCTCATCCGTGGGGGCTGACGAGGCTACCGGGTCGAACGCTCTGCCCGAATAAAGGCGATAAAGCGGCGAGTTTCCTCCGGCGTCAGCTTACGGCCGTCGACCGTCAGCTCATATTTTTCCGTGACGCTCTCGTCATCCAGTTCAACGCGATTAAGAAAGTCGGACACTTCGGGGCTGAGTGCTCTGCTTGGGTTCTGATCTCTTCCCATCAAGTAGTCTATCGAAACGCGGAAATAGTCTGCGATTCGGTTAAGGAGCGTATAATCCGGTTCTCTTCGATTGGTTTCGTAATGGGACAGAGAAGCGCGGGTTATGCCTAAGTGTCCGGCTAGTGTTTCCTGGTTTAAGCCGCGTTTTTTGCGCAGCTCTGCGATACGTTTTCCATAGCGGTTCATGCTTTGTGTTTCCCTCCAAGTTAGGGGTCCGTTACTATGTCTTTATTCCTATTATTATAGCAACCACTTCATGAACATGCCAGATATTGTCGAAGGCTTTGCGTGAAAAACGCAAAGCTTTTTTTGCGTTCCAAAGCTTGTGAAATAAAGTTGCCTGGCGTATAATTGTCATGACAACTAATTTGTACGGGAGGCCCGGTTATGGAAAATGGCAACGAGCAGGATTTGCCGATACTATCTGTCGGTTTTTTAATGGGGGTCGCCTACCGCAAGTTATCCGCAGTTCTTCATCATAAGCTTCGCGACTATGATTTGACGCCGGAGCAATGGTCGGTATTGTACACAGTGGACCAGTCGCAAGGGCTGATTCAAAAGGAAATCGCGGAGCGGTCTCATAAGGACAAGCCTACTACGACAAGAATATTGGACCAATTAGAGAAGAAAGGTCTCATTCATAAACAAGTCGGCGAGAATGACCGCAGATCCTTCCTCGTCTTTACGACGGAGAAGGGGAAGGAAGTGACGCAGGCTACGACTCCGATCGAAGACAGCATGACCGATGAATTGCGCGCTTTTATGAGCGAGCCGGAAATCGACATGCTGAGGGAGCTTTTACTGCGCATCCATCATCATCTCGGCACCAAACAATAAGATAACGAAATGGAGTAATGACATGCAACCAGATAAACATCATGAGCCGTTATGGACGAAGTCTTTTATCTCGATTACGATTTGTTCCTTTTTATTGTTTTTAAATTTACAAATGCTTCTTTCATCCTTCCCGGCTTATGTCACCAACGAACTAAACGCCGGTAACATCGCGGTCAGCTTAGTCACGAGCCTATTTGCTTTGTCTGCAATCGCATCCCGGTTCATGACGGCGGCGTTTATGCGCAAGTTTTCTCGCGATTGGCTGCTGCTTACGGGGATTCTGCTAGGCGCGTTAACGACAGCGGTATATTCCCTGTCCGGATCCGTCGGCTCGCTCCTTGTTATGCGGGTAGGCTACGGCATCGGCTTCGGCATGGCGAGCACCATTCTGCCGACCCTGGTTTCGCAGATCATACCGGCGAAGAGGATGGGCGAAGGCATCGGGTACTTCGGGCTGTCTACGAGCCTCGCGATGTCGGTCGGGCCTATGATCGGTATGAATATGATGAACAACCTGGGATTTGGCCCGCTGACGATAGCGGGCACGGCGGCCTTACTGTTGTCGCTGCCCATCTTGTTTTTCTCCCAATTAATCTCCCTCTCCTTCCGAACAGGTAAACCAGCCGCGCGTTCGGAAGCGTCCGTTCAAAATCGCGGCGGCTTTAACCATAAGCTGTGGTTTCCGGCTCTGTTAAACGCGCTGCTATCGATTACGTACAGCGGGCTTCTGAGCTTTATTGTATTGTTCGGACAGTTTGCCGGTTTGGAGCAGGTCGGACTTTTCTTCTTATTTAACACGGTGACGATCGTACTGATCCGTCCGATCTCTGGACGTCTCTTCGATCGCAAAGGACCTGTGCCGGTTCTTATTCCCGCCGGGTTGTCCGTAGCCGTCAGCATGCTGGTTTTATCGTATTCGGATCAAATGGTTATGCTAATCGTTTCGGCTCTTCTTTATGGACTCGGCTTCGGCGCGATTCAGCCGACAATCCAGGCTTGGATGCTTCGCGTATCGACGAAGGAGCAATACGGCGCGGCCAACAGCATGTTCTACAATTCCACGGATTTTGGCGTTGCGGTTGGCGCGTTACTGCTTGGCGCTGTCGCGTCGGCAACGGATTATGCGGTGATGTATCGCTACTCGGCGCTCATTATGGTTTGTTTTGTTCTTTTATTTGCGGTATCACGTATTCTTGTGAGAAGAAGACAGCCGCTGCAAGCCTAAGTTGTTTTAATCCGAAAAGCCGCAAAATAGCAATTGAAAAGAAATCTTGTTCATCTCGTTCTGTTATAGTGAAAGCAAGCAAATGAGTTGCTAATAATGACATGAGGTGAACGAAAATGGCTGTTTTGTCCAGACAAATTTATGTGAACTTGCCTGTGAAGGATTTGAATGCAAGCAAAGCGTTTTTTAAGGCGATCGGCTTCGAATTCAACATGCAGTTTTCGGATGAGAAGGCGGCTTGCTTGGTCGTCGGAGAAAATATATTTGCGATGCTGCTGCAAGAAGAGTATTTCAGGACATTTACGAATAAGGACATTGCCGACACTTCCAAATCGACCGAGGTGCTGATCGCGATATCCGCGGACAGCAGAGAGGATGTGGACGGCATCGCTTCTCGAGCTATTGCCGCGGGAGCGAAGTCGAACGGCTCGATCGATCACGGCTTTATGTACCAAACGAGCTTCGACGATTTGGACGGACATACTTGGGAAGTCGCATACATGGATCCATCCGCGTTGGAAGGATAAGAATACGGGTGCAACGAAAGCTGCCAGCCGGTCTGAATGGACCAAAGCTGGCAGCTTTTATTGTTCGGTAAGGTGGCGAAGGGTCGATTCCACCTTGTTCAGATGGTCGCGAATAAGCTGAGATGCCAGCGCCGCGTCCCCTTCGGCTATCGCGTTATAGATCGAACGGTGCTCGTCAAGCAGCCGCTCTGAGGTGGACTTCTGCTGATAGAACCATAGCTCTCGGGTTTTGCCGATCGTTTCTCCGAGCCTCTGGGCTAGGGAGCCCATCAGCTGGGTAAGCAGGGAGTTGCGGGAGGCTTCGGCTATTGCGGCATGGAATTCTACATCGGCTTGTTCGCCGCCCGCCGTATCGTTACTCTGCAGCGAGATGTTCATCCGGTCAAGAATGGCGCTTAGCTTCGCCAGATCCTCCTCCGTACGTCTCTCGGCGGCTAACGCCGATGTGCCGGTCTCTAATATTTTGCGAACCTCCAGCAGCTCGAGAATCGAATCCGCTTCTTGAAAGGGGGAGGCGCCTCCCTGCGCCGTTTCGGATGGCAGCACCTTTTTGACGAAAGTGCCTCCGCCGTGCCTAATGTCCAGCCAGCCAGTCGCTTTGAGCGCGCTGAGCGCTTCGCGAATCGTAGAGCGGCCCACGCCGAAGCGTGCGGAAAGCTCGACGACGGAAGGCAGCTTTGCCCCAGGCTCCCACTCTCCCCGCGTTATATTCTCTAGGATGAGACGGCCTACGATCTCATGGCCTTTCTCGGTTTCGATTTTCATATTTCGCATTGGCATCCTCCGTTAATTTGCGGAAATGACTGTATTTCTATATAAGCATAAGCTATAATGATTGAAAAGTCATCTGATGACCTGATCAATTTGTTTTCCAATGAGGAGGCCTTTATGCTAAACCCTGAAATTAAAGCCAAGCTTCGCGCCATTGTCGGAGAGAAGCATTTCCGGGACGATCCGGAGGCGCTTGTCGCCCATTCTTATGACGGTACGCCCATGCTCCAGTCGCTGCCGGACGGCGTCATTTATCCATCTTCGGCACAGGAAGTATCCGACATCATGAAGGTTTTGTTTGAATATAAGGTCCCGCTTGTCAGCCGAGGCTCGGGTTCGAACCTGTGCGGCGGAACGGTGCCTGTGGAAGGCGGCATCGTGATGGTGATGCATCGGATGAACCGCATTCTGGAGGTTGACCGCGATAATTTGACCGCGACCGTTCAGCCGGGACTGATCACGGCGGAATTTATCGCCCACATCGAGGGGATGGGCCTGTTCTATCCGCCGGACCCAAGCAGCATGAGAATTAGCACGATCGGCGGCAACATTGCGGAATGCTCCGGGGGACTGAGGGGGCTGAAATACGGCACGACCAAAGATTATGTCATTGGGCTTGAGGCGGTGCTGGCGGATGGCCGCATCATTCGGACCGGCGGGAAGCTGATGAAGGATGTGGCAGGCTACGACCTAACCAAGCTGCTTGTCGGTTCTGAGGGGACTCTCGCCGTTATTACGGAGGCGACATTAAAGCTGATTCCTCCGCCAAAAGCGAAAAAAACGATGCTTGCCATGTATCGGGATTTATACGGGGCGGCGCGTACGGTATCGCGCATTATCGAATCCAAGATTATTCCGGCGACGCTGGAATTCATGGACAATCCGACAATTCGGGTTGTCGACGATTTTGCGAAGCTTGGATTGCCTTTAGATATGGAAGCGATCCTGCTTATTGAGCAGGACGGCGAGCCCGAATCGGTAGAGCGGGATGTGGAGCGGATCCGCGAAATTTGCGAGCTCGAATCCGCAGACCGCATTGAGGTCGCGGAAAGCCGAGAGGAGGCGGAGAAGCTGCTTACCGCCCGCCGGAGCGCCTTTACGGCGCTTGCGCGCTTGCGCCCGACGACGATTTTGGAGGACGCGACAGTGCCAAGGTCGCGAATCGCCGATATGGTGCTGCGGATCAATGAGATCGCGAAGAAATATAATGTCACGATCGCGACGTTCGGGCATGCGGGCGACGGCAATCTCCATCCGACGGCAACGACCGATGCAAGGGATACGGAGGAAATTCATCGCGTCGAAGCTGCGTTTGCGGAAATCTTCGAAGCGTCGATCGAGCTTGGCGGGACGATTACGGGAGAGCATGGCGTCGGGGTTGTGAAGGCGCCGTATTTGGAGTGGAAGGTAGGCGAGCCTGGCATCGAAATTATGCGCGGCATTAAAGCCGCATTCGATCCTCATAACCTGCTTAATCCAGGCAAGGTGTTCGCCAAGGAATCGAAAAAAAGGGTGGTTCTGCAGCATGGGTGAAGCTAACGCTAACATATTGAAAAAACCGAACATTCAGCACACGAATCCGCTTGCACAAACGCTTCTGAATAAGCTGGATTACGACCAATTGACAAATTGCATGCGCTGCGGCTTTTGTCTGCCGGCTTGCCCGACCTTCAGGGAGACTGGCATGGAACCGGAATCGCCGCGAGGCCGAATTGCCCTGATGAAGGCGGTCGCAGACGGTCTAATGGATCCCGATCAAGCGTTCCAAGATCAGATGAACCACTGTCTCGGCTGCCGCGCCTGCGAGCCGGTCTGTCCGGCGGACGTCAAATACGGACAGCTGATCGAGCAGGCGAGAGACGCGATTGAAGACCACGCGCAGCATAGCGCTCCTGTTAAAGGACTGCGCAAGCTGATGTTTAAGGGCGTATTTCCGCGCCGCGGAAGCTTGAAGCTGCTCGGCGGATCGCTTGCATTTTATCAGAAATCTGGCCTTCGCAAGCTGGCGAGAGGAACTGGTATCATGCGATTGTTCCCGGAACATCTGAGAGAGATGGAAAGCATCCTGCCCGACGCGACGTCACGCGGCGTAATAGAACGGCTGGGAACGTTCTATCCGGCCAAAGGCAAGCCTATTGCCCGCGTAGCCTTGTTCCGCGGCTGCATCATGGACGTCATGTTCGCGGATACCAATGTGCATACGGTGCAGCTATTGTCCGAAGCGGGATTCGAGGTGGTCATTCCGGAGGCGCAAGTATGCTGCGGCGCATTGCATGCGCACAGCGGGGAGATGGAGGAAGCGAGATCGCTGGCGAGGCTTAATGTCGGCGCGTTTAAGGAAGCCGGCGTCGATTATATCGCCTCCAATGCGGGAGGCTGCGGCGCGCTGCTGTCGGAATACGATCATCTCCTGCACGGCGATGCCGACGAAGGAATGCGAGAGGACGCGAAATGGTTCGCGCACCGCGTAATCGATGTCAGCCGCTTGATTGTGGAGCATGGACGCGTACCCCGGTTTGCCGAGAAGCACGCCGCTGATGCCGAAACAGCGGTTACCTATCAAGACTCTTGCCACCTCCGCAATGTCATGAAGAGCGGATCGGCTCCAAGAGAGCTGCTGCGCGGCATTGAGGGCGCGTCATTCGTCGAAATGAAGGAAGCGGACCGCTGCTGCGGCTCCGCGGGCATCTATAACGTCACACAGCCGGAGATGGCCGGACAGCTGCTGGAGCATAAGATGGAGCACGCGGCGGATACGCAAGCGCGTTATTTATTAACCAGCAATCCGGGCTGCTTGCTTCAGATGAAACTAGGCATCGAGAAGCATAAACCGCCGTTCCGGATGGAAGCCATGCATATTGTCGATTATTTATATGAACGGCTTGCTCTCTCGCCGGAGAATAAACCGCAAGAAAAATAGCCTCGCATTTATGCCGTCCGTTTGGGCGGCTTTTTGTATTTGATAAATTAGTAGAATATTGTCGAAAAACTAATGATTTTGTCGAATTAACCCGATAAGAAGTGTACATCTACGTTTATCGGAGGAATAACTTACATGGACAAAAAAGGATTTTCACGGCTTAAAAGTTGGTTTAACTCCATACGAGCAAAGCTAACTTTATTTTTGCTGCTTTTGACCGTCATTCCGCTAGTTCTGGTCGCAGTTATACTGACGAGTTTGTTTACAGGCAATGTTGAGGCGGAATTGAAGGAGAAGCAGGTGGCGATCGCTTCAGCCAATGCCTCTGCCCTTAATGATTTTTTAGTTGGCAAGATCGTTTCCATGGAAAGTATGATTAAAACCTATAAGGAACAATTTCTTAGCGGGGATGAAGAAGCGGTGTTGGACCTTCTTCAAACGATGATGGCAATGGATCCGGAAGTGATGTCATTTTCGTATGCTCCTGAAAACGGTCAATCCTTCAATCATGAGAACGTCAAAACTGATTTATCGGTATTTGATAACTTTAAACGAATTCGGAAAGAAAAAACGGTCGGCATATCCGATATTTTAGTTGATCCTAATTCCAATGAAAATATTGTCATCATCGATGTTCCAATAATAGGAGATAAGGAGGAATTTAAAGGCTTACTTCAGGCAGTTGTCAGCCCGGAGCGTTTGCTCGACGGCATTAACAACAATAAAATTGGGGAAACCGGATACGTGTATCTCTTATCCAAAAGCGGTATTTACCTATCTCATCCTACGTCTGAGAAAATCGGGAAGGACTTTAGAGAATTTGCGGACGACGCCAGAGTAAAGTTGTTTACGGAGCATGTGCTGGTCGATAAGCTCGGAAATGCGGAGTATTCGGAATCGGACGGAACAGGCAAGTTCGCCGCATTTGCTGCTGTTGATGCCACGCAATGGAGGGTCGTTGTTTCGGGTGATGAGGCCGAACTGAAAGGGCTGGTCGCGAATACGAAGCAAAAAGGGATATTGACCATCATCTTTTGTTCCGTGCTGGTTGCGGTGCTCTCCTATGCGGTGGCGGTACTGGTTCTGCGTCCAATTGTCAGCATGTCAAGGTTGATGAAAAAAGTTGCAGAAGGCGATTTAACGGAACGACTTCCTGTCAAGGGGGACGACGAATTAGCGCAGCTGAAGAACAATATGAATGACATGCTGGATTCCTTTAAGCTGACCTTAACGAAGCTGTCAGAAGCGGTACAGCATACCGCTGTTTCATCCGAACAGCTTACGGCAATATCGGCCAGCTCGGCGCAGGCGGCACAGCAAACGGCAAGCGCGGCGGAAGAAGTTGTGAAGGGCGCAACATCGCAGTATGAGGGCTCCGAGCAATCCGCAATCGCGATGGAGGAGATGGCGATCGGCATCCAGCGAATTGCGGAATCCTCTACTGTAGTCAATGGGCAGGCGCAGCAAGTCCATACTGAGGTTACGCAAGGTGACCATGTCGTTCAAACGGCCGTCAGCCAAATCACGCATGCGAGTGAAGCTGTCGGCAAATCAGCCGATATGGTCCGTTTGCTGGAGGCCAAATCTTCCGAGGTTAACGGTATTGTGAGGTATATTTCCGAAATCGCGGCACAGACGAATCTCCTTGCGCTTAACGCATCGATCGAAGCCGCCAGAGCCGGCGAGCATGGCAGAGGCTTTGCGGTTGTCGCGGGAGAGGTGAAGAAGCTAGCGGAGCAAACGGCGCAAGCGACGGGCTCCATCGCTTCAATCCTGCATGACATACAGAACTCGACCTCGCTTACATCCCAGGCGATCTCGGATGGCATCGACGAGGTAAATAAAAGCGTCGATAGATTCGGTCAGGTGAGCGCGGTTTTTGCCAGCATTAAGAAAGCTGTAGAAGGCGTGACGGCCCAAATTGAGGAGGTATCGGCTGCCACGGAGCAGTTATCCGCAAGCACGGAAGAGGTATCGGCATCGATGAATGAAATTGTCGCCATTTCGAAAACATCTTTAACGGAACTAGACGGCATCAAGGGAGCAGCCGGCCGTCAAAGCATTTCCATGGAAGAAATCAGCGCATCTTCTGAATCGTTAAGCCGAATGGCTGCAGAGCTGCAGGAGCTCGTGTCGAAGTTTAAAGTGAAATAAAGGAAGGCGGTTAAATAATAAGATTTTGTGCTTAAACCTATGATGAAAGCGCTGTATCGATCGGATTTATTCAGCTTTCCGCCGAAACCAGTCTATTATCGTCTTTTACATTTGATAGCGAAAGGAGTAGCATATGCACATAGTCAAATAACGTAACGCTGAATTTTCCGCAAGGAAGAGCGGGGGAACCAAAGCGGCGCGCATGTAGGCGACCGCAGGGGTGAATCCATTTGAATGGTAGGGAGATCTCGACTCCCGAATCCGACAGCTAACCTCGTAAGCGTTCATCGAGAGATAAGTGTGCGTACTCGTGATCGGATTGACCACAGGGAGCCTTTTCTCTGTGGTTTTTTGCTGTGTTCGGAATCATTTATTAGAAGAAGAGAGGCTCATCTAGATGAGAAAGCAGTTTGTTGTCATTGGACTTGGCAGATTCGGAGGCAGCGTGACGAAGACGCTGTGCTCGCTCGGTTACGAGGTGATGGGGATTGACAAGGATGAACGGAAGGTGCAGGAATATGCAGCCGTCTTAACCCAGGTGTACCAGGCGGACTCAACGGACGAGAATGTCATGAAAGAGCTGGGCGTGCGCAATATGGATCATGCGATTGTCGCCATTGGCGAGGATTTGCAGTCCAGTATTTTGACAACACTAATATTGAAGGATTTGGGAATAAAGCATGTGACGGCAAAAGCGACAAACGATTATCATCAACGCGTTCTGGAAGGATTGGGAGCCGATCATATTGTGCATCCTGAACGCGACACCGGCGTTCGCGTCGCGCATCAGGTGACATCTAAAAACATGATCGAATATTTGGAGCTTTCTCCGGAACATAGCTTGGTAGAAGTTATCGCGCCGTCATCCTTCGGGGGCAAGACATTAAAGACGTTGGATTTCAGAGCCAAGTACGGCTGCAGCGTAATGGCTATTCGCAGAAAAGATAACGAAGTAGTTGTCTCTCCTCATGCGGACGAATTGATTTTCGAAGGGGATATGTTAGTCATGATCGGCAGAAATACCGACATCTCTCGTTTTGAAAGAACGTTTGAAGATTAGGGGGGCCTATGTCTATAACCAGCTTAAAAAAGAAGGAGTTAAATCCGCATCAATGGACGGTTATTGGTTTTGCGAGCGTTATTATGATAGGCGCCATTCTGTTAACGTTGCCGACCGCTTCAACAAGCGGATCATCGTTAGGTTTCCTTGATGCGTTATTTACAGCCGCGTCAGCCGTCTGCGTGACGGGGTTAACTGTAGTTGATACAGGCACCGCTTACACACTATTTGGGCAAATCGTTATCATGCTGCTCATCCAAATCGGCGGAATGGGTTTCATGGCTTACGGCGTCATCATAGCCGTTCTGCTTGGCAAACGTATCGGTTTGAAGCAACGCATACTCATTCAGGAATCGACCAAAGCGACTTCCATTCAGGGGCTTGTCAGATTGGTGCAAACGATCGTGCTGATCACATTTTCATTTGAGGCTGCCGGTGCATTGATTTTATGGTTACGGTGGATGCCGGAGCTCGGAGTCGGTCAATCAGCTTATTACGCCTTGTTTCATGCCGTTTCGGCCTTTAATAATGCGGGATTCGGATTATGGCCGGATAATCTGGTGAGATATGTAGGGGACCCGATCGTCAATATCGTGATCAGCCTGCTGTTTATTTCAGGCGGGATTGGCTTTATTGTGATGGTGGATATATATAAAAAACGAAAATGGAACAGGTTTACCCTCCATACGAAAATCGTGCTTATCCTCACAGCGGTATTAATAGCGGGAGGATATGTAGTTATTCTTGGTCTGGAACTGTTAAACCCTACGGTGTTCGGCGGATTAAGCTGGTCCGAAAAGCTATGGGCAGCCTATTTTCAAAGCGTAACGACAAGAACGGCGGGTTTCAACAGCGTAGATTTAACGGGCTTGTTGGCCGCTACGCAGTTTTTAATGATATTTCTTATGTTTATCGGCGCTTCGTCCGGCTCGACGGGCGGCGGTATCAAAACGAATACGCTGATGGTTCTGCTGGTGGCCATGTACAGCACGATACGCGGTCGGACGCAAGTCCATATCTTTAAAAAAAGGATTGCAAACGAAATGATCTTCAGCGCCCTCTCGGTCATCATCATTTCGTTGGGTCTCGTATTGATCGTTGCTTTTTTGCTGACGATAACGGAGCCGAACCAAGATTTCATCAAGCTGCTCTTCGAAGCGACGTCGGCATTCGGAACAGTAGGCTTGACGCTCGGGCTTACCTATGAGCTATCTCCAATCGGCAAATTCATCATTATCTTGACCATGTTCGCTGGTCGTCTCGGACCGCTGACTCTGGCATTTGCGCTTGCAAGCAGAAGGCGTGACAGCAAGATCGGCTATCCCGAGGAAAAAGTGCTTATCGGTTAACAAGATTGCGTGTCGGATCATTGAAAAAAGCCGTATCGCCCAAAAAAACAGGCGGTACGGCTTTCTTTTTTATAGATTACTGGCGTTACCGGTCAGTAGGATGGCCAGCCGTTCGGCCAGTTCAGATCGTTAATCAGCAGCTTCGGCGTTCCGTTGTCGTCGGCGTCGTACGCATGGCGGATGATGATGTTGTTGTTATATACATCCTGATGGCCAGGACCTTTCCATCTGACGTTGCCGGCATCGATAATCGTGCCGCCTCCGTTCATCATGCTTACGCCGTTCTGGTCGACGTACGGGCCGGTAATGCTCGTGGAGCGTCCTACGACCATTTTGTACGTGCTGTTGACGCCTTGGCAGCAGCTGTCGATCGACGCGAACAGGTAGTAATAGCCTTGCCGGTAAGCGATCGTAGGCGCCTCGATGCCGCCGCTTCTGCTCGCGATGGAAGTAAGAGAGCCAGTCGGCTTCATCGTGTTCTTGTCCAGACGGGTAAGCTTGAGCCCGCTCCAGAAGGAGCCGAATGACAGCCAAGGATTGCCGGACGGGTCGATGAACAGATGCGGGTCGATCGCGTTGTAATTGTTGGAGCTTGTCGTTCGGATGACTAGGCCATTGTCCGTCCAAGGTCCGTTAATGTTGGTGGCGGAGGCAAGGCCAATCGCGGAGGTGTTGGAGCCGAAGCTTGAGATCGAATAGTAGAGCCAGTACTTGCCGTTATAATATTCGATGTCCGGTGCCCAGAGGTCGTTGGTGGCTTGGTTCGGGACGTACGTTTTCCACCAGGAGAGAGGACTTGCGAATACTTGATTCGTTCTGGACCAGCTTGTGCCGTTGGACGAGGTTAAATGCTGAATGCCTTGACCGGTGGAGAACACGTGATAGGTGGTGCCGACCTTGATGATCGTCGGGTCATGAACGACAGTGTCCCCCGTAAGGTTCCAGAACGCAGCGAATGCCGGGATAACCAAGCTGAGTGACATGACGACGGAGAGAGCGGCGGCCAGCATCCATTTTTTTTTGCCTTTGAACATTACGATTCCTCCTTAAAGATGAGATGGAATGTTCGGCAGATCATGCTGAAAGCGCCTCCATTTACGCGCGCATATAAATGTAAACGCTTTAGTTAATATATTAATAAAAACATTTAGTTTTTTCAATCCTATTTTTTAAAAAAATCCCGCTTTTAGGAGCGGGATTGTAACGAATCGTTAATATTTTTGTTAATTTGATCAATGTCGGGTGACGGGGTTGGCGCATCTTGCAGGCTGTATTTCTGTTTCAAACGCAAGATGCGGTACAAGCTTTCATCGATTCTTTGTTCGTTGAGCGTATTCGATTCGACTGCGGCTTTCAGCGAATGAATGACTTCAAGCCGCAGTTCGGTTTGATGGCTTACGAGGACGATGTCGGTGCCCGCGAGTATGGAACGGACGGCGGCGTCGCCGATTTTATTCGTATTTAGAAGCGCTCCCATCGTCATATCATCGGTGATGACCACACCGTCATACCCCAACTGGTCCCGAAGGAGCCCGTTAATGACAGATGAGGAGATCGATGCCGGCTGTTTATCGTCGATTTGCATCATAAGCAAGTGAGCGACCATAATGGCATCGACGTCTTGGTTGATCGCTTCGATAAACGGCTGAAGCTCGAACTGCTCCAGCTCCTGGCGCGTTTTGTTCACTAAAGGCAGATCATAATGCGAATCAACCGACGTATCGCCGTGGCCGGGAAAATGTTTGATGACGGCAGCTACGCCTTGCGAGTTAATGCCATACATCGTTTCGATGCCATGCTTCATCACAGCCTCTGGCGTTGAACCGAAGGAGCGGTCGCCGATGACCGGATTTTTCGGATTGCTGTTAATGTCCATCACAGGCGCAAAGTCCATATTAAATCCTAATGCATGAAGCTCGTTTCCGATCGCTCGTCCTATATTTCTTGTGTACGTTAAATCGTCGGCTGCGCCGATTTCGCCGGCAGAAGGCGTGTTTGAAAACATAGAGGAAAGCCGGCTCACTCTGCCGCCTTCTTGGTCAACGCTTAACCATAACGGAACGGCGTTTTTTTTGTTGGCCTCTTTTAGTTGATTGAGTAACGATACCGTTTGCTCCGCGGTGTCTATGTTGTTTTTAAACAGAATAAAACCGCCGACTTTATACTGTTCAATCATTTGAAGCGTATCATCATTCATGGAGTAGCCGTCCAGCCCGACAATGACAAGCTGCCCGATCTTTTCATCCAAGCTCATTTGCTCCACTTGCTGCCGGATGGGATCGATCTCAGGGGAGGGTGTCAGTGTAGGAGGATCGGTCGAGACGTTCGGACTAGCGGTTTGACTTGGCGCAGGGCTGAGACTATTGTTTCCTGGCGCATGTTGGTTCGAGCTGCTACAGCTTGCAAGGATTACCGCCAAAAGCGGTAGTAAAATAAAAAAACTCCTCTTCCTTCTGATGCGTTTTGGCTGTCTCTTCATGAGCATCCCCTCATTTCCGCTTCGTTCTTTCATTGTACGTGTAACGTTATCCCGGGTCAAAATTATGAGAATAGGTAAAAGGGTCATGATAAACGCCGTCTCTTTTTGGTCATTTGGCGCACATGATAGTATATCTTATCCAGGGTTTTGCAAAGAGAGGATGCCGCTACATGAACCTATGTATAGTAGGCGCTGGTTACGTTGGGCTGACGACTGCCGCTGTATTTGCTGAGCTTGGGCACACCGTTGATTGCGTGGATCGTGATGAAGATAAAATTCGACGCTTAAATGGTGGAGACATTCCGATCTACGAGCCGGGATTAAGCGAGCTGGTCGAACAGAACCGAAAACTAGGCCGATTGTTTTTTAAAACAGATGTTGAGCAGGCCTTGCGAATGAACGATGTCATTATGATAGCGGTTGGAACGCCTTCCGGACAGGACGGCTCCGCGGATCTCGTATACGTTCGCAGCGTGCTATCGGCGATAGCGGACACACTGAGCCGCTATAAGATCATTATTATGAAAAGTACGGTGCCCCCGGGAACGGGAGAATGGGCGCGTCAGTTTTTGCTTGACCGCGGCGTCGCCCCGGAGCTTTTTGACATCGTGTCGAATCCGGAATTTTTAAGAGAAGGAACCGCCATCTATGACACGTTTCATCCGGATCGTATCGTCATCGGGGCTTCGAATCCGGATGCCGCAGATCAAGTGCGCTCTTTATATTATGGGATAGATGCTGCGGTTTTAATAACAGGAAGGACGGAAGCGGAGTTTATTAAGTATGGTTCCAACGCGTTTTTGGCAACGAAGCTATCGTTCATCAACGAGCTTGCAAGAGTGTGCGACGCGTTCGGAGCCGATATAACCAAGGTAGCTGCGGGCGTCGGAATGGATAACCGGATTGGGAGCAGGTTTCTGCAAGCGGGCATCGGTTACGGCGGCTCCTGTTTGCCGAAGGATGTAGCTGCATTAATCGCAGCTGCGGCTGCCAAGGAGCAGGACCTCACGCTTTTAAAAGCAGTGGCGGGGGTTAATCATACACAAATTGACGTTTATTTGAGGAAATTATCTAGTATGATCGGACGATTGAATCAAACGGCTCATGTCGCGGTTTGGGGCGCGACCTTTAAAGAAAATACGGATGATATCCGCAGTTCACAGGCCATTGCTTTGATGGAAGCTCTAACGAAACAAGACTGCCTGGTGACAGCCTACGATCCGCTTGTTGCGCCTTCTTTGCAGGGGGTTGCTTGGAAGAGCAGCGCTCTCGAGGCGGTAAAGGATGCAGACGCGCTTATTGTTGCGACGGGCTGGGAGGAATTTGTCCATTGCGATTGGGAAGAAGTAAAGAGACTGATGAAAGGCGATGTCGTGCTGGATGGACGCAATGTTTTGAATCAGGCGGATATTAGGAAAGCCGGACTTCGGTATGCGGGGGTTGGTCGTCCATGAGGATCGTTGTGACAGGAGCGGCTGGTTTTGTCGGCTCTCATCTATGCGAGAGGCTGCTGGATGACGGACATGAAGTCATTGGAATCGACGCGCTGATTCGCGATGAGCTGCAGCGGATTGGCGTCCGAAATGCCGAAGCGGCTATCGCTCACCCTCGTTTCAAGCTCCGTACTGAAAATCTGCTGTCAATCAATTGGGACGACACGCTTGAAGATATCGATATCGTCTACCATTTGGCGGGTATCCCCGGCGTTAGAAATAGCTGGGGCGAGGATTTTGGCCAATATGTGATCAACAATATCGGCGCGACGCAGAGACTGCTCGAAGCTTGCAAAGGCAAAAAACTGAAAAAGTTTATTTTCGTTTCCACCTCCTCGGTTTATGGCGAAAAGGCAGGCATGGTCTCTGAGGACGCGATCCCGCTGCCGTTGTCGCCGTACGGGGTCTCCAAGCTGACCGGGGAGCATTTGTGCCGCGTCTACTGGCATAACGAAGGGGTTCCGGTTGTCATTTTAAGATATTTTACGGTTTATGGCCCGAGACAGCGTTCGGATATGGCTTTTCACCGGTTTATCCGGCAAATGTTGACGAACCGCCCTGTCACGTTGTACGGAGACGGGACGCAGTCCCGCGACTTTACCTTTGTTACGGATTGCGCGGCTGCGACCGCTGCGGTTGCAGCGGCAGAGAACGTAATAGGCGAAACGATTAACATCGGCGGGAAAGAACGAGCCTCCATTATGGAGGTTATTCAATTGCTCGAAAAATTGACAGGACGTCGAGTCAACATCGAGCATTCCGGCGGGTTAAAAGGCGAGCCGATGCATACGTGGGCCGATATTTCCAAAGCGGAGCGATTGTTAGGCTACAAGCCAAAGGTTGGTCTAGAAGAAGGGCTTCGCCGGGAAATCGAGTACTTGACATCGCGTTACCTGGAAACCGAATAAAGCTGCCGATAAGCGGTTGGTGTCATGCCTTCATGTGACATAAACCGCTTATTAAAGTAGCTCACGCTTGGATATCCGGCCTCTTCAGCAATTTGGCCGATCGCGGTCTCGGGCCGCTCCAGAAGCCATTGCTTGGCGGTTTGAAGCCGGCATCGGGTAATAAACTCCATCGGGGTCATTTCCATCACGCTGCGGAACAGCTTGCAGAAATAATAAGGGGTTACTCCGGCGAGACGAGCCCATTCCTCCAATTGAAACGGCTGGCATGCTTCCTCCTGCATAAGAGGGAGCAGTTCGATGATGCGGTGGGCCGAGGAGCTTGGCTTGTTCTGCAGCATAGGAGCAGCTTGCTCGGCGAACAACGTTAGCAATCGGTACGTTAGAACGGATAGTTGATGCGGCCGCAGCATGCGGGATGTCTCCGCTTCGCTCAGCAGCTCTTCATGCGCCGCTTCCCATTGCTCCAAATGTCGAAGTGTCCAAAGGTGGCTTCGCTTCGAATCGATCCGAAGCATATAATCTTGCAGACCATTCCCGTAAAAGTGAACCCACCTGACATTCCATGGCTCGTCTACGTCGCTATAGTACCGCTGTCGTTGAAGCGGAAAGTATAAAAAGGCATGCCCGGATTCCAATTTATGCGTGACGCCGTCAATTTCGATGTAGCCTTTCCCGGAGATGATGACATGGATGCTAAAGTTGTTAAGCGCCCCGGCGCCGCGATTAACGTTATGCTCGGACCAATGAGCGTAATGGCCGATCGATTCCGGCATACAGAAATAGGGATGGTAGGGCAGCGTTAACAAGTGGGCTTGTCTTTGCAAAGCAATCACCCGCCGATGACAATATTGTTCTAATAGGTATCAATATAATATCATTTTCAAATTAATTCTGTCATCATATAATCGCAATATAGTCCTAACACTATTTTTAAAGGAGATGTCGCAATGGAAAAGCGCAAGCTGCAGTGGGGGATTCTCGGTTACGCGGGAATTGCTAAAAGATCCGTTATCCCCGGCATTCAAGGCTCGGAATGGAACGAGGTAGCCGCGGTCGCCAGCCGAAGCTTGGATAAAGCAAAGGCAGCGGCGGAGTCTCATGGAATTGCGAAAGCGTACGGCAGCTACGAAGAGCTGCTCGCTGACGATTCAATTGATGCCGTTTACATTCCGCTGCCCAATCACTTACATAAAGAATGGACAATTCGCGCCGCTGAAGCGGGCAAACATATCCTTTGTGAAAAGCCGATTGCGCTTAACGCTTCCGAAGCGGAGGAAATGAAGGATGCGTGCGAAAAAGCAGGGGTTCAGCTGCTGGAAGCCTTTATGTACCGCTGCCATCCCCGCTACGACATGATCCGAAATGTGATTCAATCGGGAGAGATCGGGCAGCTCCGCGGCATCCGCGGCGCGTTTACCTTCAACAACGCGAAGGATATGAGCAACGTGAGATACCGTAAGGATTGGGGCGGAGGCTCGATTTACGATGTCGGCTGCTATCCGATAAACGCGGCAAGGCTTCTGCTTGGCAAAGAGCCGGAGGCTGTGACGGTACAAGCGATTTTTTCCGCCGAGCACGACGACGTCGACATGATGGCTTCCGGTCTGCTTGAGTTTGAAGGCGGGGTTTCCCTTACGTTTGATTGCGGGATGTGGGCGGCATTCCGTAACCCGCTCGAGGTGCTGGGAACGGATGGCATTATCGAAGTGCCGTCTGCGTTCATAACCGGGCAGCCTGGCAGCGCCAACTTCTTCGTGCAGGCAAACGGCGCCCGCCGAGAAGTGGAGGTTCCGCACGTGAACGCGTATACGGAGCAAGCGGACCAAATGTACCGCGCGGTTACAGGCGAAGCTAAATTGCCGTACGGCGCGGATGACGCGATTCTTAATATGAAGGTGATTGACGCTTGTCTCCGTTCCGCGCGTGAACGGGCTCGAGTGCAATTATAACGAAAACTACGCTATTAGAGGAGGGGATCCTGATGGACTATATCCAAATTAAAGGTTGTCCGAAGCCCGTTTCGAGGCTGATGAAAGGTACGGATTATTTTTTTCACGACAACTATGAGAAGGCTGCCGCTAATATGGACGCGTTTCTCGCGATCGGCGGAAACTCCGTCGACTCGGCGCATATTTATTGCGGCGGGCAAAGCGAAGAGGTGCTGGGACGTTATATGGAGGAGCGGCGAAACCGCGATAAAATCGTCATTCTAACAAAAGGCGCCCATCACGACCATACCGGTCATCGCGTCACGAAGGAAGCGATCGATTACGATTTGTCGGTCAGTCTTGAGCGTCTGCGTACGGATTACATCGACCTGTATGCGCTGCACCGGGATGATCCGTCCATGCCTGTTGAAATTATCGTGGATGCGTTAAATGAACATATGGCCAATGGCACGGTTAAGGCGATCGGCGTATCCAACTGGACTTGGCAGCGCATTGACGAGGCGAATAAGTACGCTTCGGCGAACGGGCTGAACGGCTTTACGTTCAGCAGTCCGAATTTAAGCTTGGCGAAACCGAACGAGCCGTTCTGGAAAGGCTGCGTTTCGGCAGATGAAGAAACCTGCAGATGGCATGAAAAGGAGCAGCTTCCGCTGCTGTCCTGGTCTTCACAGGCTAGAGGATTTTTTACGGGCCGGTTCACGCCTGAAGTGCGCGATAACGCTGACCTAGTGCGTGTATTTTACAGCGAGGATAATTGGGAGCGGCTTGCGCGGGCCAAGCAGCTAGCGGAAGAGAAAGGCGTCACCGCCATCCAAATCGCGCTAGCCTATGTGCTGAATCAGCCATTTCCAACCTGCGCGTTAATTGGAGCCCAGAACGCGGCCGAGCTGCAATCCTGCGACGAGGGCTCCCGCATTACGCTTACGAAGGAAGAAATGGCTTGGCTTGACCTGAATTAAGCTTATTCGGCTTTGAAAAGCGTGGCGATGGATCCGCCTTCCGTAATGATCTTAATGGCTTGAGCGAGAAGCGGGGCCATCTGCAGCACGATAAACTTGTCCGGACGATCCGGGTTGATCGCAATCGTATCGGTAATTACGACCTCCTGGATATTCGGGTGATTCAGTCTATCGATCGCGTTTTCGGAGAACACGCCATGGGTCGCGCAAATAAAAGCATCTTCAGCTCCGCGTTTCTTAAGCGCTTCGACCACGTTCACAATTGTGCTGCCCGTATCGATCAGGTCTTCGATAATGATCGGAGTCATGCCATTGACCTCGCCGATAATATGCGTAATCTTGGATTGATTATGGGCAGGACGGTTTTTGATCATAATGGCAAACGGACAATCGAGCAGGCTGGCCAGCTTTTCGGCCGTCGTAGCTCGTCCGGCATCCGGGGACACGACAACAGGGTTTACGATCTTTTTCCCTTGCAGATAGCCGATGATCATATTGAGGGCCGTCAAATGGTCTACCGTTATTTTGAAAAAGCCTTGGATCGGATCCGCATGCAAATCTACGGTAATGATGCGGTCGGCGCCTACCGTCGTCAGCACATCTGCGACCATCTTAGCGGATATCGGCTCACGCGGCGCGGATTTCCGCTCTTGGCGGGCGTAGCCGTAATAAGGCATGACGATATTGATCGATTTGGCCGAGGCGCGTTTTGCCGCGTCGATCATGACGAGCAGCTCGACCAAGTGCTCGTTGACGGGATGCGACAACGACTGAACAAGGAAAATATCGCAGTTGCGAAGCGTTTCTTCATAGGAGACATGGATCTCCCCGCTTTGCTGGCGGGTGATAGCGGCTTTGCCGAGCGGCATGTCTAGCTGCTCGCATACGTTGCGGGCCAGCTCTGGATTGGATGAACCAGCAAATACTTTAATTGTAGCCATAGGACCTCCATTGGAACATTTATAACCAAAGCGCTGGGTACGGACGGTAATCGTCCTTCCCAGCGCTTTTTAGCATTTTTGTTATCGCAGATTCGGAATTTCTACTTCTTGATTGACGTCCGCTTCGTAATTGATGCCGTCCGTTTCGAAGCCGAACAGCTGGAAAAATTCGCGGCGGTAGCCTTCCAAATCGGTTAGCTCATATACGTTCTCCGTTGTTAGCTGTTCCCAAGCTTTGGCAACTTCATTCTGAATCTCCGGGCGCATTTCCCAATCGTCGATTCGGATCAGGCCTTTTTCGTCGACGAGCGTCTCGCCTTGCCCGTACAGTCTCTCGGAGAAGAGACGGTACATTTGCTCGATGCAGCCTTCATGCAGACCTTTTTCCTTCATGACTTTGTACAGTGCGGATATGTACAGCGGTACGACTGGAATAGCGGAGCTGGACTGCGTCACCAGCGCTTTGTTCACCGACACGTATGCGCGGCCGCCTGCAGCAGACAGCTGCTTATGCAGACGCCCTGCGGTTGCTTCCAGATCGTTCTTTGCCGCGCCGATTGTTCCTTCGCGATAGACGGCATGCGTAATTTCCGGTCCGATATACGAATAAGCAACCGTTGTTGCGCCTTCAGCCAGGACGCCTGCTTTTTGAAGCTCGTCAATCCACATCTGCCAGTCTTCGCCGCCCATGACCGCAATCGTCTGACGAAGCTCGTCCTCCGTTGCGGGCTCGATCGTAGCCTGCGATACTTCGCCGGTATGGAAGTTGACCGTTTTGTTCGTGTACGTCTCTCCCAGCGGCTTGATGACCGAGGAGAACACTTCGCCTGTCTTCGGGTGCGTGCGGCGCGGGGAAGCGACGCTGTAGACAACGAGGTCGATCTGGCCAAGCTCCGTGCGGATGAGATCGATTGTCTTCGCTTTAATTTCATCGGAGAACGCGTCGCCGACGATGCTGTAGGATTTCAATCCCGCTTCGGATGCCGCAGCTTCGAACGCGGCGGAGTTGTACCAGCCTGCGGTTGCCGTGCGGGAGCCCTCCGCAGCTTTGTCAAAGTAGACGCCGACCGTATTCGCGCCGCTGCCGAAGGCGGCTACAATACGGGAGGCTAGTCCATAGCCAGTAGACGCGCCGACCACAAGCACATTGCGCGGTCCCTTGATGGCGGGTTTGCCTTTTACATATTCGATTTGCCGCTGCACTTGGCTGGCGCAGCCTTCCGGATGCGCGGTTGTGCAAATAAAACCACGAGTTTTCGGTTGTATTATCATAGTGGAAGTTCCTTTCTCTAATAAAGTCACCATCCCCATTTTACCGATTTTTTCTTATGAATGGAAGGATAAAAGAAAAAAGAGAGCGAGTTAACGCTCTCTTTACCAAATTCGTTCATTAGAAACGGTTGCCGGCGACCAGCTGCTCAGCCATTTGAACAAGGCGACGAGTTATGTATCCACCGATGGAGCCTGCGTCGCGTGTTGTCATATTGCCGTAGTAGCCGTCTTGCGGAATTTGGATGCCGAGCTCTTGGGCAACTTCAAATTTCATTTGCTCCAGCGCTGCGCGAGCTTGCGGTACTACGAGTTGATTAGAGTTGCTGTTGTTTGCCATTTTGATTAAGCCTCCTAATACATGTTGGTTTACGATTCTTGTAGCAATAGGAAGGATACAGTTGTGTTGTATCCGTTCACCCAAGCCTATTATGCGTACCTGCAAAAAGGATTATTCGCTAATCGCACCTGTATTTACCGACGATTTTACGAATAGTTTCATGGTAAAATGGTTACTACGGGAGGGTGAGAATCATGTTCATACAACCAATGCTGATGACGGAAAGACCCGATCCGTTTAACGATAACGATTATTTGTTCGAGCCGCTTATAGACGGACATCGGCTGCAATTGACGATGACGGCGGGCAAGGTGCGTCTGCTGTCCAGACACGGTTACGATGTAACGAGGCAATATCCGGAATTACATAATGTGCCGCTGCGCAGACCGGCGGATGTGGTGCTGGACGGCGAGGTCGCCTTTTTGGACCCCCTAACGGGACAGGCTGATTTCGACCGGCTGCAGCAGCGGTACCGCATGACTAAAACGCCGCGAATACGCGACGCAAAAACCGCGATGCCGGTCGTTTATTTTATTTTCGATATTTTGCACTACAACGGACTCGATGTACGCGACAAGCCTTTATATACCCGGAAACGGTTATTAAAGGCGCTGCTCGAGGATAACGCGCACTTCAAACAGATGGGGTATGTAGAGGGCAGCGGCATTGCCTTTTACAATGCGGCGAAGCAATTCGGACTCGAGGGGATTGCCGGCAAGAGGAAGGAAAGCCGTTATTCGGAAGGCAGGAGCGAGGGCTGGGTCAAAATTCCGGCAAAATGAAAAAGGCTTTCGTTTCAGGAGGATATCCCTGAACGAGAGCCTTTTCTCAAGTGCCAAACGTTACTTCAGCACTCTGCGAGCCGTTACATATTTGCCTTTCCAGTAGGTTGAATTCAGATCCGAGATCGTTACTCCTTGGCTGCTGGAGCTGTGAATGATTTTGTTATTGCCGGCGTAGATGGCAACATGGCTGATGGATTTGCCGTTCGTGTTAAAGAAAACCAGATCGCCCATGCTAAGCGAGCCTTTGTCTACCTTTTTGCCCATACTAGCCTGCGCTGCGGAAGTACGCGGAAGCCACACGTTAAAGTTTTTGAAGATGTACTGGGTGAACGAAGAGCAGTCGAACGAAGATGTGCTGCCCGGTCTTGCACCGAATTGATAAGGCGTTCCTATGTATTCCTTGCTTGTTGCAATCAGCTTGAGCGAGGTGGGCGTAGCTGCATGAGCTTGCTCGCTAGCCGTTCCAAATGTTACGGCAGACCATACGATAGCGCCGCACGCGCCGATTTTTAGGATGTGTTTCAGTACCTTATTGTTTCTCATGATGTCAGTGTGTCCTTTCGCCAATCGTTTTATGTTTCAACTATAGCACAGGTAAAACAGGGCTAATTTTCCGAATGAGAGCGATAATGCAGCGTTAATCGGCAATGATGAGCGTTTATGAGAAATACATGAAAAAATTTTAATGATGTGCTACTGTAAAAGCTGTGGGAAGCGATTACAGGAGGGAAAATGATATGGCATTAATGAGCTGCCGGTTTTATTCGGAAACATTGGGTTTAAGCACGTCCATGACCGTCATCCTGCCGGAGGAGACGCAGACGCAAATCGGGATGAGCAACAGGTCCGGCGGGAAGCTGCACAAAACGCTGTACTTGCTGCACGGTTTGTCTGACGATGACTCGATTTGGACAAGGCGAACCTCTGTCGAACGTTACGTTTCGGAGTACGGGATAGCGGTCGTCATGCCGAATGTGCATCGAAGCTTCTATACCGATATGGAATATGGGGGAGACTACTGGAAGTTTCTAACGGAGGAGCTGCCAGCGAAGGCGAGGGCTTTCTTTCCGCTCTCCAGCGCCAGGGAAGATAATTTTGTCGCGGGCTTATCGATGGGAGGCTACGGCGCGTTCAAATGGGCGCTGACCTATCCGGAACGCTTCGCGGCTGCAGGCAGCTTCTCGGGCGCGCTCGATATGGCGGGCCACGTGAAAGCGTCCCGCGAGCATGCTCCCAATCGCACGTTCGAGCTTATATTCGGCGACAAGGATATCGCAGGCACCGACGCCGATTTGCTGGCTCTATTAAAGCGGCCGGCGGAAGGCGGAGAGCGTCCGCTTCTCTATCAAAGCTGCGGCACGGAGGATTTCCTGTATCAAGGCAATATCGTCTTCCGCGACGCTTGCCTCCAGTCGGAATATCAGCTCACCTATCACGATGGGCCTGGCGACCATACATGGGCTTACTGGGACGAGCATATTCAACATTTCTTGAAATGGCAGAAGCTAAAATAAATAGCGTGTACCCGAAGGGGCTGCGGAAGGAGGAATTTTCCTGCTGCAGCCCCTTCGCATACACGCTTTTAAGCGGCAAAGCTTACGGCTGTTATCGGTTGGAGCCGCTGATCAAATCGCGGTTCTCCCAAAGCAGCGCACGCAAATTCGATTTCGAGCCTTGTATGATGAAATGGGGAATGCCGTTGGATTTCGCAATATCGATGCCTTCCCAGGTAGCCCGGTGAGATGTGGCCGTAATGAGCAGAAACAAAGCCTGTGAACGGCGCAAATCCGCCATGATCCGCTCGGGATGATCGCCGCTGTCATGCGCAAGCTCGGCTCCGCATTCCCGAACGACATCTTCGAACCATTTGCGGAGGCCGCCTACAATGGTAATCACGCAATTTTGCAGGAACGGCTTCCGTTTATCCTTGGAAAGCTCCTTTTTATCCTTTGCCCGCTTAGGGGACAGGGAAAGGGGTTCCCCTGAATAAAGGAGGATGCTTCGGGATCTTGCTTCATCTTCCGCTTCCGCGCTTCCTTGCTGCCGGTACAGCTTCGTCAGACGCGCGATGTGGCTGCCTTCCGCAACGTTAAACGTGCAAGGATCGCCATGCGACGGCTTTTGGATCTCGACATCCCTATGGTGAAGTTGAAAACGGTTAGCGGGGTCGTTCATGTCTACGCAAAAATAAAGCGGACCGTCGCCCATTTCGATGAAGCCGTCATATTGGCGGATAGGGGAGTAGGCGTCGTCGCCTTGGAAGAGCAGCTGCAAATCGTAATGGAGCGGCCTGCCCGGCAGATGGCGGGGCGTGCACAGGAGCTCGGCTTCATGCTGCAGCTCATGCTGCCGGACAAGCGATTCCGTGATGTTGAACGTCTCGCCGTTCTCAAGCTTAATATAACCGCCGTGATCCCTGCGATAAAATGTGCCGTACAACGAAGCCGGATTATTCGCGCCGGCCTCAGAGACCGCTTCGTTCGAGGCGTCTCCGCTTTCGCTTTCATGGGGCCATTTCAGCGGCTTGTCCGTTTGAGAGGGGCTGGGCTCCGGGCTTGGATCGGCCCCCTCGTGATATCGGTCTAAAGCGTCCAGCAGATCAAGCGTCTTCCGCAGGCGGTCGCGAGCAGCGGCAGGGCTGCCGCGGCCGTCATGCGAAGCGACCGATGCGCCAAGCTCCGCCACTTCCTGCTCCAGATGGGACACCAGCTTATGTGACAAATCGCTGTAGCCCGGCTCCGGTTCAGTTCGCGGCTGCTTTCGGGCTTGCTCAAGCTCATATCGCAACAGCGCTTTTTCTTTCTCCAGATATTGCAGCTCTTTCTTCTGCGACTCCAGCGTCTTTTCCAATCGGCTTTGCTGAACGTTTAGCGACCGCATATGCTCCATAAAGGATTGACGCTCTTCCAGCCATCCGGCTTGCTCCTGCTTCCACCTTTGCTCGCGGTCACGCTGCGCGTTCTCTTGCTGTTCGGCTTTTACAGCCGTTTGCTCCAAATGATCCCGTAATCGATCCAGCTCATCCTCAAGCTGAGCAAGCTCCTTCGATTTCATCCGGAGCAGCTTGTTCTTCTGGGCAAGCTCGTGCTCCATACGCTGCCGGGAAGCCAGCTCCTTCCGATACAAGCCTTCCAGCAGCTTCAGCTTTTTGTCAAGCTTGTCATGGCTTCCGGCTTCCTCGGCCTTTTCTTGAAGAGGGGATGGCTGTTCTCTTTGTTCTCTTTGCTGAGGCCCCTGGCCGCCCGCTCTAAAGCGTTCCTCAAGCCGCTGTAGCGCCTTGTCCCAGTTCGCTCTATTTGAATTTTTGCTCGAATTAAAGTAGCAGGCCCAATAAAAGGCCCAAAAACCATAGGCAGCGATAAAGTCTTCTTCTTTTTGCAGAAGCTTATCAATTGGTATATCCGGATCCAGCTCGACAGGCTGCAATTGGAGTATGGACAGGAGGAGGCGCCGCTTGATCGCGATGTTTTTAGAGGCTTGCTGCACGCTCGTTCGCAGCATTTTGACAAACAGCATCTCGGGCCATTTCCGAAGCTCCCGCCTGGCGAACGGAAATTCTAAGGAAAGAGCGACCGCGAGCTTCTCTTTCTCTTTTAATGCCCACATATAGCTTAACAGCATATCGCTTGGCAAGGGGTGATTCGTTTCTCTCTCCAGCACGGTTCGGTACGCTTCCATTTCCTTCGTCCATTCCGCGGCTTCCGGCATGCCCAAGAGACGGGCTTTCGATTTGATATCCAATCCGCGCACCTCCTATGCATGTAGCTTTCTTTCATTTCGACAACTAGCAGCTGGAATCCTTCGCAGCGGGCAAGGGCTACGGAAGTGTAGCAAAAACCCCTGCATCGGGCTTATCGCAGGGGTGTCGTATTCCTATTCTATGATTACGGTCTTGGAGAAATGCCGTTCATTAATAGATCTATCACTCTATCGATTTCTTGCTCCTCATCGAAGGGCTCATCCGGCATGAGGACGAGATGGGAGACAACAAATCCGACAAATAAGCTGATCGCCGTGCGAATAATGATCCAAGGGGGCGCTTCAATAATTTGTCCTTTCTCTTGGAAATGGGTGATGACCTTCTGGGCCCTCTGCAGCACGATGTTCGCGAATAATTCCTTCGCCTGTGCCAGCAGCTCCGGATGGAACGGAATTTCATGCACGAGAATTCGAATCAGCTTCATGTTCTGCCTTGCGAATTGAAGCCGGTCCTTCAACACCGCCCGGAAAAAGTCATCCACCTTTTCGTAAGGAAGCTCTAGCAGCTTGGCGAAATCCCGCATAAGGAAAGGCGCAACCAGCTTGACCGCGATCGGACCCGCGATGGACAGCAGAAGCTCCTTCTTCGTCTTGTAGTGCCGGAAGATTGTGCCTTCCGCAACACCCGCCTTTTGAGCGATCTCGCTGGTGGAAGCGGCGGCGTACCCTTTAGCTGCAAATATATCGATCGCGGCTTCAAGTATACGAGCTTGCTTAGCCGTTCTTTTGCGTGCGTCTCCGTCCGCCAGACGCATCAGCTCCTCCAGCCATTCCTCTTTCCGATCCGACATGCCGTTATTTCCCTTCTTCCGCTTTAACTGTTCTTGTTAGCGTACTATATTTTTCGATACTTGCGCAACGCAAGCACGTTAGCCGCCATAAAGAAAAGGGACAGCGCGATCAGGAGATAGATTTCGAATGCAACGGAGTTCCAGCCCTCGCCGCGGATCATGACGCTGCGCAGCGCATCTGCTCCGTATTTCAGCGGCATCAGATGGGACAGCCACCGCAGCCAAGGCGACATGCTCTCCATATTGAATAAGCCGGAGAAAAAGATTTGCGGCACGATGACGACCGGTATGAACTGGATCATCTGAAATTCCGTGTTAGCGAAAGCGGACAGGAAGGTGCCGAGGCTTAGCGCCGTAACGGACAGCAGCAGCGTGATGAGCAGCACGAGCCATAACGATCCCGTCATCATGAGGCCAAGCACATGGATGGAATAGGTGGCGATTAGAACCGCTTGTATGCCGGTGAACAATCCGAAGCCGAGAATGTAGCCTGCAACAATCTCCCATCTGCGAAGCGGCGTGGCGAGAAGCCGCTCAAGCGTCCCGCTTGTTCTTTCTTTCAAGAAAGAGACGCCGGCAATAAGAAAGACGAAGAAAAAAGCAAATACGCCGATTAAAACGGGGCCAAGGCTGTCAAACGTCGTCATTTCGCTGCTGCCGTGCAGGTATTGGAATTCGGGAGCGGGCAAGGAGGCGTTCGCTGCCGATGGGGCTGCCTTCTGGGCCATCCGACCGATCAGCATCGTAATTGCGCGGTTCTTGGCCGGATCGCTGCCTTCCAGCTTTACAATCGTTCCGCCGCTCTGCAGGGTAACGTAAGCGTCCAGTCGTCCGTCCTTAAGCGCGGCATCGGCATCGTCTGCATGCTCGAAGACAGACACCGCCGCGCCGTACGCTTCCAGCTGCTGCACTACCGGTTCCGGCATGCCGATGAGTCCAAGCTTCGGCTTGTACGTATCGCCGTTAAACACAAGATACATAAGCGTCAGCACAAGCAGCGGAGCGGCGATGAGGAGCGCAAGCGTTCTTTTGTCCCGCATGAATTGACGGACGATACGCTTCATCAAAGCGCCGGTTCTCATTCTTGACCACCTCCATAGCGCAGAAAGGCCTCCTCGATCGTACCGCCGCCTGTCTGGTTTTTCAGATCGGCCGGCGTCCCCAGCGCGATAAGCCGTCCTTCCCGAATCATGCCAAGACGGTTGCATTTCTCCGCTTCATCCATCACATGCGTCGTGACAATAATGGTCGTCCCCGAACGGCCTAGCGCTTCAAGCTCGCGCCAAATCGATTGGCGAAGCAGAGGGTCGATGCCGACCGTCGGTTCATCCAATATGAGCACCTCCGGTTCATGCATGAGAGCGACTGCAAGCGACAGCCTGCGCTTCATGCCTCCGGAATAGGCGGACACCGTCCGGCCCAAATGGCCGCCAAGTCCGACAAGCTCCATGACGTACTGCATGCGCGCCTTCAGCTTACTTCCTTTCAGACCGAACAACGCTCCGAAAAACTCCAGGTTTTCTTTGGCCGACAGCTCTGCGTACAAAGCGTCCGACTGTGCCATATAGCCGATGCGGTTCATCATGGCAAGCTTCGGAAGCTTCTCTCCGAGCAAATAAATCTCGCCGTTTGTCGCTTCATCGATGCCGGCAATTATTTTGACAAGCGTTGTTTTGCCGGAGCCGGAAGGGCCCAGCAGGCCGAAAATCTCGCCTCGCTCCACTTGCAGACTTATGCTGCGAATGACTTCTTTGCCGCCGAACCGTTTGACTGCGCCGCGAACGTCTACGCAACCGGATGAGACCGTCATCATGGATAGCCACTCCCCTATAAATAAAAGTGAGTAATCACTCATTTTTTTTGACGTCTTCAGCTTACTGCCGGACATGCGTGTCTGTCAATGGGGAGGAAATAAAAAAACGCCTCCTTTACTAAGGAAGCGCATGCATGCCGGTTATTATTTAATAATTTCAATCGTTCCTTCTTTCAACCGAAAGTAGCCGTTCTCGGCAAACGACAAAATTCTGCTGACGCTGATACCGGTCTGATTGGATATTTCCAATACGATCGTATCCGGGAATTCCTCCACAATGCTTCTAATTTTTATATACATTTTCTCGCAGCTGCTGCACATGCTTTTGATCTTGACTTCGTAAAGATTGCCGCAAAAATTACAAATCCGATAATTTCCCATGCTTGCTCCTTTATAGCTCCTAGTGCGGGATCGTAGGGTGTTTTCTTTCCATTATACCCGTACAACCGGAGTACGGCTATATCCTTCATGGCTTTCCTTGTTAATAAAATGAACGCCGGAGCGAGAGCCGCTCCGGCGTTTAGACATTTAGAAGTTGAAGTTGTCCGGGTCCGCTCCGAAACGTTTGTTTTGATTCAAAGCGGAAATTTGAGCCATCTCTTCAGCAGTCAACTCGAAATCAAAAATTCCGGCGTTTTCGACCAGACGGGATGGCGTCGTTGTTTTTGGAATCGTTACGACGCCGTTCTGCAAATCCCACCGCAGCACTACTTGGGCAGGGGACTTGCCGTGCTTCGCTCCGATTTCGGCAAGAAGCGGAATGTCCAGATTGCCTTGCATCAGCGGGCTCCAAGCCGTCAGCTGGATCTTGTTCGCCTTGCAGAAAGCGAGCAGAGGCTCCTGCGTGAGCAGCGGGTGGTATTCCACTTGATTGACCATCGGCGCAATTTCTGCCGAAGCCATCACATCCTCGAGATGATGGATTTGGAAGTTGCTGACGCCGATCGCTTTCGCTTTGCCCTCGCGGTAAATTTGCTCAAGCGCGCGCCAAGTGTCTTTGTATTTGCCTTTTACCGGCCAATGGATGAGCAGCAAATCCACATAGTCCATGCCCAGCTTATTCAGGCTTTCCTCGAAGGCGGCAAGCGATGTGTCATAGCCTTGATTCGCGTTCCAAACCTTCGTTGTGACAAAGATTTGATCGCGGGGCACGCCGCTAGCGCGGAGGCCTGCGCCTACTCCTGCTTCATTCTCGTATATGGCCGCTGTGTCGACCGCGCGGTAGCCGGCGTCAATCGCAGCCTTAACCGTAGTCTCCGCTTCGCCGTCGTCTTTCACTTTCCATACGCCAAGTCCGAGCCAAGGCATCGAGACGCCATTGCTTAAAACGGTGCTTTCTGTCAGCGCTTTTGTCATGTCGAAGTTCTCCTCTCTAAGCTGGTTTTATAGGCACATGCGCAAAATTTCGCGCACATCGTCCTTCTCTAAACGTTTGAAATTGCCGATCGGGCCGTAACGCACCGCTTCTTCGGCCATCCGGTCGAGCTGATCGTCGCCGATGCCGAAATCGGCCAGTCTGGCTTCTGCGCCGATGCGCGTATAGAAGTCCCGGGTCGCTTGAATGCCTGCAAGCGCCAGCTCGTCCTCCGATTTGCCGGCAGGATCGATGCCCCATACTCTTGTCGCGTATTGCGCGAAACGGCCGGGACGCTGCTTGTACACATAGCGCATCCAATTCGGGAACACGACGGCAAGACCCGCGCCATGCGGAATGTCGTAAATCGCGCTTATTTCGTGCTCGATGCCGTGCGATGCCCAGTCGTTGACCATGCCGAGGCTGATCTGGCCGCCATTGAGCGCCATTGTGCCGCACCACATCAGGTTGGCGCGAGCCGCGGCGTCGTTAGGGTTGGCCAGCGCAGGCTCGATATTTTCGATGACCGTTTGAAGAATCGATTCGCAGAACCGCTCCTGCAGAGGCGTGTTCTCCGTCAGGCTGAAGTATTGCTCGAACACGTGCGACATGATATCGATGGAGCCGTAAACCGTCTGATTGCGGGGAACGGAATACGTCAGCGTCGGATCAAGGATGGAGAAACGAGGGAACAGATGAGGGCTTCCCGCGCCGCGCTTCAGCTTCTCCTCCCAGTTGGAAATGACCGTGCTTCCGTTCATTTCCGAGCCGGTCGCAGCCAGCGTCAGCACTGTTCCGATCGGCATCGCTTGCTGGATGACGGCTTTGTCCGTGAAGAAGTCCCAGACGTCGCCTTCATAAAGGACGCCTGCCGCAATCGCTTTGGACGCGTCGATGACGCTGCCGCCGCCGATTGCGAGAATAAACTCGACGCCATTGTCGCGGCAGATGCCGATTCCTTTGTTTACCGTAGACAATCTCGGGTTCGGCTCGATGCCCGGAAGCTCGTAGAAGGTAATGCCGGCATCGTTCAGCTGTTTGACGGCGCGGTCGTATAGACCGGTCTTTTTGATGCTGCCTCCGCCGTATACGAGCAGAACCTTCTTGCCGAAGGAAGAAGTTAACTCTCCGATGCGGTCTGCCGCGCCTTCGCCGAATACAATACGCGTAGGGTTATGAAATTGAAAGCTGTTCATGTTGCTCCTCCTCATTAGTTAACTTATTGGGTAACTAAATTGCCTGGAAGTTATGTATGCGGATTAATTTTATTGAATTCAATTAGCAGTGTCAAGCTGACAGCTTTGTATTGTAACGTTAACTTGTAAGTTATATAATTGGTGAAAACAATCCAACCGGACAAGAAAAAGGGGAAGTATGGATGGAAATTGAAGTGAACCGTCGAAATATGCACGTTCTTGAATGTTTTTCTTCGCCCACCCGCGTGAAAATGATTGAGCTGTTAGGCGAGCAGCCTATGAATATAAAAAGCTTGTCCGAGGCGCTAGACATAAAGTCTCCCATCGTCACCAGACATATACATATGCTGGAGGAGGCGGGGATCGTCCGCTGCGAGAATGTGCCGGGAAAGCGGGGGACGCAGAAGCTTTGTTATCTTCAGCTTACGCATGCGACACTGCTCTTCAAAGGGAAGGCGGCAAAGGAGGAGAAAAACCGCTATTTCGTTTCATTGCCTGTCGGCACTTATTCCTCTTACGAGGTAAAGCCAACCTGCGGTCTCGCTTCCGCTGAGCGGATGATCGGCATGTGCGACGATCCGAGATACTTTGCCGATCCGGAGCATGTTCATGCGAAGGTGATCTGGTTCGGTTCGGGCTATGTCGAATACCGGATACCGAATTATATGGTGAATAACGAGCGGCCGGATTCGCTCGAAATTTCGCTGGAGCTTTGCTCGGAGACGCCGTGCACGGTCAACCATCTGCCTTCGGATATCGTGTTTTCCGTTAACGGGACGGAGGTGGGGACGTGGACGTATCCCGGCGACTTCGGCGGCGCGCGCGGCATCTATACCCCGAGCTGGTGGCACAAAAATATTCAGCATGGATTAATGAAAACCATCCGCATCACGCGGCAGGGCTCCTATATCGACGGGGTTAAAGTATCGGATGTTACCATCGAAGGCTTGTCTCTAGCGTACGATAAAGAGATTTTATTCCGGATTTCCTGCAGCGCTTCAGCCAAAAACTGCGGTGGAGTCACTCTGTTCGGCAAAGGGTTCGGCAACTACAATCAGGATATCGAAGTTACGCTTCGATGCTTGTGATCGGCTATAGACGAGAACATGAGGGGATCAATCAGGAGTAAAAAAAGCAAGTCCAGACGCGGCTTTCACCGCATCTGGACTTGCTTTTTGGGGCGGGCGGATTACGGATTGGTATCGACGTATTGCTTAATGAATTGAATCGCTTTTTCCGGCCGTTCGGCGTCTACGCGAATGCCGACAATCAGGTCGTCCTTCATGAGCGGAAGATCCTCGAACAGCTGGGATTCGGTTAAATCCATGCCGTACACGGCTTCTTCCGGGCTTGCCTGCGTCTTCAGCTTCTGTCCAAGCTCGCTGCCGGCGGCCTCGCTCAGCTCGGGAATATCCTCCAGCTTCATGAGGATGTCCTGCTGACCGAGCCATTCGAACATAAAGCGGTCCATAATGTAGATGTCCGGCTTCTCCGTGGCGACGGTAACGAACGCTTTCTGCAAATACGCATACTGGTTGCCGTCTTCGCCGGGCACAAAAATTATATTCGATTGCATCCGCTTCCAATCCGGGAACGACTTCAGCATGGCTGCGTTCACATCATCGAGGGTGCTTTCTTCCTGCTCCATGAACAGGCCCATAAAGCTGACGTCCAGATCGATCGGCGGAAGGCTGGCCAAATATTTCTGATGCTCCCTGTGGTCGACATAGCTGACGATGCCGTAAATGATGAGCGCAATGAGCGCAATCGCGCCAATGGTATGAAACTTATAATAGCGCCAAAAATGATCCAGCTTCTGCGCCTGCCCGGCCATGCTTTTGTATTTGCCGTATTCTTGTTCATTAAACGCCTGCTTATACTTCTGGTCTTCATACGCCAATATTAGCCGGTAGGCTTCGGTAACCTGCGCGAAATCGCTGCCGCCCTCCGCACTCGAGCTGGCGCGCGAGCGCTCCCTTTTCATGAGCGTTGTGTAACGTTTCTCGACTTCTTCCCGGGGCGCGAACTCCTCCAGCCCCATCGTCTTGTAGGCTTGCTTCAAATCGTCCACAATGTCACCTCTATTAAATGTAGGAAGTTCTAGCAATCTGCTCTTTATTAGTATACGGAAAAAGACTAGGACAACGCAAACAAACCGGCCGGAATTTGAAGAGCCGGCGGCTAATGGTACAATATGTAGGATAAAGCCGGTTTGTGCGCAAAAAGGGGAAAATGGCCATGTTTGATCCAACGATTTTTGATAACTTGAAGGTCGCGATTGAAAACGAGTTCTACGATTTGGACAATTTGGACCGGATTATCGATATTACGGGCCGCAAGGACCTGCTCGACATGGCGGTTATGTCCAGGGAGTTCTCGCTGTTCTTCCGGCTTGCGAAGGACCGGCGGGCGGAGGCTGAGCTTGTGCTGGAAACATCGCTCCGCGACTTGGCTGCGGAAATATTGGAGCGGCCGGAAGAGCAGGCGCCGGCCTGCGGACTGAAGTTCCGGTTTCGCGTCGATATGGACAAAGAAGGGGGCGAAGCGCTTTGCCAAGAAATCGAACGCTGCATCATGAGCATATGGCTGCCCGATAACAAGCCTATGCAGACGCTCAGCCACGTATTCGGAGACGATACGGGACGATATCGGAACTGTATCGAGCTGGGCTTCGGCCGGCGCATCGGCGAAGAGCAGATGGACGATATACCCGAACTGGCGAAGCATGCGGTGCTGACGCTTGAGGCGCTGTGCGGTCTTATGGGCTAAAAACTCCCTATTCCCATTGCCTTTCGTCTATGCTATAGTACGAGAGAATAATCGAATAGCAAATCCGGTTGTCTCACGCCAGGACGGCGAGGCGCCGGGAGAGGTTCGCGAACTCCCTCTATAAAAAACTAAAACGGTAGCGGTGGTCTGTCTTCAGGCACCCGCGTGTTTTTGTGTTCGGCGTTTCGCGTGCCTGCTGGCGCGCGGGCGCCGTTTCTTATTTTACCGCGGCCCCGGCGTCCGATGCCGGCGGCCCGAGTGGAGCTCCGTCTTCTCGCAATTGGGAGGAGGAAACATTATGTTAAAGAAAGAAAAGGCCGTTGTCGTGTTCAGCGGCGGCCAAGACAGCACGACCTGTCTATTCTGGGCGATCGAACGTTTCGCCGAGGTAGAGGCGGTGACGTTTAATTACGGACAGCGCCACAGCCTGGAGCTGGAATGCGCGGCGGAAATCGCGAAGGAGCTTGGCGTCAAGCATCATGTGCTCGACATGTCGCTTCTGAACCAGCTTGCGCCGAACGCGCTTACGCGGGACGATATCGCGATCGAGCAGAAGGAAGGCGGGCTGCCGACGACGTTCGTGGACGGCCGCAATTTATTGTTCTTATCGTTCGCCGCGGTGCTTGCCAAAGGCATCGGAGCGAAGCATATCGTAACCGGCGTCTGCGAGACGGATTTCAGCGGCTATCCGGATTGCCGCGACGTATTCGTCAAATCGCTGAACGTAACGTTGAACTTGTCCATGGATTACAACTTTGTTATCGATACGCCGCTGATGTGGCTGAATAAAGCGGAGACGTGGGCGCTGGCGGACGAGCTCGGCGCCTTCGAATTCGTGCGGGAGCGCACGCTCACCTGCTATAACGGCATTAAAGCCGACGGCTGCGGCGAATGCCCGGCGTGCAAGCTGCGCCGCAAAGGCCTTGAGGATTATGTCGCGGAGCGCGGCGCGAGAGGGGCTGAGCGCTAATGCTTCAGCAGGTGTACCCTTCCCCGCAGCATGATTATGTCTACGAACTGAACAAAGACTTTCATTTTGCGGCGGCCCATTACGTGCCGTCCGAGGAAGCCGGCAAATGCCAAAGGGTGCATGGGCATACGTATTACGCCAATGTGACCGTAGCCGGCGATGAGCTGGATGCGGCCGGTTTCCTCGTTAACTTCGCCATCATAAAGAAGCTTATTCATGAACGGTTTGACCACACGTTGCTGAATGACGACACGGACAGCTTCGATGAAGCCGACCCGAACCGCTTCCCGACGACCGAGGTTGTCGCGCGGACGGTCTGCGAGCTTGTGCAGCAATATCTTGACGGCACGGCGAATAAGCCGGTATGCGTGCAGGTGTTCCTGCGCGAGACGCCGACCAGCTATTGCGTGTACCGTCCGAAGCGGAAGGGCGGTAAGTCCCATGAGTAGCGCAAGGCGAATTCCCGTGCTCGAGATATTCGGACCGACGGTCCAAGGGGAAGGAATGGTCGTCGGCCGCAAGACGATGTTTGTCCGCACGGCGGGCTGCGACTACCAATGCTCTTGGTGCGATTCCGCCTTTACGTGGGACGGCAGCGGCAAGGACGACATTCGCTTGCTGTCCGCCGCTGAAGTGATCGGGGAGCTGGAACGCGCCGGCGGGCAGGCTTTCGACCATGTGACGGTCTCCGGCGGCAACCCGGCGCTCCTGCCTCAGCTCGGCGGGCTGATCGACGGCCTGCATGAACGCGGCATCCAGGTCGCGCTCGAGACGCAGGGCAGCCGCTGGCAGCCTTGGTTCACCGCCATTGACGACCTGACGCTGTCTCCGAAGCCGCCAAGCTCGGGCATGGAGACGAACTGGGACGTCCTGGACGATATTGTCGCCCGGCTGCAAGCGGCGGGCAGCCGCTTCTGTCTGAAGGTCGTCGTCTTTGACGACGCGGATCTCGCGTACGCGCGAATGGTGCATGCGCGCTATCCTTTGGTGCCGTTCTACGCGCAAGCCGGCAACGGCAACTTGACGGAGACGGAGCCTGCGAAGATGCTCCCGTATCTCGTGGAGCGTTACGAGTGGCTGATCGGACAAATCATGGCGGATAATTCGCTGCGCAGCGTCCATGTGCTGCCGCAGCTTCATACTTGGGTGTGGGGCAACAAAAAAGGCGTTTAAGAAGATTACAAGTATAAAGAAGGGATCGTGACGGTTATGGGAGGCAGAAACAAAGAGGAATTGAACGGGATTACGCATCTGGGCAATCAAGGAACCCAATATCCGTTCAACTACGCGCCGGAGGTGCTGGAGACGTTCGAGAACAAGCACCAGAACCGCGATTATTTCGTGAAATTCAATTGCCCGGAGTTTACGAGCTTATGCCCGATCACAGGGCAGCCGGATTTCGCGACGATTTATATTTCTTATATTCCCGACGTGCTTATGGTGGAGAGCAAAGCGCTCAAGCTGTACCTGTTCAGCTTCCGCAATCACGGCGATTTCCATGAGGACTGCATGAACATCATTATGAACGACCTGATCAAGCTGATGAATCCGCGCTACATCGAGGTGTGGGGCAAATTCACGCCGCGCGGCGGCATTTCGATCGACCCGTACTGCAACTGGGGCCGTCCCGGCACCAAATACGAAGCGATGGCGGAGCATCGCCTCATGAACCACGATATGTACCCGGAGAAAGTAGACAACCGTTAAGATGAAAAACGTGCTGATTACCGGCTACCGCGCGCATGAACTGAATATTTTCAGCCAGAAGCATAAAGGCATCCGCTTTATTCAGCAGGCGATCGCAAACAAGCTGCGGCCTCTTCTGGAGGAAGGGCTCGAATGGGTCATAACGCCGGGACAGTACGGCGTAGACCTGTGGGCCTGCGAAGCGGTCATCGCGCTAAAGAAGCAGTATCCGGGGCTGAAGCTGTCGATTCTGACGGCGTATGCGAATCCGGAGGAAGGCTGGAAGGAAGATAAGAAGACATATTTCCAAGGCCTTCTGCCCGGCGTCGATTACTATGCCTCCGTCACGAAGGGACCTTACGAGGGCGTATGGCAGTTCAAAGCAAGGGACGAGCTGCTGCTGCGCAAGACGGACGGCATCATTCTCGTTTATGACGAGGAGGCCGGCGAGGGCAGTCCTAAGTTCATGAAGGAAATGGCGGGCAAAAAAGCGCAGAAGGATGATTACCGCATCATAACGATTTCATCGGATGATATTCAAAGCATCGCCGACGAGGAAAGCTATCGCGAGCTGGACGCCTAGTCAACCGAGTAACACGCAAGGGGACCTTAGCCTAACGGCTGAGGTTTCTTTTTTGTGCGGGCTTTCGGTTAAACAAACGCCCTTTTTTTGCGAATACGGCTTGTACAGGGACAAGTTGACGGACTTATGCTGCGCGTCCCGCATATATTATCTTGTACACAATCAAAGGAGAGAGGTGACGAATATGCCACTGGTATGGGTATGCTCTGCGGCCGGAGTGCTTGGTTCGATCATCACGTTTTCCTTCGGAAGGTGGACGGAGGCGCTGACGTTTCTTATTGTAGCGATGGCGGTCGATTATGTGACGGGTGTCGCGGCTTCGCTTAAAATCGGCAAAGGGCTTAGCAGCTCGCTCGGCTTTTGGGGTCTTGCCCGCAAGGGATTGGCGCTGCTTATCATTTTGCTGGCGCACCGCATCGATATTTTGCTCGACTCTCCCGATATGACAATGGGGGCGGCTGTTTATTTTTATATAGCAAACGAACTGATATCCATTACGGAAAACTATGGAAGACTAGGGCTCCCGCTGCCTAACCGAATCCGCAGGATCATCGAGGTGCTGAAGGAGAAAGACCAATAAAGATCAATAAAGACGGCTCTCCGGCCGGCCCCCTTATTGGACGATAAGGGGGTTATTTCCGCTTGCATCCTTTCGGGCGATCTGCATATAATAAGAACAGATGTTCTGTTTTTGAGCAGGATCGCAAATGGTTGGAGGGGTGGCAATGGCCGCTAACAATGGAGATGGGCACGGCGCGACGGGAACGGCGGCGTCTCCGCCTATACAGACAGAGGATGAGCTTGAGCTGGTGAAGCATTACGTGCTGCTCGGCATCGCCACGCGGGTTCTCGATCATGATATACGGGCAATTGCCGCGTCGGGGATGAAGCTGCCTCGCTTCTACGAGTCGCTGCTCCGGGGGATGCAGGACCGGGTGCTGCTCGATCTTGCGGAATTGCGCAGACAGTTTCGGAAGCGCGGCATTAAGGTGTACGAGGAGAGGCGGGAGACGGAAGGTCTTCGCGCGCAATATGTGTGCCGAGGCTACCATCATCAATTTTTTATGCTCTGGGGATTCGTCAAGGCGGAATCCGAGCGGGTGCTGAAGCAATATTTGTCTAGATAATGTCATTTTTGTTCATGGTTTTGTCAAAAAGGCAAAAAACTTTTCCTCTTTGTTCAGTTTAAGGTTGAGAACTTCGGACGATCTTATGTAATATAAGAGGTAGACATTATGATCGCAAAGGGGAGCACGTAGCAATGCACAAATGGATTATGTTTATCGTCTTCACTGCGGCATCGTTGCTGGGCGTATATTTGCTCACATTCAATCTGCCTGCGAAGCCGGTTGACGAATCTGCAGGGCTGCCGGAAGGCGTATCGCTCATGAAGATTCAAGCCAGAAGCGACTTTACTTTTAATGAAGAGGTATACACGGCTAAAGTAGGCGACAAAGTCATCATGAAGCTGGAGAATAAGAGCGGCGTACACGGCGTGAAGATCGACGCGCTGAATGTTGACTTAAGCAACGAGAATCCGCAAACGGAGCTGGAATTTACTGAGCCTGGCGAATACGAAATATATTGTTCCATCCCGTGCGGCCAAGGGCACACGACGATGAAATCGAAGCTGGTCATCGAGGCTGCTTAAGCCGGGTATGGATGCAAAAAGGAGCCGAAAGGCTCCTTTTCCAATATGAGCGGTTGTTCCCGCCGGATAACGGGTTAGGCGCGGCTGCTTCGTCTTCTGCGGTCCCGCGCGACAAAGACGTCGGCAATATACCCGATAACGGCCCAGCTGACAATGGTCAGCGCGTACATGAGAAGAACGCTCACTTCATGGATGTCGACGAACATATCGGCGAACCAGGCAGGGATGCTCAGCATAAAAAACACCATATTGTGCGGATCGTGGCCTGTATAGTTGAAGGCGCAGATGGCGGCTCCGATTAGAGCCGCGATTATCGTGAACGTATAGCGCATACGCAAATGATCTCCTTTAACTAAAGATTGCCGTCATGCGATTCTATAGGTTATTATGTGACAAAAGGACGAAACTCATGCTGTAAGCAGGAAATCGGGGGAGGATGCGAGTTATGATTACACATATCGTATTGTTTAAGCTGAAGGACAACAGCGAAGAGAGCGTTGCTCGAACGGCAGCCGTGCTTCGCGACATGGAAGGGAAAATCGACGTGCTGAAATCAATCGAGGTGGGGATCGACGTGCTTCATTCGGAGCGCTCGTACGACATCTCGCTAGTAACGAAATTTGAATCGATGGCCGATCTGGAGGCGTATCAAGTGCATCCTGTACATAAAAAAGTAATCGAGCACATGACGCAGGTGCGCGAAGCTTCCGTGAGCGTCGATTACGAAAGCTAAGGAGCAGAATAACGCATTATGGCTGATATGAGAGATGTATATGAAATGATGACTTATTTGCTCGTCATTATTTTTAGCAGCATCATTATGGTGGCGTGGCTGAAGAGAAAGGCGAAGCGCAAGAAGTAACCGAAAGCAGGGAAGCCGATGTATTACGTAAATGTGGAACAAATCGCAGTCCGATTGGATACGATTCCGGAATTGACGGAGGCGCTCAAAGCGTTAGCATCGGACTGGAAGGGCGAATTGCTGCAAGGGCTTGCTCAAGAGAGGGCGCTGCATCTTGCAATCGAGACCGTGACCGATGTCGGAAGCTATCTTATTGACGGCTTTATTATGCGGGACGCGAGCAGCTATGAGGATATTGTGGAAATTATCGGCGGCGAAGGCGTATTTCCGGCAGAGCTGCAGGAATCGCTGACGGAGCTGGTGAAGCTGCGCAAGCCAATCGTACAGGACTATTACGCCTGGCAGCGCGCCGAGCTCCATCCGCTTACCGTGAAGCTGACGGAGCTGCTGCCGGCATTTAAGTCGGCTGTGGAAAGCTATTTGAAGCGGGAGCTATAGGCATGATCAGGAAATAACGGTGAAGTCCGCATGAAGGTGCGGGCTTCTTTTTTTTCGAAGCCGCGATGTGTCAAGTCAAGCCCATGCTGCTTATACTGTCATTACGAAATAGGCATTCGTCTAGATCGGCGGGAGAAGGCTCCCGGCGTTACTCGGATAGGAGGCGTTTGGTATGGCGGAATGGAGCGCGGTTATCGCCGCCGCCGCATTTATTGTGCTGGCGGCGGGGATATTGATCGGTCTGCGCAGCTTCATCCTTCGGCTGGAGCGCGCGCAAGCGTCCCTCGAGGCGGTTCAAGCGGATATTCATAAGCTGTCGACGGAGACGGTCTCCGTATTGCAGCCGCTCGAGGAGACAATCCGCAGCGTCCAGCGGGGACTTGATGCTGCCGATGGGATGGTTCAAGCTGTCCGTCATATAAGCGGTACGGTAGAGCGCACCACATCAGCGGTTGAACGGACGGCCGCGGCGTTATCGGCTTCGGCAGTCAAGCACGCGGAACGGCTTGCCGGAAGCAAACAGCTTGATGAAGCGGCGCAGTGGGCGGAGCTTGGCCTCACCGCGTGGCAGCTCTGGCAATCGCGGCGAAGCGGCAGACCGGATCATGAAGGTTGACGCGTTAATCCGCCCCAAACGGCTGTATCAACGGGTAAAGACGAAGGGTAACCTATAAGCTGAAAGGAGCGAGAGGAATGGCACTACGCAAAGATACAAAAGGATTTCTGCTGGGAGCGCTGGCAGGCGGCGTAATCGGTTCGATCACAGCGCTGCTGTTTGCGCCAAAAGCAGGCAAGGAGCTGCGCCAGGATATTGCGACGGGAGCTCAAAAGGTTGGGGATACGACGATTAAAGCAGCCGGCAAGGTAGGCGAAGCAACAGGACGCATCGCGAAGGAAATCGGCGGGCAAGCGACACATATCGCAAGTCTTGGCAAGCAAGCCGCGGGCAACGTGGTAAGCAGCGTAAAAGGATTTAGAAAAAGCTCGGATACGGCTGCGGTTGCTTTTATTTCAGGAACGGCAGCCAAGGAAACGGATGACGCCAAGCAAGAAGCGGAAGCCGAGATAAAAATAGAGGCGTAATCCATCCGTGAAGCTACTCGCCGGATGCGGCGGATGTAACGGATGAGCCAGCGCGGATCTTGGCGCTGGCTTTTCGCGCGGGCAAGGCTCGTCCTTGAACCTTGTCCGCTTTTGCGATAAGATGAAGGTACGTTTTCGATGCTGTATTCATATGCTATTTTGTCTCGGAGTCGAATTCATACATCATGTTTAAGAAAGCGGTGTGTTTGTGCAGCAACCGATAGCGATCTTAGATTCCGGCGTAGGCGGTCTTACGGTAGTAAAGGAAGTAATGCGCCAATTGCCGCGTGAAAAAATTGTCTATTTCGGAGATACGGCGCGTACCCCGTATGGTCCGAGAACGCCCGAAGAGGTTGTTCGTTTCACGAGAGAAATCGTTGACTATTTGATACAATTCCATCCTAAAATGATTGTCATCGCATGCAATACCGCAACGGCCGTCGCGCTCGCCGACATCCGTTCCCGCGTGGCCATTCCTGTCGTCGGCGTCATTAATCCGGGCGCTAGAGCCGCCATCGGAAAGACGATGACCGGCTGCATCGGCGTCATCGGAACGGAAGGCACGATCAGAAGCGGGGCGTATGAACAAGCGCTTCGCGAGCTGTCGCCTCATGTGCAGGTCGTTAGCGAAGCTTGTCCGAAGTTCGTTACGCTGGTGGAGCAGGGCAATTTCCGGTCCTTTGAAACGTACAACGTCGTGCGCGAGTCTATCGAGCATATGCGCACGTATCCCATCGACTGCCTCATTTTGGGCTGTACGCATTATCCGTTCCTCTCAGACGCGATATCGGAAGTGATGGGCAGCGATGTGAATCTGATCAGCTCTGCAGAAGAGACGGCTCGTGAGATCAGTACCATTCTGCACGACAAGCGAAAGCTGGCGCGGAACGATCAAATTCCGGTTCACCAGTTTTTTTGCAGCGGAGAGCCGCGTATGTTCAAGAGCATCGCTCAGCAGTGGCTGGGAGAGCAGATCGATTTGACGCCGGTTGTATGGCAGGTGCCTCATATTAGTTAAACCGTTAATAACCCGGTAATGCCGACAGCCGTCCCGTAAGGGGCGGTTGTTTTTCATCCGTTTTTGCCATATAAAACATGCCCTCTTCCGCATAGGATAAGGAATCACAGTCTTATCGGGAAGAGGAGGGCGAAGGCAAGCATGGACAACGGCTACCGTTATACGGATATGATTGAGGAATGCAGGACACTCGTGTCAGCTTTTCCGTTTGTGGAGGCTCACCGAATTGGCTGGAGCGTGCTCGGAAGACCGCTTATCGCGCTGCGGTGCGGCTGCGGGCCAAAGCGCATTCATATGAATGCCTCCTTCCATGCCAACGAATGGATTACCTCCGCGCTTTTGATGCGGTTTGTGTCGGAGTTATCGGAGAGCTACCGTTCGGGCAAAAAGCTCGGCGGCCAAGATGTATCCGGCTTGTGCAGGGAGACGACGCTGTGGGCGGTGCCTATGGTTAACCCGGACGGGGCGGAGCTTGTGCAATGCGGCCTCTGCGAGTCGCATCCGCTTTACCGCGAGCTCCTTGCCTGGAACGGGGGTATAACCGATTTCAGCGGCTGGAAGGCGAACATTCGCGGTGTCGATTTAAATGATCAATATCCTGCCTTCTGGGAGGAAGAATGCAAACGCCGCGGCGTTAACGGACCCGGGCCGCGCGATTACCCCGGGCCTTATCCGCTCAGCGAGCCGGAGGCGGCCGCGCTTGCCATGTTCACCGAGAGGCTAGACTTCCACGCTGTTGTGGCGCTGCATACGCAGGGCCGTGAAATCTATTGGAACTACAGAGATTTTGAGCCGCCGAACGCGGAACTGCTGGCGCGCAAGCTCGGCTCGGTTAGCGGCTATAAGCCGGTTAAACTGAGCGGGAGCGACGCCGGCTATAAAGACTGGTTCATTTACCGGTACCGCCGTCCGGGCTTTACGGTCGAAGCCGGCTATGGAGAAAATCCGCTTCCTCCGCGGTCATTCGACTCGATCTACGCCGAGCTACGCCCTTTGCTGCTGGAATCGCTTCGTCTATAGAACTTCTCCCGCCAGCGGATCGCTCCGGCTCTATAAGCGCCTGAGCGATCCATTATCCGCCTCGACCCCCGGCCAGTAGGTGTACGCGGCTTGCTGTGCTATACTAAGCTGAAACGAGGCTATAGGAGGGGTTCGGCATGCGCAAGCTGCTGTCGCTCAGGCATTGGCGAAACACGTTTTCGCTCATATTCCGAATATTGAAGGCGAGACATGTTCGGATTTCAGACAAGCTTTTATTCCTCGTACCGGTCCTCGTCTATTGGGTAATGCCAGACGCGCTTCCGTTTCTTCCGATTGACGATATTGCCGTCACGATGATTATTGCGGAATGGTTTGCTCGGAGGATGGGGAGGAAGTATAATATAGGGTGAGACTTTTGCCGGAAGGGCAAGCACGAAGGAGCTGCAAACGATCATGAAGTGCAAAATTTCCCGCAACGCGGCGAAAATGATAAAGCTGGAGCTGGACAAACCGGAGAACGAAGGCAAGCTGCTGCGCGTTTACGTAACGCATGCGCATGGCGATCATGCCCATTACGGAATGGGGATCGATACGCCGACGGACAAGGACGTTGTCGTATCGACGGACAAGGATATCGACGTTATTTTGGAGAAGGATAACGAATTTCTCGACGGCGTGCGCATCGACTATTTCTATTTGCCGGAAGAAGGATTTGCGGTGACGAATCCGTCCAAAGGGAATCACGGAGACCATTAATGGCTAGGAATGATATAAAAGTGTGCGAGCAATGCAAGCACATGCGGATGAAGACGGCGGTCGCCAAGCTGCAGAAGCTGGCGCCTGACGCCGACATTAGCACAGTGAACTGCAAATCGTATTGCGGTCCTTGCGCGCGGTATGCTTTCGTGTTCATTAACGGCCGGTATGTGAAGGGCGCTTCCGAAGACGAAGCCATCGAGAAAGCGATGGCTTATTTGAAGAAATAATGCAGATCCCATTATGCGAATAAAAACATTCAACGACGAACCCAACAACGAGACCGTGTTGGGTTTTTTGTATCGGCGGAAAGGGGCAGGCGATGGACATAACGACGCCGCAGCTGCTGTATCACGGCACAACCAGCAGCACAGTGGACAGCTTCCGGCAAGCGCTGCTGCAATCTAACTATTGGCGGCCGGGCAAAGATTTCGGAGAAGGCTTCTACACGACGATTTCGATCGCGCAGGCAAGGCGGTGGGCGCATAAAACGGCGAAGGAAAGCTGGGACGGCGGCAAGCCCTGCGTGCTGGTCGTCGAGCTGAGCAGTCTGCCGGACGATGTGGAGCCGCTGCTGTTCCTGTCCGACTCGCCTGCATGGGCTTCCTTCGTGTACGCGCACCGCAAGGCGGATATGAAGGGACAGGACCCTTGCCGGAAGCATCCGGACATCATTATCGGACCGATGGCGGACAATGACACTGGCAAAATTGTACATAAAGGAGTACAATTAAAGAAGGATGAAAACTGGTTCTACGAACAAATTACGCGTAATGAAAAGGGAAGAAAGCTTGATGCCCTGAAGCTCGGCAACCAGGTGGTGTTCGCATCGGAGCGCTGGGAGCCGCATCTTACGCTGGTCGGGTATCATATTTATGCGGGAGGAAGGTGGATGTATGGCGACGTCAGGAATGCGGGTGACGAGGGTGAGATTAAGCTCCTATGAGAGAGGCATCGCCGAAGCGCTCGCTGGCGGATACGGCTATACGCCGAGAGAAGCGCGCGAGCTGGTCGTTGAATATATCGCGGTCGTACGCAGGCTGGGCGGATACGAGCAATGCGGGCACTACGCCGCGCTGTTGCATCGCGCTAAGCAGGCCGGCCAGACGCCTTCCCAATGGATTCAGCGCATCATCGAAATCGAACAGGGCGAAGCGAGGGACCGCGGCATCGGCGAGGAGCAGCGCCGTTATTTGCAGAGCAAGTAAGGACGGTCAAGACGCGCACGGCTGCACGGCCCTGATGCAGACAAGACAAGAAGACGTGGAGCTTTCATGGGTTCACGGGCTCTCTTGTCTTTTTCTTTTGCGGGCGCCACTGCTCATCATCCATACGCGAAACAGGAGGCATATTCGTGCAAAATAAAGCTAAGGCGGGCAGGCGGCTCTATTATACCGGATTGATCGCCGCCATCGTCAGCCTCATCGGGGCAGAGCTGATCTGGCTTCCCGCGCCGCTTAAGACGCCGGGCGGAGCGCAGTGGATCGAAATGATCGATTGGCTCTACTATGGACTCTCCATCATTCCGCTATGCTGGGCGGCCGGCGCGGCGCTGTTGGCATCGGATACCGGCTCCGCGGCGTTTCGTTCGCTGCGGGCCGCCATTGTGCTGTTAAGCGCCGCGCTGGCAGTGTGCATATGGCTGATCCCAAAACATTTGCTTCTGCTTGCGATTGCCGGGGCTGCGGCGGCAGTCGTTCTGATGGTGGCCGACCTGTGGTTAAGCGAGCGGAAGGAGCGGGGCGGATTTCCTTGGAGAAGCGGCGGCGCGGTGCTTGCCATTACGCTTTCTCTTTGCGCGCTGCTTATCCCGACGGGATACAGCGTCACTTATCCGGCGATGACGATGAATTTGAATCGATACGCGCAGGTGGAAGGCGGCCGCGCGGGCGGAGAAATAGACGGCGTGCTTGTGTTCGACCGTCCTGCCGTTTTGGCGGATAGGCTGTACGGCGCGTTGTTTCCGCAATACCGGTTCCTTCCTGTTCCGGAGGACGAGCCCCCGCTGACCGAAACCTATGCGCAGGTCGTGGCGATGAAAACTGACGCCAACCGGGTTGCAACCGCGATCGCGATGCAGAAGGCGGGTTTGGGCAAGGGTGTCGTGGCGGATGGCGTCCGCATCGTAGCGATCGTGAAGGATAGCCCGGCGGACGGCAAGCTCGAAGCCGGCGACATCGTAGACGCTGTGAACGGCATGCCCGTAAAAGCTGTAGACGACATGATCGCGTATATGTCGGCAGAGGTGATGCCGGGCGAAGTCGTTGACGTGACGGTTCGAAGAGGCGAAGAGCGTCTGCTGGTTAAGGTGCCGACAACAGCTTCCGACCAGGACCCGGCTAAAGCGGTGTTCGGCGTGTCCGTTCAGACGGAAGCAAAGCTGGATACGCCAAGGTCTGTCAGCTATCACGAATATATGGCCCATGTCGGAGGACCGTCTCACGGTGCGATGCTGACGCTCGCGATTATCGATCAATTGACGGAGGGCGGCGTTACCGGAGGTCTGCAGGTCGCAGGGACGGGAACGATTGAATTGGACGGCTCCATCGGCATGGTGGGCGGCATCCCTCAGAAGGCGTATGCGGTAAGCCGGACGGGAGCTGACGTGTTCTTTGTGCCGGCAGCGGGGGAAGCCGCGGCAAGAGGCGCTGCGCCGGATTTAAATATCGTGGCGGTGAAGCATATCGATGAGGTGCTTGAATGGCTGGAGGAGCATAAGGAAGCGCCGGAATGATTCCGGATTTAGTCAGACCATATTTGTGATGGGCTTCATCATTTTAATGCTGACTGTCTAGCTGCTAAAGGAAGCAGGCGAGGAATAAAAATGGGAGGGGATTTGTTATGCGGTTGATGGGGGTAATCCCTATTTTTAGAATGTTTGACGAAGCGAAAGCTAAAGAGTTTTACCTTGATTACTTAGGTTTTCATCTGGATTGGGAGCATCGGTTCGATGAAGGCGCGCCTTTATATGTTCAAGTTTCGAAAGACAGCTTCATCTTGCATTTGTCCGAGCATTATGGCGACTGCACTCCCGGGGCATCCATTAGAATCGCTATGGAAGGACTGGAGGAGTTTCATCAGTCGCTAACTGATCAGAAGTATAAATTTTCAAGACCGGGAATTGAACGGACGGAATGGGATACCAAGGAGCTGCGTGTCACGGATCCGTTTGGAAACAGGCTTGTGTTTTATGAACAAATCGATGGAGTTTGAGAGGAGAACAAGAAGATGAAAATCGGCTTTTTAATAATCGATTTACAGCCCGTACATCTGAAAGGCGTAGATAAGCAAGCTGTGGAGCGCGCATGCGAATATATCAACTATGTGGCGGACATGCTTCGTTCGAAACATCATGTCATCGTACACATTCAAGATATTGAGGGGATGGAGGAGACGAATAAAGAATCGTTCCGGACAATCTCCGAAATTACGGTCGCGGAACATGATTTGATCGTGACGAAGGAATATTCGAACTCGTTCTGGAAGACGGATCTCGAACAGATTTTGAAGGATAAAGGGGTGGAGCTGCTTATTATAGCAGGAAATGCTGCGGAGCATTGCGTTCTATTTACATACAATGGAGCGGGAGAGAGAGGGTTCAGACCCGTTATCCTGCAAAATGGCATATTAAGCACGCATGCCGATGCCATCACTTCGATGTACAGAGACCGCAATTTAGTTTCGCATTCCGTCATCCCATATTTGCTCTAGCGATCGAAAAAGCCTGCGGCACGCACTTGCGCCGCAGGCTTCTTTTTATTCGCTTGGCTGGCCGCCGATGACTTCGACGGCTTCGCTATTGTGGAAGGAGCCGAGCAGGTCGCCGATTACGATGCGGTCGGACATCATAAGCTCCGTATCGGCGCTTTCGGTTAACGGCAAGCAGGCTGCCGTATCCGTCAGCTCGCCGGTATCCACGGCGTAGCATTTGCCATTCGCCGACAAGCCGTCGGCCGAAGGAATATAGTAGTGCTTCCCGTCCGTCCACGAACCGTTGCGCTGGGTGACAAGCCGATCCGCACCTGTCTGTTCCGTTAACAGAGGCTGCCCAAGCCAATAAGGCTCGCCCGCCGATATGCCCAGCAGATGCAGAAGGGTCGGCGACACATCCAGCTGGCCGCCAACCGCATCATAACGTCCGGCATGGGCGCCGTCAGGGAGATGGATAAGCAACGGCACGCTTTTGATCACTTGTTCTCTCTCCAACGGATCGGAAGGGTTATCCATAAAGCGTTGATATAAATCCCAATCCTGAATCGAATTGTCGTGGTCGCCATACAATACAAAAATGGTCTTTTCCCACAATCCTTCCGCCTTCAACCGTTCGACCAATTCGCCTAAAGCCGCGTCCGCATAATGGACAGCCTGCAAGTAATCGCCCATGATGGTGCCGTCCAGCTCTTCGACGTTCAGCTTTTTCTCGGCTTTTGGAAGCTTATAAGGGTGGTGGCTCGTAAGCGAGATCATAAACGCGTGGAACGGCTGAGGCAAATCGGCGACGACATCCATGGACTGCCTGTAGAACGATTTGTCGCCCAACGCCCAGCCTAAGGGCTCGTCCATTGTGTAATGCTTCAAGCTGTAAAATTGATCGTACTCCATGTTCTTGTACATGACATTCCGGTTCCAGAATCCGCCCTGATAGGGGTGGAATACAGACGCCGAATAGCCGTTATCCTTCAGCTTCTCCGGCAGACATTGAAAGTCGTGAGACGCGTACTGGATAAAGACCGAACCGCTTTTCATCGGCTGCAAGGAGCAGTTAACGGCAAAATCGGCGTCGGATGTCCGTCCTTGCGAGGTTTGATGATAGAAATTCGCGAAATACGCGCTTTCTTCCATTAGCTTGTTCAGGTTAGGGGTAATTTCCGTCCCTCCGATGGATTTGCCAAGCATAAACGTCTGCATCGACTCCATCTGCACCATCAGCACATTGCTTCCCTTATATGCGCCGAATAACGGGTCCTGCTCAAGCGCTTTTCTCGCATTCCCCCGGTCCTGCATCCACAGCTCGGTTTCGGTCAGCTGCTCGGCTGTAACCGCCTCCGCGCCTAACCAATTCAGCTGGGCGTACCGGTATACATCGTAGCCGTGAAAGCCGAGTCCGCCGGCAACGTTGTAAATGGATAAGTTCCACCAGTTTTTTTCAAACAAGCCTTTGGCCCACGTATCCGTCGCATGGTTCAAATTCGTAAAAAAGAGCGAGTAGCCGAGCAGAAATACAGCGGCGCTTCCTCCTATGCGAAGAACGGCTTTGCGCCAAAGCGGCTTGCCGGCCGACGAGACGCGCCGTTCGGCAAGATCCTCCCGACCCTTCCAGATCACATACACAGCATATGGAACAAGGATAACGGCATCTGCCAGTAACCAAAAATCCCATGGCCGAAGCAGGGTGTGGATGCTGCCGCCGAGCGACTCGACTTGACTCAGCTGCAAGAGGACAGGGACCGTAATTAAATCCTGGAAGTAGCGATAATAGATGACGTCTGAAAAAAGCAAGAAGGATAACGCGAGATTAAGTCCGATCAGGGCGAGCAGCCTGCCGCGGGCAGGCATAAGCAGCGTCCAGAAGGAGAGCAGCAGGAGCGCCCCCGCCTCGATGATGGCGTCCGTTCTTGTCATATCCATATAAAGCACGGAGAGAAGCCGGTTGAACCAGTACAGCTTCAGCAGCATCGCAATTGCGAATAGCAGCAGATCGACGGCGACAAGCCTGTCCAGCCAGATTAAGCTGAACCGGAAGGCTTGTCTCATTCTGCCGCCGCCCGCCGGCTGGCCGGCTGCTCCGTTAAACCATCTACTCATGGCGTTTCTCCCGAGGCGGCAGCGGTCCGAAAAACTGATAGAAATCGGTTTGAATGCGGCCGTTAAACAGCTTTCGTTTTTTGTCCGCCGCTCGTCCCATATAATGCTCCACCTGATCCGACGGGCTGATCGCAAAAAACGACCAAGTCGGGTAATGGAGCGACATGAGACCGAATTGCCGCAAGGCGGCTTCCGCTTCCCGCTCGTCGCCAAGCCGTTCGCCGTATGGCGGGTTCGTGATCATTACGCCGTAATCGCCTTGCGGCTTCGCTTTGGAGACGGGCAGAACGCTAACTTTGATGTCTTTGGCAAAGCCTGCGCGTTTGATCGAGGCTTCCGAAATTTCAATCGCGCGCGGATCGATATCGGAACCGGAAATTTGAAGCGGGATATCATCCTTGACGGCGTCGAACGCCTCTTCCCGCGCGGCGCTCCATAAATCGGCCGGCAGGCTGTCCCACTCTTCGCTGCTGAAGCTTCGGCGAAGGCCGGGCGCAATGTTCCAGCCGATCATCGCGGCTTCGACCAGGAACGTGCCGGAGCCGCAGAACGGATCGTACAGCGGACGCTCCGCTCTCCAGCGGCTGAGGAGGATAAGCGCGGCCGCCATCGATTCGCGGATCGGCGCTTCGTTCGCCATCATGCGGTAACCGCGCTTATGAAGGCCGGCGCCGGAGGTATCCAGCGTAAGCAGCGCTTCATCGTTCAGCAGCGTCACTTCGATCACGTAACGGCCTCCATCCTCGGAGAACCATTCCGTGCCGTAACGTTCCTTCATTTTTTCAACGACGGCTTTTTTTACGATTTTTTGGCAGGCCGGCACGCTGGACAGCACCGACTTATGCGATCGGCCATCTACGGGGAATTCGCCGTCCGCCGGAATCCAGTCCGGCCAATCGAGCGCCTTCGTTCCTTCAAACAGTTCATCGAAGGTCGTCGCCTTAAATCGGCCCATATTAATTAGAATGCGGCCCGCCGTACGAAGCCATAGATTGGTGCGGCAAATATCAGCCGGCCCGCCTTTGAAATTAACGCGGCCGTTCTCGACCTGCAGATCCTGATAACCTAAGTCTTTAAGTTCCCTTGCGACAATGGCTTCAAGTCCCATTGCGCACGTTGCGATTAATTGCAATTGTTCCACTTTACACTCTCATTCCCATCCAAATAATGATGCAGGCACTACTATTATTCCGCCTTGCGTTGTAACCTTACCTATAAAAACATACAATTAAGTATAGGTCAAACAGACAGGTCTTTACAAATGTTACATAAGGGGAGATACGGATGACAATTGAGGAGCAATATGTCGATTCACTATATAAAAGAGACGAGCAGCTGGAGCGGGTAAAAGAAGGCATCGCCAGCCGCGGCATGCCATCGATCTCCGTGGCTGACGGCTACGGCCGGTTGCTGACGATGCTGGTGCGCATGACCGGAGCAAGCAAGCTGCTGGAAATCGGAGCGCTTGGCGGCTACAGCGGCATTTGTCTGGCAAGAGGCCTGAGCGACGGGGGCTCTTTGCTGTCCTTAGAGCTGCTGCCGGAATACGCGGAGGTGGCGCGGGCTCATCTGACGGAAGCCGGCTTTGGTGATAAGGTCGACTATAAAATCGGCGACGCCAGAAAAAGCTTGGAGGAGCTGAAGGCAGAAGGCCGCAAATTCGATTTTTTCTTTATTGACGCGGATAAGGAAGGGTACCCGGCCTACCTGGATTACGCCTTGGAGCTGGCGGAACCGGGCGCCCTTATCGTCGGAGACAATATCCTGCTGCGCGGCCGGACGGTAAATGCGGACAAGCAAGGGCCGTCCGTACTCGCTGTCCGCTCCTTTAACGAGCGTATCGCGACGGATGAGCGGCTCGAAAGCACCATTCTCCCGGGCTACGACGGACTGGCTATCGCTCGGGTGAAAGGGTAAATAGATTAGGGCGGATTAAACAAAGAGCGGACCGAATAGGACATTCGATCCGCTTTTTTATTTGCATCGGCCAACGGAAAATCGAGAAATGGGGAAGAGCTGCGCGGCGGAAGCGATCCGTTACGGTCATCACTCATTGGCGCGCTTTTCAGTGTCCGGACGTTTTTTTCTAAGCAGCGAATGCCATACCCACGCGCCATTAAGCAGCATCATCCCGCCGGATAGCAGGAAGAGGCCGTGGATGCCGATATAGCCGGATAGCGCGCCCCCCGTAATCGGACCGATCATGTTGCCGAGGCTGAGCGTGCTGCTGTTGAAGCTGTAGGCTCGGCTTTCCATGCCGTCTGGCGTATATTTGCGGATAAGCGCGTTCACGGCCGGTATGAGTCCGCCGAGGAAGATGCCAAGTCCGAAGCGGGCGAGTATGAGCTGCCAGACGGTATCCGCAAGCGCCTGCGGGATAAACGCCAGAGCGGAACCGATAAGCGACACCGCAAGCACGCGTTCCGCCCCGATTCGGTCGCTGAGCCGTCCGAGCAGCGGCGAGGAGATCAGGTTAGATATCCCCGTTACGGCGCTGACGAACCCGGCCAGAAAAGCAAGATTAGCCGTGCTATGGTGAAGCTCCTGCACATACAGCGGGATCAAGGTCATCGGACTCATATTCGCGAATTGAATAAGAAACGTGACGGCAAACAAGGCCATCAGCGGCTGTATCCGGCTGACTTTTTTGAGCCCTTCCAAGACGGAAGCCTGCGCACGGCGGGCAGCTTTGGCAAGGTCGAACGTTTCCTTGACGATAAACAAGGCTAATAACGAAGCGATGAACAGCAGCGCGCCTGTTATGTAGAAGATAGGGCGGTAGCCGACCGCGTCCGCGAGCAGTCCCCCGATAAACGGACCAAGTATCGTTCCAGCCATCGCGCCGGACTGGAGTGTGCCCATCGCAAAGCCCATCTTGTCCTTAGGCGTGTTCGTCGACACAAGGGCAATGGAGGCCGGGTTGAAGCCGGAAATTGTGCCGTTCAACATCCGGAGAAGAAGCAGATGCCATGGCGTCGTCGCGAACCCCATCAACACCATAACGACAGCCATCCCGAAGCCGGAGCGCAGCAGCATCACTTTGCGGCCGTATCGGTCAGAAACTTTGCCCCATATCGGCTGAAAGATAAAGGCCGTCACGAAGTTGCCCGCAAAAATAAGTCCGGCCCACACGCCGATCTCATGCGGATCGGACAGCCCCAGATCGAATTGAAGATAAAGCGTTAAAAACGGGGTGATCATCGTCATCCCAGACATGACAAGAAATTGTCCGAACCACAATACGATTAGATTCTTTTTCCACTGTTCCATGGGTTAAGTATAGCACAAGAACAGGAATTTCATTAAATCGTTCCATATGCCTATTGGCAGTCGATTCCTGTGTCGAATACTGTTCCATTTTGATAGATATGAGAGTCGCCTTATAGTAGAATAGGAAGAAAGAATCAGCGCTGAATGAACAGGAATCGGCGCTTTAAGCAGGTGGATGACTGTACATGAAAGAGCAGAGGCTTGGCGGCAGCGAGTCCGGATTCACGTTGGTCGAGGTCATCGCGGCTTTTGCGATATTAGCGATCGTTTCGCTGGCGATGACCGCATTTTTTACAAATGCGATGTCTTATTCCAAAGGCAATCAGGATAAGACCGTGATGATCAACCTGGCGCGGAACGCTTTATTTTATATGGAAAAGCAAGATTTTAACGCTATCCGCAAGTACTTCGAGGACGGGGAGCAGAGTGAGATCGTTTGCAGTCCCGCAAGCTGCTCGGAGGAGGTTAAAAGCCTCGTCGACAATCCCAATCAGCTGGCCGATACGTTAACTCCGACAGTGAACGGCGTCACGTACAGCATTAAGATTGCGTATAAGGAAAATCTTTTGGATGGACTCGACTCGCAGATGGAAAATTACCTGATTCCCATTCTCGTAACCGTTCAGCCGTCAGAAGGCAGTGACAACGCCCGCGAGAAGGCGGAAGTGGAGGGTTATATTACGAATGAAAAGATTCGTTAAGCGTTTCTCAAGCGGGAAGGGCTTCACATTGATTGAGCTGATCGTATCGACCACGCTGCTTGCTCTGTTCGGCGGCATCATCTTTTCGGTTATTACGTACGGGGTTTCTTCTTACAACAAAATTCAGACGGAAAATGCTCTGCGGGATGATGCCGATCTGATCATGTCCGCAATCATTAATGAGCTATACACCGTTGCGCCGGAGAAGGTTAGACAGCTCTCAAACGGTATCCAGCTCGTGAAGGACCAGAATGCGAATCAAAACCGTATTCAAGTGGAAGACGGGGGCCTTATCATTCACGGCTACGATGAAGCACAAGGCAAAGCGACGGTTACTAGGGTAGACATTCATTCTATCATCGAAAATAATGACCCGATTCAATTGGAGTGCGGCCAATCCGGCATTTTCGAACACGGTCAGCTTACATGCTCGACGGGATTGATCGAAATCGAGCTTGTGCTGAAACAAGCGGCAGGCGAAGAACCGAGGCGGATGACGTTAAAAAGCAAATTTGGATTTTAGGAGATGCGAATCTAATGAAGGAGTCGCGCTTGCGTGATGAACGCGGTTATGCGCTTATGCTCGTCGTTTTTATGATCTTATTGTTTACGCTGCTAGGCGTTTCGATCCTGGGTGCGAGTCTTGGGGGCGCCGTGCGTACGGAGACGAAAGAAAACGACGTGCAGAGCCTGCATCTGGCCGAAAGAGGACTGAACGAAGCGGTGTCGTATTTGGTGAAAGAATATGATGGCGTAAGCGATATTAGCGATGTGGAATTGCATCAGTACATGATGGGCATTGAAGCAAATCCCGGCAAGCTGATGGAAGACGCAGTTCAAACGACGAACCTGTCGGGTGCGGAAGCTGCGAAAGTGACCGTAGAAAAAGTGGAACAAACAAGTCCCATGAGCTACAAAGTATTCATAACCTCGGAAGCCAATGTAAACGGGGTCATACGAAAGCTCGAGCAAGAAGTCAGGGTCGATGCTTTCCCCGATTTTTTGAACTATTCGTTCGGTTCGGAGCAGAACGTTGTTTTGAATGGTTCCCCGTTAGCGATCGGCAGCGTTTATGCCGGAGGGGAGCTGAAAATTAACAACTACGCCCAGTATAAATATAAAACCGCTCATTTTCTGGAGAAGCTCTCGCAGTATCCTAATATCATTGGCACCCTGTATGTGCAATCCCCTTTGTCGATAAAGTATGCGGACCCAACCGTCGTCGCCGCCGATCCCAATGACAGGTACGTTTCCATTCCGCAGAACGATCCGGATAAACTGGAGGAGCTGCTGGGACTCAGTTACGATCATATCCATATAAAAGATCGCAGCAAGTTTGTATCCATAAACGTAAGGGAGTCTTTTCTGGACAAAGCCGAGCTCGCTGTAGGGAGAAAGCCGGGGGTTCGCGAAGAGCTCGAAACGGCTTTAAATGTTTCAACGGATGAATTTGTTAATCGCTTAGTATTAAACGGCGTCAGACGCGTAGCGTATCGATCGGAGCCTGCGCTGCCAAATTGGGACGATGAGGAAGCGGTCGAACGTTACGAGGCGGAACGGGATGATTATGTCAATAACTATTTAAGCTTGTTTAACAGCAAGCTTACCGAAACGATCGTATTTGATGATGATTTAACGTTAGACGGTGTCGCGTATAAACAACTGGTCTATGATGCGGCTTCTAGAGCTTCGAACAAGTGGTTTATCGTAAATGGAGATTTGAATATTAACAACTACAGCAACGAGGAGCTGGCCATTCAGGCTAATATCCTTGTAACAGGCAAGGTAACGATTACCGGGAAAGGAATTCGAGTCGACAGCACGATGTTCTGCTTAGGTGAAGGCGAACCGGATGAGATGACGATTGTGCAAGACGCGGAGCTCAAAGGATACGATTCCAAGCAGCTTGTTCTCCTTTCGGTTCCTCCCATTCTGCTGAACCGGTTCGATGCGTTTACGAACTACGGCCGTTATGAAGGGGAAGAGAGGGTTAAACATCGGCTGGATGCTTTCTTCTATACAGAAGGAACGGCAGAGCTCTATGGTGTAGGCTCATCCTTCTGGCTAAACGGCGGTTTCTTTGCCAAGCAGCAGCTAACCATTAATGCGGTGCTTGGAAATGTGACGGAAGCGCCCGATAAACCGGAAGGCATGAATTTTGATGATCAAATTTTCGCGAATGAATTGGATTCCAGGTTTATTATTGATTACAATATCGACATTTTTAATGATCAATACGATGGTTTGCCGCGCGTTAATCAACTAAGCGTTACGCTGGGCAGCAGGAAGCTTGTGCACGAATCGACAACTTCATAAAGCTAAGCAAAGAACCCCATGGAGCTGACTCCATGGGGTTCTTGTTTTGCTGATGAGCCTTAGTATCTGCTTTCGCCGTTGCCTAGTGACGGCGGTTCTACAGGCGGCCTGTTGACGATAATCGTCATCGAAGCGCGAACGGCCGGGTCATGCTCGTAGGCAACCGTAATCGTTGCCGATCCCGGTTTTAAAGCGGTAATCTGGCCGGTGTCGCGGTTTACGCTGACCGTCCCGCTATCGCTGCTCGCCCATTTCAGCAAATCTTTGATCGCATTTTTGCCGTTTTTCGGATTCGAGGATAGCTCGTTCCACAATTCGGCGGTTGTGCCTGGATCCATGGACTTCGTCATTTGCATCATAAGCGTGATGGGCTCCACTTGAACCTGCACGGAATTAGAGGTATACGTCCGCCCGTTGACGGTATGAAGCTGCAGCTGCACTTCCACGATCCCTGCTTTTAGGGTCTCGTATTCGGCAAAGTTTTGTGCCTTGCTTCCAGGAACAACGCGGTCCGAACCCTGAAGGATGTTCCAGGAGGCGGAATCGACAGGGTCGTTCTTTGACTCCAGGAAGGATGTTAATTGAACCGTCAGCTTTTCGCCTAATGCAACGTTGTCGGCTGCCGAAATCGTCGGCTGCGGCACATATACGGTAACAATGGCATCGGCGGTCAATCCGCTGCCATCTGCGGACGAAGCCGTTACCGTTGCTTCGCCGACGCCGACTCCGGTAATCACGCCGTTTTTGTCAACTGTTACAACCGAATCGTCGCTGCTGCTCCATGATACCGTCTTGTTCAGTGCGTCGGCAGGCGTGAAAATCGGCGTAAGCTGCTCGGATTCGCCCAGCGCAAGCGTTGCGTCGTTCAACTCAAGGCCTGTCAGCTGCTTAAATACGGTAATCGTTTTTGTTGCCGTATACGCCCTGTTCTCGTTCGTCGTAACCGTCAATTGGACTGTTGCGGTACCGGCATTTAAACCGTTTACGATCGTCGCGTTGCTGTTCGACGATTGCAGACTGATGAAGCTCGAGCCTTGCGAGATCTTCCAGCTGTACGATTCGATCATCTCATAATCGGCGGTATACAGACTGGAGGTGAGCGGCATTGTCTCATGAACCGCCACCCGGTCGCTGCCGATGATGTTCAATCCGGCGCGGATAACGGTAACGGTTGCGGTTGCGGACTGCTTGCTTCCGTCGGTCGCGGTTGCGCGGATGACGGCTGTGCCAGGCTTCATGCCGGTTACGATACCGCTGCTGTTCACGGTTGCGATATCCGGCCTGTCCGATTCCCATGTCAGCTGCTTAATTGTAGCCGTGTCTGGTGTAATCGTTGGAATGAACGGCTTTTTATCGCCTTCGAGAATCGTCATGCTGCTCAGCTGAATTCGCTCGATCATCGTGATGGCTTGCAGCACATAAGACGGGAATTGCATCGTTTTTGTTGATTGACCGCCGACGTCCAAATAATTCAGCGTGCCTTCCATCAGCGAATAAAAGCCGTCTTTTCTCGGAATGACAGGCAGCTCGAAGCTGACCGGCTTCGCGGTAAACGCATTGCCTGACAATGTATAGGCAATATCGGGGAGCGTGCCGGTAACCGTATAGCCATCCGTTAAAGTCCCGGTTTTCGTAAAACCGTCGGGCAGTGTTCCGATATCCAATTGCGGTGGAAACTTCTCGCTGAATTTGACTTTTTTAATAATCATACGGTCTGCCGCCAGCGCATCGTTTTTATCGACCGCCTTTGGCGTGACGGTATACGTGAAAAATGCGGTGTCATTAATCTTGAGGCGATTGTCCTCAACGTTCGTGGAGACGCTCCGGCTTAACTCCAGGTTTGCGGTGATTTTGACGACCTTCACTTTGATTTGTTTGACAACCTCAGCGCCGTGTTCATCCCATGCTTTAATTTCAATCGTAGCGTTGCCGCCCTCTGGCAGCGGATTAGGAATCGACTTATTGATCGTTTCGCCGCTCAGCACATGCTGCTTCTCGATGACCGGCGTCGATTTGCCGTTCATGATAAGGTTAACCGATGTCGTTAAGTCACGGTCGTTCAAGTCGAAGTCGACAGCCGAGTAGTTAATCAGCAAATCGGAATAAGACGGGATAAAATTATCGGTTGCCGAGTTATATTCAATCGGACTGTTAACCGTCAACTGCGGAGCATGGTTAGAGCCCATATAAGCCCTGAACATCGTATTCACGAAGAGCTTCTGCTCCCAGTCAGGAAAATCGCTGTTCGTATGACCCGATCCAGAATAGGTGACGTTTCCTTTCGAGTACGTGTAATAATGATTCCAGCTGTCCCCTGGTGTGCGGTAAGTGTTGTCCACCATGTTGTACCAAGGAATAACCGTCGGATCCTCCAAATCGAGGGTGAAGTACTGATTATGCGTCGCGGCAACCAGTTTTTCCGTAGCCTTGTCCAACAAGAATGGATATTGAGTAAGCAACCCGTCGTTGACCTTTTCTGTTTTTGTAGAGCTGAGCGGGTTACCGAAACCCATGTTCGTTTGCGGGTTGATTTGCCCTGAAATCTCGCCGAACTTGTCCAGCCAGTTTTTATTGTTTGGATTATCGTTCAAAAAGATCGTATCGTGAGTTAACATCACGCTTTGGCCGGTGGCAATAAAATCAAGGACAGCTTCAGATGCGGCGTCATCAATCGGCGCGTAATTGTTATAGTAATCGCCAAAACCAAAAATGAGCATGTCGTATTTGCCGTTTAACGTTCTGTAGCCGGATTCGTTAAACCTCGTAATTGACATGGTGTCGACTTTAATCGTGTAAGCGTCTTTGTACGGGTCAGTCGTAGGAGACAGATAAGAAGCTTTCATATTTTTCGAATTGTTAAGGCTGCTGCTCGTATTGTCCTTCGGCATGACCTGAAGCACGTTAATGCTGATTTTTTGATCCTTGAACCGGAATACGCCAGTTTTGGCATCAATCAGCGGACTGTTGAAATCGGAAAGCTCGAGTCTCCAGTATTGAAGACCGGAATAACCAGGGGGCAGCGTGTAGGTTATGGAGCCTGTCGAAGTGGCGACCTTCTGCGTTGCGACAAGCTGCTCCGCGCCGAACGGAAGCGCGCTGTCCATCCCGATATACAGATTGGCTTCAATCGTTTTCTGCCTTAAGTCCCCGACGTTAGCAACCGTATAACCGAAGGAAATGGTATCTCCCGGTTTATAAACATGGTTTTGGTCCTTCGTATAGTCGATAGGCTGCGAGGTAACCGTAAGCTGCGGCCGCAAATTGCCGGCTTCAAGCAAATTGATTTTTGCCGTAAAAGTCTGCACTGTCGATAAGTCATACTCGTTTACAAAAACGACGTTATCCCGTTTATAAGCTCTGGTGTTATATTTGGCGAAGTTTTTCTTCAGAAGCCCGTATTGCGTGATTTTGCCTTGCCAGTTTTTCAAATCCGCCTGATACTCAATTCCGGATCCCGATCCCGAATCGCTATAGAGAATAACAGGGAGTCCCGTATCCACAAAATTATGAATGATTTCATTAGCCTTTAGCTGCGTGATGTCGTTCTGAATATGTTTTGTGACGTGAGCGTCTTTGGAAGCTGCTTTGGAAGGGAGCGTGATGTTGTATGTGCCTCTGCCAATGTAAACCGCATCGTACTTATCCTTCAGGCTTTCACGGGAAGCGACGAATTGCTTCATGCTGAGCGTCTTCACCGAGATGAGCGGTGTTCCTCCGACAAGCGAAGCTAAATCCGAGACGCCCGTTTGGGTAATTTCGAGAACGTTAACGGTGGTTCTAAGCGACCGGGTGACGATTTTAAACTTTTGACGGTCGTTCACTTCTTTATTCTTAGCGATGATATTAAAGGAGCTCACTTCCAAATACCGATTGTCCGGTCCGCGGTCGTGTGTAGTCTCGAGCCTGAAGTACCCGTCATCTAAAGGAATTTTTTTGAATTTCTCATATTTGGTCAGCGTTGAGGCAGTTACGGCATGCAGCTTAAATTCGCTATTGCCATTCTCAGGCGCATAGGACAAATATCTGCCGCTTGCCTTCGATTTAAAAGATACCTCGTTGTTGCCATGATCCTCCATAAGAAAAAGCTCGTCCTTAAAATAGGCGTTAGCGTATGCGGCAACCTTCCCATCGTTTTCGGACACGAACTTGGAGTCAACGCTTAGAGTAACCGAGTCGACGATTGTAGCCGCTCCAGCCGGGTGCTGCTTCTCTACTATGTATGAAAAAAACATTGCAAACAAAGTAATGACTAGCACGGTTGAAACTCTCTTTTTCAAGGTGGAAAGTTTCATAGTAATATTCCTCCCAATAGTAGGTCTGCCAAATGATTCTATTTACCTAAACGCCATCGAAAGCTGTTGTTTTTTAGCGTTTGTACGATATAATCAGTGTAAGCGAGAAGGCGCGTAGTTGCAAGGAATTATAGCGATTTCTAGGACGTTTGGATACTTTTAACATACCGTTTGATATTATAGGTCTTTAGAATCATATGATTATGCTAGTATATTTGTGCTATCTGTTTGAGAGGGATAGGAGTTGAAGCTGTGGCGGTCACAAAAAAAAGATTGGGAGATTTGCTTGTCGAAAGCATGCTGATCTCGGAAGAGCAGCTTCAGGAAGCGCTTCGCGAACAAAGCAAGACGAAGCAAAAGCTTGGGGACTTGCTTATTTCGCAAGGCTATATAACGGAGCAACAATTGATCGAGGTGCTTGAATTCCAGCTTGGCATTCCGCATGTCAGTCTCTATAAATTTCAGATCGACCCGGCTGTCACTCAGATCATACCGGAGAGCATGGCCAGAAGGTACCAGGCGATTCCGCTTCAAAAGGAAGGCGGCCGGTTAATGGTCGCAATGGCGGACCCGCTTGATTATTTCGCCATAGAGGAGCTCCGGATGAGCACCGGCTTCCGTATTGAACCCGCGATTTCAAGCCGGGATGAGCTTCAACGCGCGATAGCGCGGCATTATGGCTTGCAGGATTCCATGAATCAAATGCTGGTAGATATGTCCAGCTCCGATGAGATTCAGGAAAATGAAGTGATGGACGAGGATTCGCCGGTCGTTCGGCTTGTAAACCAGATGATCCAGCAGGCGGTCCAGCTGCGGGCATCCGACATTCACGTCGACCCGAGCGAGCTGAACGTAACGATCCGTTACCGAATCGACGGTGTTTTGCGCACCGAGCGAACCGTGCCGAAGCAGATGCAAGGATTCATTACGGCAAGGCTGAAGATTATGGCGAAGCTTAACATTGCCGAGAGAAGGCTGCCGCAGGACGGCCGGATCAAGATGACAGTCGACTTCAAGGCGGTCGATATCCGCGTGTCCTCTCTGCCGACGATCCATGGAGAGAAGCTGGTTCTGCGTATATTGGACTTAAGCACGGGCGTCAAAGCAATCGACCAGCTCGGCTTCAATGAGCGAAATCTGGAGCTGTTCAAGGATATGATCGACAAGCCGTACGGTATTCTGCTCATTACAGGACCTACGGGAAGCGGTAAAACCACTACGCTGTATTCGGGGCTTTCGCATCTGAACAAGGAAGACACGAATATTATTACGGTCGAGGATCCGGTCGAATACCAGCTTGAAGGGATTAACCAGGTCCAAGTCAATCCGAACATCGGGCTTACGTTCGCGGCGGGACTCCGATCGATTCTGCGTCAGGACCCGAACATCATTATGGTTGGGGAAATCCGCGACAGCGAAACCGCTGAAATCGCCATTCGGGCGTCACTGACCGGTCATCTAGTTCTGTCCACTCTTCATACGAATGACTCGGTCAGTACCATAACAAGATTCCGCGATATGGGGATTGAGCCATATTTGATCGCGTCATCCTTGCTTGGCATCGTAGCGCAGCGGCTAGTGCGCCGCGTGTGCCCGGATTGCAAGCAGGCGCACCCGGTTACGGAGCAGGAGAGGTTCTTTCTGCGCGGCCGCTTGCCTGAATTGGACAAGCTGTACCGCGGCCAAGGCTGCGGCAGCTGTAACAGCACGGGATACCGGGGGCGCGTAGCGATTCATGAGGTGCTGCTGGTGGACGACGAGATTCGCGAGCTGATTACGAACGGCGCGTCGGTCATGCAGCTGCGCGACGCCGCGTCGAGGCAGGGCATGATTCAATTACTGGACGACGGATTGGAAAAGGTTGCGCGGGGCGTCACAACGCTTCAAGAAGTGCTTCGTGAGACAGTAGCTCATTAAAATGGAGGATCCGAATATGTCCGCAAAAGAAAAAATCATCGCTCTTCTGGAAACGGTATGCGAGCGCAAGGCGTCGGATTTGCATATTTCCGTCGGATCCCCGCCTACCTTCAGGATAGACGGCGCTTTGAAGGCTGGGAGCGATCAAGCCGTGAGCGCTGAGGAAGCGACAGGACTAGCGGAAGCGCTGCTGACCGATGAAAACCTGAAAAAGCTGAACGAGCTGGGAGAGGTCGATTTTTCCTATTCCATTCCCGCGAGCAGGTTCCGAATCAATATTTATCGCCAGCAGGGTCACTGCAGCATAGCGGTAAGGGCGATCGCTCGAAGCGTTCCGACGCTGGAGCAGCTGGAGATGCCCGCTGTCATCGCTCCGCTAGCCGATAAGCCGCAAGGATTGATTTTGGTAACCGGACCGACAGGCAGCGGCAAATCATCGACGCTGGCCGCGTTCATTAACCATATCAATCGGACGCAGAACAAGCATATCATTACGCTCGAAGATCCGATTGAATACGTACACGCGAGCGCGTCGTCCATTGTCGAACAACGGGAAGTCGGTCATGATACGCGAAGCTTCGCAAACGGACTGAGAGCGGCGCTCCGGCAGGATCCCGATGTCATCCTCGTCGGGGAGATGCGCGATCTGGAGACGATCTCGGCTGCGGTGACCGCAGCGGAAACCGGACATCTCGTACTAGCTACACTCCATACGACCGATGCTCCGCAAACGATTGACCGTATCATCGACGCTTTTCCGGGGCATCAGCAGGCGCAAATAAGGTCGCAGCTCGCTGCCGTGCTGCTGACCGTCATTTCCCAGAGACTGCTGCCAAGAGCGTCTGGCCAAGGGCGGATTGCCGCAACGGAAATATTGGTGAATTCGCCGGCCGTTGCGAATTTGATCCGGTCGGAGAAGGTGCACCAGATCCGAAGCGTGATGCAGACCGGTCGAGCACTTGGCATGCATACGCTCGACATGTCGATCAAGGAGCTGCTTCAGAAGGGTATCGTAACGGCTGCCGCGGCTAGGCCTTATCTGACGGAGGGAGTCAACTAATGCCGCAGTTCACGTATCAGGTAAAGGGCGCCGGGGGGCGGATGCAGAAGGGCAAGCTGACAAGCATGGATAAGACGTCCGCCGTTGAGGAACTGCGGAAACGAGGCTTGACTGTCCTCTCCGTCCAAGAGGTTCGGACAACCGTGCTTCAGACGGAGCTGTACATCGGAAACCCGGTGAAAGGCATTCATTTTATTATTTTTTGCCGCCAGTTCGCGACGTTAATTCGGGCCGGCGTTACACTGGTTGACGCAACGAACATTCTATCCGAGCAGACGGAGAGCAAGCCACTGAAGAAGGCGTTAGCGGAAGTAAACTCCGCTCTGCTGCGGGGCATCCCGTTTTCACAGGCGGCACAGGAGCACAAGCGGATTTTTCCGCCGATGTTCATCAGCATGGTACGAGCTGGGGAGGAGACGGGCGACCTTGACGGAACGATGGATCGGCTGGCTGCTTTTTTCGAGAAGGCTCATTCGACCAAGGAGAAGATCAAATCGGCGATGACATATCCCATTGTCGTTGGGGTGATGTCAATTGCGGCCGTTATTTATCTGCTGCTTGCCGTTGTGCCGCAATTCGTATCGATGTTTGAATCCTTCGGAGCGGAGCTTCCGCTTATTACAAGAGTCGTACTCGCGATGAGCGGCAGCGTGGCGAATCAGTGGTACCTCTGGCTGCTCGGCGTTATCGTTCTCATAATGGCTTTTGTAGGGGTGAAAAGGACGGAGAAAGGCAAATACGCGATCGACTACGCGAAGCTGAAGATACCGATTTTCGGCAAGCTGAATCAAAAGGGCGCAATTGCCCAAATGACGCGGACGTTATCTTCGCTATATGCCAGCTCTGTGCCGGTTTTGCAGTCCTTGGCAATCGTCGAACAGGTTGTCGGCAACAAAGTCATTTGTGAGGTCATCCGGCAATCCGGCGATTCGCTGCGCAGAGGCAGTCCGCTGTCGGAGCCGCTGAAGCGGTCCTGGGTATTTCCGCCGCTTGTGACGCAAATGATTGCGGTCGGCGAGGAGACAGGCGCTCTGGACCAGATGTTATCCAAGGTTGCTGACTTCTATGAGATGGATGTCGACAACACGGTCGACCGGCTTAAGTCGTTAATCGAACCGCTGCTCATTGTCTTTTTGGCCGGTGTCGTCGGCTTGATCGTAATGGCGATATTGCTGCCAATGTTCACTCTTTATTCCACTGTTGGGTAAGTATGCGAAGGGCTGCGGTGCACCGCGGCAGGAGCTGCTATTCATAAATATTAAATTTTATATTTTTTAGGAGGAGTCCCCATGCAAGCTATTTTGAAGAGGTTGAAAAAAGAAGAGAAAGGTTTTACACTAATCGAGCTGCTCGCGGTTATCGTCATCTTGGCCGTTATCGCGGTCATTGCGGTTCCGTTGATTAGTAATATTATCGGCAATACGAAAAAGGATGCAGATGTCGCAACAGCACGTCAGATATACGATGCCGCAAGATTGTATGTAACGGCTGAGAAAAATGGTGATTTTACTGGCGGGGGTACTGGCTTAACAATTAGTATTGTTGGTGGCACTGATTCCTTACAAGCGAAAGGCTACCTTGAAAATCCAATCCTTCTTCCTAGTACTAAGGCCAATATTACAGGTGGCGAAGTGAAATTTTCAGCAACTGGCTCCCTAACTTCTGTAAGTCTTACAACAGTTGCAGGCGGAACAGTAGAGACTGGTGTTACGTCAGTAACAACTACACATACCGCTAGTTCAAAAGTTTACGACGGATCGACTGTAATTAAGAGTGGCAAATAAAGAATCTCTCGGGGAGAGGAGTTGATTACTCCCTCTCTCTAGTAGTTTCTAAAAGGAGAACGAGACTCAACAATGAACGCACTCATCTCCATCTATCTTTTCATCCTAGGCCTCGTCCTGGGATCGTTTTTTAACGTTGTCGGACTGCGTGTCCCTTTAAAACAATCGATTGTGCACCCGCCTTCGACGTGTCCGCATTGCGCGAATCGGCTTCAGGCGAAGCAGTTAATTCCGGTTGTCAGCTGGCTGCTGTCGCGCGGGAAATGTTCGTTTTGCAAGTCTTCGATCTCACCCGTCTACCCGTTAGGGGAATTGGCGACGGGCTTTTTGTTTGTTTGGATCTATCTAACTTTCGGAAATACGCGGGAGACGGTAGTCGGCCTTGTTCTTGTCAGTCTTTGTGTCATCGTTACCGTTTCCGATTTGAAATATATGCTCATCCCTAATCGGATTTTGCTGGCGTTTGCGCCGGTTTTTCTTCTTCTTCGCGTTCTCTTTCCCGCCGGTTCGGTCTGGCAGCATGTATGGGGGGCTCTGCTTGGAGGAGGCGTTCTGATGCTGATCGTTTTTGTTTCACGAGGCGGCATGGGACTGGGCGATGTGAAGCTGTTCGCGCTGCTAGGCTGGATTATCGGATTTCCCAATGTCATCGTTGCTTTTCTGCTGGCGTTTCTGGCAGGAACGCTGATCGGGGGAGCCCTGCTCCTTACCGGAGTCATTCAAAAAAAGCAGCCCGTTCCATTTGGTCCGTATTTGGCGTTTGGAGCGCTCCTCGCTTTCACTTATGGAGCCGACTGGATTCCTTTATACTTATCATTATTTCATTAGCAGGATGTGATCGAGCATGTTTTCGTTTTCTAACGCGGATCGGGTAGGCTTAACGATTGACCAGTCGGGGATCCGATATGCCAAAGTAAAAAATAAAAAAGGCTGGGAAATCGAAAGATGCGGCTTTTTGCCGTTCGAGCAAGGACATATTCTGGACGATCAATTCACGGCCCTTGATGAACTGCGCGATAGCATTCATAGCTGGGTGAAAGCGGAAAAGCTGCTCGGCGCAACCGTCACGGTAGCGGTGCCAACCTCCCAAGTTATAATTCGAAAGCTTAAATTCGATGCGGCTAATGCCAGAGAGCTGAAACAGCTTGTCGAGCTCGAGGTAGAGACCGCGCTGCATCTTCCATTCGAAACGCCGGTTTACGATTTCATACAGACGGGACTAGAAGACGGCAAGCAGCAGGTTCTGGTGTATGCGTCACCGCTGAAGTGGATTCAACAATGTATGCAGCTTCTGGAGGGGGCGGGGCTGAAGCTGAGGCAAGCCGATCTAGCCTCCTTCGCGCTTGCCCGCGCTGTTCAGCAGAAGCTTCAAACGTCGCTCGAAAGCACGATGCTAATTCATTTAGACAAAGCGAATATTGAGATCTATATGTTCCATAACGGTTATCCGGTATTTATGCGGGTGATGAACGAATATGAGCAATACGCGATCGGAGAAGACGGGTTAGCGCCTGAGGTTGTTGCCAGCATGAACGCGGAGATCGCTCGTTTGTTGAACTTTTACCAATACAGCATTCATGAGGGCGAGTCCCGCATCACGCATACGGTAATAACGGGAAGCTTGAAGGGACGCGACCGCTTTATTGAAGCCTTCTGCGACCTGAATGCGGAGATGCGCGTCGAAAGCGTCGTTTTCGACGATTTGACTCCGAGTGCGCAAGGCGTGAAGGGGGATGATTTCCGCATCCCGTTCGGTCTTGCGATTCGCGACAATAAACCGGACGTCATTAATTTGCTGCCGGAACGGCTCGTCCGATCCAAAAGCTTGCCGATCCGGCTCGTCATTGCCGGGCTGATCTGGGTAATAGGCGTAGCTGCTATCTTCATCATGTACGGTTGGAATGCGGCAAGCATTGACGATAAGAAACGGCAAGCGGAGGCGCTTGCGCAAAGCAATGCGTTATTGGAAGCGGAGCTCACGAATTTGAACAATCAAAGCTCGTCGAACGCCGATCCGGAAGCCGTCATTCAAGCAATCGTCCAGAATCGTCAGGATGCGGTCCAGGTGCTCGATTACTTGCACGACCAGCTGCCTGTAGGCGCACTGCTGCAGACACTCGAATACGCAAAGCCGGGTTCGGTTGCGCTGACCGTGAAGTTCGCGGACATGCAGCATATTGCCGACTATTTAACAGCGCTCCGCACATTTGAATATTCAGGTGGAGCGGCGCTCCAAGGCTATTCCGGGACGGGCGAGGAATGGACGGCTCGTTACGAGATGAAGTGGAAAGACGAAGCCGAGAAGCAGGACAATGGTGAGGAGGTGCCGGCAGCCAATGAGTCTGAATAAATCCCAGTCCATGTCGATCATCGCGATTATAGCTATGTTCCTTCTTTTGCTCGTCATCTTTCTGATCGTGCTGCGCCCATCCTTCAAGGAAGTGGAGGAACAGAAGCGTCAAGTGGCCCAGCTCGAGGAACAGAACGCAATGCTTCAGAAGGTGCTTGCGAATAAAAAAGAGAAAACGAAAGATCTGCCGGACGATGTCCAAAAGGCGCTCCCGCTCTGGGACAATACGGAGCAAATGGTCGTTAGCATGAAAGAGTTGGCGGCTGCAACGAATACGAGCCTTAGCAGCATCTCTTTCAGCGTCTCGGATACGAACCAGATTCAGGCTATTGCAGGCGGTTCGGAACCGTTGTTTCCGACGGTTGGAGAACTGAAAGTACAGACGGTTATTCAAGGGGCTTACAGTGAGGTAAGAGGCTGGCTTGTAGAGCTGCAGAAGCTGCCTCGCGTCGTAAACGTCGATTCCGTCAGGTATTCGGTAGGGGCAAGCGGCGAGATGTCAGCGGAAGTAAACTTTACGGGTTATTACGATCCGACATATGCCTATATGCTTGAAAATCCGATTATGCCGACACCTTCAACTCCCTAAATAAAAGATTGATTGAATTCACAAAGCACGACTGTTCAGCTTCTAAGCTAACAGCCGTGCTTCTATGTTTTTGCGCGATGCCACCTTTCATCGAGTCTTCATGCAATCGCCTTCCGATTGTCATACTATTGTCATAGGAAGCAGCCTTACAACGGTTGTTAGGGTCCGCCAAAAAGGGCATAATGGTAAACAGATGACACTACATAGAAATGGGGAACGGGGATGTCTTATAACGACCGTTTCATTCGGGCTAGCCGGAAGGAACTCGTGGATCGTGTGCCGGTATGGTATATGCGGCAAGCAGGAAGATACGATCCCGACTATCGTAAAATTAAAGAAAAATATACATTGCTTGAAATTTGCAAGCAGCCGGAGCTGGCAGCGGAAGTGACGATGATGCCGGTGCGCAAGCTGGGCGTAGATGCGGCCATCCTTTACTCCGATATTATGAATCCGGTAGCTTCGATCGGCATCGATTTCGATATTGTCGCGAATGTCGGGCCGGTCATTCATAATCCGATTCGCAATGCGGCGGATGTGGAACGCCTAAAACCGATCGATGTGGAAGGCGACCTCGGTCACGTGCTGGAGACGATTCGGATATTGGACCGCGAGCTGAAGGTGCCGCTCATTACTTTTGCGGGCGCTCCTTTTACAATTGCCAGCTATTTGATCGAAGGAAGGCCTTCTAGAAATTATTTGCGCACCAAAGAGCTGATGTACAGCGAGCCGAAGGTATGGCACGAGCTGATGCGCAAGCTCGGCGATATGGTGGTTGCGTATTTGCGGGCGCATATGGCGGCGGGCGGCAAAGCGTTCCAGCTGTTTGACAGCTGGGTAGGCGCGCTGTCACCGGCTGATTTCCGCACGTTCGTGCTGCCGACCATCGAGCGGATATTCCGCGAGCTGTCGGATTTGCCGCAGCCGAAAATTTATTTTCCGGGCATTAGCTCGGGCGAGCTGCTGCCGGAGCTGCACAAGGTGCAAGCGAACGTTATCGGACTCGACTGGCGCGTAAGCATCGCGGAAGGCCGCCGCAGGTTGAACCATCAGTTCGCGGTGCAGGGCAACTTGGATCCAACCGTGCTTACGGCTCCGATGAGCGTGATTGAATCATATGCGAAGGACATTATGGATCAGGGCTTGCAGGAGCCTGGGTTTATTTTTAATCTTGGACATGGCTTATTCCCTGAAGCTTCCCTCGAGAAGCTTGCGGAGCTGACAGCATTTATCCATGATTATTCGGAGAAGGCAATCGGGGCGGAACGTAAGGAGGAAGCGGAGCATGTCTAATGCAGCAGGAAAAATCGGCGTACTCGTCATGTCGTACGGCACGCCCGAATCGATGGACGACGTAGAAGCTTATTACACCCATATCAGACGCGGTCATCCTCCGACTCCGGAGCAGCTGACGGAGCTGAAGGACCGCTACGAAGCGATTGTCGGAGGCGTATTCCCTCTGCGCGAGAATACGAACGGACAAGTCGCTGGACTTCAGGATAAGCTGGACACGCTTGCTCCCGGACAATATGTTTGTTTCCAGGGGCTGAAGCATGCTCGCCCTTATATAGAAGACGGCGTCGAGGAAATGGCGAAAGCGGGCATCAAGAAGGCGGTCGGCATTGTGCTGGCGCCGCATTATTCCGTCATGAGCGTGGGCGGATATATTAAGAGAGCGAAGGAGAAAGCCGAGGAGCTCGGAATCGCGATGTCATTCGTCGAGCATTATCATCTCCATCCGAAGCTGATCCAGGCATTAACGGAGCGAGTGACGAACGGTCTGGCGGCATTGGCGAAGGAAGCTGGCGAGGCTGTGCGTACGAAGGTGCTGTTCAGCGCGCACAGTCTGCCTGAGAAAATCAGGGAGATGGGCGATCCTTACGAGAAGCAGCTGCTTGAAACGTCGGCTGCGGTAGCGGAAGCTGCAGGCGTAACGGACTGGCAATTCACCTGGCAAAGCGCGGGACGGACAAGGGAGCCGTGGCTCGGACCGGATATTTTGGACACGCTCGCCGCGCTTTCCGAGGAAGGCGTAAAGGCCGTGCTTGTCGCGCCTGTCGGATTCGTATCGGATCATCTAGAAGTCTTGTATGACCTTGATATAGAAGCGAAAGCGGAAGCTGAGAAGCTTGGCATAACGCTTGATCGCATTGCGATGCTGAACCGCGATCCGCTTTATATGGAAACTTTAGCGGAATCGGTTATGACGGCAGCGGAATAGATAGAAAGGATTGAAGGATATGCGGAGTGCAGAAACGATTGATCGAATTGTCATTATTGGCGGGGGGATCAGCGGACTGAGCTCCGCTTTTTATTTGCAGCGGGAAGCGGAGCGGCAAGGACGACAGGTGCGCTTGACGATTGTAGAAGAGGCCCCGTCCTTCGGAGGAAAAATTAATACGCTGCAGCGTGACGGCTTCGTCATCGAAAAAGGGCCGGATTCTTTCCTGGCGCGAAAGCAGGCGATTATCGACCTCGCGAACGAGCTTGGGCTGTCGGACGAGCTGACGGCAACGAATCCGGGCGCGAAAAAAACGTACATTATGCATAACAAAAAGCTCCATGCGATGCCGCCCGGACTCGTGCTTGGCATTCCGACAGAGATCAAGCCGTTTATCGGAAGCTCGCTGCTGTCCTTGAGCGGCAAGCTGCGGGCGCTGATGGACTTGGTGCTCCCGGCGAAGCCGGCCGTAGGCGATGAATCGCTGGGCGGATTCATCGAGCGCCGGGTAGGCACGCAAATTATGCGGCGTATTGCGGAGCCGCTGCTTGCAGGCATTTACGCGGGAGATTTGAAGAAGCTGAGCCTTAAGGCGACATTCCCGCAATTCGCCGAATCCGAGCGGAAGCACGGCAGCTTGATCCGGGGCATGATGGCAAATCGGAAAGCGACGGCTGCTGCGGCTTCGGCGAAGGCCAAAGGAAACACGTTCTTAACGTTCAAAGGCGGATTGTCGACGATGGTCCGGGCGCTTGACCAAGCGCTGTCTAAAGCAGACCGCAGACTTGGCGTAAAAGCGGAACGGCTGGAGAAAACAACGGAAGGATATACGGTTGTTCTTGCTGACGGAGAACGGCTCGAGGCGGACCGCGTTTTGGTAACGGTGCCGGCATTTGCCGCGGCCAAGCTGCTAGAGCCGTTGACAGATGTGGAAGAGCTGAAGGCTATCCGTTACGTGTCGGTAGCCAACGTCGTGATGGCTTTTGAGAAAAAAACATTCGGCCTCGATTTCGACGGTTCCGGTTTTGTTGTTCCGCGTTCAGAAGGGCTGCATATTACAGCGTGCACCTGGACGTCTAGCAAATGGCTTCATTCCAGTCCGGAAGATAAGGTGCTGCTGCGCTGCTATGTCGGACATTCCGAGGATCAGGAAAGCCCCAAGCTTCCCGACGATCAGCTGATCGCCGCCGTACGGAAGGATATTCGGGAGACGATGGGCATAACCGCCGAACCGATTTTTACAGAGATAACAAGGCTGGAGTCCTCGATGCCTCAATATCCTGTCGGTCATATCGACCGGATGCATGCGCTGCGCGCCAGAGTGAAAAAAGATTTGCCGGGCTTATGGATTACAGGCGCCGCATTTGACGGAGTCGGGCTGCCGGATTGCATTCGGCAAGGTAAAGAAGCGGCTGCGGAGCTGCTTCGGTAACGATATTTTAGAAGAGTAGCTTCGCAACGCCCTTTCGAGACGGTATAATGAGGGAGTCTAGTAACTTTAAGAGCTTCTTAGGAGAGAAGGAGACGTCCCATGTCATTATCCAGATCGGAATCGCGCCAGAAGGAGAAAGCGCAGCGTGAGAAGCGGCGCCGCAAGACGGTTCGTCTGTCTATTGCTATTGCCGGTTCTATTATTCTATTAACGGGCGCCGGACTGACCTTAAGTCAAACGGGAGGGCTGCCCGATTGGCTTTCATTCGGAAAAGAACAATCGTCATCGGATGGATTGACCGGAAGCTCGGACGATCATCCGCAAGTGGATGCGAATGCGCCATCGGAAACGCCGGGAGGAACACCGGAAGAAACGCCGGATGCATCGGATGATGAAGCCGCAGCGGAGACGCCGGAGCCAAGCGCTGAGCCTGGAATTGTAAATGAAGCTGCGGAACAGGTCAGCCTGTCGTTTGTCGGCGACATGCTGCCTGGCGAATATATTTCGAGCATTATGGCGGCGAAGGGATACGATTTCCCATACCAGCAAGTGCAGCTTTACTTAAGCGAACCGGATATTATGGCCGGTAACCTGGAGCTGCCGGTTACAACAGGCGGAACGCCGATTGAGAATACGCCGTATGTCTATAAAGGATCGCCGGACGCTTTGCCTGCTATGCGGGATGCCGGGTTCGACGTCATGAGCCTTGCGAATAACCATGCGCTCGACCAAGGACTAGAGGGCATGCGGGATACGATGAAGCATTTGCGGGAAGCCGGCATAGGGTATATGGGAGTCGGCGAGAACGACAAGGAAGCTTTTGCCCCGCTTTTGATGGAGGCCAAAGGGTTAAAGGTCGCTTACATTGGGGTGAGCGAGGTCATTCCTTTTGCAACGTTGAAAGCGGACAGCAATGTGCCCGGAATTGCGGAAACCTACGATACGACGCGTACGGTAGCTGCGATTCGGAAAGCGGAAGAAGAGGCGGATATCGTAGTCGTTATGGTTCATTGGGGAGAGGACGGCAAGGATACGGCTGAGGAATTGCAACGAGATTACGCGCGGCAGTACATTGATGCGGGGGCTGATCTGGTGGTCGGCAGCCATCCGCATGTGCTGCAAGGTTTTGAGACATATAAAGGCAAATGGATCGCATACAGTTTAGGGAACTTCGTTTATGCTTCCAATCCATCCGGCTTGCTCGGGGAAACGGGTGTGCTTGACGCGGTTTGCGATAAAGAAGGAGATTGTCAGCTGAAATTTAATCCGATGCATGTCATCGAGTCCCAGCCGATCCCGCTCGAGGGAGAGCCCGCGCAGAAGGTGCTCGACCGGTTAACCTCCGTTTCCTTCGGCGTTAAGCTGGATAACGAAGGAGCTATTGTGCCGATCCAATAAGTCGATATAGAGATGTTTTTGAGCTTGCAGGGTAGGGGAAAGGAAGATTACATGATGAGAAATCCGTGCGTCGCGCATCGAGGCTGGTCAGGCCGCGCGCCGGAAAATACGATGGCTGCTTTCCGTATGGCGCTTGAAGCGCCCGATGTGAAGTGGATAGAGCTGGATGTTCAGCTCAGCAAGGACGGCGTCCCTGTTGTTATCCATGACTATAACTTGCGCCGAACGACAAATGGCCGAGGCGAGGTGCGCGATTGGACAGCGGCGGAGCTTGCGTCGCTGGATGCCGGCAGCTGGTTCTCGCCTAAGTTCAAAGGGGAATCGATTCCGACGCTGGATGAAGTATTGCGCGAAGCGAAAGGCCGCTGCAAGCTGAATATCGAGCTGAAGACGGACGGCATTCGTTATCCGGACATTGAAGCCAAAACGCTTGAGCGGGTATATGCCCATCAGATGGAGGAGGATGTCGTGTTCACGTCCTTCGACTTCAATACGCTCAGACGGATGCGGAAGCTGTCGGACAATGTAAGGATCGGGCTTATTCTAGACGGATGGCGGAATACGCTTCTCCAAGAGCTCCGCGAGATGAAATCGGACTTTTTATCCATTGGTTATTCTAAGCTGAACAAAGCAAGAATCGAGCAGCTGAATAAAGCCGGCATTCAGACGATGGCTTGGACGGTAAATGAAAAACGCGCGATCCGCAAAATGATTGAGCTTGACCCCAACCTGCTGATTTGCACCAATTACCCGGACCGCTGGCGCGAGGTTACAGCGAGTATGGGCAAGAGCGTTACCGGCCGGATAAAGGCAAGCGCATTCCGCTGGTTTAAGCTGTAGCACGGTATTCCAATTCGTATCATATGAAGGGAATTATCTATGGTTGGCATAATCGATGAATGGTGGCTCAGGCTGCTTGCCGCTATTATAGGCAGCGGTCTATGCGCAGGACTAGCTTACCGCGCCCGTTCCTTATCCGGATCCGGAGCGTGGTCGGCTTTTATTATGGGAACAGGATATGTGACGCTCGGAGAGCCGGTCTGGTTCGGGGTGCTGATCGCGTTTTTTATTTCGTCTTCGTTCTGGTCGAAATGGAAGCGGCATTCGCGGAAGAAAGCGGACGCGGAAGCGAATTACGCCAAAGGCAGCCGCCGGGACGCCGGCCAGGTCTGGGCGAATGGCGGCGCGGGCTTGCTGCTGTGCGCCGCTCATGCGCTGTGGCCCCATGAGGGGTGGCTGTTCGCGTTCATCGGCGTGATGGCTGCCGTGAACGCGGACACTTGGGCTACCGAAATCGGGGCCCTCAGCCGTACGGCGCCGCGATCGATATTGAGCGGCAAGAAGGTATTGGCTGGGACGAGCGGCGGAGTGACGCCGCTCGGCAGCGCGGCAGCGCTCGCGGGCGCCGCGTTCATCGGCGCCGTCGCCGCGCTGCTGCTGGCGCAGCCCGCCGGCGCAGCTGCGGGCGAGCCCGGCGAAGCCGCTGCGGCGGCGGCGCTGATCGCCGCAGCGGCCGCCGCCGGCCTGGCCGGGGCCTTCGCCGATTCGCTGCTCGGCGCCACCGGCCAGGCCATGTTTCGCTGCCAAGTGTGCGGCAGCGAAACGGAGCGCGCCGAGCATTGCGGTCGCGCGGCGCGGCATGTGCGCGGCTTTGCCGCGCTGAACAACGACAGGGTGAACCTCCTGTCGTCGCTTTTCGCCGGCCTGCTGGCTTTCGCCATCGGCCAGCTGCTTTAACTTGCTGCTTGCGCAGCAGTGCCGCATATAAGCCGTAAACCCCGGCTTACAGAGCTCATCCGCGCGGCAACGCTGCCCGTAAGCCGTAAAACCCGGCTTACAGAGCTCATCCGCAACGCTGCCCGTAAGCCGTAAAACCCGGCTTGCAATTCCCGCAACGCTGCCGCTCCCGATACACCAAAAAAGCCTCAGGCCCTAAGGCGGCCCGAGGCTTTTCTATTAAACGCCAATTACTTCACATTCCTGCTTGAAGTCAGCTCTTCCATCTGCCCGATCAGCTCTTCGAACACGCTCATCGCCTGCTCGATCGGCTCCGGAGTCGACATATCGACGCCGGCTTTCTTCAGGATGTTGATCGAGAAGTCGCTGCCGCCGCTCTTCAGGAAGCCGAGGTAACGTTCCACTGCCGGTTCGCCTTCCTCCAAAATCTGCTTCGAGAAGCTGGTTGCGGCAGAGAAGCCCGTCGCGTATTTGTACACATAGAAGCTGTTGTAGAAATGCGGAATGCGCGCCCATTCCATTTCAATGTCCTGATCGACAACCATTCCCGGCCCGTAATAAAGCTTATTCAGATCGTAGTAGATCTTGCTCAGCTCTTGCGGCGTCAACGATTCGCCGGCTTCCGTGCGCTCGTGCACGATTTTTTCAAACTCGGCAAACATCGTTTGACGGAATACCGTCGTGCGGAATTGGTCCGCATAGTAGGTGAGCAGGTACATTTTTTCCTTTGCGTCCGTCGACTTGCCGAGCAAGTAGTCCATCAGCAGCGCTTCATTTAACGTAGAAGCAACTTCAGCCAGGAAGATGGTATATTGCGCATCCCTATAATTTTGGTTGTTGTCCGAATAGTACGAATGCAGCGCGTGGCCCATCTCATGCGTCAGCGTAAACATGCTGTTCAAATTATCTTTGTGATTCAGAAGCACATAAGGATGGGTGCCGTAAGCGCCCCAGCTGTAGGCGCCGCTTCGCTTACCTTCATTCTCGTAAACGTCGATCCAGCCTTGATCGAAGCCTTCCTGAAGCACGTTCAAATAATCGTCGCCGAGCGGCTTCAAGCTTTCTTTGATCGTTTTCTTCGCGTCCTCGTAGCTGATCTCCATATCGAATTCTTCCACAAGCGGCGCAAACAAGTCGTACATATGAAGCTCATCGAGTCCGAGCAGGCGCTTCCGAAGCTCCATATAACGGTGCATCAGCGGCAAATGCTTATGAATCGTGTCGATCAGATTCGTATACACTTCCTTCGGAATATTATCGCCATACAGCGACATTCCGAGCGCAGAATCGTATTTGCGAGCCTTCGCGTAAAAAATATTTTTTGTCACGTTCGCATTCAGCGTCGAAGCGAGCGTGTTTTTCAGCTTGCCGTATGTATCGTACATCGCTTTGAAGGCTTCACGTCGCACGTCGCGGTTTTTGCTCTCCAGGAACTGAATATAGCGGCCGTGCGTTAACTCGACTTCTTCGCCTTTTTCGTTTTTCACCTTCGGGAATTTCAAATCCGCGTTGTTCAGCATGCTGAAGATCGTGCCGGGCGCGGTGCTGACATTGCCGACTTGGGCAAGCAGCGCTTCCTCGCTCTTCGATAAGACATGCGCTTTTTGTCTTCTCATCTCTTCGAGCGTATGGCGGTATTTCGCGAGCGACTCGTTATTGATCATCGCATCCAGCTCGCTGTCGGATAAGCTGAGCACCTCCGGCGTTACAAAGGATAACGCCTCGCCTGTTTCCACGCTGAGCTTTTTCGATTTGTCGGACAGCGCTTGGAAGCCCGGTTCAGCTGTATCTTCGTGATGGCGCATGTTGGCGTACACGTAAAGGCGCTCAACGTGAAGCGAAAGCTCATCCTCCAGCTCAAAGCATGCTTTCAGCTGCGCGGCGTCTTTGAGCTTGCCTTGGAAGTCTGCCGCTTTTTTGATCAATTGCTTGGCTTCTGCGTATTCTTTGTCCCAAGCTTCTTGATTCGGGAACAGGTCTTCCAGCTTCCAGCGGTATTCGACCGCCGTTTCAGAACGTTTAGGTACGTTGCTCATAGTATTCCTCCTCGGTATGGATGAATGATGTTGCTTAGGGCCTTCAGCGCGTGTACTGACGCGGATGGAATCGGCAGCGGCGCCTTGGGTCAAGGTAACCGCCAGCAGCAAAGGAAGCCACTTCATGCTTGCATCACCTCTCAAGACACAGTTTGTCAGTACTATGTCCCGAAAGGCCCGGCATTATCCGTCCGTTAAAGCGTTCCTTCGCCCATCGTAAATAACGCGTACACAATTAGGAAAAAAGCGAACGCGATCATGACAAGCGAAATAAGCGCCAGTCCCCTTCGCATTTTTGGCGGCAAGGAATCGCGTTTCATAATCGTGACGGCGCCAAGGGCAAATGCCGCAATGATAAAAATAATGGTAGATGTCGCCATGTCCATACTGTCTGATCAACCCCCTATCGTTAACTATGCGGCCCGCCGTAACGATATGTTCGCTGGCGCACAGTCCATTTCCTTTTTTTTGAAAGCAAAGAAGGCGATTCAAACGCCGCGGCCCGCGCTACACTTCCCGAAGCGCGTTCATAATCGCTTCCCGTTCTTCCTCGCGTCCAACAAAATCGTCTTCGCGAAAACGGTTTTCCGCCCAATGCATGAGCTGCGGTCGGCTGACGAACGTGTGGCACTCTTCGCCCCACTGGTCGGTGATCTCTCGAACGATTAGCGTCTTGCCCTGCACTTCAACAGTAAGCATGTTGTACTTATCGGTTTTATAAATCTGGTGTTTTTTAAACATGACGGTTCCACCTTTAATTAGTGAATTATGGTATAGTTAACATGATAGCCATTCTGGTTGCGGTAATCAATACAAACGGCTGATGAATGGTGATCGAGATGAGCTTAGGTTTTGAAAAAGACGAGTTGAGAAGAGGAGAGATGAGGAATGTCACAACAGATTTACGAGCAAGTCGGAGTAGCGATGACCTGCAGAGGGTACGAGGAGTACTTGTCGATGTTCGGGCTGACGGAAGCAGAGCTGAGCACTGGACCAATTTTGGATGTGGCTGCAGGAGGCTCATCGTTCACTGCAGAAGCGAGAAGCCGCGGCTACCAAGCCTTTGCGGTCGATCCCCGTTATGGCGGGGATGTTCAGAAATGGATCGCTGAGGCAAGGGAAGAGATCGCGACCTCGACAGCAAAGCTCGATGCGCTGAAGGATCGTTTTGACTGGAGCTATTACGGCTCGATCGACCGGCATCGCGAAGGCAGGGAAGCATCGCTCACGAAATTTGCCTCACATGTTCAGTCGGAAGATGGGGTATTCTGTTATAAGGGAGGTTCGCTGCCTAAGCTTCCTTATCAAGACCACGAATTTTCGCTCGTCTTATGCAGCCACTTCCTGTTTTTATACGCAGAGCAATTCGGCTATTCGTTTCACGAGAATGCGGTGCGGGAATTGATGAGAGTATGCAGGCCCGGAGGAAAGGTTCGCATCTATCCGTTAATTTCGCTGCACTGGAAGCCGTATGAGAAGCTGGAGGGTTTGATGGAGATGATTCGGAGAGAAGGCGGTGCGCCGGCGCTGAAAAACTCATCGCTGCCTTTTATTCCGGACTCGAATCAATTCCTTGAAATTGTAATCGAAGGCTAAACTTGTGAAAAATAGCTGGAATTGCATTTTGAATACCGGATCGGTATAATGATCTCACGCTGTCCCGAGACAGCGGAACATTCTAGGAGGTTATGCACGTTGAAAGGTACAGTAAAATGGTTTAACGCAGAGAAAGGCTACGGTTTCATTCAAGTGGAGGACGGAGAAGACGTATTTGTCCACTACTCTGCGATTCAAGGCGATGGCTTTAAGTCCCTGGAAGAAGGCCAGGCGGTTGAATTCGATATCACGGAAGGTAACCGCGGCGCTCAAGCGGCCAACGTCCACAAACTATAGGTTTATCGGATTATAAAGCATACGACCACGACAAAAAGGCTCCCCATGCGGGGGCCTCTTTTTATTGCTGCGGATCGAGCCTTGCAAGTTGTGACAGCCCGATCCTTTTTTTCAATGCAAGCAGGGTCTGCGTTACAACGAAGTCATTATCCGCCGCGTGGCTTAGTGCATTTTTTTTGTTCAACATACGCCTAATCGTCCAGTATATACCGTCAGTTCAGCACATATCGTTCGTTTCATTAAAAGTTAGCTTTAATCCCATACCGTTTGTTCGAAGCACGAGCTTGGTTGAACGCACATTGATTGATCGATGTATGTACACTCGTACAAGGCACACTGTTTGCTAAAGGAAGCAGTTTCGTTCAACACTCATCATTTGTTCCACGTAGGCGCTTAGCTTTAACACAGATCTTTTGTTAGAAACCGCGCTAAGTCGCACATTGATTGTTCAATGTACGCTTTATCGTTCAAGACACACTGATTGTTCAATGTACGCTTTATCATTCAAGGTACACTGTGCACACTGATTGTTCAATGTACGGCTTTATCGTTCAAGACACGTTGATTGGATTGTTCAATGTACGCTTTATCGTTCAAGACACGTTGATTGGATTGTTCAATGTACGCTTTATCGTTCAGGGCACGTTGATTGGATTGTTCAAAGTACGCTTTTTCGTTCAGGGCACGTAGATTGAATTGTTCAAAGTACGCTTTATCGTTCAAGGCACATTGATTGTTCAACGTACGCGTTATCATTCAAAGCATGTTGTTTAGCACACGCTTTGTTTCGCGTACTCTTTCGTAATGCTTATGGCTTGTGTTATGATGTTGCTATTATAGCGGTAGCGTAAAGCATGCGCTGTTTGTTCTCGTTGGAGGGCGGACAGCGCATTTTTTATGTCCATTTTCTTATTTTAGGAGGCGGTAGCATGCATGATAAGCTATTTGAAAGGCAATTTGACCTATTTCTGCAAAAACAGAAAGCGGAAGCAAGCCCAAGGCGAAGGGAGATGCTGGAAAAGGATTTAACCGGCACAATCAAGCTTTTTAAAGAAGCGCTTTGGCCGGTTTTTAAAAGCTTCGAGGGATTTGTGCTGGAATACGAAATCAAAGGGCCAGGCGGAATAAGTATTTTTCTTGATGTGTTTTACTGTCCCTACCGCTCCTCCTTCGAATGCGAAGGCTACAGCGCCCACGCGGAAACGATCACGAGAAGCCGCTTCGATTTCGAAAAACAGCGTATCCGCACGATGCTTTTGCATGGGATCACTTATATCCCCTTTAGTTGGGATGAACTGGAGAAGAAGGGGCACTTGTGCAGAGCATTCGTTCAAGAGATGGTCGCGAAGTTTACAAGCAGAGAGCAACATGAGTTAAACATTTACGAGAAAGAAATCATTCGTGCCTTTGCCGTTTCTCGCCAATCATTTAAAATCGATGAGGTTTGCGGACTTATACAGAAAAAAACGACATTTAGTCGGCTTGTTGTTAAATCACTTATTGAAAAAGGCCTAATAAGGCCAGCAAGACCAACGCTTAAACGTCATCACGAATTTTTGGTTGAAGAAACCGCACTTTTTTATCTCCAATAATTTAAATTTTATTACGCTATGGGCTGCATATCGTTTATGCGTACTGTGACAATTTTACTCTTCTATTTTCTAATAATTAGGAGAGTCGTAGTGAGTGAGAATGGCCGGAGTAACATTTGGTGGGTTAAGCTTTTACGGAGTAATTAAATGTGTCCGGAGAAGAGGTCACACTGAACAAGTAGGCGTGGCAAATGGTTGCGTAACAAAAAGTGCTAGGGCAGCCAGCCGGACGAAATAAGCACGTGTGGCGCAACTAAACGAATTCAGAGCAGCCAGCCGGACGAAATAAGCACGTGTGGCGCAACTAAACGAATTCAGAGCAGCCAGCCGGTCGAACTATGCACGTGTGGTGCAACTAAAAGTGTCTGGGGCAGCCAGTTTGACGAAATAAGCACGTGTGGTGCAACTAGATGAGTCCGAGACAGCAAACTTGGCGAAATAAGCGCGTGTGGCGCAACTAAACGAGTTCAGAGCAGAAAGCCGGACGAAATAAGCACGTGTGGCGCAACTAAGTGTGTTCGGAGCAGCCAGCCGGACGAAATAAGCACGTGTGGCGCAACTAAGTGTGTTCGGAGCAGCCAGCCGGACGAAATAAGCACGTGTGGCACAACTAAGTGTGTCTGGAGCAACCAGATGAGTGAAATAAGCACGTGCGGTGCAACTAAGTGTGTCCGGAGCACCCAGACGAGTGAAATAAGCACGTGCGGCGCAACTAAGTGTGTCCGGAGCAGCCAGCCGGACGAAATAAGCGCGTGTGGCGCAACTAAGTGTGTCCGAGACAGCAAACCGGGCGAAATAAGCACGTGTGGTGCAACTAAACGAGTTCAGAGCAGCCAGCCGGGCGAAATAAGCACGTGTGGCGCAACTAAGTGTGTTCGGAGCAGCCAGTTGGACGAAATAAGCGCGTGTGTCGCAACTAAACGAGTTCAGAGCAGCCAGCCGGACGAAATAAGCACGTGTGGCGCAACTAAGTGAGTCCGAGACAACAAACTGGGCGAAATAAGCGCGTGTGGCGCAAATAAGTGTGTCTGGAGCATCCAGCCGGACGAAATAAGCACGTGTGGCACACTAAGTGTGTCCGGAGCAGCCAGCCGGACGAAATAAGCACGTGCGGCGCAACTAAGTGTGTCCGGAGCAGCCAGTCGGACGAAATAAGCACGTGTGGCGCGAATATATGCGTCCAGCAGCCAACCGACTTCTCCCGCTCAGCCCTTGCTGAAGCGGCTGAAGAAGAAGAGCAGGAAGCCTGCGGCCGCCGCGCCTGCGATGCCGGTTGCGATGTGGTAGAACATTATGCGGCCGAATTGCTCGTAGATGAGGCCGCCGAGCACGCCGCTGACGAGACCGGCGACGCCAGTCCAGATGACGGTGTAGACCGCTTGGCCCGAAGCGCGGTATTCGTCCGGGATGAGATGCGAGATATACCTTAGCGCTGTCGAGAAATAGACGCCGAAGGAAACGCTGTGCATAGCCTGCGTCGCAACGATCCAGCGGGGATCTTCGATTTCGCTCATAAACCATAGGCGAAGCCCGTACATGAGCGAGGCGAAGACGAGCAGCGGCAATTCCTTCAGCTTATGCCCGTATTTGCCGAGAAGGAATAGGATCGGAATTTCACTGGCCGCCGAGACAAGCAAAGCAAGTCCAACGAGCGAGTCGCTCGCCCCGAGCTGCCGCATCGTGACCGCAAGGAAGCTTTCGTACATCCGATGCGAGATCGAAACAAGCAGGATCAGAGAAAAAAACAGCATTACATTTCGTTGACGAAGCAGCTTAAAAAAGCCCGAAAACTCGATTTTACGAGACGAACCCTGGTAGTCTCTTATAAAGATCGTCAGCACCAGCGAAGTCGCAACCGTGCATAGCGCGACAAGAATTGTCCATTCCGAGCCGATGCCTTTGAGAAGCAGCCCCAGTCCGTAGGCGCTCAATGCAAAGCCGAGCGAGCCGAATATTCGAACGAGCGCATACGGCGTCCCCGTATACTGGCTTGAGAGCAGGATGAGGCTATCGCTTAACGGGTTGATCGGCGTCTGGAAAAAATAAAAAGCGGTCATCACTACGCATACCATCGCGAAGTTTTCAATCGGAAAAAGCAGCGAAATCATCGCCAGCTGCCCGAATAACAGCGCAATTAATATTTTGCGGATTGTCCGGTATTTGTCGCTTGCAAGCCCGGTAATGATATTGGCGAAAATGGATACAAAAAGTCCAGAAGAATATAAAATGCCGATTTGGCTCTCGGAGAAGCCTTTCGTCATAAAATATAAAGGAATAAAAGACACAACGAGCGCTTGCGTGGAAAAGGTGGAAAAATTAAAAGCCCGCAAAGCGAGCGTCTCCTGTCTGGCAGTGGAAGATATCGCAGTCGCTGCTTTTTCTGTTTCAGTCATAGCTGTAGTTTCACTCCATCTCTACTATGCGGATTCCTTGGTCCAGCATGAATTTACAATGCCTTCATACTAGCCGGCTGTTAATCAGTATAGCACGGTTGCTTTCCGATTTGTGGCTGGATTATTGCGAGGCGAAATGGTACATTTATGAGTGGAGGTTTATGATGGCGGATTATCGTTTTGTTTGGAACGAAAGGCTTCACATTCATCTGCCTGAGCTGGAACGGGAATGGGAGCTGTACAGCCGCGAAGTACAAGCCCGCATCATTGAAGAGTGGGAGCTGATCCGCGGCCGGATTCCAGATCTTATAATGCAGCTGGAGCAATCGATTAACGGAAAGCAAGCGGAGCTGAACAACGAAGAAAATTTTGAGCGTTCATGCTTGTTAAATGCTCAAATTGCGGAATACGCGAGCCGAATTAACGATTTGCATATCTGGTATCGCTTGAATCAGGAATTGGAATCGCGCCGGCATTCATGACAAGATTCTCATAAGGGGGTGCGACGTGAGACTAACGACTTTATCAGGCAGAAGGGTGCCCAAAGGCCCGATTAAGCTGATGCATCGCGTATATAAGTATGTCTTGCCCGGGGTTGAGGCAGAGCTGGACAAGCTGAAGAAGCTGGCTGAAGCTATTCCGGATCAAGAATTAAGGACGCAAGCGCTCAACAGCATGCACGATAAAAAGTTCCATTGCCAGGGAGGCGGCGTCTACGCGGCGGCAAATCTGGATTATCGGCATGTCTTGATTCCGTTAATCGTTGCGCTTCAGACGATCAGCGACTATTTGGACAACCTTTGCGACAGAAGCACTTCGCTCGATCCGGATGATTTTCGGCTGCTGCATCAATCGATGCTGGACGCCGTTAATCCGGGAACGCCGCTTATCGATTATTACGGGCTGCGAGCCGAAAGCGATGACGGCGGATATTTGCACCACTTGGTCCGTACCTGTCAAATCCAGGCGGCAAAACTGCCTTCGTACGAGAGCGTGCGCAAGCATGTGACGGAGCTGGTGGGGCTGTACGGGGATTTGCAGGTGTACAAGCATATTCGGAAGGACCTTCGGGAGCCGCAGCTGCTCGCATGGTGGGAGCGCCACCAGACTAAATACCCGCATCTCAAATGGAATGAGTTTGCCGCGGCAACGGGTTCGACGCTGGGGATGTTTATGCTGTTTCTGGCGGCCAGCGAGGAGAATCTGTCGGCTCAGGATGCCGAGAGCATACGCCATATTTATTTCCCGCATGTGTGCGGTCTACATATTATGCTTGATTATTTAATTGATCAAGAAGAGGACCATATCGGCGGGGACTTGAATTTCTGCAATTACTATGAGAACAAGAGCCTTCTGGTAGAGAGAATCGGCCTAATCGTGAACAGGGCTAGGGAAGACGTGAAGTCTTTGCCTGCCTGGCGGTTTCACCGGCTGATTATCGAAGGCTTGCTCGCGCTTTATTTATCCGATCCGAAGGTGCGGCAGCAGTCGGAGGTGAAGGAAGTGAAGAAGCAGCTGATGAAGAGAAGCCCGCTTACGCGCCTATTCTTCCTTGTGAATAGTAATTGGATACGCAATCAGCAAACCTAACATTAATCATAGCGTAGAGGAGTTTTATTATGACAGCAGTAAAATCGATCGCAGTATTGACAAGCGGAGGAGATTCCCAAGGGATGAACGCGGCCGTTCGTGCGGTTGTCCGCAGCGCTCTGTATCACGGACTGGAAGTATACGGCGTGCAGCGCGGCTACCAAGGTCTGCTGAACAATGATTTGCGTCCGATGGATCTTCGCAGCGTAGGCGACATCATTCAACGCGGCGGCACGATTCTACAGACGGCCCGCTGCAAAGAGTTTCTGACTCCGGAAGGCCAGCAGCGCGCGGCGGAAATCCTTCGCGAGCGAGGAATCGACGGCTTGGTCGTAATCGGCGGAGACGGTTCCTACCAAGGGGCGAACAAGCTGAGCAAGCTCGGTATTAAGACGATGGGCTTGCCGGGAACGATCGATAACGATATCGCGTGTACGGATACGACAATCGGTTTTGATACGGCGGTAAGCATCGTAGTAGACGCCATTAACAAAATTCGCGACACGATGTCCTCTCATGAACGCGCATCCGTTGTCGAAGTAATGGGACGCCATTGCGGCGATATCGCGCTTTACGCAGGTCTGGCGAGCGGCGCCGAAACGATTCTTGTGCCGGAGGTTCCTTTCGACCTGAATGTAGTCGCGGAGCGGATGAAGCATAACTTCGCCAACGGCAAGCGCCATAGTATTATCGTGGTCGCGGAGGGTGCTGCCAAAGGCGAGGAAGTAGCGAATAAAATTACGGAGCTAAGCGGAATCGAAGCGAGGGTAACGGTGCTTGGGCATATCCAGCGCGGAGGAACGCCAACCGCAGCTGACCGCATTTTGGCCAGCCGACTCGGCGACTTCGCCGTAAGACAGCTGATTGAAGGCAACTCGGGCAAAGCTTGCGGCGTCGTCAAAGGCGAGCTGGTTACAACGGATATCGATACGGTTGTGAATACGAAGAAGCCGTTCGATATGGATATGTACAATCTTGCGCTGCGGCTTTCTCAATAATTGAACACGGAGCAAAAGAAGACGGCGGGCCAACTGGCCCGCCGTTTTACGTATAATCATTTATAAATGACGCCTGGGGAATATTTGTTGCCTGCGTTCCAAAGCAAATATTCGTTAATGCCCGAGTCATGGAGCGCTTTAATTTGCGCTTCAACCTCGGCTTTCCCATACTTCAAATAATTTCCTTTGCCCAGCCAGCTTGCTGTAAAATCTTGAATCCACGGCCGAATGATCGGCTTGAGCTCCCCGGTATCGTTAAGCTTCTCGTGCGTATCTTCCATCGCGCCTTTAATCGTCTCGTAAGGACTGCGGTCCGGCGAAGTCTGATTGAACCAGCCTGTGCTGTAATGGCTCGGATAGACCATGGGCGATATGACGTGCACGTCGTTCGATATTTTCACGAAATCTTGCCCGATGCCTTCCGCAGCTGGAACCGAAGCCGCATAACCGAATATGTCGACGGACACTCTTACGCCAAGCGGTTCAAGCTGCTCGCGCGCATATTTGACGAAACCGGCGACCGCGTCGACGCGGGAGACATCCGTTTTATTAAAGGTGAGCGAATCAGAACGGTTCTCGAAGCCTTCCGGAAATCGAACGTAATCAAATTGGATTTCTTTGAAGCCCAGCTTCGCCGCTTCCTTGGCGATCGCAATATTGTAATCCCATACTTCTTGGCGGTACGGATTCACGAAGCTTTCGCCGCGTCCGTTCTTCCAAATCGTGCCGTCAGCCTGCAGGAAGGATAGCTCCGGCTTTTTCACGGATAAGACGGTATCTTTAAACACCACAATTCTTGCGATGGGATAAATATCGTGCTGTTTAAGGGTCGACATTAATTTCTCGATGTCGCCGATAAACTTTTTTGGCGTTCCGATTTCGAGCAGCTCCGGCGTTGTTGTCGGATAAGTAATATAGCCATTGTCATCTTTAATATCGATAACCATGCTGTTCAGATCTGTCTCATCCACAAGCTTGAGCAGGGATTCCATGCGGGATCCGCCGGCACTGTGAGCCGTGACGTAAATGCCTTTGATAGGGGGAGTATCCGGCTGCGGATCTTTTTTGGCCGGCGATTGCCCCGAATTTGTCTGCCCCGCCGGTTCTCCCGGCACTACCGGGCTTTCCGGCTGAACAATTGTTTCGCCGGCGGTTGCGTTCAAATACGCGATTGCGATTTTTTTAGCGTTTTCACTGTCTTCACCTGATCCGGTAAGCAAATTGTACAGTAAAAGGAAGGTCGTTATGATGATGTCCATTGTGCTCTCTCCTCACAGGCGTTCTTGGGTAAACGTTCTGTCAAAATTATAAGGCACACGGCTTGTCATGGTCATCTGTTTTTTTCTAGGAGAAGAAATAAAAGGCCAGCCGGACTAGCCGGCTGGCCTCATGGATTGCGTTGTGACCCGATTATTGCAGCAAAGTTTGTTTCTGCCCGTTGCATATGCTGTACTGCACGATTTCCATCGCGTCTGCCGGCTCCAGCAAATCAAGGCCGTCCCGCAGCACAATGGTGAGGTCCATCTCGCGCGAAGTGAGAAAAGGACCGAGCTCAGGGGCAAGTTTTTCTACAATCAGAGACAATTTGACCGTTTCCATATCCATCTTAGCTCACCCTTTCATCCTAATTGTCGGAACAAGAAAGCAGCAGGGATAACCTATGGCATGAAACTGTACAACTTATGAATCTGCGGGATATAGACATTATAACAGGAACATATTCAAAAACATAGCGATAACTGGAAAAATCCGTTCCTGCATAGATTTATGTCGCGTCTTGCCTGCGGAAATCGCCGACGACGCCGACGGTCTCGACAATATTGATGAACGAATGAGGGTCTATCGTTTTGATGGTTTTGGTCAGCTCGGCCAGCTCGAATTTCGTCCTTACGGTCATCAGCATATCTTTTTCTGTGGACGAGAAGGCCCCTCTCGTTTTAATAATGGTGATGCCGCGGGGATGCGTAAGCAGCTTTCCCAGCAGCTCTTCGGTTTTCGTCGTAATAATAAAAGCGGTAACTTTTAAATGCCGAATATGGATCAAATCCACAATTTTGCCCGCGGTAAAAATGGCGGCGAGCGAATAGAGCGCCAAGTCCCAATTTCGCGTAAAGCAGATCAAAATCGCAATGACAAGCCCGTTAAGCAGAAAGATTAGCATCCCTATCGGCAGGTCGCGCTTTCTCGTTATGATGGAGGCGATAATATCGAATCCGCCGGAAGATCCGCCGTAACGCAGCGCTATACCGCTGCCGAAGCCGACGATAATGCCGCCGAAAACGGCTCCGAGCAATATATCTTCCACAATATGCTTGACAGGCACAAGCTGAAGGAACAGCGTCGTGACGACCACGTTATACGTGCTCCAGAGCACGAATCTTCGCCCGATGCCGAACCAGCCCCAGACGAGCACAGGCACGTTCAGCACGAAATATAGCCAGCCGATATTGCTGCCGGTAATATAACCGATCATCATAGAGATGCCGGACAACCCCCCGCTAAGCAGCTGGTGGGGAATAAGGAACAAATTAAAGCCCGCGGCCACCAGCAGCGATCCAAGAGTCATGACCGGAAAGGTCAGGAGATAGCGTCTCCTAAGAAGATTCATTGCAATCGCTCCCAACAATAAATGCTGTCGTATTAGTATGGCTATTCCGAGCGAACTGGTATTCATATTCCTGTTTGTGCTATAATGGTTTGGATATTCTATAAGCAGGCTTTAGATAGAAGGAGTATGAGAAAAGATTGAACACATTTGCTGATTTCGGCTTGGAACCTAAAGTGTTGCAAGCAATTACAGAGCTTGGATTCGAAGAGTCGACCCCAATTCAAGCTAAGTCCATTCCAGTTGCATTGACAGGCCGCGATTTAATTGGCCAAGCACAGACAGGCACAGGAAAAACAGCGGCATTCGGAATCCCGCTCATTAACAAGATTCCAACAAGCGAGGATCGCATCGTTGCATTAATTATGACGCCGACCCGTGAACTCGCTATCCAGGTGGCGGATGAGATCGGTAAGCTTACACGATACAAAGGCCTTCGTTCGCTGCCAATCTATGGCGGACAAGAAATCGGCCGCCAGATTCGCGCTTTGAAGAAGAAGCCGCAAATTATTATCGGAACACCGGGCAGGCTGCTTGACCACATCAACCGCAAAACGATCCGCCTTGACGACGTGCAAACCGTCGTGCTCGACGAAGCGGACGAAATGCTGGATATGGGCTTTATGGAGGATATTCAGTCCATTCTGAAGATGGTTCCGGAAGAGCGCCAGACGATGCTGTTCTCCGCCACAATGCCGGTTAATATCCAGAAGCTGGCGCAGCAATTTTTGAAGGATCCGGAGCATGTATCCGTTATTCCGAAGCAGGTAACGGCGCCTTCGATCGAGCAATCGTATATTGAAGTGCACGAGCGTCAAAAATTCGAAGCGCTTAGCCGTTTGCTTGACATGGAATCTCCGGAGCTTGCGATTATTTTCGGACGCACCAAGCGCCGGGTAGACGAGCTGAGCGAAGCGCTTCAGAAGCGCGGCTACTCCGCAGACGGCCTGCATGGCGACTTGTCCCAAAACCAGCGGGATAACGTTATGCGCAAGTTCCGCGACGGCAGCATCGACGTGCTGGTCGCAACGGACGTTGCGGCACGCGGACTCGACGTTTCTGGCGTCACGCATGTTATCAATTTCGACTTGCCGCAAGACCCGGAAAGCTATGTACACCGTATCGGCCGTACAGGCCGCGCCGGAAAGGAAGGTACGGCTTGGACCTTCGTTACGCCGCGTGAAATCGATCATTTGCATTTTATCGAGCGTATCACTCGTCAACGCATGAACCGTAAGCCGCTTCCAAGCATCGCGGAAGCGATTGAGGGGAAACAGCGCGTCACGGCAGAGCGGGTTCTGGAAGTTGTTCAGAACGAAGAGTTCGCGGAGTACAAAGCGATTGCGATCCAGCTGCTCGAGCAATATGATTCCGTACAGCTGCTTGCTGCGGCGATGAAGCTGTTAACTGGCGAGAAGAAAAACGTCGACATCGAATTGACGCCGGAAGAACCGCTCCGCGCGAAGAAGCGCAGACCGGATATCCGCTCGAATGGACGTCCGTTTAACCGTTCCGGCTATAGCGGCGGCTCCCGCAGCGGCAGCGGAGGCGGCGGTTATCGCGGCCGCGATGACAAGCGCGGCAGCTACGGCAGCGGAGGCGGCTCGCGAGGCGGCTATGAAGGACGCAGCGGCTACGGCAGCAAGCGCAGCGGCGAAGGCCGCACCGAAAATCGCCGTCCGAAGAGCCCGTCCGACGATTTCGTCAACAACTAACACAATGCAAAAAATCGGGGAAGTCCGTGATGCCTTGCGGGCATCCGGACTCCCCCTTTTTATTATTCAATAGAAGCAAAGTGTTTTTGCAATGATGACTAGAAGGATAAACAATACGAGTATAGCGCCGGTCGAATTATATAAACCGTTAACTGCGTTGCTCATGTCAGCAACCTCCCTTTAATCATCTTGATGGGTAATGCATGCTACATCTTATGCATTAAGGCGTTTGGCGTTTAGACGGAGGCCTACTTTGGCAAAAATGGGCGGTCTAATAACCATAATGAACAGAGGATCAAGGAAAGAAATAGACCAAGCTGGAGGCTGAAGCGGATGGAACCTAGAGGACTAATGGGGGGATTCTATCGAATCTCCGAATGGATCATGAGGCTGGCGGTAATTAATCTGTTGTGGGTCGTTTGCTCGCTGCCGGTTATTTTTATTCTATTCACGGCCTTGTTTGGATTAAATCCAGAAGATGTCGAGACATATGGCATTCTTCCATTGCTAACGCTGCCGGCGATTGTAGTGGCCGTACTGACGCCGTTTCTGGTATTCCCTGCAACAGCGGCGATGTTTACCGTGGCGCGCAAATGGGTGACGGGAGAAGCGGATGTGCCATTATTTAAGACGTTTTTCCGCGGCTATAAGGAAAATTACAAGCAAAGCATGATCGGCGGCATCCTGTATACGGTTTTGTTTGCGCTTCTTGTTGTCAATTTCTTCTTTTACAGAGAGGAATTCAGCGTCATCTCGTATATTTTCCTCGCCTTTTTAGTTCTTGTTGCGGCGTCGTTATTTAACTTTTTCTCGATGCTTGTGCACTATCATATGAAAACGTTTCAATTGATCAAAAACGCGCTGCTGATTACGATTGGCAAGCCGTTTCGGTCCTTATCCAATATCATCATGATTGCACTCGTTATCGTGATTAGCTGGAACTTCATGAAGGGCTTTATGTTTATGTTCTTTACAGGCAGTATTATCGCCTTTGTCTCCTTCTGGAATTTCAACATTATCTATATGAAGCTGCAAGAACAAGCGGAGAAGATGAAGCAGTCGGAAGAAGAAGCGGCTGAGGAAGCGGCGGAAATGGATCGGGAAGAGCTTGTAAAGGATGACTATAAGGATTCCAATAAATAACAGCCCGGCTCAAGTTTACTTTTGCTTCGGTTCGGTCTATAATAGCTATACATCCTGCGATGTTCGTAACGGCTCTTCGTTGTTTTGAACCAATGGCTGTTTCACGGGAGACCTACATTGCCTTGCGGCTGACGCGCCCTCGAACGGGGATTTCAAAAGCATGGCTGCGGACACCCACCTGCGAGAGCGGGTTCAGAAACATGCGAGTCGGACGGCATAGGCGGGTTTCCAATGACGATGGAGAGCGATTAGCTGTTGAAAGACAGTGAAAGCTCTTTTTTCATAGGTAAAAACATGTTATCATGAATAGTAATGTACATAGCGATAGAGGGGGAGATTGTTGTTGTTGAAGCGGACCTTAATCGGGCTGCTGCGCAGTCATGAACAGACGGGCGACAGAGCGAAGGATCCAGTGCTGAAATCGCACTTCTACAAGCTTTCGAAGGAGAAGGCATGGGAGGAAGTCGTATCCACTCTGAAGAAAATGCAGGGCTACAAAGTATTGCACGAGGTACAATCCGTTGGTGAAATTGTCTTGGAGAAACGTACGATGACCGGCAGAACGATGGACATTACCGTATCCGTGATCAGCGTAAACCCGGTTACTTCAGCGGTAGACATTTATTCCGCTTCGCGCGGCTCTCTTGGAGATCTCGGCTCCAATTATCGCGTCATTATCGATATTTACCGCACGTTGGATAAGAAGCTTGCGGCGTTCAAAGTCAATAGTTGATACATAACAAAGCGAGGAAGGCATCGCCTTCACTCGCTTTGTTTGCGGTCTATCGACCTTAGAGACAGCACTTTCTATTAGACCAGCGCTTTTACCGCTTCGATCGCTTTATCGTAGTTCGGATGCTCCGTCATTTCAGACAGGTATTCCACGTATGTAATCGTGTTGTTGCCGTCAACTACGAAGATAGAGCGCATATCAAGGGCGAGCTCCTTGATCAGAACGCCGTAAGCGAGTCCGAAGTTGTTATCCTTGTAGTCGGACAGCATGACGACCTTGTCAACGCCTGCAGCGCCGCACCAGCGGGCTTGCGCGAACGGCGTGTCAACGCTAACGGTCAGTACGACTACATTGTCGCCTAGAGCGGCCGCTGCTTCGTTGAAACGGCGTGTCTGCGCGTCGCAAACGCCGGTGTCAATGGAAGGGACGACGCTAATCAGCTTAACCTTGCCTGCGAATTCTTGCAAGCTGACGGCTTCGGTCAAAGATTTGTTCAACGTGAAATCTGGAGCTTTATCGCCGGCTTTCAGCTCGGGACCAAGCAAAGTGATGGGATTGCCTTTAAGCGTTGCAACGCCTGTGCGTTCTTGTGACATAATAACAGTTCCTCCTCGGAATGAATTGTTCGGTTACGAAATCAATTATAATCGGAATGAAATGCCATTGTCCAATAATGGCTTGTAAATAGGAAGTTAAAAACGGAATGTTACGGGAGAGATACCGGTACGTATGGAACTTCGACAGCTTTATTATTTCGTGCGAGTCGCAAAGAAAGAACATGTTACCCAAGCAGCTGAGGAGCTCCACGTGGCGCAATCGGCGGTCAGCCGTCAAATTCATCAGCTAGAAGAGGAATTAGGCGTTAAGCTGTTCGTTCAGAAAGGGAGAAATTTGCAGCTGACTCCCGTCGGAACGTTGTTTTTGAAGCGGGCTGAGGTTATTCTCGCCGATTTAGAACGGGCTGTCATTGAAATCCATGAGTTTCTGGATCCGGAGAAGGGGGAAATCCGTTTAGGTTTCCCGCACAGTCTGGGCATTTCGCTGATCCCGCAGGTCGTGGCGTCGTTCCGCAAGCATCATCCGAATGTGAAGTTCCGTTTCAGACAGGGGATGTATCCGTCCTTAATTCGGGATTTAATTAAAGGCGATATTGATCTTGCCTTTATTTCGCCATTTCCGAAAGAGCATGAGCAGGTATGCGGCGAGGTGCTGCTTACGGAGGAATTGTATGCGATCCTGCCGCCCGGCCATCCGCTGTCAAAGGAAGAGCAAATTAAGCTAAGTCAGTTAAAGGATGAGACGTTTGTTTTGTTCAGCGAAGGCTATTCGTTAAGACCGATTGTTTGGGACGCTTGTTTGCAGGCGGGGTTCGAGCCGAACATTGGATTCGAAGGCGAAGAGACGGATACGATCCGCGGATTAGTCGCTGCGGGGATGGGGGTTAGCTTGCTGCCGGAGCTCGCCCTGCACCATACGGGCCCGCTTCAGCCGGCAAAGGTGCGGATCAGCGAACCATCCGTTACGCGCACGATCGGTCTCATCCGCAGGAGCAATGAAAAGCTTCCGCTTGTTGCGAAAGTGTTCCACGGCTTCCTCGTTCGATATTTCCAGGAGAAGATGGAGGAATAGCCGCTGCATTTCAGCTAAAGAAGAGCCCCTTGGCAGTTATGATCTGCCAAGGGGCTTTTGTGTTGTTCGTTATTCTTCCCTGCTCTGCGTAAAGATCAGAATGTACCGGATCAGCTCGAGGAGCGACAGCAGCGCCGCCGCTACGTAGGTTAACGCTGCGGCGTTCAGCACCTTGGCTACGCCTCTTTCTTCCTCGTTGGTAATAAAACCTTCCGCCACCATTAAATCGCGGGCGCGATTGCTGGCGTTAAATTCAACCGGCAGCGTAATGAGCTGAAAAGCGACCGCGACGGAGAAGAAGATGATCCCGAGTCCGATCAGGTTGAATTGGTTCATAAGGAAACCGGCAAGCAACAAAAACGGCGCGATACCGGACGCAAAGTTTACAATCGGGAATATCCGGTGGCGAGCTACAAGGAACGGGTACGACACGGAATGCTGAATCGCATGTCCGACCTCGTGGCAGGCGACGGAAACGGCTGAAATGGAGCTTTCGTAATAAACGGGCTCCGATAGCCGGACGACTCTGTGTATTGGGTCGTAGTGGTCTGTGAGCGCGCCTGGGACTGGTTCGATCGGCACATCGTGAAGACCGTTGTTGTCCAGCATGCGCCTTGCGGCTTGATAACCGGTTAGTCCGCTGCTCGCTGCGACTTGCGTCCACTTCTTGAAGGTTCCTTTAACTCGGAACTGCGCCCATATCGTCAGAGCGAAGGCTGCGATAATCAAGATGTACATGGTTCATTCCTCCAACTACATGTTTAAGGACACGGACACGTTACATGAGCGAGCTTTTGTTAATTAACAGCATGAGAGCTTCGATGCAGGCCACCGTCTGAGGCGTTAATCTCGTGTAGAGGCGATTCGCTTGTTTGGGCTTGAGCTGATTAATGATCGGCTCTAGCTCCTTCACCTCGCGTTCCAGCTGCGTCAAATGCTGCTGGAATTCCGTCAGCTTCAGCGAGATTTGCTCTTCAGGCGAAATCTTGCTCCATGTGTCCAAGCTGGCTTTAATCTCATCTAACGTATATTTGTCCTTTTTCATTTCCTCAATACGTTCCAGCCGCAATAAAGTTTCATGTGAATAGAGCCGATAGTTTTTGTCGGAGCGCTTAGCAGGTTCGATTAATCCCATAGAGGTGTAATAGTCGATGGTTCTCGCACTAATCTTTGCTAGCTTCGACAATTCGCCGATACGGTATAGGGCTGCTTCCATCACATCACCGCCTTTTAATAATGATCTATACCTTAATGATAATAGGTAAAAACCGTACAGTCAAACGTGTTACATGACCTTCCATGACGGAGCTTGATCCTCACTTAATATATATATAGGAAGGCTCGGAACGTTCGGCTTAAGCGGGAAAAGCCTTGTAAAAGCGAAGGATAGGAGAAAGAATTCACTAAAAATTAGGCGAATATCGTGAAATTCCTAACGTTCGTGTTAGATTTTGTGCCGAACGTTAGATTTTTTTTGTAAATATTTAAAATGCGTATTGTCAAAGTAAGCTCTTCTGACTATAATGACATTAAGTCTTTCGTCATGTGTTAGAAAACATAACATTAAAGGAGTGGTCGTATTGATTAAGAAGACTTTTCTTGCGTTAGGGTTGATGACAATCCTATTCCCGGTAGTCGCATTTGCTGCGGGGCCGGACGGCGCAACGCTGAACATGGGATTAAACTCTCTCTGGGTAATGCTGGCATTCATTCTCGTTCTTCTGATGCAAGGCGGATTCATTCTTCTCGAAGCGGGCTCCACTCGCATGAAAAATGCGGGGCACGTTGCAGGCAAAACGATCTTTACCGTAGGACTTGCGGCCCTGATCTATTGGGCGATCGGCTATGGCATCGCGTTTGGCGGGGATAGCGCAATCGCCAAGTTTATCGGATGGGGCGATTTCTTCTTCAACCCGGCAACGGCGGCCGACGTGGCAGCTGGCGATAATTATCCGAACGGCGTATTCTTCCTGTTCCAGCTTGCTTTTGCGGCGATTTCGCTGTCGATCGCATGGGGCGGCTTCGCAGAACGCGCGAAACTGGCATCATACATTGTGTTTACGATATTTTTCATCGGATTCATTTATCCGGTTGTCGCTCACTGGATTTGGGGCGGCGGATGGCTCGCGAATGACGGCGCGCAAGACTTCGCAGGCTCCACAGTCGTTCACTTGACGGGAGCCATTGCAGCCTTCGTTGCGACGGTATTGCTCAAGCCTCGTATCGGCAAATTCAATAAAGACGGCTCTGCTAACGAAATTTTGGGACATAACCAAGTGTACACCGCTTTGTCGGTATTGCTGCTATGGGTAGGCTGGTTCGGCTTTAACGCCGGTTCTACCGTATCGATTGGCGACGGCTTCTTCACTTATGTAGCGTTTACGACGATGCTCGGCGCCGGCGCCGGCGGCGTGGCTGCTCTTCTCATTTCTTGGGCGGTTACCGGCAAAGCCGACATTACAGCGATGCTGAACGGTACGTTGGCGGGTCTGGTCGCCATTACGGCATCCTGCGCGTTCGTTGATCCATGGGCTGCAGTCGTTATCGGTCTGGTAGCTGGCGTGCTTGTCTTCTACAGCGTAAAAATGTTCGAAAAATTCAAAGTGGACGATCCCATCTACGCTTTATCCGTACACGGCATGGCAGGTATTTGGGGGACGCTTGCGAACGGTATCTTCGCGACACAAGCTCTTGCCGACAAGGTCGGCATCGGCCAAGGCGGTCTGATTGATACGGGCAGCTGGAAGCAGCTTTGGGTTCAGTTCGAATCCGTCGTCGTCTGCGGCGCATTCGTTCTGGTCGCTTCCTTCATCGTGCTCGGCGTTATGAAAATGATCATGGGCTTCCGCGTTACGGAAGAGCAAGAAATTATCGGTCTTGACCTCAGCGAGCACGGCGCTTATGGTTATCCTGAGCAACTGAAAAAACCAGGTCAAGGCATTCATGGTTAAGGCTTAACCATTGGCGATACTGACCGAAGGGAGAGAGCGGGGCATGAGTGATCCGACGCGCTCGCAGATTGCCAAAAAGATCGCTTCGGCTGATCAGGTTGACGTGCTGCGCAGCTTGCGAGATCAAATGCACGAGCAAATGAAGGCTCTCCTCCCCGCCAGGCCGGTCGAACAATTAAATGAACAATTAAATGAATTGCACGACGCCATCATTTCGAAGGCGGTCGCGCTCTCAGAAGCGGAAATGGCACGGTCGGGGAAAGGATCTCCCCCCGTGCCATACGCATATGTATTGTTCGGCAGCGGAGGCAGGAAGGAGCAGACGTTGTCCAGCGACCAGGACAGCGGGGTCGTGTATGCGGATCCGGAAGGCGGCAATCAAGAGGAAATCGCTTTATACTTTCAGCAATTATGCAAGCTTATCGTCAAGCATTTAATCGAAATCGGTTATCCGCCCTGCGAGGGCAATGTGCTCAGCGATAATCCGGATTGGTGTCTCTCGCTTAGCGGCTGGGGCCAGAAGCTGGAGGGATGGTTTCGCGAACCGGCTTGGGAATCGGTGCGGTATTTGCTCATCATCGCGGATGGACGCCGCGTGTACGGGGATGAGCGATTAGTCGACGCCCTGAAGGATATGTTTTATACGGATACGTTAAGTCATCCGGTCATTATCAAACGAATGATCGAAAATACGATGCGCCACAAGGTGCTAGTAGGGATATTCGGCCAGCTGCTGAAAGAGAGATACGGCGAAGACGCGGGCAGCCTGGATATCAAGTATGGCGCTTATATCCCAATGGTAAATTCGATTCGGATGCTCGCGATTCAATCCGACATACGAGCCACCTCGACCCTGGAGCGAATTCGAAGGCTGGTGGAGGCGGGGAAATTGTCTGCGGAGGACGGCAAAGCGTACGAGCAGGCTTTCCGGTTCATTCTCAGGCTGCGATTGATGACAACGGAGCTGGCGGAGGACGGCGTTTACGCGAACAACGGGAAGCTGCACAGCAGCAAGCTGACAAAAGAGATGACCGACGAGCTTAAGAGCAGCTTGAAGCAGGGGAAGCGATTGCAGCGTTTTGTGTACAGGCAGGCGGTAGGCAGGCTGATGTAAGAGTAAGGCGGTGGTACTAAAATGAAGGAACAAAAAGGCGTAGGCCGAATGTGGAGCTTATACAAAATGGGAGGCGTTACGCCTGCTATCGCATCCATGCTTGGTTCGCAAAACGCGCAGCAAATGGCTTTTATCCGCAACGCCAATCGAGAACAGCGCAAGCAGTCGATGATAGATACTCCTTTAATGGACTTGGACATGGTCGTGTTTGACCTGGAAACGACGGGCTTTAATCCGAACAACGGCGACGAAATTCTTTCTTTCGGCGCTGTTGTCGTTCGCGGCGGGAAACGGGTGGAGGGTGAAACCTTCTATCGTTTAGTAAACCCGAAGCGGACGGTCCCGAAAGCGATTGAGGAGTTAACGGGCATTACGAATGAAATGGTGCAGGACGCCCAAGATTTGATGACCGTGCTGCATGATTTTATGGTGTTTATCGGGCGGCGGTTATTAATCGCTCACGCGGCCGGTCACGATAAGCAATTCCTGAATGCGGCATTGTGGAAGACGTCCAAAGTGAATTTGAATCATCGTGTTCTGGACACGATGATGATTGCGAAATGGCTCGAGCCCGGAAGAGAAAGCTACGGGCTGGATGAGCTGCTGATGAGCTCAGGTATCCCCATCACGCAGCGCCATCACGCGCTGGAGGATGCCATGATGACAGCAGAGCTTTGGAGCAAATATTTGGCACGTATTCTCGAACGTAATGTCACGACGCTTGGGGACTTATACGCTTATTTAAGCAAGCACTAATAATAGAGGCTCGAACCGGTCGTTGACGCTTCGGTACGGCTGAATAACCGGTGTCGGTTGTTTGAATGAAATAATCCAATAGGTTAACGAGGAATCGTGAATCATGCCCTTCAGATCCCGAGCCGAAGGCACCGGATCGGAGCATGGATGCGAATGATAGAAGCCGACAAGCTGTTGTCGGTTTTTTTGCATGGCAAAAAAAACTTCCGTCCAACTGGCGGGATGGAAGGCGAAGGATTGCAGACGGTTCTCATGCGCGTTCGTAACAGGGATGAACCGGTCAATATGCGCAGAATGCTCGCCGCGCGCCAGAACTCCGCAAGCCTCCTCAGGCAGCGCGAGCCGGCAGGCATCAATCAGCTGCTCGTATACGGTTCTTACCATCGTAACGGAATGTTCGCTCGTGCTTGTCAAAGGCCAGCCTCCTAGGAAGATGCTTATACTTGCAGTATATCGGAAGCGGGCAGGTATGAATAGAGCGTGGAAAACCGAAAATGATAAGGAGAGATTGACGGTTTTATGGCTATTCTCTCCGCCGTATTGAGCTTCGTTTCGGCGCGTGATACGATGATCCTTGTATATAATGGATGAAAAGCTTGGAAGGAAAGAGATAGGGGAAACGAAGGGAGCTATCATGAGAAAAGTTGCAGCATTGTTAATTATCGCGTTTTTTTTCGCCGGATTAGCGATTTATCAATATAATCAAGACGATTCCGTAACCGAGGAGACGTCGGCCTCGGCGTTTAAGCCGAAAGCAGGCTTTCAGGCGGCAGCCTTCGAGCTTCCGGACTTGAACGAGCAAATGGTTGAAATCGGAGGCAAGGGGGAGAAGTTAACCTTCGTCAATTTCTGGGCCTCTTGGTGCGGCCCCTGCGAGCTTGAGGCCCCCGATCTTCAAAAGCTTCATGAGAACTATGGAGACCGCATGACGCTCCTCGGGGTAAACGCAACGAAATTTGACAAGGAACGCGCGGCGCGACAGTTCGTGGAGGAGCATGGCTTTACATTCCCGATCCTGATGGACCGCCCGGGCGATGTAACGGAGCTGTATAAAGTCAATACGTTTCCTACCAGCTTCTTGATCGACTCCGAGGGCGTGATTCGCGAACGGATCAACGGCGTCATCACCTATGAGGAATGGGAACGGATCTTGGACAAATATTTGTAAGGAAAAAAGCTGTCACATCGGATATGGCCTTCGCCGCTCCGATATGACAGCTTTTTTGTTGGGTCAATGATTCACGAGACCTTGTCGCTCATGCGTTTCGGTTACACCCGTCTCTACTTTATCCATGCCAAGCAGCGCGTACCGGATACTGCCGAGGAGCGCCTCCCAGCTGGCTTCGATAACGTTGCTGGATACGCCGACGGTGCTCCACGTATTATCCAGGCCCGTCGATTCGACAAGTACCCGGACTTTAGCCGCCGTAGCGTCTTTTTCGTCAATGACGCGAACCTTGTAGTCCGACAGGTGGAACTGCTCGATTTTCGGATAGAACTGCACCAGCGCTTTGCGAAGCGCGTTATCCAGAGCGTTCACGGGTCCGTTGCCTTCCGCAGCCGTATACACCTGCTGGCCGTCTACGTTGATTTTGACGATAGCCTCGGAGATCATGCCGGCATTCGTTTTTTCCACATGCATCTTAAACGATTCGACCGTAAAAATCTCCTTCATATCGGTAAAGGCTTCCCGAAGCAATAGCTCGAGCGAAGCGTCGGCGCCTTCAAACTGGTATCCTTGATGTTCAAGTTCCTTGATCTGCTCGATAATCTGCTTTGTTTTTTCGTTGTTGGCGTTAACATCGAGACCAAGCTCGACGGCTTTGGATATAATATTACTCTGACCGGCAAGCTCGGATACAAGGATCCGCTGCTTATTGCCGACAAGTTCAGGCTGAATATGCTCATACGTTTTGGAATCCTTCATAATGGCGGATACATGGATACCGCCTTTATGCGCGAATGCCGCGTTGCCGACATACGCCTGACCGACCGGCATATGGACGTTCGCGATCTCGCTCACATAACGCGCGGTGCTGGTCAGCGTGCGAAGACGCTCTTCCGGCAAGCAGTCGTATCCCATCTTCAATTGAAGGTTCGGGATAATGGAGCACAGATTGGCGTTGCCGCATCGTTCGCCGTACCCGTTGATCGTCCCCTGCACTTGGGTGGCCCCGGCCTGTACGGCTGCGAGCGAGTTCGCGACGGCGAGCTCGCAATCGTTATGGGTATGAATACCGATCGGTGCGGTCAATTCCGATCTGACGCGCGAGACGATGTCGTAAATTTCATTCGGGAGCGTACCGCCGTTCGTGTCGCAAAGCACCAGCCAATCGGCGCCCGCATCCTGCGCTTTGCGCAGCGCGGCAATGGCGTACTCCGGGTTATGCTTGAAGCCGTCGAAGAAATGCTCGGCATCGTACATCGCTTCCATACCGCTTCGCTTCAAGAAAGCAAAGGACTCGTAGATCATCGCGAGATTTTCTTCCAGCGTCGTCTGCAAGGCGGTATGTACGTGGAAGTCCCATGCTTTGCCTACAAGGGTCGCGGCGGGAACGCCGGATTCCACGATGCGGAGCAGGCTGGCGTCGTGCTCGGCGATCGAGTTTTTTCGTCTGGTGCTCCCGAATGCCGTAATGCGGGAGCTAAGCTTTAACGCTTTTACCCGTTGGAAAAATTCGATATCTTTGCTGTTGCTGCCTGGATTGCCGCCTTCAATATAATGAACGCCTAAAGCATCGAGCTTCTGGGCAATTTTCAGTTTGTCGTCTGCGGACAGGCTGATCCCTTCGCCTTGCGTTCCGTCACGCAGCGTCGTGTCAAAGATCGAGATGTTAGCGGACATGATAGGTCGCCTCCTTCACTGATGGCCATTACAAATCATAATTCATGATTATAACACTTTATTCGTTTAAAGTAGAGGGGGGATAAGCATTTTCACGATTTTTTCGCGGATTTCTTAACATTGACTTGTTCCTCCGTCCATTATATGCTGAGAGAAATGGGAACGGATATACGTATTTTTCGGAAATCGGCGGTGAAGCATGAGCAATGAACGATGTGAAGGATTTTTACCCGGCCAAAGGCAGAGTCATTATTCATTTGGACATGAACGCGTTTTATTGTTCTGTGCATGAAGCGGAAGAGCCGGAATATTATAAGGATAAGCCCACTGCAGTATCGGGCAGCATAGAGCAGAGGAAAGGCATCATCGTCACCAGCTCCTACACGGCGAGGAAAAAAGGTGTAAAAACGGGAATGGCGGTAAAGCAGGCGCTAAAGCTATGTCCGGATCTGATCCTGATCAAGCCTGATTTCAACCTATACCGGAAATATTCGCACGGCTTCATGTCAATCGCCCGGCAATTTACGCCTCAGGTGGAGCCCGTCTCGATTGATGAATGCTATATGGATATAACAGGCTCGAAGCTGCTTGGGACGCCGCTGGAGATCGCGGAGACGCTGCAGAAGCGCATTATGTCCGAGTGGAGGCTGCCATGCTCCATCGGGCTAGCGCCGAATAAGCTGCTTGCGAAGATGGCGTCCGATATGAAGAAGCCGATGGGTCTTACGGTGCTCAGGCTGAGAGATGTGCCGAAGCTTCTGTGGGATAAACCATGCGGAACGTTATTTGGAGTAGGGAGCAAAACGGCGGATAAGCTGTCGAAGCTGAATATCCATACGATCGGACAGCTCGCATCCGCAGATGAAACGATGCTGATCAAGCAGTTTGGCGTGATGGGCGCGTGGATGAAATCGGCCGCGCACGGCATCGACCATTCTCCGGTCAATCCGAACCGCGAGCAGAGCAAATCGATCGGCCACACGACGACGCTGCCGTCTGATGTGACGGAGCAGGACGATGTATTCCGTATCCTGCTCAATCTGTCCGATCAGACATGCAGAAGGCTGCGCCGGCAGAAGCTGGTCGCTTCCACCGTTCAAATTACGATCCGCAGACCGGATATGACCACGATTACGCGTTCTCAGACGCTAGGAGCACCGACGCAGTCGACGGAGGACGTCAATCGGGAAGCGCGTAAGCTGTTCCTGCGCCACTGGAAGCTCGGCGATCCGATCAGGCTGCTTGGCGTCACGCTGCAAAATCTTGCTCCGGCTGAAAGCACAGCGATGCAGCTCGATTTGTTCAGCTATGAAGAGCAGCCCAAGAAGGAGGCTTTGACGAAGGCGATGGACGCTCTCCGAGACCGGTTCGGCGAAGGCGCGGTGCTTACCGCAGGGATGTTGGGAGATGATCCTTCCGCACTGATACGGAACAAACGAATTCGGGGCACATCCTTGCAAAAAGACGATAGTTTGTTATATATTGATGATTGAGGAACCAAGCTGTATGTAGAACTTATAATGTAGAATAGACGGAATAATTCCGTATTCGATAAGGAGGGAATATGACCATGGCTAAGTACACATGGGTAGAGAAAGATACCTGTATCGCTTGTGGCGCATGCGGCGCGACAGCTCCGGATATTTATGATTATGACGATGAAGGTTTGGCTGAAGTCATCTTCAATGGCGACGGCAACCGCGGCAACACCGAGATCCCGGAAGACATGTATGATGACCTGCAGGATGCCTGCGACGGATGTCCGACGGATTCCATCAAAATCGCTGACGAACCGTTTAACGCCGAAGGTTAATTTTATAGAAATGATCCCGCTCTCCCTGGCCGATTGAAGGCCGGGGAGAGTTTTTTTGTGGATATAACAGCATGGGAAAGAAGTCCCTTGAAGAAAACATTTCCAAAACCGATATAAAAAGCAGGACTTGTTTGGTTGGAGGGAAAAGGATGGATAAGCCGGAGGATTTACTCTATTTGAAGCAATTCGTGAAGCAGCATCCTGATAATAAAATGGGCTGGTACCTGCTTGGCAAGCATTATTTGGAGGCAGGCAAGGAAGGCAAGGCGAATTATTGCTTTATTCAGGCTGGCGATATCTACGAGGCGTTCGAGCAGGAAGCGCATCCGCTTGCGGAACGGGAACTGGAGCAGCTGAAGGAATGGGGAAGGCTTCAAAAAAAGAAGCGGCTGACCCGCAAGGTTGTAATCGCCCTGATTCCGCTTTTGCTTGCCGCGCTCTTGGTGCCGTTAAGTGACTTTAAGAACAAAAGCGCCGAAAGCCCGGCATCGACATCGTCAGGGCTAGAGCCACAGCTTGGCGTTGTCATTGTGCCGCAGCAAATCGGACAGCCGATTGGTTATGCCATGGATACGATTATTAAAGCAGGCGGCGACGCACCCGACTTATCGATTGCAATACGCCTTCAGGAGAAGGATGGCTGGGCGCAGTGGAACGGAAGGATGAAGCCTCTGCTTTCCGTTCAGCGGGAGAAGAGCGGCAGCGATAAAATGGATGTCTCGATGCATGACCGCGAGACATGCTTGTGCGTTCCGGGCGACGGCTCGGCCGTAAAGGATGCCTACCGGAAATGGAAGAGCGCGCAAGAGATGCATTGGACGTTAGCCAGCGGCATCCATCACTTTCGTCGGTTATATGGGAAGTGGCCTGCAGCGCTCGAGGAGCTGATCAGACCTTATCCGCAAAACATCCTGGCAGGCGAAGGGGAAGGCATGAAGGAATCGTTCCCTTATGTTCTGGCGAAGCTGAAACAGGTTGATGCAGCGGGGAAAACGGAACGCGTGGACGGCCAATCTTCCGGCAGCACGAAGGCGAGTCACGGCCAGAACGGCGAAAAACAAGGCGCCTCTCGGACCCCGATCGGGACGAACGGACTATTCCAGGCGGAATGGAGCAAGCCGCTCGAAATTGTTGTGGATGTGTCCAGCCATCAGCTTGCGGTTGTGCAGGGGGATATGGTGATCCGCAGCTATAAGGTCGGGCTTGGCGGAGACCGGACGCCGGAAGGAAGCTTCTATATTAGTGAGAAGGTTCGGGATCCGAACGGTACAGAAGACGGGATATTCGGTAGCCGGGGCATGACGCTTTCGGATACGCTTTATGCGATTCACGGCACGGACGATCCGGACAGCATCGGCAAGGATGAATCCTTAGGCTGCATTCGTATGCGGAAAGCGGATGTGGAGGAGCTGTACGACGTGGTGCCGCTGGGAACAAAAGTAACGATTAAAAACGGGACTTTTCCGTCCGAGCTGAAGCCTTCAGCCGAACGATTCCGGCTGGAGCCAAAGGAGAACGAAACAAATCCCGTAAAGGTTTATCGATGGCTGTCGTAAAAAATACTGATTTATGAAGTGAAAATTAAGAGCAACGCAATCGCAACGAAGACGACGCCAACAATGGAGCTGACCCATATGATCGCTTTCTTGTTCACTTCTTCTTTTGGTTTCGTTTTAAGGGTGGCTGGCTTTTTTTTGGGTGCGCCCATTTCAATCAACCTTTCTATACGATTTTCGTAAGACGAGCTATAGCCTCATTGTAATCGTTTTCTGCAGCTGCCGCAATACAGAAAGGGCGCGCTTGGGTGTCTGATCGCCCTTGCAAGCTCTTTTCTTTTTTCATCAAAAGGGATAAACTGAAGCGTAGAGCATACATAGCGGAACGGAGTGAAAGGATTGCTTTATACTTCATTATTAAAACCGATTTTTTTCAAGTTGGACCCCGAGAAAGCCCATCATCTTGTCATTGACGGATTAGCATCGGCAGGCCGAATTCCAGGGATGACAGGCTTACTTCACGCCATGTACGGCGTACCCGAATCGCCAGAGCTTCGAACGGAGCTGCTGGGCATGAGCTTTCCGCATCCGGTGGGATTGGCGGCTGGTTTGGATAAAAACGGGAAAGCGCCGGACGCCTTCTCCAGCATCGGGCTTGGCTTCGCCGAGGTCGGAACGGTGACGCCTAAGGGACAAGCGGGCAATGAGCAGCCGCGCCTGTTCCGTCTTCCGCCGGACGAAGCGCTTATTAATCGGATGGGTTTTAATAATGACGGCGCCGAGGCGATGGCGGCAACGCTGGCCAAGCGCAAAATTCACCGCATACCGATCGCCGTAAACATCGGCAAAAATAAAGTAACGCCAAACGAGCTCGCGCATGAGGATTACCAAGCATGTATTCGCGCTTTATATGACCACGGCGACTTTTTTGTCGTCAACATCAGTTCGCCGAATACGCAAGGGCTTCGAGATCTCCAGCACGGCGAAGAGCTGCGGAAGCTTCTTGGGGCCGTTATGGAAGAGATTAAGAAGCAGGCTGCGAGCCGAAGCGCAAAGCCGAAGAACGTGATGGTCAAGATCGCGCCGGATATGTCGGATGAGGAGCTGCAGCATACAGTAGCGACGATTATGGACAGCGAAGTATCCGGGATCATCGCAACGAACACCACCTTATCGCGGGATGGATTGACGCACGTGCATGCGGCCGAGACGGGCGGCTTAAGCGGCAAGCCGCTAACGCGCCGGTCGACGGAGGTCATTCGCGCCGTATACCGGCAGACTGGCGGGCAGATGCCAATTATTGGTTCAGGCGGCATTTTTACGGCGCAAGACGCATACGATAAAATTCGCGCGGGAGCATCACTCGTTGAAATTTATACCGCACTTATCTATAAAGGACCCGAACTGCTGCGCGAACTGACAACAGGACTTAAAGAATGTTTGCGCAAGGACGGCTACCGTCATATCTCCGAAGCAGTAGGGGCAGATCATCGTTAGAAACAGGAGGCGGCCGGGATGGATGGACGAGACTGGAGTTTATTTCTACAGCCATACGAACAAGCGGTTGAGGAGCTGAAAGTAAAGTTCAAGACGATGCGGATGGAGCTTAAGGTAAGAGAAGCTTATGCGCCGATCGAATTCGTAACAGGCCGGGTAAAACGGATATCCAGCATTTTGGAGAAAGCGAAAAGGCTTAACGTTGCCTCGGATCAGCTGGATACCGGCATCGAGGATATCGCGGGCATCCGGATTATGTGCCAATTCGTTGACGATATTCACCGAGTGGCCGAGCTGATTCGCAACCGCAAAGATTTGCAGGTTGTCTATGAGAAGGATTACATTACAAACTATAAGGAAAGCGGCTACCGCAGCTTTCATATTATCGTCAAATATCCTGTTCAGACGGCGCTCGGCTACACAGAGGTGCTGGCAGAAATCCAAATTCGCACGCTGGCCATGAACTTTTGGGCAACCATCGAGCATTCGCTTCATTATAAATTCAAGGAAAGCCTGCCTGACGAGGTGCGGGACAGGCTGAAGAAAGCGGCGGAAGCCGCGTTCCTGCTCGACAACGAGATGACCAGTATCCGGAAGGAAATATTAGACGCGCAGACGGAATTCGAGGAGCAGTCCAACGTGGTGTCTCGTGTGCTGAACGGCATTCAGGATCTTTATTTCTACCACCGGGTTCGCGAGGCCGCTCAATTCCAGATGAAGTTTAACGAGCAGTTCGAGCAAGGGGATTACGCAGGGTTAAGCGCGCTTGCTGGCGATATCGCCGCTGCGATTGCCAGGGCCAAAAAAGGATCAACCGAATAAGGCTCCGCAAACGAAAAACCTCCGGTCCCGCTGTCATCGCGGATTCACCGGAGGTTTTGATTACCTAAGGATTGAATAATAGTAGGCAAAACTAGCCGGCCTGCTTGTTCGGTTTGAACTTGGCGTTAATGGCCGCCAATATCTCTTCAGCCGTTTTGCCTTGCTTGCTTAAGGCGACCACTTCCTCCATCTCCATCTTGCATATACCGCAGCCTGTACTATGATCCGTCCAGGTTACGCTGCCGTCGTCGCCGGGCAATTCAGCCCAGTAACAGCGGAGGAGGGAATCGTGGGGCTCGTCGATGGCCGTGCCTTCCATGCAGCCGCAGTAGCACGGGAGACCGCTCATCAGGTCCATATGATTGTGGACCTCCGAATAAAGATCTTTGGATAATTGCGTATGGTCGTCCAGAAAGCCGGGAAGTGTCGTTGCCGAAGAGGTCTCTTCCCAAGTTTCCGAGCCATGCAGATGGGCGGAGCCGCCATCGTCGGCCGTCCCGCATGCCGCAAGCAGCGTAATAAAAGCAAATCCGAAAAGCAGCGTGTACATAATCGTTCTGGCCGTGGAGCCGGCGTCGCGACGGACCGCTTCCTTCGAATGATTGACGGAGCCGTTCATCACGGGGTTTCAGCTCCCGCATATTTTTCGAAAAACGCTCTATAATCGTCGATGGTGTGTCCAGCTGTCATTCCCTCTTCGCGGATACCGCCTTCCAAACGATCCACTTCGACTCCGTCTTGGAAATAGACAAGCGTCGGCGTATACTCTATGTTCATCTTCGTCTGGTAGGTCGGGAATTCAAGCACGTTGAACATAGGCAAATCAACGTTCAGCTCTTGAGCAAGGGGCACGAGATGAGGCGTTGTCGCTTTACAATATTGGCATGTGGATGAGAACATATAAGCGAAGAAATCTTCCTTGTCCGCGATCCGCTTGTCCAGTTCATCCGGCAATATGATATTCTGATAATTAGGATCATCCAGCAATGCGCGGGTAGCGGGATTTAAATCGTTCAGCGGCATGCCGTACAGCTTGCTGTCCCCGCCCATGTTGCTTAAAGCATAAATGCCGCCGAATAAAACGACGATGATGCCGATGTACACATAGATCATACCGGACTTTTTCTTTTTCTTACTCTTCACAAATTCATACCTCCGCTTCTATTAAAATGACAGCGCAGTTCTTGCTGTGTCACTTACTTTTTATTATATACCAAAGCGGAGTGTGTTGGAAATGATACTACGTATGACATCTTAAGCAGGAGGAAAGGCGCAACATGATGGATTTGCCTATCAAATTTCTTGAAAAAATGAAGCTATTGCTTGGCAGCGAATTTGACGATTTTATGTCTTCTTACGACGCGCCGCGCGTTTATGGCCTCCGTATTAACCCGCTGAAGCTTAGCGTCAGCGAATGGCGGGAAATATCGCCGATGAAGGACCGCGTCAAGCCGATTCCATGGACGAAGGACGGTTTGTATTATACGGAGGAGGATCGTCCAGGACGCCATCCGCACTATAACGCGGGGCTGTACTACATTCAAGAGCCAAGCGCGATGCTGCCCGTGGAGCTGCTTGACGTGCAGCCCGGCAACCGCGTTCTTGATTTGTGCGCCGCTCCGGGCGGCAAATCGACTCAAATCGCGGGCAAGCTGATGGGCGAAGGCGTGATCGTCAGCAACGACAACGCGTTCGAGAGGACGAAGGCGCTTGCCAAAAACATCGAGCTGGCCGGCGTTAGAAACGCGGTTATTTTGAATGAGGAGCCGGCTAAGCTGGCGGAGGTGTTCGCGGAATGGTTCGACCGGATTCTCGTCGACGCGCCTTGCTCAGGCGAGGGGATGTTCCGCAAGGACGAGAATATGGCCGCTAGCTGGGAGAAGCATTCCGTCGTCAAATGCTCGATCATGCAGAAGGATATTTTGGCGCATGCGGCAGCCATGCTTGCGCCTGGCGGGAGGCTGGTGTATTCGACTTGCACCTTCTCGCCGGAGGAGAACGAGTCGCAGATTGCCGCTTTTTTGGCGGAGCATCCCGAATTCTATATTGAGCCGGTTCTTCCTCCCGGCGGCATAACGCAAGGACGCCAGGATTGGATCGACGAAGAAACGGCCGCAAAACTGGAGCCGGATCGGGCCGAGAGCCTGTCAGGCACCGTAAGGCTATGGCCGCACCTATTGGAAGGGGAAGGTCATTATGCCGCAGTGTTAAGGCGGCGAGGCGAGCGAAGCCGCGACGCATCGATCGCCGTCTCCGCAGCCGGATACCCCTTGGGCGATAAACGCGCAAATGCGAAAAGACCGGTTAAGCTGCGCGGAGCGTCTGCGAAGGCGCAGCGCACAAGCAAGCAAGCCGTAACGGAAGCCGATCCGAAGGAATCATGGGAAGCATTCGCGGAGAAGGAGCTGGCGCTTGACCGATCCGAGCTCGGAGAGCCGGTTGCATTCGGTTCGATCGTCTATTTGCAGCCTCAGGGCTTGCCTTCCTTGAACGGGCTAAAGATCGTTCGCGCCGGCTGGCTGGTGGGCGAGGCGAAAAAGGGCCGCTTCGCGCCTTCCCAAGCGCTGGCGATGGGTTTGAAGAGGGAAGAGGCGATCAGATCGCTGAACTGGAGCCCGGATGCGGAGGCGTTAAACCGTTACCTTAAAGGCGAAACCTTGTTTATCAACCAAGAGGATATCGCGCTTGCGGACGGCGCCGAGCCGAAAGGCTACGTACTTGTCTGCGCAGACGGCTACCCGGTCGGATGGGCGAAATACGTGGACGGCATGCTGAAAAACGAACTGGCGTCTGGCTGGAGGCGAATATAAAATGGCAGAGAAGCTGCGGATCGATAAGCTGCTCGCCCATATGGGCTATGGGACGCGCAGCGAGATAAAAAAAGCGGTGAAGCAAGGCAAGGTCACGGTGGACGGAAAGGCCGTCAAGGATAGCGGGCTAATCGTCGATCCTGCCGTTCAAACGGTAGCTTATGAAGGGGAAACGGTCGTATACCGGGACGTGATCTACTTGATGTTGAATAAACCGGCTGGCGTAATATCGGCGACGGAGGACGGAAGGGACAGGACGGTTATTGATTTGCTGGAGCCGGAGGACCGGCTTCTGAATCCCTTTCCCGTAGGCCGGCTTGATAAAGACACCGTCGGTCTGCTGCTGCTGACGAATGACGGGCAGCTGGCTCATGAGCTGCTGTCTCCGCGCAAGCATGTGGATAAAACGTATGAAGCATGGGTGCTTGGCGATGTGGGCGACGCGGACGCTTCAGCTTTTCGATCGGGCGTGGAGCTTGACGACGGGTATGTAACCATGCCTGCCGACCTTGCGGTGCTCGAGAAGCGGCAAGCAGATGAGGCCGAGGGGATGAAATCGCTGATCCGTTTGACGATACGGGAGGGGAAATTCCACCAGGTTAAGCGGATGTTCGAAGCCGTCGGCAAAAAAGTGCTGACGTTGAAGCGTATCTCGATGGGGCCGCTTACGCTGGATGAACAATTGGCGCAAGGCGAATACCGCGAGCTGACGGAGGAAGAAGTCGAACTGCTGCGCGCTCATAGAGGTAAAGAGAGATAATTGAAACCGGATGGAGATGGAGCGAAATGAGACTGGCCTATAATCTGATTGCGCTTGACGTGGACGGCACGCTGTTGACAGACGAGCATAAGCTTCCAAAGGATGTGAAGGAAGCGGTGCGAGAGGCTTCTACGGCAGGCGCGCAAATCGTCTTATGCACGGGGAGAGGCCCAATGGGCGCGTTTCCCGTTCTTGAGGAGCTTGGCTTGAGCGGAGTGCTGATCACGCATAACGGCGCGGCAACCGTAAGATCCGAGGACCGCGCGATCTTGTTCCAGTACGATATCGACAAAAAGGATTTAACCGATTTTATCGCATACTGCAAAGCTCAAGGCATTCATTATGATCTCAACACGGCTTTCGACATGATGGTGGAGCGCATGACGGACGAAGCGAAGGCGATGTACGCCCACCATAAAGTGGAGCCCATTGAAAGAAGCTTTGACGGTTCGCTGCCGGATGGGCTTGTGAAGTTCACCTTATTCGGAACGAAGGAGCAGATGGATGCGGTCCAGGCCGATTGGGCAAACCGGCCGACGAACCTGCAGCTGATCCGAAGCGGCGACTTATTCATCGACGTGCAAAATCCGGACGCCAGCAAAGGGACGGCGCTTCGCCGGCTGGCCGCTGAAATCGGGATCGGGCGGGAAAAAATTCTCGCCATCGGCAATTATTATAACGACATTTCGATGCTGGAGTTCGCCGGTCTCGGCATCGCCATGAGCAATTCGCCGGATGCGGTGAAGGATGCCGCGGATCTAACCGCGGGCTCGAACAATGAAGGCGGCGTCGCCGCAGCGCTCCGGACGCACGCCTGGACGCGGGAATAAACTTCAAAAACAATAGGACAGAGCAGGCTTAAGCCGCTCTGTCCTATTGTCATGCTGTAACATCTCAATATAGGTGCATTGGTTTGTTTATTACCAGAAAGTCCTCAATACGATGACCAAAAGAATAAACAGAACCAGGATTACACCTGTCGTCGTGTAGCCTCCATGTACACCGGACATGCCAATTCCTCCTAGACTGTATTTTTGAACCGAAGCGGGCCTGCAGGCTCTGGGTTAGGGCTTCCCCAACATTCGGTATACAGTATAGTATGAGATTTGCCCCAAAAGGTTTGGACAGCTGTCATGGTCCGGCTTGAATTGGGCGAATGCGAATTGATCAGCGTCCCCGTGTACGGGAACGACCGCCGCTTCTTCCGCCGGCGCTGCCTTTGGAAGCGCCCTGCCTGCCGCCGCCTTTCCCGTCGCGGCTCCTGCCGGTAGAGCTTCCGCTTCGTTTGCCGCCGCGAATTGCGTTTTTGTCGCCTTGCGCGAAACGAATATCCGCCTCGGTAATTTCCCACGGATTCGAAGAACGGCCGGAGGCTTTGCCAGCCGCTCGCCCGGCGCGCTGCTGCGATGCAGCCTCTGCGCCTGATCCGCCTGCTGCGCGGGCTTTCCCTTTGCCGCCGCCGCGTTGCTCGCCTGCGCCTCTTCCTGCCGCTTTTGCTCCGCGATCTCCGCGGCCTTCTCTGCCGCCTCGCTCCTCGCGTCCCGCATTCCGCTCTCGTCCGCCCCCTCTGGAAGTCAGCTCTCCGTCGCGTTCGATCGAACGATGCTCCAGCCTAGCGTTAATGCTGCGCTCGATGGAAGCTAGCTTGGAAGCGTCATATGGCGTAGCAAGCGTAACGGCCATCCCGGTTTGCCCCGCCCGGCCGGTTCTGCCGATGCGGTGGATATAGCTCTCGCCGTCGAGAGGCATATCGTAGTTGTACACATGCGTTACCCCTTCGACATCAAGCCCGCGCGCAGCGACGTCCGTCGCGACAAGCACCTGCAGCTTCGCGTCGCGGAACCGTTTCATCACCTGCTCGCGCTTCGCCTGCGTTAAATCGCCGTGCAATTCGTCCGACTCGAAGCCATGGTCCTGAAGCGCTTCGTTCAGTTTTTTGGCGCGAATCTTCGTCCGGCAGAAGATGACGGCGAGATAAGGGCTGTGCTGCTCGAGCAGCGTAATCAGCGCTTTCTGCTTGCCCCGGTCGGTCGTATCGACGACGAGCTGCTTGATGCTGTCGAGCGTAACGTTCGCGCTGCGGATTTGCACATCCTCCGGATCGTTCATATACTGACTCGCCAGCCTGCGGACAGCATCCGGCATCGTAGCGGAGAACAGCATGGTCTGACGCGCTTTCGGCGTCTGCATAATTATGCTCTCCACCTCGTTCAAAAAGCCCATATGAAGCATTTGATCCGCTTCGTCAAGCACAAGCATCGACAGCTTGCCGAGGCTGACCGTGCCGCGCGTCATATGGTCAATCAGCCGTCCCGGCGTCGCCACTACAATATGCGGCGCGCGCTGCAGCTTGCGGATTTGCGCCTCAACGTCTTGTCCACCGTACGCCGCAAGCACGTTCGCTTTAAAAGCGGGAGCCAGCTTCTTCAGCTCCGCCGTGATCTGAATCGCAAGCTCGCGGGTAGGCGTCAGGATTAGCGCCTGAACCTGTTCCTTCTGCACATTCACGCGTTCTAATATGGGCAGCGCGAATGCGAGCGTCTTGCCCGTGCCGGTCTGCGCCTGCGCGATAACGTCGTTTCCTTTCATCAATATCGGGATCGTCTGGCGCTGCACCGGGGTCGGCTCGCTGATGCCGTTTTGTTTCAATAAATCGGTAAGCTCCCGGGAGATCCCGAGTGCTTCAAATGCGTTAGACATGCTGGAAATTCCTCTCTTCATCTGAGCGTTTGAAAGTAAGTATAACAGTTGTGAGCGACAAGTGCATCTTCCGCGCGCATATGCTATGCTTATTGCCAACATCTAGAGAAAGGGGACCTTTACATATGCAAGGGAAGGGCACGATTCGAGCGGAGATTAAACCGGGGCAGGAGGTCCTAATTGTACTGAAAGCGGACCAGCGGACGGGCAAGCTGACGCGCGGCGTCGTCAAAGATATTTTAACCAATTCCCCTCAGCATCCCCATGGGATTAAGGTCAGATTGCAGGACGGCCAAGTGGGGCGCGTGAAGGGAATTTTATAATTGGGAGGCGTGGGTTCAGATGGCTTTCGGCATATCGCGGGATGAGATGAGGGCATGGAAAGAAGCCGTCGCGAGAGGCGAGATCGCGTTTCTGACGCATTACTGGCTGGATCCGCGTTTCCCTGGCATGCGGACCGTGACGAAGGTTGGCTGCTCCGACTTGGACAAGCTGGCAAGCTGGTGCCGGCAAAACGGGTTAAATCCTAACTATATTCACGCGCGGGCGGAATACCCTCATTTTGACCTGATTGGACAGAAGCAAGCCGAAATTTTGAGACGGGAAAAGCTGTTTGAACAGATCGCTCGGTTTCGTATCGAATAGCATCATGCCTAGTGGAGGGGAGAATCGGAAAATGGAGAATCCGAAACGAATAGAAGAAATCAGTCTAAACGGATGGCCGGCGCTGCAAACTTTGCTGTATGACGGATGGCTGCTGCGGTTCGCGGACGGCTATTCGAAGCGGTCCAATTCGGTGAACCCGCTGTACGGAAGCGCGTATGAGGTGGACGAAAAAATTGCGTATTGCGAGAGCCTGTACAAGGAGAGAGGACAGGCGGCGGTGTTTAAAGTGACTCCGTTCGCAGAGCCTGCGGGTTTAGACGCGAAGCTGGAAGAAAGAGGTTATGCGTTCGTCGACCACACCCTGGTGAAAACGGCCTCGCTGCTTGATTTGGAGCCGTCAACGTATGAGGACGTCGTCATCGCAACGGAACTAACCTCCTATTGGCTGGACACCATTGCCGAATTGCAGGGCTTAAACGCCGACCAGAAGGAAACGACCCGGCGTATGATGGAAGGTCAGCCGCTGCGCAAGGCGTTTGTTGTCGTGCGTCATGAGGGTGCTCCCGCCGCCTGCGGCATGGCCGTCATCGAGCAGGGTTATGCCGGATTGTATGATATCGTAACTGATCCCAAACTGCGGGGGCGGGGCTACGGCGAAATTTTAACGCGTCATCTGTTAGGGTGGGCGAAGGAGCAGGGCGCGGAACGGGGGTACTTGCTCGTTGTCAAAAACAATGAGGCCGCTAACCGGCTTTACGACAAATTCGGCTTCCGGCAGCTCTACGATTATTGGTACCGAGTGAAAAAGGTTTAAGGAGCCGGGGCGCCGCAACCAACAATGCGTAAATAACGTCTTATGTTAAAGCTGGGAAACCTGTTGGAAGCTACATCTATTGTTCTGCTTAAAGAGAGTTCATGAAAATGGGAGGTGCAAGGACAGGTGCTGACACGAGCCTCTATCCTTACTGTCGGCATATTGTCTGTGTTCGCCGGCATTCTGTATCATGCTTCCGGCATGCTCATTAACTTCAGCTTTCTGGGAATAGAGGCCGGCTCCGAAAGGGAGACCGTCTATTTCTGGGGGAAATGTTCTATCGCGCTCGGCGTGACGCTGCTTGCGGCGATGGCGCTAAGGCCCAAGATGAAAGAGGCGGTAAACGACGCGATGCTGGTCGCTTTGCTGGCGCTGTTGTTTGTCATTCAGGTACCTCCGCTATTTTTGTGGCTGCTGTTCATGACCGTTGGCGGCCCTGAGGGCACATGGCAGGGGCTATTGCTGCATGCTGCGATCACGGCATTTATTTGCGCCGCTTTCGTGACGGCGAGAAGAGGCTTGGCAGGAGCTGCGAATTTAAAAAATCGAACGTCCGGTTAGCCGGTCATCGCTTGACACGCGGGAGATGCTGCCACTATAATCGGAAGTAATTGTTTTTCCATATAATTAGCGTTGAAGAGGAACAGTACTTGCGTAAGTTAGGCCTAGAGAGCCGGCGGTTGGTGAAAGCCGGACCTTGCGCGCGGGGAAGCTCGCCTTGGAGCATTGCGGCAGCCGAAGCATCGGTAGAATCGCAACGAATTGTCCGCGTTAAGGGCGTCAAGTGAGCGAAGGGCAAAGCATGCCCGGCGCTAACTAGGGTGGTACCACGGGAGAATAGCCTCTCGTCCCTAGCGATAATCCGCTGGGGGCGGGAGGTTTTATGTTTGTTAGACGATTAGGAGGAGACAGTCATGAGCCAGGATCAGCAACGGAACGGCTACAATCCGCAGTCGATTGAGCCGAAATGGCAGAAATTCTGGGACGAGAACAAGACGTTCCAAACGAAAGAAGAAGCGGGCAAGCCGAAGTTTTACGCCCTGGATATGTTCCCGTATCCTTCGGGAGCAGGACTGCACGTCGGGCATCCGGAAGGCTATACGGCAACGGATATCGTATCCCGTTATAAGCGGATGAAAGGCTACAACGTGCTACACCCGATGGGCTGGGACGCGTTCGGCCTGCCGGCGGAGCAGCATGCGCTCGACACGGGACAGCATCCGCGCGACATTACGTTCAAAAATATCGATAACTTCCGCCGCCAGATCAAGTCGCTCGGCTTCTCGTACGATTGGGACCGCGAGTTTAGCACGACCGATCCGGATTACTACAAGTGGACGCAGTGGATTTTCATCCAGCTGTACAAACGCGGCCTTGCTTACGTAGCCGAAGTGCCTGTTAACTGGTGTCCGGCGCTTGGCACCGTGCTGGCGAACGAAGAGGTCATCGACGGCAAGAGTGAACGCGGCGGACATCCGGTTATCCGCAAGCCGATGCGCCAATGGATACTGAAAATTACGGAATACGCGGAGCGCCTGCTGGAGGACTTGGAGGAGCTTGATTGGTCCGAAAGCATCAAAGATATGCAGCGCAACTGGATCGGCAAGTCGACAGGCGCGGAGGTGACGTTCGACATCGACGGCCATGACGCGTCGCTTGTCGTATTTACGACTCGTCCCGATACGCTGTTCGGCGCGACCTATTGCGTTCTTGCGCCGGAGCACGAGCTGGTCGCTGCGATTACGACGGCGGAGCAGAAGGCGGCGGTTGAGGCGTATCAAGACGCGGCCGCCCGCAAGAGCGATCTGGAGCGCACCGACTTGGCTAAAGAGAAGACAGGCGTCTTCACTGGCGCTTACGCCATCAATCCGGTTAACGGCGCCAAAACGCCGATCTGGATTGCCGATTATGTGCTTGCCGGCTACGGCACGGGCGCAATTATGGCGGTACCTGGCCATGATACGAGAGACTGGGAATTCGCAAAGCAGTTCGACCTGCCGATTATCGAGGTCGTGCAAGGCGGGGACGTAACGAAGGAAGCTTATACCGGAGACGGTCCGCATGTGAACTCGGACTTCCTGAACGGATTGCATAACGAGGCTGCGATTAAAGCGATGATCGACCGCCTGACGGAAACGGGCAAAGGCAAAGGGAAAGTGACGTACCGTCTGCGCGACTGGCTGTTCAGCCGCCAGCGTTATTGGGGCGAGCCGATTCCGATCCTTCATTTGGAGGACGGCACCATGAAGACCGTTCCAGAGGATCAGCTGCCGCTTCTGCTTCCTGACGTAGATGCGATCAAGCCGTCCGGCACCGGCGAATCGCCGCTTGCAAATGTGACGGAATGGGTGAACACCGTCGATCCGGAGACCGGCATGAAGGCGCGCCGCGAGACGAACACCATGCCGCAGTGGGCGGGAAGCTGCTGGTATTACCTGCGCTTTATCGATCCGAAAAACGATAAAGAAATTTGCTCGCCGGAGAAGCAGAAAGAGTGGCTGCCTGTTGACCTGTACATTGGCGGCGCCGAGCACGCCGTCCTTCATTTGCTGTACGCTCGCTTCTGGCATAAGGTGCTTTACGATATCGGCGTTGTGCAGACGAAGGAGCCTTTCCACAAGCTGGTTAACCAAGGCATGATCCTCGGCACCAACAACGAAAAGATGTCGAAATCGCGCGGTAACGTCATTAACCCGGACGATATCGTGGGTGAATACGGCGCGGATACGCTCCGCATGTACGAGATGTTTATGGGGCCGCTTGAAGCGACGAAGCCTTGGAATACAAACGGAGTGGAAGGCACCTACCGCTTCCTGTCCCGCGTATGGCGCCTGTTCGTGAACGAAGACGGCACGTTAAACGCCAAAATCGGTGACGGAGAAACGACGGACGCGTTCAAGCGCACTTGGCACCGTTCGATCAAGAAGATTACGGAGGACTACGAAAATCTGCGTTTCAACACCGTGATCAGCCAGCTGATGATTTTCGTGAACGAAGCGTATAAGACGGAGTCGCTGCCGCGCGAAGCGATGAAGCAATTCCTGCAGATGCTGTCGCCGATCGCGCCGCATATCGCCGAAGAGCTTTGGGAGAAGCTGGGCCAGACAGATACGATTACGTATGCGGCTTGGCCGACTTACGAAGAGGCATGGACGGTCGACCAGGAGGTCGAGATCGTCGTCCAGGTAAACGGCAAAATCGTAGAGCGCATCTCCATTGCGGCAGACACGAACGAAGCCGAAATGGAATCGCTCGCGAAGGAGCAGGAGAAGGTGAAAGAGCTGATTGCGGGCAAAACGATCCGCAAGGTTGTCGCGGTCAAAGGAAAGCTGGTTAATATCGTAGCCAATTAATAGAGCGCAACCCGAAGAGGTGAGCGGGCTTTAGCTGAAGAACAGCTATTGTCCGTTCACCTCTTCGCCGTAGAAGGCGGAAGAAACCTTCAGCAGATCTTCCCGGTATTTATCGTGGGTCGTGCGGATTAGCGCGGTGAATACGCCTTCCGTCTCTCTCCGGAGCAATTGCAGCGCTTTGGCGGTGATCCCTCCCGGCACGGCTACCCGCGCCTGAACTTCCTCCGGCGTCATTCGGCCTTCCGTCAGCAGCAAGCCTGTTCCGAGCAGCATATTGCTGGCCACTTCCATCGCTTCTTTGCGCGGAATGCCCGTTTCTTTCACGGCGGCGTCAACAAATTGCTGCAGCAGGAACGCCATAAAAGCCGGGCCGCAGCTGGACAGGTCGGAGACGATGCGCGTATAGCTTTCCGCGATGCGGATTGGCTCGCTAATATGAGCGAACAGCGACTCCAGCTTTTTTTTGTCCGCTTCTTCCATCTTATCGCCGTAAATGCATAAGGAAGCGCCGCTCCATACCTTGTTGGTGATGCTGGGAATAATTTTGGCGATTTTACAATTCAGCTCGCCTTCCAGATGCGACACAAGCACCGGGCTTGTGATCGATATAATCGTTTGTTCCGGCCTGACAACAGGCTTAATATCCTCCACCACGCGGATAAATTCGTGCGGCTTGACGCAAAGGAACACGATATCGCTGCCGCAGGCCACGTCAGCATTCATAAATTCGGCTCTCATGCCGGGATACCGGTCGGCTAACGCCTGCGCTTTGGCATAAGTCCGGTTGCTTATTGCAACCTCGGCAGGCGACAGAGCGCCGGAGGCGATGAACGCTTCGATAAGCAGCGTTCCCATCGAGCCTGTTCCGATAAATCCAACATTCATGATTAGCCCTCCTTAAATGTTTTGCGTAAGCAAAACATACTTCGTAAGCATCGGCTATGTTTTGCGTAAGCAAAACATACTTCGTAAGCATTGGCTATGTTTTGCGTAAGCAAAACATACTTCGTAAGCATTGGCTATGATTTGCGTAAGCAAAATGCACTTCGTGAGCATGCGCAGCCGGCTTTCGCGTATCGTCTGCTCTTCTAACCTATTCTGCAGGACTTGTTTCTTATGTCACGATTTACCAATCTTTTTGTAGAAATGAGGGAAAGAAATGAATCATCGAATCGCTGGGCGTGCGAACCGTTTGGGACGCAGTCTTCTATTAGGCGGCTGCTTCATTGGGGCATGCCTCCTTTTTATCGCCGCGTTTAATCAAAGCGATGATCGGAACCGCGAAGAGGGCTGGGTTCCGCTCAATGCGGCCATGGAGGAGAAGCTGGGAGAGCTTAAAGAAGGTGTTGAAGCGAATAGTCTAACGCCGGTAGAAGCTCCTGATTCGGAAGCGGATCTGGAAGCGGGGGCGGAAAGGACTGCGGAAGCTGGCGGGAGCCCCGAGGCAAAGCAAACGGAACAAGCGGATGGGGGGCCAGCGGTAGGACCGCCCGGGGATGCCGCCCCCAATTCGCCGTCTGCCGACAAAGCGGACCCGCATGAAGCGGGAGCCCCGCTTACGAGCAGAGATGAGGCGGGGAGGCTGGATCTAAACCGGGCGACGGCGGCGGAGCTGGACGAGCTGAAAGGTATTGGCCCTTCCAAGGCAAAGGCCATTGTTGAGGACCGTGAGAGAAACGGGTATTTTGCCAGCGTGGACGATCTGCTTCGGGTGAAAGGGATCGGCGAAAAGCTGCTGGCCGGTATAAAAGACAGCGTTGTCACTCGTCCATAATTATGAGAGAATGGTAGATGATAGCAGACATAATTTGCTAGATTCGGAGAGTCGGGGCTATTCGTCAACGAAGCTTTAACTGGCTTCACGAATCCTATCACAAAACCTATTAGGAGGAACGAGCATGACAGAGAAGAAGCTTTCGCTTGAAACATTAGCCGTACACGGAGGACAAGCTATCGATCCCACTACCAATTCCCGCGCGGTGCCGATTTACCAGACGACTTCCTACGGATTCCGGGATACCGACCATGCGGCTAACCTATTTTCGCTCCAGGAGTTCGGCAACATTTATACGCGTATTATGAACCCGACGACGGACGTATTCGAGAAGCGGGTGGCAGAGCTGGAAGGCGCTCCTGCCGCGCTTGCGGTCGCTTCCGGACAAGCGGCAATCACATATTCGATATTGAATATCGCCGGCGCGGGCGATGAGATCGTATCGGCCTCCAGCCTGTACGGCGGCACATATAATCTCTTCTCCTCGACGCTTGCGAAGCTGGGCATTACGGTGAAGTTTGTTGATCCTTCGAATCCGGACAACTTCCGCTCGGCCATTACAGATAAAACAAAAGCGGTGTTCGCCGAAACGATCGGCAATCCGAAAGGGGATGTCATCGATCTCGAAGCGGTAGCGGCGATCGCGCACGAGAACGGCGTTCCGTTTATTGTAGACAATACGTTCCCGAGTCCCTATCTATGCCGCCCGATCGAGCACGGCGCAGACATCGTTGTGCATTCCGCGACCAAGTTTATCGGCGGTCACGGCACGTCCATCGGCGGCGTAATCGTGGACAGCGGCAAGTTTAATTGGAAGGAAAGCGGCAGGTTCCCTGGCCTGACGGAGCCGGATCCAACCTATCACGGCGTCGTATATACGGATGCGGTCGGTCCGATCGCGTATATCATTAAAGCGCGCGTTCAATTGCTGCGCGATATGGGCGCCGCGTTATCGCCGTTTAACTCCTTCCTTCTGCTGCAAGGACTGGAGACGCTGCATCTGCGGATGGAGCGCCACAGCTCGAACGCGCTGGCGGTCGCGGAGTACTTGGAGAAGCATGAGGCGGTGGAATGGGTGAGCTACCCGGGCCTGAAGAGCCATCCGTCCTATGATCTGGCTCAGAAGTATTTGCGAAGCGGCAGCGGCGCGATTATGACATTCGGCATCAAAGGCGGCGTGGAAGCCGGCAAAAAAGTAATCAACGCCGTGAAGCTGTTCTCGCATCTGGCGAATGTCGGCGATTCGAAATCGCTTATTATCCATCCGGCAAGCACTACGCATCAACAGCTGTCGGCGGACGAGCAGCTGGCTTCGGGCGTAACGCCGGGCATGATCCGTCTGTCGATCGGCACGGAAGGCATTGGCGACATTATCGCCGATCTGGAGCAAGCGATCGCCGCGAGCCAGCAGGCTTAAGTCGGTTGGGATACGCCGCAGGGCTGGCGTCAACCGGCCGTTGCGATTACAATAGTAGAAAACGCTGGTTGATTAATAGATAGAAAGTGTTACAAGATGAGCTTTTTGCAGCCAGAGATAGGGAGGACATGATGACTGCCGTAACGAATGACGCGATCCGAAAGGATTGGGACACCTATTTTATGGATATCGCTTATATGGTTTCGACTCGTTCCCGCTGCCCGCGCAGACATGTTGGGGCTGTGCTAGTCCAAGGCAAGAAGCTGCTGGGCACGGCTTATAACGGAGCGCCGATGGGCGCGCATGACTGTCTAGAAGCGGGCTGCATGATCGCGGAAGAGGTAGAGGTGAAGTCGGTGGACGGGAAGGACCAAGTGGTCCGGAAGCAGCGTTGCATCCGCACTATCCACGCCGAGCAGAACCTGCTGTTGTTTACAGACCGCGCGGACCGCGAAGGCTCGGTCGTTTACGTAACCGACCAGCCATGCTGGACATGCGCCAACATGCTCGCGAACAGCGGCGTGCAGGAAATCGTATACCATCGGGCTTACCCGAAGGACAGCGAGAAGGTCTATGCGCTTATGGCCCAGCAGGGCATCGCGTTCCGGCAGGTGGAGCATTATGCGCCTCCCGCTCAGGCTTTGATGGACGTTACACAATAAGGAAGAAACAGGAAATAGAATGCGGGGAAGAACCTCGCGCTGCATGGAATGATGCGGCGCGGGGTTCTTTTTTGTTATGTCCGCATCGAGAAGGAGTGAACCAAAAGTGCGATTGATGAATCGAAGGCCGCTGGTGTGGTTCGCGGCCAGCTTTGTTGCGGGCAGTGCCGCGGCGGCGGGACTTGGCGCGCGCGGCGCCGCTTTTGCGGCGGGAGCGGCTGCGCTGCTCGCGATCGCCGCGGTGATCGGCAGGCAGGCGAGCCGGGGCGTGGCGATCGCCTGCCTTGTTGGGCTGTGCCTCGCGGCGGGCGAAAGGCTGTGGGCGGATGCGCGGAATGTAACCGCGCTGCCCGCCCTTGCCGCTGCCGCTGAGGCGGAGGGGCCGAGAGCGGCGTATGCCGCCGACGCGCTCGGCACGATTGTGTCCGCGGTCGAGGTCGACGGCGACCGCGTGCAGTTCCACATGGAGGCATCGGCCATCCATGTGGCGGGACAGCCGCCGCTGCGGAAAGCCGGCGAGCGGCTGCTTGTCCAGCTGCGGCTCAGCGCGCAGCCGGAGCAAGAGGCCGCCGCGGCCTGGCAGCGCGGCGACCAAGTGCGCGTCGCCGGCGAGCTGGCGCGGCCGGCCGAGGCCACGAACCGCGGCGGCTTCGACTACCGCCGCTATCTCCGCAGCCAGGGCGTCCACTGGCTGCTCAAAGGCAAAGGCGCCGCCGCCGTCACCATAACGGCTCCGGCGGCGGACAGCATCTCCGCGGCCGCTCTGCTCGGCCGCGTAGACGCCGCGCGCGCATGGCTGGGCGCGCGGCTTGCCGCCTTGTACCCGGAGGATCAGGCCGGCTACATGCAAGGCCTCATCCTCGGCATCCGCGAGGATCTGGATCCCGAGCAGTTTAACCGTTTCGCGCGGCTTGGCTTAACGCATATTCTCGCGATATCGGGGCTTCATGTCGCGGTATTTATGTACGCGTTCGGCGGACTGCTGAAGCTTGCGCGGCTGCCGCGCGAGCGGATATTGACCGTGCTGATGGCTGCCGTCCCGCTTTATGTCCTGCTGGCCGGCGCTTCGCCTTCCGTGCTTCGGGCCGGCGTGATGGCGGTGCTGGGTCTCGTCGCCGCCAGAATGGGCAAGCTGAAGGACGGCTTGCATCTGCTTTCGGCCGCCGCCGTCGCTCTATTGATCGTGAATCCATATTATTTGGACAGCGTCAGCTTTCAGCTTTCGTTCATCGTAACGTTAGGGTTGATTCTAGGTGTGCCGCCTGTCCGCAGAGCGCTGCCGGTTTGGCGCAAAGGCGGCTGGCTGCTGGATTTGGCCGCGGTAACGGTGGTCGCCCAGCTTGTCTCCTTCCCGATTACGCTCTACTACTTCAACCAATTCCATCTCCTTTCGCTGCTCGCGAACTTTATCCTCGTCCCATTTATCAGCTTCATCGTAATGCCGATCGGAGCTGCGGCTTTGGTACTTTCCTTCCTCTGGGAAGACGGGGCTGCCGCTGTCGCGAAGCTTTCCGTATATGCCAATGATTGGTCTTTTGCGCTCGTGAATGAGTTAGCGAAGTTGGATTCTTTTCGTACCATATGGGGAACGCCTCCGCTTTGGTGGGTTGGAGGTTGTCTGCTTCTCCTGTTGTCCCTCTTCCGCTTACTGGACAATTGGCGCGCTGGCAGGGGGGATAGCGCAGCTTCCGATAGGGGAAGCCCGGAGGATACGGTGCCTTTGGATGCTCCTGATGCATATGGCGCATCTGCTGCAAACCCGCCGTTCAAACCGACCAAACGCTCCGCGCTGCAAGCGGTTATCCATGCGGTCGTCGGAACAAGTCTGCTTATGTATGCCTATATGCCGGATGCGTTCGACCGGACGGCCACGGTGAGCTTTCTTGATGTCGGCCAAGGCGACGCCGCTCTTATTCGTACGCCAACTGGCAAGCATATTCTCATCGATGGCGGAGGGGCGATCTCCTTCTTGAAGCCCGGCGAAGAGTGGAGGCTGCGAAGCGATCCGTTCGAGGTTGGAAGCAAGGTCGTTGTCCCCCTTCTTATGAAGAGAGGCGTTCATCAGATCGACCTGCTCATTGTATCTCATTTAGACAGCGACCATATAAAAGGGTTAATAGCCGTAATTGAAAATATTCCGGTCAAACAGCTCTGGTGGAACGGCACGATGAAGGATTCGGACGATGCCGCTCAGCTGATGACAGCGGCGTTGAAAGCCGGTGTAACGCTGTACGCGCCAAAAGCGGGAGATACAGCCCAAGTGGATAAGGCTACGAAGCTGAACGTGCTTTGGCCTGCCAAATCCAATGTGGGCGGAAATGAAAAAGTTGAGCTGCTCGACGACCAGAATGAAAGCAGCTTGGTCGTTTCCGCTGCGATTTACGGTCATACCTTTCTGTTCCCCGGCGATATCTCATCGGGAACGGAAAAAGCAATCGTGAAACAGGAGCGCGCCAAAAGCCCCGAGGCGGCTGCGGCCCTCGCCCCTGTCTCCGTTCTAAAAGTCGCGCATCACGGCAGCCGGCATTCCACAAGCGATGAGTGGCTGGCTTATTGGAAGCCAGCGGCGGGAGTCATATCTGTCTCGGCAACAAATACTTACGGGCATCCTCATCCGGACACGCTTCACAGACTTGAGGCGGAAGCCGTTCGGCTGTGGCGCACCGATCTTCACGGGGAAGCAAGCTTTCTCGTAAAGCCGTCCGGCATTCTATCACGTCCAAAATGATTCCCTATACGGACCTCTGAAATTTTGGTATTCTTTAAGTTGGAGTTCTCGATGAAAGAGAGCTTCTGTTAAGATCCGTAACATAGATTGCACAGAAAAATTTAAAAAAAATAAAACTTGAAGTTTAGGTATGCAACATTTAACGCAACCAGTCCGTCTGTAAGGTTGCAAGAGAGGAGGATCCTTCGTGGTGGTGGAGCCCGGCTTGATCAAAGCCGCCCAATCGGGAGATCGTGAAGCTTTAATCACTCTGTTGCGTGAGATTGAAACCCATGTTTATCGGACAGCCTACTATATATTAAATAATGAGCAAGACGCGATGGATGCTTCTCAAGAAGCGCTAATCCGCATTTATACGAAAATCGGCTCCTATGAGGAGAAGGCGCAGTTCAAAACATGGATCCAGCGCATTGTGACGAATATATGCATTGATAAGTTCAGAAGAAATAAACCAACGGTCTCGATAGACGAGCACGAGATGGTATTCCACGAGAAGCAGAACGTAGAGGAGGAAGTGTTGTCCGCTTACGCGCTGCAGGATATCCGGAGCGCGATCGACAAGCTGCCGGAGCATCACCGTACGGTTGTTGTTCTTCGGTACTTGCAGGATTTCTCCTATAACGAAATCGCGGATTCGCTGGATCTGCCCCTAAATACGGTGAAGTCTTATTTGTTCAGGGCCAGGCAGCAGCTGCAAACATTACTGCATGATTATCAGAAAGGTGGTGTCCGGGGATGAATTGTCAAGAGGTGATGGAGCTTATGCATAGACAGCTGGACGGCGATCTGAGCGAAGAAGAGCTCGCCGTCTTGATGAGCCATATCAATCAATGCCCGGAATGCGAGGCAACCTTCGAACGATTGAAGCGGCTGTCCGCCGAACTCGCGAACCTGCCCAAAGTGACGCCGAAATACAGCTTGGTTGATGCGATTATGCCGGAGCTGGAAAAAATCGAGCTGCTCTCGAAGCAGGAGGCCGAAGCTCCGAATATTGCGGCATTATCGCCTAATGACGACCCGTCCGTGACAACCCGCCGATTGCAGCGCAAGAGGCGCTGGCCATCGTGGAGCGCGACGTTCAGCGTGGTGGCTGCGGGTATTGTGGCCGGCTTCTTCATTTTGAACGCTCCGTCTGGCTTTGATGGGGACGCCGCTAATCAAGCGGCGGAAAGCTCCGCCGATATCGTTCAGCGAAGCTTAGTGGGCGCTCATGATGCTCAGATGATGAAAACTCCTTCAGCTGGAGCAGGCGAAGAAGCGGGAGGGGACATTCCGCTTGAAAGCATCGATGTCCGATCCTTTAGCCCCGATTTAAAGAATGATTTATCGGATGGCGGCGGAACTGCCGGCGGCGACAAATCCGTTAGCAGCAATACGGCGAAGACTGGGGAAAAGGAATCAGCATCGGCTGAAGAGCCTGCAACGGCACCGAACCCGACCGGAGCGCCTGGCGCCGGCGCCTTAGGAGTCGTGGAAACACCGGCTGCCGACGAACCGGCAGTTGGCTCGGCAACGGGCAATGAGTCCGGTTCGGCAGCCGGCGAAGAGGCTGCCCCCGCATCGGGCGGCGAAGTCGAGACGCAGGACCAATTCGACAGCGGCACGCAACCGCCTTACGGAATTGCTAAAACTTCCGAATTCCCGTCGCCAGACGGCCGTTATGTCGCAAGAGCGGAGGAGTTCGCCATCGTGATCGTATCGGAGGAGAGCGGCGAGACGGTGATGGAGACGCCGAGAAAAAACGGCCAGCATGGACAGCTTGTTTGGTCGGAGGACGGCACGGAGCTTTTCTATGAGGTGCATCTCGACCAGGGCGCAACAGAGAAGTATGTCATTCAAACCTCGAATTGGACCGAAAGGAAAGCTCCGCATTAATTCCGAGGGCATACGCGCACAAATAGGCACCCCTTTGAGTATGATATAGCAAGAGAACAGTCATCGACGTTAACGCAACGTCGGATGACCATTCGCAAAGGCGGCGCCATGGAGCTGCCTGCGAGTGTTAATATAAAGGCAAAGGGATGGCCCAGCGGGGCGCATCCCTTTGTTGCCATTTACATTGCATAGGAGAGAGACCGAAGCGAATGGACATGAAAGAAGCGGTAAAGGAAATAAAAAACGGGAAGTTCCGGCCGGTGTATGTGCTGCATGGCAAAGACCGCTACCGGATGGAGCAGTTTATTGAGCATTTGACCGGCGCTTTGTTCACTCCGGATGAACGGGAGATGGGCGTTATGAAATACGACACCTCCGAAACGCCTCTGGAGGAAGCGGTGATGGAGGCGGAGTCTCCTCCTTTTTTTCTCGAGCGGAAGCTGGTTCTCATTCGGGATTCGTCCGTCATGGCTGCAGGAGGCAAGGAGAACGCCAAGCTGGAGCATAAGCCTGAGACGATGCTCCGTTACATCGACAACCCATTGGAAACGTCGGTTATCGTTTTTGCCGTTCAAGCCGAGAAGCTCGATGAGCGCCGGAAGCTGGTGAAGACGTTGAAGGATCGGGGCTCGCTGATCGCGTTCCCGGAGCTCGATACGCCGGAGCTCAAACGGTGGATGATACGCAGGGCAGCGGATCAGAAACGGCAAATGGAGGAAGCGGCGGCGGATTTGCTGCTCGTCCGTGTAGGCGTCAATATGGGACAGCTTGCGCAAGAGGTAGACAAGCTATGTCTGCATGCTGGCGAAGGAGGCTCCATTACCGTGGAGCAGGCGGCTATGCTGACAGCCGCTACGGTCGAGGAGGATGTATTCGCGCTCATCGACGCCATTGCCGAGCTGCGTGTAGACAAAGCGCTGGAGCTGTATCGGCAGCTGCTCGTCCGGCGTGAGGAGCCGATTAAGATTGCGGCGTTAATCGCCCGTCAATTGCGCATTATGCTCCAAATTAAAGAGCTGGAGCAGCATCATTACTCTCCGCAGCAGATGGCTGGCCAGCTCGGGCTGCATCCCTATGCGGTCAAGCTTGCCGCGGAGAAAAGCCGCAAGTTCAAGACGGCTCGGCTTGGCAAGCTGCTTTCCTCGCTGGCGGATTTGGACTACGGGATGAAAACAGGAGCAGTCGACAAGACGTTTGGGCTGGAAATGTATCTGCTCGCTCTAAGCTCAGAGAAGAGCGTATCCTAAACATAAAGAAGCCGCCGGTTAGGCGGCTTTTTTTTCGTTCGGTGTTATGCAAAGGAAAATAAAAAAGCTTCGCCCTCTCGGAGGACGAAGCTTGATGCCGCACGTTAGCTTAAGCTTGTGTGGACAATGCGTTCAGACGTTTAGCAAGACGAGATTTTTTGCGGGCAGCCGCATTTTTATGAATCAGGCCTTTCGTTACTGCCTTGTCCAATTTTTTCGTTGCAGTGATCAGAGCCGCTTTTGCAGCTTCTACATCAGTACCTGCGATCGCTTGGTCAGCAGTTTTTACGGCCGAACGAAGAGCGGATTTTTGGGAAGCGTTCAAAGCGCGGCGCTTTTCGCTAGTTTTAACGCGCTTGATAGCGGATTTAATGTTTGGCATGGAATTCACCTCCTACAAAGATTACATCAGTAAACAACACAACTTAAAATATATTAGCATGCGAAAGCCTAAAAAGCAATAGTAACCATACGCCCGCATACGACGGAAGCCGTATGAAATGAGGTCATCTGCAAACAATAACGGAAGATGTAAACCGCGAAGGGAGCCTATGACAGCGATGAAGGAACTTGATTTAGAGCTATACAACGTAAGAACCGATCTGGCGCTTGAAGCAAAGGAGCTTGCGGAACGTCCCGGCATGGGGGCGATTCCGGGCATTCTTTCCGATACGACGGATGAAGACGGCATTAAGGTGACGGTGCTGCAAGTGCAGAATGAACAAGGGTCGCAGGCAATCGGGAAAATGATCGGTCATTACGTGACCATTGAAGTGCCCGGCCTGCGCAGCGGCGATACGGAGCTGCAGGACCGCGTAGCGACGCAATTTGCCAAACATTTCGAATCGTTTCTTGAGCGTCTGAACATTAGCAAAACGGCGCGCGTTCTGGTCGTTGGTTTAGGAAACTGGAATGTCACGCCGGACGCGCTGGGACCGCTTGTTGTGGAGAATATTATGGTTACCCGCCATTTCTTCGAGCTGATGCCGGATCAGGTTGCCCCGGGCTATCGTCCCGTCAGCGCCGTTGCGCCTGGGGTGCTTGGCATTACAGGCATCGAATCGAGCGAGATCGTGCAAGGCATTGCGGAGCAATCGAAGCCGGATCTGATCATCGCGATTGACGCGCTCGCGTCGAAAGCGCTGGAGCGGGTAAATACAACGATCCAAATCGCCGATACCGGTATTCATCCGGGCTCCGGCATCGGCAACAAACGAAAGGGCTTGACGAAGGATATATTGGGCATTCCGGTTATCGCGATTGGCGTGCCGACCGTCGTGTATGCTTCAACGATCGTGAACAATACGTTTGAGATGATGCGGAATCATCTCGAAGCGCATAAGGGCGACCCGAATCAGATCTTCGGGCTGCTGAATCAGATGGAGGATAACGAGCGGCTGCAGCTTGTGCGCGAGGTGCTGAGCCCGTTAGGCCACGACCTGCTGGTGACGCCGAAGGAAGTCGATCAGTTTATCGAAGATATCGCGAACATTATCGCAAGCGGACTTAACGCTTCGCTTCATCAAGCGATTGATACGGATAATGTGGCGGCTTATACACACTAGTAACAGAGGAAAAAAACGGGATGCGATTGCGTCCCGTTCTTTTTTATTTTGAACTCTTTAATTCTTCGGCTCTTCTCTCATTATAGTAGTTCTATGAACCTCTCCGATCTCATAGATTGATAGTAGCTAGATCGTTTAACTATCGCTTTGCGGATAATGGGAGGGTAATCATAATGAGAAAACAGAAGCAGTTGTGGTGGAAAGTCATTGACGGTCCGAAAATGAGACGATTGCTAGTGACAGGCAGAGCTTTTTCGCTGCTATCGCTCAGCTCGATGATGTTTTTTATATTGCTAGGCGTTGCGGGCGTTATTCATCAGCAGGCGTCCGATTCGCCGGTTCATTCGATGAAGGGGTTTGCGGCTTCGGTGCCGGGCGGATTTTTTGGGGAAATGCTCGAGATGGAAATGCCCGCTTTTCATAGCAGCCTGGAATCGGATGCTTTATCCAGCAAAGAGATCGGCTCCTTCATGATGCGCACGCTGACAAGCATTAACACAAGCTCCCCCAGCGGCTTGCTTGCAGCAGAGCTTCCCGGAATGGGAAGCGAGTCGTTTCTAATCCGGAAGGGCATTGGCACCGATACGAATGTCGGTCCGCGTGATCATCTGCCGATTACGGGACCGCAGGAGGAGCAGCAAGAAGGCCCGGAGCATTCGGATAACGGTCAGCAAGACGAGACGGAGCAAGAGCCGGCAGAGACCGAGAAGCCATCCCCGACAGAAACGCCGCAGCCGGACAAGCCTAGCACGGGGGCTTCCAAAATTGCATTTATCTATCATTCTCACAACCGCGAATCCTGGTATCCGGAGGCAGGGGAAGGCAAAGCGGATTCCAAAACGAAAAACATAACGCTCGTCGGCAAAAGGCTGGCGGAAAAGCTGGAGGAAAATGGCGTGGGGGCCATGCATTCCGACACCGACTATCCGACGGCAATTAAAGGCTACCGCTGGGAGCTCAGCTACAAATATTCGAAAAAAACGGTTCAAGAAGCGATGGCGAGCAGCGACGAGCTGAAATTTTTCTTCGACATCCACCGCGACTCGCAAAAACGGAAATATACGACTGTTGATATTGACGGCGTAAGCTATGCGCAGGTCTATTTTATAATCGGCCATAAAAATCCGAACTGGAAGGAAAACGAGGAGTTCGCAACCAAAATTCACGATGCGCTGGAGAAGAAGTACCCTGGTATTTCCAGAGGCATCTGGGGGAAAACTGCTGCTACGGGCAATGCCGAATATAATCAATCCTTAGCTTCCGAATCGGTGCTGCTGGAGGTCGGCGGCGTCGAGAACACGCTGGAGGAATCGTACCGGACAGCCGACGCGCTGGCCGAAGTGATTGCGGACATTTATTGGGAAGCGGAAAAAGTGTCAGGAGAGGAGTAAGAGCGATGGGACGTCATGCTTGGAAGTGGCTAGGTATAGGCTGCGCGCTGGCATTTCTGGTTCTGTTCGGACTGGAGATGTCCACGACGGGGATCGAACGGATTTATGGACCGATTGAAGGCGAATATGCCGAGGGCTCAAATGGTATCGCTTCTGCGGTAAACGAGCGTTACGAGTCTGAGACGGACAAACGGATTGCGGAGCTGGAGCGGGAGCTGGAGGAGGTCCGCCGCCTTGCGAATGGCGATGGCTACATGGACGAAAAAGGGTATCCGCGTCTTCCGGGCGTGCCTTACGAGGATGAAGAGCCCGCCGTCAATAAGCTCGCCGATTCCACCTCCGGCATGCTGCAATCCGCGTCTAGCGCAGGCATTCGGTTCGTCGTGTCCTTGTTCGACGGCTTATTGAACTAAACCTTCGTTGCTGACATTCCTGCAAGCTGATATAATAGGAAGAATGATTGGATTATTGGAATGTTGGGGGCTTGAGGCATGACAGACGTTCGTGACCGACAGAAGAAAATAAGAAATTTTTCCATTATCGCTCATATTGACCACGGGAAGTCGACGCTTGCGGATCGTATTCTGGAATATACCGGAGCGCTCAGCTCCAGGGAAATGCAGGCGCAAGTACTGGATCAGATGGATTTGGAGCGCGAGCGCGGCATTACGATTAAATTGCAAGCCGTTCGTTTAACGTACCGAGCCGATGACGGCGAGGAATATTTGCTTAACCTGATTGATACGCCGGGCCACGTCGACTTTACATATGAAGTTTCGCGAAGCATGGCGGCTTGCGAAGGCGCGCTGCTCGTCGTTGACGCGGCGCAGGGCATCGAAGCGCAGACGCTTGCTAACGTGTACCTCGCGCTGGATAATAACCTTGAGGTGCTGCCGGTTATTAACAAAATCGATCTTCCGAGCGCGGAGCCGGAGCGGGTGAAGCAGGAGATCGAAGACGTAATCGGGTTGGACGCAAGCGAAGCGGTCCATGCTTCCGCCAAAGCGGGCATCGGCATCAAGGAAATTTTGGAGCAGGTCGTTACCAAAATTCCGCCGCCGAACGGCGATCCAGACCAGCCGCTGAAGGCGCTCATTTTCGACTCCCATTATGACGCGTATAAAGGCGTTATTGTGTACGTAAGGGTTGTCGACGGAAGCATTCGCGCTGGCAAGAAGATCCGTTTCATGGCGACAGGCGCGGAGTTCGAGGTCATCGAGGTCGGCGCGTTTAAGCCGCGCATGACAATCGTCGACGAGCTGTCTGTCGGCGATGTAGGATTCGTCGTAGCGGGTATTAAAAACGTTAAGGATACGCGTGTCGGCGACACCGTCACCGATGCCAAGCGACCGGCTCCCGAGCCGCTGCCGGGCTACCGCCGGATTAATCCGATGGTGTATTGCGGTCTATATCCGATTGAGACGCAGGATTATAACGATTTGCGCGAAGCGCTGGAGAAGCTCGAGCTTAATGACGCGTCTCTCCGCTATGAGCCGGAATCGTCGACGGCGCTCGGATTCGGCTTCCGATGCGGCTTCCTGGGACTTCTCCACATGGAGATTATCCAGGAGCGGATTGAACGGGAATTCAACATCCCTCTCATTACGACCGCGCCGAGCGTTATTTACAAGGTGACATTGACAAACGGCGAGCAGCACGACATCGACAATCCGTCCAACTATCCGGAATCCGGCCGTCTGGACTATGTCGAGGAACCGTATGTCAAAGCTTCGATCATCGTTCCGAACGATTACGTCGGTACAATTATGGAGCTTTGCCAGGGCAAACGCGGCGAGTTTCTCAATATGGAATATCTGGATACAAACCGCGTTACGTTGTCTTACGATATGCCGTTGTCTGAAATCGTTTATGATTTCTTCGATCAATTGAAATCGAGAACGAAGGGTTACGCTTCGTTCGATTACGAGCTTTCGGGCTACCGCAAATCCAATCTGGTGAAGATGGATATTATGCTGAACGGCGAGCAGGTTGACGCCTTGTCCGTAATTGTTCACCGGGACAGAGCGTATCAACGAGGGCGGATCATTTGCGAGAAGATGAAGGAGCTTATCCCTCGCCAAATGTTCGAGGTGCCGGTACAGGCTTCCATCGGCACCAAGGTTATTGCGCGCGAAACGGTAAAGGCGATGCGCAAAAACGTTCTTGCCAAGTGCTACGGCGGCGATATCAGCCGGAAGCGCAAGCTGCTCGAGAAGCAGAAGGAAGGCAAGAAGCGGATGAAGCAGGTCGGCAGCGTCGAAGTGCCACAGGAAGCGTTTATGGCGGTGCTCAAAATCGACGAAGATTAAAAATGGTCAAGATGGGGGAGAGCGATGCTCTCCTTCCTTTTTTGCCCCCGGAAGGAGATGGAAGAATGAATCCATTACAAGCGTCCCCGAAGGCGCTCTATATTCATATCCCTTTTTGCACGAACAAATGCCACTATTGCGATTTTACTTCCTATGTGCTGAAAGGCCAGCCGGTGGATCAATATTTGGACGCCTTGGAGGAAGAGATGAAGCGGACCGTAGCCGCTCTTCCCCCGCAGCGAATCGAGACGGTTTTCGTTGGAGGAGGCACGCCGACCGTGCTTACGCCTCCGCAGATGGAACGGTTTCTAAAGTCGGTATTCGCGCACTTTCCGATCGCGGCTGACGCGGAATTTACGATGGAAGCCAATCCAGGCACGACGGATATCGACAAGCTGCAGGCAATGAAAGCGGGCGGAGTAAACAGGATCAGCTTCGGCGTGCAATCATTCGATAACGGACTGCTGGAGCGTATCGGGCGCATTCACAATGTCGACGATGTGTATCGCAGCCTTGAGAACGCGCGCGCCGTTGGCTTTGACAATCTGTCCATCGATCTTATGTTCGGCTTGCCGAAGCAGACGCTGGCGCAGCTGGCGGACAGTGTGGAGAGGGCTATGGCGCTCGGACTGCCGCATTATTCGCTGTATAGTTTGAAGGTTGAAGAGAACACGCTGTTTCACAAGTTATATGAACGCAATGAGCTTCCGCTGCCTGCGGAAGAAGAGGAATATGAGATGTTTCTTCTATTAATGAAGAAGCTGAAAGAGAACGGTTACCGCCATTATGAGATCAGCAATTTCGCGAAGCCGGGTTATGAGAGCCGGCACAACTCCGTTTATTGGCGCAATGAACCGTATTACGGACTGGGAGCGGGTGCGCATGGGTACGCGAAGCGCGAACGGCATGTGAATCTAAAAGGGATTCAGCCTTACATCGAAGCCAACAAAGAAAGGCTGCCTAGGCTTGAAGTATACGATATTCCAGAGAGCGAGGCGATGGAGGACTTTATGATGGTCGGTCTCCGCCTGCTGGATGGGGTTCGCGCTTCCCGTTTCGAAGAGCAGTTCCCTGGCCGGAAGCTGGAGGACGTATTCGGACCGGTAATCGAGAAGCAGCTGCGTGACGGATTGCTCGAGCGGCTGGAACGGGACGGGGATTTTGTGTATAGGCTAACGGAGCGAGGTGTATTGCTGGGCAATGAAGTGTTCGGCGCTTTCATTACCGCGGCGGTATAAATATCTCTTGAGAATTAATTCGTTATGATGTATATTTATTCATATTCATAACGAATGATCATTCGGGGACTCGCGGAGGTGCAGGCAGCGATGCAAGCAGTGGAAGTGTTATGCAGAACGGCAACAAAAGATGATGTGGAAACATTATATCAGCTCATTAAAGGCTACGCTGAGAAAGGTGTCATGCTGCCTCGAACGCGCGAGACCCTAACCTATATAATCGATACGTTCGTCGTGGCGGAAATCGGAGGCGAGATTGTCGGCTGCGGTTCGAATTTGAGGCTGGGCGATAATTTAATCGAAATCCGGTCCTTGGGCATTACGGACGGCTACAAGAGCCTGGGCATCGGGAGCAAGCTGGTGGACAAATTGCTGGAGCAGGCAAAAGCCCAAGGCGTAACAAAGGTGATGGCGCTGACTTATGCCGTTTCGTTTTTCGAGCGGAACGGATTCAAGGTTGTGGACAAAGAAATTTTCCCCGAGAAAGTATGGCGGGATTGCGTCAACTGTCCGAAGCAGCATGCTTGCGACGAAATCGCGGTGCTGAAAGAATTGAATGAATGAGGCCATTATATCGTTCCATTATGAACGCTTTGCCGCCGCTCTTCAGAGTGTGCTGCAAGGCGTTTTTCATGCAGATGCTCCGCCGAAAAATAACGAACCGACTTGACAATAAGGAAGCGGGTTTGGTATTTTTGTATTAGCGATTAGCACTCATTGCTGTTGAGTGCTAACGGATGAAGAAGATAAACCTTAATACAATGGAGGGATTGAAATGCTGACGGATCGCCAACGTATGATTTTGAATGCAATCGTAGATGATTATATTCGCTCTGCGGAACCGGTCGGTTCACGCAGCATTTCGAAGCGCGGCGACGTCGCTTTCAGTCCTGCGACGATTCGTAACGAGATGGCGGACCTGGAGGAGCTCGGCTTCCTTGAACAGCCGCATACGTCCGCAGGCCGCGTGCCGTCCACGAAGGGCTATCGGTATTACGTCGATCATCTTGTTCAGCGCAAGCAGCTGAACGAAGAGGATCTGAATATGGTCCGTTCGCTCGTATCGGACAAGATGAACCAAATGGAGCAGGTGATTCAGCATACGGCTTCCATTTTGTCCAATTTGACGAACTACACCTCGATTTTGCTGGGACCGGAGCTGTTAAACGCTTCCTTGAAGCATTTCGGCTTAGTGCCGTTAAACGCGACATCCGCGGTAGCGATTATCGTAACGAATACGGGGCATGTTGAAAACCGGACCATTCCGATCCCGCCCGACGTTCAGATGGACGAAATGCAGAAGGTAGTCAATATTTTAAATACAAAGCTGGTCGGTGTGCCTCTTATCCGGCTGAAAGCGAAGCTGTACAGCGAGGTTGGCCAGGAGCTTGAGCGGCATGTCGATCATTATGAAGCGCTTCTTAACATGCTTGAGGGCGCGCTTCAGAACGATGAAGAGCAGCGCGTGTTTATGAGCGGCACGACCAACATGCTGACGCAGCCGGAATTTAAGGATGTCGACAAAGTGAAAACCATTCTTGATTTGCTGAGCGAAACGCCTGCCGTTATGAAGCTGGTGTCTTCCGCGTCTACGGGCATACAAGTCCGTATCGGAACGGAGAATGATCATCAAGCGATTAGCGATTGCAGTTTGATTACCGCCACTTATTCGCTTGACGGAGAGCCGCTCGGAACTATCGGCATATTAGGACCTACCCGGATGGAATACGGCAAAGTCATAAGCCTGATCGATATGATCTCCAAGGACATGGGGACATTGCTGAGCCGTTGGTATAAATAATGACGGACTTGGATTATTTTTAGGAGGTGATTAGATGAGCGAGAAGGAACAACATAACGATGCAGTGGATACAGTAGTGGATGAGGCTGTTGCTGAGGAGACGCTGGAAACCGCGGCCGACGGGCAGCCGGAGGAAGCTCCGGCTGATGCGGCGGATGACGCGCGGTACGCGGAGCTTGCCAAGCAAGCGGAAGATGCCCAGCAGCGATACTTACGAGCGCAGGCGGACTTTGACAACTTCCGCCGCCGGACAATGAAAGAAAAAGAAGAGCTTGGACAATACGCGTCCATGAAGCTTCTTGGCCAGTTGCTGCCGGTCGTTGATAACTTCGAGCGCGCAATTGCCGCGTCATCGAGCAACAGCGACTATGAGTCGCTCGCCAAAGGCGTGGATATGATTTTCCGCCAGCTGACGCAGACGCTGGAAGCGGAAGGACTGAAGCCGATTCAAGCAGTCGGTGAACCGTTTAATCCCGAATTCCATCAGGCTATTATGCAGGTGGAGTCCGATGAATATGAAGAAGGCATCGTCGTGGAGGAAGTGCAGAAAGGCTATATGCTGAAAGACAAAGTGCTTCGCCCTGCGATGGTTAAAGTAAGCGGATAAGAATGACATGCATCATACGAATCGAAAAAATTAGGAGGATAAAGCCATGAGCAAAGTTATCGGTATTGACTTAGGTACAACGAACTCCTGCGTTGCCGTAATGGAAGGCGGCGAGGCAGTCGTTATTCCGAATCCGGAAGGCAACCGCACGACGCCTTCCGTAGTCGGCTTTAAGAAGGACGGAGAGCGCATCGTCGGTGAAACGGCGAAGCGTCAAGCAATCACAAACCCTGACCGCACCATTATCTCCATCAAACGTCACATGGGTACGAACCATAAAGAAAACATCGACGGCAAAGAATATACGCCGCAAGAAATTTCGGCTATTATTCTGCAGAAGCTGAAAGCGGACGCCGAAGCTTATCTGGGCCAGCCGGTTACCCAAGCGGTTATTACCGTTCCGGCATATTTCAACGACAGCCAGCGTCAAGCGACGAAGGACGCGGGTAAGATCGCGGGTCTTGAGGTTCTTCGTATTGTCAACGAACCTACAGCCGCGGCGCTTGCATACGGTCTGGAGAAAGCGGAAGATCAGACGATTCTTGTATACGACCTCGGCGGCGGTACGTTCGACGTATCCATCCTGGAGCTCGGCGACGGCTTCTTCGAAGTTAAAGCGACAAGCGGCGACAACCAATTGGGCGGCGACGACTTCGACCAAGTGATTATCGATCATCTGGTCAGCGAATTTAAGAAGGAGCAAGGCGTTGACCTTTCCAAAGACAAGGCGGCGGTTCAGCGTCTGAAGGACGCGGCTGAGAAAGCGAAAAAAGAGCTTTCCGGCGTCATGACGACGACGATTTCCCTGCCGTTCATTACGATGGTAGACGGCGTGCCTCAGCATCTTGAGATGAACCTGACTCGCGCGAAATTCGAGGAGTTGTCCGCTGATCTGGTTGAACGTACGCTTGGCCCGACACGCCAAGCGCTCAGCGACGCTGGCATGACGGCTAACGATATTGATAAAATCGTGCTAGTCGGCGGTTCGACTCGTATTCCTGCCGTTCAGGAAGCCGTGAAGAAGCTGACAGGAAAAGAGCCGCACAAAGGCGTAAATCCGGACGAAGTGGTTGCGCTTGGCGCGGCTGTTCAAGCCGGCGTATTGACCGGCGACGTGAAAGATGTCGTTCTGCTGGACGTGACGCCATTGTCGCTCGGTATCGAAACGGCAGGCGGCGTATTTACAAAAATGATCGACCGCAACACGACGATTCCAACGAGCAAGTCGCAGGTGTTCTCGACGTACGCGGACAATCAGCCAGCCGTTGAAATCCACGTGCTTCAGGGCGAACGCTCCATGGCGGCGGGCAACAAGACGCTCGGACGCTTTACGCTAAGCGATATCCCGCCGGCTCCGCGCGGCGTGCCGCAAATCGAAGTGACATTTGATATCGACGCGAACGGTATCGTTAACGTATCGGCGCTTGATAAAGGCACCGGCAAGAGCCAAAAAATTACGATCACTTCCTCGAGCGGCCTGAGCGACGCCGAAATCGAAAAAATGATGAAGGACGCCGAGCTGCACGCGGAAGAAGACCGCAAGCGCAAAGAGCTGGTTGAAGCGAAAAACACGGCTGACCAGCTTGTCTACTCCACCGAGAAGACGATTAAAGAGCTTGGCGACAAAGTTGACGCTTCCGAGGTCGAAAAAGCGAATGCGGCGAAGGAGAAGGTTACGGCAGCGATCGCGACTGACGATCTTGAGCAAATCAAAGCGGCTACAGAAGAATTGACGGCTGTTGTGCAGCAATTGTCTACGAAGCTGTACGAGCAAGCGGCTCAAGCTGGAGCGGCCGAGGGCGGAGCGGAAAGCGACGCGGCAGGCGCGAAAGGCAAAGACAACGTGGTTGACGCCGACTACGAGGTTGTTGACGAGAAGAAGTAAGCGGGACAACAGGCGAGAGGTCAAAGGGAGGGCTTGCCCTGTCTTTGACCTCCTTTCGTGCGTATAAGGGACTAATGAAGCAGCGGGGGTGAGATGATCGGATGGCTAACAAACGCGATTATTATGAAGTGCTGGGTGTCGGTAAGGATGCCTCCGCGGAAGATATTAAAAAGGCGTACCGCAAGCTGGCGAGACAATATCATCCGGACGTCAACAAGGCTGAGGATGCGGAAGCGAAATTCAAAGAAGTGAAGGAAGCTTACGATGTGCTAAGCGATGACGGCAAGCGGGCAACCTATGACCGCTACGGTCATGTCGATCCGAATCAAGGCTTTGGCGGCGGTGCCGGCGGAGCGGACTTCGGCGGCTTTGGCGACATTTTTGATATGTTCTTCGGAGGAGGCGGCAGCCGCCGCGATCCGAACGCGCCCCAACGGGGCAACGATCTTCAATATACGATGACGATCGAATTTAAGGAAGCGGTATTTGGCAAAGAAGCCGAGATTACGATTCCGCGGACAGAATCCTGCGATACTTGCCATGGTTCCGGGGCGAAGCCGGGAACGAAGCCGGAGACTTGCTCGACCTGCCGAGGCTCAGGCCAGCAAGAGGTCGTGCAGAACACGCCGTTCGGCCGTATGGTCAACCGCCGGGCCTGTACGAACTGCGGCGGCACAGGCCGCATTATCCGCGAGAAATGCGGAACCTGCCATGGCGCGGGCAAAGTGAAAAAGCAGCGCCGCATCAAGGTGAACATTCCTGCGGGTGTGGACGACGGCGCGCAAATCCGGATGTCCGGCGAAGGTGAAGGCGGACTCAGAGGCGGTCCTTCGGGCGACTTGTACATTGTGCTTCGAGTGAAGAAGCATGAGTTCTTCGACCGCGAAGGCGACGATATTTATTGCGAGGTGCCGCTCACTTTCGTGCAAGCCGCACTCGGCGATGAAATCGAAATACCGACATTAACGGAGAAGGTGAAGCTGAAGATCCCTGCGGGCACACAGACGGGCACCTACTTCAGACTGAAAGGGAAAGGCGTTCCGAAGCTGCGCGGCTACGGCACGGGCGATCAGCATGTCAAGGTAACCATCGTGACGCCGACAAGCCTGACCGATGAGCAAAAGGAGCTGCTTCGTCAATTCGGCGATCTATCCGGAGAGTCAACCAGCGAACAACAAGAGCATCATGAATCTATTTTTGAACGTATGAAGAAGGCGTTCCGCGGCGATTAGCGCGGAGCGTCTTTTTTTTGGTTCAAGGAGGGGATGATTCCCCCATGGCGCGAGTCGTCTTGTAAAACGGTGGGAACTTGTATGAAAAAACGCACCAAAGAGGGCGGCAGAGTGGCAGGGTACGTGATTTGTACGAAAAATCGTACAAAAGTGGGCGAGAAGAGCAACGTATGGCGTGAATTGTACAAAAAATCGTACAAGAGAGGCCGGGTAGAGTGGCATGTGGCGTGAATTGTGCGAAAAAACGTACAAAGTGGGCGAGAAGAGCGGCAAATGGCGTGATTTGTACGAAAAAACATACAAAAGAGGCGGGTAGAGCGGCAAGTAGCGTGAATTGTATGAAATACCGTACAAAAGTGGGCGAGAAGAGCGGCAAATGGCGTGATTTGTACGAAAAATCGTACAAAAGAGGGCGAGAAGAGCTACGTGTGGCGTGAATTGTACGAAAAATCGTACAAAAGTGGGCGAGAAGAGCTGCATATGGCGTGAATTGTACGAAAAATCGTACAAAAGTGGTCGGGTGGAGTGGCAGGTGGCGTGAATTGTACGAAAAATCGCTCAGAAGAGGCAGGGTAGAGCTGCAAATGGCGTGATTTGTACGAAAAATCATACTAAAGAGGCGGGTAGAGCGGCAAATGGCGTGATTTGTACGAAAAATCGTACAAAAGTGGTCGGGTGGAGTGGCAGGTGGCGTGAATTGTACGAAAAATCGCTCAGAAGAGGCAGGGTAGAGCTGCATATGGCGTGAATTGTACGAAAAATCGTACAAAAGTGGGCGAGAAGGGCTGCAAATGGCGTGAATTTGTGCGAAAAATCATACAAAAGTGGTCGGGCGGAGTGGCAGGTGGTGTGAATTGTACGAAAAATCGTACAAAAGTGGTCGGGTGGAGTGGCAGGTGGCGTGAATTGTACGAAAAATCGCTCAAAAGAGGCAGGGGAGAGCTGCAAATGGCGTGCGTGATTTGTATGAAAAATCGTACAAAAAGGGCAGAGGTGCAGCAAATAATGGGGGCTTGTATGGTAAAACGTGCAAGATAGCGAGCTGCCACCCATATAACTAGACACCCGGTTAGATGCGATCCTATTGTATAAGAACCTTTACATAAGCGCATTCTAAGTTGGTATATATCCAGCATACGAAAGCGGAGGAGGTTTCAGCGAAATGAATGAAAACTATAACAACAACTTGAATCCTGACAATGCCGGATTACTGCCGGAGGATATGGACGGGAAAGTGGAAGACGTAGAGTTTTCGGAAGAGCTGGCTGATGAAGCGGACCGAATCGCGCAGCGGCGCGCAAGGGAAGCGGATGCTCGCAACGAGGAGCGCTCCTAATGTCGCCTGTAGAGATTAACGCATCCTTTCATAATGAACAGGAAGCGCAAGAAGCGCTCCATAAGCTGCAGGCGCTTCGTGTTGTTGAGGTGGGCGGCTTAAATGAAAGCGGCTTGTTAACAGCGACGGTGGATGAGTCGGTGGCAGACCGCGCGATGAGACTAATTGAGCAAGTCGGAGGGAGCATCAGCTCAGATCTGATGTAAACACCATAGATATGAAATATTCGAATGACGCAACGGCGATTGCTGGTTTTTGCGTCATTTTTTTGTGCTTCTGCGCCCGTCTGGTGTACAATAGAGGATAGGCATTTTGACTTGGGAGGCAATACATATGAAATGGCATGAACTAACGATCGCAACAACTGAAGAAGCGACGGAAATGATTTCGAACTTCCTGCATGAAATGGGAGCAGGCGGCGTATCCATTGAAGAATCCGGCACGCTTAACAAGCCTCGCGACACCTCGCTGGGACAATGGTATGAGCTGCCTCTTAACGATATACCGGAAGGGCAAGCGGTAATTAAAGGGTATTTTGCTGAGGGTACTGATTTGGAGGCGCTGATCGAAGCGTTAAAGCCGCGCGTCGACGAACTGAAGCAATTCGATATCGACACGGGAGAAGTAACGTATTCCGCGGTTGAAGTGGATGACGAGGATTGGGCAACGGCTTGGAAGCAATATTTTAAGCCGATCCGCGTTTCGGATACGCTGACGATCAAGCCTACGTGGGAGGAATACGAAGCCAGCGAAGGGGAGCGGATTATTGAGCTTGATCCAGGCATGGCTTTCGGAACCGGCACGCACCCGACGACGGCATTGTGCCTCCAGACGTTGGAGTCAGTAGTAAAAGGCGGCGAAGAGATGATCGACGTTGGTACGGGCTCAGGCATTCTTGCCATCGGCGCGTGCCGTCTCGGAGCAAAAAGCGTTCTTGCTCTGGATCTTGATCCGGTCGCAGTATCGAGCGCGACGGAGAACGTTAGCTTGAACGGTTTGTCGGATCAAGTGGAGGTTAAGCTAAGCGACCTGCTTGGGGTTCTGCGCGAAAATCAGAATGAGATGAATCACGATGAGCAGCTTCGCGTTACGGTACCGGTTGATTTGGTCGTCGCCAATATACTTGCGGAAATTATTTTGTTGTTCATCGACGATGTCTATGCTGCGCTGAAGCCTGGCGGTATTTACATTGCATCGGGTGTTTACAAAAATAAAGAAACCGACGTGGAGCATGGGTTAATCACTTCGGGCTTCCAAATTATTGAGAAACGCCGCGACGAGGACTGGATCGCGTTTGTGGCAAAAAAACCGCAGGAGGGCTAAATGGAGAGATTCCTTTGGTATCCGCTTGAGCATTTGCCGTTCATCGTAATCGTGCTAATGATTGTGTTCACTGTTCATGAATTTGCTCATGCCTACAGTGCGTACAAGTTCGGGGATGATACGGCCTATAAGGAGGGCAGGGTGTCTCTGAACCCAATGGTTCATTTGGATCTGTTCGGCACTATCTTGCTCCTTATTGCCGGCTTCGGTTGGGCGAAGCCGGTACCCGTTAGAACGAGCAGGTTCAAGCATCGGCGCGTAATGAGCATTATTGTGTCTGCAGTAGGTCCGCTTAGTAATTTGCTGATGGCGGTTATCGGTTTGCTGCTCGTTTACATTTTATTTGCCACCGGGCTTATGCACGCCGGATCGGTTGGCGTTCAAAGCGCTTTATCCGTATTTTTCTTATATTTCATATCAATCAATCTTCTATTGTTTGTATTCAACTTGATTCCATTACCACCGCTTGACGGTTACCGCATCGTTTCAGAGTTTTTACCTCTTCGTTTGCGCTATAAAGTGGAGCAGAACATTCAATGGGGCATGATTATCTTTTTATTGCTCGTCTTTATCCCTCCATTGAGGGCTGTGACACTAGATCCGATATTAGGGATACAGACCCCCATTTTTAATGGGTTAGATGGATTGTTAAGTTCCATATTCGGTTTCAAAGTTTTTTGGAACTAGATTCAAATGGATTTATTGAAGATAAACATGCTATGATGAAGGATGGAATTTAAGCTTATGCAACGATATTTTGTGGCGCCGGAGCAAATCAAAGACGGCGTCGTGACGATAACGGGCGAGGATGCCCACCATGCGGCCCGCGTCATGCGCATGAAGCCGGAAGACCGGTTCATCGCATGTGACGGACAGGGACGCACGGCCCTAGCCGCTGTAGTGGAAGCATCGCCGCAGGAAGTGCGCGCGGAGGTGCTGGAGCTGCTGCCGCTTGACAGTGAGCCGCGGTGGTCGGTAACGATCGCGCAAAGCTTGCCGAAGGGCGACAAGATGGAGCTTGTCATACAGAAAGGAACGGAGATCGGCGCCGCCGCGTTCCTTCCTTTTGAGTCGGAGCGAATGGTTGTCCAGTACGACGGCAAAAAGGAAGCGAAGCGTCTGGAGCGATGGGGCAAAATCGCGAAAGAAGCGGCGGAGCAGGCGCATCGGCAGCGTATTCCTGAGCTGAAGACGCTGCATAGCTGGAAGCAGCTGTTAGCCGCTGTCAAGGAATATGATCTCGCGCTCTTCTGCTACGAGCGAGAGGGCAAGGACGCGCATGGCCGAGGAATCGGCGACGTCGTGCGCAAATGGAAGATGGACAATGCCGGCAAGGCGGATACCCGGGCGAATATTCTGCTGATTGTCGGGTCCGAAGGCGGGTTCACCGAGCGTGAAGCCGAGGAAGCGGAAGCAGCGGGAGCACAGCTTGCCGGTCTCGGCAAACGGATACTTCGAACGGAAACGGCGGGTTTGGTCGGACTTACCTGCTTGCTATATGAATCTGGAGAAATGGGAGGAGCGTGACCATCATGCCATCAGTCGCGTTTTATACTTTAGGCTGCAAAGTAAACTTCTACGATACGGAAGCGATCTGGCAGCTGTTCAAAAATGAAGGTTACGAGCAAGTCGATTTTGAAACGAACACAGCCGATGTTTACTTAATTAATACGTGTACGGTAACAAATACAGGCGATAAAAAGAGCCGTCAAATTATTCGCCGCGCGGTCAGACGCAATCCGGACGCGATTATTGCGGTAACGGGCTGCTACGCGCAGACGTCGCCTGCGGAAATTATGGCCATCGAAGGCGTCGATCTTGTCATCGGCACGCAAGACCGAGACAAGATTATGACGTACGTGAAGCAAATACAGGAAGACCGCAAACCGGTAAACGCGGTGCGCAACATTATGAAGACGCGCAGCTTCGAGGAGCTGGATGTGCCGGACTTTGCCGAGCGCACGCGCGCGTTCCTGAAAATTCAAGAAGGCTGCAACAACTTCTGCACCTTCTGTATTATTCCATGGTCGAGAGGCTTGTCGCGCAGCCGCGACCCGCAAAGCGTGCTGGAGCAGGCGAAAGCGCTAGTTGCGGCCGGCTACAAAGAGATCGTCCTGACGGGAATTCATACCGGCGGGTACGGCGACGATATGGAAAATTACAATTTGACCAGCCTGCTTTGGGATTTGGACAAGGTGGAGGGGCTGGAACGGATCCGGATCAGCTCGATCGAGGCGAGTCAAATCGACGACGCGATGATTGAAGTGCTGAACCGCTCGAGCAAAATGTGCCGTCATTTGCACATTCCGCTGCAAGCCGGCGAAAATTCGGTGTTGAAGCGTATGCGCCGCAAGTATACGACGGAAGAATTCGCCGCTAAAATCAAACGTCTGAAAGAAGCGATGCCTGGCGTCGCGATTACAACGGACGTAATCGTCGGCTTCCCCGGCGAGACGGATGAAATGTTCGAAGCAGGCTATCGCTTTATGGAGGAGCTGGGCTTCGCGGAAATGCACGTATTCCCGTATTCGAAACGGACGGGAACTCCTGCTGCAAGGATGGAAGACCAAGTGGACGAGGAAGTGAAAAACGAACGCGTTCATAAGCTGATCGACCTGTCCGAAAAAATGCAGCTGCAGTACGCAGAAAAGTATGTCGGCGCCGTGCTCGACGTCATCCCGGAGCGGGATTACAAAGGCGCGCCTGGCCAAGGACTTGTCATGGGGTATACCGACAACTATTTGCAGGTTGTGTTTGACGGCTCCGAAGATTTGATCGGACAGCTCTGCCGCGTGAAGATTACGGAAGCGGGAGTCAACGAATGCCGCGGCCAATTCATTCGCGTGCTGGATTCGAGAGTTCCGGCGGAGCAGCCGGAAGCAACACAATCGTTCGAATACGAGCGTCCTGAAGCTTTGCAGGCTTAGGCGCGGGCATTAGGCGGGATTCCTTTTCTTTTCGCGTCATATCCGAAAAGATGAAGGAATCCTTTGCTGCATATACTATTCCCGTAAAGGTTGTAAGGGGGAAGGGACATGTTGGAAATTTCTGCAGGCGGGGTCGTTTTCCGCCATAATGAGCAAGGTGAATTGCAGGTTCAGCTCATTCAGGACCGGTACGGCAAGGTGTCGCTCCCGAAGGGGAAGATGGAAGCGGGCGAGACGGTCGAGCAGACCGCGCTTCGCGAAATCGAAGAGGAGACCGGACTGAAGGGCGTTATTGTTGCGCCGATCGATCAAATCAAGTACCAATACGAGCATAGTGAACACGGAACGGTGAACAAGGAGGTTCATTATTATCTCGTGGAAGCGGTTGGCGGCAAGCATCAAGCGCAGGTGGAAGAAATCCGGGGCGTCGATTGGTTCGAGCCGCTTGAGGCCTGGCGCCGCCAGAAGCAATCCGGCTACGACAACAACCATCGCATCGTTGCCGGAGCGCTTCAGCTGCTGGGCATTTCGGTCAGCTAGTGCGACTTCCCGCTTATTCCGTGTTTAACCTAAGTCCGCTGTCTCTAATCGCTTAATGGGACCGATATAGCAGAGGGGCAGCGCGAGCAGCGAGCATACGATATTAAAGATCGTTTGCGCGTGGGCGATCATCGAAGCAGGCGAATGCGAGAGCCACTCGGCAACGGCCGCCAGCTCGCCGACGAGGGGAAGGAACAGCAATGCTCCGAACACGTTAAGCAGCGTATGCGAATAAGCGACATATTGTCCCGCGCGCGAACCGCCGATGCTAGCCAGCAACGCGGTAACGCAAGTGCCGATATTGGAGCCTAGGACGAAGGCTACGCCCAGCTCCGGCGGCATGGCTCCGATCGTCAGAAATCCCATGACGAGGCCGATGACAGCCGCGCTGCTATGGATGGCGGCGGTTAGAATGGCTCCTGCCGCCAGTCCCCACCAAATGCCGGTCCCCGCTTTGTCCATAAACCAGGCAAACATCTCGCTTTGCTGAACGGCGGGACCGATGGATTGCATCAGCGAAAGGCCGTACAACAGAAGGCCAAAGCCGCATATTGCGACAGAAGCCGAACGGACGGGATCCAGCCAGCGCGGCTTGCGGAGCCATGGAATTAGCTTTATTTCACCGAATAGAGCTGTCACAAGCCACATCCCTATCGAAAAAAGCAGAAAAGGCTTCGCCAATTGCTGAATGTTAAGGCCGATCAATTCGGTTGTTAAGCAAGTGCCGATATTGGTGCCGAGTATGATGCCCAGCGTTCGCGGAAAGGTGAGCACGCGGGCGTTGACGAGGCCGATAGAAATAACCGTGACGGCCGTGCTGCTCTGCAGAACCGCCGTTGTTGCCGTGCCGACCGCAAGCCCGTGAAGAGGCGTCTTCGTCGACCGCTGCAGCGCTTGCGTCAAATATGGACCGGCCAGCCGATGCAAAGCCAGCTCCATCAGCTTCATGCCGCACATAAAGACGGAGAAGCCAAGCAGCATAGGCAATAGAATGGAATGGATCATGCTCGTAAATCCCCTTTTTGGTTGATGCGGATACCTTATAGCTATGCGCGCGGCAAAACAAGCATGACAAGCCCTTACATAGAGAGGAAGAAAGTTAAGGTGAAACAACTAGCAAAAATCGTGCTGAACAAAGCGCGCAAAAAAAGAGTGGAGCAGGGGCATCCTTGGGTGTTCGCAAGCGAGATTGACAGGCTCGAAGGCGAAGCGTCACCGGGAGGACTTGTGGATGTTGTGGGTCATCAGGGGCGATATTTGGCAACGGGCTATTGGAATCCAAGCTCGCAAATTACGGTTCGTATCGTTTCTTATGAGCCGATTGAAGAAATGGGACAAGCCTTTTTCGTTGAAAGGCTGAGCCGATGCCGGGATCATCGGGAACGGTTTGTGGCGGATCGCGACTGCAGACTCGTATACGGCGAGGCCGATTTCTTGCCGGGGCTCATCGTTGACCGGTTTGGCGAGGTGCTGGTCGTTCAAATCTTGACGCTCGGCATGGAAGCGGCGAAAACCGCGTTAATTGACGCGCTGGTCCAAGTGTTTCAGCCAAAAGGAATCTATGAGCGAAGCGATGTCAGCGTCCGCGGATTGGAAGGACTGGAGGAACGCACCGGCGTATTGTACGGGGAATGTCCGCCAGTTATCGAGATTGAAGAGAACGGCTTAAAGATGGAAGTCGATATCGTAGAAGGGCAAAAGACCGGCTATTTCTTCGATCAACGGGAAAACCGCGCTTCCATTGCGCCGCTGATGAAAGGCTGGGGCGCTCGCAGCGGGATTAAGCTTGCGGAGCATCCGGAAGAGAAAAAGCTTGTGCCTGTCAATGCCAACGGCAAAGTGGTTACCTTTCCTTATTGGGACGGGGCGACCGTGCTTGAATGCTTTGCGCATACGGGAAGCTTCACTCTGCACGCTTGCCGGTACGGCGCTAAGAAGGTTACCTGTCTGGACGTCTCGCAGCACGCGATCGATACGGCGAAACGAAATGTGGAGCGCAACGGCTTTACGGACCGCGTCGAGTTTGTTGTCGCGGACGCGTTCCAATATTTAAGGGAGCAAGTGAAAGGGCTGGACGAGCGCAAGGCTCGCGCCGCGGGCGGCGCGGATACGTCGAAGAAGCTGGAGAACGCGGGACGGACATGGGATGTCGTAATTTTGGACCCGCCGGCTTTCGCCAAAACAAGAAGCGCGGTGCAAGGCGCTTGCAGAGGCTATAAAGATATTAATCTTCAGGGCATGAAGCTCGTGAACGAAGGCGGCTATTTGGTTACGGCTAGCTGCTCATACCATATGCGCCCGGATTTGTTCCTGGAGACGATCCATGAAGCCGCGAACGACGCCGGCAAGCTGCTAAGGCTTGTGGAATGGCGCGCGGCAGGTAAAGACCATCCGCAGCTGCTTGGCGTAAGCGAAGGACATTATTTAAAGTTTGCAATTTTTGAGGTTAGAAGTAAAAGTCTATCAAAGTAACATGTCGCAGCCATACGACTCGGGAGGGGAGAGCCGACGATGCCGCTACGATTTATAATTGGACGGGCAGGCTCCGGAAAAACGAGCTACTGCCAGGACGAAATACGAGAACAAATGCGGAGAGAGCCTGACGGCGCTCCGCTTATTATGCTTGTGCCGGAGCAAGCGACCTTTCAAACCGAATATACGCTGCTGCGGAGCGGAGGGCTACAAGGGTCGCTCCGGGCGCAGGCGCTCAGCTTCCGAAGGCTGGCGTTCCGCGTCATGCAGGAGACGGGAGGCACAGCCCTTGTGCCGATTGGGGATACCGGCAAATCGATGCTCCTATACAAAATCGTGCACAGGCTGTCTGCGAATCTGGAGCTGTTTCAAAGCGGCGCCGAACAGGCCGGTTTCATTGAGCGGCTGTCCGAGCTGCTGACGGAGTGGAAGCGTTACGGCATTGGCGCGGAAGCGATGACGAAGCTCGCGGGCGAAGAACATCAAGATCGCTCCGGCTTGTTGAAGAAGAAGCTGCATGATCTGGGACTGATCTATGAAGCGATGGAGGCGGAGCTAGCCGGAAAGTACGTGGATGCGGAGGACTATTTGCATGCGCTGACAACAAGCTACGGCGAGGCGCCTTCTATGCAAGGAGCCCAGTTCTGGGTAGACGGCTTTTACGGCTTTACGCCGACGGAATACGACGCGCTTGGCGCGCTGCTCGCAAGCTCCGCTCCAGTGACTGTCGCCTTAACGCTTGACCGCGCTTACCAGCCCGGCGAACGGCCTCATGAGCTGGACTTGTTCCATCCGACTGCGGAAACCTACCTTAAGCTTCTCGAGCTTGCGGAGAAGCACGGCGCCGAGGTGCTTCCTGCGGTTAACTTAAACGAGCGGCCTCTGCCGAGGTTTGCGGACAGTCCGATGCTGATGCATTTGGAGAAGCATTATGACAAGCGCGTCCCGATGGCCGTCCGAATGCCGGACGGCGTTCAAGCCTCTGCCGCTGCAGGCATTCGATTGATGGCTGCCCCAAGCCGAAGGGCTGAAGTAGAGGCGGTTGCCCGCGATATGATGGAGAAAGCGCGCGTCGAAGGCGTCAGGTGGCGGGAGTTCGCGATACTCGTGCGGAATGCGGAGGACTACGCGGATTATTTGTCCCTTGTGCTGGAGGACTATGGCATTCCATACTTCATCGACCAAAAGGAAAATGCGCTTCATCACCCGTTAGTGGAGTTTATTCGCTCCGCGCTCGAGACGGTGCTGCATGGCTGGCGGTATGACGCGGTGTTCCGCTGCATTAAAACGGAGATGCTGTTCGGCGCCCGGCACAGCCTGCCGCGCGAATGGTTCGACATGCTGGAAAATTACGCGCTGGCGGCAGGTATTGACGGCTGGAAGTGGCTGGACCGCAAAAGCTGGAAGCCGCTCGTTTCCGTCACGCTAGAAGAGGATCACGAGATGGAGACGGCCGTATCGGCGAAGGCGAAGCGCGAATTCGATATCGTGATGGCGGCCAGAGAGGCGGTCGTTCCGCTGTTGAGCCGATTCGGGGAGTCGCTCCGCAAAGCAGGCAATGTAAGGGGCATGTGCGAAGCGCTGTACCGGCTGCTTGATCATGCCGACGCGGCCGACCGGCTGGAGCGCTGGAGCCGCGAAGATCTGGAAGCCGGCAACGCGCAGCGGAGCCGCTCCCATCGCCAGCTTTGGGACAACGTCATGAGCCTGCTCGATCAGCTGGCGGAGCTTGCCGGGAACGAGGAGATGTCGCCGGAGCTGTTCGCCGGCATGGTCGAGGCCGGTCTCGACAGCCTGAAGCTCGCTTCCGTTCCGCCATCGCTGGACGAGGTGCTTATCGGCAGCATGGACCGCACGAGGTCCGGCCGAATCCGCGTCTGCTACGTGCTTGGCGCCAACGATGGCGTTATGCCGATGCGCGTGAAGGAAGACGGGATTTTGACCGAGGCCGAACGGGAGGCGCTGACGGCCGAAGGGCTTGAAATGGCGCCGAGCGTCCGGAGACGTCTGCTGGACGAACGGTTTATGATCTATAATGCGCTGGCGACGCCCAGCGAATCGTTGTGGGTCAGCTGGGCGGCTGCTGACGAAGAGGGCAAGTCGCTGCTGCCGTCGGAAATTATCCGAAGCCTCCGCGGCTTATTCCCGGGCCTGAACATCCAAGACGTTTACGCCGAGCCGTCCCCCGATATGCCGGAGGAGCAGCAATCGGCATTCCTGCAGCATCCCGAGCGCTCGCTGTCCCATTTGATAACGGCGCTAAGGAGCTGGCACCAGGGGACGGATATTGTGCCTTTCTGGTGGGATGTGTACAACTGGTTCGCCGCGCGGCCGGAATGGCAGCCGAAGCTGCAGCTGCTGACTGGCTCCCTCACGTACCGGAACCAAGAGGTTCATCTGCCTGTGACCATCGCCCGGGAGCTCTATGGCGACAGGATGTCGGTCAGCGTATCGCGGATGGAACGGTTCGTATCTTGTCCGTTCCAGCATTTTGCCATACATGGGCTTAAGCTCCGCGAGCGGAAAATGTACCGGCTGGAAGCGCCGGATGTCGGCCAGCTGTTCCACGCCGCGCTTAGCAAGCTTGCGGGCACGCTGACGAATCGCTGGGGCAGGCTTTCACGCCAAGAGATTAAAGCGGAAGCGGCCAAAACGGTCGACGAGCTCGCGCCGAAGCTCCAGTCGCAAATTTTGCTTAGCAGCGGCAGGTTCCAATTTATCGCGCGGAAGCTGAAGGAAATTGTGGCGCAGGCCGCCGTCGTGCTAGGCGAGCACGCGAGGCGGGCGCAATTCCAGCCAGTTGCGACAGAGGTTGATTTCGGACCGGGCGGAACATTGCCAGCTCTCGTGCTGCCGCTTGCGGACGGGGCGGAGATGGAAGTGATCGGCCGCATTGACCGCGTGGACGCGGCGCTAACCGAAAATGGCCTGCTGCTTCGCGTGCTGGATTATAAGTCGAGCGCTACGTCGCTGAAGCTGGAGGAGGTCGTTCACGGCTTGTCTCTCCAAATGCTGACGTACCTCGATGTGCTGATTACGCATTCGGAAGGCTGGCTCGGTCAGCAAGCTGAGCCGGCGGGCGTGCTTTATTTTCACGTGCATAATCCGCTGCTCTCGCTTTCCAACCGAATGGCGGCGCAGGACGTGTCCGCGAAGCTGCTGAAGCGTTATAAGACCAAAGGCTTGCTAACAGCCGATGCCGAGGTTGCACGTTTGATGGACGGCGAGCTGGATACGGGTTATTCGGATTTGTTGCCGCTTGCGCTCAAACGCGACGGCAGCTTCTACAGCAGCTCGTCGGTTGTGACGCAAGAGCAGTGGACGGCGCTTAGACGTTCCGTCAGAAGCATGATTAGCCGAATCGGCTGTTCGATTTTGGAAGGAGACGTTTCGATCGAGCCGTACCGTCTCGGCGGCAAGTCCCCTTGCCAATTTTGCGATTATAAGGCGCTTTGCCAATTCGATCTGCAATTCGAAGGCAATGCGTATCGAAAGCTGAACAAATCGTCCAAAGAAGAAGTATGGCGTCAGCTGGAGGGAGAGTGAAGGCATGCTAACACATCGTACGCCAAAGCCGGAAGGAAGCACCTGGACGGATGACCAATGGGAAGCAATCGTAACGGGCGGGCAGAACGTACTCGTCGCCGCCGCTGCCGGATCAGGCAAAACGGCGGTGCTGGTTGAACGCATTATTCGAAAAATTTCATCCCATACCGATGTGGACCGGCTTCTGGTCGCGACCTTTACGAAAGCGGCTGCCGCCGAGATGAAGGACCGGATTCGGCTCGCGCTGGAGAAGGAGCTGGAGCGGAAGCCGGATTCGGAGCATTTGCGGAGGCAGCTTGCTTTGATGGGCCGCGCGTCTATTACGACACTGCATTCCTTCTGTCTGGATGTTATACGAAAATATTATCCGCTTATCGGGCTCGATCCCGGCTTCCGTATCGCGAACGAAACGGAGAGCGAGCTTATGCGGCTGGATGTGCTGGATGAGCTGTTCGAGCAGAAGTACGGGGACGAGTCCGGCGACGGCGGGGCTTTCTTCATGCTGGCGGACCGTTACGGGGGAGAGCGGGGAGACGAACCGCTCTATCAATTGGTGCAAGGCTTATACGATTTCGCGCAAAGCCATCCTTGGCCGGAGCATTGGCTGAGAGAAACGGCGAGCGCATACGAGGTCGAGTCGATTGAGGAGCTGGAGCAGAGCGAGTGGGTCGCGACGCTGCGCGCAGACATCCTCCTGGCGCTTGAGGGCGCCGTATCCCAGCTCCAAGCGGCGCTGGAGCTGACGCGGCAGCCTGCCGGACCGGCGCCGTATGCCGATGCGCTGGAAGAGGATTTGCGCCTCGTGCTAGGTCTACTAGAGACAGTAAAAACGACGAGCTGGCGTCATTGGGGAGAGCCGTTCCGGTCGGCGGAATTCGGCAAGCTGAAGGCTATGCGGGGAGACGATTACGACAAGGAGCTGCAGGCCCAGGCGAAGGAGCTTCGCGAAAACGCAAAAAAACTGGTGAGCGGACTTGCCGACGAGCTGTTCGGAAGAGAGGCGGATCAGTTTCTGGAGGAGCTTCGCGAGCTGGCACCTCTCATGCGGGCGCTTTCCGAGCTTGTCATCTCCTTCGGCGAGCGCTACGAGGAAGCAAAGAGAGCCAAAGGCTTGCTTGATTTCGGCGATTTGGAGCATTATTGCCTACGCATCCTGCGGGACGCATCATCCACGCCTGACCGGCTCGTTCCGTCGGTGGCGGCTCTCGATTACCAGCAGCTGTTCGATGAAATATTGCTGGACGAATATCAGGATACCAATATGGTGCAGGAAGCGATCGTCTCCTTAATTGAGCGGTCCGGAACCGGCAACCGGTTTATGGTAGGCGATGTCAAGCAGAGCATCTACCGGTTCCGGCTTGCGGAGCCGAATTTGTTCCTCGCGAAATATAAAGCGTATCGGACCGCTGATGAGCGGGCCGGCGGTGAGCCGACTTCCAGCGCGGGACAACGTATCGATCTGGCCCGCAATTTCCGCAGCCGCCGCGAGGTGGTGGACGGCGTAAACGGCGTGTTCCGAGCCATTATGCGCGAGAATGTTGCAGAGATGGATTACGATACCCGCGCGGAGCTTGTCTGCGGCGCGGCCTATCCCGAGCCGCTGCGGGCCGGCAGCTGCAACGTGCAGTTCGCGGTGCTGGACCGCGGCACGGGAGGGGAAGAGGAGGAGCTGGAAGCTTCCTCTGACGCTGAGGACGGAAGCGAAGAAGAAAACCGCTCCGCTGCTGCGGCGGGGCTTGCCGAGCTGAAGGTTGCGCAGCTTGAAGCGCGCTGGATTGCGGCTCAGATTCGGGAGCTGGCGGACAGCGGCTACCAGGTGTACGACGGCAGAAAGAAGGCATACCGGCCGTTCCAATGGAGGGATGCGGTTATCCTGCTGCGCGCGACGCAGCAATGGTCCCCGATTCTAATCGAAGAGCTTCAGCAGCAAGGCATATCGGCCTACGCGGAGCTGAGCACAGGATATTTCGAAGCGACGGAAGTGGAGACCATGCTCTCCCTGCTGCGCGTCATCGATAATCCGAATCAGGATATTCCGCTTGCGGCAACGCTTAGATCTCCTTTGTTTGGGATGACCGCGGAGGAGCTGGCCCGAATCCGTATTTTATCGCCCAAAGCTCCCTATTATGACGCGGTCCTGCATGCGGCGGGAGCCGACGGCTTCTCAGCGGAGGCCCGGCTTAAGCTCGCGGCCTTCCTGAACCGGCTGGATCGTTGGCGCGCGGAAGCGAGGCAAGGCTCTCTCGCGGAATTGCTGTGGAGCATTTATCGGGAGACCGGCTATTACGATTTCGTCGGCGGACTTCCGGGAGGCGCGCAGCGCCAAGCGAACTTACGCGCGCTGCACGACCGGGCGAGGCAGTATGAAGCGACATCCTTCCGCGGGCTTTTCCGGTTTTTGCGCTTCATCGAACGAATGAGAGAAAGCGGCGGGGATTTGGGTACGGCAGGCGCGCTAGGCGAAGGGGAGGACGTTGTGCGCATCATGTCCATCCACAAGAGCAAGGGCTTGGAATTTCCCGTTGTGTTCATCGCTGGACTGGGTAAGCTGTTCAACCAACAGGACATGAGAAGCTCCTTTTTAAAACATAAAGCGCTCGGCTTTGGGCCGCGCTATGTCGACCCGGAGCTTCGCATCAGCTACCCGACATTGCCGTTCCTAGCGATCCGGCGAAAGCTGAGGATGGAGACGCTGGCGGAGGAAATGCGCATCCTGTACGTGGCGCTGACAAGGCCAAAGGAGAAAATGTTCCTGGTCGGAACGGTCGCGGATGCCGCAAAGGCAATGACCCGCTGGGCGCAAGCGCTGAATGCGAGCGGCGAGCTGTCGGATTATCGGATAGCATCAGCCCGGTCTTTCATCGACTGGCTTGGCCCGCTCGCTGTCAATCAGCTTGCGCTGGCGGGTACGGCCGGCGCGGAGGACGCGGCAGAAGTTGCCAACCGCACAGACGGCGATCCGCAGGTCTGGGAGGCGCAGGTAATGCCGGTCGCTCTATTCGTCGCCGAGGCCGCAGCTGCATTGGAGGATTCCGCCGATGACTTGCCGGAAAACGCGATGAACGAAAGGCTGCAGGCTGTCACCACGCTTGCGCTTATTGACGGTATCCCCGAATCGCCGGAAATAAGAAGCCGGCTGGAGTGGCAGTACCCGTATCGAGCCGCAGAGGGCGTCCCCGCCAAAACCTCCGTCACCGAGATGAAACGGCTGCATGCCGAAGCGCCGGAGGATGCGGCAGTTTGGGAAGCCGCGCAGGAGAGGAACGACGAAGAGGATGACAGCCCTAGCGGCCCGTCCGGAAAGTCCGGCTCCGGAAGCGGCGGAGGAGGAAGCTATACGCTGCGGCTGCGCAGGCCTTCCTTCATGGAGGAAAAGTCGCTGACAGCCGCAGAGAGAGGCTCCGTTCACCACTTGCTTATGCAGCATGTTCCGTTGACTCCGCCGGTGAACCTAGAACGGATAGAGGAGACATTAGCCGGTATGGTGAATCGAAAGCTGCTCACGGCGAAACAGGCCGAAGCGATCGATCCTGCGTCTATTCTTTCGTTCTATGACAGCGAGATAGGCGCGCGGCTGCTCCGCGCGGATTGGGTCAAGCGAGAGGTTCCGTTCAGCTGCATGTTCCCGGCTAACCGGGTATACGCCAAGGGCGACCGCGAGCTAGAGGACGAGCCAATCTTGATTCAAGGGGTCATCGACTGCTTGTTCCAAGATAAGCAAGGCGTCGTGCTGCTAGATTACAAGACCGACCGAGTCTATATGAAGGATTGGGAGAAGGCGGCGGAGCGCCATCGCTTTCAGCTGGAGCTGTATGCGGAGGCGATAGAAGCGACGCTCGCGCGCAAAGTAGACGAGCTTTATTTATACTTTTTTGACGGCGCGCAGTTCATAAAGCTGTAGCTTACGCTTACGAGTATGTTTTGCATAGGCGAAACATTTATGAGGAGGGAACTGGGATTGGACCAGCACGAACAAAAAAAACGGCCCATTGCTCTGCCGGTTACATTGCTGCTGCTCGTCATGAGTCTGATGGGAAACGTATTGCTGTATACGAAGCATATTGAGCATACCCGTGGAAATGCCGAGGAGACAGGGCAGGATATTGTTAAAGCTTTTATGTCGAGCCAATTCGATTTGGAATATTGGAGCAAATTCGCGGAAGACATAAGTGCTCTGGCTGTAGAGGACGGCGACGCCGCGAGAAAGAGAGCCGTGCATTTTGCAGATGCCCTGCTTCACAGCGGGGACAATGGTTTGTCCGAAATCATTCGGATAGCGCATGACATCGACGACGATCGGTTCGCCGACGCGCCGGAAGCGTATACCTTATACATGAATCAGCTGATCGCGAGACTAAATGCGATTGGGGAAGGAAGCGGCCCCCTCAATCCGGATGAACACAAAGCCGTCGCGAACATGCTGCAATCCTTTACGGGCTTGACAGAGCCGATCGCTGCTTTCCCTTATGCCGCGGAAGGCAGCCGAAACGCGCTGATCCGCATAGCCGGCGGACATGATTGGCTTGATCTGGCGGACAAGCTGCAGGAATCGTTCCGCGCATCATCCTTGTAGAGTAGCCGAATGCCTACATCTGCATATGATGAGGCAGGAGGCTGATAACAAAATGAATAACCAAATGAGCAACCAAGTAAGTCAACAAATGAGCAATCCAAATCAAATGAGCCATCAAATGATGAGCAATCAAATGAGCAACCAAATGAGCCATCAAATGGGCAACCAAATGGCGACGGCAAGCGCTCACAAGAAGGATCATTGCCAGAAACACATGCACCGTTACGTCATGGTGCAAACGAGCGACGGCGGCATGCAGGACGGCTTCGTCGAGCATGTAGATGACGAGTATGTCTATCTGGCTATTCCGGTATGCCCTGGCGAGGGAGACGATCGAGCGTTTTTCCCGTACGGAGGTTTCGGATACGGCTATCCATTCTTCCCGCGCAGACGCTTTATCCGCAGAAGATTTCCTCTAGCCGGACTGTTCGCTTTATCCTTGCTGCCGTTTTTTATTTAAAGCGCGGAGTCTCGGGAGCCGAAAGATGGGGCATTGCCCCTCTTCGGCGGCTTCGAATTGGACGAGCGCCAATATTTTCGCTAGAATAGGAATAATGACGCAGCTTTATTGTCGCCGCAGAGCGCCATGCACTTACGAAGCCTGTTTGCTTCCGCCAAACATTAAGGAGGACAAGTTCTGATGGATTGCATTTTTTGCAAAATAATCGAAGGCGCCATTCCTTCGAAAAAAGTGTTTGAGAACGAACGCGTGCTAGCTTTCCAAGACATTCAGCCTGCTGCTCCCGTACATATACTGATCATTCCAAAGAAACATATCCCGACGATGAATGATATCGAAGCAGAGGATACGGAGCTGATTGGAGAGCTGTTCGCGGCGGCGCGCCAAATCGCGAAGGAACAAGGGATAGCCGAGGCGGGATACCGTCTTATCAACAATGTGAACAGCGATGGCGGACAAGTTGTTTATCATTTGCACATCCATTTGCTTGGGGGTCAAAAGCTAGGTCCGCTGTTGGCAACAGTATGAAGTTGACACTGGGTTTTAGTTTACTCTATAATGAAGTTTGATAAACCGTGTTAAAGCTCTGGACGGTCTGTTTCGGAGGGAGGGAAAACTGGTGTCTGAAACTAAAGTTCGCAAAAACGAAACGATTGATGCTGCGCTTCGCCGCTTTAAACGCTCCATCGCTAAAGACGGTGTGTTGGCTGAGGTGAAAAAACGCAAGCATTACGAAAAGCCAAGTGTAAAGCGCAAGAAAAAGTCCGAGGCTGCGCGTAAGAGAAAGTTTTAGGAGGAGCCTTGCATAATGAACCTGAGCGAACGATTGACCGACGATATGAAGCAAGCCATGAAGAGTCAGGACAAGTTCAAGCTGACCACAATTCGTATGATGCGTGCGTCCGTTAAGAACATGGAGATTGAGCTCAAACGTCCCCTGGAAGATAATGAAGTGCTTGATATATTAAGTCGCGAGATCAAAATACGTAAAGATTCCCTCCAAGAATTTAAGAAAGCCGGCCGCGATGATCTGGTAACAGGTCTTGCAGCAGAAATTGAAATTATTAGTCAATACCTTCCCGAGCAGCTGACTGAAGAAGAGATTCAAGAGATAGTAAGGCAGACCATCCATGAACTCGGTGCTTCTTCCAAAGCCGATATGGGGAAAGTGATGAGCGCTCTAATGCCTAAAACAAAAGGGCGCGCAGACGGTAAACTAGTAAACCAATTTGTTCAGCAATTTCTGCAATAGCATATATCCGGACACGAAACACCCCTTGTTTGGGGTGTTTTTTTCTTTGTCTACGTCATATACACGCGAGAGATTACCGTTTATACTCTTTGTTGAAACATGACGGACATTGGAACGTATTAATGGGAATACTCATACTAAAAGGGAGGTTGTCGCTTGAAGGCTCATTTATGGCCGTTCATTCGCGGCCGTGTCATCACGCAATGGCTTGCAGGGTTATTGCTTCTGTTAAGCGTTACAGCCGTCTTCCTGCCGTCAGCGAGCGCAGCGTCCGCTCCTCCTGCCGCCGAGAAGTCGGCCGGACCAGCCGTCGTTGTCATTCCGGTGAAGGAGACGGTGGAGGAAGCGTTAACCGCTTTTCTGGAACGCGCTTTCAAGGAAGCGAAGGAGGCAGGAGCCGAGCATATTGTTCTTGTCGTGAATACGCTTGGAGGCAAAGTGGAAAGCGCGATTGAAATCGGAGAACTGATTCGCGGCAGCGATATCCCGACAACAGCTTTCGTGGAAGGGAAAGCGGTATCCGCCGGAACGTACATCGCGCTGAATGCCGACTATATCGCGATGCAGCCGGGCAGTACGATCGGCGCGGCAGCGGTTGTGGATGGCAGCGGCACGATTGTCGACAATCCAAAAACGGTTTCTTTCTGGGTTAAGGAAATGACGGAGGCTGCAAAGCTGAACGGTCGAAACCCGGATATCGCAGCAGCCATGGCGGATGTTTCGGCTACGGTCAGCTTGTCGGAGCAGATCGGACGCGATAAGAAGAAAGGAGAGATTCTGTCCCTCTCCGCATCGGAAGCTGAGAAGGTCGGGTACTCCGAGCTAACGGCGGACAATGTGCAAGCGGTTGTGGAATGGCTTAATCTCGACAATCGTACGATGATCGAGATTGAACCGACAATCGCAGAAAATACGGCCCGGTTTCTTATTCATCCGGTCGTTGCGACCGTGCTTCTCATTCTCGGCATCGCTGGCGTGGCGATTGAGCTGCTTGTGCCCGGATTTGGAGCGCCGGGCATCATCGGCATCTTGTCGTTCGGCCTTTATTTCTTCGGCTCCTATATTACCGGACTCGCGGGCATGGAAGCGGTCGTTCTGTCCGTCATCGGAATTGTGCTGCTTATCATAGAGCTGTTCGTCCCGAGCTTCGGTATTCTCACCCTGCTTGGAAGCGCGTCGATCATTACAGGTGTTGTTATAGCGGCTCCGGATCTGAAGACGGGCTTCGTATCGATCGGAATAGCGCTTGTTGTCGCAACGGTTATCGTCGTGTTATTCGCAAGAACGAACAAAGGCAGGGGCATTTGGAATAAGTTCATTCTTCGCGACCGCCTTACGACGGAAGAAGGATATTTATCTGCAGATGTGAGGACGACGCTTGTCGGTCAAGCAGGCACAGCATTGACGCCATTAAGACCGGCCGGAACCGCGCTAATCGGCGGGGAACGGATCGACGTCGTAACATCCGGCGAATTCGTTGCCGCAGGCTCCGATGTTGTCGTTGTGAAGGCGGAAGGAACTTGGATCGTAGTAAGGGAAAAAGAATCTGAAACGAAATAGGTCTCTCTTAATCGAGAGCAATGGAGGTATGTACATGGATCCGATTGTATCGTTTGTTATTATCGCAGTGCTCGCTTTAATCGTTATATCCGTCTTTCTGAGCTTTTTTCCGATTATGCTATGGATTTCGGCGCTCGCTTCCGGAGTAAGGATCGGCATTATTACGCTGGTTGCGATGAGATTGCGCCGGGTTGTTCCAAGCCGGATTGTCAATCCGCTTATTAAAGCGACGAAAGCCGGTCTTGGTCTTACGATTAACCAGCTGGAAAGCCATTTCCTTGCGGGCGGCAATGTTGACCGCGTCGTCAATGCGCTCATTGCGGCGCAGCGCGCGAACATCCCGCTGCTCTTCGAACGCGCCGCCGCGATTGACCTCGCGGGCCGCGATGTGCTGCAGGCCGTTCAGATGAGCGTAAACCCTCGTGTCATTGAAACGCCAATCGTTGCGGCGGTAGCCAAGGATGGCATCGAAGTTAAAGTTAAGGCGAGAGTAACGGTTCGTGCCAATATCGACCGTCTTGTCGGCGGCGCCGGAGAAGAGACGATCATCGCCCGCGTCGGCGAAGGGATTGTAACGACAGTCGGTTCCTCCAATTCGCATAAGGACGTGCTTGAGAATCCCGATTTGATCTCCAGAACGGTGCTCGGCAAAGGATTGGATGCCGGGACGGCGTTTGAAATTCTTTCGATCGATATCGCCGATGTCGACGTAGGCAAAAACATCGGCGCTCACCTGCAGACGGAGCAAGCGGAAGCCGATAAGAAGATCGCTCAAGCGAAGGCGGAGGAACGCCGCGCGATGGCGGTAGCCCAGGAGCAGGAAAATAAAGCGAAGGTCGTCGAGATGGAGGCGCGCGTGGTGGAGTCGGAGTCGCAGGTGCCACTGGCGATGGCCGAAGCGCTGCGGAGCGGGAAGATTGGCGTTATGGATTATTTAAATTTGAAAAACATCGAAGCCGATACGAAGATGAGACATTCGATCGGCGATCAAGACGGTCAAGGCGGGAATAAATAACGCCCCTTTCTCCTGAAGCTGGAGGTGAAGCATGGAGGAATTGATCCAATTTTTGATGAAAAACTTCTATTTTGTCCTATTCGCGCTGTTTATTCTGTCTCGTTTCCTGGGGAAGTCCAAAGGGAAAGAAAATGAACCGCGAATGCCTAGCTTTGGCGGAGAAGAGCAAGAGCATTCCGGCAGGCCGGATAAGACGCAAGCAAGGGTCCGACAGGAGACGGCGCATAGGGGCAACCAAAGCGCCCCGCAGCAGACCGTTTACCGGTCCAGCCTGGAGTCGGCGCGGCCTGAACCGGAGGGCGGGTTCGCAAGTCCAGAGCTTGATCCTTACGCTGACAAGGCGGGACAAAAGCGCCAGAAAGGCGCGGGCGGCGCTGCCAATCCTGCCGACAAGCGTAGGCCCTCGTTCGCCAGCTTAGGATCGGAAGCAAGCCGGTCTGAGGTGCCAGTCCCTGAGGCGGGCAAGAGATTAACAAAGCAAGAGCTTCGCAACGCGTTTATTTGGTCGGAGGTGCTCGGACCTCCGAAGGCGAAACGAAGCTACCGCAAATAAGAGAAGGCTTTTGTTCTACGGACTGCGTAGGGCAAGAGCCTTCTTTTTTTGTTGGGAGCTCTGTTTTTTACAGGCTGCCTCATAAATAGGCGGGCGATAGCATATTTTGGTATAGCACATCTATCGCCAACAGTGTCTTTTGAGGAGGTCAAAGCTCATCTATGCGCCAATTGAAACGAAAATTCCGTAAGCTTACGGCGGAGCTGCTCGATATGCCGCAAGATGTCGTCTATGACTTGCCTCGGCTGACGATGATCGGAGACCGGCAGTTATATATTGAAAATCATCGCGGCGTCTTGCACTTCTCCAGTGACCGCCTTCGTCTCGCCCTCAGCAAAGGGCAGTTAGAAGTGACGGGTAGCTCGCTTGTCATACGCACGATTTGGACGGAGGAAGTGTTTATCGAAGGCATCATTACGAATATACAGCTGCTTCCATAACGGATTGAGGTAGAGGAGGAGAATGCGTTGAAAGGACAAGGTTTATTATGGTTGAGGGGAGTCGTAGTCGTAGAGGCGCGAGGCGGCTCGCCGGAGGAGCTGGTGAACAGGGCGATGGCGGGAGGCCTTGCTCTGTCCGGCATTCGTTGGACAAGCGGGGGTCAGCTGCAATTTGAATTGACGATCAGCGATTTTTTTCGCTTGCGTCCATATTTGAAGCAGACAGGCTGTCGGATTCATGTTACGGAACGAAGGGGGCTGCCGTTCTGGCTGGTGAAAGCCGAAAAACGAATATGGTTTACAGGCGGAATTGTATTGTTTTTCGCTATCATCTTTATGCTTTCATCGCTTGTATGGACCATCGAGGTGGAAGGGAACGAGAAGCTGTCGAAGGAACAGATCTTGCAGGCAGCCAAGCAAGAAGGGCTGTTCCCGATGCAGTGGTCGTTCCGCCTGCAGAATACGGATATCCTTTCAAAGAAGCTGGTCACCGCGCTGCCCGGCACAACCTGGGTAGGGGTTGAGAAGCAAGGCACGAAAGTGAAAATTCAAGTTGTGGAAATGACGGTTCCCGAGCAGAAGGATTTACAAAACCCGCGTGACTTGGTCGCTTCGGCCGATGGTGTCGTGACGCAAATTATTGCCGAGGCGGGCAAACCGGTCGTCAAAAAAAATACGCGCGTAAAAAAAGGACAAACCTTAATCTCCGGTATTATCGGCTCCGAAACCAATTCGCGCACGGTTGTCGCCAAAGGGCTCGTCAGAGGTCTGGTCTGGTATGAATTCCGGATTCAAACGCCGCTGAAGCAATCGGTCAAGGTCTATACGGGCGAGAAAAAAACAAAGTGGTACGCGGTTATCGGAGACCGCGCGCTTCAGCTGAGCGGCTATGGGAAGGACGGATTCGCGAATTCCGAAACGATCGACCGGCTGGAACGGTTCTCTTGGAGAAACCTGTCGCTGCCGATCGGGCGGATGAAGGAGACGGTGCTTGAGACCGAGCTGCAGGAGCGAACGCTGTCCGCTGAGGAAGCGAAGAGCGTCGGATTACTGCAGGCGAGAGCGGAGGCAATCGAAAAAGCGGGAAGCGACGCGGTCATCGTAAGTGAAATTGTTTTGCATGAAAAGACGGAGAATGGTAAAGTTTATATGGAAGTTCTTTTTGAAGTAGAGCAATCGATGGCCGAAGAAAAGCCAATAGTCCAGATGCAGGGAGACTGAGTATTGTTGCAAAACGAATCGATCACGATTAGAATTCCACTCGAGAACGCGACTGAAGGGATGGCTGTATTCGGGCCTCAGGATAGGTTCTTAAGGCTGGTTGAAGACAGTGTCGAATCTACGATTTCGTCAAGAGAAGCGGAGATTGTCATAACGGGACCTGCGAAGGAAACCGAATCGCTGGAGCAGCTGTACCGGGTATTGCTGCAGCTTGTCCGCGGCGGCTACAATCCAACGGAGCGCGATGTCGCCTACGCCTTGGAGCTGGCGCGCCATATGCAGGCGGAGGAATTGCTCGACCTGTTCAAGAAAGAAGTGGCGACAACCTACCGCGGCAAAAAAATTATGGTCAAAACGATCGGACAGCGCCACTACGTCAAGACGATTCGTAAAAAGGACATCGTGTTCGGCATCGGTCCCGCTGGTACGGGGAAAACGTACCTCGCCGTTGTGCTGGCCGTTACGGCGCTAAAGGAAGGCTCCGTTAAGCGGATCATTTTAACTAGACCTGCCGTAGAAGCGGGCGAAAATCTCGGGTTTCTGCCCGGCGATTTGCAGGAGAAGGTGGATCCTTACTTAAGACCGCTGTACGATGCGCTTCACGACGTCCTCGGACCGGATCAAACCGTAAAGGCGATGGAGCGGGGCTTGATCGAAATCGCGCCGCTAGCCTATATGCGGGGCCGGACGTTGGACGACTCTTTTATTATTTTGGACGAGGCTCAGAACACGACGCCGGAACAGATGAAGATGTTCCTTACGCGCCTTGGATTCGGTTCGAAGATGGTCGTAACGGGCGACGTGACGCAAATCGATTTGCCGAGAGGCAAAACCTCGGGACTGATCGAGGCGCAGCGCATTCTGAAAAACATCGAGGAGATCGGCTTAATCTACTTCACCGAAGGGGATGTCGTCCGTCACAGTCTCGTTCAAAAAATTATTATGGCTTATGACCGGGATGCAGAAAAATAAAGTCTAGAGAGGAAGGATTGCCGCATGAACCAGAACGGAGCCAGCAAACAGGGAAGCGCTAAACCGGCCGCAAAGCAGGGTTGGAGGCAGAGTCCCGCCGCCAGATGGTTGCTCATGGTCTTGTTCGTGCTGCTTTTTTACTTTAGTCTAGCGCCGCATGTGATTCCGGAAACGTACGATATATCCGAAGGGTCCATCAGCGAAAAAGATATTAAGGCGCCGTTTCAGATCCGCGACGAAAAAGCGACCCGGCAGGCCGAAGAAAAAGCGGCCAGCCAGGTTGAAGATATTTATAACATTGTGTTCCTCAAAAACGATGCGCTGGTAGAGCAGATCCTGTACCGGATCGAACAGCTCAATATGGATGATCAAGTCACAAAGGAAGATAAGATCGAAATCTACCGCACCGAAATTCCTCGCCGCTATGTGGATTATATCGATCAATTCGTAAAGGCGAATAAAGGGGATGGCACCTACAACGATACGCTGCTCGATGAGATGGCGTCGGTTGCGAAGGAGCAGCAGTATACCATTCCGGAAGAAACATTCTACAAGATGCCTCAGCTCACCACGGAGCAGCTGCAGGAAATGCGGCAGGTTGCGCGGGAAATCGTGCGAAAGCTGACCACGGAGCAGCTGAGGGAAGCGGATACGGCGCGGACGCAAGTTGCCGAGCTGGTCAACGCGAGCTCGATCTCGAACCGGACGGCGAGAGAGATTGTGCAGGAGCTTGCGCGGTTCGCCATTATGCCGAACAAATTCCTGGACCAGGAAGCGACGGAAGAGGCTAGAGTGCTGGCGAAGCAAAATACGACGCCGGTCGTGTTCAACGAAGGAGACGTTATCGTCAAACGAGGCGAGACGATTACGCCGGATTTGTACAAGCTGTTGTCCGACTCCAATCTTTTGCAGGACAAGAAGCATTATTGGCCGCAAGCCGGCTTACTGATCCTCTCCCTGATGTTTGTCGTCGTCCTCTACGCTTATTTGCAACAATCAGGCGGGATCGGCGGACATAAGCCGAAATACGGAAACGCTCAGCTGCTGATGCTATGGCTCATCTTTTTTATTAATATCATCATCATTCAGATCACGGCATTAACGCAGACCGATACGGCGCAATACGCGGGCTACTTAGTGCCGGCCGCTCTGGGAACGATGCTGATCACGCTTCTGCTGGATCTTCATTTGGCTATCATCAGCTCTTTTATTTTTTCGATTATGGGCAGCGTTATCCTTAACACGGCTTCCAATCAGTTGTTTGATTTCAAGTTCGGATTTTTCATTATCGTCGTTTCGCTGGCTTCCGTTTTCTCGATCCACCGGGCAAGCCAGCGCTCTACGATTTTGAAAGCGGGCATTATGGTCAGCTTGTTCGGTTCTCTATCGGTAATCGCCGTGCTCATGCTGACCGAGCAATTGGAACGTATGCCTTTCATCTATTCGGTCGCATTCGCCTTTGCCAGCGGCCTGCTGACCGCGGTGCTTGTTATCGGACTCATGCCGTTTTTTGAAGTGACCTTCGGCATATTGTCCGCTCTTAAGCTGGTGGAGCTGTCGAATCCGAATCACCCGCTCCTGCGGAAGCTGCTCACCGAAACGCCCGGCACTTACCATCACAGCGTCATGGTCGGCAATTTGTCCGAAGCGGCGGCGGAGGCGATCGGCGCGGACGGCTTGTTATGCCGCGTCGGCTCGTTCTACCATGATATCGGCAAGACGAAGCGTCCGAATTATTTTATCGAGAATCAGTCGAATGTCGAAAATCCGCATGATACGATTGATCCGAAGCTTAGCAAATCGATTATCGTCGCGCATGCAAGCGACGGTGTCGAGATGTTGAAGGCGCATAATATTCCGAAGCAGATTCGAGATATTGCCGAGCAGCATCATGGGACAACATCGCTGAAGTACTTTTATCACAAAGCGTTGAAGCAAGCGGAGGAGCAAGGTGTGGAGCCTGCGTTTACGGAAGACGATTTCCGGTACCCTGGGCCGAAGGCGCAGTCGAAGGAAGCCGCGGTCGTCGGCATTGCGGATTGCGTGGAAGCGGCGGTTCGCAGCTTGCGCAACCCGACCGTCGAGCAAGTTGAAGCGATGATCCACAAAATCATTAAAAGCCGCCTCGACGACAATCAATATAACGAATGTGACTTGACATTAAAGGAATTGGATAAGGTAGCCCAATCGCTGAAGGAAAGCGTAATCGGCATATTCCATTCCCGCATTGAATATCCGGATGATGTGAAGACGAAGGAGCGTACGAATTAGCATGAGCTTGCAACTGGACTACAGCAATGAACAGAATAAGGTGGATATTCCGGACGCTTGGATAGACAAGCTGTCCGAGCTGCTTAAGCTGGCAGGAGAAGCGGAAGGGCTGACGGATGGCGAAGTGACGTTAACCTTCGTGGACGACGAGGAGATCCATGAGCTTAACCGGGAGTACCGCGGCATTGACCGCCCAACCGATGTGCTCTCCTTCGCGATGCAGGACGAAGGCACCGAAGAGCTGGACATCATTTTCGAGGTGGAGAGCGAGGATGAAGCCGATCCGATATCGGGTATGCTCGGCGACATTATCATTTCGGCCGAACGGGCGCTGGCGCAAAGCGAAGAGTATGGCCATTCGCTGGAGAGGGAGATCGGATTTTTGTTCGTCCACGGTTTTCTCCATTTGATCGGCTACGATCATCAGGACGAGGAGTCGGAAGCGGTGATGACCGCCAAGCAGGAAGCGGTGCTGCAGAAAGCGGGATTGACTCGCTGATGCGGAAATATGTGCGTAGCGCGATGTATGCCCTTGAAGGAATCGCGTTTGCGGTCAAAACGCAGCGGAACTTCCGCTTCCACTGCTTCGCGGCTATTATCGTCGCGGCATTAGGCATCTGGCTGTCGATCAGCCCTGCGCAGTGGTGCTTGATCATTTTGTCGATCGGGATCGTGATGAGCGCGGAGCTCGTCAATACGGCGATTGAGCAGGCGGTAAATCTCGCGAGTCCGGATGTTCATCCGATTGCTAAGGCCGCCAAAGATACGGCTGCGGCCGCCGTGACCGTGGCGGCGCTTGCCGCAGCGGGGATTGGATGTATCGTATTTGGGCCGCCGCTTTGGCGGCTGTTGTTCGCTTCATAGCGAAAGCTTGTTACTGGAAGGAGAATTTCATTTGGAGTACATAGGATTATCGGATCAATACGTTTCTTTAATGCGCGCCGCGGAAGTAGCTATGCGGCGCGCTTATGTGCCTTATTCTGGCTTTCAGGTCGGTGCGGCGCTGCTGGATAAAGATGGGCATATTCATTACGGGTGCAATGTAGAGAATGCCGCATACGGCCCGACGAATTGCGCGGAACGGACCGCCTTGTTCAGAGCGATAGCCGATGGTCATCCCGCCGGCGAGTTTCAGGCGGTCGCCGTCATTGGAGACACGGATGGTCCGATCTCGCCATGCGGTATTTGCCGGCAAGTTATGGTGGAGCTTTGCGGGCCGGATATGCCGGTTGTGATGGGCAACCTAAAGGGAAATTGGACGATTATGACGGTATCGGAGCTGCTGCCAGGCGCTTTTACGCCATCGTCGCTTAATAAGGAGGAACAGGCTTAATCATGAGCAGCATGAATCATAACGGCAGCGATAAGCCGAAGGCGTTCCGGTCCGGATTCGTTGCCATTATCGGCAGGCCGAATGTAGGCAAGTCGACGCTGATGAACCATCTGATCGGGCAAAAAATCGCCATTATGTCGGATAAACCGCAAACGACCCGCAACAAAATCCACGGCGTCTATACAACGGAAGATACGCAAATCGTATTTCTGGATACGCCGGGTATTCATAAGCCGCAATCCAAGCTGGGCAATTACATGATGCAAACGGCGGAAAGCGCACTTAAAGAGGTGGAGGCCGCTCTGTTCCTAGTCGACGTATCGGAAGGGATCGGCGGGGGCGACCGTTATATAATCGAGCAGCTGAAAAAGGTGAAAACGCCTGTTTTTCTTGTCATGAACAAAATCGATAAAGTGACGCCGGAGCAGCTGCTGCCGATGATTACGCAATATAACGAGCTATATCCGTTCGCCGAGATCGTGCCGATATCCGCATTGAACGGCAATAATGTGTCGACGCTTCTGGAGCAGCTGACCCGCTATCTTCCGGAAGGGCCGCAATATTATCCGGCGGATCAAGTGACCGACCATCCGGAGCAATTTGTCGTCGCGGAGCTTATTCGGGAAAAAATTCTTCATATGGCACGCGAGGAGATCCCGCATTCTATAGCGGTCGCCATTGAGGATATGCGCGTGCAGGAGAACGGCGTCGTTTACATTGGAGCTGTTATTTTTGTGGAACGCGATTCGCAGAAGGGCATTATTATCGGGAAACGCGGCGAGTTTCTGAAAGAAGTCGGCAAGCAGGCAAGAAGAGATATTGAAGCGCTGCTCGGCTCTAGAACGTTCCTCGAGCTGTGGGTAAAGGTAAAAAAGGATTGGCGCAACCAAGATCGTATTTTGAAGGATCTAGGCTTCCGCCACGACTAGTCCACTCAGCCTTGAACATATGTAAAGCGTATTATTCTATCCGGCAACAATAGAAGTTTTTCCATGGATACTTTCTTGTCTTCTTCGCATCCTAAGACTGTCTGGAGCAACATTTCCGAGGCGGAAAGGGATGAATACGAATGCGAGATTTTTCGTGGAAGTATTTTACGTTGACCGGGGATGTCGAATCTTTCATGCTGTATAAGGAAATGGATCGGTACAAATCGTCCGAACATCCCGACGATTCGATCGGGTATGACGATGAACTTGCGGCATTAGACGATCAAGATTAGGAATGGGCTTTTTTTCATGGGGGAGACGCCGATATGCTTTATCGCGTAGAAGGAATCGTAATCCGCAGCATGGATTATGGGGAAAGCAACAAAATTGTGACGCTCCTTACGAAAACAAACGGAAAAGCGGGCGTGCTGATCCGCGGCGCCAAAAAGGTAAAAAGCAGGCATTCGTCGCTGGCGCAGCCGTTCACGTATGGAGAATACCAATATTTTCGAAGCTCCGGCCTAGGGACCCTTAATCATGGTGAGATTATTGAATCTCACCATGATTTGCGTATGCACCTGGATCTATCCGCCTACGCTTCTTATGCTGCCGAGCTGACGGACAGAACGCTGCAGGAGGAAGAGCCAAGCGGCTTCTATTTTGAGCAGTTAAAGGCATGCTTGTCTGCTCTGGGCGAAGGCAAAGACCCTCAAATTGTGACGAATCTGTACGAGATGCGGGTACTGGATCTCGCCGGTTATGCGCCGGAGCTTGAGGAATGCGTATCATGCGGCAATCGGGTAGGTCCGTTCAAGCTGTCCGCGCATGCAGGCGGCATCTTATGCACGAGATGCGGCAGCCGCGATCCCTCTGCTTCCCAGTTGACCGAAGGCGCCTATAAGCTGCTGCGGCTGTTTAAAGGAATGGATATGCGGAGGCTTGGATCGATCGCCGTTAAGCCTGAGACGAAGGCTGAGCTTAAGCTACATATGAGAGCGCTGATGGATGCGCAGCTCGGGCTGCATTTGAAATCGCGAAATTTTCTCGATCAGCTGGATAAATTGGTTTGACTTTTGGATGGGTTAAGCATACAATATAAAATTATGAATATTGGACAATGATGGAGAAAGTAGCATGACATGTCGACGGACGCAGCGAATCGGGGGGAGTGGAAGCCCGGTGGGACAGTCAATGCGAAAGGCGCTCCGGAGTCCAGTCCTAACAAAGCGGATTATCCTTATGAGCTTTTGACGATTTTTAAGGGTAATCAAGTAGGGTGGAACCGCGGGAATATCAACTCTCGTCCCTACGTCTGAGGAGCAGACGTAGAGGCGGGAGTTTTTTGTCATGCCATGCCGATACAACCATGCTCTTAATCTTAAACGATTAAATAAAAGAAGGAGTCGAGCAGAATGAATTTTCAAGGAATGATTTTGACGCTGCAGCAGTTTTGGGCGGAACAGAATTGCATTCTGGTTCAGCCTTATGATGTAGAGAAAGGAGCGGGAACGATGAATCCGATGACGTTCCTGCGTTCGATCGGCCCGGAGCCGTGGAACGTAGCTTACGTCGAGCCTTCCCGCCGTCCCGCGGACGGCCGTTACGGCGAAAATCCGAACCGTCTCTATCAGCATCATCAATTTCAGGTTATTCTTAAGCCTTCCCCGGACAACATTCAAGAGCTGTACTTGGAGAGCCTGAAGCGTCTTGGGATTGACGCGAAGGATCACGATATCCGTTTTGTAGAGGACAACTGGGAATCGCCGACGCTGGGCGCTTGGGGACTCGGCTGGGAAGTTTGGCTGGACGGCATGGAAATTACGCAGTTTACGTATTTCCAACAGGTTGGCGGTATCGACGCGAATCCGGTTGCGGTTGAGATCACGTATGGAATGGAGCGTCTTGCTTCTTACATCCAACAGAAGGAAAACGTGTTTGATCTGGAGTGGGTCGACGGCGTAACCTATGGCGATGTGTTCCTGCAGCCGGAATACGAGCATTCGAAATATACATTCGAAACATCGGATACGGCGATGCTGTTCTCCTTGTTCAATATGTACGAGGAAGAAGCGAAAAAAACGATGGAGCAGCACCTGGTGTTCCCGGCTTACGACTATGTGCTGAAATGCTCCCATACATTCAACCTGCTTGACGCTCGCGGAGCGATCAGCGTGACCGAAAGAACGGGCTATATTACACGGGTAAGAAACTTGGCTCGCGAGTGCGCGGCAACTTATTTGGCGGAGCGCGAGCGTCTCGGATTCCCGTTGCTGAAGAAAGGAGTGAAGCAGCATGGCTAAAGACTTGTTGCTGGAGATCGGTCTGGAAGAAGTGCCGGCGCGTTTCGTTCGGGGCGCGATGAATCAATTGAAGGAAAAGATGGAAAAGTGGCTTGCGGAATCCCGTATTGAGCATGGCGACGTGGAGGCGTTTGCCACGCCTAGAAGGCTGGCGGTTCTTGTTCGCGACGTTGCGGAGAAGCAATCCGACAGTAATGAAGAAGCAAAGGGGCCTTCCCGTAAAATCGCGCTGGATGAAGCAGGGAACTGGAGCAAAGCCGCACTTGGCTTCGCGCGCAGCCAAGGCGTAGATCCGGAGCAGCTATACTTCCAAGAGCTTGCCGGGGTTGAATATGTATACGCTCGGAAAAGCAGCCAAGGCGTAGAGACGGCGTCAATCCTCTCCGAAGGCTTGAGCCAAATGATCACTTCGATGTCGTTCCCGAAAAATATGCGCTGGGGGGGCTACGATCTTCGATTTGTACGGCCGATTCGTTGGCTGGTCGCTCTGTTTGGTCAAGAGGTTATTCCATTCGAAATTACGGGCGTGAAGACCGGCAACGTATCGCGCGGCCATCGGTTCTTGGGTGAAGACGCCGCCGTTCAAGCTCCGGCCGATTACAAAGAAGCACTTCGACAGCAGCATGTTATTGTGGATGTTGCCGAGCGTGAAGCGCTTATTTTGAAGCAGCTGGAAGAGCTGAAAGCCGAAAAGGGCTGGATTATCGCCATTAAGGAGGACTTGCTGGAGGAGGTTCTGTTCCTCGTCGAATATCCGAACGCGTTGTTCGGAACGTTCGATCCTTCCTTCTTGAATATTCCGCAGGAAGTGCTCATTACGTCGATGAGGGAGCATCAGCGCTACTTCCCGGTGTTGGACGAGAGCGGCAAGCTGCTGCCTTATTTCGTAACGGTCCGCAACGGCGACCGCAGGTCGATCGATTTGGTATCCAAAGGCAACGAGAAGGTGCTTCGAGCCAGATTGTCCGACGCTAAGTTTTTCTATGAAGAAGACCATAAGCTCACGATTGACCGCGCGCTCTCCAAGCTGGAGACGATCGTCTATCATGAGGAGCTTGGCACGGTTGCTGACAAAGTGCGCCGTATTACGTCCGTGGCGAACGCGATCGCAAACGCGCTGCATGTCGAACCGGAAGCGGCAGGGCATGCTGCGCGCGCGGCGGCTGTCTGCAAATTCGACCTCGTCTCGCAAATGGTCTATGAGTTCCCGGAATTGCAAGGCATTATGGGCGAAGACTATGCCCGCAAGCTTGGAGAAAGCGAGCAGGTTGCCAAAGCGATTAACGAGCACTATCAGCCAAGATTTTCCGGCGACGCCGTACCGTCCGAGCTTACGGGCGCGATTGTCAGCTTAGCGGATAAAATCGATACGATCGTAGGCTGCTTCTCCATCGGCATTGTGCCGACAGGCTCGCAGGATCCATACGCATTGCGCCGTCAAGCGGCGGGCATTGTGCAAATATTGCTGGCATTCGACTTCAAGCTTCAGCTCAGCGAACTGTACGATATTGCGCTTCAGGTGCATGAAGCTAGAGGCTTGAAACGTCCTGCCGACGAAATCCGTAAAGAATTGAACGATTTCTTCTCGCTGCGGGTTAAAAACTGGCTGTCTGAGCAAGGCTACCGCTATGATGTTGTAGACGCCGTAATGGCTGCAGGCATCAACGATCTCGTTCAAACGGCGAATCGCGCTTCCGCAGTCGCCGCGCTTACGACCGACGAAGCGAAGGCGGAGTTTAAGCTTGTTGTCGAGCAGTTTAACCGGGTGAGCAATCTGGCTTCGAAAGCGACCAGCCGAGCGGTGGATGCCGGATTGTTCGCTGAAGAGGTGGAAGGCAAATTGTATGACGCCTGGAACAATCAGCGGGAGACATTCGCGAAAGCGATAGAGAGCCGCGACGTCTCGGCTGCGCTTGCATCGCTGTCCGGCCTAAAGCCGGCGATCCAGGCGTACTTCGATAACGTGATGGTTATGGCGGAGGATGAAAAGGTTCGCGCTAACCGTCTGGCGACATTGTATGCGATTGCGAGCGATATCGCCCAAGTCGCCGATTTTTCGAAGCTGGTTTGGTAAGAGGCCCTATCTCTTGTAATGAGCCTAAGAAAGGATGATGGAGATGACGTTAGAAAGCGTAAAACCGGAAGTCATCGTATATGTCGTATCCGACGCAGCCGGCGACACCGGAGAAATAGTCGTTCGAGCGGCCATCGCGCAGTTTCATCCTATTCATACGGAAATCAGGAGAGCGCCTTTTGTTACGGATGAAGCGGCTTTAACACGGATAACGGAGCTGGCGAAGCTGTCCGGAGCGATAGTTCTCTATACGCTTGTCATGCCGGAGCTCCGCGAAGCGATGAGGAGATTGACCGAGGAGAACGGGATCTCCTCCGTCGATTTGCTGGGGCCGTTCATCGAAACGCTGGAGAGACGAACAGGCAGGAAATCGCGTCAGGAGCCTGGTCTTAATCACGTGCTCGACGCGGACTATTTCCGCAAGGTGGAAGCGGTGGAGTTTGCCGTAAAATACGACGACGCGCGTGACCCGTCCGGCGTTCTGAAAGCGGATATCGTGCTCGTCGGCGTATCCAGGACTTCGAAAACGCCGTTGTCGATGTACTTGGCCCATCAGAAATACAAAGTGGCGAACGTGCCGTTAGTGCCTGAGCTGAAGCCGCCGGATGAGCTGTTCAAGCTTCCGAAAAACAAAATTATCGGACTTACGATCAATACTTCTTATTTGAATGTTATTCGGAAGGAACGCTTGAAGGCGCTCGGCTTGCCTGATACTGCGGCTTACGCGACGACGGACCGGATCGAGAAGGAATTGAAATATGCGGCTGAGATCATGCAGAAGCTAGGCTGCGTGGTGATCGATGTATCCCATAAGGCGGTTGAAGAAACCGCGAGCCTAATTATGGAGTATATTCGGCAGCACTAGGCTGACGAGCAGGATTTTTTTGATCGGCTACCGTATATAATAGTAGGGCAATTCCACCAGAAACGGCGGTGATTCGCCATAAATAAATTGATGCCAACAATCGTCGTCGACGCGGACGCTTGTCCCGTCAAGTCGGAAATTGAAGAAACCGCCCTACAGTTTGGCGCTGATGTCTGCATGGTCGCTTCGTACGATCATCGGATGCAGCGGCGGGAAGGCATACAGGTTGTCCAGGTCGACCGGAGCAGCCAGTCCGTCGATTTGTATATCGTCAACCATATTGCTCCCGGTGATATTGTCGTCACGCAAGACTTTGGCTTAGCCTGTATGGCCCTTGGAAAAGGCGCCGTCGTTCTGTCGCCGAGAGGCGAGCAGTACACCGACGCCAATATCGACTATTTGATGGAACGCCGGCATGAAGGGGCAAGGCTGCGCCGAGGCGGCGGCCGGACAAAAGGGCCGAAAGCCATGACGGACGCCGATCGATTAACATTTCAACAAAAGTTGACAAAAGTTTTACGAATCGAGCAGGAGAAACATGACGTTTAGCGAATATTATTTACAGTCTGAACGACACATTCGTTTTCTTCTGCTGGATGAAGGTGATGGACGATGACATACGGTAAAATTCCGGATGAGGTCATTGATGCGGTACGCAAGCGTCATGACATCGTAGAGACGGTCGGGAAGTACGTTCACCTCACGAAGCAGGGCAAATATATGAAGGGGCTCTGTCCGTTTCATTCCGAGAAATCCCCTTCATTTACCGTCACGCCCGAGCTGCAAATCTTTCATTGTTACGGCTGCGGCAAAAGCGGCAATGTGATCCGGTTCGTTGAGGAAATGGAAGGATACTCCTTCCCAGAGGCGGTCCGGGTTCTGGCCGAGGAAGCGGGAATACCCGTTACTTGGGCGGCGGACGGCAACAAAGGGGGAGGGCAGGATCCTAACCGGCTGAAGCTGATTGAAGCGCATGAGCTTGCCATTAAATTTTATCATTACCTGCTAAACAACACGAAGCAGGGAAACGGGGCAAAGCAATATTTGCGCGAACGCGGGCTGTCAGACCGGCTGATCGATCATTTCATGATCGGGTATGCGCCGGAGGAATGGGATGTGCTGACCCGCTTTCTGACGGGCAGGGGATTCGATCCTGCGCTTATGGAGAAGGGCGGATTATTATCGGCCAAAAACGACGGCAGCGGCTATGTGGATCGGTTCCGCGGCAGAATCATGTTTCCTTTGTGGGATGCGAATGGAAAAGCGGCGGGCTTCGGCGGCCGAATTATTGGAGAGGGCTCCCCGAAATATTTGAATTCGCCGGAGACGATGCTTTTTACGAAGAGCAGAACCCTTTATAATCTGCACTTTGCCAAACCGGCCATACGTAAAAGAAAGCAAGTCGTATTATTCGAAGGCTACATGGACGTGATCAAATCCTGGAACGCCGGCGTCTTGAACGGCGTTGCGACAATGGGCACGGCGCTTACGGAGGAGCATTGCCAAATTCTCCGCAGGCATGCTGATGAGGTGCTGCTATGTTACGACGGCGACGACGCTGGACAAGCCGCCGCCTTCAAGTCCATTCCGATGCTGGAAGCGGCGGGCCTGCGGGTCATGATCGCCATGCTGCCGAAAGGCAAAGACCCCGATGAATATATAAACGAATACGGCCCGGAGGCTTATATGCGAGAAATTATGGACGAGCCCGTGTCGGTTACAAAATTTAAGCTTATATATTCAAGGAAAAACCATATACTGCTAAAAGAAGAAGGTCGAAAAAACTATCTGATGGAGGCAGTTAACATTGTGGCGGGTCTGGATTCGTCTACCGAGCGCGAGGTTTATTTGAAGGAGCTGTCCCGCGAATTTGATATTTCGCTTGACGCCCTGAAGCAGGATTGCCATAACATCCGGATGGAGCTCCAAAAAAAGAAGCCGCAAGGGGATAATAACGACAATTCGTGGAATAATGGTAGGAATGAAAAGCGCCGTACGTCCGGAGCGCCGAAGCTACTGCCGGCATATACGTACGCGGAGCGGAGATTGCTGCATGTTATGATGCGGGATCGCGAGATTGCGGAGGCCGTTCATGAACGGATCGGCGATTCGTTTAACGTAGAAGATCACGCGGCGATTGCTGCTTATTTGTACGCCTACTATGCTGCTGGTTATGAACCGGATGCCGCCAGGTTCATTGAAACGCTGAATGACAGCCGCCTGGAGGAGACGGCCTCTTCCATCCTGCTTATGGACAGCGATTTTCCTTTTGATGAGACCGTGCTCGATGCTTATGTCGAGACGATTCTTAAGGTACCGCAGCTTCGCGAAATCGAGAGCAAGAAGGAAGAAATGATGCGTGCTGAGCGCGCGGGCGACGCATTGAAGGCAGCGCGTTTAGGTCTTGAGATTATAACCCTAGAGAGACAGCTGAAACATTGACTTCATGATGGATTCTAGGGAGGAGGGAGTCGGAAATGGCGAACGATCAACATACAGAACTAGATACAGAACAAAAGCTGGATCAAGTCAAAGACCAGCTCATCGAGCAAGGCAAAAAGAGATCCTCCTTAACGTATAAAGAAATCATGGAGAAACTATCCCCCTTTGATCAAGATCCGGAGCAGATTGACGAATTTTTCGAGCAGCTGGATGATTTGGGGATTGAGGTTTTGAACGAGAACGACGAGGATCATCCGCTGCGAGACTCGAACGATGACGCAGAGCGCGACGGGGACGACTTTAATTTTGATGATGACCTTGCACTGCCTCCCGGCATCAAAATTAACGATCCGGTTCGGATGTACTTAAAGGAAATCGGCCGAGTGCCGCTCCTGTCTGCGGATGATGAGATCGAGCTTGCGATTCGAATTGAAAACGGCGATGAAGAAGCGAAGCGCAGATTGGCCGAAGCGAACCTGCGTTTGGTCGTCAGCATCGCAAAGCGTTATGTCGGAAGAGGCATGCTGTTCCTTGATCTTATTCAAGAAGGCAACATGGGTCTAATCAAAGCGGTGGAGAAGTTCGATCACCAGAAGGGCTTCAAATTCAGTACGTACGCGACGTGGTGGATCCGTCAAGCGATTACCCGCGCGATTGCGGACCAAGCGCGTACAATCCGGATTCCGGTCCATATGGTGGAGACGATTAATAAGCTCATTCGTGTATCCAGACAATTGCTTCAAGAGCTGGGGCGCGAACCTACGCCGGAGGAAATCGCGGTGGAGATGGAGCTGAGCACGGAGAAAGTCCGGGAGATCATGAAGATCGCGCAGGAGCCGGTGTCGCTCGAGACGCCGATTGGCGAAGAGGACGACTCGCATCTTGGCGATTTTATCGAGGATCAGGAGGCGTTAGCTCCTGCAGACGCCGCGGCTTACGAGCTGCTGAAGGAGCAGCTTGAGGATGTGCTTGACACGTTAACGGAACGGGAAGAGAACGTGCTTCGTCTTCGTTTCGGACTTGATGACGGGCGGACAAGAACGCTCGAGGAAGTCGGCAAAGTATTCGGCGTTACACGCGAAAGAATTAGGCAGATTGAGGCGAAAGCGCTTCGGAAGCTCCGTCACCCAAGCCGCAGCAAACGGTTAAAAGATTTTCTCGAATAGTCTGTTCACATTGACCTTACTGCTACTTGCAGCGAGGTCTTTTTTCCAATATGCGGTGGCCCTGTATGAAAGGATGTCGGGTGAATGAATCACGAACGCAGGCAAATGATTGTAAAAGAGATTGAATACTGGCGCAGGAGCAGGCTGCTGCCCGATCAATATTGCGACTTTCTGCTCAATTTGTACGCCGATCCGGATGACCCAAGCTATGCGAAGAAGTCAGATGCGCCTACCCATGCCGTAGGGAAAGCCATTGCGGCTGTTCAGAACGCGACTGGAAAGCAGTGGCTTCTTACATTTGGAACTTTTACCTTAATTTCGTTCGTTGTGCTTTATTTTAGCCGTTTTCACCCCGCATTGCAAATCGGGGTAGTTGCAGGTTCTGCCGCAGCTTTATTATGGATTGGCAAGCGAATAAGGGAGCGTAATGAGGCGATCGGATTATCGGCGACCGGCCTGGGGATGCTTATATTGCTGGGCGGGGGGCTGCATCTTTTAGAGCTCCATCAGCTGACGGACTGGGGCTGGAAGGCGGCACTGATCGCGTTCTCTGCCCTCTTTTGGATCGTATACGGGATTCTAGCGCGCATTCCCATTTTGCATTTATGCGGCTGGTTCACCGGGCTCCTCATGTATGGCTGGCTCCTGTCCCGGTTCACCTCTGACCCAGCCTGGTATGAAGTGCAGCTGTATTGGCTGCCGCTCGCGATTCTATTCGGATGGAGCAGCTGGTTTTTCCATCGGTGGACGAAGCCGGTATCCGCGATCTTGTTTTTAACCTGCGCGGTCGCCTGGTTTATGCCCGAGCTGTATTCAATCGTGATTTTAAAAGAAACGTCGTGGCTGCAATTGCAGCTGCTAACTAAAATTGCATTCGGTGGAGCTCTGCTCTTCTCGATGCGCAAGCAATGGATGGTGTGGGTTGCCTAATGATTAAATTATCAAAGCGTCTGCAGCGAATTGCAGACTACATAACGCCTAACAGCCGGATTGCGGATATCGGCTCGGACCATGCTTTGCTGCCCGTCTACTTGCTGCAATCCGGACGTTGTCCCTCCGCTATCGCCGGGGAGCTGAATGATGGACCGTATCAGGCAGCCCGCAGACAAGCGTCGGACGCTAATGTGACCGATCGGCTGCAAGTCCGGCAAGGCAACGGCCTGTCTGTTCTGAACGCGGGGGAGGCCGATACGGTAACGATAGCCGGCATGGGCGGCAGCCTGATCCGGGAAATTCTTGAAGCCGGACATGCGGCAGGAAAGCTGGAAGGCGTAAAGGAGCTCGTCCTTCAGCCTAATGTGGGGGAAGATGCGGTACGGCTGTGGCTGAGAGAGAAAGGCTGGTACTTAGCGGCGGAAGCCATCCTCGAAGAGGATGGGAAAATATACGAGGTGCTTCATGCCAAGCTAACGCCGGAAGCGGAATCGTTAAATAAAAAGCTGTACGACGGATCATTTTTGCCGGTCCCAAGAGAGCAGTCCATAAAGGAAGTATTATTGATTCGGATGGGGCCGCATTTGCTGCGCGAGCCGAACGAGACGCTGATTGAGAAGTGGAAGCTCGAAATTTCAAAGCTCGAGCGGATATGCAGACAGCTGGACGGCTCGGATTTGCCGGAATCGGCAGCCAAAAGGAATCAATTCCTGAACCAGATCCAATTCATACAGGAGGTGCTTCAATGCTTGCAAACGGTGCGACGATCGTCCAATTGATGGAGCAGCTGGCGCCCAAGCATTATGCCGTTGAAAACGATAAGATCGGCCTGCAGCTCGGCACGTTGAATAAGGAAGTCGCCAAAGCGCTAGTCGCTTTGGACGTCACCGATGAGGTGGTCAATGAAGCGATTGAGACCGGTGCCAATCTGATCATCGCTCATCATGCCATTATTTACAGGCCGCTCGCAAAGCTGGATACCTCAACCCCGGCTGGCAAGTTATATGAGAAGCTGATAAAAAACGATATCGCGGTCTACATTTCGCATACGAATCTGGATGTAGCGGACGGCGGCATTAACGATTGGCTTGCCGATCAAATCGGCATCGACAAGAAGGGCCGGGTATGCTTGGAGGAAATACATACCGACAAGCTGTATAAGCTGGTTGTTTTTGTGCCGGAGACTCATTACGAGCGCGTGCTTGAGGCCATATGGGCAACGGGGGCGGGCGAAATCGGCAACTACGACTGCTGCAGCTTCAATATTCGGGGAACAGGCACGTTCCGTCCTGGACCCGGAACAGACCCCTTCATCGGTAAGCAAGGGAAGCTGGAGAAAGCGGACGAAGTAAGGATCGAAACGATCGTGCCGCACAGCATTCATCGCAAAACGGTCGCGGCAATGCTTAAGGCGCATCCTTACGAGGAGGTCGCTTATGATCTATATCCCGTCGATTTAAAGGGCCGGGCATTCGGTTTAGGACGCTCCGGCAAGCTAACGCAGCCTGCTACCCTCGGCGAGCTGGCGGAGCGGCTGAAGACGGCCTTCGACGTCCCGATGCTGCGCGTCATCGGCCCGCTTGACCGCCCAATTCGGAAAGCGGCTGTGCTTGGAGGCTCAGGATCCCGCTATGTCCGTCACGCGATGTTTGCAGGGGCTGATGTCCTTGTGACCGGCGATATCGATTACCATACCGCACATGACGCGATAGCTGCGGGCATGACCATCATCGACGCCGGCCATAACATCGAGAAGGTGATGAAAACCAAGGTTGCGGAATGGCTGAACGAAAGGCTGAAGGAGATCAAATCGGACTCGGTCGCGGTGGCGTCCGCGCTGGAAACGGAGCCATTTACATTCGTTTAGCAGCCCTACAGGTTAGAGCGGCGGAAATCCGTTCCAGTAACGGCAACAGTTTCAGGGTTGAGCTTTCCGATAAAACCTTGTATACTTATTCGTGCAAACGGAAAGTTTGACAGACAATCGCTGGCAGCTTGCAAGCTGCGAGAGGAAAGTCCGGGCTCCACAGGGCAGGATGCTGGATAACGTCCAGTCAGCGCGAGCTGAAGGATAGTGCCACAGAAATGGACCGCCGATGGCCGTCAGCGTAGGCTGACGGATCAGGTAAGGATGGAACCGTGGTGTAAGAGACCACGAGGAGCGTGGGTGACTACGTTCCTGGTAAACCCCATCTGGAGCAAGACCGAGAGGACGCGGCAGCCTTCGAAGCTGCAGCCTTTGCCCGAGGCGCGTCCGGGTTGGTTGCTGGAGCCGTGCAGCAATGTACGGCCTAGATAGATGATTGTCGCTTCACAGTGGGAGGGTCGTTCCCGTTCGCACCACCAGAAGTACAGAACCCGGCTTATGGCAAGCTTTCCGAAACGGTCTTTTATGTATGTTCGCGAGATGAAATAGAGGGCGTCTATCATCCTTTGATGACAGACGCCCTCTTTGCGTTTTATTCAGACAGTCGATCCAGCTTGCGCTGCACCTGCTGCGGGTAGGTTTGAAGGGAGCCGCTGTAGCTGGTTGCGGCTTTTAAAGCCTGATCCACATCAATTTCCCCGTATCCAAAATATTTATCCTTGCCTTTTGCACCAAGATCCCGCGCAGTCACCCGCATAATTTCCATCACTTCTTCATTCGTCAGCTCCGGGTTGACCGAACGAATAAGGCCGGCTAGCGCCGCTACGTGAGGACTGGCCATCGAGGTGCCGGACAAAGCGGCATACTGGCTGCCAGGATAGGTGCTGGCGATGCTGTCGCCTGGCGCCGCAACGTCAATATAGTCGCCGTAGTTGGAGAACGATGCTTTTTCTTTGTTATTGTTCGTTGCGGCTACGGCGAATACTTCCGGATAAGCGGCGGGATACCCTGGCCGTTCCGTGTTGTCGTTGCCGCTCGCCGCGATGAGGACGACGTCGCGTTCATAAGCGTATTTGATGGCGTCATGAAGAAAATCCGCTTCCGCATAGTTGCCGAGGCTCATGTTAATAACCTTGGCTCCGTTATCCACCGCCCATATAATCCCTTGCGCGACCGCATAGGTGGAGCCTGCGCCGCTGCTGTCCAGCACCTTCACAGGCATAATTTTGTTAAACCAAGAAACGCCGGCTACACCTTCGCCGTTATTGACGGATGCCCCGATGATGCCCGACACATGCGTGCCGTGGCCGACATCATCTTCCGGCGCCGCTTCTTGATTGACAATGTTCATCCCTTTGAGCAGCTTTCCTTGCAGGTCAGGATGGTTCGTTTGTACGCCGGTATCCAGGACCGCGATAATAACGCCGTCGTCTCCTTTCGAAGTCGTCCAGCCCTTCTCGGTCTCAATCGAAGGGAGATTCCACTGATACTGGGAATACAACGCGTCATTCGGTACGATCGGATTCGCTTCGGTCGCCGCTTCGTTAGTGAGATACAAATAATGCGGCTCGGTATAACGCGTCTTCCAATTTTTCGTGAAGTACTGCTGCAATTGTTTCATTTCCTTCGAACGGGAGCGGAAAACATAGGTATCTCCGATTTTTTGAACGGATTCCGCATCGATCTCCTTCCGGATGCGGTTTAAGTCCGCTTCGGTTACATGCTGCTCCAAATGGACGACGATGTCACGGATATGATAATGGCTGGCATTCCCATTATCCTCGCCTGTACGAACAGTCGTATCCCGGTTTGTATTCGGCATGACGGATTCAATGCGGAATTTGCCTTCTGCAGGGTATGGAATTAACCGAAGGTTTTGCTTCTGGTGATGCTCGACTTTTTTGACGATATCTTGCTTGATGACCCCTACAACGCCGGAGCCCCTCTCCGTATCGCTCGGTACCCCAAGAACGATATACCGGCTGCCGTTATCGGCTTCGAATGGCGGAGACTCGTAATCCGTGCCGGTCGCGACGTGCATCGACGCCTCTTTCACGTACGACTCGGCTTCCTTCGTCTTCGTTTCCGGAAGCTTGCCTTCCCGCACCGACGTTCCGCCGGACAGCCAGTTGATATAGCCGATATGATCATGCTCTTTCATCAATGCGCGAATGGCCTCCTTCCCTCTAACCGAAGACTGGCCGCTTCGCAGCACATTGCGGAAATCCTTTTTTGTTTCCGCAGTCATAAGCATCGCCGTCGCGTTCATATCGTTCTGGAGCACGGTAAGCTTTTGCTTCTGTTCGGCTTGAACCGAAAAAGGAGCGGTTCTCGGCCGCGTCTCCTCCGTCTCGTTCCAATCCGGTGCAAATATTGGCGTTCGGGGTATGATCAACGCCGCGAGCGCGATAACGGTAAGAGCGGTAATCCATGTTGATTTTCGCATGCTGAATCCTCCAATAACTGATGATAGGGTGAAGGCATCTCTACATTAGATTCCGATGGACGGCAACAATTTATACGGCCATTTCGCGAATCACAGTACCGTTTCAATGGAATATGTGGTACGATGTTGATGTTTATAGTTTTTTTGTTTGCAATTAGGAAAGGGGATCTACCACCATGCCATCGACTAATGTTAAAGCGCTAGCGGAATCCACTCGTGACAAATTAAAGGGAGCGGTCGCTCAGCTGGAACCGTTCCTCAACACGTATGCACTCTCCCAGCTGACTGGCGAACACGGTGAAGATGCGGAGCTGTTTTACAAAGGCCTGCTTGCTGATCTGAGACATCTGCTTGTCTATTCTGAAGTTTCGGTTGAGAAGCTGGGCGTTCTGCTCAGAAGACCGAATTTCGATATCGAAGGCGGCGAGCGCGCGCTTTATGAGGTATACCATAATTGCGTTAACGCGTTCTTTTATCCAAAAAATGAATGTTATTCCGAGGACGGACGCTACGCCTATACGGGACAAGACGCGATTCGCTTCCGCTTTAAGCCGAGCCGCGAAGCGCGCAACATCGTGCTTGGCGTATCGAAGGTGTACGAAGAGCTTCGCGACGATTTGGCCTATTACGAAAGCGACTATATGACGCAGCGCCGGATGCAAGGACAAAAATAAGGCAGAATGAATCACTTCCGCTCGAGAAACAATGAGTAGCGGAGGTGATTTTTTTATGCCAAAGGGCGTAACCTGCAGCGTATCGAATTGCACGTTCTGGGAAGAAGGCAATAACTGTGCCGCGAAGGAAATTATGATCGATATCGATCAGCATTCAAGAGGGCTTGATACGGAATTTGCAGCCGACGATCTCGGGCTGTACCATCAAGACCAAGCGACAGAATCAGCTGCCACCTGCTGCCACACCTTTAAACCGAAGGAGTGACTCGCAATGAATGAAGTGAAAGATAATGAAATCGAGTATCAACGATCTTCGGAGAAGGAAACGGAGAGAAGCTTTGCTCCGACGAATGCCGGTCAGCCGACTCAAATGGTCAACGTGAATGAAGAAATGGGCGCCGATTTTGCCTACGGCATGCCAACGACGCATGTGGAACGTCTCGCCGCGCGCCACGACAGAGACGGCGAGGTTGAAGCAGGCGCCAAATCAGCTGGTTATCCGCTTGGCTGGGTGTCCCTTATCTTTGCGATCGCCTCTTGGTTTGTATGGCCAGTGCTGCTCGGCGCAACTGCCGCGGTGCTTGGGTATGTCGCTTACCGTCAAGGAGCAAAAGGACTCGGCGGCTGGGCGATGGCGATTGGAATAGTTGCAGTTGCAATTAATTTGGTCATCGTTCCTTTTTATTATGCTTTAACGTAAACTTGGGATTTGCGTTTGCCGGTCGGCTCCTTCCTTCATCGGAGGGAGCCGATCTTTTACATGTAAGGGAATCGGTTGTATGATAGAATAGATTGCCTTTTCAAGAGGGGGAGTATTAATGGTTATCGATATTTCTCATGTATCGTGGGAGCGCGGAGACAAGACGATTTTAAAGGACGTCAGCTGGCGCGTCGGCTCAAAGGAGCACTGGTGCTTGCTCGGGCTAAACGGTTCGGGGAAAACGACGCTGCTGAATATGATAAACGGGTACATATGGCCGACAAGCGGCAGCGTCAGCGTGCTTGGACATAAATTCGGCGAATACGATCTTCGCGAGCTTCGCAAAAGCATCGGCTGGGTCAGCACCTCTCTTCAAGAAAGGTTATACGGCAGCGAAGCGGCGCTTCAAATTGTGCTCAGCGGCAAGTTTTCCACAATCGGGGTATACGAGCAGATGGAGGACGAGGATCGCGAGCGAGCCAGAGCGCTGCTTGCGTCGCTTGGCTGTGAACGCTTGGCCGATAGAACGTACCATACGTTATCGCAGGGCGAACGTCAGCGTGTGCTCATTGCCAGAGCGCTGATGAGCTCGCCGAAGCTGCTTATTTTGGATGAGCCTTGCACGGGGCTGGATGTTTTCGCCAGGGAGAGTCTGCTCGGCATGATCGAGCGGATCGCAGAGTCGGAGGACGCGCCGACGATGATCTATGTCACGCATCATATCGAAGAGATTATGCCATGCTTTAAACATACGCTTTTGCTTAAGCAAGGAGAGGTGTATGCGGAAGGAATGAACGATCAGCTGATGACCTCCGATACGCTAAGCGCATTTTTCGATGTCCAAGCCCATGTCGAGAAGCGGGATGGGCGTCATTGGCTTTCGGTTAAGGGGAAATCATGGAACAACTCGTAGTGGAAACGAACAAGCCATCCAGGTTATTGAGATTGGCCGGTTGGCTGTTTTTTCGTTATAAGGCAAGGCTAAACAAAGAAAACCGCGTAACAAGCTTTGCCGCAGGGAGCAGCGCTTTGTTCAGCACGGCTGCGATGGCGGTTGCGGTTCTCGGGATGCCCACGGGAATGGGAACGCTTGCCGATATGCTATTGTTTCTAAGCGGCAATCTCATGTTAATGGGATTATTAGTTTTCATATTGTCCATTCTGTTAGCCTGCATGTATGTGCCTTTGCCGAACAGGCTGACAGCCGCTTGGCTGTATACGGCGGGTCAAGGCGTTATCATTCTGCATTTTACGGAGATCGGCCTGTTTTTCGCCATTCTGTTCGGCCTGCTGTATGCGTGCGCTTCAGTTGGAGGCGGATTGCTGATCGGGGCAGTCCTGCACATGAAGCGTTCTCCTCTGTGGAAGGCGTCAACGGGCATTTTGGTTGCGTTAGCCGTCACTTTCGTCTCTCAGCTCTCGAATTGGCCGGCGCCGCTTGCGCCTCCCGTAAGGTCGTTGCCGGCAAGTACGGAAACGGGAGATCAAACAGCGGGCGTCGAGATGGCGAGCCTGGATAACCCTGCCGAGCTTGGGCCATTCGAGGTCGAAACCTTCTATTATGGAAGCGGCAAAGACAAGCATCGCGATCAGTTCGGGGAAGAGGTTCATGTCTTGACGGAACCGGTGGACGCTTCCGCCTACATTACCCATTGGCCGAAGCTGAAAACGCTGTTCTGGGGATTCGATCAGCGTGATCTGCCAATTAACGGAACCGTCTGGATGCCTGTGGGCGAAGGGCCTTTCCCGCTGGTGCTCATCGTTCACGGCAATCATCTAATGGAATATTTCTCGGACGGAGGATACGCTTATCTCGGCGAGCTGCTGGCCAGCCGCGGAATGATTGCCGTCTCGGTTGACGCAAATTTTATGAACTACTCCGTCTGGTCGAGCCTGCCGAATGACGATATGAAAATGCGCGGCTGGCTTCTGCTCAAGCATCTGCAGCAAATACAGCGGCTGGACGAAGCTGCCGTCGGGACGTCTCCTTTTGCCGGCAAAGTCGATTTCGAGAAGGTAGCGCTGATCGGGCATTCCCGCGGCGGACAAGCGGTGTCGATCGCGGCCGATGCGGACCGGTGGTTCCGGGACGACCAAACGCTGGACAGCCTGGATGAAGTGAACATACAATCCGTTATCGCGATTGCGCCGACAGACAAACGGGTGGATGATCAATCCGCGAGGCTGAAGGATATCAATTATTTCACCATTCAAGGAGCAATGGACGCGGACGTTAACAATTTTTTTGGCGACCGTCAATACAATCGGGTTTCCTTCACGGAAAACTCGAAGGCATTTAAAGCGGCGCTCTATATAGCCCATGCGAACCACAGCCAATTTAACACGGCGTGGGGCTCATCCGATGAGCGTCTTCCTGGCGGGCTGTTTCTGAATAAGGAAGGGCTGATGGACGCCGAGGAGCAGCGGTTAATCGCAAAAGTGTATATTTCCGCGTTTTTGGAAGCGACGCTGATGGGGCAGTCCGAATATAAAGCATTGTTCCAGGATTACCGCTCCGGACTTCACTGGCTGCCTGCGTCTACGGGGTACGTCAGCCGTTACGACGAGGCGTCAATTTGGAAGGCTGCCAGCTTTGAGGCCTCCAATGGCTTGGCCGCCAGCACTTCAATGGACGGTATGAAAAGCGGAGAAAAAGAAACGGCCAAAGACCGGGACGGCAACAGCAAAGGAACTTCAGGGATGGCGCTCGAGTGGGAGAAGCCGGGTGCAAGCTATGAGCTGGAGCTGTCCTCGGGCGCAGCCCGGAGGCTGAAGTCTCTTGGCGAAGGCAGCTTTGTTTTCTCGATGTCGAATTTAGAATGGGAGCTGGGTGCCTCGGAGCCGCTTCCTCCGCTGCCTGAGGCGGAGCTTTCGCTCGTCTTGGAATCCGGAGAAAAGCGCGTCTTGAAGCTGTCTTCGTTCATGGCGGCTCAAGAGCCTGCATACACTTCATTTCTAACGATGGGCTTTCTGGAGCATCGCATGAAAAACAATAAGTATAAAAATCCGGTAGAAGCGGTATTTCAGACTTATATAATCCCGCTCCAAATGTTCAAGCCCGCTTCCGATGCGGATTCTGATCATAACGGGTTAAGCGGGCTTCAGCCTGATCTCATTAAACGAATTGAATTCCGGTTTCTAAGCGAACGCGGGAAAGTGATGTTAGATGATATCGGATTTCTACCTGAAGGAGGAGCCTATGTCAACTATAGAAAATGATCGGCTAGAGGATGAACAGGCAAGAGTTGACCGGATCACATCATTAATCCGCAAACGAATAGCCGAATTAAGTGAGCGCACGGGCGGCATTCACGGAGAAATTGTCGACATTCGGCGCAACTTCTGGGACGATGTGACTGTCAATTTCGAGGATTCCGCGGAAACGGCGGAGACCTATGCCAGCATGAAGCAGCAGGCGGAGCTCCTTTCCGAACGGGAACGAAGCCATCGGGTCATGACGGAGCAGCTGTCCACGCTTGAGCGGTTAAAATCGACGCCTTACTTCGGCAGAATCGATCTGATTGAAGAAGGCGATCAGGACGGCAAGCCGGATGTCATCTATTTGGGGGTTGGCTCGCTGCTAGACGATTCCGGCGAGCATTATTTGATCTACGATTGGCGCGCTCCCGTATCCAGCTTGTATTATGATTACGGCCCCGGTCCCGTTGCCTATAAAACGCCGGCTGGAGAAATAAGCGGCGAGATGACCTTGAAGCGGCAATATATCATTCGCGGCGGCGTCATTCGCAGCATGTTCGATACAGGGGTAACGATTGGCGACGAGCTGCTGCAAGAGGTGCTCGGCAAAGGCTCGGACGCGGCGATGAAAAGCATCGTGGCGACGATTCAGCAGGAGCAGAACGCGATTATCCGCAACGAAAGAGCGAGGCTGCTAATCGTACAAGGGGCGGCCGGAAGCGGGAAGACGTCCGCCGCCCTGCAGCGCGTCGCTTACTTGCTATATCGGTACCGCGGCGTGTTGACGGCTGACCAGATCGTTCTTTTTTCGCCGAATCCGATGTTTAACAGCTATGTATCGACGGTCCTGCCGGAGCTTGGCGAGCAAAATATGAATCAAACGACGTACCAGCAATATTTGGAGCGGCGCATCGGGCGGGACTTCGAAGTGGAGGATCCGTTTACGCAAATGGAATATACGTTAACCGCCGTATCGGAGCCGGATTATCCAAGCCGAATAGATGGGATTAAGCTGAAATCAAGCTCGAATTACATGAAGCTGATTGACGACTATACGGCGGCGCTCGGGCACAAAGGTCTGATCTTCCGGCCGATCAAGTTCCGCGGCCGCCCGCTCATTTCAAGCGAAACGATGACAGAGCAGTTTTATTCGCTTGACCGGAGCGTATCCATTCCGAACCGTCTGCGCATGCTTCGCACTTGGCTGCTCAAGGAACTGACAGCTCTCAGCAAGCTGGAGCGAAAGAAAAAATGGGTGGAAGAAGCGATCGAGCTGCTTGATGAGGAAACCTATGCGGAAGCTTATCAGCACTTGCGCAAAAAAAATAAATTTAACGAAAATTCCTATAACGATTTTGAGTCGGAACGCGATTATTTGGCGGCGGTCGTCGTGCAGGAGAAGTTCAAAAAGCTGCGTAGCCGGGTAAAACGGGGGGTCTTCCTGGATGTGCCGGCTATCTTCAAGCAATTGTATGAGCCGGATACGGCTCTTGGCATTGAAGGAGCGAAGGAATGGCTGCCGGACAATTGGGAAGGCATCCGGTCCTACACGGTCAGCCGGCTTGCGGATGGCATTATCCCGTATGAGGATGCAACGCCGTACTGCTACCTGAAAGAGAAGCTGGAGGGCTTCCATACGCACACGACCGTTAAACATCTATTTGTCGACGAAGCGCAGGATTACTCCGAGTTTCAGTACCGTTATTTGCGGAAGGTGTTCCCTAACAGCAAGATGACGCTGCTTGGCGATTTCAATCAATCGATCTTCGCCCATTCCGGTTCGGGTGAAATCTTCCATACGCTCAATACGCTGTTCGAGCCGGAGGACACCGAACGGATCACGCTGATGAGAAGCTACCGTTCAACGAAGCAAATTGTCGAATTCGCAAGCCGAATCATTGAGGGCGGAGAACGGATACAGCCGTTCAACCGGCAAGGGCCCGAGCCGACTTTGACGAGCGCTGCGCAGGCGGATGAGCTGCCGGCGTTGATCGCTTCAAAATGCCGTTCGCTGTCGGATTCCGGCTACGAGTCGATAGCCGTCATTTGCAAGACGGCGGAAGAGAGCCGCAGGCTTAGCGAAGAGCTGGCGGAGAAAGTGCCTCATTTGAGACGGATTGAGAAGGAAACCGTAACGTTCGAGAAAGGTACCGTTGTGATCCCCGCTTACTTGGCGAAAGGCGTAGAATTCGATGCAGTCATCATCGCGAACGCGTCGAAGGACATCTATTTCCGTGAAAGCGAAAGAAAGCTCTTCTACACAGCGTGCACCCGCGCCATGCATGAGCTGCATTTGGTCTATGCGGGCGAACGGACGCCTTTTTTGGCAAAGAAATAAAATAAACCGCCGCTTCGCTATTTGCGAAGCGACGGCCAAATGTCACGCGTATCAATGCCAAGCTCCGATGCGATCAGCTCCGCTGTCAGCCTCTGGGGCTTTTTTATTTTTCCGTTGCGCAGCTTCGAGATGGTCTGCAGCGAAATGCCGGTAGCCTCCGCTAACTGTCCCGCCGTCATTTCGCGTTTGGCCATCCATATTTTGAGCTTGACGGACGGGTCGTCCGCATGCTCTCCGGCGGGTTTAATATCCCAGATGACAAACGCCATCTCGTTGCATCGTCCAAAACCGTTGCGGATAGGGAAGAAAGTAAGCTCCAGCTCCAGCTGGACGCCGCTTTGTTTGCCTGTCTGCAGCGTGACGCTCCTCTCCTGCTGCTGCTGAGCCGCTTCACGGAGCAGTTGCTTGATGCGTCCATGTTCGCTTTCCGCGATGAAATGGAGCAGCGTCTCGTCCTCGAGCGTCACATCCGGTTCAAATAGACGCGGCGCCGTCGAATGGCGCAAGAAGCGGACGTGCATATGCTTATCCATAATGCCGCTCATTAGCACGCTTCCCTTTTCATGCTGCTCTTCAATCCAGTTATAGGCGGTTAAATCCTCGGCGATCAGAAGCGCGCGCGTCCATTCGTCGTTAGGATCCTTCGGCAGAGGCATTTGCTCGACACGTACTTTTAACTTCGTCCTCGCCTTCGTTCGGATCAATATTTCGCTCTTCAGCACCCGTTTGGTCAGATCCAGCTTAAACCGCTTCGCCAGCTCGCGTCCGTCTCTCGATTTCAAATGCGTCAGGGAATGGCCCGTCATTTCCATAAAGGCAACGTTCGCGTCCTCGATTAATAATTCATGATTGCGCTGCTTCAAAATCAGCATAGGCTGTTCAAGCAATTGAAAAATTTGTTGATGAACTGTCAAATATGTACCTCCTACATTTGCCAATATTCCGTATATAATGATTCGGGAGGTTAAATTTTAAATCTCGGCTTCATCTTTTCTTCATCTTTGTTTAAACTTTTAAACTCCATAGCATGAATAAGGGGGATTGGTCACAAGTGACGCAATAGGGGGCTCTTAAGTCGTTTTCTTAAGCGCATAGACAACTTTATTGTACACCTTTTTCCCGTTAATATTAAAACAAGTTTCTAAGATAGCGATGAACGACACAAGAATGGACTGACAAACAGGGAGGAACATCATTTGGACTGCTGCAGCATGGAAAACTGTTTAAAGCCGATTAAAGCAAAAGGTTTATGCGCTATGCACCATCAAAGAATGCTTCGTCATGGAGACCCGAACACGGTAAGACCGCGGCGCGTCAAAAAAGCATTAACGTGCTCTTGGGTGAATTGCGATAACAACGCCGTTTCGAAGGGGTATTGCTCGAAGCATTATTATATTCACCGCGTCATGAATTCGGGTTGACGAAAAGCTTCATGTTCTTCACATAAATATGTAAGAAATCTTTACGCAATTTTATGAAAACAGACTGTATCTTTTTCAAAATAGCATGTATAATGAGCATAAAAATATACTCTTCCAAGGAGGTGAAGCTGCGTATGCTTGAGACAAAGCCGATGCGATCTGGCTTGTCCGAGGAGGAGATTTATTTGTTTAACAACGGCTCCTCTTATCACAGCTATCGGTTTATGGGAGCGCATCTCGCGCAAGAGGGAGGCGTGACCGGCGTTAGGTTCGCGGTATGGGCGCCGAATGCAATGGAAGCGCGCGTTATCGGCAGCTTCAACCGCTGGGATGGAGAAGCCCACCGCATGAAGAGAATCGGAACGACAGGCGTATACGAGCTGTTTGTTCCTGGGCTTGGCGAAGGCTCGCTCTATAAATACGAGCTGATCACGCCTGACGGCGCCGCCGTTCGCAAAGCCGACCCTTTCGCGTTTTTATCGGAACGAAGGCCGGGCACGGCTTCGGTCGTAACCGATTTGTCCGGCTACGACTGGGGCGATGCAGACTGGCTTCGAACGAAAAGCAAAACTTCCCCCTACCAACATCCGCTTCATATCTACGAGGTCCATCCTGCTTCATGGAAAATCAAAGGAAAAGAACTGTTTTACACGTATGATGAGCTAGCCGACGAGCTTGTGCCCTACGCGGCGGAAATGGGTTTTACCCATATTGAACTGATGCCGCTCGCCGAGCATCCGCTTGATCAATCATGGGGCTACCAGGTTACCGGATTTTACAGCCCGACTAGCCGGCACGGCGATCCGAAAGGGCTGATGCGCTTCATCGACCGCTGCCACAGGCATGGTATCGGAGTCATTCTGGACTGGGTGCCCGGCCATTTCTGCAAGGATGATCATGGACTCAGGCTGTTCGACGGCACGCCGCTCTATGAAGGCAACGATCCGAATCGAGCCGAGCTCCCTTTGTGGGGAACGCTCGCCTTTGATTTTTCACGCAGAGAAGTTGTCAGCTTTTTAATTTCTAACGCCATCTATTGGCTGGATGTCTTTCACATTGACGGCCTTCGCGTCGATGCGGTCGCCAACATGCTGAATCTGCACATGGATAAGCCGCCCCACATGCACACTTACAACGAATTTGGCGGAAGAGACAACCTAGACGCTCTTCGCTTCCTCAAAAAATTAAACGAAACCGTATTCCGCTATTATCCCGACACTTTGATGCTCGCAGAAGATTCCTCCGCTTGGCCTGCCGTTACATCTCCGACCTATCAAGGAGGCCTTGGCTTCAACTTCAAATGGAACATGGGCTGGATGAACGATTCGCTGCGTTATATGGCGCTTCATCCCGATGACCGCCGTCATCACCATCAACTGATCACATTTTCGCTTTGCTACGCTTTTTCTGAAAATTATGTCCTCCCGCTGTCGCATGACGAGGTTGTGCACGGGAAACGTTCTCTGCTGAACAAAATGCCCGGGAGCTACGAAGAAAAATTCGACCAACTGCGGTTGTTTTACGGCTATTGGATGACGCATCCCGGCAAAAAGCTGTTGTTCATGGGCGGGGAATGGGGGCAGTTCGACGAATGGAAGGACAGCGATATGCTGGACTGGATGGTCCTGGATTACGATTCCCATCGCATGATGCGCGACTACGTCAAAGCGCTAAATCATGTTTATCTGGATCTGCCGTCGTTATGGGAGAGAGACCGGGACCCGGAATGCTTTCAATGGATTGACGTACATAATGCGGCGCAGTCCGTCATATCTTTTATCCGTCGCGGACAATCAAGCTTCTCCGTCATCATTCTTAACTTCTCGAGAAACGATTATCGCGATTATCGAATCGGTGTCCCTGAGCCGGGTGAATACCGCATTGTGTTGCATAGCGGCGATATCCGGTTCGGAGGTAAAGAAACTCGCGCATCAGCCAGCTACAAAAGTGACAACATGAAGTGGCATGGCCTGGGTCAGAGCATCTCGATTCATCTCCCCCCATATGCATTTCTGCTGCTTGCTCTGCAGGGGGATACACATTAACAAGGAGTTGGTGTTCATGGGCCGTAAGGAAATGATCGCTATGCTGCTCGCAGGAGGCGAAGGAAAACGGTTAGGTGTGCTTACGAAGGATTTGGCCAAGCCCGCTGTTTATTTTGGGGGGAAGTACCGCATTATCGATTTCACGCTGAGCAATTGCGTCCATTCCGGTATCGACACGGTCGGCGTGCTGACGCAATATCAGCCGCTGGAGTTGAACCGCTATCTCGGCATCGGCAGCCCGTGGGGGCTTGACCGGCAGGACGGCGGCATGACGATTCTGCCCCCTTACGTAAAGCAGAAGGGCGGCGTATGGTACAAAGGCACAGCCAACGCGATTTATCAAAACATGCCTTACATCGAGCGGTATAACCCGGAGTACGTGCTTGTCATTTCCGGCGATCATATTTATAAAATGGACTACGATTTGATGCTGCAGCATCACAAGCGCTCGGGAGCGGATGTGACGATTGCGGGCATCGAGGTTCCGTGGAAGGAAGCGAGCCGTTTCGGCGTTATGCATGTGGATGACGAAGACCGGATAACCGCGTTTGAAGAAAAGCCGAAAAACCCGACGAGCAATATCGCCTCGATGGGCGTGTACATATTTACGTGGAAGACGCTTCAAAAATATTTAATCTATGACGAGGCAAGGCGCGGGTCCAGCCATGATTTCGGGAAAGACGTGATCCCTGCTATGATGAACAGCGGCTTGCATCTCGCATGCTACCCCTTCAAAGGGTATTGGAAGGACGTCGGGACAATCGAATCGCTGTGGGAAGCGAATATGGATCTGCTCACCGACAAACCCTCGCTCTGTTTGTACGACCCGAATTGGCGCATCTATTCCGTCAGTCCGAACAGACCCGCCCAGCTGACAACCATGACCGCGGAGGTAACGGCCTCATGCGTGAATGAAGGCTGCATGCTGGAGGGCATTGTAGATCATTCCGTCCTATTCTGCGGCGTTCATGCCGAGCAAGGCTCCTATATCTCAGAATCGGTCATCATGCCGGGCGTCCGGATCGGCGCGGGCGCGCGCGTCTATCGGGCAATAATCGGAGAAGGCGCCGTTATTCAAGCGGGGGTTACAATCGGTGATCCGGCATCGGATGCCATTACGGTAGTCGCCGTGGATCAATATGTCGCGGCTGACGACCATCAGCTGCTGGAGGTGGAGCCATTATGAAGCATAATGTTTTAGGCGTCATCAACTTAATCCATGAAACCGACGAGCTGGAGCACCTCACGCAAAACCGCTGCCTGGCAACGGTGCCGTTCGGAGCCAGGTACCGTCTGATCGATTTTGTCTTGTCGAGCATGGTGAATTCAGGCATTAGCAAAGTAGCCGTATTCGCGCATACGAAGTACCGGTCGCTCATGGATCATCTCGGTTCCGGCAAGCATTGGGATCTCCAGCACCGCCAAGGCGGACTGTTCATTCTCCCACCGTCATCGGTGGATATCCAAGAGATGAGCCGCGGAGATTTATATCATTTCTACCAGCACCGGGACTATTTTCAGCGCTCCTCCTGGGAATATGTCGTCATCGCGCGGAGCCATATGGTGTGCAACGTCGATTTCGACGACGTCATCAGCAGGCATCAGGAGCAAGGAGCGGATATTACGATTGTGTGCAAGCGGCAGGATAAACAAATGCCGGGCAAGCCGCGCAAGGTCAAAATGGAGGAGAACGGCCGGATTACGGCCATTCAAGACCATTACGGCCGGTTAGTGAGCGATGTCGTCTCGATGGAGATGTATGTCATGCGCAAAGAGCTGCTGATGGAGCTGGTGGAAACCTCGCTCGCCCAGGGTCAGGACCACTTGGTTCGTCACGCCATCTTCTCCCGATTGGGACAGCTGAATGTATACGGGTATATGTACGAAGGTTATCTCGGCGTCGTCAACACGCTGCCGAGCTATTATGCCAACAGCATGTCTCTGCTTAAGCCGGAGGTATGGAAATCGTTGTTCTACCAGCCGGGGCCGATCTACACGAAGGTGAAGGATGAGCCGCCGACGCGTTATGCGTCGGGCTCGAGGGTAACGAATTCGCTTATTGCGAACGGCTGCAGAATCGAGGGCACGGTCATCAACAGCATTTTGTTCAGAGGAGTTCATATCGAGAAGGGCGCGATCGTAAAGGACAGCATTATTATGCAGAACGGCCAAGTAGGCGAAAGCAGCTTTATTTATAACAGCATCCTGGATAAAGATGTGCAGGTAGAGAACGGCCGCGACATTCGCGGCGCAGGCGGGACGCCGTTTCTCGTCGGCAAAAAGAAAATTATATAAATCGCTACGCGAAACCGGATAGGAGGCTGAAGAACGCATGAATATTTTGTTCGCAACCTCGGAAGCTGTGCCCCTTGCCAAAACCGGCGGACTCGCCGATGTGGCGGGTGCGCTGCCAAAAGCTTTAAACGAGCTCGGCGCGGATGTCCGGATCGTGATGCCCAAATATGAAGAAATACCGGAAGACAGCTTGCTGGAGTTCCGCTTAATCGCGGAATTCCAGGTAAGCTTCGGATGGCGCAATCAATATTGCGGTCTTCTGACGGGCAGTCTGAACGGCGTGCGCTATTATTTAATTGACAACGAGTTTTATTTTAGGCGGAGAGGGCTGTACGGCTACGGCGACGACGCCGAACGATTTGTTTTCTTCTGCTTTGCGGTGATGGAAGCGGTCCGGTTCATGAGCTTTCATCCGCATATTGTCCACTGTCACGATTGGCAAACAGGCCTCATTCCGTTTCTTCTTCGCACAAGATATGCCTTCGACCCCGCTTGGTCGTACGCCAAATCCGTCTTTACGATCCATAATTTGAAATATCAGGGCTTGTTCGGCATGGACTTGATCAAAGAGCTTACCGGAGCGGGAGACGACATGTTTACCCCGGATAAGCTGGAGTTTCACGGCGCCGCGAGCTGCATGAAGGGAGGCCTCGTCTTTGCGGATAAGCTGACAACCGTCAGCGGAACTTATGCCCAAGAAATCCAAACGCCCTATTACGGCGAAGGGCTGGATTCGCTGCTTCGCTGCCGCTCCGGCGATCTAATCGGCATCGTCAACGGGATCGACGAGGAACTGTACGACCCGATGAACGACAACGCGCTTCATACGCCGTACCGCAGCTCGCTGTCCCGCAAGCGCAAAAATAAAATGGAGCTGCAGCGGGAGATGGGACTCTCCGAATCGGCGGATGTTCCGCTGATCGGCATCGTTTCGAGGCTGGTCGAGCAGAAGGGCTTCGATCTGATCGCCGCGGTGCTGGACGAGCTGCTGCAGGAGGAAGTCCAGCTTGTCGTGCTTGGCGCCGGCGAAAGAAGCTACGAGGAGCTGTTCCGGGACGCCGCGAATCGATATCCGCAGAAGGCCGCGTTCTGGCTTGGCTACAGCGACCGGATGGCGAGGCGGATCTATGCGGGTTCGGATTTGTTCGCCATGCCGTCCAAATTCGAGCCTTGCGGACTCAGCCAGTTGATCGCGTTAAGATACCGGTCCGTACCTGTTGTAAGGGAAACAGGCGGGCTAAAAGATACCGTCCAAGCCTACAATGAATATACTGGGGATGGGAACGGCTTCAGCTTCGCCAATTACAACGCGCACGAGTTTTTATTTACGATGAAACGAGCGCTCTGCGCGTACAGGCGAGAGGAGGAATGGAGGCGTATTGTCGAGAACGGCGCTCGGGCGGATTACAGCTGGAGCAGCTCCGCCAAAGCGTATATGAATGTATATGCGCAATTGTTGATTGACCGAAAGGAGAGCGAACAACTATGGCCCGTCATCTCGTAATCGGTAACGGCAAGATGCTGCTTAACCTCGACCAGCATTGCTTCATACGCGACATTTATTATCCGTTTGTCGGACAGTTAAACCATGTAGGCGGTCATTACTGCCGGTTTGGCATTTGGGTGGAAGGCACGTTTTCTTGGCTGGATGAGCCGGATTGGCAGTTTGATCTGGATTATATCGAGGATTCGCTTGTCACGAACATTAAAGCGGCCAACGAAAGACTGGGAGTGGAGCTGTACATTAACGACGGCATTCACCAGCGGGAATGTATTTATTTGAAAAGGGTTGTCGTGCGCAATACGCGTCACGACGCCAGAGAGGTTCGCTTATTTTTCCATCAGGATTTGATGATCGAAGGCTCGGAAGTGGGCGATACCGCGGTATATTACCCTGAGAACCATACGCTGTATCACTACAAGCGGTCGAACTATTTTATGTTTAACGGCTGCTCCGACGAAGGCGGCATGATGCAGTTTTCGACGGGCATCAAACGGTTTCAGTCTGCGGAAGGCACATGGCGCGACGCCGAGGACGGGGTTCTCATGGGCAATACAATCGCGCAAGGCTCTGTGGACAGCACCATAAGCTTCCGTTCGCGCGTGGAGGGCCATTCCGAAAAAACGTTTTATTATTGGATGTCGATCGGCAGCAATCTGGAGGAAGTGAAGGAGCTGAACGAATATGTTCAGGACTCTCATCCGGAGAAGCTGCTCAGCCGAATTGTCGTCTATTGGAATCATTGGCTGAGAAGAGCGGAAAGCGATCTGGGAGATTTGCCTCCTGACGTCGTCAAGCTGTTCAAATTGAGCCTGCTGATCGTTCGTACGCAGGTCGATGAGCGGGGCGCGATTCTGGCCGCGAACGACACCGATATTTTGCAATACAACCGCGACCATTACAGCTACATGTGGCCGCGTGACGGGGCGCTCATTGCCGACGCCATGTCGTTGGCGGGCTATCAAAGCGTCATTGCGCCGTTTTTCCATTTCTGCGCGACAGCGCTTGCGCCAGGCGGATATTTGTACCATAAGTACAATCCGGACGGTACGGTCGGTTCGAGCTGGCATCCCTACATCGTGCAGGGCAGCAAGCGGCTGCCGATTCAAGAGGATGAGACGGCGCTTGTCCTGTTCGCGCTCTGGAAGGATTATACCCGCAACGGCGTCATTGAGCTGCCTCAGTCGCTCTACAGCAACCTGATCCGCAAAGCGGCGGCATTTCTTTGCGAATATATCGAGCCCTCCCTGTCTCTGCCTAAGCCGAGCTACGACTTATGGGAGGAACGATACGGCATTTGGACGTACACAGCGGCTTCCGTGTATGGCGGTCTTATGGCGGCCTCGTACTTCACTGATCTATTCGGCGATTATGAGCGCAGCGATCATTATAAGACAACGGCTCATGTGATCAAGAGGGGGATCTTGGAGCATCTTTGGGATGAAGAAACGGGCAGATTCGCGCGCGGTCTCATTCAAAGGGATAACCGGTGGGTGAAGGATACGACGCTCGAGAGCAGCCTATTCGGCATCTTAGAATTCGGCGTGCTGCCGGCCGACGATTATCGCGTCATTCAGACGATGCAGGCCATCAAGGAAGGGCTGCGCGTCAAGACGGATGTCGGCGGAATCGCCCGTTATACGAACGATTACTACTTTCAGCAGTCCGGGGATATCGACAGAATACCGGGCAACCCGTGGATTATATGTACGCTGTGGGTAGCCAATTTCGAAATTGATTCGGCGAAGTCGCTGGATGAGCTCGAGGGACCAAAGCGTACGCTGGAGTGGGTATGCGGACAAACGCTGCAAAGCGGCTTGCTGCCAGAGCAGCTGCATCCGTACGACGGCTCGCCGTTATCGGTAGCCCCGCTGACATGGTCGCATGCGACGGTTATTCAATGCGTATGTAAGTATGCAGCCAAGTACAGGGAGCTGTACAAAAAACGGCTGGCTGAGGAAAAAGGAGAGTAACGGAATAAGGAGGGCTGCCGGAAGTCGGAAACTTTTGGCGGCCCTCCTTATTGAGTTGTTTCATCTCCGTTTTGAAGCGGATTGTTTTGATCTTGCAGGCTGCCGCTGCCCACGGCATATTGCCGGATATGCTTAATCCTTGATTCGCCTCTCACCTGGTTTCCATTGCCGATCTGGATGCTCGAAGCTGCGGCTGCGGCCGTTACGCGGATACAGCCGACTCGAATGCAAGGGTTAACGTTGCTGCGCTTGGTTTGTATCAGCTGGCCCGACTCGTATGCGGGGTCAGACAAGACGGGCACCGGTCTGCTGAAAATGGCGTAGGATTCGAAAAAAACTTCGCCTGCGGTAAGATGCCCCTCTTCCCTCTGAACGGCAAGCGCGCGAATTCTGCCATCCGTCTCGCCCCGATCCCCAATCTGAACCATCGTTGCGGAAGTGGCGCCGATAACGCGCAATACGCCGACATGAGAAGTGCGGTTTTCGTTAGGATTCATTGACATTGAGCTCGCCGATCGCTTCTTCGGCTCCTTCCGGTTCGGGGAATGGAGCGAGCGGTCCGACAATGGTGGATTCGGGGGGCGTGTCGAACATCGAATAAAGGGTCACGCTGTTCGTATCGCCAACCTGCAGCATGGACGCGCTGGACACGCCGAGCACTTCGATTTGCCCTACAGCAAGATCGTAGTTGGTAACATGAAATCGGATCATGCGATCAGCCTCCGTTTTGACTGGATCCGTTGGATTTTAAGCGAGTTATATAAGCGTTCATTGCCGTTTCCGCATCCCGTTTGGTCTTGGTGAAGACGCGATCCGCGATGAGGTCGGGAAACGGCATGCCGGCTCCCGCTTCTTTCTGATGTAAAGTCAAGTAATATTGGATGCGAGTCGGCATCTGCTTCCTGATATCTTCGATGATAATGCGCCGGTGATGCGGATCGAGAGAAAGCTCCATAGCCTGCTCGCAAGCAAGCAAATAGTGATGCGCATCGTTGTCCAGGAAGCGGTTCAGCCGCCCGAGCACATCTTGATAAGGAACGCCGGGCGGAGTTATGCCGGGGCTCGCGGCAGGGAAGACGTTTCCTTGGCCGACAGAGAGCTGGCCGACGCTGTCCCCTCCGTTTTGTGCTTCGCCTTCTTCGGTACCCCCCAAATCGGGAGCGGACATGCCGATATTAAGAGTGCCTTCCAGCTTTTCTACCTTCAACTGATCGAAATTGTACTGCAGGCTCTCGATCGTGTAGGTCGGCTTCGCCTCCAGCTTTTTGACCTGTTCGCAGAGCTCTTTTACCGTGCATTCCAGCTTTTCGATCAGCTCCTCATGCGCCTTCAGCTTGAGCTGCACTTCATAAGACCAGGCTTGCCATGGCGATAGCTGATGTTCGTCTTTCATGCAGTCACACTCCTCTTCAAGGACGATCCGGATGGCGGCTAAGTAGGCGGCAAGGGCACCAGAGACAAGGGGTTGTCTCCGGCCCCGCCAAGCTGCGGCGCCGGTTCGGTAAAACCTCCGGTATTGTACAGCTGCGATAAGGATCGAATCGCCCCGGCGCTGCCGACTTGAAGCACGGAGCTGTTCGACACGCTGTCTACGCGAAGCTGATGAATCGTAATGGTCTGATGAATGGTTAAGCTCATGCGATGTTCGCCCCGTTTGGCACGTTCGTGTTGTCCTGCAGGTCCGGATCTAATGAATTCGTCGCGCTGACGGCATTATTCGAGTTCGCCAAGCTGCCGGTCAAGAATGAGCCTGAGCCCGCATACGTCTTGCTGTTGCTGGAAGGAGACGCCTGCAGGGTATCGCCGAATTGGACGATGGAGCCTGAGCCTACGCTGACTACTTTTACAAAACCAACAACCGCTGGCATGTGCGCTTCACTCCCCGTAAAGTTTGTTTCTTCTATACTCTATGCGGCATTCGCCCAGACGTTCCTGTTAGGCAAGTGTCTCTTCGCCTTCGGCCCGCATACAATAATGGGAATGACGGAGAGGAGGCGAGTAGGCACATGGCATCGAATTGGGATGAACTGGAGCGTTGGATGGAGGGGCAGCAGCTTCCGAAAGGGTTCGAGGTGCTTCGCGAGCCGGATTGGGTGGAGCGTTTCGTGCGTCGGATGATGACGAAGTCGCTCCCTGAAATCGCGGGGAAAATTACAGGCACAGGCGCCGCCGCAACGAAGGAATCTAAGCTGTACCTTACCGTTCTTTATAAGCTTCCGCCCGGCGCTGACCGGGATAACGTGCGGCTGTTCGTAAGGGAGGACGCGCTCCGAATCGAAGGTCTGCCAGGGGGAAAGAGCGAAAGCGTGAAGCTGCCGAAGCTTGTGAAGCCGCGGCTATGCCATGCGGTCGTCAAAGCCGGAGAGCTGCAAGTTAAGCTGAAAAAGCGGCAGGGGCTCCGCAAGGTGCATGAGCATCTGATCGATTGGGATTAACGGCGCTGGCTGCCGGAAATGTGCGGCGATCCGGGTACAGCGCCCGAATTGTCACGAAATTGACCGGATTTTAGAGGGAATGCTGCTGGATAACGGACAAGCCATCCCTTATAATGCTAATTAAGTGTGCATTTTTTGCCGTAAAGGGAGTGTCGAGTTTGTCATTAGTGGATGTAAGCAGCGTGGATGCTTCGTTATTTATATTGGGCGTCATCTTTCTCTTGCTCATATTCGGTTTGCTCAGCATGGGCATCCTCAAAATGTTTCAGCAGCGCTTCAGAACGGGCTGGTTATGCTTCGGAGGCGCGATCGTCAGCTTTAGCGTCTTTATGTTCGTTTTGAACCGGTGGTATTTATAAGAAGCCGCAGATTGTAAACCGGGGGAATCGTTTTGTTTTGGACAGTCATTTGGTTTGTCGTGAACACGTTATTTGTAGCTGCTGCGATCGCGTTTCTATTCATGCATCGGGCAGTTACGCTAGAGAAACAGCAAGGCTCGTCAGCAGAACGGCTTAAGACGCTTGTTAAGCGCAGAAACGTGACGGCTGTACTAAGCATCCTATTATTTATAGCGATGTGCGCCAGCTTTGTTGTGAATATGAAGATTAACGGCTAAAACGAGCTCTCATTGACGGGAGCTTTTTTTTTCGGCACAATAAATAGATAGAAATTAGGATTCGGAGGATCGGCTATGCATACAGTGGAAGAAATCGTTGGGCGAATGTCGAACCGAGGCTTGCGGGTAACGGATCAGAGGAAGACGCTCGCTAAGCTGTTCGCAGATTCGCCGGGGTATTTGTCGCCGAAGGACGTCTATGAATATATGGGGAGAACCTACTCCGGGCTCAGCTTTGATACGGTTTACCGGAACCTGCGCGTAATGGAGGAGCTTGGCGTGCTGGAGCAGGTCATGTTCGAGGACGGCGTCAAGTTTAAGCTCCATTGCCGGGAAGAGCATCATCACCATCACTTGATTTGCCTGCAATGCGGACATACGTATCCGATCACCTTCTGCCCGATGGACCAGACGGCAGTCCCTGAAGATTTCCGAGTGGTGCGGCATAAATTCGAGGTGTTTGGTTATTGCAAGGATTGCGCGCAGGACGAAGCGTCCGCCACGCAAGCATGAGCGAAGGAAGCCGTGCGATGCGGCGAGCGCTGAAAGCGCCGATTCACGTCTATCGCAAGTTCATTTCGCCGCTTAAGCCGCCGACCTGCCGGTTTTATCCGACTTGCTCCGCTTACGCGCTCGAGGCGATTGAAAGGCATGGCGCCGCAAAGGGAGGCTGGCTGGCCGCCAAACGGATTGCGAGATGCCATCCGTTCCACCCTGGCGGCTACGATCCCGTGCCGGAGAAGCTGCCTTGACAGGAACGGAGCGGTTTCGGTATATTTTTACTATATATCAATTGCCGAAGAATGGATGAGTACAGCTTGAACTTTCCTTCATCAGAGAGCCGGGCAACACGGTGAAAGCCGGCAAGGGAGGAAGCTGGAAGATGGTCCGGGAGGCACCGGTTTCGAGCCGAGCGGTCAGCGCGCGGTAAGGGATCGGCGTACGCGTCTGCGTTATAGACGTTAGAACCGCCCTAGTGGCGGCGAATGAAGCGGCAGCAGCCAATCGACTCCGTCGACGCAGGTTAGGCGATGCCGGAAGTTGGGTGGTACCACGAGGGCTTACGCTCCCGTCCCATGTTGGACGGGAGTTTTTTGCGTTTTTAAATGAATAGGAGGAAATGCGAATGTCCAACCCAAAAACGTTTTATATTACGACTCCGATTTATTATCCGAGCGACAAGCTGCATATCGGGCACGCTTACACCACGGTTGCGGGCGACGCCATGGCGCGTTACAAGAGGCTTCGGGGATACGACGTCTGGTACTTGACCGGCACGGACGAGCACGGCCAGAAGATCGAACGCAAAGCGAAGGAGAAAGACAAGACGCCTCAGCAGTTCGTCGACGATATTGTGGTCGGCATTAAAGAGCTGTGGGCGAAGCTCGAAATTTCGAACGACGATTTTATCCGGACGACCGAGGAACGACATAAGACAGTGGTGGAGAAAATTTTCCAGCAGCTTCTGAAGCAGGACGATATTTACAAGGGAGAATACGAGGGCTGGTATTGTACGCCGTGCGAATCGTTTTTCCTCGAGCGCCAGCTGTCAGACGGCAATTGCCCGGATTGCGGGCGGCCCGTAGAGCTGGTGAAGGAAGAAAGCTATTTCTTCCGGATGAGCAAATACGCCGATCGCCTGCTCCAGCACTACGAAGAAAATCCTGACTTTATTCAGCCGGAATCCCGCAAGAACGAAATGATCAACAACTTCATCAAGCCTGGTCTTGAGGATTTGGCCGTCTCCCGGACGACATTCGACTGGGGCATTAAAGTGCCTGGCGATCCGAAGCATGTCATTTACGTGTGGATCGACGCGCTGTCGAACTATATCACCGCTCTGGGCTACGGCACGGAAGGGAAGGACGATAAATTTGACCGGTTCTGGCCGGCAGACGTGCATCTGGTCGGCAAAGAAATCGTCCGTTTCCATACGATCTATTGGCCGATTATGCTGATGGCGCTGGGCCTGCCGCTGCCGAAAAAGGTGTTTGCGCATGGCTGGCTCCTGACCAAAGAAGGCAAAATGTCGAAATCAAAAGGGACGGTCATCGATCCTGTCGTGCTGATCGACCGGTTCGGCCTCGACGCCCTCCGCTATTATCTGCTTCGCGAGGTTCCGTTCGGCGCGGACGGCGCGTTCACGCCGGAAAACTTTGTGGAGCGGATCAATTTCGATCTGGCCAACGATCTTGGCAACCTGCTGAACCGAACGATCGCGATGATCGACAAATATTTCGGCGGCGCCGTACCGGCTTATGCGGGAACCGTCACGCCATTCGACGCGGCTCTGGAGCAGCTTGCGGCCGAGACGGTATCTTCCGTCGAAAACGCAATGGAAAAAATGGAGTTTTCCGTCGCCTTATCCGCGCTGTGGCAATTTGTAAGCCGGACGAACAAATATATCGATGAAACGCAGCCATGGGCGCTCGCGAAGGATGAAGCGAACAAAAACGCGCTAGCTTCCGTTATGCATCACCTCGCGGAGTCGCTCCGTTTCATCTCGATTATGCTGCAGCCGTTCCTGACGCATGCGCCGCGCGAAATGTGGCGTCAGCTCGGCATCGAGCAGGGAGAGCTGACGGCATGGGACAGCATGGGCGCATTCGGCAGGCTGCGTGGGGGTACTCGCGTAGCGAAAGGCGATCCGATCTTCCCGCGTCTCGATATGGAAGCGGAGACGGCGTTTATCGCCTCCTCGATGAGCGGGGGGACAAAGGCGGAGACGCAGGCAGCTCCCGCAGCAGCAAGCGCGGAAGCCGCGCCGGCTCCGGAAGGCAAAGAGGAGATCGGCATCGACGATTTCGCGAAGGTTGAGCTTCGCGTCGCTCAAGTCATCTCCGCCGAGCCCGTGCCGAAGGCTGACAAGCTTCTAAAGCTTCAGCTGGATCTGGGCTACGAGAAGCGCCAGGTTGTATCCGGAATCGCCAAGTTCTATAAACCGGAGGAGCTCGCCGGCCGTAAAGTGATCTGCGTCACGAATTTGAAGCCGGTGAAGCTGAGAGGCGAGCTGTCGCAAGGGATGATTCTGGCAGCTTCCCAAGGCGATCAGCTTACTCTGGCGACCGTTCCGGATGAAATGCCTAACGGCGCCATTGTCAAGTAACGAATAAGAAGCCGTTCCGTGCCTAATATTTTAGGTATGGAGCGGCTTTTTTTTGCCGTATGGCTATTAAGACCCGCAAATAATAGGAGCCTCGCATGCAATGGCCTGTTGACAGCCTAAGGAACCCGTCATATAATACTAAACGTAATCATAACGATTACTAAAAAGAGAAACCGGAGAGAAATGATGATGAAACTTGAGTATGGATTGAAGCGTATGCGAATGGCTGCGGCGATCACGGCGCTCATGCTTGCGCTTACGGCATGCGGCGGAGCTAACGACGGCAATTCGGGGCAGAACGCTGCGAATGCCCCGCAAACAGACAACCCGGCTACAAACAATACGGCTAATGAAGCGGCTGACACTAAGCTTAAAGTTGTGACGAGCTTTTATCCTCTTTATTTTATGGCAACGGAAATCGGCGGCGATCATGTAGAAGCCGTCAACCTTATTGCGGCGGGGATAGAGCCGCATGATTGGACGCCGAAAAGCCGCGATTTGAGCGTAGCCTCGAGCGCGGGGCTTCTACTTTATCACGGGGCCGGGCTGGAGCTTTGGATCGATCAGTTCCAAGAGGGATTGTCCAAGGACAGCAAGGTCCAGCTGAAGGAAATGAGCGCCGGCATCGAGCTGATCGAAGGCGGCGAAGAAGCAGAAGAACATAGTGGCGAAGAAGGCCATGAGCATGAGGAAGAGGGGCATGACCATGCGGTCGATCCGCATACTTGGGTAAGTCCGAAATCGGCCATCGTGCTGGCGGAAAACGTCAAAAACAGCTTGACCGAGGCGGATCCAAGCAACGCGGCCGATTATGAGGCGCGTTACGAAGCGTTGAAGGAGAAGCTGGCCAAGCTTGATCAGGCATACACGGAAGCTCTATCGGCCGCAAGCCAGAAAAATATGGTCGTCTCTCATCAAGCATTCGGTTATCTGGCGCGCGATTACGGCTTGCATCAAACCGCAATTATGGGATTAAGTCCCGATGCCGAGCCGAAAGCGCAGGATTTGCTCGAAATTGCCAAATTCGTCAAAGAGAACGACGTAAAGTACATTTTCTTCGAGGAGCTGGTCTCGGACCGGCTGGCGAAAACGCTGGCTGACGAAGCGGATGTGGAGACGATGGTGCTGAATCCGCTTGAAGGATTAACGAAGCAGCAGGAAAAAGCGGGAGAGACCTATTTGACGCTAATGGAACAAAACTTGCAAAAGTTGATTCAAGCTTTACAATAAAGATAATTGACTTATTATTTCATTCGGAGCTGATACAGCTCCATTTTTGCTGTAAGGAGCAGACGGACGATGCAAACAATCCATAATCAAAACGCGGCGGTCGCAAGCTGCCACAACGAAGTGATCAGTGTTAAACATGTATCGTTTGCTTACGAGCAGAAGACGGTAATGGAGAACGTAAGCATCGGCGTTAAGGAGCGGGATTTTATCGGGCTTATCGGCGCAAACGGCGCCGGGAAGTCCACGCTGCTGCGCATGATCGTAGGCTTGCTGAAGCCGACCGCCGGCGAAATCCGCTTATTCGGCCAGCCTGTCGAGTCGTTCAAGGACTGGGACCGAATCGGTTATGTGCCGCAAAAAAATTCGCTGAACCCGCAGTTCCCCGCTACCGTTAAGGAGGTTGTGCTTTCGGGGCTGTACGGGAACAAGAAGCTGTTCCGGCGAATAAGCAAAGCGGACCAGACTAAGGCAAACGATGCGCTTGAGGCGATGGGCATCGCCGATCTTAGCGACAAGCGGATCGGCCGGCTATCCGGAGGACAGCAGCAGAGGGTGTTCCTGGCGAGAGCGCTTATCAATAATCCTTCGCTGCTCATCTTGGATGAACCGACGGTCGGAATCGATGCGGAGACCCAGGAAAGCTTCTTCCATATGATCAAGCATATGCATCAGCACCATAATATGACGTTTTTGATGGTGTCTCACGACATGGAGATGATACGCGGCTACCTTGGTCATGAGCCTGCCGCCGTATCGGGGAAGCTTAACTTTTATATTCGGCATTCGCATGACACGCAGGACTGTGTGGAAAGCGATCTAGCGCATAGCCTGAAAGGCTTAAGAGAGCAGATGGAAAGCGGGAGAGAGGTCGTTTCGGTTGGAGATCGTAACTAGCGAGTTTTTTCAAAGGGCCCTTATAGGCGGCCTTCTCATCGGAGTGACTGCGCCGCTCATGGGATTTTTTCTCGTCCTGCGCCGGTTATCGATGATCGGCGATACGCTGTCGCATGTCGCGATAGCGGGCGTGGCGCTCGGTTTTTTGACAGGCGTATATCCGATCGCGATGGGACTTGTGTTCGCCATCGCGGCTTCTTTCGCGATAGAGAAGCTCCGCAAGGCTTATAAAACCTACGCGGAGCTGTCGCTTGCGATTATGATGGCGGGCGGCATCGGCCTGGCGTCGATCCTATTTACTTCGGGAGAAAGCATGATGGATGTCAACAGCTATCTGTTCGGCAGCATTTACACGCTTAGCAACGGCGATTTGCTGACGATTGGAGGCGTGACGGCGGTTGTGCTTATCGTCATTGCCGTTCAATCGAAGGAGCTGTTCCTGCTCACGTTCGATGAGGACGCGGCAGCGGTAAGCGGCTTGCCCGTCCGATTCTATAATGTTATGATAAGCGTGCTTACGGCGCTCGTCATCAGCGTCGCAATCAAAATTGTTGGCGCGCTGCTTGTGTCGGCTTTGCTCACGATACCGGCCGCTTGCAGCCTCATTATTGCGCGCAGCTTCAAACAAAGCATCGTGACCGTCATTCTCATCGGAGAGCTTGCGGTGCTTGCCGGATTGATGATTGCCGGGATATGGAATCTCGCTCCGGGTGGAACCATCGTCCTGCTTCTCATTGCCGTCCTGCTGCTTTTGCTTTTGCTGCGGCGTGGACTGCGGCTTGGCGGATAAGAGTTAAGTGTTCGGCTGTAGAAAGGAGTTATTCGTTTGTCTGACATTAACATATGGCTGGCGTTCGGCGCCGGCTTCGCGTCGTTTGTATCGCCTTGCTGTCTTCCGCTTTATCCGTCCTATTTGTCTTACATAACCGGCATTTCGGTATCGGAGCTGAAGGGTTCTCAGCTTTCAGGCAAAAAACGCATGCTCATGATGACGCATACGCTGTTTTTTGTATTAGGCTTTTGTACCGTTTATTATACGCTCGGTTACGGGACGAACGTATTCAGCGAATTTTTTAGCGCACATAATCAGTTAATTCGGCAATTATCCGCGATTCTCATTATTTTGATGGGTCTTTTCTTAATGGGCATATTTCAGCCCCGCCTTCTGATGAAGGAACGCAGAATGGATTTTGTGCCGAAAAAAGCGAACTATATTAGCTCCTTTGTATTCGGAATCGGCTTTTCCGCCGGATGGACGCCTTGTATTGGCCCGGCGCTGACGGCAATATTAGGCCTTGCGGCATCCGAGCCGGGCACTTGGTTCGGACTAACTACGGCTTACGCTTTAGGCTTTGCGATTCCGTTTTTTGTCCTGGCGTTCTTCTTGGGCACGGCAAAATGGATTTTGAAGTACTCCGCGACGGTCATGAAATTCGGCGGAGCCGTTATGATTCTGATGGGCATTTTGTTGTTTACCGATCAGATGACCAAAATTACGATCTGGCTAAATATGATTACGCCGGAATGGATGAAGTTTTAAGTGAAATATTCGATTTTCGATTGCGGAAATTTATCGAAGACGCGCTCCGAAATGAACATGCGGAGCGCGTCTGCTTGTTCATCGGGGTAGACGTATTTGCCTTGGCCCCAGCGCCCCCATTTGTACTTTCTTTTTTCGATATCCATCTCCAGCTTTGTTTTCGGATAGCGCTTCTCGATTACGCCTTTTGCTGTTTTCGTGAACCGGTGCTGAATCAGCTCGAAGGTTAAATCGTCTCTGGCGCCCTGCGGCAGCGCCTTATCGAGAGCGTCAATCAGCTCCGCGTATCCGTCCTCCCAGCCGTCATGCCAAATAATCGGCGCAATGAGAAACCCGATCGGGTATCCTGCAGACGCTGCCTTGGCCGCAGCCTCAATCCGCTGCTCAAACCGCGATGTCGCGGGCTCGAAGTTTTTAATGACATATTTGCTGTTCACGCTGAACCTGATGCGGGTATGGCCGTTATGCCGCGCGTCCAGCAGCGAATCCACATGATGAAATTTCGTCACAAAACGGAGCCTTGCCAGCGGCTGATTGCCCATATATTCAATCAGCTCGCGCAAGCTGCCGGTAATCGGCTCGAGACCGACGGGATCGGAGGTGCAGGCCGCTTCGAACCGAGTAATCTCAGGCGCGCGTTCGTTAATGTAGCCTTGCGCCGCCTCCAAAATTTCATCGATATTGACGTATACCCGGACATAGGGCTTGGCTCCGAGCGTCGTCTGCAAGTAACAGTAGTGGCAATGCGCCATACAGCCGGTAGAGATCGGAATGGCGTATTCGGCTGACGGCTTTGACGTGTCGAACTTCAGCGTCTTGCGTAGTCCAACCACAAGGGTTCGCTTGGCGATGCGGTATTGCTCAAGCTCCGTATCTCCAGGCAAATTCGTGATTCGGTTATGAGAGGTCGTCATCCGGTATGGAATGCCTTCTTGCTTCGCCCATTCAAATATTCGCTGTCCCTTCGGGTAGTCTAAAGCGGCGGGTTCGAAATAGACGAGCTCCGGCACAAAGGAGAGGCTGTTCCTGTCGATTCGCGCAGGCTTTTCCAGCAGCTTTTGAGTCATGATTGTTCCTCCGATTGCGGTATGGATACAAGCATTTTTAGTGTGTGAAATCAAGCGGACGGGCAATCAGGAAAGTGCGCCCTGTTTGGAATCGGCTTGCAGGATGAGGGAACGAAAGTGTATGATACATAGAGTGACGCGCCATGTTGCACGGCAGAGTAAGCAAGGTTTGGGGGTGTTCTTTAGGTGCCGACTCCGAGCATGGAAGACTACTTGGAACGAATATATAAGCTGATAGACGAGAAGGGGTATGCCCGCGTCTCTGATATCGCGGAGGGGCTCGAGGTACATCCGTCCTCTGTCACAAAAATGATCCAGAAGCTGGATAAGGACAATTACTTAGTCTATGAGAAATACCGCGGTCTTGTATTAACGAATAAAGGCAAGAAAATGGGAAAACGGCTTGTCGACCGCCATCAGCTGCTGGAAGAGTTTTTGACCGTCATAGGCGTTCAGGAAGAAAATATTTATAAAGATGTGGAAGGCATTGAGCATCACTTAAGCTGGGATTCCATTACTTGTATCGAGACGCTTGTGGAATATTTCAAAAGAGACAGTTCCAGAATGGACGAGCTCAAGTCGCTTCGTTCTTTGATGGAATCAGAATAATGGAATAACACATCATCCAGCGCGCATGAAAATAAAGAAGGTCAGCGGTTATGAAATCCGCTGACCTTCTTTGTTACGCACTGGCGTTTAGTGATATTTAGGCACATCGTCGTCGTCCTTGCCGCCTTCAATGACGCGGAAAGGAACCGTTTTGGATTTTGGTCGGTTATGCTTCGGCTTCCCGGCGGCGCTTCGGCTTGGTATTACTCGCGTTTGCTGACGGCTGCTTCCGCTATGTCCGCGCAGCGATCCCGGCGGAAACTTATAGAGAAGAAAGATTCCGCCGATGATCACAATCGGCAGAAGCAGCTGCAGCGGGTTGCTCAGGAGACCTACGACCAGGCCGATTGCCATAAGGATGACAATGATTACAGCCCCTATGCTCCATTTGTTGACTCGGTTGAACACATTCATCACGCCTTTCCGTCAAGCATTAAGCATTCATCTTGTTAATTGAATTTCGGTTCGGACATTTGCCGATCCAGCTCGCGCATCCGGTTGAAGGAAGCGATCGAGACCGCTACCTGATCATCCTTAGGCTCTTTCGTTGTAAGAAGCTGCAGCCAAAGTCCCGGGTACCCGAGAAAACGAAGGAGCGGAATATCCCGCACCGCGTTCGTCAGCCTTAGTACTTCGTAGGAAACGCCTAATACGACAGGGAGGAGCGCAATACGGATAACGACGCGTTCCCAAATCGTATCCCATTCGAATACAGGCAGCGAATAGATGACAACGCCGACTATGACCGTAAAAACAATAAAGCTCGATCCGCACCGATAATGCAGTCTGCTGTATTTCTGTACGTTTTTGACCGTCAGCTCTTCCCCGGCTTCGTACGCGCTGATCACTTTATGCTCGGCCCCGTGATATTGGAACAGTCTCTTAATGAGCGGGGTCATGGAGATGGCGTATAAATAAATAAGAAGCATTAAAATTTTTATAAGTCCTTCTAATAGATTATGACCGATCGTGCTTTCGAATAACCCTTCAAACAGCAATCCTTCCAATATGGCCGGCACGCCGGTAAAGATCAGCTTCCCGGCGAGGAAGGACAATACGCCTGCAACGGCTACGCTAACGATCATGCCTGCGCTTAGCCCTGTTTTCTTCTCGGGGGCATCCGCAGCCTCCTGATAGCTAGCTTCAGCCTTCGGCGATGAAGCGCCTTCTTCCTCGGTTTCGTCCTCCGCATATTTCTCCATTGAAAAATTCAAATGTTGAGAGCCCTTCGCGCTTGAGTCGAGGATACCGACAATGCCGCGAATGAACGGGATTTTTTTGAGTGGCGCAAGCCATTTTTGCGTCGTCCGGGGCACTTCGTAAAAGATGATTTCATCGTTTTTGCGCCGAACCGCCGTAACGTTGACATGCTTCCCGGCAAACATAACGCCTTCTATAACGGCCTGTCCGCCGTATATATTCCGTGGATCTTGAGACAAGGGAGTGCCACCTTTCCTTACGAATTGTTCTAAAATGTCCTACAGCTATTGTACTTGATCTTCAGGCTAAATGCGAGCGCCCGCATGCGGGCATACTTTGATTAGAGCGGGTCGGAATCACGCATACTAGCCGTATTCAGGCTTAAATTACTCAACAAATGACAGGAGAGATGAAGATGAGCAACCAATACGTTATGCATCGGGGGGCCGCACGCTCCGAGAGAAGACGCTTTACGAATCCTTGGCTCTTCCCGCTGGAGATCGGATGTTATGCCGGTTTGTTTTTTGGCGTCATACGCTGGATTTCCTATGAAATGAACTTTACCCGCGTATTGCCCGGCTTTTTGCTTGATTCTTTCTTCAGCCATGATTTCCTGCGTTCGTGGTGGGGCATCTCTGCCGGAATCGCATGCTTTATCGCGCTTTCTATTGTCGCGGCTTTGCTGTATAAAGTTGCCCTCGGAAAATTCAAAGGGCCTTGGGCGGGCATTTTTTATGGGATCGGCTGGTGGGCTGTTCTGTTTGGCTTGATTTGTCCGCTGCTCGGCATGACTCCGTGGATGAACAAAATCGGCTGGAACACCATTTTTACAGAACTGAGCGTAATGACGGTTTGGGGCTTGTTTATCGGTTTCTCGATCGCCTTCGAGTTTACGGATGAGGCTTCCCGGGAACCGATGAACGCATAGTCTGTCTAGTTGTTACTTCTCAAGCGCCGGGGATTTGTGGTAAAATGTCTTGTGATCTTTGTCGCAATTGAACATTAGACAGCTTTGGAGGTGCGGGCGTGCTCAGAATCGCAGTGCTGAACGGTCCTAATTTGAATATGCTTGGCATTCGCGAGCCTGGGGTATACGGCAATGACTCGCTTGCCGCTATCGAGGAGCTTGTGAAAAAAAGAGGAGACGAACTTGGCGTTTCAGTATCGTTCTTCCAAACGAATCACGAAGGCGAGATGATTGACCGCATACATAGCGCCTACGGCAACGAAGAAGGCATCATCATCAATCCCGGAGCTTGGACACATTACAGTTATGCGATCCGCGACGCGCTGAGCGCCGTAGCGCTGCCGATTGTTGAAGTGCACCTGTCCAATATTCATAAGAGAGAAGCATTCCGTCATCTTTCGGTCGTCGCGCCTGTAGCCGTCGGCCAGCTTGCAGGTTTCGGCTCCTTTGGCTATGTGATGGCACTTGAGGCGTTGACGCGTTTGCTTCAAAGCGAAAGCAATAAAGGATAAGGGGAGAACAAGATGACGATGGAGCGAGTAGAACGGCTGCGCAAGCTTCTGGAAGAGAACGGTCTGGAAGCGTTATTGATCGCAAGTCCTTATAACAGGCGTTACATCAGCGGTTTTACGGGCACTGCGGGCTACGTGGTAGTAACTTCTGCAGAGAGCTACTTTTTGACGGATTTCCGCTACCGGGAGCAGGCATCGAAGCAAGTACAAGGCTTCCAGGTCATGGAGCATGGCACAAGCCCGATCGATGAGATTCGCGAGCTGCTGCTTAAAGCAGGCATCGGGACGCTCGGATTCGAGCAGGAGCATGTAAGCTATGGCGAATACTTGCAGTGGGGAAAGACGCTTGGATCGATCGAGCTTAAGCCTGCGGCAGGTCTTGTCGAAAAGCTTCGGATGATTAAAGAAGAATCGGAGCTGCAAGTGATGCAGGAAGCTGCCGACTTGGCTGACCGCACATTCAAGCATATTCTTGGCGTCATTTCGACCGGCATCAAAGAATCGGACATCGCGCTCGAGATGGAAGTGTTCATGCGCAGCCATGGCGCAACCAGCTCCTCCTTCGATACGATCGTCGCCTCGGGCGAGCGTTCCGCGCTGCCTCACGGCGTAGCCAGCGATCGCGCAATCGGGACAGACGAGTTCGTGAAGCTGGATTTTGGCGCCTATTACAATGGGTACTGCTCGGACTTGACGAGAACGGTAGTCATCGGCAAGCCAAGCGCCAAGCATAAGGAGATTTACGATATTGTGCTGGAGGCACAGCTGCATGCGCTTGCGAACATTCGTCCGGGCATGACCGGCCTTGAGGCCGACGCGCTTTGCCGCGATATCATAACGAAGTACGGCTACGGCGACAACTTTGGCCACGGCACCGGCCATGGTCTCGGCATGGAAATCCATGAAGCGCCTAGGCTGTCCAGACTAAGCGATACGATTTTAACGCCCGGCATGACTGTAACGGTAGAACCCGGCATTTACGTACCTGGCTTTGGCGGGGTGCGCATTGAGGACGACATCGTTATTACGGAATCCGGTATTAAAATATTGACCTCATCCCCGAAAGAACTTATCTGTCTGGGATAGGCACATCTTATTCAGGAGGGAATCAGCAATGATTTCAGTAAACGATTTTAAAACAGGCTTAACCGTACAAGTGGACAACGATATTTACACCGTCCTGGATTTCCAACACGTAAAACCGGGCAAAGGCGCGGCTTTTGTTCGCTCTAAGCTGAAAAACCTGCGCAACGGCAACGTTGTGGAGAAAACCTTCCGCGCCGGCGAAACAATCGGCCGCGCGCAAATCGAGAACAGAGAAGTTCAATACCTGTACAACTCGGGTAACGAATATACGTTTATGGACAACGAAACGTTCGACCAGTTCAATCTGGACAAGAAGCAGCTGGAGTGGGAGCTGAACTTCCTGAAAGAGAACATGAACGTTAATATTTCGAGCTTCCAAGGCGAAATTTTGGGTATCCAAATGCCGAACAGCGTAGAGCTGAAAGTCATTGAGACAGAGCCAGGCGTTAAAGGCAATACGGCTCAAGGCGCAACGAAAAACGCGAAGGTTGAAACCGGGCTGAACGTACAAGTGCCTTTGTTCATTAACGAAGGCGACGTTCTGCTGATCGATACGCGCGAAGGCAAATATATTTCCAGAGCGTAGATTTGGAAAGCCGTCCCGCACTGCCGTATGGGCAGTCGGGACGGTTTTTTTATTTGGCTATGAAGCTGAGCCGTTGCCCGGAGTGAATATGTCGGTGAGACCGGCTTAAACCGACTGAGGCCGATTGGCATGAGCGAATAAGTCGGCGGCAGCGCCTTATATTGGCTGAAGTCGGCTGGCAGGGGCGAACAAGTCGGTGAGACCGCCTTAAACCGACTGGGGCGGATTGGCATGAGTGAAGAAGTCGGCGGCAGCGTCTTATATTGGCTGAAGTCGGTCGGCAGGGGCGAAAAGATCGGTGAGACCGCCTTAAACCGACTGAGGTCGATTGGCATGAGTGAAGAAGTCGGCGGCAGCGCCTTATATTGGCTGAAGTCGGTTGGCAGGGGCGAACGAGTCGGTGAAACCGCCTTAAACCGACTGAGGCGGATTGACATGAGCGAATAAGTCGGCGGCAGCGCCTTATATTGGCTGAAGTCGGTCGGCAGGGGGGGAACAAGTCGGTGAGACCGCCTTAAACGGCCTGAGGGCGATTGCATGAGCGAATAAGTCGGTGAGACCGCCTTAAACGGACTGAGGCGGATTGACATGGGCGAATAAGTCGGCGGCAGCGCCTTAAATCGATTGAAATGCTTTTTGTTAGCAAATAATTACGTCACACGATACTAAAAGCAAAGAGTGAGTTGCTCGCAAGCAACTAATTACGTCACACGATACTAAAAGCACGGAGTGAGCAGTAAGCGAGTAATAGTCACGTCACACGATACTAAAAGTATGAAGTGAGCTGTTCCCAAGCAAATAACCACGTCACACGATACTAAAAGTATGAAGTGAGCTGTTCCCAAGCAAATAACCACGTCACACGATACTAAAAGCATGGAGTGAGCAGTTTGCGAGCAAATAATCACGTCACGCGATACTAAAAGTATTGAGTTAGCTGCTCGCAAGCAAATAATTACGTCACTGGACCTCTGTCAAGAAAGTGGACAGTAAAATAAGAGAATCTAGGATGCTGTACGATCAAAAAACTGTGCACTAAACTGCGCTGGCGACAAGTATCCCAGTGAACTGTGAATTCGTTTGCGGTTGTAGAAAAGTTCAATGTACTCGAAAATCGCCTGCTTGGCTTGTTCCTTTGTCCGGAATTTTGTGCAATAGATCAGCTCTTTTTTCAGTACGCTGTGAAAAGATT
>NZ_QXQA01000040.1 GCF_003583765.1 Paenibacillus nanensis
GGTAGCGTCAAGAAAGTTGTGTAGCAGGGTTTTCCATCGGGACGATGGATATTTTTAGTATTTAGTGATGGTTTGCCGGGGGCTTCGCCCCCAGCTAAGTTTCTTGCTTCTCTTTGAGTGGGCCATACCTGGCGATGTACATCTTTTCAAAGGTAGCTTTTGTATCCGGATCTGCAAAGCCGCGAATCGCTCGGCCAAACCACTTGTCGTTGTAGTCCGTCACCTGTAGATAGATGATTTTCTCCGCGGATTCGATGTTTGTTAAACTGTTCATTGGCTTTAGGCGTTTGCGCAGCTCTTTGTTCATCCGTTCAATCGGGTTTGTCGTGTAAATTGCTTCTCTCACCATCGACGGATACTGGTAGAAGGTGAAGAGAGTTGGAAGCTGCTCTTCCCATGAGTTCACTTCCTTCGGATAGCGTTTGCTCCATTTTGCCTTAAACCCGTCAAACACGGCCTGAGCGACGTCACCATCAATTGCAGTATACACCTGCTTTAAGTCATCCAGAAATTCGGTTTTATCCGAGACACGGACCTTAGGAAAGGTTGCACGAACCTTATGCACTACGCAATGCTGCACGTCGGCTTTCGGGTAGATTTTACGAAACGCTTCTTCAAGGCCAGGTAAACCGTCAAAAACACCAAGTAGAACATCTGTGGCGCCACGGTTCTGGAGGTTCTTTAGTACCTCCACCCAACCGTTGGAGCTCTCATGTCCGCCAACGTAGAAGCCTAGAATTTGACGGTATCCTTTCTCGTCAATACCCATGACCAAATACACGACTTCACTGCTTACTGTGTTTCGCTTGAGCTTAACGTAGAGTCCGTCCAGATAGATAACGGAGTAACGCTGCTCAAGCGGGCGTTTCTGCCAGTCTGCAATGTCTTCCATAACAGTGTTGGTAATGTTACTAATGGTCGTGGGCGAGTACTGGCTGCCGAACATGCTGTCAATGAACTTGGCGACTTCTCGTGTGCTCATACCGCCTTTGTACATATGGATGATAGCTTCTTCTAGCCAACCTTCACGACGTTGGTATGGCCGAAACAAGCGTGTCTGGAACGTGCCCTTACGGTCGCGTGGCACCTGCAGCTCATTGATCGTACCATAGCGAGTTTGAAAGGAGCGCGTGTAGCTACCGTTAAGACTGTTACGTTCAAGCGGCTGTTCCACGGTCATGTAGTTTTTAATCTCTTCGCGAAGCAGTAACTCCAACTTCTCTTTCAGAAGCTTTGTAACAGTATTTTCAAGTAGATCAGCAAACAGATTTTCGGGTATAGTAGTCATTGAGTAGGGTCCTCCTTCGGTGACTTCAGCAATCCCGAGGATACCCTACTTTTTTGTGT
>NZ_QXQA01000041.1 GCF_003583765.1 Paenibacillus nanensis
GAACTGTGAATTCGTTTGCGGTTGTAGAAAAGTTCAATGTACTCGAAAATCGCCTGCTTGGCTTGTTCCTTTGTCCGGAATTTTGTGCAATAGATCAGCTCTTTTTTCAGTACGCTGTGAAAAGATTCAATACAAGCGTTATCGTAGCAGTTCCCTTTTCGACTCATGCTGGCTTGCATGTTGTATGCCTGCAGCTGCTCACGGTAATCCGTAGAGGCATATTGCGAACCGCGATCATAGTGATGCATCAGGCCCCTCCCGGGCTGCTTCTTTTCGTGGGCGTCTTCCAGCGCCCCTAGGACCAGTTCCGTTGTCATCCGTTCGCCGAGTCTCCATCCAACAATTTCTCGCGTACAGAGATCCAGGAGACTCGCCAAATATAGCCGACCCTCGCGGCAGTGAATATATGTGATGTCCGCGGCCCATACGCGATTCGGTTCGGTCATATGAAACTGCTGATTTAGAAGGTTAGGTGCAATCGGATCTTCGTGGTTAGAATCCGTCGTTTGGACGTTGAATTTACGCGATACGCAGGAGCGTAAGCCTAATTCCTGCATGTAGTTGCTAACCGTACGCTCGGTTACCGTTAAGCCTTCCTTCTGGAGCATAACGGTCAATTTAGGGCTCCCATACCGCTGCTTGGAATCCTGGAAATGGTTCACGATTCGTTCCAACACTTCGGCCTTTCGGATTTCCTGCTGACTAGGTTCTGCCTTCAACCATTTGTAAAAACCGCTCGAAGATACCCCAGCATGCTGCACATCTTCACCACGGAAAACTCAGAGCGATGGGCTTTAATGAATAAAAACCTCAGTTCCTTGGTGATTTGCTGAAGATGTGCACAGCCTTTTTTACGATGGCCAATTGCTCCTCGACATCCGCAATTTGACGATCCTTAGCTTGGAGTTCACGCTCTTTCTCTTTCAAAAGCTGCTCAAGGTCACGCACTCTTTGCGCATTGGCTAAAGGCTCATTCTCAAACGTGCGGTATTGGGCTAACCATTTATGCAGGGTTCCTTTAGGAATGTTAAGTTCCTCGGCGATGTCCGCCACCGATTTTGTCTGTTCCTGAATGTACCTTACTGTGCGTTGCTTGAATTCTTCGTTAAAGCGTTGCCGTTGTTCACCCAATGTGAACACCTCCTCGATAAGCTTATTATCTAGCTTCTCTTAATTGGGTGTCCACTTTTTATTCTAGTTGCAC
>NZ_QXQA01000043.1 GCF_003583765.1 Paenibacillus nanensis
GTGAAGTCGTAACAAGGTAGCCGTATCGGAAGGTGCGGCTGGATCACCTCCTTTCTAAGGATTACTCAGCCACGATGATGGCTGATAAGAAGGCGAAAGTCTTCACAAGCAACTCTCAGGCAGGAAAGGTTGCTCGCTCGTTGTCAGTTTTGAAAGAGTAATCCTCTTTCGCAACCCGTTTGGTGGCGATGGCGGAGGGGAACCACGCGTTCCCATACCGAACACGACCGTTAAGCCCTCCAGCGCCGATGGTACTTGGACCGCAGGGTCCTGGGAGAGTAGGACGTCGCCAAGCGGGGTATGAATACCCATTCTTGAAGTGAATATCTGAGGGCCTTTAGCTCAGCTGGTTAGAGCGCACCCCTGATAAGGGTGAGGTCGGTGGTTCGAGTCCACTAAGGCCCACCATTTTCGACACTAGCGTGTTGAGCCCGAAGAAAACTTCTGGTTTAATCTATGGGGCCATAGCTCAGCTGGGAGAGCGCCTGCCTTGCAAGCAGGAGGTCAGCGGTTCGATCCCGCTTGGCTCCACCAATCGTTTTTCCGTCAGGAAAATACGAAACAATTGCACCTTGAAAACTGGATAACGAAAGTAAAATCAAGATGAAAATCTTGAGCTGAAACACCCTTTAGCTGTATTAAAACTGTTGCCAACCTTGGTTGGTTAACATACTAGGTTAAGCTAGTAAGAGCGCACGGAGGATGCCTAGGCACCAGGAGCCGAAGAAGGACGTGGCGAACAACGATACCGCC
>NZ_QXQA01000044.1 GCF_003583765.1 Paenibacillus nanensis
CTATGTCCCAACCAGCCTCAATCATGGTCATGACAAGTAGGGGTGAACATTATAGCGCTCGGGATCAAGTCCCACGGGCAGGTACGTTCGACCCGGCTACTTTAATCCTCGAAGCTAATGCAAAAAGAATCAACCAGAAAGAAATGGTTGATCTCATAATACGAAAGGGCAGGATAACGCAACATTACCTATGTCTTCTACGTATTAAGTTAATACTGGAAAATGCTTAATGTAGAGGTGACATTATGAAAAAGTTGATGGGAATTTTACTAACCATTGTATTAATCATTGCTGCCTCATTAATATATGACTACTTCACAGTTTCTAAAAAGGAAGCAAGACAAATAGCGGAACGATATGTAGCAAGCGAATCATTTAAATGGAAAGTAGGTTCGATTAGTCGGGATAGGGGAACCTGGGTTGTTTACTTATCTTCTGTAGATGCGGTAAACGAAATTACGTGGCTCATTATCAATAATCGTTCTGGTTCAGTTAATAAAATCACTCAACCCATGAAGTAAGACGGTGCTTTGGTGAAGCAGTCTCATTACGCTCCCTCGAAATGATTCAGTTTCCTCACTCAGACTCATGAATTCGCAGGATTTCATCCTGTAGTTAGAATGAAGAAGAGGATGTGGGAAGAGTTGGTAGTGGAGAGACTTAAAAATGGGCATGCGG
>NZ_QXQA01000045.1 GCF_003583765.1 Paenibacillus nanensis
TACGACGAGGCGGAAATCATATTCCGTCGACGGGCTTAGACCTGTTACGGTTGCGCTTGTCGCAGTCATCGCAATAGGTCCTGTTGTCGAGGCTGTCCACGTGTTCTGACCTTTCGGCGACTGCTCAATTACAATTCCAGTTGCACCAGCCACTGCGCTCCAGTTAAATTCTGCTGTGGTGCTCGTCTTTGCTGCACTCACGAAATCACTGACCGGTACCGCATTCGTCTTTACGCTGACTACGTTGGAAGTGCCCTCATTGCTGCCTCCTATGACAACAAGACGGAATTCATACTCCGTTCCAGGGTTCAAGCCTGTTACGGTTGCGGTAGTCGCAGTCGTTGCAATTGGATCACTTGTTGTCGCTATTGCCCACGTGTTCGCGCCTTTTAACGACTGCTCGACTATAATTCCCGTCGCACCCGTCACTGCGCTCCAGCTAAAGTCAGCCGTAGCACTTGTTCTCGCTGAGCTTGAAAAATCACTGATCGGAACCGCATCTGTCTTCACGCTGACTACATTAGAATTACCTGCGTTACTACCACCAGTAACGACAAGGCGGAACTCATATTCCGTTCCTGGGTTCAAGCCTGTTACGGTTGCGGTAGTCGCATTCGTAGCAATCGGACCGCTTGTTGTCGAGGCTGCCCAAGCGTTCGCACCTTTAAGCGACTGCT
>NZ_QXQA01000004.1 GCF_003583765.1 Paenibacillus nanensis
CCTTACTGTGCGTTGCTTGAATTCTTCGTTAAAGCGTTGCCGTTGTTCACCCAATGTGAACACCTCCTCGATAAGCTTATTATCTAGCTTCTCTTAATTGGGTGTCCACTTTTTATTCTAGTTGCACACACGATACTAAAAGCATGAAGTGAGCTGTTCCCAAGCAAATAACCACGTCACACGATACTAAAAGCACGGAGTTAGCTGCTCGCAAGCAAATAATTACGTCACACGATACTAAAAGTATGAAGTGAGCTGTTCCCAAGCAAATAACCACGTCACCCGATCTAAAAGCATGGAGTTAGCTGCTCGCAAGCAAATAATTACGTCACACGATACTAAAAGCACGGAGTTAGCTGTTCCCAAGCAAATAATCACGTCACACGATACTAAAAGCATAGAGTAAGCTACTCTCAAGCAAATAATCCCGCCACACGATATTATCAGCGCTGATGGCGAATAAGCCGATGTATTGGCGAAGAGCAAGGGCCGCCTGTCTCTGTTTTCGAAATATCTGCCAGCTCTATCAAATAAGAGGAACCGTAAGATAACGGCGTCGACGAATATAGCTCTGCCAAGTGGCCATAGCATTAGGTCGCCTGCTTTTCTTTAACGCGGTAAGGCGAAGAGGATTTTTGTCGATTACTATACCCAGAAGGCGGATAACTGTGCTATAATATTAACTTGTATGCAGATGTCAAGGTTGGGAGTGAGACAGCTTTGTCTTTGATCGTGATGAAGTTTGGCGGCAGCTCTGTCGGAACGCCAGAGAGAATGCAGCGTGTAGCAAAACGTATTATGGAGCGGCAGCAGGAAGGCAATGAAATTGTCGTTGTAGTGTCGGCCATGGGCGATACGACGGATGATCTGATCGACCAGTCGAAAGGTCTTAATTTAAATCCGCCGAGCCGGGAAATGGATATGCTTCTAACCGTAGGCGAGCAAATATCGATTGCTTTGTTATCCATGACGATCCACCAATTAGGCGGCAAAGCGATGTCGTTTACAGGATGGCAAGCGGGCATTCAAACCGATAACGTATTCGGTAAAGCTAAAATTACGGACATTCAGCCGCAGCGAATATTTGATTCGCTTCAAGCGGGTAACGTGGCAATTGTAGCCGGCTTCCAAGGAATGAGCGCGGAAGGCGAAATAACGACGCTAGGACGCGGCGGTTCGGATACGACCGCGGTCGCGCTGGCTGCTGCACTGAAGGCGGATGTTTGCGAAATTTATACGGATGTGGACGGCGTTTATTCCACGGATCCGCGCGTTGTCAAAAATGCGCGCAAGCTGAATGAAATCTCTTATGACGAGATGCTGGAGCTTGCGAATTTGGGTGCGGCGGTACTGCATCCGCGCGCGGTGGAATACGCGAAGCATTATAATGTGAAGCTTGTCGTTCGTTCAAGCTTTACGCAGAATGAAGGGACTAGTGTGAAGGAGGATGCGGTCATGGAACAAGGCGTGGTCGTTCGCGGAATCGCTTTTGATAAAAACGTGGCAAGGATCAGCATTATGGGCGTAGAGGATGTGCCGGGCGTTCTGGCGAACGTATTCGGCGCGCTAGCGGAAAACGGAATTGACGTCGATATGATCGTACAGAGCGGCGTATTGGACGGCAAAGCCGACTTCTCGTTCACCGTTTCGGGCGACGATAAGGAGAAAGCGATCTCCGTCATCGAAAGCATCCGTTCGGTCGTTCCATACCGGGAAACGACGTCGGAATCCGGCCTTGTGAAGGTGTCGATCGTAGGCGCGGGCATGGTCAGCAACCCTGGCGTTGCGGCTAAGATGTTCTCTGAAATTTCCAAGCTCGGCGTGAGCATTAAGATGGTCAGCACATCGGAAATTAAAGTTTCTTGCGTCATTACGGCTGAGCCTCTTAACGAAGTCGTGCGCGTTCTGCACACGGCTTACGGCTTGGATACGGCAGAGCAAGCTTTCGTAGGCGGCCCTTCGGAGCGCAGGTAACCTTCAGGAGCTTGCGTCATCCATTCAAATCCGCAGGCATTTGGTCCGGAATATATTTTGGATCATGAAATGATTGCAATTATCGATGATCTTTATCAAAACATAAATCCCAGTCAGGGAAGGCGCCGACCTTTCCGACTGGGATTTTTTTGTGTTCCTCTCACAATGATCCGCCGATCATTTTGAACAGCTTGTACAAGATTGCCGTAATACCGGCTGCCATTAGAGGGCCGACCGGTATGCCGCGCAGGAGAATGATGCCGACGATGGAACCGAGCACGAGGCCGACCACAATTTGAGGGTCAAGCTTCAGCAGGTCGAGTCCTTTGCTGTTAATATAGGTGGCCAGCGCGCCCCCTGCGAGCGCAAGAATACCGGGCCAGGACGTCAGGACTGCCGTAAAATCCTTCAGATGGATACGGCCTGACGCGAATGGGACAAGGACGCTAAGCGTCAAAAAGAGGAGTCCGAGCTCAAGGCCGCGGCGTTCGATAGCGGGCAAGTACCGTTCCAGATGAATGAGCTTAACCGCGAGCAGCAGACACGCTGCCGTTGCTATAATAGGGGATCGGCCGATTACGCCAACCAATATAAGAATGACGAGAATAATTTCACCAATCATCGGGGCTTATGCTCCTGTCTTATATGAACGCTACACCCGGGCTGGGCGGCTTACGCTCATTATATGGACGGGCATCCTTTAATATGTCTATCCGATCATGCTTTCCATTTACTTCAGAATCAATTGATCCCCGTTCAGATAAGGGACAATGGAGATGGAATCCACCTTGGCGCATTCATAAATGTCCTCGGCTGAACCAAGCTTTTGCAGACGCTTGCCGGATTGGCTGTTCATGAGCGTATCCAGCACGGAATCAGCATTAGCCCGGTAGAGCGCGTGCATGGCGCCGCCGAAATCATCGAGCTCAACGGCGGACGGGCACATCTGCTTCAAATGCTCGACAAGCAGTCCCGCGCATAATCCGTCTTCAATGGCAAAATCGTCATGGCTGCCTGCGCACAAGATTACGATGTCGCGCCGCTGCTCGAGCGCAAACCGGGCGCTCGCTTCCGCATTCAGCAAAGAGGCCGCGATTACCGTATCGGCTCGCATCGACTTATGGATGGCCCGCGTGCCGTTTGTTGTCGTCAAAATGACTCTTCGGCCGCCTACAGCCTGCTCCGTATATTCCCTTGGCGAATTGCCGAATTCAAAACCGGCGATTTTGCGGCTGAAGCGTTCGCCGCCGACAATGTCCCCAGGGCGCTGAAGCGCCCTGGCGTCCATGACGGTCTCGGCGGGAATAACGCTTACCGCTCCTGCGGCAAGCGCCGTAACGATTGTGCTGGTCGCTCGAAGGACATCGATCGCAATCGCTGTCTTATGGTTAAATTTGGCGGATCCCGCTTCCTTTACGCTAGGTATGACCTGGACATGCATGTTGTGTTAGTCCTTTCCTCGTTAAATCATATAATCGGAGAAATCAGCTTGATACCCGAATTGAAACGTGTCGGATCTCAGTCCGCGCCGCATCGCTTCCAAAGCGAGCGCATCCGCAGGCGCTACGTTCCCGAGGTGAACGGACGCGCCGAATTGCAGCATTAGATCGGCTTGCTGGCTCTTGAGGGGCGCTTCCCACATCAATCGGCCGGATTGGCCAACCTTGCCGATCACTTCCGTCAGCACGGACTCCTTACATTGGCCTCTTTCATCAAATAACCCAACATTTACGCCGGATTCCCTCGCTTCGACTGTTACGAGCTCTGCGCCTGCCTCCAGGTCGCAGTGGGCGGTGAACGCAAGCTCTTCCGGATCGATCTGGGAGCCCGCCGCTTTTTTTCCGTATTCCGTCATAACTGTAAGTCCGCGTTTCACGCCTTCCTTAATGATGGAAGTTCTGCGGATGCGATCCATTTCAATCGTTCCGTCGGATACTTCAATTCCCGTAAAGCCAAGCGAGCATACCGTATCCAGGAAGGAGTTTATGGTGCCTTGCTGGACTGCGGCCTCAAGCAGCGTTCCGCCGGGCATAGAGATGATACCTTGGGACGCGGCGAGCTTCAGCTTCTCTCGAAGCAGAACCGTATCGTACAAGACAGCGGTGCCGAAGCCCAGCTTTACGAAATCGACATAAGGGCCGGCCACCTGCACAAAGTCGGTGAATGCGTGGAAGCCAAGCCCTTTGTCGATAACCATCGTTTTGCCGAGTCCTTTATTTCTGTCGTCGTTACGTTTGCCGCTCGGATCCTTTAAGAGCTGGTGCCAGTTGTCTAGTTCAGCAATTCTCATCTTACCAATCTCCTCGCTTGCTTGATGAACGTACCCTCCACTATATGCAGGTCGCGCTAGGCAGGTGTCCGTCATGAAATGCAGACAAGCACGCATATACATAAAAAAACGACGGACGAAGAAAGGAGGTACGATCAAATGCTGAATAAAATCGTTCTGAGCATGGCCAGTTTGAGACTGATGTCCGGCACTATCGAAATATGCGCGGCGTTGTTAATGCTTCGTCTGAATCAAATCGATAAAGCGCTGGTCGTCAATTCGTCGCTGGCTTTAGTAGGGCCGCTCATTCTAATTGCTACAACGACGATCGGCCTGGTCGGCCTGTCAGATAAGCTGTCGCCAAGCAAATTCGTTTGGGTAGCGGCAGGCGTGATATGTTTGATGATCGGTATTTTGAAAAAATAGTAGAATGACGAATCTAGCAGATTTGTACATAAATCCGTTAGACAAGCATACACATGTAACGACATAAGACAAACATTGGGGAGTGAAGATGATGCTGTCTCATGTAGCTCATCTATTGCCGCTGGAGATGAAGAAGCTGCTGGAGAGTCTGCCGGCAGAGGTCAAAGGAACGCTGGAAGAAATCCGGATTCGGGAGAACCGCCCTTTGGAAATCGCTTATCGGGACGGATTTCGATTTATTGCGCCGGACGGCGCCATGAAGCTCCAGGCTGACGGAGCGTTCAAGCCAACGGCCGAGCATTGCCGCAAGCTGCTGGAGCGTATTACCAATTATTCGTTGTACGCCATGGAGGAGGAGCTTCGGAGAGGTTATATTACGGTGTCAGGCGGGCACCGGATCGGACTGGCCGGCCGGACGATACTGGATGGCGGCGTCGTGCGCGGCATTCGCGATATTGGAGGATTCAACATCCGTATTGCGCGCGAAGTGATCGGGGCGGCATCTCATCTTCTGCCTAAGCTGATGGACGCGGCCAAAGCCACAATCGGTTCAACGTTATTATTAGCTCCGCCGCAGCAAGGAAAAACAACGCTTATCCGCGATATCGCGAGATCGCTCAGCTATGGATTGGCGGGCGGCCTGAACCGAGCGGCTCAAGCGGGCAAAAAGGTCGGCATCGTCGATGAAAGATCCGAGATTGCGGCTTGCGTCAGAGGCATACCGACCTTTGATATCGGACCGAGGACGGATGTGATGGATGCTTGTCCCAAGGCGGAAGGCATGATGATGCTGCTCCGGTCCATGTCGCCCGAGGTTCTTATCGTCGATGAGATTGGCCGACAAGAGGACGCGGATGCGATACGCGAAGCAAGCCACGCCGGGGTAAGCGTCGTCGCAACGGCTCATGCCTACGACATTCAAGACGCCTTAGCCCGGCCTGAGCTGTACAAGCTGATTAAGGAAGGCGCCTTCTCGCATATCGTGGAGCTAAGACGGTCGGCAGACGGCATTATGCACCGCATCATCAACGCAGGCGCGCTTCAGCCGCAAGCGGCAAAAAGGGAGCATTCAACAGGAGCAAGCGCCCTCAGTCTTGCCGGTATGGGACGAGGCCGGAACGAGGAGCTATGAAGCTTCTTGGAGCGGTGCTCATCCTCATTGCAGGCACAATGATCGGCTTTCAGCAAGCTGCCAGGTACGCGGATAGGCCGAGACAGCTGAGGCAGCTCGCTCATGCGCTGCAGCGTCTGGAAACCGAGATCGGTTACGGCCATACGCCGCTTCCCGAAGCATTGGAGAGAACGGCTAACGCCTCCGCTGGACCGGTTGCATCGATCTTTCGGGAAACGGCGGAATGGCTGTGGAAGCCGGAAGGCCATTCCTTCCAAGAGTGCTGGGAACGGGCCGTGAAAGCCAACTGGATCGACACATCGATGAAAGGCAATGAACAAAGCGTAATGCTGCGGCTAGGTTCAACGCTGGGCATAAGCGACAAAGAGGACCAGATGAAGCATTTGCGGATGGCATTAACGCAGCTAAAGGCAGAAGAGGACGCGGCAAGGGACGAACAAGGGAAGTATGAGAAGATGTGGAAAAGTCTCGGGGCTTTGCTCGCTGTGCTGATCATCATTTTGATGTTGTAAGAGGGTGCGCTACTTATGAATATGGATGTCAGCGCCATCTTTCAAATCGCGGGAATCGGCATCATTATCGCAATGATTCATTCCGTTCTGAAGCAGATGGGGAAGGAAGACATGGCGCATTGGGTTACGTTAATCGGATTTGTTGTGGTGCTGTTTATGGTGGTTCGACTGCTTAACGATTTATTTCAGGAAATTAAGTCGATCTTTTTGTTCCAGTAGGTGAACGCGGTGGATATTATTCAAATCGTCGGTCTCGGACTGGTGGCGACGGTGCTGATTCTAGTTGTCAAAGAGCAGAAACCGATGTTTGCGTTCCTTCTGGCGGCTTTTACGGGATTATTTATTTTCTTATTCGTCATCGGGAAAATCGAGGCCGTCATAACCGTGTTAGAGGATTTGGCGAACCGCGCAGGCATCCCCTCCGTTTATTTGAAGACCGTGCTGAAAATAATCGGGATCGCTTATATCGCCGAGTTCGGCGCGCAGATCGTAAGGGATGCCGGACAGGAGAGCATCGCTTCGAAAATCGAGTTTGCCGGCAAAGTGTTCATCCTTGTCATGGCTATCCCGATTATAAGCGTCATTGTTGAAACGGTAATCGGCTTGCTGCCGGCGGGAGGCGGGACATGAGGATCGGGGGAACGGATTCGAGCGGAAGAGCCAGGCTTCAATTGTTTTTTTGGATTTGTATCCTGCTCTTCTCGTGGGTTCCCGGAAATGCGAGCGCAGAGGAGCCTGCCGCCAAACAAGAGGCCGACATGAAACAAATGGTGGAGGAGCAAGCGGGCCTAGTCGGCACGGAGCCCGTCGAAAATTATTGGAACAGGCTTCGGGAGGAATACGGGGGCTACTTTCCGGACCAGAAGGTGCCGAGCTTTAGCGAGATGCTGCTTCCGGGCGGCGGATTGTCCGTAACGGAAGTGCTGCAGGGTCTCCTCCGTTACCTACTTCACGAGGTGCTGTACAACGGCAAGCTGCTGGTCACGATCGTGATGCTGACGGTGTTCAGCATGGTGCTCGAAACGCTGCAGAACGCGTTTGAACGGAACACCATCAGCAGGGTCGCATACTCCATCACCTATTTGGTGCTCGTCATTATCGCGGTCAACAGCTTTCACGTCGCGATCGGCTATGCGAGGAACGCGATTGAGGACATGATGAGCTTTATGCTGGCGATGGTGCCGTTGCTCCTCACGCTGCTCGCTTCGATGGGGAATGTCGTGACGGTTTCCGTGCTCCATCCGCTCATTATTTTTATGATTCATGTAGTTGGCACGGTGATCTACACCGTCGTGTTCCCGCTGCTGTTCTTCTCGGCGGTGCTGCATATCGCAAGCGCGCTGACGGATAAGTTCAAAGTAACGCAGCTGGCCAATCTGCTTCGCACGATCGCAGTAGGCACGCTGGGGGTGCTCTTAACGATCTTTCTCGGCGTCATATCCGTTCAGGGGATTACGGGCGCGGTGACGGACGGCGTCACGCTTCGCACCGCGAAGTTCGTCACAGGCAACTTCGTGCCGGTCGTCGGGCGGATGTTTTCGGACGCTGCGGATACCGTAATCTCGGCATCTATGCTGGCAAAAAACGCGATCGGACTTGCAGGCGTCATTATTCTCATCTTCTTATGCGCGTTCCCGGCTTTGAAAATATTAACGCTGGCCCTTATTTACAATGTATCGGCAGCCGTCATGCAGCCCCTTGGGGATTCGCCAATCGTCACGTGCCTGAAGACGATCGGAAAAACGATGGTCTACGTATTTGGGGCGTTGGCCGCCGTCAGCCTTATGTTTTTTTTGGCGGTGACAATCATCCTGACGGCCGGCAACGCGGCTTTGATGGTTCGGTAGGGAGGCTTACGAAGCAAGTTTTGCTCCGCAAAACTTAAGCGAATGCTTACGAAGTGTGTTTTCCGTCGGAAAACACTGGAGGAGGTGAGCTAAATGTGATCGGTTGGTTAAGCGACTGGCTGCGGAATATTATCGCGGTAATCCTGCTGGCGATGCTGGTGGAGCTGCTGCTCCCGAACAAGGCGATGCAGCGTTACGCGAGGCTGGTGGTCGGTCTGTTCATCCTGCTGACGATTTTGTCGCCCATCCTAAAGCTGCTGCAAACCGATATGAGCGACCGGCTCGAGGCTGGCATGGAGCTATGGGATGAACGTTCGATGACTCGCGACATCAAGATGCCGAGCTTGGAAGATATTCAGAAAAGAGCCGACGCGATCCAGGCCCAGAGAAATGTCGAAGCGGCCAAGCTAACCGCGATGGCGCTTGAGGAATCGATGAGCGATGCCATTGCGGAAGAAACCGGGATGAAGGTCGAATCCGTTGACGTTAAGCTTATCCTCCCGAAAGCGGGCGAAGAAGAGAAGCAGCCGGAGCTCGCTTCCGTAACCGTGACGCTTGAATCGCGGGAGGCGGCGCGCGAGTCATCCGGACAAGAACCGGTCGATATTGAAGCGGTGGCGCCCGTTCAAGTTGATGTGAGCATCCAGGATACAGCGGAACCGGTAAGCGGGCAGATGGAGCAACAGGAGAATGGCTTTGTGCAGGTCAGCCAATCAGAAGCGAACGCGATTTACGGCGTATTGGCAAAAGGCTTTGGAGTTCAGGCGGCCCAAACGGTCATCCGGGAACGCGCGGGAGACGGCGCCGGCCATTAATTCATAGTTGAAGAAAGGGGAAGCTTGCGCATGGCAAAGTGGCTGGATGGACTGGAGGCGGCGGTAGGCGGCGGTCCAGGCGGACCGAAACGGATCAGAACGCTGCGTATCTTGATGATCGTAGGCGGTATAGGCGCCGCGCTCATGCTGCTTAATTCCTTCCTTCCGCAGAAAAATGTAGAGTCGCCCTCCCAGGATGCGAATCCGCCGCCGACGGCCGAGGAGGCCTGGAATCGTAGCCCTTCGCCAAGCACGCCGTTTGAAACGATTGAAGGCACGCTGGAGTCCCGGTTAAAAGATATTTTGGAAAAAATTGTGGGGGTTGGAACGGTTGATGTGCTGGTAACCGTCGATTCGACCGAAGAGATCGTGCTTGAAAAAAACAAGACGGAAACCCAATCGATAACCGACGAAAACGATAAAAACGGGGGGGTGAGGCACATCACGTCGATTACCAAGGAAGGGCAAGTGGTCCTGTACGAAGTGTCCGGCGATCAGAAACCGATTATTACAAAAACGATTAACCCTCGTATACGAGGCGTGCTAATCGTCGCTAAGGGAGCCGAAAACGCAACGGTCCGGCGGCTCATCATCAGCGCGGTGGAGAAAGGGCTCAGCGTTCCCGTTAACCGAATCGAAGTTATTCCAAGCAAGCAATAAGCAGGACTCATGCAAGGCGAACTTATACCCATTTGAGGAGGAATAGGAAATGAATACGAAAAGACAAACGATTTGGCTTGTATCGATGCTCAGCTTGATGGTGGTGCTCTCCGCTTACTATTTGTTCACGCAGGATTTGGACGACGCTGACAAGCTCTCGGGAACGGGAACGCCGACGGAAGATGTGAGCGAAGCCTCCGGCAACGACGGGGCGCTGGTCGTGGACGAAGTGACGCAGGAAGAGGGCGCGGCAACGGAGAAGCTGACGGACGAAGAAATCTTGGCGATGGTGGAAAGTCAAGGCTACGGCGAAAACTCGGTGTTCAGCGAAATTATCGCAAAGCGCGACCAGCTGTATTCCGAGGAGGAGAGCCGTCTGATGGCAGAGGTTGCGAATGTGAACAACGATCCGGAGCAGTCGGCTGAGGCTGTCGCGGCGATCGAGCAGCTGGAGGAGAAGCATTCCAAAATCGCCGAGCTGGAATCGGCGTTGATGAAGAATTACCAAATCGCGATGATTGATGAAGAGAACGACCGCTACAAGGTAGTTGTGGCAAGCGATAAGCTGGAGAAAAAAGAAGCGGCCAGCATTATCGATCAAGTAATGACGGTTATGGATGTGAAGGCGGAACAAGTGTCTGTGCAATACGTGCCTGAACCGCAATAAAGACTCGTACAAGCGAACAAAGCTCCGATCGTTCTTAGGCTTATGCCGGGCGTCCGGAGCTTTTTGTTCCCCGGTTTGGCAGCGCTTGCCGGCTTGTTCAAAAAATGATTCGTGTTCACGCCTATTTATGGTATAATACAAAACGTTATGTGAAAAAGAGGAGTGATTACGTTCATGTTCAAGTTGAGCGAGATTAAAGAATTGATCAAATTGGTTGATCAAACGTCCGTTTCGGAGCTCGAAATTGAAAACGAAGGCGCGCGTCTGCATATCCGTAAACCGGGTAAAACCGAAGTGGTGAGTGTGCAAACGGCTCCAATTACGCATACATATTCACAGCCACCGGTTGCGGCAGCGCCGCAGCAGCCGGCTGTCGCGGCGGCCGCTTCGCCCGCTGCTGCGGAAGCGACGCCCGCGAAAGCGCCGGCAGCTGATCTGCATCAAATCGTTTCGCCGATGGTCGGTACGTTCTACAGCGCCCCGTCGCCAGAAGCGGCGCCATTCGTGAAGGTCGGCGACCGCGTGCATGAGAAGTCGGTCGTGTGCATCCTCGAAGCGATGAAGCTGATGAATGAGCTGGAAGCCGAAGTAAACGGCGAAATCGTGGAAATACTGGTTTCCAACGGTCAGTTGGTTGAATACGGCCAGCCGCTCTTCCTCGTGAAAGCGGACTAACAATTCAGCCCGGCCTCGGGTAACTGTGTTCGAAAGGGGTTCCTACGTGAAATTCCAAAAAATACTAATCGCGAACCGCGGCGAAATCGCGGTACGAATTATTCGGGCTTGCCGCGAGCTGGGCATCAGCACGGTAGCCGTATATTCAGAGGCAGACCGGGACTCGCTTCACGTCCGCTTGGCGGATGAAGCGTATTGCATCGGTCCGACGCCATCCAAGGACAGCTATTTGAATTTGACGAATATTATGAGCGTGGCGACTTTAACGGAATGCGACGCGATTCATCCCGGCTACGGCTTTTTGGCCGAAAACGCGGACTTCGCGGAAATTTGCGAATCCTGCAACATTACGTTTATCGGTCCTTCTCCGGACGCGATCAGCAAGATGGGGGACAAAGCGGTCGCCAAATCGACGATGAAAGCGGCGAACGTGCCGATTATTCCAGGCTCTGACGGGTTGATCGAGAACCTGGAGGAAGCCATTATGGTTGCGCGGGACATCGGCTACCCTGTCATTATCAAGGCGACAGCAGGCGGCGGAGGCAAAGGCATCCGGATCGCCGAAGACGAGGAATCGCTGATCAGCCAAATTTCAACGGCCCAGCAGGAAGCGCAGAAGGCGTTCGGCAACGCTGGCGTCTATCTGGAGAAATATTTGACGGGAATGAAGCACGTTGAAATTCAAATTATGGCGGACAAGCACGGCAATGCCGTCCATCTGTTTGAACGGGACTGCTCGGTTCAGCGGCGCCGTCAGAAGCTGGTAGAGGAAGCGCCTTGTCCAATTCTCACGCCGGAGCTGCGCGAGCAGATGGGGCAGGCGGCCGTACGCGCCGCGCTTGCCGTACAATATTCGGGCGCGGGCACGCTTGAATTCCTGCTCGGTCCGGACGGAAAGTTCTATTTCATGGAAATGAACACGCGCATACAGGTGGAGCATCCGGTTACGGAGATGATTACGAACGTCGACTTGATCAAAGAAATGATCAGCGTGGCGGAAGGCAATCCGCTGTCGTTCACACAAGAGGATCTTTCCATTAACGGCTGGGCGATCGAGTGCCGCGTGAACGCGGAGGATTCGGAGCGCAATTTCATGCCGTCGGCGGGCAACATCCCGTTCTATCTGCCGCCGGGCGGACCTGGCGTGCGCGTCGACAGCTCGGTTTATCCCGGTTATACGATTTCGCCGCATTATGACTCCATGATCGCGAAGCTGATCGTATGGGGACCGACCCGTGAAGAAGCGATTGCCCGGATGAAGCGCGCCTTGTCCGAATTTGCAATCGAGGGCATTCGTACGACGATTCCTTTCCATTTGAAGCTGCTGAGCCATCCTAAGTTCGTGAAGGGCGATTTCGACATTAAGTTTCTGGAGGAGCATGATATTAACGCTCCGGAAACTGCAGTCAGCGCGGAATAAAACCAGCTTGGCAAGTTTGTCATAATTCGAGCTGAATGTTATAGTATAGAAATATGGCGCGGAAACGGCTTGGCAAGAAACCAAGCTCACACGACATTAGGGAGGTGTATTACGAGCATGAGTACGATAGCTGCTGAATATGAGAAAACAGAAATCGGTACGATTCAGATTGCACCTGAAGTCATTGAAGTGATCGCCGGTCTGGCAACGGTCGAGGTTGACGGCGTTGCGGGCATGAGCGGCGGATTTGCCGGAGGAATTGCAGAGCTGCTCGGCCGCAAGAACTTATCCAAAGGCGTCAAAGTCGAGGTTGGCCAGCGGGAAGCTGCAGTTGATGTCTCGATTATCGTCGAGTACGGAAACAAACTTCCGGAGGTAGCGTCTGAAATTCAACGGAATGTCAAGCGTTCCATTGAAATGATGACGGGACTTACGGTAGTGGAGGTAAACGTTCATATCCATGACGTTTATTTCAAGCCTGCGGAGCGATTCGATGATGAGGAATCCCAACATCGCGTGAAATAGAATAGAGCAACCATTGCATTTGTACAACCCCCTCGTGATTGGGCATGCCGCTTAAGCGCTTGGGGGTTTTCATTCGGTCGGTCGGGAGGTTAAGCCGCTTTGATTAGAGTTGTGGACAAGCTTTTATTATTTCTGTATAGCATCGTGATCGGCGTCATTTCCGTCGTCATGATCGGGGTAGGCTTCCATTGGATATCCAGAGACATAGCCGGCGACTTCATCATGGAGCTGTATGCGGAGGATGCGTTCTCGATCGCGGTTGGCATCATTGGCGTCGTCTTGTTCCTGATCAGCCTTCGATTCTTTATCGTGTCGCTTATGCGGGGAAGCGTAAACGCGCATTCTATCGATCAGCGGACCGAATTCGGCGATATCCGGATATCGATTGAGACGATTGAGAATTTGTCGCTAAAGGCGGCGTCCAAACAGAAAGGCGTTAAAGATTTACGCGCCAGAGTACGCGCGTCCGACGCGGGTCTGGAGATTGTCCTCCGAGCGGTGGTTGACGGAGAAACGGCGATCCCCTCGCTTACCGAAGAGATTCAGCGCGCTGTAAAAACCCATATCGAGGATATTACCGGCATTCCGGTTATCAATGTGGCTGTCTTTGTCGCAAATGTGATACAGACGAATACATTTAAGAGCCGCGTGGAATAGAGGTGAATAAGCCGATGTGGAAGGCATTCTGGGACGCATATTGGAAACGTCTGGTTGGCGCAGCTGCAGGTTTATTTTTCGGCATCATCTATTTAGCATTTGGATTCTGGGATATGCTGTTTGTAGCGCTTCTCGTTTTCATCGGCTATTGGTTTGGCAAGCAGAAAGAGCATTCGGAAGGACCGGTCATACCTTGGCAGCGAGTGTGGTATGCTCTGCTAGAAAGGTTCCGCCCGTTCCGTTAACTCTGTGGTCTCCTCCGTTCTCCGGATTTCGGACAGCCGCTAATTCGGGGCAGGGAGGAGATCATAGTTTTTTTTACATAACAACCTATTTCGGAATGAACGGATGTGGAGGTCACATGAAACGGAGACTTGCTAGAGAAATCGCGGTATCGAGTTTGTATCAAATGGAAATGAACGAAGTGACGGCGTCGGAGGCCGTGGATATGCTGATGGACGAGCTTCGGCAGGATAATGAAATCGGAGCGGATCCGAAGGAAATCGGAAGCACCGACGAATTTGCGCGCGAGCTGGTACACGGCGTGCTGGAAAGAAAGCAAGCGATCGACGGCATGCTGCAGCAGTTCCTGACAGGCTGGCAGGTAGACCGTTTGTCGCGCGTTGACCGCCAAGTGTTGCGTCTTGCTTGCTATGAGATGGTATTCCGCGATGATGTGCCGCCTAAAGCCGCGATTAACGAAGCGATCGAGCTGGCGAAGCATTTCGGCACGGAGGAGTCCGGCAAATTTGTTAACGGCGTGCTCGGCAAGCTGCTGCAAGGAATCGACGAGTTGAAATCGTAAAAGGAGAGGTTACGAATGAGCGCTCACATTATTGAAGGCAAAAAAATATCGGATCAAATGCGCACGGAGATGGTGGAGGAAGTGGCATCCCTGACATCTCGCGGCGTTGTGCCTGGACTTGCAGTTATTCTGGTGGGGGAAGACCCGGCTTCCAAGGTGTATGTCGGCTCGAAGGAGAAGGCGTGCCAGCAGCTGGGCATTTATTCAGAGGTGCACCGTTTGGCGGAGCAAACGTCCGAAGGCGAGCTCTTGGCCCTTATCCAAAAATTGAACGAGCAATCTACGATTAACGGCATACTGGTTCAATTGCCGCTGCCTAAGCATATTAACGAAAAAGCGGTGATCGACGCCATTCGCGTAGACAAAGACGTCGACGGATTCCATCCGGAGAGCGTAGGCAACTTGACGATCGGCGACGACAGCTTGCTGCCTTGTACGCCTGCAGGCGTTATTGAGCTTATTAAGCGAAGCGGCGTCGAAATATCCGGCAAACATGCCGTTGTAATCGGCCGAAGCAATATCGTCGGCAAACCTGTAGCTATGCTGCTTCTTCGCGAAAATGCAACCGTTACGATCTGTCATTCCCGTACGGCCAATATGGAGGCGATCGCAAAGCAGGCGGATATTCTGGTCGTGGCGATCGGCAAAGCGAAAGCGATTGACAGCCGCTTTGTAAAGCCAGGCGCCGTAGTGATCGATGTGGGCATTAACCGAATGGCGGACGGCAAGCTGGCAGGCGACGTCGATTATGAGGATTGCCTCGATACTGCAGGCTATATTACGCCGGTTCCCGGCGGAGTAGGCCCGATGACAATTACGATGCTGATGAAAAATACGATTACTGCTGCGAAGAGGGCTAACGGAATCGAGGTGTAATGACCGCGATGGGGAAACAGCAAACGAAAATTTATTCCATCAAGGAACTAAACCGCTACATAAGGATGAAGCTGGAGTCCGACGTTGTTCTGGGCGATGTGTGGCTGCGCGGGGAGATTTCGAATTTTACGCATCATTCGAGCGGGCATATGTACTTTACGTTAAAGGACAGCGACAGCAGACTGAAATGCGTCATGTTCGCATCGCACAACGCCCGGTTGCCCTTTATTCCGAAGGAAGGAGCTAAGGTAATCGCGCGCGGCAATATATCGGTGTTTGAGCGGGATGGAAACTACCAGTTCTATGTTATGGCGATGCAGCCTGACGGAATCGGCAGTCTATATATGGCGTTCGAGCAGCTGAAGAGCAAGCTCGAGGGCGAAGGGTTGTTCGCGGCATCCCGCAAACGGCCGATTCCCGCCTACCCGAAAGCGATCGGGGTTATTACGTCGCCGACAGGGGCGGCGGTTAGAGATATTATGACCACGCTCCAGCGCCGATATCCGCTTATTCCGGTCTATATCTACCCGGTGCTGGTGCAGGGGAAGGGCGCGGCTCCATCGATCGTAAGCGCAATTGACGCGTTGAACCGGTTCGGCGGCTGCGACGTTTTGATCGTCGGCCGGGGCGGCGGCTCCCTTGAGGAGCTGTGGGCGTTCAATGAGGAAGCAGTCGCCCGGGCGATCGCCGCATCTTCAGTGCCGGTTATAAGCGCGGTAGGGCATGAGACGGACTTCACCATTGCCGATTTTGTCGCTGATTTGCGCGCAGCTACGCCGACTGCAGCTGCAGAGCTGGCTGTGCCTCATATTGCGGAGCTGAAGCAGCAAGTGAATCGGCTGAAGCAGCGTCTGGCAGGCGCGATGAGCCAGCGCACGCAATGGGAGAAGGAACGGCTGAGCCGTATTAGAAGATCGCCGTTTTTCCTGCATCCGAAGCGCTATATGCTCGACCAAGCGCAACGGCTTGACCGGTTGACCGAGCAGCTCCGCGAACGGATGATGCGAAGAACTAGCCGCGAGAGCGCAAGATTGGACAAGCTGCAAGCGAGGCTGGCAGGCCAGCATCCCGGTGAAGCGCTGGATCATGCTTCGAAGCGATTGCAAGCGGCGGCTCGAGGGCTGGAGCTGGCTGCGAATGCATTGGTCAAGCAGCATAAGCTTCGCCTGCACGGGATGATCGGTCAGCTAGACGCGTTAAGCCCGCTGAAGGTCATGGCGCGCGGCTACGGTCTTGTATACGATACGAAGGAAGGCCGTCTCGTGAAATCCGTTCGGCAGTTGTCGGCCGGAGATGAGATTCAGGTCAAGCTGGCAGACGGGCAGTTGGCGTGTCATGTCCGATCGATTGAAGGAGGTAAGCAGAATGAAGGCTGAATCTTTAGAAGAGCTAAGCTTTGAGGAAGCGATGCAGCGTCTGGAGTCTATTGTATCCAAGCTGGAGAATGGCGATGTGCCGCTCGAGACCGCCATCGATTTGTTCCAAGAAGGCATGAAGCTTTCTCAGCTCTGCGGAGGCAAGCTGGAGCAGGTAGAAAGCAAGATCGAGCTGCTGGTGGAGTCGGAGAACGGCTTCCAGAAAAAACCGTTTGTTTCGGCAAACGAAGATAAAGGGGAATAAGCTTGAACGCAAGCGTTGATATTCGCGAATATTTAAAGCAATGCGCCGAAGCGACGGAAGCAGCGCTGCAAACGTCCTTGCCGTCCGACTGGGATGTGCCGGTCTCGCTCCGCGAGGCGATGAATTATTCGCTTGAAGCGGGAGGCAAACGGATTCGTCCGGCGCTCGTCCTGACGGCCGCCCATGCAATTAACGGTTCTGCCGATGCTTGGAAATCTGCAATGCGCATTGCCTGTGCCGTCGAATATATCCATACGTATTCTTTAATCCACGACGATCTGCCAGCCATGGACAACGACGATTATCGCCGCGGCAAACTGACGAATCATAAGGTATTCGGCGAAGCGATGGCGATTCTCGCGGGCGACGCGCTGCTCACTCATGCTTTCCGGCTTATTCCGCAAGCCGTTCGCGAAGATGGCGTGCCGCTTGACGCCGGGCTTGCCATCGTCGAGGATTTGGCGACATACGCGGGAGCAGCCGGCATGGTTGGCGGACAAGCAGCCGATATGCAGGGTGAACAGGGCATTACAACAATAGAGCAGCTCGAGTACATTCATTTGCACAAGACAAGCGATCTCATTGTTTTTTCCGTTAAGGCAGGCGCGCGCATTGGAGGCGCATCCGTTAAGCAGCTGGAACTGCTATCTCTCTACGCGCGCAATATCGGTCTTGCATTTCAAATTCAGGACGATATATTGGATGTAATCGGCGACGAGAAAAAACTGGGCAAACGAACAAACAGCGATGTGGCTCAGCAGAAGGTGACGTATCCGTTTCTTGTAGGCATGGAAGAAAGCATTGCGATGGTGTCACGACTGACGCAAGAAGCCAAAGATGCTGTGACGGAAGCCGGATTGGCCTCGCCCGAGCAGCTGCTGCGTATAGCCGACTATCTCGTCCAACGCGATCATTGACAGCTTTATCCGCTGCTGTTACCTGATTGGGATTACTATCGTATATATGCTATAATAGGTAAAATGTAGACGTTCAAAGGACAACATCTGTCCCCGAAAGCGGAAAGCGAGGAAAGCATCGTGCTGCTGGATCAAATTAACGCACCACAAGATTTGAAAGCATTGACGGCGGCTCAGCTCAGACAGCTAGCCGAGGAGATTAGGCAGTTTCTAATCGAGAAGCTGTCCGTTACGGGCGGCCATCTCGCGCCTAATTTAGGCGTTGTGGAATTAACGCTCGCCATGCATTATCTGTTTAATAGTCCTCAAGATAAATTTATTTTCGATGTCGGACATCAGTCCTATGTTCATAAAATTTTAACGGGCCGGAAGGATCAATTCGATACGCTCCGGAAATATAAAGGGCTTTGCGGCTTTGTCAAACGTTCCGAAAGCGAGCATGACGTCTGGGAAGCCGGGCACAGCAGCACATCTTTATCCGCTGCAATGGGCATGGCGCTTAGCAGAGATTTGAAAGGCGAGAATAACCGCGTAGTCGCCGTAATCGGCGACGGAGCTTTGACGGGCGGCATGGCGCTGGAGGCGCTGAATCATATCGGGCACGAGAAGCGCAATATGATGGTTATTCTTAATGATAACGAGATGTCGATCGCGCCGAATGTCGGCGCCCTGCATCACTATTTAGGAAAAATTCGTACGGACCGCCATTACCAGAAGGCGAAGGATGAGCTGCAGCATTTCCTGAACAAAATCCCGGCGATCGGCGGCAAGCTGGCGAAGACAGCGGAACGGTTTAAGGACAGCCTGAAGTATTTGCTGGTCAGCGGCATTTTGTTCGAGCAATTCGGGCTCACCTACCTTGGCCCGGTAGACGGTCACGACATGGAAGGCTTGCTTGAAATTTTGAAGCAGGCGGATACGGTGCCGGGGCCTGTACTCGTACATGTGCTCACGGTGAAAGGAAAAGGCTATCAACCGGCGGAAGCCGATTCGCACAAATGGCACGGCGCGTCCGCTTACAAGATTGAATCCGGCCAGATGGTCAAGGCTGTCGGACCGCCAATGTATACGAAAATTTTCGGAGATATGCTCATTGAGCTGGCCGAGAAGGATAAGCGGATCGTAGCGATTACGCCTGCGATGCCCGGCGGCTCGGGACTTATGGATTTTGCGGAAAGATTCCCGGACCGCATGATCGATGTCGGCATTGCCGAACAGCATGCGGCCACATTGTCCGCCGCAATGGCAATGGAAGGGTTGAAGCCGGTTTACGCCGTCTATTCCACTTTCCTACAGCGCGCCTACGATCAGGTCGTCCACGATATTTGCAGACAAAATTTAAATGTCGTGTTCGCCATTGACCGTGCCGGCTTTGTCGGACCGGACGGCGAGACGCATCAAGGGGTCTATGATATCGCATTCCTTCGTCATATTCCGAATTTGGTCATCATGATGCCGAAGGACGAGAACGAGCTGCGCCGCATGATGAAGACGGCAATCGAATATAACGACGGGCCGATAGCGGTTCGTTATCCTAGAATTAACGGAGTCGGCGTACCGCTCGATGCCGAACCGACTTCGATTCCGATCGGTAGCTGGGAGACGCTGAGACAAGGAGAGGCGTTTACGATACTCGCTCTTGGTCCGATGATTCAAGTGGCGGAGCAGGCTTCGGACATTTTGAAGCGCGAAGGCATAAGCGCCGGCGTCGTAAACGCGCGGTTCATCAAGCCGCTTGATGAAGAGATGCTGCTCGCGCTCGCGGAGGAAGGCAAACGCATTCTGGTGCTGGAGGAGAGCTCCGAGCTTGGCGGCTTCGGCAGCGCGGTGCTTGAGTTTTATTCCCGAAAGGGGATCTATGATGTACCGGTCAAAATCGTCGGCGTTCCCGATATTTTCGTGGAGCACGGCTCCATTCAGCAGCAGCGTGAGGAAGTCGGTTTGACGGCCGAGCGCGTCGCAAACGAGCTTCGTTCGATGGCGCCGCGCCGAATGAAGCGGGTAACCGGACAGACCTAAATGCGAGGAATATTATGACGACAACAGCAAAAGAACGGATTGATGTGCTGCTGGTGGAGCGCGGTTTTTTCGACAGCAGGGAGAAAGCAAAAAAAGCTCTGATGGCAGGTCTTGTTCTCGTCGACAACGAGCCGATTGATAAAAGCGGCATGAAAGTGCCGCGACTTGCCGACATTAAAGTGAAAGGCGCCGTACATCCGTACGTCAGCCGCGGCGGTCTTAAGCTCGAGAAGGCGATCAAAACGTTTGGCATCGACATGAATGGCCAAGTGATGCTTGATATCGGCGCTTCCACTGGCGGGTTTACGGATTGCGCGCTTCAGCACGGCGCGGCTTATGTATATGCGATCGACGTTGGCACCAATCAGCTGGATTGGTCCCTTCGGCAGCACGAGCAAGTGAAGGTAATGGAAAAAACGAATTTCCGATATTTGGAGCGATCCCAGCTGGAGGGTCCAGAGCCAACCTTTGCGAGTATTGACGTTTCCTTTATTTCACTAAAGCTCATACTGCCTACGCTTGCCACGTTAATGCAGATAGGTTCCGGCGTTGTTGCGCTTATTAAGCCGCAGTTCGAAGCCGGTCGCGATAAAGTGGGGAAATCCGGCGTCGTGCGCGAGCTTGGCGTCCACTTAGATGTGCTGAGGTCAGTGCTGTCTATGGCGTCTGAGCTGGGCTACGAATTACGGGATATGACGTTCTCGCCAATAACAGGCGGGGAAGGCAATATCGAATTTTTGGCTTATTGGGTGTGGCGGGGCGAGCCGGGAGCCCCACAGCCTGCGGAGGCGGAGCTCAGCAAGCTTGTGAAAGAAGCGAACGATACGTTTAAATCATAAATAATAATTTGCAGCCAAGAAGGATGCCGACCAGTTTTGAACGGTTTAGGCATCTTTTTGCTTTACAGGCCTGTCCATTATTTGATACACTAAGACCAAACAGACGTTCGCTTATATGATTCCTAATCGGATGGGAGAGAGCAGCCGATGGGTAAGTATGGGGATTGGTTTATTATGGCGGTCGCCGGTTTACTCCTGTTGATCTGGTTGTATGGGGCCTTCTATCGATGGCTTCACGCGCCGGCGGCCCTGAATCGAGTGAAGCTTGGGAAAGGCGGCGCCATTGACGACGATGATGTTAATGTCGCCTTGCTGGAAAGTCACGGGTATAAGGTTGTGTCAGGCAAACACGTCGTTCCGATTCCGGTCGAGCTAGACGACAAACCCCTTGGCAAGGGAACCCGCATCTATATTGATTACATAGCAGAGAAGGATGAGCTAACTTATATCGTGAAGACGGCCCGCGAGAGAATGCCGATGGATTGGACCGCTAGCGGACTCAGAGAGCGCTTGCTGGTCTACGCGCTGCTGCTTCCCGATTGCGCAGGAATATTGTACGCCGACGCGAACGAGAAGACCGTAAAAAAAATTACATTCCATATAGCCGATTAGGCGGAGGTTGGGATTTCAATCATGAAAAGTATTCGGCAGTTTAAAATTAGAGAGATCATTTCTAATAACGAAATTGAAACGCAGGAAGAGCTCGTCGAGGCGCTTCGCGCGTCCGGCATGCAAGTGACGCAGGCTACTGTCTCCAGGGACATCAAAGAACTGATGCTCGTGAAGGTCCCAGTAAGCGAGGGCCGATACAAATATTCGATGCCTCTCGAACAACGGCAAAATCCTGTACACAAGCTCAAACGGGCAATGCTGGACCATTTTGCGCATATCGATTACACGGACAATCTTGTTGTGCTCAAGTGCCTGCCGGGTACGGCGAACGCGATTGGCGCCCTGATCGATAACATGGAATGGTCCGAAGTGATGGGCACCATATGCGGCGACGACACCATTCTCATTATTTGCCGTTCGAAAGAGCAAAGCGCTCAAATCGTAGAGCGATTGCTTGGCGTTATGAATTAAGGACATGATAAGGAGGACAAACCCATGCTGCGCGAGTTATCGATTAAAAATTTAGCGGTTATTGAAGAGATTCATGTTGCTTTTCATCACGGCTTTCATGTATTAACCGGAGAGACAGGAGCCGGCAAGTCGATTCTCATTGATGCACTAAGTCTTATTGTAGGCGGACGAGGCTCCGCAGACATGGTTCGCTACGGCTGCGACAAAGCCGAAATGGAAGCCATGTTCGATCTTCCGCAGCAGCATCCGGTGTGGAAGCAGCTGGATCGTCTCGGCATTCAATACAAGGCGGAGGAGATGCTGGTTGTTCGCAGAGAGCTTTCGGCCCAGGGCAAGAGCAGCTGCAGAGTGAACGGACAGCTCGTTACGATTACCATGCTTCGTGAAATCGGCGAATATTTGGTTAATATTCACGGACAGCATGAGCATCAATCACTCCTTCGCACCGACCAGCATTTGGAATGGCTTGACCAGTTCGGCGGCGATCTATTGCTGGAGCGGAGGGAACAATATAAGCATCTTTACGCACAGCTGTCTCAAGTTCGCCAGTCTCTGCGCGAGGTTGAGGATACTTCAAGGCAAAATGTGCAAATGCTGGACTTATACCGTTTTCAGATCGAAGAGATTTCAAGCGCAAAGCTAAAGCCAGGCGAAGACGAAGAGCTCGCAGAAGAAAGACAGAAGCTAATGTACGCCGGCAAGCGTATGGACGCGGCTTCCGACGCGTATGGACTGCTTTACGGCGACAAGGGGCTTGATGCTTTCAGCCGAGCGATTTCTAAGCTTACTGATATCCAATCTTACGATCCTTCTGTGCTAGGTCCGCTTGTGGAGCAGCTGCAATCCGCTTATTACCAAGCGGAGGATGTAGCTTTCCAGCTTAGAGATTACAGAGATGGAATCGAATCAGACCCGGAGCGGCTTTCCATCGTCGAAGACAGACTGGATTTAATTAACGGACTAAAACGGAAATACGGAGAAACCATACCAGATATATTGGCTTATCTGGAACAAACCATAAAAGAACGGGATAAAATCGAAAATCGGGACGAGATGCTGACGATGTTAAAGCAGCAGGAAGAAGCGCTGTTTAAACAAGCGGTGCAGCTCGCGCGCGAATTATCGAAATTGCGGCAGCATACAGCCGAACGGCTTGCTGATGCCGTCCAGCACGAGCTGCGGCATCTCCAGATGCCGGCGGCAAGATTTCAGGTTGCCCTGGCCAATAAGGCTGATGGAGAGTCAGACGGATTACGCGTCAAGCTGCATGCTAGCGGAATGGATGATGCGGTATTTATGCTGTCCACCAATCCGGGGGAACCGGTTAAGCCGCTGAACAAAATCGCGTCAGGCGGCGAGATGTCCCGCATTATGCTGGCGCTCAAGAGCATATTCGCGGAGATCGATCAAATTCCTACGCTTATATTTGACGAGGTCGATACCGGCGTCAGCGGAAGAGCGGCTCAGGCAATCGCTGAGAAGCTGTCGAGCTTATCTTCGAAATGCCAGGTGTTCTCGATTACCCATCTGCCGCAAGTCGCTTGCATGTCGGATCATCATTATGAAATAAAGAAGCAGGTTTATAATGACCGAACGTCTACATCGGTATCGGAGCTTTCGCTGGATATGCGCATAGAGGAGCTTGCGCGCATGCTCGGAGGAGTGGAAGTAACGGAAAAAACAAAGCATCACGCGCAAGAAATGCTTGATTTGGCTCATGGTTTAAAGGGGGCGTAAAGGAAGGTATTCAGGGAATGTTTTTGCGGACATAAAAGATGGGGTGCAGGGTAACTTAAAGGTACGCCATTGGCGAAAACCTTTTTCGTCATGCGATGGAATGACAGGGAGCGTGAAATCATTGAACTCCAATCCACGGAAGCGATGGTTTGGGCTGATCCTCGTGTCCTTCGTCTGCATGGTCGGTTTCTCCACCCCGTTTCAACAATTCGCCGCATTTCCGAATGAACTACGTTTATTCTCTGGCCAAATGAAACGTCTGCAAGTTGGAGTACCCGTCCATGCGGAAGTTACGGTGGATCCCCAAATGCTGCAAGTGAACGGCACATCCAAACAATCTTTGTCCGTTAACTTGAACGAACCGCTGTCACTGCAACCGAATCAAAGCGGTCAGACCAACATGAAGGTGAAATTATTTGGTAAAATTCCTTTCAGGACAGTTAAAGTCAATGTTGTACCGGATTTGCGCGTCATCCCGGGAGGACAAACAATCGGCGTGAAAGTGAAGTCGGCGGGTGTCCTCGTTGTCGGCCACCATCAGGTGAGAGACGGCAGCGGCTCCAAGCAGTCTCCGGGTGAGGAAGCCGGGTTAAAGCTTGGCGATCTGATTACGAATATTAATGGCTTACCCGTCAACGAGGTCCATAAGGTTGGAGAGATGTGCGAAAAATACGGCCTCAACCGTAAGCCTCTTGAAGTGACTTATAAGCGCGGTGGCCACATTGGCAAAACAAAAGTAAGCCCCGTGTACGACGCGGAAGACAGAGCTTGGCGGCTTGGTTTGTATATTCGCGATTCGGCTGCAGGGGTAGGTACTTTGACTTTCTACGCCCCGGAACAAGGCGTGTACGGAGCGCTTGGACATGTTATTACGGATATGGATACGCAGACGCCGATCGAAGTCGGAGAAGGACATATTCTGCAATCCAGCGTAACGTCCATTAACAAAAGCCAGACAGGCGAGCCGGGCGCAAAAAGAGCAAATTTTGTGAAGGAAGGCAAAGTTCTTGGCAACATTGAACGCAATACGCCTTTCGGCATCTTCGGAAAGATGAAGGAGGCCCCGGATCATGGCTATAACGGCAAATCGCTGCCGGTAGCTTTTGCGGAGGACGTAAAGGAAGGTCCTGCTCAAATCCTTACCGTTGTTAACGGTCAAAAGGTTGAACGGTTTGATATCGAAATCGTTCATGTCTCCAAGCAGTCCGGACCGGCGACCAAAGGGATGGTCATCAAAATTACGGATGATCGTCTGCTCAAAAAAACGGGCGGCATTGTGCAAGGGATGTCAGGAAGCCCGATTATCCAAGACGGAAAGCTAGTCGGCGCAGTGACCCATGTTTTTGTTAACGACCCGTCCTCGGGTTACGGATGTTTTATTGAATGGATGCTTCAAGATGCCGGTGTGCTGTTGAAATCCCCAACCATTAACCAAAGAGATGAAGCAGCATAACTGAAATGAATTAAATATTGGATTTGACGTCTTCTGCAAAGCCTTTTAGCGGAGGGCGTTTCTTTTTCGTCATTCGACATGTGTTTTTGTCGAACCATTACGAAAAACTTCGACTTATGGAACAAATTATTAATTATATCGAACTCTAATAAAAAAATAAAGAAAAAAGATTTTCGACAGAAGGAATTCGGTAAGCAGTGTCGAAAACGTAAAGGCAGGCAGCTAATGATCGAAGTCATAAATATCATTTAAGGGAGGATTACATTTTGCATAAGATCGAAGTATTATTGGCAGATGACAACCGAGAATTTACCAACCTGTTATCGGAATATATATCCGAACAAAGTGATATGCATGTAAGCGGGGTCGCTTACAATGGTGAAGAGGTCATTCGTCACCTGGAGCAATCCAGGAACGTTCCGGATATACTGATTCTGGACATTATTATGCCGCACTTGGACGGTTTAGGCGTACTCGAGCGTTTAAAAGAAATGAATTTGTCTCCGATGCCTAAAATTATTATGCTGACTGCCTTTGGCCAGGAGAATATTACGCAGAAGGCTGTACAGCTCGGAGCATCCTATTACATACTGAAGCCATTTGACATGGATATTTTGGCAAACCGAATCCGTCAGCTGGTTGGCAATTCGACATTCAGTTCATCCTCGTCTTACAGCACAAGCACAACGACAGTGAAATCGAATGTCGTACCGCTCGCGAAGGGCAAAAACCTGGATGCGAATATTACCAGTATTATTCACGAAATTGGCGTACCTGCGCACATTAAAGGATATCAGTATTTGCGCGAAGCGATTACGATGGTGTACAACAACATCGAGATTCTTGGGGCGATTACGAAGACGCTTTACCCGGCGATTGCCGAAAAGTTCAAAACAACGCCATCACGAGTGGAACGCGCGATTCGTCACGCTATTGAGGTAGCATGGACGCGGGGTAACATCGACAGCATCAGCCACCTGTTCGGCTACACCATTAACATCAGCAAGTCGAAGCCGACGAACAGCGAATTCATCGCGATGGTCGCCGACAAGCTGCGGATCGAGCATAAGGTAAGCTAAAGGCATTAACCACCTTTTTACGAATCCATTATTGGTTCTAGAGGGTGGTTTTTTATTTGTGTGCTGAGAAATGAAAATACTTTATAATAGGGACAGACATACTTTTATACGTTGAAGGGAAGACAGCATTGAATATTTTTAACACCGTCCAAGATGTAATCGCCAATTTTTCGATCGTCACCGCTTATTTATTTCTGGTCAATCAATTCGTTTTTCGCAAGCGCGCGTTAGGACCTCCGACATCGTTCGCAAATCAATTGCTTATTGGGTTCATTGCTGGTCTTCTCGGTATCTTGCTCATGGTGTTTACCGTGCAAACCGACGGTTCTTTTATTGATTTTCGCCAAATTGCTCTTGTTATCGCAGCGTTGCACGGAGGAGTAGCCGCTTCGGCCATTACGGGACTTATAGTATTTCTAATGAGGATGTTTGCGTTCGGCGCGATCTCGACAGCAACCGTTGTCGCATCGGCTAATACGCTGTTGATTGCGGTTGTGGTCGGATTGTTGTTTAAAAGCAAATTATCCTATTGGAAGAAATGGACTTATGCGCTGCTCGTCTGCAATGTTTTGACCAGTATCGTGTTTTATGTCAATCTTCGCGAGAAGAGCCTATTACCTATCTTCATTTATATAATCATGATGTCATTGGGCGGATGGTTCACGGCGTATTTAAGTCAATTTCTTGCAAAAGCGAAAGCGTATTTCGATAAAGTAGAGCGGGAAGCGACAGTGGATTTTTTGACGGGGCTTCACAATCATCGAACGTTTGATCAAAAATTTAACACCTCTCTTCAAGCGGCAGAGGAGAAACAGGATTGCTTGTCCATCGCATTGGTGGACATCGATTATTTCAAAAAAGTAAATGACCGGTACGGCCACAGCAACGGTGACGCGGTACTTAAACAATTGGGGGATCTGCTGATGCAAACTGCCCGAACCTTTGATATCGTGTCGCGAAACGGTGGGGAAGAGTTTTCGGTGCTGATGTATGACACGCCTCATGAGCATGCGCTTTCCATTGCAGAGAAATTTCGAATTGCCGTTGAACAACATCATTTTCGATTGAACGACGGCCAGAGCATCCGCCTGACGGTATCGATCGGCGTAGCGACTTATCCCGATACGAACCGGGACGACTTGATCGATCAAGCCGATGGCGCCTTGTATCAAGCAAAGACGGATGGCAGAAATGCCGTTCGTTCAAGCCGCGCAATAAAAAAGCAGATTTGAATTAATATTCAAATCTGCGATTGACATATACGTTGCTTCCATATTTGCGGATCAGCCGTACTGCTTCCTCTCGCATGAAAGCGCGGATATCTTGGAGCTTCTGCTTATTAGGCCGAAGCGTCTCTGTTTTTTTGCCGTCAACCATCACATCAAACACAATGTGCAATGCGCTCGCCTCCCTTCGTTCAGATGAGTCCATTGTAGGTTGTTATCGTTACCGAAGAATTAAGCCTATTCCGGCTTTTTGTAAATATTGGACGAGATCATTATCACCATGTAAAATGAAAAAGCGCCATCGACGCTAAGCCTGAGGCTTGGGAGGTCGAGGGCGCTTCTCTTTGAATCTTGGCGCTACATAATTGCGTTTGCGGTCACGGAAGAAGATCCATCCGCCGATAAAACCGGCTCCTGCAGCGAACATAACGAGGCCGAGGAGAAAGCGAAGCCACTGAAAATCAGGTGTCACCGCATCGTTGCCAAAATCGGAAAAGTAAATGAAGACAGCGTCTTTCATCTTCAGAAATCCGAAGCAGGCGATAATGCCGGGAACGACAAGCATAATAATGGCGATAAAACGGGAGATCATTAATTTCATTTTGTTGCAGACTCCTTGCTCCAATCTTCTTCGGTTAAGTAAATCTGAACTCTTCCCTCTATCATACCTTTTTCTATGAAAGGTGTCTATTTTCGAAGATGACGGTGAAAAGACGGGCAAAAAGGGGTACAATGGTACTGCGGCTTTATGCTATAAGATGCGCGCAATGCATGATCATACTGGACAAACATATATTGATGATATACAGGAGGCGAAGGGATTGGCTATTACAGTGGACGTAGCTGTGCTTGGCGGAGGGCCTGGCGGGTATACGGCGGCGATTAGGGCTGCGCAGGCAGGCAAAAAGGTTGCCATCGTAGAGATGGATAAGCTAGGCGGCACATGTTTACATAAGGGATGCATTCCAAGCAAATCGCTGCTTCGCAGCGCAGAGGTATACCGGACGCTGCTGCATTCGGCAGCCTACGGGATTGACGTATCGGAAGACGCGGTATCGCTTAATTTCAATAAAGTACAGCTTCGCAAATCTTCGACAGTCGAACAGCTTCATCGCGGTCTTCAAGGCTTAATGAAAAAAAATGGCATTGAAGTTATCCATGGAAAAGGGAGAGTGATCGGACCATCGATCTTTTCGCCGAAAAGCGGTTCTTTGGCCGTCGAGCTGGCGGATGGCGAGATGGAGTCAGTTGTATCTTCGAATCTGATTATCGCCACAGGATCCAGACCGAGAATGCTTCCAGGGCTTAAGGCAGACGGGGAATACATATTGACCAGCGACGATGCGCTTGAGCTGGACAAGCTTCCGAGCTCGATTCTGATCGTGGGCGGCGGCGTCATTGGGGTAGAATGGGCTTCCATGCTGCAGGATTTCGGCGTTAATGTCACGCTTGCAGAGGCGGGCGCCAGACTGCTTCCGGGAGAGGACGCCGAAGTGTCAGCCGCCTTGATGAGGTCGCTTCGAAGCCGCGGTGTTCGCGTCTTAACCAGTGTCATGCTGGACACCGCCAGCTTTGAGACAGGAACGGAAGGCGTCAGCATTCAAGCGGGAACGCCGGATGGCAATGTCAACCTTACCGCGGACAAGCTGCTCGTATCGGTCGGCCGGACCGCCAACATCGAAGGGATCGGACTTGAAAATACGGATGTTCGGACTAAGGATGGCTTTATCGAAGTGAATGAATACGGCCAGACGACAGAACCGCATATTTATGCCATCGGCGATGTCATCGGGGGCGTTCAGCTGGCGCATGCGGCGGCCCACGAAGGATTGATTGCCGCGGATCATATCAACGGCTTGAAGCCTGATATTCTGCCTCATCATATGATACCGCGCTGCATTTACTCCAGCCCTGAAATTGCGTCGTACGGCTTCACGGAAGACGGGGCGCGCACAAGAGGACATGATATTAAGATTGGCAAAATCCCGTTCCAAGCGATCGGTAAAGCACTTGTGCTGGGGGAGGCGGAAGGGTTCGTGAAAGTCATTGCGGATCGTAAAACAAACGATATTCTCGGCGTGCACATGATCGGACCGCATGCGACGGATCTGATCGCCGAGGCGTCCCTTGCGGGATGGCTCAACGCGACGCCATGGGAAGTAGGCGCAATGGTGCACCCTCATCCGACGCTGTCGGAAGCGATAGGCGAAGCGATGCTGGCTGTGGACGGGAAGGCAATCGCGTTTTGAAGGGAAGATTTTCTTTTTAGCCGAGGAACGGTTATAATGAATGTGATGTGGTCTTAGTACCAGGTTATAATTGATGGGCAAATGAAGGAGGAATACCTTTATGACCGGGATGTCTTCTGCAAGTCAAAAGGTTCGCCATTTGGAATTAGGGCTTAGCGATGAGCAGGCTATCAATATGTATACGCAGATGGTTAAAGCAAGGAAGTTCGACGAGCGCATCCTTCTGCTGCAGCGCGCCGGCAAAGTTAATTTTCACGTATCCGGCATCGGGCAGGAGGTTGCCCAAGTGGCGGCCGCGTTCGCGCTGGACCGGGACAATGACTACTTCTTGCCCTATTACCGCGACTACGGCTTCGTGTTGTCCGTCGGCATGACGCTTCGCGAGCTCATGCTGTCTGTATTTGCGAAAGCGGAGGACCCGAACAGCGGTGGCCGTCAAATGCCGGGCCATTTCGGCCACAAGAAGCTGCGGATCGTAACGGGCTCCAGCCCGGTGACAACGCAGGTGCCGCATGCCGTCGGCATCGCGCTGGCCGCTAAAATGAAGAAAAAACCGATAGTCAGCTTTGTCACGTTCGGCGAAGGCTCCAGCAATCAGGGCGATTTCCATGAAGGCTGCAACTTTGCGGGTGTTCATAAGCTGCCTGTAATTTTAATGTGCGAAAACAACCAATACGCGATATCCGTGCCTATCCATAAGCAGCTAGCGGGCAGAGTGGCCGACCGCGCGATCGGTTATGGCTTCCCTGGCTTACAGGTGGACGGCAACGACGCGCTGGAGATGTACCGGGTCGTGAAAGAGGCGAGAGACCGGGCGGTAGCGGGCGAGGGCCCAACGCTGATCGAAGCGATGATGTACCGTCTGTCTCCGCATTCGACTTCCGACAACGATCTGGCTTACCGGACGAAGGAAGAAGTGGAAGAGCACCGCGCCAAAGACGGCATTCCGAAGTTCAAGCAATATTTGATCGATTGCGGCATTTGGAATGAAGAGCTTGACGCGGAGCTTCTTGCAAAGGTGCGCAAAGAACTGGACGAAGCGACGGAATACGCCGATAACGCGCCGTTCCCAGCGCCGGAGACGACGCTGCTTCACGTTTACGCGAATGATAGCGCGCAAAGGGGGAACCGTTAATGGCTGTAATGGATTATATCGACGCGATCCGGCTTGCGATGAAGGAAGAGATGGAACGGGACGAGGACGTTTTCGTCCTTGGCGAGGATGTCGGCGTCAAAGGCGGCGTCTTTACAACGACAAAAGGCTTGCACGAGCAGTTCGGCGAGTACCGGGCGCTTGATACGCCGCTTGCCGAGTCGGCGATTGCCGGCGTTGCAATCGGCGCCGCGATGTACGGCATGAAGCCGATTGCGGAGATGCAGTATTCGGATTTTATGTTCCCGGCGACGAATCAGATCATTAGCGAAGCGGCCAAAATCCGTTACCGCTCCAATAACGACTGGAGCTGTCCGGTTGTCATCCGCGCTCCGATCGGCGGCGGCATATTTGGCGGACTTTATCATTCGCAGTGCCCGGAATCGGTGTTTTTCGGCACTCCGGGACTTAAAATTGTAGCCCCATACCGGCCTTACGATGCTAAAGGACTGCTGAAAGCGGCCGTGCGGGACGAAGATCCGGTTCTTTACTTTGAAAATAAAAAAGCCTATAGGCTCATTAACGGCGAAGTGCCGGAGGACGACTACATCGTCGAGATCGGCAAAGCGAATGTGCTGCGCGAAGGCGATGATATTACCGTTATCGGCTACAGCATGCCGCTTCGCTTCGTCGAACAGGCGGCGGAAGAGCTGCAGCAGGAAGGGATCAGCGCTCATATTCTCGATCTGCGCACGCTTCAGCCTCTGGATAAGGAAGCGATTTTGGAGGCCGTCCGCAAAACCGGTAAAGTCCTGATTATTCATGAGGATAACAAAACAGGCGGCGTAGGAGCCGAAGTATCCGCCATTATCGCAGAAGAACTGCTGTATGAGCTTGACGCCCCAATTATGCGTCTATGCGGACCGGATGTGCCGGCGATGCCGATTAATCCGCCCGGCGAGAAGTTTTTCCTGCTGAACAAGGATAAAGTAAAAGAAGCGATGAGAAACCTGGCTTTATATTAATCGGTATCGCGAGTGCGAACGAAGAAGGCATGGATAGTTGGGAGTTGGTGATATGAATAAATCGATAATGGAAATCGTCGTGCCGCAGCTGGCCGAATCGCTAGTGAACGCAACGATCGACAAATGGCTGAAGCAGCCTGGAGATATGGTGGACATCTATGAGCCGATCTGTGAAATCGTAACGGATAAGGTGAATGCCGAGCTGCCGTCCACGGTTTCCGGCAAGCTTGTAAAAATTTTAGTAGGCAACGGAGAGACGGTTCCGGTCGGAACCCCCGTTTGCTTGATCGAGACAGAAAGCGCGGAAGCGTCTATGCCGCAGCAGGCGCCGCAAGCTCCTAGCGTTAACGCGGGAGCTTCCGTACAACCTGCGGCATCGACGCTCCTGAGTGAAGACGCTCCGATGCGCGGCCGATTCTCTCCGGCCGTGCAGCAGCTCGCCGCCGAACACGGCGTCCGGCTGGCGGATGTTCCGGGAACGGGGCTTGGCGGCAGAATTACGCGCAAGGATGTGCTGGCATACGTGGCAAGCGGAGCGCATAAGAACAATGCGGCTCACGCTGCTCCAGCCGCCCCGGCGTCGATGGATCCGGTCGTGCAGGTCCGCTCATCCGGCATTCACCTGTCCGAGACGCCGCGAATTCCGAAGATCGAGATCGAAAGCGCTGCGCCGGGGCGCGGCGAAACGTTTATCGACGTGACGCCGATTCGCAATACGATCGCGCGCAATATGCGCCAAAGCGTCAGCGAAATTCCGCACGCCTGGACGATGATCGAGGTGGACGTAACCAACTTGGTTATCCTTCGCAACAAATTAAAGGACGAGTTTATGAAGCGGGAAGGAATTAACTTAACGTACTTGGCATTCCTGTTAAAGGCCGTCGTTAACGCGATTAAGGATTTCCCGATCATGAATTCGACGTGGGCTGTTGATAAGATTATTGTTAAACGCGACATTAACATCTCGCTCGCGGTTGGCACGGAGGACTCTGTGCTGACGCCCGTTATCAAAAACGCGGATCATAAAAACGTCGCCGGCCTGGCCAAAGAAATCGACGAGCTGGCGCGTAAGACGCGCGAAGGCAAGCTGACGCTTTCGGATATGCAGGGCGGCACGTTTACGGTCAATAATACAGGCTCCTTCGGCTCCATCCTGTCTTATCCGATTATTAACTACCCGCAAGCGGCCATTCTGACATTCGAATCGATTGTGAAGCGGCCTGTCGTCATCAACGATATGATCGCGGTCCGTTCGATGGCGAACCTCTGCTTGTCGTTAGATCATCGGATCTTGGACGGGGTCATCTGCGGCCGGTTCCTTCAACGGGTGAAGGACAATTTGGAAAGCTTCACGATTGAAAGCAAATTGTATTAGAGAAGAGGAATGGGCATGATGGAAGCCGAAACGGATTTTGAAGCAACGCCGCTCGCTGCCAGTTATGTAGGGATGGTTCCATATGCGGAAGCGTGGGAGCTGCAAAAGACATATGTGAAGGAAATCGATAGGGAGGAGCGTCCGGAGACGCTTCTCCTTCTTCAGCATCCGCCGACTTATACGATGGGATCCGACCGGCACCCCGAGCATCTGCTGCTGAATGAGGAAGAGTTAAACGCAAAAGGAATATCGCTCTTCGAAATCGACCGGGGCGGAGACATTACTTACCACGGACCGGGGCAGCTCGTCGGATACCCGCTCCTGTATTTGGACGCGGTCGGTCTCGATCTTCACGCTTATTTAAGGAGCCTGGAGCAAGTCATTATCGATTGGCTTGGCCAATATGGTATAGAAGCGGGCCGAAAGCCGGAATATACAGGAGTATGGGTCGGAGACGAAAAGATTGCGGCGATCGGCGTTAAGTTTAACAAAGCGCGCCACCGCAGAGGGTTTGTTACGAGCCATGGATTTGCCCTTAATATTAAATCCGGAATCGCCTCCGAAGGGTTCGCGGGCATTATTCCTTGTGGAATCCAGCAATATGGCGTTACGTCGTTTAACGATTTGACGGGCCGCGATTTAAGCGTGGAAGCGGCCGCGGACGAGCTGCTTCCGCTCTTCCTGAAGCAATTCGGATTTAAACGGATCTAGCCTAAAAACAGCGAGCCGATGCCGGCAAATATCGTCGTAATTAAAAGCGCGGAAGCGACAACGATTGCTACGATGCGTATGACCTTTTGTTGGCGCATGGAGAGATTCTCCTTTCATAAACGAAATATAAGAAGACTATATTCTATTGTAAACGATAGAGACGGACGGAGGAAACAGGATGATCCAAAAAGATCGATTAATTCAGGAATTTATGGAATTGGTTCAAGTGGACAGCGAAACAAAAAACGAAGCCGAAATCAGCAAGGTGCTGAAGCGGAAGTTCACCGAGCTGGGGCTTTCGATCACGGAGGATGACGCCGGTGCCAAAATCGGACATGGCGCAAACAACTTGTTCGCCTTGCTGGAGGCCAAAGGCTCCGAAGGCGCGCCGACCTTGCTTTTCACGAGCCATATGGATACGGTGGCACCAGGCAACGGCATTAAGCCGCAGCTTGATGATGACGGTTATATTCGGAGTGACGGCACAACCATTCTAGGCGCCGACGACAAAGCGGGTCTTGCGGCAATGTTCGAAGCGATCCGTGTGCTGAAGGAAAATAACATTCCCCACGGTCCTATCCAATTCGTCATTACGGTCGGCGAGGAATCCGGCCTCCTCGGTTCCAGACATATGGACGCTTCCAAGCTGAAGGCCGATTTCGGCTATGCGCTGGATTCCAACGGCTCAATCGGCGATATCGCGGTAGCCGCTCCGACGCAAGCCAGAATTACCATCAAGCTGTACGGCAAATCGGCTCATGCGGGCGTTAATCCGGAAGACGGCATCAGCGCGATTCAAGTCGCTTCCAAAGCGATTTCCCGGATGAAGCTTGGCCGAATCGACTTCGAAACAACGGCGAATATCGGGAAATTCGAAGGCGGCGGCGCTACAAACGTTGTATGCGATTTTGTGAAGCTCGATGCGGAAGCGCGCAGCTTGGTTCAAGACAAGCTGGATGCGCAGGTCGAGGCGATGAAACAAGCGGTCGAAAGCGCGGCGGAGGAGTTCGGAGCACGGTCGGAATTCGATAGCGTCGTGATTTATCCCGCTTACAAATATACGGATGGGGATCCGGTCGTGGAGCTGGCGAAAAAAGCGATTGTAAATATCGGCGAAACGCCGAAAACGTTCCATTCGGGCGGCGGCAGCGACGCGAACGTCTTTAACGGACTCGGCGTGCCTACCGTGAACCTGGCCGTCGGCTACGAGCATATCCATACGACGAAGGAGCAAATCAAAACGGATGATCTCGTGAAGACGGCCCGGCTCGTCGTTGAAATTATCCAGCAGGCAGCGGCTCAGAAGTAACGGATTTCGTCTGTACAATGCTTTGACCTCCAAGCATTACTTTTATGGGAGGCAGCTCTGCGGTAAAGCGGGTTAGGAGAAGACCGTGCGGCGCTGCGGCTGTCATCTGGCGCAGCTGCCGGCGGATTTCCCATCCTTTGCCGACTAGTCGATAGTTGCCCGGGGCGACGTATTGCTTCATATCATCAGCTCCTGTCTCCTTATTTAGTGGATAGGTATGCGGAGGGCAGACAAGATATGCTTCGCAGGCATAGCGAACAAGGGAGAGAGACGGCATGTTAGAAAAGGATCAAAGAGCGCATGCGATATGGCGGGAGGAGACGCTCCATTCGGAGCCGGTCTTCCAAGGCAAAATCATTTCGCTTCAGGTGGATACGGTTTCGCTGCCGGACGGCAGGAGCGCGACAAGAGAGATTGTCCGGCATCCCGGAGCGGCTGCTGTAATGGCGCTGCTGGACGGCAAGCTGCTCGTCGTCGAACAGTTCAGAAAGCCGCTGGAGAAATACCAAATCGAAATCCCGGCGGGAAAGCTCGACGGCGGGGAGGATCCCATGGCTGCAGCGGCCCGTGAGCTCGAAGAGGAGACCGGCTATCGGGCGAAGGATTTGAAGCTGCTCAGCGCATTCTACACGTCGCCGGGATTTGCCGATGAGAAGCTGTATCTCTACTTTGCGAGCGAGCTTATGCCCGGCAAGCAGCAGCTCGATGAGGATGAGGACATTCAAGTGGAGGCCATTACGCTTGAGCAGGCCGAAGCCTATATCACAGAAGGGCGCATCAGCGACGCCAAAACGATCATGGCCGTCTACGCATGGAAGCTGTATGCGTTAACCGGCACCATCTAGCACTCTATCGTCATACGGGCCCCTTGGCTGACATAGAATGAAAGAGACAACCCTCTAAGATTGAGGAGACAGGTTGCTTATTTCACTTTTGTGTCGGTTAGGGGGCTTCGCGCCGTGAAGGTACATTTTAATCTCTATCTGTTCGTCGCCGTCTTATTTGTTGTCGGCGGCGTATTCGGGGCTCTCCTCGTTAATGTCTTGACTTTGGAGCAGCAGCAGGATTTGGCGGATGAAGTGGGTCAGTATGTGCATTATATGGGCGCGGGTGTAGGCACAAGCGAGGAAGAGGTTTTCTGGGAGCGCTTCTTTTTTCATTTAAAATGGCTCGTCTTAATTTGGCTGCTAGGTGTGACGGTTGTGGGCATACCAGGCATTTTGGCGCTTAATTTTTTCAAGGGGACCTTAATCGGATTCGCGCTGGGCGTGCTTGTTGGGCAGTATGGCTGGAAAGGCGTTGTTTTTTCTTTCTTGACGATGGCCCCGCAAAACGTAATCGCCGTTCCCGCGCTCATTATCGCGAGCGTTGCCGCCATTTCCTTCGGTTTGTTTATCGTTAAAAACAGATTGCTCGGGCAAAGCGGCGAGCTGCTGCCGCAGCTCGGGTCGCTTACTTCTTCATCGCTTCTAATGCTTCTGCTGCTGGCCGGGGCCGCGCTGATCGAAGCGTATATTTCGCCGTCAGTCATCGGCTGGGCAACCCCTTATCTTTCGCCTCAGAACGGCATGATCTGACAGCGGCTGGTTTGACTTTCTCTTTGTCTAGCGCCTATAATGAAAGGAAACGCTTGTTTGAAAAGGCGCGTTCATGCGGCAGGGGGAGAGAACATGGAAGCCCGGATCGAGAAGATTAAACAACAGTTGCAATCGCAGGGCTACAAGCTGACCCCACAGCGAGAAGCAACCGTACGCGTATTGCTGGAGAATGAAGAAGATCATTTAAGCGCGGAAGACGTATTTATGCTGGTGAAGGATATTGCGCCGGAGATCGGACTCGCGACGGTCTACCGGACATTGGAGCTTCTAAGCGAGATGCATGTCGTGGAGAAAATGAATTTCGGCGACGGCGTCGCCCGCTATGATCTTCGAACGGACAGCAACAAGCATCATCATCATCATCTGATTTGCGTGCAGTGCGGAACGATGGACGAGATTAAGGAAGATTGGCTGCTTCCGCTGGAGGAGAGGCTGGAGCAGGAATACGGCTTTTTTGTCGTTGACCATCGGCTAGACTTCCAAGGCGTTTGCCGCAGATGCAGAGAAAAAACCGATAACTCCCACACAACTTAACGGCTGAGCCCTCCGGTGGAGAGCAAGGCCGTTTTTCACGTTTCAAGGCATAATATGCCGGTTGCCCCTTTGAATCGGAATGCATACACATAATTAATGCCAATGCTGGAGAAGGTACGCATAGTACATTCCAATAGGAGGCGTTGCGGATGATTATCGGTGTGCCGAAGGAGATAAAACAGAGCGAGTACCGCGTCGCGTTAACGCCGGCCGGCGTTTCGATGCTGGCGTCGGCGGGGCATCGCGTGCATGTGGAAGCCGGAGCGGGAAGCGGGAGCGGCTTTGAGGATGAGGATTATGTGCGGGAAGGCGCGATTATCGTCAAAAACGCCGCAGCCGTATGGGGCGAAGCGGATATGATCATGAAGGTGAAGGAGCCGCTGCCGGAGGAATTCGGTTATTTCCGAAAAGGACTACTCCTGTTTACGTACTTGCATTTAGCGGCGGCCCCAGAGCTTACGAAGGCGCTGGTGGACAGCGGGGTGACCGGCATCGCTTATGAAACGATCCAGCTCGACAACGGCAGCTTGCCTTTGCTCACGCCGATGAGCGAGGTGGCAGGGCGTATGTCCGTACAGGTGGGCGCGCAATTTCTTGAAGCGTTTAACGGCGGCAGGGGCGTGCTTCTCGGCGGAGTGCCCGGCGTTCCGCCAGCGGACGTGGTCGTCATCGGGGGAGGCATCGTAGGCACTAATGCGGCGAGAATGGCGCTAGGGCTAGGCGCTAACGTTGTCATTATCGAAAAAAGCGCCGACCGGATGAGATACCTCGACGAGGTGTTCGGCGGAAGGATACGCACGTTAATGTCCAGCCCGCTTCATATTGCCGATGCCGTCAGCCGCGCGGATCTTGTCGTGGGCGCCGTCTTAATTCCAGGCGCGAAGGCGCCGCATTTGGTGACGGAGGAAATGGTAAAGCGGATGAAGAAAGGGGCCGTTATTGTTGACGTTGCGGTTGATCAAGGCGGTTCCATCGCGACGGTCGACCGGCCAACAACGCATAAAGACCCGATCTATATCAAGCATGGCGTTATTCATTATGCCGTAGCGAACATACCCGGAGCGGTTCCCCGCACCTCGACCTTCGCGCTTACGAACGTTACGATGCCTTATGCGCTTTCGCTCGCAAACGAGGGGCTCAATGCGGTAAAGAGCAGCCAGCCTTTAATGCGCGGGGTCAATACGCATAACGGATTCGTCACGAATGAGCCGGTCGCAAAAGCTACGGGCTTTCCTTATACGCCGGTCGGAACTGCTTTAAGCGCCCAATAGAACATATTAAAGACAGCCTTCTCATATGGTGGTAGGGACAGACTATAATCCTAATGAGGAGGGGTTTGCTATGGTGTTTTCCATTCGCGGCTGGGCGGGCCGCTTATTGTTTTTAGCTTTGTTTGGCGTGCTGTTGTTTATTGCGGGCGGGGGATACCGGTGGCTCGTTGACGTGATATCGCCGGTGCATCCCTATGAGAAGCCGAGCGGCGACGCGCTCAAGGTTTTTATGGAGGATCCTCCCTCGCCGGAAGGCGGCAACGGAGCCGACCGGCTGAGATGGTTTTACTGGTACGGAGAATAGCGATGGAATTGCGATTCAGAGCCCTTCCGAGATCTTCGCGTCGTTAGCAGGATATTTCGCTCCCGATGTTGAATTTGATGGTGACTACCAGGAACAAGAAGCGGTACTCGAAAGGAAGTTAGAATGAAAGCTCACCTGAATCAGTACATATCCTATTTGCAAACGGAGAAGAGGCTGTCCCCGAATTCGCTTTCCTCCTACGAGCGCGATTTGATTCGGTTCATCTGCTTTATGGAGGAGCAGGGGATAACGGAATGGCGGCTCGTTCAACGCAGCCATCTGGCCAAATATATGCACGCGCTGAAGGAGCAAGGCTTCAAATCCGCAACGATTTCCCGGCATGTCGTCTCCGTGCGGGCATTCTTTCATTATTTGGCGGTTCATGGCGTCATTGTGTCTGACCCGACCATCCATATGGAAGCGCCGAAACAGGAGAAGAGACAGCCGATGGTGCTGACCGTAGCGGATACGGCCGCGCTGCTGGATTCGCCGCAAACAGAAAGCGCGACAGGCAAACGCGATAAAGCCATGCTCGAGCTGCTTTACGCCACGGGAATTCGGGTATCCGAGCTGGTCTCTCTGAATATGGAGCATCTTCATTTGAGCTTAGGGTATATTCAATGCGTCGGAAGCGGGATGAAGGAGCGGATCGTGCCGTTCGGCAGCCACGCGAAAGCGGCGATAACCGAGTATCTCGAGGGCGGAAGAGACGATCTGCTCACCGGCCGGGAATCCGCCTCCGCTCTTTTTCTCAACCATTTAGGCACGAGAATGACGAGGCAGGGCTTTTGGAAAATGATGAAAAAATATGCCAAGGAAGCCGGGATTAAGGAGGAGATTACGCCGCATACGCTCAGGCACTCCGTCGCTGCGCATTTGCTGGAAGGCGGGGCGGACGTCAGGACGGTTCAGGAGCTGCTTGGGCATTCGGATATCGCGACGACGCTCAAGTATACGCAGGTATCCCGGAGCAGACTGAAGGACGCGTACGCGACAGCTCATCCAAGAGCATAAATGGCTAGCACCGTGCCATTCCCGGCACGGTCATTTCTATGACACCCGAATGAAAAGGAGTTACCACACATGAAATTTGACAGAATTGCTGTAATCGTGCTGGACAGCGTTGGCATCGGCGAGCTTCCGGACGCGGCGCATTACGGAGACGCCGGCTCGCATACGCTTGGACATATCGCCGGCCGGGTGAAGGATTTAGCTTTGCCGAACATGAGGCGATGGGGGCTGGACCGTATCGCCCCGATCGATGACTGGCAGCCGAGCGGCGGCGCGCCGGCCGCTTATTACGGGAAGATGGCGGAGGTTTCGGTCGGCAAAGACACGATGACCGGCCACTGGGAGCTGATGGGCCTGAAGCTGACTGTGCCTTTCCAGACCTTCCCGGACGGCTTTCCGAAGGAGCTCATTGAAGCGTTCGGGGAGCGGACGGGACGCAAAGTAATCGGCAACAAATCGGCAAGCGGGACGGAAATATTGGACGAGCTAGGCGAGGAGCAGATGAAGACGGGCGCATGGATCGTCTATACATCGGCCGACAGCGTGTTTCAGATTGCCGCTCACGAGGAGATCATCCCGCTTGAGGAGCTGTACAAAGCTTGCGAAATCGCCCGAGAGCTGACGATGGATGACCGCTACTCGGTCGGCCGCGTCATCGCAAGACCGTACGTCGGGGAGCCAGGCGCGTTCAAACGGACGCCGAACAGACACGACTACGCGGTGAAGCCTCCGCAGCCTACTGTGCTGAACGCGCTGCAGGATGGCGGCTACGATACGATTGCGATCGGCAAAATCAACGACATATTCGACGGCGAAGGAATTGGCGAAACGGCGTCCACCAAAAGCAACGCCGACGGCATACAGCGCACGATCGACCGGCTGAAGCAGCCGTTTCGCGGGCTATTGTTCACAAATCTTGTCGACTTCGATTCGTTATACGGCCACCGCAGAGACCCTGAAGGGTACGCTCGGGCTTTAGAGGAGTTTGACCGTGCTATTCCGGAGCTCGAAAAGACGCTTGGCGAAAAGGATTTGCTTGTCGTGACGGCTGATCACGGCAACGACCCGACGCATCCAGGCACGGATCATACGCGCGAATATGTGCCGGTTCTGCTGTACAGCCCAGCATTCAAGCAATGCGGCGAAATTGCCGTACGCAGCACGTATTCGGACCTGGGCGCGACGATTGCCGACAATTTCGGCGTGGCCGCTCCGCCGAACGGAGAGAGCTTTTTGGAGCTGCTTCGGACGGAATAATGACAGACGATGATTAAGGCGAAAGATGCGAAGCAGTGTTGCTTCGCAAAACTTTGAGGAGGAATTCACGATGAATCAACTAACAGCAGCGCATATCAAAGAGGCGGCGGAGTACATACAAGGCAAGGTGACAATAAAACCGGAGATCGGCCTCATCATGGGGTCGGGTCTCGGCGTTTTGGGCGATCATTTGGAGAATGCCGTCGTGATCGCCTATCACGACATTCCGCATTTTCCGATTTCGACAGTGGAGGGGCATGCCGGCGAGCTTCTGATCGGCGAATTGTCGGGCAGGCCGGTTGTGCTGATGCGCGGCCGCTTCCATATGTATGAAGGATACGGCCCTGAGCTGACGGCATTTCCTGTGCGCGTCATGAAAGCGCTGGGCGTGAACTCTTTGCTTGTTACGAACGCGGCTGGCGGCATCAATCTGAACTTTGCATCCGGGAATTTGATGCTGATATCGGACCACTTGAACTTGACAGGGAAAAATCCGCTGATCGGGCCAAACGACAACGAGCTGGGAGCACGGTTCCCGGATATGTCGGAGGCTTACAGCAAGCGTCTCCGCGGCATTGCGCTTCAGGTAGCGGCCGAGCAGGGGATAGCTGTTCAGGAAGGCGTATATGCGGGCTTGCTGGGCCCTTCGTATGAGACGCCGGCGGAAATTCGCATGCTTCGAACGCTGGGCGCGGATGCTGTCGGAATGTCGACCGTTGCCGAGGTCATCGCTGCACGTCATTCCGGGATCGAGGTAGTCGGAATCTCCTGCATCAGCAATATGGCGGCCGGCATTCTGGATCAGCCGCTGTCCCATGCGGAAGTGATGGAAACGACAGAACGTGTCAAGTCCCAGTTTCTGGGTCTTGTGACTGCATTAATCGCCAAAATGTAGCCTTCTTTGTAACAGAATTGTAATAATTGGATCGACTCAATCTGACAGTGTTCGGACCGCCATCGTCGTATAATGTCCATGATCAAAGAATGATGGAGTGGAAAAAGCCGATGGACAAGCAGTTATTGGCGCAGTTGGAAGAGCTGCGCAGCGAAATGGTGGAGACGGCGATCTCGGAGCATAATAATTTGCTTCACCGGGATGTGCTGACGCTTAGCCAGATGCTCGATGAGATGATCGTTCGGGTGCAGTCGGAACGCAGACTTCTCGCACGAACAACTTAGCTTTGAGCGAACACCAGGGGGGGAAGACATGCGGGCAGTAGATCTCATTCAGAAAAAAAGAGACGGCGGCGAATTAACGCCGGAAGAGTTGAAGTTCCTGATTCACGGTTATAGCCGCGGGGAAGTTCCGGATTATCAAATGTCGGCTTTTGCGATGGCTGTATTTTTTAAAGGAATGACGGCATCAGAAACAGCCGCGCTGACGATGTCGATGGCGGAATCGGGCGATCAAGTCGATCTTTCCCCGATTCATGGCGTCAAAGTCGACAAACACAGCACTGGCGGCGTCGGCGATAAAACGACATTAATTATCGGACCGTTGGTCGCCTCGGTCGGTGTGCCTGTCGCCAAGATGTCGGGACGTGGTCTAGGACATACGGGCGGAACGATCGACAAGCTCGAATCGATCCGCGGTTTTCATACGGAACTGACGCGTGACGCGTTCATGAAGCAAGTAAATGATATCGGCTTGTCGGTCATTGGGCAAAGCAGCGATTTGGCGCCGGCCGACAAAAAGCTGTATGCGCTGCGCGACGTGACGGGAACAGTCGAATCGATTCCGCTCATTGCAAGCTCCGTCATGAGCAAAAAAATTGCGGCAGGCGCGGACGCGATTGTCCTCGATGTGAAGACGGGAAGCGGAGCGTTCATGAAAACGGTGCAGGACGCCGAGGCGCTAGCGCAAGCAATGGTGTCGATCGGCACGAATGTCGGCAGAAGGACGGCGGCTGTCATCAGCGATATGGATCAGCCGCTCGGCTACGCGATCGGCAATGCGCTTGAGGTGGCAGAAGCGCTGGATACGCTGCGGGGGCAAGGGCCGGAGGATTTAACGGAGCTGTGCTTAACGCTTGGCGCGCATATGGTGACGCTCGGCGGTAAGGCGCGGACGTTCGACGAGGCGAAGAGCAAGCTGCGCAAACAGCTTGAAAATGGGGAAGCTCTCGCTAAATTCAAGGCGTTTATCGAGGCGCAAGGCGGAGACGGCGGCATTGTGGATCAGCCCGACAAGCTGCCTCAGGCTCCATTCGCGGTAGAGGTTACGGCGGATGCGGAAGGCTATATCAGCGCCATCCAGGCGGAACAGCTTGGACTTGCAGCCATGCTGCTCGGCGCCGGCAGAGCGACGAAGGAAGCGGTTATCGACTATGCGGTTGGATTGACGCTTCGGAAGAAGGTCGGCGACACGGTTCAAGCGGGGGATACGCTGGCCATTCTCCATGTGCGGGACAATAACGATGCTGCGCGGCAAGTCGCGGACCGGGTCCGCGGCGCTTACATCATTCAAACGGAGCGGCCGGAAACAAGACCCCTTCTCCTGTCGGTCGTAACGGCTGACGGAATCGAACGGTTTATTTAACGATCAAGCAATTGCTGGGACGGCGCCGCAAGGCTCCGTCCTTTCTTCATGACCAAAAAGCAAAAGCTTCGGCGATGTCCGGGGCTTTTGCTTTTTGTGTTTGAAGCCCATTTTGAAAACTTATCATCCTTATGTCATACGATCTGGCTATATGGGAATAAATTTGCTCCGGGACGTCAACACTGGAAAGGAAAATAGTACCGTAATGCAAACACATTTCCATCAGGAGGGACAATTTGTTGAAGAGTTCAGTCACATCGCTAATCGCATTGGCATTAACCCTAACGCTGACGCTTCCTACGGTTGCATATGGAGAGGAAAGCCAGGCGCCGGGAAGCAGCGCGCCGGCTGTTGACTTGGCGCCGTCCGCGCGTTCCGCGATCTTGATGGATGCCGAAAGCGGCACCGTCATTTTTGAGAAAAACAGCCATGACAGGCTTCCGCCTGCGAGCATCACGAAAATTATGACGCTGCTTCTTGTCATGGAGGCGCTGGACGAAGGCAAGATCAAGCTGACGGATCAAGTTCAGACGAGCGAAAACGCGGCTTCCATGGGCGGCTCGCAAATTTTCCTGGAGCCGGGCGAAGAGATGTCGGTCGAGGATATGATCAAAGGCATTGCGCTTGCTTCAGGCAATGACGCTTCGGTCGCGATGGCGGAAAAAATAGCCGGAACGGAAGCGCAGTTCGTCGTCATGATGAATGAAAAGGCGAAGGAGCTGGGGATGAACGATACGAACTTCGTCAATCCGAACGGCCTCCCGGTTCAAGGGCACTATTCCTCCGCGCACGATATCGCAATTATGTCCAGAGAGCTGCTCAAGCATAAGGAAGTGACAACGTATACGGGCTTGTATCAGGATTATTTGAGAAAAACGTCGGACAAACCGTTCTGGCTTGTCAATACGAATAAACTGGTCCGCTTCTACAGCGGCGCAGACGGATTGAAGACAGGCTTTACAAGCGAAGCGAAATACTGTCTGTCCGCTACGGCGAAGCGCGACAATTTAAGGGTCATCGCGGTCGTTATGGGCGAACCGACGACCAAACAGCGCAATGCGGAAGTTTCGCAAATGTTCGACTTTGCTTTCGCTCAGTACATGAATTACCCGATTGTCGGCGAAGGAGAACCGATCGGCAAGGTTCGGATCGAAAAAGGGATGGAATCCGAGCTTGAATTGAGCGCGGAACAGCCGTACAGCATTTTGCTGAAAAAGGGAACCTCGACGAAGGATATCCGTTACGAGCTGAAGCTGGAGGACAAGCTGAAAGCGCCGATCCAGCAAGGTCAGCCAATCGGCAAGCTGGCAGTCTATCAAGGCGACCAGCTGATTAAAGAGTTTGATTTGGCGGCGCCGCAAACGATCGATAAAGCCAACTGGTGGCGTCTGCTGAGACGCTCGGTAGGCGGACTGTTCCATTAACGATAGCGGATTCGGCTCTAATTCGCATTAACGCGTCTTTTGTCAGCTTGTAGCGGTATGCTTCTAGTTTTGTCGGCATGCAGGAATCGCCCCCGGGTTCGGAGAATTGCTAGTTCTATCTCGGCAAGAGTAACCATTACCCTGAAGGAGATGAACAGCTAACATGAGTCTGCAAATCGAATTGGAGCATTACCGAAACATGCTGATTGTTCGCCTCCATGGCGAGCTCGATCACCATACGGCGAGTGTCGTCCGCTTCAAGATGGAAGAAGCGCTGATGCGGGATAGCGCCCATCATGTCATCTTGAGCTTGAAGCAGCTTTCATTCATGGACAGCTCAGGAATCGGCGTTATTCTGGGGCGTTACAAGCAGGTGAAAGCGAAGGGCGGCAAAATGGTTGTCTGCGACGTCAATCCCGGCGTACGCCGCCTGTTCGAGCTATCGGGTCTGTTCAAGATCATCGCGGTTCACGACAATGAGCGCAGTGCCATAACGAGTTTGGAGGTGGTGTCATGACTGGACGCAACGAAATGAAGCTGTCGTTCAGCGCGCGTTCCGAGAATGAGGCGTTCGCCCGAATCGCGGTCGCCGCGTTCGTGTCTCAGCTGGATCCGACGCTGGAGGAGCTGAACGATTTGAAAACCGCCGTCTCGGAGGCTGTAACCAATGCGATTATCCACGGCTATGACAATGACGCCTCCAAGCAAGTGACGATTGAAGCCGCGATCGATAAAGACACGGTGTCGATTACGGTTAGCGACGACGGACGGGGCATCGAGGATGTTGAGCTGGCGAGACAGCCGCTCTACACGTCCAAGCCGGAGCTGGAACGTTCAGGGATGGGCTTTACGATTATGGAAAATTTCATGGACCGCTTCGAGGTTGCAAGTTCAGTCGGCGGCGGAACCCGAGTAGAGATGCAGAAAAGAATCGAGTCAAAAAAAGCGCTCTATAACTAGAGCATAGGGGGGCGAGGCCTCATGGATGTCGATATGAAGCAAACAGCCCAGCCATATTTGGACGACGCGGAGGTTAAGCGTCTTATCGCTCTCAGCCAATCGGGAGATACCGTCGCAAGGGACACGCTCGTGAATTGCAACATTCGGCTTGTATGGTCCGTTGTGCAGCGGTTTATCAACCGCGGGTACGAGCCCGAGGATCTGTTCCAGATCGGTTGTATCGGCTTATTGAAATCGGTGGACAAGTTCGACTTGTCGTATGACGTGAAATTCTCGACCTATGCGGTTCCGATGATCATCGGGGAGATTCAACGTTTTCTCCGCGATGACGGAACGCTGAAGGTTAGCCGCTCGCTGAAGGAAACCGCCAATAAAGTCCGGAAGATGAAGGACGAGCTGTCGAAGACGCTCGGCCGGCTGCCGACGATCACTGAGGTGGCGGAGAGGCTCGGTATTACGCCGGAGGATGTCGTGTTCGCGCAGGAGGCGAATAAACCGCCGACTTCCATTCATGAGACGGTATTCGAAAACGACGGCGATCCGATTACGCTGATGGATCAGATCGCCGACGATTCGCAGGAGCGCTGGTTCGATAAGCTGGCGCTTGTCGAAGCGATAGAAGGCTTAAGCGAGCGGGAGAGGCTTATCGTGTACTTGCGTTATTACAGGGATAAGACACAATCCGAAGTCGCAAGCAGGCTGGGCATATCACAGGTGCAGGTATCGCGTTTGGAGAAAAAAATATTGCAGTCGATCAAGGACCAAATCGCTCAATAGCGGTTTGGTCTTTTTTGTATGAGTATCCTTATCCTCCTTGCTCCATAATAAGGAGGAATCGAAGGCGCCAAGTTCATGCAGAAGGGATGATGACAGATGGGCGCATCAAACCATTCGGTCCTCTATCTTCGGCTGAAACGGAGAATTTATATCCGGTCCGGCCATACCGTGACGCTTGGACAAGTGTCAAGGCTGACGACGGAGGATGAGGAGCTGGAGAGTCAGCTTAAGGAGCTGGCGCTTTACAAGCACCGGGAATCGGACGGGAACCGCGTCGTAATCGACCTGCTGCAGATCGTGAAGTCGATTCGGCGCAGCTTCCCGCATGTCAGCGTCGAGGCTTACGGCGATCCGCAGGTGCTCCTAATGGTGGCGGACAAGCCCGTAAAGCCTAGGTATGCTGTGCTTGCGCTCGCATGGCTGCTGCTTTTTTTCGGGGCTGGACTCGCCATTATGAATTTTCACACCGACGTCAGCATGAAGGAAGTCCATATTCGTATTGTCGAGCTGATTACGGGCAAAAAAACCGAGCACCCGCTTTGGTTCCAAATTCCCTATTCGCTGGGGGTCGGACTCGGCATGGTGCTCTTTTTCAACCACTTATTCCGCAAACGGTTTAACGAGGAGCCGAATCCGCTTGAAGTGGAGCTGTTCATGTACCAGGAGAACGTAAACGACTACGTGATCGCGGATGAAATGCGCAAAAAAGCGGATTACGACCAAATCCATGGAGTGAATGCCGATGATTGAGCTGTGCGAAAATCTGTTCGTCGCGATACTGGGCATCGCGGGGGGACTTGCGGTCGGAAGCGGGCTTGTAGCCATCCTGATCGTCTTCGACCTTATTCCGAGATTGGCTCAGCTCGCTAATGCATTCAGGCTTTCGATCTGGTTCGAGACGGCTATTATATTCGGCGCGCTGTACTGGACCTTTGCGGATTTTATGGATTGGAAGCTGCGTTTACCGGCTCCATTGTTCCTCTCCGGAGCGGGCTTGCTCGACGGGATCTTCGTCGGGATGCTGGCGGCGGCGTTAACCGAGGTGATGAACGTGCTGCCGATTTTGGCGAGACGGATGCAGCTTTCTCGTTATATGGTCGGCCTGCTCATGGCGATGGTGCTGGGGAAAACGCTGGGATCCTTGTTCGACTGGCTATTTTTTCAATGGTAAAGCGATGGATTAACACGGAGGTGCTCGCAAATGAGTGATTGGCAAAAGGATAATGAGCAGGGAAGCCGCACGGCAGGTTATGTCCCGCCTTTCGATATGCCGGAAGAGCAGCGGCAAGAGGAGTCTCGCGATTGGGGACATAGCGAGGCTCTAAGAGGCTGGAAGCATGAAGAACCGCAAAAGAAGGAGAAGGAAGAAGTAAAGGTCGCGATTCCGTCCAAGCTTGACCACGTGCTCGAGAAGCTGGAGGAGGTCGGCTACAAAACGAGCTTCGATGTTGTTGTCAGGGAAATGACGTTCGGCGAGAAGCGGACCGCGCTGTTCTGCATGAACGGACTTGTGAAGGACGACTTGCTGACGGAGGTATTGAAACGGCTTACCTATCTTCATCCGGACAATTTAAGCGCCGACGCGCTTCATTCGTTCTTCGAGCACTATGTGCCCGCATCGCAGGTCGACGTGGAGCGCGACTGGAATAAACTGGTCGACGCTGTACTGGCAGGGGGAACGGCCTTATTTATCGACGGAGAGGACAGCGCGCTGAAAATCGACGCCAAAAACTTTCCGGCGAGAGGCTTGGAGGAGCCCGTTCTTGAAAAGGTCGTGCGCGGCGCGCGAGACGGGTTTAACGAGACGTTAATGGTCAACGTCTCGCTCGTCCGCAGGCGGCTTCGCGATCCGAAGCTGCGATACGAGGTCATTCAGGTCGGAGAGCGGACGAAGACGGATGTCTGTATCGCTTATATCGACGATATTGCGGATAAGGAGCTTCTGGAGTCCGTCAAGGATAAAATAAAGGCCATTGAGGTCGACGGACTGCCTTTAGCCGATAAGCAGCTGGAGGAGGCGACGATCAAGCGGGGGTGGAATCCGTTTCCGCTCGTCCGTTATTCCGAAAGACCGGATACCGTTGCGGCCCATCTGCTGGAAGGATCGATCGCTATATTCGTCGACACGTCTCCGAGCGTCATGACGCTGCCGACTACGTTTACCGATTTGATGCAGCATGCGGAGGAATACAGGCAGACGCCGTTCATCGGCACATACCTTCGCTGGGTGAGGTTCGCCGGCATTCTCTCCTCGTTGATTATGCTGCCGCTTTGGCTGCTCATCGTTATGCATCCGGAGTTCAAACCGGCGGTTTTGGACTTTATCGGGCCTAATAAGACAGGAAAAATCCCGCTCTTTGTGCAATTTCTGCTCGTTGAAATCGGGGTGGATTTGCTGCGGATGGCGTCGGTCCATACGCCGACTACGCTTGCAACCGCGATGTCATTGGTAGCGGCGATTTTGATTGGGGATATCGCCGTGCAGACCGGTCTGTTCGTGAACGAGGTCATTCTTTATATGGCGATCGCCGCGATCGGCATGTTCGCGACGCCAAGCTATGAGCTTGGACTCGCCAATCGAATTGTGAGGCTTTTTCTGCTTATTGCGGTCGCGGCATTCGGAGCGCCGGGATTTGTTGTGACGACGGCGCTGGTTGTCATCTTTTTAGCGCGTTCGCGCTCCTTGAACCGCCCGTATCTGTGGCCGATTATTCCGTTTGACGCCCGGGCGTTCTACTCGCTCATCATCCGGAAGCCGCTGCTCTATAACCGGCAAAGACCGAGTATCGTGCGCGCTCAGCAGCAGGATCGGATGCCGAAGAGAAAGTAACGATCGCAAAAATACAAATCAAATGCGAAATTATCCATTTCGGATCGCACCCTCTTGCGTTATACTGATGTTAGATGATGCAAACATTTCAGGAGCGCTCCGACTATACGGAGCGTCGAAAGGCGAGGGGTAGCAATGTATCTGCATGGAACTAGCAAAATAAATGAAAAAGGCCACCTGGAAATCGGCGGCTGCGACGTAACCGACTTGGCGAAGGAGTTCGGCACGCCGTTATATATCGTTGACGAGACGCTCGTCCGTCAGCGCGCGAGAGAATACGTGGAAGCGTTCAAAGCGTCCGGCTTGAAATTCCAAGTCGCGTACGCGAGCAAAGCGTTCAGCGTAATGGCAATGTGCGCGATCGCGGAGCAAGAAGGCCTGTCCCTCGACGTCGTGTCAGACGGCGAGTTGTATACGGCTCTGCAAGCGGGATTCCCGGTGGAGAGAATCCACTTCCACGGCAACAACAAAACGCCTGACGAGATCAATATGGCGCTCGACGCGGGCATCGGATGCTTTGTCGTCGACAACTTCCACGAGCTCGCGCTGCTTAACGCGCTCGCAGGCGACAAGGGCAAGAAGGTGAATATCCTTCTCCGCATTACGCCTGGCGTAGAAGCTCATACGCATGACTACATTTCGACGGGACAGCAGGATTCCAAGTTCGGCTTCGACCTGGGCAACGGCTCGGCTAAGAAGGCGATTCAGGAAGCGATGGATTTGTCGAACCTTAATATTCTCGGCGTGCATTCCCATATCGGATCGCAGATCTTCGAGGTGGAAGGCTTCCGCATGGCGGTTGACAAGGTAGCGGCTTTCGCCGTGTCCATCCGCGAAGAGCTAGGTCTGACATTTAAGGTAATCAACCTTGGCGGCGGCTTCGGCATCCGCTACGTAGAAGGCGACACGCCGCTGCCGATCAGCGATTATGTCGGCGCGATTACAGACGCAATCAAAACCAATTTTGCAAACGCGAATTACCCGCTGCCTGAAATTTGGGTAGAGCCTGGCCGCAGCATGGTCGGCGACGCGGGAACAACGCTGTACACAGTTGGGACAAGCAAGCATATCCCTGGCGTGCGCAAGTATATCGCCGTAGACGGCGGTATGACCGATAACCCGCGTCCGGCGCTTTACCAATCCAAATATGAAGCGATTCTGGCGAACCGTGCGAACGAGAAAGCCGAAGAGACGGTATCCATCGCGGGCAAATGCTGCGAGAGCGGCGACATGCTGATCTGGGATCTGGATCTGCCGAAAGCGGAAAGCGGCGATTTGCTGGCTGTATTCTGCACAGGCGCTTACAACTACGCGATGGCAAGCAACTATAACCGCATTCGCAGACCGGCGGTTGTCTTCGTGAAGGACGGCCAGGCCGACCTCGCGGTGAAGCGCGAATCGCTCGACAATATTGTATGCAACGACGTTATTCCGGCAAGACTGCAGAAATCGCCACTTGCGAAATAAGGGCAGAATTGGTAACGTAGTCTTATTCGGAATAAAGAGAGGTAGATGTCACAATGGCAAAACAAGCAAAAATTAAACTGGCGAACGGCGGCGAGGTTCAACTCGAGCTATTCGATAAAGATGCTCCGAACACGGTCGCTAACTTCGAGAAGCTGGCGAATGAAGGTTTCTATAACGGTTTAAGCTTTCACCGTGTCATTCCTGGTTTCGTCGCGCAAGGCGGCTGCCCAATCGGCAACGGAACGGGTGGTCCAGGCTATACAATCAACTGCGAGATCAATCCGAACAAGCATGAGCGCGGCACGCTTGCAATGGCTCACGCCGGACGGAACACAGGCGGAAGCCAGTTCTATATCTGCTACCAGCCGCAGCCGCATCTGGATGGCGGACATACCGTATTCGGCAAAGTGACGAAAGGCATGGAGTTTGTCGATGCGCTTAAAGGCGGAGACAAAATGGAAAAAGTCGAAGTGTTCGAAGCCTAAGCTTGAGGTAACGAGACCGTAAGGGAAAATCCGTCAAAACCTTTGTTAGGCATTGGTTTTGGCGGATTTTTTGTTAGCCGTCGATTATGCGTCGTAGGTATGTATGATGGAACCGGTAGTTTCGTAGATGCGGCGAAGTCCTTGCAATTTTTTAGACGGAGTGGTAAGATTTCAACATCATATGACGTTTTATTCATGCTTTTAAGTATGAAAGTCACAACATATAGTGTTAACAATTGATGCTTTCCTTCGGGGCAGGGTGAAATTCCCAACCGGCGGTGATCGGGACGCAGCTTATGGGATTCAACTCATGATCTGTGCAATCCGTAAGTCCGTGACCCGGGCTAATGAGCTCATGCGAGCAATAGCTCTTTGCGCGAATTGGAACGGTGGACCTGGTGCGAATCCGGGACCGACAGTATAGTCTGGATGGGAGAAGGAGAAGCTTTGGCAACGCGCCGGCTATTGTCCGATTTATTTGTGCATAATTTCACAACTAGTCGGATGAATTGGCTTGTCACGCGCAAAATGTGTTTACGATCGCTTACGTAGCGGTCTCTTTGGGATCGGCGAATATGGAACAGGCCTGCATTTACGCTTATTTTTCGCAAGCGTGAACGGTGAGGCTTCGATTTCATTTGCGCATCTCATGGTTTAACGCATGGCCTTAGACTCTCAATCTGCACCCCCCGTCGGTAAAGCTTGCCGGTTGGGGGGTTTTTGATTATGCTGGACGTTTTGAATGACGAGTATTACATGTCACTAGCTCTAGAGATGGCAGCGAAAGCGGCCGGACAGACGGGTATAAATCCTGTTGTCGGCTGCGTGGTCGTGAAGGAGGGACGAATCGTCGGGATCGGCACTCATTTGAAGCGGGGAGAAGGACATGCCGAGGTCCATGCGCTGAAGATGGCCGGGGCCGAGGCCGAAGGCGCGACCGTCTATGTCACGCTGGAGCCGTGCAGCCATCATGGGAAGACGCCGCCATGCTGCGAACGGATCATAGAGGCCAAGGCATCCCGCGTCGTTGTAGCCGCCGCGGATCCGAATCCTGTCGTCTCGGGACGAGGGATCGAACGTTTGCGGGAAAACGGGATAGTGGTGGATGTCGGCTTGCTTGCCGACAAAGCCCGGCTCATGAATGAAAAATTCAACAAATATATCACTACGAAGCTGCCGTTCGTTACGTTGAAGACGGCAAGCACGCTTGACGGCAAGATTGCGGCGGAGACAGGGCACAGCAAATGGGTGACCGGCGCTGCCGCCCGCGAGCAGACGCATACGCTGCGCCATCAGCACGACGCGATTATGGTCGGAATCGGCACGGCGCTGGCTGACGACCCGATGCTGACGACGAGAGCCGTTGTTCCGGCAATTCATCCGGTGCGCATCATCGTCGACTCCAAGCTGCGGCTTCCGTTATCCGCGAAGGTTGTGACGGATCGCTCCGCTCCGACGATTGTTTTGACGACGCAAGGCTCGGATGAAGCGAAGAAACGGCAGCTTGAAGAGGCTGGCGTAACGGTCATTCCTTGCGGGGAAGGCGCCGAGGTCGACCTTCGCGCAGCGATGAAGGAGCTGGGCGGCCGCGAGATCGGCTCGATCCTGCTGGAAGGCGGCGGAAAGCTTAACGGGGCAATGCTGGATGCCGGACTAATCGATAAGATGGTTTTATTTTTTGCGCCGAAGCTGATCGGAGGCGATCAAGCGCCTGTAAGCTTCTCCTTCCCCGGCCGCCCCAAAATGTCGGACGCCATTGTGCTGGAGCATGTACAGGTCGAAATGGCGGGGGATGACATATGTGTTACCGGCTATCCTCGCTATGAAGCGCAGCATGACGGATAAACAAAAGGAGTGGGAATCATGTTTACCGGATTAGTAGAAGAGATCGGCCAGATCAAATCGGTTGTCAAGCAAGGAGAAGCGATGGTCATGACGATCGGCGCCGGGATCGTGACGCAGGACGTCAAGCTTGGGGACAGCATATCGGTTAACGGCGTCTGTTTAACGGTTACGTCGTTTGACCGCTCTTCGTTCTCCGTCGACGTCATGCCGGAAACGTTCCGGCGCTCCAGCCTTCACCGGCTGAAGCCGGGGGAGGCGGTTAATCTGGAGCGCGCAATGCAGGCCGGCGCTAGATTCGGCGGTCATATCGTCCAAGGGCATGTTGACGGCACAGGCGCGGTCATCTCGCGCCAATCGGATGCGAACGCGGTCGTATTCCGGATTCGCCTGGACGATCCGGGACAGCTGAAATACATTATCCCGAAAGGCTCCATTACGGTCGACGGCATCAGTCTTACAGTCGTCGACACAAGCGATGACGGCTTTACCGTCTCGATCATTCCGCATACGCTGGCCGAAACCGCGCTTCAGCACAAGCAGGCCGGCGCGGTTGTCAATATCGAAACGGATATTATCGGCAAATATGTCGATCATTTGCTTCGTTTCAGACAACCGGACGCGTCTCAGAGGAGCAGCGGCTCCAAGCTTTCGACCGCCTATTTGGCCGAGCACGGCTTTCTTTAAAAGATAGATAAAAGGAAACAGGGAGGGAAACGAAATGAATAACGAGCAATACGTATTCGATTCGATTGAAGAAGCGGTCCACGATCTAAAGCAAGGCCGTCCTATCATCGTTGTTGACGACGAAGACCGGGAGAACGAAGGGGATTTGATCGCCCTTGCGGAGACGGCGACGCCGGATGTAATCAATTTCATGATAACCGAAGCGAGAGGTCTTGTATGCGCGCCGATTACTCAGGAACGAGCGGAGGAGCTTGACCTGCCGCCGATGGTGGCGCACAATACGGATTATCACGGCACTGCGTTTACGGTATCGGTCGACCATGTATCGACCACAACCGGCATATCCGCGTACGAGCGTTCGCTTACCGTTAAAGCCTTAATCGACCCGGAAGCGAAAGCCTCCGATTTCCGCAGACCGGGCCACATCTTCCCGCTGATCGCCAAGGCTGGCGGCGTATTGCGCCGGGCAGGCCATACGGAAGCGGCAATCGACCTCGCCCACTTGGCCGGCTCAAAGCCTGCGGCGGTTATTTGCGAGATTATAAAAGAAGACGGGACCATGGCAAGATTGCCGGATTTGGCCGAATTTAAAGCGAAGCATGGGCTGAAGCTCATTACCATTCAAGATCTGATTCGCTACCGCAACGCGAAGGAGAAGCTGGTAGAACGGGCGGTAGACGTAAAGATGCCGACCGACTTCGGACAGTTCCGCGCGGTCGCCTATACGAACCAAGTCGACCAGAAAGAGCATGTGGCTCTTGTCAAAGGCGAGATCAAGCCGGATGTGCCGACGCTTGTGCGCGTTCATTCGGAATGCTTGACCGGCGATGTGTTCCACTCTCACCGCTGCGACTGCGGACCGCAGCTTGCGGCGGCGCTGAAGCAAATCGACGAGGCGGGCAGCGGCGTTCTGTTATATATGAGACAAGAAGGCCGGGGCATCGGGCTTATTAACAAATTGAAAGCTTATGAGCTGCAGGAGCAGGGATTCGACACGGTTGAGGCGAATATAAAGCTAGGATTTGCTCCGGATTTGCGGGAATATGGCATAGGCGCTCAAATTTTGAAAGATCTTGGCGTTTCGAAGATGCGCCTGCTTACGAACAACCCCCGTAAAATTAAAGGGCTTGAAGGCTATGGCTTAGAAGTCGTGGAACGGGTTCCGATTCAAATGGAAGCGAATGAAAGCAACCGCAACTATCTCCGCACAAAACAAGCGAAGCTCGGACATATGCTCCGTATCGACGGGATCGAGCAGGGCGCGGCTCCGAAGCAAGATTAATAACTAAAAAACGATAACAAGTAGAAAGGAAGTTTACGAGATGACAAAATTTTATGAGGGACATTTAGTATCCGAAGGTTTAAAATATGGGGTTGTTGTAGGCCGTTTCAACGAGTTTATTTCGAGCAAGCTGCTTGGCGGCGCGCTGGACGCGTTTAAACGTCACGGCGCTGCGGAATCCGATGTTGAGGTTGCGTGGGTGCCGGGGGCGTTCGAAATTCCTCTGATCGCTCAAAAAATGGCGGAAAGCGGCAAATATGACGCGGTGATTACGCTTGGCGCGGTCATTAGAGGCGCAACTCCGCATTTCGATTATGTGTGCAATGAAGCGGCAAAAGGCGTCGCGGCAGTCGGGCTGAAAACGGGCGTGCCTACGATCTTTGGCGTGCTGACCGTTGATTCGATTGAGCAGGCGATCGAGCGCGCGGGAACGAAAGCGGGCAATAAAGGATACGAGGCTGCGGTAACCGCAATCGAAATGGCTAATTTGACGAAGCAGCTTCAAGGGTAACGATGAGCTGAAATGCGGGAGGTCGCGATAAGTGTCTGTGCTTTACAAGCTTGAAGCATTCGAAGGTCCGCTCGACCTGTTGCTTCATCTGATCGATAAGGCTGAAATCGATATACACGAAGTGTCGATCAGCGAAATAACGGTTCAATATATGGAATATTTGGACGCGATGAAAGAGCTGGAGCTCGATGTTACAAGCGAATTTCTCGTAATGGCGGCAACGCTTCTTGCCATTAAGAGCTATCAGCTCTTACCGAAACCTCCCGTCATCGAGGATCATTTCGACGAATGGGAGGATGAAGGCTTTGATCCGCGCGATGAACTGATTCAAAAGCTCGTCGAATACCGCAAGTTTAAGCAGATTGCGGAGCAGCTTCGCGAGAAGGAAATCGAGCGGAGCCTTGTATTCTCCCGAGAGCCTGAGGATTTGACTCCTTATCAGAAGGAAGAGAAGGTTAACCCTGTCGAAGGGTTGCATGTATCGGATCTTATTACCGCATTCCAGAAAGCTCTGAGACGCGCAGCGAGGCGGAACATGATCGCCACGGTCCAGCGGGATGAAATATCGGTTAAGGACCGGATTCGGGACATCGTCGACGTGCTCCGGCAATATGAGACAGTGCGATTCTCTAAGCTGATTCGGGAAAATATGGAACGGCACGAAATCGTCGTCACCTTTCTTGCGATACTGGAGCTCATGAAGATGAAGCATATCAGGTGCTTCCAGCATTCGTTATTTGACGATATCGTCATCCATTGGAGGGGAGAACTCGACGAAGATGGACTATCAGAAATTGAAGTCGATTATTGAGGGACTTCTGTTTATGGCCGGGGATGAAGGGCTTACGAAACGCCAGCTGGGCGATATTTTGCAGCTGGATGCTGACTTTGCGGCTGAGCTGGTCTATGATTTGCAGAGAGACTTGGAGCGCGAGGAACGAGGCGTTCAAATTGCGGAAGTCGCTTCCGCCTACAGAATGACAACGCATCCCGACCATGCTCCTTATTTCGAACGGATGGCCTATACGCCAACGAGGGCGCAGCTTTCCCAAGCGGCGCTTGAGACGCTATCGATCGTTGCCTACCGGCAGCCAATTACGAGGATCGATATTGAGGAGATCCGCGGGGTGAAATGCGATCGGGCGATTCAATCGCTTGTCTCCAAAGATTTGATTGAAGAGGTTGGCCGCGCGGAAGCGATCGGCAGACCGATCCTTTATGGAACGACGAAAGCGTTCCTGGATTATTTCGGATTAGCCTCCATTCGGGATTTGCCGGAGCCGAAGCATGTAGATGTTGAGGATGCGCTGGATGAGCAGACACAGGCGCTGTTCGAGCGTCTGGACGGCAGGCAGATGACGATTGACGAACTGAAAGAATGAGATTTCGCCGCCAGGTCATACTATATTCAACCTAATTAAGGGAACGGAGGAAGCGTAATGCCCGGTTACCCCTACGGTTGGATTATGGCCGGCGGTTTCTTTTTTTTGCTAGTCATCGCGCTTGCTATAGCGTCTCCCGTCGTCATTAAGGGATATGCGAAGCGAGTCGGCGAAAACGATGTTGCGGAGCTAAGGGTTAAGGCGTTGTACGGGCTAATCCGGTTCCGTTACAAGATCCCGATTGTAAAGTGGAAGGGCTTATCGTTAAAAGTGGAAGAGCAGGTGAAAGCGACGAATGCCGGAATCGACACTTGGGAACAATTTGAGAATGAGATCAATAAAGAAAAAGTCGAGCGGGCAATCGATAAATACAAGCAGATCTTGCATTTGACGCGCGATTTGAAGGGCTGGGCAAAAGATACTTTGTCGCGCGTCGAATTGATCCAGTGGAACTGGACAACCTCGCTCGGTACAGGCGATGCCATGTGGACGGCAATGGCGACGGGAGCGGTATGGTCCATTAAAACATCGATACTCGGGCTTATCTCGCAAATGGTTCAGCTAAAAAGCCATCCCGCTATGTCGGTCGAGCCAGATTACAAGCATCCTTCATTTACAACGGAGTGGTCGTGCATAGCTCAAATCCGCTTCGGTTATGCTATCCTTGCCGGACTGCAGTTATTAGCTCGCATGAAGAAATGGAAGGGAGGCATTAAAACATGGCAGAACATCCTATTCAGGGCCTAATGCAAACCGCTATGGAAAACATTAAAGAAATGGTTGATGTGAACACGATCGTCGGCGATCCGGTACAAACGCCTGACGGCAGCGTGATTATGCCGATATCGAAGGTCGGCTTCGGTTTTGTCGCTGGCGGAAGCGATATCCGCATGAATGAAGAAGGTTCCAGCTCCGGCGCATCTACGGATATGCATAATGCTTCTGTCGCATTGCCGTTCGGCGGCGGCAGCGGCGGCGGCGTATCGATTACCCCGATTGCTTTCTTGGTGGTAGGTACGCATGGCGTGAAGATTGTACCGCTCGATAACCAAACCCATCTGATGGAAAGAGTCATTGATTCTGCGCCAAAAGTGTTTGACAAGATCCAATCCATGATGAACAAATCCTCCGGCGGTTCCGACTTTACGGAGACGACGACGACAACGATCATTGACGGTACCGTTGCCAGCGAAACGCAGAAGCAATAGCGTTACCTCTTTCCTAACTGCCCGAGAGGGCAGTTTTTTTTCATTTATTTGCAGGAATCGGCTCGTCTACCTTTCCCCGTACAAGCATATACTAAAGCAAGTGTTTGTTTGTGCATGACGACGCACCAACCGATGACATTACACCGAGAGGAGTCGTGAACCATCATGAAAGTCGTGAAGCTGTACCTGCTGTTGCTGACGTTGACCGCGATGATCGGCTTATGCGCAAGTCCCGCCCTGTCAATCGACGCCGCGCCGGCTAATATTAGCACACATGCGAAGGCATCGGCTTTGATCGACGTTGAATCCGGCCGTCTCTTGTACAGCAGCCACGGCGATGAGCCGATGCGGATCGCCAGTCTGACGAAAATTATGACTGCAATTGTCGCAATCGAACACGGCAGATTAACGGATATGGTTAAGGTATCCAAACGGGCGGTCGGCAAAGAAGGCTCGTCCATCTATCTAAAGCTCGGCGAGAAGATGAGCTTGTCCAACTTGCTGTATGGCCTTATGCTTCGTTCTGGCAACGATGCGGCAACGGCCATCGCCGAACACGTCGGCGGCTCAGAAGAGGGCTTTGTCTACCTCATGAATGAAAAAGCTGCACAAATCGGACTTGCGAATTCGCATTTTATGAATCCGCATGGCCTGGATCAGGAGGGTCACTATTCGACCGCAAATGATTTGGCCAAGCTTACGGCTTACGCGCTGAAAAACGAGGTATTCGCCGAAATTGTGCGCACAAAAGTAAAAAGCGCGCCAAATCCGCATGAGAAATGGGATTACCGCTGGCGCAACAAAAATAAAATGCTGTCCATGTATGACGGCGCCGATGGGGTAAAGACGGGTTATACCAAAAAAGCGCTTCGCTGCCTGGTCAGCTCGGCAACACGCAATGGCCAAAGGCTTGCCGCCGTCACGATCAATGACAGCGACGACTGGGCGGATCATAAGAAGCTTTTGGATTGGGGCTATCAGCATTTCCCTCTCCATACGATCGCAAGAAAAGGCGAGGAAATTGCCGGATATCCATATATTGTCGGACAAAGCTTCCGGTACCCGATGAGATCGGATGAAGAAGGCGGCATTCACAAAAAGCTCGTGTTAATCGACCCGGTTTCTACCGCTTACCGATTAGGGGAACGAGGTAAGCTTGAAATATTCGTGAACGATCAACGTGTGGGGGCGGTGCCAGTCTACGATCAGGGGGACGTACGACTTCAGCAGCCGGACCGCTCCGAGCGAAGCAAGCAGACGCTGGCGGATTTCCGGCGGTCGGCTGAGGAACATACGGTAGCAGGCCGATTTAAAAACTCGATACAAGCGCTTTTTCATTAAATTCCGCAAGTCTTTTTTTATGGGGGAGGAAAAACAATGGTCAATTGGATCTGGTTGTTTTTTATCGTAATCAGCGTCGTTGTTGCGGCGTTTAACGGCAAAATAGACACGGTGACGCAGGCGGCGTTCGAAGGAGCCAAATCCGGCGTCACGGTCAGCTTTGGCTTAATCAGCATTATGGTATTCTGGCTTGGGATGATGCGTATCGCGGAGGACGCGGGATTGCTGGCGAAGCTGGCGAAAGCGCTTCGGCCGATCGTTCGCTGGCTATTCCCCGACATCCCGAAGGATCATCCCGCGCTAGGCTACATCATGAGCAATTTAAGCGCGAATCTTTTTGGACTTGGCAACGCGGCAACGCCGATGGGCATCAAAGCGATGCAGGAGCTTCAGAAGCTGAATCCGGATAAGGACACGGCTACGCCGGCCATGTGTACGCTGCTCGCGTTAAACACCTCCAGCATAACGATTGTTCCGACGACTCTTATCGCGATCCGCATGAATTACGGCTCCGCGAATCCGGCGGAAATTATCGGCACAACGCTGGCAGCCACTTTTGTCGCAACGGCTGCCGCAATCGCCGCCGACCGCTGGTATCGCCGCCGCTCGCAAACTCCGCCTTCATCACCGCAATTACATCACGCAACGAAGCCTATAACCCCAGCAAGCCATACGTCGGGAGGTGGGGAAGTTGTATGAGCTCTTCTCCAAAGTATCCGTATGGATGATTCCAGCCATTATCGTATTTATCCCGCTTTACGCGGCGCTTCGCCGCAAACAGCCGGTGTATGAAACCTTCGTTGAAGGAGCCAAAGACGGGTTCGGCACCGCGATCTCGATTATTCCGCCGCTTGTCGGGATGATGGTGGCGATCAGCATGTTTAGAGCTTCTGGCGCAATGGAAATGATGCTTTCCGCCGTCCGTCCCGCATTCGATTATTTGGGCATACCGAGCGAAGTGCTGCCCCTTGGCATTTTAAGACCATTAACAGGAGCCGGCTCACTTGCGTTTACGGCAGATCTTATTCAAACTTATGGTCCCGATTCCATGATCGGACGAATCGCTTCCACCATTCAAGGAAGCACGGACACGACCTTTTACGTGCTTACCGTTTATTTCGGCGCTGTTGCTGTCAGACGTACTCGTTACGCGCTTAAGGTTGGGCTTTTTTCCGATATTGTCGGCTTCTTTGCGGCGATCTTTATTTGCATGTACATATTCCGTTAAGCGAACTTGTGCTTTGCCTCCTATATCGTTATGATGTAGAGTGAGGTGAAAGCAGTGGAACGTTTACAAAAAATATTGGCCCAAGCGGGGGTCGCTTCCCGGAGGAAATGCGAAGAGCTCATTTTGTCCGGCGCTGTCGAAGTGAACGGCGAGAAGGTTACGACCTTGGGCGTTAAAGCGGATCCGGCGACGGATGTCATTACGGTGAACGGAAAGCCCGTAAAAGGCGAGAAGAAGCTTTACATCATGATGAATAAGGTTAAGGGCGTTATTACAAGCGCCAAAGACCCGCAGGGGCGCAAAATCGTCACAGATTTTTTACCGGGTATCAAAGAGAGGGTTTATCCTGTCGGACGTCTGGATTACGATACGGAAGGTTTGCTGCTGTTGACAAATGACGGCGACTTCGCGAATATGCTGACGCATCCGAGTCATCACGTGCCGAAAACCTACCTCGCTACCGTTAAGGGCATTCCTCACGGCTCCGCCCTGGAACAGCTTCAGAAAGGGATCCAGCTTGAGGACGGTATGACAGCTCCTGCGGAAGTGGAATACCATGACGTGGATACGGAAAAAAATGAGGCGACGATATCGATTACGATCTACGAAGGCCGCAACCGCCAAGTGCGCCGCATGTTCGATGCGATCAACCATAAAGTCATTCGTCTGAAGCGGATCAAGTTCGGCGATTTGGGGCTGCAGCAGCTGGGCAGAGGCAAGTACAGGCATCTAACGCCGCAAGAGGTGAAGGACCTGCTGGCCAGCGCCCGCAAGACACATAAAGTTCATAAAAAGTGAGCGACGGCGGCATTTATTGCCGTCGACTTTTCGTTATAATGAATCTAAAGTAGCTGGACGATAGAACTGGTGGTGAATACATAGATGGGAAAATCGCGCAGAACGGTGCAGATCGTTATTTTGCTGGCCGTATTGGTCATTGGCGGATACGCGATATGGTCCGCTCTATTCGGCGATGACAAGTCCGGCCCATTGGAGGCAGGAAGCGAGCCGCCGGCGTTTACGCTTGCGGATTTGAACGGAGGCACCGTAAGCTTGTCCGATTATAAGGGCAAACCCGTCGTTATCAATTTCTGGGGCTCCTTCTGTGAACCGTGCGTGAAGGAAATGCCGGAATTTGAGCGGCAATATACGAAATGGAAGGATAAGGATTTGGTTATACTGGCTATCAACTTGAGCGAAGACACCCTGACGGTGAACAACTTCGTGAAGCGCTTCGAGTTGACCTATCCGATTCTTCGCGATGTGAACCGCAAGACGGAACGCAGCTACGGGCTGAGACAGTATCCGACAACATTTTTTGTCAAACCGGACGGCACGCTGATGGAGGTCGTTGTCGGCGGAATGCTGGAGAAAGACATCGATGAACGGGTAGAACGATTGCTGCAGCTGTAGGAGGACGCTTACGTGTTATCAATAGAAAATACAAAATGTGAATGCGGGCACCAGAACTCCGTAGGAACGGTGCTTTGCGAATCATGCGGGAAGCCGCTCGACAAGGAGCTGGCGAAATCCGAAGAACCGCTGGAGATGCGATATGACGGGGTTGCACGCAGGTCGCAGAAGAGCAACCCTTCGATTATCGACCGGATATGGAATTTTTTCTCTTCCGTTAAAATCGCGATCTATTTGATCGTCATCACGTTTGTGACGGCGATGCTGGGTACGATTTACCCGCAGGAGAATACGTTTATCAATCTTCCCGATCCTGCAAGCTACTATCAAGAGAATTACGGGATACTCGGGAAAATCTATTATTTGCTCGGGTTATCTCATACCTACGAAAGCTGGTGGTTCATCGGCCTGCTCGTCATGATCGGCACGTCGCTCGTCATTTGCAGCTTGGACCGCGTGCTTCCGCTGTACCGCGCGCTGAAGAAGCAGCAGATCAGGAAGCATCACCAGTTTATTTTGCGTCAGAAAGCGGTTTATCGGGACCGGATTGAAGGCGACTCGAAGGAATGGGTGGCGAGCTACGGCGAGGCGCTGAAGAAAAAAGGCTACAAGGTGCACTTCGAGGAAGGCACAGGAACGGCATTGCTGGCGGAGAAAAACCGGTTCAGCAGATGGGGCCCTTATATTAATCATATCGGCCTTATTTTGTTCCTGCTTGCGATATTGGCCCGAAGCATTCCCGGCTGGCAGATGGATACGTACATCAGTGTTCCTGACGGGGACACGGTGCAGATTGCCGGTACGAATTATTATTTGAAAAGCGAGAAGTTTACCGTTGAATTTTATACGGACGATGAGCTGCCGGACGAGCTGAAGGGGACTGCCCGCGCCAAAAAGTACGAAACAAAAGCTATCCTGTACGAATGTGTAAGCAATTGCAGCGATCCGCTCAAGGAGCCTGTGCTCGAAGAGGTGAAAAAGGACGACATTACCGTCAACCATCCTCTCACCTATAAAGGCTTGAAGCTCTATCAGTTCGACTTCGACCTGACGCCGAGATTAAATTCCGTTAAGCCGGTGCTTGTCGACAAGCGAACGGGAGAGGTTTACGGGCCCTTCTATCTGCCGATGAAAGAAGCGGAAACTCAGCATAAGCTAGGGCCATTTACGCTTGACCTGATTGCGAACTATATGGAGTTTGCGCTGAACAGCGAAGGGAAGCCGACGACGTTATCCCGTGAGCCGAATGCTCCCGCTTTTGTATTTTCGGTGAAAGGACCTGGCCTTGCGGAGGATGGGGAGCCTTATATTTATTTCCCGATGCAGAAGGATAAGGTGAAATTCGCCCAGGATACGATTAACCGAGAGCTGGCGGATAAAATCGAAATTCGCGTGGAAGGCATGGAGAACGTTGATTTTTCGGAGGCGACCACACATCTGAACGTCCGTATGGACAAAGCGCTGCCATACCTGTGGATCGGTGCCGTCTTCTCGATGGTAGGATTAATTATGGGCTCTTACTGGCAGCATCGCCGCATTTGGCTTCGCGTTGACGACGGCGAGCTTGCGCTTGGCGCCCATACGAACAAAAACTGGTTCGGCATGCGTTCGGACATTGCGAGCGCGCTTAAGAAAATCGGCGTTTCGGTCGATCCGAAGACGCTGGATAACGGAGGGAAAAACGCGTGAACTTAGTTGATTTTAGCGGTGACGCTTTTTTAGTCGCCTTTTTTCTATACTGCTTCGGGTTTTTATTCTATGTCATTGCCATAGCGGGCAAGAAGTGGGGCAACCGCGAGCCTGAGGAGCATGTGAGACGGTGGAGCAAAATTGCTTTTGTCGTCTCGAGCGCGGGCCTTGCCGCTCACTTGACCTTCTTCTTTACGCGCTGGGCGGGCAGCGGACAAATTCCGACCAGCAATATGTACGAGTTTATGACGTTCCTCGCGATGGCGATTATGATCGCATATACGATTGTTTACGCGATGTACCGCAAACCGCTTCTCGGCGTGTTTGCGCTGCCGCTGACGATCATTATCGTCGCTTACGCATCGGTGTTCCCGTCGGAGGTACAGCCGCTCATCCCGGCTCTTGAGAGCATTTGGCTTAAGGTTCACGTTACGACGGCCGCGCTCGGCGAAGCTTTTTTTGCCGTCGGATTTGCAGCCGGACTGATGTACCTGCTGCGTGTCGTCAACTTTACCGAGAAGACGAAATCCGCGAGAAGACAGCAGTTTTGGGTCGAGTTTACCCTTGGCACCATCCTTGTTATCGTAGGCTTTATTATCGTCGTCTTCTCGTTCCGCGCAGCCGGCTACGAAGCGACGTTTACGCAGGAGAACGTGACGATCGACAGCAAAGGCCAGCAGCAGACGAGAGTGGAGACCGTAAATTATTATATGCCGCCGATTGTGAAGCCTTACAACAGCCAGGTCGAATCGTACGAGTCGTTCCTTGGCATGGACAAACCGCTGTTCGAAGCGCCGTCATGGATGAACGGCGTCAACGCCGGACGCAAATTCAATACCGTCATTTGGTCCATTTTGTCGGGACTCGTCCTTTACGGATTGCTTCGCCTGATTTCCCGCAAGCCGCTTGGTGCGGTAATCCATCCGGCGCTGGAAGGGATCGATCCGGACGACCTGGATGAAATCAGCTACCGGGCAATTGTAATCGGCTTCCCGGTCTTTACGCTCGGCGCGCTGATCTTCGCCATGATCTGGGCAGAGAAGGCGTGGGGCCGCTTCTGGGGCTGGGATCCGAAGGAAGTATGGGCGCTTATTACTTGGCTGTACTACAGCGCTTATCTCCATTTCCGGCTGTCGCGGGGCTGGCAAGGACTACGTTCCGCGTGGCTCGCGGTCATCGGCTTCGTTATTGTACTGTTTACTTTGATTGGGGTTAATCTTGTCATTGCCGGTCTCCATTCCTATTCCGGCACCTAATAAAGCGCTTGAGAGGAGCTGCTATTGATGTCCGATTACGGGAACCGCATCTTGGTTGTGGACGACGAGGAACGCATTCGCCGTCTTCTGAAAATGTATTTGGAGAAAGAGGGCTATACCATCGACGAAGCCGAGGACGGTGAAACCGCGCTAAGGCTCGCGTCGAATACGGACTACGCGCTTATTCTGCTGGATGTAATGCTGCCGGGCATCGACGGCGTGGAGGTTTGCTCCAGGCTGCGTCAAGTCAAGGCGACGCCGGTCATTATGCTGACGGCCAAAGGCGAGGAAATGAACCGCGTGCAAGGCTTTGAGGTAGGCGCGGACGATTATGTCGTCAAGCCGTTCAGTCCTCGCGAAGTCATCTATAGGGTGAAGGCGATATTGAGACGTTCCTCCGCCACTGCTTTTTTGACGAAGGAAATGAATACGAGCAACAATATTGTTTTCCCTCACTTAATTATCGAGCATGACGCGCATCGCGTAACGGCGGGCGGACAGGAAGTGAGCCTCACGCCGAAGGAATACGAGCTCCTGCATTATTTGGCCGTATCGCCGGATAAGGTATTTTCCCGCGAGGAGCTGCTGAAGGATGTATGGAACTATGAATTTTTCGGCGATCTGCGTACGGTCGACACCCATGTGAAACGTCTTCGCGAGAAGCTGAACAAGGTATCCTCCGAAGCTGCCGCCATGATTACAACGGTGTGGGGAGTAGGCTATAAACTAGAGGTGCCGAAATAAATGAAGCTGTGGGACCGACTGGCGCGTTTGCTTTGGAATAGCGTCGTAGGCAAGCTGTGGGCGACCATTATGCTGCTTGTCGCCGTCGTCTTGCTTATTTTGGGCGTATTTCTGCTGCAATATATCGATATTTGGTTTGACGAAAATGCGCATGACATTAAAGTGCTGTTTATTATTACGGCTATTATCGGCTTTTTGCTTTCCACATTTTTTGCGTTTTTTTTATCATCCAAAATCCAGCAGCCGCTCCTGCAGCTGAAGGATGCGGCCGATTCCGTATCGCAGGGCGATTACAGCACGCGCGTGAAGATTCGTTCCTCGGACGAGATCGGCCAGCTGGCCAATACGTTTAACCATATGACAGAGCAGCTCGAGAAGCTGATTCACGCGCTCAACCACGAGAAAAATCATCTGGCCAGCGTCCTCCGAAGCATGGGGGACTCCGTCATTACGTTTAACGCGGAGGGAGAGGTCATTCTGACGAACCCGAGCGGGCATTTGCTGCTAGACGGCTGGTCCAGCCTGGAATCAGGCTGGGAGGAAGAAACCCGGGACAACGGTCAAAGCTTGGCCGGCGTACCGATGCCGCTGCGCGAGCTGTTCCAAAGCGTGATGAGGGAAGGGAAGGATCAGACCGGCAAGGTTCACGTCCACAGCAGCGTCTGGTCCGTCGTGATGGCGCCATTGCAGTCCGGCGGCTTCGTTCGCGGGGCTGTAGCGGTGATTCGGAACGTTACGGAGGAGCATAAGCTGGATAAGCTAAGACGCGACTTTGTGGCGAATGTCTCGCACGAGATTCGTACGCCGCTGTCGATGCTGCAAGGCTACAGCGAGGCGCTGCTCGATGATATCGTCGCTTCGCCGGAGGAGCGCAAAGAGCTTGTTCAGGTCATTTATGATGAATCGCTGCGGATGGGGCGTCTCGTTAATGACTTTCTGGACATTGCGCGGATGGAAGCCGGCCATGTCGAAATGCATTTCCAGCAAGTCGATCTGCGAAACATCGTAAAGCGGGTTCACCGCAAGTTCCAGGTGTATGCCAAGGAGCGTGAGGTAACGCTTACGGCCGATATCCCGGAGTCCAATCCGCTTATCATGAAGCAGGCGGATGAGGACCGGCTTGAGCAGGTGCTGACGAACTTATTGGATAACGCGCTGCGGCATACGCCGGCCGGAAAGTCGATTACGATCTCAGGGGAAGAGCAGATGGTGAGCGGAAAAGCGTATATCCAGCTGAAAGTGAAGGATGAAGGCGCCGGGATTCCGCCAGAGGACGTTCCTTATATATTCGAACGGTTTTACAAAGCGGACAAAGCGCGGAAAAGAGCCAACTCAGGCGGAACGGGCCTTGGGCTTGCTATCGTCAAAAACTTGATTGATCTGCATAACGGCAAAATCGTTGTCGACAGCCATAACGGAAACGGTACGACATTTACGCTGCTTCTGCCTGTCGAAGCCCACGAATAAATGTCTGAACTATGCGGAAGTTGTCCGCAAAGAAAGAAAACAGTAAAAGCGTTCCCGCTCGGGAACGCTTTTTTTGTTGAAGCTTTACGATAAATCTTGTTTATCGTGAAACATTTATGGCAAAATAATTTCTTTTGCGGTGTTAAGCTCAGGCATGCTAGTCAATTGAACGAGCACATCCTTTGGCGTGCCTTTGTCTACGCGGAGCACCATAATCGCGGAGCCGCCTTCGAGCTGGCGACCGACTTGCATCGTCGCGATGTTGACATCGTTATTGCCGAGCAATGTGCCTACGCGGCCGATAATGCCCGGTTTGTCGTTATGCGAGATCAGAATCAAGTTGCCTTCAGGCGTTACGTCTACCGGATATTTGTCAATCTGCACGATTCGCGGGCCATAGCCGGTTAACAGCGTGCCGGCTACAACATGCTCTTCCTTCTTCGTGCGGAGCGCAACGGTAACGAGGTTGGTAAAGTCCTTCGACGCGTGCGATTTCTGAATGACGATATTGACATCGCGCAGCTTCGCAAGGTGCATGGAGTTGACGACGTTAACTTGGTCGGCTCCCAGATGATGCGACAGCACGCCGCGAACGATGTAGCGGGTAAGCGGCTGTGTATCCACTTCCGCAAGCTCGCCGGAGTAGCTGACGACAATTTCTTGTACCGCTCCTTCCGTCGACTGAGCGATGAAGCTGCCGAGCTTCTCGCCAAGCGCGAAGTAAGGCTGCAGCTTGCTTTGCAGGTTCGCCGGAATCGGCGGCATGTTTACCGCGTTCATAAACGGCTCGTCGCGCAATATGTGAAGCACTTGCTCCGACACGTCGATCGCGACGTTTTCTTGCGCTTCAACGGTCGACGCGCCAAGATGCGGAGTAACGATAATTTTTGGATGGTTCAGGAAAGGATGGTCGGCTGCCGGCGGCTCCACTTCGAATACGTCGAATGCAGCGCCTGCAACGATACCTTGGTCAATCGCGTCGACAAGCGCGATCTCATCGATAATGCCTCCGCGCGCGCAGTTGACGATACGCATGCCAGGCTTCATGACGCTGAATTGCGCTCTGCCGATCATATGACGGGTTTCCGGTGTAAGCGGCGTATGAACGGTCATGAAATCGGCATTGCGAACGATGTCATCCACGCTTGCCAGCTTAACGCCCAGCTTCTCCGCGCGCTCTTCCGTCATAAACGGATCATAGCCCATAATGTTCATGCCGAAAGCTTTGGCGCGTTTGGCAACCTCGCTGCCGATGCGGCCCATGCCGAGTACGCCAAGCGTTTTGTTGCGAAGCTCAACGCCCAGGAAGGATTTGCGGTCCCACGTTCCGCTTACCGTCTTCGCATAGGCTTGCGGAATATGGCGGGCAACGGCCATCATCATCGCAAAGGTATGCTCGCAAGTCGTAATGGTGTTGCCGTCCGGCGCGTTAATCACGATAATACCGCGCTGCGTAGCCGCCTCCAGATCGATGTTGTCGACGCCGACGCCGGCGCGGCCGACAACTTTCAGCTTTTTGCCTGCTTCCATTATTTTTGCGGTTACCCGCGTCTGACTTCTAACGAGCAAGGCGTCATATTCGCCGATTATTGCCGTTAATTCGTCTTCGCTTAACCCGGGGTTTTTGTCGACGACCACATCTGTTGCTTCGACAAGCTGTTGGATCCCCAGGTCGCTGATTGGATCGGACACTAGCACTTTGTACATGACTAACTGGCCTCCTAGAAATTGTGAAATATGTACAGAAAAACCCTCGGCCCGCACTCCCTGGAGCACACGGGTCGAGAGTTCCGTAACGAACGAATAGGACTTTACTATTTTATAGCATTACCGCAGTTAATTGCAATGGACAAACTTGCTCATTTGTGAAAATTTCGTTATGATTCAAACACACCGTTCGACAAATGTTATTCCGAGTAGAAAAATGGCAGCTGCGGCAGTGTCTCGGATGCGTAAAATTGTTCTTTGTTCGGGCCGAAATCGCCGAAATCGACAGCCTTCGTGCCGATCAGAAGCTCCACGATGCCGTTAACCGTCTGCAGCTTCATTTTGGACGCTTGTCCCGATTTAATAAATTCGTCGACTCGGCTCGTCAAATCATGAGGATAGAAGCTGTTCATTTCATCCTGCTTCGCCAAATAGTCTGCGATAACTAGGTTTTTAACCGTAATCGGCATCGCGTTCCATTTGGCGACACTGAGCGGATCCGGCGTCTTCGCTACCGCAGGGATATTGATATCGACCGTCGCCGCCCATTTCTGCATCGCTTCATAATAAGCCTTCTGGCCGTCCAGCGATTCTTTGACCGCGGTCTTATAGTTGCTGTCCGCAAGAACAGCTTTGAATAGGTCGGCATGCGACGCCGATTTCGAGGAGGCCGCTTTATCCGCAGCCGATTTGAACAGCTTCATGCTTCGGATATAAGCGACTTGCGCATCGCCCAGCAGAGGCGATTTCTGCATGTTGAAGGAGGAGGCCTCCTCGGCTTTTTTCGAAGCTAGTTTGGACAGATTTTTGAATGCTGAGCTTGCATCCACATTGCCGCCTCGGGAGAGCTTGTCCATCGCGGACAGCCACTCCGTTTGAAATTCACGGTAAGGCGAAAATACGGTAAGATAGAAGGATACGAGATCCTGTTGCTGATACGGCGTAGCGGAATCGTCGACCTTGCCTTTCTCTTCCTCGGCCTTTGCGGCCGTATATTTGGCTTCGATCTTCTCGGAGCCGACCTGCACGCCGAAGAAAAAAGCGCCTACCGCAAGAACGAGCATAAATACAAAACCTACACTGAATAACATTGCTGAAATCGTTAATCGTTTTTCCATGTTAAATCTCCTTCGATGTTTCTATATGAATAGTAAAACTACAATTGATGAGAGCGGGGCGCGCAGCTATGAAAAAATTCGATCCGCGGAATATTCGTGTACGCAAGGTGAACGTTGACGAAATTGATGACCGCATGCTACTAATAAATTTGTACGCTACCCAAGCGCTTACTCTTATTATCGGTATCATATGGATTTTATTTCAGCGTCAAAATTTGTTCAGCCTGCTAGCCATTCCGAATGAGCTCAACTTTCTATACTGGGGAGCCGGTTTAGCGGCTGCTGTCATAGCCGTCGACCTTCTTATTTCCCGCTGGGTGCCGGAGGAGGCCGCCGACGATGGGGGAGTCAATGACCGCATCTTCCGGAAACGGCCGGTCTGGCATATCGTGCTTATCGCATTTATCGTTGCAATATGCGAGGAGCTGCTGTTTCGCGGTGCGGTTCAGCATGCAATCGGGCCGTATTGGACAAGCATTGTGTTTGCGACGATCCACGTTCGTTATTTGAGACACTGGATCCCGACAGGCCTTGTGTTCTCCATCAGCTACGGCCTTGGCTGGATATACGAGCAAAGCGGCACGCTTTGGGCGCCGATAGCGGCGCATTTCATCATCGACCTGGTGATGGGTCTTATTATTCGATTCAGGAGGGAGTCATGAGCAGGAAATTGAGACATGGCCGTTCCGCTGGCAGGCAGAAGTCCGAACAACGGAACGACATGACGAATACGGCGTCATCCGAGGATGAGGCGCCGCTTAATCTACCGCCCAGACGCAAGAAGTTTCCTTCTAGCATCCAAAAAGTGAATAGATGGTATTATAATATTCTTTTTGTTTTGTTTGTTGGCCTGGTCGCCTTTTTATTCTGGTACGGCAACACCTACAGCCCTTGATCGCTGCAGCTGCTTGGATAGAACAATTCTTATTCGACGGTTTCTATCGTTGCCGGATCTATAAATACGTAGCCTTCCGCTTCAATTTTGGAGAGCAGCTCATCGAGCGCGTCCGCCGTCCATTGCAGCTCATGCATCAGGATGTTGGCGCCTGGATGCAGCTGCTCCATTACATTTTTGACAACAACCTCCGGTTTATCCCGGGCGGAGCTGTCCCAATCGAGCGATCCGTTCGACCACGTCATATATAGAAGGCCGTGCTTTTTGGCGACTTCTTTGACAGCCTCGTCCCCTGCGCCAAATGGCGGCCGGAAAAATTTCGGTCGCGCACCGGTCAGCTCCTCTACAGCTGTCTGCACACTTCCAATTTGCTCCTCGACGACGGAGGCCTCTTCATTTTTCAAATTGATATGATCATAGGAATGATTGCCGATTGTTCCGCCGCGCTCAAATATTAGCTTCAAAAGCTCCGGGTTTTGTTTGACCCGGTAGCCGTTGACGAAAAAAATCGCTTTCGCGTTATGTTTATCCAGCGTATCCATCAGACTTTCGATGATGGCTTCATCCTTCGGACCGTCATCGAAGGTAAGCAGCACGGCTTTGTCGGGAACATCGTCCCGGATGGGCACGAAGCGGTAAACCTCGTTGAGCCGGTAAAGCGGCTGCTGAATCGCTTCCGTGTCCGGGGCAGGGGCAGCCGTGGGCGTCGGAGCTGCAGCTGCGGAGACGGTAACGGCAGGATCGCTAGCGGCAGGTTCGGAAGAAGCAGGCTCATCCGCCCGCTCCATTAAGACCGCGTTGGACGCGGCAGTATCGCTTTCGCCGTTCGAGCAGCCTGCAAGGCCTGCCACAAGGATAAGGGCGATAAAAAATGTCCATTTTTTGCGCATTTTTTCCTCCATATGAAGCGAGTATCGTGATGTCTTCGCTAACATTCTAACATAAGATCGGAATTTGCGGACTGCATCGTTTCCTTTATTTATATCGCATGGCGGGCAGGCCGAGGGGTCAAACTACACCTGTATTCGAATAGGAGGTGTCTGACGATGAGAATGAGTGGAATTATGCTAGGCGGACTTCTCGGCGCCGCGGCTACTTTATATCTTTCCCGGAAGCGTCCAGGCGCGATGGCGTGGGCGTCGAGCGCAATGTCCGATATCGCAAGCAAATCCGTAACGAAAGTAATGAACGGCGGATGGAAAAAGGAGGCTGCAGCGGCACTTGCCCCAAAGCACTCCGAAGATACCGCCGCAAAATCCGCAGCCGCTTGGGAGCAAATTAACGCGATTGTTGAGAGCGACCCGTCCGTAAAGCGGGAAGTGAACAAAATTAAAGCGGAATCGTCTTCCCATTCCCACCATTAGTGTGTTCATTCAGCTCGTGAAGAATCGGTGCGGCAGCTTTCCTTTGAAAAGCGCCTTGCCGATTCTTTTTTTTCAGCCAAATCTAGTGCAATCGTGTTCCAGACATGATAAAGTAATTACATAGCCAGTATGAGTCCATTTTATGCACATTCGTGCTTCAGATTCATACGCTATTACGACAGATGCTGCAAAGGAGGATCCTGTCATGAAAATCGAGCGACTTAGTCAGGACCGAATACGGATTTTCCTGACGTTCGACGACTTGCTCGAACGGGGGATCCAGAAGGACGATATGTGGCGCGAGCCGCCTAAGCTTCACGAGCTGTTCCTGGAAATGATGGAGCAGGCTTATACGGAGCTCGGCTTCGATGCGAGCGGTCCTTTGGCGGTTGAAGTGCTGGCAATGCCAGCCCAAGGCATGGTCATCATCGTGACCCGCGGCAAATCGAACCACGCGGGAGATGAACGTTCGAGAGAAGAGGACGAATTGGAAGACGATATATACGATATGGAAGTGACAATGGAGGAAAGCGACGTTGTCATGTACGCGTTCCGCGATTTCGAAGACGTGATCTCAGCCGCGAAGCAGCTGAAAGCTTCCGCATTGACCGAAAGCGGCAGACTGTACTCGTACAACGGCAAGTGGATTCTCGCCATCGAACCGGCGTATGTGGACGCTTCGAAGCATCAAGCGGTTATCGCCCTTCTTGCGGAATACGGGGAAGCGGTTTCCGTAACGTTCGCAATGCTGGAGGAGTACGGAAAGGTCATCATGGCCGAATCTGCGGTGAAGGAAATTTGCGAGCACTTTCAATTTTAATGGGTAACCTCGCTTGCATACAAGAACATCGATGGGCTGTGACATGAGCCCGGGGATGTTCTTTTTTCATAACGTCCTGTCCGAATAGCTAACGCCTATGGGGTCCATATTAGTTGTAGAACAAGGCGGAAGGGCAGGATGGGTGAGACGATGAACGATGTACTGCATGCGACGCAGGTCGTGATCGAACAGGCGTTAAAAAGGCTGGGCTATGGGGAAGACATGATCGAATTGCTGAAGGAACCGATCCGGCTGCTCACTGTCCGGATTCCGGTAAAGATGGATAACGGCACAACGAAAGTGTTTACCGGTTACCGTTCGCAGCATAACGACGCCGTCGGTCCTACAAAAGGAGGCGTTCGCTTCCATCCGGGCGTGACGGAGAAGGAAGTAAAAGCGTTATCGATTTGGATGAGCCTCAAATGCGGAATCGCCGATCTGCCATATGGCGGCGGAAAAGGCGGTATTGTGTGCGATCCCCGCAAAATGTCGTTCGGCGAGCTTGAACGTCTCAGCCGCGGCTATGTTCGAGCGATCAGTCAGCTGGTAGGCCCGACCAAGGACATTCCGGCTCCTGACGTGATGACCAATTCGCAAATTATGGCATGGATGATGGACGAATACAGCCGGATACGCGAGTTTGATTCGCCCGGATTCATTACCGGCAAACCTATCGTGCTCGGAGGCTCCAAGGGCCGGGAGACAGCCACGGCGCGCGGGGTTGTCATCATGATTCATGAGGCATTGAGGCTTAAGGGAATCCCGATCGAGAATGCGCGTGTTGTCATTCAAGGCTTCGGCAACGCGGGCAGCTATCTTGCCAAGTTTATGCATGAGGCCGGCGCAAGAGTAATTGGTATTTCCGATGTGAACGGCGCGTTGTATAATAAAGACGGACTCGATATCCCTCACTTGCTGGATCGGCGCGATTCCTTCGGCAACGTGACGAATTTATTTTCGAATACGATTACGAACGCCGAGCTGCTGGAGCTGGAATGCGATGTGCTGGTTCCCGCCGCTATCGAAAATCAAATTACGGAACAAAACGCGAGCCGCGTGAAAGCCTCGATTGTCGTTGAGGCCGCGAACGGCCCGACGACGCTCGAAGCAACCCGGATACTGACGGAAAAGGGAGTGCTCCTCATCCCCGATGTGCTGGCAAGCGCCGGGGGCGTGATCGTCTCGTATTTCGAATGGGTCCAGAACAACCAAGGCTATTATTGGGGCGAAGAAGAAATCGACGAAAAGCTTAAGCTCATGATGATTCGCGGTTTCGAGAACGTCTACGACATACATTTAACCCGCAAGGTCGATATGCGGCTTGCCGCTTATATGACCGGCGTTCGCAAATTGGCCGAAGCGGTCAGGTTCCGCGGGTGGGTGTAGGAAAGCAGGGACAAGATGCTTTTGTTTTCAGTTCTGACAGCGGCGATAGCGCCAGGCATATCGCTGCTGACTTATTTATACCTTCGGGACCGTTACGATTCCGAACCGATTCATATGGTTGTGCGAATGTTCCTGCTCGGAATGCTGATTGTGGTGCCGATCATGGTGCTTCAGCGGGGCTTCCAAATATGGCTTGGGGACGCCGCTTTCGTGTCGGCTTTTGTGCAGTCGGCTTTTGTAGAAGAGTTTTTGAAATGGTTCGTGCTTTACCATGTCATCTACAACCACATGGAGTTTGACGAGCCTTATGACGGCATCGTCTACGCCGCGTCCATCTCGCTCGGCTTTGCAACCGTAGAAAACGTATTGTATGCGATCTACTCGCCTTCATCCGTCGGAACGCTCCTAATCAGGGCGGTGCTGCCGGTGTCCGGCCATGCTTTGTTTGGGGTTATGATGGGGTATTATCTTGGCAAAGCCAAGTTTGAGAAATCGTCCAAATCCATATTGTTTCTTGCCATATCGTTTGTGCTCCCGCTCGCGCTTCACGGGTTGTATGACTTTATCATCATTGGAATCAAACAATATTGGGTATGGTTCATTATACCGTTCATGATCATCCTATGGATTTGGGGATTACGTAAAATGAACCACGCGAACGACCGATCGCCGTTCCGGCTTATGAGCCGGGAGGACGAGGTTAAATTGTAGCGGATCCGTCTATACTTATTGTTATCTGGTATAACAGGAGGAATATATGGAAGCTGCTCGCGTAAAAGTTACGATTCGATGCAATGTATGCGGTGAGAAATTCGTTTTGAGAGGAAGACGGGACAAGGGCATGATCGATACGGGCTTTAAACAATGCATCTGCAATAATAGTAAAGATTTGGAGATTGAAGAGCATCCGGTTTAATGCCCTTAATTCCGCTCGTAAATCCATACAGAATATGCATAAAGCTCCTTTCGCGAATCCAAACTAACACCAGGTTTGGCATAAGAAAGGAGCTTTTTGCATGTACAGTAGACTCAGCTCGATTATGTTTCCGATCGTAGCCGTACTGTTGATCGGCGCGGTTTATTGGGGTTATCAGGAGCATCAGGAAAAAAACTCGATTCTTATCAAGGCGGAGAACCAATATCAGCGCGCTTTTCACGATTTAACCTTCCACGTGGAGAAGCTGCATGAGCAGCTTGGCAATACGCTTGCGGTCAATTCGACCTCCAACGGGTATCACCGTAAAGGTCTGGTTAACGTATGGCGGTTGACGAGCCAAGCGCAAAACGAGATCAGCCAGCTCCCTCTAAGCTATTTGCCGTTTACGGAAGCGGAGGACTTTCTCTCCCACATTTCGAACTTCGCTTATAAGACGGCCGTTCGCGATTTAACAAAGCAGCCTTTGACGGACAACGAGTACAAAACGCTGCAAACGTTGTATCAGAAGTCCAATGAAATCGCTAAAGATCTTCACCGCATGCAAGAGGATGTCATCAACGACAACCTGCGATGGATGGATGTGGAGGTCGCGATCGCGCAGGACCAGCAGGAGAGCGGAAATATCATCGTCGACGGTCTGCGGAATGTCAACGAGAAGGTCGGCCAGTATCCGGAAATGGATTGGGGACCATCCGTCACTAGCTTATATGAGAAGAACACGATCAAGATGCTGAGCGGAGAACCTGCGAAGCCTGAAGAGGTGCGTGAGAAGGCGGCCCGGTTCATGCAGGTGGATCCTTCGCAGATCACCATTACGGAGAACGGCAAAGGAACCAAGTTTTCCTCGTATTCCGCCGTTGCTTTCCCGGACGATCCGTCGCGCAAAATCCAAATGGATTTCACGCAAAGAGGAGGCGCCCAGCTCATCTGGTTTATGAAGTTCAGGGACCTTGGCGCGCCGAAGGTTTCGCTCGAGCAGGCGAAAGCGTCCGCGGATAAATTTCTCGAAGAGAAAGGATTTAAAGGGATGCGGGCGGTCAGCTATGACACGAACGATGTTTCGGGCACCTTTACTTACGTCAGCACGCAGAACGGCGTATTAATTTATCCGGAGAAGCTGACGGTTAAGGTCGCTCTGGATAATGGAGAAACGGTCGGCCTGCAAGCCAGCGAGTATGTGTACGAGCGGCATGAACGCAAAATGCCTAGCCCGATTATTGGAAAAGCGGAAGCGAGAAAGGCGCTTAATCCGGAACTGAAAGTGACGAAGGAGCAGCTTGCGCTGATTGACGGCGAAATGGGCGAGGAAGTGCTCTGTTATGAATTTACGGGCAGCATTAACGGCTCGAACTACCGGATTTACATCAATTCGGAGACGGGACTCGAGGAATCGATTGAAGAGATGACCTCCGAGGACCGCGCTGCCGCTTCTTAATAGTTCTTTTGGCATAAATATCGATATAGATCCCCTCCTTTTGTCATGCTATAATGACTGAAGTATAGGAGGGGACTATATTGTTGCCAAAGATTAATCAGATGCTGTATCTTCAAATCGCTTCTTCCGATGAAGAGGAGTCGGTTATCGAATACCGGTCCAGAATTGCGGATGAAGAAGACACCGCGCTACATATCGAGTATCCCCTGAGCCAGAAGACCGGACGCATAAAACGCCTGTTTCTCGGCGATGAATTGTCTGTCTATTTCGTTTCCGCCGACGGGGTAAAGCATTATTTCGACTCACATGTGCTCGGGTTTAAGGAAGACGAATCGGTTCGACTGGTCAGAATTATGAAGCCGGATCCCGAGAAGATGACGAAGGTTCAGCGCAGAAGCTTCCTGCGTGTGCCGGCGTATCTTGATTTGGCCGTCCAGTTGTCCAACAATGAACGTTTTGTATGCCAGACGGATGATGTGGGTGGAGGCGGGATTTCCTTTATTTGCGACCCCAAATGGCGGTTGGAAAGCGGATCGTCAATTAGCTGCTGGCTGCTTCTTCCTTACCGTAACGGTTCAATCGAGCACGTGCCGTTCAAGGCGGAAATCGTACGGGTACAGGACCTGGAATCGGGGCGGCTGCAAGCGATGAGCAAGTTTATTGAAATTAACGATTCCGACCGGGGAAAAATTATTCGCTATTGCTTCGAAAAGCAGCTTGAATTTCGAAATCGCACTTAAATGCATAAGTTCCGGAAAGTAAGGAATGCTATCCACAAAAAGGAGGCGTTCCCTATGTACAAGCGGCTAAAGCACAGGCTGGATTGCATCCGCAGATGCGACTTGCTGAAGCTGTCGGACCGGTTCAGCAAGCTGCTTCTGCAATTGGTGATCGCGCTGCTTATCTTGGTTCTAATGTCCCAGGTTGCATTGCAAAACGACATAATCAGAGGCTTTATGACAAGCGCGGATCGGTGGGAAGGAACTCCCCTGAACTAGCGCTTCTCTTTTGCATCCTCAGGTAAACTGTGGTATAATTTTCACGTTCGCAGGCAATGCCTGCTTTTTCTTTGAAATGATAGAGAACCTCTCGTTTCATCGGGAAAGAGGCCGTCTTGATTTAAAGGGGGTAGACCGTACGTGGCATTGCAAGAAGGTGACAGCGACCGTATCAACATCGCGATTGACGGGCCGGCAGGGGCCGGCAAAAGCACGGTCGCAAGGATGGTCGCCGGGCAATTAGGTTACGTGTACATCGATACAGGAGCGATGTACAGAGCCGTGACGCTAAGCGCGCAGCGCTTATCGATTACGGCCGAGCAAGAGCAGCGGTTGTCGGATATGCTGCACAGTCTCCGGATCGATCTGGAACCGGGGGTCAGCGGTCAATCCATCTTCGTCAACGGAGAAGATGTGACGCAGCTCATCCGATCCCGCGAAGTAACGCGCCAAGTGTCTTACTTTGCGGCCAGCGCCGTCGTTCGCAAAGTGCTGAGCGGCATGCAGCGGAATATGGCGGGACGCAAGGGAGTTGTCATGGACGGACGCGATATCGGAACGCATGTTCTTCCGGACGCGGAGCTTAAGATTTTCCTTACCGCTTCCGTGAAGGAAAGGGCGCTCAGACGATTCAAGGAGCTTCCTGCCGATCAGTCCGTACCGCTTGAGCAATTGGAGAAGGAAATCGCCGAAAGAGACGCGTTGGACGAGCAGAGGGAAATCTCGCCGCTGGTTCGGGCCAAGGACGCCATCGAATTGGACAGCAGCCATATGACAATCGAAGAAGTTGTAGGCTCGATTGTGAAATTAAGCAGAACCAAATTGGCGGAGGCGAAGTAAACTATGTTATATGTCTTTTTTCGCTTCTTGCTAAGATGTATTTATTCGGTCCTTTTCCGCTTGAAAGCTATCGGAGTCGAGAATATTCCGAAAACCGGCGCAGTCATTCTGGCATCCAATCATATCAGCAATCTCGATCCGCCGACCATCGGGGTAAAAGTGCCTCGAAAGGTGCATTTTATGGCGAAGGAAGAACTGTTTAAAATTCCGGTGTTCGGCGCTCTTATTCGCGCGTTCGGGGCTTTTCCCGTCAAGCGCGGCGGAGTCAGCAAGGATGCCATCAAAGCCGGCATCACGCTGCTTAAGTCCGGCGAGGTCATGGGCATATTCCCGGAAGGCTCGCGCAGCAACGCGGGAGCAGCGAAGAAAGGCACGGCGATGATCGCGATGAGGAGCGGCGCTGCAGTTGTTCCGGTTGCGATCGTGGGGGGATACAAGCTATTCCGCCAAACGAAGGTATGTTATGGCAAGCCGATCCAGCTTTCCGAAATTATTGATGAATCATCTCCAGACGTTTTGGATCAAGCGATGGATGTTGTTATGGCTCGCATTCAGGAGCTTGCCCGGCAGCATCAATAAGTTGTTTTAAAACCGTCATCTCTAAAGAGATGCGGGTTTAAATAAAGTTGGGGTATGAATCGAGGAGGTTATTTCAATGTCAGAAGAGATCAATGTTCAAGAATCCGCCGCGGAGGAAGTTAGCCAAGACGCGATGGACAATTTTGTTTCTTTGAAGAAAGGCGACTCCGTTAAAGGTACAATCGTCAAAATCGAAGATAACCAAGCTTATGTAAGCCTTGGATATAAATATGACGGTGTCATTCCAATTCGCGAGCTGTCCTCCGTACAGCTGGAGAACGCTACAGACGCAGTTCAAGTCGGTCAAGAGGTTGAACTGAAGGTTGTCAGCATTGACGACAATAAGGAAAGCCTGATTCTTTCGAAGCGTCTTGTTGACGGCGAGAAAGCATGGGAAGAGCTTCAGCGCAAATTCGAATCCGGAGAAGTGTTCGAAGTGACGGTCGCAGACGTTGTGAAGGGCGGCCTCGTCGCAGACGTTGGCGTACGCGGCTTCATTCCGGCTTCGATGGTAGAGCGTCATTTCGTTGAAGATTTCAGCGATTACAAGGGCCGCACGCTTCGCGTAAAAGTGAAGGAGCTCGACCTTGAGAACAAAAAAGTGATTCTGTCCCAGAAGGATGTTCTGGATGCGGAATTCGAAGAAAATAAGCAAAAAATTATGAACTCCCTGCAAGTCGGCCAAGAGCTTGACGGAACGGTTCAGCGTCTGACTCCATTCGGCGCTTTCGTCGATATCGGCGGAGTTGACGGTCTTGTTCACGTATCCGAGCTTTCCTGGCAGCATGTTGCTCATCCGAAGGACGTTGTGTCCGAAGGTCAAGCCGTACGGGTTAAAGTGCTGAAGGTGGATCCTGCAGCCGGTAAAATCAGCCTTAGCATGAAAGCTGCGCAGCCTGGTCCATGGGATCAAGCGGCTGACCAGTTTAAAGTGGGCGACATCGTTACTGGTACCGTTCGCCGTATCGTAACGTTCGGCGCATTCGTTGAGATCGCTCCAGGCGTTGAAGGGCTTGTTCATATTTCGCAAATTGCGCACCGCCATATCGCAACGCCGTTTGAAGTATTGAAGGAAGGCCAAGAAGTGAAGGCGAAGGTACTAGACTTTAATCCGGCCGAGAAGCGTGTATCGCTCAGCATCAAAGAGACGGAAGAAGCGCCTGAGAAGCCTGAAACTGCTCCGAAAGCGGAGCGCGCGCCTCGTTCTCCGAAAGTAGAAGAGATTAACAACCCGAACGTAAGCTTGAACAGCCAAAGCATGAGCTATTCGCTTGGCGAACGTTTCGGCGATAAACTAAGCAAACTGAAATAATGAGATAGGCCTTTAGGCTATTCCCGTTTAACTAACGGGAATAGCCTTTTTTTGTTGGCGCATAATAGGTTTACGTGAGGTGAAACAAAAATGATGCCAGGATACCTGTGCATACTGTTTTTATTTATTTTTTGTATCTTGTGGGCTACGGGCTGGAAGCCGACATTCGCCCCGAATATGAGAACGGGCTGGGCGCTGTCGATCACCGGCCTTATTCTGTTTACATTAATGTTTCCCATTTGGATAACACCGATCGACAGGTTTCCGGGCTTCCATATTCATGCGGCCGTCTGTCTGCTGCTTGTATCCAGTGTCATTGTCGTGCTGCTGTCGGCGAGGCAAGGACAAGCTCTTTTTCTTGTTCTATGCGCCGTCATGCTGGCAGTCGTGTGGGGCAGCACGCGCAGCTTATACGCCCATGAATCCTTTCTTCATTGGCTGAGCCCTACTCTGGACGCTCCACTGCTGGCGGGGCTGCTATGCGGCGTGTTTACAACGGACAGCAATCATCAGCTTGCGATTACGGCATGGGGGGCGGCTATAGGCGAGTGTATGGCGGCATTGCTGCAAGAAGGCGGCGCTTTTCAAGTGCAGATCGGTTCTTGGGCATGGTGGGACGGGTTCGCGATTGCAATTTGCGCAACGTTTGCGCTAGGGGCAGCCGGCCGGGCTTTGCGCGGTATGATTAGCAAGCTGGGAGCCGTATGGCTGCAGCAACGAGGGGGACGATCATCGTAATGCTCGCTTATTTAGAAACAAATAAACACCTGGTAGGCGTTTTGCTTGGCATCCTGTTTGGCGTCATTTCCCGGCTTCTTTTACTGAAAACCGATTACAGACAGTATCCGACTTACCCTCACGGCCGCATTATCCATATATCGCTCGGCGTAATTGCGGCGGCGCTTGGCTCTGTCGCAGTCCCGGCGTTATTCGACAAGGATTATACCGCGATTACATTTTTGACGCTGGCGGCCTCTCAATTCCGCGATGTGCGTAAGATGGAGCGGGAAACGTTAACGAAAATCGACAGCTTGGAGCTCGTCAGCCGCGGCTCAACGTATATTGAAGGCATTGCGATGGTGTTTGAAGGGCGCAACTATCTCGTGATCATGTCCTCCTTAATGACGAGCTTGTTTGCCGTGCTGCTGAATGCGTGGTTTGGCATTGCCGCGGGTCTTCTGATGCTTCTCGTCGTCGTGAAGCTGAAGTCCGGTAAAACGATTTCTCATATTGCGGAGGTCGAGCCGGGGGAAGTCCGAGTTGATGGGCCGGATCTGTACGTATCGGACATTTATATCATGAATATCGGCCTGAAAGCCAATCAGGAAATAATCGCAAGCCATGGCCTCGGTTACATTATTACGCCAAAAAATCCGAACAGCAAAGTGACGCTCAGCAATCTTGGCCAGCGGCAAGCGATTATGTACGACTTGGCAACGATTTTAGGCGTCTACCGGGACGACGGGGAGCCCGCTTTAATCCCGATGGCCAAGCTGGATATGAATGACGGGCGGCTTGCGGTATTTCTTCTGCCGCAGGATAAAGACGTTAGCAAAGGCCGGGAGGTGGTGCTTCGCGTGCCGATTCTCGAATCCGCCGTTCGTATGCCGACTGAAGCGCCTGTGAATCAGAAAGGGGCTAAACAGCATGGCTAAAATCGTAGCGGTTGTTACCGTCAAAGGCGCTGAGGTTGGGGGAGGGGCGCCGACCTTTATTGCGCCGGACGAGACGAAGCTGCAGGAAACCGCCTTTTTGCTTGAAAAAATAATGGACGCCAGCGCGCATGATTTAAAGAACGGAACCATCATTCTCGTTGACCATCAGAAATAGAAAAGTTAGCCAAGCGCCTACTTTTTTGCTATGATGAGTAACGTGAGTATAAAAATGAAGACATACGAAGCTGTTTGTTTCACAATATGTTAAGGAGTGAAAAACCAATTATGGCAAGACCCGTTATCGCCATAGTCGGTCGTCCGAATGTGGGCAAATCCACCATATTCAACCGGATAATTGGCGACAGGCTGGCAATCGTTGAGGATAAACCGGGCGTGACCCGCGACCGTATTTACGGGACAGGGGAATGGAACGGCAAGCCGTTTAGCATTATTGATACCGGCGGTATCGAGATCGACGGCGAAGATGAGATTATGAAATCGGTTCGGATGCAGGCGGAGCTTGCAGTGGAAGAAGCGGACGTTATTATTTTTATGGTAGACGCCAAAATCGGGATGACGCATGCGGATGAAGAAGTCGCTCAAATGCTGTTTCGCTCGCGCAAGCCAGTCGTCGTTGCTGTCAATAAGGTCGACAACGACAACCGGATGGATGAGGTTTATGAATTTTACGGTCTCGGCTTTGGACAGCCGATCCCCATTTCCGGATCGCACGGCATCGGCATCGGCGACCTATTGGACGCGGCGACAGATTTGCTGCCGGAGATTGAGGACGACGGATATGACGAGGACGTTATCCGCGTTGCGCTGATCGGCCGTCCGAATGTCGGCAAGTCGTCGCTTGTGAACGCGCTGCTTGGAGAAGACCGCGTTATCGTCAGCAATGTGGCTGGAACAACGCGTGATGCGATCGACACGCCGTTCGAGCATGACGGACAGCGTTATGTGCTGATCGATACGGCCGGCATGCGCAAGCGCGGCAAAGTGTATGAATCGACGGAGAAATACAGCGTCATGCGCGCGATGAAAGCAATCGAACGCGCGGACGTGGTGCTTGTCCTGATTAATGGCGAAGAAGGCATTATCGAGCAGGACAAGCATATCGCGGGATATGCGCATGAAGCGGGCAAAGCGTCCATTTTCGTCGTGAACAAATGGGATGTCGTGGAGAAGGACGACAAGACGATGGCCCACTTTACGCAGAAGATTCGCGATCATTTCCTGTTCATGACCTATGCGCCGGTCGTATTTTTGTCAGCCTTGACGAAACAACGCTTACATAAGCTGCTCCCAGTCGTTAACCATGTCTCGGAACAGCATGCGATGCGCATACAGACGCATCTGCTTAACGATGTGGTGTCTGACGCCGTCGCCATCAATCCTCCTCCGTCCGATAAAGGCAAACGTCTGCGCATCAATTACGTGACGCAGGTTTCCACGAAGCCTCCAACGATCGTTTGCTTCGTCAATGATCCGGAGCTCATGCATTTTTCGTATGAACGGTATTTGGAGAACAAAATCCGCGCGGCATTCGATTTCGAAGGAACACCGCTTCGAATCTTTACGCGGCGCAAATCCGACGAGGACTAGGGGAGAAGAAAGTTGCTATTGGACATTGTCGCGGTTGTTCTAAGTTATTTGTTAGGCTCGATATCATTCAGCATCGTTATAGCCAAGTGGGTGAAGGGCATTGATATCCGCAACCATGGAAGCGGGAACGCGGGGGCGACCAATACGCTCCGAGTCTTGGGTAAAGGACCCGCCTTCTTCGTCATCCTTCTTGATATCGCGAAAGGCATTGCGGCGGTCTATTTGGGTTATGCGATGAGCGATGGGGAATGGATTCCGATATTATGCGGACTCGCCGCGATTATCGGACACAATTGGCCGGTATGGTTTAAGTTCAAAGGAGGCAAAGGCATCGCGACGACAATCGGCGTGCTGGCGACGCTCGTCTTCTTCCCTGCGCTGTACGCAGGTATTATCGCGATTCTCCTCATTGTGATCACGCGTTATGTATCGCTCGGATCGCTTGTATTTGCGGCGCTTACGCCGGTATTCATCGTTCTGGTGCAATATAACTTGCCATTGCTAATTTGTGCTCTGGTCATTGCGATCTTTGCGTTTGTGCGACATCGGACCAATATCGTCAAGCTGCTTCGGGGAACGGAGAATAAGCTTGGCGCCAAGAAAGGAGCTTAGCAAGTGGTGAACGAACAAACATCAAATATGCGCCGCGCGGCCGTGCTGGTCGCCGGAAGCTGGGGAACGGCCCTTGCCTCCGTGCTTGCAAGCAACGGGTATCTTGTTGCGTTATGGACGAGAAACGAAGGTCAGGCCAAGGAAATAAACGAGAAGCATACGAACAGCCGGTTTTTGCCGGAATGCGAGCTGCCTGTCAATATCGTTGCGACAACCGATATGGAGCAGGCATTAAAGGATGCGGAGCTTGTTCTCTTCGTCGCGCCTTCAAGCGCAATGCGCCAGGTTGCGCAAGCTGCAGCTCCGCATCTGTCGCCGGAGACGCTATGCGTCCATGCGACCAAAGGTTTTGAGACAAATACCTTTAAACGGATGTCGATTGTGCTGGCGGAGGAGCTGGGACGTTCAGCATCCGAAATCGTCGTGTTAACCGGTCCAAGCCATGCGGAGGAAGTCATCCGGAAGCAGCCGACGACCGTCGTTGTTGCGTCAGAATCGATTGAAGCGGCGGAGAAAGCACAGGATGCGCTTATTAACAGCGATTTCCGGGTATACACGAATCGCGATGTAATCGGGGCGGAAGTAGCAGGCGCGATCAAAAACATCATTGCGCTCGGGGCGGGACTAAGCGACGGCCTTGGCTTTGGCGACAACGCAAAAGCCGCTTTGCTTACCCGCGGACTTGCGGAAATCGGAAGACTCGGTACGGCTATGGGAGCAAGTCCCATGACCTTCGCGGGTCTTGCCGGCGTCGGCGATTTGGTCGCTACATGCACAAGCAAGCACAGCCGCAACTGGAGGGCGGGTTATCTTCTCGGAGACGGAACGCCTCTGGAGCAGGTTCTGGACAAAATCGGAATGGTTGTAGAAGGTGTCCGCACAACCCAGAACGCCTATCAGCTGTCGCGGCAATTCCATGTTGAAATGCCGATCACGAATCAGCTCTATGAAGTGTTGTTCGAAGGCAAGCCGCCTAAAGCGGCAGTCGAGCAGCTGATGGGCCGGTTAAAGACGCATGAAATGGAACCGTTAGAATAAGGCAGCAGCCTACACCAACTTGCCCTCATCCTCATATGATGCTAGAAGCTCATAGGCCAGAGGAGGGTGATAAGGTTGTCTAAAGGAATCCAAAAGGACGTTTTGAACGCGATCAACAAAAAAACCGGCAAAACCATTTCAGAGAGCGCCGTTAAAAAGTTGGCTAGCGGCGTTGATGCAAGCACCCTGCAAAATGAAGCGGAGCTTCGCAAGCTGATTAAACAGGTGTCGGATGTGGCGAAAGTCAAAGTGCCGGAATCGACCGTCAACGATATTGTAAAAGCGATCAAGGCGAGCGGAGTAAGCGCGTCGAACTTGGAAGCGATGGTCAAAATGATGATGAATAGATAAGATTTTCGAGGGCAAAAGCGAGCGAAAAACCGTCCGGTCCATATGACGGCGAAATCGCGATTACGCTTTTGTCCTTTTTTTTGACCGATGCTATAATGGTTTAGAACTTATCATGATGCAGAGTAGGAGAATGGATTCGAGAATGGACGCAATGACGAAGATGTGGATATCGTTTCTCGGCATCGGTTTGATGGCGGTTGCCGCCTTCTTAATTACTTTTGCCCGGGTTAAAACAAAAGGCGTTACAAAGTTTATTTTGTCGGCTGTCGCATTTGTGCTGTTGGTTTTAGGATTTATATACGGCTTTTTCTCTATCCTTTAAAATGAGGAATCTCTACATAACCCGACCAGACATAGTAGGAGGAACGTTGCTGAAATGATAGAACTAAAAGGCAGAACGATCACACAGACGGTTGAGGCGGAAGCCGGGCTAACCATATTGGATCACGCGATGAAGCATAAGGTGGACTGGAGCTTTTCCTGCACGCGCGGAACTTGCGCGCGCTGCCGCTGCCTCATTACGGAGGGAGCGGAATTTCTTGAGGAGATTACCGACGAAGAGTGGGACCGTCTCGAGCCGGAGGAGTTCGAGCAAGGCTATCGGCTCGGGTGTCAAGCTGTCGTGAAGGAAGGCGCCGGGCAGATTAAGGCCGAGAACAAAACCTATTTCTAACCACGGACCACGAATAGGCCTCGATAGAGGATTTCTTAATAAGGAGCCCCGGCCATGTCTCAAACAACACGAATACATCACGCGTTATCGGTCATTCAGGAGACGGCGGGAGGCGGAAAGTGGGTGCTCGGAGGCAGCGCCGGACTGCTGCTTCGAGGCCTATCGCTCGCATCGCCGCCGCGGGATATCGACCTATATTGCGATGAGGAAGACCACCCCGCCATCCATAGCGCGTTAAGCCGATATGCAACAGATGAACCCCAGTTCAGCGAAACGGATATTTACCGTTCGACGCTGAGCCACTACCGGATCGGGGAATGCCGAATCGAGTTAGTAGGGGGATTTCAAGTCCGGTCGTTAGGCAGTTGTTATAAGGTTGATGTCAAAGGATTATTAATTCCATACGGTGAAAGCGTCGGCATTAGCGGGTACTCTGCTTCGGGCGAGTATGTCCGCATCGTCCCCTTCGCCCATGAGCTGGTTTTTAATGCGCTTCGGGAGCGAGAGGACCGCGTCCGGCAGATTGCGGATGCAATGGCATCAGCCGGAGGGGCTCATTCCGACGTTCTTGCCGTTATTGCGGCTCATAATGAACTGAGCCCCTTCGTCATGGAAAGATTGGCGGAATGGCTGGAAAGGAAATAGGAAGGGGGTTCGAGGGTGGACGCTGAAGTCCGATTTTGGCCGAGCGGCAAATCGGTGCGGGTAAGGCGCGGGACAACCGTACTGGACGCGGCGAGACGCGCAGGCGTAACGATCGCGACCCGCTGCGGCGGTAAAGCCGCGTGCTTTATGTGTAAAGTAACCGTACGTCCAGGCAGTGAGCTTCTGCCGATCGGCGATGAGGAAAGGCGTAAGCTTGCGGGACTGGAGGAACAGCATATCCGTCTGTCTTGCCAGACGAGAGTGTCCGGCAAGGCCGAGGTCGAGCTTCCTCCTGATCCGCTGCGTTCGGCGGTTGCCAAAGCGCTCGCCCGGCAAAAGGAGCAGGAGGAGCTCTGGTAATGGAAACGGAGGAGTATGGGGAAGATGTGGAAATGGAAAAAAACATTCGGAGGCGGCATGCGTTTCGGCGCGACGACGGTTCTTCTGGCGGCGCTGGCGGTAACGCTGTCCGGCTGCCTATATCCGAAGGAGAATTTAAAGCAAAACATTCCGCCGAAGGAAGCGGTTCGAAACGTACAGGCGGCCGTAGATCAATATCAAGAGGAGCTTGGTTTGCTGCCGATCCAGAACAGCTCACAGGATGTTCCGAAATACGAAAGGTTTAAGCTTGATTTCCCGAAGCTGCAGGGAAGAGGCTATATCAGCTCGATTCCGGCCGCAGCCTTCGAGAACGGCGGCAATTATTATTTTATCGTGATTGATGAAGAGACGGATCCCCGGGTCAAGCTGATGGATATCGTGACATTCCAAAAGATTAACGATATTCAAAACTGGGTGAAGCAATATATGGACAGCCGAGGAACGGTTCCAAAATCGGACGAGATGTATCCCGGCTTTTATTCCATCGATTACGAAAGCATGAACAAATCCGCGCCGGATATCCGCAGCGTATTCTCCGGCGTCGGCCTGTCCGCTATCGTTGATGAGGAAGGCGTCGTCTACGCGGATTACGGCATCGATTTGATGCAATTAAAGCAGCGCAACGCGGATTTGCAAGCAACCGATGAAACGGATTTAAGAGAATGGCTCGTCGATTCTTCCGATTTCGTCCCTGTCAAATCGCCGGAGTACCGATTGGTAAATGGAGAGCCGGTAGCCGTAAAACCAGAATAAGAAGAAAAAATCCTTTCCCGAGGCTCTCGGGAGAGGATTTTTTTGCGTGCGCACGTCATAGTTAATTGCAGCCTCTCATATATTTCAATCTTGGAAGGGAAACAGGTTCATTCGGTGAACAAAAAAAGTTTTCGAACGAGGAAATCGTCATATTTGGACAGTCCGAACATAAGCTATTACTAGTCCAAAAAGCATGTACGAGTTGCGTCGCTGGCCTGCCCTCTTGTCCGGTGGATGGCGGCGAACCGGAAAATCAATTGGGAGGGGATATTCAGTGGAGAAAGTAGACATTTTCAAGGACATTGCCGAACGTACCGGCGGGGATATTTACCTCGGGGTTGTTGGGGCGGTCCGGACGGGCAAATCAACATTTATTAAACGGTTTATGGAAACGGTCGTACTTCCCAACATTACGAGCGAGTCGGACCGGGTCAGAGCCGTAGATGAGCTTCCTCAAAGCGCCGCAGGCAAAACGATTATGACAACGGAGCCCAAATTCGTGCCGAATCAGGCGGTTCAGCTCAAAGTCGCGGAAGGGCTTGAAGTAAATGTAAGATTGGTAGATTGCGTAGGCTATGCGGTCGAAGGGGCAAAGGGCTATGAGGATGAGAACGGTCCGCGCATGATCACGACGCCTTGGTTCGATGAACCGATTCCTTTCCAGGAAGCGGCTGAAATCGGCACTCGCAAGGTTATCCAGGAGCATTCCACGCTTGGCGTCGTTGTGACGACGGACGGCTCGATCGCTGAAATTCCGAGAAGCTCTTACGTCGTTGCGGAGGAGAGAGTCGTCGAGGAGCTGAAAGAGGTCGGTAAGCCGTTCGTGCTGATCATCAACTCGACGCGTCCGAAAAGCGAGGAAACCCAGCAGCTACGCAGCGAGCTGCAAGCGAAATACGACATTCCCGTCATCGCCTTAAGCGTAGCGACGATGGGTGAGGAAGAAGGCACGGCTGTGCTTCGCGAGGTGCTCTACGAGTTCCCCGTCCACGAGGTCAACGTTAATCTTCCAAGCTGGGTCATGGTGCTGAACGATAACCACTGGCTGCGCAGTAACTACGAAAATTCCGTGAGAGACACGGTTAAGGATATTCGCCGTCTAAGAGACGTAGAGAGAGTCGTTCAGCAGTTCATGGACTACGACTTTATCGCGAGAGCAGGACTTAGCGGCATGAATATGGGGCAAGGCGTAGCCGAGATTGATCTCTACGCTCCAGATGAGCTGTATGACCGCATTTTGATGGAAGTCGTCGGCGTCGAAATTAGAGGGAAGGACCATTTGCTGCAGCTCATGCAGGACTTCTCGCACGCGAAGCGTGAATATGACCGTTTCGCGGAAGCGCTTGAAATGGTTAAGACGACGGGCTACGGCATCGCGGCGCCTTCGCTGGCTGAGATGATGCTCGATGAGCCTGAGCTGATCCGTCAAGGCTCGCGGTTCGGCGTAAGGCTGAAAGCGACCGCGCCATCCATTCATATGATCCGGGTCGACGTCGAATCCGAATTCGCCCCGATCATCGGCACCGAAAAGCAAAGCGAAGAGCTGGTGCGTTACTTAATGCAGGACTTCGAGAACGATCCGATAAAAATTTGGGAGTCCGACATTTTTGGCCGCTCCCTGCATTCCATCGTGAGAGAAGGCATTCAAGGCAAAATCGCCATGATGCCGGACAACGCGCGCTACAAGCTGCAGGAAACGCTTGGCCGTATCATCAACGAAGGCTCTGGCGGATTAATCGCTATTATCCTATAACAGCGAAATAAGCAAGAAGCGGGGCTGTCTCCAAGATCTTAACGGATCTTTGAGAGACAGTCTTTGCTGTGCGCATAGGCCGGATTAAGATTAGAAAACCCTATTTTCAGCGTCAAATCAAGGTTTTTACTTGAAATTGCCTTTGGGCTGTATTACTATAAGTTTGTTCATCCTAAGAATTAACAATTTTTCACTCGCAATTCGGCTTCGATTGGCAGGTATAGATTTGAAGCTTTCGGTGAATAAGAGGAATAAGGGTATATGATGCTTACGATGCAAGTTTTGCTCCGCAAAACTTTAAGCGTATGCTTACGATGCAAGTTTTGCTCCGCAAAACTTTTAAGGAGGTGAAACCATGAACAAAACGGATCTGATTGCAAAAGTAGCTGAACTGACTGAACTGTCTAAGAAGGATGCGACGAAAGCAGTTGACGCTGTATTCGAAGCGATTTCCGACGCCCTGCAAAACGGCGAGAAAGTACAGCTGGTAGGCTTCGGCAACTTTGAAGTTCGCGAGCGTCAAGCGCGCAAAGGCCGCAATCCGCAGACGGGCGAAGAAATCGATATCGCTGCCAGCAAGATGCCGGCATTCAAACCAGGCAAATCTCTTAAGGACCTCGTATCCAATTAACGTATAGGTAGACAGACGCTCGAACGGGACTATGTTTGAGCGTTTTTCTTTTGTGGGCGGAATACGCCCCGCATTAGGCGTTGCACATTATTTGGACTTCCACTATAATTCACATGGATGGCTAGGAATGACGAATGCGGAGGGATCACCATGGAGCCTACGACTGGCGATTATATTGTAGTGAAGGCGAAGGATCAAGGCGTGCAGGTTATTGGACTCACGCGCGGTCACGATACCCGGTTTCACCACACGGAGAAGCTTGATAAAAACGAAGTGCTGATCTGTCAATTTACCGATCACACATCGGCGATCAAAATACGGGGTAAAGCGATAGTGATGACGAAATTCGGCACCGTGGAAACCGATCAATAGGATAGAAATCAAAGCAGGCCTGCGCCTGCTTTTTTTTATGGTTGTGCATGCGCACGGAAAGGAATCAATTGCCCCGCAAAACTCCAGCCCTTCCGAATAATCAATCGGTTGTCCTCGTACAATGTTGTATAAGCCCTATTCGGAATGAGTCCGTCAGGGAATGAACAAACTTGAAAGAGGATTGGAAAACATTTGGAGATGGACGGAGGTGCTAACAATGCGAATGGGCACAGCGCTGCTCACCGCTTGCGCCGTGACTTTGGTTATGACGCTGGGTATTGCTTGGCTGCCAAAGGCCATGCTGGATCACGAAAGCAATGATCGAGGGATTCCCGTCTTCAACGGAACGCCTGTCGTTCATTTAACGAACGGAAATATTGTGGACGCTTTGCTTAGCGTGCCGCTTCATGAGAGATTAGGACGGGTGGAATGGAGAAACTCCGTATTGTCGTTCGATCTGCTGGTGCCAAGCGACGGCGGCAGGCCCGCCGCCTGGTTTGACGATGTCGAGCAGCTTGTGCGCGTATCCTATCTGCAGTTCGATAATGTGAATCGGCTGCTCATCCGCATTGTCGAGCAAGACGGAGAACGCAAGCGGCTTCTTGCCGCTGTTGATGTGCGGGCGAATGATGCTTGGCTGAACGATCCGTCCGGCTCGATTTCGTTCTCGGACCCCGTCCATGACGAGTCCTGGCGCAAGCGTCTTCGGCTTAGCTTTACGACGGCTTGGATCGAAAGGTTCGGTGTTCCGGCTGGTTATTCGACCCATTCTGGCGGCGGGACTCAATAGAAGTTGCAATTTCTTGAACATCCAAGGCTGTCGTATGCTCTGCGCCTAAAGTTGTGCTATAATAGTTTAGATTATGACACGAATGTGGTCTGCTACATATGTTCGGAGGCTTCTACCATGACAATATACCGGATTTCAGATATGACCCGACAGTATGCAAAGCATGATATGATCGAGACGCATACTGAGCTGCCTCCCCTGGCGGAACCGAGAGCCCGTATGCTGTATGCGGTCCTGAGCGAACAAAGGTCGTCCCGCGAGCAAAGCGAGCTGTATACGCTTGTTGTGTCGCTCGTTCAACTAGGTATGGACACGCATGATTTGATTGACACGGATACGGCGCAGCGTTCGGAGCGCGAAATGCGGTCCAGGCAGCTTAAGGTGCTGGCAGGCGATTTTTTCAGCGCTCGTTTCTACCAATTGCTCGCCAATGCCGGGCAGATCGATATGATTACCAAAATCAGCAACGCCGTATGCGAAGTGAACAAGCTGAAAGTAAACCTATACACGCGAATGAGGGGGCTCAAGCTGTCGGCGGAGGATTATTTCGGATTCGCCGTACAGCTTCGAAGTGAGCTGTTCCAGCACTTTGCATCGCTTCTTGAAGGCGCCGTTTCAAGAGTGTGGCCAGAGCTGCTGAGCAGCATAAGCCGCTGCGAGGTTGTTCTGGATGAGCTCGAGCGCAGCGAAAGCGGGCAGCGCTTCGAGAAGAGCTGGGCTTATTGGCATTGCCTTCAGGTTGGCAATGAGGAGGAACGCCATCTGCTCGCGTCCAATCAGTTGGAGAGCGGCTTCATCCAGGCGTTAATTCAAAAGTACGATGTCCGCAGTTTGCTGACAGTGAAGCTGAAGCAAGCTGTAGAATCCGTAAGGACGGCTGCCGCCAAGCTGGAATCGGACAAGCTGGCGGGCGAGCTGGCGGGCATCGCGGACAGCTTGCTTGGCAAGCTCAATTGCGGCATGCCTGCGCTTAACGAGACGAGGTGACTGGAAAGTGAACAACACAGATTCGAAAAGCCATGTGCATGCGCTGTTCGAGACGATCGCACCGAAATACGATTTTATGAACGACGTGATCAGCTTTCGAAGGCATAAAGCTTGGCGCAAATATACGATGAAGCGAATGAACGTTCAGCCCGGCCAGAACGCGCTTGATATTTGCTGCGGCACCTGCGACTGGACGATTGACTTAGCGAAAGCGAGCGGCACTGGCCGTATCGTCGGCCTAGACTTCAGTCAAAACATGCTGGATGTCGGAGCCGAGAAGATTAAGCGGGTTGGCCTGAGCGAGCAAATCCAGCTTGTGCAGGGAAACGCGATGAGCCTGCCGTTTGAGGATAACAGCTTCGACTATGTGACGATCGGATTCGGTCTTCGCAACGTACCGGACTATTTGCAAGTGCTGCGTGAGATGCGGCGGGTATTAAAGCCGGGTGGCAAGGTGGTTTGCCTGGAGCTTTCCAAGCCGACCTGGCAGCCATTCAAAGGTATTTATTATCTTTATTTTGAACGTATAATGCCGTTGTTCGGCAAGCTGCTGGCAGGCCGTTTTAAAGAATATCAGTGGCTGCCGGATTCGCTGAAGCTGTTCCCTGATTCCAAGGGCTTGACGGAGCTGTTCCGCGAAGCGGGGATTACGGGTGTGGACGTGCGTCTCTTCTTTGGCGGCATCGCCGCGCTCCATATGGGTACGAAGGGACAAGGGTGAGACATCATGATTCGTAAATTGCGCATTATTTTGGAAATGATTAAATTTGAACATACCGTGTTTGCGCTTCCTTTCGCGTATATGGGGGCGCTGCTCGGCGCTTTGGTCATGGAGGACAGGCTTCCTTCGTGGGCGGAGATCGGCTGGATCTCGCTTGCGATGTTCGGAGCGAGAAGCGCGGCGATGAGCTTGAATCGCGTGATCGACAAAGCGATCGACCTGCGCAATCCGCGCACGAAGAACCGCGCGCTTCCTGCAGGACTGCTCAAGTCGGCGGAGGTGCTGCTCTTTATCGTCGTGTCGTTCGGCTTGCTGATCCTGGCGGCTGCGAATCTCGATCCGATCACCATGAAATTAATGCCTATAGCGGTCTTTTTTCTTGTTATTTATTCCTACACCAAACGTTTTACATGGCTTTGCCATATTGTGCTCGGTCTTACAATCGCGCTGTCGCCCCTTGGCGCTTGGGTAGCCGTAACGGGTCAGTTTGACGCCGTCGCTTGGCTCTTATACGGCACCGTCGCGCTTTGGATTGCGGGTTTTGATATTATTTACGCGACACAGGATTTCGAATACGACCGTAACGCAGGTTTGTACTCGATTCCGGCTCGGTTCGGGATCGCGGGCGCGCTCTGGATCGCCCGTTCGCTGCATATTATAACGGCGGTTGGTTTCGTCGCATTATTTTGGATGACGCAGCTCAGCTGGCTCTATTTGTTCGGCGCGCTGCTTTCCATCGCGCTTCTGTTCTATCAGCACTATTTGGTGAAGCCAACAGACCTGTCGCGTGTACAGACGGCCTTCTTCGGTATGAACGGCACGCTTAGCGTCGTCTTGTTTTTGTTCACAATCGCGGATTTGGCGGTGCTGAGTCAATGGTAGCCATCAGAAATCAGGAGTCCGCCGCTTCAGCAAACCGTTGGATTGTCGGCATTACCGGGGCAAGCGGCTCAATCTATGGCGTGCGGCTTATAGAAGAGCTGCTCAAGCAGCGCTATGAGGTGCATTTGGTTGTGACCGAGGCGGGCTGGCGCGTGCTGAAGGAAGAGCTCGGATGGGAAACGACTCGCAGAGCTGAAGCAGTAGAGAAAGCTTTTTGCGCGAATCCGACTCATGGCAGGCTTATTTTTCATCCAAATGGAGATATCGGCGCTTCCATTGCCAGCGGTTCCTTCCGCGTGCAAGGGATGATTATTATGCCGTGCTCCATGGGGACGCTCTCGTCGATCGCGCATGGGGCCTCGAACAATCTGATGACCCGCGCCGCGGACGTCATGCTGAAGGAAGGGCGCAAGCTTCTTATTGTGCCGCGGGAAACTCCGCTGCATGCGATTCATTTGGAGAATATGCTCACGCTCGCAAGACTTGGTGTTCGGATTGTGCCGGCGATGCCGGCGTTCTATTATAAGCCTCAGTCGATGGATGAGATGGTAAATTTCCTTGTGGGCAAAGTACTAGACAACGCAGATATTGATCATGATTTGTACAGAAGATGGGGAGATGAGCAGAATGGGCAATCTTCGCCCGATCACCATCGGTGAAATTGATTACGCTAACGCCTGGCCGCTATTTAAAGGCTTTGAGCGGCACGCCGGAGACCTGGATTACGAAATGATCGCCCGGGTGCCGGCCGAGCTTAACCGGATGCTGAGCGCGGGAGAGCTTGATGTATCCGCTATATCGTCCTTCTCCTACGGACAATTTTGCAAGGATTATGTCTTATTGCCAGGGCTTTCGGTCGGTTCCGTCGGCCGTGTTCATTCCATCTTGCTTTTTATGAAAGAGCCGTTGGCGAAGAAGAAGCCCGAACGCGTCGCAGTAACGACAACATCCGCAACCTCGGTCAATTTATTAAAGATTATTATGGCGATGCGCTTCGAATGCGAGCCGGAATATGTGCCGGCGGCGCCAAATTTGCAGGACATGCTGAAGGATGCGGACGCCGCGCTGTTAATCGGCGATCCGGCGATTACGGCGTCGTGGAATTGCGCAGGTCTGCATGTCATGGATCTCGGTGAGGTATGGCATGAGTGGACAGGGCTAGGCATGACGTATGCGGTCGTCGCCGCGCGCCGGTCCGCGGCTGCAGAACAAGGCGAAGCGCTCCGCGCCGTGTATCAAGGGCTGCATGATTCGAAGGAGGAGCTTCTTCGGCATCCTGAACCGTTGATTACGCGGGCCTGCGGATTGCTTGGAGGCGAAGCCGAATATTGGAGAACGTATTTCCGTTCGCTCCAATATGATTTTAGCGGCAAGCTGCAAGAGGGACTGGCCCTTTATTTCCGATACGCCAAAGAGCTGCAGCTGCTCTATCATCATGTCGAGTTGACGTTTTATGAAGAACAATCCCCCCAAAAGGTGAAGGAATGAAACTATTAGACTTGTATGCAAAGATGAAGGGCGAATTGAATCAAATCGAACAGGAGCTCGAGCGCAGCGTATCCGACGATCACGCGCTTCTAAGAGACGCTTCTACTCATCTGCTCAAAGCGGGCGGGAAACGGCTCCGTCCCGTAATCGTCCTTTTGGCGGGCAAATTCGGAGAGTACAATCTCGACTTGCTGAAGAAAGTCGCGGTTCCGCTGGAGCTCATCCATATGGCGTCGCTCGTCCATGACGACGTGATCGACGACGCCGAGACGAGACGCGGACAACTGACGGTGAAGTCGAAATGGGATAACCGGATCGCGATGTACACCGGGGATTACATACACGGCAAGGCGCTTTCGATTGCGACACAATTGCCTAATCCGCTTATTCATCAAATCCTATCGAAATCCTTGGTTCAAATGTGTATCGGCGAAATGGAGCAGATCCGCGACTTCTTTAATACGGAGCAGTCGGTGCGCAACTACCTGCTGCGCATCCGCAGGAAGACGGCGCTTCTTATCGCGATCAGCTGCCAGCTTGGCGCTGTAGCGGCGAACGCAGACCGCGTTACGGCAAACCGGCTGTACCGGTACGGCTATAACGTCGGCATGGCGTTTCAAATCCGCGACGATTTGCTGGATTTGTACGGTACCGAGAAGCAAATCGGCAAACCGCCGGGCTCGGACATTAGACAAGGCAACATTACGCTGCCGGTTATTCTGGCGTTACGGGATACGAACATAAGAGGGCAACTGCTTCAAGAGATTGAAGCGATTCGCAAGGCTGAAGGCTTCCCGGACACGAAGAGGGCTATAGCGCTTATCCGCGAAAGCAAAGGCGGCAACCTTGCGGATGAGATGGCAAGCCGTTACATACAAAAAGCTTTGCGCGCCATAGAAGGATTGCCGGACATCGCGGCGAAAAAGAATTTGATCGATATTGCGCATTTTGTGAATAAGCGCAACTATTAACGATGTGCTGAAGGGATGGTTACCTATGGAAAGAACGTTTCTGATGATTAAGCCTGACGGCGTACAACGCGGACTGATCGGCGAGATCGTGTCGCGCTTTGAGAGAAAAGGACTGCAACTGCAAGCCGCCAAGTTCATGCAGATTTCGCGGGAACGGGCAGAAATCCACTACGCGGATCATAAGGGCAAGCCATTCTACGAGCCTTTGCTGGAATTTATTACGTCGGGTCCGGTATTTGCCATGGTGTGGAGCGGGGACAACGTAATCGCGCTGACACGGGCGATGATCGGCAAGACGGACGCGATCGACGCGGCGCCGGGCACGATCCGTTCGGACTTCGCCGTCCATACCAACTTTAACTTGATTCACGGCTCCGATTCCGCGGCAAGCGCGGAACGCGAGATCGGCATTTTCTTTTCTCCGGAAGAGCTGGTCGATTACGAGCATACGATTCAGCGCTGGGTATAAAGGCACAGCAGAACATCATGGAGGCCGCTCATGACAGAGGATTTGGATTTTTCCCATTTTATTGACCGCATCAAGCGCAAAACCAATATTGATCTGTCTCAATACAAAGAAGCCCAGATGAAGCGGCGGTTGACAACACTGCGAATGAAGAACGGCTTTTCGACGTTTGAGCAATATTATCAAGCCATCGAGAAGGACCGGTCGCTGCTGAATGAGTTTTTGGACCGCATGACAATTAACGTCTCGGAGTTTTGGCGCAATCCTAACCGATGGGAAGTGCTGAAGACCCGTTTTCTGCCGGAGATGCTGGCAGCGAACGCCCGCGTAAAAATTTGGAGCGCGGCCTGCTCAACGGGTGAGGAGCCTTATACGCTCGCGATGATTTTGTCGGAGCTCGGCGCGCTCGGGAAGGCGTCCATTCTCGCTACCGATCTGGATAACAATGTGCTGGAGAAGGCGCGGGAAGGCAGCTATTTGGAAAGATCGCTTCGCGATGTGCCTGCAAACTGCCGGACCAAATATTTTACGCCGTCGGAAGGCGCTTTTCTTGTGTCGGATACGTTGAAGAAATCCATTCAGTTCAAGCAGGGAAATCTGCTTCACGATTCGTTCGATAAAGGCTTCGACCTCATTGTCTGCCGCAATGTGATGATCTATTTTACGGAGGACGCGAAGCATGGGCTCTACCATAAGTTTTCGGAAGCGTTGAAGCCGGGGGGGCTGCTGTTCGTAGGCAGCACGGAACAAATTTTTTCGCCGGGACAATACGGCTTCGAAACCGCCGATACATTCTTTTACCGCCGCGTGTAGCGCGCATGTATAGCGATTTCCATGTTCTCCTATACTAGATGTAGATCATTTTCGACGCGAAGGGAGACAGGAGATGGACAAGCGCAAGGTCATTGCGGCATATCGCCGCGGCTTCATTACGATCCAGGAAGTCGCGCAAATCATCGGTGTCGACAGCCGACAAGCAGCAAGGCTCATACACGATGCGAAGCCGAATCTCGATATTCCGCAAATGCGCGAGCAATCCAATGTCAAAAGTCTTTAGACATAAAGCTTTCGCCAAGCCGGAGCTCAAGGATCCCGAACGGGCCGGAGCGCCGGCTTTTTTATTTCGGAACAAATCGCCGCATCGTCCCGCCAATCGCGAGATTTCTTGTCAAATCGGCTCCCCCTGTACTATAATGAGCAAAGATGTTTCGGGCAATACACAACAGCAGGAGCGCGTTAACGCATTTCTGCATTAAAGGGGGAATAGGCTTGAGCTTGCGGTATTTAACAGCGGGAGAAACGCATGGTCCTCAATTGACCGCTATTATAGAAGGTTTGCCGAGCAACCTGAAGCTCGACTTTGAAGAGCTGAATTTTCAAATGCAGCGCCGCCAGAAAGGCCATGGCCGCGGCCGCAGAATGCAGATTGAGAAGGATACGGCCGATATTGTCGGCGGTGTTCGTCACGGCAAAACAACCGGCGCTCCGGTCGCCGTCGTCGTGAAAAATAATGACTGGAAGCATTGGACATCGGTCATGAATATTGAGCCGATTGAGGGCAGCGACGAAGAGAAGCGCCGCGTTCACCGTCCGCGTCCGGGACATGCGGATTTGAACGGCGGTCTGAAATATAATTTAAAAGATTTGCGCAACGTGCTGGAGCGCTCGAGCGCTCGCGAGACGGCCGCCCGTGTTGCTGTGGGCGCAATCGCTAGACAGCTGCTTGCGGAATTCGGCATAAAAGTAGCCGGGCAAGTGATTCGGATCGGGGAGATCGAAGCTCCGCCCAACCAGCTTCCGGTGGATGAACTGATTCGCTTGACGGAAGAGTCCTCCGTTCGTGTAGTCGACAAAGAAACCGAGCAAAAAATGATGGACTACATCGATCAAATCAAAGCGGAAGGCGACTCCATCGGCGGTATTGTGGAGTGTATCGTCGAAGGCGTGCCGGTCGGCCTTGGCAGCCATGTGCAATGGGACCGCAAGCTGGACGCCCGGATTGCGGGGGCTGTCGTATCGATCAACGCCTTTAAGGGCTGCGAGATCGGCATCGGCTTCGAGGCGGCGAAGCTTCGCGGCTCGCAGGTGCATGACGAAATTATGTATGATCCGGAGAAGGGCTACCACCGTGCGACCAATCGTCTCGGCGGTTTCGAGGGCGGCATGACGAACGGGGAGCAGATCGTCGTCCGCGGCGTCATGAAGCCGATTCCGACGTTATATAAGCCTCTTCGCAGCGTAGATATTGATACGAAGGAGCCTTTTACGGCGCAGGTCGAGCGTTCCGATAGCTGCGCTGTCCCAGCGGCGAGCGTTGTCATGGAGCATGTCGTCGCCTGGGAAGTGGCGAAGGCTTTCTTGGAGAAGTTCGGAGGCGATTCGATTGAAGAAATCCGTGCCAATGTCAACAGCTATTTGGCGCAATTAGAAAGGTATTAAACATGATGCGCGAGTTAAACGTCGATTTAGGTGAACGCTCTTATCCTATTTATATTGGGGAAGGCCTCATTAACGAGGCGGCTTCCTATTTCCAAAAGCACGGCATCGGGAAAAAATCGCCGCTGCTGATCATAACGGACTCTAATGTGGCGCCGCGTCATCTTCCTCAGCTGGAAGAGAGCTTGAGGAACGGGGGCTACCGGGCAGTAAGCGCGGTTGTGCCGGCAGGCGAAAGCTCAAAATCTCTTGCGATGCTGGGCGATTTGGTCGGCGAAGCGCTGGATGCCGGTCTCGACCGTAAATCCGTTATCGTAGCGCTGGGCGGCGGCGTCGTAGGCGATTTGGCCGGCTTTGTGGCCGCATCCTACATGCGCGGCATTAAATTTGTCCAGATCCCGACGACGATTCTTGCCCATGACAGCAGCGTAGGCGGCAAGGTAGCGGTCAATCATCCCAAGGCTAAAAACATTATTGGCGCGTTTCACCAGCCCGAGTTTGTCCTGTACGATCTTGGGACGCTGCAGACGCTGCCTCCTCGCGACGTGAGCTCCGGCTTAGCGGAAGTGGTCAAGCATGGCCTGATTCGGGACGCCGCCTTCGTCGACTGGTGCGAACAGAATGCCGACAAGCTGCGCGCTCTAGATGCCGACAGCTTGGGTTACGCCTTGTATAAGGGCTGCGGCGTCAAAGCATCCGTCGTCTCGCAAGACGAGAAGGAGCTTGGCCTTCGGGCGATACTGAATCTGGGTCATACGATCGGGCACGCCCTGGAGGCGGTGGCCGGTTATAATGAGCTACAGCATGGCGAAGCGATTTCAATCGGTATGGTCGGAGCGGCAAGATTAGGCGTACGCTGCGGAGCTCCGCAGGACGTATACACCACAACGAAACGGGTACTTGCGAAATGCGGACTGCCCGTCTCCTTGCCGAAGCATTATGATGTGGATGCCATAATGGCGGCTATGATGCATGATAAGAAATTTTCGGAAGGCACGATGGTCTTTATCGTCCCGACCGCCATCGGTTCAGTCGAGATTAGATCCGACGTGTCCGTCGAATGGGTAAGGGAAATCGTGGAGGAACTGAAATTGGAGGCTGAACAGAAATGAGTGTACGCGGAATAAGAGGCGCCATTACAGTTGAAGCGAATGATGCAAAGCTCATCGCCGGCGCGACGTTGGAGATGGTCTCGGCCGTTATCGCCCAGAATGAACTTCATCCTGCAGATATTTGCAGCGTTTTAATTACCGTAACGAATGATTTGGATGAAACCTTCCCGGCTCAATCGATTAGGCAGCTGCCGGGCTGGGAGCTCGTTCCGCTGATGTGCGCGCTTGAGGTGCCTGTCAAAGGCAGTCTGGAGCGATGCATCCGCCTTATGGTGCTGGTCAATACCGAGAAGACGCAGGAAGAGATCCGCCATATCTATTTGGGCGGCGCAAAAGCGCTTCGTCCAGATTTAGCTAATTCCAAATAACGGGTTGACGGTTGTTAACCGTATGTTTTATAGTTATATGCATAAGTGAGATGAGCCAGAGTAGGTTTTTAGCTGAGATGAGATGAGACGAGTTTAGAGAATAGCCTGAAGCTAGCTTTGCTATGCTTGCAGCGTTGGTTCGACAGGTACCGGCAAAGTTGACGTGCAACTTTCGGGACTGTTGTTCTTTCCTGCATACCGGTAGTCAAGCGTTATGCCCAGGCACATCTATGCCATCATCAAATTTACGGCTCCTGCTGCGGCAGGGGCTTTTTTAATTTGATGAGACTCCCTCGCCGCTTATAACCCGAGAGATGGAGGCTGCATGCGATGTCCAATGAATTAAAAAACGTCATTCAACTGGCCGGAACCTACAATTTGATCCCTATTGTCAGGTACGTGATGGCCGATACCGAAACGCCGATCCGTTTGTTCCACCATTTTGCGTCGGAGGATTACGCCTTCCTGCTGGAGAGCGTTGAGGGCGGCGTGAAGTGGGCCCGATATTCCTTTATCGGGACGGATCCGTTTATGAAGCTGTACGGCAAGCATGGCGAGCTTGTGCTGGAGCATAAAGGCGAGCGGACGTTGCTTCGGGAGAAGCCGATCGAGCTCCTCAAAGCGAAGCTTCGCGCTTACCGCAGTCCGTCTAGCGCCGAGCTGCCGCCTTTTACAGGTGGAGCGATCGGATTTTTCGGATACGACCTGCTGCAATATTACGAGAAGCTTCCCGCTCATCGCATAGATGATTTGAATATGAACGACATGCAATTTATGTTCTGCGACCAGGTTATTGTATTCGATCACTTCAAGCAGCAGCTGCAGGTGATCGGCAATGTGCATATCGAGACCGGCGCTACCGACAGCGAGATTACGGCTGCATATGAGGCGGCCGTCGCAAAAATCGAAGCGACGATAGCTCGCATGAAGCAGCCCATTGTGAATATGGCAACGCCGGTTGCCCCTGTGCCGGCCGATCCGGAACTCGGCGATATTCAGTCGAATTTGACGAAGGAGCAATTCATGGCGAACGTCGACAAAGCAAAGGATTATATTCGCGCAGGCGATATTTTCCAGGTTGTTTTGTCGCAACGATTCAGCGTCGAAACGGATATTGATCCTCTTCTTGTGTACCGCGTTCTGCGGACGATGAACCCGTCCCCTTACATGTATTATTTGAAAATGGGGGAAGAAGTCATCGTCGGCGCTTCGCCGGAGGCGCTCGTGAAGGTCGCAAGCGACAGGGTGGAGACGCGGCCGATCGCGGGAACGAGACCAAGAGGGAAAACGCCCGAAGAGGATAAGGCGCTCGAGCTGGATTTGCTCGCAGACGAGAAAGAGCGCGCGGAGCATTTGATGCTCGTCGATCTGGGACGCAACGATATCGGCAGGGTGTCCGAATTTGGTTCCGTCCGCTGCGATTCTTTTATGGAAATCGAACGATACTCGCATGTGATGCATATCGTCTCGAACGTTTCCGGCAAGCTTCGGGAGGACAAAGATTTCTTCGACGCATTCATTTCTTGCCTGCCTGCCGGAACGGTTTCGGGCGCTCCAAAGCTGCGGGCGATGGAAATTATTGCTGAGCTCGAGAACGAAGCGCGCGGCGCTTACGCGGGCGCCATCGGATATTTGGGCTTTGGCGGCTCGATGGATACTTGCATCACGATTCGCACGATCATCTTCAAACACGGCAAAGCCTATGTCCAAAGCGGGGCAGGCATCGTATGGGATTCCGTTCCGGAAAATGAATATATGGAAACCGTAAATAAAGCCAAAAGCGGACTAAAGGCGATACGGGCGGCCGAAGCCAGCTTTGGCAAACAACATCGCGAGCCGGTCGGCGCGGTGGTAAATACCGATTATGAAGTGAGAGTCCATGCGAGAGAGGGGCGGGGTTAAGATGAGTGCAGCGATTACGATGCAGGCCGCTTTAAATAAGGTCATCGGCGGCGTTCATATGAGCAGAGAAGAAGCGGCTTCCATTATGAGCCTGATCATGAGCGGAGAAGCGACAGGCGCGCAGATCGGCGCGATGATGACCGCTCTCCGCATGAAAGGCGAAACGAAAGAGGAAATTACGGGCTTCGCGGAAACGATGCGCCGGCATTCCAATCATGTTCGGATCGAACATGACGGACTGCTTGATACATGCGGAACGGGAGGCTCCGGCATTCATAAATTCAATATTTCGACCGCGTCATCGATTATCGCTGCGGCTGCGGGTATACGCGTAGCCAAACACGGCAATCGCGCGATGTCCGGCAAGACGGGCAGCGCAGACGTGCTGGAGGCGCTTGGCGTCAATATTAATCTCACACCGGAGCAAGCAGCTGCTTGCCTGCGTGAGATCGATATTTGTTTTATGTTCGCCCAGCTGTACCATCCTTCCATGAAATATGCCGCGGCCCCGCGCAAGGAGCTGGGCATCCGAACGATCTTTAATATGCTTGGCCCGCTGACGAATCCGGCCGGCGCTGACCGTCAGCTGCTTGGCTTATATGACCGGAACCGCACGGCGACGATCGCCGAGGTGCTTGGCGAGCTCGGTCTTCGTCGCGCCATGGTCGTAAGCAGCCATGACGGGCTTGACGAAATCAGCATATCCGCGGCGACGCAAATTTCGGAATTGAGAAACGGCGTCGTCACGACTTATGACCTGCAGCCGGAAGATTTGGGCTTATCCCGCTATTCCATCACAGAGGTGCAGGGCGGTGAGCCGGAGGTGAATGCCGCGCTGATTAAAGCGATTTTTCTCGGGGATCAGCACGGGGCATACCGCGATATTGTTTTGGCGAATGCGGGAGCGTGTATTTACCTTGGCGGCGTAACGGCTTCGCTGAAGGAAGGCGTAGCGGTCGCGGCGGAGATGATCGACTCCGGCAAAGCGTATCAGAAGCTGAATCAGCTTATCCAAATGACAGGAGAGTTTGCGCATGTTTCTTGATAAAATTGTAGAAACCAAACGGTCTGAGGTCGAAGCTTTTGCCGAAGGCTTTCATTTATCCGAATACGAAGGACGGATCGCGAAGCTGCCTGCCTGCAAAGGATTTGAAGCGGCGCTGCAGCCCGGCCGCCGTAACCGCAGCATGGGACTGATCGCGGAAGTGAAAAAAGCGTCGCCCTCCAAAGGGTTGATTCGTCCCGATTTTGATCCGGTTACGCTGGCGAAGTCATATGAGTCAGCCGGCGCGGATTGCATTTCGGTGCTGACGGACCGCGACTATTTTCAAGGCTCGAACGAATATTTGACGAAGGTTAGAGCAGCGGTCAGCCTCCCGCTTCTGCGCAAGGATTTTATTATTGATTACCGGCAAATTTACGAGGCGCGCGTAATTGGCGCGGACGCGATTCTGCTCATCGCCGCGATTCTGACGAAGGCGCAGCTGGAGGAGTATCACGATTTGGCCAAATCGATTGGAATGGACGTTCTGGTGGAGGTCCATGACGCGGCTGAGCTGGAGACGGTGCTGGAAACGGGAAAAGCGTCGTTGATCGGCATTAATAACCGCGACCTTCGCTCGTTCGTAACCGATCTAAAGACGACGGAGAAGCTGATCGGCATGCTGCCGGACCATGTGACGATTATTAGCGAGAGCGGTATTGCGGGAAAAGCCGACATGGATTATTTGCAATCGATCGGCGCGCATGGTGTACTTATTGGGGAGCATTTTATGCGCCAGGCGGATGCGGGAGAAGCCGTGAACGAGCTGATGGGCGCGGTGAAGGCATGAATACCCGGATCAAAATATGCGGCCTGCGGGACACGGAGACAATCTCGCTTATGAACGGGCTTCCCGTTCACGAGATCGGTCTAGTGCTCGCGCCGAGCAAACGCCGGGTGGATAGACAGGAGCTGCCTCAGCTTGTTGAGGCGATTCATCAATTAAAAGCTGCGGAAGGCGGGCGGCCGAAGGCGGTTGGCGTATTCGTGAACGCAAGCTTGGACGAAATAAGCGGCTTGCTTGCGGAGGCTCCGCTGGATGTGGTTCAACTGCATGGCAATGAAACGCCCTCGTACTGTAAAGAGCTGAAAAAGAGGCATAAAGCCGTTCACATTTGGCGCGTATTCTCAATCCGCGATGAAGGCGCGGGCCGTTCGGAACTAGCCGCCGCGGAAGCCCGGGACAAGCTGCAGCCGTATGCCGGAGCTGCCGATGCCTTCCTGCTTGACGCTCCAGGAGGCGGAACGGGCCAGCCGTTTAACTGGTCCGCGATCCAAGCGTATAAAGAAGCGGCAGGCGAGCTTGGCATTCCTCTCTATGTCGCGGGAGGGCTTCATGCGGATAATGTGCAGGAGCTGCTTCACGGCTATTCGCCGGACGGCATAGACGTATCGAGCGGAGTGGAGACGGACGGACGCAAAGATATCGAGAAAATCAGATTATTCGTAGGAAAGGTGTTGGAAGCATGATACAGGTACCGGACGTGAACGGCAGGTTCGGCAAATTCGGCGGACGATATGTGCCGGAGACGCTGATGAACGCTCTGCTGGAGCTGGAGGAAGCGTATACGCATTATTCGAAGGATCCCGATTTCCAGGCGGAGGTCAAGGAGCTTCTCTATAAATATTCCGGAAGGCCTACTTCGCTCTATTATGCCAAACGGTTGAGCGAGCATCTCGGCGGCGCCAAAGTGTACTTAAAGCGCGAGGACTTGAACCATACGGGCGCTCACAAGATCAACAATACGATCGGCCAAGGCGTGCTTGCGAAGCGGATGGGCAAAACCAAAATTATCGCGGAGACGGGCGCGGGCCAGCACGGCGTTGCCTCCGCGACGATCGCCGCTTTGCTTGGTCTTGAATGCAAGGTGTTTATGGGCGAAGAAGACATGAAGCGGCAGCAGCTGAATGTGTTCCGGATGAACCTGCTCGGCACCGAAGTGGTTCCCGTCACGTCGGGTACGCGCACGTTGAAGGACGCATGCAACGAGACGCTGCGTTACTGGGTAAGCCACGTGAATGACACGTATTATATTCTCGGCTCCGTAACGGGTCCGCATCCGTACCCGATGATGGTGCGCGACTTCCAGCGCATTATTGGCGACGAGGCGCGCGGCCAAATTTTGAAGGAAGAAGGAAGACTGCCTGATTACGTCGTGGCAGCCGTAGGCGGCGGCAGCAACGCGATGGGCATCTTCTATCCATTCGTAGGCGACGAAAGCGTGAAGCTGCTTGGCGTGGAAGCCGCCGGCCGCGGCGTTGAGACGGAAGAGCATGCGGCTACGATGACGAAGGGCCGCCATGGCGTATTCCAAGGCTCGCTAAGCTATGTGCTTCAAGACGAGTACGGCCAAGTGCAGCCGGCGCATTCCATTTCCGCCGGCCTCGACTATCCGGGCATCGGACCGGAGCATGCGTACTTAAAGGATTCCGGACGCGCGGAATATGTTCCGATAACCGACGCGGAAGCGCTGGAGGCGCTGCAGCTGTTATCCCGCACGGAAGGCATTATTCCGGCGCTGGAGTCGGCGCATGCGATTGCGCAGACGTTGAAGCTGGCTCCGACCTTGGACAAAGATCAGATCGTTGTCGTCAGCTTGTCCGGCCGAGGGGACAAGGACGTCGAAGCCATTATGGGGTACTTGGGAGGGGCAGAAGCATGAATCTCATTGACCAAACGTTCGCAAAGCTGAAGGAAGAAGGGCGTACGGCGCTTATCCCTTTCCTGACGGTCGGCGATCCCGACTTCGATACATCGCTTGAAATTATAAAAAGACTGGAGCAGGCCGGCGCGGATATGATCGAGCTCGGCGTCCCCTACTCCGACCCGTTGGCGGACGGCCCTGTTATCCAAAGAGCGTCGGAGCGGGCGCTCAAAGGCCGCATTACGTTGAAGGACTGCATTCATATGGCGGAGCGCGCGAGAGAGGAAGGCGTACGTATACCGCTTATTCTCTTTACGTACTTCAATCCTGTGCTCCAATTCGGATTATCCGCGTTTTTCGAGCTTGTGCAAAGCAAAGGCATCAGCGGTCTGATCATTCCCGACCTCCCGCTTGAAGAGGATGAAGAGGTACGGGCATTAGCGGAAGCATCCGGCATTCATCTCATTCCGCTGGTTGCTCCAACGTCCAGAGACCGCGTAACGCGCATTTCCAAGAAGGCGCGCGGCTTCGTCTATTGCGTCTCGTCGCTTGGCGTAACAGGCGTTCGTACGGATTTCCATACGGACATTGATCAATTCCTGGCGACGGTAAAAGAAGCGACGGACCTGCCGATCGGTATCGGCTTCGGCATTTCCAGCAGAGAGCAGGTTGAACGCTTCGAGCAAATATGCGACGCCGTTATCGTCGGCAGCGCGATCGTACGGAAAATTGAAGAGTCCGTCCCTCTCTTGTCCAGCGAGTCGACCCGCGAGCAAGGATTAGAGGCAATCGGCAGCTTCGTCGCAGCCTTGAAAGGATAAGAAATGAACAGCCTCCCGCAGCGGGGGCTTTTGTTTTTGCAAAAATACTTTAAAACCGTATAGAGATATGAGACAATACAGTTACTGTTGTACTTCAATACGTAGAAGAGGTGAAGGCCGAATGCAGCCTAAAACAAATATTGTGCATCTGCCCGTCTATCAACCAGGCAAACCGGTGGAAGATGTAAAGAGAGAGCTGGGCTTATCCGAGGTAATTAAGCTTGCTTCTAATGAAAACGCATTTGGTTTCTCGGATTTGGCGAAAGCCGCCGTAATCGAGGAGCTGTCCAATACGCCAACTTATCCGGACGGCGCAAGCGTGGAGCTGACCGCGAAGCTGGCGGACAAGCTTGGCGTAGAGACTAATCAAATCATATTTGGTTCGGGCTCCAGCGAAATCATCCTCATGACGGCGCGCGCTTTCCTTGCCCCTGGCGACGAAACGATTATGGCGGACGAGACGTTCTCGCAATACAAGCATAACGCTGAAATCGAAAACGCGAGAATCATCGAAGTGCCGCTTAAGGACGGGAAGCATGACCTGCCAGCGATGCTCGCCAAAATAACAAGCAAAACAAAAATTGTGTGGATCTGCAATCCGAACAATCCGACCGGGACGATCGTGTCTCATGAAGAGCTGACGGCATTTATGGATGAGGTCCCTAGCCATGTGCTGGTCGTGCTCGACGAGGCATACGGCGAATATGTGCAGGACAGCAGCTACAGCGACGGAGTGAGCATGCTGTCGAAGTACCGGAATTTGCTTGTGCTTCGAACCTTCTCGAAAATTTACGGACTTGCTTCGCTTCGTATCGGCTATGGGGTTGGTCACGCCGATGTCATCCGTTACATCAATCAAGTGCGCGAGCCGTTCAATACGACGCGCGCCGCGCAAGCAGCCGCGAAAGCGTCGCTAAGCGACGATGCGTTTATCGAACGCTGCGCCGCGGATAACGCCAAAGGAATAAAGTATTTCAGCGAGCAGTTTGACCGTCTCGGCCTTTCCTATTTCGAATCCCACGGTAATTTCGTCATGGTCGACGTGAAGCGTCCTTCGCAGGAAGTGTTTGATGCTCTGCTTCGGAAAGGAATCATTGTTAGACCGCGCTGGACCTATTATCCGACCTATATTCGGGTATCCGTTGGAACGATGGAGCAGAATGAGGCATTTATTAAGGCGCTTGAGAGAGTGTTGCAGGAAGTGACGGTGTAAATTTTACGTTATGGTTAATGTCGCGATATTTGGAGTGGGACTTATTGGAGGCTCCATCGCGCTATGCCTGAAGGGTAAACCCGGCATTCGCGTGATCGGTTTCTCCAATAGGGAGAGCTCCGTGCAGAAATATATACAGCGTGGTGTCGTGGACGACGGCACCACTTCGATTCAGGAGGCTGCTGAACAGGCCGATTTCATTTTCCTGTGCGTCCCGGTGGGCATGCTGCAGGAATATTTGCAGAAGATTAGCGAATGCAAGCTGAAGGACGGCTGTATCATTACAGACGTCGGCAGCACCAAGTCCTCCGTAGCGGCATATGCGAAATCGCTTGATTTAGGCAATGCCGTATTTATTGGCGGTCATCCGATGGCCGGCTCGGAGCGGTCGGGCGTGGAAGCGGCCTCGTACCATTTGCTTGAGAACGCGTTTTACGTGCTGACGCCGGATGAATCGACGCCGTCCGAAGCGGTGGACCGGCTGACGGAGCTGCTGACGCATACTAGGGCGAACATCGTTAAGGTCGACGCGGAATCCCATGATGACATTGTCGGCGCGATCAGCCACCTGCCGCACATGATTGCGGTTGCGCTGGTTAACCAAGTGAGAAGCTACAACGAACGCAACGGCTTGTACGAATCGCTTGCGGCGGGGGGCTTCCGCGACATTACGCGCATCGCGTCAGGCGACCCTCCGCTGTGGCGGGATATTCTTCTCGACAATCGGCAGGTTCTGCTGCGGCTCCTTCGCGACTGGAGCGCGGGAATGGAACGCTTTGCGCAGATGCTCGAAAGTATGGATGCCGAGGCGATTGAAGATGCGTTCCGCAAGGCGGGCGAGTTCCGCAGCCGTATGCCGGAGAGAAGAAAGGGCATGATTCATTCCGTCTACGATTGCTACGTCGACGTGCCGGATACTCCGGGCATTATCGGCCGAATCGCCAGCGAGCTCGGCAATAACAGGATCAATCTCAGCAATCTACAAATTATTGAGAGCAGGGAGGATGTGCCGGGCGTATTGCGTCTGTCTTTCCGCACGCAAGAATATTTGGATCAGGCGATCGCCTTGCTGGAGGACTTAGGCTACTCCGTTTCTCAGTAACGCAATTATTGATAAACGATACAGAAAACAAGCGTTTTCCATTTTATTTGTATAAAATGAAAACGCTTGTTGACAAAATGGAAGCGTATACATATAATAAAAGTACAGTATGGTTTCTCTCCACTCCTATCCAATACCTGCAGTGCTCATCATGAGCGCTAACCACTCTTCGGAGTGGTTTTTTTTTTTGCTTTTCCCAGTTATTCCAGATTAGAAAAATGAAGGTTTTCAAGCCATATGTCGAAACAAGCAGGATTTTGCGACTCGGAATCGAATAGTAACTACTCGGGTAATTGTGATTTGAAACGGGTAACGCCGCAACTTTTTGGTCCCGGGTCGGTACAATGGTATAGAGGTCCGGGAATAAGCTGCAGGTAGAGGAGGTTCGCCTGTCATGACTGATTCCCAGTTAATACGTGAGATAAAGGATGGCAATGTCGAGCTGTACTCCGAGCTTATGCGGCGTTACCAGCGCAAGATATTGGCGTTTATTTTTCATATGCTCAAAAGCTCCAAGATGGAGCTGCTCGCAGAGGATTTATGCTCGGAGACCTTTTATAAAGCGTACCGCAGCCTGCATTCTTTCCGGGAAATGGACGCAACCTTCTCCACGTGGCTGTACACCATTGCGCGCAACACCGTGCTGAGCGAGCTTCGGAAGGGGAAGGCCGCTAGCGTGTCGCTGGATGATGAGGGCCTCGGCTTAGAGCCTGTCGCATCGGCAGAAGCGGCGCCGGAGCAGCAGCTTCTGAAAAACGAAAGAATGGCTATGGTGCGGGACGCGATCAACAACTTGCCCGAGAAGCAACGCTCGGCGCTCATTCTAAGGGAATACGACCAGCTTGATTACCAGGAAATCGCGAATATTCTTGGGCAAACGGTCAGTTCCGTTAAATCGCTATTGTTCCGGGCTAGAGCCAGCGTAAAGTCGCAGCTTGAGCCTTATTTCGGGCAAATGCAGGTAACGGAATCATTCGAGAGGATGAATACATGATGAAATGCGAGGAAGCGCAGATTAAAATTGGAGCCTACTCGGAAATGTCCGAGGATGATGAGGAGCGAATAGAGCTTGAAGCCCATCTGCTGGAATGCGAGGAATGCTGCGCACAGTTCGGCTTCTGGCACGAGAGCGATGAATGGATTAGCCGCTTGTCCGAGGAGACGGATCTAATCGGTCCGACCGAACATGTGAACCGCGCTGTCATGGAACGGATTTATATGGAGCAGGCTTGGTATATGCCGGTGCCGAGCAAGAGCTATCACTTTACGAAATCGTTCAGGCGCAATGCCGCCATGCTGATCGCGGCTTGTATGGCCATGTTCGCCTGCGCCTTTTTTATTTTTATATTCGATCACAAGGACGTGTCGCAAGAAGAGCTGCAGCAAATGACCGGGCTGATGGAAGCGGCTAACGCATCGGGCGATAACGCCTTTCTGTCGACAGGCTACTACGCCGAAGTGCCGGTAGCAAGCATAAGCGATCCGTTCGTGCTTAAGGTCGTCCCAGCGTTTCCTCAATATTATGTCGCGTTATCGCTGCTTGGCTTGGTTACGGCGCTGCTTATTCTGAACTGGCTTTCCCGCACGAGAAGCTGATAAGCCTCGCGTCAAGGAGATGTGCTTGTATATTGGAAAGGGGTTTAGTCATTGCTTATTGGATTCGTCAGACATGGAGAGACGGACTGGAATGCCGCCGGAAGGATACAAGGGCAAACGGATATTCCGCTTAACGAAGCGGGTATACAACAGGCGAAGGCTTTGGCGGCAAGGCTAAGCCGGGAGGAGCGAATCTGGGACGCGGTGGCCTCCAGCGATTTGATGCGGGCGAGGCAAACGGCTGCCATCATCGCGCAGGAGCTGAACATTCCGCTGCTGGATTCGGATACGCGATTAAGGGAAAGAGCTTTTGGCGAGGTCGAAGGAACGACCGAGGAGGACCGACTGAAGCGCTGGGGAGCGGACTGGCGGGAGCTGGAGCTAGGCGTTGAAACCGACGAAGCCATGCGTAACCGGGGGCTGGAAGCCCTCTCAGAATTAACGGAACGAGAGCCCGAGCGGAATGTTCTAATCGTCTCCCACGGCAGCTTTATCGCCCAAATGCTTCAAGCCCTTTGCTCGGATCTGGAGGATTCGCGCCTGGGCAACCTGTCCTACTCGATCCTGGAAAGACAGGAAAAGGGATGGCGCACGCTGCTTCACAATTGCACCCGCCATTTGGAGCAATTCTAGCAAGCAATGTTGCCGTTTAGCCAGGTTAAACGAATAGATTAAACCAAACGCTTTCCGGCTATGTCCGGATGGCGTTTTTGTATTGCGGCGAAATCTTTTTCCTTATACCCGCCGTTCGGGTATGAAATGCAAGATTTGTCCCGATAATGGTAGTAAAACTTTCGCTATAGCAGCTGGTGCCGTCCAGCGTATGCAGAAAGGAGAGTGCCATGAACCTATCGGATATGCTGAGCTATGCGGATATTGGTCAGCTAAGCAAAATTGCGAACGTCTATCATTGCGAATGCAACGGAAACTCCAAAAACGAGCTGATTCAATCCATTTTGGCTCAAATAAACCGCCATGAAGTGTTTGAAGAGCTGATTAGCGGTATGAAAATCGAAGATTTGCGTTTTTTGAATTCTTTGCTGTTCGAATCGAGGCAGTCTTACAGCCTGGAGGATTTGATCGCCCGCGTACAGCAAAGCCGATTTGAAGACGAGAAGCAAGAACAAAAGGAGCCTGCGGCAGAACCGCCGAAAAAAACAAAAAGCAGAAAAAAGGCTTCCGTTCCCCCGCCGCCGCCGAGTCCGAGGGATATTATCGCAAGATTCAAGCATCAGGGCTGGCTGTTCAACGGCTTCAGCGGACCTGGCCGCTATTTGTTTCAAGTGCCGAACGATTTAAAGGCAAGGTTCCGCGACACGCTTCAGAGGCGATTCGCCGAAAAGCTTCAATATACGGACGAACCGCCGATGTACAGGGACGAGCAAGGACTGCTTCTGGATGACATTAAGCATCTCCTGCACTATGTCTATCATAACGAGGTGCAGCTGGTCAGCGACGGCTCGATGTATAAACGGTATTTGCAGCAGGTTTTGGACCGGCTGGGGGTACAGGAGGAGCTTCCGAGCAAAGGAGCGTGGCGGTTCGGCTACGGCAGACATTTCAATTACTATCCGGACCGATTCTCTCTTCTGTACGACTATTGCCGCAGCGCCTCGTATATCCAAGAAGGAGAGGGTGTGCTCTCCATAACCGAAAAAGGCTTGGAGCGGCTTCAAGCGGCGCCGATGGCGGCCGAGCAGGAGCAGATGTTCCGTTACTGGCTGAAGCTTTATAAGGGGCCTGTAACGAATTTGCTGTCGCTTGTTCATTGGGTCCATGCGCTCGCAAGAGATTGGGTAACGGTGGAATCCGTCCGCGAAGTGCTTCTGCCGTTCATCAAAACGTACTATTACGACAGCCCGAACGCAATCTATGAAGCTCGGCTGCTGAAAATGCTGACGCATCTCGGATTGCTTCGGATTGGGGAGCATCCGCAGTATGGCGCCGTCATGAAAGTTACGAAAACAGGGCATATCGTCATGGAAGGCGGCGAGGCGCAAATAAGCGGCGGCCGTTATTGACTTTCGTTTCGGCTGTTGGTAGAATCTCCCCATCTTTGAGAAGAGAGGGAGATGAAGGAGTATGCTGCTGCCTTATAAAGGAACGATGCCCGCCGTACACGCGAGCTGCTATGTGGCGGAGGGCGCAAAAATTATCGGCGATGTGACGATAGGCGAAAAAAGCACGGTATGGTTTAACGCTGTGCTAAGAGGCGATCTGGCTCCCATTCGGATCGGGCATAGCTGCAATATTCAAGACGGCGTAGTCGGTCATGTGAACACGGATCAGCCGCTCATTCTGGAAGACGAAGTGTCTGTCGGCCACAGCGCTATTATTCATGGCTGCACGGTGGGTAGAGGCACATTAATCGGAATGGGGGCCATCGTACTAAACGGTGCCGATATTGGTGAATATGCTTTAATAGGAGCCGGTTCGATAGTTACAGAAAATAAGAAGATACCATCCTATACGCTTTCTCTCGGAACACCCGCCAAAGTCGTAAGAGAATTGACAGAGGACGATTTGCTGCGCATGAGGAAGACGATGGAGAGCTATGTGACGAAAGGAATCGAATATAGGATCTCGTAAACACCGGTATGGAGGTGTATCCTATGGACAAAATGAAGGTGACGTATGAAGCGATGCTAGGTCTGGTCGCTGAACTTGTGCTCGACGAAGCGGTTCTGAAATTTCAAACGGAACGACTGACCAGCGAGATCGACAAGGCGCTCGCTTCGGGCGATGAGGATACGTTCTATCAACTCGTCAAGCAACTCAATGAACTGAAGAATTGAAATAAGAAGCTTCCATGCGCCGCAAGCGGAATAAACCGCACTGGCGCAGGGAGGCTTTCTTTTGTAAGATAGAAGAGTTGGATTTAGAACGGACGGGAAAGGGGGGCAGATCGATGAAATTTAGCGACATTACATCTGAAAAATGGGACGAGCTGAAGCCTTATTTGGACACATGCTTGCTGCCGGTTACAGGCATGAGCGGGAAGGAATCGCCATACGAGGCGACGGAACGGCTGGAGCGGCTGCGCGATTTGCTGGATTTGGTCGAGATTCCGTTCAAAGGCAGGGTCGTGACGTATCCGGCCTGTCATTACGTAACAGCGGACGAGCCGTTCAGCAAGCAGCTTGCGAACTGGTGCGACAACCTGAGAGCGGCCGGCTTCCAATATATTATTCTCGCTTCCGCTGATCAGACTGTCCAACTGCAAGGCGCCGGCGCGGATCTTGTGCTGCAAGCGGACGATGAGGGGGAATTTCCAGAGCAAGCGGAGGTTTCGGAGCGCATTCGAGCATTATGGCGTACGAATTCTCCTTGAATTTGGCATGATTTCCGAATAATTAGAACGGATATTGGGGAAAACAAAACCCATAGCCGTACAATTGTGACAAAATGATAACAAATTATTGAACGTCATTTCCATAATGACGCAAATATCGGGCCATATTCTTGACGCTCCCAAACACCTAGGCTATTATAAGTTATGTCCTAGTTCGTCATGTGTTTTTGCCGTGCGGCAAGACGCGAGATATGGTTGGCAAAGGGGGTTAGAACAGAAGATGAGTAATCATGAACAACACGAGACGTCACATCGTCCGGTTCAGCGCAAAGAAATGTCCCGGCGTCAATTTTTGTCATATACGCTTGGCGGCACAACGGCCTTTATGATGGGTGGCGCGGTATTGCCAATGGTTCGTTTTGCGGTAGACCCGCTTCTTAAGAAGAAAGACTCCGGAACTCTCGTTAAAGTTGTTGAAGAAAGCAAAATTACGTCGGAACCGCAAGAATTCAAATTCAAAATCCACCAAGTCGACGGGTGGTACGAAAGCGACCCTGAGCTCGTAGCCTGGATTTCAAAGGGAGAAGACGGCAAGATTTTTGCCTTGTCCCCAGTCTGCAAGCACTTGGGCTGCACGATTTTCTGGAATACGAAGGGACATAACGAATACGATTGCCCTTGTCATGACGCTCGTTATTCCATCGACGGGAAGAACCTGGCAGTAGCCAACTCCCCGCTTGACGAATACGAAGTTGTGGTGCAGGACGGTTTCGTTTACTTGGGACCTATCATTCCGAACACAAGAGTCTAAGGAGGGCGTAAGCCAGATGTTTAAAACTGTATACAACTGGATTGACGAACGTCTTGACATTACGCCGCTTTGGAGAGATGTGGCAGACCATGAGGTGCCTGAGCACGTTAACCCCGCTCATCACTTCTCCGCATTTGTCTATTGCTTTGGTGGCTTGACGTTTTTTATTACGGTTATCCAGATTTTGTCGGGTATGTTCCTGACAATGTATTATGTGCCGGATATCATTAACGCTTACGCGAGCGTTGACTTCCTGCAGCACCAAGTAGCGTTCGGCCAGATCGTGCGCGGCATGCATCACTTCGGGGCGAGCTTGGTTATCGTTATGATGTTCCTACATACTCTTCGCGTATTTTTCACAGGCTCCTACAAGGCGCCTCGCGAAATGAACTGGGTTGTCGGAATGCTGATTTTCTTCATTATGCTGGGCCTTGGTTTTACAGGCTACTTGCTCCCTTGGGACAACAAAGCGTACTACGCGACTAAAGTTGGTGTTGAAATCGCGGCTTCTGTTCCATTCATCGGAGACTACATCGCCGACTTCCTGTATGGCGGCGACATCGTAGGCGCCCAAACGTTGACACGCTTCTTTGCGATCCACGTGTTCTTCTTGCCTGGCGCGCTAATCGCGATGCTTGCAGCTCACTTCTTGATGATTCGGAGACAAGGCATTTCGGGACCACTTTAAGCGAAGGGAGGCTTACATATGGCTCACGGTCATAATTCGAACGAGAAGGTCGTCTACGTTGGCGATACGCGCGTTAAGAAAGGCAAGGGCTTCCAGACGCCTCCGGACTACACGGCGTTTCCGGGCAAATCGGAAGCGTTCATCCCTAACTTCCTGCTGAAGGAATGGATGGTCGGCTGCGTCGTGCTTGTCGGTTTCCTAACATGGTGTATCGCGGAGCCGCCGCCGCTTGGTTACCCGGCGGACCCGACAAACGCGGCATTTATTCCGATGCCAGACTGGTACTTCTTGTTCTTGTATCAATTTTTGAAATACCCTTACGTTTCCCAGGATTATGTCCTGCTCGGAACGATGGGCGTTCCTGCGATTATGTTCGGCGCGCTTCTGTTGGCTCCTTTCCTCGATACGGGGAAAGAACGCCGCTTCTACCGCCGCCCGATCGCTTCATCGCTTATGCTGGTTACACTGGCGGGTTGCGTCTACTTGACGGTCGTCTCGTGGGACCACTACCAGCACATGCTGGAGAAAAACGGCCAAGTGCCGGAGCATCACGAGCGTGAAGAGCGAGTACGGGAAGCGATTGAGGAAGGCAAACCTCGTCCGAACTTCATGAAAAAGACGGCCGCCGTTATTGAACCTGATGATCCTGCGGCGACAATTGCGCAAGAAGCTGCATGCTTAGGCTGTCACGCGGCGGATCTTGGCGGCGCAAGCGGTCCGGCTCTGATCGGAGTGGGCAATCGTTTATCGAAGGAAGAGCTTGTCGATACGATTACGCATGGCCGCAACAATGGCGCAATGCCGGCTTTTGAAGGTCAATTGTCGACGGAAGAGATCGACCAGTTGGCGACTTGGCTGTCAAAACAAACGCAAGAATAACGGATTGGCATATTTGCCTGGCAGAACCTGATCGTATTCGTACGGTCAGGTTCTTTTTTGAAAGGAATGAGAACATGGGGCTGAAGCTGTTTTGGAGCCGAGATTTTCTCTTAAACCGCCACTTTTTATGGGTTCTGTTCGTTGTCAATTTACTCGGCACGATTTACGGGTACATCTGGTATGAGAATCAACTGGTCTGGACGTCCATTCATAAGCCGGATTGGATGCTGCCTTTTGTGCCGGATTCTCCAACCTCCAGTTTGTTTTTTACCCTTGCGCTATTATACCTCATCTATCCGCCTAAACGGGTGACGAAGCTTCAATCGGCTGGACGAGTCATCATCGAAGCGCTCGCCGTTGTCTGCTCGGTAAAATACGGGATATGGGCGGTCGTTATGATTGTGTGGGGCGCGGCGCAAGGCGATGTGCTGAATTGGCAGCATTATATGCTGATCGTCTCGCATCTTGCGATGGCGGTGGAGGCGCTGCTGTATTTCCGGTTTATGAAAGCGGGTATCGGCGCTTTGGCTGCCGGACTGCTCTGGCTGCTGCTCAACGATTCGATGGATTATACGTACGGCATCTTTCCTTGGCTGCCCGAGCAGCTGGAAGATGACCTTAGCGCGGTTCGCGCGTTTACGTACGCCTTATCCGCCGCAAGCTTCATCGCCGCTCTTTTTGTATGGCGTTTTCGAAAACAAGCATAACGATGGACATCCCCTCATAGATTGGTCTATGGGGGGATGTCCATATGAAAGCACGTTTTATCATTCCATTAATCGTCTGCCTATTGATGACGGCCGGATCGGCAGGGGTCGTATGGGGCAGCGCGAATCCGGAGTGGAGCTATACCTTTTTGTCGGCGGATAGTCCATATCGCCAGCTGTACAAGCTGGACCAGACTGCCGCAGCTTTATATACAGCCGCGAACGCGAATAACCGTCAAGCCGCCTATGCGGAGCTGCAGAAGCTGAATAAGCTCCTTGCCAAAGAGATGCTGCAAGCTTATGGGACACCAACTGGCTGGGCAGCGCTTAAAAAAGACGCGGCTGCCATTGAAATGGCGCTGTCGAACGGTTACCATCATCAGCAGTGGATCGAAGAAGCTGTTCGAGTACGGTTAGGCGCGGATTCGCTAATCGGCGGAGGCGGGGCGTTGTGGCTGCAGTATGAAGGGCTGCTGCAGGAGGATCTTCTGACGGTTCGCAAAGCGTGGAAACGGCAGACGGACGATTCGGCAATCGCCGCTCGCGCGATGTTGAATGAGCTTAAGCAGCATGCCCGCCGGATCGAAATCGCCGCATTGTATGCGGGAGATTCGGTTCGAATGAACGAGCTGCTTGCCAGAATTTCGTATACGGATCGTCTGCTGGACGAGAGTGCAAGCCTTGGCTCAAATGCGAATCGGAAGGAACAGATTGAGAGGTCGCTGGACGGGATCGAGACAGCCGTAATCGGCGTGTTTATGCCGTACGAAGATACGTTCGCGCTGCCGGCTGTAAGCGTGCCGGCAGCGGCGCATCCTTTGAAATGGTCCTTATTCCTCGGCACCATTATTTCGGCCGTATTAACGTGGACAGGCTGGAGGAAATATAAGCAGAATCCTTACGGTATAAAGAAGCTTTAAGGTAATGACAAGGGTGCCGGTATTATTCTTCTTTAAAGCCTTCGCCCAGCACGTCATGCACTTCGTTAATGACAATAAACGCTCTGGGGTCGATATTGCGTACGATGGTTTTTAAGCGGCGGGTCTCCGCCCGCCCGACGACGCAAAATACGACCTCTTTTTGTTGTCCGGAGAACGCGCCTTTGGCAGGCATAAGCGTTACGCCCCGCTCAAGCTCCTTCGTAATCGATAAGGCGATTTCCTGACCATGATCGGTTATGACTTGAAATGCTCTGGCGGTATAAACCCCGTCTTGAATAAAATCGATCAGCTTGGACGCGACAAACACGACAACGAGCGTATAAAGCACTTTTTCAAGCGAGATGTAAATCATGGAAACGCCGATAATAACCGCGTCGAACGTCAAAATGATTTGACCCATGCTGTATCCGCGCCGCGATAGGATACGGGCAATGATATCAATCCCGCCTGTTGTGCCGCCGTAACGGAATACGATGCCAAGCCCCGAGCCAAGCGTTACGCCGGCATATAAGGCGACCAGCATATAATCATTGGTGCTTTTAAAGGGGACCAGCCAGCCGTGATGAATGAGATTCTCCATCAGAGCCAGAAACAACGACAGCGAGACAGTGCCGATAATGGTGTACAGCATTTGGGATTTGCCGAGCGCCCGCCAGCCCAGCAAAAAAAGCGGAATATTAAGCACCAGCGTCGTAACGGACAGCGGCCAGCCCGCCGCATAATTCAGCAGGACGGCAATGCCCGTTACTCCGCCTTCCATCAGCAAATTAGGGATTACGAAATACTGCAGACCGAAAGCGTATATGGCTGTCCCGATAAGAATTGGAATAATGAGTCTAAGCTGCTTGATCAACCGTGTCACGACAAAACGTCCTCTCCTTGTATGTAGATGTGCTCCATCTATTATGGCTTATTTGGCGTCATCAAAAAACATTGATTTTCATATTGCCAAACGGTAACATAGATACGTGTAGCTAATAATGGAAGGAAGCAGGCGCATGCAGGAAAAAACACTAGCCCAAATTCAGCGTGAGGTCGACGATTATATCTCCCAATTTAAAGAGGGCTATTTCAGTCCGCTTGCACTCATGGCGAGGATGTCGGAGGAAGTAGGAGAGCTCGCCCGCGAGGTGAATCATTATTACGGTGAAAAACCGAAAAAAGCGGATGAATCCGAAAACACCGTCGAGATGGAGCTGGGCGATATATTGTTCATTTTATCATGCTTCGCCAACTCGCTCGGCATCGACCTGACGGAAGCCCATAATAAGGTCATGCACAAATTTAATACGCGCGACGCGAACCGCTGGACGAGGAAAAGCGAAGAACTGTAAGCAAGCCCCCTACATATGCTGTACCATTACCCCTGTACAAGGAGGATGGACAGATGGATGGGGAGAGCTGCATACGGAAGGCTTACGAATATATTTTCAACAGCGATTTCGAAGCGGCGATCTACTGGTTCGAGCAAGCGATTGCGGCGGAGCCGGAGAACGCGGCCTATTACCATAAATGCGCGGTATCCTGCGCGAGAAGCGGCAAGTGGACAAAAGCTAAGGTGTACGCGGATGTTGCGGAGAAGCTGGAGCCGGATAACGAGGAATACCGGTTTCACGCGCAGATTATACAATCGAGGCTGCTGCTTGCGGAAGCGCAAAGCCTCATTTCGGATAGTACCCCCAATTTGAACGAGGCGGCCGAACGGCTGAGGCATGCTGTAGCGCTCGATCCGCTAAGCTTCGATGCGTATTATACGCTTGCGATGGTTTGCCAGGCGAGCGGACAGCTCGATGAAGCGCTGGATCATGCGCGGGAAGCGTTAAGGCTCGATCCGAACCATTCCGCTGCGCGGCGATTGTTTGCAGATATTAGCCGCAAGCGCAGAATAGCGCGTATACGCAACACCATCAGAAGAAAATAAGATAGGGTGGTTAAGATGTCAAACGAACGGATAAAAGTAGCGGTAAACGGCGCGCGCGGAAGGATGGGAAGAGAAGTGGTGAAGATGGTGCTGGAGGATGAGTCGCTGCAGCTCGTCGCTGCGGTAAGCCCATCCGCCGGCCCCATTGACGCCGGTACGTTTGTAGGGAAGCCGGAGACCGGAGTTATCGTAAGCGCGACATTGGAACAGGCTTTGAGCGGCGCGAAAGCCGATGTGCTTGTCGATTTTACAGTCCCTCAGGCCGCTTATTCGAATACAAAAACCGCCATTGATTTCGGCGTCCGTCCTGTCATCGGGACAACCGGTTTTACGCCGGAGCAAATTGAAGAACTGGACGAGCTTTGCAAGCAAAAAGGAATCGGCGGATTAATTGCGCCAAACTTCTCGATCGGCGCGATCCTGATGATGAAATTCGCTGCGGAAGCATCCAAATATTTGCCTCATGTCGAAATTATCGAATATCATGGCGATCAAAAGCTGGATGCGCCTTCCGGCACATCCATTAAGACGGCCGAGCTGATCTCGCAGGTGCGGCAAGAACTTCGTCAGGGCAACCCGAACGAAGAAGAGGTTATCGAAGGCGCCCGCGGCGGTTACTATAACGGATTTCGTATACATAGCGTAAGATTGCCGGGCGTTTTTGCTCAGCAGGAAGTCGTGTTTGGAGGATACGGACAGACCCTCAAAATTCGTCATGACTCCTATGACCGCGCGGGCTATATGCCGGGTGTCAACGTTGCGGTCAAGAAGGTCATGACGTATTCGGGCCTTATATACGGATTCGAACATATTATGGACTAGCTGATACATCATTCAACATCGGGAGAGGGGAACGGCGATATGCTGAAAATCGCATTTATTGCGCATGACCGCAAGAAGGACGAGATGGTGAACTTTGTAATCGCTTATGAGCATGTATTTGTTCCACATAAGCTGTATTCGACCGGCACGACCGGAACTCGTATTATGGAGCAGACCAATCTCACGATCCATCGGTTTATGTCCGGTCCGCTTGGCGGCGACCAGCAAATCGGCGCGCTTGTCGCGGAAAACGAAATGGACTTGATCATCTTCCTTCGCGACCCGCTGATGGCGCAGCCGCACGAGCCGGATATCATTGCGCTGCTTCGCCTTTGCGACGTTCAAGGCATTCCCGTCGCGACGAATATCGCAACGGCCGAAGTGCTTGTTAAGGCCATAGAGCGCGGCGATTTCGCTTGGCGCGAGCTGGTGCATAAATATAAGCCGGGAGCGGACGAGTAATGGAGAAGCTGGATATTTTGGTTTTCGGCGCGCATGCGGATGACGCTGAGATCGGTATGGGCGGCACGATCGCCAAGCATACGTCAGCGGGGTATAAGATCGGCATCTGTGATTTGACGGAAGCGGAGATGTCCTCTAACGGCACCGTGGAGCTGCGGCGGCAAGAAGCTGCCGACGCCTCCGCGGTGCTTGGTTTATATGCGAGGACAAATCTGGCTCTGCCTGACCGCGGCCTCCGCATGAGTCCTGAACATATGGAGAAAATTGTCGCCGAGATTAGACGCTGGCAGCCCAGAATCGTATTTGCGCCTTATTGGGTTGACCGCCATCCGGATCATATCGCTTGCAGCCAGCTTATTGAGGAAGCTGTGTTTAACGCAAAGCTGCGTAACTATTTGCCTCATCTGCCGGCAGTACAAGTCGAGCAGCTGATCTATTATTACATAAACGACATGGAGAACGTGTCCGTTGTCATTGACGTGTCTTCCACGTATGAAGCGAAGCGTAAGGCGCTGCGCGCGTACCGTTCGCAATTCGACCGGTCGGCGAGCGGCGATTCCGTCGAGACGCCGCTCACGAACGGCTATTTGGAACGGGTAGAAGCGAGAGACTATTTGCTCGGTCAGAGCAAAGGCTGGTCCTATGCGGAAGGTTTTGCCCTGAAGAAGCCTTTCCCCGTCTCTTTATTTTAGACAAAACGTACAAGCTCTATGGAATAGACTAAAGAGAATACCACACGAGTGGGAGGTGCGGCTTACGTGGCTCGCAAATTAAAAATCGGGATTACTTGTTATCCGACGCTCGGAGGATCGGGCGTCGTCGCGACGGAGCTCGGCAAGCTGCTTGCAGAGCGGGGTCATGAAATTCATTTTATTACACATAGCGTTCCTTTCCGGTTAGGCAAATTTCATAAAAACATTTTTTTCCATGAGGTGGAAGTAAACGATTATTATGTGTTCCGCTATCCGCCTTATGATTTATCGCTCGCCAGCAAGATGGCCCAAGTAGCCAAGATGCAGCAGCTGGACCTGCTGCATGTCCATTACGCCGTGCCTCATGCCGTCTGCGCTTACTTGGCGAAGCAGATGACCGGGGATGGGCTGAAGACCGTCACGACGCTGCATGGAACCGACATTACGGTGCTTGCGCAGGATGAGTCGCTGAAGGATTTGATAAGGCTTGCGATCCATCAAAGCGATGCGGTAACCGCGGTTTCGAACGATTTGATTCAGGAAACAAGACACTTGCTTGATATATTATCGCCAATCGATCTTACTTATAACTTTGTAGACAAACGAGTGTACTACCCGAGAGAAGTGTCGGCGCTTCGCGCCGATTATGCGGATCCGAGCGAAAAGATTCTGATGCATATCTCGAATTTCCGTCCCGTAAAGCGGGTTAGCGATGTTGTTGAAATATTTGAACGGGTGTCCAAAAAAGTGCCGTCGAAGCTGCTGCTTGTCGGAGAAGGACCGGAGCTGTCAAAAATTCAGTGTAAAATTCGCAATCTTGGCTTGGAAGACCGCGTTCATTTCCTCGGCAAACAAGAGGATGTCGCGCATGTCATTTCCATGGCCGACGCGCTCCTGCTCCCGTCGGAGAAAGAAAGCTTCGGCCTTGTCGCGCTTGAAGCGATGGCTTGCGGCGTGCCGACGATCGGTTCCAACGCGGGGGGCATTCCTGAGCTTGTCACGCATGGCGAGACCGGGTTTTTATCCGATATCGGCAACGTGGAGGAAATGGCCGAGCATGCCGTTCGTTTGTTAACGGACGACGAGCTGCGCGGGCAATTTAAGCAAGCTTGTTTGTACCGCGCAACGCATGAGTTTTGCAATGACGTCATTACGGCACAATATGAGGCTATCTATTATAGAGTGCTTGGGATCGAGGCGGATATGCCGATTCCGATCTGCAATCCGTAACAAGAAAAGAGGTTTTCGATGAAGCTGCGTTTAACGGCCGAAATGCGGGCTGCTTTGCCGATTATCGAGACGCTGCAGTCAGGCGGCTACGAGGCGGTTTTCGTAGGAGGGGCAGTCCGGGACGCCGTGCTGGGACTACCGGTCCACGATATCGATATTGCGACCTCCGCGCTGCCGGAGCAGACCATGTCCTTATTTCCCAAAAGCATCCCGACCGGACTTCAGCATGGAACGGTTACAGTCGTCCATCAGCGAATGACCTACGAGATTACGACGTACCGGACGGAAACGGAGTATGAGGCCTACCGGAAGCCTAAGGGCGTCGTGTTCATCGATCGGCTTGATGAGGATTTGCTTAGGCGCGATTTTACGATAAACGCCATGGCGATCCGAGCGAGCGGCGAGCTGTACGACCCGTACGGCGGTCTATCCGATCTGGAGCGTAACATCCTAAGGTGTGTCGGCAACGCAGACTTGCGCTTTCAGGAGGATGCGCTGCGAATGGTAAGGGCTGTACGATTCATCGGCGCGTTTTCGTTAAAGCCGGCTCCATCCGCATGGCGCTCTCTCAAGCGTCACGGTGCGCTGCTGCGCCATGTGGCGATGGAGCGGGTGCAAGCTGAACTTGATAAAATGATGGGCTGCAAAACGCCGGAGCGCTCGCTTATCTGGCTTCGGGCAAGCGGGCTGCTTAGCTTTCTGAAGGAGCCGATTTCGGAAGGGCTGCTGGGCAAGCTGCGGACAGAATCGCCAAGGTTAGAATTAAGAGGGCTGAGCCAGCTCGATGAGCGCTGGGCCTCTGTTTTTTTGGCTTTCCACTGTAAAAAGGAAGAAGCGGAAGCGTTATTGCTTTCCCTTCGCTTTCCGAACAAAAGAATAGGGCAAATTGTATCCATCATGCAGCTTCATGACTGGATGATGGCCAGCGCGCAGGTTGCGCTTCAGGAAGCTTGGATATGCGGCGTGCTCCGCTTCGGCCAAGCGACGGCCCATTCGTATTTGAATATCGCTCAAACGCTGGAGCAGCCAAGCGGAAGACTTACCGCGGAGGAAGCGGAACAGCGGCATGCGATCTTGACCAATATGCCGGCCAAAACGTTGAAGGAGCTAGCGGTCGGAGGCTCCGAGCTTCAGCGTGCGCTTGATCGTAAAGGGGGGCCATGGATGAGCGGAATGCTGACCAGGCTGCTGCAAGCCGTTGCGCTGGGGCTTCTCCCCAATACGAAGGACAAGCTGCTGGAACAGGCGAAAATATGGAACGAAGAGGGCATGAACGATGAGCACTGAAGGGTTAGTTCAGTTATTCGGGCGTTATCCGGACCAATATGTATCCGGCGAGTTAATGAGCCAGGAACTAGGCGTTAGCCGTACGGCAATATGGAAGCAAATTCGCAAGCTCGAATCGGCGGGCTATGAGTTTGAAGCGTCCACCAAGCTTGGATACCGGCTTGCTTACGCTCCGGAGAAGCTGGATAGCGAGAGATTAACGGATTTGATGGAAACGTCGCGTTTCGGAAAAAAAATAAGCTTCCACGAGCAGGTGAAATCAACGCAGGATATCGCGAGAGAGTTGGCGGAAAGCGGAGCGCCGGAAGGGCAGCTGGTCCTTGCGGAGGAGCAGCTTGGCGGGCGAGGACGGATGGGGCGCAGCTGGGTGTCTCCTCAAGGTAAAGGCTTGTGGATGAGCATGGTTATGCGGCCCAATGTGCCGATTCACTGCGCGCCGCAGCTGACGCTTCTGACCGCAGTCGCTTTATGCCGGGCATTGAAACGGCATACGGATTTGCCAATCGGCATCAAATGGCCGAATGACCTTCTGGTGAACGGCAAAAAAATAAGCGGGATCCTGCTTGAATCCGCAGCGGAGGATGAGCGCCTGAAATATATCGTTGCGGGAGTCGGTTTAAGCGTCAACCTAACGGAGGCGGATTATCCGGAAGAGCTTTTGGACAAGGCGACTTCTCTTCGTATCCAGGCCGGACGGGTATGGAGCCGGAAAGCGATTATGGCCGCGTTTTTGAAGGAATGGGAAACGCTTTATGACTTATTCCTGCAGGAGGGCTTTCGCCCGATCGCGTCATTATGGGAGTCGTTATCCGTTACGCTTGGCAAGCCTGTACGATTTATAACGCCGCAAGGAGAGTTAACCGGCGTGCCGATCGGTCTTGAGGATAGCGGCGCGATTCGCGTGCAGCGTGAGGATGGGTCCGTCACGGCGCTGTTTTCGGCCGAAATGGGTGAGCCTCTGCCTTAAGGAGAGAAGCTCAAAAGATGAGGCTAAACAGGTGGCAAGCATAGGATTTACGGAAGTTACCTTTTCTGATACACTACAATTATCAGGCAGTATTCAGGAATCGAAACTGCACTGATAAACGCAGATGGATGATAACCATAGCAATGATTGGTGTTGCACACTCTGCTCTGAGCCGTAGGGACCGAGACAGAAGGAAGCACAACAAGCAACCGTTTCCTTTTCTCTTTGGCGACCCTTTTAGCAGCGGCTAAAAGGTTTTTTTGTGTTTACAATAGCACTTAAATCAGAGTTCAAAAAGTCCGCTTTTCAGCACCGAGAAGGTTGGATGAAGCTAGGGAATGAGGAGCGGAGCGTAGTGGGAGCTACGTGAGCACCGGAAGTACCGGCTGAATTCAAGATTCGATGTCGAAAAACTTCTTGAATGGCTTCGTGATCAAAAGTGCACTTTTTGAACAACATCTAAAGGAGATGAAAGCGATGAGGAAACGACTGACGATCAACAGCCTGCAGAGGATGAAGCAGGAGCGCAATGCGATTTCCGTGCTGACGGCTTACGATTATCCGTCGGCGAAGCTTGCGGAGGAAGCGGGAATTGACGTGATTTTGGTAGGGGATTCGCTCGGCAATGTCGTGCTGGGGTACGAAACGACGATTCCCGTTACCATTGACGATATCGTATATCATACAAGAGCGGTGGCAAGAGCCGCTGCCCATACCTTTATCGTAGCGGATATGCCGTTTATGACGTATGGCGCCAGCCGCGAATTAACGCTTACGAACGCTGCCAAAATTATGCAGCAGGGCGGCGCTCAAGCGGTAAAGCTGGAGGGCGGCGCGGAAATAGCAGCCGATGTTGAAGCGCTCGTAAAAGCGGGTATTCCGGTGATGGGGCATATCGGATTGACGCCCCAATCCGTTCATCAGCTAGGCGGCTATAAGGTGCAAGGAAAGACCGAGAAGGATGCGCAGAGGCTAATGGACGACGCGCTTGCTCTTGAGCAAGCAGGCGCATTCAGCATCGTGCTGGAGCTGGTTACCGAGCCTGTTGCGGAAGCGGTCAGCAAAGCGCTGTCGATCCCGACGATCGGAATCGGAGCGGGCAGAGGCTGCGATGGCCAAGTGCTCGTCTACCATGATTTGCTGCAGTACGCTTCTCCTTATTTTGAGAAAAAATTCGTCAAAACATACGCAGATATTGGAAGCATGATCCGCGGTGCAATCGAATCGTATGTAGATGAAGTAAAAACCGGACAATTCCCTGCGGAAGAGCATGTGTTCCAGCCGGGAACGGCTTCCCCTCAAGCATTATACGGAGGCCGATCTGCAAGCAAGAGCGAGCAGACGGATAATAAAGGAACAGAGACGCGAAAGGAAGTACCGCTCACATGATCGTATGCCGCACAAAAGACGAGCTTAGAACGCATGTAAAGCAATTTCGAAGAGACAGACAAACCGTCGGCTTTGTGCCGACAATGGGTTATCTGCATGAAGGTCATGCAAGCCTGCTTCGGGAAGCGAAAGCCAATAACGACATTGCGGTATTAAGCATATTTGTCAATCCGATGCAATTTGGTCCTAACGAGGATTTGGACCGTTATCCAAGGGATGAAGAACGTGATTTGGCGCTTGCGAATGAATGCGGAATCGACATCGTCTTTCTGCCGGCCGTTGATGAAATGTACCCGAAACGCCCCCTTACAAGCGTAACGGTAAGCGGCGTAACGAGCAGACTGTGCGGCGCCTCCAGACCCGGTCATTTCGATGGAGTGGGTCTAGTCGTCAGCAAGCTGTTCCATCTCGTTCAGCCGGATCGCGCTTATTTCGGAATGAAGGACGCGCAGCAGGTTGCGGTTATTCAACAAATGGTTGAGGATTTGGACTTTGATTTGGAAATTGTGCCATGTCCGACAGTAAGAGAACCGGACGGTCTCGCATTAAGCTCGCGTAACGTCTATCTCTCTGCAGATCACCGTCAGCAGGCTGTCGTGCTGTCCCAGGCGCTGCGTATGGCGAACGATTGGCTGAAGGAGCCGGATATAACGGCAGGGGCGCTGCTGGACAAAGCCGTAAAGCATATCGAAGGGGCGAAGGATGCGGACATCGATTATGTCGAGCTGCTGCAGTTCCCATCCTTGGAGCCGCTTGACCCGACTGTGAAGATGGGGAAGCTGGATTCAACCGTCATAATGGCGATGGCAGTAAAATTCGGTTCAACGAGATTAATTGACAATAGCTTGTATCAACCTAGCCGAGGTGAATAATAGATGTTCCGTACAATGATGAAATCCAAGCTTCACCGCGCGACGGTGACGGAGGCAAATTTAAACTATGTCGGCAGCATTACGATCGATGAGGATTTGATGGATGCCGCGGATATGTATGAAAACGAAAAAGTGCAAATCGTGAACAATAATAACGGCGCTCGATTTGAGACCTATATTATTACCGGGAAACGCGGTTCGGGCGTCATTTGCCTGAACGGGGCCGCTGCCCGTCTCGTACAGCCTGGAGACCAGGTCATCATTATTTCGTATGCGATGATGACGAATGAAGATGCGAAAAAGCATAAGCCGATTGTGACGATTTTGGACAGCAATAATAAGCCAGTGAAGGTGTTGACGGAAGAGCTGCATGCAACGATTGGGTAACTTTCGCTTAACGCTTCATCCCTTTCTTATGTAACGGCTGGCATGCCGTATGAAAAGTCGTCTGCAAACAAAAAATGACCGTATCACTCCTTAATCAAAAGCGAAGGCGGGATGCGGCATGTTTCAGCATATGTTCACTTCGATGAACGAGATGCTTGACGGGATCATCAAGCAATACCCACAAGCAAGCGATCAGGAGCGACAACTTTTTCTAAAGCAGATAAGCGAGCTCAAAAAAATGAGCGACAGCTTCATTGAGCAGTGGCTGGAATTTGAAGAGAAGGTTGCTGATTTTCAGGATGCCTACGGCCTGGAAGTTGCGGTCCCGCATGGGGCAGCTCCTGAAGCCAAGCCGGCGGAGGCTCAAGCAGCATCGGGGATGATCAAAGGATCCTCCCAAATGGTAAGTCAAGGGCCTGGAACGCCTGGAAAAGCTTATGCAATCAGTGAAAAAACTTCGTGCAATATGTCGGATTTAACGATTCCGGATGAAGCGGCGGCGCTTATTCATAAAGGACAGGGCTATTATAAATTATTTATGTTCTCCCATGCCGCCGATTTGTTCCAGGATGCGCTAAATACCGCGCCGGAATGCAATCTGGCGAGATTGTACCTTGGCATGAGCCAAATGCATATGCAGAATTGGCAGGAAGCGCAGAGGCAATTCCAGTTGCTGATCGAGCTTTCGGACTTTCCGAAATGGCTCGCTTTAGGCTATAATGCCTTAGGGTGCATTCAAGCGGTTCATATGAATTTGGGGCAGGCGGAGAAGCTGTTCCGCAAGGCGTATGAAGTGTACCCAAGCTTCACGGACTCATTAAATAATTTAAAGTCCTGTCAGGAAACGCCGGGACAATTATCGTTATATTTCGGAAGCACGGAGCTGTGCTGTTTGTGAGAGGATCGGGGAAACAATGAATTATGCGGTACTGGATTTGGAAACGACGGGTCATAGCGCGGAAGATGAGATTATTCAGGTAGGCGTTGCGGTTGTCTCCGAGCAATTGGAGATTGTCAAAACCTACAGCTCTTTCGTTAAACCAACGGTTCCAATTCCGGCTTTTATTACAGGATTGACGGGTATTACCGAAGAGATGGTGATGGATGCGCCTGCACTTAGCGAGGTGCTGCTTGAGCTGATTCCGATTTTAGACGACGCGGTTCTTGTCGCGCATAACGTTGGCTTTGACGCCGGATTTTTAAACCAGGCGCTGGATCGTTGCGGGTATATGCCTTTTACCGGCAGAAGACTCGACACGGTTGAGCTGCTGCGCATTTTTTATCCGACCATTACAACGTACCAGCTCGGCGCTGTCGCCGAGCAATTCGGGATAGAGGATCATCAGCATCACCAAGCCGACAGCGATGCGCTGGCGACAGCTCGTATTTTTATCGATATTGCAAAAAAGCTACGCTCTATGCCGCTGCTCACCGCGCAGCGGCTGTCTGCGTTGATTGACAGCAGCAAGGATTTGCACTGGTTTTTGAAGCTGAATGAAACGTACATCGAACAAGATACCGTATTTGATTCGAATGAATTGGATTATTACAGGCAGTTTGCTCTGAAAGCACGGGAATGGAACGAAGAGAAGCCGCCAAGAGGAGAAAACAGCGACATCGACACGAATCCTCTTGAAGGCGTTTCTTTTGAACAATATTTGGCGGATATTAAAGAGCGCTTTCAACAAAAATTCGAAAATTATGAGGAACGTGAAGCGCAAACCGCCATGTTTCGTGAAGTATACGCGGCCCTGTCGGATGATAAGCACCTGCTTATCGAAGCGGGAACGGGCACCGGCAAATCGCTCGGTTATTTAATTCCAGCCTTATATTACAGCGTGCAGTCGGGCAGTAAAATTGTCGTCAGCACGCATACGATCAATTTGCAGGAGCAGCTGAGACAGCGCGATTTGCCGCTGCTCGGCGAAGTGCTGCCTTTTCCGTTCAAAGCCTCCATTTTTAAAGGAAGAGGCAATTACTTATGCTTGCGCAAATTTGAAGGAAAGCTGAATTCGCAGGATATGGTCGCTCCGATCGAGGACCCGATTACTGCAGCGCAAATGATCGTATGGCTGAGCGAGACGGAAACAGGCGATCAAGAGGAGCTGAACTTCGGCAGCCGCGGCGCCGACTTCTGGTCAACGGTGGCGAGCGACGCCGATTCCTGCTTGAACCGGGCTTGTCCTTGGTTCAAAAGGTGCTATTATCACCGCGCGAAGCATGAAGCGAACATTGCCGACGTGTGCATTACGAACCATTCGATGCTGTTCACGGATGTGCAGGCGGATCATCGCCTGCTCCCAACCTATAATCACCTCGTTATAGACGAGGCCCATCATGTGGAAGAGGTTGCGGGCAAACATCTGGGAATGAGCGTTCATTATTTTACGCTCGTGCAAGCGGTATTACGGCTGTATCGGGACAGCCGCTCCGGTCTGCTGCCGTCCTTGCGGTTGAAGCTGCAGAACGAAGGCGACGATCACGCCGGGGCATGGGTGGAAACGATTGACGAGATTATTCCCATTTTCCAGGATATAAAAGATAATTGGGATAAGCTGTTCGAGCTGCTGTATACTTATGCTTCCGTATCGTCCGACAGTTTGAGCGAAGCGGGAGCGATGGTGAAGCGTCTCCAGTCGGCCAGCCTGCCGAAGGGCTGGGAGGACGTTGTGAGCGCTGAAAACAACGTGCACGTCGAGCTGTCGAGGGTCGTTAAAACGGCGGAGAAGCTCATGAACGATGTGAAGGACCGCGTCGACGATTTATCCGTTCAAGCTTCTTTAACCGACTTAAACGGGGCGTTGCGCGATTTGACACGGGTGAAGGACGAGCTGCGCATGTTCATTAAGCTGGAGGATAAGCAGTTTGTATACTGGATCGAAGCAAGCCAGGCCTACCGCTATAAATCCTTACAGCTCTATGCCGCTCCGGTCGATGTCAGCAGTCAGCTTCAGAAGCACTTTTTCGACGTGAAGGACAGCATTATTATGACTTCGGCTACACTAACGGTACAAAAAAACTTTCAATACGCCGAAGAGCAGCTCGGCTTAACCGGCTATGAAGCGCAAGGACGGCTTCGCACCGTGCAGCTGCCATCTCCGTTCAAATACAGGGAGCAGGCGCTTGTTATCATTCCTCGCGATTTCCCTGTCCTCAAAGGAGCGGCAGTGGACGATGATTATTTAGGAAGATTGGTCGATTCGCTGGCGGATACCGCGAACGAGACGAAAGGCCGCATGCTGGTGCTGTTCACCTCCTACAAAATGTTGAAGCAGGTGTATGATCCGCTTAAGCTGAAGCTGGAGGCCGCCGGCATCAATGTGCTTGGCCAGGGCATTGACAGCAGCAACCGGACTAAGCTGACAAGAAGATTTTTGCAGCAGCCTGAAACCGTCCTGCTAGGCACAAGCAGCTTCTGGGAAGGCGTCGATATTCCGGGTGAAGGATTAGTTTGTCTCGCCATCGTCAGGCTGCCGTTCCAACCGCCGAATCATCCGCTCGTGGAAGCGAAGTCGGAGCTGTTGCAAAGGCAGAAGCAGAATCCGTTCATGAAGCTGTCGATCCCGCAAGCGGTCATCCGGTTTAAGCAGGGCTTCGGGCGCTTGGTTCGGACGGCACAGGATAAAGGCATTGTCATTATATATGACACCCGGGTTATTGATACGTACTATGGCAAGCATTTTCTGTATTCCCTGCCTGGCCCGAAAATCGAGACGATGCACACTTCGCAGATGGTGCCTAGAATGCAGGAGTGGCTGTTAAGCGGAAACGATGCGGCGCCTGCAGGCGCGAGGCAAGCAGCTCTTACGAAGGAGGAGTAGGTGTCCATGAAACAAGCCAAAATATCAGAAGCGGTCGTAAGACGGCTGCCGATTTATCTGCAGGTGCTGAACGAGCTCCACAGCCGGGAGATCCAGACGGTATCCTCACAGGAGCTCGGAGTCAAGCTGGACTTAAATCCTGCCCAGATTCGGAAGGATCTCGCTTATTTCGGCGAATTCGGGAGAAAGGGCATCGGCTACGATGTCATGTATTTGATCGAGAAAATCAGACAGATTTTGAAAGTAAACCAGACAATCAAGGTTGCGCTGGTCGGGGCGGGGAACCTTGGCCACGCGCTGTGCAATTATAACAAGTACTCCAAAGATAATATGAAAATTACAGCTGTATTCGACGACCATCCGGACAAAATCGGAACGCGTATCAATAACTTGGTTGTACAGCCAATGAGCGAGCTGGAGCGGGAAGTGAAGGAGCAAAATATCCGGATCGGCATCATCACCGTACCGGCTCATGAGGCGCAAAATGTCGCGAACCAATTTGTTGCGGTCGGCATTGAAGGAATATTGAATTTTGCTCCGGCCATCTTGCGCGTTCCGGAAGAGGTTCGGATTCAAAATGCGGATTTTACGAGAGAACTATTGAGCCTGGCTTATTATTTGAATCATGAAGGAGAAGAGACCAGCGATGAATCAGTTATGGATTAAGAACGGGCTGTTCGTAACGATGGACGATACGATGCCGACGGTAAGAGGCCATATGGTCATTACGGATGACCGCATTACATATATCGGCGCTGAAGTGCCAAACCAGTTGTCGCCGCACACGGTTATTATGGACGGAAGCCGGCTCGCTTTTATGCCGGGCCTCGTTAATACGCATGGGCATGCGGCGATGACGCTCCTTCGCGGATATTCCGACGATCAGAAGCTGCAGGTATGGCTGGAGGAGAAGATGTGGCCGATGGAGGCCAAATATGTCGATGCGGATACGCGGGCCGGCAGCGCGCTCGCCGTTGTCGAGATGTTAAAAACGGGCACTACCGCTTTTGTCGATATGTATGACCGGATGGACCAGGTGGCTCAAACGGTAGAGCAGGGCGGCCTTCGCGGTATACTGACACGCGGCGTTATCGGACTGTGCCCGGAGGATGTGCAAAAGGCGAAGCTGGAAGACGCGCTATCGTTCGCGCGTGACTGGAACGGCAAAGCGAACGGCCGAATTACGACGCTGCTGTCCCCCCATGCGCCGTATACATGCCCGCCGGCTTATATTGAGAAGTTCGTGCAAGCGGCTCATGACATGAATCTTCCGCTGCATACGCATATGTCCGAGACATTGGCCGAAGTGGAGCAGAACGTGAAGGAATACGGATCGCGTCCCGTCGAGCATCTCGATAAGCTCGGTTTCTTCTCCCGTCCCGCGCTTGTCGCGCATGCGGTTCATCTTAACGATGAGGAGATCGCTTTACTAGCGGAGCGTGGCGTCGCTGTCTCGCATAATCCGGTCAGCAATCTGAAGCTGGCCAGCGGTATCGCAAGAGTGCCTGACTTATTGAAGGCGGGCGTAACCGTTTCGCTCGGAACGGACAGCGCGGCAAGCAATAACAATTTGGATTTGTTCGAAGAGATCCGATTGTCCGCTTTGCTGCATAAAGGTATTTCCGGTGACCCGACCGCAGTCCCGGCCTGGGAGGCGCTAAAGCTGGGCACAACTTATGGCGCACACGCCGTATGGCAAGGCGATTCCATCGGCAAGCTGAAGGAAGGCTATAAAGCGGATTTTGTTGCGATTAATTTGGATCAGCCGCATTTTTATCCGCTCACAGATATTGTCTCCCACCTGGTATACTCCGGCTCCGGCCGCGATGTGCTGCATGTATGGGTGGATGGACGCCAAGTCGTGCAGGACGGTGTATGCACGCAGCTGGATGAAGAGAAAATCAAATATGAAGCGGCGGCCAGCTTTGACAGGCTCCTTCACGGCTAATGAGAGCTGTCGAAAAGAAACGGCCGCCGTTCATGACACCGAAACGATGGCTGCTCTTGGCAATCGCTGCTTTAGTGACGTTCGGCGTATGGTTTGGCTTATATTTTCGAGAGATCCAGCTGCCGAAATGGTCCGAGGACCGCGAGGCGCGCGAGGCGGCTTTGCATTCGGGAGAGCTGGCGGAGGTCTCGGAACTGTATAAGCATGTCTGGGAGACGACGACATGGATTGCGGAAGGCGAAGATGAGGCTGGAGCGAGCCGATATGTCTTTATGACGGAAGAAGGCGAACCGCTTTTTATTATAGAGGCGGAGGACACCCTTGAACCGGATGCGGTCAAAAACAAGTTTGAAGCGGCGAATCCGGATATGAAGCGGGCTGACATCATCCGTGTCAGTCCGGGCCTATTCCAGGACGCGCCGGTCTGGGAAGTGTACTACCGCAATAAATCGGACGGCGTGAACCGCTATTATTATCAGTTTTACACGTTTGACCGCAACGTTGAGTTAATCGAAACCTATAAGCTGCCGGCAAAAACGGGACCGTAATGGTCCCGTTTCCTGTTTTTACACGAACATTCGTATATCAAATTATGATATACTAGCGTATAGCAAACGGTATTGATCTTATTTGACCATTAAAGAACGATAAGATAATGAGTTTACTTTTTCTCGATATCATATAGAGATTTAAATATTAGGAGGGAATGCATCATGAGAAAGCCGCGTATATTGCCAGTCGTCATCACCGTCGTTATTTCCGCTGCCGCTTTATTCGGAGGTTGGACGCTGTACAAGCAAGTTGCCGTAGCTTCTCCGCTTGCTAACGCCGTTCAAGATTTGCCCGGCGTCTTGCACGCAGGCAAACCCGAGGTAAGTCAGGAGGAAGTGCGGGTATCGGTCGAGCTGTCGGGCGACGCGAACCTTAAGGACGTATATGCATCGATTAATGAAGAAAGCGCGGAGGTGTCGAGCGGACGGAAGCTGAGTCTCGACATTCAAACGAAAGAAGATCCGGCGCTTGAAGGAATATGGCAATCCGCATTGTTTGAAATTGCGGAGGCGATGGAGAACAAAACGTATTCGGATATTCCGAAGACGATGGAACGTGTAACGGCGGCTCATGAAGGCGTAGAGGCCGTTACGGAAATGGACGAAACGAACGTCTATATTACGATTCGCAGCGAGAAGGGAGCTAAATATATCGTCTTGCCAAGAACGCCAAATACTTTGGGGGTGTGGCCAAATGCGTAAATACGGATTGGAGCTGTTGATCGGATTTGTGCCCGTTCTTCTCCTTTTTCTGCTGTTCATGGGCGTTAACATCTTGCCGTTCCTTTTTCTTGCGGTAATCGGCGGCGCCGTTTATTATACGGCTAGAGGCAGGGGGAAGCTGACGGCTTTGTCGAACGGAAAAGGGCGAAGCGAGGTCGGTGCGACGAAGTTTTCTTTTGAACAGATCGGCGGTCAGGAACGTGCGAAGGAAGAATTGGTCGAAGCGCTTGACTTTCTTGTGAAACGAGAGCAAATCGCCAAGCTGGGCATTCGTCCGCTGAAGGGGATTCTGCTTGCGGGACCTCCGGGAACAGGCAAAACGCTGCTTGCAAAAGCGGCGGCGCATTATACGGATTCCGTTTATTTGGCGGCATCCGGCAGCGAATTTGTAGAGATGTACGTGGGTGTCGGCGCAGGCCGTATTCGCGATTTGTTTAAGGAAGCGCGGACCAAAGCGAAAAAAGCGGGCAAAAGCAGCGCCGTTATTTTTATCGATGAGATCGAAGTCATCGGCGGGAAGCGGGACGGCGGCCAGCACCGCGAATACGATCAGACGCTGAACCAGCTCCTGACCGAGATGGACGGCATTCACGCGAATGAGTCGCCGAGAATATTGATGATTGCCGCAACGAACCGTAAAGAAATGCTGGATAGCGCTCTGCTTCGTCCCGGCCGCTTCGACCGCCATATCGTTGTCGATCTGCCGGACAAAAAGGGACGTCTGCATATTCTTAACATTCACGCGGCCAATAAGCCGATTGATGAATCGGTTAACTTGGAGCGTCTAGCGGAGCAAACGTACAGCTTCTCCGGCGCGCAGCTGGAGTCGGTGATGAACGAGGCGGCGATTTATGCGCTGCGCGAGGAGCATCCGGTCATTACCGAACGCCATCTGACGATGGCTATCGATAAAGTAATGCTGGGCGAAAAGACGGATCGCGAGACGACGAAGGAAGAGCGGGAGCGCGTCGCGCTTCATGAGCTTGGCCATGCCATTATGGCGGAAATCGTCCGTCCCGGCAGCGTCTCGCAGGTCGCGCTGTCTCCGCGAGGCGGAGCGCTCGGCTACGTGCGGCATCAGCCGCAGCAGGATCAGTATTTGTATACGAGGCAATTTTTGCATGGCCAGATTATGATCGCTTTAGCGGGCGCCGCAGCCGAAGAAATGTTTTACGGGGAACGGAGCACCGGTTCGCGTGGCGACTTCGACCAAGCGGTTAACATTGTGAAGACTTTGGTGGAGTCCGGCTTGACCACGCTTGGCATCATTAACGAATCGATGATGACGCCGGAGAAATGGGCGGACATTACGAAGAGCATTCTGGATGAATTGATGGAGAAAACAAAACAGCTGCTTGAGGAAAAACGGCAGGTGTTTACTTCCTCCCTCAAAACGCTTCTGGATGAGGAAACGCTTGACGGCGAAGCGTTCCGGGCGATGCTCGAACGCCACACCGCCGCATAATTTGAATATTTATTGCCAATTTCAAGTCAATTCCAAGGCGAACCTGCGGTTCGCCTTCTATTTTTTAAGAAAATCGTTATAATAAGTATGAATCTACATAGAGGGAGCAATTGCATTAATGATTAAGAAAGTTGGCGTAATCGGCGTAGGCACGATGGGACAAGGTATTGCGGAGATGCTGGCCGCGAAAGGATTGGATGTTGTCGTCATCGAGCGTTCGGATGAACGGTTGTCTTACGGATTACAAATGATTGAAGTAAGCTTGGATAAGCAGATTGAGAAGTGGGCGTTGACCGGCGCCGAGAAGAAGCTTATCCTCTCCAGAATCCATTCCGCGACGAGCTATGAGGAGCTTGCGGCTTGCGAGCTCATCATTGAGACGATCTCGGAGGATTTGGATGCAAAAAAAGAAGTGTTCAAGCGGCTTGATGCGATTTGCGGCGAAAGTACGATACTGGCCAGCAATACATCTACGCTCAGCTTAACGGAGCTGGCGAGCGTAACCAGTGTGCCGGATCGCGTTATCGGTCTGCATTTTATATATCCTGTAAGTAAAATCGATTTGGTGGAAATCGTTCGCGGCTTGAAGACGTCGGACGACACGTTTAACCGGATGAAGCATTTTGTCGATGAAGTCATTCACAAGAGCGGGATCATGGTGTTCGAATCCCCAGGCTTCGTTACGACACGCCTTATCTGCCTATTCATTAACGAAGCGCTGCACGTGCTTGAGGAGGGGGTAGCCTCTGCGGAAGATATCGACAGCGCGATGCGTAAGGGCTATTCCTTCCAGCATGGCCCGTTCGAGATGGCGGACCGGTTCGGTCTTGATTCAGTGCTGGCTGCGCTTGAACGGATGTTCCGTGAATATGGCGAGCTGAAATACCGTCCGTCCATCGTCTTGAAGAAGATGGTTCGCGCCGGTCAACTGGGCGTCAAAACAGGCGTAGGCTTCTTCCAATACGATAAGGATGGGGATCGGATTTAATGAAAGTACTTGTTATTAACGCAGGCAGCTCTTCGCTGAAATACCAGCTTTATGATATGAGGGACGAATCTGTGCTGGCAAGCGGCCGCGTGGAGCGGATCGGCATGGATTCTTCAATCGTTACGCATGAGCCGGCCGACAAACCCGAGGTTCGCGATGTCAGCGAAATTTTGGACCATGTCACGGCTGTCAAACGAGTGATCGACATGCTCACGCATCCGGATCACGGCGCGCTTGAATCGATGAAAGAAATTGATGCGGTCGGCCACCGGATTGTGCACGGGGGAGAAGTGTTCAAAGGCTCCGTCCTCGTTACGCAAGAAGTGAAAAACGAAATTCGCCGTTTGTTCGACCTGGCCCCGCTCCATAACCCTGCGCACATGATGGGGATTACGGCGGTAGAAGCGAATATGCCGGGCGTGCCTCAAGTGGTCGTATTCGATACGGCGTTTCATCAGACGATGCCGAAGACGTCTTATTTGTACCCGATCCCGAAGGTGCTCTACAGACGTCATAAAATTCGCCGTTACGGCTTCCACGGCACATCCCACGCTTATGTCAGCGATATGGCCGCCAAGGTGCTCGGCAAGCCGCTCGACACGCTGAAGATGGTGACGTGCCATATCGGCAACGGAGCAAGCTGCGCGGCTATTCAGGACGGCAAGACGCTTGACACAAGCATGGGCATGACGCCGCTTGAAGGGCTTATGATGGGAACGCGCAGCGGCGATATTGACCCTGCGATCGTTCCGTTCGTCATGAACAAGGAAGAGCTGAGCTTGAATGAAGTCAACTCGATGCTGAACAAGCACAGCGGGATGCTCGCGATTTCCGGTATTAGCAGCGATATGCGCGAAGTAACGGAAGCGATGAATGACGGCGATGAGAACGCCAAGCTTGCTTTTGATATGTACACGTACCGGTTAAAAAAATATATTGGCGCGTATGCGGCCGCGATGAACGGAATCGATGTATTAATCTTTACGGCCGGCGTAGGGGAAAATTCGGTCGCGCTGCGCGAGACGGTTTGCCAAGGGATTACGTTCCTGGGCATTGAGCTGGATCTCGAGCTGAACGCTCAGCGCAGTAAAGAGGCGAGAGTAATCTCGACGCCGAGCTCCCGCGTAAAGGTTATGGTTGTGCCCACGAACGAGGAGCTGTTGATCGCGCGCGACACGTACTCCATCGTGAAAGAGGCCCAATAAAACGGAACGCGTACACGCTGTTCGTCACGATAACATCTTGTCAGGGGAGGACTGGGCGTGAACGACGAAATATGGAAGGCCTATACGCATGGGATTGCGGCGGCGCTCGGCGAGGGGGGAGTCCATATCCCAAGTCTGCTGCTCCAAAGCTACAGTCGTCTGGGGATGACCGATTCCGAAGCGATGCTCCTGCTGCAAATTATGTTATACGCCCAGACGGAACGGAATGACTTTCCGACGCCGGAGGAGCTGGCAGACCGGATGGGCATTCAAGCAAGAGCCGTCGGGATGATGCTGGGACGTCTGATGAAGGAAGGCTTCTTGTCGATCGACGATTACGTGGACGATGCGACGGGACTTCAGGCGGAGCGTTACAATTGGAGCGGCTGGCTCATGAAGGCGGCCGAATGGCGCGCCTCCGAGAAGCGCCAGACGAAGAAGAGCGAGCGGAGTCCGCAGCCTGCTTCGACCGAAATCAGAAAAACTTCGGAAGCGTCAGCGACGGATTTGTTCTCCGTATTCGAGCAAGAGCTCGGCCGTCTGCTGTCCCCCTATGAGTGTGAGATTATAAGCGGATGGCTGGACCAAGACCGCTACTCGGAAGAAATTATTTTGTTCGCGCTGAAGGAAGCGGTATTTGCAGGCAAGCTCAGCCTGCGGTATATCGACCGCATTCTGGTCGAGTGGAGCCGCAACCGCGTCACGACCGTCGAGGAGGCGCGAGCCCAAGCCGGCAAGTTTTACGGCGGCGGCAGGGCATAGCGCGGAGGCGGAATGGCGACAATTTGATAATTGGAAAGAGATCCGGTCGCATGATGCGGCCGGGTCTCTTTCGGTTCGGCATGTGATGGACGCTGAAGCACTCCGTGTACGCTCATAAATGCCGTTGCTTGGGCTAACCAGCAGAAGTGGTGAGCTGTAACGGTAAAAAGCGCCGTTGCAGGAGCTACCCAGCACGAGTGCTGAGCTGTAACAGTAAAAAGCGCCGTTGCAGGAGCTACCCAGCATGGATGGTGAGCTGTAACGGCAAAAAGCGCCGTTACAGGAGCTACCCAGCACGAGTGCTGAGCTGTAGCGGTAAAAAGCGCCGTTGCAGGAGCTACTCAGCATGGGAGGTGAGCTGTAACGGTAAAAAGCGCCGTTGCAGGAGCTACTCAGCATGGGAGGTGAGCTATAACGGCAAAAAGCGCCGTGTTCAGGAGCTACCCAGCATGGGAGGTGAGCTGTAGCAGCAAAAAGCGCCGTTACAGGAGCTACCCAGCTTGAATGGTGAGTTGTAACGGCAAAAAGCGCCGTTGCAGGAGCTACTCAGCATGGGAGGTGAGCTGTAACGGCAAAAAGCGCCGTTACAGGAGCTACCCAGCACGAGTGCTGAGCTGTAGCGGTAAAAAGCGCCGTTGCAGGAGCTACTCAGCATGGGAGGTAAGCTGTAGCGGTAAAAAGCGCCGTTGCAGGAGCTACTCAGCATGGGAGGTGAGCTGTAACGGTAAAAAGCGCCGTTGCAGTTGCTATCCAGCATGGGAGGTAAGCTATAACGGCAAAAAGCGCCGTGTTCAGGAGCTACCCAGCATGGGAGGTGAGCTGTAGCGGCAAAAAGCGCCGTTGCAGGAGCTACCCAGCACGGGAGGTGAGCTGTAACGGTAAATGTTTAAAGAAAATAAAGTGTTGGACTAAAAGTAAAGTATTAGACTGGCAAACGCCCCATTAAACTTAAGGGGAGGATAGCGCAAAAACTACATGGGTAGAATATCCAAAACACGAGGGTTTACACGATGTGATGGAAGAGGAAATGCGTATTGAATAGATTTCTTTTAGCTGTTCTTCTAACTGTGGCATTCCAGCTCCTATCTCCTATGCAGTCATTTGCCACCTATAGCCGTCGCTCTCCTCTTGAAGACTCACAAGAGCTGAGATTTCAGGACATGCTTATGCATTTTCTAAATCCTTATATCAACGAAGCTGTTCGAGATTATTATCAACGTCTCTTACTGGAACCGCCGTTGGTTTATCCTTATTACGTTGATGTGGTGGAGTCAAGGAGGGTAAATGGGTTTCGTGGATTCATCTTATCAATAACGCTTGATGTGACACCCGTTGTAGGGCCACATATTTATGTCGGAGAAGACAGGTTAACGTTTGAGGTTTCATCGGGACCTGAGGTTAAATTAATTAATTACACCCACTTGAAGACGTATGACCTTCCTCTGAATTGGCAGCACATTGTAAAAGAACGCTAGATTTCAACAGTTAAGTTAAGGTTTCAGTTAAATGAGAAACTTTAGCTTAACAGGACATACGGCAACCGGCCTATCGATCGGTTGTCTTTATTCGTTAAAGTAACAGGGAGGATATTTCAGCCATTTCACCGTAAAACTTTGGTATGGTGATTTCACGAGGTTTGCAAAATAAAAGTTTATATGAAATCAACGCATTATCGGATAATTAACCTAATTATTAATTTAGAGGGGACTTTAGATTGAATCCAATACTGATAGATTTTCCAAACCAATTTACAACGGAAAGGTTATTGATTAGAACACCTTTACCCGGTGATGGCAAGGTAGTGTATGAGAGTATAAACTCATCGATCAATGAGCTCAAGGAGTGGCTTTCGCTTTTTGCACAGAACGAACATTCTGAGCAGTCAATCGAAGTAATTTTACGAGAAGAACATGTAAAGTTTATGAAGAGAGAATATCTTAGATTTCTGATATTTGATAAAGAAACTGAACAATTCATTGGTTTAGCTGGATTATATAAGCCAGATTGGGAGATACGCAAATTTGAAATCGGATACTGGATTGATACACGAATGAGCGGAAATGGGTATATGACTGAAGCAGTTCAAGGAATAACCAATTTCGCTTTTACAGAGTTGAAGGCTAGAAGAGTAGAAATTCGTTGTGATACTTTAAATGATAAGAGTAAGGCGATTCCAGAACGCTTAGGCTTTCAGTTAGAAGGCACATTAAGATGTAATGATTTATCAGCAGATAAGAGTCAGATAAGGGACACCCATATATACGCTCTAGTTAAATAATTTCTAAACTTCATAGTAGAGCGACCTCCTGATGGGCTTTTTGAGGCAATGACCTCGTGCGTAACCTCCTATTACTGGAGGCGCTCGTTTTTGTTCAAACTCCAAATTATTCGTTTTACAGGAATTTTTAACGGAGAAACGTTAGCTCAATAAAATAGCGACAGTCTAGGACTTTCATTACTCGTCCTTGGCTGTCGCTGTTTCATTTTTTAGGCTCAGTCTAAAACTTATTTTAAGGAGTCAAACGGTATGGCAATTGGATTGGCTCGTGGAATAAAGTCATCCAGTCTAATACTATTTTGTTCTGCAGGAGCTAACCAGCTGGAACTGGGAGCTGCAGCGGTCAAAACACCGTTGCAGCACTACAAGCTTTATACTCCGCCGCGCTTCAGCAGCTCCAGACGGTACACATATTCGAAAATAAACTCGAATGCTTCCAGATGCCGCTTCGCTTCGAACGCGTTGGCGCCCCACGCGTAAATGCCGTGCTTGCGAAGAAGAATGCCCGGAATTTCGCTTACGATTCGCTCCGTAATCTCCGGGACGATCGATGGGATATGGGCGAAGTTCGACACGATCGGGATGTCGATGTGCTTCTCTTCCTCCCAAAGATTGAACCCTTTGATGAGCTCCACGCCGTCTACGGGAACGGACTTGCGGTCCCAGAAGTACTCAGAGATGACGTTATTGAACACGGTATGAACATGGAAAATAGCGCCTGCGCCGGTAAGCCGGTAAATTTCGCAATGGATCAAGGTTTCGGCGGACGGCTTCAGCGACGTCGCTTCGCAGGCTTTGCCGTTTTGATCAACGAACAGGTAGTCCTCCGGCGTATGTACCGTTTTGTCTTTGCCGCTCGCCGTAATGGCGAATTGGAACGATTCAGGCGTGTAATCGCCGACGCGTACGGACAGATTGCCGCTTGTGCCGGGGAACCAGCCTCTCGACGCGAACAGCTCCTTCACGTCCCGCAGCTCGCTAAGCGCGCGCTGCTTTTCCTCGGTGCGGATTTGGTCAAAAGTCATTAGTCAGCCTGCCTTTCTTCAGTCATCGCCGCGATAATGTCATGGAATGTAGTAAACTCGGTATGCGCCAGACCGAGCTCTTGGCATTTTGTCGTCAAATGCGAACGCGAATAGACGACATCGGCCAGTTTGGCGCCTTCAAAGTCCGTTACGCTGTCGCCGATAATGATGCGCTCGTATTGCTCCGCGGGAAACCTCCGCATAATTGTTGTTTTGCACATGCCGCAATGGTTATCGCAATGCTCGTCGCAAGGATGCGGCCATAAAATTTCGATCCGATCTCCCGAAAAGTCGCTGCCGTTGCAAAAAATATGATCGCGGGGAATATCGAATTTCTCCAGCACAGGATAGACGAAGAAGTCGATGCCGCCGCTTGTGACATAAAACGCAATATCATTCGCCTTGCAGTAGGCCAGGAATTCGGCGAAGCCTTCCCGTATGCGCACATTCGAAATCCCATAGGAAATCACTTCGTCTTTGAGACTGGAAGGCAGAAGGCGGAACATGGCGCCAACGCCCTCCTGAATCGAAAGCTCCGTCGCGATCGTCCGCTCCGCGATTTCCTCCCAGCCATCCGGGTTAAAATGTTTGATGATCGCGATAATATTGTCATTCACCGTTATCGTTCCGTCGAAATCGCAAAACACGATGCGTTTTTTCTTGGTTGCCGTTGATTTCGTCATGCTTCTTTTACTCCCCATGCTTGAATTGCGGCTTGCAGCGCCTCGTTGCCCGGTGCTTCCGCGGCTTCCTTCAGAGGCGTTCCGTTAAGAGCGGCGCCGATCGCTTGGCGGAACGCATGTCCGCCTGCAGCAGTGCCCATCGGATGCCCGTGGATGCCGCCGCCTGCATTGACGACGACGTCTGTTCCGAAGTCTTTCAAAATGAGCGGAACCAGGCCAGGATGGATGCCCGCAGACGGAACCGGGAAGCTGGTCCGCAGACCGTGAAGCGGCTGAAGCAGCGCGTCTTTGACGGCGAGATTTTCTTCCTTCGGCATGACAACGGAGCCGTATGGGGAAGGGAACAGCACGAGATCTGCGCCGGCTAATCTCATCAGCTTGCCAAGCAGCAGGGAAGCGCCAATGCCGTAATGCGGCGATGGATAGAACGCGCCTGCAAGCGCCGGATGCGCCGCAATCGGCACATGAATGTCCGGATCGCTGCTCAGCTCATGCAGCGCGTCATAGCCATACGCGAGCACGTTAAATAAGATCGCGTTTGCGCCGGCAGCAATCGCCTTACGGGCATTTGCCGCAAGCTGAGAGGTAGGACCCGTCAAATTGACGGCATACAGCAGCTTCTGCCCCGTCTCCTCCTGCGCTTTGCGGGCGGCCTCCATACAGGTCTCCACCCGTTTCTCCAGAGGCGTCAGCGGGTTCTCGAATAAAATTTCGTCATCCTTAATTAAATCGACGCCGCCAAGCGCTTGCTTATAAAACTGCTCGCGCAAATTAGGCAAATCATGACCAACGACCGACTTGAAAATACTCATCAGCAGCGGGCGGTCATGCACGCCGACTAATTCGCGCACTCCTTGCAAGCCGAATTTCGGCCCGGGGTGAGCGGCGGCAAACGATTCCGACACGTCAAGGTCGAGCAGCTTAATCCGGCCGTCCATGGACAGCTTGCCGAATACGGTAACGAGCAGTGCAGGGATATCCCTGCTGAAGTTGATGTCGGGATAAGCGATGCGAATATCGGCGTAACGTTCGCCCGGGCCGCCTTCATGCACATCAACGGACAGCACTTTTCCGAGATGCTTCTCCATTTCGGCCTTTTGCGCCTCAGGCAGCTCCGTCCAGCTTCCGACCGTTAAACCGACCGCGATGGAGAGCGCTTTTTTATGAAAATCGGCCTTATCATCATAAGACCGGTATGTCGCGATACAAACTTGACTCATTCGTTGATGCTCCTTTCAATCGCCGCTCCGATTTCCGCTGCGCGTTCGGAAGAACGGAGCATGCCTTTAATGATAGCTTCCTGCAAGCCGGCTTGCGTCATCGATTCGATAGCGGCTTGCGTCGTCCCGTTCGGCGATGTGACCTTGCGGCGCAGCTCCTCGGGGGATTCGCCCGTTTCTTTCACCATTTGCGCGGCGCCGAGCACGGTTTGAACAACCAGATCCTTCGCTATGTCGGGCGCAAGCCCCAAATCGCCGGCCGCCTTTAGCATGGCCTCCATGAAGAAGTAGACATAGGCAGGTCCGCTGCCCGATACGCCAACGACCGCATTTTGAAGCGATTCGTCGACTACCGCATTAATGCCGATCGATTGGAACATCGCTTCCGTCACCAAACGCTGCTGAGGCGTTACTTGCTCGGAATAACTAATGCCCGTCGCGCCCAGTCCGATCGTGCTTGACGTATTCGGCATCGTCCGCACAATCGGCTGAACGGGGCCGATCAGCTGCTGCAAGGAAGCAATCGACAATCCTGCGATCACGGAAACGATCAGCTGGTTCGGGGAGAGCAGGGGGGCGATCGCAGAGACCGCCTCCGCCGCGTCCTTTGGCTTCATCGCGAGGAAAATAATATCCGCTTCGCGAAGATAACGTTCGTTGCTTGACCCTTGCAATACCGTCTGGACGCCGTAGCGCTCATGCAATTCATGTAAGCGGTCCGCATTGCTGCGGTTTAGCATGGATATTTTGCCCGGCGCGATCAGCTTTTCATGGATTAATCCGCGAGCGATCGCCTCGGCCATCGAGCCGGCCCCGTAGAAGCAAATTTGCATCGACGCGATGCCGGTTTCTGTCAGCATTGACATTTCTCTTCCTCCTCATAGGTGCTGCGCGAGCATATCGATTAGCCTCTAATTTGCCCGCTGCCGTAAATCCGGTATTTGGTCGACGTCAAGGCAGGGAGACCCATAGGTCCGCGCGCGTGAAGCTTCTGCGTGCTGATGCCGATCTCTGCGCCAAACCCGAATTCGAAGCCGTCCGTAAAGCGCGTCGATACGTTATGGTACACGGCCGCCGCGTCAACATCCTGCAAGAAGCGTTCGGCGTTCGCGCCGGATTCCGTCACGATGCATTCGGAATGCTTCGTGCCGAATCTGCGAATATGCGCCAGCGCTTCGTCAATGCCGCCAACCACTTTAATATTTAAAATATAGTCATTATATTCGGTGCTGTAATCCTCATCCGACGCAGGCTTAATGCCGTCAAGCAGCGCTTGCGTTTCCGCGCAGCCGCGCAGCTCGACATTCGCTTGCCGCATAGGCGCGACGAGCTCGGCGAGCGACCGCTCGGCCACAGTCCGATGAACGAGCAGCGTCTCTATCGAATTGCAGACGGAAGGGCGCTGCACTTTCGCGTTATACGCAATCGATGCGGCCATTTTCAGATCGGCGCTTTCGTCTACAAACACATGGCAGATCCCTGCGCCTGTCTCGATAACGGGCACGGTCGCGTTTTCAACGACATTGCGGATCAACGCCGCGCCGCCGCGCGGAATGACGACGTCCAGCAGACCGTTCAGCTTCAGCATCTCGTTCACGGATGCGCGGTCGCTGTCTTCGATCAGCTGCAGCGCTTCGATCGGCAGCCCTTTTTCGGAGAGCGCTTCTCGAAGCACCTCGACGATTTTCCGGTTGGAGGAGAGAGCCGCCGAGCCGCCGCGCAGAACGACGCAGTTGCCGGTTTTGAGGCAGAGGCCCGCCGCGTCAACTGTAACGTTCGGACGCGCTTCATAGATCATGCCGATGACGCCGAGCGGCACCCGTATTTTTTCGATCTTCATCCCGTTCGGACGCTCGAAAGCTTCCAGAAGCTCGCCGACTGGATCCGGCAGCTCCACGATTTGCCGCAACCCTTCGGCAATGCCTTCGATTCGCTCTTCATTCAGCGCAAGCCGGTCGAGCAGGGACGTGCTTGTGCCGTTCTCGCGGCCGCGCGTCAAATCCTCGGCGTTAGCGGCAATAATTTCAGCTTGACGAGTAATCAGCGCAGCGGCCATCGCCTTCAGCGCCTCATTTTTTTGCTCGGTTGTCATACGGTTCATCGCGGACGCCGCTTCCTGCGCGAGCGCCGCCTTTTGTCTTACTTCGCTTATCATTCCAGTTCGCCTCCCGGTTCATGAAATTTCCTGCTATTTGAGCGTTACCCATTCATCGCGGTGAATGACTTCGATGCGGGGGACCTCGATTCTTCGCGCCACTTCATCCGTTCCGAGCCCGGCGGCCGCCTGCAGCTGCCACGCGGCGTAATTGACGACGCCGCGTCCAAGCACCTCGTTCTGCCGGTTCAGCACTTCAACCACGTCGCCGGGGTGGAAGTCGCCTTCGCAGCTTGTCACGCCAGCGGGGAGAAGGCTCTTGCCTCCGATTAATAGCGCCGTGACGGCGCCGTCGTCGACCATGATCTTGCCCTGGGGCGCGGCGTGAAAGCCAAGCCACTGCTTTTTCATGGACAGGCTGTGGAGCTTCGTATCAAAATAGGTGCCTTTGCCGCTGCCTTCAACGGCTCTAGTCAAATCGCCTTCCGATTGCACTTTGCCGATGAAGGCGCCGACGCCGCCGCGCATCGCGACGCGGGCGGCTTCGATTTTGGAACGCATGCCGCCTGTGCCGACGGATGATCCGGCGCCGCCCGCCAGCTTCAAAATATCCTCCGATATTTGCTCGACGCGCTCGATTTTTACCGCCTGCGGATTTTTACGGGGATCTTCCGTATAGAGACCGTCCATATCCGTGATTATAACGAGCTTGGACGCTTTCGTCATCGCCGCGACAAGGGCCGATAAATTGTCGTTGTCGCCGAATTTAAGCACGAGCTCATCCGTCGCGACGGTGTCGTTCTCGTTGATGATTGGAATAATCCGCTGCTTCAGAAGCTCCTCAATCGTCATCAGCGCATTTTGGATGCGGCGCCGATTGGAGAAGTCGGCCCGAGTCAGCAAAATTTGCGCTGCGACGATGCCGTATTCGGAGAATGCCTCCTGGTAAGCCTGCATCAGCAGCGCCTGACCGACGGCCGCCGCGGCTTGCTTCTCGTGAACGGCCTTCGGTCTCGATGCATAGCCGATTCGGCGAAAGCCTGCGGCTACCGCGCCGGAGGTTACAAGCATAACGGAGTCGCCAAGCCGATGTCTGGAGGCAAGCTCCGACGCAAAAAAATGAATGCTGTCCCGGCTCAGACCGCCTTCCTCGGAGGTTAGCGAGCTGCTGCCGATTTTGACTACGATACGTTCTGTCATGTTAATCCCATCCTATCCGACTTCGTGACAACAAAAAAGACCTTCATCCTCTAAAGGACGAAAGTCTTTGCTTCCGCGGTACCACCTTCGTTGACAATCCTGCTGCAAGCAGCAGAGATCATCCGTCTTAAGCCTCGTAACAGGAGGCGCTGTCCGGTTTTCGCCGGCCGTTCGGAGGTAGGTTCAGCGGGAAGCCTACGGTAAATTCTCGCAGCCGGTGGAATTTACTCTCTGGGCAAGGCCTGATCCGCTTACTGGTCCCGTCATCACGTTTCAAATATCAACTAAAATAAGGATAACATGATCCGGGAACGCTGTAAAGAAAGGCAGCACACTACTCTAACGGCTGTTCGCGAACAAATTCAGCTTGCCGATCCGCTCGATCGCCTCGACCAGGCGGGCTTCATCGGACAGCAGTCCGAGGCGCACATAGCCTTCGCCATGCTCGCCGAAACCGACGCCCGGCGCTACGACGACGTCGGCTTCAAGCAGCACCTTATCGGCGAACGATTCGGAGGTATACCCTTCAGGAACCGGCAGCCAGCAGAAGAAGGAGCCGCCGGGACGTTCCGCCTTCCAGCCGATTCGATCCAATGCCCCGTAGAGCGCTTCGCGGCGCTTCTCGTAACGGGCGGCCAACTCGGCGACGCAGTCCTGCGGACCGGTGAGCGCAAGCGCCGCCGCTTCCTGAATGCCGCCGAACAGGCTGCAGTAATAGTGATCTTGGATCAAATTGATCATCGAGACGACATCCGCGTTGCCAAGCGCGAAGCCGACGCGCCAGCCGGCCATGTTATACGTTTTGGACAGCGTGTAGAACTCGACGCCGACTTCCTTCGCGCCAGGCGTCTGCAGGAAGCTGACCGGCTTGACGCCGTCGAAGCCAATCGCGCCGTATGCGAAGTCGCTAGCGATCACGATATCATTCGCCTCCGCGAATTTCACGACGTCCGCGTAAAACGCGGCATCCGCGACGGCGCCCGTCGGATTGTTCGGATAATTCATGAACATCAGCCGGGCTTTCTTGGCGATCTCCGGGTCAATTGCGCTTAAGTCCGGCAAATAGCCGTTGCGCTCAAGCAGCGGCATAAAGGACATTTCCGCTCCTGCCAGCGCCACGCCTGACCAATAGTCCGGATACCCGGGATCTGGAACGAGGCAAATGTCGCCCGGATTGAGCAGGCATTGGCTGATTTCCACCAGACCGGTTTTGCCGCCGAACAAGATGGCGACTTCCGTCTGCGGATCCAGCTCGACGCCGTAATCCTCCTTGTACCGCTTGGCAACCGCTTCTTTCAAGAAAGCATATCCGCTGAACGGCGGGTATTTATGATACAACGGATTGGCGGCCGCCTCTTGCAGCTTCGATACGATATGGGGAGGAGTAGGCTGATCCGGATTGCCCTGGCCCAAATTAATGATATCCTTGCCTTTGGCGATCTGCGCGTTCGCTTTGGCCACCAGCTTCGCAAAAAACTGCGTCGGCAGCCCTTCCAGACGCGCCGCAGGCTGGATACGTTTTTGCTTTGTACTTGCTTCCATGTAGAATCACACCTTGCTATCGCTATTTGTCTTACGCGTACCTTTAGACATTAGCATTAATGTAGCATGAATGAACATGGAATTGAAGCAATTCCTGAGACGACGGCATTAGCCGACGCTGGCGGGAAGGCCGACTTTCTTAATAAATGGAGCGATGTCGGCTTTGAACAGGAACAAGAACGGTCTGCGCTCGGCGTCGAATGCAAGAAGCACGGGCGGCTGCTCTTTACAATAAAACAGGAACAAATCGCTTGTCGTGACGGAAATATGGCCGGCTTTGACGGTTGCGGGCTTTGCGAGGGGAACGCGGTAAACGTAGCTGCAGGCTTGATCCGGCGACAGCTGGGGAGCAAGTCCGGTTATCGATTTTGTCCATGAGGCAGCCATTTTTTGAAAGGCTGCGTCGTTCGGTATCGTTTTGACCACTTTACCGGCCTCTACGTCAAAAACTTGCACAGGTCTTAACGGCTGCTCCGAGCTGCTTGCCGCATGAACGGGCGTATGGAATAGTCCGGCGGCTAGAAAGGCTGACATGAACACGAGCAACAATCGGGCGATACGTTTTGTCATCATGATAGAAAAACTCCTTTTCCGGTAGTCCCTGTTAGCGGGCTTTGTTGTTAAGTTACCCATCTTGACAGTGAACCATGAGAAGGTATCATTAGGGAAATAAACCGAAGTTGGGAGGCTACGCCGTTATGAAGAAGAAATTGCGACTGGCTCTGCTGCAAATGCCGATCGATGCGGGGCATCCGGCTCATAATAAAGCGAAATTGGAAGCGATGCTGCAAGAGGCGGTTGGCGGCGGCCAGAAGCCGGATGTGATCTTGTTTCCGGAATTGTGGAATACCGGCTACGCGCTGGACGAAATCGACAAGCTGGCGGACCGGAACGGGGAAGAGACGATCGCCTTTTTGTCGGCATTCAGCCGTAAGCATGGCGTTAACGTCATAGGGGGCTCCATCGCGGAGCGCAAGGAAGACGGCGTGTATAACACGATTTACGCGTTCGACCGGGAGGGCAACCGCATCGGCGATTATTCCAAGATTCATCTATTCCGATTGATGGATGAGGAGAAATATTTGAAGGCGGGGCGTGAGCCAGGACGTCTTCTAATCGAAGGCGAACAGGCCGGCATGATGATTTGTTACGACATCCGGTTCCCGGAATTGACGCGCACGCTTGCGCTTGACGGCGCCAAGCTGCTGTTCGTGCCTGCCGAATGGCCGAATCCGCGGCTGCATCATTGGCGGACGCTTCTTACTGCGAGGGCAATCGAGAATCAAATGTACGTGGTCGCGTGCAATCGAATGGGCGTAAGCGGCGAGACAAGCTTTTTCGGCCATTCTCTCGTGATCGACCCGTGGGGAGAAATTGTAGCGGAAGCGGGAGAGGAAGAGACGATACTTACGGCCGAGATCGACCTTGCGCTGGTGGATGAAGTGCGCTCCCGCATTCCGGTATTTGAAGACCGAAGACCGAATTTATATAAGCTCAACTAACGATTCTATTCCCGGTAAACGTTTATCGTTTCGTTCAGCGTTTCGATGAACGCCTGCGCCGCTTTCGACAAGTAACGCCCTTTGCGGCTCGCAATCACGAGCGTTCGGGTCGGGTTCGATTGCAGCTTCAGATAGACGGGCGTAAATTCGGAGCCGCCGGCCCGGGTAAGCATTTGAGGCACGAATGCGATGCCCATTCCTCCGGCAACGAGCGACTGCACCGTCTCGATGTTGCTGCTCTCGAACACGATTTGCGGCGAAAAGCCGGCGTCCTCGCAGAGCTCGACTGTAATTTGACGGAAGCCTTGGCCGCGCTTGAGCCCGATAAACGGCTCCTCCTTCAGCTCCTCGATCGCGACCGCGTCCTTGCGCGAAGCAAGTGGATGCTGAGGCGGCACGGCAAGGCAGATTTGCTCCTCCAAATAGGGCTGATAAGCGAGCGAGCTGTCGATCAGCGGCAGGGACAGCAGGCTGAGATCCGTTCCGCCGCTGGCTGTCAGCTGCTCCAGCTTTGCGGTTGTTTCTTCAACTAGAATAACCTCGATCTGCGGATATTGCGCCCCGAAGGCCGGCAATACGAGCGGAAGCACGTGCGAGCCTGTGATCGGGAGCGTGCCGACGACGAGGCGGCCTCTCCGCATTTGCGCCATATCGTCCATCTCCTGCTTAAGCTGCTCCACCGCGTCCAGAATCGATTGGGATTTCTCCACAAACACTTGTCCCGCCTGCGTAAGCTCCACGGAATTGGTTGTTCGCCGGAACAGCAGGACCCCTAGCTCTTGCTCCAGCTTCGAAAGCTGCTGGCTGAGGGACGGCTGCGCGATATGCAATTTATCCGCGGCTCTGGAGAAATTTTTTTCATTGGCGATCTGGATGACATAATTAAGCTGTCTCAATTCCATAAAAATGAGCGACTCCTTCCAATATCTAATGTATGGTTGGCGTATGCCTGGTGCGTTATAGTTGTTATCTATAGTCCTTATAGATATTATATCTTAGATCAATGAAGAAAGACATGGTATGATAGGGTCAATTAATTTAGAAGTTTATTAACGGCTAGCAATCATGAACTTATGGGGTGATCATAATGGCGAAAAAGACTATGTTCGAAAAAATTTGGGAAAATCACGTCATTCATCAAGAGGAAGGCAAACCTAGCGTTATTTATATCGATTTGCACCTCGTGCACGAAGTAACGTCACCGCAAGCATTTGAAGGTCTGCGGTTGTCTGGACGCAAAGTGCGCCGTCCGGATCTGACGTTTGCGACGATGGACCACAACGTGCCGACGAAGGACCGTTTCAATATTACGGATCCGATCTCCAAGCAGCAGATCGACACGCTGACGCAGAACTGTAAAGACTTCGGCGTCACGCTTTACGATCTGGACAGCCTGGATCAAGGCGTTGTACACGTCATGGGCCCAGAGCTTGGACTCACGCATCCCGGCAAAACGATCGTTTGCGGCGACAGCCACACGTCCACGCACGGCGCTTTCGGCGCGCTGGCCTTCGGTATCGGCACAAGCGAAGTCGAGCATGTGCTAGCGACGCAATGCTTGCAGCAATCCAAAGCAAAAACGATGGAAGTGCGCTTCAACGGCAAACGCAAGCCGGGCGTTACGGCGAAGGACATGATTCTTGGCGTTATCGCCAAGTACGGTACGGATTTCGCGACAGGCTACGTTATCGAGTATACAGGCGAGGCGATTAAGAGCCTTTCGATGGAAGAGCGCATGACCGTCTGCAACATGTCGATCGAAGCGGGCGCGCGCGCAGGTCTGATCGCCCCGGACGAAACGACGTTCAATTATTTGCGCGGCCGCCAGTACGCGCCGGCTAACTTCGAAGAAGCGGTAGCGGCATGGTCGCAGCTGACGACGGATGAAGGCGCAGCGTACGATACGGTCGTTGAATTCGACGTAGACTCCCTCATTCCGCAAGTGACTTGGGGCACAAGCCCGGGCATGGGTACGGATATTACGTCCAAGGTGCCTAATCCTGCCGATCTTCCGACCGAGAACGAACGCAAAGCGGCTGAGAAGGCGCTTGAGTACATGGATCTGAAGCCGGGCACGCCAATGACGGATATCGAAATCGATTATGTGTTCATCGGTTCCTGCACGAACGGACGGATCGAGGACCTGCGCGCAGCGGCCGAAATCGCAAAAGGCTACAAGGTCAGCGACAAAGTAACGGCAATCGTCGTTCCCGGCTCGGGACGCGTAAAGATTCAAGCGGAGAAGGAAGGCCTCGATAAAATCTTCATCGAAGCGGGCTTCGAATGGCGCGACGCTGGCTGCTCCATGTGTCTGGCGATGAACCCGGACGTGCTGAAGCCGGGCGAGCGCTGCGCATCGACGTCGAACCGGAACTTCGAAGGACGCCAAGGCCGCGGAGGCAGAACGCATCTCGTGTCGCCGGCTATGGCCGCCGCTGCGGCGATCAAAGGCCGCTTCACCGACGTTCGTGATTGGGAAATTAAGACGGAAGTGCTGAACTAAGCATCTAAAGCGCAGGAGAGGGGAATAACCGAACATGGAACCATTTAAACAACTGACAGGTATTGTAGCCCCGGTAGACCGGGTTAACGTAGATACGGACGCCATTATTCCAAAACAATTTTTGAAGCGCATCGAGCGCAGCGGCTTCGGCCAATTTCTATTCTTCGAATGGCGCTTCCATGAGAATGGAGAAGTCAATGCGGAGTTTGAGCCGAACAAACCGCGTTATCAAGGCGCTTCGGTTCTCATCTCGAGAGCGAATTTCGGCTGCGGCTCCTCCCGCGAGCATGCGCCGTGGGCGATTCTGGACTATGGCTTCAAAGTCATTATCGCGCCGTCGTTCGCGGACATTTTCTATAACAACTGCTTCAAGAACGGCATTCTGCCGATCAAGCTGAGCGAAGAGCAGGTAGAAGACCTGTTCCAGCGCACGGCCAAGCATGACGGCTACAAGCTGACCGTCGATCTTGAGAAGAAGTCGATTTCGGACGAATACGGCTTAAGCTTAAGCTTCGATCTTGACGAGCATCGCCGTCAATTCCTGCTGCTGGGTCTGGACGACATCGGACTTACGCTTCAGCATGAAGACAAAATCGCCGCATATGAGCAAAAGCATGCCGCTCGTCTCGGTTAAATAACTAGCGATTGAAGAGGACACCTCGGCACGAATCGGAGGCGGTCCTCTTTTTTTCTTCTTATTTCGGCAAAAGAAGTTTAAGTTTGCTCCCCGCAACTTTTTCCGACACGATGCGTCTATATTGTTGTCCTGGCTGTCGAATGGACACATTCGATGAGGGCAATTCAGTCATCGAGGTGGGAAATGAAGAAGTCTGTATCCATTATGTTGTTAATGTCCTTGTTGTTCACCATGTTCGCTTCAGTCGGACATGCCGCTGCCCCGCCGCCTCCCAAATTAATGTTGGACGGCAAGCAGCTCGCTTCGGACGTTCCTCCGAAAATCGAGAACGGCTCTACGCTTGTGCCGCTCGCGATTTTGTCGGAAGGGCTCGGCTACGAAGTGGAATGGGAGCAAAGCGCTAAAAAAGTGACCGTCAAAAAGGACAGCACCGTTATCGAGCTTGTAATCGGCGAAGCGATGATAAAAGTAAATGACGTCATAATGGAGACTACGACAAAGCCGAAACTGATTGACTCGAGAACGATGGTGCCGGTCAGGCTCGTCGGGGAGCTGCTAGGTTTAACATTCGAATGGGACGGAACGGAACGAGTCGTGTATATGTACTCCGCTCCTCCGGAATCGACAGAGCCGAGTACCCCGGACGAACAGGCCGACGGATCGGAGAATCCGGATTCCGAGCAATCCTTGCCAGCCGGCTACATCACGGGCATCACCATGAACGAGCAATCTGTCATTACGATTGCGCATACCGATGTCCAGAAGCCGAACGAACCGTTATTGCTGGAATCGCCGAAGCGGCTTGTATTCGACTTCCCGAATACGGCGTTCCTGCCGCCGATGAAAGGCGAAACGGTGGTCCAAGTTTCGGACAACCCGTTATTGACGTATTACAAGTACGCTCAATTCAGCGCTGATCCGCTTGTCGCTAGACTGGTAATCCAAATCGGCGATAATACCGGGTACGTGCTGTCAGAGACAGAGGGCGCTTATCAAATTGCGCTTATGCCTGCAAGTGAAGTGCCTGTTCCTGAGACGCCCGCCGAAACGCCTGAGGAGCCGACTGCTGTATACGACGTTGTAATCGATGCCGGACATGGAGCAAAGGATCCGGGCGCATTCAGCAAATCGTTGAACCGCTGGGAGAAAGAGTTCAATTTAAGCGCTGCGCTGGCGCTGAAAGCCGCTTTGGAGAAGGACAAGCGTATCCGCGTACATATGACGCGTTCGGATGACACGTTCCTGGAGCTCGCAGACCGCATTAAATTCGCTGAGAATGTAAAAGCCGATCTTTTTATATCCATTCATGCCAACAGCTACGACAATACAAGCGTAAGCGGTTCCGAAACCTATTATTATCGCGAGGACAGCAAGCCGTTAGCGGACTTCCTTCACAAATACGTCGTGAAGGGCACCGGCCTAAGGGACCGCAGCGTCCGGAAGGCGGCCTACAAAGTCATTAAGGAAACGACGATGCCGGCGGTTCTCATCGAAGCGGGATACTTGTCCAATTCGGGAGACGCCAAAGCACTGTATGACAAAAGTGTACAAGAAAGATTTGCTGCTGAAGTTGCAAATGGGATTAAAGGCTATTTGAAATTGAAGTAGAAAGCGGGGAAATGCCAATGCATAAATCCGGTCACAGCTTTCAAGTATGGCTTGCGTCAATCATCCTCGCGTCTGCCTTAACCGGATGCGGTGCCCAAGACAATCCGAGTCAGAGCAGCGGAGGGGGAGCGGTCTCGCCCTCGCCTTCCTCGGCTGCCGGCACTGCGGGGAACGGTACTTCCGACGAAACATCTTCAGAAGCGGAGAAGCCGGCTGAGACGGTTGAAATCCGCGTATTCGGTTCGGATGAAGAGCTGGAAAATATCGTGGAGCGGAAGGTTTCCGTCGTCAAGGGCACGGACTTGGAGCTGGTGGAAAGCGCTTTGGCCGAGCTGCGGAAAGACGGCGACGGCAGCATTTCCATGTGGAAGGGTGTGCATCTGCTGTCTACGAAGCTGAAGGACGGTATCGTAACCATTGATGTTCATATCCCGGACGAAGCGCGGCTTGGCGCGCCGGGAGAGCTTCAAATGGTTGAAACGCTGAAGAGCACGTTATTCCAGTTTTCTTTCGTAGAAGGTATCGAGGTGCTGGTAGCAGGAGAAGCGGTTGAAAGCATGATGGGGCATGTTGAGCTTGAGCACCCGTATGTAAGATAAAGGCTGCATCATATCATAATTTATCCAATAGAGGAGTTATCGACGATGCCAATGGAATTGAATTGGAGAAAGATTATGACCGGAGCGATCGTGGTGTCGCTGGCAACCGGCAGCGGAGCGGCCGTATTGTCGTCGCCTATCGAAGTGAAGGCGGAAACGTTGGCTTCGGCTGCTTCGCCGTTTACGGACGTAAACGCCGGCCATTGGGCGGAGAAACATATTGCGAAGCTGTATTTGCAAGGGGTAATCGACGGTTACAAAAATGCGGCTGACGGCACATCGACGTTTAAGCCGGAGAAAAGCGTATCCCAGCAGGAAGCGGTGCTGATGGCGCTTCGTTTTGCAGGGCTCGTCGATCAAGCCGATGACGACGCGATTATCGTGTTCGATCAAAAATTTGTCGTGAGCGAGTTTTTTAAGGCATACATAGAGTTAGCTTTTACGGAAGGTTTGTTGGACCGCGAGGAAGAATATGCGCTGGCTGCGGCGGATACCCAAAACACATGGGGGACGAAGCCCGCAAGCCGCGAGTGGGTTACGAAGCTGATTATCCGAGCAATCGGACAGAAGTCCGCTGCGGATCAACTGCAAAATTCGGAATCGCATTTCGAGGATGCTGGAGATATTGACACCCGTTATAAGGGCTACGTCAATGCTGCGGTTCAGCTAGGCCTTGTGAAAGGGATGACGGAAACGACGTTTGCGCCGGACAAGGCGGTTACGCGGGCAAGCCTGGCGACTCTGCTCAGCAGAGCGCAGTCCAGCTTCCCGATGGAGTACGAAGGCCAAGTATCGGGCGTCGTCTCCAACTTGACGGATACTTCACTCACCCTTTACAGTGACGGGAAGGAAACGACCTATACGCTGGATGCGGGCACGCTGTACTTCCACTACAACTCCGAAAAGCCGGCCACGAAGGACCAGCTGCTGGAATTCGGCGATGCAACGGTTATCGCGAAGGACGGCAAGGCGCTGTATGTAGAAGTGCAGGGCGACAAGCAACATACCGAGACCATCTCAGGCACTTTCGCGCGCTATAATGCGGCGGAAAGCACGATTTATATTTGGGTGAACGATAAACCGGTTGAAATTCCATACGAGGCGGGTCTCGTCATTGAAGATGCAAACGGCAAAGCACTTTCGATCTTGGACTTGAAGGCCAATGCGAATCTGACTATCGTGCAGGATACGTTCCGCGAAACGCCGACCGCGATTCGTATTGTTGCGGCAACGGCTCCTACGGCGACAATGATTGCCGGAACATTCCAATCGGGCGATAAGAACATTATTACGGTCCGGACTTCGGACGGCAGTCTGGTATCGAAGGACGTTGCGCCGGGCGCAACGATCGAGATCAAAGGACTTGAAAAACCGGGCTTCGAAGATCTGATTAAGAGCGAAGATACGGTCGAGCTGACGCTAAACGCCAACGATCAAGTAACGGCTGTCAAAGTAACGAACCGCGAAATCGATGTTATGATGGGCGCCCGAATTACCCAGTATGACGGAAAATATAAATTTATGACGGTCGTCGATCTGAACGGCGAACCGTTCTCGTTGAAGCTGACGGACAAATCCGCATTCGATTATACGGGCTCGTCGATTGACCTGAATACCGCGATTTCCCTTATTAGCCAAAACTACTATGCGACGGTGCGTTATACGGATAACCTCATCGTTTCCGTAAGCTTCAGCAACCTGCTTTCGGGCAGCGTGACGGCCATCGATACGAAGCTGAAAACGATCACCCTTCTCGCGAACGGCTCGACGATTACTCTGCCGTATACCGCCACTTTAATCGAGCTCGCCGGACGTCCGCTAGCCAACCATCTTGATATCGACCCTGGCGATGTCGTAACGCTGAACTTGAATCCGGCGAAGTTCGAGGCTTCCTTGATTCGCGTGCATTCCGCAGCGAAATATACGGTGACTTCCATTGATACGACCAAAAACATCTTGAAGGTGAAAACGTCCACGAACCTGACGCAGGAGATTTCGCTTAACAATGTTGAGATTTTGTTGGCGAACGGAACGAAAGGCACGGTGTCGTCACTCAAAGCGGGTACCTCGGTCGAGGTGTCGTATGTCGGCAGCTCTGCGGTTAAGGTACAGCTAAACGGATAAAACGGTTTCATTTCTTAAATTATCGTTTCAAGATTGAAAAAGCAGGAACGTTTTGTGAAAAACTGCCCTACGGGGCAGTTTTTTTCATACAAAAAGAGGATTTATTGTTGCGTACCGTGACAAATTTCGCTACACTTTGAACGATAGTGTAGAGTGGAGGCTTTGGTTTACGATGAATGCGAAGCAGAAAATGCATCATATATTGGATATCATAGCGGAGATGTTCCCGGACGCGCATTGCGAGCTGAATCACGAGAATCCTTTTGAGCTCACGATCGCGGTGCTGCTATCAGCTCAATGTACAGACGAGACGGTGAACAAAGTAACGGCGAGCCTGTTTCAGAAATATAAGACACCTCATGATTATTTGGCCGTACCGCTGGAAGAGCTGGAGCAGGATATTAGGCGAATCGGCCTGTTCCGCAGCAAGGCATCCAATATACAAAAGCTGTGCCGCATTTTGATCGATAAATACGAGGGAGAAGTTCCTGAAACTCACGAAGGCTTAACCGAGCTTCCCGGGGTTGGGCGCAAGACCGCGAATGTTGTTATGTCGAACGCGTTCGGCGTTCCTGCGATTGCGGTCGATACGCATGTGGAACGCGTATCCAAGCGTCTTGGTATCGCAAAGCCCGACGATACCGTGCTCGCCGTGGAGCAAAAGCTGATGAAGCTGGTTCCTAGAGACGAATGGACGCTGACGCATCACCGGCTAATCTTTTTCGGACGTTACCACTGCAAAGCGCAAAGCCCGCAGTGCCCGATTTGTCCGCTTCTGGATGTATGCAAGGAAGGCCAGCGGCGTATGAAGCCGGCGGTTAAGACCAAAAATAAGGGCAGAACAACAAAAATAGCCAATGAAGGATGATGAACATGAAGTGCATTTCCGTCTATACCAACAACTTTGAATTGTTTTCCGATATTTACGAGCAAGTATTGGAATCTCCGCCGGAAGAGAATGAGGACATCGTGATTGAAGGCGTTACGGTAAGCGGCTCGGGCGAAGTGCCGGACCAATATATCGATCGTATGCGCTCGAAGCCGGAAGTTGTTGTGATGAAAGAGAAGGAGCGCAATATTATGATCCTTCAGCATGGCAACGTCTTTGAAATTTGCTTGCCTTCAGGCGAAGTAGAAGCCGTATAGGAGCGTTTGGTCATGACAGTAACGACAGTACAAGGCATAGCGGAGGCTTTGAAGAACGCAGCCGCTGCGATGGCCGGTTCAGGCGATCATACCCGCGCAAGACAAGCGGGAGAGCTAAGCAGTAAGCTGACCGAAGGTCGGCTTACTGTCGCTTTATGCGGACATTTTTCCGCGGGCAAATCGACGCTCGTCAATCGGTTATGCGGCGCTGATCTGCTTCCGTCCAGTCCGATCCCTACAAGCGCAAATGTCGTTTCGATCCGAGGGGGCGATAGAGCGTACGCAGAGGTCGAGAAGGTAACGGGAACCGGGCAGACGGTGCAAGCCGAAGTGCCGATTGATCAGTTGAGTCAATATTGTACAGACGGCGAACAATATACATCCGTTTCCATCGTGTACCCGAGCGAGCTGCTAGGCGATCATATCGTGCTTCTCGATACGCCGGGCATCGACTCGACGGATGATGCGCATCGGATGGCGACAGAGTCGGCTCTTCATTTGGCCGATGTCGTCTTTTATGTAATGGATTATAATCACGTCCAATCCGAGATCAACTTTGCATTCGCCAAAGAGCTGAAGGATTGGGGTAAGCCCTTATATTTTATTGTCAATCAAATTGATAAGCACCGCGATCGGGAGCTAAGCTTCCCCGACTATCGAAGAAGTGTGGAGGAAGCGTTTCAAGCCTGGCATTTGGAGCCGGCGGGAATCGTTTATTTGTCGTTGCGCCAGCCGCAGCATCCGCATCATGAATGGGAGAAGCTGCTTCAATTGTTTGGCGCGCTGGCTGAGATGCGCGAGAAGCTATGCGCCTATAGCGTGGACGCGTCGCTGCGCCATTTGGCGGAGGCCCACTTGAAATGGCGGGAGGATATGCAGGAGCCGGAGAGAGAGAGACTGTTAGCAGAAGCCGGCGGCGAGGAGGCGGCCGCAGGCTTGAAGCAGGAGATCGCGAGTCTCTCCGGGCAGCTGGCGGACCTTGCGTCCAAGCGGGAGAGCTATCGGGCGGGACTTCTCCGGGAGCTGCAGTCCATTCTGGATAATGCCAATATTACGCCGGCCGCGCTTCGGGATTTGGCCCATTCCTTCCTGGAGAGCCGGAAGCCCGGCTTTAAGACCGGACTTTTGTTCTCGGGCGCGAAGACGGCGGCCGAACAAGCCCGAAGGCTGGACGTATTCCGGGAAGAGCTGGGGAGTCTCGTGAACGCTGCAATCGATTGGCACGTCAAGCAGCTGCTCAGGAAGGCGGCGGAAGCCGTTTCCTTCGATAACGAACAGCTAGAGAAGCGAATGGCGGAAGCCGTCGCTTGGCTGCCTGATGAGGCTTGGCTTACGGGAAGAGTCAAGCAGGGGGCGGTAATGGGCAATGAGTATACGATGACCTATTGCCGCGAGCTGTCAGCGGATATAAAGAGCCTGTACCGTCAGCGCGCCCTCGAAGTGATCAATGAATTGGCGGACTTCGCGGCCGAGGCTGGCGCGGCTGAAACCGCACAGGTGGAGAAGAAGCTTGCTTCGCTTCGCGAACAGGCCGGATCTCTCACGAAGCTTGAAAGCATGCGCGCCTCGCTCGATCAGCAGGCAAAGGAGCTTCGATCCGCTCTGCCTGCTCCCGTCAATACGCCGGTATTGCCTGCTCCTTCCGCTAGCGCCGGCTCGTCCGCCGAAAGCGCGGGGGATGAAGGCACGGCAGCTCCGGTCGGGCCAACGACATCTGCGCAAACGGCTCCAACCAGCAAGCAAGTTGCCGCCGCGTCCGAGCTGACCGCAGCCCGGAAATCGGCATTGGCCGGCCGCAATGGCGGCTCCGCCTTGTCCGCGCAAAAGGCGGCGGCCGCCAAGCTCATAAGCGCGGCGGAGCTGCTGTCAACGCACGCGTCGCTGCGGAGCGCAGCCGAATCGATGCGCCAGAAGGCGAACAGGCTGCAAAGCAGCCAATTTACGGTGGCGCTGTTCGGCGCGTTCAGCGCAGGCAAGTCGTCGCTGGCCAACGCTTTAATCGGTGAGGCGGTGCTGCCGGTGTCGCCGAATCCGACGACAGCCGCCATTAACCGGCTGATGCCGCCGACGGATCAATATGCGCATGCCGAAGCCCGCGTCGTGATGAAAAGCAGAGAAGCGATTATCGCCGATTTGCGGTATTCGCTGGCGCTGCTTGGAGAAAACGCAAGCGAGGATCAGCTTCCCGACGCGGCTTCCATCATGAAAGCAATCGACCGCCTGACGCCCGGGGCGATCGGCGCCGGCGGCCGGCCGCATTACAGCTTCTTGCGCGCCGCGCGCACAGGATGGGAGCGCCATGAGCCGCTGCTCGGCCAAGAGCTGAAGGTTAACGGAGACGAATACTCCCGTTACGTGGCGGAGGAATCGCGATCCTGCTTCGTAAGCGAGATCGACTTCCATTATGACTGCCCGCTGACCGCGGAAGGCATCGTGCTCGTTGATACGCCGGGCGCCGATTCCGTTAACGCCAGACATACAGGCGTCGCCTTTAATTATATTAAGAACGCAGATGCCGTCCTTTTTGTTACCTATTACAATCATGCCTTCTCTCAGGCCGACCGGCAGTTCCTGGATCAGCTGGGAAGAGTGAAGGATCAATTCGAGCTGGACAAAATGTTTTTCATCGTCAATGCGGCCGATTTAGCCGCGGATGAAAACGAGCTTCAAGGCGTGCTCGCGCACGTTGAAAGCAATCTGCTGCAGCATTCGATCCGTTCGCCGCGCCTTTTCCCTGTCTCTAGCATTGAGGCGCTCGACGGCAAAATGGACGGCAATGAAGGCCTGCTGAAGCGGTCCCGGCTGCTTGCGTTCGAAGAGGAGTTCTTATCCTTTATTCAGAACGATCTAGGCAGACTTGCGGCGGATTCCGCCGAGCAGGAGCTGAACCGGACCATCGGAACGGTTGCGAACTGGCTGAAGGGAGCCGAGGGCGAAGCAAGCGACAGAGAGAGCGAGCTTAAGCGGTTGACGCTGGCCGTTCAGTCGGTGCGGCAAGAGCTCGATACGATGACGCTCAGCCGTCTGCCCGAAGGCTTTAAGCAGGAAGTGAAGGAACTGCTTTATTACGTCGTGCAGCGCGTGCAATTCCGGTTCGGCGATTTTTACAATTTTGCGTTTAATCCATCCGCGCTTCAGGATGACGGCCGCGATTTGAAACGGGTAATATGGACCGCTTGGCTGGAGCTGCAGCGTCTCTTGCAGCGCGAGCTGTCGCAGGAGCTGCTTGCTACGACCCTCCGGCTCGAGCGCGCCGCGCATGATTCGCTAAAGAAGCTGTTCGACGCGTGCGGAGGCTTCGCTGCCGAAGCGGTACACGGTTATTCGCCTTTGCCGTACGAGGCGGCCGAGCTGCCGGCGCCTGCGCAATCTCAGGAATGGGAGGCCGGCGGAATCGACGTCAAGTGGCTGTGGAGCCGCTTCAAATCGCCGCGGCAGTTTTTCGAAGGGGACGGTAAGGCCGCGCTGCGCAAGGATCTGGAAACCTTCGTTTTTCCGGCGATGCAGCAGTGGTCGGGTGACGTTTCGGAAAGCTGGCTGGCGCATTACGAGAAAGTATGGAAGGAAGCCTCCGAAGCAGCCGGCAACCGATTCATGCAGGACGTTACGGCTTATGCCGAAGGCAGAAGAAATTCGCTTACGGACAGCGCGGAGCTTGAGGAATTAATAAGACTTCATGACGCGCTGTCTCATCTCTAATTGTTTAGAATCGATGCCTTTTTCATCGCATTTATCGCTCAATGCTTTTACCAGGGTTGTTTCACCTGGTAAAAGCATTTTTTATTTTTTGTGTGCATATGTGCAAAAACGGAGTAATACGCACATATTGGTAACGATTTTCGACGATTTAGGAGCAAAATTGGTTTCGGGTTCATCAATCGGTGGCAAAAGGTGCTAAACCTCACAATTCGCAACATTATCGACTTTGCTACCCTAAACCGATGCTGATAATATTCATTCATACTTAAAATAAAGAGACGGGGAGATGGGTTTCGGTGGACGTATTAAGGCAATTGAAAGCCTTTTATTTTCCAGAAAGGAAGTATTTGATCGCGTCGATTTTTTTTCTGATGTGCGCAACGGCGCTAGGCTTGGTGTATCCGAACCTGCTGCGTTATCTCATTGACGATGTGGTTCGCCCGAAAAACTTTGAGCTCGTGCCGCAGCTCGCGCTGATTGTTGTCAGCGTCATTTCTTTTAAAGCGCTTAACCAGTTTCTGCACGGCTTTTTCGGCGGCCGGCTGGGCAACAGAGTCGCTTACCGGCTGCGCAACGCGCTGTATGATAAGCTGCAGACCTTATCCTTTCAATATTATGACAAGGCCAAAACAGGCGATTTGATGTCCCGTCTCACAGCCGACCTGGAGGCCATTCGAAACTTCATCGGCTTCGGGTTTGCGCAAATTTTGAACATGGTGCTGATGGTAGCGTTCGGCGGAGCGATGATGCTGTCCATCCACTGGCAGCTTACCCTGATTACACTCATCACCATTCCCGTTCTCGCTTTCCTCGCGGTACGCTTCGAGAAGCGGATTCACCCGGCTTTCCGGGAAATGCGGCAGGCGATGAGCAACCTGACTACCGCGGTGCAGGAGAACATTACAGGAGTTCGCACGGTGAAGTCGTTCGCACGCGAAAAGCATGAAGTGACGAAATTTTCCGTCCGCAACGAAGCTTATCAAAAAAATCAAATCGGAGCGGCGAGCCTATGGGCTAAGTTCTTCCCGGCGATGGAACTCACCGCCAACATGAGCGCCGTAATCTTGCTTATCGCAGGCGGTATGATGGTGATAAACAATTCGCTGCAGCTCGGTGAATTCGTCGCTTTTTTCAGCTTAATTTGGTACATTATCGGCCCGATGTGGGGTCTTGGCTTCCATATTAACAACTACACGCAATTCAAAGCGTCCGGGGAGCGCGTGCTTGGACTGCTGAACGAGCATATCCATGTAAAAAGCGCGGATAAAGCGATTGTTCTCAGTCCCGAGGACGTGAAGGGGCATGTTCGTTTCGAACATGTGACATTCAACTATCCGGACAAATCGGCGGCGTTAACCGATATCAACATCGACGCGCCGGCCGGCTCGGTGATCGGTTTGCTGGGCGCGACGGGCGCAGGCAAGTCGACCATCATTCAGCTGCTTATGCGCGCCTACAACGTGAAGCAAGGGACAATCTCCCTTGACGGGGTCGATATCCGCCAGATTGACGTGGAATCGCTTCGCCGCCAGATCGCGCCGGTATTCCAGGAAACCTTCTTGTTCTCCGCTTCGATCCGCGACAATATCGCGTACGGCGTCCGAGATGTCACGCAGGAGGAAATCGAATACGCAGCGCAGCTGGCGAAAGCGCATGATTTCATAATGGAGCTGCCGCTCGGCTACGACACCGTCGTCGGCGAAAGAGGCATGGGCTTGTCCGGCGGACAAAAACAGCGGATCGCGATCGCCCGCGCGCTCATCAAAAATCCTCGCATCCTCATTCTGGACGACGCGACAAGCGCGGTCGATATGGAGACGGAGCACGAGATCCAGGCCGGCTTCAAGGAGCTGATGGCGGGCCGCACGACGTTTATTATTGCGCACCGCATCTCTTCATTGCGCCATGCCGACGAAATTATCGTGCTGGATAAAGGCCATATCGTGCAACGCGGCACGCATGCGGAACTGATCGCGATGCCCGGACCGTACCGTGAAACGTATAACATTCAATATGCGGATTTCCCGGCGGGCGATAAAAACACGGCTAACGTAACGGATATTAACGAACGGAGAAGGAGTATCGTACAATGAGCGCAAACGCAACCGCAAAAGGACGGAGCCGCAACGAACGGTTTGTCTATCAGGATGACGACGCGATAGAAAAGCCGTTTAACTGGTCGCAGCTGCGCCGTCTTTATACGTATATGCGGCCTTACCGCAGGCAGCTGATGCCGGTTATCCTCATGATGATGATCGGAACGCTGACACGCCTGACGAACCCGTTTTTGATGATCTATGTCATTGACCATATTCTCGATCCCGACAAGGGCTCGGGTAACGTCACCTCGCTTGTGCTGACGGGTGCCGGCATGCTTGCCCTGTACGCGGTACAGTGGGCGTCCAACAACTATCGGATCAAATATACGAGCATTATCGGACAGAAGGTCATTTACGATCTGCGCAAGCATCTGTTCGAGCATATTCAGAAGCTGAGCTTCCGGTTTTACGATAAGCGTCCGGCCGGATCCGTTCTCGTTCGGGTCACAAATGACGTCAACGCTTTGCAGGATCTGTTCACGAACGGGGTCGTCAACCTACTGATGGACTGCATTCAGCTTGTCGGTATCGTCATTATTTTGCTGGGGCTTAACGTCAAACTTGGCCTCGCGGTTATGATTACCGTGCCGGTCATGTTTTTGGTTTCGACGTCCCTTCGCAAGAAGATCCGCTTCGCTTGGCAGGATGTCCGGATGAAGCAGTCGCGGATTAACGCGCATTTGAACGAAAGTATTCAAGGCATGAAGGTGACGCAAGCCTACGCTCAAGAGAAGGACAATATGGCCTTCTTCAATCATATGAACACGGACAATATCAAGTCGTGGAACAAAGCGTCGGCGCTCAACCAGGCGTTCGGTCCGATTATCGAGGTAACGTCGGCTATCGGTACCTGTATACTGTTTTGGTACGGAGCGATACTCATTCAGAACGACGTACTGACGGTCGGTTTGCTTGTCGCTTATGCGAACTATATCGGCAACTTCTGGGAGCCGATCAACCGGCTGGGCCAAATGTATTCGCAGCTGCTGATCGCCATGGCATCGTCGGAGCGGATATTCGAATTTATCGACGAGCAGCCGACAGTCGGCGAAGCGCAGCATGCTAGGCAGCTTCCCGCCATTAAAGGCGATGTGACGTTCGATAACATTGTGTTTGAATACGAGAAGGATAGACCGGCTCTTAAAGGCATCAGTATCGATGTCAAAGCGGGCCAGTCGATCGCGCTCGTCGGCCATACGGGCTCCGGCAAAAGTACGATTATTAATCTGCTCTGCCGCTTTTACGATCCGGTGCAGGGAAAAGTGCTTATCGACGGCATCGATATCCGCGATGTCACCATCGAGAGCCTTCGCTCGCAGGTTGGCCTTGTCATGCAGGATACGTTTATATTTGCAGGCTCCATTCGGGATAACATCCGATATGGCCGGCTTGACGCGACGGACGAGGACATCGTGAAAGCCGCCCAAGCCGTTCATGCGCATGACTTCATCATGTCGCTGCCGGACGGATACGACACGCAGGTGGAGGAGCGGGGCAACGTCTTGTCGATGGGTCAGCGCCAGCTGCTTTCCTTCGCTCGCGCTCTGCTTGCCGATCCCCGCATCTTAATATTGGATGAAGCGACGGCTAGTATTGACACAGAGACCGAGCTGAAAATTCAAGAAGCGCTGAAGGTGCTGCTGAAAGGCCGGACGTCGTTTATGATTGCGCATCGGCTGTCCACGATCCGGAACGCGGATGAAATTATCGTGCTCGACCACGGCAGAATCGTGGAGCAGGGCAACCACGAAGCGCTGATCGCGAAGAAAGGCGTCTACAACGGATTAATCGAAGCGCAATATCGGTTCTTATAGGAGAATATATTGATTTTTGATGAAAGAACCTCCACAATGGAAGAAAAATGTTGCCGCATGAGCGGTCATCTTCCAGGAGGTTCTTTTTTGTCATGTATGGAGCACCGTTATCGACCAGAGCTCGGAAAGTTTTGCTGCTCGGTTCAGGAGAATTGGGCAAAGAAGTCGTCATGGAGGCACAAAGACTCGGCGTTGAGACGGTAGCTGTCGACCGGTACGCGAACGCGCCGGCAATGCAGGTCGCCCATCGCAGCTATGTGGCGGATATGCTGGACGGCGATGCGATTCGCCGAATCATTGAAGAAGAAAAGCCGGACTACATCGTTCCAGAGATCGAAGCCATCGCTACGGAGACGCTGCTTGCGCTGGAGACCGAAGGGCATCGCGTCATCCCTACCGCGCGCGCCGCAAGGCTGACGATGGACAGGGAAGGGATCCGCAGGCTGGCGGCGGAGACGCTAGGTTTGCCGACAGCGCCATACCGGTTCGCAGATACATTGGAAGAACTAAGGGAAGCGGCTCAGGCGCTTGGATATCCATGCGTCATTAAGCCGATTATGAGCTCCTCCGGCAAAGGGCAGAGCGTCTGCAAATCCGAAGCGGAGCTGGAGGAATGCTGGAATTACGCGATGGAAGGCGGCCGGGCCAAAAAAAGCCGCATAATCGTCGAAGGCTTTATTACATTCGAATCCGAAATTACGCTGCTTACCGTCCGTTCCATATCCGGAACTAGCTACTGCGCTCCGATCGGACATGTTCAGAAGGATGGGGACTATATAGAGTCTTGGCAGCCGCATGCTATGACCGAGGAGCAAATTCGGGAGGCGGAGGCTATCGCGCTTAAAATAACGAATGAGCTTGGCGGCTACGGCATCTACGGCGTGGAGCTGTTCCTGACGAATGACGGGGTTTTGTTCAGCGAAGTTTCACCGCGTCCGCATGATACGGGCATGGTGACGATGGCTACGCAGGATCTTTCGGAGTTCGCGCTTCATATCCGGGCCATATTGGGCTTCCCGATTCCAAGCATTCGATTGCTCACGCCTGGCGCATCGCATACGCTGAAGGCGGACCGGGAATCTAAGGCTTTCCGCATTGGCGGTATGGAGGAGGCTTTGGCCGTTCCGAATTCGCAAGTTCGCGTCTTCGGCAAGCCGGAGACGAAGGTCGGCAGACGGATGGCGGTAGCCCTCAGCACCGCAGCTGATACGGAAACCGCTCGGGCTAGGGCCCGTGCCGCGGCTGAAGCGCTGCATATAAAGTACGATAACGAATAAGCGAGGGTTAACAGCATGGCGAAGAAAGACAGAAGAAGATCGCAAGACCGGCCTGCCGTCAAGGAGAAGGCGTCTGAGCCGCAGGGGGCGACGCTGAAGGATTTGCTTGGCGCGGATACGATCAGCAAGCTGAAAGCGCAGGCGGAGGAAATGAAGCAGGCGGAGGCGGCGCGCAAAGAGCAGCTGCGGAAGCAGGAGGAAGAAGCGAAGAAGCAGGAACAGAAGCGTCTGGAGAACGACTTCGCTTATTTGCTCGAGAACAGCGACAAGAACTGGAGCAAGTATAAATAATGTCGCAAACCAGCGGGTTGACGCCTTTCACCCAAGCTGTGCTAACCGTCATTCAAGCGATTCCGGAGGGCAAGGTGATGACCTACGGGCAAATCGCAAGACTGGCCGGAAGTCCCAGAGGGGCGAGACAAGTCGTACGGATCCTTCATGCGATGAGCAAAAAGCATCGGCTTCCCTGGCATCGAGTCATTAATGCCAAGGGAGAGCTGCCGGATTTGCAGGATGAGCTGGCCGAGCTTCAAGCCTTTCTGCTACAGTCCGAAGGCGTAGAGGTGACGGCTGGCAGAAAGGTTCATCTAGAGCGGTATCAATACCACCCCGTTCCGCATACGCAGGGGGAATAGATGGGGAGCATGCTTCGAATTAAAGCATGCTCCTCTTTCTGCTGTTCACCGACCTGCCTTTTCGCCCATACAATACAGCAATGCGTGTATAATGAGAAGCCCTTGCCGGAGAAGGGCAAAGGAGGCGGCAAGATGCAAGTCACGGTAAGGAGTGGAGACTCGTTCTGGCGGTACAGCGTGCTGTTCGGCATTCCGTTCCAATTGATTATCGATTCCAATCCCGGGACGGATCCGAATGCGCTCGTAATCGGCCAGTCGGTGCAGATTCCGGGTTTTGTCTGGTCGAACTATACGATTCAGCGAGGCGATTCCTTATGGAGAATAGCGGTCCAAAACGGGATATCGACGGAGCTGCTGCTGCAGACGAATCCGGGTCTCGCGGCGAACGCGCTGCAGATTGGCCAGGTGATACGCGTTCCGATTCGCATTACCGGACCCATTATTCAACCGCAAAGAGAATATACGTACGCCGCGCTGCGAGAAGATCTTGCAACGCTTCAGTCGGTTTATCCGTTTTTAAGACGTTCCTCCATCGGACGCAGCGTAATGGGAAAAGAAATCCCGGAGGTTCAGATCGGCATCGGTCCGAAATCTATCCATTTTAACGCTGCGATCCACGCCAACGAGTGGATCACGACGCCCGTGCTTATGCGGTTTATGAACGAATATGCGCTGGCGCTTACAAACAGCGCGGACATTCGAGGTGTGCCGATGTATCCGCAATATTTGCAAACCTCGCTTTCCATCGTTCCGATGCTCAATCCGGACGGCGTCAATCTCGTGATCAGCGGCCCGCCTGCTGAAGAGCCATACGGAATGAACGCGCTGGCTATCAACGGGGGAAGCGGCGATTTTAGCGGCTGGAAGGCGAACATTAGAGGCGTTGATCTGAATAAACAGTTCCCGGCGTTATGGGAGCGCGACGCGGTTATTGGCCCGCAGGAGCCTTCGCCTCGCGACTATTCCGGAGCAGCGCCGTTGACCGAGCCGGAGGTGCAGCATCTGGCCGCTTTGACGCGGGAGAGAGATTTCGACCGCGTGCTTGCCTTCCATACGCAAGGCGAGGTATTCTACTGGGGCTTCGAAGGACTCGAGCCGCCTGAATCCGAAGTGCTGGCCAGCGAATTCGCGCGCGTGAGCGGCTACAGCTCCGAAAGATTTATAGAGAGCACGGCGGGTTACAAGGATTGGTTTATTCAGGATTGGCGCAGACCGGGCTTTACGATTGAGCTGGGGCTCGGCCAGAACCCGCTGCCGCTCTCCCAGTTCGGCAGGATGTACGACGCCGCTTTGGGCATTATGCTCGCGGCGCTTTATATGTAACCGCCATCCCGATGACATTTGACTTTGGGTGGAAGAAGCGGGACGCGCGTGCATGCGCGTCCTTTTTTTACCTGGAGGGCATAAGGCGGCGTGGAAATGCAAACCATGGTAACAACTGAGGTGAAATGAGTGAGATGACGAATCGGAAAATAGGTATCGCGCTGGCAGCCGGTTCGCTCCTCGCGACGGCCTTTATGATAGCCGGATTATGCTTCGTCGCCATAGATATGGCTGCGCCTGCGGCTGCGGAACAGAAGCCGGAGGAGACCGGGAATGCGGCGGATGCCGGCAGCCTTGTTCCGTACCGAGAGGCTGAAGAAATCCGATTGCTCGCGTTAGGCGATTCTTTAACGAAAGGAACGGGCGATGCGACGGGTCAAGGCTATGTCAGGAGAGTGGCGGACGGCTTAAGCAAGCGTTATAACAAACCGGTCAAGCTGCTGGGCAATTTGGCCATAAATGGTATGACCGCGCAGGAGCTCGCCGAACGTCTGGAACGCGATGAAGGCTATCAATACGCCGTAAAAGGCGCGAATTTGATCGTTTTTAGCATCGGAGGGAACGATTTGTTTTTATCCGCATATGCAAGCCTAAACGGAAGGGAACTGAATGAGGCAGCGATCGACGAGCTCGCCGGCGACTTGGATGAAGCGCTGGAACGGTTCAAGCGGGTTGTGGAACGGCTGAACGCATTAAATCCGAATGCCTCCGTTGTTTATATGGGCTTGTATAATCCGTTTTTCGAGCTGGAGGAGCTCCGCGGCGCAAGCGCAAAGCTTCAGGACTGGAACAGGGCTGCGTACAGCGAGCTTTTTCGCCATCCTCAAATGCTGATGGTGCCGACATTCGATCTGTTTGAATTCCGCGTCCTCGACTATCTGTCTTCGGATCATTTCCATCCGAATGAAGCAGGGTATGAGCGGATCGCGGAGCGGATGCTTGACTCGCTGTAATCGAATCCATGTATAGGAGGTGAAGGCTATGAACGAGCCTGTGCTTGCCGTTCGTCAATTGTGTAAACATATAAAGGGCAGATCGATCGTCGATCATGTCAGCTTCGAAATCGGCGAAGGCGAAATTGTCGGCTTTCTTGGTCCGAACGGCGCCGGTAAAACAACGACGATCCGCATGCTTGTCGATTTGATCAAGCCTACATCAGGCAAGGTCGTCATCTGCGGGCATCATGTGGCGAAGGAGCCGGAGAAGGCGCTTCGATACGTCGGCTGTATCGTTGAAAATCCGGAAATGTACAGCTTTATGAGCGGTTGGCAAAATCTCGAGCATTTCGCCCAAATGCTTGATCATGCCGATGAGGCGCGGATTCGGGAAGTAACGGAAATCGTCCAGCTGGAAGACCGGATACACGACAAGGTCAAGACGTATTCGCTTGGCATGCGGCAGCGGCTTGGCATCGCGCAAGCTTTGCTTGGCCGGCCGAAGCTGCTAATTCTGGACGAGCCCACGAACGGACTTGATCCGAAGGGGATTAAGGAGTTAAGATCGTTTATCCGTCAACTGGCATCCGATGGTTTAAGCTTGCTCATCTCCAGTCATCTGCTCAGCGAGGTGCAAATGCTATGCGACCGCGTCATCATTATCGATCAAGGGAAAGTGATTGCGTCGGGGAAGATCGATGAGCTCATAAAGCAAGCCGCCGGGCATGTGCATTGGGTGCTGGGAAGCCGCGATGCCGGAGTGAAGCTGCTTTCGAGCGATAACCGGATTAAGGTGCTAGCCGGTACGGAATCAGCCGATGATGCCTGCGGTCCGATTGTAACGGCTATGCGGGAGGAGCTTATCCCGGAAACCGTTCGCAGGCTGGTGGAGCACGGTATTCCCGTCCACGCCGTTCATAGAGCGGAAACGACGCTGGAGGAGATGTTCCTGGCGATGACGGAGCGTGATACGATTGCTTAAGCTGTTCGCTTTAACTCAGAATGAAATCGTGAAGCTCTGGCTGAAAAAACGATTTTATGTCATAATTCTTATTCTGCTGATCATAATTCCGATCTTTACTTATGCGGAGCATAAGCTCGCCCAAACAAACGCGGAGCATTTTCCCGATTGGCGCAACAGGATTTTGCAGCAAATTGCGGATATCGAAAACACATTGGCCAGCGATCGGATTCCGGAGGAGTGGAAACGCGGCAGGCGGATTGCCGTGCAGCAGCTGCAGTATTACTTAGATCATGATATCAACCCAAGCGAACCGAGCGGAGTTCAATTTACCCGAGAATTTTTAGGCAACTCCGTTACGCTGTTTATTCCGATGCTGGTGCTGGCGATCGGCTCCGATATCGTCTCGGGAGAGCGTACGGGCGGCACGATCAAAATGCTGCTGACAAGGCCCGTGAAGCGTTGGAAGGTACTGCTGAGCAAACTGCTCGCGCTTGCGCTTTATGTATCGCTGACCATTGCGGCGACGGTCATCTTGTGTTACCTTATATCCGGCTTCGTATTTGGTTACGGGGGATGGTCGGCTCCGGTGCTCGCAGGCTTCAAAATAGAGGGATCGTCGGTAGACAGCGCGTCAGTCTATGCTGTGCCTCAGTGGCGTTTCCTGCTGATGCAGGCGGGGCTCAGCTGGTATTCGGCGATGACCGTCGCGGCGCTCGGACTGATGACAAGCGTCCTTCTTCGCAGCACTGCCGCAAGCATGGTGTCGATGATGGCCGCGGTCATCGCCGGCTCGATCTTGTCGTCGATGTCCTCCGCTTGGACGACCGCAAAATATTTATTTTCCGTCAATTTGAATTTATCGGGTTATTTGGTCGGAACCCCGCCGCCGATTGAAGGAATGACGCTTCCTTTTTCCGCATGCGTGCTCGCGGTTTGGGGGGCGGCGGCGATAGGGGTAGCGTTCCGCGTCTTTACGAAAGGGGACATCTTGAATTAAAATAGCTTGAAGATACGAGAATCGAGATTGACAGACACGGATTGGGGGAAGCTCATGGCTGAGCAAATGGATTTATTCGCAAACGCACCGGCCGGCGAACGGAACTACGAGGCCGATGATATACAGGTGTTGGAAGGCCTGACGGCTGTCCGCAAAAGGCCGGGCATGTACATTGGCAGCACAAGCACCTCCGGCTTGCATCATTTGGTTTGGGAAATTGTCGATAACGCAGTGGACGAGCATTTGGCGAAATTTTGTTCCGCGATTGAGGTCACGCTGCATAAGAACGGTTCCATTACGGTGTACGACAACGGGCGCGGAATACCGACCGGCATGCATAAGACCGGGATTCCTACGCCTCAGGTCGTATTTACGATCCTGCATGCGGGCGGCAAGTTCGGCGGCAGCGGTTACAAAAAGTCCGGCGGTCTGCACGGCGTAGGCGCGTCCGTCACAAACGCGCTGTCGGAATGGCTTGAGGTCGAAATTTACCGCGACGGCAAAATACATAAGATGAGATTTGAATACTGGGTTGACGATAAGGGCAAAGAGCATGTCGGCGAGCCCGTTACCGGCCTGGAAGTGACCGGCAATACGAACCGGACGGGAACGAAGGTTACGTTCAAGCCGGACGGACGCGTGTTCCAAAACGGCACATCGTTTAACTACGACACGCTGGCTGAGCGCTTGCAAGAGATCGCGTTCCTGAACTCCGGCCTAAAGGTAACGATTAAGGATGACCGCAGCGGCAAAGCCGACGTGTTCCACTATGAAGGCGGCGCAAGCCAGTTCGTTCAATATTTGAACGAGGACAAAACGGTGCTGCATGACGTCATCCACTTTACTGGCGAACGGGACGACATCGAGGTTGAAGTGGCGCTGCAATATAACGACGGTTATACCGAGACGCTCGCGTCCTTCGTCAACTCGATCCCAACGCGGGGCGGCGGGACGCACGAGACGGGCTTTAAAACGGCTTATACGCGCGTCATGAACGATTACGCGAGGAAGACGGCGATCCTGAAGGAGAAGGACAAAAACCTGGAGGGCAACGATCTTCGCGAAGGCATGATGGCCGTTATCAATATTAAGATGGCCGAGGTCGAATTCGTCGGGCAGACGAAGGATCAGCTCGGCAGCGCTTCCGCGCGGAGCGCGGTTGACGCCGTTGTGGCGGAGCGGATGCAGGTATTCCTGGAGGAGAACCCGCAGGTCGCGCAGACGCTGCTGAAGAAAGCGGTGCAGGCCTCGAAGGCGCGAGAAGCGGCGCGGAAAGCGCGTGAGGAAATCCGCAGCGGCAAGAAAAAGAGCGAAAGCTCCAATCTTGGGGGCAAGCTGACGCCTGCGCAGTCGAAGGATTATACCCGCAACGAGCTGTTTATCGTCGAAGGCGACTCCGCCGGCGGCTCCGCGAAGCAGGGCCGCGATTCGAAGCATCAGGCGATTCTGCCGCTGAAGGGCAAGCCGATGAACCCGGAAAAAGCGAAGCTCGTCGATATTTTGAAAAACGACGAGTACAAAGCGATCATTACGGCGATCGGAGCCGGCGTCGGTCCGGAGTTCGAAGCGGAAGAAAGCAACTATAGCAAAATCATTATTATGACGGACGCGGACACGGACGGCGCGCACATTCAAGTGCTGCTCCTGACGTTCTTCTACCGGTACATGAAACCGCTCATCGACAGCGGACGCATTTATATTGCGCAGCCGCCGCTCTACAAAATTACGCGTAAATCCGGCAAGCTGGAGACCGTGCGTTATGCGTGGACGGACGAGCAGCTGCAAAATTATTTAAAGGAATACGGCAAAGGCTACGAGCTTCAACGCTATAAAGGACTCGGCGAGATGAACCCGGAGCAGCTGTGGGAAACAACGATGGATCCGGAGACGCGCACGCTGCTGCAGGTGCAGATTGAGGATGCGGCCAAGGCGGAGCGCCGCGTGTCCACGTTGATGGGGGATAAGGTAGACCCTCGAAAACGCTGGATCATCGAGAACGTAGACTTTACGGAATATGAGGAATAGGGGGGAGCAAGCATGAGTATCCTGGAACAATTCCTGCCGGCGTTTCTGGAGGAGGTCGTAGGCGACCGATTTGGACGCTATTCGAAATACATCATACAGGATCGCGCGATCCCCGATGTCCGCGACGGACTGAAGCCGGTGCAGCGGCGCATTCTGTACGCGATGTACGATGCGGGCAATACGCCGGACAAGCCGTACCGCAAATCGGCCAAGACGGTCGGCGACGTTATGGGCAATTACCATCCGCACGGCGATTCTTCCATCTACGAAGGCATGGTACGGATGGCGCAGCCTTGGAAGATGGGCTATCCGCTCATCGACGGACACGGCAACTGGGGCTCGCAGGACGACGATCCGGCGGCGGCAATGCGGTATACCGAGGCGCGCTTGTCCAAAATCGCGATGGAACTGCTGCGCGACATCGACAAACGCACCGTGCAGTTCAAAGATAACTTTGACAATACGACGAAGGAGCCGGTCGTGCTTCCGTCGCGTTACCCGAATTTGCTGGTGAACGGTGTCAGCGGCATCTCCTCCGGCTTCGCGACGGAAATTCCGCCGCATAACTTAAAGGAAACGATCGACGCGTGCATCGCCTATATGAACAAGCCGGAGCTTCCGCTTGAGGAGCTGATGGCGATCGTGAAAGGACCGGACTTCCCGACGGGCGGTCTAATTATGGGCGAAGAAGGCATCCGCGAAGCGTATTCGACGGGTAAAGGCCGTATCTACATCCGTTCGAAAACAACGATCGAAGATTTGCGCGGCGGCAAGCAGCAGATCGTCATCACCGAAATCCCTTACCAGGTCGTTAAGTCGAGACTGGTTACCGCTATGGAAAATATCCGCCTTGAGAAGAAGGTGGAGGGGATCGCGGAGGTGCGGGACGAGAGCGGACGCAACGGTCTCCGTATCGTTGTGGAGCTGAAGAAGGACGCCGACGCGAACGGTATTTTGGCTTATTTGTTGAAGAAAACCGATTTGCAGGTGACCTACAACTTCAATATGGTGGCGATCGTCAACAAAGCGCCGCAGCAGTTGGGCTTAAAGCCGATGCTAGCCGCGTACGTCGACCACCAGAAGGAAGTCGTCACGCACCGGACGCAATACGAGCTGGAGAAGGCGGAAGACCGCGCTCATGTTGTGGAAGGGCTCGTAAAGGCGCTTAATATATTGGATGACGTTATTGCAACGATCAAAGCATCCAAAAATCGCGCCGACGCGCAGGATAACCTTATCGCGAAGTTTGGCTTTACGGAACGGCAAGCCGACGCGATATTGACCCTCCAGCTGTACCGCTTGACGAATCTGGAGATTACGTCGCTCGAGAAGGAGCTTAAGGAAGCGCAGAAGCGTATCGCTTATTTGCGCTCGATTCTGGAAAGCGAGAAGAAGCTGATTGGCGTCATTAAGGATGAGTTGACGGAGATACGGGACAAATACGGCGTGGACCGCCGTTCCGAAATTCAGGGCGAGGTTGAGGAGCTTAAGGTTAACCTTGAGGTGCTTGTCACGCCGGAGGACGTCCTCGTGACGTTAAGTCATGACGGCTATATGAAGCGGACCAGTATGCTGAGCTTTACGCGCTCCGGGGGAGAGCTTGAAAGCGCCGGCGTTAAAGAAGGCGACGTGATCCGTGAGCTGCTGCAGGTCAATACGATCGACAATTTGCTTCTCTTCACGCGCAAAGGCCAATATTATATGCTGCCGGTTCATCAAATTCCGGAATTCAAATGGAAAGAGAACGGCACCGCAATCGTAAATATAGTGCCGCTGCCGAAAGACGATTCGATCGTCAGCGTCATTCCGGTCAAAGACATTCAGCAGCCGGACCTGTCACTAGTGTTCGTCACGAAGCGCGGACAGGTAAAGCGAACGGAGCTGAAGGAATACGCAACGACGCGTTCAACGGCGGTAGCCGCCTGCAAGGTGGCGGACGGCGATGAAGTGATTCAAGTCTTGGTGAGCGACGGCGCCAAGCAAGTGATGCTTGTATCGAAAAACGGCATGAGCATCCGTTTCCAAGAGACGGAGGTTAACCCGATGGGCCGTGTGGCTGCCGGCGTAAGGGGCATGCAGCTGAAGGAGGACGACGAGCTCATTGCGGCGATGCTCGTGGCGGATGACGAAGGCGAAGTGCTGGTTATTTCGGAAATCGGCTACGCGAAGCGTTCGCTGCTGCTTGATTATCCGATCCAGGGAAGAGGCGGCCGCGGCGTGCAGACGTTCGAATTTAAGGAAGGCAAACGTGTCCGATCAAATGGAGAAAGACTAATTGCCGCATATTACTGCAGGCAGCCGCTCGAGGTTGTTGCGCTTACATCCGGCGACGCCAAGCTGCCGGCCGACTCGGAGAAAGCGCCGATCGAGGAGCGTAAATCCGTCGGCAAAACGTTATTCCCAGTTGAGAAAAACGACGTCATTGTATCAACCTTCATTCGTTCGGTACCCGATCTTAATCAAAAGGCTGATTAGGCGGATTCAGACGATTTATTAATTCGAGGAAGGCTTCCAGCATGACCCACAATGGCACGAGCTCATCCGGGCGTTCCAGCCATTGCGGGTCTTTTATTATGCCGTACTCCCGGATTCGTTTCATAACGTCGGCTTTCCTCTCATCCATTGCGGTCACGCTCCTATCATTTCGCTGTTTCCACCCATCATTAGCGCGCAAAGTCGGGCTGTCGCCTCATTATATGTCAGAACCTGTCAAACGGTTCGAAAAAGTAGCGATGAGTGACGCAAACTATTAATTGCATTAACCTTTTATTCGACATTTTCAATTGCTATAATAATGAATAGAGTAGGAACAAATAGGAAAGAAAGCAGGTGGGAGTATGGTGTCCGAAGACTTTACGAGACTGTGGACGAAGCTGTCGCGCGAGTGGAAGATCAATCTGGAGCAATCGCTGGCTCCGCTAACGGAAGGCCAGCTGAACGTGCTGGAGCTGCTGCTGGAGTCTCAACCGATGAAGCCGTCCGATCTCATTCAATATTTATCGACGACACCTGCTGCGATAACGACTTTGTTGGATCGGATGGAACGGAATGAGCTGATTATCCGAACGCGGGACGATAATGACCGCAGAATCGTCTGGATCTCCGTGTCGGAAAAAGGACAGGCGGAGGCCGAGCGTGGCCGGGCCATTCGGAAAGGCATGATTGAGCAATCGCTTGACCGCATATCGAGCCATAATCAGCAGCTGCTTGTCTACCTGCTCGGCAAGGTCGCCAGCAGCTCCTAACGATAGAAAGGCCGCTTCCCCAATGATGAGGGAAGCGGCCTTGTTCCATTTATTGCAGCGATTCGAGCCGCTGGATCAGCATGTCGTAATCGGTTTGCAATTGTTTATAAATGTTGGTACCTAGCAGCTCGTCGTCCATCGCCGCAATTGTCTCCTCAACCGGCAGCACGCGATAACGGTAATATCGGTCCGGCTGGTAGCGGTGAACCCAAGTCGGGATCGCCTCGACGTCGGTGAGCGTCGTCGTTCCCTCCGTTACGTTTTTGCGGACGCCAACCTTAAAGATAACGCCGTAATCTTTGGAATCGCCTCGCTGATTCGAAATAAAATTACCCATCGAATAAATGATAAGTGCTTTTTTGGTTTGACCGTTCAAATCCTCAGTTTCGATGACCTCGTATGGCTGAATCACGTGCGGATGGGAGCCGGCGATAATATCGGCGCCTGCTGCGACCAGCGCGCGGGCGAGCCGTTTTTGCTCTTCAGTCGGCGTCGTTTGATATTCGTTGCCAAAGTGAAGCGCGATAGTGACGACATCGGCGCCGGCATCCCGCAGCTTCCGGATATCCGATTTCATTTTTTCTTCGTCGATGAGCGATACCAGATACGGCTTGCCTTCCGGAATCGGAATCCCGTTCGTGCCGTACGTATACGATAAAAGACCCATTCGAATGCCGTTCTGCTCGGAGATGACGGGCGTGTCCGCCTCCTCCTGCGACGCCGCTGTTCCGACGGTCGTAAAGCCCAGCTCCTTCAAATGCTCCAGCGTGCGCAGCAAGCCTTTTTCGCCCTTGTCGAGCGAGTGATTATTCGCAGTGGACAGCAGATTAAATCCGGCTCCTTTGAGCGCTTCTGCGAGTTCGACCGGCGCGTTGAAGGTCGGGTATCCGCTGTACCCGAAGTCTTTCCCTGCAACAGGCGTCTCCATATTCGCCATTACCCAATCGCCTTGCGCAAGAATCGGCTTAACTTCCTCGAAAAAGGGAGTAAAGTCGTAGGTGTCAAGCTCTGCATCGTATGCGCCGGGCAGCTGCGGCGAATGGCTCATCACATCGCCAACCCCAATCCATACCGCATCTTCAAATACCGGCTCAGGCGGAGTCGGCTCAGGCGTTGGAGGCGGCGGTGTCGCCGACGCAGCAGGGTCGATGGAGGCGGAATCCGCTGCATCATTCGAGGTTTCCTCCGGTCCTGAGCTTCCCGGCCAAATAGGCTGAACCAGCAAATAAATCACCACTAGAGAGGCCGCGGCCAATAAAGCCGTGAGCGGAATCCAAAAAAGCTTTCGTCGTCGTTTATGACGCGTTGAACGTCGCATGTGCTTCATTCGTCCTTTCCACTAAACAAAGTATTCGGCCGCAAAGCGAAGCTGGTCGATGCTCCACCAGCTCCATGGCTCTGTGTCATTGGGAAGGGAGCGGAACGTCATCTCTTCCTTTGTTGTCGGATGCGGGACGGTCACGGAGGTTGACCAGAGCGCGATATCGATTAAATTGGGCCGTTTCGCTGCGCCGTATTTGAGATCGCCTGCAAGCGGACAGCCAATATGCGCCATCTGCGCCCGAATCTGATGGGGCCTTCCGGTATGAAGCCGGACGGCGATAAGACTGTGTGAGCCGGAGCTGACAGCGACCCGGTAAGTTAGCCGCGCATCCTTGGCTTCAGGCGCGGGCCGGTCATAGACGGTAACAACATTCCGCTTCTGGTCTTTGCGGATGTAATGCTCGAGAGTCGCCTCCTGACGCGCTGGAACGCCCTCTACAACGCATATGTAGGTTTTCCCGAAGGAACGGCCCCGCACGGATTCAGACAGTCTGGACGCCGCCTTAGAGGTTTTGGCAAAGATCATGGCGCCGCCTACGGGTCGGTCAAGCCGATGAACAAGACCTAGGAACACGTTGCCCGGCTTATTATGCCGCTGCTTCAAATCCGCTTTCAGAAGGGTCAGCATGTCAGGGTCCCCTGACTCGTCCTCCTGGGAAGGGACGCCCGGCGGCTTCACGACGGCGAGCAGGTGATTATCCTCGTATAGGACGGGGATCGCCATTATTTCGACTCCCATCGGCCAAGAATGCCGCAGGGCAGGTTCAGCCCGGTTCTCGTTATAGGAAGTCCAATCTCCCCGCAATTGATAGTGCCGCCGAACTTGCTCGTCATCGTCATGTGCAGCAAATTGTGCAGCACCGTTGGAGACAAGCCGGTCGTGTACGAGTTGATCAATAGAAACAGCGGATTGTCGGAAAGAATGGTCGTACAGCTTTGCAGGAACGGATATAAGTTCTCTTCCAGCTTCCATGTCTCTCCGTTCGGCCCGCGTCCATAGGATGGGGGATCCATTATGATCGCGTCGTATTGCCGGCCGCGGCGCTGTTCTCGCTGTACGAACTTGAACACGTCATCGGTTATGTATCGGATCGGAGCGGATTCAAGACCCGACAGCTGCGCGTTCTCTTTCGCCCATTGAACCATGCCTTTGGCAGCGTCGACATGGCATACCTCAGCGCCGGCCTTAGCGGCAGCGACGGTAGCGCCGCCCGAATAAGCGAAGAGGTTAAGCACGCGGATCGGGCGTCCGGCGCCTCGGATTTTATCCATCATCCAGCTCCAATTGACCGCTTGCTCCGGGAACAAGCCTGTATGCTTGAAGTTGGTAGGTTTAATATGAAAGGACAGCTCGCCGTACGAGATCGTCCATCGCTCGGGAAGCGACTTCTTCATTTCCCATTTGCCTCCGCCGGAGGAGCTGCGGTGATAGTGGCCGTCCGTCTTCTTCCAAGGACCCGATTCATCCGCGATCGGCCAAATAATTTGCGGGTCCGGACGGCGCAAAATATAGCTGCCCCAGCGCTCCAGCTTGTCTCCGTCGCCGGTGTCGATAACCTCGTAGTCCGTCCATTTATTCGCTATGTACATCATTAAGCAATCCTTCCTATCTTCTTGACTTTAGTCTTGTCACGCAATAATATCATCGCTTATTATAACGAAGCGAGGAGCGCGAAGCAATGAATCTTACATAGGAGGCGTTTATCATTCATCAACAAAACAAATGGGGTTGGGTTATAGGTCTCTCGGTTGGTGTCATCGGATTTCTAGCAGCTTTGTTGACATTGCCGGAGGAAGGCGGGCATGCTTTCGACCGCTGGGCGCACAGCTTGTTAAGCGATTGGAGAAACGGCACGGTGACGGCATGGATGAAAGGCTTCTCCTATCTTGGCTCAACGCTGACGATCATTATCGTGACGATCGGATCAGCCGTTATATTCGGGTTTCTTAAAGGATGGCGGTTTACCGTCATGTTAATAGGCGGCGTGCTTTTCGGATACCTTTTAAATAGGGTGCTGAAAGGATGGATTGACCGAGCACGCCCAGAAACGCTATGGGGCATCACAGCTGACGGTGCGAGCTTTCCGAGCGCCAACGCGATGCTCGGCATGATTATGTTCGGGTTAATCCTTGTCATCATTTGGCGCGAGAGCAAGCTGCCAAAAGCGGTCAATGCCGTTGTCTGCGCGCTGCTTGCGCTCTGCATTCTGCTCATGGGCGTATGCCGCGTCTATTTTCATGTGCACTATATTACGGATGTGCTGGCTGGTTACAGCGCGGGATTAGCCGTTATATGCGCAACAATACGAATAGGTGACGTTCGATATCGAAAAACGAAAGGGAGATAAGGCATGATGCACCTGGAATGCGAATGCGGCAACAGCACAAACTTTTTTGCAACAGGCGACCGCGACGAGCAGGGCCGCGAATATATCGAGCTTGAAGACGATGACCGGTTCAGCTTTGTCATCGGCGAAGACAGCGTCGTATTCAAATGCGGCTTTTGCGGTTATCGGTATCGCTTAAAAAGCTATGAATAACAGTTTTCCGTTGACAATGAGAATCGTTATCGGTAAGAAGAACTGGAGCAATTAATCGGATTGGAGTGATGAAGATGTTTATCCAAATCAGAACAATCGTTGTTGAACCAGGGAACGCGGATGAAGTCGTAGATCGATTCGGCAAGCCGGGGCATATGGACACGATGCCAGGACTGATCGACAGAACGGTTATGGTGAGTAAAAGAAATAAAGAGTCGGAAGAAGTTATCGCCATGATTCGATGGGAATCGGAAGAAGCGTGGAAAAATTGGGAGAAGGATCCCGTCCATATCGCGGGGCATCGCGAAAAACGAGGCCAGGAGCCGCCAAGCTATGTTATCAGTTCATCCGTTAAGATGTACGAAGTGAAGAAGGTGCTTCCAGGCACGGCCGTGAACGCCTAAAAAAGGCTGTCTGCGTCGTTATGCCGCGACCTCCGCAAGCAGAAGGTTAAACCTGTCTACTTATAGGGGAGTGCGGCAAACCGTCAGACAGCCGTTTTTTTAATAGCAGAAGTATTTCTCCCAGAGCTTCCAGGAGTCGTCCTTGTAATCATCCCACCAGCAATAATCGTCCCACCAATCCTTATCCCACCAGTCTTTGTCGAACCAGTCCCAGAAGCCGCCTTTATCGTTATTATGGTTATTGTGACCTCCGCCGTAGTGGCCCCCGTTTGAGCCTCCGTGAGATCCGCCATAACCGTAGCTGCTTCCGTAATTATTGCTATACTTGCTGTAGTCGTTCTTGTCTTTGGATGAACCGCCGAAGAAGGAGAAGATGGAGGAAAAAAATCCTTTGTTCTGATTGCCGGAATAAGTTGAGTAGCTGGAGGCGAACGCCGATGCAGGGAAAGCGAGTAGCGCCATTAGCAAGGTTAAACCAACGACCCGTTTCATCATCTTCATAGGATACCACTCCCATTAGTACAATATAGAGAATAGTGGGCGTTCTCTATAAAGAATTTTACCGCAATGTACAAAAGTTGTAAACCATGAAATCAACTGTAAATCGGATAGGGAGAAGGCTGATACCGCGAAATGCCCGGTATCAGCCTTCTGTTGATTGTACGTTATGGCAACGTTGCGCTTGTTACTTCAGCAGCCAAAGAGCCGGCACGTTGGATGGCTCCCAGCCTGTCAGCGACGTGTGGGATTGGCGGCATTCGTATGTAGCGCCATTATAAGTGACAAGGATGCCTACTGTATACGCAACGCCCGGCGCCCATGCCGGCGCTGTCCCGCCGCCGTCCGAAGGCGCCGTTGTGCCGCTGATTGTGCTTGCCGCGCTTTGGTTGCCTGCTGCGTCGATTGCGCGCACGCTGAACGAATAAGTCGTGCCGGCGCTTAGTCCGGTAACGGTGTAATCGGTTGTTGTGCCGCTGACCGTTGCGACTAAGGCGGAGCCGTTGTAAATGCGGTAGCCTGTTACGCCGACATTGTCGGTTGATGCGTTCCACATCAGCATCATGCTGCTGGATGTAGGCGTACCCATTATATGCAAGCCTGATGGAGCCGTAGGCGCCGTTGTGTCTGGCGTTGTGACGGTAAGCGTTTTGAAGGTAGCCGTGTTGCTTGCGGCAGACACGTTGCCGGCCGCGTCAACGGCTTTAACGGTAATGTTATAGGTTGTATTCGAAGTCAGCCCGGTCAAATTAAGAGACAGGGCTCCGGTCGTGGAACCGATTTGCGTGGAGCCGTTATAAACACGGTAGCCTGTTACGCCAACGTTGTCCGAAGAAGCGCTCCAGGAAACCGTTGCGCTCGTTGTGCCGATATTCGAAGCGCTGACGCCTGAAGGCGCGCTAGGAGCAATCGTGTCGCCGCCGGTCGATGGACCAAACTGCACGTCGATCGTGTTATAGAACGCGTTAGCCGTGTTGTCAACATCCCATACCGCCAAAATCACGTGATAGCCGGTACGCTGCGGGATGTCGCAAGTATGAGACAGCGTAAATGGAGGCTGCGCGCCGTCCATATCGTGCGTGCAGAACGGCACGAGGCCGAATTGATCGCGCGTCAGCGGCGAATTCGGGTTCCACGTCGGCTTCGTAATGAAATAACGGAAGTCGGTCGTCGCGTGGTTCGCTGTAAACTTCCACGTAAATGTCATTTGCCCGCTGGTGACGTTGACTTTGCTCCATCGCGTGCTGGATTGTTCGTCAAGCTTAGGGAAGATGCCGTTCGCGCTGCCGAACTTGCCGTCGGTAAGACCCGCAGCAGGGAAGCCTTTCGAGGTTTCAAGGCTTTGAGGCTCATAGACGACGGCACCGCAATCTGTGTTTGTGCCTAATTTGCATAAATAACCTCTGCTAGCCGGCGATTCTACGTAGCCGTGAGCGGAGGCGCGCTCGGCAAGCAGCATCATACAAGCCAGCATAACGAGCATGATACCGCTTGCGACGATGGCTTTTACGAATAATGAACGTTGGTTTTGAAGAATGGACATAAATAAATACCCTCCTGTCAAAAGTGGATTTTCTAACCTTTGTCAATCGCGGGCCAAACCTAAAAGAAGATTGTGCGGTAAGCTTCTCTATGGGGTGAGGACAAGCTTAATAAATCCTAGTCTTGTGCGATTGGACTCCTTTCTCTTTTGATTTTATATAAACTCGAAAAGAACGAGCTTATACACTATGCGATTGTTGAGATGAGCGGATCGTGCTGCGGGAAGGGAATGCCGCTGACTTAGGGAAGGCTGGCAGAAAAAGCATAAGGCTTATTAGGAAGATGATGAGTCTAGAGGTCTTTGAAATTGTGCGCGGTTATCCATAACGAAATGGTCGGAAGTTAACTTTAAGTATAGGTGATGTTCATGAAAGCGTGGAGGGGAATAATTATTGTAAAATAAATTTACCCCTCAAAGCCGCGAGAATTACAATAAATAATAGGATGTTATTAGCAAAAAAGGCCTCTTCCGAGGCCTTTTTGTGTTACGGCTGTTTTTTCATTCCCAGGAACGTCCATAAGCCATCATGATTTTTCTTGAACGAATACGATAAGTCGTAGTACTTATGCTGAAAGCTCGTCTCGGATATCGGATAAATCGGATTACGCTCCCGGTTGTTCCAAACGAAATAGATGTCTTCTTCATCCCGGTCAACGATGGCTTGGCAGCCATATCCTTCGTATCGGCCGAGCAGCGGCGCTAGCTCCGCTTCTGCGATCGGGTAAGGCGATGGCGGTACAGGCGGCGCAGCGTCTTCACCGAACACAATGCCCGATAGGTGATCCACGAGTCTCGTGACCGGGACAAAATCGTAATTGGACAGCAGAATAACCGTCATCCGCTCATCGGGGTAACGGTGCAGCTCGCTGCGGTATCCTCGATATGCGCCTCCGTGATAAATACGTCTGCGATCATGCTTTCGGTTGAGGAACCAGCCGAGCCCGTAGCCTTCCTCTTCTCTGCTGAATACATCTTCGATGACGGACCGGCCGACCAGCGTGTCTGAATAAAGCGCTTGATCCCATTTAAGCAGATCGCGCGCGGTGGAATACATGCCTCCAGCGGAAATGACGGTGCTCATATCGATATACTCTGCCGGCGCAAGCGTTTGATTGGAAGCGGAATAAGCGCTTGCAAGTCCCGGTATGACGCATCTGCCGTTGTTGATGCCGGAGCTCCTCATGTCCAAGGGCTGCAGGATCCGTAAACGCAGGAAATCCTCGAAGCCGCTCCCGGTTACAGCCTCCACAATGACGCCGAGCAAATAGTACCCCGTATTGTTGTAAGCAAATGCCGTGCCTGGAAGGAAGTCGTTCGGCTTGTCCGCCAGCCTTTCCAGGACGGTTTCCTTCGCTGCCGGCCATTTGTTCCAATCGGCGTTATATTCCGGCATGCTAGTGAAATTCGGCAGCCCGGAGCGATGCTGCAGCAGCTGCCGGATGGACATCGAATCCCTGCTCTTCAGCGACGGCAAGTAATCGCCGGCAGGATCGTCGAGACGCAGCAAACCTTGTTCAGCCAGCATCATGATCGCCATTGCCGTAAACGATTTGGTCACCGACCATATTCCGAATTTCGTATCCATCGTATTCGGCACTTGATGCTCCTCGCTTGCGTTGCCAAAGGCTTCTTCATAAAGAATGGACCCGTTCTGCGCGATAAGTACGGTGCCGCTTAACGGATAGCGTTCCCGATAGGTATGTAAATAGTTCGCGAGTTTGGTTTGAGTTGTCATGGTTAGCCTCCTCTAGTTGGATATTCTACCATATTGGCGTGAAGAGGCGCACCACGAGGGGGCGATGCGCCCCCTTAAATGACCGGAAAGTTCCAGCCATAGCGCGGATTCGTGTAAAATGGCGGTCTGATGCTAGTTACAGGCATCGAATAAGGATACGGATTCGCGTTATACAGCAATGGCAATCTCGCTTCCGATTGGGGCTGCAGAAGCAGCTGGACGACCGGGCTAAACAGAATCGGATTCATAATAGCCTCCCTCTGAATATGGATGCTTCAGCATACGTGGCGCCACCTCGTAAGGAGCATGTACGGAATAAGATGCTGCCGTAACCAACCTCCGGCACGGCGAATGCCTATCTCGCATAGTGTAAAGAAAAGGAATAAAAGCGGGAGGCAAATATGAGCAATCAGCGGTCAGAGCAAGAAGTTCAACATTATCGGCAGCTTTTCGATAAAGCGAAAACAACAACGCCGTATCCGATGTATCCCAATTACGGAAGGATAACAAGATATGAAGATATAGCGCTTCCGTTTCCCGAGCAGAGACAGCTCGTACAGCCGGGAAGGGAGGCGTATATGGTTCCCGAGCCGATCATCGAGAATCCGAATTACGTCGGAAGCGGCAAGCTGAAAGGCAAGGCCGCCCTCATAACGGGAGGGGACAGCGGTATGGGAGCCGCAGCTGCCATCGCATTCGCGAAGGAAGGAGCGGACGTCGCAATCGCCTATTTAGACGAACATGAAGACGCGCAGCGAACCTGCCGGCGCGTCGAAGAGCTCGGCCGCCGCTGTCTGCCGCTGCCGGGGGATTTGCGCGATAAGAAGCATTGCGCGGCTATCGTGCATAAAACAGTGGAGACATTTGGCCGATTGGATGTGCTCTGCAATCATGTCGGCATCCAGTTTCAACAATTGAGCTTGTTGGACATAACGGATGAGCAGCTCGAGGATACGTTCAAAGTGAACGTCTTCTCCCATTTTTATACGACAAGAGCAGCGATCCCGCATTTAAAGCCAGGCAGCTCGATTATTAACACCGCTTCCGTAGTCGCTTACGTAGGGCCGAAGGATTTGATCGATTATACGGCAACCAAGTCCGCCATTGTCGGTTTTACCCGGTCTCTTGCGAATAATCTTATCGGCCAAGGCATTCGGGTAAACGCGATCGCGCCGGGGCCGATTTGGACACCGCTTATCCCGTCAAGCTACGCCTCCGACCATGTAGCGGTTTTTGGCACGGAAACGCCAATGGGAAGGCCGGGACAGCCGTTCGAGGTAGCCCCTACATTCGTCTATTTGGCATCGGATGACTCCAGGTATGTAACCGGACAGGTGCTGCATGTTGATGGAGGACAATCCACGAGCTCATAATGGAGCTCGTGGATCCCTGGTTGACAGGCATATTCTCGATTTGGCATATTCTTATATGAGAATCGAACTTGTTCGGAGGGGATATGATGGAACTGTCAACTTTGAGTGCGCTAGCCGAACCCAACCGATTGCATATAGTGGAGCTGCTAAGCGTAGGACCGCTTACGGTAGGCGAGATCGCAACGAAACTCGAGCTCCGGCAGCCGCAGGTTTCAAAGCATTTGAAGGTTTTAAATGAGGCGCACATTGTTGAAGTCCGACCATTGGCCAACCAGCGGATTTATAAGCTGCGGCCAGAACCGTTTCAGGAGATGGACGCATGGCTGGAATCCTTCCGCAGATTATGGGAGGAGCGGATGGACCGCCTGGACGCTTATTTGCAAGAAATGCAGAAGAAGACATAATAACAGCCCCTTGGCGGAAATCGTTTCCTTCAAGGGGCTGTTTCTTTCGATCGTTTATTTAGCCCGGAGCATTTTGGTCCAAAGCTCCGCGTCTTCATAGCCGAGCCGCCATGCAGCGATTCCGGCCAGATCATATTTTTTCGCGATCGCGATCCGTTTCAGCACGGTGTCGTCGTTCTCCGCCCAGAAGACGTGCGTGTAACCGTCTTTTTTATAGCTGTACTTGTATTGGCCGGATTCCGGATCGAATGTTTTCGCAGCATTTGTGCCGGCGATCAGGCCGGGCAGGTCTTTCATCAGAATCGCCCGATTGTCAACCAGCTTGCCATCCGCGTCGATCCGCCATTCCCGGACGTAGAATGGAATGCCAAGCATCAGCTTGCTCCGCGGGATCCCGTAATCCAAGTATTGCTTCACGCCTTCTTCCACCCACTGTAAGCCTCCAACCGAGCCCGGCTCCTTGCTGCCTTTCCAATGCTCGTCATAAGCCATAATGATCACGGTATCGACAATGGCGCCGATCGCCGCGTGATCGTAAGCGGTTCGGTGGTTCCAGCTGGCGTCCCCGCGGAGAAGATCGATGGAGACCTTCAGCTTTTTGGCATGAGCGGCAGTTGTCAGCTTCTGAACGAATGCGGTAAAAGCCGTGCGGTCGGCTGCGGCCACCTCTTCAAAGTCAAGATTAATGCCGTACACGCCTAGCGCGGAGGCTTTGTTTACTAACGCGTTTATAAACTTGGTTTGCGCCGCGCCGTCTTTCAAGAAGGCGGTCGTCAGCTCGCGGTCGAAGCCGTTGTGGACGAGCGGCATGACCTGAATGCCTTGCGCTTTTAACGTCTTGACGACTTCAGGGTCAGACGTGTCCTTCATCGCGCCGTCCGCCGACGTAAGCTCGAACCAGGTTGGCGAGTCAATATCCAGTCCTTGCGTACCCGCGACATGGCCGAGTATCGTTGCGCTTGAGCTGCTGCCGTTCCAGCCGAGGAACTGCAGGGATTTGATGTTGCTCCATAGCGCACGGCCATCAATCGTCCGGATCGTAATATTGGCATAGTATTGGGCGTAAGCCATCGCCGAGCTCAGCTTCTGGAAGCTTTTGATCTTGCGGTCGCTCTGATACACTTCAAAGTACGGATAGCTGGACCATAGGGATTTGCCGTCCTTGAGCACCTCCGCGTTAAGAAGCGTCTTCGCGTATTTGACGGCATCGTCTAGTCCGATATAGGACCGAATGAACCTTCCGCTCTGATACACTTCATAGGAAGGGACATTGGAGTGTACGATTTTGTTTTTGGCTGTATGGACAACTTGGCTTCCTGCGATCGCGTTCGATACGTTTATCGCATCCTTCAAAAATGCGTACGGCTTTGAATCAGGGATGGGCTCGCCGTCTATGACGAGCTGATAGACCGCTTGCGCTTTCTTCTTCTCGCTGATCTGCGCGGCGGTGTAATTATCCCATACCCAAGCGTTCGTGTTTACATCGATTACGTGGACCTTGCCCCATTTTTTCGCTTCTTTTTTGGCTTCCTCTAACGACTGAAACTCCCAGTTCGGCAGCGTAATTTCGCCTTGATAGAGACGGTAGTTCGCATACGTTTCAAATGTCCAGCCAAGTCCCTCCATATCGCGAATATGGGCGTTTTTCATCGTTTTGGCCAGCGCCAAAGCTTGCTCATACGCTCGAAACTCCCATTTGGATGAGGAAGAGCCGTTCTGATAGACCTTATAACGCGGGAAATTATCCCAGACCCATTTGCGGCCCGAAATGGTTTCGACATGACTATAATTGTAGCTTTTGGCGTACCGGATCGCGTCGGCTTCCTTGGCAAATTCCTTGAGCGCCTTATCGTTCTGGTAAACCCGGTACTTTGTCATGCCGGAAGCGGCGGCAATGGTCGTAGCCTGCGCAGGCGCCATCACCGCTTGCAGGAAAAGGATGATAGCGGCGAGCGCCATTAATTTTTTTGCCATACGTACTTTGTCACTCTCCCCGAATGTTCTACTCTATTAGACGACAAGAAATCGGGAGAGTTGCTATAACAGCTTATGGAAATAAAAAAACATCCCGCTTCCGGTTCGGAAGGGGATGCAATGTCATGTTAACCCGGAAATTCGGCCCAAAACTCCTCGGCCTCTTCATCGATGCCGAGACTGATGTCGGAACGGAATACCCGGCGGTTGTAATGCGAAAACAAATACTGCTCAATGGCTTCCAGCAAATTCGCGGTGATCAAATATTGGCTGCGTCCGCCCACCCACATTTCCGCTGTTATGCCATATTCTTCGTCATAGCCTAACTGCACTTCAACATCGGTAGGCTGAATTCCTCTGCGTTCAGCGGTGTGCAGGCAGATTGCGTTAATGATCTCGTCGGTATAGATTCTCACGATTAATAAGGTCTCCGCTCATTAGGCGTATTGTTCTTCTTGCTGCGCAAATAAACGAACGCGACGCGGATCAGCATAATAATCGCAAAGATCGCAAGCAAGTTGATCATAAGGCCGAGAATTTCGCCAAACGCGCCCATGCTGCCGAACATTCCGCCGAACAGCAAGCCGGCTAATCCGCCGATCATCATGCCTTTCATAAAGCTGCTGCCGCCGAATAACCCGCCGGATCTTGCTGCCGTTCCGGTTGCGGCTCCGGTGCCTGTTTTTGTTCCGGGATTCGTCTGGCTGACGTTATCCGTCGACTTTTTCGGTGTTTGCGTGTAGCTTTGTTTCGGTGATTTAAAGCCCCCGCGTTTCGCGGCGTCTGCAACTTGTCCGAAGCCGAAGCTCAGGAACAAAGCGAGCGCCATCATGACCAGCAAACCTTTTTTCATTCTGAATCGTTCTCCTCCTGCATATGGTGTAGGTCTATTGCTAACATCCAGTAATACGGATAAGATGGACAAAGGTTTCAATCGGTTTATAAGGAAGGGGAGGCAAATTTGGGATACCCTGATGCTTATATTGCGTACCTTGTGGAATTTCATGCAACGAGAGACTTTTTTGAATGCCACGAGCTTCTCGAGGAATATTGGAAAGCGCATCCGGATGACGGCAATAGCAGCCTCTGGGTCGGACTCATTCAGACGGCCGTCGGGCAATATCATGAACGCAGGGGCAATTTGCGCGGCGCGGCGATGATGTATGAGCAAGCGCTCGCGAAGCTTAGTGCTTCCGATCTGGAACGGTTCGGCATTGATAAGAAGTCGCTTATCCGGCAGCTGGGAGAGCGCATAAAAGTTGCAGGCGGCGGAAAGCGAAATTATGCGGATATGGAGCTTCAGCTTACGGATCCGGCTTTGAAGGCGCGATGCGCGGCGCTTTGCAAGGAGCGAGGACTTCTTTGGGGAGCTTCCAGCCCGCAGGATAATGAATGGATCGTGCATCGCCATTTGAAGCGGGACAGGACGGACGTGATTGCGGCGAGAGAAGCGGCGTTACGGGCGAAAAGCGAAGGGCGCAGACGTTAACGGGCTTAAAGGGGAATAAACGACGAGACTGGAGAAAAGCGAAGGCGGACATTCTACCGTAGCTTTTATTATCGATTACAATTTGAAAATGGGCAGTGAGGAAGTCGTCAGCTCTTGGTCATACAAAGTGGAAGACGGAAGAGCGGCGCTTATAGAGCGCGATGATCATGATTATGGAATAGCCGTCATAAATTAAGAAGCGTGGGAATGATCGCGATCATTCCCACGCTTATTTTAACGCAGTCTTATAAGCCGGTCTTCTCAGAAGCTTTGCTCGTGTTTCATTCGCCCTTGTCGATGAGCTCGAGCTCGCCGGTTTCGGGGTCGATAAGGAGTCCATGCACTTTAATATCAGCCGGAAGAAGAGGATGATTCCGGATAATGCTCACGCTGTTGACGACACTGTCCCGTACGTTATCGAACCCGGTCAGCCAGCGAAGCAAATTGACGCCGGAGTTTTTCAAAATATCGATCGTTGACTCCGGCACGCCGCGCTCTTTCATATGTCCGATCATTTCCTGCGGATTCAGACCGGTCATGCCGCAGTTGTGATGGCCGACGACGAACACCTCGTCCGCCTGGAGCTCGTACAGCGCGACGAGTACGCTTCGCATTATATTGCCGAAGGGCTGCGTAATGATGCCGCCGGCAGTTTTGATGATTTTGGCGTCGCCGTTCTTCAAATTCATCGACTTGGGCAGCAGCTCCGTCAATCTGGTGTCCATACAGGTCAGAATGACCATCCGTTTGTCGGGATATTTGCTAGTCGCGTATTGTTCATAAGCTCTAGTCTCTACAAACTGACGGTTATAAACGAGAATTTCATCGATATTGCTCAAGAGCCTACCTCCAAGCGTTCGTTCGAATACAAGCCAGTCAAAAAAACGTTAAACGAGCAATCTCAGCTGGTTCGTGTAGATTTGATTGTCGCTTTTTAAGCTGAAGCTGTTCGCGGCTTCGCTATAGTCCACTTTCATGCGAGGCTCGAAAAACACTTCATGCCTAGGCTCATAGAGAAACGGAATCGGGTCTCCAGCCGATTCCTGGTCATCGACGCTCGCCTCCGATACAAGCTGCAGCGCCGGAACGCCGTTGTTGGCGCACCCGCAGCCTTCCATATCGTACAGCAGCTTCAGCTTCCTCGAGCCATCTTCTAAATAAGGGGATAGCTTTTTTACAGCAGCTTCCGTAAATGTAATATGCATCTCTCGATCGCTCCTTCTCTTGTTGCGCATGCCGGCTTTACAGGTTTAAGATGATTATAAGGAGTCAGGTCAGCAAGATCAAGGATGGCGCTGAACTCCAGCAGCTATAGAAAGGTGGATATGCCAAGATGGCGGAAGAGAACAAAACGGCGCTCAGCCAGTTCAGAGAAACGATACATAAAATTAAAAGCTACGAGGAAGCGCTCGGCGTGCTTTACTGGGATCTTCGCACCGGCGCTCCGCGCAAAGGGATGGATACCCGCTCCGAAGCGATCGGCATGCTGTCCGGCGACATGTTCAAGCTTCAGACATCGCCCGAGCTCGGCGAGTGGCTGTCCGCTTTGGAACAGAAGGGCACGTACGAAAATTTATCCGAAATCGATCAGCGTCTAGTGACGGAAACCCGCAAGGATTACGACCGAAGCGTCAAAATCCCTCCAAAGCTGTATCAGGAGTACGTCGTCATTGCCGCCCAGACGGAGAACAAATGGGAGGAAGCGAAGGCGGAAAACGATTATGAAAGCTTCCGGCCCTATCTGGACAAGGTCATTTCCTATACGAGCCAATTTATCGACCTATGGGGAGCAAAGGCTACCCGTTATGACACGCTGCTCGATCAATACGAGCCGGGCATGACGGTCGCCGAGCTGGATCATGTGTTTGGCGGCTTGCGAGAGAAGCTGGTGCCGCTGGCCGCAGCGATTGCGGCGTCGCCGCATCAGCCGGATAAGTCTTTCCTGCGTCAAAGCTTTGACAAGGAAGCGCAGAAATCGTTCAGCCTCTACATCCTGGAGCAGATGGGCTACGATTTCGAAGCCGGCAGGCTCGATGAAAGCGCCCATCCGTTCGCGACGGGCTTAAATCCCGGTGACGTGCGCATTACGACGCGTTATTTGGCGGACGACGTGACGAGCGCCCTATTCGGCACCATTCACGAAGGCGGACATGCGCTGTACGAGCAAAATATTATGCCGGAGCTGACCGGCACGACCCTTTCGACGGGAACGTCGATGGGTATTCACGAGTCGCAGTCCCGCTTCTGGGAAAATGTGATCGGACGCAGCCGTCCTTTCTGGGAGCGTTATTTCGGCGAGCTGCAACGACGGTTCCCGGGGCAGCTGGACGTGTCGGTCGATCAATTCTACCGAGGCAACAATACCGTCCAGCCATCTCTTATTCGAATCGAAGCGGATGAGCTGACGTACAATCTGCATATCATTATCCGGTACGAGATCGAAAAGCTTATTTTCAACAGCGGGGCGAAAGCTGCCGATCTGCCTGAAATTTGGAACGATAAATATAAGGAGTACTTGGGCATTGTGCCGCCAACTTACGCGGAAGGCGTTCTGCAGGACGTGCATTGGTCGGGCGGCGCGTTCGGGTATTTCCCGTCCTACTCGCTCGGCAACATGTACGCCGCTCAGTTTGCGGATACAATGGAAAGAGAGCTTCCCGGCATGTGGTCGCTAGTCGGTGAAGGCAATTTGATTCCGATCAAGGAATGGCTGAAGGAGCGCATCTACCGTTACGGCAAGCTGCGGACGCCGTCGGAGCTGGTGTCGTCCGTCACCGGCAAGCCGCTGGATCCGCAGTACTTGGTCGATTACCTGACAAAAAAATATACCGATATCTATAAGCTGTAGCACGCTTTTCGCAAGAAGCCGGGCTGCGGTCGTCTCCGGACGGCCGCGGTCCGATTTTTTTTGTCCCGATCCCGTGCCAATCACCGCTTTGTCGGCTCCCGCATAGGCTGATATACGTCTATATGTCTAAAAAAGCGGGAGGTATGAACGATGAGCAAACGACGCGCATACAGCATGCTGCTGCTTGCCATCGTCCTTGCGGCGGCAGCGGCCTTAGCCGGCTGCGGCAACGGAGGTTCGGATAAAAAGCTGGTCCGAATCGGCGAAGTGACAAGATCGCTATTTTACGCGCCGCAATACGTAGCGATCGAAAAAGGATTTTTTGAGGAGGAAGGGCTCGAGATCGAGCTGACGACGACGCCGGGCGGCGATAAAACGATGACGGCGCTGCTATCGAATGTCATTGACGTTGCGCTGGTTGGCTCGGAGACGTCGATTTATGTGTATCAGCAGGGCGCTGAAGACCCTGTCATCAACTTTGCGCAGCTCACGCAGACAGACGGCACGTTTCTGGTTGCGAGAGAGAAAGTGGACAATTTTGATTGGAGCATGCTGAAAGGCAGCGTCTTCCTAGGTCAGCGCGTTGGGGGCATGCCGCAAATGGCGGGAGAATTCTCGCTGAAAAAGCATGGAATCGACCCGCACAACGATATGGAGCTTATTCAAAACATCGACTTTGCGAATATCGCGCCGGCCTTCTCCTCCGGAACGGGCGATTATGTGCAGCTGTTTGAGCCGACGGCATCGATTTTTGAAAAGGAAGGCAGAGGACACGTCGTGGCGTCCTTCGGCACCGAAAGCGGTCATCTTCCATATACTGTCTTTATGACGAAAAACAGCTTTATCGAAAAAAACAAGGATACGGTTCAAGCGTTCACGAACGCGGTCTACAAAGCGCAGAAGTGGGTTGAGGAGAACAGCGCGGAAGCGATCGCGGACACGGTGCTGCCGTATTTCGAAAATGTCGACCGCGATATTCTGATCAGCTCGATCGACCGTTACAAGCAGCAGGGCTCCTTCGCGGCGGATCCCATCGTCGACGAAGCGGAATGGAACAACCTGCTGGACATCATCACGGAAGCGGGAGAGCTGGAAACGCGTACGGAGCACGGCGTTCTCGTCAATACGGAATTCGCGGAAGCGGCTATTGCGGAAGTGAAGTAACGAACAACTAATACGCGCAAGGGAGGCGATGAAATGAAGGACACTTCGGCGCTTGCGCTGCAGCGGCTCTCTCATGTTTACGTGGGCGACAAAGGCGCTTCGCTCGCGGTGGAGGACATCGATCTCTCCGTAGCGAAAGGGGAATTCGTCAGTTTGGTCGGCCCCAGCGGCTGCGGCAAGACGACACTGCTCAGCTTGATGGCGGGCTTATTCCCGCCTACAGCCGGGAAGGTTCTGCTTGGCGGCGAGCCGGTGAAAGGACCGACGCCTAAGGTCGGATATATGCTTCAGCAGGACTACTTATTTCCATGGCGCTCGATTCGGGACAATGCCGCGATCGGGCTTGAGATTCAAGGCAGCAAATCGAAAGCGTCCATGAAAAGGGTTGACGAGTGGCTGAAGGAGCTGGGGCTTGAAGGCTTAGGCGGACGGTTTCCGCATGAGCTGTCGGGCGGCATGCGGCAGCGCGTCGCTTTGGCCCGCACGATGGTAACGGAGCCCGAGGTGCTGCTGCTCGACGAGCCGTTCTCCGCTCTCGACCTTCATATCAAAATGCAGCTGGAGGATGTGGTCGTCGAGACGCTGCGAAAGCTTGGCAAGACGGCCGTGCTGGTTACGCACGATCTGTCGGAGGCCGCGGCGATGAGCGACCGCGTCATCGTGCTTGGGAAAAATCCTGGGCATATCCGCAAAGAAATCAAAGTGCCGGACGAAATCAAATCCGCCGACCCGATTACGGCCCGCAAGCTCCCCGGCTTTCAGGTCTTGTTCGAGGAGCTGTGGGCGGAGCTGAACGCTGTGGACAGAAAGGAGGGCGGAGGCGATGCGTGAGGAACAAAACGTTGTTCAGCAGGAGCGGCAAAAGCTGATAAACGGCTTATACGCGAGCCATAAGCGCAGGATGCGCAAAATCTCCGGCGCGGCGTTAGCGACGCAGCTCGCCATTTTGCTCCTTTTTATCGGCTTATGGGAAGCGGCGGGGCGGAACAGATGGATTGATCCGCTGCTGTTCAGCTATCCTTCCAAGCTGTTCGATCAGCTTTGGACCTCCATGACCGACGGAACGCTATGGCCGCATGTAGGGACGACCGTACTCGAGACGATCGTCGGCTTTGTGCTTGGCACCGCGGTCGGGACGATTATCGCGGCGGCATTATGGTGGTTTCCGTTCTTGTCACGCGTTCTGGATCCTTATCTGGTTGTGCTCAACAGCATGCCGAAGGTCGCGCTGGGACCGATCTTTATCGTGGGGCTTGGTCCGGGCTTTTCGTCGATTGTCGCGATTACGTTAATGGTGACCGTTATTATAACAACGATTAATATTTATAACCGGTTCAGGGAAATCGACAGCGGCTATATCAAGGTTGTGAGGCTGTTCGGCGCGAATCGGCTGCAGCTGTTCCGGCTCGTAATTTTGCCCGGCTCCTTCCCTGTCATCATTTCGACGCTGAAGGTGAACGTCGGCCTTGCTTGGATCGGCGTAATCGTCGGGGAATTTCTTGTCGCGAAGATCGGGCTCGGCTATCAGATTATTTACGGCTTCCAAGTGTTCAACTTTACGCTTGTCCTTTCAAGCCTCGTCGTCATCGCGGTTGTCGCGACGGTCATGTATCAGCTCGTCTCGGCGCTTGAGCGGAAGTTGACGGAGGGTTGGCGGGAAAGGTAGGATGATGGAAAGGCATTTCCATTATTTTATCGGAACCGGGGTAAGCATAAATGGGTATTCGGGTTATTAAAACAGCCGTCGCGGCAATCGCGGCGATTTATACGGCATATTATTTAGACTTAACGCCCGCGCTGTCTGCGGGCATCCTTGCGATACTCGGCGTTGAAGTGACGCGAATGAAAGGGCTGAAGAGCGTTTCCGCCCGTTTTGTCGCTTCGGTGCTGGGTCTTTTTTTCGCTTCGGTCATCTTTACGGTCTTGGGCTTCCACTATTGGGTGGTAGCGATATTCATTATGGTGACCTTTCCGGTCTTGTCGCGGTTCCAGCTAAAGGGCGGAATTTTGACAAGCAGCGTCATCGTGTTTCAGCTGTTTTCTCACGGCGAAGTGAATGTCGATATTATTGCGAACGAAATTTTGCTGCTGTTATCCGGTCTCGGCTGGGCGACCGTCATTAACGTCGTTTATATGCCGAGGGAAGACAAGGAGCTGCTTGCCATCAGAGCGAGGCTGGAGGAGGATTTCAGCTCGATCTTCCGCGAAATGGCGACCACGCTGCGCAACCCCAAGCATCTTTGGAACGGCGGCGAAATATTGGATGCCCACGGCTCCATCGAGCAGGGCGTCAATCTCTCGATTCGAAATCGGGAGAATCGCATTTGGGGATATGAATCCTACTGGTCTACCTATTTCGAAATGCGCAGGCAGCAGCTCTATTCGATTCAGCAAATGCTTGCCGAGCTGTCGCTCGTCTACGAGAAATGGCCGCAAGGCGAGCTTCTGGCTGAGCTTCTAGAACAATTGGCCGGCGACGTCAAATCGGAGGTGTACCGGGGCAAGGCGGAGCAGATGGTGTTCGCGCTTATGAAGTCGTTCCGGGAGATGGAGCTTCCGACTACCCGCGAGGAATTCGAAATCAGGGCGTCGCTGTATACACTCCTTCATGAAGTGGACCGTTATTTGGCCGTGGCCAGACGGCTCAAAAAGAAGCCGGGCGAACAAGAAACCGGACTTGCGAGGTCGAATTAATCCGCGATTTGCTTTTCATATTTCGGTCTGGAATGGAATAGATATGTAGTGTGAAACCATTCTTACGGCTATGCTTTCGTTTCCTGCGGGGAATGGCGCTGCCGCGGGAGGCCTGTAAAATAAATTTGTTTGTTTGGACCCGTTTAATCAACAAACGCCTAAGACCTGCATACACTTTAATTGAATGATTGTATGGAGGAGGTTAAATCAATGACTATTGCAGATAAACAGCTACAGTGCAGAGAAATTATTACGAAAGCTGTCTGCGGCAAGGGTCGTAAGTTTTCCACTGTAACCCATACCGTAACACCGCCTCATAATCCGACCAGTATACTGGGCGCATGGGTCATTAACCATCAGTATGAAGCGGTTCGTTCGGGCGACGGTATTGAGGTGATCGGTACTTACGAGCTCAACATTTGGTATTCGTATAACAGAAACTCGCAAACGGATGTGGCCAAAGAATCCGTACAATTCGTCGAAAACGTACCGCTCTCTTATGTCGATCCCAAACATAGGGCTTCAACGGAGGAAGTGTCCGCGGAAGTGCTACAGGAACCGAACGCGATCGAAGCGAATATTTCTTCGAACGGTCAAAGCGTGAACATTCGGGTAGAGCGCGAGTTTGCGGTTGAAATGATCGCCGAGACGAAGGTTTGCGTAGCGGTAGTGCCAGGCGGCTGCAGTGACATGGACGACAAGGATCTGGACTTCGGAATCGGCGAAGATGACGAAGACTATGAAGACCTGGATGCCGACCTGCTGGACGACGAGCTGTAAGGCATCCGGTCCTTTTATCTATTCAGTTATCGCAGTATATGCCGCATATGCGGCGATTTCGAGGGCGAAAGCCCTCTTTTTTTTACTTATTTCGAAGCTTGGAACGCGCCGGAGCGGTTACTGTCCAACGCATCGTTCGGCATGCTTGGCGAAGAGGGGGTGAGCGAGGTGGCGGCGACTTGGATTTGGCGCGGGGAGGGGGAGCCCTTCCTCCTAGTCGGCACGGCTGATGGCAGCGCTTCTCCGCTGCCGGATAAAGCGCGTCAAGGCGATGCGGTCATGGCGGGTAGCGTCAGCTTGGAAGTCCCGCTTGCAGCGTCTCACGGCGTTTGGGTGCTGAACGAAGGCGCGGGCTCGGCGGCTCGCATGAGCGCGGATACGAAGCGCAGGCTGTGGAAACGGGCGGGCATCAGCTGCAACGCGGAGAAACCGCTTCCGGCGAGGGTATATGCGGTCACTATCGTCAATCAAGAGCCTTGGCGTTTCGAGCGGATCGGCCGCGGACGCCCGCCGCGGCTCGGTGACGACGGCTGGCCGGAGGAGGAGGCGCAGCGCCGGGCTGCGCGGGCCGCCGCCCGCGCCCTCTATGCGCTCGGCCTTGACATCGGCGAGGCGGAGGTCGCGCTTAGCGACGGAGGCCGCGCGATCGTGCTGGACGCGCGGCCGCTTGCCGCGGATTCAGCCGCGGGAGAGGCCGCGCTTGAAGCGTTCGCCGCGCGGTATGCCGCGGCGGATGCCGGGGGAGGCGGCGGGCGGATCTTGATCGGCGCCGACCCCGAATTCGCGCTGCTGACGCCGGCCGGGAAGCTGGCTCCGGCGTCGCGCTTTTTCGGCGAAGGCGCCGCCGGGGCGACCGGCGCCGACGCCATGGTTGTGGGGCGGCGGGTGATCTATCCCGTCGCCGAGCTGCGGCCCGCGCCGGCGGAGACGCCCGCCGCGCTGGCCGCGAACGTGCGGCGCCTGCTTGCGCGCGCCGCCGTCCGCGTGAGCGACCCCGCGCTGCGCTGGGTCGCCGGGGCGATGCCCTTGCCGGGGCTGGCGCTCGGCGGGCACATCCATATTAGCGGAGCGCCGCTCACGGGGCGCTTGCTCCGCCTGCTCGACAGCTGCGCGGCGTACCCGCTCGCGCTGGTCGAGGATCCCGCCGGGCGGGGCCGGCGTCCCCGCTACGGCGCGCTCGGGGACGTCCGCCTGCAGCCGCATGGCGGGTTCGAGTACCGGACGCTGCCGAGCTGGCTTGTGTCGCCGGCAGCGGCCAAAGCGGCCTTCGCGCTCGCTCTGCTGTGCGCGCGCGAGGCCATGCGCATGCCCCGCGTGCCGGCCCGGGAGGAGCGGTACGCGGAGGCCTATTACGCCGGCGACCGCACAGAGCTCGCCGGCTGCCTTGACGAGGTCGCGGCGGCGATTGCCGCGACCGAAAGCTATCCCGCGCTCGCGCAGTACATCGAGCCGCTATTCGATGCCGCGCGCCGCGGCAAAACCTGGGACGAGAGCGCCGATATCCGCGCGAAGTGGCGCATCCCTCAGCCTAAGCTGCAATAAAACAGATTCGCTGATCCGCCGGCCTGCACACTTATATAATTGGCCCGGAAAATAGAACGGTCAGGCCGCCTAAAATCCCCGAAGGTTGCTCAATCGCTCGATTTAAGGCGCCGCTGCCGACCTAAACCATCTCCAATCGCACAGATGATGGGAATAGGACGTTGCGGCCGCCTAAAATCTCCCAATATGCTCAATCGCTCATTTTAAGCGCCACCGCCGACCTAAACCGCCATCAATCGCTCTAGTGATGGGAATTGGTCGTTCCGGCCGCCTAAAATCTCCAAATGATGCTCAATCGCTCATTTTAAGCGCCACCGCCGACCTAAACCATCACCAATCGCTCAGATGATGGGAATTGGTCGTTCCGGCCGCCTAAAATCTCCAAATGATGCTCAATCGCTCATTTTAAGCGCCACCGCCGACCTAAACCGCCTTCAATCGCTCTAGTGATGGGAATAGGTCGTTCCGGCCGCCTAAAATCCCCGAAGGTTGCTCAATCGCTCGATTTAAGGCGCCACCGCCGACCTAAACCATCTCCAATCGCTCTAGTGATGGGAATAGGTCGTTCCGGCCGCCTAAAATCCCCAAAGGCGGCTTCATCGCTCGATTTAAGGCGTCGCCGCCGACCTAAACCATCTCCAACCGCTCTAGTGATGGGAATAGGTCGTTCCGGCCGCCTAAAATCCCCAAAGGCGGCTTCATCGCTCGAAATAAGGCGTCACGAAAGACTTAGATAGCCAACGATCGAGGAGCAGAGAGAAATATAGCGCTGCGACCGGCCTAAATCTCCTAAGCCCGCTCATATCGAAATAGCCGCAGGCCCGCTCAACCACCGTTTAGGCGTACATCGCTGCTTCTCCCTTGTACCTCTTTCTTTTACACGAAAGGCTCCCGCCATCTTGCTAGCTTTCCGTTATAGCTTACAGCGTCTTAGATTGGTATAATGATGAGATGAGGTTTCGCTTTGAGCAATGTGCGCAATCATTATCGATACATAGACATGGAGGAACGTTCGATGGCCGGGTATACTCCGATGATTCAACAATATTTGTCCGTGAAGGAAGAGGCGAAGGACGCTTTTCTCTTTTTCCGTTTGGGCGATTTTTACGAGATGTTTTTTGACGACGCGATCAACGCGGCGCGCGAGCTGGAAATTACGCTGACAGGCAGAGAAGGCGGGGGCGATGCCAAAATTCCGATGTGCGGCGTTCCCTATCACTCCGCCGAGAACTATATTAGCAGGCTGATCGAAAAGGGCTACAAGGTTGCAATTTGCGAGCAAGTGGAGGACCCCGCAGCCGCAAAAGGCGTCGTGCGCCGGGAAATTGTGCGCATCATTACGCCGGGAACGGTTATGGAATCGAAGTCTCTCGAGGGCAAAACAAACAACTTCATCGCAGCCGCGACGACGGCGGGCGGCATGATGGGGCTCGCCGCATGCGACTTGTCGACCGGGGAGCTGTATGTCACGTCCTTCCCCGATTCGATGGACGCCTTGGTTGATGAGCTTAATGTCTACACCCCCTCGGAGGTCGTGGGCGACGAGCATCTATTGGACAAGCTGAGAAGCGCGGACGCTTGGAACCGTCAAGCTCCCCTGACGACGCGGGGACCGATAGCGCTGGAGAGGCTTGCGGCGCAATTCGGCTCCGAACAGGTCGAGAAGCTGTCGGCCGCCAGGCAGCAGGCGGTCAGCGTTTTGACGGGTTATCTCGAAGAGACGCAAAAGCGGTCGCTTGCCCATGTCCGTACGATATCGGCTTACGAGCCGAACCAATTTATGATATTGGACCACTACACGCGAAGAAATCTCGAGCTGACGGAGACGGTAAGAGACCGCAGCAAAAAAGGCTCCCTGCTCTGGCTTCTGGACCGGACGGGCACGTCGATGGGCGCCCGCCTGCTGAGACGGTGGATCGATAAGCCGCTGCTTAGCAAAACCGCCATCGAGCGCAGGCTTGACGCGGTGGAGACGCTGTACCGCGACTTAATTCTGCGCGAGGACTTCCGCGCGGAGCTGACGCCGATCTACGACTTGGAGCGGCTTGTCGGCCGCGTCGCTTACGGCAACGCGAACGGACGCGATCTGAACGCGCTCAAGTCGTCGCTTCGCCGTATCCCGGCGTTAACGCAGCTATGCCGGTCGTCAGGGTCCAAAGTTCTGATGGAGCTGGTGGAAGGCAGCGACGATTGCTCCGATCTGGCGGATATGATCGATACGGTGCTGGTCGACGAGCCCCCGGTATCCATCCGTGAAGGCGGACTCATTCGCGTAGGCTACGACGACTATTTGGACCAGCTGCGCGAGGCGAGCGTCAACGGGAAGAAGTGGCTGGCCGAGCTGGAGCGGACGGAGCGCGAGCTTACCGGCATTAAATCGCTAAAAATCGGCTTTAATAAAGTGTTCGGCTATTATTTGGAAGTGTCGAAGGCGAACCTGTCGATGCTGCCGGAAGGCCGTTACGAGCGGAAGCAGACGCTTGCGAACGCGGAGCGCTTCGTGACGCCGGAGCTGAAGGAGAAAGAACGGCTCATTCTCGAAGCCGAGGATAAAATGATCGATCTCGAATACGCGAGGTTCATCGAGCTGCGGGATCATCTGGCGCTGCACCTGCACCGTCTGCAGAAGGCGGCCGCGATTATCGCCGAGCTTGACGTCTACCAGTCATTCGCAACCGTCAGCGCGGAAAGGCGCTTCGTCCGGCCGCAAATAACGGAGGGCTTCGACTTGAACGTCGAAGAAGGACGACACCCGGTTGTGGAGGCGATGATGGACGGCGCGCCGTTTATCGCGAACGATACGCGCCTCCGTACCGAGGAGCAGCGTATCTTGCTCATCACAGGCCCGAATATGGCGGGCAAGAGCACCTACATGCGCCAAACCGCCCTTATCTCCGTAATGGCGCAAATCGGCTGCTTCGTGCCGGCGAAGTCGGCGGTTATTCCGCTGATCGACCGGATCTTTACGCGAATCGGCGCGGCCGACGACCTCATCGGCGGTCAAAGCACGTTTATGGTGGAAATGAAGGATATTCAAATTATGACCGAAAAGGCGACCGCGAACAGCCTTGTTATTATTGACGAGCTTGGACGCGGGACTTCTACGGGCGAAGGCATGGCGATCGCGCAAGCCGTCATTGAGTTCGTGCACCACCACATTGGATGTAAAGCGCTTGTCTCGACCCACTTCCATGAGCTCGCACATCTCGAGGATACGCTGCCTTCGCTGTCCAACGCGCGGATGGCTGTCGAAGAAAGCGGCGACGACGTAACGTTCCTGCGCAAGCTTGTTCCAGGGGCGGCGAGCACGAGCTACGGCATCTATTGCGCTCAGCTTGCGGGCTTGCCGGGCTCGATCATCGAACGGGCTTACGAGCTGCTGGAGGAGACGGAGGACGCGTCCCCGAGCATTAGCGCGCCCAAGACACCGGAACCGGCTCCCAAGCGTCAAGCTACGCCTGAGCCTCCCGCCATCGCGGCCGAGCAAGCCGCTCAGTATGGCGCCGTCGTTCAATTATCGATGTTCGAGGAATCCGCGGCGGCAGCCGACAGCGCCAAAGCTAAAAAAGCGTCGCCGAAAGCCGAGCAGCTTGCGGAGGAGCTCCGGAAATTGGATTTGTTCAACATGACGCCGATGATGGCCATGCAGTGGCTGAACGACCAAAAATCGAAGCTTAGAGATTAATACAGCGGAAGGAGCGGATCAACTTGTCGAAAATTAAAGTGCTGGACGAGCAGCTGGCGAATCAGATCGCGGCGGGCGAAGTGGTTGAACGTCCCGCCTCCGTCGTCAAGGAGCTGGTCGAAAACGCGGTTGACGCCGGCAGCACCACGATCGACATTACGATCGAGGAGGGCGGCCTTAGCTTGATTCGCGTCACGGACAACGGAGGCGGCATTGAAGCTTCCGACATTCAGACCGCCTTCCAACGGCATGCCACAAGCAAAATATCGACAAGCAGCGATCTGTTCCGGATCGCGAGCTTGGGCTTTCGGGGAGAGGCGCTGCCGAGTATCGCGGCCGTTTCCAGATTGACGTGCGTATCCGCCGACTCGAACAGCGGGCTGGCCCGCAAGCTGGTCATCGAGGGCGGTCACATTACGGCCGACGAGCCGGCGAACGCGCCGCAAGGAACGGATATGAGCGTGAAGGATTTGTTTTATAACACGCCCGCGCGTTTGAAATATATGAAGTCGATCCAGACGGAGCTCGGCCACATTTCGGATTATATTAACCGTCTGGCTTTGGCGCATCCTGGAATCGCCTTTACGCTCAAGCATAACGGCAGCACGCTGCTCCGGACGATGGGCACGGGCGACCGTCTGCAGGTTATCGCGGCAATTTACGGCACGAGCGCGGCGAAGGCGATGCTGCCTGTATCGGCTTCCGATTCGGATTACGAGCTGACAGGTTATATCTCGAAGCCGGATCTAACGAGAGCGAACCGGAACGGCATTACGGTTGTCGTGAACGGACGCTATATCCGCAGCCATACCGTTAATCAATCGCTGCTGCAGGCGTATCACACGCTGCTGCCGATTAACCGGTTCCCGCTTGTCGTGCTGGAGCTCGGCATGCATCCGGGCTTGCTCGACGTTAACGTGCATCCGTCCAAAATGGAGGTCCGGTTCAGCAAAGAAGCGGAATTGCGCGCTTTAATTGAACGAGCCGTAAGGGAGGCGCTCGTCTCCCAGCGCTATATTCCGGGAGCAAGCACCGGGGGCAGAAGCGAGAGGTCGGGCCCGTTGTACGTGCAGGACTCGATCTCCTTCCATATCGCGGACCGGGACAAAAAAATCGTTGAAAACGCGGCGCAGGAAGCGGCGGCGGCTAAAGAGTCCAGCGCTCCCGCTGCTCCCGCTTACCGTTCCGAACAGCAGTTCAGCCGAGACCGTTCTTCATGGACGGGTTATAGCCCTCCCCGAATGAACCCGCCCAACGGCGGCAGGGAATATGTGCCGAAGGGGGCGGCGGAAAAGCTGTACGCGCCCGCAGCGCCCAGCCAGCCTATACCCGTTGATAAAACCGAATGGACTATACGCGAAACGGCCGATACGCCCGTATTTGAGACAGAAACGGCTTCTGCCGATCCAGCCTTCAATGCTATAGGGAAAGAGCCTGAGGCTGCATCCTCTGAGCAATCGGGTGCACGAGCGGAAGAACTCGCTTCTCAGGAGGCGGACCAACCCGCGGACGATTCGGCGGCGAAGACTCCCCGCTTTCCGGAGCTTCATTGGATCGGGCAGCATCACGGCACGTATATTGTGGCGCAAGCGGATGACGGGCTGTATTTGATCGACCAGCACGCGGCCCACGAAAGAATCAATTATGAATACTATCTTCATAAATTTGGGAATCCTGTATCTGCAAGTCAAGGGCTTCTCGTTCCGTTAACCTTGGAGTTTACGCCGGGCGACGCGGCCCAGCTTCGGGAGCTGCTCGGGCTATTTAAGGAAGCGGGCGTGGAGATGGAGCCGTTTGGCCCGCAAACCTTCCTCGTCCGCGCTTATCCGGAATGGATGCCGAAGGGCGAGGAGCAGGCGCTGATCGAAGAGATGGCGGAACTCCTTATTCAAGAGCGCAAATCGATTAACATAACAAAGCTGAGAGAGAAGGCGGCGATCATGTGCGCCTGCAAAGCGTCGATTAAAGCGAATGACCGGATGACAAGGGAAGAAGGGGACGCGCTGCTCGGACGTCTCTCCCGCTGCGAGCAGCCGTACACGTGCCCGCATGGCAGGCCGATCATCGTTCACTTGTCGACGTATCAGCTGGAAAAAATGTTCAAACGGGTGATGTCATGATCATTACGACAGCCCCGAACCCGTCGGAGAAGGCTTGGGAGCGGGCCAGACTTCTAAGCGCCGAGCTTGGCGCACCCGTCACGCCGCGAAGAGGCTTATCCGTGAAAAAGCTGCTTCAGGCTAGCGGCGACGGCCGGGTTATGATCGTAACGGACAAGGAAACGAGATATTACGATCATCAGGACGAGCCGCCGCTCTACTTTCATCCGAGCATGGCGTTTATTCGGGTGAAGCGGCTGCGCAGGGGAGAGACCGATCCGCTGATTCAGCTTTCGCGCTGCGAACCGGGCGACCGCGTTATCGATTGCACCGCCGGCATGGCCGCCGATTCCCTTGTGTTCGCGTATGCGGCTGGCGAAAAGGGACAGGTAACCGCGCTTGAAAGCGAGCCCGTCCTATGCGCGCTTGTAAGGCAAGGACTTGCGACTTACGAGTCGGGGCTTCCCGATGTCGATGCGGCGATGAGGCGGATTACGCTGCTTTGCAGGAATCATGCGGACTATTTGGCGGCACAGCCGGATAAAAGCGCGGATATTGTCTACTTCGATCCGATGTTCCGCGAGCCGATCATGGAGTCTGCGGCAATAGGGGCATTCCGGACTCTCGCGAACATGGACGCCTTGACGGACGAGGTCGTTGAGCAAGCGAAGCGTGTAGCAAGGAAAACGGTCATTATGAAGGAAAACGGGAAAAGCGGCGAATTTCAACGATTAGGGTTCGAGCGCAGCCGTTTCAATACATCGAAAATCGCATATGGAGTGATTACTATTGACTGAGCATGCAGGCCATCCCCCGAGATGGGAGCAGATCACGGGGGCGAAAAAGCAGCCGCTTCTGGTCCTGATCGGGCCGACGGCGGTCGGGAAAACCGCGCTCAGCCTCAATCTGGCAAAAGCTTGGAACGCGGAGATCATCTCCGGCGATTCCATGCAGGTCTATCGAGGAATGGACATTGGCACAGCCAAAATCAAAGAGGATGAGAGAGAAGGCGTCCCTCATCATCTGATTGATATTAGAGAGCCCGAGGAGGCTTATTCGGCGGCCGATTTTCAAGCTGAGGCGGAGCGGGCGATTGCGGAAATTGCATCCCAAGGAAAGCTGCCGTTCATCGTCGGAGGAACGGGGCTATATATCGAATCGCTCTGCTACCGGTACCAATTCGCGGAGAACGGATCGGACGATGCGTTCCGGGCAGAGCAGGAAGCCTTTGCGGCCGGGCACGGGGCAGCCGCGCTTCATCAAAAGCTGGCCCGCATCGATCCCAAAGCCGCCGACCGCCTGCATCCAAACGATATTCGCCGGGTTATCCGCGCGCTCGAAGTGCATCATTTGACCGGCCAGACGTTCTCGGAGCAGCAGGAAGGACAGAAAAAGGAGTCGCCTTACGATCTTCTTATTATCGGACTGACGATGGACCGGGCGGAGCTGTACCGGCGCATCGAACGCCGTATCGATCTGATGCTGGAGGAGGGACTTGTCGCCGAAGTGGAGGAGCTAATGAAGCGGGGGCTGCCTTCTCATGCCGTTCCGATGCAAGCGCTCGGGTACAAGGAGATCGTCCGTTATTTGAACGGGGAATGCAGCTACGAAGCGGCCGTCGAACTGCTGAAGCGGGATACCAGAAGGTTTGCGAAACGCCAGCTGTCATGGTTCCGCCACATGAAAGATATCCGGTGGATTGACATGGGGGAAAATTTTCACAACAATTTGCAAGCGATTCATGGTATAATAGCAGGAAAGTTTCAAGATCATCTTGAATATACTTCTAATCAATCTTTTTAGACGGGGGTTAACGTCCAATGAACAAAACAATCAATATTCAAGATACGTTCCTGAACCAGCTGCGCAAGGATAACATACCGGTTACCGTATTTTTGATGAATGGATTTCAAATTCGCGGCGTCATAAAAGCCTTTGATAATTTTACCATCATTATCGACAGCGAAGGCCGTCAGCAAATGGTGTACAAGCATGCGATTTCTACCTTCGTGCCGCAGCGCAACGTGTCGCTCATGCAGCAAGAACAAAGCTCGACTGAGGTCTAGAATCACGCGGGACGTGAAACTTTCTTATAAAGGGTTTCGTTTAACTAGATAGCGGCACGCAAGGGCAACCCGCTCAATTAGCTGGGTTGCTCTTGCCGTTTCCGCGGCAGAGTCGTTAAACGAGAGAATTGCAGGAGGGGAGACATCATGAGAGAACAAACAAAAAGAACAAAAACATCCGGCGCAAAGCCAAAGAAAAGAAAAAAAAGGATCTCGGGACGCGGTTGGTTTTACGGCATTTTCTTTACTATCGTGATCGGGATCGTATGCGGCATTATCGGTTATCTGCTTATCGTTTTGAATGGCGAAAGGATCTTGGAGGAGAACGGCAGCAAGCTTGAGTTCGGCGAAGCGTCGATCATTTACGATGCCGAAGGCCAAGAAATTTCAAGGCTTTACGATTACATGGATCATCGCGAAATTGCCGAATTCGCGGAAATCCCCGAGGTGATGCGCAACGCGATTGTAGCGACCGAGGACGAACGGTTCTACGAGCATTCCGGACTCGACTTTTGGGCGATCGGCCGGGCGGTCGTAAAGGACGTTATCGCGCGCAGCGCTGTGGAAGGGGCCAGCACGATTACGCAGCAGCTGGCTAAAAACGTGTTCTTGTCTGCGGACAAGACGTTTTTCCGGAAGGCGACCGAAGCTTCCATTGCAGTCGCATTGGAACAGCAAATGACGAAGGACGAAATATTGACGATGTATTTGAACCGGATCTATTTCGGCAAAGGCATTCACGGCATTAAAGCCGCCGCGGATTATTACTTCGGCGTTGAGCTTCAGGATCTGGAGCTGTGGCAGGCCGCGACGCTCGCTGCGATGCCGAAGGCGCCGAACCGCTACAACCCGGTCAACGATCCGGAAGCCTCGATGAACCGCAGAGCGGTCGTGCTTGAGCTGATGTACAAGCAAGGCTACATTACGGCGGAGGAGAAGGAACAGGCGAAAGCCGTCGTTTATAAAGCTCCGGCTAGAGCGGAGGAAATGAAAAACGGCTCCTATCAGGCTTACGTCGACTATGTCATCGAAGAAGCGATGGAAATTACGAATATGACGGAGGAAGAGCTTCGCGTCAGCGGACTCCATATTTATACGTCGCTTAGCCAGCAGGCCCAGAAGGCGATGGATGAACAATACGCGAATGACGATAATTTCGAGAAGAGCAATGACGACCAAATCTCGCAAAGCTCTATGATCATTATCGATCACCGGAACGGCGAGATCAAAGCGCTGTCCGGCGGCCGGTATTACGAGGAGAAGGGCTGGAATCGCGTCGATAAACGCCGCCAGCCGGGCTCGGCGATCAAGCCGCTCGTGGTGTACGGTCCGGCGCTGGAGACTGGCAAATACTTCCCGTGGACGACGCTGAAGAACGATAAGAAATGCTTCTCCAACTATTGTCCGTCTGACGCGTGGGGAGCCGTGCCTGTTACGATGACGCAGGCGGTCAAGGAGTCCCGCAACCTTGCGGCGGTTTGGATGCTGAATGAAATCGGCGTGAGCAAAGGCGCTGCGTTCGCCGAGAAGCTTGGTCTTCAAATCGAGAAGGAAGACCGCAACCTGGCGCTAGCGCTTGGCGGTCTAACGAAAGGCGCTTCGCCGCTTGAGATGGCGACCGCGTACAGTATTATCGCGAACGGCGGCAAGTCCGTCGACCCGCATACGATTACGAAGATCGAAGGGAAGAGCTATAAAGGCTACGAGTACGAATCGCCGGCTGCCAAGCAGCTGATGTCGCCGGATACGGCATGGTATTTGACCGAGATGATGCAGTCCGTCGTCAGCAAAGGCGGCACGGGCGCCCGCGCTGCTATCGACCGTCCGGTGGCAGGCAAGACGGGTACAACGCAGCATGGCATTCCCGGCTTAAAAGGCGATAAAATTAGGGATGCTTGGTTCGTCGGTTATACGCCGGAGTGGACAGCGGCCGTCTGGATGGGATACGATAAAACAGACAAGGATCATCTCTTGACGAAAGGCGGAGGCCAATCGGCAGCCGCGCTGTTCTCTAAAGTGATGCTTCCTGCTATGAAGGGCGTTGAAAAGGGCAGCTTCGGTCAGCCGGAAGGCGTGAAGAAAGAAGAGACTCCGATGAAGATAACAAACTTTAAAGCGGAGTTCGTGGAAGAAGAGGTTAAAGTGCGCTTAAGCTGGGATCCTCTCGATGACAAAGATATCACCTATGAGGTCTACCGTAAGGAAAGCGGAGCAAGCGATTATATTCACTTCTCTGACGCGGTTAACCCATATGTGGAAGATATGAGCGTCTTCCCAGGCGTTACGTATGAATACTACGTCCTCGCCTATGACGCGAAGACGGAAAAACGAAGCGATCCGACAACGGCGATAACCGTTTCGATCCCTGAGGTGTCCTTGGATCTGCCTGACATTCCAATGGAACCGGTGCCGAGCGATCCGGTCGAGACGCTCCCGGGCGAAGAGGGACTTCCGCCTGAAACAGGCGGCGGCATAGGCAACGGCGGGGATGGCGGATTGCCGATCGAAACGGATACGCCGCAAAATACAGAACAGCCTGGAACTGGAAATGGAGAAGGGGCGACGGAACCTACTCCTACGCCGTCTACGGAACAAAACATCGATCAATTGTTAGAGAGATTAGGAGACGACGGCGTATAACAGACTGTGTTCTAGAATAGGTGGTTGAACATGTCAATTCGTGAATGGGTACCATACCGAAATATACTTGCTGGACTTGCGATTCTTCTTTTGCTTGCCGGTTGCGGCGGCAAGGAAGGCGCTGTGGCGGTGTCGGACAATGCGTCCGGCGCCCCCGGCAAAGTATTAAGCTGGGACAGGATGCCGGAAATGTCGATTGACCTGGACAAGCATTATCTGGCGAGAGTCGAGACGAGCAAAGGCGAGTTCGTGATCGCTTTAGATGCGATGAAGAAGCCGGTTACCGTAAACAATTTCGTTTTTTTGGCGCGGGAAGGCTTTTATAACGGGCTCACCTTCCATTCCGTCATAGAGTCTTACATGATTCAGACGGGCGACCCGAAAGGAAACGGAACGGGCGGGGCCGGTTATCGCATTCCGGATGAGCTTGACGCGGATGCTTCGTACGATGTCGGCACGGTTGCCATGTTCAATACGGGTTCACCGAATACGGGGAGCAGTCAATTTTTTATTTGCACCGGGGATGAGGCGTCTAACCTAAACCGCCAGCCGAATTATGCGATATTCGGCAAAGTGACGGAAGGAATGGATGTCATACGAGCGATTGCGTCGACGCCTGTGAAGGACGGCGTGCCGCTGGAGCCAATCGTTATCGAATCGATAACGATTGAAGAAAGCTAGACAAGATCTACTGAAAAAACGGTTGGATTTGGTTTTTTATGAGCCGAATCCAACCGTTTTTTTTATTTTGTGCATATTCGCTCGCCTCATTAATCAGAATAATCAACATCTTTGAAACTTGAAATGCAACAACGATGTGACGGAGGTATAGAACATGATGAAAAAATGGCTATCCATCTGCGCTTCAAGCATTTTGCTTGCGATGACTGTTTCGGGCTGCGCAGGCGGAGGAGGAACGAACACCAATAATAATGGTCAGAAGCAGGAAGAGACGGGGGGAGGGGGAGGCAAGCAGGTCACCCTTAAGCTGATGCAGTTCAAGGTGGAAATCACCGATCAGGTACAAGCCATGGTCAAGGATTACATGGCCGAGCATCCGAACGTCAAGATTGAAGCTCAGGTTACGACCGACTATGAAACGCTCCTTAAAACCCGGTTTGCGTCTGGCGACGAGCCCGATATTTTTGCCGCAAAAGCTTATACGGATATCGAGGACTGGTCCGACCGCCTTGCGGACTTATCGGGAGAGCCTTGGGTTGACAAATTGGCTCCGGCTGCTGTTCCGGGTATGACGATAAACAATCAGAAGCTGGGCTTTCCATTCGCGTTCGAGGGCTACGGCTTTATCTACAACAAAGACCTGTTCGCCAAAGCGGGAATTACCGACGTTCCAAAGACGCTGTCCGAGCTGAAGGAAGTAAACGAGAAGCTAAAAGCGGCAGGCATCTCTTCTTATTCGGAAGGGTATAAGGAATGGTGGATTCTCGGGCAGCACTTGTTTAACCTGCCGTTCGCTTATGAAGCAAAGCCAGAGGAAACGGTAGAGAAAATTAATAAAGGCGAGACGAAGGTCGCCGACTTGGCGCATATGAACGGATTCTTTGATGTGCTCGATATGACGATGCAGTACGGCAAAGGTCCTGAATCCGTCGGTATCAGTTACGATCAGCAGGTATCGGATTTTGCGTCCGGCAAGACGGCCATGATGCAGCAAGGGGTATGGACGATCAATTCGATTCTGAAAATCAACCCGGATATTAAGATGGGAATGTTCGCGATCCCGCTGTCGGATAATGCCGATGAAACCAAATTGCCTGTTGGCGTACCGGGTTATTACGTCGTCAACAAAAATTCAAAGCATGTCGACGAAGCCAAAAAGTTTTTGGACTGGCTGCACACCAATGGACAAAAATATCTCGTCGAATCCTTTAAGCTCATCCCGGCCTTTACCGATCTTCAAACGACGGAAGAGCTGGGGCCGCTGGCTGCCGATCTGAGCGCCTATGTGGAGAAAAACCAGACGATTCCTTGGGCGCACACGTTATGGCCTGCCGGATCCAACCAGGAGTTTGCAAAGCCGCTGCAGGCTTATGTCGGCAATCAGATGAACCGCGAGCAAGCTTTAAAAGAGATTCAGGCGATTTGGGATGCCAGGAAGAAGCAATAAGGCGGTATTTGATTAAAGGTAACCCTTATGGAGAAGACGGCCGGCCCCGCGGGGCTGGCCGACCTCTTCGAATTGTGTGTGAATAAAGAGCGGGAGGTGTAGTTCATGCCAACGAGGAGACTTCAGCAAAATTTAATCTATATCCTGTTTGTTGCGCCTGCAGTTTTCGTCTTTGCCTTAATCGTTCTGCTGCCATTCTTGCGCGCGATTATTTTTTCCTTTCAGGATTGGAATGGCATAAGCACCGTCATCCGTTGGGTGGGGCTCGACAATTACCGGATGATGTGGAAGGATGACGCCTTCTATCGGTCCTTCGCTTTCACGCTTAAATACGTTATCGTTACCACGATACTGGTAAACGTTGTCGGTCTGGCGCTTGCGCTCGCTTTAAATACGGCTTTGAAGACCAAAAATATTTTGCGAACCGCCTTTTTCCTTCCCTACGTCATCGGTTCGATTATTATCGGTTTTATTTGGCAGTTTATCATTACGCAGCTGTTCGCCGATATCGGCAGAGCGACCCAGTGGACATTGTTTATGAAAAACTGGCTGAGCTTGCCCGATTATGCTTTTTGGTCGCTCGTTCTCGTAACGATTTGGCACTCCTCCGGTTATTATATGGTCATTTATTTGGCCGCGCTGCAGGGGGTTCCCAAAGATTTGCTCGAAGCGGCCAGCATCGACGGTGCCGGGGTCATGCAGCAATTCCGTAGTGTGGTGCTGCCGCTCATCAGACCAGCCATGACCATTAATTTGTTCCTTGCGCTTTCCAATGGATTCAAGTCCTTTGACTTAAACTTTGCGCTCACCAAAGGCGGGCCTTTCGGCACGACCGAATCGCTTGCCTTGCACATATATTTAGACGCGTTCACGAAAAATCTGTTTACGTACGCTTCAGCGAAAGCCGTCGTCTTTTTTGTGGTGCTCGCGACAATCACGTTGGTGCAAGTCAGCGTCATGAAACGCAGTGAGGTGGAGTCATGAAAGAGAACCGCGCGGGTAAAGTGTTGCTTGAGCTCATTATGATCGTGCTTGCGCTGCTTTTTTTGTTCCCGCTTTATATCACATTTGTGAACGGCTTCAAAACCTATAATGAAGTGTTGACGTCTACAATCGGATTGCCGAAGGTCGTTCAGTTCCAGAACTTTTCGGTCGTCTGGAAGCAGATTAACTTCCCCGGCGTGCTGATGAATTCACTCATTATCACGGTGCTGTCCGTTGCCGGCATTCTGCTCATCAGCTCGGCAGCGGCTTACCAGCTCGTCAGAAGACCCGGAGCGATCAGCAACGCGATTTTCCTGTTGATCCTCTCCGCGCTTGTCATTCCGTTTCAGACTCTAATGGTCCCGCTTGTCAAAGTAGCGAGGGATTTCGGCTTGATCGACTCGATCTTCGGAATCATCGTGATGTACTGGGGATTCGGCCTGCCGATGGCGGTGTTTCTTTATCACGGGTTTATTAAGACGGTGCCGCGCGAGCTGGAGGAGGCGGCCCAAATCGACGGAAGCGGGGTTATCGGCGTATATATTCGGATTTTGCTGCCGCTTCTCAAGCCGATCACATCCACGATCGCGATTTTGCATTCGCTTTGGATCTGGAACGACTTTTTGCTGCCGCGAATCGTGTTAAGCTCCAGTCAGAACCAGACCATACCGCTCGCGTCAGCCGTTTATTTCGGCCAATATACGAATGAATGGCACTTAGGAATGGCCGCGCTCACGATGGCGATTCTGCCGATAATCGCCTTCTTCCTGTTTATGCAGCGGTACATTATTGCGGGGATTACTTCCGGCGCGGTCAAAGGATAGCGATTTGAAGGACATCCGTTTATTTAGCCGTTTTCAGCTAGCGAGCCCTTGACTTTCTTCCCGGAATAGACAAGGGTTCTTTGTTTTTCCAGTTTTATTTTTGCAGCCGGGTGGAGATGGACGTTAAGATATGGTAATCTTTTTTTATAGGGGTACCCTAAATGAACGGAAAGGTACGTACCGAGATGAAGAGAAAATTTTCTGACCGCGCGAATTGGCGCCGGATACTGCGGAGAAGCTACTCTTGCCTGGCCCTTGACGGTGACGAGTTCCGAGGTCTGGTTACCTTCTATCGGATTCATGAGTTACGGGAGCCGTTATGGAAGGAATATGACGGTCGAAGGCTCTGCTTGGCTGATCGGGGTTACTTATGGATGCAGCATTTTCCGAAGGGTGAGCATTTTGTCGTTACGACGATGTTCGATGACAAAGGACGCGTTGTGCAATGGTATATCGATGTATGCAAAACGCAAGGATTGACTGATCAACAAGTGCCGTGGTTTGACGATTTGTATTTGGATGTGGTTGTGCTGCCAAGCGGCGAGGTATACCTCATGGACGAGGATGAGCTGGAGGACGCGCTGCGGCAAGGGGATGTTACAGGCAAAGATGCCGCGTTAGCGCGGAAGACGGCCGGCAGGCTTTTATCCAGCATACGTAACGGCAGATTCCGCTATTTCACGCTGAGCTTGAAGCATCGGAAAAGCTTGGCTGAGCGTACCGGGGAGCTAAGCGAATCATGAAGGCACAGGTTCAGAAGCAGAAGAGGAGCAGACCGCGGAAGCGAAAGTCCGTCATTCGTCCGTGGCTGCTCCTATTTCGTTTGATGATGCTGGGGATTGCGGCCGGCGTATTATGGGTCGGTTACATGCTGTGGCTGATCAATGGGTACAGCGCAAAGGAATCATACCCTCCGGCTGACGCGGGCATCGTGCTCGGAGCCGCGCTATGGAATGACCGACCCAGCCCCGCGCTGAAGGAGCGGCTTGATGCCGCGCTTGCGCTGCTGGAGGATGGGACGGTCAAGACGCTTGTCCTGTCCGGGGGTCATGGGGGAAGATCGTCGACGCTTTCCGAAGCGGAAGGGATGCGAAACTATTTGCTCGAGAAGGGCGCTCCCGAGGACAAGCTGTTGCTAGAGACGAAGGCGACAAGCACGTTCCAAAATCTCGTATACAGCCGCGATCTGGCCGAGGAGCAAGGCTTGCGCACCTTCCTTGTGATTACCCATGATTACCATGCTTCGCGGGCCGGCGAAATCGCAAACTATGCCAAGATTGAGACAGTAGGCGTTGCCGGCGTGAAATCGCGCGTTTTAAATGAGTTCTACAATGATTCGCGAGAAGTGCTCGCCTATACCAAATGGAAGCTGGACTGGCTCACGATGACGCTCGGCCTGCGCTCTCCTGATTCGATGCTGTGAATCTGCTAATATGCCGCTGCAAGATAGAATAAACTTTGTAAAAGCGTGCAGCTAGCAGCTTCTGAAAAAGGACAGGTGATGCGCCAGATGAACGGCCATGTCATTTCGGGATCAGGCAACGGGACAACGAGACCTTCCCGGCAAATTAATGTGGTGCTCAGAAGCCACGAAACATTCGGGAGCAGCGCTTCCGCGCATGCGCTGGAGGCGGAGCCGCTTCCTGCCGTCAAGCCGCTTCCCGCGGGAGACCACTATGCCGACATTCAGAAGGAACTGGACCCGATGATCGGCATGGAGAACGTAAAGTCGCTGGTATACGAAATTTACGCTTTGCTGTACATTAGCCGGATGAGGACGGAAGCCGGTTTATTCGGCGGCTCTCAAGTGTATCATATGATATTTAAAGGCAATCCCGGCACAGGGAAAACGACAATCGCGAGAATTATTGCCAAGCTGTTCCAGAAGATGGGCGTTCTGACGAAGGGGCATCTCATCGAGGTGGAGCGCGCGGATCTCGTTGGCGAATATATCGGCCATACAGCGCAAAAAACAAGGGATCTTGTCCGCAAAGCGCTTGGCGGCGTCTTGTTTGTGGATGAGGCCTACAGCCTTGCGCGCGGCGGAGAGAAGGACTTCGGCAAGGAAGCGATCGACACGTTAGTGAAGGCGATGGAGGATCACCGCAATCAGTTCGTGCTGATTCTAGCCGGATACCCCCTTGAAATCGAGCAGTTTCTAATGACGAATCCAGGTTTGCCTTCCCGATTCCCCATCCAAATCGAATTTCCCGATTATACGGTTGACCAGCTGCTCCAGATCGGCGAAATGATGGTGAAGGAGCGGGATTATGTGATGATGCCCCAGACGGTGTTCAAATTAAGGCAGCTGCTTATGCAGGAAAAACAAAATGACGAGTTTTCCTTCAGTAACGCCCGATTTGTGCGCAATATAATAGAGAAGGCGATCCGCCATCAAGCGGTTCGGCTAATCGGCCAATATTCGAACTCCGTTCCAGGCAGAGTCGAATTGATGTCGATTCGGCCGGAGGATTTGAAGCTATAAACGGATGCTTACTAACGAAGCGCGTTTTGTTTACGCAAAGCATTGGAGGAAGCGCAGATGAGCGAAAAAACGTACACTGTTGACGGCAATGGCATCGAAAAAGCAATATTGATCAGTTTGGTGACGGCGGAAGATAAGCGAATGGGCGGAGACTCCGGCTATTCGCTTATCGAGCTTGAGCAGCTGGCGGAGACGGCCGGCGTAGAAGTGCTGACGACCATCACGCAAAATAAGGAGACGGCCGACTCCAAATGGTTTATCGGCAAAGGCAAGGTGCAGGAAGTCAAGGCCCTTGCGGACGAGCTCGGCGCGACGACCGCGATATTCGATCAGGAGCTCTCCGGGGCGCAGGTGCGCAATCTCGAAGAGGAGCTCGACCTCAAAATCGTCGATCGCACTCAGCTTATATTGGATATTTTCGCGCAAAGGGCAAAGACCAAGGAAGGGATCATCCAGGTCGAACTTGCCCAGCTCAGCTACTTGCTTCCCCGATTGTCCGGGCACGGGAAAAACCTGTCCCGGCTCGGCGGCGGCATCGGCACGCGAGGCCCCGGCGAATCGAAGCTGGAGACGGACCGGCGGCATATTCGGGGCCGCATATCCGACCTAAAGGCTCAGCTTCGGGAGGTTGTCCGGCATCGCAAGCTTTACCGCGCGAGACGGAAAAAAGCCGGCGCCATCCAAGTTGCGTTAGTCGGGTATACGAATGCCGGCAAGTCGACGCTGCTTCGGGAATTGACAAATGCGGATGTTTTCGTAGAAAATCAATTGTTCGCCACGCTTGACCCGACATCGCGGGTGCTGGAGCTGCCGAACGGCCGCGAGGTCATTTTGACGGATACGGTAGGCTTTATTCAAAATCTGCCGCATGATTTGGTAGCGGCTTTCCGGGCAACGCTTGAAGAGGTGAATGAAGCCGACCTTGTCCTTCATGTCATTGACAGCAGCTCTCCGATGAGGGAGGAGCAGATCGCTGTTGTCGAGGATATTTTGGGCGAACTGGGAGCTTCGGACAAGCCGGTAATTAAGGTGTATAACAAAAAGGATCTATATACTGAAGGCGGGTCGCTAGTGGATCTCCCGCATCGGAGCGTCAAAACGCTGGTCATCAGCGCGTTCGATAAAGAGGATTTGACGCTTCTTAGGGAAACGATCCAGGAGATGCTGACGGGCGGCCGCCTTGATCTGAGGCTGCCGGCTGACCGGGGCGATTTGATCGCTCTTGCTTACCGGTGCGGAGAAGTGAAAGGGCAATCGGTAGAGGAAGACGAAGTCGTCATGGAGCTTGAAATCAGCAAAAGCGCTTATGAGCTGTACGGACAGCCGCTGAAGCCATATGCGAGAACGTAACACGAGCAAAGGGAGAAACAGGAAATTATGAGACAAGAGCAGCATGGGAACGGAGAGCTGTGGGAAAGCTTGCTCCGGTTGTCAGACGAATCGGAAGAACTGGTGAAGAACTCCTTTCGAGCAATTGATCGCATTGCCGAACGTAACCAATGGAAAGTGATCGAAGCGTTCAAGCGTCATCAGGTGAGCGATTTTCATTTTGCTGGATCGACAGGTTATGGCTATAACGACCGCGGACGTGAAGTGCTGGACCTCGTATACGCGGATGTGTTCGGTGCGGAGGCGGCACTGGTCAGGCCGCACTTCGCGTCCGGAACGCATACGATCAGCTGCGCGTTGTTCGGGGTGCTAAGGCCGGGCGACGAGCTGCTGTATGTAACGGGCCGACCTTACGATACGCTGCATAAAGTGATCGGGAAACCGGGAGACGGCAAGGGCTCCCTGCAGGATTGGGGGGTAACCTATAACGAGGTTCCGCTCCTTGAGGAGGGGGGACTCGATTGGGCAGGCATCGAGGCCGCGATTACGGATCGCACCAAGGTCATCGGCGTGCAGCGCTCCAGAGGATATGATTGGCGCGCGTCGTTCACCGTTGCGGAAATCGGCGAAATCGTAAAGCGTGTGAAAGCGGTCAAAAGCGATGTTATCATATTTGTAGACAATTGCTACGGGGAATTTACAGAGCTGCTGGAGCCGACGGAGGTTGGCGTTGATCTGATGGCAGGTTCTTTAATCAAAAACCCCGGAGGCGGTCTTGCGGAGACCGGCGGCTACATAGCGGGGACGCGGGAATCGGTGGAAGCGGCTTCGTATCGTCTCACTGCTCCCGGCATCGGAGGCGAAGTCGGCGCCATGTTAGGAACGCTGCGTTCGATGTATCAAGGGCTGTTCCTTGCGCCCCATCTGGTTGGACAAGCTGTCAAAGGCAGCGTGTTCGCGGCCGCGTTATTCGAACGGCTTGGCTTCGAGAGCAAGCCGAAATGGCACGAACCGCGGACGGATCTCATACAAGCCGTCCGTTTCGGTAAAGCGGAGCATCTTATCGCATTCGTTCAGGGCATTCAGCAGGCGGCGGCCGTAGACGCGCATGTCGTTCCGGAGCCGTGGGACATGCCTGGCTATGAAAATCCGGTCATTATGGCGGCGGGCACATTTATTCAAGGCGGCAGTCTGGAGTTATCGGCAGACGCGCCGATCCGCGAGCCTTATATCGCTTATATGCAAGGCGGACTTACGTATGCTCATGCCAAGTATGGCGTGTTAATCGCTTTAAAAAAGCTGGTTGAAAGCGGATTGATTGTAATCAAACCTTACATACCTTGACACATTTATGGCCTGACGATACAATGAAAACATAAATGTGAGAGTGGAAGGTTGTGCGACATGGCTGATGAAATTCGCAGAAATATGGCCCTATTTCCTATAGGCATCGTTATGAAGCTGACGGATCTAACGGCCAGGCAAATTCGTTATTATGAGCAGCATGAGCTAATCGTGCCGGCTCGTACGGCGGGCAATCAACGGCTGTTCTCCTTCAACGACGTGGAACGGCTGCTGGAGATCAAATCCTTGATCGAGAAGGGCGTTAATATCGCCGGCATCAAACAAGTGATGAATCCGGTTTCGAAGGAATCGGACGATGCGACGATCGTCAGCGAACAGTCCGAAGTGAAGCGTCGCGAGCTCTCCGATCAACAGCTTCACCGCTTGCTGAAGCAGCAGCTGCTGGAGAAGAGGCCGGGGCAAGCATCCCTGATTCAGGGGCAATTAACCCGTTTCTTAAATAAACGGTAACACAATCGATTCGAAGGAGATGATTCTGTGGGCTACACCAAAGACGATATTAAGCGTATAGCTAAAGAACAGAACGTACGATTTATCCGTTTGCAATTTACCGATTTGCTGGGTTCGATCAAAAACGTTGAAATTCCGGTAAGCCAGCTTGACAAAGCGCTTGATAATAAAATGATGTTCGACGGTTCTTCGATTGAAGGCTACGTTCGCATTGAAGAATCCGACATGTACTTATACCCTGATCTCGATACTTGGGTCGTATTCCCTTGGGTGGCGGAGGATCGCGTTGCTAGGCTGATCTGTGACATCTACATGCCGGACGGTACGCCGTTTGCCGGTGATCCGCGCGGCATCCTGAAGCGTGTGCTGAAGGAAGCGGAAGAAATGGGCTTTACCGCGATGAACGTTGGTCCGGAGCCGGAGTTTTTCTTATTCAAGACCGACGAGCGCGGCGAGCCTACAACCGAATTGAATGACCAGGGCGGCTATTTCGATTTGGCGCCGATGGATCTGGGCGAGAACTGCCGCCGCGAAATCGTGCTGACGCTTGAGGAAATGGGCTTCGAGATCGAAGCTTCCCATCACGAGGTTGCGCCTGGCCAGCATGAGATTGATTTCAAATATGCCGATGCGATTAAAGCGGCCGACCAGATTCAGACGTTCAAGCTTGTGGTTAAAACGGTGGCTCGCGTTCACGGATTGCATGCGACCTTTATGCCGAAGCCGCTCTTCGGCGTTAACGGCTCGGGTATGCACTGCCATCAATCCTTGTTCCAAGGCAGCAAAAACGCCTTCTACGACGAAAAAGACAAGCTGGGACTCAGCGAAACCGCACGTTATTATATGGCCGGCATCCTGAAGCATGCCCGCGCTATGGCGGCGATCACGAACCCGACCATCAATTCGTACAAACGTCTAGTGCCTGGCTATGAAGCGCCATGTTATGTCGCATGGTCCGCAAGCAACCGTTCGCCTATGATTCGTATCCCGGCTTCGCGCGGCCTTTCGACCCGCATCGAAGTGCGCAACCCGGATCCGGCTGCCAATCCGTATTTGGCGCTGGCGGTTATGCTTAAAGCGGGACTTGACGGCATCCGCAACCAAGAGCCGCTGCCTGCTCCGACGGACCGCAACATCTACATCATGTCCGAAGAGGAACGCATCGACGCGGGCATTCCGAGCTTGCCGCTTGACCTGAAGGAAGCGCTGGACGAAATGCTGCGCAGCGACATCGTCTGCGAAGCGCTTGGCGACCACGCCCTCGCCCATTTCTACGAGTTGAAGGAAATCGAGTGGGACATGTACCGCACGCAAGTGCATCAGTGGGAAAGAGATCAATATTTGACGCATTATTAAGCTTGAGAGCTCTCGATCAATCGAGAGCTTTTTTTTATTGGTCTATGATAGGTGCTTGAAACTTGTGTACTTTGTGTAAATGTTAGCAACAAATCAGGATGTGATCGGCTTCAAAGCGGTGTGAAAGAGGCTGTACGGAAAATAATCCGATACGCGCTTTTTTGGGGTACATACCTTTTATGCGGTCATTTGGGGATGGAATAACAACTGGGACGTGATTGTCGGGGCTTTCGGACGGAGAAGGCATGTTTTTGAGCTAATCGAGTGCCTAGGTCAGACCGCAGGTTAAGATGCAATCTTCGGAGCGGATAAATAACAGGGCCGCCCTCCAGAGATGTGTCTGGAAGCGGCCCTGTTCGAGCATTAATGAATGTCGCGGAATAGTCCGATTACTTTACCGAGAATCGTCACGTTGTGGAGACGGATCGGCTCCATGCTGGAATTCTCGGGTTGGAGGCGGATATGGTCCTTCTCCTTATAAAATGTCTTCACAGTCGCCTCGTCGTCTTCGGTCATGGCGACAACGATGTCGCCGTTGTTGGCGGTCTGCTGCTGGCGGACGATGACGTAATCGCCGTTCAAGATGCCGGCTTCGATCATGCTCTCCCCGACAACGTTCAGAATAAACACTTTGTTATCGCCAACAAAGTGAGTTGGAAGCGGGAAGTAATCCTCTATGTTCTCCGTAGCGGTAATCGGAATACCGGCGGTAACCTTACCTACGATCGGCACTTGAGCGACAGGGAAAGGAATGACGTTGTCCGATTCGTCCTGGTTCAATATCTCGATCGCGCGAGGTTTAGTCGGGTCGCGGCGGATAAAGCCTTTCTTCTCCAGCCGGTCCAAATGCCCATGTACAGTAGAGCTGGACAGAAGCCCTACGGCTTCGGCGATCTCCCGAACGGAGGGCGGATAGCCTTTCTCCCGAACTTCTTGCTTAATAAATTCAAGGATCGAATGTTGCCGTTTGGACAGCTTCGACACTTACATCATCTCCATTCGTATTATTGTGTCAAATTATAACACAGAACCGAGGTTCGTACAAACATAAGTTCTGGGGCACAAAGGTTCGCATTTATTGTTGACTGGAACATTTGTTCGTGTTATTCTAATACCAGAACAAATGTTTGGGGTGCTGATAATGATTATGATGAATCAAGGTTCATACCGTTCTATTTATGCAGATAATAAGACTACTACTCAGAATCATACTTATATGAAAGCCGCAGCAGGCTGGCTGAAATCGAATCTAGTTAAAATCGTCGTTTGCGTGTCGCTGGCGGTTCTATTATTTACAAGCTTTTTAATGATGGGCACGAACGCTTCCGGCGGAGACGTGTTGGCTGAAGGAGAGGTTTCCGTAACCGTAGGCAGCGGCGATACGTTATGGTCGATTGCTAGCCGTCATGCTGAGGAAGGCGTAGACATCGGGTATATGGTATTCGTCATGAAGAGCAGGAACAATCTTGAGGACGTAACGATCAAGCCGGGTCAGCAGTTAATTATTCCGAAGCTGTAAAGGTGTATATACCAATATAGGAGCGTAGCACGGGGCGGACCGTTGTGACGCTCTTTTTTTCTGTTATAATGATAGAGTTGCCAATGCAAGGAGCCTGGCCGCGTGCCACCTTGACAATGCAACCTTGGTAATGTCAAATTAAGGAGTAGTTGTCCGCAGCAAGAGAGGAGTGGAACGAGTGGATATCGATAAGCTGATCGCGCGTATTAACGAGCTCTCCCGCAAAAATAAAACCGTCGGTCTGACTGATGAAGAAACAAAAGAGCGGGATGAGCTGAGACAGCAATACTTGAACAATTTCAAACGGAATTTCAAACAGCAGCTGGACTCCATTAAATATGTGGAGGATGAGGAAGGCAACGTTACCCATTAAGCCGGCAGGCTAAGAGTAATGTGATCCATAGATGCAGCGAATGAAGGAGGAAAACGTTTGTCACGTTCATGGGAGCGCAAAGTGCGCAAAAATATGGGCAAGCTCAATAAAGACCGGAAGAAGCACGGCGCTGGCCAAATTGTCCTGAATGCCGAGAAGAAGGATAAATTTACGGGCCGCAATTTTGTATTGCCGAGCTTGCTCATTGTGTTCGTTTTGTTTTATATTATCGTTTTCTCAACAAGTCCTGATTTCAAGTCTGACGGCATGTTCTGGCTGACGATCGGCTGTTATTTTGCGCTTGCGGCATTGTTCTTCTTCCGCCGGCCTTATTTAACGATCGGCAAGGACTATGTGCAATCCCGCCGCATGATGGGAGATCGGCGTCTTGGAGCAAAAGATATTAAGAGCATCCGAGTACAGAAGGGATACGTCACGATTTTGCCGCAGAAAGGCGCGGGCTGGATGTTTTCCCGTACGCTGAACCGTTTCAAAACGGATGAGATGGCGGACAAGCTAAAAACGTTCGCAGCAACATACAACATTCCTTTCGAACAACAATAGGGGAATAGGGGAGAGAGATAGCAATGGCGAAGCAAGCGGTATTATTCGATTTGGACGACACGCTGCTATGGGATGATAGAAGCGTAAAGGAAGCGTTCGAAGCGACCTGCCAGACGGGCGCTGAGGCAACGGGAGTGAACGCGGAGGAGCTCGAGGCTGCAGTCCGCAAAGAAGCGAGAGCGCTCTATGAATCCTATGAGACGTTTCCTTTCACAAAAATGATCGGGATTAATCCGTTTGAAGGCTTGTGGGCGAATTTTGCGGCAGGCGAGCAAGAGGAGTTCCGCAAGCTGCAGAAGCTCGCTCCGGAATACCGGAAAGCGGCATGGACGCTCGGCCTGAAGGCGCTTGGCGTAGATAATGAGGAGCTTGGCGCCAAGCTGGCGGAGCAGTTCCCGGCGGAACGCCGCAAGCGTCCGATTGTTTATGAAGAAACGTTCGAAGTGCTGGATCAGCTGAAAGGGAAATACAAGCTTTTGCTGCTAACAAACGGTTCGCCTGATCTTCAGAAGGAAAAGCTGGACGGCGTACCGGCTCTCATCCCTTATTTCGATCATATTATTATTTCCGGCGAGTTTGGGGAAGGTAAGCCCGCGGCTTCCATCTTCAGACACGCGCTCGAAAAGCTTGGCATCGAGCCTGAGCACGGCATTATGGTCGGCGATAAGCTGACAACCGATATTCTTGGCGCCAACACAATCGGCATGACTTCGGTCTGGATCAACCGTCACGGCATGACCCGCACCGACGAGATCATCCCGACCCATGAAATTAAGAGCCTGAGAGAGCTCCTTCAACTGCTGGAGTAGCGCGGGTCGGCGGGAAGGGATCGTTTCGAAGAAACGGCAGCGTAGGAGCGATCCCTTCACTTATCGCCTATTCTGCGAACGCTCAAACGAAAAGCCCCTCCGAATAAGAGGGGCTTCACTTATAACGATTTACTTCTGAAATACAGGATCTGCGTATGGATGAGCGATCCAGCCTTCCGTCTCGATGAAGAGGCGAACTGCTACGATTTGGCGGTTCTCCATCAGCGTGAAGAAGTGAGGCTTGTGCTCCGGAACGGAAATGACGTCGCCTGCTTCCAGTTCAACGTCGAAGTAGCCGACATCGTCTGTGCCTTTAATAATGAAGATGCCTTTACCAGCTGTAATGGCGCGAACTTCGTCTTCGGTGTGCGTATGCACGTTCTCGAACTTTTTCAGAAGCTCATCCAGGTTAGGAGTCGCGTCGGACAGGGAGATGATATCCCAAGTTTTGTAGCCGCGGCGGTCCGCAAGATCGCGGATTTCCTCGTCGAATGTCGCTAAAATTTCTGCTTTTTCTTCGTCGCTCAGTACGAATTTATTTTGCAGGCTAGCTGGAAGCTTGCTAGGATTCCAATGCTCATATAGAACCTCTTGGCTTTCCAGAAAAGCGCGTACGTTTTCTTCCCCTTTAATTCGTTCTTCCGTATTGCGAATACGAATCTCAGCCATGGTTATTCCCTCTTTTCCAATGGAAATTAAATGATATAATGATTATAATTCAAAACCGAATGATTGTCGATGATATTCCTTTTCACTATGAGGCGATTCTGTTAAACTATTTTGTAACGATTTTTTGGGAAGGGTGTAGCACATTGTCGAGACCGACCTTAGAACAAATGCTCAAGGAGCGCATCTTAATTTTGGATGGCGCCATGGGCACGATGATACAGCAAGCCAATTTGACGGAGGCCGATTTCGGCGGGGCGGAGCTTGACGGCTGTAACGAAATGCTGGTATTGACGCGTCCCGACGTCATTTCTTCTATTCATGAGCAATATCTGGCAGCAGGTGCAGACATCATCGAGACCAACACTTTCGGCGCGACGAGCGTCGTTCTGGCGGAGTACGATATTCCGGAGAAAGCGCGGGAAATCAACTTGGCCGCGGCAAAGCTGGCGCGCGAAGCGGCTGACAAATACAGCACGCCGGACAAGCCGCGCTTCGTTGCCGGCGCGCTTGGCCCTACGACAAAGACATTGTCGGTCACTGGCGGCGTGACGTTCGACGAGCTTGTCGACAGCTACTATGAGCAAACCTTGGCTCTTATCGAAGCGGGCGTCGATGCGATACTGCTAGAAACCTCCCAAGATACGCTGAACGTCAAAGCGGGCAGCATCGGCGTGCGCAAGGCTTTTGAGACGACTGGCAAAGAGCTGCCGATTATGATATCCGGCACGATCGAGCCGATGGGCACGACGCTTGCCGGCCAAACGATCGAATCCTTCTACATTTCGCTCGAGCATTTGAAGCCGATTTCGATCGGATTGAACTGCGCGACTGGACCGGAATTTATGCGCGACCATATCCGTACGCTAAGCGAAATCGCGGACTCTGCAGTCAGCTGCTATCCGAATGCGGGATTGCCCGACGAGAACGGCAACTATCACGAGTCGCCTGAATCGCTGGCGCATAAGCTGTCCGCTTTCGCCGAGCAGGGCTGGCTCAACATTGCCGGCGGCTGCTGCGGCACGACTCCTGCCCACATCCAAGCGATTGCGGAAACAATGGCGAAATACGAGCCGCGCACGAAGATGGGCGAGCATCCTGACGCCGTATCCGGCATCGACACCGTTTTTATCGAAGCGGACAACCGTCCGATTATGATCGGAGAACGAACGAACATTTCCGGTTCGCGTAAATTCAAGCGTCTTATAAAAGAAGAAAAATTCGACGAAGCGTCCGAAATCGCCAGGTCACAGGTGAAGGGCGGCGCGCATGTCATCGACATCAACCTGCAGGATACGGACATCGACGAGGCTTACGCGGTGCGTCAATTCCTGCCCCAGGTCGTGAAGAAGATCAAAGCGCCTCTTATGCTGGACTCCACCTACGATCATATTATCGAGCTCGGCCTCAAATATTCGCAGGGCAAAGCGATTATCAACTCCATTAACCTGGAGGACGGCGAGTCGAAGTTCGAAAAAATCGTGCCGCTGATCCACCGTTACGGCGCGGCTGTAGTCATGATTCTGATCGATGAGCGCGGTCAGGCCGTGTCGAGGCAAGCGAAGCTGGAAGTCGCAGACCGCGCCTATAAGCTGCTGACGGAGAAGTATGGCGTGAATCCGGCGGACATTATTTTCGACCCGAATATGTTCCCGATCGGCTCCGGAGACCCGCAATATATCGGTTCCGCGGTCGAGACGCTTGAAGGCATTCGCATGATTAAGGAAAAATATCCGGAGACAAAGACGATTCTCGGTCTCAGCAACATTTCGTTCGGTTTGCCTGACGCGGGACGCGAGGTGCTGAACTCGGTATACTTGTACCACGCAACCAAAGCGGGTCTTGATTACGCGATCGTAAATACGGAAAAGCTGGAAAGATACGCCTCCATTCCGGAGGAGGAGCGCAGACTTGCTGAGGACCTCATCTACAATACGAACGACGATACGCTAGCGGCGTTTGTTGCGGCATTCCGCGACAAGAAGGTTGAGAAGAAGGAGAAGATTTCGAACCTGACGCTGGAGGAACGTCTCGCTTCCTATATTGTGGAGGGGACGAAGGAAGGGCTCATTCCGGATCTCGACGAAGCGCTTAAGAAATACGCGCCCCTCGACATCATTAATGGTCCGCTTATGCGCGGGATGGAAGAGGTCGGCCGGCTGTTCAACAACAACGAGCTGATCGTTGCGGAGGTGCTGCAGAGCGCCGAGGTCATGAAAGCGTCCGTCAGCCATCTCGAGCAGTTTATGGAGAAGGAAGAGACGTCGGTAAAGGGCAAGATCATCCTTGCAACGGTAAAAGGCGATGTGCATGATATCGGCAAAAACCTGGTCGAAATCATTTTGTCGAATAACGGCTACAAAATCATTAATCTCGGCATCAAAGTGCCGCCTGAGCAATTAATCGAAGCCTACCGTAAAGAAAAGGTTGACGCCATCGGCTTGTCCGGCCTGCTTGTAAAGTCTGCCCAGCAGATGGTGGTGACGGCGCAGGATCTCCGCAACGCGGGCATCGACGCGCCGATTCTGGTAGGCGGAGCGGCGCTGACGCGGAAGTTCACGAAGACGAGAATCGGTCCGGAATATGACGGACTTGTCTTGTACGCGAAGGACGCGATGGACGGTCTCGATATCGCGAACAAGCTGATGGATCCCGAGCATCGCAAGCGTCTGGAGGAAGAGCTGGCGGCTTATAAGGCTGCGGGAGCGGCTGACGAGGCGGAAGAGAAGCCAATGCCTCAGCTGACGCGCGCGGTTCGCTCCAAGATTAATCCGGACGCGCCGGTATTCGCGCCGCCGGATTTGGAGCGCCATATTCTTCGCGATGTGCCGATCCCGCAAATCGTGCCTTATGTGAATATGCAAATGCTGCTCGGCCATCATCTTGGGTTAAAGGGCACGGTCGAGAAGCTGCTTGCCGAGGGCAACGAGAAGGCGGTTCAGCTCAAGGAAACGGTAGACACCATCTTGAAGGAAGGAAGCGCCCAAGGTTATTTGAAGGCGCATGGCATGTACCGCTTCTTCCCGGCGCAATCCTCGGGCAACGATGTCATCATCTATGATCCGCAGGACCCAACCAAAGAAATAAAACGATTTACGTTCCCGCGCCAGCAGGTGGAGCCATACCTGTGCTTGGCGGATTTCTTGAAGTCCGTCGACAGCGGCGTCATGGATTATGTCGGCTTCCTCGTCGTCACCGCGGGTCAAGGGATACGCGAGCTTGCGAACGAGTGGAAGGATAAAGGCGATTACCTCCGTTCCCACGCGCTGCAAGCCGTCGCGCTTGAGGTAGCGGAGGGGCTTGCGGAACGCGTCCACCACATGATGCGCGACATTTGCGGTTATCCGGATCCGGCCGACATGACGATGAAGCAGCGGCATGGCGCGCGTTATCAGGGTATCCGGGTATCATTCGGCTATCCGGCATGTCCGAACCTTGAGGATCAAGAGCCTCTGTTCGACTTGATGAAGCCGTCCGACATCGGCGTTGAGCTGACCGAAGGCTTCATGATGGAGCCGGAGGCATCCGTGTCCGCGATGGTGTTCGCTCATCCGGAAGCGCAATATTTTAACGTGGATAAAGCATAGGAATACATCGTTCGAGCCTTCCGAAGATCGATCCCAAGGATCGCTTCTCGGGGGGCTCCTTTAACATCGCAGACATGGCGCCAGAAAGCTGAAGGAAAGAGGGCAAAGGGATGAAAGTATGGTTTTTGGGAACGGGAGCCGGCAGACCGAACAAGCAGCGGAACGTGACATCGATGGCTTTGCAGCTGCCGGATTCGGAATCCGGCTGGTGGCTGTTCGACTGCGGGGAGGCGACGCAGCACCAGCTGATGCATGTGCCGCTTAAGCTAAGCAAGCTGGAGCGGGTTTTCGTCACGCACATGCACGGCGATCATGTATACGGTTTGCCCGGCTTGCTCAGCAGCCGCTCCTTCGCAGGCGGCATTACACCGGTAACGCTGTATGGACCAGCCGGGATTAAGAGCTATGTCGAGACGGTATTCGCGCTGACCGGGACGATGCTGGATTACGATCTAACCTTTCATGAGCTGGAAGAGGAAGAGCTGTCGACGGTTTATGACGGAGGAAGGTTTAGCGTCAGCGCGGGGCCGCTCGTGCATCGCGTGCCTTGCTTCGGCTACCGGATCGCGGAGCGCAGCACGCCGGGACCTCTGCTTGCGGATAAAGCGAAGTCGCTTGGCGTGAAGGCCGGGCCGTTGTTCGGCAAGCTAAAATCGGGGGAAACGGTCACGCTTGAGGACGGAACCGTAATTCGGCCGGAGGATGTGACGGACGGCGTTATTCGCGGCAGGGTCGTTACCTTGCTCGGTGACACAAGTCCATGCGACATGTCGCTGACGCTGGCGAAAGAAGCCGACCTTCTCGTGCATGAAGCGACGTTTGCCGCCGGGCTGGAGGAGAAAGCCCATGAATTCGGACACAGCACGACGGTGGAAGCGGCGCGAACGGCTCTTGCAGCCGGCGCGAAGGGGCTGGCGATGACGCATTTCAGCGGGAGGTACAGCAATGAAGAGCTGGCGAAGCTGGCAGCAGAAGCGGCGGCGGTATTCCCGAATGTGATCGCGGCCACGGACTTCAGCTCGGTGGAGATCAGCCGCCCGCTTCCGGATCGGGAAGGAAGCGGCTTATAGCGCGACGTATCCTGAAAATGGCATTGCCGAGCGAACATGTATTCTGTACAATAAAGAGCGATAGTTTTCACTACTGAACGGTACATACCAGCACAACAGAGGCACGGCGGGGGAGTTGACGGCGAATGAACAAATGGACGGGAAGAGCGGCCAGTCTGGAGGAGTGGCTCGGCTTTCTAAAAACGGATGAATCGGTAATGGAGAACGTGACGCATTGGCGCACGCTGCCGCCTCGCGAGGCCAAGTATGCGCCGCTTCCGGACGATCTTCATCCCGCTTGGCGCGAGGCGCTCCGTCTGCGGGGGATCGAGCGGCTGTATTCCCATCAGGCTGACGCGTACGCGGCCGCAAGACGGGGCAATCACGTTGTCGCCGTGACGCCGACGGCTTCCGGCAAGACGTTGTGCTATAACTTGCCCGTTGTACAGAGCATCCTGCAGAACGAAGAAGGCAGAGCGCTCTATTTGTTTCCGACGAAAGCGCTCGCGCAGGATCAGGTTGCGGAGCTGCAGGCGCTTGCGGATTTGATGGAAAGCGGAATCAAGACCCATACATACGATGGAGATACGCCGCCGACCGTTAGAACCGCCATCCGCAACGCGGGGCATATCGTCGTGACGAACCCGGATATGCTGCATTCGGCAATCCTGCCTCACCATACGAAATGGGTCAAGCTATTCGAGAATATTAAGTTTATCGTGATCGACGAAGTGCACGCTTACCGCGGGGTGTTCGGCAGCCATGTGGCGAATGTCATTCGCCGGTTGAAGCGTATATGCAAATTTTATGGGTCCAACCCGCAGTTTATATGCGCGTCAGCGACGATCGATAATCCGCGCGAGCATGCGGAACGCCTGATCGGCGAGAAGGTGGAGCTGATCGATAACAACGGCGCGCCGATAGGCGAGAAGCATTTTATATTTTATAATCCGCCGGTGGTCAATAAGCAGCTCGGTATCCGCCGAAGCAGCGTGCTGGAGACCCAAAAGCTCGCCGCGATGCTTCTAAAGCAAGGCGTGCAAACCATCGTGTTCGCAAGAAGCCGCGTTCGGGTGGAGCTTTTGCTTACTTACTTGCAGGAGCTTATACGCGGCAAGCTGGACGACAAGTCGATTCGCGGCTACCGCGGCGGCTATCTGCCCAAGCTGAGGCGGGAGATTGAGAAGGGGCTGCGAACGGGCGAAATTCGCGGTGTCGTCAGCACGAACGCGCTGGAGCTCGGCATCGACATCGGACAGCTGCAGGCTTGCGTGCTGAACGGTTATCCGGGCACGATCGCGAGCACTTGGCAGCAGTCGGGACGAGCGGGAAGGCGGCAGGAAAGCTCGGTGACGTTCCTCGTTGCAAGCAGCAATCCTCTGGATCAATACATGATTCAGAATCCGGACTTTTTCTTCGGGCATCCGCCGGAGCGGGCGCTTATTCATCCCGACAACCTGCTTGTGCTGATCGACCATGTGAAATGCGCGGCTTACGAGCTTCCCTTCCAAGAAGGAGAGACGTTCGGCTCAGAACCGCTGGAAGACATGATGGAGTTTCTCGTTGAGGAGAAGGTGCTGCACCGCGCCGGCGGCCGCTGGTTCTGGATGGAGCAGTCGTTCCCGGCGCACGGCATTTCGCTGCGGTCGGCAGCGCAGGAAAACTTCATTATTATCGACATGACGACAAGCGAGCATCGCGTTCTAGGGGAGGTTGACCGGTTCAGCGCGCCGACGCTGATCCACGAGGAAGCGATTTATATCCACGAAGGCGTGCAATATCAAGTGGAGAAGCTGGACTACCCGGAGAAAAAAGCTTATGTGCGCGAAGTCGACGTCGATTATTACACGGACGCCAATTTGGCCGTCGAGCTGAAGGTGCTGCATGTTGACAAAGAACGGCAGACGGGAGAGCTGCTGCGCCAATACGGCGAGCTGACGGTGAATGCCAAAGCGACGATTTTCAAAAAAATTCGTCTCCGCACGCATGAGAATATCGGTTCGGGGCCTATCCATCTGCCGGAGGAGGAGCTCCACACAAGCGGCTATTGGTTCTCCTTCAGCGAGGAGGCGGCAGCCCGTAAAAGCAAAAACGAAATGCAATATGCGCTGCTAGGCATCGCAAATGTCCTCGTGCATTTAGCGCCCCTCTACCTCATGTGCGATCCGTTCGATATTCGTGTCGTCCCGCAGGTAAAGGCGGTGCACACGCAGCGGCCTACCATTTATTTCTACGACCGGTATCCGGGCGGAATCGGGCTGAGCGAACGGCTGTACGAGGTGCATGACGAGCTGCTTCGCCATGCGGAGTCGATGATTACGTCCTGCGGCTGCTTAAGCGGCTGCCCGGCCTGCGTCGGGCCGATCGAAGAGGTTGGCTTGCTCGGCAAGCAGCAGGCGCTGGAGCTGCTTAGGGAAGCGGGTGGTAACGCATGAGCGGATTGCGGAATCGAATGAATCGGCTGCGCGGAACGGAAGCTTCTTCTTCTGTTGAAGCGGTGCTCGCGGAGCCTACAAACGTGACTGTCGAAGGCGGCGCTCATGAGGAAGAGGAGGAGCTGCACCCCGCCTGGTCTTCTTTCGGCGTGGGGGTGCGGCGCAACGAATACGGCGCCTATCTGCTGCGTAAAACAGTGTATCCGCTGGATCACCGACACGGCACGCATGCCGTCGGCGAACTGACGGAGGCTGCTGCGGGGCTGGCGGCCTTCCATCGAGAGACGCCGTCCCCGGAGTCGATTCTTTATTTGGATTTGGAGACGACGGGGCTCGGCGTTGGAGCGGGCAATGTTCCGTTTATGGTCGGCATCGGGTATTTGAGCGGGGACTCCTTCATTATTGAACAAACGCTGATCCGGCATCCTGCGGAGGAATATGCCATGCTGCAGGATTTGCAGGCAAAGCTGAGGAATTATTCTTATCTTGCGACTTATAATGGTAAGACGTTTGATTGGCCGCTTGTGCAGAACCGCATGATCATGAACGCGATGAGAGGGCAGACCTGGCAGCTCAAACATTTGGACTTTCTCCATCCGTCCCGTTCGATCTGGCGGAATACGCTCGCTTCCTTGAAGCTAAGTCATATTGAAGAGGAGCGCCTCGGCATTGCCAGAATGGAAGATGTTCCCGGCTCGCTGGCGCCTCAGCTGTATTTTCAGTTTCTTGCCGATGGCAATCCGGCCCCGCTTGAAGGGGTATTCCGCCACAACGAAAGCGATCTGCTGTCGCTGACCTGTTTATCGATCCGTTTCGGTTATCTGCTTCAAGAAACGGTTTTTGAACGAATCGGTTACCCGGTAGAGGCGGAGGAGCTGGTGCGTACCGGATTATGGCTAGGGCGTATGGGCCGCTCTACGCTTCCGGAGGAGCTGTTCCGGAGGGCGGCCGCCGCGGAAACGGCAGCTCCTTCTTCGCTTTTAATGCTTGCCGCGGCTGACAAGAAGGCTGGAAATTGGGAACGAGCTGTGTTATTGTGGCAGAAAGCCATTTTGCGCGCCGGGGATAAGCATAACGAAGATGCGAAGGAAGCTTGCATTGAGCTGGCCATGTATTATGAGCATCGTTCGAAGGATTTAGAGTCAGCCCTAGCTTTTGCCTTGCAAGCGCTTGAACGAAGCGAGGCCGCCATCGGCTACGGACGCCGCGACAGCAAACGCAGGGCGGAGGCGGAAGCCGTTCGCAACCGGATAACCCGGTTACGGCGCAAGCTCGGACAACAAGAAGGCAGAGGGATGAGTGGATGAAGGGCACAATAACTACGAATAACGGCTTACTGATCGATCTGGACGGAACGTTATACCACGGCTCGAACCGAATAGAAGGGGCCGATCGTCTGATTGCGCTGCTGCGTGAGGCGAAGATGCCTTATCGTTATGTGACGAATAATTCGACGGCTACGCCAACGGAGGTTGCGGACCGGCTAACGGCAATGGGGATACCCGCTTTGCCGGAGGAGGTATGCACTTCGGCTCAAGCGGCAGCCGGTTACATCGCCGAACGGTCGCCTGGCGCTTCCGTTTATATCATCGGGGAGAACGGCTTGTATGATGCAATGATAGAAGTCGGTCTCAAGCCGACCGATGCGGAAGCGGATTTTGTCGTGCAGGGACTGGACCGTTCGCTGACTTACGACCGTGCGGCCAAAGCGGTGCAATACATTCGAGGGGGCGCCGCATTCGTCATGACGAACCCGGATTTGCTTCTCCCGTCCGGTACTGGACTGCTTCCGGGAGCGGGCTCCATTGGCGCCATGCTCAAGGCCGCAAGCGGGCAGGACCCGGTTGTGATCGGCAAGCCCTCGGCGATTTTGATGGACTATTCGCTAGAGAAGCTAGGAATGGCAGCGGAGAATACTTGGGTGGTTGGTGACAACCTTGCGACGGATATTGCGGCCGGCATCGCGGCCGGCTGCGGAACGGCCTTAGTTTTCACAGGCCTGACCAATGAGCAGAATTACGAGCGTTATGCGGAAGCGGCGGGCTGCAAGCCCGATTTGATATGTAAGGATCTGAATGAGCTGATAGCTGTCATTAACGGCAGCCGGCCTTCATGATCGAGATAGGAACGATCGCAGGGAGGAATGGAGCTTAGATGCAGGAACTGCCGGAATTGGACATTTATCGGGCAATGATTGCAGAACGATTCGCAGGAGCCCAAATAACGGGAATGACAATACATTCCGATCAACTTTTTCAAGACGGTCAAGCGAGCGAACAAGATATTGTCGGTCAGACGATTTGGTTCGTCGAGCGCAGAGCGCAGCACCTTATTTTCCATCTGGATAACGGCAAACGCTTGCTGATTCATCTGTCGGAAGGCGCAAACGTTTATAGCAGCAGCGTCTCCCCGGAGGAAACGGAGGATCCGTCGCAGGCGTCCATCGTCATCCGCTTCGGTGAACGGCAATTGGCGTTTTATGGCTTGCGCGCAGGCGATGCGGCGCTGATGTCGGTGAAGAGCCTGGAAGCCTACATGAAGGAATTTGGTCCGGATCCGCTCGACAAAAGATTGACGTTGAACCGCTTCATCGAACGATTCGCGAAAAAAAGAAGCGCGCTGAAAACCGCGCTGATAGACGATCGCATTATATCGGGGATCGGAACCGTTTATTCCGACGAAATCGCATTCGAAGCCCGTCTTCGCCCGGAAGTCAAAGTTTCCTCGTTAAATCAGGAGGAATGGGAGCGTCTGTACGCGGCAGTAGGGACGGTGCTTCGGGATTCGATTACGCATGGCGGAGCGGCCAGCAAGCCTTTGTTCGAGGGCGATATTTTGACGGGGGGCTATGCTGAGCGGCTGCGCGTCTATAATCGGGACGGTCACGCATGCGAGCGCTGCGGCGGCACGGTCCGGAAATTAACGGTAGGCGGGCGCAAAGCATATGCTTGCGACACATGTCAGGAAGCAGGCGCGGCTCCTTCGTCCCGGGACAATGCGGAACCGAATTAGGGGGGAAAGCATGATTCATGTCTATTTGGATGATTACCGGAGCTGTCCAAAAGGCTTTGTGCTTGCCAAAACGTCTGAAGAATGCAAGCTGCTGATCGATGAGGAGCAAATCGATGTATTATCGCTGGATTTTGATTTAGGCTGGGGGCAGCCGACCGGCTTTGAAGTCGTTCGTCATTTGGTTCAAAGCGGAAAATATCCGAATCGCATCTATTTGCACACCTCGAGCGCTTCGGGAAAAATTCAAATGTACCATTATCTTTCCGAGCATCTTCCGAGTCACGTGCTGCTGCACGGCGGACCAATGCCGCAAAGCTTGCTGGACACGATCGCGGCTGAGTCAGGGGATTGAGTCAAGCGGATGCATTAATTCGACCTTATATCGTTTACAGGGACGCGGTAGAGATTTTCTCATTTCAACTAGGAAAGGGCCAAATTAATCGTGAGTGAGTGGATCGGAACAGCGAATCAAGGCTATGCTCCCTATGCAATGGAGGAGCTTCGCAGAATAATACCCGGCGTCAGCTTTTTACAGCTGGCAGCCGGCGAGGTGTTTGTCATGAGCAGCTCGCTCGAGACGGCTGAGGTGCTTGCGGCAATCAAAGAGCAGGAGCCGATCTTTCTCCGGCATATTCAGCCGGTTGATCGTTCGCTTACGATTTCGGGCGATGCGGGGGACTTGGAAAAGCTCTCCGAGCTGATTCGGAATGCCAGGCTGATGTTCACGGATAAACGGACCGCCGTTCATATTCGAAGGAACGCGAAAACCGCATTCCAGTATACCGCATCGGATACGAAGGCTGTGCTTGATGCCGTTCTGATGGAGCTAGACGCGGAGCCGGTCGTTCAACAGCCGGAAATGATCATCTCCGTTTATGCCGGAGAACAGAAGCTGTACATTGGCTTCGGCAGACCGGAGGATATGCTGTCGGATTGGCCTGGCGGAGCCGTTCGATTCCAAAGGGAAGAAGGACAGGTTTCACGAGCGAAGTTTAAATTGCTCGAAGCGGAGCGCGCCTTTGGTTTGCATTACGGGGATTACAGCTCGGCGCTCGATATCGGCGCCGCCCCGGGCGGCTGGACATCGCTCCTGCTGGAGCGCGGCTTGCGCGTAACGGCGATCGACCCCGCCGACATGCATCCATCGCTGCTTCATCACCCGGCATTGACTCATCTGAAGGTCAACGCCTCCGAGGCGAAGCTGGCCCCGGGTTCGTTCGATCTTCTTGTATGCGATATGAGCTGGAGCCCGATGCTGATGAGCAGGCTGGTGTTGGATTTAAAGGATTCGCTGGCGGAACAAGCGACGGCCATCATTACCGTGAAGCTGATGCATCGCAAGCCGCTTCAGACGATCCGCGAGGTGAAGGAGCGTCTTGAAACCGGATTTGCCGTGTTGAAGGCGAAGCAGCTGTTCCATAACCGGGAAGAGATAACGCTTTATATGCGTAAAAAATAGTCCGCAAGCATTGTTGCTTCAGTATGCTTATGATACAATAAGCTCAATTTCATGCCTTATTATTTGGGAAAGCATCCCGAAAACTTCTGCCGTATGCAGTCGTTTTTGGGGTGCTTTTTATGTTTGGGAGATGATCGCTATGGGATTGCAAAATGCTGTGCTGCCTGCATGGGAGCAGGGAATGATCTTGGGCGGCAGGTACCGCATCGCGCGGATAATCGGACAAGGCGGCATGGGCATCGTCTACGCTGCGCATGACCTGAAGCTAGGAGGGACGCTGCGCGCGATAAAAGTGACCTCTGCAAGAAGCGGGCTAAGCGCTTTTTCGGATGAAGCGCATACGCTAATGAATTTGAGCCATCCGAACTTGCCGCTGATTACAGATTATTTTCCGCCTGAATCGAATCAGGGGTTAGAAGCGTTAGTGATGGACTACATAGAGGGGGACACGATTGCCGGCATCATGGCGAAGACTCCCGCCGGATTCCCGTTTTCCAAGCTCGTGCATATCGGTTTGCAGCTATGCTCGGCGCTTCACTATTTGCATAACCAGCCGTCCGCCATTATCCATCGGGACCTGAAGCCGTCCAATGTGATGATTGACAGCAAAGGACATGTTAAATTAATCGATTTCGGTATTTCCAGACGATACAAAGAAGGCCAAATGTTCGATACCGTCAAGCTGGGGACGCTTGGCTTCGCCGCTCCGGAGCAGCAAGCGGGCAAGCAAAGCGACACCCGCACCGATATATATGGACTGGGAGCGCTGCTGTACCATATGGCTTCGAATGGCGCTGGGCTAGTAAACGAGCTTGGTAGGGAAGGGCGAAAACAGCCGGTTCTTCAGCTCCCGAAGGACATCCCATCGTCCTTCGGCATGATGCTCGAGCGCATGGTGCAGCCGAATCCGGAGCAACGCTACCAATCGATGACCGAGGTCGAGCGGGCGCTTCGCTCCTTCGACTCGCATATAAGGCAGACCGAAAAGGAGCCGATGCGCTGGGATTCAAGCAGATTTGACGGGAATCCTCCTATCATAAGCGTGCTATCCGTTACCCCTGGGGCGGGAGCGACCATGCTTGCCATTACGATGGCGATGATGCTGGGACGCAAAGGCATTCCGGTCACCGCATTGGAGTATTACGGCGTTCAGCCGGAGTGGGTAGAGCTTCTGCCATACTCGAAGAAGGATGCCAAAGAGCCCGGTCTTATAGCTGGTATTTCGGAACGGTTCATCCAGCGGAGGAGCGGAAAAAATGTGAATTGGCTTGCGCTTCAGGCTGAGGAAGGAGCGAACCGGGACCAGGATGCACGCTTGTTCCAGATGCAGCTCCAGCAGAACAGACATACCGTTAATCTGATCGACTTCTCCAGCAGCTGGCATGATCAGCACGCGATGTTTTGGCTGAAGCAATCCAGGCATGTTATTGCGGTAGGCGATCCTTTTATCGCCAAATGGCAGGTTGGACAGATTCAAAAGCTCATGAAGCTTGGCGAGGAGCTGAAGACGAGAGGCGGCTCTTTACACTTCGCCGCCAATAAGGATGTACGCTTCCGGGGCAGAAGGGAATGGTTCGCGCTGTTTCCCGAGCATCCGATTTCGGCGATTCCTCTCCTCCCGCAGGATGCTGTTCTCAATATGCTTTGGAGCGGCAAATGGGTAACGGATCATTCCGTGCTTGATTACCGGCTGTCGCGGGCGATTTCGAAAATTTGCGAGCGGATTATGGAGGGATGGAAGTAAGCGCGCGAGCGGCGGCTCCCTTGCAATTCGACTATTCCTTCTTTATGATGATAATATTATTGGGATTTTGGAAGGAAGGCAGGTGCCCCCGAGCATGAATGAACGAATACTTGTTGTAGAGGATGAAGCGGGCATCGCTCGCATCCTGCAATTGGAATTAGAGCATGAAGGGTATACGGTAGGCGTCGCGGACGACGGCCGCAAAGGCTATGAAATGGCTTCCACGGGCGAGTGGGATCTCGTGCTTCTGGACGTGATGCTTCCGGAAATGAGCGGGATCGAGGTGCTTCGCCTCATTAGGCAGGCCGGAAACCCGGTGCCCATTATTTTGCTGACAGCCAGAGACACGGTGCCGGATAAAGTGAGCGGCTTTGAGCATGGAGCCAACGACTATATTACTAAGCCTTTCGCGATGGAAGAGCTGCTTGCAAGGGTCCGTAATATCCTTCGCATCTTTCAGCAGTATCCGAAGGAAGCGGAAGGCTCTGATCTTATTAAGCTTGGCGATCTTTCGATTGAGCTGCGGTCGCGCAAAGTGTACCGTAAGGATGTGCTGATCGAGCTGACGCCCCGTGAATTCGAGCTGCTGGTCTATTTGGTGGAGAACCGCAATGAAGAGAAATCTCGCGAAGATATATTATCCGAGGTGTGGGGCTACGACTTCATCGGAGAAACCAATCTGGTCGACGTATACATTCGTTATTTGCGTCAGAAGCTGGACAAGGGCTATCGCCATAAGCTGATCCATACGGTGCGCGGCGTCGGCTATATGATAAAGGAGCCAGATGCATGACGCTGCGTAAACGATTTACGCTTTTTACTATATTTTGGCTTATTCTGATTCTGATCTTTTTTAATATTTTTGTTTACTTTTATGTGATTAAAATAACGACGGAGAGCGAAGAGGAAGTCATTACAACAAAAATGAACCTTTTGCTCGAAAATCCGCGCATTCAAAGCGGCCGCGGACTCGACTCGCCCGATCTCCTTGAGGAATACCGCAACGTTAACGAGATGATACGGATTATTTCGCCTAATAATCGCGTGCTGAATATCGGGAGCGGCTCTCACCCCGTCTTATTGGAGCTGCCGGCCGAGTTCGAGCCGTTCCATCATTCCGGGATGATTACAAAAGGCGGCGAGCGGATTTTATTTATGCGGGTTCCTCTGTACCAGGAGGGAAAGGTCATCGCGATGCTCGAGGTGACGCGGATATTGGATGAGCTCGATAACTATTTGCAGGTGCTAGTTGCCGCGCTCAGCGTAACAAGCGTTGGAGCCATCCTGTTCGCCATCTTCGGAACGTATTGGTTCACGTCAAGGCTGACGGCGCCCATTCAGCAAATGGTCAATACGATGCGCGAGATTGACAGAAGCGGAAAGCTGCGGCAGATCGATATGGGCAACAGAGAGGAGTCCGCTGAGCTTCAGCAGCTCATTCGCGCGTTTAACCAAATGATTGAGCGGCTAGACCGGACGTTTGCAAGGCAGAAGCAGTTTGTCGCTGATGCCTCCCATGAGCTGAAGACTCCGCTTACCGTCATTAGCAGCTATGCGGGCATGCTGAAGCGCTGGGGTAGGGACGACGAGAAAGTGCGGGACGAAGCGATTGAAGCCATCTCCAAAGAAGCGACCCGTCTACAGAGCTTGACGAAGTCGATGCTGACGCTTGCGGAGGCTGAGCAGGAAGATTGGCTGAAGCTGGAAATGTTCGACGTGGTGCAGGTCATCGACGAGATTGCGAGCATGCTGCAGACGACCTTCCAACGGACGATCCGGGTGAAGGCATTGTCCAAGGTTGTGCGCATGATGGGCGATAAGGATAAAATACGCCAGCTGCTGGTCATTTTGCTGGATAACGCGATCAAATATTCCAAGGAACCGATCGATATTTCCGTCACGCTGATGAAAAATATTGTAAAGATTGAAGTGAAAGATAAAGGGATGGGCATTCCGGAAAAAGAAATTCCGCATCTGTTCGAGCGGTTCTACCGGGTAGACGGCGCGAGGAGCCGGTCTACGGGCGGTGTCGGTCTTGGGTTGTCGATCGCCAAACGGATTGTCGATTTGCATGAAGGCAAAATCGACGTCTTCAGCTTGCCTAATCTCGGTACGACGATAACGCTGCAGTTCAAGCAGCGCAAATAAGATGCGGCCCCAGGGTTGAGAGGAGAAGAAACGATGAAATATAGAGTCGCGGCTGTCCAATACAAGCTAGCGGATATTGATAGCTTCAAGCAGTTTGAAGAGCAAGTGACGCATTATGTGCGCAACGCCTCCGAGTACGGCGTTGAATTTTTGCTGTTTCCCGAGTTTATGACGACGCAGCTGCTGTCCATTGGGGATGAATCGGGCGAAGCGCTGACGATCGATAAGCTCCCCGCATTTACGGATGCGTATATCGAGCTGTTCCAGAGGCTGGCGAAGGCGTATAACATGAACATCGTCGGCGGAACGCATGTGGTGGAAGTGGCGGGCGGCAAACGCCGCAACGCGGCGCATTTGTTCCACCCCGACGGCAAAGTCGATGTCCAGCACAAAATCCATCTGACTCCGACCGAGGTTTCGGAATGGGATATGTCGCCGGGCGAAGGCATTGAAGTGTTCCAAACGAAATTCGGCACTATTGCAATGCTCACATGCTACGATATCGAGTTTCCGGAAATCGTTCGGATGGCGAGAGCGAAGGGCGCGGACGTTATTTTCTGCCCTTCCTGCACGGATGACCGTCACGGCTTCTATCGCGTTCGCTATTGCAGCCATGCCAGAACGATTGAAAATCAAGTCTATGTTGTGCTGACAGGCACAGTCGGCTCCTTGCGCAAAGTCGATTTCATGCGCGCGAACTTTGGCCAAGCGGCGATACTCGCGCCGAATGATATCCCATTCCCGCCAGCCGGCATTATTGCCGAAGGCGTCATTAACGACGATATGCTGGTCGTCGGCGATCTTGACCTGAGCTTGCTGGAGGAAGTGCGGAAGAACGGCTCCGTCATGACTTGGCGGGACCGCCGTTCCGATCTTTATCCGGACTGGAGCTAAAGAGGGGGCTGTCCGAGTTGAGGAAGGACCTTTATTTAATGCAAGACGGCAAACCGGTTAAGGCGTTGATCCGCAATTATACCGAAGCCGATGCTGAAGGATTGATTGATGCGCAGAGGGCCAGCTTCCCGCCGCCGTTCCCGGAAGAGCTTCTATGGAACGAGGAGCAGCTCCGCGAGCATGTTGCTCGCTTCCCGGAAGGGGCGCTTTGCGCGGAGGTCGGCGGCCGAATCGTCGGCTCGATGACGGGACTTATCGTGAGGCTGGACGATTACGGCCATGTACATAATTGGGAACAGATCACAGGGGGCGGCTATATCCGCAATCATAATCCAAACGGCGATACGCTGTACGTCGTCGATATATGCGTCATCCCGGCGTTTCGCAAAGCCGGAGTAGGCAAGTGGCTGATGCAATCGATGTACGAAACCGTCGTCCATTTGAAGCTCGAACGGCTTCTAGGCGGAGGGCGTATGCCGGGCTTTGCCGGCAAGGCAAAGGAAGCAACGGCTCTGCAGTACTTGGATAAAGTCATTGCGGGAGAATGGAAGGATCCCGTCATCTCGTTCCTGCTTCGCTGCGGGCGTATGCCGGTCGGCGTTGCAGCGGATTATTTGGAAGACGAAGAATCATTGAATTACGCGGCCATTATGGAATGGCGAAATCCGTTTACGAATTCATAACAGGAGTGATTAATCGATGCTGACTTATCACCGTATTACGTCCATTGACGACAAATATTTTAAACCGCTGCATGAACTGCTGGGAACGATTTTCCCTCCCGAGGAAGTGCTTGCTTATGAGCTATGGAGGGAACCGCTCCAGGACGAAAGCATCCATGTTTATGCTGCGCTGCATGGCGAAGAGGTTGTCGGCGCGACGGAATACCGCTACTATCCGAAGCTCCGCGTCGCCATGACGGATTTTACGATTATCGGCAAGCCTTCGCTTGGCATCGGACGTTTTCTGATGCGAAGCAGGCAGAAAGATTTGGACCGGCTTGCGGCGGAGTCGGGAACGGAACCGATCGGCATGTTCGCGGAAATTTACGATCCTTACCGCGCCGCTTCTCATGAATTCGGCGGCGTCTCGCCGATGAATCCGTATGTTAGAAGAGAAGTGCTGTCCCATATGGGCTACAAAAAACTGGATCTCGAGTATGTGCATCCATCCTGGGACCACGAAGGGCAAGCGGTAACGGAGCTGGATCTCGGCTTCCTTCCGGCTGACGAAGAGCTTTCGCAGGTAGATGCGTCTCTTGTCGCGGCTTTCCTTGAAGGCTACTACTCCGCACTTCCGAACAAACCGGAGGCGTGGCTGGAGATGGTAGAGTCGATTAAGCGTAAAGACAGCATTCAACTGCTGCCGCTATGACAACAACGATCACCTTCCGGGGGACCGGCGATTCCCAGGGCGTTCCTCGCGTCTACTGCGAATGCGCGGTTTGCGAGGAAGCGCGGATCGGAGGCGGGAATAACCGCCGGTACCGTTCCTCCTTGCAGATCAATGACTCGGAAACGGGGGTCACATGGATTGATTGCGGTCCAGACTGGGGCCGCCAGATGGAGGAGGCGAAGCTGCGCCGTATCGACCGGATGCTGATTACACATGCGCATTTCGACCATATCGGCGGACTGCCGGAATGGTATGACGTGAGCCGATGGTCCGGAGAACGCGGCACAGCCTATGCCCCGTCTGAGGTTATTGCCGAAATCCAGTCACGATTCCCGTGGCTCGAGGCTCGAATCGATTATATCCCGTTCGACGATACGCTGGCGATCGGGAGATGGGATGTCACTCCATGGCGGGTTAACCACGGGAAGAATGGTTACTCTTACGCCTTTAAGTTTGTTCATCGGGAGACTCGTTATATTTGGGTGTATTGCCCCGATGCGATCGATTTGACAGAGGAGCAGCAGAAGCCGCTTCGGGATGCGGATTTGCTTATCCTTGGAACCAGCTTCTTTCACGAGCCGTATCCCCGCGAATCGAGGTCTCTATACGATGTGAGGGAAGCGCTTGAGCTGATTCGAGAATGGAAGCCGAAGCGTGCGCTCTTCACGCATTTATCCCATGATATCGACGTGAACAAGCAGGAGGTGCTTCCTCCTCACGTACAGTTTGCAACAACCGGTCTGCGAATCGAGCTCCAATAATTTGAATGGCAGCTGAGCAGGAGGTTTACTTGCTATGACGGTTTTTAAAAAAAAGACGGTCTTACCTTGACAAGGCTGCCAGATATCGTCTATTATAGGGATGAAATTGCATGTAAAGGGGAAATTTTGATGTTTGCAGGTGTTCTTAACTCTTAATTGGATATGATCAGTGCGAAATGAACGGCCTATTTATATCGTTTCTAGGTTTCTGAAAACGATCATCGATATAGGTTTATTTCGTGAGCTGATTCCAAGAGTTGAGAACATGAGGATTTCCGCCAACATGCCAATCGGATGTGGCCCAATCACCGTGCTCCCAAAGCACGGTTTTTTTGTACCCTTTTTTGCTGCTGCGATTTTTCGCGGCGGCGGATTAGGGCTGGGCTGCAGCGCCAATAGGGCAGGAACGGAACGCGCTCGCGTTTTCGATTCCTGCTTTTTTTTGTATATTTTACAATTTAGGAGGCTTAAACAATGAACGAACAAACGTATAAAAAGCTGGAGTACGACAGGATTAAGGACATGGTAGCGGCGTATACCGTCTCGCCTGCCGGAAGACGCCTGGCTGAAGCGATGCAGCCAAGTACGGCTGCAGGGCAGATTGAAGCATGGTTAAAGGAGACGAACGAGGCTTCCGAGCTGCTGGGAAGCGGGGCAAGCATTCCGCTGTCCGCGATGGAGGGGATCGATACGTTCATGTCACTCCTCGGAAAAGGAAAGATCTACACGGAAGCGGAGCTGGATGCGGTAGCGATATGGCTGACATCCGTTTCTCAAATGAAGAAATATATGCGCAGCAAAATGCATCTGGCGCCAACAATCGCTTCGTATGCGGAATCGATGGACGAATGCAAGCCGCTAAGGGAAGAGCTTGGGCGGAGCATTCGATACGGCATGCTTACGGATGAAGCAAGTCCCGACTTGGCCTATATCCGAAGACAGATTTACGCGATGGAGGATAGGATCAGCCGCAAAATGGAGAATGCGCTTAGCAAATACCGCAGCGCCCTCCAAGAATCGATCGTCAGCAAGCGGAGGGACCGGTTCGTCATTGCGGTGAAGCGGGAGCTGCGCAAGCAGGTGCCGGGAACCGTGCTCGATGAATCGTCCAGCGGACAGACGCTGTTCGTCGAACCTTTGGATGTTTCCGAGCTGCAGCTGGAGCTTACGGAATGGCGGGCGGCGGAGGAGCGGGAGCGGACGGTCGTGCTCGCCAGACTATCCGAGCTTGCGGAAAGCTACGCGCTGTCGCTCGAAACGAACAGGCAGGCCATGGCGTCGTTCGATTTCATTATGGCGCGCGGCAAGCTGGCGAGAAGCTATGAGGGCAGGCTGATTGCGCTAAGCGGTGAGCCGGTCATCAAGCTGCAAGGCGCAAGACATCCGCTTTTAGGCAACAATTGCGTGCCGATCGACGCGGAGCTCGGAGAGAGGTGGAAGCAGCTCATCATTACGGGCCCGAACACAGGCGGGAAGACGGCTGCTTTAAAAACGATGGGGCTCCTCGCGCTCATGAATCAATCCGGCCTTCTCATTCCGGCGGATGAGGGGAGCGTCATGGGTATCTTTCGCGAGGTGCTTGCCGACGTGGGAGACGGTCAAAGCTTAGAGCAATCGCTTAGCACCTTCTCCTCGCATATCGCTGTTTTGAAGGAGATGCTCACTAGCGCGGGACCAAGCTCGCTTCTGCTGCTCGACGAGATGGCTGCCGGAACGGACCCGTCGGAAGGGATCGCTTTATCGATCGCTGTGCTGGAATGCTTGCTTGAGAAAGGCTCGCTTGTGGCGGCGACGACCCATTTTAATGAGATTAAAACGTTCGCCGCTCGGACTCCGGGCTGCCAAAACGGCAGAATGGCGTTTGACCCTGAAACGTTAATGCCGCTATACCGTCTGGAAATCGGCGAAGCGGGAGACAGTCACGCTTTTGCGATTGCCAGACGGTTCGGATTGCCGGAGTCTGTAATGGCGCGGGCGGAGACGCTGTTAGCGAAGAAAAACAGCCAGCCCGAGCCGTCGCGAATTGCGGTGCCGGATGTGACGGGAATAACGCTGCCTGTTCAACCGGCGAAAGCGGACAGCAGGGAGCATTCTGCCGCCAATCACGAAAAGAAAGAAAACAGGCCGTCTTTTCAAAAAGGAGACGCTGTTTGGATCTATCCGTTGAAACGGGCGGGAGTCGTCTATAAACCTGCGGATGAGCGGGGGAACGTCATTGTCCAAGTGAAAGGGGAGAAGCTGAGCTTCAACCAGAAGCGATTGAAGCTCTATATTGCGAGGAAAGAGCTATATCCCGGCGAGACTTATGATCTGGATATCGTCTTTGAATCCAAAGCGAACCGGAAGGCGCGTCATCTCATGGGCCGTAAGCATGTGGAGGGGCTGGAGATCGTCATTCCGGAGGAGGAAAGCAACAGCTAATCGCGGCTTTGAATGACGAGCAGCCGGCCTTCCTTTAACCGGATCGTCCCGCTCTCGGCTAACAGAACATTGCTAATGCCGATCGATTGACCGATGGTGAGCGTTGCATTATTCAGCGGGTATTGGAAGCCGGAAAGGGTGATTCCCGTAACTTGCTCCGATAACGGAAGCAGCGATACTTGCGGATGATCGACTCGCTCAAGCACGCATGTCCGGGAAATCAAGCGTATTCGGTTATGGGCGTCTATGATTTGCGCGGGGATGCCGAAGGCATCGGCCAGCGCAAGCAGGTGGACATTCGCCAGCGAATGATCGAATCTTGTGCCCAGCGCCCCAATCAACAGCAGCTCGGACGGCTTCATATCTAAGGCAAGACGAAAAGCCATTTCGGTATCGGTATAGTCTTTGTCGATCGGATCGCAGGCGATGGTGCGGCCGCTCTTCTCGCGGATCAGCGCCATCTCCTCTTCCGATACGGAGTCGAAGTCGCCGATGGCCACGTCAGGGGCCAATCCGTTCTGAAGTAGAAACCGGGCGCCGCTGTCGGCTCCGATCAATGTATCGGACTCGCGGACCAGCCCGAGCGACCAGTCGCCAAGCGCTCCTCCTGCAAAAATGACGATTCGCTGCAGCATCCTTCATCGTCCTTCCTATTTTTATAACGTCAACAATATGACTATCAGTATATCGTGTCATTTCCAATCCGACAATGTACCGAAATTTGTCGTTGCATGACGGGTTCGGGCGGATATAAAATGGGTTAGGACATATCAGGTTATATATTGCGGCAATGATAGGAAGCGGGGACTGCAGCTGTGAGTATGGATATATTTAACGTGTTCAGCATCATCGGCACAATTGCTTTCGCCGTGAGCGGCGCGATTGTTGCCATGGAGGAAGAATACGATATTTTGGGAGTCTATGTGTTAGGGCTCGTTACCGCGTTCGGCGGCGGCGTCGTTCGGAATTTATTGATCGGCATGCCGGTGACCACGCTATGGAGTCAAGGCTATTTGTTCAAAATCGCGATTATCTCCATGACGATTGCGTTCGTGCTGCCGGTAAGATGGATTTTGCGGTGGAGGCGCAGCGAAGCGTTATTCGATGCGATTGGTCTCGCGGCTTTCGCCATTCAGGGCGCGCTGTACGCGACCGATATGGGGCATCCGCTCAGCGCCGTGCTAGTGGCGGCGATGCTTACCGGTATTGGCGGCGGCATCATTCGAGATGTTCTCGCGGGCCGCAAGCCCCTTGTGCTGAAGGACGAAATTTATGCGGTTTGGGCGATGCTGGCCGGTCTTGCCATCGGACTCGGCTGGTTCGAGACGACGGTCGAGCTGCTTGTATTATTTGTGATCGTCATTGTATTCCGCATGCTGTCAGTCTATTATAAATGGAAGCTTCCGCGGCGGTCGCTGCGCGGGGCATTCGCCGCATCGGAGAGGGTGCCCGTCAATGGGCAAAATTATAAGCAGAAGGATGTATGACAATGGAAGCGGTACGCGTATTATTTGTATGTCTCGGCAATATCTGCAGATCGCCAATGGCGGAGGCGGTGATGCGCCATATCGTCCGCCAGGAGAGTCTGCCATACCCTATTGAAGTCGATTCCGCGGGAACCGGCGATTGGCATCTCGGCCATCAGCCGCACGAAGGTACTCGTAAAGTGCTGGATGAACACGGCGTTTCTTACGAAGGGATGAGAGCTAGACTTGTCAAGCCTGAGGATTACGGCAGCTTCACCTATATCATCTGTATGGACCGGAAAAATTTAAAGGATGTGCGGGACGTTTTCCGAAATGGGATAGATAGGGACGGCAAAGTTTTTACATTTATGGAGCTGCTGCCGCATCGGGGGGTTCAGGATGTGCCTGACCCTTATTATGAAGGCAACTTCCCCTACGTTTATGAGCTGGTGGAAGAGGGCTGCAGAGCGCTTTTAGCCAAAATAAAGGCCGACATGGTTCGGGGTTAACCCCCGTTGCATGCCGGCCTTTTCCCGTTATTATTCGACCTCGATGAAGTAACGGAGCGCTTGCGGAATTTCCTGCTGCCAGAAGCCCCATTGATGCTTGCCGTCCTTCTCTTCATAAAAGATGGCTGCGCCTTTGTGTTCAAGCAGCGCTCTCGTATTCCGGTTCAGCGCGACGAAATCGTAGACGCCCCGGTCTGTCTCATAGGCATCTTCCTGAAGGCCGACGATCATATAGATGGTCAGCCAGCTTAAATCGGCGCAGTTGCCGACGATGGCTTGCGAACTGGCGTAAAATGCGCCCGAAAGCGACATCACACGGTTGAACAGATCGGGATACGCGAGCGCAAGATGCAAAGATACCGTGCCGCCTAAGCTGTCGCCCGCAAGCACGCGGTCCTCTTTGCGCTGCTTAACCGGAAATTTGCCTTCAATATAAGGGACAAGCTCCTCCGCGAAGAAACGGATATAAGCTTCGTGGCGCGAGCCGTCCGGCGCGTATTCCTCCGTGCGCACCTTCTTGTCGACATCGACGCCAACAATAATGAACGGCTCCAAACCTTCATCAAGGATAAGCTTCGTCGCTGTAGTCGCCACACGCCCAAAGTTGAAGAAATCTTCGCCGTCCTGGCAATATACAACCGGATAGCTGAGCACCTCATTGTATCCCGGCGGCAGGAACACACGAAGGTTGCGGCTTCCTTCGGGAAGAAAGCGGCTTTCGACCGTTTCCTTTAATATGGTTCTTTTTAAATAACGCTCGTCTGTCATCGTGATAACTCCTTATCGTGATTGAATGGAATAGCAGTGTTGTGGGCAAACAATAGTAAGGTATGGAAGGGAAAAGAGCGTTTTTTTTGCTGTTGTATTATGCTGTTATAGTAATCATTGAACTCTGTAGCATATACAATTTCTTAACGAATCGATAAGAATCAGCGAAAAAACAACGGTTTTTTTGTTTTTTACTTTGACCATTTTCGTTAAACAGGTTTATAATAATTCTATAACAGAGGTACCCGATTTTCAAATATTTCGATTGAGGTGAACGTTCAAAATGAGCAAATTGCCATACGAAGTTCAAACAGAACCGGTTACGCCGCTATCCGTATTGTCGCTCGATGGTGACGTAATTAACCCGGACTACATGCCGGAATTAACAGATGACCAATTGAAAGAAATTATGTATCGCATGGTATTCACGCGCACATGGGACGAGCGTGCCGTAAACCTTGGCCGTCAAGGGCGTCTGGGCTTCTATGCGCCGGTATCCGGTCAAGAAGCTTCTATGGTAGGCAGCGAATACGCTTTGAACAAAGATGACTTTATTTGCCCAGGCTACCGCGACATGCCGCAAATCGTATGGCATGGTCTGCCGTTGTACCAAGCATTCCTATATTCCCGCGGCCATCAGCATGGCGGCCAAATTCCGGAAGGCGTCAACGTTCTGATGCCGCAAATCATTATCGGCGCGCAAATTTTGCACGCGACAGGCGTCGCTATGGCGTTTAAGAAGAAAGGCGAGAAGCGCGTCGCGATTACGTACACAGGCGACGGCGGATCCTCGGAAGGCGATTTCTACGAAGGCTTGAACTTCGCTGGCGTTTATAAGCTTCCTGTTATTTATGCGGTTCAAAACAACGGTTACGCGATCACGACTCCATTCGCGAAGCAAACGGCTTCGTTGTCGATTGCGCACAAAGCTGTTGCAGCAGGCATTAGAGGCATTCAAGTTGACGGCATGGACGTACTGGCCGTCATCAAAGCGGTTCGCGAAGCGGCAGAACGCGGACGCAATGGCGAAGGCGCAACGCTGATCGAGCTTCTGACGTACCGTTTCCGTCCGCATTCCATGGCGGATGACGCGACGAAATACCGCACGAAGGAAGAAGAAGCGGAATGGGCGCTGAAGGATCCGCTGATCCGTTTCGGCAAATTCCTTGAGAAGAAAGGCCTTTGGACGGAAGAAGACACGAATCGCGTGAAGGAAGAAGCGAAGGCGGCCGTTAACGAAAATATCAAAAAAGCGGAAGCGGTCGAAAAAATGACCGTTGCCGGACTGATCGACTCGATGTTCGAAACAACGCCGAAATATCTCGAAGAACAAAAGGCTGACTTTCAATAATAGGGGAGGACGAAACGATCATGGCACAAATGAATATGCTTGAAGCGATTCGCGACGCGATGCGCGTAGAACTGAAACGTGACTCGAACGTACTCATCTTCGGTGAGGACGCAGGTAAAGTAGGCGGAGTATTCCGCGTAACGGAAGGTTTGCAGGAAGAATTCGGGGAAGATCGCGTATTCGATACGCCGCTGGCGGAGTCCGCAATCGCGGGCATGGCAGTCGGCATGGGGATTCAAGGCTTCCGCCCTATCGCGGAAATTCAATTCGTTGGTTTTATTTTTGAAGCGCTTGATCAAATGTTCGTTCAAGCAGCCCGTATGCGCTACCGTTCCGGCGGCCGCTACAATTCGCCGATCGTATTCCGTACGCCATTCGGCGGCGGCGTTAAGGCAGCCGAGCTTCATACGGACGCGTTGGAAGGCTTGGCTCTTCAGACGCCTGGCATTAAAGTCGTTATTCCTTCCAACCCATACGACGCAAAAGGCTTGATGATTTCCGCCATTCGCGATAACGATCCCGTGTTCTTCATGGAGCACTTGAACCTGTACCGCGCATTTAAAGCGGACGTTCCGGAAGGCGAATATACCGTTGAAATCGGCAAAGCGAACGTTGTTCGCGAAGGCAGCGACGTCACAATCATCGCTTACGGCATGATGGTCCATACCGCTGTGAAAGCAGCCGATGAGCTTGAAAAACAAGGCATTAAGGCAGAGGTTATCGATCTGCGCTCGCTGGTGCCTCTCGATATCGATACAATCGTTGCTTCGATTCAAAAGACGAACCGCGCGATCGTTGTGCAAGAAGCGCAAAGATCCGCCGGCGCAGCCGCTGAGGTTATCGCGCAAATTAACGAAAAAGCGATTCTGCATTTGGAAGCTCCTGTGCTCCGCGTAGCAGGTCCGGATACCGTTTATCCATTTGCTCAAATCGAGGACCTTTGGCTGCCGACTCCTGCTCGTATCGTAGCTGCGGCTCAGAAAGTTTTGAATTTTTAATTGAAACAGAAATTAAGTACGCATTTCTAAAGGAGGTTGCCATCGGTGGCTAGATTCGAATATCGATTCCCTGAGCTGGGCGAAGGCTTGCATGAGGGCGAAATTATTAAAGTGCTGATTCAGCCAGGCGCTACAGTGACAGACGATGACATTATTATGGAAGTTCAAAACGATAAAGCTGTCGTTGAAGTGCCTTGCCCGGTAAACGGCAAAGTGCTTGAAGTATTGGTGAAGGACGGTCAAGTATGCCATGTCGGCGAGCTTGTTGCCGTCATTGACGCGGAAGGCGACCTGCCTGAGCAAGCAACGCCGGCGGCTGCGGAAGAGCCGAAGAAAGAAGAAGCGGCTCCAGCGCCTGCTAGCGCACCTGCAGCTGCACCTGCTCCGCAAGCGACTAACGCTCAAGTATTGGCTACACCAAGCGTGCGCAAATACGCTCGCGAGAAGGGCGTAGACTTAACGCAAGTAAGCGGCACAGGCAAAAACGGCCGTATTACTCGTGAAGACGTAAACGGCTTCGGCGGCGCCCCTGCGGCTGCGGCAGCTCCTGCAGCGGCGGAAGCGGCGCAAGAGAAGGCAGCTGGCGCGGCAGAAGCGAATGCAGCGGCTCCAGTCGCGGCTGGTACGCCTTACCGTCCAGAAGAGCGCGTGCCGTTCAAAGGTATCCGCAAAGCGATTTCCAACGCCATGGTGAAATCCGTCTATACGGCTCCTCACGTTACGATTATGGATGAGGTTGACGTAACCGAGCTTGTTGCACTGCGCGCGAAATATAAGCCATACGCAGAGAAAAAAGGCTCCAAGCTTACGTATTTGCCGTTCATCGTGAAGGCTCTGGTTGCGGCTTGCCGCCAGTTCCCAATTATGAACTCGACACTCGACGAGCAAAACCAAGAGATCGTCTACCGCAAATACTACAATATCGGCATCGCTACTGATACAGACAACGGTCTGATTGTACCGGTCATCGAAGATGCCGACCGCAAAAACATCTTTATGGTAGCTGACGCGATTCGCGACCTTGCTGTTCGCGGCCGCGAAGGCAAGCTTGCGCCTAACGAGATGAGAGGAAGCACGATTTCCATCTCGAACATCGGTTCCGCTGGCGGTATGTTCTTTACTCCAGTTATCAACTTCCCTGAAGTTGCAATCCTGGGTACAGGCCGTATCTCCGAGAAGCCGGTCGTACGCAACGGCGAGATCGTAGCGGCTCCAGTGATGGCATTGTCGCTCAGCTTTGACCACCGTCTCATCGACGGCGCAACGGCTCAAAACTTTATGAACTATATTAAACAGCTTCTGGCGCAGCCTGAACTGTTCATAATGGAGGTTTAACAAATGGTAGTGGGAGACGCTTCTTTAGATATTGATACACTAGTCATTGGTGCGGGACCTGGCGGCTATGTTGCCGCCATCCGCGCCGCTCAGCTCGGTCAAAACGTCCTTGTCGTCGACAAGGAGCATGTAGGCGGCGTGTGCTTGAACGTAGGATGTATTCCTTCCAAAGCGCTGATCTCCGCAGCTCATCAATACGAGTCCGTCAGCCATGCGTCCGCGTTCGGCATCGAAGTCGGCGAAGCGAAAGTGGACTTCAGCAAGGTACAGGAATTCAAAAACGGCATCGTGAAAAAGCTGACCGGCGGCGTTGCTTCGCTTCTTAAAGCGAACAAAGTGCAATACTTCCACGGCGAAGTGATGTTCATTAACGAAAACGAAGCGCGCGTGTTCAACGATCAAGAAGCGCCGCGCTACCGTTTCAAAAACTGCATTATCGCGACTGGATCCCGTCCAATCGAGCTGAAGGCGTTCCCTTACGGCGGACGCATCGTGTCTTCGACCGGCGCGTTGTCCTTGCCTGAAATTCCGAAGAGCCTCGTCGTTATCGGCGGCGGCTATATCGGTATCGAGCTTGGCCAAATGTACTCCAAGTTCGGCACAAAGGTAACGGTTATCGAAGGCTCCGATTCGATCCTTCCTGGCTTCGACAAAGACATGTCTTCCATCGTTGCGAAGAAGCTGAAATCGAAAAACGTGGACATCGTAACAGGCGCTCAAGCGAAAAGCGCAGAGCAAACGGACAAAGATGTTACCGTTACGTATACAGTAGGCGACAAAGAAGAGAAAGTAACGGCGGATTACCTGCTTGTTACGGTCGGCCGTCGTCCTAACACGGACGGCGAGCTTGGTCTTGACCTGATCGGCATCAAAACGACTGATCGCGGTCTGGTTGAAGTTGACCAACAGTGCCGCACGAACATTCCGCATATTTACGCGATCGGCGATATTATCGCGGGTCCGGCTCTGGCTCACAAAGCCATGTACGAAGGCCGCGTAGCGGCTGAGGCGATTGCGGGACATCCAAGCGTTATCGATTACAAATGCGTACCGGCTGTATGCTTCTCCGATCCAGAGTGCGCAAGCGTCGGTCTTAGCGAGAAAGAAGCGAAGGATAAAGGCCACAACGTTAAAGTGGGCAAATTCCCGTTCGCGATCAACGGCCGCGCAATGTCGCTTAACGCAAACGAAGGCTTCGTGAAGCTGGTTGCAGACGCTGACTCCGGTCTGGTGCTTGGCGCGCATATCGTAGGTCTTGAAGCTTCGAACATGATCGCCGAGCTAGCTCTTGCGATCGAGATGGGCGCTACGCTTGAAGATATCGCCCTTACGATTCATGCTCACCCAACGCTTGGCGAAATCGTATTGGATGCGGCTGAGGTTGCCCTTGGTCACCCAATCCACACGTTTATTAAATAAGAATTCAACAGCATAATTGATCGTTTCAAAATTTTAACAAGAGGTCACGCGGATGTTTTTACGCCGCGCGGCCTCTTTCCGCATATATATGGAAGTAATTAGGCATGCAAAGAAAGGGATGATCGATAATGGAAAACACGTTGACGAAAAAAGCGAGCGAATCGCGGACGCTGATGACGCAGCTCATTTTCCCGCATGATACGAATCACTATGATACGATGTTCGGCGGCAAGCTGATGGAGTATATGGATAAAGTAGCCGCAATTGCGGCTATGCGGCATGCCCGTATGCGCGTTGTGACCGCTTCGACGGACAGCCTTGATTTCCTGAAGCCGATCCGGATCGGCGACGCCATCGAGGTCGAAGCCTTTGTTACATGGACGCATCGCAGTTCAATGGAGATCTATGTTTCCGTGACGACGGAAAATTTATATTCGGGAGCGCGTGATGTTACCGTTACCGCGTTTTTTACGTTTGTAGCGCTTGATGAGCAAAGCAAGCCTTGTCCCGTTCCTTCCGTACAGCCGGAAAGCGAGCTTGAGCAGCAGCTTTATGCGACCGCGCCGGAGCGATACGCGCAAAGAAAAAAACGGAAACAAGATAGACTGGGCAACTGAGCGTATCGGATGTTATAATAATAGTTATTTTACTAGGCGTACAGGTTGTACATATATTGAAGAACTGCGAGGGGGACTAGCATGAATACCAGCGAACAAGCCTATCTGCAGCTGCTGAGAGACGTGCTGGCGCATGGCGTGAGGAAGAACGACCGGACGGGTACGGGGACAATCTCGATGTTCGGCTATCAGATGAGATTTCCGCTTAACGAAGGATTTCCTCTGCTGACGACGAAGCGCGTGCCGTTTAAGCTTGTTGCCAGCGAGCTTTTATGGTTTATCAAAGGAGATACGAATATTCGTTATCTGCTGGAGAACAAAAATAACATCTGGAATGAGTGGGCCTTCAAGCGTTGGGTCGAAAGCAGCGAGTATCAAGGGCCCGACATGACGAATTTCGGCCTGCGCTGCCAGACTGACGAGGCGTTCGCGCTGCAATATGAAGCGGAAATGAGCCTCTTCAAGGAGCGCATTTTGACGGACGGCGCGTTCGCGGCCGCATACGGAGAGCTTGGCGATGTGTACGGCAAGCAGTGGCGCGCCTGGAAGACGGCCCAAGGCGATACGATCGACCAGCTGAAGGATGTAATCGCTGCGATCAAAAGCAATCCGGATTCGAGAAGGCTGATTGTGTCCGCATGGAACCCGGAGGATGTGCCAAGCATGGCGTTGCCGCCATGTCATACGATGTTCCAATTTTATGTGTCGGAAGGCAAGCTGTCCTGTCAGTTATATCAGCGCAGCGGCGACATTTTTTTAGGCATTCCTTTTAATATTGCTAGTTATGCTCTCTTAACGCATCTAATCGCGCATGAGTGCGGCCTCGGCGTCGGCGATTTCGTGCATACGCTGGGGGACGCGCATATTTATACCAACCACCTGGAGCAAATCGGCATCCAATTGTCCCGCGAGCCGCGGAGCTTGCCGAAGCTTTCGTTGAACCCAAGCAAGCGCTCGGTGTTCGAATTCGAGTTATCGGATATCGCGGTGGAAGGATACGATCCTCATCCAACAATTAAAGCGCCGGTAGCGGTATAGGAAGGAGCGAGTGCACGATGACCGTCACTTTAATCGCGGCAATGGACCGCAATTATGCGATTGGCGCGGACAATAAGCTGCTGTGGCATTTGCCGGCCGATATGGCTTATTTTAAAGCGATGACGACAGGCAAGACCGTGCTGATGGGCCGAAAAACGTTCGAATCGTTGGGCAGGCCATTGCCTAACCGCCGCAATGTTGTGCTGACCCGACAACAAGGGTTAGCTTTTGAAGGCTGCGAGATTGTGCATGACATCAAGGATGCGCTTGAACGGTTCAGGGACGAAGAATTGATGGTGATCGGCGGGGCCGAGGTCTATACGCTTGCGTTGCCTTATGCCGATAAGCTCCTTCTAACAGAGGTTGAGGCGGAAATCGAGGGCAGCGACGCGTTTTTCCCGAAATTCGACAAGTCGGAATGGAGTCTATCGGCAAGCGAATTCAAAGAAAAGAATGAACGGAATCCGTATGATTGCCGTTTCCAAACCTATTTACGTGTACGGAAATAACCGTGCAAGTCTGGTGTTTTTAGCGAACTATTCGTCATAAAGTGCAAATGATTGTACGGATAATCCATTAACGGGTTCAATAATGAAATGCTAGCATGTTATAATAAGCTATCGTCTCAACCTATGTAAACAATGTTTTACTTTATAAAAATATATGGATTCCCGTTATTATTCGACAGTCTATCATGGCTAGTAACACCGGGAAACAGGGATGGAGGAAAAGCGATCATGTCTACACCTACTGGTTTTATGGAATATCAGCGCGAATTGCCGGCCGATCGCGACCCGCTTGAGCGCATCAAGGATTGGAATGAGTTTCACAAGCATTTGTCCGATGAGCAGCTGCGCACGCAAGGCGCTCGCTGTATGGATTGCGGTACGCCTTACTGCCATACCGGCATGGAGCTGGCTGGATCAGTCTCCGGCTGTCCGGTTAATAACCTGATTCCAGAGTGGAACAACTTAATTTATAGAGGTCTGTGGAAGGAAGCGCTTGAGCGTCTGCACAAGACGAATAACTTTCCTGAATTTACAGGCCGCGTATGTCCTGCGCCTTGTGAAGGCTCTTGTACGGTTGGCTTAATTGGCGACGCGGTTACGATCAAGACGATCGAGCAAGCGATTATCGACCGCGGATTCGAAGAGGGCTGGGTCGTGCCTCAGCCTCCTAAGGTTCGCACAGGCAAACGCGTTGCAGTCGTCGGTTCCGGTCCGGCAGGGCTTGCGACGGCAGCCCAGCTGAATAAAGCCGGCCATACCGTCACCGTCTATGAGCGCGCGGATCGTATCGGCGGTTTGCTCACATACGGCATCCCAACGATGAAGCTGGAGAAGCATGTCGTTCAGCGCCGCGTTGATCTTCTTGCGGCAGAAGGCATCGAGTTTGTTACGAACACGGAAATCGGTAAAGATATTTCGGCGAACGAGCTGTTGGAACAGTTCGACGCTGTCGTCCTGTGCGGCGGCGCGACTCGCGCTCGCGACGTTGAAATTGAAGGCCGTCATTTGAAGGGCGTTCATATGGCGATGGACTATTTGAACGGCACGATTAAGAGCTATCTGGACTCCAATTTGGAGGACGGCAACTATATTAACGCTAAAGATAAGAACGTTATCGTGATCGGCGGCGGCGACACAGGTACGGACTGCGTCGCTACGGCTCTGCGTCACGGCTGCAAATCGGTGACCCAATTCGGCACGCATGCGAAAGCTCCGCTTGAGCGCGATCCGATCAACAACCCATGGCCGCAATTCCCGAACGTGTACACGCTCGATTATGCGCAGGAAGAAGCGAAAGCGTTGTTCGGCGAAGATCCTCGGGCGTTCTCCGTACTGACGAAAAAATTCGTTGGCGACGAAGACGGCAACTTGAAGGAGCTCCACACTGTTCAAATCGAGCGGACTGTGGACGAGACAGGCCGCAAAATTTATAAGGAGATCCCGGGCACCGAGAAGGTATGGCCGGCAGACCTCGTGTTTATCGCGGTAGGCTTCGAAGGACCGGAGACGACGCTGATCGAACAGCTGGGTCTGGAGCAAGACCGCCGTTCGAATGTTAAAGCAAAGTATGGCAAATATAATACAAACGTTGAGAAAGTATTTGCGGCAGGCGATATGCGCCGCGGTCAAAGTTTGGTCGTTTGGGCGATCAACGAAGGCCGTGAAGCAGCCCGCGAGGTTGACAAATATTTGATGGGATCCTCGATGCTCCCTTAACGTGAAAGCCTTATATGTCATGAAGCCGCAATCAGCGGCCGTGGCGGCATACCAAGAAAGCGCCCTTTGGGCGCTTTTCTTGCTTGTTTCCGCATTGAATAGAAAGGATGGATAAGGTATGATCAAATACGGTTCAGACCGAATTACGGAGCTGAAGTTTAAAAGCTTTACATCAATAGTAGAGTTGAGGCCGGACGGGCAGTGGGTCGACATTGCGCTTCATCCGGCTGTAGATGAGGCGACCCCGATTCCAGACGATTTGATCGAGTTTTCGATCCTGGTCATCTGCACGCGTGACGGTGTCATTGCTCAAATTGTGCCGCAGGACGAGGATTGCGATTGCGAATATCAGTTTACGTTCAGCGAGAAAGAGCAAATCAAGGCGTTTGTGATGTCGGAGGAAATGCAAGCGAGGATTCAAAAACTGTCCTCCCCTGCTTAAGGCAAGTTGTGGTAAAATCGGTGTAGATGACGTGAAGGAGAGATCTTCATGCCCGCCGAAAACGCTTATGTGCTTACGCCGAATGATGTACGCAATATTCGAAGCTATGTGTATCACAAATATGCCTCCATGCCGCAAGAGAAGCGGGCGGAGATCGTGGCTGACGCGGTCACGCGGATTATACATAAGCAGCTGCCGAATTTCGAAGACGCAATTAAGCGCCGGCTTACCCATACATTAATCCGCTCTACCGTACTGGAGCACCAGCGTCCGGTAAGCGCCGACGATATTTATGCGCTGTGCTTGGAGCTGGATCAGAACGACGAGACGATCGCCGAGCCGCTTAACCGATGGGTACGCGAGCAAGCATCTAAGCTGGAACGGGCCTTTATTGCTGACGAAGCGGCAGCAGAGCCGCCTATCACAGCGGACGTGATTCCGATTCGGCCGGTGCAAGCCCCGCATGTTCAGGGCCATAAGCGAAGAAGGCTTTATATGTACGGTTCCTTGTTTGTAACCGTTGCGGCTGCCTCGATCCTATTCGGAATGTCGATGCTGGATAGACCGCCTTTGACCGCACCGCCGGAGTCCATGGCGCAGGAGCAGGCGCCGCAGGCTGCGCTGCCGGTTCAACCGGGGAACGAGCTGCCGGATGAGCTTCGGTATACGGATGTCGATCGCAAGAAGCTCATTGCCTATTTGGAGAGCAAAGCATCCTTGTTAGCGGAGCCTCACTATTTTAACGCCATTATGCAAACGTCCAAGGACTTCGATATCCATCCTGCGCTGTTGTTCGCGATAACCGGACAGGAACAAGGCTTTGTGCCTAAAACGCATGAAAATGCGGAGACAATCGCCAGCAATCCTTTTAATGTGTTTCATAGCTGGCAGGAATTTAATACGACGATCGAACAATCTTCGCAGATCGCCGCGCGCACCATTGTAAGGCTCAGCAAGGACAAGCCTGCGGATACCGATCCTCTCACCTGGATTAATCGCGAATATGCGGAGGATCCGAACTGGTCGAACGGTGTTCGATCGTTATTCAAGTCGATTACAGCCGAGATTCATAAGCCGTAGTCAGACGATTAAGATCGCAAAAGGAGCGACCCGTTGTTGAAGACATTAATTATTGCGGAGAAGCCCGATATGGGGCGCAATATTGCCGCGGCGATCGATCCGAAAGCCAAAAACCACCGTACTTATATAGAAGGCGAACAATATATCATCACATGGGCCATCGGGCATCTGATCGGCCTCGCCGAACCGGACGCCTATGATGACCGATACAAGAAATGGAATATTAATGATCTGCCCATCATTCCGTCCGTCTTTAAGCTGGTGCCGAACCGCAAGACGCTCGACCAGCTGAAAGTGATTAAAGAACTGGCGAAGCGATGCGACCAATTAATTAACTGCTGCGACGCCGGACGTGAAGGGCAATATATCTTTTCCTTAATACAGAGGCATTTGAAATTAAAACAGCCTGTAAAACGGCTGTGGATTTCCGACCTGACGCCGGAGACGATACGTAAGGGCTTTGCCGAGCTGAAGGACGGCTCCGAATACGAGAATTTGACGAAAGCCGCAACGGCAAGAAGCGAAGCCGATTGGCTGATTGGAATGAACGGCTCTCGCGCTTTTACAACGAGACATAACGTGCTGTTATCCGTCGGACGCGTACAGACGCCGGTGCTTGCGCTCATTTACGACCGCCAGAAAACAATCGAAAACTTTGATTCGCTTAAGTTTTTTGAGGTGGAAGGCCAGTTTGAGCAGGGTGACACCCACTATCGGGGGATGTGGCAGGGCGATCGCATTACAGACCCGAAGCAAGCGGAAACGATTGCGGCCAAGGTGAAAGGAAAGCAAGGACGCATTGCCTCCTATGAAGTTAAGGACGTGAAGGAATATCCGTTTAAGCTTTACGATCTGACGCTGCTGCAGCGGGAGGCGAACGGGAAGCTTGGCTTCTCCGCCAAGAAGACGCTGGACATCGCCCAGGCGCTGTATGAGAAGCACAAAGTGATTTCTTACCCGCGCACCAACTCCAACTATGTGACGGAACAAAATATTCCGGAGATGCATAAGGCGCTCGCTTCTTTGCAGGGTACGGCATATGACGAGCTGGCGAAGGGCGCGAACCGCGGTTTGGTGCATAAAGGAAATAAGTTTATATGCAATCCTGCAAAGGTGGAGGACCATCACGCGATACTGCCCACGCATCGCAAGGCAACGAGCTTATCGCCCGATGAGTCGAAGCTGTACGATATGATCGTACGGCGTTTTCTGTCGCAGTTTTATCCGGCTGCCGAATATAAGTCCCATACTGTTCTGACCGAAGTGGAAGGCGAAACGTTTAAAACGAACGTGAAAGAGCTCCTGAGCTTAGGCTGGAAGGCGATCTACGCCGACCAGAAGAAAGAGAAAGGGAAGGGCGGCAAGAAGGACAAGGATGAGGAGACCGAAGAAGAAGAGGAAGTGAATGAGCCGTTCGGCGTGGATGCGCAAAGCGCCGTGCTGTGCCGTGACGCCGTCTCGAAGGAGAAGGATACGCAGCCGCCCAAGCATTATACGGAGGGCACGCTTCTGAAAGCGATGGAAAGCGCCGGCAAGCAGATTGAGGATGAAGAAGTGCGGGACGCGATGAAGGACTCCGGGTTAGGCACGCCGGCGACTCGCGCTGCTACGATCGAAAGATTAAAGAACGTCGGCTACATTACGATGCAGGGTAAAAAAATAATGATAACCCAGAAGGGACGCACGGCGATCGAGCTCATCCGCGCAGCAGGTGTGGAGCTGTTAACCTCTCCTGAAATGACAGGCATGTGGGAGCGGAGGCTGAATGAAATTGCCAGAGGCGGCGCATCCGACGCCCAGTTTATGGAGAACGTCAAAAAGTTCGCGACTATGATCGTTCAAAAGGTTCGGGTGCAGAACCGAGTCGATAGTAAAGCGTTCGAAGGGGAGACACCTGCAGCAAAAGGGAATTCGCGTAAAAGCAAGACGTCAGGCGGATCCAGCAGCGGTGGAGGTACTTCCGCGAAGGGAAGCAGAAGCGCTCCGCAACGCGCGAAAGCTGCAGAAGCTGATGCGTCGGGAGGCGGAACAGCGGTTCTGACGAGCGAACCATCCGTCGTCGCCAACTGTCCGCGTCCAGGGTGCGGAGGCAAGCTGTTTATGGGGCGGAAAGGCTACGGCTGCTCGAATTACCGTATCGGCTGTAAATTTGTAATTTGGAAGGATTCGTTCGGCCGCAGCTTAACGGACTCCCAAGTTAAAGCGCTGGTTGAAAAAGGGAAGACCGCTAAGCTGAAGCTGGTAACGAATGACGGCAGACAAACCGAAGGGCGGATCGTCCTTCGGAATGTGGAGACGGGAGAATTGGCGGTAGAAGAGGTGTAAGCTTCGTCCTTAGTCTCTGTTCACATATCGATGGATTGTATCAGGGACGTCCTTCAAGCGGTCAAGTGTAAAAAATGCGCCCTTCGGCTTGACGTCGATTTGTACCATATTATACTGCCATTCGTCATGCGCCCGCATATGAATGGCATGAATGCCGGCGGTTAAGGCCGGGACGACATCGGTTCGGATTGAATTGCCGATCATCCAGGTGTGTTCCCGGTCGAAGCTGCCGGTTTTCAATATTTGCTCTAACGCGTCAGTGTTCTTCAGCTGACGAATATAGATGCGCGAGCTGAAGTAACGCTCGAGTCCCATCCGGTCGATCTTGCGCTGCTGGATGAGAGGCTCGCCGCCCGTATATAAATGGAGCTCATGACCGGCTGAAGCTAATTCGTCAAGCGTATGTTCCATATGGGGATACGGTTCCGTCTCATGCTCGTATACGCTAAGTCCAAGCTTCCACAGAAAATCCTCCTCCGCCTTGGAACGCTTCCTTCCGGTCAAGTCGCAAAAGTAGCGGTATGTCTCCTGGAAGGATTGTGGGAAATGCTCGCTTTTAAAGCCTGTATGGCCGACAAGCGCGATGTCGATCTCCGTCTGCTTATCACGGATTGATCCAGGCGTCGCAAGCGGAGAACCCGCGAACCAAGTGCTCATGGCGTCAACAAACTGGTCCACGACAAAGAAAAAATATTTATTGCAATAAATTAATGTATCGTCAAGATCGAACAGGATCTGTTGCTTCATCTTTATTCTCCTTTGAGGCAAGCTGGCTCATATTTACTGTATGACCAATCTACCTCAAAAACCCGTCCTTCGTCAATGAACGCCAATCCATAGGCGGACTAGGACCGGCCAAGCATAGTACGCCTTCCCCTGCCGCATAATGTAAGTGGAGGTGATCGGATTGCCGTTCAATAAAAGCCAAACGACGCATGAGCAGCAAAGCTTCTCCCGTATGAAGTCGGAAGCGATTACGCTGAAAATGAACAAATTCGCGAAACGCCCGCCAAGCTTGAACAAAATTAATAAAAATTTGCCGTAAGCAGAGCTGCTCCGCGGTAAACGAAGAAGAGGGGAACCGTTCCAAAGCGGTTCTCCTCTTCTTCATCATTAAGCGTATTTCAGCTGGGATTCGGCCAGCTGGTTCTTAATAAAGGCGATGCGTCTGCGGACGTAGAAATCGCGGCTGTCTCCACGCAAGTCTGAGGGCTTGATCACCTCCTCTGTGTCGTTGTCGATGATAACAAGACGGCCGTCCCGATAAAATTTGAAGGTTAGATCCCGATGGGGACGGACCTTCTCTACGTAACGAAAGTTTTCACAGTTGGATTTCATGATGATCAAGCCTCCTTTATGATCGTAAAATGATTTCATGATTGCGAACATTTGTTCTTATTTGTATTATAGCAAACATTTGTTCGGGTGGAAAGTGTTTTTTATTTACCGTAAACTAGATTCATAGAAGCGTTTTCAGGCATTGAGAAGGAGTGCGGAACATGTTGAGAATAAAAGGCTTGTCCAAACGGATCCCGGGCGGTCCAAAGGTACTTCACGATATTAGCTTTGAAGCGTATGAGGGCGATTTTATCGCGGTGAAAGGAAGCAGCGGAAGCGGCAAATCGATGCTGCTCAAATGTTTGGCGCTGCAGGAGAGCTGGAGCTCCGGCACCTATATGTTTAACGGTAAAGACGTGCTTAAGGAAGGCTGGCTGGCGAAGCAGAAGGTGAAGCAGCAGGTTGCTTATTTGGAGGAGAAGCCGTTCCTCTATCCGGAGAAAACCGGTCTTAAAAATGTCATTATCGGTTCGGTCAATCAAACGCCTGCGTGGCGCCGGTGGACCGGCATGGTGCGGAACGACGATTATATGGGCGCTATGGATTTGATCGAAAAACGGGGCTTGCTGGATAAGGCGCATACGAAGGCGAAGCATTTAAGCGGCGGGGAGCGCCAGCGCATGGCGGTCGCGAGGGCGCTTGTGCACGGCGCGAAGGTCATTGTTGCGGATGAGCCGGTGTCCGGTCTTGACCCGCATGCGGCGGACGCCGTCTTAAGCGAGCTGAAGGCGCTCTGCAAAAACGAGGGTCTCATCGTCATTGCGGTCCTCCACCAAGGCGATTGGGCGGAGCGTTACGCGGACCGGATATTAGGACTAAACGCGGGCAAGCTGGTGCTGGACGTTTATGGCAGACGACTGACCGAACGGGAAAAAATGCTTTTATAATCATTTGCATATCGAAATACTTTGCAGCGTACGCACGGGACGAACGCGGAGGCGCATAAGCTAAAACCATCTAACGAAACAGGATGGTGCGAACGCATATGCCGATGTCAACGCCTCTAGTTGTTCAGACCGCAAAGGCGTCTTTCCCCAAAGCGGAATTTTCGATCCCGCATGTGAGCGGCGGGGCTTCTTCTGCAGCCGATCAGAAAATAAACGAAACGATTCTTCGAGCGGTCCAAGAGCTTGTTAACAGCCAAGGAAGTCTTGAGGACCCGCGTGCGGAGATGCTCGGTTATTTCGAAGTGAAAACTAACGAAAAGGACGTATTCAGTCTCTCGCTCTACAATTACGCGTATACCGGGGGAGCGCACGGCATGACGCTGCAGCGCTCGCTTACGTTTAGAGCGTCTACGGGGCAGACCTATGAGCTGAAGGATCTGTTCAAGCCGGGCAGCGATTATGTGGGGCGCATCAGCGCATATGTAGCGGCTGGGATTAAAGCCCGCGATATAACGCCGCTAGAGCCGTTCACCAGCATTCAGCCCGACCAGTCCTTTTACATTGCGGACCGGGCGCTCGTCGTGTATTTTCAGCTTTATGAGCTTGCGGCTTATGTGTACGGATTTTTATATTTTCCCATATCAGTGTTCGAGCTGCAGGATATTATCGCGGAGGACGGTCCGCTAGGCCCAATGCTCGCGGGCGATTAAGAAGAATAGGGATCTCTCGACAAGGGTGCTCACCGTTGCCGGGAGATCCCTTTCCTTTTGGGTCAGCATGCTCGCAGGCTCCCTGACATAAAGTAGGTTAGGGAGGTGTGGACATGTTAGCGGTTTGTATAGGATTTCTATTATGCGGCGTTGTGTGCGCATTCATTGTTGCGCTGGCCGCGAATGCGCAGAAAGGTCTGCGAGCGGCAAGCTACCAAAGCATGATCCGATACGGCAAGGATATACAAGAGTGGCAGGACAAGCGCGATTTGCAGCAGCGTTTCGGATTATCGCAGCTGCTCGGGAGAAGGGGAGGGGGCCTGTCGGCCTTAGGATTATCCTCAGGGACGATGGCGCTGATCGGCGGATCGGCTCTTTTGTTCGGTCCTGCGCTGCATTACGGCGGATTATCCATCATCGGATATGGACTGCCCATTCTTGGTCTGTTCTACTTATGCGTGAGCGCGTGCCTCGCTGAGATGTCATCCGCCTATCCGGTTGCCGGCAGCTTTTATTACGCTTCGTTCGAGCTTGGAGGCAGGCGTTGGGGACTGAGGGCGGGCTGGTTCCATGCCGCAGGCCACCTTGCCGTGTATGCCGTTATGCTTGGCGGGTTCGCCTATATCGTGGACAGCGCCGCTGCCTCCGTCTGGGGCGATGACATTTCGGGCATGCGTTTCTGGGGAATTGCAGCTGCAACCGCGCTCTCGCATACGGTTGTCCATCACTGGGGGGCAGTATGGCTAAAGTGGGTGCATGCGGCAGGCTTCTGGCTGCAGCTGAGCATTATCTTGGCGGTGCTCACAGGGCTTGTCTTGTTGTTCTGGCCCGGCCAATATTCGCCGGCGCTGCTGTACGAGCTTCAAACGCTTGATCTGACCGGCGAGGTGAGCGGAGGCTCCTTCTGGATCGGTCTTTTGCTGCTTATGAAGCTGTTTCTCGGCATGGATGGCGCTTCGCAAGGTGCGGAGGAAACGATCGAACCCCGCATTCGTGTGCCTTGGGGCATTTTTTTATCTACGGCTTATACGTTTCTGGCAGGAATTATGCTCCTGACATTCATGTCGCTTACGATAAGCTCGCTTGGCGGAACCGGAGGGATATCCGAATCCGCCGGCTGGCGCGCTGGACTCGCGGGCGTGGAAACCTTTATGCAAAGCGCTCGCTCTGCTTTCGGAGGCTCGCCGATTATCGTTTTGCTCATTCTTGTTTCTTTGTGGGGAAGCGGTCTTCATTCGATGTCGGTGTGTTCGAGAGCCTTGTTCGGACTTGCCCGCGAGGGGGCGCTGCCGTTAGCAGGCCGAATCGGAAAAGTGTCCGCAAAGGCGAAGGCTCCGCTTGTCGGGGGGTGGCTATGCGCTGCCATTGCTGTCCTGCTGCTCATTCTAGCGCAGTTCATTCGCCCGAATGAGTCGATGCTGCCGCTTCTCGCATTCGCCGTTGTGGCGCTGCATGCCGCGTATGCGATTCCAATCGGTCTGCGATTCGTCCGTTTTGCCCCTTTGATGAAAAAAAGCCGGGCCTACAATCGGCTTGATTATAGCGTCGAACAAAGATGGAGCAGCGCCCCGTGGCAGCTTGGCAAATGGAGCCTGCCCGCCCACGGCGCCGCTTTCCTGTGGCTGGTTGCAACCGCAGTCCTTGCCGCTCTGCTGCTTGATCCTTCCGCTGCGATAGGGGCGGCTGTCCTGCTGCTTGCCGTCACGGCCTTGGAAATACGATCAATCTATGGGAAATGATTAGACGGCGGCTTGTCATTTCCCGGGGAAGCGCAATAACGGACAGAAACTAAACGGTTTCGACAGCGTTGGGATGAAGACGAAGAGAAAGTGTCGAATAGCGGTCGTGGCAGCGGACGGCAATTAAATTTAGCGGCATTAATAGTTGAGTTCTAACCTTAATTTTGCCATCTTCTGTCTACAGCGTTTATAATGTAAACAATAATAAGAGAATGATAGAAAGGACGTACGGATATGAGAGCTGTGGAGACAACCGCCAACCTGGCATCGCTGCAGGTAGGCATTCCGCGCATGCTGAAGCACGGCTCCAAAGAGGTGCTCAGCGGCATATTTAAATCGGCAACCGCTGAGCCTTGCCGAGTTGGAAAGCTGGGCGTTGAAGGCGACGGGCAAGGAGATACGATCAATCATGGGGGACCCGATAAAGCGGTATGCGCTTATTTTGCGGCGCGCTATCCGTTTTGGCAGGAGGAATACGGCAAGCCCTTATCGAACGGTTCGTTCGGAGAAAACTTTACGATAACGGACTGGACGGAGGACGATCTTTTTATCGGGGATATTGTGACGGTAGGCAGCGCGACGCTTCAGGTGAGCCAGCCGAGGCAGCCGTGCTTTAAACTGGGATTGCGCAATGAGCTGCCGACGCTGCCGGCTCGGTCTGCCTTAACAGGCTACACCGGCTTTTATTTCCGCGTGCTGGAAGAAGGCAAGGTCAAGCAAGGAGACCGATTCACGCTTGTTGAGCGCCATGCCTTGCAAATTACGATATCGGAGGCCAACCGTGTGATGCACCGGGATAAACACGACATCGCCTCCATCGAGAAGCTGATCGCCGTTCCCGAGCTGGCGCTCAGCTGGCGCGAGCAATTGCAAAATCGATTAACCAAGCTAAGGAATAACTAGAGTGAACCGTGAAGGAGGAGCGAGCGATGCGTTTAGCACAAGCATTGGGATACGGGGAAGACGATAAGCTGCTGCTGGTCAACGCCGACGATTATGGCTTATGCCATTCCGTCAACAGCGCTGTACAGCAGCTGCTATTGGAGGAAGCGATTAGCTCGGCAACCTTAATGCTGCCTTGCGGGTGGGCGAGAGAGGCCGCGCTGTGGAGCGCGGCGCATCCGCAATATGACGTGGGCATCCACCTGACGCTGACGAGCGAGTGGGACGCTTATAAATGGGGGCCGGTTACAAACGATGCGGACGTGTCGTCCCTCGTAACGGAGGAAGGCTATTTCTATCAAACGTCGCGAGGCGTCGAGGAGCACGCGGAGGCCGGTCAGGTGAAGCGCGAGCTCATCAGCCAGATCGAAAGGGCGCTTAAGCTGGGCATGCAGCCGACTCATGCGGACAACCATATGGGAAGTCTTTACGGGCTTGAGACAGGGAAGCACTTTATGTCTGAGGTGCTGGATGTATGCGCTTACTACGGTCTGCCGTTCCGCCTGCCGCGCTATTTGTTTATGGAGAACGGAGGCGTCGCACCGAAGGAAATGGAAGAACAGGCGCGCGCGATTGCCGCATTGGCCGATTCCAAAGGCGTCGTCATCCTCGATTATTTGGTCGGACTTCCATTCCATGCTCAAGCTGGAGAAACGTATGATACGTTCAAGGCCGACATGAAGGCGCTTCTGGGGCGTTTAAAGCCAGGCGTGACCGAGCTGATCATTCACCCTTCTCATGTGACGGAGGAGCTGCTCGCGTTCCACGGCCAGCCAGCCAAAAGAGGGATGGAATTGGAGATATTCCGCGACGCTGAAATACGCGCGGAGCTTGACGCTCAAGGCATTAAGCTGATCCGCTGGCGCGAGCTGCAGAAGCTTCAGCGCGAGCGCAAATCATAAAATTTATTGGCGGAGGAGCTTTCGAGACATGTCATTTCAAGCCGTACAATCGTTAGCGGAACAAATGAAACGGAATATCGGTGAAGTAATCGTAGGAAAGGAAGAAGTGATCGAGCTATTATTTATCGGGTTAATTACTTCCGGACATGTGCTGCTCGAGGATGTGCCGGGGACCGGCAAGACCGTTCTGGCGAAGTCGTTCGCAAAGTCGCTGTCGCTTGCTTTCAAACGCGTACAATTTACGCCGGATCTTCTCCCATCGGATTTAAGCGGCATTCACTTCTATAATCAGAAGCACGGCGACTTCCAGTTCCGCCCGGGACCTTTGTTCACGAACCTGCTGCTCGCAGACGAGATTAACCGGGCGACGCCGCGCACGCAATCCAGTCTGCTGGAAAGCATGGAGGAGCGCCAGGTCAGCATCGACGGCGAGACAAAGGCGCTGGCGCTGCCTTTTATGGTTATCGCCACGCAAAATCCGATTGAGCATCAAGGCACTTTCCCCCTTCCTGAGGCGCAGCTCGACCGGTTCCTGTTCAAAATCAAAATGGGATATCCTTCGACGGAGGAAGGCTTGCGGTTATTGCAGCGTTTCAAGGAACGCGACCCGCTGTCGGAGCTGCAGCCGGTAGCGGGACCAGAGGAAATCGAAACGGCAAGACGGACTTATCCCAGCGTAAAAATATCCGAAGACGTATTGCGTTATTTGCTGGCAATCGTGGAGGCTACTAGGGCTCGCGACGACGTGGCGGTAGGGGTTAGTCCGCGCGGCAGTCAAGCGCTGCTTCGGGCGGCGCAGGTGCATGCGATTTTGAGGGGAAGGGACTATGTAACGCCGGATGACGTGAAAGCCATGGTCAAGCCGGCGCTTTGTCACCGTCTCGCGATGCGCGGACTGTCGCGCGCGCAAGGACAAGCCGAAAAAGTGCTCGATGAAATTATCCGCCAGACGGTCGTGCCGGCTGAAGCCGGTCTGTCGGTAAGGTAGCCCGACACGATGTTTATTTTGTGGTTCGTCTTGACGTCGGCTGCGGTCCTCTACGGACAAAGCTTATTATTCCGAAAGCTCGTCTTAAGGCGCCTTACCTACAAGCGTCAGTTCCGTCAAAAAACCTGTGTCCGCGGGGAAGAAATCGAGCTTGTCGAGCAGCTCGAGAACAGGAAGTGGCTCCCGGTTCCATGGCTTCGCGTCGAATCTCAATTGTCTGCCCACCTGGGCTTTCGCAAGGGCGAAAACTTTGACGTAAGCAGAGGCGAGCTGTATCAAAACCACCGCAGCTTCTTCAGTCTCGGCGGTTACACCCGGGTAACGAGAACGCACCGGATTACCCCGCTTCGGCGCGGCTGCTACAGCTTAAGCACGGTCACGCTGACCGGCGGCGATCTTCTCGGCAATACTTATCGGCATACGCAGATCCCGCTTGAGGGGGAACTGATCGTTTATCCGAAGCCGGCGGAGGTGCCGTTCCGCGAGCTTCCGACAAGGAGCTGGCAGGGCGAGCATTCCGTCCGCCGGTTTATTGTGCCGGATCCGTTTGTCGTTGCGGGGGCGCGCGAATATCAGCCGGGCGATACGATGAAGCAGGTGAATTGGAAAGCGAGCGCAAGAACGGGAACGCTGCAGGTGCATCAATACGATTACACGGCGGACCGAAACATCATGCTAATTGTGAATGTGGACGATGCGGAAGGCATGTGGAGGTCCGTTTCGAATGAAGAGCTGATCGAGCAGGGAATTGAATGGGCTGCCGGCGCGGCCGAAGCTGCGATCTCACAAGGCATGGAGGTAGGCTTTACCGCCAATATGCCGCTTGCGGGAAGCTTAGAAAGCGCGCGGATCGAGCCTGATCGCGGATACGAGCATTTGACGGCGCTTTATGAAGCGATGGCTCGGCTGAAATTGACTCGTACCGAACCCTTTTTGTCCCTGCTGGAGAGGGAAGCGCTGCTTGCTTATGCCAACCGGGATGTGCTTGTCATCTCCAGCTACTGGAACGAAGAGCTTGAAGACGCTGCAATCCGGCTTCGGGCGAATGGCAATTCGGTAACGGTGTGGGAATTGCTGGCTGAGGAACGACAGTCTGATTTCGAAGCGGACTTGACAGCTTCCCGAGTCGAAGGAGGCAGGAGCGCATGATGAACAATAGGCGCACTTCTCTTTGGCTGTCACTCGTAAGAGCTTATGTGGAGCTGGTCTTTTATTTGCCGCTTGCTCTTGCCGCTTCTCATTATTTGCTGCCGGCTTCTCAGATGCTCTGGTGGATCATAACACTTCCGATCGTATACGGCGCATGGGCCGCGATTCTGCGCGAGAACAGCCGGATTCGCGTCTTCGTCCGCGTGCTGCTTGCGCTTCTTCTAGGGTTCGCCCATAGTTTGTTAACAGCCGTCCTTACAGGTACGGAATGGGATCTCGTACCCATTGCGGCGTGCGGACTGCTTGGAGCTTTGTTTGCAGACCGGGGATTCATCCAGTGGAGAGCTGGCTGGAGCGCTGCGTTCAGCAGCTTTCATATGGTCATCGGCGTAGGAGCCTATATCGCGATGCAGCCGATCAAGCTGCTAGCGCTCAAAGAGCTTGCCGACTATTCGTTCGTTTGGAATATCGGTGCAGTCGTTTCAATCCTGCTGTTTTTTATTTTGGCGAATGAGCGTCATTTGAACTCGGAATCGGTGGATGCCCACAACTCGCCCACTTTGAAAGCTTCGAAACGTTTGAATCGGCTTTGGATCGGCTTGCTTCTGGGCCTCATTGGTTTTCTAATGATTTTTCGCCAGCTGCGCGAATGGGTGGAGGAAACGCTTCGTTCCTTCTTCCAATCGCTGTTCAGCGGGATAGAGGAGGAGCCTCCAAAGGCCCCGGAGCCGGAGCCGATGCCGGAGCCGCAAGGACTTCCTCCTATGGAGCCGCAGAAAGAGTCCTGGTTCATGAACATGCTGGAGCTTGTGCTCCAAGTGGCTGCCTACATGCTGGTTGCCGCTGCAGCAATTGCGGTCATTTACCTCTTTGTCAAATACGTATATCGAGGGATATTGGCGCTCATTCAGAAGCTGTCCTCCAAAGAACGGTTAAAGCAAGAGGAGGAGGGCGCTTATACGGACGAGGTCGAAAGCCTGGTCGACTCGAAATTTCAGTGGCGCAAACGCTCGCGAAGGGAGAAGACCCGCGATACAGGCTGGGATGAGCTTACATCCAATGCCGAACGGATCCGTTATCTTTATAAAACATGGCTTCAGACCGAACGGGAGAGAGGATATGAAGCGAAGCCTTATTTAAGCCCGAGGGAAACGGCTCTGGAAGCGGGAGCTTCTGCCGGGGAACGGCTGACGAACGAGCAGAGCAGCTTTATCCAGCTTTATGAAGAAGCGCGGTATGGCGAAAGGGAGCCTTCAGGCGAAGCCGTATCTCAGCACCGAATCAGGCTGGAACATGAGCGTAAAAGAAAATAACGGCATCCGTGTGCCGTTATTTTTTGAGCTCCAGCATATGCGCCGCAATTTTCCGGCCATGGAAGCGCCCGGTTTCAATGAAAATTTCATTCGCCTCGTGGCGGGATGCTACGACTCCGGCCAAATAAATGCCGGGGACGTTCGTCTCCATGGTCTGTTCGTTGAACGTAGGATAACCTTCTTCCTCCATCGTTACGCCGGAAGCCGTGAGGAAGCCGCGGTCAGGATGAAAGCCTGTCAGTGCCAGAACAAAATCATTCGGAATCGTTTCTGTTCCTTCAGGAGACTCAACCGTAATGTCGCGCGGGCGAATCTCGGTTACTTTGGAGCGGAAGCGCATCGCGATAGAGCCTTTGGCCACCTTGCTCTCGAAGTTCGGGCGAACCCATGGCTTGATGCTGGAGGAGTAATGCTCGCCCCGATAAATAACCGTGACGCGGGCGCCTACGCGCTCCAATTCCAGAGCGGCGTCAATTGCGGAATTGCTCCCCCCGATTATGGCGACTTCCATACCGACATAAGGGTGGGACTCCCGGAAAAAGTGGCTGACCTTATCAAGCTCTTCGCCCGGGATATTCAGAATATTCGGGTGATCGAAGTATCCGGTGGCGATTACGACATGCTGGCAATGGTAAGTTAACGGATCGCCGAAACGGTCCTGCGCATCCAGCATAAACCCTCCGTCTACACGGTGAATTGCGGTAACCGCGACATATGGCTGTATACGCAATTGATGCCGCTGAGCCGCGGTCCGGTAATAATGAAGCGCCTCAAGCCGAGATGGCTTCTCGCTTGCCGTTGTAAAGGGAATGTCTCCGATTTCGAGGAGCTCGGGCGAGCTAAAAAAATGCATATAGGTAGGATATTGCGAAATGGAATGCACGATGTTGCGCTTCTCTATAACGAGAGGCACGATGCCGGCGCGCTGCAGCTCGATAGCCGCCGCAAGACCGCAAGGACCTCCGCCGATAATAATGGTATGCTCTTGGGTTGTGGAGATTTTTGACATAAGCTAGAATCCTCCTGAAATCTAAAAGAATATGCAAATAATGACGATAATGTCATTGTACTTGGACAGCCGAGCCAGTGCAAACAGCGGTTGTTGTCTTGTACCGCCGACAGTTTATTGTATAATAAGGTGGAAGCGCAACTTTAACCAGTAACATTCAGGGGGAGAGACCATGCGTAGACGGTTTGTAATTGAGGCAGTAATGGTAGCGACGTATGGACATCTGCTCGTGCCGAGTCGTCCAGTCGATTATGTTGTGCCTTATTCGTCCATCGCGGAGCTTTACGATATGAGAGACGGATCAGATCCGGTTATGGACAATCCCGATGACGATGGACATGTGAAGATGAAAATAAACGAACTGATCCAATTTTTCGAAGATTCCTTAAACCGGAAAAAGATTGAAAAAGCGCTTCAAGTGCCGTGGAGAGAAAGCGCTCCGCTGCTGCTGGACGAAAATATTCAGTTCACCGTCGTGAATGCGATCGATAATGCGCAATACGGCGAACGGTTCGATCCGATCGAGACGGAGCTTCTGTTAACGGGAATGAAGCTGAATATCCCGCTATTATCCGATCAATTCGAATTTCAGGATAAGCTGATCGACGCGGAGGTTCCCGTTCAAGTCTATGATATTGAGGATTTCGAATTTGCGGTCGAAGAGGGCATCTCTTCGGTTGATTTGGAAATATAGAAAATCAAGTTCAATAGAAGAAGGCAAGCGGTTTAGGGTTCAAGACCCTAATCCGGCTTGCCTTCTTTGCTGCGCCGATCGATCGCTTCGGCCATCGTTTTGTCCGTCAGGTGAGCGTAGATTTGCGTCGTCTCCGGGGACGCGTGTCCTAATTGCTCCTGCGTCTTGTAAATGTCGTTCTGTAAATAATAATCGGTGGCGAAGGAATGTCTGAGCTTATGCACGGACAGATAGGGCTTGCCGAACCGTTTGGCGTATTTGATGACCATCGCTTGGATCGCACGTTTGGTCATGCGCGAGCCTTCTCGGCTGCCGTTGGCGATGGCGAGGAATAGCGCCTTTTCGCGTTTTGGCGCTTTATACCGTGTTTCTCTGAGTTCGAGATACTGCTGCAAGTCATCGATCGCATCCTGCCGGAAATACACAGGCGTCTTGAAGGTATCGTCGTTTTTACCTTTCCGATAGACGTAGCACAGCTTTTTTTTCAGATCCAGGTCGTCCACGTTCAAATTAACAAGCTCGGAAACGCGAAGGCCCGAATGAAGAATGAGACTAATGATGCAAGCGTCGCGCGTCTTATTTAACTCGTACGAATAGACGGCCTGCTTGTTCCGAGCGACTTCCACGCCGTAATGGCTTCTAACGTAGTGAAGAAATTCCGCGATTTCGTTCTCCTGCAGCAGCTTCCCCTCTAGCTTTGCCGCCGTATCCTTCGGTTTATGCGTACGTTTAATGGACACCTTAGCCATAACATTCCGCTTGAGCAGCGGGTAAAAATCGTCGTCCTCCGCAATTTGACTTAAATAATGAAAGAGGGAACGCAGGGAGGAGAGCTTTCTTGATATGGTCGTACGGTTATTCCGTTCCGGCTTATAGGTCGAAAGGAACATGCGATAATTGTCGATGCTTTCCATCTTTAACGTCTCGAGCTCCTGCAGCTGCACGTCCTTAAGAGCAGCCGCTGACGACAAGCCTTCGCTGATCAGCCACTTTAGAAACGTCTCGTAGTCTCTTATGTATTCGACTAAAGAAGAAGGAGAGAGGTCGGGAAGCTTGTAATTAATAAATTGCTCGATATACCACGGCATGGCGGGCAGCTTGGCGTCCAGCTCCTCGCGGTCCTTCAACTTGATGATATTCATCGGCTGACCTCCTCGTCTATCTCTTTTATACGTATTGTACCAACGGTTTTAGTTTTGGACAATAGAAATGGAATTGCTAAATTAAAAGTATAAAAATAATAAACATTCTTTCATGAAATAACTCATAATTCTCATAATAGAAAGGTAATTATATGTAATTAGGAAATATGTATTACATAAATTAATAGAATTATGTTACACTCTTACAAGCCGATCATCGAGAAAAGGAGGAAATATATGATGAAAAAGAAATGGGCGACACTAACGGTCAGCGCTGCACTATTCTTGTCAATCTTTACTGGCGTGTCAGCGCCGGCCGCGCATGCGGCAGCGCCGCAAACGTTATCCTATGGAGAAACCGGTCACGATGTGCCGGATTTACAATATCGCTTGAAAACATTAGGTTACTTTGAAACGGATATAACGGATTATTTTGGACCGGCTACCCGTTTTGCGCTTGCGAAATTCCAGCGCGATTACGGCTTGGTTGTTGATGGTATAGCGGGAGCCAATACTTGGGCGATGCTGAAGAAGGTATCCGTTAACCGGACAGAGCTCGATCTGATGGCTCGGATCATATACGGCGAAGCTAGAGGCGAATCGTATGAAGGTCAAGTGGCGGTTGGCGCGGTTGTCATGAACCGCCTGGCATCCTCGAAGTTCCCGAATACCGTTAGAGGCGTAATCGAGCAGCCAGGAGCCTTCACGGCCGTATCGGATGGTCAATATTATATGACTCCTGATAAAGAAGCTTATATGGCGGCCCTGGATGCGGTTCGAGGTTACGATCCCACGGGGGGAGCGCTCTACTACTTCAATCCGAATACGGCGACTTCGTCCTGGATCTGGTCGCGCCAGCAAACGGCGAAGATCGGCCGTCATATTTTTGCTGTGTAAGGTATGTCCCGTCAGCTTGCTGGCGGGATTTTGTGCGTTTAGAGGCGGAATCGTACTGGGGCGTTGAACGTGATATAATAATGATGGTAATCTAATTTTTGGGGGTGTCATGCATGAAAGTGGAAATATGGTCGGACTTTGTATGTCCGTTTTGTTATATCGGGAAAAGAAAGTTCGAAATGGCTTTGCAGCAATTCTTACATAAGGATCAAGTCGTAACGGAGCTCAAAAGCTTCGAGCTCGATCCGAACGCGGATTCCAGCGCGCGTATAAGCACAAATGAGATGCTGGCTCAAAAATACGGCATGAGCATTGAGCAGGCGAAAGCCGCAAACGCCAATGTAACGCAAACAGCGGCAGAGGTGGGTCTTACCTTCCGGACCGAGGGGCAGCTCGTCCAAAATACGTTCGACTCTCACCGGTTGGCGCAATATGCGGCTGCGCAAGGCCGAGGAGCCGAGATGGCCGAACGGCTATTCCGCGCCCACTTCACGGATAACGATCCGATCGGCGAGAAGGACTGCCTCATTAAGCTTGCGTCGGAGGCTGGATTGGACAGCGAAAAGGTGAAGTCGATGCTTGACTCGGATGAATATGCCGGTACGGTTCGGGAGCAAGAGGAAGAGGGCAGCCGCCTGGGCATACGCGGCGTACCGTTCTTCGTCATCGACCGCAAATACGCCGTGTCCGGCGCGCAGTCGCCTGCCGTTTTTCTCGATACGCTTCAAAAAGCATGGCAAGAGAAGTATCCGGAGCTTGTGCAGGTAGACGGCGGAGATGACGCGGCATGCACGGATGGTTACTGCGTGCCGGGGCTCGATAAGGAATAAGGCCATTTGATTTGGCTATATTAAGGATCTGACTCTTGGGGAGGAATAAAGCAGTGTCAGCAGCTCAACAATCGTTGTTCGTAATTACCGGCTCCTATGCGGAGGAAGCGGATAAAGGACTGCGCCTATTCCGGTTTCATGAAGAAAACGGTCAAATGACCGAAATCGCTCATTATGCCGGACTAAAAAATCCGACATTCGTTAATGTCGACTCGGAACGCCGATTATTATACGCAATCGCTGAAGGTATTAACAGCGAAGGGGGGAAAATCGGTGAAGCCGCGGCATTCCGCATCGACGAGTCGGAGGGGAAGCTCGTTCTCTTGAACCAAAGAGCAACGGTACAAGGGACAACCTGTCACATCCAACGGGATCAGAATAACCGTTTCTTGACGGTGACAAGCTATCATGGCGGCATGATCGGCCTTCTACAGATCGAGGAGGATGGATCGATCGGCGAGCTGCTTGATGTTCATCAGCATGCTGGCGGAAGCGTTGATCCGGAACGGCAGGACCGCCCTCATCCGCATTCCAGCTTCTATAGTCCCGATGGCCGTTATTTGCTCGTTCAAGACTTAGGCCTCGATGAGATTATCGTGTACAAGCTGAATGCCGATACCGGAAAGCTTAGCCGTCATGGCGCAACAAAGCTGCATGGAGGAGCTGGCCCAAGACATTTGACGTTCCATCCGAACGGGAAATGGGTTTATGTCATTAACGAATTGGATTCTACGGTTACGGGGCTTGCTTTCGATGCCGAGACCGGCTCGCTTCAGCCGTTCCAAACAATCAGCACGCTGCCATTGGATTTCGAGGGAGAAAACGGCTGTGCGGAAATCGCGATTTCGGCAGACGGCCGTTACGTGTACGGCTCCAACCGCGGGCATGACAGTATTGTAGTGTATGCTGTAAACGCTGAATCGGGTGAATTGACGCTGGTCCAGCATCATCCGACAGGCGGAGGGCACCCAAGGCATTTCGCGTTAACGCCATGCGGCGATTATTTGCTCGTTGCCAATCGCGACGCCAACAATATCGTCACGCTTCGGGTGAATAAAGAATCCGGGATGCTGAGCGCGACGGGGCAAGAAATAGAGGCTTCAAAGCCTGTATGCGTTGTTCCAGTCTATTTGAAGTAGTTCACAGCATGAATGAATATACAGCACTAAAGGTTAGATAGAAAGGACTTGTAATTTCGTGACAAGTAGCACCGACTCTAAAGCAGATCTTAAACCGACGAAAATATGGAAATGTAAAAACCCCGACTGTAAAGCTTGGGTGCGCGACGAATTTGCCGCTGACGAGCAGCTATGTCCGATCTGTAAGGGGCCGATGCTCCGCAGTATGAGACACTTGCCGCCGGTTCAGAAAAAAGCCAAATCGCAGCCGCGCAAGCCAAAATCATTGTTTTAGAACGACAGGCTGACCAAAGGTCCATGCGACCTAAGGGCAGCCTGTTTTTTCATTTAGGACTTGCCCCGCGTGCCGTCAGTGCATGGCAGGACCGAATATGGTAGGATAAGAATACGTAAATGCTAGAAAGCGAGGCGTGTCATGGCGAAGGGGAGCGATGCTCAGCAATCGATTCTGTTAATCGACGGCGTATGTCATCTGTGCCAGAATATCACCCGTTACGTTGTAGAGCATGATCATAAGCGCAAGTTTTCCTTTGCTGCGCTGCAGTCTCTGGCGGGAAGCCGGCTGCTCCGGCAAGGGGGCTTGAGCGAAAAGGATTGGGATTCGTTCGTCCTTGTGGAGAACGGCAGATATTATACCAGCTCCGGTGCTGCGCTGCGGGTTATGCGCGGGCTTGGCGGATGGCGAAGGATCGCGTATGCTTTTATTCTGATTCCAAGGCCGATTCGCGATGGGGCTTATCGCCTCGTAGCGCGCAATCGTTACCGCTGGTTCGGTAAGTCGGACGTTTGTCTGATGCCGACCAAAGAAGTGATGTCCCGGTTTCTCGAAGACGGATTAAATACACAGCTATGAAATATGACGACGTTGGAGCGTACAAAAATGAAGAGGTTCAAAAAGTTTTATATCGAAACAACAAGCATTTGCAATTTATCATGCGTCTTCTGTCCGCCGACTCAACGCGCAAAAGGGTTTGTGACGGTTGAGGATTTCACCAGCACGCTGGATCAGATCAAGCCGTTCACGGACTATATATACTTCCATGTCAAAGGCGAGCCGCTGCTGCATCCGAAAATTGACGTGCTGCTGGATATCGCGCATGAGAAAGGCTTTAAGGTGAACATCACGACGAACGGCACGTTAATTACAAAAAATAAAGCCAAGCTACTGGGGAAGCCGGCTCTGCGGCAAATCAACTTTTCGCTGCATAGCTTTGACGGACATCCCGGATCGAAGGACAAAGCGGCTTATTTGGCGGAAATATTGGCGTTCGTGAAGGAAGCGACGGAGACAAGCGATCTTATCGTGTCGTACCGGCTATGGAATTTGGATATGGACAACGAAGTGAATAAGCAGCGCGAGAAAAACCGCGAGCTGCTCAGCATGATTGAAGAGGCGTACGGCCTGGATTATAAAATCGAAGAAAAGTTTAAACCGGGAACGGGCGTGAAGATTGCCGAGCGGATTTATCTGAATCAAGATCCGGAATTTAAATGGCCGGATTTGAAGGAGCCGGAGGATGACGGGAAAGGGTTCTGCTACGCGCTTCGCAATCAAGCGGGCGTGCTCATTGACGGCACCGTTATCCCGTGCTGTCTGGATGGGGAAGGGATTCTGAATCTCGGCAACATTCACGAGAAGCCGTTCGAGGACATTATCGAGGGAGAGCGGGCGACACGGATTTACGACGGCTTCTCCCGCAGGGAAGCCGTCGAGGAGCTGTGCCGCAAATGCGGATACCGTCAACGCTTCGGCACATAGGTTCGAATATGGGAATCATAGATGCCCGTACGGCCGGAGACCAGCGCGCTGATGAAGCAGGCGATGAGCAGATAGAAGGCGCCGTGGACACCGAACAGCTCCAGGCCAAGCACCGTGCAGGCGAGCGGCGTTTTGGAAGCGGCGCCGAACACCGACGCAAGCCCAAGCGCCGCAAGGAACGGAGCGGACAGCGACAGATAGCTCGACAGCGCGCTTCCGAGCGTTGAGCCGATCACGAATAACGGCGTCACTTCGCCGCCGAGGAAGCCGGAGCCAAGCGTGACGGACGTAAATAACGTCTTAAGCAGAAAGACGATCGGCGATACCGCTTCGTGGAAAGCCTGTTCCATAAGCGGCAGGCCGAGTCCCAAATAATCGCGGCTGCCGATTGCGCAGACGAGCGCAATAATCAGCAGCCCGCCGACAAAGCTGCGCAACGCAGGGTTCTTCAGCCCTCTTGCGAACAGCTTTTTTAGGCTGCCTGTCAGCCTTACGAACAGCATGGCTGCGAGTCCGAAAGCGACAGCAGCGGCTGCAACCTTCAGCAGCACGGCCGGGTGGAGGGCGGGAACAGCCCCCATCTCGTAATGGCTGTGCCGGGCTCCCCAAGCGAGCGTAACGAAATGTCCGGTATAGCTTGCTATGAGGCAAGGAATCAGTGCCTCGTAGCGCATATTGCGGCGCGCGCTGGCTTCAAGCGCGAACAAGGTGCCCGCAAGCGGCGTTCCGAAGACGGAGCTGAAGCCGGCGCCGATTCCGCACAGGACCAGGACGCGCCGGTCCCAATGGTTCAGCTTGAACAGCTTGCCTATGCTAGAAGATAAGCTGCCGCTCATCTGCACGGCCGTGCCCTCGCGGCCTGCCGACCCGCCGAGCAAGTGGGTGACAAGCGTGCCGAAGAGAACGAGCGGGGCCATGCGAAGCGGCACGCTGCCGTTGCCGGTATGCACTTGCTCCATGACCAGATTGTTGCCGCGTAAGGTTTCTTTTCCATAGACTATATAAATATAGCTGACAAAGGCGCCGCCCAAAGGGAGAAGCCATAACAGCCAGCGATGCTGCATCTGCTGTTGGGTTACGGCTTCCAAGCTAAATAAAAAAACAGCCGACGCGGTGCCGGCTGCCGCTCCTGCAGGCAAAGCCATAAATATGTGCTTCAGCCAGCTAAGCAGGATGGATCGGATCATAAGTTAAGCTTGGCTCGCCAATACTTGCTGACGGCGTTCCTCTCGTTCCGCAGGCAGCATCTGCGGGCAGTTATAGCATTTCTCGCCGTTCTCCCTGCGGTCGTACATGCAGCAGGCGGAACGCAATATAAACTTGCCGTCCGGCGGCGACCAAGGATTATCAATGTAGCGCGGCTTATGGACGTAAGGATTGCGCCTCCGCTCGAACACTTCCGCAGGCAGCGCTTCAATCACTTTGAAGTCGGCCTCCAACCGGTCCGAAAGCTCGGGCCGGCCGAGCTCTTGGCGAACGTATTCAAGCACCGAATGAATTTGGGCGCCGAATTGGTTCCAGATCATATCCGGCTTAACGCCTCCGGCGCGGGCGATGGACTCGATGCCGGGAATAGCCGTTTCTTTAATAAATGTTGTCCACGCTTCGGAGATAACAGCCGCTCTCTCATCTTCTCGCTCGGGAAGCGGAATCATATCAAGCTCCTTGATTTTGTAGCCGATATGGAGATGGTCGTGATGCCACTCAAGCTGCAACGTTAATTGATCCAGCGGAAGACGGAGCATCTGATTATGCGCCGCGCCGAAAAACAGGTTCATAAACCCGAGATTGAAGAAGGTCGTTCCCGTAAAAGAAGCGGGGAGATCCATGCCGGTCGCGTTCCAATGCTTACCGACTTCGTTCAGCACGTCTTCGGCGCGCTTCGGGTCAAGCAGCTGTTCTGCAGGAAGCTCGTAAAGCGTTTCCTCCGCGCCTTCCGGAGATATATGGTAGAACATTTTGACAAGCGAGAAATCAAGCGCTTGTGACATGGGAAGCCTCCTCTGATTTTGTGATAATCGTTATCAATAAATGGCTAGAGTAATTATAGAACTCGCTTGCTCCCCTTGTCAATTGAACAAAAGAAAGCAAGCCTCGCTGCGGCAGCAAGGCTTGCGGACAATGTTTAGGTTTGCGGTGCGGTGCGCTGCCACGTTACTTCGCCGTTGTCGTCCATGATGCCGAGAGTGACGTCGGCAATATCGTGGTCTTTCAGCATCGCGTCGATCACGCGCTGCTTAATTTCGGTTGCTTCTGCAAGAGAGAGGCCTTTCCTAAGCTCAACATAGGCTTCGACATGATATCGGCGGCCTTCCTGCAAAATACGCATTTTATGGATATCGGTCACATCCGGATCCTCTAAGATCATTGAGCCGATTCTGACTTCGACATCCTTCGGCGCGGCAACGCCGATCAGTCCGACCATGTTATCGTAGCCGACCTTAAAAGCGACGCCGATCATCAGGAATGAGATTAGAATCGACGCGATCCCGTCCATCATTCGGAAGGTCGTAAACTCGGCCAATATAATGGCGAAGAGCGCCAACAGCTGACCGAGCGTGGCAACGACATCTTCATAAAAAACGAGACGGGTAGGCGGCGCTGCTCTCCCGACGTTGCGAACCGCGGAAGGAACGATACCTAACCCTTTAGCGCCAGAACGCGTTTCTTTTACAATTTCTTTCATCGCTTTGATTAAGATCGCGCCGTCTACGCCGGTAGCGATCAGTAAAACGATAAAGTTTAGCCAAAAATTCGTGGATTCAGCTGGATGCTTCAGGAGATGAACGCCTTCATGGAACGTTTCATAAGCCATGATGGTGACCACAATGACGGCGATCATACAGAACAGGTTCACGACGCGTCCGAATCCGGTTGGGAATCTCGGCGTCGGTTTGCGCTCGGCCAGCACGCTGCCGACAAAGACGAAGCCTTGGTTCACCGCGTCCGCGACGGAATGCATCGTGGACGCAAACATCGTGCCGCTGCCGCTGATGGCGGCGGCGATTCCTTTAATAATAGCGAGACCAACGTTGCCGAGGGCCGCGGTTGCCGAAGAGGTGTTGCCTTTTTTGATCAGCGCCCAAAAATTGCTCATCGTTCTACATGTCCTCCGTTTCAGATGGTTTGATTGTCATTATATTCCTAATAAGGGATGAGTTCAATGAGAAGGCTGTTTCTGATAAAAGGGATGTCGATTTGGAGTGAACTTTGGCAATTGGCGGCGAAGCTATTATAATGAAGAAGATATGAAGAAGGGAGTGGCGAATGGCCATGCTAACAAGAGTACGAGTAGAGACGAAGGAACAGCTGGAGGAGGCTTATCGCATTCGGACGGAGGTCTTCGTCCACGAGCAGGGCGTATCTCCGGAAATCGAAATTGACGGACATGAAGCGATTGCAAAGCATGTTCTGGTCTTATATGATGGACAACCTGTCGGGGCTGGCAGAGTAAGAGAGGTTGACGGGGTGGCGAAGCTTGAGCGGATCTGTGTGCTGCAGCCGTTCCGCAAACATAAGGCAGGCGCGGCCGTCATGGCGGAGCTGGAGTCGATCGCCAGCGAGATGGGGCTTGAGAAGGCGAAGCTGCACGCGCAGACGCATGCGGCAGGCTTTTACGAGAAGCTGGGTTATACGGCCGATTCCGACATGTTCATGGAAGACGGCATCCCGCATGTGCGGATGATCAAGAAGCTGGAGAAGTAGAAATACGAGAAGGATCGCATTTCAGTGAAAGAAGGTCTTACGATTGATTTTCTCTACCTATAAGTTCATTTTTGTTTTTCTTCCGATCGTTTTTCTCGTGTACCGGCTTCTAACGCTGACCAAAGTGCCGAATATCGCGAAGCTGTGGCTTGTTATGGCTTCGATCTACTTCTACGCGCAAGGCAGCGGCAGCTTTGTCGTCCTATTTATCGCGGATATATTCATTAATTACGCGATAGGTTCCTTTATCGTTAAACTGGGCCATCAAAAGGCGGTATGGAGCAAGAGGCTGTTGCTTACGTTGGGCTTGCTTTTGAACGTTGCCTTTCTGGGCTACTACAAATATGCGAATTTTGCGATCGAAAATATTAATCTGATCAGCGGCCAAGGCTTCCCGCTGCTCGAGATCGTGCTGCCGCTCGGCATTTCGTTCTATACGTTCCAGCTTATTGCGTATTTGGTCGATTGCTATCGAGGGTACACGAAGGAAACGCCGATCATCGATTTTTTTATGTTCATTACGTTTTTCCCACAGCTCATTGTAGGTCCGATCGTGCATCATGGCGATATCATCCCGCAAGTGCAGGACAAAAGCATGCTGAAGCTCCAGCCGGCCAATATTATGCTCGGCATGTTTCTGTTTTCGATCGGCTGCGCCAAAAAGATTTTGCTGGCGGACCCGCTGACCGACTATGCCGTCGCTTTCTACAACAACGTTGCGGCGGGCGACACGCTGACAGCTTGGCTTGGCTCCGTCGGCTATACGGTCTCATATTATTTTGATTTGTCGGGATATGCGGATATGGCGCTGGGACTGGCGCTATTGTTCAATATTCGTCTCCCGCATAACTTCAATTCGCCTTACAAGGCAAGGAATTTCAGGGAATATTGGCAGCGCTGGCATATGACGCTCTCCAAATTTTTATCCGACTATATTTTCCGCAGCTTTTATAAGAAAGGCAGCGGCAGCTTCAATTTCTATTTCTCCGTCATGATGACGTTTTTTGTATCCGGCTTCTGGCATGGCGCGGGCTGGCAGTTTATCGTATGGGGTCTCATTAACGGCATCTTCGTCTGCGCATCCCACTACATGTACCGGAATAAGCTGAAGCTTCCGTTCCTGCTGGCGTGGGGATTGACCTTTGCAGGCGTAATCGGCACACGCATCCTGTTTGTCTCCGAGTCCATGAATGAGGCGCTGCAGGTTATGCGTAAAATGTTAAGCTTTTCGGATTTTCAGGGCCTAGACGTACCTGCGATCGTGGACAAGCTGGCGACGTTCGCGGCCTACAACGCGTATACGATTGTGCTGCTGCTCATCGGTATGGCGATCACGTTCTTCGGCAAGAACACCGCGCAGATGACGCAGGAGTTCAAGCCGGGCGTCCGTCATGCGGTTGCCGCCGCGTTTTTACTTGGCGTCTCGTTAACGCAGATGACGTCCGTATCGAAGTTTTTATATTTCCAATTCTGAGGTGACGTTATGACTTTGCGCAAATGGCTGATCGCGTTTATCGCTTCGCTCGGACTTGCTGCGGCAGTCGTGGCGGGCTTCAATATCATTGTCGATCCGTTCGGCGTGTTCGGCGACAAGGTGCTGAAGTGGCACTCTTACAATATGGTGAACAATCCCCGCGTGGCCAAAATCGGCTATCTGGACCAGTACCATGACCGCTATAATTCGTACATTATCGGCGGCTCCAAATCGAGCTCCATCTCTCCTGAGCTGCTGAACGAATATTACGGGGACGACGCCCGTTTCTACAGCATGCTCATGTACGGCGGCGATTTCCACGATTATGAAAAAACGCTATATTACTTAATTGACAACTACAAGCCCAAAAACATCGTGCTGCATATGAGCTTGCAGGAGATCAGTCACTACAATGAATCGCCGACCGATTTCAAGCAATCGCTGCACGCGAAAGTATCCGGCGAGTCGCAGCTCGAGTTTTATACGGACTACCTAAAGCTGAATCCGACGTACGCGTATCGAAAGTTGGAGGGCTATGCGAAGCGCGCCATCGATTCATTCGAGTACTCGCAATTTATTCCAGAGACAGGCGTTTATAATAAGGTGAAGAGGGACGCCGAGCCGGTCGATAATCTGGAAGCGTATATGGCGGCCAACAAAGAAGCTTTCGCTCCATTCGGGAAGCTTGAAGCCGTAGCGCTTGACCAGAATGTCGAATCGCTCAGGCGCATGAAGGAATATACGGAAGCGCATGGCGCGACGTTTCGGCTTATTACGGGCGCGACTTCCGAGCAGGAGCTGCTGAGCTATGACATGGAGGCTCTGAAGACGTATTGGGCGAAGCTTGCCGACGTCACCGACTTCTGGGATTTCTCCGGCTACACGAACGTCAGCGGCGATCCGCGCTATTTCTATGATACGATGCATTACCGGAATACGCTCGGCCGCATGATGTTAGGGTATATTTTCAAAGATCAAGAGGTGTATGTGCCAAGCGGGTTTGGCCATTACACGACGAAGGAGAACGTGCGCGAGCATGCGGAGACCGTCTTTACCAGACCGGCAGCCGCCGCAAGCGAGGCTGTCAAAATTCCGATTCTCGTCTATCATCATATCGATGACGATCCTTATGAGCCGAACTCGCTTATTACGCCTGTAGCGAAGTTCCGAAGCGATATGGAAGCGGTCAAAGCCGCAGGCTTCAATACCGTATTTATTTCCGATCTGATCGATTATGTGGATGGCAAGAAGGAGCTGCCGGAAAATCCGCTGGCGATTACATTCGACGACGGGTATTACAGCAATTATGAATACGCCTATCCCGTCTTGAAGGAGCTTGGGTTCAAAGCGACGATATCGATCATCGGCTGGTCGGTTGGCCGCGAGGAACACCGAATACCCGGCAAGCAGTTTTACCCGCATTTTACGTGGGAGCAAGCGAAGGAGATGCAGGATTCGGGCATCATAGATATCCAAAATCACACTCTCGATATGCACGAGTCGGAGCCCGAAAACCCGGCTGTAAGAAGCGGCATTCTTCAAATGACGGATGAAACGAACGGTGATTACGCGCTGGCTCTGCAGACCGATGTCGGTTTGATGGAGAGGCAAATTGAATCCAGGCTTGGGAATGAAGTGAATGTCTTCACCTATCCGTTCGGTTTTTACTCCCATCTGTCCGAGCAGCTGCTCAAGGACATGGGCTATCGCGCGACGCTCACGACAACTTCAGGAATTAGTGAAATAAAAGCAGGCGATCCGAGAACCCTGTTTGCGCTTAAGCGCATTAACGGCGGCCCGGAAGTGCCGAGCGAAACGCTTGTCAGCCGTTTGCAGGGTAAATAAAGATAAGGAGGGTAACCTACATGAAAGCAATCGCGCAAAATGCGCCGGGCGGCCCCGATACGCTGGCTGTCATGGAGCTGGAAACGCCCCAGCCGGGACCGGGCGAGCTTTTGGTTGAAGTATTAGCGGCATCTTTGAATCCAGTGGATTACAAAGTGATGGGAGGCGGTCATCCCGCCTGGACCTATCCGCATGTGCCGGGAGTAGACGCAGCAGGTATTGTCCATGCCATTGGCGAAGGCGTTGAAGGCTGGAAGGTTGGAGACCGAATCGTCTTTCATCGAGATTTCACGAAGCAAGGCGTATGTGCCGAATATGCGGTAACGACTGCGCATACGGCGGCTCTTCTGCCAGAGTCGATCTCGTTCACGGACGCTGCGGCGTTCCCGTGCGCCGGACTGACCGCTTATCAAGTGTTGGTCCGCAAGATGAAGGCGGAGGCCGGGCAGTCTATTCTGATTCACGCAGGAGCGGGCGGCGTGGGCGGCTATGCGATTCAAATTGCGAAAGCGCTTGGTCTTGAACCGATCTATTCGACCGCGTCTTCAGCTAACGCCGATTATGTAAAATCGCTTGGCGCCGATGTCGTCATCGATTATCGAGTCGAACATGTGCTGTCTCGAATAATGGCATTGACCGACGGAATGGGCGTCGACTTGATTCTGAATACCGTGAATCGAGCTTCCTCTCAAGACGATTTGTCGGCGCTTGCTTTTGGCGGGCAGCTGGCGTGTATCGCGGGAGCGCCTGAAACGGTGGCGGATTTCCAGCCGTCGAGCAAATCGTTTACGCTGCATAAGCTGATGCTTGGCGGAGCGATGGGCTCCGGCAACCGGAAAGCGGAGGAGGATATTGCTCGTATGTCAGAGGAATTCCTAAGCTGGATGGAGGATGGCCGTATTCGTCCTCTCGAGCAGGAAATGATAACGCTAGAGGAAGTGCCGTCCGCGTTAAAACGGCTGTCTGAACGCCATGTCAGGGGCAAAATTGTTGTTCAAATGAAATAATGCGGAAGCTGCCGGTTCAAGCTCGTCCTTGCGAGCTTGCCGGCAGTTTCATTAATCGCCGATATTACAATGGAATGAGTGCATTAGCCGATTGGCGGTTTGTTCGGGAGGTGACCCTTCTGTCTCTGATTGCGCCCGGATACGGTGCCTGCGACCTCGTTTTCAGCGAGGCTGGATCTTGTGAAAAAGGCTTCATTTTTGCCGGCCATGCTTGGATTTTTATGATTTCGATGTCGTCCCATTTGATTCCCCTCCTTTTCAGGTGATCACCTATAGATTAACCATGAACGGCTTCGTTTAACGAGGGAAAACACGCCAATGTCTTGAGCCGCTGCGGTGCGGTACTAAATGGAATTAGTACTAGGCGAACGCGGTTCGTTTCCTTATGATGGGAACAACATCGTAAGAAAGCGAAGTGATGAAGCGGCATGGATCAAGGGCTGTGGGGGAGGCTTACGCGCGGGTTTGTTTATCTTGTGTTTATTTGGGTCGCGGGCTGTTTCGTGATGCTGGTTGCTTCTGTCTCCGGCGCCGGACCATTCTATGTTTCATTAATGATGTGGCTTTGCATCGGATTAAGCATCTCGGTCATTGCAGGACTTGGCCGCCGGCTGAAGCGGAGAATCTATTGGAGCGGGATCGGCATGCTTGCGCTTGTATTCATTGGCGCTATTGCCGCTTATGAGGCCAATCAGGCTTATCATAACCGTTTCGAAAAAATACAAGAGTTTGAAGTTTCTTTCATGCAGTATGAGCCTTTTACGAAAGCGAATAAGCTTGCCAAGATTGAAATGCCGGCAACGTTAAAGCTGACGGATTCCTTGCCTAGATTGGACGGGGCTACAGCGTTATATCCGCTCTACGCTTCGTTTGTGCAGGCTGTCTATCCGGAAAAAGCTTATGATCCTTATGAAAGCGAGGTTATCGTTTCCCGGACGAGCCAAGCTTTCAATAACCTCGTTAACGGGAAGGCGGATATCGTCTTTATGGCCGAGCCTTCCGAGCTGCAGAAGGCGGGGGCAGCCTTGAATGACCGCGAATTGAAGATGACGCCGATTGGAGCGGACGCGTTCGTATTTTTTACGCATGCGGGTAATCCAGTCGAGGAGTTGTCGTTAGAGCAGATTCGCGAAATTTATTCCGGACGAATCGCGAATTGGTCCGAGGTCGGCGGCAAGGATGCAGACATACGCGCGTTCCAGAGGCCGCAGGACAGCGGAAGCCAATCTGCGCTGCAGCGGCTGATGAAGGGTGAAAAATTGATGAACGCACCTGTAGAAGACGTTGTGGCGGGAATGGGGGGCATAATCGAGCAGACGGCGGATTACCGGAACTATCCGAATGCGATCGGATTTACGTTCCTATATTACGCGTCGGAGATGGCACAGAATAAGAAGATTAAACTGCTCGCAATAGACGGCATCTATCCAAGCCGCGAAAATATCGCGAACGGCCTTTATCCGTTAGCCGATAGGTTTTATGCGGTAACGGCAGGGACGGATAACCCGAATGTCGAACCTTTTATCGAATGGATGCTGTCAGGACAAGGACAGGAGCTTGTCCGGCAAACGGGCTATACGCCATTGTTTTTACCATCACCTGAGAAATGAGGGATTTCGATTGGCTGCAAAACCGCTTGTATTCGCAGATCGTTTGATTCCGGCAGATGTGGCGGAGTATTTAAGGGAGCACTGCGAGCTGGATATTTGGCAGGAGAAGGACACGGTTCCGCGAGACGAACTGTTTCGTCGTCTGGCGAATGCGGAAGGCTATTTGACAGCTGGAAGACGAATCGACGGTACGCTGCTTGAAGCGGCGCCTCAACTAAAGGTTGTCAGTACGATCAGCGTAGGGTATAACCATTTCGATATCGAAGCGATGAAGCGAAGCGGCGTGATTGGGACGCATACACCGGAGGTGCTGGATGAGACGGTTGCGGACCTCGTGTTCGCGTTGATGCTCGGTAGCGCCCGGCGAGTTGCGGAGCTGGACCGGTATGTGCGGGACGGGCGATGGCAGCGAGGCGACGGGGAAAATCTATTCGGCATCGACGTCCATCATGCGACGCTGGGCATTATCGGAATGGGGCGAATAGGCGAGGCGGTCGCAAGAAGAGCGGCGCTTGGCTTTGGCATGAAGGTGCAATATTATAACCGAAGCCGCAAGCCTGAAGCGGAGAACAGCTATGGCGCGGTATGGCTTGGTTTGGACGAGCTGCTCGCTTCATCGGACTTTGTCGTGCTGCTGACGCCGCTCACCGATCAAACGAAAGGGCTGATGGGGAAGCGGGAGTTTGAGCTTATGAAGACTTCCGCTATCTTCATTAACGCGTCACGAGGAGCAACGGTCGACGAAGCTGCGTTAATCGAGGCGTTGCAAAACGGATCCATCCGCGCTGCCGGACTGGACGTCTTCCAGCAGGAGCCGCTGCCTGCCGGCCACCCGCTGACGGAGCTGCCGAACGCGCTGTTGCTGCCGCATATCGGTTCGGCGACGGCGAAGACGCGGGATGACATGGCGATGATGGCTGCTCGTAATTTGGTGACAGCGCTGCAGGGTGAAACGCCGCCGCAGCTTGTGCCGGAGTTCCGCAAGGGGTAGGATCGTTTGAGAAATAGGCTTTGCGCAGGTCGGATTGACCTCGCGCGAAGCCTATTTTTTTAGCAGGGGGGCCGTTAAGAGGGTGAATGTAGGCATTAGAGAACATTAAAAAGAAGCGCCAGACGACCGAGCGCTTCTTCCTAAGTGCTTAAATGGTTTCAAGCTTGACAACTTCAACGCGATTTGAGAAAAAGGTAGCCCCGCCGCCCATGTCGGCAAGACGCTGCGGCGTTAAAGCGTTGACCGGGCTCATGCCGCGCTCCTCGTCATCCCACCAAAGGCCCTGCGTAACCAGTACGCCCGGCAGCACGTCCTCGCCAAGCTTCAGCGTCAGCTTCGCCTCGCCGCGGTCATTGCGGACGAGAACGCGCTCTCCGTCAGCCAATCCGAGACGCGACGCATCCTCCGCATGCATGTGAAGTACCGGGCCTTTCTCCAGCTTTCGCAGCTTTGGTATATTGCCGAACGTGGAATTAATGTAGCTGTGATTCGGCCCAGTCGTCAGCAGGAACGGATACGTTTCCGGTTCTGCAAGCGGCGTGTAGGTAGGAACCGGGGGCAGTCCCGCTTCCAGCATCGCTTTGGAGTACAGCTCGATTTTTCCGCTAGGCGTCGGAAGCTGGTCGGTAATGGGGTATCTTCTGCCGTCGCCGGCTTTCATCCAATCGTTCTCCATCAGCGCCTCAAACGTAATCCCTTCAATCAAAGGATTCAGCTTGCTGTCGAGCGCTTCTCGTATCATATCCTCCTCCGTCAGATCGAACAACTCCGGTTCAAAGCCCATGCGTAAGGCAAGCTCTTTGAACAGCGTGAAATTCGATTTGCTTTGTCCGGCAGGAGGCAGGATCGGTTTGCCCAATTGCAAATAAAGATGCCAGTAGGAACCGTATAAGTCCAAGTTCTCCATATGTGACGTTGCGGGCAGGACAAGATCGGCATATTTGCAAGTGTCGGTTAAGAATAGATCATGCGTTACGGTGTACAAATCGTCCCGGCTAAGGCCTTTACGAACCTTTTCCTGTTCCGGAGCCACAACGGCGGGATTGCTGTTGTAGACGAACAGCATTTTTACCGGAGGATCCAGCTCCGTCAACGCGTCGCCGAGCTGATTCATGTTGATCGTGCGAACCGACGGGTCCGGCAGCAAATCTTCACGTTCCAACGCCGCATTGTTGATGCGGGAATACCAGCTGTTGCCCTTCATGGCGCCGCCGCCGATTTCCGCCCATTGACCGGTAAGGGCTGGCAGGCAGGAGATCGTCCGGACGATCATACCGCCATTGTCATGATGCTGCAGGCCGTTGCCGATTCGAATGAACGAAGGCGTCGTCTTGCCGTATAAAGCGGCCAGCTCTTCGATTTTTTCGGCAGGCACGCCCGTCAGCTCAGCCGCTAGCTCCGGCGTGCAGGCCGCGGCCTGCTCCGCAAGCTGCTCGTAGCCTACCGTATAATCGCGCACAAATGCCTCGTTCACATAACCGTCACGAATGAGAATATGCATCATGCCGAGCGCCAGCGCACCGTCGCTTCCGGGACGGATTAAAATAAAGTCGTCCGCCCACGCGGAGGTGCGGTTCCGGTGCACGTCGATATGGATAATGCGGGCGCCGTTTTTGCGCGCCTCGCTCGCAAGCATCGTCTGATGCATGTTCGTCGATACAAGATTGCAGCCCCAAATAAGGAACAGCTTCGTCTGCACCGTCTCTTCCGGGTCGATGCCGATGGAACCGCCCATCGTATAGCTGTAACCTTTCGAGCCGGCTGCATTGCAGATGGTCCGGTCCAGGCGGCTTGCGCCCAGACGATGAAAGAAGCGGCGGTCCATGCCTTCCGCGTTTAATATACCCATATTGCCATAGAAGCTGTAAGGCAAAATCGCGTCAGCGCCGTAAGTATCGATGATCGATCGCATCTTGCCGGTTATTTCGTCATACGCTTCATCCCAGCTGATCGGCTCGAACTGCAGCGTACCCTTCGGTCCGACACGGCGCATCGGCGTTAGCAGCCGTTCCGGATGATGAACGCGGTCAGGCAGCTGTCTTACTTTATTGCAAATCGCGCCCTTCGTAACCGGATGCTCGGGGTCGCCGGTAACGGCGGTCACTTTACCGTCTGTTATCGTTACATGCAAACCGCAGGTGTCGGGACAGTCGAAGGGGCAGACGGAGCGTACAATGCCGTTGTCGGGAAATGTTTTCATGATGGGGATCACTCCATTCGCCAGTAGGGTCAAAAGGTTTCTGTCTATAAAAAATAATAGCTTAATCATTATACCTGCATCGGTCTTTCTTTTAAATACTCGGACGGTGACTGTCCTGTTGTCCGTTTGAAGATTCGCTGAAAGTATGACGCGTCGGAATAGCCCAAATATTCGGCGATTTCAGTCACGGTAAGCAGCGATTCCGTAAGCAAGTAAGCGGCTGTACGCATACGTACGCTGTGCGCATATTCGCTTATGGTCTGTCCGGTCATCCGCCGAAAAAGCGTCGCGGCATGATTCGGACTTCTTCCAATCCATTCGCCTAGATGCTCCTTCGTAATTTTCGATCGGTAATGCTCTTGGATATAGCTCTTCATCCGTTCGGCATGCTGAAGCGAAATATCCGCTTTCTCCCCAAGCTCAAGCTCCCGGCTCCATAATACAAGCGCATCAAGCGCAAGCGCCGCCGCTCTCAAGTCCGAGCAGGGAACGTTCTCCCGCCATTCCTTCCAAATCCCGCGCAGCCTCTCCAGAACAAGCTCGTAGCAGCCGGCTTTCGCTTGGGTAAAGGCGGCTTTGCCAAACATCGCGAGCCGTTCAAAAGCCGATGCTTGATTAGTCAGTTTCAGTTGAAGCACGTACTGCTCGTGAAACACGGTCGGCACACTTTTGCCATAGAAGGGAGCGCCCGGGGGGACAAACAGGAAATCGCCTTTTTCTGCAAGAGTCTTATGGCCGTCAACCCAATAGACGCATTTGCCGTACGTCACAATGATGAGATAGGCGGTATCCGCGAACGCTTCATGCTCTTCATACCAGTTCATGCCTTGACGGAGAAACAGATTTTGAACCGACAGCATACGACACCTCGAATCTTACTATAGTACATCCATAATACTATAGTGTTTGTACGTTGTCTCCGTTTCTCTATACAATGGTCACAGTTACTGAAACGCGGAGGGATAATAACATGAGTCTGACTAAAATTGTGTGCACCATGGGACCATCCAGCAATTCGATATCGATTCTTAAAGAAATGATGAACGCCGGCATGAACGTTGCAAGGTTAAATATGGCGCATGGCGAGCTGAGTGACCATAGCGCGCGCATCGCGCTGGTCCGCGAAGCGGCTTCGCAAGCTGCAAAGGTTGTAGCCGTCATGATGGATATAAAAGGACCGGAAATCCGCATCGGCGCGTTAGAAGAAAGCAGCTACGAGCTGAAGACGGGCGATAAGCTGACTTTAACCAGCCGTCCGATTACAGGCACGGGCTCTTGCGTCGCGGTCAACTATGAGGACATGCCTAAGGTTGTAACGCCAGGAACCAAAGTGCTGATCGACGACGGTCTGATTGAGCTTCGCGTCGAAAGCGTTGAAGATACGGAAATCCATTGCGCCGTCCTGAACGGCGGCCCGCTGAAGCCGCGCAAAGGCGTGAACCTGCCAGGCATCCGGACGACGCTGCCGGGGGTAACGGAGCGGGATATTAAGCATATCGCGTTCGGCGTAGAAGAAGGGGTCGACATGATCGCGGTGTCGTTCGTCCGCAAGGCTGAGGATATTTTGCAGGTAAGACAGCTGCTTGAGGACGCGGGCGCGGGTCATATTCAAATTATTTCGAAAATTGAAAATGAAGAGGGCGTTGAAAACCTGGACGCGATCATCGAAGTGTCCGACGGCATCATGGTGGCGCGCGGCGATCTCGGCGTAGAAATTCCGGCGGAGGACGTGCCGATGATCCAGAAGGAAATGATCGACAAGTGCAACCTCGCGGGCAAGCCGGTTATCGTTGCGACGCAGATGCTGGATTCGATGCAGGTGAATCCGCGTCCGACAAGAGCGGAGGTCAGCGACGTGGCCAACGCCGTGCTCCAAGGCGCGGACGCGATCATGCTGTCCGGCGAAACGGCGGCGGGCAAATACCCGCTTGAATCGGTCCGTATGATGGCGATGATTGCGCAGCGCACGGAATCGACGATCGACTACGCCGATCTGTTCCAAAGCAAGCTGACCGTACCTACCTCCTCGGTGACGGAAGTTATCAGCCAAGCGGTTGTAAGCTCATCGCTGCAGCTGGACGCCAAAGCGATTCTTACGCCGACCGAAAGCGGATTTACCGCGCGTATGGTCTCGAAATACCGTCCAAGCGCTCCGATTATCGCGATAACGGCGCATGATTATGTGCTAAAGCGGTTAACGCTTGTGCGCGGCGTCGTTCCGGTCAAAGGCGAATCGCATAACAATACGGACGATATGTTCCAATCGGCCGTCCGGAGCGCGCGCCGTACCGAGCTGGTGGCGAAAGGCGATTATGTGGTCATCTCGGCAGGCGTACCAAGCGGCAGGGCGGGAGCAACGAACCTGATCCAAATTCACCAAATGGAATAGAAACGCTATTGACAGGAAAGCGCAAAGGTGACACAATAGGTGAGGTTCATCGATAACGAATACATTGGCATACATTCGTATAACCTCACATAACGGCAAAAGGCACAGGGTGAGGGTCTCTACGGGAAGCCTTACTTCCTTGCTACGAATAACCTATCTTCTTCCAAAGACAGATAGGTTGTCCGTAGCTTTTTTGCGTTCGGATCGAATGGTGGACATGAAGCATGATAGAGGAGTGAAATTACGATTATGAAGTATATTTTGTCTGTTTTTATAGGCGCGGCCAGCTATGGCATCTTGTCGACCTTCGTCGTGCTGGCTTACGGCAAGGGTTATACGCTTGGCGAAGTTGTCGGCACCCAGCTGCTTGTCGGCTTCCTGCTTTCTTGGCTGTTCGCTACGATAATGGAAAGGAAAAGCGCCCGAGCGGCTAAAACCAAATCTGTGCGTGACGGGCAGGGGGCGGCGGTTAAGCTGACCTGGAAAAAGAAGCTGCTGCTTATGGCGGCAGGACTTCCAACGGCGATTACTGGTTTGGTGTACTATGAATCGCTTCGGTACATTCCCGCATCGCTTGCGATTCTGCTGCTGTTCCAATTCACTTGGATCGGCGTGCTGATTCAATCGGTGCGCCAGCGCAAGCGGCCGGACCGCATTATTTTCCTGACGCTGGTCATCTTATTCAGCGGAACGTTCCTTGCGGCGGGCATCATGGAGAACGGCACCGGCAAGTTCAACCTTTTAGGCGTCACGCTTGGATTCCTGGCTGCAATCAGCTACTCCATGTTCATCCTGTTCAGCGGTAAAGCCGTTCCGGAGGCTGCGCCCGCAACGCGGAGCAAATGGATGACGCTCGGCGGACTGCTGCTCGTATTTATTCTTTTTACGCCTGAATTTTTATGGAACGGCGAGCTGTTCAGCGAGCTGTTCTTGTACGGCGCGATTTTGGGCTTATTCGGCGCGTTTATTCCGCCGCTGCTGTTCGCCTACGGCGTTCCGCATATTGGGGAAGGAATGGCCGGTATATTAGGCGCGGCGGAGCTGCCGGTTGCCGTTATGCTCTCCTCCCTTGTTCTACAGGAAGAGGTCTCTTGGCTTCAGTGGGCAGGCGTTATTTTGGTGCTTATAGGCGTTGCTTATCCGGAATTAATTAAGCTGGTGAGAAAATATGACCGTTTCGCCTCCAGAAAAGAACTGACGAAGCAAGGTTAGGCTGCAATAAGCTGTTCCCGTGATTGGACTTGCGGGAGCAGCTTTTTTTATTTCCGCGTTGCTCCAGCAGCTCGCGCAATGGGGGAGTTTGGTAAAGTTTATTTTATACCTGTTTTATTCCTTTAACCTTTCCACAGAATGGCATTATACTAAGGATGTCGGGCCGACGCATTACGTGAAGGAAAGGAGCTGATCAGATTGATTCACAACCTAGAGGTGGTCTCCGTTTAATCGGAGACCGCCGTTACAGAAGAGGCCTTCGGGCCTCTTTTCACGCTTTAAATGGCTAAAATATTCATTCAAAAAAAAGATTGTGATCGAAAAAAGATTTCATTATAATGGAAAAGCGATGCTTCATACGAAGCGCGGGGATCACCCCATAAAAATTCGAAGAAAGGGAGGCGTTAAGCAATGCAAAATGTAAAGTTGAAAGTCGCAGCTGTCACTGAAGCCAAAAGAATGAACCTATTTGAGGAGGACCTATACCGTGAACTACAAAAATGGAAGAGACGTGCTTCCCCCTAGTCTCCTGTCGGAGCTGCAAAAATATATTCAAGGCGACCTGATTTATATCCCGAAGCCATCCAACCAGCGCGCAAGCTGGGGAGAGGTCAGCGGCACGCGGAAGCTGCTGGCGGAGCGGAATAAAGAGATATTCCAGCACTATTGCAACGGCGCGACCGTCGCGGAGCTGGAGCGGAAGTATCACTTATCCAGCGAAAGCATTCGCAAGATTATTGTGAAGGCTCGCTAATGAGAAAACGAACGGATCGGAAACCAAAAGAACCTCCATCAGTGCCGGGCAGGCATCGACGGAGGTTCTTTTTTACATGGTCATCAGTGAACCGATGTGGTCGGAAGCGGCACGGTTGTTCTTGGATATTTGTAATCGTCGCGGTAGCAATTCGTTTCCGTGTCATAGTTCGATTGCGAAAGCCGGCTCGTCACCTCGAATATCGGAAGATCTTGGCTTACGTGCAGCGTTGAACCGTAAAACGTGCAATTCTCGAAATGAAAATCAAGCGTCGTAATAATGATGACGCAATTTGTGAAGGTACAGTTTTTGAAGCTGAAGCCGTCGAATGCGATCGTTTCGTTGTGAAAGTTCTCGTTCATAATCAATCTCATGTGAAAAAACACTCCTCTGCTAGAAATAGGCGACATGCCTATCATCCTAACAGAGCGGTTGTAAAATGTTTGTCGCAACGTGACTGCCCGATGCGAATACTTATCGACAACGATCCCAATCTTCCAACGCAAGCTCCTGCACGAGGACCGTGCCCGCTTCGTATCCTTCGCTGGCCGCGCCGACGATGCCTGTAAAGCCGTTTTTGGCATCGCCGATAATATAAAGGCCGTCAACCGCTGTTTTGCCATGGGCGAGCGTTTCGTATTTGCCGTTTTGGTCCGCCGGCACACCGAGCCGCGCAGGGATGTCTGACGCTTCCCGGGCCCCGGTATCCGCAAGAAAGCCGCCGCTTCGCGCAATCGACGTTCCGTCAGCGAGAACGACAGCTTGCAGCATACCATCCACTGAAATCAGCCTCTCAATCCGTTCGTCGGCCACTTTAATACCTCGCGCGCTCATTTCGTCAAGCTGATCGCTGTCAAAAGCTGTCGCACCGTTTGTAAAAATGAAAATGTCTTTACTCCAGTTATAAAGCTTCTTCACGTATTCGAATGTCTTCCGGCCATGGCCGATTAATGCGAGCGGCTCATTGCGGCGCTCCCATCCGTCGCAGAACGGGCATGGGAATATCGAGAGGCCGTATGCCTCGTGAAGTCCTTGTATAGGAGGAAGATGATCACGCATGCCGGATGCGACGATGAGCTTGCGGCTTTGAACGGTCTGGCCGTCCGCAAGCGTCGTCTCAAAGCCATAGCCGGTTATTTCAGCATGTACAGCCGTACCCTTTTGCCAATGGACTGACGGATACGCTTGGAGATTCTCGCGAGCGAGCTGCAGAAATTGGGCAGGGGGTATGCCGTCTCGCGTTAAATAGCCGTGCGCCGCTTTCGAAGCGGCGTTGCGGGGCTCGCCTTCGTCGATCACAATAACGGAACGAACGGAGCGGCCCAGCAGCATAGCGGCGCTTAAGCCGGCGGGTCCGCCGCCGATGATGGTTACATCCCACGTTTTCAGTTCGGGCCACCTCCAGGTTGAAAAGAGAACAAGTATCAATGTTCACTGCTTGGCTGTTATAATGAAGCTAACGAAATGAACTGCCAACAATAGGATTACGGTTTATTATGACGGTTGGAGCTGATTGTTATGCCGAATACAAGCTTAAACGCTTTTCATCCCGTCGTGTCCGCCTGGTTCCAGGGCGTTTTCGGCGAGCCTACCGATGTGCAGAGGCAGGCTTGGGCTTCCATTGTGGAAGGCCGGCATACGCTGATTGCCGCCCCGACAGGCTCGGGCAAGACGCTGGCGGCATTGCTGCCATGTATAGACGCGGTTGTAAAAAACAAGCTGAAAGCCGGCTTTCGCGAGAAAGGGGTCCGGCTGCTCTATATTACGCCGCTAAAAGCGCTGAACAACGATATCCAGCACCATGTGCTTGCGTTTGCGGAGCAGCTTGAGGCGGAAGCAGCGCGAAGCGGGCAAGCATGGCCTGGTCTAGCAAGCGGCGTCAGAACAGGGGATACGCCTTCCTCGAAGCGCGCCGCGATGGTGAAGAGGCCGCCGGAGCTGCTGATCACGACGCCTGAATCGCTTTATATTCTGTTGACCTCGGAGCAAGGACGGGGCATGCTGCAGGCGGTGAGCCATGTCATCGTCGACGAGATCCATGATCTGGCGGGGGATAAGCGGGGCGCCCATCTTTCAGTGTCGTTAGAGCGGCTGGAGAGCTTGACGGGAAGACGCGTGCAGCGGATTGGCGTATCCGCGACGCAAAATCCGCTTTGGCGAGTCGCGCAATTTCTTGGAGGGTGGACCTCGGAACAAGCGGATTTAAACGATCAAGCTGAAATTGCGGATTGTGAGCTTACCGGATCCGAAAGATCCGAAAGAATGCTTGATGAGTCCGATGAAGCGGTTCATGCGGCGCATCCTCTTGGTTATGTCCGGCGCGACGTTCATATCGTAGAGAGCCGCATGCAGAAGCGGATGAAGGTAGCGGTGACGATGCCGGATACAAGCGCCCCGGCAAACACGCGAGACGCCGTGTGGCAGCCGATTTTGAAACGGCTGTTCGATCTGATGGAGGGCTGTGCCTCGGTGCTGCTGTTCACGAACAGCAGGCGGTTATGCGAGAGGCTTGTGCTGCGCATCAACGATCATGCCGGATTTGAGATGGCAAGAGCGCATCACGGCAGCATGTCGAAGGAGAAGCGGCTTGAGGTGGAGGCGATGCTGAAGAACGGCGAGCTTCGCTGCCTGGTGGCGACGTCGTCGCTAGAGCTCGGCATTGATGTGGGGCATATCGACCTGGTCATTCAGATCGATTCGCCGCTCGATGCGGCCTCGGGCATACAACGGATCGGCCGAGCCGGGCACGCTGTCGGCGACGTCTCCCGCGGCGTGATCGTTGTGCGGCAGCGCGGCGTGCTGCCGGAAGCGGCGGTGCTTGGCGGAATGATCGCCGCTCGCGAGATTGAACCGATCCGTATTCCTTCAGCCCCGATCGATGTGTTATCCCAGCAAGTGATCGCCATCGTTGCTTCGGCGGATATGACCGTTCCTGAGCTGTACGGATTGCTGCTCCGGAGCGACAGCTATCGCAGCTTAACGTTGGAACAGCTGGAAAGCGTGCTTGCCGTACTGGCCGGCTTGTATCCGTTCGCCAGGCCTATCGTCGAATGGGACAGGCAGAACGGCTTGCTGCGCAAGCGGGGCAATACGGCAATCGCCGCGATGACGGGCGCCGGCACGATCCCGCAATCGTCTCAATATCCGGTCCATCATTTGGACAGCCGGGTTCATCTTGGAGAGCTGGATGAGGAGTTCGTGCATGAGAGCCGGGTAGGCGACGTGTTTCTGCTCGGGACAACCTCATGGATGATCCGCAAAATCGATAAGGACCGGGTATACGTATCCGAAGCGTCGAACAGCTTCAGCGAGATACCGTTCTGGCGGAATGAAGGGCCAGGCCGCACGTTGCGGCTCGGAATGAAGGTCGGGGAGCTGTTCGAAGAGCTGGCCGCTCGTCTTGGCCTGGATCCGGCTCCGAATCGGATTCGGAGCCGGCAATGGAGCAGCTGGAGCAATGCTGACGGCTCGCCGATGGATGCCGGCAGGCGGGAAGAGACGATCCGGTGGCTGGAGCGCGAATTCGGCATGGAGCCTTTCGCTGGGGGCGAACTGATCGGCTATGTTGCCTCCCAGCATACGTTCAGCGAGCTTCCGTCGGCGAAGCGGATCGTAATTGAGCATTACCGCGATATGATGAATCAAACGCATGTCATTTTATTGAACCCGTTCGGAAGAAGAGTGAACCGGACATGGCTTCTTGCGATTCAGCGCCGATTCGAGCAGGCGCTCCCATATACGTTATACGGTAACGCCAAAGATAACGGCATCGAATTTGTGCTGCCGGAATGGGACGCTTCCTGGCTCCGGATCATTGGAGAAGTCACGCCGGACAATGTGGAGCCGCTTCTGACGGAGGCCGTCACCGGTTCGCCATTGCTCGCAATCGCATTCCGGCGCATCGCGGAGACAGCGCTGCTGCTTGCGAGAAGCTTCACGCGGGTGCCGATGTGGCAGAAGCGGCTGCGCAGCGAGGAATTGCTGCGGGAGTCGCTTCCGTATGCGGATTCCTTCCCGTTCTTGACGGAAGCGATGAAGGAATGCATACACGAGTATCTCGACCTGAAATCGCTGAAGTCTATTTTGTCGTCGATTCGCGGCGGAGAAATTGAGATTGTCGTCCGAGAGACGGAGTTCCCGTCGCCAATGGCAACACAATTTCTTGCCGATTACGTGAATATGCGAATGTATGAGGGAGACGGATTGGATCCCGCGACCAAAGCCGGCTTGCTTCATATGAGCAAAGGTCTCGCTGGCGAGCTGTTCGGAAGCGTGGAGCGTGGCGGCGTGCCGGAGCAGGCGATTCGTCAGATGGAAGAGCGATTGGAGCGGCGGGAGCGCGAGCTGCAGTCGGCTGAAGATCTGCTCACCCATTTAAAGATCAGGGGAGATTCAAGCTTGGACGAGCTGGTTAGGCTTGGCGGGGCGGAGACGGCAAGGTGGCTCGACGAGCTCGTTTCTGCAGGCAGGGCGAAGGCAATCAATCTGCGCGGTCTGCAAGCGGACGAGCCGGTCAGCCGATGGATAAGCGCGGACGAAGCCGCTATATATGAAAGCTTCCCGGGCACTCGCGAATCGGCCGTGTTTATTGTTAGCCGTTATGCGGACAACCGTATGTCATTTACGGAGCCGGAGCTATGCGAGCGTTATCCGGTCCTTTCGCTGCGGGAAGCCCGCGTACTGACAGATGATCTGATCAAAAGCGGCGTTATTCAGCAGGCGCCGTTTGCCGCCGACGAGAAGGAGCGCATTTGGTGCAGCAGCAAGGTTGCGGGCCAAATCGTCAAATTATCGATTGGAGAAGCGCGCAAGCACGCAAAGGCGATGGATCCGGAGCGCTGGTGCGGATACTTGGCGCAGCGCCAGCATGCGCTTGAAGGAGCCAGGCTGCGCGGCGCGGTAGGCTTACTGGCGGTTATCAGCCGCATGCAAGGACTGTTCTTGCCCGCCTCGCACTGGGAGAGCTTCCTCTTCCCTTCGCGCGTCTCGGATTACCGCAAGGAGGAGCTGGACGGATTATGCGCAAGCGGCGAGGTTATCTGGATCGGCAACCGCGCGGGCGGCCAGAAGGAGGGGCGGATCGCCTTTTTCCTTGCGTCGAATACGGAACTGCTTGCCCCGTATGTTGAACAAGCCCATTCCGTAACAACCGCGCATCCGAAGCTGCTGGAGCTGTTGAAAAACGGAGGCGCAAGCTTTCTTACTCAGCTAAGCCGGTTATATGGAAAAACGCCGAGCGAGACGTTAACCGAGCTGCTCGACCTCGTATGGGAGGGCAACGCATCGAACGATCAATTCGCGCCGCTTAGAATCAGCATGGCGAAGAAAGGGAGAGACGGCGGCAAGGGCGGTTCCGGCTTCGGACGCTGGTATTGGACAGGCTCGCTTCACGCTGCTGCGCCTGCCGAAGAAGAAGCTGCGCCGATTGCCGCTTCCGGAGGCAACAAGCTTCCCCCTTCTTCCTACTGGATCCGCCAATTACTTGACTGTTACGGCATTGTGACCAAAGAGCTTGTGGCCGCGTATACGCCGTTCCGCTGGGATGAGGTGCTGCCTGTGCTGAACAGGCTTGAGGAATGGGGTGCCGTCACCCGCGGCATATTCGTAGAAGGCGCCGCGGCGATTCAGTTTACGACCCCGGAAATTGCGAAGGAGCTTCAGAATGCGAGCGCATCGCAGCCTGGCGGCGCCTTGACGGTGCTGTCGGCAATGGATCCTGCGAGCCCCTACGGGTTGTTTATCGATTGGCCTCGCAAGTCTTCTGCCAACGCCTCGTTCAGCCGGAAGCCGGGCAGTTATGTCGCCTTGAGCGGCTCCAAATGGCGGTATTGGATCGAAGGAAACGGGAAGAAGGTCTATACGCTGTCCGACAGCGAACACGGTGAAGCCGGTTCGGTGAAGCCGGAGACGATTAGAGCCGAGCTCCATTCGGTATTCGGCACGATCCTTCGCCAGCAAGGCTTGACGAAAATCGTCATTGAAGAATGGAACGGCAAACCGGTCGCCGAGTCGGACGGCGGAGGCATCCTGACGGAAATGGGCGCGGAACGCGACCGGCATTCTTTCGTGCTTTGGATGAGCAGGCTGTAAGAGAGGCTAGATGGAATATATGCATAAACGGTATCCAAGCCTAAGGGCAGAGGATGCCGTTTTTTTGATGACATGCTTATTTTAGATAATAATTCCGCAAACTAATCTAGAAATAAAAGACGCTTGACAGAGCAGGGGGAAGCCGACTATTATTTAAATAGTTTAAATATATACAACTAAAGTATATAGTACTAAAGGAAATGGTTAGGAGGAGGAGAGGGGGATGCCTACACTCGCTAGTCGCTTCCAGCGTTCTGTCACGCTGCTCAATCGCTTGTTCGGCTCGGAGATCATGGAACGGTTAAGCTTTCAAGTTACCGGCACGCAAATGTATATGCTTCACTACATTCGGGAGAGCGGAAAGTGCCGGCTTACGGAACTAGCTGAAAAGCTGGACGTGAAGCCGAGCGCAGTAACGGTTATGATTGACCGTCTCCAAAAAGCAGGGTTTGTGGCGCGGACAAACGATACGGCCGACAGGAGAGTTATTTTTGTCGAGCTGACGGCGGACGGGAACGACATCTTGAAGAAGGCTCAGCAGATGCGGGAAGAAATTATCGGTTCGTATTTGAGCAATTTTGACGCTGAGGAAGCGCGAATCGCAACGGAAGTGTTGGAGAGAATGGTTGAGCTCGCGCAGCAATCTCAGACGAAATGAGCAGCAGCATAACATCAACATGTAAAGAGAGAAGGAGAAGGAACCATGGAACATCTGTCGCATAAGCGAAAGGTAACCATTATGATGGCCATCATAATGGCTATGTTTTTTTCCGCGATTAACCAAACCATCGTCAGTACGGCGATGCCGCGGATTATTGCTGAACTGCAAGGAATGGAGTATTACAGCTGGGTCATTACGATCTACATGCTGACGTCCACGATAGCGACCGTGCTTGTCGGTAAGCTGTCGGACATGTATGGACGGAAGCCGTTTATTTTGATAGGTATCGTCATTTTTATGATCGGCGCGTTGTTAACAGGTTTTTCCACCGATATTTTTGAGCTTATTATTTACCGCGGTATTCAAGGTCTAGGCGCCGGCATTATTATGGCTTCCGTGTTTACGGCAGTCGGCGACTTGTTCCCTCCTCGCGAGCGGGGCAAATGGACGGGGGTTATGATGGCCGTATTCGGCTTCTCCAGCGTACTCGGTCCAACGCTTGGCGGCTGGCTTGTCGATAATTTTGCTTGGAAGTGGCTGTTCTGGGTATTCCTCCCGATCGGCGTTATCGCGTTCTTTATGATTTTGTTCTTGTTCCCGAAAGTGGAAAAGAGCAAAGGCGAAAAGATCGATTATGCCGGCTCGTTATTATTAACCCTATCGATCGTCGCGCTGCTGCTCGGCTTTTCCTGGGCAGGAACGCAATATCCGTGGGGCGATTATCGGATCATTGGATTATTCGCCGCGGCTGTCGTCTTTGCGGTCATTTTTGTCCTCATCGAAAGAAGAGCGGCAAGCCCTGTGCTTCCGCTATCCCTATTTAAAAACGATATTGTGACGATTTCCAACGCGATCGGATTTATTATGAACGCCGGTATGATGGGCGCTCTGATCTACCTGTCGTTCTTCGTTCAAGGCGTTGAAGGCATTTCGCCGACTTATGCCGGCTACGTGACAATGCCAATGTCCATTGCGATGGTCGTCATGAGTACCATTATCGGCCGCGTTATTACTAAAACGGGCAAGTATAAGCGGTTCGCGGTCATTGGTCTGCCGATCATGGTTGCGGGAATGCTCATCATGGCGTTCATGGACAGCGTGTGGCTCGCCGTTGTGGCCATGGTCGTATTCGGTGTCGGTCTTGGCGTCGGCATGCCGATCTTCTCGCTGACCGTACAAAACGCGGTGAAGCCGTCGGAGCTTGGCGTCGCTACCGCATCCTCGCAGCTGTTCCGGAACCTTGGCGGCACGATCGGTATTGCGGTCATGGGCACAATCATGCAAACGAGCTTGGTCAACAACATGAAGGAAGCGGCCTCTTCCTCGACGGGCTTCGATTTCACGAAGCTGGATCCGGCAGTGGCTGAGCAGCTGAAGGAATTCCAGAACCCGGAAATGCTGCTTGACCAGCCGAAGCTGGAGCAGCTACAAGCTACGCTTCCTCCGGAAATTCAACCGATTATTTCGCAAATGATTGAGACATTGCGCGGCGCGCTTAGCGATTCCCTGACGACCGTATTCCTGGCGGGTACGGCAGTCCTCGTCGTTGCGCTGATCCTGGTCTTCTTCTTGAGAGAAATCCCGCTTCGCACATCGAACAAGATGCCGGAGCAAGGCTCGGAGCAATCGGAGTCCCATCCGTCTAAATCGCCTTCATTACAAGAGGCATAAGAACAATCTTTTGCAACATGGAAACCAAGTTTCGGCGATGCTGAAGCTTGGTTTTTTATTTTTCGCTACCATTTTGAATAGATATATAAAATAAGAACACTTGATCGTATTGGATAATGATGGTAGAATGGAGGAGTTGAACGATATCGATTAGGGGCGGTGTATGGCGTGACCACGACAACCACCGAGATGGACCAGATTTTAACGTATATTCAAGAAAATATTTTCGAACCGCTCCCGCTTGCGAAGCTGGCGGGACAGGCCGCTTACAGCCCTTATCATTTCACGCGTTTGTTCAAGGAGCGGATGGGCATATCGCCTCTTTATTATGTGTCTTCGCTGCGCCTTCAGAAAGCGAAAAATATGCTTCTGCATACCAACTTAAGCGTACGCGATATTGGAATGGAAATCGGCCAGCAGAGTCTAGGCACCTTCACGACGCGGTTCACGCAGAGGGTTGGAATGACGCCGGCGCAATTCCGCCAGACCGCTCCGGAAGCTCCCCGTTATTTGCAAATGCTGAAAGAGCTGGACAATTGGCGGTCACCGGAGCCTGCGCTAATGAATCACTCGGCGGTTAGAGGAACGGTTCGGTCAGATCAGCCATTCCAAGGCGTCGTGTTAATTGGATTGTTCCCAAAGCCAATACCTGAGGGGATGCCGATATACGGTACGCTTATTGGTTCGCTTGGACCATTCGAAATACCGAATGTTAAGCCAGGAATTTATTATTTAATGGCGACGACGATTTCATGGAGCACAGGAGCTATCGATATGCTGCTGCCTCAGGGGACACTTCGCACCAGGTCGCATGCCGCCATTGTCGTGCATAGTAGCACGGAGCTGCCCCATCTTGATGTCGAGCTTCATCCGCCTAAGCTGGACGATCCCCCCATTCTGATCTCGCTTCCAGTGCTAATGAACAATTTTCTCGGACGGATGGGCGGAAAACAGACGAACGTTCATGTTCTTAAATGAATATAGACAATTTCGATATTGAGTTGGGGGGCCGATAACGCTTATAATATAGCGAGTATGAAGACTAACAGAAAAGGTGTAATTCATGAGTATATTAAATGTTGAACGTTTAAGCCACGGCTTTGGAGACCGCGCCATTTTTAACGACGTGTCCTTCCGCCTGCTCAAAGGCGAGCATATCGGACTCATCGGCGCAAACGGCGAAGGCAAGTCTACCTTTATGAACATTATTACGGGCAAGCTTCAGCCGGATGACGGCAAGGTTGAATGGTCCAAGCGTATGCGCGTCGGTTATTTGGATCAGCATGCGGTACTGACAAAAGGCATGACGATCCGCGACGTATTGAAGGGCGCTTTCCAATACCTGTTCGATATGGAGCAGGAGATGAATGAAATGTACGCCAAGATGGGGGAAGTATCCCCGGAAGAGCTGGAGCGGCTGCTTGAGGACGTCGGCACGATTCAAGATACGCTGACGAATCAGGATTTCTATATGATCGACGCGAAGATCGAAGAGACGGCACGCGGACTTGGTTTGACGGATATCGGCCTTGAAAAGGATGTGCACGACCTTAGCGGCGGTCAGCGCACGAAGGTCCTCCTTGCGAAGCTGCTGCTTGAGAAGCCGGATATTTTGCTGCTTGACGAGCCTACCAACTATTTGGACGAGGTTCATATCGAATGGTTGAAGCGTTATTTGCAAGAATACGAGAATGCGTTTATTTTGATCTCGCATGATATTCCATTCTTAAATAGCGTCATTAACCTGATCTACCATATGGAAAATCAACAGCTGACTCGCTATGTAGGCGACTACAATCATTTCCAACAGGTCTATGAAATGAAGAAGCAGCAGCTGGAATCCGCTTATAAGCGCCAGCAGCAAGAGATCGCCGACCTGAAGGATTTTGTCGCCCGCAACAAAGCCAGCGTCGCGACCCGCAATATGGCGATGTCCAGACAGAAGAAGCTGGACAAGATGGAAGTTATCGAGCTGGCGAAGGAGAAGCCGAAGCCGCAGTTCAACTTCAAGGAAGGCCGCACATCCGGCCGCGTTATTTTCGAGACGAAGGACCTTGTGATCGGTTATTCAGATCCGTTGTCCCGTCCGCTTGATCTGCGCATGGAGCGCGGGCAGAAGATCGCGCTTGTAGGCGCGAACGGTATCGGCAAGACGACCCTGCTCCGCAGCATTCTTGGCGAAATTCCAGCGGTGTCCGGGTCGGTCGAGCTTGGAGACAACCTGGAGATCGGTTACTTCGAGCAAGAAGCGAAGGAAGCAAACTATAATACGTGCATCGACGAGATTTGGAATGATTTCCCATCCTTTACGCAGTTCGAGGTCCGCGCCGCGCTTGCGAAATGCGGATTGACAACGAAGCATATCGAAAGCAAAATCGCCGTATTGAGCGGTGGAGAAAAAGCGAAGGTTCGCCTCTGCAAGCTGATAAACCGCGAGACGAATCTGTTAGTGCTCGACGAGCCGACGAACCACTTGGATGTTGATGCGAAGGATGAATTGAAGCGCGCCTTGAAAGCTTACAAAGGCAGCATTCTATTAATCTCTCACGAGCCTGAATTTTACCGTGAAGTCGTGACCGATATATGGAACTGCGAATCGTGGACAACGAAGGTATTTTAATGTAACACGCAAAAATAGAAAGCTCTGCAGCGAGTCCTTCTCGTCCTGCAGAGCTTTTTTGTTAGGAATGTTTGTTGATTACGTCTTCTTCGCTTCAGCAGATATCGTAAAGGTGATGCCGAACCGGTCTGTTACCGTGCCAAATGCTGGACTGAAGAATGTTTCTTCAAGCGCATGTTTAATCTGTCCGCCTTCCGCAAGCGCATTGTAAACGGCTCGAGCCTTCTCCGCGTCCGAAACCATGATGCAAACAGTCACGTTATTGCCAATCGTAATCGGAGTGCCTGGAAAAGCGTCAAACAACATCAGCTCAGATTCGCCGATACGCAAATGCGAATGGGCGATTTTGTCCAAGACCGGCTCGGGAATGGGGGAATGCGGATTTTGTGGCATATCGCCAAAAGTTTGAACCATCAGTATTTCAGCTGCAAGGGCTTTGCTGTAAAAATCAATCGCCTCTTTGGCATTGCCTTGAAAAATCAAATAGGGAATAAGCTTCATTTTTTTATTTAGCTCCTTTCGTCCATCATTATGGTCCGATACGGATAGTTTAACACACGATTTAAGAATCAATTTCTTATCGATTGCTCTCATGCAGCTCGCTCTATCGAAAGCAGCTGGCTGCGGTTCGTAGCTGTGTATCGTTTCGGATGCATGCTATTGATTTCCAGTATTGGACACGATTGATATAATGGGAAGGATATCTATTATCTTATCATTTTAAAAGGTGGTTTTTGAACGTATGGAATTTATTTGCCGCGCTTCTATTCGAGATGATTTTGATTCCATTTACGAGCTGCTTAAGCAGTTGTGGCCGGACAAGGGACTAAGTAAACATGCATTGAGTACGGTTTATTCAAGAAGCATCGACTCTAATCATGATTTTCTTTTAAGCGCTGTGCTAAATGGCGAAGTGATCGGGTTCGGTTGTATGGTCATCAAGAATAGTTTTTGGCAGGAATCCTTTGTTGGTTATCTTACAACTTTGATCGTTCATGAAGAGCATCGGAATCTTGGGGTAGGAAAACAACTTATTGAGAAGCTCGAAAATATAGCAAAGGAAAAAGGCTGTAAACGAATTGAACTGGATTCAGGATTCCATAGAGAGAGGGCTCATCAGGTATATGAGCATCTAGGCTTCCACAAAAGAGCTTTTTTATTTTCGAAGGAGCTTGTATAAGGGAGGAAACTGATGGAAAGGTCTGAAAGGGAAAAATTAAAAACTGAATACGCTCATTTGTTCATGACAGTTAGGGGGGTAATAAACGAGCTAGACCCAGCAGGATTAATTGGGATTGGAGCACCGGATCATGAACATGATTCATTAACGGGGCATGTTCTGCGCTTAATACTTAACCATGATTTTGAGAAGGTAAGACCATTACTTATCGATTGTTATGAATGGTATGGATTTGAAATTCAAGCTTTTGACGAAAAAGATAAAGAAATATTTTATAACAAAATCGATAGGATAACGAATAAACTACATAACATTTATATTGAATTGAGGGATAGCAATAAATAAGCCTATTAGGGGATTTAAAAACAGGAGAGTTCTAAGATAAAAAAAGATAAACTATCATCTATTTGTAATAATTATCGTTGCTTTATTGCTTTCATTTATATATAGCTACTACACCTATAGCAAAATAAAAGTGACGAATCATTTTGCGGATTCGTTTTCACAAGACTTAATAAGTGCGGTGAGTCAAAATGAAGAGTTTGATTTGGCGCAACTAACAGAGTTTGAATGGGATAAAATGTACGTTTTCTATCCTTACATTTCAAGAGAAGAAATGGAAAGGCGGATCGGACGAGAATGGACCACGTACTCCTATATTGGATATTACGTGTTCCAAAAAACTTCTTTGGGAGACCACCCCTTAAATGATGATTCGGTGAACAAAATCGTATTTACAAATGGGAATAAAATCGTGCTTGATGTGACCTTTTATCGAGACCAGGTTGATTTAACTCAGTTAAAACCGTTAATCAATCGGGAGGAAGCGAAGTTTCTTGTGCAGGATAGCGTTTTAAAGCAGATGGGGGCCGATTGAAAATATCGCAGGTTCATTTCAGTCGGGCTATACAAGTATAAGGAGAGCTTTTGATGCCGAGTCATCATGAAATCTATAGGAACCAAGCTGAGATGTACGAGAGAATGAATTCCATTCTGCTGTTCCCGAACATTAAGAAAGAGATCAAGGAATATATAGAGACAAAAGAAACATTGAAATCATTTAAGATTTTAAGCTGGAAAAAGATTTTTAAGCATTTCTTCGCGAACAATCGTTCTTCATCTTATTGGGATATGATGGTACAATAGGAAATGATGAACCAAGCGCTTCTTCAAACATATTGATTAACTACAGAAAAATAACCCACTCTCGGTTGAACGTCCAAGGTGGGTTATTCATTTATTTACCGTGAGTCTCATACCCATCATGATTTCATTTATTGTCCCTATTGTGGAGGTAAATTAGGAGATGCATCTTATCAATTTTGTCCAAAGTGCGGCAACAAGTTAAGGGAGTAAACAGATATAAGGAGCTGGTCAATATCTTCATCACATTAAAACAACTATCCAATCAAGATGAAGCGAGCCTGCTGGACCGGGAGTTTTCTCGACACTATAAATGGTATCGTCAAGGTGATTATTTTTTCAGGTGTCTTGAAGAAAACACTTCAGGTAAACGAGTCTCTTTGATGGCTTTCTATGAGGGAGCTCTAGCAGGATGCTGTCATTTGCTTTATGAATCCAACTATCCATATTTTCGAGATGAGAATATTCCAGAGATCAATGATTTGAATGTTTTCCCTGCATACAGGAGAAAGATGATTGCCAGCAAATTATTCGATGAGTTAGAGAAAATCGCCTCTTATACATCAAGTTATATAGGTCTTGGTGTTGGGCTCTATCAAGACTATGGGAACGCTCAAAGGATGTATGGGAAACGGGGTTTTGTGATGGATGGGAGAGGCATTACCTATAAGAACAACAAAGTCCAGCCCGGCCAATCGGTAACGGTTGATGATGATTTGTTGCTTTATTTAATAAAGGAGCTGGATAGGCAGGTTGAGCTGTGAACGATAAACAATGGTTAGAGTTGAAGAATCAAGAAGATTTGGATGTGTTCATGGATTGTTTCGGCCGGTTTCATGACTCCTGTATCCGTGAGCTGCATATGTGGACAGACCACTACGTAAACTCCGACTTATCGATGAGTGTATCTATTGGTCTTGACCACAATATCCGATTACTTGTACAGCGACAAGCTGAAAATCCGTGCTCTATCGAACTTTTATTTGAAAAAGTTACGCAACTGTATATAAAGCCAAGCCCAGAGAACTATGATTCCGTCATACTTGAAGCAACATTTCTTCAGAAGAACGGTTTATTTTATTGGGCGGATGATAGAGAGTGGGATCCGGATGGAGAGGCGAAGTACTCGTCAGTTAATTGGATATGTTCGAAGGCGGTACGCTGGAGAGATGCTAGCGAGTGGTTAGGAAGTGCATTAAGATACGGATCAAGCAGCTAGAAGGAAAGCGTTACTGCGAAAAAATCGTTGCCTGATAAGGGGTTGCCTATTTTCATATCCTTATATTTTTCTCTAGTACTAACGTTTTCCTACAAGCTTAAAGAAGTTCTGGTTAATGCTGCTCCATTTAAAAGATAGACTACATATACACCCCTGATATGGGATACTATTGCCTATTATCGATAAATACATTGCGTCCTCAACAAATGTTGAACTATTTTATATGCCGATAACACTTCCCGTGCTTATTACAGCGGTGCTGTTCGCAATCTGCCATCTGCAGTATTACCGATTGTCTACCCAAAGTATAAGGTTTATGATTTTTGCTTTTCTTGGCGGGATATTGTTAGGGGCTATGGCGGAGATGACGGAATCGATTCTTTTCTCGGTCATCTTACATCTTGTATTTAATATCTCGGCTGTGTACGTTGCGAAGAGAAAAGGAGCGTACCATCACGCGTCGGAGCTTGACTCTGTCAAATGAATACGATAACGAAAGGTACATCCTCATGAACAACTATAATGAGCGGATAAACAAGGTCATTCAATTCATGGAACAGAATCTTTCTTCGAAAATAAGTCTTGATGAACTAGCGGACGTTGCCCATTTCTCAAAATATCATTTTTCTAGAGTTTTCACATCGATTGTCGGATCGACTCCTTCCTCGTATTTATCGAGCAAACGACTGCAGAAATCTATTCATTACTTAACAGACACGGATAAAACCGTGCTGGAAATTGCATTGCTTTGCGGCTTTGAATCCGCATCGAATTTTAATCTGGCTTTTAAAAAGCATTTTAATAAGACCCCAAGCGAGGTTAGAAGAGGCGTTAGAGAAGATAGCAATATTTCCTTATATCAAAGCAATAATCGAGAAGATGCTGTTAGGCCTCCTCGTTATGATGAAGGTGGTAGTCATCACTTTCTAAGGAGGATTTGGAATATGAATGTTACGATTAAGGAATTACCAAGCTTTGAGGTCGCATTCTTCAGGCATGTTGGAAGCTACCTGGAAACCTATCACGCATGGGAAAAGCTCGGAGAATGGGCCAGTCAGAACGGGCTGTTCCCGCCGGAGCAATCTTTTATCGGTATTTCGTTAGACGACCCGAGCGTTACAGAGGAATATGCATGCCGTTATGATGCCTGTGTGACGATCCCGGATGGTTTTCAGAAGGATGTACATCCGCATGTGCAGTTTCAAAGCTTGCCTGGAGGGCTCTACGGGATGTACCAATTTTATGATACGGTGGATAAATTCGGGATACTCTATCAAAGTTTGTTCGGGCAATGGCTTCCAAATAGCGGGTATGACCCTGACGATCGGCATTGTCTAGAGTTTTCCATGAATAACCCAGCCGAGGATCCGGAAGGTAAGGCGAAAATTGATTTATATGTGCCTATTAAAAAGAGGGCATGAAGGACCGAGGGGGGGACTCCCCCTCCCCAAGCCCAGAAAGACGATGGTGGTGGAACGATGAACCTGTATCTCTATCATTATTATGAATACGAACATGGGCCATTTAGAAACTTATCCTTTCTGGATATAGAAGCTGCGAAATTAATGATGCAGTCCTTAAGAGAAGACGGTGGCGTATTTGCAAGCCGCAGATCTGAAGACTATTTAGATGTCAGGCGGGAATTGGAACGGAAGGCAAGAGAAATATTTGTGCAGAAGGGTGGAAGCCCCAAAACCGAGTATCCCCATTATATGACGTTAGGGCCTTGCGAATGGATTAAAACCTGGTATAAGCAAGGGATGGAAATAAACATTCATTGGGATGAATTAGAGGAAAATACAATCAGCTTTACATATGGGGACTTATTCCCGACGATGAGGGTTAAGGATGGGAAGTCTTATAGGGGACAGGTGTACACCAAGTCGGAAATTATGTCAGTCATCCGAGAGTATGGCTTTCCTCAAGAATGGAATCCGAATGGCGATAAGGGGCCAGAACGCTATATCGAAGTCCAGATTTGGGACGATACATTCATGAAAGGTTTCGGTTAAGACAGCATTGATTTTTTATAATAAGGTCGGTGTAGCGATGATCGTGTAATTAGCCTATTCGTGCTTCTCCTCATCGGTACACCAATCTCATTATGGATTCATTCCTTCATCAAACAACGGAACAAATACAACTTTCTTTGTTAGGTTGGGATTTCATTGTGCTTCAGGGCTGCTGTTGGTTTTTATATGGGCATTATTTGTTGGGGGCTATAAGACTGCATTTTCCTGGGAGGGCGTATTGTTTTATATTTGCGGCGTCATAAATGCAACTATGTATGTATTCGTGTTTACATTGCTCCAAATAACAGGGAAATCTGGATTTGACTAAAGAGTAACAGATCTGTGCTGTAAGAATTAACCTGAGCGAGGTGGTTTATATGAGAACGATTGTGGTGTGCTTGTTTTTTCTGCTGGCAATAGGTTGTGAAGCGGGCTCCTCCGGTAATAAGAAACCGGTTCAACTCGGTACGACAACGCTTGAAAATGAATATCCGGGGGATATTTCCAACGTGGATAAGATGGAGTTGGTTGACGGTTCTTCCGGCGAAAAAATACGGATTGAAGATAAAGGAATCATTCAGGAGTGGCTTCGCCAAATGAAAGACATAGAATTAGCGCCTGATGACAATCAGGAAGGAAGGGTAGGGTATTTATTTCGAACGATCTTGTACGAAGGGGATATGAAAAAACTGGAGTTTCTCCCCGATGAAATGAAACAGGTTTATTACGAGCATAATGAACAGTTCGAAGGGCTGATTCGGCGGTTTTTTGAAGAGCAATTTGGCAGAACGTTCCCGGGAGGCGCTTGACCCATGAATCTGGCTATCATTTTCTTATTGATTGTAATCTGCTTTCTATTGTTTGATATACGAAGCCGGCTGCCAGAGAAGGATTATATCAAGGAAGCGCAGTTACGGGATAAAATGTGGAGAGAGTCAAGAGAGAAAGGGAAAGAGTTCGATTAGCGAAAACGAAGTACGAATCGCTATCCGAAGGAGATCTTTATAGAAGAAGTGTACGCGAACAAAGTCATTTTTGAATAAGAAGGGAACAAACATGATGGCCAATGTGTTTCAAAACCGGATTAACTCGCTTGAAGAACTCGAAGAGCTGCGCCCTCAGCTTGGATTTCCAAGCTCGTTAGTCTCGAACAAAGTAATATACAAGCTTGATCCATATAGCAGAGCATTTATTGAGAAATCACCTTTTATTATGATTGCAACTTCGGATAAAGACGGACTATGCGACGTTTCTCCAAGAGGGGATGAGCCTGGTTTTGTCTATATCGTTGACGATCAACATCTCTTCATCCCGGATCGCCCGGGGAACAAAAGGATGGACTCCATTCGGAACATTTTCTCAAACCCTCAAATAGGCATTATTTTTCTTATCCCTGGACTTGAAGAGACTTTCCGAATGAATGGAAGAGCTTGTATAAGCCGTGATCCAGAGTTATTGCAAGCAACGGCCGCCAAAGGGAAGCTCCCGCTTTTAGGTATTGGTGTAGAGATCGAAGAATGCTATATGCATTGCGCAAAAGCGTTTAAACGTTCCGGGTTATGGTCTCCAGACTCCTGGTTGCCTAAGGAGCAGCTTCCTTCTGCGGCAAAAATTATAGCGGCACATGTAGGTCAGAAAATGAGCGTAACGGAACGAGAAGTGCGAGAATCATTGGATAACAGCTACAGAAATCGACTTTATTGATATTGTTAGGAGGTCAAATATGTTACTATCCATCAAGCTGCCAAAAGAACAAAAAATGGAAATCGTAAGGAATGTACAAGCTTATTTTGAAGGAGAGCGGTCCGAACAACTCGGCGATTTGGGAGCGGAGCAGCTTATTGATTTTATGATCGGAGAGCTTGGGCCCTACATCTACAACAAAGCAATCGAAGATGCCAGGCAACTTGTTCTTGAAAAAATGAACCAGATCGAAGACGAATTCTATTCGCTTGAAAAACCAGTCGGGAACCGGAAACGGTAATTGGAGAAGGTTGGAGGATCGTAATGGCTTTGTGCAGATTGATTCACCAAGACGAGCTGGAGGCTTTATTGCAGCTCTATAAACATTTGCAGCCGGGAGATCCGGAGCTCAGTCGGGATGAAAAGCTGCTGTCTCACTGGAATGATATTTTACAAGACGAGAGCATGCATATTATTGTTGTAGAGCACGAAGGCATGATTGCAGCATCATGTGTTTTGGTCATTATAAAAAACTTAACCAGAAGCGCGAGACCTTATGGATTAATCGAGAATGTTGTTACCCATGAGGCGTTCAGACGACAAGGATTTGGACGTTTAGCTTTAGAAAAGGCGAAAGAGATTGCCGCTCAACATAATTGCTATAAGCTCATGCTCATGACGGGCTCCCAAAGGGATGAGGTTCATCAATTTTATGAAAGTGCAGGGTTTATAAAGGGGAAGAAAACAGGCTTTATAATGAATATGTAAGAGTGGTTGTGACAAGCAAATTAGTAACGAAAAACGATTAACTCTGACATCCCTCTTATTGGGGTTTCGGCGTAGGAGGCCTGGATGAATTGTTTGCTGGTCTTTCAATTCTGTTTATGGTGCTTACCATAATTGGAATAGCAAGTATTGATGGCACCTTGAAGAAGAAGGTGCGCCAAGATGAAAGGATTCTTGAAAGGCTAGATCTAATATGGGAAGAGATTAGAAAAGATAAAGATTATAAGCATTAGACGAAAGGACATTACGTCAAAATGAATAATGAAAAATATCCGACCCTGGCAAACACGATAATTTGGGGACCCGTACATGCAAACTTTCGGCTGAATGATTCTGTTGATGAAACCATCGTTAGCAATGTTACTATAATCCCGTTTGTCGGTGATAAATATGTGATTTTTCAAGTAGAGAACGGAAATTGGGAGCTCCCCGGAGGAACGCTTGAAGCCGGCGAGAACTATACCAATGCGCTGAAGCGCGAGATGCTCGAGGAGCTTGGCGGAGAACTGATCGACTACCATATTTTCGGCCAATTTGATTGTATATCTACCGCTGAAAAACCATATAAACCTCACATTCCGCATCCAAAGTTTGTCCGAGTTGTCGGTTATGGGGAAGTCAAGTTGGTTAGCAAACCGCTGAATCCGGAGGGCGGGGAGCAAGTGATCGCTGTTAAAGTCGTTGAAATAGAGGAAGCCGTCCGTATTTTAGAAGGTAATAACCGGTATGATATTGCAGAGCTGTACAAGCTTGCTCATGAACTGCGGTCATAATCTCTATCAAAGTCAAGTGGAGTTGATTGAGTCATGATAAAAATGGAGTTATCTACATTTGAAAGCCGCATTTGAGCGAGTGTTGAGGCAATTTGAGATCAAGCAGAATATGAATTATAGAAAAGAGAAAGAGGTTTGAGGAAAGGGGGGGTCATCATTTCTTTTCCATTTGACTGTATTACCGAGTTTATGTTTTTCGAGACAGAGCTGGAACAGGCGGATGTTATTTTGGTTCCGGGTAGCAGTCACAGCCAACTGATGGAAAGAGCAGCTAAGCTGTATCATCAGGGAGCGGCTCCTCTTATTCTGCCTTCCGGGGGAGCTACTCCTCAGGTGGAAACGACAGAATGGGCGTTTCTTCGGGATATTGGAATCGCATTGGGGATCCCAGAAGAAGCGATACTGAAGGAGGATCAGGCAACCAACACGTTTGAAAATGCTCGGTTCTCACTAGAGGTATTGAAGCGCCAAGGAATACATCCTAAAAAAGTTATTCTCGCTTGTAAAAACTACCATGCTAGAAGAGCGCTTTTAACCTATCGTTTTATCTTTCCGGAAGACACGGTTTTTTATGTAAGCCCCGTCGTTGACCGAACGGGCATTACGAAAGAGAACTGGTATTTAAACGAGAAGCGCATTCACATCGTCATGAACGAGCTTGAGAAGGTAGGGAAATATTTCAGACATGCCATCCTTCAAAGCGGAGCTAGTTCTTCCCTGCCTTTGGCAGATGATGGTACAATAGTCGAAGACAAATGAACGATACCGGGCAAGGCAATCCGAAGGGGTACAGCTTGAATGACGGCATGAATAATTGGAACCCGCCTAAAGCTTCTAGCTTGGCGGTTTTTTCATTTTCGGGCAGCGGAGGAAGCTAATATGGATTTGGCGCAACGAAAACAATGGAATGAAGGCCATAAATGCTTGACAGATATCATTCTTAAACCACAAGAGCATGACAGCGCGGTCAAGCTCTTTTTGCAGCAGCATGCTTGGCTGCACTCCTCCAAATTGACTCCATCCGGGTCAGTCCGTACGCTAGAGGACGAATTGTTGGACGGTGCGAAGGAGGAAACACTGCGCCAATATCCTGTAAGAACACCCGACACAAAAAACTCGATCGTCTGGCATCTTTGGCACATTGCAAGAATCGAAGATATGACGATGAATGTTCTCGTAGGCAACCATGAACAGATTTTGTATGCCGGCGGCTGGTACCGAAAACTAAATATTGGTGTTGAACATTCGGGCAACGGGATGAGCGAAGCGGAAATTGCTAATTTAAGCTCGGGAATCAATATATCAGCTCTATTAACCTACCGGACTGAGGTGGGGAGAAGAACTCGTGACATCATAAGCTCGCTGGAGCCTCGGCAATTTAAACAAAAGGTAGAACCGCATCAAATAAGCAAGCTAGAAGAGCTTGGGGCAGTAAAGAAGGGAGAGAAATGGCTGCTAGAGTACTGGGGGAATAAGACGATTGCCGGCTTGGCGCTGATGCCCGCAACGAGGCATAATTTTGTGCATTTGAACAAGTCACTTCGAATTAAGCAAAAGCTTCAAAAAAATAAAGCTTAGGAAATGAGGGATGCCCCCGATGACGTTAACGCTTAGAGGCGCACTCGAGTCGGATTTGCCTATCCTTGCTCAAATGAATAAACAGTTAATTGACGATGAGGGCAGTCTGAATCCTATGACAATCAGCGAACTGGAGGATCGTATGAGGGTGTGGCTTCTGTCCGATTGGCATATTGATTTATTGTGTAAGGACACGGAGATTGTGGGATATGCGCTTTACCAATTTCGTGACAACACCTATTATAAAGTAGAACGGGAAGTGTATGTGAGGCAATTTTTTATTACGTCGGATCATCGAATGATGGGTTTTGGGAGAGAGGGGATTAATCTGCTAAAGGAAACGCGGTTCCCGGATGTGAAGACGATTATCGTCGATGTATTGGTGAACAATCATAGGGGAATGAGCTTTTGGCAGCAGGTTGGGTTCGCTCCTTACCAAACGACTATGAAGCTCCATACGAAGTGAGCAAGCTAAGAGGGGAATGGAATGAAAAAAATTAGTTGGATTATCGTTGTTCTTATCACTCTCTCATGTGTTTCGTTCGTATACTTTTACCATCAGCCTGAACGGATTGAACGTGAGCATAAGAGCGTCATCTATTCAGTTGAAAACGATTTTGAGAAGCAAACAAGCATTGCCCTAGAAGGGAACTATTATCGTAATCTATTTGGCCGTGATGTGTTCATTGGGAAGCTAATGACGGATGACGATTTGGAGTATGAGATTAAATTGTACGATGAAGGCGGCAACTTTCAAGGCTCCATTACTACTCTTAACAGCAATAATGTCACCGAAACCATCGGTTCGGTTATGACCTCTCGTCATTTTGACAACGTTTGGGTACAATTAGACAATATCAATGAACGGTACAATCTATCGGATGGGTACATTACCGGTCCTGCGACCACGAAAGAAGAGGCAAATCAAGTAGCATTGAAAATGCAAGAAGGAAAGAAACAATAAGGGGAGGATAACGATGATACTTGAGGTTGCTGTGCTGCAAGTTAAACCGGGATTGACCGATGGATTTGAGCGAAGTTTTAAAGAGGCATCGGGCATTATTTCCAAAATGAAAGGCTATATCCATCATGAGCTGCAAAAATGCATTGAGGATCCGAACAAGTATATTTTACTTGTGAAATGGGAGACGCTTGAAGATCATACGATAGGCTTTCGGGGATCTGCGGAGTATCAAGAGTGGAAAGCTTTATTGCATCATTTCTACGATCCATTTCCTACGGTTGAGCATTTTGAGATTGTCAATCTCGATTCGTAAGCTTTATATGATGGGGAGGCTACAAAACCGTGCAGCATATACAAGCCGTTATATTTGACCTGGATAATACGCTCCTCGATCGGACTCGTACGTTCAGAAGCTTTGCGGCTCGCTTTATAGCCGCCTATTTTGGGCATGTGAAGACGACAGAGGACATTCTTGAAAGGATCATAGTTCTCGACCAGGACGGATACAAGGATAAAAGCGAGCTATTTGATGAATTGCTAGACGAGATGCCTTGGAAAGCGAAACCGTTAAAATCAGAGCTTATGAGCTTCTATGAAACGGAATATGTCAATAACGCTGTACTCATGAATCAAGCGAAAGAAGTGTTGAAGCACGTCAAAAGCAAATACCAAACGGCATTAATTACGAATGGCAGAACGGCCATTCAGTATGGAAAGATTGACAAGTTAGATATCCGGAAAGATTTCGATTGCATCCTCGTCTCGGAGGAAGCCGGCGTAAAGAAGCCCGACCCAACAATCTATCGCATGGCGATAGACCGATTAGGACTGCAGCCCGATCAGTGTATTTATGTTGGCGATCATCCGATTAACGATATTCAAGGGGCGGCAGACTGCGGCATGGAAGCCATTTGGCTGAAGGTTAACCAGCCTTGGCGAGAAGAGCTTACGGCAAAGCCGCTATATGTTATCTTTCAATTAGAAGAGTTATTGCATCTGTTATGAGAAATGTTAAACTTAACGGTTTACATTTGTGAGTCTTATGTCCTAGTTTATTGCCTATTATTTCTTGTATACGAAGTTGAATGGTTATGTTATGATGATCTCAATTCTAAGACGAATTAACTACATAACAACACGGCAAACTTGTTGAAAGACAAGGACGCAAAGCTACGGGCCTACTGCATATGCAATGGCGGCCGGGTTGCAAATGTGACCATAGAGACTCTTTCTTCTGCACATTTGAGGGAAAGGGTCTTTTTTGTACCCAAATTATGTCGAATTATGTCGTTTGATAGGAGAAAGCCGATGGCAGAACATGTTTTTTCGGACCCATTGTTGGATGTTTATTATCACGAGAATACGCAGCTGCTAGAGCAATTAGAAGGCATTATCTTGGATTGTGAGGCTGGCACGTACAGCGAGAAGGCAACGAACGAAATTTTTCGCGTCATGCATACGATCAAGGGCTCTTCAACGATGATGAATTTCTCCAATGTGGCGAGACTCGCCCACACGATGGAAGACTTGTTCTCGTACATACGATCCGAACAACCGGAGCATGCCGATTACACCGTGTTGTCTGATCTGGTCCTGCAGGGGATCGATTTCATGAAGCTGGAGTTTTACAAAATTAGAAACGGTCATCCAATGGATGGCGACGAAGCCTCTCTTGTTTCTGAGCTGCAGGAGTATTTGGATAGGCTAACCTCACAGCACGAAGATGCGCACGTGAAAGCCATCGTATTCTTTGAAGATGAATACCAGATGGAGAATGTGCGGGCCTTTCAAGTCGTTCATCAGCTGCAGGAGTGGACGGACAGGTTTTCCTATGAACCGGAAGATATTCAGAATAACAATGAGACGGCAGAGATGATCCGGAAAGAAGGGTTCCGTCTTTACTTCCGTAATCGTGAGACGGTGGAGGAAGTGCAGGCTGCCTTATCACAAGCTCCATGCCTCAAGCATCTGGACATCATTCCGCTTCAAGAGGAACACGAAAAAGAAGACAATCACGCAATTGCCCAGACGGTTTTGGATGCCCCGGCAGCTTCAGCAGCAGAGCAGCTGGAGAAGGCGCAGACAGCGCAAAGCCAATTGGCGACGGGACAGTCGTCCAATTTTATAAGCATTAATGTAAATCGGCTCGATGAATTGATGGATTTGGTAGGCGAGCTTGTGATTGCGGAATCCATGGTGACCCAGAGTCCGGATCTGGCGGGACTTGAGCTGGAGCAATTCCGGAAAGCAGCCAGACAGCTGCGCAAAATAACGGGTGAAATTCAAGACAAAGTCATGTCGATCCGAATGGTGCCGCTTTCCAATACGTTTCATAAGATGAATCGGATTGTCCGGGATATATGCAAAAAGCAAGGGAAGTCCGTCAAGCTGGAATTGGTCGGGGAAGATACGGAAGTCGATAAAAATGTCATCGAGCGCATTTCCGACCCGATAATGCATATGGTACGCAACTCGCTGGATCACGGCATTGAGACGCCGGAGGAACGGCTGTCGCAAGGAAAACCTTCGACCGCGACACTTACCTTAGAAGCGCGAAATGTTGGCAGCGAAGTTTTTGTTGTGGTGCGCGATGACGGACGAGGCTTGAACAAAGAAAAAATTATAAAAAGAGCTTTGGAGAACGGACTTCTCCAGAAACAGGACGGAGCATTGGAGCTCCCTGATCATGAAATCTTCCAGCTCATCTTTTTGCCGGGCTTCTCGACAAAAGAGTCGATCACGGAATTCAGCGGCCGCGGTGTCGGAATGGATGTTGTGATGAGCAACATGATGGACGTGGGGGGGAGCGTATCCGTAGCGAGCGTTCCGGGAGAAGGAACAGCGATTACGATGCGGATTCCTCTTACTTTGGCAATCATTGACGGAATGAATGTTAAGGTGGGTCAGGCCCGCTATACGATTCCGACGACTGCGATTCGGGAATCATTCCGCGCAGCTGCTGATCAAATTATAACGGATCCGGACGGCGCCGAGATGATTATGGTGCGGGGGGAATGTTATCAAGTTCTGCGGCTTCACGAAAGATTTGGGGTCGAGACAGCAGTCAAGGATATGCAGCATGGGATATTGATCATGGTGGAGTATGAGCATCGCAAGCTTTGTTTGTTCGCGGATGAATTGATTGGACAGCAGCAGGTCGTGGTGAAAAACCTTCCGGCTTATATTAAAAAAATACGCGACATTAAAGGATTGGCAGGCTGCACAATGCTTGGCGACGGGAGCATCAGCTTAATTCTAGACATTGGCGGACTGCTGTCAGGACGTTACTAAATTCGGGGGTGTTAGGGCGATGACGGATCAAAACGGCAATCAAGACTCATCCGGGTATGATGAGGATACGATGAGCGGGAAGTATCTTACCTTCCAGCTTGGGACGGAAGTGTATGGGATCGAAATTGCTTATGTTATTGAAATCATCGGCATTCAAGCGATTACGGAGGTGCCGGAGCTTCCCGAGTATATTCGGGGCATTATTAACCTGCGCGGGAAGATCATACCAGTCATGGACGTCCGGCTCCGGTTCCGTAAGACGTTCCGGCCTTACAATGACCGGACATGTATTATCGTCATCGATATTCAAGACGTATCGATAGGTTTAGTCGTAGACAGCGTCTCTGAAGTATTGTCTATTGCCGAGCACGATGTGGTGCCGCCGCCGGAGCTTGGACACGGTCACAGCAACCGGTTTATTAAAGGCGTCGGCAAGGTAGGCCAGGATGTGAAGCTGCTGCTTGATTGCGAGAAACTGCTGCAACATGAGGTATTGGAAGAATTAAGTCAACTATAAGAGACAGCTCACAGGAGGCATTATTCATCATGATGAACTTATCGATCAAAGCAAGACTTACCGTTTCCTATGTTCTAATCGTAGCCGCTCTTGTTGGTCTTGGCGGTTATGCGCTGATCTCACTGGACAATGTTAATCAGCAGTCCACGATCATTTCTGAAAAGTGGCTGCCCGGCGTAGATGACGCCAACAGCCTAAACACGATTACTTCGGATTACCGCATTTACGAGCTTCGTTTCACGTATGCCGAGACGAAAGAGGATATTTCGACTTATAAACAGAAAGCAGCCGAAACCAAGCAAGCGTTTGATGAAAAATTAGCGGAAGTCGAAGCGAACTCTACTACAGAATTGGAAAAAGAGAGCATTTCCCAATTAAAGAGCAGCTGGTCTCAATACTTTACGATCAGCAAGCAAATCTTTGATTTGATTGAACAGGGGAAGAGGCAGGATGCGATTCAGCTCATGGCAAATGATTCAAGAACTGTCTTTGATCAGGCAAGCGGTGAGCTATTATCTCTCGTGCAATATAACCGTGAACAATCTGACCTTGCAAGCAAACGGGGGGACGAAGGGTTCGATACCGCCTTCGCCATTATGATAACGGTCATCGTCATTACGACTCTTGTAGTTATCCTGCTAGCCGTCTTCATTACAAGAAGCATTACTCAGCCAATCCGCAAGCTGTCTGATGCAGCCAAGAAGCTGGCGGAAGGCGATGTAAACGTGAATGTCCAGACGACTAGCCGCGATGAGATTGGCGAGCTGATGAACGCTTTCGGTCAGATGATCGAAAGCATTAGAGAACAATCGCTTGCCGTCGAAAAGGTCGCAGACGGCGATTTGACGGTACACGTTCGCGTCCGCTCCGATAGAGACCTGCTCGGCAAGAAGCTTCAGGAGATGATCGAACGCAACAACGAGATTCTGACGAACATTAGTCATGCTTCGGATCAAGTGGCGTCAGGCTCCAAGCAAGTGTCGGATTCCAGTATCTCCCTGTCGCAAGGCGCAACCGAGCAGGCGAGCGCCGTCGAGGAATTAACGGCATCGCTGGAGGAAGTGTCGTCGCAGACGAAGCTTAACGCGGCGAACGCCAATGAAGCGAATCAGCTTGCGGAATCCTCGAAACAAAATGCGCTGCAAGGCAATGAGCAGATGAAGGACATGCTCAATGCGATGCAAGACATTAATGAAGCGTCGAGCAGCATTTCCAAAATCATTAAAGTGATCGATGAAATCGCGTTCCAGACCAATATTTTGGCGCTGAACGCAGCCGTCGAAGCGGCTAGAGCGGGACAACACGGCAAAGGGTTTGCGGTTGTAGCGGAGGAAGTGCGCAACTTGGCGGCAAGGTCCGCGAACGCAGCGAAGGAAACGACGACCATGATCGAGGGCTCGATCTTAAAGGTGCAGGACGGCACGAGGATTGCGGACAAAACCGCTGAGGCGCTTCGGTCCATCGTTCTAGATATCGAGAAGGTGGCGGACCTTGTCGGCAACATTGCTGTCGCATCGACGGAGCAAGCGGCTGCTATTACCCAAATCAATCAAGGCATTGCGCAAGTGTCGCAGGTCGTTCAAACGAATTCCGCGACATCCGAAGAAAGCGCGGCGGCAAGCGAAGAATTGTCCGGCCAAGCGAGCATGCTCAGACAACAGGTTTCGCGCTTCAAGCTGAAACGCGGCTCGTACGGCCAAGTTTCCGATTTCGAAGAAATGAGCCCGGAAGTCCGCAGAATGCTGGATCAAATGAACTCCCAGCCTAAACGGAACGCCTCGATGCCTCAAATCGCTTTAAGTGATTCTGAATTCGGAAAGTACTAATCCTATGATTTCGATTACGAATAATGAGTTTAAGCAATTAACCGAATTTATTCATCGGGAATATGGCATCCACCTGAAAGAAGAGAAGAAGGCGCTCGTTACCGGAAGGCTCTACCAAGTGCTCGCCAAGCTTCAGATGACCAGCTTTAAGCAATATTACGAGTATATTGTGAAGGATCCGACCGGTAAAGCCGTACAAACTTTGGTGGATAAAATTACGACCAATCATACCTTTTTTATGCGGGAAGCGGAACACTTTACGTTCCTGAAGCATCAAGTGCTCCCTTTCCTCGCATCAACTGTGCATGACAAGGATTTGCGTATTTGGAGCGCAGGGTGCTCTTCGGGGGAAGAGCCTTATACGCTGGCGATGATCTTGGACGATTTTTTCGGGAGAGAGAAGCCGCATTGGGATACAAAAGTTTTGGCGACCGATATTTCAAGCCAAATATTGGAGAAGGCCTCCAAGGGCGTCTATCCTAATGAAGATATTGCGGTGCTGCCCGCCAACTGGCGGATAAACTATTTTCAAGGCTACGATAAGGAACACAGCATCATTCAGGATCAATTAAAGAAGGAAGTGATATTCAGACGGTTTAACCTAATGAATACCGCGTTTCCTTTCAAGAAAAAATTTCATGTGATCTTCTGCAGAAATGTGATGATCTACTTTGATAATGAAACGAAGCATCAGCTAGTGGAACGTTTCTATGATCATTTGATGCCGGGCGGCTATTTGTTCATTGGTCATTCGGAATCGATTCCGCGTGAATCGACGCGGTTCACGTATATCCGGCCTGCCGTATACCGAAAGGAATAGGCCTTCTAGGAGGAGAGGTCGGTTTCATGCGTGAGAAGCAACGTTTAAAAGTACTTATTGTCGACGATTCCAGAGTTTACCGTGAAGTGTTAGTCAGAGGCTTGTCCTCAGACCCGGATCTGCACATTGTAGGCACAGCTGTAGATCCGTTTGACGCTAGAGACAAGCTGCTCGAGCTTCGGCCGGATGTCATGATATGTGATATTCAGATGCCGAAAATGGACGGCATCGAGTTTCTAAAAAGATTGCTTCCGCAATATTCGCTGCCTGTTATCGTCGTGAGCACCGTTAGTACGGCCGTGTTTGACGCGCTGCAGGCAGGGGCGGTTGATTTTGTCTGCAAGCCGGACGTGCAGTCGGCCTTCGGTGTGGAACAATTCCTATTGCAATTGATCCATAAAGTAAAGATTGCCGCTCAAGCGAAGGTGTCTGCCGCTGAAGATTTACCGGAGACGAAGGCTAGTCCATCCGGTTCCTTTCAAATGGGGCAAGTGATTGTACTAGGCGCTTCTACCGGCGGAACCGAAGCTATTGCTTCCATCTTAAGCAGGCTGCCGGCCGCCATGCCAGGAATTGTGATCGTCCAGCATATTCCGCCTCTTTTCTCGAAAATGTTCGCGGACCGATTACATGTAAGTACAGGGTTCAGCGTCAAGGAAGCGCAGACGGGTGACCTTGTTGAGCCTGGTAAAGTTCTAATCGCTCCGGGAGACCGTCACCTTCGGATTCGAAAGTCGGGAACGGCGCTCCAGGTTGAATGCTTTGAGGGAGAACGGGTTAATGGGCATTGCCCCTCTATTGACGTCTTGTTCGATTCCGCTGCCAAGATATGCGGGAGCAGCGCGATCGGCGTGCTCTTGACGGGCATGGGATACGACGGCGCTCGCGGCCTGCTTGCTATGCGAAGAAAAGGCGCTCGAACAATCGGGCAAGATGAGCCGTCTTCCACAGTATACGGCATGCCCAAAGCAGCCTACGAAATCGGAGCAGTCGAGAAGCAGACGTCGTTAGAACGACTACCGCATATCCTATGTTCCATGCTTAAGTAAAGATGCCAGCATGTTAGCCAATTGGTCTAACATGCTGGCTTTTTGTAGTTATTGAAAGATTTGATGGTACAATAGGATCAACGATTAAGGCGCAGCTATCGGATTGGATTACTATCAAAAATATAAAAAAATGGAAAGGACAATGACAGGATGTACATTCCCAAACATTTTAAAATGGAAAACCTATCAACGATTTATGAATTTATTGAACATAACAGCTTCGGTGTCTTATTTTCGATGCAGGACCATGTGCCTGTCGCTTCACATCTGCCTTTTTTGCTGGATCGGGAGGGAGGATATCTGTACAGCCACATGGCCCGGCCGAATAATCAGTGGAAGGACATAACCGGCCAAGAAGTACTCGTCGTCTTTCCTGGTCCGCACAGCTATGTCTCTTCATCCTGGTATGAAACGAACCAGAGCGTTCCTACCTGGAACTATATTGCAGCGCATATATACGGGCGCATAGAGATCATGGATGAGCAGGATGACGTTGTCAGATCGCTAGAAAAGCTCGTACTGAAATACGAGGGAGCCGGCAGCACCTACCGAGTTGACGAGTCCAATAAGGCATTAATCGAGGGGTTAACGCGTGGAATTGTTGCCTTTCGTTTAAAGATTGACCGGATGGAAGGCAAGTGGAAGCTAAGCCAAAATCAATCCGAAGACAGACAAAGGGCCGTAATCCAGCAGCTCGAGCAATCGGCAAATGATGACGCTAAAAAAATCGCGGAGCTGATGAGAAAAAATCTATAGGGCGTATAGTGCTAGATTGGGAGATGATGGTATAATAGGAAAGGAAAAATAACTAGCGTGGGCATTCATTGTTCAGCACCTTGAATAACAACAGCGATAGTAAGAACCCACCATATGGTTAGCGAGCCATTGGTGGTTTTTTTGTTTAGAAGGAGGACTGCGCCGATGGGATATATCATGGATCTTCGAAAGATTGTAGGAGCAAGACCTTTAATTATGGCAGGAGCTTGCGTGCTCCTCATCGATTCGCAGGACCGAATTTTGCTGCAGCTTCGGACGGACAATGGAACGTGGGGGCTGCCTGGCGGTTCGCTGGAGCCTGGCGAGTCCATGGAGTCGGTGGCAAGGCGGGAATTATTAGAGGAAGTTGGGCTAACCGCTGGCGATATGAGCTTGCTGGACATCTTTTCCGGTGAAAAGTTTTATTATAAGTATCCTCACGGCGATGAGGTTTATAACGTCATTGCAGCCTATGTTTGCAGAGATTATCAAGGAGATATCCGTATAGACGAAGGCGAAGTCCAGGAAACGAAGTTTTTTAGTCTGCATGATCTGCCTGAGCTCATTAATCCGCCGGATCAGCCTATCCTCCAAACATATATGGATTTACAGGGGAGGAGGGTAGAGACGATTGGAGATCAGGTCGGCTAAGCAGGATGAAATCGTGGTTGTCAGAGATATTATTTTGGAATCGTTCAAAGAATACGCCGGTCTCCTTCACCCTCCGTCGGGCGCGCTTAGTGAGACGTTAGAATCGATTTCCAGCAAAGTGGAGCGCGGGGGAGCCGTCATTGTGTGGGAAGATACTGAGCCGGTTGGGACAGCCCTTTATAATTTTGTAGATGATTATATGTATATTGGCCGTGTTGCCGTCCTGCCGAAGCATCGGGGGAAAGGAATCGGTAAAGTGATCATGGCGCATCTGGAGCAACTTGCTTTACATAAAGGCTATAACAAGACAAGACTTGGCGTTCGCCTGTCCCTGCCTGACAACTTAATGTTCTATCAAAAGCTTCACTATATCTCGATAGAGGAGCATGAATATCCGGATAAAACGGATAAGTGGCATATCATGGTCAAAGAGTTGAAAGATAAAGCGGAAAAGGAGATCTCTTAAATGAGTAAAACGTTCAAATTTACAAGAGTCGGATATGTTTATGTTCCGACTTCGAACATCGATGAGTCGATTGAATGGTACACGCAGCATTTGGAGTTTCGCTTGATCAACAAATTCCAAGACCGCGGATCTTATTTGGCGGTGCTTCACCATCCTCACAAAAACTCGATCGCCTTGCTGCTTATCGAAACCGAAGATAAGGACCGATTGGAAATTATCCGCAACGGCCGGCCGTTTCCCATTATGGCGATAAATTGTCCGGATATTGAGTTAACTCACTCGGCGTTAAAGGAGAAAGGCGTAGAGGCAGAGGAAATTCAAACGCTGGGAGCGGGGGAGGCGAAATATTTTTATTTCAGGGACAACCAAGGAAATTACCTTGAAGCGGCATGGTCGATCTGGGATCCGCAGGATGAGATTAAAGAAGATTATTTATAATATCGGATCTAATCTTTGATTTTATAATGTGAGGTGTTTCAAATGGGACGTGTTGTTTTGTTCGATATGAGCAGTCAAGATCCGGAGCGCGCGGCAGCCTTTTATTCATCCGTATTCGGTTGGAAAATTGCTGAGCCGAATTGGGGTTATTATCCGGTATCCACCGGCGATGACAATAAACCGGGCATTCATGGAGGGATATCGAAAGGGCCGCAAGATTTTGCTCACGGAATTCGAATTCAGATCGAAGTGGAGAGCATCGATGAATCGTTGCAAAAATGCGTAGAATCAGGCGCCCAAATTGTAAGAGATAAAATGGAGTTTGATGAATTTTATTTAGCTTATCTGGTTGACCCGGTTGGAAATGGTATCGGCTTAATTCAATATAAATAGTTAGAGCTTGGATCTGCGATGCAGGTCCTTTTTTATAACAATCGGGGAGGTTATCGGAATGCAGGTTATGACAGAGCTGCTGGTAAAAAAATTCGAAGAAATACAAGGAAGGACTTTATCCGTAATCGATCAACTGACAGACGATGAGCTGAACTGGCGTCCGAATGATTCGAGTAACAGCATCTCGAATTTGGTAATTCATATTCAAGGTAATGTGAATGAACGGATACTACGCGGTATCCATCATGCTGAGATCGTAAGAAATCGCGAAGAGGAGTTTGAGGCAATGAAGAAAACAAAAAATGAACTTCTTGCCATCACTAAAGACACCTATAAAACCGTAATTGAAACCATACAATCTATGCAGGAGGAAACCTGGAGGAGTACGCAGCTTGTAAGGGGGAAGGAGAGAACGAACCTTTATATTCTGCTGCAATGCGCGGCACATTTCTCGGAGCATTTGGGCCAAATGATGTATATCGCAAAAATGTTAAAAAATTTCGACTACGTATCCACTTCGATACCGAGTAAAAAGGCGAAGTAAGGAGAGAAACGGATGAATAATGAAACCACACATGCCAAGAGAAAGCGATTTTGGAAAATTCATTGAAGTTAAAAAACTCGATCGCAACTGGTTTTGGATTCGCGCGACTTAATCCGCCAAGACATCTTCAATAAAATGGGAGATGGTGGTACAATAGGTAAACTCGTCCTTGGCGAATGCCCGAGGAGGGGTCTTGTTATAAATCCCATCCATTAATATGAAAAATAACACGCGAATGTTTCTCTTTATTGTCAGCAATTGGAGAGGTATAAGTAAAGATAGAAGGGGAGGCGGCAGTTTTGTCGAGGAAGCGAGTCATTATTGAAGCTGTTGGAGTCGGGGCTGCAGCATCTGCTGTATTAACGACACTATTAATGATTTTGATGGGCTCCATACTTACCGCTGCTTATGTGCCGGATATCGTTAATTCTTACGCATCGGTTGATTACTTGGAAAGTAAAGTAGCGTTTGGCAAGCGCGAAGAGATTCCGGACTGCAGTATGTCACAGGGCTTGTTCTATTTATCGCCGTCGGAGGTCTTTATTATCGGCTGCGCATGAGGAGGCTAAACAGACGGTCATGACAAGACGAATCCTTGTGACTGGCGGAGCGATTATTGAAGATCAGTATCGAAGAATATTGATGCAGCGGCGTTCGGACTATGGGGACTGGGGGCTGCCCGGCGGCGCAATGGAAGCTGGCGAATCTATTGAGGAGACAATGCTTCGGGAAGTGAAGGAAGAAACGGGTCTTGACATCAGGCGCTATCAATTGGAGTGCGTGTATACGGGCGAAAGGATGAACTATACGTATCCGGATGGAAACGAGGTTGTGTTTGTCATGTTTCTATTCCGAGTCGAAGCTGATCTGGATGGTAAGCTTGCGGCGGACGGGAAAACATTGCTGCACCGGGATGAACAGAATGAATCGCTGCAGCTTGTATTCAGAAGCTTAGAAGATATCGATATGAATGAGATTAATCTTGCCCAAAAGACGGTTTTCCACGATTTAATAGAAGGCGGAATAGGGCTTTTAAGAAAATAAACTTAGGGGGACGCCGTTCCATGATTACTTATTCGGAAGAAATGTCGCAAAAAGCTGCAGACGTAGCGGATGTTTTTAAGAGATCCGGCATTAAAAGACCCTATGAAGATCTTGATCGCATTCAGAAGATGATCGATAATGCGGATATTCTGATTACCGCTTGGGAGGATGGACGGATGGTTGGCGTCGCTAGGGCGATTACCGATTTTTCGTATTGCTGCTATTTGTCCGACCTTGCGATTGACCGGGATTATCAAAAGCATGGCATTGGATCAGAGATGGTGAAGAAGCTTCAATCCATTATTGGAGACGAATGCTCTTTGGTCTTGTTATCGGCGCCGTCTGCTATGCAGTATTACCCTCGTATAGGCTTCGAGAAGGCGGATCATGCTTTCTTCATGAAGCGGAAGAAATAGGTGGAGCGATGAACTCCTCCATAGCCGACTACATACACGACGTGCAATTTAATCAATCTATCTTTCAAGCGATAGGTGAATTGTTTCGAAAAAATAATCATGAAGGCACATGGCTTCATTGCATAAAGGTAGCGCAGGAAGCAAAGCAGCTTGCCGTTCGTTTTGGCTATTCGCCTGAAGCCGCGGAATTAGCCGGATGGCTGCATGACATCGGAACCATTATCCCGAACGAGGAGAAAATTGCGGTCGCTCAAAGCTACGGGGTGGAGGTGCTGGAAGGGGAGGCTCGTTTCCCGTATATTTTGCACCAGAAAATCTCGAAGGCAATGAGCCAGGATATTTTTCAGATATCGGACAACGAGTTATTAAATGCGATAGCATGCCATACAACCCTCAGGCCGAACAGCAGCTTGCTTGATAAAATCTTGTTTGTGGCGGATAAGCTGTCATGGGATCATTCGGATGCAGCGCCTTATTTGATGGAAATGCGGAGAAGCTTGGACATGTCCTTAGAAGAAGCCGCCAAGATATACCTCACGCATGTATGGGATAACCGGATGCAGATGAAGGTCGTTCACCCATGGCTTGCAGAAGCCTATCAAGAGCTAACGAATGGAGCGTAACGATACAATGCCCAGACAAATTACATTAGCGGATGGAAGAGCAGTTGAAGTTGACTGTCTGAGCTGCGCGCTGACCAGCGGTGTTATCGAGCCGACGGGAGGCGTTATTTATGAATCGGATCAATTCCATGTTCATCAGGATGTCGCATATCCGATCAGGGGGCTTGTAATTCTAGCGGCCAAGAGGCACATCTACGGGATGGATGAGCTTACGGAACGTGAACGACTGGAGTTCATCACGTTAATTCATCAAATAAGAGCCATACAACGAACGAAGCTTGGGATCGAATATGTCTACTATTTCTATAATGAGGATACGACCCATCATTTCCATCTCTGGATGGTGCCGAGGCACGACTGGATGCGGGAGTTTGGCCGTTCCGTCGAATCCTTAAGACCGGTCCTGCTCCACGCGCGGCATCATAAGAATGATGAAGCCAATCTTAAAGATGTCATGGAAGGGATCCAGCTCCTGAGGGATAGCTTAGGGAAATTAGAGCCGCTAATGGCAGAAGTCGCCTGGCAGTCAGGAGCGAATGATGTCGAATAGTATTATCGTAGTCGTGAAGGCGATTGTGCTGCGCAAAGGCAAAGTGCTGCTGCTCAAGCGTTCGAGCACCGAGAAGGTTGGAGCCGGCGAGTGGGATACTGCGGGCGGCAAAATCGAATTCGGAGAAGAGCTGGAGACCGCCCTTATTCGGGAGATCATGGAAGAAGCGGGAATTGACGTACAAGTCGAAAGACTCCTCTACGCAAGCACCTTTTTAACGAATAAGAGCAGACAGGTCGTGCTGTTATCCTATTTATGCGCGAGCGACTTGGAAGAGATTCGCCTATCCGAAGAGCATAGCGATTATGTATGGGCAACGCCAGAGCAAGCGGCCTCGCTGCTGCCTCCGTCTATTCGCGAAGAGTGGGTGCGGCATGGGGTATGGAAGCTGGAAGAGTGGAAGAAATAGGAGAGGGGAGTGTATACATGGCGAATACAACAATCTATATGGTAAGACATGCCGAATCTCCTTATATCTTCGGAGAAGAACGGCGTCGCGGCTTGTCTCCGGAAGGTACGGCGGCGGCCGCCAAGGTGGCGGATTTGTTAGAATCGGAAGAGATCCATTTGGTATGCTCCAGCTCGTATGAAAGAGCAATGGCAACCGTGCGGGAGCTGGCTGCTCGAAGAAATTTGGAAATCCAAGCGTTCGAAGAGTTGGTTGAAAGACCAATATTGGGACTTCATCAACAAATGTCATGGGAGCTCATAGAAGAAGCCATCAAAGAGTCTTTCGACAACTTCGATTATGCGCTAGAAGGCGGAGAAACAACAAGAGAAGTGCAGAAGCGGGCTATACCGGTTATGGAGAAGCTGCTTGAAGAGTATGCCGGCAAAACAATCGTCATTGGAACGCATGGCAATATGATGACGATCATCATGAACTATTATGACAATCGGTACGGTTATGCTTTTTGGAAGCAATCCTCGAAGCCAGACGTATACCGATTGACATTTCAGGAGAACCGGCTGATGGCGGTTGAACGTATTTGGGAGTAATGTGAAGGCGTATAGTCAAACTAATTATTACGATCATGGACGTGATTTTCATTACGATTGAAGTGTTTGCCGCAGGTTGCATGATTGCTATCATTACAACCTTATTTATTTTCAAGATCATTCGGGATATGCGATTTCGTGAACTAGAGAGCAAAGCGGCCGTCGAGCTAGTGAGGTCAACAGTGATTAGCAAGCGGAAAGAGCAATCGAAGAGCACATCTGGGAAGTTTACCGGCTTTGCCTACTTTGTTGTTTTCGATGTGCGGGGCGAGCAAATGGAAATGCAGATCCTTTCGGAGGAGCAATTCCGGGAGCTTCGAATCGGGCAAAAGGGATTGCTGCAGTACCAGAGGAAGAACCGTAGCCTGCTGTTTATTCATTTTGACAAAGACTAAAAGTTGCCAAGGGGGGAGCCGTATGTCGGTTGAGTCACACTTTGCTCATCATCATGGAGTCCGAATTCACTACTTGGATTCCCGCAGCGGCGATTCATCCTTAACGCCAATGCTCATCTGTCCGGGATTATCAGAAACCGCCGAAGAGTATGCAGAGCTGCTAGCCTATCTTTGGCCCAGAAGATGTGTGGTTCTATCGTTCCGAGGGCGGGGGCAAAGCTCAACCCCATCAACGGGTTATGATTTGCAGGATCATGTGATGGATATTGAGAGTGTCGTAGAATCCGCGCGCTTGGACCGGTTTCACTTATTTTCGTATTCGCGAGGGGTATCCTACGCGCTTGGTTACGCGAGCGTCCATGCTGATCGGATTGCATCCGTCCTTGTGCAGGATTATCCTGCGCAGCATAAACAGATGCCTCACGGTTGGGCGGATGAATATATCAACGACTACCTTATACCTTTTGGGAGAACAGGGAATATTCGGCCGGAGGCTGTAAGAGGAATTCAACGAGAGTCCCGGCAGATGGATTTGCAGACTCCGCTCCATGTACGCTTGCTCGTGTTAATGGGCTTGCTGGAGGGGAGTCTTGTTACAAATGAAGATGTTGAAATCTATAAAACGATGAGTCCTGCAACACAGATACGGGGCTTCCAATTCTCAGGGCATGATATTCGAGGCGCCGAGAAGCCTCTATTATTTGAAACGATTAAGAGCTTCTTGCAAGAGTAATATCTACTGGAGGAACAGCTATGATTAGCAAAAAGAACGCGGAACACTACGTTTGGGGACAGCAATGCGATGGGTGGAGACTTGTAAATGAAGCCGGGCAAAGCATTATTCATGAGCGTATGCCGGCGGGGACTAGCGAAATGAGGCACTATCATGTCTTTGCGAAACAGTTTTTTTTCGTATTGTCCGGCGTCATGACCATTGAAGTGAATGGGGAGCTACATACGCTGAGCATGCATGAAGGTATCGAAGTAAAGGCGAAGCAGCCGCATCAGGTTTTTAACCGTTCGAACGAGGAGATCGAATTTCTTGTCATCTCCCAGCCCAACACAAAGGGCGACAGAATTGCTGTTGAATGAGTATACAAACGAATAGAGGGGATAGGTATGCAAATTAGCATCCGGCCAGAAAAGGCAGGCGATAGAGAAGCCATTCGCAACGTAAATTTCGCAGCATTCGGCAATCGAAACGATGAGGCGGACTTGATAGACCGGATTCGTGAATCGGAGTCTTTTGTGCCCGAGCTATCGCTCGTTGCGGTGCTTCAGCAAGAAATCGTTGGACATGTGATGCTAAGTAAAGCCGCAGTCTATAACGGAAAGACGAAGCATACGGTGATTGCTTTAGCGCCGCTGGCCGTTCAACCGGAATATCAAAAGCAAGGAATAGGAAAGCGGCTTGTCCAAGAGGGATTAAAGCTAGGCAAGGAGCTGGGATTTCCGCTTGGATTTCTAATCGGACATCCCGACTATTACCCGAAGCTCGGCTTTAAGCCTGCCCGAAGCTTTGGATATGAGCTGAAGCAATATAACGTTCCTGATGAAGTTTTTATGGTAAGTGAGCTGCAAGATGGAGCGCTGGACTCCGTGCAGGGGGAGTTCATGTACCCGAACGCTTTTTTTTCGGACACGACATTCGCGGTAAGACCGGCCACCGATGAGGATGTTCCGTTTCTATGGGATATGCTGTTCGAATCGCTCTATACTCCCGAGGGCGGGGAGCCGTTCAGCAGAGACATTTTAAAGGAACCGTTCTTAGCGAAATATGTGGAGGGCTGGGGACGTCCAGGCGATATCGGATATATTGCGGTGAATGAAAAGGGTCAGTCAGTCGGTTCAATTACCGCAAGATTGTTCGATGCGGCGAACAAAGGCTTCGGTTATGTTGCGGATGACGTTCCGGAGCTTGGCATGGCCATTCATCGTGAATATCGAGGGTATGGGCTCGGAAAGCGCTTGATGAACGCATTGTTTCATCGTTTGAAAGAGTTAGGCGTGAAGCGGGTTTCATTAAGCGTAGACCCGAACAATACAGCCGCTGTCCGATTATACGAACGATTCGGATTCGTGGAAGTAGGCGTTGTCGGAACATCCATCACCATGGTGGCGCCGGTATGAGACGAGTGATTATGATCAGCGATATACATGGCTGCATAGAACCGTTCAACCGATTGCTCGCGAAGGTTCAATATACGCCCGGCCAAGATCAGCTTATTTTATTAGGCGATTATGTGGATAAAGGTCCGGCTAGCCAAGAGGTCGTGGAACGGGTGATGCAGCTTGTCCATCAGGATGAGGCGGTCGCGCTTCGAGGCAATCATGATCAGCGGCTTGTTGATTTCGTCCGAGGCAATGACGCGCAGGTTCGGTCGAAGTTCGCCCAGCACGGCGGGCTTCCTGCTCTGCAAAGCTATTGTGGGATGACGGAGACGATTTTAACGGAAGAAATGATGGATGAGGCCAAAAGCATTATCGAGGAGAGATACTCTAACCATCTGAATTTCCTGGCGCAGCTTCCGCTCTACTACGAAGACGAGCAGCATATTTGCGTGCATGCCGGGTTGAACCCTTCGGTTCCGAACTGGAGGGAGCAAAGCGACCATGATTTTATGTATATCAAGGATGCCTTCTATAAAAACCCGACAACCGCGGACAAAAGAGTTATATTCGGCCATACCAAAACAATAGATATTCATGGATCGGCGGATGTGTGGTTCGCCGAAGATAAAATCGGAATAGACGGCGGTTGCTCGTACGGCATGCAGTTGAATGCGCTCATTTATCATAACGGGACGTATAGGACGGAAGCCGTTCCTGCGAACGGGCCGGGAGGGGGCGAGGTGCCGTCATGATCATTTGGCTTAACGGCGCATTCGGCGCGGGCAAGACGCAAACGGCTCATGAGCTTCACAATCGGCTGCCGGGTTCGTTTCTCTATGATCCGGAGAACGTCGGTTATTTTTTGCGTAAAAATATCCCGGATTCCATGCGGAGTGGCGATTTTCAAAATTTGAGCGCATGGCGCGAATGTAATCTCTCGATATTGCGGATGCTCGACGCTCATCATAAAGGTCCGATCATCGTTCCCATGACGCTGGTTGTTCCGTCTTATTTTGACGAAATCGTAGGGGAGCTTAGGCGAGTGGGCGTTGACGTTCAGCATTTTGCGCTTTGCGCTTCAAAGGAAGTCATTTTAAAGAGACTGCGCAAGAGAGGGGATGGCGCGCAATCATGGCCGGCTCTGCAGGCAGACCGTTGCGTAGAGGCTTTGTTATCCCCCGTATTCAAGCATCACATCCTTACGGATACTCTGACGATCAGCGAGACAGCGGAGCGCATTGCGGCGATGGCAGGCCTGGAGCTGATCCCAGACAACCGAGGGAAGGTCCGTAAGGCAGTGGACCGTATCCGAACGCAGGTTAAGCATATTCGTTGGTTTTAGGAGGATAGAGGGTGTGAGCTCGCAATCGAAAGAGGAGTCTAGACTTCAGCAAATTCGAGCCGAAGAGCAAGTCTACCATGATCAATGCTATGCGGAGCATGTCTTGTTCGAACCGGGTTCATGGCTTTATAAACCCGTGAAGACGGTATTAGATTTGCTGCCAAAGCTGCGGAATCATGAGAATGTCCGGATGCTTGATTTAGGCTGCGGCGTGGGGAGAAATACGATTCCGATGGCGGAATTTGTGATGAACCACTGCGCTTCCGGCCGAGTTATAGGGGTTGACTTGCTGGCATCCGCTACCGAGGGGTTATCGGCTTACAGCGAGCAATACGGAGTCGCGAAGCTCATGCGGGCTGTTACGTCGGAAATTGAGGCCTACTCCATCGAAGAAGAGGGGTATGATTTCATTGTCGCCGTATCAGCGCTTGAACATGTCCGTTCGCCGGATGTATTGAGGAGCAAGCTGTTTGAAATCGCGGATGGCGTCAAGCCGGAAGGTATCGTATGCCTGGTCATGAGCACGAATATACAGGAATGCATGATTTCGACTGGCGAAGCGCTTGACCCCAAATTCGAGGTTAATCTTCAGACGGAAGAGCTGCAGGTTCTGCTAACGGAAGCGTTTGGGGGATGGGAAGTTATTGACAGCCATGCCAAGCAGCTCAGCTATTTGATCGAGCGCCAGACCCAGCCCGTACGGCTAAGCTCGGATTGCCCAACCTTCTCGGCAAGGAAGAGCGTATATCCATAGAAGGCAGGAGAATTTGACATGTCCATTGAAGCGTTAATCGCTTTATTCCGGGAAAATGCGAATGAAGCTGCGGCGAAGCCGATGGATGCCTACATGAAGCACCAGTTCATTCATCTCGGGATCAAGACGCCGGTTCGACGGGAACTGATGAAGTCGTTTCTGAAGGAGTATCCGCTCCAGAAGGAGTGGATACCGATGCTGTGGGAGCTGCCGGAGCGAGAATTTCAAGCGGCAGCCGTAGATATGCTTACGCTTATGAAGAAAAGGTTAACCGGGGATGATTTGCCGCTTGTGGAGCGGCTCATTACGACAAAATCGTGGTGGGACACGGTTGACGCTTTGGCTGCCCATATTGCGGGCGAAATATTCCGTAAGGACGAAGCGGCAAGACGGGATTATGTTGAGCGATGGATGGAAAGCGATAATATGTGGCTGAATCGAACGGCGATCCTGCATCAGCTAACGTATAAGGCGAACACGGACGAAGCCTTGCTGTACCGCTGCGTTTTGCGGCATGCGGAGTCAAAAGCGTTTTTCCACCAGAAAGCAATCGGTTGGGCGCTTCGCACTTATGCGAAAGTGAACTCCGAATCCGTTAAAGCATTTGTCGATTCGCATGAGCTGAAGCCGCTGAGCAGGAGGGAAGCGTTAAAGCATTTTTGACGCCGCCTCGTAATACTAGAACGGGATGTGTCCGCCATTCGGCTGACCATCCCGTTTGTTGCTGCCGCTTAAGTACGATCCGCGAGAAGAGCTTCCAGCTCCTTCATCATCTCTTTATAGGCTTGAGATTTGGCCATATCCTGGATAAAGCTGTTCCATTGTTCCAAGGTGAGTTGACCCATAATAAACTCGTATTTCTTCTGCTCGAGCTGCTGGTTCATCTCCGCATATTTGCCCGAGCTCCATACAACGTTCGCTTCCGGAAGCAGCTGGTCCTCATAAGATACCGATCTCCATTGTTCGACGGCAGAGACATACTGCTCTTTAACGGGAGTTGGAAGCTTGTCGAGTTGTTCATTGTTTTTCAGCATGTCCGGCTGACCGAACAGGCTGTGGACAGCAGCTTGATCTGCCGGACTCCAGCCATCCGTTTCCGACCATTTATCTTCTTTCGTCATCTTCATCCCGTACTCCAGCCAATTGAGAATGACGGCCGGATCATCCTTTGTCATGCTTGAAATTGCATAAGCTCCTGCTCCCTTTGAAGCCCACGGCGCGATCGGCGCGCTTGACGCATTCGCTTTTAAAACCGGCAGAGGCAGCCATATCGATTTATCTTTCGTTAAACCTGCAGCCTCTTCAAGTGTCAGTGCGGCAAGTCCAGCTTTGCCATCTTCAAGCTTTTGCATCGCTTGATCGGAAGACATGACGGCAAAGTCCGGATCAATCAAACCGTCCTTATACGCGCGCGCCAGCCACTGCAGCGATTCCGTCTCTTGCGGTGAAACCGCATGGTCGGTAATTTTGCCGTCTCGAATGCTAAATCTCTCAGGACTGCCGGTGAACGCATGCTCTACCCAAGAAAGCGAGCGGTTACCTCCTCCGACAAGTCCCCAAGTATTCGTTTTACCATCTCCGTCCGGGTCGTTTTTGGCGAATATTTTCATCACTTCATAAAGCTCGTCCATCGTCTGCGGCACGATTAATCCGAGGCGGTCAAGCCAATCCTTCCGTATGGAAGGGAACGCTGCGTTATGCGCGTCGCTGAGGCGAGGGATGGCGTAAATGTGGCCATCGATTACGCGCGTGCCGGTATGACTCGACGCTAACGTCTGAAGAGAAGGATAGTCGGATAAATAGCCGGATAAGTCCATCACGACGCTTTCCATGATTTCGTCGTTCAGCATATAAGGATCGTTAAACAACGTTAAATCAGCCATATCCCCGGCCGCAATCATGACCATCGTCTTTTCCCGATAATAATCGGGCGGTATCCAGCTTATTTCAACATTCGACTCCAATTGTTCTTCCATGTGCTTCAACAATACAGACGGCGTCTCGAATTCAGGCATTGTAACCTGCGTCATGACCTTGAATTTAGGAATGGCGTTCGGGTCGGACACGAGAGCAAGCCGCCCGCGCTCGTCCCATTGCACCGACAGTCCGGCGGCCTCCGCCGCAGCGCGAAGCGGAATCCACATCGTGCCGTCCTCAATAAACGGCGCCTCGGGAAGCTTGTCCGAAATTTGCGCCCCTAACGGCGATTGCAAGCTATCTACCTGAAAGGTCAAAAATGCCCGTTTCTCGTGAGAAGCCGCAATGCTGCGCTTATTGGCGTCCCAGGTTAGGGAGTATCCGAGCCCTTCGAGCAGCGCTCTGGCCTGCACCATCATCACGCCGCCCACTAAACGAGGCGGAGCGGTTAAGGATACTTGCAAATCTTCAAAACTAACATAAACGGCGTTGCGCCATTGCTCATCGAACCATTCCGGGGCCGGATGCGGCGCCGCGTCCTGATTTTCTGCATGAACCTTCACATCACCCATAAGAGCCGTCGTAAGCGTTACAGCCGTCAGCCCGGTCACGACAGACCTTCGCAGCTTCGATCTTTTCATAGCAATCCTCGCTTTCTGAAATTGGTGGACAACTATTAAAACGTTTTCAAATGGAAATAGTTGCATGAAAATAAGCTGCGATTTCACATTAACCTAATCGAAGCCTGTCCAAAAACCGAGAATATCGGTTATAATGGTTAGGAATGAATAAAGAAGAAAGTGGGAGCAGCATGGGTCGTAAATGGAATAACATTAAAGAGAAGAAAGCAAGCAAAGACGCGAATACAAGCCGGATATACGCCAAGTTCGGCGTTGAAATTTATGTAGCCGCCAAAAAAGGCGAGCCGGACCCGGAATCTAACCGAGCGCTGAAGGTTGTACTCGAACGCGCAAAAACATACAACGTGCCCAAAGCGATCATCGACCGCGCTCTCGACAAAGCAAAGGGCAGCAACGATGAGAATTACCAAGAGCTTCGTTATGAAGGCTTTGGTCCGAACGGTTCCATGGTTATCGTGGATACATTGACGAATAACGTCAACCGTACGGCTCCGGCAGTCCGCGCCGCGTTTAACAAACACGGCGGAAGCATGGGCGTCAGCGGTTCTGTCGCTTATATGTTCGATGCGACGGCCGTTATCGGCGTATCCGGCAAATCGCTCGACGAAGTGATGGAAATTATGCTGGAAGCGGATGTCGACGTACGCGACATCGTGGAGGAGGAAGAATCGGTTATCGTCTATGCGGAGCCGGATCAATTCCATGCCGTGCAGGAAGCGTTCAAGCAAGCAGGGATTACGGAATTCGACGTTGCCGAACTGACGATGCTAGCGCAGAACTATGTCTCGCTGCCTGCCGACAGCCAAGTTCAATTCGAGAAGCTCATTGATGCGCTCGAGGATTTGGAAGATGTGCAGCAGGTCTATCATAACGTGGAGCTGGAAGACTAATTCAGAACCGCAGTCAATACACCAAGCAGAGCCGCGACATGTCGCGGCTTTCTTATATGGAGGTCGAGGGTTCGTGAAAGCAGTGCTGCAGCACCTTGAATCAAAAGCGCTATACATAGGAGAAACGGATGAGCCGAAGCTTGCGGACGGCGAATTGTTGGTGCGTGTAAAGGCGACTGCGCTGAACCGCGCGGACTTGCTTCAGAAGCGCGGACAGTACCCGCCGCCACCGGGAGCCACCGCGATTCTCGGCCTGGAAATGGCCGGCGTAGTGGAGGGGCCGGCAGGACCATGGAAAAAAGGGGACCGAGTCATGGCTTTATTGCCAGGCGGCGGCTATGCTGAACGCGTACGGCTGCCTGCGGATATGGCGATGCCGATACCGGATCGGCTGTCATTCGCGGAGGCGGCATCCATTCCGGAGGTATTCCTGACCGCGTATTTGAACTTGTTCAAGCTGGGAGGCTTGAAGGCCGGCCGTACCGCGCTCATCCATGCCGGCGCGAGCGGTGTTGGTACAGCTGCCATCCAGCTTGCGAAAGCGGCAGGCTGCACAGTGATCGTGACAGCAGGTTCGCCGGCGAAGCGAGAAGCCTGCTTGCGACTTGGCGCGGATCTCGCAGTCGATTATCGCGAAGGGCCGTTTTTGCCGGCCGTTATGGCTTTTACGGAAAATCGCGGCGTCGACGTCATCCTGGATTTTGTCGGAGCGTCCTATTGGGAGCAGAATGCAGCCTCGCTTGCTCTTGACGGCAGGCTTATTATCGTTGGCTTGCTCGGCGGCGCTAACGTTCCGGACGTAAATCTGGGCATGCTGCTGTCCCGTCGGCTGCAAATCATCGGAACCTCGCTGCGCACCTTATCGCGTGAACGGAAAGCGGCGCTTACCGCCGATTTTGTAAATGAAATTTTACCGCGTATAAGTACAGGCGAGATTCGACCAATCATCGATTCCGAGTGGGACTGGAGCCAGGTAGAGGAAGCGCATCTCTATATGGAGCAGAATCGCAACATCGGCAAGATCGTGATGAACATTACGTAAAGAACCTCCACAAAATGATGACATGCAACCTGTCATCATTCCGCTGTTATACTGAGTTTGTTTGAAGGGAGGACAAACTTGAAGCGTTCGGACAGGCTTATGGCCATACTTATTGCGCTGCAGCATCGTTCTGAGACGGCGCAAGCATTAGCGGAGAAGCTTGAAGTATCTAAACGCACGATCCTAAGGGATATGCAGGCGCTGTCTGAGATCGGGATTCCGCTGTACGCCGTTCCGGGTCCATCGGGCGGATTCCGCTTGATGGACGGATATAAGCTGCCGCCGCTCCACTTCGACGCGAAGGAAGCGTTCGCGATATTGTTCGCCTTGGACGCCGTTACAAAGCTGACAGACACGCCGTTCCACCAAGCGCGATGGACGGTTGCCGACAAGATCAGAGCTTGTCTTCCTCAGTCTGTACTTCAGCAGGTGGAGCCGATGCTGGAGCATATTGAAATCGATATTCCGGATCGTCCGCAAAGAACGCCGCTCCTCAACCAGCTGCTCGATCATGCCGCAAGCTCTCGATGGATTCGCGCGTATTACCGGTCGGAGCGCAAGCAGCGCTGGATAACCATAAAGCCGATAAAAGTGTATACGGCGCATGGTTTCTGGTATTGCGAAGCCTACTCGCCCGAGCATAGGGAGAATCGCACGTTCCGAGCGGATCGTTTCACGCAGATCGAGCATGCGGCGAAGCCCGACGAAGCCATTCTGCAGCAGGTAGCGGGAGAGACTGGTCATGCCGCGGCAGATATCCCGGTAGTCGCCCGACTGTCTTATCGAGGGGCGCTTCTCGCTGAGCAGGATCCGCATGTCGGCCATCAGGTGAGGCAGATCGACGATGAGGAGTGGGAGCTCGCCTTCACTTGCCCGTCCAGCGAATGGAATTGGGCCATCAAGTTCTTCTACGCGCTGGGAACGGATGCCATGGTGCTTGAGCCATTAGAGCTGCGCGATGAATTGTACAAACAGGGATTAAGCTTGACCGAGCGTTATGCAAGTAAGCCTTCCGAAACTAGGATAACAGGAGGATAAGGGATATGGTGCAATCGAATGTTTTGGAACAGGCTAGAGCATTTATTTATAGTAATGCGAGATTGCTCGACCGGAAGCGGTTCGAATATTTGTTCGAAGGCGGTTCGAAGGAAGAGGTGCTGCGCGCGCTAAAAGCCTATCAGAATGATGACGGCGGCTTCGGAAACGCACTGGAGCCCGATATTCGATGCCCCAATAGCCAGCCGGTGCCAACCGAATACGCGCTTTACGTCATGTCCGAGCTTGATTGTTTTGATGCAGATATTTTAAACGGTATTATTAGGTATCTAAAAGCCATTGCTGTACCAGGGGGAGGGTTTCCGCTGGCGTATCGGAGCCTGCAGCAATATCCGCATGCGCCATGGTGGAAGATCGAGGACGACGGCGCCGCATCCATAAATCCGACAGGCCAAATTATGGGATATTTGCTGAAGCAAAAGACGAGGAACGATTTCGTAGAGGAAGAGTGGTTCAAGCGTAGTCTGAATTTTGTGAAAAAGACGATGGAGCAAGGCACTCCCGCCGGTTATCATGACGGTATACAGTGGATTACGTTTTTGGAGCACGCTCCTGAGAGCTATCGCAGCATTGACACGAAACGCCGATTTGACGAATGGCTTGCGAGCCCAGGTGTAATCGAAAGAAATCCGCATGCAGAAGGCTATGTTCATAAAGTGCTGGATTGGGTCACCGGTCCACAGAGCTATGCCGCACAATTCGTAACGGAAGCTGAAATCGAAGAGCATTTGTCGGCATTGATTGCCGAGCAAGAGGGGGACGGCGGCTGGCCAATCAACTTCCCTGCCGTAAGTTCGCTTGGCGAATTAGAATGGCGAGGGTCATTGACCGTCGAAAGGCTAAAAACGCTAAGAGCATTTGGCAAGCTTTAACGATCCAAAATCTGCAAACTTTCATCGAAATCCTGCATTAACGTACAACCGGTTCTCTATTAGAATGATGCCAATAGAAAGCTTGCGCGCAATGAAATTAGAGGAGATGAGCCTATGGATTTCAGGTACCCGATTGGAAAGTTTGCACATAATGGCGACATTACAGCCGATCAAAGACAAGCATGGATTCAAGACCTCGAGGAGCTTCCCGGTCTGCTGCGCCAAGCGGTTGATGGGTTAACGGAAGAGCAGCTTGCCGCACCTTACCGTGATGGCGGATGGACGATTCGCCAAGTCGTTCACCATGTGGCGGACAGTCATATGCACAGCTATATCCGGTTTAAGCTGGCTTTGACAGAAGAGAACCCAACAATTAAGCCTTATGAAGAAGGGCTGTGGGCCGAGCTGTCCGATACGGACGAAGAGCCGGTAGAAACCTCGCTTCAGTTGCTGGACGCTTTGCACCGCAGATGGGTAACTCTTCTTCGTTCCATGACAGAGGAGCAGTTCAGCCGCACATTTTATCATCCTGGGTCGCAAACGAGCATCCGGCTTGATCGAAATATCGGCCTCTATTCTTGGCACGGAAAGCATCATCTCGCGCATATTACAGGCTTGAAAAGCCGAATGAACTGGACATAACGACCTAAGAGGGGGAGACCGTTAGAGGGCTCCTCCTCTTGTTTATTTCGAGGGTGGGGAAGAGACTCTCCTTATGTTCTTGGAGGTTCCCCGGGGTGCGAGTAGCCCGGATATTTGACAACCGGCCATTTCTCTTTACGAAGACGGGAAATAAAGTCTGCGTCTACGTTCAAATTGCTTTCTACAAGCGCATGCGGCGTTAATGCCAGCCACTGGTTAAGCGATACATCGGCGAAACGGTCGCTTTTGAACATTTCCAGAAACCATAACGTCTCCGTGCCCGTGTTCTGAATATAGTGACCGAACGCAAAGGGGACATAGCCGACATCTCCCGCTCTAACATCAAAGGTTCGTGCATTTCCTTCCGCTCCGAACACGGTCATGCGTCCTTGCCCGGTCAAATAATATTGCCATTCATCATTGTTCGGATGCCAATGCAATTCCCGCATAGCCCCCGGTTCGATTTCGACTAACGCGGCGGCAATCGTTTTTGAAATCGGGAAGACGGTGGAATCCACAATGCGGACGCTTCCCCCCGGTGTGCGGATCGGAGCTTGAGCGAGAAGCTCATACTTGAAGGAAAGAGGGACATGCCCATACGGCGACTCTACGGATTGAGTGGGCAGCGGTCCCGGAACAGGCGCCTGATAAATGTACACCTGCTCCTTCGGAATGTTGGCAAATGCGGCTTCGGGCACGCCGAAATTAGCGGATAACACGTCCTTCGGCGTATGGGCGAACCAGTCTGATAGCGAAAGCGTATTGAGATCGGAGAAGGTTCCGTCATCGAACACAAGCAGAAACTCGCAGCCTTCCTCCAAGCCCTGAATCGAGTGGGGAATACCCGGCGGGAAATACCAAAGATCGCCGGGTCCCACATCGGCGATGAAGTTACGGCCGGATTGATCCACCGCCGTAATTCGCGCGCGACCAACGAGCATGTACGACCATTCCGCTTGCTGATGCCAATGCAGCTCGCGCACGCCTCCTGGCGTCAAGCTCATATTGACTCCTGCGAGCGTGGTGGCGATCGGAAGCTCCCGAACGGTAATTTCTCTTGACCAGCCTCCATGATTCAGCTGCATATGCGTATCCGAGAAAGAGAATCGAAGATTCGGAATGAGACCGTTATCCGTTTTCGGCGGGACAAGCATATCCGGATTTTGCAAGTCGCGGAGCACATCGCGCGGTCCACGGTCGACTCCGCCCATGCCATCGCTGCGTATGGGCTGAGGAACGTTCACATGCGGGCGATTGCCGCTGCTCTCATGGTTTTGTGACATCTTGTTACCTCCTAAACACCGAAATTCCAAAAGCCGACGAAACCTCAAACTCCTGCTTCCGTATGGTTATGAAAGGGAATGGTGAAATAGACGCGTTAGGGAAGGATTTGATCCGAGCGTTTAATAGAGGAGTGGGGAAAAGGATGAAACGATTGTTTGTATGGTTAATGGCTGTAACGCTAATGGTTGCCCCTGGATGCGGCATTTTGGAGGAAGTCAACCAAGGAGTCAGCTTTGCGACGGAAACGACCGAATATATGAACAGCTTGACCGAATTTGGACAAGAAATGAACGGGATGGCCGAGCAAGCGCTCACTGACCTTACTGCCCAGGCCAATCTGGTGGAGAGGCTGGAGCAATTGAAGGAGCAGATCGTCAACTATGACGCGCTGCAGGTTCCGGATTACGCGAAGGATCTGCATGCTTCGATCGTCTCCTATAACGAGCAGCTGCAGCAAGGAATCGATCAGGCGCTTGCCAATATCGAGGCGGGGAAGGCAGCCTTCGAGTCGACCGGCATCCCTGATACCGTCAGTCAAATCAATGAGCTCCTGGATCAGCTGAACAGCTTAGCTCCATAAGGGAAGTCACAAGGACTCCATGCGAGAACGCATAAGGACTCCATGCGAGAACGCATGGAGTCCTTGTCGCTTTCGCATAATTGCTATTGCCTTGCCAACCCGTCGAAGGTACAATGTGTGAGGGATTTATCGCTTAATCGAATCAAGGAGAGTGCAACGGTTTGTCATCATCGTCTATCGCTTCGGCTTCGCTTTCTACCAATTATCGTTTGATTACATTGCTGCTTGTTGTCATCGTTGCGGGCATGAGCCAAGGTCTCCTGCTGCCGCTGCTATCGATCTTATTGGAGGATGCGGGCGTATCGTCCGATATGAACGGCATCAATTCGGCGGCAATGTATATCGGTATTTTTTGCACGATGTTTTTCGTTGAGAAGCCGGTCATACGTTTTGGGTACAAAAAAGTTATCGTAGCAGGTGTAGCCCTCGTTACCCTATCAACGCTTCTCTTCCCATTCACGCAATCGCTTGCGGTGTGGTTTGTGCTTCGGATGCTCGTCGGAATAGGCGACAGCTCGCTCCATTATGCGACGCAGCTCTGGATTGTCAGTTCGAGCCCGCCGGACCGCAGAGGACGGTTCATCTCCTTGTACGGCATGTCATACGGGATCGGCTTCAGTATCGGACCGCTCGGTATCAATCTGCTGCCGCTTGGACGAGCCGTGCCGTTTCTGGCTAGCGCGCTGTTCTTCGCGATTGTGCTCCTGCTCGTGCTGCGGATTCGCAATGAATGGCCGGAAAGAACAGAGAAGGGGGAAGCAACGGAAAATCGATTTTTCCGAACCTATCGAATCGCCTGGTTTGTGCTTATTCCGGGCTTCCTCTATGGATTGATGGAATCCTCGATGAACAGCAATTTCCCGCTTTACGGGCTGCGGATCGACCTGAGCCAGCACTGGATTTCGCTGCTGCTGCTGTCATTTGGGGTAGGGAGTCTTATTCTTCAGCTCCCGCTCGGGATATGGAGCGACCGCATCGGACGGAAACCGATTCTAATCGCTTGCGGGATTGTCGGGTCCATCGCTTTCTTGCTGATTCCAGCCGCCGGCGGACAGCTTTGGCTGCTGTTCCTGCTGTTCATTATCGCCGGAGGCGTCGTAGGCTCCTTTTATTCGCTCGGACTAGCTTACGCGGCGGATCTGCTGCCGAAAGCTATACTTCCCGCCGCGAACGTGATCGCCTCGATCCATTTCAGCATCGGGAGTATATTAGGCCCATCGCTAGGCGGATATGGCATTCGCTATCTTTCCATTCATAGCATATTCCTATTTCTCGGTGCGGCATTTCTATTATTTGCGCTGCTTGGATTTGTGTTTCGGCCGAAACAAACGCTACAATCTTCTTAAGTTTATTGGAGGAGGAATGCCGTAGATGGCAGACACGGATTTTCCAAAAACATCAAAGCCGGCTGAGCGAGCCCTTATTAACGCCGGTTATACGAAGCTTGAGCAGCTGGCCGGCGTCAGCGAGAAGGAATTGTTGAGGCTGCATGGGATGGGGCCAAAAGCGATTCGCATTTTAAAGGAAGCGCTTGGAGAGCGCGGCATGACGTTCCTGCCGTAAGCTATCGTAAAGAAACCACCTTCAATTTGAAGGTGGTTTTTTGCTCCACTACTGAGACTTGGCTAAGAGGTCCGGGCAGGAAAGCGGATATACGTTTCCCATAAAACAACACCCTGCGGCAGACTTGAAGTCCGCTGCAGGGTGTTTCCTTTGGTTTACGATCTTAACGTTTTTAAAGCGCCGCTCCATGCCAATACTTGATCCAGCATACCGTTGACGTTCGTAAGATGTAGATCGGCCGGTTTAAAAACGGTACCGTTCTCGAAATCTGTAAATAACGACAGGGCAGGATGAACCCGGACGTCGGCTACGGACAGTTCGCCTAAAATCCCTCTCAGATGCTCTGCTGCGCGAGCGCCTCCCACAGAGCCGTAGCTAACAATGCCGGCAGCCTTATTATTCCAAGCTTCTCTCGCATAATCAAGAGCATTTTTCAGGGCGCCTGTAATGCTGTGATTGTACTCCTGCACAATAAAGACGAAGCCGTCCAAGCTTTCCAGCTTTTTGTTCCAAGCAGCCGCCTGTTCTGACGCATCCACTTCCCCGAACAGCGGAAGCTTGTAATCGGCGATGTCGACGATTTCGTAATTGGCATCTCCGCGTTTATCCGCAATCCCTTTGACCCATTCGCCAACCTGCGGGCTTACACGTCCTTGGCGGGTGCTGCCCAAAATAATCCCGATGTTCAATTTACTCATTACACTTCCTCCTTTAGTACGATCATTTTTCAAAACCTGTCTCAGCTTCTGTCTAATATTCTGCTTCTATACATTTTAACAATGATTTGAAGTATTTTCCACTCGGTTGAGATGAACCCGTTAACGATAACGGCTTCCGTCCCATAAATAGGCGTTCATCCGTTCAACGTCGAGCTCGATCCCGATTCCTAATCCGCCCGGCACGGTTACTTCGCCGTTCACAGGCCTCAAGGGGAGCAGCTCCGTAAACGGGTTGTCCATGACATCCCATTCGACCGGATCGATCGTATCGGGCTTCATTTTGCACCACGAGACAAGGCAGGCCTGAGCCAAAATAGCGTATAACCGAGTTAAGGCGCCGTCGTAAGCATGCGGAGATATTCGCGCGCCAAAATTACATGCCAAATGTAAAGTGCCCCAATATTCATCCATCCCATTCAAATGGAGCAGATCGGGCGTTACGATGTCCAGCGCATGACCGGTCAGGAGAGGCAGGAAATCAGACGCGAGCTTCATATCTTCGCCTCCTGCTATCGGCAGAAACATTCTTTGGCGCAGCAAATTGTAGTTATGCGTTTGCTCAATCGGAAGAGGTTCCTCCAGCCACAATAGATTAGACCATTGCTCAAGCAAAGGGAGGAGACGGATAGCGGTTGCGTAATCGTAGCTTCCGTTGGCGTCTAACGCCAGCTGGCCTTTTTCCCGCAGTAATGCCTGCACTTCAAGGATGTGCATCCTATCTTCCTCTAACGTTTTGCCGCCGATCTTCACCTTGAAGGAAGAAAAGCCCGCGTTCAACGCTGCTTCAATAAGATGAAGCGAATGCTTCACCCAGTCCGAGCGTTCGGAATACGACTGAAACGAAGCGTATAAGGGAACCTTGTCCCGCTGTTTTCCGCCCCACAGTTCGCATACGGATTTTCCAGCGCTTTTTGCAAAAATTTCCGTAAGCGCCATGCTCACAGCCGAGGCGGAGCGAGCATGCCATTTCGCTATCTGACGCACGATTTGTGTCCGGTCATTTGCGTTTTTGCCGGTCAGATAGGGGATGATCCGGTCTTCAAACCCTTTCTGTAAAGTAGGAAGCCAGTCCTCGCATTCGCCCCAGCCTTGAATGCCATCATCCGTTGTGATGCGAATGAAGAAGGCGGATCGATACGATTTGATCCCGTTTGCATCCCCATAAGGCTGGGGGATCGGGTAATAGAGCGGGAATGTTTCAATACGACGAATAAGCAAGAAGAGACCTCCAGAGCTGCATTTTTCTTAATATGCCGCGGGCGTAAGGAAGTCATTCCAATAAAAAAACTCCGTTTAGTCTTTTAGCAAGACCGAACAGAGCGTAGGGTGCGCGATATTATGTCAGCCAGATTGAACCGATTATTCCACAAACGGCACCTAGCACGATAACCGAACCTGTAACAAAGAAAAGCACCTTCAACGAAAAAGCCTTCGACACAAGCAGAACAGAAGGGAGGCTGATTGCCGGCAGCGTGATAAGAAGCGCCGACGCAGGCCCTGCTCCAGCTCCTAGGGATTGGAACGATTGAATGATCGGAATTTCAGCTGCTGTCGGGATAACAAACAATGTACCAGCTATGGCGAAAACGATGATCGCCACGATGCCTTCATTCATCCATACCGGGAACATAAAGTGCTGCAGGATGGCGAGAATGAAGACCGATGCCACATACACAGGCGCGACTTGCAGGAACATAACCGATAGGCTTTTCAGCCAGCGAAGCCCGAAAGAACGAGGCTGAGGAGGAGCCGCTTGCCGCTGACGCTCCAGAAATTTGCCCGCTTTGTCAGGATCCGCAAACCGGTTGGCGATATAGCTAACGCCAAACGTTACGATGATGCCGAAGACAAGGCGCAGAACGGTAAATTTCCATGACAGGACAAAGGTCATAAAGATAAGCGTCGCCGGATTCAAAAGCGGGTTGCCAAGCCAAAACGCAAGGCTGGCGCCTACGGATGCTTTCGATTGTTTCATCTCCGCCGCGATGGGAGCCGCGCAGCAGGTGCACATCATGCCTGGCATTGCGGAGACGCCGCCGATCAGGGTGCTTTTCATTGATTTCCGGCCGAGCAGTCTTTGCAGCCAGTTTGCAGGAAGCAAAGCTTGGATCATCGCCGCGATAATCATGCCAAGCACAGCGGCTTTCCAAATTGCTTTAAAATATTTGATGGTGTAATCCAATGACGTTTCCCATATCGAGCCGGACACATCGCTGCCGACTCCTGTCAGTATGGAGGACCCAATGGACCGGTCATTTATGGCGATCAACGCTTTATCGTAATAAGGCCACCATTTGACATACGCCAGTCCCGCTACTGTAATAATTATAAATAGGCCTAACATCAACCATAAGCGGCGAGGATGATGGTTCGGCTTAACAGAAGGCTCATGAGTAATCTGCATATTTTCCTCCGAATGTCTGAGATGAATGAGATGGAACATAACCAATATGAAATTATAGCACAACTCGTTAACCGTCTGTTTGAAAAAATTTGCCTTCGGCGCGATCATCATGTACGATTTTTTTATCAACCTATCTATAACGATAGAAAGAGGGACATGAATCATGAGTGCAAACGATACGATAAAACTTACTTCCTTATCCAGCAAAGGCGGCTGCGGCTGCAAGATTGGCCCGGCCGATTTAAAGGAGGTCATCTCCAGCTTGCCTGCGGCAGAACGCCATCCGGACCTGCTTGTAGGCATTGAAACGAGCGACGACGCGGGCGTATTCCGCCTTAACGATGAAATGGCCATGGTGCAGACTGTCGATTTTTTCACGCCGATTGTCGATGATCCGTATTCGTTCGGCCAGATTGCTGCCGCTAACGCGATTAGCGATATATACGCGATGGGCGGCAAGCCGTTAACGGTGTTAAATATTGTGGCATTTCCGATCTCTACGCTGGACAAGCGTATATTAGCCGATATTTTGCGCGGCGCGGCGGATAAAGTGAAGGAAGCCGGCGCTACATTAGTCGGCGGCCACTCGATCGATGACAAGGAGCCGAAGTTCGGTCTTGCGGTAACGGGGGTCGTGCATCCTGACAAGGTCAAAACGAATGCGGGAGCGAAGCCGGGGGACAAGCTTATTCTGACCAAGCCGATCGGTGTAGGCATTATGACCACATCGATTAAAAAGGATCAGCTTTCCGGCGAGGAAATAACGCGGGTAACCGAGGTGATGGCTGCGCTGAACAAAACATCGGCAGAAATCATGAACAAGTATGAGACGCACGCTTGTACGGACGTAACCGGTTTTGGCCTCATCGGACACGCGCTGGAAATGGCGAAAGGCAGTGGAGCAGGTATTGTCATTCACAACGCGGCCGTGCCTAAGCTGCCGCGGGTAAGAGAACTAGCTGATAACGGCTTCGTTCCCGGAGGCACCAAAAACAATTACAAGCATGTCGAAAACGACGTGGCGTTTCCAATCGCGATGGACCAGATCGACCGCTGGATATTATGCGATGCGGTAACGTCCGGCGGTCTGCTGATCGCTTCTTCATCGGATCATGCGGATCGTTTGTTGGAGGAACTGAAGGCGGCGGGCGTTGAGGCAAGCATGATTGGGGAAGTTACGTCAGAGAACCCTGGACGCATTACTGTTCTCTAGTCTAGAAAACAAAGGAGTCACACATCATGTTTCAGGACATCACAGTCGAAGAAAGTATGGAGCTGCGCAAGCGCGGAGAGCTTACGCTAATCGACGTCAGATCGCCGTCCGAGTTCCGCGACGCGTCCATACCCGGCAGCCTGAACATTCCGATATTCGATGATCAGGAACGCGCCGAGATCGGCACGATCTACAAGCAAGTCAGCGTTGCCGCCGCCAAGGAGAGAGGGCTGGAGATCGTTTCGGCCAAGCTGCCGGCTTTTATTAAACAATTTGCTGAGCTGCCGAACAACAAAGCGGTTTTCTGCTGGCGCGGCGGCATGCGGAGCAAAACAACCGCAACCGTGCTCTCCCTTATGGGCATTCGCGCTTATCGGATCAACGGCGGATACCGCGCTTACCGACAGTTCATTGTCGAAAAGCTGAATGACATATCGTTTAAACCGCGTTCGTTCGTCCTTCACGGGAATACGGGAAGCGGGAAGACGGCTATCCTGCATAAGCTAAAAGAAAACGGGCATCCCGTCCTCGATTTGGAAGCACTGGCGGGTCACCGGGGCTCCATATTCGGCACGATGGGAAAGCCGCCCCATAATCAGAAGAAGTTCGACGCGCTTTTATTCGATGAAATATTGGCGCGTCAGGAATCCGCTTATATGATATTTGAGGCGGAAAGCCGTAAAATCGGAAATATTACGGTTCCAGAGCTCATCATGAATTGGAGAGCCGATGGCTTTCATATTTTGATTGAGCTTCCGATTGAAGCGCGCGTAAAACAAATTATTCAGGATTACAAGCCATGGGATAACCTTGAGTCTTGCTTGCGGTCGTTCCGGGTTATTAAATCGAGAATCCATACGCCGATCGCTTCCGAGATTGAACAATGTTTGGTAAGCGAAAGATTTGAAAAAGCGGTTAAATTGCTGCTAGAGCATTATTATGATCCGCGGTACTCGCACTCTTCCGGGGAGCATCATGAGCATATGAATGAGATTGTGCAAGCAGATACCGTTGAAGAAGCGCATCGCAGGGTTGAAGAGATCATAAAAGAAAACAGATAAGCAATGCATACTCTAGTGACTTGATTGCTAGGGTATCCATTGCTTTTTTTGTGTGTCAAAAAGAATAGATTTGGTAGGTACGTACCGTGTCCGTGCGAGAATGAGAGAATACTATAGCGGTATAATAGATAAATAGATCGTACCGAACCTTCGCAGGAGGTATGTCAACGGCAGGAATGACTTGCGCAATATGCGGTATATTCCATTCTTTTTCCTATCATCAAGTTAAATGCGCGTGCGGAGGATCGCTGCTCGAGCTTGGCCTCGTAACAGGTCCAATGCCCTGTATGGTGTGCATGCAGGAAGAGGACTGCGCCCCTCTTGCGGCAGCTATTGGGATGCGGGCACCTTACTCGCCGGACATAACGTTACTTATCGAATAATCGATGAAACGAATGGAACGGCCATTGCGGGTAGCCGCCAGGAAATAGCGGATGCCCAGAACAAGCTATTTCCGCTTCGCTGGAGGGCGCGGCAACTTGGGCGCACTCCTTCCGAGTAGTCGAAACCATGGGGCGACCATGTTGTTCTATTCAACACAGCACATAGGCTGAAATACGAGCGCATCTTTGAATAAAGCATTCCTCCGTTAAATAAATTTGAATCAACTATTTCATACGAAAGGGCGGGGGTAGATATGACGACTGCAAGCCGAAGCAGAAGCAAATGGATCAAACATAAAGTGATGTCGCATGATCCGCTTCTTCGTAAGGCGCTGCCTTCGACGCGACTGATGACCCGGGAAAATTTTTTCGACATGCTTAGCCGTTATCGAAGTGTCATCGTTAAGCCGACTAGCCAATGGGGCGGGAAAGGTGTCATGCTCGTCTCGATCTCGAGTGTGGGTTATTGCCTGCATGTGGAGAGGACTCGCTGGTATTACAGCACTCGAGAGCAGCTGTGGTCAGCACTTAGACGGCGGATGAACGGCAGTTATATTGTTCAGCGCCGTATTCCGCTTGCAACGGTTGGCGGGCGGCCCTATGATTTGCGGATCATGGTGCAGCGGCATGCTGGAAGAAAGGATTGGAAGGTGACGGGAAGGCTTGCTAAGGTAGCGGGCAGAGGGTACATCATAACGAATGTTGACCGCAGCAGCGGCAAAATCCTTTCGCTTGCGGAGGCGCTCCGGCGATCCAAGCTGTCATTGAAGCGTTCCTCAGCCATAATAAGACGTATTGATCGCATTTCGCTTCGATCTGCCAGGGTGCTGCAAGGATACTATCGAAGCATACGAACGGTCGGGCTCGATATTGGCCTCGATGCTTCCGGAAAAGTATGGATCATCGAACCAAACTTCAAACCAATGGCCGGATTGTTCGAAAAGTTCGGCAAGACGTATCGCCGAATTAAATCATATCGCTGATAGCTTTCGAGAACCCTGACGCCGTCAGGGTTCTTACGATTTCAGGCGCCATCTAGCGGATAGCTTACTGTCCGCGTTATCTGATTGTTTTCATCGACGAATACGACCGTTGGGCGAAGTTGATCGATATCCGCATCCTCATACAGGCCCATACTGAGTATAATGATCAAGTCGCCCGGTTGAAATAAATGCGCGGGAGGACCGTTTAAACATATTTTACCCGAGCCCTCGGCTGCGGGGAGGGCGTACGTTTTCCAACGCGTCGCATTACGCAAGCTCGTCACTTGCACAATCTCGTATGGACGAATATCGGCCGCCTTCATGAGCAGCGCGTCTATCGTTATGCTGCCGACATAATTTAAGTCGGCTTCGGTGACAACTGCCCGATGTATCTTACCTTTGCACATCAAACGTTGCATTCTTGATCCTCCTCATTTACACCTTCACTATCATATGCCCTGCAATCGGAGACTGCGCTGGTCATTTGGGGCTGTATGTTTCCTCGATTTAAATGTGAGAAACTCCCAGTTGATTCCGGTCATCGATTCATGGTATATTCTTATTCCGGCCGCGAGACAAGCGGATCGGAAATGAGAAACGAATCGAACGGCATCAATTTCCAGTTGATTTCATGTAACGATTCGTGATATATTATTAGTCCGGCCACGAAATAGGCGGTCGGCAACGAAAGAAGTATTGTTCTTTGAAAACTGAACAACGAGCGAAACTGCCCTGTTAATTCGGTAACGAGTTAATAGATATAAGAAGTTTTCGTACTCGGCTTTAGCCGATGCGAAAAGCTTCAAGCAACAAACGTAATGAGCAATCAAACACTTTTATGGAGAGTTTGATCCTGGCTCAGGACGAACGCTGGCGGCGTGCCTAATACATGCAAGTCGAGCGGAG
>NZ_QXQA01000005.1 GCF_003583765.1 Paenibacillus nanensis
TTACCTCACCAACTAGCTAATGCGCCGCAGGTCCATCTGTAAGCGACAGATTGCTCCGTCTTTCCCGAGTCGGCCATGCGACCAACTCGCGTATCCGGTATTAGCATTCGTTTCCGAATGTTATCCCGGTCTTACAGGCAGGTTACCTACGTGTTACTCACCCGTCCGCCGCTAAGTTATCCCCGAAGGAATAACTCCGCTCGACTTGCATGTATTAGGCACGCCGCCAGCGTTCGTCCTGAGCCAGGATCAAACTCTCCATAAAAGTGTTTGATTGCTCATTACGTTTGTTGCTTGAAGCTTTTCGCATCGGCTAAAGCCGAGTACGTAAACTTCTTATATCTATTAACTCGTTACCGAATTAACAGGGCAGTTTCGCTCGTTGTTCAGTTTTCAAAGAACAATCTTTTCTTTCGTTGCCGACCCAAGTATTTCGTGGCCGGACTTATAATATATCATGAATCGAAGTTTTAAATCAACTGGTAATTTATGTTTCGATTCATTTTTTATTTTCGAACCGCTGTTTCTCGGCCCGGAATTAGAATATACCATGTCACCAGGCTAATGGTCAAGCACTTTTTCAAAAAAAGTTTTTGACTTTACGTCTATTATTCAAAGGCGTCTTTTTTCCGCCGGCGAAATGGGATAAACTATCCGTAAATATACCGAAACTAAAAGGATGTGTCAACATGTCCGACCAACTTTTTAAACAAGATGAGCTCTCATTGGTACAAAACCGGTTGCCTGTCTGGCTCGAGGAAAGTAAACAGCTGTGCGATAAAGGGAAGGTTGCTTCCTATATACCCGAGTTAGCGCACGCCCCGCGGCAGGCGCTGGGCATCCATCTCATGGACGCATCCGGCAAAAGCGTCTCCGGCGGGGACTGTGGTTTATCGTTTACGATGCAAAGTATTTCAAAAATATTTACGCTCCTGCTGGCGCTGATGGACAACGGAGAAAAAGCGGTGTTCGATAAAGTCGGAATGGAGCCGACGGGAGACAATTTCAATTCCATGCTGAAGCTTGAGCTTGTCCAGCCGGGCATCCCGTTCAACCCGCTTATCAATGCAGGAGCGATCGTGATCTCTTCCCTTATTGCGGGGGGAAGCACAAAAGAGAAAGCGGACCGCACGCTGCAATTTTTCCGCACCTTAGCCAACAACGACTCTTTATCTGTAGATAAGGCAGTCTATGAATCGGAGGCCGAGACAGCGGATCTCAATCGTTCGATGGCCTATTTCCTTAAAGATAACGGAGTTCTAGAAGGCGATGTAAACGATGTGCTTGACGTTTATTTCCGTCATTGCTCCATCCAAGTGCAGTGCAAAGACCTTGCGCGCATGGCGCTTGTGCTCGCTTTCGACGGTACGGACCCCATCACTGGCGTAAATCTCATTCCAAGAAGGTATGTGCAGATTGCTAAAACATTTATGGTTACTTGCGGTATGTATAACGCATCCGGCGAGTTTGCAATCGAAGTCGGACTCCCTGCAAAAAGCGGCGTCGCCGGCGGTATCCTCACCATGGTGCCTGGCCGGTATGGCATCGGCGTCGTCGGGCCGTCTCTAAATGCAAAAGGAAACAGCATTGCAGGCGTTCATTTATTAGAAACGATGTCGAAGGAGATGGACTGGAGTTTGTTCTAATCCAAAAAAGAAGACAAGCGCGAGGCTTGTCTTCTTCCTTATTGAACGGTTTCTTGGTAGACCGCGTATATTTTCCAGCTGTTATCTTCCATCTTCTTCATATAATACAATCCGTCATTCGATTGATTCTGAACCGCTTCTTCGCCATCTAATGAATAAGAAAAGCGATAAGCGCCGCCTGTCGAGCTCACAATCGCAAAACGATTCGTTGAAAAGGTAACGTCCAGCTTTCTTGCAGAGGTCTCCTCCGCTTTCATGGTATAGCCTTCTGAATCAATATTTTTCAGAACATCTCCATATGCGCGATTTGCAGAGAGCTGGAACGCGGTAAAATAATTCGAATAATTCGCGTTCAGCGACTGCAGACCGTCGTTGTTAATCGCGTCGTATTCCACCCTATCAGATTGCAGAACGATGGTTTTCAGCATCCCGTCATCCGGCAGTTGGGTTTTCTGCAAGCTCAACGCACGCTGCAGCATGACTGCAGCTTCGGCCCGCTTCGCATTTGCAAACGGCTTAAATGCTTTATCCGTTATCCCATTTACGATTCCGGCAAGATAGGCAGCCTTAATGGAAGAAGCAGCATAATAGGAAGGAACGTCCCCAAACGGCAGCGCTTTTGAGCTCGAGTCAAAGGCTACGGTATCATCAAATGCCCGGACGATCATCGTTGCGATATCTCCGCGGTTAATCAGCTTGTTCGGTCCAAATTCCGAGTCGCTGACACCATTGACTACGCCCAGCGAGCTTGCGATTCGAACCGGCTCATAATACCACTGATCCGTTTCTACGTCCGAAAACGTTTTGCCCGACTCATTGCTGGTCAGACCAAGCGCCCGAACAAGCAGCGCGACGAACTCCGCGCGAGTAACGCTTTTATCCGGTTTAATCGTAACAACGCCTTTCGAATCCTTATACCCTTTCATCAAATCAGCGACAACAAAATTATCAAGCTCATCATAAGCCCAATGGCCGTCTATATCGGTCGGAAAGTACATACTCCAATCGGACTCTTCAGCTGCTTTGGCAGGCTCCATGCGCAGTGGCAGAACCGCAAGCGTTGCAGCAAGCAAAGCAACCATTGCGAAATTGAACTTCTTCATGCGAGTCTCCCTTCATCCTGATGTCTATTGGCTCAAAGTGAAGGATAACAGAACTTCAAGACTCGAACTAGCGGCAAAATCAGGGATTCCAGGCTGTCGGCAGCCCTAAAGAGCTAAGGCTGCAGCTCGATTTGCCCTTTCACCAGCTTGCTGTAAAACCCGTCTTGCTGCACAAGCTGTGCATGCGATCCAAGCTCGGAAACTTCGCCGTCCTGCAGAACGACGATCTGATCCGCTTGTTGTATCGTATTTAACCGATGGGCAATAACGAAGCTAGTTCTCCCTTTCATCAAGCGCTGCAGCGCCTCTTGAATCTTGATCTCCGTCACGGTATCGATGCTGCTCGTCGCCTCGTCCAATACGAGGATTGAAGGATCCGCCAGTATCGCGCGCGCGATGGCGATCAACTGCTTCTGCCCCTGGCTGATTCCCCCGCCATCCAGCTTCAGCCTGGCTTCATAGCCGCCCCTCATCCGCGTGATGAAGGAATGCGCGTTCGCCAGCTTAGCCGCCTCCTCTACCTCTTGATCGGTTGCTTCCAGCCGTCCGTAACGGATATTTTCTCTAATCGTTCCTTCAAACAAAAACGGGTCCTGCAGTACAAAGGCCATCTGAGACCGTAAGCTGTCGCGGCGGTATTTCCGGATATCTTCGCCGTCAATTTTTATGACTCCCGATTTCGGCTCGTAAAATCTGCACAGGAGACCAATTATCGTTGTTTTACCTGCCCCAGTCGGACCGACAAAGGCGATGGTCTCGCCGGGGTTCGCCGTAAAACGGATGCCGCGAAGGGTCAATGGACCTTCCCCGTAAGCGAACGATACTTCCTCAAAATCGATCCTGCCCTCCACGCGTTCGAGTTCCCCGGCGCGACCTTCATCGCTCGCTTCGACCTCTTCATCTAAAATTTGAAACACCCGCTCCGCGCCTGCAATGGCAGACAAGAGCGTGTTCCACTGGTTCGCCAAATCATTTAGAGGGCGCGTGAACTGTCTGGCGAACTCCGCAAAGATGACGATAACGCCGACGGTCACGCTCGAACCGTTCATCGCTAACAGCGCGCCGACGCCCGCGATTAACGCAAAGCTTAAATTGTTTAATCCGTTCATCAGCTTTGGGATAAATCCGGAAATGGCCTGCGCCCAAAAACCGGACAAATGGATCCGCGTGTTCAGTTCGCGGTATGTTTCGATCACCGCCGCTTCCCTCGAAAACGCTTTGACGATGCGCTGGCCGGACAGCGTCTCCTCGACAAAGCCGTTCAGTTCGCCTAAATTGCGCTGCTGGACTTTGAATAGCCGGCTTGTGCGGGAAGTAATCCACTTCATGCCTACCATCATAAGCGGGATCACCATAAAAGTAAGCAATGTAAGCAAAGGGCTTAGAGACAGCATGACACCCACAATGCCAACTAACAGCAATCCGCTTGAGCATACTTGAATAAACGAGCTGTTCAGCGAGGAGCTCACATTTTCAATATCGTTTGTGACCCGGCTCATCAGCTCGCCGTGCTGTCTTTTCATAAAAAACGGAATAGGCAGCCGATGCAGATGATTAAACAGATCGGTCCGCATTCGGAGCACGGTATCTTGCGCAATGCCGATCATCCAAATGTTCTGAAGCCACATGGTAAGCGCATGAAGCGCATAGACGACGGCCATTCCGATCAGAAAGGGAATAAATCCGCTGCTTTTTGTCGCGATAAAATGATCAATTGCCGTCCCCGCTAAATACGGCCCGAGCAAGGATAATGCGGTGCTGAGCACAATCATAGCCATGACCGCCGACAGCTTCCATTTATGAAAAATCAAATAAGACCACAGTCTCTTAAGCGTACTCTTCGCGTCTTTGGCCTTTGTTTTCTTCTTTGAAGCCGAACCCGCTTCCGGCGGAATGCCTGCCTTCCCTTGAAGCGGCTCCAGACGAGGATAACGAAACGGCTCCTTCCAGCTTTCAAGCATGGGTTACACCTGCCTTCCGGTACTGAGAGTCGCAAATTTTGCGATAGAGACTCGAGGTTCGGAGCAGCTCCTCATGCGTGCCGCTTGCAATGAGCTTGCCGTCATCCAGGAGCAGCACCCGGTCCGCGTTCAAGGTGGAGCTGATCTTCTGGGTAATGAGCAGCGTCGTGCAGCGAACCTCTTTCAGCGCTGCAAGAAGCGCATTTTCGGTTTGCACGTCGAGCGCGCTTGTGCAATCGTCCAGCAGCAATATTTCCGGCTTGCGCACCAGCGCTCTCGCTATGGTTAGCCGCTGCTTCTGGCCGCCGGACAGGTTTACCCCTTTCTGTCCGACGATCGTATCGTACTGCTGAGGCAGCTTCATAATCGTCTCATGAATTTGAGCTTTTCTGGCTGCGTCGATAATCTCATCCATATTGGCGTTGTCTTTGCCCCATTTTATATTGTCGGCCACTGAGCCGGTAAACAGCATAATCTCCTGAGGCACGTAGCCGATATGATTCCGCAGCCGCTCGAGCTTCCAAAGCCGGCTGTCTAAGCCGCCGACTTCGACCGTCCCTTCCTCCGCGTCGTAAAGCCGAGGGATCAGCTGCAGCATGGACGTTTTGCCTGAGCCGGTTGCGCCCATGATGGCGATCGTCTCGCCTGGTTCAGCCTTGAAGCTGATGTCGTTCAGAACGGCTGAATCCGTGTCCGGATAACGAAAGGACACCTTCTTAAACGTAATACTGCCGTTTGGTTTAGTTCCATCCGAGCTCGTATCCGTTTCAGCATCCTTCAAATCGATTTCGGTAAGCAGAACCTCCTCCATCCGCTGTGCCGAAGCCCGCGCGCGGGAGAAGTTCACGACGATCATCGACATAAGAGAGAGCGCGCCGGATGTGCGGGTGGCATAGTTGACAATGGCCACGATATCGCCGACGGTTGCCCCGTTCATATCAAGCTGCGCACGGCCAACCCAAAGTACGGCGATAACGGTTGCGTTGATGACAAGCAAAATAACCGGCATAGTCAGCTCGGTCAAACGAAGCGCCGCGACCGTCCGATCCATAAGCACCTGGCTGTAGCCGGCGAAGCGCTTAGACTCCAGCTTCATCCGAACGAAAACACGAATCAGCCGCATGCCGATCAAATTTTGCTGCATGACGCCATTGACGTCATCCAGTCCCTGCTGCACCGCTCGAAACAGCTTCTCTCCAAGTCTCATCACCCACAGCAGAAAAAGACCGAGGAACGGTATAGCGGCCGCGAACCACACCGCAAGCATGGGGTTGACGATAAAAGCCATCATGACGCTGCCTATAACGAGAAGAGGCGCCCGCAGCATAATGCGAAGTCCCATGAACACGGTATTCTGCAGCTGAGTAACGTCGTTCGTTAACCGGGTAAGAAGGGACGATTCCGGAAACTGATTAAAATTAGCGAACGAGAACGCCTGCACCTTTCCGTACAGCTTTTCCCTCAGATCAAAGCCAAAGCTTTGACTGACGTGGGCGGCGTAAAAGGAGCTCAGTATGCCGGCAGCGAACGCGACGAAAGAGAAGAGCACTAAAAATCCGCCCCAACGATATACAACGTCAAGATTGCTTGCACGTATGCCTTCGTCGATGATTTTGGACATCAAATACGGCTGCGCAAGCTCCAAAGCCAGCTCGACGAGCATAAGCGAGATCGCGATGAACGCTGCCGCCCGGTAGGTTTTGAGATAAGAAAATACCGTCCGCAAAAGCTTTAGACCTCCTTTGCTTATCCGATGATGAATGCTTTAAGCGGCCTTCAAGCTAGCTGGTCGCTTCATAGATGATTTTGAACAAAATATCTTGGTTATAGTTGCCGAAGCCGCTCCCGTACAGGGTGACCCCTCCGACATGAGCCGCCTCCTTCTTCACGGCAATTCGAAACGTCCAGCCGTTCCGGTCCTGCATAATATCAGGCAGGGAAATGCCGGACAACGGCTGCCCGTCCAAAAACGTGCCGTTCTCCTGAATGCGGATCAGCTTAAGAAGGCCGTACTGATTCACCCAGTTCGGCCACCAATCCGGCGAATATCTCCCGCGCGTCTGCCCGAAATCTCCAGGGCTGGTCCATGTTCCGATCGGCGCGCCATTGAGCTCGAAGCTGATGTCGGAAGGCCAATGCTCATTCGTGCCGGGCGCCTCGGAGCCGAGCTCCAGCGCGATCTCCAATGCAACCGGCCTTTGTCCCGGCACCAAATAGTTTGGTATTTTATATTCGACAAATCCATGTCCAAACCATAAAATACCCGCGTTCATCCGTTCCGGCTCTAGAAAAAACCGCGGGTCGTCGAATTGGCCGATAACCTTCTCCTTCGTCGCGATCCCGCAGGTCGGATACACCTCAAAGGACGTGTAATGGCCTACAGGCACATGAATCTCATGCGACTTAAGCGCCGTCTCAAGTCTAGGGAGCTCAATTTTTATCGACTCCTCCGATAATTCGCACATCTTATGCGTACCGCCATCCTTGCGGACCATACGCGTTGAGACCAGTCCCGCAGCCTCCAGCTTCCGGATATGCATCGTAACGATCGCGCTGCTAAGACCGAGAGCGGCAGCAAGATCCTTAACGTTCATCGTTTTCTCCGCCAGCAAGTCCAGTATGGACAGCCGCGCCTCGCTAGCCAGCGCTTCATATAACGGCAGCCATTTCTTATCCGTGCTCGCTTGTATCAATTGCGCACTTCCTTTCCACTTTTATCATAATACAAAAGAAGGTGCCGCAAAAGCGGCGTATTGCCGTTCTTGGGCACCCCATGCTATTTGACTAACTTACAGCTTAACTCGAATGACGTTCCAGGACGCTTTGGCAAGAACCGCTTCAATTCGTCCGTTCTCGGTCACGCTGGCATTACCGCCGTTATGCGGCTTAACGCGATCCGGAGCTTCCTCCGTATTGACCGCCTTCACATCCTCATGCTCCAGCACGATATGTTCGATGACTCGGCCTGTCCCGAAGCTGCGAAGATCCACTTGAAGCGGCAGCGACTCATCCAAGCTGCGGTTCACGGCAAATACGGTCACTTCTTCCTTCTCCTCCGCATACACCGCGATCGCTTCCAAATAAGGCACGTCGGTATATTCGCTGCTATCGTATTTGTCCGATTTCACAAGCGGCACCAGCACTTTGCCGCGTCCGAACAAGCTTGCATGCAGGAACGGGTAAAAAATGGTCTGCTTCCACGCAGGTCCGCCGTTACGCGTCATAATCGGCGCGATAACATTAACTAGCTGAGCCAGACAAGCCATCTTCACGCGGTCAGCCCGCTTCAGCAAACTGATCAGCATGCAGCCGACTACAAGCGCGTCTTCATGCGTGTACACATCCTCCAATTGAGGAGGGGCAATTGTCCACGGCTCCAGCTTGCGGTCCTGCTCATTGGAATGGAACCAGACGTTCCATTCATCGAAGGACAGGTTAATTTTTTTCTTGCTCCGTTTTTTCGCTTGTACGTAGTCCGCAGTGGAAATAACGGTTTGGATAAATTGATCCATGCCGACCGATTGCGCAAGGAAATTCGGCGTATCTTTTTTCGGATTTCCGTAATATTGATGAATGGATATGTAGTCCGCGACATCATAGGCCAAATCAAGAACGGTGGATTCCCACTCCGGGAAGGTAGGCATGCCTTTGGCGGAGCTTCCGCACGCAACGAGCTCGATGGTCGGGTCTACCAATTTCATGACTTTCCCCGTCTCATTCGCCAAGCGGCCATACTCAACCGCCGTTTTGCTGCCGATCTGCCAAGGGCCGTCCATCTCATTGCCCAGGCACCATGTTTTAACGTCATGAGGCTTCTCGTAGCCATGCGACCTGCGCAGATCACTCCAATAAGAGCCCGACGGATGATTCGAATATTCGATCAAATTCCGCGCGTCGTCAATCCCTCTTGTGCCAAGATTTATGGCCATCATAGGCGCTGTGCCGGCCTTTTTGCACCAATCGATAAATTCGTTATACCCGAACCAGTTCGGCTCGATCGTTCTCCAAGCCAGCTCCAGTCTTCTCGGTCTATCGGCAACGGGACCAACTCCGTCCTCCCAGTTGTAACCGGATACAAAATTTCCGCCGGGATAACGGACAATCGGAACCTGCAGCTCTTGGACGAGCTTTAGAACATCCTGACGGAAGCCTTGCTCGTCCGCTGTCGGATGATCAGCCTCGTAAATGCCGCCGTAGACCGCTCTGCCCAAATGTTCAATAAACGAACCGTAGATCCGATCGTCTACGTCACCGACCACAAAATCTTTATCCACCGTCATTTTCGCTTGTTGAAGCATACCTTCATTCCTCCCCTGAACATGTGCTTGATTCGCAAACCTTTTCCTGCTTCCAATGTATCACGACTCAACGAATTAATTCAATAGCTATTTTATTGTATGTAGAGTTAATGTATATATAAATCCATAATAATAAAAAAAGAACCATTGCTTGCAATGGCTCCTATTCCTCCCGGGCAACCTGCTGCAGATGGATCTCGCATATCGTTCCTTGATTCAGCTTGCTTCGGAATAATATTTTTCCGTTCATCGCTTTTACTAAACTCATCACAACCATTAATCCAAGGCCCGTGCCGCTTTCTTTGGTCGTAAAATACGGTTTGCCGATCCTCTTGAGCTGCTCCGCGCTCATCCCGATACCCGTATCCCGAATTAAGATTTGCACTTGATCTTGAACAAGCCGCGATTGCACCGTCAGTAAACCGCCGTCCGGCATCGCCTCGATTGCGTTCTTCATAATATTCAGCAAGCATTGCTGAAATTGCTTCGGCTCTGCCTGGACGTAAGGGTCCCGCTCCGACATATGATGGGTGATGATGGTGACGTTTTTTTCGACGGAATACGCATGCAGCCACTGGACAACGCTTTCAATTTCTTGTTTGACATGAAGCGGCTTAGCCGTTTCGTTATTCGGTTTCGAATAGTTCAAATATTCGGTAATGATATGACTGGCATGGTCCAATCCTTCGTACGCGTACTTGCGGTAACGCTCGAACTGCTCTTTCGACAGCTTGTCCATATTCATCAGCTGAAGGAACCCCCGCGCGGTGGTGAGCGGATTTCGAATTTCATGGGATATGGAGGCGGCAAGCTGCCCGACGGACTGATATTTTTCCGATAAAATGAGCTCGCCGATCATCTTCGCTTGCTTCTTCACAAATTGATAAAGAAAGAGGATAAGCTGCGAGCCTGCTATGGAAGACACGACGATGGCGATTATCTCGTGAACCGGCATCTTCAGCAATTCTCCGCCTTGCGCCCAATCGATGCCAATGTACAGGCTTAAATAGAGGAAAACGGAGATGGCCCCGTACAGGTAGAGCCGCCATGGCGCTTTCCACTGAAGCTTTCGTTCATAGCATCCCCCCATTATAATCAGTGCCACACCGGCAGCTGCAAACGCGGACCCGCTCACGCCAAGCATGAAATAGCCGCTCAATCCGATAATGGCGAGGCTGGCGGCGCTAACCCATAAGCTCACATACATAGACAAAAGCAGATAAGCGGGCGCCAGCTGAAGGGCATAAATGAATGGGCTCGTCTTATCTAACGTTAAGTGGATGATCAGCATGGCGGCCCCGATGCACAAAAAGATGAACTGCCTTAGATGAGCTCCGACTCTTAATTGAGGAAGCAGGATTAAATAGACCATACAGGTACCCGCCATGTACAGCCATCCGTTCACAAGCGGAAACACGACCGATTGAATCAATAAAGGTCATCCCTTCCTTAAAAGTCCAATAGCACCATTTTCCATATTCCTATCGATATTTCGACAGCAATCGCGCTTCTCCTCCTTCGCTTGGACATTGCGGCGGATTCACATAACCTTATTTCCTCCCGCATATAAATGGTATGAATCGTGATTTACAGAGTGCGGAGGGGGACGTCAATATGACCCAAGACGAGATTCGCGAGCTGGAGCGCGCGATCGACGAAATAACGGAAATCGCACAGGGCTTCGGGTTGGACTTCTATCAAATGCGCTACGAGATTTGCCCGGCTGACATCATTTATACCTTCGGCGCTTACGGGATGCCTACAAGATTCAGCCATTGGAGCTTCGGCAAAACCTTCAATAAAATGAAAATGCAGTACGACTTCGGGCTCAGCAAAATATACGAGCTCGTCATCAACTCGAATCCGTGCTACGCCTTTCTGCTTGAAGGCAATTCTTTAATCCAAAATAAACTGATCGTAGCCCATGTTCTTGCCCATTGCGATTTCTTTAAAAACAATGCCAGGTTCAGCGTATCGAACCGCAATATGGTGGAGAGCATGTCAGCGACCGCCGACCGCATCCATCAATATGAGATGCAGTACGGGTCGGAGGCAGTGGAAAAATTTATCGATGCCATCCTTGCGATTCAAGAGCATGTCGATCCGACGCTTATTAAGCCTTATCAGCTCGATAAGAAACGTTATATCGAAATGAGCCAGAAAGAGCAATCGTCCGCAGCGCAAACATCGTTTCAAGGCGCATATGACGACCTATGGGATTTGGACACGGAGGCGGTCGCGGAGGCCAAAGCGAGGGCGGAAGCCGAAGCGGCCGAGTTGAAGCGGTTCCCTCCGAGGCCGGAGAAGGACATCGTCTGGTTTATCGAGGAATATTCTCCGATCCTTGAGGATTGGCAGCGCGACATCATGTCTATGCTGCGCGACGAAATGCTCTATTTCTGGCCGCAAATCGAGACCAAAATTATGAACGAAGGCTGGGCCTCCTACTGGCACCAGCGCATTATCCGCGAGATGGATTTGACGAGCGATGAGACCATCGAGTTCGCCAAGCTGAATTCCTCCGTTGTTGTCCCCTCCCGGCACAGCTTGAATCCTTATTACCTCGGCTTGAAAATATTCGAGGACATCGAGCGGCGCTGGGACAATCCGACGAAGGAGGAGCAGGAGCGGTTCGGACGCGTGCCGGGCAAAGGCCGGGAAAAAATATTCGAGGTGCGGGAATTCGATTCCGACATCTCGTTTCTCCGCAATTATTTGACGAAGCAGCTAGTGGACGACTTGGATCTGTACATCTTCGAAAAGAAAGGCCCCGAATGGAAAATTACCGATAAATCCTGGGAAAACATTCGCGACCAGCTTGTATATTCGAAGGTGAACGGCGGTTTCCCGAGCCTGTACGTGAAGGACGGCGATTTCAACCGAACGGGCGAGCTGTATCTTGCGCATCAATATGAAGGCACGGAGCTCGATCTGAAATATGTGGAGCGCACGCTGCCTTATGTCGTGCAGCTCTGGGGGAAAAACGTTCATTTGGAAACCGTTGTCGAGGACAAAAAAATCGTGTTCAGCTGCGACGGCAAAAAAACAAGCCGAAAATTCGTCTAGCCCCGATACCCCTTCTGAGAAACCTCAGGAGGGGTTCTGTTTTTCAAACATTTTTCCTTCTCTTCCGAAGCAGCGGCTTATTCCCTAACAACAACATGACCCAAACGGGGAAAAGCAAATTTCCTCCTAAAAAGACCACGACAATCCCCCACATAAACCACGCCTCATTCAGAACGTGCGTGTAAATCCACGATTTATAAAAATCCATCCGCTGACCCCCAATGACCTGTGAATGATATATAGTGTAGTCGGGAAAGCTGGAATCATATTCAAGCATAGGTGGACAAGTATGGATAATTTGGAGAAAGACATCACGGATTCATTAGCGGAGAACACCAACATTATTTCTGCTATCCTCGGTGACAGTGCTGATATAAATAAAAGAGAATTTTCCTTTGGCCAGCTGAAAGGGGTCTGCTTCTTTGCGGCAGGTCTTGCGAATACGGACCAGGTATCAACCATTGTCCGTTCATTTGCTGTTTTTGGAGAGCATCAGGATGCGTCAGGAAACCGTACGATTCAAGCTATAAGCCGCTCCCTCATTCTGAATACGAGCGTCGAGACGAAAACGAAGATTAATGATGGAATCAAAGGCATTTTAAGCGGGGATACCTTAGTCTTATTAGACGGCTATAAGGAATATCTCTTGGTCGAGACCAAAGGCTGGGACAAGAGAGGCGTAGAAGAGCCTTCTACCGAAAATGTCGTCCGCGGTCCTCGTGACGGATTTACGGAAGATATCCGAACGAATACATCGCACATCCGAAGAAGGATTAAAAATCCCGACCTTCGATTCGATGAGATGACAATTGGAGATAAAACAAACACATCTATCAATATCGCTTACTTAAACGGAACAGTTAAAAAAGGCTTGGTTGAAGAAATAAAAAGCCGGCTGTCGAGGATCAAAATCGACGGCGTGCTGGAAAGCGGCTACATTGAGGAGCTCATCCAAGACGCGCCCTTATCCCCCTTCTCAACGATCCAGTCTACGGAACGGCCCGACAAGGTTTCCGCCGCGTTATTGGAGGGGAGAGCGGCCATTCTTGTTGATAATACGCCGTTCGCGCTTATCATGCCGTCATACTTTTGGGAGCAACTGCAAGCTCCGGATGATTACTACAATAATTTCTGGATGGGAACCTTCTTTCGGATGCTTCGTTATTTCGCGTTTCTAACGAGCGTTCTCCTTCCGTCGGCGTATGTCATGCTCATCTCCTTCCACCAGGAAATGATTCCGACCCGTCTTGCCTTCACCATTGCTTCGGGGAGGGAGGTCGTTCCGTTTCCCGTATTGTTTGAAGCGCTTATTATGGAGCTCGCCTTCGAGCTCATGAGGGAAGCCGGGCTTCGCATGCCTAAGCCCGTCGGACAAGCGGTCAGCATCGTCGGTTCGCTCATTATCGGCCAGTCTGCCGTTCAAGCGGGGCTGATCAGCCCTTTTATGGTCATCATTATCGCCATAACCGGTATCTCTTCCTTTGCGATTCCAAGTTACTCCACCTCCTTCTCCATCCGGCTGCTTCGTTTTCCGATGCTCATCGCTTCGGGGACGATGGGACTGCTAGGCTTTACCTGCGCATTTTTTATGGTGATGATTCACGTCTTGTCCATTCGGTCATTCGGAGAGCCCTTCTTCTCTCCCATCGCCCCCTTCAGCGCGTCAGAGCATAAAGATATTTTGGTCCGCGTGCCTTGGTGGGCAATGGTTAAAAGGCCGCGCACAGCTTCAGGCGAGTTGCGGAGGCTGGGAGCCGGGCAAAAGCCAAAACCGCCATCTACCTCGGAGGAACGACATGAAGGTGAATAAAATCTTTATTGTGATTCTCGTTATTTCGCTGCTTTCCGGCTGCGGCAAAAGACAAATTAATGAGTTGGCGCTCGTCTCCGCAGTAGGGATCGATCAAGGGAGCAGCCCGAACAGCGTAAGAGTAACCGTTCAAGTTGTCCGCCCGGCGGATGCGAGAGGACAAACCGGCGCGCCAGCAGGAGGAACAGGCGAGCCCATCTATTCCGTACAGGCGGAAGGCAAAACCATATTTGAAGCGATTCGGAATTTGGCGCGTTTTTCGTCGCGCCGGGTTTATTGGGCGCATAACTTCATTATTGTGATCAATGAAAAATTTGCGAGGGCCGGCATCGCCGATATGATTGATTTTTTTACGCGAAATCCAGAGCTGCGAATGAACACCTGGATTGCCGCCACGCCTAATCCCGCAAGCGAGGTTGTATCCACGATAACCGGACTAGAGGTCGTGCCGGGCGAAGCCGTCGATAAGCTGTTCCGGTACAACGAGATCGTGTCGGAGGCGCCTCGAACAAATATGACGAGACTGCAGGAGAGCTATTTAAATGAATATACCCATCCCGTGCTCGCGAGATTGGAACTGAAAAACCGAGGGATATCGAATAAAAAACCCGAGGAATTCGGATCGTTAAAGCAAATTGAGCTGTCAGGAACGGCGGTCTTCAAGCATGATAAGATGGTTGGCTGGCTTAACCGCGCGCAGTCCAGAGCTCTTCTTTTATTTATCGAAAATGTGGATTCCGGGATTGAAGTTATTACATGTCCGGATTTGCCTAATCAAGACGCTACGCTCGAAGTTAAAAGCCAAAGCCTGCATGTGAAGCCTATCGCCAGCGGCAGTGTGCCATCCTTTCATGTCGATGTAAGCTCGAGAGTTGAATTGTCGGAATCCGGCTGCCTCGCCACTTTTAATGAAATGAGAGGCTATTTAGAGGAACAGATGGGAAACCGCGTCAAAGAACAAATAGAGTCGCTCCTTGCAGCCGCTCAGAAGAAGTACAAAGTAGACATATTGAAGCTGGGGGAAATTTATGAGAATGAATACCCGAGCGAGTGGCGGAGGATTCGAGACGACTGGGAAGACATTTTTCCACAGGTTCAGATCACAATCGATTCCAGAGCAGAACTAACAAGCGCTGTGTTGAAAATAACAAAAAAGAAAATCCCGAGAGGTTAAGAAGGATGAAAGTAAAAATAACAAACGGCATGTTTGTCGCGTTAATCATGACGATCATTTATGCAAAAGCAATCGGCGTTACACAAGGAAGCCTGGCGAGAGAAATCGGGCATGACATGTGGATCGCGACGATACTGGGAACACTGCAAGGCATCGTCATGATGATCCTGACCGCCGCCATTCTTCAAAAGCTGCCCGATCAAAATTTCATTGGGTTCGCTGAAGCGCTATTAGGGAAATGGGCCGGTAAAATCGTCGCCTTTGTTATTTTTCTCTTTTTCCTCTTCTCTTTTGGCCCCATTATGGTCACTTTCATCTATCATTTTAAAGATTATTTTCTCCCGGAAGCGCCTATATATTTATTCATTGTCGTGGCGTTAATTGTCGGGATATTCGGAGGCTTCCATGGGCTGGAGGTTATGGCAAGAATGGCATTGGTCGGCGCTTTTGCCGTCGTTTGCTTGAATATTTTACTCCTGACTGGTTCGCTCAGCGAATTCGATATCCATAATCTTCGTCCGGTAATGGAGAAGGGATTTATCCAGACGTCCTGGGCAAGCCGTCATTACGATACCGATTGGGCACTTGCGACGGTGATGGCCGGGATGATCCTTCCAATGGTTAAACAATCGGAGAAGTGGGTTAAAGCAGGATGGAGCGGCATGATTCTAACCTGTATCGCGATTACGATGTGGCCTATATTGGAAGCTGCGGTTCTATCCGCTCCTGTGACGGCGGAGTATATCGTCTCCTGTATGCACTTGGCAAGAGGCGCGCATATCGGAATTTTCCTTCACCGCTACGAGTTGATCATGATCGCTTTATTCTCTACATCCTCTCTAATTCAAATCATGATGAGCTTATATTGTTCCGCGCATGCTCTTTCGAAAATATTCGGAGTAAAGGATTATCGTCCAATGTTAATTCCAGCCGGTCTCGCGCTAGGAGCTTTTGGGTATTGGCTCGTCCTCGATCATCTTCGCGCCATTTCATTCACGGAGAAAGAATGGCCGCTTATCTCGCTGCCGATCGCGTTCCTGCTGCCAATTATCCTTTGGACATTCGGGAAACTGTTCAGGCGTAAGCTGTCCCGGTCTTGATAAGCCGGTTATCATTAGATGTACAAGCCGATGCACTACATTTACCACCCCTTCGAGCTGCGGCTTCCTGCATATCCGATTTCGTTTCGGACAAACATAAGGCGGAAGTCAAATAACTCTGAAGGGGATGTAAAAAGCACATGAAAAAAGCTAGTCTAATGGCCATTATCTTCACATGCTTCACGTTTGCCTTCACGCTGCCAGCCGCTTATGCCGCAGGAACGCCTTCCGGAAACGCGACGATGACCAATCGGGATGACAATACGATGGCTGACCGCGTAGCAAATGGTGTTACCAGCACAACACGAGGTCTTGCAAATGGCGTTAACAATGTGACAAACGGTGTAGCCAATGGCGTAAACGACGTTACTAACGGCGTTGCAACCGGCGTTAACCGCGCAACTACAGGCATTGCCAACGGCGTAGACCGCACAACGGACCGCATGGGTACACGCACATACGGTGTTGCTGATTATAACGGGTACCGTACAAATATGAACCGCATGGACAACAATACGAATCGTGCGAATTCTCTGCGAACAAACGGCTACCGCACAAACGCGACAACAACCGCAGCTAGAGATAATGACGGCATGGATTGGGGCTGGCTGGGTCTGCTTGGACTTATCGGTCTTGCCGGAATGAGAAACAAAGACCGTAACCGCGCTTAATCGAACGGTTCGATCGCATTAGATTGAAAAACCTTCAGGTTTCAGACCTGAAGGTTTTTCATTACCGCCTTGTCGTGAGCTGATCAATTTGACTAGCCAGCGATTGAATATCCCGGTCAAACATTAGAGCGTTATAGCCGCCGTTTTTACGTCCGCTGATGGACTTAATTTTTGACCGCAGGTCTTCATCGGTGGTCACATGATAGCGGTACTCCCCATATTGCCAATATAACGCCGAGGTAACCCGCTTCTCGACAATACCCCGGCTGCCTGAGTTGTCTAACTCGATACCGACCAGCACATCCGTTCCATTCATCGCGACATCTGCCCGTTCGACGCCTGGGACCTGTTCCGCGATATGAGCAAGCTGCGCTTCATTTACACGCGCGCCTTGGTTTGTCCCGTTTTGGACAGTACCCGGCATTTGGTTACGATCATCTGGTGTCGCCTTATAACCGCCGGGCGGAGTATGGTTTGAAGGCGTCAGCGCATTGGGTCTTACGCCTCGCGCTTCCATTCCGTTGTTTTGATTATCCGCATTCCCGTTTCCACATCCGCTTGCCAAGCTCAATCCGCCGCACAGCAGCAGCGCCGACAGCGTTAACGATACCCGGGTTTTCATCCATTAAGCACCTCCGTATATGCATTAACATGTACGAAGGAGCATGAAATATGCATCGAATTGGCCTCGAAGGCAAGAAAATAAAGCCTCCGCTTTTATGAGCAAGCGAAGGCTTTATTTTTGTTATTACCGGTTAAGCAGGCTTCCTACGTAGCGGAGGAGCTCGTTGGCGCATACCGGACAATACTGATGCTCGTCAATCAGCCGTTTGGTCACTTCGTTTATCCGTTTCAGCTGGCTTTCATCCGGTGTTTTTGTCGATGTTGTGATTTTGACGATATCCTTCAAATCCGCGAACAGCTTTTTCTCTACCGCCTCGCGAAGCCGTTCATGGCTGGTGAAATCGAACTTTTTGCCTTTTCGAGAATAAGACGAAATCCGTATCAGGATCTCTTCGCGGAACGCTTTTTTTGCGTTTTCGGAGACGCCGATCTGCTCCTCGATGGACCGCATCAGTCTTTCATCCGGATCCATCTCCTCCCCGGTTAACGGATCCTTGATTTTGGCCCAGTTGCAATACGCTTCGATATTGTCCAAGTAGTTCTCGAACAACGTGCGAGCGGACTCCTCGAAGGAATAAACAAACGCCTTTTGAATTTCCTTCTTCGCAATGCTGTCGTATTCCTTACGGGCAATCGAAATGAAATTCAAATATCTCTCGCGTTCCTCCTTCGTGATGGACGGATGCTGATCAAGCCCATCCTTCAAAGCCCTTAGCACATCCAGGGCGTTGATGCACTGCATATCGTGCTTGATAAGCGCGCTCGATATCCGGTTGATGACATACCGCGGATCGATGCCCGACATGCCCTCCTCAATATACTCGTTCTGCATCTCCTTGAGGTCGGCCTCTTTAAAGCCTTCAACCTCCTGTCCGTCGTACATCCGCATCTTTTTCACAAGATCCATGCCCTGCTTCTTCGTTTCCTTCAGCCTTGTCAAAATAGAGAAAATCGCTGCCGACCGAAGCGCATGCGGCGCAATATGAATGTGGCGCATATCGCTTTGGGAAATCAGCTTCGAATATATCTTCTCTTCCTCGGACACCTTCAAATTATAAGGAATCGGCATGACGATCATCCGCGACTGCAGCGCTTCGTTCTTCTTGTTGCTAATAAACGACTTATATTCCGACTCATTCGTATGCGCCACGATCAGTTCGTCTGCGCTGATAAGCGCGAAACGGCCCGCTTTGAAGTTCCCTTCCTGCGTTAAGGAAAGGAGGTTCCACAAAAACTTCTCGTCGCATTTCAGCATCTCTTGAAACTCCATCAGCCCGCGGTTCGCCTTGTTAAGCTCGCCGTCGAACCGGTACGCGCGCGGGTCGGACTCGGAGCCGTATTCGGTTATGGTGGAGAAGTCGATGCTGCCCGTCAAATCCGCGATATCCTGCGATTTCGGATCCGACGGACTGAAGGTGCCGATGCCTACCCGGTTATCCTCGGAGATGAATACGCGCTCCACCATCACATCCTCGATATTTCCCTTATACTCGGTCTGCAATCTCATCTGACAAGAAGGGCATAGATTGCCTTCGATTCTGACATTCAGTTCCTTCTCGATTTCAGGCCTCAATTCATGAGGAATAAGATGCAGAGGTTCTTCATGCATCGGACAACCTTTAATGGAATAAACGGCGCCCTTCTGCGTTCGCGAGAATCGTTCCAATCCTTTTTTGAGCATGGTGACGATCGTCGATTTGCCACCGCTGACCGGTCCCATTAACAGCAAGATGCGCTTGCGCACATCCAGCCTGCGAGCCGCGGAGTGAAAGTACTCCTCGACCAGCTTCTCCACAGCGCGGTCCAGACCGAAGATCTCCTGCTCAAAAAACTTATAGATCTTGCGGCCGCCGACCTCCTCGACGCCATAGGACTCGATCATCTCATATACGCGAGCATGCGCGGTCATAGCCGGGGAGGGATCCTTCCTCAGCAGCTCGATGTAATCCTTGAAGCTTCCAGTCCACGCCAGCCTCTCGCCTTCCGCCTGATATTCCGATATCCGCTTAAAAATGTCCATGCTGTGCCTCCTCCCATCGCTTCCGCTTTCCGCTCTTGCTTCTCCGCCCGGGATCCAATACGACCAATGACCTTTCGGTCCTTACTGATTAGTGAAGTATTACATAACTATGCTTATTCCACCCGGAAATTGCCCACAATTTTTTAACGCGATACCGCAAATCTCGACAACCGATGTAAGTCCTCTGTTATAATGATGCCATAGATATCAGCCGCAGCTTGGGAGAGGAGTGACTTCAAGTGGCTGTCAACCGTGAAGAAGAACTGTATGAACCGATCAAACGTTATTACGAGAAGCAAGGCTTTCAGGTGAAAAGCGAAGTGATGCACTGCGATCTCGTAGCTATACATCCAAGCCGGAACGAAACGGTTATTGTTGAAATGAAAAAAACGTTCAATCTCGCCTTGCTGCTGCAAGGGATTGAACGTCTTCGATTGAATAGCGATGTTGTGCTGGCCGTTGAACGGAACCGCAAGAAGAAAGGAGCCCACAACCAGCGCTTCGGCGATTTGACGGAGCTGTGCCGGATGCTGGGTCTCGGCCTGATGACGATTACGTTCTACAAGACAAAAGAGCCGGTCATCGAATGGCTGTGCCAGCCGGGAGATCCGCCCATCCGCGGCGTCCGCCATCGCAGAAGGGAGAGGCTGCTCCTCGAATTTAAAGAACGAAGCGGAGACTATAATGTCGGAGGCAGCTCCGGCCGCAAGCTCGTTACCGCTTACCGGGAGAAGGCGCTTCGCTGCGCTTATGTCCTGCACAAGAGAGGCCCTTCCGCTCCCCGGGACGTGGCCGCCGCCACCGGCTTCAGCCGAAGCGGCGAATTAATGCGCACGAACCATTACGGCTGGTTCCAGCGTATCGATCGCGGCAAGTACGGCCTCCTGCCAAGCGGCGAAGAAGCGCTGTCGCAATACCGCGATGTCATCGCGGATTGGATCGTCAGCTTCGAACCGTAAATTCCCCAATCGCTTCCGCCAGGCGCGCGACGCCCATTTCTGTACGCGCGCCTTTGTTGTGGGTGAAATTCAGACGCGCTGTGTTGCGCATCGGGCTGCCGGCATAGAAGGAGCTGCCGGGAACAAAAGCGACTCCTTTCTGAACGGCGCAGCGAAGCAGCGCTTCAGCATCCAGCCCCTCAGGAAGCTCCACCCACAGGAACATTCCGCCTCTCGGCGTCACCCAGCTTACTTCCGGGGACAGGCTTTGCCTTAAATAGGATTCCATTTCAAGCATCCGTTCTTTATAGGCATTCGATATGAGAGCGATATGCCCATCCAAGTCAAAGCGATTCAGCAATTGGCTCAGAACCTGCTGGTCCATCGTGCTGGAATGCAGGTCGGCGGCTTGCTTCGCTTTTGCAACCATCCGGATGACGCGGCTGTCGCCGATCGCCCAGCCGGTGCGCAGAGCCGGCGCTACCGTCTTCGAGAAGGTGCTGGTATAGACGACATGGTTATTTTCGGCCTTTCCATCAAGCGAGAAGAGGCTAGGGAACTGTTCGTCGTCGAACTTAATATCTCCGTACGGATCGTCTTCGATAACCAGCATATCGTTATTCCGGCAAAGCTCGAGCATACGCTTCCTTCTCTCCAGGCTCCAGACTCGGCCTGTAGGATTGCCGAAGGTCGGCACCGCGTACATCAGCTTCGGCTTATGCGCCCGTATCAGCTCTTCGGCGGATTCCGGTATTATGCCGTTTTCATCGCTTTCCGCCGCAACGACCTTTAACCCGTGCATCGCGAATACTTGCAAGCTCGCCAAGTAGGTCGGTCTCTCCACCAGGATCGTATCTCCGGGCTCGGTCAGAACTTGTACCAGCAGATCAATCGCCTGCTGGGACCCGGTCGTCAGGATCATTTCATCCGGCGTGACATGCATCCCTTTGACGGCCATCCTCTTGCAAATCTGCTCTCTCAGCGGCAAATAACCTTCCGTCAAGCCGTATTGCAGCGCCCCCGAGCCGCCTTCGAATATGCGGCTTGCCGCATCGCGAACCGCTTCCACCGGGAACAGCTCCTCCGCAGGCAGACCGCCGGCGAATGAGATCATATCCTTTCCTTGCGTCAGCTTCAGGATGTCCCGAACCGCAGACGACTTGAGCTGTGAAACTTTACTCGAAAAACGGTACTCCATGTCTGTTCCCCCTAAACGTCGTTAGTGCGTAATCTCATCTAATGAGCATTACGTTTCACCCTTTTGTTATTACTACTCATATCCTTCATGTTAACAATGTGTTCACAACTTTTAAAGTTTTCTTTTTAAAACTTGTTGGTTATAATAAGCATAGTTAACTGGAGGTGTCGAATTCATGTCCATCAACTTTGTTATTGTAATGACTGTGTTTATTCTGTTCATTACGGCTATTCTGACAAGCTCCTACAACGACGACAAGACAAAAGGTCTTTAATCGCTGTCGCCGCCAATTAGGAAAACAAATGAAGCTTCCATGCTAAGCGCCGCTTAGTCATTGGAAGCTTCATTTGTATTAGGGGGCCGATCGTCAAGCGATCGGCCGCCCTAACGGCCTATCGCTTCAAATGACCCATTTCACCCATGCAATCACCGCATACATAACGCTCTTTAAATTCGCGAACTTCGTTCATCGAACCGCAAAAGACGCACTTCGGACGATAACGCTCAAGAATGATATGGTCGCCTTGAACGAATATTTCAACGGGGTCTCCCTCGTTCATTAAATACCGTTTACGCAATGATTTCGGCAAAACAATACGTCCGAGCTGGTCCACTTTTCTTACTACGCCTGCTGGTTTCATCAGATTCACCTCTTTTATGACTATTTTGTAAGTAGCTTGAGAAACCTTTGCAGTATTAATGTTTCGACACCGAGCAGGCAATTCCTTCTGTACCAAATAATTTCGAATTTTTCAAAAAACTATTCGAGACCCGCGAATCCGATCTGTCTAAACGCTTCGTACACGACGATGGCCGCGGAGTTCGATAAATTCAAGGAGCGGACGGCATCCGTCATCGGCAATCGGATGCAGGTTTCCAGGTTGGCGTCAATCAGCTCCTGCGGCAGCCCTTTCGTTTCTTTGCCGAATACGAAAAAATCGCCGTCTTTGTAGCTGAAATCCGAATAAACTTTTTTCGCTCTTGTGCTTGCATAATAAAAATCAGCGTCCGGATAGGCTTCTCTCACCTCTTGGAAGCTGTCATGATAGTGCACCTTCACCGAGTGCCAATAATCCAGTCCCGCGCGCTTAAGCGTCCGGTCATCCGTATCGAAGCCAAGCGGCCTTACGAGATGAAGATGCGTGCCGGTAGCCGCGCAAGTGCGGGCAATATTGCCGGTATTCGCCGGAATTTCCGGCTCTACGAGTACGATATGAAATGCCATTTGCTGCTTATCCCACCTTAAGTCAATCGATATTTTACATTCGGTTTACGCACCGTTAATCTGCTGTAAAACGTCGGCCTTCATAATTAACGTTAAATTAGAAGGCAAAGGAGATTAAACGGATGCGAAAAAAGATTCTAGTCGTGGACGACGAGCCTTCGATTTCCATGCTGATCGAATTTAATTTGAAGCTCGCAGGTTACGATGTAAGATGCGTGAGCGACGGAGAAGCCGTATTTGACATGCTGAAGCCGTTCCGCCCCGATTTGATTGTCCTTGACCTTATGCTGCCCAAGATGGACGGCATTCAGGTGTGCCGGGAGCTTCGCAAACAGAACAACGCTGTACCGATCATTATGCTGACGGCGCTCCAAGACGTGACGGATAAAATCGCCGGTCTTGACAACGGCGCAGACGATTATATGACAAAGCCCTTTAGTCCTCAGGAGCTTATCTCGCGTATTCAAGCGATCTTTCGCCGTCTTCAGACGCTCCCTGGCGCGGCTGAGGACCTCATCTATTCGATCGGCAGCCTGCAGGTTCACGCCGAGCAGCGCGAAGTCTATTTGGACGGCAAGATGATTGAGCTGACGCCTAAGGAATTTGAACTGCTACTCTTCCTTTGCAAGCATAAGGGCAAGGTGCTTAGCCGCCAGCAGCTGCTTCACGGCGTCTGGGATTATCATTTCCTTGGCGACACGCGGATCGTCGACGTTCATATCAGCCATCTTCGCGACAAAATCGAAAAAAACGCCCGCACGCCCGAGTACATTATGACCGTGAGGAACGTCGGCTACAAAATGCACGGGCCCGCATTAGCAGGCGAATCGTCGCTTGCGTAAAGAGAGGCTTAGACGAAAGACCGCCCTGCCTTCTTGCGAGAAGGTTAGGGCGGTTATTTCTTTATGCCGGTATTAGCCGTTGCGCTTCTGGAAATCGACCATAAACTGCGCAAGCGCCTGACAGCTTTCGAGCGGAACCGCGTTATAGGTCGAAGCCCGCAGGCCGCCTACATCGCGATGACCCTTTAATCCGACAAAGCCTTCCTTCTCGGATTCTTTAATGAATTGCTTCTCCAGCTCCTCGCTGCCTAGACGGAACGTAATGTTCATCACAGAGCGGCTTTGCGGCTGCGCGCAGCCTGTGTAGAATCCGCCGCTTCCGTCAATCGCATCATAAATCAGCTTAGTTTTGTCGCGGTTGAACTGCTCGATTTGAGCGACCCCGCCCTTCGCTTTAATCCATTTCAGCACAAGGTTCATCATATAAATCGAGAACGATGGCGGCGTATTGTACAGGGAGTTCGACTTCGCGTGCGTTTCGTACCGGAACATGGCAGGGATTGTTTTCGGATTGTCCTTCGCCAAATCGTCGCGAATAATAACAACCGTCACTCCGGATGGTCCCAAGTTTTTCTGCGCGCCCGCGTAAATAACGCCAAATTTGCTAATATCGATCGGACGGCTCAAAATATCGCTGGACATATCCGCCACAAGCGGCACATCGCCTGTTGCAGGGAACGACTGGAACTGTGTGCCTCCGATCGTCTCATTCGACGTCATATGGACATACGAAGCGTTCGCCGGCACCTGAATTTCGGATAACTCCGGCACTCGCATATAATTGTCGGACGCAGTGGACGCCGCGATGACGGTCTCGCCGATCAGCTTCGCTTCCTTAATCGCCTTATCCGCCCATGCGCCTGTCTGAACATACGCGGCCGGCTTGCCGGATTGAAGCAAATTCATCGGCAGCATCGCGAATTGCGTGCTTGCCCCGCCTTGCAGGAACAGAACGTGATAGTTGTCCGGAATGCCGAACAATTCGCGCATCAGCGACTGTGCTTCGTTATGAACGCCTTCATAGATCGCTCCGCGATGCGACATTTCCATAATGGACATGCCGGCACCTTGAAAATCAACAAATTGCTCTTGCGCCTGCTGCAGTACTTCTAATGGAATAGCAGCCGGTCCCGCGTTAAAGTTATAAGCTCTAGTCATCCTGTCGTCCCCACTCCCTTGTCTTTGTACATGATATGGTTATGATAGCAAGTTTACACCGTCTCTTCAAGTAGATAACCGCGAATATCAGCCGAAAGTCGAACAAAAACAATTAAAACTTCGTTAATTATTCGGATTTAAGCCTCATGTAAGGAAACTTACATGGCGCATTGACAATCCCGCTCTTGCTATTTCATGAAATAAAAAGAAACGAGCCGTATAAGGCTCGTTTCTTCTGCCGTTCGGCTCTGGATTAGCAACCGAAGTAAAGGCTGTATTCGTGCGGATGAATGCGGATTGCTACCGATTTCGCTTCTTGGCGTTTGAACGCTACATAGTTATCAATGAAGTCCTGAGAGAATACGCCGCTTTCCGTCAAGAATGCGGAATCCGCTTCAAGAGCGTCAAGCGCTTCTTCCAGCGTGCCTGGTACGCTGCGGATTTCTTTCTTCTCTTCTTCCGGCAAGTCGTAGATGTTTTTGTCGAATGGTCCGTAGCCCAGTGCAACCGGGTCAAGACCCTTCTTGATGCCGTCCAGACCAGCAAGCAGCATAGCTGCGAATGCGAGGTAAGGGTTAGCTGTGGAGTCCGGCGTACGGAACTCGATACGGCAGCCTTTCGGTGTAACGGCAGCGATCGGAATACGAACCGCTGCGGAACGGTTGCCCTTCGAGAATACCAGGTTAACCGGTGCTTCGTAACCAGGAACCAGACGCTTGAAGGAGTTCGTGGACGGGTTCGTGATCGCGATCAGAGCCGGAGCGTGGTACAGGACACCGGCAATATAGCTCATTGCCAGCTTGCTCAGGTTTCCGTACTCTTTGTTATCATAGAACAAAGGTGTATCGCCGTTGAAGATGGAAGTATGCACGTGCATGCCGCTTCCGTTGTCGCCGAACAATGGTTTTGGCATGAATGTTGCCACTTTACCCCATTGGCGAGCTACGTTATGAACGATGTATTTATATTTCAGAAGGTTATCCGCTGTTTTTGTCAATGTGTCGAAACGGAAGTTGATTTCCGCTTGACCCGCTGTAGCAACCTCATGGTGGTGACGTTCTACGCGAAGTCCGGATTCTTGCATCAGGCGAACCATTTCGCTGCGGATATCTTGCTGGGAATCGACCGGAGCTACTGGCACGTAACCGCCTTTTACAGGAACTTTGAAACCAAGGTTTCCGCCTTCTTCTTTGCGGTTCGTGTTCCAAGCCGCTTCTTCGGAATCAACCGAGAAGAAGGAAGTATGCATCGAGCTTTCATAGCGAACATCGTCGAAAATGAAAAATTCGGATTCAGGAGCGAAGAATGCTGTCGTGCCGATACCTGTCGTTTGCAGGTATTCTTCAGCTTTCTGAGCGATGCTGCGCGGATCGCGGTCATAACGCTCGCCGTCTGGAGTGTGGATGTTACACATGATGTTCAAAGTAGGATGGCTGGTGAATGGATCAACATATGCCGTTTCTGTATCTGGCATCATAACCATATCGGACTCTTCGATACCGCGGAATCCAGGGATCGAGGAACCGTCGAAAGCAACGCCGTTCACGAAAGTATCAGCGTCCACCTCTGTTGTAGGCAACGTAATGTGATGCGCGCCGCCGTTAAGACCCACAAAACGGAAATCTACAAACTGAATGTTGTTTTCTTTAATTAGCTCCAAAACTTTTTGAACTGACATCTAAACTTCCTCCATTTCCGAACATTAACTTGTGTTTGTGCACTGAACGTTCAACATTAGCTCCAAACCTTGTTGTCATTATAAAACTACGATTCCGCTCCGTCAATAGCTATGTCAGGTATTTTTTATCACTATGTCAGGTATACTTACATTTTTGAACAACTGTTCACAATGATAGCGTTTTCCCGTTGCAAAGTGAAATCCCGGTCTCCAATATCGGAGACCGGGATTCATCATTTTCGCTATACGACTTTCCATTCTTTAAACGCTTCAGCCGGCGCTTTCTCCGTGTTAAATTGCTTGCCAACAATTGGAGCGAGCAGGGCCAAATCTTTAAGCAGCGCCGCGAACTGATCGGGGAATAAGGACTGGACACCGTCGCCCGTCATGGAGTTATCCGGATCCGTGTGCATCTCGATGATAAGTCCGTTCGCCCCTGCGGCCACCGACGCCTTCGCCATCGGCTCAACCAGCTCGCGGCGGCCCGTTCCATGGCTTGGGTCTGATATAACCGGCAGATGGCTGAGAGATTGCAGCACCGGAATCGCGCTTAAATCGAGCGTGTTTCTCGTGTAAGTTTCGAACGTTCGGATTCCCCGCTCGCATAACATAACGTTCGGGTTGCCGCCTGCGAGAATGTACTCAGCGGCATTCAAAAATTCGTCATAGGTTGCGCTGAAGCCTCTTTTCAGCAGGACAGGCGTTTGAATCGTACCGAGCTTACGGAGCAAGTCGAAGTTCTGCATGTTGCGCGTGCCGACCTGCAAAATATCCGCGTATTCCGCGCATACATCCACGTACTCCGGCGTCATGACTTCCGTAATCGTCAAGAGACCATGCTTCTTGCCCGCCTCGGCCATCATCGCGAGGCCTTCTATGCCGATACCTTGGAAGCTGTAAGGTCCCGTTCTCGGTTTAAAAGCCCCGCCGCGCAGCACTTGACCGCCTGCGGCCTTCACCAGCCTCGCGATCTCGTCGATCTGCTCCGGCGTCTCGACAGCGCACGGTCCGCCCATAACGACCAGATTGTTTCCGCCGATCTTAACGCCCTTAATTTCGATAACGGTATCGTCCGGATGAAAATCCCGGCTTGCCAGCTTGTAAGACTTCGATATCTTAATCACGTTCTCCACGTCTTTCATGGACCGGAGATGCTCGGCGAGCGTCGGCTCCGCTTTCCCGATAATGCCGATTACCGTACGGTCCGTTCCCCTCGACACATGTGCTTGCACGCCGTTATTTTCGATGTACGCGACAATTTCCCTAATTCGTTCGTCGGTCACATTATTTTTTGTAATGACAATCATGTCCATCTCTCCCCTTTAAATGCTTTTCCACTTTTAAGCTTTTAGGCTTTTAAGCTTTTATGCTTTTATCTGTTAAAGTTACTATAACGGATTTATCCCCCATCGTCAACACTTCCATACAAAAAAGACAGACTGGAATGCAGGCACACGCCTCCCGTCTGTCTTGCCGATGATTATGAATTAAACCGATGTTTCCTTGCTTTCACTTGATTTAACCCGGACGTTCGGAAGCAGTTTGTTCATGTTCACCGTCCGCTTCAGTTCCCAGGTCGAAGGATCGCGATAATCATACTGCTCCAAGTAAGCAATGACTTCCTTCGTTATCGGCGTAGGCGTAGAAGCGCCCGAAGTGACGGCAACTCGCTCGATGCCCTCCAGCCACTCCCGCTTAATCTCGGACACATCCGAGACGCGGTACGCCTTCACGCCAGCGATTTCTTCCGATACTTGCGCCAGCCGGTTCGAGTTATTGCTTCTAGGGTCGCCCACTACAATACAAAGCTGGGCCGCGCCAGCCTGCTCCGCTACCGCTTCCTGACGCACCTGTGTCGCTAAGCAAATCTCGTTATGCACTTCCGCATGCGGATATTTCTGCTGGAGCTTATTTATAATATGGCGGATATCCCATTGGGACATGGTTGTTTGATTCGTAATAATAATCTTGCCTTCCGGTACCTGAAGCCCCTCGATCTCTTCTTCTTTCTCGATGAGATGCACGCGGTCCGGTGCAACGCCTATTGCGCCTTCCGGCTCCGGATGGCCCTTCTTGCCGATATAGATGATATGATAGCCCTCCGCCGTCTTCTCGCGGATCAGATCATGCGTCTTCGTAACGTCCGGACATGTTGCGTCCACAACGGACAAGCCCTTCTGTCTCGCCCGCTCGCGAACCTCCGGAGATACGCCGTGCGCCGTGAAGATGACCGTGCCCTTTTCGATCTGCTCCAATATTTCCAGGCGATTCGCGCCGTCCAGCGTAATGACGCCTTCTTTCTCGAACGCTTCCGTGACATGCGCATTATGAACGATCATGCCGAGAATATAGATTGGACGGGGCAGATCCAAATTTTTAGCCGTTTGCAAGGCGAGCACCATCGCGTCGACAACGCCATAGCAGTAGCCTCTCGGCGATATTTTCACAATTTCCATTGTTGCACCTGCTTTCTTGCAGACTCCTATCCACTAGGCCAATCATTCTTCTATATGGTCTGCTTCTACCATTATAGTCGAATCGTCCCGCCGGGAAAAGTCTATCGGCAGCCAAACCGTAAACGTAGTCCCCTCGTTTTCTCTCGTGACGACTTCAACGGAGCCCCCGTGCTCATCTAAGATCCATTTGGCAATCGACAAGCCGAGTCCTGTTCCTACCGTAACGCCCCGCGATTCGTCAGCCCGGTAAAACCGGTCGAAAATATGAGGAATCTCATCCGGATTCATGCCGATTCCCGTATCTTCAATAATCCAGCCAATATGGCCATCCTTCCGGACCGCCCGAAGCTCGACATAGCCGTTCGGCGTATATTTGAACGCGTTCTCGATGAAGATGAAGAGCAGCTGCTGCAAGTAATCGTGATTGCCGTAGACGTGAACATCCCGAAGCTTCGATAGATCGCCTATTCTCCAATCCGCCGACCTAGGAAGGAGGCCGGCTCTGCGCGCCACTTCTTCCGTAAGCGGAAGGAGCGGCAAGGACTGCTTCTCCATGACATAGCCCGCATCGGCGCGCGCAAGCGCAAGGAGATCGCCTACCAGCGTGCTCATGCGCTTCGCCTCGGCGGCGATATCGGACATGGCTTCGCTCGACATCTCCCAATGGTCGGCCGTCAGCCTCAGCCCTTCTCCCGCGGCCGAAGCGCCTGACTCTTTGGCCCGCGACCACATTTTCTCCAGCAAATCGATATTGCCTCGGATCGTCGTAAGCGGCGTACGGAGCTCATGGGACGCGTCGGAGACGAATCTGCGCTGCGCTTTATAGGCTTCGTCAAGCTCGTTGTAGGCTTTCTCCAGCCTCGCTAACATCGTATTCAGCGTATCGACAAGCTGCCCGATTTCATCCTTCGGTCCGTTCGCAGGAATGCGAACGCTCAAATCCGAGCCCTTCTCGATTTGGCGTGTGGCGCTAATGACTTGCCCGATCGGACGGAGCGCCTGGCGCGCGATCAGCAGTCCGACCGTAAATGCGATGAGGACGACGGCGAGAGAGGCGAAAATTAAAGTCGTGCGAAGACCGTCCATAAACTTCTCTTCATTATAAGGAATAGCTCCCACTTGAAGAAGGCCGACTAATTGGTTATTGATAACAATCGGCCGTTGATACACGATCATGCTATAATCTTTGCCTTCGATATTCAGCTTATATTTGACAAATGCCCGATCCGGATTGGTTGTATGTTCAGGAAACGGGATAAGGGCGTTTATCGTTTTTAAATTTCTGGATTGCCGGATTACATTACCTTCTTCATAGTTAACAAGCTGAATATATACGTCCTTGTCAAGGATTCCGCGATCCTCAACGTTAAGATCAAGCGTGTTAAAAAACATCATCGCGTTAATTCGCATGCTCTCGCTGTCTTTTCGAACTTGCTCTTTCAGGTCATTATACGTATTCCAATTGATAAACATATAAACTGCGACTCCGAACACCAGCAGCGTCACCGCAAGCAGCCCCGAATACCATAATGTAAGGCGAAGCCGTATGGACATCATGTTTAACCTGCCTCTCCCCTAAGCACATATCCAGTGCCGCGCACGGTTTGAATGATGCGCTTGCCGCCGCCGTCCTCCAGCTTCTGGCGCAGCATCGCGATATAAACCTCCAGCACATTCGACTCCCCGCTGAAGTCGAAGCCCCATATTTTCTCCATAATGGCGTCTCTAGTCAGCACCCGCTTCGGGTTTTGCATAAAGAGCAGCAGCAGATCATATTCTTTGCTCGTCAGTTCGATCCTTCTGCCGGAACGGATCGCTTCGCGAGCATCCATATCGAGGACCAAATCCTCGAATGAAAGCTGGCTGCCTTGTTCCTCAAACTTATCCGATTTACGGCGAAGAAGCGCTCTTACCCGCGCAAGCAGCTCCTCCAAAGCAAACGGCTTCACCACATAATCGTCCGCGCCAAGATCAAGTCCCTTTACGCGGTCAATCACGTCATCTTTCGCCGTCAGCATCATAATCGGAACCGCGCTGCCACCCTGCCTGACGCGCCGGCATACTTCCCAGCCGTCAATCTGCGGCATCATGACATCGAGTATCAATAAATCCGGCTCGATCGTCAGCAGCTTCTTTAACCCTTCAGCACCGTTGGAGGCCGTCGTCACTTCGTACCCTTCGAAAGCCAAACTTCGGCGAAGCATCGAAATAATTTTGTCGTCATCGTCAACAACTACGATATGCGGTCTCATCCTCGTCCACCCTTCCGCGCTTAACAAAAAGCGCAGAACGCTTTCGCTCTGCGCTTTTTATAGCCGCCCGTTCTTTTATTCTTCCAAACCGAAGGCGTTCCGGTCGCCGATCGTGACGGTAATCGTCATCTCTTCTTGTTGGCGGATAATATTGAACTCGACTTCCTCGCCAACCTTATGGGATTGAATTTCTTTGATCAACGCGTCCGTCGTGCTCAGCTTTTTGCCTTCAACGCCTACAATGACGTCGTATTGCTTCAGTCCGGCCACATAAGCCGGGGAGTTGTAGTAGACGCTTCTGACTAGCGCGCCTTCCTTCTCCTCAATGCCAAGCTGCTTCGCGAACTCTTCATTCATGTCAGTCAGCTCCGCTCCGATGAACGGCGCCGGCTCCTTCGGAATTTCCGTGTTGTTCTTCAGGCTGTCGAGCACTTCCGTTATCGTGCTGGTCGGAATCGCAAAGCCGATGCCTTGCGCCTGGGAGCTGACGGCCGTGTTAATGCCGATCACTTCGCCTTTTATATTCAGAAGCGGACCGCCGGAGTTGCCCGGATTAATGGAAGCATCCGTCTGAAGCAAATGCTTGTAATTCCGCTCGCCGTTCGCGTCCTGAATATCGATCGGACGCTCCTTCGCGCTTAGAACGCCGGCAGTAATCGTGTGGTCAAAACCGTAAGGATTGCCGATCGCCACGACCCAGTCGCCGATATTGATGTCATCCGAGCTGCCGAGCGGAAGAGTAGGGAAAGCCTTCTCTCCTTCAATTTTTACAACCGCAAGGTCGAGATCGTAGCTGGAGCCAAGAAGCTTCGCCGTAAATGGCTTATCGTACCCCTGCACCGTAATACGAATTTCGTCCGCATCGCCGATTACATGCTGATTCGTTAGGATATAGCCTGTGGAATCGAAGAAAAATCCGGTGCCGATACCCGATTGCTGGAGCTCGCCGCCCTGCTCTTGCTGCTGATCCGTCGTGCCAGGATAGTTATCCCCGAAAAACTGGCGGAAAAACGGATCGTCGAACAGGCTGCTGCCGCTGCGGTTCGTTTGCGGTTTCACAAACGTTTCGATCTTGACAACCGCTGGACTCGCCGTTTCAAAAAGCTGAGCGATATTATCGGGACGCGCCGCCGCCATGGACGCTGTCGAGCCGCTAGTTGCCGCGGAATCTCCGGATGCTCCCTTTTCAGTCTGCGTTGTCGCTACGCTTTCTACCGTTGGCGTAAACCAGTTGCGCACGTCGGCCGTATACATCAGTCCCCCTACAACGACTACGCCGGCCAAGAAGGAGATGAATACGGATTTAAACGACGTTCCTTTTTTTTCTCTTACCTGGAACGCGGGCTTGCCTGGACCCGACGTCGAAAATGTGCGCAGCTGAGGCGGCTGTGGCTGTTCGTTCTCCGCTTGGCCGCTATACGCTTCTCCGATTTCCTCACTGCTTGTTTGCGGAGCAGAAGGCGCAGGCTGCAGCGAATCGTTGGTCATGGGGCCGTACGAATAATAATAGGATGGCTTCAATTCCTGTTCAGGCTGCTTCGGTTCCTCCGGCTTGAAGAAATCGTCATAACCCTTTTTATTGTTTTGATCATCCATTTTGTGTTCTCCTCCGTTTATGACTTCCTTGATCTATTTAAATGGTTGTTATTGATTAGTTCTATCATGCACATTCTACCTTAAAACAAACTTAAAAGGAATTTAATCTAACATAAAAAACTCTCCCCAATTGCAGGGAGAGCTGATTCATGCCGTTCCTTTTGCTGTATTAACGAGCGATTTCGCTCTCAATGACCCTGACTTTTTCCTTGGCTCGCTCCACCCATCGCGGTTCGATGTCCGCGTCCGGATTCACGGGCGATTGGAATTGATCGAACAACGCCCCGAACACCCGAACGGAAGCTGAAGGATCCTCGCCTTCATTATAAAGATGCTTCAGCACGTACGGCTGCCCAAACTTGATTTGAGCGTTATTTTCGGATAATTCGCTGTCTATATTGCCATCCGTTACTTGAAACGGGAGCCTGAGCCAAACCTTATTCTCTTCGTCTAGCGCGTGATCAAAGCTTCCGGCATGATAATCCCAGTTGCCTCCAAGCGCAAATTGATACTCTGCCAGCCGAGCCTGCATTTCCGTAAATTTCTTCTCCATGCCCTCGATCGAGGATGAGACAGGAATCATGACGGCATACCTCCACTTTCCTCATATGACAAGTAGTATGTCCGCCGAGTCATGCCGTTATGCCTTATGACTAAGCTAGGCGCGCTTGGCCCAGCCTTTGCGATGCGCGAGCACCGCCAGCTGCGTGCGGTCTTCCATCTCGCATTTCATAAGTAGGTTGCTGACATGTGTTTTAACGGTTTTGATGCTGATATGAAGCTCCTCCGCAATTTCTTTGTTGGACAACCCGTCCGCAATCAGCAGAAGAACCTCCTTCTCGCGCTCCGTCAAATCCTCATCGCCGGACTGAGCCGTGCGTTGTCTGAGACCTCTCGTAAGCGCTTGGGATACGTCCGCTGTCATGACCGGCATTCCCTTAAACGCGCCGTTGATGGCATAGATCAGTTCTTCCGCGGACACCGTTTTGAGCACGTAGCTGACAGCTCCCGCTTCAATCGCGGCGTACACCTTGTCATCCTCCAAAAAGCTGGTCAGCATCACGATTTTGATTGCCGGAAATTTGGCCATAACGGATCTGGTCGCTTCAATCCCGTCCATCTCCGGCATCATCATATCCATCAAAATAATATCGGGATGCTCCTCTTCCTTACGAGCCTCCAGCCACTGAAGCGCTTCCTTGCCGTTGCCGGCTTCCGCGATGATGTCAAGCCTCGGCTCCAGCATCAGATATGTTCGAAGCCCGATTCGAACCATATCATGATCATCGACAATCATTACTTTAATTTTATCGGAACTGTTCATCGGTTCTGCTCTCCCCGGTACATTTTCGGTATCGTTACCTTCACTCTCGTGCCGCTGCCGACCTTGCTGACGATGTCGGCTGTTCCCCCAAGCTTCTGCGCCCTCTCTTGCATGGTGGACAACCCGTAAGAGCCTGCTTTCACGGCATCCGCCTTAAAGCCATGCCCGTCATCGGCAAGGGTCATGACCACTTGGCGCTCCGTGTCGGCAAGCGTTAACGTCACATGATCGGCGCCGGAATGCTTCACGACGTTCGCCATAGCTTCCTGCACGATCAGGAATAACTGGTGCTCCTTCGCTTCGCTCAATCTTTCCGTCAGCCGCCACTCCATGGAGCCCTGCAAATTGTTCTGCCTGCAATAATCGGGAAACCACTTGTCCAGCGCCTCCTGCAGCGTCCGGCCTTCCAGCTCCATTGGGCGCAGCTGCGCAATGAAGTTACGCATTTGCTTCTGCGCGAGATTGGACATTTGAATAAGCTGATCCAATACGGAAAGCGCGCGCTCCTGATCGACCTGCTGAAGCTTAGGCAAAGATGAAGCGCACATATGGATCGCGAACAGCTGCTGGCTGACCGTGTCGTGCAGGTCACGCGCAAGCCGCTTCCTTTCCTCGAGGACCGCGGCTTCGTTGGACGCCGCTTCCGTAAGCACCTTCTCCTCACCCATGCGCTGAAGCACTTTCATTTTCTCTTCCATTTGCTCGGCAAGCTCGTTAAACTCCCGATAGATTTGGATGAACGAATTATTGCCTTCTTCGGAAATGCGAACCTCATAATTGCCGTTCACCATTTGCTTGAGCGAGAGATAAAGCGTATCCAGTCTTCGCCCGAACCGCTGCGCCGCCCAGTAGCCGAAGCCGCCGCTTAAGAGCAGGATGAGGAGGCCAATCCAAAGCTTGACCTCCCATACCCCCATATGCTCGGATAATGCGTTCCATACCACAATCGATAGCAAAACGGTGACAGCGGAAGCGATCACGAATATGCCGACCAATTCCCACTTTCCGCTTCGCAAGAAACGAACCATCATGTTGCCGTCACCCCACCTTAGTTACGCGCGTATCGCCGATAAAGGAGCTGACGATGAGCTTAATTTTCCGATCCGCATCCGAGTAGCTCGGCGATTTCGTGTTCACATTGGTGAACATGCCGCCTTCCCGTTGGCCCAGTACCTTGACGTCGCCGATGAATGAGGTGGACACGACCTGAACGCCAAGCTCATAATCGTTCGGCACATATACTTTCACATCGCCGATGAAAGACGATATCGTGATTTTGGTTTCGCCCAGCGGTATTTGCGCCTTCGTCAAATCAAGCACCGTATCGCCGATAAAATGCGAAATGTTGAGCGGGCGCAGCTCCCAATAATCATGTCCCATATGGATGTCGCCGATGAAGCCGGACTTATTGATAACGTTCGAATCATGGTTCCACCACTCCACATGCTCCTTGCGTCCGTCACAGCTGTTCCGCGGCTTGCGCTTTCTCTTGTATTTCTCATAATCGTCGTCATGGTCATGCTCATATCCGCTGCCGTATTGTTTGTACTCCTGCTTCTTCGCACTTGCAGACGATTGCGATTGCGCATGGCCGGATTGCTCCATCGCGTCTAGATCGACTCCCGTTGGATCGGGATGCAGCGGCGGCGCAGGCGGAATCGGCGCGTCGTCCTGATAAGGACGATAGGACTTCCAATCCTCAGACGGCGGCGAATGCGGTTTGGACCGGGGCTGCCATATCATGCGGAGTCCGATAAAAATGATGATGATCGGGATGAGAAACGGAATGACATCCCCGATCGACCAAGTCGTGATCTCTAAATTATTACCGAGGAATACAGCTCCGATCACAACGAGAATGAGTCCCCATAGCCCGGATCCGCCGTGAGTCCTTCCTGCCAGCATGGAGGTTAGCCCAAAATAAATGAGAATGCACGGCCAATAGGTCGAGAATATTTCTCCGATACTAAAGTCTATATAGCCGAGCTGTCTGAGCAGGAACGCCACGCCCAACGAAATGATAACAAGACCGGTAAAGAGCCGGCTTGCAAAGTGTCTGTTCATCCTGCACAACTCCTTATGCCTTTTACAATTTAATAATCTAAGTATACCGATGAATCGAAATCCGCATAAGGGACGACCGATTGAAATTGTCCTCGGTCTAGAGACCGAGGAACTCCCTCATCACTACCAATTCAGGGGAATACAGACAAAAACCGCCGGGCATACACGCTGCTGCCGGCGGTGAATTCTTTATCGCTGTTGAATGGACATATCAGCTCCCATCACGCCGATGACTTGTCCTTGTTCATTACGAATCGGAACCGATAAGGTCATACATAACTGCTTCGTAATCGCGGATACATACACATCCGATTGAAAGGCTTCGCCCGTCATCGCCTTTTTCCACCATTCCCGGCCTTTCGCGTTTAGCAAGCCCGCTTCCGGGTAAGAGAAAATGAACGAGCCATCCTCGCGATTCGACCAAATCGCTTCGATATCCGGCTTGGACTTAAGCAGCTCTGTCAGCCGCTTAGCATGATCTTCCGCCCGCAATGAGATTATAGCAGTCTCGGCGGCAGCTGTCTTGAGCCAATCCAGCAGCTCAGGCACGTTTCCTTGCGCCTGGCTGATCGTGCGCTTAATGCCCACATGATCGATTGCTTTGGTCAAATCCCGCGACGAACGCCCTAAATTATCTTTGATGCGGTCGAGCTTCACGATTTGTTCGCGCTGGGTCTCGGTCATCTTCAGCGTCTCGTCTACGCTGATAAGCGTTTCATTTACGGAATCGACAACCTCCTTGAGCATGGCCGTCGCTTTGCCCGTTTGTTCCGTTTGCTGAGCGCTTGCCTTATCCGTATGTATGGCCCATTCATCCACTTCGGATATTTTGGTAAAAATAACGTCCATCCGTTCTTTCGTTGTCTGCATCTCGGCAACGCCTTTTTCTACGAAGCGCTTTTCTTCGTCAACGGCTTGCACAACTAGCTTGACGCCGCTTTCGATCTCCTCCACTAATAAGGAGGATCTGCGCACGGCCTCCCCGCTTTGCTCCGCCAGCTTCCTGATCTGCGCGGCAACGACGGCGAAGCCGCGGCCGTATTCGCCGGCATGGGCCGCCTCGATCGTGGCGTTAAGGGCAAGCAGTGACGTTTGGGAAACGATGTCCTGTATAAGTCCGTTCATTTCATGGATATGAGACGAATGCTCGATCAGCTTCCGAATATGCCGCTCCATTGTCCGGTTCTGCGCATTCAGCTCATTCATTACTTCGTCGGTGCTCAACAAAGAGCGGCAAACATCAAGAACGATTTGTTTCGTCTCGTTGCTTTTGCTTCTCAGCTCTGAGGAGGCGCCGCTAATCTGTTCAGCTGCGGAAGCGACCTCCTGAAGCGTAGAGAACGCCTCCTCGATTCGCTGCATCGCTCCTGCGCTGGACCGCCTGAGCGCGCGCTCTTGCGCAACCGATCGGTCTGCGACTTCCGTGAGCTGTCGCATCGTTCCGTCCACTTCCTCCACAGCCGCGTTCAGCTGGTCCGAAATGACAACCGATTCATTCAGAAGCTGCGTCATCTTCTTTTGCGCGTCCTCGCGTTGTTTGACGTCATCATGCAAAGCTTCCCGCTTAAACCAACGTATAGCCCCCATCAAGCATTGCCCCTTCCGGGTTATGTGAATTTTTCTCACATTATAATCCAGTATTCGGCAAAAGAAAAGAGGAACCGGCACGGTTCCTCCTGATTTGCTGCTTATGGTGCTGCATGGAATACTATTGTTGGTTTTGATTGTTTTGGAAAGCTTGGTTCGCTTTTTGGTTAGCAGCCGCGTTGTTAGCTGCTTCATTATTTTGGTTGAACTCTTCCGCAAATTCAGCGTTATACTTGTTTTGAGCGGTTTTGTTGTTTTTGTTTTTCGCCATTGTTGTCACCTCCCCGTTCGTCTTTAGTATGGCAAGTGACCCAATTCTTATACAAAAACCTGCTTTCGAAGGCTACGATTCCAGGTACGCTTGCGGAATCGGTTTGCCGACCTCAATGGCCTTATTAATGTCGTTTAGCCAAGCTTGAGACAGCTTCCCGTTACCTCGCCTAAGCACCTGAACCTCGACCTTTTTTTTGCCCCACTGCTCATATACTTCCCTTATCGTTTCAAAATAAAGGTCGATTCGGTTTCCTTTAATAGCCGAGCCTATATCCGCGACGACTCCATATCCATAACCGGGTATATACAACAGCGTTCCGATTGGGAAAAGCTTCGGGTCGGCGGCAATCGTCGAGACTTGATCCCGCGTCACCTTCACGCCGGAGTAGGTAATGCCATAGCCTGGCTCACCCGGCTTTTTCCCTGTTGATTCTACGCCCGCCGTATAGCCAGTCGCCACAACCTCAATGACATTGGGAGCCGAAGTTCTTGCATCCATGACTTGATATGCCGCTGCATCCGCAACGCCGCGCAAGGCAGAAATCTCAAGGCAGCACATCAGCGCCAGCGCGATAAAGATTCTTTTCCTTGCAAAAAAGCTTGTAACCATGTGGGCAAACTCCTCCTCAAGAGAATATTGCCCGGATGGCACAAGCTTTATGCATGACTAGTTTTGTTATTGTTTGGATGCGATTTGCTCTTGCAGATACGAAATTAGCTCGGACACCGGTTTCGCGCCGATATCGCCCTCTCCGCGTTTACGGACGGAGACGGAGCCGGATTGCATTTCATTCTCGCCAACGACAAGCATATACGGCGCCTTCTCCAGCTGCGCTTCGCGAATCTTGTAGCCCAGCTTCTCGTTGCGAAGATCGCTTTCCACTCGGATACCCGCTTCTTGCAGCTGCTCTGCGACTTGGCGCGCGTAAGCGTCATAAGCAGTCGAAACCGGGATAACCTTCGCTTGTACCGGCGACAGCCACAGCGGCAGCGCTCCCGCGAAGTTCTCAAGCAGGAATGCGGTCATGCGCTCCATTGTGCTGATAATGCCGCGGTGGATAACGACCGGACGATGCTTTTTGCCGTCTTCGCCGATGTATTCGAGCTCGAAGCGCTCCGGAAGAAGGAAATCGAGCTGAGCCGTCGAAAGCGTCTCTTCCTTGCCAAGCGCCGTCTTGATCTGAACGTCCAGCTTCGGACCGTAGAAGGCCGCTTCTCCTTCCGCTTCGAAGAACGGCAGTCCCAGCTCTTCAACGACTTCTCTCAACATGCGCTGCGACATTTCCCACATCTCGTCGTTTTGGAAATATTTCTCCGTATCCTTCGGATCGCGGTACGACAGACGGAAACGGTATTCCTTAATGCCGAAGTCCTCGTACACCTTGCGGATCAAATTAATGACGCGCGAGAATTCATCCTTGATTTGGTCAGGACGGCAGAAAATATGCGCGTCGTTCAGCGTCATCGCGCGAACGCGATGCAAGCCGGTCAACGCACCGGACATCTCATAACGGTGCATCGTTCCGAGCTCCGCAATGCGCACAGGCAGATCGCGGTAGCTTCTCATATCGCTTTTGAATACCATCATGTGATGCGGACAGTTCATCGGACGAAGCACCAGCTCTTCGTTATCCATCTGCATGATCGGGAACATATCCTCATTATAGTGATCCCAGTGTCCGGAAATTTTGTACAGCTCGACGTTCGCAAGTACCGGCGTGTACACATGCTGGTAACCCAGACGCTCTTCCAGATCGACGATATAGCGTTCCATCGTTCTGCGGATTTTGGCTCCGTTAGGGAGCCACAGCGGCAAGCCCTGACCAACCTCGCGCGAGAACGTAAAGGTCTTCAGCTCGCGTCCCAGCTTGCGGTGGTCGCGCTTCTTCGCTTCTTCCAGGAAATGAAGATGCTCGTCAAGCTGCGCTTTTTTCGGGAATGCTGTTCCGTAAATACGCTGCAGCATTTTGTTTTTGGAATCGCCGCGCCAGTAAGCGCCAGCCACGCTAAGCAGCTTAAAGGCTTTAATACGGCCTGTCGAAGGCAGATGCGGACCGCGGCAAAGATCGAAAAACTCGCCTTGATCATAGAGCGTAATGACGGAATCTTCCGGCAGATCGTTAATCAGTTCAATCTTCAAATTGTCTTCAAGCTCTGTAAAAATTTCCAGCGCTTCGGCGCGGCTGACAACCCTGCGGCGAATGTCGAGATTTTCGTTCACGATCTTCGTCATTTCCTTTTCGATCTTCTCAAGATCGTCAGGCGTTAGCGACTGCTCCATATCGATGTCATAATAGAAGCCGTCTTCGATGACGGGTCCGATGCCAAGCTTGACGGTTTTTTGGCCGTAAATCCTCTTCAGCGCTTGCGCCAGCAGATGGGCCGTACTGTGGCGGTAAACCTCCAGGCCGTCAGCCGATTCCACCGTTACGATTTCAACAGCCGAATCCTTTTCAATTGGCGTGTAGACGTCTACAACCTTCCCGTCAAGCTTACCCGCGATGGCGTTTTTCTTCAGTCCCGGACTGATCGAGCCCGCCACTTCTTCAATCGTTATGCCTGCTTCATACTCTCTTACGGCGCCGTCCGGCAATGTTACTTTGATGCTCACTTTCCTTCATCCTCCCGATTCTTCAATTGCAAGCGAAGCGCAGGACGCAAAAAAAGCACGCGTCCCGCGAAAGGGACGAGTGCTTGTATACTCGTGGTTCCACCCTACTTTAACTGCGCTATGGTCATACATGCATGACCGAAAAGCAGTCCTCGTAACGATCTGATAACGGAGATATCCGGTACGGCTTACAATCGCTGCTTCAGACGCGAGTTCATCCGTACAGCTACAGAAGGGGTACATTCGACCGCGTTCAGGAAGGAACTTTCAGCCAAGGTTCCTCTCTCTGCTCCAAGCGCTCCTGTCGAATACATGTCTTCTGTCATTGCTGTTCAAAAATTGATATTGGCATCATTATAGCCCCATGCGCGAAGTTGGTCAAGTACGTTGCTTTAGGTTTAGGGCTGAATCAACTCGTCCAGCGAGCTCGTGCAGGAGTTGCACTTGACGCAAATGTGGACGCGCCCGTCAAATATCGTTTCAATGGTGCGGATGACTTGCATGTCGGGATGCCTCGTATGCACCGTAATTTGTTTGGGCGAAACCGAAATCAAGGAGCTGATCACCATATCCTCGATATTCATTTCGGTCTCCAGCATTTCCGCTACAATCCGGTCTGCGGGAGGCTTTGGTTCAAGCGTCTGAAAGCTCTCGTTATACAGTGTAAATTCGTGGCCGCCTTTGTGGAGCAAATGGACGATCGGCACCTTCGACTCCTGAAGCTGTACGAAATATTTCAGCAGCGAAATAAATTCTTGGTACTGCTTATCGAGCACGTACTCGTCAAGCGCATACTCTACAATTTCCGCCAGCTCGCTTCGATACGACAACAATCGGAAAGTAACAAACCCGTGCAGGTTAAGTACCGTTTCTTCTTGCAAAAACTTCTCCAGCTCATCGGCTATTTTGTTTTTTCTTCGCGTGCGGTCCGCATCCTGAAACCGGCTGCCGAGCGATTCCCATTCCTTGCCGTGTAGCAGCTCAAAGCAATATTTCTCAATAATCGCCGCATCTAAGGACGGGTTATTTTTGTACTTCTTTCGGATAATCGAAGAAAGCAGCTCAGGCTCCAGCTCCTTCACAACAAACTCTGCGATGACGTCGGCCGCGGCCCTATAGACGACTGGGCCATCCATTTTCAGTTGAAAATGAGGCAGGTTCGCCTTGCATTTAATTCGCTGCGGTTCCTCTATATAAAACTCCACGCTAGATGCCTTTTCGCTTGCCTGCACCGCTTTATGTAACTCGGCATTTGCATGCTCCGACAGATGCATCCGAAGCGTGTGAAGCGACTCACTTCGATTTGAAGGCAGTGTTACCGTAAACAAATCCATGCGCTCACCCCTTTCTTTCCGTTACAGTATATGGTCAGCGGGCGGCGTATATACAAAGAAGAGTTTGGCATAAGCGATGGCGGACTGCGAATTTGCATAAAAAAATACGGTTTAAGCTTTCGCCTAAACCGTATTTTACAAATAAATTAATTTTGCATGACGAAATCGCGTTCCGCTTTATCCGCGTCGCCGAACATCCGCAAAATATTATATTTGGTATCCCGCTGCGCCGGAATTTTCCCAGCTTCGCGAATAAGTTGAAGGATAAGATCGATATTGACTTTATGCGTTGTTCCTGCCGCCGACACGACGTTCTCTTCGATCATCGTGCTGCCAAAATCGTTACAGCCGTAAGAGAGACTCAGCTTGCCCATCTCCGGTCCCATTGTAACCCAAGACGACTGGAAGTTATCAATGTTGTCAAGCATAATGCGGCTGACCGCCACCATCCGCAAATATTCCTCGGGCTTCGCCTTCTCCAGCTTCAAATTCGTATTGTCAGGCTGGAACGGCCAAGAAATAAAAGCGAGGAAGCCTGGCGTCGGATAACCGTTCGCCAGCACCCTGTCTTGCTCATCGCGAACGCGGAGGATATGAAGAGCGCGTTCTTCGATTGTCTCGCCAAGACCGTATACCATCGTTGCCGTTGTGTTCATGCCGTGACGGTGGGCGGAATTCATGACATCCATCCAATCCGTCCAAGAGCCCTTAAGGCGGCTGATCTTCCGGCGCGTTCTGTCGTCCAAAATTTCAGCGCCTCCGCCTGGCAAGGAATCAAGGCCCGCTTCGTGCAGCTGCGAAACGACTTCGTCCAGCGATAGTCCCGAAACGACCTTCATTTTTTGAATTTCCGCCGGGGAGAAGGAGTGCATTGTGATTTGCGGGAATCTTGCTTTAATCTTCCGCAGCAAATCTAAGTAGTAGGAGAACGGCAGGTTTGGATTGGTGCCGCCCTGCATCAAAATTTCCGTGCCTCCGACATCGACCGTCTCTTGAATTTTATTTAAAATAACCTCGTCGTCCAGCACATACCCTTCCTTCGAGCCTGGCGCCCGGTAAAAGGCGCAGAAGCGGCAATAGACGTCGCAAATATTCGTATAGTTGACGTTTCTCCCTACAACGAAAGTTGTAATCGGCTCCGGATGCTTTTTCAGCATGATTTGGTTAGCCGTATGCCCCATCTTCTCGATCTGATCGGAAGCAAGCAGCTCCATTCCTTCCTCCAGCCCGATGCGCTCGCCGCGCAGAGCTTTGTCCAAAATCCGGTCTATCGCGCTCATCCGCAAGACCTCCTTAATCATCATTCAAAAATATACCGCAATATCTAATCCTATCATATATATAGAAACCGCGTCACCCACCAGCCAGTGGCAAAATAACGAAAGTTAAGTGAACGATGATGCAATTGCGCAGTCGAACGTTCCTTCTAACTGCAGTTAAACTCATAACCCCACTTGTATCGCGGTCACTGCGCAGTCGAACGTTCCTTTTCTAACTGCAGTTAAACTCATAACCTCACTTGTATTGCGATCACTGCGCAGTCGAATGTTTTCCAACTGCAGTTAAACTCATATCCCCACTTTTATCGCGGTCACTGCGCAGTCGAACGTTCTTACGATCGCTGTTGTATCCAGATTCCTTTGAACATATGATAATGGTCGGAATCCGGATACAAAGGCGAACGCTATCGCTTCTCCAGAACATTCGTCTGCTCCGTTTCTTATAACCGTCCATAACTTTACAATCATCTTCTACCTTGCCGTTATACCTTACTCGTTCAAAGTATCGTGTAGCGTAACTAGTGGCTCGAGCACATCTCGCTACAAGCTATTAGTGTCTTTTGACGTAGCTATTTGCTCGAGCACTCGCTATTAGCTATTGTATCGTGTGGCGTAGCTATTTGCTCGAGCACACCTCGCTACAAGCTATTAGTATCGTGTGGCGTAACTAATGGCTCGAACACAGCTCGCTACAAGCTATTAGTGTCGTGTGGCGTAGCTATTTGCTCGAGCACACCTCGCTACAAGCTATTAGTGTCGTGTGGCGTAACTATTTGCTTGAGCACATCCCACTCCCAGCTTTTAGTATCGTGTGGCGTAACTATTTGCTTGAGCACATCCCACTCCCAGCTTTTAGTATCGTGTGGCGTAACTATTTGCTCGAGCACACCTCGCTACTAGCTATTAGTATCGTGTGGCGTAACTAATTGCTTGAGCACATCCCACTCCCAGCTTTTAGTATCGTGTGGCGTAACTAATGGCTCGATCACAGCTCGCTCCAAGCTATTAGTGTCGTGTGGCGTAACTATTGGCTCGAACACAGCTCGCTACAAGTTATTAGTGTCGTGTGGCGTAACTACTTAATCCAGCACACCTCACTCCAAGCCATTAGTATCGTGTGGCGTAACTATTTGCTTGAGCACATCCCAACCCAAGCCTTTAGTATCGTGTGGCGTAACTATTTGCTCGAACACAGCTCACAACAGCGTGTGGCGTGATTAAATTGGCTCGAGCACAGCTCACATAACAGAACAGCGAGACAACTAGAATCACAACTGGACACTAGCCCAAAGTCCCATTTGAAGTTAAAAAGCTGCACTGACAAATCGCCAGTACAGCTTTCTGGATTACGCCTCCAGCTCGCGCTTCGCTGCGCTGAGCGCTTGGTCGAGGTCGGCGATAAGATCGTCGATATGCTCGATGCCGACGGAGAAACGGAGCAGGCGGTCGTCGACGCCGATCGCTTTCCGGATCTCCTCCGGGATGTCGGCATGCGTCTGCATCGCCGGGTATGTCATCAGCGACTCAACACCGCCTAAGCTTTCCGCGAACGCGATTAGCTTGATGTGGCGCAGAATCGGCTCGACGTAGCGGGCGTCCTTCAAACGGAACGAGAAGATACCCGTGTTGCCGGAGGATTGTTTGTTCTGAACATCGTGTCCCGGATGATGCGGCAGAGCCGGATAATAGACTTCGTCGATTGCAGGATGCTCTAACAAATATTCCGCGATTTTTGTCGCGTTATATTGATGGCGTTCCATGCGAAGCGCCAGCGTCTTCATGCCTCTCATAAGCAGCCAGGAGTCCTGCGGACCAAGCACGGCGCCGATCGAATTGTGCAGGATCGCCATCTGCTGAGACAGCTCTTCCCCTTTCGTTACGATCAGACCCGCCAGCACATCGTTATGTCCGCCTAAGTATTTGGTCGCGCTATGGATAACGATGTCTGCGCCGAGCTCAATCGGACGTTGAAGGAAAGGCGTCAGCAGCGTATTGTCGACAATCGTCAGCAGTCCTTTCGATTTCGCCCATGCGCATACACGTTCCAAATCGGTAATCATCATTAAAGGATTTGTCGGCGTTTCGATCAGCACAGCCTTTGTATTCGGCTGAAGCAGCGAAGACATGCCGTCGATATCATTCGTATCCACATAGGAAGCCGTCACGCCGAATCGGGACATGATGCGCTCAAGCAGGCGGTAAGTGCCCCCGTACAAATCGAGCGATACGATCAAATGGTCGCCTTGGCTGAAATATGCGAATATCGTTTGAAGAGCCGCCATTCCGGAGCTGCACGCGAAACCGGCGTCCCCCGATTCCAGCTGAGCGATCGCTTCCTCCAAAACGGCTCTTGTCGGGCTTTTCGTGCGGGCGTAGTCAAAGCCTGTGCTTTGACCAAGCTTAGGATGACGGAACGCCGTCGCTTGATAAACGGGGAAGCTGACCGCACCCGTTACAGGTTCTTTTACTGAACCGATTTGAGCCAATTGACTTTCGATTTTCATCTCAGATTAGCAACTCCTCTAGTGATAAATAATGAAGTACGTATTATTTAGATGCCCGCGCCCAATTCATAAGGCGTTTGCTGATACACATAATAGTTAAGCCAATTGGAGAAAAGCAGGTTCGCATGCGCTCTCCACGTAGACAACGGCATACATGAAGGATTATCTCCCGGGAAATAATTGCGCGGAAGCGCAATGTCCATGCCCTTCGCGACATCTCTGTCGTATTCATATTTCAGCGAATCCGGATCGTACTCCGAATGACCGGTCACAAAAATTTGTTTGCCATCTTTCGATGCGACGATATAGACGCCGGAGTCGGCAGATTCCGACAAAATCTCAAGCGCTTCGATCTTCTCGATGTCCTCCCGTCTAACCTCCGTATGGCGGGATTGCGGGACGAAAAACAGCTCGTCGAAGCCTCTGAGCAGCTGGACGTTTCGCTTATCTCCGCTTACGGTATGAGGGAACACGCCGAACACTTTTTGGTCCAGGTTATATTTCGGCACGCCGTAATGGTGATACAGGCCGGCTTGAGAGGCCCAACATATATGGAACGTCGAAGTCACGTGGCGTTTGGTCCACTCCATAATTTCCTTCAGCTCATCCCAATAGTTCACTTCCTCGAACGGCAAATGCTCCACAGGCGCTCCCGTAATAATCATGCCGTCGAAATACAGATGAGAAATCTCGTCAAACGTTTTGTAGAACGACTCCAGATGCTCCGCAGACGTGTTCTTCGACGTGTGCGTCCTTGGATGCAGAAGCACGACCTCCACCTGCAGCGGCGTATTGCCGATGAGACGCAGAAGCTGCGTTTCCGTCGTTTCTTTGGTCGGCATCAAATTCAGAATCGCTATGCGCAAAGGACGAATGTCTTGATGATAAGCGACGCTTTCATCCATCACAAATATGTTCTCATTGCTCAAAATTTCTTTGGCCGGCAAGTTGTCTGGCACTTTAATAGGCACTTTCGATCACACTCCTAATGTTAGGTCATGATTAGAAGTCAGCAATAAAAAAGACCCCTTCTGCGTGAGAAAAGGTCGTCTGCTCGGAAAGAAAGCTGTCCGCCTCTCTCATCTCTCAGAAACGTTATGTTTCCGCAAGAATTAGCACCGTGCTCATTACGCCGGTTGCCGGGCTTCATCGGGCTAGTCCCTCCGCCTGCTCTTGATAAGAAAGTAGTCTATTCAATTATTGCGTTTCCAATTAATTTTACTTTAAATCATTCCGTTATTCCCGTCAAGAACCTGCTTTGCATATACTGTTAAACCGGGATCCCTGCAGCCATTTTTCGCTTGAATGTTCTGCTTGAGCGGGAGTATACTAGACAAGGATTGGGACATTCATTCGACATTAAAAGGAGTGTAAGAGGACATGGAAGGTGATCGACCGAAGCCCGAAACCAACCGCATAAGGCCGCTGTCGGTCAGCATGAAGCGAGAGCGCTTCTCCCTTAGTCCTTCGACATCACTCGCGAAGCTGGCGGGGAAGCCTTATTAACCCGTTACACTCGCCAATGTCCTGGCCGGCAGTCTCCTGCAAGACCAGAGAGGAGAACTGCGAATGAAAATCAGACATGTAAAAAACGGCGTTTTCACGACAGTCGAACAATTGGAGCAAACGCTGATCGAGCCGACGGAAGGCTTTTATTGGATTGACGCGGACGTGGACGACTTGACCATCCTGCAGCCCATGTTCGGCATGCATGACCTCGCTGTGGAGGACTGCTTGAACGAAGAGGAGCAGCGTCCAAAGATTGAAATTTATGAAAATCATTATTTTATTGTCTTCAACAGCATCCGCTTTGACGATGAAGAAATTTTTCTTCGAGCCTTGAACATTTTCCTTGGCAAGCACTATATTATTACCGTTACGAAACAGAAAATTAACGAGCTGCGTTCGCTTAAGCCGATCTTATGGGAGCAAGAAGTAAACCGGCCTGACCAATTCCTCTATTATTTGGTCGATTTGGTGGTCGACAATTATTTCTCTGTCGGCGACCGTATCGACACGCGGATCGAAACGCTGGAGGAAGCGATCCTCATGCATACCAAGAAGTCTCATCTGAACGAAATCATCGGTCTTCGCGGCGAGATTTTATGGGTGAGAAAGGTGCTCGGACCGCAGCGCGAGGTTGTCTTTACCTTGAACAAAAAAGAGCTGAAGCTGATTGACGATCAGCTGCAAAAGTATTTCAGCGACGTTTACGAGAACGCGATCAAAATTGCGGAATCCTTCGACACGTACCGAGATCTGATGGGCAACCTTCGGGAAGCGTATCAGTCCAGTCTTTCCAGCCGAGCGAATGAAATTATGCGCGTTTTTACAGCGATCACGACGATATTCATGCCGCTCACCTTCCTGACGGGCATCTACGGCATGAACTTCGATATTTTGCCGTTCGTCCACTCCAGCTGGGGTGCTTACGTGCTGCTTGGCATTATGCTAGTGCTCGGCTGCAGCATGTTGTATATATTTCGCAAGAAGGAATGGCTGTAGCAGCCGTTCCTTTTCTTTTTGCCGAGCACGGATACAATCGGATATACTAATGATATGGCCAGTTAATGCAGGAAGGGGGAATACTGGACATGAACATCAGTCAGCTTGAAACCTTGCTCACCATTTCCAAAACGATGAGCTTCCGGAAAGCGGGCGAGCTTCTTAACTTGACGCAGCCGGCTGTCTCCGCACAAATCAAAAGCTTGGAGGACGAATTCAAAACCGTCCTGATCGACCGCAATCAGCCGGTTACTTTAACCGATCACGGCCAAGTGTTCCTGGAGCATGCGGAACGCATACTTGATATCGTGGAAGAGCTGAAGCAAAAGCTCGATGACCTCAATCATACGCCGCAAGGTCATATTTTGTTAGGCACGACTTCATCGATTGCCATTCAAATTTTACCTAGGGTTTTATCGTATTTCCACAATCAATTCCCGCAAATTAAAACAACCATTCATACGATGCCTTCCACGCAAGTGATGACTTCCGTCGAGAATGGTTCCGTGGACGTTGGCATAACCTATCTTTCGGAGAAGAATCCGAACATTGCCTCATCTGTGCTTTATTACGATACGTTCGAGCTAGTCGTATCTCCCGAAAACCCTTTAAGCAGCTTAACCCACACGACGGTCGACAAACTTAAGGACGTTCCCATGATCATGCTTGCGCCGGACACCCTTGGCCGACGGTTCGTGGACGGCATATTCCGTCAATATAATATTCAGCCTAATATCGTCATGGAGCTTTCCAGCAGTGAAGAAGTAAAGCGGATGGTAGAGATCGATTTAGGCGCAGCGATTGTCTCCAAGCTTTCGATCCCAACCGAGCTCAAGCTTGGAACGCTTAAGCTTATCAAAGTGCCCGAGCTTGAAGCCACGCATCCCGTCGGCGTCGTCTACAAATCGGGACGTTATCTCAATACGGCGATGCGGCAATTTCTCAGCGATCTAAAGGGCATGCCTGAGCATCAATTTATTAGCAGCGAGTAGGAGGTATTCCATGAAATTCGATTTACATACTCATCATGTCAGATGCGGTCACGCAGACGGCAATATCGAGGACTATATCCTGGCTGGAATCGAAGCAGGTCTTCAGGTTATCGGCATTTCGGACCACTCGCCCTACTTTTACCACGCGGAGGATCAGCCTTCTCCGGGAATCGCGATGGCAAGAAGCGATTTCGCCAATTACATTAACGAGGTGCTTCGCCTCAAGGAGAAATACGCGGGTAAGATTGAAGTGCTTCTTGGCATGGAATCCGACTATTTCCCTGAACATATCGATGCTTACCGCAAAGCCTATGAAGGCGTTCCGTTTGATTATTTAATCGGTTCCGTTCATCAGGTCAGCGGCGTGAGCATCTTCAACCGCAATAGGTGGAAAAAGCTGGACGAAGCCGGCCATATTAACGAGAAAAAAAGCTATTATGAGCTAATTGAGCAATCCGCCCGCACCGGCATGTTCGACATTCTCGGCCACATCGACGCGATGAAAGGCTACTACCCCGCCTTCTCCGATATTCCTGCTCACGAGCATATCGACAAAGCTCTTCGTACGATAGGAGAATGCGGTGTTTCGATTGAGATTAACACGTCCGGAAGCACAAAAGACTGCGGAGGCTGGTACCCTTCCGATGAAATTCTGGAGCGCGCTCTTCACTTCGGCGTTAACGTCACCTTCGGTTCGGACGCGCATAAGCCTTCTCGGGTTGGGGACGAATGGGAGCTTGTGGCCAAACGGCTCAAAGAGATCGGATTCTCGCACTGGGTTTTCTACCGGCAAAGAAAACAAGTCGTTGTGCCGTTGTAAAGTGGAGGAGGGACCGGGCGTCCCTCCTCTTCTTTATTCGGACAAAAAAAGCGGACCTGCGCTCGGCAGGTCCAAAATGGTTATATAAAAAGGGGGTCTTGCTTATTATAATAGCCCTCTGATGTGTTAAAGGAGTAACAGAATCATTACTTTTGTGTAACAAATCGGGAGTGTGGAGCATCATGTGGTTGTTGACGGCCATCGGCAGCGCTTTTTTATTTGGACTTGCGGGCTGGTGGATGAAGGTTTCGCAAATGAAAGGCGGCTCCACCCGGATGCTGCTCATTGGGTTGTACGGCGCCGGTGCGGCCGGCTTCGGCATTCATGCGGCGTTCGAGGGGAGGCTGAACGATGTATTGCAGCCGGGCGTATGGCTGGCTGGCATTCTGATCGGCGCAGGCTCCGCTTGGGGAAATGCTCTGTTCATGAAGGCGCTGCAGTATGGACCGGCAAGCTTAACCTCGCCGCTAACGAACTTGAACATCGTATTTGTAGTTGCGATGGCAACGTTCTGGTACGACGAGCCGCTTGGCCTGATGCAGACGGTTGGCATCGTTATGCTTCTGCTAGCGGTTGTTCTTATCGCCTATAAACGAAAGGAACCGCTGTCCATCAAGGAGAAGCGATGGTTTATCATCGTCGGACTCGCTATCGTCATGTTCGCTCTGCGCAACGGCGGGCTCAAAGTAACCGACGAGCTTGGACTATCGAGCGCTCCCATTCTTTTCGTTGCCTATGCTTTATCGCTGCTGTGGTTCTTGATCCCATCGAAGGAGCAGCGTGAGCGCGCCTCTGATCGTATCGGACTGCAATTAGGCTTGGCTGCGGGAGTGTTCTCTTATGGAGGGTTACAATTATACGCCTATGCGATTTCGACGGGACAAGCGAATTTGGCCGCCCCGATCTTTGCCACCAACAGCTTGGTTGTTGCCATTGGCTCCATCCTCTTTTATAAAGAAAGGCTCACGATGCTTCAATGGGCGGCCTTCCTTTTCCTATTAGCGGGTCTCATTGTGATCAAGCTGTAAAGTTAAGGGAAAGCCGCAACTTTCATAAGGATTAAAGCGTTAACTTTCCGATGGGACAATGGGGCAAGATAAGGGGAGGGAACAAGTGCATTAAATAATTGCTGCAACAGCTATCCTGCTGCTTCTCGTCGCTTGTAGGAATGCCGTTCGAACATCCGAACCAGGTAAGAAAGCTCGCTTCTTTCGAAAGACGAGCCGATTGTTAATTAAGAACTGTCTGAGAACATATTCGAAAAGCCGAGAACCGAAATTCCATCACATGCTTTCCAAATTCCACCAAATGATTTCACTTCTTGAAATGTACTTACTTTTAGTTTGTTCATATGATACAATAGAACTACAAAAAGCGGGGTGATTCTGTTGGATTATTCGACAATGTGCCCAAGATATGAAGCAGCGGCTGATTTGCTTGGTAAGAAATGGACGGGACGAATTATTCGGGTATTGCTTGGCGGACCGAAACGTTTTAAGGATATCAAAGAGCAAATTCCGGAAATGAGCGACAAAATGCTAACAGACCGAATGAAAGAGCTGGAGACGATGGGCATTGTAATCCGTCAGGTGTATCCAGAGATGCCCGTTCGGATCGAATACGAGCTTACGCCAAAAGGGAAAGACTTGCAGCCGGTGATCGAATCCATTCAAAAATGGGGCGAAAACTGGATGTAATAAAAAGAACCGACAGGGCCGCGCCCCATCGGTTCTTTTTACTTGTTCACGACTTCTACTTTAGCTTTTTTCCAAAGGCTTTGGCTCGAACAAAAGGCCGGACTCGGCCTCTGCGATAATCTCCTCCAGCCACTCCTTCTCCACTTCACTGAAGCGTAGAATACCCCGGATCAAATGAACGGAGCCCCTTGGCAAAGCCCCTTCCTTCCGCTCGGCGACCTCCCGCATTAACTCAATCCGCGCTTTGCATGCCGCCAGCTGGCGGCCCAGAAGCGTCATCGTCTTCTCCTTATCCGCAACCGATACAAAGGGCAATGCCGAGAAGATCGGATGCTCCGGATATGCGGTTTGGTTCATCTGCTTTTGAAGCAGCTCCAAGAACGAAGCCTTCCCTTTTTCTGTTATGCGGTATATCGTTTTATCCGGCCTATTGTCCCCCGGAACAGGAATGACCTCCGCCGCCTCTATCAGCCCGTCTGCCCTCATTTGATCGACGGCATAGTATAACGAGCCGTCGCGGATTTTGAAGGCGACATGCCAGTTGCGCCCCTTAATCGTTTGACGGATATCGTAGGGATGCCGATTTTTTTCAATTAGCAGCCCAAGCACAAGCAGCTTCATCGACATCCGGCTCAGCTCCTATGAGGAGAAGGCTCTGTGAGCGGGTTAGCCGGGGCATCGCCTTGCTGCGATGATTTGGCGCCGGCCCCTTGCCTGTTCGAAGATTCGAGGCGCGCGCGTCCCATTAGGAACACGAAAATAAACGCCGCAATCGGCAAAATAACGCTCCATTGAAACACGTAAATGATGGAATCCGCCAGCTTGCCAAGCAGTACATTCACAATGTCCGGCGTTAAGCCCATTTGCGCTTGCACGTCCGGATCAAGTAAAGCCTGGCCGCCCTTCACCTGCTCCGCCGCTCCCGGATCCATACCCGGCAGCTGCTCGATGCCCGACTGGAAGCTTGATTTCTGCAGCACGCCAAAAACCGTTACGCCAAGCGCCGAGCCGATTGTCCGGAAAAACGTGATCAGCGACGACGCGGAGCCTTTATATTGAGGAGGAACGGAGCTTAACGTCGACATATTCATGAGCGGGAATGACACGCCGATGCCTAGTCCAACGATAACCATATACAACGTAATCAGCAGACGGCTGCTCTCCGCATCCATCGCAAAGCCTAGCAAAACCGTACCGATTGTTAACGTAGTGGCCGATACAAGCATAATATTGCGGAACGGGAATTTTCCCGCGATCCGTCCCCCGATCTGACTGCTGGCAACGACTCCAAGCATCATCGGTATGAGAACGGTGCTCGTCTCCGTCGCGGACTGATGAAACACGCCTTGGATAAAGATCGGAATATAGGTTGCGCCTGCAATCATCACAGCGCCATATAACAAGCCGATCATCATACTGCTGGTGAACAGACGCTCGCCAAAGAGGCTAAGCTTAATAATCGGATCCTTCGCCTTTGTCTCCGCGAACAGAAACAACGCTAGAAAGACGGCCGTACCTGCAAATAACGAGATCGTTTGAACGGACCCCCAGGCCCAGCCTTCCGTGCCGCCAAGCTCCAAACCGAACATTAAGCAGAGAATCGACGCGGTCAGCAATATCGCGCCGGTCCAATCGATGTGCTGCTTTCGCGTATTGCGGGATTCGTGATAAGCGCGCCAAATAAACAGAAACGACAATATGCCTATCGGCACATTTATGTAGAAGATCCAGCGCCAGCTGAAGTAATCCGTTATCGCGCCGCCCATAATCGGGCCAAATACGCTGGAAATGCCAAATACGGCGCCGAAGAGTCCCATCATTTTGCCGCGTTTCTCCGCAGGGAAGAGGTCGAAAATAATCGTAAACACAATCGGCATAATCGCGCCGCCGCCTATGCCTTGAATCGCGCGGTAAATAATAAGCTGCTCCATGTTCTGGGACGTGCCGCATAGAATCGATCCTATGACGAACAACGAAAGCCCCAGCAGGAAAAACCGTCTTCGGCCGTACATATCCGACAGCTTGCCGAAAATCGGCGTTGCGACAACCATCGCAATCATGTAGGCGGAATATACCCAAATAAAATGTTCAAAGCCGCCTAATTTCTTAATAATCGTCGTCATGGCCGTCGAAACGATTGTTTGGTCCAGCGCAGACATAAACAAACCGAGCAGCAAGCCCGCTACAACAAGCTTGACATTGCTTTTATTGGCATCCATTTTCTCCCCATCCTTCTGTCCATAACTAAACCACATCTGTTATTTTACTCAAATTTGAGTATTTTACAACCGTCTTATTTGATTTTAAACAAATATTCCCTCAGGATGCTGCCCCTTTGTAACCAAAAAACCCTCAAGCGGACGAGCGCCGCTTGAGGGTTTTGGAAATTCAGCTGTTTAATTCGTAAGCCATTTCTTGAACAGATGCTTCGTCGTATCTCTGTTCATCGCCGCGATGGAAGTCGTCAGCGGAATGCCTTTCGGGCAGGAGCGCACGCAGTTCTGCGAGTTGCCGCAGCCCTCAATGCCGCCGTCCGTCATGAGCGCTTCCAGACGTTCTTCCTTGTTCATCTCGCCGGTTGGGTGAGCGTTGAACAAGCGAACCTGAGAGATCGCGGCCGGACCGATAAAGCTGTTCCGGTCGTTCACGTTCGGGCAAGACTCCAAGCAGACGCCGCAAGTCATACATTTCGACAGCTCGTACGCCCATTGACGCTTCGTCTCGGCCATACGCGGACCTGGACCCAGGTCATACGTTCCGTCGATCGGAATCCATGCTTTTACTTTCTTCAAAGCGTTGAACATGCGCTCACGGTTAATTACCAGGTCGCGCACGACAGGGAAAGTGCGCATCGGCTCAAGGCGAATCGGCTGCTCCAATTGGTCGACTAAGGCGCTGCACGCTTGACGCGGCTTGCCGTTAATGACCATCGAGCATGCGCCGCACACTTCCTCCAAGCAGTTGGACTCCCAGCATACCGGAGAGGTTTTGGAGCCGTCCGCCTTAACCGGATTACGCTGAATTTCCATCAGTCCGCTGATCACGTTCATGTTCGGACGGTATGGAATTTCGAACTCTTCCGTATACGGCTTGGATTCCGGCGTATCCTGGCGCGAGACAATAAATTTAACGGTTTTGGATGCGACAGTCGTTTCGGCCATGATTATTCTCCTTTCTTCTTATCGGTGGAGTAATCGCGTTTGCGCGGAGGAATAAGGCTGACATCAACGTCTTCATACGAAATCATCGGTCCGTCCGGCGTCCAATCCGCGATCGTCGTCTTCATGAAGTCTTCGTCGTTGCGTTCAGGGAATTCCGGCTTGTAGTGCGCGCCGCGGCTTTCGTTCCGCATGAGGGCGCCAAGCGTCATCGCTTCGGACAGCTCAAGCATATTCCACAGCTGACGTGTAAAGGCGACACCTGCGTTATTCCACTGCGCCGTATCGTTAATGTTGATGTTGTTATAGCGCTGTTTCAGTTCTTTAATTTTGTTGATCGTTGCTTCCAGCTTATCGTTGAAGCGAACAACCGTCATGTTGTTCGTCATCCATTCGCCAAGTTCTTTATGAATGACATACGCATTCTCCGTGCCGTTCATGCCGAGAATTCGGTTATATTTCTCCGTATGACGCTTCGTTTCGCGGTCGAATACGGAAGAGGATACGTCTTCAGCCGATTTCTTGAGGCCTTTGATGTATTCCACCGCTTTCGGGCCGGCCACCATACCGCCGTAAATCGCGGACAGCAGCGAGTTAGCGCCGAGACGGTTCGCGCCATGGTATTGATATTCGCATTCGCCTGCCGCGAACAAACCAGGAATGTTCGTCATTTGGTTGTAGTCAACCCACATGCCGCCCATCGAGTAGTGAACCGCAGGGAAAATCTTCATCGGAATTTTCCGCGGGTCGTCGCCCATAAACTTCTCGTAAATTTCGATGATGCCGCCAAGCTTAACGTCAAGCTCCTTCGGATCTTTATGCGACAGGTCAAGGTACACCATGTTTTCGCCGTTGATGCCGAGCTTCTGGTCTACGCACACGGAGAAAATTTCACGAGTCGCGATATCGCGAGGCACCAGGTTTCCGTAAGCCGGGTATTTCTCTTCCAGGAAGTACCAAGGTTTGCCGTCTTTGTATGTCCAGATGCGTCCGCCTTCGCCGCGCGCGGATTCGGACATGAGACGAAGCTTGTCGTCGCCCGGAATTGCCGTCGGGTGGATTTGGATAAACTCGCCGTTCGCGTATTTTACGCCTTGCTGGTATACAGCCGATGCAGCCGTACCCGTGTTAATGACGGAGTTCGTTGTTTTACCGAAAATAATGCCAGGACCGCCAGACGCCAAAATAACCGCATCCGCGCGAACCGTATGCACTTGCATCGAGCGCAGGTCCTGCGCCGATACGCCGCGGCATACGCCGTCGTCGTCGATTACCGCGCCTAGAAACTCCCAGTGCTCGAACTTGTTAACAAGACCCGCCGATTCCCAGCGGCGCACTTGCTCGTCGAGCGCGTACAGCAGCTGCTGGCCAGTCGTTGCGCCCGCAAACGCGGTGCGGTGATGCTTCGTGCCGCCGAACCGGCGGAAGTCAAGCAAGCCCTCCGACGTACGGCTGAACATAACGCCCATCCGGTCCATCAAGTGGATGATGCCTGGCGCCGCTTCGCACATCGCTTTTACCGGAGGCTGGTTCGCGAGGAAGTCGCCGCCGTATACCGTATCGTCAAAATGCTCCCAAGGGGAGTCGCCTTCGCCTTTTGTATTAACGGCGCCGTTAATGCCGCCTTGCGCGCACACGGAGTGCGAACGCTTAACCGGCACAAGGGAGAACAGGTCGACATGAATGCCGGCCTCCGCCGCTTTAATTGTCGCCATCAGGCCGGCTAGACCGCCGCCGACAACGATGATTTTGTTTTTTGCCATTTCGCTTCGCTCCTTGTCTTCAAACTAACCAATATTCGTCCAAGTCAAAGCGGCGTTTGCAGCTTCTTTGAACTCGTCGCCGCTGAACGCTACCAGGGAAAGAATAAACAGGGCCGATACGAGCACGAATACGCCCATGCAAATATAGGAAGAAATGCGCTGCGCTCTCGGTCCCACCGTAATTCCCCAGCTGACCAGGAACGCCCACAGACCGTTGCTGAAGTGGAATACCGCGCTAAGCACGCCGATCACATACAGCACGAACATAACCGGGCTGCTTGCGATAGTGTGCATCGTCGAGCCAAGCTCCTCATGCGTGATATTGCCCAGGTAAACTTGAATCCGCGTCTGATACACATGCCAGAACACGAATACGAACGTGATCACGCCCGTAATGCGCTGCGCCGTGAACGCCCAGTTGCGCCCGTACTTAAAGCGCCCCGTGTTCGAATTCGACTGGTAAGCGACGTATAAGCCGTAAATACCGTGAAACAATAGCGGGAGATAGATGCCGAAAATTTCAAGCACCGGCAGCACCGGCAAGCTGTTGATCGTATGCACGCCGTTGGCGAAGCCTTCGGGACCCCTCTCGAACGCTTGGTAGTTCGTAAGCGCGTGCACAAGAATAAACCCGCCGAGTGGAATAATCCCCAGGAGCGAGTGCAGCTTGCGCGAGAAATACGAATTTCCTTTCATTTTTCCTTCTCCTTTCAAGACTGTGAGTTGCCCATTCCCTTGTTGAAACAAACCATTCTAAATTGTAACGCTTGCCTGTACCCCCGTCAACAAAAGTCGACACACATTTGCCACACTTCCATCGTACTCCTTTTCATCTTATAATGGAATTGCTTATTTTTTATAATTTCTTATAACAAAATGATATAAGGGGAGCGAACGGTTATGTACGAAGAGCTGCATGTGTTCACGGTCATTGTCGAGCAGTCCAGCATGAATAAAGCTTCCGCCCTGTTGAACCTCTCGCAGCCCGCCTTATCGCGTAAGCTCGCAAAGCTGGAGGATGAAATCGGCGCCCAGCTGTTCCGGCGGATCGGGAAACGGCTGGAGCTGACGCGGATCGGCCAGCTGACTTACGAATACGCGCTGGAGCTGCGCCAATTGCATCGCAGCTATTTGCAGACAGTCTCCGAATTTACAGCGACAGGCCGTACCTCGCTGACGATCGGCGCCAGCTTAACGACCTTGCAGACGACGCTGCCCGATCTCATCCAGCTGCTGACGTCTACGCATCCGGAATACGACATAAAAGCCATTACCGGCAAGACGCATGAGATCATTACTTTCGTCAGAGAGCATAAAGTAGATATCGGCATTGTCGCGTCCAGCATTGAGGATTCGTCATTGCGATGCATTCCGTTATTCGACGACCACCTGCTGCTCGTCGTCCCCCGAGGGCATTTGATGACGGAGAAGGGCTCGCTCCATATCCACGATCTGAACGGCCTGCCGATGATTCTTTTTTCCAAAGGCACTTGGTACCGCATTCTAACCGACGAGCTGTTCGAGATGCACGGCATCTCGCCGGACGTGCGTATGGAAATCGACTCCTTCGAAGCGATTCTAAGGCTGCTTCATACTTGCCGCGCCGGCACACTGCTGCCCAAGTCTTATTTGCGCGAGCAGCTGCTTTCGGATAACGATCTGATGGTCGTGCCGATTCGGGAGCTGGAGGACACGAAACGCACCACCTCGCTTATCCACATCGACCCGTCCGGCTTAAGTCCGGCGATTCGTCAATGCGTAACCGAGATTGCCGCAAAGTTTAATTACCTATAATTATTTCCATCTTATTGGTTATCGAATCCACTGCCTATCGTAGACGAATGACTATAGATATAGAGGATGGATAATTTCCCCATCCATGTGATAAGGTAGTGTAAGGCTGTGCAATTCTGACAGGTAGAGGTGAAGTATGATCGATCTTATTAAACCGATGGAATGGAAAAAATATGTACTGGCCGCGATCATCCTTTTAATCGTTTTTGTCGGTGTAGAGATCGTGCCGGTCATTGTCCAAACGAATGAGCACGAATACGGGGGCAAAGTGATTCCAAAGGAGGAAGCCGAGCAGCAGGCGATCGCGTTAGCGGAGAAGCAAACGGGACTTACGGTATCCTCCGCGCGGGCCGTGCATCAATCCGACAAGCTGCTTGCCGGTTATTTATCCAAGGAGAAGCTGCTTGATGAATATGAGGATAAATACGATAAGCTCTTCCCGGTTGATACGTTTCAAGTGAATCTCGAGTTCGCGGGCGGCGAAGAGTACGGCTTTGTATACGTACATATGTATAATAAGGAAGTCGTCGGCTGGAGCTATTATTTGTACGGCGAGACGCTGTCCCCGGAAGAAACGCAAGAGCAAGTGACGACTTACATCAGTCAAAAACAATGGCAGGACGGCAAGCTCAGCGTCTCGCCCGGCAATGACAACAACGGCGTCGCCGTCAGCCTTGACGGGTACCGTATAGGCGAAGCAGGCCTGTCCATCGACGCGAAAACCCAGTTGATCGGAGACACCCCGGTCCTAACGAAATTCAAACCGGCCTTTGTTGTGCCGGACGATTACAAACGTTACGTCGAGAAACAGGATTCATTGGCCGGCTGGCTGACAGGTATCGGATACGGTCTGATGAGCTTTGTGCTCGGCATACTGGCTATTATATACGCGATTCTATACCGCCAATATTCGTCCTTTAAGTTCGGGATCATCCTGACATCCGTCTTCTTCGTCACCTATGTCATCATGAATCTCGGCGTGATGGACGGGGTTCTCGCATCGCAGGGCGAGACGAGTATGGGAAGCGGCTTTGTCATCATGATTTCCCTCATTATTACGACGATTTTGTTGTCCATCGCAATGGCGGCATCGGTCTATTTCTCGATTATCGCAGGCGAAGGGTTATGGAAAGCGCAAGGCCGAGCGTTATGGCCTCGCCTTAGGGAACCGGGCTACGGCGACTACGTTTGGCGGAGCATGGGCCTGTCCTATCTGTTCGCTGCGATTATGCTCGGGTTGCAGCCGTTAATCTTTTTAGCGCTTGAAAAGCTGATCGGCACATGGGGGGCCAGCGACGTCACCATGTCCCCTTACAATATGACTCCGCTGTGGCTGATGCCGGTGCTCGCATGGGCGGCGGCGATTTCGGAGGAAGCCGTGTTCCGGTTCTTCGGCATCGGTCTGTTCCGCAGATGGTTCCGGCACACGTTCGCGGCAGCGATTCTGCCAACCTTGTTCTGGGCGCTCGGACACGTCATGTATCCGTTCTACCCGTCCACGACCCGGCTGTTTGAGCTGATGATCATCGGTCTGCTGTTCAGCTTTATCTTTGTCCGATACGGGTTTATTACCGCGATGTTTACGCACGCGATCTTTAACAGCGTGGCGGTAGGCAGCTCGCTGATCATGGTGGGCGGCGCGCTCAATATTACGTCCTCCGTATTGTTCGTCCTGCTGCCGCTCATTATTGCCTTCATTCTCCGAGAATGGAGCAAAAGAAAAAAGACGAACCTGCCGATTAATTCGACGGTTCGTCCTGCAGAGCCGCAATAATTTGCCCGGCGAGCTTGTCGCCGATGGAAAGAGGCCTGAAGTCTTCGACGGAGGCCTCTTTTATTTTCTTCAATGAGCCAAAATGCTTAAGCAGCGCCTTGCGTCGTTTCTCGCCGACTCCGGGAATGCCGTCCAGCTTCGATTCCACCATCGATTTCGCCCGCTGCTCGCGGTGGAAGGTAATCGCGAAGCGGTGGACCTCATCCTGGATACGCTGGAGCAAATAAAACTCCTGGCTGTCGCGCGGCAGCGGCACAATCTCAGCCGGATCTCCGGTCATCAACTGGGCCGTCTTATGCTTGGCGTCCTTCACGAGACCGCATACGGGGATATCGAGACCAAGCTCATTCTCCAGTACATCGAGAGCAGCCGCGATTTGACCTTTGCCTCCATCCACGACGATCAGATCCGGACGCGACAAACCTTCCTTCAATACGCGTTCGTATCTTCTTCGGATCACTTCTCTCATCGTTTCGTAATCGTCCGGCCCTTCTACCGTCTTCACCTTATATTTGCGGTATTCCTTCCGGTCCGGCTTGCCGTCCGTGAACACCACCATCGCGGACACGGGATTCGTGCCTTGAATGTTGGAGTTATCGAAGGCTTCAATTCGGCGCACCTGCGCAAGGCCAAGCCATTCCGCAAGCGACTGCGAAGCTTTGACGCTTCGTTCTTCGTCCCGCTCGATCAAACGGAACTTCTCCTCCAGCATAACGCGCGCATTATCCTGCGCCATGCTGACGACCTCGCTTTTGCGGCCGCGCTGCGGCATATGCACCTTCACCTTCAGCCAGTTATGAAGCGACGTCATCACTTCCTCCTCATGCTCCGCGTCGGCATCCGGCGGATGAGGCAGCAAAATTTGCTTCGGAAGCGCAGGGTTATCGCTGTAATACTGCGTCACGAACGTCATGAAGTCATCGTATTCTTCACCATAATAAGGGAAGGTCGTACCGTGGCGTTCGATCAGCTTGCCTTTGCGCATGTACAGGATCTGTACGCACATCCAGCCTTTATCGACCGCGTAGCCGAATATATCCCGGTCCATCGCATCGGTCATCGTAATCTTCTGCTTCTCCATGACGGCGTCGATCGCAACGATCTGATCGCGGAACTCCTTCGCTCTTTCGAATTCGAGCGCTTCCGCTGCGGCCTGCATTTTACGCTCCAGCTCCGCTTTAACGACATCCTCCCCGCCGTTCAAAAATTTCGTAATTTCGGAGATCATCGTTTCATAGGTTTGCGGCTCGACCTCATATTCGCATGGAGCAACGCATTGTCCCAGATGATAGTAGAGACACACTTTATCCGGAAGCGTGTTGCATTTGCGCAGAGGATACAAGCGGTCCAGCAGCTTCTTCGTCTGCTGAGCCGCAAAGGCGTTCGGATACGGCCCGAAATACTTGCCTTTATCTTTAACGATCCTGCGAGTCACTTCAAGCTTGGGATGCTTTTCGTTCGTTATTTTAATATAAGGAAAGGTTTTATCGTCCTTCAGCAATACGTTATACCGGGGATGATGCTGCTTGATCAGGTTGCACTCCAGAATGAGCGCTTCCATATTGCTGGAGGTCACGATAAACTCGAAGTCGGCGATTTCCGAAACCAGCCGCTGCGTTTTGCCGTTATGACTGCCAATAAAATAAGACCGGACTCTGTTCTTCAGCACCTTCGCCTTGCCCACGTATATAATGACGCCGTCCTTATTCTTCATTAAGTAACAGCCCGATTTGTCCGGAAGCAGCGCCAGCTTGTTGCGAATATGTTCCTTCACCTGCTGTTCCTGTTCCTTCATCATGGCTCACCTCCACATTCCTAATCCGCCATAAACACATTGTAGCACACTTGTTCGACCTTTTGTCTTACAATTGTCACCGCTTCCGTCTTTACATTTGTTCGAAACTTTGGGTATACTATTGAAAGATATGAAGCGAACGCTTACGGCGATAAGGTTGCCCTGCAAGCTTTGAAGGAGGACGTCAACGATGGAGAATGTTAGAGATCCGCGCGAACACATTAACGAAGAACCGCGCCATGACCTAATGGATGTGGTAGCAGGCTTTGGCGGCATGCTCGGTTTCATGGTCGTAGTATTCGCTGTTGCGGTTATCGTGAAATTTGTCATCTCCTAGCAGATGATACAAAAGCTCCGCGCTCTTCGGCGATTTCGCCGGATCAGCGCGGAGCTTTTTTTCGTTGATGAAGCTATTGAGCCGCTTTTAAATCTTTGGTCGAATCGACGACCGGATTGCCGGCACCGCCTGCTTTGAGCGGTTCCGCCGCCTGCTTCTGCGCAGGCGACTGCTCGTAACGGACTCTTTCCGTCCGATCGATTTGCACGATTCTGCCGTCATGAACGGTAATGATAACTTGACCGTACTGAATTCCGCTCACTTGATTCAAAATCCGTTCCTGCCAAACCTCATCGATTACAAGCGGCTTTGCCATTTGAATCCCCTCCTAATGAGCTGATGATTTCCACTCGACGATCGCTTTTACGATCAATGTTAAAACAGCCAGCATAACAAGCAGCGACGCGACCGCAAAGGAAGCTGAAAACTGATATTCGTTATACAAAATCTCAACATGCAGCGGCAGCGTATTCGTTTGTCCCCGAATATGACCCGAGACGACCGATACCGCGCCGAACTCTCCCATCGCTCTGGCGTTGCTGAGTATTACGCCGTACAGCAGCCCCCATTTGATGTTCGGAAGAGTGACCCGCCAGAAGATGGACCAGCCTTTGGCTCCCAAGCTTGCGGCAGCCTCCTCCTCCTGAACGCCTTGCGCCTGCATTAGCGGAATGAGTTCTCTGGCAACAAAGGGCACCGTAACGAAGACAGTCGCGAGAACAATGCCCGGTATCGCAAACATAATCTGAATGCCTTGCTCATCCAGCCAAGGGCCTAAAAAGCCTTGCGCGCCGAACATCAGCATATAGATGAGTCCGGCGATAACCGGAGATACCGCAAATGGAAGATCGATCAGCGTAATGAGCAGGTTTTTGCCGCGGAACTTAAATTTGCTGATCACCCAGGCTGCCGCGACGCCAAAAATCGTATTCAGCGGCACCGCGATGACCGCTACAATCAGGGTGAGCTTCAGCGCCGATAAGGCATCCGGTTCGCTTAACGCTTCGAAATAGACGGCGGCGCCTTTTTTGAACGCTTCCGCGAAAACGGTCACGAGCGGCAAAACAATAACAAGACCTATGAACAATAAGGCGGCTCCGATCAGTAGGCCCTGCACAACCGGATGCTCCGTATTATGCTTCGGCCGCTTGATCTCCTCTTTCGATCCGAATACGGTTATTGCGCCAGCCATTTCGATCGCCTCCTATGCCTACACATTGGCTTCCGCCCTCCGCTGCATTCGCCATTGCAGCAGATTAATCACAAGCAGAAGAATAAAAGAAACAATGAGCATGACAGCTGCGATGGCCGTAGCGCCCGCGTAATCGTACTGCTCCAGCTTTGTCATAATAAGAAGCGGAGCAATCTCTGTCCTCATCGGCATGTTGCCGGAGATGAACACGACCGAGCCGTATTCGCCGATGCCGCGCGCGAAGGCGAGCGCAAATCCCGTTAGAAGCGCCGGCATAATGCCGGGCAATATCACTTTGCGGAAGGTGCGGAACCTGTACGAGCCGAGTGTCGCCGCCGCATCCTCCGTCTCCGATTCCAGATCCTGCAGGACGGGCTGTACGGTCCGTACGACAAAGGGAAGTCCGATAAAAATAAGGGCAATGGTTATGCCGGCCTGCGTATACGCGATCTTAATCCCGAGCGGCTCCAGCAAGGAGCCGATCCATCCCGTCTTCGAATAGATCGTTGTCAGCGCGATCCCCGCCACCGCTGTGGGCAGCGCAAACGGAATATCGATCAAGCTGTCGATTATTTTTTTGCCTGGAAAACGGTAGCGTACCAGCACCCAAGCGATCAGCAGCCCGAATACGGCGTTGATGAGTCCGGCCCATAGGGCCGTGCTGAAGCTGATGCGGTACGACGCCAGAACCCTTGGATTCGTAACCGCGCTCCAAAACTCGGCCCAGCTGAGCTCAAACGATTTTATAAAGATGCCCGCAAGCGGAATCAGTACAAGCAGGCTCAAATAAAACAAAGTAAATCCAAGCGACAAACGAAATCCCGGCAATACGCTCCGTTTTTTGGAACCTTTCATGTGAAGTCAGCTCCGCTCTTTAGGGGATAAGCCTTAAGATCCCGGCGTGTAGATCTGGTCAAAAATGCCGCCGTCTGCAAAATGTTTCGTTTGCGCTTCGTTCCAGCCGCCGAAGTCCTGATCGATGGTAAGCAGCTCAAGCGCCGGGAATTGGTCCTTAAACTCCTCCGCTATTGCCTCATTCGTCGGTCTGTAATAATTTTTACCCGCAATTCGCTGGCCTTCTTCGGTGTACAAATATTGCAAGTAAGCTTCCGCGACTTCCCGCGTGCCCCGCTCATCCACTACCTTGTCAACGACGGCGACCGGCGGCTCAGCCAGAATACTTATGGAAGGATATACGATATCGAATTTATCCGGGCCCAGCTCGTTGATCGACAGGTACGCTTCGTTCTCCCAAGCGAGAAGCACATCGCCAATGCCGCGTTCCGTAAAGGTTGTTGTCGAACCGCGGGCTCCGGTATCTAATACCGGTACGTGCTGGAACAGCTCTTTCACGAATTGTTTGGCGGCCTCTTCATCATTGTTGTTATGCTTCAGCGCGTAGCCCCAAGCCGCTAGGTAGTTCCAGCGCGCCCCGCCCGATGTTTTCGGATTTGGCGTAATCACTTCAACGCCGTCCTTCAGCAAGTCATTCCAATCTTGAATGCCTTTCGGATTGCCTTTGCGAACGAGAAAGACGATCGTGGACGTATACGGCGAGCTGTTGCGCTCGAACTGCTGCTGCCAGTTCTCGTCGAGCAGGTCCTTTTCTCTTAACGCGTCCACATCATAGCCGAGAGCCAGCGTCACCACGTCCGCCTTGAGCCCGTCGATCACCGCCCTCGCCTGCTTGCCGGAGCCGCCGTGCGATTGATCGATTTCGACCTTCTGGTTTTTCTCCTTCAGCCAATACGCGGCAAACGCTTGATTAAACTCCTCATACAGCTCGCGGGTCGGATCATAGGATACATTGAGCAGTTTTACCGGCGGCAGCTCTTCCTTCGCGTCCGGGCTTGCTTCCGCGGTTGTTTCCGAATTCGTGGCGGCCGGCGCTGCCCCATTATTGCCGGACTTCCCGTTATTCGCGTTTCCATTGCCGCCGCAAGCGGTAATCGTTACAGCCAATACGACAAATAAAATCAATGCATGAAGACGAACCATCCTTCTTTTCATCAAAACCACACCCCTAATATTTGTGTTTGTTTGTTTAGGTTAGGGATGAAATCCACTCCGGTCGTCCGGTCATTTATCCATTATTCCTACCTGATTAGTTGGTTATGTAAGCATATTAACAGCGTCGCCCATTTCCTGTCAATACGAAATTTAGAGAAAATAATGAGACTTATAAGATCACCTTATAATTGCAATTGGACGACCGATAAAAAAATCCCGCGAACAAGCACCATTTTTACGAACGAAGCCGCTGTGGCTCCCTTTCCTAAAAATCAATGCCTATTCACAGGATTTCAAAATAGGTGGCTGGTACATACCATAAAATCAATACATGTATAATGGCCGGATTTGGGTAACCCTACTTCCTGCCCCGTTTATTCTCCCCCGCGACAATTACCGTCTCTACAAAAGGCCGAATACGGTCCATGATCCGCTGCCCTTTATGGAGCTCGTCCCCGTCTTTGCTCGTAAAACTGAAATGGCGCTCCAGCGCGTCCAAATCATAATTGGATGTATAGAATGTCGGCTTGCGCTCCATCCGGTAATTCAGAATAGCGCCGAGGACGTGGTCGCGAACCCAGGGATTCAAGTTTTCCGCGCCGATATCGTCAAATATGAGAAGGTCCGTCGACTTCATCATCTCGACCGTCTCCTTCAGCTTCGCGGGATCATGCATAAGCACCTTCAAATCCTCGACGAAGTCCGGCATGTAGACAATGACGCCCGAATAGCCCGCTTCCGCAAGCTCGTGGAGCAAATAACACATTAAGAAGGTTTTGCCCGTACCGAACTGTCCCGTCAAATACAGTCCTTCCGATCCAAGCCCGTTCTCCTTGGCCCGGTCGATATAGCGGAGCACTTGGCCGACGGCCTTGCTTCGCTTCAAATCGTTGGTTAAGATCTCGTCTGAGGCATATCCCCGCTGGAGCGCCGCGTTATCCACGTAGAAGCTCCGTATCCGGCTTCGCACTGCCTCCTCCGTTCTGCGGGCGAGGAACTTTTTGCATGACACTTTACGGTCGTACAGCTGCGTCCTGCCGTTCAGCGATTCCGCCGTAAGCAGCGTGTAGTGTCCCTCGTAATCGTTAGGGCAAAGATCCAAGCCCGGACACTGCGAGCAATTCCGATATTCTCTCACATACTGATGAACGCGGTTCAAATTAAGCCGAATCGCTTCCTCGTCGACTTCGGGATATTTGCTCCGGAACTTCTCGATCAAAGGATCGCGCATAAGCTCGGCCAGCTTCTGCTCCGCTTGCTCGGTCATGGCTTTGCCGCCTGACCAAGATTTCATCAATTCGCCTAACGATTCCATCCATCCTCACCTCTTATCTTTACGATTTGCCGTCCAGCTTTCTTGCTAGCTTGCGGAGCTCCTCGAGCTCTTCGGCGGATATCGCCTCCGCTTGCTGATCGACGGATACGATCGGGATCGCCGGCTTTCGGGAAACGCCGCCGCGGTGCCCGCCGCCGCGTGGGGCGCTTCTGCTTCCGCTTACGCCCGCGCCGGATTCCTTGCGGCGCTCCTTCTCCTGCTCGACCTGCGCTTGCTCCCGCACGTAGTGCACCGCTTTTTCGAATGTGTTAATTCCCTTCATCAGCATGTTAGACGCGACGGCATCGATGAACGTTCTTGTTACCCGAGCGCTGTCGCTTCCTCCCAGCACATAATGAATCAGCACATTAATAACAGGGCCTGCCAAGCGGTAATTCAAATCGATACGTTCGAACACATTGTCCACCCAATCCGGCACCGCGCCGGGGAAAAACCGCTTCAAAAATCTCGTATGCGGCTCGTTGCGCATCAGCATATTGTATTGCTGAATGTCACAGCGCCCAGAGAGCTGACTCGGAACAGGCAAATAGTCCTGCTCCTTCACTTCGAATTCCTCGTCCAGCTCATCCTCTGCCGCCAGAGGCTCGTCGGCGCGCATAGCCGTATTCGACAGCTTGCGCTGACGGTCGCCTTCCCGCTTTTTATCCTGTCTGTACAGCTGGTTCGCCCGAAGCTGCAGCTCGTCCATATTAACCTCGCCGCTCGGACTGAACACGCCGTCTTCATCAAGCAGCCGGCACAAATTCGCAACAGTCAGATTATATTTGTAAGCCACATAGTTCACTTGCGCGAGTCCTTCCGCATCGTTACGCAGCCGCTCCACATACGGGCGGTTCGCCGAATTGCGCGGGAACCGGAGAATCAGCTCGCCGTACGGAATGCCCGCGGAAGCCATCTCCGTCTTCGCGGTCGTTTGCCTCGAAGGCGCGACCTCCGTAAGCGCCTGCTCCAGCTCGGAGTCGAAGGACTGCATATTCAGCTTGAACAGCTCGTAAAACGGCACTGAAATATTTTCCTTCGTCAGCTGGGCATGCGCAAGCTCATCGGGCTCGCTGGCTCCGAAGGACTCCCGCAGCGCAATGACCGCATATTTGCCTACTTTATCCCGGAGCAGCATAGCCAGATGCATGTTGCGGAAAAACTCCGCAGGCGACAGCGGCTTCACCAGCTCATATTCATAGATGACATCCGCAAGCTCCGGTACGCCTAATCGAGAAGTCACGAGCAGCCCTACGGCCTCCAGCTTGGAGGTTTGTTCAATGACAAAACGGCGGCTTTTCTCATTCATTTCGAGGCCGAGTCCCAGAAACAGCTTGCGGTGAGGCTCCAGAGCCGAATAACCGGCGCGGTCCTCTGCTATACCGTGATACAGCTGCTGGAATAACGAAATGGCAAACGCACCCACCATCGGCTGGTAGATGAGCGACAGCATTTTATAATCCAGGCTGCTTAATGAGAAATCACGGAATATGTAATAACGGTGATGTTCCGTAAACTGCATGATATGATTGATGCGCATCGCACCGACTCCATCCTTTACTTTCTGTCTATTATTCTAGCACAAATTCCGACAAGATTGGCGGTCCGCACAAATAGAAAAATCCCCCGAATGAGGGATTTTTCGTTCATGCCTTTAGAACATTTTGTAGCCGCCCTGACGAAGCTTCCGGATCGCCCAACCGCTGACGTATGCCCCGATGAGCGCGCCGGTAATCGGGATGTAGTAAATAATGGTGTAGTCTCCGATATTATCAAAGGTCGGATTCGACGCTTCATCCCATGGCGACCAAATCGCAAGTCCGATCAACACGATAAAAAAGAGGATGATCGGAAACCATGTCGTCTTAAGCAGCATATTCAATATAAAACCGATTCCGAACATCATGACGAAAAACAGCACCGTCGCCACGCATGTCTGAATAATATATACGAGTAAATCCGGCATTTCCATACTCCTTTCAGGCAGGTCCGTCCATGTGTACGGTATACGCGCAATCTTAACTTTTTTTAGTTTAATGAAAGCGGCATCCGAAGTCAATTGACAGTCGACAATTGTCACAAGACCGCCATTTGCTTTCGCAACCGCCCATTCGCTACAATAATAGAAGCTTGAATTAAAGGGACTGAAAGGAGTTATACGAAAATGAGCGAAGCCGCACAAACACTGGAAGGCTGGTACGCCCTCCACGATTTCCGCAGCGTCGACTGGACGGCATGGCGTCTTGCCGATGAGAGCGAACGCAAGCGCGCGCTGGACGAGCTGCACACCTTCCTGAATCAGTGGAACCAGCTGGAAGAGCAGAAGCTCGGCAGCACGGCCGTATATTCGATTGTCGGGCAAAAAGCCGATTTTGTATTTATGCATTTGCGCGAAACGCTGGAGGAGCTTAACGAAATCGAAACCGCGTTTAACAAAACGACTTTCGCAAGCTTTACATATCCCGTTCATTCTTACGTCAGTATTGTCGAGCTGAGTAATTATATGGGCCAGCCGGGCTCCGACCCGATGGAGAACCCGGAGGTTGTCGCGAGGCTGAAGCCGGTCTTGCCGAAATGGAAGCATATCTGCTTCTATCCGATGAACAAGCGCCGCTCCGGCAGTGACAACTGGTACATGCTCAGCATGGAAGAGCGCCGCGAGATGATGCGCAGCCACGGCATGATCGGCCGCAAATATGCCGGCAAAGTGAAGCAGATCATTACCGGCTCCGTCGGCTTCGACAATTGGGAGTGGGGCGTTACGCTGTTTGCGGATGACGCGCTGCAGTTCAAGAAGCTCGTCTATGAAATGCGCTTTGACGAAGTGAGCGCAAGATTCGGCGATTTCGGCGACTTCTACGTCGGCAACTTCTTGGACGGCGATAAGTTCGACGCTCTTTTGAAGATCTGACAAAAGCCATAACACAAAAATAGCAGCATGTCGTCTCCGTTCGGATAGAACTAGAGACAGCATGCTGCTTTTATTATTCCATACATTCGTTTAGGAAATAAGCTTCAGTCCGACGGCTGCGCCAAGCACCATCGCTATAAACAATATACGGCGCCACTCTTTCGATTCGCCGAAAAAAAACATGCCCAGAAGCGCTCCGCCAACCGTGCCGATTCCTGTCCAAATGGCGTAGGCGGTACCCATCGGGAGACTTCTCATAGCGAAGCTCAATAACCCGAAGCTGAGAATCGTGCCGCTTAAAAAGATAAGATAAGCCTTTGCGTTATTGTCGCGCTTAATCCGGTTCATCCCGAGCACGCCAACAACTTCAAAAACGCCTGCCAGTAGTAACGATATCCAAGCCATTAGTGCGCCGCCTCCTTCTCATTGGACGAACCGCCGACGAGCTTTAATCCGAGAACGCCGGCCAGCAACAAGGCGATCAACAAAAGCTTCGTCAAATGAACGGGTTCATCGAAAAAGACCATCTCCGCGATTACGGTTCCGGCTGTTCCGAGTCCGGTAAAGACGGCATATACGGTACCAACCGGCAATTTGGCGGATGCAACGATGATGAGATAAAACGAAACGGCTAACGCGACAACCGTCCCCGCCCATGCAGCCAGATCGTCTGCGTGCTTAAAGCCGATGACCCAAAAAACTTCAAAAACTGCCCCAATAAAAATATAAAGCCAACTGCGGTTCATGCGTATTCCTCCTCTAGCTGTTCTGTACCCCACGCCAATAGATGTGCCACGATGCGTCGAGCCTTTTAAGTGAACGTTCCATATTGCCGTACAGCATTTCAACGAACATGCCGTCCAGGACTGCGCTAAAAGCGGCGGAAGCTCGCTGGGTGGACACATCGGGATGCATCTGGCCATTATTTTTGGCCGCTTCAAAAAGCGGTACGAGCAGAAATTCGGTTCGGTCGATGTATGCATTGCTGAAATCTACAATTTCCTTCTCAAGATGAGCGGGCGGAAAAAAAGCGATTCGCAGAAAAAATCTCGTATCGTCTTCCCGCTCGTACCTCTTTCTGTATTCGTTCAAAAAACCAAACAGCGTCTTATCCAGCGGCAGCGCGCTGCTGCTTTTCACATACTGCTCGATAAATTGCATTTCCCTCGCGGCCGCGTCCTTAAAAACGGCAAGAAACAGCTCGTCCTTGCCTTTGAAATAGTTGTAAATGGACTGCTTTTTAATGCCCACTTCAGCGGAAATATCGGCTAGCGAGGCGCCTTCATAGCCATTTCGCGTAAAATGGCTTAGCGCGACTTCTCTAATTTTTTCAGCTGTCATTCTGCCGCCTCCCTTACGAACGTTCGTCAGTTTATTAAACCACAATTACACCAACTTATCAATAGCACGGAATGCCATCAAAGCCGGACATAAAAAATCCCAAGCGAAACTTGATGTTCGCTTGGGATCATTTATTCGAAACGTCTATTCCTCATCTTCCTCCGCGGCAGCTTGCGCCTTTGCTTCCAGATACTCTTGGGTGGCCTTGTCGCGGGCTCTCCCTTTATCCTTCAGCCGTTCAATCGCGGGCTGGATGAGAAGATCAACTTCCTTCTGCACCGTATAGGCCAAGTCATATCGCGTTTGAGATTCCAAGTAGGAACCCACTTCCATTAAGGCATTGTAACGATCAAGCTCATCTCTCGTCAATAATCCGCGGACTTGTACGCTGCAGTGTCGCATTATAGAAACTTACCTTTGCGTAGCACCAGCGGGATGCCGCCAATAATGAACAGATAACGAAGGTCGATCAGCTTCTTCAGCCAAGCGGCTACCCGGCCTTTGTATTTTTTGCCGAACGCGATGCCGATCGCTTCGCCTTTGCCAAGGGACGCTACTGTTCCTTTATTGGAGAACACGAACGTCTTCAGCGGCTGGTTGCGAATCGAAGCCACCAGATTGTGCGCGCAAACGACGCCTTGCTGCATCGCGATTTGCGCTGTCGGCGGATATGGACGGCCTTCCGGATTAAACATCAGCGAGTTGTCGCCGACGATATAGATGTTCTCGTTGCCAGGGCAGCGAAGGAACTCGTCTACCTTCACGCGGCCGCGCATCGTCTCAAAGCCCGCTTCTTCAATCAAGCGGTTGCCGCGGATACCGCCGGTCCAAATGACCGTAGCGGATTTAATTTCTTCGCCTTCGCCGACTACAACGCCTTCCGGCGTGCACTCTTTGATCGCCGTGCCGATACGGAAAGTAACGCCTTTTTTCGACAGCACGTTCATTGCGTATTCAACCAGCTCAGGGTCGAAGCCCGGAAGCGCCGTTGGCGCAGCTTCGATGTTATAGATCTTGACAAGCGTCGGATCAACGTCGAACTGCTTGCACAGCTCAGGAATACGGTCGGACAGCTCACCTACAAACTCGATGCCCGTGAAGCCCGCGCCGCCTACAACAAACGTCAAATAGTCTGTGCGGTGAGGCTCGCGCTTATAACGCGCGAATTGATATTCAATATGCTCGCGGATCAGGCGAACGGAGTTGATGCTGCGAATGTTCATCGCATGCTCAGCAAGTCCAGGAATACCGAAGGTTTCCGGCTCGCCGCCAAGACCGATGACCAGATAGTCATACGAAAGCGTGCCGTCTTCCAGAATGACTTTTTTGTCTTGCGGGCGAATTTGAACGACTGTCGATTTCACGAAATCGATCTTGAACTCATCAATCAGCTTGGAGATGCTGACGCGCGCGTTCTCTGGATTGTCCGTGCCTGCAGCAGGCATATGAAGATGCGTCGTAATATAATGGTAGTCATGCTTGTTCACCAACGTTACGTCCGCTTCATTATAATTTAGTTCTTTTTGAAGACGGAGAGCCGTCAACACGCCGCCGTAGCCGGCGCCGAGAATTACTATTTTCGGTATGTTGCTCATCGCAGAATCCCATCCATTCTAAGTTATCTTTGTGAAAAATTACACAAACCCGAATAAAAAATAATATTTAATATGGAGTTTGCGTTTTATTAAGTATTTTTATCACGATATGCAAGTTTTCGCATTTCGGGACATATTGACAACATCCGCCATCATTTTGTAACTCTTTATTCAATCTTATATACATCAGACATATTACAGACTTTTCATTAAAAGTTCAAGGGTAATTTATACGAAAAACTTTAGAGTCCTGCACAATATAAATATTTCCATCCTGCTTCGGTAAGATTTATAATGGGTTACGTATAAGGAATTCGAAGGTGGAGGTGCAGCTTGTGTCTAACGTTGATCAATCCGTGCAGGAAGTCGATATCCTTATTATCGGCGGAGGGCCAGCGGGTATGTTCGCCGCTTTCTACGGCGGCATGCGTCAAGCATCGGTTAAAATTATAGAAAGCATGCCGCAGCTCGGAGGCCAGCTTGCCGCTCTATACCCCGAGAAGTATATTTACGATGTCGCCGGCTTCCCGAAGGTTACGGCGCAGGAGCTGGTCGACCGATTGAAAGAACAGATCAGTCTATTCAAGCCGGAGGTTTGCCTGGAAGAGAAGGTCGTCAATGTGATTAAGCATGACGAGCGGAAGTTCGAGGTCGTAACCGACAAAAAATCGCATTACGCGAAAGCTGTTATCATTACGGCAGGGGTCGGCGCGTTTGAGCCGCGGCGGCTTGAGCTGCCGGAAGCCCCTCGATTCGAAGGGAAGAACCTGCACTACTTTGTCGGGGATCTTAATCGATTTAAAGGAAGAAGGGTGCTCGTAAGCGGAGGCGGCGATTCGGCCGTAGACTGGTCGCTTATGCTGGAGCCGATCGCGCAAAGCGTTACGCTTATTCATCGGCGGGATAAGTTCCGCGCCCATGAGCACAGCGTCGAGAATTTGCTGAAGTCCAGCGTGAAGGTCATTACGCCTACCGAAATTACGGCGCTTCACGGCGACGATGCCATTGCGAAGGTTACGCTGACAGACGTTAAAACGAAGGAAGAGACGGAGCTTGAAGTCGACGATGTGATCGTTAACTTTGGATTTGTCTCCTCGCTCGGCCCGATTGCGAATTGGGGCATCGATATTCAAGGCGGCTCCATCTTGGTCGATACCCGCATGGAGACGAATATTCCCGGCATCTTCGCGGCGGGCGACATTACGACATATCCCGGCAAGCTAAAGCTTATTGCTGTCGGATTCGGCGAGGCGCCGACAGCGATCAACAACGCCAAAGTTTATGTCGATCCGAGCGCAAAGCTGTCTCCTGGGCATAGCAGCAACATGAAGCTGTAACGCGCATGATAAAAATGGATAAGGGTATCCTAATCTTGGCTTTTCGGAATCGACAGCCGATCTCAAGCGCCAAGGAGGGTACCCTTATGCTTTGTCCCGTATGCAACGGCTTTAACGTCTATCAAGGCACATGCTCGTCCTGCGGCGGGGAGCTTACGGACTGGGGCCGGTCGTCCGATTGGACGGGGCCGTATGCGCCTTACGAGCCAGTCTTCCAAAATGCTGTCCAGTCTGCATCATCTATACAATTAGAGGCTGTGTGCTGTCATGTTTTTTATTGCGCAGCCTGTGATCAATCGAGTGAAGTGTTTATTACGCAAATCTAATCTTGCCGTCAGGCCGTATGCTTGCGCGGGGACAACTCAACGCCTCTGCGTCTCATCTCATCGGCTAACATGCGAATAAATTCAGGCTCCAGCTTATACTCGACCGCCGCATAATAGGTGTCAACCAAAAGCTCGTCCGACAACTGTTCCATAAGGTTCACCTCCCGCTCTCTGATTTACAGTTTTTAGTGTACACGCGTTTTAGAACCGAAACAACAGGCGCCATTATGCACAGCGGCATGTGGATACACTGTGCATGGGCTGTGCATAGATTGACGAAATATAGCAGATTCGGTATGGATAATGTGGATAGGGTTATCCACATGCATGAATATAGGGTAAATCAATAAAAAACTTTAATTGCAATCTCAAAATCTATTAATGGAATATTTTAACCCTATTAAATGAAAAAAACCCCGCTTTATGAGCGAGGGCGCTTCCCATCCCTTAATGAGGGCGCGTATTCACTTCGAACAGCCATATTTTCCCCTGCCGGTCAATCCCGTAATCGAAGCCGAGCTGCGTAAGTCCGGGATAACGCTGAACCAGCACCCGAGTTGCGAGCGCGGTCAGGTCCTTCATCTTCTTTTTCTTGTCCTTCACATGGGAAGGGCCAAGCGAAGCCCGAATCCCTTCTCCCGCCAGCACCATCGTCCCGCCTTGACTGAGATTGGTAACAAAAAGTCCGGGATTCGCGATACGGCCGACTAACGCCCGGAATTCCCAGCCGTTCCATGACTTCACGTATTTTACCCGATAATCGATAGGTCTGCCGTTCACGGTCGCAAGCCATATCCCCTTCTGAATTAAATAGCTCTTTTTGCTCGTCCATCCTCGGAGCGCATTCGTCAACGCATCGAAGGTTGCAAAATGTCGGGTCTTCCGTTTATGAACGTATGAGTAGCCTAGGCCAGAACGCATCACTTTAATGATCCCGTAACCGCCGGATCCTACAACCGGCTTAAGGACAACCATTCCGTGCATCGCAAGCATCCGGCGCAGCTGCTCGACCGAATATCTGCTTGTTGGAGGAATATGGCCCGCAATTCCAGGGTGGGAGAGTAGCGCTTCCGTCTTGGCCCATTTGCTAGCCAGTTGTCTCCCCTGAAGGTCAGCCAACATGTATCCACTCCTTTCCAAAAAGCCTTCTCCTTAACAGCATATGTAAGGAACCGCGAAAACTCTTGGATGATTGACAGGTGGCTGAAGCCGGGAGCGCGCAGTAAAAAAGCAGTCCCTTATCCAAAGTGGATGAAGGACTGCCCGCTATTCTTTCTTTCCTGTACCGATCAGTCGCCCTTCTTCTCCAGCGCCGCCTTCAGCTTGTCGGCTAAACTGTTGGTCAAAGGGGTATTGTCGCTGAACTGCTGAACCAGCTTCTGCTGCTCTCTGCGGTTCATACGGCCTCCGTCCTTGTCGCCAAGCATCTCGATGACGTTGCAAGGGCGGCATTGCGCGTATTTGCCCGCTTTGCCGTCGTGCAGCTCCATCTTCTTATGGCATTGCGGACAACGCTTGTTCAGAAGAACCGGCTCGGCGGAACGGCGGTACCCGCATTCCCGGTCCGGGCATTGAAGCGACTTGCCCCGCTTGCCCTTTACTTCAAGCATGCGCTTGCCGCATTCGGGACAGCTCGAGTTTGTCAGGTTATGCGGCTTATATTCTTTCGTCTCCGCCTTCACCTCAGCGATCCACTTCTTCGTTTGCTCGCGAATTCCCCGCATAAACGCCGCCGGATCGCCTTGCCCTCTTGCGATACGCTCCAGCTCGCTTTCCCAGCGCGCTGTCAGCTCGGGGCTTCTTAGCTCATCAACCACGAGCTCCAGAAGCTGTTTGCCTTTTCCGGTAGGGACAAGCGAATTTCGCACGCGCTCAATCGTATCGGTCGACAGAAGCTTCTCGATAATATCCGCACGAGTCGCCGGCGTTCCAAGCCCATGCTTCTCCATCCGGCTTAGCAGGGAGGCTTCCGTGTATCTGGCGGGAGGCAGCGTCCTTAGCTCCTTTACGCCTGCGCTCTTCACGGCTAACGATTGGCCGATTGCGAGAGCGGGAAGCAGCTGGGCGGGCGTCTTGTCTCCCGTTGCGCGCGCCGCCCCATCCTCCGTCTCATCGTCGTCATCGTCCAGGGATGCTGCAGCGCTGCCCTGATAAACCTCTTTCCAGCCCGCATCCTTCTCTGTTTTCCCTTTGGCGTAAAATTTTTCGCCGCCGGCTTCCAGCGTCACGCTCGTTTCATCAAAGCGGTAAGGCCCGTAGAACAGGGCGATGAACCGGCGCACAATGAGATCGTAAAGCCTGCGCTCGTCGCTGCTTAACGCGCTCAGATTGACGAATTGCTCTGTCGGAATGATGGCATGGTGATCCGTCACTTTGCTGTCGTCCACAATCCGCTTTGTAACGGAGAGCGGCGAGCGGAGCAGCTTGCGCGCTAGGGACGCGTAAGGCCCTACCGCTACGCTCTCCAGTCTTCCCTTAAGCGTTGGCACCATATCGCTGGACAAGTACCGGGAATCCGTCCGGGGATAAGTGACCAGCTTGTGCGCCTCATATAGCTTCTGCAGCACATTGGAGGTTTGCTTCGCGGAGAAGCCTAACCGTTTGTTCGCGTCACGCTGCAGCTCCGTTAAATCATAAGCCTGCGGATGCGGTTCGGACCGCTCGGCCGTCCTTAGCTTCACGACCTTCGCGGTGCCTGCGGCGCCGGCCTTTGCGGCAATGCGGTCGGCCTGCTCCCGGTCCCACACTCTGCCGTCGTGGTCATCCTTCTCTCTCCACTGCGCTTGGAACGCGCCAAAGCTTGCCGCCACCGTCCAAAAGGGCTTGGACTGAAAATCCGCAATCTCCTTCTCCCGTTCCATCAGCATGGCCAGCGTCGGCGTCTGCACGCGTCCCGCCGCAAGCTGCGCGTTGTATTTGCTCGTCAGCGCTCTCGTAATATTAAGACCAATGAGCCAATCCGCTTCGGCGCGGCATACGGCTGAGGCATACAGCGCGTCGTATTCCTTGCCCGGCCGCAGCTTCTTAAAGCCTTCCTTGATCGCCCCATCCGTCTGCGAGGAAATCCATAGCCGCTTGACCGGCTTGCGCCAAGAAACAAGCTCCATAATCCAACGCGCAACAAGCTCGCCTTCCCGGCCCGCATCCGTCGCAATAATCAGCTCGCCGATATCGCTTCGTTTGCAAAGCTGCGATACCGCGCGGAATTGATGAGACGTTTCCTTCATCACCTTCAAATTCATTTTGGCCGGAAGCAGAGGCAGGTCCTCCAAATTCCAGGTTCTATATTTCGGGTCATAATCCTCCGGCTCCGCAAGCGTCACTAGATGGCCGAGCGCCCATGTCACGACATAACCGGGACCTTCCATATAGCTCTTCTGCTTGGCCGTGCAGCCGAGCACCCGCGCGATTTCTTTGGCGACACTGGGTTTCTCCGCCAGCACCAATGCTTTCATGCGATCCTCTCCCATTCCGTTCTTTATGGTGACAAGATACCATAGCGCGTGCCGCCGCGCAAACGATTTCCCTGCAAAGTCTGCTCGAGCTTCCATTTATAGAGTTCGTAAATCGCTCATATCCCTCGCGGCTGCCTGTATGCTATAGTAGGCTCATCATTTTAATGGCAAAAGGAGCTCGGTATTATAATGAAGCTTAGGTTTATTCCGGTTTTGGCCGGTTTTCTAGTCGTCTACAGCGCCCTTTCAGCCTACGTCGGATGGAACGGCTGGCTCCTTCTGTCGGAGCTGACAGGCTGGGAGAACCCGGCGCTTTACTGGACCGCTGTCGCGATATTGGCTTTTGGTTACATTGCAGGCCGCATCGGGCAGTCCACTCCAATGAAAGGAATCGCGGAGCCGCTGAAGCTGCTCGGATCGTATTGGCTCGCCATACTCGAATACGGCTTGATTCTTTGTCCGATCGCGGATCTTACAGGATTGCTTCTCAAATGGGGTGGGGCCTCATCGGAGGTTTATCTGTCGCTCGTCGGCGGTGCGGCCGCGCTTCTGCTGCTGGCGATTCTCATCGCAGGCTCGCGAAACGCATGGTCGCCCGTGATCCGAACGTATCATGTGCAAATTCCAAAGTCCGCAGGCAGCAAGAACAAGCTTACGATCGCCATGGCTTCGGATCTCCATCTCGGGACCGTAATCGGGAAAGGCCATTTGAAGAGGCTGCTTCGTCAAATAGATGAAATTCGGCCTGATATCGTTTTGCTTCCCGGCGATATTCTTGACGATGATCTAGCTCCGTTCCTTCGCAAGGGCATGCCGGCGGTACTGAAGCGGTTGAAAGCCCCGCTCGGAGTATTCGCCGTGACGGGCAATCACGAATATATCGGCGGCAAGGTTCCCGAATTCGGGGCGGCGCTTGACGCGATCGGCATACGGCTGCTGATGGACGAAGCCGCGGTGATCGATAACAGCTTTATCGTAATCGGGCGCAAAGACAAAGCGGCGGGAGAACGTAAAAGGATTTCGGAGCTGGTTGAACCGCTGGACAGCTCTCTTCCGCTCATTATGCTGGACCATCAGCCCTCTGATCTGGAGGCGGCCGAAAAAAACGGCATCGACCTCAGCCTTTCCGGGCATACGCACCGGGGACAGATGGCGCCGAACCACCTCATTACGAGAAGGATATTCGAGCTGGATTGGGGCTACAAAAAGAAAGGCGCCCTTCACGCGATCGTCTCCTCCGGCTTTGGCTTCTGGGGGCCGCCGATCCGGATCGGCAGCCGCTCCGAGGTGCTGAAGATCGAGGTCGAATTTAAAGGAGCCGCTCCAAGGTCGCATTAGACCTCGGGGCGGCTCCTTCCGCATGCAGCTTCTTATTTCACAGCCTTTTTGCCGGCGGGCAGCCAAATCCAGACCGCCGCGACGCTGAACGAGGCCACAATGAACGGCACGAATTTAAGACCCGCCAGCCAGCTCGTAGGTCCTATGAGCGCAAGACCCGCGACAGCCAGTATTTCCGAAAGAATGACGCCGGCGATAAAGCCGACGATTAAAGCTGCGATGGAAAGCAGAGCTTTTTTCAACATAAGAATGTCCTCCTCTATACGATTAGTCAGGCAAGTTGCCCGATTTGGTGCCTACGCGGTAAGGCGTATCGACGCCTTCGTAATTGACCATCATCGACATCCCGTTCGCCGCGTGTTCAAGATTATGGCAGTGCTCCATCCACAATCCCGGATTATCCGCTTTGAACGCGACCTCGTACTCGTCGCCCATCGAAAGCATAATGCTGTCCGCAAAGATCGGGCTGCCGGATAAAGGCTCGCCGTTTTTGGTCAGCACCTTAAACAAATGTCCATGCAGATGCATCGGATGCTCCTCTCCGAGCTTATGCTTGATCCTGATCTTGATCCATTCGCCCTCGCTAACGATGATCGGCGGAATCTCATGGAATCGTTTCCCGTTAATGTCGATAGGCCCAAGGACAAGGTCATAGGTGCGGTCGAATTTCATATCGGCCGTTATGCCGTCGTCAAGCGGCTCGCCATATGCCGTAAAGTCAAACACCGGCGCGTCTTTGTCCAGCTTGCCGGGCTCGACGCCTTCGCCAACCGTCACCGAAAGCGTCTTTTTCTGCTTGCTGTAGACTTGAACCTTACCGCTGCTTGGCATCGTGAACAGCACATCGTACCGCTGACCGCCTCCAATCGGTATCCAAGTCTTTCGAAGCGTTCCCGGCTGGTTCAAATCTTGTCCGTCCATCGAGATGACTTGGAAGTCCGCTCCCGCAACCCCCATCCATTGCACCGCGCTGGAGCTGTTGATGAGGCGCAATCTTACGCGGTCCCCCGCCTGAGCCGCAAGCTTCGCCCCGTTACGGCTTCCGTTCGTCAGCCAATGCTTGCCATTCAGCTGCTGCATCGTTACGGCATAGTCGAGGTCGTACTCGAACGCGCTTTGCCGCGGCTCGACGATTAATCTTCCGATAAGACCGTGCTGCGCCTGCTCGGAGCTTTGCTGATGCGAATGATACCAATACGTGCCGGAATGCTTCGCGACAAATTCATACGTAAACGTCTCCCCCGGCCAGACCGCGTCTTGGGTTACGCCCGCCACGCCGTCTTGCGAGCATGGCAGCACGACACCGTGCCAATGAATGGTGACGCCTTTCTCGATATCCTTGTTCGTCAGCTTCACGACGATCCGGTCGCCTTGCTTCACCCGCAGCTCGGGACCTGGGGTCGTCCCGTCGAATGTCCACGCTTCCGCTGTTTTGCCGTCTCCGATCTCAACAACCGATTTTTGAGCGGTTAATTCGAATTTACGGACAGGCGCGTTGGAGGGCGGTTCCGCCATATCCGCGCAGGACGCAGCAGCGGCCGCCCCGCCTCCCGCCTCTCCATTCGTGTCCGTATGGCGGGCATGCCCGCTATGGGCGCCCATATCCGCCATATTGATTTCTTCCGGGAATTTCAGCTTATAATAGCCGCAAGCAGCCGTCACAAGCGGCAGCGCCGCAATAATAAGCGCGATTGCAGCCATGCGCAGAAGCGGAGATTTTTTAGCCGCCGATTTTTTAGCCGCCATTTCTTTCACTCCTTGCTTGAATCTTGTTCACGAGACCTATCATAACAGCAAGATGTTGTGAACTTGTGACGATGATGTACGGATTGCGTGAAAGTTGACGGAGGTTAGCCCGTTCACTAACATACAGGGTAGAGCTGATCGCGATTGGGGGAATAGTAATGGCACAGACGCTGCTGCTTGTCGATGACGAGCGCAAGGTGCTTGACTTTATGGAGCCGTTCCTGAAGCAGGAGGGCTATACGGTTATAACGGCCGAGACGGGGCTGGACGCGCTCAGGCTGGCCAAGGAGCATAAACCGTCGCTGGTGCTGCTGGATTGGATGCTGCCCGGGATGAACGGGATTGACGTGTGCCGCGAGCTGCGGCGGACGTCGAAGGCCGGCATCATCATGGTGACGGCTAGATCGGAGGAGACGGACAAAGTTATCGGTTTGGAGGTCGGAGCCGATGATTATTTGACGAAGCCTTTCTCGCTTCGGGAGCTGCTGGCCCGCATTCGGGCGGTGCTTCGCAGGCTGGAGGGCGCTGCCGGCGATGAGCCTGCCGCTGAGCTGCGCAGAGGGGATTTGGTAATCTCGGAATCGAAATGCTCGGTGCGAAAACGCGGGGCGGACCTCATGCTGACGCCGACCGAGTTTAAGCTCCTCCTTACGCTGGCGGCAAGACCGGGCATCGTCTACAGCAGGCTGCAACTGCTGCAGGCCGCGCTGGAAGACGATCTCCTGAACGACGAGCGTACGGTGGACGCGCATATTAGCCGAATCCGAAAAAAAATCGAGGATGATCCCTCTTCGCCTGCCTTCATCCAGACCGTATACGGCTTCGGCTACCGGTTTGGCGGAGGAACAGCGGAATGAGCGTTAGACAAAAGCTGTTTCTGGCCATGACCAGCTTAATCGTCGGCATGAGTCTGCTGACGATTCTCGTCACCGTTCTGATCGTGAACGGCGCGCTAAGATCCATTCACATCGCGGACCGCAGCGAGCACATTCAGGCGATCGAAGAGCGGCTGATTACCTATTACGAAGCAAACGGCGGGCAATGGGGCGATCGGGAGGAGCTCCGTAACGTCATTCTTAACAAGGCGGAAATCGGAGCGGAAGCGGCTGATATTCTGCTTCTATCGAACAGCGGCGAGCGGCTGCTGACAATCGGCAATGAAGAGATGGGGGTGATCAGAGGACTTGGCCTCAAACGCGCTCTGAAGCATGAAGGCACCACGATCGGAACCCTGTATTACTACGATCCGGAGGCCGCCAATGTCAGAAAGATTCAGCTTGGCATTAGCAGCTCGGTCACCGTCCTCCTTATCGGCTTTTCCTTGTGCCTGCTAGTGGTGTCGCTGATTGCCGCATTTCTGGTAGCCAAACGGATTACATCGCCGCTCCGCATCCTCTTGCCCGCGATTGAACGGTTAGGCGAAGGCGGCTTGGGCACGCAGGCCCCTGTCCTCAGCCGAGATGAATACGGCAAGGTTGCGGAGTCCTTCAACGCCATGTCGCTGCATTTGCTTCGCGCAGAGGAGGCACGGCGCAGTCTGGTTGCGGATGTCGCGCATGAATTGCGTACTCCGCTGTCAATTCTGCAAGGTCAAATGGAGCTGCTTCAGCAGGCGGGGGAAGCGATTGAGCCGCATAAGCTGCTCCCCCTTCAAGACGAGCTGATTCGCCTAAGAAAATTGGTGGACGACCTCCAATTGTTATCGCTCGCCGAAGCCAAGAAGCTTGCGCTTCACAAACGAGAGAGCTCCCTGCCGAGCTTGATTCGCCGAATTTTGGATCGATTCGCCGAGGAAGCGAATGATAGAAGCATAAGGCTAACCTTCACCGATAAGACCGCTCACGCTGCAGTCTCTTTCGACGAGCATCGAATGGCGCAAGTATTTTTCAACTTAATCGGCAATGCGATTCGGTACACGCCAGCAGGCGGAAGCGTTCAGGTAACGGCGGAGCTTGAGGAGGATATTCGGGGAAAACAACTTGTTGTCCGAATCGCCGATACCGGGGAGGGGATCGGCGCCGAGCATCTGCCGCATATTTTCGACCGTTTCTATCGTACGGACAGCGCCAGGTCGCGCAACAGCGGCGGCATGGGCCTTGGTCTCGCCATCGCGAAAGAGCTGGTCCTCGCGCACGGCGGGACCATCGAGGCGCAAAGCGTGCTGCGGCAAGGCACTACGGTTGTCGTGAAGCTCCCTGCTTCCGTCTCATGAATACCCGTATATTTGTCCTTGGAGGGCAACCGCTCACGTGCAGCAGCCGAGACCGGTTGCCTTCCCGCGTTATATATTGTTCAAGAGACTTTTCAAGAAAGGCTGTCGATCCCAGTGAAACATGTCATATTGCCGGATAACGGCAAACGGGTACTCGCCATTTCGGACATCCACGGATACAAGGACGGATTCCTTCGACTGCTGCAAAATGCGAACTATGATCCTTCCCGGGACCAGCTGCTGCTGCTTGGCGATTATATTGACGCCGACAACGCGGTCTCCTGGGATACGCTTGACCTCGTTCGCGAGCTGACGGAGTCCGGCGCTATTGCCATACCCGGCAATCAGGAGCTGAAGCTGGCATCTTTGGCCGACCGCAGCCGCTCCCGGCGAAGAAGATCCTCGCTTCCTTCCAAGGTCAACCGTTACGAGAAGTGGATTCTTTCACTGCCTTTGTTCGTCATCCACAATCATATATTGTTTGCCCATGCCGGTATTCGTCCGGGAGTGCCGCTTACGCAGCAAAGCGTTCGCGACCTGACCGAGGTGCGCGAATTGTTTTTCAACTACCCGCTAGACCAATTGGCTGCCCTGATCGACCAAGATGAGAGCAACCGGGAAGGCGCAATATGGACCCGCGTTATGTTCGGCCATACCCCAACGTTTAAGCTTGGCGGGGAACCCGGTCAGATCTGGTCGGATGGCAGGAGAATCGGTATCGACACGGGCTCCAAGCACGGCTATCGCCTGACGCTGCTTGACCTGAATAGCGGCAGCACCTACTCATGCGCAACGTCGCCCGGTTACCAGAGCAGCGATTTCCGCATAGGGACAGCGAAGGACCGTCTCCAGCTGCCGTAACGGCAAGTAAGACGGTCCTTTGTTCAGGCTGCGGAACCGCGCAGCATGCTTTTCATATAACTGCGGCTTGCGAGCAGGAAGTACAGCGTCTGCATGCCCACGTAAATGCCGATAACGACAAACGAATAAAACCAATTGGACGTATTCATAATGTTATCGAGCGACCTCATCGCAAACAACGCGTGAGAGATGCCGACGATGCAAGGAATAAAAAAGATAATCCCGATCTGGGTCACCACGATGCGCCGAATCTCGTTTTTCGTTAAGCCGATTCGGGACAAGCCTTTGAATTGAGCCTGATCCTCCTGAATTTCCGTAAACAGCTTAAAATATATCATGCTGCCTGCCGCAATAAAAAAGAGCAGGCTGATGAACATCCCGATGAACAGCGTAAGCGAGACAACCTGCGACATGTCCACATATTGGCTCGGACGGCCAAAGTCCGTCTCGCCCTCCATCCCAGGCGTTACGAGCTGATCCAGTCTCTCTACCGCTTGCGCCGTTTTCTCCCAGTTTTTAAGCTCGAAGCCGAAGAACACGCGCTGCTTCTCCTCCGGTATGGCGGACATCCAGCGGACAAAACTGAGGTCATCCATAACGAGTGTAACGCTATTGGAATCCATCCAGTTGTTCATGACCCGTTCGCTGATGGACCCCGATATCGGCAGCTCCACCTTCTCGCCATTGACAATCCCTCTCGCAACCCCCGCTCCGTAGGTTGAATCGTCAAAGTTCGGATACAGCAAGGTAAGCTTTCCGCTTTCGACCGCGATCGGCGGCTTTCCTTGATCGGCGGCCATCTTGTTATAGTCCGAAGCGGAAATGACCATCGCGCTAGGCTGGTATTCCAGCTCCTCTTCGTGACCATTGCCGAGAGTCACGGAATCGTTGCCTTCGAATGTAATCCAGTACCGGTCTAGACCAAAGCCGATCACTTTCGCCTCACGCTCGACAACAAGCCCCTCTTCTTTCATGATCCGCTGCATCTCGTCCGGGTCGATCACGTTATGCGAATGAAGACCATTTTCCACGTAGGCAAGGGAGTATGGCGAATTGTCCAGCATATCCTGCTTGCCTTGAATCTGCATAATGTAGACAGTGCCCAGAGCCGTCATGACGACTGCGCTTAAGATAGACACGATAAACAGGATCCGCGCGTTGTCTTTGATTTTATAGCCGAGCTGCGCAAAGATGAGCATATTCGTCCGCTTGTAATAAAACCCTTTCCGCTTCTGGATGAAGCGAAGAAAGATAATGCTCAGCTGGGTGAAGAGGAAATAAGTGCCGATTATGACCGTGACCAGAATCGGCAGGGCCAGCAGGACAAAAGAATAACTGTCCATGACCAGAGCCATTCCGTACCCCCCGCCCAGACATATTGCCCCGACCGCAACGAGCCAAGGTGAATACATCAATTTGCCCTTGGGCTGGCGCGCCGCTTTCAATAGGTCAATAATTTCCGTACGCCCCATCCGGAGAACGGACCATATAGAGATTAGAAAAAATAAAGCGAAGAAGCCTCCCGCCGTCATCCATACCGCTTTGAAAGGCGCCGCGAACGAGATCGAGTCCGTCATCCCGAGCAGGGCCGCCAGCGCCATAAAAAACAGCTTGCTGAACAAGACCCCGAGGCCGATTCCGACCGCGATGGAAAAGCCGGCGATTACGATATTTTCATAAATAACGAGCCTGCGAAGCTGAAGCTTGGTCATGCCGAACAAGGAAAATAAACCGAACTCCTGTTTTCGCGTCTTAATAAAGGCCGAGTTGGAATACAGAACGAACAAAAACGAAAACACAATGATGATATAGAGACAAAGCTGCATGCCTTCCCGCACCTTGCCCGCCGCCAAAATATGGCCGCTCACCACGTCGGGATGATAAATAAACGCCGCGTAAATATAAAAAATCATAACGGAAAACACGCTGCTGAGGAAAAAAGCGCTGTACGACCGCCAATTCCCTCGAACATTGCTAAGCGCGAGCGAACGGAACGTCATCGAAATTCCCTCCCAGCACGCTCAGCGCGTCCAATATTTGCTGGAAAAACGCCTGCCTGTTGGAGCCTCGGCGAATTTCCGAGAAGAATCGGCCGTCCTTAATAAACACAATGCGCTTGCAATAGCTCGCGGAGAACGGATCATGCGTAACCATAAGAACCGTCGCCTTGAAGGTTTCGTTCATTTCCTTCAGCGCGTCCATAACGTCCTTCGCCGCTTTGGAGTCCAGGTTGCCCGTCAATTCGTCCGCAAGCACGAGCGACGGCTTATGAATAATAGCCCTTGCGATCGCCGCTCTCTGCTTCTGTCCGCCCGATACCTCATAGGTGCGTTTCTCCAAAATCGCTTCGATCTGAAGCATTTCCGCGATCGGCGTAAGCCGCTGCTCGATCAGCTTAGGCGACATCCCGTCCATTACGAGCGGGATAATAATGTTTTCTTTTAACGACAGCGTGTCCAGCAGATTAAAATCTTGGAACACGAAACCAAGCTCGCGTCTTCGGAATAACGCCAGCTTATTATCGGACAGCTTCGTCGGATTGACGCCGTTAATTTCGATCGTGCCGGACGTAGGGCGGTCAATCGTAGCCAGCAGGTTTAGCAGAGTTGTTTTGCCGCTGCCCGAAGGGCCCATCACGCCGACAAATTCGCCGGACTCTACTTCCAAGTCGATATTTTCAAGCGCCTTATATACGAGGTTGCCTTTACTGCTATATATTTTGCCAAGCCCTTGCGCTTTTAGAACACTCATGGTTGAAATCCTCCCCGGATAATCTGTCGTGTTTCATCTCTATGTCCTTAGTATATATCCGGAGAGCCGGCTCACCCATCGATTTGCCTTTCAATGCATGGAAGCTATCTTACAACTTTGTCATCTAGCCGTATGCAGATTCTATGACGTGGATGCCTCTGGGCCGGAAAGTGATGCTGAAGGTCGTGCCTTCCCCGAGCTCCGACTGGACATTCAGTAGGTGTCCAAGCCGGTTACATACCTGCTTCGCCAAATACAACCCCATGCCTGTGGAATCGCCGGTCGCTCTTCCGTTCTCTCCGGTAAAAAATGGATCGAAGATGCGCGGCAAATCATGCTGAGCGATCCCGATTCCCGAATCGGCCACTTCCAGCTTGACGGCGCCGTCTTCAACGGCATAAATACGAAAAAGGAGCGTTTTCGAGCCAGGCTTGCTTCGGCTGTACTTAATCGCATTGCTGACCAATTGGCTGATAACAAAGCTCATCCATTTGCCGTCCGTCTCGACGTAAGCTTCTCCTTCGACGCGCGGAAAAATGGAGTAACGGATGCAAAGCCGCTTATGCGTATTGACGACGCTCCGGGCTAATTCGTGGAGCGGCGTCTTGGCGAGATGAACGTCCATCTCGAACTTGTCGAGTCTGGCGGTATGCAGCATCATCTCCAATCCGTTTGTCAGCCGTTCCGTTTCTTCCTTTATGCTGTCCATGAGCTGCAGCCATTCCGCTTCGCCCGCCGGCGGCTGTCTCCGCGATTCCTGAAGCTGCAGGTCGATAACCGATACCGGCGTTTTCATATGGTGCACCCATTGAAGCACAAAGTGGTTATGCAGCTCTTGCTGCCGGCGAAGCCGATTCAGCTCGTTCAAGTAGGTTCGATGCTGATCGTGAATGACCTGCGCAGCCAGCTTCTGCTCTTCCGTCGCCATCGCTTGAATAATCGTTGCGGCCCCGATATCATCCGAACGTTCTAACGCTTCGTACATTTGATCGAAATAATAGCGCTGTCTGATGTAATCGATCAGCAGCCACACCGCGTAAAGAAAACAGGTAAGCAAAATGAAATAATAAATCGTTTCCGTCTCGATCAAGCCCGGATATCTCGCGTTTTCCAGCAAGTAAAGACCGCAAGCTAGACCGACTACGATGATGAAAAGCAGGATATTCAGGAGACGGTCTCTCAAAAAAAGGATTAAAGCTTTTCTTCTTCGTTCCTTCATCATTCTTCCCTCATGGACGCGCGATCCGTAGTGAGCTTATAGCCTAGCCCTCTTATCGTCTCGATCGCCTTCTCCAGTCCGAGCTCCTCGAGCTTTTTCCGAAGCCTTGTAACGTTCACGGAGAGAGTGTTGTCATCCACAAACTGCACGTCATCCCAGAGCGCCTCGAGCAGCGTCTCTCTCGCCACGATTTCTCCCGGATTACTCATCAGACATTCTGCCAGAAGCCCCTCGTTTTTCGTCAGCTCGACGCGTTTGCCGTTCCACTCCAGCTCATTGCGGCTCAGATGCAGCTTCAGATTGCCCGCCGAAAGCTCCGCTTTCGTCATGGCGCCGCTTCGGTGCTCATCTGCGTCTTTGCCGGACGCGTATTCGCCGTAAGCTCTGCGCAGCACGCCTCGCACTTTGGCCATCAGCAGCTCCAGCTGGATCGGCTTTGTAATATAGTCGTCGCCGCCATTCTCAATGGCCATTACCTGATCCATCTCGCCGGCGCGAGCGGAAATGAAGATGATCGGAACGCTAGACCTTAAACGGATTTGCCGGCACCAGTAATACCCGTCAAAGTACGGCAAATTGACATCGAGCAGAACCAGCTGCGGATCATAAGCTTCAAGCTCCGGCATAAGCTCGCGGAATCCCGTCGCGGCGGCCGCTTCGTATCCGTACTGCTCCATCTTATTTTTTAGTATCGCGGCTATTTTATTGTCATCCTCAACGATAAAGATCCGATACATGTCGTAACTGCCTCCCAATAATTCCCTTATGACAACCTCTTCCGCTATTATAATCCAAAACCAGCGAGCCCGGTAACAATCGCGCGGTTTGCTTAATTCATTCGACCGGCCGCACCGAGCACATTTAGTTGCGCCACACGTGCTTATCCCGACGGCCAGACCGTTTCTAGCACATTTAGTTACGTCACACGTGCTTATCTCGTCAGACAGGCCGTTTCTAGCACATTTAGTTACGTCACACGTGCTTATTTCGCCAGACAGGCCACTCCTAGCGCATTTAGTTACGTCACACGTGCTTATCTCGACGGTCAGACCGTTTCTAGCGCATTTAGTTGCGCCACACGTGCTTATTTCGCCAGACTGGCCACTCCAGACACATTTAGTTACGCCACACGGGCTTATTTTGCTCGACCTGCCACCCCAGACACATTTAGTTACGCCACACGCGCTTATTTCGCTCGAACTGCCGCTCTAGACACATTTAGTTACGCCTCACGCGCTTATTTCGCTCGACCTGCCACCCCATACACATTTAGTTACGCCACACGCGCTTATTTCGCCAGACTGGCCGCTCCGAGCACATTTAGTTACTCCACACGCGCTTAATTCGCTCGACTAGCCGCTCCAGACACATTTAGTTACGCCACATGCGCTTATGTCTCTTGACCTGCCACCCCAGACACAGTTGCGCCACACGCGGCTAAAACAAAAACCTCCCTCGCGGGCAGCAGAAGCCGCATCACGAGAGAGGTGTTGCCGTTGCCTTATTTGGAGCTTTCGCTAATTAGCACTCGCCAGCTTCAGCCGGCTTGCCTGCGTCGGTAGCCGTGCGGAACGAGGAGCCGCAGCCGCATGTTACGCTTGCGTTCGGGTTCTCGATCGTAAAGCCGCCGCCCATTGCGGATTCTTTATAATCGATGACAAGTCCGCGCAAATATTTAATGCTGTCGTTATCGACAACGACCTTAATGCCCTGCGTTTCCAGCGTCTGGTCGCCTTCCTTCTCCTCGTCGTCAAAGCCCATGCCATAGGAGAAGCCGCTGCAGCCGCCTTCTTTTACGCCAACACGAAGGAACAAGTCCGGCGATGCCTCCTGCTCCAACATTTCTTTTATTTTTTCAGATGCCAATTCACTGATTGTAATCATTCTGCAACCCTCCATTCACTTACTTATCCATAGTATACTCCACATCTACAGGTTGCTCAAGGGCTGCACTCCAGCTTCCACCAGACGGCTTCCGCTACTTTTCTTGTTGCCCCTGCTACGTGTGAGGTTTATAATGGTTACAGGAATTTTAAACGTTATCGCAAGTTCTTTTTTTCACAAACTAACCGTAACGTACGACCTACGAAGGAGGACTTCTTATGCATACGATCATCAAGGCGCATGATAGCCAAATGGAGCAAATTATCGAAAAAGTGCGTCACGGTCAGCGTCTTTCGCTGGAAGACGGCGTATTCTTATACGAATCTGACGACCTGTTAACGATTGGACAGCTCGCGAATGAAGTCGCGCTGCGCAAGAACGGGAAAAAGGTTTATTTTATCGAAAATATGAGTTTATACTTCACCAATGTATGCGAAGCGCACTGCGCGTTCTGTAACTTCCGTAAGGATGAGGGCGCTCCGGGCGCTTATACACTGTCTGGCGACCAAATGATCGAATACGTCGAGCAGCATATTCACCCCGGCGTGCGCGAATTTCACATCGTCGGCGGCCATAATCCGCATGTTCCTTTTCAGTACTATGTTGATTCCCTGAAAGCACTGAATGAAAAATATCCGGACGTCACGCTCAAAGCGTATACGGCTGCGGAGATTGATTTCTTCTCCCGCATCAGCGGCCTCAGCTACAAAGAAGTGCTGGAAGAGCTGATGAAGGCCGGCCTGAAATCGCTGACGGGCGGCGGCGCTGAAATATTATCTGATCATTACCGCAAAAAAATGCGCGTAGACAAAGCTGACGTCTCGCAATATTTGGAAGTGCACCGTACCGCTCATAAGCTTGGCCTACGCACTCATACCACCATGCTGTACGGTTCGATTGAATCGAAAGAAGACCGGATCCGCCACTTGATACAAATTCGCGAGCTGCAGGATGAAACTGGCGGTTTCCTCGTCTTTATTCCGCTGTCGATGCAGCCGATCAATCCGAAAGCCGGCATTCGCAGACGCAACTCTGCTTTTGAAGATTTGAAGACGATTGCGATCAGCCGTCTGATGCTGGACAATTTCCAGCACATCAAAGCATACTTCATTAATATCGGCGTTCAATTGACTCAAGTCGCGCTTACAATGGGTGCTTCGGATGCTCACGGAACCATCGTCAAAGAAAGAATCAGCCATGCGGCCGGCGCGCTGACACCGGAAGGCATTACGCGCGAAGATTTAATTTGGCTGATTAAGGGCGCAGGACGAATTCCTGTTGAAAGGGATACTTTCTACAACGAAATCAAAATTTATGAATGATTAAGCCTTACGGTGTAAGCACAACCTACAAACACATCATGAATCATGGAGCTGGGGAACCTCATGAGAAATTTAGTAATTTTGGGCGGCGGCTACGGCGGCGCCGCGATTGTTAATGAACTGCTTGAAGACCGTCTGCCGCTGGACGTGACGATTACATTGGTCGACCGTATGCCTTTCCAAGGGCTGAAAACGGAATATTACGCGCTTGCGGCCGGCACCGTATCGGATAAGGACCTGCGGGTACAATTCCCTTCCGACCCTCGATTGAAGCTTGTTTACGGCGAAGTGTTGGATGTCGATATGGAAAATCAGCTTGTTGTCATCGAAGAACAAGACCCGCTCTCCTACGATTGGCTCGTCATCGGTTTAGGCTGTACGGATAAATATCACGGGATTGAAGGAGCGCAGCAATTCTCGACAAGCATCCAGACGTTCTCCGCCGCTAGAAAAACGTACGCGCTGTTGAATGACATTAAGCCTTATGGTCAGGTGACCATTGTGGGCGGCGGACTAAGCGGCGTCGAGGTCGCTTCCGAGCTGCGGGAGAGCAGACCCGATCTCAATATCCGCATTTTGGACCGTGGACCGAAGGTGCTTTCCGCATTCCCTGGCAAGCTGCAGGACTACGTGGCGGATTGGTTCATCGAGCATCATGTTGAGATGCGCGGTCATGTACAGCTGAACAAGTTGGAGCAGGGCATATTGTACGACAGCAATAATGAAAAGCCGATTTATACGGACGTTACGGTCTGGACAGCGGGCATTCAGCCTGTAGAGCTGGTGCAAAACATACAGCTGCCGAAGGATAAGCAAGGACGTCTTATCCTCAATGAATATCATCAGCTGCCCGACTACAACAACGTCTATATCGTAGGGGACTGCGCGTCCCTGCCGTTCTCGCCAAGCGGTCAAGCCGCCGGCGCGCAAGGCAAACAAATCGCGGAAGTGCTTCGAGCGGTGTGGGAGAACAAGACGCCTCGCCTTGGAAGAATCAAACTAAAAGGCGTGCTTGGCTCCCTAGGCAAAAAGAGCGGATTCGGCATTATGGGGAATACGCCGATATTAGGACGTGTGCCAAGATTAGTAAAAAGCGGCGTCTTGTGGCGCTCGAAGCACCATCTGGGATAGAGTTTATAATTGATCCAGCAGCTTATCCAGCGCTTCGCGGTCCTCTTTTTGCCGGGCTATTGCTCCTTGAATTTTTTCTTTGAGCTCAGCTACGCTGTCGGCGGCTACAATCTCGCCGTCTACAAGCGCGTACGGCTTTAAATAACATTCGCCGCAATTGCCCAGGCAGCCGTATTCGATCACTTCGACGGAATCGTCCATTTCGAGCTGATTCATGATCTCATCCGTTCCATGGTGCATGTTGCTGGCGCAAAATTCAATCATCGGTTTTATCATGAAGGATCACCTTACTTTATAATAATTATGGAATGCGAACCATTTTCATTTGCTTCGCTTTGTACTATAATAGGGGAGAAAGGAGTGGATTGCAATGAGTGAACAAGTACAAGAAACAATGTATGACGAAGTTCTGGACGTGCTTGATAAGCTTCGCCCGTTCCTGCAACGCGACGGCGGCGACGTAGAATTGGTCGATGTTGAGGACGGTATCGTTAAGCTTCGCCTAATGGGCGCATGCGGCAGCTGCCCAAGCTCCACGATTACATTGAAGGCCGGTATCGAACGCGCCCTGCTTGAAGAAGTAGACGGCGTTGTCGAAGTGGTACAAGTATTTTAACGCAAAGAGTCTTATCCGTCGCGGAGAAGCTTGCTTCCCGCAGGATAAGACTCTTTTTTTAGAACATGCCTTTTATATTGGCCCGTATCGGATCAAAACCGCCGGTTACGTCAATTACGTTGCCCGTAAGGAAGCTCGATTGTTTTTGGCATAAAAACAAAATTACCCTCGCCACATCTTCGCCCGTGCCGGGCCGGCCAAGCGGGGACTCCGGATCATGCTCGTGCTCCGCTTCCTCGATCGACCGCTCCTTATTCGCCCCGCGAATATCTCCCGGTCCGATTAGATTGACCGTAATGCCGAACGGCGCTTCCTCCACCGCCAGCGACTTGGTGAACGAGACCAGTCCTGTTTTGGCCGCGGCGTATACCGCGCGGTGAGGCCAAGCTCTCGCCTCATTCGCGTGTCCAAAGCCAAAATGAATGATTCTGCCCCACTTTTTCTCCCTCATGCCCGGAAGCAAGCGGTGATCGAGCAGCATGACGCTTAGCAGATTGCCGTTCATAAGACGAATGATGGTTTCCTCGTCATATTCGCTGAACAGCTTCCGCTTGCGGACGAACGGACCTGCGTTGTTAACAAGAATGTCAACGCCCCCCGCCCATCGTTCCGCTTCGTCGGCGAGCTTATGCGCGCCTTCGGTCGTCGCGATATCGGCTTGTACCGTGATGGCCTTAACGCCCAGCCGTTCGATCGACTCTTTCACTTGCTGCGCCTCTTGCTCGCTCTCCAAATAATTGATAATCAGGTTGCAGCCCTGCTCCGCAAGCTGCAGCGCCGTGCGCTTGCCGAGTCCTTTGGCGCTGCCGGTCACTAATGCCGTTTTGCCTCTCAGCTCCAACATATTTCACCCTCTCCCGGGATTATACATGATGCTGCCGCAATAGCGAGCAGGCATACTGGAACGTAAGCCGTAACGACTCGATCGACATATGCAAGCATCGGGCTAAATCCTCCGCTTGCTGATCGATATTTTCCAGCTTGATCTCTTCGCCGTACAAACGCTGGCTTTGAATCAAATCATCCTGCATCTCGGAATTCATATAATGAATTTCGGTATTTCTTCGTTTGCGGAGACGGTTCGTCGACTCCTTATAATGCTCCTTCACATCGTTCAGACGCCATGTCAGCTTCGGATGCGCATTGCGCTCCCTCATGTTTCTTAGCACCGTATAGTAGGAGAAATGTGGCTTTATCCGTTCCGTGCGCATATCCAACAGCTCGTTCAGCAGGGTTCCCAGCTTATCCAGAAGGGAGAAGACCCGAATAAAGGCGTTCTTATCAAAATAAACGTAGCGAGCGTAATGCAGCCGCTCCTCCTCGGACATTTCGTCAACCGATTGCGACACGATTTTTTCTTTAAAACGGGAGGCCGCATAGTGGCTCTGCTCCAGTTCATGGAGGGAAGCCCGCAAGCCGAGCGTCCACACTTCGAATTTGCGGAGCTTCTTCTCCGGATCTTGTCCGCCGCGGATACGCTTTGCGAGCCCTGCCGCAAATTGATCCATCAGCGCATACGTTTCTGCAAGAGCGCCATCCGGGGTTCGCTCCTGTTCACCGAACATGAAGTGCAGCATCGAACGCCTCCTCCCTACAGCTTATATTCGCTCCAGCGACTGTCAACAAGCTTCACAATATCTTCGCGCGGGAACAGCTCATCCGGATACCCGGGCTTCATTCTCGCGTCGATTACGATCGGCAGCTTGTAGCCGAAATGATGTCTGCGCACTTCCGCATTCGCATAAATATCGTCCGCTGGATTAAAGCGAGTAAACACCGTCCATAGGAACGACGTCTGTCCGGACGCGATATTGGCGTCATCAACCAAAATAACAAGCGGCCATTCGGTTCCCCGCTCCGTCAGCCGGGCAAGAAGCCTCGACGCCAGCTCCGGCTCGGACTTATAATCCGCTCCCGATACAACTAGGCAGCCTGGGCAATATACCTGAGCATTCCGGATTTCTTCGATAACGCCCTCCGTATAGGAGGATGGAAGCTTGCGGATCGGTTCGCCAACGCCCAGCATCACGGCCTTACTGCCGTGGTTGAGCTTGCCGCTTGTATAATCCAGCGTATCATGGGAGGTTTCGTCGAAGACGAACAAATCGGTTGCCGGATTAAACCGTTCAAGCACCGTTTGCAGCAAAATATCGAACCGCGAAAGATCGATCGGCTGATCGGTCAGCATGAGGAATTTCGTCAGCGTGAGCTGGCCTTGTCCTAGAATGCTGAATGCCGTAGACAACGCTTCGCGCGAGTACGATTCTCTGACCACCGCGGCCGCCAGCGCATGTACGCCCGCTTCCGCGTAGGCCCACAGCTCCTTCACCCCCGGCATAACCATCGGGAAGGCTGGCGCGAGAAGCCGCTGCAAATATTCGCCGAGGTAATAATCCTCCTGCCTTGGTTTGCCTACGATGGTAGCGGGATAGATCGCATCTTTACGGTGCCACACATGACCGACCTCAAATACAGGGAAATCATGGGTTAACGAATAATAGCCGAAGTGATCGCCGAACGGCCCTTCCGGTCTGCGCAGATGAGGCGGCACTTTGCCGCTGATCGCAAACTCCGCTTCCGCCGGCAGACGATGTCCGCCCTGCGGGTCTGTAATGACGGGAAGCTTGCCGCCGAGTATAAGCGAAGCCATTAGCAGCTCCGGCAAATGCTCCGGCAGCGGCGCGATAGCGGAGGCGATCAACGCCGGCGGCCCGCCGAGAAATACGGTAACGGGCAGCGCTTCATTCCGCTGCTCGGCTTCATAATAATGGAAGCCGCCGCCTTTATGTATTTGCCAATGCATGCCGGTCGTCGAATCATCGAAAATTTGCATGCGGTACATTCCTAGATTATGCTTTTTCTTCGAAGTCATGCTTTCCGTATAAACAAGCGGCAGCGTAATAAACGGTCCGCCGTCCTCCTGCCAGCTTGTAATCGCCGGCAATCCCGCGAGAGGCCGCTCTTTCTTGAGCGTGCCAAGAATCGGAGCGGAGGAGGCCGGAACCTCCTTCATGCCGACCTTCATCATATCCAAAATGAGCTGCTTCTCTCCCCACAGCGCCTTCAGCGTAGGAGGCATGATCCGTTCGGTCGCCCCGATAATTTGCTTCATGATCTGTTCCGGTCTTGGGCCAAACGCGAGATCGACCCTTCGGCTTGTCCCGAACAAGTTGGTGACGACGGGGAAAGGGCTGCCCTTCACATTCGTGAACAACAGCGCCGGTCCCTCCTGCTCAATGACACGGCGATGAATTTCCGCCAGCTCCAGATACGGATCGACCTGGGCTTCGACGATTTTCAGGTCGCCGTCCCTCTTTAAAACCTCTAAATAATCCCTCAAATTCGCAAAGCTCATGCTTTCGCACGCCCTTCCCTAAATCGCCACGAACGAATGACGATATCGATTAGCAGGCTGAATAAAGCCACAATAATAAGATTGTGCAGCAAGCTTGTAAAAATAAAGATGCTCTCATCGCCTACAGTTTCCGTAAGCAGAGCGCCGCTGAGCACTTGAGCGACAATCAGAATGACGACCCAGCGCGCCGCATTGGCAAGTCCAGCTTCCCGCGGACTTACTTTCTTAATATGAACATATAGGCCGACAACGGCAATTGCAAGCAGCAGCGCGGCGACTCTGTGTATAAAGACGGCGCCGGTTGCGCCCTCCAGCTCGGGAACGACCTGACCGTTGCACAGCGGCCATCCTTCACAGCCGCCGGCTGAATCCGTATGACGGATAAAAGCGCCCAAATAAATGACGACATAGCAATAAATTGCGGTCCATAGCGCGCGCGGCATAATCGACGGCGCTACTGCGAACATTTTGGTATCATTGCCGTGCTTCGCCCGGTACGTCCAGATGACAAGCAGCATCGTAGCTGCGAAGGCGACAAGCGATATGCCGAAGTGGATCGCCAGCACAGGCGGAGATTGAGGCCACATGACCGCGGCCGCGCCCATCAAAGCTTGTACGATCGTGAACAGCAGCGCGGCGGAAGCGTAATAATGCGGCTCCTTATAACGGCTGCGGTCCTTTCTGTACATTCTGTACGTTGCGATCGTCACGCCGAGCACAAGCAGCCCTTCAAGACCGCTTACGACGCGATGCGAATACTCCAGCATCGATTCAAACGTATAAGCGGGTATAAATTTGCCGTTGCACAGCGGCCAATCATCGCCGCAGCCACGGCCCGATTCCGTATTTGTGACAAGCGCACCGGCAAGCAGTACGAGAAGCATTCCGATGCACGCCGCGACGGCGAACGCGCGAAAACGGCCGGTTACCATATGAAATCACCTAATTTCCCGTTAATTATGACCCTTCAATTATATCGATTACCTGAGCCAAAAGCCATGTTGAAAATGTGACGATTCCGGCGTTTTTCCTAGATTGTGAAAAGGAAAGCCCGTATGAATCGGCGCGATTGCGGCCGGCTTCATACGGACTTCGGGTCATCATCTGGATTATGATTTCGCAAGCGTTTCGCTGACGGCGATCGCCTTATCGACAAAGGACTCGATTTCCTCTCTTGTCTTGCGAAGCTTGCTCACGAATCGGATCAGCTCCTGCCCTTGACGGAACGCGATAAAGCTCGGAATGCCAAGGATGTTCAGCTCGGAGCAAAGATCAGGAAGCTCGTCGCGGTCAATCTCGAAAAACCTCGCGCGCCCTTCATATTGCTTCTCCAGGTCCGGCATAAACGGATTGATGAAATGGCAATCCTTGCACCAGGTTGTTTTGAATACCGCAATGGTTAAGTTCTCGCTTGCGACCGCATCGCGGAATGCGGCGTCGGTAGTCAATTTGTTCATGCTGCCATCTCCTATCCCTTCAAGTTAAAACGACTACAGCTCACGCTCAATCGTCAACGTTTTGTAATCCTCGTACAGCTCCGTCCATTCGATCTCCGCGCCCAGCGTCTCCGCCAGCCTGCGCGCAGGCACGTAAGTCGTCCCGTCGATGACGATCACCGTCGTCGGCCAGATCTCGTTCTGCCCGTTGACTTTCACGGCGTCGCTGCCTGAAGTAAAGACGATCGTCGTGTCGGTCGGCTGATCATAAAGCGTGATTTGCTTTGTTTTGGCATCATAGGTGACCTCCGCGCCGAACGCGTCCGCTATGTCTCGAACAGCCGCTACTGTAATATAACCTGGCATAACAATCGGTTCATTATAATACATGAATGAATCATAGGTTTGACGCGTAATATGCAGCTTGTTTTTAAGAAGGTCGTATAAGTCCGAATCTTCTTCGATGAGACTAATAAATTGGTAGCCCTGCTCGATTTGCTCCAGCGGCTGCGCGTTCTCCGTTACAACCGGTTTATCCGCCGCGACGGCACCGTTCACATTCCACTGTTCATTATCCGTTTTAAGCGAGAGGCTCGTAAACGGAAGCATCAGCTCTTCCGCCGCCTGTTCGTCAGGGGAATAAGACAGCTCGAACTGCTGCTTCCGGATGTCCAGCTTATGGTCGATATACACGGTCGCGTTCAGCTGCAGCGCTTCGCCGAATATGAGCTTCAGCGACTCCTGATCCTCTTCCTCCATGTAGTCCAGCTCGTCTTTCACATCGGCAAGGCCTTCTGCGATGGCATCGGCTGTCTCCGCCGCAACCTCGTCGATTGTCGGGGCATCCAGCACGCCGTCCTGAATCGGATCCATCTCGCCAACCGCATCCCAAAGCCCCGGCTGCGACTCGAGTAACTCTAATATACCCTTAACCGCCGTTTCCAAGCCGTCGCGGTCTGCGATCAAAGCGTCGACATACTGGCGAATCCAAGCCCAGAGCGCCTCGCCGTCCATCGCGAACTCCACTTTCATCAACTGCGTGTCTACGCCGCCGATCGGGTATGTACCCGGCGTTATTTTCAGATCCTTCGGATTAGGAAGGTTGTTAATTCCGTACTCGCCGATAATATCCAGCATATCGTGGCCGATCTTCGTCATCGCTTCTTCGCTGACCGCAGGCTCCTCCTGCTCCGTCTCTTCAAGCCCGTATTGCTCCATCATCGTTTTGCCTGTCAGGTCGAAAGTGAACGGCTCTTTGGCGCCATCCAGCTCAATCACGAGCGTATTTTCGTCCGTTTGCATCGCGAAGCCGATCTTCGTATCTTGATTCTCGCCAAGGACCAAGCTGCCCGTCATCGACATTCGGGTCGCATCCTGCACCTTCGTTTCATGAAGCTCCAGCTTCATACGCGAAAGCAGCTTCAGCAGCTCAAGCTCCTCTTCGTCCTCGCTGAACTCGGCTAACGCTTCCTCATTCAACGCCAATTGGAATTCATAAGTGCTTTTGCTTTCGCTTGCCGTTACAGCCAGCGAGTTTTTAATCGTTTGGTTGAAATCAATACCGCCTGCCGACTGACAGCCTGCCGCAATAAGCAGCATCATCGCAAGCAAGAACAGACCAAGCCTTCTCACCTTTACCTTCTTCATCCGCTAACTCTCCCCTTCGTTCCCAATGGAATAGCAGATTTATTGTACTAGGAGATTCTTCTATTGTAAATGATTGGCGTGTAAAAGATTGGAGAGGACCTATTCGGACGATTAGCCGAACAAAAAAGCCTCCGCAAGTCCATATGGCTTGTGAAGGCTGAGGGCTTATTTTTTATACGGCAGCCCCTCGTTGAAACACGCGGAGCAGCTTGTTGATCGGCCCTCTAAGCGGCCTTGGGAATGAAGCGACATCCTCTGGGGTGACGACCCGGAACGCTAGAAGCAGTGCTGCATAAAGCCCGCCTACGACAATTGCCGCGGCTGCTGCCGCCACAAGGTAGGACAGCTTGTCAGGCCAGCCTTCCGTTACGGCCAGCAAGCTGTATTCCGCACCCCACCCGGCAAGCGCAGAGACCGCCACAGCGGCCAAATACGGCAGCCAGCGTCTACCGAGAACAACCAGCTTCACTTCTTTGTTGATATTGTGAAGATTTTGGAAGGTTACGGCTGCAAAACAGATGGTCGATGCGATGATTAATCCGTAAATGCCAAGGAACGGCGCTAGCGCCACGCTGAATACGACCTTCAAGAGAAGTCCGATAATCGTATGCCGCATGGAGAGCCTTGGTTTCCCCATGCCGTACAGGATCGAGTTGGACGTCATCATTGTGATTTGCAATATGGTAGCCGCTGACATCGCGGCGACAGCGCCGCTGCCGCTAGGCCCAACAAAGATTAGCCCCGTAATCGAATAAGCGGCGACGGTAAGAAGCAGCGCGAATGGAACGCCGGTGAAGCAAACGATTCGCATGACAAGCGAGGCTTGCCGCTTCACCTCATCCATCTTTTTAAGCGAATACGCCGATGAGATGACCGGGATGATGGACGAGCTTAACGCGATCGCCAGTATCGGAGGAATGCCTGCCAGGGATACGGTTTTTAGGCCGTAATCCGCGAGCTCCAGCGTCGCTTGCGCTTCCGTATAGAACCGCTCGGTCAGCCGCATAAAAAACGTCACGTCAAACAGATTGATGAAATTGATCGCAATCGATGTAATGAGTGCCGGTATGGACATGCGCATAATTTCTTTATAAATCGCGCGGTAACGCAAATCTTTGTTCGTTTTCCGGTAAGGGCTTGGTCGGGACGGCATGAACGCCGCCGAAGCCTCCGCATTATAAGAACGGACGGAGCCGGCATCCTGCCGCTTCAGCTTGCGCGCGAAACGGAGCATAACCGTAAAAGCCGCGATTCCGCCAAACACGCTGCCGAATGTAATGGCGGCTGCCGCCCAACGGTCCCCCCAGCCAAGCTCGAGCACGAGCCAGCCCAGGAGCAGACCCAAAATCACTCGCACAAATTGCTCGACAATTTGCGACGTTCCGCCTGCGGACATCATCTGACGGCCTTGGAAGTAACCTCGCATCATCGCGATAAGCGGGAAAAACAATAGCGCAGGCGCGATCGCCCGCACCGCAAGCGCAACGCCGGGCTTATGGACAATGATCTCATAGACAGGAGCAAGCGCAAATAAGGCGATTGCGAGCACAAGGCCCGCAACCGCTCCAAACAGCAGGCCGGCGCGGTATACATGCTGGGCTTCATCCGGTCTGCCCAGCGCGTAGCGCTCCGATACCATCTTGCTGATGGCGCTTGGGAAGCCCGCTGTCGCAATCATCAAGACGATCATATAGATCTGATTGGCGGCGGAGAAGGCGATATTCCCTTCGTCTCCAAGCATATAGTCGGTCGGGATACGCTGGAATAGCCCGAGAAATCGGGCTACCAGCGCTGCGGCAGCTAATATTAGCGTGCCTTTTATAAGGGAATCTTTCTTTAACGTGGACAAGTTGCGGACGACTCCTTACTTTTTGCCTTTAATCGGCTCAAGCGGCTTATGGTTACCTCGTACCGGAGCAGCCGCGTTGGATGGCGCTGCCCAGCGGACGCCGTTCTGAATAACCTGCAAAATTTGCGGATTGTAATAAGTCGGATACGTCTCGTGGCCCGGACGGAAGTAGAAAATCTTGCCTTGTCCCCGGCTGAACGTGCAGCCGCTGCGGAACACCTCGCCGCCCTCGAACCAGCTGACAAAGATCAATTCGTCAGGCGCAGGGATGTCGAAGTGCTCGCCGTACATCTCTTCCTGCTCCAGCGTAATGTACTCTGGAAGGCCTGCAGCGATCGGATGGGCCGGATTGACAACCCAGATGCGCTCCTTCTCGTCCGCCTCGCGCCATTTCAGATCGCAGCCCGTTCCCATCAGCTTTTTGAATATTTTCGAGAAATGGCCCGAATGAAGCACGATTAAACCCATACCGTTCAGAACGCGCTGCTGCACGCGCTCGACGATCGCGTCGTCCACTTTGTCATGCCCCATATGGCCCCACCAGATCAGCACGTCCGTATTGTTCAGACGCTCCTCGGTAAGTCCATGCTCCGGCTCCTCCAGCGTAGCTGTCGCCACTTCGATGTCGCCTGCCGCAATGCCTTTTGCCAGTGCGTTATGAATGCCGTCCGGATAAACCGCCTTTACTTCCTCATGTACTTTTTCATGCAAAAACTCGTTCCACACCGTTACTTTCACCATTGTGTTCTACCGCCTTTGTTTGTGTTTGATTTTTAGAATACAAGCCATAGTATGAACAATACTATCATAACGGATTGCAAAATAATTTTCACGACCACGCTGGTAAACAATCCCACGAGCGAGCCCCAGCCTACTTTCAAGGACTTCTCGAAGCTTGCGCCGGTCAGCATCTCGCCAATGACCGCCCCCGCGAAAGGGCCGATAATAAGTCCGAAGGCGGGAATAACAAAAGGTCCCGCGATCAAGCCGATCGTGCTGCCCCAGACGGAAGCCTTCGTGCCTCCGAATCGTTTGACGCCCCAGGCGCTTACCGCATAATCCGCGATAAACAAAACAATAAATATGATCGTCTGCAAGATCCAGAAGAAAATGTCGAATTCGCCGAACGAAAAAAACCATCCGTATACGAAAAACGCTAAATAAATCGCGACTGCTCCCGGCAAAACCGGATAGACGGTGCCCGCCATTCCGATAACGAACAAGAGCACAACAAGCGTCCATCCTACAATATCCAAGGTCAAATCCATAGCAGCTATTCCCCTTCAGGCTACAAATTGCCGTTCCTTACTCTGTCTGCAGCACATATCGTTTAATGATTTCCGCCACGCCATGCTCGTCGTTCGTAAGCGTTACGACGTCCGCCGCCTGCTTCACCGCGTCTTGAGCGTTGCCCATCGCGACGCCGAGGCCCGCTTCGCGAATAGCGGCAATATCGTTCAGGCTGTCTCCCGCCGCTACGACCTGCGACATTTCGATCCCCATCCACTCGCATAGATCCCTAAGCGCGCTTGCTTTCGAGACGCCCTGCGGGTTCAGCTCGATATTATTCGGCGAGGAATTGCTGATCTCAAGCGCGCCCCAGCTCTGCGCCTCGGCGAGAATCATCTCAAGCGCGCTTCGATCCTCGGTGTAATAGCCGAATTTCAGCCAATGGTACGAGTCATAGCTGGCGGATTCGTCGATCCAGCGTTCTTTGTTATAGATCGCCTCCGTCGTATAAGCCCAGTACCATACTTCCGGATAGGTTTTCGCAAGCTCATAAAGCCGCTGGACATAGTAGGAGCTGAGCTCCGTCCGTTTGTACAGCACATGCGGCTTTGTCCAGATCTCCCCGCCATTAACCGTAATCATCGGCGTATCGAGGTTTAATTGCTCCGCATAAGGCAGGGCGCTGACAAACCCTCTTCCCGTGGAGAAGCTGACGGTTACCCCCGCATCCATGGCACGCTTTATCCACTCGGCATTCTCGGAGCTGATTTCGCTCTGCTCGTTAAGAAGCGTTCCATCCATATCGAGCGCAAGCAGTTTGTATTTCGTCATGCAGTTCTGACTCCTTCCCGGTTCCTAAACATACAGCTTATTTTAACACAATTTAGCCGGAAACCATACGAATCTGAATTTCTGCTTACAGCAATTGGTAAGTAACGACGTTCGGTAATACGAAGCAGCGAAAAAGCCGTTTCCGACATCCGCGATGACGGATGCAAAAACGGCTCGATCTTTATTGGTTACCGCTAGCGCTTTTAGCGGGTTTCCGAAACGGCTAGCGAACGCATGCGCAGCTTGCGGACAACTAATCCTTGCGTAGGCGAGAACAGGAAAGCGGCGAGGAACAGCAAGCCTGCCGCGCATACGATACAGCCCGCAATCGAAGCGTCCAGCCATATCGAAGCCGAATAGCCGATGAACGTGCTGACAATGCCGGCTGCAATGCTTAAAGCGATCATCGTCCCGAGCTTTTCGGTCAATAGATACGCCGTTGAGGCCGGTACAATAAGCATCCCGACGACCAGAATGGCGCCGACGCTCTCGAAGGAGCTGACTGTCGCCATCGATACAAGCCCCATAAGCAGATAATGGAAAAACGCGACCGGAATACCGATGGCCGCCGCGAGCGCCGGGTCGAACGAACAGATTTTGAATTGCTTATAAAATAATCCGATGATCAAAGAGATGACGAGAAGCGTGACGCCAAGCAGCCAGACAGCCTTCGGTCCCAAGCTCATCCCGCCGATTTCCCATAAATTCCAATGCACGAATGCAATTTCTCCGTATAGGATCGCGTCCTGGTCCAGATGCACTTGCCTTGCAAACAAGCTGACGAGAATAACGCCGATCGCGAATAAGGCTGTAAACACCACGCCTATCGACGCGTCGGATTGGATGCCGCTCCGCTGGAACAAGCCGATCAGAAGCACGGTGATCAACCCGAACACCAGCGCGGCGAACATCATTAACATCGAATCCCTGGAGCCGCTAATGAGAAAAGCGATAACGATTCCCGGCATAACGGAGTGGCTGATCGCGTCCCCGATCATGGCCATTTTGCGCAGGACTAGGAAAACGCCGACGATTCCGCAGCAAGCGGCTACTAACGAGCCCGTTAACAAGATCCAAAAGTCGCTCATCCCGCCGCCTCCCCTTTCATGCGCTCCGCGCGCAGCTCGTTCTCCAGCAAAAAGCGTTTTTTGACGCGGGCGCTCATGAAGCGTTTGGCAACAATCCCCCGCTTGGGCCCAAACAGCACGGACACGATAAAAAAGAAGGTTGCTGCGAGCACCGTCACAGGTCCTGTCGGCATGCTGGAGACGGAGGAGCTGATCCACGTGCCGAGCGCCCCGCTTAACGCGCCGAATAACCCCGATAATGCGATCATGGCGCTTAAGCTGTTCGTCCAATACCTCGCCGATACCGCCGGCGCTATAAGCATCGCGGAGATCAGGACGACTCCAACAGCCTGAATGCCTGCCACTACCGCGATAACCATTAACAGCATGAGCAGCTGCTCCAGCAAAGCGACGGGATATCCGATTCCCCGGGCGAAGCCGGGATCGAAGGAGATCAGCTTAAATTGCTTGAACAGCAGCGTGCAAATGGTCACTAGCAAAATGCTGATGAGCGACATCGTGACGACATCGGAGCCTACCATTGCGGCCGCTTGCCCGAACAAAAATTTATCCAGGCCGGATTGATTCCCGTAATCGCCATGCTGGATAAAGGTGAGAAGCACAATGCCCAATCCGAAAAAGGTCGTAAGTATAATGCCGAGCGCGGCATCCTGCTTCAGCTTGGAATGTCTTGTTAAATACCCGATGCCGAAGGTCGCGATCATCCCCGCTATACCTGCGCCAACCAGGAAGACGCCGATCGACTTCACCCCGGTCAGCATAAAAGCGATACAAATGCCGGGCAAAGCCGCATGCGCCAGCGTATCGCCGACTAAGCTTTGCTTGCGAAGATAGGAGAAGCTGCCGATGACGCCGCTGCTTAGGCCAAGAAGCATGCAGCCCAGCAAGATCCAGCGCATGTTCGGGTCGGAAAGCATAGCCGTTATATTATTCATGGCCGCTCTCCCCTTTCGGCACCGCTATTCCGGCGCCTTCTCCGGTTAAGCTGCTGTCCAGAAACGCAAGCCGACCGCCGTACGTGCGCTGAAGCTGCTCTCTCGTAAACGTATCTTTTGTCGGCCCGAATGCCTGAAGCTCCACGTTCAGCAGCAGCACGGAGTCGAAATATTGCTGGACGGTCGCGAGGTCGTGGTGGACGACGATAACGGTTTTCCCTTGCTTCTTCAGCTCCTGGAGCAGCGTAATGATCGCCTTCTCCGTCGCGGCGTCGACGCCCGCGAACGGTTCATCCATGAAATACAGCTTCGCGTTCTGGGCGAGCGCCCTCGCCAAAAATACGCGCTGCTGCTGGCCTCCTGACAGCTGGCTGATCTGCCGGTCCGCGAAATCGCCCATGCCGACCTTCTCCAAGCATTCAAGCGCCAGCGCCTTATCCTTCGCCTTCGGCCGACCGAACCATCCGAGTCTGCCGTATGTTCCCATCAGCACAACATCAAGGGCGTTCGTCGGAAAATCCCAATCCACGGATTCCCGCTGGGGCACATAACCGATCAGCTTGCGCTGCTCCTTGCAAGGCTTGCCGTATACCAGCACTTCGCCCCCGATGGTAGGAATAAGACCAAGCGCCGCTTTGATCATGGTCGACTTCCCTGCCCCGTTCGGACCGATCACGCCGATCAGCTCCCCTTCTTTCACCTCAAAGGAAACGTTGCGAAGCACGGGCTTTTTCTGGTAAGCGGCGCTTAACCCGCTGACGGAGAGAGGGGGCTTATTCCCCTGCTCCTTGTATAGATTGCTAGCTGCATGACTCATATCCGCTCATCCCTTCGCGTTATTCGGAACAGCTATTTCAACGACTTTACAATCGTATCGACGTTATGTCTAACCATGCCGAGGTACGTTCCTTCTTCCGTACCCGCGTCTCCCATCGCGTCCGAGAACAGCTGTCCGCCAATTTTCACCTCATGCCCGAGCTCGCGCGCGCCTTCAATGACGGATTCAATCGATTTCGTGGATACGCTCGATTCAACAAATACGGCCTTGATGCCGTTCTCCACCAGAAAATCGCGCAGCTCGCTTACATCCTTCGACCCGTATTCCGACATCGTGTTGATTCCCTGCAAGCCCTTAACCTCAATGCCGTACGCCCTGCCGAAGTAGCCGAAGGCGTCATGCGCGGTAACTAATATTCTGCTATTCGCCGGTATTGCCGCAATTTGCTCCTTGGCGTACGCGTCCAGCTCCTCCATCTTCTTCAGATACGCTTCGGCGTTTGCTTGATACTGATCCGCATGTGCGGGATCCTTCTCCGCAAGTGTATCTCGGATCACCTCCACCGCGGACATCCACAGCTTGACGTCGAACCAAATATGCGGGTCATGCGTTGCTCCGCCTGCTGCCGACGGGTCAGTAATCAATTGCTCCTCCTTTAAGTAAGACGCAACCGCAACAACGGGCTTTGATTTTTCCATCTGCTCGAAAATTTCGCCCATCTTGCCTTCGAGATGAAGACCGTTATAAAAAATGACATCGGCGTCATCGAGCTTTCTCACATCGCCCTGCGACGCTTTGTACAAATGGGGATCGATGCCAGGGCCCATTAGGCCCGTCACTTCCACAAATTCTCCGCCAACCTCCGAGACAGCATCCGCGATCATGCCGGTTGTTGCGGTAATTCTCAGCTTCCCGCCCGCTTCCGGATTTCGCGCCGTCCCTCCGCACCCAGCGAGCGTAGACACTGCCAAAGAAAGAAACAATAGCGTCATCATCAACCTTTTTAACGCGGAATTGGCCCGCTTCCCTTTTCGCACTTTATACGCCTCCCATTTTCAACTTTTGCATCGGTCAACCTATTTTAGATCAACGCCTCTTTTTTAATATTATACAAAAAAGTTTCTATAGTGCAACATTTCTTTTTGACGCCGCCCTTTTTCCTGCAAAATGCGGTGATTTAAGCGGGCCGCACGTGTCTAATTGTTCAAACGCTGACAGTAACGAGCCGATAACGACGCCTCACGCAACTAATTGTTCAGTCGCTGACAGTAACGAGCCAATAACGACGCCTCACGCAACTAATTGTTCAGTCGCTGACAGTAACGAGCCAATAACGACGCCACACGCAACTAAATGATCAAACGCTGCTAGTGACGAGCCAATAACGACGCCTCACGTAACTAATTGTTCAAACGCTGACAGTAACGAGCCAATAACGACGCCACACGCAACTAAATGATCAAACGCTGCTAGTGACGAGCCAATAACGACGCTTCACGTAACTAATTGTTCAAACGCTGACAGTAACGAGCCAATAACGACGCCTCACGCAACTAATTGTTCAGTCGCTGACAGTAACGAGCCAATAAGAACTTTACACGCAACTAATCGTTCAAACACTAGCGGTAACGAGGCGTAAACAAAAAAGCTGCCCATGACGACATGTCATGGACAGCTTCAGCTTGAGTGCTGCGCGTGCTTATTGAGCTCCTGTATTCGTTTGATTCGGACCAGTCGGAGTGGCCGAATTTTCTGTTCCTGTGCCGGTCGAGCCCGGCGGGGTGCCTTCTGTTCCTGACTCCAGGGATTTCTTAAGCGCCGTATTCGGCGTGCCGGTAAGCCCGATCTCCGCGTCGTACGCGTCAAAGATTTGTCGTGCAATCGGTGCCGCGCCGAAGCTGCCGAAGCCGCCGTCCGGCACGACAACCGCAACGGCCAGCTTCGGTTTGTCGGCAGGCGCGTACGCGATAAATACCGCGTTATTTGCCATTTTTCCGCCCGCGACCGTCTGCTCAGAGGTCCCCGTCTTCCGATTGAAGCTGTGCTGGAAGCCTTCGAAGCCCTGCACTTTAACTTGAGACATACCGGCTTCGATTTCCTCCCAATATTCTACCGGAAAGTCAACCGTATTGAGCACTTCCGGCTTAAAGCTTTGGACCACATTGCCGTCGGAATCTTTAATTTCATTTACAAATTGAGGCTTCATTCTTTTGCCTCTATTCGCAAGCATAGTGGCATACTGTGCAAGCTGAAGAGTCGTATAACGGCCCTGCTGGCCAAACGATGCAAATACAAGCGCAGATTGCATACTATCTCGTTCTGCTGAATTGAAATAATCGATAACGCCCAGTACCTCACCAGGGAGCCCGCTTTCCGTCGAAACGCCGAGACCAAATTGCTTCATGTAGCTGTCCCAAATCTCGACGGCAGACTTACCGTTTACCGTGCCGCGCGCAACCAGCTTGTTGCCGACCATAGCGGCCATGAACGGGTTAGAGGAATTAGCGATAGCTCCCGCACCGTCGATGCTGCCGAATACTTTGCCCTCCGAGTTGCCGATTCTCCTTTGGTAGCCTTCTTTACCAAAGTAGAAGGCGCCCGTATCTTTATACCGAGTTGTTGTTGAAAACAGCTTCTCGTTAAGTCCAATCAAAACGGATAATGGCTTCACCGTCGAACCAAGCGGAACGATGGAGGATGGATGTTTTGGCCGCTCTTCATCTGAATACGGTCCGTACACCGTCCGGATCGTGCCGTTCGACAGCACATGTCCGAAGTTTTTATAGTCTTCGGCGCTGATGCTGCCGCCGGCCCAAATATTCGGATCATAATCCGGCATGCTCGCCATCGCGACGACCTTGCCAGTATCCACTTCCATCGCCACAGCGAAGCCTGTCTGCGCGTCTGGCGCGTATTCGTAACGGTTCTTGGACGTACGAATTTTTTCCAGATGCTTCATGATCGCTTCTTCCGTTTTCAACTGCACGTCCTTGTCGATCGTAAGATACAAGTTCGCGCCCTTCTCCGGATTCGTTATACGCATCGGGCCGATAATATGCTCCTTGTTATTGACCGGATACGACTTCAAGCCGTTTTTACCGCGGAGCACATCCTGATACATAAATTCAAGGCCGTCGAGTCCAACCTCTTCCTCTTCCAAATATTGAAGAGTTGGATCTTCTTCTCCCATTTTGGCCTTATAAAACTCATTATCCAGCCGCACGCCCTTGTACTTCTTCAAGTAACCGACGAGCTGTACGGCGATCGAATTTTTATCATAGTTACGGACGCTTTCCTCCATAATCTCGATACCGGTGAAATCCGACCGGTTCTCCATAAAGTAAGCGACCTCCGCATTCGTTAAGCCCGACTTAATCCGTCTTGGCACAGACAATACGTTTCGCGAAAAATTCAAGTCCATTTGAAACAAAATATCGTCTACCGTCATTACTTTGTCCGAATCTCCGTACTCCTTGAAGATCTCCGCAAGCTTTACGGCCGTTTCCCTTGCTGCTTCATCATAAGACTTCGACTTCGTTGAAGGCTGAAGGCTGTAATAGAGCGACTGCGTCGAAGTCGAATACGCAATCGGATAGCCCTCCGCGTCATATATATTGCCTCGAATCGGAGGGATCTGATCATTCCGCGTGCTGATCGTGACGCCTTTTGCATTAAGCGCAGGCCCCTCAACAAACTGCAACACAGCCAATCTGACGATTAGCATACTGAATAACGCAAATGTTATAAAGAAAAAAAAGTTCAGACGGAACGAGAAATTCCGCCGGTTATCAATCTCCCGCTTTTGCGGATCGTCCTGCATGCCGTTCACTCCCCACCCATGCAGGCTTTAAGCCTGCAGCCTAACTTTTTTCTTTTGCTTGATCGATAAAGGTCTGAATGACGCCTTCCAGCTGAAGCGTAATAAACGGCGATCCGTGCAGCGATACCTGCACCTCGCTCGAGCCGACTTCACCCTTCAGTTCTATGCTGTCCGATTTAACGGTATACGTGCCGTCATCATTTAAGGTATATTCCGCTTCCGCCGCGTCGCCAACCATCGCGCTGATCGCTTCTTCCTTGACGTTATCCATCACTTTGGTCCCGATTTCCTTCACGTCGTCAAGCGAATAACCGCTGTACAGCACCAAGCCGATGACAACAATCGCAACGATCGCCCATTTCATAACTGTCTTTACAATCCGGACAACGATGAGCAATACAATAAGTCCGATCGCAAGGACCAGCCAATTATCCTTCAAAAATGTCGTCCACGTCTCCGTGTCATACGACGTAAAATCCAAAAAATCCATGATGTACCCCTCCATTATATCTCCTTCTGCGTCCTATTATCAAACATTATAGCCTAGTAAAGATAGGCCGTAAACGTTCACTTCCAAGTCAGGAAGGTATATCCTGTCCCATTCCCACGTACTAGTAATAATAACCTCTAGCGCAGCAAATTAAAGGTTGAATGATTGCATTAAGAGGTTGGATCTATCGCCCGTTAGAATTGTACGTTCGAGGTATGCTCGATAGCCTGTAATTCTGAAGTGGACATGGTAAAAGCTGGGAGGATCGCCTGTGAGAACCGCCGTTTGGCTCTATTTATTTCTATTTGTCGCTTTTTTTGATTTGCATGCGCAATATCCGATTTTAACGCCTTTTGCGATCTCGATCGGCGCGGCGCCTTCCTTCATCGGCTTAATGATGGGGATGTACTCCATTACGCATCTGCCCGGCAACCTTATTGCCGGTTATGGCGTGGACCGGTTCGGAAGCCGCTTGTTTATCGTGTTCAGCTTGCTTGCGGCAGGTATCGTGCTGCTCTTCCAATCTCATGTGACCGATCCGTGGCAATTGCTTCTATTACGCTCAATCAGCGGCTTCGTTCTCGCCTTTCTCTCTCCCGCTTGTCTCGCCCTGCTCGCGAGGCTTACGGATGACCGCGTCCAGCAGGGCAAGCTGATGGCGGGCAACGGTCTCGTTCATACGCTTGCGTCGGTCGTTTCTCCCGCGGCCGGCGCCTATCTCGTAGCCAAAATCGGCTTTGGCGTCGCCTTTACCCTGCTGGGTTGGGTTCTTGTCGTAACCGCTTTATGCGCGCTCTTCTTCATCAAGGACATTAACCGTAAGCTGGATCGGAACCCGATCAAAGATGCCGCTGCGCAGCCCCTGCAGCCTGTCCAATCCGAGCCTGCGAAAACGGTCCCTTGGACGGTCTTCCTGCTGCCGGTCGGCTTGAGCTGCGCCCAAGGTATTTTATCATTCGAGCTGCCCCTGCTCGCAAAAAACGAGGAAGCCATGATGACGACAGGCCTTTTGTTTTCGGTCATCAGCATTGGCGCCTTAATTACGCTGAGCATGATGTTTCTGAACCGGATTCCTTCTTATTTCCGAACGGCGCTCGGATCCGTCTGTTTGGCCATCCTCTACTTCGGCATTGCGGCCGGTGTTCCGCTCCCTCTGCCCGTTATGCTGCTTGGCATCGGAATGATGAAAGGAATCGTGCTCCCGGCGTTATCCACGCTGCTGATCGAATTAAGCGGCGGCGCCCGCTATGGACGAACCTTCTCCATACTGGCGATCGCCTCGTCTGTCGGCGCTTTTTTGGGACCTATGCTAGCCGGTCAGCTGCGAGACTTCGTATCCCCTTACTACATCGCATTTTTGGGGTTGATGCTTGCGCTCATGTTCCTTCCGTTCTACAGGCTGCGACGGATGGCGCCAAACACCCATTTTTCATAAGAATAGGTAAGCGCACAGGGCACACATCCTCTCCGCTCATAGTATGGATAGTGTCAAATGGCTAGTGCAATCCGCCCGGTTAACCGGCGCGCAGCTGTTTGAGGTCGAATGATTTGTGAGAGGGGTGACTCCAATATGTCAGGCGTAAACTTTGCCGACAGATTCCATGGCAACAATGTGGTCGGGATCCTAGTATTGTTCATTCTGCTCGTCGTAATTGCATGCGCTGGCTTCTGGTGAGCCTTTAATTGAGATTATATTTTATAGAAGCGGCCCGCCGATGCGGGCCGTTTTATTTTTGAAGCTAGCGGTTTGGTGGTACAATACTGGTGACGGGAGGGTCATTAAGATGGAGTACGTTATTGTAGTCGAAGGAAAAAACGATAAAAGCAAGCTGCGGCGCGTATTGGACGACGGCGTAGCCATCTTCTGCACATTTGGAACGCCCGGAACCGATCAGCTGGAGAAATTGCGCAGAGAGGTCGGAGACAGAGACGTCTTTATTTTCACCGACAACGATTCCTCGGGCAAACGGATTCGAGGCATGCTGCGCGACGTGTTTCCCGATGCCGAGCATATCTATACCCGAAGAGGCTATGCGGGCGTGGAGCATACGCCGGAGGAATATTTGATCCAGCAATTAGAAAAAGCGGGACTCGACGCGCATATTGTATATCCTGCGCCGGATCCCGCTTCCATGTGGAACAAAGATGAATTTTAAAGCAGCCTGTTGATCTGCTCTACAATATAATCTGCTGTCGTCTCCTCGCCGCTGCCGTTAATCCATTTGCGAATTTGTCCTTCCTGGTCGACAAGCGTAATGACGTTGAAATGGCTGAACGATTGGCTCGCTTCATCCTTAATAACAGGAACCTCGTAGCTCTGGGCGAGCTTTATCGTAGCCTCCTCTTCGCCGCGCAGGAATCTCCAGCCGTCGAATTCAACAAACGTCCGTTCCGCGAACTCCCGGATCACCTCAGGCGTGTCCCGCTCGGGGTCGAACGTAATCGAGATAAGCTCCACTTTATCGCCAAGCTTGCCTTGCTCCCTCAGCTTCTCCTGCACTTCGGACAGCATAAAAGTGGTCGGCGGGCAGACATCCGGACAATTGGCGAAGTAGAAATAGATAATACGGACTTTGCCGTTGGTCGATTCTAATGAAACAGGATTGCCGTCAATATCATTCATTTCGAAAGCCGGCGCGGCCATCTCGACCGGCAGCGGTTCCTCTGGTTTCCAAACGTAAGTAAGTAATAAATAAATGCCCATTGCCGCGCATAAAGCGAGTACGGCAACTTTGAAGCCGTGCTTCTTCAAAAAACTCATTCCCCTTGTTTCCTCCCTCACGAATGTCTGTTTAGCCCCTTGTCGTATCAAGGATCATTGCGATAAACACAATCATCAGGTAATTGACAGAAATCAGAAAATTGACTTTAGCCCATTTCTCCGTATCCTTAGCCGATATTCCGCTAACCGTATGAATCAGCCACAGAATGCTAAGAGCAGCGGATATGATCAAAAAGTAAATGCCCGCATAATCGTACACGTATAGCAGCACTACGGTTGGAAGCAGCAGCAGCACATACGGAATCATTTGCAGCTTCGTCCGCTTGACGCCTTTTACGACAGGCAGCAGCGGAAACCCGGCTTCCCGGTATTCCTCAACGCGGCGTATCGCGAGCGACCAGAAGTGCGCAGGCTGCCATAGAAACAAGAAAGCAAATAAGATCCAAGCGCCTGCATCAACCTCGCCCGTTACGGCACAGTAGCCAATAACCGGAGGCATTGCGCCCGAAATGCCTCCGATCGACGTGCTCCACGTCGAGGAGCGCTTTAGCCACATCGTATAAATTACGATATAGGCGAACCAGCCCAGCAAGCCGAGCCAGCCGGTAATCGGATGGACGAGCAAGAACAATACGGCAATCCCGACGACTCCGAGCACGAGGCCATATGTCAAAACGGCACCAGGCTTCATTCTGCCCATCGGCAGCGTGCGATTTCTGGTGCGCTCCATCTTTTGATCCAATTCACGGTCCCAATAGTTGTTCACGACGGTGGCGGATGCCATGGTTAAGGTCGAGCCGATCAGCATCCATATCATTAGCATATAATCAAGATCCCATTTGGACGCCACCCAAAAACCGCCAAGCGCCGCAAACATATTTAGACGAAGGAGCCGCGGTTTTGTTAACGCGATCAAATCCTTAAACACAAAGCAAGCCTCCTAAGTATGCGACAAGACGCGCTGAACGCACGTCTTCCATTTCATTGATGAATCGAATCTAATCATACCGAAAAAACAAAGCGGTGACAACGTTCGCCGTCTTTGTTCAATAATTCGACACTCAAATTGTGACAATTCATTTGTATTTCTTTAGTAACCAAACGCCCGCCCAGTCAATACAATAACCATGTGGCGAACGCCTACTTGATTAAACGGATCGCGAGGGGAAGTGAAGGGATCTTATCAACGGCCGTCATAATAGCGAATACGGAAAAAAACATACGCTCTTTGAAGACTTGGTGGAGCGAAATCCTTATCTAACGAAAAAGCGGCCGCTTTAAGTCTCACTGCTTCTACATTCCCGCAGCAAGCGATTGTCCAGCCGTTTCTTACATTCCGTGCACCTCACGGAACATCTCACACGCGTGAAAGAGAGGATTAACAGCATGACGAATTATGGATTTAATCAACAGCTTCAAACACCGCACACTTACGGCTTCGGAGGCGGATATTATCCTTATGAGCTGCCTTACGACAACCAGCGGGCGGCGACGATCTCCGCTTTGCCTGCAGCCGCGGCTGCCGTAACACAGTCGGGAGGAATGGGAGGCGCATTTCAGGCAGGGCAGGTTCCTATGCAAATGGGAGCAATGGGCGGCACTTTCCAAGCGGCTCAAGCGGCTACGCCTCCGCAAATGCCAAGCGGAGCAATTACACCGGGCGGCGGCATGGCCACTACGCTCCCGGCCATTGAAGAATCCTACGTCGAAAATATTTTGCGCCTCAACCGCGGTAAGCTCGCCACATTCTACATGACCTATGAAAACAATCGCGAATGGAACGCCAAAATTTTCAAAGGAATTATTGAGGCGGCAGGCAGGGATCATATCATTATTAGCGACCCCGCAACGGGCACGCGTTTCCTTCTGCTCATGCTAAATCTTGATTACGTCACATTTGATGAGCCTATCGCTTACGAATATCCGTTCCAAGGCCAGGTTGTGACGCAATCCACACCAGTCGGCGGTTAAGCTTACGATTCCAATGTCGCTTTGGGCAACACCGGTTTGAAGGTCCATACGTGGAGCTTAGCCGTCCCCCCCGATATCCATTGCGACAGCGCGGACCAGGGAGAACGTTCGTCAAGACGTTCTTCCTTCACCCGCTCCGCTTCCTCCTCATTATCCGCGTGCCAGATTTCTACGAATAACCCAGGCTGATCCGTTCCCTCGTATAATTGGAAAGATCTCGCTTCAGCCTTCCGCAGCTCTTCCACTTTCATCCGGTAATTTTCGATTTCCCCCGGCATAATTTTATATTCCGCAAAACAAATATACATTTGGTTGGAGTCTCCTTCTCCTACATATTGATAAAGTAAACAAACTTCGTTGATACTATCCCTAATCAATACGATCAGGGAGGCATTCACGCTTTATGGATACTGGAACACATCTTGTTATGGGGATCGGACTTGGCGGACTAGCCATGATCGATCCCGTCGTTGCAGCCAGCCCGGCTGTCCACACCGCCGTCTTGCTTGGCACCGTTGTTGGCTCTCAAGCCCCGGATTTCGATAACCTTCTGCGGGTACGCGGGAATGCCTGCTATATACGAAATCACCGCGGCTTGTCCCATTCCATTCCAGCCATCCTCTTATGGACAATCGCGATTACGGGGCTGCTTCAGCTCATTTACCGCGGAAGCTTGCCTTGGCTCCATGTCGGAGCGTGGGTGCTGCTAGCCGTTGTCGTGCATGTGGGAACCGACTTATTCAATACGTACGGCACGCAAGCGATGAGGCCTTTCAATGAGAAGTGGATTTCATGGAATATTATCCATATTTTCGATCCCATCATTTTCACCTCTCATATCATAGCCATTTTACTCTGGGCGGCCGGTCTCGTAAATCCCGCCATTCTGTTTCCGGTTTTGTACCTGCTGTTAATTGTTTATTACGTATGGCGGACATATGCGGCCCGCCAAACCGTAAGCAGGCTCTCGCGACTGGATACGGAGCATCAAAAAGGGGATACGTATATCGCGATTCCGACCATCTCCTTATCGATTTGGAATATTGTCAAGCAGTCTGAAGACGGCACCTTCCACATTGGCAATTTGCGCGGCAGCTCTTTGCGTTGGCTGGATAAAGCGAAATGTTCAACGCATCCAGCCGTAGAAAAGTCCAAAAGCGACCCGGCTATCCGATCATTTCTCTATTTCACAAGCTTTGCTTGCGCGGACGTGAAAGAGCACAGCTGGGGGTATGAGGTCAGATGGTCCGATGTGCGGTACCGTCATCGGAAGCAATATCCGTTTGTCGGCGTGCTTCTGATGAATAAGCAGTACGAAACAGTCGGTTCATATGTAGGCTGGCTGAGCGAAGAGCGCTTGAACAAGCGTTTACGAATGGATACGTATTGACATTGACGAAAAGCAGCCCCTTCCTGCACAATGGAAGGGGCTTTTCATTACGGAACGGGAAAAGGTCCAAGGTTTCCCTTGGACCTCAAGCTTACGTTACAATTGTGTATAAGAAGCGATTAGCGGTTACCGCCAGATAGTTGTTGCTCAGCAATTTGTACAAGACGTTTTGTGATGTAACCACCAAGCGATCCAGCGTCGCGAGTAGATACGTTACCGTAGTAACCATCTTGAGGAATTTGAACGCCAAGCTGTTGAGCAGCTTCCATTTTCATTTGTTCCAGCGCTTGCGATGCTTGTGGGACAACTAGTTGGTTACTTCTTCTGTTCGATGCCATAGGAATTTTCTCCTTTCGTCCTCTGCACTTTGATGTGTTGCAAGCTTGCAAGGTTATTATGTGCATCTCGAACGAAACTATGCTAGCTGTGAAATAAATATTTTTAGGACCTTTATGAAATGGTGTAAGGAGAGATATGATGTCCAAATCGCTGTCGTTATTTTTCGCCACTTTATCCGTCCTGTTTATGAGCGCAACCGCGATCTCGATCAGCCATAACGGCTGGCTTGTAGCGCTGTTCGGTTTGCTATCGTTGTTCAGCATCGGCGCCGGATTTATAACAAAGGCTCGGCTTAGAAAACGCAAGGAAGCAGCCGAGCAAGCTGAAAAAGAATAATGCTGCATCACCAAAGACGGCTTCTGCTCAAGCAAAAGCCGTTTTTTTGCGCCTTTTAGCCAGGACGAATCCATCATCCTGTCCTATTGTGCGTACAAGCCGCATATGATAAGGTAAAACCAATATCGTAATAATTACTAATAAGCGGAGGATACGTGAACATGCAAAAGCTGCTGTATCGTCTTGGCACACCTGTTCTTGGAGCAGGCTGCCTGGTAATGCTTGCGCTCATCGTCGTGAACAGAAATGCTCCCGAAGCCTTGTTATCGCTCTTCAGCGCCGCAAATTTGCAATCCTTTCATATTTTGTTCGTCAGCATTTTGCTCGAAGCCTTCCCGTTTATTATGATAGGAGTCATCTTCTCGGCCCTTCTTCAAGTGTTCGTCTCCGATGAGACGATCCGCAGATTTACTCCTCGGCATCCCATTCTCGGCATCGTCTTCGGCGGACTGTTAGGCATTATCTTCCCCCTATGCGAATGCGGCATGATTCCGGTCATCCGACGGCTTATTCGGAAGGGTATGCCCGCGTATATCGGAATTGTCTATTTGCTTGCCGGTCCAATTGTAAACCCAATCGTTTTTTCATCGACCTATCTTGCCTTCCGATCAACGCCTGAGCTAGCGTACGCCCGAATGGCTTTAGGTCTTGCTGTAGCAACGGTTATAGGCTTTCTGTTGGTCAAGTTTCTGAAAGCCAGCCCGCTTATCGGCGTACATAACGAAGGTTCTCTTCATAGGGAGGGCCGTCTGCCCGTGATCAAGCGAGGCCGTTTAAATAAGTGGTCCTCGACTTTGGCGCACGCGTCTGACGAATTTTTTGATATGGGCAAATATTTAATCATCGGAGCTCTGCTCACCGCGGTCATTCAAACCGTCGTCGACCGGGGCACGATTGCCGCGTTCGCGGAACAGCCGTTATTGTCTTATCTGTTCATGATGGTTTTTGCGTTTATCCTGTCCATATGCTCGACCTCCGACGCCTTTATCGCCTCTTCCTTCGGAGGCATTTTTACATCCGGTCCGCTGCTCGCTTTTTTAGTGTTCGGCCCGATGATCGATTTGAAAAACATGCTTATGATGCTTTCGACCTTCAAGGTTAAAATCGTCCTCATCCTCATTGCGCTTGCCTTTACGCTCACACTGGCCGGGGCCGCGCTGGCGGAGGTGCTGTTATGATCCATCATTTCGTTCGCGCCGTCATACTTGCCGGTTTCGCGTTTATGATCGTATACCTGTTCCGGACAGAACAAATGACGCTTTACATTGCGCCGCGGATGGAGCTGCTCGTAAAGCTCACCGCGCTTGGCTTGTATGCGGCATCCGTATATCAGGTCTATGCCGCTTTGCAGGCGCGGCTGCGCAGGCATAACCACCCGCATACGGAAAACTGCGGCTGCGGTCAATCGCATCACAAATCCCCGTTTAAAAACGCTGTTATGTACGGATTGTTTATATTTCCATTGCTGCTCGTGTTTCTGGTTCCCGCAGGCACGCTCGGGAGCGCGCTGGCGGAAAAAAAGGGGATCAGCTTTACAGGAAGTGAAACGGTAAGCAGAAGCGTAGCGGACAACAAGCCGAGTACCGCATGGCATGATCAATCGCCCGCAACTCAGGCAGATGAGCAGCCTTCCCTTTCTCCAACACTGGAGCAATTATTTCCTTACGACGAATATACGGCGGACCACGCCAAACTCGGCATGGAGCTGTATAAGCAATCCCTAATTACAGTACCGGACAAGCAATTTATTGAAACGTTAACGACGCTTGATCTATATCGGGGCGCTCTGCTCGGCAAAGAGGTCGAGATCAGCGGCTTCGTATACCGCGAGGAGGAGATGGGAAGCGGCAAGATGGCGGTGAGCCGGTTCGCCATGAACTGCTGCTCCGCTGACGCGCTGCCTTACGGATTAATGACCTTATGGCCAAAAGCCGGTCATTACGCCGAAGACGAATGGGTGACCGTACGAGGCAAACTAACGTTAACGCAATACGGGGAAAATGAAATTATCGCGATCGAAGCCATAAAAGTCGAACGCATTCCCGCACCTGAATCCCCTTACGTATATCCTGATTTAGAATTCGGTTTATAACGAAACGAAGCGGAAACCGGACCCATGGATCCGGTATTCCGCTTCGTTTATTTCTGAGCCCGATGACGCAGCTCGCCCGTCTGCGCTAACAAAGCTTCCATATCTGCCACCGGCAGGGGCTTATGAAAGTAATAACCCTGGGCCTTATCGCAATTCAGTCGATGCAGGTGCTGCAGCTGCTCCTCCGTTTCAACGCCTTCGGCTACAATTTGCTTATTTAATTCATGTCCCATGGATACAATCGTTTTGACGATTGACAGCCCGTCACGGTCTCTTACCATGTCTGTTATAAAAGCGCGATCAATTTTTATTATTGAAATCGGCAATTGCCGAAGTACGCTTAATGAGGAGTAGCCTGTGCCAAAATCGTCGATCGCGATATGAATGCCAAGCTCGACAAGCTCGTCCAGCATCGACCGGGCGGCGTTAAGCTTGTTCACGACCATGCTTTCCGTAATTTCCAAACAAAGATAGGAGGGATGCAGCCCGCTGCTTTGCAGAATGGATTGCACGTTTTTGACGAAAAACGGCTCGTCCAGCTGCTTAGAGGATACGTTAACGGATATCATGAAGTCATCCCAGCCTTCGTCCATCCATTGTTTGCCTTGTCTGCAAGCTTCCTCGATAACCCAACGCCCAATTTCATTAATGAGTCCGATTTGCTCCGCCAGCGTAACAAAATCTCCGGGATATACGAGCCCCAATTCTTCCGACTGCCACCGAATAAGCGCTTCCGCGCCGATTAGCCTTCCGGAACGGATATCGTATTGCGGCTGATAATGAAGCACCCATTCATTTCGTTCGAGCGACCTTCTTAAGTGCTTTTCCATCCGGACATTCCGCTGCACCAGTTGCATCATATCGTCGCTGTAAAGCCGGTATTGATTGCCTCCGCTTCGCTTTGCGTTATACATGGCAATATCCGCTTTTTTGATCAAAACATCCGTTGAATCGCCGTCATAAGGATACACACTAATGCCGATGCTGCCGCCGAAGAAGAACTCCTGCCCCAGCAGCGTTATCGGGTTCTGGAAAGTTGCTAAAATCTCTTCCGCCATTCGAATGATCTCGTCATATTCATGCGTATATCGGACCAAGACGATAAACTCATCGCCGCCAAGCCTTGCGAGCAAATGCATATCAGACATCGTTTGCTGGAGCCGGTCCGACACTCGAATAAGCGCCTCATCGCCCGCTGAATGTCCAAGCGTATCGTTAATGAGCTTAAACCGGTCAAGATCGATAAGCAGAACGCCGATCAGACCCTGTTTCGGCAAAATTTCTGCAAGTGCCTTCTCAAGCGCGGTATTAAAGAAATAGCGGTTAGGCAGCTTTGTGAGCGCATCATGGTGAGCCATAAATTGGAAGGCTTGCTCTTCTTCCTTCTGTCTCGTAACATCCCGAATGATAGCCAATATCCGCCACTGCTCGCCGTCCTCTATCATTTGGGTATCCACGCTAACCAGTCTCGTCTCTTGCCGACGGTTAATGATGGCAAGCTCCCGATTCGACCAATCCTTATGCGAAAATAAACGGCTGTACTCGTTTCTGACCGAAACGTAATCCCGCTTCGGCAGAAATTCGGACAAGGGCTGATCGATCAGTTCCTTTTCATGATCAAAGCCAAAAAGCTTTACAGCTCCGGGATTGGCTTCTTTGACGACCATATTGCGGTCCATAACGACAATGGCAGCCGGCGATAAATGATAAAGCATCTCGTATTTTCTCTCGATTGGCAGAAAATCGTGTTTCATCACAATACGCAAAGAAGCGCCCCATACAGCCGCCGCCAAGTAGATGACGGAAATGGGGAACGAATATTGCTCCGGGAGACCAAAATATGCAGCGATCAAGACGGCAGCAAAAGCTTGATAAAACAAATTTGCTTTCAGCAGCACCTTGCCGCGGCTTCTCCCATTACGGTTAGTTGAATGGCTAATGGCGAAAATACTGATGAACAAATTCATTACCGAGAACCAACCAACAAGGATGCTCAAATAAGAACTGCCCTCGGCAAATACAATCTGTTTCCAGCCTGCTTCCACCTCGACCCCGCTTGCGAAAAACGATTCGCCTTTGATGACAAGGGCGGTAACGTAATACATCATCGGGACTGCTGAAATTCCAATCCACACAGGTTTAGGCAGAAGGCGGTTCATTATGGCGGCCTTTACATGCAGCAGGAAGCCCCCGCATGTCGCTAAAATCGCTGCAGGGTAAACAAAGTATACGGTAACATCAATCGTATGCCGGACTGAAAGCAGCTGTTGGATACCGTGAAAGATAAGCATAACCGCTAGCATGCCCGTCGTAAAAAAAGCCAAACGATATTCGACTTGCTTCGGATTTCGCCGAATAATAACAAGCGCGGTATCCATTAAATATTGGATCGATGCGGCGAACAGAATGATCAGCAGAACGGTCTCGTATTCATACATGTCTGGACTCACCCTTTCTGCTGTTGCTGCTTAAATGTCTGCTATGTAATGTACTGGCAAGGGATAACCGGAAGCAGGACTAAAGCACCACAAATCATCCGTTTGCCTGCTATATTTATTTCGACATTTGACGTACTAAATTGAAGAGCATCGCCTTGTGCAAGCTCTAGGAAAAATATTGAAACGTCCGACAAGAAAACCGGCTTCTCTCGATCTATAGATGGAGAGGCCGGCTCCGGCTGCCTGCCCGTTACGAGCTATACATATTCGCGGAACATATGCTGCGGTCTTGCTTGAGGAACGTATCGGTTGTTCCATGCCGCCATATTGTAGTTCGATTCATAAAGTATGCTCGCGGACCAGGAATTCGAGCTTGGTCGAACCGAGAAATCGTATAAAATTTCGCCGTGCGTCCAGTCCTTTCTATATTTAAGCGCCTCGATGGCCATTTGACGAAAGGCCTGCACTTGCTCGCGCGTAAGTCCCTTTTCGCATCCTTGAATCTTGCCGTCCTTCGTTTCAATCGGATGGTGCCTGAGGCCGAATTTGCCGACGGCGTTATTCCGGATATGGATCAATACCGTCCCTGCCGCTGCATTCGTTAGTTCTCCTTCCAATTGTCTAAATACAAAGTCTACCTGGCGGGCTAAAGATAACGAATTCACTTCCAACTTCAGTTCCTCCTCAAACCAACATGATTTTAATTCTTTCGACATATTTCCTCTTTTTCTTACATCTTCGTTCATATGGTAACATTATCCTTTTCAATGTTCACCGAAAAATTTTTTTGTATTTTCCGAATTTCTCATTGCGTTTTTAGGCCTATTTTTGTAAGAAATTCGAACCAGAACTTTGCTCGGGAATATTTCGACAATTATAGACCGCATTCCCCACTAGTGCTATAATATGGGTATTCTATATAAAGGAGCGCTTACATAATGATTCAATGGTACTACTCGCTATCAGTGCGCAATAAATTATTGGTCACGACTTATTTCAATTTAGCGCTTTTTGCCATTGTAACAATCCTTACTACAGCTATCCTTGGCGGCAAAGTGCTCGCTGTCGTGATCGGGGCTGTCGTGCTTGCGATCGCGGCCTTCCCGCTCGTATCGTTCATCGAGAAATCCATCACGCAGTCCTTCAGCGAAATTTCAGGGGCTGCTTACCGGATCGCCAAAGGCGACTTTACTCAGAAGATTGATACGGCTTCAGGATCCGGCGCCGGGGAGCTGGGGCATGCCTTTAACAGCATGGTAGACAAGCTTCGCGATATTCTGTCCGAGACATCGAACATCATTAAGCATGTCGCAGACACAAGCCGCAGTATCTTTGATAAAAACAACAATATTAAGACCGCAATGGAGCAAGTGGCCGCTTCGGCGAACGAGCTGGCGACCGGGGCGAACGAAATTTCTGAGGATGTCTCCGGCATGAGCGAGTCGATCAATGCGATTGAAGAAAAGGTAGCCGCATATGCGAACTCCACCAAAGTCATGAACGACAAATCGAAGCAAACGATTGTGCTGGTGGACAAAGGCCGCGAGGCGCTTGAGGTTCAGGCCGAAGGCATGAAGCGCAACGTTGAAGCTACCGCCAAAGTGTCCGAGACGATTGAAGATTTGGCGCGCAAAGCGCAAGGCATCTCCGCGATTACAACGACGATCTCCGACATCGCAGAACAAACGAATCTGCTGTCGCTCAACGCATCGATCGAGGCAGCCAGAGCCGGCGAGCACGGCCGCGGGTTCGCGGTGGTTGCGCAGGAAGTCCGAAAGCTGGCCGAAGAATCAACTGCTTCGACAAAGCAAGTATTCAATCTCGTCAAAAGCATCGACGAAGGAATTCGTCAAGCAATCAGCAACATGAAGGTCAACGAAGAAGTCGTACAGCTTCAAACGGAGCACATTCGTCAATCTGAGCTTGTATTTAAAGAGATTGAGCAAAGCATCGGCTTTATTACCGATCAGATTTATGCTTTTTCTCAAGAAAGCGACGCGATGCTTGAGAGCGCTCAAAAAATTTCGGCCGCTATTCAGAACATTTCCGCCATTACACAGCAATCCGCAGCGGGAACGGAGCAGGTATCCGCTTCGATGAATGAGCAAATTTCTTCCGTTCAAGCGGTCGTGGAAGAGACAGAACGTATGCTGACGATGGCAACGCAATTGCAACGAACGATTCAAGTATTCAAAATGAAATAATATCAAAAATGCTAACCGGCTTTGGCAATTTCGCTAAAGTCGGTTTTTTCATGTCCGGAATGACGCATGATCCGTTCGCTTGTCGGCACAATAAAAAGTAATCGGTTCACATATCACAACTACAGAACGGATGATGGGATATGAAGCCACAAATCTCTGCGTTCCTCAAATTAATCCTGTCGATCATTGTTTTGTCGGTCTTTCTTGATTTCCCGGCCCTGCAACCAAGCCGGTCCGATCAGCTCGCGATTGCCGCTCCCGATACGAAGGAGAAGAAGATCAAGCCTCAACACAAGCAAAAACGCCGCAGTCAAACAAAACGAGTAGTAAAAAGAAGCCACGCAAAAAAAAACGCGGCTAAAAGAAGACACGCGAAAAAAAACAACGGCGGCGATATGAGCTGGGTTGCTCTGCATAAGCAATTTCCAAATGTGTTCATGACCAATGGGAGCCGCGACCGCAAAATCGTAGCCCTAACATTCGATGACGCGCCGGACCCGCGGTTTACCCCGGCTATATTGGATGTTTTGGCGAAGTACAACATTTGCGCCACTTTCTTTATCGTAGGCGAGCGGGCGGCTAAGCATCCGGAATTAGTGGATCGGATTATTAAGGAAGGGCATGTAATCGGCAATCACTCGTACAATCACTCCGTTTTCTCAACCTTATCGATGTATCAGTACGAGCAGCAAATTTGGAAAACGGACGGTATCATCAAACGCATTACCGGCTTGTCGCCGAATTTCATTCGACCTCCGTATGGAGAGTTATTGCCGAAGCAAGCGGCATGGGGGAAAAAATATGGATATACCATCGTAAACTGGGATGTCGATTCCGAGGATTGGAAGAAAAACCCGAGCAGCGCCCGGGTTTTAGCTAATATTCGAAAGACGCTGCAGCCTGGCTCCATTATATTGCAGCATGCCGGCGGGGGAGAAGGGCAGGATTTATCCGGTACGATCAACGCTCTTCCCGTCTTAATCGAGTGGCTGCAAGGAAAAGGATATGATCTCCTTACCCTTCCTGAAATGCTTGGGAAAAAGCCTTACCGGTAAAGGTTATTGAAGCACATAAGCCGTAACGTTTTGGATGCCGAACTGACGAACCTTTTCCTTCGAGCCTGGGACAAAAATATCAATGCGGTCGCCTTTGATAGCCCCTCCTGTATCAGAGGCGGTCGCAATGATACCAATTTTCGGAAGTCCCAAATAGTCATAGCCGGTAATATAAAGCTTTGTGCCTAAAGGAATTTTTGCCGGGTCCACCGCAACCGTTCCAATCTTCAGCTTATCCCCGAAGTAATCGACTGCACCCCAGCCGCCGTTTTCCATCGTGTCCGCCGAATAAGCGGTAGCTTTCAAGGTCATCTTTTTGGTGTACGAATAATCGTATCCCCCTGGCCCGCGAACGTTTTTTACTGCCGGATCCATGACAGATACGGGCTCCTTTGCGGACGCAGCTTGCTTGATGGACATGGTTGCCGCTTCTCTGGCCGTCGTGACAGTAGGAATCGTAACCTTCATGCCGACCTGCAAATTCAGCGGGTCAACGGCTGGATTCGCTACCAGTATGTCTTTCAGCGGAACTTTATATTGCTGCGAAAGCTTCCAGAATGTATCTTTGCTTGTAACCGTATGTATTTGATTCGACGCATGTACGGTTCCTGCGGATAACGTAATGGAAAGCGCGATTGCCGCGCAAGCTATAAAAGATTTTTTCAAAACCATACCTCCAGACTTCGCCTTTAAAAAATAGCAGGGCGTTAAGCGATGCAGCTAACGCCCCGCGTTTGCTTCTATTAGCCGATGAACATTTGAACCCATTGGCCGTTTACGTAGCCCACTCCGATTTTCGTGAAGTTAGGATTTACGATATTCGCGCGATGTCCTGGGCTGTTCATCCAATCGGACATAACTCGTGCTGCCGTTGGTTGACCGGATGCGATGTTCTCTCCCGCGTAGTTATACTTCACGCCGAATGATTTCATCATATCGAATGGCGAACCGTAAGTCGGAGAAGTATGGCTGAAGTAATTGTTCACATCCATATCTCTTGCTTTTTCGGTTGCGACTTTGTTAAGCAAGGCATCCATTTGCAGAGCTTTCAATCCAAGCTTAGCGCGTTCTTGGTTAACCAAGGATACGATTTGCTCTTGAACCGAGCTTGCCGGTGCCGGCGTCGTTGTCGGTTTTGCCGTTGGAGCCGGTGTTGTCGTCGGCTTCGCCGTCGGCGCTGGCGTAGTCGTTGGCTTCGCCGTTGGAGCCGGCGTAGTCGTCGGCTTTGCTGTCGGAGCCGGCGTAGTCGTCGGCTTCGCCGTTGGAGCCGGCGTAGTCGTTGGCTTCGGCGTTGGAGCCGGCTTTGTTGTTGGCGCCGGTGTCGTTGTTGCGGATGGATACTTGATTGTAATGCCGTTTAGATCGATTTTCAGCTTGCTCAGATCGACACCGTATTTGTTTGCGATATCGTTAAGCGATGCGAAATTCATAACGTATGATTTTGCATTCAAATAATTGCAATTAGCTTGAGCCGCATCAGCTTTCGGAGCAGCGAATCCTGTTCCGATCATCGTTGCCGCAATGATACTTGCTACACCTACATGTATCGGTTTCATCTTCATTATTCATTTCCCCCTAAGCGTGATAGTTTTGTAGGACGTCCTGATGGCATCATCTTAGCACGGGGATAAAAAGGCTTTCATGGCACAAAAGTTTCCATTTCATAAGAAAACAGGGTCAAATACGCGCCGTTCCTGCATTATTAGAATCGTCTCATCCGGTATTTTCATAGAAAAAAGCCTCCCATTCCCCGCATTTACGAGGATAAGGAGGCTATTAAATAAAGCGAATTTACGCGTTTACGGTAATGAATTTGCCTGTTTCTTGCGACTCAAATGCGCACAAAATGACTTTCAGCGAAGCGCGGCCTTCTTCACCCGAAATGGCAGGAGTAGTGCCGTTCACGATGCTGTCAACAAAAGCATCGATAACACCGCTTGATTCCTGCTTCTCATTCGTCGAAATTGCGCCGACTTTATGCTTCTCAACCGTGCCGTTGCGAAGCTCGACAATCACTTGATCGTCCGGATGCGTACCGATTTTCATCACGCCGTTCTCGCACCACAGAATCGTGCTGTTGTCTTCGCCTTTATAGTACGTCCAGCTTGCCACAAGCGTACCGATAGCGCCGCTTTTCATGCGGAGAATGCAAGAAGCGTTGTCGTCAACTTGCGTGCCTTCTTTGTGGAGCGTGCCTACAAATGCGCCGATCTCCGCAACTTCATCATTCAGCATCCAACGGATCAGGTCGGATTTATGAACGCCAAGGTCGCCCATAGCTCCCATTAGCGCCTCTTCTTTACGGAAGAACCAGCTGTTCGCGCCGTCTACGCTCCATGCGTCAGGTCCTGGATGACCGAAGGAGGTACGGAATGTCAGCACTTTGCCAAGCACGCCGGATTCCAAAATTTGCTTCGCTTTTACGTGAGGAGGCATTAGGCGCTGGTTGTGGCCAACCATCAATTTTACTCCGTTATCTTCAGCCGCTTGGATCATCGCTTCCGCTTCGGCATCCGATACCGCCATCGGTTTCTCTACCAGTACATGTGCGCCTGCTTTCGCCGCGGCAATGCTCATAGAAGCGTGCAGCGCGTTTGGCGTACATACGCTTACCGCGTCAGGCTTTACTTCAGCGAGCATCGTCTCGTAATCGGCAAACGCCTTTCCGCCGTGCTGCTCAGCGAATTGCTGGGCGCGTTCAATAACCGGATCGACAAAAGCAACCAGTTCTACGTTTGGATTAGCCGCATACTCCGGGATGTGACGGTATTTCGAGATGGATCCGCAACCAATTACAGCTACTCTTACTTTGGACATAAATAAATTCCCCTGCCTTTATTCAAATTTGTTCAGATAGTTCGCTTTCATCCATTCCATGCTGGTAGCTACCGATTCGATCGGAGGGTTCGCGCATACGTCCTGCTCCACGATCAGCCATTCTACCGATGCTTCCGACGCCGCTTCAATAATCGGGCTCAACGGCAGATCGCCATTGCCAAGCTCGACGGTGTCAATTTGCTGCCCCTTCTCGCCGCCGCGGAAATCTTTCAAATGAAGAAGCGGCAGTCTGCCCGCATATTTCTTGACATAGGCTACCGGATCGATACCGGAATATTGCACCCAGCCGATGTCCATCTCAACCTGCAAATATTCAGGCGAAATGCGCTCATACAGCGCGTCAAAAACGATTTTTCCGTCGATTTCGACTTCGAACTCAAAGTCATGGTTGTGGTATGCGAATGTTATGCCTTCTTCTCTAAAGCGTTTGCCGAATTGTTCGAAGCTGACCAGATGCTTGCGCCAGGACTCCGTGTCACGCGCTTCGACAGGCAGCCAAGGGCAGATCGCGTATTTAGCGCCTATCGTTTTCAGGTAAGCGATTTCATCTTCCAGATTGTTTTCCAGCAGATGAAGTCCGATGTGGCTTCCAATTGCCTTCAGGCCAAGCTCGTCTAGCAGCTCGCGCATGCGTTCTGCCGGGATATCGCCATAGCCGGCAAATTCAACGCCTTCATACCCCATTGCCGCCACTTTACGCAGCGTGCCTTCAAAGTCCTCAGCCGTTTCGTTGCGAAGCGTATACATCTGCAAGCCAATGCCCATTCTTTTCATTGCAGCGCACTCCTTTATCGATTTAAGTTACGGATTAAATGTCTGATTTTGCCCTACGAGTTCCATTATATCGACCGTTCTCCTGCGAGAATAGTTGTTTTATTAGCTTATTTTTATGCGATTTTGCCTTTTCGAAGGAATAGTGTTGGGATGGACACTGTTGCATTTCGACATCACCAAGGATAGAATGAATAAAGCTTACACGCTAGTTAATCGTAAAGTTTACAAGGCTGTAACCTTTTGATCACTTTTTTTTAAGACTTTTTTAATATTTATCCGTTAAAATAGAAAAAAATCCTTCCTAAAGGATGGAGGTCATTTATATGAGAACAATGCTAGTCTTTCAGAATAAAACTATTCCCGTTTATTTAACGGATACAAACAAACAAGCGCTCGATAAGCTGTCTGCCGTTCTAAACCGAAAACTCACTACCGGTAAAAACGCGCTTAAAAAATGTATCACTTCTTTAATAAGCGTCGAGATCGTCGGCAGCGAGGCTACGCTTCACTCTTATTATGAGCGGGACACGCTCACGATTTCGCTTTATTAAGATAAACGAAAGACGCCATCTCCCTTGCATGACGCAGGAGAGATGGCGTTTTTATTAGCTTGCTGCAAGCCGGTTCTCTTCTTTTCCCCGATTGCCCCAGATGAACAGCACCGTGCCGATAGCACCGCAAATCCCGGCAGCGATAAGCAAAGCGCTGATCGGCACTTGAGACGTTAGCGTCGATCCCAGAATCGGACCAAGCGTTCCACGAACCCCGAATAACATAAGATGAATGCCGAACACCATCGCTTCTCTTCCCGGAACAAGCCGAAATACAAACGCCAGAATGCCAATATCCCATATCGCTTCGCCGATGCCTTGAATCCCGTTTCCTATAATGACCGCGGGATACGTCCCCCATAAGCCGTATAGCATCGGGACGATGGCATAGGCGCCGATTCCGATCATAAGCGTATACTTGATCGGAAAGCGGTCGATCATTCGGCCTGCCGTCCAGAACGTAAGAAGCAGGGCGGTAAAGTAAGCGACGCGGGCGTAGCCGATCTGAACATTAGTAAGCTCCAGCACATCGACCTGGGTTATTTGATAGAGCGGGCTTGCCAGCATATTCCCAAAGCCCGCAAACGTCGTAGCGGCCAGGAAGACCGCCAGCGCCCGATTCGACGCCACAAGCTCCCATTGTTCTTTCCAAGCAAATTTCTGTTTTTTCGCTTCCGGTTCGGAGGCTTCCCGTTGCCGCGAGTCCGGCTCAGATGTGCGCTCCGCTTTTTTGGACAATTTCAGCGTGTTGAATATGGCTGCGGATACAACTCCTGCAATCGAAGCGGCAATCAATGGTCCAGAGGGACCGAACGCTTCCGACCAGCCGCCGACCAAATAGGCAAGCGGAATCATCAGGATGCCCATCGCGACGCGGACATACCCCATCAGCCGGCCTCTTATATCGGTTGGGTACATTCTGGACACCAGCGCCGCATAGGCCGGAGCTTGAATGCCCATAAGCAGCTGGAAAATTAAGGCGGTAGCGACATAAACGGATGGATACGCGAAAAAAGCGGGCAGCAGAAGAAGCAAACGGCCAATCAAGTTCGGAATAATGACAAACGGCTTCGGCGCTTTCGCTCTCTCAATCCAGTTCGCCCAAAAGGGGGAGAAGATAAGGCCGATCGCGGGCGCGGCGGTCAAAAGCCCGACCTGGACGTGACTCGCTCCTTGCTGAATGGCAAAGGCGACATAAAACTGATTCATTACAACATTAAATAATCCGAATAAACAGGAGGCTATTAGGTCAGTGCGAGCGTTTCTCCAAACCCTTGCCGTCATCGGCATGCCGAATTTCACGAGATGAGAGCTAGCCTTCGTCACGCGTGCCATAAGATGATCGATACCTTCTTCGCTAGGATGTTAGAACGGACGGAGGACCCTCAGCCGAAAGCTAAGGATCCTCGCTCATCACGATTCATTCGAATGGATATTACTACATCGCTTCTTTTTTGTACAGCATTTTATAGGCACGGTTCATGATCCCTTCTTCTTTTCGAGACCTGCCAAAAAACGGTGAAGCACAAACGCTACGCTCTTATCTATATCAATAGGGATCCCGAACCCGCCATGGCCCTCGATAGAGGCAAATCCGTGAAGCAAGCTTCTAAGCCCGCGTACCGCATGGATGCCTTCTTCCTCGGATAGGCCATAAGGAGACAAGATGTTCAGGAACATGTTCACCAGTTTATCCGCTAAACGTTCATGCTCTTTGTTATCAAGGGACGGCGCTCGCAGCGTCAGCTCATACAAACCGGGATGAGCTCTCGCGAAACCCGTATAAGCTGAAGCGATCCGGACGACCGCTTCATAGCCGATCGCATCCCCCGCCGCATGCGACAAGGCTTCATTCAGCAGCTGGAGGCCGTATACGGCAAGATGAGACCGAAGAGCCGGCAAGCCTTCCACATGATTGTACAGCGATGGCGAGCGGACGCCTAGCTTCTTGGCAAGCGATGCAAGCGTCACGGACTCGAGCCCTTCCGAATCGGCCAGCTCAGCTGCTTGCATAATAATAACGTTCAGATCAAGACCGGCCCTCGGTGACATGAGAAATAACTCCTTTCTTATTGAAAAAACGTTCCGCGTCCCGGATCGCTTTCTCCATAGCCGAAAGCGGATCCTTCCACAAATTGCCGTGGCCAGTTGCTAAAACCGCGGGACGAAGCCTCGCGAGCTTCCGAGCGCTCTCTAAGCTAGCCGCCGGGTTCCAGGTCGCGAATGCGGGAAACGGGAACATGAATTTCATATGCCCGGTAACCGTCATTCCCCCTCTTGTATGAAAAGCGTCTCCCGCGAGCAGCATGCCTGTTCGCTCATCCCAAAATGCCATCGAGCCCGGCGTATGTCCGGGAGCGGCGATGGCAATTAATGAGCCAACCCGGTCGTTTTCAGCAAGCAGCACATCGGGAGTCGTCTGGATGCCCTTCGGTATCCCGCCGCGAATCGGCCTATCCCCCTCTCCGTCCATTAAGGAAACGTCGCCGCGAAGCAGCTTCGCATCCCGTTCCGAAATATAAACTTTCGCTTCCGGCAGCAGCTTCTTCAGTCCGTCCAGCGCCCCAACATGGTCGCCGTGCGCATGCGTTAACGCAATTCGCGTTATCGGCTTGCCGAGCTGTTCCGCCGCTTTCATAATAGCCGATACATTGTTCGGCAATGCGGCGTCCACTAGCGTCAATCCGTCCTCTTCTTCAACCAAATAGCAATTCACCGGGAATACAACCGGCAAATACGTAAGCTGCGCGGCCTTTTTCTCACGAGTCATTCGCATAACTTTAACACGCTCCTCCTAAAACTAATATCGTTAGTTTCACTATAAACTAATGACATTAGTTTTGCAAGCCCAAAAAAAGCAGACCAGCATAAATCTAGTCTGCTTCTTCGTCACTTTGCATCATAACGGCCATAAGACGCGGCATACAGCAGCATTTTGTTATAGGCCTCTTGATCAATCTTCTCAAGCGGATGGAATTGCGGATGATTCGAATTCACTTCCAGCACCCACAACTCACCCGACGTATCGTACGCGAAATCGATCCCCATCTCTTGCATGCCGGAGCGCTTGGCACTTAAATGTCTTGCGATTCGAACCGCCGTATCCGATAGCTGCCGCTCTCTTCTGGTTCGCTCCACCTGTTTTAAATCTAAGCTTTCGTGCAGGTCATGGATTGAAATAATGTCCCCGCCTTGATAATAATTCGTAACAATCTTTTTTGCAGCGCCCACCTTTACCATAAACCCCGTGCACACCCAAGAGCCGCCCGGCTTTCTCTGCACCATAACCCGGATATCGTACGGCCTGTTCCCCACTTTGTCCAGGTCGATCCCTTGCTGGATAATCATTTGTCCGCGCTTTAGCCCTAGGATCCGGTTATACAGCTCGGCCTTAGAGTCAAATATAGCTTTCCATTGCTGTTTGCCCTCTACCGCCTTCAGTTCATATCCCTTGCCGACGCGTCTGACTCTGCAAATCCCAATGCCTAACGAACCGACGTCCGGTTTCACATATACCGTTGCATAGTTGGCGATCATCCACTCCAGATTTAACCGGTTAAACGCGAGTGTCTTCGGCACATAACGGCGCAGTTCGGTATCGTCGGACAGATAATGGCATACTCGCAGCTTCCCTCTAATGTTGCGGCTTGCGTAATTTTTGGCCACTCGTTTCACCTCTCTACATTCTATGAAACGAGTCTATGACCGGAAGTACGTTTAACTAGAGATAGCAGCGCATTTTTAATAGTTAATAGACCCAATAGATTTATTCGCCCAGCAAAATTTTGGCATAAGGCGATTCGATCGGAATCATGATGACCGGTTCGTTCTGCAGCGTAATCACGTAGCTCTCCAGCGTTCGGTACAAATTGTAGAAGCCCGGATCTTTGCCATAAGCGCTGTTATAAATTTGCGCGGCTTCCTGCTCGCCCTCGGCAATGATCTTTTTGGCGTCGGCCTCCGCCTGAGCCAATAATTCCGTCGCTGTCCGGTCCGCCTTTGACGTAATTTTCCTGGACTCCTCGTCGCCCTCGGACAAATAACGCGCGGCAATCGATTGACGGTCTGATATCATCCGATTATAAACGCTTTGTTTGTTGCTTTCGGGCAAATCCGTCCGCTTAATGCGCACGTCTATAATCTCAATGCCATAATCGCTGCGTTGAAGCGCCTGGGCCACGTCCATTGTAATTTCGTCATTTATATTGCCCCTTGCGGAGTTTTCGCTAATGATGACGTCATAATCGACTTCCGACAGCTTCCGTCTGACCGAATTGTATACGGCCTCGTCAATCCGCTGCGCCCCTCCGCTGACCGTATTCAGATTGCGGTAAAACTTCTCCGGGTCGGAGATGCGCCAAATCGTATAATTGTCCACGAGAATCGGCTTTTTATCCTTCGTCATGATTTGACCTGGATTGCTTTCGAACGTCATCTGATATTTGGGCAGCACCGTAGTCGACTCTATGAACGGAATCTTGAAGTTAAGCCCAGGCTCCTTGACCGTTCTCATCGCCTCCCCGAATCTTAACACAACTTTGTATTCGCCTTCCTTCACGATAAACATCGAGCCCGCTCCAAGCATGAACACGACGATGACCGCGGCTATCATTATCCAATGTTTTGGCTTCATTGCGCGTTACCTCCTTGCGTGTTGTCACTCGTACTAGAACCTGATGAAGAGGATGCTCCCTTATCCCGCAGCAGCTCGTTAAGAGGCAAATAATTGACGGTGTCGCTTCCGGAGTTCGTGATGAATATTTGCGCGTTAGGCAATATTTTCTCCAGCGTCTCGAGAATGAGGCGGCTTTCCGTAACATCCGGATTTTTAGCGTATTCGGCATATATGGCGTTAAATTTGGCGACGTCGCCCTCCGCGTTCAGAATACGCGATTTTTTTTCGGCCTCCGCATGCTCAATTAGCGCCTGCGCTTCACCTCTGGCTTTTGGAATTCGATCGTTCTCGTATTTGGCCGCGTTATTAATTTTAGTGTTCTTCTCCTCGCGCGCATTGGTGACGGCGCGGAAGGCATCCTCCACTTCGCCCCCTGGCGGCTCGATATCCTGGAATTTCAAATCGATGATCTGAATCCCTGTTTCGTATTTCGACTGGAGCTCGATCAGACGCTCCCGCACTTGATCCTGGATGGCTGTTTTCCCGTCCGTAATGGCGTAATCCAGCTTCTGCGAGCCAATGACGGAGCGTATAGACGCGCCGGTAGCGTTTCGGAGAAATTGTTCAGGGTTGCTAATATTATAGAGATAGTCGTGAATATCGCTTATTTTCCATGTCACGACTGCATCAGCCGAAACGATATTTTCATCGCCGGTAATCATGATCGCTTCTTCGTCGACCGGAATGACCTCGTCTCCGTTTTGACGGTAGCCGATCGTGATATGCTGAGTGAGCTCCGCAGGCACGATTCGGACCTGCTGAATCGGCGCCGGCCATTTGAAATGGAGCCCGGATGTCGTTTCATGCGAATATTTTCCGAATGTCAGCACGGCCGCCCGTTCCTGCTCCTGTACGGTATAGAAAGATGATGATCCCAAATAAATGATGACGATGGCGGCCGCTATCCCAATCATCAGCTTTTTAACCGTGCCCGGCTTTAGTTCCGGCGGCTTACGGTTCGGATTGGCTTTCGGACCCGCTTGAGGTTCTTGATTCATAAAATTCAACTGCGCCCTCTCCTTCCAAATACCCTTTTTTATGGTCGGTAATACGTAATTAGCGCGTATTTGGTCACAACTTTTTAAGGTTCCTTTAAGGTTTCGTGCATTTGAGCACTTTGAACAACTGTTGCCTATCATAATTTCGCGATCTTGACGACGATATTGGTATGTGCCGGCATTGTCCTGAAGTCGCAAAAAAAAGCCCTTGGCACATGGCAAGGACTTATAGGAAAACCCGTTGGCGAGACTTGATCGATCTGTTCTTTTGTCAGGGTGACCGGTCCGCCAATCATTTCTCTCCTATCTCGGGCAGAAAAAATGATTGCTTCAACTATACTCTCCTTCCACGCTCTCGGAAAATCCGTTAAAAGAAAGTAACATTGTAAATAAAACAAAAAAGCCCCTGGGTACCAGGAGCTTCATTGTTCAACTTATGTATGCGGTAGAGAGGACTCGAACCTCCACGGGCGTACGCCCACTACCCCCTCAAGATAGCGTGTCTGCCATTCCACCACTACCGCATGTATAAAATTGTCGACCGATCCTTCATACCAGCGCTTTCGAGGGAGAAAGAAACTGGTGAGCCATGAAGGACTCGAACCTTCGACACCCTGATTAAAAGTCAGGTGCTCTACCAACTGAGCTAATGGCTCTCATGACGGAAACGAACTCATAAGAGCTGCTTCTCTAGAGGATGGTTGGTGACCCGTAGGGGATTCGAACCCCTGTTACCTCCGTGAAAGGGAGGTGTCTTAACCCCTTGACCAACGGGCCACATTTACTAGCTTCGCTTTTTGGCGACAAGAATGATTATATCAACTTGTCATTCAAATTGCAAGTACTTTTTTTAAAATCTTTTCGACGGCCATTTGAGGCAAATAAAAAAGACCGATGCTCGGCCTCTTCCACTTGAGTCCTGAGAAAAGATATGGCGGAGAAGGAGGGATTCGAACCCTCGCACCACTTACGCAGTCTAACCCCTTAGCAGAGGGTCCCCTTGAGCCACTTGGGTACTTCTCCAGAAAATGGCTCCCCGAACAGGACTCGAACCTGTGACAACTCGATTAACAGTCGAGTGCTCTACCAACTGAGCTATCAGGGAAAAGTAAAAGTGACAATTAATAATTTATCACGGCGACTTCAGGTTGTCAAGCGTCTGCATCTTTAATCTTCCCCTGCATTTTCCGCAAGCGTAACGGGCCGGATCGACTTTCCTTTTCCGCAAATATTCGGTACCGCAATCCACGCACTTCAGCTTGTAACGGAAGGGGCTTGTCCTTCGGCCTGTGCGATCGGGCAAGGCGCTGCAAAACCGGGAGCCGCCGACATGGGCCAGCAGCGTTTTGAAATCGGCGTCCCGATGACGGTATCCTCGTTTCATGAGGTGAAGATGGTAATGGCAAAGCTCGTGCTTGATGATTTTTTCGGTTTCCTCTTCACCGAACGCTGCCAGCTGATGCGGACTAATCTCGATGTCATGCGTACGGGTGAAATACCGGCCGCCGGTAGCTTTCAGTCTTCCGTTAAACGTGGCCTTATGCAGAAACGGTCTTCCGAAAGACTCTAAAGAAACCCGTTCCACCCACTTTTGCAAAGCTTCGTTATCCATGTCTTATCCTCCCCCAATACTTGAATTTTAACGCTTGTATAAGCTACACTGTCAAGTAGGAATGATGAATCGTTAATGGACCGAACACCGCGTTTACGCAAGCAAATCGAGGGGAGAATATGACCGTTCATGGCTACTATGCGATATGTTTTATTAAAAGATAAAGAATCCGTTTCCTTCGTGGAAATGCCAGCGTCTCACGCTTACCAGCTAAGCGCGCTGAATTTGCGCCTCCATAAAGAAATCGACAAGCTTACCGCCGATGAAGTGCCGGCGCTGCCTTATGCGTTAGCCGAATGCGATAACGTGGATTTGCATGATCCTTCCGTTTCGATCGTTAGCGGATTGGCATACATTAACAGCCTAGAACGCGATTTCGCCGGAATCCAGGAAAAATCGTATCCGCTCATCTCGCTTCTTACAGAAATTCGCGCCTTGCAAGCGCAGCTGGAGCAATGGTACGAAGAATTTGAGGAAGAACAGCTAGGCTAATTCGATTCGGACCTGCACGGACATCCGCCCTTCGCCATATGGTAGTAGAACAACAGGCGAAGCCCCGGGAGGAGGACGGATGCGTATGCCGCAGTGGCTGTGCAACCAACTGATGCGCGCATTTCAGCAGAAGGACCGAAGACAGATCAAGCTGCTTAACGACTGCTGGTATTTTTATCGAACCAAACAAGGACCGAAGGAACAGAGCAGCGGTTCGTTATAGCAAGGAGTAAGCGGACACGCGCTCCAATGAAAAACCCGTCAGCTCTCTTCATGCGAGCCGACGGGTTTATTAATGCCTTATTATTTCATCTCGTTAAAAAATACGATTTGATCAAGCGGCAGCCGTGTCGTCGGGTGTCCGGGAGACGCCGCTTTCCCGATCGGCAGCATGAGGGCCGGCAAGTACCGGTCCGGAATTTGGAAAAACTCTCTTGCTTTATCGCGGTTGTAGCCGCCCATCGGCACTGTGTCGTAGCCTTTCGCTTTCGCGGCAAGCATAAGCTGCATCGAGACGAGCCCGCAATCGAACATTACAATTTCCTTAAGGCGCTCTGCTGGCAGGGATGAATAAAGCCTTGTGGAGTTTGCAATCATATTGTTTTTAATGTCTTCCGACATATATCCGGCTTCAGCGGCCGAAGTATAAATCTGCTCCGAAAGCTTATACATTTCAAGATCGGCCATAACAAGAACGATTGCGGAAGCTTCTACAACTTGCTGCTGATTGTTGGCGATCGGAAGCAGCTGGTTTTTCGTCTCTTGATCCGTTATAACAAGAAACCGCCATGGCTGCATATTGGACGAAGACGGCGCCTTCGTCGCAATCGTCAGCAGCTCGCGAATCTCTTCCTCTGTGATCGCCGCGCTGGTGTCATACTTACGGACGGAACGGCGGTCCTCAGCCACTTTAAAAAAGGATACGTCTGCTCCTACAGCTTCTTTCAATTCATTGGAAACGGTCATTCTTATTCCTCCCCGGTCTCTTTGTTTAACTGTAACTCATTTGATAACAGTATATCCGCATAACGAACTATTGTCAATTAACTTTATTCAAATAACAAGCTAACATATAGTAAGCGTTTCCATCTATTCTTATATCGCAAGCAATAAGGACAGCCTCGCGGCTGTCCTTTTTATTGTTGCCTTATCCGCTTCCCGTGATGCACGGTACGGGAGCCGCGTCCGGCTTAGCAGCCCTTAATCCGGTTTTTTCATCGTAAGGCTCACACGGCCCTTCTTAAGGTCCACGCTCAGCACCCACACCGTTACCGTATCGCCGACGGAGACGACATCCATCGGATGCTTGACGAACTTGTCGCTCATCTGTGAGATATGGACCAATCCGTCATTTTTAATGCCGATATCGATAAAAGCGCCAAAGTCGATGACGTTGCGCACTGTGCCTTGCAGCTCCATCCCCGGCGTTAAGTCTTCGATATTCAGCACATCGGTATGGAAAATCGGAGGAGGCAGCTCCTCGCGCGGATCCCGGCCCGGCTTAAGCAGGCTGTCGATAATATCGCGCAGCGTCGGCACGCCAACCTCCAGCTTGGCCGCCATCGATGCCGCGTCAAGCGAAGCCAGCTTCGCCTTGGCCGCCTCCGTACCAAGCTCGCTCAGCTTCATTCCAAGCTCGCGGAACAGCCGGTCGACGACATCGTATGACTCCGGATGAATTGGCGTATTATCGAGCGGGTTGTCGGCTTCCGGAATTCGAAGAAAACCGATACATTGCTCGTACGACTTGGCGCCGAGTCTCGGCACCTTCTGCAGCTGACCGCGCTTTGTGAAGCGGCCGTTCTCCTCGCGGTATTTCACAATGTTTTTCGCAATGGTCGCGTTAACGCCCGCAACGTAGGAGAGCAGCGAGGCGGACGCGGTATTGACGTCTACGCCGACATGGTTAACGGCGGACTCGACTACGCCGCCGAGCGACTCATCCAGCCGCTTCTGGCTGACATCATGCTGATATTGGCCGACGCCGATCGCCTTCGGTTCAATCTTAACGAGCTCCGCCAGCGGGTCCTGCAGACGGCGCGCGATCGACACCGCGCTTCTCTCCGCCACATCGAGCGTCGGGAATTCTTCCTGTGCCAGCTTGGAAGCCGAATAGACGCTTGCTCCCGCTTCGTTCACGATAATATATTTCAGCTCGCTGCCAGTTCCCGCATTTTTGCGCTTGCCAATCAACGACGCAATGAACTGCTCGGTTTCCCGTGAAGCTGTGCCGTTGCCGATGACGATCAGCTCCACCTTGTATTTGTCGATAAGTCCGTTAATTAGCTTCTCCGCTTCCGCTACCTTGTTATTCGGCGGCGTTGGATACGAGACCGCAACCTCGAGCAGCTTCCCGGTGTCGTCAATGACCGCCAGCTTGCAGCCTGTCCGGTAGGCCGGATCGACGCCAAGCACCACATGTCCCCGAACGGGCGGCTGCAGCAGCAAATTCCGCAGGTTTTCCGAAAAAATCGTAATGGCGTGCTCTTCCGCTTTCTCCGTCAACTCGCCGCGCACCTCGCGTTCGATCGAAGGCGCGATAAGACGCTTGTAGGCGTCCTCGATAATCGCTTCCAGCACCTCGCGCACAGGAGCGGCCGTGCCATTCCGCAGCAGCTTGCGCTTCATATGCTCATAAATGCGCTCAACAGGCGTATCGAACGTGACGCGCAGCACTTCTTCCCGTTCCCCGCGGTTAATCGCCAAGATGCGGTGAGGAGGAAGCTTGCGCACGGGCTCTTGATAGCTGTAATACATCTCGTAGACGGACTCTTCCTCCGCATTTCTGGCTTCGGTCCGCAGCAAGGCTTGATCGAACGTAAACTTCCGCACCCAGGATCGAATCGACGCGTCATCCGCGAATTGCTCCGCCAGTATATCCATCGCGCCTTGCAGCGCCTCCTGGGCGGTCGCTACTCCCTTCTCCTCATTCACGTAGCGACCCGCTTCCGTCAAAGGGTCGCCTTGACGCGGCTGCGACCATAACCAACTCGCAAGCGGCTCAAGGCCGCGCTCCTTCGCAACGCTTGCCCGCGTCTTGCGCTTCTGCCGGTACGGCCGGTATAAATCCTCCACTTCCTGAAGCTTTACGGCCGCTACGATTCCCGCGCGAAGCTCGTCCGTCAGCTTGCCTTGCTCGTCGATCAGCCGGATGACCTCGCGTTTGCGCTCCTCCAGGTTCCGCATATACTGCAGCTTCTCCTCGATCGACCGCAGCTCATTCTCGTCCAGTTCTCCGGTCATCTCCTTGCGGTAACGCGCGATAAACGGTATCGTATTGCCTTCATCCAGCAGCGACACCGCCGATTTCACTTTCGATGCAGGAATCGCGAGCTGGGACGCAATGCCGGCAATAATCCGGCTGTTTTCCGCCGCCTTCTCTTCAGTCGAGAGCTTTACTTTCTCCAGTTCAGTCTCCGGAGCAGTCACCTGCTTATTTTGATCCGCCATATGGTTTACACCGTCCTTGTTCTCTATCTACTGCTGTATCGGCTTATCAAGACATAGAAGCATTCCCGTCCGTCTCCGGCCAAGAATGCTTCCGTCGTTAAGCCGTATAGGGATTGTTAGCTTTCTCGAACCCGATGGTTGTTCTTCCGCCATGTCCAGGATAAACAAGGGTATCGTCGGGAAGCTTGTACAGCTTCCAACGAATCGAATCGTACAAATCCCTCTCTCTGCCGCCGGGCAGATCCGTTCGGCCAACGGACTGTCTGAACAGCACATCGCCCGAGAACAAGTGCTGCCCGCATAAGAAGCTTACGCTGCCCGGCGAATGCCCCGGCGTATGCATGACGCGGAACGTATGGCCGATAAGCTTCAGCTCTTGTCCTTCGGCAAGCGCGAACTCGGCCGGGTCGGTGGATAGCGGAGGCGTAACGTCCTGCCAGCGCATCGACCCGTTCTTGCGGGGATCGGTGAGCCAGTCCGCTTCGAGATCATGGATGTATACCGGACAGTTCGCCAATTTGCGTACCTCGTCGACCCCGCCCATATGGTCAAAGTGCGCATGCGTCAGCAGAATCGCTTCTACTTGCGTTCCGGCGATACGGTCAAGCAGCCGCTTCGGGTTCATCCCCGGATCGATCACAATGCTTCGTTCCTGTTCTCCATCTGTCACCGACAGGAGATATGCGTTAGTCTGCAGGGGCCCAAGCGTAAACGTCTCAACCTTAAATGTAACGTTCGTCATCGCTTAGAACGACTCCAGCAGTTCGCGCAATTCCTTCACGACCAGAGCCTGATAGCCAGGTCCTTCGCCATAGCGCTTCATAATCTCCTGGCGCGTCTCCGCCAACTTCTCCTGGTAATCCGGCGCCTCCCGGTCCGGATTCGCCTGCTTGAACGCGACCATAGGCTCCTGGATATATGCCGGACGAGGCCCCCATTGCCCGAGCACGGCTCCGCCGGTATCCGCGAAGATGACGATCGGGATCGACCGGCCGCCCATCGTCAGAAATTGATCCATCGTATCGAGATGCTCTTCCATAATGAGCACTTCCGTCGGAATGCCGCTAACCTCCAGAGCGCCGAATACAGCCGGGATGTTGCGAACGACGTCGCCGCACCAATCGGCCATCAGGATCAAGCAGCGAATATCGTCGCGGTTATTCAGCGATTCGAAAAAATCGCGGTCCTCCCCCGACGGCCAGCTGAACTTCTCCATCCAATCGATGAAGGCCTCTTTGTTTTTCGTCATCCCGTCTACAAATTGCTGCGGACTAATGCCCTTGCCAAGCTTGTCAGCTACGCTTTTGCCCATATGTATCCCTCTTTTCCATCCTTAAAGTCATGGTTCCATTATACTTAAAATTTGCGAGCCCTGCGAATATACAGGACGACGACGACCAAGACAGCCACTGCGATCAGCGCATAGGCGATATTCGAATACACGTCCATGAACTCCACAATATTTTCCCAATTGTCGCCTACTGCGGATCCGATGGTCACAAGCACCGTATTCCAAATGAGCGTGCCAAGCGTTGTAAAAAATAGAAACGGAACAAGCTTCATGCCCGACATGCCGGCCGGCAGGGAGATCAAGCTGCGGATAAGCGGGACCATGCGGCACAGAAAGACGGCCCAATAGCCGTATTTGTCAAACCAGGCGTCTGCTCTGCGGATGTCCTCTTTTTTCACGCGGAGCAAGCGACCCCAGCGGTCCACGATTTTCTCCAGCCGCTCCACGCCCAGCAGATGTCCGATATAAAACAAAATAATGGCGCCAATAAGCGAGCCAAGCGTAGCAACGACGATTACGCCAAGCGGAGTCAGGCTTGTATACGTCGTCATGAATCCTCCGAACGTAAGAATGACCTCTGAAGGAATCGGCGGAAACAAGTTTTCGAGCGCGATTAACAGCAAGATGCCGAAATAACCGAACTGCTCCATAAAATCGGTAATCCAATTTTCCATTCGTTTTCCTCCATCCAATATTGGCGAACTTTGGTTAACCAAGACGCCTCATTTATTTTAACATAGGGAGGCTAAGCCATCCACTCCGACCCTGTCCTATCCTATTCCTTTTCCTTGCCAATATGCTTGTTCAGCCAGTACGGGCCGGTGTCCTTGGCAACGGCTCCCGCATACATTAAGGGGAAAGGAGTCGGTCTGCATGAAACCCAATGAACAGAAGCACGCCGCTGGTTTCCCGTCTGCGCGCAAAATCCGCCGATCCTGCAGCAACGAGCTTTACCGCACGGCCAAACGGCTAAAGCTTTGGGTGCCTAAGGATAAGATGGAGCAAGCGGAAAAGCTGTATTTTCAAAAGGTCGTCTTGAACCTGCAATGGATCGTGGAAAATCAGAGCAACAGAAAAGCTCAAGCCGATTGGTGGGTTGAAGCTGTCAGCGCGGAAATCGCGGAATTGTGGGAGGTCGACCGTGAGCGGCTAAGCGAAGCGTTCCGCGACGCTTATGGCGGGTAATGGCCCCCTCCCATCACAATAAAGCCCGAGCAGGCGCCGGCAGTAATGATGTTGCCGTCCTCTCGGGCTTATTCATGCCTTGCTTTAGCCTTCCTGAAGCTTCTCTACAGGAACGGTCTGTGTGTTGTTGCCGACCGATACAGTCGCGGTTCCGTTCTCGACATCGACATTTTCAATCCAGACGGAGCTTCCTTCCAGCTTCACGTCGTACGTATTTTGGGAGTCCAAAATTTGTTTCGCTCGTACCGTATCCATTATTCGCCCTCCGGTTTCTCAACCATCGTATCCGTTGTCGTCTCCTCGATGAGACCGTTATGAATCGTGACTTGACCCCCGCCGAGACCTTCATTCACCATGCGGTCGATATCCATGTCGTAGACATCCCTGCCATCGTAACGAAGCTCTGCCGCATCATGCCTCTCCTGCTCGGGATTGCGCTGATCGCTCATTTCATCCGCCTCCTCTAGATTCATGAAATACATCTTACTTACGGACAAAATATTCCCGTTTATGCCCTATTTCATTCACTCCTATAGCATCGGGGAGAGGATATGCATTACGGCTTCCTTCGCCTTCTGCTTGCCCGGCCTGCTCGTAAAGGCATGAAGGTCGATCTCTTCGCTGACGGACAGGTCCTCCATAAAATCGCGCTCCAACCGCCGAATCGGCTTTTCGTCAAAGAGCAGGGCAAGCAGCTCGTAATTGCTGTACAAGCTTCGCATATCGAGATTGGCGGTGCCGACGGATGCGAATATATCGTCAATAATCATGACCTTGGCATGGATAAAGCCCTTTCTGTAACGATAAACGCGCACGCCTGCCTCCAGCATGTCCCGCACATAGGATAACGTCGCATACAGCACCAGCTTGGAATCGGAGACGCCCGGTATGATCAACTTCACGTCAATGCCGCTTCGCGCCGCGATGCGCAAGCTGGCGGCGATGACCGGATCGGGAATAAAATACGGGGTTGTGGCGTAGATGCGTTTGCGAGCGGCTGCCATTGCGGTCACAAACGCCTCCACAATGTCTCTGTCGTTGCTGCCGGGTCTGCCCGGGACGATCATGACGCGCTCCTTGTCGTCAATGCTGTGCTCGTGCATGTAGGCTTCCGGGTTCGGAATGCCGCTCCCGCCAACCATTTGCCAATCATGAAGAAACATGGCTTGCAAATAATGTACAGCGTCGCCCTCCACGCGCAGATGCGTGTCGCGCCAGAAGCCGAGCTTCGGATCGAGGCCTATGTATTCGTCGCCGATATTGATTCCGCCGACAAAACCGACTTTCCCGTCGATCAGAGCGATTTTGCGGTGGTTCCGGAAGTTGATCCTTCTTTCGAGAAAGGCGGCCTTCGGAGGGGCGAAGCAGCGGCACTCCGCTCCCGCCTCGCGCAGCGCGTTCAGGTAAGCCTCATCTAGAGCCAGACTTCCGATCCCGTCGTAGATCATTCGAACCTCGACGCCGCGGCGCGCTTTTTTCGTCAGAACATCCAGAAACCTCCGGCCGACCCCGTCATTGCGGATCGTATAATAATCCAAATGAATATGATGCTTAGCGTCCTTCATCGCCTCCAGCATCGTATGGTACGTCTCCTCCCCGTTCGTCAGCACCCTCGTCCTGTTTCGCCCGGTAACCGGGAACGGCGCGAGTCTCGCCAGCGCTTGCTGGAGTCTGCTCTCCCTTGCTAGCGCCGATTCCTCCCACTCCGACGTTTCTACAATAAAGGATCTCTCTTCCGCATACGCCAGCCTTTCTTTTTGGTCGTTAGCCGCCGAGGCTTGGACGAGCTGGGCTCTCCTTCTTCCAATCATGTAATAGGCCGCAAATCCGATAAACGGCACGACGAACGAAAGGAATAACCACGCCGTCATATTCGCTTGGCGCCTGTGCTCGAATATAAAAATAACAACAAATTGGAGAAAATATGCCGCCAGAAGCGCGATCAGCCATCCTGTCCATGCCGTCATGCCGCCACCTCTTCTTTCGGTTGACACGTAAAAAATGATTTTTAGTATAAGCGCCAGCTGCTTCTTCTATACAATAGGTTCGCACATTCATGTTCGTGATCCGCGTATAAATCCTGCCTGCTTAAGCTTTGCCTCCTCCAAAAAATGCCTGGCGTCGAGCAGGAAAGGAGCCTCCATATTGGCGGAAATTCGCCCCCAATCCAGCTCTTTAAAAACTGGCCATTCCGTCAGCAGCACGATCCCGTCGCTGCGTCTGCAAGCCTCGTACGCATCGTCGGCAAAGCGGATACGGGCGGACAGCTCCGGGTAGAGGCTCTTGAAATTGGCCATGCCAGCCGGATCGTATGCGACGACATTCGCCTGTTCCTTCAGCAGCCTCTCCGCTACCGATGCGGCCGGACAATCGCGGACATCATCCGTATTCGGCTTAAACGTCAGCCCGAGCAGCACGATTGTTTTTCCTTTCAGCACCCACATCTCCTCCTTCAGCTTCTCCATGAGCCGAAGAGGCCGGTCCCGGTTAACGCCGATTACCTGCTCCAGCAGCTCCACCTTCACATGATGCTTTCGGCCAACGGCTGTGAGCGCGCTTAAATCCTTCGGGAAGCAGGAACCGCCGAAGCCGATCCCCGCTTTTAGAAACTGCTCCCCAATCCGTTTATCATAGCCCATTCCCGCGGCGACTATCGAAATATCGGCTTGCACTTTATCGCATAGGTCCGAGATCATATTAATAAAAGAGATTTTGGTTGCCAGAAACGAGTTCGACGCGTATTTGATCATTTCCGCCGTATTGGTATCCGTTACGAGCACCGGACAATCGAAGTTTCGGTAAACCGACCGAAGCATCGCCTCGCCGCGTTCGCCGCTCGTCCCGATAACGATCCGGTCAGGCTGCATAAAGTCGCGGACAGCGCTTCCCTCCCGAAGAAACTCCGGATTGGAAGCCACCTCGATTTCTCCGGCGCCGTTCCCGTAAAGATCGGCCATTCGTTTCAGCCGGTACGCCGTGCCGACGGGAACGGTGCTTTTTATAACGACTAGCTTTCCTTTGTCCTCTTCATGCTTTTTACGCTCGGTTTCATGCTTCAGAATCGTTTTCATCACCTCTTCCACCTGTGACAAGTCGGCGCTGCCGTCAGGAAGCGGCGGCGTTCCGACGCAGACAAACAACAAATCGGCAGAATGAACCGCATCCCCGCTATTATTCGTAAAATGGATCCTATCGGCGCCTGCCGCATCTGCGAGCATCCCTTCCAGCTCGGGCTCGTAAAACGCAGCATGGCCGCTCCGAAGCTTGTCGAGCTTCGCCCTATCCTTCTCCACGACGCAAAGCCGGTGACCTTGACTTGCTAAGCACACCGCTGTTACTAACCCGACATAACCTGCGCCGAAAACCGCTATCTCCACGTTGACCACCTCGCGTACGCAATTTCGATCCTTTCTCTAGTGTAGAATGGACGAACCGCAAAAATCGCAGTTTTACAGCATTTTTATATGAATAATACGTAAGCTCGCAATATTCTGAGGAAGTTTTAAGGTATGTTTTATAGCGTCAGAGAATAAATAGTCATAGAACGTTCTGCAGGACAATAACGCCGGCCGGAAGGAGTTAACCAGTGAAACGAGCGCGGAAGCCAGCATGGTCATTTGTTGTGATGCGCGGCGCAGACAAGACAGTCAAGCAGTTCTCCGTATCGAAGCGCTCAGTCGTAGCAGCGCCTGTTGCCGCCGCCATCGCGGTTACAGGAACGATCGCCGGCCTTCAAATGAAGGCCGCCTACGAGCTGAAGCATCTGGAGGATGAGCTGTCCTCCCAGTCAGCACAATTCACGCAAACGATTACCGGGATGGATCAAGTCATCGCCGGGAAGGATGAAGCGATCGTCTCCTTGCAGCAAGAGATACTGGAACTGTCGCGCCAAGCGGATGAGATGAAAGCCAAAATGCAAGAGTTGAATGAGTTAGAGAACAAATTGAAGCTGTTTATCGAGAAGTACGGCAGCTCGGTTATCGAACCGACGAGCGATTCTCCCTCCGCCGAAAAGAAAAGCGGAGCCGTTCAAACCTTATCGCTCCAGTCAGCCGAAGCGAAAGCGGGACGGCAGCTTACGTCGCCTGTTCCGATGATGCAGATGGCGTCGCTCGCGCAGCATACTTCGCTAGACTTTCAATCCATTAACGAGATGATCGATTCCATGGAAATATCGATGGAGCAAACGCTGAAGAAAGCCCAAAATAAAAGAATGACGGTTGACGCCTATCCGAATCTTTGGCCTACGCGATCCAAGAAGATGACATCGGGATTCGGCTACCGGAAGGACCCCTTCACCGGGAGAGCGACCTTTCATGCCGGAATTGACATTGACGGCGACGTCGGCGACACCGTGTTCAGCGCGGCGGACGGCACCGTCAGCGATACGGGCTTTAATTCCAGGTACGGCAATTATGTCATTATCGATCATCTTGGCGGTCTCCAAACCGCTTACATGCACCTCAGCCGGATCGAAGCCAAGGTTGGCGACGTTGTAGTGCGGGGTGAAAAAATCGGTCTGCTCGGCTCAACCGGCAGAAGCACCGGACCTCACCTGCATTTTCAAATTATGCAAAAAAACGAGCCCGTCAATCCTTTAAAGTACCTCGCGCAGCGCAGCTGATGGATGACTCGTTATCCCTATCACTTGTACTGAAGGAGGAATTCCATGTTCAAGGAAACCAAACGAACGGTCGCGACGGATACGCTGATTGGTCAAGGCACGATTGCAGAGGGGAAAATGATCAGCGAAGCGAATCTTCGAATCGAAGGCGAATACCGGGGGGACATCGAATGCCGCGGCGATGTCATTATCGGGGAATGCGGGATCGCCCGCTCGAATATTACTGCGCAGGATGTGACGCTGGCGGGCAAGCTGTTCGGGGATGTTACCACCAAAGGCCGCCTCGTCATTACCGCCTCCGGCGAGCTCTTCGGCAATGTAACCGCCCAATCGTTAATCGTTCAAGACGGCGCGAAGCTGAACGGCAGCTTTGTCATGGAGCAAGCGGCCGACTCGAAGCAAAAATCGAATTCGGATATCGAAGCTCAATTATCGAAAAACGATAATAAAAACGAGAATAGAAACGACTCCAAAGCGAAATCCCGGCAAGCAGGGTAACCTACATAAAAAGCCGCCCGAATCCTTTTCCTATACGGGGAGCAGGATTCGAGCGGCTTTCTTGCTTGAACTTAACGTTAAGAAGCCACGTCTCTTTTATTAAAGATATACCAGGTTAGCGCGATAAACAGCACATAATAGACGGCCAGCACGGATAAGGAGAAGCCAAGCGTCATGCCGTCTTCCGTCGAGACGTTACTTCCCGCGTACTTCGTTAAATTCAAATGGACGAACAGCAGATAGTCAACCCACTTATTCGGGATTAACGCAAGCAGCTGCAAGGCGTTGTTAACGACTATCTCAATAAATAACGCAAGGCCGATCGCAAGAATGTTGCTTCGGAATATCGTCGACAGCATAAATGAAATCGTAACCGTCATGACGGTGTTAAGAAACGTCAAACCGAAATAACGCATGATGTATTCGAAGAACGAATGTCCGCCCAGCTCCGTAAACAGCATCGCCGCTTGCTGGGAGTTTCCGCCGCTAAACGCATCGAATAACAGCCAGTTCACGAGCAGTAGCGCCAGCAGAAAAATAACCGTCATAAAGAAAGCAAACAGCAGGCTGGATATATATTTGGACAGCAATATTTTGGACCGGCTCCACGGCCGGATCAGCAGCAGCTTGATGGTTCCCGTCGAGAACTCCTCCGCTACCGAGCTTGATGCGACAACGACGGCAAATATCGTAACAATCCAAAACAATGTGGTCGTCTCCACCATCGATACTTCCCACATGCTGAAGCTGTTGTCGTTAAACGCCCATATCCCGGATATGATCACAATTAATCCGACGATCAAGCCCAGCATCACATACAGGCGCGGACGTCTAAATGTTTTCATATTTTCATTTCTTATCAGGTTAAAGAAATCAGCCAACGCTTTCGCCCCCTGTCATCTCCAGGAATTGATCCTCAAGCGATTTCACTTCGGCGCGAATGCCGTATACTTTGATCCCGGCTTGCACCAAAGCCGCGTTGGCGGCCGCTGCCTTCTCCTTGTCCCCGACAATAACAAGAAGGCCTTGATGTTCCGTAGACTCAGCCTGTTGACCGGCTGCCGCTAACGCTTCAATTGCAGCTCCAGGGTTATCCACTTCGATCAGAATGCGTCCAGCCGCTTCCGATGCAGCTCGCGATTGCTGAACATTCCGAATGTCGATCAGCTTGCCGGATTGGATAATGGCAACGCGATCGCACATCAGCTCCATCTCCGAGAGCAAATGGCTGGATACAAATACGGCTACCCCTTCCTGTCTGGACAAGCCCCGCAAATAATCGCGAAGCTCGCGAATCCCCGCCGGATCGAGACCGTTCGTGGGCTCGTCCAAAATAAGCAGCTTCGGCTTATGCAGGATCGCTTGCGCGACGCCCAGCCTTTGCCTCATGCCAAGGGAATAGGTTTTCACTTTATCGTGAATTCGTCCTTCCATTCCGACAAGCGCAACGACTTCCTTCACCCGATGCGCAGATACGCCCGGAATCATCCGCGCGAAATGGATTAAGTTTTCATACCCTGTCAAATACTTGTACATCTCCGGATTTTCTACGATGGCTCCAACGTGGCCGATCGCCTTCTCGAAATCGTTGCTGATGCTATGACCATCGATTAGAATATCTCCGGAGGTGATCGACATCAATCCGACCATCATCCGAATCGTCGTTGTTTTCCCCGAGCCGTTCGGTCCGAGAAATCCGAACACTTCCCCTCTCGGCACCTCAAGCGTCAGCTTATCGATAATCGTCCGATTGCCGATTCGCTTCGTGACGTTCTGGATACGAACGATACTATCTTCCATCCTGCGTCCTCCCCTCGCATTACCCTCACTTATCATGTAAGCTTAGACAGCATTTCTTCATTATATACGAGTGAGGAAAGGATTGGTAGCGTCACACTTCTCCGGCTAGTTCGGAATAACGGCTTGCCGGGATAGCATACTCCATGTGCTTAAGCTCACCCACAATCCGTCATACCGGATGACGGACTTCTCTACTTTGGGATCAGCGATCAACCCGTCTTCCATGCTTATTTTGGGCAGCAAAAAGTAACGGTTGTACAGCTCTTCATAATGGACCGGCAATCCGGCCTCCGAAAGCCGGGACAGCAGAAATTCAAGCCGGAAGGCATACACGCCGCTATTCCATAACGCGCCTTGCGCAGCTAATGTCTCAGCCTCCGCTTCGCTCGGCTTCTCATAGTAGTCTTTCACTTTAGAATCGTACCCCCAGTCCTCGCCGCTCCCAGGGTCAGGCACGATGTAGCCGTAGCGCGGACTTGGATGCTCCGCCTTCGCGCCGACCATCATGACCGATGAACCGCTCTCCCTCAGAAGCTTGGGAAGACTGCGAATACAATGAAAAAACTCTCCCTCTACATAAAAATCAACCGGTAAAACGATGACCGTCTCGTTTGGCGTCACACCGGCGACCGTATATAAATAAGAAGCCGTCAGCAGAGCGGCGGAATAACTGCCTCTTTGCGCCGGTTCGCAAATAAGCGGCACATTCGGACCAAGCAGCCGCTTCAGCGGCGCGACTTGCTCGCCGCATGTCGAAATACTCGTCTCCTCCATCAGATCGGCTGTCATAAGCTGTCTCCACAGCCTTTGAACCATCGACTCCTGCTTTCCGCCTGGTCCGTCCAGCACGGGCAAATACTGCTTCGGCATGCTATTATCGGACAGCGGCCATACTCGTTTTCCAGGACCGCCTGACAAGATTACGATTTTCAAAGCGACATCCTCCCTCGGTCAGTACAAATATGTACTATTATACTTGAGCGGAACAGTGGAGCTTGTCGATTGCTGGGAGGCGAAAATTCGGAGCGCGGACTTATTTTGTCGATTTTCATCTAACGTTGGACAGTCATCTTTGAACGCGGCCGAACGTTCGTCTGCTCCGTATGAGTGTGGCGCATTTATTCGTCTCGCCGTTCCTCCTCAAAAAAAATCGCAATGGAGCTTATGCCCCATTGCGATTTTGGTTTGTAACGAGTTATTTGCCGCCAGAGCGAGCAAGCTCGCGTTTGTTGGCTTCGAATGCGGCAAGCAAAGCTTCTCCGCCTTGAAGACCGCTGTCTTCAGCCTTTTGAATTTGCTCCAGCATCCGCTTGTAATCCTTCGGAATAACCTTCACGAATTTCGCGAGCGACGCATTCCAATCGTTCAAAATGCGCTCTCCGACCGCGCTCTTCGTATATTCGACATGTTTTTCAATCATGCCGCGCAGCTCGGCGATGTCGGCTTCCTCCTCCACACGCTCCAGCAGAATCATCTCTAGGTTCGTATGGTTGTAGAAGTCGCCTTTCGCGTCGTACACATAGGCTACGCCACCGGACATACCGGCGCCGAAGTTGCGGCCCGTCGAGCCGAGAACGACTACGCGTCCGCCAGTCATATATTCGCAGCCATGATCGCCTACGCCTTCGACCACGACGTTGGCGCCGCTGTTGCGCACCGCGAAGCGTTCGCCCGCGATACCGCGGATATAAGCCTGACCGCTCGTTGCGCCGTACAGAGCCGTGTTGCCGATAATAATATTTTCTTCCGCGGCAAAGGTTGCCTTCGGCGACGGCGCCACGATCAGCTTGCCGCCGGATAAGCCCTTACCGAAGTAGTCGTTGGAGTCGCCTTCAACCGACAGCGTAATGCCTTTTGGCACAAACGCGCCGAAGCTTTGTCCCGCTGTACCTACGAAGTGGTACCAGATCGTATCTTCCGGAAGGCCCTTCGCGCCGTAACGGCTCGTAACCTCGGAACCGAGAATCGTACCGACAACGCGGTTCGTGTTCAGGATCGGGAACGTGCCGCGGACTAGCTCGCCGTTCTCAAGAGCAGACTGTGCTTGCGGCACCAGCTGCTGCATGTCAAGAGAGAGCTCCAGGCCATGGTTCTGCTCCTGTACGCAGCGGCGGTTCGCGTTCTCCGCATAATCGCCCTCGTACAGAATGCTGGAAAGGTCAAGTCCCTTCACCTTGTAATGCTCGTTCAGCTGCTTCGTCTCCAGACGGTCTACACGGCCAACCATCTCATCGATGGTACGGAAGCCAAGCTCCGCCATAATCTCGCGAAGCTCCTCCGCGATAAAGCGCAGGTAGTTCACGACATGGGACGGATCGCCCATAAACTTCTTGCGAAGCTCCGGATTTTGCGTTGCGACGCCGACCGGGCAAGTATCAAGCTGACATACGCGCATCATGACGCAGCCAAGCACGATAAGCGGTGCCGTCGAGAAGCCGTATTCTTCAGCTCCAAGCAGCGCAGCGATCGCAACGTCGCGGCCGTTCATCATTTTGCCGTCCGTCTCGATGGTAACGCGGTCGCGCAGATTGTTCAGCATCAGCGTCTGATGCGTCTCCGCAAGGCCAAGCTCCCACGGAAGACCCGCGTGACGGATCGATCCCATCGGGGAAGCGCCTGTACCGCCATCGTAGCCGCTGACCATAATCACGTCAGCGCGGCCTTTGGCAACGCCTGCGGCGATTGTGCCAACGCCAACCTCAGACACGAGCTTCACATTAATGCGAGCGCGCGGGTTCGCGTTCTTCAGGTCGTGGATCAGCTCAGCCAAATCCTCGATCGAATAAATATCGTGATGCGGCGGCGGCGAGATAAGGCCTACGCCCGGTGTGGAGCCGCGCACTTCCGCAACCCAAGGGTATACCTTCAGGCCAGGCAGCTGTCCGCCTTCGCCAGGCTTCGCGCCTTGAGCCATTTTAATTTGAATTTCGTCCGCGTTCACCAGATAGTGGCTCGTAACGCCGAAGCGTCCGGATGCAACCTGCTTGATCGCGCTGCGGCGGGAGTCGCCGTTAGCGTCCGGCGTAAAGCGCGCCGGATCTTCCCCGCCTTCGCCCGTATTGGACTTGCCGCCCAAACGGTTCATTGCGATCGCGAGGCTTTCGTGCGCTTCCTTGCTGATCGAGCCGAACGACATAGCGCCCGTCTTAAACCGTTTGACGATGGAGTCGACGGACTCGACCTCTTCAAGCGGCACGGACTTGCCGTCCTTCTTGAAATCGAGCAGCGAACGTAGCGTCAAATGCTTCTTGTTCTCGCCTTGCACAAGCTCGGAAAACTTCTTATAAAGCTTATAGTCGTTTTTGCGCGACGCCATCTGAAGCGTATGGATCGTCTGCGGCGTGAACAAATGGTCCTCGCCGTCCTTGCGCCATTGATATTCGCCGCCGGAATCCAGTTCCTTCTCGGCTCCGTCCTGCTCGGCGAACGCGCGGTTATGATATTTCAGCGTCTCCTCGGCAATGACGTCGAGACCGATGCCGCCTATGCGGGATTGCGTCCAAGTGAAATATTCGTTAATGACATCTTCGCGCAGGCCGACCGCTTCGAAGATTTGCGCGCCGCGGTACGATTGAATGGTCGAAATACCCATTTTGGACAGTACCTTCACGACGCCTTTGGTTGCGGCTTTAATGTAGTTTTTCACCGCTTTGTCATGCGACACGCCTCTCAGCATGCCTTGTCTGATCATATCGTCCAGCGATTCGAAAGCCAGGTACGGGTTGATCGCGTTCACGCCGTATCCAAGCAGCAATGCGAAGTGATGCACCTCGCGCGGCTCGCCGGATTCCAGCATAATGCCGACTTTCGTGCGCGTGCCTTGGCGGATCAGGTGATGATGCAGCGCGGATACGGCCAGCAGGGCCGGTATCGCCGCATTCTCCTTATCGACGCCGCGGTCGGACAGGATCAGGATGTTATGGCCCTTCGCGATAACGCGGTCAGCCGCTTCGCACATGCCCTTCAGCGCTGCGCGCAAGCCTTCTTCGCCTTCGCTTGCCGTAAAGAAGATCGGCAGCGTGATCGACTTGAAGCCTTCGCGGCGAATGTGGCGAAGCTTCGCGAACTGCTCGTTGGACAAGATCGGAGTGTCCAGCTTAATATGGCGGCAGCTTTCCGGCTCCGGATTCAGCAGGTTGCGCTCCGGTCCGATTGTCGTGACCGTCGACGTAATGATTTCCTCGCGGATCGCGTCGATCGGCGGGTTCGTTACTTGCGCGAACAGCTGCTTGAAGTAGTTGTACAGTCGTTGAGGACGCTCGGACAACACCGCAAGCGGAGCGTCGTAGCCCATAGATCCGATCGGCTCCTGGCCGCTGCCGGCCATTGGCTCCAGCACTTTACGGATGTCTTCGAACGTATAACCGAAAGCCTGCTGGCGCTGCTGAACCGTATCGTGGCTAGGCTCCGGGACTTCAGGCGCGTCCGGCAAATCTTCAAGCGCGACCAGATGCTCGTCAAGCCATTCCCGGTAAGGATGCTCGGCAACGATTTGCGCCTTCACTTCCTCGTCGGAAATAATGCGGCCTTGCTCCGTATCAACAAGAAGCATGCGGCCTGGGCGCAGTCTGTCTTTGTATACAATATCCTCCGGCGGAATCTCAACCGCTCCCGCTTCGGAGCCAAGGATGATATGGTCGTCTTTGGTCACGTAGTAACGCGCCGGGCGAAGACCGTTGCGGTCCAGCGTCGCGCCGATTTGCACGCCGTCCGTAAAGCCCATTGCCGCAGGTCCGTCCCACGGTTCCATAAGCGTGCTGTGATATTCATAGAACGCCTTCCGCTCGTCGCTCATGCTTTCATGTCCCGACCATGGCTCAGGAACCATCATCATGGCTACATGCGGCAAGGAACGTCCTGCCAAGTATAGAAACTCCAGCGTATTGTCGAACATGGCCGTATCGGAGCCGTCCGGGTTAATAATCGGTTTGATTTTCTCCAGGTCGTCGCCGAACTGCTCGGACGCGAACAACGTCTGGCGCGCGTGCATCCAGTTCACATTGCCGCGAAGCGTGTTAATCTCGCCGTTATGAATGAGATAATGGAAAGGATGTGCGCGTTCCCAGCTCGGGAACGTATTCGTACTAAAACGGGAATGCACTAAAGCAATAGCGGAAACAACCGTTTCATCGTTCAATTCGGTATAAAAGGAACGGACTTGCTCCGTTGTAAGCATCCCTTTGTAAACGATCTTTTTCGAGGACAGGCTGGAGAAATAGAACATGTTCCCGCCTTCTTTGCCTGCGTAACGGATCGCAAGCTCGGCGCGTTTGCGAATGACATACAGCTTGCGTTCGAATGCAAGCGTATCTTTCAGCTCGGCGTTTTTGGCAATGAATACCTGACGAACATACGGCTTAACAGCCAGCGCCGATTGGCCCAGCTTCTCATCGTTGGTAGGCACGGTGCGCCAGCCGATTAGCGTTTGCTTCTCTTCCTCGATAATGCTCGCAAGTTCACGTTCAATCGCCGCGCGAGCGGACTCTTCGTGAGGCATAAAGATCATGCCGACAGCGTATTCGCCTTCTGCCGGAAGCTCGATGCCTTGCTTCTTCAACTCCGATGCGAAGAAAGCGTGCGGAATTTGAAGCAGGATGCCCGCTCCGTCTCCCGTGTTCGGCTCGCTTCCCTGGCCGCCGCGATGTTCCATGTTCTCAAGCAGAGACAAGGCCTGGCGGATTACCTTGTGAGACTTCTTACCTTTGATGCTGGCTACAAAGCCCATACCGCAAGCGTCTTTTTCGTTTTGCGGATCATAAAGTCCTTGTTTAGGCGGCAATCCCAAAATATTTTCTTTCATTGTGTGCAACCTCTCTATCAGAAGAATTTGGGCAAGCAATGGAGAAATAATAGCAGGCTTGGATCACTTAATTGGCTTCATTTTTGGCTTAAATTATCATAGAATGGTAGGGGACTAGGCGCATCGGCCTGCTCCTTGCCATCCTTCTTGCCATCTACCGTTGCTAAGCGATTATTATATGATTTTAACATCTGGCCATATCGGAATCAATTTAATATTTTTTATTATTCTGATAAGGAATGTTTAGCGGCAGCGGCGGCGGACAGATCGGACATGCGGGTAACAATTTATTTCTTCTATATTATCAGAAGGGTGTGTGTCAATTGTATAGCAAAATAAGGAATGCACTAAGCCGGACGGGCCTTGCCGCCTTAATCGCCGGATCCCTGGCGGTCGGCGCGCCGGCCGCTCTGGCGGCGGACACGGCGCCATCCGCCGGTAAGTCCTACGACATCGTTGTTCTGGGAGATTCGCTTGCAGCCGGCTATGAACACGGATTCACGGAAAAATCCGTGCCGTACGGGTTTGCGGAGCATGTGTACGAGCAGGCGCTCTTCCAAGGCTTAAGAGCCGAATACGCCAACTATGGCATTATCGGACTCCGCTCGGACGGATTAAGCAAATGGCTCAGCGCCGCGGCTGAAGGAAAAGAAGTTACGAAAAAGGACATTCAAGCCGCTCTCTCCGATCCGCGAGCGGAAGCTTTCTTCGCGAATACGGAGCAGCTGGAGGAGGATGTGCGAAGCGCCGAGCTGATTCTGATCTCAATCGGCGGCAACGACTTTCTTCAATTATTGAACGGCCTCGAGGGGGACGAAACATTAGCCGATTTCGGCAAGCTGCCCCCGGCGGAACAAAGCAGCCTGCGAACGATGCTGACCACTCTTCTGGACACCTATGAAGCGCAGCTCGAGTCGGCGATCGAGACGGTCCGGGAGCTTCAGCCGGACGCCCAAATCGTCGTCGCGAATCAATATCTGCCCGTGCCTTTTATGAAGGTCAGGAATGAAACAACGTATCTGATACCGGAATCGACGGCCGAATTTCTGGTTGACGGACAAGCGAAGCTGCTGGAACGCTTGGAAACCGTCGTATCCGAGCTCGAGAATAAGGATGTTTCGATAAAAATAGCCGATGCCGCTTCCGCAATCGAGAAGAGCATTCTGGCTTATACGAGCATCGAGGAAGGCGACGTTCACCCGACCAAAGCCGGCTATGCCGAGCTGGGCAAAGCATACGCCGAGGCGATTTGGGGCGAATACAAAACCGTGAAGAAACGCCCGGCGAATGTGCCGATTTCCGTCGTTGTAGACGGCAAAGAGCTGGAATCCAGCTATGTTCCCGTTATTAAAAAAGGACGCACCTTCGTTGCCATCGCCGACATTACCGATGCCATCGGCGCGGAACGCAAATGGGACGCCAAAACGAACACGGCGACCATCCTTCTGGACGGCCGCACGGTTGAAATGACGATAGGCGCAAAAACGATCAAGATTAATGGAAAGACGATGCCGCTAAACGCGGAGCCCGCTTACTTCCAGCAATATCCCGGCGAGAAAAAAACATACGTGCCTCTGGCCGCCCTCTCCGAAGGACTTGGCCTGCAGGTTGAATACCGCGACACGCTAAAAGCCGCATTTATTAATTCTTAATGGATTGATATTCCTTCTGCAATTGCTGCATGAGCTCGAGGCTTTGCGCCGACCAGCGGCGGAGACGGTCCAATTGCTCGATCTCCGCCGCCGCGGCGGCGCAAAGCGACTCCTTATAGTCGGGAATCGCTTCCGAATACCGCTTTAGATCTCTCAGAAGCACCGTCGTTTTCTCCGTATAGCTCAAGGCGCGTCGCTCATGGAACATCGCTACGTCCGGATTATAGGGGTGATGCAGATCGCCCTGTTCCGGATGCTTGAGCACAGCAAGCACTTTAACGACTGCCCTCGGACCGTACAGCTCGACGATCTCACCGGCGTATTGGCCAGTACGAACCTCTGCCTTGACGATATCTCCTACTTTCAATTCGCTCATTTCTTGGTTGGACATTTTCCATTTTCCTCCTAATTGACCCATCCTTAATGACTGAAAAACCGCTTTTTTCATATATAAATACTGTAAAGCAACGCGGAATTCATAGCAAGGCGAACACAAATGCTTGTATTAACCTGACGTGCGAAGTAATATGGAAATAGAAAAGTAGGTGAGATTATGCGCAAGAAGAGAGTGCTGCTGCTCTCGGAGGGGTTCGGCTCTGGTCATACGCAGGCGGCGAACGCGCTGGCAGTCGGTTTGAAGCAGTTATGTCCGAGCATTTCAGCCAGAGTCATCGAACTTGGGAAATTTTTAAATCCCGTCATTGGCCCCTTGATTGTGTCCGCCTACCGCAAAACGGTCAGCTCTCAGCCGAAGATGGTAGGACTTATGTACCGCAGCAATTACAAAAAGCCGACAAACCGATTCACCCAGCTTGCGCTTCACCGCATGTTCTATACGCAGACGTCGCAGGTGATCTCGCAGCTTAAGCCAGATCTTATTGTTTGTACGCATCCCGTTCCGAACGGGGTTGTCGGGAGGCTGAAGCGGCTTGGTTTGGAAATGCCTTTATATACGCTCATCACGGATTACGACGCTCATGGCTCATGGGTTAGCCAGCAGGTCGATCACTATCTCGTATCATCGCCGGACGTAAAGCGCCGCCTTGTCGAGAAAGGCGTGCTGCCTGAACGAATCGAGGTGACAGGCATTCCTGTTCACCCGAACTTCTGGCATCCCCATTCGAAGGAGGAAGTGCGGGAGGAATTCGGGCTGAAGGATATGCCTACCGTGCTGATTATGGGCGGCGGTTGGGGTATATTATATGAAGATAATGCTCTTTCCTATATGACCAAGTGGCGCGAGAACACGCAGTTGATATTCTGCGTAGGCTCCAATGAGAAAATGAAGGAGAAGATGCTTTCGGATCCGATGTTCCAGCATCCGAACGTTCGAATCGTTGGTTTTACCCGTGAGATTCACAAGCTGATGGACGTCGCCGACCTCCTCGTAACGAAACCGGGCGGTATGACCTGCACGGAAGGGATGAGCAAGGCGCTGCCGATGCTGTTCTACGAGCCGATTCCGGGCCAGGAAGAAGAGAATTGCGAATATTTTATTCAAAACGGGTTCGGCGAAATGCTGGATTCCAACGATACCGTGGACCGATGGTTCGAGCTTATTCATAACAAAGAAGCGTCGAGCCGGTTTCGGGAAGAGCTCATTCACAAGCGCAATCAACAATACGACGCGAAAAAGTGTCCGGAAGCCGTTCTGCAGCTGATGCAGTGACGGCTTTGTTTTTCGCTTGAAAAGATTGGGATAAAGATGCGGGCGCTTATGGCATAGTATTAAGAGAAGGGAGATCGAAAGATGAAATCGCAATTAACGGATGGAAAAACAATCATTCTTCGGCTCGAAATCGATACCGCAATGGCGCAGTTCGGCAAAGCGGCCACCGCAATCGAACAGGCAAAAGGCGATATCGTCGCCATCGACGTTATACATACGGATAAAAACAAAAGCATACGAGACTTGACGGTCAAAATTACAGAGCAGGGCGCGTCCGAGCGGCTCTCCAACGCTCTTCGCTCGGTGCCGGGCATCCGTCTCCTGCACATCTCCGACCGGACGTTCCTATTGCATCTTGGCGGTAAAATTACGATTCAGCCGAAGACGCCGATTCAGAACCGGGACGACCTGTCCCGAGTCTACACGCCGGACGTCGCAAGAGTATGCCAGGCGATCCAGGAGGAGCCGTCCAAGGCCCATACGCTGACGATCAAAAGAAATACGGTTGCCGTCGTTTCGGACGGAAGCGCCGTGCTGGGACTCGGCAACATCGGACCATATGCCGCTATGCCTGTTATGGAAGGCAAAGCGATGCTCTTTAAGCAGTTTGCCGACGTTGACGCTTTCCCGATCTGTCTGGACACCCAGGATACGGAGGAAGTCATCGCGGCTGTCAAACATTTGGCCCCCGCCTTCGGCGGCATCAACCTTGAAGACATATCGGCTCCGCGCTGCTTCGAAATCGAGCAGCGTCTCCGCGCCGAGCTCGACATCCCTGTATTCCATGACGACCAGCATGGAACGGCCGTCGTGCTGTATGCCGGCTTGCTGAACGCCTTGAAGCTTACCGGGCGGACCTTAAGCGAAGCGCGGATCGTCGTCTGCGGCATCGGGGCTGCCGGCACGGCATGCACCAAAATGCTGCTCGCCGGCGGAGCGCGCCATATCGTTGGCGTTGACCGCGCCGGTATTCTAACGGCGGATGAAACCTATGACAATCAAAACTGGCAATGGTACGCAAGCAACACCAACCCAGAACGGCTTAAGGGCGGTCTGAGGGAAGCCGTGCAAGGCGCTGACGTCTTTATCGGCGTCTCGGCGGGAGGACTGCTTACACGCGAGCATGTCGCCAGTATGGCGCCCGAGCCGATCGTTTTTGCGATGGCTAACCCGGAACCGGAAATCCGGCCGGAGCTTGTGGAGGACATTGTCGGCGTATTCGCGACGGGCCGCTCCGACTACCCGAACCAAATCAACAATGTATTATGCTTCCCCGGCATCTTCCGCGGGGCGCTCGACAGCCGCGCTTCCGAGATCAATGAAGAGATGAAGCTTGCCGCCGCCGAAGCGATCGCCTCGGTCATCAGCGAAGACGAACTGAACCGCATGTACATCATCCCGAGCGTATTCAACGCGAAGGTTGTGGAAGAGGTGCGCCGCCGCGTCATGGACGCCGCAAAACGCAGCGGCGTCTCGCGCCGCCAAATGCGCGAATAATGCAAAAAGCTGCAGACTCGCTAGGATTAGAGCCTGCAGCTTTTTCTGTTTTGTGAGGAGGACGTTTACGCTCTCCTGCAAGCAGGTTTTTGCGCGCTATTGTGTCAGTTCCCCCTGCTGCTTGTGAAGCTGCCGCGCGGCGTCACTGCCCCTCCATTTCGCGAATACGGCAAGGCCTGCGGCGAACATGATGACGCCTGTAGCCACGAAGATCCAATGGATGCCAAGGAAGAGACCGAGCAGTCCGCCGAGCAGCGGCCCCAGCATCGAGCCGAATTGGTTGGCGCTCGCCGTCAAGCCGAAGGAACGGCCGCGAAATTGCTCATCCGTGCTTTGCACCATCAGCGTGTTGACAATTGGGCCGACTCCCGCCATAAACAAGCCGAATAAGAACTGGACAAGAGCAAACAGCCACAGCGCTTCGACAAAATATTGAAGGCAGATGATCGTCCCCGCGCAGAGCAGACAGAACACTAAAATCCGGTAATATCCTTTTCGCTCCCCGAGTCTCCCCCAAATCGGAGAAGCGATGATGCCCGCGATGCCGATCAAAGCGAGAACAAAACCCGCCGATAAGACGGCCCCTTTCTCCCCGCCCTGCAAATCGGCGATATGCAGCGACAAAAGCGGCTGGATCATATTGACCGATAACTGGAATACGACCAGAATCAGCAGCATATAAATGAGTGCCCGATTGCGGAACGCCAACCGATAGGTTACCGGGGCCGAATCTTTTTTGCTGGTTGCTCCTGATTGACGCTGCCCCTTTCCTTCCTTCACCCAGAGCAGCACCGCAATTGCCGCCAAAAAAATAATAACGGCAGCCGCGATAAACGACTTTCTCATGCCGAACGCTTCAGCAAGCAGCCCTCCGAACAACGGCCCGAGAATCCCGCCTGTCATTGTGCCTGCCTGCATGATGCCAAGGCTCCAGCCCAGCTTCTCCTTCGGCGCAATCGTTGCCACGATCGACATCGAAGCCGGCACAAACCCGCCGACGAACCCGTGCAGCATCCGGACGCCTACCAGCTGCCACGGCGTTTGAACAAAGGCGATTAGCGCATAGATGACCGCTAAACTGAGACCTGCCCGTATAACCATGTTCCGCTTGCCAAATTTATCGGCAAGCATCCCCCATAAAGGCGCCATAATCGCGCCGACCATAAAGGCTGAAGAATGGACGACCCCTGCCCACAAGTTCACCGAGCCTTTATCAACGCCGAGGTCATACAGGAACAAGGGGAGAAAAGGGACGGCCATCGTGTAGCTGGAGCTGCAAAACAAGACGCCGAACCATAAAATCCACATTGTTCGTTTCCAATTTTCCATCCTGTCACTCCTCTTTCGTGATGTCTAATTCGCACGCTTTTCCGGACAAACCGCTTATTTAAACAACTATACGCTTCCTTTTCCTTTCCATCAAAAGCAAAAACCGGAGCATTTTAAAGAAAACCATGTGCCACGCGCATTTACTTGGCGTATACAATCTTTTAACCAATTTTTTTTGAAACCTGAACCCGAATTGCACGTAAAATCATTAAGAGGCGGACTGTGCCCTCGAGATTTGAATTTATAATCACCCGCTAATGACAAGCACTTGGCAGGTAAGTCGAACGAAAAGGAGCCACTTCATGTTTCAAGCCGTCGTCGATTTTCTTGAGGATTACGGTCCCTGGGGACTGTTCGCGCATTCCTTTCTGGATGCCGTCATATTCCCGATTCCCGCATTCTTCACGCAAGTTTCGCTCAGTATCGTCAATCCGACTACCGCGCTATGGCTGGCTACCGTAGGTTATATCGCCTGCTTATTAGGCACGCCGGTCGGTTATTATTTGGGCAAAGTGATGGGCAAATCCGTCCTATATCGGTTCCTCAAAGCTGAATGGATCGACGCGGCGACAAGCCGCTTCCAGAAGAACGGTGAATCCGCCATACTAATCGGTTCCTTCACTCCTATTCCGTTCAAGGTGTTCACGATATTATCCGGCTGCTTGAACTTCCCGCTGTGGCGCTTGATCGGGTATGCCGCCGTTGGCCGCGCCGTTAAGTTTTATGCGGTTGGCACTTTGTTTTACTTCTATGGGCGCGCGGCCGAATCGATGGTAAAGGACGTGTCGCTGTATACGTTCCTTGGCAGTATTCCGATTATTGCCGCTTTCCTCTTTATCCGGCACCGGCTCCGCAAGAAAAAGAAAGCCGGCGAGCAAGCGAATGGCGGCGAGCAGAACGCTGTCACCGATATACAGCCCGAACCGGACAAAAAAGCCGGAGGCGGAAGCGTGCAGGCGGAACCCGCTGGACTGCGCCACGACGCCTAAAAAAGAAAAGCTATCCCTATTGCCGCTCCTATCAAGAGCAGGAATAAGGATAGCTTTTTTCATTGCTTCCGCGATTACAGGGCGCTTCCGCCGAAGAGGAAGCGGTATTCCCAGTGCTTGCCGGTCACGACGCTAGTCGTTACGCCGCCGCTTTCATTGGAATACGTGTGCAAAATTTTGCCGTCGCCCAAATAAATGCCGCAATGCGTTATTTTTTGCGAAGACTTGTTGATGCCGCTATAGGCCGACGCGCTGCTGCCTTTATAAGACATAAAGAACATGAGATCGCCGCGTTTCAAATTGTTGATATTTGTTGTGTAGTTGCCTTTGTTCTTCACATATTCGCCTTGCTGACGGGAGTCTGCGGGCAGGGTTATGCCAAGAGCGTCTTTGAAGGCTTGTCTCACGAAATCGGAGCAGTCGAACGTCGCTGTCGTGTTGCGGTTCGAACCAAATTCATAAGGCGTGCCTAAATATTTCATGCCCGCGGCAATGACCTTTTCAACGGACGCGTTAGTCGATGCCGGCGTCGACGGCGTTTGCGTTGGAGCAGACGGCGCCGTAGCCGAGCCAGAGTTCGTTGTGCCCGAACTGACGGTACCGCTGCCAACGGACAGGTACTGAGACTGCGTCGAAACGTAGCCCTTGACGCCGTTCGCATCCGTAACCGCGTACCAGTAGCTGTTGTATTTGCTAGTCACTTTCACTTGCTCGCCCGCTTTCATGTAACGGATGCGAGAAGAAGAAGTCGAAGGTCCTTTTCGGAACGAGACTGATTTTTTCACAACAGCGTTAGATCCTGCTGAGGCTGCCGTTACCGTCTGTGCGGAGCTTCCGCTGACCATGTCCGTATATTTTGTATTGGAAGAGATATAACCCACTTTGCCGCTGGCGTCGCTAATCTTATACCAGCTTCCTGTTTCATCAATTATGGAAATGCTCTCGCCTTTCTTCAGCATGCGGATGACATCGCCCGATGCGGACGGTGCGGTGCGCATATTTACGCCCCAAGTCACTTCGGCAGCTTGCGCGGCATATGCTGCTGGCGCAGGCAGTACCGTCAAGGAACCAAACATAATTGCTGCTGTAACCGTCGCGGCTGCGACTTTTTGTTTCATCGTGTATTTCATGGAATACGCCTCCCCGGTTGTTGTAATGATGCCGTAATCGGCGACTACAACCATTGTAAGTTCGTCCACTAGCCTGGGCATCGACCCATGTTCCTAAATAGGACTAGCCGGGACTGGGAGTATGGGATTATAGGAAAACGCTGAGAAAAAATTAATAAAAGGCATCCCTATTATAGGGATGCCTTCACATTTTTTTAATGTTTGATATTTTTTTCAGCCGTCGCTTGAACTGCCACACCCTGTCGTATTTCACAAACATTAGGACCTTCTCATTTGTGTCCTAGGACCAATGACTCATTTTATCGATTTAGCCGCCGTCATTGGTCCAAATTACCAGCCGAGAATGGATGTCAATGTGGCGCCGATTGCGGCGTTTGTGTTTCTTCCTCGAGAGGCTCTACATGGACATGCACGCTCATAATATTATGCTTGCGTCCAAGCCTCCGCTCGATATCATCGCATATTTGATGGCTTTCGATGATCGTAAGCGCCGGATCTACCTGGATGATCACGTCGACCAGCACATTGCTGCCGTGAATGCGCGCTTTGATGTCTTTAATCATTAAGACGCCTTTTGTTTTGGCGATCGTTGACCGGAGCGTCTTCAGCTCCTTCTCGTCAAAGCCGTCCGTTAAAGCATGCGTCGAGCTGGAGAATATGTCCCAAGCCGTCTTGCATATGACGAGACCGACGGCAATTGCCGCAGCCGGGTCCAGCCATGGCATGCCAAACTGCGCGCCGATAATGCCGACAGCCGCGCCTATGCTGACCAGCGCGTCGGACAGGTTATCCTTAGCCGCCGCTTGCAGCGCTTGGTTATTTATTTTACGGGCTAAACGGCTGTTGTATACATAGACGGCGCCCATACATACCGCCGCAAACAGAGCCACCCATGCCGAGAACAGATTCGGCGTCGCCGGCTCGCCGTCAAAGATGGATTTGACGGCTGTGATCAGCACTTGGATGCCGACAGTCGCCATAATAAAGGAAGCTACAAGTGCCGCAATCGTCTCCGCCCGGAAATGACCATAGGGATGATCTTTGTCCGGCGGTTTTTGCGAGATACGCAAGCCGATAAGGACTGCAACCGAAGCGACGATATCGGTCAGGTTATTAAAACCGTCAGCCACAAGCGCGCCCGATACGAACCAATAGCCTGCGCCCAGTTTTAGCGCCGATAACGCCAAATATGCCGCGATGCTGACCCAAGCGCCCTTCTCGCCTTGTTTAATTTCATCATACTGTGTCAGAGTCGTACCCTCCTGCCATTCTCTAGCAAACATCTCTCGCTATCATACCCGACCGATCCCGTGTGGGTCTAGAGAAACAGTGTTGACCTTGTACGCACATTTATGCATAAGGGCAAAAAAGTGGGATAAGCGCCATACAGCCTAAGCGCCACATGAAAAAACCGCCTTGGGATTTCTCCCAAGACGGTTAGTTTGCGCATGCTATACCGCGTACATACGCTCGCGAAGCTCTTTAATTTCCGCGCTTTCCAGATATTCGTCATACGTCATCATCCGGTCGATTACCCCGTTTGGCGTAATTTCAACAATGCGGTTCGCGACCGTCTGAACAAACTGATGGTCATGCGATGTGAACAGGATCGTGCAGTCCGTATCGATCAGGCCGTTGTTCAGCGCCGTGATGGACTCCAGATCCAAGTGGTTCGTCGGCTCGTCTAGAATAAAGACGTTTGCGCCTTCCAGCATCATTTTGGACAGCATGCAGCGCACCTTCTCGCCACCGGACAGTACGCTTGCTTTCTTCATCGCGTCGTCGCCCGAGAACAGCATCCGTCCGAGGAAGCCGCGCAGGAACGTCTCATCCGGATCCTTGGAATATTGACGAAGCCATTCCACCAGATTCAGGTCTACCCCGTCAAAATATTTGGAGTTGTCCTTAGGGAAATACGCGCGGGTCGTTGTTACCCCCCACGAATAGGTGCCCGCATCCGGCTCCAGCTCGCCGGCGATCAATTGGAAGAACGTTGTTTTCGGCAGTCCGTTCGGACCGACGAACGCAACCTTATCGCCTTTGTTGATCGTAATCGTCAGGTTGTCGATCAGCTTTTCGCCTTCGATGGACTTAGTGAGCCCTTCCACAAGCAGCAGCTGCTTACCGGCTTCGCGCTCGCCTTTAAATTGAATGAACGGATATTTCCGGTTAGACGGACGGATATCGTCCAGCGTAATTTTGTCCAAAAGCTTCTTCCGCGAAGTCGCCTGCTTGGACTTGGACTTGTTCGCGCTGAAGCGCTGGATAAACGCCTGCAGCTCTTTAATTTTATCTTCCTTCTTCTTGTTCTCCGCGCGCATCAGGGACAGAGCCAGCTGGCTGGACTCGTACCAGAAATCGTAGTTGCCCACATACAGCTGAATTTTGCCGAAGTCGATATCCGCGATATGCGTACAAACCTGGTTCAAGAAGTGACGGTCATGGCTGACCACGATAACGGTGCCTTCATACTTCGAGAGGAAGTCTTCCAGCCAACGAATCGATTCGATGTCCAAATGGTTGGTAGGCTCGTCAAGGAGCAGGATTTGCGGATTGCCGAACAAGGCTTGCGCCAAAAGGACGCGAACCTTCTCGTTGCCGCCCAGCTCCGCCATTTTTTTGTGATGCAAATCCGTACCGATGCCAAGGCCGTTCAGCATTTCAGCCGCTTCCGACTCCGCTTCCCATCCGTTCATCTCGGCAAATTCGGCTTCCAGCTCGCCGGCGCGCATGCCGTCTTCATCCGTAAAATCGGCTTTGGCGTAAAGCGCATCCTTCTCTTTCATCACTTCATACAGTCTCTTATGACCCATAATGACGGTTTCGAGCACTTGGAACTCGTCATATTCGTAATGGTTCTGCTTCAGCACCGCAAGGCGCTCGCCTGGCGTAATATGAACCTCGCCCGACGTTTGCTCCACTTCACCGGAAAGAATTTTGAGGAACGTCGACTTGCCCGCGCCGTTCGCGCCGATCAAGCCATAGCAGTTCCCAGGCGTAAACTTAATATTAACATCTTCAAAAAGGGCTCGCTTCCCGTAACGAAGCGTAATGCCGCTCGTACTTATCATGGTTATTAATCCCGTCCTTCACTACAAAATCGCATTTTCTCGAACTATTATAGCACAGGCCCAACTAGAAACGAACCTTCGCAAGGAAGGTTTCTTGTAAAGACTCGAATAAATAGGAAATTCAACACTATTAATCCATTTTAGACGAAGCCTCCAGCTTCGCACTATGCAAGGATACCCCCGCAAAGCTTCCCTTGCGGAGGTATGTATTGAACCGCATATGCTTTAGTCCCAGTTCAGCTTCACTTCATGTCCTGTCTTGGAGGATTCATAAATGGCATCCAAAATCCGGTTGTTGGTATAACCGGACAGAGCGGATGTAATCGGCGCTTTGCCCTCACGGATACAATCTATGAAATGCTTCATCATCAGGATCCGGTCTTCTTCGCCTTCAAGCGGAGCAATTTCGGTTTCGACCACTTGATTGTCCTTATGCGTGACATAAGTGCCCTTCTCCCCGATGATCGAAATGCCGCCTTTCGTTCCCATCAAGTGGATGAACGGCTCCTCCGGCAATCCGGCGGAGTGCGCTGCCCAGCTGACGTCAAGCGCCAGTGTAGCGCCATTATCCAGCTTAATGAGCGCCGATGCGAGATCCTCTACATCGTAGTAGCCGTCCCAATTCGGAGTTCCCCAGTTCCCGATGCCTTCCTTATTGGGGCCAAATTCCGCATAGGTAGAGCCGAATACGGATACCGGCTTCGGATTGCCCATCAAATAAAGCGACAGGTCCAGCATATGCACCCCGATGTCGATGAGCGGCCCGCCCCCCGATTGGTCCTTGCGCGTGAACCAGGAGCCCCAGCCCGGAATGCCTTTCTTGCGGAGCCAGCCCGTCTTCGCGTTATAGATGCGTCCGACCTCGCCGCTTTCAATGATCGCCTTAACCGCGCGGCTCAGTCCCCTCCATCTCATCTGATGCGACATCATCAGCACTTTGCCCGATTGCTCCGCCTGCTCGTAGATCGTTCTAGCCGCGGCGGAATCGATTGCCATCGGCTTCTCCAGCAGCACATGCTTGCCGCGACCTAACGCCTCGACCGCAAGCTCCGCATGGAATTTGTTCGGAACGCCGATTACGACGGCATCGATGCTTTCATCCTGCAGCAGCGCGCCCGGATCGGGATATACAGTCTTAATGCCGTGCTCCTCCGCCCGCTGTTCAGCGAGAGGCTGATAAGCGTCAGCGACAGCCGTCACTTCCGCGCCGTCTACTTGGGCTAACGTGCCCATATGGACGTTGCCGATTCCTCCCGCTCCGATGATGCCGATTGAAATGGTATTCTGGCTCATAAAAGACCCTCCTAATATGAATGCTAGTATGACAATAAGTGAAAACGTAATATAGTTGGGCGCCTGCTCACACCTCGGAACCGTCCGCAAGCCTCCATGTCTCCCCATGCGGGAGCAGGATAACGCGCTCCTGGTTCAGCCCTCTGCGAAGACGTTCCGCCTCCAGCCGGTCGAGCGCTTCGCGCGGCGTGTCATCCGCCAGCTTAAACGCGCCGTAATGCATCGGGACGAACCAATTCGCTCCCACATCCTCGAACGCCTGCAAAGCTTCCTCCGGCGTAACATGCTGCGGTCCCATGAACCATTCCGGCTCATAAGCGCCGATCGGCATCAGCGCCACATCGATATGGAAGCGGCTGCCGATTTCTTTGAAGCCTCGAAAATATCCGCTGTCCCCCGCAAAATATACCGTCGGCGACGAGGAAACAAGCGGTCTCGGACCCCTTCCTTCCATACGGCCGGGCTTCACCGCTCCGCCAGTGTCCAGGGATGCCGCTGCTTCGTTGCGAGAAGCCGTCACCGATTCGTCCTGCTTCTTGCCGGATCCGCCGCCTTTCTCCATCGCAGCTTCACGCTTGGCTGCCGGCTCTACGACCCAGCCGCCCCAATGGGAGCTGTTCGTATCCCATGGATTGCGGCGTGTCCAGTGCTGAGACGGGACAAACGTGAAGGTGACGCCGTTCTCCGTCACGGAGTCCCACCATCCCAGCTCTTTCACTCTGCTGAACCCTTTAAGCCTTAGTTTATTGCTTAAGCCGGCGGGAACAAGCAGCAGCTTCTCTCCCTTCAGCCTCCTTAAGGAGGAGATATTGAGATGGTCGTAATGCGAATGCGAAATTAACACGATATCGATAGGCGGCATCTCATCGATCGGAACGCCCGGCGGAGCCAGCCTCTTTTGGAAGGCCATCTGGCCTGCCCATACGGGATCGGTAATGATATTAAGTCCCCCGAGCTGAATAAAGAAGGTCGAGTGGCCGATCCACGTTATCGAGGGAATGTCCCTGTTGCGCGCCAGAAACGGCAAATCCGGCTCTACGTTAGGCACCCTATACGAATAGTCCTTCAGCTTCAGCTTCCGGATTCGTTCTTGACGCCATCGTTTTAGATGCTTGTAGGAATTATGCAGTTCGACCTGATCCTGATTTTCGAATCTTCTTATCCTCAAGTTGGGCTTACCCTCCTCGCATGCTTATGCATACCATTAAGATACCAAGCGATAGGTATGCAATGCAAATAAGGCCTTGCGTCCCCCGCAAAGTCGGCCGCATCTTTTACAATTTACTCCCGGGACAGGATCGATGGTGCCGTCGGCTGGGAATATCCGCTAATGTCATGGTATAGTAGAAATGACTGCTGCGGCAAACGCAGAAATCGACATTTTCACCCGCTAAAGGAGGAACTCTTCTTATGAAGCTTTTATCGATAGAACCAACGCCGAGCCCGAATTCCATGAAGCTTAACCTGGATGAGACGCTGCCGCGCGGACGCAGACTGACTTTTCTGGCGAGCGAAGCCGAGCAGGCGCCGGAGCCGCTCAAAGGCCTGCTTGGCATAGACGGCGTCAAAAGCGTATTCTGGACGGCGGATTTCATTGCGCTGGACCGCAAGCCAAGCGCTGATTGGGCGCGGATTCTCGCGGATGCGCGCGCGCTGCTCCAAGCCGATGGAGACGGCCAAAGCCAATCAGGCGGCGGAGCCGGCGTCGCTACCGGCTTCGGCGAAGCGCAGGTTCTGGTTCAAATGTTCCGCGGCATACCGATCCAGGTCAGAGTCCGCATGAACGACCGTGAGGTCCGTTCGGCGCTGCCCGCCAAATTCGCCGACGCGGTGAACGCTGCGGCAGGGTCCAGCATGATCCGGGAACGAAAGCTGGAGGAACTCGGCGTCCGTTATGGCGAGCCGGAGGAAATCGCGGAAGAAATCGTCCGGGAGCTCGATGCGACCTATACGGACGAGAGGCTGTCAGCACTGATCGCAGCCTCCCTCGAAGCAGGACCCGGTGAGCAGGCGTCGCCCGCTGCGCCTAGACCGGCGCCGCTTACTCTGGAAGAGACCGTGCAGGCGTTCCAATCCGACGATTGGCAGGTCCGTTACGCCGCGCTGGAGCGTTATGTCAGCGCACCGGAAGGGATTCCGCTGCTGGCGAAAGCGATCCGCGACGAGAACGCGTCGATCAGACGTCTAGCGGTCGTCTATCTGGGCGATCTTCGTTCGCCGGAGTCTCTGCCCCTCCTGTTCGAAGCGCTGAAAGACCGCTCTTCCTCCGTCAGAAGAACTGCCGGCGATACGTTGTCCGATATGGGTGACCCTGCCGCAATCGGACCGATGATCGAGGCGCTTAAGGATAAAAACAAGCTGGTGCGGTGGAGAGCCGCCAGGTTCCTGTATGAAGCCGGAGACGAGACGGCGATTGAAGCGCTCGAAGAAGCGGCGAACGACAGCGAATTCGAAGTGAAGCTGCAAGCCCAAATCGCGCTCGAGAGAATTAAGCGCGGCGAGGAAGCGGCCGGCTCGGTATGGCAGCAGATTACGGCCGCGCGCAATCAAGAGCAGGATATCAATTAATCGCTGCAAAAAAGCCCGCAAGACGCATTAGCCTTTGTCTGTAATGGCTAATAGGTCCTGCGGGCTTCTTATATTCACGCGCTTACTGGTAGCTCAAATGAATATTAACTAGCAGCGATTCGTCGCTGCCGAATTTCTCGTAGCTGGCGCGGTAGCCGACCGCCACGCCGACGCCATCAAAAGCCGCTTTCAGAGCTTCGGGGAAAGCCTCCCCATCCTTATAGCGGAACTCCAAATTCGTCGTCCGCGAACGAACGGCAGTATGGATCTTGTCGCGGAGCTGCTCCTCGTCGGTTACCGTATGCGCTTCGTCGAACCAGTGCAAGCCAAGCGACAGCTTCAGCTTGTTGTAGCGCAGCGCGTCCTTCTCGCCGCTTTCTTGCACCAACGTCTCCACCGTATCCGCATAGGAGACGGCAGCAGCCGGATACGTCCTCGTCCACTGGTGGTCGGCGCGCAGCTCTTCATCCGTTTTCAAATAATACGTATACCGGATGCGGTCATCCTCCACGCCTATCGGATCATCCCATGTCAAATCAAGATGGTACCAAACGCCGTCCAGCTGCACCATATTCCAAGCGTGCTCGCCTGTATTTACCGTTCCTTCCGCGATAAGCACCGGTATGCCGGCTTTATCCAGCATACGGTAACCAAGTAGCGTATAGCCCTGGCAGACCGCTTTGCCGAGGGAAACGGCGTTGTAAGCCGTGTAATAATTCAAAGACTGATCGTATTCCACATGCGTAACGACCCAGTCATGGATCGCCTTCACTTTCTCATGATCGTTCATTTCGGGCCTTAAAATTTCGGCCAGAGCCTCTTCAATGACGCGGTCGACCTCCGCCGTCTGCTCAAGCGTCTCGCGATACCGCGCCTCTACTGTAATGGTCGATTTATTGCCCCAGCTGCGTATGGTGTAGATGTACGATTCCAAAATATAAGCCGAATAATCATCATGCCTTAGCGCATCGCGAATGATGCTAGTCATGTTTTCCGAAAGCTTCTTTTTGTCCCCCGTATAGGTCACCGAAAACCGCTCGGAACGCTCCTTGAATCCTGCCGCGAGCTCAAGCTCCAGCTTGCCGTAAGGCCGCTCCGTCTGGGCATTGCCGCCATCCAGCTTTTGAAGCGTCACCCGCTCCCCTTCAGCCGGCTCCATCGCAACCTCCGACTTCGCGAACTTCGGGAACAAATCCAGCTTCTGGTCGAGACTGTATGCCGCTAAGACGATCACAACAAGCAACAGCAGCCTGGCCATTCCTTTTCGCATACGTTCCTCCTCAAATGGTTCACGTAAGTGAAACATACTTCGAAAGCGTAGGCGCTTCACGCCTATTCCTACCATCATATGCTTGGATATAAAAATCATGCTAGATTGCGGCGCCGTTTTCGCTTCCGATTACCGTTATAGGGATGCAGCAGCCTCCGTGAAAGCCCGCGCGCGATCCGTCACAAGGTCGAACCGGCCTTCCTTCACCCATTCCATGTTAACGAGCTTGCCGCCCATACCGACCGCATTCGCGCCCGCGGCAAAATAATCCTTTATATTGTGCATATCCACACCGCCCGTCGCCAAGATCGGCACATCGTTCAGCGGGCCTCGTATCTCCTTCAAGTAGCCCGTTCCAAGCGTCCCCATCGGGAACAGCTTAACCGCGTCGGCTCCTGCTTTTATCGCCTTTACGATTTCGGTCGGCGTCATCACGCCCGGCCAGACGGAGATGCCGCGCCCGCGCCCATAAGCGATAACCTCTTCATCTAGGTTCGGCGAGATAAGAAACTGCGCGCCCGCCGCCACCGCTTCTTCCGCCTTCCTCACGTCGATGACGGTTCCGGCGCCGATTCGCGCTTCCGCGCCGAATTTCTCGCGCCAACGGCTGATCATAGCCGGCGCTCCGTCCGTATTCATCGTGATCTCCATCAGCCGAATGCCGCCGTCGATCAATGCTCTGGCCGTATCGTCCGCGCGGCCGTCCTCGATTCCGCGAAGGATGGCGACGATTTTATGTTCGAGCAGTTCGTTCAGCATACTATTCATCATGGCTTGCTCCTCTCCAATACTCGCGTAAAATTCGAATAAATAGATTCGGGAATGGCAGCTTGTCCATCTCCTCGCGCCCTATCCAGCGATATTCGGCGCGCTCCGCCGTCTCGTATTGCTCTCTGGATTCCGCAGCCGCAGACCAATCTTGGAAAGCGGTATAGACCTCGCCCAGATCCGCGGTATATACACGCATATACCAATGAATATGACTGAACACATGATCCGCGTCCGTGAACCATCCGGTCGGTCGGACAAGCAAGCCCGTTTCTCCTTCCAGCATGCGGGTTACCGATTCGGCAAGCGCACCGCTTTCCTTCGGTATACCAGCCTGTTCCCAACCGTCCTTCACATCCTCCAGCAGCATATGCGGCAGCTCCCACATCTGGGCAAGCAATCCCGTATCCGGCCGCCTGCGGACGAGCACCTTCCCTGCATGCTCTCCGCTGCCTTCCACGATGACCGACAGCCGATATTCGGGACGGGGAGGCTTCGCTTTTGTTTTGATCGGAAGCTCCGACTCTCTGCCGGCAAGCCTTGCTTCGCAATGCTCCATAACCGGGCATGGCAGGCAGCTTGGCGATTTGGGCGTACACACAAGCGCTCCCAATTCCATCAAAGCCTGATTGAAATCACCCGCCGCTCCTTCCGGAATAAGCGACGCCGCCAGCTTCTCGATGCCGATTCTCGTTTTTGGTTTGGCGATATCGTCCTCCAAGCAGAAATAGCGGGACAGCACCCGCATCACATTGCCGTCGACTGCCGGCTCCGGCCGGTTAAACGCGATGCTCATAATCGCTCCTGCCGTATACGGGCCAACGCCCTTTAAGCCTGCTACCGCATCTTTATTATCCGGTATGATGCCGTTATACAGCTCCATGACCATTTTTGCGCCAGCCTGCAAGTTTCTTGCCCGGGAATAATAGCCGAGACCTTCCCAGCACTTCAGCACCTCTTCCTCAGGCGCTTCGGCCAAAGCTTGTACGGTCGGGAAGCTGGCCATAAACCGTTCGAAATATGGAATGACCGTATCCACCCTGGTCTGCTGCAGCATAATTTCCGACACCCAAATTCGGTATGGATCCCGGTTCTTCCGCCACGGCAAGTCCCGGTTTCCCCGTCTATACCAGGCTAGCAGCTCCTCGCTGAAATATGTTTTTGCAATTTGAGTTGTCATCTATCGGTTCCTTCCGCAAGGTTGTTAGAATTCTCGTTATCCTCTATTATACGAATTATATGACGGAATGCCTATGGACAGCATTGACACAGAGAAGAGGGGGATACGAATGACAGCCATTCATCGAGCTCAAGCTTATTTCGTTAAAATATTGGGAGCCGCCGCTATATTGGCTCTAGCGGCAGGATGCGGCGGAGGCGGGGTCTCGAAGACGGACGCCCTTCAGGATGCGCCAAGCGAGGTAGCCGCGTTGTACAAAGCGGAATGTCTCAGCTGCCATGGCAATGACCTGCAGGGACGTGTGGGGCCGAATACGAATTTGGAGAAGGTCGGCTCACGGATGAGCGCGGATGAAATCGTCGCCCAAATCGAGCAGGGAGAAGGCGTTATGCCCGCCTTCGCAGACCAGCTGACGAAAGAACAGATTCAAGGCCTCGCTGATTGGCTGAGCGGGAAGAAATAAAGGATGTGCCGGACATAAAAAAGCTGTCTGCGCTTAGCGGCGAGACAGCTTTCATCTATTCGTGTCCTAATATCCGATAAAATGTCCATTCAGCTTCGGCGATCTCAGCCGTTCATCCACAGTAGGACCGGCATACGTCCAGTTTGTGTCGCCCATTTGAGGATGAGAAGGGAATAAATCGCCTTGCACAAGCAGCAAATCATCGCCCCATTCGCTCAAGTACACGCCTTCATACTCCACCCATTGCCCTGATTTGAACCGGCGCTTCGCGCCATCCTGACGCTTTCTGTCCATGGCCATTCTCCCTTCGACTGATACTTGCTATATTACATGCAAGTATAGGCCAAAGGTTACGGTTTTATCCGCTCCACAACCGCAAACGCCGATGCAAGCGCCTTCTCATGGGTAATCGTCAAATGGACGGCCGTTTCCTCGGCATTCAGCCGCAGCTTCTCCCAGGCCTTCTCTGAAAGCACGACATAAGGCTTGCCGCTGACGTCCCTTCTAATATCCATATCTTCGAAGTTAAGCAGCCCGCCAATCCCGCAGCCGAAAGCTTTGGAGATCGCTTCCTTGGCGGCGAACCGGCCCGCGACGAATTGGTGCAGCCGTGCGCCGCTATAAGACCGCGCCGTCTCCTGCTCTTGCTCGGTCAAAATCCGCTGCAGAAAACGTCCGCCATGCCTGCTTCCCAGCGTACCCGATATGCGCGTCACGTCCGTCAGATCATGTCCAATTCCAATAATCACGCGCAAGCGCCCCCTTTTCCATGAAGGTGACATTAGCAGAAGGAACCGGAGATGTCAAGAATGAGCGCCGCAGCCGCGGGCACGGGCTTTGCAAGGGCGTTTTTCGCCATTGCAGCTTCCGCAGGCGCGGGCACGGGCTTTGCAAGGGCGCTTTTCGCCATTGCAGCCTACGCAGCCGCGGGCGCGGGCTTGGCAATGGCGCTTTTCGCCATTGCAGCCTACGCAAGCGCGGGCACGGGCTTTGCAAGGGCGTTTTTCGCCATTGCAGCTTCCGCAGCCGCGGGCGCGGGCTTTGCAAGGGCGCTTTTCGCCTTTGCAGCCTACGCAAGCGCGGGCACGGGCTTTGCAAGGGCGCTATTCGCCATTGCAGCTTCCGCAGCCGCGGGCGCGGGCTTTGCAATGGCGCTTTTCGCCTTTGCAGCTTCCGCAGCCGCGGGCGCGGGCTTGGCAATGGCGCTTTTCGCCTTTGCAGCCTACGCAAGCGCGGGCGCGGGCTTTGCAAGGGCGCTTTTCGCCTTTGCAGCTTCCGCAGGCGCGGGCGCGGCTTGGCAATGGCGCTTTTCGCCATTGCAACCTCCGCAGCCGCGGGGGCAGGCTTTGCAAGGGCGTTTTTCGCCATTGCAGCCTCCGCAGCCGCGGGCACGGGCTTTGCAAGGGCGCTTTTCGCCATTGCAGCTTCCGCAGCCGCGGGCACGGGCTTTGCAAGGGCGCTTTTCGCCATTGCAGCTCCCCGCCGCCCCCGACAAAAGAAGGCTGCCGGCCGGCAGCCTCCTAAAGCGCCGATCCCGGACAACTAGATGCCCGGGATCGGCGCGCGTTTATGCTCTGTCTTCAAGTAATGCTTCTCCAGCTTCTCGCGAACTTCCGGCGCGATTTCTTTGCCTTCGAGATAGTCGCTGTTATCGTCGTACTTGATTCCCAGCTCATTCTCGTCCGTCTGGCCTTCCCACAGACCCGCAGTAGGGGCTTTTTGCAGCACGCTGTCCGGTACGCCGAGATATGCCGCGATTTGGCGAATCTGGCGTTTGTTCAGGGAACTGAGCGGCGTAATATCTACTGCGCCGTCCCCCCACTTGGTGAAGAAGCCGGTCAGCGCCTCCGACGCATGATCCGTGCCCACGACAAGGAGATTCAGATCGAAAGCAAGCGCATACTGCATCACCATTCGCGTTCTGGCCTTTACATTGCCCTTGCCGCCCCGGCTAAGATGCCGGGACATGCCGATTGCCTTGAAGCTGTATTCCACTTCAAGCGCAATCTCGTCGACGGCTTCCTCGATGTTCGTTTCAGCCTTATATTTCAGATCAAAGGCTTCCGCGACGGCATAGCTGTCCGCGATATCCTCCTGCTCGCCATAGGGCTGAAACACGCCTAGCGTCATATATTCCCTGCCGGTCTCGGCTGTCAGCTCATCCGTTGCCCGCTTGCATAGACCCGTCGCGACCGCGCTGTCAATCCCGCCGCTAATCGCAATCAGCAAGCCGGTCGCCTTGACATCCAGCACATATTGCTTCAAGAAATCCACTCTTCTGCGGACTTCTTCCTCGGGGTCGATTACCGGCTTTACGCCGAACCGTTCAATGATTTGCTCCTGCAACGTCATGATACTGCTCCTATTAGCAATACTTATTAAATGCCTCTGTCAGATCAGCTGCGATTTCAACTGCGGAGCGGTTCTCGATTTGATGGCGCTCAATAAAATGTACAAGCTCTCCGTCCTTCATAAGCGCGATGGATGGTGAAGATGGCGGATACGGCGCAAAATATTCGCGAGCTTTCGCCGTAGCTTCCTTATCTTGACCTGCAAACACTGTGAACAAATGATCCGGAAGCTTCTCGTTCTGAAGAGCTTGCGCTACGCCAGGACGGCATTGGCCAGCCGCGCAGCCGCAAACGGAATTGATCACGACAAGCGCCGTTCCTTTGGCGTCCGGCAGGTTCGCTTCCACCTCTTCAGGCGTGCGAAGTTCCTTTATTCCAAGATTCGTAAGCTCGTCTCTCATCGGCTGGATCATGTCCAGCATATATCTTTCGAATGACATCGACATGTTGTGCACACTCCTTCAATGCTTTTTTTAGCTATTATAACGCCCCTTACGAAAATAAAGCAACCGGAGTTCAAGACTCCGGTTGCCCCTTTTCCTCCATGCCCCTATGAGCGGGCTGGATCATCTATACCGCTTGCCGCATCCTCCTCGGGATGGAGGAATCTGCCCGGCTCCGGCGCAATGCCCTTCTCGAAATAGTCCCTATTCTCCGACGACAGAAATCCGATGTCCTTGAAAGGATGAACCCACTCATCCCCCGACATGATTGCCGGATCCGTCTCGGTGCTCCATTGTTCAAGCGGAGATTGCTCCGACTCATACATATGGTCGCCGATCACAACGCCATATTGATTGACAAAGGGAGCCTCGGGACCTCTTCCTTTACGGAATTGCGGCAAAAATTCGATTTCGTACGGGTCCAGGGCCGGATCGTCGCTTCCGCTTGCCTCTCCGAACACATCCTTACCCTCTCCTGTATCGTTCACCACCTAACCTCCTTCAATACTTAGGTGGATGGACGATTCGGTCCGTTAAGCTTCTTATCGATGCCGAGCGTTTCTGCGCCGCCGACTCTCGCTTTGTTCTGCGCGGCCTGCTGCTTTTGCTGCAAGGAATCATTGCTTCCCTTAACGCGATCTGTCATGAGCTTCTCCTCCTTTTCGGATGCGGCTGCCGGGAGCGGCACCGCTCTTTCCAATCATGGATTATTATGCTCACCGCGCTCTTCCATTATGATAAAGGTAACGATAAATGTAGTCCCTTTCCCTTCCTCGCTTTGGACGTCAATTCTTCCCCCATGCCTTTCGGCGATACTCAAACATAACGGCAGCCCCAGCCCCGTTCCCCGTGTCTTGGTCGTAAAAAAGGGCTCGAACATGTTTTTCATCTTATCCGGCGAGATGCCTACGCCTTCGTCCGAGACATGCACGCTGACTTCGTTATTCTGATGGGCAGTCCAAATACGGAGAATGCCCTTTTCGCCCATCGCTTCCATTCCGTTCCGGGCTAGATTAAGCAGAAGCTGCTTCATCTCCCTATCGTTCAGCTTCATCAGCGGTAAATCCTTGCAGAGGTTTACCTCCATGCTTTGTCCGCGAAGGTTCGCGTCCGCGAGCAGTAAAGGCTCGAGATCCGTAATGATCGTATTAATGGATCCCTTCTCCATGACTAGCTCCCGATTTTGCGCAAGAGACAGGAAGTCGCTAATAATTAGATTCGCCCGGTCTAATTCGTCCATAATAATTCGGAAATATTCAAACTGATCCTTCGGACTCCGCTCTTGAATCAGTTGAACGAACCCGCGTATAACCGCCATTGGATTGCGAATCTCATGCGTGATGCTTGCCGCCATCTGGCCTACCAGGCTTAATCGCTCCATGCGCCCGATCTCGTCGCGCAATTTGTTAAGCTCCGTAATATCCTGCGCAATTAGCGCGGCCCCCGTCACTTCATGATTGTCGGAGTCGCGCAGCGTTACGACCGTATAGAGCAGCATTTTGTCATCTTCCGTATACGGCATCGTTGCACCAGCATCCCCTTGCAGCCCTTGATCGAGTAGCTTGGCGCCAATGTCATCGGGATGAAGAAACACGCGATTGTAAGGCTTCATAACCAAACTATTTACACTCGTATAGTCCGAACGCAAACAAAGCAGCCTTAAGCTTTCCTCATTCGCATGGGCGATCCGCCCCTCCTCGTCTACCATCAAGACGGCTAGCGGCGCCACATCGATAAATTGCTGGAGCTTCTCCACCTCATTGCGGTTGCTGATCGTCAATTGATTGACCCTGTTATGCAGCAGCTGCTTCTCCTTCACGCCTTCGATAATAAAAACCGAGAGCCATACCGCAAGAATCATGCCGGCGAAAGCCATAACAATATGAAGGGCAATCGTTAGCGTCCACGGTATGTCGAACCGGTACATGATCACGCTCATCGTACCCAATGCAATTGCAAGCTGGGCACTGATCGCGAGCAGCGCAATTTTCTCTTTTCGAGCAGCGGATGCCATATGAAAGCGCCTAATAATAATTAACATCAGGATCAGGGTAAAGCTTATAAAGACGAGGAATGAAACACTCTCGATCGTGTTGTCTAAAGTAGGAATCTTTAAAGCGGCGTACATCAACGTTAATATACCCAAGGCGCGATAACCGCCGTACAAGGATCCGATCAAAAAAGGCACGATTCGAAAATCAACCTCATATTCGTTCACCGTTGCTGTCGTCAGCAAGCATAATAGAATCGCGATACCGCTTGCGACCGAAATAAAAGGCGCAAAGCCCTTCCAACCGCGCTCTTTATCATGCCAAAGCAGGAATGAAAAAACTGGGAGAACTGAAAGGAAAAATTGTAGCAGCAAGTCCTTTAGCACAAAAGACCGGGCCTCCTTATGAGGTTAATTGAGAAGGCTTCTACAGCTTGCCGAGAATCCAATCCACAATATAACCTACCGTTACTTTACCGTCCTTATCATTATGAAGTTCATGCAAGCCTCCCGGCTTAGAGAACCAGTCGCATTTGTTTCCTAGACTCTCAGCCAGCTGCTTGCTTGCCTCATAGGAGGTAACCCGGTCAGCGTCTCCGTGCAGAAGCAACAAAGGAACATGCAGTTCGGACGCGTTGCGAAGCGCCCATTCCCCGGCCTTTTCCACTTCGAGAAACGCTCTTGGGGTAATCGTGGTATGACACAAGGGGTCGCTCTGAATAGGCGGAATATCGAGCTCGCTAGGCCTGAATAGATCTTCTGGCTTGAGCCCGGAAGATACGGGCATTGCCGGCGCTATTTTCGCTAAAACTCTTCCAGCCCATTCCTTGACTCTGGGCGGTTTGAACGCCAGTCGCAGCCAAGGGCTCGTTAAAATCAATCCGTGAATTTCCGGCTTCCTGGATAGTGCTGTATTGAATGCGATATTGCCGCCCATGCTATGTCCATATAGAAATACAGGCCTATCGGGATGACGATCGCATGCTTCTTCTATCACTCTGAGGGCATCGTCTACGGCCGCGCTCATCGCGTTCAAATGCCCGCGCTTTCCTTCGGAGCGCCCATGTCCCTGCAGGTCATAGCTTACAACCGTTAATCCTGAAGCGGTCATCTGTTCCGCCACGCCCTCATAACGACCGCTATGCTCGCCTTGCCCGTGAACGATGACAACAAGACCCTTGGATTGTCTATTAGAGGAGCCCCATTCTCGGACATGCAGCTTTCTGGCTTCCGTTCCAAGTACCTGCCATTCTTCGCGTACCACGACAATTAAGCCTCCTTGCCCATGTTCTATAATTAAATTATACTGGAAATCATGGTTTTGAATATAGAAAAGTTTAATTTTTTAAACTTATTGAGACTACATTTAGGAGCTTTGGTATGAGCTATGATGTTATTGTAATTGGAGCAGGATCGTCCGGATTAATGGCCAGCGTGTCTGCGGCGGAGCATGGAGCGAAAGTCCTTCTGCTCGATAAGGGCGACAAGCTCGGACGCAAGTTGGGCATTTCCGGCGGTGGCCGCTGCAACGTAACGAATGCAAAAGAAATGGATGAATTAATTAAAAACATACCAGGTAATGGTAAATATTTATACAGTGCACTTTCAAGCTTCGGCAATAAAGACATTATCGCCTTCTTTGAAAATTTGGGAATTCGGTTGAAGGAAGAGGATAACGGCAGAATGTTCCCTGTCAGCGATAAGGCAAAAACCGTCGTCGATGCCTTAGTAGGCAAGGTTCGATCGCTCGGCGTCGATATTCGGGTGAACAGTCCCGTTGACCGCGTCATTTACGAAGAAGGACGCACATCAGGCATTCGCCTGAAGTCAGGGGAGGTCATCCGGGGCGGCGCCATAATCGTTGCCGTCGGCGGCAAATCCGTTCCGCATACCGGCTCGACGGGTGACGGTTACGCTTGGGCGGAAGAAGCCGGCCATTCGATTGTGGAGCTCTTCCCAACCGAGGTGCCGCTCACGTCAAAGGAGCCGTTCATTCGGAGCAAGGAACTGCAGGGGCTGTCCTTGCGAGGCGTCTCGTTGTCGGTCTGGAACGCCAAAGGCAAGAAGGTGATCGAGCATGAGGGCGATATGATCTTTACGCATTTCGGCATATCGGGACCAATCGCGCTCCGCTGCAGCCAATTTGTCGTTAAAGGCATTAAGCAGAACGGCGGCGCTCCGGTACTCACAACCATCGATCTGCTGCCGGGCTTAAGTGTCGATGAAGTGTACAAGGAGTCTCTTGCCTTATGCAAAAACGAATCGCGAAAAAGCGTCAAAAACGCGATCAAAGGATTTTTGCAAGAGAGGCTCATTCCGCTGCTTCTTGCGAAGGCGGGAGTACAAGAGGATATTACTTACGATAATATTCCGAAGCAGGGATGGATGGAGCTCGCTAAGCTTGTTAAGGCTTTCCCTGTTATGGTGGACGGTACTTTGTCGATCGAAGAAGCTTTCGTTACCGGCGGGGGCGTAAATCTGAAAGAAGTGGATCCGAAATCGATGCAGTCCAAGCTGATGCCGGGCCTCTATTTCTGCGGCGAAATTTTAGATATTCACGGCTATACGGGCGGCTACAACATCACCGCCGCTTTTACGACCGGCTATAACGCGGGCAGGCATGCTGCACAGAACAGCAGGGAATAACGAGCTAGGAGGAGTCGGTCTCCTTCATTCATTAACATGCTTTTCTAAAGTGCATTCTGTCCTTGGCTAATTGTAAAAAGAGCGCTTCGCCCGTTGAAATCGGGAGAAGCGCTTTTTTTTTCAGCAGATATAGGTTTACGTATGAACGTCACCGATGAAATGGTTGTACTCTTCGGGATCGGGACGAAACTCGTCTTCGCCGTATTTTCCCGCTCCATCGTGATTATGCATCTGCTGCTGCCGCTCTTCTTCGTCCACCCAGTCTTCATTGACGACATGCGCCGGTATTGTAATGCCGTCCAACGCGTAAGCCGTATTGGTGATCGCTTCATCCTTGATCGCCGATTGCTCCACCAGCTGACCGCCGTGCGACTGCGCAATCTCAAGGGCCGAAGTCAGATCATTCCCGTCCACGTGAATATGCATACGCGTGTCGTTGTGCATAACAGGGTCGTAACCCAGCTCCTGCAGCAAATTCCGCGCAAGCTCCGCGCTCCTATTGTCGCTAAAGTCAAACATTATAGCCGCATGCTCTGACAACGTCATCTTCCCTTTCACTAGCTCGAATATAGTGTGACTCCCTACTTGTCATAGCATGCCAATTTTTCGGAAAATCATGTGCTACCTGCGCACATGACTGCATATCCGCCGATGCCTTGCCATGAAAGTCGGCCATCGCAGGCACGCAATGGTATTTTCCACCTTTACAGCGTCGACTGACGGCTATCGCGTGCATGCAATGGTGTTTTGCACCATTAGAGCAATAGTAGACGGCTATTGCTGGCTTGCAATGGTGTTTTCCACCTTTGCAGCACTTGCTGACAGCTATTCCGGGCGTGTAATGGTGTTTTTCACCATTACAGCAATAGCAGACGGCTATTGCGAGCGTGTAATGGTGTTTTCCACCTTTACAGCGCTGGCCGATGGCTATCGCGGGCTTGCAATGGTGTTTTTCACCCTTGCAGCACTCGCTGACAGCTATTCCGGGCGTGTAATGGTGTTTTTCATCTTTGCAGCACTAGCTGACAGCTATTCCGGGCGTGTAATGGTGTTTTTCACCTTTACAGCGCTGGCCGACGGCTATCGCAAGCTTGTAATGGTTTTTTCCGCCATTGCACCGCTGACTGGCGGTTCCCTCAGACACGCAATGGTGTTTTCCACCTTTGCAGCACTGGCTGGCGGCTGCCGCAGGCACGTAATGGTGTTTTCCACCCTTACAGCGCTGGCCGACGGCTATCGCAAGCTTGTAATGGTGTTCTCCGCCATTGCAGCGCTGACTGGCGGTTCCCTCAGACACGCAATGGTGTTTTCCACCTTTGCAGCACTAGCTGACAGCTATTCCGGGCGTGTAATGGTGTTTTTCACCTTTACAGCGCTGGCCGACGGCTATCGCAAGCTTGTAATGGTGTTCTCCGCCATTGCAGCGCTGACTGGCGGTTCCCTCAGACACGCAATGGTGTTTTCCACCTTTGCAGCACTGGCTGGCGGCTGCCGCAGGCACGCTTACCTCATCAGCCTTTTTACTGCTAGCTCGTCAACAACATAATAATGATTTCTCTTTCTATCGGGGTATAGCGGTTTAACTAACTTTTTCTCTATTAATGATCTAACCACTTGCTGGCACGTTTTAACTTTTCTGTTCAAACAAGCTCCCACATCGCCCATCCGGAAAGGACGGCCAATCATTCGCATGGAAAGCAGGGTTTCCCGTTCATATATTGTTAACTGTCCAGATGGTGCAGTTTGTCCAAGTCTTCCTAAAATTTCATAGACGGAGGCCCGGCATTGATCCGGCTTTTTATCGAGTTCATCCCAACTGAATGGTATATATACATAGTTACAGGCCGCTATTCTCCTAATTCGCATACGCTCCATATCAAAACGGTCTCTCGATATCAACTCAGCATGAACAACAAATCCATCGCATTCAAACGCCAAACCAAGCGGTTCATAAAAAACATCTATAAAGATCTTATATCCTGATGGAGTTATGATTTCATGCTCTAACCGGAAACCGTCAAATGATCGGAAAATAGGCCACAATATTTGCAATAGCTTCTTCTCACCGGTTAGGTCTCCAGACAATCTTTGAAGACGCATACCTTCAGCGCCTTCGCGCTGCTCTTTCAAAAACTTTTCATACGCCGCTTCAAACTCCATTTATTTTCCTCCATATCGTTCAAAATTAAAAACGCCGCACCTTTCCCTAAAGAAAAGTACGGCGTATGCTTCACGACCTCTATTGAACCCGATGTACGCCTATTATTTGTGAAGCGTCTCCTCGGATCTCAATCGTAACATTTGTAGTTTTCACTGTGCCGTTGCTATAGTAAGCCTTGAAAGTAAATGTCGCCGGACCATCCTGAAGCGACGCCTCAAAACTCTCGTCCCACAGCTCGCCATTCCAGCTTGTTTTTGAAGCGTCACTTGCCGTTAATACAACGGAATATTCGCCAAAAGCTGCTTCAACCCGATTTGTCCGGGTCGACGAGCCTGTGGAACTGGTATCTGCATGAAGCACAAACTTCTCGCCTGCCCAAAAGACGCCGTAACCGCGAGGCGATTCCGCATTCCCGCTCTTTTTACGGTTATATTCCTGGCGGTGCTCGTTCCATAACTCCGTATGCAAGACTTGCCCGGCAATGTGGAGCGGTCTTACGGTGACAGCCTTCTCTACAATGACAGGCGGAGCTTTACCATCGTTTACTGTAAGCTTCATCCTCCACGTTCCGGGCTCTACTAATCGATGAACCGGACCTGTCCCCGGATATGGATTGTTAAAGCTGTAATTCGTTTTGGTCTTCACTCCGGAAGGGCTCGTGAGCTCGTATTCAGCCGCGAGTGTGTCATTATCCAGATCACTGACGATCGATTTGAATGTTACGGTATCCCCTTCATAAACAGGCTTCGGCGACCAATCGAAATCAGCTTCAGGCGGGCGGTTAGTTGGTTTACGCATTACCTTAAACGTATGTGTCCACGTTTCCCATTTTCCAGGAAGATACGCATTGATAGTAAGTTGAAAGTCTCCTAACCAGCTTTCAGGGATTGTAAAAGATGCTGATTCCCAACTCTTGCTCCCAATGCCATTAGCGGAAGTAGTAGTTCCTGTTAAGAAAAAGCCTGTAAAATCTCCCCCAAAATACGGACTAGCTAATCTTGCGATCGCTTGTGTCGGGTATTTTGTCGTCGTGGCGGTAAACTTATAGCTTTCTCCAATATAAACGACATCCGGAAACGAACTCTCAAGGTTGATAGGGGTGAACACCTTAAAGGGTAACATCACTTGCGTGTCCTCTTTTGATGTTAAGCCCTTCGCTTTCAACTTAACGAAGTAATCGCCATCCAGCATTGTTGTAGGCAGGGTAAGGTCTTCAGGCGCCCAATAAATATCATTACCTTTTTTAGTGCCAGTATAGTACTTAACCTCTTTAGGCCATGAGTAATCATAGATACCACCGGTTGGGTAAGATGTGCCGCCTTTTGAATCCGTCATCTGGATTTCGAGTGATGTCGAATAGGGGTACCGTGTCCAAATGTCATATAGCGTCAATTGTTCGCCATGAGGAATACTGTTTACAGAAAAAACGGATAGCTTCGATTTCAGCTTTCCCTTCAACTGAACTGGCGGGGAGGCGGTTAAATTGAAATTCATTGTAAACGGGTCTGACCATACACCCTCAACGTCTTTTACGACATATTCAAGCTGATAGTTTCCAGGAGCCAGCTTGTCCGGTATCTGGTAATAAGTCACTCCACCGACCGTATATTTAATTTTCCGATCCACGATGCCGCGGTTTACCGTATCGGTGACGTTGTGATCCAAATCGTATGATTTATCAATCCATTTCGTGTTATAGCAGCCGCAGGAAGTATCATATGTCCAATCAAGCTCTGCCAGCGCAATCGGTTTTCGATGCACTTTTATTACCGTCTTGGCTTCATTAGACCAGTAGCTATATTTAGCAAGCTTCGGATCTATGCTAGGCTGATCCTTAACTCTCCGATAAACCGTATACTCCCCCGGCAGTGAGAACGAGGTTCTTAAGGTTTCAGAAGTCCATGCAGCAGGATTATACTCTTCTGCCGCAAATGTAGCTTTGCCCATCGGGTTGTCATAATAATTCGGATTATGCACATACATGATTTGCCTTTGAACGATGGCATCCTTTTCAGGGTCGCTTTCGTCCGTAATCATTTTAAAGGATTCATTCATCAATACTGTTTGCGAAGCCGTGGGCGGATTATGTGAAGCAATATAGTCAACCACCTGGTTGATGACTTCTTCAATAGGCAATGATCCGGATATGTAATGATCGTAATTGGACATGGATTTTATCGCTTCAGAACCTACCAAAATGATTTTAGCGTCAGATAACCCCTTCACCATGTTGAAATCACTCAGTTCATTAATAGAACTATCTGAAATGTACACTAAATATCGGTCTGCTGCAGTCCGGACAAATGGATTTATGAATGGTTGTCTAACATCCTTATATATTAATCCTGAATAATAACCCCAGTAATTCGACTCCCATACGATAACCGGAACCCATTCATCCCGATAAATTGGCTCAACCCATTCTGAGGTTGCATTTTTCGGGTCATCGCAAGGCGGTGCATGCGACCATGGTCTTCCGTATGAATCCGTGTACTTGCACCAAGGTTTCCAATACCCCGGCACATCAACAACCTTCTGATTATAGCCGCGGTCAAAATAACCGCCATTATCCTGATAATCATCACGTTTTAAGGTGCCGCAATACCCTTCAGCGCAGTATTCCGTTGTTTCCGGTGGAATTACCCGCCCTGTATTTACCGCAGTGGAGGCCGCCTGGCTTCTCGTATAGGTGTGCATATCCCAAACTTTTATGCTCGGGTCGATCCCCTGATATCTAAACAGATTGTTAATGCCTACTCCGTTCGAATTGACGTAATCAAGCTTGCTAACTTCTAAATTCTTATCAAGCAATATCCCGATATCCACTTGCTGCATGACCGATGGAATATCCGTTGTAATATCCGAGTACGGAATATAATTATCGATCATAAATTCAAACTGCTGCGTAGTCTTTCTTTTATCCGCACCGGTAATAAATTCAGACAATGTTTCTTGTCCAAATTCCTCCTCCACCGTTGAAATGATTCGATAATTTCCAAGAGCAGATAGAGATGGTATATATTCCGAGATCGGCGCATTAAACGTATCAATCAGTTTAGAATAGGTTCCATCGTGTTTCTCGTCGTAATAGACCTTTATCGTATGCTTTGTAATATTGTCGCCATCGGTACTTACTCCCTCATACATGAGAGAAAGCGGCTCCCCCCTAGCTATTTCGCTAGAATACGGATGCATGATAACCGCTGGAGCATAATCTTCAAGCACGCTAAATGGCAAAACATACGGATCGGACGTTCTGCCTAAAGCATTCGTAACCCTCAATGTAACCTGATACTCGCCCGCATTTTTGTAGAGAAAGACCTTTGAATCCTTCGTGTCCGTCCGCATCTTTCTGTCGCTGTCTGTTCCATCCAGCGCTGTCCAAGTCCATTCAGCATCGACTATCGGGTAGACAGCTTGTACAAACGGATCGTTGGCATTCGGATCATAAGAAGTGTTTTCGATAGACATTTTCCTATTTTCCTTGAATGTGCCGCCATACAACTTGAACTGCGCTCTTGGCTTCGTATCATGGACGTTCACAATTCGATACGTGTCACATTCCTCCGTCCACTCCCATGGAACATCTTTTGGCGTCCATTTAACGGCCACTGTTCTCAGACCGTCAGCGTCATCACCGAATACGTACTTGCCCGTCCAAAACTTTTCGGGATCAACCGGCACGCCATCAACCGCTACCTCTCTTATGACAACCCTCGATAAGTCGGTGTTGTCCCAAACCCCTTCAAATGGCACGATATCAAAGGCATCGTCAGGAATATCGAAGCTACAAACCAAAGGCGGCGTTGTCGGTTTAGGGGTTGCTGATGGCTTTGGTGTTGCTGTTGGGGTAGGCGTAGAGGTTGGTTCATCGTCATCTTCTGTTGGGGGTGGTGGATCTCCAGTAAACGTTATGGTATAGGTGTCTGAATCCGAGCTAAATACCACAGATCCGTCGGGAGTGTTAAAAATCGCTTTAGTCGTTAGTTTGATTTCGACCTTGTCGCCTTTTTTTAATTTTTGCTTCTTTTTATCAAAGTCAATAGAGAGCTCTGGATTTTTGACCGCAATCTTATTTCCTTTTGAAATTGTTAGTCCACCGTTATTTGATGACGAGAGTGTTTCGGTCTTAGACCCGCCCGGCCATGAATAGGCAACCTCGAACCGCCATTCTTTAATATCGTCTCTTGTGTAATACATGGCTTTGTCAATTTTAGTTTTAACATAATTATCATCTAAAATTTCGCCTTGAAGCTTCCAACTCCACGTAAAATTCTCAGGGAGCACACCAAGATCGATTGTTTTAATTTGGGGTGCTTCAGAAATTGTCGCGCTGACTGGAAGCTTTTCCTTTTGACTTGCGTCTAATGGTTTTAGGTAAAATGTTTGATACCAGATGCTCCCATTAGCGGCCTGATGGAACATTGTCCCTGATCCTGGAGCTAAACTTGTCGGCATTTGTTCCACGTACATGTATTCAAAAATGTTTTTCGGATTTGTCTTATCGACATAATAGTCCGGTAGTGCCTGGTATTTCACCTTTACACTAGGAGCATTCAGTAGCTTATTTACCTGTTTCTCCTTGCTGTTATGAATTATTACCCAAGGTGAATCATACAAATCATTTCCAAGAAATATAGGAGAAAACCCGCTAGGTGCTCTCGAACTTTTTTTTGCTAACGGGCTATCCCATGGTCTGTAAATCCATTTCTTCTCGCTGGGATCAATTCCAAAATCTTTATCGGGAATAAAATACATATTTGAGTACAGTCGCCCGTTAATATCCCATCCTAAATACCTGTACTCGCCCCTAACTCCGTTTTTCGTAAAATACGGATGTGTTCCATTGTAATCTTCGCGGTCCTCGTTTTGTAAATCACGCCATCCTGTTTTAAAATCATTTGACTTCGTATTTGCAGCTTCAACCTTACCGTAGGATATAACTTTTAGTCCTTCATAGAGCGACCAGTTGAACATAATATACTGCCCGTCGCTCTCTCGCTTAATACATTTTTTTTGATTCGGCGGCAGCCTGTCACCGTGGATCTTTTTGTATGAAGATTCACAAGCAGTTAAACCGTTATACGAAGATGCCTCAGCGATCATTTCCGTATTCATTGGCAACAAATCAAGTATTAAAGTAAGGATTATGACACTGAGCAACGCTTTCCTAATCGTGCTGACACGTTTCAAACTACCCCCTCCTTACTAGCCGCAATCCTATTATTTAGAATCCGAGTAAGCCGAAATTCCGATGTTTAGTACCTTTGGATTGGCATTACTAATAACCAACTGCCTTCCAGCTATAACCTTGTCTACGTCAACATCTTTTCGTGCTTGCGCATTAACAATTGCAGATTCGAGTTCAGTAAATACCTTGGCACCGTTTGCCCCGAAAACTAGTTCAACAAAGTACTTTAATTCAGTTTTAGCTCTGTTTAATGCTTCTTTCTCTACGTTTAAATTGATTGAATACGCATTACTATCAAAACTGATGGTCACATCATGATAAATATTTGGGTCGTTCACAAGAAGATAGTAAGCCTTTTTATCATTATTGAATTTAGCTTCTTCATCTTTGAAATATCGTAGAGTGGCGAATGTACCAGATACAAAGCCATCGTAATCATTTTGTCTATCTTTCATTACTTTATAATTCTTCATCATTTCATGATTTGCAAAAATATGAATCCTGTCAGGATACCCTAATTGCCCCGGCACCGTAGCATATGGCAGCCCAGCCATATTCGGAGTTTTTGGCGTCCTCTTTTTAGGATCGTTTAATAGCGACGATATTTTTGCAGCCTCCGCTCTGGAAATATAAGATTTAGGATTGAAATACCCTTTGTCATTCCCAACCATAATACCTCGAACAGCGATACTGCCTACTGCTTGTTCATAATAGTCTTCAGTTCTATTAAAATCCTTAAAAAGCTGCGTTCCCGTTAGCATTGAATATTCCTTTTGACTAAAGCCATGGAAATAACTATCAAGCTCATCAATGATGCTCGCTGCTTTTTCTCTAGTTATAGGCTCGTTATAACGACCAACATATTCTCCTTCTGGAATTAAAAAAAGATCTGTTGCGACATCGACATAAACTTCATACCACGGAGAACCTTCATCAAATGTTCCTACGGCCGCATGCAGGTTTCTTTTATTCCAATCAGGTACATATTCCAACTGACTCTCAGCCCAATACTTGTACCCATACGATTCATCGGCATAAGACAACAGAACAATTTTCAAAAACTGCGCCACCGTTACCGGATCATCCGGCTTAAAGGTTCCATTCGGAAACCCGCTAATAACGCCCCTACTCAAAGCATCATTAACATAGCTGTAATACCACGCATTCACGCTAACGTCTTTGAAAGACTGCGCCTCAGCAGCCTGCGCCTTCGAACCGTTGCCTCCGATGCCGATAACCCCCGCAACCAGCGTTACTGCTGCCACCCAACTTAGTAATTTTCTCATCGTATATTCCCCCTATATGAAATATTCAAATAATGGCTTAAACTCACTCATCCCTCGTAAAGCTTGTCCATTCGCAACGTCCTGTCCCACGCTCGAAATCAGAAGATCACTCGACAGCTTCCGACAACTCTTGTTCCTGCCTGCTTCTAGCCAACAAATAGCAATAAATCGCACAAACTATTCCAAAACAGGCAGCTCGATTAATTTGTATCATGTTCATGCACTCCTTGCCAATGGATTTTTTCTCGGGCGGGAACACACAAAAAAAAGCACACTTCTCCCCGTACGACAAGGAGCAAGCGTGCTTCGCTGTGCTGTGTTTATATGAGAATTGCTGCCAAAATTCGACTGTATCCTCCCTAATGTTACTTCAAGAAAAGCTGAATTGTCAACAATTCCCTAAAAACAATTCCTAAACCCATCAACGGTTAAACCGTGCCTTCTACGGCCTCTCCCAGCGCCTTCGGCTTATGCTTGAACAACGGCACAAGCAGCAGCATGCCCAGGAACATGACGATGCCGGCTACACAGTAAATGCCGACTAGCGGGAACACTTGCTTAAGCTTGCCAGCAACCAGCGTCATAATGACCATCATCCCCATGAACATCGGCGACAGCACGCCGTTGACCCGGCCAACAAATTTCTCTTCCGTCCACTGGAGGATCATCGTGCTGATGCCGATTTGAATGCAAGGGAAGCCTAACCCGCTCAAAAATTGCAGGACCATCGTCGTCGGCACATTGGTCGATAGTCCGATGCCAACCATCGTTACCGCGCTGATGAGCATGCCTAGGGCGAGCAGCTTTTGCGGCGCAACCTTCTTGGCGATGGCCATCACCGCTCCGCCGCCGATCAGCATCGCGACGCCGTTCACCATGAGAAGAAACTGGAGAAAATCCTTTTCTTGCCCGAGCCGCTCGGTCACAACGAACAGGCCAAGCACCTGTACGGTGCCTACCGCGATGCCGGCAAGCGCGAATGTCCCGCCTAGCGACTTAAGCACAGGACTGCGCCATACATACTTCAGGCCGTCTCCAAGCTCGTTCCAGAACTGGCTCATGCCGCCGGAACCGGAAGGACGCTTCTCCACCTCTTGGTCCCGCGGAATCCGGTACAAAACAACCGCCGACAATAGAAAGGCAACGCCCATAATGCCTACCGATATTTCAATCCCATATCGTTGATAACAAATGACCCCTAACGAAGGCCCTATTACCATAAAGATGGCGATCAGCGACTGGAACAGCGCCATGGCCTGCTGAAGCTGCTCCGGTCCGATATGCTGCTTGAACAGCTTCATCGCGGACGGCTGTGAAAACTGCGACAATATCGCCGAAATGAAGGTGACCAGATAAACCATATGCCAAGAGCCGTAGACTAAAGTTAGCAAAACGGCAAATACGGATACCGCCGACAACAGATCACACCAAATCATCGTCAATCTCGGCTTCCAACGGTCCGCGAACGTCCCCCCGATAAACGAAAAAACGAAAATCGGCAAAAACTCAACAAAGCTCATTAACCCTACCGCAAACGGGTCATCGTTCGTCATATCGGTGACATACATCAATATAGCGAAATTACGCACCCATATCCCGATCTGAAGCAAAACATTTGACAGCAGGATGGTTTGAAAAAACTTGTTCCCGAATAAATTCCCCGCCGGCTTCGCCGGCAAAACCTGATTTGACATGTACACCACTCCCATAAATCCTATCATCCAGCAATAATCATAACGCACTCTGCCATCGGCTTTATCGGTCCCGAGAATGAGATCTAATAAAACGATTGAGACAAGAGTTTATCCAATTTTCAGACCCGCGCTACTCTATGAATCTATCATTCCCCGAACCTGCAAAAGATAAACGATTCGGAAAAGCCTTGCCTCCGGCCGCAGATTATCGCTTAAACAGACTATCACTTCGGCCACGCGCAACCAACCGAAAAAATGGTTTAAAACAAAAAATCCGCCCTTCTCCAACAAGGAGAAGGGCGGATCGTTTGAAAATCGCTGCAATTTTAACGGAAAGCAACCAGCGCTTCGTTCATGCCGCGCGTTTGCGTATAAATTTGCTGATAGATTGCGAACAAGTCCTTATACGTCTTGACCGCTTCAGGCTGCGGCTTATATTCGTCCGCATACTTCACGAATTGCTTCGCGCAAGCCTCCAAGCTGTCGAACCAGCCGCAGCCGTATGCGGCGAGCATGGCGGCGCCAAGACCTGGCCCTTGTTCGTTCTCCAAGGAAACGACGGTCGCGTCGAAGATGTCGGCTTGCATTTGCAGCCATACTGGATTTTGCGCGCCCCCGCCAATCGAAACGATTTTATCGATCGATTTGCCGGCGCTGCGCAGCATGTGAACCGATTCGCCGAGCGAGAAGGTAATGCCCTCCATGACAGCTCGGGCGAAATGAATCCGCTCATGCGAGCCGTCAACGCCGATAAAGCTTGCCCGAATCGCAGAATCCGCATGCGGTGTTCGCTCTCCGACCAAGTATGGCGTAAACAGCAGTCCGCCAGCGCCCGGCTTCACATCGCCAACACCGCTTAACAACTGGTCGAACGATTCGTTCGGCGCAAACGTCTTTTTGAACCAGCTCAAGCTGTAACCGGCCGCCAGCGTCACGCCCATCGCGTAGAACGCGTTTTCTTTGCCATGGTTGAAGAAATGCACCTTGCCTTTATAATCGCTGGATTCATCCTTCTCATAGGACAAAATAACGCCGGATGTACCGATACTGCACAAGGTTAGCCCTTCCGACAAGATGCCGGAGCCGATTGCGCCGCACGCGTTGTCGGCTCCGCCCGCGAACACCTTCGTCGATTCGGACAGACCCGAACGCTTTGCCGCCTCAGGAAGCAAGGTGCCGACCATGCCGTGCGATTCGACAAGCGGAGGGCAAAGGCTAGCCGGCAGACCAAATGCGGCAAGCACTTCTTCGCTCCACTTTTTGCCCGCAACGTCCAGCAGCAACGTGCCGGCCGCGTCGGAATAATCCATATGGAGCTCGCCTGTCAGCCGGTAACGGACATAGTCCTTCGGCAGCAGGAAGGTAACGGCTTTCTCGAAGCTCTGCGGCTCGTATTGACGAACCCACAGCATTTTCGGCAGCGTGAATCCTTCAAGCGCAGGGTTCCGGGTAATCGACAGAAGCTTGTCGCCAAGCGTCCGCTCGATCTCACGGCATTGCTCCGTCGTGCGGGTGTCGTTCCACAGAATCGCGTTACGAACAGGGCTTCCGCCGACGTCCAGCAGGACAAGTCCGTGCATCTGCCCGGAGAAGCTGATGCCCTCAACGGCGGAAGCGTCTACGCTTCCGCTTGTTACGAGCTCGCGAATGCTCTCAAGCGTCGCCTCGACCCAATCGTCGGCGCGCTGCTCGCTCCAGCCGCTGCGCTCGTGGAAGAGCGGATAGCTGCGTGTCGCCTCCGCCGCAACCGTTCCGTTCTTATCCACGAGCAGCGCTTTAACTGCGCTGGTCCCGAGGTCAATCCCTATTACATAGCTCATAGCCAGTAAGGCCTCCTTATGACCTCTATACGCTGAAGATAACTTCGCTGAGCATGAGGCGAATACGCTCTTGACGGCCGGATTCGTTCACGATCGGGTTATTCTGCAGAGCGTATTGCTCCAGGGAAGCAAGCGTCGCTTTACCGGATACGATATCAGCGCCGATGCCTTCCTTGAAGGTGCGGTAACGCTGCTCGATGATGTTGTCGAGAATTTTCTCTTCGATCAGCTTAGCAGCAGCTTTTAGACCCCAAGCGAAGCTGTCCATACCTGCGATATGCGCCAGGAACAGGTCTTCCGCTTCGAAGGAACCGCGGCGAACCTTCGCGTCGAAGTTAACGCCGCCGCGGCCAAGACCGCCGGCTTTCAGCACTTCGTACATCGTCAGAGTCGTGGAGTAAAGATCTGTCGGGAATTCGTCCGTATCCCAGCCGAGCAGCAGGTCGCCTTGGTTCGCGTCAAGCGATCCCAGCATGCCGTTAATGGCAGCCGTGCGGATCTCGTGCTCGAATGTATGGCCCGCAAGCGTCGCATGGTTCGCTTCCAGGTTCAGTTTGAAGTGATCCTTCAAGCCGTATTTGTAAAGGAACGCGATCGTAGTAGCCGCGTCGAAGTCATATTGATGCTTCGTTGGCTCTTTCGGCTTAGGCTCGATCAGGAATTGCGCGTCGAAGCCGATTTCTTTCGCGTAATCGATCGCCATATGGTACAGACGAGCCAGGTTATCCAGCTCAAAGCCCATATCCGTGTTCAGCAGAGTCTCATAGCCTTCGCGGCCGCCCCAGAATACGTAGTTTTCCGCGCCGAGCTCTTTACCGACTTCCAGACCTTTCTTCAGCTGTGCCGCGGCGTAAGCGTAAACATTAGCGTTAGGAGTTGTGCCGGCGCCATGCACGTAACGCGGGTTCGAGAACATGTTAACGGTGTTCCACAGCAGCTTTTTGCCGCTCGTCTTCATGTTTTCTTTCAGCATAGCTACGATAATGTCCAGGTTTTTGTTGGATTCTTGCAAAGTCGAGCCTTCCGGCGCGATATCAACGTCATGGAAGCAGTAATAAGGAATATTCAATTTATCCATGAATTCAAAGTTAGCTTCCACGCGCGCTTTGGAGCGGTCCAAGCCTTCGTAGGAATCCCAGTCGCGAATCATCGTGCCCGTACCGAACGGATCCGTACCGTTCGCGTTAAATGTATGCCAGTAGGCTACTGCGAAACGAAGATGCTCTTCCATTGTTTTGCCCAACACGACTTGCTTCGGATCATAATGTTTGTACGCAAGCGGGTTGTCCGAGCCTTTTCCTTCGAATTCAATCTTGTTAATGTTTTTAAAGTAACTCACAGGTTAATCCTCCTTTATTTACTTTCGATTTCTATTATGTGTTTACATCTACAGAATAACACGAGTAAACTTAGTTTGTCTATTAAACAAACTAAGTTCGACAAAAATTGTGTTATAATACATCTATCTTAATATTTTGGGACGGAGGCCACTGTTTGTGAAACCGAAATCAACAGGAGATCTTGCTCTTATCAAAAAAATAAATACGTCCATTGTACTGGACTCCGTCATCCAGCATGCACCGTTGTCCCGCGCCTTAATATCCGAGAAAACAGGTTTAAATAAAGCGACCGTATCCAGCCTGGTGCAGGATTTAATCGACAGCCATCTTGTGCTCGAGATCGGCCCGGGCAAATCCAGCGGCGGACGGAAGCCGACCCTGCTGCTTTTTAATGAAAAAGCCGGATTTGCCATCGGAATCGATCTGGGCGTCAACTATATAAAGGGTCTGCTCGTTGACCTGTCCGGCAACGTGGTGGCGGACAATTACCGCAAGCTTAAACCGAAGCAGACGGAAGAGGTTCTAAAAACGTTAACCGAAGCGATTGACGAGCTGATTCTGAAAGCGCCGGAAAGCGAATACGGCATTGTCGGGATCGGGATCGGCGTGCCGGGTATTGTTGACGATCAAGGCACCATCCTGTTCGCTCCCAATATGAAATGGCGGCATGTCGAGCTGAAACGGCTGCTGGAGGATCGCTTCAAGGTTCCCGTCACGATTGACAACGAAGCGAATGCCGGCGCGCAAGGGGAGCAGAAATACGGCGCGGGCCGGGACATTCCGAACCAGATTTATGTCAGCGTGGGCATCGGTATCGGCACCGGCATTATTTTGAATTCCGAGCTGTTCAAGGGCTCTTCGGGCTTCTCCGGCGAGCTCGGCCATCTCTCCATCCAATACGACGGCAAGCCGTGCTCCTGCGGCAACAACGGCTGCTGGGAGCTTTACGCTTCTGAGAATGCGCTTCTGGAGCAGGCTGCGCCAACCGGTCTTGAAAGCCTCGAGGAGCTGCTGCAGGCGGCCGAAGACGGCGATGAACGGGTGCGCTCGCTATTCTCAAACATCGGCACCTACCTAGGGGTCGGTATCGCCAACATCGTCAATGTGTTCAATCCCAACGTCGTCATAATTGGGAACAGAATGAGCAGGGCTGCGGAATGGCTGTCCCCGGCGATGCAGGCCGCCATTGACCAAAGAACGCTGCCCTATCACAGAGACAAGCTTCGCATCTTGTTTGCCGAGCTGCGGGAGCAATCCGCCGTGCGCGGCGCCGCTTATTACGCCATCAGCGAATTTTTTACGAAAATAAAAAGCTTGTAATTTCACGAAGGGCTGATCCCGGATTCTTTCTTAGCCTGGAACAAGTTCATAGCGAAAGTTCCACAAGAAAGAACCGTTATGGCAACTTACTATGCCGCTCAGTTTTGCATCGCGCGAAGCCTGCTCGCTGCTAGTCCATCAATAACCTCATAAGACACCAACCTTCCAAATGAAAAAATGCGCGACAAAGCCGAAGCTTGTCGCGCATTTATATTTTAGGCTTCTTTCCGATCCTTAGGCAGCCATAACGCCAGAATGCCGATCAGCGGCAGATAGCTCGCGAGCGACATCACAAAGCTCATGCTGTGCGCGTCGGCCAGATTACCGAGCACAACCGAACCAAGCGCGCCCATGCCGAACGCAAGGCCCGTAATCAACCCGGAAGCCGTACCGACCTTGCCCGGCATCAGCTCCTGGGCATAAACGACGCTGACAGAGAAGCCGGATTGGAGAATCAGGCCCATAACGGCTATCGCAGGGTAAACCCACTCAAGCGGAAGATAAGGCAGAATAAGAGCGAACGGCGCCGCGCCCAAAATCGAAATGAGCATCATTTTTTTTCTTCCGATACGATCGGCCATTATTCCGCCGAGGAACGTGCCGATGACCCCAAAAATCATGAACAGGAACAGCGGGATTTGCGCCTGCTGGATCGTTAAGCCGTACGCGTCTCGGGCATAGAATTGATAGAAGCTTCCGATAGCCGCGGCATACCACGATCTTGCGAAAACGACGAGAAGCAGAATCGACATCGCTATAGCAACGACCCGTTTGTTTATCGACGGTTTCGCATCCGCGGCGGAAGCGCCGGCCGCCGCATTCTTTTTGGGCACTCTGCCGCCATGCTCGGCCAGCTTCGCCGAATACCAAGGCACGACCTTGAACAAAATGGCAATGGCTAAAGCGGCGAGCAGCATTCCCCAAGCCGCTCCGCGCTGGCCAAGCGGCACAAAGATCGCCGCTGTCATTAGCGGTCCAAGCGACTGGCCGAAGTTGCCGCCTACCTGGTAAATCGATTGCGAGAACGCCCTGCGGTTACCGGCGGCCATGTGGACGACGCGCGAGCCCTCCGGGTGGAATACGGCAGAACCAAGTCCGACAAACACGACGGATAAAATCAATAAAGCAAAATTAGGCGCGACGGCGAGTCCCGCCATGCCGGCCATGCTGCACAGCATCCCGACCGGGAGCATCCATGGCTTCGGCCATTTGTCGGAGAGCGAGCCGACAACCGGCTGCATAACGGAAGAAGTCATGTTCAGCGTAAATGCGATCCAACCGATCTGACCGTACGTCAGCTTCAAGCTTTCTTCAAAGATAGGAAATAATGCCGTAACGACGGTTTGCATCGCGTCATTCAATAAATGAACGGAGCTAATGGCAACCAGCATGGCGTAAATTGTGGCCGATTTCAACGCTTCATTTGTTGGTTTGGCTAATGTTGGACTGGACAAGCTGCAGGACCTGCCTTTCGAAGGTTAGATATGACCGAATCGGATACAGACGGGAATATTCAGTTCAAGCTGATGGTTTGTCGGGGACAATAGACCTGTCTCGCGGTCTCTGCGGAACACGGCGATATTTCCGGTCTTTCCATTGGCCGCAAGCAGATAGTCCCCCTCCGGCGTAATCCCGAAATTTCGCGGAAGCTCGCCGCCGCAGCTTATATGTTGAACGGGAGACAGCTTTCCGGTTCCCGCTTCGATCGCAAATACGGCAATGCTGTTATGACCGCGGTTAGAGCTGTATAAATACCGGCCATCGGATGAAACATGAATATCAGCCGAGTCATTATACCCCTCGTAGCCGTCCGGTAATGTGGAATAGGTCTCAACAGTTTCCAATGCGCCTCTCGTTTTATCTACTCGCATCAATGTCACGGTTGACGCCAGCTCGTTCGCTACATATGCGGCATCCAGCGCCGGATGGAATGCGATATGTCTCGGGCCCGCTCCCGCAGGCAGCGGAGCCTCATCGATCTTCACCAATGCATCTCCGTCGTGCTTATAGGTTACGACAGCGTCCATCCCAAGGTCGACGGCGCATACAAAAGCGGTTCCCGGCATCGGCGATATGCAGTGAGCATGCGGCGCTTCCTGGCGGTCGGCCGCCGGTCCAGGCTCGCAAGCATGCTGAATGAAAGCCGCGGCCGTCTGAACATCGCCTTCTGCGGTCAGCGGATGCATCGTCACGCTGCCGCCCGTATAATTAGCGGTGTAAGCCGCGGTGCCCGCTTCGTTCACGCTGACATAACAAGGATGCGCGCCGACGGTAGAGGCAAAGCTTGTTACGTCTCCTAAGAGGCCCGTTGCCGGATCGACGGCAATTGCCGCGATTTCGCCTCCGGCAGCGCCGTTTGACTCCGCAACTTCCTTGACGGCATAGAGACGACGGCCGTTCGGATGCAGCGCTAGAAAAGACGCATTTTCAACTCCCGTAACCTTCTGAAGGATGGCCAGCTCCCCGGTCTCCTTATCCATCCGGCAGACGTGTATCGTCGCTTCATCCTTTTCCCCATACGAGCCGACATAGAAAATCCCTTGGCTCCACACTTTGCTTGGCGCATTCACTGTAATCATCCATCCTTTCTCCATTTCATCCCATATTGAGACCTTAGCACAAGCGAACGAGTCAAACAATGTCTTTTTCAGAATGGATACTTCACAAAAATAGAAGATTATGCTATAATGTAAGCGCTAACATTTCACACAATCACTTTTCTGAAGGGGGATTTGGGATGATGAATGTAGCGCTGCAAGAACGTAATGTGTATGAAAACTTTGACTCGGAGGCGGATGTTCTTTATTTTAAAATCGGGAGTCAAGGGCTCGTAAGCTTCCACGGCAGAAACTACAATAGAAAGAAGAAGATGACTGCCGAAGAAATTCAGAAGCTTACCGGGAACCGCAACTATTTCCCAATCAGCTCCACTTGCTACATTAATATCAGCAAGGTCAAATCCATCGCGGACGGAACGATTTATTTCGGCGCGAAATCCGATGCGAAGCAGCTGCCGGTCAACCGGCGCAAGCAATTCGTCATCGAGAAGCTCGTTATGGAGAAAGCCTAAGCGAATAGCTCCGCTCGCTTGCCTATGACAGCCCGGCTCAATGAGCTGGGCTGTTGTTCGTTTGCTTCAGCCCTGCTATGCTAGGGATAGTACTTATATAAAGGAGGACAACTACATAATGAACGCAACTGGCAAAGCATTCGAACAAAAATTTCACGATGAAGATGCGGTCTGGCTGCAATGGGGCTCTTACGAAGCGGCCGTCCTGCCGCGAATTGGCGCGAACCTGATCGCATTCCGCGAAACGGACAAGCAGTATGCGCTGCTCAGAGAGCCATCCGCCGATGAAATGGACAGCTTCCGCAGCAATCCGATCGTCCACGGCATTCCTGTCCTCTTCCCGCCGAACCGTTACGAAGACGGCACGTTCACCTGGAACGGAAAAACGTATAACTTCCCTGTCAACGAAGAACGTACGGGCAATCACTTGCACGGCTTCTTCCACAATACGCCTTGGCAGGTTGACAACTACGGCGTCACCGAGCTGGAAAGCTATGTTACGCTTAGCATCACCATCGATCACAATCATTCGATTTACACGTATTTGCCGCACCGTTTTACGATTAGTCTCCGTTATTCGCTGAATGGCAACGGCCTCCTCCAGCATGTAATCGTAAAGAACGAAGGAGAGGATGCGCTGCCTTGCTGGCTGGCGTTCCATACGACGATCAACGCGCCGTTCGCTCCTGGAAGCAGCGCTGACGATTACCGCTTCACGATGACAACGAAAGAGCGCTGGGAGCTGAATGAACGCATGCTTCCGACCGGCCGCTTCCAGCCGCTGCTGCCGGAAGAAGAGCTGATGCGCACGACAGGCATTTCTCCGTACTGGGCGTCGATGGACAATCATTACACAAGCTCGACTCAGAACGGCCGCAACCGCATGGTATTAACCGATACCCGAGCGAATGTATCGCTGGTTTACGACGTCGGCACGGAATATAAGCAGTGGATGATTTACAACAACGGCGCGACGCCGGGCTTCTTCTGTCCGGAGCCGCAAGTTAATCTGGTTAACGCGCCAAATGTAAATCTTCCTGCCGAACAGATCGGCTGCATAGCGCTCGAGCCGGGTGAAATCTGGGAAGCGACAAGCCGTCTCTATCTTCTCTCTTAAAATAATAAATGCCAGAGCCTCGTGCCGATAAGGTGACGGGGCTCTTTTATTTTTGCCCTGCTCGCATAGCACTATTTACCGCTAACCATATGCCTTAAATCCGATTACAATAGATTTCAAGCAAGCCCATATCATTTTTACTAGGAGAGGAAGAGACAACTTGAACCACAGATTGAAAAAGCTTATTGCCTCGTCCGCGCTCGTATCGTTATTGGCGGCTGCTCCAGTCGTGTCGGCGGCGGCGTACACCGTGAAGTCCGGCGACTCGCTTTGGAAGATCAGCACGCAATACGGAACGACAGTGGCCAACCTCAAATCGATGAATGGACTTACTTCCGACACCCTCTATATCGGACAAACGTTGAATGTGCCGGGAACTTCCGCAGATGTTGAAACCGCATACGTGCAGCCTGGCGACACAATGTGGAAGATCGCTCAGCGCTATTCGGTTCCTACGACCAAGCTTATTGCGGCCAATCCGCAAATTGCGAATCCGAACAATATTTGGACAGGACTAGCCATCAACATTCCAAAAAAGCCTTCCGCTTACTTAAACGGAAAGTTCCCGCTTGCAAATGGGACTTATACGCCTTATACCAATAGCTACGCGGATTCTCGCAGCTGGGCGCCTGACGGCACGGAAATCCGCCAGCATGAAGGCGTCGACATATTCGCCAAGGAAGGCACGCCTGTGTACAGCGCAATGAGCGGCACAGTCGTCAAGGCGGGATGGAATGAATACGGCGGCTGGCGCCTTACGATCCGCGTCGACAGCAGCACCGAGTTTTATTATGCGCATTTGTCCAAATACGCCTCCGGCATACAAGAAGGCTCTACGGTGTCCGCAGGCCAGCTGATCGGGTATGTGGGAAGCACAGGCTACGGACCGGAGGGGACAAGCGGGAAGTTCCTGCCGCATCTTCACTTCGGCATGTACAAACGCACGCCTTCCTACGCTTCAACCGATCCTTACCTGTTCCTGAAATGGTGGGAGCTCGGCTAGAACCGAATGAACGAACAAAAGAGGGACGAGGCAGATTCAGGTTCTGCCTCGTCCCTCTTTCTTCTTATAATTGAAGCTTCTTCAGCTGATAGAACTCGCCTTCGGCGGCCATCAGCTCCTCGAACGTGCCAACCTCGGCTATTCGCCCTTGCTTCATGACGACAATCCGGTCCGCGTCGCGGATTGTGGACAACCGGTGCGCGACGATAAACGTCGTTCTTCCTTTGATCAGCTGCTGCATCGCTTTTTGCACATGGAATTCGGATTCGTTATCGAGCGCCGACGTCGCTTCGTCCAATATAATGACCTTCGGATCTCGAATCAGCGCCCTCGCAATGGCGATACGCTGGCGCTGCCCGCCGGACAGCTTGCCGCCATGCTCGCCGACAAGCGTATCGAGACCGTTCGGAAGCTGATTTACGAATTCCTTCAAATTCGCCATTTCCACAACGCGTTCGATTTGTTCGTCCGTAATGCCGGTCAGCCCGTACGTAATATTATCCTTGATCGTTCCCGAGAACAGAATATTGGTCTGCGGAACCACCGCCAGGTGCTTCCTATAGCTGCGAAGGTTCAGCTGTCTCATATCGACGCCGTCCATCAGCACTCTTCCCGCCGTCGGGTGCAGGAAGCCGATCACAAGATTGAGCACCGTAGACTTCCCAGCCCCGGACGCTCCGACAAACGCGATGCATTCGCCGGCCCGGACCTCCAGCGACAGATGCTCCAGCACATGATGCTCGCTGCCCGGATAAGACAGCTCCACATCGTCGAACCGGAACTCGCCGCGCACTTCCGCCACTTTAAGCTTGCCCCGGTTATCCTCGATGTCCGGCGACATCAGAATCTCCCGAATACTGGAGATCGATTCGAAGCCTTTCGCCAGCTGAGGATAGATCGTAATAAGTCCGGTGACCGAACCGAGAATCATCCCGAAATAGCCTTGGTACAGCACGACATCCCCTACAGGAATTTTCCCGAGGTAAGCCAAATAGGCCGTGAACAACAAACAAAAAACTTGGAAGATTTGAAACGAAACCCAGTTCGAAGCTCCGAAATACGCTTCCACCAAGTCAAGCCGGTAGCCTTTGCCTTGAATGCTGCGCAGCGTGGAGTCGATTTTGCGGATTTCCACCTTCTCCAGTCCATGCGCTTTCGTAACCGGGATCATCTCTACCATCTCGGAAACTCTCGACGACATCTGCTCGATCTCTTGCCGGAATTCCTTGTTCTTCGTCCGAATTTTACGCCGGAACATCGTCACGAGCGCAACCGACATCGGAATGGTAAGAATGAAAAAGAGTGAAACCATCCAGCTGTAGCTGAGCGTAATCGAAAACGCGATCACGATGTTCAGCATAGCCGGCATGAGCGCGATCATAATCTGCTTCGACATCGCTTCGACCGCTTCTACGTCCCGAAGCACCTTCGATTGCAGCTTGCCCGCCGGAAGCTCCCGGTGGGAGTTGATGGACAGCTGCTGCAGCTTGCGGACCAGCGCGCTGCGAAGTCCCGCTTCCACATACCGAATCGCCCGGCTGAGGAACGATATGTATGCCGCATGCGTCGGAATGTTTTGTAGAATGACAAGCATAATCACCGCGAAATTGATCCATAATCCGCTGATCGAATGTTTTTCCGGAGCGGTCGCGATATTAATAATGTTGGCGGTTACGATCGGCAGCACGTAGACCGGCGCGCTTTTGACGATCAGAAATAAAAACGAAATACCTAGATTTAGGAAGTTTCCTTTATAAATCGAATACAAAAACTTTAGCGGACTGGCTTCCTTTTCGAGCGCCGCCTGCTCAAAGGTGCTCCCGAGCGATGCGCCACTCTGTATTCCCGCTGTGCTTTCTGCCATTCCTTTACGTCCTCCCGCAGCGTATGCGATTCTGTTTTTTAAGCATGCCACGGTCAACATCTTACGCCCTTTAAGCGGAACAGTAAATGTGCAATTGTGCACAACTTATATCCAATTGTGTTATGAGGAAGGCGATCGCCTTCTATCCGCCTTGCGACCGAAATTCTTTCGGCGTGACGCCTACCGTCTTTTTGAACAGCTTATTGAAATAAACGGGATCGCTGTAGCCGACAAGCTGAGCGATCTCGTAATTTTTCATATGGGGGTGGTCGACCAGAAATTGCTTGGCTTTATGAATTCGAACGGCGATCAAATAGTCCGTAATGGTCTCTCCCGTCGCGTGCTTGAACAGCCGGCTCAAATAATTGGCGCTCATGCCGACATGCCCGGCAAGCGCCTCCATATCCAGACAGCTTCGATATTCCGACTCCAGAATCGCCCGCACCTGCGCAACGGCGGAATGATCCTGCTCGATCTCGGCGGGACGAGGCGCTTCATCCTTCTCTTGCTTCACCTTCAGCAGCAGCTCATGCAGGGAGCTTTTGTCTACGGGCTTAAGCAAATAATCCATCACGCCGTGCCTCAGCGCCTTCCGCGCGTATTCGAACTCGCTGAAGCCGCTGAGGACGATCGTCGAGATCGGCTTGCCCTTCACCTTCTCCACCAGCTTCAGACCATCCATCATCGGCATCTTAATATCCGTGATGAGCACGTCCAAATCCCCGTCCTCCAGCATGGAGATATGCGTCCAGGCATCGAGCCCGTTTCCGTAAGACCCGATTACAGTAATCCCAAGATCCATATTGCTTAATATTTTATTCAGACCGCGTCTGATCATTTCTTCGTCATCCACGATCATCACATTCATCTCATCATCCCCTTAGGCGCGCTATGCCTATTTTGCGGCATAACAAGCTTGCTCGCAAGCGCTTACTTCACCGCGCCGCTCGTAACGCCGGCGAAAATGTATTTTTGCAGGAACAAATAGAGAATAGCCGTCGGGATCATGATAATCAGAATGGCCGACGAAATCAGCTGCCAGTCGCCGCTGTTGACGCTGAAAAACCGCATCAAAGACGTCGAGACGACGACATGCTCCGGTCTTGGCAAATAGAGATACGGGACGAACATATCGTTATAAATGCTGATCGTTTTCAGGATGATGATCGTCGCCGTAGCGGGTCCGAGCAGCGGGAAAATAATCGACCGGAAAATGCGGAAAAGGGACGCCCCTTCGATCATTGCGCTTTCATCCAGCTCATACGGGATGCTGCGCACGAACTGCAAGTAAATGTAGATTTGCAAAATGTCGGCCCCAACATATAACAAAACCGGTCCCAGCAGGTTGTTCGTCAGCTCCAGCGCCTGAATCGTCTTGTAGTTCACAACCTGCGTCGTAATGCTCGGAATAATGGTTGCGAACAGGAACAATCCGACCAGCGGACCGCGAAGCTTGAATTGAAACCGTCCGACGGCATAACAGAATGCCGAGCCGATCAGGATGTTCAGAACCAGCGACAGGACAATGATAACCGCCGTATTGCCGAACGCCCTCGGCATATCGGCTTTTTCGAACGCTTCGGCGAAATTGGCGAAGTGCAGAAAGCTGTCAGGCAGCGCGGTAGCCGCCTTCTCAAAAAACTCCTCCGCCGTCTTGAACGCATTCACAACGATAATGTACGGCGGGAACAGGATCGCGAAGACGGCGACGGCTAACGTCGCGTATTTCAGGATGTCCCAGCTTATGCGGTAGCTTCTCATTTCCTATTCCCCCTTTCCTTTTAACAAATAACGCTGAATGGACAGCACGATGATGACGAACAGGAGCAGAACGACGCTCATCGCCGATGCGAGCCCATAGTTGTTGAATTGGAATGCCGTCTCCACAATCTTGAGCACGAATGTCTCGCTTGCGCCCGCCGGTCCGCCTTTGGTCAATACAAACGGCAAATCGAAAACCTCAAGCGCGCCCGTAACCGTCAAGAACAAATTCAGCTCAATAATTTTATAAATATTAGGCAGCGTAATATAGATAAACTTCTGCCAGCCGTTCGCGCCGTCGATCGAAGCGGCTTCATACAGATCGCTCGGGATCGATTGCAGCGCAGCCAGGTAAATGACCATGTTGAAGCCCATGAACCGCCAAAAGCTGATCGAAGCCAAGGAATAATCGACAAGCTGCGATTGGCCGAGCCAGCTTGTTTCCGCTAGCTGATCGAAGCCTAGCTGGCCGAGTAAAAGATTAAGCGAGCCGTTCGTCGTGTCGTATACATAACCGAACAAAAAGGCTACCGCCACTCCGTTTAATATATACGGCAGAAACAGAAGCAGTCGGAACAGGTTTTTCCCCTTCAGCTTGCCGTTCAGCACAACCGCGAAATAGATCGCGGCAATGTTCTGCACGATGCCAACAACGAAATAAGCGACGTTGTTCCGGAATACGCCGAATATTTCCGGATTCGAGAATACCTCCTTATAATTCGCCCAGCCGATATACGTTTTGTCCGCGCTGATGCCGTCCCAGTCCGTGAAGCTCAGCCGAACGAGCTCAAGCGCCGGATAATAGGCGAAGGTCAGCAGCAGAAGGAGCGGAACCGTAATGAACGAGAAGATGATCAGCTTGCGTTGTTTTTGTATGGACATTCCGCTTAACATTCGCTTTCGCTCCTTTTTCCAAGTGATCGTGTTTCTTTTAAAAAAGGGAAGGATAGGCGATTCGGGGATGAGTCGCCTATTCCTGTCCCATTAATTGAAAATTGCTGCTATAATCCGAGATCCTTCTTAGCCTTCGCCCAGCTTGCATTCACCTTGTCGAGCACCTTCTGCGGATCCTTGGAAAGGACGAATTCCTGCAGAACGGCCCCTTGATCAAGCTGTGCCTTGTTCTGAATTTGAGTTGCGGCATCCACCGGAGGAGCCGGTTCGAAATACGTCGGATTGTAGCTGTTGAATTCCACCAATTGCGGCAGAGCCGGCTGCTTATCCTTCAAGGTCGGGATGAAACCGGCAAATTCGTCGAATCCGGATTCTTCGATCATCCATTTCACGAATGCTTTCGCCGCTTCCACGTTGCCATCCTTATTGACCCCGTAGAACCAGTCCGGGTTAAGCGGCGCTTTGGCTGCTCCCGAATTGTCGGCCGGGAACGGGAAGAAGCCGATATCCTCCGGCGCCGCGCCGTTCTCGATCACTTGGTTGATGACCCAGTTGCCGAGCAAATACATGCCGAACTTTCCTGACGCGACATCCTTTTTGGACTGCTCCCAGTTCGTGGAATTGACGTCCTTCTCCAAATATCCCTTCTCGTACATCTCGCGCAGCATGCTCCACGACTTGCCGTACACATTATCCATCGCATAAGGCGCATCCGTATCGGCTCTTTTATTCTGATGATCGGAAGCTTCGCCTACGAGCGTCGGAACGTCGTAAAGCCACGCGTCCAGCGGCCACTTGTCTTTGAAGTTGGACGCCAGCGGCACGATGCCCGCATCCTTCAGCTTCTGAGCGACAGCAAGAAATTCGTTGTACGTCTTTGGAACGGCTGTAATGCCCGCCTTCTCGAATGCTTTCTTGTTGTATACGATGCCGACGCTGGAGCCGCCGGAGGAGACTCCGTACATCTTGCCTTCATGAGCCTTGAGCTCCTTGAAGTAGATGTCTCCGGAGAACTCGATATCGTCAAGCGGCGCGAAATAGTCCGGCAGCTCGTTGTTCGGAATGGTCGGAAGCAGCACCACGTCCGGGAATTGTCCGGAAGCCATTCGAACCTTCAACGTTTTGTCATAGTCGGTGATCGCTTCAAACTTCAGGTCGACGCCTGGATATTTCGCTTCGAATCTCTTCTCGTAGTCCACGTACTCTTTGTCGATCATGTCGGTACGGTTTGTAAGGTAGACAACCTCTCCCTTTATCGCAGAGTCGCCGCCATCTTCAGGCGCCGCACTCTCTTCGGAAGCGGTTGGCGCGGCGGTTGCGCCGTTGTTGTTCGCATTCGAATTTGTTTCGGAGCCGCCTCCTCCGCTGCATGCCGACAAAATTGTTAGCATAACAAAAACTGAAATGAGTGCCGAAATCGTTTTTTTCATTTTGCTTATCCCCTTCGTTTTTATTTTTGGTTGCGCTTACAAGATCAAGTGTAAAGGAATAACCGTTCGCTAGAAATGGTTTGTGCTATCATTTCTAGTCTTGTAATGACTTTTTCAAAAATTCGCATGCAGCCGATAAAACCACGTGATTTCTATTAAAAATAAGGTTGTCTGGCAAGATTCTGCGCTTTCTCGGCGATTCACAGATTAATTGCGGCGGCGTATTGCCAAAAACGAAGCTTTAGTGTTAATTTGTTATATAACAAAGCAATTGTTTAACATAACAAATTATCGAACATACGGAGAGGAAGAACCACGAATGACATTACTTAATCCTTACGTCGGCGGCATGACCTGGGGCTGGACCGGCGTCCGCGGCACATGGACCGGGGACAATGCGGAGAAGTCCATGTCGCTAATGAAAGACAGGCTCGGAGTAAACTGGACGGCTATCGCCTTCGGAGCGCTGCAGGACCACCCGCAGGCGACCGAAATTAAATTCCGGGAAGCACCTACCGTTACCGACGACGAGGTTCGTTTCGCAATTGCGTATGCGAAACTGCTTGGCCTTCGCGTCTGCTTGAAGCCCGTCGTGAACTGCGCCAACGGCACCTGGCGTGCGCATATCAACTTCTTCGATAAAGATGTGCCATGCGAGCCGAAATGGTCGGAATGGTTCTCCTCTTATACCGAGTTCATCCTCCACTACGCCCGGATCGCGGAAGAAACCGGCTGCGAGATGCTCTGCATCGGCTGCGAGATGGTTCAGACCGACAGGCGCGAGACGGAATGGCGCGAGCTGATCGCGAAGGTCCGCGAGGTCTATTCGGGCCCGATTACTTACAATTGCGATAAATATCAGGAGGATAATGTAGCTTGGTGGGACGCCGTAGACATCATTTCCTCCAGCGGATACTACCCGGTTGGGCGCTGGGAAGAGCAGCTCGATCGGATCGAGAAGGTCGTCCGGCAGTTCGGCAAGCCGTTTTTCTTTATGGAGGCTGGCTGTCCGAGCCGCGACGGCTCGCAGTATTTGCCCAACGATTGGGGGCTGGCCGGCGCTCCGGACGAAGACGCGCAGAGGCAGTTCTACGAGGAGATGTTCGGCAGCTGCGACAAGCGGGACTGGGTCGGCGGCTTTATGCTCTGGGATTGGCCGGCATCGTTATATGAGGAATCGGCCGCAAGTCAAAATGACGACTACTGCATGTTCGGCAAGCAAGCTGAGCGGACGGTGCGGGAGTACTACGCGAAGAAGCTCGCCGCGCGTAATTAGGAGGGGAAGCATATGACCGTCATAACAAACGAGCAATGGATGGACAGAATTGAACGGGAATTAAAGGACAATATTTTAAGGTTTTGGATGAAGCACGCCCCCGATGGGAACGGCGGATTTCACGGCTACGTAAGCCGAACGCTCGAAGTAAAAGCCGACGCCGACCGAAGCTTAGTGCTGAATACGCGCATCTTATGGACCTTCGCCTCCGCTTACCGCATTTTTAAGGACGAAAGCTACTTGCGGATGGCGGAGCAGGCTTACCGCTACATTTGCGGGCATTTCACCGATCATGAGCATGGCGGCCTATATTGGTCCGTGACAGCTAGCGGAGAGCCTTCCTCGGCCAAAAAACAAGTATACGGGCAGGCCTTCGCCATCTACGCCTTCTCCGAATATTACCGCGCGACAGGCAATGACGCCGCGCTCAAGCTGGCGACCGAGCTGTTCCATGTGCTTGAGAAGCACAGCTATGATCCCGTAAACCAAGGTTATTTGGAGGCGCTCGCGAGAGACTGGACCGAAACGAATGAGAACAGCCTAAGCTCGAAGGATCTGAATACGAAAAAGTCGATGAATACGCATCTCCATGTACTCGAAGCGTATACGAATCTGTACCGCGTCTGGAAGCCGCAGGAGCTGCACGCCAAGCTGCGCGAGCTTATCGAAGTTACAATGAGCCGGATTGTCGACGGGGAGACCGCGCACTTTAAATTGTTTTTCGACCTGGAATGGAACAGCCAGTCGGACCATATCTCATACGGGCATGACATTGAGGGCAGCTGGCTGCTGCACGAAGCCGCCGAAGTGCTTGGCGACCCGGAGCTGCTTGCAAGAGTCAAGGCCGTCGCCCTTCAAATGGCGGAGGCGACCTTGCTGGAAGGAGTTGACGAAGACGGCGGCTTGTTCAATGAAGCCGGACCGGAGGGACTGCTGGATACAGACAAGGATTGGTGGCCGCAGGCGGAAGCCGTTGTCGGATTTTATAACGCCTATCAATTGTCAGGCGAGAAGCGATACAAAGACGCCGCTTGCGCCGCCTGGCGGTTTATCGAAGAGCATATGGTGGACCGGGAATACGGCGAATGGTTCTGGAGCGTAACGAAGGAAGGCAAGCCAAGCGATAACCCGGAAAAAATCAGCGCGTGGAAATGCCCTTACCATAACGGACGGGCATGCTTCGAAATGCTGGAGCGGCTTAGACAGCATGCGGAAACAACACAAATCTAATTTACTGGAGGAATCATTCATGAGCTTATTCCAAGAACGCAAAACGAAACTGAGTCAGCGGTACGAAGCTTTAATTACGCGCCGCAATGTCCCCGAGGAGCTCGGCAACGGCATTTTCGAGCGTTATCAATACCCTGTGCTTACCGCGGCGCATGCTCCGCTTCATTGGAAATATGATTTCAACCCGGAGACGAATCCGTATTTTATGGAGCGGATCGGCGTGCACTGCGTGTTCAACCCCGGAGCGATCCATTTAAACAGCAAGTTTTATCTCGTCGCACGGGTTGAAGGCGCGGACCGGAAATCGTTCTTCGCTGTTGCCGAAAGCGATAGCGGGGTTGACGGCTTCCGTTTCTGGGATCGTCCGATTGTCCTCCCGGAAACGGAAGACCCGGACGTCAATGTGTACGATATGCGGCTCGTCCAGCATGTGGACGGCTGGATCTACGGCTTGTTCTGTACCGAGCGCAAGGATCCGAATGCGCCGAAGGGAGACTTGTCCAGCGCAGTCGCCCAATGCGGCATCGCGCGGACAAAGGATCTGTTGAGCTGGGAGAGGCTCGCGGATTTAAAAACGAGCTCCAATCAGCAGCGCAACGTCGTGCTGCACCCGGAGTTTATTGACGGCAAATACGCCTTTTACACGCGTCCGCAGGACGGCTTTATCGATACAGGCTCCGGCGGCGGCATCGGATGGGGCCTGTCCGATTCGATCGAAAACGCGGTGATCAAGCAGGAGATCATTATCGATGAACGTCACTACCATACGATCAAGGAAGTGAAGAACGGTCAAGGTCCCGCTCCGATCAAAACGGACAAAGGCTGGCTGCATATCGCGCATGGCGTCCGCAACACCGCGGCGGGGCTGCGCTACGTGCTGTACGCGTTCCTGTCCGACCTTCACGAACCGCATAAAGTAACCCACCGCCCCGCCGGACATCTGCTTGCGCCAGAGGGGGAGGAGCGCGTCGGCGACGTATCCAATGTCGTATTCTGCAACGGCGTCGTTGCGCTTGATAACGGGGAAGTCTATATTTACTACGCCTCCTCCGACACCCGCTGCCATGTCGCGACTTCCACGGTGGACCGCTTGCTCGACTATGTGATGAACACGCCGGAAGACCCGCTGCGCTCTTACGCTTGCGTACAGCAGCGCATCGCGCTGATCGACCGCAATCTCGAGCTGGCTTAAGGAAAGCGAGCTCAGCGGCCAACAAATGCCGGGCTGAGAGCCCTATTACTAAAGAGGACCGAGCTGCCCAGCTCGGTCCTCTTCCTTTATCGCCCGCCCGTTGTCGATCCCCTGTACAGAAGCTCGCAGGCCAGCATTATTTTTTCGGTTGGCTCATCCTTCTCCTCGACGCGCTTAAGCAGCCTTTCGACCGCCCGTTTGCCAAGCGCTTCCTTCGGCACGTTCACAGTCGTGAGCGGAGGCGTCATCCGCGCGGCGTCCTCGATATTATCGAAGCCGGAGACGGATATATCATCCGGCACGCGGAGCCCCAAAGACTGCACAGCTTGCGCGGCTCCGATCGCGATCATATCGTTGGCGCATACAAGAGCTGTCGGAAGACTCTCCTCCCGCTTGCGTTCTTCCAGCCACCGCTTAACCGGCTCTACCGCATCTTCATGCTGCAGACCGTCGACGGCTAACAGCTGAGCGTTATGGCTTGAACCAAGCCCATCGCCCATCCCCTCAGCCTCGAGCGCGCTGCGGAAGCCCAAATACCGGTCGTAGAAGCTTCGCGAATAGTCCGTGCTTCCGACAAATGCCAGCCTGCGATGCCCGATTCCGATCAGATGGCGGGTTAGGCGGTAGACGCTTTCGAAATTGTTCGCGAATAACGTATCGCTCGGGATCAGCGGATCCTCGTGGTCCACTAGGACGAGCGGCAGACCGAGCCGATGGACCTCAAGGAGCAGAGAGGTTGAGATTTCCCCTACGCCAATCAAGCCTAAAATGCCGTTCGGATTCAAAAAGTGGGCAAAATGATCGACGCTTTGCTCGGAAACGATGACCATGCCGTACCCGTCAGCCTCGAGTCTGGCCGAAATGCCGTCCAATATCCGCCCCCAATATAGCGATTCCCTAGTCTGGAACCTGATGTTGGGCATCAGCACAAGCACGGATTGCCGGTGCTGCTTGGACACCTTGGGCAGCTGCTCCGTTTGCACCGTTTTCATATACGCGTTCTTCTGCGCGAAATATCCCAGCTGCGTCGCCATTTGAATAACCCGTTCCCGCGTCGTGTCGCTGACGCCTTCCTTGCCGGCGAGCGCCCTCGATACGACAAATTTGGAGACGCCCAGCGAATCTGCAATTTGCTGCATGGTAACCTTGCTCGACATATGACCTTAAGCTCCTATCTTTCGCTTTTGTTGCGCGCTTCTTTCCAGCGTTTGTTATATTGCTCGAATACTTCCGCTAAATCCGGCGCGGCCACCCATTCCTGAATGTTGTTACCCGACCAGAACGGGATCTCGGCGGCTGCCGCAATTTCCAGAAATGCATCGCTTGGCACTTTCTTCTCCAGCAGAATCGGATTGTAGGACAGAAACTCCTGAATTTGCGGCATCGCGGATTCCTTCGACTTCTCAACCGGCAAGAAGCCCGACTCATCCACGTAACCGGATTCCCGCACGAAATAATCGATCCAAGCGGAAGCAAGCTCCTTGTTCTCGCTGAACTTGCTGATTCCTACTAGCCAATCCGGGCTCAGCGGCGCGTAACGGGTATCCCCGTTATCATAAGGGAACGGGAAGAAGCCGATCGCCCCCGGATCCGCGCCTGCGGCAACGAGCTGGTTAATGACCCAATTGCCCATCAGATACATGCCGGCCTTCCCGCCCGCCAGCTCCCTCTTGGACGCTTCCCATTGGTTGGACATAAGCTCGTCCTCCGCATATCCCTTTTCAATGAGCTTACGGACGATCGCCATCGCCTCGCCCCAGGCGCTCTCCTCGCTCCAAGGCGCGTCCGTCTCCGTCATTTTGTTCAAGTAGCCCGAATCTCCCGTCATGTAGCTCACCAAATCCTCGCCCCAATGCATGAGAGGCCACTTCGCCCCGTAATTCAGATAGACGGGCACGATGCCGGCTTGCTTCAGCTTCTCGCAGGCTTCGTAGAACTGGTCCAGCGTCACCGGAATTTCGGTGATGCCCGCCTTACGGAATGCCTCCTTGTTATAGACGATTCCGCTGGTGGAGATCCCGGTTGCCAGGCCGTACCGCTTGCCGCCGTAGGCTTTAAAATCCTCGAAGCGCATGCCGTCAAACAGCGCGTCATCCAGCGGCTCGAAGTAATTCGGAAGCGATTCGTTCTTCATATTGTTCGGGAGCAGCAGCACGTCGCCAAGATTGCGTGTCGATAGACGCACCATAATATCGCTCGCGTAATTGGTCAGCCCTTCGAATCGAACCGTCGTCCCGGGATGTTCCTTGGAAAACTGCTCGGCATACCTTTCCAGCACGCCGTTCTCGATAAGATCGACGCGGTTGGTCAGCACCGTGAGCACATGCTCGCCATTCGGCATCATTTCTTCATTCGGATTTTTCGTCGCCTTCGGACTGTCGTTCGCGCCCGGCATGTCGCAACCAGCCAGAAGCATAAGCGCAGCCAGAAGCATCGCGATTCCCTTTTTCAACCTGCTCACCCTCATCGATTCACCTTCTCGGCCGGCAGCATCAAGCTGATTTCCGCGCCATGCCCCGGCTTGCCCGCCGCCTGTAACCCGTAGCTTGGCCCATAATGCAGCTTGATCCGTTCATTAATGTTTCGCAAACCAATTCCCCCGCTCTGTCCGCCGCTGCTTGGGTTCCGGCTGATTTTTCCCGCCAAAGCGCGGTTCAGCTCCTCCAACGTTTTTTCGTTCATACCGATTCCGTCATCCTTCACCCGGATGACCGCTTCCTGACCGTGAACCTCCGCGGTTAGCTGAATATGCATCACCGGCTTGCTTTCATCCAAACCATGATAGATCGCGTTCTCCACAATCGGCTGCAGCGCAAGCTTAATGAGAGGGAAGCGTGACATCGCCTCAGGGATGTCCATGGTGAGGACGAACCGTCCCGGATATCGGTAATTTAACAACTCGACGTAATGGCGAACATGAGCCGCTTCATCCGCTAACGTCACTTCTTCGTGCAGATCGCTAATGCTGTAGCGGAGCAGCTTTCCCAAAATGGCGATCATATCGGCCGCTTCCGTATCGTCATTTATTTCCGCCGTCATCCGGATCGTCTCGAGCGTATTATACATGAAATGCGGGTTAATCTGGTTCTGCAGCGCCTGCAGCTCCGCTGCCTTCTTCTTCGTTTCCATCTCGTAAATATCCTGGATCAATTGATCGATCCGGACGATCATGCGGTTGAACTGGTTGCCCAGCTGCCCGACCTCATCGCGGTATTTAACAGGAAATTGCACGCCGAAATCCCCCTCCTGCACGTTTTTCATGAGACGGGTCATCCTGCGCAGCGAATTGGTCAAGGCAAAGGAAAAGATGAAGGAAATCAGAAGCGCGACGAGCAGCGTGACGATCGTCGCGATCCACGTTACCTTGCGGATAACCGACGCGTCTTTCGTCAGCTCGCTTTCCGGTATCGCGGTCATAATTTTCCAGCCTGTCTCAGGCGACGTCGTATAAATATAGAGCCGATTCACACCGTCAATCTTTTCGTAGAAGCTGCCTTTTTTGCCGGTCGCGCGTTTTATGACCGGATCGTCAGCCGCATGAATGGCCATGCGCTCCCCCAGGCTGTCATAAATGATCGTTCCTTCCTCGTCGAAGACGATGGAGCTGCCTTTGATCGCCGTATCCAATTCCTTAATCCCGTCTTCCATCACGCTGACATTGGCGTCGACCGCGATGAGTCCGATGGGCTCCAGCGACTTATCGATGATTTTGCGGACAACCGTGAACGCGTATTTTTCGGATTGCAGGTTGCTGATATATTTCTGGGTGCTGAACAGCAGCTCTTCTCCGCTGGAAAGCTCCGCCTTCTCCCGCCACGTTTTGTAGCTGTCCATAATGTCCTCGCGGATGCTTCCGCTCACAGTCGTATAGTAGCCATTGCCGTATTGATCGAAAATATAGACCGTGTTGGAGCCCCGTTTGATCATGTTGATAAACGAAATATTGTTTTCGATGCCCCGTTGTATCGCCAGAAGCAAATTAAAGTCTTCCGGTACGCTGCCTTCGCTGTCCCCTTTCGCGGCTTCCCGCTGCTCGTAGTATTGATTGGAGCGGATCAAGTTCTGCTTGATGTCGTCCTGATAAGCGGGAATGGAGGAAATGCGGATCATGTCCTCGATATAATCATCGATCCGGGCCATCATCGCTTCCTGCATCGTTGCCGAGAATACGATCGTCTTCTCTTCGATGGAAGCCGAATAGTTAATGTAGGTAATGTAGCCGATAAAAGACAGCGGAAGCGTAATCAGCAGGAAGAAAACAAGGAACAGCTTCCGTTCCATCTTCATGCTGCCGACCGCCACAAGCGTTCGCGAGACCGCCCTCCGCAGCATCATATTGCCGGCATAATGTTGCCGCCGTTAACGGGAATGAACGCGCCCGTAATAAAACCCGCCAGATCGGATGCGAGGAAGGCGACCGCATTGGCGATTTCCTGGTCCGTTCCTCTCCTCTTCAGCGGCACCGCGGCGCTGTACCCTTCATTTATTTCGGTGCCGCTCTCGCGGTCACGGTCGCTGATCGTCCAGCCGGGCGCCACTTGGTTTACCGTCACTTGACTTTCCCCGACTTCGCGAGCTAACACGCGATATACGCCGTCCATCCCGCGCTTGCCTGCCGTGTAAGCGGATTGCGTAGGGAAGTTTTGCATGGCGCATTCCGTATTAATTCCGATGAATCGGCCCCAGCGCTGCTGCTTCATATCGGGCACGAACGCTTTAGCGAGCAATACGCTTTGCAGCACGCACGACTCGAATTGGCCGACATAATCCTCCAGCGGCTGCTCCAGTACGGTTGTCCAATTGTATTGAATAACGGCATTCGCCACAACGATATCGACGCGGCCAAGCCCTTCTTGAACAGCCGTTTTAATGTTTCGAATATCGTCTTCCTTGGTCACGTCGCCTTGAACCGCAATTGCTCTTCTTCCCATGCCTCGAATCTCGTTCTGCAGCTCGGCGGCTTTTCTCTCATTCGCATGATAGTGGATCGCAATATCCGCGCCGCATGCCGCCAGCGTGCGCGCCATCACTCGTCCCAAATCTCCTGTAGCTCCTGTTATTAACGCCGTCTTGCCGGTCAAATCGATCTTCATGTCTTATCGGCTCCTCTATGCCCCATACGGAACGGTTGATTTGTTATATAACTTATTATTAATTATGCTACCGGAATGTCAACCAAAAAAGCTTACCCGAGGCGTTTCGCCTCGAATAAGCTTCTCGATTAGTCCCCGGCCTCTTCGGGCGGGAGGATGACGATCTTCCCTTCCGCAAGCTCCAGCCGGACTTTATTGCTGTTCTTAAGTCCCAGCGTTTCCAAATAGCCGGAAGGCACCTGGAGCCGTCCCGCCTTGTCCAGAATCGCGTATTCCACATGCGACTGCTCCTCTTGGTCCAGCTCGGCAAGCTCCTCCGCATAAGAACGTCTCCGCAGCATCTCCGAGGAGATCTTCCCGTCGCGGATCGCGGCGACGCGGTCCACCTTTTTGGCCAGCTCGGGATCGTGGGTTACGATTACAATCGTAATGCCGAGCGAGCGGTTCAGCTCGCGGAACAAATCCAAAATCTGATTCGACATTTTGCTGTCAACAGAGCCTGTCGGCTCATCCGCCAAGAGCAGCTTCGGATGGTTCGCAAGCGCAATGGCGATGGCCACCCGCTGCTGCTCGCCGCCGGACAGCTGGTACAGCTTGCTGTTCGCCCGGTGGCTTAAGCCGACAGCGTCGAGCAGCTCCTTCGCCCTCCAGCGCTTCCGGCTGCCGGTCAGCAGAATCGGAAGCTCCACGTTTTCTTGCGCGGTCAAATACGGGATCAGGTTGCGGGCGTTATTTTGCCAGACGAAGCCGACGCTTTTGCGCTTATAGCGGACAAGATCGCGCTCCGTAAATTTCAGCATGTCTTTGCCGTCGACGATCAGCTTGCCGGCTGTCGGCCGGTCAAGTCCGCCCAGCATGTTCAGCAGCGTCGATTTACCGCTGCCGCTGTTGCCGATAATCGCCATCAGCTCTCCGTCTTCAATGTGCAGGTCTAGGCCCTGCAGCGCAAACACTTCCAAATCCGCCGTTTTGTATATTTTGACAAGTCCTTCGCAATGAATCATCTTTAGTCCTCCCCGAGCTTAAGCGCCTGATGGATGCGCAGCTTCGAAAGCATGAAACCCAATATGCCGATTCCGATTGTCAGCATCATGCCTACCATCCAATAAATGCGGATCAAATCGCCCTCTTCGATCTGGACGATAAAAGGCGGCACAAGGCTGCTCGGGTTAAAGACGATTTGGAAGTTCGGAACGTACAGCATGCTGGCTACGTTGCCGACAATAATGCCGAGCAGCACCGAGACCCCTGAAGTCAATATTTGCTCGGCTGCCAGCATGGCAATGAGATGGCGAACGGACAAACCAATCGCCCGCAGGATCCCGTTCTGAAGCGTCCGGCCTTTAAGCGACAGCACCCAATACAGCAGGAAGCCGATAAAGCTGACCAGCAGGGAGATCACAAACCCAAGCGTCAGCAAACCGTTGAGCGCAAGCAGGAACGGGTCGTTTTTGGCCAGCGTCAAGTCTTCTTTCGTATTGACGATGTTCGTCACGGACAGCTCCGACTCTTCTATTCCCGCATACAGCTCCGCGGTCGTCGCCCCGGGCTTCAGCTTAAGCCATACTTGATACGGCTCCATCGCCAGCTGCAGCTGGATGCGGGACAAATGGCCGACGACCAGCATGGGCGCGTTGCCCGCCGGCTCCGTGGAATCGGCCGATTGAAGTAAGCTCCTCGGCGGAAGGGGATTAAAGGTCGGGAAATAATCGATGATTCCGAATACCCGAAACGGCTGAGACGATACGCCCTCCCAGCCAAGCTGAATCGCATCGCCGACCTCTACCCCTTTCTGCTCGGCAAGCGTCCGCGATATTAGAACGGCATCCGTCTCCCCCGCCATCAAATTCAAGTAGTCATTCAGCGAATAGTCTAGTAGAGAATCCCGGAACCAAGTCGTCATGCCGAACTGATCGGTATCAATGCCCATAAGCGTGACGGTGCCGTTACTATCGCCGGCGGAAAAAAACGCATCTTCTTTCGTAAACACTTTAGCCCCGTACTCTACCCCCGGAAGCTCCAAAAACGGTTCGAACGGCGGCTCCAAATAATTAATTTTTTCCGGAGCCGGCTGGACTACGCTCTGCTCCGGAGGTCCTCCGAATACCGGCGGAGGAGGGGCGTCGTTGATCCACGTGACATCCATTACGATATCCGCTCCGTTCCCGTAGCGGATCCGGTCCTCCGTGTTCATATTGATCGTGCGGGCGGCGGAAGCGCTGAATACGCCCGTCGCGATCGTCATAATAAGAAATACCATCAGGAACTGGTATTGGCTGCTCGACCTTCCGACTTGAATAAGCGTCGCGTACAAAGACGGCGGCCACCATTTTTTCCCGACCCAATAAAGGAGACGAAGCGTCCAAGGATACAGCCGGAGAAGCAGCAGGCCAGATCCCATAATAAAGAGCGCCGGCACAATAAATTGCAGCGGATCGATGTTAAGATCGGTAGAATTCAGCCCGAGCGCTTGAAGATCCTCTAGTCGTCGCTTAAAGGTGTATAAGCCGTAAATGGCCAATGCCAGAGCGATGACATCAAGGAACATCTTATGCCACAAAGGAGTCTTAACGAGCCTTGCCATCTGCTGCTTATGATCCACAATCGACACGCGTGTGGCCATAATGATCGGAATCATCGTAATGATCAGGCAGCCGAGCGCGGCCAACGCGCCGTACAGGAACGCGGTCTCCGTCATCCGGATCGGCAAGCCGACGCGCGAGATAAATACCATGAAACCGTTCGACGCGCCTAAAACCTTCGTCAGCATGGCGCCGATGAACGGGCCTAACAGGACGGAAGCCCCGCAAAGCAGCAGCCCTTCAACCAAATAGGAGGCGATAATTTGCCATCTTGCTGCTCCCCTGCTTCGCAGAACGGCAATTTCGTTTTTTTGCCTGCCCGCGATCAGGTTCGCAACCATAAACATATAGAAGGCCAGCATAATCATGACCGGCACGTTCAAGGCCCACATCAGCAGATTCAGATTTTCCGCCCGGACCAAATAAAGCTCGATCGTATCATAAGCGACCGCATCCAGCTTCATTTGATAAAGCGTGACCTGGCCAAGAAGCGTGGTGCGGATCAGGTTATACGTGCTAAGATAAGTCTCGATGTGCCGATATTCCATTTTGGAATAATCCATGACGGTATACCAGCCCGCGCTCGTTGCCGGGATCAGCCGGTCCTGCAGCATGAGCTGATAGGCCGTTTCGAAAGGCATAATAAAGCTGGTGTTCATATCACCTAAATTTCCGAAGCGAAAAAAGAGCTCGTCATCCGAAGCCTTCTCCAAGACGCCGACCGGTTTGATTTTCATGGTTCCGGCAATCCTGTCGTCTTCAATTACAAATACAGTGTCCAGCACCGCGTCAAATTCTACCAGAGCCCGCTCTGTCACAAGCACCTCATAGACGCCTTCAACCGGCTGCTTGGAGGGCAAGCGGCCATCCTTAAGCTTAATATGCTGTTCCAAGTTCGAGTAAGATTTAAAAGTCGCCGAAAACTTATTTTTCGGTTCCGGATCGTTCTCTACTTTAAACCTGAGCGACGCCGATACAAGATCCGTTACCTGCTCTTGAAGCGGCAGCTGGAATCCGCTCGCGGCATCGTTTTTCATTACCCGGTCTACTTGGTCGAACATCGATAAATGCCGGTCGGGCCGGTTCGACGGGAACGTAAACGAGGAATATACCGAGCCCGGATATTGATTGGTGACGGTCTGCGAGCGCTCCAGATCCTTCTTCAGCATACGGGACAGTATGCCTTCCGAATAAATAGGCATGCTGCTTACGAGCGCGACCGACATGATAATGCCGACAAACAAGCTAAAAACAAGCCATTTGTTCTGCAGCATCTTACGGATAATCATTACGAATAAAGCCATGCGACTAACCTCCCGGGGCCAATAGCCATTTCCCTCAACCTATTGCAAAATGATGAGTTGACCCTCTTCGAGGCCTTTTGAAATTTCAACTACGGTGGAACCGACAATGCCTTGCTCGACGTCGATCTCGCGAACCTTGCCGCCGTCCTCCAGGACGCGTACGAACGTCCTGCCAAGGTAGCTGCGCAATCCGCTCCGCGGAATGATTAAAGCGTCCTCCCGCTCCTGCAGCCGTACGGTGACGTCCGTGCGGTCGCCGATCTCAGCCGTTTCCGGCAATTGATCGCTTTCGACATATACATGGTTCATGTATCGCTGTTTCAAAATATCGTCTTCGGTAAACGGAGCGGTCGACGGCGTCTGGGTCACCTTGCCCGCAATCTCCTCGTCGCCGAACTTCAGCATTGCGGTAAACCCGACTCCGATCTTGCTCGCGTCGGAAGTCGTGTCGACCTGGAAAGCAATTCTCAGCTTTTTCGGATCCGATAGCATAACAACCGTCTCATAAGGCTCGACCCTGGAGCCTTCCTCCAGCGGAGCGACATAAGTTATTGTGCCGTCCATCGTCGCAAGCAGCTGTTTGTTTTCGAGCGATTCAAGCAGCCGGCTATATTTCAGCTGGTCGATTTCGTATTGAAGCTCCGCAGCTGCAATCGCATCCGCGTTCTCCGAAAGTTTCGCTTCCCGAAGCTTGCCTTTGGCAACGAGCATGTTCAGCTCAAGCTGCTTGACTTGAATGTCGAGATCGCCTACGGCGAGCTGGACGAGAACATCCCCCTTTTTCACCTCATCGCCTGCTCTGACGAACACTTCCTTCACGCGGCCGCCTTCGGCCGCGAACGAGATTGCGTCGGATTCATAAGACTCCAGCGTGCCGTTGCCTCTCACCTCTTGCGCAATCGGCCCTCTGACAACAGGCTCGGTGCGGTAGTTCTCCTGGGCCGGCTTCACCAGCGGCGGCTTCAGCGGCTCCTCCTCGGCAGGCAGCAGCGAGCAGCCTGTAAGCGGTATCATAAATAACAATAATAAAATCGCAAACGTTGACGTTTTAGGTCGATGCCGGAACCACAATTTGTCCATCCTCCAATTCGTATACATGATCGACAATCTCCATAATAGCGGGGTCATGCGTTGTCATGATGATGGTCATTCCTGATGCCTCGACTAATTGGCGGAACACTTTCATAATTTGCAAGCCCGTCTTGCTGTCCAGCTCCGCCGTCGGTTCATCGGCCAGAAGGAGGCTTGGCTTATGCGCGATCGCTCTTGCGATAGCTGTACGCTGCTGCTCTCCGCCCGACAGCTCGAACGGCCGGTGGTTCATGCGCGGGCCAAGCCCTACCTGCTCCAATGCGGCTGTGGCCGCCGCTTTTCGTTCGGCAGCGGGGAATCCCGACACCCGCAAAATAAACTCGACATTTTCATAGGCGGACATCAGAGGAATAAGCGCAAACGACTGGAAAATCAGCCCCATTCGAGTCCGCCGCACCAGGTCCCGCTCTTTGTTCGACATCGCGGACAGCTCGCGGTCTTCAAATGTAATCGACCCTTCGCTGGGACGGTCCAGCGCGCTTAACAAATTAATAAGCGTCGTTTTACCAGAGCCTGACCTGCCCTTGAACGCGACCAGCGATCCGGCAGGAACCGTCAGATCAACGCCCTTCAGCACATGAACGGCTCCGGAGCCTTTGCCAAACGTCCGCTTCACTCCGCTTGCCGCAATGATGTTCGGCACGCTTTTGCCCCCTTGTTTATATAATCGTTTACAGTACATGATTCTTTTTCCATTCTACCTTCGCGCATCTCGTTAAACAAGGTCTTTAAATACGGATAAATGTCATTATTCAACGCACTTTTATAGTAATTTTGCACATTAAAAAGACGGCAACCTCTGTAGGGTGCCGTCATTGGGGAAGCTTTCCTTATTACAAAACTGATATATTCGTTTCTGGTCTCGCTATACGAATGAATGATGGGATATGTTAATCGTACACATGACTAATCATCATCTTATTTTAGGATTGGAGGGGACTTTCAAAATAGACTGACAAACCGCGCGAAAAGTTGTTGAAGAGACGATGAGCATCTTGAAGCTTGGCTCCTACTATAATGGAAGCCGGCAGACGGTAGACATCAGCCGTTGCCTGCAGGATTCGATCTCGGCTAGCGCGCTTTACCGCCCCGGCGAAACCGATAAGCTGTTAGCGTCTCTTCGCCCAGCCAGCCTTCACAATACGGTAATTGAAGTGACTCCCGAAACGACGCTGGCCGCAGCTAAACGATTGACTGCGGGCAGCACTAAAATCTGTTGTCTCAGCTTCGCTTCCGCAAAACAGCCCGGCGGCGGATTCCTGACTGGCGCAAGGGCGCAGGAAGAAAGCTTGGCCCGCTCATCCGGACTTTATCCGGCTATATCGCAAATGACGGAAATGTACGAGCACAATGCGCGCCTACAAACCGGGTTTATTCGGACTACATGATTTTCTCTCCGAACGTGCCCGTATTCCGTGACGATAACTGCGCTTTACTTGACGAGCCTTATTTCGTGTCGATGATCACATCTCCCGCCGTAAACGCAGGGATTATCCGCGAACGCGAGTCCCGCAATGCCTCTTTCATTCAACCGGTTATGCACCGTAGAATCGAAAAAATATTAGCGGTCGCCTTAGCCAATCAGCAGGAAGTCTTGGCGCTCGGCGCCTTCGGCTGCTGGGTGTTCAAAAACAAGCCGGAGGACTTGGCGGATATTTTCCGCCAAGTCTTGAGCAGCACGCCATTCAAAGGCAAGGCGCATTCAAAAAGGTCGTTTTTGCTGTCTATGACAATACCCCGCAGAAGGTTTTCTTCGGCGCATTTCGGGAGGTATGGAAGCAGTGACGGAAGTTATGGGAAATTACTTTTCATAGACGACGGGAAATTGCAGCTCATACAGCTCGCTGTATCTTCCTTTCCGCTGCAGCAGCTCCGCATGCGTCCCGTGCTCCTCGATCCGGCCGTTCTCAAGCACATAAATTTGATCGGCTTGTTGGATTGTAGACAGCCGATGCGCGATGACGAGGCAAGTTCGTCCTTTCAGCAGCTTTGCGAGCGCTGCTTGAATCAGCTGCTCCGATTCCGTGTCAAGGGAAGCCGTCGCTTCGTCCAAAATAATAATCCGCGGATTTTTCAAGATGGCTCTTGCGATGGAAATCCGCTGCTTCTGCCCGCCGGAGAGCTTCACGCCGCGCTCCCCGATTTGCGTATCGTAGCCGTCCTTGAAGCTGGAAATAAACTCGTGCGCGTTCGCCGCTTCCGCCGCCGCCCGCACTTCTTCGGCACCGGCGTTATGGTTGCCGTACCGGATATTTTCCTCAATCGTGCCGTTAAACAAAACAATATCCTGCGAGACGATGCCCACCTGGCTTCGCAAGGAATCCAGCGTCACGTCCTTCACGTTAATCCCGTCAATCGTGATGCTTCCCGTCTGCACATCATAGAACCGGGTTATCAGATGCGCAATCGTCGTTTTCCCTGAGCCGGATGAACCGACCAGCGCGGTTACCTGGCCTGGCTTCAGCTCCAAGTCGAACTGTTCAAGCACCTCCGCCTCATTCTTGCCGACATAGGAGAAGCTAACGCCGCGGAATTCGATTCGCCCTTTTACAGGAGGAAGCTCGATGGCATCTTCGCGGTCGGCGATTTCGGCTTTTGTGTTTAATATTTCTACGACCCGCTCATAGGCGGCAGCCGCCTGCTGAATCGTGTTCAAAATACGGCTGAAATGCCGGACCGGATTTTGCAGCAGCCGCAAATACGCGATAAACGCGACGACCGTGCCCACCGTCATCGAACCCTTCATCGCAAGCCAAGCTCCGAACACCAGCACGATGGCCATCCCGGCAAAATTAATAAAGTCGATAAGGGGCTCATATGCTGCTCGCAACCGCACAACCTGGATGTTTGCATCCATATTTTTTTTCGTCCGTTCGGAGAACCGCTCCGACTCGTACTCTTCGGCGGTAAATGATTTGATCAGACGGATGCCGGTTAGCGCGTTTTGCAGATGGTCGCTCACGTCGGCCAACGATTCCTGCACTTTGCGGAAGGAGGCTCGGATCCGCTTGCCGAACAGCCTCGTCGTCCAGATCATGAACGGGAACGTCGCAAGCAGGAGCAGCGTCAGCTTCCAGTCGATAAACAGCATATAGCCGGCAATCGCCGTAAACGTAAAAATATCCGTGAACAGCTGCATCATGCTGGAGGAAATTAGCTGCTGAAGAATGCTGACGTCATTCGTTACTCTCGACATCAGATCGCCCGTCCGGTTACGGTCGAAGAAGGACACATCGAGCCGCTGCAAATGCCGGTACAAATCGTTGCGCAGCTTATACAACACTCTCTGTCCGATCGCCGCCATGACGGAGGTGCTTAAATAGCGGAGAACGCCGAGCGCGATCGCCGCGCCAAGCACACCGGCTGCAATGAGTATGAGCTCGTTAAACCGTTTATTTTCGATCACGGTATCAATCGTATATTTCGTAATCTGCGGGACGACGAATTCAAGAAGAGAAATGAGAATGATACAGACAAGCGCGGTGGCAAGCGACGGCCATTCCTTGCGGGCATGCTCGAATATGCGCAGGAACATCGAATAGATGCTGGCCGGCTTGGCCTTCTCCCCGGTGCCGAACCTTCGCGCGCCCATCCCTCTATGCGGATTGAAATTGTTATTCATCATGACGCTTCTCCTCTGTCATCTCTCTCAGGTTAATCTTAAGCTCCATTAGGATCGACCGCAGCTTTGCCGCCTTCGCCGCATCCTCCATCGCGGCCCGCTCCGCGGCTTTAAGCAGATGAAGCAGCTCCTTGCCTGCCGGCGTCAATCTGCGGTTGCGCCCGCCCTCGCTTCTTAGCTCGCCCTGAAGCTGCTCCTCATCCGCGCCAGGCTCTGCGCCGCGGCCGCGGCCTTCGGACTCTCGGCTGTCGGCCGCCGGCTCCTCCAGCAAAAACGCCCGGCCCTCCTCCGTTATTGAAAAAATCTTTTTCCCGTCGCTTTGCTTATGCGAAGCTACGAAGCCTTGATCCCTCAGCATCTGCAGCGTCGGATATATCGATCCAGGCGAAGGCTTGTACGTCCCTCCCGACTGCTCCTCCAGACGCTTCATCATCTCATAGCCGTGCATCGACTCTTCCGCAAGCAGCTCAAGCAGCGCGTACTTCACCCCGCCCCTCATAAAAAAACGCCGCCCCGAAGAGCTTTGCTCCCTCCCGGGCCCATGTGTCAAAAACAGCTGCTCCTCCGCTTTCCAACCGCCGCTCATCCCGTTTCACTCCCCTATTTCATTCTGTTAGCTTATCAATTCGATGCAGACTTATTGACTCGAGTTGGATATCTCGATTCGAGTTGAACTTGTCGATTCAATGTAGACTTGTTGACTCGATTGAACAACTAATCGATTCAGTTGAACGTACCTCGACTCAAGCTGGACCGGTCGATTCAGTTGAACTTACCTCAGCTCGAGTTGGACTTGTCGATTCACTTGAACTTATCTCGATTCGAATTGGTCTGGTCAATTCAGTTGAACTTACCTCGATTCGGGTTGGACTTGTCGATTCACTTGAACTTATCTCGATTCGGTTGGACTTTCCGTTCTTATCATGTTATCGATCATACTATTACGATATATCGTATTACTCACACTCTCATTCTATGCGATATATCGTTAACTTGCAAACAAGTAGTAACTATCCAATCGTCACACCTTGCACTATAATAGCCTTAACGAGACGAAGAACGTCCCGCTTTCATTCATGAAGGCGGGACGTTTTGTTTTTAGGAGGAGATCATATGACATTCGAAAGGGCACATGCCGAATTTATCAGCTATCATTTGCAACAAAGAACCGGAGAACGCAGAGGACGTCTGGAAAGGGGACACAGAGAAGCGGAAATATTATTTTGCAGAAACGTATGGTGGGTATTGCGGGGCAACTTCGACGGGCTGCATCCAGAATACGAAGTGCTGGATTGGCGCGGCAACCCTTACTTTTGCGATTTTGTTTGGATCGCGCGCGCAGTTAGGCTGATTATTGAGATTAAAGGCTTTGGCCCGCACGTCAGGGACATGGACCGCCAAAAGTACTGCAGGGAGCTTAACCGGGAAACCTTTCTCTCAGCAATGGGCTACCATGTCATTTCCTTCGCTTATGATGATGTTGCGCACAACCCGGAACTGTGCATTACTCTCCTTCGTATGGTTTTAAGCAGATATCAGGCTGATGGACCCCCAGTTACCGTTCGGAGCGTTACTGAGCGTGAAATCATTCGTTTAGCATGCAGACTCGCGCGTCCTATCCGTCCGATCGATGTTACAGAACATTTACGTATAAATCACCGCACAGCTGTCGGGGCTTTAAAATCAATGTGTGATAAAGGACTATTTACTTCAGTAACAGGCGCGAACAGGAAATATAATGTGAAGTATGAGCTTACGCAGAGCGCTATCCAATGTTTATAGTGGTTCGAAAAAGATATTTTGTTGCAAAAATGCATCAAATACCCGTAACATAGTCAGGCGCGGCAACATTCCTGCAAAAGTGCATCATTTTTCGCGAAAGAGCGCCTGCCACATCGGATAAATGAAAAAATCCTGCAGTATCGCAGGATTTTTTCTGTTTCAAGTTACTTTTAATCTCAAATCCTGCACTTTTGCAGTATTTTAGCTACTCTCAGCATGTACAGGAGTACGGCTCGACGATGGGGCACCAGTAGCTGCTCTCAGCGTGTACCGGAGTGCGGTTCGACGACGGGGCACCAGTAGCTGCTCTCAGCGTGTACCGGAGTGCGGTTCAACGACGGGACACCTGTAACTGCTCTTAGCGCGAGTTCGAGTTTGGTTCGACGATGAAATACCAGTAACTATTCTCATCGCATGTGTCGAAGTGAGGGGCGGTGACGGGAAACATTCGTTTGTGCAATCAAGTCAAATTGCTGCAAAAGTACATCATTTGCCCGGTAAAATGGTCGGATGCGGCAACATTCCTGCAAAAGTGCATCATTTTTCGCGAAAAAGCGCCTGCCACATCGGATAAATGAAAAAATCCTGCATTATCGCAGGATTTTTTCTGTTTCAATTTACTTTTAATCTCAAATCCTGCACTTTTGCAGTATTTTAGCTGCTCTCAGCGTGTACCGGCGTACGGCTCGACGACGGGACACCAGGAGCTGCTCTCAGCGTGTACCGGAGTGCGGTTCGACGATGGGGCACCAGTAACTGCTCTCAGAGTGTACCGGAGTGCGGTTCGACGACGGGGCACCAGTAGCTGCTCTCAGCGTGTACCGGAGTGCGGTTCAACGACGGGACACCTGTAACTGCTCTTAGCGCGAGTTCGAGTTTGGTTCGACGATGAAATACCAGTAACTATTCTCATCGCATGTGTCGAAGTGAGGGGCGGTGACGGGAAACATTCGTTTGTGCAATCAAGTCAAATTGCTGCAAAAGTACATCATTTGCCCGGTAAAATGGTCGGATGCGGCAACATTCCTGCAAAAGTGCATCATTTTTCGCGAAAAAGCGCCTGCCACATCGGATAAATGAAAAAATCCTGCATTATCGCAGGATTTTTTCTGTTTCAAGTTACTTTTAATCTCAAATCCTGCACTTTTGCAGTATTTTAGCTACTCTCAACGCGTGTTTCAGTTCGTTTGTACAATCAAGTCAAATTGCTGCAAAAGTACATCATTTGCCCGGTAAAATGGTCGGATGCGGCAACATTCCTGCAAAAGTGCATCATTTTTCGCGAAAAAGCACCCACTACAGCGGATAAATGAAAAAAATCCTGCAGTAACGCAGGATTTTATCTGTTTCAAGTTACTTTTAATCTCAAATCCTGCACTTTTGCAGTATTTTAGCTACTATCAGCATGTACCGGCGTACGGCTCGACGATGGGGCACCAGTAGCTGCTCTCAGAGTGTACCGGAGTGCGGTTCGACGATGGGGCACCAGTAGCTACTCTCAGCATGTACCGAGGTGCGGTTCGACGACGGGACACCAGTAGCTAACCTTCAGCGCGAGTACGAGTGCGGTTCGACGACGGGATACCAGCAGCTTAGCTACTCTCAGCGTGTGCCCGACCGGGGAAGCCTGCCAAAGACAGGCCCGCCGGTCTACCTATTAAACTTCGATCCGCAGCAAGAAGATAACCGCCGTGACGGTGAAAATGCTGAGCAGCGTGGAGACGAACACCGCCTGCGAGGCGAATTCCTTCTCGTTGTCAAACTCGACGGCGAGCAGGACGCTGCTGAGCGAGGTCGGCACCGCGGACGAGACGATTAATGCGGCGGCGGTCAGCTTGTCGAGGCCCATCAGCCAGACGATGAGCCAGGCGAGCGCAGGCCCCGCGATAAGGCGAAGCGCGCCGGACAGGCTGACATCGATGAGCAAGGAGCGGTTGATCTTCCACTCCATGTTGCCAAGCTGAACGCCTAACGTTATAAGCGCCGTGCCGATAAACGCATCCGATAAGTAACCGATCGGCGTTGCAATCGGCTGCGGGAGCGGCACCTCGAAGCCGCGCAGCAGGAACGCGAGCGGAATGACATAAATGACCGGCATGGACAGAATCGTCCGCCATACCTGCCGCATATCCGCTTTGTGCGCGTTCACGCTGTAGACGCCGTACGTGTTCGGAACGAGCGACTGCACCATCATAATGAGCACCTGTATCGCAAGCGTCGCTTTATTGCCGGCAAACGCAAGCTGGTTCAGAGGCACGCCATAATTGGCGCTGTTATAGAACAGAACGCTGTTGCGCATCGCGCTCCGCATGCTCGGGCCGTATCCGCGCGCCCGGATCACCGCTTCGACGAGCGCGTATTGCACCGCCATAAAAATGACAAAAAACAGCATAACTTTGCCGAGCAAGCCGATCGAAATCGCCGTTGTATAAATAAGATCAAACATAATGGCGGGAGAAAACAAATAAAAGTTCAGCTTCGACAACGTTTTAATATCGAGCGAGAACGCCCGCTGCAGCACGATGCCAAGCGCAACCATGATGCCCATCGGCAGCACGTTCGTTAATAAAATATGAACAAAAATCGTCATAACCGCATCTGCTTCTTTCTAGAGGACTGGCGCCCGTTACGTACGCTGTTTCCCATTGTACCCCTCTCTTTAGAGGTACGTAAAGGAAAAAATCCCGGCAAAACGAAGCACTGCCGCCGCGTTTAACGGCTATAGGTTAAGGGCTGCGCCTACGCAGCAATCCGACCCGCCGCGTACTTGCTCAGGCGGATGCATCCTTCCCTTCTACCCCGCCTCGATCGCATCATGCTGCCCTTGCGAGTGGCGGTACAGCTCCTCGTAATACCCGCCAAGCCTTAGCAGCTCATCATGCGTGCCTTCCTCCACGATCTTGCCTTTACTCATGACGAGGATGCGGTCCGCTCCCATAATCGTGGACAGGCGATGCGCGATGACGAGCGTCGTCCGTCCGACGGATACGCGTTCCAGCGCCGCCTGGACCAGCTGCTCCGTGTGCGAGTCAAGATTAGCGGTAGCCTCATCCAAGATCAATATGCGAGGCGCGAATACGATAATCCGGGCGAAAGAAATGAGCTGCCGCTCCCCTGCGGACAAGCCGCTGCCCCTTTCGGACAGCTTCGTGTCGTAGCCGTCCTTCATCCGCTCGATAATCGTATCGGCGCCGATGAATTCGCAGGCGCGAATGACGTCCTCTCTCGAAATGCTTTCGTCGAACATCCGTACGTTGTCGAGCACCGTGCCCGAATACAAATACGGCTCCTGTTGCACTAGCCCTACGATCCGGTGCAGATCGTGCTGCGAAATATCCCGGATATCGTGGCCGTCGATCAGAATGCTGCCTTCCCTCACATCGTAAAAACGGCAAAGCAAGCTGATCAAAGAGCTCTTGCCCGCGCCCGTCGTGCCGACGATGCCAACCATCTCGCCGGGACGGACATGCAGATCCAGCTTGCGAATAACGGTCGTCCCTTCGGGATACGCGAATGTAATATCGTTGAAATCGATTCGTCCCGCAATCGAATCCTTATCGACGCTCAACGCTTTCGGCTGATCCTGAACGTCCGGTTCAATCGCGAATATTGACCATATTCGGTTAATCGCGACAGTAGCGGATTGCAGCGTATTCCACTGCTGCGTAATTGTATTGATAGGCTGGAAAAACAGCCGGATATACGTAATAAAGGCGTATAGCACGCCGAACTCCAGCGTCGTGCCGTTCACGCCGAGCACCGCCTGCCCGCCGATCCAGACCACGAACGCGATCGCCAAATTGTTTAACACCTCATACGACCGGTTGAACAGCACGTTCGTCCGGATTTCGCGAATGTTCGCGCGGAAATAGGAGTTATTCCGCTCGCCGAACTGCTTCTTCTGCTCTTCCTGCTGGTGAAACACCTGAATAATATTCATCCCCGCCAGGTTTTCCGCCACGAACGCAACAAGACGCGACAGCCGCGTCCGCGCCATCTGATAGGTCGTGCGCATGTACGAGCGGAACGCGATCGCGATGCCCGCAATGATCGGCACCAGAATAAGACAATAAAGCGTCAGCTCGGCGTCCAGCTGAAACATCAGCACCAAAATGAAAATTAAAGTAAGGCCGTCACGGAAAATACTGAGCACAACCTGATTGAAAAACTGGTTGATCGCCTCCGTGTCGCTTGACACATGGGTAATGAGGCTGCCGCTCGGCACGCGGTCGAAATACGACATCGACAGCTTCGTAATATGCTCGAACAGACGTTTACGGATGCTGGCAACGATGCTTTGGCCAGCCTTTTGAAGCAGATTGTTTTGCAGATAAGAAAATAAGAAAGCCGAAATCGAAAGCGCGAAATACGTGCCGCATATCAACATAAGACTGCTGTAGTCGTTTTTGCCGACCATCAAGTTGTCGTCGATCGCGATTTTGAGCAAATAAGGCTGGAGCAGCTCCGCCGCGATCGCGACGAGCGTACATGCGATAAATCCGGCGAACGTAAGCCGATGCTCCTTCATGTAGCCGGATAACGCGCGGAAGGTGGAGATGTATTTCGGCTTCGCCTTCGGTTCGCTCAGATCGGCCTTTTGGTCCGCCTGCCAATTGTTAATTGCCTGTGCCATGCTGACGCGTCCCCTCCTCTTGTATGTCATGCAAAGTCCGATACAATCCGTCTTCCGCCAGCAGCGACTCATGCGTGCCGCGCTGCACAATTTCGCCTTCGTCGAGAACGACGATTTCATCCGCGTGCTTCAGCGCGCTGATTCGGTGCGCGATAATGATCGTCGTCTTCCCCTCCCGTATTTCGCGGATCGTCTCCATAATATCCGTCTCCGTCACGGCGTCGACCGCGCTGACGCTGTCGTCCAATATGAGGATCGGCGCGTCTTTAATCATGCCGCGGGCGAGGCTGGTCCGCTGCCGCTGGCCGCCGGACAGGGTGACGCCGCGTTCCCCGAGCCTCGTCTCGAACTTATCCGGAAACTCGATGATGTTGTCGTACACCTTCGCCATCTTTGCCGCATGCTCGACATCCCGCAGCTCCGAATCGCGCTTATAGAACGCGATATTTTCCCGAATCGTGGAGCTGAACAGAAAGCCGTCCTGCGGCACGTAAGCAATGCCGCCCCGCAAATTCGCGAGCGTCAGGCTGCGAACATCGGTATCGCCATAAAATATAGTGCCTTCCGGCGGATCGTACGTTCGAAGCAGAAGCTTCATCAGCGTCGTCTTGCCGCTTCCCGTACGCCCTACGATGCCGAGCGTAGCGCCTGGCCGCACATAGAGCGAAATATCGCGCAAGACGTCCCGCCCGTCCTCATAGGCGAAGGACAGCCGTCTCAGCTCAATTCCCGAGCGGCTGAAGTCGACCTCGACGGCATTCTCCGCTTCGCGAATATCCGGCTGCTTGCCTAGCAAATCATTGAGCCGGTCGAACGACGCCCGCGCCCGTTGAATGACGTTGATAACGTTCCCAATTTGCTGCAGCGGGTTCATCAGCATCCGGATATACAGCGTCAACGCGACGAAGCTGCCCAGCGAAATCCGATTGGTAATCGTTAAGTAGCCTCCGAACGATATTGCAATAATAAGCGAAAGCGCTCCGAGGAACGGGATAAGCGCCTGGAACAGCGAGGACACCCGGACAAGCCGCAGCTGCCTCTCGCGTATCCGCTCCACCGTCTCGCCGAACCGGTTCCGCATCGTTTGTTCGACCGCAAACTTTTTCGTCACGCGAATGCCGCCGAACTGCTCCTCCGCCGACTCCGTCATGGCGCCGATCGCTTCCTGCACCTTCAGCGACCGCGCCCGAATGATCGGACCGAAATACACGACAATAACGGGAATAAGCAGCAGCGGGAATATGCAGGCGGCGACCAGATAGACAGGCACATCCGTCAGCAGCAGCATGACGATGGTGGACACGAGCAGGATCGACGCGCCCGCAGTCTGGTTCACGCCCATGGAGATCGATTCCCGCACCGCCGTCACATCGTTCATGAAATAACTGAGCAGCTTGCCGACGCCGTTTTTGGAATAAAACTTCTCGCCGAGTCCCGTAAAATGCGCGTACAGCCGGCGCCTGTTCATAAACTCGAAGTACCGTCCCGTGTACATGACCAAATATTGAGCAACTCCTCCAATCGCCGCAAACCCGACACCGATGGCGAGGAGCGTTAAGCTGTAGCGCGCCACCCCGTCCATCGACAGCTGACCGGCCTTCAATTCGTCCGTAAAGCTTCCGAGCACCTTCGGAAAATTAACGTGAATGATGTTCGCGACCGTGTGCAGCGCAATCGAGATCACGTAAGCCAGCCATGTCTTCCGAAAAAAGTCCCGCAAAATCCGTTGTGAGTCCAACCGCAAATCACATCCTGTCGTAGGTTATTCCACTAGCCCCGTCCGTTCAACGCCTTCGACGAACCATCGCTGCGTGAAGGCGTACAGCACGAGCAGCGGTAAAATGATGAGAAAGGAAGCCCCCATTTTAATAGGTTCGAGAAAAGCCCTTAAGCCTCCTTCCTGCGCCTCCATGGCGAGCTGCGCATTTAGTTTGGATAGCCCAACGGACAGCGGCACGTCGGATGCCCCGAACATGTACATAGATGGAAAATACGCGTCATTCCACGCCCATACGAACGAGAACAGAAACACGACGACGATCGCGGACCTGGAGATCGGAAGCATCACTTTGAAAAATATCCGGAGAGCCCCCGCTCCGTCAATGCGGGCAGCTTCCTCCATCTCCTTCGGAAGCGTGGAGAAAAATTGCCGGAAAATCAGCACGAACAACGCGCCCTTCAGCCCGTGTCCGAACAGCGTCGGCACTAAGATCGGCCAGAACGTATTAATCCAGCCAAGCTCTTTGAAAAGCAGAATGGACGGGAGAATCGTGACTTGGGCCGGCATGATGAAAGTAAAAAGCAGCGCCGCGAACCACAACTTTTTGAGCGGAAAATCAAGCCTTGCAAACGCGTAGCCCGCGATCGAGCAGGAAATGACTTGAATAACGGCAGACAGCGTGGAGACGGACAAGCTGACGCCGAAGCTTTTTGCATAATCCAGCATCTTGACCGCCTCGGCCAAATGTCCGCCATAAATGCCCGTCGGCACCCATATGACAGCCGGGTCAAGCAAATCCGACGCGTCTTTGACCATCGTCGTTATCATATATATGACCGGTTTCAAGTAGATAAACGCAACATCGACCAGAAGCAGATACAGAAGCGCGCGGAACAGCAGCCCTTTGTCCGCTTCCCTGCCGATCAGTTTGTTTTTGAGCCAAGACAGCTTTCCCATAATGAACACAGCCCTTCAAGTGGACTATTGCTTGCGCGGCGACAACGACCGGTTCACTCTCGCGTAAATCGCCAGCGCAATGGCAATAAATAGAAGCACCAGGATGAAATAAATCCATGCCAGCGCGCTGGACAGCCCGTAGTTTTCCGTCGTCACCTTGCCGATGATCGGATTCGTGGGGTAGGTGAATAGATCGACAATCGTATAGATGACATTCAAAAAGATAAACGGCACCATGCCGGGCAGCGTAATTTTCCAGAACGTGCTCCACGGATCGGCGCCGTCGATGCGAGCCGCTTCATATACGCTGGGCGAGATCGTCTGGCGCCCCGCGAGGAAGATCAAGATTTGCACGCCCGAATACCAGAGCACCAGCACGAAAGAACCTATCACGTTGCCGATCGGGCCTGCCCATGAGGGGGGCAAATAGTTGGCCAGCACCGCATCCATTTGCAGCGATGTAATAATACTTAAGGAGCCTTCGCCCTGCGCGATGAACTCTCCGATTATTTGACCCGAAGCGAAGATAACCGGCAGGAAGAAGATGACCCGAAAGGCGGCTCGCCCCCAAAATTTCAGATTAAGCAGAATCGCGATCATCAGCGAAAAGACGATAATGATCGGAATCATGACGAGCGCTTCCTTCAGGAATGGGAACAAGTCGTCATACAGCAAGCCGCCGTCGGCAAACAAAATTTCGCGGAAATATTGCGTGCCGACATAGCTCGTATTGACGCCTGTAACCGTAATCCGTACTTGATGGAAGCTCATATAGAGCGAATAGGCCAAAGGGAAGGCGACAAAGGTTAAAAAGCCGATGACCCACGGCGCGATAAACAGCGAGCCTTCCAGCTTGCGGCGCGCTGCAGGACTTTTCCTTCTCCCGAGGCGTTTCCCCGTTCCAGGCCCGGGCTTGAGAGGCAGCAAGCTCATGTTATTCCCCACCTTCCTTTGTCAGCGAAATAAAGTCTTTGGCGGGGACCTCGAACCCTGCGCCTTGATACCGGGCATCATTGTAGTTCACGATAACGGATAGTCCGTTCTCGTAGACCGTTTCCTTCACGCCCGGCGCAAGCTCGCGGTGCCTCACAATGTATTGGTCCTGCGCTTCGCGCAGCGTCTCGTTCAGCTTTTTGTATTGCGCCGACGCGGTACCGATCCAATCCCGGTAGTTCATGCTGTAATACCAGACCGAGTAGGCTTCCTTGAACCGTTCCGACGGAGCGGCCGTGAACACATAAGCCGGATAAGCGCCGTATTCCGCGCTCCGGAGATATTCCTCCACATATTCGTCTCGAAGATTGCCCCATTCCAGCGTATACGTAACGAGACCGTGCAGGGCGATCTGAGCGAACGGAACCGCTTCGTCGGTGAATAGATCATAGGAATAATCATCCGCAATACGGTGAATATGTCCCGCTTCGGGCAGCGCATACACCCCTGCGTCCTCCACGGCAGCGAAGCCGAGCGCGTTCGCCGTTTCGTGCAGAACGGAGCGCTGGCCCTCCTGCACTTCGAGGCGCGTTGCGCGGTTGCGACTGTTATAGTCGGTATGCAGCGCGCTTCCTATACCGCCGGTGAACAGGACGCCGTCAATTCCAAGCTCCTTATAGGCCCTCAAATCGTCCTTTGCCTCGCGGAAGGCATAAAGCGGGCTGACGATCGGGATGTCGCTTTGCCTGCCGGCTTCCGTCTCCTGCAGCGTGCCCGCCAAGTTGCGGAGGCCGTCGTTCAAATGCCAGAAGCCCCCTCGGCCGCTGTTGTTCAGCGAGTAATTGGCCGCAAGCAGCAGCCTGCCTCCCATTCCCTGCACCGCTTCCGCAAGCTTTTTAATTCCTTGATTGCCGCCGATCCGTTTATCCGCCGGGAACAGTCCGCCATACGAGCTGTATCCCCATTTCTGCCAGCCGTGGTAGATCGCTGTAACGCTCCCGATCCCCGCTTGCTTCAGCTCAGACACCAGCTTCTCCGCTTGGCCGGTCGTCGTGCCGACGATATAGTCGTCCCACAGCACGCCCTGCTGAAGATCGGCGGCGATCAGATCGGCGTAGAACGGAATGTCCTCCCCATCCGGCTGAAGCCTCGCAAGCCCCTTCTCTTCGATCAAATATTGCCGGTAACGGGAAGCCATTGCATCATAACCGGCCGCCTCTCCTTCGAGCAGGTAGTATCTCGCGCTCCGCGACGAAGCCTCGAACCGGTCCTTGCTGAACGTATAAAAGCCCTCCGTGCCTTCCCGGTCCGTGCTTTGGAAAAACTTGATCCGGTACTGCCACTCCGGGCTAATCCAATTGGAAGTCCCCAGCGAGCCTGCCGGCGCCGCGAACAGCTTCGCGTAAGCCTCGCCTTCCGTCATCACGCCGAGAAAAGCCTGTTCGCCGGACTTCAATCCGAACACCGGCATCCGAATCTCGTTGCGGCTCGTCATTTCATTGTAAAAGGCGAGGTCCGCCCCATAGACCGGTTCACGGTAAACCGATTTATCGCCCGTCCGGTTCTCGTCGAAACGGACCAGCGCTCCGGAGCCGTCGGGCAGCAATAAATAACCGTTTTTATCCTTGGAGGGCTGAGCGCCGAACTGCGGATAAGCCTTCAGGTTCAGCAGGCTGAAAGCCCCTTCTTCGATTTCGCCGTCGATCACCTTGATCTCGACGTAATCTTCGATAAGCCGAACCTCGACCGGAATTTTGAACCCTGACGATGTCAGATGGAATACGGCGCGGAAGCCGTTCTCCAGCCGCTCATACCCTTCGAGCACGCCCTTCTCCTCCATCCAATTCGTCAGCTTGGTCTGCGATTTGGAATTCGTCGCGTCGATATATTCCAGCATGACCGGCGACAGGAAGTTCGTCTTCCAGACGCCGCTTGCGGTCTCCACGCCCCAATAAGCGGGATCCGGGTACGAACGCCAGATCCGCCCGCTCGCTTTGCTCTCCACCTTGAAGTGCCCCGTCACCGCATCCGCCCATAACCGGAACGACTCGCTTTCGCCCGCAGCCGTGAAACGGCTCTCATCCGGCAAGCCCGGCTCGATCGGCGCCGACGCATCGGCGGCGATCTCCGCCGGCGCTGGATTCGCCGCCGGAATAGAGCCTTCGGCATCCTTCTGAATAAGCCAAATCAGTCCGAGAAGGAGCAATCCCGTCACGCCCGCCGTCACAATAAAAGCCGTTAACTGACGTTTCATCGGATCGCCACCTCCTGATAAATCGAATAAATAAAGTCGGCCAGCTCGCTGGTCAGGCTGAACACGATAAAAATCAATATCGCGATAACGAACAGCGTCAATACGGTCAGCAGCACATTTTTCACCGCTTCCCATACACTGAAGTTTTGAACGCCTTGAACCTGCCAGAACAGGAGCAGCGCCGCCCAGCCGTATAATCCGTATTGCAGAAAATAAAAAATCGAAGACTCGTTCAGCGTCATCGCGCCGGATAAAACGGTGAGCGGAATGCCGACCGCCGCGAGCGGCAGCATGGCATACGCGCTTCCCGTATAGACATCCCGGAACCGTCCCTCTCCCTGACTCAGAGAGCTGGTCAAGTAGTTCGCGATGACAAATCCCAGCCATACGACGCTAAATTGGATCAACGCATTGATCACTCCCGGCTCGACGATAACGGAAGGGTTAAAAATAAAATTCGTCCGCGACCGCATAAAGCCGTATGCCGCAAGCGCGACCGCCAGCACGATGGTCGCGCTCAGGACGCTTCCTTTGCCTTCATGGCGGATCCCGTAAAAGCCGTCTAGCGGATGCTTGACGATATAAAGCGCGTGCCTGAGCTGCCCCGCGAGCTCGCTTCGCGGCCGCCGCGCTTCCCGCGAGCTGCGCTTAAGCAGCCGTCCGCCGAACCGCCTCGCCATAACCCTGAGGACCCAGCCGACAATCAGAACGGCAAAAATAATATTCATAAACAGTCCGAAGTTATTTTGGAACCAGAGCAGCCGGTTTTGCCAGAACGAATCGGAGTAGCCCTGCGCCCAGCCCGCGTCGCGGAACAGCTTCTGCGCCTCCTCGTATTCGCCTCTTTTATAGGCTGCCTTCGCAAGGCCGAGAACGGCGGGAGCATAATACGAATTTTGGCGGTACACTTCGCGCCACAGCGGCTCGCTTTCTTCATAGCGGCCGTCCTGCGTCAAGCTGTTCGCCTGATGAACCAGCCGGCCGAACTCGGAAAGCTCGTATTTTTGCACCACATTGTTTTCGCTGTCGAGAATATACAGCCTGCCCGCCGAATCGCTGGCGATCGCGGTCGGCAATTTGACGAGACCCAGCTTCGTTGTCGTATCGCCGGCGGAGCCGCCCCAATAGAACAGCAGGTTGCCGTTCCCGTCGTATTGGCTGACGACATTCAGCTTCGTGTCGATGACCGTTATGTTTCCGTCCCCGTCGACGGTCAAATCGTTCAACTGCGGCGACTCGTGTGCGCCTCCGTTCTTTGCGCCCTGAATAAACTCGCCGTATCTGCCGTCTGACAGCGTATCGGCGAATTCTCCTTTGCCGGCAAGCTGGTCAAGACCCGCGATGTTCAGCTTTTTCAGCTGGCCTCTGCGGACTTCCTTCGTTACGGTATAGATGAAGCCTTCTTCGTTTTTATCAACGCTCGTAATGGAGCCGGGCAGCTTGCTGATTTCCCGTTCGTACATCTCTCTCGAATACAGCAGCCGCTTAAGGCTGTCGATGAAGGACACGCTCGTCTTATTCGCTCCGAAGAAGCCCTGGAATTGCCCTTCCGGATCAAGCTCCAGCAGCCCTTGGTAGCCGCCGAGCGTCGCAATGTACAAGAAACCGCGCTTATCGACGACCAGCTTAACGGGATCGAACTTGAACGAATCGGGAATCAGCTTCGACTCCGGACGAACAAACTCTTTCAGCACCGCTCCGTCCTTATCCAGCCGGACCACCCGGTTGTTGCCGGTATCCGCGATATAGATGTCGCCGTTATCATGCACGTAGACGCCCTGAGGGCGGTTCAGCGGTTTGTCCTTCAGCTCCAGCACGCGGACGAGCTGCCCTTCCGCATTCAGATGGACGATCCGGTTGTTGCCGGTATCGGCAATGTACATGTTGTCGTCTTCGTCAATGAACAAATCCTGCGGCTGATTGAGCGGCGAAAATGTTTGCTGTCCCGGATGCTCCGGGTCGTCGATAAACAGCTCGTTGCCGAGCGCAGCCGAGGGCATATATGCCGTTTGGATCTTGTATTGCCGGTTATAGTTGTCTTTGTAATAGGTTTCATACGGCACATCCCCCCAGGCCTGCTGAGGGTAAGCCGAAATCGCCGCCGCGATTGTTATAATCGCAAGCGACGCGATGCGCAGCGCGAGCCGTTTGTGCATGCGAACTCCCTCCGCTCTTTATTTGATACCCGAATGCGCCATCGTCGCGATCACTTTGCCCTGCAGAATGACGAACACGACCAGGTTCGGCACGAACATGATGAGCGCCGCTGCTGCCGCCGCCCCTTGCATGGCGACGTTGTTCGCCAGGTTGCTCGTAAGCGTCGACAAGAAGAAGGAGAAGGTTTTCATCTCTTCGTCGAACATGAACAAGGACGAGGTTTCAACGTTCCCCCACGCGTTCTGGAACGCCAAAATCGCGACAGTCGCGATCGCCGGCATACAGACGGGAACCGCGATACGCAGAAAGACGGTAAATTCGCTCGCGCCGTCAATCCTAGCCGCCTCCAGCAGCGAGTCGGGAATTTGGTCCATGAATTGCTTGAGCAGAAACACGCCGATCGGCATAGCGATAAGCGGCAGCAGGTGGGCGAAGTACGTATTCATGATGCCCAGCTCGCTTACGACCAGATAGCGGGGAATTTGCACGACCTCCGGCGCGAACATAAGCGTCAGAAGAATGGCGGCAAAAACGAAGCCCGCGCCCGGGAACCGGTGTTTGGACAGCGGGTAGGCGCACAAGGCGCTTATGCCCGTTACCAGAATAACCGCCAGCGTCGAGACGAACACGCTGTTGAACAGGTAACGGATCATCGGCACAGTGGAGCGTGACGTAACCGCAAGCAGCTCGTTGACGTTTTGAAAGGATGGCTCCCTCACGAAAAAAGTCGGCGGATAGACGAACAATTCGTGGTATGGCTTAAACGCATGGTTGAAAATATAAACGATCGGCAGCAGCATAAAAACGGCCAGAACGCTGAGCAGCAGCGTGAGCAGCTTTTGAAAGCCGTCCATCCGGTTCAGCTTCGAGCGCCTTCGTTTCCATAAAAAGTGAAGCATATCATTCATCTCCCTTCGAGCCGAACAAGCCCCAGCTCAGCTTATTGGAGACGTACATTAGAATAAGCAGAAAGACGGATATCGCGGCGGCGTACCCCATCTCAAACCGGATAAAGCCGAAATCGTCGATATGGTTAATGATCAAATGGCCGGAATATGCAGGCGTCGGGTTGACGCCGGACAGCTCGACGCCAATCGCGCCGGTTTTGAACGTCGTCACAATCGCCATTACCGCTCCGAACAGCATTTGCGGCTTCATGGAAGGGATCGTAATATACCAGATTTCTTGGAGCCGGCTTTTCATCCCGTCAATGCGCGCGGCTTCGTAGTAGTCTTTATTGACGTTCAGTATGCCCGCCAGCATCGCGAGAAACCCGACGCCCATGCTGGACCATAATGTGACGCCGATCATAGCGTTCATCAGGTAGGCCGGGTCCGTCACCCAAAGCTGCGGCACCTCGATCCATCCGAGACGGAGCAAAATGCTGTTCAGGTATCCGATTCGATCCCCCGTTAAGAGCGGAAGCCAGACAATGGACATGGCGATCCCGATCGTAAGAGACGGCGTATACATCGCCAGAGAGAACCATTTCTGCAGCTTGCCCGGCAGCTGCGAGATCAGCCACGCGAGCAGAAACGCCGCGATATAGCCGCCGGGGCCTACGATAATGGCGAATTTGAACGTATTCGGGAGCGCATATTTCAAAAACAGCAAATCCTGCGAGATCAGATATTGAAAGTTTTGCCACCCGATAAACCTTGGCCTCTCGATCGCGTTGAAATACGTAAAGCTGAGCGCCACGGCAGCGACGACCGGAATGACGATAAAAGCGATAAAGCATAGCAGAAACGGCGAGATGAACAAGTAGCTGAGCCGATAACGCCATATTTCCTTGAGCAGCGCCGTTACCCGGCTCCTCGCGCGGACCCGCTCCCTCCCGAGCTCCGCAGCAGGAATGTCCGTCTCCTGAACGCCCAGCTTCGATTGGCCCCGGACGGCTATGCCGCCCGACCCGAGTTTATTTGACATATGGATTCACCCCGTCCCATGGTTCCTTCACGACCGGGAAGTCGAGCGACTTCAGCGGCTGGCCGTTCTCGTCAATAAAGCCGAACTCCTGCTGCTTGCGCCTGAGCTCGCGGTTAATGTCCAGAATCGCGCTTTCAAGCGACGCCCGGTAGTTCATTCCGTCGATGACGGACCGCACCCAGGCGTTGTTCAGCTCCCGCCCCATGAAGTAACCTCCGGGCGGGTTTTCCTTTTCCTTGTACCACGCCCATTGCTGCAGGATCACGTTCGCGTCCTCCCGCTTCCATGGCAGCCGCACGAACGCCTCCACATTCGCGGTATTCCACCGGAAGGAGACCCCGTTAATCGCTTCAAGGTCCGAGCCGTAACGCACTTGCGTGTCCGTCGAGATCCACCATTTCAGAAACGCCCAAGCCTGCTCCTTCTTTTTCGACTCTTGGAAGATGACGCCCGTCGTCTGCAAGCCGCCGGCCCATCTGCTGACCGTGCCATCCTGCTTCTCCACGCCTGGGATGAGAGCGATTCCCCAGCGGCCGTTCAGCTCAGGCGCCGCCGCGGCAAGCTGGACATACATGTTGTAATCGGAAATGCCGATCGGCATCGTGCCGGTCCGGAAATGCTGGTAGAAGCTCGGCACTTGCTTCTCCATCGCGTACATATTGTACAGGTCGGTCCATTGCTTGAAGGCATGGAATCCTTCCGGCGTATCGAGCCCGGTACGGAACCCGTCAGGCGTATAAAACTCCACGCCGTTCTGTGAAATAAACGGCAAAAATTGCTGAGGATCCATATAAAAGTTCATTTCATGCTGTTGCAGCGTCGGCAGCATGTCGTATACGTCCTGCCAGGTTTGCGGGATGGCAAGGCCCAGCTCGCGCATGATGTCCTTGCGGTAATAGAGCACCTGGAACGACTGCGTCTCCGGCAAGCCGTAATAGCCCTTGTCGTAATAAAGCGCCTGCCACGATCCGGGGCTGAACTTATCGTATACCTCCTTGAAATCGCCGAAGCGGCTCAGGTCGTACACGCTGCCGCGAATCGCGTAATCGACGGGCAAATCCTGATTCAGCCCAAGCGCCACGTCCGGCTGCAGCCCCGCCGCGTTCGACATTACGAGCAGCTCCGGATTCGGCAGCAGATTGACCTTCACTTTAATGCCCGTGACGGGCGTAAACGTCTCGTCCGCCAGATCCTGCAGCTGGGTCACGTAGTCGCGGCCGCGAAGCACCCAGACGTTCAGCTCGTTATCATCCAGCTCGCCAAGGCTTTGGCGCGTATTGAAGGAATAAAAGAAATTAGCGGCAATCCCGACGGCCTGCTCTCCCCAAGACGCCAGCATATCCGGGAACTCGCCGTCTGCGGGAGCAATATAGATCTCGTCGAGCTGAAGCGGCTGCTTGTGCAAATTAACAACGAAATTGTTGATTTTCTCCGTAATGGAGGCAATTTCGTCCACATGGTACGGAATGTCGTCCGGTATTTCCAGCAATGCCCGCAGATCGCCAGCCGAGGAACGAAACCCTTCGCTGGCGCTGTCCTTGCGTCCGTTCACTTCCGTCATCGCGTCCGCGAGCACATCCAGGTTATGTGCGGCCTGCTCGAGCTGGCCTTTTAAGCCCGGCAAATCGCGGTCGATTTTCCACGTCCGGTTGCGGTCGACCTGCCCGCTCGTCAGCGCGTTCAAATCGGTGTCGATATCGCGGAGCAGCGCGCTCAGGTTCTCGATGCCCCGCACGATCGGGCTGACCGATGCGTGCGTAAGCGAGATAGACAACGTATGCTTGCCCTTCTCCAAATAAATGTCGAAAGGTTCGCCAGACCCGTCGGACAACACGACGCTTTGCCATGTGCTGCCATAAGGGAACCGGTACGTGAGCAGCTCCCTGAAAGGCACCTTGCCGTCGATCTTGATGGTGCGGAACGATGCCTTCTGCGAGAAACGGTTTTGCAGCGCCCGCAACCCGATTTTGTACAACCCGCTCTCCGGCGCCTCGAACTCCCATGCCGCTTCCTGATTCGGCCAGTCCCACCGGACGCCGCCCATCGTATTGTACGTGATGCGCCCTTCCGCCCGCGGAACCGACCGCCAATCGCGGTCCCACATCATGACGACGGAAGGGTCGTTTTTCCATGTCATTTGCTCCGCCTGGATGAGGATGTCGTCCGCATCCGGCGACTCGGAAGACGGGTAGGACGACTTTGCCTCGAGGTAGGTTGGAAGCTCCTGCGGAGGCTCCAGCGCAAGCTCGGCGATTGCGACCGGCTCATACCCTTCGACCCGGATCGTATGCGTCCCCTTCGTGAAATGCCATTTGAACGGCTCGGCGTAGTTCGCCCCCGAATCGACGAGGGGATGCGTCTGCCAGTCGGATATATCCGCGGCAACCGGCCGGATTTCGTCGCCGTCGTCATTTTTTTTCATGTCGCCGGCATCCTTCCACTGCCGGTACAGCGTGATCGATGAAGCCTCCCGGAACGGACGCGCTCCGTCTATTTTCACATCCCATACGACTGGACGCGTGTTGTCCTCGCCCTTCAGCGGCAAATACGTTGCATGCATTTCATACAGCCCGTCTTCAGGGACCGTTACCTTATATTCCGCCCAATGGGTATCCATCGAGTCCCACACAAGCACGTTGTCCCTGCCTCCGTACGCTCCCTTTCGCAATGCGGACTCGTCGGAACGGGCGGCAGGAGCCGATGCTTCGACGGCAATACGCGAGCTTGCATGCGGGATACTTGCATATTCGTCCAAGAGCACGTCGGCATAATACGGCTCCAGCTCGGCTTCCGCGATCGAGCGGTCAGCCCATTCCCGGAAGCCCTCCAGTTCCAGCACCGTCTCGTAGGGACCGTCCAAGGAGCTTGAGCCGGCGCTCGAAAACCCGAGCCCGAACGCCAAAATCGGGATGATGACGGCAAGGAGCAGAATCGCCGAGTAGAGGTAACGCCGTTTGCCGATATTCCGCATCGTTTTCACTCTCCTTCCGTTTCACCGCCTAGGCGAGCCTTTCTCCGCTGTCCGGTTCAAAAAACAGCGCTTTGGACATATCGATCACGATCCGTAAACGCTCGTTTTCTTCGCAGCGGTAATGCGCGTCCACTCGGGCTACCAGAAGGCGGTCCTGCCCGATATCGAGGTGCAGGAACCGGTCCGCTCCCATCAGCTCGCTTACTTTGAACACCGCCGTGAATACCGACTCGGAGTAGAGCCCCTCCGGCCCGACATGCTCGGGACGCACGCCAAGCGTCACCCGGCGGTCCACCTTGTTATGCCGTTTCAGCATCTCGGCCGTGTCCTTGGCAACCGGCAGGGAGAAACGGTTCGTCGTAAAATGCAGCCTGCCGTCCGGTCCGTCCGTTATTTTTCCTTCAATAAAATTGATGCCGGGCGATCCGATAAAGCTCGCCACAAACCGGTTGCTTGGCGTCATGTATACCGCCTCCGGCGTGCCGATCTGCTGAATGACGCCGTCCTTCATGACGACGATCCGGTCGGCCATCGTCATTGCTTCAATCTGGTCGTGCGTCACGTAAATAAACGTGGCGCCGAGCGTTTTATGAAGATGGATCAGCTCCATCCGCATCTGCACGCGCAGCTTGGCGTCGAGGTTCGACAGCGGCTCATCCATGAGGAATACGCTAGGATTGCGCACGATCGCCCTGCCGAGGGCGACCCGCTGACGCTGGCCGCCGGACAGCTCCTTCGGCTTCCGGTTCAAATAGGGTTCTATTTCGAGCACCCGTGCCGCGCGGCGCACCGCAAGATCGATTTCATGCCGCGGCTGCTTGCGAAGACGCAAGCCGAATGCGATATTTTCGTAGACGCTCATATTGGGGTATAATGCATAGTTTTGAAAAACCATCGCAATGTCGCGGTCCTTCGGCGGGAGGTGATTCACCAGCTGGCTGCCAATATAAACCTCGCCTTCCGAAATATCCTCCAAGCCGGCGATCATGCGAAGGGTCGTCGATTTTCCGCAGCCCGAAGGGCCGACGAATACCAGAAACTCTTTGTCCTCAATATCCAAATGAAAGTCGCTTACGACAGGCTGCTTCTCCTTGCCGTAGCGTTTATACAGATGCTGGATCGAGATGCTGGCCATCAGGCTCACCCTCCTAAGACGGCAGCCGCGGCGCCATAATGGCTATGGCGCCCGCGCCGGTTGCTTCGTTTGTTTTCTTGATCGGTTAGTTCGACGTGTTGTTCAGCGTTTCAAGCTCTTTCTCGATCGATTCCTGGGCGATGCGGAGCGCCGTATTGACGTCTTGGCCGTCAACCGCGATGCTTCTTTCCGCTTCCTCCAAAAACTTGCGCACTTTGCTTTCGAACTTATGCGGTTTAATGACGTTTCGAGGCGGTGCCTTGAAGATGTTCTCAACCGTTTTGCCCTGCAACACCGGAATATCCTGGCCATATGCTTCTTCGAACTGCTTGCCTTCCACCGTCGGAACACGGCCGACCTTCGCCAGCGCAAGCTGGGACTCGTCGGTAAGGACGTTCGCGATCACCTGGAACGCGATATCCTTGTGCTTGCTTGATTTCGTTACGATCATCGAATGAATGTTAGCCGCTTTGCCCGTGCCCAGATTTTCTTCGAAATTCGGGAACGGGGCGAAGTCCCAGTTCAGCTCTACGCCCTGCTGGCGCAGCTCCTCCAAAGGCCCGAGCAAATGAGCGATATTATAGGCGACCATGGCCAGGTTCTGCTCGTTATAGAAAATATCGTCGTCGTTCGCGTATTGATAACGGCCGTCTGCGCCGATATAGCCTTGCACCTCATAGCTCTTTTTCAGCTGCTCGAATACTTTGATCCACTCCGGCGTCGTGACGTTCGCTTCGCCCGTCTCCGGGTCGACGATGTATAGATCGAGTCCCGTCGCGATATTGCTCGAGCCGAACAGGTCGATACCGACATAGTCGACGCCGTTATCGCTGCGGGTCACCTGTTTGCCGAGCTCGATCGCCTGATTCCAGCTCATCTGATCGTTCGGCGGGTAAGGGACTCCGAATTTATCGAATATATCCTTGTTGTAGAACAGGACCGGCAAGTTAACCGAAAATGGAATCCCATGCAGCTCGTTGTCCGGCGAGTACTTCTGAATAGTGTCCAGCACGACCGGTTTTAGACGAGTAAGATCCACCTCGTACTTTTCGATATAGGGCTGAAGGTTTTCCGCAAGATCCAAATCCTTAAGCGTTGTCGAAAGCGAGGAGGTGGACACGAACATAATGTCCGGCACCGTACCCGATGTAATCAGCGGCTCCAGCTCGACATCCTCCGGAGCGTCCACCCATTCCAGCGTGACGTTCGGGAACTTCTCCTTCGTTCGTTCAACCAGCACCTTCTCGAATTCCGTCTCGGTAACCGTAATGCCCGCGCGAAGCACCTTCAGCGTTACCGGCTCCCCGCCTCCTTCTTCACTTGCTTGCGGCTGGCTTCCCGGCTGGTTATTCGAGATGTCTGACGGCGTTCCGGCGTTGCCTCCCCCGCTGCATGCGGCAAGTACGCTCAGTAAAAGGATAATGGAGAGCAAAGATATCCCCGTTTTTTTCATATCGATTCTCCTCTTTTTTTGTCCTGTGACTGACGTAAGCTTCTCTTGTACAAAAAAAGAAGACGCGCTTCCCCTGCTCCGCGAAAGCCAATGCGAGAGAAGCACATCTCCGTTTATACGGTCGATCCACTTATGTTTATCATTCAGATCAGTTTAGTTGGAATTTACTTTTAAGAAAAACTCCTAGCGGAGTCCTTCGAGGATGCGCGACCGCGTTTAGATGAGGTTTTTATCACCAAATCGAATTTCGGTTTTCGATTTCTCGAAAACTTATACATTCTATTGTGGTAAAAGAAGGACCTCCGCCCGACGCTTGGATGCCTCGGCCTTGGAAGTCCCTTCCCTTCAAACCGCTAGTTAAGCACCAAATCGCATGCCTCTGCGGGCATCCATTTTTTATCCTTGCCTTCCCATTTAATGTTGCAGCCGATCGGATTCGTAAGCGGCACCGCTACCTCGCGTCCCGCCAAATAATCGTCAAGCGCATTGTTCAAATCGTAGGAAGTAATTTTTTCCGAGTCCTTCGGCGAATCGACGGCGCGCCCTGTGTAGATCAGTTTGCGGTCCGCGTCGAATACGTAGAAGTGGGGCGTGCGAAGCCCGCCGTAGGCAAGCGCGGTCTCTTGCTTCTCGTCATGGAGGTACGTCCATGGAAACTTATGCTCGTCGATTCGTTCGATCATTTTCTCGTAAGAATCATCCGGATACGAGGTTGCGCTATTGGAGTTGACCGCTACAAACGCGACGCCTTGCGGGCCATACTTCAGCGCCGTTTCGCGCGTTACTTCGTCCGAGCCTTGAACGAAAGGACAATGATTGCAGGTAAACCATAGGACAAGCGCTTTTGCATCCGCAAAATTCTCCAGGCTGTAACGCTTTCCGTCCGTTGCCAGCAGATTGAAGTCAGGAGCGGACTCCCCGATTTGCAAAGTGTAAGCCATCATTGCTTCCCCCTTAATAAAATGGAATGAACGACGGGTGAAAAAAAGAGACATAACCTCTCCTCTATAAGGATTCGGTCATGTCTCTGGACGTCCAGTCGACTTATGAATGATTATATTCGGATAATAACACATAATTCCTATCTGTCAAGTAGGATTTAAAGGCGGCAGCCCGCTTTTTAGACTAGGCTTGCTGCTCCTCCGCATACAGTACGGTCGACAAATAGCGCTCGCCGTTGCTCGGAACGATGGCGACGACGCGTTTGCCGGCACCAAGCTTCTCCGCGAGTCGAAGAGCCGCATAAATAGCCGCACCGGAAGAGATGCCTCCGAGAATGCCTTCCGATTTGGCCGCGAGCCGAGCCGTCTCGAACGCCTGCTCATTCGTCACCTGGATAATTTCGTCATAAATACCCGTATCCAGAATAGACGGCACAAAACCGGCGCCGATGCCTTGAATCTTATGCGGACTTGGACTTCCGCCGGATAATACCGGAGAAGAGGCCGGCTCGACGGCCGCAATATGAATGTCCGGATAGCGCGCGCGGAGCACTTCGCCTGCGCCCGTAATCGTGCCGCCGGTTCCGATGCCCGCTACGAAGCCGTCCAGCCGTCCGTCCAGCGAATCGATCGCCTCTACAATTTCCGGCCCTGTCGTCTCGCGGTGAATTTTGACGTTAGCCGGGTTATCGAATTGCTGCGCGGGAAAGTAGTCCGGATTTTTATCCAAAATTTCTTTCGCGACGCGAATCGCGCCTTTCATGCCTTCGCCTCCGGGCGTAAGGACGAGCTCCGCTCCGTAAGCTCGAAGCAGATTCCGCCTCTCGATGCTCATTGTCTCCGGCATGACCAGAATCGCCCGATAGCCTTTCGCCGCAGCCACGAGCGCGATGCCGATACCGGTATTGCCGCTCGTCGCTTCAATGATGGTCGCGCCCGGCTTCAGCTTTCCTTCGCGCTCCGCCTCCTCGATAATGCTGATGGCGATTCGATCCTTCACGCTGCTTCCGGGATTAAAAAATTCGAGCTTCACATAAATTTCCGCGCTTCCTTCCGGAACGATCTTATTCAGGCGGACCAAAGGCGTTCCCCCGATCAGTTCCGTGATGTTGTTTGCAATAAGCGCCATATCCTTCCCTCCTTCAAAATAAAAAATGCGCCTCCGATCCATGATCGAAAGCGCATCTCCGTTTGTACGGTTGAATGCGTTAATGCCTATTAATCCAAGTGGTTTCCTGCACTTTATTCACTATAGCATAGCCTACTCCTGCGTACAACACCAATTTTCCGGTTTTTAGGCGGGCATTAGACGTATTGATATATTCGGCGTGCCTTACCTTCTCGACGAGTGACTTTGGATAAGGCGCTGTCGTTCGGATCGCAATTGTCGCGTAACGATAACGGCGTTCACTATCAGACTGGAGTCGCTTTAGGCAGAAAAAAATATTCATTCAAGGGCGCGCGGCTGAAGAATGGAGAACTGAGGGGTATAGGCGATTAGCGTAACGAAAGGGGCATCCCTAGTCATCACGAATGACGGGGGACGCCCCTTTCGTTTGTCCTGCCGTATTACTCGTCCGGCTGCTTTAGGGGATAAGGCGGTCTCGACAACTCAATCCCCACCAACTGGCCGTTCATAGACAGATAAGACGATCCCGCCGCCTTCCCCCCTCCCGATGGCCAATCCGGGACCGATAAGGCTGTCCCGCCGCCTTACACCATCCCCGATGGCCAATTCGGGACCGATAAGACGGTCCTGCCGCCTTACACCACCCCCGATGGCCAATCCGGGACCGATAAGGCGGTCCGGCCGCCTTACATCACCCCCGATGGCCATTCCGGGGCCGATAAGGCGGTCCCGCCGCTCTTAAACCGCCGCTTTCGGCTGAAATGTTCTGGCCAGAAAAGCAGCCGTCTCCTCAAAGGCCGCGTCCAGCCCTTCATTCGACCCTTCGTAAGGATGAACCGCGCCGAACGTATGGTTCGCGCCTTGGATCGACACATAGCTTTGGTGGGGGGCAAGCTCCTTTAGCCTGTCGACGAAAGCCAGCAGTCGCTCACTGTCGCTGTCTCCTTGCACGATAAGCGCCGGCTGACTGAGCTCCTGGAATCGTGACGCGATATCAAAGCGCTCCGGATTGGCTTCGTAATCGAGCGCCACGGCCAACTGCACCGGCGTCAAATCCGGCTCCTTCGACGATTTCGCCGGTGCAGGCCCGCCGTTCCACACAATGACCGCGTCAACCTGCTCGGGATTTTCGCTGGCATACAATATGCCGCTTCCGCCCGAACGGCTGTGTCCAAGCAAAGCGACCCGGTTCGAATCGGCTTCTTCCTGAAGCGGAAGACGCCCTTCCCCGATAAGGCGTATAACAGCTTCAATATCCAGCACGTCTTGGGACTGCGTGCTCGCACGGGCGACACGCCCATCGTCCAGCCCCTCCTCCTTCGCCGCGATACGAGAGAAATCGAAGCTGACCGTGTAGTAGCCCCGAGAAGCGAACCGGTCCGTCACGTCCGGCCAAAACCCCCAATCCTGGAACCCCCTAAAGCCATGGGCAACAACGACAATCGGCTTGCGAACTCCGTTCTCCTGCGTTTTCACCCGCCCTCTTACCTTAAGCCCGTCGCTAACAGCAATTTCGAACGGGGCGGACCGCAATGTTTGTTCAGACATTCTCCATCACTCCTCCACTTCGTATAAATTAAAAAACAGAAGACTTACCTTGACGCCAAGGCAGCTTCCGTTCGAACGGTCATAATAGCATTCAATTAAAAAATACATGATTCACTCTATCCCCATCACAATACTTGGTTATAATCGCATGCTAACAGTGATTCCCTTCTTTGTCAATGGAGAGAAATATTTATTGTTGACCATTCGAACGAGCGAAGGTATGATACGTATATATCCAAGTATTCTTATGGAAATTATTAATTTTCTACCCCAATCAACCGTATGAGCGGAGATGCCCACAGTCGTGGAGCATCTTTTTTTGTTTTCATGACTCGTGGTTTTATCTCGAGTAAAGGAGGTTACGCCCTATGATTGAGCTCGTAAGCGACGATCGGTGCATCAGATGTGGGATATGCGTCAAAGTATGCCCGACGCATGTTTTCGACGTTGACGCAGAAGGTTTGCCTTTTATCGCACGGCAGGAGGACTGTCAAACCTGCTTTGTCTGCGAAGCGCATTGTCCTGCGGACGCGCTGTACGTCTCCCCTTACGCCGATGTCTCCGTCGACGTGGAGGAAGAGGAATTAATCGCGTCCGGTCTGCTTGGAAGCTGGCGCGCCACAGTCGGCTGGGGACCCGGCCGCACAAAGCTCGCTTCGATCGACACGACGGAGTTTATAGACCGGATCTTGCCGCCACGGCGAACAAACATTTGAGAGGGGTTTCTCCTATGAAAACAATCAATAAACGAAAAAAAGCCTATTCCGCGGCTGCCGGCATCATTCTGTTCAGCTTGCTGCTGTCCGGCTGCGCCGGGGGCAACAGCGGCAGCGGGACCGCAGGCGGCAATAGCCAGGAGACCGCCGCGCCGTCCGTTGCCCCGTCAGGCGAGACGCAAGAAGCAGGCGCGAACGCGGAGCCTGTTACGCTTACCTTTTATGTCGGCGGGGGGACGCTGACCGACACGGAGTTCAACTTATTTTTTGTCGAGCCGACCAAGCAAAAATTCCCGCATGTGACGCTGGAAAAAATAGTGCCGGCCGAAGGCGTCACCCCGGCGGAGGTGCTCACTTCCAATGAGCCGCCGGATATTATTTATCAGACAAGCGGCTCCTACTACGCCTTTCAGGAGCTGGAAGCGCTGGCCGATTTAACGCCGCTAGCCGAGAAGCACGGCTTTGACACGAAGCGGCTGAAGCCTGTTCTGCTAGAATCCGTATTGAACTTCTCCAAAAATGGCGAGCTGTTTACGCTGCCGTTCTCCTCTAACGTAGCGGCATTGTTTTATAACAAGGACATTTTCGATAAATTCAGCGTTCCTTATCCCCCCGACGAGCAGATCACATGGGACGAATTGCTTGCCATCGCGCAGAAGCTTACCGTAAACGATGGCGGCGTTCAATATATTGGCACCGACTTGAACAACGGTCCCGCGACGCTGCAGGGAAGCTACGGCATCTTCGCGCTTGATTCGGAGACCGGCGAACCGACGCTGCAGTCCGAGCAGTGGCGACGCGTGTTTGAAACCGTACAAAAAAGCGTGCAAATTCCCGGATACGTGCAAGGCGAGCAGTTTGAGTACAGCAGAGATTCCTTCTTGGTCGACCAAAACCTAGCGATGCGCCCTACCTTGCTTGCTAACTTGATCGGCCCGCTGGAAGAGCTACGCGCTCAAGGCAAACCGCTTAACTGGGATCTGGCCCCCATTCCTAACTTTGCGGACAACTTGGGCCAAGGGAAAGTGGCGAATGTGCATTCCGTCTCGATTTCAAGCGTCAGCAAGCATAAGGACATCGCGTTTCAGGTGCTCGCGAACATACTGTCGGATGACGTGCAGCGGATCGTCTCCCGTAACGGACGCGTCCCGGCGATCGATAATCCGGAGCTGGAGAAGGAATTCGGCGCCGATATTGAGGTGCTGAAAGGCAAAAAAATCGAAAATATTTTTAAAGCCGAGCCTCCTGTGCTGAAGCAGCACCGCTGGGAAAACGACATTTCGAAATATTTGACGCAAGCCTTCAAAGATATCGCGTTAAGCGGCACAGATGTCAATACCGCGATCCGCACGGCGGAGGACGCCATCCGCAAAGAACTCGAGACGCTTAAGCTGACCAAGCCGGAGTAAAGGAGCGATGACGATGAATGAATTCGATACCCGATTAACGGCGGATGTGCTCGTCATCGGCGGCGGTCCCGCTGCCGCTTGGGCCGCTTGGAGTGCGGCCTCGAAAGGAGCGGAGGTGGTGCTGGTCGACAAGGGCTATCTAGGGACGAGCGGCGCCACCGCGCCCGGGGGGACGAATCTGCTCTACTTGCCTCCCGACCAGAAACTTCGGGATCAGGCCGTCGAGCAGCGCTACAAGGGAGGCGGGTTTCTGTCGGAGCCTTCCTGGACTTACCGCGTTCTCGATCAAGTCTACATCAATCTTGAACGCATCGAGCAATGGGGCTACCCTTTCGTAAGAGACGAGGAGGGCGTACCGAAACGCGGACACCTGCAAGGCTTGGAGTATATGAATCTCATGCGCAAAGTGGTGCTGAAGGCCGGCGTTAAGGTGCTGGACCATCACCCGTCGCTGGAGCTGCTCGTCGACGAGCATGGCGTCGGCGGAGCGAGAGGCATATCCCGGCTCGACAACAAGGAATGGGAGGTGCGGGCGAACGCCGTCGTGCTGGCGACCGGAGGCTGCGCTTTCCTGAGCAAAGGGCTCGGCTGCAACGTGCTGACGGGCGACGGATTATTAATGGCTTCCGAGCTTGGCGCGGAGCTCTCCGGCATGGAGTTCAGCCGCGCATACGCACCAAGCGCCGCGTTCGGCACTATTACGCGCGGCCGCCTGCTTGGCTGGGCAACGTATTACGACGAGGCCGGCAACATCTTAAATGCGGACGGCAACCGCGGACAAATTTTGCAAAGAGCCGTCAGCGAGGGACGTACCGTATACGCGATGCTGAATAAAGCGGACACGCCGGAAAAAAGAGCGATTCTAAGACGTTCTCATGCCGTATTTTTTTTGCCGTACGATAGAACCGGAATCGATCCGTTCACGCAAAAATTTCCGCTGACCGTCCGCTGCGAGGGTACTGTGCGCGGAACAGGCGGCATCAGGCTTGCGGCGGAGGACTGCTCCACGACGGTGGCCGGTTTGTACGCCGCCGGCGACGCCGCGTCGCGGGAGCGGCTGATGGGCGGCATGTCGGGTGGCGGCGCCTTCAACGCGTCATGGGCGATCTGCTCCGGCACCTGGTCCGGCGAGGCCGCTGCCGCTTACGCCTTATCGCTCGCCAAGCATGCCGGGCATCGCCGGCTGCGGGCAGCAGGCCGTTATGGCTTGCAACGGAATGATTCAGAAGGACCTGCCACCTGGCGCCCGGATAACAAAGAGCTGGTTACAGCGGTTCAGCAGGAGGTTTCGCTCAAAATCAATTATTTCCGCAATGTCCCGAATTTGCGCGCATCGCTTGACCGGTTAAACGCGCTTTGGGGGGTTGCCGGGAGCTCGGCTCGAGGAGATAATGTGCAGCAGCGCGTCAGAGCGAGGGAAATCGCAGCCATGACGGCTACTGCGAGATGGATGCATACGGCGTCGCTCGAGCGCAAAGAAACGAGGGGCATGCATACGCTGGAAGAATATCCGGAACAGGATCCGGCTCAGCTCCATCGCATCGTTCTCAGCGGAATCGAACAAATTGCTGTAAGATATGACAAGGTTCCGGTCTAAGCGGATCCTATAGCAGCCGCTAAACAAAACGGCCGTTCAGGAACGAATTCCTAAACGGCCGTTTTCGACGTGAATCTAATGCCAATCGCTTTCGCTTCTGCCTAGACATCCCCGATTAGGGCGTCCGCCATGCTCGTCATTTACGCTTCGTCCCCGAGGATGGCGGCTTCACGTTATCGAAGCGGCTTCTCTCCGTCCGGTCAATTTGAACGATTTGCCCGTCATGCACCGTAATTTGCACGACGCCGTACGTCAAACCGCGCACCTGCTCAACAATGCGGTCCAACCATGTATTCGTCACTTCGAGTTTACGAGACATGCCCATCATCCTTTCGTTTTCGTCTATAACGTTAAAGTACCGCTCAAACTTTCGCGCTTTCAGTTGGAACCGGCAAAATGCTTTCGGCAAGCGGACGTCTTCCATTCGGCTTCTCGAGCTCGCGAAAGGATTCGTCGAGCGCCTCCGTCTCCCCGCGGTGGCCGAGCGCGATGACGGCGTGCAGGGCGACATGCTCCGGCGTTTCGAGAATCTCTCTTGCGACATCATACTCGAAACCTCCGACCGCCCTGGTCGACAAGCCCAGCAGTCTAGCCTGGAACGCCAGCGTCGCCCAAGCCGCTCCCGCGTCAAAGGCATGGGCACCGTTCGGCTCCCCGTTTTCCCTTGTTTTAACGGAGGCAAGCAGCAGCAGGACCGGCGCCTTATCCGTCCAGAGGCGATTGCGAGGCTTGATGAACTTGCGGAATTGCTCATGTTCCTCTTCCGTCCGCGCGACATAAAAGCGCCATGGCTGCTGGTTGCCGGAGGAAGGCGCCCAGCGCGCAGCCTCCAGCACCGTGAACAGCTCGGCATCCGTTAGGGCGCGGTCATCGTAAGAGCGAGGGGACCACCGGTTCAGTATAAGAGGGTGCACCGGGCGATCCGGCTTTCTGGCAGCCGCCACCTCGGGGGTATAGGCTTGCTCCAGTTCCTGCCGCTCGGTAAACGGATTCGATAATAGACTCATTATTCATCATTCCTCTCTAATAATATGGGGGGTTGAAGACAAGGAGGCATCTATTCGGCGGAATCCGGACTGACTCCGCCGAATAGGTACGCCTCCGGGTTACAGCAAGCTGGCAATTGAGCTTCCGTGTTAACTTGTGGCGGGCGACCGGACATCGGAAATCCCTGCAGCGCGTATCGGCCGCTCCGGCAATATCCGGTTAATAAAGGGCGTTTGATCGATCGCGGCGAGCTTCGTCCTGCCGGGTCCCCAGCCAAGCGTCGCCCGCCAGCTCCCGAGGACCCCTTCCTCCGCAAGGCGCCTTTCATCCACATCTACCTGCTCATCCGTATAAGGCGACACGTAAAGCGCGTCCACAGGACAATAGGCCTCGCATATGAAGCAGGTCTGACAGTCGCTTTGCCTCGCGATGACGGGCTCATGCTCCGTCCTGTCGAACACGTTCGTCGGACATACTTTTACGCACAGATTGCAGCCGATGCAGCGTTCGGCGCTAACCAATTCAATCATGACGCATCAAGCCCCCTGTTCTGTTCCCTGATGGGATCCTGCCGCAACCCCAGCCAAAAAGGTGCGATCCGGTCTAACCTGTATCGACTCGAAGCCCGATACGAGTATACGGTGATGCTGATTCGGATCCAGTTCCGTATACCCCGCCAGCACATGCAGCCCTTCGCCGCGCTTCTCTTTCCGCGCAAGCGCCGCCGTATACATCCATCTCGAGGTTGCAGCCATCGCGGCCGCTTCTCTAGCCCTAATTCGATCGTAGGCACTTTCCGGAGCCTGTTCGCTGACGCCGGGCCAGTAGCTGTTCAGCTTATTCAGCGCGGCGGTCAAGCCTGCCTCGGACCGGAAGTAATTGATTGATAGCGGAAGCACCTGATCTTGAACCGCTTGAATCAATTCCTGCGTATCCGCCCGCGAGGTCGTCAAATTCGTCCGTCCGTCAGCGAGTCCGTACCGGCCCGCCGAACGGAGCTTCCGCTCAGGCGCTCCGGCACCCTGCCCCAGCGCATGTACCGCAGCGCCCTGGCCGGCCCAGGTTCCCGAACAGATCGCCCAAGAAGCGTTGAAGGCTCCTCCTCCCGATGCGGCTCCCGTCACGCGTTCCCTTGTCGCGGCGTCGCCGGCAGCATAGAGGCCGGGCACCGTCGTCTCGCAATAATCGCCGACGATGCGGAGGCCGCCCGTCCCGCGGACCGTCCCCTCGTACCTTAACGTCAGCGGGAAAGGCTGCGTGAACACATCGATGCCGGCGCGGTCATACGGAAGGAAAAATATCGCATGGGACGAGCGTAATATCGCTTGCTTCTCCGGCGTATCCGCCTTGTTCATAATGGCGTACACCGGCCCCTCGAGCAGCCGCTCGGCCAAAAAATCTCCGCTGCGGGAGCCGTGAAGCTCGTTCCCATCCTTATCGTAATACGTCGCCCAGCCGAGCAGCCGGGAGCGAGTATTGGAGCTGAAGGCAGGGGCAGGCGCGTATCTGCGCGTAAACTCCATCCCCGAAAGCTCGGCCCCTGCCTCCGCTCCCATGAGATAGCCGTCTCCGGTAAGCACGTTACAGCCTAACCCTTTACTCAGAAAAGCGCAGCCGCCGGTCGCGATCACGACCGCATTCGCCTTTACTTCCCAATCCCTGCCTTCTTGGCGAAGAACGCCCCGGGCTCCGCCTACGCCATGGTCATCGATAAGAAGCTCAAGCGCCGGAGCTTGATCCAGCACTTTGACGCCGGCTTTTTTGACAACCTTTCGCATAAGCGCCATGTACTCCGGTCCTTGCAGATGGTTACGCTGCGTAACACCGTTCTCGTCTTTCACGAACGGGTACCCCCATTGCTCGACAAGCTCGAGGTTCTCATACACCTGGTCCAGCACCCGGTGAATCCACCGTTCTTCCGACAAGAAGCCGCCTGATTGCATTCGCTGCTGCACGGCCTTCTCCCGCATTTCCTTATCCGGGGGAAGATAGAGCAGATTGGTTCCGCCTGGGGCGGTCGCACCGCTCGATCCCAAATAGCCCTTATCCACCAGCACAACCTTGGCGCCTTTTGATGCCGCGCTCCAAGCCGCCCATGCGCCGGCCGGCCCTCCTCCAATGACAAGCACATCCGCTGTCAGCTTCACATCCGTTTCCCCGCTCATCCCTATGCCTCCGTCTCTCGATCGCGTTTTCGCGTTATTTGATTCCCGTTTTCTCCCATGCGTCTATAATCCGATTGCTCTCTTCCTCTGCCGCTCTGAGCGCGGAGTTCACATCTCTTCCGCCAAGCGCGATTTCCTCGGCCGCTTTCGTCAGCAATTCGCCAAGCTCATTATCGAGCGGGTGAGGCGGATTGTTCGGCTTCGCCGTCAGCTTAAACACATTTTCCACCTTCTTGCCCTTCAGCACCTCGATATCCGCGCCGAACTCCTTCTCCAGCTCCGGATTGATAATGGACGGCACACGCCCGTTCCTCGAGACTAGCCGCTGCGTCTCATCCGATAAAATAAGGGCCAGCACGAGAAAGGCGTCATCCGCATGCTTGCTCTGATTCGACAGGATCAAGGAGTGAATGCTTCCTCCGACTTCGTTGTTTCCAAAATGAGGAGCAGGCGCGATATCCCAGTCCAGCTCTATCCCCTGCTGCCGCAGCTCCTCCAGCGGACCGACCATATTCGCAAGGAACGAAGGCCTGATCGCCAGCCTGCGTTCTTCCATAAACGTCACCCGGTCATAAACGATTTGATTGTCCGGACCGATAAAGCCGGGTAGCTCGTATTGCTCCTTCAGTAAGCCGTACAATTCGGACCAGCCGGGGTCCGCCAAGGAGGAACGGCCCGTCGCCGGATCCACATTGCCCAGATTCAAGCTGCGGACGAGATTGCCGGGCCCTCCGAGATCGATGCCCAAATACTGCACGCCGTTATCTTGAACCGTCAGCTTCCGTCCAAGCTCCAGCCATTCCCTCCAAGTCTTCGGTTCGTCTGAAGGATAGGGCACACCGAACTTATCGAAAATTTCCTTATTGTAATACGTAATCAATAAATTGAATGACAGCGGGATCGCAATCACTTTCCCTTCGGGCGTATAGCTCTTGATCGATTCCAATATGGCCGGTTTGATGCGGCTTGTATCAACCTTGTGCTTCTCAATCAGCTCATCCAGCTCCTGGACAATGCCGATATCCAGAAACCGATAGTACGCAGGCCCGCTGCTTGTATAGATAATATCCGGGATTTCCCCAGTCGCAACCAGGTCTTCAGGCGTCGTGTCCGCATCCGTCTTAATCCGCTCAAGGGTAATATGCGGATATTTCGCCTTGGTCGGTTCCACGATCAGCTTATTAAATTCCGTATCCGTAATCGTGTTGCCGTAGTTCCAGAACTTCAGCGTGACGGGCTCCCTCTCCTCTTCCTTCTGTTCCGCCTGGTTCGCCTGCTTCGTGTCTGCCGGCCCGCCGCAAGCGCCCAGCACCCCAAATCCGATAGCCGCCGCAAGCAATAAACCGATCCCCCTCTTTTTCCTCACGTTCGTTCCCTCCTTCTCCAATAGCTGCTATTGATAAAAAAAAGATGCATGTTCTCTCGTCTCATGCAGCGCGCAAACACGCGGCTCCATAAGAAAAGAGAACATACATCTCCATTGGAATGGTCAATGCCATTTATAAATTCCTATAATACCAAGCGACTTAGTGTGATTTCTTGCCCTAATATTAGCACTGACTTTTTAAGGTGTCAACAACCTATTTTTCTTCCGTCCAGCGTCAATTAATCGCGAAAAAACCGCGCGGCCGGATCCAGAACGGATTCCATTCGCGCGGTCATTTATTTGAAATCTATACTGCCTGAACTTCGGTTTCTTCCGAAAACTGGCTGTTATACAGCTCCGCATAGAAGCCGCCCTTTGCCAGCAGCTCCTCGTGGGTGCCCTGCTCAATGACAGAGCCCTTATTCATGACCAGGATCAGATCAGCGTCCCGGATCGTCGACAGTCTGTGGGCGATAACGAAGCTGGTCCGTCCGGTCATCAAATTGTTCATCGCCTGCTGAATTTGAACCTCCGTCCGCGTGTCGACGCTGCTTGTCGCTTCGTCCAGAATGAGAATGGCCGGGTCGGCCAATATCGCGCGGGCGATCGTAAGCAGCTGCTTCTGGCCTTGCGAAATATTCGAGGCTTCTTCATTCAGCACGGTGTCGTAGCCTTCAGGCAGCGTGCGGATAAAATGGTCCGCATGAGCGGCGACGGCCGCGCTCACCACCTCCGCTTCGGTTGCGCCGGCGCGTCCATAAGCGATATTGTCGCGGATCGTGCCGTTGAACAGCCAAGTATCCTGCAGCACCATGCCGAACAAGCTGCGAAGCTTCCCGCGTTCCAACTCGCGGATATCGCGGCCGTCAATCGTGATCGCTCCGCCGTTCACCTCATAGAAGCGCATAAGCAGATTGACAAGCGTCGTTTTGCCCGCTCCCGTAGGACCTACGATAGCGACCGTTTGGCCGCTCTTCACCTCGATATTCATATCTTCGATAAGCGGCGCGTCTTCTTTATAGCCGAAACGGACATTGCGGAACTCCACGTCCCCGCGCACAGCAGACTGCTTCAAGCTTCCGGCGGCTTCAGGCGATTCTTCCTCTTCGTCAAGCAGCTCGAATACGCGCTCCGCAGACGCGATAGTCGATTGAATGATGTTGGCGATATTCGCCGTTTGCGTAATCGGCATCGTAAATTGCCGCGCATATTGGATGAAGGCGAGAATATCGCCGACGGAGATGGATTGCCTTGTAACCAGCACCCCGCCGACTACGCAGATGGCGACATAGCCAATATTTCCGATCAAGCTCATAAGCGGCATGATGATCCCGGAAATGAATTGGGCTTTCCAGCTGGAGGCGTACAGCCTGCCGTTAATTTCCTCGAAACGATCGATCGACTGGCGCTCGCGGCCGAACGCCTTCACGACCGTGTGTCCGGTATACATCTCCTCGACATGGCCGTTAAGCAGTCCAAGCTCGGTCTGCTGGCTTTTGAAATACAGCTGCGATCGCTTTGCAACCGCTGCGATTACGATAAAGCTAAGCGGGAGCGTCAGCACCAAAATGAGCGTCAGCAGCGGGCTGATCGTCAGCATCATGACGATCACGCCAATTAGCGTAACGACGGAAGTTATAATTTGCGTCAAGCTCTGCTGGAGCGTATTGCTAATATTGTCGACGTCATTGACGACCCGGCTCAAAATATCGCCGTTCGAACGGGCGTCGAAAAACTTGAGCGGCAGCTTGCCGAGCTTCTCGTTCACTTCGTTCCGCAGGCGGTAGACCACCTTCTGCGCAACGCCCGCCATCAAATATTGCTGGAAAAAGCCGAACAGCGAGCTGATGACATATAATCCCGCAAGCAGAGCCAATATAGAAGCTATCGCGCGGAAATCGACTGCCGCTTCCGCGCCTTCAAGCCTTGCCATAATCGGTTCGACCAGCTTATCCGTCGCTCTCCCCAAAATTTTCGGAGTAAAGATGGAAAACACCGTGCTTAAAATCGCCGCAACAAATACTGCGATCAAATGAAGCCGGAACGGCTTCAAATAACCGGCAAGCCGCTTGAAGGACGACTTGAAATTTTTCGCCTTCTGCCCCGGCATGCCCATCATGCCCGGTCCCGGCCCGAAGCCCATCGGCCTCCCGCCTGGAGGACCGCTGCGCTGACCGTCCTTTCTTCCTGCTTCGCGGCTCATGCAATCTCCTCCTCCGACAGCTGGGAGGCAACGATTTCACGGTAAACGCCGCAGCCTTCCATCAGCTCCTTATGGTTGCCGATTCCGGCAATTTGTCCTTCATCCAGCACAATGATGCGGTCGGCATCCATTACGGTGCTTACGCGCTGCGCGACTATAATGACGGTTGCGTCTGTTGTTTCTCCCTTTAACGCCGCTCTCAGCTTCGCGTCGGTTTTGTAATCCAGCGCGGAGAAGCTGTCATCGAACAAATACAGCTTCGGCCTGCGCACGAGCGCTCTGGCAATGGACAGACGCTGCTTCTGCCCGCCGGATAAATTGGCTCCGCCCTGGTCCAGCTTGGAATCGAAGCCTTCCGGCATCGCCGTAATAAAATCGAGCGCCTGGGCAGTCTCCGCCGCCTTGCGCACTTCATCGTCCGAGGCATCCTCTTTGCCGTAACGGATATTGTCCGCGATCGTCCCCGTAAAGAGCACCGACTTCTGCGGGACAAGAGAAATGCTGCCGCGGAGTTCCTCCTGCGGCCACTCTCTCACATCCTTGCCGTCGATCCGCACCGATCCGCCGGCCGCGTCGAAAAACCGCGGTATCATATGAAGCAGCGTCGTTTTGCCCGAACCCGTTCCGCCAATAATCGCCGTAACTTCGCCCGGATTCGCCCGGAAGCTGATCCCGGATAACGCGGGACGTTCGGCGCCCGGATAATTGAACGACACCCCGTCGAACTCAAGCACGCCTTCGGCCGGACGGCTTCCTGTTTGCATGCCGCCAGCGGCATCATCCGAAATGGCAGGATGCTTCTCCAATACTTCGTTGATCCGGCTTGCGGACACCGAAGCGCGGGGAACCATCACGAACATCATCGAGAACATAAGCAGAGAGAACATGATCTGCATCGCATATTGGATAAACGCCATAAGATCGCCGACATTCATGGCTCCGTCATCAATGCGGTGAGCGCCGAACCAAACGATGGCAATGGTCGACAAATTCATAATGAGCATCATCAGCGGCATCATAACCGCCATGATCTGATTGATTTTTACCGCTGTCTCCATTAAGTCGCGATTCGATTGCTCGAATCTTTTCACTTCGTGCTCCGTCCGGTTAAAGGAACGGATAACCCGAATGCCGGTCAATCCTTCGCGCAGCACGAGGTTCAGCCTGTCGAGCTTTTTCTGGATCGCCTTGAAATACGGCATGCCTTTTGAAGTAATAAGCCAGATCGCGCCGGCGAGGACGGGCAGCGCCACAAGGAGCACAAGCGTCAGCTCCGCATCCTTATAAAGCGCCATAATAATACCGCCGATACACATCATTGGCGCCATTACCATCAGTCGCAGCATCATCATCAGCACCTGCTGCACTTGGTTGATGTCGTTTGTCGTTCTTGTGATGAGCGACGCGGTACCGATCTCCCCGAATTCCTGCAGAGAGAATCGTTCGACATGGGCGAACACCTTGCCTCTGACGATGCGTCCGAAAGAGGAAGATATACGGGAGGCATAGAAGCTGGCCCCCACCGCAACCCCCGTTCCAAGCAGCGTAATGCCGAGCATCAAAGCTCCCATCCGCCAAATGTAGGCCGTATCCCCTAGCTGAACGCCATTGTTCACAATGTCCGCCATGAGTGTAGGCAAATACAGCTCCGCAAGCGCCTGCAGCAGAATTAGAATCATAACAAGTGCGATTAAAGCGCGGTAAGGCCGCAGAAACCGGAACAACTTCCACATCGCTTCGCTTCATCCCCCTCTGTAATACTTTAGTCCTTAACATTTCAATAGTTTAATTATAACGAAAATGATACCGGATACAAATCTTCCTGAAACGCAAAAGGGCTGCCGGCATCCTCGCGGAATAACCGGCAGCCCTTAAAGAATGATGGTCTGCTATCGATTGCGGTTGCGATACAGCTGATACAGGAAAAACGGCGCGCCGATCGCCGCGGTGAAGACGCCCGCCGGCACATCGCGCGGCAGGAAGGCCGTGCGCGCCACCAAATCGGCTAGAAGCAGCAGGATCGCTCCAAGCAGCGCGCTGACCGGCAGCACTTTCCCGAAGGCCGGCCCCACCAGCTTGCGCGCCATATGAGGCGCGATTAACCCGATGAAAGCAATCGCGCCCCCGATTGAGATGGCCGCGCCGGCAAGCGCTACGCTAAGCCCGATCAGCAGCAGCCGCTGAAGCTGAACGCGCGCGCCGACGCTGCTGGCTATCTCGTCTCCCAGTGCTTGGATGTCGACGCTTCGCGATTGCAGCCAAGCGATTGGCAGCAGCACCGCCACCCATGGCAGCAGCGTCAGCACATCCTTGTCCCATGACATGCCGTAGATGGTTCCCGTCATGAAGGTCAAGGAACGGTCCGCAAGCTGCAGCGGGCCGGAAATGATCAGCATATAGGAGACCGACTTTACAGCGGCCGATATCCCGATTCCGATCAGCACGAGGCGGAGAGGCGAAACGCCTCCTTTCCAGGCAAATACGTACAGCAGCCCCGATATAACAAATGCGCCTATAATCGCAAACACAGGCATCCAATGGATGGAAACGGTGCCCGTAAAAATAAAAATAAACAATACCGCCCCGAGCGATGCCCCTTCCGTTATCCCGATGACGTCCGGCGACGCAAGCGGATTGCGGATCACCCCTTGCAGGATCGCCCCCGCCACGGCCAGCGCCGCTCCAATCAACACCGCGGCCGCGATGCGGGGAAGTCTCAGCTTAAGAATCACAACCTCCTCGGCCCGCGGCACATGACCGACGATCTCTTTCAAGAATGGAACTTGGCCCAGGATAGCTTTCACGACATGCAGCGGCGAGATAAACTGGGCGCCCGCCCCCGTACTGACGACAATTGCCGCTGCGCATATCGCTAACAGGATGAAGGATACTTGAACGGCTCTGCGGTTATTCCTCATAGCGCCTTCCTTCCTTTCCTAGCGATATACACAAAAAACGGCACCCCGATAATGGCGGTCATTACGCCTACCGGCACTTCCTTCGGCATGGCGATGTATCTTGAGCCGAGATCGGCCGCGACCAACAGCAGCGCTCCCAGCACCGCGCTGTAAGGCAAGATCCAGCGGTAATCGTTGCCGACCAAGTGCCGGACAATGTGTGGAATAATGATGCCAACGAACGCGATCGGTCCCGCTGCGGCGACCGAACCGCCGGCAAGCAAAATAACGGCAGCCGCAGAGATCATCCTCATATAGACGATTTTCTGTCCCAAGCCTTGGGCGATTTCATCTCCCATCGACAGCACGTTCAATTGACGGGAAAGCAGGAGGGCAATAACCATCCCGGCCGCCATATACGGCCAGACGGCAGCCAGCTGAGCCATATCCCGCCCTGCGACGGAGCCGACCAGCCATATAAGCACCTGATCGAACATTTTACCGTCCGAAAGCATTAAGCCTTGCGTTAAGGAATGGAAAAATGCGGCCATCGAAGCGCCAGCAAGCGTAATCTTGACGGGCGTCATGCCGTCTCTGCCCATGCTGCCCAGCAGAAACACGATCCCTCCGCTGACTGCCGCTCCGATAAGCGCGATCCAAGTGAAGGACTGCAGCCCGCTTACGCCAAGCCAGCCCGCCGCCATCACGATAAAAAAAGCGGCTCCGGCGTTGACGCCAAGCGTGCTGGGCGAAGCGATCGGATTGCGTGTAATGACCTGCATAACGGCGCCGGCCACGGCAAGACTTCCGCCTACAGCCGCCGCGATTAGCGCCCGAGGCAGTCTGGCCGTACGTATAATAAGGTGCTCGTTTCCTCCATTAAAGGCGACAAACGAATCCCACACGGTGGAAATGGGGATATCCGTTACTCCAAAAGTGATGCTTCCCATCATGGCGGCCGCCAAGGCCAATAAGGAAACGATTAACCCGAATAGACGCATAATGATTCCACTTTCTGCTGATTAGAATGTTGTTCATGTTCATTAGCATTTTAGGGGAAGGCTTTCCTTCTGTCAACGAACTTGATAATCGTTCTCATTTTTTATTGACAAAGCTCCCTTTATTCTTTATAGTTTGATCTCAGGCAGTGATAATCATTATCAGCAATTGAAAAGACCCAAGGGGGATACTTACAAGATGAGAAATTCGGGTATGAAAAAGAAGTCTGGATTATGGTGGAGTTCGCTTGTCGTCATCATGGTCCTGGTGCTGGCGGGATGCGGCGCAAATAACGCTCAGAATAACGCAGGCAATGCCGGGAATACGGCGGAAAACGGCAATGCCGCAGCAAACAACGGCAGCGCGTCCGGTCAATCTTACGAGGTTGTTCATGCGATGGGAACGGAAACGATTGAAGGAACGCCGCAGAAGGTTGTCATTCTGACGAACGAAGGAACCGAGGCGCTGCTTGCGCTTGGCGTGAAGCCGGTCGGCGCGGTTAAATCGTGGACGGGGGATCCTTGGTACGAGCATATTAAAGCCGATATGGAAGGCGTTACGGTTGTCGGCGAAGAAAGCCAGCCGAATATCGACCTGATCGCAAGCCTTGAGCCGGATTTGATTATCGGCAACAAAATGCGTCAAGAAAAAGTGTACGAGCAATTAAAAGCGATCGCGCCTACGGTGTTCGCTGAGGATCTTCGCGGCGAATGGCAAACAAACTTTACGCTGTACGCGACGGCGCTGAACAAAAAAGCCGAAGGCGAAGCTCTTCTTGCCGCTTTCGACGAGCGCATCCAGGACTTTAAGTCGAAAGCCGGAGACAAATTGAACGAGACGGTTTCCGTCGTCCGCTTTATGGCCGGCAAAACGCGTGTTTATCATACCAACACCTTCTCCGGTATTATATTTGAGAAGATCGGGCTTGCCCGCAATGAAATGACGAAAAACGCGAAGGACGCCTTCGTTGACGAAATTACGAAGGAGCGCCTGCCGGAAGCGGATGCGGACCGCATCTTCTACTTTACGTACGAGACAGGGGACGGCGGAGCGAGCCAAACGGAGCAAGAATGGACGAACGATCCGCTATGGAAAAACCTCGGAGCAGTGAAGAGCGGCCAAGTGTACAAAGTGGACGACGCGATCTGGAACACGGCCGGCGGCATTAAAGCGGCTAACCTGATGCTGGATGAGCTTTACGATATTTATGGCCTGCAGAAGTAATCTCTTCATTAAATAAAAGGCAGTCCCTTCATCGAATATGAAGGGACTGCCTTTTTCATGCTGCGCAAACGAGATTTAACCTTTGACCGAGCCTGCAGCGATGCCTTCGACAATGCGGTCGCTCAGGAACAGGAAGGCGATCAGGATCGGCAGAATGCTGATCATCAACGTCGCGCCGATCGCCCCCCAATCCGTCGTATACTGGCCGATGAAGTTCTGCACGCCGACCGTTAAAGTTTTCAGCGTATCCGAACTAATGAAGGTGTTGACGAAAATAAATTCGTTCCAATTATAGATGATGTTAATAATCGCCGTTGTCGCCAATACGGAGCTCGTCATCGGGAATACGATCCGGAAGAACATCCGATTCACCGAGCAGCCGTCGATGACCGACGCTTCCTCCACTTCCTTCGGCAGCGCGTAATAGAAGCCGAGCAGGATCATGATCGTAATCGGCATATTGAACGCCACGTACGTCAAGATCAGAGACAGCGGATTGTCGATCAGATGCACCTTATTGAACATGCTGAACAGCGGGATCAGCGTGGAGTGAACCGGAATCATCATCGCTAACATGAACAAACCGAGCACCAGCGAGCTGGCCTTCCACTTCATCCTTGTGATCGCGAAGGTCACGAGGCTGGCGATAACAACGGTTAGCGCCGTTGCCGCGAGCGTAATCCATACGCTGTTCAAAAAATAAACGCCGATATTTCCCGCTTCCCACACTTTGGTGTAGTTTTCCCACTTCGGATCTGTCGGAAGCGACAGAGGAGGCAGGTTAAACACTTCCTGGTTGTTCTTCAGCGAGAAGAACAGAAGCCATACAAGCGGGAATAGTTGAAACACCGCTACGGCGATTAGTACAACATATAGCAAGATATATCCGAGCTTTAAAGCGGTGCTTTTACCGGAGCCTGCTTTTCCATTATGCATCTGCGATGCGGATACGGACATCATATTCGTGTCGTCCCTCCTTCAGCTTACGAGTATTGGATCGTGTCTTTTGTTGCGGTAAGTTTGCGGATAATCCAAGTCGCGACCAAACAAATGAGCAGCAGGAAGAAGCCGATCGCGCTGCCGTAGCCGAAATCATAGGATTTAAACGCTTCTTTATACATATAAGATGCCATTACTTCGCTCGCGCCGTTAGGACCGCCGTTGGTCATGACATAAATCAAGTCGAAATATTTCAAGGAACCGACGACCGCAAGGACGATCGTAACCTTGATCACCTCCATCGCCAGCGGAAGCTTGATCTTCCAAGCGATTTGAAGGGCGTTTGCGCCGTCGATTTTCGCCGCTTCCTCCAAGGAAGCCGGGATGTTCTTAAGCGCAGCGTAGTAGATCAAAATATAAAAGCCCGCATATTGCCACAGGATCGGAATAAATATCGCGAATAGGACGAGATTCGGATCTGCAAGCCATTCGGGAGTATTTTCAACGCCAAAGGATTCCAATACGCTATTCAATATACCGTTTGTAGGATGGTAAATTCGGAGCCATAGTTGCGCGATCGCAACAGACGATAGCAGCATTGGGATTAGATAAATTTTACGGAATAAATTCGCTCCTTTAATTTTCGAGGCCAGAACCATTGCAACCGCCAAGTAAATAATTAAGCTTAATGCTGAAAATATGGCCAGCAGCAGAGCATGCCATGCGCTGCTCCAAAACGCCGAGTCTTTCAAAAGCGCAGCATAGTTTTCAAAACCAACAAAATCCGGACTGCCGATTCCGTTCCATTCCGTCAAGCCGTAATAGCCTGTAAGTATAATGGGAATATAGACAACGGCCAATATGAGAAGCAAAGCCGGCAATACGTAAAGCGCAATTATTTTTTTGTTCGACATCACCTTGTCCACTTCATCAGGGCTCCTCTCTCTTACGCGGTAGAAATCAGGCTTACCCGGCATTAAAGCCAAGTAAGCCGAACTTCTTCCCTTCTCTCTCTTTATTTGCCTGCTTTAATGGCAGCGTCATGTTCTTTTGCGAAGCTGTCCGGAGTGGAAGCTTTGCCGAACAACGATTGGATTTGGTTCAGGTGCGTTTCTGCAGCGTCCGCTTTCATTTGAACATCTGCGAACAGCGTGATGCTGCTTGCTTTGTTCATTTCGGTGAACAGGTCGATATACAATTGCGGCAGTTCGATCGCCGAAGTATCCACTTTTGTTGCAGGGATGACGCCTGCGCCTGTTACAGACTGTTCTCCCCATTTCGTTACAAAGTATTCAACGAATTTTTTCGCTTCGTCTTTTACTTTTGAGTTTTCGCTAACGAACAAGCCAACGCCCGGTCCGCCTACCCAGCTGTCGATGTTTCCTTTGCCGCCGTCAACGGTAGGGAACTTGAAGAATCCTACGCTGTCGCGGAATTCTTGCGGAATGTCTTCGTTCGTCGTCCAGTTCGGCAGCTCCCAAGTACCCATCAGATACATTGCCGCATTGCCGTTAATGAACTCGGATTTTGCTTCTTCGTTGGATAGGCCGTTGAAGCCTTTCACGAATGCGTTGCCGTCTACAAGAGCTTGCACTTCTTGAGCGGCTTGTACCAGTCCGGCGTCCGTGAAGGAAGCCTCGCCTTTGATGGCTTTAGCCAGCGTGTCTTGGCCGGCGATACGGTCTGCCAGGTACATGTACCAGAGCGAGCCCGTCCAGCGGTCTTTATTGCCAAGGGCGATCGGCGCTACGCCGTTATCAGAGAGCGTTTTCACAACCGTCTTGAATTGATCGTACGTTTGCGGAATTTCCAGGTTGAATTTTTCGAAGATCGCCTTGTTGTAGTAGACAGGAGCGATATTGAATTCCAGCGGCAGCGCGTACGTCTTGCCGTTCATCGCGTAAGCTTCCGTCGTGCCTGCCACAAACTTCCCGTTCAGCTCGCCGCTCAGAAGATCGTCAACCGGCGTGAACAGGTTGCCTTCCACATAAGGCTGCATGAAGCCAGCCGCCCAAGTTACGCCTACGTCAGGCAATTGATTCGAAGCCGAAAGGACCTTCAGTTTATTTTTATACTGTTCGTTATCCAGCACTTCTTGCTTGATGGTTACGTTCGGATTTTCATTCTGATAGTCGCTAATGATTTGGTTTACGATTTTGTTCTGACCTGCGGATACGCCTTCCGGCCACAGGTGCATGAAGTTAACCGTCACCTTGTTACCGCTTTCATTCGCGCCGTCATTAGCCGCGCCTTCGTTCGCGTTGCCCCCGTTGTTACCGCAGCCGGCAACCGCGAATGCAAGGCTTGCTGTCAGCAATAATGTTGTCCATTTTTTCTTGAACACGTTTTCATCCCCTTTTCTGCTGATGTGTCTTGGAGTCTCTCCTGCACACTCCTATTGTAGCAACGAGCCTCTCACGCGATAAGGTCATGCAGATTGGGAATAGTTCTATTTTTATTGGATCGTTTCTTCGGAAGCCGAGACGCTTTTCCGGTATTGCCCTGGACTGGTGCCCTCCAGGGAACGAAACACTTTTACAAAATATTTGTCGGTTTGATAGCCCACGCGTTCCGCTATTTCCGCTACGGACAGACGCGTCCCCGACAGCAGCTCTTTGGCTCGTTGAATTCGGCGCCGCGTCACATATTCGGTAAAGGTTAAACCGGTCTGCTCCTTGAACAAGACACTGAAATAGCTTGCGTTCATGTGAAGAAAATCCGCCACTTCCTTCATGGATAAAGGCTCCTCGAGGTGATCATCCAAATATTTGATGGCTTCCTGAACCGGAGGACTATACCGATTATCCTGACCGGCTGATTCCAGCAGCTTCCTGTCCACAAGCTTCTCCATACGCTCGATCCTGCTCTGCTCTTCCTCACGCTTCAAGGCTAGTTCAACCGCTTGAACTAGCTTTAATTTATCCAGCGGCTTTAGCAAATATTCGACAACCCCGAACTGCAGCGCCTTTTGCGCATAGTCGAATTCCGGATGGCCGGATATAATAATCGTGACCGGGGGATGGGGCAGACGGCTAATGCGTTCCACCAATTCCAATCCTCCGATTTCCGGCATTCGGATATCCGTAACAAGCAAGTTGGCTTCGTTCTCCTTCAGCCATTCAAGCGCCTCCACCCCGCTCGTCGCTGTCGCAATGCGATGCTTTCCGTTCGACCATGCTTCCAGCGCTTTGCGGACGCCTTCTCTTGTTCTTGGCTCATCGTCCACAACCAATATCGTCTTCAACCTACGTTCTCCTCTCCAGCTCGTCCGGTATTTCAAAAGCCATCGTCGTTCCTTTTCCCGCCTCGCTCCGAATGATCAATCCTGTATCGGAATCGTAATAGAGGTGCAGCCTTTTTTCGACGTTAGCTAATCCGACGCCTTTGCCTTTTTCCGATTCGCTTTGTCCCCTCTCCAGGGCTTCAAGCAATGTTTTAAGCTTCTCATCCGACATGCCCGGACCGTCATCGGATACTTCAATGCGCGTATATCCCGGTTTCTCGGACGGTTTAACCTTCACGATAACGGTTCCGTGCCCGACCCGCTGCTCCACCCCGTGCAAAATCGCGTTCTCCACAAGCGGCTGAACAAGCAGCTTCGGAATCGGCACCTTGCGGCTTGCTTCATCGGCATCAATTCGCCATGACAATCGATCAAGCATGCGCATCTCCATAATCTTCAGGTAGCGTTCCGCATGATCCATTTCATCGCCGACGGTGACCCATTCATCCTCATCCGGCCTGCTGATCACATACCGGAATAATCCCGACATCGCGACCACTATATGAGCCAGCTCTTCGTCGCCTTTTTCATCAAGCGCCCAATAAAAAGCTTCCAGCGTATTGAACAAAAAATGCGGATTGATCTGCGCCTGCAGCGCTTTAAGCTCCGTGCGGCTTTGAATGATTTCCTTCTGGTACACCACTTCGATCAGTTCGTTCAGCGATATAACCATCTGATTGTAAGTATTGCCCAGCTCATTAATCTCCATCGTCGCCGTTTGGATCGGAATCGGCTTCAGCGTCCCGAACCTTGCGCCGCGCATCGCTTTGATCAGGTTCAAAATCGGACGCGTAATCATCGTCGACAAAATAAAGGTGAGAATCAGGAACAGCACGCCTCCTACCATCACCGATACGATGATCGCGGTTCGCAGCACCGTGATCCCTTCCATAACGGAAGCCACGGGCGTCAAAATAATAATTTTCCAGCCCGTTCTTTCGGATAACCGTTCAACGACGAAATACTCATCGTCATTTAACGTTAAGGTCTCGTCCGAATTTTCACCGATGCGGGCCGCAATATTTTGCTCATCCTGAAAGTCCGAAACGATGATCCGGCCCTGCTCGTCGAGGAGTCCCAACGATTCCCGCAAGTTGATGTCAGCGCTTGCATTTGCAGCCGCATCCGTGAGCCCAAAGTAGCTTTTGTCGATCTGCACCATCAAATATCCCGCATGCGCGAAAGAGCGGTCAATGAGACGGACATGCCGCATCGCGATGACGACATCCGGAAAGTCCGGATCCATGCCGAGAAAAACGATATCGCCTCTTGCAAGATCTGCCTTAAAGATCCAATCGGGCCGAACGCGGTTAATGAGGCTGACATTCGTTAGAGGCAGCACCCGCTGGTAATCGGTGGTGTATAATTCGAGAGACCGAATCCCTGTCCCGTAAGCCTCCTGCTTGCGCACATCCTGCTGCAAAAGCTGCCTTTCCGGGAAGGTGATCTCATCGCCGTCCAGCATGCGCGTCAGCATCGTTTGCACCGATGCGCTGGTCGCAATCTGCGCTGTGAGCGTGTCAATTCCTCTGAGCAGCACATCCAGCTGACCGGAAGCCTGCACCGCCGTCTGCTGAATATGCTTCTCCGCGTTATTGCGGAGCATAGCGGCCACCTTGTCATAAGCGTATAACCCCACCGAAGTAAGCACCATGACCATAATAAGCATAAATCCGATAAAAATTTGATTGCGGAGCGTATTCATATTGCCCCAACGATTCAACTTCTGCACCTCCCGTCCATGCTAGCCATTACTATACACAAAAATCGACACAAAAATAAATACCCCCTGCAAACAAAAAAACAGCCCCTCCCCCCATTTCGGAGGGCGGCGGCTGTATCGGTTGCGGATGATGACGCCAGCTTCGAATCAGCTTTGTTTGGCCGTTTCTTGTTTTTCGATCACGTCTTCCTTCGTATCGGATACAAGCTCCTTCGCAGAGGATTTGAACTCATGAAGCGTCCGTCCAACCGCTCTCCCGAGCTCAGGCAGCTTTGAAGGACCGAATATGATGAGCACGACAACCAATATCATAAGCAACCCAGGAAACCCAATGTTTTGCAGCATAAACATACATCCCCTTTCGTTTTTTGGAAATTATCGGCCGTGCATCAATCCTGATTGTGACCTTTTGGATAAGCGGCAACTGCCTCGATTTCAATAAGCCAGTCTGCATTGACGAGACCCGCCACCCCGACGGTCGAACGGGCCGGCTTAACCGGATTCGCTTTCGTATTGAAAAATTTCGCGTACGCGTTAAACCAGCCCGTATAATCGAACTTGCCCTCCAAAGCCGCGTCCGGTGTCACGTATACGCGAAGATAGATTACATCCTTCAGCGACAGCCCCTGCTCCTTCAACTGCTTTTCGATGTTCAGCAAGATCCCCTCGGCTTGCTTCTCGGTGTTGCCATAGCGCTCGTACACCGTCTTGCCGTCCTTATTGAGCAGCGGCGGAACCGTACCGCTCGTCATAAAGGTGGCCACCCCTTCCGGCACCGCAACCGCGCTGGCGATGGAAGAGCTGGGGCTGCCGTAAAATTCCGGCTCGTGGACCGGCGTTAGAGGCAGTTTGTTCGGCGTCGCGGCCGCGTAGACGGAGACCCCGACAAAGCAGGACACAAGCGCAGTAAAAATCACGACTTTAATATTTCGATTCAATCCCATTGGTTCACGACCTTTCATTTAGATGAATAAGTGCTATTCCTTCATAACCCGCTCGTGAATATCGGTGACTACCGCGCGAGCCGACTCGATGCCGCCTGCCATCCATGCCGTCACGTAGCTGATGTGTTCCCCCGCGAGGTACACCCTTCGATCCGGCTTGCAGAGCGTCGGATAGACCGTCTGGCGCTGATCGCCCGAATAAGACACCCAGCCGCCTTCGTTGTATTTAATTTTTTTCCAATCGACGGAGAAGGACGCTTCGAACTCCTTGTGATACTGCGGATGGATTTTAGCGCCTTGCTTCAGCGCATGCGCCTCGCGTTCCTGGAAAGTCATTTTTCCGAGACTGTCTGCGCTCGTTCCAAATGCATAATAGCCAAGCAGCAGCCCTTTTTTCTGCATGTAACCTGTCGGCGGGTAATAGATCGACGAGATATCCATGTTGGTCAGCGTATTGCCGCCGTAGATTTGCTCGTCTTCTTCCCAGAAGCGGCGCTTGAACTGAAGACCGATCTTGCCCGCGGAGGCATAGCCGATGCTGTCGATCGCCTTCTTCATGTCTGGCGAGAAATCCGCTTTGATCTGCTTCAGAACGGACAGCGGAATCGTGCAGATGCAGTATTCCCCTTCAATCTGCTTCGCCTCGCCCGTCGCGAGATTTATGTAGCTGACCGTGACGCCGCTGCCGCTTTGCTTAATTTCGGTCACTTCCGAATGGAACTTGATTTTGCCCTTAAGACGCTTTTCGAACGCGCTCGATATGGCGTCCATGCCTCCGACCGGGTGGAACATCATCATCTGCTGGTCGTAGCCGTATTCGCTGCTCAAGTAGTTGCCGAAGCCGGAATTGATGATCGCCTTCATGCTGAACGGATCCCGGATAACGCCGGCATCAAGGCGGGCTCCCGGCTCATCCTTGTAACCGCCGCGTGACGTACCCTTGTAAAATAAATCGGCATCCAGTCCGCCTTCCGACCTTAAATAGGCGACCAGCTTTTCCTTCTCCTCCGGCGTTAGAGGCATATCCAGCGCGTTCTGGTTCACGGCTTTCGCCATCAATTCGTTTACGTAGCCGCGGACATCCGCTTTCGCTTCGCGTTTTCGAATTTTTTTGCCCGATAGCTCGCCGACATTCTCATTGTAATAATAAGCATGGTCGTTTACGTTATTGAACGGCTCGATCGGAATACCGAACTTGCGGATATATTCCATGGTGACGTGGAATTGCGGGATTCGCATCGGACCGGCGTTCAGATAGAGACCATCGTCAAACCTCGCCACTTGCTTTGCAGCGCCGATCTCGGCAACGGTCGTCCCTCGCCGGACCGACCAGATCCGGCCGCCCGACCGGGCCCGGGCTTCCAATATCGTGCAGTCGAACCCGGCGAGGCCCAGCTCATACGCAGCCGTCATCCCCGCGATCCCGGCGCCCAATATAACGATTTTTTTGCCGTTCCGCTTGGTCATCGCGAGTTCGTTGCCATCCGGTGGTGTGAAATCCGCAGCCTTCAGCGTCTCCGGCGACAGCAGCCCCAGCGTCCCCATCACGCTGAACACCGCCGCGCCTCCGCCGAGCTTTCCTACTGTGCTGAGAAATTGCCGCCTGGACATATCCGGCGTTTTTGTCGTTTCCATCCCGCTCACTCCCATTCATCGGCTTCGTTGTGAACACACCGTGAAGATACCATGAGGCCGCGAGAGGCTTCCAATATTTTGTTAGATTATCTGACATAAATTATTTCTTTAACAATAAACAGCGCCGATAAGCTTCCTGAATATAGGCTGATCATCCTAGAATAATGGCAAAAAAACAGGACGGTTTGCAAGCGGTTAGGTCACTTTAACCATTGTCAAACTAATCGGCGGCTTGCTAAAATCTCAACCAACAGCATATGGTGTTAATTATTGTTACATTTACCTGACAAACAGGAAGGTCTCATCCGAAAGGTTCATCAATCGTTCAAGGAGGCGAAGTAATGAGTCTAAAGGTCATGAGCATTGGCACCGTAAAAGAACTGACGGGATTGACGGAACGTCAAATTCGGTATTACGAGGACAGACAGCTCGTATTCCCGGAAAGATCGAATGGAGGAGCAAGAAAATTTTCGTTCGAGGACGTGGAGCTTTTGAAGGAAATCCACCGGAAGCTCAAAGACGGCTTTCACACGTTCGAGCTGCGCAAAGGCTTGAGTAAGACATACGACAGACGCGGAGGGAGCGCACGCCATTGATCAACTTTAAGGTTATGCCGCTGCTCAGCCATGTTCTGGAGCTTCGAAAGCAGCTGATTACAATCCTGATCGTATTTACCGTCTGTTTGACCGGCGGACTGTTTGCCGCACCTTATTTACTGGATTACATCAAAAGCACGCCGCCGGCTTCCGAGCTGGAATGGAACACCTTCTCCCCGTTCGACGGGGTCCGGATGTATATGAATCTCGCGTTTGTTATGGCCGCCGTCGTTACGCTGCCTATTGCCTTGTACCTGCTGTGGGGCTTCGTCAAGGAGGGTCTACATCCGCATGAGCGGTCGGCCGTGCTCCGGTACATTCCTTACAGCGTGTTCTTCCTCCTATTAGGCATCGCATTCGGTTATTTCGTGCTTCTGCCGATCAGCTACTCCTTCGTCAGCGATATTTCGGATAAGCTGAATCTCGTCGAAACGTACGGCGTGATGCAATATTTCAGCTTTATAATGAACGTTGTCCTGCCGATTGCAGCTGCTTTCGAGCTGCCGATCGTCGTCATGTTCCTCACCCGCATCGGGCTGCTCACGCCCGATCGGCTGCGCAAATCACGCCGTTACGCCTATCTCGTGCTCGTCATCGTCTCGAACATCATTTCGCCGCCGGACTTCGTATCGGCATTTATCATTCTTATCCCGCTCAGCGCCTTATTCGAGCTCAGCGTCCTGCTCTCGCGCTCCGCATTCCGAAAGCGCGCCGCGCTTCAGGCGGAGCTCCCCGCAGTGTAGCTTTCCAACGAAACAGCGCGCTTATTGACGCTCCGCGAAGCCTGTGCGATGCTTGGATAGCAAGGATCCTATTACGGATGCGGAGGACGAATTCAATATGTCTCTCTATGTACTTACCGATCTGGACGGAACGCTGCTGCGTTCAGACGCTACATTATCGCCTTATTCCAAACAAATCATGACGGAGGCCATTGAAGCCGGGGCTACAATCGGCTACGCGACGGCAAGAAGCTACATCAGCTCGCAGCGCGCCGCCGGCGCGATTCCATGGAAGCATCCTCTCGTGCTGTACAACGGTGCCATGGTGGTCGACCCGCTCACCGAGCAGGTTCTCGGCGGCGCTTGGCTGGACCGCGGGATTACCAACGAGATTATAGAGGTCGGCAAAGCATTCGGCCTAACGCCTTTGCTGTTTGCGCTTGATTCGGAGGACCAGGAGAAGGTATATCACGAACGGCTCAGCCGCGCCGGCGACGCAGCTTTTTATGAAAGCCGGCCGAACGACCCCCGGTTTACGGAGCAGAAATCTCTGAACTGTCCCGCCGACTCCCGAACGCTGATCATCACTTACATCGGTCTCTTGAACGAGCTCGAGCCGCTCGAAGCGCGCATTCGCCGGCAGTTCGGAAGCCAAGTTTGCATCCACTTCATGAAAGACAGCTATATTCGGGATCACTACTTTCTCGAATTCAGCCATCCCGACGCGAACAAAAAGGAAGGAGCCCGCAAATGGGCCAGCTTCGTCGGATGCGGGCTGGAGCAGCTGACCGTATTCGGCGACAACCTGAACGATGTCGGGCTATTCGAAGCGGCAGGCATCCGAGTTGCGGTAGCGAACGCGCATCCGTCATTAATTTCCATGGCGTCGCACCATGCCGACAGCAACAATGAGGACGGCGTCGCGCGGTTTATTCGCAATATGCTTGCAGGGGAGTTAAAAAGCACAAGCTGATCTCACGAAAAATAAGAGGCAGCCTAGGGAATAAACTCCCAAGGCTGCCAATTGTTCAGTATAACCCCTCTGACACATGCACATGCTCCAGCTGCTTCATCCGCTTCAGGAAGGCTGGCTTCCGCTTCATACTGCAGCATCCAATGTTTATGGAGCGCAGACGCTTCAGCTTCTCCATCTCCGGCGGAAGCTCATGAATCGCCGAATACACAATGGTCAGCCGCTCCAGCATTTCCAGCTCGCCGATTTCCGGCGGTATGCGGTTCAGGCTGATTTCTTCCTTCGGCTTAACCCGCCAGCCGGGATCAGGCCGATCTGAGCTCCCGCAATAAATGCTGAGCTCTCTAAGATTTTTCAGCTTAGCGATGGATGCGGGGATGCTTTCCAAATTAGCCGTCATAATTTTTAAGCTTTCCAGCTTGCTTAATTCGAACAACCCTTCGGGCAGACGGTATACATCCTGTTCGAAAATTTCAAGATCGCGCAATTCCGAAAGCTCCCTGATTCGTTCGGGAAGCTCCGTCAGCCTATGTCCGCTTACATACAGCTTGTCGGTTTTATGCTTTATCGCATCGTCCAGCAAGCGCTCTAGATCCCGGTGGGATTCCAGCTCCAAAAAAAGCCCCGTAATCCGGTCCAGCAGCTCAAGCGCCTCCGCCTCCGTTACTTCCAGACCGTACATTTGTTCATGAACAATGGAGTCGAGGTAATCTCCGCCGTCTTTCTTCACGAAGCACAAGTCCTCCGGAAGCTTTGGATATATCCAATCCGCCAGACGGTACGCCGCTCGCTTAAGAAGAGCCCCGCTTTCTTCGCAGCATCTATACATATGATAGGTTCCCGCCGTATAAAAAGCACTGCTCTGGTAGGCGTCTCTCGCATGCTCAATCGCACCCATCCCATTTCCATGAAGCTTGATTTTGTTCACCAGAAAAGGCTCCAACGCTTCCAATATGCGGTTGTAACCGTCGCTCCGGACCATAGCGGCAAATCTGTCCTTCTGTACCTTCAGCACAAAGCATTCCGAATGGTTGATGGCCAAATCAATGACTTGCTCGTACGCCTCGCCCCTTGGATCGGTATAAAATCTCATCTCTATCAGCTCCCGCATTTACTCCCCGAACAGCCGCATCAGCACGAGGCCGGCGAAAGCCACGAAAATGCCGGCCAGCTCGGTACGTTTGAACCTCTCTTTTACGACGAATCTAGTGTACAGCAGCACAAGCAGCACGTTAGCCGCCACAACGGCCGACACGAGCCCCGCTTTGCCTAAATCGAATGCGGTCACAATCATCATCATCCCTGCCGCATTCGTAACGCCAACCGCCATCCCCGTAACGAAAGCCTTTTTTCCGCTCCAACTCGCGGAGCTCGCCGTTACTCCTCGGTCAGCGCGGTCTTCCTCGTCCGGCAGCGCGGAGGCGATCACGACCTTCGCCGCCGCTTTTTCAGCCGCCTTCCGGCGGTCATTCAACCACCATAAGCCGAAGCATCCCGCGCCTGTCGAAAACATCATGAACATCGTCGGATATAAGGACGCCTCCATCATCGTCGACCATTTGCCCGACAGATCGTTGCCCGCAAACAGCAGCATCGCCAGCAGTCCCCAACCCGCGCCTTGCAGGTTCCGAAGGGAAAGATCGTTCGAATAACGGACGAGCAGTACGCCGCCTATGATGATGAGAAAGGATAAGAGCTGCATGGTGTACAGCCTTTCATCCCATAAAAAATACGCGACCGCTACGACAACGACGGAAGGCAGCGCCGTCAAGATGGCCACAAGCGACGCTTTTCCGACCGCGAACCCTTTGAACATGCTGGCGTTGGCCCCGAACGAAAACAGCCCCATTTGAACCCCGATCAGGCAAGCCGCCGTCCATTCCGCATCCAGCAGCAGCGCAAGCGCCAAATTGATGACGGCCCCCATCGTGAACGTGCCGCATAGAAGCGCGTTGCGGCTAAGCGGTTTTTGACTGGTCCAATGATACAGAATCCCCCTAAGACCAAATCCAATCGCAGCCAAAACGGAATAAGTAAGCCACATCAGTAACGCTTCTCCTTCCACCCGAAATCATGTTGTTCCTCTGCATCTCATTCTACATCGAAATAAGAGCCCCGGTTCATATCGATCGCATCTTTATCAAAAATTTTTCAGGTTGCAATCCCTCACCGGATGTGATATCTTACCATTCAACTCCATATAAACAGCAACATCAATGAACGGGAGAGTACCCATTCCGTACAGTCCAAGCGAGCCGGGTTAGTGGGAGCCGGTACGTGCGTATGCGGGAAACGGACCCGGGAGATGGTTTGCCGAACCATTCGGAAGTAGGCAAATCCGGTCATGCGACCGTTACAACAAACGAGCGGCTGGGCAAAAGCCCGGCACTTAGAGTGGTACCGCGGGAACCGATCAGGCTCTCGTCTCTTAGGAGACGAGGGTCTTTTTTGCGTTACATTCATCACAAGCATAAGAGGAGCGACGGACATGCAAAAGTATAAAAGACTGATAGCTGGCAAAGTTTCCTCCCTCTACGAAGGAATTTCTTCGGAGGACATCTTCCAGCTCATCGAATATCCGGCAAATGCGCAAATGGGCGACTTATCTGTACCCTGCTTCAAGCTGAGCAAACAGCTTCGGAAGTCTCCCGCCGCCGTGGCGGAGGAGTTAAAAGCAGCGGTCTCGTCGGATGCGTTCGAACGGATTGAAGCCGTATCCGGCTACTTGAACTTTTATTTGAACAAACCGCTATTCGCGGAAAGCGTCTTGAACGAAATTCGGAGACAGAAGGAGAATTACGGCTCGCAAAAGCTGGGCGAAGGGAAAACGATCGTAATCGACTATTCGTCTCCCAATATCGCCAAGCCGTTTCACGTCGCGCACCTGCGATCGACGGTGATCGGGAGCGCCTTATACAGAATCCATTCCTTTCTCGGCTACGAATGCGTTGGCGTTAACCACTTGGGGGATTGGGGGACCCAATTCGGAAAGCTGATCGTCGCGTACCGGATGTGGGGCAGCAGGCAGGATGTCGAGCAGCGCGGAATAGACGAGCTGCTTCGCCTTTATGTCAAGTTTCATGATGAAGCGGAAAGAAACGCCTCTTTAGAGAATGAAGCGCGCGCATGGTTCGCAAAGATGGAGCAAGGGAATGAAGAGGCGCTGGCCTTGTGGCGCTGGTTCGTAGACATTAGCCTAGAAGAATTTAAACGCATTTATGATCTGCTCGGCATCCGTTTTGATTCCTACGCGGGGGAAAGCTTCTATAACGATAAGATGGATGCGGTAATCCGGGAGCTTAAGAGCAAAGACCTGCTTGAAGAAGATGACGGTGCCTCGCTGGTCAGACTGGACGATTACGGCATGCCGCCGGCGCTTATTTTGAAAAAGGACGGAAGCTCCCTGTACCATACCCGGGATATTGCGGCCGCGATTTACCGGAAGGAAGCCTATTCATTCGACAAAGCGATTTATGTGACGGACTATGCTCAAAATCTCCATTTTCAGCAATGGTTCAAAGTGGTGGAGCTGATGGGATATGAATGGTCGGGCGATCTCGTCCATGTGGCGTTCGGCAGAGTTAGTCTGGAGGGCATGAGCCTCTCCACGCGTAAAGGGAATGTCATCAAACTGGAGGAGGTGCTCGGGCAAGCCATTGCAAAAACAAAAAAGGTTATGGAAGCGAGAAACCACCCCTTGCCTAATATCGATGAAGTGTCGAGACAGGTGGGCGTCGGAGCCGTCATCTTCCATGATTTGAGCGCAAGCCGGATTAAGGACGTCGTTTTTTCATGGGAGCAGGTGCTCAGCTTTGAAGGCGAGACGGGACCGTACGTCCAATACACGCATGCCCGCATTTGCAGCATTTTAGCCAAAGCAAAGGATGCTCCTCCCGCCTCAGAGAGCGCTCTTGCGCAGCTTTCCTTCCATCTGCAGAATGACGCGACGAATCTGCTGCTTCGCGAGCTGTCGGTATTCGGCGAACGGGTGGAGCTTGCGGCGAAAAAGCTTGAGCCTTCCATTCTTGCGAGGTATTTGATCGATCTGGCTCAAGCCTTCAATCGCTTCTATCACGAGTGTCCGATACTAAATGCGGAAGACAAGGATGTCCGAGAGGCTCGCCTGGCGTTGTGCGAAGCTGTCCGAATGGTTCTAAAATCGGGCCTTCACCTCATCGGTCTTGAAGCGCCTAAGCAAATGTAAGCATCTCCGTCTCTAGACGGAGGGAATAGCATACCATGGACGGTAGCTGGAGCATTCCGCGAGCCTTACAATGGAAGCATATGTTATTTTGTGGGAGTGATAAATTAGGATGCCCGTATTGGAAGTGAACCAATTGCGTAAATCGTTCGGCGATGTTCATGCGGTGAACGGCATCAGCTTCGCCGTGGAGCCCGGCGAGATATTCACAATCATCGGCCCCAACGGCGCAGGCAAAACGACAACCTTGGAAATGATCGAAGGCCTGCTTCCGCCGGATGCCGGAGATATCCGGTTCGGAAGCTTGAACTGGGCGAAAAATGGGGAGCAGATTAAGCAAGATATCGGCGTTCAGCCGCAGTCCAGCGCCTTGTTCGATTTGCTGACCGTGGAGGAGAATTTGAAGCTGTTCGCCACCTTCTATTCTCATTCCCGCTCCGCCGAAGAAGTGATGGACATGATCAATTTGACCGATCAGCGAAGCCGGCATGTGAAGAAGCTCTCCGGCGGCCAGAAGCAGCGGCTGGCAATCGGACTTGCGATGATCAACGATCCGAAAATTATTTTCCTCGATGAGCCGACGACCGGCCTCGATCCGCAAGCCCGGCGCAACATTTGGGACATTATTCTGAAGCTGAAGGAGCTGGGCAAAACCACCATTTTGACGACCCACTATATGGAAGAGGCCGAGAAGCTAAGCGACCGCGTATGTATTGTAGATCAAGGCCAAATCGTAACGCTCGATACGCCTGCCGCGTTAATTGAACGGCTTACGATGGAGAGGGAGGTCCGGCTGTCGTTCCTTGACGGGGAAGCCGCCGCGGCCGAGACGGAACAAGCCGCCCGGCAAATAAGCTCCGTCGTGCGGACAGAGCGGGAGGACGCTTCCTTGAAGCTATGGTCGACCAAGCCGGAGGAGACTCTGTATGAGCTGTTCGGTTATACGAAGGACCGGGGCTTCCGCGTCGAACAAATTTCGATTCGCGAAATGAGCCTCGAGGATGTATTCATCGCGTTCACGGGCAAGGAATGGAGGGATTAACTTATGGCCGCCAAACAATTCGCCGGCATGTTCGCAGCGCAAGTCAAAACGATGTTCCGCGATAAGCAGACCTGGTTTTGGAGTCTCTTCTTCCCTATCATACTGATGGTCTTATTTATGATCATATTCGGAGGCGGAGGCTCAAGCAGCTTCAAGGCTACGATCGCTGTCGCCGATCCTTCGCCGAACGCGTCCTCCACGGCGATTCTGGAGACGCTTAAGCAAATCCCCGTGTTTGAGCTGAAGGAAGATCAGCCGGTAACGGTCGATCAAGGCAGAGATTGGGTCGAACAGGAAGATGTCGACGCGCTTATCGTCCTGCCAAAGACCGAAGGCGTCTCCGAGGTCGGCCTGATCGTCAACCGCGCGAGCGAGCAAAGCGCGACAACGCAAGCGGTATCCAGCATCCTGAATACGATCGTTCAGCAGGCGAATCTTTCGGCTGTCGGCGCCACAGCCACTTATACGGTCAGCATGGAATCGATAACGACAGCTGCCGACGATGTGAAATATCAGGACTTTCTCCTAACCGGAATGATCGGTTTATCCGTCGCGCAGGGCGGCCTGTTCGGCATGGTGGAGATCGTGGATATGCGCAAACGCGGGCTGCTGAAACGTCTGAGCATGACGCCGGCGAGAATGGGGTTATTCGGATTGGCAGGCATGCTCGTAAGGCTGATGCTCGGCATTATCCAAATCGTGTGTCTCGCGCTGGTCGGAGTGTTCGCCTTCGGAGCAACGCTGCATATTAATATATTCAGCTTGGTCATCGCCTTTATCGTTGGCGCGCTTGTATTCAGCGCCATGGGCTACTTGTTCTCCTCCTTCAGCAAAACGATGGAGGCATACATGGGCATGGCCAACATCGCCAGTATGCTCATGATGTTCCTAAGCGGCGTCTTCTTCCCGATAAACACGCTGCCGGATTGGCTTCAAATCGTGCCGAAAATTATCCCGCTTACCTATTTCGTCGACGGCATGCGCGACGGTCTGATCTACGCGAACGGCATCGCGTCCAGCTCCTTCTGGATGGGTATCGGCATCATGACGATATGGGGCGTTGCCTGCTACCTCGTCGCCTCGCAGGTTTATAAGTCCAAATCGATTTCTGCAGTAAGGTAACGAATACCTTTTTCGAGAAATCAAAACAGCGTTCGAAATCTATCACGATATCGGACGCTGTTTTTTTCTCCCGCTACACCTTCATCTCCGAATGCTGCAGCTGCGATTTTTCCACTTGAATCGTGGTGTGCTGAATTCGGAATTCCTCTTCAATCCGTTTGACCGCTTGCTGCAGCACCTGTTGGCTGCTGGCGCTGTCCTCGATAAGCAAGTGGCAGGAGAGCGAATCGAGTCCTGAAGTAATGGTCCAAATATGGAGATCATGCACGTTTTTGACGCCTTCGATCGCCAGCAGGGACGCCGTTACTTTGTCCGCATCTACCGTAATTGGCGTACCCTCCATCAAGATATGGACCGTCGATTTAATGATGCCCCACGCGCTTTTCAAAATAAGTAGCGCCACGATCACGCTAATGATCGGATCCGCGATGTACCAGGAGAACAGCATCATAAGCAGGCCGGCAATAATCGCGCCGACCGAGCCGAGCGCGTCGCCCAGCACATGCAGATAAGCGCTGCGAACGTTCAAATTGCCGTGCACGTCGCCTTTGCGCATGAGAACCCACGCGCTGATCAAATTAGCAAGCAGACCGATACCGGCGATGAGCATCATGGATCCGCTCGCAACCTCCGGCGGATTCTGGATTCGTTCGACCGCCTCCGCAACGATAAAGCCGGCGATCACAAACAAGGCGACGCCATTAAGCAGAGCGGCTAATATTTCGAATCGGTAATAGCCGTATGTCTTATTCGGAGAAGCGGGTCTCGCCGCGAACCACATGGCGGCCAAGCTAAGCGCAAGCGCTCCCGCATCGCTCAGCATATGCCCGGAATCGGACAGCAGCGCGAGCGAGCCGGTCAGCAGACCTCCTGCAAATTCAAGGAACATGATGCCGGCCGTAATAAAAAGCGCGATTGCTAAGCCGGCTTTGTTGTTGGGGCCGTGATGATGGTGATGTCCGTGATGATGCCCATGGGAATGATGATGTCCTTGCGAATGATCGTGGCCCCCGTGGCCCGCTTCATTATGCTGGTGATGATGAGAGCATTCTGAATCATGTTGGCGACTGCTCATGATAGCTCCTCCTGTCTATGATGTACAATTTAATATATGAATACATGTTCATATGTATTATATTACTTCCGCTCCGTCATGACAACCACTTTTTACTAATCCCCTTTTTTTGTTGCATCATACGCCTAACACCCTTTATTCGCTATCTTTCTTCCCACATAAAAAAACCACGCGCCGTTTGTTCCTTCTTACCGGAACAAGCGATACGCGCGGTTTTTCTCTTGAAAGAAATATTACTCATGCTTTAAATGCTGAAGCGTCAACCGGATCAATTGCTCGACATGGTCATCGTCCAGCGAATAATAGACGGTTTTGCCTTCCTTGCGGCGTTTCACGATGCGCATATTGCGCAATAGCCGGAGCTGATGGGAAACTGCGGATTGCCCCATCTCCAGCACCTCGGTCAAATCATGGACGCACAGCTCCGATTGCAGCAGCGCATGGATGATTCGAATACGCGTCTGATCGCCAAGCGCCTTGAACAGGTCCGCGAGCTCCGACGCCGTCGCATCGTCTACCAGCCGTTCTTTAACGCTTTCGATATCCGCTTCCGTCCCTCCGCATGCGTCCTCGCATGTAGCGGAAGCTACCCCATTCTCCGTCATACCGCATCCCCACCAACCTCATCGAATTAGTGACATTATAGCATTTGACCGGCGCAGCCGCTACCATGCAGCAATCAGAGGACGGTTATTCGTACCAGTATCCTTTATGGCCTTCTGTCAATCGCGCCAGCGCCTCCATGTAATAATAGTCGCCCCAGATCATGTAGTCATCCGGCGAAGCGTTCCCTCGGACGCTGTACGATCCCCGCTCCAGCAAACCTTCCGCATCGGGCTTCCCAATTGTCGCGTATTTGCCGATCAGCCCGTCCAGCTGACGGCGAACGCCTTCCTCGAGAACGGCCCGGTCCGGATGCCCGCTCGGAAGCCGTTTCAACAACTCATGTATTCCGCAAATGGTAATGGCGGAAGCGGAGCTGTCCCGCTTCGTTTCCGGCGTAATCGGCGCGCTGAAATCCCAATACACAACCCCGTCCTCCGGCAGACGCTCCAGGAAATGCTTCGCCATTCGAAGCGAGGTCTCTTGGTAGCACGTGTCCCCGGTAAAATGATACAGCAGCGCGAAGCCGTAAATGCCCCAAGCCTGCCCCCTCGTCCATGTCGATCCATCGGCATAGCCCTGCTCCGTGCCGCCGCGCAGCGGTTCGCCGGTTTCTTGGTCGAAATAGAACGTATGGTAGGAGGAGTCGTCCCCCCGAACGAGGAAGCGTCTGCTTTTTTCGGCTTGCTGCACGGCAATCTCCGCATAACGGTCATCCCCAGTATGCTTCGCAGCCCAAAATAAAAGCGGAAGGTTCATTAAGCAGTCGATAATAATCCGGCCTCCATTTTTCTCATGGCCTTCCTGTCCCCACGCTTGAATGAGACCGGATTTCGGCCTCCATCTTTTCATTAGCACATCGGCCGCTCCTAAAGCAAGGGACTTTGCCGATTCATCCCCTTCTATGATCCACTGCGCCTTGGCGGAGAGGGAATAGAGGAAGCCGATATCATGATGATCCAGCACCGTATGAGAGGCGAGGCGGTCACGGAAGCTTCCCACTGTCCGAACCGCCGCTTCGCGAAAGTCCGCTTCCTTCGTCAGCTCATAGCTTAGCCATAGCATCCCGGACCAGAACCCGTTCGTCCAATCCGTATTGTCATTTAATTGATAGACGTCGTTTTCGCTGACATGCGGAAATTTTCCGTTAAACCTCGCGATATTTTTTCTCGTTTTATCAATGGCATCCTTCAGCGCGGCTTGCAGCATCGTATTGTCGCCGTTAATCATACAGGTTGCTCCTCCTTGTCCCGTTCATCCTCGCTCACGAAATTCAGTACGGCATCGTCAACGGCGGCCGTATCGCCCAGATCCGGAATATCGGTGAAAGCTACGCACCGATCCTCGGAAGCGCCCTCCAGCTCGAACAGCACAATCTCGTTGTGTCCTCTCCGGAGGAGAGGCCCCGGCACATACAGCGCGCGCTGCGGACCGGCTTTCCAATACCTTCCCAGATTAAAGCCGTTTACCCATGCCACGCCCTTCTTCCAGCCATCGAATCGGAGGAACGTATCGCCGATCTCCTCCGCTTCGAACGTCCCCTTGTAAAAGGCCGGCCCGGCATGCTCCGAGCTCCCCGATGCGGCTTCATACGTTACGAGCGCTCTCATCTCCTCCTCAAGCGGCAGAGGCGTTATCGTCCAATGATATTGGAATTGGTTGTCGATGCGAACCCCTTCCGTAATGCCTTTCGCATCCCGGAGCAGCGGTCCGTAGTTAATGCGGCCCATATTTTCGACCAATATATCCAGCCTTGCGCCTTCAGCCGGCACTTCGATCGGAATCGGCTTCGGATTCCAACGCTCGATAATGCCCAGAGGCTTACCGCTTAGGAACACTTGCGCCCGGTCACGCACGTCCTGAATGTGCAGCTGCTGTCCCTTTCTCGGTCCCCGTACCCATGTGGAATACAAAATAAAGCCATAAGACTGGCCGAGCTTCTCCATCGGCAGCGTCCAAACGCTTTCGACCGATTCTGCCATCGCATCGAGCTGCGGGAACAGACTGCCCTTCTGCGTCAACTCAACCTTGCCGTACGACCTTTTCGGAATAGCGGCCGGCAGAGGGCAGCCCGCTTCGAAGCCATGCTTCGCCATCACCTTCCGGATCGCTTCGTACTTCGGCGTCACGTCGCCCCACTCTGTCAGCGGAGCGTCATAATCGTAGCTGGTAACGGTCGGCTCGTACGTTTGGATATGATTAGCTCCGCTGTAAAAGCCAAAGTTCGTTCCGCCGTGGAACATATAGAAGTTGACCGACGCGTTTTTCGCCAGCATCTGATCCAGCACGTCCGCTACTTCCTCGCCGTCGCGGATATGATGAGGCTCCATCCAATGGTCGAACCAGCCGTTCCAATACTCCATGCACATGAGCGGCTCATTCGAGCGATATTCCCGGTACTTCCCGAACGACTCTTCGACGCGGGAGCCGAAGTTAACGGTTGCGTGCACGCCGTCGATCGCGCCGCCGATCAGCATCTCGTCGGTAGGACCGTCCGACGTAAACAGCAGGACATCTACCCCTCTAGCGAGAAGTCCGTCACGCAAATACATTAAATAATTCGTATCATTGCCAAAGCTGCCGTACTCATTCTCGACCTGAACAGCTAAGATCGGGCCCCCGTTTGTAGATAACAAAGGAACTAGCTTTGGAATCAGCTCATCGTAATAGCGGTCAACCTTCTCTAAAAACAAAGGATCGCTGCATCGCAGGCGCATATCGCTGTACTTGAGCAGCCATGCCGGCAAGCCGCCGAACTCCCACTCCGCGCATATATAAGGACTCGGACGAATGATCACATGCAGCCCCAGCTCTCCGGCAAGACGGATAAAGCTTTCCAAATCCGCGATGCCGTCAAAGCGGAACTCCCCTTCCTTCGGCTCGTGAACGTTCCATGCGACATAGGTTTCAACGGTGTTGAAGCCGCAAGCCTTCAGCTTCAGCAGCCGGTCCCGCCAATATTCGGGCACCACCCGAAAATAATGGATCGCTCCCGACATGATGCGAAACGGCTCCCCGTCCAGCAAATACCGTCCTTCCTTCCACTCCAATCGGCTCATGACTTCGTTGCGATAAGCGGCAAAGCACCTCAGCTTCGGCCGGTCAACGCTTTCCAGTATCCGCAGCCGCAAGCGCTCTGTGATGACACTGTCCGTCCGCTCGATCCGTTTGTGGCCGATTGCGCTGCCCCGGGTCAATTCCTTCCATTCCCCGCCCGCATAAGCTTCAAGAGCATAAGCATGGATACGCTCCCCATGACGGATGTCTTCCATCAGCACGACATGATCGATCGCCTTACCGGGCGCCAAAGGAAGCTCCAAGCAGTCTCCTTCCCCGCTCATCCCGGTAACCGGTGCTCCAAACCGTCTGCGGATTTCATCGCCGAACTCGACAACCCTGCAAACGTCCGCCTCCGGCAGCAATCCCCGGTCATCCGGCGCGACATTAAGCAGCAGCGTTGCCCCATGACCGACGGAACGGTAATAAATATCCATCAATTCGTCTAAGGAAAGCAGCAGCTCTTCCTCGTTCGGATGCCAGAACCAACGGTCCTTGCGAATCGGGACGTCGCATTCGGCCGGCACCCAGCGCGGCGTCTCCGGCAGCCAATCCAGCGAAGCGTCGCTGAACATGCTCACCCTCGCCGATTCCGCCGTATTCCAGCATGGATACGGCGCCAATCCGTCTTCATTGCCTACCCATCTTATCGTAGGCGCCCCCATGTTGAAGATCATCGCCCCCGGCTGATGCCGCTTGACGAGCCCGATGATGGATGGCCAATCATATTCCCGGCCCTCCGATCCCGCTCCGTCGAACCATATTTCAACGAGCGGGCCGTATCCTGTCAGCAGCTCCTCCAGCTGCCTCGTATAGAAATGGTCATACGCCGTTTTATCGGCATAACAAGGCTCATGCCGGTCCCAAGGCGACAAATAGAGGCCGAAGCCGATTCCTTCCTCGCGGCAGGCATCCGCGCATTCCTTCACCACATCGCCCTTGCCGTCCTTCCACGGGCTCGACGCGACGGAATAATCCGTCGTCGCCGTCGGCCACAGGCAGAAGCCGTCATGATGCTTGGCCGTCAATATGAAATAACGGAAGCCGGCGCGCTTTGCGGTCCGGACCCACTGCCTTGCATCCAGCTCCCGAGGATGGAACAGCGCCGGCGAATCCTTGCCGTCCCCCCACTCTTGATCGCAGAACGTATTGATGCCGAAGTGGCAAAACATGCCGAGCTCATAGTCCTGCCAGCGCAGCTGCTCTTCGGTCAGTACGGGCAGTTCTGATAATTGGTTCATATCGTTCCATCTCCTATTCGTAACAACTATGCAGACGAAGACCCTCTAAGCTCTGTCGGCGTCTTTCCCGTATATTTTTTAAACACCTTCGAGAAGTAGCTGCGTTCGTAATAACCCAGCTTAGCCGCTACGAGCTCAACCGTCTCATCCGAGTTTTTGAGCAGCTGCTCCGCGATGCCGATCTTATACCGGTGCACATAGTCGGTGAAATTTATGCCGGTCACCCGCTTAAAATAACGGGAAAAATAGCTGGCGTTCAGCTCCAAAAAATTCGCGATATCGATGGAGCTGATGTTCTCTTCCAAATGATCGGCGATATAGCGGTCGATCGCTTGCAGCTTAGGCTCGGGCTGCGCGCTCGCCGCAGCCGGCTTTCGGCCGGCCTCAAGGAGCTCCAGAAGCTTGCCGGACATAAGGCCCAGCAGATCCTCCGCGTGAACCGCGCTTTCCAACGCGTAATAAAACAAGTCATCCCTTGCTTTGATTCCAATGCGCGTTTCCAAAGCGCGGATGATCTCCAAGCTTGCGCCGATATAATCCTTCGGTTGAATCCGCTTCTCCGCCGCATCCTTGTTCATCGCATGCAGCAGCTCCATCACCGCCGTTTTATCCTCCTCAAGCACAGCCGCTGTCAGCTTTTTCTTGTACAGATCGAAGCTGCTTACGGCCGGGTAATATACGGCGGACCTGCTATCCGGACGCCACTGCGCGATCGGCATGCTGGCATAGAACACCCCGTGCCGTTCCCGCTGCAGCTTTCGATAAACGTCCGGTATATCGCTTATGGCCATCTCCGATGCCGGGCATATAAAATGCACCCTAATCTTCAAAAGCTCATCCGCCTGGCGCTGAACCTGCTGCAGGAAATTTTCCATATGGCTCTGAGGCGTGGAAGTGACGCCGCTTCGATAATTGAGAATCGGAACGATGCTGTTCTTATGCTTGAACACCGTAATTCCCTCGTACCCGAGGGCGGTTTCCGCGGCGATATTATAGACGGAATAGCGGAGCAGCTCGATATCTTTGAACGGGTACCGGTTCTGCAGACTGGAATAGGGAATTTGACCGACGCTCATTCGGAAAGACGGATAAGTCCATTGGATCCCTAAGCGCCTGGCATAGTTCACTTTCGACGTTTCATCGCTGCCGCCTCTCGTCAGCTGTTCGAAGAACGAAGCTTTCAGCACATCCAGGTTCCGGATAAAATCCTCTTCGTACGACGCCTGCGCCTCGATTTTAGCCAGCCGTTTCACAGATGCGATCGATTTCTGCAGCGTCTCCTCAAGCTGGGATCCGACCAGCTTATCCTTAATCAGATATTCGTCCGCATTCAGCTTGAGCGCCGTTTTGACGTAATCGAACTCTTCATAGCAGGTGAGAAATACGATGCGGACATCCGGCTTTATCTGCTTGAATTTCTCCGCGAGCTCAAGGCCGTTCATCTGAGGCATGCCAATATCGGTCACGACAACATCCGGCTTCTCCCTCTTGAACAGCTGCAGCGCTTTGACGCTGGAATAGGACTCAAGCATGGCCGTAAACCCAAGCGCCTTCCAATCGACCAATCCCCGCAAATATTTGAGCATCAACGCGTCGTCATCGATAATCAGCACCTTAACCATTTCTCTCGCCCTCCAATGCGAAATATTGCTCTACGATGGGAATATGCAAATAAACGGTAATGCCTGCTTTCGGGTTTGATTCCATTCGCATGGAAGCCGCTTCGCCATAAACGAGCTTCATGCGCTGTAAAATGTTCCTTAGACCAATATGCTCGGGATCCCGATAGTCCGCGGCGCTCACCGCCTCAAGCCTCGCGTTCATCTCCGCGATTTGTTGCTCCTTCATGCCAATTCCGTTATCCTCAACCGCGATAATCAGCCTGCCGCCCATCATTTCAGCCTTTACTTTTATCGAAGAATCGGCATCCCGCTCCATAAAACCGTGGACAATCGCGTTTTCAATAACCGGCTGCAGCAGCAGCTTCGGAATATAGCAGTCACCCGCTTCGTCGGAATATTCAACGGACAGCGCGATTTGCATATCGCTGCGCATCTCCATCAAGCTGACGTAATGCCGAAGCACCTCGCATTCTTCCTTCAGCATGGAGCGCTCATCCATTCTCAAATAGTTGCGAAGCAGCGACATCAGCGAATTGATCTTCTCCGCATGCATCGAATCCGCGCCCATAATAAGGCTGATCTTGATCGCATTCAGCGTGTTCAGGAGAAAATGCGGGCGAATCTGGTTCGCCAATGCCTGCAGCTCCATGCTGCGCTTGGCGTCCTGCTCGCGGTTCATATCCGCGATGAGCTCCTCGATTTGGTCGAGCATCTGATTCAGCGTTCGTCCCAGCTCATTAATCTCGTCGTCGCCGGATACGGCAAACCGCATGGACCGATTGCCCCCGCCGAACTGAACCGCGATCCGCTGAAGCTTATGAATCGGCCGGTGAAGCCTCCGCGCGAGCACCAGCGACAGCAGCAAAAACAAAACCATCGAGACGGCAATAATAATGCCGCTGAAATAAAAGGTTTGCGTCATCGGACCGACAACATCGGATTTCGACGTTTCGAATACGAGATTCCAATCGACGATCGGGATGGAGGCCTTGCTGCGAATCGTCGCGTCATCATTGCCGGAATCCGTTAGGCTTACGTCAGCCGAACCCGCAAACCGTTCTCCGCTGCTGTCGAACAAGGCGAATTGCCCCGTCTTGATCGGATCGAACAGCTCTTTGAAATAATTTTCGGAGATTCCGACATTGAGCACGGCTAATACGCGCCCCGTTCCGTTTTCCCTTATGACCCTGGAGCCGTAAAAGAACCTCTCCGGATACGCTTCCGACGAAACGGACCCGAGCCACTGGAAATGGCTCGAATTCGTGAACTGCTCCTTCGCTTGAATCTGCGCCCAATGATCCTGCAGCTGCTCAATGCTTTTGCCTTTGGCAAAAAAGCCCGGCGTCGAAATGATCAGTCCCTGCTCGTTCGTAATAAACAAATGAACATGATTCGGCGACGCTTTGAAGGATACAAGGTTAAGCAGACTTTCGATCCCGCTGTATATCTCGTAATCATCATAATTGCTGATGCTTTCCAATTCCGCGTAATGCTTGTAATACGGCTTCAGCATGTCGTTCTCGACAACAATTAGGGAAGCGTAAGCAAGATCGCTGATCGTCTCTTCAATGTCCTTCTCCATCAGCTGCATGATGCTGCGATGGGTAAGCTCGATATTTTCCATGCTGGCGTTTCGGTTGATCGTATACGAGATGACCGTAACCGTCACAATCGGCAGTAAAATAAGAAGAATAAACGATAGTTGAATTTTTCGATAATAGGTGCTGCGGAACAGTCTCTTTAATCTCGATGACATAGAAGCCTCTCCCGTTCGTCCGCTTGCGCTTGATATACCCCTCATTATAGGTACCAAGCCCTTTCAGAGATAGTACGATTTTTGGCAGCGGGGGGTAAAATTTTTACCTTTTTGCTTCATTCAGCAGCGGACGTAAAAAAAAGCGCCGCGAGAGGCAGACGGCCTGCTCGGGCGCTTTGGAGCTTTGTGGGCTTTATTTCGTATTTTCCTGAATCACTTTGGTCGCTTCATCAACCATCGCTTTTTGAATGTCGTCGACGGAATCGTTGCCCAGCATAAATTTGCTGAAGTTGTCCGCCAGCACCTTCGCCAGCTGCGAGCCGAAGGTCGTGACAACCTGGGAGGCGTCAAGATATTGAATGTTTTCGCCGAACAACGTGCTTTTCAGCGATTCCACATCGTACATTTGTTTGTTCTCGCCGATCAGACGGTCAAGCAGCGGATTCGGATCGGCTTTTTTCCAGCCGTTAAACTCGGCGCGGTGCTCGGAATCGGCGGTTGTCATAAAGCGCATCAGCTTGAAGGAAGCTTCTTTATGCTTCGACGTTGCGCCCATTGTCAAATGGCCGCCGCCTACGAAATATTTGCCGCCCTCGTAATCTTTCGGCTCGGCGCCTGCAGGAGGCAGTGGAACCGGGGCGAAAGCCGTGACGAAATCATGCGGATATTGCTCCAGGTTGCCCGGATCCGGAACCATCCAGCTGCCCGCTAGAACCATCGCGGCGTCGCCGTTGAAAAATTCCGTGCGGTAGTTCAGCTTGGCTGCCAATACATCGGAGTATGGCTTGGCCGATTGATCGATCGTCTCCATATCTTTGCGAAGCTGGAAGAAATATTTGTACGATGGATCGGAGAAGTTCGTTGTGCCGTCTTCGTAACGGAACGGATTTTTCATCACCGTCTGTGCCGGAGGGTTCATGTAAAGCTCCCATGTGTGGAAGTAACTGCCGTAACGCTTGTCAACGCCTTCGCCTTTGTTCAGCTTTTTCGCGTATTCGCGGAAGTCGTCCCAAGTCCAGCCGTAGGTTGGAACCGGCAGTCCGGCTTCGTCCAGCGCGTCTTTGTTCAGAAGCACGAACTGGTAAGTTGTCGTGCTCTGCATGCCGTAGTATTTGTCACCGATCTTTGGATTGACGTAATACTCCTCCTCAGGAACAAGCCCTTCCGATTCGTAGAACGAGTTAAGAGGCTCCAGCGCGCCTCGGGACGCTCTTTCAATTACCGCATCCAGGCTCGGCACGCTAATGACGTCGATCGCCTCGCCGGAGGAAAGCAGGAAGTCAAGCTTCTTCAGCATCTCGACCGAGTTGCCCGGCACAAGCACGACGTGCTCGACCTTGATGTTCGGATTCTCCTGCTCGAATTGATCCAGCATAGCCCGTGTGCTCTGAGCCTGCGCTTCGTTATCCCAGTTGTAATATTTGATTGTCACTTGCTCTTGCTTCGTCCCCGCCGACGCGCTTGGCGCCGCCGAGCTGTCTCCGCCCGTATTGCCGCCGTTATTGCTGCCTCCGTTGCCGGAATTTCCGCATGCGCTGAGGACTGTGACGATCGCCAGCATAAGACTCAAAATCAGCGTAAAGCTTTTGTTTTTCACTTGCGCTTCCCCCTTGTCGTTGTCAACTCACTTTGGCCTTGCATGCTTCTGATTATAGAACCGGCTTTCGCCGCCGGTGTGTACAATTTTTAGGTGGGGAGAGAAAATATTTGACTTCTGCCTAGATTAGCCTTTCACGCCGCCCAGCGCAATGCCGTTGATCACCTGCTTCTGCAAGATGACGAATACGATAAGCAGCGGAATGATCGCGGATAAGGAGGCCATCATCATAATGGCGTAATTGTTCGTGTAGTCATCGCGGAACAGCGCCATGCCGAGCTGAATCGTGTACAGCTTCTTGTCGAGCAGGAAGATCAGCGGATTCTGGTAATCGTTCCAGGTCCAGATGAACTTAATGATCGCGACTGTCGCAAGCACCGGTCTGCAGAGCGGCAGCATAATCGACCAGAAGATGCGGAAATAGCCCGCTCCGTCGATTTTGGCCGCTTCAATAAAGTCATTGCTGACCCCCATCATGAACTGCCGAAGCAGGAAGGTGAAATAAATCGAGAACATATCCATAAGAATAAGCGCAGCGTGCGTATCGTACAACCCCATCCAGCGAATCATCATAAATCTGGGGATGAGCGTCGCTTGCGCCGGAATAATCATGTACGAAATCAGCAGCAGGAATACAAGATCTCGTCCTTTGAACTGGAGCTTCGTGAAGGCGTACGCGGCCATCGAAGAGAACACAAGCGTAATAAGCGTAACGCTGAGCGCCACTTTGATCGAGTTGAAATAGAACAAATAAAACGGGACATTGCCCATCCACACCGCTTTGAAATTGTAGACGACGTTAATGGATTCGGGAATCCATTGAATCGGGAATCGCATGACGTCATTTTCGAATTTAAAAGCGGAGGATATCATCCAGATAAACGGGATAAGAAAAAAAATTGACAAAGCGCCCATAACGGCAGTAATGATAATTCTTGAAGCATTCTTTCGCAGTGCCAGCATGCAGTATCCCTCCCTTGTTTATGCGGCGTCTTCTTTCCTCATCTTCCAGGTAGCGGCTGTCAAAATCCCGATGATCGCGAACAGCAGCCAGGAGATGGCGGAAGCGTAGCCCATATTATAGTTGCGGAAGCCCTCTTCGTAGATGCGGAACACGACCACGGTCGACGAATTGTGAGGTCCCCCTTCCGTCAGGAAGGCGATGATATCGAACACCTTGAAGGAACCGATTAGCATCGTAACGAACAAGAAAAACGTCGTCGGCCGAAGGAGCGGCACCGTTATTTTGAAAAACTTCTGAATCTGGGACGCGCCGTCGATGTCGGCCGCCTCGTACAGGTCATTCGAAATATTCGCGAGGCCCGCCATATAAATAATGATCGTATAGCCAATGCCTGCCCAAGTGCTGATTATCGCGATGGACAGCAGCGAGGTTTTCGGATCGACCAGCCATTTCGGCGGATTCTGGATGCCAAGCTCAAGCAAAAATTGGTTAATCGGACCGAGCGACGGATGCAGCAGGACGCTCCATACCGCGGCGATCGCAATGATGGACGAGATATAAGGCAGGAAAAAAACGACCTTGAAATAGTCTTTTCCATACACCTTCGAGTGAATGAGCACGGCCATGACAAGCGCAATCGCGATAGAAAGCGGCACAGTCAACACGGTGTAAAGCAGATTATTCGTCAGCGCCTTGCCGATCGCCTCATCCTGGAACATCTTCACATAGTTGTCGATACCGATGAACTTGATGCCGGAAATGCCGGACAGCAGGTCCCATTCGGAGAAGCTTAAATATAAAGAAAATAGAAGCGCAAACACGTTCAGCAGCAGCATGCCGCAAATTTCCGGCAGGAGAAACAGCCAGCCGATGAGCGCTTCCTTGCGGCGCGGCGACCAGAACTTTTTGGCAGCCTGCGGATTTTCTGTACGGATAGCATCCACCTTGAATCACCTCAGCAGTCTAGTTTGTTGGACTAATGATAATATAGCCGCCGGGTTTTCATAGGAGAGATTATGACCTGGAAGGGGTAAAATTTTGACTTCAGCAGGTGAGCTCATCGGATCGCGGCGGTAGTGAGAGATTAGGCCCCTCGCGCTGCTCTAATGGCGTTTTTCGCCACTGGAGCTTCGGTTTGCCCTGCTGGACTCGCTCTAACGGCGTTTTTTGCCGTTGCAGTGAGAAGGCCGGCCCTTCACGCTGCTCTAATGGCGTTTTTCGCCATTACAGCTTCGATTCGCCCCGTTGGACTCGCTCTAACGGCGTTTTTCGCCATTACGGCTTCGATTCGCCCCGTTGGACTCGCTCTAACGGTGTTTTTCGCCATTGCAGCTTCGATTCGCCCCGTTGGACTCGCTCTAATAGCGTGTTTCGCCATTGCAGTGAGAGGGAAGACCCCTCGCCCTGCTCTAATGGCGTTTTTTGCCATTGCAGTGAGAGGAAAGGCATGTCGCGCTGCTCTAATGGCGTTTTTCGCCGTTGCAGTGAGAAGGACGGCCCCTCGCCCTGCTCTTATAGCGTTTTTCGCCATTACAGTGAGAGGGATGGCCCCTCGCCCTGCTCTTATGGCGTTTTTCGCCATTACAGTGAGAGGGATGGCCCCTCGCCCTGCTCTTATGGCGTTTTTCGCCATTGCAGCTTCAATTCGCGCTGCTGGTCTCGCTCTAACAGCGTTTTTCGCCATTGCAGTGAGAGGGAAGACCCCTCGCCCTGCTCTAATGGCGTTTTTCGCCGTTGCAGTGAGAAGGACGGCCCCTCGCCCTGCTCTAACGGCGTTTTTCGCCATTGCAGTGAGAGGAAAGGCATGTCGCGCTGCTCTAATGGCGTTTTTCGCCGTTGCAGTGAGAAGGACGGCCCCTCGCCCTGCTCTTATGGCGTTTTTCGCCATTGCAGTGAGAGGAAAGGCCCGTCGCGCTGCTCTAATGGCGTTTTTCGCCATTGCAGCGAGAAGGACGGCGTACCGCGTAGCTCTAACGGCGTTTTTTGCCATTGCAGCGTCCGCTAGCACTGCGGCATCTTACCAGAGTTGCAGGAGCGGAACGAAAAAAAGACGGAACAGGAGTAAAGCTCCCATTCCGCCTTTTTTACAATTTTACCCTCTGGCTTTATTCTCCCATCTGCGCCTTATAGGCGTCCATCTGCTTCTGCAGCTCAGCCAGCACTTTGTCGTAGCCGGCCTGCTTCAGCTTGTTCCGGAACTCCTCGACAGCCGCGGCAGGATCGCCTGCCTTGCCGAATACGATGGCCGGGCCAAGCTCGCCCGTTACTTGAGAGATCGCCGTCAGTTCGGCGTCGACCGGCGTTTTGTCGAAGACAAACTGTCCGTACACGTAAGGTTTTTTGATTTGGTCGTATTCGGCGTACAGCGTTTCTTCGATCTGATCCCAGGTCGTTTCGCTCGGAATTTCGAATTTGTCGACGCGGCCGCCCCAGAAATCGGAGTAGAAGCCGTCTCTCGCTTCGTCATAGCCCGCCGGACGTACACGCTTGCCGTCCTTAATCTCGTATTGAACGCCTTCCAAGCCGTAGTTAAGCAGGTGGTAAATCTCTTCATTGTTGCGGATCAGCTCATAAGCCATAAGCGCGCGCTCCGGATTTTTGCTGTGCGCGCCGACGGAAGTGCCTCCGTGCGTGATCGACAGCTCCATCAGGTTCGTGCCGCGCGTGCGGGAGAACGGGAACATCTGCAGCTCCGAGCCCGGCTGCAATTTATCCATCTCCACGCGAAGCCCCGAGAATGTCTGCGTATGGTGCTGGTCGAGACCGGAGAGACCGGCTTTGAGCGCGTCGCGGTTGTTGCCTTTGTTGTTCAAAGCGTCCTCGCGCCAAAACCCGCGGTCCCCCCAATCCTTCATCATCGTGGCGTACTGAAGGAATACATCCTCGTAGATCGGGCTCGTGACCGTATATTTATCCTCGAACGATTTGGTTGTGAATACCGGCAGGAAGCCCGTCGAAATCGGCAGCTCCAGCATATCGGTATAAGACTGCACGAATCCGCCGAACGTCTGCGTGCCGGAAGCCGCATCCCATGGAATCACGTCAGGCTTGTTGTCCTTAATGTACTGCAGGTACTTGCCGATGCCCTCCCAATCCTTGATCGGCTCCGTGATGCCTGCTTCCTTCGCCCAGTCGCCGCGGTAGAAGAAGCCGTGGTTGACCCACTGGGTGTAGTCGTTCTCCGGGATGAGCACGATTTTGCCGTTATATTTGCTTTGATCCCAGTCCTCCTGCGGAATGGAGTTCCAGGTCTCCGGCGCGTATTTAGGCAGCAGATCGTCCAAATTCATGAATGCGCCGCGCTGCGCGTTGCCCCATGTGTCCAGCCAGTCCGTGCCGATCGTAATCAGGTCGATCGGTTCGCCCGAGGCGAGAGCGAGATTGTATTTCGTCTGCCAGTCCGCCCACTCGATCCATTTCCACTCCAGCTCGGCGTTAATTTTTTCTTTCATGATGACGTTGACTTCCTTCAGCACCTTATCGAATTGCCCGTTTTTAGGCTTATCGCCGAGCACCAGGTAGCTGATTTTTACGAACTTGGACGTGTCCGCCTCTGTATCGACCGACGGCTCCGAGCTTGCGCTTCCGTTCGTGGCGTCCGGTTTTCCCCCGACGTTCGCGTTGTTCCCCCCCGTGCAGGCCGCCAGCATAAATAGAAGCATGGCAGCGAGCGCGGCAATCATTCCTTTTTTCACGTTGGTCATCTCAACTTGCCTCCCCTTCGCTTTGGTCTTTCCTATGTGAAGAAGCCGCGTTAACGGCTCCAGGCACATCTTCAGCCTTTGACGGCTCCCACCGTAATGCCTTTGATGAAATAACGCTGCACGAACGGATAAAACATAATGACCGGCCCTGTCGCGACGATGGCCGTCGCCATCTTCATCGATTCGAGCGGCACATCGCGCAACGGCACGTTGGACGCCGCCGCCGAATTTCGAATGAAATCGGCTCGCGTTATTTCGTTGTACAGAAACAGCTGCAGCGGGCGGTACTTCATATCGGGCGATAAGAACAGCATCGAGTTATACCATTCGTTCCAGTAACCGAGCGCGATGAACAAGCCGATCGTCGCCAAAGCCGGCGTCGTCATCGGCAGAATCAGCCGGAGGAAAATCGTAAAGTCGCCGGCTCCGTCGATTTTGGCCGATTCCGTAATGGCATGGGGAATGCTCCTGACAAAGCTTTTCATCATGATGATCAGAAAAGGGCTCATGAGTCCCGGCAGCAGCACGGCCAAATAATTGTCCTTCAAGCTAAGATACTGCGTGATAAGCAGATAGAACGGCACGAGTCCGCCGGTGAACAGCGTCGTGAAGTAAATAAAAAACGATATTTTGTTCCGGTATTCGAAGTCGGGCCGCTGCAGCGCGTATCCCGTCATGGCGACGAGAAACAGGCCAAGCGCCGTACCGACCGCCGTTATGCCGATCGTCACCAGGTAAGAGCCCACGATGATGTCCGGGTTCTCGAATACGATCTTGTACGCGAAGGTGCTGAACTCTCGCGGCCAGAAGTTGAACCCGAACTTTTTGATCGCCGTTTCGGACGTGAATGAGGTGCCCAGAACCAGAATAAACGGGAGCAGGCAGCAGAGAGAGAAGAGACCAATGAAGAGGTAGCCGACGGTTTTGACGACATGCCCGCTCAGATCGGTCCGAATGCTTCGGGATTCCTGTGCGTCATCCATAGGATCAGCCTCCTAGAAGAGTGAATTTTCCGGCGAAAACTTTTTGACCAGCCAGTTTGCGGTGATGACCACGATAAAGCCGAACACGGATTGATACAGGCTGACGGCGCTGCCAATCGAGAAGTTAAAGTTGGTCATCAGCGCGCGGAAGACGTACGTCTCGATAATGTCCGTCGTTGCGTATAGCGCCGTATTGTTCGCGCCGACAAGGTTGAAGAACAAGCCGAAGTTGCCCCGGAGCACGCCGCCGAGCGAGAACAGCAGCAGGATGATAAACGTCGGCTTCAGCCATGGAAGCACGATATAGCGTATCCGCTGCAGAGCGTTCGCCCCGTCGATCTCCGATGCTTCGATAATTTCGTTGTCGAGACCCATAATGGCCGCAAAATAGACGATCGAGCCGTAGCCCGTGGATTGCCACAGGAAAGTCAAAACGATGATGAACGGCCACACGCTGGCATTGGAATAAACTTTGACGGGCTCAAAGCCGAGGGCGGTCAATATGCCGTTCAGCAGGCCGTAATCATAGCTTAAAATGTTGTACGCAATAAGGCCGATTAGCACCGCCGAAATAAAATGCGGGAGAAACATCAGGGTCTGCGACACCTTCTTGAACCATTTCAGCCGAAGCTCGTTCAGGAAGACGGCGACGACAATCTGCAGCACGTTCCCGAGCAGAATGAAGGCCAGGTTGTACAGCACCGTGTTCAGCGTCAAGCGCCACAGATCGCCCGTCATGACGAGAAACTTGAAATTATCGAAGCCGACGAACAGGCTCTTGAAGATGCCGTCCGAGTAGTTGTAGTTAATAAAGGCCAAATACAGCCCGGGCATCGGCAAATAGGCGAATACGATAAAAAACAGGATGGCCGGCACGCACATCAGCATGAGCGTCTTGTTGTTCCAGAACCGCTTGAAACGCGACCGGACCGGCTTGACCGGACCGGCAGCCGAAGCATGAGTGGCCGTCTTCATGCCGTTGGCACCTCCCCGGGAGCAGGCGTGAAGCGAACGGAAACCGCCCGCAGCTCCGCCGCATGTTCCGTATCGACCGCCTCCAGAAGCAAGGCCAATTCGGCCGGACTGCCGTTATCCTTATGAAGCCAAGGACCAGGCAGAAAAAACGAGTCTTGGCTGCCGCCCGTCATATGCGGTCTGGACGCTCCTCCCGGCGTCCACAGCCGCGCGACGAGCCTGCCGTCGATAAAAGCGGTTACTTTGACGAAGCTTGCGTCGATCGTCATACGGCAGCCGCCGCGGGCAGCATGCGGCAGCTGTTCCAGTCCCGCGTAGAGCCACGCCATGCCGCCGGGTTGAATCGTGACCGGCAGCTCGGCCGCAGCCGCAGCCGGCTTGGAACGAGAGGCATGCGCTGCGAGCTCGGCTTCACCGCTGCCGGAAAGCCGCCAGCTCACCGCTTCGCTTCCCTCAAGGAGCTTGACGCGTCCCGCAGGACGGCCGACGTGGCGCTCCAGAAGGATGGCGAGCTCGACAGCCTCGCCAGCTAGGACGAACGGCGTAATGTCGACGATCGGATCAAGCGGCTGAACGTTCCCTGCCGCTCGGCCGTTCACGTAGACGGCGGCCGTTCCTTCGAGCCCGTCGAAATGAAGCGCCCAAGCATCGGTGCCAGGAGAAGCGTCAAAGCTTCGCGCGAACCATTCGCGGCGGAAGCGGCGCTCCGACAGCCAACCCCCGAAGCCGACGATCGGACGGGATACCGGGGCGCCGAACACATCGTCCGGATGCTCCGCCGGGGAAGCGTTGTCGGATGGAGCATACCGCCAGTTGCCGCTTAAATCGCGGATACGGGTTACAGCCGTAAGTCCGCGCAATCCTCTCATCGAGCCGAGCCGCAGCCCCGGCAGTCTCGGGTCGTCGAAATTGGAGTGGCCCCAGATTTCCGCGCGGGCCGTTATATGAGCGCTGGACAGCGGCTGTTCGAGCTCGATATACCGGCTAGCCCCTCCCGGCGTACATGTGCCGAGATACCGGCCTCCGTCATATAGGGAGACAACGTCTCCGGCTTTGTGCAGCAGCAGCCCCTTCGCCTCCGAGGCGCCCGCCTTCCATTCGGCTTCGTACCAGGCATACCCGCTATAAATGCCGTGTTTTTCCAAGTAATCGGCGTGGGTGACAGCTGAAGGCGCCGTTGTTGTCAGAGGCTCGGCCGGGTTGACAGGGGCCGCGGACCACCGAGCGGCGAGCGGCACAGAAGAATCCGCATAATTGCCTTCCATTGGCTCCGCGGAATAAACGATACCGGTTTGTTCGTCTACAGATTCCACCATCAGCGCGTTTTTCCGGCTCATCGTGACGACCTCCAGCATATGCCCGCCTTGCAGAGAGAACCGGCACACGGCGACGCCCGAATCGTCAAACGCGAGCTTCAAAGCTCCCCCGCTTTTCCGGACCGTCATGCCTTCCGCTTCCGCGGGAACGTCCTCCGCGAACGCGAACGCGATCTCGGCCGGACCCTCCGTATGGAAAAGCATAACCGTCTTATGCTCGCCGGCCTGCACATCCGAGAGCTCGGCGGTTGCGTAAAGAAGCGTGCCGCGGAGTCCCCAGTGCGCGAGCGGCACCTCCCACGGAAGCGCCATACAGCGATTCGGCTTTAGCAGCAGACTCATTCCGGCTGCTTCCGGAGCTGATGCCGGCCGGAGCTCGAGCACCGCGTCCTCGGCTCCGGTATTTGCGGCGAACAGCAGCCTTCCGCCTCCATGAAGCCGCAGCTCGGTTGGACCGGCAGCGGAGCCGGAGCGCCGCAGAAGCTGCGCCGCCGGATTGCCGGTGTCCGGGGCAGCCTCGGCGAGCGCGGCGCCGTAAGCCGAAATAAGACGGCTCAGCAGCCTTCCTTCATACGCTTCCGGCCTAAGGACGCCATCCGGGGAAATCATGCCGCCGAAATCGTAATCGGAGGCAAGGAAGGCGAGGGGCTTGCCCCAGTTGTTCGTGGCATTGGTAAAGCCGAAGTTGTGGCCTGACGCTTGCAGGTAAGGTCCAAGCAGCTTCGCTCCGCAAGAAAGCAAGCGCCTCAGCAAAAAATGAGAGCGGTTCGTTTCGGTCACCATGAGCGGCAGCCCCATATCCGCTAGCTCGCGCCGGTATGCCAGCACCTTGGCTTCGAATTCCGGGTCCCGGTCATGCGGATAGAAGTTGCACGTCGGCACGACGCCTTCGGCGAACCCGGAAGCTTCTGCTAACCCGCCTTGACCTGCGCAGGCGATAAGCGGAACCGTCACGCCGTGCGACAGCGCCATATCGCGCAGCGCCGCAATATAACCTTGGGGATCGCTGCATCCGTAGAAATCAAGCTCGTTGTCAAGCTGGACGCAGACAACCGTGCCTTGTCCGCCTAGCTGATACTTCGCAAGCAGCGGCATGATCCGGTCGAACCACCTCGCCGTGTGCCGAAGAAACCCGGGATTATTGTCTCTTAAGCGCACATCTTCCATCGGGTACAAATAGGCGGGAAGCGCTCCCCCATCCCACTCCGAGCAGATGTAGGGTCCCGGCCTAGCCACGACGAGAAGACCGGTCTCCGCTGCCAGCCGCAGGAAAACTTCCGCATCCCTGTCGCCAGCGAAGTCCCATTCGCCTTCGGATCGTTCATGATAGTTCCACGGGAAATATACGTCGATGCAATCGTAGCCGGACGATTTGACTTGCTCAAGGCGCGTCTTCCATAAGCCGCGCGGTATTCGGAAATAGAATAGAGAGGCGCAGAGCAGAATTCTGCTCTCGCCTTGGATTCGAATGCCGGACGGCGTCAGCTGGACGGGACTTGTGGTTTGTACGTTCACGCAACATCGACTCCTTTTTGTAAGCGATTTCATATCTTTATTTTAGAAGCATGGCGAGCATACGGCATTCCAATAAACTAAGAAATATAGAAAAAAACAAAGAGGCTTTCCATCTCCCGGCGAATGGCCGGAATGACGAAAGCCTCGATGCTTGTCGATGGGACGGATAGGAATAGCGTTCCATTACTTTTCTATGAAATGTATGAAAATTTTACGATGCCTGCGCTGTGCGCATTCACAATGCTCCACTGCTGATTCGCGCCATGGTTGTCTTTCCACTGAATGACGGGCGCATGCGCTTCCTTGGAGCAGCCGTTAACATCCGCCCTCAGCCCGCTGCCGATGTTGACCAGCTTGAAATAGCTGCCGGCCTTCACGACCGACCAGCGCTGGCTCTCCCCTCCGTGATCGGCGGCTTGAACAAGCCGTGCGCCCGCATTGGCCGAGGCACCTTCCACGTCGAGCAGCAACCCGCTCCACCGGTTAACCAGCTTGAATACGCCATCGCCCGCCGGCAGCAGACGCCACAGCTGATTTTTCCCGCCATGCGGATGATATTGGATGAGCTCCGCTCCCGCTTCCCTCGCTTCGCCTTGCACGTCGAGCGCCATACCGCTGCCTCGGTTAACGAGCAAATAATCCGCTTCCGGCAAAAAGCCGCCGGCGGGCTGGCCGTAGCATCGGAAATCGGATACGGTCATCGCGGCATACTCCTTGAACACTTTGCAGAAATACGAAGTGTCTTTGAAGCCTACGCGCTCCGCAACCTCGTATACTTTGAGCGTCGTTTCCCGAAGCAGCTTCTTGGCCGCTTCCACCCGGCTATGCTGAATGAATTCCACGAGCCGCTGCCCGGTCTGTTGCCGGAAGATGACCGACAAATAGTTAGGGCTTAGTCCTAGCCGGGCCGCGATATCCGCAACATTCAAATCCTCGCCGAGCCTGGCGAGAATATACTCCCGCGCCAGCCGAATTTCCGTCCGTTCCCCGTGCGGCTGTCCTCCCGTCAGGCGCAAGCATTGCTCCAGGAACAAGGACTGAATCGTTTTGATATCCTCAAGCCGATCCAGCGCGCGGGCAATTCTGTCGTGCCAATGCTCCATCGGCTCGCACTCGACTCCCCGGTCTGAGGCGAGGACAACCAGCTGAGCGAACAAATCAAGCAGCACCTTGCGCACAACGCCCTTTCCCGGCTTCATTCTTCTCATATCTTGAAACAGGCGCCGGGCATGAAGCTCAATCGATTCCGCCGAACCGTTCTTCAGCGCTTTGGACAACGAGCTGACGCTGCCGCCCAGGTCCGGCTCAGGCTGGCCTTGCTCGGTTAGAGGCGCAAAGATCCGGCTGCTTTCCCGTTCCGCATAAATGCTCCGGAATAAAGCAGCTTCCGCCTGGGCGAGCAGCCCGCGGGCTGCCTTAAGGCCGAGACCTGCCCGGCTGATGCCGATGCTGCACGCAATGCCCATGCCATCCAAAGAGGCTTTGATGCGCTCCGCAGCCTGATGCGCGGCGCCTGCCAGCCGCGCTTCGCTTCTCTCCCTGCCGAAATCCAGCGCAACGGCAACCCGGTGGGGCGCCAGCGTCACGCATTGCCAGACATCGGTCATCTGCCCTATTGCGGATCCAAAGACCGCCTCAAGTGAAGCGATATTTTTACATGCGGCGGCATCCATGCTGACGGCAAGCAGAACGATCGAGGATTCGCGCAGCGCTGCGTCCGCCGCTTCTCCCCTCCGGCCCAAGTCATTGGCGTCTTCGGAGCTAAGCAGCGCCTCGCGCAAAAGCTGAAGAGCAGCCTGGCGCTGCTGCGGTCTGTCGTCCGAGCGTCTGCTCCGCTCCTCTTCGATCTTTTCCCTTGCCTGCGTTACCGCCTGAATCAGCCCCTCCTCCTCCAGATCATGCTTCAGCAAATAATCGAGCGCTCCGAGCTTGAGGGCGTCCTTAACGAAATGGAAGTCGTCATACGAGCTAAGGACGATGACCTTCGTCTCCGGCGCCGACTGCTTTACGGAATGGATAAGGTCGATGCCGTTCATTTCGGGCATGCTGATATCGGTTACGATGAGATCGACAGGGCAATCAACAAGACGCTCCAGAGCCTGCCTGCCGTTCACGGCTTCCGCGGCCAGCTCGAAGCCGCAGCGCTCCCAGTCGATTATCGTTTTAATGGCGTACCTGTATATGGCGTTATCCTCAACGATCATCGCTTTCAGCATGAACCTCGTCTCCCTTCTCGCTTTCAATAATGGGCAGCGTGACAATAGCCGTCGTTCCTTTGCCTGGCCCGCTCCGGTAGCTTAATCCGAACTCCTCGCCGGCATATAATCGGATCCTCTCGTTGACGCCGCGAATGCCAATGCTGTGGAGACCCGGATATGACGTGCGCCTGTCGGCCGCCAGAAGCTTGGCGAAGCATTCCTCCTCCATTCCCTTGCCGTTATCCTCGACCTCCAGCACCAGCCGATTCGCCGCCCGCCGTCCACGGATCGTAATCAGGCCGCTTGCTTTCGACATCTCGATTCCGTGAAGGATAGCATTCTCCACGAGCGGCTGAAGCGTCAAATGAAGAACCTGAAACGAAAGCAGCGATTCGTCGAAGTCGTAGGAAACGGTGAAGGCGTCGCCATAGCCGATTTGCTGCAGTTCAATATAGCGCGCGATATCCTGCAGTTCCTCCCGAAGTGTATGCCATTCGCTCGTTTTCCTTATGGATGACTTGAGCAGGCCAATCAGCGCCGCCGTCATCCGTTCGATTTCCGGCTGCTGCTTCATGCGGGCGTACCAGCGGATCGTGCCGAGCGTGTTGTATAGAAAATGCGGATTAATTTGCGCGAGCAGCACCGAAAATTCGGCCTGCTGCTTTTCCATGCGCTCTTTATACACCGTCGTGATCAACTCGTCGATGCGGTCGAGCATCGTGTTGAAGCGGAGGGCGAGCACGCCCGCCTCGTCCGTTCCGGCTGGCTTGATCCGTATGCCGAAATCGCCGTCCTCGACCCGGCGCATCGTCCTCTCCAGCAGCTTAATCCCTCTGGTCGTCGATTTCGAAAGATAAACCGCGATGATGGCGGAAACGATGACTGCCGCAATAGAAGCAAGCGCGATCACCAGCTGGAGCAGACGGATCTTCCCGAACAGCTGCGACATCGGGATCATATTTAGAATCGTCCATCCGTCCGGCGAACGCTTCTCCTGCGTGATCAAGTAGCTGCTTCCGTTCATCTTGACGATTCGGCTGTCTGCGAAGGCAGCGGCATGATTCCGCACTTCCGCCGTCCGTGCGGCCGCTTCCCGAAGCTTCGGATAGGATTCGCCCATAATCAAATCGCCGGAGCCGCTTATAATGGCCATGTTCTCCCTCACAATGAGCGAACCGGCTGCATTCGGATTCCAGAAATACCGGGAGTCCAGCAGCACGACGATGACGCCGTAGCTGCGGCTGACATTGCTCAAATCGATGAAGGCGCGCGCAAACAAAATCTCGTCCTCTCCGCGCGGGGAAGATAACCATAGCAGCTGGGGACCAGACCCTTTTATCTTCGCCTCCGAATCAGCCGCCATCTTTGCCGCGTCCTGCTCGCTCAGCTGCCCGGCTCCGCCGTCTCGATTTTCCCACCAATAAACGGTGCCGCGCGTATTGCGGACGATGACCGCCCTGACGTGTTCATTATTATTGGCGAATTCCGACAGCAACGTATTCGCGCGAAGCCGATTTGACGCCGGATTGTCCAGCTCCGCCGAAGACTCCACTGCCATCATGGACTTGAGACGGCTATTAGCCAGCAGGTCAACCGTCGAGCCGACCCATTCCTTGGCCCGGTACTCAATGTTGTCGGATGCCTGATGAACAAGCTGCCGCGTCAAATCGCGCGTCTGTATTTCCGTATAGTGCCTTGCTGCATAAATCGCGAGACTCCCGACTGCGACCGCCATCAGTACAATTAAAATTAAATTGGAGATCAAAATTTTAGTGCGGATCAGCATACTCCCGAACAGATTACGCAGCTTCCTCATCTGCGGTCTCCTCCTCCCCGTTCGGGACGGCCGCAGGGCGGATTTGGCCGAATGCTTCATCCAGCCCCCGAAGCGCGGCATCCAGATCATGATCGGGATCGAGCAAGTAATCCGCTACCGCCGCGCTGTAGGCGCGCCCCAGCTCCGGATCGGTAAAGTCCGGCAAAATGCCCGACCAATCTACCGTTCTGCCGGTCTTCATATAAGCCTCGTTAAGCTCCGCAAGCGCAGGATCAAGATTGCCGTTCACCTCTTTTATGACGGAAATGCCCTTTTTGTTCAGCTGCAGCGACAAGCCCAATTCCGGCTCGGCGTACAGCTCCAGCAGCTCCATTGCAAGATCGGCATGCCGCGAATGCGGATTAACGACAATGCCGCCCGTCGATTTCATAGCGAATTTGGCGGCGCCGGGAACTTCGGAGGCGGGAAACGGGAACAGGCCGATGTTCGCGTCCTCCCGCTTCGACCGAACGCCGTCTACGCTCCACGTGCCGCCGATCATCATCGCCGCCCTGCCTTCCGCCACCATCGAACGCGCTTCGTCCCAGCTCGTCTCGAACGGATCGGCATTCACGTACCGATAACGCTCGGCGAGCCGCGTGAACGGACCTTCAAAGACGGCTTTGCTCTGCTCGAACGTCGCGGCGCCCGTGCTTAGATCGTCGATCAAACGGGGATTCGCCACAAGAGCGGACGGGATGAGGTCGGCGGCAAGGTCCCAGAATAGGGTCCAGTTTTCCTTATAGCCGGCCGCAATCGGGGTAACGCCGCGCATTTTGAGCTTGCGGCATACATCCAGAAATTCGCTCCATGTCTCCGGGACGGTTGTAATGCCCGCTCTTGCGAAAACATCCTTGTTGTACGTCACGCCAAGACCGTTCGCGTCGATCGGAAGCGCCCATATGCGGCCGTCCTCCGTCTTCGCTCCGTTCAAATATTCCGGCTTCAAGCGCTCCAGAAACGGCTTGCCGGTCAAATCCGCAGCATAGCCGGAATCGATTAGATCCCTAGCGCCTTGAATATTGTCTATCATATAAAGATCGGGCATTTCGTCCGTCGCAACCCTCATTCTGAGCATCGACATGTAATCGCCGCCGTTGAGCGGCACAACCGTTACCGTTACGCCCGGGTACTTCTCCTGAAATTTACGGATGCCCGAATCGATCCATTTGCGGCTGCCGTCTTCTCCGAAATGATGCAGCCATACAAGGCGGACAGGCTCGGGTGCATCTGCCGCCCCATTGCCGGTCGCGGACAGCTCGCTGCTGTCTTGGAACATGCCCGCAAGCGCCATTGCTGACGCTGCGGCTGTGAGCAGCAGGAAGCATGAGATTAGCAGCCATCTCGTTTTCATCAACCATCCCCACTTTCCGTTGAGCTTCTCTACAGAAATGTAAGCGGTGTCATTTTAATAGTAACGCATTCCCCTTCCTCGCGCATAACTGAATTTTTACTCCTTATAAAAATTTTCTTCACTGTCCTCTTTCGGAATCAACCGAATCGTTAGCGGAAATATCACATGCCTTGCGAATTGATTATAATAGTAGAAGCCGATAGAATGGGAGGGCATCTTCATCTCGTTACCCTACAGAAAGGAGGCAGCCTGTCCATGCTGACCTTGAAAGAGAAGCTGTACTTGCTGAAGCTGCTAAAAGCGGAGAAACGGAAATCGTTCTGGGGATTCCGGAAAAAGGATCCCGTTCACGACCAGCTCGTGGAGAAGCTGGAGCAAATGGTTCGCAACGAGCAGGTGAACAAAGAGCACTTATAGGATCGTCGTCGTAATGACAAAAAGCAGCAATGAACAGACAGAGGGAAGGGGTTGCGATAATGAGGGGAAAAACGCATCTGGCGATTGGAGCAGCCGTCGGCGCGGGCGCCGCGGTCTACTTTTCGCCTGATTTATCGAATAGCTTAACGTATATCGGAGCCGCGGCGTTTTCGGCGCTGGCCGCGGATCTGGACGGGACCAGCATGCTGAGCGGCAAGCTGACCAAGCTGAGCAGGCAGCTCCGGCAGCTTGCGCTATGGGGAGGACTGGTGTGCGCGGCGGCCGTTCTTATTTTGTACGTAACCGGCTCCACCGTGTCGCCTATTCTTGCGGGAGGAAGCGTAGCCGCCGCTTTGATCGGCCTTACGATGAGCAACGGCGCCATCCGTAACGCGCTCGTCAGCATGGTCGGAGCTTTTATCATATGGCTCGGCTTATCGCGGGGCGAATGGTGGCTTGCCGGACTCGGCGCGTTCGTCGCTTGGGCGCCTTGGCTCAATCACCGGGGCATGACGCACACCGTTTGGATGATTCCGCTTTGGTGGTGGCTGGCCTCCGGGGCTGAACAGGAGCTGCGTCTTGAGGGCTTGGCGGTAACGGCCGCAGCCGGCTACTTGTCCCATCTTGTAGCGGACACCCTCACGCCGAGCGGCGTGAAGTGGCTGTACCCGCTAACGAAACGCACCTTTAAAATCAAAATCTAATAAACGTTTAAAGGTGGATTTTTGAACAACCCTCTAAAACCGCTCGGACACTACCTTCGCCTGCGTGAACAGCAGCAAATAATCGCGGCCGCCCGCTTTGGAATCCGTGCCGGACATATTGAAGCCTCCGAATGGATGCACGCCGACAAGCGCGCCGGTACACTTGCGGTTGAAATAGAGATTGCCTACGTGAAATTCCTCGCGGGCTTTCTCCAGCTTGGCGCGGTCGCGCGAAATAACAGCCCCGGTCAGTCCATATTCCGTATTGTTAGCGATATCGAGAGCCGCGTCGAAGTTCCCCGCCTTAATGAAGGCAAGCACCGGCCCGAATATTTCCTCCTGCGCGATCCGCGCATAAGGCGCCACATCCCGGATAATTGTCGGCTCGATGAAATAACCGGAGCCGCCCCTCACATTCCCGCCGAGCACAAGCGTCCCCTCCGACTTTCCGACCTCGATATATTTTAAAATATTGAGATACGCCCGTTCGTCGATAACCGGTCCGACCGAAGTGGACTGTTCGACAGCGAGGCCGAGCTTCAGCGCCTGCGCGCGCTTCATTACCTTCTCCAGCACCTCTTCGTATACCGGCTCTTCCACGACCGCGCGCGAGCAAGCGGAGCATTTCTGTCCGGCATAGCCGAATGCGGATGCCGTTATCGCCTCCGCCGCCAGATCCAAGTCCGCATCCTCGGCAACGATGATGGTGTCCTTGCCGCCCATCTCCGCAATGACGCGTTTGATCCATTTTTGATCCTGCTTCGCGGCCGATGCCCGCTCGTTGATACGTAACCCCACCTCGCGCGAGCCCGTGAAGCATATAAACCGGGTGAGCGGATGCTCCACCAGGAAATCCCCGATCTCTCCGCCCGCTCCAGGCAAATAATTGACGACGCCGTCCGGCAGCCCCGCCTCCTCCAGCAGCTCCATAAACTTCGCCGCGATAACGGCGGTCGGACTCGCTGGCTTCAGCACGACGGTATTTCCCGCCACCACGGAAGCCATCGTCATGCCGGCCATAATCGCCAGAGGGAAATTCCATGGCGGGATCACAACGCCGACGCCAAGCGGGATGTACGTAAGCTCGTTGTGCTCGCCGGCATAGGGCACCAGCGGATGCTTCTCCGCAAGCCGTTCCATTTCCCTGCCGTAAAACTCCATAAAATCAATCGCTTCCGCCGTGTCCGCATCGGCTTCCGTCCATGTTTTGCCGGCTTCGTAGACGAGCCAAGCCGAAAACTCATGCTTGCGCCGCCTTAAAATAGCCGCAGCCTTGTACAGCACTCTTGCGCGCGCCGCGGGAGGCACCCGCTTCCACTCCTCGAAGGCCGCCGCCGCCGCGAGAATCGCTTTGTGCGCATACTCCTCGTCCGCCTGCGAGACGATACCGACCGTCTGCTTGAAATCGGAAGGGTTCACCGACTTCCGCTTCGTTGCCGTTTCGATGCGGTCGGAACCGATTTTGAGGCGATACTCAAGGCCAAGCTGAGACTCCACAAGACGGATCGCAGCCTGGAAGTCGGCAATGGAGTCGCTGACGGTAAAATCGGTAAACGGCTCGTTCCGGAACGGTTCCCGCATGAGTATCTCCCCCTATGCATAAATGTTCATTACCAAGCGTGTAAAGGGCTCTTGTATGAAACTTATGCGGCGCCGGGCCGGCTCATAACACTTGTGAGCGTCGTTATTCCTCGATCGGCTGCTCGATTTGCTCCTTGCAGAACGAATCGATGAACGCCTCTTCCTCTTCGGTCATCTCCATATCGATATAAGCGCCGGTTCCGGCATTCAAAAACTCGTATTTGACGATGCGGGCAGCGCCGTCTTCTCCCTTCATATATACGATTCGGAGCCGCACGCCTTCCTCCATATACAGCTCGTCCTCCTCGTCAACCTCCAGCTCCAAAAAAAGCTCGTACCTTTCGCCGGCCAAAATGCCGTACGGATCCCTCATCCGTTCAATCGTATATTCCCTAATTTCAAACATGCCATCATCCTCCTGTGCTTTCGCTTGAATAACGCAAAGGCAGCCCGAAGCTTCGTGAAGAAGCCGCGGACTGCCTCAAACAAAATGAAGTTTTCGAAAAGATTACATTGCGCTCAGTGTCTCTGTCAGCGGAGGCACGATTTGCGATTTGCGGGAAACAACGCCTTTCAGCACGGCTTTGTTGTTTTCCAGCTTCACGCCGAACGCCTTCTCCACGCCTTCCGCTTTGCTGCCCAGCGCAAGACCGACGGAATCATTATTCAGAATGTCCGTAACAACCAGAAGGAACAGGTCCAGGCCTTTCGCCCCGATGATGCCGTTCAGCGCTTCTTCAAGCTCCGCTTGACGGTTCAGAACATCGTTGACGTCAACCGCGTTCACTTGCGCGATCTCAACCTTGTAGCTTCCCATCGAAAATTCCTTCGCGTCGATGGAGATCAGCTGCTCGATTGTTTTGTCGCTCAGATCAGCACCTGCTTTCAGCATGTCCAAGCCGTATTTGTCCGCGTCTACGCCGGCGATTGCCGCAAGCTCGCGTGCTGCCGCAACGTCTTGCTCGGTGCAAGTCGGCGATTTGAACAGCAGGGAGTCGGAAATAATCGCGGACAGCATGAGGCCTGCGATTTCTTTGCGGATTTCAACGCCGTTTTCTTTGTACAGCTTATTCAAGATCGTAGCTGTGCAGCCTACAGGCTCCGCGCGGAAATACAAAGGACCAGCCGTCTCGAAGTTTGCGACGCGGTGATGGTCGATAACTTCGACGATGCGTACCTTCTCAATATCGTTAGCGCTTTGCTGGCGCTCGTTGTGGTCGACCAGGATAACGTCCTGCGCTTCGTCCGCTACGTTCTCAACTAGACGAGGAGCTTCGATGCCGAAGTAGTTCAGCGCGTATGCCGTTTCGCCGTTCACTTCGCCAAGACGGACTGCTTCAACGTCAGCGCCCAGCTGTTTTTTCAGCTCCGCATATGCGATTGCCGATGTAATCGTGTCCGTGTCCGGGTTTTTGTGCCCGAAAATAAGCGTTTTTGCCATTTCCACTAACTCCTTAACCAATAGATTAGCCTTCCGCTAAGTTCCCTTCGCGCTTGGCCCGTTTGAATTGATTATACACTATTACCGATTATAACCTTAAGTCCACCTTATTCCTATACCTTTACACTGAATTACACGTAAAAAAATACGGCTGCCCCAAGGGCAGCCGCAGATTGTAGAGAAACCCCACGTTTTTTCAAACGTCGGGGTTTCTTTTTTGTTTTTTCAGTTGTTTTTGAGGCGTTTTAAGATGGCTTACGCCTCTTTCGCCTTCCGGTCTAGATGGAAGGCGATCTTTTTCATGTTCTGGACCGCTGCGGTCATCAGCGCTTGCTCGGTTACGTTCCGCAGCCCCCGCAA
>NZ_QXQA01000006.1 GCF_003583765.1 Paenibacillus nanensis
CCTTACTGTGCGTTGCTTGAATTCTTCGTTAAAGCGTTGCCGTTGTTCACCCAATGTGAACACCTCCTCGATAAGCTTATTATCTAGCTTCTCTTAATTGGGTGTCCACTTTTTATTCTAGTTGCACTCGCCGCCTTAACCGCCCGGCATCATCCGTTTCGGAGCAATTTGGTCGGTCTAACCGCCTTAATTGCCCGGCGCCATCCGTTTCGGCGCATTTAGATCGGTTTCGCCGCCTTAACCGCCCGGCGCCATCCGTTTCGGCGCATTTAGAACGGTTTCGCCGCCTTAACCGCCCGGCGCCATCCGTTTCGGCGCATTTAGATCGGTTTCGCCGCCTTAACCGCCCGGCGCCATCCGTTTCGGCGCATTTAAGTCGGTCTACCCGCCTTAACTGCCCGGCATCATCCGCTCGGCGCCATCCGTTTCAGCGCATTTTGGTCGGTTTCGCCGCCTTAACCGCCCGGCGCCATCCGTTTCGGCGCATTTAGAACGGTTTCGCCGCCTTAACCGCCGACGCCATCCGTTTCGGCGCATTTAGATCGGTTTCGCCGCCTTAACCGCCCGGCGCGATCCGTTTCGGCGCATTTAGATCGGTTTCGCCGCCTTAACCGACCGGCGCCATCCGTTTCAGCGCATTTTGGTCGGTCTCGCCGTCTTAACCGCCCGGCGCCATCCGTTTCAGCGCATTTTGGTCGGTCTACCCGCCTTAACTGCCCGGCATCATCCGCTCGGCGCATTTTGGTCAGCGGCGGTCTCAGTGCGGCCATTGAACCGCACTGTTCCAACTCCGCTGCTCCCCGCTTCTAGTCCTCATCGGCCTCAGCCTTCAGCTTTTTCCTGAGCCTTGCGGGTCTCGTCAAAGCGTAGCCAAGCGCGGCAACGAGCATAAGCGCAGGCGGCTGATAAATGCCGGCCGCGAGCAGCGGCAAAGCCGCGGGCAGCCATAGAAGCAGCAAGCCAGACCATAAAGCTGAGCGGTCTACTCGCATCAGCTGCTCATGCTGCTGCGCATCCGGCAGCGGGTATACATGCTTCCATACCGAGTGCCGGTGCACGCTTCTTAGCCCGCTTAACTGCACGCCGTAGATCACGGCGGATAACCCGTAGGCAAGCGCCGCCCCCCAGCCCGACCAGCTCGCATAGTCCGCCGCCATATAGCAGATTAGACCGCCAAGCAGCACAATACGCACCAGGATGCCGCCAATCTCCGACCGAAATAACGCGGCGCTGTACAAATAAACGAATGTATGGCGGTTGGCGAACGAGATCCGCGGCAGCATCCATGCCAAATAAGGTCTGCGCGTTACACCCGGCGACATCACCGGGACATCGATAAATAGGCCAAAAAATACGTAGTAGTGCCGCCGCACTGCCGCCTCCTCCGTGATCAGCCTGTCCCAATTGATCCGGAATTTCATCGGAAGCTTTAGGCAGATAAACACGAGCAGCCCGCACAGCAGCGTAAATCCCGCTGCCTGCCACCACAACGCAGTCAACCACGCCGCAAGCGCAGCCCCCGTTAACGCCCAGCGGAGCAGGCGGCATAAAAGCCTTGCGCCATCCGCAGCCATTCGCCTTTCCTGCCAAGCGCCCGCCGTATTGGCAGCTTTCAAAGCAATCGCTCCAATAGCGAGAAGCCAAGGAGACACTTCCGAGTCGCCCTGACGATAAATGGGCAAATAAATGAGGAAGACAACCGCCGCAAGCAAAAACGCCTTCATGAAGGAGCTTCGCATCGAGCGGTTTAAATAAGATCCCATATCGGATTCCCTAGGCATCAAATAAACGACGTCGGCAGGGGCCAAATAGGTGCGCATCGGGCTCCATGCCAGCACGGGTGTTAGAGCCGCAATTCCCACCCATACGATTGGAAAGTTCGGCGGCATATTGCGAATAAGCTGAAAATAGCTAATGGCCGACGCAATAAACAATAGCGACAAGAAGGTTGGAAATCCGCTTTGCCCCATATAGCGCAAATAGGGTATCGTCTCCTTCCGAAACGCCTTGGCTCGCTCCCGCCATAGAGCATCCAGACGATTACCCGCTTCCATCAGTGCTCTCCTCCGGTAACCAGCTGATAGAAGGCATCCTCCAAAGAACCGCTTCCCGCCTCAAGCCCCGCAGCCGCCCTAATGGCGTCCAAATCGCCTTGCGCGGCGATGCGGCCCTGGTGCATAACAATAAATCGATCGCAATAAGCCTCCACGGTGGACAAAATATGAGAGCTCATTAAAATCGCCGCGCCTCCGCGTTTCACTTCAACAAGCTGCTCCAGCAGGGATCGGATGCCGAGCGGATCAAGTCCAAGAAACGGCTCGTCTATAATGTATAAAGACGGAGAGGCAAGAAGCGCGCTCATTATCATAACCTTCTGCTTCATCCCCTTGGAGAGATGCGAGGCAAACGCCTTGCGCTTCGGAACCATCTGATATTGCTCCAACAGCCTAGCCGCTCCGCTTTCGTAATCCTTCTCGGGAACCTGATAGGCCATGGCGCTTAGCCGCAGATGCTCCTCCACCGTAAGCTCGTCGAACAGCACCGGCGTTTCCGGCACATAAGCAAACGCTGAACGGTATTGCTGCGGCGATTCGTTCAGCGTGACGCCGGCTACCTTAATTTCGCCCTGATGCGGATGCATCAGCCCCAAAATGTGCTTTATCGTTGTGCTTTTTCCGGCGCCGTTCAACCCGATTAAACCAACCATTTCACCCGCTTTCAGATGAAAGTTCAGCTCATGCAGCACAGGCCTTTTCGGGCTGTATCCCCCCGTCAGCTGATCCACCTGCAAAATCGTTTCCATCCTCTTTCACCTTCTGCCTGCCAAAATTCTCCTACCTGTTAACAGCATACCGAATCCGAGCGCCAATATCAAAAATAAAAGCACCCTCTCGGGCGCGTCGAGCGCTAAGAGGGTGCTGGCATATCATAAAAAGCAATTACTTGATTTCGATTGTTTTCACAACATTGTTGACGCCGGACAGTTGTACGAGCTGGCCGGACTTCAGCTTGGATACGTCGCCGACAATCGCTACACTAGGATCTACATTATAAATAAGTACAGTTGTTTGCGAGTTCACTTCTTTTGTGATGGAAACTGTAGCAAGCTTCGCCTGAGCATTGAATGTCAAGGTATTGACGACACCCAGCTCCGAGAAGGAAACGTTAACCGGAGCTTTCTCCGTTACTTCGATAAATACAACCTTGTTCTGGTATGTGCGGAGGAACAGCTTATCGCCGGCTTGCAGCGCGCTAACCGCTACCTTCTGATTGTCGCGGAAAATAAATACCGTTGGATCGACCGTAAGCGTAAGCTCCGTGTTGTCCGGCTTCACCAGCGTCAATTGACCGTTTACAGGAGCGGCCTTCAGAGTGCCCGTAATCGCCTGAGCGTCATGATCCGGCATTTCGCTATCCGTGCGGTCAAGCAATGCAGCAAGCTCGGCGCGCGTTACCGGTTGGTTCGGACGGAACGTTTTGTTGCCATGCTTGTCCTCATAACCTGTAATAATACCCTTTTGCAGCGCAAGAGCTACGTAACCGACGGAGCCTGCTGGGATTTGGTCCGCATCTTTGAAGTCAAGTTTCGTATTGTTCAGCTTCTTGGCTTCGTCTTCCAGCTTAAGCGCTTTAACAAGCAGAACCGTCGACCAAAGTCTAGTTGCGTTCTGCTCCGGCTTAATTTCCGTCTCCGTCTCTGCGAAGAGGTCGTTCTCCAGCGCAACCGCTACATAACCGACCGCCCAAGGATATTTTTTCTCAAGCTTGTTCGCATCCTTGAATTGAAGCTCCGTGCTCATCTCTTCCGCGGATTCCGCTTGCTCGCGAAGACCCATCAGACGCACTGCTGCCGTAATCGTTTCGATACGGGAAATCTTCTGCTGCGGTTTGAACGTTCCATCTTCATAGCCGGTGAATACGCCTTTGGAAGCCAGACGCATGATGTACTCCAACGCCCAATCCAGGTCTTCCTCGTCTTCGAATTTCCAAGTTATTTTGATTTCTTTGTCTTTATCATCATCGTCGTCATGGTCTCTATCTCTGTCACGGTCATCGTCGTGCCAGCCGTTGCCTTTCTTACCATTATCATAATTGCCTCTGCCGCCGTCTGCGAAAGCAGATGCCGCTCCAGTCGTGAGCATCAGCAAAGCCATGGCGGAAATCGCCGTTCTTTTCCAAACTGTCGTTTTCATAAAAAAGCCACTCTCCTTCTAATACGATTACGGAATGTTCCGTTTTTTACCTTCGACCATAACTTTCGTCGGTCTAGGCTCGTTTAGAGGGGGTGGCCCAAAATTTTTTTTATTTTTTATCCGTATTCGACGTTTGTCGCTTCTCCTTCAGCCATTTCGGAGCGCCTTTATCCTTCGTTTCGCGCTTTTTGGCGGACTTTGGCTTGGGCTTGTCAGACTTTACGGAAGCTTTATCCGCTGCCGGTTTTCGAACCGGCTTCACGTTCGCGCTGGTACCATCACCGTTTTCGCGCTTTCGTTCGGGGGGCGCAGCCGATACCGCAGCCTTCTTCACTCCGCCTTTCGCGGTTTCCGGGCTGCGCTGCTCAGGTGCGGCGGACTGCTGACGGCTGCCCCGTTTCGCCTGCTCCTTCGCTATCCGATCAAGCTTTGGACGTGTCGCCTCACTCAGCTCCTCCATCGACAGCAATTCGCCGCGGTACATCGCGCGTTCGCTTAGCTCAATGCCGAGCTGCTTGCGGAACTTCTCCATAATGAACACTTCTTGCGGTGTTACAATGGTAATGACGACACCGCTCCGCCCCATCCGCCCCGTCCTCCCCGCGCGGTGGACGTAATGATCGGCATCGACGGCTGGATCAAGCTGCAGCACAAGCGGCAAGCCTTCAATATCAAGGCCTCGCGCAGCGACATCTGTCGCCAGAAGAAGCTGGCAGCGTCCGTCGCGGAATCGGTCGAGCGTCGCCGCCCGCCGCTGCTTGTCGGAATCGCCGTACAGCATTTCAACGGTAAAGCCTTCATACGAAAGCTTCGATTCCCAATTGGCGATTTCATTCGTATCGTTTATGAACAGCAGAGCGGATTTCGGATTCAGCAATCGGATCAGCCTTCTTGCCGTATCCGTTTTATCCCGTTTATCGCTAATGATGTAGTAATTCTCCACGGTTTGGGAGACGCGATGCTCAGGCGTCAGTTGAATACGCATCGGCGATTTCATCCAGCGTCCTTCGAACCTTGCCATTTGCTCCGGGTATGTAGCGGAGAAAAACGCCATTTGCCTCTCCTTCCCCGTCGCAAACAGCAGCGACTCCACTTCTTTCGTAGAGCCAAGCTGGAATACTTGGTCCGCTTCATCGATGACGACCTGACGGACATCTTGGAGCTTTAGCTTACGCAGCTTAAGCAGTTCATGAATGCGTCCAGGCGTACCGATCACGAGCTGGGGACGCAGCTTCAGCTTCTCGACCTGCCGCTTCAGCGCCGCCCCGCCGATTAGCTGCTGCACCTTAATGCCGAGCGGCTCCGAATAGGCTTGCGCAACTCGAACGATTTGCATCGCAAGCTCCTGCGTCGGCGATAAAATAACCGCTTGAATTGCGCCGGACTTTGCATCGATCCGCTGCAGCAGCGGAAGCAGAAAAGCGAGCGTCTTGCCCGTTCCCGTCTGCGAACGCGCGGATACGTCATGTCCCTCCAGCAGAGGCGGTATCGTCTCGGCCTGTACCGGCGTCGGCTGCTGAATGCCGTTATTGTTCAGCGTCTCGACCAATCGACTGTCTATGCCGAGCTCGCTCCATGTTTTGCCACTCATGTTATTCCCTCTCTTATCGCTTACCCTATTTTCGGTTAAACAGCCCGCCGAACAGCCGGTCGGCTATTCGCGGGAACAACCCGTACAGCTTGATGCCGATCGAAGCCGCGGCAGGCAAATCCAGCTCGGCTTTTCGCCGTTCCATAACCCTTACAATAGCTTTCGCCACATATTGCGGCTTCATCATAAACCAGCTGACGTTTTTGACATAGGCACCCGTCGGATCCGCAATCGCAAAAAATTCCGTATCGATCGGTCCTGGATTAATGGAAGAGACATAAATGCCTTTCGGCTTGAGCTCCATTCGGAGCGCATTTGTAAAGCCGAGAACGGCATGCTTCGTAGCCGTATAGCTGGTCGATTTGGCGGAGCCGATCTTGCCTGCCATCGAGGCGATATTAACAATATGGCCTTCGCCGCGCTTCTCCATGTGCGGCAGCACCGCCTTTACGCAGCGTACAATTCCCATGTAGTTCGTGTCCATCATCGCTTCGAAGGTTTCAACCGGCATCTTCGAAATCGTCTCGAATTGGCCATAACCCGCGTTATTAAGCAAAATATCAATCTTCCCGTATTTCGCAAGAACCGCGCCAACCGTCCGTTCAACCTGCGCCATGTCGGTAACATCCATCACATAGTAGGAGCATTCTCCCTTTATGGAAGCGGCTTGGCGCTTCAGTCTCTCCTCATTGCGGCCGGTCAGAACCGGAATGGCTCCGCGCTCCGCCAGCAGCGACGCCGTAATCGCGCCGATTCCGCTGGAAGCGCCTGAGATCAGCACAATCTTCCCTCTTAGCATTCCAACATCACCCAATCACAAGTTTACTTCATCCACGGCCCAATACGCAAAAAAAGCTCCATAAAGGAGCTTTTCCGCCTTAGGATGCGATTAACACTTGAATGTCCAATTCGCCGATTCCTTCCATAATAAGCGGAATCGTCAATGCTTGCTTTGCGTTAAAGCCAGCCGCATGCGCCGATTGAATCAGCTTAGGCGGTGTAATATCAACGCGAACGCCTTGGTTATACAAGATCGTGCTGGCATTGCCGCTAATCATGTTGCCTAGCTCGGAAATTGCGCTGCGGCCCATTTCGTCAAATTCAGAAATTGCATAGCCGCCCATCATAGCCGAAACCATTTTGAGTGCAACCTGTTCACTCAGTCCGAATACAATATCACCGTTCATTTGTCCGTTGAGGCCGATTTGAATCCAAATGTAATTCTCAACAAACTTAATGTCCTTGATTCCAAGTTGTCCTGTCGCCGGTCTAATTTGAGCGACTTGCTCAATTACGATTTTTGCTGACTCAAGAAACGGATTAATATATTCTGCCTTCATAAAGAGGATGCGCTCCTTTTTTTCTCGACAAAATTCGCAATTTGTCTATTTGCAAACATTATACTTGAAATAGTAGGACAAGTATACTAGTAATATCGCATATGGTTCTTAAGACCCAACAGAAAATGTATCCAATTATTTAATTATACAGCCTGATTTTGTTGATTTTTGCGGCGGTAACTCATCCGCATCAGCCTCAGCCTCTCATACAGCTGTTCAACGGGACGATCGGACTGCGCCGCGGCGTCCTCCCCGTAAACGAGATGAAGCACGGGCTTCAAATACTTGTCGCCGATGGACGACAGCGCCTTCCATATTTCCTCGCGCTCCCCTTCTGGCACCGCGCTTAGCTCGCGTTCGAGCAGCGGATCGATATCATAGCCGTCCTGCTCCAACTGCTCGATCCGAAGCAAAACTTCCCTGCGCGGCAAGGAAAGCTCCTTCTGCAGCTGATCCAGGCCGCCTGATTGCTGCAAAATCGTAAGCATCCTTTTTTTCTCTTGCTGGCGGTCCATCATGCTTTTATATTTATTTTCTTTCTGTTTATAAAGCCACGCTGTGTATTGTTCGGACTCCAGCTTTTCTTGCACCCAATCCAGCGGGAAAGCCGTCGTCCGTTCCACGCCGGCAGTGATTGCTAGAATCGCTTCGCCGTAAGCCTCCTGCTTCGTCTTCCCCCAGCCCGGAATTTGCTTCAATTCCTCTGCAGTTTGCGGAACAAAAGCGCTGATCATCCACAGCATACGATTCGTCGCGATCAGATAAGCCGACTTTTTCTCTGCGGAGGCCGTCTTCCGGCGCCATTCCCGAAGCTGCTGGAACAGCTCCTCATTCGCGTGAAGCTCGCCGTAGCATTGAAGCATCGTCAAATAGCTGCCGGCGGATCGTTCGCTTTCCAGCAAGCCGTCCACAATCGGCGAATAGCCTTGGCCCATCATCCGTGCGACGCCGTGACGGAAAGCCGTCATCATCTCTTCCCAGGACGTGCCCTCGAACCAACGCTCCGGCTCCGGCTTGTCCGCCTCAGCTGCCGTTTCTTCCAGCCAATATACGCCCCATACTCCCTGCTCTTCGCTGATGGTTAACTGGGCGCCGATGACCGCTCCTCCTTCCACAGCCTTCTCAAACGTGTTCAAAAATACGATGTGCATGCATTCACTCACCTTTCTGCGAAATGTTTTTTTTCAAATGCCCGAACGTCGCTGCACGCAAAAAAAGCACCCCTTCTGCCGCAGCAGAAGAGGTGCTTCCTCACACGTTCATTCATTCGATTACTTCCATGCTATCATATCGCGAAGCAGGATTCAACAATTTATTGTATAATGATTTCCAACAACGATAATGCGGAGGTTAAACCATGCAGCTCCCTAATTACGATTTTATGTCCGATTCGACGGAAGACACCTCAACAAGATTTACGACCTTTATTACGCCAAGCTTAAAGCGCTTTGATCTGGCGGTAACCGCTACGAATCGATTCTACGGCAAAAAGCTGGTGACGGACCTCCAATCCGGAAGGACGGCCATCATCGGGCCCGACGATCTGAAGGAAGAAGGGTATTTGGAGCATACTTTCAAGCTGACGGAGGAAGAGGCTTCCGAGCTTGCGCAATTTCTTTATTTCGTTGTCGGCACCGTGAATTTTACGGATTAATCCAGGCAAACCTAAGGCGGTAGCTTACTATGATTTTGGGAGGAGCTTGCCCGTGAACCGGTTTATGCCAGAAGATCGCGATCGTTATCAGGATGTCTCCACGACAGAGTCTCATCGTAATGACCTAGCTCTCGAGGAATTCCCGGAAGGACCGTACGGCTCTACTTTGCTCAGCGAGTCGCTCGGCAAAAGCTCGCCGTGGCGAATCGATCAGCGTTCCTCCGAGCGATTCGGCTATGAGAACCGAACCCTGCACAAAGGGATGGATCGCGATTATCCCGGCGAGGACGACTACGGAGCCGCCATTCCTGAAGTGCATGATGAGCCTTAGAACAATCGTAAACCTTTAATTGTTGCACCCTAAAAACGCCCATGCTCAACCGGACGCTAAGTTGCCGGCCGGGCATGGGCGTTTGTAATTCCGTCGCTGTCCGGTAAGGAGTTATGCCGGATTAAGCTCCATCTCGTCCTCCTCGCCGCGGTTAAACGATTCGCGGTCGAATTCGCCCTCCGAGCTTGCGACAAGCAGCGCGGTAACCGTAGTCCCTGTCGCATTAACCGCCGTTCTCCCCATATCGATAATCGCTTCAACCGCGACAACGAGCGCGATGCCCTCAAGCGGCAAACCAAGCGCGGTCAGCACCACCGTTGTGGAGATCGATGCGGGACCAGGCACCCCGGCGACGCCGATCGAGGAGATCATGCTGATCAGTACAATTAATACATAATCGGTTAAGGTAAGCGTCAGGCCGTATACCTCCGACACAAAAACGGACACGACGGCCGGCCACACGCCGCCGCAGCCGTTAAAGTTCATCGATGCCCCGAGCGGCGCGACAAAGCTGGCTATTTGAGGCGATACGCGAAGTCTCTTCGTAATGACTTCAAGGTTAATCGGCAAGGTCGCGAAGGAGCTGCGCGTTGTAAACGCGACGGCAACCGTCGGATAAGCTTTTCTGAAAAATACAAATGGGTTTACTTTGGCGACTAACGAGACAAGCCCTCCAAACACAAATACAAAATGGAGAATGAGAGCTATGTAGGACACCGCAATCAGCATAGCGAGCGGCTCGATCGTCTCCCATCCGTATTTGGCCGCCATAACCGCGATTAACGCGTATACGCCATACGGCGTAAAGCGAAGCACATATTTAACGACCTGATGCATAATCTCTGTCGCGGAGCCGATAAACGCTTTAAACGGCCCGACCGCCTCCGGCTTTCTGCTGCCGACCTTCACAATCGCGAACGCGATGAACAGCGCGAAAATCAGAATAGGGACCACTTTGCCCTGCGCCGCGTCATTAATCGGGTTGGACGGCATTTGATCGAGAATGACTTGAAAAAAGCTGGGAATCTCGCGCACTTCGTATCCTTCCGGCTGCGCCGCTTGAAACCCCGCCCCCGGGTTCATGAGGACGGCGACCAATAACCCGATGATCGCCGCAATGCCTGTCGTCCCCAGAAACCATCCGATCGTCTTGACGATAAGTTTCCGCAAGTAATTCATATTCGTAATGGAAATGATACTGTTAATGACGAGAACGAATACAAGCGGAATCACGATCATGCGGATGAAATTGATATAAATCGAGCCGATCGTCCCGACGCCTTCCGTCTCGAGCCCAAATTGATTGAAGATCAATCCGGCGCCAAGGCCTAGGCCAAGCGCCAGCAGCACGCGGGTTCCGAACCCGACCCGCTTCCTCGCAAGAAAATAAAGCAAGCCAAGCAGCACCGCGGTTATGAGCAGCGATACCCAATTCGACTCGAAAGCTGCTAGTAAATTATTGTCCATAGCCTTGTACACTCCTTCTGAAGGTGGACAGCGTAATTCACCTGTCTCTGCATTAGATTATTCCCCGAAGGATTGCCAATCATTTATCTCTAGCGCCTTATGCTCCGAAAGAACAACAAAGAGACGCCGCTAAAAGGCGCCTCTCTTACATGCCAAACCATATGAGCTTATGTTCAGACAGCTTAACCAGGAATGAGAAAACTTCCGTCTCGCACGTCAGCCGGTCGATCTCATATTCGTCAAGCAGCTCGCTTACGACTTGCCCAACCGTTACGGGCTCCTGAATTAGCTCCCATATTCGGCTGCCGGTCCTCCCGAGTTCATAATATTTCTGAAAGACCGGATGAAACAACGAAACGCCGCACGCCGTATCTGGACTAATGCTGACGATCACATCTTTGCTCTGTATAACAAGAAGATGCGACGAGAGCGTAACGAACGGATTATACGAGCCCGCAATAAGCTCATACGAGCCTTCCATAGGCCATCACCGTTTCCCTCTCTTTATGCTCTTCAACCGAGAAGCCTCGCTGCTCAACAATCGCATTCATTCCATCCTTCAAAATAAGCTGCTGCAGGCGATCCTCATCCGCTCCCGCAAACGGCGATACAATCATTCGTACCCCGCCCATCATTCGAAGCACCCCGGTATCCGGAACGCATAATGTTGCAATAGACGGGCTCCAAGACGAATAGAATTTACCCGGATCCATGCCGTTCTTCAAAAAGGGATCCATTACGATCACAATATCCGCATAATTGTTGAAAGGGACGGCCTGCAGCCTTGCCGGCAGCGGCACCTCGCTATAAATCGATAACCCGAGAACGGAAAACCATTTCATCGTTGAAGGCATCCTTCTACCCACCTTATTGAATTTGCATCAAATGTTCTTAATTAAGAACGATAATATGATTCTAGCACTCCTGCAAAAGAACTGTCAACGCAAGTCATCCATCGGGACCATTCGATCACGAAATTCGTTTTTGGGAACGATTAACGATCGGGCTTCCGATATTCTGTTGTTGACAACCAAATTAGGAGATGATAACCTAAAGGCAGTTCTTAATAAAGAACAAAAATCCCGATCAGATTCGCTAAGTCGATCCCTGTAAATAGACCTGCCTTCCATTGCTTCACAAGGATAGGACGGCAGGCATCACGAATTAGAATGTTCTATAATACGAACAATTTGTCTCATATATTGTAACGTATCCAGCTGCGCAAGCAACACTTCGGGAGGATATCATGAGCGCTATCTGCAGTATTTATAATCTTCATCAACAATCATTACCGCCTGAGCTCGGCGCCGGGTTAATGGAGCGTCTTTCGCATTATCCGGCAGACCATATCGGCGTCTGGCAGCGGGATGAAGTGTTCTTGGGCTGTCACGGCCAGTGGATTACGCCTGAATCCCGGGCAGAACGGCTTCCGAGTTATCATTCCGAGTGGAACGCCGCCATTACGGCAGACGCGATCATCGACAACCGCGAGGAGCTGTTCGATAAGCTTCAAGTTCCGGCGACTGCGAGAGCGGACATGACGGACAGTCTGCTTCTGCTGCTTGCCTACAGGAAATGGGGCGAGCAAATGCCCGAGCACTTGGTCGGCGATTTTGCCTTCTTGATTTGGGATGAAAGCAGCCGTACCTTGTTCGGCGCAAGAGATTTCTCCGGAACCCGCACTCTCTATTACACCCAAAAGGCCGGACTGGTCGCGTTCAGCACCGCGATTCGCCCGCTGCTTACGCTTCCGGGTGTGAGCCGCGAGCTGAGCGAAAGCTGGATCTCGGAATATTTGGCGATACCCATTACGACAGAAGCGGTCGACTTGTTCTCTACCGTCTATAAAAACGTGGGGCAGGTGCCGCCCGCTCACCGCTTTACGCTTCGGGACGGCAAGCTGTCGTTCCACAGATACGTCACCCTCACGCCGAATGAATCATTGAAGCTTCGGTCTAACGGCGAATATGTAGAAGCGTTCCGCGACGTGTTCCAGAAAGCCGTCGCCTCCAAGCTCCGCACTTACCGGGAGGTTGGCGCGAAGCTGAGCGGCGGACTCGATTCCGGCTCTGTCGTCAGCTTTGCCGCGAGAGCTCTAAAGGAACAAGGGAAGCGGCTGCATACTTTCAGCTACGTGCCGGTCAGCGATTTTCAAGACTGGACGCCGAGAAGCCGTGTAGCGAACGAACAGTCGGACATCAAGGAAACCGTCAACTATGTCGGGAATATCCATGACCAATACTTGGATTTTCCGGATCTGAATCCGCTGTCGGTCGTCGACGATTGGCTCGAAATGATGGAAACGCCTTATAAATTTTATGAAAACTCCTATTGGATGAAAGGCATCTATCAGCAAGCTCATGAGGCGGGAGCCGGGGTCATATTAACCGGCAGCCGCGGCAACTGGACCGTATCGTGGGGCCCGGCGATCGATTATCAGGCCGAGCTCATGCGCAATTTCCGCTGGCTTAAGCTCTATCATGAGCTTCGGATGTATTGCAGAAATTTGAATGTGAACCGGTCAAAGCTGTACCGCGTTCTGATGAAGAAGGCGTATCCCGGCCTCAACCGGATGCTGTCCCGCCAGTCTGCTCCTGCGGATTCGAAGCTGTCCGAGCTTATCAGTCCGGCATTTGCTGAACGGACGAATGTCTATGAGAGGCTGGTACAAAGCGGGTACGATTTCTGGGGCGACTCTTCTCAGAATGTGTTCGATGTCCGAAAAAAACAGTTCGAGCATCTCTACTATTGGACGGTTACGGGAACGGTTGGCTGCAAGCAATCGCTGCGTTATTCGTTATGGGACCGCGACGCTACCAACGATTTGCGGGTCATTCGATTCTGTCTCTCCGTTCCGCAGGAGCAATTCGTGCAGGACGGCTATGGACGTTCATTAATTCGCCGTTCCACTAACGGTTATTTGCCGGATCGCATTCGGCTGAATCAGAAGGTCAGGGGCATTCAAGGCGCAGACGGCGTTCATCGAATGATGCCGGCATGGCAGCAGCTCATCGGCGAATTCGAGCAGCTCGCCGCAGATACGGAGATGAGCGAATATTTGAATATGCCGGAGCTCACCAAAGCGCTTGGCAAAATAAAGGCCGCCGCCGATCCAAAGCTGATCTTCGATACCGAGTTCCGAACGTTGATGCGCGGTCTTATTTTCCGCCGCTTTGTCCGGAAATTCGCTTAAGCGTAAGGCGCCAGACTGCATGAAAGGAGGTGATTTCATGAAAAAAGCATGGCAGCAACCTCAACTGGAAGTACTGAACGTTAATCGTACAATGGCGGGTCCTGGTATCAAAAATCCAGATGCCGTACAACCAGATCCAGACGCAAACGAGCATGACGTCGTCAACTACAGCTAATCCCGCGCGGCTTTTTTACTTACCATTGAGATCGCTAGGTTAGATGCCCTTATATGAACCGCATATAAGGGCATCCGCCTCCCGAGCTACAAACGCACATCGAGGTGAATGATCCTGATTATCCTGGACCGCAACTACCGTTACCGCTCTTTCGGACTCAGCATCGAGAGCGAGTTTCAATTGCCCGAGCTATCCTTTTCTGAACACGAGTTGGAGGAGGAGCAGCCGGGTTTGACAATCGCCGGAGCCGACCTCATGGAAACATGGGACAGCTTGAATCCAGTTGGCGCGCATCTGGCAATCGAAGGCGAGACCGTCTATGTGCGGGTACCGGACACCGGGATATTTGCGATGGAGAACGGACAATCCATTCTCGTATCGCTGTTCCCCGAAGCCAATATGGATAAGGTCAGGCTGTATCTGCTTGGATCATGCATGGGCGTCATTCTGATGCAAAGACGTATCTTGCCGCTGCATGGCAGCGCCATCGCAATTAACGGCAAGGCGTACGCTATCGTCGGCCACTCAGGCGCGGGCAAAACAACGCTGTCGACCTATTTGCTCGAACAGGGATATCAGCTGCTGAGCGATGATCTTATCGCGGTAACGCTGGACCAGGATGACAATCCGATTGTCACGCCCTCCTACCCGCAGCAGAAAATTTGGCAGGAAACCATCGACCTGCTCGGCATGAAGCCGGAACGGTTAAAACCGCTTTTTGAAAGAGAAACCAAATTTGCCGTGCCCGTCTCGGACCGTTTCCACAGCAGTCCGCTCCCGCTGGCCGGCGTCTATGAGCTCATTAAAGTCGAACAAGGCGCAGCGCTCCAGCCCGTCGAAGGCCTGGAGAGATTTCATACGCTGCTTCAACATACATTCCGCGGATTTCTAATCGAGCGGCTGGGCCTGATGGATTGGCATTTCGGCTTCCTTGCTCGTTTCGTGAACCGTATTCAAATGCACAGGCTGTGCCGCCCTCAAGCTCCTTCGAGCGTACAGGAGCTGGCGGAGCTGCTCATTCAAACCACGGCAAAGGAGAATCGCCATATATGAATTCGATCGATCAATTAGGCCTCTCAGATGTTATCAGCTCAAGCAAGGAAAACATCGTAAGCGACATGGGCGGCGAAAAAGTGATGTTAAGCGTAAAAAACGGCAATTATTATAATCTTGGTCATATCGGGGGACAAATCTGGGACCTGATCGCGGAGCCGATTTCCGTTGACGAGCTGGTCCAGAAGCTGCTGCTGGAATTTGAAGTAGAGCGCGCGGAATGCGAGCAGCATGTCTTTTCCTTTCTAGAACATTTGCGGAAGGAAGGTTTACTTGTTATTCATGCGCAAAATAAGGGCATTGCTTAAGCTGGACCGGCATTCGCTGTTCCTTTATGTAGAGGCCATGTACTATTTGGGGCTGGCGCGAATCCAGCTCTATCGGCCGTTCATCAAGGTTGCGCCTTCCCTAGGGGAACGTATGGAAGTGACGGAGGAGGATTGCGCCTCCCTGCCTACGCGGCGAACCATCAAACAAATCGCGAGCGCGGTTGATGTGATGAGCCGGTATACCGTTTGGGAAAGCAAATGTCTCGTAAGAGCGATCGCGAATATGAAGATGCTGGAGAGAAGAAGCATTCCTAGCACTCTCTATTTAGGAACAGGCAAAGACGAGCACGGGAAGATGATTGCGCATGCTTGGCTTCGCAGCGGTCCGATCTATTTGAGCGGCGCCGATGTCATGAACAACTTTATCGTCGTCGAGACGTTCGCCAACAAAGCGAATGCAAAAGGAAGACTCGTCTTCGGGAGGAGAGCCGTATGAATGCTGTCTTGCATTTTATTAAGGAAATGCATCGCGTAACGGGCGCCGCGCTTTACCGCAATTTATTCGGCATGGTCACAAGCAGCTTCCTGGAGAGCATAGGGGTTCTGCTGCTCGTCCCTCTCCTAGGACTTCTCGGACTTGTAAGTCTTGAAGTCGGAGGCGGTTATTTCGCTTGGGCGGCAGAGCTGCTGCAAGGCTTCTCGCCAATGACCGGGCTTTGTATCGTGCTTGGCATCTATGCGGTCACTACGATCGGGCATAACCTTATACAGCGCCATGTTACGATCCGCAGCGTCGAGCTGCAGGGCCAATTCGCCAGGAAGCTTAGGCTTGACGCCTACCGTGAGCTTCTTCAGGCGAACTGGCCCTTCTTCCTGCGCAAGCGCGGCTCAGATCTCGTCAATACGTTGACAATTGAGCTTTCCCGCGTGCTAGGCGCAATCAACACATTCCTCCAGCTCGTCGCATCGGTCATCTTTACCGTCATCCAAATCGCCATCGCCTTCTGGCTGTCGCCGAGCCTTACGCTCTTCGTCCTTATTTGCGGATCGATTCTTGCATTCGCTTCCAGAAGGTTCATCCGGAGAGCCAAGCAGCTGGGCAGCCAAACATCCCAGCACGCTCAAAACTATATGGCCGGCATTACGGACCAGATCAATGGCATGAAGGATATAAAAAGCAATACGATGGAATTAACGAGAATGGAGTGGCTGGAGGAACTGACACGGAATATGTTCCGCGAGCAAGTTGATTACATCAAGCTCCGAATGAACTCGCAGTTTGTCTATAAAACATCCTCCACCCTGCTTATCGCCGCTTTTATTCTCGTCTGCTTCGCATTGTTTCAGACACAGGGCATTCAGCTTCTTACGATTACGGTTATTTTCGCGCGGCTATGGCCAAGGTTTACATCGATTCAAGCGAACCTGGAATCGCTGTCCTCGATGATTCCATCGTGCAGAGCCGTTCTAAAGTTTCGCGAGGAATGCGTCGAGGCCGCAGAAAAATCATTGACCGGTATGACGGAAACTCGCCGGCTTCCGATTCGTCATGAGATCGAATGCCGCAATCTAAGCTTCAAATACGACAAATCAGACAACCAATATAACCTGAAAAACATTCATTTACGGATCAAAGCGCATTCGACGACCGCGATCGCCGGCGCTTCCGGCGCGGGAAAAAGCACGCTGATTGACCTTATCATGGGACTGATGTATCCGGACGAAGGTCATATCGTCGTGGATGGAGAGCCGATCTCCGACCGGAATCTGCTCGCTTACCGCCGTTCGATCAGCTATGTGCCGCAGGATCCGTTTCTCTTCAACGCATCCATCAGGGAAAATATGGAGCTTATCGCTCCAGGGGCAACCGAGCAAGAAATATGGGAGGCGCTTGAGTTCGCTTCTTGCGCGGAATTTGTAAGAGGACTTCCTCAAGGCTTGGATACCGTTATCGGCGACCGGGGCGTCCGGTTATCGGGGGGCGAAAGGCAGCGTCTGGTGCTGGCGCGCGCTATTATCCGCAAGCCAAGTATTCTTGTTCTTGACGAAGCGACAAGCGCGCTGGATGCGGAGAACGAACGAAATATTCAAGAGGCCATTGACCGCCTGAAGGGCTCCATGACGATTATTATCGTCGCACACCGCCTATCGACATTGCGCGGCGCCGATCACGTATTTGTCATCGGAAATGGACAAATAACGGAGCAAGGCGGTTTCGAACAGCTCGCCGCCAATCAAGGGGGATATTTCGGACGATCGCTGCAGCTGCAGACGAGTCCGCATGCTTCTTCCTTCTAAACTTTCGGTCGTTTCCCAGCTTTATCTTCCGTTATGACGATTATTTCGTTATAATAGTGAAAACGCATCCTAGCAGTGACGGAGGAGTCTAGCATGATCGGAGAACGTATTCAGATGCTTCGCAAACGTAAGGGACTATCGCTCACCGAGCTGTCCCAGCGTGCTGGAGTCGCCAAGTCGTATTTAAGCTCCATCGAGAGGGGACTCCAGCAAAATCCTTCCATACAATTTCTTGAAAAGATTGGCGAGGTATTAAACGTTCCGGTTGAGGAATTTGTGAATAGCGACCAATCCGAGCGTCCCGCAACAGGACTGGACCGGGATTGGGAGGATCTGGTCAGGGAAGCGATGGCTTCTGGTGTCAGCAAGGAACAGTTTAAAGAATTTCTTGAGTTCAATAAATGGAAATCCGCCCGCGACTAGCGCTGTATACCCTTATACAGCGCTTTCCTGTATAATGGTTTTCCCTTCCTCTTGAAGGATTAGCAGAACCTTTCTCACTTCCTCCACTGTCAGCCCTTTATCACGCGCGCATAACATCAACTCTACCCACTCTTCATCTAGTTCTAACTGGCTGTTCGAAATGACCTGAATCATGCTTCATTTCCCCCAATTCTTCGGGGCCGGTTGCACCACTGACTCCATGCGTTTAAGGTGCCCAATTACTGAACGCATTTCGACGCCGCCCTTTTCCATTTTTTCCATCACATGATGTATCATATCCTATTCCAATTGCATATGCTGTCGGTTTCTGTCTCCAATTTTTGATAGATTATTTCTCAATTTGTCGAATCTGTTAAAAAGTCATTTTTGTGAACGCATTCACCAGTACCTTCTTAGGTAGACTTCGCAAATAGTCCTTTTTCCCTAATTGATAGAGGAATCGGCAATTCGAGCTTTGAATGGCGCGGATATAGGACGGCGCGAAGTGTCCGGCTGCCGACTCGTCTCCTATACACTCCCGAACCTCCGGACTCTCGCAATATTGCCGGATAATCCGAAGCCTCTCATCCTTCGAATACGAGCTTTCGAACAAGTTCTTCAGGCAAGTTTGCAGCGTATGAAGCAGCATCACCCTCGTTCCACTAGCGTGGTCGTTACGTTCCTCGTAATAATAGTCCGCGATGACCTCCTTCTGGATGCGGTAGCCGTTGATCATATCCGTGAATAGGCTTGGCAAGTAGCGGCTGGTAAAGCCTCCTGCGCGGTAATAATACAGCCTTTCGGGAAGCAGATGAACGGCTTGCGCCTTAAGGAACATCTCCACATTACAATAAAGATCATCGCCAAAAAACTGAATGCGCGCCAGATAGCCGCCGCTTGCAAGAAGCAAATCCCGTTTATATAGCTTTCCGTGGAATTGCGCGGGAAACGGGTGGCCGTGAAGGAAGGCGGGGACGATTTCAGACCGTATCTCATCCCCCGTTATCACTTTCTCCTCCTGGAAAAAATGATCCCCATACGACTTCCGAATCCAGCCTGAGCCGCCCAGTACGCGATACACATTGCTAACCGCTATATCGGCATTCGAGATTGCGGTTGCGCCGCTGAGTCTCTCGAGCATGCTGCGGTCAACCCAATCATCCGCATCCACAAAGGTTAGGAAAGGGGAATCAGACAGCTCAATCCCCTTTCGTCTGGCGGCAATGCTTCCCGACCGCGGCTGACTGTGGACACGGATACGGCTGTCCTCCCTCGAATAAGCCTCGCATATCCGGAGGCTGTCGTCGGTGGAGCCGTCATTGATGAGGAGCAGGCTCCAATCCTTATACGTCTGTGCCTGAATGGACCTAATGCAGCGGTGGAGCTTGCGGCCGGCGTTATATACCGGAACAATAACACCAATCTTGGTCACAGGCAGGCACCCCATTTCGATTAAGTTTGCGCCACGGGTTCCGGCGTTCTGTAGCCCCGGGGATTCATCGACTGCCAGCGCCACGAGTCCCTGCACATTTCCGCGATCCCCCGCTCCGCCCGCCAATTAAGCTCGGCGGCAGCCTTCGTTGTCTCCGCGTAGCAGACGGCTACGTCGCCCGGCCTCCTTCCAGTGATCCTATAAGGGATCGGACGGCCCGAAGCTTCCTGAAAAGCGGCGATCATCTCCAGCACGCTGTAACCGCGGCCCGTTCCCAAGTTATAAATATGTACGCCTGTGGCATGCTCCAGCTTAATGAGCGCCTTCAGATGTCCAAGCGCCAGATCGACGACATGAATGTAGTCCCGCACTCCGGTACCGTCTGCCGTCTCGTAGTCATCACCGTAGACGGACACCTCCGCCAGCCGTCCAACCGCCACTTGCGCGATATAAGGCACCAAATTGTTCGGAACGCCGTTCGGGTCCTCGCCAATCCTTCCGCTTTCATGCGCGCCAACCGGATTGAAATAACGCAAGATCGCCACGCTCCAGCCGGGATTGGCATCAACCACATCCTGGAGCATCTGTTCGATCATCTGCTTCGTTCGCCCGTAAGGATTTACGGCGCCCACCGGCGCTCCTTCATCAATCGGCACTTGCTTCGGCAGGCCGTAAACCGTCGCCGAGGAGCTGAAAATAAGCCGCCTTACGCCGTTAGCCTCCATCACCTCGCAAAGCGTTGTGGTGCTCATCAAATTGTAATGGTAGTATTTAAGCGGATTTTGGACCGACTCCCCTACCGCCTTCAGCCCTGCGAAATGGATGACCGCGTCGATCTTATGCTCCTTGAATACATGGTCAAGCGATTCCCGGTCCATGAGATCAATAAAATAAGAAGCAAAGCGAATGTTCGTTATTTCAGACACGCGTTTCAACGCCTCCGGATGGCTGTTCGACAGATTGTCCACGACGACAATTTCAAAGCCCGCATTCAACAGCTCCACACAGGTATGGCTTCCAATGTAACCTGCTCCGCCCGTAACGAGAATGGCCATTTTCAAATCTCCTCCGTATCCTTTAGTGAGAACAAGACGTTCTTTATAAAGAACATTATACCAGAGGATTGGAAATTTGTCTGTAATAACGAACAAATTCTTACCCTTCGCAAATGAGAAAAAGTACCTTGAAAAAGAACGATGAACAGGTTATAGTTCTTTATATAGAACAACAATGGAGGTTGTATTTGTCGTGACCTTTAAAGAGTTGAAATACCACTGGTTTTCAGACCTTTACCGCTATGAAGAATCGATGAAGGTCAGCATGGCTAAAGTTTTTTATCGGCAATTTTTCTTTGCCGGGTATCATTTTATGTTTTGGCTTCGGCTTTGCAGCTACTTGAAACAGAAGGGGAAATTGTGCAGACCGCTCTACTTCCTGGCGCTCGTTATTCTGCAGCGTTATAAATACAAATACGGTATCGGGATCTCGCCAAGCACCAAAATCGGAAAAGGCTTCTACATCGGTCATTTCGGCGGAATTGTCGTGAACAGCAACGCGACAATAGGCGAGAATTGCGTCATTATGCAGGGCGTTACGATCGGGGCAAGCAATAGAGGTGCAACCAAAGGCGTTCCTACAATCGGGAACAACGTCTACATTGGCGCCGGAGCCAAAATTATCGGCAACGTCCGGGTCGGCAATTATGCCGCGATCGGAGCGAATGCCGTAGTGACGAAGGACGTGCCTGACCATGCCGTCGTCGGGGGGATTCCGGCTAAAATCATCTCGCTTGAAGGCTCCGAGGGCTACATCAGCTTCCCCTATCCTTCGGAGGTCCTTATGAAACAAGCAGGCCTTCTTCCCAAAACGAAAGAACAGTAAAAACTATTAAAGCGCCGGTTCTCGTCTAGGTCGAAGGCCGGCGTTTTTTAACACGGATAGATCGCTTCCGCCGTAACCTGTCTGATTCGATTAGACATCCGCACAAACGGATATATGCGGACTAGCATAGAATAAGTAGATACCAAACTAGAAGGTAGAGGTGATCGCATGGCTACAAGTCCGAACGGCTATATCACCATTAATGGGCAGCAAATTCAAATCTATGATGACACTGCCATTCAACAAGCGTTAAATACAATTCTGGATCCCGCAACGAACCAAATAAGACCAGCCGCGCTGCCGGAGGGGTATAGCCTCCCTGGGCCAACAGGTCCGGCAGGTCCGGCAGGGCCACCAGGACCGGCAGGGCCACCAGGACCGGCAGGGCCACCAGGACCGGCAGGGCCGCAAGGTCCGGCAGGACCACAAGGCGAGCAAGGTCCCCCCGGAACTGCGAGCGGAATAACGGCTAGAGTATACGTCATCGAGCTGTCCCGTTGGGGAATCGTAAGCGGAATTCCGGACAAACCTTATACAACGGAGGATTTCAATCAAGCGAATCAGAACGTGCTCGGAATAAATAACGCTCTTAAATGGGCCGTCGAAAACAATTTCGATTATATCATTTTACCAAAAAATCAGTATGCCATCTGCTATCCAAACCCGATTTTAATTGCCTATAATCACATCACTTTGGATTTCCACGGCTCAACCTTAAAAGTCATTTATGATTCCGACAGCAAATCCCCATTTGACCCGCGTCCCGGTGCAACGGATTATTTCAACTATCCCGGACCTTACTCCGGGACACCAGACGGTGTCAGCATCGTATTTCGCAACGCTAATCACTCGCATGTTAAAAACGCGATCCTCATCGGCTGCAAAGCCGATAGAAGCTTCTCGAACGCGGCTGAGGCAAAGATCGAATGGACGCACGGCATACAATTGGCAAGCGGCTCAGCCTACTGCAGCGTAAGCCACTGCACGATTAGCAGCTATATGGGAGACGGCGTTAACATTAACAGCACATCTCCTGCAGCACTCGCAGGCTTTTCGCTTGGCCTCACAGCGAACGAGATAGATCCCGTAACCGGCGCTCTCATTCCGAGCACGAATCAGACCATGGTTTCCAAGCTTATCGACCTCCCCTCTACGCCATATGACAGCATGTTGATTTCAGGCTTCGGCTATACGCGCGTCACGGCATTGAACCAAAAAGAAGTCGACGTTATTTATTACAACGCGAGCAACGGCTATTTAAGCCGTTATTCGAACAAAAAAATATATACCCCTATCTCCATTCCCCCAGATGCGCGCAAGTTTCGGCTGCTCTTCCGAAACGAGACGGACGCCGCGAAAAACATGCAATTTACGATACAATACGGACTATCCCCTCACCATAATACAATTGAGTTTAACGAAATTTACAATACGCACCGCGGGGGCATCCTGCTTGGAGGCAATTATAATATTATTCGTAATAACAGCATTCACGACGGAAACGGACTGTTGGACCGGAAGCCTCTCTTTCCTAGCACAACGCGGTATGGAATCAATCAAGAAGACGCATACGGTGATCATTCCATTGTTCGTGATAATCTGCTCTATAATTTGAATCACGGAATATTGCTGGGATGCTGGTCAGCCGATGTATATAACAATTTATTTTATAATCTTACCGGAAACGCCGTTAACTTATATGTCGTACAGTCTGTAACCGTGCGGCAAAACCAAATGTACCGCTGCCAAGCAGGCGTTGGCATCATGACTACGAATTTGCCTGGCGCCCACGTTGTCATCGAGAATAACAATATGGCCTACATTACGAATCAGACGATAAACGGCGTCGGCTATGAGGTCTATTTCGAACGAAACGTATTAATCGATGTCAATTCATTTTCGATGCCGGATGACGATAAGTACGTTTGCCGTGAAAATCGTTTTATTTGGACAGACAAGGTTGCCGGTATTCCCTTCTTTACTGTCAATAGAACCGAATACAGCGTCTTTATAGGCTTGGGTGTTCAGCGAGAAATCTATTCCCGGGTATATGAGCATATCGGCTCCATCTTCCAGAACATGCATCTAAGACTGGAGACAAGAAATCAATCGACGAAGACGGAATCCGTGACGTTAAGAGACTGTAATTTCTTTAACAGTCTTCTAAGCAACCGAATTTATGCGACGAAAAGCCGTCATGTATCGATTCAAACTTGCAAACTGGCGGATACAGTAGTAAAGATCGGAAATATAAATACGCCTGATTTTTCCGCCACAACGAGTATTTCAGACAGTAAAATCATCGCAACGACGGTGCCGTATATGATTCAGAACGAATCAAATACCGGCTACGGCTGGGTGGAAATGGATAGAAGCGTTATCGAAATCAACAATACAACCTTTAATTATTTCGTAACCAATGTGTATGCGGTCGCCAATACGGCAAGCATCATTCTAAAGAACAGTACCGTCTCTTATACGGGTACCTCTCCGTATCCATTGCCATCCTACTATGAGCAAAGCAAAAAAACAGCCATTCGAACATTCGTTAACTCTCGCAATCGGTTCGTAAATATTGTTCTTCCGCAAGGCGAGGCCGGACGTTATTTGGATTACGATCCTGCCGTAGAAGGACTGCAGCCACCGGTAACCGGCTATTGGTTCAGAGGCGACACCTACAAGCATGCAGCGCCGGCTCCCGGCGGTTATGCGGGATGGATTTGCATCTCTTCCGGGTATGCGAGCGCAGCTTCTTGGAAAGCCTCAACCGCTGTACGGATCGGCGACCAGATTCAAGTCAACGGCAGAGTCTATGAAGCAATGACTTCAGGAACGACTGGCGCCTCTCCGCCGGCGTGGCCAACTGCCCCCAATGCCACACAAACCGACAATACTGTAACATGGCGGGACATGGGCAGCCTTGCTCAATTTAGACGTTATGCTCCCATTAGCGAAAATTAATAAACGCCAGCACGAATAAGGCTGCCGCAAAGGGAATCTTTGCTGGCAGCCTTCTTATCTTTCATATAGGGTTAATTGCCGGACATCGTCTTTTTTTTCCGCAAGCTCAAATACATTACCTTCCGCAGTATAGTTAACGCCATCTCTTTGAAATATGTAAACTCTTTGTTTCTCCAGAAGATCAAAAGGTACAAACCATTAATAAGAATAATATTTATTGCGCCGTTTGCAACTAAAGCATAGATCGACGTTTCTTCTTTTATGTCATTTGTGATGATATGCGTAAGGAAAAACGGGATCAGCCCTATCGCCAAATATTTGAAGTACATTAAAAAATAAGCCCGTAACTTTTTTTTGAAGATATAGGTGTACACCATTTTCGGCTTCACCCAGAAAATAACGGCCAAATTACTGATTAGCGTACCAATAAATACGCCTGCGAGTCCGATCCAGTTTACTAATAGGATGGATGCCGCCAAGTTAATCAGGGCTTCATAGACAGGCGCATACCGGTCTTGATAATAAATTCCCCCGCTTTCCTTAAACCGCTCGACCGATGCGCGCATAAGGAAAAAGTAAAAATTAATAAGAATAATATTTAGAGACAGCGCATCCAGCTTTTGATCTGCTCCAAGCCAGATCGAAACAAATTGGCTTAACGTATTGTACAAAAAGATCGTAGCAAACGAAGCTAGCCAAAAGTTCAAAAAAAACAGCTTTTGATGCACTTTATACGCATCCTCTTCATTCCCCGTGGCTAGCAAATTGCCTACGCTTGCCGTAATCCCCGAGAAAGCGTGAGAGATTAAACCCTGAATCGATCCAATAACTAACATAAAGCTGTTATAGATCCCCACGACCGTTAAGTTAATGGTTGTCGAAATAATCAAATTGTCTGTGCCAAGAACAAGAACTCCTCCGATTTTATGAAAAAATAAAGCCTTAATATTTTTGAGCAGCGATTTTTTCTCATTCTCTTCGAGCACCCCGTCTTGCAGTTGCTGAACCCAAGCATATTTTTTATTGATATATCGATTCATAAATATGAAGTAAACTGCATTAATGACGATCTGAATAAGGAGATAAAGGTAAAAATCAGGATAAATAGTAAGCAGAAGGTAATGGAGTATGGCGATTATAAGCTTACTTGCAGTCATTGCAATAGAAATCTTATAACCGTCTTGAGCGACAGTTAACATGCACAACTTATAAGAGAAGAAATAGCTGATAAGGGTATTGATCAGAAACAAAATAAAGTACATCGCGGCATCAAGCAATTGGATCTCATCTTGAATAAAAAAACGTAAAAACGGGATTGTCGCCAGGCCTAATCCAAAAATGATTAAGCCGACTATATGGTAAAACCTTCGATAAAATTGTAAGTACCCAAGCATTCGCGGCTTATCGCCTTCTGCGAAAGGTTTATACAACGAGTAAATAATTGCGCTTCCTATTCCTAGCTCAACAATCGACAATACGCCTATAATACTGGTGTACAACGAGCTTAGTCCTAAGTAGTCGTTGCCAAGCGAGTCGAGCAGCGCCTTTCTAACAAAAAAGGCGGGCAGTGCGCCCAGTATAAAGGTAATGAAATTGACAACAACGTTTAAACTTGCTTTTTTCACCCTCAAGGTTGTGTCTCCGCTCCATCAATATTCGACTCAATGAGTTCGTATACTTTATGTATTTCGTTTTCCGTCCCTACATCTTCAATCTTCAAATGCTGAATAATCGAATCCCTCAAACCGGGGTCATCGATCAATTCGCGAATCCCTTCGTAAAGCGCTTCTCCGCTCATTTGCACGATCAGCCCGTTCCATCTATCCTTTATTTGATTGTGTACGACAGGGAAGTTTGTTGCGACAACAGGTTTTTGCAAGCAGCGCGCCTCGGCAATCGCCAGCCCGAAGCCTTCGAATCGTGACGGCTGCACATAAATATCGCTTTGCTTTAAAAAGGTGTATGGATTATGAAAGGTACCCAGCAGCTTCATATGTTCGTTCAAGCCATTCGACTTAATCGACCGTTCCAGCTCCTCTTTCAAAGGACCTTCGCCTATGATGTACCAAACAAACCGATACCCTTTTTCTTTCAGCCTGATGCACGCCTCGATGGCCAGGTCATATCCTTTGGATTCAACCAATCGGCCTATGGTCAGTATTCTTGTTCCGTCACAATCATGCTCGAAACCGCCCTTCTGGAGGGCCATGGCGGATATCATCGCCGTCGATACAATATCGTACACCACCTTGGTCTTCCCAGCCGCTTCCGGCATTTCGGCTGTAAACACCTCTTTGTTAACGTCAGACACTGCCACTATATTTTGAAACCGGGCATAAAACGGCGCATCAAACTTTTTATCATATTGGGCAGCTCTGTAATCCGTATTGATCCAGCAAAACTTTTTGGCTGCATGAACTTTCTCCGCAACAAAGTAAGTCGGAATGCCTTGGCTGTAAGCAATGGCCGCATCGTAAGTCGTATCCAGCTTTGCAATACGATCGGCCATCCATCTCCAGTTGATTTGAGCATGATGCTTTCGTTTTCTTTGAATATTCTGCCTATGCGCGATATAAAGCATCATTTTGTTAAACAGCGTTTTAAACTTTCGATCGGCAATCAGCTTTCGAATGCCTTCTTCGTAGCTTTTTACGGAATCTGGCACCTCCAGCAATCGCACCTGCTTTGGCAATAAAGGCAGATACAATCCCTGTTTCGAAAATAATAATAAGTCCACCTTATATTTCGAATAATCAAAGAGCGTCAGTAAGGAGATTAAGCTTTTTTCAGCGCCTCCGCTATTCAAAGAATCAATGACGAACAAGACTCTTTTCATGCTGAACCATTCCTTGTACGAGTAGTTGATCCAAATACGATTTGGATGACATCTTCTTTGTCTTAATCATTTCTTTCACAACGCTGTAGTCAATCTTCTTTAATAACTCCTCGGCCTTGTACTCATGATTCGTTAATCTGCTATTCAGGTTGAGGTCATCCAGCAAATCCCGCATGCGGGTATTGATGGCCTCCGTTCTATTCACAATAACAAAATCTTTCTCATAAATAAGGGAAAACACGGCTGCGTGGTAAGAGTTAGATACGACAAATTTTGCATCCCGGATAAGCGATATAAACGAATCGGGCCCGACATATCGAAACATCTTATCCGCGTATCTTTGCTTGCCCGGATTCACGCAATAAATCTTATAACCCGTAAGCTCCTTTAGCTCCAACGCAATTTTTTTGATTAGCTCGCTGTTATCAAAGTCATAAATGAGGATGTAATCCTCTTTATAACTGCCGCTGCTGATCTTGTCCCACTCTGTTTGATCCAGCAAAAAGACCGGATCCAGCACCGTGATTGCCCTATGTATCCCCAAATCCCTAAGGATTTTAACGCCGCTTTTTTCTCTTACCGCAACGCCGTCAAGCCGCTCGACTCTTTCTTTCACCACTTTTTTAAGGGGCTCCGCGATACTATCTGTCGCGAAGCTAGCCGCGTAGGAAGCTTTTATTTTTTGGGAAGGAGCAAAGTCGAGATAAAAGGCGGGATCTTTCCCGTTTTGATGCAGACTGTTCCAGATCTGGTCGCTGCCGCAAATATAGGCCTCGGCGGCCGGCGGTTTTTGTTTGAGTTCATCATTCGTTCGGTAGCAGGTGTCGGTTATGCTCAAATATTTTTTATCAAAGCGGTCGAACGCTTTTTTTCTGCGGAGCGAGATTAATCGTCCTGGTAATTTTAAAGTCAAATAGGTCCACTTTAATAACCTGTTTTTTTCCCATCTTGGGTTGGCAACGTTTGATAAACGATAATGATTGCTTAAGTACTCCGGCCTATAATCGATTATCTCGACATCATGACCCGAGTTTTTCAAATATTTCATTAAGCCGTATGCTTGGAGCGATGCCCCATGGTTGTATACGCGATGACATGTAATTGTGCATATTTTCATAAACCGATTTCACTCCTGTCTTTCAACCTAAACCGAAAAATGTTCATTATAACGAACGCAATTCCATTCTACCTCATCTTTAGCAATCCAGCAACCCTAGCCATTGTTTCTTAACATAATGGACGTTCTCTTCTTCCTTGAACGGCACAGTACAACAACACGATTGTTCTTTACAAAGAACTACATAGCACGAAATATCCGTCCATCCCGCCACAAGAAATAGAAGCCTCCCTCTTAAGCAGAAGAAGGCTTCACGCATTACCGTCTTATTCATTCACCGTTATATTGCCGTTCTGCGCATCGTTTTCTTTAAGGGCAAGCTTTGCGTTAACCAGCGTATTTCTCTCCACCGTGTAGGAAGGAGCACCGACACCGGCGTTAATCGTCGAAATTCCAATTGCCGGACGATTCGTCGCAATCGTATTTCTTCTAATTGCCGCTTTTAAAATATCATTCTTCTCGTTGGCTTTCCCGATCTCATTCAATCGAATAATGTCGATTTGTTCATTTTTTAGTTTGTGGGCAACAATGGCATTATCCTCCAGCAATACATTAGCCGCCGATTGAACGTGAATGGCAGTGGTATGGCCAAGCAGTTCAAATCTTGATTTTTTTATCGTCAAGTTCAGTTCCGGGTTATTCGCCACTAGGCCGTTAAAGGCGGTTGAACTGAAGGTAAACACGCAATTATTAAACGTATAAGCCCCGGCGTTGCTGACTCCGATCGCGCCTGAAGCTCCGCCTTCCGCTCCGGCAAACTCGCAATTATTATAAATCGCCGGAGGCAACGACAGCCCGTACGTGGAGTTATAGTCCGTTACTTTCAAGTTGTTAATTATACTTCCCGGCTCTATTCCACCCGTTACCGTACGCAATTTGGATTCACCGGAGATCGTAATGTTGTCTAGTCGTACCCGCTTACCTGTCAGTGAAAGTCCCGCTTCAAGCGATTTGTTCACGCTATGAATGGTAACATTGGACGCTTGCACGCCGAACGGCTCTATCGCGTCGATGTGCAACACAGAATCCACAAGCTTCATCCCGTCGATCCGGATATTGGTGCCGCTAAACGATGTCCGCGTCCCCTCGAGCCGATTATTGATAAAGGTTGCATCCCGATACACGTTTATTGTCGACCCGTCAAAAAAGTTGTTTTTTACAAGAGCGCCGGAAAATGGTTTTGAAATGGCGAGCCCTATTTTTCCTTTTGACGCCATTCTATTATTTTGTACGACCGCATTTTCTCCATCGTAAAGAATGACATCGTATGCGGCATTGTTGTGAAAGGAGTTATCCGAAATGATAATGTCCTTATTGTAAAAACCGTTTAAGTGGAATCCGCCCTCCACATCGATGCCGGACTGAGGCGCGGTGCCTTGCATGTGATGAAGCTCGTTTTTCTGAATAAGGACATGCTCCGCTCCGCCAACCGTAATGCCCTGCCTGCGGTTATACGCAAATTCCGAGTTTTGCACAAGCACATTCGTGCTTAAAACGCGGCTCCAGGTTTGGATATGGGCGCCGGCCGCATTCGATTTCGCAAAAACAAGATGGAAGGCGGCAGCTCCGTAAGGAATCGAAATTTCTTCTCGAACCTTAACGCCAGCAAGCTTCTTCAAAAATTTATTTTTATGATCATAGAAGTAGATATCAAATACTTCAGGGAGATTAATCGGATTAGACAGCTCGAACACACGTCTTTTATCAAGAATCTTGTTATCTAATAACAAAGGCTTCGCGGTACGGATCTTTTGTTTATCCGCCGCCGGTATTCCTTTATCATTGAATGTTCCCGACTCAAAATGATCTGCGTATATCCCATGCAGAGAAGTTCCGAATCCGCCAACTAATAAACCATCCCCGGTAAAATGCGTCGACGTTACTCCATCAATCGTGACAAAGTCTGCTCCTTCAATCGCGATGCCATACCCGCTTTCATGAGTGCCGAAGGACCCAGCATGATCTTTTTTGCTGTAGTCATGCTTATCTCTGTCCCCTTTATACACGCCGCCTCTAATCGTGACATGGTCTGCATCCGGACCAATATAGAGCAAATGATAATATTCCTTTCCATTCGGCTCCTTCTGAAGGATGGCAGTAGAGGGCAGATCAAATAACATATTGCCGACCATGTTAATTCGGCTGTCCTTGTCGATCAGATACGTGCCGGCCGGCAATGTAACGGCTGTTATGCCATTTTTGTGCGCCCATAGTAGAGCTTCGTTAATGCCTTTTGTCGTGCGGACCGGATCGGTGCCGTCGTTGCGAATCCCCCATTTATTCAGGTCAATGACATGGGGGGTTAATTGATATCTGTTTAAATCCGCCCCTGTAGGAAGCGTCTTTCCGATCGTATGAGTACCCTGTCCTGGAAGTATATTGCTCTCGGTATATGCTGTTTTCTCCGGCTGTAGCGATGCTCCTGCTTCGGTTGCCAGACGTAACGGCAGCTGCAGAATTGAAAGTTGAATACCAATCATCAAGGTCCAAATGATCCATTTCACTGCGATCGTAATCCTCCTCATATAACTTATAATCGTACCGAGACTTATTTGATCATTTACAGCAGCTATACAGGCAATATTAGAACGAATAAAGTCCCTTTCATGCGCGTAATGACGACTATAACTCATATAAGCCTGTTTTACGCAAAGGAATAATAACAGTCCCTCACTATGATTATTCTCCGAATGGAAAGAAGTGACGGATTATTAATCCTAACTATTGCAATGATTGGCTCACTGATTTATTCATCCATGTTTTCGTTCTATGTATAGAGACATAACTCAATAGTGAAAGCAGAACCGACAAGCAAACTACCGAAACGAAAGCTACAACTAAAAATACAACCGTACCCTGCGGCATCCCGAGCTCTCTGTACACAGCGCTTATGGCCGATAAGACGGCCGCATGAGACAGATAAATACCATAGGACAACTTCGACAATCTGAGCGTAAATGTTGCTGGCTGTCTTCCTTCAGGCCAAGCGCCTAGCAGCATCATAAAAAATAAACAGGAATAGAGGATAACACTAGGTCTGATGGAGGTGGTAGCTATTCCGACGCCTATTATCCCTTTTGTAAGGTACGTCTCTAGAAACAACCCGAATAAGGCAGCAAAATACAAAGGCAATATAAACGGTTTGTAATTCCGGATTATGGCGAGCTTCTTGCTGAAGTCTTCCGCGAACCATATTCCCAGTACAAAATAAACCAGCCAGTTAAGCGGGTTGAGGAGATTACCAAAAAGCGGTATTCCTGCATACGTGGCAATGAGCTGGCTCGCTGCGCTTAGGACTAAAGCTCCTAGCAATCCCAGCATTGTTGAACCGATTCGATATAGAACAGGATACAACAAGTAAAATAAAATGATTAAAGGCATGTAATAAAGATGGTAGTATGCTCCTCCTGTAACCAGTTCCTTTAAGAAGGTTAAAGGCACAAATGATTGATAAGACACGGCATGATACACAATACTCCACAGCACATAGAGTAAAAGAATTTTGGAGAGGCGTTTGTTCAGAAAAGCGAAATAGCCAAGCTTTGAATTGTCCGACAAAGATAGTCCGAGTCCCGATAAAAATAAAAAGGCCGGAACAGCAAATCGAAACGCTTGATTTAAAAACAGGACGATCCCTTCCGTCCACGTCCTTTCCGCTGCATCGGGCAACACCGTAGCTGTCACATGAATAACCAGCACCCCAATGATCGCAACGCTTCGCATGACATCTAACGCATAATAGCGATTTTTCATCTCACAGATCCTTTCGAGTAGGATTCAAGTGATTGTCTCTTCACGGTGTTAGCTTTATCCGATGCCTTTTCTACGATCTCATACAGCTTTTCTAACTCGCAGGAATTATCGTACGTTTGATTCGAGCAATTCATGGCTAATTCATGGAGCAGTGTTTTGTTCTGATATAACGTCTCGATGCCGGCTGCAATCCCTTCGGCAGACAGCTCGCAAATATAGCCGTCGACGCCATGCGTGACTTGGCTGGCAGCCGTCGCATAGCGGGTGATCATGACCGGCTTGCCCAATATTTGCGCTTCCGTGACGCTGACCGCTTTCCCCTCATACCGCGAGGGCTGCGCGAACAAATCGCAAGCCTTCATATAAGGATAAGGATTGTTCTTTTTACCGTGAAGAATAAAGCGGTCCTGCAGGCCGTGCTCATGAATAAGCGCTCTCAGCTCCGCCTCCATCCCGCCGAAGCCGATAACATGCCACTTCAAGTGTTGAAAGCCCCGATCCCTTAAGAGGCGCATCGCTTGAACAGCCATGTCAAAGCCTTTGACGTACGATAATCGGCCCACGGAAACGATATGGAAAAACGCCTTGTCGAACGAAAGCTCCGGCGGCTTCTCCTCCGCGCTTTCATGGATAAAGGAAGGCGACGTAATATTTTCGATCAGAACCAGCTTGCCGCGAAGCTCGGGATAGGTCTTGGAGAATGCCTCCGTGCAGGCATCCGATATCGAGACGATGCGGTCAAAGCTCTTCCACATCGCGCCGTCAACGCGGTTATCGATCTCCAGCTTACTGTAATCCGTATGGATCCAAGCCACCTTCTTATCCGCATGGACCCGCTTCATCACAAAGTCGTGCGGCCAGGCATAGCTGATCGCGGCATCGTAATGCTTCGATAGCGCCGGCATGAAGGGGGCTAAATATTTGGACACGAGCTGCAATTGAATGTACCCGTAGCCCTCCGGCAGCTTAAGCCGCTTGGCCCTTCCATACGAGAGCAGCTTGATCATCAGGCGCATGATGAAGGCGAACAGCTGCCCGTCCTTCAAGCATTGCATCATCGATTTGCGAAAAATTTTGTGCGTCTTGTTCTCTGGTAGTACGTTCGCCCGCTTCGGTATTTGGTTCATTAGATCGCCCTGATGAGAGAAGACGAGCACATCCACCTCGTAACGCTCATAGTCAAAGCTGTTCAGCATGTTGATCAAGCTGCGTTCGACGCCGCCAATCTCCATGTCGTAAACGGAAATCAGTATGCTCTTCTTCATTGCGCCGCTCCCGCCCGAAGAACCTCTTTTTTGCCAATCTCGAGCAAGCGGCTCTCTCTTTTATTCAAATAGACGGTGTGCGCGGGCACATGGCCTTTCACTACGCTGCCAGCCGCGATGACGGCATGGTCGCCGATGACGGTATCGCGCAGAATGACTACATTCGAGCCGATCCATACATGCTCTCCGATCGTCACCTGCCCGACAAGCAAATGCCCGCCTTCGCTGGATTTGTAGTTATGGTCATGATCGTTTATACAAACGTTCGGCGCAATTTTGGTATAGGCGCCTATAGTCGTTCGGCCGACGCAGTTGATATTGCAATTGTCGTTAATGAAGACGTGGTTCCCCAGCCTCAATTCGCCTTGATGGTCAACGCGAATGCTGGCGTTTTTTCGGATAAACACATATTTGCCGATTCGCATGCGGGCCTGCCTGCTCAGCAATTCCACCGTGCTGTTCGCCTGAATAAAAAAGACGGAGCTGTCCAGCCGCCGAAGATAGATCATCTTAAGGAGCAGTCCCCTTAAGAAGCCCGCAAGCTGCATTTTATTCAGCAATAGCATGCTGACCATGCCTCGCGATCGATATTGCTGCTTAAGCGCGCGAAGCATCTTGACGAAAAATGCCATGACTAAGCTCCTTTCTTCTCTTCAGGCTTGCCCAAGAGCTCTTGCGGATCGCGGTCATCCGCGCCTCCGGTCTTTTTAAACATTTTGCGGGCGGCCCACAAAAAAGGCCGGAGCGGGAAATACAAAAAGTGCAGCTTCACCGGCAGCGGAAGCGTCTTCGCGTCCTCCGGATAAGGATAAAGAAAGCTGGCGATATGCAGCAGCTTTTGTCGATTCGACATCAGCGCGAACAAATATTGGCGATGATAACGCGTGACATCTTTCGGCAGCGGCGGCGTATGCAGATTGATCATTCGTTTAATGTAGAACATGCTGTCCTCCGCCAGCCATTCCGCCTTACGGGATGCGAGCAGAGGCCGCATCTCTTCCCGAAGCGGAGCGGCGAGCAGTCTGGCCGCCAGGAACAAAGCTTGGCCGCCTATATGCAAATAGTGATGTTTTTTCAGCAGTCTTGTAAGCTTCTCCCAATCGAGGCTCTGATTCATCAGCTTCTTCATATCCAGCAGCCAGCGCAGCCTGGACCAGCCATGTCTTGCGCCGTGGGAGACGAGGAACAAGAACAGATCCTCTCTGCCCAAATAAAAGATAGGCCTGCTGATCAGCGAGCTGACGCGCCTCCGGCTCCACAGCTCTTCAAAGCCGGGCTCCTTCGAAGGCGAAGGATTGAGCCGCCAGTGCACCTCGACCTTTATCCCTTTGGAAGGATGATGGAAGGTCAGATGGTGATGCCTCCACTTCCAGTCGTTCAGAACGCTGTCGATATAGTCGTCCTTCTCATACCCCAAACCGGCGAGAAGCTCCTCGGTTCTTGCCAGCCGGTCCATCGGGACCAGCAAATCCAAATCGCAGGAGGTGCGAAGCGACACATCGCCGTAAAGATCGGCCGCAATAACCGGTCCTTTCAGGAATAACGCGCGTATCCCTTCCTCGGCGAACCGGCTTGACAGCTGTTCCATCTCGCCGCTGAGCGCAAGCATTTGCAGCGTGTTGCGATAATAATCCCGTTGGAACAGGCCGGACACAAATAATGGAATATGCGGAGTCTTCAGCTCCTGAAGCTTGCGGTGGATCGTCGGAAAGACGCGATGATGCCTTGCGAGCTCGATGAAAGCATGCCAATCCGCCTCCTGCAGCAATTCCCATTGCTCGAAGGTCATGCCGGCACCTTCCTCCATTTCTAACAAAGCAAGCAGAAGACGCAATTCTTGAGAGAAATCTCCGATGTGGACGCTAACATCGTTATTCATGTTAATCTCCTTCGCGCAGAATAGCAGATAACGAACGATTTTATCGTTTATGTTCTATAAAACGAACACAAATAAAGATTATCATCCTGCTTTTGTTCTGTCAATTCATTTCGACATCTTTATCGGAAGATAAACTTGGAACTTGGAAGCTCTTATCTATTTGTATGTGATAATATAGAGTTGTTCCTTATCACGAACAATAGAGGGGCTGATCATGTTGAAACGAATCGTCATATTCGGCGCAGGGGGACATGCCAAAGCCGTCATCGACGCTGTGGAGAAGCAAGCCGAATATGAAATTGTCGGATTACTTGACGGCGGCAAAGCCGCTGGGACCCATGTCTACGGTTACGAGGTGATGGGCGATGATGCATGGCTTCTTCATAACCTGGATTCGATTGACGGGGTGATCGTAGCGATAGGAGATAACTGGCGTCGGAGCATTGTAGCGGAGATGATCGGCAAAGCGGCGCCGGGGCTTCCATTCGTCACGGCTATTCATCCCTCGGCTCAAGTGGCACGAGGGGCGCGCGTCGGCGCAGGCTCCGTCTTAATGGCCGGCGCCGTCCTGGGCAGCGATGCCGAGCTTGGGGAACACGGCGTTCTGTATCCCGGCTCCTCCGTCGATCATGACAGCCGAGCCGGCCGTTTTGTCAGCCTGGCGCCTAGAGCGGTTACGGGAGGCGGCGTAACGATCGGCGACTACACCGCCGTTGCCATTGGAGCTTCTATCATTCACGGCGTTGCGATCGGCGAGCATGCCGTCATTGGCGCGGGCTCAACGGTAATTCGCGATATTCCCTCTTATACGGTTGCGTACGGCTCGCCGGCGAAGCCCATTCGCAGCCGGGAGAAAGGAGAGCGCTACCTGTAAAGGTAACGCCCTCTTGAATCTTCATACCGCCAGCGTCTCATCAATTGCAGGGAGAAGCACGTTTCGAATGACCGAAATGACGCGCTGCTGATCCGCCTCCGTCAGCGAGGAGCCCGAAGGCAAACAAAGCCCTTTGCGGAACAATTCTCCGCAGACGCTGCCTCTGCCCGGTTGATGCGCATAGAACGACGCCTCGGCGAATAAGGGCTGCATATGAAGCGGCTTCCAAAGCGGGCGCGCCTCGATATTGGCCTCCGCCAGCTCCGCCAGCAGGCTGTCGCGGAGAAACTCCGCATTCTCCCGCTCGATCGTCATCGCCGTCAGCCAGCGGTTGGAACGGGTTCCCGGAAGCTCCGGCATAAACGCGATATCCGCGACATCCCCAAGCGATCCCGCATACCGCAGATATACTTCTCTTCTGGCGGCGACCCGCTCCTCCAGCACCTCGAGCTGGGCTCTTCCGACGCCGGCCAGCAGGTTGCTCATCCGATAATTATATCCCATCTGGCTGTGCTGATAATACGGCGCCGGATCTCTGCCTTGCGTCGCGAGAAACCGGGCCGTGCCCAGCGCCTCCGCGTCATTCGAGACGAGCATGCCGCCGCCGGAAGTCGTAATAATTTTGTTGCCGTTGAACGAGTATATTCCGAACCTGCCGAATGTGCCGCTATGCCGGCCCCGGTAAGTAGAGCCAAGCGATTCCGCTGCATCCTCAATGAGCGGAACGCCGTACCGGTCGCACACGGTCACAAGCTCCTCCATCCTCGACATGCCGCCGTACAAATGCACGACAATTACCGCTTTAGGCAGCCTGCCCTCCCGCTCCTTATCGGCAAGCGCGCGCTCCAAGGCAGCCGGCGACATGTTCCAGGTGTCCGGTTCGGAATCGATAAACACCGGCTCCGCCCCCAAATAACGGATCGGGTTCGCCGTCGCGACAAAAGTGAAGCTTTGGCAGAAGACCGAGTCCCCTGCCGTCACGCCCAGCAGCCTAAGCGCCAAATGAATAGCCGCCGTTCCGGAGCTTACCGCCGCAGCCCCCGCTACGCCGACATAGGACGCCATCTCCGCTTCAAAGGCATCGAGATGCGGCCCGAGCGGCGCGATCCAATTGCTGTCGAACGCTTCCGCTATATATTCCCGTTCCCTGCCGCTCATATGAGGGGGGGATAAATAAATTCTCCCTGTCACGAATGATCTCATCCTTCCTGATTTCGCGCATTACCTTCAAAGAGCGGCATCGTCATATGTGCGCCGTTGCTTACGCCGTCCGAGGTTATCACTTTTTTAACGGTTAGAAACAAGATTTTAAAGTCGAGCAGCATCGTCCGGTTCTCCACATACCATACATCCCGTTCGAAGCGCTCCTCCCAGGTCACCGCATTCCGTCCGTTCACCTGGGCCCAGCCGGTGATGCCGGGTCTCACCAAATGGCGCTTCGCCTGCTCCTCCGTATACAACGGCAAATATTCCATCAGGAGCGGCCGCGGCCCTACGAGGCTTAGCTCTCCTTTTAAAACATTGATAAGCTGCGGAAGCTCATCAAGGCTGGTTTTGCGCAGCAGCTGGCCAAACGGCGTGAGACGGAGATGGTCGGACAGCAGCTTGCCTTCTCCGTCCCGCTCGTCTGTCATCGTGCGGAATTTCAGCAAATAGAACGGTTTGCCGTGCAGTCCGGGCCGCTGCTGCTTAAAAAGCGCCGGCGCCCCCAGCTTAAAACGGACAAGCGCGTATACAACTCCCATTACGGGCAGAGCCGCCGACAATAGTAGAAAAGCGATAATAAAATCAAAGGACCGTTTCAGCATGTTTCTTTCTCCCATATCTCTATTTCGCGATTTTGGCGTCTGAGGCGAGCAGCTTTCTCATCTTCGATATAAACCTTGGTCCGACAACCTTGCTCGCGAATCGTTTCAAATTGCTCTTCATCCTGACATGCGCCGGAAGCCACGACTGCGCAAAATGGTGAATCGTGAAGCTTTCGTTCGTAATATAATTGCCGCCGTCAATGTAGTCATAAGGACTGAAATAGGTTCTCGGATACACAACGACGCCGCCCGGCAGCGTTTGTTTTGCGCCATTCAGCTCCAGACCCTGCCGCTCGCACAGCTTCGATATAACGGCCGTATTCGTCGTCGTATCGAAGGAGCCGTCCGGCTGCACAAACGCGCGTCCGGTATAATCGTCCAGCAGCATCCCGATCCAAGGATGATTCGGAGCGGCGCCCATCGTTCCCGACTGCAGGAAATGCTCATCCTCGAACCCGGTAAATGCCTCATGGGCCAGCAGAGGATCCAGAGGCCTCAGCACCTCGACATCCGTATCCATGTAGATGCCGCCATGATGATAAAGCGCGTGAAGCCTGGCGTAATCGCTCACAAACGCGTACTTTCTCGCTTCATAGGCTTCCTTCACATACCGGCAGCAGGCGAGATCGAAGTTATCCTCATTCCACTCCATGAACGTATACCCGGGCAGATGCTTGCTCCAGCTTTTGATGCAGTCCGCCATCAGCTTCGGCTTCTCCCCGCGCCCGAACCAGCAATAATGAATGATTCGCGGGATTTTTTCTTCCGGCACCAATCCTCAACCTCCTAAAACGGCCAAATGAGATAATCGCTGGAATAACGAATACCCAAAATGACGACATTTTCGTAGAAACTATAAACAAAAAACAAGCTGACTACTGCCATGTAGACGAATCGCTGGTCCTTCTCCCGGAACAGCTTGATCAGCCAGCCGAACAAGACAAGCTGGTAAAGATTGAAATAAATCGTCAGCCTTGCAAAAATCCAGTTCTGAGTCGCAATAATCATCAGAATAAGAGAGACGATCGAAAGGTTCACGAATACATCTCCCGCCGGAAACAGCTCCCTCAGCTTGTCTTTCCCCATAAACGCGATGATAAGAGGAATGAGGCTGATTAACACGCGCATAAAGTTGGCGCCGCCCTCTTGAAACTCCTGGTAATGGCCGTATTGCGTATCCTCGATTGCCGAGAACAGCATTTCCGAAAAATGATTGTACCCGAGCACGATAATAATCGCCGCCGCCAAATACAGCATCGTCCCTTTGGTCCAAGCCTTGCGCCGCGCCACGAAATAGATCGGGATCATAAGCAGCGCGCTCTGGTGGAAGAGGGCGGCGAACAGCACAAGAAGCATATAGGGCTTCCATCTGCCCTCCACCAAAAACTTGGTGCCGGCGAAAACAATGGCCGCCGCCAAATATTGACGCAGACCGTTCATCGAAACGATGAAGGCCCCGGACGTGATATAGACAAATAAGCTAATCTCCAGCATTCTGGAATATTGATAGAACACGCAGACGATCAGAACATTCGTCACAAGCGCGGTTACCGCAATCAAAATTTGCGGATCGTTCGTCATTTGCTGCAGCAGCATTTGCAGCATATTGAAGCCGATATCCTTCCGCTCGAGGACCAGCTGCCAATTTAACGGCTGAACGGAGTAGCCGTGCATATAGAGGAACGTGTCCCCGATATTGTTGCGGAGCCCGGCCACCAGCACGAGCGTTATGGCCGCTAGTCCCGCCGCAAGCTTGTTGGGCTGAATGGGAAGATAGCCGGCTGCGGGTGAAGGCGTTGAAAAGTATCGGGCCATAAATCCGAAAAATGTGACCGCGACCAGGCTAGCCCACAGAATAGTCATTCGATCTACCTCTCGGAACAATAAGTTCTTTTGTTTTGGAACGGATGTACAGATAGAGAAGCAGTCCCGCAGGGGCGGCCAGCAGCGTTATTCCTTTCGCCGGCGACTCCGTGAGCCATCGCTTATTCCTGGCAAGCAGACAGCTCGACACATAATGAATCGCCTGCCGAAGCTTAAACGAGGCGCTTGCAAGCGGCGACTTCATCAACGCCAGCCGGTAGAAGGCAAAGCCCCTCGGATTGCGAACATATTGCTTCAGCATATTGCGCGAAGAGCCGTCCTCCATGTACTCGACGTGGCAGAGAACCTCGTTCAGCAGAAGCAGCGGATACCGCTCATCGAGCTTGAAATACTTGTACGCGAGGCCGACATAGCGTTCATCTTGGAAGATGGGATACGGAAACTGCTTTGTCAGCGCAGAACGGTAGACAAGTTTTTTATCTCCCTTCACGCCGTAACGGTTGTACAGCTCGAACAAGGTGGAGCTTTCGAGCCCTTCCGGAAGCGCCGTTCCAATGATGCGGCCGTCCGTATAGGCGTCCAGCGCGACGAATCCGCTAACGTCATCTCTTCGGTTGTTTTGCCAAAAGCTCGTAATAATCTCTACCGCGCGGTCCGGCATATAATCGTCGGAATCGATACAGACGTTAAGCTCGGTTTCGATATGCTCATAGGCCGTATTATGCGCGCCATGCATGCCCTGATTGTCCTGGTAGATGTAACGGATCGGAACCGCTTGCTCCGACTGCCACAGCCGAACCAAATCGGCGGTATCGTCGGATGACCCGTCGTCGATAATGAGCCATTCGAAATCCTTGCTCGTCTGGCGCTTCAAGCTTTCGTACAAACGGCCGAGACAATAGGCCCGGTTATACGTTGGCGTAAATACGGTTAACGTTCTCATGTCTCACCTCTCGCTGTCCGGCATAATAATCTTGGATCCAGCGGGCAGTCGCCCGAATATCATAGCCCGCTTCGGCAAGGCAAAGGCTTGCCGACGAGCGGTCGCTTTGCCGTTCCCTACCGGCGGCAATGCGCGCGATGTAATCATCGTGAAGCCGGTTCGATAAAAAATGTACGAGTCCGAGTCCCAAATCCGCTTCCCGTGAAATCGCGTCCGATATATAGCAGGGAAGGCCCGATGCTTGCGCCTCCACCAGCGTCACGGGCAGTCCTTCGTGATGGGACGGGAAAACAAACGCGTCAAAAGCTTGCAGCAGCCGCTCAACGTCCTCCCGAACACCCAAGAACCGAACCTGCTCGGTAATCCCAAGCTCGCTCGCCTTTCGCTCCATCTCCTGCCTTAATGGCCCGTCTCCCGCCATCAGCAGCACGCTGTTCGGAATCCGCCGCTGTACTCCGCCAAATATTTCAAGCAGCTGCGCATGATTTTTCTGCGCGTTAAACCGCCCGACATGCCCGATCGCATAGGTGCTCTCCGAGAGACCGAGCTCCTCGCGGACGGATGCGCGGACGGCTTGCGAATAGGCGAATTTCTCCGGGTCGATCCCGTTCTTGAGCAGAACGGCCTCGTTTTTTTTCATCGGGAACAGCCACTTCGCCGCAGCGCTCGAGCATGCGAAACGATGCGTCGCGCTTATGCCGATATACAAGCCCGCGTACCGTTTATACAGCCTTGCCGCGAGACTCCCCTCGCTTCTTGTATTGTGGCTGTGGGCGATGCGGACCGGAACGCCGGCAAGCTGCGCCGCCCGCAGCACGAAGCCGCTCATCCGGTCCATATGGGCATGAACGATGTCATATTCATCGCGCCTAGACCGGAAAAAATCCCGCAGCGCCCGCCGGTATCCCCGGTGACCCGCTTGGTCGATGTACGGGATCCGGTGCACGCGCCCGCCAAGCCGGCGGATCTCGTCATCGAAGACGCCTTCTTTGCTTGTCAAAAAATCAAACTGCACCAAGCTGCGGTCTACGTTCCGGTAAAGATTCATAAGCAGCGTCTCTGCGCCGCCCCGGTTCATATTGACGGCCGCATGCAATATTCTTATAGGGCGTTCCACTGCAATCTCTCCGTCCCTTCCATCGTCTCCTCCATGAGCGGCCGGTACAGCGCCTTCAGCTCCTCCTGCACTTGATCAAGCGAATAGGCGCTTACCCGCTCCAGTCCGCGAGCGCCCATCCTGATTCTCGTCTCGCGGAAGCGGTGAAGCAGCAGCAGACGGCTCGCGAACATCTCTTCATCGCCGGGTTCGACAATGAACCCGCTCCGGCCTTCTTCCACCAGCTCCTCATGCCCGCGGTTGCGGGTGGCGACAACGGGCAGACCGCACGCCATCGCTTCCATGATGTTGACCGGCAGTCCTTCGCGCAGACTTGCGGAGACGGCAACGTCGCACATCGGCATAAGCTGGCCCAGGTCTTCCCGGTACCCGAGGAAATCGATCTGCGCCGCAACGCCAAGACTCGCCGCGAGCGCGCGGCAGTCGTTCAGAAGCGGACCTTGTCCTGCCAATAGAAGCCGTACGCCTGTCACTTTATCCTTCAGCTTCGCAAGCGCGCGGATCAGAAGCTCATGATTTTTGTTGGCGTTAAATTCCGCCGCACAAATGAGTAGAAAATGCTGCGGCGAATAATTGAATTGAAGTCTCATCACGCGCTTTTCATCGGGCGACATCGGCTTGAAGCGTCCCGTATGAACGCCTACGCCGTGAACGTGCCGGATCTGACCCGCCCGGAATCCGCTTGCCGTCGCGCGGCGGTAATCCTCGCCGTTTATCGTGATGAGACAGTCCGTCACAGATGCCAGCAGCTTCTCGATCGGATAATAGAGCAGCCAATTGACCGGCGGCGCCCCTTTGTAGAAATGAAAGCCGTGTGCGGTATAGAACACCTTCGCGCCCCGTCTCCTAGCGCCCCTCGCCGCTAGACGGGCCACCGCGCCGCCCATCGGCGTGTGGCAATGAATGATGCTGTAATCCCCTTTGTCTATAATCGATTTCAGCATCCTGTACGCTTTGACATTCCCTTTGCCTAAGGGTGAGCGTTCAATCGGAATATCGAACTTTCGGTCCACGTGCGGCAGCTCCATCCCGCCCCGCGCCGCAACATGAACCTCCCATCCTTGTCTGCGGAACCATTCCATCATCGGCAAATGAAAAGCTTTAAAGTGATAGTCGACCGTAGCGCAGAATAGGATTCTCTTATGCGTCATAGCGCACTGCTTCCCTTTGCAAAGTCCGGGACAAATAATCCAGCAGCTCGTAGCGAAGCTCCTCCCGCTGCAAAGCAAACTCAATCGTCGTCTGAATGAACCCCATCTTCTCGCCGACATCGTACCGCTTGCCCTCGAACTCGTAAGCGAATACCGCCCTGGAGCGGTTAAGCGAAGCGATGGCGTCCGTCAGCTGTATTTCCCCGCCGGAGCCCGGCTCCTGACTGCCAAGAATATCGAAGATTTCGGGCGTCAGAATGTAGCGGCCCATAATCGCCATATCGGATGGGGCGTCCTCCCGGGCAGGCTTCTCAACCAAGTGGTTAATGCGATGGAAGGAAGGCTCCATCAGCATGCCGTCCACGATGCCGTACCGCGACACCGATTCCTCCGGCACCCGCTGCACGCCGACAATCGAGGATCCGTACTGCTCGTATTTTTCAATCATCTGCTTTAAGCAAGGCTTCTCGGCCGCTATAATATCGTCGCCGAGCAGAACGGCGAACGGCTCGTCGCCGATAAACTTTCTCGCGCACCAGATCGCATGGCCTAGTCCTCTCGGCTCCTTCTGGCGTATGTAATGAATGTCGACCATATCCGACGACTTCCGGACCTCCTGCAGCAGCTCGAATTTGCTCTTCGCAGCTAAGACCTGCTCCAGCTCCATGGAATTGTCGAAATGATCCTCAATCGCCCGTTTTCCTTTACCCGTCACGATAATGATGTCCTCAATCCCCGACTCGATCGCCTCCTCCACGATATATTGAATCGTAGGCTTGTCGACAATCGGCAGCATCTCCTTCGGCATCGCTTTGGTAGCGGGAAGAAACCTTGTGCCTAAGCCTGCCGCAGGAATGATCGCCTTTCTTACCTTCATTTCATTTCCTCTCCTTTTATCCCTTATCCCGACACTGTCGCGAGCGACTGTCTCGAGGCCGGCACAAGGTTGTTCGCAAGCTCCAGCAGCCGCACCTTCAGCTCCGCTTTGTTCATGGCCGGGAAGTCCGCGATCAGGGCTTCGATTTCTTCGAAATAGATGGCCGAGGCTTTCCCGATGTAGATCTTCGGATACACCTGCTGCTCCATCACTTCGTCATCCTTCAGCATCTCCTCGAACAGCTTCTCGCCCGGTCTAATCCCTGTATATTCAATGCCGATGTCTTCAACCGCATAGCCGGACATTCGAATCACGTTTTGCGCCAGCTCCGTAATGTTAACGGGCTCGCCCATATCGAGGACGAATATTTCGCCGCCCTTCGCCAGCGCTCCGGCTTGAATAACAAGACGGGACGCTTCCGGGATCGTCATAAAATAGCGGACCATGTCGGGATGCGTCACGGTAACGGGCCCGCCCTTGGCGATTTGCTGCTTGAACAGCGGAATCACGCTTCCCCGACTGCCCAGCACGTTGCCGAACCGGACGGCGACAAATTTCGTATGGCTGCTGATCCGGTCCATGTGCTGAATAATCATTTCGGCAACCCGTTTCGTTGCGCCCATGACGCTGGTCGGATTGACCGCCTTATCCGTCGAGATCATAACAAAGGTCTCAACCCGGCTTTTGCTCGCGGCCCTTGCCGCATTAAACGTGCCCAGCACATTGTTTTTGAACGCTTCCTCCGGGTTACGCTCCATCAGCGGCACATGCTTATGAGCCGCCGCATGGTAGACGACATGCGGCCGATGGAACATCATGACCTGCATCATTTTCTCCGCATCCTGCAGGTCGGCGATTTCGGTGTAGAACTTGATGTTCGTGTCCCGGAACATCTCCTTCAGCTCCATCTCGATCGCGTAGATGCTGTTCTCGCCATGGCCCAACAGCACCAGCTTCTCCGGCAGGAACCGCGAAATTTGCCGGCATACCTCCGAGCCGATCGAGCCCCCCGCTCCCGTAACGAGAACCACCTTCTGCGTCACATACTCCGAAATGCTTTCGATGTCGAGCTCGACCGGCTCGCGCCCAAGCAAATCCTCCACCTGCACGTCGCGGAACTGCGTGACGGAGACTCTCCCTGTCGCAAGATCCTCCAGCATCGGGATAATTTGCGTCTTCGCGCTTGTTTTGGCGCATTCCGTGTAGATCGCATATAGGTCTTTTTTACTTAACGACGGGATGGCAATGACGATATTGTCGATTTGAAGCTCCTTCACCTTTCTGACGATCGAGCTTACGCGCCCCGCTACGGGGATGCCCATAATGTCGAGCATTTGCTTGTGGGCGTCGTCGTCAATGAACGCGACGGGAAGCAGCTCGCCATCGGCATTGTTCATAAGCTGCCGCGCCAGCATCGTGCCGGCCGAACCGGCTCCGACGATAAGCGTCCGCTTCCGCTTGCCGCTTTGTTTGATGAAGCTGCCCCGAACAAGCCGCCAGCACAGCCTCGATCCGCCGATCAGCAAAATATGCAGCATCCAAGTAACGGCGAGCAGCTTTAGCTGAACGGGACCGACAAGCAGGCCCTGAAGGAGGCCCGCAAGCAAAAACGAAAGTCCGACCGCCTTGGCGATAATGACCAGCTCGCCGACGCTGGCGTATTCCCACGCTTTTTTGTACAGCTTGAAGTAGAAGAAGAAACAATGATGAAAGATCAGCAGCGCCGCGCCTAACACAAAAAACGATCGATTGGCCGATACGGACGGCCCGAGCAGCCACAGGCTTGCGGCAAGCGCCGACGCGACGATCGTGGAATCGAGCAGCACCAGCAGTGCCAACCGATTTCGATAAGTCATAAAAAGCTCATCCTTTCTTCTAAAACGCTTGGTTGTGCTTTATAAAGAACACTTAGGCCGAAAAAAAGACGTTATCCGATTCAGCATCATCTAACGTTCTTTTTATTCAATATAGCGCCTATGATGTTTGCTCCCGCAAAGGATAACGACTGCTTCGCCTCAAGCGCTTTGCTGTGCGTCGTCTTGCCGCAGCGCAGCAGAAGCACGACGCCGTCGCATTTGCCCACAAGCGCGTTTGTATCCGGAGCCTGCAGCACAGCCGGGCAGTCCATTACGATTCGGTCGTAGCGCGAACCGGCTGCCTCGATAATTTCTTTCATCATGTGGGAATCGAGAATATCCGCCGCATTCGCATGCGAGTGGCCGCTTGTAAGCAGCTCCAAGCCTTCGATTTCCGTTCTCTGCACTGCCTCATCGAACGGCAGCTGGTGGGTAAGCACGTTGGACAGTCCCGGAGAGATTTGCGAGCCGAATATTTTATGCAGCATCGGGTTCCGGAAATTGGCGTCGATCAACAGAACTTGTTCGCCGCGCTGCGCCATGCTGATCGCCAAGTTGATGGCGGCCGTTGTTTTTCCGTCTCCTTCCGCAGGCGAGGTAACCAGCAGGGAACGGATGGATTTGCCGTCCGACGCATATTGGATATTATTCCGTATCGTCCGGTACTGCTCAGAGATTCGATGCGCTGGATTTAAGTAAGCTATCAAGCTTCGATGCGCGATTTTTTTGGCAATTTTCGCTTTCTCACGAACCAATCGTCTCACTCCTTATTAACACGGGCTTATGCTTCCTGGACGGCGAAGAGGTATGACGGCGGCGAATCTTCGAGACTTGGCCAAGCATGTTCAGCCCGAGCGCTCCTTCGATATCCTGCTCCGTCTGAATCGAATCGTCGAGCGATTCCAGCAAGAACACCAGGCTAATGCTCAATATCAGTCCAGCGATAAATGCGACATATACAATCGTATTGGTTTTTACATTAATCGGGACAGGCACCGGTTCCGCCGAAGTCAGCAGCCTTATGCTGCTAATGCCGAGCGTCTCCGACGCCACTTCCTTGTACACGTTGACCACGGAGTTGGCAATATCCGCCGCGCGCTCAGGATGCGTATCCATAACCGTAACGACGGTAATAAGCGAGCCCTCCACGCTGTCGACGCGGATCTGGCTTCGCAGCTGGCCTGCAGAAGCGTTTAATCCAAGCTCCTCGATCACCTGTTCCAGCACCACCGGCTCGCGAACGAGCGCCCGGACGGTCGGCATTAAATCGTTGTTCGCCGCAATAATGACTCTGGATGAGGAAGCAAATACATCCGGCTCCGATTGGGAGTTATAAACGATGCCAAGACCCGTCAGCAGTCCTGTTATGACGACAATAAGCCACAGCTTCTTTCTTATCGTCATAAAAAGCTTGCGTAGGTCGATTTCTTTGCCTTTAGGAGCAGCAAAAGGCTCTTTCATGCGATTGAATTCCATGTATACACCCGCTATCATGTTAGTTATAATGAACACTAACACAAGTTTAGTTCTTTATATAGAACATGTCAATACAATTCGACCTTCTTTTTTTGTAAAGGTTCAGTTGTCGATATGAAGAATAATAATATTGGATTTTTTACTGCTGTCGACCTGCCGGTATTCCTTGCTTTGGCTCCGTTCCTTCTGCCACTTATCCGAACGGACCAGCTCCTTGAGCGCGCGAAAATCGCCCTTGTTTATACCTTCGTCCACCGCGTTCCGGATAATGGAATGCCACTCTTCGTCCAGCACCTCATCCACCCGCACCCTCGGCGGCAGCTCTTCTCCAAGCAAATATTCAATATTCGTATCCAAATGAAAGGCGATTTTCGCCAGTACCTGCAGCGACGGATTGTTCTGCACATTCCGTTCGATATAGCTCAAATAGGATTTCGATACGCCGGCCAGATCGGCAAGCTTTGTAATCGAATACCCTTTATCTTCTCTTAATTGTTTAATCCGTTCCCCAATCATAATATTCTCCTTACACCAGATTAGATCAATGCTCTCTTTTTTTATTTCGCGCATCCACACCTATCGGGTCTCTTATAACGGACAATAACTATATTTTAGTTCTTTAAAAAGAACAGGTCAATACTCACACCCCTTATTTTCTATGAAAAATCACTCATAAAATTCGATATAATGAACAAACCGGCGCTTTTTCTTCAAGAACAACATGTAAGACTAACCTGGGAAAATTACTGCGATTGTGCAGCAATTTATCTCTTGGCGGGGCTATACAAGTTAATTTCCTGCAAATGTGCATCATTTTTGCGATAAATGAACCCATATTGCTGATTAGGCGGAAAATTGCTGCATGATTACAGGAATTTCCCTGTTATAGCTACTTTCCGAACTCGATTCCTGCATTTTCGCAGCAATTTGGTCAGTTGGTGGGTAGCTTTTTGGCGGACGGCTCAATCGACGGATGAGACAGGCGGGCTCGGTCGGTACGTGGCACGATCGCAAGCCAACAAAAAAAGCTCCTCCCGTCATATCGACATGACGAGAGGAGCCCCTATCGCTTAACATTCGGACAGCTATTGGCGTTCGCTTTCCAGAATAAGCACGCCCTTGCCCGGAACCGTAACCGATCCCGAAACCACCGCGCCGCTGAGCAGCTCCGTTCTGCCGCCTTCGCCGATGGCAACTTGGGATGCCTCGCTGTTATGGTTCAGCAGGAACAAATATTCCGCATTCCCTTTCACGCGCCGCGCCGCTTCCACGCCATCAGGCAACGCGGCAAGCCCCTTAATGCCCTTTTCCTCGCACAGGTTCTTCAGGAACCCGGCCATAAACGACGCGTCCGGGCTGCTCGCGACATAGTAAGCGCGGCCTTTTCCGTATTGGTTCACCGTCAGAACGGGCATGCCTTTATAGAAGTCGGAGCCGTATTCGGCAAGCACTTCAGCGCCCTCGGTATGGATAAGATCGCAAAGCAGCCCGCATTCGTACGAATCCTTCAGCCCGCCCCACGGCTGCTTCAGGACGATTTGGTTGTTATGCTCCGGGAACAGCGCATCGATCTCTTCCGCCCAAATGCCAAGCAGCGAACGAAGCTCGCCCGGGTATCCGCCGGTTGTCACCAGATCGTTTTCGTTAACGATTCCGCTGAAGAAGGTCGTGACGAACGTGCCGCCGTTTGCCGTGAACCGTTCCGCTTTTGCCGCGAAGCCTTGCTTCACCATATACATGACAGGGGCAATGACGATGTCATATTTGCTGAAATCTTCTTCGACCGATACCATGTCGACCTCGACGCCCATTTTGAACAAAGCGTCATAATACTTGTGCACTTCGCTGACGTAATTGAGCGCGACTGTCGGTCCGCTCGACAGCTCGATCGCCCAGCGGTTCTCCCAGTCGTATACAATCGCAACCTTTGCTTCCGTCCGGGCGTCAAGCAGCTTGCCGCCCAGCAGCTCCAGCTCGCGGCCAAGCTCCGCGCATTCGCGGAATACGCGCGTATGCTCATGGCCGACATGCTCGATTACCGCGCCGTGATACTTCTCGCAAGCGCCGATTGATCGGCGCAGCTGGAAGAACATGACCGTGTCCGCGCCGCGCGCGACGGCCTGATAGCTCCACAGCCGCATAACGCCAGGGCGCTTAAGCGAATTGTAAGCCTGCCAGTTCTGCTGGCTTGGCGTTTGCTCCATCAGCATGAACGGGTCGCCGCTTTTCAGTCCGCGCATTAAGTCATGGGTCATCGCGGTGAAGCTGAACGGCGTGTCCAGCGACGGATAGTTGTCCCATGAAACAATATCCATATGCTTGGCCCACTCGAAATAGTTCAGTTCCGGATAAAAGCCCATCAAATTCGTCGTGACCGGAATATTCGGCGTATGCTTTTTGATCTCCGCATACTCCAGCTTATAGCATTCCAGCATGCTGTGCGACATAAACCGGCGATAGTCGATTGAGATGCCTTGGAAGTTCGTCCGGTTGCCGCCCCATTCCTCGCTCAGCTCGTTCGGAGGCACAATTTCATCCCAATCATAGAACGTGTGGCCCCAGAACCTTGTATTCCACGCTTTGTTCAGGCGGTCCAAGCTGCCGTAGCGCTCCTGCAGCCAGTTGCGGAAGCCTTCCGCGCAGTTATCGCAGTAGCAATAGCCGCCGTATTCGTTGGAAATATGCCAAATGACAAGCCCGGGATGATCCTTGTAGCGCTCGGCCAGCTTGCCCGCCAGCAGGGCGGAATATTTGCGGTAAGTAGGGGAATTCGGACAGGAGTTATGCCTTCCGCCGAACTTTCGTTTTCTGCCTTGATAATCGACCCGAAGGACATCCGGGTATTTCTTGGCCATCCATGCAGGATGAGCGCCCGTGCTTGTCGCGAGGCACGCATATACGCCGCTCTTATACAAGCGGTCCATCGTTTCGTCCAGCTGTGCGAAATCATACGTATCCTCGCTCGGTTGATTCAGCGCCCAAGAAAAGACGTTTACTGTGGCAACATCGATGCCGGCCAGCTTGAACATGCGTTCGTCTTCCTTCCAAATCTCCGCATCCCATTGCTCCGGGTTGTAGTCTCCGCCATACCAAATTTTTGGCAGCTTCTCGTTTATCATATTGTATAAGTCCTCCTATTCGATCTAGTTAGGTTAAGCGGGTCTGATGACATAGGTCACGCCAGGTTCCGCATGGAAAGACCCGCCATCCGGCATCTGCTCTCCATCGGCTCTCGCGACGAGAAGCGCTTGCTCGTAACGAACGCGGCATGGGCCGCTCTGTGTTGCCGTCACTCGGGCTTCCGTGAGCCGTCCGTCCTGCCAGGATAAGCTGACGGTGTAGCCGCCTCTAGCCCGAAGGCCGCTTACGTTCCCCGAATTCCAAGCATTCGGCAGCGCCGGCAGCAGGTCGATTCCGTCCCGGTGGCTTTGCAGCAGCATTTCGGCTATGCCGGACGCTCCGCCGAAATTACCGTCGATCTGGAACGGCGGATGATCGTCGAACAGATTCGGGTAGGTCGAGCGCGACAGCAGCGTTTGAACGAACCGGTATGCCGATTCTCCATCGCCAAGCCTTGCATAGAGGTTAATAAGCCAAGCGCAGCTCCAGCCCGTATGTCCGCCTCCCTGCTTGATGCGGGCTTCCAGCGATTTGCGCGCCGCTTCCGCGAGCTCCGGCGTCTCCTGAGGCGTAATCTCGTGTCCAGGGTAAAGGCCGTACAAATGCGAGACATGGCGGTGACCAGGCTCCGCCTCCGCTAAATCTTGGCTCCACTCCCGGAGCCGGCCGTCCGGACCGATGCCCGGGTTCGCCATTCGGCTCATCGTCTCTCTGAGCAGCCGCGCAAATTCCTCGTCGATCCCCAGAATGGAAGCTGCCTGCATGCAATGGCTGAACAGCTCGCGGATTATGGCCATATCCATGGCGGTGCCGGCGGAGACGCTGCAGCGCTCCCCTTCCGGCGTCAAAAATTTATTCTCGGGCGATGTCGAAGGCGCCGTCACAAGCTCTCCGCTCGGCGACTCGACCAAATAATCGAGGCAAAATTCGGCTGCTCCTTTCATTAACGGGTAAGCCGTTTGCTTGAGGAACGATACATCAAGCGAAAACGCGTAATGCTCCCACAGATGCTGACACAGCCATGCGCCGGCCATCGGCCAGAACGCCCAGCTCGCTTCCCCGGCGCTCGGCGTGGTCATGCGCCACAGATCGACGTTATGATGCGCGGCCCAGCCTCTGCAGCCATAGTGAATACGCGCCGTTCTCGCCCCGGCAACGCTCATATCCCGGATCATATCGAACAACGGCTCATGGCATTCGCTTAAATTGCTTACTTCCGCATGCCAATAGTTCATTTCCGTATTAATATTGGTCGTATAATTGCTGTTCCAGGGCGGCATCATATGCGGGTTCCATATTCCCTGAAGATGAGCGGGCTGCGTGCCCGGCCTGGAGCTCGCCATCAGCAAATAACGGCCGTACTGGAAATACAAAGCTTCCAGCTGCGGATCGGATTGCCCCGCTTGATAAGCGATAAGCCGCTCATCTGTAGGCAGCGATGCGTTGCCGTTCATTCCGAGGTGCAGATCGACGCGCCCAAATAAACGATGATGCTCCGCCACATGCCGCTCGCGCAGCTCGCGGTAAGAGAATGCCGCAGCCGCTTCGAGCGCGAGCCGAAGCTTCTCCATGACAAAGGGCCTTCCGCCGGCAGGCATCGCTTGAAACCCTTCAAAATCGGTGGCGGCCGCCAGCAATATCGTAACGGCCGCCGCGCCGGACACGATGATTTTGCCCGCTTCCTTTCTTACGGAGCCGCCTTCGCAGGACACGCTTATCCGCGCGCCGAACGTCAGACCCAAGCCTTCCTCATACTGAATCGGATCGGGGTGGTCTCCATGATAATTTTCCGCGATATGACTCGGCGCGGAGCCCAGCATAAGAAGGTTCGCCGCCTCCTCAGCAGGGCTTATCTCATGGCGAAGCGGAGAGTCAACAGCGATGGACAGCTCCGAAAGAGCGGCGCCTTCCGACTCGTAACGAACGGCCAGCACTTGATCCGCGGCGCTTACGAATACTTCTCGTTTAACGCGCGCACCGCCTCGCGTGTAACGGACAGCAGCGATCCCGCTGTTCAAATCAAGCTGCCTGGCATAGTCGGCAACCGTTTCCTCACTCTGTTCCACCACCCGCAGATGCCCTAAAGGCTGGTACGATTCGGTGTTACGTCCGAGCATATTGGCGTTGATCAGCTTCTCCGCCTCCGCATACTTGCCGGCGAAAATCAGCTCGCGCACCCGCTTCAAATAACGCTGCGCGTTATAATTTTGCGTATCGCGAGGGAAGCCGGACCAGAGCGTATCTTCGTTAAGCGCGATAGACTCCTCACGGATGCCGCCGAACACCATGCCGCCGATTCTCCCGTTGCCGACCGGAAGAGCCTCCTCCCACCGCGCTGCGGGCTGTCTGTACCACAGCATCCAATCTCTGCTGCTTTTAGCCTCATTATCAATTGCCGGCATGAACCGCCTCTCCTCTCCGAAAGCGAGAGAAGGCCCGAACGGTTTCGGGCCTTCCTCTTCTTTCTATAGCTTTCTTGCTGGACGAATTATTGAATCTCTTTGCCTGTGAAGAGGGAAACTCTCTTCTTAACAAGCTCCGTATACTCGGCTTCCATTTCTTTCGCGCCGGCTTTGTCAAGCTCAGCCAGGAAGTCGTCGTATACTTTATCGAAGTTTTCAGGAGATGTCAGAATCGCTTCCGGAATTCTCTTACGGATAATATCTTGCGTCTTTTGATAGATCACTTGATAGTCGCCGTCCGTTGGAACCGGCATGTTGTACAGCGCGCCCCACTCTTTAGCAGGGAATTCGTCCTCGCCAGGGAACAGGTCTTTCCAAGTTGTTGCGTTGTAAGCGGCAAGCGTTTCTTTTTCAGCTTCTGTGTAGCCGGCAACGATTTGCTCTGGGAAGTTCGTCGTGTAGTAGTTGCCAGTCGAGTCTTTTACGCCGTCGCCATACCAAGCGCTGAATGTTCTGTATTGTCCGATACCGGTTTCTTTAGCAAAGTTTGTTGCATCATTAACTTTTCTGTCTTGAATCTCTTGCGGAATGACGCGTTGTCCGTTCTCGTCAACGGTGTAATGCTTGCCTTCGATACCCCAGTTACGAAGCACTTGACCTTCGTCGGAAGCGAGCCAATCCAAGAATTTGATCAAACGAACCGGATCCTCGGCAGCCGTTGTAATCGCGATACCCGCGCCGTCAACGCCTGCGGATTGGAAGGAATGATCTACGTATTCCTCTGTCAGCGTTACTGGGAAGTGAGCATACGTGTACTCATCTTTGCCAGCCGTTTTCAGAGCGTTCTCCGCATCTTGGTAGCCCCACTCTTGGTCGATCAGACCGAGAACGCGGCCGGAAGCGATTTTCGCTTTGTATTGGTCGTCTTTTTGAACGAACGTATCTTTGTCCAGCAGACCTTCAGCGTACATATGGTTCAGCCAGCGGAAATATTCTTTCTCTTCCGGACGCTTGTAGTGAAGCTGCGCTTCATACGTTTCCGGATTTACATAATATTCGCCGTCGTCCGGAGCGCCAGTCGCAAGGAACGCAGGGTTCGTTACGCTGATCATAATTCTCCAGTCATCCGCGTTAAGCGTAAGCGGAATTGTAGGCTGGCCGTCAGTTTCCGGATATTTCTCCACATATTTCTTCAAAATATCTTCGAAGTCTTTAACCGTGCGAATTTCCGGATAGCCAAACTCTTTCAGAACGCGCTGTTGAATTTCGAAGCCGCCGCCAGCGTCGAAATATTGCTGGCCTACGCCCATATTCGTGACGATCTGATAGATCGATTGGTCTTCGTTGCTGTATTTCAGACGGTTCATGTTTTCGCTGTAAATTTTCTTAAGGTTAGGAGCATGCTCTTCAATGAGTGGAGCAAGGTCGATAATGAGGCCAGCGTCAACCAGGTTGCTAAGGTTACCTTTAGCGAAGATGAAATCCGGCACTTCGCCGCTTGCCGCCATCAGCTGGATTTTGTTTTCGCCGCCGCCAGCGCCTACGTCAAATTCCGCTTGGATCGTTACGCCGGTTTTTTCAGTAATGTATTTGCCGACCTCATCCTGCATGTTGTTCCAGTTCGGGCTTGCGTCAGCGCCGAAGAATGTGAACGTGATCGGGCTGTTGTCTTCCGCAGCCTGCTCGTTGCCGCTATTGCTGCCGGTTTTGCCCGTGTTGCCGGAGTTGCTTGGCTCGTTATTGCCGCCGGAGCAGCCGCCGATCAGCAGCGCGGTAGCAAGCATTAAAGTGGCCAACGATTTTGGATTTTTCCACTTCATATTTCTTCCCCCTAATCTAATAGTAAAGATATATTGTATAACAGGATTATCCTGCGTATACCGAGATGAAAGGTTGGATAAATTTGAAAGCTTATACCCGTTTCCACTAAAGTAAGGGCTTACATCTCCTTTAAAAAAGAGAATGCCAATCTTTTGTTTTCCCGCGATGCCAATCAAGCACCGCGGGAAAGATGCAGGCGCCTAAGCTTTCACTGCGCCTAGCGTCATACCGGAGACAAAGTATCTTTGCAGGAACGGATAGACAAGCAGGATCGGAATCGTTACAACGATCGTGATCGCCATCTTAATCGATTCAGGCGATACTTGTGCCATCTGATTCGCCATATCGTTAGCGTTAGTCATGCGCGCGCCCTGGTTCGTGCTTTGCAGAACCTTCATCAGTTCATATTGCAATGTCGTCAGATGAGGCTTGCTCCCGTTATAGAGGTACGTATCGAACCAAGCGTTCCACTGTCCGACCGCAAGGAACAGCGCGATCGTCGCAAGCACAGGCTTACATAGCGGAAGAATGACTCTCCAGTAGATCGTAAAATCATTCGCGCCATCCAGCTTCGCGGACTCCTGCAAGGCATAAGGCAGGTTGTCGATGAAGGACCGGATAACGAATACGTTAAACGCGCTGACAATGCCCGGCAGGATATAGATCCAGAACGTTCCGATCAGATTCAAATCGCGCATCAGCATGTAGATCGGCACGAGACCGCCGGAGAAATACATGGTCAAGGCAAGGAATACCGAGAAAAACTTTCTGGATTTAAAATCGGGCCGGCTTAGCACGTATGCCAGCATCGATGCGCTGACTAGACCTAGCAGGGTACCCGAAATCGTACGAAGAATCGTAATTTTGAAGCCTTGAATCAGTCCGGTGTAGCCAAAGATGGTTTGATAGTTTTCCCAAGTCAGCTCTCGCGGCCATATATAGATGCCGCCGCGTACCGTATCCTGAGAATCGTTCAATGAGATCGCCAGCACGTTAAGGAAAGGATACAATGTGACGACCATGATAAGCAGCATGATGACCGCGTTGCAGATATCGAATATTTTTTCGGATCTGGTCGCGTTAAACGTATTTCCCGCCATCTTGTTCCCTCCTTACATGATGCTTTCTTTCGTTAATTTCTTCATAACCCCGTTCGCAGTGAGCAGCAATAAGATACTGACGACGGAGGTGAAAATACTGATCGCGGTGCCATACGAGAATCGGCTAATTTTGATGCCGTATTCAAGCGCATAAAGGTCAAGCACTTCCGAATAGTCGGTGACGAGCGAGTTGCTCAGCTGGAACTGCTTCTCGAAGCCGATGCCGATTAGATGTCCGATCGACATGATCAGCAGAACCGAAATCGTCGTCCGGATACCCGGCAGCGTAATATTCCACATTTGTCTGAAACGTCCCGCCCCATCGACGCGAGCCGCTTCGTAAAGCTCTTTGTCAATCCCGGCGATTGCGGCCAGGTAGATGATCGCGTTCCAGCCGGTTTCTTTCCACACATCTGAAGCGGTTACAATTCCCCAAAACCATTCGCCTTTGGCCATAAATTGAATGGGTTCGTTAATGAAGCCCAGCCCCATCAATATATCGTTCACGACGCCGCCTTCAATGGAAAGCATCTTCGTCACGATACCCGCAACGACAACCCAAGAAACGAAGTGCGGCAAATATGAAACCGTTTGCACGGTGCGTTTAAAAAATTTGCCCTTCAGCTCGTTCAGGAATATCGCAAAGGCGATCGGAATAACGAAACCTGCGATAATCCCCATCACGCTCATTGCCAGCGTATTTCGCAGCACCAGGTAGAACCGGTCATCCTGAAACAACTTAATAAAGTTTTCAAGGCCTACCCATTTCTGTTCCGAAAATTCTAAGTACGAACCCTTTGCCGGCTTATAGTTTTGGAAAGCCATAGTCCAGCCCATGAGCGGCAAGTAGTTGAAGACGAACAGCCAAATAATGAATGGCACTGACATTAAGTACAAGTACTTCTGCTGTAAGATCGTCTTCCAAGCTCCTCTTCCCCGTTTCTTCTGCGGAGCAGGGGTAACGCTTTCATTTGCTGCAGCATTTGGTGACAGCGTTTCCATCAATCCAATCCCCCCTCTTTTCTATACCTTTATGATATCGGAGAGGGGGGTTCGGAAATACCCTATAGATTTCAAAGAAAACCATGTAGAAATTAGACATAAAAATGATTCATGGGCACTGAAAATGAAAATGCCGTGCCTTCGCCGTAAAGACTCGTGATTCGCAGGCCATGCTGCTCCCCGTAGGTCATGACGAGTCTTTGATGGACGTTCCGTAATCCGATGCGGGACCGTCCCGTTTCCTCCGGACCGGTTAGTGAGGCAACAACTTGGTCAAGCCTCTCCTGCGTCATCCCAAGTCCGTTATCCTTTACGGTAACGTGGACCTCGTGATCGCGCACGTGAATGATCAGCTCAACCTTAACCCCGTCTTCTTTCCCTTCGACGCCATGCACAACCGCATTCTCGACAAGCGGCTGGATGATAAGCGGCGGCACCTGGACGCGGGACGCTTCCGGGTCGACCGTTAGTTCATAGTGAAGCCTTTCCTCATAACGGAACTTTTGGATCTCTAAATAAGATTTCACCATTTCGACTTCTTCATTCAGCTGAATATGATCTCTGCCGACCTCCAGGTTTTTGCGCATCAGCTTGGCGAGCAGGCGGACGACGTTGGCAATTTCCTTCTCCCCCTTCATCAAAGCGTCCATGCGGATCGATTCGAGCGCGTTGAAGAGGAAATGCGGATTGATCTGGCTTGCCATCATTTTGAGCTTAATTTCGCGCTGCGCCAGCTCCAGGGCATTGTTCTGCTCCGTCTTTTCGACGACCTGGCGAACCAACGTACGGATGCTCTCTACCATATAGTTGAATTGTCTGGACAACTGGCCGATTTCATCATTGCCGTCAATTCGCGACACGACATTCAAATCGCCAAGCGCCAGCCTGTTCAGGTGCCGGCTTAGACCGAGCAATCGGTTCGTAGTAAGCAGCGAGACGGTATAGACGAAAAATAAAGCGATCAGCAAAACAAGTAAAATAAGGAGCAGACCGATCACGCTTACCCGATTCGCGTCTTGTACAATCGCTTTGGTGCTGAACACCGAAACAATACGCAGCTTGTTTGCGCTCAGCTCGGGCGTAAGCTCGTCGACAATCATATACGATTGCTCCCCGTTAATATCGAGCTTATGGCTGCCCTTCATAGCTTGGCTTAGATCGACGTCGTAATCGAGCTTGTCCAGCGTCCGTCCGACGAATGCCGGGTTCTTTGCAGCCACCACATAACCGCGCTCGTCTGCGATTAACGTCTCGAACGGCTCTTGGCTTAGCATTTGGTTCAGCTCCAGCTGATCGAGCGATATCATCAATACGCCGGATGTTTGGCGGTCAGGGAACGGAACTTGACGAATGAGGCTTAGCTTATTTACCGGAATATCCTCATTGTCGTCGATATAGTACCATCTCACGCTTTTGGATGTCTTTGCCTGCTTGTACCAATAGCTGTCCGCGACTCTCTCATCCACTGGAATAAGCTCCAGATTATTAATCAATGTGGGGTTTTCATAATAAAACCGCATGCCCCCGATCTCGCGGTACAGCTTAAAGTACTGCTGAAAGCCTTCATAGGAGCGATAGGCGCTCGTCAATTCGAGAACGCTTTCATAACGCGTCGTGGCGATGATCTCCAACGACTCGTCCAGCAGCAGCGTATCCGATATATCGAGCGGAATTTGAAGCATATCTCCCATTTGGGTTTTAATTTTCTCCACATTGTTCGTCGCCTGCTCGATTGCCCGGTCCATCGCTTGCGCGCGGAAATAGCCGACCACAACGCCGCCGACAATCAAGACGGGAATCATTACGATTAAAATGTAGGAGGCGATCAATTTGTGCTTCAGCTTCAGGTTGTTCGTCAGTCGAATCCATTTCGTTATCATGGCAGCTTGTCCTCCGGATAAAATATGAAAAAACGTGACCTCAGCCAATCTGGGATATGTCGAATAAATGGTAATATCCCCTCTTATCGCAAGAGGGGATATTTCCAATTCGGCTTTGGTTAGAAAGACCTATAGCTTCATCTTAATCGAAACGGACAGCCGCGAGCAACTTGTAGTTATAGGGAGATCGTGACTTCGATCTGTCCGGAGAAGCCGGCAACCTCGATTGTGCCTTGCTCCGTCAGCTTGCCGCCCTGTACGGCTGTCGCATTGCCCATGCCGTGCAGCGACAGGCTGAACGGTTTGCCTGCGCCTTCGGCGCGAACCGTAATCGTTGCCCCTTCGCGTACAGCTGTAACCGACAGTTCCGTCTCGCCCTTCATGTTGCGAACCGTACGGGATGCCATTTTGCCTTGCTCCAGCTGGTACAGACCCAGCTCAACGCCGTCCGCGAAGTCGTAATCCGGACGCGTATCGTTCGCGCCTTTCGGAAGAATCGTGTTCGGACGGACGAACAACGGCAGGCCGAAGAAGTCATACGATTCTTTCCGCCACTTGCCGCCTTCTACCGCACGGCCGGACAGCAGATGCGTCCATGTGCCTTCCGGCAAGAAGTACGTCACTTCGCCTTCTTCGCTGAATACAGGCGCAACCAGCAAAGAATCGCCGAGCATATACTGACGGTCAAGCGTTTCGGCGCCCGGATCGTTCGGGAATTCCAGGAACATCGCTCGCATCGATGGAACGCCCTTTTCCGTCGCGTATACGGCTGTGTCGTACAGATAAGGCATCAGGCTGCATTTCAGCTTCGTGAAAAATCTCGTTACGTCAACCGCCTCATCGTCGTATGCCCATGGCACGCGGTACGAGCTGCTGCCGTGCAGACGGCTGTGGCTCGACAGCAAGCCGAAGGCCAGCCAGCGCTTGAATACATGCGAAGGCGCCGTGTTCTCGAAGCCGCCGATGTCGTGGCTCCAGAAGCCGAAGCCGGATAGACCGAGCGATAACCCGCCGCGCAGGCTCTCGGCCATCGATTCGTAGTCGGCGTAGCAGTCGCCGCCCCAGTGAACCGGGAACTTTTGTCCGCCAACGGTAGCCGAACGCGCGAACAATGCCGCTTCGTTCTTGCCGAGCTTTTCTTCCAGGACGTCAAATACTACTTTGTTATAGAGGTACGTGTAGTAGTTATGCATTTTGACCGGATCGGAGCCGTCGTAGTAAACAACATCCGTCGGGATTCTTTCGCCGAAGTCGGTCTTGAAGCTGTCGACGCCCATATCAACCAGCTCGCGCAGGTAACCTGCGAACCATTCGCAAGCCTCCGGGTTCGTAAAGTCGACAAGCGCCATGCCCGGCTGCCACAAGTTCCACTGCCATACATCGCCGTTTGGCTTTTTCACCAAATAGCCGTTTTTCTTGCCTTCCTCGAACAAGCGGGAACGCTGTCCGATATACGGGTTGATCCATACGCAAATTTTAAGTCCTTTTTCCTTCAAGCGCTTCAGCATGCCTACCGGATCCGGGAAGACGCGCTCATCCCATTTAAAGTCCGTCCAGTGGAATTCGCGCATCCAGAAGCAGTCGAAATGGAAGACGTGCAGCGGCAGGTCGCGCTCCGCCATGCCGTCCACGAACGAATTAACCGTCGCTTCATCATAGTTCGTTGTGAACGAAGTCGTCAGCCACAGACCGAATGTCCATGCCGGCGGCAGCGCCGGTTTACCGGTAAGCGCCGTATATTTGTCCAGCACGTCCTTCGGCTCCGGACCGTCGATGACGAAGTATTCGATCGTCTCGCCCGGAACGCTGAACTGAACCTTCTTCACCTTCTCCGAAGCAACCTCGAACGAAACCGCGCCCGGGTCATTGACAAATACGCCGTAGCCTTTGTTCGTCACGTAGAAAGGAATGTTTTTGTAAGCTTGCTCCGAGCTGGTGCCCCCGTCTTTGTTCCAAATATCGACGATTTGACCGTTCTTCACAAACGAGGTGAACCGTTCGCCAAGGCCGTATACCCATTCGCCGACCGATAGATCCAATTCCTCGCGCATGAAGACGTCGCCGTTCGGATCCGTCGCATGTGCCATCGATTTAAACGCGCTGCCGGTAATACGCTTTTCGCCGCGGAAGAAATCGACCGCCCATTGCATGCCTTTGGAGACGCGTACGCTTAAGTCGCCGCTCTTCAGCTCCGCATAATCGTCATTCTCCGTAATAACCGCATGGCCGCCTGCGGACGCAAGCTCAAACGACGGACCATGGTCAACCGTTCCCGCGTAATGCGTCAGCTTTACGCCGATGACGCCCGGAAGCGGAGAATGGAATTGCACAGTCAGAAGCGTCGTATTGATCATATTGCCGCGGTTATGGATCGGTGTCGTGGATACCGCTACATTCAAGGTGTTGTCCTGCACCCAAATCTCATGCGCTTGAACTGCTGTCGAAAGCGAAAAGCCTTCCCGAATCAACCAGTTGCCGTCAGTAAATTTCATAATTGACAAACCGCCCTTCAATTTCTTGTAGTATTGTCACTATTCATGTCTTAATAATTGCATTATACTGATTCATATAGAAGCAAACTAACATTTTTCAGCCGATTTATAACACGATCATGACGAGGTGATTCGTTTGGATCAAGCGACGCGACATTCGCTCAAGGAGAGCCGCACGCATGGCGACGAGCAGCATCCGTTCGGAACGTATTGGCTGCGTTACGGCGCCGGCGAGCATGTTATCGATTGCCACTGGCATGATGAAGCCGAGTTTTTTTATTGCCTGCAAGGCGAAACGCTCTTTCAGGTCGATACCGATTATTTTGTCGTCCGTGCCGGCGAAGCGGTCTTTGTCGACGGCGGAGATATTCATGCCGCCCACGCGCATGGCGATGATGGCTGCTCGTTCTTCTCGCTCGTCTTCAACACGAGCCTGCTGGCAAGCGCCAATTATGACGCGGTGCAGGAAAAGCTGGTTCTCCCGCTTGTAGAGCGGCAGGCCACCTTCCCGCGCCATATCAAGCCGGAGGATCCTTATTCGGCCGGCCTCATCGCGCATATCGCCGCGATCATGAACAGCTGCAGCGAAGAGCTGCCCGGCTTTGAAGGTGCCGTGAAGGGACGGCTGTACTTGATGCTCGCCGAGCTTGCGGCAAGCGGCAAGTCATGCAGCCGGACAGCCAGCAGCCGCAGCGAATCCTCCAAGATCGAGCGTTTAAAAACCGTCATTCAATACATTCAGCAAAATTATGAAAGGCAAATCCGTTTGTCCGAGCTCGCCGCCCTTATTCCGATGAGCGAAGGACATTTCTCCCGTTTCTTCAAATCGATGACCCGGCAGACGCCGATGGATTATATCAACTCGTACCGGATTCGGCAGGCCGCCGAGCTGCTTAGGCAGCCCGAGAGGAAAATATCGGCGATCGCGCTGGAGGTCGGCTTCGATAATATCAGCTACTTCATCCGGGTATTCCGTAAAACGATGAATTGCTCGCCTTCCGACTTTCGGAAGAAGCTGCAAATTCCAGTCTAACCTCCTGCAGCGGTTACAGTGCAGGGAAGAATGAAGAGATCATTCTTCCCTGCCGTTTCCGCTTAGCTGATGCGCAGCCAGCTGATTTGGACCTCGCCTTCCAGGTTCACATACACATCCTGCCGCCCGCTTATGCCTTCGAGGGCCGCGCGAACGGTTGTCCAAGCCTGGCGGCCGCCGGTAGGCGTGACCTTGCACGAACCGGCAAGCGGACCGTCCGGACTGTTCAACGCGATTTTGATTTCTCCGCCTTTGAGATGCCCCGATACTCTTGCTTCGAACAGAGCGGCGCCTTCGCCTAACTCTACATCCTTGAATGCGATCCAGCCGCTTCCCGCTTTCAGCCTTACGCTTTCCCCGCCTTCGCGGCACTCGTCGACGTACACATTCGCATAGTCGTCATAATTGACAGCTCTTACTTTGCCGCTCAGCAATCTTGGCGGGATCACTTCCCCCTCCACTTGCAGCGCAGCTTCAGCTTCTATGCTGCTGGAGGACGATCCGACCATCACGGTGTAAGAGCCGCTTTCCACGCAGTATCTTTCCCTCGTGACATCCCAGATGGCCAGCTCGGAAGCGGACAGCTCGAACGCCACCGTCTTCTCCTCGCCTGCCGCCAGATGTACCCGCTTAAACCCTTTTAATGTTTTAAGCGGACGGATGACCCGCGATCCATTTGCCCTTACATACAATTGAGGAACCTCGTCTCCCGCTATCGCGCCATTGTTCCGGATCGTTACCGTTACCGTCACCGAGTCGTCTGCTCCGATCCGGTCGCGGCTGAGCGATAAGCCTCCATAGGCGAATTGCGTATAGCTTAGACCGTGACCGAACGGGTAAAGCGCTTCGCCGTCGAAATATTGATAAGTGCGCTTGCCTTTAATAATGTCGTAATCCATCAAATCCGGCAGCTGGCTGACGGACTTGTACCAAGTCATGTTAAGCCGTCCGGCCGGGTTGTAGTCGCCGTACAGCACATCGGCAACGGCATGGCCGAGCTCCTGGCCCGCATGCGAGGTGAAGAGGATGGACGGCACATGCTCGTTCTCCCAGTTCACCGCGAACGGATAGCCGCCGACGATCACGACGACCGTATTCGGGTTCGCCTCAAATACGGCGCGGATAAGCGCATGCTGAGCTTCCGGTAGTGTAATGTCCGGACGGTCGATCGTCTCTTTGCCGTTAATAAACGGGCTGTTTCCGACAAACACGACCGCCGTTTCAGCCGATTTCGCAGCCTGAACAGCCGCCTCAATCCCCTCTTGCACGACCTCGACGATAAAGGATGCGGCCTCTTGCGATTGTCCATGATCGGCGACAAGCTGACGCTCGCCGTTTACCGCAATCGGCTTGCCCTCCCATGATTTCATCGCCAGGCGGCCTTCCGATAACGGTTCGAAGGCGAAGGCTTCCTTCACGAACCAGCCGCGCGCCTCTTCGGCTGTCGCCCTGAGACCCGTGTCGCTTTCGGTTACGTATTTGCGTGTGCCGACCTCGCGCAGCGTCACGCTTCCCCATCCCCAGTCATTGCGTTCAAACAGCGCCGCATTCGACGCGTCTTCAGCATCCGCGACTAGAGCGAATTCGTCCGTATCAGCCAGACGAACGTAGCGTCCCGTCTCCGCCGAGCGGATCCGCACAACATCCAGTCCGGTGTGGAACCCTACTTCACGGCCGGCCATCTTCTCTTGCACGCCTTGCAGCGGGGTAATCCGGTACTTCGGCGTGCCGCTGTACCAGTCCGTATACGCCTCGTTCGCAAGCGGACCGATGACGGCAACGGAGCTCAGCTCCTTACGCAGCGGCAGCAGTCCGCTATTTTTCAGCAGCACGACCTGTTCGCGGGCCGCGCGCAGCGATAACGCCGCATGCTCCGGCGCGCAAAGCTTCGATTCCGGCACATGGCTGTACGGGTTACGGTCAGCCGGGTCAAACTCGCCGAGACGGAATCGCACGCGGAACGTGTTGCGCAGCGCGCGGTCCATATCCGCTTCGCTCAGCAGCCCTTGCTCCAGCGCGTCGCGAATCGCGCGGAACGAAATGTCCTGATCGTCCGTAATGCTGTCGATGCCGGCTTTTATGGAGCCCGCCACCGCTTCCGCGTAGGAATCGACATAATGATGATCCATGACCGTGCCCAGCACGTCGCCGGCGTCACCGACGACAAAGCCGTCCATGCCCCACTCGTCCTTCACGATATCGTTCACTTCGCGGTTAAGGTTACACGGCGTCCCGTTAACGCCGTTATACGCCGTCATCATCGAGCCGGCGCGTCCTTCGCGGAACGGCATCTCAAACGCCTTCAAATAATATTCCCGTTTATTTCTCGGATCAATGCTAACGGAAGCGCTGCCGCGGTCAATTTCATTATTATTTCCATAAAAATGCTTCAGCGTCGCAACCGTTTTATAATAAAACGGATGGTCACCCTGCATCCCTTTGACCAGCTCGGTCGAAAGCTTGCCTGTCAGATGCGGATCCTCGCCGTACGCTTCCTCGGTCCGGCCCCAGCGCGGGTCGCGCTCGAGATCGACCGTCGGCGCCCAGATCGTGAGCCCGTTAATCGCCGGGTTCCGTTGATAGTAGACGCGCGCTTCCTCTGCGATCACGGAGCCGATCTCACGCATAAGCTCCGGGTTCCACGTGCAGGCAAGTCCAGTATTTTGCGGGAATACCGTCGCTTCGCCCAGCCAAGCGACCCCATGCGCGCCTTCTGTTCCATGTTTATATTTCTGTACCCCCAGCCGAGTAATTTCGGCCTGGTACTGGCACATTAATTCGATTTTTTCATCCAGCGTAAATCTGGAGATAAGATCGTCAACCCGCGCCTCCAACGGCAAATCCGGGTTTTGATACGGATGTTTCATCCCCGCTCCCCCTGTCTTCTCTCTTGATTTATTCCCACCTTCATCATACTTTGTTCTGTAAGCGCTTAAAAACACCAATAATTAGTTACGTTTTCATATAATAATCATACGTTTTATTAGCCATTGCAAAAACGCGGATCTCTGCGATAGAGATCCGCGCTTTTTAGGGCCGGCTACGCGTGGCTGACTGTTTTCCGATAAGCAGACGGCGATGTGCCGACATATTTTCTGAACTTGGTGTGGAAATAGTCCACATTCGTATAGCCGACCTTCTCGGCCACCTGATAGACCTTCATGCCTTCCTCAAGCAAAGCCTTCGCCTTTTCGATACGCACCTTATCCAGGTACGTATTGAAGTATTCGCCTGTCGCATTTTTGAACAATTTTCCAAGATAAGCGCTATTATAATTAAAAATGCCTGACAGCGTTTCCAGCTTCAGATTATCGCTGAAGTTCCGGTTAATAATATCCAGCATCATCTTCACTTCATGGTGATTGCCGCCTTTGCTGAGCTGGCTCATCATTTGCTCCAAGAAATAACCGGATTTATTATAAATGGCCTCCAGCGTCCGGGCATTATAAATATCGGCAATAAAGTCCGAATGGTCATTGCTCCAGCTTTGAAGCTGCGGGAAATCTTTAATTCCTTTGGCGAGTATGGAGGTCAGAAGCTCGACAAATCGGCGCTTAATCGCCGCCTCGCCATACCCTTCCGCCACAAGGCTCTCTCCCATGCGCCGAAGCAGAGCTTGCATCGTCTCCTTATTGCCAACCTCCAAAGCGTAATACAGCTGCTCCTTGCACGTCTCCGCGCTGCGGCTGTCATCACCGCTTGCTGACGCTTCCTTTTTCTCCTGCATGTCAGGGCAAAGGAGCTTGCCCTCCCCGATAAAAAAATGCTTTTTGTTCAAATCCCGCGCAGAAGCGTAGGAGGACGCCACATCTCGAATGGCGCAAACTTTATGACCGAGCGAAGCGGAGAAATCGGTCCCCGTCCCTTCTAGCGCCTTCCGAATATCCTGGTAGACGTCTTCCGTCTCGACGCTCAGAATCGGCTCCTTCAGCAGTACGCCGATTTTCGCCTGATACATAAACACGAAGCCGCGCCCCGTCTGCTCGAACATTGCCGAGAGCCTCTTCCACAATCCTGTCAGCACGGCGGGCTCCAGCTCTTCGTCTTCGCCCTGCTTGAGCGACAGAAGCAGCACTTGGTAGCTGTTCCAGAGAAGCCCCAGCTCCCGGGCCTCCTCCTCCATACGGTCGTTCTGCTCGGACGCGCCGGTCAGCAGCGACCGGATGAACGCTTCCCTGCCCCATTCCTTGGACACGTGCTGCCATCGCTCAGACGATTTTTCGCGGTCGATCTGATCTTTTATTTTTTTCAAATACTCGATTAATTCTTCTTCATCTACCGGCTTCATCAGGTAGCCGTCCGCTTTGTAGGCCATCGCTTTTTTGGCGTACTCGAAATCGGCGTATCCGCTTAAAATTAAAAAATGAAGCTTGGCGTCCATTGCCCGAAGCTGGCCCGTCAGCTGCAGGCCATCCATACCGGGCATCCGGATATCGGTAATGACGAGATCAGGCCGGTACGCCTTATATTTTTCAATGGCTTCGTTTCCGCTGGAAGCCGTATCGACTACGATGTATCCGTAAGATTGCCAATCGATAAAAGCACGCAAGCCTTCTCTTTGCTTAGGCTCATCGTCAACTATTAGCACTTTTATCATCCTGATACCTCCCACAGACTGTGTATGTTGAACGGGCGGCGCAAGGGCTGCCGTACCTATTCTCATGTTGCGAATTGCGACCTTATCGCTATTTTGTAAAGCGCTTTCAATCATTATAAAAAAACGATCGATTTCCGTGCAAACATTATCCTGTTCATTTGTTGCACTATTCTGATGTTTCGAACGGGATGCCCGATTCGTGTTCACCAAGCATAACATACTCTTGAGCAGACTTAATAGAGAAAGAAATTGTCAGCTGTGAACGTTATGCTGCGCAACAACGCCTTTCCGTATGTAATGGAAAATAGACAAAAAAAAAGCCCGCTGACGATAATCGCCAGCAAGCTCTTGTTTAACCGCGCTCGAATCGGAACCAGCCGAAGTCGAACTGGCTGCCCGGCAAAAAGATAAAGGTTACGCTCTGCAGACCTTTCACCTTCTCCAGTTGAAAGACGCGCTCCTCATAGCCGTCTGACCGGTCGAACTCCACGAGCTGTTTGCTCTCCCCATCCGTTCCGGCGAACCGGACCTGGATCGTGTTTTTATCAATCGCCGAGCGGCCGTACACGACAAGCTTTGCCGTCCCTGCTTCGGAAAAGTCCATATGCGGAAATTCGAGAGAAACGTTATTGCCGATACCTTCTACGCGGCCGTCCGCAACCGTAAAGCTGTCTCCGTAAATCCGCTCGCAGGACGCCGCGTCGTTTTGTTCGAACGCCCGGCTTTGCCGCTCAAAGGAGAAGCCTTTCATGTGCACCTTCTGGCGCAAAACAAAGCAAATCGACGTAACCCCGCTGAGCCTCTTGGACAAGCGGTACGTTTCTTCTTGATATACATTCCATTTCGAGGGCTTTTGATAGATGACATCGGCCACCATTTCGCTGCCTTCCTCATCAGGCATGCCCTCCCAAATCTGTATCGTATACGGCTCGCTGGATAACGCAAAGATCGGAAGCGTGATCGTATCGGAGCCGTATGGACCGAAATCGATGCCGCGGAACCCAACCTGCGTCTCGCCGTCCCTGCTCGTCGCCACGCCTCTTTCGTTACCGTTCCCGACCTCGCCTTTGCTGTAATCGTAAAGCCCCGCTGCTATAAACCCGTACGGATCTTTATAGGCGGTTCCAAGTCCCGTTACGGTATATTCGAGCTGCGAGATGAGCTTTGTTTTGTCCGTGCCGTTTTTGCTCATGCACCGAAGCCGGAACGCGCCGTCGCCGATGGCCGTCACTTTGGCCGTCAAGCCGTCCGCCTCAACTTTGGCGATGTTCGAGTCGATGCCTTCATCGGTTACGGCTCTCCACTCGACCTCCCGATAGGAGGTGTTCTCCGGCCACAGCTTCGCCTGAACGATGATCTCCCGCTTCAAAGGGTCAAAGCTTTGTCCGGCATCGCTTATGATCTCGATTTTGCGCAGCGGAATCTCTTCCGGCCCGCCGGCCGCATAAGGCAGCTCCTGATTTCTTTCGTTGGCGGATACTCCGGCTGGCGCTCCTCCCTCAGCCTCGCGGGAGACGAGAGTCAGGCTTTCGGGCGCCAAGCCTTCAGACGTTACCTTGACTTGAATATCGCCAGGCTGAAGCGTCGCCCCTATAATGGCCATAAGCTTGCCGCTGAACAAGCGCCGGCTATGTCCTTTATACGGATCGTAGTCCGTGCTGTCCCCGTTATCGAGACCGAGCAAGCGGCCCGCGCCGGTTACTTCGACGCGAACGCGGTTATTCGCGTTATCCACCGGATTCCCCGCCGCGTCAACCATTCCGATTTCGACAAAAATAAGATCGGCGCCGTCCGCCGTCATCGTTTCTTTATCCGCGTGCAGGCGTATCCGCTTTGCGTCGCCGAACGATCTTCTTACATCCGTGGCGATCACGCTGCCCGCTTCATCGTAAGCGATCGCTTTCAATTCTCCCGGCTCATAAGGCAGCTTCCACCAGCCGACTAGCTGCGCGCCTCGCTCATGATCAATAAGATGCGTTCCGACGGACACGCCGTTAAGCAGCAGCTCGACCCGAGGCGCGTTCGAGCAAACGCGGACATCGATCATCTGGCCGTTGTTGAAATCCCAGTACGGGAACAAGTGAACCATCGGGCGGGTGCGATAATCGGTCCAAGCGGCTTGATAAATATAGTACGAGTCCTTCTTGAACGTCGCGGTATCGATCTGTCCGAAATAGCTGTTTTTCGTATGGTACGGTGTCGGTTCTCCGATATAATCGAACCCGGTCCACAGGAATTGGCCTAATGAAAACGGCGTATCCCGCTCCGCCAGAATGCAGGCCTCCGCCGATTTCGCCCCCCAGCTTGTCGAGCTGTTCCCTAAGGCGGAGCACTGCTCGTCGTCATCGGCTAAGATTGATTTCTCGAACGGAAAGTGATAGATCCCTCTGCTTTGCACGACCGATGCGGTCTCGCTCCCGTAAATGATCCAGTCCGGGTGCTCCTCATGATGCTTCCCGTAATATTTCTCGGCGTAGTTGTAGCCGGCGAGCTTTACGATATCGGCGCATTTCTGCGCATTCTCCCACGGCATGTAGTTGGAGCCGATCGTCACCCTCGCGTTTTCCTTCGGATCGAATGCCAGAACATAATCCATCAGCATGCGGGTAATCTCCTGCCCTCTTTCATCCGCATGCGTATCATAAATTTCGTTCCCGATGCTCCACATGAGCAGGCTCGGGTGATTGCGGTCCCGCAGCACCCAGCTTCTCACATCGCGGTACGCCCACTCTTTAAAAAATCGGGCGTAGTCGTAAGGCGTCTTGGAACGTTCCCACATATCGAACGCTTCCGACACAATGAACAGTCCCATCTCGTCCGCCAAATCCATCAGCTCCGGCGCGGGCATGTTGTGAGCCGTGCGGAGAGCGTTAACGCCCATTTCTTTCAGGATGGCGATTCTTCTTCGCATCGCGCTTTTATTGAAGGCCGCGCCGAGCGCGCCCAAATCATGATGCTCGCAGACGCCGTTCAGCTTCAGCTTCACTCCGTTTACCAGAAGGCCCCGCTCCGGGTCCATCTCGATGGTGCGGAAGCCGATAAACTGTGTAATTGTCTCCAGCGTTTCGCCATGCCCTTCAGCCTCGCTTGATTCCTCCGCGCAGCTCTTCAATGTCGTGACCAGCTGATATAGGTTCGGCGAATCCGGGCTCCAAAGCTTAGGCTTCTCGACGATTAATGTCTGACGGCATTGCAGAGCCGAGCCGCCGCTTGCAGACACCCGCTTAGAGCCTTCCGCAACGATCTGCCCGTCGCGGTATACGCGATGCTCCAGGATGACGGGGAGGCCCGCAAGCTTCAAGTCCGTGTCGACCTCAATCATCCAATGATCGCCTTGCCGTCTGGTCGCAACATAGATCCCGTCCGTTTCGATATACGATTCGCCCCTGCTTTTCAGCCAGACGTTCCGGTACATGCCGGCTCCCGAATACCAGCGGCTGTTCGGTCTCTGATGGACCGCCTTGACGACGATTTCGTTCTCCCCTTCTCTGAGCGCCTCTGTTATATCATGCTCGAAGGAAGAGTAGCCGTATTTCCATTCGCCGACAAACCTGCCGTTAACGTAGACGGAGGAATCCATGTATACCCCGTCAAAATAAAGCAGCAAACGCTGCCCTTTCTCCGCTTTAGGCAGAATCAGTCGCTTTCGATACCAGCCGATGCTGTTCTCATAAAGCGCCGACGTCTGGTAGATCAGCCAATCATGCGGAAGATCGACGGGCTTAAAGCTTAGTCCCGCGCAGTCCTCCGCGTCCAGGCCGCTTTTGGCGAATTCCCATCCGTCGTTAAAAAGCGTTTTCGTATTCATGTCCGCATGCCCGCTTTCGTAAAAGGTTAATAAATCAGACGGCCCTGCCGGTCGGCGATGCCCGATTTCCGGTAAAAATACGTATTGATGACGTCCCGCCATTCCTTGGCGTGCTCGCTCTGAACGGCAAGTCGCTCGGCGACGAGAGCGAAATAATCCGCTTCGATTCTGCCCTCGAGCGATTTCCACGCCTCTAGAAGGGCGGCAGCCTCCTCCGCGCCTTCGAAATGCGTATCGTAAATATGCTGGATGACCGTATTGCCGCTATGAAGGACATGCGTATAAGGAACATGATGGAAAAACAGAAGCAGCTCATCGGGACAAAGCTCCAACGAATTGAAAGTCTCCCGCCAAGGGGAATGGTATTGCGCGGTATAGCCGGTTCCCGTCTCGGCCGTCCGGTCGACGCCGATGCCGCGGCAGTCCGCAAAGTGATACGTCCCCCACTTTGAATATTCATAGCCGTCTACGTTGGGACCGTAGTGATGGTTCGGGTTCACCATCCAGCCGACGCCGAGCGGAGCCGTGTAGCTTTCGTAGATCCCCCACGACTTACGCAGCATATCCGATACGACCGTCTCAACCTCAGGGTCGCAGCCCAAGCTTTGCCGGATCCATTCGGCCGTGATCTGGTCTTCAGACAGCGAAGGATTCCAGGTCAGACGCCCATACCCGTACAAGTTCGCTTGCGCAAGCGGATGACCGGTCCAGCATGCGTCGTCTCCGATATTCGATACGGCTGCAATCCCGCCATGAGGCCGCTCGCGCAGAACGCCGCTAGCCAACCTAGCGACAGTTGAGCCTTTGCCTGCGGCATGCGTGTCGAAATCGAGCACCTCTTTCCATTGCGGCACAAGATAGCAAAGATGCTTCTGCTGGCCCGTATATTCCTGCGTAATTTGCAGCTCCAGCATTTGATTCGTCCGCTTCAGCCCGCCGAACAAAGGCGACACCGGCTCGCGCACCTGAAAATCCATCGGACCGTTTTTGATTTGCAGGATGACGTTGTCCGCGAAACGGCCGTCGAGCGGCATAAAGTGCTCATAAGCCGCTTTGGCTCGGTCCGTCGACCGGTCCCTCCAATCCTGCAGACAGTTATAGACGAAGCAGCGCCAAATGACAAGCCCCCCATGCGGCGCGAGAGCCTCGGCGAGCATATTCGCTCCGTCGGCATGGTCGCGTCCGTACGTGAACGGACCCGGCCGGAATTCCGAGTCGGCCTTCACCAGAAACCCGCCGAAATCGGGAATGGCCCGATATAGATCAGACGCCCGCTGCGCCCACCATTCTTTCACGGAAGGCTCCAACGGATCGGCGGTTGGCAAACCTCCCGCTGCAATCGGACTTGCGAAATTCACGCTCAGAAACAGCTTGATGCCGTAATCTCTGAATACAGCCGCTACCCTGGACAGCGTTTCTTCATACTGCTTCGTTATCAGCTTGGTCTCCTCGCGGTGTACATTCACGTTATTGATCGAGATCGCGTTAATCCCGACCGATGCGAGCAGACGCGCGTAATCCCGTATCCGCGAAAAATCGTCAACAAATGCGTTGCCCCGGTAAAAAATCGACTTCCCCGCATACCCGCGCTCGATTGATCCGTCCATGTTGTCCCATTGGTTGATCATGCGCAGCCGGTTCGCCGGCTGCTCGGTCGCGCGGAGCCCGCCAAGGCTTTTCCGCATTTGCATAACACGGATGAGATGGAAGACGCCGTACAGCGCGCCGGCTTCAGCGCCTCCGACGATTGCAATGCGTTCCGCCCCCCCCGAGCCGGCGCGCAGCGTTCGAAGCACGTACCCTTCGTCGCTAAGCTCCGCGATGTCGGAAGAGAGCGCTTGCTCCAGCTCGGGATCGAGCTTCCCCTTGACGCCAATGACGACGCCTGAAGCGCGATCCAGCGATGGAGCGATTGAAGGCGAATGTCCGGTAATGGAACGGACTGCCGCCGCCAGCTCCCGGGCCGCCGTAAGCAGCACCCGCGACTGCTCGGCCACCGCAATCGACGAGCAATAGATCCGGTACTCCTCCCGCAGCGTCTCATTTTCCGCCGTTTCATAACGCAGCCATGCCTTATAACCTGTCATTTCGTTTGTGTCCATACGATACCCTCCCATTGTGAGAAGAAAGGGCCAAGCGTCTCATCCACCTAAGGACCCGCGCCCAGCCCTATTCTCACGAACTTAGTAGCCTAGCTTGCTTTTTGTTTTCTGGAAGACGTCGTTCGCCATTTGCGTATAGCGCGCGCTTCCGTTCGCTTCGACTTGAGCTTTGTACGACTCCCAGTTGTCGAAGCTTTCCTGGCCGGTGATGAACTTCAGCGTCATCGTCTTCACGTAGTCGATGAGCGGCGTCTTGATCAGATCCATTTGCTCCGTTTCTTCCGGCGTCGCCATAATCGGAGGCGCCAGCTTGCGCTTTTCGCGCGTGTTTACTGTCCGATTGAAGTAATCCTTTTCGCCTTCCGTCATCTTGGACGTTTTCAGCTTCGTGTTACCGCCATACGCGAACACCCCGCCGGCAAAGCCGAAATCGACGTTCAATTGCTTCGAAGCGCCTTCGTTCATGCCGTTGTAATAAATATCCGGGTTCAGCACAATATTGCCTTCCGCGTCTTTGGTGTATGTCTCTCCTTCCACGCCCCATAAGCTAAGCGTTTGTCCCTCGTCGGAATACCAGAGCCAATCGACGAAGCGGAGCATCTTGATGAAGCCTTCTTCGCCAAGCTCGTCAAGCGCGCGCTGACTGATCATTATGCCGTTTTCGAGTCTTGACGTCTCGATTTGCAGCTGCCCCTTCGGACCGCCGGGCTGAACGATCATGTACAGCTCTGCGCCGTCCACCTGCATTTTCGATTTGAAATCGGACAGCAGCTGGTAGTTGGCGTTAATCACATACGTGTCGCCTTTGAAAAACTTTGCCTGCGCCGTGTCGTCTTCCTGCGTGAACGATTCCGGATCCATAATGCCTTCTTTCACTAGCTTATTGAAGTATTCCAGGTATGCTTTGAAATCGTCGGAAGCGTTGGCGAATTGAAACTCTTGCTTGTCATGGTCGAAGGTGAGACCGTTCGAAATGCCCCATCCGCCGGTTACGCCGTATTGGACGGCCGCGATATTTAGCGTAGATTCGCCTTTGAACTGGTCGGAGATGACATATTTCGCTCCGGTATGCGCCTTCACTTTCTTCATCGCTTCGTAGAAGTCCTCGTACGTCCAGTTCGCTTCTTCGCCGGTAACGTCTACGCCTGCCGCTTCGAACACGTCTTTGCGGATAATATAAGAGTAGCCGCCGCCGGATACTTCCCACATGCCAGGCAGGACATAATATTTGCCGTCCTCCTTCAGCTTCGCTTTCAGATCCTCTTCCATGCCCCAGTCCTTAACGGCCTTCATGTAGTTCGGCATGTACTGCACCCAGTCGCTGACAGGGACGATTTGACCGGAAGCGACGAAAGCGGATTCATCATAAGTCTTAGGAATAATATAGGGCGCGTCGCCGCTGTTCACAAGCAGCGATTTTTGATTTTCATACTCCGTCCTTGCTGTAATCGACAAGTCAAAGCTTACGTTTGTTTTTTCTTTAATCGCGCTCCACAATCTCCAGTCCTCCCGATAAGGATAGTTCTCGTGGTCGCTGTACATCATGGAGTAAGTGACGGGATCATTCGAGCGGAACGTCTGGCCTTCGCCGAACGTGTAGTCTGCCGCTTCGCCGTTATCCGCCCCCGCCGTAGCCGATGGAGTGTCCGTGTTTTTGCCCGCATTGTTGTTGTTCCCGTTCGAGCTGCATGCCGCCGTAAAAGCGAGCATCAAAGCCAGCAATACCATAACGCTTGCTCTACTGATTTTTCTCATCGTTTTGCCTCCCTTTATTCGTAGAAACTTCTATATTACGGGTCAGCCGTTAAGCCTTGCCGGTAATACCGATTACCCTTTAACCGCCCCGATCATCATCCCTTGCACGAAATAACGCTGTACGAAAGGATACATACAAATGATCGGAAGCGAGGTGAGCACCATGGCCGTCGATTTGACGGTTGCCGCAATCTGGCTCGTCTCCTCGGAGGCTGCGCCGATTTCGGTCGGACTGACCGCGTTGTCGATAATTTGCTTGAGATACAGCGCGATCGGCCATTTCTCCTTCGACTGCAAATAAAGCGAAGGCCCGAACCAGTTGTTCCACATGCCGACGATTACAAACAGCGTAATCGTAGCTATAATCGGCTTCGATAGAGGAAGAATGATTCGGGTGAAAATGCCGAATACGTCCAGCCCGTCTACCCGGCCCGCTTCCTCAAGCTCATTCGGAATGTTCGCAAAAAAGGTTTTCATCAAAATTACGTTGAAGGCGCTGATGGCGCCGGGAATAACGATCGCCCAAACCGTATCCCGCATGCCGAGCGTCTTCGCGACCAGGATGTAGTTCGGAATAAGGCCTCCGCCGAAATACATCGTAAAGAGCACGAACGGGATCACAATTTTGTTCAGCCGCAGCTTCGCCTTGGACAGCGGATACGACATGACGGCCGTCGCGGCTACGGCGATGAACGTGCCTAGGACGGAGTAAAATATGGTATTGCCGTAATAACGGAAGAAATCCGGCTTGCTCATAATGATCTCGTACGTTCTGGTCGTAAACTCGACGGGGAAGAAGCTGACTTTCCCCGCGTAGATGGCCGCTTCCGAGCTGAAGGACTGCGCGACCAGATAAACGAACGGATATAAAGTGAAGAGGACGACAAGCGTCATGATGAATCCGTTTACAATTGTAAAAGCGCTGAACCGCAAAGTTTTCTTCATGGAGGGGCTCCTTTCTACCAAAGGCTTGATTTCGTCGTTCGTTTCGAAATTTCGTTCGCGATCGTAACCAGGATAAGACCGATAATGCCTTCAAACAGGCCGACAGCCGTCGCGAAGCTGAAGTTGCCGCCGGTGATGCCCATCCGGTAAACATAGGTGGAGATAACGTCCGCCGTTTCATAGGTAAGGGGATTGTACATGAGCAATATTTTTTCGAAATTCGATCCGAGAATGCTGCCGATATCCAAAATAAGTAGCACCATGATCGTCGGCAGTATGCCTGGAATCGTAACGTGCAAGGCTTGTCTGAAACGGGTAGCGCCATCGATTTTCGCCGCTTCGTAAAGCTCCGTATTAATCGCGGTCATCGCGGCCAAATACAGAATCGTGCCCCACCCAAGGCTCTGCCAAATGCCGGATGTAACGTAAAGCGTCGGGAACCATTCCGGCAGCGAGATGAATGCGATGGGCTCCATGCCGAACTTCCCGAGCAAAGCGTTAATCGGTCCGGTTAACGAAACCATCTCCTTGACCATCCCTACGACAATAACGATCGAAATAAAATGCGGAAGGTACGACACGGTCTGCACGAACTTCTTCCACTTCATCCACCTGATTTCGTGCAGCAGCAGCGCGAAGAGTAAGGTTAACGGGAATTTGACGGCCAAATAGCTTACGCTTAACGTCAAATCATTAAAGAAAGCTCGCCAGAAGGTCGGGTCATTCATAAACATTTCAAAGTACTGAAAGCCGACCCACTCGGAGCCGAGGATGTTCGGACCGCCTCTATATTTGCGGAAGGCGATAATGTTGCCGATCATCGGCGCGTACTTAAAGATGACAAAATAGATGAGGGGGATTACCAGGAACGAATACAGCTTCCATTCCTTTCTGACGTGCTTCCAAAGCGGGCTTGCGTCTGCGACCTGATCTTTTGTATAAGCGGCCATGCCTCCATCACATCCTTACGAAATTTTCCCTAGCTGCGCTTTTAAGTCCTTGCCCCATCACTGTAGCGAAAGGCGGCTTGCGTTCTCAATGTGCAATAACGAAAATGATGTACGAATAAAGGGAAAACGCGGGTGATCGTTTGAAATCAAGGTTCAAAATCCCGAATCCGCCGGCAAAAATAAAAAAGAAACCTCCGAAGCTTCGGAGGTTTCATCTTTCCCTATACCGTTCGTATGCCGCTTGTTTAATGGCCAATACCCGATCGATTCCCATCGCCTTCAGCTGCTCGACCATCTCATCGTAAGCACCGATCGGATCCACGCCCATAACGATGCGGAGCTCCGCATCCTTGACATATTCGCTTATCTCGCTCATCAGGGCGGACAGCTCGCTCGCTTCCTCCGGCGTCGGCGTAATGGGAGGGAGCAAATAATGCTCATGGTTGGTTTGCTTCCATATTTGCAATGCCTGATTCGTCTCCTCAAACTTCCATTCCAGCTCGGAATCCCGCTGAATCATTGGAAAGTTCGTCTGATGCGCGTATTGCAGCATCACTTGGTCGCTGGACTGGCCGTCCGGATTCGAGACAACAAAATCCGTATAGTCCGGCTTGCCGTCCTCCATCGTATAGGTCACCCCTTCGATCCCGAACGTGTTCAGCATGACGCCTTCCTCCGAGTACGCGTAATCCAGCCAGCGCACCGCCGCCTCCAAGTTTTTCGTCGTCGCCTTGATTGCGGCTGAGCTTGTGCCTGGGTACGCGTTGTCGAGCTGTCCGAACTTCGGAATCTCGCCTTCGTTCAACGTCGGGTAGGGCGCAGCGGTATAACGTGCTCCCGAGCCGTTCGTCGATGCGGCAAGATTGTATTTCTCGATGTAGGCGTGCCAGCCGATCGTAGCGCCGCTTATGCCGGTCGTCATTTTTTTATCGACGGTTTCCAGATCCAGCAGCGCATAGTCTCGATCGATTAGCCCCTCGTCGTACCATTCGCTCATCGTCTTCAAATAATCGCGGTACCCCGGCTCCAGATAGCCGTATTTGACTTGCCCGTCCTCGACGTAGAAGTTGCCCATGACGCCGAACGCTCCGGCAAAGCCCGCTGTCCTCTCGCCCAGAAATAAGGTGCGCAAGGTCAGAGGCGATTGCGCTCCCTTCTTCTCCTTAAAGGCTTTGAGCGCCGCATGCCATTCCTCAATCGTCGTTGGAACGGAAAGGCCCAGCTCATCGAGCCAATCCTTCCGAACGATCGGCCCGCCGTAGACGCGGCCCTGCTCCGAACGGATGAACGGAAACGCATAATAAACGCCGCTGTCCGTCTTCACCATTTTGTCGATATCGGGATTTTCCTCCAGCACCCGCTTGAAGTTCGGCGCATACCGGTCGATGACGTCATTCAGCGGCAGGATGTAGCCTTGCTCGATCGCTTTCTCCGGCCCTCCCGGAAACTCCAGCCAATTGTTCATGAAGATATCCGGCAAATTCCCTGAAGCGAGCAGATAGTCAAATTTATCGTCCGACATCGGAACGCCGCCGAGATGCCGAATTTTAATGCCCGTGCGCTTCTCGTATTCCTGGTCGATCGGTCCCCGGTTCGGCATCCCCATATCGGGAAATTCCGTCATTAGCGTTAACGTCGGGCCGCCTTCCAGCGGATAGGAGAAAGCCTGTCCTTCCTCTATTCGAGGATCCGATTTCCCGGGAGCGCCTGTCGCCCCTTGATCTCCTCCGCTTTCCCCACCGAAGCATCCTGTCGCTAGCAGGGCAAAAACGAAAATGACGATCCAGCCCTTCCTAAGCCAATCGAGCTTTTTCGCAGCCATCATAACGCCTCCTCTCCCTTCGCGAACAATTTCCGAAGTACTTTAGCAGATGGTTTTATATTTGCCGGGCGTAATTCCTTCATACTTTTTGAATACCCGAATAAAAGCGTGACCGCTTGCAAAGCCGACCCGCGCCGCCGTATCGTCAATGCTCGCCCCTTCCTGAAGAAGCAGCTTCGAGGCTTCGACGCGCGTCTGGCTGATGAAATCATGAAGGCCTTGCCCCGTCTGTTCGCGGAATAACTTGGATACGTATTGCGGCGTCAGGCGGAAGCTGTCGCCGATCATCGACACGCTCAAGTTCTTATCGCTGTAATGCTCTTGCACGTACGCCATCACTTTATCTCCGATTCCGGCGCTCGTCTGGACGGACTGCTTGCAGCGAAGCGCGCCGATGACGCGATCCAGGATGTCCAGAAGCTCCTGATGGAATTCCGATTTGGTCGAGCACGACAGCAGCCGCTTAAGCGGACGCCATTCATCCCATGCGATGCCGGCCTGCTCTTGATCGGGAATCGTCTTAATGAGCGTCGTCGCTACGTCCAGCAGAACAAATTTGGCGATTTCTAGAGACGACTGGCTTTGGAAGGCCTGGTGAACGACATGATCGATCATTGCCCTTGCCTTCTCGAACTCATCGGCCTTCATCAGATTCATAAGGATCATTTGATCGTTCACGGTAAAGAAGTAGCTGCTCTCGCTCGGCTTAACATCCCCATACCAGATCAGCATGCCTTCACCCAGCACCATGCGGTATTCCTGAGCCTCAAGCGCCTGCAGAAACGCCTGATGCACGCCGTCTAGGCCAGTCTGAAGCTCGCTGCCCGCCGCTGTGAACCGCAGCTGATAACGCGCCGTAATGAACTCGGCTGCCCCAGCCAGCGCATCCTCCATCCCGTCCTTCCACTCCTCCTCGCAATCCGGGTCGACGTTAACGACCGCCGCCAAGGTCCCGTCCACATCCGTAAAATGAATGCTGAAGCGGTCGCGGATAAAATCGGAGACGATATTGGAGACGATAAACTGGGATAAAGCCAGCACGTTCCGGTCGCTTCCATCGCTTTCGATATAGAACAGCAGCACCGCGAACCGGTCCGACTTCCAGGTCAGACGGTGCGCCTTCGCCAGCTCCGCAGGCGGCACGTTCCGGTCCGTCTTCCCCTTAAGCAGCCTTTCCAAATAATAATTTTGCAGCACCCGAAGCTGCTGGACTTGCTTGCTCGACATGTCGTCCCGCTCGCGGATCGTCTCGAGCACGCTCCGTTGGATAAACGAATATTCATCCTTATCGGGGCTTGCCCCTTGGGGAGCGCTCTTCGAAAAGACGCTCACGAGCCGTTTGACCGGTCCATAATTTTTGCGGGAGAAATAATAAATGACCGCGCCGCCGATCATCATGCAAAGAAGAAGTCCGGCTATGTTCATCGTTTGGATGGCTCGCGTCCGCTCCCAGAATACGTCGGTCGGGAATACGCTCACATATTTCCAGCCCGTCGTATCGGACGATTCGATCGTCACCACCGACTTAACGCCGTCGATCGTATCCGTGAACGTCCCCGATCCGCGGCTGCCCCATTCGGCGTAAGCCGATGGCGAAATCGACTCCGTCTCCGCGCTCTGGAACAAAATTTGATGGCTCGAATCCATGATGAACACATGGCCCTTCTCCACCCAGTCGATATTTTCGAGCATCGTTTTCATTTTTTCAACATTGAGAGGAAACAGCATCATGCCAGCGGATTGCTGCTCCGACTGCATGTGGAACGACCTCACATAGGACGGCGTTATCGTGCGCTTGCCGGCATTCTCTACCGGCAGAAGCACGTATTTTCCCGGCTGGTTCTCCTTCATCAGCTTGAGCCAGTCCTCGAACGCGAATGCATCCGTCTGGTGCTTCATTTCGTAAAATAACCGTTCTTCGACGAACGTTTCGCTTGAAAGCACCGCCCCCAGTTCATTCGAGTAAATATAAATTCCTTTAATGAAGTCATTTGCGGACAGCATATTATTTAATTCCTGCTTCGTTTTATAAAGAAGGTAAGCGTTTTCAACTTCTCCTGGCGTTTGCTCGAGAAGCATACGGACATCCGGATGGATGGACAACTGCGCGCCAAGGCTTTCCGTCTGCTGCAGCTCGCCGTCTACAATATACCGGACCTGCTGAAGCATGGCGCCGCTCGCCCTTTTAATTTCATTCTCGACGATTCCTCTCGTTTGGCTGTAGACGACAACGCTGAGTATAACCGGTATGAACAAAATGACGGCATACGATACAATCCACCGAAACGCTACGCTTCGCGCAAAATTGCTTTTTCCCCATCGCATGGCGCTCCCTCCTATCCCCAACCTCCATGTACAACTTCTATAGTAGCATGAATGAAACGGTGATTTTAAATGTACAATTTGAAAATCGATGTACATTTTGGAGAATGAGGCCTAGGCGCAATAAAAAACCGCCGTTCGAGACGGCGATTTTAGATGAGGGAGCTTCACTTTTTTACGCGGATTGCGACCGGTCAATGCCGAGCGCCTCGTCCGTAATCCGTCTAATATCTACAGTGGAGACGATTTCGTCGTTCACCATGTCCGGCAAAATGTGATTCAAAAAATAGTCGACGCAGTGCAGCTTAATATTTTTAATCTTCACAAGAGCGTCCCGGTACATTTTCACGAATTCCTTCTCCGTATTCCCGCGCTGGAGCTCCGCAAACGCTTCGTATACTTGATCCATCTTGTCGGCTACTTCCAGAATCAAGCCTTCTACCGAATCGTCCTTGCCTTCCCGCAGCTGATTATGGAAGATCGCTTTGAACTCATCCGGTATATGCTCTTCGATGAAGTGATAAACCATGCCCTCTTCCACCTGCTGAATCAGCTTTCGCAGCTCGGGGGACGAGTGCTTGACCGGCGTCTTAATATCGCCGATAAAGATTTCGCCGTAATCGTGGCTGCTTGTGATCTCATATAGTTTTTTCCAGTTAATCGTCACACCGTTTCTCTCTTCAATATCCGCAAGCGTCTTGGCATACTGCACAACCTTCCAAGAATGCGCGGCGACGCTATGTTCCTCGAATTTAAATTTTCCGGGACAGCGAATGATCCGTTCCAATTCGTTCAACGATCGAAAGTAATAATGAATACCCATGAATCATTCTCCTTCCAGCAGTCGGTGTAACGCTAGTATACAAAGCGCGTGTAAATTCTGCATGAACGGAGCTTTATCATTCGGTTAATTTTTCGGACGCCCTACTTACAAAATAAAAAAACGCCGCACTGAGAGAACGGCGCCTCATGGTTAGAAGCGGCATTCCTCAATGTGACGTTTATTGTGGGAAGGTTTGCTGTTCATCTAGCTGATTAACGCGACCAGGCTCTTGAACTCGAGCTCCTCGAATTTGCTCAGCACCATCTGCCGCTCATATTGCCAGCAGCAGCTTTCAAGCTCCGCCTGCAGCGGCGCATTTCTGCGGATCGTGGCCAAATCGCGGGACAGATGGAGCATATCCAGATCGGCTTCGATTTTCGCGCGAATCGTTTTCGAGACGGCGTCAAGGTTCGCAAGCAGCCCGTCAATCGTTCCATGCTCCAAGATGAGCTTAAGAGCTGTTTTTTCGCCTATGCCGCGCACACCCGGATAATTGTCGCTCGTATCGCCCATCAGGCCTTTCAAGTCGATAATTTGCGAAGGCGTCAGCTGGCGTTCCTCCATCAAGCTTGACGGCGTGTAGACCATATAATTGCCGATGCCCTTTTTCATGATGGCAACCGACACGCGGTCATCCACCAGCTGCAGCATATCATGGTCGCCTGTTACAATGACAATCTCTGCTTGATCTCTGAACATAGCAGACAGTGTGCCGATGCAGTCATCCGCTTCGTAGCCTTCGATGCCCAGATTCGGAACGTTGAAGCTCGCCACAACTTCCTTCACCAAATCGAACTGCGGAATCAAATCTGCCGGCGCTTCCGGGCGGTTCGACTTATAGCCGTCGTACTGCTCGGTCCGGAACGTTTTGCTCCCCATATCCCAGCAGCAGATGACATGCGTCGGGTTAAACTTTTGGACCGCATCCATAAAATAACGGACGAACCCGTGCACCGCGTTTACCGGCACGCCGGAGCTTGTCCTTCTAATGCTACCTGTGAAGGACGTTGCGAAATACGCCCGGAACAAGATAGCCATGCCGTCGACCAACAGCAGTTTTTGCTCATTCACTTCGATCCGCTCCATTCTATCGCCTATTCTATGCATTTATTCTACCATAAGCTCTCCGCGGATAAAGCATCCAATTCGTACCGCCGCTTCCCGAAGCCTCTCCTCCGATTCGACAAGCGCAATCCGCACGTAGCCTTCACCCTCTGAGCCAAAAGCCTCTCCAGGCACCACAACTACGCCTGTCCGTTTCAGCATTTCCTGGGAAATGGTTCTCGAGCTCCATGGCATACCCATGTCCCAAGCCATATCCGGCAGCTTCGCCCAGACGAACATTGTCGCTTTCGGACTGGCCACTTGCCATCCTTCCGATCGAAGAACCTCTACAAAAGTGTTTCTCCGGCGTTCATAAAGGACGCCCGCCTTCACGTAATCCGGATTGGATATCGCTTCATTTAGCGCAACGACCGCGGCTTCCTGCACGGGATCAAAGGCGCCGTAATCAATATTCGCCTTCAGCTCGCGAAGCGCACCTACGGCCTCCTTGTTACCGACGAGGAATCCAAGCCGGCAGCCCGCCATATTAAAGCTCTTGGACATCGAATGGAATTCGACCGCCAGCTCCTTTGCGCCGGCAACCTGTAAAATGCTCGGCGGCTCGCAGCCGTCAAACCCCATCTCCGAATAAGCGAGATCGTGAACGACAAGCACGCCGTACTGGCGGGCTTTTTGGAGAAGCCGCTCGAAAAAGGCAAGGTCGGCGACCGCTGAGAGGGGATTGTTGGGATAGTTAAGTAAAATAAACTTAGCCTTGCGCCAATTCTCCTCCGTTATTGCCTCTAGGTCCGGCAAAAATCCGTTCTCCTCCCGCAGCGGCATAAGGACGGCTTCTACTCCGGCAAGCGCAAGCGAACCAGCGTAAATCGGATACCCCGGGTTCGGCAGCAGCGCGGTGTCTCCCGTGTCGCAAATCGCCATCGCAAGATGAGCGAGACCGTCTTGCGAGCCGAGCAGCGTGACGATCTCTTCGTCAGGATCGGCCTCGACGCCGAATCGATACTTCATCCAGGCGGCAGCCGCCTCCTTGAACGGCATGCCGCTTTTTGTTGCTGGGTAGGCGTAAGTGTCCTCCCTTAAAGCGGCCTCCGACAACGCCTTGCGCACGGCTTCGGACGGCGGCTGATCCGGGCTGCCGATGCCGAGGTCAATAATATCAAGCCCTTTGGCTGCAGCTTCCCTCTTCCAAGCCGCCACTTCGGCGAAAATAGAAGAGCCCAGCTGCGACAACCGTTCCGATCTCCACGACTTGGTGCCTGCGCTCTCCTTACTCATGTTTGCCCCATACCTGCTCGTAGGTATCTTCTTTGTAGCCTACCGTCACTTTTTTGCCGTCGGTTACGATCGGTCGTTTGATCAGCATCCCATGCTGCGAGAGCAGCTCCAGCTTTTCTTCCTCCGACATGCTTCCCAGCTTGTCCTTCAGCCCGAGCTCCCGGTATACCTCGCCGGATGTATTGAACAGCTTTTTAATATCCAAACCGCTGATCTCAAGCAGCTGCTTCAGCTCCTTCGCCGATGGCGTGTCGTTGACGATATCCCGCGAGATAACCTCGTTGCCTTTATTTTTGAGCGATTTCACGGCAGCTCTGCAGGTGCTGCATTTCGGATATTCGATGATCGTTACTTTGTTGGTATTGTCAGTATGCACGATTCGTTTCCCCTTTCAAACCTTAGCGGCGTCCGCCCCGCCTTTCAATAATTGTTCAAGACTGCGCAGCTCAGGCGGCAGCGGCGCGCGCCACTCCATCTGTTCCTTTTTGATGGGGTGTACGAAGCCTAACGTTTCCGCATGCAAGGCTTGTCTCCCCGCCGCGCTCTCCCATGCTTCATTGCCAAGCTCTCCCGGTCCGTACATTTTGTCGCCGATGAGCGGGCAGCCGATATGTTTCATATGCACCCGAATTTGATGCGTTCTCCCCGTTTCCAGCTTAAGCCGGACGCAAGCGGCTCGTAAATCGGAGTCCCCCTCATACACATGTACAGCTTCATAATGCGTGACGGAAGGGTAGCCATCCGGCGTCACGACGCGCAGATGCGGCTGTTCCTTATCGCGGTCGATCGGTTCGTTGACGGTTCCCGACCGCGGCTCCGGTATGCCGTAGACGTAAGCCAGGTACAGCTTCGTAACCGCGCCGGCTTGGAGCTGCTCCGACAGCTGCTGATGCACATAGCCCGTTTTGGCAATGGCGACGAGGCCCGACGTTTCCTCATCCAGCCGGTGGATAGGTCGGAACCGGACCTTCTCGCCTCTCTCTTTCCAGTGATGCACGACGCCGTTCGCCAACGTTCCCGTATAATGGCCGTGTGTCGGATGAACAATCATGCCGGCCGGTTTATTGACGATCAGCAGGTCATCGTCCTCATAGACGATCTCAATCGGGATGGGCTGCGGCAAAATATCGTCCGACTCCTCGCGCTCCATGCGCAGCCGGATAATGTCGCCTGCCGATACCGGAGCCGTCGTATAAACCCGCTTCTCGTTGACGGTAAGGCCGTGCTCGGTCAGCTTCACCTGCGACAGCAGCTTGCGGGAGACGCCAAGCCTCCGCTCGAGCACGTTTCGCACGGCTTTGCCGTCATCCTCGGGCGAGACGACGACGGTAAGCGGCGCGTAATACCGCTCGTCCAAATCTGATGGGCCGTTACCCTCCATTATCGCTTCCGCTGCCCCCGTCCTTTTTCCGCTTGCGGAACACTTCGGCGCTGCGCACATATTCCGTATCCGGCACGCCAAGCTTGGCGTTCGCCGCCCGCGCCGCCGCAAAGAAATAATCCGATAAGCGGTTGATATAGATAAGCACGTCTTGGTTGATCGTGTGATCGCGCGAGAGCGTCACGACGCGGCGCTCCGCTCTGCGGCACACGGTTCGGCATACGTGCAGCGTGGAGGATAGGACGCTTCCTCCCGGAAGAATAAATCTCGTAATCTCCGGAGCTTCTTGTATGTAACGGTCGATCCACGCCTCTAAGCGTGTCGCAGGTTCTTCATTCATTTTGTAAGGCGCGCCGGCTTTTGCATACGCGAGGTCAGAACCGCAATCGAACAGCTCTTGCTGAATGTCGATTAGCTGATCGGCAAGCTCGGCCAGACTCGCATGCTTCTCCGCTTCGGCTTGAGCGAGGCCGACGAAGCTGTTCAGTTCGTCGATGGTGCCGTATGCTTCAACTCGCATATCGTCTTTGTATACTCTTCCGCCGATTAAGCTCGTTTCGCCTTTGTCGCCGGTTTTTGTGTATAGTCGCATGGTTTCACTCCTTCTTTAGGGCTTGCTGTGCCGGGACGCTGCAAGCGGGGTTATTTGTTCCGTTGTCGTTTTGACGGTGCGCGGGGCCGCTGCAAGCATGGTCATTCTTCCGACCGCTCGATTGCTTGATTTCAAGGTAACAATCCAACTACAAAGGCGAGCACTGCAGTTTCTCCAGAACGCCCCCGCTTTCCGCTTGATGAGTTAGCGTATTAGAACAAACACAGCTTGGTATGAATCGCATCTGAGTCTAGTAGCTTAAGGCGCTGCATTCGCCCCACTTCCGCCAACTAAGCAGTTCAACCACAATATAAGGCGGCGGGACCGATCTATTTCAGCCGGAACCCGCATTTCAGCAGCTTTAAGACGGCGAGACCGCCCTACTTCAGCTGAGCTGCGCTAAGCTGCTATATGGCGGCGGGACCGATCTATTTCAGCCGGAACCCGCATTTCAGCTGCTTGAAGACGGCGAGACCGCCCTACTTCAGCTGAATTGAGCCGCTAGGCCGCTTTAAAGGCGGCGGGACCGATCTATTTCAGAGCGCGATTAGCGACTCTTCAATTCAAGGTTAAGCTCGCACCTCGCATCTGCTGCTATCATTGAATGGGCAGGCCCATACAGCAAACAGCAGGCCGGAGGAGCTCCTGACCTGCTGGTGTGGTTAGCCTTGCTTCAGTTTGTGCACGAATTGTCCGATGCGGTCGAGCGCCTCGGTCAGTTGGGTGACGGAGGTTGCGTAGGAGCAGCGGATATGCCCTTCGCCACCTATCCCGAATACGTCGCCCGGAACCGCCGCAACGCCCGCTTCTTCGAGAAGCCGCTGGGCGAACGTTTCGCTGCTCAGACCGGTAGATGCGATGGACGGGAAGGCATAGAAGGCGCCTTGCGGCTCATGGCATTCCAGGCCGATCTCCCGGAAGCCCTTCACGACGAGCCTCCGACGCTGGTTATACGATTCGACCATGCGGTCCTTCTCTTCGAGGCCGTGCTGCAGCGCCTCGAGCGCCGCATATTGGGCCATAATCGGAGCGCACATGACGGTGTATTGATGAATTTTGAGCATTGCCGCGATCAATTCGGGATGGCCGCAAGCATAGCCCATCCGCCAGCCCGTCATCGCAAACGCCTTCGAGAAGCCGCTGACCAGAATGGTGCGGTCCTTCATCCCCGGCATGGAGGCGAAGCTGACATGTTTCGAACCATAAGTCAGCTCCGCATAGATTTCGTCGGAAATAACGATCAAATCGTTCTCCTCAACGACCTTAGCGATCGGCAGCCAATCCTCGTAAGTCATGATGCCGCCTGTCGGATTACTCGGATAACAAAGGATCAGAACTTTGGAGCGCGGCGTGATCTCAGCCTGCAGCTGATCCGCGCGCAGCTTGAAATTATCGGCTGCGAATGTTTCAATCCCAACGGCTACGCCGCCGCTAAGCGCTGTAATCGGCGAATAAGAGATATAGCAAGGCTCGGGAATAAGAATCTCGTCGCCTGGCGATATAAGCGCGCGAAGCGCAAGATCGATCGCTTCGCTACCGCCTACTGTTACGATCAACTCGTTCGCGGGGTTATACTCCACGGAGAACGAATCGTTCAAATAGTGAGCGATGGCTTCGCGCAGCTCGGGCATCCCCGCGTTGGACGTATATTGCGTCTTGCCCGTCTCCAGGGCATAAACCGCCGCTTCCCTCACATGCCAAGGCGTAACGAAATCCGGTTCCCCTACACCCAACGTAATAATATCCTTGCGCATGCTAACCAAATCAAAAAACCGGCGGATTCCCGACGGTTTGATGCCTCGAACTAACGGAGACAAGTAGTCAGCCATCGATTCACGCTGCACAGGGATGGTTCTTTCCGATTCCTCTTTAATCATCACCATCACCCTTTATTTTACGGCGATACCATCAGCCGATGGTCACCTTCATGCTCCTCGAAGATGATGCCGTCCTGTTTGTATTTTTTCAATATAAAAAATGTCTTCGTTGAAAGGACCGCTTCGATTGGAGACAGCTTATTGGATACAAATGAAGCGACTTCCTTCAAGTTTTTACCCTCGACCTCAACGAGCAGATCATAGGCTCCGGACATAAGAAACACGGATTTCACTTCCGGATACAAATAGATTCTTTCGGCAATGCCTTCAAAACCGCGTCCGCGCTCCGGCGTAATCTGAACCTCGATTAAGGCGGTCACCTTCTCGTCATCCACCTTGCTCCAGTTCACGACCGTCGCATACTTCACGATCACGTGATTCTCTTCCATCTCGGCAATGGCTTGCTTCACTGCCTCCAGCGGCTCATCCAGCATGGTCGCGATCAGCTCGGCGTCCCTGCGGGCGTCTTCCTTCAGCAGCTCTAATACTTTTAATTGTAATTCGTTCATGCCAAAACCCCTTCCAGCTCGCCTGCGGTTATAAAGAATATTTTACAACGAATCGGTTGTTCCTGCAAAGAAAAAATGAATCGACTGCCATTCCCGCGCCAAGTGCATTAGGGGCGGTAAGGGCGACACACGCGCCTGCCCTTGGAGGGCCGCATTAAGTGCCGCTGCTCATTTCGAATTTTCCGGAGTCCGACAAAATCATCTTCACGTTTACCGTGAGCGCATCCGTACGCGGCCTCCATTTCCCGTCGGCTGCATTGGCCTTCCAATAGCCGTTGTGATAACGGTACAACACATGCTCCAATTGCAGCAGATCCATCTTTTTTTGTACGCCATGTCGGTATGCGGCTTCGATCTCTTCCTTCACCTTTTGCTCAACCGCCGCGGTCAGCTGTTGCTTGGTCAATTGACCATCCATCTCCACAATGTGCCCCTCCAATTGAATGTTTAGCTCAAAGTGCGCATCCTCCCCCGAAACCTTAGCGCGCCGTTTGACAGAGGAGTTGATCACGTTGACCGTCGCCATACTGTCGTCCAGCTCGACCTTCATATATACCTTCTGAAACGCCGGATTTAGCCACCGGATCCCTAGCACGTCCTTCTCCATAGCGAACCCTTGATAAGACAGGTTTTTGAACACATGAACGCCGTTAATCAGCTGAGTATTGATCTTTTTATTGCTATGAAGCCAATACGACTCCGTAGCGCTTAGATCCAGGAGAAGCGCGGTCATGCCGGGATCCCTTACCTGCTGAACGAAAGATTGCATCGTTTGCGCTTGAACAAACGTATACTGCGTTTCATATTGCTCCGGCGCGTAAAGGGGGCTGTTCAGCGGCGATAAATTAAAAAAATATTCCGTTGAAAACAATTTATCGAGGGAGATGCTCGTACCGTACAGGATCGTGGTATAACGAGAAGCCCGCTGCCGGTTCAGTCCATCGAGCACATCTCCGAGTTGGTTCATGGCCCGTTCATGAACAACAATCGTCTTTAGCTGATCCAGACTTAACGTGGTGTAGCCGGCCCGGCTCAGGTTGAAATAGGCCATTTGCACGGAGTCGCCCTGGGATTTGCCAATCCAAACGGGATCGGTCGGCTGTTGGGGCGATTCCGTTTTGGCGATTGCCGAGAACGTAAGCATCTGCGCATACAATGTAAATTGACCATCCTTATAATCAATGCCCAGCGCCGTAATATAGCTTATATTTTGAAGATTGACCTCATCCCAGCAGCCGGATAACAGCAGGCAAATCAGCGTAAGTAAGCCGGCAGCAGCCGTCCGGATGCGCTTCTTCGCGGCGGCCATCATGGGCGTTTCCTCCTTCTGGCGGTCGAAGCGATTTTCCAAGGTTTTTGGATCAGGGCGGATACAACGTCCTTTACATGGAAAGGCGCGACCGGCTGCAGGTAATGCTGGCCGAACGATTCCAGGGAGCACAGGTACACGACAATCGCGTACATTCCGACAAAAAAGCCGAACACCCCAAATATAGAGGCCAATATAAGCACTCCGAACCGAATTATGGAGACAGCTCCCGCAAGCGACTGATTCACGAGTGTAAATGTGGAGACGGCTGACACCGCCGCGACAACCAGCATGGTCGGAGAAGTCAGTCCCGCTCTTATGGCCGCGTCCCCGATAATAAGTCCGCCGACGACCGATACGGTCTGTCCAACCGGTCTAGGCAGCCGGACCCCCGCTTCCCGAAACACCTCGAATAGCGTCAGCATGAGGAACATTTCCATCGTCGCCGACATCGGGAGTCCTATTCTCGACATTGTCACGGTCGCAAGCAAAGTAAACGGAATCTGATCCGTGTTAAAGCTTGAGATGGCGATCCAGAAACCGGGCAAGAACAAAGATAGGAACAATCCCAGAATTCGCAGCAGCCTTTCCGCCGTGACGAAATAAAAAGGCAAATGCGCGTCCTCGGGCGATTTGATAAGGAGCAGCAAATTGCCGGGACCGATAATGGCCGCAGGCGATCCGTCGACGAGAATCGCAAATCGCCCTTTCATCAGCGATTGAGCGACATAATCCGGTCTGCCGATGTATTCGAGCAGAGGGAATAAGGAAATCGGCCGATCGGAAATGAGCTCCTCCAGCTGCCCGGCCCCGTTCAGCATCGGAATATCAATCGAACGGATCCGTCTCCTCACCTCATCAAGCAAGCCGGGTGGCGCTTGGTCCGCCATATGCATAAGCGTAATTTCCGTCTGCGATTCCGAACCGATCTTGAAGTTTTCCACGTGAAGATTCGGTGTCCGCAGCCTTTTTCGAACTAACGCGACATTGACGGACAGCTGTTCCACGAACCCGTCACGCGGCCCCTTAAGCGACAGCTCCATCGTCGATTCCTCGGGACTTCTAGCCGGCTGATTGGCGATATTGTATTCGTAGAAATAAGGGTCATCCTCAAAAATGACGATGACGCTCCCCGCGAACAGCCTCGCAAATATATGGTCCGGCTTTCCGGCGTCGAGCTTCATAAACAACCAGTTCGGATGCAAGATACGGCCAGCCTCCGATTCGGAGGCCACGGACGTATCTTCCCACCGTTCCAGCATAGGAAGGAGGTTCGAATGATACAACGTACTATCGATTAACCCGTCGCAATAGTAGAGCCTCGCCTTAAAATCGTCCTTGCCGCCAACGGAAACCAGCTGTTCGATAACGTCTTGGCACGGCTTTACCCGTTCAAGGAATTGCTCGAAGCTGAGGGCTTCGTCAGACCGGCTTGTCTTCTGGTTCTCCTGATCGATGATGTTGTTCACTTGTGACCCTCCTTTTTTTCAAAAAGCTGATCGCATAAAGAATGACGATAATACTCATTGTCACGATGCCCGATACCCTAAAACCCCAAGTGAGAATCAACCGGTAGGTAATCATGTTTTGGATCCAATAATATGCGGTTAGAGCAAGCAACAATGTGAGGATCGAGATTCCGATCCACTTTCGCTTCATCCGGCTGATGGGACTATATTCGATGATTAGGTACATCGTAAACGACAATCGGACTAAAGCGCCGGACAACCATTGGAAAATAGCAAAAAAATCTACGTGTTCAAAATATTTTCCGATCGACACGAGCCGCCATTGCGAGAATGCCGGGTATCTCATCTTCTCCGCTTCGATCGGCCCAAATTCCGAAATCGCCCCGGTTATCGGCCCTATGGCCAACAGTGCCAGAAAGAGGATGAGAAGGAGCAGATGCCAGCGATTGAAGGACTTCTGCTTATGCAGATGATGCTGGAACAGCAGAAGCGTAAACAATTCGCCGAAGGAGGTTAAGCATAGCAAAGCCCCCCGGAGAACAGGCGGAAAGCCGTATTCCAGCATCGGCAGCAAATAACCGTACTCCTTATGCGGCATGTTGGCCGACATGACAAAATCGCCAAGCAGCACAACGAACGGCACAAGAATACAGCCTACAAATGCAATCGTCCGCAGCCCTGAGCAAGCTGCGTATACACAAATGCCTAATAAGACGCAGCTGACGACGAAGGTCGGCGTTTCGGGCAAATAGGTCGTCCCGGTCCACGATGAAGTGACAATCAGCGTCTCCGAAGCGATCAAATAAAGCAGCATTAAAAAATAGCCAAGCACGAGCCATCCGAAAAAAGGAGGCATGCGCTCGAACAGCCATCGGTCGAACGGTTTGTGCTTCAGCTTCTTCATCAGCCCGTATAGCGGGATCAATGCCCATGGAATAACGACAGCCACTGCAACAAAGACCGACATCCAGGCATCCCGCATCGCTTCGCTAAGCAGAAGCGGCACGATCAGGACATGGTTGGCCAGTCCGACGGATAATACAATCATTGCGATAGCAGGAAATAATCCGAAGGGTTTAATGGACATGTTTGGCATTCACCTCACAACCAAAGGTTGCCCTGAAGCGAATGCCAAAATGCAAAAGAAGTGGAAAAAAATGTTCGAAGAAAAGCGGGGATTAAAATTTGCGTCATCCGATCATTTCGACTGCGCCTAAAAAATATTCATGCTCAAGTACCGCTCGCCCGTATCAGGAGCAATACATAATACACGTTTGCCGGGTCCAAGCCGCTTCGCGACTTGCATTGCCGCCCAGACGGAAGCGCCCGAGGAGGGGCCAAGCAGCAGCCCTTCCTGTCTGGCAAGCGAACACATCGTCTTCAGCGCGTCCTCATCGGATACTTGAATAATTTCATCGTAGACCGATGTGTTCAAGATCGAGGGAATAAATCCGGGACTCGTACCGACAAGCTTATGGGGTCCCGGCTGGCCGCCTGACAGCACAGGCGATCCCATCGGCTCCACCACCGCGACATAAAGGTCTGGGATATGCTGCTTCAGCGTCTCCCCGGTTCCCGTTATGGTCCCCCCGGTACCGGCCGTTGCGACAAACGCGTCCAGTCTGCCGTCCGTTTGCTCCAGGATCTCGAGCGCTGTCGTAACCCGGTGAATATCGGGGTTCGCTTTGTTCTCGAATTGATTCGGAATAAAGCTTCCCGGCAGTTCCGCGCGGAGTTCCTCCGCCTTGCGGATCGCGCCCGGCATCCTTTCGGCCGAAGGCGTAAGCACCACCTGAGCGCCGTATGCCTGCAGCAGCTTAATTCGCTCGGCCGACATATTGTCTGGCATGACAAGAATGAGCTTATAGCCTCGCGCCGCGGCGTTCATCGCGAGTCCAATGCCGGTGTTGCCGCTCGTCGGCTCGATGATTGTATCGCCAGGCTTAATCATTCCTTGTCTCTCGGCTGCTTCAATTAAAGAAAAGGCCGCCCTGTCCTTGACGCTGCCGCTTGGGTTAAAGCGCTCCAGCTTGACGCAAACCTCCGCCATTCCATCTTCCATCATGCGGTTAAGCCGGACTGCCGGCGTATGACCGATTAGCTCCGTTATGCTTGAAACGGCTTTTGCCATATTTTCAACCTGCTCCCGTTAATTGTTGCTCGAATGCCTTCCGGCGTTCGCTAACGCCTGCTTGCGCAAAAAAGGCTTCATAAACCACCATCCCGCTATCGGCACAACGCCGACAGCAAGCAGCAGCCAAGTCACCGCCCTCGGCGAATCATTGATCGGCAGGACAATCAGGTAGACGGACAGACCAACCAGTCGTCCGATTGTCAGCCCCGCTTCGCGAAGGACGATCAATTCCTCCCGATGTACCGCGTTCTTCTCCGACTGGCCGATCAGATCGAAAACTCTGGACGTCATCGGAATAATATACAGCGGCATAAAAAGCGAGGTGCCGATGCCGAACATAAGCAGCGAAATATAAGATACCTGCCAGAACAAAGGCAGAATGACGGCTCCGAGCATCACGACGCCAACAAGCATCGCCCATTCCCGCTTCATGCGGCCCATCAGCCTGCCGATAAGCCAGAAGCTGATAAGAGAGACGAGCGAAACGATAAGGGAATACGTGCCGAGCTTGCTTTCGCTGCGGGTTGCGACATAAACGGTCAATCCGACCAACAGCATAAATACGCCTTCGCGAATCCCTTGCGCCGCGATTGCCGGAAATACTCTGCGCCATGAGCTGCCCTTCTCCATTAATTGCCTTACACCAAAAAACCAGCTGTATTTTCCTTCCCCGTGCCTTTTTTTCAGCCAAAAGCTCAAAATGACGCTAATGGTAAAAATAACCAGAGATAATGTAAAGATAAACCGATATCCTTTTTCGCCCTTCATCGACGTAATAAGCAGCCCCGAGATCCAGGGCGCCAAAATACCAGAGGCTGAACCTAAAAGTCCGGCCCAGCCATTGTAACGATCACGCGTATCGGGTTCGGTCACTTCAAAATAAACGACGTTAAAAGCCAGCCAAAACAATCCGATGGCCAGTCCGTTCAGCACGCCGAGCGGCACCGAGAATTGGTCGGCTTTGCCGCCCAGCAGCAAGACGGTGGAGTAAAACACCCCGCTTAAAGCGATGCCTAGCCTTAGGCTGTGCATCTTGTTATGCTCTTTCACCCATTTGCCCGCGATCCAGAACGTCAGCCCGCCGGTCACGCATTGCGCGAATGTAAACCAGCCGATTAACGTATAGGAACCGCTCGCTTTCCATAAATAGATCGGCAGGAACGTGCCGGACAGCGCGCTCGCTACGCCGTACAATGCCTGTACGACTAGAAGCAGAACGGCTTGTTTCTCCAATTTCGCCTTCGCCAAAACGATACCTCCAGACGCACCGCCGACAGCCGTGCTTAGAAATACGTTTTGTAAGATGCCCTGAAGAAACGCGTCCAATGCCCGTCCATATTTGGCAATGAATTAGCTTAAGAGCGAGCGGCCAGCCGGTTCATCATTTCTTCGCGGTCGGCGTGGCTCAAGAAGGAAGCTGTATGGTAGCATGCCGGGCATACGTACCACACCATTTTGAACGGATTCGGCAGAACCGGAATGCCGACAGCCGCCGGTTCCGCCGCTGCAAAGCCGGCTCCGCCAACGGTTTGAACGCCCGCTTCCATCATATACTCGCGGCATACCGGGCATTCCGGCGCCTCTAGCTGCTCGTCGATAATCCGCTGAATCACGCTTTCTGCCGCGAGCAAACTGCGGCTGCCTCCTCGGAAGCCCTCCTCCGCCGTATACTTATCCGAATCATCCTCTTCGTCGTCCAGCCACTTGTCCTCGTCGTCGGAATCATCGCTGCCGGGCTGTTCCGCCTCGTCATCGCCGCGTTCCAATCCGATACTCATCGAACGGTAGCTGCCAAGCTCATTGTCGCAATGCGGGCAATGCGTCTCCGGTCCAATCTCCTCATCCCAAATAATTTCAGATAAGCACCAATGGCATACCTGGCGGTTTTTATCTTCCTGCATCTCCTGAATCTCTCCTCTAATCCTCTAGTTCAACATTAAATAAATAATGCCGCTTACAAAAAATAAAATAGCCACGATAAGCAGCGTCACCCATAAATACTTCATCGAAAGAGCCTCCAGGCTACAGGATAACGGTCGCTCCGATCACATAAGAAAGCGATACGGATATAATCATCGCAATAAGTCCGACCGCCCGGTTATCGTTTTGAATCTCGTCGTCAATCCGAAACACGGGCGTCATAAATTCAAATAAAAAGTAAGCCACCAATAAAATAACAAAGCCAAATGCGCCCCAGATTAAGCTTTCATAGATGGAATCATTGGCTTCGATCGAAAACCGGAAGATGTTGCAGATTCCGAATATTTTGCCGCCGGTGGCCATGGCGACAGCCAAATTGCCTTTTTTAATCTCGTCCCAGCATTTATATTTCGTTACGAGCTCAAAGATAGACAGAAACACGATCAGCGACAGCACCGTCACCGATACGAAAATTAAAGACGCGGCGTAAGGATTGCCAAGCAGCTTGTCGATATCCGCCTCCATGGACGTCTCCCCCAATTCCTATTTCAGTTCGGCTACCGTAACCCCGATGCCGCCTTCGCCATAGTTGCCGTTACGGAAGCTTTTCACATGCGAATGCTTGCGCAAATATTGCTGAATCCCCGTGCGCAGGACGCCTGTGCCTTTTCCGTGAATAATGTAAACTTGACCGAAGCCGGCCAGGAACGATTCATCCAAGAACCGGTCCACTTCCATAATGGCTTCCTCCAAGCTCTCGCCTCGCAGGTCAAGCTCCATCCGCGCGTCTTCGTCGCGCGTCCGCTTCAGACTGGCTGTCGCTTTCGGCTGCTGCTGCGCCTTCTCCGGCGCTTTCGCTTTTACCAGCTCCATGTCGTCAAGGGCAACCTTCATCTTCAAAATGCCTAGCTGCACTGTCGCTTCAGAGCTGTGCATATCCACGACTAGCCCTTTCTGGTTCAAGCTGTAGACCATCACCTCGTCGCCTGGGCCGATCTTTTGCGGCTTACCCGCACCGCTTGGTTTGCCGCGCTTCGGCCCCGCCGCTTCGGGCGCGGCTTCATCCAATCTGCGGCGAGCCTCGATCAGCTTATGTTCTTTAACGGAAGCGCCTTCTTCCATAGCAAGTTTACGCAGATCGGCAATAATGGTTTCAGCTTCGCGCTTCGCTTTCGCAACGGCCTCGCGGGCTTCTTCGCGCGCTTTCTGCAGCAGCTTCTCCTTCTGCTCCTCAAACCGCAGCCGTTCGGCATCATATTTCGCGCGCAAGCTCTCCATTTCTTTGCGCAGCGACTCCGCCGACTGGCGTTCGGATTCAGCGCTCAGCCGGTTCTCCTCCAGCGAAGCGATCATGCTCTCAACCTTCAGATCCTCTTCGCTCACTTCGCCCCTCGCATGGTCGATAATCGACTTCTGCAGACCGAGACGCTCCGCGATCGCGAAGGCGTTGCTTCGTCCAGGCACGCCGACGAGCAGCCGGTAAGTCGGACTTAAGGAAGCGATGTCGAATTCCATGCTGGCGTTAATGACGCCCTTCCGGTTGTAGGCGTATGCCTTCAGCTCGCTGTAATGGGTCGTCGCAACGATTCTGCAGCCTTTGGCGTGAATATGCTCCAATATCGCGATCGCAAGCGCCGAGCCCTCTGCCGGGTCCGTGCCCGCGCCAAGCTCATCGAGCAGCACGAGGCTTTTCGCTGTCATCGACCGGAGAATGCGGATAATATTCGTTAAGTGGCTGGAGAACGTACTTAAGCTCTGCTCAATACTTTGCTCGTCTCCGATATCCGCATATATGGCGTCGAATACGCAGAGCTGGCTTCCTTCCTCCGCAGGCACGAACAGACCCGACATCGCCATTAAGCTCAGCAGGCCGATCGTTTTCAGCGACACGGTTTTACCGCCCGTATTTGGTCCCGTCACGATAATCGCCGTAAATTGGTTGCCAAGCTCCACGTCAAGCGGAACAACCTTATCCTTATCGATTAACGGATGGCGTCCCCGCTTCAGCTTCAAGAAGCCGCGATCGTTCATTCTTGGCTGCGACGCCTTCATCTCATGGGCCAGTCTTGCTTTGGCGAACGCAAAGTCCAGCTGGGCGAGCAAGTCCTGATTCACAAGCAAATCGTCCACATGCTCCGCCGTCCGCGCCGTAAGCTTTTGCAGTATTTTCTCGATCTCCCGCTGCTCCGCCGCGCGCTGCTCTCTCAGCTTATTGTTCATCGCAACGATCGCTTCGGGCTCAATAAACAAGGTCGCGCCCGAACCGGACTGATCGTGCACGATGCCGCCGAAATTCGACCGGTATTCCTGCTTGACCGGAATGACGTAACGGTCGTTCCGCAGCGTAATAATCGCGTCCTGCAGCATCTTCTGGACCGAGGAGGAGCGAATCATCGACTCCAGCTTCTCGCGAATGCGCGATTCGCCGTTTCGAAGCTCTCTGCGAATGGACGCAAGCTCCGGGCTTGCGCTGTCCATCACTTCCGCCTGTTCGTCGATACATGCGAAAATGTCATCCTCCAGCGCTTTATGTTCGCTAATGCCTTCGGCCAGCGCGCGAAGCATAGGGATCGGGTGTTCATCATGAATAACCTCGATATGCTTCTTCACCCTGCGGCCGCCTCGGGAGGTAGAAGCGATCTCGAGCAGCTCGGCCGGATTCAGCGTTCCGCCGATTCTCGCGCGATGCAGCGGAGCGCTAATATCCGTGATGCCGCCAAAAGGCGCGCTGCCCTTCAGCCGATCGGCTGCATAAGCCTCATCGGTCGCCTGCAGCAGCGATTTGACCTCTTCCAGCTCGGTAACGGGACGAAGCTGCGCCGTCCTTGCTTGGCCAAGCGTCGTAGCCGCATGCGATGTTAATTTATCTATAATTTTTGGATACTCCAGTGTCGTCAATATTTTGGCGTCCAACTTGTTAACACTCCTCTCGCCCTTATATTATAGCCGAACCTTCACCCCGATGCACGAGGCGAGGATGGTTTAGGTTAATTGGTACCACACATAATCTACACATGATTGGCAACACTAAGCCCGAATCAACAAAACCTTCTTTACCTGACCCAAGCGTTCAGAACTTCAATAAGGAGGACAAACGAAAATGACATTTCTAGGACATGTAGTACGATTTATCGTATCGGCGCTTGTGCTTATGCTTGTAGGCTTCATCGTGCCTCAGTTCAGTGTCGGCGGTTTTTGGAGCGCATTGTTCCTGGCGCTTGTTATCGCCGCAATCGGATGGATTATCGAGGGCATATTCGGGAAAAGAGTTACGCCTTTCGGACGCGGCATCGTCGGCTTTATCGCAAGCGCTGCCGTCATCTGGATCGCGCAATTTATCGTAGGCGGCGTATCCGTTACTTGGCTGGGCGCCATTCTTGCCGCGCTTGCCATCGGGATCATCGACCTGTTTATCCCGGTTAGCACACCGTACGAAGCCGGACGGAACAATCGCTAATTTGTCGGCGTTACTATAGCTCCATTCGATCCCTTGCCCGCGGGCAAGGGATTTTCTCTTTCTTTTTGCAGTATGTTCATTACTTCTTCAAAATATTGTCAAACCATTGTCACCGAACCTTCTTTATCCGCCCCGAAAATAAGTTACGATAGAAGAAGAAAGAGATTGTTTTCTTACGAATTCGGGAGGGGATATCAACATGAAAAAATGGTTTATTTTCGCATCTGTCTTTGCCCTGGTGCTCATTATTGCGGCATGCGGATCCAACTCAGGGAACAATGGGGGAAATTCCGGCTCAGCTAGCAATGAGTCCGCGGAGCAGGCAGCTCCAACCTCGGAGCTCGTCATCACAGCGAAAAACTGGGAGTTTGATCAAGAGGAGTACAAAATCAAAGCCGGAGAGGCGGTTGGCCTTACGCTCAAATCGGTGGACGGCGTGCATGGCTTGCAAATTTTGAAAACCGATTACGAAGTCGGCAACGATAAGACCGTCACCGTTCAATTTGATAAGCCAGGCACTTACGACGTGATTTGCTCCGTCCCTTGCGGTCCCGGTCATCGCACTATGACAGCTAAACTGGTCGTGGAGTAGAGCTGCTGTCCGGGTTGAGGCCCTGCTATTAGATTTCCTTACCCTTTGTCCAAGAAAGTCTAATGATGGCAGCCCTTCCAATGCCAAGCCTCCTCTGATAACATAGGGTTCACACAGCTAATGAATGGAGGATGTACGATGGGAGCATTAGATGAACGTGTCGCTATTGTTACCGGAGGCGGCAGCGGGCTTGGCAGGGCTGCTGCGATCGCGTTTGCCGAAGCGGGCGCTGATGTGGTCCTGCTCGGCAGACGCCCCGACAAGCTGAAGGAAACGGCTGAAATGATCGTGCAGCGAACGGAGCGCGCCGCGCAAGTGATTAAAGCCGACGTAACCGACGAGAAACAAGTGGACGAAGCCGTAGCTAACGCGCTTGAACGCTGGGGCCGCATCGACATCTTGCTGAATAACGCGGCCGTTCTGGAATCGGGGGCCGTCTACGACCTTTCCGCTAAGGAATGGCAAAACCAAATTGCAACGAATCTGACTGGCCCGTTCCTATTAATAAAAGCCGTGCTGCCGTCTATGCGGAAGCAAAAGTACGGCCGCATCATCAATATAACCTCGAGCCTTTCCCGCAACGGGGCCGGCGGCTTCGCCGCTTACAGCGCAGCGAAGGCGGGCTTGGAATCGCTGACGCGCACGGTCGCCGACGAGGAACACGAGAACGGTATCCTCGTCAATCTGTACAATCCCGGCACCCTGCGCACCGAAATGCACACCACAGGCAAAGATCCCGCAGTCGTCACACCGGATATCGTGCGGCTCGCCGCCCTCTCCTTCGGGGGGCCGACTGGCACGATCCACTCTTACGGTTAGCATGCAAAAAACCGGTCAAGGACAATAACCTTGACCGGTTTTTTCTTTTTTTTGGGAGCCGCGTGGGACGCCGCGAATTTCGGCTTGCGGGGCTTTTTCGCCCATTCAGCTATACATCCTCCAACGCGGCGTGCTGTAACGGCGTTTTTTACCGTTACAGTCTCCGTTTCATCGGCACAGGGTGCTGTAACGGTCTATTTCGCCCTTACAGACTCCCGTTATCCGCCGCGGCGCGCTGTAACGGCGTTTTTTACCGTTACAGTCTCCGTTTCATCCGCACAGGGTGCTGTAACGGTCTTTTTCACCATTACAGCCTCGCGCTCTCGGACGCGGCGCGCTGTAACGGCGTTTTTTACCGTTACAGTCTCCGTTTCATCGGCACAGGGTGCTGTAACGGTCTTTTTCGCCGTTGCAGCCCCGCATCCTCCACCGGGACGCGCTGTAACGGCGTTTTTTACCGTTACAGTCTCCGTTTCATCGGCACAGGGTGCTGTAATGGTCTTTTTCGCCGTTACAGCCCCGCATCCTCCACCGGGACGCGCTGTAATGGCGTTTTTTACCGTTACAGTCTCCGTTTCATCGGCACAGGGTGCTGTAATGGTCTTTTTCGCCGTTGCAGCCCCGCATCCTCCACCGGGACGCGCTGTAACGGCGTTTTTTACCGTTACAGTCTCCGTTTCATCGGCACAGTGTGCTGTAACGGTCTTTTTCACCGTTACAGCTTCGTTAACCGTCTAGCTTTGTTCAATGAGCTCGATCCACTCGTTAAATTCGGTTTGCAGCTTCGAGTATTCGATTTTCAGCTTTTGGTGCTGATCGAGCAGGGCCTCATGCTCCTCAGCTAAGCGTGAAGAGTGAAGCGCCGCTTCATCGCGCTCTTTCCGAAGCTCGTTAAGCTGCTCTTCCCAATGGCTCGTGTCCGCTGATGCGGCCGCTTCCCGTATAGCAAGCTCCATCCGCTCGCGAAGGCTCTCTTCGCTCGCTTCCAGTTCTTCTTTCATTCGTTGTACGCGAGCCGTTTCCTCTTCCATCTGCGCGAGCAGCTCCGCCTGCTCTTCCAATCGACGGCTTAATTGCTCCGCTTGCTCCACCGCTTCTTCGAGCTGGCCTTTGGCAATTCGTTCACGCGCAAAGGTGGTTTCGAGTTCCTCAATCAAATCCTGCTGCTTCGCCTTCATAGCGTGAAGCTGCTCCTGTAACTCCCGTTCTGCCGCTAGTTTCTTGTCTAGCTGCTCTCTCAGCTCGCGCTCAGCCGCTTGTTGTGCAGCGAGCTTCGACTCCAGCTCCGATTCCGCCATTTGCCCCAATTCGATCTGGTCCTGCAGCTCCCGTTCGACAGCTTGCAGCTTATCCTTCAGCGCGTTCGCCGACGATTGGAGCAGCGCGATCTGCTTCTTCAGCTCGTCCTCGGATGACTTCAGATGCAGCAATTGCTGCTTCAACTCGACTTCAGAGGACTCCAATTGCCCCATTTGCTCGATTAGCTCGTTCTCCGAAGTCTGCAGCTCCGCAATCCGCCTCTTCAACTCGCTCTCCGACGACTGCAGCTCCGCGATCTGCTCCTTCAGCTCGACCTCAGACAATTGCAATTGCTCGATCCGTTCCTTCAGCTCGCGCTCCGACGACTGCAGCTCCGCGATCTGCCCTGTCAACTCGCCCTCGGACAATTGCAGCAGATCGATTTGCTCCTTCAGACTGCGCTCCGACGACTGCAGCTCCGTGATCTGCCCTTTCAGCTCGCCCTCAGACAATTGCAGCTGCTTGATCCGTTCCTTCAGCTCGCGCTCCGACGACTGCAGCTCCGCGATCTGCCCTGTCAACTCGCTCTCGGACAATTGCAGCAGATCGATTTGCTCCTTCAGACCGCGCTCCGACGACTGCAGCTCCGCGATCTGCCCTTTCAGCTCGCCTTCGGACAATTGCAGCAGCTCGATTTGCTCCTTCAGACCGCGCTTCGACGACTGCAGCTCCGCGATCTGCCCTTTCAGCTCGCCCTCGGACAATTGCAGCAGCTCGATTCGCTCCTGCAGCTCGCTCTCCGAAGATTGCAGCTCCGCAATCTGCTTCTTCAGCGCGCGTTCGGCATCCTGCTGAAGCTCCAGCATTTCCTGCCACTCACGCTCGGAGGCTTGCTTTTGTGCCAGCAGAGCTTTCAGCTCGCGTTCAGCCGTACGCGTCTGCTCCAGCTCAAGCTTCAGCTCGTCGACAAGAACCCGCAGCTCGGCCAATCTCCCTTCCGCTTCCTCCTCGGCCAGCTGCTGAAGCTCCGACATTTCCTGCAGCTCCAGCTCAGCCGCCTTCAGCTTCTCGCGCAGCGAGCGCTCCTCTTCCTGCTGATCGTTCATCAATTCCTGAAGCTCACGCTCGGCAGCGCGGCTTTGCTCCAACTGCTTCTGCAGCTCCAGCCCCGCTGCTTGCGACTGCTCAAGCTGCGACTTCAGCCGCTGCTCCGCATGACGGCTTTCCTCCAGCCGGGCCTGAAGCTCCCGCTCGCCGGACTCCCGCTGTTCCAGCAGCTCGGCGAGCTCAAGCTCCTTGAAGGACAGCTGATCAAGCTGCTCCGTATAGCTGCGTTCCGCTTCTTCAGCAAGGGCGATCCGTTCAGCAAGCTTTCGCTCGATTTCCTCCTGCCGCTCGACCCACCGCTTCCGTTCCTCGGCAAAATCTTCAGCTTGTCCGGCAGCCTCATTCAACTGGTCGATGTATGCCTGCTGCTCCTGCTGCAGCTGTGCAACCGTGGACCGCAGCGCTTCTTCATGCTCCATCGCCTGTGTCAGCTGCTCATCGGCCAATAGGAGACGATTCTCAAGCGACTCCTTCTCCGCTTGGGACTGCTGACGCAGCTCTTCGATTTGCGCCAAAAGCCTGCCTCGCTCCGACTGCCACTCATGCTCCCGCTTGTCCCATTTGGACTGCCACTCCCGCTGGATGGCGTCTCTCGCTTCCGTCTTTTCGCTCGTTAATCTTGCAATGGTTTCCCCAAGCTCCAAGGAATGATCCGCTATCAGCTCTTCTTTCTCAGACGCGAACCCAGCCGCAAGCTTCTCCAATTCTGCGGCATGCTCAGACGCCAAGTGTTCCAGCTCGGCGGCATGCTCGGCAACCAGCTGCTCCAGCTCCGCCATATAACGAACGGTCAGCTGTTCCTTTTCCTCCGCCAACGCTTCATTCCATTTCGTCTGCTCCGTCTGGAATTGCGCCGTTAACCGGTCCCTTTCAGCAGTCAATCCCTCGATCGCTTTATCTTTCTCTTGCTCAAGCTTCGCAAGCTCCGTCTCCAGCCTGCTTTTCAGCTGCACAAGCTCCGTCTTTTTCTCCAGCTCAAGCTCCTCGCGAAGCCTCGCGGATTCCTGCTCGTACGCTTCCTTCAGACGCTGAAGCTGTTCCTCGTGTGCTTGAAGCGCTTCCGCCAAAGCCTTCTGCCCCGACTGCTTCTGTTCTTCGGCCATCGCCTCCAGCTGCGCGAGCCGCTTCTCCGATGCCGCTACCGTCTCGTTCAGCTTCGCTTCCGCCTCGGCGCGCACCCCATCCAGCTTAGCCAGCAAATCAGCATTCCGCTGCTTCTCCGCATCGAGCTGCTGCCTCGTTTCAATCGCGCGCGCTTCTTCCTCTTGCAGTCTCGCGTTATCGCGGCGAAGGCGGAACACATCCTCCGTCGTCTGCATCGCGCAGAGTACCGCCAGCTTCTGCATATCCAGCCTCGGATTGGTCTTCGCCAGTTTTTTCATGCTTTCGTCAATCGAGCTGGCAACTCTTCTCATATATTCGATGTTGGAATGACCCTTAATCTTATATTGAATGCCATATATGTCAACGGTTACAACAGTTTTGTCCCCATCCATGAAGTCATGTCCTCCTATCGCCCAAATCAATAACGTTCCCCGCAGCCCTGCCTTGCAGCCCTTGTTTTTACAGGATTTTGGCAAAAAAAAGCCGCATCGAAGTTCATTTGGAACTAATTCGATGCGGCTCTATATGTTTCCTGCCTACTTGCGCAATTCCGCGCCAAAAGTTTGTTCCAAATGCTGGACAACCTGGCCGTGCAGCGCAGTAACCTCTTCATCCGTCAACGTTCGCTCCGCGTGGCGGTATACAAGCGATAACGCGACGCTCTTCTTGCCGGCGCCGAGGCGCTCTCCCGTATAGACGTCGAAGACGCGCACGGATTCCAAAAGCTCTCCTGCCGTGCCTTCTACTGCGGCTGTCAAGCTGCCCGCGGCAACGTTCGCATCCACAACAACGGCGATATCCCGCTCGATTGCCGGATACTTCGGCAGCGCTTTATAGACGATGTCGGCGCTGGCTTCTTCGTACAAAGCATTCAAACCAAGCTCGATCAAGTACGTGTCCGCCATGTCCCACTCCACTTGCAGCGCAGGATGGAGCTGTCCGACGTAGCCGATCACGACAGGGCCAGCCGGCGTCTCAAGCGCTACGGAGGCCGTTCTGCCCGGGTGGAAATGCTCCGGCTGAGCGGCTGCGAACGTCACTTTCGGCGTAAGGCCCAGCACCTCAATTACCGTTTCGACAATCCCTTTCGCATCGTAGAAATCGTAAGCGGCCGCTTTGCTGTTCCACTGCGTTTCCGACTTATTGCCTGTCAGCAGCGCGGCGAAACGATGCTTCTCCTGCGGCAATCTCGTCAGCTGCTCCTCGTCCGTATGGAACACGCTGCCGATTTCAAATATCGCCGCGGATTCGTTTTTACGGTTGCGGTTGTATACAGCCGTCTCGATTAGCTGCGCGATCAGAGACGTGCGCAGCACGCTCCGCTCCTCGCTCATCGGCATCGCCAGCTTAACCGCTTTGGCTCCGTCCGTAAGCGCAGGAAATAACGCTGTTCTCGCCGGGCTCGTGAACGAATAGCTGATCACCTCATGCAGCCCGGAATCTGTCAGCCGCTTGCGCAGCTCGCGGCGAATCGCCTGCGGTTTTGTCAATGAGCCAGGAATCGCGTCGCCATGAATAAGCGTTGTTGGAATATTATCATAGCCGTGCAAGCGCGCGACTTCTTCGATCAGATCGACGGCGCGCGTAATATCGCCGCGTCGCGTTGGGACATCGACGGTAAATTCGTCGTTATTCCCTACGGCGTAAGGGAATTGCAGCCGTCCGAAGATCGTGCGAACCTCCAAGCTCGACAGCTCCGTGCCCAGGTAACCGTTGATTCGTTCAAGCGTTACCGAGATTTTTTTCGGCTCTACCGATTGGGAGACAGCTTCCACGACGCCCTCCGTTACTAAGCCATCCGCCAATTCGGCGATCAGCTTAGCCGCGCGGTCAAGCGCCGGAATAACCCTGGACGGATCGACTTCCTTCTCGAAGCGGATGCTGGATTCGGAACGAAGTCCCAGCTGACGGGAGGTTTTACGAACAGTGCCGCCGTCGAACCTAGCCGATTCGAGCAAAATGTTAACCGTAGCATCCGTTACCTCCGAGTTTGCGCCGCCCATAACGCCGGCAAGCGCAATCGGCTGATTGCCGTCCGTAATAACCAGCATGTGAGGCTCCAAACGGCGCTCTTGGTCATCCAGCGTTACGATCGTTTCGCCTTCGTTCGCCATCCGGACGACGATTCGCCCGCCCGGCACTTTGTCGGCATCGAACGCGTGAAGCGGCTGGCCGAATTCGAGCATGACGAAGTTGGTCACGTCCACGACATTATTGATCGGGCGGATGCCAGCCGCCGTCAGACGGTTCTGCAGCCATTGCGGCGAAGCGCCGATTTTTACATTTTTAATATATCTTGCAGAGTAATGCGGACATTGTTCTTTAGCCAGCACTTGAACGGATACCAGATCCGACGTTTTTTCTACCGTGTCATGAATCGCCGTGCTTGGCAGCTTCACCTCGCGGCCCGTTAAAGCGCCAACCTCGTAAGCCACGCCCAGCATGCTGAGGCAATCGGAACGGTTCGGCGTCAAATCGAGCTCCAGCACTTCATCTTCGATGCCGAGCACATTCCCGATCGGCGTTCCGAGCTGCGTCGACTCCGGCAGCACGAGAATACCTTCCTGCTGTTCCTTCGGCAGCAGCTTGTCGTTAAGCCCAAGCTCCTTCGCGGAGCAGATCATGCCCTGCGATTCTACGCCGCGCAGCTTTGCCCGCTTGATTTTGAAGTCGCCCGGCAGTTCGGCTCCGATAATGGCAACCGGCACCTTCTGGCCGGCGTCCACGTTTTTGGCTCCGCATACGATCTGCAGCTCCTCGCCTGTGCCGACGTCCACCTTGCACACGTTCAGCTTGTCGGCGTCCGGATGCTTCTCCTTCGACTTCACATAGCCGACGACAACGCCGCTTACGCCTTTGTTGCGCGACTCGACGCCGTCTATTTCGATGCCGCCGCGCGTCATAAGCTCAGCGAGCTCTTCAGCGCTTAGGCCGTCCAGCTCGATATATTCATTCAACCATTGGTAGGATACCTTCATCTCTCGTTTCGTCCCTTCTTTTCTATCTCACCGTCATATTCTCGCGAATTGTCCCAGGAAGCGCAGATCGTTCGTGTAGAAATGGCGGATATCGTCAATGCCGTATTTCAGCAGCGCGATCCGCTCCACGCCCATACCAAACGCGAAGCCTGTCACTTCCTCCGGATCGTAGCCGCCCATTTCGAGCACGCGAGGATGCACCATGCCGCAGCCCAAAATCTCCAGCCAGCCTGTCTGCTTGCACATCCGGCAGCCGTGGCCGCCGCATTGAACGCAAGTAACGTCTACTTCCGCGCTAGGCTCCGTGAACGGGAAGAAGCTTGGACGCAGTCGAATCTGCGCCTGCTCGCCGAACATTTGCTGCACGAATTGAAGCAGCGTGCCCTTCAGGTCGCTCATCCGGATGCCTTTGCCGATGACGAGTCCTTCGATTTGATTGAACTGGAACGAATGCGTCGCGTCGTCGTCGTCTCTCCGGTACACTTTGCCCGGACAGATCACTTTAACCGGCGTCATGCCTTCCTTCGCCTTCATCGTGCGAACCTGGACTGGCGACGTATGCGTGCGCATCAAAATTTCATCCGTAACATAGAAGGAGTCCTGCATATCGCGCGCCGGATGATTTTTCGGCAGGTTCAGCGCTTCGAAGTTGAAATAGTCCGTCTCCACTTCGGGCCCTTCCGCGATCGAATAGCCAAGTCCGACAAATATATCTTCGATCTCCTGAGCCACCTTGTTCAGCGGATGCACCGCGCCCGTAGGCAGCTTTTTGCCCGGCAGCGTCACATCGATCGTCTCCGCAAGCAGACGGTTATTCGTCTCCGCTTGCTGGAAAGCCGCCGCTTTCTCTTCAATGACGGCTTCAATCGCGGCGCGCACGTCATTCGCCACTTGACCGATAATCGGACGCTCCTCCGCGCTTAGTCCTCCCATGCCGCGGAGAATTTCCGTCAGCGCACCCTTCTTGCCCAAATATTTGACACGCAGGTCGTTCAGCGCCTGCTGCGTCTCTACTCCCTGCAGCTCCTGCAGCGCTTCGCCGCGAAGCTCCTCCAGTCTTGCTTTCACATTCATCGCCTCCAAATGTTGTCGCCTGGTATGCCCAAGCATCGGAAAATAAAAAAAGGCCCTTCCTCCCCGAAGGGACGGAAGAACCGTGGTACCACCCTAATTCGAACGGCATGCCGTCAAAAACCGGCTTGCTATTCCTTAAGTCCCGGTAACGGCGGGAACCGTGACCCCCTACTTGCGCCAAGCGCGAAGCTTGAACGGTTCAGAGGCATGCTCCGGAGCGAACTTCGGCAGCCTGATTACGCAGGAACGCTCTCAATCTGCGGCGTTCCTTCCCTGTGCGAAAGCACTGCTTACTTTTCTCCATCAAAGCATTTTGACTTTTGTCAAAAACATTATTCCCTATTATATGCAAAGTAAGACTCGGTTGCAATAGATGGCAATTAGGGGTTCTTTTTTAATTCGAAAATACCGCCTCGCGCTCCAGCTTATTGCCGTCCGCTTCGGTCACGACGAGCATGGCCTTCCAGTTACCAGGACGCGGCAGCTTCATGTCGTCCGCAGCGTAGTAATACCGCGTGAAGCCCGGGAATCCGAAGTCCTCCTCGTCGGACTCCGCTGGCATAAGCTCAATCTCAACGGGTTTCCTCCCAGGATTGTCAGCGGAAACGAACGACAGCTGCAGGTCTGACGGCTCGCCGCTGTCCTCCGGCAGCCATATCGTCAGCCCCACATCGTTAGGCCCCGGCGCGTTCGGCGAAATCGAAAGCGTATAATGAAAATCCTCGCCCATCTCATGGTGATGGAGCGGCTCGCTGTCCGGCGCAGGGCTAAGATAGGTGATGACGCCAGCCGCGGCGATAATACACGCCATAAGAATCCCGTCGAGCTTAAGCAGTGCTCCTCGCTGCAGCTCCCGCTTCTTCGCTCTGGCGCGCAGTATCGTGCCCAGCGCGATTACAAGCAGGACGATAATTGCCTTGGCAGCCAGCCAGTTGCCCCAATCGGTATACAGAAGATAGAGCCAAGAAGGGATAAGCAGCCATGTCATCACAATCCCGCTAACGGTCAAGACCGCCATCGTGATCCAGGCAATGGCCGCAAACCGCTCGGCGAACCTTCCCGCTTCCTCCCTGTCCGCTTTCCAGAACAACAGCAGGAGCAGAACGCCGCCTGCCCATACCGCCGCGCAGGCCAAATGAATAAAATCCGATACGATCGCGGCTGTCGCGTGCTCGGATGCGGCTGCGTGGCCTTCGAAGCTTTCAACCCCCAGCAGGAGCAATGCCCATATGATTTTGACGGTATCGTTCAGCCTGATCACCGCGAATCCGAGGAAGGATAACACGATCAAACCGAGCCAAGCTTGTCCCGTGGATGTCTCCGTGAGCAGCTTAACCCATGCTTCCCCTCCCCCGCCCAGACTGGAAACCGTCCGGTTCGCATGGACAAACACAAAAAGAAGAACAGCCAGCAGCAGTCCTCTCATCCCAAAACCGCTCCACTGATGAAGCAGCTTCCGTTGACCTGCCCCGCTCTCCCCTGCAGGAATCGCAAACGTAAGCAGCATGGCTCCGCCAGCCGTCATCAGCATGAAATAATATAAAATTCTTACCGCATAAAACAACACGTCCGGCGCCCCGTTCCATGTACCCGCCAAATGAGGTATGATCGGCATTTCTTCACGTCCCTATATGTTGTAGTTCTACCTTCTGTTTTTGCGCGCCCAATAATCGGGCCAGTTGTCGTCCGGGATCGTCGGGAATCCCCGGCTGGATTCCCATACGTACACCCAGCCTTCCATAGCCGGGTTGGTTCGATCGCTTACCCAGACGCGGTCGTAATCGTTCATCTCTTCTATGCCCGAGAATTCCTCCAGCGCATCCATTGCCGCGAGCCCCTCCCGGCCTATGATAATCCACCCGCCGCGTATCCTGCCCGCTCCAGTTCCGTTCCTTCCGCTGCGCACGGCAGCCGGATAGGGGCCGACATCGACCAGACAGCCCTCGATTTCCCCAGGCTCGAAAGCGGTAATATGCGATGCTATAACATGATGATTGCTGTGCCCTGGAAGCAATGACCCATATATAAAAACAGAAATTTTGGCCATGATTTCTCCCCCGCGCAAAAAAAATCGGATTATGAAACATTATGGCTTATTTCGAAGGCAGTGGCAATCTATGGTACAATGGATAGAGCTCGATTTTGTATAACCAACAAGGAGGTTTTCCTTTATGGCTAGTCAAACCGGCGCTATTGTTCAACAATCATTAACCGCAATGATGGAGGACACTTCATTCCTCCCGCAAGTGCAAGGAGAGCGGCGCAAGCAGGTGTTCCAATCGCTGGCCGCCATTCTGTCCACGCCGAACAAAGTACATAAAGCGTTTTTACGCATCGTGCTTGAGAACGGGAATGTCGTGCGGATCCCCGCTTACCGGATCCAGCACAATGACACGCTCGGGCCTTACAAAGGCGGCATCCGGTTCCATGAAAGCGTCAACGAAGACGAGGTCACGAACTTGGCCGCCCTTATGACGCTGAAGAACGCGCTGCATGAAGTTCCCTTCGGCGGCGGCAAGGGCGGCGTGGTCATCAATCCCCGCCAATATTCCGAGAAAGAGCTTTATCACATTTGCAAAAAATACGTCCAATACTTCGCCGACATCCTTGGCCCTGACAAAGATATTCCGGCGCCGGACATGGGCACCGGCGAGCGGGAAATGGACTGGATGATGGCGGAATACAAAAGCATCCATCCCGGTTCGCCTTACTTGGGATCCTTTACGGGCAAAAGCATCGTGAACGGCGGCTCCTTAGGCCGCAAGGAAGCGACCGGCAAAGGCGTTTATTTTTCATTCCGTTATTTGATGCATGATTTTCTTCGCGACAATAAGGACTGGCTATCCGGCAGCTCCAATATATTCGCCGCTACCGCTATGGCTCATGTAGACAAGCCGCTCACCATTGCCGTCCAAGGCTTTGGCAACGTCGGCTCCGTAACGGCGATGGAAGCCTACAAATGCACGGCAATCCGCGGCAAGGTCGTAGCCGTCAGCGACCGCAACGTTACGCTGTATAACGAGGAAGGCCTCGATATTCCGGCTCTGACTGCGTACGCGAGCGTCAATAGCGGCGACCTTCCTTCATCGGATGACGCGCTGAGGGAATGCGGCGCCAAAGCGCAAATACTGGATCGGGAAGCTGTGCTATATCTGAACGTCAACGTGCTGTTTCTAGCGGCGCTGGAGGAACAAATTCACGCCGGCAACGTGGGAGACGTGAAAGCGCGCATAATCGTTGAAGGCGCGAACGCGCCGATAACGGGGGAAGCCGACGAAGCGCTCGCATCGAAGGGTACGATCATCATCCCCGACATTTTGGCGAATGCCGGCGGCGTAATCGTTTCTTATTTCGAGTGGCTGCAAGGCAGAGAGACGCAATTTTATTCCGAGGAAGAAATCTACAGGCAGCTGTACGCCAAAATGCAGAAGACGATGAACAGCATTTTGCCCGCCTATTTCGGAGATCCCCTTCCTCTTCGGCAAAATTGCTTTGTCCATGCGGTGACGAAGCTTTCCACCGTCCTGTATCGGCAAGGAAAGCTGTATTAAGAGAAGTTGCAAGCCAGAACGGAGAGTGGAGTAACGATGGAGATGGAAACGACCCCGCTAAGCGCGATCACTATCAGCTACGAAGAGGAGAGCTTTCGAGCGCTTAGCTTCCGCAAAGCGGAGCTGGTCGTCGTGACGCAATACGGCGATAAGCTTTGGTATATCGATGCGGAAGGCATCGACGACGCGGGGCTGCTGGCCTGGTTCGGCAGCTCGGAGAACATTCGCGTCGAGCTGGTCGCAACGGCGGAAGACGGAGGGCAGTGGCAAGGTACCGGTTACCTGCATCCTAATGAGCATAACCGTGCGGCTGCGATCCGCGGGGACGGCGAGCTGACTTACCTGCAGAATTGATAATTTATAGAGTCCCGTATTGAATAAAAGGCGCTTGCCGCGCGCGGATATACCGCACGCTGGGCAAGCGCCTTTTTGGTCGTTGTCGGTGTTACTTTGAAATTTCGGGAGTCGTCAAACGGTCGTAGAAGTCTACGACTTTGTCCTTGTCGGCCGAAGCGCGAAGCGCCATTGCGGAACGAGGATGCTCGTCGAGAATACCCGTAATCATATAAGGCATAATATAGCCCCACTCTTCCTTCTCGCGGAGCGGAATCATATATTTCTCGATCATATCGAGCACCGGACGCACGTTGTATTTCGGATTTTTCAATTCGGATACAAGAAGCTCGGTGTTGCAGTTGCCTGCCGCGCGGCCCATGCCGTATACGGACGCGTCCAGCAGCTCAACGCCTTTGTTCGCGGCGAGAAGCGTGTTGGCGAACGCAAGCTGCAGATTGTTGTGCGCGTGAATGCCGAGACGTTTGTTAGGCAGGTGATGCTGGAACTTATCGATCAAATAATTGTAGTCATCCGGCTTTAGGCTGCCGTACGAATCGACGACATACACCACGTCCACGACGGATTCCTTAATGAGCTCAAACGCTTCGATTAATTGATTCTCCATAACGTTGGACAGCGCCATGATGTTAAGGGTAGTCTCGTAGCCGCGGTCGTGGAACACTTGCACCAGCTCAAGCGCCTTGTCCACGTCCTGAATGTAGCAGGCGACGCGGATAAGATCGAGAAGGCTTTCCGAGCGCGGGAGAATATCGTTCTCGTCGACGCGGCCGATGTCAACCAGCGCGGACAGCTTCGTGTTGCCTTTGTTCGGAATCACCTTGCGCAGGAAATCATCGTTCAGAAAGCGCCATGGACCCGCGCTGTCTGCGCCCTTCAAAAGTTTAGGGGAATTTTTGTACCCAATTTCCATATAGTCGACGCCAGCTTCATTCAAGCTATTATAAAGGTGCTGAACAAACTCGACGCTGAAATCCCAGTTATTGACGAGTCCGCCGTCACGTATTGTACAATCGACAATTTTGCAATGACTAGTTTTCGAATGCATGCTTGTTGCTCCTTTAATCTGAACATGAGTTCACTTTTTTTTACCATCATACTTGAAAAGCAACGGGAACGCAAAGTAAAAATGTCGGGATCTGGATAATTGGACGCGAACTTGTACGCCCTAATCCGCCATTTACAAACCGATCCTTTAGAGCTAAAATATTATGTAAACAACATCGCTTAGTTTTTCCTTTTGGAAAAAGCGGGGGAACCAACAAGCAGGCCGGCAGCCGCCGTGTTTGCTGGGGTGAATCCGGGGATTTGTGCCCCCGGTAGGGTCTACTCTCTAGCCCGAATCCGACAGCTAACCTCGTATGCGAACAAAGGAGAGATGTCTTATGCTATCTGTTTCTATTCAAGATTCCTCGTTTCCTCCAGAACAACCCCGGTATGTGAGCGTTTCCCGCATCGAAGTGTTTGTGATTCCTGCCCTGGCCGTTGACTCTGCCGGCTACCGCGTATGCCTGCGCATCAGCAGCGATCTTGGCTATGGATGGGGCGAACAATTCGTCAGCGATAGCGAGCCAAGTCTTCAGCTCGACCGCTGGAGCCCGCTCTTGCGTACCTTTATCGGTCGGTTCCCGTTAACTTCTTTGGCCGAAAGGCTTACCGAACGAATCGCCGAGTCCATTAATCCAGACAATCGCGCTTATCGGCTTTTTGCGGCTGCTGTGCAGCAATTTCTGCATGCAGATGCGCAGCGTTCTCCATTGTCAGCCGATTCAGCGTTTTCAGAGGAATCCGTTCTGCAGCGGCGCGCCGTCGCTTACTTGTCGGTCGACTAAAGCGTCTCCATCAGATAGACAAAAGCATCGTCTAATTAGGCCTTTCGCTTCCGGCAGGAAGCAAAGGCCTTTTCTTTTTGTAGCTTGTCCTGGAGGGGCAGCCTAATTCGCTGCGCACAGGGGGCGTTGGCCTACCGCTGCCCGCTTAAAGCGTCTGCCTTTTTCGCCTGCTGCCCGGGGGAGCGTCCTGTCTGCTTCTCGCATGGGGAGCGGTACGGCCGCTCCTTGCTTGGAGGATGCTGGCGGTGCCTCCCCCCAGCCTGAGAGCGGCACACTATTCTTTCGATCCGAGCAGCTGCCTTGTTCACTTCTTGTCTGAAGAGCGGCACTGTCCGCTGCTTGTCCGGAGATGCCAGGCACTGTTTTCCTCCAGCCCGAGGAGCGGCACCCCCTGCCCCAGGGCTGAGGGTCGCCCTTTCAGTGGGAGTCTTGCCTTCCCCTAATATGCCTCCCCGGAAAAGTGAATAGCGCCATAAGTACACCTATTTTCCGGGAGAATCGCGATATCTGACGAAATAGGGACAAAAGTGCACCTACTCCATCACGATTCAGCCGAAACAAGCAAACCGGAATTAAATAGGTGTATTTTTGTCCCTATTGTGCACACGACGCAGTCACGAAGGACAATAAGTGCACTTTTGGCGCTATTCCCAAAATCTCACGACGAGCATGCCCACCCCGGCGGTACAGCCCTTTTACAAAAGTTTAAAAGCCTGCGGATGCAGCACATACCGAACCTTGCGTTGGTTAGAGACACCTGTTTCGGCGGTGAGCCACCCTTTTGAGCATAACGATTGCAGCTTGCGTACGGCGGTACGGCGGTTAATTTGCAAATGCTGTTCGAGATCGATTGGACGTAGGGGGCGCGCGAGCAGGCAGGCCAGCCGAATGATTTCGCGCTCCGCTGCGTTTTGGATGGTTGCTGCGGACTCCTCTGCCTGAAATCTGCTCAGCACCATGCGAAGAAGAGTGATGCAAAGATCTGGATTATGAGCAACATCGTCATAAGAGAACGCAATAACCTGATAACCCATTGCGGTTAAAAAGGTTTCTCGATTAAGCTCTCTGCAATACTTTTGCCTATCCATATCGCGTACATGCGGACCGAAGCCTTTAATTTCGATAAGGAGCCTTACGGCGCGCGCGATCCATACAAAATCGCAAAAGTAGGACTGTCCTCGCCAGTCGAGCACCTCGTACTCCGGATGCAATCCGTCAAAGTTACCTCGGAGCACCCACCATACATTCCGGCAAAACAATATTTCCGCTTCCCGATGGCCTCTCTCCAGCCGTCCTCTTCGCTCCCCTGTTCTTCGCTGCAAATGATGCTGGATAAACTCGGCATGCGCTTTTTCAAAACTCATACATTTCTCCTCCCTAAGCAGAAACGCCTGCCGGCGCCCTGTCTTGACTAAACAGTTCGCGAAGATGTCTAAGACCTTCACAAGCGCGAGCTCGTCATTCTTACCTTTTAAAAAGAAAACGTCCCGCTCTCATCGGAATGAAAGCGGGACGTTCTTCGTCTCGTTACCGTTATTATAGTGCAACGGTGAACAGTTGGCTAGTGCAGAGTGCAGTCGAGTCGAGTTCAACGAATAGCTACGACCCAGTCGAACGGTAATGCTTAACCCCGATCCGCCATATTAGCAAACATGGGATCAGAAACAAAGCGCCGCCGAAAGGCATGAGCAAAGGCAGCAGCATATCCCCTTCTCGTTTATCCAGAATGTACATCAGAGGCAAATAGCTGACGCAGCCGAACGGAATAATGAATGTGAAAAACCGGGTCACCCCTTTCTCATAAATATTGAGCGGGTACTGCGCCATCTCTCTTCCGCCGTCCGTGAACACGTTCGCCACCTCGAGCGCCTGAATCGTCCAAAAGCAGAAGGTTGCGGCCAGAATGAAGATGCCGGTAAAGATCAATAACCCGTTAAAGACCATAAAGAGCAGAGCCAGCAGCTTTGGAAATGTCCACAGGCCAGGCAGATTCGATACCGACCAAATGAACACGATACCGCTCTGGAGCAGCCTGCCGATTCGCGTAAACTCGAACTTCGAGCCGAGCACCTGCAGCGCGGCGCTTCTCGGCCTTACCAGCAGCCGGTCAAAGTCGCCTTTTCCGACAAGCGACGAGAACGCGTCAAAGCCGCGCGCGAAGCATTCGCTCAAGGAGAAGGACAGATGAATGACGGAGAAGCAAAGCGCCACCTCAAAGAAGCTCCAGCCCTTAAGCTGCCCGAAGCGCTCGAACATGAGATACAAGCCGCCGAACACCATAAAGGGAATAAAAAACTGTCCGAAGCTCATCAGAAAAAACGAGGTGCGGTACTGCATCTGAGATTTCAAGTGAATACTCATATATTTAAAATAGAGCCGCATGTCGGTTAACCTCCTTGTACTACGACGGATCGCAGCGCTCTACCCATTAAGGCGCGGCCCGCCAGCACGAGAATGAGCAGCCACAGCAGTTGAATGCCGATTCCCCATAACGCCTCGCTTACGGGAATATGACCGGAATATACGCGGAACGGAAAATCCGTCGTCCAGCGGAACGGCAGGATGTAAGCGATGGTTTGCAGCCATTTCGGCATGAGCGGGACCGGAATAATCATGCCCGCCAGAAATTCGCCGACAACCGAAATCATCAGAATGGATCCAATCGGCGACATCGTCCAAAATACCGAGATATAGATCATCATCGATATCGCGACGACAACCAGCAGGCCCAGCAATAACGTAACAATGAACAATACAAAAGATGCGATCGATGGCGGCAGACTCATTCGGTACGGCTCCGGGATGATGAAAATAATCGTGAGCAGAGGGAAGCACCGCAGCACCGCGCTTGCAAACCGCTGCGCCAGCAGCTTCGCATACCAGTGGGGGTACAGCTCAAGCGGTCTGCACAGCTCGTACGCGATATTTCCGCCAGTAATCAAATCAAAGAGCTCCTGATCGCGGAACCATAACATAATAAAGGATAGGAATATTTGCTGAAGCCATACGTATGTAATCAAGTCTTGCAAGGAAATAGGCGTCTCGCCCGTACTGCTTGCGTAGAATGCCGCGAAGATCATAATGAAGACAAAACCGAAGAAAAGCTGGGTCGCGATACCTGCGAGGGCCGCGGCTCTGTATTGCATCCCGTTAATAAAACGAAGCCGCCAGATCGATGCATAAGCTCTCATATCTTGTGCTCCTCATACAGCCGCACGATCATCTCGTCGATGTCCTTAGCGACTACCTCGATGTCGACAACCTCTACGAATGCCGACAATCGCGAGACGATTTCCGCCAGCGTCAGTTGCTCCGGATCAAAGCTGTATACCGCTCGTTCAGCCGACCATTCGAGCATCGCCGCGCCGGGGATTTCGATCGGACCGGATTCTCCTCGGTAATCGACCGTCACCGTTTTTCCCGAACCAAATCTACCTTTAAGCTCCTCCAAGGAGCCGTCGTATAGAAGCGAGCCTTTCCCAATCATCAGTATGCGGCTCGCGAGCGCTTCAATGTCGCTCATATCATGCGTTGTCAGAATGACCGTAACGCCCTGCTCCTTGTTCAGCTTCTTAATGAAGCTCCGCACAGCCAGCTTGCTTACCGCGTCCAGCCCGATCGTCGGCTCGTCTAGGAACAGAAGCTTCGGACTATGCAGCAAGGAGGCGGCGATTTCGCAGCGCATTCGCTGTCCCAGGCTCAGCTGCCTGACCGGCATTTGCACAATCGTCTCAAGCGCGAGCATTTCCGTCAGCATGGAAATGTTCGCTTTGTACTGAGCCTCCGGAATTTTGTAAATGTCCCTCAGCAGCTCGAACGAATCCAGCACCGGCACATCCCACCACAGCTGCGAACGCTGTCCGAACACGACGCCGATATGCTTGACGTATTCCGCCCGATCCTTCCACGGCGTGTACCCCATGATCGAGCAGCTGCCGTCATCCGGCACGAGAATGCCGCTCATCACTTTAATCGTTGTCGACTTGCCCGCGCCATTCGGGCCGATATAACCGACAACCTCCCCTTCGCCGATCGAGAAGGAAATATCCTTCAGCGCCTCCACGACGGTGTGCTTCCTGGCGAACAACGCTTTGGCCGCTTCCTTAAGTCCGGCGGTCCTTGTCGCAACTTTAAAGCTTTTTCCGATCCCTTCCAGCCGAATCATTCCATTGTTCCGACTCATGTTCCCTAGATCCTCCTGAGTGTATTCCGCCCGATTTGCAGCGTGCAGAGCGCAAAACTCGAATCTCTTACCGTTCCTTGCGAAAACAGCGGGATAAAGAATATAACCTAAATGTCAAAAAAAGTATAGTATTTTTTTACAACCTTTTGTAAACGGGCTCCTTCGGCCTAAAGAAAGCAATATGTAAGAAATGTCCGCGAACAAATCATGCTATTCTAGTTGAAGAATTGAGTGGAAAAGGGGGTTCTCATGGTGGAGAAGCATCCGATCGTCAACTACACTTGGATCGACGCCTACTTATCCGACTTGCAGCGTTATTCCTTCGAGCAGCTCCGGTTTATTCCCGAGCCCGGAGTTTGGTCGCTCTGCCAAATGTATGACCATCTCATCCTTGCTGCTCTTGATTATTTCGAGAAAATAGCGGAGTGCGCGACTGACGGCGAGGAGCAGGGTCAGGGGAAAACGGAGGCAGGCGAGGAATTGTTCGCACTCGGAGGGTTCCCGCCGGTCAAAATAAAGCTCCCAGACGGGCCGGAAAACTCGCCCAGCAACTCAGAGAGCCATGAGGATCTTGCGAGCAGGCTCGAGCTGGTGAAGTGGGAGATGATGAAGTGGGAAGAGCGGGTACCCGCCATAAACCCAAACCGGAAAGTAAGGCACGACGGCTTCGGCTGGCTCAACGCCCTCGAGTGGTTTGCGCTTACTAACATGCACTTCCGTCATCATCTCCGCCAGAAGGAAGAATTGGAGCAGCGCTGGACAGCGCATATAGCCGGCATTCGGCATGCATGAATAACGCTAAATAGCCCCTGGCCGCAAATGCCGCCAGGGGCTTGATCTAATTCCCTATCTTACCAGCCAGCCGCCGTCTACGGCGAGAATATGGCCGTTCATATAATCCGAAGCGGCCGACGCCAGGAATACCGCCGGTCCGATCAAATCCTCGGATGTGCCCCAGCGTCCTGCCGGGATGCGCTGCAAAATTTGCACGCTGCGCACCGGATCCTCGCGGAGCGCTTCCGTATTGTCCGTGCTCATGTAGCCGGGAGCAATCGCGTTCACTTGGAGACCCTTCGAAGCCCATTCGTTCGCGAGCGCCTTCGTCAGTCCGGCTACCGCGTGCTTGCTTGCGGTGTAGCCCGGCACATTAATGCCGCCTTGGAAGCTGAGCATCGAGGCGATATTAATAATTTTGCCCGAGCCTTGCTCGATCATATGCTTGCCGGCCAGCTGGCTGAGCACGTACACCGAGTTCAGGTTGACGTCAATCACAGCCTGCCAATCCTCGTAGCTGTGCTCGGCTGCCGGCGTGCGGCGGATAATGCCCGCGTTGTTTACCAGGATGTCGAGCCTGCCGAGCCCTTCAAGCGTCTTCTCGACAATGGCGGGCAGCTGCGTTCGGTCGCTGACATCCGCTTGTATCGTAATCGCTTTGCGGCCGATTGCCTCGATGCGCGCGGCCGTTTTGTCCGCCGGCGTCCGGTTCGTGACGAGCGCCACATCCGCTCCCGCTTCGGCAAGACCGATCGCAACCGCTTCGCCAAGCCCGCGGCCCGCTCCCGTTACGATGGCCGCTTTGCCCGTAAGATCAAATAAACCCATCTTTATTTCCCCTTCCCAAGCTTGCCGCCTTTTGCAAGACTTGCCTGCAAAATCTGTATCCCCTTGGCGGCGTATTTCGCTTCCACCTCGGGCGCTAGGCCCTCATCGGTAATAATGCGGTACGTTTCTTCCAAGCTTCCGTAAGTGATCAACGCGCCTCTATCGAATTTGCTGTGGTCGGCGAGGATGTAGACCTGCTTGGCGTTGTCCATGTACAACCGCTTCAGCTTTGCGAGCTCCTCCGTAAAAATCGTCAGTCCGTATTCCAGATGGATGCCCGTGGTCGACAGGAACAGCTTGTGCACATTCAGCCGGCTGATCCATTCCTGCGATTCGCCGCCGATCAGCAGATTGTTATGACGGTAGCCTCCCGGCACGACGAGCCGAATGGACTCCTTCGCCGTCAGCTCGCGGATAATAAGCAGATCGTTCGTCAGCACGGTCAGCGGCATATTCGGCAGCAGCTTCGCCAGCTCCAGCGTAGTGCTCCCCGCATCGAGCGCAATAATGTCGCCCGGCTCGATAAAGTTAAGCGCTAGCTCCGCAATCGCCGTCTTCTCCGGTCTGTGCTTCGCGTTCGGAATTTGCAGCGGGAGCAGGCTGTCTTCTCCGGCTTGCTCCATGACCGCCCCGCCATGCGTCCGCTTCAGCAGCCCCTTCTCCTCCAGCTTTTCCAAATCCTCGCGAACCGTCTTTTCGGTCACCTGGAATAGCTCGCTCAGCTCCGATACCTTAACGGCGCCTTGCTGCTCCAGCTTTTCTAATATTGTACGATGACGTTCAGCCGCCAGCATTCGGTGTTCCCCCTCCACTTTGCTTCATGGAGCCATTCTACTTCAGATCGCTTGGCTGAACAACGTCCATGTCCGTAAAGGTATAATTCTCGCCGGCCATCGACCAGCAGAAGGTATAGTTGCTTGTTCCGACGCCGGAGTGAATCGACCACGGAGGAGAAATAATCGCCTGCTCATTGGCCACGACCAGATGTCTCGTCTCCGACGGCTCGCCCATCATATGGAAAATGCGGGTATCCTCCGCCATGTCAAAGTACAGGTACGCTTCCATGCGGCGGTCATGCACATGCGACGGCATCGTGTTCCAGACGCTTCCTTTCTGCAGGCTTGTAACGCCCAGCATGAGCTGGCAGCTTTGAATGCCGTCCGCATGAATGTATTTGTAGAGGATGCGTTCGTTCGATGTTTCCTGCGAGCCAAGATGGTTCGGGTTCGCTTCTTCTCTTGTCATTTTGCGGGTTGGGAACTCCGCATGCGCAAGCGCCGAGCAGAAGTACAGCTTCGCGGGGTTCGAGGCATCCTTGCTCGCAAGCTTCACCTCGCGTTTGCCTTTGCCCACATAAAGCACGTCCAGCTTATCCAGCTCGTAAGCCTCTCCGTCAACCGTAATGACCGCAGCTCCGCCGATATTTAAAAAACCGATCTCTCTGCGCTCTAGGAAATAATCCGTCTTCAGCGTCTCCGCCGCCTCCAGCGCCAGAGCTTCTCCAGCCGGCACCGCGCCGCCTACGACCATGCGGTCATAGTGGGTATAGACCATCTTCACTTGTCCGGCTTCGAACAGGCTTGGAATAAGAAACTCCTGACGCAAACGCGCTGTATCATACTGCTTGACATCTGTTGGATTTGTTGTGTGGCGAACTTCCATTATGAATAGCCTCCTTCATGATTTTAAAATCTTTTTTTCGTATGAGTTCGTTTGTTTATGTTCGAAATCTACTATATCACACATTTTCAAACTTAAAAAGAACAAAATAAAACAAAATTCCTCGGCTCCATGAGGAGGGATTTTTTTCTTCAACCTGCATGAATGAAATTTCATCATTTGCCGATTGAATATTAATTCGTATTAATGTATATTTATACAGTACAACATCTTTTGATCGGAGGGATCCGTTATGAGTTTAAGCTTTTCCCCTGGCAATCCCGCATTAGAAAGTGTGAAGCCTGCTGCCAATAGAACGGCCAAATTGCTGAGTGCCGCTAAAAATCATATATTATTCACTGCAAACCGACCGGATATCATCATGGAAAAAGGCGAAGGGATGATGCTTTACGATACGGACGGCAACGCCTATTTGGATTTTATCGGAGGATGGGCGGTTAACTGCTTGGGGCACTCTCCCGCCGTTCTGCAGCAAGCGCTTGCGGAGCAGGCCGGTGAGCTTGTTCACGCGAGCCCCGGCTTCTATAACAAGCCGCAAGCGGAATTTGCCGAGCTGCTGACGCAAGTAAGCGGTATGGACAAAGTATTCTTCACCAGCACCGGCGCGGAGGCGAATGAAAGCGCCGTGAAGCTGGCCCGCAAGCACGGCGCGCTCCATTTGAACGGCGCGTATGAGATCATTACGCTTACGAACAGCTTTCATGGCCGGACGCTGGCGATGATGTCCGCTACGGGCAAGTCGCAGTGGGAGCCGTTATTCGCGCCGAAGGTAAACGGCTTTGTCCATGTGCCGATAAACGATCTAGACGCTTGCTTCGCCGCGGTAACGAACAACACCTGCGCGATTATGGTGGAGCTGGTGCAAGGGGAAGGCGGCGTGCACGCTTTAAGCGAAGCTTATTTGTACGGCCTGCGCAAAATATGCGATATGTACGGCATCCTTCTTATCTTCGACGAAGTTCAGACCGGACTTGGCCGCACCGGCAAGCTGTTCGCATACCAGCACTACGGCATTGCGCCTGACATTTTGACGCTAGGCAAAGGTATTGGAGCGGGCTTCCCGCTGTCCGCGATGCTGACGAAGGAGCCATTCGACCTATTCGAGCCCGGCGATCAAGGCGGCACTTATACCGGACAGCCGCTTGGTATGGCGGCCGGCCTTGCCGTGCTTCGCGAGCTGCTGAAACGCGATTTGGCGGCAAACGCGGAGAAGCAGGGCCGTTATTTGAAAGCCGAGCTGGAAGGTTTAGCCTCCCGCTATCCCATCTCGAATGTGCGGGGCATAGGCTTGCTGCTCGCTTTCGACGTCCCGTCAGGTGCGGCTCCTAAGCTTGCCGAGACCTGCATGCGCTTAGGTCTGCTCATTAACGCGGCGAATGCCGTTACCATTCGTATAATGCCTGCGCTTATCGTTGAGCCTCATCATATTGATGAGATGATCGCGATTTTAGAAGATGCTCTTCACCAATGCTTCATGCATGTCGGATAAGCCGCTTCGCATACGCTATTTAGGATGGTAACGCGTAAGCGGCAGGAGGGCTTCTCGTTGATTCAGTTGATTCGAAGGAAACGGTCCGGCAAAAAGGATGGATTTACCGTCTATATCATTCCCGCTTGGCAGTGGAAGGAATTTATCGCTTTCGAGATGATCGGGGGGATGGCCTTCTACCTGGTCAGCAAAATTATGGTTCATACGGAATGGTTATGCATCGCGGCTAACATGGCGGGGCCGCAAATGCTCAAATATATGTATGCGGCGCTGCGCGCCTAGACAAAAAAAGGAACGCCTGCCCGCGGATGTCTTATCCGCTTGCGGAGTCGTTCCTTTAATTGATATAGACGGTTATCGATTCCGCCTCTACAGGCCGGCCGTCCATTTAACCGCTGCTCTCAGCGCGCCAAGAAACGCATCGTCTGCAAGACCTTCCTCGCGGTGCGCGGGCGTTAAGCAGCAGACGCGGCCTTGGCCGGATGGATGCCTCCATCCTGCTATAGAGGCGCCGTCAATGGAAGAAGACCGGAGGAACACTTCCGTCTCCTCTTCCCGGCAGGCGGTAAAATAATGCTCATCCAGCAGCTCGAATGGCTCGGAAATAAGCGGCGAATCCGAAGGCTCATAGCGGACAAGCTGATGCTCGGCCGGATGCGACAGGAAACAGCCGCGGAGCATACGCACATAAGCTCCGTCTTCCGGATACGAGGCGAGCCCGGAATGCCAAGCAAGCCACCCTCCGCCCGCTTCCACATAACGCGCGATGTCCGCCGCATGCTTCTCCGTCATCCACAGCCGAGCCGGATCTCCTTCCGGATCAATACGGTTCTCCGCGAACAGCACCACGGCAGCCGGATTAGAAGCAAGCTGCGTCATCAACTCGTCCGTATCCTCGGCGAAATGCAGCACGGCTTGCTCTGCTGCCTGCCGCTCCGTTATCGAGCGTTCCAGCGCCAAACGCGCCGGCTCCGCTTTATGGTAGAAATCGCCGACATACGCGACGATACGTTTCTTGTTCGTCATGGTGAGCCTCCTTCAGCCAATCATCCGTTACAGCTTCATCGGATTGCCTTTTTTGTCTACAAACCATTTGCCTTCCTCCGGTACGACTTTACGTTCCGCAAGGTCCAAGATGGAACGGGCCGACTCTGCCGCGTCGCCGGTCGCCTCCGAGCCGCCCATGTCCGTCCGAATCCAGCCGGGATGCACAGCGTAAACGGCAAATCCATGCGGTACCAGCAGAGACCTGAGCTGGGCAGTGAACATATTTAATGCCGCCTTCGACATCCCGTAGGAATAATCCCCGGCCCATGCGTTCGCCAGGCTTCCCGCTTCCGAGCTAATATTGATGACAGCCTGCTCTTTCCCCTTCCGGAGAAGCGGCAGGAAATGCTTCATCACCAGAATCGGACCGTACACATTCGTCTGGAACGATTCCTCCACCTGCTCGAGGTCCAGCTCTTCCAGCTTCTCATCTCTTCCGCGAAGAATGGCCGCGTTGTTGATGACAACGTCAATCGCGTCGGTCCGTTTCGTCACTTGCTCCCGCGCATAGGCGACAGCCTGCTCATCCGTTACATCCAGCGGCAGCAGCGTGACGCCTTGCGGGTATTGTTCCTGCAGCGCGCGCAACCGGTCCGCGGATGAGCCCGGTCCGCGAACTCCAGCCCATACATGATGGCCGCGGGCAGCCGCTTCGGAAGCAAGCTCATAGCCAAGACCTCGATTGGCGCCGGTAATTAAAATTTCCATTTTCGATACCTCCGAGGCTATTTGTCGTTTTCAAGAAGCTCAAGCATGACCTTAAGCGGTTCGAACGTATCCAGGTAGGCATACCGCCCTCCCGTATACTCGCCTTTCTGCACCAGCTTCAAGCCTTTGCCTTCCATTAATGAAATTTTTTCTTTCATGCCTTCAACGACAAAGGCGATATGATGCACGCCTTCCCCATGCGCATCCAAGTGCTCCCTCCAGGTGCTCGCGTGGCGGTCCGGTTCGATAAGCTCCAGCTGCAGCGAACCCATATCGAAAAAAGCAAGCTTAGCCCTCGCTTCGGAAGAAGCCCCGCGGAATTCCGTCTGCGCCTTGTCCACCGTATCCGTCCAGAACCATGCCGGCTTCTCCATACCGAAAAATTCCGCATAAGCCTGCGATACCTTCTCGATATCATGAACCAGCAATCCAATCTGCGTTATCACTTTTGTTCCCAGAATTCCGTTATTCATTCCGCTTCATCTCCTTCGTCAGCTTTCCAGACCTAACGCGTTATTCTTAACCTTCGATACGCACCGCGTCACGCTGCGCGATGAGCGACAGCTCCGCCGCTTTGAACGTATGCTCCTGCGTCATCGCGTTTTCGGTTCCGTTCAAACAATCGAGGATCAGCTCGCCGAAATACGGGTAGCCGACCTTGCCTTTCAGCCTCATGTGCTGCTCGCCATCGCCATTCACCAGGTACAGCTGATCGCCTTCCTGTTCTCTGCCGACATCGATATATTTGCGGAGCTCGATATAACCTTCCGTGCCGAGAATGAGCATCCGCCCGTCGCCCCAAGTGCCGAGACCGCTTGGCGTCAGCCAGTCCACCCGCAGGTAGCCGGTCGCGCCATTTTCGCCAACCAGCGTCATATCGCCGAAGTCCTCAAGCTCCGGATAATCCTTGTTCGCATAGTTGGCTACCTTGCTGCTCACGACCTTGGCATCCTTATTCCCCGTAAAATACAGGAACTGCTCAACCTGATGCGAGCCGATATCGCATAGGATGCCGCCGTATTTCTCTTTTTCGAAGAACCAAGCCGGACGGGACGGCGCATTCAAGCGGTGCGGTCCAAGACCAAGCACCTGCACGACTCGGCCGATCGCCCCTTTCTGGATCAGCTCGCCCGCGTAAACCGCGCTTTCGACATGGAGGCGCTCGCTGTAATACACCGCGTATTTTTTCCCCGTTTCCGCCGCCGCAGCCCGCGCTTCCTCCAGCTGCTCAAGCGTCGTGAACGGCGCCTTATCCGTGAAATAGTGCTTTCCGCTCCGCATCACCCGCACGCCAAGCGGCCCGCGCAATGAGGTAATGGCTGCCGCCGCGACAAGCTGCACCTCGGGATCGTCCAATATTTGCTCCGCCGACTCTGCAGCCCTCACGCCCGGGTACCGCTGCACGAACGCCTCGACTCTTGCCGGATCGCTGTCATAGACCCACTTCAGCTCGGCGCCCGCTTCGATTAACCCGTTGCACATGCCATAGATATGGCCGTGATCCAAATTCATTGCGGCAATAACAAACTCCCCTGCCTCCACGACACGTCTTGTCCGTCCTTCCGGCGCATAATTCATACCGTCGGCTTTGCTCATCGCTTTATTGCTCCTTCCGGTAGGTGGATTGTTTAATCCGTTCTTGAAGATGCTCGTAATACAGCTCCTCGTCAATCGGCAGCTCGACCCAGTTATCCGTCCAGGTCGACAGCAGCATCGCATTCGACAGCATCAGTCCTTTGATGCCTTCCTCACCCGGCGCTATCAGCTGCTCGCCATGGAGGATCGCGTTAACCCAGTTTTGGGTAATCCCTTTATGGTCGGGATTGACGCCTTGAATCGGGATTTCGCATTTCCAGCATTCCGGCTGGCCGAAGCCGCCTTTGTACGTCGCGTTAAATTCCGGCTCGGATACGCGCAGCCGCCAGAAGGTAAGCTTATTGTCTTCGATGACGACCTTGCCGCGGTCTCCGCTGATCTCCAGCCGGTTCGTGCCCGGCGCTTCGCCTGTCGTTGTGACGAAAACGCCGGTTGCGCCGTTCTCGTATTCGACAAAAGCGGTTACATCATCCTCCACCTCAATATTCCGGTGCTTGCCGAAATAACAAAACGCTCTGACCCGCTTCGGCATCATATTGATCGTCCATTGCCACAGATCCAATTGATGCGGGTCCTGATTCAGCAGCACGCCGCCGCCTTCTCCCGCCCAAGTTGCGCGCCATGTGCCGGAGTCATAATAGCTTTGGGAACGGTACCAATTGGTAATAATCCAATTCGTTCTTCTAATCTCGCCAAGCTCTCCGCTGTCTACCAAGTCTTTCAGCTTCTGATAAAGCGGATTCGTGCGCTGGTTATACATCATGCTGAATACGGCATCGGTCCGGGCGGCCGCGTCGTTCATCTCGCGCACCTGCTTCGTATAGACGCCGGCAGGCTTCTCGCACAGCACATGCAAATTTCGTTCAAAGCAAGCAATGGCAAGCTCCGGATGGGAATAATGCGGAGTTGCGATAAGGACGCCGTCCACAAGTCCGGAATCCATCAGCTCATACGGATCGGAGAAAAGCGCAACATCCTCTCCCGCATGCTCCTTCGCCCACTCCAGACCGCTTGGCGCGCTATCGCTGACAGCCGTCAGCTTCACGCCGTTTACCTCGCCTCTTTTTATGTAACCGATATGCCCTTTTCCCATATTGCCAAGACCGATTATACCTAGTCTTACGACGCTCATCTTCCATCTCCCTCTCACCTGTTTTTCATGCGGTCAATCCATTGAAAAACCTAGCTGTATCGTATCACGACGCACCCCCGCAGGCTTCTTCCGCATTAATCGAAATCATCTTTTATTTGACTGTGGTTGGTGTATAATGAGGGTACTTGCGAGGAGGGAGCCTGGAATGAACAACGCGAACATCCAAATCAAAGTCCCCTTTACGATGGGAACCTCAACGAATTATACCGGCCATATTCCTTACCATACGCATACGCACTATGAGATTTATTACTTCCACGGCGGCAAAGCCAACTATCTGATCAATGACCGCATTTATGTGCTGGAGCCCGGGGATTTGATTCTCATGCATGGCATGACGCTTCATAAAGCGCATGTCGATCCCGAAACCGCATACCATCGAACGACGCTGCATTTTGACCCCTATTATTTTCATCAATACATACAGCCCGCCTACGCTGAGGATTTGCTTGCGCCGTTCCGCAAGCTTCAGAACGTCCGCCTGCAGCTGCGAGGAGAAGATAAGCAAGAGTTCGAGCGGTCGCTGACGAGAATGGAAGCGCTCTACAAGCAGCAATCTCCACATTCGATGCAACGTTTTCAAGCTTTATTTCTCGATCTGATGCTGCAAATCCGCGAGCTATGCGCACAGCCCATGCGTACGATGCCTTCTTATCCGTCTTCCAAGGAACGCCATGTGCAATCCGTCATTAGCGACCTGGAGGCGCATTTCAATGAAGAAATTACGCTGGAGCATCTGCAGGCCCGGCTTCACTTAAGCAAATATTATTTGGCCAAAACCTTTAAAGAAGTGACCGGGATGACCATATTCCAATTTCTGATGCACCGCCGAATTTATGAGGCGAAGCTGAAGCTTATCCAGAGCTCGGAAAGTATTACCGATATCGGTTACGAAGTGGGGTTCAAGCATCCTTCCCACTTCAGCCGAACCTTTAAAGAGCATACGGAGCTGACGCCGGAGCAATACCGGAAACGGCATCAGCTGGCGCTCTAATCCTGCTTCTAGTGCTTTATAGGGAGCGTAATCTCGACCGTCGTTCCTTTGCCTTGCCTGTTGTAGATTTGAAGCTTGCCGAGATGGGCTTCGATGATTCGGGTGCTGACCATGAGACCAAGGCCAGTGCCCTTTTCTTTTGTCGTGACGAAAGGCTCGCCTAGCCTGCGAATCACTTCATTTGGAATACCGGGACCCTCGTCATGAATGCGAACATGCAGGAGCCGTTCCTTGCCGGTCTCCGCCATGTTCGCTTGAATGTGCACCTTGCCGCCGTCCGGCATCGCTTCAATCGCGTTTTTGACCACGTTTAAGAACACCTGCTTCAATTGGTTCCCGTTGCAATACAGCATTGGAAGGTTAGCCTCCAGCTCGCAGCAGATTTCCACGTTAAGCAGGATAGCCTGCGTCTCCAGTATCGACAACACGCTTTGAATAATTTCAGCAAAGCTTCCTTGCTCGAAGGACGTCAAATGAGGCCTCGCCAGCGTCATAAACTCGTTCACAATGAGATTGATCCGATCCAGCTCAGCAGCCATAATTTCGAAATAGGAGCTTTCGTCTTTATATTTCGAACGGAGAAGCTGCGTGAAGCCCTTCAGCGCCGTGAGCGGATTCCGAATTTCATGAGCTACGCCGGCCGCCAGCTGTCCGATAACCGAAAGCTTCTCCGAGCGCAGCATCTGCTCCTCCGATCGTTTCCGGTCTGTCAGATCTCTCACCACGCTAAGCACAACGCTTCTCCCCATATAATTATCGATCCGGATATAAGACACTTCGGCTTCCAAAATACGATCGTCCAGCAATATTCGGATTTCACGAAAAGCGGTTGGCTCGTCCAGGGTCATCGCTCTTTCAATATCTTCTTGTACAAGCTTTCGGTCGTTCTCATGGATAAACTGCAAAAATGGCTGTCCGATCATGAGGGAATCATCCGGCTGCCCGGCTAGCTCAATCGCGTGTTTATTCGCATAAAGCACTTCATCCTCATCCGTAATAAAGATAGGTTCGGGAATGCACATCAGCATTTGTTGGTACAGTTTAGCGCTGTTTTGGAGCATCTGCTCCTGTTCCTGCTTGAGCGTGACGTCCTGTATCGTTCCGAGAATCGCCTCTTCGCCATTAAACGAAATGGAGGAGCAATTGCCCTCCAAATAGATCGAACGGCCGTCCTTCCGCTTCCCCTTCACTTTGAATGGATATTGCGTTTTTCCGGCCATGTGCTTGGTACATTGGTCTTCATGGAGCAAAACCAGCTTGCTTGTGTCCACAACCGCATCGACTGGAAGCCCTTGCAGCTCCTCTAACGAATAACCGAGCATATCAAGCAGATAGGGATTGGCGTAAACGATTTCATTTTGCTGCGCTACAAATACGCCGGCCACTACGCTTTCGACAAGCGTTTTGTACAAGTCGTTCCACTCGTTTAACGTCTCCTCCATTTGAAGCATAGGCGACAGATCGCGAACAATGAGCTGAACCGCGCTTTTTCCGTCATAGGTAATCGGGATCGCTCTTACTTCGGTCGAGACAATGCTTCCGTCTAAACGAATCAGCTTTCGGAGAAGGGGGGATGACGGCACTCCTCTTTCGATAAATCCTTCCACTCGTTCTTTTAACTGATAATGATACTCCTGATGAATTAAATCGAATAAGTGCCTCCCCTCTAGCTGCTGACTGCTTGTCGCCCCGACCAGTTTAAGCGCCGCTTCGTTTACGAACAATATCTGAAAATTCGAATGGACGATGACGCCGTCCGGCAAACAATGAACGAGGGTTTCGTATCTTACTCTGCTCTCCTGCAGCAGTTGTTCGGTTGTGGCATCCATTGTTTTTCCCCCTATGATCAGTCGCGCAAATTATAGTTCATTTTTACTATTTTCCACCCATTCCATTTTTCCTCCTGCCGGCTTCTAAAAATGACAAAAAAACCGCCGCTTACCTGTCGGTAAGCAGCGGTTCGTATACGAAACGATTAGCCTTGAAGCAGCAGCTGTTCTGGATCCTCGAGCATTTCTTTAACCGCAACGAGGAAGCGGACTGCCTCCGCGCCGTCTACGATGCGATGGTCGTAGGAAAGCGCGATATACATCATCGGACGGTTCTCCATACGCGTTTCGTCGATGGCAACCGGACGCAGTTGAATCTTATGCATACCCAGGATGCCGACTTGAGGCGTGTTAAGAATTGGCGTCGACAGCAGGGAGCCGAATACACCGCCGTTTGTAATCGTAAAGCTGCCGCCTTGCAATTCGCTGAGAGACAGCGTGTTCGCGCGGGCTTTCTTCGCAAGCTCTACAATGTTTCTTTCGATTTCGGCGAAACCAAGACGGTCGGCGTCGCGAACGACAGGAACGACCAGGCCTTCTTTCGCGGATACCGCGATACCGATATCGTAAAATTTCTTCACGACGATGTCTTCGCCGTCAATCTCCGCGTTAAGCAGCGGGAACTGCTTCAGAGCGCCGACAACCGCCTTCGTGAAGAAGGACATAAAACCTAGGTTTACCTCATTCTTGTCGAAGAACGATTGCTTGCGGCGTTTGCGGAGATCAAGGATCGCCGTCATATCGACTTCGTTAAACGTCGTCAGCATCGCCGCAGTGCGCTGCGCTTCTACCAGACGGTTCGCGATCGTTGCCCGGCGGCGCGACATACGCTTGCGCTCAACCGGCTTGCCGCCAGTGCTAGCGCTAGCTGCCGCCGCTGGAGCCGCTGGAGCCGCTGCTGCTGGAGCAGGCGCCGCTGCTGGAGCAGGAGCTTGTACGCCATGCGAGCGGACATCATCCGGATAGATGCGTCCGATACCGTCTTTGCCTTGCACCTGCGTCAGGTCGATGCCTTGCTCACGGGCAAGCTTGCGGGCAGCCGGAGAAGCGTTAACCGATGCCGCAGAGGATGCCGCTACAGCTGCAGGCGCTGCTGCTGCTGGAGCAGCGGCTGGCGCAGGCGCCGCAGGCTCAGCCGCTTTTGGCGCTTCCGGCGCCGGCGCAGGAGCTGCGGCCGGTGCAACGGAGGATGCGCCGATCGTACCGATTGCTTCGCCCACCAGTACAACCTCGCCGTCTTTTTTGGCGATGCTTGTCACGACGCCGCTGCTGTCCGCGCTAATTTCAATATTAACCTTATCCGTCTCAAGCTCCAGAAGCACGTCCCCTTGATTAACGGAGTCGCCTTCCTTCACATGCCATTTTGAAATCGTTCCTTCGGAGATCGATTCTCCCAATTCCGGTACAATAATATCTGCCATTTGTTGTTACCCCCTTACCAAACTCGATTCGAATGGCTGGCCATTCAAAGCGGATGAAATAATCGATTGCTGCTCTGCTGCGTGAATTTCCTGATGACCGGTTGCCGTGCTGGCGCGTTCCGGACGTCCGATGTAACGAACCTGAACCTTGCCCGGCGCAAGCTCCCGCAGGCGTGGCTCCATGTAGAACCAGGAGCCTTGGTTTTTCGGTTCTTCTTGCACCCATACGATTTCTTCGAGCTTAGGGAATTGGCTGATGACGCGTTCGAGCTCGGCTTGCGGCAGCGGATACAGCTGCTCCACATGCGCTACGCGCAGCCATGCGTATTCCTCGTCGCTGCCGGACGCCATCGCTTCAGCGATATCGACCATCACTTTACCCGATCCAAGAAGCAGACGCTTCACTTTATCTTTTGCCGCCTTCGGCTCTGTAAAGCTAAATTGCGGCAGCACCGGCTTGAACGAGCCTTCGCTGAATTCCACGCCGTGCGATGCGGCGCGCGGGTTACGCAGCAAGCTCTTTGGCGCCATTATGACGAGCGGTCTAACGTTGTCGCCCTTCAGCATTGCCGCCTGCTTGCGAAGCAGGTGGAAGTATTGCGCCGATGTCGTCAGGTTCGCTACCGTCCAGTTGTTATCGGCGGACAATTGCAGGAACCGCTCCAGACGCGCGCTGGAATGCTCTGGACCTTGACCTTCATAGCCGTGCGGCAGCAGCATAACAAGCCCGGACTTCTGGGACCATTTCGCGCGGCCTGCGGACAGGAACTGGTCGAAAATAACTTGAGCGACGTTCGCGAAATCGCCGAATTGCGCTTCCCAGATAACGAGAGTTTCAGGCGCAAATACGTTGTAGCCGTATTCGAACGCCAGTACAGCCGTCTCGGACAGCGGGCTGTTGTGTACGGCGAACGAAGCCTTCGCTTGTGGAAGAATATGCAGAGGCGAGAACTTCGCGCCTGTTGCATTGTCGTTCAGCATAATATGACGGTGAGCAAATGTGCCGCGCTCGGAATCCTGCCCGCTCAGGCGAATCGGCGTTCCATCCGCTAGAATCGTTGCGAAAGCAAGCGCCTCCGCATGCGCCCAATCCATCTTCTCTCCATCGTTCAAGCCGTTCGCGCGGCGCTGCAGAATACGCTGCAGCTTCGTATATTCCGTAAAGCCTTCCGGCCGGTTCAGAAGCTCCAGGTTAATTTCCTTCAGCGTTTCCATCGGCACTGCGGTGCGAACATCTTCCGGAACGATTACGCCGGTTTCGGCGGAAGCCTGAACATGCGTTTTGCCTTCGTTCGCCTTCATCGCGTCGTATGCGGCTTGAAGGGCGCTTGTCGTCTTCTCGCGAAGCTGCTCGACCTGCTCGTCTGTTACGTTCTTTTCCGCTTTCAGCTGGTTCGCGTACAGGGTTGCTACGGTAGGATGGCTGCGAACCTTGGAGTACACGAGCGGCTGCGTCGCATCCGGATCGTCCATTTCGTTATGGCCGTAGCGGCGGTAGCCGATCAGGTCGATAACGAAGCCTTTATTGAATTGCAGGCGGTATTCGCATGCCAGCCGGATTGCGGCCAGACAAGCTTCCGGGTCGTCCGCGTTGACGTGAACGATTGGAAGATCAAAGCCCTTCGCCAGATCGCTCGCATAATACGTGGAACGGGAATCCTCGCTGTTCGTTGTGAAGCCCACCCGGTTATTCGCGATAATATGAATCGTACCGCCGTTGCGGTAGCCTTGAAGGTTGTTGAAGTTTAGCGTCTCGGCCACGATGCCTTCGCCGATAAACGCCGCGTCGCCGTGTACGCAGACGGTAACCGCGCTGTGCAAGTCCTGCGAAGGGAAGCCAGGTGTGCTGCGGTCTTCCTGCGCCGCGCGGGTAAAGCCTTCCACGACAGGGTTAACGAATTCCAAGTGGCTCGGGTTATTCGCCAGCGTGACTCTTGCGCGAACGGTCTCGCCCTCGGTAAACGCGCGGTCCGCCCCAAGGTGGTACTTCACGTCGCCGGACCAGCCAAAGTTAATGCCGATCGAGCCTTCGGAAGGAACAACCTCCTTATTAGGGGAGTGATGGAATTCAGAGAAAATTTTCTCGTACGGCTTGCCAAGAACATGCGTCAGCACGTTCAGACGTCCGCGATGCGCCATACCGATAAGAATATCGTGCGCGCCGTCATGCGCGACTGCGCGAATGATTTCGTCCAGAACCGGGACAAGCATGTCTACGCCTTCGATAGAGAAGCGCTTCTGACCAACAAACGTTTTGTGAATGAAGCTTTCAAACAGCTCGACTTGCAGTAAGCGTTCCAGCAGCGCTTCCTTCTCTCTCTGGGACAGAGGAGCAGGGAAAGAGCCGGACTCCGCTTGTTTATGCAGCCAAGTGCGCTCGTTTTCATCATGGATATGCGTAAATTCATAAGCGGCCGAACGGGTGTAAATCTCTCTGAGCCGCACGATTGCGTCCCATCCATTCGCGATTGTATCCGGCGCGTTATCCCAGATTAAGGATGCGGGAATGGAGGCCAAGTCTTCCTTCGTCAATCCGAACGTTTCCGGTTCCAGCAGCTTGGTGTCCGCCGGTTTGCTGATGCCTAGCGGATTAATATCCGCGCCTAAATGGCCGTACCTGCGGATATTCAGCATTAGCTGATGCGCGGCAACGACCTTTTTTAGCATATTGCTGTCGATCGGACCTTTCACCGCCGGCGCGGCTCCCTGTACGGAGCTTGCCGCGGAAGCTGCAGGAGAAGCTGTCGAAACGGCAGCTGCACTAGGCGGTGCTCCCCACTGTGCAAACATTTCTCGAACCGATGCTTCAACCGCATTCGGATCGCTCAGGAACAGCTCATATTGCTCCTGAACATAGCCAAGATTGGGACCATAGTAGCTTTTCCAAGGCGAAGAATTGCGCTCATCATGGATGCTCATTGCAGATAATTCCACCCTCTCTATTCATAACCATCCTATTATTTTCAATGGCGGAGCTTTCCATACATCCCCGCCGGCTTCTCTCTTTCTATGAAGAAAAAGAAGAAGCGTCGTCGCAGCTCAAAAAACAGCAGCGTAGCTCCTTCATATTTTAGTACAATAACCGCTTGCCAACCATAATCATCTTGGCATCGGTTTCATGCATTTCGAGCATTAATAGAGAATCTAGGCACGGGTATACGCGATTGGTCGAAAAAGCGTGACGAAATCGAGCGATTATCCGTTACGCTTTCTCTTTCCCAGCCAATAATTCCACCAGCGTACGCACCATAACGCCGGTTCCCCCCTTAGGCTCCCAGCCTCTGCTCGCCTCCAGCCATGCGGTTCCGCCAATATCGAGATGGACCCAAGGAAGTCCCTCGGTGAAATGGCCGATGAACATGCCGGCTCTGCTTGCGGCGCCGTAACGGCTTCCGCTGTTCTTCAAATCGGCGGCGTCACTCCGCAAATCCTTCATAAATTCCGGATAAGCCGGCAGCTGCCAGACCCGCTCCCCCGCCCGCTCGGATGCCCGCAGCACTTCCGCCATCAGCGCTTCGTTATTGGTGACCGCGCCGGTCGCTTCGTATCCCAGCGTAATCATAACGGCGCCGGTCAGCGTTGCGACGTCGACCAGCTTCGTCGCGCCCCTGCGAATAGCGGTTGTCAGCCCGTCCGCAAGCACCAGTCGGCCCTCGGCATCCGTATTGACAATCTCGACCGTATATCCGCTCATCGTTTGCAAGACATCGCCCGGCTTGAACGCGCGATCGGAAGGCATGTTCTCCGCGGTCGGAATGACCGCCAGCACATTGACCTCCGCCTTGAGCTCGGCCAATGCGCGAAGCGCGCCGAGAACGGCGGCGGCGCCGCCCATGTCGGAGATCATCTCCTCCATGCCGAGTCCCTTCTTAAGCGAGATGCCGCCTGTATCGAACGTAATCCCTTTCCCGACCAAGCCCCACACTTCCGCGTCGTCCGGCGCTCCCTTATAATGAATCACAATCATGCGCGGAGGGTTCACGCTGCCTTGGCCGACAGCCAGCAGCCCGCCCATTCCCTGCTCCGCTGCCGTCCACTCGTCAATAACCTCGATTTCCAGATCAAACTCGGAAGCCAGCTCTTCCGCATGGTTGGCCAGTCTCTCCGGCGTCAGGTCATTGCCCGGAAGATTCGTTAAGTCCCGCGCATAGGCGACGGATTCCGCCAACAGCTTGCCTTTGGCAGCACCGCTTTCCCACGCTTCCCGTCCGCCCGGCTCATGCAGCAGGCCCGCCTCGGGAATAAAGGCTGCCGCGTCTAATTGGAACCGCTTTGTTTCCTCTTTCTTGAGCGGCATTCTGTCATGCAGCGCAAGCAGCAGTCCTTCTGTCAGCGACTGAGCGACAACCGACGCTCCGATAGCCGCCACTTCTTGCTCGAATAACGATTTGCTAAGTCTCACTTCCGCTGAAGCGGCTTTTATCCGTTTCAGCGCCTTCGCTGCGGCGGCGGCAGCTTTCCGAAGCCCGTCGGCACCCTCGCCCGGCGTATAGCCCGCAAACACGACATAGGACGCATTCAGCAGCCCAAGCGACCAAACGACTTCCGTCTGCTCCGTCTTGCCTTGAAACAATCCCTTGGCATACCCGCTCCGCAATTGCTGATCGAGCTTAGGCTCGACGATGACGCCGTCTTCTTGCAATTCCTTTTCGCCGATGAACCGAATGATGGCTTCAGCGGCCGCACCGTCCTTCATGGCTCCATATGTAAAGGTTGTTGTCATCCTATTCCCTCTCTTCCCAAAAAACATAAAAAATAATCGGGGCCCGAAAGCCCCGATTTGATTCTAAACTTTTATTCTGCCAATGGCAAATAGATCGTAAAGGCCGTCCCGCTGCCGACTTCGCTGTCTACCCGGATGGTCCCGCCATGATTCCGTATGATCCGGTAGCTTACCGATAATCCAAGACCGGTTCCCGCTTGCTTCGTCGTAAAAAACGGATCGAACAGCTTGTTCATCGTCGCTTTGTCCATGCCTTTCCCGTTATCCTTGATCACGATTTGCACATATTCGCCGTCACTGTTAAGCGTAATATCAATTCTGCCTCGCCGGAGGGCTTGTACTTCTTCTACCGCGTCCAACGAGTTTTTTAACAGATTCAATATGACTTGCTTTACTTGCTTAATATCGATTGAAACGACCGCGTCCGATTGGAAGGATTCCACCATAATCTCGCAATTGCGAAGCAAGGACTCGCTTTCCGTCAGCATCACCACTTCGCGGATCAGATGCTCGATGGAAGCCGCTTGCTTCATCGGGGCCGAAGGCTTCGAAGAATTTAAAAACTCATAGATAATGTCGTTCGCCCTATCTATTTCCGTCAGGATGATGCGCGCATATTCCTCTTTCCCTATCTCCAGCAAATAAGGCTTGAGCAGCTGAATAAACCCTCTTATACTGGTCAGCGGGTTCCTAATTTCGTGGGCGATGGCCGCGGCAATCTTCCCGAGCATGGCCAGCTTGTCGTTCTGCAGCGCGCTTTGCTCGATCTGCTTGTATTCGGAAACATCCTTCACGCTGAACAGATAATCGCCCTCAAGCTGGTCGCCGTAGGTTACAGTAGCCAGCAGATGCTTTCCGTCCTTATGCTGAAATTCGTAATACCGGTTTCGTTTCATAAACATTTCCCGGTATAAGCGAAGAATGGTCCGCTTCGTCGTGATCGACAGGCTGGGATGCAGCAAAATTTCGCGAATATTGCAGCCGATCAGCGTTTTTCTAGGTATGTCGAGCAGCTTCGCCATTTGCACATTAATAAAGGATAGAATACCGTCGTTATCGAATAGCGCGATGCCGCTGTCCATATGCTGCAGCACGTTCTCGTATTTATTTTTAACCTTCTCGAAGGATCGGTCGGAACGAAGCATGAGTTCGCGCATTTCCATAAACTTCTGCGCCGATGCCAGTTCCTGCTGTTCGCAATCCGCGCTTACTTCCATTTTGAAACGGCAGGTTATCATTACCTCCGTTAGAAATAGAAAGGAACGGTGATACAGCTTTACAGCATCTTTGGCTTCCACATTGGCAGCCAATTCTTCCATACACTCTTCGTGAACGGCAATGATGTCTTCCTGGTTGAAACCGTATAATTGCTTCCCCAGCTCATTAGCATGCTGAAGCGACGCTTCCTTACCACCCCGGATATATTCGGCAAGCGCCGGGAAATAAAGCTTTCGAATGGCTTGCATCTACTAAATCCTCCCCGGCAAAGCTATGAATTACTAGCGACACCCTATCACTCACACCTAATCATAGGTTTCCTTTACAAAGGCTGTCAATCAGAAATCCTGTCGAAACGTGCGGTCTATCGTATAGGCTCGTAATTTGTCTAAATGAGCACCCCGCTTCATGCTCGTGTAGTATAAAAGCCCCGTCGGTTCAACCGTCGGGGCGTCTTGCCATATGTTTTATCCTGCTTTAATCTCTGTCCCGTCCGCCTTTGCCGTCCCGGTTGCGATTGTCCTTCCGATCGACGTTTTCGTCATCCCGATCGTCATCATCGTCGTCATCATCCCGGTCATCGTCCCGCCGATCTTCATCATCGTCGTCCCGGTCATCCCAGGCGTATCGGTTATTCAGCCAGCTGTTGTCGCGATCGTTATAGCGGTTCCGCTCCCAGCCATCGTCATCATCATCGCGGTCGTCATCGTCCTTTTTCCCTGATGGTCCGTTATTCCGGTTTTTCCCGTTATTTTTGGACGAATGGCCGTTATCGTTTTTGGAGCCTTTATTGTCCTTGCCCTGGTTCTTATTATTTCCGTTATTTCTATTATTCGAATTCTTCTTGTCCTCGTCGTCATCGCTGTCTTCATCATCGTCGTCACGGTCCTTCTTCCCGTTGTTCCCCTTGGAATCCGACGGCTTGGAAGGCTTCGCGGTAGGCTTAGAAGCAGGAGTAACGGCAGGCACAGCAGAAGGAGAAGCAGCTGGCTTCTCCGTCGGGCCGTCTTGCAAAGCCGCGCCGGTCTGACCATTCGGCTTCTTCTCTTGCGCTTCTTTTTCCTTTTTCTCTTTCGCTAACAGCTCCTGCAGCTTTGCCTTTGTCGCGGCCTCATCCTCGTCGTCTACGATTTGCTTGACGCCGCCGATCGGCTCCGTCCATTTATCGATCGATACCTCTTTTAATTCCGAGATCTCGCCTTCATACCCTTCGTCCTTGGCCATCAAATAGACGGCCATCTTGCCGGAGGATATGCCGTTCGCGTCGGCTGCCTCCCGAAGCTCTTCCGGAACGGACAGCGTCATGATCGTCACATCCTTCAATTCGGATGTGTGCTCGGCCAGCCATTGCTGCAGTTTCTTGTTCAAACTATCGGTCAGAATCGATTCGAATTCGACCGCAAATCCCTTTTTACCGGACAGCATGATGCTTGTAATCAAAATATCTTTGTGCGGCGCGTCCAAATAATGCGACTGATTCGCTTGCTCGAGAATGACCGCGGCTACGGTTTCCACATCTTTTCCTTTATAATCGATGTTTTCAATCAACTTAGCCCCGTCTTCATTAAGAGCCCGCAGCGCGCGAACCCGCTCCTTCCCGTCGACGCCGATCTCCACGCTTGGATTGATGTCCATCGTCACATAGGCCACAACAGGATTGGCTGTCTGTATGGAATAAGCGATCCCCGCAATGGTGAGCAGACAAAACATAGCCGCGGCAGCCGCATACCGGGAAGCAACCCGGCTCAGGCCGGCGCGCCTCTTAACCGGTATCTCCTCCTCAAACACAAGCTCTTCGCCGATTTGAGGCGAGCCTTGAAGCGGAGCGCGCAGAAATTGTCCGTCTGCCGTCATGACCACCGCATGCCGCTCATGTATACTCATTACGATTCCGCGCTTCATTTGCTCACCTCCCTGCTTTGCGTCCGATCTACGCGGCCGATCGTTAAATAATCGTTCATGTATGGATAAGCTCCCGACAAAATGACGGCGATTGCGATAATATATTTCCGGTTCCGCTCAAGCGTCTTGCGCGAAACCCCGCTCGCCTCCATCAATTCCTTGATTGGCATCTTCTGAGTTAGCCGCAGGCTTTCCATCAGCCGCTCGTCACCGGCCAGCATGGCCGATATGCCGATCAGAATTTGCCGTGAATCGGCGTGCTTCGGGGAATGCTCCACCAGCTCGCCGAATGTGATGCCATACAGAGTAAGCTCTCTGTTCAGCTCCTCGATTTCCGCTCTGCGTTCGCTATCGCTTTTACTCGCGTCATGTGCCTGCAGCGCCTGCTTTGTGTCCAGAACATTATAAACTGAGCCGTCCTCGCCTTCCGTATCGTACGAGCTGTACGGGACGGCTTGGAGATGCCTTTGTTCTTTTCGGGCATGGTCAATAAGCCTACGCTGCATCACAGTTTTTGCAAATCCTAGAAATGAAGCGCCCGCCTTAACGTCGTACTGATTAATCGCTTCATTGAAAGCGACCAGCGCGACGCTGAACTCATCATCTCTTGAAGGATCCACATATCGTTTGCAGAATTTGCTTGCGGTTTTCACAATATATGGTGAATACTCAGCGATAAATCGCTCACGAAGCGCTTCATCGCCTTGCCTTATTTGCTCAATGTACTGCTCCGGCCCCAGGGTTGTCTCGGAAGAGTCTCGCTGAGAGGGAACCGATTTACGCAGAAAACGTTTGAATAGAACCAGCAACAATCGCTCCACCTCGCTACTAAATCAATTCGTCGTGCTGTTATGGTTTTTGGGGGGCATCATGAAAAAAAATTAATGTTCGGCGTAAAAACACAGAAAGCCTCCGCAAGGGAGGCATTCTCTATCATTCCATTCGGATTAAACGGAAGAACGGCGCAGGAGCTTATTGCGTCTGCTGTTCAGAACAATCAGCCTTTTCTTAAGAGCCGCCTGCCATTCCGTATCTTGAATGCTTTTGGCAAAGCTGAGCAAATCCAGGGACATATCGATTTGGCTCCGCACAATCGCAATGGGCTCCTCGTCTTCATGATTGACACAGTTTTCAAGCAGCGCGCCCGCGTCTTGGTCGACGTAATCCTCGAAGTCGACCTCCAGCGCGCCGTCGCCATGCGCGTATTCGGCGAGAATTTCATATTCCGACAGCGCCAAATAATGCACCTCGACTCTGTGGCACACCGGACAGAAGGTTACCGGCACGTTATGGATGTGCGTATGGTGATGCTTTAACGTTCCTTTTGTTCCAATCATACTGGCTCCGCAGCAGAAACTCATCGCGACACGCTCCTTATGTAAGTTGCCTTCGTTATCGTACAGCGAAAGAAGCACTCAATGAGACGGTCTAAGTTATTATGTATTCGGCGCTTCGGACCGAAATTCCTGCCGAGGCGCTTTATATTAATAATTCCTCATCATGGAAGGGTAAAAAAAATAAGCCCTCATCCTGAGATGAGGGCTTATGAACGCGAATCCTTATTTTTGCATAGCCGCTACGATCAAATCGCCCATTGCGCCCGTGCCGATCGCTTTGCTCTTATCGACCGCAATGTCTCCCGTACGGTGGCCCGCGTCAAGCACATTTTTTACCGCGTCTTCGATCGACTTCGCCGCGTCATGGTAGCCGAAAGTGAGGCGGAACATAAGCGCTACGGACAAAATCGTTGCGATCGGGTTCGCAATGCCTTGACCCGCGATATCAGGCGCGGAGCCGTGCACCGGCTCGTAAAGCCCGAAGCTTCCCTCGCCGAGCGAAGCGGAGGACAGCATACCGATGGAACCGGTAAGCATAGCGGCTTCGTCGCTTAGAATATCGCCGAACATGTTCTCCGTTACGATAACGTCGAAGCTGGACGGACGGCGGAGCAGCTGCATCGCGCAATTGTCGACCAGCACATGCTCCAGCTCAACCTCCGGATATTCCACAGCTACGCGGTTTACGACCTCGCGCCACAGGCGGGATGTTTCCAGCACGTTCGCTTTGTCGACGGATGCCAGACGTTTGCTGCGAGTCATTGCGATATCGAACGCTTGGCGGACGATGCGCTCTACTTCTTGCACGTTGTATACGCAAGTGTCGACCGCTTCCTCGCCGTTTGCGCCTTCGCGGCGGAATTTCTCGCCGAAGTAAATGCCGCCCGTCAATTCGCGGACAACGATCAGATCCGTTCCTTCCAGCACTTCAGGCTTCAGCGTGGATGCTTCCTTCAAGCAGTCGAAGACGTTCGCCGGACGAATGTTGGAGAACAGGCCAAGCGCTTTGCGAATGCCGAGAAGACCCGTCTCCGGGCGAAGCTCCTTCGGATTGTTATCCCATTTCGGTCCGCCTACCGCTCCGAGCAGCACCGCGTCTGCGGACTTGCAAAGCTCCAGCGTTTCTTGCGGAAGCGGCGTGCCTTTCTCGTCGATCGCGATCCCGCCGAACAGCCCATGCTCCGTTTCGAACTGGTAGCCGAACAGCTCCTCGGTTTTTTTCAATACCTTGAGCGCTTCTCCGACAACTTCAGGACCAATGCCGTCGCCGCCAAGAACCGCAATTTTTTTCACGTCTGACATGTTCGAACACACCTCTCTAGTCATTCTTAATCTAGTATCATTTGTACCATAAGTAATAGCTTAACACAAAGATATAAAATCTATTAGCTTTATAGACTGTGGCTATAGCGCAAATTTCCCGTTATTCCAACAGCTTCTTGAGCAGCTGCGTCCGGTTGGCTGCCCCAAGCTTGGACAGCATCGATCTCATATGCTTTTTAACGGTAGCTTCGCTGATGTAAAGGCTAGACGCGATATCGGAATTGGTGAGTCCCCGTTCGAGAAGCTTAGCCACCGCCTTCTCCCGGTCGGTTAAATCCGCTCTGGCCATAATCGGATCCGGGGTGTTAGGAGGCGCTGCGGCATCAACCCCCGGCTCATCGTCCCGCTCCGCCACCATATCGCCATACCCGGTCCGCCTCATCATGCGGTGTATATAGTCGATCAGCTTGCCTTTGCGCAGGTCCAATACAAAGGTTGGCGCAGGCGTTACCCCGTCATAGCGGACATGCATGCCTCCAGGTGCGATTTCAAAGCCCAGGCTCAAATGCGTCTCCGTAAAATAGGAAAACGGCGCAGGCGATTCGACGACCAGCTCCCCGCTGAACATCAGCGAATGAAGCAAATGCCCGATCGCCGTCTGCTGCGACGTATCCGAGAAATCTTCCGCGTCGATGGTCTCGATGAACCACCCCGATCTGGTCGCCGCGGGCACAGCAAGCCGTTTCAGCTCTTCCTCCGTCAACGAACGAAAGTAGGCCTTCGATCTGGGCGCCTCGAGCAGATAAGGGATGGTCCCTTCGTTGATCGGGACGACGGCGGCAACGCCGATCAAACGGCCTTCCGCATTTCTCATTACCCGAACGGCGTCGCGGTCCAGCTCGAACAGCTTCCGGAAATTGAGCGACCTCAGCGTATAGAGACTCTGCTCCGCTGTCATGCTGAAGTCGAAGGTGAGCTTGGACTGCGGATCATGCAGCAGGATCTGTAAATCCTTTGCCTCCCGCTTCCTTCTAGCGGCATAAGCCTCAATCTCGTCCAACGCTTCGATTCCCGTCTTCGCATAATGCTTCGGCACGAGATCGAATACATCCATAAACGCTCTGACTAGCGCGTCTCCTATGTAGTACATAAGCTCAACCGCTTCCCTTGACGACGCGTCTATACGGCCTAACGACATCAGCCTTTCATAATAAAGCCGCAGTCCTCTCTCTCTTAGCTCCGCATACCGCTGAGGCGCGCGCAAAATCAAATCCCGGCATACCGCTTCCCGCATCAGGGAATAGATCGTGAACCCGTCATCGACCCTTCTTACGAACGAATAACGAATCAAACGCCGGAAGTCGGAGGCCGTTACCTCGCTTCCAAGCACCGCATTAAGGGCATCCTGGTTAAAATGCCGCAGCACCGCCGCCGCTTCGATGAGCGCCCGCATTTCCTCATCAGGCGCTTCCCGCATCCATAGCTCTACGATAAACGGCAAGCTGTCGTCATCCCGGAAATAAGTCTCCTCCCCCGCTCCTTGCTGAGCGAGGAATGCAGCGAGCGACAGCATGAGCGGATGCCCCTTGGAGCAGCTCCATAACCGCTGAATTTGCGTTTCTTCGGCAATGCCGTTGTTCCGGGCGTAGCGTGTCACAGCGTTCCAATCAAGCTCCTGCAGATGCATCCTTACGAGCTGCTGACGCCAAACGGGAGATAACAGCCACGGCTCGGAAAGCTGCGACCGTCCGGCGATAACAATGAGCGCGCTCGCGCGCAGCCCTTTTAAAAAGGTATCCCGGATCCAGAAATCCAGCATGTCGAACCGCTCGTACGCATCGATAAGCAGGACTACCCTCCCCTGCTCCGCCTTGTTCCGGATCGCTTCATAACAGCTTAATAGCCGCGTGTGTTCATCGCCGTCCGTCCATTCCGGGAGCTTCAGCTCCCGCCTGATTTGATCACAGAAGCTGGAAGGAGCGGCAAGAACGCCTTCCCCGTCGATCGAAATCGTAACGGCCCCCGCCTTATGGGCTTCCGCCCGGAATTTATCGAGCAGCGTGCTTTTGCCGATTCCGGCCGTTCCATAAACATTTATCACTCTCCGCGAGGCGGATTCGTCTAAGAGGAGGCGGCTAAAAGCCGCCGTCTCCATCTCTCGGCCTACCATATAGGACTCTTCTCCGTCTTCCGCCCACCCGTTATCGTTCATTTTGCCTGCACCCACTTTGAAAGGTATGAGAAAAGTTAGCTTTATTTTACATGAGTTGACGGGTTCCGACATCGTTTTTTTGCGAAAAAGGTAGCCGAAAGGATACCTAATTGTATCCGCTAGGAGAATAGTCCGGGGAGGGCGGCGAACGTAAAATAAAAGAAAAGGATAACGGAAGTCGGATCGATCTATAAAAAAGGAGAATCAGTCATGTTTGAGTGCACAATAAAAAATTTGAAAGAAGGGGATGTGCTTGCCCGGCCAATCACCGGACGGAATGGTGTTACGATTTTGGAGCAGGGCACCGTTCTCAGCAAGCGGTACATTAAACGGCTGCTGGAGCTTGGCATACCAATGGTCTATTTGGTGAACGAGCCCTCCCGGCCTGTCCCGGCCCCGAAGCTGGCGCTTGCGCGTCCGGAAAGCGGCCATCGCAGCCAGCCTTTCCTGTTTAACGAATTGAATAAACGGCTGGATGCCGCGAAGTTTTGCCCGAACGGCCAGGACAGCGCTCAAGACCAGCGATTCAAACGCCGGTATAAACGGATTCTGTCCGAACTGCTTTCCCATCCCGAAGTCGCCGCTTTGCTGCAAAGGCTGTATGAATTCGATTCGTACGTCTTCGATCATTCGGCCAGCGTGTCTATTATGAGCGCCATCATCGGCGACGAGTGGGGCTATACCGAAGATAAGATGCTTGAGCTCATCCTCGGCTCGCTCTTATTCGACATCGGGATGACCAGCATGCCGCTTTCGTTGGTGCAAAGCTGCGAGAAGCTGTCGGAAAAGGATAAGCTTCAGCTGCAGGCGCATACGACTGCCGGATTCGATATGCTGCGGGAGATCAGCGGCATTCCCTTCTCGTCGGCGATCATCTCGCTTTCCCATCACGAACGGTATGACGGCTCGGGCTACCCATTCGGAAGAAAAGGCCCGGCCATTCCCGAATATGCAAGAATTGTAGCGCTGGCGGATAACTATAACGCGTTAGTATCGCCGCGGCGGTATCGTTCCTCCTATAAAGCCGACGAAGCGATGGAGTTTCTGCTTGCCTCCGGCAATTACTATTTCGACGCCGACCTGGTTCAGCTTTTCCTGAAACGGGTCAAGGCCTTCCCGGTTTCCAGCGTGCTGACGCTTAGCAGCGGGCAGACGGGCATCGTGAAATGCTACAGCTCCTCCATCGCCCACCGGCCCGTTGTACAAATTATTAAGGAGGCGGGCGGCAAGGACGTGCGCGCGCCCTATGAGCTGGATCTCGCCTCTAGCAGCACCATTACCGTGCTTCATGCCGCGACTCAGAATTAAAAATGGAACAGATCGTTTAGGAGTGATCGTATGATGTTGATAAAAGATGAAATAAATGAGGCCGGTATGGAGCTGCTCGCGAAGAAGAGTCCCTCCTCCTATAACCACTGCATTCGCGTTGCGATGATCGCCCAGCAGTTCGCCCCCCGCCTTAACCTGAGTCCCGAGCAGCAGCAGCTGCTCGTGCACGGCTGCTATTTGCACGATCTTGGCAAGCTGTTTATCCCAAGCTCCATCCTTGAACGGGAAGGGGGCCTCTCCGATGAGGAATGGCAGGTCATGAAGCTGCATCCGTCCTGCGGCGGACAAGCCAGCGAGCGCTGCCGAAACAGCCTAAGCCAGGACGCCCTTGATGTCATTACGTACCATCATGAACGATGGGATGGCGGCGGATACCCGGAAGGGCTTACCGGACCTTCCATTCCATACTTTGCGCGTATATGCGCCATAATCGATACGTTCGACAGCATGATCTCCAATCGCTGCTACCGCAAAAGCATGCCCTATGAAGAAGCCATCGCAGAGCTTCGCAAAAATAGCGGCACGCAATTCGACCCCGAGCTGGTGGAGCCTTTTATCGCTTTCACCGCTTCCCCCAGCTTTCCAATGATCATGTATAAAATGTCCATAGCGATATGACCGCAAATAAACAGCTAATACTCGTGAATATGGAATTCGTTTTGCAGGCAGGGCTCGTTCTTCCGAAGGATGGCGTATACGTGATGGAGAAGCTTATTGGCGTAAGCGATCACGGTCACCTTGTAAGGCTAGCCCCTTTACGGATTACGCATGGATCAGCACTCATTCGCTTTAACGCCTCCAACAAGTCCCTCAAACGCTCGAAGCCTTTTTCCAGCCTCCAAACAACAGCATGAAGCTGCGCGGCTTACCTATAATGCCCATACAAATAGGCCAGTCCGATAACACTGGTTGACCTCAAGCTACGAAAGGCCGGCCTTGCGGCCAGCCTCTCTTGAACACGATTAATGTCCGGTTTCATTATGCGTTTAGTCCCTGGCCTTCCGCCACCCGGCCGCTGTCCGGGCTTTTGGATAAGAGCAGCTGAACGACGATCATGGCCATGATGATAATAAGCATGGAGACAAGAGCAAGCGTGAAATTGCCGTTATAATCATACAATCCGCCGATCAAGAGCGGACCCATTGCCCCGATCAGATAGCCGCCGCACTGGGACATGGCCGACCATGCTCCCGCTTCCTGCGGCGTATTCGTCTCCACAATCGGCAGCATAAGCGCCAGCGGGAACAGTCCGCCTGCGCCGATGCCCAAGAAGATGGCGGCAGGCAGCATCGGCATATGCAGCAGCACCAGAATGATGCCGATCAGTTCAGACACACTGCATGCGACGAGAAAAAATCCGCGTTTGCCGTATTTGGCCACTAGACTTGGAAGCGTCATGGACACCGGGATTTGGATGATCGTAAATACGGTGAGCAGCATGGCGGCGCTTGCCTTGCTGTAGCCGATGCTCTGGGCAATCGGCGAGATCCATGCCGTAAGCGAGTAGAACATGCTGGCCATCAAACCGAAGAACAAGGTCAGCAGAATGGCGCGCTTATTGGTCATCGGCAGCCGGGAACGTACTGCGCTTACGGCTTGATCCTTCTTTCCGATAAGCGGAAGCCAGATCAGCAAGGCGAGGATGCCCAAAACAGCCCAGACCGCCAGTGTAAAAGATAAGTTTTGATCTTGGCCGTTATAGATCGGAATCGCCAGCGCGGATGCGGCGCTTGCGCCAACGGTCAACGATACGGAATACACGCTGACGATGCCGGGCTTAGTCGGAAAGTATTTCTTAATAAAGCCGGACAGCAGCGGGCCGGCGAGGCTAATGCCAATGCCGCCGATTATAGCCGTAGCGACAAGTACGCCGACGGAACTGACCACGCCCCGAAAAGCTGTCGCGCCCGTAATGAGAGCCAGCGCAATAAAGATCGTGCGCTCCAGTCCCCACCGGTCCCGAAGCGCCGTCGCCGAAGGGGCGAAGATGCCCATGCATAATACCGGCAGCGTGGTAAGCAGACTGGCGGTTAGCGCATTCATGCCGAGTCCCGATTGCATCGTCCCCAGCAGGGGCGCGACGGACGAGATGATTGGTCTTAAGTTAAGCGCGGCGATAAAAATCGCCAGCAGCCAAAACAGTTTTTTCATAGATGGTCACTCCCCTCTATATCTGTGTACACAAGTATAGAGACTCTATTTCCATTGATCAATGCTATAATTTCTATTATTATAATAGTAAAAAACTATCGATAAAGGAGAAGCTATGGACACACGGCATATCCAATATTTTATGGCTGTCTACGAGCATCTTCATTTCACAAAAGCGGCTGAGGCGCTTGGCATATCCCAGCCCACCTTAAGCCAGCAGATCCGCGTGCTGGAGGCGGAGCTCGGAATGCCGCTATTCGACCGGATCGGCAAGCAGGTCGTAGCGACCGAAGCCGGCAAGCTGCTGCATTTCCACGGCGGGCGTATGCTTCTGGCTGAGCAGGATGCCAAAATCGCGATACGGGAGCTGAGGTCGTCGGCTCGGGGCACCGTCCGTCTTGGCGTTCTGCCTTCGGATTTAGACTTCCAGCTGGTGCCGCTCTTTATCCACTTCCATTCCGAATATCCCGATATACAGCTGCAGGCCTTCTCTACGATTCAAATCCTGGAGGAGGTATTGAGTAACCGGGTCGATATCGGCATCGCGCTCAGAACTCCGCCGGACAAGCGTCTGGTGCAAATTCCGCTGCTCTCGGAGCCTTATCACCTGCTTGTCCATTCCGGCAGCGTGCTTGCCGACAGACCGTCCATTACGCTTCGCGAACTGGAGCAGCTGCCGATCGTTATGTATCCGCGCGGCTTCCTCGGCCGCGATCTGGTGGAGAAGGTGTGCCGGGAGAAGGGCGGCTTCCAGCTCGCGACCGTCATGGAGACCAGCACGGCCATCTCTCTCCTGCAGCTGGTCCGCGCTGGCGTCGGAGCGACGATTCAGCCCGTCAGCCTGCTTAAGCAGGAATCCATGCGGCGAGATATTGTCGCGATTCCGATCTCCGACCATGCGCCAATGCGCCATCTGGAGCTGATCTACGGCTCGGAGCGCTATATAAGCGAAGCCCATCGCCAGCTGACCAAGTGGCTGATCGACTTTTTCAGCAAGTAAAGTGATAGAATAGAGTTAATAGAATTCGTTGCACTCATCATGAAATTAGGAGCCGACTCAAGTGAAAGCACATCCAATACGTCTACTTCGCATTACCGGACTATTCGACGGCCTGTCGCTATTAGTCTTGCTTGGCATCGCGATGCCGCTCAAATATATATGGGGGATGGACAAAGCCGTTACGATCGTCGGCAGCCTTCACGGAGGCATATTCAGCCTCTACGGGCTGGCCATCCTGTACTCGTCGCTTAGAATCAGATGGAATCTGCTTTGGCCGGCTGCGGCGGTGCTGGCGGCATTTGTTCCATTCGGCAACTTCGTGCTGGACTGGCAGCTGAAGAAAGCGCAGGCGAAATATGCGGTCAAGCCGTTCAATTACGCGCTGCTTGTATACAGCATCGTTTTCTTCTCCTTCTTTGATCTGTTCGCGCAGCTGCCGGTCATGAGCACCTTCGCCGCTTCGATCGGCGCCAGCTCGTTCATCGTCGGCTTCGTCATCGGACTGTACTCGCTGTCCAATACGTTCGGCAATATCCTATCGGGGATTATGACGGACAAAATCGGCCCCTTCAAAATCTTGATGGCCGGTCTTGTCTTATCGAGCGGCGCGCTGCTTCTGTATCACTTCGTCGAGCAGCCCGCCTGGCTAATCGTCGTCCGCATTATTCACGGCTTTGTCGCGGGCTTGATCGTGCCGGCCGCCTTCACCTTCTCGGCCAACACAACCGTGCAGAACGAGCAAGGGAAAAAGGTCGCTTTTACCGGCACGTTCGTCGGACTTGCCGCCATTATCGGGCCCGCATTCAGCGGCATTATGGCCAGCAAAACATCCGTTCCGTTCGTCTTCACCTGCGTTGCGATGCTGGGACTGGCGCTGGCCGTCTTGTCCGCCATCTTCCTCGGCAAATACAAGATCGCCAAGAAAGAGAAGGAAGAGCCTGCCGCTAAAGGCCCGTTCCTTAATATCGCGGTCATAAAGGCCTACGGCGGCGCGTTCTTCCTGATGTTCTCGCAGGGCGTCATCGCCTACCTGCTCCCGCTCCATGTGCAGTCGCTGGGGTATGACTCCAGGCTGAGCGGCACGCTTATGAGCGCCTTCGGCATCATTGCGGTTCTGATCTTCGCGCTTCCGACGAACCGGATATTCGACCGGGCCGCACCGTCCATTACGATGGCGCTGGGCATCGGGCTGATGGGCCTGAGCCAGCTGCTGATCGGCCAAGCGGATACGACCTTGGCGCTCTACTCCGTTCTGGGCCTATACGGGGTCGGCTTCGCCTTCCTGTTCCCGTCGATCAACACGATGCTTATCCGGGCGACCCCGGCCCAGCTGAGGGGCAAAGCGTACGGCTACTTCTACGCCTTCTTCTCGCTGGGCGTCGTTGCCGGATCTTCGCTGCTGGGCTGGCTGCCGTTCGACGAGAGCGAGGGCTTCCTCTTCACCGGAGCGGTGCTGCTTTCCTTCGCCGCTTTCGTGATGGTCAGCAGACGCAAAGAGCATGCAGCGGCCAATAAGGATTAAACTGCAGCAAATCGTTCCTTCATCAGCAAATGAACCTCGCAAAAAAAGCCGTGCCATCTGACGACTTGCATCGTCGTCCGACAGCGCGGCTTTTTCATTTCCTCTTAGATTAAGCTCATATTGTCACGGCGGCTTGGCTGCTTCCGCTTGTCGATCAGGCGGTTCACCGCATCGAGATACGCTCTAGCGCTCGCTTCCAAAATATCCGTGCTAAGACCGCGTCCTTGCGCGGAAATATCGTTCTGCTTCAGCACCACATGCACTTCTCCGAGCGCGTCTTTGCCTTGGGATACGGATTTGATGGAGTAATCCTCCAGCTCAACCGTCTCTTTGGTCGCAAGATCGATCGCGTTGTAGATCGCATCGACGGAGCCGTTGCCTTCGGCTGTCTCCTCGCGGATTTCGCCTTCCACGCGCACGCTAACCGTCGCTTTCGGCGTAGATTTGTTGCCGTAGCTCACCTGAATCGTCTCCAGCGTGAACACCTCCGGCGTATCGATCAGCTTCTCCTCCAGCAGCGCGCGAATATCCTCATCGCTGACCGCTTTCTTGCGGTCGGCCAGATCCTTGAACTTGGCGAAAGCCGCGTTAACCGCTTCTTCCTCCAGCTCATAGCCAAGATCGATCAGCTTCTCGCGGAAAGCATGGCGGCCGGAATGCTTGCCCAGCACCAGCTTGGATTCCTTCAGGCCGATCGTATCGGGCGAGATGATCTCATACGTCGTTTTTTCCTTCAGCATGCCGTCCTGGTGAATGCCGGATTCATGGGCGAACGCATTGGCGCCGACAATCGCTTTGTTGCCGGGAACGACCATACCCGTCAGCTTGCTCACGAGGCGGCTAGTTTTGGCGATTTCCTTCAGATTCAGCGTCGTCTGGGCGCCGAAGAAGTCCGGACGAGTCGCCAGCGCCATCGCAACCTCTTCGATCGCGGTGTTGCCCGCTCGTTCGCCGATTCCGTTGATCGTGCCCTCGACCTGATCCGCTCCGTTCAAAATCGCCGCCAGCGCGTTCGCGGTCGCCATGCCCAAATCATCGTGACAGTGCGCGCTGAGCTGGATTTTTTCGATGTTCGGCACCTGCTCCTTAAGCGTCTTGAAGATGTTGCCGAACTCCTGCGGATTCATATACCCAACGGTATCCGGAATATTAACGACCGTTGCGCCGGCTTTGATCGCCATATCCGTCACCTGGCACAGGAAATCAAGCTCCGTGCGGCCCGCGTCTTCCGGAGAGAACTCGATTTTATCGAAATATTGCTTCGCGTAACGGATTGCGCGGTCCGCCGCTTCCAGCACCTGCTCCTTCTCCATGCGGAGCTTATGCTTCCGATGGATCGGGCTCGTCGCAAGGAAGAGATGGATACACGGATCCTGAGCGCCTTTTAACGCTTCGCGCACCGCGTCGATATCCTGCTCGCGCGAACGGGACAGGCCGATGATCGTCGCGTTTTTAACAGCCCGGGCGACGGCGTTCACCGCAGCCAGGTCACCCGGCGACGCGGCAGGAAATCCCGCTTCAATACGATCTACGCCCAGCTTCTCGAGTTGGAGCGCGATTTCGACCTTCTCCTTCGTGTTCAGGTTAACGCCAGGAGATTGCTCGCCGTCACGAAGCGTTGTATCGAAAATATATATTTTCCGCATGTTGCCCTGTACCTCCATGAACAGAATCATCCCGATACCGCACGGAGATAGGCATGACGGCAGCGAAGATCGCTGCCGGCATGCGCTCCATATGGACCGGGATTGGTTGTTTCTCTGAGCCTAGTATATGCGCTTAAGCTAGATTATTTCTTAATCCAGTGCATCAGTTCGCGCAGCTGCTTGCCAGTCTCCTCGATCGGGTGAGCGGCTTCGTTGCGGCGAGTAGCCGTAAGCATCGCGCGGCCGGATTTGTTCTCGAGGATGAAGTCGCGTGCGAAACGGCCGGATTGGATGTCTTCCAATACGCGCTTCATTTCTTTTTTCGTTTCTTCCGTTACGATACGAGGACCTGTAACGTAGTCGCCGTATTCTGCCGTATTGGAGATGGAGTCGCGCATAGTAGCCAGACCGCCTTCGTACATCAGGTCAACGATCAGCTTCAGCTCATGCAAGCACTCGAAGTATGCCATCTCTGGCGCGTAGCCTGCTTCAACCAGCGTCTCGAAGCCAGCTTTAACAAGCGCGGAAGCGCCGCCGCAAAGAACGGCTTGTTCGCCGAACAAATCGGTTTCTGTCTCTTCTTTGAACGTTGTTTCGATAACGCCTGCACGCGTACAGCCGATACCTTTCGCGTACGCAAGGCCGATAGCCTTTGCGTTGCCGGTCGCGTCCTGATGAACTGCGATCAGACCAGGAACGCCGAAGCCTTCTTGGTAGGTGCGGCGAACCATGTGACCTGGCGATTTCGGAGCTACCAGGAATACGTCTTTGTCCGCGCTTGGCACGATTTGTCCGAAATGAACGTTGAAGCCGTGGGAGAACATGATCGCTGCGCCCTGCTTCAGGTTCGGTTCGATTTCCTCGTGGTAGACTTGCGCTTGCGTCTCGTCTGGGAGAAGGATTTGAACAACGTCAGCCAGCTTTGTCGCTTCAGCAACCGTCAATACTTCGAAGCCGTCTTTTTTGGCAACTTCAGCCGATTTGCCTGGACGAAGACCGATAATAACCTTCAGGCCGCTGTCGCGCAGGTTTTGCGCTTGTGCGTGTCCTTGGCTTCCGTAACCGATAACCGCGATCGTTTTACCTTGCAGTACGCTTTGGTCAGCGTCCTTTTCATAATACAATGTAACTGCCATGTGATGATTGCCTCCTTTTATTGGACCCTTTTGAGCGGGTGTTTAAGCGGGGAGCCGGTTTACTCTCCGTGCTTCCCCTCTTAAACTCCCGCTCAAAGCGGGATGTTAATACGATTGAATCATTGTTTTACGTTACCGCGGTTAAGCGCGGTAACACCAGTGCGCGAAAGCTCGCGGATGCCATAAGGCTTAAGAAGCTCGATCATCGCGTCGATCTTCTCCGTGTCTCCTACTACTTGTACCATTAATGATTGCGTGCCGATATCGACAACCGCCGCGCGGAACGTTTCGACGACGCCGAGAATTTCGGGACGAGACGCGGGCTCCGCATGAACCTTGATCAAAGCAAGCTCTCTTGCGACCATCGGATTGGCGCTCAGATCAACAACCTTGATGACGTCGATCAGCTTGTAAAGCTGCTTCGTAATTTGCTCCAGCGTATGGTCATCGCCGGAAGTGACGATGACCATGCGCGAGAGGCCCTGCTCCTCGCTTGTTCCAACCGTAATGCTTTCAATATTGAAGCCCCGGCGTCCGAATAGGCCGGATACGCGCTGCAGAACGCCGGGCTGATCGTTGACGATTACTGCGATCGTATGCTTTTTCATCATTCCGCATCCCCCATGATCATTTGATCGATGGTGCTGCCTTGGGCAACCATCGGATAAACGTTCTCGTCACGGCGTACGACGAACTCGACGACGGCCGGACCAGGATGACGGAGCGCTTCTTCCCATGCGGTGCGGGCTTCGTCCTTGTTCGAGGCGCGGAAGCCTCTCACGCCGTAAGCTTCTGCGAGCTTCACGAAGTCGGGGCTGCCGGCTAGATCGATATGGCTGAAGCGGTTCTCGTGAATCAGCTCCTGCCACTGTCTAACCATGCCGAGAACCTGGTTGTTCAGGATGACCACTTTAACCGGAATATTGTTAATCGCGCAGATCGCAAGCTCCTGAGCGCACATCTGCATGCCGCCGTCGCCGTTGATCGATACGACGACGCGGTCCGGGTTCGCCATCTGGGCGCCGATCGCCGAAGGGAAACCGAAGCCCATCGTGCCAAGCCCGCCGGAGGTTACCCACGAACGCGGTTTGTTGAACGGATAGTACTGCGCGGCCCACATTTGATGCTGGCCGACGTCCGTCGTAACGATCGCGTCGCCATTCGTTGTTTCGTGGATCATTTGAACAACCCATTGCGGCTTCAGCTCGGTATCGGAGTCGATGTATTTGAACGGATGCTTCGCTTTCGATTCCTGAATGCTTGCCCGCCAGTCATCCGCATTGTCGGCGCGAACCGCCAGCTTGTTGGCCATCGCCAGCACGGACTTGACGTCTCCCACGATCGGAATGTCGGTCGGAACGTTTTTGCCGATTTCCGCGGGATCGATATCGATGTGAACGATCTTCGCGTGCGGAGCGAAGCCCGAAAGCTTGCCCGTTACCCGGTCATCGAACCGCGCGCCGATATTGATTAGCAGATCAGCGCTTTGGATGGCGTTGTTCGCCGTATACGTGCCGTGCATCCCCGGCATCCCCAGCCACAGATCATTGCCGCTTGGGAAGCCGCCAAGTCCGAGCAACGTTGTCGTGATCGGAATTTGCGTCTTCGTTACGAACTCCAGAAGCTCCTCATGCGCTCCGGAATAAACGACGCCGCCGCCCGCCAAGATCAAAGGCTTTTTCGCTTCCGCGATCGCCTTAATCATTTTGTCCACTTGCAGCTTGTTCGGGTTAATCGTCGGATTATAGCCCCGGATATTCACTTCCGTTACCGGCTGGAACAGCGTCTTCGCCGCCGACACATCCTTCGGAATGTCGATAAGAACCGGTCCTTTACGGCCCGTATTTGCGATATGGAACGCCTCATGAATAATCCGAGGCAAGTCTTCAACCTTGCGAACTAAATAGCTGTGTTTCGTAATCGGCATTGTGATGCCGGTGATGTCAGCTTCTTGGAATGCGTCCGTTCCGATCAGAGTGGAAAAGACATTGCCCGTAATGACAACGAGCGGCACGGAATCCATATACGCCGTCGCGATGCCGGTGACGAGATTGGTAGCCCCCGGTCCCGATGTTGCGATACATACGCCGACTTTGCCGCTGGCGCGGGCATAGCCGTCCGCCGCGTGAATAGCGCCTTGTTCGTGCCTTGTGAGCAAATGGTTGAAATCAGGGTTATCGTGCATGGCGTCGTAAATATACAGTACAGCGCCGCCCGGATAACCGAATACGCAATCCACGCCTTCCAGAAGCAGGCTGCGTAGCAGGATCTCCGACCCTGAGATCACTTCAGGCTTCGAAAATTTTTCGATTAATTCCTCTTTCGACTTTACAGTTGAACTTTGCGTTTGCGTTGCCATCTATTTTCCTCCTCTCGAAAAACAAAAAACCTTTCGTCCTTCAGCCTTAAGCTGAAGGGACGAAAGGTTACGCTTCCGTGGTACCACCCAAATTCGTTATATATCTCCCGATATATAACCTCCATTGGTTAGAACGCTGTGCACATTCCGACGTTCTACCATGGCACTTTAACGCTTGCCCTGCGATGCTCCCTAATAGGCAACCCGGGTTGCTTTTCAGGAGGATAGCTCCGAGGTGAGCTCGTAGAAAAGGGGTTTTGGCGTCGGTTGCAGCTGATCCGTCCGCTCTCTGAGCAAAAGAGCCCTTAACACTTCGTCCTCATCATTGCCGATTGATTATGACTTTTCATTATTATATGCGTATTCTGACAGTTCGTCAAGAACCATAAATACCCCTTTTCGAAGACCTCTTGATTCCGGTCTTATGCGAACCGCAGGCCAGCGGCATACATATAGTAGTATAGCCTTTAACAGGAAATCTCATGCAGCGCGGCGCAGACTGCTCCGCAGAACAGGAAGGTTGCCCATGATTCGTAATCGGAAGCCATCGGATGACACAGAGCTTGTCCGTCTTATCCGGGCCGAATTGATTCCGCTCTCGTACACCGCTCGTCCGCTCGACGCCCATATGATCCGCGAGCTCCCGTTGCGGTTCCGAAACGGCGTTACCTATGTCGCGACTAGCTCTAAGCTTGGTCCCCCAGTCGCTTTTATTCACTTCTATGTCCACGGCACGGAGACCGTCATTGACATGCTTGTCACAAATCCGGAGTATCGGGGACAAAGGCTGGGCACAACGCTGATGGCGTATGCCGAGGCCTACGGCAAAGCGCGAGGCTGCCAAGCGGCCCGTTTATTCGTCGATCGGATCAACGTCAGAGCGCATCGCTTTTACAATAAGCTTGGCTTTGGAACCATTCGTTATTTACCCGAGGTTCAATGCTATGAGCTGCTTAAACCGTTGACCTCGCCATCCGCGTTACCCGTTAGTAATACCCGTTAAAATACCCGCCGGGATAGCCGGCATTGGGCCCGTAGCCGCCAAATTTGCCGTAGCCGCAGCCTCCGCATGTCGGGACACCGCAGCCGCAGCCGCCGTAGCCTCCGCCGTAACCGCCGTAGCCTCCACCCCAGAATCCCAGCGTGCCTATTGCCAGCAGATCAAAGAGCAGAAGCGGCCATAGGAAAAATCCAAAGCCTTTTGTTTGGACCTTTTTGCCCTTTTTGCCTTTTGGTCTTTTGCTCGACGCTACAATCAATCGGTTCCCGCGCAGCCGAAGCAGCTTGCCCGTTACGACAGAACCGTCCCTGCGCACTGCATAGATGGATTTGCCGATCAGTTTCCGCACTTGCTTTCTGGAAACGTTATGCATGTCAAATCCCTCCTTTCCCGTTATTCTGCAGTTTATTCAGGAAAGGGAGGACTTGCTTGTATGTTTGTCTGCTGTCGCTTGTCTGTTTTCTTGATGCTCCGAACCTGCTTATCCATACAAAAAAGACCCCTCGACCACCGCATGAAGCGATTGCCGATAGGGTCTTTACAAAACGCGATTAAGCGTTGATTTTTTGTTTCGCAACGCCGGCCAGCGAGTTGAACGAAGCGATGTCGTTCACAGCCAGGTCAGCAAGCATCTTGCGGTTTACTTCGATGCCCGCAAGCTTCAGGCCGTGCATGAATTTGCTGTAGGACAGGCCGTTCACGCGAGCTGCCGCGTTGATACGAACGATCCACAGTCTGCGAATGTCGCGCTTCTTGTTGCGACGGTCGCGGTAAGCGTACATCAGGGACTTGCCTACTTGCTCCTTCGCTGTTTTAAACAGACGGTGTTTCGAACCGAAATAACCTTTAGCCAGCTTTAAAATTCTTTTACGACGACGAGCGCGGACGAAGCCGCCTTTAACTCTTGCCATGAGTGGAAACCTCCTGTAGGTTGAATTTGTATCTTATACGATCATTATTTCAAGTTGGAAAGACCTTGCTGCAAACGGCGAACATCGCCAGCGGCCATAAGCGGTTGACCCGCAAGCACGCGTTTTTGACGGCCGGACTTGTGCGAAAGCAAGTGGTTTCTGTATGCTTTGTAGCGTTTCACTTTACCCGTACCGGTAATTTTGAAGCGGTCTTTCAGACTGCTGTGCGTTTTCATCTTAGGCATGTCAGTTTATCCTCCTTAATGTTGTTCCAGCCTTTAGCTGTTGTTGGATTTCGGTGCCAAAATCATAATCATGCTCCGGCCTTCCAGCTTAGGAGCGCGCTCGACATTGCATATTTCGGCAACCTCTTTGGCGAGGCGTTCCAGAATCCGTTGGCCGATTGCGGCATGCGTAATCTCGCGGCCGCGGAACCGGACGGAAGCTTTCACCTTGTCGCCTTCGTTCAGGAACTTAACGACATTGCGGAATTTCACCTGATAGTCGTGCTCCTCGATGTTGGCCCGGAACCATACTTCCTTCAGGTCAACAATCTTTTGGTTCTTACGAGCTTCCTTCTCTTTCTTCTGCTGCTCATAGCGGAACTTGCCGTAGTCCATGATGCGGCAAACCGGCGGTTTGGCCGTCGGTGCGACGTTCACCAGATCCATGTTAGCCTCAGCTGCGAGCTGCAGCGCTTCGCGAAGCGGCTTAATGCCGATTTGCTCTCCCTCCGCGCCTACCAAGCGTACTTCTCTGGCGCGGATTTCATCGTTGATTTGATGTTCTCTGCTAATAACGTGCCACCTCCATAATGGTTTACGATGTGTGTGCTCTTCCCAATAAAAAATGCGGGTTCGCTAGAACCCGCATCTCATAACCGTCAATTGATTCTGCTTATATCAGCTTCAATAAATCGAAGCGACAGCATACCCATCCGATTATCGCAGACCAGTCAGCTTAGCCAAAAGGTGAGAAGCGGGCGCTTCTGCTTGTGCGAATATGTCGTATACAATACTAAATTACTATATCACAGCCTAATTATATGTGTCAATATCCAATAGCTTTATTTACTCTGAACTTCTTCAATGCGAACAACCCGGGTATGCTGCGTATGGCTCCACGTTTTGTTGTTCTGCGTGAAGAACGCGTAGAACGTAATCGGCCACCAGGAAATCAGGAAAAACGGCAGCGTAAGCAAATGCGCGTACATCTTCCAGTTTCTCACCTTCTCCATCATCATTGCGGCCGGGAATTGCAGCACCGTCGCCGCAGCCGCCACCGCGATCAGCCACCATGGCAGATAGTTATACACAGAATGGATCACATCCGGTGCAGGCACCGCCATATCGATCCACATGACGGCCGTAAGCAGGAAGCCGAGCAGCGTATTATAGACCGAGACCGAGTAAACGGCGGCGTCAATTTTGGTCAAATTGCGCTCCTTAATGCCAGCCCACAGCAGCGGGAAGAAATAGTTGCGAGCGACGTTGAAGTGTCCCTGCATCCAGCGAAGCCGCTGTCTTGCGGAAGCCCGGAAGGAAACCGGCTTCTCGTCATACACCTTCGCGTCGTAATTCAGAATCGGGTAAACGTTACGCTTCACGCAGCGCATCGAAAACTCCAAGTCCTCGACCAGGCTTGTTGCTCCCCAGCCGATTTCCTTCAGCAGATTCGTTTCGAAGCACATGCCCGTGCCGCCAAGGAAGTTGCTCATCTTCAGATTGGTTCTGGACAGCTGCCACAAGCGGTTGCAGTACCAATACGTAATCGCGTAAGCCGCCGTAATCCAGGAGTCGCCCGGGTTCTTCGTGTCCAAATAACCTTGGATGACCTGATGGCCTTCGCACAAATCGTCGTTCATCAGCCGCAGGAAATCCGGATTGACCAAATTATCCGCGTCGAACATGACGACCGCGTCATATTGGCGCGGCATGCTCCACAGCTCTTTCAGCATCCATTCGATCGCATAGCCCTTGCCGCGGAGATGATAATTTTTGCGCTCGCACGCGTAAACGCCCATGCTGCGGGCGATCTCCGCCGTGCCGTCGGTGCAGTTGTCGCAAATCACAAAGACGTCGTACAGCTCTTTCGGATAGTCCAGCTTCTTCAGGTTCTCAATCAGGGCCCCGACAACCTTCTCTTCGTTGTGCGCCGCCACAAGAACGGCGAACGATTTGCGCGGCTCGTGCCGCTTTCGGCTCTTATTTTTCAGAAAGCCGAACAAGGACAGCGAGAACTGGTATATTGCGATTAAAGCCAGCAAAACTTGAAAAACAATAAACACTACCGTAAAAATCATGCGGCATTACCCCCTATAACCCCTGATTTTGTGTGTCTGCTCCATTTTTTTCTCTGTATAAAGGGCAGATTTTCTTTTTCATGCGTTGCAATATTTGCCTTTCTGATTTTCTACTGAATCCCCCGCTTTGTCAAAATGGGAATACGGCGTATATACGTTTAATTCAGTCAGAAAAACGCTTGCATTTGAACGTGGAGCTGATTTCCCCTCCGTTTACTCCTCAACAGTCTTATTCTCAACCATTTCCTGCGTTTTTAGCACAAATGGCCTCCTTAAACGGGCCTATATTAAAATTAATTAATGCGCCGTTTAGGCAATATGGAGGATTCGCGTTCTGAAGCACCCGCCAGCGTGTCGCATTGCGTCAGAAGCTTGTCAAATATATCCTCCCATGAGCGGCTTCTTCCATAGAGGTGAGCATTCCTGCCCATGCAAGCCCTCGTTTCCGGCTCACGGTACAGCAGCTCCAAGGCCGCCGCGAACGCTTCGGAGTCGCCGGGAGCTCTTAACAGACCCGTTACTCCGTCCTGAATCGTATCCCGAACGCCGCCGGCATCGGCGCCGATAACAGGCGTTCCGCAGGCCATCGCTTCCAAGACGACATTCCCGAACGTTTCTGTCGGGGAAGGGAACAGCATAACATCCGCCGCCGCATACCATTTCTGCAGCTCGCCGGCTTCCGTGAAACCAATGAATCTGGCGTTTACTCCTTCCTCTGAACATTTCTGCTTAAGAAGCTCTGACGACGGCCCGTCACCCGCGATGACAAAAACGGACTCCTGACAAACCGAACGCTGAAAACGGGCAAACGCCTCGATCGCCGTTTCAACATCCTTTTCCGGCGCCAGCCTGCCTGCGTACAGAACGAGATACGATGTCTTAGCGATATCCGCTTTGCAAAGCAACGCCTCACGATCCGCCAAAGGATGAAAGACGCTTGTATCTACGCCTCTGCTCCAAATTGTAAGCCGTTTAGCATCCCAGCCTCTCTCCGCCAAATTCGACAACGTGCTGGCCGAAGGAACAAAGACCGCCTTGCAATCGCGATGAAACCAATCCATATATCTCCATAACAGCTTTTCCATCCATTGCAGATTGTAAAACGATAAATATTGGTCAAAGTTGGTGTGATAAGAAGCAATAAGCGGAATGCCGTATTTGCGCGCGAAGCGGAGGCCGCAAAGACCGAGGTTAAAAGGGGTCGCAACGTGGATAAGATCAGGCCGGAATTCCGTAATGGCCCTGCGGATATGGGCCGGATTCGGAAAGGCAAGACGGCATTCCGGGTAAAGAAAAAACGGGAAGCTGACGAATCTTTCGACAGAGTTCGGCGTCGACTGCCGCCCCGCCCGCGATGAAGGCTCCGGCGCAAATACTTTGCAGGCGACGCCGCGCCGCTCCAAATAGCTGGTCCAGCGCTGCAGCGTTCGCGCTACGCCGTTCACGTCGGGAACGTACGTATCGGTAAATATCGCCACTCTCATATGAATCGCCTCCGGATTCGACTGCGCGGCTGCCGGCGCGACACGCGCGGTCGTGTTTTCTCCATTGTAAGAGGCGTATGTTTTCTCCAAATTATCCGGTTATGAATGAATCGTTAATATGAATTTATTATTCGGATAACGTTCAGACAATATTTGACGACTACAATGAAATCAGAAGATCCTAGACGCTGACAACGATGGATGGAAAGGGTGAACGGTCATGGATAAAATGATTGGATGGATGAGAACGAGGGAACAAAAAATGCTGATATGGGCGAACCGGAGAACTTCTCTCGGATGGCTCTCTGTCACATTAGACAAGTGGCTGAGCACCGTAACGCATATGGGCGGAGCCACCTTCACGCTTGTCTCCGCCCTGCTGCTTGCGCTTCTGGCGCCGTCCCCATGGCATACGGCGGGCTGGCAATGTCTTACGGCCGTTGCTGTCAGCCATATTCCGGTTGCGATCGTGAAACGGAAGCTGAAGCGCCTCCGTCCCTATCAAGCGCTGCCGGAAGTCAATACTTGTCCAAAGCCGCTCCAAGACTCTTCTTTCCCGTCCGGGCACACGACGGCCATATTTTCATGGATCGTTCCTCTTCTGCTGGCAGGCGGACCCCACACGGTCGTCATTGCGCCTGCGGCATTCGTTATCGCGATTTCCGTAGCGTGGTCCAGAATGTATTTGGGTCTGCATTACCCTTCGGATGTTGCGGCCGGAGCCGTGATCGGGACGGTTACAGCCTATGCGGTGCACGCCTTCTGGTTGAATCCGGCTTCCTTCGTCTAATCTTCTTGGTCGTCGCCGTCTTGTGCCGCGGCTTGCTCGTCCCGCCGGTTGTTTAGCTTCTGCTCGCGATGCTTGCGAAGCGCCTCCTCGCCAATTACCACTTCCACCCGGTGGATCGGCTGCCCCTTCTCATAAAATTTGGTCTCGTATTCGGTAAAGACCAAATCCTCGCGAGGCCCGTCCTTATGAAGGTTAAGCGAAATATTGCGCATAACCAGCTCCATATCCGCGAAGCTGTTCAGCGAAAACTCGAAGAGCGACACGGAATCCGTTTTAAAATGGATTTCGCCGTTCTCATTAAGAATCTCCTTATATTTGGCGACGAAACGCTCGTGGGTAAGTCTCCTGCGGGCGTGCTTGCTCTTCGGCCACGGGTCGCTGAAGTTCAAATAGATGCGCTCCAGCTCGCCTGGCGCAAACATCGTCTCAATCCCTTCGATATTCGCGCGCAGCAGCGCCAAATTGGGCGGATGGGGAACCTCCTTCTCCTCCCATGCCAGCCTTGCCTTCTCGCTGGCGCGCCTCAGCAGCTCGTCATACATATCGACGCCGATGAAATTAATGTGCGGATTGCGCACGCTCATCTGGCTGATGAATTGGCCTTTGCCCATCCCGAGCTCAACATAAATGGGGTTATCGTTGCCGAAAAATTGTTTCCATTTGCCGCGGTGCGGAGCCGCATCCAGCACGACTAGCTCCGGCTGGCTCTCCAAGCTTTCCCGTATCCCTTTTCTGCCTCTTAAACGCATACGTAATTTCTCCTTCAATAAACAATCGCATGATAGTAATCAGTCCTTATTGTGCCCAACTGCGCTCTCCTTGTAAAGCCTTTTTCCCGCCGTTGTCGTTCCCGGCCCTCATAACAACAAAAACGGGGCATTCTCGAAGACCGTATAGATCTTCCGAAGACGCCCCGTCAGGATGCTCATGTATTCGATTTGTCAGCTCAGAAACTGATAAGAAATCGACGCATTTTGTTTACCCTCTTGCTCCCACGTCTCCGCCAGCACCGAATTGAGCTTCTTGCGCGCGGATACTTTGACATCATGGTTGGCGTGAAACTGGATGCCTGACAAAGCCATCAGTTCCTTCACCGTTAATTCAACGGTTACTTTCTCATCGCCGTTCGGGATTTTGGTTAAATTCATCTCACATCACCTCATCGGATTATGGTTGAAATTTTCCAATTATAACGACTTTTCATGTGTGCGTTTACATTTTGGCTATGTCAGGTTTTTTCATTGATTTGTCGCACTTTTAATATAACACACCATGTTAGGTTTTTCAAGCCCAATCTGCAGTTTTACGCAGTTCTATTTCCAGTTTTCCCTGAATCCGAACGTTCATACCAAGACACCCGGACAAAGCATGGCTTTTCGATAATTTTTCCGATACAATGAAGGTTGAATGCTCGGAAAGAAGGGGAAATTCATGATTTATACGAACATCTCGCAAGAGTTCCCGCTGCACTGGGGCGATAAACGATTCCATACTTGGAACTATGAAATGCGAGAGCAGTTCGGAGGCAAAGTGTTCAAGGTCATGCTTGACGCCGGATTTACATGCCCCAATCGCGACGGCACGATCGCGAAGGGCGGCTGCACCTTTTGCAGCGCGCGCGGTTCAGGCGATTTTGCCGGAAGCCGCCGCGACGACCTCGTGACACAATTTAATACGATCCGGGACCGGCAGCATCAGAAGTGGCCGGATGCGCGTTATATCGGTTATTTCCAAGCGTATACCAACACGTACGCACCGGTGGAGGAGCTGCGCGACTATTACGAGGTGATTCTGCGGCAGCCCGGCGTGGTCGGCTTATCGATCGCGACGCGTCCCGACTGTCTGCCGGATGACGTTGTCGATTATTTGGCCGAATTGAACGAACGCACTTATTTATGGGTGGAGATGGGGCTGCAAACGGTCCATGAGTCGACCTCCGAGCTCATCAACCGCGCCCACGATACAGCCTGCTACCTCGATGCGGTGAGAAGACTTCGCGAACGGGGCATCCGCGTATGCGCCCATATCATTTACGGTCTCCCGCAGGAGACCCGCGAAATGATGATGGAAACCTGCCGCCAGGTCGCTCGGATGGACGTGCAGGGCATCAAGATTCATCTCCTTCATTTAATGCGCAAAACCCCAATGGTTAAGCAATATGAAGCTGGCCTTCTGCAATTTCTGGAGAAGGATGAATACATCCGGCTGATCGTAGACTCCTTGGAAATTCTCCCCCCGGAGATGATCGTTCACCGGCTGACCGGCGACGCGCCGCGCGATCTGCTGATCGGTCCGATGTGGAGCATGAGGAAATGGGAAGTGCTGAACGGAATCGACCAAGAGCTGCGACGGCGGGATACATGGCAGGGCAAGCTTTGGAAACCGGAGGTGTAAGGCATGGGATTTTTATCTGTGCTTAGCATGGCGCACAAATGGATCGAGGAGCGCGCCGGCAGCGGCGATATCGTTGTCGATGCGACTGCGGGCGGCGGCGTCGATACGCTGGCCCTCGCCAAGCTGGTCGGTCCGAAAGGCGTCGTCTACGCATTCGACATCCAACAGGAGGCGCTCGACCGTACGCATGACAGGCTTGCCGCGGCCGGGGCGCACCGGCAAGTGCAGCTGCATCTGATGGATCACGCCGGCATGACCGAGGCGATATCCCCTGCTCACAGGGGACAAATTTCAGCGATCATGTTTAATCTCGGGTTTCTTCCCGGCGGCGACCCTGCCGTCATCACGCAGCCTGCCTCCACGATCGGAGCGCTTCAAGCCGCGATGACGTTGCTTCGGCCAGGCGGAATCATTACCTGCGTTCTTTACCCCGGCCATCCAGGCGGGGACACGGAAGCGGCCGCAGTCGAAGCATGGGCAGCCGCCCTTCCCCAATCGGAGGGGCAGGCGGTTCTGTACAGGCAGCCGCAGCGCAGCGCGGCCCCTTACCTCATCGCGGTCGAGCGGCGCAAATCGTCTTAACTACAGAAAAGGAGATTGAATAACATGGCAGTGAAAAAATTAGAGCATTTAGGCATTATGGTTCGCGATATCGAAGCGTCCATCGCCTTTTACACATCTGTCCTTGGGCTTGAGCACAAGTATACGATGACGCACACAAACGGCGTTATTCAGCTGGCGTTCCTGGCCTTCCCTGGTCATGACGAGACGGAGCTTGAGCTCATTCAAGGCTATAATGCGGATTTGCCTGCGGAAGGCAAGGTTCATCACGCCGCATTTACGGTCGATGATATCGAGGCTGAATTCGAGCGCATGAAGAGTCTGCCGCAAGTGCAGCTGCGCGACGACGAAATAACGACGCTTCCGAACGGAGCTCGCTACTTTTTCTTCTACGGGCCGGACGGCGAGCTGCTGGAGCTGTTCCAGCCGGGCGCGGCCGTATAAAATCAAATGCTTTTATACTTAGGAGGCGTACATATTGGTTAAGCCATATCCGCTCAAATTCAAAGCTGAAATGAAAGAAAGAGTATGGGGCGGCCGAGCGTTGGAGCAATTCGGCCTTGAGCTGCCGGAAGGCGCGATCGGCGAAGGCTGGATGATCGGCGATCACCCGAATGGCGTTACCGCGGTCGTAAACGGACCGCTCGCAGGAAAGGGGCTCGACGAGGTCCGTGAGACGCTGGGACGAGAATGGTTCGGCACAAACGGCTTTTCGTCGAAAAACGGCCGCTTTCCGCTGCTGATCAAGCTGCTCGATTGCAATGACGACTTATCTGTGCAGGTGCATCCTACCGATTCGTATGAAGGACTGCCGGAGGGCGAGCTGGGCAAAACGGAAATGTGGTATATTCTTGACGCTAAGCCAGGCGCGACGATCATTTACGGCTTGAAGGAAAATATCGACCGCAAGGCAATGGAAGAAGCCATCGCGGAAGGCCGGATTATGGATACGCTGCAAGTTGTTCCGGTAGAGGCGGGCGATGCCTTTTATATCCCGGCCGGTACCGTGCACGCGTTATGCTCCGGCGTACTCGTTGCCGAAATTCAGCAAAACTCCGATACAACCTACCGGCTCTACGATTATAACCGCCCCGGATTAGACGGAAAGCTGCGGGAGCTCCACATCGAGGATTCGTTAAACGTTATCGCTTACGAGGGAGCCGGCGCGAACCGGATGAAGACGGATGCCGTCTCTCCGGGCGAATGGCTCACTATCGCTTCCTCCCCTTATTTCCTCGTTGAAAAAGGAATCATCGAGGAGCCGCTTGCTTTAACGACGCCAGCCTACAGCTTTGTTATTCTCGTTATTGCAGACGGCGAGGGCCGGCTGAGCTGGCAGGACGGAGAGCTGGCGGTAAAGGCAGGCGAATGCTTCCTGCTTCCTGCTACTTTAGGACACTATACGCTATCCGGCCGTCTCACGGTTCTGCGGAGCGTTGTACCGCAATCGAACTCGTAATGTCGGATTCCTCTGATCCGATCGAACAAGGAAGGAATCCGAAAACAAAGGAGAACGCTGGCGCTTCTCCGGAACATTCGTCTGCTCCGTTTTGGCAATCCTCAACTTAGTTTTAAACTATAAAAAAGCTATCCGCTTATGAGCCTTACGGCTGCGGATAGCTTTTTTAATAGGCTAATGTTAGTCGGCGCCTGCGCCTTCCGGCTCCAGTGCGAGCATGAACGGACGCGGCTTCGGCTTGCCGCCTCCTTGCTCCAGCGCGTACATCATGACGAGCAGCGTATGCCGCTCTTTACGGATTTCCCCGGTTCCCAAATAATGCGCCAGATCGAACGGAAGCTTCTCGATGACCGCATGCTTGTGCAGCTCCCGTTCCTGAAGGCCCAGATCGGCAAACTCGCGGGAGACGGCCTCCGGGGATTCCGCCAGCTTCCGCATCCAGCCCGCCCATTCGGGCTTGTCCATCGTAAACTCCCACCACGTTTTGCGCGGCTTATAGTTATGGTTCAGGAAATAATCGTATTTCATCAGACCGAGCGCCACATCATGGTCGATAGGCCGATCGGCGGCATCGACAGTCTGGAGATAGGACCACAGCCGAGCGAACAGATCCTCCAGCTGATGGCCGATCTTCTGCCAGCCGCGCTCTTCCCAATAATCCCCGAACAGTTGGAAGAAATCGAACGGCGATTGGAAGACGTTGTCGACGAGGTATAGCAGCGTATGATCCATCCGATGCGCGTTCCAATATTTCTCAAGCACGTCCTCAACCCGCTTGATGCGCACGATATCGCCGAACGGCATCAAATCGTTGCCCAGCATCTCATAGGGGGCGCGGTCCATATAAATGTATCCCCATTTGTCCGCATCTCTCCGCAGACCTGTTCCCCGGAGCATCTTCAAAAATCCAAGCTGCAGCTCTTCGGGCCGCAGCGCGAACACATCGTTGAAGGTGCCTCTAAAGGTGTCGTAATTTTCGAGCGGCAGTCCGGCGATCAAGTCCAAATGCTGGTCAATTTTGCCCGAATCCTTCACCTTCGTTACCGTCCGCACGAGCTTGGACCAATTTTGGCGGCGCTGAACGGCCAGGTTCGTCGGATCGTTCGTCGACTGCACGCCGATTTCGAAACGGAAGATGCCGGGCGGCGCATGCTCCGCTAAGTAATCAAGCACCTCCGGCCTCATAATATCCGCCGTAATTTCGAATTGGAAGACGCAGCCCCGATGATTCTCAATCAGGAACTGAAAAATTTCGAGGGCGTAGTCCCGTTTAATATTAAAGGTGCGGTCGACAAACTTGATCAGCTTCGCTCCGTTATCGATCAGATACAAAATATCGGATTTGGTCCGCTCCATATCGAAGTAGCGAACGCCTACCTCAATGCTGGATAAGCAAAACTGGCAGCTGAACGGACAGCCCCTGCTCGTCTCAAAATAGACGACGCGGCTGCCGAGCTGAGGGATATCCTCCTTGAATCGGTGCGGGGAAGGCAACTCATTCAAATTAAGCTTTGGCCTTGGCGGATTAATAAGCACTTCGGTCTTGCCATCCCGCTCCTTCCGGTATGCGATCCCGAACACCATATGGAACTTGCCGTTACCCTCGATCTCGGTCAGCAGGTGATGGAACGTCTCTTCCCCTTCTCCCATGACGATGAAATCGACTTCAGGCAGCCGCTCCATCCAATAATCCGTATCGTAGCTCACTTCCGGTCCGCCCAGCACGATGCGCAGCTCCGGTTTAATTTTGCGAAGCATATTAATGACCGTTATCGTCTCTTCAATATTCCAAATGTAGCAGGAGAAGCCGATCACATCGGGATTTTTCGAATATAGATCGCTAGCGATGTTCATCGCGGGGTCTTTAATGGTATATTCGGCGATTTCGATATCGAATTGATGCTCGCTGTACGCCTTCAGACAGCGCAAAGCCAGCGACGTATGAATAAACTTGGCGTTTAGAGTAGACAGAACGACTTTCATAACGGAAACTTCCCTCTCTTACTTGACGAATCGCCTATCGGCGTTATGCATCCATCTATTGTACCGAACTTCGGCTTAAAAAAGAAGAGGCGCCGATTGCCGCAGCTATGCGGCTCTCGAGCGCCAATCGGATTTCTACATTCTCGTTTCGATATAAAGCTGATCCTTGATTTGCATATCGATGACAGGATAACGAACCTTCCATTTGCCGTTGCCGACAGAGGTGACTTCGCCCGGCGCGAGCCCGCGCGGCTGGAAGCCGTAATCGCGGTCGAAGGAGATCGTAACCTGAATGCGGTCATCCGGCAGCATACGGTGTAGCTCATGCGCCATGTTAACCGCCCACATCGACAATTCGCCCGATGTAGATTCCCCGTAATATAAGTAGTAGAGCGGGTCGATGTTGGCCGTCAATACCAGCCAGCCTTCCGCATCGCGCTTGACGTCCCAATCCTTAAACTCCGCAACTCCCTCAAGCGTCTGTACCGAAGAGAACTCCTGCTCCATCAGGCTCCGAATATCTTCAAGCGGCGCGCCGACAAGCGTCTCTGGGAGCGACGGCGTCAAGAACTCGGCCTTCTCGATCATCTCTTCCGTTACGGAATCGATCAGCATTGCCGCTTGGAACGCCGCGATCGCGAAGTTCAGATCCGCATAGGAGCCGTCGATACCCGCATACGTTATGCCTACGAGCTCGCCATATTCGTTAAACAGCGCTCCGCCCGAGCTGCCATGGTCGATCGGCGCATTCGTTTGAATATAGCTAATGCCGTTCTCGTAGCTCAAATTGCTGATCAGCCCTTCAGAGACCGTATTCTGTAAACCGAGGGGGCTGCCGATCGCATAGACGCGGTCGCCTTTGCGCGCTTGGTAGCCATAGCCGACTTCCACCGGCGCCAAGTCTAGCGGCTCCTTCGTAAGGATAATCGCAAGATCGGCTTCTTTATCTGCGGCAACTACGCCTTCCACCGCAATTTCATCATAATAGATGGAGTTCACGGTAGCCGAAGTGGCGTCTTCCATTACGTGATAATTCGTCAATACAAGGTTCTCCCCAATGACGATTCCGCTGCCGAAGGCCACGTTCGTTGCGATAAATACGACGCTTTCGTCATAAAGATCCACGATTTCAGTCGAAGTCAATTTCTCCAGTTCAACTTCCGGAGCTTCTTCTTCCGTATCCTGCTCTATCTCTTGATAATACCAGCTGCTTACCCGAATCGCAGGAATAGCTCCATCCCATTTGACATCGGCTTCCAGCTGTTCGGCTACAAAACGAAGCGGCACAAAAGGCACACCGTTTTTCAGCGCCGCCGCGGCGTCCATTTTTACCGTTTTACCGTTAACAATCGCTTCCTTCTGGCCAATGGCCATCGTGATCGTTAATCTGCCGTCCCGTATAATGATGGCATTCGTTTTTTTCTCCAGTGCGGACGACGCCCCGAGCGAATCGAGCAAATCCGCCATCGGAACCATCGCCGCGCCGCCCGTTTTGTAGATCGGGGCGGACAGCTTTACTTGTTCTCCGTCAACCCATAGCTGAATACTCTCGCTTTTGTCCGCTTTCGCGCTTGCGGCCGATGCCGCAGAGACGCTTTGAACGGATAATGGAGCAAGCAGCAGAGCTGTCGCGAGCATGGGGCTAACCAACCTGTTGTACCAGCTTTTCTTCATGAAAACGTCCTCCACATTCTCCCATAATAGCCAAACGTATGATTCCTTCCCAATCCTACCACTCACAATCTCGCATTGTCTATGAAAAGTCTGAGACTCTAGCGAAATTTCCGACTTCGACATAGGCCATTCTAAGTATATCGGAAAGTCCCTTCTTAAAATCGAGATAGCGTGGGGGAAAAATGGATTGGCCGCATAAAAAAAAAAGCCCGGCGGCTTCTTGTAAAGTCACCGGGCTCTTCCTTTGCTATTCTGCTGGCGGCGTAAACGAACGGGCTGCGAACTCCGTATCCAGCATATAAAAAGCGTTACTGTCCTTGTCAATCCGCTTCAGCTTGTTAATGATGCTGTCGAACAGCGCTTCTTCTTCCACCTGCTCCTCGATAAACCATTTCAAGAAGTTGATCGTCGCGTGCTCGCGGTCGTTCATGGCGAGGTCGGACAGTTTATAGAAGCGTTCGGTATTTTGCTGCTCGTGCTTGTAGCCCTCCTCGAAGGCATGAAGCACGGAATTGTAGTCGTTATTCGGTTCAGGCAATGCGGCCAGCGTCGCGCGGCGCCCGCGGTCATTTAGAAACTTATATATTTTCATTGCATGAAACCGTTCCTCTTCCGCTTGAACAATAAAGAAATTCGCGAAACCGTCCAAGCTGTCGGCGGAGCAGTAAGCCGCCATCGCAAGATACACATGGGCGGAATAAAACTCAAAATTCATTTGCTCGTTCAGCGCTTTGGCTAATGCGTCATTCATAACGTGCACCTCGCTTTTTGTCGTTTGGATCATTTTAACATAAAAAGGAGGGGCGGCAAATGGCCGCCCCTCCTTAATTCTCCAGCATCCCGCGCTATCGGATCATTTTTTCACGCCGCTTGTCAGCAGTTCAATGCCCTTCAGAAGCTGTGTATCCTCTTTATCCAGCTTTTCCCGAAGCAGCTCAAGCAGCCTGTATCCGGTCTTGTCGTCGAATTTCCCCGTTGTCTCGAGCCCCTCGCTTTGCTGGAATTGCCGCAGCGCCTGCTCCGTCGTTTCATCGAATACGCCTTCCGTTTCGAGCGGTCCGTATCCGAGCTCCCGCAGCATCGACTGCAGGGTGACAACGTCATCGCCATAGCTGCCCAGCTCCATCTCGGATCCGGTAGCAAGCGGACGCAAGCTGGCGTATGCCGGCAGCTTCACCTCGATGTCAGGGGATACGCCTTGCTCATTGATCCAAGTGCCGCCCGGCGTTTTCCATTGCGCTTCCGTCAGACTGAGGACAGATCCGTCCGGATACTGCCGGAACGCTTGCACGACGCCTTTGCCGTACGTCGTTTCGCCAATGACGGTCGCTCCCGCCGATTCCTTCAGCGCGGCAGTCAGCACTTCGCTGGCGCTTGCGGATTGACCGTTGACCAGAACCACGATGGGAACCGTCCACTCTTTCTTTTGCTCAGACAAGAAGGAAACGGTCTGTCTTTCATTTTTGTACACAACGTCAAGAATCTTCTTATCCTTCGGAATAAGGATATTGGCGATATCAAGCGTCGAGGTCAACAGGCCGCCCGGGTTCGAGCGCAGGTCGAGCAGCAGCCCCTCCAGAGGGCCTTCCTCCTGCAGCTTGGCAAGCTCGGCTTCAAATTCCTTGGCTGTATTTTCAGCGAAGCGGCTGATTGTCACATGGCCGATTCCGCCCTCCAGCTTCTCGGAAGTTACGGTGTAGACGGGTATAGCCGCCCGTTTCATCGTAATTTCGATCGGCTCCTTCTCGCCATCCCTCCGCAGACGAAGAGTAACCTCCGTGCCTTCTTCGCCCCTAACCATGCCTAGCAGTTCCTGGAACGATTTCCCTTTAATCTCCACGCCATCTACGGCAATGATCGTGTCGCCCGCCAGAACGCCTCCCCGTTCCGCCGGCGTATCCTTGATGACCGACGTGATGATATAGAGTCCTTCCTCCTGGCGCATCTCCGCGCCGATTCCATAAAATTGCCCTTCGTAGGATTGGGTGTACGCCTCTCCTTCCTCTCCGACGAAATAATGCGAATAAGGATCGTTCAGCGAAGCGACCATGCCCTGCGTGGCGCCGTTAATCAAATCCTTCGGATCGGCGCCGTTCAAATAGTCTTCCATAATTTTCGTGTACGCGGTGTTCAGCTGCTTGAACGCCGGATCCTTTGTAATCGGATAACGCATGCCCGACGACAGCATCCCAAGCACATATCCGATAACAAGCAACGCGACTACGCCAATCACATAAATAAATCCCGATTTTTGTTTGACCGGTTCTTCGAAGTTATTGTTCATTCCTTAATCTCCTTGTATGAATGCTGGTTTTTCGCTACAATCATCCTGAATTGCCTAACCGTATGGACAAGAGAGGAGCTCGTCTCAACGATGTATAAGCTGATCGCCGTAGATTTAGATGACACGCTGCTTAATGACGAACTGCAAGTGACTGAAGGCACGAAGAAAGCGATGGCTGACGCCCTCGAGCAGGGCGTCATCGTTACGATTGCCACCGGCCGCATGTATGCCTCCGCCCAGCAGATCGCCAAAAATATTAACCTTAATGTACCTATTATTACGTATCAGGGAGCGCTCGTCAAAACGCTGCTGGACGGCAAGGTGCTGTATGAACGTTCGGTTCCGACGGATGCCGCCAAGGAGCTGTATGCTTACTGCCAAGCCAACAAGCTTCATTTGCAGCTGTATGTGGACGACGAGCTGTATAGCACGGAAGACAACGACCGCATTCAAAAGTATTCCAAGCAATCCAACATCCCTTATCATATCGAGCCTGATTTTAGCAAGCTCATCGAGCATCCGATGAACAAGCTGCTAATGATCGACGAGCCCGAACGGCTTGATGAAGTGGCGCATGAGCTTCAGACGCTGATCGGCGACCGCGTGCATATTACAAAGTCAAAAGCCAATTACTTAGAGATTATGCACAAGGAAGGGACAAAAGGACACGCGCTCCGGTATTTGGCCGAATATATCGGCTGCACCATGGAGGAAACGATCGCCATCGGAGACGCCTGGAACGACCGCGAGATGGTGATGGCCGCCGGACTCGGCGTTGCGATGGGCAACGCGGTCCCGGCTTTGAAGGAGCTTGCCGATTACATCACGCTGACCAACAATGAAGACGGCGTCAAACACGTCATCGAAAAATTTGTACTGAACCGTTAAACATACGGCCTAAATTAAGAGGAGGAATTTGCAGGTAATCGAACGGGGAGTGAATGGGTTTGAAAGCGATCGTCGTTGAAAGTCTCGGGCCATCTAAAAATTTAAAATATAGAGATGTCGAAATCCCGGTCATGGGTCCAAAACAGGTACTCATTCGCGTAAAAACGACCAGCGTAAATTTTGCGGATATCAAAGCGAGACGCGGCAATAAAGGACAAGGAAACGTTCCTTTTATTCCAGGGCTGGAAGCGGCAGGCGTGATCGAGCAGGCCGGAGCCGATGTAACGTCCTTACATAAGGGGCAACGAGTCATCGCTTTTCCTCATAACGGTTCCTATGCCGAATATATCGTAGCCGATGAAAATCTGACTTTTGCGATCCCTAACGGTATCGATTTTGATATCGCCGGTGCATGCGGCATTGTGTCCTTCCTAAGTTACAGCCTGCTTGCCGAGCTCGCCAGAATACAAGAGGGTGAAACGGTCCTCATACACGCTGCGTCGGGCGGGGTAGGGACAACGGCCATACAGCTCGCCAAAACTTTAGGCGCCGGCCTAGTGGTCGGAACCGTCGGCAGCGAAGCGAAAAAGGCTGCCGCTATTCGAGTGGGAGCAGATCATGTATTCTGCTACGAAGAGGAAAACTTTTCAGAAAAAGTAAACGAAATAACAAACGGTAAAGGCGTAAATATCATTCTAGATTCCGTTGGCGGCGAAGTGACCGAACAAAGCATGACATGTCTCGCGCGTTACGGCCGTCTTGTTATTTTCGGTAATGCGAGCGGCAAATACGGTCAGCTCCAAACATCCGATCTTCATGCAAGCTGCCGCTCGGTGCTTGGTTTTAGCCTTGGCACGACTAGGAAGGAGCGGCCTGAGCAATTAAAAGGCATCGCGGAAAAAGTGCTTCGCTTATTGGAGAACCGCAGCCTTCAAATCGACATTGGCGCAACGTTCCCTTTAAAGGACGCATCGTTAGCGCATGATTGGGTCGAAAGCAGAAAAAGCACCGGTAAAGTCGTATTAAAAGTCGAGAATGAATAGACGAGCATTGAAATGAAAAAAGCACGGGCTGCTCCACAGCCTGTGCTTTTTTATGAACCTCTATCAGGAAACGGCTTTGCAGTCGCGTTTGCATTCTCCGCTGCTGCAGCTCTTGTAATTTCCTGTAAAATCAAGCCGGTGGTCCAGCACCTTAAAGCCGTATTCCCGCTCCAGCCTCTCCTCCAGCTCGACCAGCCAATCTTCCTTGATTTCCTCGAGGGCTCCGCATTTCTGACAAATCAAATGATGATGCATATGCTCATGATCTTCGCCTCGTAAATCAAAACGGGCCACGCCGTCTCCGAAATTCATCTTCGCTACAATCTGCAGCTCAGCCAGAAGCTCCAGCGTCCGGTATACCGTCGCCAGCCCAATTTCGGGAAACTTCTCTTTCACCAGCATATAGACATCCTCGGCGCTCAGATGATCCTCTTCGTTCTCCAGTAGCACCCGCACAATGATTTCACGCTGTGTCGTCAGCTTATACCCGTTCTCCATCAAGCTTCGCTTTATTTTTTCAATCTCCGCCGTAACGTTCATTTCTCCGCACCTCCCGTGTTGAATCGGACTGCTATTTATTAAAGGCTCCCGCCGAATTTGCCATTTTATAATTTAGAATTATTCTAATCTAATCCTAGACGATTTCCGCTTAGAAAGCAACCGCTAATCTGCTCTCTTTACATTCGCTCCTGAAATCCATTTCCCTGCTTGCCGCAAATAAAAACATTGGAAATCGAATATAAGGCGAAAATTGAACGCTGCACAAAATAAAAAAAGGAAGCGGCCGCTTCCCTTTTTTTGTCCATCAGATGCTGTTGTAGATGCTGTTTAGATGTCGGCCAACACCTGATACCATACGCCTTTTTTGGCGTACAGCAGCTCGCGTACCTCCTGCCAGCCGCCCAAATACGTAATGTCGAACAAACCTTCCGGCGTCGCGAATTTGTCCTTCGTCTCCTCGGCTACCGCTTCGTCTACGGGGCGAAAGCCGTGCTCTGCGAAGATTCGCTGCGCCTCAGGGCTTTGCAAATATGCGATGAACGCTTCCGCAACCTCTCTCGTACCGTGACGGTCCACATTTTTGTCGACGACCGCCGCAGGATTTTCAATGAGAATCGTATCCTTCGGAACGACGATATCGTAGTCTACGCCTTTCTGAATGCGGGCTATCAGTTCGTTTTCATACGTGACGATCACGTCGCCAACCCCGTATTCAAAAGCAGCCATGGAGGCTCTGCCGCTTTTATCGAGCGACTCTACATTCGCGTGGACCGACCTTAGGAACTCTTTGGCATAATCCGGCGACTTCTCGCCCGTCTCCCGCTCCGAAAGCTTGAGCCCTGCGCCATAAATCGCGTTAATATCCCATTGCGCGCCTCCGGACGTCTTCGGATTCGGGTAAAGCACCTTTATGCCTTCGCGCGTCAAATCCGTCCAATCTTTAATATTCAGCGGGTTGCCCGGCCGGGTACCCATCACCACGATCGAGCGGGTAATCATGCCTCCCGCATCGCGATTACGCCAGTCATGCGTAATAAAGCCCGCATCCTCAATTTTGTCGAGGTCGCCTTCCATCGCAAGCACCGCGACATCCGCTTCGAACCCGCCGGCAATGGCGCGCGCCTGCGTCCCGGACGCCTCATACGATTCTTGGAACGTTACGCGCTGGCCCGTCTTCTCTAGCCACTGCTTCTTAAACGCAGGGAGCAGATCGCCGAAAGCATCCTTAACGACCGAATAAGCGCCAATAACAAGCGTAACGTCGCCTTCGGGCACGGTCTGACCATTATCCGGCGTCTCGCTCTTTGCGCAGCCTGCAGCCGCGGCAAGTAGAACGGCAATAAGCAGAAACGGCAGCAGACGCCTCGCTAAAGCTGGAATTCGTATCATAAGGTCAACACTCTTTCTGCTGGAATGTCTACTATCAAATATGGATCGGCATCGGATCGACCTTAAGCGGATTTTCCATAATCCAGCTGTCTTGATCGTTGAACAGATAGGCCCGGTGCAGCAATACGCTTACCGCTTCGCCCGGCTTCAGCACTTCCTTCTCCAGCGAACGGTACGTAATCAGCTTCGTGTCGCCGACTGCTAGCTCGACCATCCATTCGCTTCCGCGGAAATGGATATGCTTCACAACCGCAGGCATCGTAGCGGAAGCCAGCTTAATCTCCCCAGGCTTGCCGATCTCGATATATTCCGGTCGAATCAGCGCTTTGGTATCCGGCTGTACCGCTGCGCTTTCAAAGCCTTTCAGCGACGAGATATCGTCGATGAACGAAGACTCGCCGATAAAGCTTGCGACAAACGGCGTTTCCGGGTTTTTGTAAATATCCCACGGGCTGCCCTTCTGCTCGAGCCGCCCCTTGTTAATAATCATAATTTCGTCCGCAACCTCGATTGCTTCCTCTTGGTCATGCGTAACGAAAATCGACGTGATGCCGACGCGCTCGATCATCTCTTTGAGCCACGTGCGCAGCTCCGTGCGGATCTTCGCGTCAATCGCGGCGAACGGCTCATCCAGCAGCAGAAGCTGCGGCTCCGGCGCCAATGCCCGGGCGAAGGCTACGCGCTGGCGCTGACCGCCGGACAGCTGATGCGGATAGCGGTGCTCGAAGCCCTTCAGCCCCGTCAGCTCCACCAAATACATGACGCGCTCGCGGATTTGCTCCTTCGTATGCTTCTTCACCTTCAAGCCGAACGCGACATTATCGTAAACCGTCATATGTTTAAACAAAGCGTAGTTCTGAAAAACAAAGCCGATTCCCCGCTCTTGCGGGGGAAGATCGTTCACGCGTTTGCCGTGGAAGACAATATCGCCGGAGGACGGCGTCTCAAGTCCGGCAAGCATGCGCAAAATCGAGGTTTTGCCGCCGCCGCTTGGGCCGAGCAAACCGATCAGCTTGCCCTTCTCGATATCGAAGCTGACATCCCGCACCGCATGGAAGTCGCCGAAGTTTTTGTTCAAATTGCGAACCTCGATATGCATCTAATGCACTTCCTTTCGTTTTTTGGCCCATTCCATCAGCAGCAGCAGACCGACGGAGAACGCCGCCAGCACTAGAGCGATCCCGTTCGCCGCCACCACATTGAAGTTTTCAACATCTTGATAGACAAGCGTAGTCGCCGTCTGCGTTTTATTCATTATATTGCCCGAAACGACTAGCACGGCGCCAAATTCGCCAAGCGAGCGCGCAACTGTCAGCACGACGCCGTAGATGACGCCCCAGCGAATGGACGGCCACGTAACCTTCCAGAACGTGTACCAGGAATAAGCGCCCAGCGTTGACGCCGCTTCTTCCTGCTGAGCGCCGATCTCCTGCAGGACCGGCATCACCTCGCGGACCATGATGGGGAACGTTACAAATAACGTAGCCAATATCATGCCCGGCAGCGCATAAACGATTTTTACGCCGGCGTCCTCGAACAGTGAACCGATAACCGTATTCGGTCCCAGTATCAGCACGATCATCAGACCGCCGATGACGGGAGAAACGGCAAACGGCAGATCGACAATGCTGTTGAGCAGCCGTTTCAGCTTCGGCCCAAGCCATTGCGCCCGAACCAGATAAAGCGCGAGCATAACGCCGAAGAGTGTATTAATTAACGTCACGATAACAACGATAATGCCCGTCATCATCAACGCGTGCAGCGATTGGGGACGCGTCAGCGCGTCAATGAAGCCATCGATGCCGTCCTTCCAGGCGCCGGTAAAAATTTTGACCAAAGGTGCGATAAGCAGTATTGCAAATACGAGATAAGTAAGAGTAATCCATAGCCTTCTCATTTCGCGCCGGACCTCCTTGCTTGCAGAAGGTTGACGATCCACAGAATTAAGAAGGACAGCGTCAGCAGAATAACGGATACAGCAGCTGCGCCCTGCGGATTGTCGCTTTCGATTTCGCCAAAAATATAGACGGAAGCGACTAGCGTTTTGCCCGGTATATTGCCCGCAACGAGCACGACGGCGCCGAATTCGGCCAGCCCTCGGGAGAAGGCAAGCATAGCCCCGCTGAGAATGCCCGGGAGCATCGTCGGGAATATTACTTGGAAGAACGTTTTCGCTTTGGATGCGCCAAGCGTATACGCCGCTTCTTCCTCCGATTTGTCGAGCTCCTCCAAAAGCGGCTGAATGGCGCGGATGACAAACGGGAACGTGACGAACAGCATCGCAACGACAATGGCCGGCTCATGGAACACGATCTCGATGCCGATGGATTCCGCAAGCGAACCGACCAAGCTGTTCGGACCGAGCAGCAGCAGGATAAGCAAGCCGCCTACAGCAGTCGGGAGCGCAAACGGGAGATCGACGAGGCTATTAAGCAAGCTCCGTCCCGGGAAACGGTAGCGAATGAGCACCCATCCGATCATCGTTCCTAAAAAAATATTGAGAATCGTCGCGATGAGCGCCAGCTTTACGGTTAGCAGCACGGCCTTCCAAGCGAGCGGATCCGATACACTTTCCCAAAACGGAGCCCAGCCCAGCGAAAAGGATTGCGTATAAATGCCGAGTATCGGCAATACGATCAAACAGACGAAATAGAGCATGATGGCAGTCCGAAATCCAAAGCTCCAGCCTTTCCCTCGAAACAATGCGTTCACTGTGACGTTACCTCCAAACCATCGGCTCGTGCCGTAGGTGCTGCCCTCTTTTAATAGCATAATTCCTATTAACTTACTAGGTATTATTAATGTAGCATCAGCCCTACGAGGAGTCAATGGTTAAATAACAAAAAGTTTAGGGATTGATACACTTCTCTTATAGGATATTCATCAGCCCAGAAATTCGCCAATAAAAAAAGCCGGATAATCATCCGGCTTAAATTTGTACCAGCATCAATATGATGGAGGATAAGCTAAAGCATGTGCTGACCAGGCATAGCACCAGCAGCGCCTGCTTATGATTCAGTCCGGCTCTCAACAGCCGGTAGTGCGCCTGACTCGCGTCGGCCTGGTAAATCGCTTTTCCTTGAAGGAACCGCTTCACGACTACAAAAATATTGTCGAAGATCGGTACGCCGAGCGCCAAAATCGGTATAAACAGCGACAGCACGGTTGCCTGCTTGAAAGCGCCGTCGAGCGCGATTACCGCCAGCATAAAACCGAGGAAGGTCGCCCCTGCGTCACCCATAAAAACTTTGGCGGGCGGTTTGTTGTATCGCAGGTAAGCAAGCGTAACGCCAACGAGAATAATTGCCATCATGGCGGAATTCGATTGCCCCATCGTCAGCGCCACAATGAACAGCGTAATGCTGGAGATCGCGGATAGTCCGCCTGCAAGCCCGTCCAAGCCGTCCGTGAAATTAATAACGGTCGTAACGCCGAATATCCATAGAACCGTCAGCACGAATTGCAGGATGACCGGGAGCATGACGTATTCGCCGGAGAGCGGATTGACGAAGCCGGTGAACACGTTGCCGGACAAATAAACCAGCACAGCTGCGGACATTTGAACCAGCATCTTCGGCAGCGCGGGGAAGTCTTTGCCTTTGGTTTTGTACCAATCGTCGATCGTCCCGATCGTCAGCAGCAATATTCCGCCCAGGAATAAAGCACCCGTCTCCCAGCTGAACTCTCTTGCAATGGCAAGATACGCGGCAAAAAATCCGATAAAAATCGCATAGCTGGCTGTAAGCGGGATCGGCTCCCGATGCAGCTTGCGTTCCTCATCTTTACGAGGCTTGTCCACAAAGTCCAGCTTAAATGCCAGCCGGCTGAATGGAGGGATAAGCATGTACACGATAACAAATGACAGAACAAATGCTAGGATGTAAAAGATAAGAGCCACCACCAATAATTTTCAATATAATTCACGATCATTATACATGCTTTTCCACAATCATGTCGACTTTTGGCACCCTTTTCAGGAAGCATAACCGGATTAATTTTTTTTTATTTTGACCAAAAAAAAGCATGGGGATGAATTCCCCATGCTTGAAGCGAATTATTCGCCATCAATATAATACCGTTCTTCGCCTGCCGTAATGCGGGCCTGACCTTGCGTCAGATCCGTCATCCAAGCGACAAAAGCTTCCGCGTCCGGCGCCTCCGGCAAGCACAATACAGTGACGCTGTCCGTAAATTCCGTGCCCCCAAGACGCGTCCCGCGGCCGTGAAGCTCGTTCTCCAGCTTCCCGTACCAGGTATAGTCCACTTCGACAAAAACCTCGCGGTGCAGCACCATTTCAATTTCGCCCGCCGCTTCGATGCCGGCGACCGCGCCGTCCGTATAAGCGCGGACAAGACCGCCCGCGCCCAGCATGATGCCGCCGAAATACCGCGTAACCACCACAACAACGTTTTTTAGCCCTTTGTTCTTGATCACCTCAAGAATCGGCTTGCCCGCCGTTCCGCTCGGCTCTCCGTCGTCGGACGCCTTCTGATGCTGATCCCGCTCGCCGACGACGTACGCCGAGCAGTTATGTGTGGCGGTCCGGTGCAGCCGCTTGATCTCGTCGATAAAAGCGACCGCTTCCTCTTCGCTCTCCACGGGCTTCGCATAGCCGATAAACCGGGATTTTTTGATCACGATTTCCTTGCTGGCTTCGCCTCTAATTGTCCGATATCTTGTCAGCATGTAAGCATCGCCCCTAGCTCAACCGATTACAGGCGTGCCTCCAGCTCCGCTTTTTCCTTCTCGAAGCCCGGTTTGCCGAGCAGCGCGAACATGTTCTTCTTATACGCTTCCACGCCTGGCTGGTCGAACGGGTTGACTCCCAGCAGATAACCGCTGATGCCGCAAGCCTTCTCGAAGAAATAAACGAGATAGCCGAATGTGTACGGCGTCATGTCCGCGATGTTCACGATCAGGTTCGGAACTTGTCCGTCCGTATGCGCAAGGAGCGTGCCCTCGAACGCTTTTTTATTGACGAAATCCATCGTTTTCCCCGTCAGGAAGTTCAGTCCGTCAAGGTCCTCCGGATCGTTTTGGATCGTAATATGCTCCGCTACTTCGCCGACTTGGATAACCGTTTCGAAAATGTTGCGGTTGCCCTCCTGAATGAATTGACCCATGGAGTGCAGGTCGGTGGAGAAGTCGACGGATGCCGGATAAATGCCCTTATAGTCTTTGCCTTCGCTTTCGCCGTACAGCTGCTTCCACCATTCCGACACGAAGTGCAGGGACGGCTCGTAATTTACGAGAATTTCCGTCACTTTGCCTTTGCGGTACAGCGCGTTGCGGACAGCCGCATACTGGTACGCTTCGTTCTCCGCCAGGTTCGGATTGCCGTATTCCTGGGACGCGTCGGCCGCGCCTTTCATCATTGCGTCAATGTCGATGCCGGCAACTGCAATTGGAAGCAGTCCAACCGCCGTCAGAACGGAATAACGGCCGCCCACATCGTCAGGAATAATAAAGGATTCGTAGCCTTCCTCGTTCGACAGCTTCTTCAGCGCGCCTTTTTCTTTATCCGTAGTCGCATAGATACGCTTGCGCGCTTCCTCTTTGCCGTATTTCTTCTCGAGCTCGGCGCGGAAGACGCGGAATGCGATAGCGGGTTCTGTCGTTGTGCCCGATTTCGAAATGACATTGATCGACCAGTCGCGGCCTTCCAGCAATTGCAGCAGGTGCGTCACGTAAGTCGAGCTGATGTTGTTGCCCGCGAACAGCACCTGCGGCGTCTTGCGCTGCTCCTTCGGCAGCACGTTGTAGAAGGAATGCGACAGCATCTCGATCGCCGCGCGGGCGCCCAGATAAGAGCCGCCGATTCCGATCACGACCAGCACTTCGGAGTCGGACTGAATTTTTTCGGCCGCCTTCTTGATGCGCGCGAATTCTTCTTTATCATAGTTATTCGGGAGGTCGATCCAGCCCAAATAGTCCGAGCCGGCGCCTGTGCCGTTATGTAATTGGTCATGCGCCAGCTTCACTTGATCCTTGAAATAATCGATTTCGTGCTGGCCAACGAAAGATAGAGCTTTGCTGTAATCGAACTTTACCGTTTTACTCATAATTTCGAATACCCCCTAAAATGTTTGAAAACTGCCGCTCAAGGCTGAGAACGGCTATCAACTTTTCATTTAGAATATCGGATTATTCTGCCAAACACAAGCTTATCACTTATTAGAAAAACTTATGCGGCGAAAGCTTAATAATAAGGCGAAATCATCAAATAAACAATGACGCCCGTTAAGCTGACGTACAGCCAAATCGGCATCGTCCAGCGCGCGATTTTGCGGTGCTTGTCCACTTGGTTGGACAGTCCTCGCGCAAGCGACAGCAAGGCAAGCGGAACAACTACAATCGCGAGCACGATATGCGTCAGCAGCACAAAGAAGTAGATTCCTCTTAGAATCCCCTCTCCCCCGTAAGGCGTCGATTCCGTTAAGTAATGGTAGGTGACGTACGATACCAGGAACAGCGTTGTCGTCACGAAGGCCATCAAAATAAAGGAGCGGTGCATCCGAATATTTTTCCTTTTGATCGCAAACAGCGCAATGAGCAGCGCCAGAAACGTAAAGCTGTTAAAGACGGCGTTAAGCAGCGGCAGCAGCTTGACGTCAAAGCCGACTTCCCCCTCGTAGGCCGGCAGGAAGAACAGAATCGCAACAAGCGCAACAATGACGACGGTCAGCACCGCCACTAACGGCGTGTAGTTTTTTTCTTTCATTTTGAAGGAACCCTCCTCAACGTTTTCGTAGAAAATTGCGTCGTAAGCATAAGCCAACTTTATCCGATTTCCCCCGGTAAAAACAATGCGGCAGAGGCTCCTTTTGTCACAAATAATCGACGATTTTACGTCTTTTATACGAACAAAGGACCGAACCGCCTGCGCGGTTCAGCCCTTTTCCTTCGTATTACTCGTAAATATACGAGCAGCAGTAGTCCGTAACTTCCGCGACTTGAAGCTTGAACTTCGTGTTCGCCGGAACCTTGAACTCGCCTTCGCCTTGAATGTGCAGCCATTCGGTCTCGCCCGGCAGCAGCACCTTCAAATCGCCGGCCAGGATTTCCATGATTTCCAGGCAATCCGTTCCGAACTCGTATTCGCCTGGCAGCATAATGCCGAGCGTTTTTTTCGTGCCGTCGGCAAACAATACCGCGCGGCTCGTGACTTTACCGTCAAAATAAACATTGGCTTTTTTGACGACTGTTACATTTTCAAATTGCGACATGGGACAATTGCTCCTTTATATGATCTATCTAGAAGCCGTAATTACAGCAAAGCCTTCACTTTGCTTACGACGTTCTCGACCGTAAAACCATATTCCTTGATCACGCGGTCGCCAGGAGCGGATGCGCCGAAGCGGTCGATCGCAAGAATGTCGCCTTGATCGCCTGTGTAACGCTCCCATCCGAACGGATGCGCCATTTCGATCGCAAGACGAGCCTTCACGTCAGGCAGAATGACGGAATTGCGGTATTCCTTGGACTGCTTCTCGAACAGATCCATCGACGGCATGCTGATGACACGGACCTGGATGCCTTCTTCAGCCAGCGCTTTCTGAGCCGCAACTGCCAGTTGAACCTCGGAGCCCGTCGCGATAATTTGCGCTTGAGGCTTGCCGTTTGCCGCATCGGACACAACATACGCGCCTTTGCGAACATTCTCGCGAGCGCCGTTCACGGTGCCTTCGAGAATCGGCAGGTTCTGACGAGTCAGCACGAGAGCGACCGGATTCGCTTTGTTCTCGACCGCATAGGCCCAAGCAGCGGATGTTTCGTTGCCGTCAGCCGGACGGATAACCGTCAGATTCGGAATAATGCGGATCGAAGCCAGCTGTTCGATCGGCTCATGCGTCGGACCGTCTTCGCCGACCGCGATACTGTCATGCGTCAGCACATAGACAACCGGCTGATTCATTAGAGCGGCAAGACGAATCGCCGGACGCAGATAATCGGTGAACACGAAGAACGTTCCGCCGAATACTTTAATCCCTCTATGCAGGCTGATGCCGTTCATAGCGGCAGCCATGCCGAATTCGCGCACGCCGAAATAAATGTTGCGGCCGTCGTAGCTGCCCGGCTTGAACTGCGCAAGACCTTTCAGATGCGTCATCGTAGAGCTTTCCAGGTCGGCGGAGCCGCCTGCAAGGTTAGGCACGTTCTTCGCCAGGCCGTTCAGCGCGTTGCCGGAAGCGACGCGAGTGGACAGCGGCTTGTCTTCCGTTGTGTATGCCGGCAGATCCGCATCCCATCCTTGCGGAAGGTCGCCGGAGATCGCCAGCTCGAATTGAGCCGCAAGTTCCGGATAAGCTTCTTTATAAGACGCGAACAGCTTGTTCCATTCCGCGTTGACTTGCTCGCCTCTGCTCTTCACTTCCGCGAAATGAGCGCGAACCTCGTCCGGCACATGGAATTGATGCTCTTCGTTCCAGCCGTAGAATTGCTTGGTCAGCTTGGTCTCTTCAACGCCGAGCGGGGAGCCGTGAGGACCCGCATGGCCGCCTTTGCCGCCTTTGTTCGGGCTGCCGTAGCCGATTACCGTTTTGACTTCGATCAAGGTCGGTTTGGACAATTCCGCTTGCGCTTCAGCTATTGCTTTGGACAATGCGTTCAAATCATTGCCGTCCTCCACGCGAAGAACTTGCCAGCCGTAGCCTTCAAAACGCTTCTGTACCGTTTCGGAGTAGGACAAGCTCAATTCGCCGTCTAGGGAAATATCGTTGGAATCATACAGAACAACGAGTTTGCCAAGACCCAAGTGGCCGGCAAGCGAAGCCGCTTCGTGAGAAATACCTTCCATCAGGTCGCCGTCGCCGCAGATGGAATACGTAAAGTGATTAATGATGTCATAGCCTTCTTTGTTATAAACAGCAGCAAGATGGGCTTCCGCCATCGCCATGCCCACCGCCATCGCCACGCCTTGTCCAAGCGGACCTGTCGTGGCGTCAACGCCTGCCGTATGGCCGAATTCCGGGTGGCCTGGCGTCAGCGAGCCCCATTGGCGGAAGTTTTGCAGCTCTTCAATCGGAAGGTCGTAGCCGCTTAGATGAAGCAGGCTGTAAAGCAGCATGGAGCCGTGGCCTGCGGACAAGACGAACCGGTCGCGGTTAATCCACTCCGGGTTCGCCGGGTTATGCCTCATATCTTTTGCAAAAAGCTGGTATCCCATCGGAGCGGCGCCCATCGGCATGCCGGGATGGCCGGACTTCGCTTTCTCAATCGCATCGATCGCAAGCGTACGGATCGTGTCTATGGAAAGCTGATCAATCGACTTTTGATTTACTGTCATCTTTATTGCCTCCTAGATTATCTGTTTAATTCCTAGTAATAAAGTAAGCTTTGGATATTGTAGCACTTGCCATTAATTGAATACAACCGTCTTGTTCTGGTGAACGAGAACGCGGTCTTCGATATGCCACTTGACTGCCCGCGCCAAAACGACGCGTTCGATCGTGCGGCCGATCCGTTTCAAGTTTTCCACATTATCGCGATGGCTGACGCGCTGGACGTCCTGCTCGATGATCGGTCCGCCGTCAAGCTCCTCGGTCACATAATGAGCCGTCGCGCCGATAATTTTCACCCCGCGGTTATAGGCTTGCGCATAAGGCTTGCCGCCGACAAACGCAGGCAGGAAGGAGTGATGGATATTAATAATCCGGTTCGGGAACTGCTCGATAAACCTCGGCGAGATGATCTGCATATAACGGGCGAGCACGATCAAATCGGCTTTATCCGCGACAACTTCCATTTGCTTGCGCTCCGCTTCCTCTTTCGTATCCGCCGTTACCGGGATGTGGTGATAAGGAATGCCGAACGATTCCACCAGCTGGCGCATGTCCGGGTGGTTGCTAATGACCATCGCGATCTCGGCGTCCAGGTCGCCGGCTTGCCACTGCCACAGCAGCTCGAGCAAGCAATGGTCCTCCTTGGAGACGAAGATAGCCAGACGCTTCTTACGGCTCGCGCGGAATATATTCCATCTCATTTGGAAACGGTCCGCCACGCGCGCGAAGTCCTCAACTAGGACGGGAAGCTCACTATCCATATCGTTCAATACAAACTCGAAGCGGATGAAGAACATGCCGCCCTCAGGGTCCATGGTATATTGATCCGATTGGACGATATTCGCCCCATGCTCATGGAGAAAATGCGATACGGCGGCTACGATGCCCGGCCGGTCGGGACAGGAGATAAGCATGCGCGCGCGTCCGCTTTTGCCTGCCGCTTCGCTCGCCTGCTGCACTTGATTCGATTGGGATGACATGACTTTAATCTTCCTTTTCTATTATAATTTTCATCGCTTGCGCTACAATTATTTATACTTTGGCAAAAAGCTCTTTGCCCGCGAACCAGGCCGTTAAGCGCTGATTCAACTGCTCTTCGGTCAGCTCCGAGGACAATACGCTCTCGGCCAAAACCAGATCGTACAGACGCTCCATCGGTTCGCGCGGATCCGCTTTTTTCGCCTTCGCGTCGTTTTTGAGCAGCGTCCATGTGTCGATCACGTAACCCCGCGGGTCAATCTCCTGCTTTTCGAAGAAGCGGTGCAGCTTCTCCACATCCTCCAGGAAGCTGTCTCCGAAGCGGTTTTTCACTTCACCGCGAAGAAGCGCAATTTCGACCTCATACATCGGACGTTCCATTTTATCCTCTTTGCCGATCCAAGGTGTCTCCAAAATAAACGGACGGCCCTTCAGCGCCTCATGGTTGACGATATTCGAAATGGCGGCTTGTCCCAGCCAGCCCGCGCCGATCGGGGCATGACGGTCTTTGCCTGCTCCTCTTGGATTTTTACTGTCGTTAATATGCACGACCGCTACCCGGTCAAGGCCGACGATACGGTCGAACTGCTCCAGCACGCCGTCCAGATCATGAATAAGATCATACCCCGCGTCGTGCATATGGCAAGTGTCCATACAGACGGTTAATCTTTCGTTGCTTTGCACCTTGTCGATGATCGCGGCGATTTCTTCAAAGCTTCTTCCGATCTCCGTCCCTTTGCCCGCCATCGTTTCCAGCGCGATGTTGACGTTCGTTCCGCTCGTGCCCGCCAGCACTTCGTTCAGGCCTTCCGCAATGCGCGCAATCCCGTATTCGGCATCCTTATCGGTATAGGCTCCCGGATGCAGCACAATGTTGCGGACGCCTATGTAATCGGTTCTGCGGATCTCTTCCTGGAGGAAATTGACCGCCAGCTCGAATGTATCATCCTTATAAGAGCCAAGGTTAATGATATATGGCGCATGAACGACGATTTCGCCGATTCCGGCTTTCTCCATCAGCGCCTTTCCTTCTTCAATATATAACGATTCGATCGGTTTGCGCCGTGTGTTCTGCGGAGCCCCGGTGTAAATCATAAATGTGCTCGAGCCGTACGATACGGCTTCCTTGGCGGCTGTCTGCAGCCCCTTGTCCGAAAATGATACGTGGGAACCTATTTTCAACATCCTTTAATTCGCCCCTTTCGGTTGATCAAACCTTATTTTACAAGGAATGTCGAAATAAATCTAGGAATACGCTATAATTCATTATTGAGGTGAAAGATAGGTATGGGTGGAACGCCGAATTGGTTCATGTATTTCATCGTATTTTGGGCGATTGTAATGGTAGTGGCCATGTCGATCGGCGGATTTTTTATGTTCCGGAAGTTCTTGAAGGTTCTGCCGATGAGGGACGGCAAGTCCAAGCTGGATTGGCAAAACTATTGGGTGGAGCGGAGCCGCAGCATGTGGGGCGAGGACGCCAAGCAGTTTCTCGACGAGCTGGTGTCTCCCGTGCCGAACGCGTTCCGGGATATCGCCAAGCACTCCATTGCCGCCAAGATCGGTCAAGTTGCCATCGAGAGCGGCGCAACCTCCGTGACGAGGGAGCATTGCATCGAAGGATATATCCGGGCTACGCCGAAGCGCGACTACCGAAGCTTGATCAGCTTTCTTGATAGGAAGGGCATCGATTATACCCCATATCAGCATCTGCTGAACAAGTAGACAGAGCTGCCGAGCGGCAGCTCTGTCCGATTTTTTTTGCAACCTCTCATACCCGACATTCGTTTACCTATAGTAGGAGGTGCTTCAACTATGAATAAACTAACCAAAAGAAAAAAACAAACGGCAATCGCCGGAGCGCTGCTTCTCGCAATGACGCTGACCCTGTCCGCATGCGGCGGGGAGAACAATGCGGGCGGGGCCGACACAAACGCGGAGCAGAACAACTCAGGAGCGGCGGCAGGCAATCAATTGCCGGAAGATAGCGGCATTATGGATCCTGACGCTCCGGCAAGCGGCGAAAATTCCAATTCCGCACCGGATTCTTCCGCAAACGAAAACGCGAATAACGAAGAAGAGACACCTGCCAACGATGTTCTAAGCGCTGAAGGCGTATATACAGGTCAAATTGATTCCCATTCCATCGAGATTACGACAGATGCCGGGGCTACCGTCTATCAAGTTCCGGAAGAGCTGTTAACGGTCATTGAGAATTTGCCTGCAGATGCGAAGGTGAAATTCGAATACACCGAAAAATCGGAAGGCGACAGCGAATATAAGCAGAATTGGCTGACGAAAATCGAAGCCGTTCAATAATGCGCTGCAAGGAGTGGTTGCTTAAGTGCGGGTGGCTATTGCAGGGGGAACCGGATTTATTGGGAAGGCGCTGACCGGCGCGCTGCTGGAACGAGGGGATGAAGTTTGGATTATTACTCGCGGAGCGGCAGGAGCTCCCTATAATTCCGCTTCGAAGCTTAAGACTGTTTCATGGGCACAGCTGAGTGAAAATCCTCACCTAGCAGAAGGATTGGATGCCATCGTCAATCTTGCAGGCGAAAGCATCAATCAGCGATGGACACCGGCAGCCAAAACGCGGATCATGCAATCGCGGCTGTGGGCCGCAGAGCAAGTTGCAAAGCTGATAGACGCGCTGCAGATTAAGCCGTCCGTCGTCATTAACGCGTCGGGCATATCCGCATACGGCATTTCGGAGACGGAGCTGTTCGATGAGGATAGTCCAACAGCGGTAACCGATTATTTATCGGAAGTCGTTCGAAGCTGGGAAACGGCGGCGGATGCCATCCCCGCCGACCGGCTTGTCAAGCTGAGAATCGGCCTTGTGCTGGCGCGAGACGGCGGCGCTTTCCCGCTCATGCTTCTGCCGTACCGGCTGTTCGGCGGCGGAAGGGTCGGAAGCGGCAGACAAGGGTTGTCCTGGATTCATATCGAGGATATGACCGGGCTCATTCTGTTTTGCCTCGACAACCCGAATATCCGCGGACCGGTTAACGCCTCAGCTCCTGATCCCGTAACCAACGACGCTTTCGGCCGCGCGATCGGCCGAGCCTTCGGAAGGCCCCACTGGTTCCCGGTTCCCGCTGCGCTTATGCGCTTTCTCTTCGGCGAGATGTCTACCCTGCTTCTTGACGGGCAGCGGGCGCTGCCCAAGCGGGCTCTCGAGCACGGCTACATTTTCCGTTATCCGAAGATAGACTCCGCGCTGCAAGCACTTGCGGGAAACAGCGACGACCGCAAGCCAACTTAACCTGTTCTAAGCTCATACAGAGGTCCCTTATCCCCTGCCAGATGGATCCGGTCTCCGGCTTCCAGCTTGTAGGCCTTATAAGGGACCATTAATTTGCCGTTCAACAGACTTCCATTACGGGAGCCCAGGTCCTTCGCGTGATGCTCCCCATTAACCCGTTCGATTTCAAGATGAAGACGGGATACCCCCTCCGCGTCTTCCGAATAACCTGCCCCATCGATCGATCTTCCGATTTTGAACGAATCCGCGTCAATCTCTATTTTCTCCTCTTGACCGTTCCATACCCGCGAGAGCCACGGCTGACGCGCATGCGCTTCATTGATTTCCCCAGCCTGAACGGCTTTATTTTCCGTTTCACTGATTACCGTTGTAGGCTCCAGTCTCTTCCTCGCCCCTTGCTGAGACGGCTGCGATGCGCTTGGGGGAATAGAATAATTGCCCATGGAGCTCGTGGTGCTTGACAGCGGCAGTTCGTATTCCGGCATTACAGGCTCAGAGCTCCATTTCCAAGCAGCTTTAGCCTTAGGCGGGTCCGGATCAAGCGGTCCCGATAACGGCTCCATCCACTCCCTATCGTCCTCCGAAGCCTTTTCTCGAATGAACAAGCTGCCTATTTTTGTCCATGCGTAGTATAAACCTCCCGTCAGCAGAAGCGTCAATGCCGCACAAATAAGAAGATTGGATCGGGATGGCTCGCTCATATAAAGGAATCGCCATACACAAGCAGCCCCAAGCGCCCATGCCGCGATCATCATCCATTTGCCTTGACGTCGCCGAGCGCCTTGTTCCGGCTCATCCGCGTCATGAAGCAGCTCGCCGCCGTTTGACTGTTCCGCATCATTCATCAGCACGATATTTAACGGCAGACCATTCCTTTCCTTGCCCGCTTCGGATATCGATTGACGAAGAACATGCTGCTCCGGCTTATCAACAAGCCCCGCATATGGTTGAGACGCGAAAGGCTGCTCTTTCGGGCGTGAAGCGATTTCGCAAAGACTAGCAGCGCCGCCGCCATGGCCATTCGCGATTAATTCAAGCAGCGTCTCGCGCAGATTGTTTAGCGGAGAACGGCTTTGACCCAGCGATTGAACGATTCTCTTTAATCCCTCGCCGTCAATCGTATCGATATAAGTCGTCCATCGAACGGCTAGCTGAAGCAGCCCGTCTACCGGCTGCAAGCCGATCCCATCCGCCTCTTTCAAAGGCAGGTAAACGAAACGAATATCGTCCATTCGCTCTCCGGTAAATATAAATTGATCGTTTAACATGCAGCTCTCCGGCCGCAGCATATAATCTTTGCATTCGAGCAGCGCGTCTGTCACCGAAAGCAATAGCCCGTAATACTGCTCCATCGTAATCGGCTCCTGCTGCAGCCGATGAACAAGCATCCTCATTCCCGTTAGCGCATAACGGAAGGTTACGATCCCGTCAATCTCCGACCATTCAATTGGGAGCAAATAGGGAACCGTCTGAGAACGAAGCATCTGCAGCTCAAGCTCATCCAGCTCGTGGCGAAAGATCCCCTTCTCACTGTCTACGATCATTTCATGTCTGTTATTCATCGCAAAATCGATTCTGAATTGACGCACTTCTTACCCTCTCCTTTCTCGATGAAGCTGGTCAGATCAGCCATGCCGTGATAGCCGCCGGAATGACCGCGAGCATAAAGGGAAAGCTCTTGCCGGACTTTGCCCAGCCGAACCATCTGCCTTTCATCGAAACGCCAGGCAGCAAAGCTATACCTACAGCCTTTAACGCTTTTCCGGCAAAGGTACGGTTAACAATAAGCAGAAGGACGCCAATAGCGCCTGCATAAAGGATGGCGTACATCAGCACATGCATGACCGAGTAGGCGCCGATCCAAGCGCCAAGCCCGCCGAACAGCTTAACGTCTCCGGCGCCGATACCTCCAAACGCGTATAGAAGAAGCAGCGGCAAAAAACCTGCCGACGCCCCGCCAAGCGACCATAGCCAGCCGTTGATTTCCTGCCCGCCTGCGATCCCTTGATAGAGAAGCCCCGTCACGAAGGCCCCTCCCGTCAGCCAGTTTGGTATGGTTTGTTTATACAAATCCGTAATAGCGGCAATTAGCAGCTGAATAGCCGAAGCCGTCAGCATGACGGTCATTTTCCATCCTCTCCTTCCCTTCATCCCGAATCCTGTTTTTTCACGACGGCAAAATGTTGAGAGATGCTTCCCTCACGGTCTTTGCCTTCTACCGTAAGCTCCCAAATGCCGGGCGTCGTATTGCCGGATACATGCCAAGTCCACTGCACATACCCTTGCCCATCCGCCGTAGCCTCGCCAAGATGCTTAGCCTTGCTTGCGCCGCTCTTATACGTCACGCCAAGCGAGACGGTTGCGCCAGGCTCGGTCTTAACGACGACCGTTGCTTTACGGCCTGGCCGCAAAGGCGTCGGTTCGATAGCGACTATCTGCAGCGGAAGCGCATTCCCACCGTCCGCCTCACTTCCCGCACCGTAGGATGCGGCTTCGGCGTCACTGACCCATACCCGCTCGTAGGCCTGCTCCTTGAGCACAAGCTTTCTGTTCGTAAACGGTATTTTGATCGGGAACTCGTATTCCAAGGCAATTGCTATATAAGGCTCTTCTTTCTCCTTTAAGTCAGGCAGCGAGATATAGCTCAGTCTCACGCGTTCAGCTTTCAAAAGATAAGGGTTCGCAAATTGCCGGACGAACGGCTCGATTACGCTTTTCCCCAGCTCGGTCGCAGCCAGATTCTGCAGCGGCCGCCAATCCCCCCGAAGGGCCGAGGATACGAACTCCCCCGCGGGGTCAGGAAGCCATCCTGCAACGTCCGCTGCGATCTCGCTCCATTCCGGCATTGGATTAGGCAAGGACGGTGCAAGCGCGCCGCTGGCGGCTTGCAGCTGCTCCTGCGCCAGCTCGACGGGATACATATGCGCCGCAATCTGCCTTACGCTTTGCGAAGCGGTCGTCTGCAGCGCCATTTGCGAAGCGCATAACGAGATCAAGACGGAGAAGCCAACGAGCAGAAACAGCAGAATCGGCATAACAAGCGCGGCTTCCAGTACAATGGAGCCTTTTCGTTCTTTAAGGAATAAGGCTTCGTCAGCGGCGCGCTCAATAAGACCAGCCAACGGTTTTTGTCGTCTCATATCGGTTGCCGACTACCTTTCCCTGGAGCAAATCGAGGCGCCCCAGCATACTCATTACTCCGGGCAAAAACCAAAGCTTCATGGAAGCGGTAACTTCTCCAGTCACGCCGACGGGTACGGATGCGAGCGTGAGATCGGTATTTTGTTCGATGACGGCGATCATGCGCGCCAGCCGGTTTTCCTCGGCTCCCCCATGGAGCAGCATAAACAGCCTCAAATAATCCGAATAGGTCAGGTCGACCCTCACATATTTGGAGAGCGGCGCCGAACCTTTTTCCGTGAAGGAGAGCATATCCTCCATCGTTTTCTCCAAGCCGTAAATGATCGCTGCGGACAGGATGAGAAGAGGATGACCGAGCGACCGGCTTTCCATGAAGCCCTCCATCGTGCGGATCGCAAGCCGCACAGAGAACAGCTCGCCGTAAGCGGCGATAATGTTGCCCATCGGTTCATGAAACCCATACAGAACGTATTCCATCTCCTGGTTGTAGAAGGAGGCCGCCTGCGCCACTCCTTCCACATCGCCGTTCGTCAGCAGCATGCGAAGCTGCTGCGGCTCAAAGTAAGAGAACCTTTTGGCCGCATATTCGCCATAATAGAATGTATCGCGGCTTCGCAGCAGCATATCCGACATGCCGGAGAACAAGCCGTCCATCATTGACGCAGATTGCTCGGCCGCTTCATTCGCGTCGCTCGGGCTTTCGATTTTCCCTGACTGCGCCGCGGAGTCGGCGTTCCGGTTAAACTGCAAATTTTGCTCATAACGCGCCTTCGCTCGCTGGAACATTTCCTGATGATCGGGCCTTGGCGTAACGCCTGACATCCCTTGCAGCAACCGGTTCGCTTCGCCCCATAACGACGCTTTCTTTTTCTCTTGGGCGGCGAGCTGCTCCTTCAGCGAGCTATTTAGAACCACTTCTCTTCGTTCCTTCAGCACGGTTCCCGGCATGGAATAAAGCCGCTCGTAATCGGCAACCGCCGTTCCGATCTCGACAATGCTTGCCAGCAGCGAGCCTTGCGCTATAGGATCTAGACTTGTCATGGCGCCGTTCCACCGATCCAACAGCTGGTCCAGCTCGCTGGTAAAAACGGTGCCCCGATTGCCCTGCTCGACCAGTTCGCTCTTATAGGCGGCAAACCATTCCGATGTGCGGAGAAGCTTTTCTCCGCTGTTCTTAATCTCAGCCAGCTCCTGGGACGCGCCGCTCGGCATGCTATAGTCGGTTGATCCCGGCGTTTTCGCTGATGCGACCTTCCCATATCCTTCTCCCGAAGCCGCATCGGCTTGAGCTAGAACAAGACGCATTTGGTCATTGACCCGAACGGCCTCCTCAAGCTTCAGAGCCGCGTCCTGAAGCAGCTGAGCGTGCCGCTGCTTCAGCCTGCCGCTGCCGCTGCGGATATCTCTCGTCATATTCGCGACAGCCTTCTCGAATTGAGCAATGGAGTCGCTGTACAATAGTTCCTCGTCTGCCCCCCTCATCGCATCGTACCGGATCTCGTTTACGTAGCCGACATATCTGTCCGCCAGGGCGGCAGCTGAATCCCTGCTGTTACCGGCAGTCCCTCTCCCTGCCGGGATCAGCCCCATCACGTCGCTGTTTATGAACGTATCGACCGCCTGCTCCTGCAGCCTGAGCGCTTTCTCCAGCAAGTCCTCCCGCTTCTCGTACAGCTTCCGGAGCTGCTCCAGCGTATGAACCGCATTCGAGCTTTCGCGCAGCGCCCCGGCCAGCGGCGTAAATTTCGCTACAAGCTCAAGCGAAAAGTCGATCGGCGCCTTATACTTCATATCCTCCAAAACTTGCCGCGCAAACACATCGTGGTCCCCCAGTGTGGAGGCCGTATTCAGCTTCGTTTCCTCAATGCTGGACTCCAATATTCCGAAGCTTTCGCCTGCGCCAAAGCTTTTTTCTCCTGCGTTCGCCTTCATGACTTCAGAGAAAATAGCAGCGCCATCCGTCCCGCCTCTTCCAAAAAGACCATATCGTTCGAACAGCCAGGAGTCGTAAGCGGACAAAACCGATCGCGCTCCGGACCTCGCGGCATTCTCCGTTTTTAATTGAAAGGCGGCAATTCTCGCATAATCAATAAGCACCGCAAAAAAGAGGAGCAATGAAGCCAACAGGATAACAGAAAAAACCGTAACGGCTCCGTCTTCTTTCATTAGAAATCTCCGAAGCTTGTTGGAGCTCATTCCCTCACTCCCTCTATTTCGTATTCCGTTCATAGGAAGCGAGCACCTCATTCGCTCTGCTCTTGGCCGTCGTTTGCCCTTTCGGGTAGTTGATAAACTTGGCGCTGTAATAACGAGCAAGCTCGACGCTGCGAACAAATTCAACCGGGTCTACGATATACCCTTCTGCCGCTGCGCCTGGCTCCCCTCTAATCCAGCTCCGTTCCCATGGCAGCAGCTCGATCGGCTTGCGCAGCTTAACGTCTATGAGCCTGCTAAGTCCGTTTCCAATATACCGGACGGTGCCGTCATAGGGCAGGCTCGCCGTTGTCATCCATCTTGAAGCAGAGGCCAGCTTCAATTTTGCGTCATCCGTTATATCCCCGGCTCCGCCTCCCATTGCTTCCTCCGGGATTGCAATTGTCCTTTCCTCTTCCTTCCCGTCCAGTCCGAACAAGCTGGCCAGTGCGCCGTCGGAGCCGAGACGCCGGTAAAGACCGTCGTATGCCGGCTCCAGAAGCATGCCGGTTGCCGAGTCTCGATGACTGTTATCCCAGCCGAACGCCGCTCGTTCCGACGTGACAGCTGCCGCATAATAGACAACCGTTTTCTGATAGAGATACATGCCAAAGATTAAGAAGGCGAGGACCATCGCAAGCAATAGCGGAAATACGACGCCCGCTTCCAACGTAACACTACCGCTCTCGCCGTTTACCAAGCGCTTCGTTACATTGCTAACTCTCAAAAATTTTACGCGCATCTTCATCCGCACTATCGAGCACTTCATTCACCAAATTGACGATCCAATCCTTAAACAGAAGCGCGATGATAATGACGACGGCAACAATTAAGATTACTTCCAGCGTGCCAATACCGTCTTCATTCCTCCAAAATGCCTTCATACGTTTCGCCAGCTTTTTCATATCCAACATCTCCTTATGATTTGGTTAAGACATCATCAAAACGGCAGGCGCCGCCACAAGAATCATCATTATGAACAGGATGCCGACAAGCGGAAAGACGAGCTTTGAGGAGGCCTCTTCGCCGCTTACACGGGCGATTTCCTTCCGCTTCTCCCACAAGGAATAAGACAGCTCCCTAACCGCAAGCACGAAATGCTCGCCCCCCTTGCGGTAATTAAGCAGCATAACCGTCGTAAAAAGCGACGCTTCCTGGACGGCGCAGCTCCGGTTGAAGCGCTCGAGCGCCGTGTTGAACGACTGCCCGTTCCGCATGGCGGCAACCGCCGCTCGCCACTCTCGATCAAGCGGATTTTGCGAGTTTTCTTTCCCTTCCAGGCAGCGCGCGAAAGCGCTCTGCACCGTTTCGCCTGCGCCAACGAGCAGCATCAGCTTGCTCATCCGGTCCGGCAAAGCAGCTATGATCGCTTTTCTTCTTCGGTTCACCTGCTTGCCCGCATCGGCGAATCCACGGAAGCCAAACCCGATAAAAGCAAGCAGCCCGGCTGCCAGCAACAGGGCTTCCCCGCTGATGCCCGACAGCCATGCGCATCCCGTCAACGCGCCGTAACCCGTCCCGATCGCCGATGCCGCTTCCTTTTTAGTCCGCTCCATCGTCCAAGATGAGCCCCGAAGAATAAACAGCTTCATATGGTAGCTGTTAAGCAGAAGTCCAATTGGCTCTTGCTTCATCGCGTACTCGATCACCCGCATAAACGGCATTTCGATTAAACGTTCTTTAAACCTGCCGCTGCTGCTGCCGTTTCGCCGGCCCGCAAGCATCCCCGGTAAATGCGCGATCGTGAAGCGGCCCGCCAGGAAGCACCAAAATCCCGTCAGCAGCACCGCTGCCGCAATTCCAGCCACTCTCGCCACCCCTTTCTTCGATTGCGCTATATATCGATTCGCATGATCCGGTCCATCATCCAATAACAGCCAAGGAGAAGCGCAAACAGAACCGTAAGCAGGAAATAGCCAAGCATGCCGTACAAAGGAGCCATATAATCGGGCGCGGCGAAGCCAAGAAAGGCTAAAAAAACAAACGGCACCGCCATCATCACGCGAGACTCAAACCTTTTTTGCGCCAGAAGCACTTTCATTTCTCCCTCTACGGTAAGCTTATCGCCGATAATGGTTGAAGTCCGCTTCATAACCTCCAGCAAATCGCCGCCAGAACGTTTGCACGTCGTCAGCGCGTCGACGAATTGCGTAATCTCATCGATTTGAGCCCGGTTGGCCAAATCCCGAAGCGCCCCTTCCAAAGGCTCAAGGTTGTCCAGTCTGTAGCAGATCGTCTGAAACTCCTTCAGCATGTCCGCCCCCGAATCCGAATAAAGCAGCTTCATATCCTCCAGCACGCCACGGAACGCGTTCTCCAAAGAACGTCCGGCCGCAAGGGATGAGGTTAACGAAAAGAGCGCTTCTTTGAACTGCAGCTTTAACCGATTTCTGCGGCGCTCGAGCAGCGACTTCCGCCGCAGCCTCGGAGCGGCCAGCCCCAGCACACTTGCGACGATGGAAAGCGGAACGGAGTGATAAAATAAATAGACCGCCGTATACACCGCCGCACTGCCTGCCATAACGGAAAGAGCCAGCTCCTGTTTGCTTAGCACGTACTCTGTATAACGTGTAAGCTGTCCTTTTCCCGGTTTAGCGTCAAACACACCCTCCCAGCCGCTCCAAGCGGCCAATCTCCGCAGAATGCCGTAATAATTACGTTCAGCACGCCATTCCATCCGGCAGCTCCTTTCCAGCCATACGAAGCTTCTCCGTATTGTTCAGCGGCTTATTGGTTCTTTCCAATCCGCCCAAAATCCGGCCGCCCCTCTCTCCGTCCTCCCGATACCGAAATAGCGGATTCAGCTTCACTTCCCCGTTCTCTACGCCCAGCACCTCGGCAATCTCTGCCACTTTCCTGGACCGGTCCCGATAGCGGGAAAGGTGGATCATGATGTCGATCGCAGACCCGATTTGCCCTCGAATGACCGGCAGCGGCAGCTCCGCCGCGCTGAGCACCATCGTCTCGAGCCGGCTGATCATGTCTTTGCAGCTGTTCGCATGGCCTGTCGAGATCGAGCCGTCATGGCCTGTATTGAAGGCTTGGAGCATATCAAGCGCTTCTCCCCCCCGCACCTCTCCGACCACAATTCGGTCTGGCCGCATTCGGAGCGAAGCCCGGATCAAATCCCGAATCGAGATTTCCCCTTTACCTTCCGTATTCGCATTCCGCGTCTCCATGGAAACAAGGTTTGGCACGGAATGAATTTGCAGCTCCGCAGAATCCTCGATCGTCACAATCCGTTCATCCGCCGGAATAAATTGAGACAGCGCATTGAGGAACGTCGTTTTGCCCGTGCCTGTCCCCCCGCTAATAAAAATGTTGTATTTCGCCTCAACCAGCTCCCGGAGAAAATGGGCAGCCTCATCGGTCAGCGAACCCAGCTTAATGAGATCCTCCATCGTCATAGGTTTGCCGGGGAATTTCCTTATCGTCATACAAGGACCTTTAAGGGCGACCGGCGGAAGCACCACGTTGACGCGAGAGCCGTCCCTCAGCCTGGCGTCCACGATCGGGGAAGATTCGTTCACGATCCGGTTGACGCTTGCGACGACCGATTGAATCAAATCCTCCAGCTTCTCTTTGCTCTCGAACGCCCCCGGCAGCAGCGTCATCACTCCGTTCCTTTCGATGAACACCTCGTTATGGCTGTTGATCATAATTTCGCTAATGGACGGGTCGTCCATGAGCGGCTGGAGAATGTCCAATCCGCGGAAAGAGTGAAACAATCGGCGCACAAGCTTCACCTTCTCCGCCGCCGTTAACGGATGGAGCTTGCACCAGTCGAATACGACCTGCTCCGTCTTGCTCATCAGCTCCTCATCGGACATCGACCCGCCAAAGTCAATGCCGGAACGAATCTGTTCTCGCAGCTCGTACACAAGCTCATCCGACACCATGTAGAGCCTCGCTTTCCCCGAAAGCGAGACCGAACAGCCGGTCAACCGCAGCCCGGTAGACGGGAGAGGACAAAATCGGATGCAGCTCGCCCCGAGTCCATTCCTTCACCTCTGGGAGATGGACGGCGACAGGCATCCCATTCCCGCGATTCATGGCCTTTCTCCCGCTTTCATTCGAACGGTTACCTATCGTAATGGAGTGGCTTTGAATCGCCTGAAAGACCTCGCCCCACCGGTCCAAGCCGTACCGCAGCAGCATCGATTGTTTGGCCGCTGCCGGCGGATCATGAGTGACGACCCAGAAATTAAGGTTGGCCCGGTTCAGTACAGCAACATGCATATCGCCAAGACCCTCATCCATATCGACAATGACGATATCGTATTGACCGTTCCCTGCAACTGCATCAACAATCGCGACAGCATCCTCGGCATTTAAGGATAACCGGTCCTCCGCATTTCGGAACCCGGCCAAATAATCGAACTTTAGCCGCGCATGGTAAGTCCGCCTCTCAGCAACCCATTGCCCAAGCGATTTCGTGCCGTTCTTCACTTCATAAAGCAGCTCCGACATTCCGTCTCCCGCGCTTTCAGCATCCGGCTTCGTTTCCAACCAAAGATAAGAGGTGTTCCAACGCTCCAGGTTTAAATAAAAGACTTTCTTTCCGCGAGTCCCTGCGGCACTCGCCATATGAAGCGCAAGGGTTGTTTTGCCGACTCCGCCGGAAGCGGAATGGATCGTGGCTACCTTTGCTCCTAAGGCGCCAGCCTTCATGCCTGCGAGCTCGCCGGACGAAGCTTGCAGCTTGCCGAACAGCTCCGACAAGCCCTTCAGCAGCAGCGGGAGCGGCTGAAATTGAAGCAGCTCAGCCTGGCTGCCGTTCTCGCCAAGCTTGTCCACCAGGGCGACCGAAGGAACATGAGACAGCTCGGGCTGAAGCTCGCGAAGCAGCTCGGGTTCTGCCGCTAATAAATCGATCGTATACCCCTGCTTGACGTACTGCTTGCAAGCATTCGGATGCGTGAAGGCCGCTACCTGCCACTGCTCTCCGAAGGCGCTGCCGCGGATATATTCCGCAAGCCTGCGCGTATACTCTTTGTCCCTCGACGCGACAGCCAGCTGGTATCTTATCAATGCGACTCCTCCTTTCGATTTCCACGCACGAAAAAAAGCACCGCATAGGGCGCAGATTTCTGCAGCCTTAAACGGTGCTTCCGTGGTTATGTATGAGCTTGGTTAAAAATTTACCATAGGTTTCCTAGTTCGTCAACCACTCCTACTGAAAATACATGCGGATTTCGCGTTCCGCATTCTCCGGCGAGTCGGAGCCGTGCACAATATTGCTCGCCACATCGGTAGCAAAGTCTCCTCGTATCGTACCCGCGGCCGCCTCCTTCGGATTCGTCGCTCCAATAAGGGCGCGCGCGTTCTGAACGGCGTCCTTCGCTTCGACGACCATACCGAACACAGGTCCCGACGTAATAAAATCTACTAACTCGCCAAAAAAAGATTTCGCTTTCAAATGCTCATAATGCTGTTCGGCCGTTTCCCGGCTTAAGTGCATCAGCTTTGCTTCAATAATTTTGAAGCCTTTCTCTTCGAATCTAGCGACAATGCGACCGATAAGTCCGCGCGCTACGCCATCCGGCTTAACCATAACAAATGTTCTATCCATGTGAACCCCTCCGTCTTATAGGTATAGCCAATTATTTGTTAAGCCATTCAATAATAATGCCGGCCGTTTCTTCTATCGCGCGATTCGTCACGTCAATGACGGGACAATCGAGGGAAGCCATAACCGATGCCGCATAGTCCAGCTCCTCTTGGATTCTCTCCGGACTCGCGTAATGCGCGGACGCCGGCAAGCCTAGCGACTTCAATCTCTCGGACCGGATTTCTAGCAAATGCTCCGGCTGCATCGTCAAGCCTACGATTAAGCGGCCAGGGTCCTGCTTTAATTCCGCGGGAGGATTGACTTCCGGCATAAGCGGCAAATTCGCCGTTTTAATGCCTTTATGCGACAGGAACACGCTCAGCGGCGTTTTGGAGGTTCTCGATACGCCGATCAATACGACCTGGGCCTGCACCAAGCCTCTTGCGTCTTTGCCGTCATCGTATTTCACCGCAAATTCGATCGCTTCAATCCGCTTATGGTAAGCCTCGTCGATCGAATGCAGCAGACCCGGCTCGCGTCTTGGAAAGCTTCCAAACGTATCGACAAAAGCCTGCATCATTGGGCCCATGACGTCCACGGCGCGCACCCCGTGTTTGACAGACTCTTCGCGCATGAGCTCGCGAAGCTCCGGCTGCACGAGCGTGTAGCTGATAAATCCGCCTGTCTGAGCAGCCTCCGCTACAATTTTTACGATTTCGTCCTCCGTCCGCAGGTGGCCGAAACGTTTGATTTTCACTTTTTCCGAAGAAAATTGCCTTAGCGTCGCCCTAGCGACCGCTTCCGCCGTCTCCCCGACCGCGTCGGAGCATACGTATATGATTTGTTCTGTCATGCTTACTGGTCCCCCAATTCCGAAGCTGACGCGATATCAGCCAGCAGAGCGATGATGTTCGATTTGGATACCCATCCAGCCACCAAAGGGTTTTGTCCCGTTTCATCAGGCGGATGAATGACCGGCAAACAATCGACCTGATGCTGGGACATTTTACGAATGGCATCCATTACGGTATCGTCAGGAACCAGCGTCACGATATTGGGATAGCGGGTCATCACCATGCTGACCGGTATCGTTGCCGCGCCTGCATTTCCGAGGGTAATTTTCAGCAAATCCTTGGGTGTCACGATGCCGGCAAACCGCTTCTCCTCGTTCACAACAAGCAGCGTATCCGCATTTTCCATAAATAAAGTGATGACCGCGTCATGCACCGATAATGTGTCGGGTATGTTGACGGGAACGCCTTGCACCTCTCGTACCTTCATATTGTGGAAGCGCTGCAGAGGCTCGTTGCTCGCTCGGAATGTATTTCCGAGGAAATACCCGACTTTAGGCTTAGCGTCCAGCATGCCGAGCATGACAAGAAGCGACAAATCCGAACGAAGCGTAGGCCGGCTAACGCCTAAATATTCAGCAAGCTGCTCCCCTGTTACAGGAGAATGCTTCTTAACTAACTCTATGAGCTCTAATTGCCTGGAAGAAAGCTGAATGATCCGTCCCCTCTTTCTTTTATGACTCATATTCATGCGCATTAAAACCGTATAACACCTTATTTAAAATATCATATTCGGATATATTGCACAATAATTATCGGACGCAGCTCCTATACGGCGGATGAATACACAAAAGCCGCCCGGACGCGAATTTCGTCGCATCAGGGCGGCTTTTACCACACATGCCTTAATTGTTTTCCGTCATTTCCAGGAACAAGCGAACATCTTCTTCGGTCAGTGACACAGCCTCTCTCCAGAAGGTCTGCTCCTCGAGATTCACGCCGAGATGCTTCTCGGCAAGCTGCTCAACAGTCATACGGCCCGTATCTCTGAGCAGCGCTACATATTTGGACGCGAACGACGGTCCTTCCTGCTGCGCTCTCGCATACAACCCGGCGCTGAACAAGTAGCCGAACGTATAAGGGAAGTTGTAGAACGGCACATCCGTTAAATAGAAATGCAGCTTCGACGCCCAGAAATGCGGATGCGCCGCGCCCAGCGTATCCTTGAAGGCCTCCCGCTGCGCCGCTTCCATTAATTCATTCAGCTCGCTTACCGTTACCAGACCTTGTTTGCGCCGCTCGTAGAAGCGCGTCTCAAACAACAGACGAGCGTGAATATTCATAAAAAACGCCACGGAACGCTGAATTTTATCCTCCAGAAGCCCGAGCTTCTCCTCTTCGTCCTTGGCCGCTTGCATCGCGCGGTCCGATACGATCATCTCGGCAAAGGTGGAGGCCGTTTCCGCCACGTTCATCGCATACTCCTGCGAGAACCCCGGCAGATCGTTCATGACATGCTGGTGGTACGCATGGCCCAGCTCATGCGCGAGCGTCGAGATGTTGCTGGCCGTCCCGGAATAGGTCATAAAAATACGGGTCTGCCCGCTCTTCGGGAACGAGGTGCAGAAGCCGCCCGGACGCTTGCCCGCGCGGTCCTCCGCCTCGATCCAGCCGTCCTTGAACGCCATCTCCGCAAAGTCCGCCATCGCCGGATCGAACGCCCGGAACTGCTCCGTAATAAAAGCGGCTCCTTCATCGTACGAAACGGTGCGGGTCGCTGAACCGATGGGCGCATCGACGTCATGCCAATCCAGCTTCTCTACGCCTAGCAATCGTGCTTTGCGCTCCAAATACAGGACGAGCGCTTTCTTGCCGTCCTCAATCGCCGACCACATCGCGTTCAGCGTCGCTTCGCTCATTCGGTTGATTTGCAGCGGCTCCTGCAGCACGGATGACCATCCGCGCTTCTCGTACAGCTTCAGGCGGAAGCCGGCGATCCGGTTAAGCGCATCCGCGCTCAAATCCGCGACCGATGCCCACACGCGCTCCCATTCCGCAAATGCCGCCTCTCGGACGGAACGGTCGCTGTCCGAAAGGCGGTTCGCCATTTGTCCGGCGGAGAGCAGCTTCTCCTCGCCATCCTGCTCCACCCGGAACTTCGCCCCCGACACAATTAAGTTGTACAGGTCGCCCCAGCCGTGGTAACCGTCGATCGCCAGATCGCCGACAAGCGCTTCCAGCTCAGGCGCCAGCTTAAGCTTCGCGAGCTCCCGTCTTTCGCTTAAGTTAAACGCTAGCTCTCCGAGCGCGCCGTCCTGGAGAAGCTCTTTCCATGCCGCGTCATCGATTTCTCTCAGCACGTTATCGAACCGGGTCAGCTCCGCAAAAAACTTGGCCGAAATATTTTTCACGCGGTCGCCTAAACCGATAGCGGCAAGATCCCGCACATTTTGTGCGGTCAGGCATTCGATAAACGACTCCGACTGCCGCAAGCTGAGCAGAATCGATTGCGATAAAGCCGTCATTTTTTTGACGCGTTCCTTCACGTCGACGGCGCTGTCCGCTAATACCCCCTGCAGCTCTGCAATCCCCGCCTCCATACCCGCCAATTCCTTGGCGAAGGCCGCCGAATCGGAACCGCCCGGATAGATCGCATCCAAATCCCAAGTCATCGGATATTTGCTCATATGTCCACTCTCCCGTCATGGTATAACCGCTATATGTAGGTCCATCCAAAATAAAAACCGAGCAGCCTCCGCAATCCATTTGCGCAAACCCACTCGGCAGTGTATAACATTATTATATCCAGATTGGAGGTCATTCGCCATGTCCCAACCTTTGCAAATTTCAGCGGAAACCGCGATAAAGCTATCGAAACAATTAAACGTCCCGATCGAGCATCTGATGCATATGCCGAAGCATATTCTGCTCCAGAAGCTTGCCGAGCTTGCCAAGAAGGAAGCCGAAGCTTCGACGGAGAAGCCGGAATGATGATCCCGCTCGAAAATACGTGGCCGTATGAGCTCATAATGGGAGATATCTATGTTGCGGAATGCCCGTTCTGCGACGCCGAAAATGTGCTAATCCCGCTTAGGCCTTCCGAGCTTGAGGATATACGCGACGGAAAAAAACGACTTCTCGTGTTCCCATGCTGCCACAGTAAAATTACGGTCGTCGACGCCGATCAGGATTATCTGCTGACAGACCGCCCGCTTGCGAAACGCAGACGGTAACGCACCAGTACTTCCTGCATCGGCATTCTTCCAACGAATTACGCGCTGCTAGCCTCAGCCTGGGACTGACTGCGGCGCTTCTCATCCGACTCCTCGCGAATCAGCTGCCACTGCTCCCTGCATGCCCGGATCATGGCCGCATCCATAATTTTTTTGTCGTTAACGACGCGGGAGAACCATTTGATCGCTTCATTATTCTCCCCGATGCGGCGATAAAGCTCGCCGATCAAGAACATCAGTCTTGCGTTATTGACGGACACGCCTTCCGTCTCATAAACGCGTATGTACGCCTCAAGCGCATATTTCAAAAACCGCTGCTCCTCCGGCACATTCTTCTCGTAACGGTACAGCCACGCAATATGGTGAAGGAGGCCTGCAACGACGCGGTCCTTCGCTCCTGTCGTCTGGGCGGACAACAGCGCCAGCTTATAGGTAACCATCGCCTGCTTTGCCGTTCTTGCTCCGCCGTAGTCCTGGCCAATTTTCCAATTGACCCCGATCCGCTCGTAATAGTTTTTTCTTTGCGCGTCGTTCAATTTATCTAAACCGTTCTCCGTCGATGCAAAGCCGCAGCTTGGGCAAACGCGGACGACATAGAAATCCGGATTGATGCCATTGGCATAATGACCGCAAAAGTCGGAATCCACAGCCGTAGCCTTCTTGAAACTCGGGCGGACTCTTGTTGTTGTAAAGGTCGTTTCACAGCAGATACATGCAATTTTGGATTCGTACAGCGGTTCCATTCATTTCACGGCTCCTCTTTTGTCGTATTCACGAAATGATGCGCGGGTCCAGACAGACGGTCGAGTAATATGCTTCTCAGCTCGGGTTCAATTCCGACATCCTCCAGCGCTCTTCGCATGCAGTCCAGCCATGCTTCGGCCCGTTCAGGCGTAATAGGAAAGGGAAGATGCCGCGCTCGCATCATCGGATGACCATACTGGTCGGAATAAAGACTCGGCCCTCCGAAAAATTGCGTTAAAAATTGATACTGCTTCTCCATAACCGGATCAATATCCTCAGGGAACAATGGGCCTAATAGCGGGTGTTTTTGCACCTTCGGGTAAAAAGACTCGACTATAGACCTAATTTTATCCGCTCCGCCAACCGCTTCATAAAGGCTTATATTCCTATTCATCGTCATTTCCATCTCCATTTTGTAGGTATTTTGAATTATATCATACTTAGGACTATCCTGCTCAAAAAAAATCGCCCATGCGGACTGCGCATGAGCGTTGTTGATGTTTAAAAAAATTTGGTTAAGCTTCGTATTCCTCTTCGTTCGGAGCCGAGACGGACTCCTTGATGACGTAGACAAAAGCGCAGACCAAGATGCCGGCGATAATACTCATACTCATCACTCCAACCGTTTAAGAATGATTCTATTGTACCATAAACGCGCGCGAATGCCAGCTTTTTTGTAAACGTTTTCTTTGTAAATGTTGCTTGTTGTTTAAGGGGATTTGTGATGGATGTCCGATCTTTCTCATATAGCTAGTAGTAGTGCCTGTACAAGCAGGCCGGTTATTCGAGGGAGGCCGCCTACATGCTGCGAACGATCATCCATCCGTTATCCGTCACTGCGCTTGTTGCATTCAGTATTGCCATACTAATGGCGATTTATCCAACCGAAACGCTTAGCTCTTCGCTGCGAGGGCTATCGATATGGTGGGAAGTTCTTTTCCCCGCTTTGTTCCCCTTTTTCGTTATTTCGGAGCTCCTGCTTGGCTTCGGGATCGTCCATTTTTTCGGAAAATTGTTAGACCCGCTTATGCGCCCTTTATTCCGTCTGCCGGGAATCGGAGGCTTTGTCGTGACGATGGGCTACATTTCCGGTTATCCCGTCGGCGCCAGGCTGACTGCTCAGCTATGGTCCCAAAGGCTTATTACTCGCGCGGAGGGAGAACGGCTCGTCGCGTTTACGACCACCTCAGATCCCATCTTCCTCATCGGAGCGGTGTCCGTCGGTTTTTTCCAAAACGCCGCCGTCGCCCCGATCCTCGCAGCCGCCCATTATGGCGGTGGATTGCTGATCGGCTTCATTATGCGTTTCCATGACCGGGGCGCGGAAAAAAAGGCGTATGAAGCATCCGTTCATAACGGCAAAAAAGCGCAGGATTCCGGAAAAGGGACGTTCTCCCGGAGCCGGATATCCCAAGCTCTGAAGGCGATGCATGAGGCCCGCCTGCTGGACGGACGGGAAATGGGACGGCTTCTGCAGGACTCCATTCAATCCGCTCTGCGGCTCATGATCGTTGTCGGCGGCCTTGTCGTCTTCTTCTCCGTCGTCATGGAAATGCTGACGCATGCCGGACTTGTAGAGGCTCTATCGGAAGCGCTTCGCCTTTTATTTACCGGAATCGGCTTACCCGCGCCTTTGGCGGATGCCGGCATCTATGGTCTGTTCGAGGTTACGCTCGGCGCCAGAGCGGCGGGAACTGCCGGAACCGGACTTATGCATCAACTCGCGATCGCCGCGTGGGTGCTGTCATGGGGAGGCCTCTCCGTGCACGCGCAGATCGCCAGTCTGCTTAGCCGTACGGATCTGCGGTATAAGCCGCTGCTTATTGCGAGGTTTGCGCATGGCCTCATTGCGATGGGACTTGTCTATGCGCTGTGGGGCTGGCTGGCGCCTTAACTTGCCATCACCCTTTTCATTGAATTTCGGGCCGTTTTCCGATATAGTCAGTGATAGATTGTAAGTCCGGAAGGAGAAGGTTGACGTTGAAGTACGCCGTTATCGACAGGGGCGACGAGCGGTCCAAATCGCTTGCCCAACAATTCCATGAGCTAGCCGCGGAGCGGGGATTCGTCCGGAACGATTCCCGTCCTGAGATCGTGATCTCCATCGGCGGCGACGGCACGCTCCTGCAGGCTTTCCATCAGTACATCGATTGCATCGCAGACGTCTCGTTTGTCGGTATTCATACCGGACATCTCGGCTTCTACGCCGACTGGAACGCGGATGAGCTCGAGGAATTGATCCGGCATATGGCGGAGGAAACGCCTCGTATGGTCCGTTACCCGCTTGCTCAGATCGAAGTCGAAACCAGCACGGAGACTCTTCACTATTTGTCGCTCAACGAATTTACGCTGAAGGGCGTCGATGGGACGCTAGTCGCTCAGATCAACATTAATGACGAAATGTTCGAAATGTTCAGGGGAGACGGCATCGTCATTTCCACCCCGTCGGGCAGTACAGCTTATAACAAAAGCTTGGGCGGAGCGATCGTCCATCCGTCGATCGAATCGCTGCAAATCGCGGAAATCGCATCCATCAATAACCGGGTATACCGGACGCTCGGCTCGTCCGTGCTGCTCCCGAAGCATCATCACTGCGATATCATCTCCAAGAAGGAGCAGCGCATTCAGCTTAGCGTCGATCACTTGAATATCACCTATAACGATATCCGCTCGATAAGGTGCAGCGTTGCATCGCGCAAAGTCAGCTTTGCCAGACATCGCCCGTTCCCGTTCTGGAATCGCGTGCGCGAGGCGTTCCTCGGATATGATGTGAAATGAAATAATAAGAAAAGACGCCGGATTCTCTCTGCATCGAGAGCGTCCGGCGTTTTCTTATTCGGATTTATTTTTTTCCGTTCCGCGGTTCGGCTCCGCTGCCGCGCCGACCTCAGATGACGCAGCCTTCACCGGTTTTTTGCCCCGATGGTCGCCGCCCCGGTTATTTTTGTTCCGGAAATGATGGTCTTTGCGGCGTCCTTGGCCTTGTCCTTGGCCTTGTCCGCCGGTTTGTCCTTGCTGCCCGCTTAAGGCTTGGCCGCTTCCGCCCTGCTCTAAGCTTTGCGGCTGGCTTTGAACGGCCTGCTGCGGCTGACTGTCGTTCCTGCCGCTTGCGGATCGTCCTCCGCCTTCTTGACGCTGGTGCTGACGGTGGCGGTTAGGACGCTGCTCCCTTGGGGCGGCCTTCGGCGCTTCCGCCGCCGACGCCGTCTCTGCGGCTGAAGCTTCAGCCGCGGATTCGACGGCCGCTCTCAGGTCATACCCTTCCAAGCGGACCGCGTCGTCCCCGTATTCCACATCGAGATCCAAATCGTCTTCGCCGGGCTCGCTTCGTCCGCCGTGCTTCTTCTCCAAAATAAAGTAAGCGCAGCCGAAATTGCAATATTCAATAATATAATCGGATACCGTGGAGAAAGCGGAATCCTTCGTCGCTTTTTGGTGGTTATCGCGGAAGAAGCCCTTCAGGCGCAATTGGTTGTAACCCCAGTCGCCGATAATGTAATCGTAGCGCTCCAGCACCTCGCTGTACCGGTTACGGAAGGCTTCGGGATTCCAGCCGCCTTTATTCTCATGAATAAGCTCGTACGATTTGCCCCCAATATGAATCAAAGCCATGGATTCACCTCACTTCTTAAGCGTCGGTCGCATTTATTTCACGGCCCCGCTTGCGCAGGAGCCCGTCGATTCAAGCTCGTAATAATCCGGCGCGATCGCTTGCTCGGCGGCGATCGCCGAATCCGTCTGCTCATGGGCATGATATGAGCTGCGTACGAGCGGCCCCGATTCGACGTGACGGAAGCCGCGTTTCTTGCCTTCTTCCTTAAGCGCCGCGAATTCATCCGGATGCACGTAACGCTTAATCGGCATATGCTTCGGCGTCGGCTGCAAGTATTGTCCCAGCGTTAAGATGTTGCAGTCGACTGCGCGAAGATCGTCCATCGCTTGCAGGATTTCATCCCATTCCTCGCCTACGCCAAGCATAATGCTGGATTTCGTCGGAATTTTCGGCTTCATTTCTTTTGCCCGTCTTAAGAGCTCCAGGGACCGACGGTACTTCGCTTTCGCCCGCACGCGGTCGGACAAGCGCTCGACCGTCTCAATATTATGATTCAATATATCCGGGTTCGCGTCCATGACTACCTGCAGCGCATCCCAGTTCCCCATAAAGTCCGGAATGAGCACCTCGACACGGCAGAACGGAAGGCGCTTGCGGATCGCCTTAATCGTAGCGGCGAAGATGGAAGCTCCGCCATCCTTCAAATCGTCGCGCGCAACGGAGGTGACGACACAATGCTGCAGTCCCATCTGCTCGGCGGCTTCCGCCACGCGCTCAGGCTCAGCCGTATCCAGCTCCGTCGGCATCCCCGTATTGACCGCGCAGAAGCGGCAAGCCCGGGTGCAAATATCGCCCAGAATCATAAACGTAGCGGTTCGGTTCGACCAGCATTCGTAAATGTTCGGACAGCGCGCTTCCTCGCATACGGTATGCAGCGTCTTGGTGCGCATCATTTCTTTTATTTCGGCGTAGTTGCCGCCAGTCGTTAATTTTATGCGAAGCCAGTCCGGCTTTTGAAGCTTCTCGCGTTGGTTCATATCTCATTACCTGCTTTCAAAATCAGTAATAGGTTAACGCACTGCCCACATTATAACATGACTCCCTTTGAAAAAGTAATGACATGCCCGCAGCTGTTTTGTCAAAATTCATAGTTTATCGGAATATGAATTATCGCGCAGCGAGATACATTTCGACAACGAACCCCATCATTTGAATAAAAATCACTTAATTGCAAATGCTGACTTTATGTCCGTCATGCTTCTGAAAGGGTGAGACGATTGAAGGTTTGGGTACCGATTACGGCCGCTGCGGCGGCTGTATCGATGATGATAAATCCAGGGGCGGAGGCCGCTCTGCAAGCCGGGGCTCGAGCAAGCGCCGCAGCGGCGGTCCGTACAGTGCTAAATGAAGAGCCGGGAAAAGCGCCGGCGGTAAGCCCGTACGACGCCAGACGGGAGCTGTACGATAATTTGAGCGTCGTGACGAATGTGGAGTGGTATTGGATCGCGGCCGTCGACCAATACGAGCGCACGATCTCGAAAGCGAAGCCCAAAGCGCGGCCGCAGCTCGGACAGACCGTCGGCATTTATATCGAGCCGGAACGCTGGGCGGGTGAGCTGAATCCGGACAGCGAGGACAATCGGCCCGTATCGATTCAATGGTTCAATGGCATTGGCCGGGACGGAGACGGGGACGGCATGGCGAGCCGGACGAGCGACGTCGATCTTCTCTATTCCCTTATTCGGGTTACAGCCGCGCAAGGGACATCGGATGAGCGCTTCCCCATCGGCCTATGGAATTATTATCGTAACAGCCGCGCCGTCCAGCGGATCGAACAATTTGCAAAAATTTATAAAAAATACGGCAAGCTCGACTTATTTGAGCATGCGTTCCCGCTCCCTCTCCGCTCCAACTACTCGTACAAGGACACATGGGGAGACAAAAGAGGCTGGGGCGGTCGCCGCGTCCACGAGGGGACGGACCTGTTCGCCGGACACGGTACGCCTGTCAGGAGCACCTGCTACGGCATCATTGAAATAAAGGGCTGGAATAAATACGGCGGCTGGCGCATCGGCATTCGCGATCTGAACAATCACTACCATTATTACGCCCACTTATCCGGCTTTGATAAAAGCTTGAAAGTCGGCGACATTGTAGAACCGGGGCAAGTTGTCGGATGGGTCGGCAGCTCCGGCTACGGAAAGCCCGGTACCTCCGGCAAATTCCCGCCGCATCTGCATTACGGCATTTACAGAGACCGCGGACTGGTGGAATGGGCGTTCGATCCCTATCCGCAGCTGCGCAAATGGGAGCAGCAGGAACGGCAGCGCCTCCGCTCCAAGCGATAATCCGACGCGCGCGCAAAAATCCCGCAGAATCGGCTTCAAGCCTGATCCTGCGGGATTTTTTCGGCCTTACTCTGTCCCCGTTTCGATAGCGGGCTCGTTCGCGCCCTCCGCCGCGCCTGCGTCAGGCTCCGCTTCCGCTGCGGACTCCGGCTCCTCCGTCGGGCTAGTGGAAACGCCCGACCCCGGCGAAAGCGGCACCGAAATATTAGGGGCTTCCGGCGCGTTCTCGCCGACCGGCTTCCCGGTGCTGTCGTAATAATACATCGGCACGTCGCCGACGACGAGCAGATAGGAAATCGGAATTTCGGTTTCCACCAGCTCCGGCTCGGTATCGAACGGGATAATGATCGATACCTCCGCTACAACCTTGATATAGACCTCGACGAGCACCATATTGATCGCCGCGTTGCGCTCCCGCGTGCTGAGCTCTACCTTCACCGCGCCAACCGGCTCGAATTTGACGGGAACGCGAGGCCCGAACGAAGAGATGATGGCGCTGTTCAGCGCATGTCCGATCGGAATATGCTCGGGGATATCCTTAATCTCGCTGAGCGTATTTTGCACGGTTTCAATCGTCTCCGACGTGATGCTCATATGCTCGGCGTAATTCAGCATGAACCCGGATATTTTACCGTCGCCGTTCATCTTCCAATCAATCAGCTTCTCGGTTTCCGACTTCCGCGCCACCTGCTCGGTAATCGCCCTATTGATCGCCTGCGTCGCAACCTGCTTCACCCGGACTTTCGCGATGTTCATAAGCGGCGGCCTTAAATTCCGCTCAATAAAAATAAACGACGGAATAGAAAACAGCATCATAAAAACGAGGATAAAGAGAAAAATTTTTCGCTTGCGAATTCTCCTTTGCGGCCGGGGCTTATTCGGGTTCGACCCCCAAGAGGAAATTTGCGCTTTGCTTCCTCCCCCCAGCTTAAAGGAGAAGATCGGCTGCCTTTTGCCCCAGCCTCCCCGGGGTTTTGAGGACGGCCTTGATGCCCAAGACGCCATTGGTTTGCCTGTAGAAGGTCTGGATCCCCACTTTATGCCCGTCGATTTAGCGGCCGGCGGCTTAGGCCGTGCGCTGCCCCAGCTTACCGACTTGATTTTGCGATAGGAGCCCCAGCTTCGCGCCGGCCGGAACCGCCAGCCGCTTCTGCCCCACTTTGCCACATCAACCCCTCCTTCCGCTCGTCCTTCGCTTTACCATACTTATGCCGAAAAAGGACAAAAAAGAAGGCCTGCCCTTAAAGGGCAAGCCTTCCTGCTAGTCGACCAAGGATCGGATATACGCGATGTTGTCGCGCAGAAGCGTCTCTGTGGCAGCCGAACCGCTGAAATCCTCGAAGCTGAGCCAGCCGTCATAGCCTATCGCTTTCAAATCGGCAATGACCGTCGGCCAGTGGACGGCGCCTTCCCGCAATGGGCCCCATTCCGATTTCCACACCGGCTCGTGATTGCCGCCTGCAACGTCTGGAACCGGCGCGTCCGTACGCTTCCATACGGCGTTTTTGACATGAACGTGACCGAGGTACGGACCTAGCGCTTCAAGGCCCATTTTGTACTGTTCATAGCCTTCATGCACCATATTGCCCGGATCGTAGATGACGCCGATCTTCGCCGGATCAAAGCCGTCTACAACCCGGCGGGCCAGCGAAGCGCTGCAGGCAATATTGCCGTGATGCACCTCGATCATCGCCTTAACGCCATATTCGGAGCTGAGCTTTTCCGCTTCCGCCAAGTACGCTCTAGCCTCCCGGAATAAATCCTCGTAATGGCGGCTGCGGTCGTAATTCGGAACGCCGACGCGGATGGACGGGGCGCCTAATATTTTCGCAGCCTTCATCGCCCGCTCCGTCGCCGCGACATCGCCGCTTTGGATATAGGAAGCAAGGTTAGGCGCTTCGAGTCCCGCCTCATCCATCAAAGCCCGCACGGCGCGCAGCTCCTCCTCCGAGGAAGAGGCCGCAATCGTAGAGAGATTGTTTCCCCAGAAAGACGGCTGTTCCGCGCTTCGGCTTGGATCATTATTTGTAAAACGCCACTCTACGCCATGGTAGCCGTATTCCTTCAACAGCTTGACGGAGCGATCAGGCGGGCAATCCGGTATCATCACGGTAAAAACGGCATATTTCATTTCGGCACAACTCCTTCTCTCATTTGCATCATTTTAACATGCCGGTCTGAATCGGAGCTTGGTTACGCTTTGCCAGAAGCAGGCTTCTATTTGACTGTGGTTGTTCATTGTCCGCATATACGCTAGACTAGAGGGCAAAGAGTTGACCTTTGGGTACAAAACAAAAGAAGGAGCCTCGCCATGTCCCTGAACCGCCGTTTAATCACCGACGCCGACTTTGAGGAGGCGCTGAATAAAGGCACTCGCATCCGGGTGTTCCAGGATAATCAAATCGTAGACGCAAGCTCCGTTATTGTGCGGTTCGACGAACGGACTGTCGTAACGCAGTCGAGCGTCAGCGACCTGATGTATCACAAGCGCGCAGAATGCGAATTTTTTGATTTGCGGAAACGATAGCGTAACAGGGAGAGGCCGGCCGGCCATGCCGTTTATTGGAACGGCTGCCGGAACGGCCTCTTTTCCTTTAGTTAGCGATCATTCTTGCGATGAGGACCGCCGCTTCCGCGCGTGAAGCATTGTCGCTCGGACGGAAGGTTCCATCCGGCTTACCGTTCATCAGTTCCGCTTCGACGGCTGCCGCAACAGCGTCGGAAGACCAGCTGCTGATCGCTCCAGCATCTGTAAAGGACAGACCGCCGTTTTCGGGGAATGTCAGCCCCATTGCGCCGGCGGCGAGCACCGCCATTTCTTCCCGCGTGATCAGGTCATTCGGCCTGAAGGTGCCGTCCTCGTAGCCTTTCGCAATACCGGCAGAAGCGACGGCGTGAACCGCCTCGGCGTACCAGGCCGACGCGTCCACGTCCGTAAAGCTCACGGCATGCTCGGTCGGAAGCTTCAGAGCGGCAACAAGCATGGCTGCAAACTGAGCCCGCGTTATGCTGGCATTCGGGCTAAACCGCTCTGCGGAGAATCCTTTAACGATGCCCTCCGACGCCAGCATTTCAATCGATCTTCTCGCCCAGTGACTTTGAATGTCCGGGAAGGTTACCGGCAAGCTGGCGAAGCCTTCGCCGGCTTCCTCGAAGCGGAACGCGTCATTCGTATCCGCAATCGCCGCAATGCGTTCTCCCCGGATGATGACGTTATCCGCCGTGATGCTGCCGCTGAGCGCGCCGGTCACATCGATGCCGTTCGTACCCATGCCGTCCAGCACGATATTCTGAAGCGTCACGCCCGATACGCCGAACCCTTGACCATGCGCGATCAAGCCGGCGTACGTGCTGTCCAAAGCGACATTGTCGCGCACGATAATATCCCCTTTCAGGTCTTTCTCGCCCGCGAACAGCCAGATTGCGCCCAAGTTAACGCCATATGCGGCGTCCGCGCTGCCCGTACGGATCAGCGTGTTGCGCTCCACGATCGTTGTGCCGCTGAACGGCACCGGATTGAACCGCGTTGATACCGCGATGCCGGCTCCATTCGTTATCGTATCCGTCCCAATATTATCCTGCAGCTTGTTGCCCTCCCCGCCAAAAATAGCGAAGTTGTCCGCAAGCCACGGCAGCGCCACATTGTTAAAGCGGGCCGTATTGTTGACGCTGGCCCGCCCTTCCGCCGACCAGAACGCGATGCCGTCGTCGCCGGGATACCGGATGTCGGACTGCTCGAGCAGGCTGTTGCTTGTTCCGACGCAGAAGTTGACCGCGTCCGCCATCAAATTGCGCAGACGAAGACCTACCATATGCAAGCCGTCTGTAATCGCATCGCCGCCTCTAGGCACCGACAGCCATAATCCCGTCTTCGAATGCTCCACCCATACGTTCTGAATGACGGAGCCCGGTCCGAACGCTCCGTAGAACGCGTGCGTCAACGCTTCGTCGTCGCGCACGTTCAAATCGCCGTCAATAAGCAGATCATAAAATGCAATCTTCCCGCCGCCCCCGATAAATTTCGCGCCGAGCAGCGTCGTATGCCACATGCCGGCTCCGCGAACCGCGATGTCATCGTTCAGCTCGAACGCTTCTCCTTGCAGGTTAAACACGCCTTCCGGAAACCACACCCCTTGCTTGCTCTCTGCCGCTTCTTTCATCGCTTGAACGAACGCATCCCGGTCATCCTGCCCGTCATTCGGCTTCGCCCCGAAATCGGTGACCGACACATAGCCGTCCGGCTTCGCGTAAGCGGCGTCCGCTTTCTCCAGCTCAACAAGGTCAATGACATAGTACTCCGCTTTATCGCCCGCATCCTTCTGCAGCTTAAATTCCGCGCCGGCCGGAACATCTCCGATTAACGCGTGCGTTTCCGCAAAGAACCGGTGCGCGTTGCCCTGCTTCGGATCGTTCGACCACGGATAGCTGCCGTATTGCCAGCCGTGCTTCGAGCTGAGCTTCAGGCTTTGCCGGAACTGACCGTCAACATAGAGGCTCAGCGTCTCGTTCAGCCCGCTCCCGTCCTCGCTGTCCGGAATGACGAAGCGGAGCGCCAGCGCGTTCGCGGCTTCCGTTGTCCGGAACGACAAATAGTCGCCTTGTTTATTCAACCGCACCGCTTGCCGGCCTGAGGCTTCCGACGCGATCTCCTTGTATACGCGGGATGGACCGAGCAGCTCGCCGTTCGTGTTGCCGTGCTCGGCTTCGTAAGAGATATAAGGCACTGTCGCGCCGCGGTAGTTCGGTCCGACGCTGTCTTTTACGATGAGATGGCTGATCTCGATAACGGATTCGGTATCGCCGTCAGCTGGCTGAAGCTTAATCGTGTTGATGCCTTTGCGCAGCGAAAGCTCGATTTCCGACGTACTCCATGCTTCTGCATTAGCGAGTTTCTGATTCGCGGCTGGAAGCCCGTTCACGACCAGGTTTATTACGCCGCCTTTGCGGTAGCCGATCTCGACCTTATAGCTTCCCGCTTCCTGCGTATGGACGGTAAAGGCCGTAGCGCCGTCCGAGACAAAAGCGTTCTCCGCCTCATAGCGCTGATCGGAAGCAACCGGTTCCTCCAGCCACAAGCCTTGGAGCGCATCCGATAGTTCTCCAATATGAACGCCGCCGGATGCCGTAAGCTGCAGCATGCCTTCGCTATGAGCGGCGCTGCGAAGCCGGATATAGCCGGCTCTGCTCTCCGTCAGCCATTGCGCGCCGTCATTCCCCCTTGCCTCTTCAACCGTAACTGCCTCACCTGCCTCGTTCGCCGCGAGCAGGCTGCCTGTCGCCCGGTTTTTATAAAGCTTTCGTCCGTTAAAATCCTGCATAAGCCAATGGCCTCGCGTATCGCTTGCATCAAGTCTGCCTGTCACGACCTTGCCGTCCTGCTCATACAGCACAGCGTCGGGAGCGGACGCAGCGATGAGCCGGACATCATTTCGGGCGCTTGAAACCGGCGTCGCCGTATCGGTGATTCTGTATTCCGATTGGTCCGGCGTTACATAGGCGTTCGGAGCCTGCTCCAGATACCATCTCGTTGTGCCAAAGGCGCTTGGAAGCAACCCTCGTTCCGCGTAGCCGGTGCCGTTCTGGACGTGAATCAGCTCATCGTTATAAGCGCCGTTGCGGCTTGTGATGGAATAGAAGCTCTGCCCCTCCGAGCCTTTGACGCTCCAATGGGTCGCCTGGTCCCGCTTGCCTGCCGGCACGCTCTGGATGTAGCCGTAGTCCGGCGTCATCGCCATATAATGGCCCGTTGCCCGGTTGCGGATACGCTGCTCGCCCCGCTCTTCTTCGATGACCCAGTGGCTGTAACCGTCGTTAGACGCGGGATGGCCGTAAAGCACAATTCCGCTGCCGTTCTCGTATAAGTATTGATTCGTATGCGCATTTTTGATCCGAATCGGACCGGCCGGAAGCGCCGCTTCCTCTTCAGCCATCTCGACCGGCTCGACCGCGAATTGCGCGGACGCATCGCCCGCCGCTTCTTTACTCACTTTCGTGTAGCCCTGCTCGTCGCGATAGAGGAAATGTCCCGCCCAGCCGCTGCGGAATACGCTGTAGCCTTCTTCGCCAGCCGGCTCGACATTCCATTTCGCGCTTCCCCAGCAGGTGCAAATATCGCCTTGCGCGATAATTTGCTGCGGCGGAGTGGCCTTCTCTACGTCGGCGCCTACGAGCTCCATCGCAATGTAGTGGCCGGTTGCCGTATTTTGCAGCCTGTAAGAATTCGGCGCATCTCCTGTCGGCTCCATAAACCAGATGGATGCGGCCTCATCAGGCTTCAGATTGCCGTATTTCACCTTGCCTTGATCCTCGCCGGCAGCTGTGACTTCGTATAAATACTCGCCGGTTTGTTTGTTTTTCAGCCTGACGTTGGCGAATGCCGCTTCTCCTTCAATGACGGGATTGAACTTCCATTTCGGACTGCCCCAATCCGGGTTGATCACGCTGTATTCGATGAACTTGTTCAAGTTCTGAAGGTTGATATATTTTTTCTGTCCTTGCTCATCGGCCGAGTCCGCAACGTTGTTGATCAGCTTCGAGCCGCTCCGCTCTTCGATTGACCACAACGCGCTGGCCCAATCGTCCTGCACCTCGCTGACCGTTATGCGGCCGTCCTTCATGTTTTCCATATGGATGTAGTGACCTGTTGCCCGATTCTGAATCCGCTTGCGGCCGTTAAACCGCTCGATCATCCAATGGCCCCTCGGATCATCCTCTTCCACGTTCCCGTATTTCAAATAGCCGTTCTCATCCTCATACAGAACAAAAGCCTGCCAATCGTTCTGAATGCGCACGTACTTTGTCGCGACCGGATTTTCGAACAGCCAGTGGGCGGCATTATCGTCAGGCTTGATTGCGCCAGCCTGCGCGGAGCCCGTCAGGTCTTTTACATGCAAAAATTCACTTTCGCCGCTGACGCTTTGAATCGTTTTATAGTCATCGTAGATGGCTGAGTTCGCGATCAGCCATTGGTCCTGCGCGCCGCTCTCCGCAACTCCGATCGCTTTCATTTGCAGCGGCGCCTTCGGCTCAGTCGCGCCTTCGCGCGTCATATAATGTCCGGTCGCCAGGTTGCGGATCCGCTTCACCGTGCCATAGTCTTCCGTCACCCATTGGTAGAACGGCTGCGACCCCGCATAATCAGGATAAGCGCCATATTTGACAGCGCCATCCTCCTCATACAGGAACAGCTCGCTGACCGCGCCCTCGGTAAAGGCCGCCAGCCGGCTTGGCTCGCGCTCCGGCGCCAGCTCGATCCGCCACTTCGCGCTTGCCCAGCCCGGCTGCGCCCAGCTGTTGGAGCGGGCAAACTTATCGTCCGGGAACTCCGCGTTCAGCACGAAGGTTTGCGGCTTCTCCGCTAGGGCTGCCTCCGCGTTGCGGAAGTTCACAAACAGCGCTTCGTCCGTTGCCTCGATAAACCAATCGCTCCCGGCGGTATCGCCGTTCATGCTCCCTTTGATCGGCTCATAGTCTACGCCTTGCGTCACATAATGGCCGGTTGCGCGGTTAACGAGCTTTACGCTGCCTTTCGTTTCGCCGGGCAGCAGAAACCAGTGCGATGCCGCGTCATTCCAAGCTTTATCCCCGTAACCGATAACGCCCGTTTCCGCATCCTCATATAAATATTGGCCGGTCTTGAACTGATTCGCGATGCGTACGGGCTCGGCGTCCATGACCGGCTCGAGCGCCCATTGCGGACTCTCGAACGTAATATTGATATCGTTGCTCAACTCTGCGAACCCAAGCTGATCCTCCTGGTGGATGACCAGGTTCGCGTCAGGCGGCGCGGTTGCGCTTTTGATGACGACGAAGCCTTCGCGGTTCGACTCGTGCATCGTCCACTGATCCGCGAGGCCGCTCTTCGCCGCCGGTTTGCTCATGAGCGGCTCTCTGCGCTCATCCGTGTCCGCCGCAGTTATGTAATGGCCTGTCGCGCGGTTGCGGAACCGCTTATTGCCTTTGTAATCTTCAACGACCCAATGCGAGGACGGATCCTCGTATGCCGGAAAGCCGTACCGGACTACGCCTTCGCTGTCTTCATATAAAAAATTGCTTTGCCACTTGTTCTTCAAGCGGACAAACGTGCCGGCTTGCTCCGTCCCCCCGCTCCCGTCCTGCCTGTCCTGCCCGTCCTGCGCTTGTCCGGTTTGTTCCGCGGCATATACCGGCGCAGACGTCAGCAGCAATAGCAAAGCGAGCATAAGCGAGAGCAAAGATTTCGGGTAAACCGTCGATTTGGATTTGGCGCGCTTCATTGCATAACCTCCCTATCGGATATGAGCCAGCCGAATGTTCAAGTCCATAGTCAGGCTCACTTTAATGATAGGATGCAATCGCTTACAAAACGATGTGCGTTTCTAAACGGAGTAGGTGTGTTTCTACGAGATTGCGACGGTTCCCTTTGGTCATGCACCTTTATGCATCTTACTTACTTGGGTCGCTCGCCTGTCAGGACTCTCGTACGCGCTCTTCGGGCTCTTTTGTACGATATTTCGTACAAAATCCCTTCACCAACCTCGCTCGAGCGCTCTTTTGTGCGATTTTTCGTACAAATCCCCCTCGAACGCCTCGCTCGCGCCCTCTTTTGTACGATTTTTCGTACAAAATCCCTTCACCAACCTCGCTCGCGCTCTCTTTTGTACGATTTTTCGTACAAATCCCCCTCGCACGCATCGGTTACGCGCTCATTTGTACGATTTTTCGTACAAATCCCGTTCGCCCACCTCGCTCACGCTCTCTTTTGTACGATTTTTCGTACAAATTCCCTTTGCCCACCTCGCTCGCGCTCTCTTTTGTACGATTTTTCGTACAAATCCCCCTCGCCTACCTCGCTCGCACCCGCTTTTGTACGATTTTTCGTACAACTTTCCTTCGTCCGCTTCTCTCGCCCCCACTTTTGTACGATTCGTCGTACAAAATGCTGATGTGGGAATGCAGGGCGTTCGCTTTTGTACGATTTTTAGTACAAACCCCCGTCGCCAGCTTCTCTCGCCCCCACTTTTGTACGATTTTTCGTTCAAAATGCTGATGTGGGGATGCAGGGCGTTCGCTTTTGCACGTTTTTCGTACAAATCCCCGTCGCCAGCTTCTCTCGCCCCCACTTTTGTACGATTCGTCGTACAAAATACTGATGTGGGGATGCAGGGTGTTCGCTTTTGCACGTTTTTCGTACAAATCCCCGTCGCCAGCTTCTCTCACCCCAACTTTTGTACGATTTTTCGTTCAAAATGCTGATGTGGGGATGCAGGGCGTTCGCTTTTGCACGTTTTTCGTACAAATCCCCGTCGCCAGCTTCTCTCGCCCCCACTTTTGTACGATTTTTCGTTCAAAATGCTGAGTGGGGCAGCAGAGCGTTCGCTTTTGCACGTTTTTCGTACAAATCCCCGTCGCCAGCTTTTCTCGCCCCCACTTTTATACGATTCGTCGTACAAAATGCTGATGTGGGGCTAAAGGGCGTTCGCTTTTGCACGACTTTTCGTACAAATCCCCGTCGCCAGCTTCTCTCGCCCCAACTTTTGTACGATTTTTCGTTCAAAATGCTGATGTGGGGATGCAAGGCGTTCGCTTTTGTACGATTTTTCGTACAAATCCCCCTCAAACGCCTCGCTCGCGCTCGCTTTTGTATGATTTTTCGCACAAAATCCTCCTCCAGCGAGCAAGCGCAGCACGAACTTATCCCATGCTTCGTAGGCTAAAAATGGACCATCCAAGGCATCAACCTGATGCACCTGAACAGCAACAAGCTCGAACAGAACACGTACGATTTACCGCCATCACAATAGTCCCTGTACAACAAAGAACCGCCCCAAAAGGAACGGTTCTCCATCTATCCCCCAGGGGGACGCCTGTCCTGCCTCCTGCCTTCTACCTTCTGCTTTCCTCTTTCCTCTTTCCTCTTTCCTCTTTCCGCTTTCTGCTCTCTGCTTCCTTCCCCTACTTCCCGCTCCCCCTCAAACCCTATGCCACTCTACTCCGCATCCGCGCCAAGTAGCGCCATCTGATCAGCAAAAAGTATAAAACCTGAATCGCCAAAAAGACGCCATAGATCAGCAAGCTGTTGTTCACCATCGAATACATGGTCAGCTCCGCCATGTTGACGAACGCGACCGCGCTATGGGCCACACCGATTAGGAACGGCAGGAAAAACATGACCGACAGCTGCCGCGTTACAAGCCGGCCTAACTCCTGGCGGCTCAGCCCCAGCTTGCCGACCATGCCGTATTGTTTCTCGTCGCGTTCTACGTCGGCATAAAGCCTGAAATAGAGGAAGCTTGCCGCAAACGTAAAAAATACGACGCCCACAAGCACGCTGATGATGAGCAAAATGCCGTTCAGCTGCCTGTCGCGGTGATGGTCGATCGCTAGTGCGGAGAACGCGTCATCCGCCATTACGGCGTCCGTTGAGAGCTCCGCTTCCAGCTGCCGGGCCAAATCCAGCGTCTTCTCCCACTCCGGCACAACGTAATAGGTGACCGATGTATTCGTAAGGTCCCCGGCTGCGGCCCCCCGGATCAGACCAAAGCTCGCGTCAGGGACGACTAGAACATCGCTCGGGACCGGCATTACCGAGTCATTCGTCCGACCGTTCAGACGCAATTCCATCGTCCCGTCTCCTGCCTTAGCCATCAGCGTCCGAGCTTGTTTCAGCATTTCTTCGTCATGATAGACGCCGTTATTTCGGGACACGAGGCCCGAGGCGATCAGCAGCTCATTATCCCCTAACGCATAGGGCCCGAATCCTCTTAATTCAGCTAGCTCGTTAAACGACGTGAGTCCGACAACCGGCACACCGCTATCCCCCGCAGTCACCATCTCCAGCCGGGCTTTCGTAAACGCCAACCTGGCACTCGTAAGCGCATCATCAATTCGCGCAAGCCGCCCTTCTTCCGCTTGCTCGTTCTCGCTGCCAAAAAACTGATAAGTAAACGCGTACGGGTAGCTCTTCTCGGTACGGTCCGGATCCCCAATCGCCAAGCATGCGCCAATGCCGGAAAACGATACAGCCATCACGGTTGCCACCATAAAGAACATAGCGGCATTATCTCTGACACGGTACGCCATATCCGTCAGCGTCATCAAATTGATGCCGCGGAACAGCAGCTCCTGCTTCCTCCTCAAAGCCCTAAGCGCATATACGCTGAACTGCGTGAACAGGAAGTACGTGCCGATTACGACACAGACGATAGCCAGCGCGAGCAGCCACAAAAAAAACGCCCGCTTGTAGACAAACACAAACACCATGCCATACCCCGCAGCGATTAACAGCAGCGCCAGCATAGATAACCATACAGACGCCTTCGGCTCCGGCTTCGGCTTATTGTCCTCCTTGATCAGCTCAAGCGGACTGGCAACACGACCGACGCGCAGCGTGAGGATCGACACAGCCAAAAACAGCAGCGAAAACGCGCCCGCCGTCATCCATACCGCGTGAAGCGGCAAATAAAATCGAAGCCCTTCTTCAAGCATCAGCAGTTCGGCGCTTGCCAGCAGCATCAGCTTCGTGAACAACAGGCCGAGACCTATACCGCTGGCGATAGCTGCGAGACCGATCAGCATATTTTCGGCAAAAGTCAGCTTCATCCGCTGCTTTTCCGTCATGCCGAGGACAAGCAGAATGCCGAACTCCTTCTTGCGAGCTTTCAGGAAAGCCCCCGCTGAATAGAGCAGGAACAAAAACGAAAACACAAAGATGAAATATTGCGATACCTTCAGCCCCATCGTAGCGAGATACGAAGCGGTCGCGCTGCTAGACGCAAGCTGTCCCTGCAAATCCGGATGGTACAGCAGCACCGCGTAAATAAAAAACGCCATAACCGAAAACGCGCTGCTAAGAAAATGCGCGGCGTATGTCCGCTTTTTTCGGACGACATTCCTATACGCGAACTGGCGAAAGTTCATGTCTGTCCCCTCCAAGCTGCGATAACGCGTTCAAAATGTCCTGATAAAATATCTCCTGACTGTCATTGCGGCGGAGCTCGCTGTACGTTCTTCCGTCTTTGATGAACACGATCCGGTCGCAGTAGCTGGCCGCCATTGCGTCATGGGTAACGAGCAGCATCGTCGCGCCCTCCTCTTTGTTCAGCGCGGACATCAGCGCCATCACGTCGCCGGCAGCCTTGGAGTCTAAATTGCCTGTCGGCTCGTCGGCCAGCACGAGCTTCGGCTTATGAATGAGCGCCCTTGCAATCGCCGTCCGCTGCGCTTGCCCGCCCGAAATTTCGTATGTGCGCTTGTCCAGGATGCCCGTAATGCCAAGCTTCTTCGCCATCGCGTCCGCCAGCTTCATCATTTCGCCGATATCCGTGCCTTCAAGCGTTAATGGCAAAAGAATGTTTTCCCTCACCGTCATCGTATCGAGCAGATTAAAGGCTTGAAACACGAAACCAAGCTCCCTGCGTCTGAATCGGGCAATTCCTTCGGATGAAAGCCGAAAAGGATCCTCCCCGCTCAGCAGCACCTGTCCCGAAGTCGGCCTGTCGATGGTTGACACCACATTTAGTAATGTCGTTTTCCCGCTGCCGGACGGGCCCATGATGCCGACAAACTCACCTGCCGCTACGGAAAGATCAATATGATGTAAAGCATGAAACGGGACTTTCCCCGGATAAATTTTGTTCAGGCCCTTCACCTGCAGCACTTCTGCCCCCACCGTTCTCACTCCAATCTATCGTTTCGATAGCTCAAGTGTAGCGCAGGGCGCGCCAATAGCCCACGAACAATTCCTTCACCTACCTTACAATGTTGAAAGCTTACTTAGAAGCGGCAGATGCCTGAGGCAAAAAAAGTTCTAGGCTAAAAACTAAAATGTTAAACTGGGAAAATAAAGATGTAAACTTAGAAAAAAATAGCAGGCCGTCGAAGTTAAGGAGGAATAAAAACTTGAGTAACATTGATATCCGTGACATATGGTTCGATTTTGCCGCAGCCTTTGCGCGGAAAAAGGATGCTTCGGGCTGGGACGCACTGACCTCGCAGGAGCAAGAAATTGCCACCCTATGGATGCTGGAGGCCGATGTCTATAACGGAGGGTTTGTGCAGTTTTTTTGCAATTGGGGTGAAGAAGCCTATATCTGCGCGGTGCGGGCGTTACAAACCGTCGGGGCGGTCCATGCGCTCGAAATCGTCAAGTCGAGATATGGCTGTATCAAGCATCTATTGGAAGACGAGCGCCTGACGCAACTCTGGGATATCCCGATGCTTCTTACTGAGAAAGAGGCAGAATTGCTGGATAGGCTTGACCATACGTTCTGGGAAGACCAGGATCGCATTGCGGAAATTGCCTATCGATATTACGTGCTGCAGCTGGGATTATCCTCTCCATCATCGTAAATCGTCACTTTTAATCTTGCCGATACTCCGGCGTGATCGGAAGGCCAAAGTCCCGTTTTTGTTCGGTCTTTCTGTGATTCTCCTATTCTTTCTGCTTCAATTGGTTTCCAGCCGTTTTTGAATAAAATATAATCTATTCTCCGATTCAACAGCGAAGCCGCGTTTAATAGATCGGGATTCTGATGTGCGGTAAAGCCTGGCCCTTCCCCAACTTGATTCCATACATCTTGAAAGCCTGCATGGATAAATAAATGATAAGTCGTGCTATTAGGCGTGGCATTCAAATCTCCCGTAATGATCACAGGCAGCTGCGTATTTGCAGGGCCCTGAATCATTTCATTTGCTTGCGCATTCCGTATTGCCTCAACAGCAGGCTCCAAATGGGTATTGATCATTCTAAAAACATGTCGGTCTTGCTTAACGTCTATGGAGGACCATCCTCGGAGTATGGTTACAGGTTGTCCACCTATGGGCACGATCAGGTTTGTTTGAAAGTTGGCTTCTTGCCGTCTAATTATCTTGAAGTCCGAATCTTTTCGAACCAATATGGCATCCCTGTCCAAAAACCGAACCAAATTTCCATTGCTGTCCGGAAGTTCCCTTTCAAGACCTTCGTTTTTAGCTGCCACTTTGTAATCCAAACCTCTTTTTTCTAACTCTTCTAATAGGATTTCTATAAAGTCATAAGTTACGGTTCCGAAGGCTGGAATAATAAGTTCCCAACGAACAGCTTCTTGCAAACCAATAAGATCAGGTTTTTTCGCTTCAATTTCTTTAGCGATTGCCTTCGCTCGAACAGGAAAGTTTGTCGCAAGAAAAAGTCTAAAGCTCTGTGTTACCCGTTCAGGAATTTGCTCTGGGGTCGCATTAATCAGTGGTGTAAAATCAGAACCCAGATAAATATTCCATGTTAGAAACGAAACTTCTAGCTTGTCTCCTGAATGCATTGCCTACCACTCCAATCTATCTCATTTGCTATAGTAGATGTAATAGAATTGAGATTTGAAACGGCAGCTATACATTAAAGTCGCCGAAAATTTGCATACGTATTCGGGAAACGGTACCAGAATAAGCAAAGCAGCAGCTGGTTTCAACGATCGGCTGCTTTTGTCGTTGAAGTAACCAGAGTCGTTTTCGTTTTTCAATAGCTCTTGTTTTTTGGCTCGAGATAATGGTAATATTTTACGGGAACATATGTTTGTTTATTAATTTCGAAGTGCAGGGGGAATAAGCATGATTGAAATTATTGAAGAATCATGTGAATACAGCTCCCGTTTGTTTCGTTAAGGAGACGATGTGTACATGATCCAATTGACGAACCGCCAGGCGCGGCAATTTCTGCTATTGAAGCACGGGTTGTTGGGCGAATATCATTTTACCGGAAAGCAAGGAGTATTGAATTTTGTACGCCAGGTCGGCTGTATTCAATACGATCCCATTGATGTATGCGGAAAAAACGCCGAGCTAGTGCTCCAGTCGCGAATCAAAGGGTTTACCAAGGACATGCTCACCGAGCTGCTGTATATAGATAGAATCCTCGTCGACTATCCCGACAAGAATTTGGCCATTATTCCTGTAGATGACTGGCCGTATTTTGAGCGGTACAGGGAGGCCGCGCGGCAACATGCCAAGCGCTACCCCGAAATGGAAGCGCTGATCGAGCAAGTACGAGCTCACATCCAAAATCATGGTGCGCTAAGTTCGGATGATCTAAAATTGGATGGGAATTTCGCTTGGCGATCAGCCATTCACTGGAGCAGCGGAAATAATCCTTCCCGGTCGGTGCTGGAGCAGATGTACTCGACAGGCGAGCTGATTATCCACCACAAAAAAGGAACGCGTAAATATTACGATATCGCCGGGAAGTATATACAGCCAAAACTGCTGAATGCGCCCGAGCCCCTGGAGAGCGAGCTTGAGCATCAAAAGTGGCGGGTGCTGCGTCGAATCGGCGCTGTTGGCCTTTTATGGAATCGCGCATCCGATGCCTGGCTGAACATATGGGGATTGAAAGCGGAGCAGCGCAACGAGGTTTTCCGCCAACTGTTGCACGAAGCTCGCATTGTTGCTGTTGCCGTGGAACAATTGAAGGATACGCTATATTGCCTCGCGGAGGACTTGCCGCTTATTGATGCCGTCCTGCAAAATCCGGCGCCGAAATGGCGCTGCGAGCTGATTGCCCCGCTAGATAATTTTATTTGGGACAGAAAACTGATCAACGAATTGTTTGGATTCGATTACACCTGGGAGATTTACACGCCTGCAATCAAACGGAAATTCGGCTATTATGTGCTGCCTTTACTATTCGGAGAAAGCTTCATCGGACGAGCCGAGGTAGTCGCGGAGCGAAGAACGGGGACGCTCGTTGTTAAAAACATCTGGTACGAGAACGATATAAAGCCAACAAAGCAATTGCGAACCGCCTTGAACGATTGTTTTCAAAGCTTTGCATTGTTCAATGAATGCGGGACGATTTTGAGAGAGGATATGGACTGATATTTCCAGTTTATTTCGCAAGCAAAAGCCGCCCCTCCCAGAAAATCATCTTCCGGGAAGAGCGGCTTTATCCGCCTTATTTACTTATTCTACAACGATCGCATCGTAAAACTTCTCTTGTACGAGCTTGGCCGCGCTGTCGAGCAGGCCTTGCAGGTCCGCGCCTTTTTTGGAGAAGACCTCCTGCAGCACGTTCGTCATTTCACCGTAGTAATCCTGCGTATTGTACTGCGCTTCCGGCTTGCCGTCGAGGAGCGCGTCGGATTCCGGCGCGTATTTGTACACGTTGTCGTATTTATCGAATACCGCTTTCGCTTTTTGGCCGTATTCGGAGTCGTTCGAGTAGTAGTTCAGCTGCGCCGGAATATAATACTTGCCTTCCGTCTGGCGAGCCTGGATATCCGCTTCGAGCGACTCTAGCCCTTTGTCGGAGAAGTAGTCGAACGTAATGTAGCGGAACGCGATTTCCTGCTCGTCTTTCGTCGCGTTCGGATTGATGACCAAATAGTCGCCGCCGAGTACGCCCGTATGCTTGCCGTTCGCGTCGGCCTTCGGCATTGGGTACGTCAGCACGTCCTCAGGCTTCATGCCGCCTTGATTCAACGCTTGCTCAAGGACGCCGTCAGCGCCGGCAATAACCATCGCCGTCCGTCCTTGCGCGAAGGCGCCTACCGCGTCGCCCCATCCGAGCGCCCAGTCTTGAGGAATGGCGTCGGCTTCCCATCTCAGCTTGTTGTAAAATTCAAGAGCCTTAAAGCCCGCCGCGGAGTTAAACGCCGCCGTTACTTTGCCGCCTTCAACCGTTTGAATCTCGCCGCCCGCTTGGAACAGGAAGTTCGTCCAGTTCCAGCCCGCTTCGTTGCCTTTGCCCATCGGCGCGATGCCGGAGATGCCTTTGGAAGGATCGGCCACCGCTTTCGCCGTATTCAGCATGTCGTCCCAAGTCCAGTCGTAGCCTGGTACGGCAACGCCCTTTTCATCCAGCATTTTTTTGTTCAGCACCGTCGTTACAACATAGCCCTTCTGAGCTACGCCGTACACTTTGCCGTCAATGATGAATTGATTTTGAAGAACGGGGTTGATTTGATCTTTATGCTCGTAGTTATTCCAAATATCTGTAATATCGGCCGCCCAGCCGCGCTCGATCAGGAATTTGGCTTCCGTCGCCCACGTGTTGAACACCGTCGGCGCTTCATTTGCCGCCATCTTGATGCCGATCTCCGCCGGATTATAGTGCCAGTCGCTTTTAACGATCTCGACGTTCGGGTACTCCTTCAGGAACCGGGCGATTTTTTCGTCCTCCAGCTTGCGGTTCTCGACCTGATCCGGCAGCGGATAGTAGATGCTGATCGTCACCTTTTTATCCTTAATATCTTCTTCCTTCGGCTCCTCGGACGGCGTATTGCTGCCCGAATTCGAGCTGGCGGAAGGCTGGTTCGACGGTTCGTTCCCGCCCGAGTTGCCCCCGCTGCAAGCTGCCAGCACCGAGAACACCAGCACCAGGCACAGCATCGTTACTACGTTTTTCTTTAGCATCCGTTATTCCCCTTCTCGTATGAATTTATCGTACACCCCCATCATAATGGGGCGGTTTCTTCCATACGAGGTGTATTTTTATTCCGATCATGTGCAGGTTTACGATCTGCTTATCCTTTGACTCCGCCTATATGGAGCCCCCTCATAATGAATTTCTGGAAGAGGAGGAAGATGACAATCGGCGGCAGCATGACCATGCTGAGAATCGCAAAGCGAATGTTCAGATCAAGTCTTCTCGCGCTGATGACGTATTTATAAATAGCCGTCGCCAGCGGGTATTTGCTGTCGCTGTGCATGACGAGCGATGGCCAGAACCATTCGTTCCAAGCCGTTGAGAACACGAAGATAGCCAGCGTCGCAAAGATCGGAATCGACAGCGGCACCGCGATGCGAATGAACGTCTGCCAGTCCGACGCCCCGTCGATCCTTGCCGCTTCGATCATCTCGTAATGGATGCCGTCGAAAAAGTTTTTCAGCAGCAGCAGGAAAAACGCGCTTGCCCCGGCCGGCAGCCAAAACGCCGCAAACGAATTAAGCAGCCCCAAATCTCTCAAGTTCAGAAAGTTCGGAATCAGATAAGTGCTCGGAGGGATAAATAGCGTAATCATAAAGAAGAAATAGATTCCCTTCTGGTACGGCACATTCAGCTTGGACAAGCTGAACGCCGCCATGCCGAGCACGAGTACCGTCACAACCATGTTGCCGCCGAAAATCATCAAGGTATTTTTCAGAAATTGCGGCAGCTCGATGTAGCTCCAAGCTTCGCCCCAGTTGCCGAAATGCCATTCCGAAGGAAGGAATCTCGGCGGGAAGGAGTTCACCTCGGTATTCGCCTTAAAGCCGTTGAACAGCGCGCTGAGAATCGGATACAGCATGGACGCTACCATTGCGGCAACAACCACGATCATCATGGAGAAGCCGATCCAATTGCCCTTCTTCTTATAGTCGTAGCTCGACAAAATGCCGCGTTCAAAACCCTTTTTCATACGCCCGCCCCTCCCTTGTTGTTCAGCCTGTACTGGAGCACGGCCAGTCCTCCGAGAACAAGGAACATCAGCACGCCAAGCGCGGAGGCTACGCCGTAATCCAGCTTAGCCGTCGCGTATTTGACGATCAAAAGCGCGTACGTCAGCGTCGCCTTGTTCGGTCCACCGTCAAGCAGCGCCAGCTGCGACTGGAAGCCCTGCGAGGTGCCGATCAGCTGCAGCAGGAACAGCAGCAGGATCAAGCCGCGGATGCTGGGCAGCGTAATGTGCCAGATGCGGCGGAAGATGCCGGCGCCGTCGATCTCGGCCGCTTCGTACCAATCCTTCGGGATGCTGAGGACGGCGGCAAGATAGATGAGCATGGCCGATCCGAATTGCTGCCACGTTTCCATCAGGACAAGCGAGATCATGGACCAGGCCCGGTCCGTCAAAAAAGAGATGCTTTCCGCGCCTGTCTGTGTCAGAAAGCCGTTGATCGGGCCGACAGGATCGTAGAACCAGCGCCATAGGCCGTACAGCACGACCGCAGGCACCACATTCGGCAGATAAGCGGCTACGCGCACAAAGCCTTGAAAGCGGCGCAGCTCGGAGATCGCAATCGCGAACAGGATCGGCACCCAGAAGCCGATCACGATACATAGAAACATATAATAGAGCGTGTTTTTGACAGCGATCCAGACGTCCCCGTCGTCAAAGACGGTCCGGTAGTTGTCGAAGCCGACGAACGTATTGCCTTTTACGAAATCGATGTCATAGAAGCTGTAGAACATCCCTTTCACGATCGGCACCCATAGGAACATAATAAAAATAACCGCCGCCGGCAGCAGGAACAGATACCCCCAAATATGCTTGCGCCACTTCGGCGTTTTCCGGTAGGACGCGTCCAGGGGGATCGGGTTCGGTGCAACTGGTTGATTCATCAGGTCTCCCTCTTTTCGTTATCTTTCTCTCTCCTTTATTGTAGAAGCAAGGGAGCCTCCGGCGTAATGTGCGTATCCAATGGGATCATGTCTATTTCTACTGCGCCTGCTTGGACTGTCCGTTCTTCAGCTCGCTCGGGCTGATGCCGTAGTATTTTTTGAATATTTTGCTAAAATGTTCCGGCGACTCGTATCCGACCCGTTCCGAAATTTCGTATCTCCGCATATCCGTGCCGACAAGCAGCCGCTTGCTTTCCTCCATGCGAAGCTTGATGACGTATTCCCACAGGTTGAAGCCCGTTTCTTTCTTGAACAGATAGCTGAGATAATTCGGGCTGACGTGGTTCCGCTGCGCGACCTCGTGAAGCGTTAGCCCTTTCTGGGCGTAGTGCTCCTCGATATACCGCTTCGCTTTGTCCACGATCATGCTGTTCTGCGCCAGCAGCTCCTCGGAGGTCTGCTCCTCCGGCTCGCCGTAAGCGCTCCAGTTGAAATCGCCGTAATAGAACACATAATGGTCCGGGTGCTTGCGGTTCCACTTCAAGGCTTTGCCGGCCTGCTCGTTCAGCTGCGGCAGGAATGAGACGCCTTTCAAAATCTGGCTGATGCCGACGACGCATTCCATGGACAAATATTTGTTGATATTGTAATGCAGGCTGCGGCCTAGCATATCAAGCCCGTTCAGCTTGTTCACGCCTTCTTCGTTGAATTCCCGCTCGCTCCACTGCGCGATCACCGTAATCTCGTCGCCGGGGGAATAGAACGAAATGTTGTTCAGCTCCTTCTCCAGCAGCTCGTGGCAAATATTAAGCGCCGCGTATTTGAGAAGCTGCTGGTCCGCCGGCGATGATCCGCGTTCATGTCCGGCAAGGTTCAGCTTCAGCTTTAGCAAGGCATAATAGGGTCCTTCAAGCGCTGTACCGAACTTCTCGCGCAGTACGCGAAGCGCGGCTTCCGGACCAGGCGAATCTCCCTTCAGCAGACGGTTCAGCCATTCATCCCGCTCCGCGAGCGGCTGCTCCATCCGAAAATGCTCCTCCAGCCGGGACATAAGCGGGTCCTCCTGCGCATCCCTCTTGTTCATCTTGAGCAGCACGCTGCGGACGCAGTCGAGGAATTGCCCCGGATTCAGCGGCTTGATCAAATAATCCTTGGCGCCGAGACGAATGGCCATCTGCGCGTATTGGAACGTCTCGTGAGCCGAAATGACGATCGTCTGCATCCACGGCTTGACCAGCTTCGCCTCCTGCATCAGCTCGATGCCGCTCATCGATCCCATCTGAATATCGGTCACTAGCAAATCGACGTCCTCCATGCGAAGGCAGTCCAAGGCCTCGTAGCCGCTGTGCGCGGTAAAAATCGAGCCGATGTTAATGCCCGATGTCGACAGCAGATTGGACAAGCCCTCACAAATAAGCGGTTCATCGTCCACGATTAAAAGATTGTACATGCAGTTCCCTTCCTTTCCTCATGCTATTGCCCTTTCGGCTCTTCTTCGTAAGCGGCGGGAAGAACGAGAATCGCGGCGAGGCCGCCCTGTTCTCTGTTTTTGTAGCTAAGACCGTACATTGGGCCAAAATGCAGCCGAATCCGCTGATGGATGTTGCGGATGCCGTAGCCCAGCGCATGATTGCCGTTTTCGTCATTCAACACTTTATCGATTTTCGCGAGGTCGACCGGCTTATGGCCGTTATCCTCCACCTTAATCGTAACGCGTTCGCCCTCCAGAACGGCGGATACGATAATTTCGCCGTCCTCGCCCATCGCCTTGACGCTATGAATAATCGAGTTTTCGATGAGCGGCTGAAGCGATATTTTGGGAATTAAAATATCGCGGACCGCATCGGGAATATGCCACTCCATCCGGAATTCGTAATTGTAGCGCTTCAGCTGCAGGTTGACATACGCAGAGGCATGCTCCAGCTCCTCTTCCAGCCGAATCAGCTCGCGTCCTCGGCTTAGACCGATCTTCATGAGCTTGGACAGCTCCTTGATCATCTCCGCCGATTCCGAATTGCCCTCCAGCGTGCTCTTCCAATAGATGCTTTCGAGCGTATTGTACAGCAGATGCGGGTTAATCTGCTGATAGAGCAGCTGCAGCTGGGATTCCTTCTGCTTCAGATCCATCGTGTATTTGTAATGAATAAGCGCGTTCAGCCTGCGCGCCATGTCGTACAGCGCGGACATTAGCACCCCGACCTCGTCATGCCTGCGCCTCCCCGGCGTCTCAGGCACCAGCTTGCCCGGCTCGTATGTGCGCGCGAATTGCGCCAGCTTCGCAAGCGGCGTCATTAACGACCGCCAGAAATAGACGAGGAACACGCAGCCCAGCAGCATATAAGCAATCGTTATCCACTGCAGGATCCGCTTCAGCTCGTTCTGCTGCTTCAGCAGCGATTGAACGGGGATTTGGTAGACGAGCTTTTGGCCAAGCGTATCGTAATGATTGACGATATAGATGAAGTCAGACGTGATCAGGTCGTATGTGCGGTACGGTTCCTCAGACGGCGGAGGCTCTGCCGCATTCATGGCTTCCATCGAATTCATCTCCTGCGGAAGCTCCAGCAGTTCTCCGCTTCTTCCCGGTTCCGTCGAGTTTAAAATACGGTTATTCTCATCCGCGAAGGTGATAATTCCGCCCGGCAGCGAGACGGAGCGGAGCGACTCCGCCAGCTTCACATCCATCTTGGTCGCAACCAGCACACCCAATATGTTGTTGCCGTTGCTCACGTTTTTGACCGCCCGAATATAGGCGAGCGTATGAATCCGGGACAGCCCGACGTTGGTATCGATAATATCCATATACCCGCTGCCCTTCTGGCTGACCGCGTAGTCGAACCAGGCCGGCTTGTTATGATCGGAGAAAAAATAAACGCCCGTCTGCATCAATTGGCGTTTCGGCGCAAAAAAATAGTAGTCGTTCGGATCATAAATATAGAGGGAATAATAAACCGCTTCCCCTCCGTTCAGCGGAATCGAATAGCTCGCAAGCAGTTTGTCCACGCTGTCGTATTTGCGCACGCGCTCGATGACGGAATCGTCGCCGCTCGGAACGAGCTTCTGCGTGATCGGATTTTGAATGATGGTCGTCGTAATTTTGTTGATCGTGTCGATGTCGCGGTTAATGATCGTGTGATTTTGTTTGATCAGCTCCACGTAAGCGTTCGTCACATGGTTCTTTAGCAGCTTCTCCGCCTGCAGGTTGCCGTACCAATGGAGCAGAAAGACGGGGCTTACCATGACAAGAAACAGCAGAATCAGCTGCTGCTTCATATTTAACTTCGTAAGGGGATTCATGATCGACCCTCGCATGACGCACCTCCTGCTGTTCGAGGCCGTTCGAATCGAAGCGACACGGGCGCTCTACCTGTACTATAGCAAAAAAACAGCGCTTACAGTGTAGCTATTTCTACGATTATTAGGTCTTCATTCCCGGTGTAATATCGTAGAAATGCACACATGAAGCGCTTGAATTTTATCAATCGGTTATTCGGCGAGAAAGCGGAACATTTCATGGTGGACGGCCTCCGGCTGTTCATGGTTGATGCCGTGTCCGGCTCCGGAAATAATTTTGTGCAGGTATTGCTCCTGTTCCAGCAGCCGGATCATATCCTTCTTCACCACTTGGTGGTGATCGCCAAGCAAAAACATGATTTTGTCTTTAACCCGTTCCCCCTGCGACGGCTCATATTTCACCAAGAAGGAGAAATAAGTGACCGCCAGCATAAGCGGATCGCCTTCCACGATTTCCCCCAGGCGCTGTCCCTCCAAAACAAGAGGAATGAAGTGGCGAAACGGCTACCCTCTTGTTTCTTCGGCGATGCGCTTCGCTTCTTCGGGAATCGCTTCCGAAGCTGACGTCTGGAGCAAAACAAGCCGCCAATGACGCATGGCTAAGCTATCGAAATCCAGAAACGCTTCAGTAAGCCAGCCAATCCGCTCAAGCGGGGTGCCGGGCAGCTTGGCCGCATATTCGATGGCTTTGCCAGCCCCGCCCGCGGCATGCTTTACAATGCTCGTGAAGATTTCATCCTTCGACTTAAAGTACGTGTAGACATACCCCTGGCTAAAACCGGCGCTTTGGGCGATATCCTTAATCTTGGTGCGGGCGAATTAAAAATATCCGTCTTTGAGGACTATTTCCGCTAGAAGAAGAAACGGCGGACCGAGACTTAAAAAGCACAGTCTTAGTCAGCCGCTGAATATCGTCTTCTATTCTTTTTCGCGAAACTTTTTCGCCGTCCCTTAAACCATTTTATAAAGACTATGAATATCGGTTACCTGAGCAAAGGTATCTTGTAAGGATGCCATAAAAGTATCATGAACGGTTTTAGCGGGAATGAACGTGTCGTTCCATACTAAATCTTTGGTGGCGCAGGCGTCACTCAGCAAAATAACTTCATAACCCAATCGGTGTGCCGTTCTTACAGTCGAATCGATACATATGTGGCTCATCATGCCGCAAACGACTAACCGCGTTACATTAATCGCTTCAAGATGTTGATGTAACTCCGTTTGAAAAAAGCTATCGGGAGTATGCTTCACTATAACTTTTTCGTCAGATCGGGGCTGCACTTGTTCATGAATTTTGATTCCATCGGTATCTGGAAGAAAAAATGTTGCATTCTCATCCATAAGAATACACTGTATATGCACAACGGGTAAATTTTGATTTCGGAACAGTGTCAATGCTTCACGTGCATGAGTGACCGCCTGATCACTGTTGAATAATTCATTTCTACCTCCTTCAAAATAATCCTTCTGAATGTCCACCATTAGCAACGCTGTCGTCATGTTTTACGGCTCCTTTATCTGTACTTTTGCTGTTTCTAAAAGTATTTTAGTCTCTGATAAATGAACCGTAAATTACCCACTATTTTGTGGGTATGAGGATGCTGGAAGCTACTTCTTATAGTTGATTCCTTTTCGATCAAGGAGATCGGTTTGTCCCCGTTCCACCATGAATTCAATACCTATCTCTTGCATAATCAGTACTGCTTCTAGGAGCTTTCTCCCGCGGTCCGTAAGAAAATACTCTACATGCAACGGATAGCCTTCCGTTTTGATCTTATCCACGATTGTACAAGATTGAAGTTCCCTAAGATGCTGTAACAGCATCTTTTGGGTAATGCCGTCAATATCTCGCTCCAGTTGAGCTAAAGAGGTATTTCCATTTTTCAGTTGATATATGATCATGGTTTTCCATTTACCTTTTATAATGTCGTGAACGATCTCTAACGGGCATGTGCATATCCCTCGAATTATTATATAGCTCACCTCGATGTGATGGTCATTCATTGAATTAAATATCACTTGCTAGATACTTATGATCATACCACATTGCCAATCGTTGAAACTATGCTTCCCGTTAACATAATAAAGCTGCCGAACGGCACCGGCAGCCTCTTCCTGGTCTTATTCAGCTACCGTTTCCGTTAGGTAACGGCTTATTTATAATGTCTAGCGATACATTTGAACATACCACATTTTGAACCCATGCCGCTCATAAAAACCGACAATACGTTGCCAATCCAAATTCGATGAACCTACAAGTGCATGAGTTACACCGTTTGATTCAGAGGTGAGATCAAGGGTCTGTAGATCCAGAAGCCATCAACGGCATTTTCAAAACAATTTATTTTTTCTGCAAAATACTCTAATTTTTTAGTATCCAAATTCGCTCCTCCAGAGGCTCGTGCCTCATCCTTTTATTGAACAATCGTCTCCCGATAGTCTGAGCGAGGGGACTGATCATTTCGAGGGAGTTGAAAGAATTAACTCTTCATTTTTACCATTCCACTCAATGGTTACATTGATTTTCGAATCTTCTAACGGCAGGGTACCATTTCCCTCAGATTTTGAAACAACTGAATCGCTTCCCGATAACTTCTGTTCCCCACTCCCGCTAATATTGGGTCCTTCATATTTAAATTTAATAACACTTACTTCTTTTGGATTTTCCCCTTTGTAAGTAATCTTCAAGGTATTGTTATGGTATTCTCCTTTTGGATTGTCAATTGAATAACGTGCTGACCAGTTCTTACTCTCGCCTGTATAACTAGTTGAGTTATTGTTTAAACAACCACATAAAGGCACCAATATTAATAGGATAACCAGAATTTTTTTCATTGAACTTACCTCCGTTCACTTTGAAGCTCATTTTTTGCATATCCTTTAAGTTGTTGTCAACATCCCCTTCGCTTTTGATTAACTAACGATACCAGTGATGTTAATAAGTGAGACAAATCAAATCCTTCAGAAAATAAATAAATAAATAAATAAACCTTAGAGAATTTATGGCTGAGAAATCTCTTTCAGCGAGAGCCCCTCAGGAGACATTTCGCTATAATTTTGGCGATAGCCATCCTCTTGCCAACTATTACGGACAGACGTATCGACAATGGTCTTATCCTTCAGATATAAAAGTTGTGGATTGTGCTGTTGTATCCAAAGCCTTGCTTCCTTGATATCTTTTTTTTCAGGAACAGTTATAGACTGTGGGATTAAGTCAAGTAAATGATTATAAATATCGCGTTTTTCATACAATCGAGTAAAAATTGAAGTTTTGTCATCGTACACATCAAGCGATTCATTCACCAATGTGTAATAATAGCTTTGCACTTTAGTATTTTGATCGGTAGGAAAAGGTCTTTCGAATCGAAGTATTTTAAGAATGCGCTGGTCATTTTTAAACCACTTACTTTGCTCATAGACGACCGTATACGAAATATTAATTGCAGAGTCATCGCTAACCTCGTTGAATTCTTCTTGTGTGCTGGGAATCATAATTTCGCCCCCGGGACTAATTGAAAGGCTGTATTCATTCATGTATTTTCCAGTTCCGTGAACTCTATCCGCTTTAATTACTTTCGGTTGTAAAGCAAAGGCACAAGCACCCACCAAAAGGGCAGTGCAGCCCAATCCGATAAACAACTTTGATCTTTTCATTACCCAACCACCTATCTGCTTTGGAAATATCCCGTTTTTAGACAGTCATCAATTGTAAAACATTTAAATACGATCAAGTTTCCTGATGGTATAGGTGATGCTTGATTTCTTTTCTTTTTTATCGATTACACTGCAGCCCTAGATAATCAACGTTCGAAATTATCCAATGGTTGCGCTAATCTGCCCAATAACTTAACGAAAAAAGCAGCTGCTCATTAGGTTTGATGACATGGATTAAAGAGTATCGGCTAACACCCGTTCATTAAGAAAACGGCAGCCTTTCGCGGCTGCCGTTCCTTTATCGTCGTTTAGCTATCGTTGAACCCATAGTTATTCTATATAGTCTTTTATTTTCCGCTAACAGCTTCATTCAAATCCAACATGCGCATCAAAAGGAAGACGGCTTCCGCGCGCGTTGCGGCGGCGAACGGCTCAAATCGATTGCCATCGCGGCCTTGCACGAGACTGATCCCTTCCGCCGCGGCGACTGCGGCACGGGCCCAAGTCGGTATGTCCGCTGCATCCGCGAACGTCGGCTTGGCGTCCCCAGACGTCTCCAAGCCCGCTGCGCGGGCAAGCAGCGTCACCATCTCCGCCCGCGTGATGACGGCATTCGGCCGGAAGGTACCGTCGGAGAAGCCGACGACGATGCCGCGCTCGGCCGCCGCGGCTATGGAGGACGCCGCCCACGCTTCGATGGATTCGGCATCCGCGAAGTGAGGTGCGGACAGGCTGTCGGCCTTGAGCGCTCGCATCAGCATCGTAACGAATTGCGCCCGCGTGACTTGCGCATCCGGCGCGAACGTGCGGGCATCATACCCGCTTGCAATACCGAGCTCTGCCGCCCGCGCGACAACCGACTCCGCCCAATGACCGTCCATGTCGAGGAACCGCGTCGGCGTCGGTTCCTCAGGCAATTCAACACCGAACACCGCGAACTTCGTGAAGTGATCCACCGAGGCTACGACAACCCCATCCTCAACTCGGCTCTCGATTTCGACCCATTCCTCGCGCGCTTCGTCATAGTAGAACAAAGCTGCGCGGAATCCTTTGGGCACCGCTGCCGCATTGAACGCGAAGCGAAGCGTTACCGGCTCCGAAAACGTCGTTCCCGTGTTCACCAGCAGTTCGAATGCTTCGCTTGCCAACTTCATTTCCGCCGGCACCAAATCCGAAGGCAGCTTGATTTTTTCGATGGTGACGATCGCGTCTCCGGACAATCCCGGGATCTCGATCGATACTTCGTTGCCGAACGTTACCGTACATCCGCCGCTCGGGCAGTGCATCGTCGTTTTATCTGTGAAGATCGGCACCACTGGCGCTATGTCGCCCGGCGGTGAGTACACTTCGACTTGAACTTCGGAGCGAAGACCGCCATACTCGGCCGAGATCGTTGCCGTTCCCGGCGATTTCGCCCGAACGATGCCGTTCTCCTCCACCTCCGCGACAGAGGCGTTCGAGGTCGTGTAATTCGCCGAATCGGTAACATCGACCCGATGTCCATCCGAATACGATGCTTCGACGCGGGTAATATGAGAGGACCCTACCCTTAAGCGATAAGAATCCTCGTCAACCTCCAAGCCGACCAGCTTGACTGGCTCTTCCTCTACCGTAATGATTACCGTCGCCGTATGTCCTTCCGGATTCGTCACGCCGGCAGGCGGTGTCAACGTACCTGTGAAAACGTACTCCCCCGCCGTGCTGCCATCGTATGACGGTACACCACCGTCCCACGTCACGCCCGCTGGTAGATCCGTTCCGTCACTTAACCCGATGTCTACCGTCGTCGGAAGGCCGACCTCCGTCAACGGCGTGCCGTACTCAACCGAAATGCCCGTTAATGGAGAGACGGACGCGATTGTGACCGGATTCGCCGTAAAGACGAACGGGATCGATTCGCCCGCCTCGTAACCTGCCGCCGGATCCGCTTTATAACGTACAAACACGGTTTGGTCTCCGGGGAACGTCGGGGCGGAGTCGCTGTCGAATACGACGTAACCGGCGTTTCCATTCCCTAAGTATTCCATGTCTTCCGTCATTCCTGTGATGACGTTCGCTTCGTCGTCCAGCGCAAGGCCTGCCGGCGGACCGACCCGGATGTCGATTAAGTTGGCGCTGCTCCCTGCGACCCGATACGAGCCGTCCGCGAGCTGCAACGCGGCCTGAAGGTTCCACGTGTCCGGAAGCACCTTGAACCATTGCTCGTTCATGTTCGCATCCGTCTTCAGCAGGACGCCGTCGCCCGCATTGGAGCCGCCATATATTAGAAAACCGCCGTCTCTTGTACGCAGCATGCCTTCCGGGACTTGGGGACCTGCGTGAGAGTACTCTTTTCTCCACAGCTCGTTCCCTTCCCCGTCCGTTCGAATCACGACGATATTTTGCTCGCTCCCCTCCAGCACGTTGCCGAGCAAATAATAACCCGAGCTCGCCTCTGCTTCCGTCACAGCTTGCAGCGTAAGGCTCCCTTCACCGCTAGTAAACTTCTTTAAGGAACCCGCACCGGATCCGGCGGCGTAAGTGTACAACATGCCGTACGACGAACCGGTTCCTTCGGAGCCGTACCCGACGATCGCTACGTCGCCGGACGCTAGAGTCACCCCGTCGAACGGAATGCGGCCGTAATTCGTTAGGTGGACAATGCCCGCCCCTGGGTTTCCGTTCGCATCGAGGATGAAAATCGAGTTTACCGTCCCGCTGCCAAAAGGTGAAGCGATACCGCCAACAAGATACCTAACGGTTCCGGCAATGTCCATTGCCGCTATGAAATTCGCGGAACCGCCCCCCGGCAGCTGCACGCCCGATTTAACGACGCCCCCTGTCTCATTAACGAGGCCGTAAAGCATGCCGTCGTTCATCCTGCCGACGAACATATACCCATTGGGTGTTTCCAGCAGGTCGTTCACCGCAGGAGGAATATCGCTGGAGTCGAACCCTAACGAAGTCCGCCATTGCAATTCGCCGTTCGCATCCCATTTCGCCATGAACAACTCGGGCTCCTCGCCGCCTTCGTCTGTCCCCGCCGCGACGTATCCCCCGTCCGATGTGGATATGTAATCCCCATACCGAATTCCGGGATCGCCCGTCACGGAGTCCGCGGCGACGGGCTCCTGCACCAACCGATCGGCGGCGAACGCAGTGGAATAACTAGAAAATACGATTAATGATACAAGCAACAACAGTGTGAATCGCCTCAATGACCGACTTCTAAACCTCACAAAATGCCCCCCGCTTCTATCAAATTACATGGTCCTTCTTATTGTAAAGGAATGGAAGTCTAATAGGAATACCACGATTTGGGGAAATTACAAGACGCTACAACAAAAACACCGCCGTCCAATACTGACGGCGGGTAATCGGTGCCAAATTGACCACAAAGTTTCAGGGACTTTACACGCAAGCGCAGTAAACAACTGCAACTATGACGCTAACCTAAAATAAGAATCTCTACGCAGGTCATATTCTCAACATATCCATGTTCAGCCTCCAGTTATATTAACAACAAGTATTAAGCTCGAGTGATTTTCCCCCAAGCGTGAAAGCAGTGTTAGGTGTAGTAATGCTACTTCGAATAAACTACAGCATTTACGTTAGTTTTTGCAATTAGATCCCCGATTCTTCTTCGCATTAATATCAAAGTAATTAGTTCAATAGGCCAAATTAATACTGTAATATTCCTAGTAATTAAACGAATTGCACCTGGAATTGCTTCATTGTTATTCTCGTCTGTGACGACTAGACCCATAATTCTCTTACCTATACTTCTCCCTTTGTAGAGATCTTTCAATAAATAATACAATATCCCAAATCCTAGTACTGTATTGAATGATTCAAATGGTATCATGGCATTAGAGTCTGTAGGATGAATAAATGAATTCATATTAACTGCAAAAAATAAAATTCCGAACATCAAAGTTCCCACAACATGGTCTAGCAATATCGCGACTAATCTCTGCTGCATTGACTTAATGCTCAACGTTTGCAAATAATATCTTAGTGACTGGATTATAAAATAACATTAAATGCCCCATGTCTTCGAATATTAAAATTTCGTTTCTTTCATTGTTAACAGCCCTAATATCTTTATCCGACTCTATAGAGCAAATAAAACGCATCGGTTCATTCGAAATAGGGCATTTCGGAACATGTGGAAACTGATACCACAAAGGCACCCCACACAATAAGGCCTCTCGCTGATTAAATTTAGAAACATCCAATACATTTGTAGTCTTGAAATTGACTTGAGAATACTCAGTTTGGATGCCTTCATCTATAGATTCATACCAATCATCCGGATCTGTTAAATCTTCGATGAGTTGTGGTTTTAATGGATTGCTGTAATCGAGATAAACACCGCCATAACATTCATTTACAGGGAAAACAATATGTAGCTCATTCATATTTATCCAATTGAAATAAGGATCCGTACAATCTAATGTTCCTATGTATTGAAATTTGGCGGACAATTCAGAGTGCTTTGGAAGAATTAATTTTTGGGGAATAGAGCCGCCAATTCGATGAGTTCCTTTAGGATCCTTCTCCATTAAAAATACTTTATGATCCGTCCAATCACTGATGGGCAAATTCACGTTTTCCCATACTAACTCCTTAATGTCATTATGATGCTTATATCCCTTGATTAGTTTATTTCCTTCAATCTCAAATTCTAGTGCCTTTTGCGCTTCTTTAAAAAACATAAAGCCCTCTTTATCGACACCATGAGTCTTTAAAAATGCAATTGCAGTTTCTATATTTTCAAAGTATATCTCCCAGCCAGCCAAAAATTTTTGTTTTTTTTCAATCAAATTTACCACCTCAACTTATTTATTTGAATAATTATTGCACTCTGTACTAAGCAAATTTGCCCGTCACTTCCTCGATAATAATGCCGCTAACCAGCCGCTCATTGTCTGAAAAAAATGTTTGTAACCAAGTGAGACCAATCTTTCTAAATGCCCGCAGGTTTTATTTTTATATAACTTAAACGTTGCTTACATTCCTTCTTTTAACTTCTTTACTCCTATCTTAGCATTTACTCAATTCCTTCGCCTCTACAAACATCTTAATTACTACTATTGTCCCCAAAAGCAGTGCCTTTTCGGCCATCATTTATTACTCAGCACAACTGTTCTGCTGGCTCTCTACGGTAAAAGGAATTATCTGCCTTCGGGTTAAACAACTGGCGCTAATGCTACCCTCGGCAGCTGACATATGCCCTCAGAAAAAAGAAACTTTATTTTTCGTCCACCATCAGTATTTTTACTGATATAAAAAGTCCTTCCCTCAGACGAAGGAAGGACTTCATTGCGGATCATACGTTGTGTTCTACGGCGCCAAAGGAATTTGGACGGTAAACGTCGTCCATTCATGGCGAACGCTTTTGGCGTAAATTTTCCCTTTGTGCTGCTCGACGATCGCTTTGGCGATGGCCAGGCCCAAGCCGTAGCCTCCGTGCGCGCGGGCTCTGGACGGGTCCGTCCGGTAAAACCGGTCAAAGATTCTGTCCAAATGCTCAGGCTCGATCCCTTCGCCGGTGTTCGCGACGGACAGCGTCATTTCATGATGCTGCTTCTGGAGCTTAATGCGGATGGAGCCCTGCGGATTCGTATATTTGACCGCGTTATCCAGCAGAATCATGACGACCTGCTTGAACTGCTCCGCATTGCCTCGTATCGCCACATTCGGTTCAATTTCGTAATCGAGCGAAATCCGCTTCTCGAAAATGACCGCTTCCATAGGAAGGATGACGTTTTCGGCCGCATCGCTTGCTTGGAAAGCGGTTACGATTGCGGCTTCTCCCGCCGCATCCTCCATCCGGGTCAAATAAAGCAAGTCGCTTGTCAGCTTCGACATGCGGTCCGTCTCCGACTTGATGTAATGCAGCCACTTCATTTGGCTTGCGATCGTCTCTTCCTTGTTCGCGAGCAGAACGTCGGCATTCGTCTGAATAATCGCAAGCGGCGTCTTCAATTCATGGGAGGCGTCGGCGATAAACTGCTTTTGCTTGTCGAACGCTTCCTGCACGGGCGCAATGGACCGGTTGGCAAAAAAACGGCTGATAAAAAAAATAACGACCAGCATCACAGCGCCTACAAGAAGAAACGTATAGATAAGCGTCGTCAGAATGCCTTCGCGGTCGGTTACGTCCAGGAATATGAGCCGATATCCGTTCTCCGTCTTCTGAACGAGGTAGGCCCAATTGTCTCCATCGAGATGCGCCCGCCCTGTTTGCTTCTTGCGGGAAGCGGCGTTTGCGGCCTCTTCGTAAAAGGCCTCGTCCATATCAAAGCGGGAATCGACGCTAAGCACCTGCCAATCCTCGTTCACGACGACCACGAACGAGACGGATCGCCCCATGCGCGGATTCATATCGTCCATAGACGGGTCTGTCTTGCCGCCCGGAAAATCGGTCATCTCCGCCTCTTGATCCGTAACCGTTATCGGCGGATCCCCGCCCATCCGGTTTTTCGGCTGATCCCGCGGCCCGTCAGGCTTGCCGTAAAACTCAGCATTGCGGTGCAGTTCCATGTTAATATCGGCCTGCACATTACGGTGCATAATGGTGTAAATCGCCGCGAAAGCAATCAGCATCATCACCGAGATAATGACGAGATTCAGCAGCAAAAAACGGTTGCGGAGCTTATTGAACATCAGCCCGTCACCTCCAGCACATACCCCACGCCTCGGATCGTATTGATTTTGACAGAGGATTGCAGGAACGTAAGCTTCTTCCGCAGGAAAGAAATATAAACCTCCACATTATTGCTTTCCGCTTCGGAATCAAAGCCCCAGAGCTTCTCAATAATTTGATCCTTGGAGGTCACCGCCATTTTGCGGGTAATCAGCAGCTCCATAAGCTCGCTTTCCTTCAGGATCAGCTTTATTTCCTTGCCGTTCCCCGACAGCTTGAGATTCGCCATATTTAGCTCGATGTCCCCATATTTCAACGTGTCCTCCTGCAGAACCTCGTTTCTGCGTCTTAACGCGGCCCGAATTCTCGCAAGAAGCTCGTCGGTCGAGAACGGCTTCGCGATATAATCGTCCGCGCCGTAATCGAGTCCGGCTACTTTATCGGATATTTCTCCCTTGGCCGTTAACATGATAACCGGCGTCATGACGCCCTCGGTTCGCAGCGACTTTAGAATCGACATGCCGTCCATGCCCGGCAGCATCACGTCCAGCAAGACTAAATCGTAGATACCGCTAAGCGCATTATCCAGACCGGACGGCCCGTCATGAACGGCATCTACCGAATAGTTATGTTTTTTTAAAATCTGCGTCAAGGCCTCGGCCAGATGCTCTTCGTCTTCTACGATTAATATTCTCATGAAGTTCGCTGCCCTCTTTCTTTATCTTTCATTAATTTATACGCATGGGCTCATTATAGCAAGCAAACCTTTAACCAAGCTTAAGCGCTTGCTGGCGGAAAAAAATGAAGCTTTCGTAAATCTTTAAGTTTCATTAAAGGTTCGCCTCGTATTATAAGCCTCAGTGAACGACGCACAAACGACAGCATATGAAAGGGTGAACAGGCATGGCGATCGAGGTTTTCAACCGGTACGAGAACAAGTATCTGCTTGACGAGGAAGCGTATCTGCGGTTTTACGATCGGCTGCTCGACTATATGGAGCTCGACGAATATAACAAGCAGCATCCGTTCTATTCCATAAGCAATATATATTTTGACACGAAAAACCATTCGCTGATCCGCAAAAGCCTCTCCAAGCCGAAGTACAAAGAAAAGCTGCGACTAAGGGCATACGGCGTACCGAAGCCAGGCGCTAAAGGTTATTTGGAGCTTAAGAAAAAAGTGTTCGGCCTCGTCAACAAGCGCAGGACTGCGCTTAAGCTGGATGAAGCCTACGAGTTCGTGCGAACCGGCGTTCTGCCGGACTATCAGGACTACATGAATAAACAAGTGCTGAACGAAATTCATTACTTCCTCGGAAGGTACGAGCTGGAGCCTAAAGTGTATCTTGCCTATGACCGGCGAGCGTTGTTCGATAAGACCAGCCGGGACCTTCGCATCACGTTCGATACCAATATTCGCTCCCGCCGCTATGACCTGACGCTGGAAAGCGGAGATTACGGCGAGCCTTTAATCGAATCCGGGCAGTGGCTGATGGAAGTCAAAGCGGAAAAAACCATTCCGATGTGGCTTTCCCGGTTATTGTCGGAGCACCAAATGTTCCGAACCAGCTTCTCGAAATACGGCAGCGAATATAAGAAATACGCATCATTCGCAAAGACACATAAGGAGGCATTCTACTACTATGCTTGAGTTTATTGAATCTATTTTTTCTTCGACCGCGGATGCTGCGGCTGCGCAGCTTACACTCTCCCATTCTTTGATTACGATCGCGACATCGATTGCGCTCGGCGCTTTGATCAGCTTCACTTATATGAAAACAAGCAACCGGAATGCTTATTCGCAAAACTTCGCCTTAACGATGATGCTGCTGCCCGCGATAGTCGCGATCATCATTCTCTTAATCGGCAGCAACATCGCAAGAGCCTTCAGCTTGGCGGGCGCCTTCTCGATCATCCGGTTCCGCAGCGCGCCCGGGGATCCGAAGGACATCGCTTATGTCCTGTTTACGATGGCGGCCGGACTGGCGGTCGGCGTCGGAAGCTTTGGCTACGCCGTTTTGTTCACCGTGCTGCTGTGCGCGCTCATGTTTATATTGAGCTGCTTCAAGTTCGGCCAGCGGAAGACGACGGAGCGTCTGCTGAAGGTTACGATCCCGGAGGATTTGAGCTACGAAGAAGCGTTTGCCGAAGTATTCATGACCTACGATATTGCTTATGAGCTGAAGAAGGTCCGCACGACGGAGCTTGGCAGCCTGTATGAGTTGGTTTACTCCGTCACAATGGACAACCAGATCGATCAGAAGTCGTTCTTGGACGCGATCCGCTGCCGGAACGGGAACTTGGACATTACGTTAACGATGGCGCCTACTGCTTCGGATTATTAATAAAATTTTGAGAAAAAGGAGCGAACCTCTATGAATAAAACAATTGCGTTGAAAAAACTAGGGATCGTCATCATGAGCATTGCCGTGTTGTCGGCATGCAGTGCGAACGATACGGAAAACACAGCAGCCAACTCCGCAACTGCAGAGACCGTTTCATCGAATGAAGCGGCGGCTGTTGCAACCGCAGAACTTCCGGTTAAGGCCGAATTTGAAGAGGAGGATCTAGCCGCAGACTGGAGCGCAGAGAATGCAACCGCAATCGACCTCGGCAGTCAAGAAGAAACCGTTACGATTACGGCGGCAGGAACCTATGTGTTGAGCGGCAAGCTGAAGGATGGGGGCATTATCGTCAATGTGTCCGCAGAAGACAAGGTTAGACTTGTGTTGAACAACGCCGACATCACAAATTCAAATGGACCCGCAATTGACATTAAGGAAGGCGAAAAGGTATTCGTCACCTTGGCGGAAGGAACGCAGAACAGCGCCACAGACGGAATTGCCTATTCCGACACTTCGGAAGAAGCGCCGACCGCCGCTATTTACAGCAAAGCGGATCTCGTCGTGAACGGCGCGGGCTCGCTTGTTGTAAAGGGTCAATATAAGGACGGCATTACAAGCCGCGACGATCTGAAGCTCGTAAGCGGCACAATTGAAGTGCAGGCGGCTGACGACGCCATTGTCGGCCGGGATCTGCTTGCGGTTCGTGACGGGGTCATCACGGTTGAAGCCGGCGGCGACGGCCTCAAGTCGACCAACGATTCGGAGGAAGGCAAAGGCAATATCGCGATTGAAGGCGGCACATTCGCCATTAACGCTGTAAACGACGGTCTGCAAGCCGCAGTCTCGTTAAGAACGGATGGCGGAACATTCGATATCGTAACGGGCGGAGGCAGCGCCAACGCGCCGGTCAGAACGAATGAAGAACCGTGGGGACGGACGCCTAGAGATGCCGCTGCGCAAGGGGCGGATCCGCAAGCGGCGGCAGCTGCAGAAGCAACAGAGGCGACAGATGCAGCAGCGGGAACGGAGACCGAATCGACAAGCGCGAAGGCGTTGAAGGCGGCATCCGTCCTTGCGGTTACAGGCGGTACCTTCACCATTGATTCGGCCGACGACGCGTTGCACAGCAACAATTCGCTCATCATCAGCGGCGGTGATTTGAGCATTCAGTCGGGAGACGACGGCGCTCATGCCGATGCCTCCCTTACAATCGAAGGCGGCACGGTCGATATCGTGAAGAGCTATGAAGGCATCGAAGGCACGCTCATTACAATCGCCGGCGGCGATATCACCGTTGCCGCAACGGACGACGGCGTCAATGTCTCAGGCGGCAATGATACGAGCTCGGGCGGCTTCGGCCAGGATCAGTTCGCGGATTCGGGGGACAGAAAGCTGGTCATCAGCGGCGGTACGATAAATGTGAATGCCGCAGGGGACGGACTGGACGCGAACGGTTCCATTGAGATGAGCGGAGGCACGGTAACCGTATTTGGACCAACCAATGCGGGCAATGGCACTCTCGACTATGACGGCACCTTTAACCTAAGCGGAGGCACTTTGATCGCATCGGGCAGCGCGGGCATGGCGATGGCCCCTTCCGAGGATTCTGCGCAAGCGACGGTAGCGATGAGCTTCAGCCAAACGCAAACGGCAGGATCTCCGGTCACGCTGAAAGACGCGGACGGCACCGAAATCTTGACCGTTACGCCAACGAAGGACTATCAAATCGTTCTCTTCAGCTCGCCAGAAGTGAAGTCAGGCAGCACATACAGCGTAGCATCCGGCGATACCCAAATCGTGCAGTTCGAAACGGATGGCTCTGTCACCTGGGTGGGCGAATCCGGCGTTACCGAGGCTCCTGCCGGACACGGCGGCATGGGCGGCGGTATGGGGGGAGGCGGCATGAGACCCGGCGGGGGCCAAATGCCAAACGGCGAGCGTCCGGCTAGACCGGGCATGGAGCAGCCGACTGCTGCAGAACAAGCTCAATAAAATAGGCGGGACAGGCGCAATGCCTGTCCCGCTTTTTTGACCACACGCCGTTATTCGATTAACGTCTTCGCCAGCCAATCATAAGACCGTCTGCCGCTGATCTCATGGGCGCCCTCAAAAATATCTTCATCCAATTGATCCGCTGCCTGCATGCCGGCATAAATTTCCTTGAGCCGCGCTATCGCTTCCCGCGTGCCGTCCTCAGGAAAAATCCGGTCGTTCGCACCCGACTCGATAAACAATGCGCGCGGCGCGATAAGTCCGATAAGATCCGGCAGCTCCGCTATATCCAGAATTCCGGGAATGTAATTATCGATGCAGTGGTCGACGGCAAGTATACTTTTCTTAAACGTATTCGTAAAGCCGCATAACACGGTTGCTTTCACCCGTTCGTCGAGCGCGGACGCGTAGGCCGCGATCAGCCCTCCGCCGGAGAAGCCCATCATGCCGATTCGCCCAGCGTCTACATCTGGATCTGTATGGATAAGCTTCAACAGCTGCAAGGTTTCGTGCACGCGCAAACCCGCAAGTGTACGACCGCTCATGAGCAGATGCCTGGACAACGTATTGCAGGAGCTGCGCAAGCCTTTTTCCCTGTCGCTCTCCAGCATCCGGTCGCCAAAGCCGACGATTTCGGGAGCGAACACCTTGAATCCCCGCCTTACGAGCTGCAGGGCAAAATGCTGATGAATGCCGGGCGTTTCCGTATCCTCCGCGCCGTCAGCCGTTAATCCGACAATCTCTCTGCTCCCGTAGCCATGGCCGTGCACAGCGATTGCCGCAGGTTTCAGGCCGGCTTTATTTTTCGGCGTCAGCATATAAACCGGCATGCTGAGATGCCCAGATGTTCGAAGTGCAATCCGCTCGCGGATATAATCGTCAAACTCTTTCTTCTCCAAGACGGTGACGCTCATGTCGGGCGCGCAAGCAAACTCGCCCAGCGCCTTACGCAATCCCTTAAGCATTTCCTCGCGCAAGCTTGCGTAATCCTTATCGCTTTGCCTTTTCGCTGCGGTCTGTTCGTAATTGTCGGCCAAAAACGGTTCCAGCTCATTCATTTCGATCAGCTCCTTCGTTTGCCCGCGGCAAGAAGCCTTTTTTAGAAATTTGCCAAAACAATCTTTCCTGTCGTTCTGCCGGATTCCAAAATAGCGTGGGCCTTCTTCAAATTGGCAGCGTTAATCGGCTCCAGAACCTCGCTGATTGTCGTCCGAATCAAACCTTGGTCCACCATCCTAGACAATTCATTGAGCAGCTTGTGCTGCTCGATCATATCAGGCGTTTGATAGGTGGATCGGGTGAACATCAGCTCCCATACGAAAGTGACGCTTTTGTTTTTCAACAGCGTAAGATCGAGCAATTCGTCGGTCTCGACGATGGAGCAGATTTTCCCTTGAGGAGCGATCGTTTCGGCCATATTCCTCCAATGCTTCTCCGTCGAATTCAGGCAGAAGATATACTCCACTTGATCATAGCCGATTTCCTTCAATTGAGGAACAAAGTCTTGGTAATGGTTAATGATATGATCGGCGCCCAAGCTTCTTGCCCATTCGGCGGATTCGCCGCGGGAAGCCGTTCCGATAACGGCAAGCCCCGCATATCGGGCCAATTGGACCGCGATGGAGCCTACGCCTCCGGCTGCACCGATAATCAATATAGCCTTGCCTTCGTTATCCGCCGGGTTCTTCGAAATGCCAAGCCGGTCGAACAACCCTTCCCATGCGGTAATGGCTGTCAACGGCAGCGCGGCGGCCTGCGCAAAATCCAGAGACGCCGGTTTCGTTCCGACGATCCGTTCATCCACCAGATGGAACTCGCTATTGCCCCCAGGCCGTACGATACTGCCCGCATAATAGACCTCATCCCCCGGCTTGAACAGCGTGCAATCCGGTCCGGTTTGCTCCACCACGCCGGCCACATCCCATCCGAGCACCCGCGGACGCTCCTCCGTGCGTTCCTTTGGCTTGCGTACTTTCGTATCAACCGGATTAACGGAGATGGCCTTTACGCTTACCAGCAGATCCCTTCCGGCTGGAACCGGTTTTGGGATCTTTATATCAATCAAGCTCTCCGGGTGCTCCACCGGCAAATAGTTGTAAAGCCCTACCGCTTTCATCATTTGTTCCGACATATAAGTCATCCTCCCTAACAACAATTTTAATCCTTACTTGTTGCTAAATATAACGCATATGTTCTAATATCGTAAGTACGCACATTGTTGTTATATAGTATCAAAAAATATACTGTGGAGAAGGAGCGGGTCAATCATGCGAAACCGAAAAAGCGGCTACGGCAATTGCCCGAACGATGAAGGCTGTCCGGTCGAATATACTTTGGACGTGATTGGCGGCAAGTGGAAAGGAGTGCTTCTGTACCATCTGATAGATGGAACGAAACGGTTCAACGAGTTTCGAAAAATATGTCCTTCCATCACCCAGCGAATGTTAACTCTGCAGCTTAGAGAGCTGGAGGACGACGGGATCGTTCACCGGGAAGTCTATCATCAGGTTCCCCCGAAGGTGGAATATTCGTTAACGGAGTTCGGATTAACCCTTGTTCCAGTCATTATGGCCATGAAGGAGTGGGGCGAAGCCTACAAGCGGAAAGCGTCGGCTAAAGAACCGTTGGAAGTGAGCCAGGAATAAAGCGGCGCTTCATGGTTTTCTTGGCAGTCCGGTACAAAGTGTTCCTACTTAAGCGGTATTTCAATCGTTTCGCCATTTTCCTTCAAGACGAGCTGTACGGAATGAAGCTTTTCCGGGAGCGGATCGTACCGAAGCGTAAACGTATATCCGTTTTTGGATTCGTTTATGTGAATATCGCTTCTGTGCAATGTAACTCTGTCTCCGTTTGCAACGAGCTCCACGCCATGATTGATTTGACCGAATAGTTTGCGGTTTTCCTCAGGAAGAGTGCCTTCAACTACTGTCATTGTTGGAGTAGCGGTAATGGAACCGAAAATAATCGAACTGCCCTGGGCAGCGACTGTCTGAATAGACTGCTTGATCATGGTCGGCATCGCCTCGTCCGGGTGGAAAGGGAACGTAACATGTCCCTCCTGCCTTTGGTCGCCGTTTGCCGTGTCTTCCCAATATGTGAGGGTTAGTTTTTTGGCAAGCGGACTAACTGGGTCAAACGTGATGATCCCTTTAATCTCGGTTCGGTCCCTGCCTGGCCCCCATGTTTCAGATTGGCTTTTGGCTTCCGTACGGAAGCCCTTGATTCCCGTCGGCAGAAAACGGCTCTTTGCATCTTCCTGCACCAGACCGTCAGGATGACTCAGCGTATAGTACAAAATAAATTGATTTTCATCCGACATGAGACCGTCCAGCGTGAGCATACTTCCATCCGCAAGCTTGACCTGCTCGCCAAGCTCTTGCCCCCAACCCTCTTGGTTCAGCTTATCTAGGGTGCCGTCTGCAACCCTGTCAAAGCCGAGCAGCGTCTTGCCGTAATAAGCCAGCGCACGGTACTGATTCCCTGCGACGAGGAGCATTACTGCAAGGACGGCTGCCGCGATTTTCAAGCCGCCCATCCCCTTTTTTCTGAATGCTATCCGCTTTGGAGCTGCGGTACTTAAAGCGGTTCTTAATCTTGCTTCCATGTTCTCTGGCGCTGTAACTTCTTGTATGCGCGTCTTTTCTTCGTGTAACAAACTTTCAACGATTTTATTCATCCTCGTCCCTCCCGTATAATGTTCTCAGCTTCTTCAGACCTTGAAAGATTCTCGATTTGACGGTTCCCTGCGAAACGCGGGTAAATGCGGCTATCGTTCCATAATCAAGATCGTGATAATACTTGAGTCGAATGGCTTCGCGCTGGTCATCGTTCAGATGGCTCATTAGCGCTTGAAGATGCAATTGTTCGTCTACTTGGCGGTATTCGGACAGTCCGGCTATTTGCCCTTTATTTTGTTCTTGAAGATCTTCGAGCGGCTTCAGTCTTTTGTTTTTTCGCAACGCCAGCTTACATTGATTGACCAGAATCGTCTTGCTCCACGAGTAAAAGGACTCTTCTTTCTTCAATTGCCCAATCTTCTCGTAAAGCTTCACGATCATATCCTCCAGCGCATCCATAGCATCCGCTTCATTCCGCATATAGGAATAAGCCAGCCTATAATACGAATCTTTATCAGCCATGATTAACTGGAGCAAAGCTTCCTTATCCCCTCTTTGAGCTTTCTTTACCTCATTAATCGCATTCATGTATTCACCTCTCTTTCCTGTAAGAGCATCCGGGAGCCTAAAAGGTTCATTTCGCAATTGTTTTTTTATCTGCCATTATACTTCTTTACATTCCAATTGAGCTGTGGTATCTTTATTTCCACAATCATAGAAATAAAGACAACGAGCAAGGGTGTGGGGTTTATGATAGAGGATAACGCGGAAATTCGGCAGGCGGTCAAGGTATATAAGGCGCTCGGAGAACCGACGCGGCTCAAAATCGCTCTTTTGCTCACCGAAGAGCGCAATTTATGCTGCTCCGATATCATGGGTAAGCTGGAATCCGTTGCCGGGTCGACACTCTCGCATCACCTGAAGCAATTGACGGATTGCGGCCTGCTAAATACCCGCAAGGAAGGCACCTATATTTACTACAGCGTTAATCGCGAAATGGCGGAGAAATATGCGCCGTATTTGCTTGAATTGTAGCGGGCGGGCAAATGGCTTTATTTTCGCCGCGGAGCGGTTTGTTCCCGAAACGGGACGAAGACTACCGTAAAAAAGTAGTCTTTTTTCAGATCTTTATTTCTATAATCTTAGAAATATAAAATTAATGGAGTGGAGAGAGGAGCAGTACGATCATGTCAAACGCTTGGAAAATTTACATGCTTGCCGTCATTAGCTTTCTTGTCGGCACGTCTGAGTTTATTATCGCGGGAATTTTGGATAAGGTTGCTGATGATGCTGGAGTAACGGTATCGGCGGCTGGACAGCTGATTACCGTATTTTCGTTGGCTTATGCGTTCGGCACCCCCATTCTGATGGCCGCAACGGCCAGAATGGAGCGCAGGAAGCTGCTTATTTACGCTCTTGCGGTGTTTGCCGCAGGCAACGCAATCGCTGTCTTGTTGCCGGGGTTCGGTTTCCTTATCGCGTCAAGAATCGTCTTAGCGCTAAGCACGGGGGTATTCGTCGTCACGGCGCTTACCGTGGCGGCGAAGCTCGCCCCTCCCGAGAAGCAAGGCAGCGCTATCGCGACGCTTGTTATGGGCTTCAGCACCGCTCTCATTATCGGAGTCCCGATTGGGAGGGTTGCTGCTGCCGCCAACGATTGGAAATTTATTTTCGCAGGGATTGGCTTATTGGGACTCGTCGCCATTCTCCTTATTCTGTTCACGATTCCGCGAACCGACGGCGAGGAACCGGTGCCGATCGGCAAACAGCTCGCGTTATTGAAACAGCCGAAGATCGTTGTCGCCCTGCTGGTCACCTTCTTCTGGATCGGCGGTTATTCCATCGCGAACACCTATTTATCGCCGTTTCTTCTCCAAGTATCGGGTCTTAACGAGCAAGGCGTGAGCGTCGGGCTATTCGCATTCGGAATCGCCAGTCTGATCGGGTCCAAGCTCGGGGGCTTCAGCACCGATAAATGGGGAGCTCCGCGAACATTGGTTATCGGCATGCTCATTCACGCAGTCGCGCTAATTTCCCTCTCGCTTGCCGGGCAGTCGGCCGCTTTCGTTTTCCCGCTTCTTATGCTATGGTCATTTTCGGCATGGTCGTCGGGACCGACGCAGCAGTATAATTTGATAAGCTTGGCTCCCGAAGCGTCCGGCATTATGCTCAGTCTGAACTCCTCAATGCTGCAGTTAGGCATGGCTGCCGGAGCAGGATTAGGAGGCGTTGTCGTCGAGCAGCTCACGCTGTCATCCATCACATGGATCGGTGCGTCAGGCGTAACGATCGCGGCAGTAACGGCCGCTGCATCCTTCCTCTATTCGGGCTCCCGTGTCCGCAAGAAAGCGGCGGAAAAAAAGCTGCTTGATATAGGTGTTTAAGCCGGCTAATCGATTCCGGCAAAAAGATGTAAACTAATGGCCACTATGTTCCAACTATCGATTGCGTTTACTTGTTAGATAACACAGCAAGGCTGCCAATTCTCATGGCAGCCTTGTTGCGCCTCTTATAATATATTTCCCAAAACATATCGGCTCGGGAACTGCTTATCCCCGCCGCTGCCTTAACGCCTCAAACAGAAGCACCGTCGTGGCCATTGCCACATTAAGCGACTCCGCGCCGCCTGCCATGGGGATAATGACGGATTCGTCCACTAATGCCCGGACCTCTTCGGACAGCCCTTCGGACTCGCTTCCCATCACGAGCCAGGTCGCCTGTCTCCAATCGTACTCATAGCAGCTGTGATCGGCCTGCAGGCTAGTCCCGATGACCTTCGCGCCGCCTGCTCTCGCTTTCGGGATCAGCTCGGTCAGGCTGCCCTGCACGATCGGCAGATGAAACAAGGAGCCCATCGTCGATCTTACCGTCTTCGGGTTGTAGAGATCGACGCAGCCTTTGCCAAGCACGACAGCATCTGCCCCCGCCGCGTCCGCGCTGCGAATGATTGTGCCGAGGTTGCCGGGATCTCTGACGCCGTCAAGCGCGACGACGAGCCTGCCTTCGCCGAATAACCGTTCCTCGCGCATAAACAACTTATCGAGAACGGCGAATACGGGAGGAGGAGAATCCGTTCCTGTGCATTTGCTCATTACAGCTCTCGACGCGCTGATCCATTCCACGCTTGTATCGGGATCGGACGCATGTGTCCGCAATTCATCCGGAACGCCCCTCTCCGCATCATAGACGATAATTTGCGGCTCAGCCTTATATCCGAAGGCCTCTTGAATGAGATGAACCCCCTCCACAATAAAGCGGCCTTCGCGGTCGCGGTACTTTTTATCGAGAAGAGAAGACCATTGCTTCGCCCTTTCATTTTGCGGCGAGCCTATATGTAGATGATTACGCATTCGTTTTACCTGACCTTCCGTTATTCAATCCTATCCCGTTCAGTATAGCATATCCGTTCAGCGGATGATCGAGTTCGTAATGGGGTATAGTAATGAAGCAAAATTCCGATTTCGTTAGGAGGTACGTTCCATTGCAAACGATCGATCTTCGTCAAGCGATAGTCCACCGAGTACAGGATAACTCCAAAGAAGAACTAAAAGAAGTCATCGCCGATTCGATCGGCCATGATGAAAAGGCGCTGCCCGGTCTTGGCGTGCTTTTTGAAATGATCTGGAAGCAGTCCGGCTCGGCCGAGCAAACGCAAATGGTGGATTCCTTGTACCAATCCCTTCATCAAAACGAAACAGCTAACCCGTCACCCTCTTGAATCATAACGAACCGCAGCCGAGAACACATGTGCACCGTCTACAAAGGTGTCCGTCACCCAAGGCGTTCCTTCAAACCGGTCAACGATTATAAGATCGGCAGCTTTGCCGGTTTGGATGGAACCTAAGGTATCCGAGCAGCCAAGCGCGCGAGCCGGATTCAAGGTGGCCATCTTTACCGCGCCTGCCAGGTCGGTTATCCCTGCATCAGCCAGCATAAAGATCGCAGCAAGCATGGAGGACGGATGATAATCCGAGCATAAAATCGAAGCAGCCCCCTCCGCTATCGCATCCGCCGCGCGAAGGTTCTTGTCATGCGAGCCGCCGCGAACGACGTTCGGCGCTCCGACGCATACATCCAAGCCTTGCGCGGCGGCATAGCGGGCAACCTCCAGCGTAATCGGGAATTCGCTGACGGTTATGCTGTAATCCGGAGCGGCGTCCACCTTCTCGCGGGTATCATCGTCATGAGAAGCGACCGCTATCCCATGCTCCGCCGCCAGCTTGCCAAGCGTTTTCAGCCGCTCCCAATCGATATCCTGCCGTTTTCTTAGCAAGTCTTCCACGATTTCCTTCACTTCATCCACAGTCACGCCTTGATTCTTCATCACATAACGCTCGAACGAGCCCGGCTCCCGGTATTGCCCTTGACCCGGCGAATGATCCATGAACGATAAATAATGAATCTTCCCCTCTTGGACGTAACGTTCGATGATCGGCAAGCCGGAATGATGCGATACCTCGAAACGAAGATGAATCCGGTTACGGATCATCGCCCGCTTCTCTTTGTACCGGTTAATCAGCTCCACCATCTCGGTGAGCAGATGCTCGCCTCTCAGGCTTAACCCGACGCCGAGCGACAAGGAATGGTACATCGTCGTAATGCCGTGAACGGGCAGCTTCCGTTCGAATTCCAGCAGGGCGAGCTGCAAAGGAAACAGAGTATTGGGCCGAGGCTGCGCCTCCTTCTCGATCGCGTCGCAATGGATGTCAATCAGCCCCGGTAAAATATATTTCCCTGCTGCGTCAAATACGACCGTCTCGCCGCGCCGGTTAGCCAGCCACGCTTGAACCTCCCGTTCGTTCTCCAGCACACTGTAAATCTTCCCTTCCTCAACCGCGACGGAAGCTTGCACAACATCATTCTCCCTTACGATCTGACCGTTCCGTATTAGCATGAAGCGACCCGGCGTCCGGACGCCTGTGCTTTGTATGGCTGACTGTTCCATGCTAGGACAACTCCTTATCATGTTAAGTAATTATTAACATCAGCATAGCATAAACACCTCCCAATCTCACTGTTGCAACAGGGGAAAACGATGCCGAGAGAAAAAATTTCTGCAATTGTGCAGCAATTTGTCTCATGTCGGTGCTCTATCAGCAAAATTCCTGCGTATGTACATCAATTCCGAAGAATATCCATCCGTTTGGCCAATTCGTGCGAAAATTCCTGTATGATTGCAGGAATTTCCCTATATAGCTAACTCCCAAAATCAATTCCTGCAATTTCGCAGGAATTGATTCAGGCGGCACTTGGATTCGGTATACGAATGGGAAAATAAAAAAACCGCCGGCATGCCAGCCGGCGGTCAGTCGTCATCGTCCTATTCTTCTTTCGGCAAAAACTCATAAATCGCTCCCGATTCAAAGGAATCGATCAGACGGTCCAGCCATCTGTAATAGTTGAGCGCATCATTGATTTTCGATTTATCGCTTGCCAGAACCTTCTGAAAGCTTTCGTCCCCGTCATATTCACCGGTCATCGCCTCGAGCTCCTTCAAGCTCTTCGCGAGCGCGCTCATATTTTGCTCGACCGCTTTCCTCCATTTGATCGAGAAATAGTCGGCAAAATTTTGATGCCAGTCCGGCACCACCTCATAAAGATCCTTGCGGGAGCCTTTACCCCATACTTTATTTATCATTTTCAGATCATGCAGCGTGCGCATGCCTGTACTCATCGATGTTTTGCTCATGCCCATCGTGTGGCTCATTTCGTCCAGCGTAACGGGCTCTTGATTGAAATACATATTCCCATACAGATGGCCAATCGACAGTGTGATCCCATACAAATCCATGTTTTTTCCAATCGACTCAATAACGCGTCTTCTTGTATTCAGCAGCTTAGTTCGCTGCTCATCGGTTAAACCCGCAAGCTCGTCCATAATGTCCCTCCATCTAAAGCCATGCGCTATCAAGCGTAATATCGTTATTGTAATCAAATGTGCTTGGAAATGTAAAGAAAACGAATTTGCTGAAAAAGGGAGTTATACGGAGTATTCCGTACGTAAAGTTTGTAAAGTTATAACTGTACAGATCTCACGGCGGCTGAGGCTCTTTGACCGTATCAAAACGAACCGCCTACACTTATAGAGACGATTTTTTCCACGAGGAGGCAGAAAAGGGGGGCTGAACATGGCCATTATAGAAGCCAAGAAACTAACCAAAATATTTGGGCACGATCCTAAAAAAGCCATTCCATTATTGGATAAGGGCTGGTCCAAAGAGAAAATTCTCGCGGAGACGAAGCTGACTGTCGGCGTCAATCAAGCGGATTTCTCGATTGAAGAAGGTCAAATTTTCGTCATTATGGGGTTATCGGGAAGCGGCAAGTCGACGCTTGTGCGTCTGCTCAATCGCTTGATCGAGCCTACCAGCGGACAGCTGCTGTTCGGCGGCCGGGATGTTATGAAGATGACGGCGGAGGAGCTTCGTCAGCTCCGGCGGAAAAACATCGGCATGGTATTCCAGAAGTTTGCTCTGTTCCCGCATCGCACCGTCATTCAAAACATCGAGTACGGCCTCGAGGTGCAAGGCATCGACAAGAAGAAACGCCGCGACTTAGCGATGCAATCGCTCGAGCTTGTCGGATTAAAAGGCTGGGAGAACAGCTATCCTGATCAGCTGAGCGGCGGCATGCAGCAGCGTGTCGGCCTGGCGAGAGGGCTTGCGAACGATCCGGATGTCCTATTGATGGATGAGGCGTTCAGCGCGCTTGACCCGCTTATTCGCAAGGATATGCAGGATGAGCTGCTGGAGCTCCAGTCGAAAATGAAAAAAACGATTGTTTTCATTACGCATGACTTGGACGAAGCGCTTCGTATCGGGGACCAAATCGCGCTCATGAAGGACGGCAGCATTGTGCAAATCGGCTCGCCGGAGGAAATTCTGATGCAGCCGGCCAACAAATACGTCGAACGCTTCGTTGAGGACGTCGATCTGTCGAAGGTGCTGACGGCCGCCCACGCCATGGAGAAAGCGGAGACCGTTACGCTCGATAAAGGCCCGCGCGTCGCGCTTCAATTTATGCGGGAACGCGGCGTTTCCAGCTTATATGTGGTCGATAAATCGATGAAGCTGCTTGGCCTCGTTTCGGCGGAGGACGCGTCGAATGCGGTGAAGGACGGGCGGAAGCTGGAGGATATTATACAGCGGAAAGTGCCGGTAACGTATCCGGAGGCGCTGCTGAACGAATTGTTCGAAATGATGGCAAGCTCACGCCATCCCGTCGCCGTTACGGACGAGAACGGCCGTTTGATGGGCGTTGTTATTAAAGGCGCGGTACTGGCTGCCCTTGCGGGGAACGCAGGAACGGCTTTAGGAGGTGATTCGAGTGAATCTGCCTAAAATTCCGCTTGCAGAATGGATTGAATCGTTAGAAGCATGGCTGGAGAATAACTTGGAACCGCTTTTTGACTTCATCAGCCTGATTATCGGCGGAACCGTCGACGGCCTCAGCGCCGCGCTGGACTGGCTTCCTCCACTCGCCGTTATCGCGATATTCGCTGCAATCGCTTGGTATATCGGCAAATGGAAGATGGGCGTCTTCACGGCAGCAGGCTTGCTCATCATCGATAACCTGGGCTTATGGAGCCAAACAATGCAGACACTCGCATTGGTGCTTACCGCGGCTTTTATTTCCATCCTTATCGGCATTCCGCTTGGCATCCTATGCGCCCGTCACAACGGCATGCAGCGGATCGTGACGCCGGCGCTTGACTTTATGCAGACGATGCCGGCATTCGTCTATTTGCTTCCGGCGGTAACGTTCTTCAGCCTTGGCGTCGTTCCCGGCGTCATCTCTTCGATCATCTTTGCCATACCGCCAACCATTAGGCTGACGAATCTGGGAATCCGGCAAGTGCCGGCCGAGCTGGTTGAGGCGGCCGACGCTTTCGGCTCGACGCCGGGACAGAAGCTGGTGAAGCTGCAGCTGCCGATCGCGATGCCGACCATTATGGCCGGCGTCAATCAGACGATTATGCTGTCGCTGTCGATGGTCGTGATCGCTTCCATGGTCGGCGCGCAAGGCGTCGGCGCAACCGTCTATCGGGCGGTTACGCAAATTAAGACAGGCGTCGGCTTTGAAGCAGGCTTAGCCATCGTCATACTTGCCATCATTCTGGACCGGTTAACCCAGCAAGTCATTAAGCGTCCAAACCCACAGCCAATCAAAAAAAAATAGGAGCGTGATTGCATTGAAAAAACTTAGTCTATTGGTAGCCGCGGTTACCGTCATGGCGTTGCTTGCGGGCTGCGCGTCCGGCAACGGCAGCAAGGAGAACGGAGCGGATAAATCGATTAAGCTCGCTTACGTCGCATGGGACTCCGAAATCGCCAGCACGTATGTCGTCAAGGAAGTGTTGGAGACTAAGCTTGGCTACAATGTAGAGATGCTGCAGGTTGACGCCGGACCGATGTGGGCGGGCGTCGCCGACGGCAGCGCCGACGCGATGGTGGCGGCCTGGCTGCCGACAACGCACGAGACGTACCTGAAGGATAACGAAGGCAAGCTGGAGGATCTCGGTCCTAACTTGGACGGCACGAAGCTTGGTTTAGTCGTTCCCTCCTACATGGACGTGAACAGCATTGAAGACTTAAACGGCGACGCCGGAGAAAGCGTCAATTACACGATCACCGGCATCGAGCCTGGCGCCGGCCTAATGATGAAGACGGAAGCTGTGATGGAGGAATACGGCCTGAAAGACAAATGGACGCTGCTGGAGAGCTCGTCGGCGGCAATGGCGCAAGCGCTTCAGGACGCATACGACAAGCAGGAGCCAATTATCGTCACAGGCTGGACGCCGCATTGGAAATTTGCCAAGATGGATCTGAAGTATCTCGAGGATCCGAAGGGCGTCTACGGCCAAGACGAGCAAATTCATACCTTTGTCCGCAACGGCCTGAAGGACGATCAGCCGGAAGCCTATGCGTTCCTGGACGCGTTCAACTGGACGCCGGACGATATGGCTGAGGTGATGATCAAAATCGTGGAAGGCGCTTCCCCAGAGGAAGCAGCCAAGGAATGGGTTGAAGCCAACGCCGACAAAGTGGACGCTTGGCTGAAATAAGAAGAGGGGCTCTCCTCTAAGTCAATGACGTTGACTTAGGGGAGAGCCCCTTCGCTATTTACTCCCTTACATCCATTTCTTCTGATAGGCGGCAATTTCCTGATACTCTTCCGTCAGCAGGCGCGAGACCCGCACGAAAATCCGGCTCAGCTCCTTATATCGTTGAACATTCGCTTTGTTCGGCAAATGCCGGTGAGACGAGCCCATCATCCCCGATACGACGTGCAAGGAATCCACTTCGCCGATCGCGTACATGCCAAGAATCGCGGCTCCCAGACAAGAGCTTTCGAAGCTTTCAGGCACCAGCACTTCCTGGTCGAAAATGTCGGCCATCATTTGCCGCCACAGCTCGGAACGCGCGAACCCGCCCGTCGCCTGAATTTTTTTCGGCTGACCGATCAATTCCTCTAGCGCCATAAAGACGGTAAATAAATTGAAGATGACGCCCTCCAGCACCGCTCGGATCATATGCTGCTTCTTATGGTGCAAGGACAATCCGAAGAACGATCCTCTCGCGTTGGCGTCCCAGAGCGGCGCCCTCTCCCCCGCCAAATAAGGGTGGAACAGCAGACCGTCGGCGCCCGGCGGCACCAGCGAAGCGATTTCGGTCAGCACCTCGTACGGATCTTTGCCCAGCCTTAAAGCCGTCTCGGATTCCGCCGAACAAAGCTGGTCGCGTATCCACCGGAAGATCATGCCTCCGTTGTTCACGGGACCGCCGATCACCCACAAATCCTCTGTCAGCGCGTAACAGAAGATGCGCCCCTTCGGGTCGGTAACGGGCCGGTCCGTAACCGTGCGTATCGCTCCGCTCGTGCCGATTGTGATCGCAACCGTCCCCGGGTCGATCGCGTTAACGCCCAGATTGGACAGTACGCCGTCGCTGGCGCCTACGACGAACGGGGTGCCGGCAGGCAAGCCCATCTCCGCCGCCCGCTCCGCATCTAAGCCGGACAGGATGAAAGTGGTCGGCACAGGCTTCGACAGCCGCTCCGGCGTCACTCCCGCGACTTCCAGCGCCTCCGCGTCCCAATCCAGGTCCGCAAGATTGAACATCCCCGTGGCGGAGGCGATCGAATAGTCGATAACATATTGCTTGAACAGTTTGTAGACGACGTACTCTTTGATCGAGATAAACTTGTGCGCTCGGGAGAACACGTCCGGCTCCGTATCCTTCAGCCAAGCGAGCTTGGAGAGCGGCGCCATCGGATGCAGCGGGGTTCCCGTCCGCAAATAAATGTCGTGCCCGCTCCGCTCGTTCCGGATCGTCTCCGTCCAGGCCGCGCTGCGGTTATCCGCCCATGTAATGCACATGGTTAGCGGATGGCCTTCGCTGTCGACTGCGATTACGCTGTGCATTGCGGAGCTGAACGACACGCACAGCAGCTTGCCGTCCTCGGCGGCCGGCGCGACGTGTTTGATCGTTCCAACGACGGCGCGGAATATTTCATCCGGATCCTGCTCCGCCACGTCAGGCTTAGGCGAAAAGAGCGGGTATTCGATCGTATGGTTCGCTATGGGCGCGCCTTTTTTATTAAAAAGCACGGACTTCGTGCTGGTCGTCCCGATATCGACGCCGATCATATAAGCGTTCGTCATGAGCGCACAACCTCATGCCCGCCGAATTCGTTCCGCAGCGCCGCGACCACCTTGCCGGCAAGCGAATTTTCGTCCTGCGAACGATATCTCATGAGCAGGGACATCGTGATGACAGGCACAGCCGCGCCATAATCCAATGCGGTTTCGACCGTCCATTTGCCTTCACCGGAGGCATGCATGACACCTTTCAGACGGCTCAAGCCCGGATCCTTGCTGAACGCCCGCTCCGTCAGCTCCATCAGCCATGAGCGGATAACAGACCCGTTATTCCACACCCTCGCTACCTGCTCGTAATCGAAATTATACGGGCTTTTGTCGAGCACCTCGAACCCTTCCGCGATCGATTGCATCATCCCGTATTCGATGCCGTTATGAACCATTTTTAGAAAATGTCCGCTCCCGGCGGGACCGGCGTACAGGAGCCCATTCTCTACGCAAATATCCGTTAGGATCGGTTCGGCCAAGGCGAATGCCTCCCGGTCGCCGCCTACCATGGCGCAAATGCCGTAACGAGCGCCTTCGGTGCCGCCGCTTGTTCCGACGTCCAAATATCGGATGCCTGCTTCCCCCATTTGTTCCGCCCGGCGGACCGAGTCCTTGTAGTGGGAGTTGCCTCCGTCGATGACGATGTCGCCTGCGCCGAGCAAGCCCTTCAGCTGCATGGCAACGTTCTCCGTAATATCGCCGGCAGGAACCATCATCCAGACAATGCGGGGGGACGCAAGGCTGTTCACGACATCCTCTACGGTTCGTGCGCCTCGTCCTCCGGCCTTCGTCAACGCTTCAACTGCCTCGGCGTTGACGTCATATGCCGTCACCTCATGCCCTTTATCCAACAAATTTTTAGACAGCTGCAGGCCCATTTTCCCTAAACCGATCAATCCGATTTGCACAGCGAAGCACCCTCCTTCTTTGACCAAAAGTAGTCTATATCTTCAACGTTATGGCTAAACCACAACGTCCAGCGCCAGTATCAAGACGAGCGCAACGACGGCAATAATCGTCTCAAGCGCCGTCCACGTCAGCAGCGTTTCCTTGACGGACATCCCGAAATATTCTTTGATCAGCCAGAAGCCCGAGTCGTTCACATGCGACAGAATAAGGGAGCCTGATCCGGTAGCCAGCACCAGCAGCTCGGCGCTTGTTCCCGGCATTGCAAGCGCAATCGGGGCCACGATGCCCGCCGCCGTCATCATCGATACGGTTGCCGAGCCCGTTGCAACGCGGATCATCGCGGCGATGCCCCAGCCCAGCAGAATCGGGGAAATATGCGACGCAGTGGCAAGCTCCGCGATGTAATCGCCGATGCCTGAATCCAGCAGGACGCGGTTGAACGCGCCTCCGGCACCGATAACGAGCAGAATCGTTGCGGTCGGAGCCAAGCAGTCGTTCGTGAACTTCAGAACCTTCTCCCTGCTGTAGCCGCGGAAGTAGCCCAGGCTGAAGAAGGAATAGACCGCCGCAATCAGCAGCGCCACGACCGGATCCCCGACGAATTTAGCGGCTTGGTAGAAGAAGCTGTCGCTTGCGAGCGCTCCCTGCTCCATGAAAAAATCGGCGAGGGTAGCGATCAGCATCAGCAGCACGGGTACGAGAATCGTAAATATCGTATTGAAAAACCCCGGCAAATTTTTCGTTTCGGCGTTTTCCGTTAACTGCTCGCCCATTTCCTTCGGCACATCTTTATGGATGCGTTTGCCGATCCAATTCCCATACAGAGGTCCCGCAATGATAGCCGTCGGCAAGCCGACGATCAAAGAGTAAAGAATCGTTGTCCCGATATCCGCTTCGAAGATGCCGACGGCGGCCATTGCCGCCGGATGCGGGGGAACCAAGCCGTGAACGACGGACAGACCTGCGACAAGCGGAACGCCGATCTTTACAAGCGACAAGCCCGTCGATTTCGCGATCGTGAAGACAAGCGGAATGAGCAGGACGAAGCCGACCTGGAAAAAGACCGGAATGCCGACGATAAACGCGACGACCATCATGGCCCAGTGTACGTTGCGTTCGCCGAACAGCCGGATCAAGGTGCGGGCGATCCGCTCCGCTCCTCCAGATTCCGCCATCATCTTGCCGAGCATCGTGCCAAGCGCGAGTACGATGGCCAGGAATCCTAGCGTATTCCCCATACCTGTCTTAATGGAGTCGATAATCCCCGGTTCATTCTCTGTCGCCAGAAGCGGCATTCCCGCGGCAAGGCCCGCGCCGATCGCGGTAATAATCAATGCGACGAACGGATTGAGCTTCACGACGGTAATGAGCAGAAGCAGGAGCACAATCGCCGCCAGAACAATAACGATCAACATGATGCAAAACCTCCGTTTGGTAGTGGATATGCTGCGGTATCCGCAGCTTTGTCACCGTGCTCCTATTATTTGCAAAAGGGGAAACCCGCTATCCAACGGAAGGAGAAGATTCCAGCAAAACAAAAAAGAGGAGAACGGCTGAGCCATTCTCCTCTTCGCATGAATGCGGCATATTTAGTCTAGCGTAAACGGCGCCAGGCCAAGCGGCAGCAGGGCCGGACGTTCGCAGGTGCTCTTCATGCTGTAGTGCGTGCCTTGCTCCGATGCGTCGTGGAAACCGTGCATCGCTTCAAGCACATGATATGCGAGCTCGCCGTTGGCCCGGTGCTTTCGGCCGGTCTGAATCGCTTTGGCCATATCCGCCGCGCCGACGCCTCTGGCATTCTCGGAGTAACCGTAAGCGAGCGGGATCGTCGACCATTCGTTCGAGCCGGCGCGCCAAATTTTGATCTCGCCGCCGAAGTTGTTCGGGTCCGGCACAAGCAAGGTGCCCCCGCTTCCGTAGACTTCGATTCTCGGCAGCACGGAGCCGCCCTTCACGTCAAAGCTGGTCAATATCGTACCGATCGGACCGGAGGCAAAATCCATAACGCCTGCAATATGCGTCGGCACTTCCACTTTGATCTTCTGGCCGTACTTCGGCTGGCTTGTAATCGTGCGCTCCGGGTAAGAAATCCGGGCCGAGCCGGTTACGCGGGTCATCGGGCCGAGCATCGCCACGAGGGCGGTTATATAGTACGGTCCCATATCGAACATCGGGCCGCCGCCTGTCTGGTAATAAAATTCCGGAGCCGGATGCCATCTTTCGTGGCCTCCGCCCACCATAAACGCTGTTGCGCCGATCGGGGTGCCGATCCAGCCGTCTTCAATCAGCTTGATGCTGGTTTGAATTCCCCCGCCCAGGAAAGTGTCCGGCGCGCTGCCCACGTAAAGCCCTTTTTTCGCGGCAAGCTCCAAGACCTCCTTCGCTTCCTCGCGCTGCACGGCAAACGGCTTCTCAACGTACACATGCTTGCCCGCTTCAAGCGCCCGCAAATTAACCGACGCGTGTGCTTGCGGAATCGTCAAATTGATGATCATGTCGACTTCCGGATCCGCGAGCAGCTCATCAACCGAGCAGCCCCGCACGCCATATTGCTCGCCGCGCGCTTTGGCCCGCTCGACGTCGAGGTCCGCGCATGCCACAACCTCCATCGCGTCGAATTTGCTGCCATTTTCGAAATAAATTCCGCTAATATTACCTGTACCGATAATGCCTGCTTTGATCTTCTCCATCTACCCGTCTCCGCTCCTCGCTTTAGCGCTGTATTCTTTAAAGCTGGTTATCCTGCATCCCCGTGTAAGCTTCGCCGTTCCCCGAGCTCTTCGCTGCCGTCTTGCCTTCCGCGCACCAGAGGAAGCCTCTTCTCGTCAATTCCATGACGACCGGAATTTCCATGATGTTTGCCTGATGACCAAGCGACGTATAATAGACGCGGCCCTGCCCCCATCGCTTCGTGTAAATAACCGGCATATCGACCGGTTTGTTCGCGGAATGAGGACCCGGCGCAACCGGAAAACGCGTCGTCGCCAGCACTTCCACCGCCGGATCGACATGCAGGTAATACTGCTCGGTGCTTACTTCAAAATCTTCAATGCCTTCCGTAAGCGGGCTCGACGAATTGCTGATATTGACCGTGTACCGGACGCCGTCGTTGCCGGGATGAGCTACCCATTGGCTGCCCGTCATAAACTGCCAATCCACGTTCTCGCGGAACGCGTCGCACATGCCGCCGTGACTGCCGGCCAACCCGACGCCGCTTTGGACAGCCGCGGACACATTGTCCACCAGTCTTTGTTCGATTTTGCCCATCGTCCACAGCGGGATGATGAGATCCAGCGATTTCAGCTTTTCGGCGTCCGCGAACGCTTCAAGCGTATCGGACACTTCAACCTCGAACCCTTCCGCCTCCAATTGACCGCGAAAAATCGCGGCAACCTCCTTCGGCTGATGTCCTAGCCATCCGCCCCATACGATCAACGCTTTTTTCATGCTGATTTCCGCCTTCCGTTTGGTATCACTATTTTTGGCCTTCCATCTATTACAGCTCGCTAATTGTTACCCATCTGCGCTCAGCGATCGAACGGTCCACGGCTTCCAGCACTTCCTGGCACTTCACCCCGTCAACGAAGTTCGGCACAGGCTGGCGGTCCTCTTCAATCGCGTTCATCAGCTCCAGCACTTCATGCGTAAAGGTGTGCTCGTAGCCGATCGTATGGCCGGCCGGCCACCACGCGTCCATGTAAGCATGAGACGCATCCGTCGCCAGCACGCGGCGGAAGCCCTGCACATCTTCCGCATCATCGGTGAAATAAACCTGCAGCTCGTTCATCCGCTCGAAGTCGAATTTAATGCTGCCTTTGCTGCCGTTAATTTCGAATGCGTTCGTGCAGCGATGACCCGCCGCAAACCGCGTAGCTTCGAAGCTTCCGAGCGCGCCGTTCTCGAAGCGCGCCATAAACAGCGTCGCGTCATCCACCGTCACGTCGCCAAGCTCGGAGGCATCGCTTCCGCCTTTGGCGCTCAATCCCGTCATCGCGGCGGCAATCGGTCTTTGCTTCACGAACGTTTCGTTCATGCCGATCACTTCCTTGAACTCGCCAACCAAGAAACGGGCGAGGTCGATGCTGTGCGCGCCAAGATCGCCATGCGACCCCGAGCCCGCGATTTCCTTCTGCAGCCTCCAGACAAGCGGAAAGCTAGGGTCGAGAATCCAATCCTGCAGGAACACCGCGCGGATATGATAGATTTTGCCGATTCTTCCTTCCGTAATCAGCTTTTTCGCCAGTTGAACAGCCGGAGCAAAGCGGTAGTTGAAGCCGACCATATGCTTTACGCCCGCCTTCTCGGCAGCGGCCAGCATGTCGCGGGAATCTTCCAGCGTCAGCGCCAATGGCTTCTCGCAGAACAAATGCTTGCCGGCTTCCGCGGCAGCGATCGCAATCTCCTTATGAGCGTCGCTTGGCGCGTTAATATCGATCAAATCGATGTCTTTGTCTTGAACAAGCGCTCTCCAGTCCGTTACGGAGCTCTCCCACCCGAATTGGGATCTCGCTTGCTCCAAGCCTACCGGGTCGCGGCCGCAAATAACCTTCATTTCCGGCTTCACGGCGTTCGGGAAAAACATAGGCAGCGCCCGATACGCGTTGCTGTGCGCTTTCCCCATAAATTTATATCCAACCATCCCGACATTTATCTTCTTCATGCTATGACCTGCCTTTCGACTTAGATTAAAGATGTTTCTCTTGCCAAAAAACGAATCGGCAGCAGATGCTCATGGCGCTGCTTGCGGTCATCCTGCTGCTCCGGATCCAGCAGCTTCTCGGCGGCCAGCTTGCCCATCTCATAGAAAGGAACGGAAACCGTAGATAAGGCTGGGCTCGTCATGCGGGAGGCATCGGAGTCGTCGTAGCCGACAAGCGAATACGCTTTTCCAGGTTCAACGCCTTGCTCCTTCAGACCTTGCATGAGACCGATGGCCATGCGGTCGTTGGCGGCAAATACCGCGTCGATCTCTCCTCCGCGGATCCGCTTGCCAATCTCCTCTGCCAGCAAATAACCGCTCTTGCGGCTGTAATTGCCGATATACACAAGATCCTCCCGGACGTCCAAGCCGTTCTCTCGAAGCGCCGCTTTATAGCCGGCATAACGGTCCATGCTGTTCGAATACTCCGGCGGGCCGTTCAGGAAGGCGATTCTCCTGCGGCCGATCCCGATCAGATGGCGTACAGCTTCCCCGCTGCCCGCGGCATGGTCGGCGTCAACCGTCAGAAACTCGGCGCTTTCGAAGCGTTGATTCACCAAGCAGAACGGGTAGCCTTCCGTTTGAAGCTCCGCCAGCGCCGCCCGCTCCTCCGGAACATCTCTTGAGCCAAGCACAATGCAGGCGTCCACCTTATGCGTCCGGAACAGTATCGCATAATCTTTGGCGTCGTCCGGCTGACGGAAGATCAGGAGCAGATCGTAGCCGAAACGGCTCACGGTTTCCCCGATGCCGCTTAAAATCTCCGAGAAGTAATACGTGGAGAACAGGTGCACCTTCGGAACAAACGGCAAAATAACCCCGATATTGCCGCTTCTCTTACGCGCGAACTGCTGCGCCAGCACATTCGGCACATAACCGACCTGCTCGGCGGCGCGCAGCACGCGCTGCCTCGTTTCCTCCTTAATGGGTCCCACATTATTCAGCACCCTGGATACGGTAGCTTCCGATACGCCTGCCAGCCTGGCCACTTCTTTCCTGCTAATCGTCATTTCCTCCTAATTTTGCACGCTTACACATAATGTACACGCGTACATTATGGCATGAAACCGCTTTATAGTCAATGAGCTTTTATGTTTAAATTTCCCACTAAAACGACAAGCTCCAACGCCTCATTGGCATTGGAGCTTGTCGATTGAAGGTTAAGATTAGGTGAGCTTATGAGCTTAAGAGCTTAAGAGCTTAAGAGCTTAAGAGCTTAAGAGCTTAAGAGCTTAAGAGCTTAAGAAGCTTCCGGAAGCTCCTCGCTTGCCTGTTCCTCTAGCTGCCCGCCGCTTGCTTTCTCGGCAAGCGAAGCGTAGATGATATCGGTAGGAGTAGTCAGACTCGTGTACAGAATCGCAGCTTCCTCCGCGCGGTTCAGCACCTTCTTGGAATGATAATCGAAGGAGCCGTCCTCGGTTTTCGTCACTTCCGGTCCGTGCAACCCAAGCGCGATCATCATTTGCACGGCCTCAACCGCCCATTTATCCGTAGAGCCCGCCAGTTTAATGTCCGCGTAAGCCTCAGGCGGATATTGAGCGGAAATCAGCCGATAGACCATGACCGCCGCTTCTTGTCGGGTAATCGGCCGGTCAGGGTAGAACTTGCCTTTGCCGTTGCCCATTACAACGCCCAGATCATGGGCAATTTGAACATAACGCGCCGCTTCATGGCCTTCCAAATCGACAAACGCCGATTGTTCCGAAGCGGTTGCAGGATCTGCTTTAATCAGCTTAAGCAGCGATTGAACATATTCGCCTCTTGTTACAGCCCGGTCCGGCTTGAAGCTGGCGTCGGCGTCGTTCTCATAATAGCCGAGCGACTGCAGCGGATAAATGTACGCCGCAAAAGGATGATCCGCCGCCACATCCTTAAAGCCTGCAGCCTTGGCTCCCTTTTTCGCGTAACCCATCGGGTTCAGATAAGGCTCTTTCATATACAGGACATTGCCTTCTTCATCAAGCTTAAAGCCTGTAAATTGGTTCGTCATGCTGTCGACAAACAGATTGTCGTCAACTTGCTTCAGCGGTCTCGGCCCGATAAAAGAATCGGTAATGACGAGATCGCCTTCGCCTTCCGTGCCGATTGCGGATACGATAATATCCATTCTAAGGTCGGAATAGTGTCCCGCGAATTTAGCAAGCTCTTCTTCCGATTGCGGCTCGAAAGCCTCTAGAGCGGCAGGTGCCGCGTATTGCGGGAAAAACGTTGCTATAAATTGCGGATAAAATAAATTGCGCAAAGCGCCCGTCTGGTTGTACGTCAAGAAAACGCCGGTGTTCTGCTCAGGGATAAGGAACAGATAAGAGCTGGTTCCGAGCAAATCTCCAGCCTTCGTAATGATCTTCGAGCTGCTGCCCGCACCTGGAATCTGGAACGGAGCCTCGAAGCCGTAAGTCGTATTCGGCAGTAGCGGGTGGATCTCCGACCGGTACTGCTCCATCGCCGTAACGGTTTCATCCTTCAGAATGCGGTTGGAACCTGAAGCGCCGCCGTTTAGGAACGCGATCATAAATTTGCCGATGTCTTCGGCCGTGCTCAGCATCCCGCCTTGCGGCATAACCGTCGGCGTTACCGCATAAGGCTCCATCACGGTGTGCTGCGGCGTATATTCAACCGCAAGCTGATCCTTCAGTTTCCCGGTAAGCAAGAAATCGCTGTTCTCCATGCCCAGCGGCTTGAATATATGCTCTTCCATATACTCTTCGTACGGCTGTCCGCTTACATTTTGAACGATCAATCCAAGGAGCATCGAAGCAAAGTTATCGTACATGTACACGCTGCCCGGCTCCCGGACAACTGACGGCATATTGTCTCTTACATAGTCGTCAATCTCCACCACTTTTTCGAAATCGTTATGTAAATCTTCCGGTTTCGGGTCCCGAATTTCGAAGCCGGTCGTATGCGTCAGCAAATGCTCAATCGTAACCGGTTTGTCAAACGGATTATTAAACTCTAAATCTTCCACATACTTCGTAAAATCGTCCTGCAAGCCGATCTTCCCTTGCTCGACCAGCTGCATGACCGCCGTTGCCGCGAACGTCTTGGATACCGATGCGATTCGGAATACCGTGGACTTCGGGTCGACCGGCACTTCATTCTCCTGATCCGCAAAGCCGTAGCCTTCCTGCGCAAGCACCTGTCCGTCCTTCACGATAACGACGGATGCTCCGACATAATGGGGCTTCGCTTCTTCCGATGCGAAGAAGTCATCAAGGAAAGCGGACGCGCTCGCCGCATCCAACGGTTTCCCCTTTGCTGCATCAGATGCAGAGCTGGAAGCCGACGCCGAAACGGCCGGCACCATCAAACTGATAGATAACATAGCCGCTGCGATCGTTTTCGTCCATTTGCTAGGTTTCTGAACGACGAATAGTTGTTTCAAACTCTTTTCCACTCCTTTTCCTCATTTGGCAGACACCTTCCTTTATACGAATAACTAGATTTGTAGTTTCAATATTTTCCAAAAAAGAAGCGTACGGCGGCAAAAGGCCGCGTACGCTTCGTTCATTGTCTATGAAAAATTAATAAGTCACGCCGGCCACTTTCGCGACCGCATCTTTAAGGAGCAAATAAACATCGCCGTTCGTCAGCTCCTGCTGATCTTTAATGGTGGACAACGTCTCGTTCGTGATGACGCCTTCCTCCGTCAATCGAGCCAACGAGCCTTCTAGCTGAGCCTCTCCATAAATCGAAATCGCAATCGTATAAGCGGCTTGCTCCAGCGTAAGAGGCTGTTTATCGGAGTCTGCCATGCCTTCGATTGCAGCCGCGGCAGCATGCGGAAACGCATCCCGGTATACTTTCGACACGCCGGCCATGTTATTCACGATTCTTTTCGGATTCGAGGTTTCGTCCAGGGCAAAATCATTTTTGTATGCGCCTTGCGCGATCCCCATGCTTACGGCCGCTTTCAGTCCCTCATAAGCCGGATGGCTGATGAACGCGTACGGCTCCGTCTTCGGCGCCTCCAGATCCATGCCTTGCGCGGTCAGTCTCTCCTGCAGCTTATCGACCAGCTGCTCGGACGCCGCCAGCTCGCGCAGGCTCACGTTCTCGTCCAGCGACACTTTAACGGCGGCGCCGGCAGCTTCCCCTGTCGCCATGCCAAGCGGCACGACGCGCGCGCTTCCATGAGGGAGCGTGTCAAAGCTCGCCGAGCGGCCGACAACAAGCAAGCCGTCAATGGTTTGCGGTACTAGCGCGCCGAACGGGACGCCGTAAAGCTTAGGGCCCATCAGCACCGCGCCGCGGTCCGTCTTTGCCGCCGACGTGCTTTGAATATCAACAGGATAAGAACCATAAGCGATATCATCCGGATGCGTCCGCTGCTCCAGCAGGTCGACCATATTCAGCCGATACATGCCGACTAAATGACGCGTCTCGCGAATATATAATTCCGGCGCCAGCTCTCCAAGCTCGATATCCGCAAACTCCGGATAAAGCTTCTTCATATGCTCCAGCATTAGCGGAAGCTCCTTGCGGGCGATCTCGTAAGCTTCCTCGCGGGAAGCCGGATCGAACGGATCGACGCCGAAAATTTGAACGGAGTTCACCAGCATCGTTTCATCGTTTTGCCGGCCCAGGTTTAGGCCGCGCGAACGAATTCGTTCAGGATTCGTCGAAGGATAATCCCACATTTCGACATATCCCCAGGCGCTGTGGTCATTCGCTCCTGTGCCGTCAGATTCGTCGCCGTTTAATCTTTCTTTCACTTTGCTCCAAACCTCAGGCGTCACATTGGTCAGCTTAAATACAGGCGTCACAGCCATAAGCAGCTCCGTATCTCCGATATCCTCGCGCCCGAACGTGAATTCAGCGCCGGCCGCCGCGGCGAAGTCCGCGTCCTGGGTCGCGTCGATGACCGCGCTTGCGCTTACCTGCAGACTTGTCCCGTCTCCCATCGTCAGCTTGGCGCCGGTTACGACGGAATCGCCGTTCTCCGACTCTTCTACAATCGGTTCAATGGCTTCAAGCCCCATCCGAACCTCGATGTTCTCTTCCGCTTCCACCATGCGGTGGAAAGCATTCGCCGCGGTTACGATATCAAAGGAATCGCCTTCGATCTGGTCGAACCATTCCTTGAACAGCCCTTTGTTATAATAATCCTTGCCGTCCGGCGTCCGGTTCATGTCCAGGCTGTTCAGCCAGCCGAGCGTAAACAAACCGCCCATGATTTCACGGTCTTTCCCATCGACAAGCAGCGTCTTCAGTCCGTTGCGGGCTGCCGACACAGCTGCGGTTACGCCTTCCGGATCGGTGCCGACAACGATTACATCGTATTTCTCCTTCGGCGTTTCCACCTGCGGCACTTCCGTTACCGTAACCGGCGGAGGAGGCGTTTCTTTTTCTTTGGTCCCAACCAATCCTCCCGCGATCAGCATCGTTCCTACGACAATTAGCGCCATCAAGACGATACCGACCGGCAATAGCAGCTTCCATTTCCTATTTTCCATAATCGATTTTTCCAAGCTCCTTTAATTACATTCTCTTAATCATCGTACCTCTACTAGTCTACCAAATCAGAAGCTATTTTTCTTAATAAAATCATATTTTTCTCTTAACATTTTGTTGCAAAAAAGCCTCCTCCCAGGATCGGGATCCCGAGAGGAGGCTGACATTCGATTATTTAATTTATGGAGCCGTCTCCAAAAATTTGGAGGTCGGGTTTTTCTCCATCGCCGTGCGCATCGCGTATTCGTTCTCGAACAAGGCGACATAATTGCCTTTCTTGTCCTTCACAAGCGTGGAATTGATGCGGAACTTCGAAGGATCGATCTTCTCGTCCACGATCCATCTCGCGAACTGGAACGACATGCGGTGAAGCTGAATATCGACGCCGTACTCGGCCTTCATCCGATGCTCGAACACCTCGAATTGCAGGTGGCCGACAACGCCAAGAATCGTCTCGTCGAAGTTGCCCGTCGAATAGAACACTTGAATCGTGCCTTCCTCCGTCAGCTGATCCAGCCCCTTCTGATATTGCTTATGCTTCAGCGCGTTTTTCACGGTTACTTTGGAGAAAATTTCCGGCGAGAACGTCGGCAATTCGTCGAATTCGACCTCCGCCCCTTGCGACAAGGAATCGCCGATCCGGAAAATGCCGGGATCGAACAAACCGATAATATCGCCGGGATACGCCATTTGGACGATATCGCGGTCCTGCGCCAAAAATTGCTGCGGCTGCGACAGCTTAATTTCCTTCTTGTTGCGGACATGCTTGACGCTCATGCCGCGTTCGAACCGGCCCGAGCAAATGCGCAGGAAAGCGATGCGGTCGCGATGCGCCGGGTTCATGTTCGCTTGAATTTTGAACACGTAGCCGCTGAATTTCTCGCTCGTCGGTTCCACCGGTCCCGTCGTGCTGTTGCGCGGTGTCGGCTTCGGCGCGAGCTGCAGGAAGTTCTCCAGAAAGGTCTGAACGCCGAAGTTGTTAACGGCGCTTCCGAAGAAAATCGGCGTCAGCTCGCCCGCGCGAACCTTATCGTAGTCGAACGGATCGCCCGCAACGTCAAGCAGCTCCAGCTCGGAGATGAGCTGATCCGTCAGAAAATCGCCGGCCATCTCGCGGATAATGCCGTCGTTGTAGTCGTTCACCTTGCGGACTTCGATCGTAGAGTGATCGTTGCCTTGGAACAGCTCGACCTGGTTTTTCATCCGGTCGTAAACGCCGCACAGCTCGCGGCCCATCCCGATCGGCCAGTTCATCGGAACAGAGCGGATGCCAAGCACCTGCTCCAGCTCCTCCATTAGCTCGAACGGGCTTTTTCCTTCACGGTCCAGCTTGTTAATAAACGTGAAGATCGGAATGCCGCGCTTGCGGCAAACCTGGAACAGCTTGATGGTCTGCGCCTCGACGCCCTTCGCGACGTCGATAAGCATGACCGCGCTGTCCGCCGCCGTAAGGGTCCGGTACGTATCCTCGGAGAAGTCCTGGTGACCCGGCGTATCCAAAATATTGACGCGATGGCCTAAATAATCGAACTGCATAACGGAGGAGGTAACGGAGATACCGCGCTGCTTCTCGATCTCCATCCAGTCTGATGTCGCGTGGCGGCTTGCTTTCCGCGCTTTGACGGAGCCGGCCTCCCGAATCGCTCCCCCGAACAGGAGCAGCTTCTCGGTCAGTGTCGTTTTACCTGCGTCAGGGTGGGAGATGATCGCGAACGTGCGTCTCTTGTCCACTTCCTGCTGAATTTCATCCTTTAACGATTGACTCATACTTGCCTTCCCTTCGATTCATACGAATAGATACTCATGGAACGGGATAAAAGCCTGCATGCCGCAGGCTTTTACCAAAAAGGTCTATATCATTATACCTTATTTCCCGTTGTTTGTGATCCAAATCACGTTATCTTCCTCTTGTCCGTTGACCGGCCACCAGTGGAAGCCTTCTTCGTCCAGCAAACGGCTGACCTCTTCCGGTCCCCACGAGCCTGCCGGGTAGAAGGCAAGATCGCTTTTGTCTTCGCGCCATGCCTGCGCGATCCGATCGACGAATTCCCAAGCATGGGATACCTCATCCCAGCGGGTAAAGTAAGTGGAATCGCCGCGCGCGGCGTCATGGATCAGGCGCTCGTAAGCTTCCGGCGTATTAATGCCGATCTGGCAGCTTTGGCAGAACTCCATCGATACCGGCTGCACAGCATTGTCCGAGCCAGGCTTCTTGGCGTTGATTTTAATATAAATGCCTTCCATCGGATTGACGCGAATGACAAGCAGGTTCGGCGACAGATCGTGGCGCTGCGCGAACAGCACGTTCTCCGGCATGGACTTGAACTCGACGACGACCTCCGTCGTTTTGACGGGCAAACGCTTGCCCGTGCGGATATAGAACGGAACGCCGGCCCAACGGAAATTATCGACGTACACTTTAGCCGCGAAATACGTTTCGGTCATCGACTCCGGATCGACCGAATCCTCTTGTCTGTAGCCCGGCAGCTCCTTGCCCCCGACTGTCCCTTCCGTATATTGGCCGCGCACCACATGCTTGCGCACATCGTCGCTGGACGTGTAGCCTCTAAGCGAACGAAGCACCTTCACTTTCTCGTCGCGAATGTCTTCGCCGTGCAGACGGCTTGGCGGCTCCATCGCAATCATGGTGAGCATTTGCAGCATGTGGTTCTGACCCATGTCGCGCAGCGCGCCGGATTTGTCGTAATAACCGCCGCGTTCCTCAACGCCGACCGTCTCCGACAGCGTGATTTGCACGTTCGCGATATGCTTGTTATTCCACAACGGCTCGAAGAACGCGTTCGCGAACCGGATTACTTGAATATTTTGAACCATCTCTTTGCCGAGATAGTGGTCGATACGGAAAATCTCTTCTTCCTTAAACACTTGATTCAGCTGCTCGTTCAGCTTCTTCGCCGACGGAAGGTCGTAGCCGAACGGCTTCTCGATGACGAGACGATGCCAGCCTTTCGACTCGAGCATGCCCCCGTCGCGCAGGTTGAACGACACAGGTCCGAATAGGGAAGGCGCGAGCGCTAAATAGAACAGGCGATTGCCTGGAATATTAAACTTCTTGTCCAGCTCAGTGGATAGGGCGTTCAGCTCGCGGAAGCCGTCAACGTTATTGATGTCGAGGGACATATACACGAAGTGTTCCGTGAACCGGTTCCACAGCTCCGCGTCATCCGGCTTATAACGGCAAAATTCGTTGATCGACTCATACAGGTCGGAACGGAATTGATCGTTCGTGCGCGGACGGCGAGCAAGTCCGACCACCGCAAAATTGTCGGAGAGCTTGCCTTCTTTATATAAACTGAATAATGCCGGGAACAGCTTGCGCTTCGCCAAATCGCCAGTTGCGCCGAACAGGTAATAAATAGCGCCTTCTGGGGAGACCGTATCTACATGGTTATTGTATGTCATATGCCTCATTCTTTCTTTGGAATTTTTAGACGATTTACATGTTATTGAGTGTAGCATATTCATCCTTAATTCGCCATTAACCGAGCCATAAAAAATACTGATGTGTACCGCAAATTTTTCTGATTGAATGATGATCAGAAAATTTTGCGAACCGCAAATTTTTCTAATCCATGAATGTCGATCCGAATTCTCCCGTAATAAGCGGTATCCCGATCGTAAGCTCCCGCTCCTTCCGCTCCGTATGCCGATGCACCGAAACTTGAACATTCGCGAATCTTCCTCGCTGCAGCTGCTGCGCCGAGAGGAGGCTTCCCGAGCTGAACGTCACGCTCCGCGTCCCCTCTTCGTCGTACTCCTCCTGGATTTTACCCTGCGCCAGCCGTTTTATTTCTGCGGCGGCATCCGACTGCGACGTGAACCCGTGCGTCTTCATGCTGGCCGTCATAGCGCTTGAGATTGCCGACAATTGACGCGATAATTTTTCGGACGAAGCAAGCAGCGCATCCAACGTTACTCCGCTGCTCCCCCGCACATCCAGAAGCACGACTAACGAAACGCCTGCTTCTGTGCTTTCGGCTGCATGAACAGAAAGATTTCCGCCGTAAACCGGAGATTCGCCCTGCGCCGATTTCCCGTCCGTCGTTACGTTTTTGGGGATCGGCTGCCCCTTCGCATCCCGGAACAATAACGCGACGAGGCGATCGAACGCATCCGGCTCCTCGGCTTCCACATTCCATCGCAAATGCCAATCCGCCGATTTGGCTCCCCCAGTCATCACTTCATCGCTCCAGCTCCACAGCTTGGCCAGATCATGCGAGAGCTTATCTTGAGACTGCTTTACGTCCTGCTCCGACTTATTCATCAACAGGGCCGCAACAATAAGAAGCAGCAGCAGAAGCAGCGCTCCGGCTATTCCGAAGGTTTGTCTTTTTCTCGAAAGCTTAGGCTTTCGTGCAAATTCTTCACCGCTCTTCCACACTTTATTTTCCGGCATGTACATGAGCTCGACCTCCCATACGGTTTTACACGTTCGCCCGGCAGATGAATACACTGGATGAAAGCTGATAATGAGGTGAATGCTGTGCAACAAATCTATCCTTTAACAGAAGAAGTCATATCCCGTTACCGCGACATGCTCGTATGTGTCGTGTATAAAAACGGGGCGAGACACATCGGCGTGCTTGAATCCTGCCGCAACGGCGTTGTTGAACTGGACGACAGCCCCTTGTGGTTCGGAAGAAGCCGCGCTTACGGCGAAGCGCATGAGAAACCGGCGTCTCCAGCCGGATCGGCCGAGAAACCGCAAAAGCCGGCCAGGAGCCGTAAAACCAAAAAAGCAAAAGCTGCGGCCGTGGCGAAAACGAACCAATCCTCTACTAATTACGCCTCTCATTCGGAGATTCCTGCATCCGCCGAGCGACGCGTAAGTGGCCCTGATCCCGCCAAAATCTCATTAAACGACATCGCTTTCCTCGTGCTTCTAGTCTAGTCGACAAAGCTAGTCAACCGCCGACCGCTTCGTCCCTTCCTTCGATGGAATACGCTATGTTTGCGCCGCGCCTTTCGCCAGTCTTTTCGCGGATGTTCGGATATGCTTTTTTTAGAAAGATTTGAAGGAGGAAGACGATAAGCTTATGTCCGAATATACGAGGGTCATCCGCGGTATCGAAAGATCGGCGGACTTTATGAAGGCGAGGCCTGCGAGCCGTTATGACGCTTATAAGCTGACGGCTTATGAACGAGCGGCCGGAGCCGCCCGGCTGGAGAGGAAGCAGCCGTTTGATCTAGCGGCGGACAGCGCCGCAGCATGGCTGAGCATTGCCCGCTCCGCGCAGAACCGGTTAGAGGGCATGATGAAGGAGCTAGGCAGGGATCGGAAAATCGAAAATCCATCGTTTTTGCTAGAGAGCGTCGGACAGCTGGTAGAGTGGTTGAACGAATGGGAGCTCGGCTACAAGCAGTACAAGGAGATGCTAAAGCCGGAGATATGGGGAGCGGTTGAGCTTGCGCTTCGGCATCCTGCGATGGACGCGCTGGGCATTGGAAGAGGAAATGACGGGCGTTTTTACTCGCGCGGCGGCTTCGCTTCGAGATACAGCCAACCTAAAGAGATCGCAAATGCCGAGGGAATGGCGTACGGCAAAAGCTTTACAGAAGCAGCCGCCCGGGAACAAGAGCTGGCCCCATACAGGCGGCTGCTGCTTGGATCGGAGGGGCTGCTGATGGATTTGAAACGGGCGATGTCCTACGCCGAGCAGCAAAGACCCGTCGATCTGATCCGCCTTTCCTTCGCCTCCGCTTATCCGTACGCGCTCTATTACGGTGCGTCCCAAGCGTACTGGCCGCTCCCTCCCCGCGGGGCCGTCATCAACAAGTTCGTTTGAGCAGCAGAACCTGGACGACGTCGCCTTCCTTGGAGCCCTGCGAGCCGGAAGGAATGACGGCCAGTCCATCCGCTTCGGCCAGCGATGCCATCATGCTCGACTTGCCGAAGGCGAGCGGATCCGCATATACGATGCCGTCTCCGCCGAATCGGAGCTTCGCGCGCACATAACGGACATGGGGGCTGCCTTTTCCGATATCCGAGCTTAATCTCGCAATAATCGCCTGGGCCGCCGGCGACGGATCGCCCTGCATCGCCCGCAGCGCCGGCGCCGCAAGCAGCTCAAAGCCGACGAAGCAGGCGCCTGGGTTGCCGGAAAGCGCTAGGACAAGCTTCCCGTCCAGAAGCGCTGCGGAAGTCGGGCTGCCCGGCCTCATCGATACCCGGTTGAATAGAAGCATGCTTGGGGCAGGCGCTGGGCTTGAAGAGGAATAGCTCGCTAATCCTCGCAGCAGCTCGGCCATCGCGTCGTAATCGCCGACGGAGACGCCTCCCGTCGTAATGATCATATCGACGGCGGCGCTTACGCGCGCGAGCGCCTCGCGAAGCGCGGCGAGCTCGTCCGGCAGCGTGCCGCAGAGCACCGGCTCCGCGCCGCACTCGCGAATCAGCGCGGCAACCATGGCGCTGTTGCTGTCGCGGATTTGCCCCGGCGCAAGCGGCGCCTCGACGGGCAGCAGCTCGCTGCCCGTCGCGAACACCGCCACGCGCGGGCGCTTGTACACCGGCACGGCGGCATAGCCGAACGTGCCGAGCAGCGCGGCATGGCCCGGCGTGAGCAGCTCGCCGGGCGCCGCAACCGGGCTCCCGAGGCGAAACTCCTCGCCTCGGGGCGCCACGTTCTGGCCGGGGCGGGCGGCGGCTTTAATCAGCGCCGCCTTCTCGCCCCCGGCCACGGCCTCTGCGGTCTGCTCCAGCATGACGACCGCATCGGCCCCCTCGGGCACAGCCGCGCCGGTCATGACGCGCGCGGCTGTGCCCGCTTCGACGGCCGCGAGGGCGAGCCCGCCCGCCGCGACCGTGTCCACGACGCGCAGCGTCGCCGGATTCGACGGCGACGCCAGCGCCGTGTCGGCCGCGCGCACGGCGTAGCCGTCGAGCCCCGCGCGCGCGAAGGGCGGCCAGTCGCACGTCGCGCGCAGCTCACGCGAGAGGCGGCGGCCGCCGCATTCCGCAAGCGGCACATGCTCGCTTGCGACAGTCCCTGCAGCAGCGAGCACGCGCCGCTGCGCCTCCTCTACAAGCACGGCGCGCCGGTTAAAGCGCCCGTCGATTTGATGATCCCCATGCCCCGATTCCGCTGCCATACTCCCCATTGCCCCCTGAACGCCATCGCCGTATTATTCTTGCTCCATTGTATCACAGCCGCGATTGTTGGGAAGGCCATTCTGTCACAGTCTTCGTGCCCCTGGTCCATAATATGCTACACTAACAGCAGAACGGTAATATCCTTATTTCTTCCCAGCCTTATATCAACTCATCAGGAGGCCAGTACGGGCATGAATCCCCCTCTTATTATTCAATTCGCCGGATACAAAAATACCGGCAAAACCACTTGGGTTTGCCGGATGACAGAACGATTTAAGCAAGCAGGCCGCCGGGTCGGAACGATTAAGCATGACGCCCACGATTTTCAGATGGATACTCCCGGCACGGATACATGGAAGCACCAAGCATCGGGAGCCGATGTGACGGCCATTACCTCCGCCAAACGAAGCGCCATTATCAAGCATTCGGGCGCAACGCTTGAAGCCCTTATCGAGTCGATGAACAATGAAGTCGATGTCATCCTCGTCGAAGGGTTCAAATCCGCCGATTACCCGAAAGTCATATTGGCGCGCGAAGCCTTCCATCTTGAGCTGCTCGAGCAGCTTTCGCAGCCGATAGCGCTTGTCTGCTGGCCCGAAGCGCGGGACGGCGCGCCTGCAAGCACGCAGCGCCCTGCCGTCCCCGAGTTCGGCTTAGACGACTACGAGGCCGTCTTCCTGCTGCTTGAGGCCAGGCTGCGCCGTTCGTAGCTATTCCACAATGCCTTGCCGATGCGCATAGATGGCCGCTTGCGTGCGGTCTTCTACATGCAGCTTGTTAAAAATATTCGTAACATGGAATTTAACGGTCTTCACGCCGATGAACAGCTCGTCGGCAATCTCTTGATTCGATTTGCCCTGCGCCACCCGTTTCAGCACATCCATTTCTCTCTCCGTCAAATCATCATGCAGACGTACTTCTTCCTGCTGCTTGGGCGCGCGGAACCGGTTCATCATTTTGGCGGCGACCTGGGATTCCAGTACGGACTGTCCTCTAGCCGCCGCTCTGATCGCCTCCGCGATTTCGCTTGCCCTTGATGTTTTGAGTAAGTAACTGAATGCGCCGGCCTCGATAACGGGATAGATTTTGCTGTCGTCAATAAAGCTGGTGAGCACGATGACTTTGCAATCCGGATGAAGCTCCAGCAGCTTCGCTGTCGTCTCCACGCCGTCCATGCCGTCCATAACCAAATCCATCAGCACCACATCCGGCTTGTAGGATTGCGCAAGACGAATCCCGTCCACGCCATTGCTTGCTTCTCCTACCACTTCTATGCCTTCCTCGGTATCCAGCACAGCAGCCAGCCCGATTCTTACCATTTCATGGTCGTCAACTAATAATACCTTAATCGGTTCCTCCACGATTCCCGCCTTCTTTCCTTGAAGTGAAACTTGTTTCCTTACACGTTAGCCGAGTTTATCGGATGCCCATCCATCGGCACCCACAAATGAATCGTAGTTCCTTCGCCCGGCTGCGAAATCATTTGAAGCTGTCCGCCGAGCTCGTTCACCCGCTCTTCCATGGTAAGCAGACCGTATGACGTTTGCTTCTTCGCTTCGAGATCAAATCCGACGCCGCTGTCCTGCAGCGTCATATGCACCTTATTGTCCAACCGGATTAACCGGATCCGCATGCTGTCCGCTTTGGAATGGCGAAGCGTATTCGATAAAGCCTCTTGAGCGATTCGGAACAGATGATCCTCCGCATGAGGCAGCAGCACGATCGACTCGTCCACTTCGAGCACGATTTCCATCGGCACCTTCTGCTTCAGCTCATCCACCAGAGCTGTCAACGCCTGCCCTAAGTTTTTCCCGTCGAGGTGGACCGGCCGCAAATGCAGCAGCAGCGCCCTCATCTCCGACTGAGCGACAGCCGCCATCTCCTCGATCAGCTGCACTTGGCGCTTGGCGCGTTCCCAATCCCGTTCGATCGTGCGGCTCACGGCGGTAGCGGTCATGGATATGGCGAACAGCTGCTGACTGACCGCGTCGTGCAGCTCCCTTGCCAGCCGCTGCCGCTCCTCAATGACCGCAGTGAACCTGACCTTCTCCGTCCATTCCGGATCGTTCTCCCGCTCCTCCGCATCTTCGCCCGACTCCGAATCCGAATGGTCAAGCGTCACGTGAAAGCTCCTTTTTCGCTGCTGTTCAGTGAGCCTTCTAATCGCGGCTTTAAGCTTCGAGTTTTGCAAATAGCCGTTTATCGCCGCCGCCGCCAGTCCGACGCCTACCGCGCTAAGCCCGATGACCGCCCATTTGCCCTTTAGCAGGAACAGCTCGATGACATTCAGCCCCTGCAGCAAAATAATAACCAAACAAACGATGATCAGCAGCCATAAAAACGTTTCTACGATATTGCGTCTTCGCGCCGCCTTTGCTTGCTCCGCCTTAACTTCCCCGGGATTGCCCTTCTCCTGCTCTCCTTGCATGCCTACAGCTCCTTATGTACCCGTCAACGCAGGAAAGAGCAGACCGATAATTCGGTCCGCCGCTTTCGATGCCGAAGACTTTTTTATTCCGCTTCAGGAGCGCTAGCCGCCCCTCCGTTCAATTTGCTTTTCAGCGCTTGAAGCTGCTCATCTACCTTCATTTGCTTCTCGAGATCGGCAGCGCTTACTGGAGTCGCCCCAGCGCCGCTGATCGAGTATGGACCGCGCGCAACTTGCGCTTCCGCTTCCAGCTGCATAATTTTTTCTTCCATCCGGTAGAAGCCGCGCGATGCTGTGCCGCTGTCAATCGTATGGTTTGCGCTAAGCTGCGCCATTTGTTTTTGCGCTTTCGCCACTTGAGCGCGGGAAGCAAGCTCGTTGCGCTTGTTGCGGAGCTGATAGAACTCTTCCTTCATGCCGTGCAGCTGCTGCATCAGCTCGTCGGCTTGCGTCTTGGCTTGCGCATGAAGCTCGGTATATTCGACAACCTTTTGGTCGAAATAAATTTTCTCTTCAAGCAGCTTGCGAGTCAATTCCTCCTGGCCGGCGCGCAAAGCCGCTTCGGCCTTCGATTCGCGATCCGCCGCGTTGCGAACGGAATCGTCCAAGCGCTGCTTCATGCGGCGCTCGTTCGCCATTTGCTTCGCCACCGTAACCTCGGCTTGATGAATTTCGGATTCCATATCGCGCAAATATTGATTCAGCATAACAACCGGATCTTCCAGTTTGTCCAGTACCTCGTTTACCGATGCTTTCGTCATATCCTTTACTCTTTTAAAGATTCCCATTGTGTTATTCTCCCTTCTCCTGTTTCGCTAATTTAGCTTTTAATTCTTCGATTTCGCGTCTAAGCGCCTTCTTTTCCAAATCGTCCATCATGCTGTCGAACTGCGAGCCGGCTGCTGGACTCTCTTTGCCGTAGCCTGGGCCCCAATTGTCTTGCGGTTTATGAGGATTACCGTTAAAGCTTCCGTTGTAGCCGGTATGCGGACCGTTCTGCGGGCCAAAACCCGCGCCATATCCGCCGTTGCCATAACCGTTGCCGTATCCGTTAAAGCCGTTCCCGTCGCCATAAGGGCCGAACGCGCCGTAGATCGGCGGCTCCTTCGGTACAACGAGCCCGGCAATGATATAGATGAAGATAACCATACCGCTCGAAAGTACGGTGATAACAATGAGCAAGATACGGAGCAACGTAGCATCGACATTCAGCATTTCGCTTAAGCCGCCGCATAGGCCGAGGATCTTCTTATCCCGCCTAGAGCGATACAGTTTTTTCAAGACGACCAGCCCTCCTTCTGAAGCTTACGCTTCAGTTCCTCGAGCTCGCGTTCAATGACGGATTTAACGGTGTTGCCGATTCCGCCATCGGCGAACTCTCTGCCCATTCTCCGAACATCGCGCAGACTTTTGGCTTCCTGCTCCAGATCGCTGATCCGATCCTCCATTTGACGGAACATGGAGCCCGGTTGTATGCCTCCGGATACGCCGCCTTGGAAGCGGCTGTTCATACGCTGCTGCAGGCGAATGGACTCCATGCGCGCCGCGTAGTATTCCCGTTTGTCATAGACCGTTTGATATTCGCTGCGCATCTCGCGAAGCTGTTCCTCAAGCTCCAGCGTGTTTTGCCGGCTTTGCTCGTACAGCTCGCGATATTGCGCCGCGCGTTCTTCACAGCTTGCTTTCTCGTGAAGAGCTATGCGCGCCATGTTTTCTTCACCGGCTTTCAAAGCCGTCAACGCTTGCTGCTCCCTGCGCTCCTTCTGCGCCTCAGCTTGCAGCCATTGCGCTCTCAGATGATTGCTGTGACCCGAATACTGCTGGTAAAGTCTTTCGGCTTGTATAATGTCCTCCCGCGTCGCCCACAGAAACTGGTCGATCATCCGAACGGGATCTTCAGCTTTCTCTAATCTCTCGTTCAAGGTGGCAACTGTAATGTCGCGGATGCGTTTTGCGATACTCATCTCTATATCCTCCCAACCATTCTCACATTAAAGCATTTTTCTTAATAAGATCTTCTGCTGCTTTTGAACATCGAAACTCCGAATACGATCAACCCGATCGCGAGCAGCAGCATGATGATTCCGCCGAGCTTGCCTAGCAGCATAACGCCGCCGATTGCGATAAGGAGGCTGCCGATCACCTTTTTATTATTCTTCCAGCCCACAACGCCAAAGCCGATCAGGATAAACGGTAACAGCAAGCCGAAGATCCAGCCCAAGTTAATGTCAAAAAAGTTTAAAACAGCCAGCGCACCCGCAACAATCAGCAGCACGCCTAATGCAGTTTTTCCATTCATCTCCAAAACTCACTCCTTTCTTCTATTAGAAATTGCTCATTTTCTTCACTCAGCTATGTGTAACGGCTCTTGCTTATGTACTTAGTATAGATGCTTTAAACCCTTTATAAAACGGACTTTCGGCGGTTTTTGACCTAGACCTAGGTCGAGTCGCGGCTCCGTCCAAAGGGGTCAACCTGGTTGGATGTCCAGTTTTTGTGGGTTCAAACCGCTTAGAAGCCCATGTTAAGGTATAGCTATCAACCAGGAGGTGCAAAACAAATGAAAACAAACCTTTTCAAAAAAACACTCGTCGCTGGTATCGTATCTTCCGCTCTATTAACAACAGGTCTTGTGCCTTTTCATATAAACGATCAAGCTTATGCAGCAACTGCAACGTCGAAGGCTTCGAAGATCGAGTCGGTTATCAGCCTTGGTTACAAATATAAAGGCACGCCGTATGAATTCGGCTCCAACCGCAGCACAACAAGAACGTTCGATTGTTCCGACTTCGTTAAGCATATCTATAAGAAGGCAGCAGGCGTGACGATCCCGGGTTCATCCGCGACGCAAGCGGCTTGGGTGAAAAAGAACAAGCGCTCCACTGTTAAGACAAGCTGGTCAGAGTTGAAGCGCGGCGACCTTGTGTTCTTTATGTCCTATAAAGGCTCATCGAAATCCAGCTATTCGAGAATCAACAAATCTGCGCAAAGGGTAACCCATGTTGGGCTATACCTTGGCGACGGTAAAATTCTGCACACTTATTCGAATAAGAGCGGCGGCGTTCACGTTGATACCGTCAAGGGCACGCAATGGGAATACCGCATGATTTTCGGCGGAAGCGTCTTGTAGTTGACTCCCGTCGTTCTCATTATTCCCTAAAAAATAAAACGCCGAAAGGACCAAATGGTTCCTTCGGCGTTTTTATTTAAGCATTGCTCGACAATTTCCCGGCAAGGAATGAGGGCTCGGCCAACGGCAAAAAGACATCAACCTCTGTCCCCTCATTCTCCTTGCTTCGGATATCGATTTTGCCCTCAAAGTGATCAATCAGCTTTTTCACCATAAACAGCCCGATTCCTTGGCCGCTTTTCTCCACATTCATTTTCTCATACTTCCGAAATAGCTTCGATAATTGCTCCGTTGTCATGCCGGCCCCATGATCCATTACACGCAATCGGAAGCCGTTATCGATATAAGCGCGCACGGTTACGGCGCCGCCCTCATCGCTGTATTTGATCGCATTGCTGACGAGGTTGGACACGATTAATTTAAACCCCATCGCATTCGCGTACAGGACCTTATCGTCCCTAATATCGATTTCAGAGGAGCAATGAACCGCCTGCGTTCTAGCCTTCGTCTCCATCATCGTCATGACTTCTTGAAGCAGCGGTTTTATTTTAACCAGATCTCTTTCCCATAATGAATCGGTCGTCAGCATTTGCTCCGTATTTATAATATGAGCCATTTCGTGATCGATTACATCTACATAATCAATAATTTTGCTTAACTTGGACATATCGTCTTCCCGAAGATTGGAGTTGCCCTTCAGAATCAGGTTGGCATAAGCGCGTATAACCGTCAATGGATTCCGTACTTCATGCGATACGACATGCGCGAAATCAAGCTTCTGCTTATACAAGTCCATCTCCGACTTCATTTCCATATGTACGGCCGGCGAAGGCAAAATAACCGTCTCTTCCGACTTCTCATAGAGCATCGATTTGGTGAATGTCGTATCCGTCATAAAATATTGATGCGTCCGCAGCATTTCATTTTGAATATGGGCGGGAACAAGTTTGCCATCGTAAATGCAGACGCCAAGCAATTGGATCTCCGGAATGGATAATTCGCACTGATGCTCATAAAGACGAAGCTGCTCCGCTATATCCTCTTGGTCGGTCCAGTGAACATGGCCCCAGGAGCGAATCGAACGTCCCTTCAACAGAAGAGGGTTAAACAGCTCATTAAAATTATGGATTACATTCCTTACATGCAAGCTGCCGTATTCGGAATAAAATCTTTGGTGATCGATATATTGTAATCGCTCCCAATCGGATAAAGAAAGAACATGATCCAGTTGCTCTTTTATTAAGGCATAATTTTCGCTTGAGTCAATCAAGACGACGTAATCCCCGTGCATTAAACCGATTTTGAGGAATGATACAGCATTTTTAATATACGCCTCGGGGTCATTGTAAAAATATAAGATATGTGCTCCATTGGTAACATCAACTTGCTCCATTAGTGCAATTGTTTTGGTCGGCATAGGATATCCTTCACATTTCATCATTATTAATCGTCTCTTAATGAATTCAACGCGTGATGGATAATCCCTTTAAACACGAAAAAACTCTTAAAATTCGATTGTCGAATTTCAAGAGTGTCATTTGCATCATGGTGCCGGTGAGAGGACTCGAACCTCCACGGTTTCCCTCACGATTTTGAGTCGCGCGCGTCTGCCATTCCGCCACACCGGCTTTTTAATATAATGGCGCGGCCTAAGAGATTCGAACTCCTGACCTTTTGATTCGTAGTCAAACGCTCTATCCAGCTGAGCTAAGGCCGCACATTATGGTTTTGTGGAGGCGCCACCCAGACTCGAACTGGGGGTAAAGCTTTTGCAGAGCTCTGCCTTACCACTTGGCTATGGCGCCGTAAAAATAATGGAGCGGAAGACGGGAATCGAACCCGCGACCCTCGCCTTGGCAAGGCGATGCTCTACCGCTGAGCCACTTCCGCATAAATGGCTGGGGATCAAGGATTCGAACCTTGGAATGACGGAGTCAAAGTCCGTTGCCTTACCGCTTGGCTAATCCCCAACGCAAGTTTTTAATTGTAAAGGTGTAATATGGGGCGATCGATGGGACTTGAACCCACGAATGCCGGAGCCACAATCCGGTGCGTTAACCCCTTCGCCACGACCGCCATGTGAACACCTTTATGAAATTGGCAGGGGCAGCAGGAATTGAACCCACACCAAAGGTTTTGGAGACCTTTGTTCTACCTTTAAACTATGCCCCTAGGTAAGTGGTGGAGGATGATGGATTCGAACCACCGAACCCGAAGGAAGAGATTTACAGTCTCCCGCGTTTGGCCACTTCGCTAATCCTCCATGTGGTGCCGCCGAGAGGACTTGAACCCCCAACCTACTGATTACAAGTCAGTTGCTCTACCAATTGAGCTACAGCGGCATATTCAATCATTGCAAAACATTGATGGTGGCTCGGGACGGAATCGAACCGCCGACACGAGGATTTTCAGTCCTCTGCTCTACCGACTGAGCTACCGAGCCTGATGATGTTATAATGGCGGAGCTGACGGGATTCGAACCCGCGGTCTCCTGCGTGACAGGCAGGCATGTTAGGCCTCTACACCACAGCTCCACATCATATTGTACCCGGATATCTCAGGGTGATAATTTGGTTGCGGGGGCAGGATTTGAACCTGCGGCCTTCGGGTTATGAGCCCGACGAGCTACCGAGCTGCTCCACCCCGCGTCGTTAATGGTGGAGGATGACGGGATCGAACCGCCGACCCTCTGCTTGTAAGGCAGATGCTCTCCCAGCTGAGCTAATCCTCCATGTTGAGCGACTTTTATATCATATCACATTAGCCTATATGATTGCAAGTCTTTTTTTATTTTTTTCTTAAAAGAGATGGTGACCCGTAGGGGATTCGAACCCCTGTTACCTCCGTGAAAGGGAGGTGTCTTAACCCCTTGACCAACGGGCCATACTGGCAGAGAGGAAGGGATTCGAACCCTCGATACGCGGTTAACGTATACACGATTTCCAATCGTGCTCCTTCGACCACTCGGACACCTCTCTGTATGGCTCCCCGAACAGGACTCGAACCTGTGACAACTCGATTAACAGTCGAGTGCTCTACCAACTGAGCTATCAGGGAATGGAAATATGCGATTTTCTCAAGGCTTGCGCCTTGAAAACTGGATACGAAAGTTTGCTGAACTTTAGCTTGTAATTAGGGTCCCCGCAAAGTATCAAGAATAATCCTCGAAGCATTCGCTTCACTTTGTGGGGTATCATTTAGGATAAGCCCTCGACCGATTAGTATTCGTCAGCTCCACACATTGCTGTGCTTCCACCCCGAACCTATCAACCTCGTCGTCTT
>NZ_QXQA01000007.1 GCF_003583765.1 Paenibacillus nanensis
CGGGATGGACGTACCGCTGGTGTACCAGTTGTTCCGCCAGGAGCACCGCTGGGTAGCCAAGTACGGACGGGATAAGCGCTGAAAGCATCTAAGCGTGAAGCCCCCCTCAAGATGAGATTTCCCAATTAGTAAGACCCCTTGAAGACGACGAGGTTGATAGGTTCGGGGTGGAAGCACGGCAACGTGTGGAGCTGACGAATACTAATCGGTCGAGGGCTTATCCTAAATGATACCCAAAACAGCTAAAACGATCACTACAGCTAAACTTTCGTATCCAGTTTTCAAGGTACAAAAACCTTGGAAGAGCATGGTTGCGTCTTTTCTGAAGTCATTCACGAAGCGTAGCCAGCGAATAACGCCATATTCCCTGATAGCTCAGTTGGTAGAGCACTCGACTGTTAATCGAGTTGTCACAGGTTCGAGTCCTGTTCGGGGAGCCATTTCCTGGAGAAGTACCCAAGTGGCTCAAGGGGACCCTCTGCTAAGGGGTTAGACTGCGTAAGTGGTGCGAGGGTTCGAATCCCTCCTTCTCCGTTCGAACTTTTTCATCCGATCATTACATACGGCCCGTTGGTCAAGGGGTTAAGACACCTCCCTTTCACGGAGGTAACAGGGGTTCGAATCCCCTACGGGTCACCATCTTTTATGCCGCTGTAGCTCAATTGGTAGAGCAACTGACTTGTAATCAGTAGGTTGGGGGTTCAAGTCCTCTCGGCGGCACCACCTTATGCGGAAGTGGCTCAGCGGTAGAGCATCGCCTTGCCAAGGCGAGGGTCGCGGGTTCGATTCCCGTCTTCCGCTCCATAATGTCGGGACGTAGCTCAGCTTGGTAGAGCACCTGGTTTGGGACCAGGGGGTCGCATGTTCAAATCGTGTCGTCCCGACCATTTTCAAACAAATAAAGATTTACATATAAAGCATCGCCATTCGGATAACGAAGGGCGATGTTTTTTTGCAGTCGGCATGGTTTCCCTTCACTTAGGCAATAGTAAGATACGATGACATTACCGAGCGAAGGTGAAAGGAGAACGAGCAGTTGTTTAAGAACTATCGCAAACAAACCTTGTTATCGGCATTCTTGGTTATGCTTGCTTTAACAAGCGGGCTAACGAGCGCGTCTGCCGAGCCGTCGGCCTATCATTTCGGATTCAAGAGGAGTATCGAAGGACGGCTGCCTTCGATTGACCAGGAAGGCTTTAAGCCGATTGTAACGAAGCACGGCGCTTTGTTTCTTGGAGACACAACACGCAAGGAGCTATTTCTTACTTTCGACAACGGCTATGAGAACGGCTACACCGCAAAAATTTTGGATGTCCTTCAACAAAAGAAAGTGCCAGCAACCTTTTTTGTAACCGGACATTACGTGAAGGACCAGCCGGAGCTGCTGAAGCGTATGGTAACCGAAGGCCATATTATTGGCAATCATTCATGGAGCCATCCCGATATGACGCAGCTGTCAGAGCAGTCGATTAAATCGGAGCTGGAAAAGGTGAAAGAACAGGTTACCGCCGTTACCGGACAGCAAGAGATGAAGTATTTACGACCGCCTAGAGGCATTTTTAATGAAAAGGTTTTGGAGGCTAGCAAACGATTCGGATATACGAGCGTATTCTGGTCGATTGCGTATAAGGACTGGGACGTAAACGCGCAGCGGGGGGCTGACTTTGCCATGCAGCAAGTCACCAAGCAGCTGCACCCAGGAGCGATTCTGCTGCTTCACTCCGTGTCAAAGGATAACGCAGAAGCACTAGGCAGCATCATTGATGAGGCGCGGCGTCAAGGGTACGAGTTCAAAAGCCTGGATCAAATCGGCAGCAGCAGCCCGCAGCAGAATACGCAGCAACAACAAACACAGCAATAACGAAACGAAAGCAGCTTATGACCATCGATCGGTCGTAAGCTGCTTTTTGATTACCGGTTTTGACTTATTAAGCGGTCAAACATCGGGTTATACTTTTGTTGAACCATCGTACGTTCCTTCGTTAGAACATCGCCAAGCTTTTTCGTGCTCATACCGCTGTGGACACGGTATTTCACGAGCGGTTCGTTTAAATAGTGAAAATCGTAATGCTGCAGGATTCTGCACCACAAATCATAATCCTGCGTTCCCTTCAAGCTCTCATCAAAATAACCGACCTGCTCGAATACCTCTTTTTTTAACATGACGGTACAGCCATTAATGACATTACCTTTCTTCATTGCCGTATAGAAGGCTATTTTGTTCGGAAAAACGCTGCCGAACTGACCGGTTATTTGATTATGCTCATTTATATGATAAAAAGCCGTATAGCTTGCGTCGGCTTGGCGTGCTTCCATAAACGCTGTTTGTTTTTCAATTTTGTCCGAGAGATACAAATCATCGGAGCTCAGCCATGCGATATAATCGCCTCGAGCCTGCTTGATACCAGCATTTAGAGCACTGCCGGTTCCGCCGTTCTCTTTCTCCATGTACCGGACTTGGCCGAGATAAGGATTGATGTTGTCCTTATGCAGCGTTGAGCCGTCATTCACGACAATGACTTCGATAGCCGGATAAGTTTGAGCAAGAGCGCTCTCCACGGAGCTTGAAATATAAGGACAGTTGTACGTAGGTATCACAATGGACACCAATGGTTTGGAAGCATCCAGCGGAAATTCCCCCTCTCTCATCATGAAATGTCGTCATGCATATTACGAAGCGAATCGGCAAGAGATTGATAGAGGCCGGCTAAACGGGTCTCCATATGCTCCCAGCTGTACTGCTCACTCATTATTTTGCGGGCATTATGACTCAGTCTTAGAAGCTCTTCCCGGTTTTCGGATAAATAACGGAAAGACTCTGCATACTGGCTGGCGGTAGGATTCGGATGTTCAATTACGATCCCGCAATCGTGTTCGCGGACGAAACGGGCCATCTCCGGACATTCGTTCACGACAACAGGCACGCCATTATTCAAATAGCTAAACAATTTATTCGGCAGAGCCACTTGATAATTGATCGGAGTGGAGGATGCTTTAATATCGTAATCGATCCAGCCGACATCAACATCCTCCATGTATTCGGGGATCCGATAATAATCGACCCAGCCGCACAACTGGATGTTGCTTTTTATCGGCTCCGGTATATTTAGCGATTTCCCGGCTACTCCGCCTAAAACCTTGAAGCGGAACGGAAATTGCCTGCTGCATAACGAAGTGATCTCGAACAGCTTGGCGCTGCTGCCCTTATCCTTGTGCATATATCCTTCATAGCAAGCAACAAATTCATCTTTGGAAACCGGCCGAGGCGTATAAGAGGCGGACAGCGGCGGCGAATTATAGAGAGTAACGGTATGCAGCGAAGGCATGTTGTCTGTATACCACTTCTCCATCGCATCCGATACCGTAACGACACTGTCTACCTCCCCCAGCATACGTTTCAATAAAGGGACCTTGTTCCCTTCCGTAATCTCATGGCTGTCGTAGATCAGCTTCACGTTTTTTCCTCTAGTTTGCTGCAGCGCTCGCTTAATCCCGACTCCGGAATATAAGGAATGGTATTCGTGCGCGTGATAGATATCCGCGTTTTGGGCTAGGCCTACTTTAAAAAGCGGGTCATTGAAAAAGCTGTACCCTTCGCTTTGGATCGCCTTCTCCATATGGGCTTGTTGAGGCATGACAGCTTTATAGGAAACGATTTTAACCGATTTGTGAACAAACACGGAGCTGCGAAAACGGTCCTTGAACGGTGTACCGTCAATGTCGTACATAAGCCCGTCCTTATTGCGAGGGACGACCATCGTCACGTCATATCCCAATTTGACAAGACTTAGCGCTTCCCGCTTGAAGATGCGAGCATCCAGGAAGGGGTGCTGGAGCACAAGCATGCATACTTTCAAACGGGGTTGATTGGGCGGATTCAATCTTAGCACCTCCTTTAGCCTAAGTTGTAAGGGTAATTTCTGCCGGATTGATTCATCCATGCTTTTAACTGCGGCAGCATAACCTCATAAGGCAGAGGATTATAGGAGAATTCCTGCCGGGTATTGATTAAGCTTTTGTCGGAAGGAACGGTGTTAACGGGATGAATGGTAAGGTCGTGCCGGTCAAAAGTATCACGGAATAATACGAGAAGGTCGTATTTCGATATTTTCGGCTGAACCGCTAAATGGACAAGTCCGCTTAAACGCTGGGTGAATGACCATTCGATCGCTTTAGCCAGCTCCAGCGTCGTAACGCCGTTCCAATAGACGTTGCGGTAGCCTTTCATATCGCCTTGCTGCCGCATAAACCAATGGAATAATCCAATGCCGTTCGTTTTCAATTCGGGACCGACGATCGAAGTGCGAATGGTAAGATGAGGAGGCTGAACGACTTCGCCTAACGCTTTTGTTTTTGCATATACCGTTAAGCCATCCAACGCGGAATGCTCGGTATAATGGCCCGATCGTCCGGAGAAGACGCAGTCGGTGCTAATATGAATAAGCCGGAAACCGAATTGATTGCCCCAGCCGCTGAGCAAGTGAGGGAAGAGACTGTTCACATAGACAGCCTCCCGTATATTTTTTGCCGCCCGGTCGTTGAGAAGCCCAGTCGCGTTTATGACGAAATCCGGCTTGGTTGTTCTGAGCCATTGTTCGACAGCTTGATAATCGGTTACATCCAAGCGGCTGCAGCGGGGATCCTCGCATTCGCTTCTAACGGTATAGACGACATCAAAGCCCCGCGAAGTTAAATAATCGACGATCATATGGCCGGCCATGCCGCCGCCTCCTAACAATGCGATCTTCAATCGAGAAACCCCCCTTCCTGCAGCATAGCTTTGATTTCCTCTTTGGAGAGGAGCGTGAGATCGGAGTGATATTGAGTGAACCCGGCTTTTTCGAGCGCGGAATATTTGTCATGAAGAGGCTGAGAGGCCCCCTCGGGCAATATGACATAATATTGTCCGCCGAATTTGTACGTACGCTCCGCCTCATAAGGGGATACCAGCACCTCATGCAGCTTTTCGCCGGGCCGTAACCCGATAATTTTCAAAGCGGATGTGCCGTCCGAAAAATGGTCGATCAGCACTTCGGCCAGCTGGTCGATTCGGCACGCTTTCATTTTCATGACATAGGTTTCTCCGCCGACCGATTCAATGGCCGCTTTGAGAAGCAGGTCGATCGCTTGAGACAGAGTAAGGAAAAAACGCGTCATCTTAGGCGAAGTGAGCGGCAAATCTTTTTTCTGAAGCAGCAAATTTTTGAAATACGGCACGACGCTGCCTTGTGTGCCGAGCACGTTGCCGCCCCTCACGCAGACGAAGCGGGTCGTATCGCTTAAGGCGTTTGCCCGAATCATGAGTTTCTCGGCGAACGCCTTCGTCATGCCGTAAAAGTTAATAGGGTCTACCGCTTTATCGGTAGAGACATCGATTACTTTTTTGACGCCATGCCGGATGCTGGCGTTTATTACGTTTTCCGTGCCGATCACATTCGTTTTGAGCGCTTCATCCGGCTGCAGCTCACAGATCGGCACATGTTTCAGCGCGGCTAAATGGAATACATAATCCGCGTTCCGGCATGCTTCGGATACCGCCTCTTGGTCGCGAACATCGCCGATCATAAATCGAAGCGCGGGATGCTCGAAGGAACGCTGCATTTGAACCTGTGCAAATTCGTTGCGCGAGAAGACGCGAATTTCTTTCGGTTCAAAGGAAAGCAGCTTGCGCGTTAATTCCTGCCCCCATGAGCCGGTTCCTCCGGTAATGAGTATTGTTGCGCCTTCAAACATGATGGAGACCTCCTAATACCATATTGACGACTTTCGTAGAAACATCCGGATCCGTATATCCTTCCGGACATTGCCAAGAATGGCGGGTATTCATCATCAGCTTCACACATTCGGCTATCCGGTCCGGCTGCGTGTCCGAGACGACGCCGCTGCCGCAAAGAATGGTCTCCGGTCTTTCGGTACTGCGCCGGATAATGACGGCCGGCACGCCAAGGATGCAGCTTTCCTCCTGCACGGTGCCGCTGTCGGTCACGACGCATCTGGCTTCGGATTGCAGCTTAATGAACTCAAAAAAGCCAAACGGCTCATGCAATTGCAATAGGGGATGGGCGGAATCTACCCCGAATGCTTCCAGCTTCGCTTTCGTCCGCGGATGCACGCTGCAAACAACGGGGATCTGAAGCTCGTCAGCGATGTTGTGAAGACCTTGGATAATGTTCCGCAAATTTTGTTCCCGGTCAACGTTTTCAGCCCGATGCGCGGTTACAAGCACATAGTTGTTAGGCTTAAGCTGCAGCTGCGACAGAATATCGCTCTCACCGATCTGCTCGCGGTAATGCTCGATCACCTCATAGATCGGATTCCCGCTCACCCAAATGCGGGTAGCCGGTATGCCCTCCCTCAAGAGATTGTCCCGCGCGCCTTTTGTATAAGGCAGATTAAAGGAAGAGACGGTGTCGATGACTTTACGGTTAAGCTCCTCCGGAACCCGCAGGTCGTAGCAACGGTTGCCGGCTTCCATGTGGTAGACGGGGATTCCGATTCTTTCGCTTAATACGGCGCACAGCGCGCTGTTGGTATCTCCCAGTATAAGAAGGCGGTCAGGTTGTTCAAGGCGCATAATGGCCTCCAGATCGGCAAATAACTGGCCCACCTGCTGACCGAAGGAATGGGATTGCAGCCCAATCGTATAGTCCGGCTTGCGCAGCTTTAATTGCTCGAAAAAGATATCGTTCAGATAGGGCTGTTTGTTCTGCCCCGTATGAACGAGAATATGCTTTGACGCGAGTTGGTCCAGCTTCGGAATAATTCGGCTTAAACGAATAATTTCCGGACGCGTACCAAGAACCGTCATTATTTTCATGATGCTGCCTCCTCTCTTAAGATGTTGGATCTTGACGGATGCCGCCTTTGCCATCCGCGATGCCGATAATTCGCGTTGGGTGGAGGATGCTGTCCACAACGATGTCCCCTTTTTTGCCAATGACTCCGCCGGCGACATAATGCTGTCCATTTCGGGCTCTGCGGCCGGCCGTCTCATTCATAAATTTGTCCGTATACAAGATGCTGTTAATGACGGAAGGGAAGGCGATTCGAATATCCAGCCTGAATAACCGATGACCTAATGCGTTCGCCCGCTGCACCGCCTCTTCATGAATCGTTCCAATACCGGCGTCGATAATAAGCGCATTCGGGGACAAAACGGTTACCATGTCCGGCGTAATGACAGGTAGCCCCTGCGTAAGCCCAACCAGAAGGCGGGCGCCTTTGGAAGCTTCGAGCTTCGAATCGGAAGAAGCTAGCTTCCCTGACGCATATTTGTTTTTGACCATATTCAAGGCGTCAGCCAGAAGCGGCCCCTTGTCATCTCTTCGGCATAAGCTTACCTGCGCCCCGCGCTCGGCCAGAACAAGGCCAAGCTTGGCTCCGATATTGCCAGCGCCGATGATGGCCGCTTTCGTCTGCGACAAATCCGGAAGCAGGTGGCTGATAAGCAAGTCGCAAGCGAGCACAGTGATGTCGTTGCCTTTATACGTTTTGATCCGGCTCCGCCGTACGACGGACCCGGCTAACGCGAGGAAAGAAGGCGAATCCGGCGTTTTGCTTTCCGCATCGATGAAGATATAATCGGCCTTTCCGTCTGCGAACGAACAAATTTCGAGAAGCTGCGCCGCATGCCGGATGATCAATGAACAGGCAACGAATTCAGAGGATTCCCTTGAAGGAGCGATAATGAGCGGAGGATTGCCGGCGCGGGCAGTTGTGCCGATCATAACGATTGAGGCTCTGCGGCTGGCGGCAGCATGTTCAACCATGGATAGAATGGCCGACTTCCAATCTGCGCTTGCCTCGTTCATTCCGCTGATTCATTCCCGTCCGACAAGTCATCAGCGTTATTCGCAATAATCCGGAGCAGCAGCTGCATTGCGCGGTCAGCATCCTGAGGGGTAAGCTTAGCCAGCTGCTTCAAGTTCCGCGATAAGATGTCTGTGTTCAGCGGCATGGGCTGGATGACGGAAATATGGGGATTAGCGCTTGGGGCGATTCGTTCTTCATCGTAGGTTAATGATTCCTTCACTTTCTCGCCTGGACGGATTCCGATAAACTGGATGGCAATGTCTTTATCCGGCTCCAATCCGGCTTCGCGGATTAACGCTCTGGCAAGCTCCACGATTTGAATAGGCTCGCCCATATCGAGGATAAAGAGCTCGCCGCCTTTAGAGAGGGAACCGGCTTGCAGCACAAGGTGCACGGCCTCCGGAATGGACATGAAGTACCGCACCATATCAGGATGCGATACCGTTAACGGGCCGCCCCTAGCCAGCTGTTTTTTGAATATGGGGATGACGCTGCCCCGGCTTTCAAGCACGTTGCCGAAGCGAACGACGGCAAATTGCGTAGCGCTGTTTTCGGATAGCTGCTGAATAATCATCTCGCTGACCCGCTTCGTTGCCCCCATCACATTGGCGGGATAGACGGCTTTATCCGTTGATATAAAAATGAATTTCCGCGCGCCGCTCTGCTTGGCGATCGTTGCAACGTTTTGTGTGCCCCATATGTTGTTCTGTATAGCCGCGATACGGTTTCTCTCCATCAAAGGAACATGTTTATGAGCGGCAGCGTGAAACACGATTTGCGGCTTATAACGCTGAAACACATCCCGCAGCTGAAGCTCATCTTGAATATCGACGATCAAGCTTTCGACCGGCACATCAGGGAATCGATCCTTTAGAATCAAATCAACCGAAAAGATGCTGTTCTCTCCATGTCCCAGAAGAAGAAGCTTCCCGGGCTGATGCAAGGCAACCTGAAGCGCAAGCTCGGATCCGATCGATCCGCCTGCGCCTGTGATGAGCACAACTTGGCCGCGAATATAGTCGCTGGCTCCATAAAGCTTGCTGATGATGACAGGTTTTCTGCCGAGCAGTCTGCTTACGTCCAAGCCATGGATGTCTTTTTTCATCGACTCCGTTCACTCCCTCCTAAGCTCAATATGTTTCTAGTATATTCAGAGAGTGTGAGATTGCTTGGTTTATAGCCTGTACAGGGAGAGAGGGACGGAAAGCAAGGCGGCTGCCGTTCCGCTTGAAGCGGGTTTGTGTACGATAGAGAGAATGAAAGAAATGACGCTTGCGGCGCAAGTTTTGCTTCGCAAGTCGTAATGGAGGCAAGCATATGAAAGTTCTTCATCTGCCCTATAATCCGGCGGGACAAATGAGCTCGCAAGCGCTGGCGTTAAGGAAGGCCGGCATAGAGGCTTCTTTTTGCTCCTACGGGAGCAATGTATTTAAATATCCGACCGATATCCGGTCGCCTATTGCCAATCAAAGCACAGCCACGGGGCAAAAAAACGCGATCCGGGCATTTATGACGGATGCCATGGAGCGTTACGATATTTTTCATTTTCATGGGGCTTTAACGTTTTCGAACAGCTATCAATATAGCGATCTTCCTCTTCTGGCTGATCGAAAAAAAATAATGAACTTTTGGGGCTCCGAGGTTAGACGATTGTCAATCGCGAAAAGAAGCAATCCTTACAATCGAGTCAAGCACACCGATGAAGCAGCGATTGTGAAACGATTAAAGCTGTTGTCCAAGCATTTTCAACATGTCATTGTGCCGGACTATGAAATTTACGAATATGTAAAGGACTTTTTCCCTAACATCCATACCGTCCGTTATGTGGTCGATCACGAGCGTATCGCCCCTGTCTATCCCGATCCTGCTAAGCCGCGCCCGCTGGTCGTGCATGCCCCTAGCGATCCCTACTTGAAAGGCACCGAGTTTGTGCTGAGAGCCGTTGAAAACTTGCATTCAAAAATAGATTTCGATTTTGAGTTTATTCAGAAGATGCCTCATGAAAAAGCGCTTAGGAGGTACGCGCAGGCGGACATTATCGTAGACCAGCTGTGCATCGGCGTCTATTCGATCCTTTCGATCGAAAGCATGCTGATGGGGAAACCGGTCATCACGTATATAAGGCCGGACTTGCAGGAGCATTACCCGTCCGACCTCCCGATCGTTTCGGCGAGCCCGGATACGATCGAATCAACGCTGCAAGATTTGCTTTTGAATCCGGAGAGACGGAGGGAGCTTGGCATGAAGGGCCGCGAATATGCGATGAAATACCATGCTCCCGAGGTGATCGCGCAGCGGCTGATCGATGTTTACAATCAATTATAAGGCTGCGGAGCGCTTCGTTTTTCTGTAATCGCTGGGGCTCATGTCGAGCCACTTGTGAAACTGGTTAATGAAATGATTGTAGCTTTGAAAGCCGACGTCGTACGAAATCTCGGCTGCGCTTCGGTCGGTATGCTCCAGCAGGAGCGCGGCCTGGCGGATTCGCATTTGGTTGAGCGCGTCGATGATGGACTGTCCGGTGCACGCTTTGAATAAATGGGAAAGACGCGATGCGGACAGATGGACGGAGCCGGCAAGCTCTTCGATCTTAATCGGCTTATGCATATCGCGGGAGAGGCGGTGCAGAACTTCCTCAATGCGGCTGTCCAGCCGCCGCTCTCTTCTGCGCGCCAGCAGGATCAATATTTCGTTCAGTGAATTGAGGCATAGATCATTCCAATAATCGTACTGCTCCCGGGAGTCGGACAAAATTTTCATAAACGCCCGATATATTCTTTTTTTTGCGCTTTCGTTTTGAAGAGTCAGGTTGTAGAGAGGTTTATCGGGCAATACTCTTGTATGCAAATGCTTATCGTCGAAATGCGCCCATACGAAATGCCAGTGCCCGCCTTTTACCGTCCCGTATTGATGAGGGGTGCCCGGTCTCAGCAGCGTGATGTCGTTTTCTTTGCAGACCAGCCGTTGTCCGGGAACCTCGAAGTAGCCTTCGCCGCCAAGCGTATAGGTGATTAACCAATCCTTCATCCCTTCAGCCCGGACGCAAGAATACGTGTCGGGCTCATTGAAGTGCCCGGCAATAACGAAGCCTCGATGGGTCAAGCCGTCTCCCGCGGCAATTTGATCTCGATTCATTCCATGCGCCTCCATTAGAAGAACTATGCTCTCAGCATAACGCAAGTTTAGGGTGACCGCTAGCGGGATAGCAGGATTGTGTGACGATTCAGCTTGTTTGTTACTTCATTGGCCGGACCTGTCATTTTATACTCGAATTAGAACGACAGCATCCAATGAAGGAGGATATGGTTATGCGTTATTTGACTTTAGAGCAAAAGCGGCAATTCGATACGACAGGTTATTTGATTGTAAAAGGGTTATTTACGAAGGAGCAGCTTGAGGAGATTGAGGGAACATTCGAGGAGATCAGTCACCAGGTAATCCCCGGACATTTCGAACCGAACCTGGACGCCGCAGTTTCCGACCCGCTCAGCCGTTACCCGCGCGTCATGCACCCGCATCGATTTAACGAAACAGCCAAAAAGTATATGCTCCACCCCCCTGTCATGGATATTTTAGCGGATCTCTATGGGGAGGAGGCGCTTGCCGCGCAGAGTATGTTCTACTACAAGCCGCCGGGCTCCCGCGGGCAAGCGCTGCATCAAGACAACTTCTATCTGAAGGTGGAGCCGGGGAATTGCATTGCGGCATGGACGGCCGTCGATGCGGCGGATGAAGAAAACGGCGGCCTGCTCGTCGTGCCGAAGACGCAGGATTACGAAATCGTCTGCCCGGAATTGGCCGACTCGAAAGAGTCGTTTACGACCCATTTCGTAAAGCCGCCAAAAGAAGAAAAAGCGATTCCGGCAATTATGGAAAAAGGCGATGTTCTCTTTTTCAACGGCAATCTGATTCATGGCTCTTACCGCAACAAAACAAAGGACCGGTTCCGCAGAGCCTTCATCTGCCATTACGCGAACGAATCGGCATCGCGCATCGCCGGCTATTACAAACCGTTGTATCGGGCGAACGGCGAACCGGTGGAGCTGGAAACCAATCAAGACGGAGGGCCTTGCGGCATCGAATTCGAGAATGTCTATCCTCATTGACGATGGCGGCCGGCAAGGGAGCAACCGTATGAAGTTAAAGGTGTACAAATCGTTATGGGGAATGGCAGGCGATTGCGAAGAGCAAATCGCCCGGGCCGCGGAAGCGGGTTACGAGGGGATCGAGGCGCCGCTGCCCGGCAAACAAGACAAAAAACGTTTCATGCAGGCGGTTGAACGTTATCGTTTATCGTATATCGCTTTGATCTACACGCACGGAGCTCATCAGGACAGCTTTGCCGAGCTGGTCGCGCGCGCTGCGGACTTTCGGCCGGAACTCATTGTCGCGCACAGCGCAAAGGACAGCATGAATGAGAAGGAGCAGGACCGTTTTTTCGAAAAGGCTTTGCAAGCCGAGCAGGAACGGGGCATACCAGTCGGTCATGAAACGCATCGCGGGCGCGCCATGTTCACCCCGTGGGCTACGGCTAGACTATTAAGAAAGTTTCCCGAGCTCCGTATAACGGCTGACTTCAGCCACTGGGTGAATGTATGCGAATCTCACCTTGAAGATCAAGAGGAAGCGATTGAGCTTGCGATTCAAAAGACGATTCATATCCATGGCAGGATCGGGTTTCCCGAAGGGCCGCAAGTGCCGCATCCCGCATCGCCGTATTTCAAAACCGAGCTGGAGCTATTCCTCGGCTGGTGGAAGCGCATATTCGCCCATCAATTCCAAAGCGGCCGGAAAGAGGCGACCTTCACGGCGGAATTTGGGCCTCCGGGATATATGCCTGTCGATCCCTTTACGAATAAGCCGGTTGCAGATTTGTGGGAAGTGAATGAGTGGATGACAGACCTGATGAAGGAACGGTTTCAGGAGCAGTTTCGTTAAAAACGAGAGGCCTGCGCTTCGAGCGCAGGCCTCTTCCTCGTGAACGAATTGAATGGGCTTAACGATATGCGGGAAGCCAGCTGCCATGCGCCTCGATCAGGTCGTCGCACAAGGCGATAATTTGGTCAAGAGGAAGCTCCGCGGACGTGTGCGGATCGAGCATGGCGGCATGGTAAATATGCTCCCGCTTGCGTGTAATCGCAGCCTCAACGGTGAGCAGCTGTGTATTGATATTCGTGCGGTTCAGCGCCGCGAGCTGCGGAGGCAGATTTCCGACGTGAGTTGGCGTGACGCCGTTCCGGTCGACGAGACAGGCGACTTCAACACATGCTTCGGTTGGCAGATTCGTAATCAATCCGGTATTCATCACGTTCCCGTGAATGCGGAACGGGTTGTCCGTCTCGATCGCTTCCAGGATGTAGGAAGCGTATTCATGGCTTCTTGTATGCTGAAGCGCCTTGTCGTTTACGAGCGATTCGCGCATTTCCGCCCAGCCATTGATTTGGTTGACGCAGCGTCTTGGGTATTCGTCAAGCGGGATATTATATCGGTCAATCAGCTCGGGATAAGCGCTTTTAATAAAATAAGGATGGTATTCCGCGTTATGCTCGGACGATTCCGTCACATAGTAACCGAATTTGAACATGAGCTCATAGCGCACCATGTCATGATGCTTCTCCGATTGCTGTCTCTTCATTGCTCGTTCCTTAATTTCCGGATACAAATCGACGCCGTCCTTGCTGATTTCAAGCAGCCAGGCCATATGGTTGATGCCTGCAATATGCCATTTCACGCCGTCGCTCTCCATTCCGAGATGGCGCAGCAATTCCGGGACGCAAGCTTGAACGCTGTGGCACAGCCCGACTGTTTTGATGCCGCCGTACGTATTCATCGCATTCGTGAGCGCGGCCATCGGATTGGTGTAATTCAGAAACAACGCGTCAGGACAAACCTCCTGCATGTCGTTTGCGAAATCCAGCATGACAGGAATCGTGCGAAGGTTGCGGAAAATGCCCCCAATTCCGACCGTATCGGCGATCGTTTGCCGCAGGCCGTATTTTTTCGGCACTTCGAAATCGGTGATGGTGCAAGGATCGTAGCCCCCAACCTGTATGGCGTTCACCACATATTTGGCACCGCGCAGCGCTTCTTTGCGGTTGGAGTACGATTTGATGCTGCACGTGCTCCCGCTTGTACGCTTCAAATTTTGCAGCATCTGCTCTGAATCCTGTAACCGTACCGGGTCAATATCGAAAAGCGCGATTTCCAAACCTTGAAGCGCCGGGGTCAACATAATGTCCCCTAAAATATTTTTAGCAAAAACGGTGCTGCCTGCTCCGATAAACGTAACTTTGGACATCTTCTTTGTCCTCCTGTCTTTTAGGCTTACGGCTGCGCGCACAGCTGCTTTCTTCTTCAGTATAGGATCGATAGAAAAGAAAACATATGGAAGGATATCGGGATAATATGGAGAAATGTCATATTGTTCATGATGCGTTCTACTAAGCGTGTTAAGGAAGTGACGATATGGAAACGCACTACGAGTGGCAGCTGTCGATCAACGAGGCCCCATTAAAGGGAGAAATGTCGGTTTTATTCAGCGGCCAAGGCAAGCCGGTAGAAGGGCATTTTATCGGGCCGGCCGTCCATGACTATTATTTGCTGCATGTCGTGCTGGACGGGGAAGGGGTATTCGAAACGTTGGGGGAGAGCTACAAGCTAAGCGCTGGGGACGCCTTCGTTATATTCCCGGACATTCTCGTGCGTTATGAAGCGAGCCGAACGAAGCCGTGGTCGTATATGTGGGTTGCCTTCGACGGCGAGGGGACGGAGCAGATGCTTCGCGGAATCGGGATAGCTCCGGACAATGCCGTTATCCGGGCCTGTCCGCTAACCCGGCTGCGCAGACAGTTCCTTCGAATACGCCGCAGCATCGGCGCGAGCGGGACGCCTGCGTTATCGAATCTCGAAGCTTCGGCGTGGCTTCGAATGGTGTTGACCGACGTTGGACGAGTGCTGCAGGACGGATCGTCCGGGCAGACCGGTCGAGCGGACCATGCCGGAATGAGCGGAGAGAGGGCTGTCCCTTACTCTGGCTCCGGCCACAGGTCCTTCCGCAGCGTGGATCAGGCGATCCGGCTGCTGACGCTGCAGTTCGGCCAGTACACGTCCATTGACCAGATCGCGCGCACGCTCGGCTACCATCGTTCCCATTTGACGAAGCTGTTCAAGGATGCGACGGGGATGTCGCCAATGCAGTATTTGTACAAGGTTAGAATGAAGAAGGCGGAAACGCTGCTCGCAAGCGATTTGACAGTCGCTCAGGTAGCGGCTTCGGTCGGCTACAACGACCCGTTATTTTTCACCAAGCAGTTCCGCAAATGGAGCGGGAAATCGCCTACTGCGTTTCGGAAACACCAAGCGGAGCGGGAGTGAAGATGAAGTAGAATTCACCAAGCCGGAGCTGTTAATTACCGAAGATTGTTAAAAAAACGCGGTTTTGTCTAAAAAAAGCGCATTCTCCTTTCGCCGGTTATGTCCTACAATGAACGTATTTCACGGTGAACCAATCGATTGCGTTTAGACGAAAGACATATAACCGGGTTATAAAGGAAGGCGGGCAACAGGGGCGCGATCGAATCGCGCCCCTGTTCTGCCTTTGACGTTAGCCCCGGCCGATTAGGCTATAATCGTATTAGACAGAATGAAGGGGGAGCCTCTATGAACGTTACGGTCGTGCTGGCCGACGACGAGCCGCTTATCCTGAAAGGCCTAAGCAAGCTCATTGCATGGGAGGAGCATGGCGTAAGCCTTATTGGATTCGCGTGCGACGGGCAGGAGCTTTTGGACCTGATCGAGGAGAGGAAGCCCGATATCGTCATAAGCGACATCAGCATGCCTCATCTTACCGGCATCGACATCATTAAGGAAGTAAAGCGGAGGAGCCTGCCGTGCAAAGTGATTTTCATCAGCGCTTACCAGGAGTTCGCTTACGCGAGAGACGCGATCTCATACGGCGCGGTCGATTATTTGGTCAAGCCCGTTCGGAAATCCGATCTGGAGGACGTGGTGGCAAGGACGATCTCGCTCATACGCGAGGAGAACGAAGAGGATCGGCTTCGGAGCAAGCTGGACCATCTCGAGCGGAAAAACCGGGATGATGAGATGGGAGGATGGCTGGAGCAGCTGGCCGAGGGGACGCTGTCCGAGCAGTCGGAAGGCTATCGCTATTTGCGGCAAAAGCTGAAGGGGCCCTTGCATGCGGTCGGCGTCGCCAGAATCGATCCGGCAGGCAACGACAATGGACGCTGGCCGGCTGAGACGCAAAAGCTGGTGGAATTCGCCATTCTCAATATCGTGCACGAAAGCATGGAGACGTTCGGTCCCGGTTATTCCTTTGTCAAAGCGGGAAGCTATGTGTTTGCGGTCAGCTGCGAGGAGCCTGACTTGCCTGCGCAGCTGGCGGAGACGATCAAGCAGAACGTCATGAATTTCTTGAAGCTGAAGGTTTCCGTTGGCGTTGGGGAACCCGTGCGAAACCTCTCGCAGCTGATGCTTTCCCGTAAGCAGGCGGAGCTGGCGCTGTCCATGACGTATTTCGCGGGACTTAACCGGGTCATTCCGTACCGGAAGCTTGAGCCGCGTAAAGACCGAGAGAAGGAGCTGTTCGCGCTGGAGTCCGAGATCATTCGAGCGCTGACCGGAGGCTCCTGGGAGGATGCGCGTTCCAAGATGGGAACGCTTCTGCAGGTGGTCGAATCGGCGGCGATCGGCAACCGTCAGCTTGCGGTATCGACCTGCTTCTCGGCGCTGCTTCATATCGTGCAGGAGGTGAAGAAGGCGGAGGTGCCGATATCGGACTGGGGCTTCGATATTCAGCATCTGCAAAACCGATTGGAACAGTACGAGACATACGGAGCGCTGTGCGACGGCGTATACGATATGCTGCAGGAGCTGTTCGACCGGATCGGAGATAACCCTGCCGGCAAAGAGCAGAAGCTGATCGCGCGCGTCATTCAATATATTGACGAGCATTACATGGACGACATTTCCTTGGAATCGGTCGCGGCGATCGCTTTCATGAACCCTTATTACTTCAGCAGCTTCTTCAAAAAGCAGATGAAGCGCAACTTTAAGCAGTACGTAACCGACCTGCGGATGGAACAGGCCATGCAGCTTCTGAAGCATACCGACATGATGGTCTACGAAATCGCTGAGAAGGTAGGGTACAACAACGCCAGACATTTCAGCGACATGTTCAAAAAACAAACAGGCAAGCTGCCTCAGGAATATAAAAACGCGCTGAGGGACTAAGAGGGGGAGCGGCATGTCAGTTATTCGCAAGTGGTGGAACAGCGTGTTCGTGAAGTTTTCAGCCGCATTCCTGATGGTTGGCCTTATTCCGCTCATCGCGCTAAGCGTATTCTCGCTGCAGGCCTTCACCGGGCACGTGGAGCAGTTCACGGTCAACAATTTGAAGCAGATGTCCATGTACATGAGCTACAACGTCGATAATTTTTTCTCCGACTACGACGAAATTACACGTCTTATGTATACGGGACGCTACGAAGGCTACTCGCATACGGAATCGGTAAACCAGACGGTTAACGTGAACGAACGCGAGCAGATCAACAATATTCCGATCGCCGCTTTTCTGCGAACGGTATTGTATAGCGATAAGCATATCCGCAGCGTGTTTTTCGTCCGTTCGAAGGACGGCAAGCTGTATTATGAGACAAGACAGAGCAGGCCGCTGCAGGCGGAGAAGCTGCCGGTAGCCGAGTGGCTGGAGCCGCTGGCCGAACGTCCGAACTATCTGTCCGTCTATCCTACGCACAGCGAGTCGTATTATAATGCCCCGAACCAGAAGGCGATTACGTTCGGGCGCAATCTGATCGATATCTCCGGCAAGTTAACGGCGGAGCCGAAGGTGGTCGGGAGCTTGTTCATCGATGTCGATGCCGGCGTGCTGGACAGCTTCTTCCAGGAGCTCAATTTGAATAAGGAAGACGAGCTGTATGTGCTGGACGGCAATGACCGGCTCTACTACAGCAATCGGCCGGATCCGGAGCATGCGGCGTCCTTCGCGGTTCGCGATGATGCCGGATATCTGGTGTTCAGCGACGATATTCCGTATTTGAAAGGGCGCGTGCTTGTGCGGGTTTCCGAAAAAAGCTTGTTCCAGCAGCTGACCTCGACGCAGTCGGCTGTCTATATCGCCATAGCCGTTTGCGCGGTCGCGCTTCTTGGCATGGGCACCTTATTCTCGCGGAGACTGGCTTCCCCGATCCGGCAAGTGCTGCAGCATATGAATAAGGTCGAAATGGGAAATTTGGACACGCAGATCCGGCACTACGGCAAAGACGAAATCGGCCGGCTGGCATTCGGCTTCAACCGGATGGTGGAGCGGCTTAAGCTGTTCATTAATGACGCATACGTGGCGGAAATCAAACAGAAGCAAGCGGAGCTGAACGCCCTCAAAAGCCAGATTCGCCCTCATTATTTGTATAACACGCTCGAAGTAATCCGGATGAACGCCGTCTACAATGATGACGGAGAAGTAGCCGACATGATATTGGCGCTGTCCAATCAGCTCAAATATGTGATCGACTACGGCGAAGACTGGGTCTCCTTGCAGGAGGAGCTTGATCATCTGCAGGACTACTTCTATATTATCCGAGTCCGGTTCGAAAGCCGCTTCGACCTGCGGGTCCAGGTCGCCGACGACGTCCGGACGAGCTTCCAGCTGTTAAAGCTGTCGCTTCAGCCTCTCGTTGAGAACGCGATCCAGCATGGCATTCGCCCAAAAGGCGGCAAAGGAAGCGTCCTTGTATCCGTTGAGCGCTCGGAGGATCAGCTTGCCGTCACCATATTCGACGACGGAGCCGGTATCAGCGAGAGTAAGCTGAAGGAGCTGCGGGACCTTCTGGACAAGCCGGAGGCGCCGAGCCGGAACGTCGGGCTCAAGAACGTGCACGACCGGATCAAAACGATATGCGGAGAGCCGTACGGCCTTTCGATCAGCAGCATCGAGCATGTGGGCACCTCGATCCGCCTAACGTTTCCGATTATGGAGAAACATCTTAAATTACCTGCACATGACGCTTAAAAAACTTCATTCATCGGCTGGGCTTGCGATGTTAATCTGTTAACAAGGAAGTCGACATCCTTGATAGCAGCGCTGATCACAAAAGGGAGGTTCACAGAAAGATGGCAAAAAAATCGTTTCTGCAGCTGGTTTCCTTCATCATGGCGGTGTCGTTGGTATTAACGGCATGCGGAGGCTCCAATAACAATACGGGAGAGGGCGGCAATTCGCCGTCAAACGCGCCGTCGAACTCGGGAGGCGAGGGGGACAAGCAGGATCCCGTCACGATCTCGATCGCTTACGCGACCGGCGATCCGGCTACGAAGCAGGCGATCGAAACGACGATCGACGCGTTCACGGAAGCCAACCCGCATATCACCATCAAAAATATTAGCGAAACGACAAGCGATTCGTATCTGGATTGGCTGAAAACGAAGGACGCGGTCGGCGAATTCCCGGACTTGGTCGAGATGCGCGACACGAAGGTGTTCGCGGACGCGGGCAAGCTGGCGGAGCTGCCGGCGGAGCTTCACGATTTGTTCACGTATTTGCCGGAGTACGAAGGCAAATTTTATAACGCGCCGCTGACGGGCAATGCCCCTAACGGCATCATTTACAGCAAGAAAGCGTACGCCGACGCAGGCGTGACCGAGCTGCCGAAAACGTACGACGAGTTCCTCGCCGTTCAAGAGAAGCTTGCGGCAACCGGCATTTCTCCGATCGTCGTGGGCGGCAAAGATTTGTTCCATATGGGCTTCTGGGTGAACTACTTCCTCATCAATAACGTGTATAAGGACGATCCAGACTGGAACTCCAAGCGCACGGCGAAGACGGCGAGCTTCACGGATCCGCAAGTGGTTCAAGCGATTACCGATTACAAAGAGCTGTTCACGAAGTATGTGGACAAAGGCTGGCTAAGCACGGGCGACAATCAGACGGCATCGATGCTGGTGACGGGCAAAGCGGCGCAGCTGTACTCCGGGCCATGGATGTTCGGCCAAATTGCGGAAGCGGACCCGAGCTTCGAATTCGGCTTCTACGCGCTGCCGAACCGCGACGGCTCGGTCATCATCAACGGATTGCCGACGCTGGCGGGCTGGTCTCTATCCGCGGAAGCGGCCAAGGATCCGGCGAAGGTTGAGGCGGCCAAAGCGTTCATCCAATTCTTCTTCGATCCGGCCCAGTACAGCCCTTACCTGGCGACGGTTAACGGCATTCCAACGACCAAAGCTGAAGTGACCTACGAGACGAGCGAGCAGATGCAGGAAGTGCTGAAGTTAATGGCGGATTCGTCCGTACCGAAATCGATGATGATCAATCAGTGGTTTGGCGAAAACGCGATTCCGCCGCAGTTCCGCAACTGGTTCTACAAGCTCCTGCAGGATCTGATCGTAAATGACGGGGACGTTACGGAATATATGAAGCAATCCGATGCGGAATACGACAACAACGTAATAGCGAACAATCAATAGCGCCCAAGGCAATGAACACGCGAGATAACCTCTGCCTACCCGGCGGAGGTTATTTCGCTAATAGAGGCAGGAGGAGAGCGTCATGAGTGCCACGGCAACGGGCAAAAAAAAGAATCAATGGTGGCGGAGCTACGCGATATGGTTCATACTGCCTGCGTTAATTCTGTACAGCGTGTTCGTTATGGTTCCCACCTTCAGCAGCGTATATTTGAGCTTCACTTCATGGGACGGCCTTAGCTCGGACATTCGTTACATCGGCTTGGACAATTTCAAGGAAATATGGGAGAGCCCCCGGGTTCATAACGCGTTAAAAAATACAATTATTGTAGCCGTTGCGCTTGTGCTGCTGGAGAATGTGGTAGCGCTGCTGCTTGCGATATTAGTCGATCAGGTACGCTGGCTCCGCAACTTTTTCCGCAGCATTTTTTATTTCCCGGTGCTGATGAGCGGGATCATTATGGGCTTTATATGGATGATTATTCTCAATTACAATTTCGGGGTCGTCAATCAGCTGCTTGATATGCTGGGACTTGGCGCGGTCAAGACCGATTGGCTAGGCGATCCGGACTTTGCTTTGTTATCGATTATATTGTCAACCGTATGGAAGTCCTCAGGCTACTATATGATCATCTATCTGGCAGGGCTGCAGGGCATTCCGCAGGAGCTTCTCGAGGCGGCAAGCATCGACGGAGCGGGGAAGTGGAAGCAATTCCGGCATGTCACATTCCCGCTGCTTGCCGGAGCGACGACGGTGTGCGTCATGCTGTCGATGATCGGCTCGCTCAAGCTGTTCGATCAAATTGCCGTCATGACGAACGGCGGTCCGGGCTTTGCGACCGAGACGTTGACTTACATCATCTATAAAGTGGCGTTCGGCGAGGGCAGGCAAGGCTTCGGCACGGCGCTGGCCATCGTGCTGTTCGCGCTCATCCTGGTCATTTCGCTTATCCAGATTCGCGTGCTTCGCAAGAGGGAGGTGCAGATGTAAGATGGGAGGCAAAGCCAAAACGCCGGTAACGGCCGGCAGCTACCTTGTATTCGCCGTCACTCTCGCGGTCGCTGTTTTGTTCGCTTTTCCAATCTTCTTCAACATCATGTCCGCCTTCAAGTCGAACGCGGAAATTATGCGGGACGCGATCGCGTTCCCCCAAGGATTCTACATTGAGAGCTTTAAATATTTGCTGACGGAGACGGAATATCCGAAAGCGATGCTGAACAGCGCGATTCTGACGCTCGGCTCCATTGCGGCTATGATCGTGGTCATACCGATGGCGGCTTACGCTATCGAACGGACGAACAAGGCATGGACCAACGCCGTCTATGTGTTCTTCCTGTTCGGGATGATGGTGCCGTTCCAGGTGTACATGATCCCGCTGTTCAAGCAATTGAACTTGATGGGGCTGTTCGGCAACCTGCTCGGACCGATCTTTATTTACATTGCCGGTTCCGTCGGCTTCGGCGTCCTGCTGTACACCAGCTTTCTAAAAGGCGTGCCGCGCGAGATCGAGGAGTCGGCCGCAATCGACGGCTGTTCGCGGATCGGCATCTTCTGGCGCATCGTGTTCCCGCTGCTCGGTCCGGTCACGGCAAGTATGGTCGTATTGCAAGGTCTCGGCATCTGGAACGACTTCCTTATGCCGATGCTCGTCCTGCCGTCCGGACAGACGAAAACGATGATCGTCGAGCTGTTCTACTATGTCGGCGAATTTTCCTCGCGCTGGGATATGATCTTCGCGGGCACAACAATGTCGCTTGTGCCGGTGCTGATTGCGTTCCTGTCGCTGCAGAAATATTTCGTCAAAGGCGTGTCGTCCGGCGCGATCAAAGGGTAACCGGATAATAGGCAAAATCTCAACATTTTCGGACCCGTTTTGCAAACTTTGTCCATCTGGACGCTGCTACAATAAACGAAAATGCTCAAGCAATTAATGGAAAGAGGGAAGCGCAGCATGTTGAAGGAATCGGATCGGGTGTGGCTCCAGAGCGTCATTGATAAAATTACGCGCAAAATGGATTGGGTCAGCGAGAAGACGCGCCATAAGATCCCGTATACGACGATCGACGGCACGTACGACGACCGTTCGGCGGTCAACCCGTCAGGCGACGAGGCTGACGGGATCTGCTGGTGGACGAACGGTTTTTGGGGCGGCATGATGTGGCTGATGCATCATGAAACCGGGCTCGAGAAATATAAGGAAATCGCGCAAATATCCGAGGAAAAGCTGGACCTGTGCTTTCAGAAGTTTTACGGTCTTCATCACGATGTCGGCTTTATGTGGCTGCCTACCAGCGTGGCGAATTACCGCGTAACCGGCAATCCGGAGTCGCGCAAGCGCGCGCTGCACGCCGCCAATTTGCTCGCGGGACGGTTCAATCTCGCCGGAGGGTTCATCCGCGCTTGGAACGATCTTGCGGATGGCGATACGCGCGGCTGGGCGATCATCGACTGCATGCTCAATATTCCGCTGCTGTACTGGGCTTCCGAGGAGACGGGAGACCCGCGCTTCAAGCAAATCGCGATGAAGCATGCCGATACGTCGATGGAGACTTTCGTCAGACCGGACGGATCGGTGAATCACATCGTCGAGTTCGACCCGTGGAACGGCGGCGTGGTGAAGACGTACGGCGGACAGGGCTACGAGGAAGGCTCGTCTTGGACGAGAGGGCAGACTTGGGCATTATACGGCTTCATGATGAGCTATATTCATACGGGAAAGGACGAGTACCTGCAGACGGCGAAGCGCATCGCCCATTATTTTATCGCCAACATCCCGGACAGCGGCATTATTCCGGTCGATTTCCGTCAGCCGGCCGAGCCTAGACGCGAGGACGATACGGCCGCCGCGATCGCGGCATGCGGCTTGATCGAAATCGCGAAGCGCGTCGGCGGCTACGAGAAGGATGTCTACCTGAACGCGGCGCTTAAGCTGCTGCGCACGCTCGATGCGTCCCGCAGCGACTGGACGGAGGCGACAGACGCCATTCTGCAGAACGGCACCGGCGCTTATCATTCGAAATCGCACCATCATGCGATCATTTACGGCGATTATTATTTTATCGAGGCGGTATTCAAGCTGAAGGGCAACGATTTGTACCTGTGGTAATGCCGCGCTTGCAGCAGCACAACTGAAAGGAAGCCGCGCGCCGCGCTATTGCGGTACGGGGCTTCCGCTGTATAGAGGAGATGAACCGTTTGGCCGTTATCCATAATCCCGTGCTCCGGGGCTTCAACCCCGACGCGTCGATGCTGCGCGTCGGCGACGATTACTATATCGCCACGTCTACCTTCGAATGGTTTCCAGGCGTGCAAATTCATCACTCCCGCGATCTGGTCCACTGGCGGGTTGTGTCACGGCCGCTTGACCGCGCGGCGCTGCTTGATCTGAGAGGCGTCCCAAGCTCCGGCGGCATCTGGGCGCCCGCGCTTACTTACGATAACGGCATCTTTTATTTGATGGTGACGACCGTCGTGGGACGCAGGGGCGTATTCAAGGACTTGCACAACTATTTGCTGACGGCCAGCGATATCGCCGGTCCGTGGTCGGAGCCGCTTTATTTGAACAGCAGCGGGTTCGATCCGTTCCTGTTCCATGACGACGACGGCACCAAATGGCTGCTGAACATGCAATGGGACTTCCGCAAAGGAAAAAATCGATTCGGCGGCGTTGTCATGCAGCAATATTCGCCGGAAGCGGGCGCGCTTGTCGGTCCGGTGCGCAAGATCGCAACGGGTACCTCGATCGGCGTAACGGAAGGCCCGTTCCTATTCAAACGGAACGGCTGGTATTACTTGCTGCTGGCGGAAGGCGGCACCGGCTGGAATCATGCGGCAACGCTCGCGCGGTCGAAGACGATTGAAGGACCTTATGAATACGATCCGGAATATCCGCTCATGACAACGGCGGATGTGCCCGAGCATCCGCTTCAGAAGGCGGGACACGGCTCGGTCGTGGAGACGCAGAACGGCGAATGGTATATGTCGTTTATTTGCGCCCGCTCGCTGCCCGGAAGACGGCTAAGTCCGCTTGGACGCGAAACCGGGCTCGTGCCCGTGGAATGGACCGAGGACGGCTGGCTCCGGCTGACGGGCGGCGGCAAAGCGCCGAAGCCTGTCGTTGACGCGCCGGCTTTGCCGCCGCACCCGTTCCCCGAGCTGCCGGAAACCGATCATTTCGACGATAGGGAGCTCGGTGTCCAATACTTCACGCTGCGCGTGCCGGCTTCCGGGGACTGGCTCAGCTTGACGGAGCGTCCGGGTTATTTGCGTCTGCGCGGCAGGGAATCGCTGTTCTCCTGGTTCCGTCAGAGCATGGTGGGGAGAAGGCTGGCTCACTTTAGGTGCGAGGTGGAAACCTGCGTCGAGTACGAGCCGGAGCATTTTAACCAGATGGCTGGATTAACGCTGTATTACGACGAATCGGACCATTTCTATCTGCGCGTTAGCTATGACGAGGAGAGGGGCAAGCACATCGGGTTGGTCACGACGAGACTTGGGCAATATGACGAGCCGGATGGCGCGGTCGTGTCCGCCGAAGGCTGGACGCGCTGCTATTTGAAGGCGAGCGTCGATCATGAGCGGGTTCAATTCTATTGCTCACCAGACGGAGAGGAGTGGCAAACCGTCGGTCCCGTGCTGGATTTGGGTCAGCTCTCCGACGAATACGAAGGTAAGCTGGGCTTTACCGGGACGTTTATCGGGCTGTGCGCGCAGGATTTGTCAGGAACGATGAAGCATGCGGATTTCGATTATTTGAAATATACGGCGAACGAGAGCCTATAGCGGACGAAAGCCCCCTGCTCCGAAATGGAGCCGGGGGTATTATTGTATGGCATCGTAAGGCGTCAGCCTCATTTATCGTTTCCGTTTGCTCGTCATCGTGGAGATGAACAGTAAAAATAGAGCCTCTCAAGGTAAAAATCGAGGGATTCAGCTTATTGGATTTGACAGGTATTCTCTAGTTAAACACGCTTTCGAAATGAGGACGCGCCATGGAGACGATTGTCAAATTCCCCAATCTGACGAATACGCTGCAATTGATCGGCTGCCATTTCGGGGTGAAACCGCCTTCTTGGGAGTTTCCCACCCATCATCATCATTTTTTTGAGCTCATCTACTGCGGGGAAGGCGAGATTACCCATCGAATTAACGGCGTTCCCGTCCTTCATAGGGAAGGAGACTGGCTCTTGATCAACTCGGGATCCAGACATTCGACCGTTAACCATTCGCGCCACCATTACGTTTATTTCAACGCTCACTTCGATCTGGATGACATGGAGATGCGCGAACAGTTGGGCTCTTCTCCCTATCGGACCATTACGCGCGAGGAAGCAGCTTCCAGCAAGCTGCCTCGTTATATCGGCGTGATTGAATCTTTATTGCAGCGCGGGCTGCTTCATGATCAAATCATAGAAACGTCGGAAGTTAAAGAGATCGGCTTCTCGCTGACCAACCGGATCTACTTGCAAACGCATGTCCTTCTCATCATTGCGGAAATGCTGTCTTTCCCTCCGAAATCGAAGTCCGATAACGCTATACCGAATGCCATATCCAATTATATGACGGATATAGCCCATGCTATTGAAGAACGGCTAGTGAAAAGCTTGAATACGGATATTTCGATTGCCGATATTTCTTCCGAATTTCATCTAAGCCGTTATCAGTGCTCGAAAATATTTTCTCAAGTATACGGGCTTTCACCGCGTCAATATTTAAGCCGTCTCAAGCTCAATCGAGCGAAGGAGATGCTGGTTACGACGAATATGACGGTGGATGCGATTTCGGAAAGCCTTGGCTTCAGCTCGGTCAGCCACTTCTCAAGGCAGTTCCGCCGTTGGACGAATAAGGCGCCAAGCCAATTCCGTCCTAAGCACTCGATTCCGGAGTCTGATCCGGCACTCTGATTTCCAACGCGTCCTTAGCCCGGTTCATTTCATTTACATAATGCACATCATTCACATACATTTTGATGGCCTGCTCCTTATTCTCGTCAAAAGCGAGATCCAGCTTCGTTCTAGATTTCATGGCCACGATATATGGTTCGTTGTTTCTCGTGTACGGCGCCTCGTCTCCGGCTTGCAAAGAGTCCAGCAGGCTTAAAAGCTCTGGTTCGGTGTTTTCGAATATTCGTCTATTATTATTGTTAAGCTCGAAATGCTCGATCTCATCAGATGCCCCGTTTTCCGACTGCTTGATCAAATCAAATAGGATGGTTTCATCCGAAAATAGATCTTTTATTTCGTCATAATAAGCCCTGCTTTCCTTCACTAACGGTTTACTTTCCTTTTCAGCCATTGCCGAAATGGTTGCCATTGTCATTTCGTCTATGAAATATTCAAAATAATCGCCAAGCTCTAGATGCTCAGGGCCATAAAAGACTTGGCCTTCTTCTTTCATTTTTTTGCGCTTCTCATTTTCCTCGCGGTGTCCTTGCTTCAGCTTTTCGAAGGAATAGGTATCGACAACCCCGTATCGGCCCGCCAGCTGCAGCTTCGCATATACGGTTTTCGCATAGTCCATCGCTTTTTCTTTCAGCTCAGGGGTTAACTCCCTATTCAGCTCGCCGCTGCGGACTATGTCCAGATAAAAGTTAAACTCTTCATCCGAAATCGTGATTCGATTCGTTTCGGTCACAGCTTCGATACGAATTACATTCTTCGAAAGCAGCAGCAGTGCCGTTATCACAGTGATGAGCAAGACGAAGACAGAAGACCACAGAATAAATGGTTTTGAATAGGCTGGAAATTTCATAGGAACCCCTCCGTTTCCATACAGGACAATAAGTCTGCGCATGAACGAAAATGCGCAGACTTATTGGAACTGCTTTTAGGACATTACGATTTTTTGCGCAAGCTCCGCGAGGTCGATAATGTCGATAACGCCGTCGTTGTTCAGATCCAATTGCTTCACTTGCTCCCAATCCGGACTCTCCGTGTTTTTGCCAAAATGCACGGCCAGCATCGCCAAATCGCCGATGCTTACGCGCTCGTCGCCGTTGAAGTCGCCCGGAACTCCAGCAACGCCAACTTCGATTGAGATGGAGGAGGGGGCGGCTTCCCACTCTACGCCGTCTTTATCGGCTAATATCGCTTTAGCGGCGGATATTTGTCCTGTCGCCGCATGTACGGCGGGCTTGGCCTTGAACGCCAGCTCGATCACTTCCCGGTCTCCGGAAACCGCATGCCCGGGTCCTTCGCTGTAAAGCAGCAATCGGATTTGTCCGGACTCATGAACGGTTTCGAGAATCCGGACACCGTCGATCAAGGAGCTCGCCTCTATAAATTCAAACAGGCTATGGTCGTAGTGAACCGTCATATCTTGGGCTAATACCGGGCTTTCCAAATGGCGCAGCCCGAGCTTCACGGAGAACGAATCGCCGCCTCGCACAGACGCCGGGCCAGTGAACGTGACAGATGCAGGCTCTTGCTCCTCCTCGTAATACTCCACAGCTCCAACGTCAGGCAATCCGCTATTCAACGGGTTATTGAAGAAGTCTCGTCCGCCGTTGTTTTCTTCTATACGGCCTGCGTCAATAACCGGCGAATCGGGGAGCGGGCGGTATCCGGCAAGGGTGGAGAACACGTCCGGGCCGTCTTCCTGATAATTGCCGCCTGTCCCAATCGCTTCAAGCATCGGGTCGGCGGTAATCGATCCCGCCGGGGCGCTCGGGAAGCCATAGAACAGGTTGTTGCTGTAATCCACAACATCGGTATGGTAGTTTAAATTCGTGAGTCCGCCTTCGTTATAGACAATGTTATTGAAAAATTGGATCCGGTTATTATAGCTGCCGGATTTCCTCGAGAACACGGTCCGATCGAGTCCTGCGCCTAAATAAATGGTATTGTTATAGGCTTTACTGCCGAAATTGTTGGTGAACAACGCGATAACGCCATAGCCGGTCCCGTCATTCTGGCTAATGTTATACCGGAACGTTCCGTTATAGCTCGGGTAGCCGGGTATTGTGCACCACTCGAAAAATCCGCCGAAGTTATCGTGGGAATAGTTATACTGGACCAGCGTATTATCGTTAAGGGCGTCGATCTCTACGCCTTGAGCGTCATTTCCCCGGCCCGTGTTGCTGAGCTCATTGAATTGAATGACCGTATCGTTCGAATTCCAATTGAATACGCCGGCGGCATATCCGGAATTATTGAGCGCTTTGTAGACTAGGTTGTGCTCGAATACGGCGCCTTGCGTATTATCGAGGATCGTTCCATCACCGTCAATTTCCTTGAAGATGTTATGGCCAATGTAAACGTTGGTGAACGGCGTCCATTCTCCGGCCCCGACATAGCTGAAATTCGCCCATTTCCCATCTTCCGCTTTCCGTGTTGTCCAAGGCGTATGGAAGTTGATGCCGGATCTGCCGACCTGTTCGATTTTGTTGTTCGTAATTTTAAGGTCGTCAATCCAGGTTATTTTTCGTTTGGACACGTCGTCGGGGTTCGTGAAAATATGGACGATGATGCCTCCGGACACTTTGCCTTCGTTATAATAAGGACCTCTGTAGCCGTGAATATACAAATCGTTCAAATAAATATGCTTCAGCTCTCCGGCATCTTCTCCATGGATATAGACACCGCGTCTGTAGACGTCGGTTTTGTAAGGATCGACGCTGCTATAGCCGGGGTCAAAGAGCTCCAGGCTATTAATTTCCCAGTAGGACTGGTTCGAGAGCATCAGTCCGTTATTGACCTTTACGTTTCGGCGTGTCGTATTGACCCATGTCATATACGGGGTGGTAACATCGGGTCCAGGCATAAATCTCGGCTTCGGACCATCCCCGTATTTATCGATAATAATCGGTTTACCTTCCACGCCGGACCCCTTCGGCCACAGCTGTCCGGTCCATTCGCCGCCCGCCTTGAACAGCAGTTTATCGCCGCCGGAGAAGGTTGTCGCGTTAACCTTGTCCAGCGACTTCCACGCGGTCTCTGGGGATAAGCCATCGTTAAGGTCATTCCCGTTCGCATGATCCACATAGTAGGTGTTGCCGTCGCCCAGCGCGTCAACGATGAAGCTTGCTTCGGCACTGTCATCCTTCAAGCTGACAATGATTTTGACATTTTTAGGGCTGACTCCGCGAGAGATGGCGGCAAACGTTAATACAACTTTTTTTTCATTCTCGACATACTGATAGCTCTCGATCGGGAGCTGGACGGCTTCCCCGTCATTTACCGTATAGGCTGCCTCGATATCCGATAAGAGGAGCGGCGGATTAGGCGTATTTTCCAATACGAGTTCGATTTTGCCGTTTTCGGCGTTCATCTCTTCAATGACCGGCTCCACGACCGGTTCGCCGTTAGCGGGAAGCTCATAATCGACCTGCAGCTCGGAGCCGTCCGGCTTATATTTCACTTTATGAGTGATCTGCTGCGCGACAGGGAAGCCAGGCAACGGATCAAAGCGGTAGGTCGCTTTCCCCGCAGCGGCGTCGTATTGGAAGTCGTTAAGCGCAATCGGCACCGTTTGCCCCGGCTGAATGCTGGAAATGTAAGAGGACTCAAAATCGCCCGCTTGTACGGATGGCGGAGCGGTTTTAAAGCTGATTTCCGCAAGTCCTTCATGATGGATGGAAACCGAGTTTATGCTGGATTTTTGCCAGACCTCGTAATCGTCCACGTAGCCTGTGCCGCTTCCTGTGTCTTTCCAGAAGAAAACCCGCGCGCTCGTATTGCTGGATCCGGTTCTGAATATTAATTGATATTGCTTATACTCCGTGTTGTCGACATGTACGGTGCTTTGGCCGCCGCCGAAGTTTTTAACGCCGATGAAAAATTGCGCCGAAGGATTCGTGCTTTTCGCCCAAGCCTGTATCACATACTCTGTATTTGGCTTTAAATCGACGATGTCCTGTTCAAGCGACGAGCCGTTTTGTGTAATAACCGCGGCGCGGGTATTATTCCGTCCGACGTCGGCAGCAACATTGCTTAACCACAACACCCAATTGCCGACATGCTTCGTAACGTCTCTTGTTAAATGGCTGTCGCTCTCGAAGCCGCTGTTCACGATGAAATTTTTTAACGATCCTACGATGGGACCAGGCGCTGCTTCGTTTGCCGGTACTAGACTAGCTTCCGCTAATGGCTGGTCACCGCTTTCGCTTGCCGCATCAGCCGTCCGGGCACCGAGCGCCCAACCGCCGCTATTTGCGCTTAAAATCAACATAAATGCAAGAACGAGAACGATTGCTTTTCGGTACATGTTTTTTGGCGCCTTCATCATTCCTAAATCCTCCCTCATAATGTTCATTTCGATCTTTAGGATACGATTTGTATCACCCCCGACTTTAATTATAGGGAGCCTATTCTGGCGGCTCTATTGACAAACTTGCCTACAATTTCACCAAATGTGAAAAGTCTAAGCGAATGGGAAGGGATCATCCTGGCTAAAAAAAAGGCCGGGTTGAAGTTGTCATATAAGGGCTATAAAGCGGTCAAGTTAAGGGGATATTGCAGAAGAACGGCTTCGGTACAATGAAATAGCAGCATTAGAAACGAACGGCAGGAAAGGGGCTTATCGATGCGGGGCATTGCACTATTTACGATTTTTTACCTTCTGGGTATCGGGCTTGAGAAAGGATTATCGGTTCCGTTGCCGGCGAACGTCATCGGTCTAGCTTTGCTGACGGTATCTTTATCGATTGGTCTGATCAAGCTTGAATGGGTCGATGCGGGCTCGAGCATTGCCATTCGCCACATGGGGCTCTTGTTCATACCGGCGATTGTCGGCGCGGCGGCGTATGGGAATGAGCTTCGGGCGGCATGGCTGCCGGTTACGCTCAGCATCGTGCTGAACACGCTTTTTACGATGCTCGCGGCAGGCGCCGTCATTCGGTTGTGGCCGGACAGGAGGAAAGAGCATGACGTTAGCCGGTCCACTTCCGCATAATCCGCTGTTTTTATTCGGGGCTCTTTTGACGATTATTTTTTATGTTTGTGCCCTTTGGCTTAGGAAGAAAATCCGGTGGGTCCATCCCCTGATTGCGGCTTCAGCAGCTATTATCCTTGTGTTAAAAGCCGGAGGGCTATCATATGAAACCTATCAGGCAGGCGCCGATATGGTCAGCTGGGCGCTTGGGCCGGCAACAGTTGCGCTTGCGGTTCCGCTGTACAAACATGCTGCTCTCATTAGGCGCAGGCTGGCGCCTGTGCTGACAGGCATCACGGTCGGCGCGCTCATCTCGGCGGCTTCTACGGCATGCATGATAGCGATGTCGGGAGCATCCGCCGAGCTATTATATTCCGCGATAGCCAAGTCCTCTTCGGCGCCGTTTTCAATGGCGGTCGCGGCGCGCCAGGGAGGCATCCCGGAGCTGGCAGCCTCTCTGTCTGTGCTAACCGGACTATTTGGAAGTCTTGCAGGGCCGGCATTCCTTCGCATCTGCGGCATAAAAGACGACCTATCCGTCGGCGCCGCAATCGGAACCTCATCCCATGGCATTGGCACCGCTCGCCTAATGTCGTATTCGGAGAAGCAAGGCAGCGTCAGCGGCTTTGCCATGGCCGCGGCCGGCATCATCACGACGGTCGCGATGATGCTGGTATAGATCGATCAGGACCAAAGATGGAAAGGGGTACAACATGAAGTGGTTCAGCAAAGCTTTGGGCCGATGGAATTCCATCCATAACCGGATCTTTTTTTCGATTCTTCTTTTTTTGATCATCCCTGTCCTGTTAACCTTCTATCTGCTGGACAAGCCTTTGGAAAGCGTCATCGAACGAAAAATCGGCCGAACCGCCCAAGATGCGCTTTTTTTGGTCAATCTTAACGTCGAATTGTTTTTGGAGGACATGCTCAAGTCCTCCGTCGATATTACGATCAACCCTAATATGATCGAGCTTCTGAAGGATCCGGACGCATTAACCAGCTACGAGAAGCTAAGGCTGAACAATGAAGTGCTGAATCGCCCGTTCAGCTCGTACTTTACCAATTCCTATGTGACGGTATTCGATCTGAAGGGCAATTGGCTGAGCACAAGCTATATTTTTCAAGCTTTGTACGAGGAATATACGGAGTCGGAATGGTACAACGAAATGATCGGCAAGCCCTATCAGCACCGATGGATGTTCAATGACAAAGCGATGCTCTACTCGGACCGCGAACCGATCATCACCCTCGCGAGAACCGTCACCGATCTGCAAACCTCTCAAAATATAGGGATGATCGCGTTCAGCGTAACGGAGGAGGATATCCGGCAATATTTGACCGGGCTTGAAGGCAGCGTATATCTGGTGGACCGGAACGGCATCGTTGTGTCCAGTCCGTCGAAGGCGATGATCGGAAAGCCGCTTCCCGAAGAAATCGATCTCGAGAAATTAATGTCGGAATATAACGGCCAAAATATTTTGGAGAGGGACGGCGGCAAGTGGATCGTCAATCACGACACGATTCAGCTTAACGGGTGGAAGCTCGTCCAAGTCGTTTCATACGACACCGTATTTAAGGAAATTTTCGATATTCGCGAGACGAATATTGAAATTATTATCGTTATTTTTATCGTCTTTACCATTGTTTCCTTGTCGATCTCCTTCAATATTGTCAAGCCGCTCAAGCTGCTCAAAAAGAAGATGCTGGAGCTCGAGGATAAGCAGTTTTATTCGGCCATCGCCGTTGCCGGTCCGGATGAAATTGCCTCGCTGATCGAAACGTACAACAAAATGGTCAAAGAGATTCGCGGTTTATTGACGCGGGTAAAAGACGAATACGAGCAAAAGGAAGAGATGAGATTCCGGGCTTTGCAAGCCCAAATCAACCCTCATTTTATACTGAATACGCTCAATAATATAAAGTGGATGGCTTATATAAGGGGCAACGGCGATGTCGGAGACATGCTCTCCAACCTGGGAGGTATATTGGAAGGCAGCATCGGAAGAGGCAGCAGTCTCATCCCGTTAAAGGAAGAAATCGAATACATCAAAAATTATATGGGGCTCATGATGATGAAATATCATGACAAGCTTTCGCTGAAGCTTGAAATTCCGGAGGATGTAATGGATCAAGAGGTGATCCGAATCATGCTGCAGCCCGTCATCGAAAACAGCCTTATTCACGGCATTGAGAAGACCGACGGGCCTGGTCTGATCGCCATTCAAGCGCAGCGGGATGATGAGCGGTTTCTGTTAACCGTGTCCGATAACGGACCTGGCCTATCCGCTGACCGGATACAGGAGCTCGAGAGAAGGTTGTCCTCTGGGCCGGAAGAGCCGCCGCCCGAACGAATTGGATTAAAAAACGTTCATGACAGAATTCGGATGCAATACGGCGGCGCTTACGGCATCTCGATTTCCGGAAGTCCCGGAAACGGGACGACGGTTACATTCACGCTGCCTGCACGAAAAGCGGAAAGGAGAATGAACGATGGCATATAAAGTGATGCTTGTTGACGACGAGATGCTGGTTCGTCTCGGTGTAAAGTCGCTCATTCAATGGGAAGAGCACGGCTTTCAGTTCATGGGGGACGCCCCCGACGGCGCGAAAGCGCTCGAATTGATGGCGGACGGGCCTCCCGATATTTTGCTTACCGACATTGTCATGCCGAATATGAACGGTCTCGAGTTAATCGAAAAGGTTAAGGAACGTTATCCGGGCACGCTGATTATCGTGCTTAGCAGCCATAACGAATTCGACTATGTGCGCAAGGCCATGAAGCTTGGCGTGGAGGATTATCTGCTGAAGACGTCGCTGAAGCCTGCGGAGCTGCTGCAATTGCTGATTGACGCAAGCGGCAAGCTCCAGCGGAATCAGATCAAGAGCCTCGAACAAGAACAGTCCGAGGCAGCCTCAAATGAAACCTCGGATTCGCTGAATCGGAAGCTGCAATTGGCGTTATCGGCGGAGACGAGCGATGACGGGTGGCTGGATAATGAGCTGCCCCCCTATAGCTATTTGCTGCTGCTAACAATCAGAGGCATTCGTGAAGGGGTTCCGCAGCATTCCGCATCAAGACTGCTTGAGCATCTGGTCCAGTCCGAGCTTCAAGGGATTGTGCGCGCTGGGCCTATTCAGACGGAAAAGGACAAGCTTTCGGCGATTTTGACTTTGCCTGACGGCGGCTTGGACAAGCTGCAATCACGCATGATCAATCTTGAGAATGCGTCGAGCAGTCTTCTAGGCATTTCTTTAAGCGGATATATAAGCGAACGGATCGGTCGATGGGGAGAAGCGAAGGAACGGATGAATGAGCTCAAGAAGTCCGCTTGCGAGAGGGAGCAATCCGCCTTGGCCAAGGAAGCCTCCCGGGACGACATCAAGCAGCTTCTGCGTTATATGGAGGAGCATTTCGCAAGCAATCTATCGCTTCGATCGGCGGCTAGAATGGTGAATATGAGCGAAGCTTATTTAAGCACCGTCTTCAAAAAGGAAACAGGGACTAATTTTATCGATTGGCTGAATATGCTCCGCGTCGAAAAAGCCGCTTCTTTGCTGATCGAGACGGATTTGCCAGGCTACTTGATTTCAGAGCGGGTTGGTTATGAGAACAGCAACTATTTTGGACGTATTTTCAAAAAAATGAAAGGCGTCAGCCCGCAAAAATACCGCGCGCTGCACGGGACGAAATAGGCCCTCGTCGAAAAAATGTGAACGTTTTCATTTCCATGTCGAAATTTTGTGAACATTCCGCCCGATTGATGAAAATTGTGAAGAAAGTGCGAAAACGAGTTCCTGTTTCGAGCCATTAGGAAGAGCCTATAATGGGCACAGAAGCCTTCTCAACCGAGGAGACTCGCACTATAAAGAGGGGGGTGAGCATTCGCATGATCGCAGGATCGCTCACGCAATGGCCAGACGAACGCCAATTTTCGCATCCTGTCTTACGGAAAGCGCTCGACTATTTGGCAAAGACAGACTTCAAAAAGCTGGAAGACGGAAAGTACCCGATTCAGGATGAGGACATGTACGCGGTGGTCATGACCATTTCAGGCAAGGAAGCTTCGGAGCAGCCGGCGGAGAAGCATGAGACGTACTTCGATATCCACCTTCTGCTGGAAGGAACGGAGATCATCGGATGGCAGCTTCAAGACGGCAGCGAGGCACCTTCACAGGGATACGATTCAGAGAAGGACTTTGCCTTATATGCCGAACTCGGAAACGAATCGTACTTGAAGCTGCTGCCCGGCATGTTCGTCGTGTTGTTTCCGGAGGACCTGCATCGGCCGGGTCTGTCGGAGTCGGTCCCGGCGAGTATACGAAAGGCAGTCGTAAAGATTCGCCACGCTCTCATGAAATTGTAAGCGTTGTAACAGCAAGAAGGTAAGAAGGAAGCACGAGAAAAATGACAAACGTCTAAGGGGGCTACTCCATATGTTAAAAAAACGTTCGTGGCAAATGAGTTTCATCTTCGTCCTTATTCTCGCTCTGGTAGTCGGGTGCTCGAGCAACGGCGGCAATACAAACGGCGAATCGCCCGATACAAACGGCGCTAGCGGCAGCTCCAAAGAAAGTGTGGAAATTTCCGTATGGCTCACTCCGCAATGGAAGGGCGTTCTTGAGGCGACGGAGGAAGGCGCGGATTACGACAGCTTCTTCAAACACGCGGCCGAAAAATTTACCGCCCAGTATGACAAATACAACGCCAAAATTAACGTCGAGGTAATTGCAGGCGACCAACGGGACGAGCTGCTTAACGTTAACTTAAGCGGCGGAACGCCTCCGGATGTGTTCTTTGAAAGCGTATTCGCCATGGGGGATTACGCTCATCGCGGCGCGTTGCTTCCGCTCACGGATCTGGTTGACGCCGAAGCGAGAGGCGATATCGCAGAGGGCTATTGGGAGAACGTCACGTTCGGCGACGATGTCTATTTCTATCCGTTCTCGCACAATCCCGGCACCTTTGCCTATAATGCCGACATGTTCAAAGCCGCTGGGCTTGAGAGCTTCATCGGCGGCGAGACGGAAATTAAAACGTGGACGCTTGCGGAGTACGAGCAAATTTTGGACGGTCTGAAGAACAATCTGCCAAAGGATCAATATTCGAATGCTTATCCAATGGCGCTCTACGCGCTGAACAATCAGGGCGACACTTGGAATCTGGCTTACCTGAGAATGTTCGGCAACCCGTTCTTCGACGAGAACGGCAATATTGTTCTGGACGACGAGAAGGGTGTAAAAGCGGCGGAATGGCTGAAAAAAATGTACGACGGCGGCTACACGAATCCAGGCGCCGAATCCGTCTCCTCCAACGATGCCAATGCGATGTTCCAAAACCAGCAGCTTGCCATCAGCTTTACGAACGCCGTGCTGTTCAACAACGCGAAGGCGGATATGGAATCCGGCAAAGCGCCGAAGTTTGACATTCGATTGGCGAACATTCCATCCGAAGGCGGAGATCCGCTTACCTTCACTTATGTGGTAGGCGCCAGCGCGTTCAAGACGGGTGACGCCAAGCGCGAGGAAGTGGCCAAAGACTTCATTAAGTTTTTCTCCACGGACCCTGAGCTTGTGAAGTCGTCCAAAAACAGCGTGCCGGTTAGATCCTCTGTCGCGAATGAATACAAGGACCAATATCCTCTCTTCGAGGCTTACGATAAAAACTCGGCCTATATGTTTGCTTTCACCGGCAACGTTCCGGGCTACAGCGAGTTGAGACAAGTATTATTCCCTGAGCTTCAAGCGATGTATGTCAATGAGAAAACGCCTGCCGAAGCTGTGAAGGACTACCAAACGAAGGGCAATGAAGTTATCGCGAGTGCGAAGGAAAACTCCACGATTATGAAATAGCACCGCCCTTTCCCGACAAGCAAAATAAATTTCCGAATGCCCGCGGCTGTCCGTTCGCGATGAGGCCGCGGCTTCGGAAAGAAAGGTAACGGATAACCATGAAATTGAGAAACCCTTACTTGAGAGAAAATATAACCGGCTATCTGTTTATTTTGCCGCAATTTCTGCTGTTCCTGCTGTTTATCGTTTATCCCATTATCGAAGGGATCAGGCTTAGCTTTTACAAGGTGCAGTATCAGAAGGAAACTTTTGTAGGCTTCGATAACTACGCAACGCTTTTCAGCGACCCGGTATTTTTCAAATCGATTGTAAATACGGTTATATTCGTTGTTTTTATCGTATTGCTTACGGTCGTTTTTTCTTTATTCGTAGCATCTGCCGTATTCGACAAAAACGCCAAATACGTATCGTTTATCCGCGGAAGCTATTATATACCGGTTATGGTATCCATGGTCGTCATGAGCATGGTCTGGAGCTTCCTGCTCAGCCCGGCAAACGGTCTTATCTCCTATATGGCTCGCGAGATGGATTTGAGCGTTGTCAATTTGCTTGGGAATAAAAACACGGTTCTGCCAGTCATTATTTTCGTAACATTCGCCACCAACGTTGGCCAGGCCATTATTTTATATATCGCGTCCATGATCGGCGTGCCGAAGGATCTGTTCGAAGCCGCGGAAGTGGACGGCGCCAGCCGGTTGAAGGTTATCTTTCAGATCTTAATCCCGCTCGTGAAGCCGACGACGATTTACATTACGATTGTCAACATCATCGCCGTACTCAAAATATTCGTTGTCATTCAGCTTCTGACCGGTGGAGGACCTAATAACGCATCCGTTACGATGATGTATTATCTCTACAACAACGCGTTCAAGTTCAATCAGCTGGGCGTCGCTTCCGCGGTAGGGGTCATTATGTTCATCATTACGATGCTGCTCTCGGTGCCTCAGCTCAGGTCGATGTTCAAGGATAAGTGAGGGATAAGCTATGCTGCAACCAAATACGAAGTCCAAAAGACAACGGGAAAAATACGATGTCGTCTCGAATCTCATTGTCGCTTTTTTCGCCATATTGAATCTGTTTCCGCTGTACTGGCTGTTTACAAGCTCGATGAAAAACAGCTCTGATGTCGTCAAGATGCCTCCGGATTGGTGGCCGAAGACGTTCACATTATCCAATTACTTCGAAGTATTCGAGAGCCAGCCGGCGCTGCGCTGGACCTTTAACAGCCTCTATGTGGCGGGCTTGTCCACCGTGCTGCTTGTCATAACAAGCTCTATGGCGGCTTACGCCTTCTCGAAGCTGCAATTCAAGGGGAAAAACCTTATCTTCGTGCTGCTTATTTCAAGCTTGATGGTTCCAAAAGAAGTCATGATCGTGCCTTTGTTCCGCATTGCGCAGGATTTAGGCCTCGTGAACGATTTGCACGGCATGATCTGGCCGAACGTGGCCACCGCATTCGGCGTATTCCTGCTGAAAGGCTTTTTTGACTCCGCTCCCGACGCGCTGCGCGAGGCGGCGAGAATCGACGGCGCGGGCGAGGTAAGAACGTTCCTGCAAATCATGCTCCCGATTGTGAAGCCCGGGATCGGAGCGTTGTTTATTCTGAACTTCGTGCAAGTCTGGAACGACTATTTGTGGCAGCTCGTTATCGGTCAAGACAGGGAAATGAAAACGCTGATGGTGGGCATCGCGACGCTGATGCAGGATTTAAATCCGAACTTTGCGTACAAGATGGCCGGCGCGACGGTTGCGGCTATACCGATGCTGATCATCTTTGTTCTGTTCCAGCAATATTTCACGCGCGGCATCTCCATCGGCGCTGTGAAGGAATAAGAGGTGGCTTATGCCGGGGAAGCAATGGATTAGCGTGGACGTTGGGGGCACCGAGATCAAATACGCCGTCTTCGCAGAGAATGGGAATATCGTCTGCCACGATAAGCGGAAGACGCCTTCAGGCGCAGCGAATATACGCATTCCCGAAGCTGTCGTAACGATCGTGCAAGAGATGACGGACCGTTACGGTCTCATGCAAGGTGTCGGAATCAGCACAGCCGGAGTGGTGGACACAAGGAGCGGGGAAATCATTTTTGCCGGCGGCACCATTCCCGAATACAAGGGAACCAATTTGAAACGGGCCGTTGAAGAACGGTTCGGGCTCGTTACTAAGGTGGCGAACGATGTAAACGCCGCCGCGGTCGGCGAATGGTGGAGGGGCGCGGCGGAAGGCGTCGACGATTTTTTTTGCATGACGCTTGGCACGGGGATCGGCGGCGCATTGTTTTGCGGCGGTCGGCTGGTTGCCGGCGCCCACTTCCGCGCTGGGGAGATCGGCCATTCTCTTTATGACAAAAACAGCGGCACCACCTATGAGCAAAGGGCATCCATGTCCGCGTTGTTGAAGCAGGCAGCTAACAAGCTGCCTGACTTTGACGGCAGCGGATTTACGCTGTTCGAGGAAGCGAGGGCCGGTAACAAGCCGTACTTGGCCGTAATCGACAGGTGGACGGAAGAGATCGCCAGAGGCATTGCGGACATCATCGTGATGGCTGACCCGGCGCTCATCGTTATCGGCGGAGGCGTATCGGAGCAAGGCGATTATTTGCTGAACAAATTGAAGCTGCAAGTGTCGGGCTTTTTGCCTCCAGGCTTCTCCCAGTCGGAGCTGGCGGTTGCGAAGCTCGGCAATAAAGCCGCGCTGTATGGCGCGATATATCCTTACTTCAAAGAAGAGATGGAGAGATGACGATGAGCAATACCGAAACGTTTGAAGGCATTTACGTCGCGATGTATTCAGCCTACGACGAGCAGGGGGAAGTAGACGCAGAGCGCGTGAAGAAGCTAGCGCGTTATTATGCCGGGAAAGGAATTAAAGGCTTGTACGTCGGAGGAAGCTCTGGCGAAGGCATTCTGCAGACGGCTGAAGAGCGCAAGCTGGTGCTGGAAGCGGTTATGCAGGAAATACGAGGCGAATTAAAAGTAATTGTGCATGTAGGCGCGAATTCGACTCGAGAGAGCGTGGAGCTGTCCAAGCACGCGGAGGCTCACGGCGCTGACGCGATATCCGCCGTTCCCGCCATTTACTACCGCCTGTCCGAGGCCGCTGTTGAAACCCATTGGCAGCAAATGATCGACAGCAGCAATCTTCCGTTCATCATTTATAATATTCCGCAGACAACAGGCTTTCAGCTGTCGCCGAAGCTGCTTGAGAAGCTGGCCAAGCAGCCAAAAGTAATCGGCGTGAAAATGTCCGGGGAGAGCACGTTCGACCTGCAGCAATATAAAGTTGCGGGCGGCGAAGATTTCCTTGTCTTAAACGGACCGGACGAGCAGTTCCTTGCAGGCAGAATCATGGGAGCCGACGGAGGAATCGGAGGAACCTACGGCGTGATGCCGGAATTGTTCTGTAAGCTGAATGAACTGTATTTGGCTAATCGCGTGACGGAGGCGCAGGAGCTTCAATATAAGATTAATGCCGTTATTAAACGCTTGCTTGCTTATCCGTCTCTTTACGGAGCAGCTAAATATATCCTATCGCTCCGCGGCGTAGAAACAGGTCAGCCTCGATTGCCGCTGCTGCCTGTTCGCGAAGAGGATCATGCCTCGCTAGCCGTCTTGAACGGCGATATTTTGGCGCTAGTCGCCGAATACGGCATTCAATAAGGAGATGACCTCATATGCTCGACAAAATAAAAGGCGGTTTGGTTGTATCATGCCAGGCTCTGGAGCATGAGCCGCTGCACAGCTCGTTTATTATGAGCAAGATGGCGCTGGCGGCCAAAGAGGGCGGAGCGGCCGGCATCAGAGCCAATTCCAAAGCGGATATTATCGCAATAAAACAGGAAGTGGAGCTTCCCGTCATTGGCATTGTGAAGCGCGATTACGAGGACAGCGATGTGTTCATAACGGCGACCCGCAAGGAAATCGACGAGCTGCTGGAAAGCGGCTGCGAGATGATCGCGATGGACGCAACGCTTCGGAAGCGCCCCGGCTCCGATACGATAGCCGCATTGGTCGCTTATTGCCGCAAAAAAAATCCGAAAGTGCAGCTGATGGCGGACATATCGACATTGGAAGAAGCGGTCGCAGCGGAGGTGCTTGGCTTTGACTGCGTCTCCACAACATTGCACGGCTATACGCCTTATACGTCTCATACGAAGCTTTACGAACAAGATTTTGCTTTCCTGAAGGCGGTTATCGAAGAAATAAGAGTGCCCGTAGTGGCGGAGGGCAATGTGCTGACGCCGGAAATGTACCGCCGGTGTCTAGAGCTTGGCGCGGCTTCCGTCGTTGTCGGGGGAGCCATTACGCGGCCGAAGGAGATTACGGCGCGTTTCGTGAAGGCCGGCTCTTCTATTCATAACGGAGGCTCCGCATAAGTCACGCAAGGACTGCACGCATTAAAAATGGCGATACAGGGTTTCTCCCTGCATCGCCATTTTTTGCTTCTTGCGTGTATTATTCGCTTCGAACGATGCGAACCCCGATTTGGGGTTAATCATCGGACGGTTTATCCATACGGGCCGCCGGCACGCGGACAGCGACGGTCGTACCGATTCCAAGCGTGCTGTCCAGCGTTAAGCCGTAGCCCTCCCCGTAATAATAGCGGATGCGGTCATGCACGTTTTGAATGCCGATATGCTCTTCGCTCAAGGTGTCGCCCGTCTGCTTCAAGCGCAGCCTTAACCCTTCGAGTGTATCCTGGTCGATGCCCGCTCCGTTGTCGGAAACGGTAATGACGAGAGCTTGTTCCTCCTTAAAGGCTGCCACCTTAAGCATGCCGGGACCGTTCTTTCGCTCTAAGCCGTGAACAACCGCGTTTTCGATGAGCGGCTGCAAGGTGAAGTGGAGTACAGCCATATCCTCCGTGCCGTCTTCCAGCTCCTCGGAATATTGGATTTTGTCGCCGAACCGCATCTGCTGCACTTTAACATACAGTCTTGTATGCTCGAGCTCTTCTTGCAGCGAGACGTTCTCCTTGCCCGTCCGGATATGAAGTCTGAACAGTCTGCCAAGCAGACCGACCATTTCCCCGATATCCCGCTGCCCGGACAGAATGGCCTTCATCTGGATCGATTCGAGCGCATTTGCAAGGAAATGAGGGTTGATCTGACTTTTGAGCGCGCCATATTGTGCAAGCTTATGCTGGGCCATCGTATGCGAAGAACGTTCGATATGCGACTCAAGATCCTCAACCATTTTTCGAATGCCGCGGTAAAGAACGCCGAACTCGTCCTGGCGCTCGCTGTCCAGGCTGACGTCGAACTTCCCCATCCCGACGGCTCTAACCTGGCTGCTTAAATAAATGATCGGCTTGGTAACGCGCGCCGACAGGATCAGAAGGAAAAGCAGCGCCGCTCCGATGGAGCAAAACGTAAAGGCCAGCATCAGCTTGCGGAACAGCTTGGCGTCTTTGGTCATCTCCTGCTCCTCAATATATTGAATGACCTTCCAGCCGGAATAGGAGGAGGTGACAAAGTTGACGTACGACCGCTTGCCGGACAAGTCGGCGTAGAAGCTGCCCGTTTCCTTATGCATGACGCTCTGAAGCGCCGGAGTCCGGGATACTGGGAGGACCAGCGGGGTCTGCTGTTCTTCGCGCCGCTCCTGTTCGGAGGAATAGACGATGACGCCCCTGTCGTCGACGATAAGAAAATTACGGTTCCGGTTCTCCGATAAGCTTAAAATTTCCTTCAAGGAATCCAGACGGATATCGACCAGGATGACGCCGAGCGGGTCGCGCGTGCCCGTCTTGTTAATCACTCTGGCGATGGAGATGACGGGCTCGGACGCATTAACCCGGTTGAACGGAAGATGGGCGCCGATAAGCGTCGCTTTGCCTTCACCCGCAAGCGCCGCCTGATACCATTCCGCCTCCTTGAAGTCGATATCCTCGTAATCGCCTTGATTGAAATTCATGGAGTAGAAGATCCGGTCCCCCGCGTAAATTCGCACGCTGTCGACGTTTTTGATCGTCATCTCGATCATGCTGACGAAATTTTCGATCACGTTGCGGTATTGAAGAGTTTGTTCCACGCCTTCCGTGCTCGTATCGGTGCCCCAGCTTTGAAGCGAGCTTTGCAGCTGCTCGTCCAGCTGAGCGGATATGGTTCCCTTTTCGATGCTTTGCAAATATTGGTCAATATTAAAGGATAGCTGATTTAAAATAAGACTGGCGCTGTCCCGGTACTCTTTCTTGACGCTTTGCACCATGAAGCCGTACGCGACGCCCGACATGCCCAGCAGCGGTATCGTAATCGTGAAGATGGAGAGCAGAAATATTTGATGGTTGACGCGCTTCAGCTGGAAGCGGGCAGTCAGTCGTTTTAGAAAACGCATGGACTCACAATCCTATTCTTTTACGGTAGTCGGTTGGGGTCATGCCAACCAAGCTGCGGAACGTCTTGACGAAGTGTTTATAGCTTTTGTAGCCGCACATGCCGCAAATCTCGGTTACAAGATACCGGGAGTCGCGCAAATAGTCCTGGGCCGCCTGGATCCGGATTTCCGTAACAAATGTCATATAGTTTTTGCGCAGCTTCGATTTGAAAAGTCTGCTGAGATAGGACGGATTATAGAAGAAGCGGTCGGCAACCATTTGAAGGGTAACGTCCTCGCTTATATGCTGCCGGATGAAAGCTTCGATTTGTTCGAAGACGAGATGCTCCTGCGCCGGCGATTTCGTCCCGCGCTTCTTGTAATCTTCGCTCAGCTGCATGACCCAATCCGAGATCCATTCAAAAAGCTCCTCCACCGTAGCGAAGTCGTCTATGAAGGTGAGCCTCAGCAGCTTTTCGCTGTAGATGTCCTCAACCTGCAGCCCGCTTTGATGCGCGAGCCGAAGCGTAACGCTCATGAGTTCTTGAAGGAATGCAAGCCACAAGTCGATTCCTGCAGGAGAGGAAGGACGGTAGGATTCCTTGCAAAGCCGCTGCATCAGCAGCTTGATCTCGTCGGAACGCCCCTCTTCGACGCACGCGATTAACGCTTCGCGGTCTTCCTTCTTCAGTTGAACCGAATGTGCGGAATCGTCGGGATCCTTCGTCCCGTAGGCATCCAGCCGGAACTGCTCGCGGGCGGAATCGAAGTATCGCATGTAGAGCGCTTTGTCCGCCGCTTTCAACTCGGATGCGGCCTGGGCTAAATGGCCTGCGGTCCGGCCGATCGATATAAAAATTCGAAGGGCCGTCTCTTCGGCGGTCGTTCGCCATATCTCCGAATACAGATCGATGACGGCTGCTTCCGCATCGCCGCCGTGGTCCGAATCAAAGGCGAGCACCGTATACAGCTTGCTGCCGCTCGTATAAGTCATCACTCGCCGCATTGCCGGAAGCCGCTGGAGCTCCTCCACAACGCGCTCCTTTAATTTGCGCAGGACAGCGCGGCTTTGCAGCAGCTCATTCGGACTGGCGCGAAGAGGACTCGGGCAGGCGGCAATGACCGCGAGATAGGAGCACGCAAGCGTCTCCAGCTCGAGGAATGGCTGCAAATCGGAGCTGTCGACTACGGCGTCGTCCAGCAATTGCTTAATCGCGTCGCCGTATTTGTAACGCGTATTTTCCTTGGCGGCATCTTCGAGCTCGAGGCGCGAGCTTCGGTCGATCCGTCTTCGTTCGAGCTGGTCCAGACAATCCTTGACTGTAGCCATGCTTTCCTCATACTCCAACGGCTTCAGCAAATAGTTGCGGACATTGCCGATTTTTATCGCGCGCTGCGCGTAATGAAACTCATTGTAGCCGGTTAGGATAACGAACAATGCATCAGGCAGCTCGGGCCTAAGACGCTCGATCATTTCGAGCCCGTCCAGCTCCGGCATCCGGATATCGGTAATAATCAAATCTGGTTTATCCTGCAGGGCGAGACGAACGCCTTCCATGCCGTTCTCGGCTTCGAGAATAACGTCGACCCCGAGGTCCTTCCATGGGAAATAATGCGTTAAACCTGCGCGAATGAGCGGCTCATCCTCGACGATCATTAGTTTGTACATAGCGCTCTCCTAAGGGATAATAGATTCATAGGACCATTATAACGGAAAAATAAAACGCATACATCGAGTTGAACGCTTAAAAAATGCAGAATCAAGCAATAGGTCATTTTAGAGCCATGAATGTAAAAGTAACGGGATTTTCTCAGGAACCCGTCGTCCACTATGCTAGATTCACGGGAGACAGGTCGACATGATCTTCCGAAATAAGAAAACGGGGGTAATGAAATGACAGCGATACGCAAACCATTCGTACTAGGCTTCGTGCTTTCCATGCTGATCATGTTGATTGCAGCGTGCAGCTCCGGGAATAACGGGAATTCGGAAGGCAATGCCAGCTCCGGCGAGAAGCCGGCCGAATCGAATCAGGCGTCCGAGACACCTGCTGAGCCGGTTGAAATTACATGGTGGAATTTTCCTAACTATCAGCCGCTTGACGGCGAAGTCGGGAAGTACGAGAAAGAAATTATTGCAGCATTCAATCAACAATACCCTGACATTAAAGTTAACCTGGAAATGATCACATTCGACGGCGGCCCGGAAAAGCTGAACATCGCGATTTCGACCAACTCGGCCCCGGATCTGATCTATGACGCGCCAGGCCGAATTATCGATTGGGCGAAAAAGGATTTGCTCGCGCCGCTCGACGATATGGTGACGGACGAAGTCAGAAGCGATATTTCGGAGGCGCTGTGGAAGCAATCCATGGTAGGCGGCAAAACGTATATGTATCCGATTAACACCGCGCCTTTTATGATGGCTGTTAATAAAACGGTATTCGAGAAAATGGGCAAGCTGGACCTGCTGCCGCTTGACCGTCCGGACAGAACGTGGACATTCGAAGAGTATAAAACGGCCTTGCAGGCCGTTAAGGACAACGCGCCTGACGTTATTCCATCCGGCTTCTTCGCGAAGAGCCAAGCCGGCGACCAAGGAACTCGCGGTTATATTACAAATCTTGGCGTATCCCGTTTCTTGAATGAGGATTACAGCGCAGTCGCCATTAATACGGACCAAGCCGCCGCGGCACTCGACTGGATCGTTCAAGCGCAGAAGGACGGATTAATTGTAAACGGGTCCGCTTCTTTGGCGGCAAGCGATGTGAACGATTTGTTCCTGCAAGGAAAGCTTGCATTCACCATCAACTATTCCGCGGTATTGAAGGCGCAGAATAAGACGCTTAAGAAAGCGGAATTCGAAGAAGTGCTGCTTCCATTCCCGACTCTGGACGGGTCTGAGCCGAAGCTTGAGCCGTATCTTGGCGGCATGGCGATCTTCAACAACAAAGACGAAGCGAAAATCGCGGCTGCTAAGAAGCTGATCGATTTCATCGCTAACGATCCGGAATGGGGCAAGAAAAACTTGATCCAAACCGGCGGATTATCCGCGCGCAACTCGATCACCGGCCTATATGAAGACGAAGATTACAAATACTCGGAGTTGGCTCGGAAATTCATAACGGATCCTCCGACAATCGCCGACGGTTATGCGGAGATCCGCACTTATTGGTTCCCTGAGCTGCAACGCGCGCTGCTGGGAGCCGCAACCGGCAAGGAAGCGCTCGATGCTTTCGCTGAGAAAGCGAATGAGGCGATCAGCAAAGCGAAGGCTGCACAATAGCTCAGATTGGTTTTGGAGCAGCGTATGAACGGTTCGCTGCTCCTTTCTTTTTACCGCATAAGTAAGGAAGGGAGAGATCCATGTGTTGTCACCAGCTTTAAGAACAAAACGATACATCTGGCGCGACTGGCTGATGAGCTATCTGTTTCTGCTGCCCGCATTGGGATTTTTCCTGCTGTTCGTTGCGTATCCGATGCTTAAAGGGATTTACATTAGCTTTTTTAATCATACGCTGAACCAATTTGAATTTGTCGGCTTGGATAATTACAAGTTTTTGTTCCATGACGAAACGTTTATCAAATCGATGCGAAACACGGTTCTGATCGTGTTGATCGCAGTTCCGATCGTCATTGCTTTCTCCGTTTTCGTAGCGATGACCATTTACAAGAAATCGGAATGGCTGCGTTCGCTGTTTAGAGGCATATTTTATTTGCCTGCCGTATCCTCCGTCGTCAGTATTACAGTGGTATGGGCATCGATTTATGATCCCAACTTCGGGATTTTGAACTATATAACCAGTTTTTTCGGTATGGATCCAATCGCTTGGCTAGGCGATCCCGATACCGCCCTGTATGCGATTATTCTCGTGTTGATTACAACGTCAGTCGGCCAGCCCATCATTCTATATGTCGCTTCCTTGGGCAATATCCCGGCGTCCTACATCGAGGCTGCGCAAATTGACAGAGCCAATTCCGGACAAATCTTTAGAAAAATCATTTGGCCGATGCTGATGCCGACCAATCTTTACATTATTGTCATCACGACGATCAATTCGTTCCAAGTTTTCGCAATTATCCAACTATTGACCTCCGGCGGTCCGATGTACGAGACGTCAACGGTTATGTACGGCGTGTACGAAAAAGCGTTTGTGCTCGGCAACTTTGGTCTAGCCTCCGCTATGGGCGTGCTTCTAGCTATCGTGATCGGCGTTATTTCAATGATTCAATTCAAATTTTTAGGCAGCGATGTGGAGTACTAGGAGGGGGAACATGAGGCTCAACAGAAGTCCTATCATATCCAATATCATTGTGGCGGCATGCGCTTTGTTGTTTATTTTTCCGTTTTATTGGATCATAACGGGCGCGTTTAAGGTGCAGGACGTTGCCGTCGCCATTCCGCCGGAATGGTTTCCGCTGGAGCCGACGCTCGAGAACTTTGAGACATTATTTAAAAATCCGGTATGGCGCTGGACGCTTAACAGCTTCATAGTTGCCGGCGGAGAGATGGTCGGCGTTTGTCTCGTCGCTTCTATGGCCGGATATGTGCTGGCAAAAAAATCGTTCCCGGGACGCGTCATCATCTTCTCCATGTTTGTGGCCGCTATGGCGCTTCCTAAGCAGGTCATACTGGTGCCGCTGTTTACGATGCTTGCCGACTTCGGCTGGATCGATACGTATAAGGGGCTTATTCTGCCTGCGATCGGCTGGCCTTTCGGTATATTCCTGATGAAACAATTCGCGCAGACGATTCCGGGCGAGCTGATGGAAGCCGCCAAAATTGACGGCTGCAGCGAAATACGGATGTTTTACAGCATTATCTTGCCGCTGCTCAAGCCGGCAATGGGCGCGCTCGCGATCTTTACCTTTATTAATGGCTGGAACGATTACTTCAGCCAATTGATCATGACGCGCTCGACGCCGATGATGACGCTGCCGCTTGGCGTTGCGACCTTAAAGGGCGAATATACAACCCCTTACGGCGTGTTGATGGCGGGCGCCGCTATCGCTTCCATTCCAATGATTACGATTTTTGTCTTATTCCAAAAAGCGTTTACGCAAGGTCTTACGATGGGCGCGGTAAAAGGGTAGAAAGTAAGGGTTTGACGGCAGCAGGGAGAGTGATCTATTGTGCCGCCGTAAGCTTAACGCTTCCTATATTTAATAGGGAGCGTTTTTTCTGTCTTCACCTGGCACGTGGCTGACCAGCGCATTTCCTTGATGTCTCGGCTTGAACGCTGTCGGCGAATAGCCGGTCCAGCGCCGGAACTGCCGGGAGAAGTGGCTGGCCGACTGAAAGCCGAGCCTTTCCGCAATTTCGGAGACAGGCAAATACGTTTTGACAAGCATCTCCTTGGCGAGCATTAGCTTTCTACGGCTTACGTATTGCCGCGGCGACAAGCCGTAAACCTTGGTGAACAGCTTGGTGCATTGGCTGCGGCTCATGTTCATCTCTTTCGCCACGCTCGCGATCGAGACATGATCGGATAAGCCGAGCGACAGCCGCTCCTCGATCGCATGGGCAGCGTCGGCGGCGGACGGTGTTACGCTGACCGCATCAAGGGCCGCTTCGCCTTGTACACGGATTAACGCAAGCATCTCGCGGATAATGAGCAGGATGTTCGCTTGGAGCAGCAGCTTATCCTCAAGCGGCGTGCCAGCCCCGGCTGCTCCCCCTTCAGGGACATGCTCCGTCAATTCCCGAAGCTCTTGAATGTAACGGCCCAGCCTTTCGGAGCCCGCAGCCTCAGCTGCGGGCACAAGCCGGTAAGGCGCCGCGCCGAGCAGGCTTCGAATTTCCAGATCGTCCAGGTCGAAATGCACATTAATAAACTCATAATCGGCAGGGGAAGTGTTTGCGCTTTTGTGCCGCTCCCCGGCGTTGATCAGCAGCCAATCCCCCGGTCTGAGAATAACGGTCGTCCGGTTAATTTCTTGTTCCACCTCGCCGCCCAAACAGCATAACAGCTCGAACAGATGATGATGGTGCCGCGGATATTCCCAGCCGGACGGAAATTTGCCGATATGAAATCCGGTCAGCTGAAGCGTAGAGGTCATATTGGGAAGGCTGGTCACATTCTGCATGAAGTATCACTCTTTCGCTCGATATTATGCTTTATTTTATCACAACGATAAGCGGTTCAGGCGAACAAATGGTACAAATGGTAAATAAAATGCACCATTTGGCGATTGAGGCATGGATAGGCATCTCGGATAATGAAGCTGACGTCATCTATTTGTGGAGGGTTATTATGGCTAATCTCGAAGTGAGAGGCTCGCAATTTTGGCTGAATGGGGAACCGATCCGGATTTTATCCGGCGCCATTCATTATTTTCGGGTTGTTCCGGATTATTGGGAGGACCGTTTGCTCAAGCTGAAAGCTTGCGGCTTCAATACCGTGGAAACCTATATTCCGTGGAACCTGCATGAGCCGGAGGAAGGGAAATTTATGTTCGAAGGACTGGCGGATGTCGAGCGGTTCATCGCGCTCGCCGGGGAGCTCGGTCTGCATGTTATCGTCCGCCCGAGTCCGTATATATGCGCGGAGTGGGAATTCGGCGGACTGCCTGCTTGGCTGCTGCGCGAACCGGAAATTCAGCTGCGCTGTATGGACGAACGTTATTTGCGCAAGGTTGACGCTTATTTCGACGTGCTCATGCCAAAGCTAGTGCCGCTTCTCAGCTCAAACGGCGGACCGATTCTCGCCGTGCAAATCGAGAATGAATACGGCAGCTACGGCAATGACAAGAACTATCTGACTCATTTGAAGAACGGTATGCAAGAGCGGGGAGTGGATGTATTGCTGTTCACCTCGGACGGACCGACGGATCAAATGCTGCAAGGCGGGACGCTGCCTGACGTGCTGGCTACGGTGAACTTTGGCTCCAGGCCCGAGGAGGAGTTCGCGAAATTCCGGGAGTACCGACCGGAGGAGCCGTTATTTTGCATGGAATATTGGAACGGCTGGTTCGATCATTGGCTAAAGCCGCATCATACCCGGGATGGAGGAGATGTCGCCGACGTGCTCGACCGGATGCTTGCCGCAGGCGCTTCCGTCAACTTCTACATGTTCCATGGCGGAACGAACTTCGGATTCTATAATGGGGCGAACTTTCAAGACAAATACGAACCGACCGTTACAAGCTATGATTACGATGCGCCGCTGTCGGAATGCGGGGATGTAACCGAAAAGTATATGGCGGTGCGCGAGGTGCTGCGCAAGCACGGCGCCGATGTTCCGGAAGCTCTTCCGGAGCCGTCCCGCAAGAAGCGTTACGGCAAGGTAGCGATGACGGAAGCGGCGGATTTGTTCGCGAATCTCGAGCCGCTGTCGGCGCCTGTCCGAAGCGCCAGTCCGGAGCCGATGGAGAAGCTCGGCCAGAGCTACGGCTTTATTCTATACCGGACGCACGTGACGGGACCGAGAACGTCGCAGGAGCTGCATGTGCAGGATGTGCACGACCGGGCGCAGGTGTACCTGGACGGCCGGTTGATCGGAACGGTCGAGCGGTGGGACCAAAAGCCGATTATCGTGGATATTCCAGCGCAGGGCGCAGCTCTTGATATCCTTGTGGAAAATATGGGAAGGGTCAATTACGGGCCTCGTCTGAAGGATCCAAAGGGCATTACGGAGGGTGTGCGCCTCGATAATCAATTTCAGTTCGATTGGACGATCTATCCGCTGCCGCTTGCCGACCTGTCGGCATTGCCGTTCTCGGAGCTCCCGAACCGGCAGGCGGCTTTTGAGAATCCAACGTTTTACAAGGGTGAACTTGTCGTAGACGAGATTGCCGATACGTTCGTGCGCCTTGAGGGATGGACAAAAGGCGTCGTCTGGATCAACGGCTTCAATCTGGGCCGCTATTGGGAGAAGGGGCCGCAAAAAACGTTGTATGTACCCGGGCCGCTGCTCCGCAAGGGACGCAATGAAATCATTGTCTTTGAGCTGCACGGCGCAACAAAGCTTGAGCTCGAGCTGGCAGAAGCTCCGGATCTTGGTTAGAGGAGAAGCGGGAACATGAAAGGAACGGTGAAGGCTCATGAATGACAACAGACCGAATCTATTGCTGATTACCGTCGATCAAATGAGAGGCGACTGCCTGAGCATCCTCGGGCACCCAGTCGTCGAGACGCCGAATTTGGACCAGCTGGCGCGCAGGGGCATGCTGTTCCACAACGCGTATTCCTCGACGCCGACCTGCGTGCCCGCGCGCGCGGCGCTGTTCACCGGCATGAGCCCGCGTTCGCACGGCCGCGTCGGATATGAGGAGAAGGTGCCTTGGCGTTATGAGCATACGCTTCCGGGCGAGCTGGCCAAAGCCGGCTATCATACGCAGTGCGTCGGCAAAATGCATGTCGATCCGGCGCGCAGCCTATGCGGCTTTCATCACGTGATGCTGCACGACGGCTATTTGCATCATAACCGCTTCAAACATACGAATACGGTGGCGGAGTCCCATGACAGCTGCGACGATTATTTGCCATGGCTGCGGGAGCGCGCGGGGGCGAGCGCCGATCTCATCGATCTCGGCCTTGACTGCAACGCCTCCACCGTCGCCCGTCCTTGGCATCTGCCGGAGGCGCTTCACCCGACGAACTGGGTCGTGACGCAATCCATTGACTTTTTGCGGCGGCGCGATCCGGGCAAGCCCTTCTTTCTATGGAGCTCGTTCGTTCGGCCGCATCCGCCGTTCGACCCGCCGCAGGTGTATTGGGACCGGTATGACGGAGCGGATTTCCCGGATCCGGTCGTCGGCGATTGGGCGGAGCGGGATGATCCGGCGCGCAGCGGTCTCGATCCGGTGGCCCGGTCGGGCATCGTGCCGATAAGGCGTCTGCGGCGAGCGATGGCCGCTTACTACGCGCTCATCACCCATATTGACGACCAGCTGGGCAGGCTTATGAACGCGATGGAAGAATACGGCGTGTTAGACAATACGGTCATCGTCTTCACCTCCGACCACGGGGAGCTGCTCGGCGATCATCATCTGTTCCGCAAAGCGCTTCCGTACGAAGGCAGCGCGAAGGTTCCGCTTCTTATAGCCGATCCGGGAGGTAAGCTCGGAATCCGTCAAGGCGTGTCGGTCGACGCGGTTGCGGAGCTTCGCGACATAATGCCGACGCTGCTCGAATGCGCTGGCGCGGGCATTCCCGACACTGTGGACGGCGAGAGCCTGATGCGCGCGCGGGAACGCGCGCAGGAAGGCAGCTGGCGGCCTTACATTCACGGCGAGCACGCTTACGGCGAACAATCGCATCAGTATTTGACCGACGGCCGCCAAAAATATATTTGGTTTACGCAGACGGGAGAAGAGCAGCTGTTCGACCTGGAGTTCGATCCGCACGAGCTTGTGAATAGAGCCGGGGAGGCTTCGTATGCCGCAAGTCTGCTATTATGGCGCGAACGTCTCGTTCGCGAGCTGGACGGGCGGGAGGAAGGTTATGTGCAAAGCGGCAAGCTTGTCGTTGGACGGGAGCCGCGAACCTGTCTTCGCCACATCTTGCCGCAAGAAGGCTGCTAACCGGATTATGGAATGGAAGCCGCTTGCGGAATCACGAAGCAGAATGGAAGCGGGACTGACCGCGAATTAACGAATCGAAAGGAAGCGAGCTATGGAATGGGTTCGACGCGCAGCTGAAGTAAGACCATCGGAGCGCCAGCTGGCGCTGCAAGAGATGGAGTTCTACACGTTCATTCATTTTTCGGTGAATACGTACACGGACAAAGAGTGGGGAACGGGCAGCGAGGATCCTGCCATATTCAACCCTGTCGCATTTGACGCCAGTCAGTGGGTAGAAGCCTGCCAAGACGCAGGCGCTAAGGGGCTCATTCTCACATGTAAGCATCATGACGGTTTTTGTCTTTGGCCGAGCCGATATACCGAACATTCCGTTAAAAACAGCCCATGGAAGCAGGGGAGAGGCGATATCGTTCGGGAGGTTGCCGAGGCTTGCCGCAAGGGCGGCATAAAATTCGGCATCTATCTATCTCCATGGGACCGGCATGAGCCGACGTATGGCGATTCGCCCGCATACAATGCGTATTTCATCAATCAATTGCGCGAGCTGTTGACCGGGTATGGGGACATATTCAGCGTTTGGTTCGACGGAGCTTGCGGCGAAGGACCGAACGGAAAGCGTCAGGAATATGATTGGCAGGGGTATTACGCCATCATCCGAGAATTGCAGCCGAACGCCGTCATATCCGTATGCGGCCCGGATATTCGATGGTGCGGCAACGAAGCGGGCATATGCCGGCCTTCGGAATGGAGCGTCGTGCCGGCGTCGCTCAGCACGAACGAGATGATTCAGGCCAAGTCGCAGCAGGAGGACAACCGGGAGTTCGCCAAGCGATACGATTCCAAAGAACAGGATCTCGGCAGCAGAGACATTATCAAGCAGGAGAGCGAATTGATTTGGTACCCCGCGGAAGTCAATACGTCCATCCGTCCGGGCTGGTTCTACCATGAGTCCGAGGATGATCATGTCAAGCCTCTTGAAGAGCTTCTGCATATTTACTACGGCTCCGTCGGAGGCAATGCAACCTTCCTGCTTAATATTCCGCCTGACCGCCGCGGATTAATTCATGAGAATGACAGAAAACGGTTAAAAGAGCTGGGCGATGTCGTTCGCCGGACCTTCGGACGCAATTTGGCCATCGGAGCATCGGCCTGGGCGAGCGAAACGAGAAGCGGCAGCAGCCCGCATAATGTGCTGGATGGAGACCGCGATACGTACTGGGCTCCGGAAGACGGTACGGAAGCGGCATCCATCGAGATTGACCTTCATCGCGATATCACATTTGACCATATTGTTCTTCAAGAATATCGTTACGGACAACGGATCGAAGGCTTTGAGCTTGAATACGAAGAAGGCGGTGAATGGAGGGCGTTATACAAGGGGACGGTCATCGGATACAAAAAAATATGCAAATTCGATGCCGTCACTTCGAGGCGCATTCGTCTCCGGATCAAGGAGTCAAGATGGTGCCCGTTGCTAGCTGCTTTTGAAGTATACAAAGCGTAAGCCGGAGAAGTGACGCTCGGTCGTAGTCCTTTTTCTTAAGGCCCGGAAGCGGAGCTATCCGCGAAGCTGAATGTTCTTCGGACGTAAATTTGCTCCTAGGGAAATCGCACAATTCCTTTCCTTTTCGTCACCGAATATTTTTGTCGCATATAGACAAGATACGCCAATGTTTAGGTAAAACAAACGGGATATGATCCGTCCTCCTATCCGCTACAATAAAACTCATCCACCTTAAGAATTGTGCAGCAAGAACGCAGAGGTAGGGAGAATGGCTGCATATCAAAAAGTTATGGTTGACGAGTAGGCGGCTCCCTCGGATGTTCGTCGGACAGGACATGAAGGGGGAGCTAAGGCTTTGAAGCGGCGATGATGAGACGTTTTGTTACCAGCGAAATGGAAGCGCTTCACAAAGCAAGCGAACCGAATCAAGAGATGGAGGGGGGATAAACCCAATAGAAAGCTTTTTTTGATTGTTTTGATACAAAATGTATCTTTTTGATTATGCGCCATCATAAGGAGGAATCTGTATTCATGCTTCAAACCGGGACATGGAAACGAATGCTGCTTTTATGGATGGGGACGCTCCTTATAACGGGAACGGTCTTTGCCGCCGCAACGCCTGCATTAACGGCGATGGCGGCGGCAACTGCCGAGCCTTTGTTCAGAGCCGAAAACCTAACGATCGGTCCTTCATCCTTTCCTGATTTCAGCGATCGGGTAAACGATCTGAAAACGCTGGAGCAAGGAACAATTATCGTGAAGTTTAAGCATACGGGCACATCCATCATGACCTTATTCTCGCTAAGCAACAATACGATGCCGAATGGGCATTTCCATCTGTACGTCACGCCGACTGCGATCGGCAGCGAGAATCGATTCCAGCAGCCGGGGCAAACCTCCTCCAATACGCATGTGAAGGCGGACGGTCTGTCGCTTACTTCCGGTCAGTTCCATACGGTGGCGATGGTCGCGGACAAGGATCAAGGGTACAAATTTTTTGTGGACGGGAGCTTGGTAAAGCACGATACGTCGAGTCCCGTTAAATTTTTGAGCAATATTTATGCGCCGAACAGCGTCAGACTGGGCATGACGGACCGTGCAGAAGGCAGCTTCGAATACCCTTTAACCGGCGAAATTGCGTTCGCGGAAGTATATGCCGAGCCGTTATCGGATGCAGAGCTATTCGAGCTGACGTTTAACCCGGATCTTCCGCCGGAAAACGCGGATATGAGAGCCGTCAAGGCGCATATTGGCGCCGCATCAGGCCCTGCTCCTTTCGTATTCGCAGGTCATGATTGGACATCCGCAGGCGCGAGCAAAGGATACCGGAATTATATCCAGCACTTTGAAGAACGCGTGCGCTGGGAGAACGCGGGGAGCGCCGCGCAGCGCCAAAACTTCATGCTCAATACGGGAATAAACGGCATGACGGCGTCCGAGCTGCTGGATGCTTTCGAAAGCCGCATCGCAACGTTCTCGCCGAAAACCGTATTCCTGATGCTGGGGCCTGGGGACGCAAAGGCGGGCACGGCTATCCCGCAATTCAAAAACGAAGTGCTGGAGCTGGCGGATCGGGTCCGCTCCATTGGCGCGACGCCAGTGCTGCAGACCGGAACGGCGCCGCTTGCGGCATCAAACCGGGGAATAGCCGCTCCGTATGCTGACGCCATGGAGGAAGTAGCTGAACAGGAAGGATTGCTGCTTATCGACCATTACGCAACCTGGTCGGCTTATACCGATCTAGCCGCAATCACTGGCGATGACGGGGAGTCGCCGAACGAGCTTGGCCATCTGCGGCTTGCAAAGGAGCTCATGACGTTCTTCGGCATTGGAGGCAGCGGCAACACATGGGGCCTTAACGGATTCCATGACGTGAAGGAGCCTCTGCTTGAACGGCTGGAACGGGATATCGTCTATTCGATTACAAGCGACGCCCTGTCCGTTTCATTGGCGGATACGCTGGACGGCCTGCCGTTAGACAATATGGAAAAAATTATTGTTACACGGATAAGCGGCTCCGAGCGTTATAGCCGTGAAACGGCAAATAGAACGGAACTCGTAAGTCTTGGAAATCTGGCGGCGGGCACGGGCTATACGCTGACCGTGGAGGTGAAGCTTGCCGGACTGAACAAGATTGTGGCCGCGAATCCAGCCTATATCCGGATGGATCCCCCTCCAGAGATCGCCATTCCGGATGAGCTGGAGCCGCTTGTTACGGGCAGCGAGCCCGTTACCTGGCTGTTTACGGGCGACAGCATCACGCACGGCGCTCTCCACACAAAGGGATATCAATCGTTTGCGGAGCTGTTCGGCGAGCGGATTCGCGGCGAGCTGTCCGCCGTTTACCCCGCAAGAGCTGCCGATATGGTGCTGAATACCGGAGTTTCCAGCATGACGACGCGGGATTTAATGAGCCATTTCAACAACTGGGTAACAGCAATGGATCCGGACGTTGTGTTTATCGCCTTTGGAATGAACGACAGCAGCAACCGCATGGTACCGCTGGAAGAATACAAGTCCAATCTGGTGTCGGCGGTTAAGCAGGTTAGAAGCATCGGAGCGGTGCCCGTTCTACAGACGATCAATACGGTCAGGGCAGACGCGGCTAGCCGCATTGCCCATCTGCCTGTCTATATGGAGGCGATCCGCGAAGCGGCGGAGGAGAACGATGTTCTGCTAGTCGACCATTACCGTTACTGGACGGAAGCCGAGGCCGATGAAACGCATCTGAAATCGACCTGGCTGAATGACTCCATTCATCCGGGCTATATCGGAATGACGCACATGGCGTCCACGATCTTTAAGGCTCTTGGGCTCAGCGACCCGGAGAGCTGCATCGATCAACTGCGTTACGCGGTTGATCAATCGACAATGGCGTTGAATACGGAGACGCCGGCAAGCGCAGGGGAGTCCGGAACAATAACGGTCGGGCTTGCCGAAATCGCGGCCGCTTCGGGCGGCGGAGGGGCGGTGGAGCGAATCATCGTCACAGCACTCGCAGCAGACGGAAGCAAAGCCGTCGCGGAGACAAGAAGGACGGAAGGCGCGCTGACGATGGGCGGTCTGACTCCATCGGAGCGTTATATCGTGAAGGCAGTCGTCAAGAAAAAAGGGCTGAACAGCCTGATTGAATGGAAAGAGACGAGAGTCGCCCTTCCTGTTGTTTTCTCGTCAACACTGACGGGACCGGACATCGTCAGATCGGGAGAATCATTTGCTCTCGAGCTGGGACTGACCGATATCGGGAATCCCGTCATGGCCCATGATATGACGCTTCGGTACGATCATACGAAAATGCGATTTCTAGAGGCTTCCCCGCTCGCAGAAGGACTTAACGTACTCCATGCGTCAGCGGAAGCGCCAGGCGTCATCCGCATTATTGCGGCCAGCGCGGGCAGCGACCATGCCGTTGCGGAAGGCGGACCGCTTCTGCGGTTGAGCTGGTCGGCTATGCAGACGGAGACTTCAACGATCGGAGCGGTCGGCGTCTCCTCCTATACGGTTGGCGACGAGGCCGGTCGGGAGACGGAAGTCGCGCCTTCCGGGCATGCGGTTCGAATAGAGCCTGAAGCGCTTAGAACGCCGGACGTAAACGGCGACGGCAAAGCTTCAATAGGGGATCTGGCCGTCATTGCCGCTCATTACGGGAAGTCCGAATCGAGCCCGGATTGGAACGAGATGAAGAGGCTGGACCTTGACGGCAGCGGAAGCATCGATATTGGGGATCTATCCGTTGCGGCAAGAGCCATCATGCAATAGGACGGAGATTTATCGCGCCGGATTTGGCGGTTGGCCCTTCGGGACGTGTTGCCGGCTTGGCATGGAAAGGGGGTGAAGCGTTCGAACGCCCGGTCATTCACGATTGGCGAAGCGGTTGGAACGTAACAGGCAGTAGAGTTTATTAAAACAGAAGGAGTTGAATGAGTTGAAGAGAACATTGAGTCTGTTGCTGGCCGCCGTCATGTTGTTCGGTTTGCTTCCATCCGTCGGGGCGGCTGCAGAAGAAGCGCCCGAGCAGAATAGCCCAGCCCCTGTGTTCAGAGTTGAGAATCAGCGAATTTATAACAATCATTACCCTGACCTTAATCCCTACTTGGACCAGCTAAAAGCACTGGAGGAAGGAACAATTATTACACGCTTCCGTTACAGCGGCTCCTCCATCATGACGCTGTTTTCGCTTAGCAATAATACGATGCCTAACGGCCATTTCCAGATGTACATTACGCCTTCCGCGGTCGGGAGCGAGAATCGGCTGCAGGCGCCTGGACAAACCTCGGTTAATACGCATGTAAAAGCTGATGTGACGGTAAGGCCAAACGAGGTTCATACCGTCGCGATGGTCATGGATAAGGAACAAGGCTACAAGTATTTTCTTGACGGCAAGCTGATTAAGACGGACACGACCTCGGCCAAGGTGTTTTTAAACAACATCTATCAGCCGAACAGCGCCAAATTGGGCATGACGGACAGAGCCGCAGGATCCAATATGTACTTCTTCAATGGGGAGATCGATTATGCGGAAGTGTACGGCGAAGTGTTAAACGATGCGGATTTATTGCGGATTACGGGCGTAACCGCGGCGAATCAGACGGAGAACCCGCTGCCGGACGGCGCGCTCATTACGGAGCCGTATCACGTGTACAGCGCCGGTCTTTACGGCTCGAACAACTATCGGATTCCGTCGCTTCTTTATACGAAAGAAGGCACGTTAATCGCGGGCATTGACAAACGCGTCCCTCACGGCGGAGATTCTCCCAACAATATTGATATGATGGTTAGACGTAGCTTAGATAATGGCGACACATGGGAGCCGGGCATTGTTATTAACGACTACCCGGGCGCAGCGTCCAATATTGACCAGGCCCTGCTGCAAGACGAAGAGACGGGAAGAATCTTCTCGCTTGTGCTCGGCTTCCCTGAAGGCATCGGGTTCCCGCAATCCGTCAAGGGCTCCGGCTACAAGACGATAGACGGCAAATTGTACCGCATTCTGCGAAATGCCGCTAACGCGGAATTTACGATCAGAGAAAACGGAGAGGTGTACGACAGCGCGGGCTTGAAAACGGCTTATCGCGTAGACGAGCTTCGCAATCTGTACAACAACGGCGTGAAGGTCGGCAATATTTATTTGAGCAATTCTCCATTGAAGCCGATTATGACGTCCTACCTCGAGCTGTGGTACAGCGACGATGACGGGGTCTCATGGGAAGGCCCGGTCGATATGAACCCCGGATTAAAAGAAGATTGGATGGCGTTCCTTGGCGCAGGCCCGGGCAACGGCATTCAGATCAAGGAAGGGCCGCATGCGGGACGCCTCGTGTTCCCGGTTTATTTCACGAACGAGAACCGCTCCCAGAATAGCGCGGTTATTTATAGCGACGATCACGGCGCGACATGGCACCGCGGAGAATCGCCGAATGAAGGCCGAATCGTTGGCGGCGTCACAATGAACGAAAGAACGTCGACCGGAAACGAATTAACGGAGGCGCAGGTAGTCGAGCTGCCGGGCGGCCAATTGAAGATGTTCAGCCGCAACTACTCCGGCTACGCCCAAATCTCGACGAGCCTCGATGGCGGCGAAACGTGGGAAGCCGAAGTCGTGACGGAGCGCGATTTGGTTGCCGCCTATTGCCAAATGACGGCAATCCGTTATAATGGGCGAATCGACGGCAAAGAAGCGGTTATTTTTGCCAGCCCAAGCAGCTCCACAAGCCGCATTAACGGAACCGTTAAGGTCGGTTTGATCGAGCAGGACGGCACGTATCCGAACGGCGAACCGAAATACCGTTTCGACTGGAAGTATTCCCAGCTGGTGAAGGAAGGCCATTACGCTTACTCGAGCTTGGCGAATCTCGCAAACGGCGAAATCGGGTTATTCTACGAAGGCACGGGCGATACAAGCATGAGCTTCATCAAATTTAACGTCGACTACTTGAAGTGGCAGCGCCAAAGCGAAAAGCCAGTACCGCAGTTGACATCCATCGCGATCGAAAACGCGCAGCCGAACGGTTATGAGGCGAATGATAAGCTAGCGGTAAAAGCGGTATTTGACCGATACGTGATGCTGAGCGGGGATCGGAAGCTGCAAGGAACGATCGGAGAAACACCAATTGAATTCTCGATGACGAGCCAGAATGAAGCGGGAACGGAATTCGTGTTCGAGTCGGACTTTCCGGAGCTCGCGCCGGGCTCCTATGAGTTAAACGCTAACTTCTCGGATGAATTGAATATTTATAACGTGTTCGGCATCGCGTTTGAGAAAGAAGGCAGCGGCTTGCAGACGCAGGTTCAAGCCGGCCAGGCAGAGCCTGAAGGCGCGGCTGCCGTATTGACGGGCGACCGCGCGGTAGAAGCGGGCGGTAACTTCCAATTGTCGCTCGGCGTAGCCAATTTAGAGGAGACTGCGTATGCAGGCGACTTCACCGTACAATTCGACAGCGGCGCTCTTGTCTTCACGGCAGCGGAATCCGCAGCCGAAGGCATCAGCCTCGTTGAATCGAAGGAAGTCGAAGCGGGCAAGATTCGTTTCATTATGGCCAGCTCCGGAGCGGAGCATGGGATCAGCGGCGATAAAGAGCTGCTCGTTCTAACGTTCCAAGCGAAGGAAGCGGAAGAGAAGACGACGACGGTTATCGAGGTGACAAGCGCAGCGTTAGGCCATGGAGACGGCACGGAGACGGCTGCTGCTGGCGCGGCACATCGTGTTACTTTGACTGCAGCTAACGGCCTGCCAGGCGATGTGAACGGCGACGACAGAGTCAGCATCGGCGACCTCGCGATCGTAGCGGCTCATTACGGCAAAACGTCAAGCAGCCCGGATTGGAATACGGCTAAGATCGCGGACTTGAACCGCGACGGCAAGATCGATATTCAGGACTTGGCGGAAGCGGCAAAGCTATTGTTAAATTAAGCCCAAAGTCTCGTACCGAATACATGGACAAAGGCGCAAAAGAAGAAGCCGTTCCCATAGGGACGGCTTTCTTCGCGCAGGCATATGGAGTGGGGCATGAACTGCTCAAGCCGGCGTTATCGGCAGCAATAACCGTACGACAGTGCCGCTTCCTAGCCAGCTGTTGATCTCGATGCCGTATCCCTCCCCGTAATGGAGACGAATCCGGTCGTTAACGTTTTTAATGCCGATGTGTTGATTGGCTGCGCGGTCTTTGGAGCGCAGCGCGCTCCTGAGCTGGTTCAGACGCTGCGGCTCCATTCCGACGCCGTTGTCTGTTACGATGATTTCCATATGCCGATCTTCCCGAAGCTCCGCTTGAATGACGACTTTCCCTCCGCTCGCATGGGGTTCAAGCCCGTGGGTTAACGCATTCTCGATAAGAGGCTGAATGATCATTTTCGGGATAAGGACGCTCTGCAGCTCTTCCGTAATATATTCCTCGAACTGGATTCTTCCCGGGAATCTCCCTTGATGTATAGTAATATAGGAGCTAATAATTTTCAGCTCTTCCTCCAGCGTGACCTCGTTCGCCCCCTTAATGCTGTAGCGCAGCATCCGGCTTAAGGCCGCAGTCATTTCGTAGATATCCCGGTTTCCCTTCACAATGGCAATCCCTTTAATGGCGTCGAGCGTATTGCTAAGGAAATGCGGATTGATCTGACTTTGCAGGAAGGACATCTCCGCGCGCTGCCGCTCGATGTCAGCTTGGTAAAGCTCGCCGGTCGTCTCCACCAGTTGCTGAGTCAGGTCATTAATCCGGTTGAGCATCGTGTTGAACTGAGTGGAAATCACCTCAATTTCGGCGTAGCCCTCCAGCTCGACCTTCGTATGCAGCACCTCGAGATTGCCGCTCTTCAGCCGTTTCATAAATGCGATCAGCTTCCCGAGCGGTTTCAGTATATTCATCATCAGGACGATATACGGAATGGTGACGAGCGCGAGCGTAACGATAATCATGATATAGCTGGTTCGTTTCAGCCCTTCAAGCTCTTTTATCAGATTGCCGATTGGAACCGCGGAAAGAATATTGCCGTTTATTTCAGGCAGTGCGAAAGATTGAATGGCGTATGATTTCCCGCCGATCTTTTCAATAACGGCATTTTCCCCGTAATCGGAGTAGAGCGCTAGCTGGTCCTCGTCCAAATTCAGGACTAACCCGGCCGCGTTGGCGAAGGCAAGCTCGCCGTTCGTTCTGAGATAAAAGCTTGTGCCCGAAAGGCGGGGAAACTTTTCAATCTCCGATTGGATCGATTTGGCATCCAGCACAACCGCAATGAAGCCGATTTTTTCTCCATACCGGTACGTGTCGCGGGATGCGAACAGGTTCATGCCGAATAAAAAGGAGTCGTTGACCAACTTCGGATCGTCATGAATGAACCCGCCGTAACGAACTTTAACTTCTCTTTCGTCAAGCTTGCCCATCAATTCGTGCGCCAGTCCGATTTTTCCGGTTAGCGTGGTGTGCTTCCCGGCGGCGTTCACAATAATAATGTCCGTAATATCGGGGTTGGTGCTTTTAATAACGCCCATCAGGCTGTTTACTTTTTTTGAAAGCTCGTATGTTCGCAGCTTATCGTTCTCCGCAAGGAAGTCTTGGACGGTCGAATCATAGCCGAGATTAATCATAATTCCCGAAATTTTGGCGTAGTTATCCGATACCCGCTGCCTCAGATTAGACACAAGCTCCATGTTGTACTGCGTATTTTGGCCGACGATGACATCGCTGGATTGCCGGAACGCCATGATGCTGACGAGGGGGATGACAGCTAGGAAAATCGCTCCGATCGCCAGCACCTGCGTTCGAATAGAAAGCTTGCTGAAGGCCTTCATCGCGATTCCCTGTACTGCGTTGGCGTCATGCCGTTCAGCCTTTTAAAGATGCGGGTGAAGTAGAAATAGTCGTTGAAGCCGCATTTTTCTCCGATCTGGCTGACCGTCAAATCCGTCTCGGCGAGCAGCTTGCAGGCATATTGGATTCGCTGACGGGATAAATATTCCACGAAGTTTTCTCCAACCTCTTTTTTGAACAGCTGCGACAAATAAGTGGGGCTTAGGTAAAACCTCTCGGACAAGCTCTGGATCGATATTTCCTGGTTAAAGTGATGGTGAATGTACGTAACGATTTCCTTGATGCGGTTATGCGTCACGCCGGCAAGTCTGGAGGATAACTCGTCGGACAGCTGATTAAGGGTGTGCTTCACTAAATAATCAATCATAGCGTCAGCATGGCCGTAATCGTAAGAGAGCTGATCGTAGCCCTCTAGAAACCTTGCGTTTGCTTTAACGCCTTCCCTTGTGAACAGGTACATAACGGTGTTGAAAATCATGTAGGCGTCCTTAATCGATAAGGTATAGCTGTGGAACAACGGCCTGCAGGACTCCATAACCGACACGAAGCGGATCCGGTCTTTCTGGGCAAGCGCCCCGGCAAGCTCCGACAGCAGGTCGTCCATCTTCGATTCCGATGAAGCAATCGGCCGATAAACGCCGCTTTTTCCTGTGGAGAAGCTGCCATAGGCCGCTATCGTTGCCGCTTCAAGCGACGCTTCCAGCTCGGCGGCGCTGGCGGAGGACGTGCCTATCCCGATGCTGTATTCCATGCCGCTGCCGCTCCCGGATAAGTCAAGGAAGCTTAGGAAGTCATCTGCCAAATAGCTGTAGAGAAGCAGCCCGACCCGTTTTTTATTCATCCGGAAGCGGATATGATGAATGTCCTGATTGGGTGATGGCACGTAGCCATGTATGACAACCGGCGTGACAGGCATATCCGCGCTTACCGGCATCCCGGCGGAAGATAGCTTCTCTTCCAGCTGCTGTATGTTCCCGGAGCACAGAACCTCGTACAGCTCTTGTGCGTCACGGTCGGGCTTCGCCCCGGATCGCTCCTTCAGTGACTGCGAGATTTTGGCAAGCATAGTCTCGATTTCCTCGATTTCGAACGGCTTAAGACAGTAGCCGAATGTTCCGTAATTGAGCGCTTTCTGTGCGTAAGCGAATTCCGCATGGCCGCTGAGCACGGCGAATATCGTGTGCGGGGAAATTTCTTTGCCTCGCTTGATCAGCTCGAGGCCGTTAACGAGCGGCATCTTAATATCGGTCAGGACAAAGTCCGGCTGAAGCTTCTCGATTAGTTCTAGACCCTCCTTACCGTTCTCAGCCTCCCCGACGACTTGAAAGCCATATGTTTTCCAGCGAACGCCGGCTTTTATCCCTTCAACAATCCACCGTTCATCATCCACGATAATTGCTTTGTACATAGCAAAGCCCCCTTTACAGCAATCGTACATGAGCTTCCTTACGGAATCGTATAGAAAAAAATAAGATAAATATGCAAAATACTATGAATTCAAATAAAAGTAAGCACTTTCATATTTATTAACCGTGAATACAATGTTTTATCTATACAGCGCAGCACTAATTGTTCATTATAATATGGCTGAATACAGGTTGGAAATCATTTTTCGGATTGGACGACAGGGGTTCCAGTTCCTTCCTTGCCGGCTATGCCGATTGAGTCAGAACGATATTGAAGTGACAGGAGCAGAGGAAGATGAAAATTCATGTGACAGGGATAACGGAGAATCAGAGGCAAGCGCTTTCCGAAGCGGCAAGGTGCTTGAGGGTTTCGTTGTCGGCAGAGGGCCTCCCCTTGCGTTTCGAGAGAGGGAATAGCGGAATAATCGTTCAATACGACGGGCAAACGGCAGTCGTTTCCTGTGAAGGAGGCTCCCAATTTGTTCGAGCGTTCGGACTGGTTGTAGAGGGCATTCGAAAAGGGAAGCCGTTCAGTATCCATGAGACGCCCTGGTACAGCAGTCTGGGCGTCATGATTGATTGTTCGAGGAATGCTGTTCTCCATATGGACGCGTTCCAATCAATCGTTCATCGTCTCGCGCTAATGGGCTATACCCATATACAGCTGTATACCGAGGACACTTACGAGATGGAGAGCTATCCCTATTTCGGTTATATGCGAGGACGTTACACGACGGAGCAATGGAAAAGTATGGACCGCTATGCGGCGATGTTCGGCATCGAGCTGGTTCCTTGCATACAGACGCTCGCTCATCTCGGTCCAGCGCTGAAGTGGGCGGCGCATGCGGATCTGGTCGATTGCAACGATATTTTGCTGATCGACGAGCCGAAGACATACGAGCTGATCGAAGAGATGTTCCGCACAATGGCGGGCAATTTAAGCAGCAGGAGCATCAACATCGGGATGGACGAAGCGCATATGATGGGGCTGGGCAAATATTTGGACAAGCATGGCTACCATGACCGGTCTGCGCTGATGATGAAACATTTCACCAAGGTGATGGAAATTGCTCGTTCGTATGGCTATAAACCGATGATGTGGAGCGATATGTTCTTCCGGCTTGCGAGCGGAGGCGAATACTATGACCCCGATAGTCCGATCCGCGCGGACATCGCGGCTATGATCCCAGAGGATTTGAAGCTGGTTTATTGGGATTATTACACAGAGGACCGGGCGAAATACGACGGAATGATGAAAAAGCACAAGCAGCTGAGCGACAACATCGTATTCGCCGGCGGCGCGTGGAAGTGGATGGGTTTTACTCCAAATAATGCGTTCAGCCGTCATATCGGCATCATGGCGCATGAAAGCTGCATCGAAAGCGGCATCCGCGAGACGCTCGTTACGGCATGGGGTGACAATGGCGCGGAATGCTCCTTCTACGCCGTTCTTCCTACCTTACAGCTGTGGGCTGAGCTTTGTTATAAGAACACGGGAGACGAATCCGTTCTGCGGGAGCGCTTCGCGACATGCGCCAGCGGCGAATACGAGGATTTCATCTCTTTGGATCTTGCCAATCTCGTGCCGGACAATCCTTCGCCGGGACGAAGCATGGGTAACCAGGTCAATCCGAGCAAATATTTGCTGTACCAGGATGTGCTGTACGGGCTGTTCGACAAGCATGTGCTTCCCGAAGCATATAAAGAGCATTACTACAGAAGCGCGGCGCTGTTGAAAGCCGCAGCAGGCCGCAATCCGGAATGGAGCGTTCTTTTCGAGACGCAGGCTGCGCTCTGCAGTCTGCTTGAGCTCAAGGCGGTGGCCGGAATCGAAATTCGAGAGGCGTACCGCAGCGGAAACAAAGAGGAACTCGCGATTTACGTGGAGATGCTGCTTCCGGAGCTTAAGGCAAGGACCGAGCGGTTTATGAACGTTTATAAGAAGCAATGGATGCAGGAGAACAAAATCTTCGGTTTGGATGTGTTCGATCTGCGAATGGGCGGCCTTCTTCAACGGATCGAAACCGCGATGGCTCGCATCAGCCAATATCTTGGGGGCGGGGTTTCGCACCTGGAAGAGCTGGAGGAACCGATTCTGACGTTCGACGCGAGGGAGGAGAGCGAGACGAAGGTGATCAGCGCGGCCTTGTGGCATGCGATCGCCACGCCTTCTGTTCTTGCCGGCATATAGACATAGGCTTACTACGACATCAGGGAGATGAAATGATTATGAGAATTTTATTATTGGACTTGGACTCGCTACGTCCCGATCATCTTGGCTGTTACGGGTATCATCGAAATACGTCGCCCAATATTGACCGCATTGCCGGGGAAGGTGTGCTCTTCACCAACTACTATTGCTCCGACGCGCCTTGCATGCCTTCCCGGACGGCACTCATGTCGGGCAGGTTCGGGATTCATACCGGTGTCGCGGGTCATGGCGGCACAGCGGCGGATATGCGGCGGGACGGTGCGGGACGGCGCTTCGAGGACCGGCTTAAGCGGGAAACTCTTCCCTATGTGCTGCGGGAGCAGGGCTATAAAACGGCGACGATCAGCACGTTCGCGGATCGGCATTCCGCATGGACATTCAATGCCGGCTTTCACGAGGTTCATAACATTGGAGAGAACGGGCTGGAATCCGCGCATCAAGTGCTGCCGACTGCTCTCAAGTGGCTGGAGGACAACGGACAGGCGGAGGATTGGTTCCTGCATCTGAACTTCTGGGATCCTCACACTCCATACCGGGTACCGGATGCTGTCGGACATCCGTTTGCGGACGAGCCGCTGCCGGAGTGGCTGACGGAAGAGGTGTTCCAGACCCATCTGCAGAAGGAAGGACAGCATAGCATCACGGATATGAATGCGCTGGCGAGGTCGCACTACAGCAGGTGGAGCCGGCACAGCAAGCAGATCGAAGCTTATGAAGATATCCGTCTGATCGTCGATAATTACGATTGCGCGATCCGGTATATGGATGATCATATCGGTCAGGTGCTGTCGATGCTGGAGCGGCTTGGTGTTATGGAGGATACGGCGATTCTCGTCACCGCGGATCACGGGGAGAACATGGGGGAGCTCGGCATTTATTCCGAGCATGGCACAGCCGACCAAGGCACCTGCCGTATTCCGATGATTTTCCGTTGGCCGGGCGGCGAACGCGGCGTGACGAAAGAGGGGCTGCACTATCATCTGGACCTCGCGCCTACGCTTGCCGATCTTGTCGGCGCCAGACATCCGGAGCGCTGGGACGGTATCAGCTATGCCAACGATATTCGCCGCGCGTCCGACAGGGGCCGAGACTATCTCGTGCTGAGTCAGTGCGCCCATGTCTGCCAGCGCAGCGTCCGATTCGGAGATTGGCTCTACATTCGCTCCTATCACGACGGTTATCATGGATTCCCGAAAGAAATGTTATTTAATTTGAAGGCGGATCCTTACGAGCAGCATGATATGTCGCAGGAGCGGCGTGACGTATGTAAAGAAGCGGTCTATCTGCTGAACGAATGGCATGACGATATGATGGCGACGATGGATTGCGACACCGATCCGTTATGGACGGTTATGAAGGAAGGCGGACCGCTGCATGCCGAGGAATATAGGAGCTGGCGGGAAGAACAGCGCGTATAGCAGAACAGCAGGGCGTCTCCCCGTCTATGGCGGATCAAACGGAGACGCCTTGTTTATGCCTGAGGATGGACCAGACTCTGTTAAGACCGTTGTTCGACTTGCGCGCTTGATCAAATATCATCATGTTCCTTCAAATATGATCATTCTGATTAATCCTTCGATACGGTATGATTCGATTCAGCCGAACAGCATGAAGCGCGTTTACTTGGCTAAATCGACAAAGTGAAGGAGTATTCGCATTGAAAAAACGAAAAAAAGTGACGGGGAGGATCAAGCGATCCGGACAGACGGGACGTTCATTGCATTGACCTTGCGAGCCAAAGTTGTCGATACGTCTTCCAGGGGAGAAATTGAAGTCGTGCAAGTTACGGTGAGCGACCCGCAAGGTGCGGAAAGGAATGCGGCGCCCGTTACCCGGAGCATTACGGTTCAGCCAGTCGATCCAGGCAATCTGCTGGATGTGAATAAGGACGGCAGAGTGAGCATTGGGGATCTTGCGATCGCAGCGGCACATTACGATAAAAACGTCGATAGTCCGGATTGGAGCGCGGCGAAGGCTGCGGACGTAAATTACGACGGCAAGATTGATATTACAGATTTGGCGCAGGTGGCCAGAAAATTGTGGAATGAGTGATTCGAACCTTGATCGGCTTAACAGCCTTTCAAGGTTTCTTTTTTGGACATATGTACAAATTTAAGCCGCCTATGTCGAAATATGCGATTGAAAATGTATGAAAGCACTTTCATGAGGGAGTCCACATAGAAGATGGATTCTGTCCATACTCCGCTTCCGCCGTCCCTACTATACTAAGAAAGCGGAAACAAACGGTTCCATGCTAATAGAAAAATAGAACATGCAAGGAGTGACTTCTAATGCAGAGCGGGGAGAAAGTTAGAACATCAAGGAACCTTTGGAAGACGATGCTTCAGCACAAGTACTTTTATCTGATGGTTCTGCCGGTTCTCATATGGTACGCGTTATTCGCTTATGGGCCGATGTATGGCGTAACGCTGGCTTTTAAGACGTTCGACTACAGCGGCGGCATTTGGGGCAGCCCATGGATTGGTTTCGAGCATTTCCAAAAATTATGGTCGGACGCTGATTTCCATACGGCATTCAAGAACACGATCATCATCAGCTTAATGAAGCTGCTTATCAATTTTCCAATGCCGATTATTCTGGCTATTCTCATTAATGAATTTTCGAGAAAAACAGCCAAAAGGTTTTTCCAGACGGTCTTAACATTCCCGCATTTTATCTCATGGGTTGTGCTGGCCGGTATTATTACGATTATCCTTAGCCGAGACGGTGTTGTGAACCAAGTGTTGATGGTTTTCGGTTTCGATCCGATTTCGCCTCTGACGGACAGCGATTCCTTCCGGCCTCTCCTTTATTTCACGCATATGTGGCGGGAAGTTGGCTGGGATTCGATCATTTACTTGGCGGCGCTGGCTGGCATTAATCCCGAGCTGTATGAGGCGGCTGAGATGGACGGCGCTAACCGGTTCAAACGATTGCTCCATATCGCATGGCCAGGAATGAAGAGCACCGTGGCGATCCTGCTTATCCTGCACGTAGGCCAGATGCTTACGCAAGGCGCAAGCTTCGTCCAAATCTTTAACCTGTACAGCTCGCCGGTTTACGGCGTGGCGGATGTCGTCGATACGTATATTTACCGGACATCGTTCCAGGTAGGCGGAGATTTCGGTTATATGACGGCAGTCGGACTTATTAAATCCGTTATTAGCCTCGTGCTTCTCGTCGTCGCCAATACGATTGTGAAGCGAATGGGCGAGGAAGGACTTTATTAAACACAGCTACGGATAGGAGGTTATCAGACAGTGAAGCTAACGGAAGCTAAGAAGAAAAAAGGACTGAGCCCCTTCGATATTGCCGTATATATCGTGCTCGGACTGCTGTCCCTCATTACATTTTTTCCGTTCTACAACGTGCTCATTATATCTATCGCCAAGTTCGAGGTGATCAGCCAGCATAATCTTTATTTGCTGCCGCTCTCCTTCGATCTGACGGCATATAAGGTCATTTTATCCGACGGGAAGTTCTGGAGCTCCGCGATTAATACGGTTATCGTAACGGTCGCCGGCGTGCTGTTCAGCATGGCGATATCGGTTACGGGCGCTTATGCGCTCTCCAAGAAAGGAATGCCGGGCCGCAACGGGATGCTGACGCTTATTCTATTCACCATGTTTTTTAATGGCGGGCTTATTCCCTTTTACCTCATCATCAAGGATTTGGGACTCGTCAACAATATTCTCGTTATGATTATTCCGGCGGGCCTCAACACGTTCTACTTAATCATTATGAAGAACTACTTCGGCACGCTGCCGGAGAGCTTGGAGGAATCGGCGAAGCTGGACGGAGCCAATGACCTGTATATTTTGTTCAAAATCATTTTGCCGATCTCCGCTCCGTTCATTGCAACCTTCGGTCTGTTCTACGCGGTGGAGCGGTGGAACGAATGGTGGTACGCGCTTATCTTCATCAGCGACTCCGCCAAGACGCCGCTTCAAATTTATTTGCGGGAGACGCTCATTACGAGCAATCAGCTGCTGAATACGTTGGCCCAACAAGCGGCGGACAGCGATTCCAGCAAAGTATATACGCCGGCTTTACAGATGGCGACGATCGTCATCTCCAGCGTGCCGATCCTGATGGTGTATCCCTTCTTGCAGAAGCACTTCGCCAAAGGGATATTGGTAGGCTCCATTAAAGGATAAGGAAATTCATATAGATGCTTGTCCTGTCCTAACAAAAGCTTCAAAATGAGAAAAGGGAGGATTCATGGATGAAACGTATTCAAAAGTTTGGCGTCATCTTGGCATGTATGACATTGTTCATCGGATTGCTAGCGGCTTGCAGCGGCAACAACGGGAACGAGAAGCCGTCAGAGAGCGAAAGCCCATCTGCGGGAGGAGAAGAAAATCCGTATAGCGAACCGATGGAGGTTTCCGTCTCATTCTGGGACGTAGAAGCAGAAATGGCTAAGCTTAAGGACGACCCGATCGTGCAAGAAATTTTGCAAAAGTTCAACATCACGATCAAACCGGTTAATACGACCTGGGACGACTATGGCCAGAAGATTCAGATGTGGGCCGCTTCCGGACAGCTGCCGGATGTATTCGCGATCGACGCGATCGGCACGCAGTATCAGCGCAAGTGGGTTGAGCAAGGCGTCGTTGCTCCGCTGCCGGACCTGGCAAAGTACCCGAACCTAGCCCAATATTTTGAGGCGCCGGATATTGCGGGATTGGCTGTTGACGGCAAGCACTACACGATTCCAAGAAGGATGTTCCCGAGCGTAGACTGGAGCGCGCTTGACCGCACCGTCTACTATCGTTGGGATTTGGCGCAAGCCGCCGGCATTACGAAGGAGCCGGAGACGTGGGATGAATTCAAGGCGATGCTGGACGCCATCGTGAAGGCCGATCCGGAAGGCAAGCAAATTACGGGCCTGACGGCAGCTCAAGTGAAAATGCTGGGCGGATTGTTCTGGCTGTACGGCAACCCTGTGGCAACAAGCGACGGCAGCGGCGCGGACTTCAAGTGGATCAAGGAAGACGGCAAGTTCATTCCGGCCGTATTCTCGAAAAACGCGTTGCCGGCCCTTCAAAATATGAAGGAAATGTATGACAACAATTTGATTGACCCGGACATTGCGCTGACAAGCCCGGATATCGCGTATGACAAGTTTGCTTCCGGCAAAGCGGCAGCGATGCTCTCCGGCGGCGGCTTTGTCAACCTGGACTTGAATATCAATACGAAGCGTTGGGCAGCCAGCTACCCGGATAAGGATATTTCCGAAACGGTCAAAGTACTCAAGCCTTTGACCGGACCTGACGGCGAGCGTCATCATGCGATCTTCAAGACCTACTGGTCCGAGAGCTACTTTAGCGGCAAGATTGATCCGAAGAAGCTCGACCGGATCTTGGCTCTGTATGATTACGTATTATCTCCGGAAGGCAAAGATCTTCTCACTTACGGCAAAGAAGGCGTCGACTACAAGGTAGAAGGCGACAAGAAGGTTTTGCTGAGCGATACTCCGCATGTCGAGAAGTATCCGTTAACCGGCTTCCTAAGAGATCTGGTCGCCTATGAAACGGCAGACCGCTATGATATGAATAACCCGGCAATCGCCAATGAGGGCATCCGGCAGCAAGCGGTAGACTACATGGATTGGATTCTGGAAAATACGAAGGTGCCGGAATACGACATCCGCTTGACTTACTTGTCGACTCCGACCAAAGACAGCTTTACCATTTTTGATCATGACGATTTGTTGAATGTCATGCTGTCTAATGATCCTGTGGAGAAAACGTGGCAAAAAATTGTTGACGGCTATAAATCCAAGGGCCTTGACAAGATGATTGAAGAAGTAAACGCCGCTGCAGCGGAGCAAGGCATCGAGTAATGATGAGCTGTCCATTCAGGCAGAAAAAAACCGGAATGGTGTACGATAATAATTGATATGGACATTCCACGGCGTACGCCGCTGGAATGTCTCTTCTTTATCCTCGAAAGATACAAAGTGTATCGTGCGTGATGCAAAGAAAAAGGATTTTTGTTGGGAAATGTTTAATGAATAGTAAAGGTTTTCTCCATCCCTCGCGATAAGGAGCCCATATGCACAAAAATATGCGGATGTCGACCACGTTAAGGCTGTTTTTCATTCTGGTCGTCATCATACCTGTTATCCTCATCAGCTATATTATTTTGCATATCTACAAGCGGGATATTCTGGAACAGAATAAAGAGAGATCGCTGCAAACCTCGGAGGCGCTCGCCTATTCCGTAAGCCAGGAGATAAGCAGGATGTCGGGCTTATTCGCTTCCATCGGCGTCGACCGGGATGTGTTCGAGACGGTATCCGCCATCCACCATTCCACAGGGATCGAAAAGCAAGCGGCCAGTTATAATCTTAAAATACTGATCGAGAAGTACACCGCTTCCGTCTCTGGGCGCGTTCTTTCGGTTAATTTCTTTTTTGACAATAATCAATCGTATTCTTATCTCAAAAACGTGATGACAGACGAGAACAATATTCGCGGCGAGAGCTGGTATAAAGAAACGCTCAACGCTCGAGGCAACGTCCGGTTTCTGGGAATGATTCCGAATTTGCTTTACGGCAACTACAATTTGTATTTGATGGCTGCAGCCTTTTCGCCGCAAGAGCTGCATTCCCTCTCATCGCTGGAAATGATTTTGTTCACCTTTGAAAGCGGCGCCTTTGACCATATCCTCCAATCTCGCGACAATTCGGAATCGATTCTGCATATTGTGAGTGACGATCATCAAATCATTGCTTCGAATACGATTGTGGACCGTGGCAGTCTCATTACGAACAACTGGATTTCTAACCTCGACAGTCAATCAAAAGGCGCTTTCGTAGACAATGAAAATGGCGGTAAGCACCTGGTCACTTATGCCAGAGTCGACAATACGGATTGGTTCATTGTACAGATGATTCCGTTCAGCAGCCTTATGGAGAAATACAATAATGTAAATTCCTTTGTATGGCTGTTAGCTGTTTTCATTATTTTGGCCCTTGTGCTCATCTCTTTCTATTTTGTTTCCAATGTAACAAAGCCGCTTAGCGAACTGCTTCGGCAAATTGTACGTGTAACGGGGGGAGACTTAAGCGCGAGATGCACCGAATCAGGAAGCTTGGAAATGGTGCGCTTAGGACATTCCTTTAACCTCATGACCGCTCAGATTCAGGACCTGCTGGAACAACATGAGCAGCAGGAGACGGAGAAGCGAAAGGCGGAATTTGCTGCCCTTCAGTCGCAGATTAACCCACATTTCCTCATTAATACGCTAAATTCCATCAAGTTTATGGCTTTAATAAGCAAAGCGGATAATATACGCAGCATGACTCACGCGTTGACCCGAATGCTGGCGTCGTCCTTTAATCGCGGAGGACTTCTGATTACGGTCGAAGAAGAAATCGATTTGCTGAAGCATTATCTTTACATTATGGAAATTCGTTTCGGCAGACCCATTGAGACGGATTGGGATATCGGTCCTAACGTTACCCGCTACTACCTGTTAAAGCTGCTTCTGCAGCCTATTCTGGAAAACAGCATTATTCATGGTCTCAAGGAGGTCAATTATCCCGCGAAGATCCAAATTTCGATCCGTCAGACGGACAATGATCTGCTTATCGCCATTGCAGACAACGGAGTAGGCATGCCGGAGGAGCTGTTCGCTGATCCTCAGGGAAAATCGCCGATTTATTCCTTTAGCGGGATGGGGAATAAAAATGTGCATAACCGAATTCAGCTGCATTACGGCCGGGGGTATGGTCTTCATTATGAGCCGCATCAGCCAAATGGAACGAAGGTGACCATCCGGCTCCCGATAATTACGGAACCGGACGAAAGCGTAGAGCCGTAAGTCCAAAAACGATGACATAAATGATCAAATACGAACCAAAAACGTCATATTGTTCTGTTTCCGTTCCATGTATGATGAGGTTCATATTTTAAAACGCATACATTTATTGGGGAGAGGAACAAATGAGGGGAAGAAGGGGAAGGCTTATCGCTGTGGCGCTCATTCTCTTCGCAGTCGGATGGACGGCCGGTTCCGTTCTTATGGAGAAACAAGATGGGGGGAACCAGGGCGTCTTTACGAACGAATCGTCCCGCGCGCCGAATCATCATCAACCGATCCGCTTGAAACTCGGAATCTGGGAATCGAAGACGGACATCGAGTTTTGGACCAAAAAGGTGAAAGAATATTCTAGGCTAAAACCGAATGTGACGGTTGAAGTGGAGACAATTCCGGATAATAGCGGACAGTACCTTAAGGTTCGTTATGCCGCCAATGATTTGCCGGATTTGTTTTATTTGAAATCCGGTCATTTGCCGGTATACAAGGATTCCCTCCTTCCGTTGAATGGATTAGACGCGGCTCGAAGGAATAAGTTTCCCGGCGATATCGAGGGAGAGATTGTAGGATTGCCGCTCGTTTCGTATTCGGAATATGTCTATTATCATCCCAGCATTTTTCAAGAAGTAGGTATCGAGGTGCCCAAGACCTTGGATGAATTTATGGACGTTCTGGAGAAAATCAAAGACCATGGCCAATATATTCCAATCGCGATCGGCGGCAAGGACGAGTGGACGTTCTACCCGTTCATGGAATTTGGACCGGCGGTTCTAGCCAAGGATGTCAATTATTTATCCCGTCTGGCGAATACGGAGAAGCCTTTTGGTCCCGGATCAACCTTCGAGACATCCGCCAATATGCTTAGCCGGATTGCAGACCAAGAACTGGCGGGACCGAATGCGCTGAACATCGGGTTTGATCAGGCGACGCAATTGTTCCAGTCCGGCCAAGCGGCCATGATCGCGCTTGGGCAATGGTACTACTCCGAGCATCAATCGAAAGTGAATTATGATAGCGACCTGGATGCTTTTGCGCTGCCTTGGAGAGCGTCAAAGACGGAACAGATTTATTCGGCAACCATGCACGACCATTATATAGCAGTCAACAGACATTCCAAGCACACCAATGAAGCCGTCGCGTTTCTGGAATGGATGTTTAGCCCCGAAGTCTATCAAACCTACATTAACACTTCACAAAACACATCTACGCTGATTGATGTGGAATCCACCCTTCCTTTTTTTGCGGAAGTAAGAAACAAGCATCCTTTTGTCCCCTTTCTCTATAACGGACAGGATGAGAACTATATCCGAATTAAAAACGCTGCACAATATGATGAGAAGAAAAGCGGACAGGAAATATTCGCAGGCGCAGAAGTGGCGGACATCCAGAGAAAGCTGAACGACAACTGGTCAAAGGCAGTGCAAGCCTTAAATGATGCGGGAGGCGATAGGGATGGCGAAATTTCAAGCTCTCATCGTTGACGACGAACCTCTAGCCAGGTTGGCGCTTCGGGAGTACATTTTATTGACATCAGCCGATATTGAAATTGCGGGCGAAGCAGGCGACGGATTCGAAGCTTTAGCTTTCTTGAAAGAGCGTCAAGATATTGATCTCATTCTTGCCGACATTCAGATGCCGCGCATGAACGGGGTGGAGCTGCTGAAAGCGGTGCGCGAAGCGGCTTTTCCGCAGCAGCCTTTGGTCATTATGCTAAGCGCTTACAGCGACTATTCCTTTGTCCGAGATTCCTTTGTGCTCGGCGCGTTCGACTACATGCTGAAAGCGAAACTGGACGAAAACTATATCATCCCGGTACTTGAGAAGACAGTGGATGAATTGAATCGAAGACAAAGCCTCCTGGCGGATTCTCTCCCGTCTGATGAAGAAGAAACGGTCTGCTCGATTCTGCACCGCTTATCCGTGCTCCAAGAAACGGGGCAGCCTATGCTGGAGCAGAAGGAGGATTGGAACCGAAGCTTAGCTATCGTACGAAAGCACATGGGCGAAAAAAATCAAGAGGTTGCGCTGATCAGGCTTTCGGAGGCCGTCCCATTCGAGGATACCCACCGCATGATTCTTCAAACAATCAGAAGCGTAACGAATAAAGAGAGAAATGAAGGGATATGCCGAGTTTGCCGCCATGATGACCGGCATTACACGATATTTTTTACGTTCCCCGAGCAATGCAGCACAGTCGTCATCCGAAGACTGACCCATACGGTACTAACCGATGTTCAGATCAGGCTGCGTCAGTTTTTGAACTTGCGGATATCGATCGGAATCAGCCATGTTGCGAACGGCGTTATGCAATGGAGCCGGCTCTTTCAGCAGGCGGAACGGCTATCCGTCCTTAGTTACTTTCACGGCTATGATCATCTTTATTATCCCGAAGCGGCCAGACAAACGAGTATGCCGTCCGACAAACATAATCAATGGAAGGACAAGTGGAACTTGTTCAAGACGGAGCTGCTCAAATCATTAAAAGAAGCGGATCAATCGGTTTATAAGCGGCAGCTGCAGGATGGGTTCGGTTTGCTGATCGAGCGCTATCCTTCGTTTCCCGAACGGATCAAATCGGAGCTGAGCGAGATGATATGGGAAGCGGGGACGGTCATCTCCCGAAACGGTATTGCCTGGAACGATATCCAAGCGGTATTCCCTCATCCCGCCGAACAGGTTCGCCAGCTGGAGACTTGGGAGGAGACCGTTAAATGGATCGAGCAATTTCTGGAGCTGCTGCACGAGAAGCTGCATCCCGTCAGCAAAGGCGCGTCTGCCTGGCTTAGTCCGGTTGTGGCTAAAGCGAAGGCCATTATCGAAAAGCATTATGATGAGGAAATCTTATTGTCCACCATTAGCGAGATGGTAGGGGTCAGCGAAAGCTACCTCAGCAAACAATTCGCGAAGGAAACCGGCGTCAATTTTATCCCCTATTTAACGAATCTTCGAATCGAAAAAGCAAAGCAAGCCCTCGAGAACGGATTGAAAATTTACGACGTAGCCGAAAAGGTAGGGTATGTCAACCCCGAGCACTTCAGCAGAATCTTCAAAAAAGTAACGGGCGTCAGCCCAATCGCGTATCGCAAAAAATACGAGAGGCAGGCCTAGCCCAGCTCCTATTCCGCGCAGGAATCTAGAACAAAAATGATCAATATGAGGTCAAAAATGATCATTCGTAACGCGTCCTATAATTTGTATGCTAAATAAGCACCTAACCCGTGTACCCTCACTTTCCTTCGGGATTGTGAGGGTACACGCTCGTTGTAGGTGACGAATTCGTTTTCGTCTTTTCTAGTCTTGGAAACGTTTTCAATTTGAAGAAGGGTGGGTACTAGGATGAAACGTAAATGGTTGCTGAGCACGATGATTTGTATGCTGTGCAGTATGGTCTGGATGGCGGCGGTCAGCGCAGAGAAGCTGTCGGATTTCTCCTTGCGGACTTCGGAGAAGGAAACGCCGGAGGAATTGTTCACCATCACCTTGCATGGCAGTCAGATTCAAGATATGTACGCGTATGAAGCCAAGTTCGAGTTCGATCCTGCCAAATTGGAAGTCGTAAAAGCGGAAACCGCCATTAAGGGCTTTTCCGTTCAGCCGGTTATCAAAGATAACGTCGTTACGATTGCCCATACCAAAATCGGGAAGGTGAGCGGCGAAAAAGGCAGCTTGGATATTACGACAATCACTTTTAAAGCCAAAAAAGCGGGCTCCTCCAACGTGAAGTGGACTTCCATGAGACTGCTCGACAGCGATTTGAAGGATCAAACCTTCACGCCGAATACAATAACGACATTTACGAAGCTGTTCAAGGACGTCGTCAAGCACTGGGCCAAAGACGACATTATGGAGATGGTATCTCACGGTGTGGTAGAGGGAGTAGACAAGGAGCGTTTTGCTCCGGATAGCCAGGTGACGAGAGCGCAATTCGCGACGTTGATCGCCCGCGCGCTGAAGCTTAAAGCGGGTACAGGCGCGATGCCGTTCAAGGACGTAAAGTCCGGCGCCTGGTATGCGGACTCCGTAAAGAGAGCCTATTCGGCCGGCATTATCAATGGCGTTTCCAGCGCTTCCTTTGCCCCGGAAAAAAAGATTACCCGCGAAGAGATGACGGCCATGCTGATGAGAGCGAAAGCTTATGCGGACGGCGTGAACATCAACAGCCTTACGGCAGGCTCCATTGATTCATTCACCGACAAGAACAAAATCAGCGAATGGGCGAAGCAATCCGTCGGGTATACGATTTCCTCCGGTTTAATGAAGGGAAGAACAACGACGACATTTGCGCCGAAGGAAAACGCGACGAGAGCGGAATCGGCCGTTGTAATCAAAAGATTGCTGGCCGTCATTGACTAAAACCAGCTGCCGCGGCGATGAAACCATGGGGAGGAGGGGAGAAACAAGGCCGAAGCGTGCTAGCAAGCAAAAACGAGGGAGGTTGGCGTTTTGAGAACACGATTGAAGGCAATAAGTCTTCTTGCGGCGATGGCGCTGGGGGTGCAGCTGATGATGCCGGCTGCGCCGCTATTCGCGGCTGAAGGCGGAGGCGAAGTCTACTTCAAGGACTATCATGACAATGACATTACGGGCTGGACGGCAGCCAAAGGAACAGCAACGATTACTCCGGATAACGGAACCGTCAAAGCGGTAACGACAGGCGCTGTCATCCTTGCGGATACGGCCTCTCCAAGCCTTGCCGACGGGGAATACGAAGTGAAGCTGAAGTTCGCGGCGGCACCAAGCCGGTTCGGCCTTGTGTACCGCTATGCAGACAGCAACAATTACAACGTCATTCAGTACGATGTGAGCGGGTGGGGCTGGGACTCGGTCCAAAACGGATCCGAGACTTACGGCAACCTGACATCGGCGAACAGTCCGACCTTCGAAGCAGGCAGAACGTATACCTTCAAGCTTCGTTATGCGGGCGACAACGTTCAGCTGTGGATCGACGGCGTTAGCGTGTTAAACGCAAGCTTGCCGACTGTGCTTATGGGTGAAGGAAAGATAGGTCTGCGCAGCTGGTTCAACAATAAGACCATTACCATCGACGATGTGAAGGTGTCGGAGGTCGAGATTGCAGAGCCAGTCGCCAAACCGATTACCGTAACGGACACCATCGAGTCCGAGCGTATGAGCGTTGTCATTGACCAAGAGTTTCCGCGCGTGCAGAAGTACATATGGAAAAGCGGCAATGCGGAAATGCAGGGACAGATGAACGGTCTTAATGAAGTGAAAATCAATCAGGTTTCCTATTATCCGACTGCCGCCTCCTACCGGAAGTCTGCAGACGGGAGAGCAGCCGAGTATACGCTCGAAATACCCGAAATTGCCGTGACGCTTGAAGCAAAGCTGTCGGTTCAGGATAACGAGCTAACCTTCGAAATGGTCAATCTTCTTGAGGAGGGCACGGAGAAGGTTAGAACGATTGAGTTCCCTAACCATGACTTCATATCCGTTCACGCTGCCGAGCCGAAAGCGCATGAGACGGCGGCATGGATAACGGGCGACTGGGTTCCCGTTCAAGAGGAGTACAAGGATCTTGCGCAGGGGGCGGCGGATGTTAACGCCGGGCGCACATACGCCTTCCTTAATAACGATAAGCTGGCGGCAACCGTCATCACGAATGTCGTGAACGGATTCGATAAAGTCCGCGTGAAAGTGGCGAATGACCCGGTGCTGAATAATAAGAAAGCATCCGTCTCCGGGGGGACATGGATCTATCGGAACAATACCGTTCTGGAGCCGGAGGCTTTACCGAGGGCGACAGTCGTATTAACGCCGGATGCGAACGACGATGAAATCATCGACTGGCAGGATGGCGCGGTCGCATACCGTGAAGTGGCCGAAGCGCCGTACGGCAGCGATTTGATTAACAAAAGCTTCTCGTACATCAGCATGAACATCGGCTCAACAACCACTTCGCCATTTCTGCGCGCATTCGATAACGCGAAAAAAATATCGAATTTGACGGACGGATTTGGCCAGCTCGTATTGTTCAAGGGGTACCAAGCGGAAGGCCATGACGATTCCCATCCGGATTACGGCGGCCATATCGGCATACGCCAAGGCGGCAAGGAAGACTTTAACTTTGTGCTGGAGGAAGGCAAAAAATATAACATTTACGGCGGCGTTCATATTAACGCCACGGAATATATGACGGATGCGTTCCAGTACAAGCACGAAAATATGGTCCTTCCTTTAAGCAAAGGCTGGGGGTGGCTGGATCAGGCTTACTATGTGAACAAAACGAAGGATGTGGAATCCGGGGAGCTTGAGCGGCGCCTTCAAATGCTGAAGGATGATACAGGCGATAATCTGAGCTTTGTCTATGTCGATGTTTACTCCGGGGCGGACTATAACGCGAAGAAGCTGGCGGAGTATATTAACGAACGCGGCTGGATGCTCGGTACGGAATACGCGGGTCCGATTTTTGAGCAGGCGGCTTGGGTGCATTGGGGGACGGATCCGGCTTATCCGAATAAGGGGAATGACAGCAAAATCGTCCGGTTCCTCCGCAATTCGCAAACCGACGGCTTCTTGTCGACTCCTCTCCTCAAGGGGATGCAGCAGGCCGGGGTCGGCTATTGGCAGGGCAATCCGGAATCCAACAGCTACAAAGCGATGACTTCCACCTTCTTCAACCACAATTTGCCGACAAAGTACATGCAGAATTTCGATATTTTGAAGATGGAGACGGACCGCATTCTGTTCGACAATCATGTCAAGGTGGAGCGCCAAGCTGACGGGAAAATTCACTTAAGCAAGGACGGACATGATATCGCCGTTATGACGGACAGTGATCAAGTCACCAATAGCACAGTCTTCATTCCATGGGATCCTCATACGGAGGATAAGATCTACCACTGGAATCCGGCCGGCGGCGCAACCACATGGACGGTTCCAGCCTCTTGGAATGAAGTAGAGACGGCGAAGCTATATAAGCTGACAGATCTTGGACGTGAATGGGTTGCCGATGTTCAAGTAATCAATGATCAAGTGACGCTGCATGCCGAGGCCGGCATCGGATATGTGCTGTACCCGGATACGGCTCCTGTTCAGCCGGCAATGGTCTGGGGTGAAGGAAGCCCTGTGAAGGATATCGGCTTTGACAGCCAAGGCTTCAATTATTGGTCTAAAGCCTCATCTGCGTCTGCAACGAATCGTATTTCATTTGTGAAAAACAGCAATGCGGACGACCAATTGAAAGTAACGGGACCGGCAGACGCAACGATTACGCAAGAGATGACGGGCCTTGAAGCGGGCAAAACCTATACGGCGTCCGTGTGGGTCAGCATCGACGGCAAGCGGGAGGCTGAAATCGCCGTTCGGCAAGGCGATGAAGAGGTCGCGAACCACCTGGACAACACGGAGCTGGGGTACTTCAGCCAGCAGCACAAATATTACGGAAAGGCTTTCCAGCGCATCAAGGTGTCATTCGACGCCAAGAGCGATACAGCGCTGCTCATCCTGAAGGTGGCGGAAGGAGACGCAGCCGTCCTGTTTGACGACGTAAGAGTATGGGAGAATCCGTCGAAGACCGACGCAGGCGAGTCGGTCTTGTTCGAGGACTTCGAGAATGTGGACGAAGGCTGGGGACCGTTTGTCTATTCCCGGTCCGGTCCGGTACGAACGCATCTGGTTGAAAAAGCGGAGGATTCGTCCAAGCAATATTTCACCTATGTGCTGGACGGGAAATGGTCGCTGAAAACGAATGAGGAGGGTGTCGGCAATTGGCTGCGGACGCTGCCGCACACGCTTCGTTTGGAAGAGGATCACAGGTACAACCTGACCATGGATTACAATTCCGATCAAGCAGGCATGTACAGCGCAGCCGTTCGGGTTAATGAGAACGGCGCGGTACGCGAGCTCGCGAAGGAGGATTTGGCGGAAGGGAAACATACGCTGGATTTGAGCTTCGCTACAGACGGCGCGAAGGACGCATACTTAGAGATTGTGAAGAACTTCAACAATAATCAAAAGGAATTGACGGGTACGCTCGTATTGGACAATATTCGCGTGAACGACGAAGGCCGGATCGAGCCGGAAGAAGGCGTTCTGGTTGACCGGATCACGCTCTCGCCAAAAACTTTGGATATGAACAAAGGGCAATCGGCCGTCATCAGTGCGCGCGTTGAGCCGGCCAATGCTTATGACCGTTCTTTACAATGGACGTCCAGCAATCCTGAGGTTGTGAGCGTAGACCGTGACGGTAAAGTAACGGCTCTCGCAACGGGGACCGCTGTCATTACAGCAGCCGCAAAGGATGCCAGCGGAATAACGGCAACGGCAACCCTGAACGTGTATGAGCCAAACGAACAAATTCCACAGTCTCAAATGACTGCGTCAGCTACAAGCTTCCACCCGGGCGACGAGCCGTCCAAGGCGCTTGACGGAGACCCGGCTACCATGTGGCACACGCCATGGTACTCGACGCAATTGCCGGACAGCATCACGCTGGACCTGGGCGGTTCCTATGTCGTGAATCAATTGAATTACACGCCAAGAACAAGCGGTCAAAACGGCATCATTACGAGTTATAACCTGTACGCGAGCACCAACGGAACCGAATTTACGCTTGTGGCCAGCGGCGCTTGGGAAGGAGACGCTAGCGTCAAAAAGCTGCGGTTCGCCGGTACTCCTGCCACCCATTTGCGACTGGAAGCGACGGCCGGCGTGGGCAACTTCGCGTCGGCGGCGGAGCTTCAAGTATTCCGAGTTGCGGGTGACGAGGCTGATCCCGATCCGTCCACTTCTCTCGCGGCCCCGGCAGCGGTCGTCTCCGGTCAAGAGTTCGCCGTAACGCTCGGTCTGCGTCATATCGAACAAAATATTTACGCTCAGCGATATGCGGTCGACTATGACGAAAGCGTAATGGAATTCGTGGCGATGGAATCGTTAATTTCAGGGGTAGCCATTCTGGAACCTTCCGCCGCAGAGGATGGCACCGTTCATATCGTTGCGGCAAGCCAAGGCCAGGGCAACTCGGTTACAGGCAACCCGGATGTAGTGAAGCTGACGTTCAAGGCCAGAAACGTTGCGGACAAAGCGAGCGGTTCAATCGCGGTTGCTTTAGCCGAAATCTCTACCGGGCTAGGCGAAGAATCAACGCCTGCGCTTGTCAGCAGCTTGGTTGAGATCACGCCAGCAGTGAGCTCGGGCGATCTGAACGGGGATGACCGAGTGAGCATCGGCGACCTCGCGATGATCGCGGCACATTATGGCAAGACGGATCAAAGCCCGGATTGGAACGAGGCGAAGATTGCCGATGTGAACAGAGACGGCCAAGTTGACCTCGCCGACCTTGTGTTTGTAGCAAGAAAAATGGTTTAAGCTAAATCCGGCCGGCATATAGGAAAGATCTCAGCATGAGACTAGGCACACGATGTGATGAACATTGCATAATGCGCCTAGTCTTTCTTTTTGCCAATTTCTAACGAAAGAAGGCGTTTGAGGTTGAAAAAAACAGTGAGTTTATTTTGCATATTAGCCATGCTATGCAGCGTGGTCTCTTTACAAGCGGCCTCTGCGGACGGCGTTGTCAATGCAAAACCTAAAGTTATTCCAAGCTTGCAGCAATGGACGGGCGGAACGGGCGCCTATACGATCAATGATACATCTCGTATCGTATATGCCGGCGGCACGGAGCTGAAGGCGACCGCGGAGCTGTTCCAGAAGGATCTGATTGAGATTACAGGGCAGAATCTCCCGGTTGTGAGCGGCGAAACGCCGAAGAGCGGCGATTTCTATTTGACCCTCACCGGTACCGAGGACCCTTCGATCGGCGAGGAGGGCTATCTCTTCGAGGCTGGCGATTATGTGGCCATTCGCGCGAACACGCAGACCGGCGTGTTCTACGGAACTCGAACGGCGCTGCAAATTCTCGAGCAGGACGCGGAGAAGGACAGCATCGCCAAGGGGACGGCGAAGGATTTCCCACAGTATGAGGAACGCGGCTTCATGCTCGATGTCGGCCGTAAGTTTATCCCGATGAGCGACCTCAAGGAATATGTCAAGATTATGTCCTACTACAAACTGAACGATTTCCAGATTCATTTGAACGACAACGAAATATTCAAGGATAACAGCAGGGCGCATTGGAGCAAATACGAGGCCTTTCGCCTGGAAAGCGTCAAATATCCGGAACTGACGGCGAAGGACGGCCATTATACGAAGCAGGAATTCCGCGAGCTTCAGGACCTGGCGAATGTCCGCGGCTTGACGATTACGCCGGAGATCGATACGCCAAGCCATGCGCTGTCTCTGACTAAGCTCAGACCTGATCTGGTCCGGGACGACATGCCGGTGGACCATCTGGATATTACGAATCCGGAAGCGATCGCCTTCATTAAGGACGTTTGGGATGAGTACTTGGACGGCGGCTGGTTCGATACGGACACGGTGCACTTCGGGGCGGATGAATTCGCTCCCAACGACCGTTCGACCTACGAGGTTTACCGGGAATTTCTGAACATCATGAACGACCATTTCAAGTCCAAAGGGAAAAAGGCGAGAATGTGGGGCAGTCTGAATGCATTCCCCGGCACAACGGAAGTGGATAAGGATATAATCGTTCATGCCTGGAACAGCGGCTGGCAAAATCCGGTCACTTCGGTAGCCGAAGGGTTCAAGGTCATTAACACGCTGGATGCTTATCTCTACATCGTGCCGAAGGCCGGTTATTACTATGACTATTTGAATAAGCAATGGCTGTTCAACAATTGGACGCCCGCCTTTGTCGGCGGAAGCTCACAGCTGAATCCGGATGAGCCGAATTTATTGGGCGGCATGTTCGCGATTTGGAATGACATGCTCGGCAAAAAGGTTAGCGCTTCAGACGTACACGACCGCTTCTTCGAGGCAGCGCCGGTAATGGCGGAGAAGATGTGGAGAGGCCAATCCACGGATTCGACCTTTGCCGAGTTTGAGCGTCTTAGCGACCTGCTCGGAACAGGCCCGGGCTCCAATCTGTTCCATGACGTAACTTCGGCCGGGGATCTCGTCGTTCATTATTCGTTGGATGAGGGAAGCGGAGATACGGCCGCGGATTTGTCCGCCAACGCTTACGACGGCCGCTTGAGCGGGGCGGCTTGGACGAATGAAGGGAAGGCCGGAGGAGCGCTTGTGTTCGATGGACCGAGCGACCATCTCGCAACGGAGCTTATGACGAAGGGCTTCCCATGGACGGCCAGCGCTTGGGTGAAGCTTGATACGGATTCGCAGTCCGATGAAATTGTGCTTATGGAATCCGAGTTCGGCGCCTTGAAGCTGAAGCAAAAGGGCACCCCGTACGCGGGCTTCTCGCGCGAAGGCTTCGATTATAGGTTCGAGACAGCCGTCCCAGCTGGCCGATGGGTGCATGTCGCGTTCCAAAGCGACCTAAGCGGCACGTCCTTTTTCATGGATGGCGAGCTGAAGGGCAAATTGGCCGATAATACGCTGCTCCCCGTTGCAAGAATCGGCAGCGAATCGAATGCGCCTCAAGGAATGATCGACGAGGTCAAGGTGTACGATCGTCTGCTGAACGGCAATGAAATAGCAGCGGAAGCAGGTTCGCCGCCTTGGACCATGAATCTCGCATTCAATAAATCGGCGACGGCATCCTCGGTGGAGGCGAGCGCGTTCCAGCCCGGTCTGGCCGTTGACGGAGCAGTGTCCAGCAGCTCTCGCTGGTCGTCCGCGCATACGGACAACGAGTGGATCACGGTTGACCTTGGCGAGCGGCAGGACATAAGCAAAGTTGTTCTGAAGTGGGAAGGAGCCTATGCCAAAGGCTACAAGCTTCAAGTTTCGGAAGACGGGCAGCGCTGGACGGACGTCTATGCGACGACTGCAGGCGTCGGAGGCGTCGAGACGATTAAATTCCCGACGGAACGGGCGAAGTTTGTGCGGATGCTAGGCACGAAGCGTTCGAGCACCTACGGTTACTCGTTATACGAATTCGAGGTGTATGCGCCGAATCCATACGAGCCGGTGCCGGTCCCCGAGCCGGTGCGGTATTCGGAGACCTTCGAGGATCAGAATCTGGACAACTGGATTCACCCCATTGGCGCTGCCGGGACGAAGTCACTGACCGCATCGCCGTCGAACGCGAACGAGCATTCGGTTCAGTTAAGCGCTAATAATACGAGCAACGTGTTCGTGGATCAAAGCTCTCCTGTCCTGAAGGACGGCGAAATCGAATTTAGGATAACGCCGCAAACCGATGGCATTCGCGCCGGATTAATTTTCCGCTATGTGAATGAAGGAGAGTGGGCATCCGTCGGGTATGACAACGGGGCTTGGTATTGGGTGAATGCCCAAGACAGCTACGGACGGATGACGAACAACGTGGGCGCGCAATTGAAGAAAGGCGCGACCTCCACCGTCAAAGTGAAGTTCGAGGGATCGCATATTACGCTGGTTGTGAACGGAACGACTTATTATGAAGGAGCGATCGCGTCGCTGCCGAACCAAGCCGGGCAAATGGGCGCCAGAGTGTTCGGACCGACAGTCGCCGTATTCGACGACTTCCATTACTCGAATAACGTGGCGGAAGTGCCGGTAACCGGCATTGAGCTGAACAAACCGGCCATCGTCTTACAAGAGGGCGAAAGCGCGGAGCTTATCGCGCGCGTGCTGCCGGGCGGCGCGACGAACAAAGCCGTCATCTGGGCAAGCGGCGACGAAGCGAAGGCGAAGGTCGAGGTGGTGGACGGCAAGGCCATCGTTACCGCTGTCAGCGCGGGCACTGCGGAGATCAGCGCCACAACCGAATCGGGCGGCTTTACGGCGGTCAGTCAAGTAACCGTTCTTGCCAAAAACGACGAAGGGCCAGCCACTGCGCTCGTTGCGCCGGTCAGCGTGAAGGCGGGAGAACCGTTCAAGGTCCGACTCGGCCTGCAAAATCTCGAGAGGGCGGCATACGCGCAGGATCTGCTGGTTCAATACGACTCGGCTCTGATGAAATTCGTCTCTGCCAAGTCGCTGCCAGACGGCGTATCTCTCGTGGAGAGCAAAGCTTCGGCCGGAGCTCTTCGTCTAGTCCTGGCAAGCCAAGGCGAGACCAATGGCGTCAGCGGCGACACGGAGGTTATGGAGCTTACGTTCACGGCGAAGCCGCTGAGGCAAGCTGAATCGGGCACTATTACCGTTGCGGACGCGAATCTTGGGTATAGCGACGGTGCGGAGGAGAAAGCGGCCGCTTCGACGGTCACGATCTCTATCGTACCGGGAGAGCCGAATCCGGACGTGAACGGGGATAACCGCGTCAGCATCGGCGACCTGGCGATTGTCGCCGCGAACTACGGCAAGTCGGAGCAGGATGCGGATTGGAACAGCGTGAAGCATGCCGATGTCAATATGGACGGCAAGATTGACCTGAGCGACCTGGCGGCGATAGCCCAATCCATTATGGGATGACAGCTCAAATAAGCGGGAATAGGGGGAATTAAATTGAGAACGTTCAAGCATGCATCGGCGATCACGGCAGCCTCATTAGCCATCGTGTTAACGCTCTTCTCTTTCTATCTGCTGCACGCGGATAGAGCGGAAGCGGCTTCGGTCGGCGCGATTACCAAATTTGAAAAGACGGACGACAAAACCTTCACGATTACGGCCGGCAGCGATAAGGTGCGGGTCATCTTCAACCGGGAAGATATGGTTCGCATCTGGCTCGGCGTCGGGGGCAATTTCACTACGCTCAGCGGGAAATTCGGACCGGAGCCTGCCGAGCCGATCGTCGTAAGCGATGACTTCGGACAGGTGGAGGTCGATTGGTCGGATGAGGGCGATTATTACAAGATGGAGACAAGCGAATTTGTATTGCGGGCTTACAAAAGCCCGCTCAAGTTCGCCATGTACCAGAAGGATAATGAAACGGTGGTATGGGAAGAAGCGGCCAGCTTGACGCATAACGGCACATCGGCCACGCAGCAGCTTGTGCGCGGCGAAGAGGAGTACTTTTATGGCGGCGGCATGCAGAACGGCTTCTTCAACCACCGCGACCGCAAAATTTCGATTGCTGCGAATTATGGGGACTGGGGAAGCGGCACGGTGTCCAATCCGTCGCCCTTTTACTTAAGCACCGCAGGTTATGGGGTGCTGCGCAACACGTTCCAGAACGGCACGTACGATTTCGACAGCACGCTGAGCTTGACGCATCAAGAAAATCGGTTCGACGCTTATTATTTCTACGGAGACAGCATGAAGGACATTTTGGACGGCTATACCGACTTGACCGGCAAACCGACGCTTATCCCGAGATGGGGGATGGGGCTTGGCGACGCGAACTGCTATAACAAGCCGCCGGATACGACGACGGACGTCATCGACAGAATTGCCAAAACGTACCGCGATTATGATATGCCAGGCGGGTGGATTCTGCCGAACGACGGTTATGGCTGCGGTTATACGCAGCTAAAGGAAACCGTTGACGAGCTGGAAAAGCTGGGCTTCCGTACGGGATTATGGACGCAAAACGGTGTGGACCGAATTGCGGAGGAGGTCGGCGAGGCGGGCACGAGACTTGCGAAGCTGGATGTGGCTTGGGTCGGACCTGGCTATGATTTCGCCCTTGACGCAAGCAGGCAAGCGCTTGAAGGCATTGAAAACAATTCGGATTCGCGCGGCTATGTCTGGTCGGTCGGCGGCTGGGCGGGCACGCAGCGGTACTCGACCGTCTGGTCGGGGGATCAGGCAGGGAACTGGGAATATATCCGGTTCCACATTCCGACGTATATCGGGGCCGGCCTATCCGGCATTCCTTATGCGTCAAGCGACGTAGACGGCATTTTCGGCGGAAGCGCCAAAACCCAGGTCCGCGATCTGCAGTGGAAGGCCTTTACGCCAACGATGATTAATATGTCCGGCTGGGCGGCGAGAGATAAACAGCCGTGGGTATGGGGCGAGCCTTATACGAGCTACAATCGCGACATACTGAAGCTGCGCGAGCGGCTTACCCCGTACTTCTACACGTATTTGAACGAAGCGTACGAATTCGGGGTTCCGATGGTGCGCGGGATGGTCTACGAGTACCCGAGCGATGTGAATGCCAAGGGCACGTTGACGCAATATCAATTCATGTCCGGCGAATCGTTCCTGGTCGCGCCCGTCTATCAGGATACAACCGTAAGGAACGGGATTTACTTGCCGAAGGGCAAATGGATCGATTACTGGACCGGCGAGGAGCATTACGGCTCCAAGATGCTGGATGAATATGAGGCGCCGCTCGAGCGTCTGCCGCTCCTCGTCAAGGGCGGGGCGATTATTCCGATGTACCCGGAGGCGCTGTATGACGGCCAGGTGCCGCCGAATCCGATCACGTATGATATTTATCCGTATAAGACATCCAGCTTTACGATGTATGAGGATGACGGAAATACGAAGGAGCATCGCGACGGCAAATTCGCGACCACAACCATTACCTCCATCGCGCCTGAGGAGGGAGCGGGCGACCTTGTCATACAGGTCGGGGCGAGCGTTGGGGATTACACGGGCAAACTTGCGAAGCGTACGAACCAATTCATGGTCCATATGCCGAATGAGCCCGATGCGGTCACTGTAGACGGAAGCGAATACGCGAAAGCCGCTTCGAAGGCAGCTTGGGAAGCATCGGTCGGCGGCTGGTACTACGATGCGGCGGACAAAGGCGGGATTCTCTATGTGAAGACGCCCGACCTTCCTGCGGACGAAGCCTTTGAACTGAAAGTATCCGGGTTCGTCGCGGATACGACGCCGCTTCTGGAGGAAGTGAAGATCGAGCTCCCTCAAGTAGACAATGATCCCAGCCGCATTCCGCAAGGGGATATGATGGCGACGGCGACAAGCGCCGATACAGGGGCGCCTGCCGCGAATGCCCTGGACGGCAACTTTGAATCGATCTGGAGCACGCCGTTAACGGGAACCGCTGCGTTGCCGCAGTCCATTACACTGCATCTCGGATTCAAGCAGCCGGTAAATAAGCTGAAATACATGCCGAGACAGTACGGCGGCGCAGACGGAACGATTACCCGGTATAACGTCTATACGAGCTCGGACGGCATCGCTTATACATTGGCGAGCAGCGGCGAATGGGCGGCGAATAAGCAGGAAAAGTCAGCTGCTTTCGATACGGTGGAAGCGCTGTATGTCAAACTCGAAGCGGTGGAAGGGGTTGGCGGTTTGGCTGCCGCTTCCGAAGTGAATGTCTATCGAGATCTAACGAAGCCGGCTCCAACCGCCATTGCCAAAAACGGGATGAAGGCTTCGGCGTTAAGCTTCCAGCCGGGTGCCGAAGCGGCCAAGGCAATTGACGGCGATCCCAATTCCGTATGGCATACGAAGTGGGACGGATCGGATAAACTGCCGCAATCGATCATTGTTGATCTCGGCAAGCCTTATTCGATCAGTCAATTCCGTTACGCGCCGCGCACGGATGCCGGAAACGGGACGATCACATCGTACAACTTGTACGTAAGCACGGACGGCCAAACCTATACGAAGATATCCGAGGGCTCCTGGATCCGGAACAATCTGAAAAAATACGTCATGTTTGACGCCTTGACCGCGCGTTACGTGAAGCTGGAGGCGGTCGCCGCTGTCGGCGGCTTCGTATCCGCCTCGGAGCTCGATGTCTATGAAGCCCCAAAAGCTGCGCCAGTCATGCAATTAATCTCGGAGGGCAAGCCGGCGTCAGCTGACAGCGAAGAAGCCGCGAACCCGGCCTCCGCAGGAAATGACGGCAATCCTGCAACGAAATGGTCGGCTAATGACGCGCTTCCGAATCATACATGGACGGTCGATCTGGGCGAGATGTATTCGATTCAATCCTCGGAGGTAGCCTTCGAGCACAGCGATAAGCTGTACAAATACAAAATTGAGGTGCGTGAAGCGGGCGGTACGAATTGGATTACGGTCGTTGACCGGACGAACAATTCGACGATAGGCGAGGTCATTACGGATCAATTCGGCAGCCGGGGCCGGTACGCAAAAATTACGATTACGGGGCTGCCGGATGCCGGATTCAAAGCAAGCTTCAAGGAGTTCAAGCTTTACGGCATTTCGTTAGGCGAAGCACAGCCGCCTACCGGCATTACAATCGATCAACCGGCGCTTTCCCTGCAAGTTCTCGGCGAGCCGGTTACGCTGGTCGCGACGGTCGAGCCGGCGGATGCAACGAATAAGACGGTAATCTGGTCTAGCAGCGACCCTGGTATCGCCAGCGTGGACAGCAGCGGTAAGGTTATCGCAAAAGGTGAGGGGACTGCGGTTATCACTGCGGCTACGCAAGAGGGCGGCTTAACGGCAACAAGCGAGGTGACCGTAACCGGCCAGCCAGGACTGATCGAAATTCCGCAAAGCCAGATGACCGCATCGGCGACGAGCGAGCAGTCGGGCGTTAATGACGCAAGTCTGGCGCTTGACGGCAATCCGGAAACGCATTGGCATACCCGATGGTTCAACGTCGATCCGCTCCCGCAGTCTTTAATTGTCGACCTGGGCGGAACGTACACCGTTAGCAAAATCGGCTACTTGCCAAGACCGGAGGCCAGCAATGGAACAATTACGGCTTACCAGGTGTACACCAGTCTCGACGGTGTCCAATATACGAAAGCGTCCAGCGGCAATTGGCTCCGCAACAACAAGCTGAAGGAAGCCAACTTCACGCCTGTGGAGGCAGCCTATGTGAAGCTGGAAGCGGTTCAAGGGGTTGGCGATTTCGCTTCCGCCGCTGAGTTTACCGTGTTCCGGACAAATCCGGTCGCTACAGAACCTAATGCCCGACTAACGGGACCAAGCGCTGTTCGGACGGGAGAGAGCTTCCAGGTCTATTTCGGCTTAGACGGCTTAAACAAGGACGCGTATGCGCAGGACGTTACTATCGACTATGACGCCTCCTTGATGGAGTTTGTCTCGGCGAAATCGGTTATGGAGGGCGTCCAGCTGGTGGAGACCATCGCGGAGGAGCCAGGTAAGCTTCGCTTCATTCTGGCGAGCGAGGGCGCCGGTCACGCAGTAACCGGGGACGCGCGAATATTGGAGCTTAGCTTCAAGGCGAAAGCGCTGGCGGCGGCCGCAAAAGGAACAATTGAAGCTGCGGATGTTATTCTTGGTCATGCGGACGGCCAAGAGACGAAGGCGAAAGCAGCAGCCATGGAAATTGAATTTACAGTCTTTACGCCTGGGGATAACAATCAGGACGGCCGTATAAGCATCGGAGACTTGTCTCTTCTGGCGGTTCATTACGGCAAGGATGAGACCAGCGCGGATTGGACGCAAATCGCGCATTTGGATATTGTGAAGGACGGACGAATTGACATTCTGGATCTGGCGCATTTGGCAAGCAAAATATTGAATGTGTAATTGAACGGCGTATTAGGAAGCGTTAACAGGTCTATGATGGCTAGGCAAGGCGTCATAGGCCTGTTTTAAAAAGCGTCGTTACAGCAGAGGCGGTCAGTCGGATGTATGGTCTTGTCCAGTTAGGGAGGAAGCTTGCCATGCGCAATTTTATAATGATTCTTTTTTCATTCTGTTTATTGATCGCCTGCTTCCATTCATCCGGGTGGTTGCTCAATGCCGAAAAAGCGGAGGCGGCAGAAGGACCAAACACGGCTAATTTGCTTCCTCAAACTAACATCACCCTAAAGCAGGTCAGCAGCGAGGAAACACAGGGAGAGGATGGCAGGGCGGTTAACGCGTTCGACGGCAATCCGAATACGTTCTGGCATTCGAAGTATTCCTCCGGCACCGATGCTCACCCTCATACGCTAGACTTGGGTCTTGGAGGGACGCACGAAATTAGCGGCATTCGGTATCTTCCGAGACAGACGGCTAATTCGAACGGCTCCGTCAAAAGCTTCGAGGTCTACGTGAGTGTGGACGGGGTCAATTGGGGAGAGCCAGCGGCTTCCGGAACGTTCGAGAACAGCAAGGATGAGAAGGAAGTATTGTTCGGAGAGCCGGTTATTGCCAACCATCTTCGTTTCGTCGCATTGAGCGAAATGAACGGCCAGCCCTTTACGACGATAGCCGAGCTGAATGTCCTTCAAACCGAAGCGAATCGTGAGCTGGAGAAGGCGCTGAAGTCAGATCCTGAGTCGGTATCTCTCGAGGTTGGCCAAACGAAGCAAGTTCATGTCTCTTGGTTGTTTGGGAGCGAGGCGAAGAAGGATGTAACAAGCGTTATCCGCTACACATCTCTTGACCCGGAAGTGGCTACCGTAAGCAATAGCGGCGTGATTACGGCTAGAGACGCAGGGACAACGACGATTCGGATGGAGCACGGGGATGCGGCGCCAGCTCGGGTTACCGTACAGGTAACGGGCGGAGAAGCAAACCGCGATTTAACGGTAACGCAAGAAGGGAGTCTCGTTACAATCGGTAATTGGCATATGGCCCGTGTCTTTGATACTTCGAACGGTAAGCTGCGGACTCTAAAGCTCATGAACAAACGCTCCGGCAATACGGCCGAAGTGCAGGGGGGCGAGGAGTTTATTCTGTATTTGGCGGATAATGCCCGGCTGCTTGCCTCCGACCTCAGCCTGGACGGATGGGACGTGCGGGATGAGGAGGACGGCGGCAAAACGGTTACCTTTCGCTTTCAGCCCAAAGACCAGATAACGGTCGCACTGGTTGTAAATATGAAGCCCAATGACCATTTCATGCGCAAACATCTGGACATTCAAAGCGCAAATGAAGGCCTGCATTTGAATCGGATCGAGCTTGAATCGTTGAGCGTTCCGGGTCCATTCTGGTCAACTCCTGTAACGGGACGGGAAGGTTTCGGTCAGCCGGTCTACGCCAACGATCTTTTCTTCGGCGTCGAGTTTCCAGGGGCGGACAATAGGCTGGTCAACCAGAAGGTCGTATCGGCATACGCAGCCGGGAATCCCGAGGCGGGAGCCGGCAGGGTGATCACGAAAACATCGGTGACGGGCGCCGCGCCTTCGAAGGAAGAGATCCGAGCGGCATTTTTGGCTTATGTCGATACGATCGCGCTGCCGCCTCGGTTCCAGCTGCAGTATAACGGCTGGTTTGAGCTCTATCATGACGCGAACTCGCAAAGTCTCCTCAGAACCTATAAGGAAATCGAGAAGGGTATGAGCTCATATGGGGTGCGTCCTCTCGATATTTATGCGGCGGATGATGGATGGGCGGATTGGAACAGAGGCTTCTGGGATTTTAATCTAGCGACCTTTCCGAACGAATTCCGAGACCAAGCCGAGCTTCTGAAGCATTATCAATCGCAGTTCGGCGTATGGCTGGGGCCAGCGGGCGGCTATAAGTCGCCGGGCGCGTTCTCGTCCCGCCTGCAACGCGAATACGGGTACGAAACGATCGGCGGCTACATGGATGTGACGGGTCCGAAATATACACAGGCTTTAAAAGAAAGGATGATGGCGTTAACCGATGAATTCGACATCCAATATTGGAAGCTGGACGGATTCGTTATGGTTGACAACGCGGTTACAAGCGAGCCCTCCTACTTTACGCGATTTTGGGATACCTGGATCGATATTTTTAAAGATTTGCGAGAGCACGAAAAGGAGATTTTCCTGAATATTACGACGGGAAGCAACAACAGCCCTTGGCTGCTGCCGTATGTGAACTCGATCTGGCTTAATATCGGGACGGATGCCGGCTATCGCGGAACGGGCAGCGACCGGGACCAGATGCTTACTTACGTGGATGACAAATATTATACGCGATTCAAGGTGCAGCAAAGCCAAATGCCGCTGCGATTTATTTACAATCATGAGCCGGTTCACGGTATTTATGTCAAAAATCCGGCTGGCCGGGATTATACGCAGACGCTTGAGGAATTCCGAAAGTACCTGTTTATGTGCCTCGTTCGAGGAACCGGATTTGTCGAGGTGTATTATTCGCCTAGCCGCTTTGATGACGCCCAGTGGACGGTCAACGCGGACGCGCTGAAATGGGCCGAAAACAATTTCGACGCGTTATCCCAGACGGATATGATCGGCGGCAGTCCGATTGCGGGCGATGTATACGGCTATTCGGGCTGGACGGCGGAAAAAGGCGTCGTTGGCCTGCGCAATCCTTCCTCCCAGACGAAGACTTATGCGTTGAAGCTGGATACGCTGATCGGCGTGAAGGATCGAACCAAATCCTATTACCGCAGCACAGTTTATCCATATGGTGCGGCGCAGGACGGCCCGTACGCATACGGTGACACGATCACTGTGACGCTTGAGCCGTACGACGCTTTTGTGTGGCAGTTTGAGACGGCTCTCGACGAGACGAGTCCCGAGATCGTCCGGGCGCGAGCGGCAAGCGGAAGCCAACTCGAGCTGATCTTCAATGAGCGGGTGGAACGCGCAGCGGCAATCCATCCCGCGAATTACAGTTTAAACAACGGAGCGGCGGTGGAGAGCGCCGTACTTGGCGAGGACTTCAAAACGGTTATATTGACCGTATCCGGGCTGCGCCAAGGCGTGCCTTATACCCTGACTGTTAACCATGTCCAAGATATGGCGGGTAACGTCATAGCGGCGGACACCGCGCGCGAGCTTTACCGCGCGGACGATGGTCTCGTGGCGCATTGGGAATTCGCCGAGCAATCGGGCGGTATTGCGCAGGACTCCTCCGGCAACGGCAACGCCGCGGTCATTCATGATGCTGAACGCACGGTCAGCGAAGACGCGAATGCGCTTCGTTTCAACGGCGTCTCCTCCTATGTGGAGGCAGGGACGGCAGCCTCCGTCACATCAGCGGGGGATATGGCCGTTTCGGTTCGAATCAACACCTTGTCATCACAGAAGCAGGTCATCATTCAACAAGGCGCCCCAGGCGCTGCGGCAGGGTATTATCAGCTGAGCGTGAACGAGAATGGTTACGTGGAATGGCTGATGAGCGACGGGGCAACCGACGCAGGCTTCCTGGCCGTCTCGGATACCGCAGTGAATGATGGGCAGTGGCACCGCATCGTTGCGGTTAGGGAAGCGAACGGACTTGGCAAAATTTATGTGGACGGCAAGCTGGACGGCTCCGGCTATACGGGAACGAGCGTCAACCTGCAGCCGTCGGATCTATACATCGGTGCGAATGGTCCTGGAGGACCTGGCCAAACGCAGCACTTTGACGGAGAACTGGCCGATATCCGGATTTTTAACCGCAGCCTCCCCTATGATGAGGTTGAGAGCATGGATACGGACGCGCCAAGCTTCCTTGCGCAGGAAAATTGGTCGCTTCATTACACAGACAGCGAGCATACGGCGGGGGAGGACGGAAGAGCCGTTAATGCGTTCGACGGCAGCCCGAATACGTACTGGCATACCCGGTATTCACCGGACGCCCCCATGCCTCATGAGATCCAAATTGATCTCGGCGAAACGCATGAATTGAACGGCTTCGTCTATACGCCGCGCAAGCAGATGAACGGCAGCAAATTCGCGAACGGCATCGTGAAGGATTACGAATTCTACGTCAGCATGGATGGCGAGCGTTGGGGAGAACCCGTCGCGTCCGGTATGTTCGCTCCGGACAACACGGACAAGGAGGTCTTATTCGGCAGCGGCGTGATCGGCCGCTATGTGCGGCTGGTTGCGCGCAGCGAGATTTACGGTCAGGCGTTTACCACCGCCGCGGAGCTGAATGTGATTCAATCCAAGCATAACCGGCTCATGAAGACAATGAAGGCGAGCAAGCCGTCCGTATCGCTTGCGCCAGGCGAGTCCGAGCGTCTGCAGGTTACCTGGCAATTGGGATCGCTGTCCAAGTTAGACTTAACGGAGCATGCCGCTTACTCGTCGGACAATGCGAATATCGCGTCGGTGGATGACCAGGGCAATATTACGGCGGTCGCGGACGGAACTACCATCATACGAATTCAATATGAATCGCTTGAACCCATTTTTGTACCGGTAACAGTAACATCCGGCTCTCCGCAGCATGTGAAGGCGACGCTTTCAGGACCTGATGAGGCGGAATCGGGGGAACAATTTGAGGTGAAGCTCGGACTCCGTAATGTGAATCGTCCCGTTCTCGCCCAAGATATGACGCTTCGCTTCGATTCTTCGAAGATAAACTTGGAAGCTGCCGATTCGTTGACCGGCGGTGTTCAAATTGTAGAATCGAGCCTTATTGCGCCTGGTCATATTCGCTTCTTCGTCGCAAGCACAGGCGAGGCCAATGCTGTGGTAAGCGACTCCGAAATTTTGGAACTAACGTTTACCGCGAATGAGGTTGCTGAATCACTAAGCGCTGACATTAACGTAACGGCGATTACGCTCGCCGGTCGCGATGGGAGCGAGTTTGCGGCGGAGCCCGCCGAAATAAGCGTTACCCTCACCGCCGCTAATCCTGGATTAACCTTGGATATCAATGGCGACGGCAGAGTGAGCATCGGCGACCTTGCGATTGCAGCCTCTTATTATGGCGCATCAGCGGCAAGCCCGAATTGGCAGGAAGCTAAACGCGCCAATGTGAACGGAGACGAACAGATCGACATCGCGGACTTAGCGTTGATTGCCCGTCAGCTTCTACAGTAGACGGAGACAGCATTCAGCAGACACGGGAGGAAGAGCAAAGGCTCTTCTTCGGGATATTTAAGGTTTGGGGGAACGATGATGAATAAACGAATTTTGGCACTTATGTTAGCCATGATGATGGCTTATGTTAGCCTTCCTGTATCCGCTTCCATAGAAGCGGCTGCCGGAAGCGAGGAGCTGCTCGACATCGGGTTTGGCGGAGCCTTCTCGACAGACAAGGGCTATACGTCGGCTACGGGCGAAATCATGGACGGCGACGTCAGCCGGAGGGCGGGAACGGAGCAGCTGGTGTTCGGCGAAGGGGTCGTATTAAACGGAGGTACGCAAGGCATTGAATATGTATCCAATCGTTCTTACGGCGCAACGACGGTAAATGACGCGGTTATCGTGGAAGCAAAATTTAAACCGCAAGCGAATCAAAACGCGCTTAGCACGATTATTGGAGTTATGGGGAATATGTATGCGCGTTATCAATCCGCCACGAGAATCGAATACGGATTCGCTGTAAATAACAACGGCACATGGACGGAATACAAAGGCAATACGGCCGCTCCAGAGACAGGGAAGGAGCATAGCTTCGCCCTAGTCTACCAGCCCACCGCAAACGGAGCCGTGCTTCGCGCGTTTCTAAACGGCGCGGAGCTCACGCCGGCAACCTCTGCGAGCGGGCGCGCGGCGATCAGCGGAGGGGGGAGCGGCAAATTCAGCTTCGGCAATGAAGTGCATGCGGCGGGATTAAATCGCGGCTTCAAGGGCTCGATCGCCCAAGCGGTGGTCACCGGCTTCGATGGAGCCTTTGATCCGTCGCTGCTTAAGACGATGGAGCTCTCCTCGATAGACCGCAGCTTACTGGTTATGGGGCTTGGAACGCTGTCAGACGGAGCATACGCCCCCTCTGCCGATGAGCTGGCCGCTGGGCAGGTTACGGTGACCGGCGGGCAAATATCGGGACTTGGCCGAATTGTTCTAAGCGGCGATAACTCTCGAATCAGCTTCGCGCCGTCAACCGCAATTGTTCAGAATGGCGTTCTGGCAAGCGGTTATGCCGCAGAAATTTCGGCGCATCCCTCTGCGCTTAAGCCGGGCGCTACGCTGATCGACCTGGCCGGCGCGGTCCAGCTGCGACGTTCGGCGGCAGGCGAAAAGCTGGACGTTCTAGCGGCAGGACAATTCGCGGGAGAGATCGATATAACCGGCAAGCTGACCGGAGAATTTAATCACATTTCTCTTATCTACCGACATTTGAGTCCGGCCGAGGCGGAAATAGCAGTATGGTGGGGGAACGAGCAGCTCGGCGCTCCCATTATCCTGGACGCTGTGCCTAGCGCGGCCCATAATGCCGTCATTTTCGGCGGCGACTTAACCGGCGCCAGCGGCGCTAGCGTTGCCGGCGATATATATGGGGCGGCTTTCGGAAAGCTGAGCGGCCAATTTAAGGGCAGCATGCTTGGGCTGATTGGCGGGCCGTGCGTTCTGCCGGAAGGGCTCGAGCCCGGCAACCGAATCGCTATATCCGCCAATGAATGTCCGGCAGCTCTCGCGGCTAAAGCTTCAATGGTGCGGCCGGAGCCGCGTCAAGTGGCCTGGCAGCAGTATGAGCAAACCGCTTTCCTGCATTACGGGATTAATACGTATTACGACGTGGAGTGGGGGAACTTCAACGAGGACCCGAACCGGTTCCAGCCCACGGAGCTCGATACGGACCAATGGGCCCGCACACTCAAAGAGAGCGGCTTCAAGCTGGCGATTCTGACCGTGAAGCATCACGACGGGTTCCTTCTGTACCCGTCTCGTTACACCGACTTTGACGTGGCGAGCAGCTCCTGGCGGAACGGCAGCGGGGATGTGCTCCGCGAATTTGTGGATTCGATGCGCAAATACGGTATCAAGGTCGGCGTCTACCTATCCCCGGCCGATCACCGGGAATATACAAAAGGCACTTTCGGGAACGGCAGCCCGCGCGTCATGCGCACAATTCCTACATTAGTGGAAGGGGACGACCGAGCAGGCGACACCTCCCTTCCGGCCTTCCAGCTGCCGGCGACCGACTACGGCGCGATTATGCTGAACGAGCTTTATGAAGTGTTAACGCAGTACGGCCCCATCGATGAAGTGTGGTTCGACGGCTCGCAAGGCAATATTCCGGGGAATCGGGCGGAGGCCTACGACTGGGACAGCTATTATTCGCTCATTCGCGAGCTCGCGCCGAACGCCGTCATCGCTGTCCAAGGACAGGATGTCCGTTGGGTCGGCAACGAATCCGGCAGAGCCCGCGAGAACGAATGGAGCGTGCTGGGCGCCAAAATGAACGCGAACGGCATACAAAGCTATTATCCGTCTTATCAGTCGTCGGATCTAGGCAGCCGGGCAGCGCTGGCAAGCGCCGCAGCGAATGGCATGAACTATTTAACCTGGTGGCCCGCAGAGGTGGATGTCAGCATTCGCCCAGGCTGGTTCTACCATGCCAATCAATCGCCGAAATCCGTCGCGCAGCTTCGCGACATCTATTACCAATCGATTGCAAGAAACTCCGTGCTGCTTCTGAATATCCCGCCAGACACGCGCGGCAAGCTGCCTGACGCGGATGTGGCCAGATTGAAGGAGTGGCATCAGCAAATGAAGCGCGAGTTCGCCGTCAATCATGCGGAAAATGCGGTTGTCGCGGGCGAGAATGGCGCGCCGGGCGCGGATCCGAGCCAAGTCAAAGATGGATCCTATGACACGTCGTGGTCTTCCGCGTCTAATCAGCCGAGCAGCCTGACCTTTAAGCTGGAAAGCGCGGTAACGGTTGATAAAGTCATGCTCCAGGAGGACATTCGTCATGGCCAGCAGGTCGAATCGTTTGCTGTTGATGTGCGGAGAGCAAACGGGGACTGGGAGCAGATTGCCGCAAGCGGAGTCATTGGCTATAAACGTGTGGTGCTCCTTCCGCAGCCGGTAACCGGCGAGGAATTCCGAGTGCGCATGATCAGCTCCAGGGGGCCCGTCTACTTAGCTGAGGTTGGGTTGTACCAGACGGGCGCGCAGCTGGCGGATAAAACGCAGCTTGACTCCCTGCTTGTCGAAGCGCGGATGCTTCACGACAATGCCGCAGCAGGCACGGAAATCGGTCAATATCCCGCCCCCGCGAAGCAAAGCTTCGCCGCGGCGATCCTCGCTGCAAGCGGCGTCGCGAAGAATGCTTCGTCCACTCAGCAGCAGGTGAACGACGCGGCTGCCGCATTACAGTCCGCCATCGACGCGTTTAAAGCCTCCGTCATCAGTGTCACGGAATTAGCTGTTTATTTGTCTGGACCAGAGACCGTTCAGAAGGGGGCAGCCTTCACGATCCGTGTCGGATTGAACCATGTGTCGGAGCCGGTATACGCCGAGGATATCACGGTCCATTATGATCCCTCAGCCATGGAGTTTGTTGATGCTCAATCTCTTGTAAGCGGTGTAGAGCTGCTGGAAAGTAAAACAATTGAGCCAGGCAATCTTCGGATCATTATGGCGAGCGCGGGGCAGGCGAACGGCGTTACAGAGAAGACGGATCTGCTCGCGCTGCGTTTTTCCGCGAAGGCTGACTCAGCGGCGGAGAGAAGTACGATTGAGGCCGCCGAGCTGCTTACGGCAAATGAGACGGGCGTGGAAACGAGCGCAGCGCCGGCAGCCCTTTCAATCGAAATATCCGAAGCGGGGCCGGCAGTTCCTGGCGACGTTAATAATGACGGCAAAGTAAGCATTGGAGACCTTGGTATGGCCGCGGCCCATTACGGCAAATCGAAACAAAGCAGTCCGGATTGGGAGCAAGTGAAACTCGCGGATGTCAACGGGGATGAAATAATTGATATCTCGGACATAGCGGAGCTCGCCCAAAAGCTTCTAGGTTAGCGGACTTTCAGGTAATAGGAGGGGCAGGCAGGCGAAACCGGCTTGTCCCTCGACTTTACAGGAGGAATACGAATGATTAATAACCGCTGGATCAAAAAAAGCGCAGCTCTGTCCGTTACGGCAGCTCTTCTATTCACGACTTTTTCTTGGCCTGCCGCCGCACAGCAAGCGGCGGCAGCAGAGCCGGCCGCGTCCAAGGCTGCGATTGAAGCCGTTTCAATGGTTGACCGAAAAATTCGTTTTAACGACAACTGGCGATTTCAAAGAGAAACAAACGGGAGTATCGCGGGGGCCCAAGCTCCCGATTTCGACGACAGCGGATGGCGGGAGCTGAATTTGCCTCACGACTGGAGCATCGAGCTCGACTTCAATCCCAATTCCCCGGCTACGCATGAAGGAGGATTTCTGGACGGGGGAGTCGGATGGTACCGCAAGACGTTTACGCTTCCCGAAACAATGGCGGGAAAAAGCATTTCCATCGATTTTGACGGCGTTTATATGAATAGCTCGACTTACTTGAACGGGCAGCTGCTGGGCACTTATCCTTACGGCTATAACGCGTTTTCTTACGATATTTCCGATCTTGTCTATACGGATGGCAGGCCGAATGTGATTGCCGTTAAGGTCAACAATACCCAGCCCAGCAGCCGCTGGTACTCCGGCAGCGGGATATACCGAAATGTCTACTTAACGGTTACAAATCCGATTCATGTCGCAAGATACGGCACCTTCGTGACAACGCCGAATTTGGAGACGGCATACGCGGAAGGACGGGCGGATGTGCGGATCCAGACGAAGGTGGCGAATGATTCCGACCAGCCGGCCGAAGTGAAGGTAAGGTCTACGATCTATGATGCCGAGGGCACAGCGGTCGCGTCCGTGGAATCCGAAGCCGAAACGGCGTCTCCCGCGTCTATAAAGGTGTTCGAGGACCAAGCGGTTATACCGGATCCGACGTTATGGAGCCTCGATCAGCCTTACCGGTATAAGCTCGTATCGGAAATTATCGCGCAGGGCGAAATTGTGGATACGTATGAGACGCGTTTCGGCGTAAGGTATTTTGAATTTGACAATAACGAAGGTTTCTCCTTAAACGGCGAATACATGAAGCTGCATGGCGTATCGATGCACCACGATTTGGGCGCGCTCGGAGCGGCCGTTAATTACCGCGCCATTGAAAGGCAAATGGAAATCATGAAGGAAATGGGCGTAAATGCCATTCGGACGACTCATAATCCAGCGTCCCCGGAGCTGCTTGAAATCGCGAATAAGATGGGGCTGCTCGTCATTGAGGAAGCATTCGACGCTTGGAAAGTGAGCAAAAAAACATACGATTACGCAAGATTCTTCTCGGTATGGTCGGATCGTTACAACGCGACATGGGCGGAGCATGATATTAAGGAAATGGTAGACCGGGGCAAAAACGAGCCGTCTATCATTATGTGGTCGCTTGGCAACGAGGTTTATGACGCGACGAGCGCCTCCGGAGGCCCGACGGCCGTCCAACTGAACCAGTGGGTGAAGGAGGTCGATACGACAAGACCAACGACGATCGGACAGAACGCCATTCGGGGAGACGGCGTCAATGTCTCGCTGCCCTCACCGCAAGTGAAGGCGGTTATGGATGCGGTTGACGTTGTTGGCTTGAACTATGCGGAAAACAACTATGCCGGGTATCACGAAGCCTACCCCGATTGGATTCTATATGGGTCGGAGACGTCATCGGCAACGCGCTCTAGGGGCGTATATACGCATCCCTATGAATATAACAGGATGCGGACCTATGCGGATTACCAGCAGTCCTCCTACGATAATGACGTTGTCGGCTGGGGGAACACGGCGGAGGTTTCGTGGAAGCACGATCGGGATTTGAAGCATATCGCGGGCCAATTTATATGGACGGGATTTGACTATATTGGCGAGCCAACCCCATATTATAACTCCTATCCAGCAAAAAGCTCTTATTTCGGCGCGGTCGATACAGCGGGTTTCCCGAAGGATATTTATTATTACTATCAGAGTCAATGGACGGACGAACCGATGGTTCATCTGCTGCCGCATTGGAACTGGACGGAAGGAACGACCGTACGGGTATTGGCCTATACGAACGCGTATAAAGTCGAGCTGTTTTTGAATGGGGAATCCTTGGGCGAGCGGAGCTATGTGAACAAAACAACATCGTTTGGAGCGCCTTACAAAGAAACGGCTGACGGCAAAACGTATTTGGAATGGGCGGTGCCGTTTGAAGCGGGGACGCTGGAGGCTGTGGCGAAAAATGATTCGGGCGAAATCATCGCGAGAGACCAGGTCGTAACCGCCGGAGAGCCCGCGGCCGTTCGATTAACGGCGGACCGGCATGTGATTACGGCAGACGGCGAGGACCTGTCCTTCATTACGGCGGATATTGTGGACAGCGAAGGCAATATCGTGCCAACTGCCGACCATCTTATTCAATTCTCGGTATCGGGAGGCGGCGAAATTGCGGGTGTAGACAATGGAAACGCGGCCAGTGTCGAACGGTTCAAGGATACGAAAAGAAAGGCGTTTAACGGCAAAGCTCTCGCCATTATCCGTTCGGATAAAGCGGCTGGAGAGCTGCTGATTACGGCGAAGGTATCCGGTCTTCTAGGCGATACGGCCAAGGTGTTTAAGGTGGCGGTCGGCGACAGCGAACAGCCAACGCCGGTCGGCATCGAATTCCTTCAGCTGACTACGGAGCTGGGGGAAGCCCCTGCGCTGCCGTCATCGGTTCAAGTTTATTACAGTGATTCGACAACGCAAGTTAAACGAGTGGTTTGGGACGGCATCGATCCCGCTGAATATGCTCATATCGGTCAATTTACAGTAGAAGGAACGATAGAAGGCGTTTCGAAGAAAGCCGTTGCCGTTATTACGGTGTCGGGTATTGCGGCGCTAAAATCTTTGTCTGTTGTGACGAAGATTGGGGTGCTTCCAACGCTGCCGGATAAAGTAAGCGTCATGTACAGCGACGGTAGACAGAAGGAAGCAGCCGTCGTCTGGGATGCCATTCAAGCTGAACAAGTAGCGCAGGCCGGCAGCTTTATTATTGAAGGCACCGCGGAAGGGACAACGCTCCGAGCGAAAGCATCGATAAGAGTAACCGACCAAGTGCAGAGGACTAACATAATGCTGCGTCAGGATGGCTCGTTATTCCCGAAGCTCGAAGCTACTTTTACCGGCGCGGGGGACCAGCTTAGTCATATCAATGACGGACTCAAGAGCTATACGGATCTTCCCAAAAATCGATGGACGAACTGGACGACCTCGCCGCGCGACGGAGGCGACGCGATTACGGTTGATTTCGGCAAGACTTACGGCGTTGACAATCTAAACCTATACATCTTTACCGATCATGGCACCGTTGTGCCAAGCGCGGTTACCGTTCAGTATTGGGACGGCTCTACATGGGTGCCTGTCAGCAACCAAACGAATCCCGTCCCTTATACGACGGAACGGAATGAAATTCGATTCGATAAGGTGATGACCGACAAGCTGAAGTTCCACCTGAAAGCTTCGCAAGCCGGCAAGTTTTCCGCGTTAACGGAGGTTGAGGTTTATGCGGATACGCTTGCTGTCGGCTCAACAGCTCGATTAGGCGGAATAAGCGTAAACGGCGAACCGTTGGCGAATTTCGACGCCGGCAAGCACGAATATTCGCTTACTTTGCCATACGGAAGCGGCCTTCCCGAGGTCGAAGCGGTTGGAGCGGAAGGCGCGGCCGTAACAGTCATTCCGGCTTTTTCAATCCCGGGCTCGGCTGTCATATATGTCGTTTCTGAGGATGGGCTCGCCGAAGCCGAATATGTTATTCATTTGGACATGGAGGAGGCAAAGCTGGTTTCGGCTGAGCTGATAGCAGACAGCGCAAATATAAGGGAGGACGATATCGTCGAGCTCCGGGTCACAGGCTTGCTGGAGAGCGGCGAGTCAATAGACTTGACGGAGATGAATCCGTCTTACGCTTATCCACCGGGTATCGTTAAAATCGAAAATAACAAGCTTTACGCGTTAAACGAAGGGGAAGCGAGGGTTACGGCCACGGTCGCGTACAAAGGGGCTACGGTAACGACGCCGGCTGTTACGTTCACTATCGCGCCCAATGCGGCGGATAAAGTAATAGAACGATTGGAGCCGGTGAATGTCGTCGTAGACCGCGGCACTGCGCCCGTACTTCCTGACGCTGTGGTCGCCCATTACAACGTGGGGCTGCCGAGAGAGGTGCCCGTTGCTTGGGATGCGATAGACCCGGCTCAATACAGCAGACTGGGCGAGTTTACGGTATTAGGCAGCGTAGAAGGGACCTCGTTGAAAGCGACGGCCAACGTTGTCGTGAAGGGCGTTGTGGCAGTCGAGCATATCTCCATGGCGGTGCTGCGTAATCAAGCGCCTACTTTACCGGATAACGTTACGGCATATTTCAGCGATGGAACGGAAGCGCCGATGGCTGTTCAATGGGAGAGTATCCCGGAGGGGAGCCTAAGCGCTGTAGGAGCATTTGAGCTGAAAGGCGCCGTGGAAGGGACTGAGCTGTCTGCCATAGCAAGTATTCGAGTCACCGAGCAGATCGGCAGCATGCGGAATATCGCGAGGGCGAAGGAAGGCTACGATTACCCGAAAGCCGAAGCCTCCTTCACGAACAACGGTCCTGCATCGCTGGATAAAATTGAGGCCGTCAACGACGGTGTAGTGTCTTATAACGATACGCCTCACAATCGCTGGACCAACTGGCAGCGCACGCCCCGCGCCGGGGACTGGGTTTCGATTACATTCGGCGACTTCGGGCCTGTTGAGCATGTAGTTGACAACATGGAGATTCATTGGTTTGGCGACAGCGGAACCTCGTATCCGGCATCGTTTAAGATTCAATATAAATCCGGAGACGATTGGCTGGATGTCGCCAATATGAAAAGCGCCCCTCCTTCGTCCACGCTTGGCGAAGCGAATCGGTATACGTTCGACCCTGTGCTCACGTCGGCATTAAGAGTGGATATGAGGGCTCAAGCCGGGAAAAGTCTGGCGATTACGGAAATCAATATTTTCACAAAAACCGCGGCGGCAAGCGGAGAGCCGGCGATTACCGATATTCAGCTGGACGGCAGCAGCATTATCGACGGCTTTGTTCAGAATGGCAGCCGGTATGACTACCAAGCTCGTCTTGACAGTATGGAGGATATTCCTGAAATTACGGCAACCGGAGAGGATAACACAAGCATCACGGTCGTACCGGTTGTAACGGCGCCGTCTACGGCTAAAGTCATCGCAAAATCGGAGGATGGTCTAAAGACAGTAGAATATTACATTCATTTCATGATCGACGACGGAGCATCGGATCGGGCCAAGATGTCATTGGACGGACCGGCATCTGTGGAGGCAAAACAGTCCTTTACCGTTGATCTAGGCATGCTTCAAGTCAAGAAGCCGGTGCAGGCTCTGGATGTGCGGATCGCTTATGACGCGGACAAATTCGACTTCGTCGAAGCAGCATCCAAGCTGGAGCATGTGAAGGTTGTGAGCGCCGACTCGGCGGAACCGGGGATCGTGCATCTCATAGCGGCGAGTTTGGGCGCCCAGAACGCCATTTATGGAGATGGAGCCATTATCGAGCTGGTATGGGCCGCCAAGGACATCGAGCAGGAAACAAACGGCGTGATCGAACTCACTGAGGTTGTGGCCGGCTATGCGGATGGCGGCGAGACAGACATCGCACCTGCATCCTATACGATTCGAGTTACGCCAAGCCTTGCGCCTGCCAACCCGGATGTGAACGGAGACAACAAAATAAGCATTGGCGATCTGAGCATCGTAGCCGCTCATTACGGCAAAACGAAGGACAGCCCGGACTGGAACGCCGCGAAGCGCGCGGACATGACGGGCGACGGAAAAATCGATATCGCAGACCTTGCGGAGCTTGCGAGAAAGCTGCTTCAGGAATAACCAGCGCGAGCGGGAGAGCTCTCCAGCTCTCCCGTCATTAAGGATAAAGAAGAGGTGTTTTTGAATGATGAACGTGTCCAGAATCAAGCTCCTAAGTCTAGCATTCGTCATTTGCTTTTTAGCTCAAGCGGCGTCGTTTAGCCCTCGGACATACGCGGACGCAGCTGCCGCCGCAGCGGAGGAGGAAGGCGTGACGCTCGTATCCGACCGCCAAAGCGAATCAGCGGTCATCTGGTGGAGCAAGGATCGTGCTTCCGAGGTCGCGGCGTTTGCGGCTGAAGAAATTCAGAGCTACGTCAAGCAAATAACAGGGGCCGATATCCCGGTTTATGAAGGAGCGGTAACAGGCGATGGCGCTGCGGAGCTTGACCATCTTGCCAGCGCATTGCTGGTTGTTAGCGGAGAGGATGCGGACGCGCTTGCCTCGGGCAGTCAGCCGGCGGACATTCCCGCCGAGTGGCTCGCTTCCGCTAATGCTTCGCTTGTAGGAGCGGCGGATGATTCATTCGCGGCGGAAACTCAGCCGGGCCGAATTGTGCTTGCGGGGGTAAATGAGCGCGGCACTTTGTATGCGGCTTATGAACTGCTTGGCAGCGCCGGCGTGGAGTTTTTTGCTCCGGCATTTGACTTTTACGAAGGAAACGCGGAGTATGTGCCATCCTCCGGGACATTGACGCTACCGGCCATGAACGGCGTCTCGGAGCCCAGCTTTGAATTCCGCAGAAAATATGTAGAGGAAGGCTGGAGCCACACGGCGGAAAACCTGCCGCAGCTGATTGACTGGATGGCCAAAAACAAGCTGAATACGCTTGTTGTTCCCTACGATTATATCGCGCAGGGGAAAACCAAATGGGATGATTGGCGCGGGGAGTTGATCGACGATCTCGAAAAGCGCGGGATGATCGTGGAGGTTGGCGGACATGGCTTCGAAAGCTTCCTTATGCGGGAGAAATACGGGGAGTGGCATCCGGAATGGTTCGTCTCCGGTTACAACGTGTTTAACATTGCCAATGAGGAAGCGGTGGACACGTACGTCAACGAGGTGGTCGACTATTTGAAAGCGCGTCCCGAAATCGGCATCTTCGATTCCTGGCCGCCCGATGTCGCGACATGGCCTCCCGCCGTGCTGGCGAAGTTCGGCACGAACGCCAACGCCTATGCTTATGTCGTGAATAAGCTGCACGCGGCTGTCAAGGAGCAGCTGCCAGGCGTTCGGATTGAAGCGATCGCCTATGCGACCCACGTCAATCCGCCAAGCGCGGAATACCAATATGACGAATCCGTTCTGATTGATTTTGCGCCTTATTTCCGCAGCTATCGGGATCCCGTATTTTCGCCGGCCAACCAATCCGTCATCAGCCAGATTAACAGCTGGAAAGAAAGGTTTGACGGCACGTTTACGATGTACGAATATTACCGGCGTTACGCGTTCCACTCCCTTCCGGTCGTATTCCCTCGGTTGATCGGCCAAGAGCTGCCCTACTACAAAGAGTTCGGGATGGATGGAATTGGCACGTACTCGGAGCCGGGCGACTGGATTACCTTTGAGATCACTCACAGTATTCTTGCGAAGATGTCCTGGAACGCCGACGTAAACGCGGAAGAGCTCATCCAGGACTACATCGAAAGCAGATACGGGACCGCGGCTGACGAGATGGACTCGTATTTCCGGCTCGTCGAGGAAGCGGGAAGATCGATATACAACTCGCCGACCGGCGACATGAACAATACGGCGCGTGTAACGGAAATGAGAACGAAATATTTGCAGGCCAAAACGCATTTGGAGAACGCCTTGACCAAGACGGCTGGCGGCAGCAAGGAAAGCTTCATGATCGAGCGGTTGTTATGGAATATCGATTTCGCCGTCGCGGATGTGAGTATCGATTATTACCGCCTGCTCGGCGATAACGCGAACATGGCCTCGGCGAGGGCGCAGGCGCAGGATGCTTTGAACGCGCATCGCTTCGACGGCATTATTTTGCAAAACTCCTACTCCATTCGCGAATACATCTCGGGCTACGGCAATACCAACTGGATATACGACATGTACCGGGGCGAATTGAAGCATGCGCCGATGGTTACGACAATGGGAACTTATCAATCCAATCATTTGAGCCACATCGTGGACGACAATCACGAAACCGTATTCTGGTCAAACGCCGCTCCTCTTGTCGGCGATTATATCGGTATCGATCTGCAGTCCGTCAAAAACGTCAATGAGATTCGTTTACTGATGTCTAAGCCGGATAAACCGAATGATTACATTCGCAGCGGCGTTATTGAAGTGTCCAAGGACTTCAAACAATGGGAGACGGCAGCGACGTTAACCAACCAGCCGGAAGCATTCATAACGCTTGAAGAGGGAACGGAGGCGAGATTTATTCGAATCCGGTCGACGGCCGCGCAGACTCAGTGGGTGATTATCCGCGAGTTTGCGGTGGAAGCCGTTGATCGGGAAGAGCCGCAGGAGCAGCTGCAGTCCACCCTTGAAGCGGAGCGCAGTGAAGTAACGGCTGGCGAAACAATCGAATTTACGGCGGGATTCAGGCATATCCCCGAATCGATTTATGCCTTTGAACTGACTGTCAATTATGATGCTAACGCGCTGGAGTTTGTAGACGCTCAATCCGTCAAGGACGGTTTAGCGCTGGTCGACAGCATGAACACGGCTAACAAGCTCAGACTTATCGCCGCAAGCGAAGGAGCGGACCATGCCCTTGAAGGAGACTTGCAGCTGATCCGGCTTCAATTCAAAGCAAAGGATGTGGCGGAGGACGCGGCAAGCGCGGTTTCGATATCGCAGGCTGCGCTTGGCAACGAGTTAGGCGTTGAAGTCACCGCGCTCCCATCCTCGGCGGCTATCACGGTCCATCCAATGCCTGTCGGCGTCCCGGCGGACATCAATAAGGACGGCAAGGTCAGCGTCGGAGACCTGGGCTTCGTCGCGGCTCATTACGGTAAAACGGCCACTAGTCCGGATTGGGCGCAGATTAAGCATGCGGACCTGGATAAGAACGGTGTCATCGACCTGCCTGATCTCGCAGCCGTGGCTTCGGCTATCTTAAACTAACGACAAAAATCCCCGCAGCGAAGAAGAGCCGAGGTTTAGTCTGCGGGGATTATTTTTGCTGGAAAAGAAACGAGGAGGGGCTAGTGTGAAAAGTCGAATGAATCGTTTAGCAGCCAGAACCGCGGTATTGTTGTCCGTACTTATGACTTATTCGGTATTCGCAAGCGCGTGGACTGTAGAAGTCGGAAGAAGCTTTTCCACCGCGTATGCGGATAACTCTTCGCGGGCGCCTGAAGAGGGAGCCGCGTCGAACGACCTTGCCCTATGGTACGACGAGCCGGCTGCAGCCTGGGAGACGGAGGCGCTGCCTATCGGCAACGGACATATGGGCGGCATGGTATTCGGAGGCGTAGAGCAGGAACGCATTCAGTTCAATGAAAAGACCTTATGGAGCGGCGGACCGGGAGCGGACCCGAATTATCAATATGGAATAAAAGACGGAGCTCAAGGCCATGTGAACACAATCCGCCAATTGCTAAAGGAAGGGAAAATAAATGAAGCCAGGTCGCTGTTAAGCCGAGTTACGGGTGTCATGGGGGCTAATGATTATTCATTTGGCGCGTTTCAGGCCTTTGGCGATATTTACCTGGATTTCGGCAAGCAGACCGCGTTTACCGTAACGGCCAGCTCGTCTAATCCCGCTTACGGCGAAGGAATCGAGAAGCTGACGGACGGCTCCATCGACACGAAATGGTATTCGGGAGCCGAAGGCCGTCCTCCTTTCTGGATTCAATGGGAATATTCGGAGCCTAGTGTCGTGACCGGTTATTCTTTAACATCGGGGAACGATGTGCCGGACCGCGACCCGAAGGATTGGACTTTGAAGGGCTCCAACGACGGAGCGGAGTGGACCTTGCTCGACACAAAAACGAATGAGCAGTTTGCTTCGCGCAAATTAACAAAAACGTATAGCTTCGCGAATGAGACCGCCTATAAATATTACAAGTTCGATCTTACGACAAAAGGCGGCGCCCAAATTCAATTAGCCGAGCTGAAGCTGAACGGACCGGATGCGGAGCCGGAGGCGTATGCCAATTACCGCCGGGAGCTGGACATTCAGGACGCGATGGCAAGAGTGTCCTACACCCAAAACAGCGTGCGTTACAAGAGGGAATACTTCCTCAGCTATCCCGACAAGGCGATGGTTATGCGGTTAACGACGGACAACAAAGAACCGCTAAGCTTCGACGTGCGCATGACAGGCGCCCAGCCTTCCCACTCCGTAGCCGCACAGGGCAGCGATACGCTTATTCTAAGCGGTTTAGTGCCCAGCAATAAGATGGCCTATGAGGCTCAGCTCAAGGTGCGCAGTGAAGGGGGAACCGTAATGGCGGCGGACGGGAAAATTTCTGTTGAAGGCGCCGATGCGGTAACCATTGTTATGTCGGCGGCAACCGATTACGCAAATGATTTTCCAGCCTACAAAAGCAAGGTGACGCCAAAGGCTAAGGTAGAGGCCGTCATGAGCGCTGCTGCGGATAAATCCTACGAGCAGCTGCGCAGCGCCCATTTAGCCGATTACCGGGAGCTGTTCCATCGCGTGTCGTTGGACTTGGGCGGCGAGCCCCCCGCTATTCCAACCGATGAGCTGTTAAACCGCTACAAAACAAACACCGGCTCAGAGATGGAAAAAAGAACGTTGGAGGCGCTGTTTTTTCAATATGGCCGCTATCTGCTCATTGCGTCATCGCGCGAAGGATCGCTCCCCGCGAACCTGCAGGGGGTATGGAATCAAGCGAACAATCCGCCATGGAACAGCGATTACCATACGAATATTAACGTGCAAATGAACTACTGGCCGTCCGAGGTCGTAAATCTGGCCGAAACGGATATTCCCTATATCGACTATATCGATTCGCTGCGCGAGCCGGGCCGCGTAACCGCGCAAAGACATCATGGCATCGAAGGAGAGGGCTGGGTCGTGCATACCGTCAACAACCCGTTCGGTTATACGGCGCCAGGCTCCGACTTCTACTGGGGCTGGTCCCCAGCGGCAAACGCGTTTATGGTTCAGCAGGTGTGGGATCATTATGCGTTTAGCGGGGATGAGCAGCTGTTAGAGGAGAGGCTGTACGACATTATAAAAGAAACGACGCTGTTCTGGACCAAATATCTCGTGGAAGATACGGACGGCAGCTTGGTGTCCTCGCCTTCGTATTCGCCGGAGCAAGGGGATGTCGGGATCGGCGTTTCCTATGATCAAGAGCTGATCTGGGAGCTGTTCACCCAATTTATAAAAGCCAGCGAAATCCTTGGCGTGGACGAGGAGCTTCGAGCGAAAGTAAAAACGATGCGCGACCGGCTGTGGCTGCCGCAGGTCGGCGCATGGGGACAGGTGCAGGAATGGAAGGGCGAGCTGGACGACCCGTCGAATCAGCATCGCCACATCTCTCATCTAATTGGCTTATATCCCGGGACTCTCATCAATGAGGTCGAAACGCCGGAGCTGTTCAAAGCGGCAAGAGTGACCTTGAATGCCCGTGGAGACGGCGGCACGGGGTGGAGCAAGGCGAACAAAATCAATTTGTGGGCGCGAATGCTGGACGGCGACCGCGCGCATAAGCTGCTTGGGGAGCAGCTGAGAGGAAGCACCTTGCCTAATTTGTTTGATACGCATCCGCCGTTCCAGATAGACGGCAACTTCGGCGCCACCTCAGGGATCGCGGAGATGCTGCTGCAAAGCCATACCGGAACGATCGACCTGCTTCCCGCTTTACCCGCTGATTGGGCGGCAGGCAGCGTAGAAGGACTTGTCGCAAGAGGCGCCTTTGAGGTGGATATAAAGTGGAAAGGTACCATTCTACGTGAAGCGGTCATTACGTCCAAGAAAGGAAACGAGGCGCGCGTCAAATACAAACATTTTACCCAAGAAGACGCGATCGTGGTGGTTAGCGCCGATCGGAATCAACCCGTGCCTTATACGGTCAATGGCGATGTCCTTTCGTTTGCGACACAGCCGGGCGGGCAGTACAAAATCATCTCGCGTGTAGAGACGCCTGCTCCGCCGATTAAAATTGACGACCGTGACTCCTCTATCACATATACGGGAACTTGGAGCCCGTACAGCAATCCAAGCAATTATTTGGGAACCGAAAGCTTCAGCAATCAACCTGGGGCCACGGCCGAATTGACGTTCACTGGAACTGCCATTACATTCATTAGTGCGCTTCAGCCGAATCACGGACGATTCGATGTCTACCTCGACGGAGAGCTCGCAGCCGAAAATATTGACGGTTATGCGCCTTCGACCATCAAGCAGCAGGTCCTGTTCGAGAGAGACAATCTCCCAGGGGGCGTTCATACGATTAAAGTGGTCGTAAAAGGAACAAAAAACACGGCGTCATCGAACACCATTGCGATGGTGGACGCTTTTGAATATGTGCCCTATGAGGAGGATGACGAGGAATTGCCGGCGGCTGCTTTAACCGGTCCAGCGTCTGTTGAGAGCATGGAACCATTTAAGATACAGCTCGGCTTTAAAAATCTTCAGGAAGAGGTATTTGCCCAGGATATTCAGTTGGCTTATGATGCCGATCGTTTTGAATTTGTTTCAGCCGTGAGTGCAATCGATGGCGTTCAAGTATTAGAGTCAAAGCAAACCGCCCAAGGCGTATTGCGTCTCATTGTGGCCAGTGTGGGAGAAGAGCATGGAATAGCGGAGGATTCGCAGGTTGCGGAACTGACCTTCCGCGCTAAAGCGGTAGATGAGCGAACGACAAGCACAATAGCGGTTACGGCTGTTCTGCTGGGAGACGCAGAGGGACATGAGACGGCGGCTGGAACAGCGCCCTTGGCTATCGAGGTAACGCCTCTTCAAAAAGGCAATCCGGATATGAACGGTGACGGAAAAGTGTCGATCGGCGACCTCGGTATGATTGCCGCGCATTACGGCAAGGATGCCAGCAGTCCGGATTGGGAGCAAATCAGAATAGCGGATGTAGACGGCAATCAAAGAGTTGATATCCTTGATATGGCTCTCGTTGCCCGCAAAATACTCGAATAAATCGTTATTGCCCGGAAAATAATGGGTGCATGCAACAGCCGAAGGAGGAGATGTATGGGAGTTTAACATACATCTCCTTTTTTTTGGGGGAGTTAGTTCGCAATTAAGTACAAAAATGATCAAGTTCACTACAAAAGAGATCATGTGATGGCGCTTTTGCAGGTTATATAATGAAAGCGCTAATTGGGACTAAACACCTAGAGCGCCAAAAAAAAGGCTAGATGTAAGAAAGATGAACATCACTTTGGGGAGGTTACATGTTATGAAAAGCAAGCTAAGAAAAAAAGTAACAGGGGGGCTCGCGCTATCCCTCGTCCTGCTGGCTTTGTCAGGATGCGGCGGTAACAGCGCGAATAACAACAATCAAGCGTCGGAGTCGCCATCGCCGTCGTCATCTGCCGCTGCAACGGAAGCGCCGAGCGGAGAAGCAAAAATTTCCGGCGATTTCGAAATCCAATACTTTGTCGGCGGTTACGGCGATGCGTGGTGGAAAGAAATGATCGGCGAATTCAAGGCGATGTATCCGGATCTGAACATCAAGGAGTCGGCCGGTTCCCAGATTAACGAACAAATGAAACCGCGCTGGATTCAAGGCGACCCGCCGGATGTTGTCTACATCGACGGCGCCGGCTCGAACGAAACGCAGATGGTACAGGACGACCAGCTGATGGACATTACGGACTGGGTGAAGGACGCGCAAAATGTGGATGGCGAAAATCTGGTCAGCAACTTAATCGCGCCTCCGCAAGACTACAACGGTAAAAACTACACTATCCCTTTAGTATTCGGCTCGTGGGGCACCTTCTATGACGCCAAGCTTTTTGAGGACAAAGGCTGGACGGTTCCAACCGATTGGGACAGCTTCCTGGCGACGAGCGAAAAAATTAAAGCGGAGGGCATTAACCCGTACATCCACACGGGCAAATATCCGTACTACATCGTCGGCGGGCTTCTAAACTCCGGATTTGTCTCCGAGAATGGCGATAATGCGCAAATCTTAAAGGATCAAGAAGCGGCCAAAGAAAACTCCTTCAATAATGACGCGGTTAGAAAAACGCTGGAGAAGGTCGTTGAGATGCGCGATAAAGGCCTTATCGATAACGCCTCCTTCGGCATGAACCATACGGATTCCCAAATGCTGTTCCTCCAGCATAAGGACGCGATGATCCCTAACGGGCTCTGGCTGGAGAACGAAATGAGCAAGGACACGCCGGAAGGCTTCAAATTCGGCTTTATTCCTTCCGTGATGCAGAACGCAGGCGGCAAATATGTTGCGATTCCTTATACCAGCAATATCGCTATCGCGAAAAAGGCGAAAAACCCCGAGGCGGCAAAAGCATTTATCGAGTTCATCTTCACGAAAAAAGCGGCCGTTCGCTGGGCTGAGCTGACAGGCGCGCTAATGAACGTAAAGGCCGACCTTGAAACCTCGAGCGCAAGCGATGTTGTAAAAACAGCCATGAATTATTTTAACGGAAGCGACACGATCGTTGCCCCGGTCTTCAAATTGAATGCGGATCTCGAGCAGGCGCAGAATGACGCGACGATCGCGCTTCTCCAAGGTACCATTACCGCGGATGAGTGGATCGACAGGATGGAAAAAGCGGCGGCTAAAGTCCGCGGTTAATGCGACCTCTCAACCTTCTAACAATCAGAGGACGATGCTCCTCTGATTGTTCTTTCAAATCTTAAGGGAGGCATTAAACATGGCTGCGATGACGAAAAAATTAAGGCCCGCAAGCTCTTGGAGGCGGAAGCTGTTTATGGCCAGTTTCCTGCTGCCGACATTCGTGTTATTCTCCGTGTTTACGATTTATCCCCTACTCCGCGGACTCTATCTAAGCTTCTTCGATTGGTCAGGCGGTTCGGAAACGATGAGTTTTATCGGTATGGATAATTACAAAGAGCTTTTCACTGATCCGATCATACCCACTGCGATCGCTAATGATTATTTTCTGATCTTTTGGAAGGTTATCCTCATCCTATTGTTTGCCGTGTTTTTCGCTGTGGCTCTGACGAGGCTGAAGCTGAAAGAATACGGATTTTACCGCGTTGTCTTTTTCCTTCCGAACATCATTTCCGTTGTCGTTATCGGCGTATTATGGAGCTTTATTTATAACCCGAGCTTAGGCTTCCTGAATGCTTTCCTCTCGCTGTTCACCGATACGCCGGTCACGACGAACTGGCTGGGCTCCGCCGGATCCGCGATATGGTCATTGCTTCCTCCAAGCGTATGGGCGGGAATCGGATTTTATATGCTGCTTATTATCGCTTCCATTCTAGCGATTCCGAGTTCCCTGTACGAGGCGGCCAGCATTGACGGGGCGGGGGAATGGAAGCAGTTTACAACCATTACCATGCCTCTCATTTGGGAACAGTTCAAAACATCGGTCATCCATATTACGATTACGACGCTTAACGGTTCTTTTATTATCGTAAAGCTGATGACAGAAGGCGGGCCAGATAATCAAACGCAGGTGCTTGGCTACTACTTGTACCAGATGGGCTTCAAACAGTTCCATATGAGCTACGGCGCGACAATCGGCGTTTTAATATTAATCCTATCCCTGTTGACAACCTTGATTCTGCAAAGAATTCTTCATCGGGAGACAATCGAAATGTAATGAGGTGTACAAATGAATGAGCTGTCAATCAACAGGCCGAGGCGGCGGATCGTTTCGAAAACGATCGTTCGTTTTTTCCTCTTGCTATGGTCTGCGGTTGTCCTATATCCGGTGATATGGACGTTTCTAACTTCTCTGAAGGACAATCAAATGGTTATGCTGGGCAAGCCTTGGGATTTGCCAAGCGCGCTCCGCTTCGAAAACTATTCGAACGTATGGAACCGCGCGCATTTCGGCGATTATTTCTTCAATTCGCTGATCGTTACGGTCGGAAGTATCGCCTTGTCCATGGCGCTCGCCGCCACGACAGCGTATATATTGGCCCGATTCCGGTTTAAGGGAAGAGGCCTCCTCTACTTCGCCTACATCGCCTCGATGATGATCCCGACAACGCTCGGATTGATTCCTTTGTTTTTTTTGCTGAGCGATCTGCAGCTGGACAATACGTTAACGGGGCTCGTTCTCGTTTATTCCGTTGGCACAATCGGAATATTGCCTTTTGCTATTTTTTTCTTAATCGGCTTCTATCAATCGCTGCCCAAGGAACTAGAGGAGGCGGCAACGATAGACGGCTGTACGGATTACGGCATCTTCTTCCGCATCATGCTGCCTTTATCGAAGCCGGGATTAATTACGGTTGGCATTATGAATACGCTGACCGTGTGGAATGAATACATCATGGCTACTGTATTGACCAATAATCCGGAGAAATACACCGTCCCGGTAGGGATCGCCATTATGCAGGCGGAAATGCAATATCGGACCGAATGGGGGCCGCTGTTTGCCGGACTTGCGATTTCAATGCTCCCTGTTATTCTGATGTACATGATTTATCAGAGACAAATTACAGGCGGGCTGACGGCCGGCGCTTTGAAGGGGTGATCGAATAAACGAATAGCGGCGCGGCAGTTCTCCAGTAACCGTCACGCCGCTTATTTGCGGTCAGGCTGTGCTAATAATAGGACGGAAAGGTTGAGATGAAATGTCCAAAAAGACGTTCAGTCTTCTGGCCGGTATCCTCATGTTTACAGGCGTATTCACCGGCTCGGCGGGCGCAACGCAAGGCGCGGTGAATAATGAACCGGCCTCGGCCCCTTACGAAATTTATCCTCTCCCGCAGAACAGCGTTTACAGCGGAGCCGCCTTCACGATAACCGATGAACTAAACGTCGTTATTGAAAGCGCTATCGACGATTATACCGAGGACTTTCTGGCGGACATCTTGCGCGAGAATGCGATCGAAGCAACGGTATCGGCTGCCGTTGTCCAACATAAAACCAATATTCTAATCGGCGTAAAAGATTCCGAGGGCTACGTTGATGCTTACTTTGACGACCAAATCGATTATGACGCCGGCATCTTTGCGAATCAGGATGCATACGTGCTGGAGATTGACGATCAGGAGGAAGCGGCGGACCATATCGCGATTCTAGGCGCGGATACGGATTCCGCTTATTATGCGCTCGCCACGCTCAAAATGATTTTGGATCAGACACCGGACCGCGAGGTTCAAGAAATAAAAATTGAGGATTTCACCGACACCCGTTTCAGAGGCTTCATTGAAGGCTTCTATGGATTTCCGTGGTCGCACGAGGACCGGATAAGTCTTATGCGTTTCGGCGGGACGATAAAGATGAACTCGTATATTTTCGCGCCGAAGGACGACAAGTACCACAACTCGGCGTGGAGAACGCTATATCCTGCGGAGGAGCTCGCCAAAATTAAAGAGCTGGTCGATGTCGGACACGAATCCAAAACGCAGTTCGTATGGGCGATCCATCCCGGCTTTAATATGATCAACTGGAACAATTACGAGGCTGAGCTTGCAACGCTGGTTGCGAAGCTGGAGCAGCTTTACGGCATCGGCGTTCGCCAATTCGGCTTGTTCATGGACGATATAAGCACGTCCCAATCGTTAACGGACAAGGATAAGCATGTCAAGCTTATAACCGACGTGGCGAATTGGGCGGCAAGCAAGGAGGATGTCAGGTCGCTCATCTATTGTCCGCCGTTCTATAACCAAAGCTGGACGGGTGAAGGAGGCAAGCCTTATCTGCAGGCGCTTAGTCAAGTGCCTCAAAATGTAGAGATCATGTGGACGGGCAGAGGCGTCGTCGGAACCGTCAACACGGCCGATATGCAATGGCCGAAGGACGCGCATGGCAGAGATCCTTACGTATGGCTCAATTGGCCGGTTAATGACTACAAAGATTCCAGGCTGATGCTCGGCAAGGGAGAGGTTCTTGTGCCAGGCGCTCATAATATTGCCGGTGTCGTATCGAACCCGATGGGGCACGCCGAGCTGTCCAAAATTGCCTTGTTTGCCGTTGCGGACTACACCTGGAATGTTGATGGCTTTAACGCCGACAAGAGCTGGGCCGATTCCTTCGATTATGTAGCCCCCGAAGCTGCATCAGAGCTTCATGCCATCGCCAATCATCTTAGCGATCCGTCGCCAAGCGGTCATGGTCTTGTCGTTGGAGAGTCGGAGAATATCAAGGAAGAGCTTCAAGCATTTCTTGCCCGGTACGCGAACGGTCAATCGGTAACGGAGGCGGGCCGAACCTTAATCGAAGAGTTCGACCGTGTGCGGGGCGCGATCGAATCCTTCCGGGCGAACAGCCAAAATCCGGCGATGCTGGAGGAAATCGAGCCCTGGCTGGGCAGCCTTGTTTATGTTCTTCAAGCGGATAAATCGGTTGTCTTGTCTGCCATGGCGGTTCAAGCCGGGGAGCTGGACAAAGCGTGGCAGGAGCTGGCTCAAGCGACCAGCGCGATGGCCGCGTCGAAGTCGTTCAAAATTAAAAAGCTGAACGCTCCGGATGTCACCGTCGAAGCAGGCGCGAAGCGTCTCGTTCCGTTCGCGCAGGAACTGCTGAGCAGGCTGGATGCGCAGATTTATTCCTCGATTGATCCGGGCTTTGTCATCCCGACCGCGATAAGCTCTTACGGTTCGGTTAACGGTCTGAACAGAATGGTGGACGGCGACCTAAGCACGATTGTGTATATGCAAATTCTTCAAAAAAATGGCGACTGGTTCGGCGTTGACTTAGGAAAAACCATTCAAGTAAACGACGTTACCATTACGCAGGGGCGTACGGACAGCGATCATGACATTTTCCAACGCGGGATATTGGAGTATTCCGCCGACGGTCAGACATGGACGGCGATTGGAGAGGAAAGATCCGGCTTCAAAATTGCCGTGAAGGAGCTTGAGCTGGAAGCAAGGTACGTTCGATACCGGTTGACCCATGCGGGCGTTCCCGGCGGAAAGCCCGATCTGTGGACCGCTGTCAGGGAATTTACGGTCAATGAGAATAGAGGAAAAGCCAGCGTCTACACGAATGTGCCCGCGCTAAAGGATACGGCCGTTATTTCATCGCCGGTATCGGCAGAGCTAGCGGATATCGGCTCGCTTACTTTGCAGCCTTCGGAATATATAGGCATGAAGCTCCCAGCCATTGAACAGATCGTAGAGATTACGTCGGCAAGCGGGAATGCGAATATCGCTCTGGAATCATCCGAGAATGGCGTAGAATGGACTTCGGTTCCCGCTGCTCAGCCATACAGTAATGCCGCGTATTTCCGGCTCATCAACAAAAGCGATCAGGCGGTTACCTTCGATCTCGGCCGATTGTCGGTGAGGATGAATACGTTCGCTGAGCCGGCCGTTTCGCATAATTACGGAAGCGTCTATCAAGGCAATATCGCGCAAGTTTACAATGCCGATTTGGTCAATAAGGTATGGTTCGGCAGCAACCAAACAGCCGGAAAATACGTGCAGATCGATCTAGGCGGCGTCGTGAACGTACACAACGTTGCCGTCGTCATTAACGACGGCGAAGGCGATTACTTCCGCCGGGGAGACCTTCAGCTGTCGTTGGATGGTCAGAACTGGACCACCATTCACAGCTTCAACAACCCTGGCGACCGAAGCTTGAATTTCCCCGAGCACGAGGTCCCTTATCGTTACAAGCGAGTACAAGTTGATGAAGTCAATGCCAGATATGTCCGGCTCCTTTCAACGGAGACGCATAACGTATGGCTCGCGTTAAACGAAATTATCGTGAACGAAGGGCTCGAACGCCCAGGCGCGGAGAACCCGTCCATTCGCGCGAACCCGCAGGGCGGGGCGGGCAATGAAGGTGTGTATGCGATCGATCGTCGATTATCCACGTTCTACACGCCTGCAGGCGACCCGGCGTCAGGTCAACTGGCCTACAAGCTGTCCAATGAAACGAAGCTGAAAGAAGTCATTATTTTGCAAAGCCCATCCCACATTTCCAATGCGGCGGTATCGGTGAGAGATGCGAACGGCTGGCATCAAGCAGGCGCGTTATCGGAATCGTTTAATCGAATCGATACGTCCGGCTTCGAACATGTGCTTGAGTTAAGGCTGCAGTGGGATGGGGCGGCGAAACCTCAGATTTATGAAATCATTCCCGTGAAGAGAGAGGGCGGTGTCGTCATACCCGAAGGACCGGCCGCAAGCTTAACAGGGGATGAGACCATCGCAGGAGGTCAGGAGTTTGACGTTCGATTCGGAGTCAGAAATGTAGAAGGCCTCGAATATGCGGCTAATATTGTCGTGACTTATGATCCGGATGTCATGTCGTTCGTTTCGGCGGCCGCGCTTCAAACGGGAATACCGATTATCGAGACGGTGTCTGAGACGCCGGGACAACTTCAATTGATTATGGCTTCCGAAGGGGCGAACCATCCCATAACAGGCAACGTCCAGCTGGCGAAGCTGACTTTCCGCGCATTGAACGTGCAGGAGTCTGTGAAAGGGGAAATTGCGGCAGCCCAGACCGTCCTTGGTGACGCGGAAGGTAAAGAAACCGAGCTTGAAGCAGCCGGCTTCCGTATCCACATTACAGCAGCTCCAACGGGCTTGGAGGGAGATGTTAACGGCGACGGCCGCATCTCGATCGGAGATCTTGCGCTTATCGCCGCGAATTACGGCAAAGACGAGAACAGTGCGGATTGGGCGCTGGTGAAGCATTTGGATGTAAAAGCCGACGGCGTGATCGATTTGCTCGATTTGGCGCTGGTAGCGAATGCGATGCTGAAATAAGACTTGAGAGTATCCTGTCGAATGCCGGCAGGGTACTTTTTTGTTTTCCCTTCCATTCCTCGCTAAACAAAAGTCAAATTTATGGGAGATATATAAAATATGTGATCTAATTTCGATGATCCGTTCCAGGAGTCGATGGATTTGATCAAATGGCTCCTTAACGATCCGCATACATTTGGTAACTGTATTTTACTCAGAGGAGGGGTATAGAGTGGTTGTGCGACAAAACCGAAAAGGAGAATGGGGTAAGCTGTCAGCCTTCATGGCCGCGTTTATAGCGCTATGCTGGCTGTTAAGCGCTTCAAATGCAAGCGCCTCAGCGGCAGATGCCGCAACGGATACCGAAGCCGGTCAGGGTAACGGGGCCGGCGGCATCACATTGTCGTCGGCAGGAGGAGTGACCTTAACCAGTATCGCGAACAATGGCGGCAATTACGGATCGAGTACGCTTAATAAGGCGATTGACGGAGACCCGGCCACGCATTGGGAGACAGGCACGCCGAATTCCTCAAGCTTTACTAACACGGTCACCGTGACCTTCGATCAGGTGTACACGTTATCGCGTATGGAGTATCTCGTCCGTCAAGGCGCTTCGTGGAAAGGGTTCCCTCTGCATTATAGGCTGTACGCAAGTCTAACCGACTCGGGCGAAAATTTCATTTTGTTCAAGGAAGACACTTACCTGTCAGCCATCGGCACGACTGTCGAGTTCGAATTCCCCCATACCGATGCCCGCAGAGTCCGCATGGAGTTCGTTCAAGCGAAAGAGAATTGGGCCAGTATCGCGGAAATCTCCTTCCACCAGCCCGATGCCTTCCTCGAAGCATTCAATCAGGTGTTCACGGATAAAACCTACTCCAAACTAACCCCGGCCTACAATAACACATCGTCAATTGAACATTTAATTCTTATGGCTTCAGGCCGTCCCGACGAGAGCAAATATGTGCCAGTTCTGAATGACGCGCTCACTTTGGTCAATCAGCCAGCGGCGTTTGACCATAAGATTTTTACCGCCATACAGCGGGGCAATATTAATCAAGAGGCCAGCCGCGGACAAACGGATGCGAAGCACACGATGGTTCCCACAGGCTACTATGTCACGCCGGGAGAGACGATTCGCGTCTATGTGAAAGCCGACGACAACGGCATTCTGCCACAGCTCGTGTTCGGGCAGGCGCTCACCATAGGGGGCGGTTGGGGCAGCTGGATCAAAATGTACGACTTGGCGCCCGGCATCAATATCATCGAGGCTCCTCCTTTAGCCGTCGATGATACGGACGCAAGCAAGATCAGACCGGCGGCGATCTATTTGCAGAATCAGGCCTATCCGAACCAGCAGCCGTTCGCGCCGCAAATCCGGCTTGCAGGCGGGACGAAGTTCCCGATGTATGTCCATGGAAAAACGAACGTGAACGATTTTATGGCAGAGCTGACGTCATACGTCAATAACGTGGAGAACAATGACCTCTATTTCGATTTTGACGCCATCGTCAACTCGGGACAGCCGCCTAAGTTTTACAACATCATGGAGCTGGTCACCGACAATACCATCACGACCACGAGCGCTAGAGCCGCGCTAGCCGGGCTGAACGAACAGTTTGCGGCAAGCGGGCTGACAATCGCCGATACCGCCGAGACTTGGGAAAGATTCTACCGGGTCATGAACGACTATTCCGGTTATGCGGCCAATGATCCGAATCCTGTTCACCAAACGCCGAACAGCATGCTGATGTCCAGGTTGTTTACGAAGGGCGCTCACGCTTGGGCAGGCGGCGGTATTACGGGATATCAGGCTTACGACGACCTGAATAACGGTCCGCGCACAGGCGGGTTCGCCAAAGAGCTGGTTCAGGCAGCAGGTCCGGGCGGAGGCTGGGGCGAAGCGCATGAATGGGGTCATATTTATGACAACCATGCGATTGAAATCGCGGAGATCACGAACAACATGTATTCCTTGCGCATGGAGCGGGAGTTCGGCATTCCATCAAGGATAGAACGGGAAAACCGCTGGGATACCATTCGAAGGTTCAATGAGGGCGAAGCGGTGGAGCTCGGCGTATTTGAACAGACGGCGATGAACTATCAGCTTGAAATGAAATACGGTTTGAATACGTTATATCCTCAGGTGAACCGGCATTTGCGCGAAGAGTCGTTAAAGGGGACGTTTGCCGGTTTGGACAAATGGCAGACGATGGCTGTCGCGATGAGTCAAGTCACCGGGGTTGATGTTACGCCGCATTACGCGCATTACGGCAAGTCTATGGACCTTCAGAAGGTCCGTGACCTCGTAAGCGGGCTGCCGGTACTGCAGGACAAAACGTGGCTGATAACCGACAAGTCCCGTACGCTTGGTTCATTCGTAAACGGAGCTAAGCCGCAAATGACGTCCGTCGACCGCTTTGATGTAGGCGTACAGCTGACCTTCGGAATTAACGAGCCTCAGAACACCGTGCTCGCCTATGAGATTTACCGAGACGGCGCTCTGCTAGCGATAACCTACGGAACGACTTATGTAGATACGACTGCAGAGCCTAATCAGGTGTATGAATACGAGATTATCGCTTATGACGGCAAAGCCGCTGCTTCACCGAAGAGCGATAAATACCTGCTTCGCGGCAAAGCGGCTTCCATCTTTGCGGCGGACTGGACATTCACGGCTTCGCCGGCCGCGCAATCGGCATTTCCGCTGGCGAGAGCTTTTGACAAAAACACGGGCACCTTCTTTGAATCGCTCAAACAAAGCGGCAGCAAAACCGTTACCATTGATATGAAGAGAGCGTTTTATATTAAAGGTTTTTCTTACGTGGCAAGGCCGTATGATCAGTGGAATGAGGGCATGATGAAGACTTACAATTTCTATGTGAGTCTGGACGGCACGAACTGGACGAAGGTGATCGATAACGGCATGTTGCCGAATCCGAATGCCCGGGGAGAAAACTACAACAATATTAATCTCCCTGCCATCACCAAAGCGAGATACGTCAAGCTGGAGTCCTTGTCCGTCGTGAACGGCACCGCGCTTGCGATAACGGAGCTCTCGATTACGGGCAGCGAGACCTTATTCGACCCGGGCGGCACGTACAAAATTGTATCGAAATCCAGCGGCAAGGCGATCGGCGTGCAGGATGGCGCAACCGGCAACGGCGCGCAGGTGAAGCAGTTTGCTTACACGAACCATGACAGCCTGCATTGGACGGTCGTAGAGAACGCGAACGGCACCTACAAGCTCGTTCATAAGCTGAGCGGCAAGGCGGCGGATGTGTACGGCAGCTCGACGGCAAACGGCGCGAATATTATCCTTTACACCGATTCGGGTTCGGCTAACCAGCAATGGATTATTTCCGCTAATGCGCAGGGCTATTACACCATTACAAGCCAGCATAGCGCCAAAGCGATGGATGTGAACGCCAACTCTATGCAGGACGGAGCGAACATTATTCAGTTCACGCCAAGCGGGGCGAGCAACCAGCAGTGGAGCATCGTGCGGGTGGACTAACGGAATAGAAGCGGCCCGATTAGCCGAAATACGGCTGATCGGGCCCTTTGCAGTCCTTAGCCGATTTCCTCGACAGGTTCATCCAGCACGGCAAGCTGCAGTCTGCGAAGCTCCTGCTTAAGCGATTTGGTGATATCGCCATATGCGTCATAGCCGTACACATTGTTCAGCTCGTACGGATCGAGCTCCAGGTCGAACAGCTCCCACTCAGGCGAACGGTTCTCGTCGATCGAGCCGGAGGTGCCCAGCGCTTCCCCGTAATAGTAAATAAGCTTGTATCGTTCAGTCCGTATGCCGTAATGGGAGTAGACGTTGTGATGCTCGTCTAAATGCATCCAATAGCGGTAATACATGGAGGTGCGCCAATTATCCTGCTTCCCGGCGCCTTCCCAGACCGGCCTCAAGCTTCTGCCCTGCATGTCTTCGGGAACTGGAATGCCGGCGTAATCCAAGAAGGTCACGGGAAAATCGATGTTGAGCGTCATCGCGTCCGTCTTCGAGCCGGCCCGGATGTTGCGCGGGTACCGGACGATAAACGGCATCCGAAGCGATTCCTCATACATGAACCGCTTGTCATACCAGCCGTGATCGCCAAGGAAGAACCCTTGATCGGATGTATAGATGACGATGGTGTCTTCTGCTATGCCATCCTCCTCCAGATAGTCGAGCAGGCGCCCGACGCTTTCGTCGATGGAGGCGACGCAGCGCAGATAATCCTTGATATACCGCTGGTACCTCCATTTTTTCGCGTCAACCGGCGAGAGACCGTCGGGAGGCGAGCCTTTTAGATCAACGGCATCATTCATATGGCTGTCTATACGCATTTTCGCATCGGCTGCGGCTCTGGAGCGCGTGGCGTAATCGTCGTAGAAGGTTTCAGGTTCCGGAATATCCGTATCCTCATAGAGCGATGCATATTTCTCGGCCGGGACCCAAGGTCGGTGCGGGGCTTTATGGTGACACATAAGCAGAAACGGGCGATCCCTGTCTCGCTTGTCCATCCAATCGATCGAGAAGTCTGTAATGACATCGGTCACGTAGCCTTTAAATTGTTTCAGCTCGCCCATTTCGTAGAAGCGGGGATCATAGTATTCCCCTTGGCCGGGTACGACCGTCCAATAATCGAAGCCCGTTGGGTCGGCGTTGCCGCCATGCCCGAGATGCCATTTGCCGATCATCGCGGTCTGGTAGCCGCCTTCTTGCAGCAGCTTAGGAAAAGTCATCTGTCTGCCATCCAGCTCGTCCTCGATCGACTTTACGCCGTTCAGATGATTGTATTTGCCGGTCAAAATGGCCGCCCTGCTTGGCGAGCAAATGGAGTTCGTACAGAAGCAGTTCTCGAACAGCATCCCCTCATTCGCAATGCGGTCCAGCTGAGGCGTCTGGTTAATGCGGCTGCCGTAACAGCCCATGGCGTGCGAAGCATGATCGTCCGACATAATAAACAGGATGTTTGGTTTCCGTTCCGTATGCATAAATCGTTTCACCTCTATTCGAATATAAACGAGACGTTCAACTCGCGGACAAGGCTTGCAATTTCCTTGGTGCGCTTCATTCGGAATTTTTTGAGCAGCGTGTTGATTTGGGACTTGATGGTGACGGGTTCCACCATGCGAAGGCGCGCAATCTCCTCTACTTTGCATCCTCCGAGCAGGAGCTTAATAATTTCGCGCTCGGCCTGCGTAAGCTGGGACAAGATGCCCATAAAGAAAATGAGCTTGCTCTCCGTCTGCTTTAGCCTGGAAAACTCGCTTTTCAGCTTAGACGACATCGAGGAGGAGCCATGCTTCTGTTCAACATAAGCGGATTCAATGCTTCGAATGATTTCTAGGTGCTCGGCAGACTTTACAAGATAGTCTTTGGCGTTGCTTAACGTATAGGCCTTATAAATCGTTTCGTCGTCTTCGTGAACGGTCAAGAAGATAATGCCAAGCTCGGGTTTCAGCAGGGACAATCGGTTCGCGGCTTCGATACCGTCTTGATGCGACTCCATTTCGATATCCATAAGCAAAATGTCCGGATTCGCCCGTAGCGCAAGCTCCACAGCCGCATTGCCGCTAGCCGCGGCGCCGACCCACTCCATATTGGGACGGCTCTCGATCATTTCCGAGAAGTCCTGTCTGAGAATGTCATGATCCTCAGCGACGGCAACCTTTATTGGGCGAGACGCCTGACGGTTAGTCTGCTGCTCTGTATATGGGTAAGTAAACATAAAATGTCGTTCCCTCCCCGAGTTTGCTGTCGAACCGCACATAGCCGAAGTGGGCTTTGACCGTTTGCTGCACGTAGGACAAGCCCAGTCCCCAATTCGTATCCGAATTTTTGCGGGTGTAGAACGGATCGAATAATTGATGGCGCTGGCTTTTGTCGATACCGACCCCGTTATCCTTGATTTGCAAGACGGCATAATGGCCGGCCAGATAACCGTACAAGCTGACATAAGCCGGCCGCGCGAGGCTCTTGTTGTCGCGAACGGCATCGAAGGCATTGGAAAGCAAATTGTATACGGTCTGAACGAGATAAGGGAGATCGGCCAAAATCAGCTGGTCTTTGAACGGCTTGGTCTGAATCAGCGCGCGCTGCTCCGGATCGAGCTTCGTCAGGACCTGCTCGCAAATCAGCTGGAGGCTCGTCGGCCTAAGCCGCATCCGATTCGTCTTGAATGCGCTGTACAGCTCGTCCATCCGCTGCAGGATTTGGTCGTTGCTCGCCGAAAGTCGGTCGATATCATCGCGAATAAGAGACGTTCGTCCAATCCGGCTTGAATCCCGTTCATCGTCATCAGAGGCCGCCGCCAACTGTTTTTTTAAATTCCGAATCAGCACGCGCTGGGCCAGAATCTGGTTTTTGATCCCGTGCGTAAAAACGCGTACGCCCATGTCGCTCTGGCGGATTTTTTTCTCCACCAGCATCTCCGGCTTGCCGATCTGCCCGATCAGCTTGTTGTAACGCCACAGAGAGAAGGCGCCGAATATCGTGACGACGAAGCTTACGCCGATAAGCGCGTACCATTGAATAATCGAAAGGGGGTTGTTGTAGTAGAGAGACCCCATATAGAAATAGGTCGCCGTGATCGCATGGCTGACTTGCAGCGGGGAAAACACGCCGAACAGCAAAAAGATGACGGCCAGGTTGACGACCGTGACGAACACGATCATAAATTTGTTCCGGAGCCACGGCGTTCTCATTCTTCGGAGCTCGCGGGTAAGCAGAGTTAGCAGCGCCAGCTCATGAAGCAAATAGGAGGCCCGCATGATGAATGCCGTACGATGATGGAAGCTGTCGGGCGAATGCTCGGCGAGGCGCGCATAAACGATAGGTTCATAAATCAGATAGCTGGAGAGCGCGAACAGGAATGCCGCGGCATAAACGAACGGCTTGATCCTAGGCTGTATGATTGTGCTTGCGTTGATCACGAACCCGGCTAGAAAAAATAAAAAAACGGCGCGTCCAATCGAAAGAAGACGGCTCATCTCGTCGATCGTGATGGTTGAATACTGGAAAAAACGATGAATATCCGGGTGCAGAAAAAAAATAAATTCCATTTGAAACGGCAGTCCGCCGCTTTTGGCGAAATAGTACATAAATCCGACGATGAGCAGGATGCTGCCGGCAAAGCAGCCGGTTAACCAGGTCGAGGAGGATTTCATGCTGGTTGTAACGAGCAGAATGCCGGTAATCATCATGACGGCTAATATAAATAGAATCATGCTTGCCAGCCCCTTGGAATAGTAACGACGTACCCGTCGCTACTATTCTAGCATAGGTGCATACGCACATTTTTTCGAACTTTTATAAGCCGGATCGGATTATTCCGCGACTTTGCCCATCAAGTCGAAGGTGACATAGCTTTCGACCGGAGCTCCTTTCTCGAGCTTTCCGCTCGATAAGAACAGCTCTTGCTGCTGCTCGTACCATTTTTTTGCGGTACCGTCCGCGAACAGCCCGCGAACCTCCGTGCCCGTCATCCAAACGCCGCTTTCCACCTCTTCCTGAACCGACTCGACAGGCGTTGCATTCAGCTCGGCCACATAGCCTACAACCTCGTCCAGATGCTCGGCGCGGTAGTCCATCGCTTTGTGCAGGCCTTTCAAAAAGCGCACGACTTTGTCTTCATTTTTGTCAAGGTAGTCGGGTGTTACGATCCAGCTGGAAGGGAATACAAATTCCTCGCTGAAGCTTGCGCTGTTCGCAAGCACCGTAATGTTGTCCTTGCCGATTTCTTTTTTGATTTCAGTAGAGTACGGCGCCCAGACGATGACGGCATCCACCTTGTCGGCAATAAACGCGGAGACGGCGCCGGCCATGTCCATATTGACCAGCTTCACGTCGTCGCGGGTCATCCCCTCCTTCTTCAATGCCAGATCCAGCACAATTTCCCCCGAGGTGCCGAGCTGCGTCGCGATCGTTTTGCCTTTCAAATCCTTCACTGCCGCAATCCCGGAATCGGCGCGGACCATCAGCTCCTCGGCTTTGCTCAGCACATCAAGCGAGATGATCTTCACCTTGCCTTCCACCGCAAGGAAGTGCGCGCCGTGCCCGACGTATCCGAGATCGATGTCTCCGGAGATCATGGCGGCAACCTCTGTCGGCCCGCTTGTAAATTTGACAAGCTCGATTTCAATGTTTTGTTCGTTGAAGAAATCCTTTTTCATCCCGGTAATGATAGCGGAGGAGCCTCCCATGTTCGGGTGGTAGGCGATCCGAAGCTTATCCGGCTTAGGCGCATCGGTGGGCTCCGGGCTCAGTGCGGGCGATGCTTCTTCGGTTCCATTCGGCGAAGCGCTTGAGCCGGTGTTTCCGTTATTCCCGCCATTTGAGCTGCCGCAGGCGGTCAGCGCAAGCAGAAGAGTAGAGGCAAGTGCAATCGTGAACCATTTTTTCATTTCGATCCCCTCATTTTTTATTATTTTTTTGCGTCTAAGTACTCTTGATAGACGAGGCTCCAAATATCGTTTTTCAAATCGTTAAACGGTTTGGACATCCGGGTTTCTTGCGTCCGAGGGTGCTTCAAGTCAATGGGAACAATCGCCTTGATTCGCCCGGGTCTGGCGCTCATGACCACAACCCTGCTGGCGAGAAGCACGGCTTCTTCGACATCGTGGGTGATAAAGAAGCAGGTTTTTTGCTCCTGCTCCCAAGTGTTCAGCAATTCCACCTGCAGCTGCGTTCGCGTCTGCGCGTCGAGCGCTCCGAACGGCTCGTCGAGCAGCAGCAGCTGCGGATTGACGGCATAGGCGCGGGCAATCGCGACGCGCTGCTTCATGCCGCCGGAAAGCTCCTTCGGGAAAGCGTTTGCGAAATCCTTTAGTCCAACCGACTCGATATATTTTTCCGCGATGGATCTGCGCTCGCCTTTACCGATACTTTTCAGCTTGAGTCCGAACTCCACGTTCTGTCTCACGGTGAGCCAAGGAAACAGCGCGTATTGCTGGAAGACGACGCCCCGTTCGCTGCTCGGCCCGTGGATGGACGTTCCATCGATACGCACTTCGCCGGAGGTCGGCGCGTCCAGCCCGGCGAGAATGTTGAGAAGCGTTGTTTTGCCGCAGCCCGAAGGACCGACGACACAAATGAATTCGTTATTCGCGATCGTTAAGCTGGTATCATGAAGCGCCACTACTTCTCCGCGCGAGGTTTGAAAAACTTTCCGGATCGCGTCGATTTCTACCTTCGCGTGCTCCGGCTCCGATTGGCCTTGATTTGCTTGTCCCAGCGTGACTATACGCTGCGCACTTCCTGCCATCCCGCCAGCCTCCTCTCCAGGAACAATAAGAGCTTATCAAGCAGAAACCCGATGATGCCGATCATCACAATGCCTAAGATGACGATTTCCATCCGGAAGTACAAGCTTGCTTCCTGAATCATCTGGCCTAGTCCGACTTGAGCGCCCGTCAATTCCGCTGCGATCAGCGTCGTCAGCGCCGCGCTTAATCCAAGCCTCAGCGCGACCAGAATAAACGGGAAGGACGCCGGGATAATGACGTGAAAGAAGATATCCCGGTCCTTGGCTCCAAGCACGCGAGAAGCTTTGATCAGCGTCACGTCAACATTACGCACGCCCTGGTAAATGGAGACGACCATGACGAGAAAAGAGGCGACGAAGATGACGGTTATTTTAGCGCTTTCCCCCACCCCTTGCGCCACGATGACGAGCGGTATGTAAGCGATGGGGGGGATGGTCCTAAGGAATTGAATCCAGGGCTCGACGAGCATGCGGCATACCCTGTACCATCCCATCAAGAAAGCGACCGGAATGGCGATGACCAGCGCAAGCGCGAACCCGCCGAGCACGCGGAATAAGCTTGCATAGATGTGCTCGAGCAGCCTTCCGCTCTTTGCTTCTTGAATGAAGGCGTCGAACGTGTCGACCGGTCCCGCGAATACGGCGCCGGCTTTCGTCATCGATACCAGCTGCCAGACGAGAAGTCCGAGCAGGAAGGAGACGACGAGAAATACTTTCCCGTCGATGCGGTCTATCATCTGTCCGACTCTAGTTGCAGGTTTATTGTCCATGCCACTCCACCTTTGCTGTGATTTAGGGTGTGTTTCTGGTTTCATTGTACGGATTCGCCCAAAGGTAAAATAGTATGAAATTTTTTATAACCTCTCTGCCGCGGCCTTGCTAAACGTACCTATAAGTCTTCATAGAGCGGGCCGATTGCCGATTGCCTGATGGACGGGAAAAGCTCTGCGGTCGCAAAAAAACGCCGATACCGTTCAAGGTATTGGCGTTCATGCTGAAAGCCCGGCGAGGGCCTCTTCTCCAGCTAGATCGATAATCTATTATAGTTTGGCTTCGCTTCGATAGGCGCCTGGGGATTGCCCGGTCATTTTTTTAAATGAATATGAGAAATGATGCTCATTGGCAAAGCCGCAATAAGCTGCGATTTCATGAAGGGTCAAAGCCGACCTTCGCAGGAGCTCCTCCGCATGCTGAATACGCATATGGAGCAAATAGCGGTAAGGCGAAACCCCGAATTGCTGACGGAAGACAGCGGAGAATCGGGAGGGAGACAGCTGCGCGCGGTGCGCCATGTCCGCTAAGGTAAGGGGATCCGACAGGCGGCTTGAAAAATAGGACGTGATCCATTTCAAATCATGCGAACGCGAGTGCGAAGGGGGCGATTCCTTGACGCTCCGATAGTGCCTCAAAAGGACAGCGACGAGCTCGGTTGCCGTGATCTGCGTTTCGAGCCGATCGATGATGTCCGTATGCCCAAAGCCCCCGACCAGCTTCATGATCGCGTCCTTGCATCGCGCGGCTAGAGAAGCGCTCAGCTTCAACGGAATGTGAACGCCGCTCAGATCGTTTAAGCGGGGCTGCATGAAATGGGCGTAGGCCGACAAATCGACCTGGCCCGGCTTTGTCATGAAGCTTTGCTCCCGCCGCTCATTATAGAAAATATCCAGATGGACGTAAGGCGTTATGGTAGGGGAAGCAATGTGAAATTCATGCAGATCATTGGGCTGGAGCACGCAAATATCCCCTGCGCCGAACGAATGCTTAATCCCTTCTGCCGTTACCCATAATTGCCCCTCCTGTATGTAAATGAACAAATAATCGAGTAATCGCCTTTCAGGAAAATGCCACTTGTCGCGGACGGCATATTCGGCATAACGGATATAAGGGAGCAACGGTTGAGTGGGAGAAACGTCCATCGTTTAAGCGTCCTTTCCTTCTTTTGTCTGTCCATTACGGAAGCGCTACCCCCTAGTGTAACGCTCGGCTCGCATAAAAAACAGTCGTTTCTCGCAACATTTCAGCAAGTTTGCGAAAAGAAAATGATTAATCTCACAAGCTATAATGATGTGGAGATTAAACGCTTGGTAAAAATTTATTGTTGATTGGATGATGACGATGCCTTTAATTGACATGCCTCTAGCTGACTTGAATATGTATGAAGGGCGCAACCCGAGGCCGGAGGATTTTGACGCTTATTGGGAAAACGCGCTTGAGGAAATGAGGAAGACGGATCCGGATGTCCAGCTCGTACCTGCCGAATTTCAGCTTCCTTTCGCGGAATGTTACCACCTGTACTTTACGGGGGTGAACGGTGCACGTATTCACGCGAAGTATGCTAGACCGAAATCCTCCGGCGGTCAGCACCCGGCTGTTCTGCTGTTCCACGGCTATAAAGGCTGCAGCGGCGATTGGTCGGAGATGATGATGTATCCGGCTCTCGGTTTCTCGGCTGCATGGCTCGATGTGAGGGGACAAGGCGGAAGGTCGGAGGATACCGGCGGCGTATTCGGCAATACGTTCCGCGGCCACATCATACGGGGGCTTTCGGACGCCGATCCGAGCAAGCTGTTCTTCCGGCAGGTGTTTTTGGATACCGCGCAGCTGGCTGCGATAGTAATGGGGTTCGATGAGGTGGATGCGGGCCGGGTTGGGGCGGCAGGCTGGTCGCAGGGCGGAGCGCTGACGATAGCATGCGCCGCGCTTGAACCGCGGATTCGCAAAGCCGCGGCCGTATACCCGTTTCTAAGCGATTATAAAAGAGTTTGGGAAATGGATTTGTGTAAGGACGAATATTTCGAGCTCCATACCTATTTCCGCTATTTCGACCCGCAGCATAAAAGGGAAGAGGAGATCTTCACGAAGCTCGGCTATATCGACATCCAGCATCTGGCGCCTCGGGTTAAAGCCGATATGCTGGTTGGAGTCGGTCTCATGGACACGATCTGTCCGCCGTCGGCTCAATTCGCTGCTATTAATAAATTGCGGACACCGGTGCAGCTGGAAATTTTTCCGGACTTTGCGCATGAAGCTTTGCCGAGTATGAACGATAAAATTATTCAATTTTTGAGCCGGTTATAGCTCCTAGGGGAAAAAGGTAAAAATACTGCCCCAAAAGTAATAATAGAGGGATTTAGACAAACCGCATTCATGTGTATCCTCTAACTAATGAGTACGGAAATAGAAAGCCCTGCCGATTTCAATTGCGGAAGGGCTTTCCTTCATTTTAGTGGGAGGACGGGATGATATGGCTGAAATCCAAAGAGCTTCGATAATCGAACGTCTTTACTCTATTCTTAGGCGAGTTACGATCAAGCATAGGCTGCTTGCGGCTTTCCTTATCACATCTTTATTGCCGGTCGTTTTTGTCGCGTTTTATTCCTATTCCAAATATACGGAATCCATCAGTCAAAAGCTTAGCGCTTCCACGGAACAAACCTTGTCTGAGCTTTCCCGCAATATGACCAGAGAGATTAACCAATATGCGACATTAAGCGAGTCGATTATCGTGAATGAGGTCATACAGTCCGGCCTGCCTATGTACAATAGCATGTCCGGGAACGATCGCTACCAGTTCCTACTAAATTATCGCGACGCCGTTCGCGGGCAAGTATTCCAAGTCAGCAACGTCTTTAATGTGGTCATTTTTACGAATGACGGCGAGACGGTTTTCGATTTCGGCTATGAATCGTTCCAAAGCGAGAAGCTTTTCCAAATGGTCAAAGAAGCGCCGGATACGCCTGGAAACGCGCATTGGGCTTACCTCAAATCAAATCGGGGAACAAATCTATTGACGCTTAGCAGGGTTATTTATTCGGAACAAAGCTCCAGCGAACAAATAGGTTATCTCATGATTATGGTTGAGGAGAAGGTTTTTTCCCGCAACACCTACCGGCATGTCCATTTGGGAACCGGAAGCCAGATATTTCTTTACAATTCGCAAGGCCTGGTCATCTCCTCGACCTCCTCGGCTATCGAAGCAGGCAAGCCCTACGCCAACAATGCCATATTCAGCAAATTGACTAGCGCTGCAGAACAAAGCTCCTTTTATGCGGAAGTCGGGCGAACAAAATGGCTGGTTACAAGCGACTATGTGCGCTCTGCGGATTGGCGTCTTGTCGGCATGCTCCCGCAGTCGTTTCTCGTATCGGAGATTTCGGAAATGAAAACGGACATTTTTATGATTTGTATCATGACGCTGCTATTCTCCGGACTTATTGCCATGCTGATCTACCTAAGCATTAGCAGCCCCATGCGCAAGCTGCTGCATTACGCCAAGCTGGTCCGCTTGGGCCAGCTTGAGACCAAGCTTGGGCGAACGTATTCGGATGAAATGGGCAAGCTGGCCGAGACAATTGATCAGATGGTTATGCGGCTGAAGGAACTGATTTCCCGGGTCGAAGCGGAGCAGCAAGCCAAACGCGATGCGGAATTAAAAATGCTGCAGGCGCAGATTAACCCGCATTTCTTGTTCAATACGCTAGGCTCGTTGAAGTGGAGCGCGATGATGAGCGGTAATGAAACGGTCTTCAAAGGAATGGAGTCGCTGTCCGAGCTTCTCCGCAACACCATTCTCGAGAAAGACGATTTAATTCCGCTGGAGAAAGAAATTGGAAATCTGCTTCATTACGCCACGATCCAGCGCATCCGATATGGGGATTCGTTTAAGCTTTCATGCCAAATGAGCGACGACCGCCTATTCGGTTATCTCGTCCCGAAATTTATTCTCCAGCCTATCGTAGAAAATTCGATTTTGCATGCGGGCGGAAGTGACGGACGGCGAGTGAAGATTTCTGTGTATGGATATGATGACGGCGTTAACCTGTATATTCGTATCGCGGATGACGGTAAAGGCTTTGATACGAGCAAGGCGTATGCCCGCGGGAATTCGAACGCGAAGCTGTCCGGCATCGGAATAGCCAATGTGAACGAAAGGCTGAGCATCTGCTACGGATCGTCCTACGGGCTTGAAACGCGCAGCAGGGTAGGCGAAGGGACGGAAACGGTCATTACGCTCCCAATCATGATTGAAGAGGGTGGGGAACATGTTTAAAGTCATCATCGTCGATGACGAATTGATCGTCCGCCATGCGGTGAAGACCTTAATTCAGTGGGAGAACAGTCGATTCGAGTATGGAGGATCGGCGCCGAACGGCGTCGGCGCGCTTGAGCTGGTAGAGCGGACGAATCCGGATATCGTCATTACGGATATCAAAATGCCGGAGATGGACGGTCTTTCATTCATTAGACAGTTAATGAAAGCAAGGTTTCAAGGGGAAGTTCTTGTCTTGAGCAATTATAACGATTTTGAGCTGGTGCGTGAGGCGCTCAAGATGGGCGCTCACGACTATTTGCTAAAGCTTACGATGAACACGGAAAGCTTCATGCAGGTGCTGGAAGAAATGGCCGCCAAGCTGGATGAACGAAGAGTATCCGAAACGGTTCTCCCAATTTCGGCTACGCCTGAGCTCGATGGATTTCAAGTGCGGGTGGGCAGGCTTCTGGAGATGGCGGACCAGGGGATAGATACGGATGATGGCCTTATTAATGAACAGCTGGAGGACAGCCTGACGAAGCAGGGCATCTGGTTTTATTCCTTTATCATCCGCGCCCTTGCCGAGCAAACATCGTCAGACCGCCGCCCCGGACTTCCGGATATGCTGGAGAGACTCGCGGACAGCATATGGCCGGACTCCCGTGTAAGGGTCGCTGTTCAGCGTGGTCCGGAGCGAGCTTTGCTGGTCATTGGATGCCAGGCGGGCCAGGCGGTTGCTCCGCCGGAGGAGATGGCGCGCAGGCTAAACAGCTTGGCAGGCATGTATTATAACGTGCCGCTTTTTATCGTATATGCTCAAGCTGCGATCGGAATGGCTGAGCTTGCGGGCGAAATTAAAGCGAGCCGCGATACGGAGGCTCGGCTCATTGGCGCGCCAGAGCGGACTCGCGCCGCTTGTATGCCGAACCGGGACAAGGCTGAGAAGGCGGGACCGCCGAACGCGGTGTATAGGGAAGAAGTCCAAAAGGCGCTGGCCTACTTAGAGGAGCATTATACCGAACGGATTTCTATAGCCGATATCGCGGCTAAGGTCGGGTTATCAGAGCCTTATCTTTGTCAGATATTTAAGGCGGAGACGAATGTCAGCATCATGACGCGGTTAAATGAAATACGGATGGATAAAGCCTATGAGCTGCTCGCTACGGGACAATACCTAGTGAAGCAAGCGGCGCTCGAGGTTGGGATATCAGACCCGTTCTATTTCAACCGTTTATTTAAAAAGCGATTTGGTATTTCGCCGAAAAACGTCATAAAATCCTAGACCCTTTTAAGATCGCCTATCATAAAATCGTACAGGAAAAAATGCGGCTTAAGCGGTGAATGCTGAAGATTGTCCATCATCATCATTGGAATCGTATATGTTCGCTGCAAGCCCTTACATTTTATACTTAGAGCATCAAACGTAAGGGGGTAACAATATGAAGAGAAGTTGGCTAACCGTAATCGCAGTAGTGTTTGTGGTTTCATCGGTTCTTGCGGGATGCAGCGGCAACAACGTTAATAACGGCGGAAACGCGTCACCGGAGCCTTCCGGCAGTCCTGAAACGACCGCCTCTGCCGATCCGACGGGCGGAGGCAAGACCTTCGAGAATATGGAGCTGGAGGTGGCCGTATTCCAGGGCGGTTACGGCCGGGAATACTGGGACGCAGTGGCAGACAGCTTCATGAAGGATTATCCGGGAACGAAAATTAATATTACAGCAAGCCCGCAAATTGCCGAGCTGCTAAGACCGAAGATTGTGGCGGGCAATCCGCCGGATTTTATCTATCTGCCTCAAGGCGGGGACAACCAGCCGATCATTGACGGATTCATTAAAGACAATGGCTTGCTTGAGCTGAATGACGTATTCGAGTCGCAAGGAGAGAATGGAACGCCGATTGCAGACAGCATTCTGCCGGGCGTTCTGGAATCCAAAGCCATGTCTCCTAACGGCGACGGCAAAGTTTTGTTTGCGCCTTATAATTATGGAGTTATGGGGATGTGGTATAACAAAAATCTGTTTGACACCAAAGGCATTACGCTGCCTAAAACATGGGACGAGTTCTTTGCTTTGAACAGCGTCGCCAAAGAGAACGGCCGCGCTTTGTTTACTTACCAAGGCCTGCATCCCGGCTACTTGGAGGAAATCATTATTCCAGCTATCTTCAATGTCGGAGGCAAAGAAGCGCTCGATCAATTCTTTAATTACGACCCCGAATTCTGGAAAAGCGAAACATTCAAGAAGGTGTTCGGTCTATTCGAAAAAATTGCAAATGAGGACAATGCGCTTATGAACGGCACGGTTGCGCTGAATCATACACAGTCGCAGACGGACTTTCTAATGGGTAAGTCGATGTTTATACCGAACGGCAGCTGGTTCGAGGACGAGATGAAGGATGCGCCGCGCGAGGACGGCTTCCAATTCGGATTTTTAGGCGTACCTTCGTTTGACGCCGGGAAGCCGGTGATGGCTCTAACAAGCGTCGAACTGTTTATGATTCCGGCAAAAGCCAAAAATCCCGAGCTCGCGAAGGAATTTTTGAAATACTTGTACACGGAAAAAAGCGTAAAGCTTAACGGTGAAAAAGCCAAAGCCGTTATGGCGGTCAAAGGTGCGCCAGACCTTGTAAAGGAATACATTTCAGCGACAACGTACGAAATCTTTAAAGCGGTTGACGGGGGAATGGAAGCCTTGAACGGCGCGTTTAAGACGCCGGCGCAAGGCAGCAAATTTAATCCGGGCGATGAAGTGTACCAGCCGTTGTCTTCCATTATGAACAAACAAATGACGCTTGAGGAGTATGGCGACAAGCTGTACGAGGTTTATACGAACATTCAGAAGGAGTACCAATAATTCGGGCGAGGGAATCATTCGACCGGCTTGATAGGAAACCTGCCGCGATATGGAGATGTACCGGCAGGTTTTCCTGCTTGATAGAGAAAGGATGGTTACGGCCATGAGTACAAAAATGAAGCGAACCGGATTTATTCTGGCCTGCCTTATTCCGGGACTGGCGCTATTTTCCTTGTTTCGCATCTATCCCACGCTGCAAATTTTCCATAAGTCGTTTTTTATGTGGAGCGCAATCGGGGACGAACCGAAATTTATTGGGTTTAAAAACTTCGTCGATATGTTCCAGGATGAAGTGTTCCTGCTGTCCCTGCGTAACACGGGCATACTGATGCTCATCGTCCCTGTGCTAACGCTAGCCATTGCGCTCATAAACGCGTCGATTCTGTCGAAATCGAAGTTAAGGGAAAGCGGCTTCTATCGTACGGTATTTTTCTTTCCCAGCATCTTGTCATTTGTCGTCATCGCGATCCTATGGTCGTTTATTTATCATCCCAGCATCGGTTTTCTTAATGCCAGTATGGAGCTTATCGGCCTCGACGAATTTGTCATGCCATGGCTGGGGCACGAGAAAACAGTGCTTTGGGCGCTGGCGGTAACGATGGTCTGGCAGGCTGCCGGGTATTACATGGTGATGTATATAGCGGGGATCGACGGCATTTCCCCTGAATATTATGAAGCGGCCAGCTTGGACGGAGCAAGCCGCATTCAACAGTTCTTTTCTATTACAATCCCAATGTTATGGGAGATTATCCGAGTAACGATCATCTTCATTATTAATGGCGTCATCTCCATCAGTTTTATCCTGGTGTCGATCATGACAGCCGGCGGGCCGAACCGGCACTCGGAAGTAGCGATTACTTATTTATACGGTCAGGCATTCAAAAACGGAAATTTCGGTTACGCGATGGCGATCGGCGTAGTCGTCTTTATCATATCCCTCCTGCTGGCTCTGCTGAGCAACCGATTAACGGAAAGGGAGGCGAGCTAGCATGTCAGGTATGCAATTCACAGCAGCGAGCAGCGGCACCGCCCATACGAATACTTCGCTTAAATCGCGGATCGGCAGGCTGCTGCTACGAGTTATTTTGCTTGCGCAATCTCTATTCGTTATTTATCCTCTAGTATGGAATGTATTGGCCTCGTTTAAGACAAATAAAGAGGTTTTGTTGAGCCCATGGTCGCTGCCGGGCTCGCTGAACTGGGATAATTTCGTTCGCGCCTTCACGACAGCCAAAATGGGAGACTACATGTTCAACTCGGTGATGGTTGTGGCGCTCTCGATGGCGATTACGCTTGCGGTTGTTGTGCCAACCGCGTATGTTCTAGCCAGAATGAAGTTTCCCGGAAGAAAATTTCTTACAAACGTTTATATGGCTGGGCTATTTATACAAGGCGTTTATGTCGTCGTGCCGATCTTCCTTGTTATGAATGATCTTCATATGCTGGATAACCGGTTCTGGCTGAGCGCCGTGTATGCCGCAGGAAGCATGGCGTTCTCCGTATATCTTCTGATCGGTTTTTTGAAATCGATTCCGCGCGAATACGAAGAAGCGGCGATGATCGATGGCTGCGGTTATTTCGGCACCTTGTTCCGGATTATCGTTCCTATGGCGCGTCCGGGCATTATCACAGTCGTCATCTTCAGCTTTTTTGATTTCTGGAACGAATACGTGCTGGCGATGACCTTTATCTCCAGCGAGCATAAAAAAACAATTCCTGTCGGCTTGTCGAATCTATTTGAAATTCAACGGTACGCGACGGACTGGGGCTCCCTGTTCGCCGGACTGGTGCTGGTCTTAATTCCGACCATTGTGGTCTACTCCCTCTTGCAGAAGAAACTGACGGAGGGGATGATGCTTGGGGGATTGAAGGGGTGAAATTTTAAAGCAGAAAGGGGAGGCAGCCTGTGTCTCCCCTTTGTTGTCTCCAATTACCCAACTGCACCTTCCCGCTTGCGGAAAAACGATTTCAGCGCATTGTAAACCTCGCCTTTTTCCTTGATGACATAATACATGAAGTTCTGAAGATTAATATGCTTATAGGCTGACATTAAAGTGCTGGAGCGGTTGTATTGGTTCACTTCCCCGTAGCCGAACAGATTGGAGCGCTTGAGCAGCTCCCCGATCAGCTTGACGCAGCGTTCGTTGTCGCTGGTCAGATTGTCGCCGTCCGAGAAGTGGAACGGATAAATATTGTATAGGCTCGGACTGAACCGGCTGTCGATGATTTCCAGCGCCTTCATATAAGCGGAGGAGCAGATCGTGCCGCCGCTTTCGCCGCGCGTAAAAAATTCCTCCTCGCTGACTTCCTTCGCTTCCGTATGATGCGCGATAAACACGATGTCGACCTTCTCGTATTGATGCCGCAGGAAACGGGTCATCCAGAAAAAGAAGCTTCTGGCGACATACTTCTCGAAGGAGCCCATCGAGCCGGACGTATCCATCATGGCGATAATGACCGCGTTCGAATGCGGCTTTACGATCTCTTCCCAAGTCTTGTAGCGCAGATCGTCCGGCGTAATGCCGTGAATGCCGGGGTTGCCGGAGGTCGCGTTGCGGCGCAGGTTTTCGATGATCGTGCGCTTCTTGTCGATGTTGGACATGATTCCTTTTTTGCGAATATCGTTGAACCGGATTTCCTTCGTCTCCAGCTGATCCTTGTCTTTGCGCTTCAGGAACGGAAGCTCCAGCTCTTCGAACAGCATCGTCTCCAGCTCGGCAAGCGAGATTTCCGCTTCGATCACATCGTCGCCCGGCTGGTCGCCGGCCCCTTCGCCTTTGCCGCCTTTTTTGGCTGCCTGCGGGTCTACGCCCAGCACGTCGCCAACCTGGCTGTCTCCGTCTCCTTGGCCCACATGTTTGTTTTTATTGTAATTGTAAACAAAGCGGTATTCATCCAGGCTCCGAATCGGCACTTTAATCACTTGCTTGCCGTCTGACATGACAATGCTTTCTTCGGATACGAGATCCGGCAGGTTTTGTTTGATCGCCTCGCGCACCTTCTGCTGATGCCGGGCTTGATCTTGATATCCTTTGCGATGCAGAGACCAGTCCTCCCGTGAAACAATAAACATGCCTTTGTCCGATGGACGCATTTCGGAGCACCTCCTCGCTTATTTCTTTGTTGTTAATCAATATATTCAAGCGGCGAGCGGTTATGTGAACGAATTGCGTCCAAATCTAGCAGCAAGGTGGATTCTTGCAATCTCCTTCCCGGTTAGATCAGCTGCTTTTGCCTGCTAAGCGACCGATAGAGGAAGCAGGCGGTAATGGAACATAGCAGCGCGCAGAAGCCGATGAAGATGTAGCCGGCCTGCAGGCCGGCGATCAGCCCGCCGCCGCTTTCCGCGCCGTCCGCGAACAACCGTTTGATACCGTCCGTTATGGCGCCGATCGCGAAGTTGCCGAGCACGCTTGCGATGCCCATCATCGTGACGGTGAACGAAATCGCGGTCCCGCTGTTTCCGGCATAGCGGTCCGCAAGCAGCGCCATTACCGTCGGATAGATCGGCGCAATGCCGACGCCCGCCAGCGCGAATAAGAACGCGCCTCCTTCACCGGCGATAACCGCCCCGATCGAGCATAGGCCGGAGAATGCCGAGAAGAGGATGAGAGAGCGCGTATATCCGATACGGTCTGTGACAGGGCCCAGCACGAGACGGGCTGCGGTAAAGCAAACAAAAAAAGCGGATAGCATACCCGAAGACGCTTCCGTGCTCCAGCCGTACGCCTTCTCAAGAAAGTTGACGAGCCAGCCCCCGACGGCGAGCTCGCTGATGACGCCGAACGACAGCACAAGAACGATAAGCCACGCGGAAGTGTCCTTCATGAAGTGGCGAAGCGGGATGCGTTCTTCGCCGCTCGTCTCTTCATTCGGCAGCTTTGCCGCCAAAGCCGGCAGCATTGGGAGCAGCGAAAGCGCCAGCATAAGGGCGTACATCCCCCTCCAGCCGAGCTCGCCGCCAAATAGATTTACGCCCATAAGGGAAGCGGCAATTAGCGGCGCGACCATCGAGCTTAGGCCGTAAAAAAAATGCGCGAGATTCATCATCGTCCCGGTATTGCGCGTGAAGATTCGCGCGGCGAGCAGCGCCAGGGCGATCTCGAGCAATCCGTTGCCGATGTACATAAAGAAATAGGCGGCCGAAAGCGTTGTGTAGGTGGAAGCCCAGTAAATGAACAAGCCGGATAAAGCCATGGAGCCGAAGGAAAGGATCGTCGTCAGCTTCAGGCCAAGCTTCCGGTCCAGCCATCCGGTGAAGCTGCACGCAAGCAAGTAGCCCAGGGAGTTGAAGGCCAGCAGCAGCCCGATCTGAAGCTCATCGAGACCGAGGTCCGATTGCATGCGGGGAAGGGCGGGCCCTTTTACATTTTCGGAGAAGCCGAATACGAGAAAACCGCCGAATACGATCATGAGAAGCAATGCGTAATTCGAGCTTAACTTTTTAAAGGAAAAACGAGACATAGGAACAGGCCTCCTGCAAGGATGAAGTCATTTCGCGCGTAGGCTCCGGCTAACGCCAGCCAAGGCACATGTCTTTTACTCTACAAGGGAACGGCCTCTCTTGCAATGCGTTTTATGGCAATTTATAGGCAGTATAGCGATTCTCTCAGCCTAGGTGATAGAATGAAAGAGAATGATTGCGGCCGCAGCGCCGCATGAGGAGGGGCGAATGTGAAGCTGTTACATACGGCCGATTGGCATTTGGGGAAGCTGGTGCATGGCGTTTATATGACGGAAGACCAGAGGTATGTGCTTGAGCAATTGATAGAGGCTGTCAGGGAGGAGAAGCCTGACGCCGTCATTATAGCGGGAGATTTGTACGATAGAGCCGTTCCGCCGACGGAAGCGGTGGAGCTGCTTGACGAGGTGCTGGAGCGAATCGTCATCGGGCTGGAAACGCCTGTGCTCGCCATATCCGGCAATCATGACAGTCCGGACCGAATTAGCTTTGGAACGCGAATGATGGAGAGCCGCGGCTTATATTTAGTCGGGCAGCTCCGCCCGGAGCTGAAGCCGGTGGCGCTGACGGACGAGCATGGAGAAGTTCATTTTCATCTGATTCCGTACGCGGATCCGGCCGCTGTGCGGCATGTGCTGGAGGATGAGACGATTCGCACTCATGATGACGCGATGCGAGCGATCACGCAAAAAATAGAGTCGCAGATGAATCCGAAGGCTAGGCACGTATTTGTAGGACATGCCTTTGTGACGCCTACAGGGGAAGCCGCGGACAATACGAGCGAATCCGAACGGCCGCTTGCGATTGGCGGAGCGGAGCATGTGCGGGCAGCTTATTTCGATAAGTTCCACTATGCCGCGTTCGGCCATCTGCATCAAGCGCATTTTGTGCGGAACGAGACGATTCGTTACGCAGGCTCGCCGCTGAAATATTCGATTTCGGAAGAGAAGCATCGCAAAGGCTTTTTTATCGTGGAAATGGACGGGCAGGGCGCGGTGTCGGTACATAAAAGGGAGCTCGTCCCAAGACGCGACATGAGACGAATTGAAGTAACGCTGGAGGAGCTGGAGTCGCACGAGGTGAATGAGGACTACGTTTTTGTAACGCTAATAAGCGACCATCCTGTTCTCTTCCCGATGGAGAAGGTGCGCGCTTTCTATCCGAACGCGATGCATGTGGAACGGAGGGCGAAGGAGGCTCGCCGTGCGGAGGGCGCGATGGAAGCGGCGGCTGCCGGCATGCGCCGCAGCGAGACCGATCCTATCGAGCTGTTCGCCGCCTTCTATCAAGAAGTGAAAGGGCAGCCGCTGACAGAGGAAAAGAAGGGGCTGTTTGCCAAGGAATACGGCGCGCTGCTGCAGGAAGCAGGGGGTGACTTATGAGACCGCTTCGATTAACGATGAAGGCGTTCGGACCGTATCGCGATGCCGAAACGATCGATTTCACGAGGCTCGAGGACCGGAGGCTGTTCGTCATTTCCGGCAATACCGGCGCGGGAAAAACAACGATTTTTGACGCGATCTGCTTTGCGATTTACGGCACAGCCAGCGGCGAGGACCGCTCGGACCCGCGTATGCTTCGAAGCCATTTCGCCGATGAAGATACGCATACGTCGGTGGAGCTTGATTTCGCGGTCGGCTCCAAGCGGTACCGCGTGTTTCGTCAAATGAAGCATAGGAAAGGCGGCAACCGCAGCGAAACCGGCGAAAAGACGGAGCTGTACGAGCTGACGGGCGATGAAGCCGTCCCGGCCGTCGACCGCTTCATGACGACGGAAGTCAACGCGAAGCTATTGTCCATTATCGGGCTGACGAAGGAACAGTTCAGTCAAATCGTCATGCTGCCGCAAGGCGAATTCCGCAAGCTGCTCACCTCCGATACCGATAATAAAGAAGAAATATTGCGGCGGATTTTCCGGACGGAGCTGTACGAGAAGCTTGAGCAGCGGTTTCAGAGCCGCAACCGGGAGCTGCAGGAGCGGCTGAAGGAGGCAAGAGCGGGCCTTTCCGCCGTTATGCGCCAAGCGGAGGAAGCGCTGCCTCTGCGCGAGGACAGCGCGCTTGCGGAGACGTTCCGGCAAGAGGTTTACAGCGTAACGCAGGTGCTTGGAGCTTTATCGCAGGAAGTCGATTATTATAAGGCGCGGACGGAGCAGGCCGCACAACAGAAACGGCATTTGGTAAGCGAGCTGGATAAGACGGAGCGCCGGCTCCGCGAGGCTCTCGAGCTCAACGGGAAGTTCGGGGAGCTGGAAGTCAAAAAAACGAAGCTGGCTGCGTACGCGGAGAAGGAAGCGGAGGTTCGGCGGCAGGAGAAAGCGCTCGAGCTGGCATCCAAGGCTGCAATAATTGTTCCGTATGAAGAGCAGGCGATGGAAGCGGCCCGCAGCATGGAGATGAAGCGCGAGCTGCTGGTCAAGCGGGAAGCGGAGCTTCAAGCGGCTGAGGCCGGCTTTGAAGCCGCACGCGCGAAGTACCAGGAGGAAGCGGCGGGCGAAGCGGTGCGGCGGGAGACCGAGCATGAGCTGCTGCGGCTGACGGAGCTGTCGCAGGCGGTGGCCTCCCTGGCTGCCCGGAGCAAAGCCGTAGAACGCCAAATTATGCTGGAGAAGGAAGCCGCCGGGAAGCATGCCGCGATCGAGAGGTCGCTTGCGGAGCGCAAGGAACGGAGAGCACGTTCGCAGACCGAGCTCAAGGCTTCCGAACAGGCCGTTACCCGGCTTCCCGTTAAGTTGGATCAGCTGCGGCAAATCGAGCAGAAGGGCAAAGCGATTAAGAAGCTAATCGAGCTGACAACGGAGCTGGAACGATTCGTTCGCCTGGAGCGTGAGGGCAATGCTGCGCTGGAGAAGGCTGTCAAGGAGCATGACCGCATGGAGCGGCTTTGGCTTGAGGGACAAGCAGGCATGCTGGCTTCCCATCTCGTCGACGGGAAACCTTGTCCGGTATGCGGCAGCGAATCGCATCCGAATAAAGCGCATGGCAGCGAGCAGATCCCGTCCAAGGAAACGCTTCAGCAGTCTAAGGAAGCTTTGACCCATGTCCAGAACGAGCTTATGCAAGTGAAAGCGCAGGCTGCTGCGGCAGCCGCCTCGCAAACGGCGATTTTTGAGGAGCTGGAGGATCTTGGGCTTCCAGCCGGGGACCTCGCTTCGCCGGCTGAGGCGGTTAACGCTTTGCAGGTCAAGCAACGGTTGTTGCGCGAAGAGTGGAAGCTGCTGAAGGAAGAATCGGAACAGCTGCAGCAGACCGCGAAGCGTTATGAAGAGCTTCGGTCGTTACTGGAAAGCGAAGAGAAGGAGCTGGAATCGCTTGAACAGGAGCGCGAGCGGCTTCGCTCGGAGGAGCAGCGTCTGATCGTCGAGCGAACGGCAGCTCAAACCGCTCTCGAGAAGGAGCTAGAGCGGATTCCGGAATCGCTTCGAACGCCGGAAGCATTGGCGAAGAAGCTGGAATCGCAGCGCGCCAGATTTGAACAGCTGGAGCGCTCTTGGAAAGCCGCGCAGGAAATGCTTCAGCAGGCCGACTCCAAGCTGGCGGAGACGAAGGCGTTCGCGCAGCAGGCGAAGGAAGGGCTGGCTGAGGGGGAGAAGCAAAAGGCCTTGTCGGAGCAGCGCCTGCAGCAACAATTAGAGAAATCGGGCTTCCCGAGCTTAGCCGATTATCGCCTGGCCGTTATAAGCGCGGAGGACATGGGGAAAATGTCTGAGGCGATTCATGCTTATCATGCCGAGGTTGCAGGCCTGAAGGAGCGTGTCGCATCGCTTGAGCTTGAGCTCAAAGGGCTGGCTGCAATCGATACGGATCTGCTGCTGGCTGAGCAACATAAGCTGAAGGAGCGCTATGAAGCGGCGGTTGCGAATGAAAGCCTGTCCCGAAGATGCTCCGAGGAAGCGGAGCGGCTGACCGTCACAATCGAACGGTCCGGCGCAATGATGGCCAAGCTTGAGAAGGAGCTGGAGGGCGTTTCTGATCTTTACGCCATGCTCAAGGGCGACAATGACCTCAAAATGTCCTTCGAGCGGTATATTCTCATTGAGTATTTGGAGCAGATCTTATCGATGGCCAACGCCCGTCTGAAGGAGCTGTCGAACGGACAATTCGAGCTGCAGAGAAGCGACAGGCTGGAGGCGAGAGGGAAGCAAAGCGGCTTGGGATTGGACGTTTACGATGCGTATACGGGGCAAAACCGGGACGTAAAATCGTTGTCCGGAGGCGAAAAATTCAACGCTTCGCTATGTCTCGCGCTCGGAATGACGGACGTGATTCAAGCGCATCAGGGCGGCGTTTCGATCGAGATGATGCTGATTGACGAAGGGTTCGGATCCTTGGACGAGGAGTCGCTGCATAAAGCGGTCGCGGCATTAGTCGATCTGCAAAAGGCCGGCCGCATGATCGGCGTCATCTCGCATGTCGGCGAGCTGAAAGAGGCATTCCCGGCCTGCCTGGAAGTGACGAAAACGAAGGAAGGCTTCAGCCGAACCGCAATCGTTCTGAAATAACGCAAAAGGATAAAAAAAGCCTGCCGCGCTCGCGTCATGCGAGGGGCAGGCTACCTGTCCGTCGTTGCCTAACGTTTAAGTTAGCCCAGCGCAAGACCGAGCGCCATAAGAAGGACCAGGCCGAGAATCAGCAGGGCGTTTAGAATAACGCCGATGATGCCAAAAATCTTTTTCCGGTTTTTGATGACGAGGCCGATAATGCCAAGAACTAGCCCGATAATGGAGAGGCCGATCGAAAGCATCATCAGCAGGCCGGCGCCGACAAAGGCGGCAAACTCTTCGCCGCTTCCCGCCAAAATTTCCGATTCAATGTCGGAAGGCGACACATTCATATAGTTAGCAGCAGCTGCGACACTCATAATAATTCCGATAATGAGAGCGAGAATGGAAACGATGGCAAGCACAAAGGAAGCGATGCCTAAGCCTGAATGCTTCAACGGGGCCAGCTGACCGCCGCCAGGGTAACCGGAGACGGGGGTGAAGGCGGGATAGCCTTGGTTGTTTCCGTTTCCTTGCGGATGGTTCTGCTCATTCGGGTTGTACTCATTTGTCATTTATGTACTCTCTCCTTCAATGGTTTGGGAAAATTATACACAATTTCGAAAGGAATGAAAACGATATGTTTCCAAAATATTTTTTAATGGGGGCCGTAAACGCGGCCATTGCCATCGCGCTAGGCGCATTCGGAGCTCACGGATTAGAGGATCGGATAACCGATCATTACTTGGACGTTTTTGAAACCGGCGTGCGTTATCATATGTACGGCGCGCTCGGTCTCATGCTGGTCGCTGTCATGGACAAGCTGATTGGCGGCAGCCGGAAAGCGGCAATCGGCGGAAGGCTGATTTTCGCCGGAACGCTCATTTTCAGCCTTAGCCTTTATATTCTGGCGACTGCGGGAATTACTCAGCTCGGTATGGTAACGCCGATCGGCGGCCTGGCTATGCTGACAGGCTGGGGATTTGTAATTGCTGCCGCGGCAAATGCGATGAAAACAAAGCAATAATGCTGATTTCCGAATATTTTCGACTTGAACCGATAAAATATCAGTCATTTATACGAGCATGCAACAATTTTCCTATGCCAAATTATAGTTTTCGATTATAATGTAGCTAGCTATCACTTGACCGACTTATATAAGGAAGGAAGTTTGTGTGTGGCGAAACGGACCGGTAATTTGGCGGAAACAGGAAAGCAGACCGGAGGCATGTCTCTGCTGAATGCGATTAGCGCAATGATGGCGGCATTATCCGCCATATGGATAGCATTATCCTTTTTGGTCATTTCAGATGAGATGTACCGATGGTCCTCGCTTGCCGTTGCGGCGTCGTTAATGGTTACGGCGGTTATTTTATATGCGAAGCGCCATTCTTCGCAAAGCATTCAGAAATACTATTCCGCAATTGTAGACACGCTTATTCGTTCCGAGGCGATCCCGCTTGCCGTCCTGAACCGGGAGGCTAAGGTTGTGGAGATGAACGAGGCTTCCAGCCGTATGCTGGGATATCAAAGGACGGATATGATCGGCGAGCCGATCATGAGGATGATCGATCCCGGCAGCAGGTCCGAGCTGCAGGATGCTTTGGAGCAGGCGCTGACGGGCGAAACGAATCAACGGAACATTCTCATTACGCACCGCACCGGCTTCCCTCTCGAGCTTGAAGTCGTATGCGCGCCCATGCTTCAGGACGGCGAAGTGATCGGGACGCTGATGATCAGCCAAGATATGAGCGACCGGAAACGAAACGTCGAGCGTATAAGGTATATGGCGTATTACGATGATATGACCGGCTTGCCGAATCGAACCTTGTTCCAGATGAAGCTGACGGAAAGCTTGTCGAGAGCCAAGGAAGAGGACAGGCTGGTAGGCATCTGCTATCTCGATCTCGACCGTTTCAAGCTCGTGAACGCGTCCTTCGGCCGGGAGTTCGGCGATATGCTACTGATGCAGGTGGCGGAGCGGCTTAACAGAGGCTTGTCCGAAAATGATTTTGCAGCCCGAATGGAAGGCGATGAGTTCGCTTTGCTGCTTAACTCGATCCGTTCGGAAGAGGAACTGATGGAGCGATCCAGACAAATTATGAAATCGATCGAAGAGCCCTATGAGCTCAAAGGATTTCCGATACATATTACGGCCAGCATTGGCTTAGTCACGAACAATAACGAGCAGGACGACGGTTACACGCTATTTAAAAAAGCGGATATGGCGCTGGTGAAAGCGAAGGAAGGCGGCAAAAACGAATGCCTTCTCTATTCCGATACGTGGAGCAATTCCTCGTTCGAGAGGCTGAAGCTGCAGCATGAAATGTACAGAGCGATCCAGCGCAGCGAATTCGTGCTTCATTATCAGCCGCAATATGATCTAGTCAGCGGACGGATGGTAGGCGTCGAAGCGCTTGTGCGGTGGAAGCATCCTGTACGAGGGCTGCTGTCGCCGAATACGTTTATTCCGCTAGCTGAGGAGAGCGGCATGATCGTGCAGATCGGGGATTGGGTGCTGGAGGAAGCGTGCCGGCAGAATAAAGCTTGGCAGGATGCGGGGCTCCCTCCTATGCCGGTATCCGTCAACCTGTCGATCAGACAATTTCTCCAGCACGATCTTGCGAGCCGGATAGCGGAGGTGCTCGAGAAGACCGGACTTGAACCGAAGTATCTGGAGCTGGAAATAACGGAATCGATGACGATTGATCTAAGTCATGTCTCCCGCTGCTTGCTGGCCATTACGGATCTTGGCGTCGGCATCAGCGTTGACGATTTCGGGACAGGCTACAGCTCGTTCCATTATTTGAAGAACTTCCCGATTGACCGTTTGAAAATCGACCGTTCCTTCGTTCGGGATATTCAGCAGGATCCGAGCGATGCCGAAATCGTCGCCGCTATTATCGCGATGGCGCATAACTTAAATATTCAAGTCATTGCCGAAGGCGTGGAAACGGAAGAACAAATGGAGTTTCTGCGGAAGCATCGGTGCGATGAAATGCAAGGCTATTTCTGGAGCCCGCCGGTATCCAGCGAGAACATCGAGCAAATGCTCAAAAAAGCAGGTTAAGCAAGAAAAAGAAACGGTTAAGAGGGCGTTATCAGCCTTCCAAACCGTTTCTTTAGCTTCATACAATAAAATCCTCGATTTCATTCAGCCGGAACGTATAGACCTGCTTCTCATCCACATGGTAGACCGTGACGATCTGTTCCTTCTCATCCATGTTAATAATTCGGCATGGAATATTGATCGTGTTGCCAAAACCTTTGTTCACGATTAGACGAATGAGCGAATTTTTCTTTATAAAACCGCGAATTTGCTCCACGCCCGCGCTTTCCATAGCATTGTTAGGGGGTGTAGCAGGCTTTGCCGGCTTTTCATCGGATAGCGGAAATTTTATTTTACTGGAGGATTTTTCAATCCTCTCCTCGATTATTCTCCCTAACTGCATGCCGGATACAATCCGGTAATCCGTCCATTCGCAGCGATTCATTTCTTTAATGAGCTTCTCGAGGGCCGTTGTATGATGTCGCTCTTCCACCATGATTTCCACTTGAAAGATGAAGGTGTTTGGCTTCTTGTCCGGTTCTTTTGTCATATTTTTACCTCCATCGTAAATCTGATGTAAATAATATAACACTAATTCCTAGCACTATGTAGACCCAAAAATGATCAAACGCCCGCACCGTTTGCAATTAGCCGAATATACTGGATTTGCGGTTCTTTTGCCGCTTATTCTCGTGCCTGAGGAGGTGGATGCGACATGATGCGGATCGTCCCATTCGTACTGGATAGCGGAGATACCGTGATTGGCGTAGAGGTTAAGCTGCCGAAGACGACATTACTTTCTATTTCGACGGATCGCGGGTACATTATGTGCGGCGCGCTCGACGTATCGCTGTTGAATGAACGCCTGCGCGACCGGGAGATTATCGCCGGACGGGCTGTAGGCGTACGAACATTGGAGGAGCTGATGGAGGCGCCTTTAGAGTCCGTAACGCATAAGGCGGAATCGCTTGGTATCGTTGCGGGAATGAAGGGCTCCGAGGCTTTGCGCCTTATGGTATAGATCCTAAGCTGGATAGCCTGCGCTAAATATCGGGATCTAGGTGAAAACATAACGGTCGGAATTAAAGAAGGCCATCCTGGCGGTCACTTGTGTGACGTGCAGGACGGCCGTTTTTTTAATTCTCGAACAGCTTGCGCAAATTCTCTTCGAACGGCGCTTGCACGATTCCTTTTTCCGTAATGATCGCTGTTACATATTCATGCGGGGTTACGTCGAAGGCAGGATTAAAGACTTTAACCCCTTGAGGGGCCGTCCGTTTGCCGAAGCCTTCCGTAATTTCTTCGGCGCCGCGTTCCTCGATCGGAATATCCGCCCCGGTCGGCGTCTCCAGGTCGATCGTCGAAAGCGGGCAAGCCACGTAAAACGGGATGCCATGCGCTTTCGCGAGAACAGCGACGCTGTAGGTGCCGATTTTATTGGCGACGTCGCCGTTGGCCGCCACCCGGTCCGTTCCGACAATGACGGCGTCTACCCAGCCTTTGGACATCACCATGCCGGCCATATTGTCACAAATAAGCGTAACGTCTACGCCCGCTTGCTGCAGCTCGAATGCCGTCAGACGGGCGCCTTGGAGAACAGGACGCGTCTCATCGGCAAATACGCGGAGCTGAATGCCTTGCTCCTTCGCCAAATAAAACGGAGCCAAGGCGGTTCCGTACTTCGCCGTTGCGAGCCCGCCTGCGTTGCAATGGGTAAGTACGCCCATTCCATCTTTGAATAAAGTCAGCGCATGCTCGCCAATCAGGCGGTTTGTTTCCTCGTCCTCGCTTTGGATAGCGATCGCTTCCCGCATCAAGGCTTCTTTGCATTGATCCAGCGATAAGCCCTCGCCTGCAAATCGCGCAGCCGCCGCCTTCATCCGGTCGAGCGCCCAGAACAGGTTGACAGCCGTCGGACGCGACGTCGCCAAGTAGTCGGCTTCCTTCTGCACGGCCGCATTCCACTCTTCCATCGAGGCGGCCGAACGGCTGCCAAGGACAACGCCATATGCCGCGGCGATGCCGATGGCGGGAGCCCCGCGCACTTTCAAATGACGGATCGCCTCCCATACGTCCTGTGCAGTCGTCAATGGCAAATATACAATTTCCTCCGGCAGCAGCCGTTGGTCAAGCAGATCCAGCTTGTCTCCTGTCCAGATGACAGATTGAAGGCCTGCGTAGTTTTCAGACATGGTTTGTTCCTCTTTTCTATGATGCTTTCCCGTTATTTGCTTGCAGCCTTTACCTCTTCTATCAACTGCTCGATCGAAGCCGCGTTTCGGTTCAGCTTAATCAAGCGGGTGCCGATCTCGAGCGCCAGGCGTTGGGCGCGCTCGCGCTTCGCGTCGTCCGGAATGCGGTCGATGTCCGCCACGTGGGAGAGGCCGACGATGCGTCTTACGATTTTGCAGCCGGCAAAACCGATCGTATCCTGAAGGAGTCTTCTCATATAAAAGTCTTGATAGCCGGGCGCGCTGTTAGCAAGCCGGTCGATCCCATGCTCATTCCATAAAGCGCGGAACTTCTCTTCGAATTGCTTCCACGTATCGACGATCGTATTGAGCAGGTATTGACGGAAGTCGCTCCGCGCAAGGTCGTCAGCGCTCCAATGCTCTTGTCCCGCATAGTTCAAAAGCAGATTGGCGATTACAGCGCCGACATCGAAGCCCATCGGTCCGTAGAAGGCGAACTCCGGATCGATTACTTTTGTCGATTCCGGCGTGGCGAATACGCTGCCGGTATGCAAATCGCCATGCAGAAGCGCCTGTGCGTTTGTTAAAAACTTATCGCGGAGAAGCGCGACCTCGAAATGCAGCTCGCCGTCGCGCGTCAGCGCATCCGCGGCGTCCGCGATTGCGGGAGAAATATTGTTATTCGGCGTAACCGTATACGGATCGTCGAAAATGAGGTCTTCCGTAATTTTGCACAGCTCCGGGTTAATGAACGTTTTCACTTGAAGCTTCTTCTCCTGCTGATTCATACCGAGATCAGAGGTGAAGAATAAGGTGCGGGCCATAAAAGTCGAGATATGATCCGCGAACAGCGGGTAACGAGTGCCGCCGATCAGTCCATGCCTCATAATGACATGGTCGCTCAGGTCTTCCATGACCGTCAGGGCAAGCTCCTTGTCGTATTTGTAAACGACGGGCACAAGGCCGGGGGCCAGCTTGCCTTCAAGGATAAGCTTCTCGCTTTCGATGCGGGCGCGGTCCAGCGTAAGGGGCCATGACTCGCCGACGACTTTGGCGTAAGGCAGCGCTTGCTTCATTATAAGGCTCTTGCCGCTTACGGAGTCCGTAATGTGGAAGACGAGGTTCAGGTTGCCGTCGCCGATCTCCTTACAGGAGAGCGAGGCGCCGGCGGGGAAGAAGCCATCGATGCTTTGCGCGATCTCAATCGCTTCTTGTTCCGTTAAAGGATGATAGGAAGACATGGTTCTTGCACCTCCGTTAATTCTCTATTCGTTCAGACACCATGCCTACTAGTATAATGGATATTATTTCGCCATGGAATACCTTGATGTTTCATCATTGACTTCGCGGGCTCTTTTTTTCAAAATAGAGAGAAGATATCGGGGGCCGATTCGCCGGCCTGCAGGATGGAGGGGAACAGATGTCAGAACAGGTCGAACGCCAGGCGGTCGCGCTGAAGGAATGGGCGGTGTCGGTCAAAGCTCTTCAAGAAGGGAAGCAGATTATCGTCATGCGCAAAGGCGGGATCGTCGAGGAGACGCGGGAATTCGAGCTGATCAGCCAAAGCTTCTACTTAATGCCCGCTTACGAGCATCAAAAAAAGGAGCTATTAAAGGAAGCGTTCCGGGATGCGTTAGACGAGACGCTTACGGAATGGTCGCCGGATATGCCGAAGGTGAAGCTGACTGCTTATGCCATAGCGGAGCGGGATATCGAGATCAACGATCAAGAGACGCTCGACAAGCTTCGCGATTTACATATTTGGACCGATACGTTTGCGGAGGAACGGCTGAAATGGAAACGCAAAAAGCCGCTTCATGTGCTTCTCTTGCGAGTGTATGAGCTGGAGGAGCCGGTGTACGCGCCGATGCGTCCCGCTTATAACGGATGCAAATCATGGGTAAGACTAGAGGACGAGGTCGAACATCCGCCGATGCGTCCCGTCATGAGCGACGAGGCGTTCAAGCGGGAAACGGAGCGTATTTTGTCGGCTCTTTCCGGGCAATGACGAAATATCGAGGCGGAGGAAGCCGTTATGCCCCCGCTGCATTGATTTATAACAAAAGTTATATTAAAATAATTATTGAGAATCATTGAGAATCAATAATTTTGGATGAAGTAAACCAACCTTGGAGGGATCAGTATAACATGGCAACACATTTTGTCATCGACGGCCTTAAAGCCGAGATCGAAGGAAAAGAAATTTTGAAAGGCATTAACCTTGAAATTAAAGGCGGGGAAATCCATGCGATCATGGGTCCTAACGGTACGGGTAAAAGTACGCTTGCATCCGCGCTGATGGGACATCCTAAATATGAAGTAACCGGCGGAAGCGCGACGCTGGACGGCGAAGATCTGCTGGAGATGGAAACTGACGAGAGAGCACGCGCAGGCTTGTTCCTTGCTATGCAATACCCAAGCGAAATTCCTGGCGTGACTAACTCCGACTTCCTGCGCAGCGCTATTAACGCGCGCCGTGAGGAAGGCAACGAAATTTCTCTGATCAAATTCATCCGCCAAATGGAAGGCAAGATGAAAGAGCTTGAAATGAATCCGGAGTTCGCGCACCGTTACTTGAACGAAGGCTTCTCCGGCGGCGAGAAGAAGCGTAACGAAATTCTTCAAATGATGCTGCTGGATCCAAAAATCGTTGTGCTTGACGAAATTGACTCCGGACTTGACATCGATGCTCTTCGTATCGTTGCGAACGGCGTGAACGCGATGCGCTCCGAAGAACGCGGTTTTCTGATTATTACACACTATCAGCGTTTGCTTAATTATATTACTCCGGATTTCGTTCACGTGATGATGCAAGGACGCATTGTGAAGTCCGGCGGTCCTGAGCTTGCGCAGCGCCTGGAGAACGAAGGTTATGACTGGGTGAAGGAAGAACTTGGCATCGTAGACGAAACGGTCGGCCAGGCTTAATCGGAGAAGGGGGATTACGAAATGAGCACACAACTTACCACTCCGACCGACCGCGGCTCCGCAGAGACGCTCGCGCGCGGCAAGGGCGAGCCGGAATGGCTCGTGGCGCTTCGCGGCGAAGCGGCTGAACTGGCCGGAACGATCGCGTGGCCGAAGCCGGAGAAGGTTCGCATCGAACGTTGGAATTTGACGGCTGTCGGCGCGTACGAGAAGCCTGCGGCTGCATCCGCGCTGACTGAGCTTCCTGCGAATGTGCAGGAGCTTGTAGCGGAAGGTACGGAGAACTTATTGATTCAACGCAATTCCGGCGTTGTTTGGCAGCAGCTTTCTGACGAGCTGAAGAATAAAGGCGTTATTTTCACCGATTTGGAGACAGCATGCAGAGAGCACAGCGATCTGGTGAAGCCTTATTTGTTCCAAGCCGTTAAAATGGATGAAGATAAGCTTACGGCGCTTAATGCCGCGCTATGGAACGGCGGCGTGTTCGTCTACGTTCCGAAAAATGTAGAAGTCGAATTGCCGCTGCAGGCGATTATGTATAACGATAACGCAAGCGCGACATTTGCTCCGCATATCTTGCTCGTTGCGGACACGAACAGCCGCGTAACTTACGTAGACTGCGTCGTATCCGACAAATCGAAGGTAGACGGCGAGTTCGTGCATCCTTCCATCGTGGAAGTGTTCGTGAAGCCGGGAGCGCTTGTCCGTTACGGCACCGTTCATTCCTTGGCGCAAGGCGGCGTCGATATGACCCTCCGCCGCGCCGTTGTCGAGAATGACGGCCGCGTGGAATGGATCGTCGGCGACTTGAACGAAGGCCACACGCTTTCCGACACGAAGTCGGTTATGCAGGGCCAAGGCTCTACTTCCGACGTGAAGGTCATCAGCGTAGGCACGAACGCGCAGCAGATGAGCTTGACGACGCGCGCGGTTCACTTCGGAAAGAGCTCGGACAGCAACATGATTACCCGCGCTGTAATGAAGGACACGGCGTCGGCAATCATTAACGGCATTACGAAGATCGAACATGGCGCTACGAAAGCGAACGGCGTTCAGACGGAAAGAGTTCTGATGCTGAGCCCGAAAGCGCGCGGCGACGCAAACCCGATTCTGCTGATCGACGAGGACGACGTTACGGCGGGCCACGCAGCCAGCGTAGGGCAAGTGAACCCGGAGCAGGTATACTACCTGATGGCAAGAGGAATAAGCAGACAGGACGCTGAACGTTTAATTATTCATGGTTTCTTAGCTCCGGTCGTATCCGAAATTTCGGTCGAAGCGGTGCGGAACCAGTTGCAGCGCCTGCTCGAAAGGAAGCTTGAAGGATGAATATAAATGCGATACGGGAGCAATTCCCGATATTGCATCAAGAGGTGAACGGGCATCCGCTCGTTTACTTGGATAGCGCGGCGTCTTCCCAGAAGCCGCGTTCCGTCATTGATGCGGTCAAACGTTACTATGAGCTGGATAACGCAAATGTGCATCGGGGCGTTCATACGCTTGGTTCCCGGGCGACAGACGCTTACGAAGGCGCTCGGGCGAAGGTTGCCGCATTTTTGAACGCGGAGACGCCGGAGCAAATTATTTTCACAAGAGGCACGACTACAGCGCTTAACCTGGTCGCATCCGGCTATGCGAGAGCGGTCTGCAAAGAAGGCGATGAGATTGTCATTACGCCCATGGAGCATCACAGCAATCTGATCCCTTGGCAGCAAGCCGCCAAAGCGACGGGCGCAACGCTGAAATACATCCCTCTGCAGCCGGATGGAACGATCTCTTTAGAGGATGCGGAGAAGACGATTACGCCGAATACAAAAGTTGTCGCGATGACTTACGTATCGAACGTGCTTGGCGTTGTGAATCCGATTAAGGATGTAGCCGCTATTGCGCACCGCTATGGTGCGGTCATGGTTGTCGATGGCGCGCAGAGCACGCCTCACAAGCGGGTAGACGTACAAGATCTGGGAGCGGATTTCTACGCGTTCTCTGGACATAAAATGTGCGGGCCTACCGGCATCGGCGCCCTGTATGGGAAGAAGGAACTGTTAAACGGCATGGAGCCGATCGAATACGGCGGCGAGATGATTGACTTCGTTGAATTGTATGATTCAACCTGGAAGGAGATCCCTTACCGGTTCGAAGGCGGAACGCCAATGATCGCAGGCGCTGTTGGACTCGGGGCAGCGATCGATTTCCTGGAAAGCATCGGCATGGATGAGATTGAGCGGCATGAGCGCAAGCTTTCGGCATATGCTTACGATAAACTGTCTTCCATTGAAGGCATCGAAATCTACGGTCCGAAGGAAAATCGCGTAGGTCTCGTGACATTCAATCTGGAAGAGGTGCATCCGCATGACGTGGCCACGGTGCTGGATTCCAAAGGCATCGCCATCAGAGCGGGGCATCATTGCTGCCAGCCGCTGATGCGGTGGTTGAACGTATCGGCAACGGCGAGAGCCAGCTTCTATTTATACAATACCGAAGAGGACATCGACAGATTATCGGACGCCCTAATTCAAACAAAGGAGTTCTTCGGTCATGCAATTGGATGATTTGTATCGCAGAGTCATAATGGATCATTATAAAAATCCTCGCAACCGCGGCACTCTGGACGAAGATGCGGTGACGATCAACCTGAACAATCCAACCTGCGGGGATCGTATTTCCCTGCAGCTGCAGGTGGAAGACGGCAAGGTGATCGACGCCAAGTTTACGGGCGAAGGCTGTTCCATCAGCATGAGCTCCGCGTCCATGATGACCGAAGCGATCAAAGGCCAGTCCTTTGAGTCAGCGCTCAACATGGCGGAGAAGTTCTCCTCGCTGATGAAAGGCGAAGAAGTCGAGTTCGAGGAGCTTGAAGATATTGAAGCCTTGTCCGGCGTCAATAAATTCCCTGCGCGGATCAAATGCGCGACACTGGCGTGGAATGCGCTGCGCAAAGGGATCGAAAATCAGTAAGCATAACGAGAAGGAGTGAGACTGCAATGGCAAAATCTATGCCGGAAATGGAAGAGTATAAATACGGCTTCCGCGATGAACATAAAGCTATTTTCCAGTCGGGTAAAGGCCTGACGCCGGAAATCGTGCGCACGATCTCCGAAATGAAGAACGAGCCGGAGTGGATGCTGGAATTCCGCTTGAAGTCTCTGGAGCAATTCAACAAAATGCCAATGCCTCGTTGGGGCGGCGACCTGGACGATCTGGATTTCGACGATATCCAGTACTACGTTAAGCCTTCGGAAAAGCAAGGCAAGACATGGGAAGAGGTTCCACAAGAAATTAAGGAAACATTCGACAAGCTGGGTATTCCTGAGGCTGAACAGAAGTTCCTTGCCGGCGTATCGGCGCAGTACGAGTCTGAGGTTGTATACCACAGCATGCAAGAAGATCTTGCGAAGCAAGGCGTTATCTTCACCGATACGGATACAGCGCTTCGTGAATATCCGGAATTGATGAAGGAATACTTCGGCACGATTATCCCGCCGAATGACAACAAATTTGCTGCGTTGAACAGCGCCGTATGGTCGGGCGGAAGCTTCATCTACGTACCGAAGGGCGTACAGTGCGAAATTCCGCTGCAAGCGTATTTCCGGATCAACTCCGAAAACATGGGCCAATTCGAGCGTACGCTTATTATCGCGGACGAAGGCAGCTCCGTGCACTACGTAGAAGGCTGTACAGCGCCGATCTACAGCACGAACTCGCTTCACAGCGCGGTCGTAGAAATTTTGTGCAAAAAGGATTCCCGCGTTCGTTATACGACGATTCAGAACTGGGCGCCGAACATTTACAACCTCGTAACGAAGCGTGCGGTAGCCGATGAAAACGCAACGATGGAATGGATCGACGGCAACATCGGTTCCAAGCTGACGATGAAATATCCAGCTGTCGTGCTGCGCGGACGCGGCGCAAAAGGCATGGTATTGTCCATCGCCGTTGCGGGCAAAGGCCAGCATCAAGACGCAGGCGCGAAGATGACGCATTTGGCGCCTGACACGAGCTCGACCATCGTTTCCAAATCGATCTCCAAGCACGGCGGTAAAGTCACCTACCGCGGTCTCGCTTCCTTCGGACGCAATTCCGACGGCGCAAAAGCGAACATCAAGTGCGATACGCTCATTTTGGATAACGAGTCGACATCGGATACGATTCCTTATAACGAAATCCTGAACGATAACATCACGCTCGAGCATGAGGCGACTGTATCGAAGGTTTCCGAGGATCAGCTGTTCTATCTGATGAGCCGCGGTCTGACGGAAGACGAAGCGACTCAAATGATCGTAATGGGCTTTATCGAGCCGTTTACGAAGGAGCTTCCGATGGAATATGCCGTTGAGATGAACCGTCTCATCAAGTTCGAGATGGAAGGCTCTATCGGCTAATCGAAAATTTATACCTGCGAACCCTTAGACATTGACTAAGGGTTCGTTTTTTTATCCGATGAACTCGGCATTTCTAGGCCATAAAGCTACGAGCTCTTTAGGGAGAATAGCGGCAGAAGGCAAACTTGAAGGTAAGGCATAAGAGGAGCATAAAAGCCCCGTCTACACTCCTCAAAGAAGAGGTTAGACGGGGCCTTCGGCTTATGTATGGATGATTACATGTAGACATGCGTAATTTCGAAATCGCGTTCGATCGTAAGGTCGATAAACGTGTCTTCGATTTGAATAAGCGGGCGGAAAAACTCAGTGGGATGCGTCATAACGATAATGCCGACTTCATCGGTATTCAGACGAACGCGTTTCCCGATAAAATTCGGGATCATATGCTTGATGAAGGTATGAGTCGTGACGGGATCAAGCTCGCTAAAGCTAAGGCGATGAAGCTCCCTGAGCACATATAGCAAATCGCGTTCCTTCTGATAGACGCGCGCGGAAATCATCGCGCTGTAAATATCGACGACAGCAATGATTTTTGAAATCGGATGAATCTGGTCTCCGCTCAGCCCGTTTGGATATCCGCTGCCGTCCAATCGTTCGTGATGCTGGAGCGCTCCAATGGCCAAAGACTCATCGCCAAACGAATCAAGAATGATGTGATAGCCTAGCTCCGCGTGACGTTTGACCTCATCGAACTCCTCTTTGGTCAGCTTGCTTGGCTTATTTAGAATCGTGTCGCTTATTTTGCTTTTGCCAATGTCGTGCAAAAAGCCGGCTTTCCCGATTCTCGTGGATTCTTCCTGGGAATAATTCATCCAAGTCGCCAAGTAATAGGAAAGCATACCGACCTGAACCGAATGCTGGTAGGTATAATTGTCTTCGGAATTCAACAGAAGCAGCATAGACACAACATCTCGTTCCAGCTGAAGATTTTTGATCAGCGGATTTATGGCTTCCGCTACCTGATCCGTGTCAATTTTGCCGGTTGCTTCTGCTGAGGAAAAAAACGTTTCGAAGCTTTTTACAGCGCTTTCATATAGCGGTTTTACATTGGGAAGCCATTTAGGGTTTACGATGGATTCCAAGGTCCGTCCGTTATGAGCTGCCGGCGTTGATAGCTGACGTTCTTCAATGTCCACGAAATCGATGTGATGTTGGAGCAAACGGGATATTTCAGATTTGTACAGCTTCGTTCCTTTGGAAAGCACATGAAGCCCGTAGTCATTAAAGACATCGCTGCTTAATTTGTCCCCGTCCAATATATCCGTAACATGAATCCGCATAGAGACACCTCAGAATTTGGTAGATTCAATACTTACAACCTAATCATATCGTTACTAATCCTACGAGTGAAACCTCTTTCATAATAGTAACAATCAACACTCGAAATGGCAATATGAGGGTGTAATAAAAATGACTAAATACCTAATAATTCGGCATAAATCGACCTTGCTTTTGCCGGATCCTCCGTCCCTTGAACGATAGCCCGGCCGTCACGGAATAACACAAAAGTTATATCGTTTGACAGAAAGATCTTCAGAAGATAGGCGTTTCGGCTTATTCGGCCGGCAGTCGTCAACTGAGCGGCAATAGCCTCGAGATCGAGATTCGTCGGCTTTGTGCCGGGCGTTAAATGAACGGAATCGCGTCCGCACAACGCCACAGCGACGGTTTCCTGCTCGGTATGGTCCAGAAAAGCATAATGGCGCTTTGAGCAGGCGGGGCAATCTTCTCGTCTTGCATGAGACATTTGCAAGGGAAGCCAGGTATGGTTCCATAGATCGACTTGGAATAACGTGCGGTGAAGCGCATTTGCGTTGCCGGAGAGCAGCTTTAGGGCTTCCGCAGCCTGCACGGAGGCTATCACGTCGATAATTGGAGAGATGACGCCTGCCGTCTCGCAAGTATCCGTCGTGCCTGGAGGAGGCGGCTCCGGAAATAAGCAGCGGTAACATGGCGTTTCGCCGGGAATGAACGTCATCGTCATGCCGGACGCGCCCACGGCTCCCCCATATATCCAAGGAATGTTATGCTTCAAGCTGTAGTCGTTCATGAGATAGCGAACCGAGAAATTATCCGATCCGTCTAAAATAAGATCAACCTCCGCAAGCAGCTCCTCCGCGTTTGCGGCCGTTAAATCCGCGGCGACCGGCTCAATCTGGATCGAGCTGTTCATCGCGCGAAGCCGAAGCGCGGCGGCCTCCGCTTTGGGAAGCAGCTCGGCAGCGTCTTGCTCGGTATAAAGCATTTGGCGCTGCAAATTGCTCCATTCAATAACGTCACGATCAATGACGCGCACGTAACCGACGCCTGCCCGCACCAGATGCTGCGAGAGCACGGAGCCGAGCGCTCCTAGTCCAACGATTGCGACTCGGCTAGCGCCAAGAGAGGCCTGGCCCTCCTTGCCTATACGGGCAAATCGGACCTGCCTGGAATATCTGTCATGGTTGTTCGGTTCATGTTGACTCATAAGGACAACTCCTCAAATGTTTTGCGAATGCAAAACATACTTCGAAAGCATAAGCTCAAATGTTTTGCGAATGCAAAACATACTTCGATAGCATAGCTCCAAGCTTTTCAATGGCGTTCATTCAGCCGGGAGCGGGGCAATCGGATTCCAGGGGCCTTTCTGATGACCTTTCCACTCCGAGCCGTCATCCCAAATCTCCTTCTTCCAAATCGGAACGATCTGCTTGAGGCGTTCAATGGCGTAACGGCTCGCTTCGTAGCAGCTTTCTCGATGCGGGGCAGAGACCGCGATAACGACGCTTGTTTCGGCTAGTCCGACGGTGCCGATGCGGTGCGTAATCGCGCAGAGGGCGCCCGGCCACCGGCTGTCAATCTCCTCTCCGATCTGACGCATCATTGCGACAGCCATCGGCTCGTAGGCTTCATATTCCAGATGCACGGTCCGCTGTCCCTGCGTCCACTCCCGCGTTGTCCCGACAAAGGCGATGGACGCGCCGTGCTCCTTCACGATTACCTTGCGCAGCACCTCGTCGGCCGTGATCGGCTGGGAAGTAATCACGTACCGGTCATCGGCCGGCTTTTCTGTCACCGCAGTTTCATCTTCTCCGCCGGATACGGGAGGCAGCAGGGCGAGCTCATCGTCCGCGCGCAGCAGCTGGCCATCCGGAGCGTAAGCGTGATTGCGCGCCACAAACGAGATCGCGAGCAAACCGGCATGTTCCGGAAAGGCTTCAGCAAGCAGCGATTTCAGCTCCTTGACGGTGAGCGTCTCCTGCGCCGATTCCAGCGTCATTTCACTCCGGCCGAACCTTTCCTGCAGGCCGGCGAACAGCTTAATTGTCCACTTCATAGTCATGTTAGATAACCTTTCATATCAATAGATATCTGCTCAGTCTAGAATACCATAAGTTGAAAAAAAATGTTATGCTAGGAGATACGATAGAAGGGGGGACCGCGATATGGAAACGTTAACGGACCGATTCGGCCGAGTCCACAATTATCTTAGAATTTCCGTCACCGACCGATGCAATTTAAGATGCGTTTATTGCATGCCGGAGGAAGGCGTCGCGTTTACGGAATCCTCCAATCTGCTGACATACGATCAGATTGTCGAGGTTGTGGAGACGGGAGCGGCTTTGGGTATTACCAAGCTTCGGATTACGGGCGGCGAACCGCTTGTCAGACCGAATCTGGACCAATTGATCGCCAGGCTGGCGGCCATTCCCGGGATTGACGATATCGCGCTTACCACAAACGGTGTATTCCTCGCCAAACAGGCGAAGGCGCTTAAGGCTGCGGGACTTAACCGCGTGAATATAAGTCTGGATACGCTTGATCCGGCCAGGTTCGCTTTTGTGGCGAGGAGGAACGAGCTGCGGCGCGTCATGGAAGGTATTGAAGAGGCGGCCAAAGTGGGCTTCCATCCCATTAAGCTGAATTGCGTGCTGTTAAAAGGCGTCAATGAAGACGAGATCGCCCAGTTTCTTAAAATGGCTTACGAGCATCCGATTCATGTTCGATTTATCGAATATATGCCGATCGGTCATGCGGACGACAACTGGCGGAGGATGTATCTGCCGCTGTCGCGCGTGCTGGAAATTGCCAAGGAGCAGCATTATGCCATCTCGAGAAGAGATAACGTGAAAGGCAATGGTCCGTCAGAGGATTGGGAAATGGAAGGCGGCGCCGGTTCTTTTGGCTTAATCCATCCGATCAGCGACCACTTCTGCAAAAATTGCAACCGGCTGCGGTTAACGGCAGACGGCAACTTAAAGCCATGCCTGTATTGGGTAGATGAGCTGAATGTAAAAAACGCTTTTGGCGATCCTGAGGCTATGAGAAGCTTACTCGCCAAAGCGATGGACATTAAACCGGAAAATCATGAGATGGCCGCCAAGCTTGCTGACGGGACGCTGACGCATGTGCCGACAGACCGCCGCATGTCGCAAATCGGAGGTTAGCTTGGGGTTATAGGAGGCGTATGCAAGATGCCGGATTCCATCCAAACTCAAGTAGTGCTGCTGCACAGCAATGATATTCACAGCCGGCTGGAGAACGCGGCCCGCATCTCGACGATCATCGCCGAGGAGAGAAGGGTGTGGGGGAGCGGCCGGGTACTGGCCGTCGATTGCGGAGACCATATGGACCGCATGCGTATGGAGTCTGAAGGGAGCGGGGGCAAGGTTAATCTCGCATTGATCCGGGAAGCCGGCTATGAGGCGATCACGCTCGGCAACAATGAAGGACTTACTTGCTCGGCTGATATGCTTGAGGAGCTGTTTGGACCGCCTGCTCCATTTGCGATTGTATGCGCGAATATGACGGTAAGCGCGACCGGTACTCGGCCCGATTGGATGCTGCCGAGCGTAGTGCTCCGGAAAAACGGACTTTCGATCGGATTAATCGGGGCAACCGCGAATTTTTTTGAGTTTTATTCGCTGCTGGGCTGGACGACAATCGAGCCGCTTGCGGCGATTCGAGAGCAGGTTGAGCAAATTCGGGAACGGTGCGACGTTGTTGTCGTCATGTCTCATCTCGGAATTAATCTGGACCGCCAAATGGCGGAGGATATCGAGGGCATCGATCTTATCGTCGGAGGACATACGCATCATCTGCTGGAAGAGCCCATTGTAATCGGGAATACGACGGTATGTGCGGCAGGCAAGTTCGGCGATTTTGTGGGACGGGTGGAGATCGGTCTGGACCCTTCTACAGGCAAACCGCATTTTCGGGCCAGCTGCATTCCCACTGCGGCGTACCCCGAGCGTCCGGAGGCCGAGTCGATCATCCGTTCTTACCGGCAATCCGCGCAGCATGTGCTAAGCCGCATCGTGGCCCGCTTAAGCGAGCCGCTGTCTGCAAGGCCTGACCGGGAATCGCCGCTGGCGAACTTGCTGGCCGCCGGGCTGCGCCGGTGGACGGGGGCTGAGATCGGATTGGTGAATGCGGGGCAGCTGCTCGGCGGCTTAGCGGAGGGGGCGGTTACGGCAGGCGAGCTTCATTCGCTGTGCCCTTCCCCTATAAACCCTTGCCGTATGGTCATTGCCGGGATTCATCTTCGCACAGCGCTGGAGCAATCGCTGCTTGAAGAGTTTATCGGCAAGCCGATTAAGGGGTTCGGCTTCCGGGGCGAAGTGCTCGGCATGTTAGCGGTGGATGGCATGACGATATCATTCGACAGCAATCGAGCGCCGATGAAGCGGCTTGTCGAAGTGAAGGTGAATGGCGAAAGTCTTCAGGACAACCGGCTTTACACCGTAGGCTCGATAGATATGTTCAGCTTCCGCGCAGGCTACGAATCGCTTGCGAACGCGGAAAGCTATCAATTTTATTTGCCTGAATTTATTCGGGACATCATTGCGCATGAGTTGACGAACGAAGCGGCGGTACGCGCCAGCAGAACGCAAAACTGGCTGCCTGCTCGCTGACGCATATTGAAGACTTTGAAATAAATTGCCACAATCTGTCGAAAAAAGCGGAATAAATGGTTGCAGTGAATTGCATTTTCACGTAAATTAAATTTACAGGCGGTTTACTCCGATAATATAGTATAGACATTCTCAGGGGAGGACCGAGAAAATGCGTTTGCTGCCCATTCGGCAATGCGAGCCCGGCATGAAACTTGCAAAAAAAATATTTTCGTCGGACGGCATTGTTCTGCTTGGCGACAACCAGGAGCTCACGGCTCGCCTGATCTCCAGATTGGAACAATGCGGCGTCCAATATGTATACATAGCCGACCGGCGGACGGATGATGTGAATGCGCCGTCCCTTATTTCGGAAGAGACCTTCCGAATGGCGATTAAGGAAATCCGCACGAGCTTTCGGGAGCTTATGGGACGTCCAAATAACAGGAAGGGCGTTACGTATCCGTTCATCGCGCAGCCCTTCCGCAATATGATGAATTCGATTATCGACGAGCTGTCGAGCCAGCAGGAAGCCGTGATCATGCTGATGAACATGGGAACGGTGGACCATTATTTGTACCAGCATTCCTTGAACGTAGGGGTCTATACGACGCTGCTCGGCATATCCCGCGGGTATTCCAGGGATGAAGTGGTCACGCTCGGAATGGGCGCTCTGCTGCATGATGTCGGCAAAACGCAGATTGCAATGGAAATTCTGCAAAAGCCGGACGGGCTGACAAGCGAAGAGTACCAGCTGATGAAAAATCATACCTGGCTCGGATACGAGCTGTTGAAGGATGAGCCGAATTTGCCGCTGCTGGTTGCTCATTGCGCGCTGCAGCATCATGAGCGTATGGACGGCAGCGGATATCCGAGGGGAGTCCGCGGAAATGAAATTCACGATTACGCGAAGCTGATCGGTCTTGTAGATTCCTACGACGCGATGACGACCAACCGCGTATACCGCTCGCCGATTCTGCCGCACGACGCGATGGAGCGGCTGTATGCGGGTTCTGGTACTTTATATGATCAAAGCATGCTGGAGCTGTTCCGGGATAAGGTCGCGATCTACCCAATCGGAATCAGCGTGAAGCTGAATACGGGCGAAAAAGGCGTAGTTGTCGATATGAACCATTCTTACCCGCAACGTCCGATTGTGCGCATTTTGTATAACGAGGCCGGGGAAGAGCTGAAATCGCCTTACGAGATCGACTTATCCAAACGATTAACCGTTATGATTGAAGCTGTGAACGAGGAAGAGCATGAAGCCCAGCTGATTTCGGGTATGTAACGGAGCCGCAAGGCTCCTTTTTGTATTGCTCCGGGACGGCGGTTTTATTTGCTTCCGGCTTCTTCTGACATTACAATGAAAGAGACCGTTATTACGAGATTATGAAGTCAGGTGCTGAATGAAATGAACATACTAGAAACAAAAAACGATAGGCTGGGATTCGAGGCCGGATTGCCGCATAAGCTGGCTCCGTTAACGCCTCAGAACGATCCGTGGGATCCGATCCGCTCCCTTCGCCAATACGGCGGTCACCGGCTGACAAGCGTGGAGATGACCGTAACGAACCTGTGCAATATGCGCTGCGAGCATTGCGCCGTCGGGGATACGCTTACGCTGTCGGAACCGGATAAAATCCCGCTGAGCGATATGCTGCGCAGGCTCGATGAGGTCGAGCATTTGGAGACGATCAGCATTACGGGCGGCGAGCCTACATTCTCCGCGCGCACGGTGAAGGAGTATATGGTGCCTTTGCTTAAGTACGCCCGCAGCAGAGGGGTCCGTTCCCAGATCAATTCGAACGTTACGCTCCCTTATGACAGATACGAGCAGCTTGCTCCTTATTTGGACGTTATGCATATCTCGTTTAATTACACGGACGCGGATGATTTCCATGCGATCGGCTTTGCCAAGTCCGGGCACAGCGTGTCGCGCGATGCGGCGGCAAAGCTATATGAACGGATGATCGAGAACGCCCGCCGGCTCAGCGAAGCGGGAGTCCTTGTGTCCGCCGAGTCGATGATCAATTACCGCACCATTCACAAAATCGAGCAGATTCACCGCCTGATCGTCGAAATGGGCTGTAAACGCCACGAGGTGCATCCGATGTACCCGAGCTCCTTCGCCAAGGATTTGCCGGTCATCAGCAAAGAGCAGATGAGAGAAGCGATCGAGCGGCTGCTCGACCATCGCGATCCAAATATATGGATGCTGTTCGGCACGCTGCCGTTCTACCATTGCAGCGACGATGAGCGTGAGCGCAAGCTGCTTTCGCGTCTTGCCTCCGAGCCGAACGTGACGGTGCGGAACGACCCGGACGGCCGCAACAGGCTGAATGTCAACTTGTTCTCGGGAGACGTGTTCGTAACGGATTTTTCGGATGTGCCCGCTTTCGGGAATATTGCGGAGTCCAAGCTGGACGATTTGTTCGAGAGATGGCTGACGCATCCGCTTGCGCAAAGCGTCAACTGCCATTGTCCGGCAGCATCCTGCTGCGGTCCGAACCTGCTTGTCAAGGATATGTATTACAAAGATGTGAATTTCCACATGAGAAGCGCCAAGCTCGAATAGAAGTAGAGAGAGGAGGGAAACCGCATGTCCGTTCGCACGATTGTTATGATTGCAGTAGGACTGCTCCTTATTTATTTGCTGTTTACGGTTGGGGCGCCGTTCCTGCTTGCGCTTATCGTCGCTATCTTTTTGGAGCCGCTTAACGGATTTTTGATGAAGCGGCTGCGGGTCAACCGCCTCGTCGCCGCCGTTATCTCCTGCACGTTATTTACCGTCATTTTCATCGGCTTAATCGTGCTTCTCGGTATAAAAATTATTGCCGAGCTGATCGCCTTCCTGCAGAAGGTGCCGCAATATTTCGAGAATGCGAACAGCTTCGTCGACCAGCTGCTCGTCGACGCGAGGGGGCTTTACCAGAACCTTCCGCCCGACGCTGTCGAGACGCTCGAAGGATATCTGCTGAAGCTGACGGGAACGATCACAACGATGGTCGGCAAGCTGTCGTCATCCGTTGTCGCGTTTGCGTCTACGCTGCCGGGCGTCTTTATTTTCCTGATCGTATTTTTCGTCGCGGTCTATATGTTCAGCTTCAGCCTTAACACGATGAAGGCGTCCTTCCTATCCTTGTTCGACGAATCGTCGCGGGATCAAGTCGATCAGATGCTGAACAACTTACGAAAGTCGATCTTCGGATTTTTGCGTTCGCAGCTCATTTTGAGCGCGCTCACGTATGTCATTTCGTTGATCGGGCTACTCGTCCTCGATATTAAGTTCGCGATGGCGATCGCCCTGCTGATCGTTGTCGTCGATATTTTGCCGATACTTGGCACAGGCTCCGTCCTTGTTCCATGGGCGAGCTATCTCATTCTTACCGGAGATTTGTATACGGGCATCGGGCTGCTTGTGCTTTTCCTGTTCATTACGGTGTTCCGCCGGATTATCGAGCCGAAAATACTCGGCGATTCCGTCGGCATCGGCGCGCTTTCGGCGCTTATCAGCTTGTATGTCGGCTTTAAGCTGGTCGGCGTAATCGGGGTATTTATCGGCCCGCTTATCGTCATCATCTATATGGCCGCGAGACAGGCGGGGCTGTTCCAGCATAAAATCAAATTGCAATAGTACGATTTTCAGCACCGATAAGGTTGACAGGTGTTGCCAGAACGAAGTATAGTCAAACAAGGAAATCCACTAGGGGCGCCGCAAGGCTGAGATAAAGCAGATGCTTTGGTCCCTTTGAACCTGATCTGGGTCATGCCAGCGTAGGAAAGTGGGACAATCGGCTGTTCGAGCCGTGCGTTGAAGTCCAACGGAAACGTTCGAACTAGTTGCCGAATATAACGTTCGCTGCACGTTGCGCGCGGATGTATGGCCGCTGCCGGAATGCCGGCTAGCCGTCATATATCGATGCGCGGAAGGCGCGAGCTTAACCCTTTCTCATATGTCTGCGTATGCCTCCAGGTGGAATTCCAATTCCATTTAGGAGGTTTTTTTATGTTGACAACACCATTGCCAGGAAGCCAAAAAGTGTACGTGACGGGATCGGACCCTTCGATTCGGGTGCCGATGCGGGAAATCGCGCTGACGCCCAGCCAAGGGCGGAACGGAGAGGAGCTGCCGAACGAGCCGGTACGGGTATATGACGCAAGCGGTCCTTACACGGATACGGCCTACATAGCGGATGTGCGCGCCGGCCTGCCGAAGCTGCGCGAGAAGTGGATTCTGGAACGCGGCGATGTTGAGCGTTACGAGGGTCGCGCGGTGAAGCCGGAGGATAACGGGTTCTCGTCGGAGGAGAGGGCGAAAGAGAAGGGGGCGGAGCTGTTCCCGAATGTTCCCCTTACGCCGCTTCGCGCGAAGGAGGGCCGCAATGTGACCCAGCTTCATTACGCGCGAAAAGGGATCGTAACCCCTGAGATGGAGTTTATCGCAATCCGTGAAGGCATGTCCCCTGAATTCGTCAGGGACGAGGTGGCGGCGGGGCGCGCGATTATCCCGGCCAATATTAATCATCCGGAAATCGAGCCGATGATTATCGGCCGCGCGTTCCACGTCAAGATTAACGCCAACATCGGCAATTCAGCCGTCGCGTCCTCAATCGAAGAGGAAGTGGAAAAAATGACATGGGCGACGCGCTGGGGCGCCGATACGATTATGGATTTGTCGACCGGGAAGAACATTCATACGACGCGCGAGTGGATCGTTCGCAATTCCCCAGTGCCGGTCGGCACGGTTCCGATCTACCAAGCGCTTGAGAAGGTGAACGGCAAAGCCGAGGATTTGAGCTGGGAAGTATTCCGGGACACGCTGATCGAGCAGGCGGAGCAGGGCGTGGATTATTTTACGATTCATGCGGGCGTGCTGCTTCGTTATATTCCGCTTACGGCGAAACGGGTAACAGGCATTGTGTCCAGGGGCGGCTCGATTATGGCGGCTTGGTGTCTCGCTCATCATAAGGAAAATTTTTTATATACGCATTTTGAAGAGATTTGCGAAATTATGAAGCGTTATGACGTTTCCTTCTCGCTTGGCGACGGGCTGCGCCCGGGCTCTATCGCCGACGCTAACGACGAAGCGCAGTTTGCCGAGCTCAAGACGCTTGGCGAGCTGACGAAGATCGCCTGGAAGCATGATGTGCAGGTGATGATCGAAGGGCCCGGCCACGTGCCGATGCATTTGATCAAAGAAAATATGGACCGCCAGCTGGAGGAGTGTGACGAAGCGCCTTTCTATACGCTCGGGCCGCTGACAACCGATATCGCGCCGGGTTATGACCATATTACGTCGGCGATCGGCGCGGCGATGATCGGCTGGTTCGGAACGGCGATGCTCTGCTATGTAACGCCGAAGGAGCATCTCGGCCTGCCGAACAAGGAAGACGTGAAGGAAGGGGTTATCACTTATAAAATCGCGGCGCATGCGGCGGACCTCGCGAAAGGCCATCCGCGGGCGAAGGTTCGGGATGACGCCTTGTCCAAAGCGCGGTTCGAATTCCGCTGGCGCGATCAGTTCCATCTCAGCCTGGACCCCGAGCGAGCGATGGCGTATCACGATGAGACGCTGCCGGCGGAAGCGGCAAAGTCGGCGCATTTCTGTTCGATGTGCGGACCGAAGTTCTGCTCGATGCGCATAACGCAGGATATCCGGGAATATGCGGCGAAGAACGGGCTTGAAACCGAGGAAGCGATTGAAGCCGGCATGAAGGAAAAGGCGGAAGCGTTCAAAGCGGCGGGAAGCTCGATTTATGCTTAATCATACGGCCGAACGATTTGCCGACCGGTATTCGAGGCAGATCCGCTTCGCGCCGATTGGTCAAGAGGGTCAAAGAAAGCTGCTGAACAGTACGGCGCTGATCGTTGGCTGCGGCGCGCTTGGGGCGTCGCTCGCCCAGCATTTGACGAGAGCCGGCGTAGGGCGGCTGCGCATTGCGGACCGGGATTACGTGGAGCCGAGCAATTTGCAGAGGCAGGTGCTGTTCCATGAGGCGGACGCGCTCGCCGCGCTGCCGAAGGCGGTCGCGGCCGCGGAGAAGCTGAGGGGAATGAACAGCGGTATTCATATCGACGCGTTTGTAACGGATGTGAATCGTCATACGCTAGGTCCCCTCATCGAAGGGGCGGACATCGTCCTGGACGGAACGGATAACGCGGCGACGCGGCTGCTGCTCAGCGACGCGTGCTACGAACGGGGGATTCCATTCATTTATGGCGGGGTTACAGGCGCGGAAGGAATGAGCGCCGTCCTCGTTCCCGGCGAGACGGCATGTTTGCGCTGCTTGATCGGAGATGAGGAGGCGGGCGGAGACGGGGAGAGCTGCGACACGGCCGGCGTCTTATCCGCCGCGGTCGAATTTACCGCTTCCTTGCAAGCGATTGAATCGGTCAAATATTTGACCGGCAACCGGTCTGCGCTGCGCGGGAGCTGGGTTGCCGCCGACCTATGGCGGTTCTCGCTGCGGGAGCTGCAGCTGCCGAAGCCGAGCGAAAGCTGCAGCCACTGCGGGACCACCCCGGCAGAAACAAGCATCCATGTCGGCGGACCGTCTTATCCGGTCACGCTATGCGGACGGGATACGGTGCAAGTGACGCTGGATGAGCCGCTCGAGCTTGACCGGATGCGGGAATGGTTCAGCAGGCTTGGCTGCGAAGTGGTGTCCAACCGTTATTTGATGAAGGCGATGCTGTCTCCCGATCACCGGTTTGTATTGTTTCCGGACGGCAGAATTCTCGTGCAAGGTACAAGCGATCCGGAAGAAGCGATGCGGCTGTGCCGGCGTCTGCTGCCTGCGGGAGCGCTGAGGTAGAGGAGGATATATCAATGCCATTGAAACACAATTGGCGGGATTTTCAGCTGTATGTCATTACGGCAGGCGGCTGCCATCCCGGACGAGAGCTCGTTCATGTGATGGAAGAAACGCTGAAAGGCGGCGCAGGCATGCTGCAGCTGCGCAACAAGACGGGCAGCCGGCAGGAGGTGCTCCGGGAAGCCAAAGAGCTGCGAGCATTAACGAGAGCGTATGATGTCCCTTTTATTGTGAACGATTACCCCGATATCGCGCTCGAGGTCGACGCGGACGGCGTTCACCTCGGGCAGGACGATCAGGCGATCGAAGAAGCGAGAAGGCTGCTCGGCCAAGATAAAATCATCGGCATATCCACGCACAGCTTGGAGCAAGGGCTGGCTGCGGAACGCGCAGGGGCCGATTATATTGGCGTCGGTCCCGTATTTCCGACGAACACGAAGCCGGGCAGAGCGGCTGTCACGACATCGTATGTTTCGGAAGCGGCGCGGCACATCCGCATCCCGTTTGTCGCAATAGGCGGCATTACCTTGGATAACGTCGGCGAAGTGCTTGCGGCCGGCGCCCGGAAAATATGCGCCGTATCGGCGATCGTCGGGAGCGAGGATCCGGCGCGCGTATGCCGCTCTTTCCTTGAGGCTATTCGATCCGCCGAGGCCGGCGGACATGCGATCCGGATCCGGCTCAACGGCAAAGAGACAACAACTTCGGCGGGCAATGTAGCGGAGCTGGTCGAGCAGCTGGGCCAAGGGAACAAGCGGCTGGTTGCAGAGGTGAACGGTATGATGATTCAGCGTTCCGATTGGACGTCCGCTGCGCTAACGCCCGGCGCGCGAGTGGAGCTTATACAATTTGTGGGAGGAGGCTGACGGCTATGCTGGTGCATGATGCAACGGCCCAAACTAGCGATACGCTGGTCATTGGGGGCGTACCGCTGAATTCCCGTTTTTTGTTCGGGACGGGGAGATTTCCGAGTCCGGCAATCTTCCAGCAGGCGCTGGAGGCGTCAAAGGCGGAGGTCATTACCTTTGCCGTTCGGAGAGTCGATCTCGACCATGCCGAGGACGACTCGATTCTTCAGCATGTTCAAGACCGAAAGCTGATTTATTTGCCGAACACCTCGGGTGCGAGAACGGCGGACGAAGCGGTTCGGATCGCTAGATTAGCAAAAGCCGCGGGACTGGGAAACTGGGTTAAAATCGAAATAAGCGGAAGCCCCGTTACGCTGCTGCCCGATCCGATCGAAACGTTGAAGGCGACGGAACAGCTGGTGAAGGAAGGCTTTACGGCCCTCCCGTATACGTCGGATGACCCGATATTGTGCAAGAGGCTGGAGGAAGCCGGAGCAGCGGCTGTTATGCCGGGAGCATCGCCAATCGGTACGGGGCTCGGATTGCTCAATCCTTACAACCTTTCGCTCATTATCGAATCGGCGAACGTCCCCGTTATCGTGGACGCGGGCATCGGTTCGCCGAAGGACGCGGCGGAAGCGATGGAGCTGGGGGCTGCGGCGATTCTCGCGAATACGCCTGTGGCCAAAGCGAGAAATCCGGTCGCGATGGCGAAAGCTTTTGCATTGGCGATTGAAGCGGGGAGGCTGGCGCATGCGGCAGGACGAATTCCGAAGAAGCGTTACGCTTCGGCCAGCAGCGACTTGGCCGGTTCTTTGTTCGGGGAGCCTCAATCGGACAACGGCGGGGGAATCGGGTAATGCCGCAAAACGTGCTTATATTAGGCGGCGGCATCATCGGCTTGTCCTGCGCGTTTGAGGCTGCTAGAAGAGGCTACCGCGTGCGGCTCGTCGAGCCGGGGCGGCTTGGCGGGCAGGCTTCCGGCGCAGCCGCGGGCATGCTGGCCCCGTATTCGGAAAATACGGAGCAGCCGGATGAATTTTTCCAGCTTTGTCTGCGCAGCCTGCGTCTATTTCCGGAATGGATCCGCGACGTGGAGGAAGCTTCGGGTTTAAAAGCCGATTGGGTACAAAGCGGAAGCTTGAACGTCTTCCGTCATGAGGCGGATTTGCTGCCGGCCGAATCCAGAATGCGGTGGCACAACGCGTGGGGAGCAAAGGAAGAGCTGGTAACGGGCGCCGCGCTTCGCGGTCTGGAGCCGCGTCTATCGTCGGATGCGGCCTTTGCCGTCTATTCGCCGGAAGAAAGTCATGTCTACGCGCCGGGACTTGTCGCGGCGCTCGAGACGGCATGCGGAAAGATGGGGATCGATCTCATCGATCATGCCGGCGAAATGCTGTCGATGGAGATCCATTCGGGCGGCGGGGCTTCGGTCTTTATGGCGAATCTGCCGGGAGCCCTCCGCGCTGACCGCCTCGTCATTTGCTCCGGCGCCTGGACGGGACAATTCGAACGGTGGCTCGGCATCGCCATCCCGATACATCCGATCCGCGGTCAAATCTGCTCCTACGAGGGACAGCTGGAAGAGCTCAGGCATATGGTGTTTTCCAGTCAAGCGTATTGGGTCGGCAAGCGCATAGGCCGAATCGTCTGCGGCGCTTCGGAGGACGTAGCCGGGTTCGATACGAGCGTAACGGAGCGGGGGATTGAGCGGCTGCTGCGCGCCAGCAAGCAATGGTTCCCCATGCTTGCCGAGAGGGAGACCGCCCATCGCTGGGCAGGGTTAAGACCTGCAACGGCAGACGGGCTTCCCCTTATCGGGCCGGTTAGGGGCAATCCGGCCATTCTGATGGCTGCAGGCCATTACCGTAACGGCGTCTTATTAAGTCCGGCCACGGCAAAACTCACTGCCGACATGCTGGACGGACTGACCGGCGGTCAATCCGCGTCGGTTTTTTCTCCTGAACGATTTACTCTTGTGCCGAGATAGATGTCCAATCTTTCACGCTTCGTTCTCATATACTACCAACAATGAGGGACGTAAGAGAATGAACAACGTGGAGGGAACGAGATGATCGCGCATATCCCCGACGAGGATTTGCTTCCTAAAGAGGAAATCGTACTGCGTATTAGTCAGGCATTGGAGCAAAAGCTTCCTTTTTGCATGGTTCGCATTGGAGACGGTGAAAACTTCGTATTGGCTCAGGACTCTGTCTATACGATGGAGCATACGCTGGGGCAGCTTTGGGTAAAGGTAGCCAATCAAGGCAGGAAGGGGATCCGGTTTCCGAATATTCCGTTCCGCGACCAAATGGTAGAAGCGATCCGCGAGGCCGATATCGTCGGCGTACTGGCTAAAAATGATAAGGAGATTCGCGCCCATCCGACGCATAAGCGGCATTTGACCAATCAAATTTTTGATTATTTCCAGCTGGAGCCGAAAGCGCTGTGCAACGCGACGGTAAACCGCGAGCTGCTCTACCATAAGCCGTTCTGGGAAATGCTTCGGGAGCGGGAGGCGAGAGTCGCGCTGGTATCGCGATGGGCCGGCAGCGCCAAGCAGCGGTTAATTCGACCGCCTTACAACTTAAAGGTCGCCTTCTCCTTGCCATTCGAACGCAACCAAATGATGGAAGAGACGCTGAATTTTTTGGGTGAGCACAAGGATGAATACGATATCGTGCTGGCCTCCTGCGGTGTGAATGCCGTGGTGCTGTCGCATCAAGTGAAAAAACGTTTTGACAAAATCGGGATCGATTTCGGCATCGCTTCTCAAATTATTTCGTCCGTCAAATTATAAATCGCTATGAACAAAAAAACGATCTGAACGCATAAAGCGTCATTCAGATCGTTTTTTTGTTGCGCATGAAGAGCATTCCGCAACTAAATGGTCCAGCGCATGATCACGCCAGCTTGCGTTAACCCGCCGCCGAACCCGTGCATCAGCAGCGTATCGCCGGCCTTCACGCGGCCGTCCTTGACGGCATCGTCTAGCGCAAGCGGAATCGAAGCGGCCGATGTGTTGCCGTAGCGGCTTATGCTGGAGAGCGCCTGCTCCTCCCGAAAGCCGATTCGCTCGCATAACGCGTCGATAATCCGCTGATTGGCGTTATGCGGGATAAACCAGCTAATATCGCTCGGCTTCATACCGGCTATGTCAAGCAGCTTGCTTACGCCTTCGGATACCTGACTTAACGCCCAACGGTACACTTCTCTTCCATTCTGCACAAGCTTACGGTGATCCAAAATGCCGTATTCGCCGATCGTAGCGGATAAATTGCTTAAATAAACGTGGTGACCGCCGCTGCCGTCCGTATCCGAATATGCCGCCAGCATGCTGCCGGCGCCATCTTCAGCGGGCTCCAAGAGAACGGCGCCTGCTCCGTCGCCGAATAGAATGCAGGTCGTCCGATCTGTGTAATCGGTAATTTTTGTAAGAGCGTCCGCGCCAACGATAAGAATTTTCCGGTACATGCCGCTAAGGAGCAGACTGTTTCCGAGCTGCAGGCCCGCGGTAAAGCCCGCGCATGCCGCCTGAAGGTCGATCGCTCCGCAGCTTTTGATTCCAAATCTGGCTTGCGTAAGCGCGGACATACTAGGGAATATGGTGTCCGGAGTCGAGGTTGCGACAATGATATAATCAACATCCTGCAGGGTTACGCCATACCTCTCCACCATGTCGTCGATGGCTCCCGCGATCAGATCGGACGTAAATTCATGCTCGGCTGCGGCCCGGCGTTCCCGGATGCCGGTGCGCTGCACAATCCATTCGTCGCTTGTCTCCACTAGCGTCTCCAGATATTCATTCGTTATCCTTCTCTCGGGCACATAAGTGCCGATTGCCGTAATGACCGAATTGGATTTCAGTGCAGGTTGAACCGAATGATTCTCCATAAGAATGACACCTCGCTTTTCATATTTAGTACCAGATACTAATACTTGATACCAATAGTACTGAATGTGCTGGCAAAAGTCAATCGGAGATAGGTGGTGTCATATCAGTCTGGGAAAATGATTGCAGCAATGATGTAGATGAGCTAAAAATAATAATAATAATACGGAATCGCTATGTGAGAATCCGCCATTTTGATATTGAATGCGCTGCCCTTTTAGGACATCGATATCTGCCCTTTCGTACATTTGACCGCGGTGGACATAGCGGTACAATGATAATGACCGGATTACAGAAAAGGGGCTGAAGATGAAAGTAAACGAATTGCAATCCGAAAGACGTCTTTTTCATCAGAGCGGAGCAATATCCGATTCAAGAATTCCGCTTTTGATCTGGATTACGATCGATTTCGCCGTATCCATGTTTATGCTGCTGAGCGAAGACAACGATTACTGGATCAGGATCTTCTTTTTTACAGGCTTATTTGTTCTTCACGCTTCCTTATATTGGCACTCACCCGCGATGGTCGTGAAGAGGGCTTGGCTGTATTTCATAATGCAAGCTTCTATTATTTATACGGCTTCTGTTCTGGTTCCGGAAAGCGCACCGGCGGTGTTGATCGGATTATTTCCCGTATTGATCGGACAATGCGTCGGCGTTTATGATCAGAAAAAGAAATTAATCGCCGTCATGCTGGGCTGTTACGGTCTGGTGTGGTGTTCGGTATTCGTAACGGGCTGGATAGAGTCGGCCGTTGTTCTCATTCCGTTATTCGTCTTGATGAATGTGGTTGTCGTATCGTATGGCGTCCTGTTCTTTCGACAGGTTCACGCAAGACTTCGCACGCAAAGCTTTTTTGAGGAATTGGAGAGGACCCATCGCAAGGTTGAGGAACTAACCCTGGCGAACGAAAGACAGAGAATGGCTCGCGATTTACACGATACACTGGCGCAGGGACTCGCCGGATTATTGATGCAATTAGAAGCGGCGGATGCGTATTTGGATAAGGCGAACCCCGCGCGGGCGCAGGAAATCGTCAATAAAGCGATGGAGCGAGCAAGAACTACCCTGAGCGAGGCCAGGATGGCTATTGATGACTTACGGCTTAACGGAGGCGCCGATTCTCACTTTGCCGACCTCGTCCGAAATACGGTAGACAAGCTGACTGCCGGTACTCCTGTTGCAGTAACGCTGCACGCTCCGGAGGATTTGTCGTTGTCGGGCTACGTTATGGAGCATTGTCTCCATGTGATTGGAGAGTGCATCGCGAATACGGTCAAGCATGCGAATGCTTCAAGTATGCAGATAACAATAGAACAAGAGATATCATCAGGAAGCCTGCTGCTCCGCATACAAGACAACGGAATCGGCTTTAATACCGAAACTATAGGCAGGCTCGCCGGGCATTACGGTCTTGTCGGTATTAAGGAACGTGTCCGTCTTCTGGGGGGAATGCTTGACATTCACAGCGAGCCGGAAGCGGGTACGACGATCGAAATAAAGGTTCCTGGGAAAGAAGGAGTCATTACATGACAAAACAGATTTTGATCGTAGACGATCATCTGCTCGTTCGCGAAGGCTTAAGACTTATTATTGAAAGCAACGATGCCTACCAGATTGCGGGCGAGGCTGAGAACGGCGAGGAAGCGCTGCGGCTAGTGGATCAGCTGCAGCCGGATCTTATTCTAATGGATTTGAACATGCCCGTCATGACAGGACTCGAAACGATGAAGAGGCTGCGGGACAAAAAGATCGAAATACCGGTTGTCATCTTGACGACTTACAACGAGGATGACTACATGATGCAGGGACTGGCGCTCGGTGCAAAGGGCTATTTGCTGAAGGATGCCAGCAGGGCAACGCTGTTTCATACATTGGAATCCGCTTTGCGGGGAGAGACATTGCTGCAGCCTGATGTCGTTGAAAAGGTATTTGCCTCGCGGCAGGCGCCGGTACAAGCCTCAAAAAGCGGGCTTCCGGACTTGTCCGAAAAAGAGAAGCTTGTGTTGCAGGCTGCAGCGCGTGGATACCGAAGCAAAGAAATTGCATTCGATTTGGGCATTTCCGAGCGTACCGTAAAAGCCCATCTAACCAGCATTTACAATAAATTAGGCGTTGATTCTCGTCCTGGGGCGGTTGCCATGGCCATAGAGCATGGGCTGATCCATCTTTAGAAATAATAAAAGGTCGTGCATGATGAGGCTGCCCGATCGTACATAAGGGGGGGCCCTTATGTACGATTTTTTTATAGGCGGAAGACGTTACAATGAGGGCATACTCGCTAAGAAAGCAGGGATCTCATCATGGCAAAATTGCTGTACCGCACCGGAGAGCGGATCTATCTCCATAAATTCAAGACGCTAGCCGCAAGTCTTATCGCATTGGTTATTGCCGCTGCGCTTGTACTTGGCTTAGGCGCCTCGTTTACGGGTGACATGTCCATTCCCGGAACGAAATCGGAGCTGGCTATGAAGGTGCTGAACGAGGAATTTCCTTCGCTGGAGAACTCGAACAACGGAAATATTCAAATGGTGTTTAAAGCGCCGGAAGGTGAAACGTTGGAGAGTGAAACCGTTCGGCAATCGCTACAGCAATTATTAGCTAAACTCAGCAGTGACGCCGACGTAGCGTCGATCGCCGGACCGTACGATAACCAGTCTTTGAGCGCGAACAAGGAGATCGGATACGCAACGATCACTTATAAGCTTGATGCAGGCGAGGTAGCAGAGACGTCGCTGGAGAAGGTGGAGGCTGCTGCTGAGGAAGCGCGTGCCTTGGGCATTCAGGCGGAGTTCTCCGGCAATATCGGTTCGCCGATTCCCGAGATCGGCGGTCTCTCCGAAGTCGTCGGAATCGTGGTCGCGTTCTTGATTTTGGCTTATACGTTCAGGTCGTTTCTAGTTGCAGGATTGCCGATTTTAACTGCCGTCATCGGACTGGGCATAGGGATTTTGCTGGTGCTGATCGGGACGAACATCATGGAAATGTCTTCTGTCTCGATTACGCTTGCGGTAATGCTGGGATTGGCAGTCGGAATCGATTATGCGTTATTTATAATATCGAGGCATCGCCAAAGCCTGGCGGAAGGAAAAAGCGTTCAGCAATCGATTGCGATCGCTAACGCGACTGCGGGAAGCTCTGTTCTGTTCGCCGGCCTGACAGTCATCATCGCGCTGCTGGGCCTGGCGGTTGTCCGCATTCCGTTTCTGACCACGATGGGCATTGCGGCTGCGATTACTGTCGCTGCGGCGATTGCTATCGCGATCGTGCTAGTGCCGGCCATGCTTGCCATTGTGGGGGAGAAGGCAAGACCGAAATCAAAAAAAGCGGGTTCAAGAGGCGAAAAATCCAAGTCCACTAACCGGTGGGGAAAAACCGTCGTCAAATACCCGCTGCCGATAGCGGTCGCGGCAATCATGCTGCTCGTACTCATCAGTTTGCCCGCACTGAAGCTGGAAACGGGGCTGCCGGATAATGGCTTGAAATCGGAAGAAACAACGGAAAGACGCGCATACGATTTGCTTGCCGAAGCGTATGGTCCCGGCTATCACGCTCCGCTTGTTGTCGTTGTCAAAGCAGAACCTGCAGCGGGCGGCGCCGCGACAGGCGATCGAATTGGCGACGCCGTCAAGGGGCTGGGGGCTATTGATAATATCGCGACGATAACCGAACCTATCCTGAATCAATCCGGAGATACGGCCATCGTTAATGTTATTCCCGGAACAGGTCCGCACAATAGTAAAACAAAAGACCTTGTGCAAAATATTCGGGAATATGCGGGTACGATAGCGGAAGCCGGCTCGGTTGAGTTGATGGTAACCGGAATGACTGCGGTTAATATCGATATTTCGGATAAGTTGAACGAGGCACTGCCTCAATTTGCGTTACTCATCGTTGGACTAGCTTTTATTCTTCTTGGTATCGTGTTCCGTTCCATATGGATCCCGATTAAGGCGGTGCTTGGTTATCTCTTGACGCTGACCGCGACGCTAGGTTTTATTGTTTTTGTTGTCCAAGAGGGCCATTTGGCAAGCTTCTTCGGCATCCCGGAAGCAGGACCGGTTCTCAGCTTTTTACCGGTACTAACCGCGGGAATCCTATTTGGACTCGCAATGGATTATGAGGTGTTCCTCGTTAGCCGGATGAAGGAAGAGTATTCGCGAACCGGCGACGGTCGGAAGGCTGTGCTCGCCGGGATGGCAAATAGCGGCAGCGTCGTAAGCGCGGCGGGCCTTATTATGGTCGTTGTATTCGCGAGTTTCATCTTTGTCGAGGATACGATGATTAAATCGATGGGGCTTGCGCTGGCATTCGGTATTTTTGTTGACGCCTTTATCGTGCGCATGATGATTGTACCTGCCATAATGACTCTAATGCCTCGCGCAGCCTGGTATTTCCCCCGCTGGCTCAATCGCATCACGCCGAAAATCGACGTTGAAGGTGAATCGATCCATAAGGTGCAGCAGGCAGCGGAAGCCCCTAAATAGGGCTTCGGCATTAGCATGGTATGATGAAGGTATTATTAGACTGTCTCAAGCTCCGCTTTCAATATTTTTGGAACGATCAATTTCAAACTCTGATGGGCGGCATCGTTCGGACCTTGAAGGCTTAAGTTCCATTGGAAATAATCTGTATATCCAAGGGGGCGAGTAAAAGCCGATATTAAACAAACATTTATAGCAAAGGTTCAGAAATGCTTTAGTTAAGAATCAACATTTTCAACGTAAGTACATTTTATGATACTTTAATCAACACACTCCCAGATTTGACGATATTATCAAGGGAACTCGACTTCACGGCAGGATCGCTATGGCCGATTACGACACCTTCTATGAAAAAAACTGCAGTTAACTATACGAGGAGCTGTCGCATTTATGCGGCAGCTCTACGTGGTTTATGGCGGTCATGACTTGTTCCGATATTCCTGAGGCGTGCTACCATAATGCCTCTTAAAGATCTTTATGAAATGAGGAGCCGCGAGGAAACCGAGCTCGGAGCTGATTTCGGCAATTTTCATTTCCGTGTTTTGAAGCAGATACGCCGCGCGTTCCATCCGAATCCGGTAGAGAAGATCGCCAATGGTTTCGCCCGTGGCGCTCTTGTATACTTTAGACAAATAGACTGGATGCAAGCCTACGTGATCGGCGACGGTCTGCAGCGATATGCCTTCGGCAAGATGTCCCTGTATATAGGTTCTAACCTTGGACGCGATCTGTTGGTGCGAATCCTCCAACTGTTTCGATGCTATCGCTTTTAGTGAAACTATGATTTTGTCCGCCCATTCGAAAATGCGCTGTCTGGACAGCTGGCTCTTCTTGCGCAGAAGCAAATCGAATTCTTCGCCGAGGGTCTCCTCGATTGGCAGCCCTTCGGAAGCCATGATGGTCGTAAAGGAAGAGGACAAATAGAGAAATACGGCGAGCAGATGATCACGGGAGGGCTCGGTGGACGGATCGTCCAGCACCAGCATTTTGCTGATCTTGACTGCCGCTTCATCCCAGCTCCCCGACTGCAGCAATACCGGAAGCAGCGGCGGCTCATACAATTGGATGACGTTTGAATCTTCGGGCTGGACGGGATTGTCTTCAACCGTGATGAAATAGCTTTTATTTTTCCCGACGTTTCGATTGATTGCGGCTACAGAGGCTTGATAAGAATCCGCTACTTCTGAAGGGAATGTGCCGATTTTGCTTAAACAAACGGATAATGAGCCTTTTAAATATTTGTGCACGTGATTCTGAAGCTTTATCGCGTAGGAATCCGCCCGGACAAGCCCATCAGCAGCTCTGCTTTTGATTAGAAAGACCAAGTAGCCTTGCTCGGTGACGCAATGCCACAGCTCGAACAGCTCTTCGAATACTTCTTCCGCAATGTTGCTGACGGCGTATTCAAGCAAGGAGAGGGAGTGCAAGTCGTATCCGGAAAAATCCTCTTCCAGCCGAACGACCATCATCAAGTACGGGTCACCTAATCGGAAGGAAACGTCAATCATGTCGAGCCGCTCCTCCAGCCATTTCGGTTCAATCGGCTTGTTCTGAAGCAAGTCGCTCAGCAGTTGGTTCCGCAGCAACGGCATATTGGCATGAAGAGTATGTTTGATCCGTTGATAGGAGCTGATCTCCGCCCATTCTTCTTCAATATCGACAATCGCTTTGCGCACCGCGTCAATTAACTCTCCAATGTCCACGGGCTTCAGCAGGTAGCCAAGCGTCTGGTGTCGAATCGCTTTCTGGGCGTACTCGAATTCATCGTGCCCGGACAAAATGATGCTGCGGAATTTGCTCGACAGACTGCGCATATGCCCGATAAGCTCGAGTCCATCCATTTCCGGCATGCGTATATCGGTAATCATGATATCGATCGGCACCTTCTCCGCAATCTGCAGCGCTTCCTCTGCCGAGTAGGCAAGATGGACTTCCTCAATGCCATGCTCTTCCCAGGGGATCGTAAGCGCTAAGCTTTCGACAACCGACGCTTCGTCATCCACGATTAATAAATGATACATAAAGAATCCTCCTAATCGATGCTTCTTGGCCAATATAACTGGATGCGAAGTCCGCCGAGTTCGCTTGAACCAATCTCCATCCCGGCTGGCTGCTCGAAATAAATGCTCATTCGCTGTCGTATATTCCACAAAGCGCAGCCCATCGACTCGTCTAGCGGATGTTCGATTCGCCCCAGCAATTCTAATATATCAGTCTCTGTCATGCCTTTCCCGTCATCCTCCACGATAATCCGGAAGCGGGAGCTCTCCTCTACGCCGGTAATGCGTATGCAGGATGCATGCCGTTTCTGCTCAATTCCGTGAATAACTCCATTCTCTGCCAGCGGTTGAACGAGAAGCTTCGGAACTCGCAGCTGCTTCATAGATTCAGGGACGTTGATTTCGTAGCGAAGCCGATTCATTCTCAAGCATTGGATTTTTAAATAATTTTCTACAACGCCAAGCTCTTTCTCAAGCGTCGTAACAGGTTCGTCCAGCCTCGTGGTGTACCTGAAGTACTCCGCCAAATTTTTGGTCATGGCCGTTACGGCTTCCTCGTTGCCCAAGCGGGTCATATTGTCGATGAAGAACAGGCAGTTATAGAGGAAATGCGGGTTGATCTGCGCCTGCAGCTGCTTGACCATGGCTTCCCGCGAAACGATTTTCTCCTTGTACACCTTATCGATCAAATCCCCAATCTGCTCGGCCATATCGTTGAAGCTTTCATATAAAATATCAAATTCGTTCCGGCTAGATTTATGAATCCGGAACGAGAAATCCCCATGCTTGAGCTGCCGTACGCCTTTAAGCAATGTTACGATCGGCACTTGTACTTTCCGGTAGAGGAAAAGAAGGGTTGCGACTCCCCCGAGAAAAATCATGACGCTGCCGATATAGAAAAAGATTTGCGTTCTTTTGATCGGCTGCAAGGCTTGATCCAGCGGGACGCAGTCGATCATATACCAGCCTATCGACTCGGCCTTCATGAACGTCGCCATATAATCGGTGCCGCCGACCGTTATCGTTTCCGTTCCTTCTGTTCTCCCCTCTAGGATTGGAACAAGGGCTTTTATCATGTTGTCCTTTTCATTTATTTCTTGTGCCGCAGTCGAGATGACAGGTTGGTCCGGATGATAAAAAAAAGAATACTTGCCGTCGACATTGGAGCCTACAAGCAGGCCTTGCAAGTTGCCCTTCGGGAACGTAACCCGAATCGTATAGCCGTCCAAGCTTCGATCATAAACAAACCGCTCGCCCGTAGAATCGAGCTCCCATTCGTAATTGCTCCCTCCACTAGGAAGGGACTCTTGAATCTTTGTCGTCCCGATCCACTTCCCCATCAGCTCGGAGTAGATGGAGATCTTATTGTCCCACCCTCTCGAGAAGCTTTGCAGCCCTATTTTATCGGCTAGGTCGAGCTGCAGCTGGACCTGATCATAAGTGTCCATCAGATGAACGGACGAGAGCAATCCGACCTTGGAGTCGGTCTCCAGCGTCATGGCGAGCATGCTAAGCTGTTCGACATTGTGGTCAAGATTATTGATTAAGAACCGGATCCGGTTCAAATTGTTCATTTGAATATCTTCTCGGACGGTTGCCAGGCTGGTGTTGACCGTATAAGTATACATGGTCATAACGGTCAGAATTGAAATCAGCGTAACCAATAGCATGCCGATGAAGGTGCGATATTGTTTGAACATGGCGATTAGTCCTTTGCGGTGTTTTGTCTTTTCATTGTAGGCGTCGTGCCCCCCCTATTACAATGTGCGAAAGCGCCAAATCACTGAAATCTTAAGATCGCGATATTCATGTTTGGATTCCGTTATTTCGAACCGGTAATCCCAGGACGTACAATTAGCACAAGAAAACGATTTCAAGTAGGAGGCCCTTATGCAGACTGTCATTCAACAAGAAACGATTAAGAAGAAGAGGGAGAGGATTGTACGAAGAAGGGACAGCTGGCACTTGTACCTTATGATCCTTCCTGCCATTGTGCTTACTCTACTATTTGTTTATGTGCCGATGGGCGGCATTGTCATGGCGTTTCAGGAATACAAGCCCTACCTCGGCATTACCGGTTCCAAATGGGTTGGACTGGATCAGTTCGTATTTTTGTTCGAATATCCCGACAGCTCTCAAGTGATATGGAACACGCTTCGAATTGCTGTACTCAAGCTTTTTTTTGGTACGATCGCCACTCTAACGTTTGCCTTGCTTATTAACGAAGTGCGCAAGAAGTGGGTTCGCAATTCGGTTCAGACCTTTGTATTCCTGCCCCATTTTTTGTCGTGGGTCGTACTTGGCGGCATCTTCATCGAACTGCTGGATCCGAAGAACGGACTCGTGAATCAACTGCTGGGCGCACTGGGCTTCGAATCGATCTTCTTTCTGGGCGATAACAATTGGTTTCTCGTGACGGTTGTCGGCACGGAAGTATGGAAGGAATTCGGCTATGGATCAATTATATTTTTAGCGGCTTTAGCGGGAATAAACCCAGCGCTTTACGAAGCAGCCCAGCTTGACGGGGCCAACAAATGGAAACAAATGTGGCATATTACATTGCCGTCGCTTGTCCCTACCATCGTTGTATGCCTCACTTTGTCACTCAGTCAGGTGTTAAATGCAGGCTTCGATCAAATTTTCAACCTTTACAATCCTCTCGTCTATGCGAAAGGAGACATCATCGACACGTTCGTTTATCGCATTGGTTTAATCGGGGGGAATTACAGCTTCGGTACGGCTATCGGACTGTTTAAGTCGGTTGTGGGTCTGATCCTGATCGTAGGCGGATACCGGCTTGCCTATAAAGTCGCCGGATACAAAATATTTTAAGGAGAGAACATCATGCAGCCCATTCCTGTCTCGGAACGTTGGTTCCATATTGTTAACAACGCGTTTATGCTATTTCTTGCGGCGATTTGCGTGCTGCCGCTTATTCATGTCGTATCGATTTCGTTAAGCTCGAGTCCGGCAGTAGCTTCAAACAGTGTGACGTTTTGGCCGATCGGACTTAATTTTTACTCATACGAGAAGGCGCTGGAGGACGATCAGCTCATCCGATCCGTCTGGATATCCGTGCAGCGAACCGCATTGAGCTTGGGGCTGGGGCTTCTTGTCAATTGCCTGGCCGCCTACGTTCTGTCCAAGGGAGGCGGTAGAGATGGAATTGCGGGCTACAAAGGGATCGTTGGATTTTTCATCGTGGCGATGCTCTTTAATGGAGGAATGATTCCTACTTATTTGCTCGTTACAAAGCTTGGACTGTACAATTCGATATGGGCTCTCGTTCTTCCGAGCGTCGTCAACGTCTTTTATTTGATCTTGATTATGAACTTCTTCAAGGCGCTGCCGAAGGAGCTGGAAGAGGCGGCGTTCATGGACGGAGCAAATCATTGGCAGGTGTTTTATCGCTTGTTCCTGCCTCTTTCGCTTCCCGTATTGGCCACCGTAGGTTTATTCCTTGTTGTAATGGAATGGAACGAATGGCTAATGGGCCAAATCTATATGAAAGCGGACAATGTGCCGTTAAGCACGTTCCTTAAATCAATTATAGCTGTTCCCGTCATTGATGCTTCCAATGCAGCCGATGCGGCGAAAATGAACAACCGGTCGATCAGTTCTGCCCAAATTTTGATTGGAGCGCTGCCAATCTTGCTTATGTATCCTGTTCTCCAACGGTTTTTCACGAAAGGAATTGTCATCGGCGCGGTTAAAGAATAAAAAGAAGAATTTGTCTAAAGTTAAGATTGAGTTATCCGAAGTTTAAGATGCGCTATATCGGTGAAATGTATACGCTTTTATACTAGGCATTGTAAGGGAAAACAGGCATGAATAACAGGAGGGGTTCCGAAATGGGGAAAAAGAGAAGGTTGTTTACCGTATCACTTGCCACTTTATTGTTATTGACTTCGCTAACGGCATGCAGCGGCGGGAACGGCAATAACAAAGAGAATGAAGACGGAGATGGCAAAGCAACCGAATCCAAGCTTAACATCGTGAACGGCAAGATCGAACCGACGGTAACGATAACGATGGTACGAGGCGAAGATCCTACCGCTACCTTCAAAAACGGAGAGACTTATGAGAACAACGTACACACTCGCTGGGCGGAGGAGACGCTTGGCGTGAAGCTCGAAACCTTGTGGTCTTCGCCGACGGCGGATACTTCTTATGACACGAAGCTGAAGCTTATGTTGTCCTCCGGCGAAAAATTGCCGGATCTGTTCGTATCGACTCAGTCCAATACGACAAATATGTTTATCGAATCCGGCAAGCTGCTTGACGTAGAGGAAGCCTTCGAGAAATATGCTTCCGATACATGGAAGGCAGCGATGGCGGAAGTGCCGGAAGCTTGGCATCCCTTCATAAAGGACGGGAAAAAATTCGCGATCCCGATCCTGCGGCCTACGATGGGCACGCAATCCCCATTATGGATTAGACAGGATTGGCTGGACAAGCTGAACCTGAAAGCTCCGACAACTCTGGAAGAATTGGAAACGGTCATGGATGCGTTCGTGAACCAGGATCCCGACGGAAACGGAAAGAAGGATACCGTTGCCCTTGAATTCGGCATGAAGGATCAATTCATCGGTTATCCGATAGGAGACGCTTCGTGGATTTTCGGATTATTCGGAGCCATTCCTGACCGGTGGTACCCCGGAGAAGACGGCAAGCTTGAATTCGGTTCCGTACGGCCGGAGATCAAGACGGCTCTGGCGAAGATCAGCGAGTGGAAGGCAAAAGGATATATCGCGGAAGATATCGCGCTTCATGATTTCAATAAGGTGACGGAGAACGTTGCATCCGGCAAGGTCGGAATGCTGGGCGGCGAGCATTGGCTGATGGTGTATCCGGGCTCACTGATGCTGGCTACGAATCCAACGGCGATGTACGCGCCGTATCCACTTCCGCAAGGGCTGGATGGCAACAACATGAGAACGATAGCAACTCCGTATACAGGCTCTATTCTCATTAACAAGGATATTTCCGAAGAAGCGCTGCAGGCTTTCTTCCATTATCAGAACGCGTTGTATGAATCATATAACAGCGAAGATCCGTTCCTCTTCAAAGGCTTCCAGGAAGGGTATGATTATCTAACCAAGGACGGGTCTGTCATCTATGACCAAAATCAAATCCCAGGCGGCAAGACGGCGACCATGAAATATACGATTTCGGGGGCGCAGACAGTTTATCAGTCGAAGCTGCTGGAGGCTTCACTTAAACGCGCCAAGGAAGAAGAGCTGACGAACCAAGAACTCTCGGCGTTCGCAACCTCTGGCATCGTGTCGATCGATAACAGTAATCCGTTAGAGGTCATCGGCAATAAGGCTTTGCTTGTTATTTCTACGCAGTCTGAGTTCGATGTTCCCGAATATTTCCAAGGTCCCGCGACATCTACGATGACTTCCCGGAACGAATTGCTGAAGAAGATGCAGATGGATACGTTCACGGAAATCATCTACGGCAAGCAGAACGCAGATGCCTTCGATTCTTTCGTGGAAAAATGGAAATCGTCCGGCGGAGACGACATTACGAAAGAAGTGAACGAATGGTACGATTCCGTTAAACAATAAGGCATTGGACGAAGCGGCTTCGGGCGAGCACCGAAGCCGCTTTTGTCGTACGCCATGATAAGGAATTGGCACTATTCCACATATCGATCACTTGTACTGTTTGTTATGTTAATGTCAAATTCGCAAATAGGATGGTGAGTTTTGAATATGTACAGAGTGGAACCATTTAAATCTCCGGAGAACCGGTATCGTCCCAAGATGAGATGGTGGCTGCCCGGGGCTTATATGGAGAATGATGAAATTAAAAGAGAGATCGAATGGCTTGCGAACGCGGGTTACGGAGGCGCCGAAATCATACACTTCTTCGGCATACCGACGGAAGACGTCGAGCCCGAACATTATGTTCGATATGGATTCGGATCCGACGAGTGGAACGACCGGATGAAGGCAGCGCTGGAGACAGCCATTCCGCTTGGATTCCAGCTGGATTTCACGATTGGTCCGCTATGGCCGATCGCCACGCCAGCCGTTATGGACAGAGAGGATGAGCGTTGCGTCCATGGACTCCACTTCGGGACCAAAATGATTATTGGAGCGTACCGCGGTACGCTTCCGGAATCCGGGACGATCGACGGTGAGCGCCCGCGCAAACTGGTCGCGGTTACGGCTGCTCGCCTGCACAAAGGAGCTGAGACAGTCGGCAAGGTGGCGACGCTCGACCTTGAATCGGCGATTGATTTGATGAAAGAAGGACTTGTCGATGTCATGACTGAGCGGGTTGCCTGGACTCCTCCCGATGGGGAGGAGTGGTGCCTCTTCGCCTTCTGGAGCCAGACGAACGGTCAGATGAACAATTCCATAGGCGCTCCGGTCATCGATCATTTCACGAAGGCCGCAGCTGAGGCCATTACCGGCTTCTGGGATGAACGCTTGCTTGGAGATCCGCATCTGAGGATGCTGTACGAGAAGAATGCCGGCTGCCTATTCTGCGACTCCATCGAGCTGAACGCAACGATGCTTGGAGGCATGTATGGCGCGCAGCCGCTGGCGGTCTCGATCTGGACGCCTGAGCTTCTGGACGAATTTCGAGAACGGAGAGGTTATGATCTTACGCCGTATTTGCCGTCTATCTTCATCAAAGGACTTTATCAATTAAGCGTTCGGAATGCGGACGATGACGCAGAGTTCGACTTCGAGGACCGATCGTCTAACCGGCGGATCCGCAACGATTTCTATCTCACGCTGACGGAGATGTTCCGCGACAATCACGTGCGAGTGATAAGAGAGTGGGCCAACCGTCACAACATGCGGCTTCGTTATCAAACGTACGGGCTGCCGACGGAATTGACGAATGGCTTGCTTGAAGTAGACATTCCCGAAACCGAATCGCTTGGTTTCAAAGACAGCACGGACGGTTATCGCCTGCAATCGGGCGCGGTCCATATGTTAAATCGGGAACTGTACTCTATTGAAGTAGGAGCAGTATTGGGCCTCGGGTATAAGCAGACTTGGACGGGCAAGGAGTATGGGCTGCTGTGGCAGCTGCATCGGGGATTTGCGTCCGGTGTTAATCAGGCGGTATTGCACGGCATGTCGTACGAAACGACATCGGCTTCTGGGCACTTCCGGGATCTGTTCAAATGGCCGGGCATGTCCTTAATGGGATCCATGTTCTCCAACGAGTGGGGAGCTCGCCAACCAATCTCCCTGCACTCGAGGGGGATCACCGATTATATCGCACGCAATCAGTTTGTCCTTCGAATGGGCAAGGCCAAGGTGGATCTGGCCATTTACCGTTATCATATCGACGGCATCCATTATGACATCCAAACCGAACCCACCGTATATGAGCAAGCCGGTTACTCCTACGATTATGTAAGTCCTTCCCTGCTAAGCTTAGAGACAGCTAAAGCAGGCTCGTTCGACGGAAAGCCCGTGCTGGACGCAGACGGACCTGCTTACAAAGCCATAGTCATAGATACTCGCGTTCAATCGGAAGGTAGTATGCGCTTCTCCCCTTACATGCCGCTTGAAATGGCGGTTCGGCTGTTGAAATACGCCGAGGCAGGTCTTCCTATCGTTCTTGTTGGAGAGGGAGCCTCAGGGATTGTATCCTTTAACGGGGATCGCAGCCTCATGGAGCAGGCGGATGATGAGCTTCGGCAGAAACTCGATCGCTTGCGCGTGATGCCGAGCGTTCGTCATGTGCAGAATCAAGAGGACGTAATAGAGGCGCTCCATCAACTGTCGGTTTTGCCGGCAGGCAGGACGATCGCGAAATCGCCACTCATCACACTCCGCCGATATGACCAAGGGGACAATTATTATTATGTTTACAATTCGAGTCTTGAGTTCGAGTTTTCAGGCGAAATCATTGTCTGCGGCAAAGGAAGGGCTTACGTGCTGAACGCCTGGGACGGTACGGTTTATTCTCTGCAAGCCGGGTCTACAGCTGACGGTGAAATGATCATTCCGCTTCGGCTGGCTGCGAACGAATCGGCATTGGTTCTCGTTACCCCGCATGACATGAGTGAGTGCGTAGTCAAGCACAAGGATACGCCGATCCATAATCCCAATATCCTTCAACTAGATAATTGGACGTTAACGGTCGACTGCTGGACTCCTGGTTCCGTTCCGTTCGAGACGAAGATCGAGAGGATCAGGCTTGAGCTTAGCGAGGGTCTCAAGGATTGGACGGACATTCCGCAGCTTGTGAACAAGTCCGGTATAGGCCGCTACCAGACATCTTTTGTACTGTCCGAGTCCGACGACCGCATATCGGAGGCCGTATTACAGATCGGGCAATTAAGCGATACGTTCCGGATTCAGGTGAATGGAACTCCAATTCAAGCGGTTAACCAAATCGATCGTCGCGTGCGAATCGGGAAATGGCTGAAGACCGGTGTCAATCTCATCGAGATCGAGGTCGCGACGACGTTAAACAACGCTCTAAGACCGTCGGACCCTCATCGGCAGCCGCAGCCTCACGGTCTAGTTGGTCCGGTTCAGCTTGTTTTGTAGCAGATTGGAGGTCGGCTGAGCCGGCCTCCTTTTTTCATTCCAACCGTTAGCTGACATCCGCATACCACAAGTTAAGATCGAATTATTCCATCTTTAGATCGCGTTATATCTCTCCATGGGTAGGTCCGATAAACTTGAAGCATGACCATCGTGGGAGGCGGTTACATGGAGAGAGAATTATCGAATAAAGCGTTAGCCGGGGACGCGTTAGGCCAGTTTTCTTTAAACATTGCAACAGGCTTGCTCGGTATCATTACGTATTATTACACGGATATTGTCGGCGTGTCGGCCGGACTTGTCGGCACGATTATGCTGCTGACGAAAGTGCTTGACGCTCTCGCAGATATCGGCATGGGCGTGCTCGTTGATCGCACCCGATCGAGACACGGACAAGCAAGGCCCTGGCTTCTTTGGATGACGGTTCCTTTATTCGCTTCGATCTTGCTGCTCTTTTGCGTGCCCGATATGAGTTCTTCGGCGAAAATCGCTTACGCGGTAGCGACCAACCTCGTCTTTTTTATTTTCGTTCTCACGCCGATATCCATTCCCTATCTAAGCTTAATGGCGCTAACGACGAAAAGTCCTCTGGACCGATCCCTCATGGGGTTATATCGTGCGGGGTTCGGTTATTTGGCGGGAATGGTCGTGGCAATCGGGTTCGTTCCGATTGTCAACGCCATGGGCGGAGGGCGTTCGGAATGGACCTTGCTGGCTGCAGTGTTCGGAGCGATTGCCGCGGCGGGTATCTATATTGCCTTCCGTTCGACGAAGGAGAAGTACAGTACGATCCAGATGAAGGAGTCCGGCGAAGTTCAGAAGACGCTTCCGTTCCGTACAGGCATCAAGCTGTTATTCTCGAATCGGTATTGGTTGATTGTGGTATCGGCGGGGCTGCTCGCCAATATTTTGTTCGCAAGCTCCGCGACAAGCGGCATGTATTATGCCAAATACATTTGGGGCGATGTAAATCTGGTCAGCATTATGGGCGGAATCGGTTTGATTCCGGTTCTTGTGGTATTCCTGTTGTCCGGACCGGTCATGAAACGTTTAGGCAAAAGAAATACGGCGGTTCTCGGACTGGGAATCGGCTTATTGGGGCTTCTGATTCGTCTGATCGATCCGAATAGCATCCCGATAGGTCTCGTGGGATCATTGATTCAAGCCTTCGGGATGATTCCGCTCATGGTTGTTCTCTCCCCCATGACGGCCGACACGATCGAATACGGAGAATGGAAGCATGGTCAACGCATCGTCGGTTTGACGAATAGCGTGAACGGCTTCGGAGGCAAGATCGGCACGGCACTCGGCACGGCGTTGATCGGTTGGCTGCTGGCATGGGGCCATTACCAGGAAGGGGCCGCCGTACAGCCTGAATCGGCCAAACAAATGATTATTGCCTTTAATATTTATGTCCCGATTGTCATTTATATAGGGATTGGAGTCTTGCTTATGTTCTTCTCGCTGGAAAAACAGTACACAAAAATTCTTGACGATCTTGAGAACAAGAAAGAACAAATCGGATAACGGCTTAAGGGGGGCTTGCAATGGGAGATAGGAAAGCTTATTTGATTATGGCTCTCATTCTGGAAGGACGTGGCCCGTGCACAATTGGACCCATGAACATTCAGGCGGCGCGAGGGGAGCTGTACGTCATTCCTTTCAATGAGGCAGATGCTTCCTTCATTAGCGGAGACGAAGGGGGTTCGGGACTTCGAGTGGACCATTGCGCTTTCCGTGCAGATGACTTGGGGATGGCTGCCCCGCTGCTCCCGATGAAATGGCGCATCGAAGAGGCTTATCTGGAAGAGATGCATACGCTGCTCCACGAGATAGCCGGAGCGTCGATTAAACCTTCGGACTCTTGCTCGGAAAACCGGTTGTCTGCGTGGACGCGTTTTATGGACTTTCTGTTATCCAGACCCGGACATGCCGAGCTGCAGACGTTCGAGCAGGATGAGACCCCGATCAGGCAAGCTCTCCATTTTATGGGGTATCGTTTTATGCACCCGATTTCCATAGCTGAGATTAGCAAGCGTGTAGCGATGAGTACCCGCCATTTCCAGCGTACGTTTAAATCGATTACGGGAAAAACCTATATTCAGATGCTGCAGGAGATCCGTATTCGTCATAGCTGCGGCCTGCTTCGATTTTCCCGCTTAAGCGTCCAATCGATCGCGGAGGCCGTCGGCATTTATGACATGAATTACTTTTACCGGTTATTCCGCAGCTATTGCGGCATGACGCCTGCTGCTTTCAGGCATCGCTATCATAAGCTCGAGGCCTGAGGATTGGCACGATAGCACATAGTATGGCGAGTCTGTATTTTGATATTTTTGAGTTAAGGAAGAAAGGCAATGGAACAAAATCAGAGAGGAAGATTCCAATGAAAATCTCCCGTTTAAGAACGAATCGGATGGTGAGTCCGCTGGGCTTCACATTAGGTAAACCTCAATTGTCTTATGTCGTGTCGGAAACCGAAGCCAAGAAGCAGGCTGCCGCCCGTGTTGAAGTCGCTTTGGATGCAATCTTCTCGAATGTCGTGTTCGACAGCGGTAAAAGAGAAGATATCGACAGCCTCGCCTTTGAGCTCCCGATCCAGCTGGAGCCGCGGACGCGCTATTATTGGCGGGTGGAGGCATGGGCGGACAATGGCGACCATGCCCGAAGCGAAGCGGCATGGTTCGAGACCGCGAAGATGGACGAGCCTTGGAAAGCGGAATGGATCGTACCCGAGCTTGACCGCGATGTTCATCCGGTTCTAGGCCGTACGTTCGAGCTAACCGGTGCCATCCGTTCGGCGCGCGCTTATGTTTGCGGTCTTGGCCTGTACGAGATGACGATAAACGGAGCCAAGGCCGGAGATGAATATTTCGCCCCTCACTTTAACGCCTATCAGAAGTGGCTGCAGTATCAGACCTACGATGTGACGGAATTGCTGAAGCAAGGCACGAACCAGGTAGAGGTTAGTCTCGGTAACGGTTTGTACAAAGGCCGGTTTGGATTTAGCGGCCACACAGCAGAAATATATGGCAATGAATTCGCGCTTTTGTGCGAGATTGTCGTCGAATATGCAGACGGATCGAGCGTTGTCATCCCTTCCGATAAGACATGGTCCGCGAAGCGAAGTCGTGTCATGGACGGCAACTTGTATGACGGGGAGACTTACGACGCCACCTTCGAATCGGCGGAGACATTCCCTGTACGTAAAGGCGAGCTCGGCTACGAGCGACTAATGGCGCGTCTAAGCCTGCCGGTCGTTGTTAAGGACGAGCTGAAGCCTCTCGAGGTTATTCGAACGCCCGCTGGCGAGACGGTGCTGGATATGGGACAGAACATGGTAGGGTGGATCCGCTTCCAAACGAGTGCGCCAAGAGGTACAGTCATAAGGCTTCAACATGGAGAGGTGCTGCAGGAAGGCAATTTCTATCGGGATAACTTGCGAACGGCGAAGGCGGAGTACGTGTATACGGCCGACGGCCGGGAGCGGGAGGTCCGTCCGTTCTTCACCTTCTTCGGTTTCCGTTACGTCAAGGTCGAAGGCTGGCCAGGCGAGCTGAATCCCGACGATTTCACGGGTTGCGTGCTTTATTCGGATCTAGAGGAGATTGGAAGCTTCGAGACAAGCGATCCGCTTGTCAACCGGCTATTCCAGAACGCTTTGTGGGGGCAGAAAGGAAATTTCCTGGACGTGCCGACGGATTGCCCGCAGCGCGACGAACGAATGGGCTGGACAGGCGATGCACAGGTTTTCTCCGGGACGGCATGCTTCAATATGGATTCGTTCGCGTTCTTCCGCAAGTATGGATACGATATGGCGCGCGAACAGGAAGATCGCGGCGGAATGGTACCGATGGTCGTTCCCGCGACGAACGTACAGGGCGGCGGCTCCAGCGCTTGGGCGGACGCGGCGACCATCATTCCATGGAATGTTTACCTCCATTACGGCGACCGATCGATTCTGGAGCAGCAGTTCGACAGCATGAAAGCATGGGCCGATTATATCATCAAAGCGGACGAGGAAGCCGGAGGTAGGCGGCTCTGGACGACCGGCTTCCACTTCGGCGATTGGCTTGCTCTGGACGGCAGCAATCCGGATTCCCCGATGGGCGGCACGGATACGGACTTTATCGCTTCCGCCTACTACCGCTACTCCACTCAGTTGACGGCGAAAGCCGCCAAGGTATTGGGAAGAAACGATCTGGCCGCTTACTACGAACGGATATCCGAGGAAGTGAAGTCGGCTATCGAGGACGAGTTTTTCAGCAAAAACGGTCGTTTGGCGCTGGATACGCAGACCGCATACGCCGTGGCCTTGTTCATGGATCTCGTGCCGGGGGCTTATCGGCAGAGAGTGGTCGAAGCGCTGCGCAAGCGGCTCAAGCTTGACCGCAATCATCTGAAAACCGGATTCGTCGGCACGCCTTATCTGAATCTTGTCCTGTCCGCTCAAGGCTGCAATGATCTTGCTTACACTCTGCTGCTGAACGACGATTATCCGAGCTGGCTCTATGCCGTCAAGCTGGGGGCGACGACGATCTGGGAACGCTGGAATTCCATCATGCCGGACGGATCGATTAGCAGTACGGGCATGAATTCGCTTAATCACTATGCTTACGGCGCTATAGCGGAATGGATGTACCGCGTCGTCGCGGGCATCAACCCTACCGAAGAAGCTCCGGGCTTCCGCCGGGCGGAGCTGGCCCCGCAGCCCGATTTCCGCTTGAGGTCGGCCAAGGCCGGCGTGGAGACCGCGTCCGGTTTGTACAGGAGCGAATGGTCTTTCGATGATGAGGGGAATCTCGCATTCCGGTTCGAAATTCCGTTCAACGCATCGGCAACCGTCCGATTGCCGCGGGCTGATGCGGCGACGATCACGCTTAACGGCGATTCGATCGCAGCAAACGGAGTTTCGAGCCTTCAGATGGGAGAAGACGTCAGGCTGGAGCTGGACGCAGGCAGCTACGACATCCGCTACACCCCGACGAGGAGCTATATCAAGCGCTTCAGTACGTATTCTCCGCTTGTCGAGCTCTTATATAACGTACAGGCTAAAACATTGATTGCCAGCTTGCTTCCGCATGGCATGGAGCTTAATCCGGATACGCTCGGAGCCTCGATTGGCGACGCGTCGCTGCGGGACTTAGCCGCTTATTATCCGATGGAAGCGAGCATGCTCGACGAGCTGGACGCCAAGCTTAAAGCCATTCCGGTCTAACCAGATACGAGCGAGGAGAGAACTCAAATGCGGATATCGACTCTTGATCTAACCAATGATGGCGTCACTCTGACCGCTTATGTGCTCGACGCGTCGAATGAAATGCCGAATGCTCGAACTAGACCAGCCGTTCTTATCTTTCCCGGCGGAGCCTACCGCGCATGCTCAGACCGGGAAGCGGAGCCGGTAGCCATGTCCTTCCTTGCCGAAGGCTACCATGCCTTCGTGCTCCGTTATTCGCTGAATGGGAATGCCGCTTTCCCAAAACCGTTGAACGATGCGGAGGAAGCTCTCGAACTGATACGCATGCGCAGCGAAGAATGGCATGTCGATCCCGAGAAGGTTGCCGTTTGCGGTTTCTCTGCAGGCGGACATCTGGCCGCGGCGCTTGGAACGATGGGCAGAGTCCGCCCGAATGCCATGATATTGGGTTATCCATGCATTGTGGCTTCGATGGGAGACATACTTCCCGCTCCAATTCCCGGAGTAGACGAGGCCGTCGATTCACTGACGCCGCCGGCCTATATTTTCCACACATACGAGGATACGCTTGTCCCCGTTGGTAACGCTTTGGCCATGGCAGCCGCGATGGATCGGGAGAGACGGCCGTTTGAACTGCATATATTCCAGAACGGAGCGCACGGCTTATCGCTATCCAGACCCGTCACTTCAGGCGGTATGCGTTCTCTGTCGGATCCGGACGCGGCCAAGTGGTTCGGCTTATGCGTGGCCTGGCTTCGCAACCAATTCGGAGAGTTTGCTGCCGATCGCGACTCCGTCCTGCTGAGCGAGACTGTCGCGGAATACAGCGTCGATATTCAATTGGGTGTCTTATGGAAAAACGACGCATGCAGAAAGCTAGTGCTCGGGAAGTTGCCTATGCTGGAAGAGAGTCCTCAGTTGAAGGATGCGATGGGCGTTCCCCTTAGAACCATTATTGAATTCGGCGGCGGCTTATTAACGAACGAAGATGTACTCGATCTAGATCAACAGTTGAAGGAGATTCAAGTCATTTCATAACGTGTAACGGAGGATCATATGACCACAGAACGAATAAAAGAAATCGTTGCAGCCATGACGCTGGAGGAAAAGGCAAGTCTTTGCTCGGGAGAAAACTTCTGGACAACGAAAGCGATCGAGCGTCTGGGGATACCTTCGATCCTGATGACCGACGGCCCGCATGGCTTGCGCAAGCAAGCCGGCGAAGCTGATCACCTGGGACTGAACGAAAGCGCGCCGGCTACCTGCTTCCCGACCGCTGCGGGGATGGCCAGCTCCTGGGACCGAGAACTCTTACGCAAGGTGGGGGAGGCGCTTGGCAAGGAAAGTCAGGCAGAGGGCGTAGGGATCCTGCTCGGACCCGGCGCCAATATTAAGCGTTCGCCGCTCTGCGGCAGGAACTTCGAATACTTTTCGGAAGATCCTTATTTAACAGGGGAGCTGGCGGCCGCGCATATCGAAGGCGTGCAAAGCCAAGGCGTCGGAACGTCGCTCAAACATTTCGCCGTCAACAATCAGGAGCATCGGCGGATGACCACGGATGCCGTGGTCGACGAACGTACGCTCAGGGAAATTTATTTGACCGGCTTCGAGATCGCGGTCAAGAAGTCGCAGCCATGGACCGTCATGTCGGCCTACAACCGCTTGAACGGCACCTATTGCTCCGAAAACGAAACGCTGCTGACCTCCATTCTGAAAGAAGAATGGGGACATGAGGGAATCGTCGTCTCGGACTGGGGCGCTGTGAATGAGGCCGCTGCAAGCGTGGCAGCAGGCATGGAACTGGAGATGCCATCGAGCCATGGTATTGGCGAGAGGAAAATCATAGCGGCGGTAGAAAGCGGAGAGCTGTCCGCCCAGGCGCTCGACCGGGCGGTTGAGCGTCTATTGAACGTCATATTCAAAGTCGTGGATAACCGGAGAGAAGGTGCCGTCTATGACAAGGAAGCTCATCACCGGCTTGCCCGCGAAATCGCCCGGGAATCGATGGTACTGCTTAAGAACGACGATGATCTTCTCCCACTCAGCCCTTCGGGCAAGCTGGCGATTATCGGAGCGATGGCCGAGCAAGTCCGCTATCAAGGCGGCGGCAGCTCCCACATTAACCCGACGAGACTCGACAGTATACGGGACGAGATCGGGAAGTCCGCGGGCGGCGCTGCGATCCGGTATTCGCAAGGCTACTGGCTGGAGAGCGATGCCGGCGACGAAGCGCTGCTAAACGAGGCGAAGCAGGCGGCTGCTGAGGCCGATACGGCGGTATTGTTCGTCGGCTTGCCAGACCGATACGAATCGGAGGGCTACGATCGCACGCACTTGAACCTGCCTGCCAATCAGATCGAGCTTATCGAACAGATCGCCTCCGTTCAGCCGAATATCGTCGTTGTCCTGAGCAATGGCGCGCCTGTCGTCATGCCATGGCTGGGCAAAGCGAAGGCCGTTCTCGAGGCTTACTTGGGCGGTCAAGCGTTAGGCGGGGCGATCGCCGACCTGTTGTTCGGCGAGGCGAACCCTTCGGGCAAGCTGGCGGAGACATTCCCGCAGAGTCTGGGACACACTCCGTCGCATCCGTTCTTTCCGGGCGAAGGCGACCGGACCGAATACCGCGAAGGGTTGTTCGTCGGCTATCGGTATTACGACGCGAAGGATATCGAGCCCTTGTTCCCGTTCGGTCACGGCCTCAGCTATACGACATTCGAGTACTCCGGCCTTCAGCTGGATCGAAGCGAGATAACCGACCGCGAGACCACACAAGTGAGCGTAACCGTGAAGAATACGGGGCAGCGCTTTGGGAAGGAGATCGTGCAGCTCTATATTAAGAGCCGGAACGGGAGTGTCATTCGACCGGAGAAAGAGCTCAAAGGCTTCGCGAAAGTCTCGCTGGAGCCTGGTGAAGAGAAAATCGTTCATTTCACCTTGGACAAGAGAAGTTTCGCCTATTACGACACGGCTTTGAAGGATTGGCATGTGGAGACGGGTGAATACGAAGTAGCCGTCGGAGGCTCGTCTCGCGCAATTATGCTAAGCGAGGTCGTGAAGGTGCGGTCTACGACGGACATCGTGCCAAGCTTTCATCGCAACACGACGCTGGGTGAGCTGATGGCGAACCCGAAGACGGCGCCCATTCTTGCCCAGCTGCAAGGCATGGCTCCTGAATCGGCGGCGCCATCGGATGCCGTCTCCGAAGAAATGATGGGCGCGATGATGAAATATATGCCGCTAAGGGCCTTGCTTGCATTCGCCGGCGGACAGATGACGGAGGAGACGCTCGGCTACTTGCTGAAGCAGCTCAATGAGGCAGTTCAGGTAGAAGGAGAACTTCCGGAATCGAGAGGAGAGGAATGGAATGTTTAACGAAAACTCGAAATTAGGCGATCTTCTGGCAGACGCGAAGGCTGCGGCCGTACTGGAAAAGCATCTGCCGGGCATATCGACGAATCCTATGGCCAGCATGGGAAAAGGGTTGTCGATGAAGCAGCTGTCGGCCATTCCGCAGGCGAATATGTCCGAAGAGCTGATTCGCGCAATCGCGGCCGACTTGGCGCTTCTTAACGGACAGGCCGATGAGACTGCCGAAGCAGCTGGTGAGACAATAACCGCCGTATCTCCTCCGAAAGCTTTATTTTCGGCTCCCGGCGAGTCCGTAGCCATCGTAACGGGAGCGGGAGGCGGTATAGGACGAGCCTCGTCGCTTAAGCTGGCAGAGGCAGGTTTCAAGGTGGTCGTCGTTGATTATAACGCGGCAACCGGCGAGGAGACGCTGCGACTAGTCCGCGAGCAAGGCGGGGAGGGGCTGTTCGTGCAAGCAGACGTATCGAAGAACGAGGACGTCGAACGGTACGTGGGAGCGGCGGTCGAAGCATACGGCCGGATCGATGCCTTCGTGAACAATGCCGGCGTCCTGCAGAAGTTCTCTTTGCTGGAGAACATCGAGCTCTCCGAATACGAACGAATTATGAGCGTGAACGTCCGGGGCGCGTTCTTGGGCCTTAAACATGTCCTGAAGGTAATGGCCAGACAAGGCTATGGTTCGATCATCAATACGGCTTCGACCGCCGGTCTTCGCGCCGAACACAGCATGGCGGTCTATACCGCAAGCAAACATGCGGTAATCGGATTGACGAAGGCCGCCGCGATCGAATACGTGAAGAAAGGCGTTAGAGTCAATGCAATTTGTCCGGGCGGCGTAGACACGCCGCTTACGCAAGCCGTTCCCGCGATGATGCAGGACAGCGGCTATATGCCCGAGGAGTTCCCGAACATGCGAATGGGCCGTTTCGCCGACCCTTCCGAGCTCGCGGAGATGGTCGTATTTCTGGCAAACGGCAAATCCAGCTACATGACGGGCTCCATCGTCGCGGTCGACGGCGGACTGACGCTTTAGTCGCATGGAAAAGCGTGAGAGCAGGGCTCTTCCTCCCTGGCTCCCACGCTTTTTGTTTTTTCCTGCCTATGTAGTTCGCTCGTCCCGAGAACTTAGCGGTCTTGTAATGGTGGAGCATGGTCTTGCCAATTCCATTCGTTATTCCGCACGAACAAACTAAGCGCCTGTTCGTGCGGCAATTCCAAACGGCGAAAGGTTAGAATTTCTTGCGCAAGCTCCATGCATTTTTGTGTCGTCGGCTTGTCAAGAAGATTGCGTGCCATGCTAACGAACCGCTCCGGTTTCTCCGGGGCATTCTGAACGGCGCTCATCATCTTTTTGTGGCATGGGAACAGAATGCGGTTATGCGCAAGAATAATACGGCTGCCGAATAATACGAGGTTGCTGGCGACATGTGTCAGCAAATAGAGATTATCATCCTTGGCGGCCTCTCCTGCAAAATAATAGGCGTACAACATGACTTGGGCTTGGAAATCCCTGATGTTCTCGATCCGGTTTCCCTCGGGATAAACGGGAATTTGTTCGATCAGCTTGTCTAAATCGGCCACTTTGGAATACACGGCCTTGGAACCGATAAACGAAGCGCGCGTCGGTTCGCTCCCTTTGACAGCGGCCTGCTCTAAAAAACGTAAATTAACGGTTTTTACGTCGATATAACCGCCTTCATAGTCGCATGAATTATGATCGGTGTAAGACAGGGTCCCCGATAGCATTCGGGCTTCGAAGTCCTCCAGGTGGTTAAAGTCGGCTATGTGCATTCATGCCATTTCCGCTCGTCATTTGGGCCATTCTTGTTTACGGGGCGGCAATCGTCATGCAAGCGGTGGCGAGTGCATTTGATTGGGTGATATTTCTGATTTTTTTCGGAATTATTGCGCTGCTGATCTCGACAGGCTGGCATACGGCGGATGCATCATGAAGGCTTCTGGTACGATTCACATGGCGGCGTTTCCCAAGTTGACAGATCGTCTTCGTGAAGTATATGTGTGTGCGTGGGATGACGGTGAGAGAACATTCGTTTCAAGCGAATTTACTTGGAAACGGATTTGTCCATGGAGAAAGATGGCTGAGGACGGCTTGACCACCTGGATGGAAGATACGGTAAGCCAGAGAAGCGACGCGATGCATGGGGATCCGTGCCGATCTATCTATGAATATGCCGCGGCTATCCAATCAATCATTCCGAGGATCCGACTGTCATTCCGTTCATCGTCGGTACGCGCGGAAACGAAGACATCAGACATTTAAATTCAATGATATATGAGTTGACGAAACAGCTGGGAGGTTGAAGATATCGATTTTTACAGGAAGCTGAGCGATGATAATGGGGACTTAAAGTTAGAGGACGGTATAAATTTAAGCATCGAGGGGTATGTCACGGTTACGTGTACACCGTTAGATCGAAGGGTTAGCAATCGGGGCGTACGGTGGCGTGAAATCATACACCTTCTTCGCCATTCCGACGGCGCTTGTTGATCTAACGGACGATACGGGAAATCAATGCCGGGACGCCGACGTTCTCCGGCGATTTGTAACATAAATATTTTATATTATTTAGTTTCAGATTATTCATGATCTTAAGCTGTGATGTTACGGAAGTAAGCCATAAAAATGAATGAATAATTATGCATCGACTAAAAGAGGATATTATGAAAATTGGGCATGGTGATATGTTGTGATAGATTAACCAAAATTAACAAATGTGAAAACTATGCGATCTACATCAAGCCCCGTTTTATCAATAATTTTGACATCACCCAGGGCGAATAGCCCCCGATTCAAAAGCAAACCCTAAAAACGGTTCATGAATTGCATCATAAAGGAGGTAGGAACTTGTTCATGCGCAATAAATGGGCTTTGCTGTCTGCCGGCGTGCTGCTGGGAACGATGCTGACCGGCTGCGGAATGGAGAATCAGGGGGATCTCGGCAATAAAAATTTAAAAACAAACCAGGTGCGGTATGACGCCTTCGGCAATATTGCCCGGGATAAACGATTCGCGAACGATATGATGAATGAACGTAACCGAGTATCCGGCAATCAAGCTCATAATAATAATTTGGTTGGTTCTCATAAAAATTATCGATTGGAAATGAGTAGTGAAGCCGCGGACCGCATTAAAACGATTGGTCAAGTACGGGCGTCTTATGTGATGCTCGCGGACAAAAATGCTTACGTCGCCGTATCACTACATGACACGGGCAACCAAGGCAATGCGAAAATGATGAGCCGCACGAACATGGGCTTCCTCGGAAGGGACGGAGCCGCTGCCGGCAAACGGATGAGCAGCCTCTCCACCGGGGAAGAGAAGCTCAGCGAAGAGCTGAAGGCCCAAATCGCAGGCGTTGTCAAAGACATGTATCCGCAGATCGGACATATTTACATTTCGGCCAATCCCGAATTCGTCGGCCGGATGAATGCCTATATGAATGACGCGGTGCTTGGTTATCCGGTTCAAAATTATGTCATGGAGTTTAACGCGATGGTTGAGAGGGTATTTCCCGCAGCCAAAACGAATTATGCGGGCGATGGCATTATTCAATCCACGACAACGCATCGAAGACATCGTCTATTCGAATAGTATTTCAGGCCAAGGGCTGATCTCTTTAGGAGGTCAGCCCTTTCCTGTGCCGGGGACAATTCGTCCATTCCATAAGGGGCAACTCGTCATATAGTATTCTAGCTTTTTCAAAAATTGGCTGGAAAGAAGGCGAGATATTTTCTCATGACCGAACAGTTGCAAAAAGACGCGAATGAGTATAAGACAGTGGCCGTCCTAGGGCTTGGATATGTCGGCCTTCCGCTCGCGTTGCTGCTCGTCAGCAAGGGGTTTCGCGTCCTTGGAATCGATCCTGACGGTTCCAAGATAGAAATGCTTCACCGGGGCATAAGCTATAACCATGAAATCGAGCATGATAAAATCAAGGAAGCGATCGGGTCGGACCGATTCCTCCCTACAAGCCAGCATAGCGCGATCAAGGCCGCGGATTCCATAATCATCTGCGTACCGACACCGCTTACGGACTATGGGACTCCTGATCTCAGTTATTTGACGGCAGCCGCGTCCCAGGTTGCGGAGCAGCTCAAAGAAGGACAACTTGTTGTGCTCGAAAGCTCGACCTATCCCGGTACAACGCGCGAGGTCCTTCTGCCGCTTCTCGAAAGATCGGGCTTAAAAGTGGGAAAACAATTTTATGTCGCCTATTCGCCCGAACGCGTCGATCCCGGAAATCAGAAGTATCCGCTTGAGCTCATTCCTAAGATCGTCAGCGGCGTTACCCCTGAGTGTCTGGAGCGGATTTCCCAGTTATATGGCGAGGTCTTCCCCCAAATTCACCCCGTCTCATCGACGGACACGGCGGAAATGTCAAAAATATTGGAGAATGCCCATCGGCTGGTTAACATTTCGTTCATTAACGAAATCGCGATGATCTGCGATAAGCTGGGCTTGGATGTATGGGAAGTGATCGATGCGGCCGCGACGAAGCCGTTTGGTTTTACCCCCTATTATCCCGGTCCCGGTATCGGCGGGCATTGCATTCCGGTAGACCCCTCTTATCTGCTATGGAAAGTGAAGCAATACGGGATGAACGCTGAATTTATCGGCTTATCCAACGCGGTAAACCATAAAATGCCGCTCTATGTTGCCCAGCAGGTACGACATGCGCTTCTTCCAAAATCGCTGTCAAGCGCCAGCATTCTCATTTACGGAGCAGCCTATAAGCGGGATATCGCCGACTATCGGGAATCGGCTTCCATCGATATTATAAGGCTGCTTCGGCTGGAAGGCGCAAACGTCTATTATCATGATCCTTACATTCCCAAGCTGAAGCTCGGAGATTCCTTGCTGTACAGCTCGGAGCTTACGCCGGAGCTGCTTGCAAGCATGGATGCCGTCGTCATCGCGACCGATCATAGCGGCATACCGCTCACGATGTTGACCGAGCATGCGCGGCTGATCTACGACACGAGGAACGTGCTCCGCCATCAGCCTGCCGGCAGCGGAAAAGCGAAAATCGTAAGGCTCGGCGCAGGTGGAGCTGGAGACTATGAAAATATGTAAGCTGATCCGGCGGCACTCCTTCCTGGACGTACGAGTGTTTCAGAAGGAGGCGCGCAGTTTGGCGGCGTTAGGCCATGAAGTTGTCGTGATGGCGCCAAGATTCGACGGCAGACTTCTGGATGTGAACCGGTCGCCTCTGCGCAATACGGAGTTCAAGCCCGAAGCTTTTATGCATCATGGCGTTCATGTGGTGACCTACCGGGCCCGAATCGCGCCCCCCAATCCGAAAGCTATGCTGCAGGATATTTATGGCGGAACGCTTCATTATCGACTGGATGCGCTAATGGATAAGGCGATCGGAATTGGCGCCGATGTCTATCACGCGCATGAGCCGGAAACGTTATACGAGGCCGTTCAGGCCAAACGGGCGCTGCGGAAGCAGGGGAAAGACGTGAAGGTCGTGTTCGACGCGCATGAACTGGAAGCCGACACCTCACTTCTGCGGGCGCTCATGCAGGAGACGGACCGGCTGATCACCGTGTCCGACAGCATCGCGTCCATCTATGCGAGCCGTTACCCGCAGGTGCCGGTCACCCTAATCTATAACTCGCCAAGGCTTGGCGCTGACCCTTCGAAAGAAGCCGCGCCCCCTCCGTTTTCCGCGGAACGCCCTTTTACAATCGGCTATGAGGGCCAGATTACGAGGGAGAAGGGCAATCCCTATAGAATGCTGGATATTTTGAATAAAATGACGGATGCGGGGCTGCATGTCCGCTTCAAAATATTGGGGAAAATTATGATCACCGTAAACTCGGAGCGGATGAATCTCGAAAGGCAATTTAAAGCCGATCCTCGAATTGAGTACGGATGGGCTTCTTATGACAGCTTAGGCGAGCAATGGAACGACGTCGACGCCGGCTTCATCTATTTCAAGCTGAACACCCCCAACCGGAAGTACGCGCTGCCGAACAAATTATTCAGCCTGATGAACAGCGGCGTTCCGATTGTCGTCAATGACGCGCCGGCTATGGGTGCGGTTATTAACAAGGCGGAGTGCGGGATCGTCATTCCGAATCCATTGCCTTCGGCTGACGCGTACGCGGAGCAATTCGCGAAGCTGTATCACGACCGGGAGCTTCTTGCTGCGATGGGCCGCCGCGCGAGGGCGGTTATGCAGGAAGAATATGGATGGGAACGGATGGAAGAGCGGCTTAAGACGTTATATGAGGGGCTAAGTTGAAGATGTAATGGCAGTGCTCAGGATCGGTCCTGGCTCTGCCATTTTTTTTCGGGGAAAGTACGGGAGAAACGGCTATGTAAGAGAGTCATCCCTGAGCCCCTTATATCGGACGGTCGGGATGACTGACTTCCTGCTTACAAGCTTTCCGCGAATGTCTCGATATGCTCGCACATGCTATCCGCGGAACGCCCGTCTCCGAATATCGGAGGATGGCGGTCAGGGACGCCAATGGACGCGTAAGCCTCAAGAATGGAGCGGTCATCCGCTGCGGCAAGGCGGTTCCAGCCGTGCTTCACGGTCTCTACCCATTCCGTCTCGCCCCGTATCGTCAAGCAGGGAACCTTGAGCATATATGCCTCCTTTTGAAGGCCTCCGGAGTCGGTTAACACAACAGCCGCGCTGCCTGTCAGGTTCAGCATGTCCAAGTAGGGGAGCGGCTCCGTTACTTTCAGATTCGGAGCATGCAAGAGCGGCTCCAGCCCCCACTGCTGAATGAAATGCCGCGCCCGCGGATGCAAAGGCAGCACCACAGGCAAGTCCAGCTGCGCCAACGCTTTCAGAATCTGCTCCATCGCTTTCGGCGAATCCGTGTTTTCCTTGCGGTGGATCGTGGCCGCGCAATAGGCGCGCGGAGACAAGCCGAGCCGTTCAAGGACGCGGGATTTCTCCTGCGCGACAGGGAAATAAGTGAGAACGGCATCATACATAATATCGCCGACCTTATGCACGCCTCTTTCAATGCCTTCGCGCTTTAAGTTCGTTACCGCTTCGTCAGTCGGACAAAACAGCAGCGAGGACAGATGATCTGCCATAATACGGTTAATCTCCTCCGGCATTTGCCGGTTAAAGCTGCGCAACCCCGCCTCGACATGGACGATCGGGATGGAAAGCTTGGCTGCGGCGAGAGCGCCGGCCAACGTGGAATTGGTATCGCCGTACACAAGCGCGAGCGTTGGCTTCTCCCCTAGCAGAACCGCTTCAATGCCCTCCAGCATTTTGGCGGTCTGAACGCCATGAGAGCCGGAACCGGCGCCAAGATGGTAATCCGGCTTCGGCAGCTCCAGCTCCTCGAAAAAAACCTCCGATAACAGCGGATCGTAATGCTGGCCCGTATGAACGAGTATTTCGCGATGATGCTTCCGCAGCGCCTTGCTTAGGGGCGCCGCCTTGACGAACTGAGGACGGGCGCCGACGACTGTAACGATTTTCAAACCATCATCTTCTCCTTTCCCTATCTAGTAGCGTATTCCGGTCCGGGGCGGATTGAACGCTCCATTCGACCAGCAATCCGTCCATTTTGTCTCGGAGTCTCGCATTCGTCCATAGCAATCTAGAGATTTGCACATATATTGAAGAGCAGACGGTGCGTCGAAGCTGATAGACCAGATAGGATAGGAGGCATGTTATGAATGCTGTTCGAGTCGCGATAATCGGATGCGGGAAAATCGCAGAGAAGCATATTGCCTCTTTGACAGAGCTTGGAGGCGAAGCGGCGTTAGCCGGATTGTACGACCTGAACGCGGAGCGGCTAAAAAGCTTTACGGAATCCGTACGCAAGACGGCGTTTCCGGACGTCGCCGGGTTCGCTTCGGTAGAAGAGCTGCTTGCGCATTCAGGTGCCGACTTGGTCGTCGTCGCCTCCAGCAGCGACTCCCACGCGTCACTTGCGCTGCAAGCGCTGCGCGCGGGTAAGCATGTGCTGGCGGAGAAGCCGCTCGCTCTGTCGATGGAGGAAGCGAGGGAAGTCATCGACGAGGCGGCGGGCAGAGGATTGGTGGCAGCCGTCTCGTTTCAGGCGAGGTATTTGCCCCAGATGCTGGCGGTTAAGCAAGCGGCGGAGCAAGGAAGGTTCGGCGCGATCGGGCATGGCGTCGTGTCGATGCGCTGGAGGAGGCCGCTGGACTACTATAAGGAAAGTCCTTGGCGGGAGTCCTGGAGCAAAGGCGGCGGGCTGTTCATGAATCAATGCATTCATTATATTGATTTGCTGCAGTGGATTTTGGGCCCGGTTCGTTCGGTCTATGCGCGCGCGTCAGCGTCCGGGCAGGACATTGGCGTCGAAAATACAGGCGCGGCGGTGTTAACGTTCAAAAACGGAGCGATCGGCATGATCGAAGCTTCGACCCATGTGTATCCGAGCTCGCTCGGCACCTCGTTAGGCGTGTTCGGGGAGAGGGGCTCCGTGCTGCTTGGAGGAGCTTTGCTGGACGACATTTCGGTTTGGAAATTCGAAGCCTCATCGGAGGCGGATCGAGAAATCCCTCAGCCTCAGGCGGGCGGCATTTCCCATACGCCGTTGTACCGTGATTTAATAAGCGCCATTCGTACGGGAAGCGTTCCGCTCACGGCGGCAGAATCCTCGCTTGCGACGCATGAAATCGTGCTGGCCCTATACCGGTCAATCGCAAGCGGGAAAACCGTGGAGCTGCCTCTGCAGACATTTTCTATGAGCAAGATGGCTTGGATGGAGTGACGAATATGAATATCCCATTAATTGATTTGCACGCGCAATACGGCGAGCTGAAGCAGGAAATCGGGAAAGCGATGGAACGGGTGCTGGAAAGCGGCGTCTATATTGGCGGTCCGGAGGTTGAAGCGCTGGAGAAGGAGATCGCGGCGCTAACCGGCGCCCGATTCGCAATTTCCGTCGCCAACGGAACCGATGCTTTAACGCTGGCGCTCGAAGCCGCCGGAATTGGCTCGGGAGACGAAGTTATTACGACGGCGTTTACGTTCTTCGCCACAGCGGAAGCGATCGTCCGCTGCGGGGCGGTGCCCGTGTTCGCCGACATCGATCCGGACACCTTCAATTTGAACCCGGACGAGGTGGAAGCGAAGGTAACGGCGCGGACGAAAGCGATATTGCCGGTTCATATATTTGGCCAGCCCGCCGATATGGACGCGCTCCAGCTGATCGCCGAAAGACATAATCTGCTCATTATCGAAGACGCTTGCCAGGCGATCGGCGCGTCCTACAAAGGACGGCCCGTCGGCTCCATCGGCGATGTGGGCTGCATCTCGTTTTTTCCGACCAAAAATTTAGGCGGATACGGCGACGGCGGCATCGTCGTGACGAACAATGAAGAGCTGGCGGACCGAATCCGGCTGCTGTGCCATCATGGCAGCAGGCGGAAGTATTACCATGAAGCGGTCGGCTACAACAGCAGGCTGGATGCCCTTCAGGCGGCCATGCTCCGGGTCAAGCTTACAAAGCTGACGGAATGGAACGACAGGCGCCGGGCGGCGGCGGCCTATTACGATGAACAGCTGCGCGGACTGCCGCTTGCTCCTCCCGCCGTCTCCGGCGACGTCCGTCATGTCTATCATTTGTATGTCACGCTGAGCAAGGACCGGAATCGGCTGGCGCTGGAGCTTAAGCGCCACGGCATTTCGACCGGGCATTATTATCCGTGTCCGCTGCACCTGCAGCAAGCGCTCAGCAATTTGGGCTACAAACGGGGCGATCTGAAGGTTACGGAGCTTGCATGCAGCCGTTCCTTTGCCTTGCCGATGTCGCCGCATCTTACGAGGGAGCAGCAGGACTATATCGTCGACAAACTGAGACGGTACGCGAAAGGTTGAGAGCCATGAGCATGGAAGAAAAAATCAGCATCGGGCAGCATACGGTGATCGGCAGCGGCGTAACGATTGGCGAAGGAGCCGTGATCGGGAATCACGTCGTGATTTATGACGGAACGATCATCGGCAAATTCGCGCGAATCCATGACCGCGCCGTCATCGGCAAGCTTCCGATGAAGGCGGTCAATTCGGCGGCCACGATCGCGGGCAGCTCTCTTCCCCCGGCGGAGATCGGGGAAGGCGCCATCATTGGAACAGGCGCTGTCATTTACCGCGGCGCGCGTCTTGGCAAGCATGTATTCGCGGCGGATCTGGCGACGATTCGGGAGCGGGTGGAAATCGGGGATAAGACGATCGTCGGCCGCGGCGCCGCGATTGAAAACGACTGCAGCATAGGCGCGAACTGCAAGCTCGAAACGAACAGCTATATTTGCGCGTTCTCGATGCTGGAGGACGATGTGTTTATCGCACCTTGCGTTGTGACGAGCAACGACAATTATATGGCCCGGACGGAAGCGCGTTTCGGCGCGTTCAAAGGCGTAACGGTGAGGAGAGGCGGAAGAATTGGAGCGAACGCGGTTATTTTGCCGGGCAGGGTTATCGAGCCCGACGGCGTTGTGGCCGCCGGCAGCGTCGTAACACGAGACGTGCCGCCGCGAACGATTGTAGCGGGCAACCCCGCGCGCAAGCTGCGCGATGTTCCGCCCGAGCAGTGGCTGGAGAATCAAATGCGGCGCGGGGGAGGGGAAGGATGAACGGACGGCTTAAGGTGCTCATTTTGACCAAAAAATTCGCCGACAAGATGCCGAAGCATCAGCATAAGTACGATATGATAACGGCGATCGAAGCGGAAGCCGACGTCCGGTACTGGCATCAAGACGGGCATATTGATGATATTCTCGGCGCGCTCGACTTTACGCCGGATTTCATTTTTCATTATGATATCGAGTGGCATCACGCGTTCGCTCCCAAAATTTCAGGGCTTCCTTCCGTCTCGATCCCGACCGGCTGTTACGTGCTGGACGTTCATTACGCGCCGCAAATCCGCAAAGCATATTTCAACAAAACTGGAAAGCCCGATTTAATTTTTTCGGCCAGCAAATATCCGTTCCTCAAAGCGTTTCCCGACTGCGAGTCGCGTTTTGTGTGGCTGCCATTCGGCATCAACCCTGAGATTATTAAAGATTACGGGCTGCCGAAAAAATACCGGTATTCGCTGGCCGGATTGCTCGATCCGAGATATCCCTTCCGGCAAGAGGCGCTGAATCAGATGAAAGGGGAGGAAGGCTTCGTCCATTTCTCGCATCCCGGACATACGACGCCGCAAAGACCGGGCTTGTTCATTAATGAGAAATACGCATCCGCGCTTAACCAATCGATGATGTCGTTCACCTGCGGAAGCAAGCTGCAAATTCCGGTCGCCAAGTTTTTTGAACTGCCGGGCTGCCGTACGCTGATGCTGGCGGAGAGCAACCGGGACATCGAGGAGCTGGGGTTCCGGGACGGGGTAAATTTTGTCGCGTGCACGAAGGACAATTTGAAAGCTAAGGCGCTGCACTACGCGAATGAAGCGGAGGAGCGGGAAGCAATCACACAGGCCGGCTATGCGTTTATTCATCAGCAGCATACGAATGAGGTGCGGGCGAAGCAATTCGTCGATACGGTCAAAAGGTATATCGCCTCGAAATAAAAAGCTGTTCTTTCATGGCGCGTCGCGCTGTGAAAGAACAGCTTCTATGTTGTATTCATCTTTTCAGCCTGTTTAAGGTGTCGGCGCTCTTCACTAGAAGCAGGTCGTTGCAGGAAGGGTCCTCCGCGAAATAGGCGTTGGCCTGCTCGAGGTAGGGAGCCTTTATTTCTGTCAGCTTGCCGGCATGGCCAATCGCGTAAAGGCGGAAGCGCTCGCCGAGAAATTGCAGATACGCTCCGATATCCACTCCTTTATCCTTCAGATAGCTCATATTGAACTCTATGCAGCCGGCCGCTTCCCTGCATTCCTCAAGCAGTCTGCTCATGCCGCGCAGCACCTGCCATTCATAGCCTTCAACGTCGAGCTTGAACAGCAAGGTTTTGTCTTGCGCTTCGCTGCTGCCGATTAAGCTGTCGACGGTCACGCTTGGAACTTTCACTTCTTCAAACGCTTTATCTCCTAAATGATAAGCGGAGGAGTCGCCGGAACGGGCCGTGTCGATGTAAAAGGTAACCGAATCGCGGTTTTGGTCGGAAGCGATCGCATGGACATACCGGAATTGCTTGCTGTTCGGATGCTCCCTCAAGGAGCGGAGCAAGTATGGGCGCAGCGAATCGTTTGCGTCAATGACCGTGATGGGCGCATGCGCGGGGTACACGGCGGATAAGACGATTTCGCCATAGTTGACGCCGGCGTCGATTACGAGATCCGGCTTCAGTCTGGAGGCAAGCGCCCTCCATATATACACGACCCGCGGCTGCGATCGGCCTTTATACTTGATCAGGCTTGCGCCCTTCAAATCGGCGGCATTCACATATAGCGAATGTTTGGTGCCTAAAATTGTTATTTTGTGCATGTCATATTTCCCTCCAATAAGGTGCCAAGCAGCATGATAAATCATTGTATGGCTTGTTCGGAAACGCCGTAACGGCCGAACCAGCGGAATTTTTTGTAAAGAACGTTGACCGCCATAGAGGCATTAGATAAATTGGAGGTAAGTTTGTGTTATCATAGGGAAGTACTTATTAATGGATAAAGAAGGGAACGTTGATAAAGATGGGCAAAGGCTTTCCCCGTATATTCGTCATGCTGCTCCTGCTCTTCTTGCTTCTGCCGGGCATGAAAGGTTATGCAGCCGGCAATCTCCTCGTAAACGGAAATTTCGAGGAATCCGAGAACGGAATGCCAAGCGGCTGGACGATCGAAGCTTGGGTGAAGGACGAGGGGGTAACGGATTACGGCGTAGACCGGGAAGTCGCTTATTCCGGGGAACAGTCAGCGGTTATACATAGCGCGAGCGACAACCATGCCAGACTCGTGCAGGAAATTCAGGTTAAGCCGAATATGACGTACCGGTTCTCCGGTTACGTGAAGACGGAAGGGCTGAAAGAGAGCGCATCAGGCGCGCATTTGTACATAGACGGCTCAGCGCTTTATTACCCTCAGTTCCATGATACGAACGGCGAGTGGGCGTATTTGGAGTTTTACGGCAAAACGGGCGCTGGTCAGAAGAAAATTTTGTTTGGAGCTAGTCTTGGAGGCTATGGCAGCGTTAATTCGGGACAGGCATGGTTCGATGATTTATCGGTTGAAGAAGTGTCCGCCGCGCCGGAAGGCGTAGAGGTGTTTTCGCTTGAACCGACCAGCGTCGGAGGCTCCGCTGAAGCCGAAGAGCCGGTAAAGGTATCGATTCTAAGCACGCTTATTTACGCTGCTATATTTTCTCTGCTCTATGCGTTCGCGCATGCGAAGCTGTTCCGTGACCGCGGCTGGCTGGAGCGCCCGGGAAGAAGAGGGGCGGCGCTGCTTGCGGTCAGCTTTGCGGCCGCGCTTGCTTTACGAGTCTATATCGCGGCCGGTCACGGCGGATATGAGAATGATGTGGCCTTGTTTATTTTTTGGTCCGATCAAGTCGTCCGCGAAGGCATAGCCGGATTTTATCACTCCGGGATCTTCGTTGATTACCCGCCGGGATATATTTATGTCTTATTTGTGCTTGGTCACTTGAAGGATTGGTTCGGGATCGTCTCCGGCTCCTCCGCGGAGCTGCTGCTTTACAAGCTGCCGGCGATCGCTGCCGACTTAGGCGCGGCGGCTGTGCTGTACAGGGCCGCCCGCAACAAGCTTGGGGCGCCCGTCGCGATTGGCCTTGCGCTGCTGTGGCTGTTCAATCCTGCCGCGATCTTGGATTCGGCGGCTTGGGGTCAAGTCGATGCGGTGTTCGCGCTGACGCTGGTCCTTGCGGTTAGCGGCATGGCGGAGAAGCGCTTCGGCAGAGCATCCGTCTGGTATGCGGTCGCAGCGTTAATTAAGCCGCAGGCGTTCATCTTTATGCCGGTGCTGCTCATCGCGCTGTTGGTCAGCAGGAAGTGGAAGGATCTCGCGGTAAGCGCGTACTACGGCTTCGCGACGTTTATTTTGCTGGCTCTGCCTTATTTCTGGGGAAGCGGCGGCTTAAAGGGACTATACGAGCTGTATAAAGGAACGTTATCCTCTTATCCGTACGCGACGCTTAACGCCTTTAACGTCTACGCGCTGAACGGGGCTAACTGGAAGCCGCTGACGGATAAGTGGCTGTTTTTGAGCTACGGGCAATGGGGCAATTTGTTCATCCTCGTTGCGGTTGCGCTTGCCGTCTTAATCGGTCTTAGGGGCAGAAAGCGGGAGCCTGCCGACCGTTCCTTCTTTATTGCGATGATCTTGATCTCGGTCGTTTTCCTGTTCGTAACCAAAATGCACGAACGGTATATGTTTCCGATTCTGCTGTTAAGCCTGTTCGCCTTCCTTCAATCGTTGGACCGCAGGCTGCTGCATTTGTTCTATGGATTTACGATTACGAACTTCGTCAATATGAGCTATGTGCTCGCCTTCAGCAAAACGACGACGGATGTGCCGGAGGACGGTATCGTCCTGCTTGGTTCCATCATTAATATCGCTTTGTTCCTCTATATGCTGTATGTCGGGCATGACCGATACGTTAACGGGCGTTTGCTCGCGCTCGAGCCGCTTCAAGAGGGAGATAAGCGAAGGATAGATGAGCAGACGCTGTCCGGCTTTAAGGCGGAGCATCCCGAAACGGAAGGAGACAAGGGGAAACATAAGCTCCGGCGCAAGGACTGGATCTGGATGGGAAGCTTGACGGCCGTTTACGCCATCGTCGCGCTCGTCAATCTCGGCTCGATGAAAGCTCCGGATACCGTGTGGCAGCCGGCGCAATCAGGCCAAAGCTTCTATATCGATCTCGGCGAAGTGAAGACGCTGGACCGGGTCACCAGCTTCGGCGGCGTCGGCACGGGGAAGTATAAGCTGGAGTTTGCGGCGGAGCCGGGCCAGTGGGGCAATGCGCTTGAGGTGGACAGCAACCACGTTGCCGTATTTGCTTGGTCGGTTCATCCGGCTGCGCTCGACGCGAGATATATCAAGCTTACGGCAACGCAGACGGGCTTCTCGATCCACGAAATGGCGGTATTCGAAGCGGGCAGCAAAGAGCCGCTGCCTATAGAGGCTGTGAATAACGAAGAAGCGGGCGAGCCTAAGCGCGGAGCCGTGTCGAACCTGTTCGACGAGCAGGAGCTAGCCCAGTACGAGCATAGCTTTATGAAGGGCAGCTATTTCGATGAAATTTATCATGCGCGTACGGCTTATGAGCATATCGAAGGCATCGTAGCCTATGAAAATACGCATCCGCCGCTTGGCAAGCTGATCATTGCGATCGGCATTAAGCTTTTTGGCTTAAGCCCCTTCGGCTGGCGCGTATCCGGCGCGGTTCTAGGCATTTTGATGGTGCCGATCATTTATATGACCGCGAGAAGACTGTTCGGACGGACGGCTTACGCCGCGCTTGCCGCGGGACTTCTGGCTGTCGACTTTATGCATTTTACGCAGACGCGAATCTCTACGATCGATGTGTATGGCGTATTTTTCATTATGCTGATGTTCCATTTCATGAACAAGTATGTGTCGCTCAGCTTCTATAAGACGAAGCTGCTTGCAACGCTGCTGCCGCTTGGCCTAGCCGGTCTGTTTTTTGGCCTTGGCGTCGCGTCGAAATGGATCGTGCTTTACGGCGGGGCGGGGCTGGCCGTGATGCTGGGCATTTCCTTATGGGACCGGTATAAAGAATATGCGGCTGCGAAGCGGATGCTAAGGCGGTCTGACGGCTTGGAGCCGTTCGACGCCGCCGCGTTGGCGAGGATGACAAAGGTTTTTCCTCGGTATACGATCGCGACGCTGGCTTCATGTTTACTCTTTTACATCGTCGTCCCTGGCGCCATTTACGCCTTATCTAACATTCCGGTGCTGAGGGTCATGGAAGGCGGCTACACGTTCAAGGCGCTAGTCGATTATCAGGTGCATATGTACGAGTACCACAGCAATCTGGTCTCCTCGCATCCCTTCTCGTCTTCCTGGTGGGAGTGGCCATTCATGAAGCGGCCGGTCTGGTATTATTCCGGGGACGGCTTGGTTGGCGGGCTGAAGTCCACCATCGTGGCGATGGGCAACCCGATCATTTGGTGGCTCGGCATCTTCATGATGCTGGCAACGATTTGGCTCAGCGTCAAACGAAGAGATAAGCACGTCTATATGGTATGGATCGCGTTCCTTGCGCAATATGTGCCATGGATGCTCGTGCCGCGCGAGACTTTCCTGTATCATTATTTTGCGATGGTGCCTTTCCTTATCTTAAGCATCGTCTATGTTTTCAAAGCGATCGAAGAGAAATATCCGCAGTATGTTAAGATTCGGATTGTCTTCGCGGCCGCGGCCGCGGCGATGTTCGTCTTGTTTTATCCGGCGTTATCCGGTCTGACCGTGCCGAAGTGGTATGTCGATGTGCTGCTTCGCTGGTTCCCGAGCTGGGTGTTCTAATTCACATTAAAAGGAGCTTTATCCATGAACCCAAACGGTGTCGATTATAGTGTCATCGTTCCAATGTATAACGAAGAGGAAGTCATTGAGCATACGTATAAACGGCTGAAGGCCGTCATGGATACGGCGGGGAGGCCGTATGAGCTGATCTTCGTCAACGACGGCAGCAAGGACCGTTCCGCCGAGCTGATCCGGTCGTTCGGCGACAACGATCCGAATGTGCGGCTTATCGATTTCTCCCGCAATTTCGGCCATCAAATCGCGATATCCGCAGGGATGGATTACGCGCAAGGCGACGCGATCGTTGTGATCGACGCCGACCTTCAGGATCCGCCGGAGGTGATCCTTCAAATGATCGCCAAATGGAAGGAGGGCTACGAGGTTGTATACGGCCGGCGGCTCAAGCGGAAGGGGGAGACGGTCTTTAAGAAGGTGACCGCGCTTGCCTTCTACAGGCTGCTCAAAAGCATGACGAATGTCGATATTCCGCTCGACACCGGCGATTTCCGCCTCATTGACCGCAAGGTCTGCGACGTGCTTCGAAGCTTGAAGGAGAAAAACCGGTTCGTGCGGGGCTTGATCAGCTGGATCGGCTTCAGGCAGACGAGCGTCGAGTACGTGCGCGAGGAGCGGTTCGCCGGCGAGACGAAATACCCGCTGAAGAAGATGATCAGCTTTGCGCTGGACGGCATTACGAGCTTCTCGTATAAGCCGCTTAAGATCGCCAGCTACTTAGGCTTTACTTTGTCGATCGGGAGCTTTCTTTATCTGCTGATCGTCATCTTCCAACGCCTGTTTACGGAGACGACGGTTACCGGCTGGACAACCATCGTCGCCTTGAACCTCCTGTTCAACGGCATCATTCTGATACTGCTCGGCGTGATCGGCGAATATATTGGCCGTATCTACGACGAATCGAAGAACAGGCCGCTGTACATCGTACGGGAGGCCCGCGGCTTCCTGGGAGAAGAGGGGGAACATGAACAGAATGGTCCAAAGCCGCAGCGTTTGGAGCCGGAGAGTCAGCATGTCTGAAGCATTGACAACTGAGCGGCGCGCTTCGCTTAAACAATTTTTCGTATTCTGTATCATTGGCGGACTCAATACGCTCATCGATATGGGCGTCTTTATGCTTCTGGTCCTCGTGGACGTTCATTATGCGCTTGCCCAGACAGCGGCGTACTGCGCGGGCATGGCGAACAGCTACCTGATGAACAGAGCGTTTACATTCCGGGCGGCATCCGTTCGAATGAAGGACGAATGGCGGAGAGGGCTTCGGTTCCTCGCATGGAACGCCGCGATGCTCGGCTTGTCCGTCCTGCTGCTGGCGCTGGCGGCGGAATGGCTTCAATTAAGGGAGTGGATCGCCAAAATCATCGTGACGTTATTGATTGTTCCTTTGAATTTTTACGGCAGTAAAAAATGGGTTTTCACTGCGAAGCATCAAGCAGAGTTAGGAGGAGGGAATTGAAGAAAGCGGCAGCATATGGTCTCATTGTCATTGGCATATTGATTATTTTATATCCGAAGGCCAGCGAGTGGTACGACAAGCGGCAGGAGGAGAAGCTGCTTGCGGCCTGGGAGGAGAGCTTGATGAACGAGACGGCGGAGGAGGAAGCCGTGGAGCAGTATGAGGGGCTGACCAATCTGTTCGCGGAGGAAGCCGGCGGCTTGCAGTCGCCATCCGCGTCGTCTCCCGCCCTAGGGCCGTCACAGCTGCCTTCGCCATCGGCTTCCGGGACGGAGGAGCAGCCTAAGCTGAACGCAATCGCCACGATCAGCATTCCGAGCATCGACCTTAAGCTTCCTGTGCTGGAAGGCGCGACGGAGAAAAATATGAAGGTTGCGGCCGTTCATTTGAAGGAGACGGCGCCGATTGGCGAGATCGGCAACGCCGCCATTGCCGCGCACCGCATGCGGATCAAAGGAAGGCTGTTCAATCGGCTGGACGAGGTGGAGGTCGGCGATAAAATAACCGTCAAAACGAAAGAAGACACCTTTACCTACACCGTCTATAAAATTTCGATTGTGGAGCCGACGGACGTGTCGGTTCTCAATTACAATAACACGGACAGAAGGCTGACGCTCATTACGTGCGATCCTTTGATCAATCCAACCCACCGCCTCATCGTGCATGCGGAAATGTCGGAATAAAATGCAGTTCTAGAGCGCCCATTTTATGCATATACAGCACCATCCACTCGCCCCCTTCATATGATAAGTTGACTGTATCCCTTGCCCTTGTTACACCATAAAAACCCGAGCAAGGAGGGGTGACAAACTTTGAAGGGAAGCGACCATAAAAGCAAGTTTTTATTGACTCATCGTGAACGAGAGGTATTCGAGCTGTTGGTACAGGACAAAACGACAAGAGATATCGCGCAGCAATTATTCATCAGCGAGAAAACCGTTCGCAACCATATTTCGAATGTCATGCAAAAATTGAATGTCAAAGGTCGTTCGCAAGCGGTTGTCGAGCTGATTAAGCTTGGGGAGTTACAAATCTAACATAACAAGGTCTCTCCATTCTCGTTTGTCAGGGCGAATAGCCCTTTCTACATTGCAAATCCTTGAAGGCAGCATAGCGATATGCTGCTTTTTTGTTTTGGCTGCTTTTATTCAAAAAGTTGGTCGGTATGTCACCGATGCGGCGCAACTAACTCTATCAATTCCTCGTCTATACTTTCGGCACCCTTTCTACTAGAAAGGGCATGGGAAGGAGAGAGAGGATGAGAGGGAAAAAAATTGCGGTCGTCGTACTGGCGTTATTTACGTTGTTCGCGAGCCAGGCGTTCGCCTATGAAGCGCAGCTGAAGCCTTATAAGGATGTCGGGGACGATTATGCCAAGGAAGCCATTTATACCTTGTCCGCGCTCGGCATTATTGACGGGTACGAGGATTTGACCTATAGACCGGCCGGGAGCCTGTCGCGCGAAGCGTTCGTGAAGCTGCTCGTCGCTTCATCTCAAATGGAATTGGATACCGGGCGTTTGCCAAATGACGTTGCTAAGGATCGCTGGTCCGCCCCGTACATATCGGCCGCCTATGAGAACGGATGGCTTACGGGCCTGCTAGATTCAGAAGACAAGCTGAATCCGGCTCAGACGATTACTAGACAAGAAGTCGCGATGCTGATCGGAACTTCGCAGCTGCAGGCGCTGGACGAGGAAGCGAAAGAGAGCTGGCTGTCCGCGGAGTGGGAGGAAGAGCGGGATAACCGTCAATTCAAAGACGCGGGAGCCATCGAAGAGAGCATGCAGCCGTATGTGTATTACGCGGTGCGTCTCGGCATCATGGAAGGCGACCCGACCGGGTTCAAACCAAAGGATTCGCTGAACCGGAAGCAGGCGGCTGCCGTTATTTACCGGCTGCTCGACAGCCGCATCTCCGGACAGAAGACGGATTTTACCGGCTATTACGCGCTTGGGTCTTATCCCGCCATTAAACAAGTCGATAAGATGTCCCATGTAATCTACGGCTGGGCGAATTTGCAATACGGCGGGGCGGGCAGCGCCGCATCGCTGAATACGAGCACAACGGAGTACAAGGTTCCCGCCGGATACGGAGAAGCTCTTGATGCAGCCGATCAGGCCGGCGCTTCGAAAGAGCTGATGGTGTTTTATAACAACGCGAATTTGAAGGAGTTTTTGAAGGATCAACCGGCTCAAGAGGCTTTTATCGAATCGCTGCTTGCCACGCTGAATGACCCGGCGTACTCGTTTAATGGGGTACATCTCGATTTCGAAGGGCTGAAGGAGGCGGAAAGCGCGCCGGATTTTGTTAGCTTTTTGCGTGAGCTGGAGGAGCAGTTGGGCGAGTACACTTTGTCCGTAGCGGTTCCGCCTGTCGAATACTATAAAGGCTATGATTTGAAGGCGATCGGTGAGCTTGCGGATACGGTCGTCCTGATGGCTTATGATTTCACGCACAGCGAAAGCTTCCTGCCTTCGGCTCCGCTGCCGCTCGTGAATGAAACGGTGCAAACCGCGCTGCAATCGATCCCGAAGGAGAAGCTTGTGCTTGGCGTTTCGAAGCAGGCGAACCAGTGGATTACCGATACGAACGGCGTAACGGGGAAGGTCTTCAGACCGACGATAGCGGACGTGGAGAAAAGGCTCGCTTCGGCTGGCGTAGAGGCGACTTGGTCCGTGCCGTTTCTGCTGAAGAAGCTGGAGTTCCAAGATGAGCGGGGCAAACACCTGATTTACTACGAGGATACACAAAGCATAGAGAAAAAAATCTGGCTGGCCAAATACTACGGTTTGAAGGGCGTGTCCCTCTGGTACATGGGGAACTACACCGCTTCGGACTGGGAGCTTGTCGAGAAGCACGCGTCGAACTAGCGTACTTCTGCTAGATATCCAATATGAGAGAAACCTGTCGCTTAGGCGGCAGGTTTTTTTGTTGTTTTAACCAAATTGCGCCGTTCATCGCAAATGGTTGCGTTCGACAAGTGTACTGGGCTGTGTTTCGGATGAGAGCATGGAGAAGGAGGGGAGTGAGGCGTGTGGCGGGAGTTTGTGCGAAAAATCGTACAAAACGGGGCGTGAGTGAGGAGTGTGGGGGGGTTTTGTACGAAAAATCGTACAAAACGGGGCTGATGTGCGGTGTACGGCCGGAGTTTGTACGAAAAATCGTACAAAAGGTAGCTGGTGTGAGGTATGCGGGGGAGTTTTGCACGAAAAATCGTACAAAACGGGGCTGATGTGCGGTGTACGGCCGGAGTTTGTACGAAAAATCGTACAAAAGGTAGCTGATATAAGGTATGCGGCGGGAGTTTGTAAGAAAAATCGTATAAAAGGGGCAGAGAGTGAGGAAATCGGCGGGGTTTTGTACGAAGAATCGTACAAAAGGTAGCTGATGTGAGGTATGCGACGGGTTTTTGTACGAAAAATCGTACAAGAGGGCAAGTGTGAGGAGAGCGGCCGTCGGCGTGGGGTAAACGGGGCTGATATGAGGTGCGTGACGGGGCTTTTGTACGAAAAATCGTACAAAAGGGGGCTGGTGTATGGTGCGCGGCCGGAGTTTGTACGAAAAATCGTACAAAAGGTAGCTGATATAAGGTTGCGGCGGGAGTTTGTACGAAAAATCGTACAAAAAAGGGGGAAAGTAGGGTGCACGGCGGGAGTTTGTACGAAAAATCGTACAAAAGGGGGCGTGAGTGAGGAGTGTGGTGGGGTTTTGTACGAAAAATCGTACAAAACGGGGCTGGTGTGCGGTGCGCGACAGGGTTTTGTACGTAAAATCGTACAAAAGGGAGTGAGAGCGAAGAGAGCGGGCGTCGGCGGGGGGAAACGGGGCTGATGTGCGCTGCATGACGACGGGGGCTTTGTACGAAACATCGTACAAAAGAGAGCGAGTGTGTGGAGAGCGGGCGTCGGCGGGGGTAAACGGGGCTGATGTGCTGTGCGCGGCGGGAAGTTTGGGCGAAATCGTGTAAAAGTATCATTTTTGCTATAAAAACTTCATGCCGTTCTATAAACAATCGTGTCTCCGTTATATCGTTTCGGCGGAGCAGCTTCGATAAAATGAACACTAACAAAGAGGTCGGGTTGATCGAGTCGGCCATGAACGCATTAGGAGGAAGAGTATGTCGGAAGCAGCGACAAGAAAAACAATCGCCGGACCGTCCCCGCAGAGCCGTCCGCGCAAGAAGAGCGCTCTCCATAGGCTCTGGAAGCAGATGGACGTCCAGCTGATGGTCTGGCCGGGCATTTTACTGATTTTTGTATTTTCTTACATACCGATGTACGGCGTACTGACGGCCTTTATGGATTACAACATTTTTACGGCGCATCGTATCTTTGAAAATCCATGGGTCGGGTTTAAGCATTTTGAAGCGTTTTTTGACGCGCCGAACTTTTGGCAAATTATGAGGAACACGGTCGTCATCAGCCTGCTGAAGTTCGTCATCGGCTTTCCGGCACCGATTATATTGGCGCTAATGCTGAATGAAGTACGCCATATGGTGTTTAAGCGGGTCGTTCAGACGATCACGTATTTGCCGCATTTTATGTCCTGGGTTATCGTGGGCGGGCTTGTCATGTCCTTGCTTTCGGCGGATAACGGGAGCGTAAACATCCTGCTAAAAGGCGTTGGGGCGATCGACGAACCGATCAACTTCTTGTCCATCAAAGATTATTTTTGGACGATTCTGATTTCCACGAACGTGTGGAAAGAGATCGGCTTCAGCTCGATTGTATATTTGGCGGCGATTGCGGGCGTGGATCAGCATATGTACGAGGCAGCCGACATCGACGGGGCCAGCAAGTTTAAACAAATTTATTTGATCACGCTGCCGAGCATTATGCCGGTCATTATCATCTTTATGGTGCTCGCGATGGGCAACCTGCTGAACGCCGGCTTCGAGGATATTCTGATCATTGCGGAAAATCCGCTGCTGCGGCCGGTTGCGGATGTGATCGACGTGTACGTCTACCGGATCGGGCTTCAAAACCAAAAATATTCCTTTGCGGTGGCGGTCGGTTTGTTCAAGGCGGTCATCAGCGTCGGCTTGCTGACGATGGCGAACTATTTGGCCCGAAGAGCGGGCAGCAGCTTGTGGTAGCACATTATTGATGGAGAGGATCGGTAGGCAATGAGATGGAAGAGACTCGCTTTCGGAGACCGGGTTATGGTCGTCATGATATACAGCTTTCTGATCTTGTTAAGCTTTACGGCGTTGTACCCGTTCTGGAACGCGCTGGTCGTATCCTTGAATGTCGGGATCGATACGGCGAAGGGCGGCATTACGGTATGGCCCCGTGCCTTTACGCTGGACAACTACAAAATCGTCACGAATGACGACAATCTGCTGAACGCCTTCCTTATTTCGATTTACCGTACGGTCGCAGGAACAGTGTTGGCGATTTTTATGACCGCGCTGCTCGCTTACGGGATGACGAAAACGTATTTGATGGGCCGTCAAGGCTATATGGTGTTCTTTGTTTTCACGATGTATTTCGGCGGCGGTCTTATTCCGACGTTCCTGCTGATCCGATCGCTCGGACTCTTCGATAGTTTTCTAGTCTATATTATCCCTTCGCTGATCAGCGTGTGGAATATGATCATTTTCCGGACTTTTTTCAAAGGGCTGCCGGCCGGTCTCGAAGAGTCGGCGCAAATCGACGGCTGCAGCAATTGGGGCGTGTTTTTCCGGATCATTCTGCCGCTGTCGGGACCGATTCTCGCCACGCTCGGACTATTTACGGCCGTCGCGCACTGGAACGACTGGTTTGTGCCGAGCATCTACATCTTGAACGAGGATCTGCTGCCGGTGCAAACCGTGCTTAGAAGGCTGCTTAACGCCAACATCAGAGATTTATCCGGGCTTGATTCCGGCTCGCTGTCCCGGATTCAAAACTCTCAGCAGTTTACGACGCGGTCCCTTGTCAGCGCCACGATGATGGTGGTTTCATTGCCAATCATTCTGGTTTACCCCTTTCTGCAAAAGTACTTCGTAAAAGGCGTCATGATCGGCTCATTGAAGGAGTAGTCCTTCCCGGCACCGGTTTAAGGCGGTTACCGCCGCTTTGAACATAAATATCCAATTTTTGAAAGGGGTTAACGCAATGAGAAAAAGAAAGCCGCTGCTGCTGATCGTATCGGCAGTGCTGCTGCTGACGACCGTGCTGGCGGCGTGCAGCAATTCGAACACGAATAACTCGCAAGAGTCGCCATCGCCGTCCAGCGCTTCGGCAACGCCCGGCAATACGGGGGGCGATACGAAACCGGTTAGCGACACATGGGTTTTTGGCTCGGAGCCGCTGGAGTTTTCGTTATATTTCCACTATGGCTGGGTCGACTACAAAGGAATGGACGACTACCCGGCAACCAAATGGCTGAAAGAAAACAAACAGCTTAATATTACGCCGATACAAGCAAACGGCAGCCACAGCGAAAAAATGACGACCATGATCTCGGGCAATATGCTTCCGGACGTCATTTGGGGGAACCGCTTCGATGCGGACATCGACAGGCTGTACGAAGCGGGGCAGCTCGTCGCGTTCGACGAGTACTTGGAAAAATACCCGAACCTGCTGAAATGGGCAGGCAAAGAAAAGCTGGATCTGCTTCGTTCGCCGGACGGCAAGCTGTATAAATTCCCGAACTGGTACACGAATTCCTCGACGAATACGGCGGGCTACGCCATCAACAAAAAAATATACCGCGAGCTTGGTTCTCCGAAGCTGGAGACGCTTGACGATTTGTACGCGTACCTCGTGAAAGTAAAAGAGAAATACGGCGATCAAGTCATTCCGTTCGAAACGGACCGGGCGGAGGACGGTCAAGGCGTCGCTATCCTGTATACGGCATTTAAGGAAGGCGCTTTGTACGACTCGCTCGGCAAGCAGCTGCTTGCCGTACCTAACGGCGATAAGCTGACCTCGGTCTTCACGGATCCGACCTTCCGCGAATCGCAGAAGTTCGTGAACAAGCTGTACAGAGAAAAGCTGATGACGCAGGACGCGTTCACGCAAACGGACGATATGGTGCTCGAGAAGCTGATGACGGGCCGCGTCGCGGTATATGCCAGCGCCAACGTTACGGACAAAGCGAACAAGGCGCATCTCGAGCTTAGCAAAACCAATCCGGAGGACGGATACTTCGTCACCTGGCCGTTCCATAAAGCGGGCCTCGATAAAAATAAAATCCATCCGGGCGGCAACGACCGTCTAGGCTGGAACGTGGCGGTCATTACGAAAGCGGCCAAAGATCCGGAGAAAATATTCGCGTTCCTGGATTGGTACACCAGCCCAGAGGGCATGAACCTTCAATTTTTCGGACCGGAAGGGAAGAACTGGAAGGGATTTGACGAAAACGGCTATCCGATCTTTACGGAGCAAGCCGACCCGGCCGAGATTGCGCAGATTCAAACGGACAACCTCGACATTATGCTTGTAGGCAACGCGGCTTACATCGACCCTGCGAAAATCAGCTTCGAGAAAACGCTGCCTGAAGAGAAGAAAAACTGGCAGGCGAAATACCAAAGCGAGGTGACTTGGCCATCCGGCGTCGACATTACCGAATATAAAAACTTGACGCCTCCGGCAGACAGCGAGCTTGGCACGACCCAGCAGCACGTCGAAAATCTGTTCCTTCAAGTATTCGCGGAAACGACGCAAGCGAAAAGCGAAGCGGATATCGATAAGATTCTCGACCAGGCGGAGAAGGACGCGCAGTCGTACGGTTACAACAAGCTTCTGGAATGGCGCACGGAGCAGTGGCAGGAAAAACGTAAAATTCTTGGATTGGAATAATCAAATATCGATTTTACGCGCATCATGGCGGATTCGGAGGAATCCGTCATGATGTCTATCTGTTTATGCAAGGATTTGAGCTGTTCATGCAATTATTTGTTTATATTTGTATATCGTTTCTGACCGATTTGGTATGATTAGAGCAATATGCTTGTAACTGCCAATTTGAGGGGGCGTCCGTCCGTGAACCGAATAAGAGAGAAGTTCCTGCCGCTTATCTTGTCCGCGTGTGTCCTATTGCTAATGCCTAGCTGCAGTAACGAGGCTGCTTCGATCCAGAGAGAAACAACAAAGCCGGATATACCGGCCATAACTGCGCAAGAGACGGAGGATCCGAGCCGATTGTTCGAGCTTGGCCAAGAGCCGCTGCATCTCACCTTCTATGGCCACTACAGCTACTATACGATGCCGCAATGGGGGGCGGATCCTTCATCCCGCTGGATTCGCGACCGTTTCAACATCCATATCGAGGCGATTAATGCCGACGGCAACGCCAAGCTTAAGCTCCAGAAGCTGATTGCCGGCAACCAGCTCCCCGATATTATTTGGGGCGACCGGGATTCCGACCTCGAGAGGATGCGCGAGCACGGCATGCTCGTTCCGTTGAACGATTATATCGACAAATACCCGAATTTGAAGCATTGGGCCGGCGAGCGGATCTTGGATTTGCTGCGTTCGCCCGACGGCAATATCTACTATTTTCCCAACTATTACACGAACCGTCCTTACGGCAACGCAGGTTATGTCATCAACGAACGGATCTACAAAGAGTTAGGCTCGCCGGCGCTGGATACGACCGACGATCTTTATGCTTATTTAAAGCAGGTGAAGGAGCGGTATCCGGATGTCATTCCTTTCGAAACGGGGCAAGCCAAGGAAGGCAACGGAATCGATCAGCTTTTTTCGGCGTTTAAAGAAAACAACTACAGCTTTACGCGTTATTTCGCGGTGGCAAACGGCGACCGGATGACCTCGATTTATAAGGATGAGGGCTTCCGGGAGTCGGCCCTTTTTGTGGCGAAGCTGATGCGGGAAGGGTTAATGACGCCTGACGGGATGACGCAGACGGAGGACCAAGTAAGCGAGAAGCTGATGAACGGGAAAGTGGCTGTCTACGCAAGCGCCGATCCGATCCGGCTGGCGATGGTCGCCGACGCGGAGCTTCGCAAGCGAGACCCGGATAACGGGTACAGGTTCATCGATCCGATCTACAAGGCGGGGCTGGACCGGACCAAGATTTATCCCGGGTCCTACAACATTCTCGGCTGGAATGTGGCCGCCATTACGACGAGCGCCAAAAACCCGGAAGCGATATTTGCGATGCTGGATTGGATGACGGGACCGGAGGGCTCCGCCGTTCAGATGTGGGGACCGCCAGGTGCGGACGGCTATTGGAACGGGTTCGCCGAGGACGGAATAACGCCGTTATTTACGTCCAAATACGGCACTGACCCGGACGGATTAGCTGAAATTCAGTCGCTCTCGGGGGACATGATCTGGGTGGGCAACACGGTCTATTTGGACCGGACAAAAAGTGAATACGAGATGACGCTGCCGCCCGAACAGCGGAACTGGGCAACGTACTGGCAGCAGACCGTTACGTGGAAATCTCAAGGAGACGCGACTCCGTTTATTAATATTAGGCCGGCTCCGAATACGGAAGAAGGCGGCATTATGAAGACCGCAAAAGAAATTTGGCTGAAAGCGAGAGCGGACGCGATGTTCGGCACGACGGACGAGGAAGTGCTTGCGGTGCTGGACCAAGCGCATGAAGATTCGATGGCAGCGGGCTTTCAGCTCTATTTGGATTATATAACGGCCAGGTGGCAGGAGAACCGGCGTGTTTTATCGCAAAACTAAGACGGCAATCGGGGCGAAGGAGAGACGGTCATGTACAACGTGTTATTGGTCGATGATGAAGAGCTGGACTTGGAAGGGATGAAACGGTTTATTCCTTGGTCGGAGCTCGGGATGGTCGTAAAGGGGAGCGTCAACAATGCCTTGTCGGCTTGCGAAGTAATTGAACAGCATTCGATTGATATTTTGGTCAGCGACGTGAATATGCCTTACATGTCCGGACTTGAGCTTGCGCGAATCGCGCTTCAGCGCAGACCGGGGATGCGCATTATATTCGTCAGCGGCTATCAGGAGTTCAGCTATGTGCAGCAGGCGCTGTCGCTGAAGGCGTACAGCTACGTGCTGAAGCCGATGGATGACAGCGAGCTGATCGCGTCCCTTATGAAGGTGAAACGGGATTTGGACGAAGAGCAGAAGCGGCGCGAGGTGGAGGAAGCGTATCAGCAGATGATTCCAATGGCCAAAAACGAGCTGCTGCAGCGGCTATTCGAAGGAGAAGATCCGTCGGACCGCGAATTCAGGGCGTCTTTGAACAAGTCGCATGAGCTGCATTTGGTCAGCTGGCCGGCGCAAGCCGTCGTCATCGAGCTTGATGCGATGCCTGGAACCGGTCCTTCCTACGATTCGCAGCACGAGCTGTCCCGTCTCTTTCATCAGCAGTTTCACGAGGCCATCCGGCCGTACGGAGCCATTCCGTACTGCAAGCTTAATCCGCAGCGGATCGCGATGATTGTGGACGCGGAGGACATCGACGCGAAGCTCGCGGCGATCATTACAGCCGCTCAGCGTAAGCTTCCCGTTACGTTGACGGCAGGGCTAGGCGCCCCGGTTCAAGGACTGGAGCAAATCCCCGAATCGTACCGGCAAGCGGTTCAAGCGGTCGAAGGCAAAATGTTCCTTGGCAAAGGCGGCGTCATCAAGTACGAAGAGGTAAGCTGCGAACCCGGCATGCTGGACGCCCGGATGCTGGAGGTCCATATGAACAGGCTAATGCATGCGATGAAGGATTATGAGGTTGTCCAAATCTATGACGAGATCGACAGCCTATTCCAGTCATTCACCGTCCTAAGGTCGAAATATACGGTGCATAACTTGTCCAGCTACATCATTTGGAAGCTGGATCAATATTTAAGCGCCATGAACGAAGATTTATTCGAGCTGCTTGGCATCGATATCCGCAAGCTCGATATTTTGCTGCAGTTTGATACGATCAAAGACATTCGTACGTGGCTTACGCACCGCATTTTTGAAATATCGGAACGCTTGCTTCAGAAGAGCAGCACGAAGGACAGCAAGTTTATACGCAGCGTGATGAAGACGATCAAAGACCGGATGAGCGAAAACATTACGCTGAAGGATATCGCGCAGCACTTCTCGTTCTCTCCCAGCTATTTGGGCTTTCTGATCAAGGAGAAATCGGGGCATACCTTCAACGAGCTTCTCGTGCAGGTTCGCATGGAGAAGGCATGCGAGCTTCTCAAGGAGCCGGGCGTCAAAATCTATGAAATCGCGGACCAGGTCGGCTACCGCTATCTTCCGTATTTCAGCAGGCAGTTTAAAGAAAAGTTCGGCATGACGCCGCTCGAATACCGGAAGAAAGAGCTGCATTAGGAGGTTCTCTATGAAAACGATTCGGGAGACGAACGGACGTTTGAGATATTTGCCGATCGGCTATAAGCTCATGCTCTCGTATCTCATCTTTATTATTATTCTCGTATCTGTTAACGGCTACGTCTCCCATTCGATGTACGACGCGTCAATGCGAAAGCAGACGAGAGGCAATCTCCAAGGAACGCTGCTCCAAATCCGGGACAACGTCGCCTATAAAACGGATGATATGGTGCGCATATCGTCTACGCTGTACGATGAGTCGACCTTTGTGCGGAGCCTTAAGGCGGAAGTTTTCGGGAAAGAAAACAATACCCGCATGGAGCAGGTCATTCTTCCGAAGCTGGAAAGCGCGACCAAATCGATCGGCATCAATTTGCGGCTGTCGATTTACACGCGTAATGAAACGATAAACGAGCGCTATTATACGTATAAAAATAACAACGACTACAGCGGGGGGCAGACGTACAACATTTATCATCTAAGCCGGATCGAAAATAAGGGATGGTACAAGCGGCTGCCGAAAGAAGAGTACGGCATCACCATGGTATGGAAGCAGGTGGAGGAGGACAACGGAAGCGGACGCATTTCCATGATACGAAGAATAGTAGATTTAAGCGACCCGGTCGATGTGCAGGAGATGGGTTTAATGCGATTCAGCGTGCCTCTCCGCGAATTGTTCGACAGCGTCGATTACCGGAAGCTAGGCGAGGGCGCCATGCTGCTCGTCAGGGATCAATCGGGACAGCTGATCTTTTCATCCGGCGAACTGCCGGTATTCGGGGGCATTCCGGACCGGTCGCCCAGCAAATACGCGGATATGGAAAGAAAGGATTTCGAGCAATCCTATTTGAAGATCGAGGAGCGGATGATCCAGCAAAATTGGACGATTACAGCGTATGTTCCCCTTACGATCATTAAGCAGGAAGCGGAGAAGGTCCGCGCATTTATTATCGGCGTATGCGTCGTCTGCTTTATTTTGTTTTCGTTCGCCGGCGTCTTTATTTCCCGCTATTTCTCGAAGCGCATTACGAAATTCGTGTCCGTGCTGAACGCGTTCCGCGAAGGCGACTTGCATAAGCGGATGACATACCGCGGCAGAGACGAATTTTCGCAAATCGCGACCGCGCTGAACGGAATGGGCGAGGATATAGAAGCTTTAATTCATAAAGTTTATTTGACCCAGCTTCAAAAGAAGGAGGCGGAGCTGGAAATGCTGCAGACGCAGATCAATCCCCATTTTCTGTACAACACGCTGTCTTCCATTAACCGTCTGGCCAAGTTTGGCGAAAACGCGAAGCTGCAGGAGATGGTCGTCAACTTAGGTAAATTTTACAGGCTGACGCTGAACTCCGGCAAAACGCTTATTCCGATCCATTCCGAAATCGAGCAGTCGAACGCTTACTTGGATATTCAGAAAGTGAAGTACGGGCACCGGCTGGAGGTTACCTACGATATCGACCCGGAGATCTGGAAATATGAAACGATGAAGCTGATTTTGCAGCCGTTTATCGAAAATGCCCTGAAGCATGCCTGGAGCGGGGACCGGATTCATATCCGAATCGTCGCGCGGAGAGAAGGGGATGTCATTCGATACCGGATCATTGACGATGGAATGGGGATGCGGCAGGAACGATTGAACGAAATTATGGTCGATGCCGACGAAAGCGAAACCGGATACGGCATCCGTAACATTCATCAGAGAATACGGCTGCAATACGGAGACCAATATGGCGTTTCGCTGTATAGCCGCCTCGGAATCGGCACTTCCGTCACCATATGCATACCGGCCCGGAAGCGAAAGCTGTTCCTATAGGAAATGCGGAGCTATGCATCCATTTCCGCATAGCTCCGCGATGCTGCAGCTTTCCGCCAATATTAATAGCCGTCCGTCTTTTGGCCAAGCTCGGCAGACAGCTCCATGCCTTCATTGGCGGCAGGGGTGCCGACATGTCCGCTTTCTGCCTGGTTAGATTTCAATCCATCCGCAACTCTTTGGCCGTATTCGGCGTCTGCTTCTGTGAAGTAGCTTACCATCCGCTCCTGAATGTGCGAAGGACAAGTGCTCAGCGCATCGACCAGATTCGAGATGAGCTCGTCCTTCTCCCATTGCTCAAACTTACGGTACGTTTCGCCCGCCTGCTTGAAGTTGTTCGGCCGGTCGATCGGCTGGCGGGTCAGCTTATCGTTGTATTCCGGTTCATGCGGCGCCCCGGGGCGTTCCGCTTCCTTCAATCCGCCGAGCGAAGAAGGCTCGTAATTGATATGGGGATTTTGACCCGGCGCAATATCGACGTAGAAGGTCATTTGGCCGTCGCGCTGATTCGTCGCCACCTTCTTTTTCGGCGCGTTGATCGGAAGCTGCAAGTAGTTGCTGCCAACCCGGTAGCGCTGCGTGTCCGAATACGAGAACGTTCGGCCCTGCAGCATTTTGTCGTCGGAGAAATCGAGCCCGTCGACCAGAACGCCTGTGCCGAAGGCGGCCTGTTCAACCTCGGCGAAATAGTTCTCCGGATTACGGTTTAGCACCATCTTGCCGACCGGAAGCATCGGAAACTGGTCGGTCGGCCACAGCTTCGTGTCGTCCAGCGGATCGAAGTCGAGCTCGGGGTGGTAGCCGTCTTCCATCCACTGCACCTGCAGCTCCCACTCCGGATAATCGCCGCGCTCAATGGCTTCGTACAGATCCTGCGTCGCATGATTGAAGTTTTTGGCTTGAATCTCTTCGGCTTCCTTCTGCGTCAGGTTGCGGATGCCTTGCTTGAGCGGCTCCCAATGATATTTGACAAGCACCGCTTTGCCTTCGCTGTTTACCCACTTGTAGGTGTTGACGCCCGATCCCTGCATTTGTCGGTAGTTGGCCGGAATACCCCAAGGCGAAAACAGGAACGTGATCATATGGGTCGCTTCCGGCGTATTGGATATAAAATCGAAGAACCGTACCATGCTTTGCACGTTCGTCACGGGATCGGGTTTGAACGCATGAACCATGTCCGGAAATTTCATCGCGTCGCGGATGAAGAAAATTTTCAAGTTGTTGCCGACCAGGTCCCAGTTGCCGTCCTCGGTATAAAACTTCGTCGCGAAGCCCCGCGGATCGCGAAGCGTCTCCGGCGAATGGCCGCCGTGGATCACAGATGAGAAACGCACGAAAACAGACGTGCGCTTGCCGGCCTCTTGAAACAGCTTGGCCCTCGTATATTTCGATATCGGCTCCTCGCCCAGCTTGCCGTATGCCTCGAAGTAGCCGTGAGCACCTGCTCCTCGCCCATGCACCACTCTCTCCGGGATGCGCTCCCGGTCGAAGTGGGTTATTTTTTCGAGAAAATGGTAGTTCTCCAGCGTCGACGGGCCGCGGTCGCCGACTGTTCGTATGTTCTGATTGTCCGTGATCGGATGGCCTTGCCGGTTCGTCAGCGTCTCCGGCTGTTCTCCCGGCGCCAAAGCGTTATTGTTTCGGGGCTCGGCGTTTGTTCCTTGAATCTCCTCGTTCGACATGCTTTGTATTTCCACCTTCGCTTTAATTTGGTAATAAGCTCGCGTGTAGTATGAGGCTAGTCTTCTTCTTTTATGCGGATGCGCGCTTGATAAAATTTGTATCAAACGGCTCAAAGATAAAGGGTTTGTGATATGATAGGCTTACAAATATTTCATGATTTTGGGTATTGCGGAGGAGAAAATGTTTAAGTTCACCTTTTTGTTTTTATGGCTTAGCTGGCTATTCGGCAACCCCATCGTGGCCATCATTGTGCTGCTCATTCTTCTATATGCGCTTGACCGTAAATTTATAGGGCTGTCTCCAAGCCTGCTGAAGCCGATCAAAAGAAGGTCGCGAATATCGAAGCTGAAGCAGCGTGTAGAAGCATCGCCGAGCGATGTGTCGGCCAAGCAGGAGCTTGCGCGGCTGCTCATGGAAGGCAAACGATATAAGGAAGCGCTGCATATATGGGAGCCGCTTCAAGGCGTGCTGGAGGACTCCGCCGAATATTGGGACGATCTGGGTCATTGCTATCTTGAAACCGGTGATACGGAGAAAGGGGAAGCCAGCACGCTGCGCGGCCTGAAGCTGAATCCGAGAGTCAAATACGGCGCGCCTTATTTGCGGCTTGCCGACTCGAATAGGAAGAGAGATCCAGAGCAAGCGCTCGCTTATTTGCAATCGTTTCAAGAAATCCATTCTTCATCCTGCGAAGCGTATGACAGACTGTCGACGATCTACAAAGGGATGGGCCGCGCGGAGGACGCGAAGCGGGCGGCCGATGAAGGGCTGCGGCTTTATAAATCCTTGCCTAAATACAGAAGGCGCTCGGAGCGCAAGTGGGCGATTCGGCTATTACTCAAAAAATAACTTAAAGGGGCAAGAAGCGACAGATGCAGCGCAATGTATGGCTAATCACAATCAGCATCGTGCTTGCGTTAATTCTAATTAATAATACGGTGTATTATTTTCTAACGAAGAAAACGCTGGAGGACGCCCACGAGAGCGAAATGCTCAGGCTGGGGAAGCAGATTGAAATATCGGTAGAGCAGTACCGAAAAAGCACGGAATACTATGAAGCGCAAATCGGCCGAGAGCTTCGCGCGGCCTCCATCGCGGCGCAGTACGCGCTCGATCCCGACGTGGAGAAGGTGACGGATGAACAGCTGAAGGAGCTGAGCGCGAAGCTGGACATCGACCATATCAGCCTGCTCAAACGAACGGAAGACGATATTATTTTATACCGGTCTTCGGATCCGACGCAGCCGGGGAAAAGCACGAAGTCCTGGAAGCCATGGCATCAAATTTTTCAGCAGCTGTTCAATCAGGAGAAGCTTTCGGAGGAATGGGTAGGCCAAAGCATGGCTCATTTCTGGAGCGGGCCGTTCGAAACCTCGTCTACGGATAAAGGGAAGATATATAAATGGGGATATTACTACGACGGCACAACCAACTATATCGTGGATCCCTATGTCGATTATAAAGGCAGCCTGGAAGCTTTCGATCGATTGGCAGGGGTCGACCGTCTAATCGGTGATTTAATTGAAAAGGACGACTCGTTGCTCGAAATCGCGGTTTTTAATCCGGAAACGTTCCCCGACGGCGTCTGGTATATGAAAGAAGGAATAGGCAGGAAAGAAAATTTGGTGCAGCGTCCGCAGCTTTACGGGAAATACGAGATCAAGACGGGCAAAGACGTAGAATCGGTCCGGGAGGCCTATAGCAGCGGCAAAATCGTATCTTTTGTCGAGGATGCGGGGGAGCTCAGCATTCATAAAATGTTTATTCCGGTTTCCGCCGCCGACCAAGGCATCAACATCGTCGATGAGAACGGCGAGCCGATGGATACTTATGTGCTGTCCATCGTCTCCGATTACAGCTATATTCAGCATAAGCTGGACAGTCAATTTCTCAATCTTGGACTTATTATTAGCTTACTTACCGCTGCCAGTGTTGTAATCGCCGTCATCGCCTTACGCTACTACAAGCAGACGAGGGAGAGAGCGGTAGCCATGACGCAGGAGACGTATACGGAGGAGATTAACAGCATGTTCCATTCCATCCGTGCGCAGCGTCATGATTTTCTTAACCACGTTCAGACGATCCATATGCTGGCGGAGCTGAATAAGCACAGGGAGCTGGTCGCCTACACGAAAGAGCTAACGGGCGAGATCAGGCTGATGAACGATATTATTAATATCGGGAATCCGGCGATCGCGGCTTTGATCCGGTCCAAAATATCGCAGGCGGAGAGCTATAAAATTGCGTTCAGCTGTCACTTCAACGGGCTGAAGCTGCAGGGCATGGGCGCCAAAACGCTGGACATGAACCGGATTTTAGGCAATTTGATCGATAACGCCTTCGATGAGGTGCTGAAATACGAGGAGAGCATGCGCCAGGTCTGCTTAACCGTTAATCAGACGGAGAACATGCTCGAAATCGTCATTTTCAACACTTGTTTGGAGGCGAAAAAGCTTGCCGCTAAGCCGCTGTTCGAAGCGGGGTATTCGACGAAACGGGATCAGCATCAAGGTCTTGGCTTATCCATCGTGAAATCGATTGCCGAACGATATAAAGGAGAGACTGAAGTTGTTGCAGATGCGGAGGATGAGCTGAAGTTTATCGTTCGCATCCCCTTGTAAAGACGGCAATAAGGATTACAGGATAAAGCGTCATCGGACGGTGTGACCATCGCCCTGCATGGCGTTTTTTCTGTTATAATAGAAAGAATGTTAAAGTACGGAAGGCGGGGTGAGTTTCTGATGAGTTTCGATACAAAGCTGCTTGCCGCACTCGAGCAGCAGCTTGGACAATACATTCCTGCCTCTATCCTGAAAAGGGGATGGAGCTACTATCAAGGAGGCCATGTTCAAAGCTCGCAGGCGACCGTTCACCAGACGCTTATGGGTGTAGTGCGAGGAGGCGACCTGTACGCGGTCGTTATCGACGCGGATCATTTCCATTACAGCACATGCACCTGTCCGTATGACGGTCTCTGCAAGCATATGGCCGCTGTCTTCTTCCACTATTATGCGGAAGCCTATGGCGGGGAACGGTCGGCAGAGCAGGCTTATTTCCGCATGCTGGGTCTTACCCCCGCGAGGACGATCGTCAGCCAAGAGGCGGCTCCCGCCCCGGATGCCGGCATTTTGCGGCATCCCGGCGAAGAAGGGACGGCGGAAGAGTGGCGCGAATGGATGGAAGCGGAGTACGGCGAGACCTGGAGGAAATGCCGCCATTCCTTGCATGCTCTGCAGCCGGTGCTGTCCGCGCTCAAAGGGTTGTCCCGCGATTGGGAGAAGCCGCTGCAGCGGCTGCATTGGTCCACCGCGATTATATTCATTATGGAGCAGTCCGAACGGGCGATTACGACGGTGGACAGCTTCAGCCGTTACTACCACGAGATGTCTTTCCTTCGTATGGCCGAGCCTTGGGTTGAGCATGTATATACCTTAATCAGCGAGCTGGAGCCGGAGAGCATGAGCGAGTCAGAGCTTGCCTGGAGCCGCTCGTTAACCGAAATCGCTAAGGAACGTGCGATTAGGCCGGAGCGCCAGCTGTTCGAATGGGACACTCTTTATCTTGCATTTTGCGAGAAGCTGTCGCAGCTTAAAGAATGGTACCGGCAGGAGAAGCTGGCTTTGCTCGAGTCGCTGAATACACCGGCAGTAGACGAACGGAACGATACGTTCTTGTACGCTGCTTTGGGCATGCTCGCCTACTTCGAAGGCGATGATGAGCATGCAATTTCCTATTTCTCGCAAGCCGCCTTCGAGCGCGTCCAGAAGCTGATCTACCCATGCGTAGCGCAAAGAATGGAAGCGGGGAACTGGGAATGGGCGGAGCGCTGGATGGCCTTTCTGTATGAGCGGGTATACAGCAACCGGAACGCGCGGAACATCGGGCCTTTTATGACGCTCTGCCGAAGAGCCGACGAAGACCGGCCGGAGCTTCCGGTATGGACGGCTTATATGATGGAGCTGCTCCCATACTCGTATGCCGAGTTATCCGAGCATTGGCTTCACATGAAGCGTTATGACGATTGGGCCGATCTTCAGCTCTTTGTCGGCGTAAGACCGGAGGAGCTCGACACGCCGGAGCTGCGCGAGGTTGCGAAGACCGCGCCGCATGTGCTGCTTCCTCTCTATCACCAGTCGATTGAAGCCGCGATCGGATCAAGGAACCGGCAGGGCTACCGCCTAGCGGTTAAAAATCTGAAGAAGCTGGAGCGGCTGTATAAGACGGCCAAAGAGACGGAGAAGTGGGAGAGCTATCTCGCGGAGCTTCTCGCGAAATATCAAAGGCTGCGGGCGCTGCAGGAAGAGTTATGGAAGGGAAAAATCGTCACATGAGAACGTTAACCAGCGGTAGAGAACTTGTTGTGGACGGAACCTGGAGTATGGAAGACGGCGATGCTTGCGTTATCTTAAGCGGAGTCGACCGGAAAGAACAGCCGGATGGCAAGCTGCGGTCCTTGTTATTTGCATGGCATAGGGCTTCGTGGTACGGCGCGAAGGTTGAAGAGCTGAAGATCGGCATACAAACCTGCTTAAAGCTGACACCGCTTATCGCCGTCGATTACTTGTCTTCGCCTGCGCCGGTCAGGCTGCTCAAAATTACATGGACGCCGCGTCTCCTTCTCCTTATGCGGATGGCGAAAGCGATTCGGGAGATGCTTATTCAAGGCTGGTTTGCGCCGGACTTTGCGGAATGGTCCGAGGAGAGACGGGCTTGGAGGGGCGCGTTCCCCGAAGCTGCGTCAGAGGCCAAAACGCGCTTCGAGGAGCTGCTCGGCGAAGCGGAACAGCATGGCGTCTCCGAGGCCATCCAGTGGTTAAGCTGGGCGGTGGAGGAGATTCTGGCAACCGATCAGGAAGCGGGAGCTATTTGGCGGTCGATCGGCGCCTCCTCTGGAGAAGGCGTTCTTAGGCGAAAGGGGTCGGACGAGAGCGAGTGGCTGATTGCGATTGGGCTGGAGAAGGACATGCTTCCTTTCCGCGCGGCGCTTCAATTGACAGAGCCTTCTGACGGAGCGGGCTGGCGGCTGCGTCCCGCGCTTCAATCGCGCGAAGGCGGAGCCTGGATCCCGCTCGGCGGACGCCACCCAAGCGGAGAAGAGCCTATTCCGGACGAATGGCTGCCGCTGCTGGAAGAGAAGCTGGCGAAGGAAGAGAGCAAGTGGCTGGCCGCGCTTCCTCATCTCGAGGAGGAGGCAGGCGGCAAGCTGCGCTTCTCGCTGACGGAGCAGGAGGCTTGGGCATTTCTCGAGCATGACAGCATTGCGTTGCTGGAAGCGGGAATCCCCGTACTGCTCCCGGCTTGGTGGGAGGCGGTTCGCTCCCGCAAGCTCCGGTTAAAGGCGAAGATGAAATCGTCCGTAGGCTCCTCGGGAGAATCGCTGTTCGGACTTGATCAGATCGTACAATTCGACTGGAAGCTTGCGCTTGGGGATGTCGATTTGACCGAGGGCGAGTTTCTGCGAATGGCGGAAGAGAACCGAAGGCTGTTCCGCGTCGGGGACGAATGGGTCCACTTGGACCCGCAGGACGCTGAGCAGATTAAGCTGTGGCTGAAGCGGGTCGGGAAGCGCAAGGGGCTTTCCTTCCGGGACGTGCTGGAGATGCATTTGCGCGGCGGCGCTGAGCTTGACGCGTTTGACGATCCCGAGCACTCGCTTCGCGCGGAGGTCGAGCTGAACGAGCATTTGGCTATGTGGCTGGAGCAGCTTCAGCATGTGTCCCAGATGCCGCCGGCCAGCCCGCCGGACTGGTTCAAGGGCGAGCTTCGCCCGTATCAGCAGCAAGGCATGTCTTGGCTGCTGTTCCTTCGGAAATTCGGGCTTGGCGGCATATTAGCCGACGATATGGGGCTTGGCAAAACGATTCAATTTATGGCTTATTTGGCGTATGTGAAGGAGCGCGAGAAAGGCGCGAACGGCCCGTCGCTGCTCATCTGCCCGACTTCCGTTATCGGGAACTGGGAGAAGGAGCTGAAGCGATTCGCGCCGAGCCTTCGGGTGCTGCTCCATTACGGAAGCAAGCGTTTGAAGGGAGAAGAGCTGGCCGCGGAAGCGCGGGAGGCCGATTTGGTCATTACTTCGTATTCTTTGGCTCAGCTCGATGAGGAAGATCTCGGCCTCATTGCTTGGAACGCGCTGTGCCTCGATGAGGCCCAAAATATTAAAAATGTTTACACCAAGCAGTCCGGAGCGATACGCCGTCTCCCGGCGCGCCATCGTATCGCGCTTACCGGCACGCCGATGGAGAACCGGCTTACGGAGCTGTGGTCGATCTATGACTTCGTCAATCCCGGATACTTGGGCAGCCTTAACGACTTCCGCCGAGCGATCGTGACGCCGATCGAGCGGACGAGAGACAAGGAGCTGATCGAAGGTCTGCAGCGCTGGGTGAAGCCGTTCATGCTGCGCCGGGTGAAGAAGGATCCGCTGATCCAGCTGTCGCTGCCCGATAAGATCGAGTCGAAAAGCTATATGACGCTGACCGCCGAGCAGGGAGCCCTATACGAAAACATTGTCAGCGATTTAATGGAAAAGCTGGATAAGCTGGATATGATGCAGAGAAGAGGTCTCATTCTTGCGACGCTGACCAAGCTGAAGCAGCTATGCGACCATCCAGCGCTGCTCCTGAAAGAGAAAGGCGAGGAGGCTTGGCGGACGGAGCGTTCGGCCAAGATGGCGCGGCTTCTCGAGATGTGCGAGGAGATTGCGGCCGAAGGAGAGCGCTGCCTGATTTTCACCCAATACGTCGAGATGGGCGAGCAAATCCAAACCATGCTGGAGAACGGACTTGGCATGCCGGTCCCTTATTTGCACGGCGGGGTCCCCAAGGCGAAGCGGGACGAGATGATTGCGGCGTTCCAGTCGGAAGAGGAGCGCCGCTGCGCGTTCGTGCTTTCGCTCAAAGCAGGGGGCACCGGATTAAACTTAACGGCGGCCAATCATGTGTTCCACTTCGACCGCTGGTGGAATCCGGCGGTGGAAAACCAGGCGACGGACCGGGCGTTCCGGATCGGCCAGAAGAAGCAAGTGCAGGTGCACAAGTTCATTACGCTGGGAACGCTGGAGGAGAAAATCGACGAGATGATCGAAAGCAAGCAGTCGCTCAGCGAGCAGGTTGTCACGGGTTCCGAGAATTGGATTACGGAGTTAAGCTCGGAGGAACTGAAGGAGCTCTTTACGCTGCGCGAAGGCTGGCTGAAAGGATGATGGAAGTTCATGAGCGACAGCTTGAAGGATAGAGAGGACCGCTTGCAGCTCGCGCGCCGCGACCAGCAGGCGGAAAGTCCGGGGGCGCAGACTGAACGGCCCCCGGCACCGCCTCCGGGACCGCCGCGCGCGAACGAGCAATGGAAAGCGCTTTATGCCCGAATTAGGGAAGTAACGGAAGGTCTTCGTCGTTAAAAAAATAGAAATGTATCCCCTCCTTATCGTTTTTTTGACCTCCTACTATGCGATAAGGAGGGGCTATAATAAAAAGTATGGCAGGGGACGGATCACACGAGGAGGTTTCCTACTTGAAGAAAGGCTTTTGTTTGCTCGCGGTTCTTCTCGCTATCATGACGAACGCGGCCGCATGCGGCACCCATAATGCCCATGATTCAGACAACGCGGAGGAGCAACAATACCGGGAAGTTACCCTATCTCTGCGCCATACGCAAATTAAAGAGACAAGCCAGACCCGCCTTCGCGTTCTATTAGACGTGGTCGACAAGACGATGGCGGAGAATGAAGGCGTGACGATCAAGATGGAAGGCATCGACGAGAAGATCCATCGGGATACGAAGCTGAAGCAGGAGATGGTGGCGGGCAACCCTCCCGATATCTTTGAAGTGTTCGGAGGAGCGGATCTCAAGCTGTACGTGAAAGCGGACCGCATGCTCGATTTGACGCCAATTCTGGAGGAGCTGGAATTGACGGACAAATTCGCCAGTCTGGACGAGTTTACGATTAACGGCAAAGTATACGGCATCCCCTACGGCGGCTACAGCGAAGGCATTTATTACAATAAAAAAATTTTCGACGAGCTGAATCTCGGTATTCCAATGACTTGGGACGAGCTGATGACAGCGGCGGAAACGATAAAACAAGCGGGCTATGTCCCGTTCGGCCTTGCGGCTAAGGACGCGTGGATCGCCGGGATGATGTGGAACACGATCATGGAGCGTTATGTCGGCATCGACGCTTTCAATAAACTGGTCTCGGGAGAAACGAAGTGGACCGATCCCGGGTTCATCCAAGGATTCGAGGCTTACAAAGAAATTGTGGACCGCGGCTTCTTCCCGCGAGGCTCGCTAGCCATCCCGGACAGCGCGCTAGGCTCTCAGCTTATTCGCGGGCAGGCGGCGATGGTGTTTACGGGAACCTGGGATGTGAATCAATTTACAGGCGCGAATGCAGGCGCGTTAAACGGTCAAATCGGATTTTTCTCTTTTCCGTCTATTGAAGGCGGCCAAGGCGATCAGCGTTCGATTAACGCCTCTTACTCCAACGGATTCGGCTTCTCGTCCAATCTGTCCGAAGATCAAGTGGAAATCGTGAAGGAGTTTATCGCGAATTTCTTTAACGAAGCGGTGCAGAAGCGGGCGCTTATGGAAGACAAACTGCTTCCGTCGATGAAGCTGACCGACCTGACAGGGATCGATCCTTTAATGAATGAAGTGCTGACCGTCATGTCGCAAGCTTCGAGCAGCTGGCCGGCGTTCGACGCCATCGTGCAGCCGACCGTAACCGCGGAGATCGGCATCGGATTGCAAGAGCTGATCGGCGGCCTTAGTACGCCGGAGCAGGTTGCGCAGAAGATTCAAGCCGCGCAGGAGAAAGCGAATGCCGCGCATGTAAGCGTGTCGGGGCTCGACGCCTCATCCGCGGGGCTCGGCGAATAGGAGGCAAAGCGGAATGAATCTACGCCCTAAGCTGATGCTTGCCTTTATCTCGTTAATCATCATACCGATGATCGGCCTCGGCATTTTCTCTTTCGTCAATTCCGAGGCGCTGCTGGAGAAGAAGTACAGCGAGCAATCCGAAATTACGATGAAAGCGATCGGAGGCAATATATCTTATTTTTTTCGCGAGCTCGACCAGCTCTCGAACGGGAACGTTATTAGCGCCGAGGTGCAGGATACGCTGAGGCAAAGCAGGCTTACTTTGGACGATAACAGCTCCTTAATCCGGATTACACAGGCGGAGAAGGAGATGAGCAAGATCCTGTTCCAGCATCCGGCTGTCAGCTACGTGGTGCTGTACGCCAGCGATGGGACGATGTACCGATCCAACCGCAACGACCCGACAACCTTCAAACCGATATCCTTTGACGATTTGAAGAAGCAGTCGCTTTATGACGAGGTCATAAAGATGGGGGGAAGGCCGCTTTGGATCGGACCGCATGAACAGCGCGACCTGACGGGTGTAGATCCTCCGCTTTTTACGATGATGCGCGTTGTCAAAGAGATGGAATCCTTCAACGATCTTGGCATTATGGTCACGCAGTATAAGACGGAGGAAGTCAGCAGTATGCTGAAGGCTTTCCAAAACCCGGAGGATGAATCGCAAGGCGCCAGATATTTCATCTTGAACAGCGAAGGTCTTATTATGCTGGACAGCAATAAACGCTATGATGGGCACAGCATCGACCTCTATACGAATTCGATGCCTCAATTGACCGAAAATTACGAGAGCGCCAGGATGAAATTCGACGGCGTTGACAGCTTGGTGTCTTCCTATCAGCTGGATCGCAACGGCTGGATTCTGCTGTCGGTTCAGCCCTGGAATTCCTTAACGGACGAAAATGTCCGGTTCGTGCAGTGGATCGGCATGATTACGGTGCTCGGCATTTTGTCGGCGGTGTTGTTCAACGTCTTTTTCGTAAACCGGGTAGCCAAATCGATCATTAAAGTCGTTCGCAAAATGCGGCTGGTGGAGCAGGGCTTGCTCGACATCCGGGTTACGGCGCAGGGCAAGGACGAGACAGTGCTGCTCGCCAACAGCTTTAACAGCATGGTGGAGAGAATCGGCGATCTTCTAAGCGAGGTGCGCAGGGAACAGGAGAGGAAGCAGCATGCGGAAATGATGCTGATGCAGGCGCAGATCAAACCGCATTTTCTCTTTAATACATTGGAATCGATTAACGCTTTGGCCGCGCAGAATGAAGGCGGCAAAATTATGCTGATGGTTCGTAGGCTCAGCACCATCCTCCGGACCAGTATGCACCATTCCGAAGAAATCGGCCTTATCCAAGAAATCGAGCATGTACGAAGTTATTTGGAAATTCAAAAATACCGGTTCGAGGAGCTTTTCAGCTACGAATTGAACGTGCCGGAGGAAGCGTTAGAGTATACGATTCTTAAGCTGACTCTCCAGCCTTTGGTTGAAAACAGTATCCAGCATGGCTTTGACGGCTATGAGGATGGGCAGGGCAACATTACGATTCATGTCGCGGTCGAGACCCATCGGATTGTGATTACGGTCAGCGACAACGGCAAAGGAATGAGCCGCGATGTTCTCTACAAGCTTTCCGAAGGCTACAGTCCTTCCAGCAAGCAGCAGGATGCCGCTGACTTAGGCGAGCGAAGAGGGCTCGGTATCCGTAATGTTGCCGACCGTCTGCGGATTCATTACGGCGCCGGCTATGGCATGATGATTTGCAGTTCGGAAGGCTGGGGGACAACGATACGATGCGTTATTCCGAAGAGCAGAGGTGAGGGGTTATGATAGGCAAGGTACTCCTTGTCGATGACGAAGCGCATATTACGAGAAATTTGGAGAAGGTCATTCCCTGGGAAATGCTCGGCCTCACGGTAGCAGGAGTTGCCAAAAACGGCGTAGAAGCCTTGCAGCTGATGGAGCAGCACAGTATTAATTTGCTGTTGTGCGACATCCGGATGCCGGTCATGGACGGACTAGAGCTCGTCCGGCAAATTCGCGAAAGAGGCACCCCATGCGATATTATCATGTTATCCGGTTATCAGGATTTTACGTACACGCGAGCAGCCATACAATACGGCGTAAACGATTATGTGCTGAAGCCGATTCCTTACGACGAGCTGACCGGCGTTATAGCCAGGATCATGTCCAACCAGCGGAACAAGCAGAAGCAGCAGCTGGAGGAGCAGCAGAAGCTTGGCCGAATGATCGACCTTGCGAGCGAGAAAATTTTGTACGACATTATAATGGATTATACGGATTTCTCGGGCAGTCATTGGCTTTTTACCGGAGACGAACAGCAGCTGAAGCTTCAGCAATTTGTTATGATCGTGCTGGATTTCGACGTCAGCTCCGAAAAAACGAAGGATTGGCGGGACTGGTCGGATAAGGAGCGCAAGCTATGGAATTTCGCCGTATGTAACGTGCTGCGCGAAAAGCTCCAAAATAACGGGCTTCACCATGCGGTAATCCAGACGCGGGACGGCGAATGGTGCGTGTTAATCGAGACGGGCGCTGCCATGTCCTTCGACGTCGATGTGATTCAGGGCTGGGCGGAGATGCTGCTTACCGCGGTTCGCAGTCACGCGAAGCTGTCGCTCAATGCCGGCATTTACCGCGGGTTCGCGAAGGTCGAGGAGCTGTCGCGCGCCTTCAGGCTGGTTCAGATGGGGATGCAGCTCACGCCCGTTCATCACGCGATTACGTTCTATCCGGCGGAGCAGCAGGGATTGTCCGGCGCCGATCAGGCATTCTGGATCACGGCGGAGAGGCTGATCAGCGCGGTGAAACGCGGCGATACGGCATCGGTTGACGCGGAAGTGGAGAATATTTCCCGCCAGCTGCAGCACGTAAACGAGCAGAACGCCGCCAAAGTGAGGCCGCTCCTCCATTTTTTCGTTCTCCATATGATGCGGGAGATGAAGGAAATGTCCGTCTTTCCGAAGGAGCAGGAAGAGCTCCTTTGGAAGAGGCTGGATCATCGCTTCAGCATTAAAGATTTGCTCGCTTTTATCCGTCAAGTGACGAACGCGGTATGCGAACGCTCCGTAGATAAGAAGAAGCAGTCCGAAAGCTCGATGGCAGAGGCCAAATCGTTCCTGGATCGCAACCTTTACCGGGATTTAAGCGTCGAAGAAGCGGCGACACATGTAGGTCTCAGCACCTCCTACTTCAGCCTCTTGTTCAAGCAGACGTACGGGGAGACCTTTATTGAGTACGTAACCAGACAGAGGATGGAACGGGCAAAAAGCTTGCTGGCGGAATCCCAGAAAAGCGTCGCGCAAATCGCCAAAGAGGTCGGCTACGCGGAACGCCGGTATTTCACGAAAGTATTTATGAAATATACAGGCGATAACCCAACCGATTATCGCAGCAAGTTTCAAGATGATACGTCCTATTCATCATTCAACATGCGGGAGGAAAACAAATGACAGTACATCATGAGGATTGGAAAAGCTGGAGCCTGAAAGAAAAAATCGGTCAATTGTTTGTATTTGGTTTTTACGGGTTCGAGCCTGCGAAGGGATTTAAGGAACTGATTGAGGCGTATGGCATCGGAGGAACGATCTATTTCTCCCGTAACGTGAAGGATGCGGAGCAGGTGCACAGTCTGTCCGTCCAGCTGCAGAGCATTGCGAAGCAGGCAGGCAGACCGCCGTTGTTTGTCGCGATCGACCAAGAAGGCGGCATGGTGGCAAGACTTGTCAACGGTGTCACGCTGATGCCTGGAAATATGGCGCTGGGCGCGGCCGCTTCCGCCGAAGGCGTAGAGGAAACAGCGCGAATTTGCGGCGAAGAGCTGCGGATGCTGGGCATTACGATGAACTACGCGCCATGTATCGACGTGAACAACAACCCGGATAACCCGGTCATCAATGTTCGATCGTACAGCGACCGGTCGGATATCGTATCCGAATTCGGCGCAGCCGCGGTCGTCGGTTATCAATCGGCGCGCGTTGCCGCAACGGTCAAACATTTCCCGGGACATGGCGATACAAGCGTCGACTCGCATCATGCGCTGCCTGTGCTTCCGCACAGCCGTGAGCGGTTGGATGCGATCGAGCTTCCGCCGTTCCGGGCGGCCATAAAGGCAGGAACGGACTGCATCATGACGGCGCATGTATGCCTGCCGGCGCTGGAGCCAAGCGGCGTTCCGTCGACATTGTCCGAGAACGTGCTGACCGGTCTTCTCCGAAACGAGCTGGGATATGACGGCGTAGTCGTAACCGATTGCCTCGAGATGAGTGCGATCGACGAGTTCTACGGCCCGGCGCAAGGCGCGGTAAAAGCGATTAAAGCGGGAGCCGACATGGTGCTGGTCAGCCATACGATCGAAAAGCAGCGCGCGGCGCTGGAAGCGGTAGCCGCTGCTGTCGAGAGCGGCGAAATTAGCATGGCTCGCATTGAAGAGGCGGTTGCTCGCGTCATGCGATTGAAGGAGAAGCTGGAGCTAGACGAGCCGATTCAGCCATGGGAGCAAGTGAAAGCTGCGATCGGCACGGAAGCGAACAAGGCAGTCGCCCGCAAGTGGAGCGAAGCGTCGGTTACGCTCGTGAAGAACGAAGGGGGCATTCTGCCGCTGAAGCGCGACGTTCAGACGCTCGTGCTATGGCCGGACATCGTGCCCGTCTCCGTTGCGGACGAGATGCTGTCCGGCGATGGAACGCTTGGCGATTTCCTGAAGCATTACGGCGCTTCGGTCGTCGAACGTAAAATGAACAGCGACAACGCGTTGGAAGGCTTGGACGCGTTCGAGCAAATCGTTGTTGTGACCTACGACGCTTCCAAGCATCCGCTTGAGCAGGAAATCGCGAGTAAGGTCGTTAAGCTTGCGGGCGACCGAACCGTGGCGGTCTCCGTGCGCAACCCGCTCGACGTGCTGAAGTATCCGGAGGTTCGAGCTTATCTGGCCGTATACGAGTGCAGACCGCTTGCGTTGTCCGCAGCCGCCAAGACGCTGCTTGGCGACCTGAAGCCGGCCGGCAAGCTGCCGCTCGAAATTTCGCCTGCGTATCCGTTCGGCTGGAGCGCAACAATCGAATAAGCGCTAAGCAAGGCTGTAGGTCAGACCCTTGACGGGGGCGACTTACAGCCTTTTTCTTTTTTGAAAGCTTGCAGCACCATACTTACGCGGATATCCATTGTGCTTGCGCCCCATGCGGAAGGAGGCTGCGGAGCTAGGGGGAGATGCCGGAATAGCGCCAAAAGCGCACCTATTTTGGCAAATCGACGAGAAACCTGAGAAATAGAGCCAAAAGTACAATAATTTGTTCGCGGATAGCCGCAAACGGGCAGCCGGTTTCAAAATAAGTGCACATTTGTCCTTAATGGATCATCAAGCAGCCGTAACAGAAAAATAGGTGCATTCATGTCGCTATTTCATTTATTGCAGCTTCTTGAGCCAGCGTAAAGTTCTATTTCACAAAGTGATCGTAAGTCAAATCATGCAAAATGTAGGCCAGGAAAAAAATGACGCATGGATTTTCGTAGCTGTGCTGGATATGGACGAGCTGCTGATAGTACTTTTCGCCGTAATGCGGATTGTTGCGCATTTCCAGATTGCTTTTTATCAGGGCGTCGATTTTATCCGCGATATCGACAAGCTCGCCTTCATACGTATCGTCCTTCGAATGGACGAGGAAGTCTGTCAGCGTCTCATGGAAAAATGCTGGGAGCTTCATCACCATCTGCCTGGCGACCTCCTGCTCGTAGTGCTCGAACGCCTCCCGTATGGCGGGCGACGACCTCTTAATCGGAGACGCGACGTCGCCGCTGACGCCTTCAACGATGTCATGCATCACCGATTTGCCGAGCAGGCGGTAGAGATCGATATCTTTGCGCCCGAAGCGTTCCGCTTCAAGAAGTCCGTTGAACAAGGACATGGCGGCGACGCGGAACGAATGGGTCGCGTCGTTATCGGGAATGAGATTGAAGCTCCCGCCCCATCGTTCAATTAAATCGAGATTCAGAATATGCTGCAGAAATTGCATAACCCCGTCGTCCCGCTCCGAGTGCTCTAGGAGCCACCCGATCGATTCGCAAGGCGAGCCGGCGAGCGTCGCCTTTAATTCCTCATATTTTGACGCAAATATCGCGCTGGAATCGCGGTCGAGCTCGCGCTTGCAGAACAGCATGGCATCGAAGGAGTCGATGCCCCGCACAAGCTGCCCGACATAGCTGTCATCCTCGGCCTCCACAACGTAATCGTAAAACTTCGGCTGAAGCGATTTCGAGAGCCGCGATACAATTTCGATACTCACTTCAGACTCCAGCCTTCGAATATGTTCCGATACGTGTTTATCTTTTTTGGTAACGTATTTAATGGAACCGGTGACGGTTTCGTTCAAATCGTGAAGCAGCGCTCTGGCAACCAGCTTCAATTGGTCGAGGCTGCGTCCATAGACGCGCTCCTCAATAATCCCGGCCAAAATAGCGATTGCCGCGCACCGGAAGCTGTGGCTGGCCGCGTTGTCCTTGTACCGGGGGGAATATTCTTTCCACCGGGATACATATTGCATCTGGATGATAGCGTGAGTAAAACGGCTGTTGTTCATCGGATGAATCAGATCCTCCTTCTGGGCGTTTTTTTGCGATCTTGCTATCCTATTCCAATATTCTACCAGTCTCTTCATGCTTGTGATAACATTAATGGGAAATTGGAGGGAGTTGTTAAGGTTGCATACGATAATTGATCCCAAAATTCTTTATTTCGGCACATCTGTTGTGCTGATCAGTACGATGAACGAAAACGGCACCCCAAATTTAGCGCCCATGTCCTCAGCCTGGTGGCTCAACAAATCGTGTATGCTCGGGATGAGCAGCAAGTCTCAAACCGTTCAAAATATTATCCGTGAGCGCGAGTGTGTGCTTAATCTGCCATCCGTAGACTTAGTACCCGCAATCGACCGGCTGACTCTCATAACGGGCCGTAATCCGGTACCAGAATCCAAAGCGGTGAGGGGCTATACGCATGAAGCCGACAAATTCGGGGTCGCCGGCTTAACCGGTCTTCCCTCGCAGCTTGTCGTAGCGCCCCGTGTCAAAGAGTGTCCGGTGCACATGGAAGCGAAGCTTGTAACGCTGCATCCGGTCGAAGATCCGAGTTCCCTGGTCGCCATTGAGATGCGAATCGTAAAGGTTCATATCGACGACAGCCTTCTCATGGATGGGAATCCAAACTATATCGAACCTTCGAAATGGAAGCCGTTAATTATGAATTTTTGCGAATATTTCGGTCTAAGCGAGCAGTTGTCTCCATCAAGGTTAGCGCCGGTATTCGGACCGGATAGGAAATTAAATTGACCTGATCTCCAATCACTGACATAATGCCGTCAAATTTCACCCTTTATGATGGAATTAATCCAAATGAAAGGGTGTTACTTGAATGGCAGCAAAAACAAACAAAACGGCTTGGATCGTAGCGGGGCTTCTGCTATCGATTCTTATGTCCTCGATGGACAACACGATACTGGCGACGTCCATGGGGACGATCGTCGGAGAGCTTGGCGGGATGGACCAGTTCGTCTGGGTCATGTCCGCATACATGATTGCGGAAATGGCGGGCATGCCGATTTTCGGCAAGCTGTCCGATATGTACGGGCGAAAACGGTTTTTCGTCTTCGGGATCGTGACGTTTATGATCGGCTCCGCGCTGTGCGGGACGGCAGATTCGATTATGGAGCTCAGCATTTATCGGGCGATTCAAGGAATCGGAGGCGGAGCGCTTATTCCGATCTCGTTCACGATCATGTTCGATGCGGTCTCGCCGGAAAACCGGGGCAAGCTGATGGGATTGTTCGGCGCGGTATTCGGGCTGTCGAGCATTTTCGGACCGCTGCTCGGCGCCTACATCACCGACTATATTAGTTGGCAGTGGGTATTCTACGTTAACATTCCGCTCGGCCTGCTGGCTTTGCTGCTCATCTTCGTGAATTATAAAGAAGCAAGGCCGAGAGAGAAGCTGCGCATCGATTGGCTGGGTGCCGTAACGCTAGTCGGCGCGGTCGTCTGCCTCATGTTCGCGCTCGAATTCGGCGGCAAGCTGTATGCATGGAGTTCGCCGGTGATCCTAGGTTTGTTTACAGGATTTGTGTTGTTGGCGGCTGCCTTTGTTATCGCGGAGAGGCGAGCGTCCGAACCGATCATCTCGTTCGGCATGTTCCGTGACCGGCTGTTCGCATCCAGCAATCTGGTCGCCATTCTTAGCGGTGCGGCTTACATAACCGCATCCGTCTACATCCCGATCTTCATGCAAGGCGTGCTTGGAGGAACGGCGACGAATTCCGGCCTCGTCCTGCTGCCTATGATGCTTGGCACCGTCGTTTCGGCAACATCCAGCGGTTTCCTTATGAACCGGTTTTCTTACCGCTCCATCTTGGTTACGACGCTCTCGCTGCTTGTCATCGGCATTGGCTTGCTCACTACGATTCAACCCGAGACGCCGCGCCTTGTTATTACGCTTTACATGATATTGGTTGGCCTTGGCATCGGCTCTTCGTTCTCGATCCTGACGAATGCGGCGATTCATTCGCTTCCCGCCACACGGCGGGGATCGGCTAACGCGACGTTAAATTTTCTGCGTTCGCTCGGCATGACGCTTGGCATTACGATTTTCGGCATTCTGCAGAGCCACGGGATGACGAACAATTTGTCGGATTCGTTTGCGGCGAACGGGATCGCCGCGCCGGATGGCCTCGACGTGAAGGATCCCTATATGTTGATGACGCCGGAGACGAGAATGTTAATTCCGGATAACGCGTTATCGCTCGTGACGTCCGGGCTGGCCGATTCGATTGCGTCTATATTCGCTTGGGGGATTATACCAGCGGTTCTGGCCTTAGCAGCTGCATGGCGGATGAGCGGCGCGAAGCACGACCCTAAGGCGGAGCTCGAAGCGCACACCGCTGCGCATTAAGGCAGGGGATAAATGATGATTAAGCTAGGGAGGACCGGCACAGGTATGCCGGCCCTCCCATGCTGTTTATTCGTATTTGGCAAGGATTTGATGGACAACGGTCTTCATTTGGGTGCGCCATTCCGCCGGGCCTTCCAGCTCCGCTTCTTCGCCGAAGCTGAGAATAATCGGCATCAGCCACCGGATTTCATCCTTCGAGCTTAGCTTCAACGTAAGGGTCAACGATCCGTCGGAATTGAAGCGCTTCTCATTCTCCCGCCCGTTGAAGAAATCAAGCGCTCTGGCGAGAGAGCGTGGAGAGAAGCGAATCGTCGCGTCAAAGGCTGCTTCGCTGTTTGTCCGTTTATAGGCGTCAGGCTGCTGGTCGGGCATCGCATGCTGCGCATGGAACTGCTCCTGAAGCGACTGTACGTTGTCCATGCGGGAGAGCCGGAATTCCCGGTAATCTCGCCTGCTGCGGCAGTAGGCGTATAGATACCAAGTATTGTTTTTGTAGATGAGGCACACAGGCTCAACCGTTCGGCATGAACGTTCATTTTTTATGCTTATATATTCCATGGAAACGACTTTACGCGTTTTAATCGCCGATTTCAGCAGACGGAGCGTCTCCTTCGACGACCAGCGGCTGCCGATATCGAGCGCCATGCCCGCTTGCGGCCCTTCCGGCTGGATGGTCTGCAATTTGCGGACCGTCTCCATCGTCTGTTCGTCGACAAATACGCCCGACAGTCCTTTGAGCATCGTCAGAATCGTCTCGATGTCGAACGCGTTCAGCAGGCTTTTATCCATTTTGTACGTCTCCATGATGCCATACCCGCCATTGACGCCTTGATAGGAGACGACCGGAATGCCTGCGGCGCAGATCGTATCGATGTCGCGGTAGATCGTTCGCTGCGAAACTTGATATTTGGCGGCGAGATCCGAGGCGGAGACGACCTCGTTGTTCAGCAGCATATAAATCATCGAAATGAGCCGCTCGATTTTCATTCGTTACCCTCCAGCAAAGATGATAGTCTGCAAGTCTCTATCATTCGACGCCAGTTGGGGGAAACCCTGTAAATCCGGTCTATAAAAAAAGCTGCCCAAGGCCAGTTAGGCCGAATTGGACAGCTCTCCACGATTTCTAATTATCCTTTCACCGCGCCGGCGACAACGCCTTTGACAATGTACTTCTGCAAGAAGATAAACACAACGATCGATGGAAGCACAGCCATCACCATCGCGGTCATCGCGTATTGCCAATCGGACGTATATTGTCCGACGAAGGTGTACGCGGCGAGCGTCAAGGTCTTCGTATCCGGCGAACCGTTCACCATAAGGAGAGGCAGCAGGAAGTCGTTCCAGATCCACATGACGTCGATAATAATGATGGTTGTCGTCACCGACTTAAGGAGCGGGAAGATAACCAGGAAAAAGAGCTTGAAGCCGGAAGCGCCGTCGATCGTCGCGCTTTCGTCGATTTCCTTCGGAATCCCCTTTACAAAGCCGTGGTAGATAAACACCGCAAGCGGAGCGCCAAAGCCCCAGTACAGCAGGCCAAGACCCCAGGTGCTCTCGGACAGGTTCAAATTCTTCGCCACCTGCAGCACCGTCAGCATGATCGATTGGAACGGAATCAGCATCGGCATAATACAGAGTATATACAGCACTGCGCTCCAGCGAGTTTTGGTCCGCGCCAGCTTGTAGGCAGCGATGGAAGAGACGAGAATGATACCGACAAGTCCCAACCCGGTAATGATAAAGTTGTTCAAGAACAGCTTCGGATAGTTGATAAACGACCATACGTACGAATAATTCTCGAATACAAGCTGCTTCGGCAGCGCGATGACATCGGTCATGACCTCGCCAAAGCTCTTAAGCGAGTTGTTAATCGCCAGGAACAGCGGATATAGGAACAGGAGCGACAATAGCACCATAACGATTTCGAGTACGATACGTCCTGCTTTATTTTTGCTGCGTGTAACCATTTAAGCCTCAACCTCCCTGCGCTTAAAGAGCGTCAACTGAATGATTGTCACGATCAGTACCGCAACGAACAGGATGAGCGCTTTCGCCGTTCCATAGCCGTAAAGGTAGTTCTGGAACGTGTCTCTGTAAATGTCATAGGCGATACTGTAAGTCGTGCCGCCCGGTCCGCCGCCTGTCAGCGACAAGATCACGTCGAACACCTTAATGGAGTTCGTCAGCGCCATGAATACCGAGATCGTAATCGAAGGCGCCAGCAGAGGCAGCGTAATACTGAAGAAGCGTCTGATCGGACCTGCGCCGTCTACTACGGCGGCTTCCTTCAAATCGTCCGGCACCGATTGCAAGCCGGCAATATAAATGACAAGGTAGAAACCGATCGATTGCCAGATCGAGACGAGCAGAATCGAGATAAAGGCGAGTCCCGGTTCACCGAGCCAGCTCCAATCGAATATCCCCCAGCCGGTGCTTGCGGATAGCGATTCAAAGCCTTGCATGAAGATGAATTTCCAGATGAAGCCGACAATAACAAGGCTGAGGATGTACGGGATAAAAAATGCGGCCCGCAGCCAAGAAGTCGTTTTGAGCTTCATATCAAGCAAGACAGCCAGAAGTATGGCTAGCACGTTCACAATGACGATATACAGAATCGCATATTTAATCGTAAACCATGCGGATGTCGCAAAGTTCGAGTCGCTCATAAAAATTTGCTTGAAGTTATCAAGTCCGACAAAGGTCGGATGCTTGGAAAGACCGTTCCACTTCGTCATGGAATATCGAATCGTCATTGCGAACGGGATATAGAACGCGACGGCGATACAAATAATTACCGGCAATGTGAAAAAGCCGAATTCGAGCTTATCGCTCCACTTTCTCCCTAATGATTTAAACATCGAAGCACCTCTTTCATCGCTTTTTGTGCTAGGACCCCTTGTTTGTCCGACTACACAACCAATCAGTTTCCGCTATAATGTGTATATTATAAGACAGCCTTCCCCGCTCAAAAATGGATTTAACAAAACAGTTAGGGGTAAAAAGGTGAACCGAAAGGGATATTTGAAGGAGAGTGAGCTTCATTCTGCATCAAGCAAAAAAAGCGGCGTCCGTCCTCAAGGAGCGCGTGTCGAGGAGGCTCGTGAACAAGCTGATTCTGCTGTTCACGACCATTATTATTCTTGTCGTCGGGTCGCTGACTTATATTTCGTACCAGATGCTGCAGAAGGAATCCGTCAGCAGCAGCATTGAGAGCACTTCGAATAACCTGCAGCTCGTCAATCAGAACATGGAAGAATATTTGAAAGAGATGGAGCTGCTGTCTCTCCCGCAAATCCATTATGACGAGATCGTTTATGCCATCAGCCATGAGTCGGAAGAATACGCCTCAAAAATGTATGTCGAAGATTATTTGCGAGAGCTGTATTATTCCCGTCATGACTTGGAGGCTATTTATTTGTACATCGTGAAAGAGAAGAAATATTATGCGCTCACGAAGGAAAACTATAATATTACGTTGCGTACCGGATATGACGCGGATATCGAGGATCTCCCCTGGTATAAGAAGGCGATGACCAGCCCATTCAACCGCTCTTATCAATCATTCGCCCAGCCAAGCCCGGAATTGGCCGGTTATAACATTGACCCGGAAGCCAGCTTTATGGCTTATCACCGAGTGCTACGGTCGATCGTGTCCCGCGAGCCGCAGGCTATGCTGTCTTTTTATTTCAACGACACGGAAAAAAATGAAATTATGAAGGATACCCCCGTCAGCGAAGGTCAGCACCTGTTGTTTCTCAGTCCGGATAATGAGCTCTTTTTTGCGGACAACCCTGCCATTATGGAGCAATGGGCAGCTTCGGATGTGACCGGGAAGCTGGGGGCAAGCACCGAAGGGCGCTTCACGTGGTCGGCGCCGGATCAAAAGTATCTGGTCGTCTATAATGTCGGCGAGCTTGAGGGCTGGAAGCTGGTGAAGCCGATTCCGTATAAGCAAATTTACGAGGCGGCTACAACGACAAGAAATATCAGCTTTACGATCGGCTTTCTGTTTTTGCTGCTTGCCGTTATGCTGGTCAGCTACTTCTCTACCGCCATCACGAAGCCGCTCAAGAAGCTGGCTCATCAAATGAATCGGTTCAGCGCCGGAGACTTCGATGCGGAGGCTGAGGTGACGGGGCAGGATGAGCTTGCCTCTTTGTCCCGGCATTTCAATCAGATGGTGCGCAGAACCAATGACCTGATTAACGAGCGTTACAAAATGAAGCTCGTTGAAAAAAATGCGATCCTAAAAGCGCTCGAAGCCGAAATCAATCCGCATTTCTTATATAACGCGCTGCAAGCCATCTCGACGAAAGCGTTAAAATATGAACGGTTCGACATTGCCGATATGGTTGACGCTATGGCTTTAACGCTGCGTTATTGCATCAGCGGCAAAGATATTGTAGTCGCTAGGGAAGAACTCAAACATATCGACCATTATTTGACGCTTCAGAAAGCCCGGTTCGGCAGCCGGCTCCAAGTGACTTACGATTGGGAGGAGTCCCTCAAGGAGCTGGAAATTCCGAAGCTGTCCATCCAGACGCTGGTGGAGAACGTCATCAAGCATGCGCTGGAGAAGGTGTCCGCGACCGTTACGATTCAAATTCGCGCAAGGCTGTCGGGAGACTATGCGGTCATTACGGTAGCGGATAATGGTCCGGGCTTTACGCCGGAGAGGCTGGAGCAGGTAAAAAGATCGTTCCAGAGCGAATGGGAGGACCGGTTAAGCCAGGATGAGAGCATCGGGCTTGTCAATTTATATACGCGCTTGAAGCTGCTTTATGAAAAAGCGGATCTGATCATAAGATCCGATCCGTCGGGCACGGAATTGGAAATGTTATTACCTCGGGGAGGCGTGAGCCATGTATAGGGTGCTCATCATTGATGATGAGGAGCCGCTGCGCGAAGCGATTCGCATATTAGGCGACTGGAAAGGTTTAGGGATAGAAGAAGTGCTGGAGGCGACAGACGGCAAATCGGGACTCGACATGCTGGCCTCGCACAAGATCGATCTGGCGATGATCGATATGAAGATGCCTGAAATGAACGGCATGGAGCTGCTCCAAATCATCGAGCGCGATTATCCGGATCTGCTGACGATCGTCATTAGCGGCTTCAACGATTTCGAATATACGCGACAAGCCATTCGATCCAAGGTTGTGGATTATTTGCTGAAGCCGGTAAACCGTTCCGACCTCAATCAGGCCCTCCGCAAGGCGATTGATGTGCTGGACGCGAAGCGCCGGCAGGAAAGCGAGTTCATTAATCGCAATATTACATTGAATATGTCGCTTCCGCGTTTGAAAGAAAAGGTGTATCTGTCCATTATCGAACGCAGCTTTAAAAGCCAAACGAACGAAGCGTTCCTTCCTCTAATCGGAGCGGAAGACCCCGGCAACCGGTTTACAGCCGTTGTGCTGCGGATGCTGAACATGGAGCGGATTCGGAAAGACCGGTTCCATGAGGATGCCGATTTGCTGAATTTTGCAGTGGCGAATGTCATCGATGAAATCGCGGGCGATTACTTTAACGCCTTCAGCTTCGCAAGCCCGAAGCAGGAGCGGGAAGTGATCGCCATATTGACAGTGAAAGGCGGCTATGCGGAGGACATCGCCTTTCGTTCCATGCATCACATGAAAAAAGCGGCATCCATGCTTGAAGAGCTCTTCGGTATTCAAGCCATCGTTGGCATCGGTTCAAGCCATGCGGACGCTATGCAGATCGCGGATTCATACGAGGCGGCGAAATCGAGCATTAGCGGCGTCGAGCTCTCGAAGCTGAAAGGTTCGGCGGTGACGGCCGCAGCGGTTAAATCCGCCACGCTCAAGGACAGCCAATCGCTGACCAGCCGCATCCCGATTCTGCGAAGCGCGCTTGAGAGCGGCACCCCGCAAAACGCAAAGACGATATTGAGCGAATTCGTAAACAGGTGGAATGCTTCGGAAGGATTGAGCATCGGCGATGCCGACCGTCTGCTGCGCGAAATCGTCATCTTGCTGAACGACATGGCGCTTGAGCTCGGAGCGGCGCCGGAGAGGCTGCCGATGCGCGGTGAGCAGGATCTTCGCTTGTTCGGTATCGCTATGGATTTTGCTTCATTGGAGCAATACGAGGAGCTGCTTCACCGAATTTTGGATTTCTACAGCGGGGAAATTAGGAAAGCGCAGACGGCCAATCAGCCTTTTGATGTAGGCGATATTAAATCCTATATCGATAATCATTATTTTGAAGATATCAAAATATCTTTGTTCGCCGACAAGTATTTTCTTAGCCGGGAATACTTAATGAAGCTGTTCAAACAGCAGTTCGGCTTCGGTATTCATGAATATGTGCAGAAGGTCAGAATGGACAAGGCGAAGGAGTTGCTCGACGACTCTTCCCTAAAGATTCAGGATATTTCCGAGATGCTGGGCTATAAGGATAAAAACTATTTCAGCAAAGCGTTCCGCAATTATTATTCCGTGAGTCCAACCGAATACCGCGCGGGGGTAACAAAGGGATAAATGTGAACTGCTGAAGGATTACACTTTTTTACCCTTAACTATTCACTTATGTGCATTCTTATCCTGCTTCTTTTTCTTTACAATGACACCATGAACCACTCACAAATAGGAAATGGGGGCACTACCATGAAAAAGAAACTACTCGCTCTTTCTGCAAGTATTGTTCTGGCTGCCGGCGTATTGTCAGCTTGCGGTTCAAACAATAACGCAGGCAATGAGGGCGCCGCTAATGGCGGAAAAGCTGCCGATGCTCCGGTAACGATCAACATGTTCACGGCTTCGCCGGAATACACGGACGCATTCAACGCTTATATCGCGGAGTACAAAAAAGTAAAACCAAACGTCACGATCAATCTTGAAATTATGCAAGCGGACTACAACACCGTATTGAAGTCGAGAATCGCTGCCGGCAGCACGCCGGACGTATTCCAAACGACTGCGGGCGGAGATATTGACACATTCGCGGAATACAGCGCGGATTTGACGGATGAGCCGCTAGCGGCAGCAATGACTGACGCGGTGAAAATTAACATGAGCTCCTCCGACGGCCGAGTTCTTGGTCTTCCGATTAAAGGAAACCTGATGAACATGGTTTACAATAAGAAGCTTCTTGAGGAAGCGGGCATTACGGAAGTTCCAAAAACGACGTCGCAAATGGAAGATGCCGTCGCGAAGCTCGAAGCGAAAGGCATTACGCCGTTCGCCAACGCCTATAAAGAGTGGTGGGTATGGAAGCACATCTTCCAAAACTTCGTAAACGCGGCAGCTGAGGACGCTGGCATTACGCCAAAAGAATTGGTTGACAAGTTTATCGCCGGCGAAACGACGTTCAAAGACCATCCGGTCCTCTACGATAACTTCTTCAAGTTTATCGATTTGACTGTGGCTCATGGTACGGACAAGCCTCTAGAGCGTGACAGCAATGCGGAAGTCAGCGACTTCGCATCCGGCAAAGCGGCGTTCATGACAGGTAAAGGCGCATGGGACGAAGAAGCGATCAAAAAGATCAACCCGGATATCGAAATCGGCATCGTAGGTTACCCTGTCAGCGAAAAAGCGGAGCAAGCTCTGCTCGTAACTGGCGCCGATCAAGCGCTTCGCATTAACAAAGATTCCAAAGTAGCGGCTGAAACGATCGAATTCTTCAACTGGCTGTATACTTCGGATTACGGTAAAAATTGGTTCTCCAGCGTGGCGAAGGTAATTCCTCCGATCAAGGACGCTCCGCTTCCTGATCTGGACATGCCGAAGCAAATGGAAGAAGCGCTGAAGACAGAGAAGTCCGGCGACCTATCCGTTAACTACTCTCTGGATACGTTCCACCAAAAGTTCGGCGAATTGATGCAGTCTTACATCGGAAGCGGCAGCGATTCGAAGGACAAGGTCATTGACGAAATCCAAAAAGCATGGGTGCAATTCGGCTCGGCTCAATAAGCCGAATGATAAAGGAATAGGCATCTCCTTAACTCAGCACTTTCGCGGTGCTGAGTTAAGTTTTTTATAGGGAAAAATAATCGGGGGAGGAAGTGATTGTCTTATGAGCAAACAAATCGCGTTAGAGGAAAATGGGCTGTACCTTGTATTTGAAGTGACCGAAGGCGGCGATGTTTTATTTCTTCATTTCGGCGCTGCGCCGTATGATTCGTCTCTTGTAGAGGAGAGCCGGAAATCCGGCTTCCGTCTGATGGAGCTGCAGCTGACCGGCGAGGACCGCGAGGAATATCACGGCCGGACGCATCGGGCGTCTTATCCGGGGCTGCGTATGGTTTATGACGGGCACTCCGATTCGCGCAACGGTCTCGGCCGCAAGCTTGAACTTCGTCTCGTTGACAAGCTGTCGGGATTGACGGCTGCGCAGCATTTTCAATTTTATGACGGCGTGCAGACTGTCCGCAGCTGGGTCGTCCTGAAAAATGAGGGCGATTCAGCAGCTGAGGTCGAATATGTCTCTTCATTCGCCCTCACAGGTCTGGATAAGGAAGGCAAGCATGACCGCGACGAGAAAATGCGGCTTTACCTCGCCCATAACGGCTGGCAGAGCGAGCTGCAATGGCGCTCCTACACGCTTCCCGAGCTAGGGATGTCGCATCTCATTGATCGCGGCTCGAAGCGGATCTCCTGCTCCAATACGGGCTCTTGGTCGGCAGCCGAGCACATTCCGATGGCAGTGCTGGAGAATGAAGAAGCGGGAACTAGCCTCTTCTGGCAAATCGAGCATAACGGCTCGTGGCATTGGGAAATCATCGAGCAATCGGACCTGCTGACCGTCCTGATCAGCGGTCCGACAGAGCATGACAACCATTGGTGGTTAAGCCTCGCGCCAGGCGAGGAGTTCGTATCCGTTCCGCTTGCGGTCGGTTCGGTACAGGGAGGCTTCGAGCAGGCGATCGCCCAGCTGACGACCTACCGGCGGAAAATTCGGAGACCGAACGACGACAACCGATTGCTTCGAATTATATTCAATGACTATATGAACTGCTTGTGGGGCTCTCCAACGACAGAGAAGCTGCTTCCGCTGATCGATGCGGCTGCCGAGGCCGGCTGCGAATATTTCTGTATCGATGCGGGCTGGTACGCGCCGGGCTATTGGTGGGACGGCGTCGGCGAGTGGCTCCCTTCGGAGGAACGATTCCCGGAGGGCATCAAATATGTGCTCGATTACATTCGCGGCAAAGGTCTGATTCCAGGACTTTGGCTTGAGCTTGAGGTAATGGGCATCAACAGTCCAAAGCTTGCCGAGACGGACGACAGCTGGTTTTTCATGCGCCACGGCAAGCGGGTTAAGGATCGCAGCCGCTATCAGCTGGATTACCGCAATCCGAAGGTTGTCGCGCATGCGAACGAAGTCATACGGCGCTTGGTCGAGGATTACGGCGTCGGTTATATTAAGATGGATTACAACATCAATGCGGGGATCGGTACGGAAACGGAAGCGGACAGCTTCGGCGACGGTTTGCTCCAGCACAACCGCGCTTACCTGCAATGGCTGGACGGCGTATTTGCCCGTTACCCGGATTTGGTGATCGAGAACTGCTCCAGCGGCGGTATGCGAATGGACTATGCGATGCTTAGCCGCCACAGCATTCAATCGACCAGCGACCAGGAGAATTATGTGAAATATGCGGCGATTGCGGCAGGCTCGCCGGCAGCGCTCACGCCGGAGCAGTCGGCGGTCTGGTCTTATCCGCTCCGCGAGGGCGACGACGAGGAAGTTATTTTCAACATGGTCAACGCGTTATTGCTCCGCGTCCATCAGAGCGGACATCTGGCCGAGCTCAGTCCGCGCCGGAGAGAGCTGGTGAAGGAAGCGCTGGATTACTACAAAACGATTCGCGGCGACATTCCCGAAGCGCTGCCGTTCTGGCCGCTTGGCCTGCCGACCCAACAGGATGACTGGATCAGCTACGGGCTGTATCGCGATGACCGCATTTATTTGGCTGTGTGGCGCGTCTCCGGCGACCAGGCTGAAATGAAGCTGCCGCTGGAACGGGTTAAGGGCAAACGGCTATCCGTCCGCTGCGCATACCCGGCGCAGGCGCATCGTTGCGAGTGGGAGTGGAACGAGGAAGCCGGCATTCTACAGGTGAGTTTGCCTGCGGCCAAAACCGCCCGTTTATTTGAGATTCGCGTAGAGGCGTAATGCTGGAATAAAGAAGAACATGGAATCGGCTGTCCCTTTAGCGGCTTTCGCTGCTGCAGGGGCAGTTTTTTCATATGGGCAAGGAAATCGGGCCGGAAATGAAATGTACGGCGATCTGAAATTACATTACAATAGAGGTTATGGCTAATTGATAGACTAGATTTATAAATGAGGGATGTATATGCGGGAATGGGGACTCGCTTTTAACCGATATTTTGAGAAATGGATGTTTCTCATTATTCCAAGCTCTTTGGTGCTCGGCTTTTTGTTTGCGAACGCGCTGCAGCCGATGGTGGACGCCGTTCCATATTTGTTTGCCTTTGTGACGTTGACGATGGCGATCGGCTGCGGCTTGAAGGAGTTAGGCGGCGTTATGAAGAAGCCTGGCATTATGGGACTTACCTTTGTGCTGGCGCATATCGTCTCGCCCCTTGCCGCTTACTGGGCGGGCACCGCAATATTTGGAGCGGATTCGCCTTATGTCGTCGGGCTGGTGCTGTTTACGATTATTCCGCTTGGCGTATCGACGGTGTTGTGGGTGGGGATGTCTGGAGGCAGCGTGGCACTGATGCTTGCGATGGTGGTGCTGGATTCGTTGATTAGTCCGGTTGTCGTTCCATCGGCCATCCACCTGTTTTTCGATTCGTCCGCCGATGTGGAGACGGGGCCGCTTATACTCGACCTCATCATCATTATTGTGATTCCTACCGTGATCGGCGTCGCTTTAAATGAAGCGTCGAAAGGCAAAATACAAGAGAAAGTTAAGCCTTATACGGCCCCGGTATCGAAAATCTGTTTTGTGCTTGTTGTCGCGTTGAACGCCTCCGCCATCGCGCCTTACGTGAGCCAGCTGAAGCACGATATGGTGAAGCTTGTGCCGATCGTTATTGCGCTCGTTGCGTTGTGCTATGCGCTCGGTTTTGCGGGGACGTCCTTTATGCGGGATGAGAAGCTGCAAATTACGGTGTCGTACGCGACAGGCATGCGCAATATTTCACTCGGGATTGTGCTTGCGATGGGTTATTTCAGTCCGCTTGCCGCAGTACCCGTCGTGCTGTCGATTCTTATTCAGCAGCCGCTTGCAACCGCTCATCATTATGTTTTACAAAAGATTAATAAATCGAAGACTAGCGCAAGCGGCAGCGCGCATGTAGGATAAACGGAGGAAAGAAATTGCCGCTTGGCGCAAAATATTGCAGAGGTGAGGCGGAATGAACAGTTTTCGGACAAGACTTACGCTTATTATGATCTCGATGATAGCCGTCTCCGTATTTGCGGCAGGCTGGCTGATGATGCAAACCTTCAAAGAAAACCATATTAACGCGCTGGAGGACAGCATGGTTCGCCAGATGAAGGTGATTGCCGCCAAAATGGAATGGAAGACCGGGGATTTGCCGGAATTGATCGCCTACTATACGCAGGAAGCGAAAGAGATGGGCAAATTTACGGACTCCAGGGTGACCTTTATTCGAAGCGACGGCGTTGTTGTAGGGGACTCCGATTATGACGTGACGAAAATGGACAATCACCTCATGCGCGAAGAGGTGCAGGATGCGTATAAGCTTGGTACCGGCCGAACAGTGCGTCCAAGCGATACGATGCATCAGAATATGGTGTACGTAGCCATTCCGGTTACCGTTCAAGAAGGCGCGGAGCCTTATATTTTGCGTATGGCGATGAGCCTCGAAGAGGTTGACCAGAGCATCGGGCGTTTGACGATGGTGCTTATAATCGGTCTTCTTATTTTATTTGTCATTGCGGCGCTTATCAGCTACAGCATCGCTCAGAGCATGACAAGGCCTCTGGAGCAGATTACGAAGGTAGCGAAGCGAATTAAAAACATGGACTATCAAGCCAGGGTCAAAGTGCATAAGAACGATGAAATCGGAGAGCTGGGCACGGCGATCAACGCGATGGCGGACAGTCTCCAGGTCCAAATGACGCGAATCAAGCAAAATGAGAGCCAGCTGGAAAGCGTACTCGCGAATATGATCAACGGAGTTGTAATGATTGACGCGAAAGGGCAAATTCTGCTGATGAACCGCCGGGCAGAAGAGGTGCTCGGATTCTCCGCGAGGGAGCTCGTCGGCAGACATTTCGCCGAGGCGAAGCAGCAATATGAGCTTGCCCAAATTATTCAAGAAGCGCTAGAAACGAGAAAGCATATTCGTGAGGAAATAACCTTCTACTTCCCGGAGGAGCGGCTGCTGGAGCTGAATTTGGTTCCGATCAGCCAGAGCGGACCTGGCGATTTCGGCGGCGTGCTGCTCGTGCTGCAGGACGTATCCGCGATCCGCAGATTGGAACGGATGCGGAGCGAATTCGTTGCGAACGTCTCGCATGAGCTGAAGACGCCGATCGCCGCCGTGAAGGGCTTCGCGGAGACGCTGCTTGGCGGAGCGGTGAAGGACGAGGAGACGGCCAGATCTTTCCTGCAAATCATATTTGATGAGAGCGAAAGGCTAAACCGTCTGATCGTAGATATTTTGGAGCTGTCGAAGATCGAATCCCGGCGCGTACCGCTTATGTTCTCGCCAGTGGAGATGGAAAGCTTCGTCGACAAGACGGTGACGCTGCTGGAGGCGGAGGCGAAGCGTAAAAACATCCAATTAAACAGCCAGATTGAATCGGGGCTGTACGTCGAAGCGGATGAGGACCGCCTGCGCCAAATTTTTGTGAACCTGCTGTCCAACGGGATCAATTATACGCCGGAGGGCGGGCGTGTGACGGTGAAGGTTCACGCGGCTGACCATGACCATATCCGAATTCAAATCAGCGATACCGGGATCGGCATCCCGAAAAAAGATTTGCCTCGCATTTTCGAAAGATTTTATCGGGTGGACAAGGCTCGTTCGAGAAGCTCAGGCGGCACGGGGCTAGGTCTCTCCATCGTCAAACATTTGGTGGAGCTGCACAAAGGCACGCTTTCGGTTACGAGCACGGTCGGCGTCGGCACGACGTTTACGATCGATTTGCCGGTCATCCAATAACAGAAAAAGATTTACCTATTCTTTAAGAAACCGTGGTAAACTAAAGAAGTGATAGGTTAGGAAATTGTGAACCGCTATGCAATTGCCGGTTCTATGCTGGAGGTCAATATGTCGCATAAAGTGCTAGTTATTGAAGATGAACCCACGCTCGCGAGACTGCTGTCGTATAACTTGACGCAAGAAGGCTACGAGACGACAGTAATCGACCATGGCGGCGAGGGCTTACAAGCGGCGCTGCAGCGGAATTTCGATCTAATTATTCTGGATATTATGCTGCCCGGACTTAACGGCTTTGAGGTGCTGAACCGCATCCGCCAGAACGGCGTCCGGACCCCTGTTATAATCCTGACGGCCCGCAATGCGGAGGAAGAGGTCGTGCAAGGACTGAAGCATGGCGCCGACGACTATATTACGAAACCATTCGGCGTCGCGGAGCTGCTGGCTCGCGTATCCGCCGTCCTCCGAAGGACGCAGCAGGATGAAGCGCCGCCGGTTCAATCCAACGAGAAGGTGATTACCGTTGGGGAGCTGTCGATCTACCCGGAGAAATACGAGGTAGTTGTAGGCGGCGAACCGATTCAGCTGCGGCCGAAGGAATTTGAGGTGCTGCTGTATCTCGTGCAGCGTCCCGGCATGGTCATCACCCGCGACGACCTGATGAATGTCGTCTGGGGCTTCGATTACATCGGCGGTCAGCGTACGGTTGATGTGCATGTCAGCTCTCTTCGCAAGAAGCTGGAGCTCGGCCAGAACTCCGTTCAAATCGAGTCCATACGAGGCGTCGGCTATAAGCTGGTTATGCCAAAAAAGCTCGCAAGCCCTAAAAACTAGGGATTACGAGCTTTTTTTGTTGAGCGAATTAGGTCAGCCAGACGCGGTAGATGCTGGAATCGCATCGGTTCTGGGCAAATAGTGACGCCACGCGATACTAAAAGCTTGGAGCGAGCTGATCTCGAGCAAATTGTGACGCCACGCGCAACTAGTTGTGCGAACCGCATCGGTTCTGAGCAAGTAGTGACGCCACGCGATACTAAAAGCTTGGAGCGAGCTGATCTCGAGCAAATAGTGACGCCACACGCAACTAGTTGTGCGAACCGCATCGGTTCTGAGCAAGTAGTGACGCCACGCGATACTAATAGCTTGGAGCGAGCTGATCTCAAGCAAATAGTGACGCCACGCGCAACTAGTTGTGCGAACCGCATCGGTTCTGAGCAAGTAGTGACGCCACGCGATACTAAAAGCTTGGAGCGAGCCGATCTCAAGCAAATAGTGACGCCATACGCAACTAGTTGTGCGAACCGCATCGGTTCTGAGCAAGTAGTGACGCCACGCGATACTATAAGCTTGGAGCGAGCTACTCTCGAGCAAATAGTGATGCCACGCGCAACTAGTTGTGCGAACCGCATCGGTTCTGAGCAAATAGTGACGCCACGCGATACTAAAAGTCTGGAGTGAGCTACTCTCGAGCAAATAGTGACGCTAGGCGATACTAAAAGCCCGGAGTGAGCTACTCTCAAGCAAATAGTGACGCCACACGCAACTAGTTGTGAGAACCGCGATGACGTAAAATAAGTTGTGTACCAAGTTTTGGTTCTTCACACACAAAAAAGTAGGGTATCCTCGGGATTGCTGAAGTCACCGAAGGAGGACCCTACTCAATGACTACTATACCCGAAAATCTGTTTACTGATCTACTTGAAAATACTGTTACAAAGCTTCTGAAAGA
>NZ_QXQA01000008.1 GCF_003583765.1 Paenibacillus nanensis
CCGAACCCCCCGAACCCCCAGAGCTGCCTGAACCGCCTGAGCTTCCAGGCCCCCCAGAACGACCAGAACCTTCGGCATTGCCTGACTTAGCCGGCTTCCATTTGCCCCTTGCCAAGGCGACGACAAATAGGAGCATCGGAAGCGCGAAGTGGGCGCTGAAATAGATAAACGTGAGATGCGGCCCGTTGGTGACAAAGTCGGAGAAGCGCGGGATTCCCCAGAAGCTGACGGCGATGACCAGAACGGCCGTCGGCACGCTTATCACTTTATAGCTGGGGAGATTCATCCATTGGGCGAGGCCAATCGTCAGCCCATATAACGTGACACATGTGCGCACGAACACGTCAACGACCCAAAAAAACATAATGACCGCGTCAAACTGCTCAATGAATTCAAATAACGTGAGATAACGGGCCAAGGTCATAAACGGAAAGCTGAACATCGGCGTCGCATTGTTCAGAATAAAAATAATCAACATCAATATCCCCGTAAGGGTGAGAATCGTAGCCGCCAAAGATTGCAGCAATCTCTTCAAGGCATGCTGACTATCGGACAGAAACGGCAGATAAAAGGTCGTGTAAATATACATAGGCAGCCAAAGCTGCAAATACGCCGAGCTTCTTAGGATCGGCAGGATGCCGTTGCTCATGACCGGAAGCAAACGTCTAACTTCGATATCCTGGAAGAAAGGCAAGGCGAAGGTCAGTACAATGGTAAGCAGGAGAGGCATATAGAGAATGGCGACTCTGCCGATGACTTCGGCGCCGAGTCGAACCGCAAAAACACAGACGAAAAACAAGGAACAAATAATAAAAGCATGAGGGGTTTCTTTGAAAAAAAATTGGTTCATTAATTCGCCGAACTGCCTTGCCTGATATGCGTTTTCGAGCAGCGTGACAATTAGAAAGTACAAGCCGAGCAGCTTTCCGAGCCATTTCCCAAGGAGGAGAGGACTGTACTCGATCAGCGATTTGCCTGGGAAGGAGCGGTGGAGGCCGACAAGCACCATAATTAACAGCATAGGAAGAATCGCGGCGATTATGGGTGACAGCCACATATCGTTACGGGCTAGCCGGTAACAGAAGGATGGGGCGCCCATGATTGAAGTCGCGATAACCGCAAGAAACATTAAGCAAGCGAGCTGTACGGAAGACAGCTTCCCGCGTTCAAGCATAGGCGTAACGCCCCTTTCCTTGGAATCAGATGGTTTTGAAAACGATTTTAACGATAGGATCCATCATGTAATGAATCAACTGAATAGGTCCCGGCAAGTCGCGATTGAGAATCGAGAGAATAGCGATCACAAGACCTATTCCGTACATGGAGAAATAAGCGACGGCAACGCGTTTATTTTTCAGTGAATGGTAATCAAAATAGACCGTTACCGCCGCAAGGCACACAACAAGCAAGCAGAACAAAAGCATTATGGATTGTCCTCCTCCACAAGAGCGTCAGCCCAGCCTGTTAAGCCGGTTCTTCGTATGCGCAGCTTGATATGGTATTCGACTTCAACGTCACGAAGCAGTTCCCCCCAATCCGCTTTATCCGACAGCCACTCACTCGGATATTTTTGATGGAAAGCTTCCGCAAAACCAAGCACATCCGTCTGAGACTCCTTCGCCAGCTTGACCGCTTTTTCGATTCTTTGCTGCAAAAGCGCCGTAAAAGCATTCTCAATTTTTTTTATATCCTCGGGGCTCTGCGCGTTCAGAGTTGTCGAATTTTCCGTCAAATTACCGGCCGCCTCAAGATGCAGCTTAATTTTCCATTTGCCGTTATGTATGACCGGGGTTATCTTAGATCTGCTTTTGAAAATATTGATGGACGCGTAACCCTCGTCATTGATACGGCTGGTAATCGTCGCTTCATTAATCTCGTCACGCAGCCAGAGAAGACCGCGGGTCGCTTTTACGGAGTAAGTCTGTTTCATCTTCAAACCGTGAAAGGCCGCGGATCCTAATAATGCCGGGCTTTGTTTATTGCCGCTCTTTTTCATGCCGACGATCGGAATGAGCGCAGTGTGGGCTTCCTCCGACAAGCTGACCATCGTCTCGAGCAGCGTAATGTTCAAGCCGGTTTGAATGACGGCCATCTCGCGCAGCATTTCACCACTGTTACGTTCAATATCGGGCTGCCACTGTAAAATTTCCTCGGGCGAGCCTCTGCTCACGTACAAATTGGTCCGTTCCCTCGGTTGAGGATGGCGAGACAAGTAGTCTAGCGGCTCCGTGATGCCATGCCTGGCAAGTCTTTCGCTAATGATGAAGACATCCGCATGTCCCCAAAACAAATTTCGTGACAGCAGCTCCTGTAAACTGGCGGCAGCGTCTGCAGTGTCTTTTCCGACCGCGCTCTCGACGAGCGCTTTTGGCATGCCTTGCTGCTGTTCCCCCATTGAGCTTCCTGATTGGGAAGGATTGCCTGGCGAGAAGATTTGGACGGAGAGCCTGATCTGGTTGTTCTCCGTCAGATCAAAGCCTGCCGCCGTTACGATGGCCAAGTCGTTCACCTCAATTCGGTCCCAGCAGCCGGTCGTTAAAAGGGTGAAGGATGCACATAAAAGCAAAGTCATGATTTTGCGCAAGCCTGATGTCGTCAGCATGTTGACTTCATCCCTTTGTCTGTGGTCGTTTTGGTCTTGGGGCTTTAAGGCGCACCTTGTTCCGAATACCGCCGGTAAAGTGCGGTCTTTGATCATGCATCCATCGAGGCGATCTTACGATGGTATCTCCGAGCTGCGAGAAATGCAGAGGAGATAGCGGGGATAAATAAGGAACGCCGAAGGAACGCAAGGCGAGCAGATGAATCGTAATCAGCATCGAAATAAGCACGATGCCGTACAAACCAAGAATGCCGGCTCCGAACATGATCGGAAAGCGGATAATACGAAGCGCCATGCCAAGCGGGTAGCTTGGGATAAGGAACGAAGCGACGCCGGTAATCGCGACCACCATAATCATCGGCGACGAGACGATGCCGGCCGATATGGCCGCTTGCCCGATGACCAAAGCGCCGACGATACTGACAGCGGAACCGACTTGCTTCGGAAGCCGAATGCCGGCTTCCCGCAGCCCCTCGAAGGTGACCTCCATCAGCAGCGCCTCGAACAGCGCCGGGAAAGGAATCTGCTCCCGCGATTTCGCAATCGACAGCATGAGTGTGGTCGGCACCATCTCCTGGTGATAAGACAATACGGCGACGTAGATCGAGGGCATAAATACGGCAATAAACCCGAACATCATCCGAATCCATCGTATAGCGGTCGAAACGGGCGAACGCTGATAATAATCTTCAGGCGACACCATCAGAATAAACAGGGTGGTCGGCGCAATGAGAGCGATGGGAGAGCCGTTCACAAGCACGGCAACCCGCCCTTCCATCAGCGCGGCAGCCACAACATCGGGACGTTCCGTCGTCTGCAGCTGCGGGAAGGGAGAGAGAGGCTCATCCTCGATGAACTCCTCCACGAGCGCGTTGTCGGCCACAGCGTCAACGTCAATCCGTTTTAACCGTTCCTCCATCTCCGCGACAAGTCCGGGGTCCACGATGCCTTCCATATAAGCGATCGCGCAGGTCGTTTTTGTATAGCGCCCGATTTTTAGCTCCTTCAGCTTAAATGCAGGCGATTGCAGCCTGCGGCGCAGCATGACGGTGTTGGTGCGAAGCGTCTCGACAAAGCCCTCCCGGGGGCCGCGAATGACGCTTTCCGCCTCCGGTTCGTCAACGGAACGCGATTCCCATTTCGGCAGATTGAAGATATAAGCGGTTGACTGGCCGTTCATCAGCAGCAGCGTGCTGCCTTCCGCGATGTGATCGGACGCCTCCTCAATGGTCATGATGGATTGCGAAGGCTCAAGCGTGACCTCCATTAGAATGGAAGGCCATTCGGCGGGCGTATCGTCGCTGGTTCTCTGCTTAAGCGGCCTAACCAAAGAAGCGTCGATTTCTTGAATATTCGTCATACCGTCCACATACACCATGGCGAGCTCGGCCCCGTTCACCAGTTTGAAGGGACGAAAGACAATATCCGCTCCGTTCGCATACAGCTGTCTAAGGACGCCGATATCCTGATCAAGCTTGCCGCTTAGCTTCTGAGCCAGCAGCTCTCTTTGCTGCTGCAGAGCCTTGTCTATAGGTTGAGGAGGCTGAGAAGACATAACCAAATCCCTCCAAGTGGACATTTGCTGACAACTAGTGTGTGCTGAGTGCATGAAAAACATGTAATAATTTTCTTGCATCGCCAAAATATTCGGAATGCCTGTGTACCGAGTTGACCATAATGGTAGATAGAAGAGCACTTTTAGGAGTTGAGAGATGCATGTTTAGAAGATTAGCGTGGCTCGGAAAACTGATAGCGGCAGGGTTGATTATTAGCTTCCTGTCCATATGGACGACAGGTTATATTGTGACGAGCTACGTCGAAACGCTGCTGAAGCAATTCAATTTGCCGGTAGAGGTGCCGCCAATGGCGATGTCGGGTGTTTGGGGCAACCTATGGGGTAGCGACCCTCTCCTCGTGTCCGACGTTGAGAGCAAGGAAAACCAGACCGCGGATGAAGAAGCGGCGGGCGAACAGGCCGAGCCGGAGGCGGAAGAAGCGTTCGGCGAGATCGAGGAGGCGCCCATTACGGATATCGGCGGCGGCGGCGGCAGCCAAGCGGCAAGAGAAGCGGCAGAGGAGGCGCCCGTTGCGGGAACCGAAGAAGGCGCTGCCGGTGTGCCGGGGGAGGGTGCTGGCGGAGCTGAGGGTGAACCGGACGGCAGCGAGACGGCCGTTACGACGGAGGAGCTGGAGGCGGCGAAGGATGAAATGAGCCAAGAGGACAAGGAGCTGCTCTTCGATTTGATCATGTCCAAGCTGCCGGAAGAAGCCTGGCTTTCGATCTCCGAGTACATGGAAGAAGGCCTGACGGAGCAAGAATTGACAAGCGTCGAGCAGATTATGGCGCAACATCTCGACACGGAGGAATACGAGCAAATGATGGAGATTCTGAAAAAATATTAATATTACGTTATGATGGCAAAGGTTGCCCCATTTGTTAGGGCTGTGTTAAAGTATTAGGCGAGTGATCCGACGGGAGAATTCGCCTTTTTTCATGTCTGGAATACTCAAATTTCTAAGCACAAGTGCAAAAAGGAGACAATCATGACCGGTTTCAGGGACATGAGTCGCATGAAGAAAGTATGGGAACGTTCGGTTCAGTACTTTCGGAATATGCGCTCGAAAGACTTGAATGGGAAGACCGAGCAAGAAGCGGCAAACGTGATCGTTTCTACCTCACTTTGGCGGAAAAAGTCGACTCTGTGGATAGGCGGAGCGGCAGTTTTGGTCACAGTTGCCGGAGTAATCGGCTATCAGCAATATACCAAGTATGTAGAAAGCAATACATTCGAGTTTTATCACGTATATATGAACGGCGAAGTCATAGGAACGGTCGGAGCCCCGGATGAAGTGGACAGCTTGATCGCGGCCGAGACGGAGGAATTGAAGAAAGCGAATCCGGACATTAACATGGTGCTGGATACGGGTGAGATTACATACGAGGCTGACAAAGGATTCAAAGCAGTACCGGAGACGGAAGCGACGCTCGCGAAGCTGGAGGGGAAGTTCACTTCGCACGCGGTTGGCGTAGAGGTCAAGATTGACGGCAAGCTGATCGGCGTCGTGAAGGACCAGGCAACGGCCGACAGCATTCTGAAGCGGGTGCAGAGCAAGTTCGCACCGGAGCTGGCGGCTGCCGCGAAGAGTACGACAACCGTTTCGACATTGTCCTACAGCGAGGACGGCAAGGTGCAGGCATCTGCGGACGAGAAAGCAGCCGCGGAATTGACGGAGCCGGGCCGAGTGGTGACGGAGGTTAGTTTCGTAGAAGAAGTACAGGTTTCCAGCGTCGATGTCGCGCCAACCGAAATCGCGGAAGGCGAAGATGTCTACAAGAAAATTGTCGAGGGAAGCACGAAGCCGACCAAATATGTGGTCCAGGCGGGCGATTGTATCGGATGTATCGCGCAGAAGTTCGATATTTCCCCTCAAGTTATTTACGAGAACAATCCTTGGATCGAGGATGACAAGATTACGATCGGCGACGAGCTGGATTTAACGGTTCTAATGCCGGAGCTGACCGTCCGCACTGTGGAGAATGTGGTCGAGCTGGAGAGCATCGCGGCGCCGGTCGAGGTTCGCAAGAACGATAAGATGCGGGTTGGCGAGTCGAAGGTGATTAAAGAGGGCGTCGAGGGGACGCAGCGTCTGACGTACCGAGTGGAGAAGGAGAACGGCTACGTCGTCACCGAGGAGCTCACGAACAAGGAAGTGATCGTAGAGCCGATCACGGAAATCGTGGAGAAGGGCACGATGGTCGTTCTGGGCGAAGGCACGGGCAAGTTCATGATTCCGGTGAAGAATTACCGCATTACGAGCCGGTACGGCCAGCGTTGGGGCCGCCTGCATTCCGGTATCGACTTTATCGGCAACAAAAATATTCTCGCGTCGGACTCCGGGGTCGTCGAATTCGTAGGCAATCGGACAGGCACGGGCAAGACCATCATTATTAACCATCAGAATGGCTACAAGACGCTTTACGGTCACCTGAACTCCTATAACGTGAGCAAGGGCGACAAAGTCGAGAAGGGCGACAAAATCGGCATTATGGGCAACACCGGCAACTCGACCGGTACGCACCTGCACTTCGAGATTCACAAGAAGGGCACGCCGCAAAACCCGCTTAAGTACTTATAATATCTATTATAGAAGCGAAGAGAAGCATGGCTTGGACGCGAGGTCCGGGCCGTGCTTTTTTTGTTGCGCCCATACTTGAACCTTACGCGACGTCATGTTTTATAATACAAATACCGGTATATGTCGCGCGAAATAAAGGGGATGGTCATGAAACGGAATTGGAAAGTCGGGGGAGTTGCCCAAATAGCGGGTTTAACGGTTCGAACCTTACGCTACTATGATCAGATCGGATTGTATTCGCCATCCGGACATACCGATTCCGGGCATAGAATCTATACGGATGCCGATATAGCGCGCCTTCAGCAAATTTTAGCATTGAAGGAGCTGGGCTTGTCTCTGGAAAAGATTAAATCCGTGATGGATGGCAATCAGTTCAGCCTGCTCGATATCGTAACCATTCAAATTGCCAGCTTAAAAGAAAATATAAGCAGGCAGCAAAATCTTTTGCAGGAATTAGAGCACTTGGCTTGCCTGATACAGAAAAATGAAACGTTGTCTGTTCAAGATTTCACGACAATTTTGAGCGCCATGAGGACAAGCCATCATAATTACTTTGCCGAGCGGCAAGCGAGCTGGAACTCCTATCTCGATCAGCTCGGCGATTATCTTGGCGAATCATCGGAAGACGCTCCTTAAGGGAGGACAATACCGTTATGAACGAACGATCTGTAAAGCACAATACCTTTGTTATCGAGAAGCATTATAAAGCTACGCCAGAGCGGGTGTATTTCGCCTGGTCAGACCCGGCTGCAAAAGCCCAATGGTTTCCGAAAGCCGAGTTATTCGAATTTCGGGTTGGAGGCCGGGAATTTAACCGTGGCGGACCTACGAATGGTCCTATTTATACGTTCGACGCTTGCTACCAGGAGATTGTCCCCAATAGCCGCATCGTCTACACGTACACAATGGATCAAGGAGACATACGAATTTCAGTATCCATAACGACGGTCGAAATCAAGCAGTCCGGGAGCGGCACTCATCTCATTTATACGGAGCAAGGAGCCTTTCTTGACGGGTATGACACGCCGGAGCAGCGCAAGCACGGGACAAACCTGATGTTAGAAGCGCTGGGTAAACGGCTGGAGGAAGAGTGACAGAAGCGGGTCTTGGGAATAAGCGGTATGCCGGCGTAAGAGAATGGATAGGGCTAGCGGTACTTGCTCTGCCTGCGCTTCTTGTCTCCGTTGATCTATCGGTCATGATTCTTGCTTTGCCGCATATCAGCGCGGATCTAGGAGCCGATAGCGCCCAACAGTTGTGGATTATGGACATATACGGATTTATGCTTTCGGGATTTTTAATCACGATGGGCTCGCTGGGAGACCGGATCGGCCGCCGCAAGCTGCTGTTAGTCGGCGGGGTAGCCTTTGCGGCAGCCTCCTTGCTTGCCGCGTTCTCTGAGCATGCGGAGATGCTCATCGCCGCGCGCGCACTGCTCGGCATTGCAGGAGCGACTGTTGCGCCCTCGACTTTGGCTTTAATCAGCAACATGTTCCACGATCACAAGCAGCGCTCCCTCGCCATCGGGATATGGATGATGTGCTCCATGGGCGGCATGGCGCTAGGGCCGGTAATCGGCGGAATGATGCTGAACCACCTTTGGTGGGGCTCGGTATTCTTGCTTGCAGTCCCGGTTATGTTGATTTTAGTCCTAACCGGTCCGTTTCTGCTGCCCGAATATCGGCATCCGGCATCCGGACGGCTTGATTTAGGAAGTGTCTTATTATCGCTTCTGGCTATATTATCGGCGATATACGGGCTCAAAGAAATGGCTAAGCAAGGTCTGCAAATCGTGCCGTTGCTTCTTCTCTTAGCCGGTATCGTCTTCGGGGCGGTATTCGTTGCGCGGCAGAGAAGGCTCGCAGTTCCTTTACTGGACATGCGTTTGTTCGCGAACCGAGGCTTCAGCTCCGCGCTGGCTGGCATGTTCGGGATTACGCTGACGGGGGCTGTCATGCTTTTTATCGGGCAGTACCTTCAATTTGTACGAGGGATGTCGCCGTTTGAAGCAGGGCTCCATATGCTTCCGGGGGTCATTGCGTCGATGGCCGGGATGCTGCTATCCCCGCTCATCGCGCGCAGGATTCGCCCGGCTCGTCTCATCGGCACCGGTCTATTGCTTTCGGCTCTGGGATGCCTGCTGCTTACCCAGGCGGGGACTCAGGCGGGGCTCGCTTTTCTGGTCATCGGGTTTATTGGCTTTAACCTCGGTTCATCTCCGCTGCCCAGCCTGTCAAGCGATCTGGTTGTCGGCTCGGTGTCTCCCGAGAAGGCGGGATCGGCAGCCGCTATGCTGCAAACCAGCGGAGAATTTGCATTCGCGCTTGGCATCGCAGTCTTTGGCAGTATCGGAACAGCTGTGTACCGCAATCAGGTGGCAAGCGCGATTCCTGCGGACTTGCCGGACTCCGCGATTCAGGCTTCCCGTGATAGCTTGGCCGGCGCGGTAAGCGCGGCGAACGGGCTTCCCGAGGGAGCATACACGGAGCTGGTGAACGGAGCGCGCGAAGCTTTTATCAGCGGGATGCATGCCGTCGCGCTCTCGAGCGGCGTTATCATACTCGGCATTATCGTTCTTGTCGCGACACAGCTCCGTCATTTAAGGCCTATTGGAGAGAAGTCTGCTAACCAAGCTGACCGCATGCAAGAAGCATAGGAAGACAATAGAAAGAACCTCCCGCGCGGAGGTTTTTTCTATTGCGGGAGCGGCTTCTTTTAACTTGGAGATGAGGGAAGATTCATTGTGTAGGCGGTTGCTCCTTATGTTAGAATAGAGACAACAAATAGGACAACCGATAGGCGGTGAAACGATGCGCGGGAAAATACTAGTGGTCGACGATGAACAGCCGATAGCGGATATATTGAAGTTTAATTTGGAGAAGGAAGGCCATCAGGTGATCTGCGCGTTCGACGGCGGAGAAGCGGTGCGCCTTGCATTCGAGGAGCAGCCGGATTTGATTCTGCTCGATCTGATGCTGCCGGTGAAGGATGGCATGGATGTGTGCCGCGAGGTGCGGACGAAGCTGCATATGCCGATTATTATGCTGACGGCCAAAGATACGGAGATCGACAAGGTGCTTGGCCTTGAGCTTGGAGCGGACGATTATGTGACGAAGCCGTTCAGCACGCGGGAGCTGCTGGCGCGGGTGAAGGCGCATCTGCGGCGCCAGCAGAAGAACGGGCAGCATGACGCCGCGGCGGAAGGCGCACAGGAGGAGCAGTCCGAGCAGCAGGGGCTCCGGCTATTCAATTTGTTTATCGATACGGATATGTACGTTGTCTACAAAAACGGCGAGCCGCTCGACCTGACGCATCGGGAGTTCGAGCTGGTCCATTACATGGCGCGCAACAGCGGCAAGGTGATGACGCGGGAGCATCTGCTGCAGGCGGTATGGGGCTTCGAATATTTCGGCGACGTGCGCACGGTTGACGTGACCATTCGCCGTCTTCGGGAGAAGATCGAGGATGATCCGAGCCGGCCGGAATACATTATGACCAGACGAGGTCTTGGCTACATGATGCGCAATCCGAAGTCGGGAGGCTTCGGTTACGGATGAAGGCGCGGAGCTTCTTCCGCACGATTCAGGTCAAGCTGGTCATCATCTACCTGCTGCTTATTCTTGTTGCGATGCAGTTAATCGGCGTCTACTTCATCAGTACGGTCAAAAACTCGCTTATTACAAGCTTTACGAACAACCTGAAGGAGCAGGCGGACATCCTGTCCAAGTTCGCGGCGACAAGCCTTGCTCCGAATATGGAGGGCGAAGGCGGCTCGGCGGAAAATACGACCGAGGACTTGAACCTGGTTGTGCGCAACCTGTTCAGTATAAGCGGCGCGGAGGTCCAGGTGCTGGACGCGAACGCGACAGTCGTCGCGACGTCGGTGCAGGGGCATCAGTCGTATATCGGGCAGAAGAACAAGTCGCTTGCGGTCAGCCGCGCGCTGCAGAATATTCCCGATAATGAAGAAGAAATTATTGACGAGAACAATACGCGGAAGAAGATGGTGGCGCTTCCCGTTACGTATAACGACAAAGTCGTCGGCGCTGTCTATGTCGTCGCGTCCATGACGGAGCTGTATGAGACGGTTAACCGGGTGAACCAGATCTTCTTCTCGGGCACTTTGATTGCGCTTGGGCTGACGGGGGTGCTGGGCATCGTGCTCGCTCATACGATCACAAGTCCGATCCAGGGTCTGACCCGGCAGGCGGAAGCGGTGGCGGAAGGGCGGTTCGATCTGAAGGCGCCCGTTCTTGGCGATGACGAGATCGGCCGGCTCAGCATGGCGTTTAACGAGATGACAAGCCGGCTGAAAGAAGCGCTCTCGGCGAACGAAGAAGAGAATGAGAAGCTGGTATCGGTCCTCTCCAATATGAGCGACGGCGTCGTCGCGGCGGATGAGCGCGGCTATATTATTGTCTGGAACCGGCGCGCGCTTGAGCTGCTCGACGTCGAGACGTTCCAAGGCGTCGAGATGGCCAGTCTGCTAGGCCTCTCGCGCGATAAGCTGGCGGAAGTGCAGGCGGGCCGCGCCCGCACGATCCTCATTAACAGGGAGACCGCCGAGGAGGAAGAAAGCGGCGCGGACGGCAGCCTGCTGAAGGTAACGTTCACGCCGATTCATCGCAGAGACAAAGGCATCACAGGCACGATTGCGGTCTTGCAGGATGTCACCGAGCAGGAGAAGCTGGAGCAATCGCGCCGGCAGTTCGTTGCGAATGTGTCTCATGAGCTGCGCACGCCGCTGACCACGATTAAGAGCTACGCCGAAGCGCTCGAGGATGGTGCGCTTGAGGAGCGGGAGCTGTCGGAGCGGTTCGTCGGCGTGATCAGCAACGAGACGGAGCGGATGATTCGGCTTGTAACGGATCTGCTGCATCTGTCGCGGCTCGATTCCAACCAGGCGCCGCTGCGCCGGCGTCAGACGAATGTCCACGAGATGCTTGACGAAGTCGCGGACCGGTTCTCGTTCCAGCTGCGGCAGAAATCGATCAAAGCGACGGTTCAGGTCGACCGCGGCTTGAAGAAAGCTTGGCTCGACCGCGACCAGATTGACCAGGTTCTCGATAATCTGATCTCGAATGCGATCAAATATACGCTCGACGGCGGGAAGATTTATATGACTGCGAGAAAGACGGAGGATGACAGCCTGCTCGAAATTAGCGTCAAGGATACCGGCATCGGTATTCCGAAGAAGGATCTAAGCCGCATATTCGACCGGTTCTATCGGGTAGACAAGGCGAGGTCCCGCAATATGGGCGGAACGGGTCTCGGCTTGTCCATTGCGCGGGAAATCGTAAAGGCGCATGGCGGGACGATCTCGCTCCATTCCGAGCTGAATGAAGGCACAACCGTTACGTTTACGCTTCCGCTGCTGCAGGAAGGGGGCGAGAGCGCATGATGGAGAAAGTGAAGACGGCAGCGCTAATCGTGCTTGTCGCGCTCAGCCTGCTGCAGAGCTATCTGCTCGCGTACAGCATGCCGGGTCTCGGAGCGGCGGTACGGAGCGACTTGGACTATGTGAACGATGAGCAGTTAGGCACGCCGTCCAGCGTGGAGAGCGTTATTTTTCCGGAGGCGCTTGTTCTGCATAAAGGCGGGGACAAGCATACCGTGCTGTATCCCGGCACGCAGTTCTATGAGATGATCTTGAACCAGCGCATCGTCGGGCGAGAGTTCAAAGGCTTCCAGCGCAGTCCGGCGGATGTGCTCGATTGGGAGGACGTGCGCAAGAACGATATTGGCATCGAGCTGCTGTTCGAGAACGGGATCTCGATCGAGCTGCTGCAAAAGCTGTTGAAGCTGGAGGGCGATCTGCTGTTCCTGAACGAGCGAATCGACCGAATCTGGATATTGAAGACGGAGGGGACGGAGGAGGTCCGCACGTTCTTCTTCAGCAGCGAGGACGATATTGTCTATGAGTCTGTCCGCGCGGATTTGACGGTTAGAGACGTGCAGGATTACGTCGGCTTTGGCGAGCATCTTCCGGAGTATAAGGTGACGGCCGACGGGCTGTATATTCCGGCCGAGCCGTTCATGGCGACCGAGATGGTCTACCCGTACGAGACGTATACGCCGGAGCAGATGCAGCGCAGCTTGTTCTTCGACTCGAGCACGACTCGGGTATTCGAGGACCGCAGCGGCTCGCAGATCTTCACTGACGGCAAGCGCGGTCTGAAGGTGGAGCAGGACGGCATGTGGATCAGCTATACGAACCCGGCCGCCACAACAAGCAATGACACGCCGCTTAGCGAAAATGTGTATGCTTCGGTTGATTTTATTAACCAGCATGGCGGCTGGGACGGCATGTACCGGCTGGTCAGCGCATCGCCGGAGGAGAATCAGAAGGTGGTTTCCTTCCGCAAATATATTGAGCAGTATCCCGTTATCGACAGCTTGGCGTTCCAATACGGGTATATGAATCTGACGCTGCAGAAGGGCGTCGTGTCGGAATATGCGCGTTCGCTCATAACGCTGGGCTCCTTGTCGGAGTCGCGCACGCCGCGCTGGCTGCAGGGCGGCAAGATTCTGGAGGATACGCTGGAGAGCTATCCGCGGCGGGGCGAAGTAACCGCATTGTTCCCGGCGCTAAGGACAATACACATGGAAGAGAACAAGCTGCGATTCGTGCCTGTGTGGGCCGTCCGGCTGACCAGCGGCGCGGAAGAGGTGCTACTGGAGGCGTATCCGGCCGGCTATAAGCCGGAGCTCACGAATGACCAGCAGGCGGAAGGAACGGCGGATTCCGAGGATGCCAGCGCGTCAACCGCTAGGGAACAAGGAGATCGCGTCAGCGAAGAGTCAGAAGCGCAATAAGTAGCGTAAAGGGGGTGCAGGCGAATGGATTGGAGCCGGGCGAAAAGCGTGTTGATCATATCGTTCCTGATGCTGAACGTGCTGCTGGGTTATCAGCTGTGGCTCGATATCCGCGAGCAGCTGAATGTGAACATGAATACGGACGAGCTGCCGCAGGATAAGGTTCAGCTGATGGGACAGAAGCGGATTACGCTGTCCGCCAATCTGCCTGCCGGCACTCCAAAGCTCAGCGATTTAACGTATTTGCTGATCTCTGACAGCCGGAAGCTGACTCAGCCGGTTCCGCTGAAGGAGCCGATCGACAGCGCGCTCAACTTCAACAAGGCGGAGCTGGCCAAGGCGCTGGACGGTCAAATTCCGGACATCGAGTCTTACGCCTATGACCTGCATAACAGCAGAGACGGCGTGTTCGTCTGGTACCGGATCGTGGACGGACGGCCGATGTTCAATGTAAAGCTGGAGCTGTATACGAGCAATTTGAAGATTACGGGCTTTAAACAGGATCTCGTTGCGGATATTATCGAAGGCGAAGAGAAGCAGGTCATTCCCGCGGCGAAGGTCGTGGCGTCGCTGATCGAGACGTATTTGGAGGAAGGCTCGGACATTACGGATATTGAGCTCGGCTATCACGGCCAAATCTTCGATTCGGAGAAGCAGGTATCCGCACCTTCGTGGCGCGTTATTCTGGAAGACGGGGAAATCTTCTACGTGCATGCGATAAGCGGCGAGGTAGCGACGGAAGGCGGCGAGGAGGATTCGGCGGTGGGGAAGATGGGACAGCCGGGCCTTTAAAAAAAGCCAGAAATCTACAGCAGAAATTTGGGGAAATCAAGGTTACAATGGAGACAGGCAATGAAGTGTGAGTTCAGAAGGTCAAAAGCGGTCTTTTTGGACAACCTCTAAGTGGCCATGGGAGAGGACTGGACGTTTTGGGATTACAATTCACAGTATTAGCTAGCGGTTCAACCGGGAACGCCACCATCGTGAAGGGCAGCGAAAAGACGGTGCTGGTGGACGCGGGACTTAGTATGAAAAAAATCGAGGAGCTCATGAAGGAGCGCGGCGTATCCGGCCACGAGCTGGACGCGCTGTTCGTGACGCATGAGCATTCCGATCATATAAAAGGGCTCGGCGCGTTCGCGCGCAAGTATGAGCTCGCGATCTTTGCGAACGAGGCGACATGGGGCGCGATGGAGCGCCATATCGGAACGATCGAGCCGGAGAAGCGGGTGATTATGGAGACGGGCGAAGCGCTGGACTTCGGTCCGATGCGCGTGCAGTCGTATCCGATCTCCCATGACGCGGCGGAGCCGGTCGGCTATTGCTTCGAGGAGCATGGGGAGAAGCTGAGTCTGGCAACGGACCTTGGCTATGTCAGCGAGAAGGTGAAGCGGCAAATTATCGATTCCGACGTGCTCGTGCTGGAGTCCAACCACGATACGGAGATGCTCCGCATGGGCCGTTACCCGTGGAACATTAAGCGTCGGATCTTGAGCGACGTCGGCCATCTGTCCAACGTAGCGGCGGGCGAGGCGCTGATCGAGCTGATGACGGACCGCACGAAGCGGGTCTATCTGGCCCACCTGAGCTTGGATCACAATCAGATGGACCTGGCTATGCTAACCGTCAATTCTATATTGGAGAACCACGGAATATTTTATAAGCAGGATGAGTTTCCGCTTCGCAAGACCTTTCACGACCGGCCTACGCCATGGGATGAAGTGAAGCGGAAATAAGCGATTCAAGCTGGTTATCAAGCGCTTCGGCCTTGGCGGTAAGCTCCTCGCGGCTTAAGATGCCTTTCTCTATGAACAATTCTAGCATCGCGCTTAACGTGAGCACGGTGCGGTATTGATCCTCCTTCAGATCGGCAAGCTTAGCTGCCAGCTGCACATGCTCCCAGGCGGGCGACGGCATGGATTTCATCGATAATCGCTCCTTTAGCTTTATTTTTTAGCGGAATCGGCTGGACAATTTGAAAAAAATGTATGGCTATGGCTTTGAATCTATTATTATTGTAGTCATTTCTTCCGAAAACATTCCTAGATTAGAAAATTAGACTTAACAGGTCCGGAGCAGGGAGAGGAGCGATTCCATGAGCATTTTCGATGATGATTTTTATTCGACCAAGGTGTCCAGGCGTGCGGTGCGCGATAGCCAGCGCAGGGATAACCGAATGTCGTTCGGGGGCGGCGACCGGAAATGGTCGAGCCTGCGGATCGCTTTTATCTCCTCCTTCACCAGCGCCATTGCGGCTACGGTGTTGTTCGGCATCTTCACGGGCGGCTTCGGCGGGTTCGGGAGCGGCGGAGGCGGGTCTTCAGCGACAGCGGAAGCGGCTTTGACGGGAGATCCGTCAGAGAGAACGATCGTCGCGACGGCGAAAGTGAAGCCGGCTGTTGTCAGCGTCATCAACGAGCAGACCTTCGGATTCGGGCTCGGCGACGGATTACCGGAAGGGGAAGAAGAGGGCTCGGGCGTGCTGCGGGAAGCGGGCGTCGGTTCGGGCTTTATTATAGAGAAGAAGGACGGCAAGGCGTTTATCGTCACGAATTATCATGTGGTCACGGGCGCCGAAAGGGTGAAGATCGTCCTGACGACAGGAGAAGTGCGCGAGGCGAGCGTTGTAGGGCTTGACCAGATTACCGACCTGGCGGTGCTGGCGATTGACGATAAAGGCATCGAGACGGTCGCGGAGGTCGGCGATTCCTCGACGCTGCGCGCGGCGGAGTTCGTCATGGCGATCGGCAACCCGCTAGGCATGGGCGAGTCGATTACGATGGGCGTCGTCAGCGTCATCAAAGAGGTCGTGCCCGTCTCGCTCAACCAGAACGGCGTCATTGACTGGGAGCAGGAGGTCATACGGGTAGACGCGGCGATCAACCAAGGCAATAGCGGCGGTCCGCTGATCGACCTGAACGGCCGCGTGGTCGGCATCAACAGCATGAAGATCGCCGACTTCGGCGTCGAGAGCATCGGCTACGCCATTCCGATCAACAATGCGATGCCGATTGTGGAGAGCCTCATCGAGAAGGGCCATGTATCGCGCCCATACCTTGGCGTCTATACAATGGATCTGGAGCAGTATTGGGAGCAGCAGGATATGGAGGACTTCCTTGGCGAGGAAGCCGAGGGCTCGGACGGGGAGGGCACCGGAGAGGAAGCGGATGGCGCCGCTTCGGAAGATATCGTGCTGCCGGATGAGGTGCTCTCAGGCATTATCGTGCTCGAGGCTGTCGGTCCTGCGCTCGAAGCGGGGCTGCAGTTCAACGATGTCATCGTGAAGCTGGACGATCACAAGGTTGGCAGCACGAAGGAGCTTCGCAAATATTTGTACGGTTCGAAGGAAATCGGGGATGAGCTGGAAGTGACCTTCTACCGGGACGGCGAGTTGAAGACCGTGAAGGTGAAGCTGGCGGAAAGCGAGAAAGAGGAGTAATAGCACTCATTCGATAGAAGAGTATGGCCGGGAAGGAGCGTCTGGTAAGGCGCTGCTCCCGGCTTTTTTGTATCGCGATAAATTACTGAAAATGAATCGTCTCCCCATCCTCCGGAATGAACACGGACTCGGACAGCTGATGAGCTTGAACGTATTGCGACAGATCTTTTCGCGTGAGCGTGCAGTGGCTGATGGCGTCCAGATGGACGGCAACCATTTTGGTGGAAGGCGAGATTCGATGAATGCGGCGAATATCCTCGGGCGTCATCGTAATAATCGAGCCAAGCAGCAATTGTGCTCTGGGCGTATTCAGAATGCAAACTTGGGGCTTGTAGTGTTGGAAAACCTGCCGTATGGGCTCGGTTAATAGGCAGTCGCCTGCGATATATAGCGAGCCGTCATCAGGCGTGCTTAGTATAAAGCCGGATACAGGACCCAGCAGCTTCGCAACGATTCCTTTGGCATGTTGCCCGCTGATTCTCCGGAAATCGATTCCGCTCCATTGCTTTGTTTCCTCAATGGGATGGATGTGCAGGAAGCCGTAGGATGCGATCTTCTTCTGATCGGCGGGCTGGCAAAACACGGGGATGTCTTTGCGCAGCAGCTCTTTTGCCGTCTTATCAAAGTGGTCAAAATGCAGGTGAGTAATGAGAATCGCATCAATGCGGTCGAAAACATCCATCGCGACAGGCAGCGGCACAATCGGGTTTCGGCGTAAGGTTCTAGTAAAGGGAACCGGAGGCAGCCCTTCCTTTTCGCTCAGCATAGGGTCAACAAGGATGGTTTTGCCGTTTAACGTAATCAAGGAAGTCGCATTGCGGATGTGTTGAATCGTCAGGGTCATGGGCAGCATCTCCGTTATCTATAATGGGATTGTCTTAAAATAAGACCGACCGGTCTGTCTTTTAAGTTAACAGATATCCGCCGGCTATGCAACCTATTTTTGGCAGAGTATTTAAGGGATAGAGCTCTTCATGCTTGTCATCCTTATGCGCCTATGCTATTTTAAGACCAATCGGTATTTTTTTTGAATGGGGGTTCGGGGCGTGCGGAAAGGTCAAATTACTAAAGAAAGTATCATACGCGAGTCCGCGGTTTTATTTAATACAAAGGGTTATAACGGCGCTTCGTTGTCCGATATTATGGAGAAATGCGGGATACGCAAAGGCGGAATTTACAACCATTTCGGGAACAAGGATGAAATCGCGATCGCGGCGTTCGACTATTCGTTCTCGCAAATCGTGAAGTTTTTATCGGATGAGCTGGGGAATGCTTCGAACGCGAGAGAGAAGCTGCTTGCCGTGTGCCAGGTCTATATCGATTTGATCGAAAAGGATACGATTGCGGGAGGTTGTCCGCTGCTGAATACGGCCGTCGACAGCGATGATGGACATCCTGCTCTGAAGGAGCGGGCTCAGCAGGCGATGGGTTATTTTCTGGATGCGTTAAACAAGATTATTCTCGAAGGCGTGGACAGACAGGAGTTGAGAAAGGATATCTCCGTGGAGGAAGCGAGCACGTCTATTGTGGCCCTCATCGAAGGGGGCGTTATGCTCAGCAAGCTGTTCGGGGATAGCAAGTATATTAGGAGCTGCGTCAATCATGTGATGCAGTTTGTAGAGGATCGGTTGACCGTCAAGCCATAACGGTATGACGAATAAAAAAGAGCGAAACGGCACGTCTTGCAAAAACGAGCCGTCGCGCTCTTCCAAGTTAATGGCCGGCGATTAATAAGCGGTCCAGCCGGCGTCCGCCGTAATAACGGTACCGTTCACGAAGCTGGAATCGTCCGAAGCAAGGAACAGCGCCACTTTCGCGATCTCAGCAGGCTCGCCCGTGCGCGGGTTCAAGTTGATGCCGGACATAGCGCGTTCAGCGCCGAACGGATTCGGAGCCGTCATCGAAGCGGCAATATTCGTTGCCACGCCGCCTGGCGCAATCGCGTTGCAGCGGATGCCTGTTTTCGCGTATTGGTAGCCGACGTTTTTCGTGAGGCCGACAACGGCATGCTTAGCCGCCGTGTAGGCTGCGCCCGCTCTGGAGCCGAACAGACCGCCGGCGGATGCGACGTTGACGATTACGCCGCTTTGCTTCTCCAGGAAGATCGGAATCGCTTTGCGGATGGTGCGCATTGGGCCTGTAGTATTTACCGCAAAGACACGGTCCCACACCTCGTCCGTCAGGTCGCCTGCAGGGACGAAGTTGTCCATGATGCCCGCGTTGTTAATGAGGATGTCGAGCGTGCCGTACTCTTTCACTGCTGTATCGATCAGGTTTTGCACGTCGTCTTCTCTTGCCACGTTCGCTGCGACGGCAAGAGCCGTACCGCCTTTGGACGAGATTTCTTCCACAACCTTGCCTGCGGACTCCACGTTCAGGTCGGAGACGACAACCTTAGCGCCTTCCGCCGCGAATAGAAGCGCGATTTCTTTGCCCATGCCGGATGCCGCGCCTGTTACGACTGCTACTTTGCCTGCTAATTTCATGTTTGTTCCTCCTCATTCATTCGTGATTCGTGTTCGCTAAAAGAAGTTGGGATTATGAGAGGTATATAAGATGTTCAACAGTTGTACAATAGAGTACATCTGTTAATAAAATTATAATAGAATAGAAGAAAACGAAACAATATATAAAACGTTTTCAAATGTGCGATAACGGACAACTTGGGATGAGTTGTTGAATATTTTTTTGTGGAAAATAAGGGGGATCGAGCCTATGGTGAAGTCGGTGACGGACCGCCGCGTCCTGCGCAGCAAGCAGGCACTCAAAGAAGCGTTGTTATCGCTCATGGCGCGCAAAAGCTTTTCGTCTATTTCGATCACGGAAATCGTGGAGCTGGCGAACTATAACCGGGGGACATTTTATACCCATTACGAGAACAAGGAAGCGCTGCTGGATGATGTGCTGGGGGAGCTGATCGACGAGCTGATCGCGGCGTTCCGCGCGCCTTATGACAAGGTGGAGCTGTTCCGGGTCGATGAGATGTCGGCGAATTCGGTTAAGATCTTCGAGCATATCTACAGCCGAAAAGAGATTTACAGCGTGCTGTTCCACAGCGACGTGCTGCCGATGGTGAAGGAGAAGATGTTCGCCGCGATCAAGCGGATATCGATTGAGGATCTGGAGCATGCGCCTCAAGGCAAGCTCAATCCCGAGCTGATGCACGCGTATTCGATGCACGCGCTGATGGGGCTTGTTTTTTATTGGATTGAAGGCGGGTTCCAATATCCGCCGGAGTATATGCAGGAGCAGCTGGTGGAGATCCTGCATTATCGGCCTACGGCGGCACGGACGCATTTGAAGAAATAAGGGATGCGGCTTGTTGAAAGCAGATGGTTCGGGGAAGACTGAGGAGTGGAGCTTGCTTGGAGAAGAGAGCTTCACAGAAGCGGACAAGTTCTGCTATGCTGTTGGATAGGATACTTAGCCATCATACTAACTGAAGAATAGGAAGCGAATGTTGTATGTATTGTGTATGCAAACCGTGTATTGAATTTGCTTTGGAACGTTTCGTGGACGAATATGAAGACGCGCCGGACGTGGTCGATCTGAAGGAGACGCAGTTCGCGAACTGGGATCCGCCTCGGAAATGCGATTTCTGTGAAGATAAGGCGGCTTATTTGGTGGTTTAGCCGCAGGTGAGAGAAGGAACAACGGGGGGCCCGCGTTGTTCCTTTTGCTTTTTAGTCCATTCCCGTCAGCTTGTCGTGAATCTTATGCTCGTAATCGGCGAAGGCGGCAGACGCCGTCCATCCGCGATCGGACATGAGGGTCTGATAGCGGAGCTTCTTGGCCGACAGCTCTCGCTGAAGCTTCTGCCGTTCGTTATCGTTATGGCAAGCGGCAATGAGGTCGCCGAGCGTGATCATCTCTTTGCGAAGCTGCATTTCCTCTGGGAGCGCTCCGGCGTTTTTCAACAGCTTGTAGCTGAGACGAAGCTCCTCGGGAACGCCGGCCATATCATCGGGCGGCAGCGGCTTGCCTTTGCCGGGCAAATTATCGAATTCGCCCTTACGTTCGGCTTCGCGAATGCGTTCCTCCGCAATCATGCGTAAAATGTCCATCGGTTATCAGCTCCTTTGGCAACATTTTATCACATCAAGGGGTTGTTTTATGCGGGTGGCATTCATTGTAACAAGTACAATTTTTTACGTGATGAGAAGAGGACTGGGCGAGCCGTCTGACCGAATGGCGCATTTTGAATTTTTTGTTATACTGACACTACATAATCGTTTTCGGGGAGAGAAGGTGACCGCAATGAGCCAATTGCCGCAAAATATGATGATTCTGGACCGGATGAATGAGCTGGGATTATCCGATCCGCTATACGCCTTTGCGTTGGACGAGCTGCTATGTCGCAGGGCGGGACAGGGCGGACCTCCGGTTTGCCATATTTGGCGGTATCCGCAGGCCTTCGTGCTGGGCTCGCAGGATGTACGGCTGCCATACGCGCGGGAGGCGATGGACTGGCTGGAGTCGAACGGCTGGCCTGTCGTGGTGAGAAACTCAGGAGGAGCGGCCGTTCCGCTGGATGGCGGCGTGGTCAACCTGTCGCTTATATGGCCTAGCTCCAGTGAGGGGCATGCGGGTTATCGCTACGACTTCGAGACGATGTTCGGGTTGATTCGGGAAGCGCTGCTCGGCACGGGACGGATCGTGGAGAAGGGGCTAGTTGAGGGCGCATATTGCCCCGGCGACTATGACCTGAGCATAGAAGGCCGTAAGTTTTGCGGCATCGCGCAGAGGCGGCAGGTGAACGCTACGATTATTCAGGCTTTTGTTGTGGCGGAGGGTTCAGGGAGCGCACGCGCTGAATTCGTTCGCGCTTTTTACGACATCGCCTCTGGAGGGGATGATTCGCTGGGGCATCCTATTGTGGTGGGGAGCAGTACGGCCAGCTTGGAGGAGCTTGCGGGACTTGGGCCGATGGCGGCGTTTTCTTTTGCAGGTGCAATTAAGGATATCATTAGCGGGGGCTTAGGCGGGGCTGCGTTGGTTGATGCGTTGCATCTCCCGGAGCGGGATGAGGTTGAGGCAATTGTTGCTTCGATACGCGCTCGTTACTTAAAGTGAGTTATGTGCAGGCAAGGAATGGACATTACATAATAGATGATGGCGGTGCTGATGAAATGCATATACAGATTGTTGCGGTAGGCAAGCTGAAAGAAGATTATTTGGTCAAAGGAATCGCGGAGTATGCGAAGCGACTGGGTCCGTACATTAAGCTGACGATCAGCGAAGTCCCGGACGAGAAAGCGCCGGAACAGCTGAGCGCCAGCGAGGAAGCGCAGGTGAAGCAGCGCGAGGGCGAACGTATCCTGGCACAGATTAAGCCGGACACGTACATCATCGCCGCAGCTATACAGGGCGAGTTGATGACGTCGGAGAAGCTGGCGAGCCATATTGAGGATCTGGCTACTTACGGACGGAGCCAGATCGCATTTGTTATTGGTGGGAGCCTGGGGTTGTCCGATGAGGTGTTGAAGCGGGCTCATTTGAAAATTTCGTTCGGGCGGTTTACCTATCCGCATCAGCTGCTGCGGTTGGTTCTTGTGGAGCAGGTTTATAGAGTGGTGAAGATTATGCGGGGGGAACCGTATCACAAATAGTGGGGAAGCGGAAAATAGAATTGAATGTTGAAGTAGGCAGGGGGTTGCTTTGGTATTGAAAAAATACGAAGCCAACAGAGAGCATTTGCAAAAAGAAGTAATGAATATGATGATACTAATCCAAGGTGGAACTGTTGAGTTGCGTGATTATATTAACACGAACAAATGGCTTAGTTCTAATTATAGGTTATCAGACCCTGGAAGAGGAACGGATAGGAAGGTTATTACATGGACTGAAACGATAGAATCTTTCTACGTAATGAAGTATCCGGTAACACAGCATTTATATCATTTTGCCATGTACGAGGAAGTTCTGGAATCTAATACAAGTAACCTACCCGTTACGGAAGTTTCATGGCTAGATTCGCTTGTCTTTTGTAATAAGCTGTCCAGAATACTTGGCAGGGATGAATGCTACACCATCAGTAACGAAAGTGAGAATACGATATATGACAAAACAGCGAATGGCTTTCGATTACTAACAGATGCTGAATGGCAGTATGCGTGTAAAGCGGGAACAAAGGGATATCGGTATGAAAGTATTGAGAAGATTGCATGGTATAAAGAGAACTCCAGTGGATCAGCTCAACCAGTCGGAAAACTGCTTTCTAATCCATGGGGGCTTTATGACATGGTGGGGAATGTATGGGAATGGTGCTGGGATCTATATGATGCGGAACGATACGGGGATTATAGAGTTTTTCGGGGAGGCAGTTGGGCTGAAGTTGAAAACAACTGCGGTTCTACGATTAGAAGAAAGAGCATGCCGAACCTTAAGATAGACGACCTTGGCTTTAGAATTGCGTGCGGAAGGCAATAAGAAGTTGCAAAAGCCTAGGATACTCGCTTTACCATTAATGTCACGGTGAACCGTATCACAAGTAACGGCAAGTTTTTTCTGAAAAACGCGCAGCAGGCTTGGAAAGGTGCTTTGCCGGGCTTGGGTATGGAATGGGTCACGCTTGGCTGCAAAGCCGGTACAGACAGGTTTCTGCGGGCTTTTTGGCGTTACAAAATAGTGCGGTTTCTGGAGGGAAGTGTCGGGTCGAACGCAAGTTCAATGCCAGAGACTTTACGCCTGTTCTTCATGTGGATTTACTTGACCACAGCCTGAAGGAACGTCTTCTGCGTTTTATCCAAAAACAAAAAACTGGCACAAGTATGTGCCAGTTATGCGTGTGCCCAAGTGCAAAGATGAATATCTCTAAAAAAGACACGGATACATACTATCCTATAAAAAATAAACAAATGAAAGCTTTATTTACTTCGATACGGGAAGGTTCCGGGCCTCAACCCTTCGATACCGCGCAGCTCCAATTAGCATAGGAATGGAGATCAGAAGACTGGCCACGACCGGAACAATGGAACCCTCAAGTCCAAAATCGCCCCCTGTGAGAAGTGCTGCACCGTTTAGCTCTACAGTAAATAGACCGGCTGCTGAGTGCCCGGAAACAGGAAAGCCAAGCAAGCCCTCAATGGCATTCCAAGCAAAATGCAGTCCCATGGCAAACCACAAGTTCCGCCGCCACAAGAAGGCGGCTCCGAGCAGAACACCTGCTTCTAGGGCTATGGCGAACGCGCTCCATAACGTTGCCCCTGTATTTCCAAGATGGGCAACTCCAAAGAATAAAGAGGTCACAGCGAGTGCGAGCGGTTTCCCCCCCAATCGATCAATAGCTTGAAACATAAGCCCACGAAAGATAAGCTCCTCGACAATGGCCGCTCCCAAAGCTGCTTCAATGGAGAGTATTAAAACAGAACCCGCATTCGCAGAACTTGCCCACTGAAAGGAGTAACCTCCCAGCGCCATAATAATTAAGACGGACCCTGCGATAAAGATTGTCCCGGTAAGCATGCCAAGGACAGCTTCAATTCCTGCGCGTTGTCTGGCTATCTCTGGAGTGGAACGCCGGGCCAGGTATGTCAGCGTGAACTTATAAACCATAATGGCCAGCAACCCCATCACTAGCGTAAGGGCAAGGGATATCAGTCCATCTACTCGTTCTGTCAGCTGCCGGAATAACGTATCTATGAGAACAATACCGATAGCTCCCACAAGCATCCAGACGATTGGAAAACGCCAAAATGGACCCCGAGCACTTAACTTCCTGCCATTCTGCAGCAGCTCTTTATTTTCAGATGTTTTTCTCTTCATGTCTTATATTGCCTCCTCAGTTGCTTGATGCTATGAGTATAGGCTGAAAAAGTCATAACGAGACAGTGCCCTTTTGTCATCATTTATTCGATGGCTACATTCGAAAAAAGCCGGCAACTCTATAGAGTTACCAGCTTTTTGGGATCGGCTTATGGATGGTCCAAAATTCCCGAATCTCGGGCTTTACGGGCGGCCTCCCGCCTTCCTTTCACATTCAGCTTTGAATAGATCGTTGAGATATAATTTTTAACCGTCCCCTCGCTAAGATACAGCGCCTCGGCAATGTCTTGATTACGCAGGCCGGAAGCCAGCTTATGCAGCACTTCTATTTCACGGGGAGTGAGCCCGAATTCATTATGTTTCGCAGGGGTGGTATTGTTGATGCTCTTGATCATTTTGCTCGCCATTTCCTGTGTGATTAAAGTCCCTCCCGCCTGAACCACTCGTATGCCTGCAGCCAGTTCTTTGGGATGAAGGGCTTTGAGCAGATAACCTTCTGCCCCACAGCTCAACGCCGCTAATACATATTCAACCTCCTTATAGGAGGTCAGCATGATGATTTTGATTGCAGGTAATCGCTCTTTAATCAAGGCCGTTGCGGAGACGCCGTCCATGACGGGCATATTAATATCCATCAACACAATATCCGGCAAAAACTGCTCGCAGCCCTTCAGTGCCTCCTCGCCATTCTTGGCTAAACCGACAATTTCCAAATCTTTTTCCATGGACAGCACGATATGTAAGCTTTCGAGAATCAATTCTTGATCATCGGCAATCAGCACCTTAATTTTCTCCATGCGGCATCACTCCTTTCAGCGGGATCTCGCATCGGACTTCGGTCATTGCTGGGGTTCCCTCCCCAGACAATAGCTGAAGGCGACCACTGAGCCGCTCGACCCGCTGTTTCATCGTGGTCAAGCCGAAGCCGTAATTCAGCTTGTCGATCGGGTTCCCGTTATTTCGAACGGACAATTGCAGATCGCTTTCGGAAAATTGAAGCTCCAGATGAAGCTGAGATGCCTTTCCATGCTTTAGTGCGTTTGTAAGGGATTCCTGGATGACCCGAAGGACCGCTTGCCGAACTTCAAAACGTATGTTGCGTTCTGTCTCCGGCAGACTCAAAGTCAGGGGCGTACCCGTGTGTTCCCGGAAACGGACCGCAAGGGATTCAACCTGCTTGATCAGACTTGATTCCTCTTCTTCTCCCATCTCGTGAACGATGTTTCTCATTTCGTCCAGATTGTTCTCAGCCAATGTTCTTAAGCGAATTAACCGATCTTTGGCCTCGGCAGGCTTGCTATCCATAAGGGCAATAGAGGCATCAAGGCTCAGAATAAGTGAGATAAAGGAATGTCCCAGTGTATCATGAAGCTCCCTCGACATGCGGTTGCGCTCTTCAAGCAAAGTCATTTTCTCGACTTCGGCCGAGTAGTGAGTTAACAGTTTATTTTGACGTTCCACTTCGGCCGCCAGTGTATTCTTCTGAATATACGCCTTTGCGACAAAGCTTGCCCACATACCAATGAAGCAGAACAGCAGATTGTCTGTTCCGATACTCAGGGCTTGCTCCCAAGATAATCTGAGGTAAGACTGAAAGGAAAATGGAATGAAAACAACGACGGGGGTGATCCAAAGGGTTTGCTTAGTCAATGAGTACCCCATTGTAAGACTCGGCAGCAAATAGTCCGCTTTTGAAGTCAGTTCCGGATCAATCACAGAATGCACGTAATAAGAACCGCCAAGTAATAGCTCCAGTATGCAAAACCAGACTTTGTTCCTCCGGCGCCCAGGAAACCAGAACAGCAAAGGGACGACAAAAGCTATGCTCAGCCAGATTACGTCTAATAACGTTCCGATCGAAAACTCACTTACCGCCAGTGCCTGGGACAACAGCAAAATATAATGGTACAAACGAAGAGCGAATATACCCCAATCCATGAACGATAATATTTTTTTCATATCATCATTTTACAGGAAATCTATAAACTTGGAACCTCCATTCCAGCCAGTAAAATAGAACTCGGCATAGACAGTAGCGAAGGCGGCAAAGGTTACGAAATGGCCTCATTTCCGATTTTAGAAAAATTTTCGAATTGCTTTCGAGGGACTTTAGACTCCTCCTTTAGACTAAGGTTGTAGGCAAGAAAGAGACCATACAACCTTAAAGGAGAGAATGAAAAATGAAAAAGAAAAACAAATTCATCATGATCGGCGCGGCGGTGGGTGCCATGACTCTATTTACGGCGACGGCTTTCGCGTATAGTCCGAATACAGCAGGCTACGATGCGTTCAAGGCGGTGTTGAAAGCGAACCATGCGTCAGAGGCCGCCATCGAGAGCGCGACGGTGGGCGGAAACTTCAGCGTTACGGTTGACGGCCAGACGGTGCTGAAGGCGGACGGCTCGGCGAAGATGGGGGAAGCGGGCGGCGAGCACAACGTCAGCGGCGACCTCGACTTTACGCTCATGGGCGTTGAACGACAAGCCAGCCTGTACAGCAGTGGCGATGATGAGGTTTATCTCGTAGACCGGACGCATGATCTGCATTATCAGGTGATCAACTTGGACGATGAGCATGCCGGCGAACACCGCAATTGGTCTGAAGAGGAAGACTCCCAGGATCGCCCGATGAACAAAGCGGAAGAAGCGCTTCTTGATTTCATGGTCGGTGACCTAAAGGACAACTTCAGTGTGGCGAACCAAGCGGACGGCTCGAAGACGATTACGGTCGACATCAGCAAGGAGGACATTCCGCTACCGCTGCGTTTACTGATGGACGCGGCATCAGCTGAGGACAAGGTAGGACGCGCGCATGCGCCGGAAGCCCATGCGGGGTGGGAGCAGATTAAACAGCTTCCTTTCTTCCAAGGACTTGAGGGGATTGACCTGGAAGCGCAATTGCCGGAGTTGACGGAAGACGTTGCCATTGAACATGTAAGGCTGCAAATGACAGTCGATGCGAATAACGTGGTACAAGGTGTGAAAGGCGAGCTTGAAGTAAGCGGCAAGGATGAGGCAGGCGTCACCCACCGAGTGGAATTGGAAGGCGCAGGCAACATTAGCGGCATCAATGCCACGACGCCGGATGCGTATGACCCTGCCGGCAAGTCCGTGGAAATGATCGACGCGGCAAATTTCGACGACCGCAGCTAACACAATTGACCTCGGGAGGACCATGCGTATGTTCGAAGTAAACGATCTGACGAAGGTCTACCCCGGCGGTCGCGGCATTCAAGGGCTGAACCTCACCGTGCAAACCGGTGAGGTTGTCGCCTTACTGGGGCCGAACGGCGCCGGGAAGACGACGGCGCTGCAGGCGATGGCCGGCTGGCTCGGGACAGACCGCGGGGAAGCATGCTGGAACGGCGCATCGGTCGCCGACCGGCCCGAGCTGACAAGGCCGTACATGGGCCTGATGATCGGAGAGCCGTCCCCGTACCTTTATCTCACGGGATATGACTATCTGAGATGTTACCATAAGCTATACCCGGGCGTTGACGAAGCGCGCATCCGGCAGACGCTGGAGCTCGTGGGCATGACGCAACATCAAGACCTGAAAATCAAGAAATACTCCACCGGCATGAAGCAGCGGATCGAGCTGGCCAGCGTGCTGCTCCATCGACCGAAATTGCTGCTGCTCGATGAGCCATTCTCGGGCATGGACATCGAGGGCAGGCGGGAGATCGCGACGATGCTGCGCGGACTTGTGGAGGGCACGGGGATGAGCGTCATTGTGTCGTCTCATCAGGTACACGACATTGAGGACTGGATCACGCATGCTTGCATCGTTTACGAGGGGCGGCATGTCCATACGGCGGGCATCGCGCAGATCCGGGAGTCGTATTCAGGCGTGGAGGAGTATTATTTGCATCATCTCGCACAGGAAAGGAGCGAGGCCGTATGATCGCGCAGATGAATTATCTCGCAGCAGAGGAGCTGCGCAAGCTGTTCCGTGGAAGCAAGCTGAAGGTCCTGCTGCTTCTCTCCTTCATCATTGGCGTCCTCTTCGTTTTTATCGGCGACCGTCTTGGACTGGATGACAACCTATCGCTGACGGCAATCGAGCTGCTGCTCGCGGTCTTGCTCCCTTTTCTCATGGTGGCGCTCGGCAGTGACCTTATGATCGGCGAGTGCAAGGGGACAATCAAGCATGCGCTGAAGCTGCCGATCAGCCGGGAGTTTCTCTTCATGGGGAAATTGTTCGCGGGGTGGGCGGCTGGTGCTCTGATCGTACTGTGTATGTTCGTGCCGACATTCATTGGAGACCTAATTCTTCACGGCTTGCCTGCGGCGTCCTCGCTAGGAGCGAGTATTGCGGGGCTTGGCGGCGCGATCCTGTTCAGCGGCTTGCTGCTCGTATTGGCGAACAGCGTGTCCCTATGGGTGGGAAGCAGCGGTGTTGGGCTGGTAGTGAGCGTCGTGCTGTGGATGGCAATGAGCGTTGTCGGATTTCTCGAGCCGCAGCTGAATCGATTTTTCGTCACGGACTACGCGGATTGGCTGCAGCCGCTCCTGTACGGGGAGGATGCCAGTATGACCGTTTCATCGTTGCTATTTATGACGGCCTACTATATCATTGGCACTATATTGGGCTTGCTAGCCTTCCAAAGGAAAGAGTTATGACGTATGTCCATTCGATTGAAACTCATTTTAACGTATTTATTTAGCACTATACTGACGGCGATTATTATTGCGATGACCGGAATCGGACTCGTCACGGCGATCCTCTCGTATCTCGCAAGCGGTATCGTGAAGGATCAGTCCCCGCATGAAGCGTTCTCCCGCGGCATCGATCTGTTCGTGGACCTGCGCTATGCGGAGAGGTACACGCCGGAGGAGTTGACGTCTCCGACGTTTGCAGCCTCCATTGGAGATCGGCTGCAGCCGTTCGGGGGCTTCCTTGTCGTCCGGCAAGGCGAGCGCTGGGAAAGCTATGGCGCGCTTAGCGAAGGGGAAGCGTTCCTGAGGCAGCTGCGGCAGGATGTGTCCGCGGCTAGGCTAGACGAAGATGACGTGTTCGTCACGAGTGCGTGGAAGGGACGAGACTTGCTTTCGCTGGCATACGATTTCCCTGAGATTGACGATCCGTTAACGTATTATCTGGTCGCCGATATGACGGCTGCCGAGTCCAAGACGAATCGATTCGAGCAATTCGTGCTGCTCGGGATCGCGATTCTAGTCGGTATCATTCTTATCCCGCTGCTCTGGATCACGACAAAGGATATCGTAAGGCCGCTGCGACAGCTCGAACAGGGCTCCCGGCGCATTGCCGAAGGCGACTTGAACTTCCGTCTGGAATCCAAGGTGCGCAACGAAGTGGGAAGCGTCATCCGCTCGTATGAGAAGATGCGCAGCGAACTGCAGCGATCAATCGACACTCAGCTAGCGCTGGAGGAGAACCGCAAGGAGCTGATCTCGAATATTTCGCATGATTTGAAAACGCCGCTTACTTCCATTAAGGGTTATGTGGAGGGGATTCGGGTAGGCATCGCGGACGATCCGGAGAAGCTGAAGAAGTACATCGACGTGATCTATGCGAAGGCACTCGATATGGACCGGATGATCGACGATCTGTTCTTATTGTCGAAGCTGGATCTTGAACAGGAGCGTTTCCACATGGAGAAGGTGCCGCTGGAGTCGTTCTATCGGCAGACGATGAGTGAGCTTCAAATGGAGTGCGAGAGCGTGGGCGTGCAACTGACGAGCGAATATGAGGCAGGGCAAGATGATGTTGTGACGATGGATGTCCAGAAGATGAGGCGCGTTATGCTGAACCTCGTTGGCAATTCGGTGAAATTCATGGATAAGAAGGAGCCCCATATCCACGTTTATTTCGGGCGGCAATCGGACGATTGGGTATTCGCGGTTACGGACAACGGACCCGGGATGGGACCGAACGAGCTGGAGCGGATCTTCGATCGATTCTATCGTGCGGATGTGAACCGGAATCAGAACGTGGCCGGCTCCGGGTTAGGTCTTGCCATTGTGAAGCAGATTATCGCGAATCATGGCGGAACGATCCATGCGAGAAGCGAACCCGGGCAGTCCATGACGGTGATGATTAGCATTCCGATGAAACGGGATAGCAATGAAGCGGGGAGAGCGTGAGATGTCGAAGCGGAAAGTATTAATCGTAGAGGACGATCAAGCGATCGCCGAGCTGGAGAGGGACTTTCTTGAGGTGCACGGCTACGAGGTGACCCTTCGGGCAGACGGCCGGAAAGCGCTCGAGGAGGCGCTGGAGGAAGAATACGATCTGATCATTCTGGACGTCATGCTGCCGGGCATGGACGGCTTTGATCTATTGCGACGGATCCGGGAGACCAAGTTTATTCCGGTGCTCATGGTATCCGCCCGCAAGGAGGATATCGACAAGATCCGAGGCCTCGGCTTAGGAGCGGACGATTATGTGACGAAGCCGTTCAGCCCAACGGAGCTCGTGGCGCGGGTAAAGGCGCATCTCGAACGATATGACCGGTTGACCGGTGTCGCGGCAGGCACCGGCCACTTGCATGCCCAGAAATCGCGTGAGCTGAACATTCGCGAACTCACGATCCAGATCGATGCAAGACGGGTGACGCTGCGCGGGGCGGAGGTTACGATGACGGCAAAAGAATTCGATCTGCTGCTATTCCTCGCGGAAAACCCAGATCGGGTATATTCCAAGGAGGCGCTGCTGGATAGGGTCTGGGGGATCGATAATTATGGCGATACCGCCACGGTCACGGTTCATGTAGGGAAGATCCGGGACAAGATCCAGAAGGACCCGTCGGGGCATCAGTTTATCGAGACTGTATGGGGAGCGGGATATCGCTTTAAGGTGTAATGCGAAAGTAGTCGCCGTAATTCGCGGGGACTTTTTTTCGCCATTGCGATAAAATTCGCCGTAAGAGTGATACGGAGAACCGTACCATAAGTGAAAGCTATTTTTGAGGAACAATCACAGTAGAAAAGTTGGGTTTGTGTATATCTAAGAGACACGATAACTAATTATGCTCTGTGGTGCAACCAATCGGCATTAGCGTATTAAATGATATTCAAACCAGTTCAGCTAAGTATAATCTTTTTGCTAAATTTGCCGATATTAAGATTATAGATTTTTGTGTTCGATTATCGTATAGTTTAACCGTCACTGTATAGTACAATGAACCGAAGCCAAGGGGGATTTTTTAAATGGATTTACAAACAAAATTAAACTTATTAGAGGATATGCTAGATCTTGATCAGGGTTCATTAGAGGTAACGACAGAGCTTGAAACATTGGCAGATTGGGATTCTGTTGCCGCGATATCTTTAATTGCTCTAGTTGATGAACACTTTGATAAGATAATTACTGGAGCAATGATTAAAGAGTTTAAAACGGTACAGGATATCATAGAGATTATGGAATAATGTTTCAATTCGGAATTGGAATGCGGTAACGTTTGCATAATGAGCATTCCGTTTCAACATTGAATGGATGTATGGGTTTTCCAGAATGGTGCTCTTATTTTTGAGTAATGTTGTTGAAGAAACATCATTGCAGCAAAGAATTGGAGCACTTTTCATATTATTAAAGAAATATTTTTCGTAACTAAAAATATTAATCAGGTTGTTAATTTAAAGGAGTAGAGTCTAGTGGCAAATGCTGTTTTTAATAATATATATATTGGCGGCATTGCGTGTGCTGTGCCTGAAAAGGTTGAGAAAATTACCGATTATATAGATGAGTTAGGGGAAGATGAAATAAATAAGTTTATCGATACAACCGGAGTCAGAGAACGTCGTGTTGTAACGGGCAACCAGACCACTTCGGATATGTGCTTTGTCGCAGCGGAACAGTTAATGAAAGAGAAACAAATTGATAAGGATAGTATCGATGCAATAATATTTCTTACACAGTCTGCGGATTATATCCAACCTGCGACATCACATGTCATTCATAAAAGACTTGGATTATCAAAGAATTGTATAGCGTTTGATATTAATTTAGGCTGCTCGGGGTATGTATATGGAATGTATTTAGCTTCTACCATGTTGCAAGGTGGAAGTTTTAGGAAAATATTGTTTCTTGCAGGAGAGATGGCAGTTGAAAATCCGGAAACCTCCATCAAAGATGTAATCCTTTTTGGACATGCTGGAACAGCTACGCTTATTGAACGTGGAAACACGGAAATGAAATGCTTGCTAAAAGCTAATGGAGAAGGCTACAGTTCGTTAATCATACCGGGTGGAGGCATGAGAAAGCCGATTACGAGTAGCACAAACTTTTATAAAGATACGGCCTATCACATGGATGGGGCAGAAGTATTTGGATTTACCATTACTGAAATACCAAGAGCTTTTAAAGAGTTTTTCGATCTGTACGGCGGGAATATTGATAATTATGATTATTGCGTATTCCATCAGGCAAATTTATTGATTCTTAAACAACTTGCAAGAAAAATAAAAGTACCTCTAGAAAAAATGCCAATCTCCTTGGATAGATATGCTAACACAAGCAGCGCATCTATACCATTAGGGATTGTTGATTTATGTGAGAGAGAACAAGTGCCGGAGACACTTAATCTCATTACTTCCGGATTTGGCGTTGGACTATCGTGGGGAGTAGTAAGCTTCGAAGTGGAGTCTAAGAATGTTCTGCCTATGATATATACCAGTGATTATTACAAGGAGGCATTCCGTGGATAATCAGGGTACCTTTAATCCATTAGATTTATCGAACAGAAAAGTTTTGGTCACAGGAGCATCTTCCGGGATCGGACGGGCAACCGCCATATATTTATCAAAATTAGGGGCCAAATTAGTCATTACGGGAAGAAACCAACAGCGATTGAATGAAACCATGCGGCAATTAAGCGGGAGCGGTCACCTACAGATCATTGCCGATTTATCGGAAGTGGAAGAAATGAGTTCCATCTTTGATGAAGCAACGAAAGATGGAGTTAAGCTAAACGGTTTGGTTCATTGTGCAGGTATTGCTAAAGTGATACCGTTAAATGGGCTAAGCAAATCAAAGATGCTTGAGGAAATGAATATAAATTACTTTACGTTCATTGAACTTGTCCGTCAATACTCGAAGAGGAAATACAGTGATGCGGGAAGTATTGTAGGCATATCCTCAATTGCAGCGGATAAAGCTGAACAATGCCAAACAAATTATGCCGCATCCAAGGCGGCTATGGATATAGCCGCTCAATCGTTATCCATTGAGTTGGCCAAAAAGGCAATTAGAATCAATACGATATTACCCGGTGTGATTCGTACAGAAATGGTCGAAGGTGCTGAAGATGCCGGCATTGATCTGAATCAATTAAATAGAATACAATTATTGGGAATGGGTGAGGCTGATGATGTCGCTAGTGCATGTGCATTTCTAATCAGCGATATGTCAAGACTCATTACCGGACGACGGCTATTTGTTGATGGTGGTAGGTTCCAGTAAAAAATTGAGGTGTAGGATGGATTCTGGAAAGTTACTTAATGGAAAAGTGTGCCTCGTTACAGGGACAAGTAAAGGTTTAGGTAAGGCTACCATCGAGGCTTTTGCAAAAGCAGGAGCAATTGTATATGCCAATGATATTGAAAGTGGCTCTATAGACGAACTTACGAAACAATTGTCTAACGACTATCAAACTAAATTGTTTCCATTATATTTTGATGTCGCCGATGCACAAAAATGTAAGGAAGCTATTCTGCGTATCAAAAGGGAACAGGGCAGGCTAGATGTACTAGTCAATAACGCTGGTATCATGAAGGATGCACTGATAGGGACGGTTACTAGACCACTAATCGACAGAACCTTTGATGTCAATGTGTTTGCAACAATGGAATTACTGCAATTAGCGGCAAAACTGATGATGCGAAGTGGTGGAGGAAGCATTATTAATATGACCTCTATCGTTGGCATAACAGGAAACTCTGGGCAACTTGTTTATTCCGCTACCAAAGGGGCAATTATTTCGCTTACAAAAACGGCTGCTAAAGAGCTTGCGGCCAAAAATATTCGAGTGAATGCAGTAGCGCCTGGTATGATTGACACGGAGATGATGCGCTCCATCGGGGAAAAACATCTAGCGGTTCATCTTTCCAATATTCCTCTGGGCAGATTGGGGAGACCGGAGGAGATTGCACATGCTTGTGTTTTCTTGGCTTCCGATATGGCTTCTTATATTACGGGGCATATCCTTTCGGTGGATGGTTGTGTGTTAGTCTAAGGAAAGGAGTTAAAATCTTGCGCACCAACTTACTGGACTACTTAAAGGTTACGTCCGATAAAGTACCTAATAAAACTGCGGTGATAGATGGGGAACGAAATATTTCGTTTCGAACTTTAACCGATCAAGCAAAAAAAATGGGCTGTATCATAAACCGAAAAATATCTGGAACCATTCGCAAACCGATTGCTGTATTTTTGGACAAGCGGTTCGAATTGATTATGTCAGATATCGCAATTATGTATTGCGGAAATGCTTATATGAACTTGGACACTAAATCCCCGATTCAAAGAATAAGAAATATTATTGAGTTAATTGAACCGGAACTCATTATAACCAACCATCAACACATAGCTAAGTTAGAAAAGGTCTTGCCAAGCGAGAAAATACTAAATATCGATTTGATTGATTTTGACAATGAAATTTACTCACAAGATGTGCTTGATCATATATTGAATAGTGTTATTGATACTGATCCGCTGTGTATTATTAATACTTCCGGATCAACGGGTGTTCCAAAAGGTGTTGTTTTAAATCATCGAAGCTTTATAGACTTTACGGAATGGTCGATCAATACGACGGGGATTGATGATAATGAGGTCATTGGGAGCTTATCTCCCAGTGTTTTTGATATATACAGCTTTGAACTATGCATGTTAATGGCGCTTGGAAGTACGATCGTTATCCTACCTGATGGACTGGCAGCATTCCCCACACGTATATTACAATTACTGCAAGATCATCATGTAACGTTTATTTTCTGGGTACCGACGATCATGGTCAACATTGCAAACCTGGATTTATTGTCCAGAATACAGTTACCTGCCTTACGATCCATTTGGTTTGCCGGGGAGGTATTTCCTACTAAACAATTTAATTATTGGCGGAAGTTTTTAAACCAGAGTAAGTTTATTAATTTGTACGGACCAATCGAAATTACACTAGATTGTACGTATTTTATTGTAGATAGGGAATTATCCGATGATGAACCGATCCCTATTGGAGTTGCTTGTAAGAATACTGATGTGTTTATTCTTAATGATCAAGATAAGCTATGCGGCGTGAATGAGGAAGGAGAATTATGTGTTAGGGGCTCATCTTTAGCTATGGGATACTACAATAATCCGGAGAAAACAGCTGCTGCTTTTGTTCAAAATCCGTTAAATCGTTCATATCCTGAAATCATCTATCGGACTGGTGACATCGTACTCGAAAATGATAGAGGGGAACTGATATTCAAGGGTCGTAAGGACAGCATTATAAAGCATTCCGGATATCGTATTGAGCTCGGTGAAATTGAGCATGTTATAATAAATACATTAAAAATAGTGGAAAATGGATGTGCTGTATATAACCACGAAAAGAAAGAAATTATTTTTTACTATGAATCCAATGAGGAATTTCAAGCAGCTGAGTTTAAAAAACGTGTTGGAGAAATGTTGCCGAAGTATATGATACCGTCTGTTTATTACAAAATGGATCAATTGCCCCGGAATACAAATGGAAAAATTGATAGACTTAAACTGAGGGAAAGCTTGAGTGAATTGATAAAATAGTGTAAACGGCTTTTGCCCCACTATTGAACGAGGCCAGTCCATTTTCTTACCACGTCCACCGTGGCAAGATTGAGCATCTTCAACATGGGAAGATGCTTTTTCTTATGGGAACTATGCGGAGCAGGAATTGTGCTTCAGACGGTCTTGAGTATCACCTGACGCTAGGAAAATAATAATTAGAGATTCAGGAGCATATTCATGAGTTATAAATTTGAACAAGTCATCATAGTTGGGTCGGGTTCACTCGCATCGAAGTGCATTATGCATATGCTCCAACTTGGTCTTCCGAACCCAATATTAATTTATGAAACAAATACTACAACGATATCGACATTGGGAAACTTAGCAAAGTATCAAGACATTCATTATATCAATGTTCCAAAAGAAAAGATCATTCAAGATTTAGTTGCCATTAGGAAGAGGACAGTTATCTTTTTACTCGGGTGTAATTATATTATTCCGAGGATAGTGGTTCAAAATGAGTACCTAACAATTATTAATTATCATAATTCGCTACTTCCCAAACACCCAGGAAGGAATGCAGAAGCATGGGCTATCTATGAACAAGACAGCATGACTGGGGTCACATGGCATTATGTTGAAGAGAGAATTGATTCAGGGGATATCATTTTTCAAAAGGAAATTCAATTAGATGATTCATTTTCTTCGTTTTCACTCTTAAGATTACAAAACCAGTTAGCCTTCGATACATTTAAAATATTTATAAATGATTTGTTATTTGGAGAAGTCAAAACCTATAAACAAAATGAGGATTTGAGGGGAAGGCTGCATTTATCCACTGATATACCAAATGGCGGTTTTTTGGATACGACCTGGGATATTTTTAAGATCAAAGCTTTTTTAAGGGCTATGGACTATGGCGCTCTTCGAAGAATGGGACAACCCAAAGTAATAATTAATCAGGGTATATATACGTGGGACAAAACGGTGTTCTTGAATCATGATGAAATTAGAGATGAGTCAACAGTCAATGTTGAGGAAAACTATCTTTTAATAAGTAGAGATGGTGAAACTATTAAACTGTTGGGCTTACATCAGATATTGGAGGAATCGGAAGATGGAGAAAATCTATAGACTGTTAGAAGAGTTGCATTCTGAATATGATTTTGCTGCCAACGATGGTGTCATTGAAGAGGGAGTTTTGGATTCCTTCGATATCATTTCTTTGGTGACTATGATTGAAGAGGAATATGATGTTATTATCGATGCGCTAGACATTGTTCCTGAAAATTTCAACAGCGTTGAATCAATAGCTAATGTAATTCGAAAAAGTGGGGGAGTGATATGAAAACCATTTTTCGAGGTAAGAAAATAACAGGTATGTTGGGTGTGCTTCCACAAACCGAAGTAAAGTTTGAAAATGAGGTGCATAATTATAATTTTCCGGAACAGCAGACCCTGCGATTAAAAAAAATCATGGGGTATGAAAAACATCGGATAGTGAAGGAGACTACAGCAAGCTCTGATTTCTGTGTCTTTGGCTTAAAATATATGTTAGAAAATAATCTTGTGGAAAAAGATGAAATTGGAGGCATTATAGTCGTCACAACGACACCCGATTATCTTCTCCCTCATGTAAGCAACGTCATCCATGGTGAATGTGGCTTGGCGAATAACGTAATCTGCATCGATACCAATCAGGGCTGCGCTGCATTCTTGCATGGATTGATGCAGGCCTTTATGTTGTTGGAGCATGTGGGTGATAAAAAGGTTATTCTCTTTACGGTAGATACGCTAAGCAAAAAAGTATCGGTAAAGGACAGAAATAGTTATCCATTAATAGGTGATGCGGCAGGGATTATTGTTGTAGAGAATGACCCGAATGCGAAGGATATACATTATATTATGTATAATGACGGAAGTCGCAGAGAAGCATTGATTATTCCTGCTGGAGGGTCACGATTGGCAAGTTCTGAAGAAACGGCTATCCTTAGGGATCTAGACAATGATGGGAATCTACGTAGTCTAGACAATTTAAAGATGAAAGGTTCTGAAGTTTTTACTTTTGTGCAGGCAGAGGTCCCGGCCTTAGTCGATGAAACACTACATTTTGCTGGGCAACGAAAAGAAGATATCGATTGGTTTTTATTTCACCAGCCAAATAAGTTTATGCTGAAAAAACTGGCGGATAAATTAGAAATCCCTTATGAGAAGACTCCTATGAATATTGTTGAGAATTTTGGGAATCCAAGCGGTGCATCCATCCCTATAAACATCGTGCATAATTTGGGGAAAGCCGTCGTGGACAACACCTATCAGTGTTGTTTGTCTGCATTCGGATCCGGTTTAACCTGGGGAGCCATGACGATTGAGCTTGGGGGAATGGATTTTTGTGAAATGCTTATTTCAGATTACTGATTGCGAAACGTACAGTTACGCTTTTGCTCCTGTAGACTCCAGAATGTATGTCGTTATATCCAATGATAAGGCACTTATTATTGATCCTTGCGTGGATGCCGATGCACTGCAATTGTTGAAGAAAAACAATATCGCGGATATCATTGTGCTGCTCACTCATGAGCATTATGACCACATATCAGGGATTAACTGGTTAAGAGAAAATATCGGATGCAGGGTAATAGCCATAGATCAATGCGCACAAAATTTACCGGACTCTAAACGCAACTTTTCATCTCATTTTGATGCAATCGTGCCCTTTTTCTCACCCGAGCCCAAAATAGAAAATACGAAAATCCAGCCTTATAGCTGCAATGCTGATGAAACATTCAGTGACTATAAGTGTTTTGATTGGGAAAATCACAAAATAGAAATCTTTCATTCGCCGGGCCACTCTGATGGAAGTGTATGTATCTTAATAGACGATATCTTCGTATTTTCCGGGGACAGCCTTATTAAAGGGAAGCAGACCATTACAAGGTTACCTGGTGGAAGCAAGAAAAAATTTGCGGATATCACATTGCCTTTTTTGAGATCCTTACCTAAGGCTTCTGTTATTTTTCCCGGACATGGGCCTGCAGGCTACTTACATGAATTCTCAATGGAATAGCTAGTATGTCAGGTACGATAAAATAATGAAACCCAGTACCGTGCGGATACTGGGTTTGTTGTGTTTAGCCTAATTAGGTCCTTAGCCTAATTAGGTCTATCCTGGTCGGAGTCACCTTTTGTAAAGTAGATATTGTTATTTAATAGATTCATTTTTCTTACTTTCTTTCCGTAAAAAGATAAGCATGCATTCAGGTTAACAACGGATAAATCCACAGGCTGGAATCTGGATGGCAAGACAATCTTATCATCATCCGAAGTAAACTCTCTTTTAAAGCCAACCGATTCTAGTCCAAAATTAAACATATCCGTCGTGCAATAAAAATCGGCGAAAAGAACAGCCTCTTTCGTTCCGATTTCCACGATTTTGTTCGCCAATGCGATGGAAGCATCCTGATTCTTGGAAATAAACTCAACGATACGCAAAATTTTCGCGGTGCCATTGACGATGCTTTCAACTCTCGCGACCAATAATCCTTCATAGTTCCCAGCTTGATCTTGGGCAGTATACACCAAGTAGTTAAAAGTCGGATGGTTTATATATCTCCAATTCAAGAATGCAAAGCTGCGCGAAATACTGATCGTCTTAGGGGCAATATGTGTGTAGTAAAAGCTATTCCATTTCTCTTCTGCCAACTCCTGCCGAACTGCCTTGTCACCATATTGCGGTACCATGCGCACCTTACCATAATTCCTTAAGTAATGATCATTGCCTTCAAGCAACATTTCGGTTGTTTTTTCCTTATCAAAAATGCCGACCATCCGGTCTAGTTTATTTATAGGTTGCGTTATAATATCTTTTGAAATAGTAGCTGGTGAAACACGCATTGAAAATGTACTCAGACCTATTCCAAAATTGCAAAAGAAAGGATACAGGTCAAAGGGTTTTGCATACAGTAATAAGCCCGCCATTGAGCTCCGATATTCTTCTAATACGATAGAATTGGTTACGTTACAAGCTGCCTCCATCTGGCCGTTTAAGTTAAACTCAAAAAGCATAAGGCCGCCAAGCCCTACGATTTTTCCATCCTCCCAAATACCGATAGCACCGTAGTTTTCTTTCCCAATATACTTTTCATGATGAGGGGTATTATAAAACATGAAGTCGGCTAGAGCCTTATCCCGACTTAAAATGTGGCCCTTCTTCCATATTTCATCTATCGCTTTCATATATAGATCAGTTTCATCTCTTCTGAAGAGCCGTATTTCCATAGTCAAACTACATCCCCTTAGCATCGTTTTAAACCTAAAAGTGAATCAGATGTTCTTTGTTTAAACTCATTATCGACAAATGATAGGAATAACTTAATACACAGTTCCAGCCGATTTTCACGGTTAAACTCCACGATGAAAATCTACAACCTGGCGCGGTTGTGGATTTTTTTGCTCTATATATATTTGAGTGCAAAAATGTTGAAGTGAAATCAAAAATGACAAAGACAATCAATAGTCATGATTTACGGTGAAGTCGGCGATTGGCTATAATGCAGACAATTGCTTGCCATTGTGAGAACATCGATATTCGGTTGAGTACGTACCCCTACAAAAAGCGAGGTGAGAGTGCAAAAGATAAAAGCGTTTCACTTCAAAATGAAAGCGCTTTATAGTGTGGGGAACCGAGAAAGAGCTTTATGCGTCGGGACAGGCAACTCTATCATGCTACGAGGAGTGAAGTGGATGAAGAGAAGGCTTAAGAAGTACATGTCCGTACTGCTCACAGCTTCCATGGTATTTATGCTTATGCCCTCGGCGGCTTTGGGCGCGGAAGAAGGGGAGGGCGGCACAACTGTCGCTCTGACACAAGTGGGCGATGTACTGGATTTTGAGGACGGCGAGCTTCTTGGAACGGTAACCGGCGCTCCGGCAGCCAGCGGCTCCGGATCCATTATGGTAGCGGAGTTTGACTCCAAAGTCCTTCGCGTTCAGCCTCCGGGAATAGATGCCGATTCGAGTACGGCCAAACAAGCAAGCTATTGGTGGACGCTTCCCCTTGATAGCGGCGAATATGACCTTACAGGCAAAGATCAGGTTGAAGTAAGCTTTGACTGGTGGGTTGATATTACCCGCCCAAGCGCGAACTCGCTTGATGTTCGTCTTAACAATGGTGCGGATCAAGTCGTAACGCTTCGGACGGCCGGAGGCGGAACGAATGCGAACTCGCCGGCGACCATATCCTACTACGCCGGCAACATGACCGCCAATAACGCTCCTGCAATCGGAACTGCCGTTACCGCGCTAGCAGGTGTACCGCGTCTGACAAAGCTTTCGGCGACCATAACCGTTGATCTTCTTGCGCAAGCAGCATCCATTAGCCTTACCGACGGCGGTGCACTCACCTACACAACGCCAGAGCCAATAGCGTTAGGCTCCGATAAACTTACTAGCATGAGCATCGGCGCGAGCCGGGCAAGCGGACAAAGCTGGGCAAGGTTCAACGCGGTTACGGGTGTTGATTGGGATGAAAGCACCTATGGGATGCGCGTCGATAATATCCTATTTAAAGCTGCTGCGTCCGGCGGAGTGAAACCGATTATAAACCCAAGCGAAATTACCATATTTCCGAACTCCGCTGCTCACTTGGAATATGGAGAAGGCGCGCTTGCCGATAAGCATACCGCCACATTCGGCGCGGTTGTTATGCCCATTAATGCAACCGACAGGACGTTTACATGGTCGATCAGCGACGATAGCGTTGCTTCTATAGCCGTAAACGAGGATAAAAGCGTGACGGTCACCGGTGTCGGCGCAGGCGAGGCCACGCTTACGGCTGTGTCCAATATGGACGGCACCATTACGAACAGCGTGCAGATCCACGTAAAGCATGTCCCGCGGATTACGGAGCCTACTCCGGACTTTTCCTCCCTGTTGGCGGAAGGGTATACCCAAGAGTTCGGGAGCAATTTTGCCGGTAACGATGCAACCCCGCTTTGGATATTCGCCGGCGGCACTTACCATACGCTTGCCAGAGAAGAGGCTCCTCAAATCAATCATTATTTCCGATTTGACGCGTCCGGTTCGGGGAACCGCGGCGGTAAGGGGGATTTACCGTACGCCGTTTCCGGCAGTAAGGTATATGCTCATTTCGACTGGAAGGTTCCAGCGGTGACCACCGCGCAAAATACGTTTAACCTAAGCTTTCAGGATGGAGCCAATGTGCTTCTGAGTTTAAGAACAGGCACCTATAACGGCGAAAGGACAATAGGCGCGTTTGCAGGGGCTTTACCGGGCCCTACCGGTTCAAACCCGGCTAATTTCTGGAGCAGTGACCGTTACCATGCGTTTAGTTATAAAGAGGTTAATATATGGTATACGGTAGGCATAGAATTTGATTTTGATACGATGGAGGCTGCGGTTTCCCTTGTTCCGAGGGATAATGATGCCGCAGTGCCGTCAGTGCTGACGGTTCCTTTTGAGGGAAGTCAAATAAGCTCATTCCTTCTTACTGGCGAGCGCGCCGGAGGAAATAATCTTGGCGTTGTCGATAACGGCGTTGATAATTTGTATTTCTTTACAAAGCCGCTTTCATCAGACACGATAACGGAAGTGCTGCCGTATGACTTCTTGCCGGAGCGCCCAGTAACAGCGGACAGTAATACATGGCAAAGCTGGTTTAAGACGATTTACATCGGGGATGTGGCAGACGAAGCAGGGCTTAACCTGCCGGCAACCGTTAAGGTTAAAGTGGCGGGCGGCAGCACCGAAACGGTAGGCGTAACGTGGGAATTAACGGAAGCCCCATGGTCAAGGGATGCCGTCGATCTCGTCTATGACCCGAACAAGCAGGGCGTATTCTCCTATGTAGGAACGCTTACCAGTGTTCCCGACAAAGCGGTCAACCGAATGGGAGTAAAAGCGAAGCTTTATATTGAGAACCGCCATCAGAACAAAATGACTTCCGAACCGATCTCCATGGAGCGGTTGGACAGAGGAGTAGTAGCCGTTCCAGAAAATAGCGGAGAAGGCATTCTTGTAACATGGCGTTTGCTCGCCTCGGAATATAACAAAGGTTTAACATTTAACGTGTACAGAAACGGCAATAAAATCAACACGGCACCGGTTACTACGCTAGATTATATTGACGCAGACGGTACAACCGGGGACAAATACGTAGTCGAGAAGATAAGTACCGGCGCCAAAAGCAAAGCAGCTACAGCATGGGCCAATAATTATATGGACATTCCCATGCAGAGACCGGCGGATCGTCCAAACCCGGCGCTTGCCTACGGCGCGGCATCTAACGCCGACCCTATTACCTACACGGCTAATGACACCTCCGTAGCGGATGTGAACGGCGATGGACAGTATGAGATTCTTGTCAAATGGTATCCGTCTCAAGCTCAAGACCCGGGCCTTACGAACAGGCATACCGGCGAGACGATATTCGACTTGTATACCCTTGAAGGCAAGCTGCTCTGGAGAATTAATCTGGGTATCAATATCGTGTCCAGCGCACACCACAGCGCATTCAACTTCTATGATCTGGATCAGGACGGAAAAGCGGAGTTCTCCATTAAGACAGCTGACGGAACTAGGGGTTATCTGCCTAAAGCGGATGGTACGATCGACGACCTGACTGACACTCCGGCATGGGTATTAGGCGATCCTGAGGCGGTATGGGTTGGCGGCCTTCAAAACCCGGCAAAAGACAACCAGGTCAACAACACGGCGCTTGGCAGGGTTGCGTCCGGTCCTGAAACGTTTACGGTATTTAACGGTGAAACGGGTGAGCCGATTGATACGGTCGATTATTTTGCGCCGTACAATATTTCCCCGAACTGGGGCGACAACAACAATAACCGCAGCGACCGCTTCAACGGGGCAGTGGCCTATATGCCGAAGAACGGCGTAGATGGCGCGGAGCCTTATCCAACGGTTATCGAGGTGCGCGCCCACTATGGTCCGGGATTTGCAGCTGCCTATCAGTTGATAGACGGTCATATTGTGGAAGTTTGGAGGTTTACGCTGGCGGAGTGGAATGCCGGCAGCAATCAGGGCAATCATAATGTGAAGGTTGCCGATGTAGATTTTGACGGGTACAGCGAGGTTGTGCTTGGCGGCATTACGCTGGACCAGGATGGAACGATCGTATGGAGCACGAATGGAACTAGGGGCACGGTAGCTGCGGGCCACGGCGACGCCCTGCACGTAGCAGCCATGGTACCGAACAGTAACGAAATTTACGTGTTCCAGCCGCATGAAGCCGGACCTCCGAACAATGTAACCTTGGTGCGCGGATCCACAGGGGAGCCTGTGTGGACGTACGCGGCGAACCTAGGCGATGTTGGGCGCGGCGTAGCGGCCAATATAACGCCTTTGCCGGGTTTCGAGGTTTGGGCAATCGGAACGCCTATGTACAATATGGTGAGCGGCGAAATGATTACCACCGACGTCGGAGGCATTGGCGTAGCTGGCAAGGCTCCCGTTAACTTCATCCTGTATTGGGACGGAGACTTGCTTAGCGAGTTCTTTGACGGCCCGGATAACTATAACTCGACTGAAGCGCCATCCATTACAAAGTTACATTATGATGTTGAGACCGGGGAGAGCGAGCTTGCAACGCTACAGACCTTGACCGGAGCTTATTCCAACAACGGGACAAAGGCGAATCCAAGCCTAATTGCCGATATCTTCGGGGACTGGCGTGATGAGGTTCTTGTTCGCACTAGCGACAATCATGCATTAAGAATCTACACGACGGATATTCCGACGGACAATGTCATTTACACGCTGATGCACGATCCGCAGTATCGTTTGGCGGCGAACTCGCAGAATGCGATGTACAACCAGCCGGCGCATTTGAGCTTCTACCTGGGTGAAGACATACGCGATGAGGTTCAGGCTATGCAGCTTCCAGTGCCGAATTTCTACTATACGGTAGAGAATTCTACGCTCTCGGCGGCTACGGCGACGTTCTATACGAATGCTAGAGCCGACATTACGGTGACAGTGGCCTTGAACGGTAACACGCTGACGGGAATTAAGAAGGGCGATACTATGCTTACCGAAACGGACTACAGCCTCGCTGCAGCAACCTCGGATGGCAAACAAGCGGTTACGATCAAAAGCAGCTACTTGGCAACGCTGTCGAATGAAGATGTCCTCACCTTCATGTTCAGCGCAGGCGAGCCTGCGGAGCTGAAGGTTACGGTAACGACGCAGCAGATCTATATTCCGGCACCGAATCCGGGAAATCCGACGGATGAAGATTCGGAGACGGATTCCGGCGCGGGGGTAGGCAAGCCGGCATTGAACAGCGCCATCGCCAACGCTGAGGAGATAAAGGCTAGTGTGCGGCAAGCGCTGCAAGCGAATTCGCCGGTCACCTTCTCCGACGTATTAGCGACGCATTGGGCTGCTAAAGCAATTGAATACGCTTCGCAGCTTGGTATTGTCGAAGGCAAGCCTGGAGGCGAGTTCAAAGGCACGGATCACGTAACAAGAGCTGAATTCGCGGCGATGATCGTCCGTGCGTTAGGCATGGATACGGCAGGAGAGGACGGTTCCTTCTCCGACACGGACAGCCACTGGGCGGATGCCTTTATTAGAGCCTTGCATCGTGCAGGAGTCGTGAAGGGTACGGGCAATGGCGCGTTTCATCCTGACCAAGAGATTACCCGCGCCGAGATGGCTGCAATTCTGGCTCGCGTGCTGAACATGGGCGCGGCCACCGGAGCGCCGCAGTACTCCGATATCAACGGCCATTGGGCTGCAGACGATATCAGTCAGCTTAGCCAAGCGGGTATCGTAAGCGGTGTTGGCGATGATGAGTTCGCGCCAGAGGATACCGCTACCCGCAATCAGTCGGTAACGATCATTATGCGGATGCTGAACATTGTACTTGACCTCGGTCTCGATCTGTAACAGGTTCTATCTGCAACAAAAGAGGCCGTTCCAAAGTCATTCGACTTAGGGACGGCCTTCTATATTCCCTACAATAAGCAAAACGGAAACTACTCCACTTCAATCGCCCTCACCGTCTCCCCCTCAACCAACACAGGCTGATAGTACGTCTGGTTAGGCAAGTCCCTTTTCCCCTGCAAGCTCTTAATGACCCAGTCCGCGGCGTCGCGGCCCATTTGTTCTTGGGGGTGGGTGAGGGTGGTGAGCTTAATATTGGCATTCTTGGCGATGTAGGAGTTGTCCTGGCCGATGACGGAGAGCTCGTCCGGGATGGAGATTCCCAGTCTGCGGCACACATGAACGACTTCCAAGCCGACCTCGTCGTTGTAGCACACAAGCGCCGTCAGTTCATCCCGATTGTCATGCAAAAACTGCTCCAAGTTGGCAGACAGATGCGGCTTCGTATCCGTATCGAACGAAAGCAGATGCTCGGGCTGGAACCGCAGCTTGGCTTCTCCAAGCGCTTTGATGTACCCCTTCATTCTGTACTTCCCCTGCAAGTCATCCATCTTCGCGATAATGCCGATCTGGGTATGGCCTTTGGCAATCAGCTCCCGGGTGGCGAGATAGCTGGACTGCACGTCGTCCAGGCAGAAGAAAGGCACCTCCAGCTCCTCATAATAGGCGTTGATCATGACGAACGGCACCTCCTGCTCCTTGAAGGACAGGTAGTACGCGATATTCGGGTTGTACTCGTTGCTTCGGGTAGGCTCAATAATAAGGCCGTCCACGCCGTAGGACAGCATCATCTCCAACGCCTTTTTCTCCTGCGCGATATCATTATTGGTGCTGGCCAGCAGCAAGGAGTAGTTATCTTCATTCAACCGGCTCTCGATGCCGCGGATAATGGAAGGGAAGATGTAGTCCGAGATATAGGTCGTGATGACGCCGATCGTTTTTTTCATGGCTTTGCCGCCCGACCGGGAACGGTACTGGTTGCTGACATACGTGCCGGATCCTTTTTCGCTTCTTAGGAAGCCCTCGTTGGACAGCTCCAAAATCGCTTTCCGAACCGTCTGCCGGCTGACGTTGTAGCTCTCCTGCAAGGCGGATTCCGTCGGAATTTGCTCGCCTGCCTTGTATGTTCCGGATAGGATATGACTTTTTATATCATCAATAATGACTTGATATTTGGGCTTCACGCATTCCACTTCTTTCATCATTGTTCGAAAAGTTGTACGTACACATTTTAGCATGAATCGTATGGAATGCAAGTGCGGCGCTATTTATGTATGTGCGCGATGGTACAACTTTTATGTCCGATCTCATAAAGACGCGAAATATGACGACTCACAATACTATTGTGACTTATGTAGGTATAACTATTAGACTATATTGACAAATGTACGTACAAAAAAATATACTAAGGCTGTCAGTACAGGAAAGCGCCTTCTTAATGAAAACCTTCCGACTGTCACAACAAGCGGATGGCATGACCGGAAACAGCAATTATAGGAACCGTTAAGTTTAAATAGAGAGGGGACATGCGGGCTCATGAGTCAAGTGGACTGGAAAGAAGCAATTACCAAGGGCGAAACGTCGCTCGGTATTGAATTGGGGTCGACGCGGATCAAGGCGGTGCTGATCGACCGTCAATTCCAAACCATCGCATCGGGCAGCTACGAGTGGGAGAACAAGCTGAAGGACGGCTATTGGACGTACGATCAGGAGGACATCCTGACAGGCCTTCAAGCGGCTTACCGCGAATTGAAGCAGGAAGTGGAACGCCATTACGGCATCACGCTCCGGACCATGGGCTCGATCGGCTTCTCCGCCATGATGCACGGCTATTTGGCGTTCGATAATAAGGGCGAGCTGCTGGTGCCGTTCCGGACTTGGCGCAACGCAACGACCGGCGCGGCAGCGAGGGAGCTGACGGAGCTATTCCAGTTCAATATCCCTGAGCGCTGGAGTATCGCGCATCTGTACCAAGCGATCTTGAACCAAGAGGAGCATGTGCCTCGCATTGATTTTGTTACGACGCTGGCCGGCTATATTCACTGGCTGCTTACGGGCAACAAAGCGCTGGGTATCGGCGATGCTTCCGGCATGTTCCCGATTGATGAAGCAACCCATAACTACAACGCAACGATGATAAACCAATTCGACGAGCTCATTGCCGCCAAGGGTTACCCGTGGAAGCTGGAGCAGCTCCTACCGAAAGTGTATCTCGCGGGCGAGCAAGCCGGCGTGCTGACGGAAGCGGGAGCCGCTCTCCTAGACCCAGCCGGTGATCTGCAGGCGGGCATTCCGCTCTGTCCTCCGGAAGGCGACGCCGGAACAGGCATGGTGGCGACGAACAGCGTGAAGAAGCGTACGGGCAATGTCTCCGTGGGCACTTCCGTTTTTGCAATGATCGTATTGGAGAAAGAACTGTCCAAGGTGTACCCGGAGATCGATATGGTGACGACGCCGGACGGCAGTCCCGTCGGCATGGCGCATGCCAACAACTGCTCCAGCGATCTGAACGCGTGGATGGGCTTGTTCCGCGAATTTGCCGTGGCGATGGGCTACGAGGCGGATTCCGGCAAGCTGTTCAGCGTGCTGCTGAACAAGGCGCTTGAAGCCGATCCGGATGGCGGCGGCTTGCTCAGCTACGGCTACCTATCGGGCGAAAATATTACGGGCATCGAGCAGGGGCGGCCGCTCTTCGTCCGCTCGCCGGAGAGCAACTTCAATCTGGCCAACTTCATGCGCACGCACTTATTTACTGCATTCGGGGCGCTGAAGCTTGGCATGGATATTTTAACCGAGAAAGAAAACGTAGCGATTGACAGCATTTTGGCTCATGGCGGTCTCTTTAAGACTCCGGTAGTCGGGCAAAGAATCCTCGCCGCCGCGCTGAACGTGCCGATTTCGGTCATGTCTACGGCAGGCGAAGGCGGGGCATGGGGCATGGCGCTGCTCGCCTCCTACCTGATTAACAAGGATCAAGACGAGAGCTTGGACAGCTTCCTCGCGCAGCAGGTATTCAAGGATGTCGAGGGCCAAGAGCTGGCTCCGGACGCGAAGGATGTTCAAGGGTTCCAAGCCTTCATTGAACGCTACAAAGAAGGGCTCGCCATTGAGCAGGCCGCTGTTGAGCATCTGCTAGAGAACGGGAGGGGCTAACGTTGTTAGAACAGCTGAAGCAAGAAGTATATGAAGCGAATCTGGAATTGCCGAAGCATGGACTCGTGAAGTTCACTTGGGGCAATGCGAGCGCGATCGACCGGGAAAGCGGTCTGTTCGTCATCAAGCCGAGCGGAGTCAGCTACGAAAAAATGAAGCCAAGCGACATGGTCGTCGTCGACCTTGACGGCAAAGTGGTTGAGGGAGACTTAAGACCTTCATCGGATACGGCAACTCACGCCGTGTTGTATAAACATTTTCCGCAGATCGGCGGCATCGTGCATACGCACTCAACTTGGGCCACGATCTGGGCGCAAGCGGGACTCGACGTCCCTGTTATGGGCACCACGCATGCGGACACCTTCTACGGCGCCGTTCCTTGCGCGCGGTTTCTGAACCAAGAGGAAATTGACCGCGGATACGAAGCGGAGACGGGTCATGTCATCATCGAGACGTTCAAGCAGCGCGGCTTGGACGTGATGGCGATTCCGGCCGTCCTGCTTCAAGGACATGCGCCGTTCACTTGGGGCAAAGACGTGAAGTCGGCCGTCGTGAACAGCGTCGTGCTGGAGGAAGTGTGCAAAATGAACCTGTACGCGCGGCAGCTGAACCATTTTGCCAAGGAGCTTCCGCAAGGCATACTCGATAAGCACTATCTTCGCAAGCACGGGAAAGATGCCTACTACGGGCAGAAATAAAGGCCTTATACCCTACCAAATAAAAGAAAAGAGGATGATTCGAATGACAGCAGCAGCAGCTAAACAGTTTTGGTTCGTTGTAGGTTCACAGCATCTGTATGGGGAAGAGGCGCTGGCTGAAGTAAAAGCTAACGCGCAGAAAATGACAGACGCTTTAAATAATAGCGGCGTATTGCCTTATCCGCTGGTCCTGCAAGACCTCGCGGTCAGCGCGGATAAAATTACAAGCATCATGAAAGAAATCAACTACCGCGACGAAGTGGCGGGCGTCATCACTTGGATGCATACGTTCTCGCCGGCAAAAATGTGGATTCGCGGCACGAAGCTGCTGCAGAAGCCTTTGCTTCACCTGGCAACACAATTTAACGAAAGCATTCCTTGGGCAACGATCGACATGGACTTCATGAACCTGAACCAAGCCGCTCACGGCGACCGCGAATACGGCTTCATCAATGCCCGCCTGAATAAGCAAAATAAAATCGTCGTCGGCTACTGGGAGCGTCCGGAAGTGCAGAAGCAAATCGCGGACTGGATGGACGTTGCGGTTGCTTACAACGAAAGCTTCAACATTAAGGTTGCCCGTTTCGGCGACAACATGCGCAACGTTGGCGTAACGGAAGGCGACAAGGTTGAGGCGCAAATTCAGTTCGGATGGACTGTGGACTATTACGGCATCGGCGACCTCGTGCAGTACGTAAATGCCGTTACCGAGCAGGAAATCGATGATCTGATGGGCCAATATGCCGAGCTCTACGAATTCGATTACGGCACCTACAGCAAAGAGGCTTGGGAAGCCAGCGTAAGAATCCAAGCGAGCTATGAAATTGCGATCAAACGTTTCTTGGACGAAAGAGGCTATAATGCCTTCACGTCGAACTTTGAAGATCTGCATGGCATGAAGCAGCTTCCGGGTCTTGCCGTTCAACGTCTTATGGCGCAAGGCTATGGCTTTGCCGGCGAGGGCGACTGGAAGACAGCCGCGCTTGACCGCTTGCTGAAGGTAATGAGCCGCAATCAGAACACGGGCTTTATGGAGGACTACACATACGAGCTGGCGGCCGGTCAGGAAGCGATCCTGCAATCCCATATGCTCGAGGTTGATCCGTCCCTGGCGGCGAACAAACCGAAAATCGTGGTGTCCCCGCTTGGCATCGGCGACCGCGAGGATCCGGCCCGTCTCGTGTTCGACGGCAAAGCAGGCGATGGCGTCGTCGTCTCCATGGCGGACTTCGGCACGCATTATAAGCTGCTGATCAACGAGGTTACCGCGTTCGAGCCAACAGTTCCAGCCCCTAAGCTGCCTGTCGCTCGCGTTCTGTGGACTGTGAAGCCGAACTTCCAGGATGGCGTAAAAGCTTGGATCGAGAACGGCGGCGGCCACCATACGGTCGTGTCCTTGAACTTGACGACCGACCAAATCGTAACCTACGCGAAGCTGGTTAATCTGGAATACGTCGTCATTAAATAATCCATTCTAAAAGTATAAAACCGTTTCTTTCGCAAAATGGCGGACTACCCGCACATTTTCGCCGGAGAAACGGTTTTTTTATCCCGCTGCATTGGAAGCCTTATTACTACCGGACATGATGCAGCGGCCAATAAATCCGAATCGCAAACCAACGATCACTCGTTATGCAGTTACTGTTGAATGATTTGAATCAGATTGCCGCATGTGTCATCAAATACGGCAATCGTGAATTCGCCCATTTTCGTCGGCTTCATCGTAAATTTCACGCCGTTCTCCAATAACCGGTCGTACTCTTTCTGAATATCGGCCACGCCAAACATAGTTGCGGGGACGCCATCGGCAAATATTTTCTTTTGATAATCCCTTGCGGCGGGATGATCGTTCGGTTCAAGGATAAGCTCCGTCCCATCCTGATGATCGGGTGAAACAAGCGCGATCCACCGGAACTTACCCATAGGCACGTCATGCTTTTTGACAAAGCCCAGCGTCTCCGTATAAAACGTCAAGGCCTTGTCTTGATCCTGCACGAATAGACTGGTCGCAATGATGTTCATGATGTTCTTCCTCCTTTAATGGTTAAACATAGTGCTCTGCTAAAATATTACTCTACCCACCCTTTCAGCAGATGTTTCAGCGGTTCGTTGTTGAATACAATCACGCGGTACTTTCCTTTCTTCTCCGACCTGACAAGGCCTGACTCTTCCAATGTGGAGAGATGTTTGGCGATCGCCTGCCGCGAAATCGAAAGGTGATGCTTCGTAATGAGACGCACCGTAAGCTCATACAACGTCATCTCGCTGCTTTCGGATAGTTCGTCCAGGATTCGCCGCCGAGTCGAGTCGCCGAGTGCGTTAAATATCGCTTCCTTATCCCCATTCATATACCGAGTATAAGCAACTCTAGAGTTGCGTGTCAAGCATAAGCAACTGCAAAGTTGCGCGAACAAGATGCTGAATGGCTTTCCGCCCGAGCAAAAAAAATCTGCCCGTAAATCCTGTCGCAGGATTCCGGGCAGACTGAAAGGCGTCAGCCTCTTCTATTAAGCTTTGTTGGAAGAACCGAACTCGCGGATCTTGCCGATAACCGTTTGCTTGATCGCTTCACGGCCTGGGCCGATGAATTTGCGCGGATCGTAAACTTCAGCGTTAGCTGCGATAACCTCACGAACAACCTTCGTGAACGCGATTTGGTTCTCAGTGTTTACATTGATCTTAGCTGTGCCAAGCGAAATGGATTTTTTGATTTGCTCCGTTGGGATGCCAGTGCCGCCATGAAGAACAAGCGGAAGCTTGATCGTTTGGCAGATTTCTTCCATCTCTTTGAAGCCCAGTTTCGGTTCGCCTTTGTAAGGACCATGTACGGAGCCCAGCGCAGGAGCAAGGCAGTCGATGCCTGTGCGTTGAACAAGCTCGAAGCATTCCTTCGGATCCGCGTAGATAACGCCGTCAGCGATTACATCGTCTTCTTGGCCGCCAACCGTACCAAGCTCGGCTTCGACGGAAACGCCTTTCGAATGCGCGTATTCAACGACTTTCTTCGTCGTCTCCACGTTCTCTTCGAACGGATGGTGGGAAGCGTCGATCATAACCGAAGTGAAGCCTGCGTCGATCGCAGCTTTACACTTCTCGAAGCTGGAGCCGTGGTCGAGGTGGATAGCGACAGGAACCGTAATGTTGCCCTCTTCGATCAGAGCTTTCACCATAGCTGTTACAACCTTGAAGCCGCCCATATACTTCGCTGCGCCTTCGGATACGCCGAGGATAACCGGGGATTGCTCGGATTGAGCGGCGTCGAGGATCGCTTGCGTCCATTCCAGGTTGTTGATGTTGAATTGACCTACTGCATAGCCTTCTTTGAGCGCTTTGTTTAGCATGTCCTTCATAGATTCTAATGCCATTGTTGATTGCCTCCTACACGGTTTGAATTGTATTGCTCTATGGTCTTGCCGTTAACCCCCGATCGGGATTCGGTCTGCGGGATTCTCCTTGTTATGTAGCTCCCAGCAGGCTCGTCCTCCAATCTCCTGTCCACTTGTCATTCAATTCTTTATTATACATGATCTTTCCGAATTTAGCCGTATTTCAGGGCGAAAAAACGAGATTTTTCCTGCATTTTTTGTGACAAAAACAAGTGTAAGCGCTATCTAATGGAAAATGAAGGGGATAGCCGACTGTTTGGCTTGAGCCAAAGAAATCCGCTGCGACTTTTTTTCTGATTTTTTCGGTATCGCCGACATATACATACTACCGGGGACTATGATCCGCAAAGCGGATGCTCGATATTAAGGATGGGGGGAATGACAATGATAGGGCGAGTGAGCAAAGGATTCGTTCTTGCGCTGGCGTTAATCATGGCATTGACCGCTTGCGGAGGAAATTCGCAGGAGGATCCGGCTCCCGGCGCATCGGATGGGGCGGCGGGAGAGAAGCCGTCCAGCCTGATCATTGCGACAGGCGGCACGGCGGGCACTTATTATCCGCTTGGCGGAGGAATCGCGAACCTCATACAAGACAAGACCGGCACGGGCGCCACTGCTCAGGTGACCGGCGCGGCGGTCGAAAATATGCGCTTAATCAGCAATAAAGAAGTCGATCTGGCGATTACACAGGGCGACATTGCGGATTATGCGGCCAAGGGCACGGAAATGTTCAGCGACGGGGCGGTCGCTAATTTGCAGGCGATCGGCGCTCTCTATCAGGAGACGATTCAAATCGTCGTTACGGAGAAAAGCGGCATTGCTTCCGTGTCGGAGCTGAAAGGCAAAAAGGTATCAGTAGGCGCGCCGGGAAGCGGGACGGAAGTCAACGCCAGACAAATTCTCGAAGCGTATGGCTTAACCTTTGACGATTTGAACACGGAGCGTCTATCCTTCGGCGATTCGGCCAAAAAAATGCAGGACGGCGGCCTTGACGCGGCGTTCGTAACGGCGGGCGCGCCGACGGCGGCGATTAATGAGCTGGCCGCGACGACCGGCATCCGGCTTCTGACGATCGAAGACGATAAGATGAAAGCCATCACGGATAAATACAAGTATTACAGTCAGCAAGTGATACCGCCGGGCACGTACCCCAAACAGGATGCCGAGGTCAAAACGGTCGCCGTGAAAGCGATTATGTCCGTACGCTCCGAACTCGACGCGCAGCTCGTCTATGATATCACCAAGGCGATTTATGAAAACACGGAGCCGCTTATTGCCATTAACGCTAAGGCGAATGAAATCCAAACCGATAAGGCGCTGGAGGGAATCAGTATCCCGCTGCATCCGGGCGCGGAGAAGTATTTGAAGGAAAAAGGCGTCGTCCAATGATGAACGTGACAAAGCGGGTGTGGGGGGCTGTCCTCACGCCTGTTTTTCATCGGGCAGGGGTGTGGCTGCTCGCTCTCGCAGCGGTAACCTTGGGGGTCGTATGGTTATGGGCCTCGACCGTTCCGGTCTTAAGCGTCACGCAGGTATCGGATGGCCAAGTCGTCTTCCAATCGCCTGTTCATCCAGGCAGCCGGTTCACGCTTACTTATATTCACTCGATTCACCGCACGCCGGTGGAAGAGATCTTTTTCGTGAATGAAAACAAACAAATGGTTCTCGACGCCATGGTCTTTGAATCCTATGGAGTCGGGATGCCGACTTCGCTGGAAGGCGAGGAAACCTTCCGAATGGCAGACGGAAAAATGCGGATTGAGCACATTGACCGCACCTTAGATACGTTCGAGCTTCGAATCGGGCAGGTGATAGCCGACCATAAGCTGCTGCTGCGAGGAGAAGAGATTCCGCTCTCCGCGCTTAGCGAGCCGGGCTCGGCGGTGCGATTTGAAATCGACCGTCTGCATGTCTGGGAGTATGTCAAGGGAGGGCTGCGCATTGACCGATAATCCGAAGGTATCACAACTCGAGAAGGAGTCCATGAGCCAGGCGGAAATCGAGGAGATGATCGGCAAATACGATCCCGATTTCAATTTTCGGCCGCTTGAAGGCATACTGAAAACCGTTACAGCCGGTTTTGCCGTATTGTTTTCCCTGTACCAGCTGTACGTCAGCTTTTTTACGCCGTTGCCGGATCAGGTGCACCGCGCGGTGCATCTGTCCTTCGGACTGGGCCTCATCTTTCTCTTATATCCTTCCACGAAAAAAGGAAAAAGCGGCCGAATCCCCTGGTACGATTATTTGCTGTCGATGCTGGGGATCGGTGTCGGTCTCTACTGGCTGCTGAACTATGAGGCGTTGTTTACCCGTATCGGTAATTTTACAACCGTAGATATGATCGTCGGCGGAATCGCGGTGCTGCTTGTTCTGATTGCCGCGCTCCGCGTGGTTGGGATTGCGATCGTGACGATTACCGTCATCTTTCTGCTTTACGCCTATTTCGGCGAATACATGCCCGGCTTTCTGGAGCACCGCGGCGTTTCACTGGAACGGCTGATCAGCCAGATGTATTTTACGCCGGAGGGGATATTGGGGACGCCGCTTATGGTTTCCGCCAGCTTTATCTTTCTGTTTCTCCTGTTCGGTTCGTTTCTGGATAAAACGGGCGTCGGCGAATATTTCAACGATCTCTCCTTAGTGGTAGCGGGAAGGCGGATTGGAGGTCCGGCGAAGGTGACGATCTTCTCAAGCGCCCTGCAAGGGACGATCAGCGGCAGCTCCGTCGCGAATGTGGTCACCTCCGGAGCCTTCACGATCCCGATGATGAAGCGAATCGGGTACAGGCGCGAATTTGCCGGAGCGGTAGAGGCCTCTTCTTCGACGGGCGGACAAATTATGCCGCCGATTATGGGGGCAGCCGCGTTTCTTATGGCGGAATTTACGAATACGCCCTATTACCAGGTGGCGCTGGCTGCGCTTATCCCGGCGCTGCTCTATTTTACGGGGATTTGGATTATGGTGCACTTCGAGGCGAAGCGGCAGGGGCTGAGGGGACTTCGATCGGATGAGCTGCCGAAGCGAAGAGCGGTTTTGAAAAACCTGTATTTATTGATCCCGATTGCGGCGATCATCGGCTTCCTCATGTCCGGGATGTCCCCCGAGCGTTCGGCGATCTATGGCATTTTGTCCGTTATCGCGGTGGGCGCCATCCGTAAGGCTACCCGGATGTCGTTCAAGGACATTTTATCCGCACTGGCGGCCGGGGCAAGATCGGCGCTTGGCGTCGTTGCCGCGACCGCCTGCGCGGGGATGATCGTTGGCGTCGTCACCTTGACCGGCATTGGACTGAAGTTTGCGAACGGTCTGTTAGATTTGGCGGGAGGACTGCTGCTGCCGACGCTCATTCTTACGATGCTGGCCAGCCTGGTGCTCGGCATGGGGACGCCGACGACGGCCAACTATATTATTACGTCGACGATTGCCGCGCCGGCTATTGTCGCGCTCGACTATCCTGTCCCGCTGCTCGCCGCCCACATGTTTGTTTTTTATTTCGGCATCGTGGCGGATATAACGCCGCCTGTCGCGCTCGCGTCCTATGCGGCCTCGGGGATAGCGGGCTCCAAGCCGCTGAAGACGGGCGTGGAATCGACGCGCGTCGCGATTGCCGCTTTTATCATCCCGTTCATCTTTGTGTATCAGCCGCAGCTGCTGCTCATCGATACGAACTGGATGGAGGCGGCCGGCGTAACGGTCACCGCGGTAATCGGCATGATCGGCGTCGGAGCGGGTCTGATCGGCTATTGGATTCGGCGGCTTCACGCTATTGAACGGGTAATCGCCGTCGCGGCGGGGCTTCTGCTTATTATTCCGGGACTCATAACCGATCTTATCGGATTCGGCGCGCTTGGCGCGATGCTGATTCTGCAGCTTGTCCAGAGGAGGAAGCAGGCGGGGGGACATGGCTGATTCCAGAGAAAAGGGAGGGCACCCATTGGGCGCCCTCAAAGTATAAAGGCGAAACCGCGTCTACAGCGGCAAGCTGGTTCAAAAATAAACTATTTCTTGCCGGCGGACAGCTGCTTGGCTTGCTCAAGCTTTCCTCTTAACAGCTTCAGGTGCGTCATCAGCTGCTCATATTCATCAAGGGATATGCTGCAATTGATGATTTTTTCTTGCACGGCCTTCGTAATGCTTTCTTTCTGGTCGACCGCCTTCTTTTCCAAATGAACAAATACTTTTCGCTCGTCCTCCCGGGACCGCTCTTTGCGGAGCCAGCCGTTCTTTTCCATGCGGGTGAGGATCGGTGTGAGCGTTCCGGTGCCGAGATTGATTTTCTCACCTATTGATGTAACGCCGATGCCATCCTTCTCCCATAACGCTAGTAGGACAAGGTACTGCGGATACGTTAAGTCAAAGTCCTCCAGAACGGTGCTGTATAATTTCGAGAACTGACTTGATGTCTCGTATATGGCGAAGCAAAGCTGCTTGTCTAAAGTAAGAAAATCATCCATAGGTCCTCGTTTGTCACTCCTTGAGCAGTTTTACAATTTTGGCTTCGATTTTTTCCGGCTCTGTCGTTGGGGCGTAGCGCTCCACCACGTTCCCCCGCTTATCCACTAAAAACTTTGTAAAATTCCATTTAATTTGTTTGGAGAGCAGTCCTCTTTGCTCGTTTTTCAAAAAGGTGAACAGCGGGTCTTCTTGATCGCCATTGACTTTAATTTTTGCGAAAATCGGGAAAGACACGCCATAGTTCAACTGGCAAAACTGTGTCGTCTCCTCAATCGAATCGAATTCCTGGTTATTAAATTGATCGCAAGGAAAACCAAGTATTTCCAAGCCCTGATCTTTGTATTGTTCATATAGCTTCTGAAGCCCCGTAAATTGGGGCGTCAAGCCGCATTTGCTCGCGGTGTTTACGATTAGCATAACGTTTCCCGCATAATCCTTCAATGCTTTCCGCTCGCCGTTTGTTTTCGTCACTGTGAAGTCATGTACAGTAGTCATCGAAATCACCCTCCATATATATCGTACACGATTAAATCGTATACGATATATATTAGCGCATTGGGAGAAACATTGCAAAATATTATCGCAAGATAAGATCGGCGGCGCGCTCTGCTCGGGGAAATCGACTAGGACACATCCATCAATATGTGGAAGGGATTGACAGAAGCAACGCAAGCGTGTTAATTTCACAGGAGAATAATAAAGGCAATGTAACCTTAAGGGTTCAACCTCGCTGAGAAGTGCGGGTTGGGCCCTTTTTTACATTCCAAAACCAAGGGAGGATTCGTTATGCTGAAAAAAGAGCTGCTGTTACAGCGGCTGGGAGAGATCGGCAAGTCGCTTGAACGCAAAGGGGGAGCCCTTCTGTTATTAGGCGTCGGTTCTGTTGGGGCCGAGACGGAGCGAATGGATGAATTTTCGGATTTAGACTTCTTTGTCATTGTGAAGCCAGGAGAGAAAAACAGCTATATCGACCGGTTGGACTGGCTCGAGGACGTACACCCTCTTGCTTACTCCTTTAAAAATTCGGATGTGGGGTACAAAGTGCTGTTCGAGGACGGTATTTTTGGAGAATATGCCGTATTCGAGGAATGGGAGCTGGCGAACGCCTCCTATACGGGCGGAAGGGTCATATGGAAGGACCCGGCGTACGGCAATACGGAAATCGCTAATTCTGCCAACCCGATTCCTAGCCCCAAAAGGGATTCCTTGGATTTCCCTTTAAACGAGGCTTTAACCAATCTCTACGTCGGTCTTGGCCGCTATGCCAGGGGCGAACGCTTATCGGCGGCGAGGTTTATTCAAGGTTACGCGGTCGACAGGATACTATCCGTGCTGCACCTGTTGGAACCAGAGGTAGACTACTTTCCCGATCCGTTCGGGAACGAAAGGCGGGTGGAAAAGAGATTCCCCCGTTTTGCAGAGATTGTAGGTGACATGGTTCAGGGATACGGCCGTGTCCCCGAATCGGCGCTTTGTATTTTAAGCTTTATTGAAGAAGTATACCCCGTCAACCGAAGGTTGAGCGAAGAAATACGGCGGCTGGCGAAGTTAACTTGCTGATAGCATGTGAAAAATAGAAGAGGCCCGAATAGCGGTTACCAGCTATTAAGGGCCCTTTTTCCTATGCGTACCAAGCCAAGGCGGGTTTATCGCTCGCGGCCGGTCCATGGATACAACCGAAATAACTCGAATCATGTCGAAATTGTTCAGAATCCGTTCAATAGCGATTGGTATATTTATTTTAATATATGAAAAAGGAAGTGTAGCATGGGCGTAATGGCATCAAGAAACAAGTGGCTGACATTCATTTTAGTACTGGCATTGCTCTTTCAGCCTTTGATCGGCATGGGAGTGGCGTCGGCGGAAGACCCCGAAGCGGGGGCGGATGAGCCTGACTTCGCGAGCGGGTCAGGCACGTTAGAGAGTCCGTTTATTATCGAGACCGAACAGCATTTGAAAAATGTAGGTCTCCCGCAATATTTGGACAAGTATTACTATTTCGCTTTAAAAAATGATATTTCACTAACAGGACCATGGACCCCGATTGGGACAGAGGATCATCCCTTCAACGGAAGCTTCTGGGGAATGGGGCGCAGTATATACGGGCTGCAGATTACGAACAATTCCTCATCAAGGGTAGGCTTGTTCGGCACGCTTAATCGGGCGCGGGTCATGAACCTGAACATTGTACAAGGGGAGATTCACGGCTCCCGCGAGGCGGGTCTTATAGCCGGACACGCGGAGAATGATACGCTTATATCGGACGTACAGGTGACGGGTACGGTCTCTGGGTACGCCAGCATTGGGGGCGTGGCGGGGTACAGTCATAACTCGGCATTTATTCGAGTTACCTCCAAAGCGAATGTAATGGCCGGACAAGACGCCAACCTCGTGGACAAAGGGTTCGGAGGCATGGCAGGAAATAGCGTCGAAAGCTGGTTCAGCCGATCATCCTTCGAAGGAACGGTGAATGTTCCGCAAGGCCAATGGGTAGGCGGTTTGATTGGATACGGTCAGGACCTTGCAGTGGAAGAAGTGTTCACGAATGCGAATGTGACCGGGGGGACTCGTGTCGGGGGGCTAATCGGATACGTGCAAGGCACAGATGACCTTGGCTCCTTTGATCAGGACGGAACCGATGTTTTAAGCTCCTACGCGCTAAAGGATGTCACTGGCAGCACCTATGTCGGGGGCCTCATTGGCTATGTGGATGCTTTTCTTGACGTCACGATTCAAAATAACTTCTCACTCGGGCATCTGTACTCGAATGCGGGGAATGCGGCAGGCTTCGGCGGATTAATTGGCTATGCGGAACAGTGGGAAAACGGCCGGCTAGTCCTCATGTCGAGCTATAACACAGCCAATATTCATATTGACCAAGAAGTAACGACTATAGCGCCCGCAAGCGTAGGACCTGTGTTCGGGCAGCTGATAATGAATGGGAATACAGGTGTAAATGCTAATTTTTATGATAAGGATGTATTCCAATTCGCTGACCAGACAGCGCTTTTTCCTGCACGGTCAGGAATAGTCGGGTTTTCGACAGCTCAGCTGAAAACGCAAGCCTCCTTCTCTTCCAGCTTTAACTTTAATGGCATTTGGGTGATGCAGGACGTACCAACGAACGGCATGCCGTTCTTGAGTTGGGCGAACGAACCTATACCTCTTCCAGCTCCGCAGGCCGATCCGCCTCCCGAGTTTCTGCCGACCTATCCGGCGGTGTTTCAATCAACATTGAACGCCGTAGCGATAGCCGTCAGGATTAATGAAGCGGGTAAAGTGTATTACGTTGCGCTGCCCGAAGGGGCAAGCCAGCCTTCTGCGGCGCAGGTGAAGGCAGGTAAGGACAGCACGGGCGAGCCGGCAGCTTATAAAGGGGTCGTCGATGTAAGACCGAGCACATACGACGGTACCGTAGTGATCGAGAACCTGACGCCGGGGACCCCTTACGATGTGTTCCTCGTTGCAGAGGATAAGGCCATCATTCCGAATCTGCAAACGCAAGCGGTGAAGGTAGATGTGCGTACGACGGATCAAATACCGCCGGTGTTCCTGCCAACCTTCCCAAATGCCCAACTGAACGGGGATGGCACAGCGAAATTGTCGGTTAAGCTGGATGAGGATAGCAAGGTTTACTATGTGGCGCTTCCTCGAGGAGCCAGAAGTCCATTTCCTAATCAAGTGAGAGCAGGCATGAACTATGATAATCAGCTCATGCCGATTCGAGGGTCTAAAGTCGTTGCCGGCTATACGGAAGATGTTATTAACGTGACGGGACTGGCGCCAGATACCTTATACGATCTGTATGTGATTGCCGAAGACACCGATACGATGCCGAATCTGCAGCGTAATGCAGTGAAGCTGCAGCTCAATCCTCCGGACTTAACGCCGCCGGTGTTCGCCGTTACGTTTCCAAAGGTGACGCAGGCGGGACATGGGACAACGGCATTCCAGGCAAATATCGATGAAGCAGGAACGGTCTATTATGTCGTTGTAACGCCAGGAAGTCCAACCCCGACACCGGCGCAGGTGAAGGGAGGGCTGGACGGGCAAGGCCAATCGGCGCTGTTCCACGGCTCCAAGCCATTTCAAGCGAACCAGACCGACCAGTTCGCATTAACAGGGCTTGGTGAAGAATCGATCTACGATCTATATGTGCTTGCTGAGGACGATGAACCGACGCCGAACGTGCAGCTTGCGGCAACGAAGCTTGAAATTAGGCCGGTGGACGATGCTCCGCCCGTATTTGCTCCAACCTATCCGAAGGTGACGCAGGTGACAAAAAATTCGGCGAAGTTCTCTGCACAGATCGATGAAGCGGGCAAGGTGTATTACGTGATAGTCGCGCATGGCGATTACGCGCCATCCCGCACGCAGGTCAAAGGCGGATTGAATGCGTATGGGGAACCGGCTCTCTTCTCCGGCGCCAAAGCTTTTGAGGCGAACACGGCGGATGAGTTCACGATCACAGGGCTGACCCCGGAGAAATATTATGATGTCTATGTCCTTGCAGAGGACGACGAGGTGATTCCGAATGTGCAGCTTACGGCGACGAAGATCGGAATCATTCCGGTGGATGCAACGCCGCCGGTATTTGCTGCTACCTATCCCAAGGTAACGCTCGTCACGGTCAACTCGGCCCAGTTCGCGGCGCAGATTGACGAAGCGGGGACGGTATATTACGTCGTTCTGCCTGAGGGCAGCTCTACTCCGACGCCGGAGCAGGTAAAGGCCGGCTTGGACTCGGATAGCGGGTCGGCGCTGTTCGCCGGCTCCAAAGCGTTCGGGGAAAATACTCCGGACACATTCACCATTACAGGACTGGCAGCCGAGACGCCTTATGACTTGTACGTTCTCGCAGAGGACGACGAACCGACGCCGAATGTGCAGCTGAGTGCAAGGAAGCTTATCATTACGCCGTTAGACGTGACGCCGCCGGTGTTCGATCCGACCTATCCGAAGCTGACGCAAGTTACCGGTGAAGGGTCTCAGCTGGAGGCGGCGTTGGACGAGGCGGGCAAGGTGTATTATGTCGTTATACCGCATGGCGATTCGGCTCCGACGGCAGCTCAGGTGAAGGCGGGGCTAGACAGCAGCGGCGAGCTGGCAAACAATCGAGGTTCCCGGGTTGTGCCGGCAGCAAATCTGGCAGTGACGCTGCAGGTTACAGGGCTGGCGTCAGAAACAAGCTACGATCTGTATGTCATCGCGGAGGATGACGAGCTTGTTCCGAACCTGCAGCTGGTGCCGGTCATGCTGACAATCGAAACGGCAGACGCTACGGCGCCGGTGCATGCGACCGATTATCCGAAGATGGTATCGGTAAGCTACTACACGGCACAGTTCAGTGTTCAGGAGAATGAAGCGGGCACGGTATTCTACATGGTGCTGCCTCGCGGTGCAATCGCACCTACATCGGCGCAGGTGAAGGCGGGAGTGGACAGCCATCATTTGCCGGTTACGCTGCACGGATCGGACACGGTTGCGGCGGATACGGCTAAGACGATTGATTTGCGGAATCTTACGCCCAATACCCGCTATGATCTGTACATTGTGGCGCAGGATGATGCGGCAGTTCCGAATGTACAAGCGCATCCGGCCCAACTACAGTTTGAGACGCCGGCGTTCGTGATCAATGTTCCAGTAACGACTCCATCGCCGGAAACGGTCGAGGAGATTAATGTGGAAGTGCAGACCGGCCTTGTCGGGGAAGGTCCTATCGTGAATAAGACCCCGATCAAGCGGATTACAGAAGCCGCCGGAACAATTCGGGATGATGTGACGTTAACGACCGAGCGGGCGGCGGAAACAGTGAAAATATTGGCGAAGTCCGGCGATCACACGGCTCGTGTCTTGATTCCGGATGAGGCGGATAAGGTGTCGAAGGTAGACTTTACCGTGCCGAAGGAAGCGACGAAGGAGCTCGTCGACGGCGGAATTAATCTTGAGGTGTATACGGAGAATGTAAGAATTATTGTACCTCAAGAATCGCTGGATACATTCCAGCTCGACGATTTGTACTTCAAGCTTGTCCCATTGAAATCTACGGTGGAGCGCGAGGCCGTACAGGAGCGCGCGAGAGTCGAGGAGTCCGTGCAGGCTCTAGCTCAAGGACAGGAAGTGACCGCAGTCGCTCGTCCAATGACGATCGAGACGAACATGCAGAGCCGTCAAGTGACGCTCATTCTGCCGCTGAGGGATGTTCAGCTGCCTGAAGATGCAGCCGAACGCAAAGCTTACCTTGAGCAGCTGGTCATTTATATTGAGCACAGCAACGGCTCGAAGGAAATTGTACAGGCGCCAAGGGTGGTTCAATATGGCGCAAACGCCGAGCTGCTCGGACTTGAATTCGATGTGGATGGGTTCAGTACCTTCACCATTCTTCACGTCGACGACGAATCCGACGGGGCACAACTGGCGCACAATCCTTATATTAAAGGCTTTAACGACCATACCTTCCGTCCGGACGCGTATGTGACGCGCGCCGAGATGGCGGCGATGCTTGCCCGCAACCTGGACGGAGAGTCTGTGCAGAGCGGACAAGCAAGCTTCGCGGATATTGAGGCGCGGCATTGGGCGTCCTCGTATATTGCGTCCGTCCATAAACACGGCATCATGGAAGGCTATGCGAACGGCGCTTTCGGTCCAGAGGACGAGATGACCCGCGCGCAGATGGCGGCTATCGTTTATCGTTGGCTGCTCAAGTCGGGGACAACGTTTGAAGCTGGAACGGTCAACTACCAAGATGTGCAGGTATCGCATTGGGCGAGGCAGGCAATCGCGGCGGTTGAGCAAACGGGGATCATGATCGGTTATGCAGATGGCAGCTTCCGTCCTGAAGAGAAGCTTACAAGAGCTGAAGCCGTCAAGGTGCTGAACCGACTGTTCCGGAGAGGTCCGCTTCATGGCGTAAACCGTGCTTCGTTCCCTGATGTCGAACCATCACACTGGGCATTCAAGGAGATTGAAGAGGCTGCGCAAGCCCATGAGTGGACGCGCGATGAAGCAGGAAACGAAATACTGGTAACGCCATAATTTGGTACCCTAAATACCCCGTAGGGAAGTCTCCCTATGGGGTATTTTTTTTGTTGCCGATCGAAATCTTGGCTTATCAGTCAGGGAGCTGGCAGGACTATTCAGCACTGCCTGAATTATAGTATGCATTCCAAGTCTCTTATTCGTAATCAGCCAACCCCAGGTAGTGAAGGGATATGACATTCTCGTAGCCTATCGCCGCTCGAAGATTTTTTTTGTTGCTTACAGACAGACTTGCGTAAGCAGTCTGCGCCTCGTGGAAGCTTTGCAGACGAGTCTTGCCGCTCTCGACGGCCTCGTAGTACTTATAGACGAAGAAGAACGGGTTATCTCTCTTCAGAAGCTCCTTGTCCACCGCGACGTAGTCATGCCAGTCACCGTCTTCCTCTCCTTCAGGCGTGGGCACCGGAAGCCACAGGTAATTCACGGCGTCTCTGTTGTAGGTCGGAACGGTCAGGGCAACGGGGTTGATCATCTTCCCTTTCGCCATACCGTCGTGGATGATGCTATTAACGTCTAATCCCTTGGCAGCGCTCATGCCCCAGAAGAAGGCCGTGTAGTAATTGGCGTTCAGGCTGGCTGCGCTTTTGCGGTCGAGGAAGTAATCCTTTCCGCTCTTTTTCAGTGCGGCCCCTTCGGTGCCTCCATCGGCGCCCACTACGAGATCCATTACCCCGGATTTATTCTCTTTCTCCAGGTTAACGGCGAGATGGTCATAGTAGATGCGGAGGTCGGTATTGCCGAAGTATCCGAATTCATCTTCCGCTTTCATTCGCTTCATGAGATAAGCGATGTCGTCCTGACCGATATTATCTTGAATTTCGTAAGGCGCCGAGAGCGCGACGGTCGGGACGGCCTTGCCCTGGATCTGCTTGCGGTAGGAGTCATAGTTTTCGATGTACTTGGAGATTTCTCCTTTCGTCAGTGGAAGGCGTGAGACCGGCCATTCCGGAACGATGCTGATCGGAAGGTTCTCTTGTATGATTCCATAGACCGTGACGTCGTTTTTCAGATACTTGCTGTCGTTCTTGAAGGTGGAGTAGAAAAGATCGGTTACGTACTTCTCAACCTTGTTATGCTCGACGCCGTTCCACTCAAAATTACCCTCCGTAGGCTTCATCTTATGGACGTAGGAGAAGGAAGGGACGTCGCTCGCCGGTCCGAAAATCTGAATTCCAGCCACCTTACCCCCAAGCTTTTTTTGCTCGGCATTAAGAGCGTCGTACACTGCGGCCGCAGTCTTAAACTGCGCGGCGTCCAGCAGAACGTTGTGGGTTGACCTGAACTTATTGGTAAACAGCTTAATTGAAGCCAAGTCTTGAGCCGTTACCTTCTGGCTGTTGTATACAAAGTAGTAGCGGCCTTCTGGCGCGGCGGCTCCCGTACTGATGATGACTTGCTGACGGCTATTGTCCCATGTCACGTCGGCTCCAAAGCTCTCCGCAACAAAACGGGCAGGCACGAAGGTTCTGCCTTCCATTTTGGTTGCGGCCACATCTAGAGCGACGGTCTTACCACTGACCACAGCTGTGGTGTCATTTAGACGAAGGGTGACGGCAATGTCTTCTTTCTTCCCTCTGATGGTCTCGGTGGAGCCTTCCCATTCAACCTCTGCGCCCATGCTTTCAAAAATAGCGCGTAGCGGAACCATTACACGGCCATCTATTTTTTGAGGAGCAACATCAAAGTAGATGGGGCGGCCGTCAATGGTTGCCGAAATTTCAATGTTTTTTCCATTGGCAGCCGCGATGCTACCGTATGGAAATAGAATAGCAGCTAGAAAAATTGAAAGTAAGGTACAGAAAAATTTTTTCACGATTGTTTTGGCCTCCTAAGGTGTGGTAACTGTATCCATTTATTCACAATTGTATATATCGGTCAATTGTAGGTTTTCTGTTACAAGCAAGCCCTCTTGCTTCCTATAACCGTACAGCCGAAACCAAAAGTGGGATGGGTGCGATTTTGCGGAACTTCTGGGGACCCTCCTTTGTTGGTATGCTGATATCAAATCTAAGGAGGAGTGGTAAACATGACAATAAGCGTACTGGGAACAGGAAATATGGGGAAGGCATTGGTAAAGCAGTTAACGGCCTATACAGAAGGGCAAGTGCTGTGGGGCTCCCGTAACCCGGAGGAAGCGGCGGAGCTTGCAAAAAGTTTCGGGTTAGACCAGATTACGGTCGTTTCTTATGAGGATGCTTTGCAGGCGGATATGATCATTCCGGCCTTTCCCGCAGCGGCAATTATGGATTGGGCGCTGGTCCATCAAGGGCGGCTCCAGCATAAAATCATCGTGGATATATCGAATCCCTTCAACGATGATTTCAGCGGATTCACGACGGCATGGGGCGAGTCTTCCGCCGAGCGTCTTCAGTCCTTATTGCCGGATTCGAAAGTAATAGGCGCTTTTAAAAATACGTTTTTCAAAGTGTTTGAAAACCCCGTATTCGAGGATAAGAGAAGCGATGTGCTCGTCACCGGAGATGATGAAGAAGCGGTACTCCGGTTTATCGAGCGATTCAGGCCTTTGCCTTTCCGTTTCATTCATGCGGGGAAGCTTGCCAACAACCGAACGATTGAACGATTTACGCTGTTGGAGCTGGAGCTTGCCGTAAGGTACGGCACCTACCCGTATATTTCCCTCCAACTGTTCGGACTCAAGGAAACCGTACCTGCAGGATAAGGGAATATAACAAACAAACTTAACGAAGCATTCGGTGTATCTTCTGACCTTTCGCCCGGTTCATGCTTAGCACGGCGATCGTCCGCTCGGCCTCCGGATGATCTAGGGGAAGGCAGACTAATCGGTCTGATGCAAGTTGGGTTGTGTAAGGTTCAGGCAGCACGGTGAGCCCTGCGCCATTGTCCACGTAACCGAGGATCACTTCTTTGAAGTTAACCTCGGTTTTGATGTGCATGGGGCGGTTCATTGCCGAGAATAATTCCGTTAATTTAGCGCGGATGGTGCAGCCCTCCGCGTAGAGAACGAGAGGCTGGCTGCTTAATTCGGTCAGCGTAACGGCCGTCTTCTTCGCAAATGGATGGTCCTTCGGCATGACCACGAATAGGGGTTCTCGAAGCAGTTCCCCCATCCATATGGAGGGATGCATGGAGATTCGTTCAGCAACCAGGAGGTCGACTTCTCCGTTAAGGAGCATCCTATACAACTCTGCCGTGGACTGCCGATACACCATGTCCACGTCCAGGCCGCGCTCCTCTAACTGATTTAACGACGCCAAGAGGTACTGCGAGGCGATATCCGGAACGGAACCAATTCGAATCCGCTGCCATTCCTTATATGGCTCGAGAGACTTCGCTAATACAGCGATATGGTCAAGCAATACCTTTGAGCCTTCATACAAGACCTTGCCTGCCTCGGTTAACTCAACCCCCTGGGCGGAACGGACGAACAGCTGCACATCGAATTGCTGCTCCAGGCTTCTCAACTGTTTGCTGAGCGCGGTATGCGAGATATGCAAAGCCTCGCTAGCCTTTGCAATGCTTTTCGTCCGGGCTGTCTCCAAGAACCCTCTCAAAAATTCGGTATTCACGATCCATCCCCCTAGTATGGTGTTATAGGAATAATAACCTTATTTTCCCTGAGCTGTCTATTATGATAAGATGGGCTGCCGGACCGTCGGCGTACGTGTTCATACCGCAGGAGCAATGGGCAATGGTGTCAACACGCTGTGGGTCGGGCTGGCGGTTCGTGAGGCTGGGGAAGTGCCGGATGGCATCGAAGCTTTGGGGGTTTGCGGAGGGCTTGGTGCGCGAGCCCGTGTGTATGGGGATGAAGCTCACATGCGGCGGGTATATGACGCGGTATTTGCCTGGCTCGAGCAGTCGCCTGACTACGAAACCGACCGGGGCCAAGGCGTTCTCGGCATGGAGACCGTCCCGCTTGAGCCGGTGAACGCTCTGACAATCCCTTATTCCGAGATCGACACCTTTCATTTCAAACATCTCATCGGAAAGAGGCCATCCCAACGGGGTGGCCTATAAAGCATGTCTCACCTAAAAACTTCTCCTACTTCGGTTGTCCGCTTCTCTTTGCGGGCTTTTGAACCTCAAGCTCGCTTCGCAGACCTTTGAGCAGGGAGAAGGACATGACAATCATGATGACGGCAAAAGGGAGAGCGGCCGCGATCGAGGCTGTTTGCAGCACGTCAAGCCCTCCGGCCAAAAGCAATACCGCAGCAACGGCCGATTGGATAATGCCCCATGTCACCTTTATTTTATTGGATGGATTTAACGTCCCGCCTTCGCTCAGCATCCCCAATACAAAGGTGGCCGTATCGGCAACCGTGACGTAATAAATCGCGACAACGGCGAACCCCAATAGGCTTAATAGAAAGCTTAACGGAAGATGGTCAAAGAACGTAAAGATCGATAGCGATACATTTTCCGTAATGGACTTTGCGAGATCGTGGTTCCCGCTGTCGATGACAAGGGAGAGCGCGGACCCGCCGAACACGGACATCCAGAGGCATGTTCCAATGGTAGGCACAATCAGGACGCCGATAATAAATTCACGGACGGTTCGTCCTTTCGACACGCGGGCAATAAACATGCCGACGAATGGAGCCCAGGCAATCCACCACGCCCAATAAAATAAGGTCCAGGACGCGATCCATTCGCCTTCCCCGAAAGGCCTCAGCCTTAAGCTCATATGCAGGAAGTCGCTCAGGTAGATCCCCGTCGTATTAAAGAAAACTTTAATGACCGTCAACGTCGGACCCAAAAGCAAGACCATCGCCATAATAATGAACGATAAAATCATCGCCGCATTGGACAAATACTGAATTCCTTTTTCCAGCCCCGTATTGATCGAGATGATAAAAAGAACGGTCGCTACCGCAATGACGATGAGCTGGACGAATAAATAGTCGGGAATGCCGAAGATGTCATGCATCCCGGCCGTCACCTGCATGGCGCCAAGGCCTAAAGATGTCGCGATTCCAAATACGGTTGCGAATATCGATAACACATCGATTGTTTTCCCGATCGGTCCGTTAATGCGGTGGCCCAGTATCGGCTGGAACGACGAGCTGACGGCTGCGGGCAGCCTGCGGTTATATTGAAAGAAGGCTAGAGCTAAGCCGATGACCGCATAGATGGCCCATGGATCCAGCCCCCAGTGGAAAAACGTATATTTCATGGCCGTATTGGCCGCCTCAATCGTGTAAGCTTCTCCCACGGGCGGGTTGGTATAATGGGTGACGGGTTCAGCTACACTCCAGTACACAATCCCGATTCCCATTCCGGCGCCGAACAGCATGGCGAGCCAAGACCCGGTTTTGAAATCGGGGGTATCCGTTTTTTTGCCCAGCCGTATATTCCCATACTTGGAGAACAGCAGGTAGATTGAGAAAATGACAAAAAATAAAGTGGCGCCAAGATAAACCCAGCCCAAATAATCAATCGAACCGTTATAGATCGTATTGGTGACTTCCGTAAGGTTTTCCGTAAAGAAGACGCCCCATAAAATGAAAAGGAGGGTGATCGCTAAAGAAATGGTGAAAACAATGTTTTCCTTTAGTTTTTTGATGAGCATAGGGACCCCCAAATAGAGTGGATTCGATTCCAATACATCATTGGTCTAGAAGGTTATAGAGAAACTCCCACTTCTCGCCGTTCAGGAGCTCTTCACGCGGGACAACAAAGCCGCCTCCAAGGAATACGGTTTGATTCTGAATGGCCACGACCATCGATTCTAAGGAAGCATCATGATCCTTCTGTTTGTAGACGTCCCCAAGATTCGGCAATTGATCCTGCTCCGGATTGCCGGCATTTAAATTGGTGGCATTCGCGCCCGCCGCCTCTTCTTCATCAGGCTCAATGTTCTGATAATCAATGACGCGGCTGTCGGGGCTTCGGCCGGGAACCACCAGCATATATTCATGATGCTTGATTCCGTTCGAGTTTGTGGTGATAACGCCTTTGTGGTCGACCGTTTCAACAACTTCAATATCATTTAACGAGTAATGGTCAAGGGAATCGGGTGTCGGATTGGTAATCAGAATCGTATCCCCTGCTTGAGCGGTCCGGTCCTTTCTAAGGGTGTAAGGCTTATGGTTATAAACAAAGCTGTCGAGCTCTGTTGGTTTGTGTTTATCCACTTCCGCCGCAGTCGCCAAATGCTGCGTTAGATCGCTCAGCCGGATAAGATGAACGGATTTTTTGTACATCGGTTTTACGCCGTAAACCCTATGTAATTTGTTTTTGTAGTAAACAAATTGCCCTTTTCGCACTTGGTACAGTTTCACCAACAAACCTCCCTTCCTGTATTGGTTTGTTAGTATGTCCTATTTTTGGATTATTATCGAATGCATGAAGAGATAGCCCTAAATTTCCGGGAATGCGGAGTGAATTTCCTGTAGGAATGCAATGGTGAAGGGGAATTCGGGTCAAATGAAGGCAGCGTCGGCCTGTCAAAAGGCTTTTTGAAGGGTCAGTCTCGGACGGCTTCCCGCTATCCGAGACTGACGTTGAAGGAATTTTTTGTGGATCAATCGCCTGTAGCGCGGGCTGCGGCCTTATTGGTGAAGGCCCGCCGGCCAAGCACGCCCATCAGCAGCGCCAGCAGGGTAAGGCCTGCCGCAAACAAATAAAGGTTAACAATGCCGAGCCACTCGGCGAGCGCGGCCATTCCCAGCAGCGAGATGCAGAACACCAGATGCAGCAGGGAGTTTTGCGCGGAGAGCACTTTCGGCAGCATGTCTTTGCCCGTGCTTTGTTGAATCAGAGTGCGCCGGTTAATAATCGACAGCTCGGCGAACGGACCCATCAGGAGCACGAGAATGAGCGCAACAAATGGCACGGTGTTAAGAGCGTAGAGGGCGGTCAGGACGGCATAGCCCGCCATACCGATCAGCATGGCCGTCAAGTAGCGGTTCCCGATCTTCTTCACCAACGCCAGCACCAGCAATCCGCCGCCAACCGTCCCGGCAAAATAGGCGGCATTAATAAAGCCCCACCATTCTTCGCCTTGTCCAAGCGCGACTTGCACGAAGGCGAGCGTAAAGGCGCCGACCCATACCGATCCGCCCAGCATATCGATCATGTCCATAAAGGTGAGCAGCCGCAGGCGCGGCATCCGCCAGATCGCCTTCCAGCCTTCGGTCAGGACATGCCATTTGGACGATGGAGCGTCTGTGTCTCCCTCCAGTGCAGCCTCTGCCGGCTGCGCAGCAGAACGCGCTTCGGACGGTTCTTTGACGCCAAGCGTAAAGGCCGCCGCCAATCCGTAGAGGACGATCGTCAGCAGCAGCGTCGGAGTGGCGCCCAGCAACGCGACAATAACGCCGCTCAGTCCCCAGCCCGCGAACTGAACCACCTGATCGCTGACGCTGATCAGGCCGTTCGCCTTGAGCAAGCCCTGCTCATGCGTCACTAGCCGGGGAACGAGCGCGTTGCGGGCCGGAACCGTCCAGCCGTCAAGGAAGGACATCAAAAAGACAAGCGCAAATACGAGAACAAGCGATGCGTTGTCCCCGCTTAGCTGCAGATAAGCGGCCAAGCCCACAAACAGCAGGAGCTGGCCGGTCTGCGACAGGAGCAGCAGAGCCGGCAGCTTGAAGCGGTTAAGGAGCAGCGGCGAGATCAGGCCGCTAATCATCTGAGCTCCGCTTCGCATAAGCGGCATAAACGCCGCTGTTATTAAGGATTCGGTCTGATTGAGCACCAGCACCGTAAGCGCCATAATGTACAGCACGTCCGCGGCATTCGCCATCGTTTGGGTCGTCCACAGATAATAGAAAGGCCGGGTTAAAAGCGATGATTTCATAGAAAGTCCTGTTCTCCGTTTCTAGGATGTGACGCAAAATGGTTGCGATAAGAATTAGGATAAGGGACTTTGAAGGATTTTACAATTGGAAATGATGAAGCTAACGAAAGAGAAGCCATGCCGCCAAACCAAGCATCAACCCCGCATTCACGACCATATAGAGCTTATGCTTCGCCCTGACGAGATGCGCATGAATGGCGCCAAGCATAAGTGCGGCAATAAGAGCAGCGGCGTACGTTAATAGCCCAGGGTACCGAAAGGATGCCAAGATGCCAATGACGCCAATCAGCTCTAAAGCAGCTGTAACATCCATAAACCAGAACGGGTAGCGATAGTCGTTCCAGTGCTGAACCATTGTTTTTTGGCGAAAAAACTTCGTCGCGGCAGAAAAAGTAAACATAAGGATCAAGATGAAAGAAACGATGTAGTCGGCCGTATTCATACCAGACACTCCTCTTAAATGACTTCGCGATCACTCTTTAGTAGTATAGAGGAAGCGGCTAATTAAGAATGTAGGATAGACTACAAAGCCGGTGTCGGAGGGCCTTCCTTGGATAAAATCAAGTACTTATCTCGTATCAAATTATTTGACGGACTCGAATTGGAGCAGCTGCAAAAGCTTGAACCTGTTACTCCACTGAACATCATAAGGAAGAACAGGATGATTGCTTTCCCCGGCGAGCTTCAAAAGCGTTTATTTCTCATTAAGTCCGGGGTCGTGCGGTTATACCGGATATCGAGCACAGGCAAAGAACTAACGGTTGATCTATTGGGAAGCGGACATATTTTCGGCGAAGTCGGCTCCTTTACGACGGGTACGGAACATCTATACGCCGAAACCAAAGAAGATTCGGTCATCTGCACGCTGGATAAGGATCAATTCGAAGCAATCGTGATGAGACATCCCGAGCTGGGGCTTAAATTCATCGAGATGGTGTCTTCCCGGCTGAAGGAGATGGAGGAGATGCTCGAAATGCTAGCTTACGGGAGCATACGGCAAAGGCTTCTCTATTTGCTGCACAAGCTGGCCCAAAAGTTTGGCCGAGCCTTGGAGTCAGACGGGGACTGGCTTCAATTGGAGATCAGCATGACGCATCAAGAGCTCGCGAGCATGGCGGGAAGCATCCGCGAGACGGTTACGGAGCAGTTGAATCAATTCGTCTCGGAAGGCTTGGTCCGCAAAGCGGGACCGCGAAGCGCTCTGCTTTTGCAGCCCGAACGGATTCGAAAAGCTATGCATAACAGCGTTTGAAAGCTCTTAAGGTTCGGTCTGAAAGCGCGGCCCTCGGTTCAAGCATCGATCGAAGGCCGCGCTTTAGTAACGTATTATTCTTTCTTACACCACAGGTTCGGCCATGCCGAATGCGGCCCAGTCTTCTTTGGCCGGCCCATAGATGATGGGCGGTTTGATGCCTGCCTGACGCATAAGAACCGTTAGCTGACCGCGATGATGGATCTCATGGTTGACCATCGCCCTCATCCCATAGCCGACCACCCACTCCTGTCCGAAAAAGTTCGCGGTTTCCTGCAGGGCAGAATCGGTCCATTCGGAAACAACCGGCAAAGCGGCATCGCACAGCTCCGCGTATGCTCGAGAAATTTCGGCTGCCGTTGCCGGCACGCGGTCCATGGCAATAGCAACGCCGAGCTTAGCGCCTGCAGGCGCCATAAACTCTTCGATGGAAGTGACCAAGTGCCATGCGACTCGGCCTATCGTGCGTTGGTTCGGCACAGCTTGATAAGACAGCGATACGTCCGTTAAAGAATCTAGAACCGCCTTCGTTTTTTCAGCTTCCTCTTTCCATTCCTCCAGAAATGCTTGAACTGACGGATACATTGGCTTTTCCTCCTCATAGCAAATAGTTTGTGCTGCATGTTCATCTTACCTTCCATTGTGGTCAGAATGTTTCCACTATTGTCCAGATTCCGTTGTATCATGTTTTTAAGGAGGGATGAACGTGAATAAGACGCAGCGCCTCATTCGCTTGATGCTGACGATCAATGACAAAAGGAAATTTACGCTCGGAGAGCTTGCCGCGGAGTTTGGAGTGTCCAAAAAGACGGTATGGCGGGATTTGCAGGATCTCAGCGAATTGGGAGTTCCCGTATACTCGGAGCTAGGGTCGCACGGAGGGTATTCGGTCCTTCATTCCCGGATGCTTCCCCCCATTATTTTTTCGGAGGAAGAAGCGATTTCCGTGTTCTTCGCAAGTCAGTCGCTATTATTTTACCGTTCGCTTCCGTTCTCGCAAGAAATGTCGGACACCCTTAATAAATTGCATACGTATCTTCCGGAAGACGTGAGAGAAAAGATCACTCGTTTGAAGGACAGGCTGTTATTCTGGGTTCCAACCAATGTGGCGGAGTCGCCGTTTTTGCAAGATTTATTGCTTGCCTCCATGGATCAAAGCGTGATCGAAATTACGCATGAGTCCGAATCGGGAGTCAGCGTACGAAATATTTTGCCCATTGGCATCTATACGATAAATGGGCACTGGTATTGTCCGGCCTATTGTTACGAAAGAAATGGCTACCGCACTTTTCGGGCCGACCGTATTCTGGCCGTGCGCCGTCCTTCTCATGAGATTGAACCGGTTACCCATCCTTATGGTTCGGTTCAAGACTGGCTTTTCCATCACTTCAGCGACCAGGAAGGCGTGGAGCTTGTTGTGCGTCTAACCCGAAAAGGCCTATTACGGTGCCGTACGGACTTTTGGTTATCGGAAGGCATTACGGAACACCCTGAGGGCGGGGGGATTCTCCGTAAAAAAATGTCCCACTCTCAATTGTCATGGGCTGCAGAATATTTCTGCGGGATGGGGCAGGAAGCGGTTGTGGAGCAGCCGCAGGAGTTGATCGAGCAAATCAAAGCGCGTGTCAGAGGTCTATCCCGGCAATATGGCATCACGAATGACGGATAACGAGCTCCTGTGCTGGGCATCGTCGTTGAGGCGGAGGAATGCTTTAGTCATTGCCCGCGCGCGTTGAAGCAATCCGGCATATGGGATTCAGCGGGCTGGCCGGCGCGAGACGAGCTCCCGTCAGCAAGCGACATCCTCCACGCCCATCTGAGAATCAACGGGTATGAAGCGGGGTCCAAATATCGGTTTTTATCAGCAAAAACGCAGGCAGGCCCTCATGTCGGGTCTGCCTTTCTTTATGTATCTTTTACGATAATTTCGCCCAACGTTGTGGAGTAGAGGTAGGCCATTCTCCTCGCCATCTCTTCCGGCGGGCTTTTAAAGCCCTCTTTGATCCAATAGATAAACAAACCTAATAAGGCGTAGGTTTCGAAAAAATTGACCGCTTCGATATCGAACCAGATCTCATCCTTCAAGGCCAGATTGGTGCGGCTAATATGGGAGATCGTTTCGCAAAAAATATTTTGCGAGCCTGGAATGACTTCTCCCATGAGCATAAGCGAAAACACAAACTGATTGTTAAACACAAACTCAAAGATCGGAATACTCCGGGAAGAATCGGCTAGGGAGAGCGTCGTTTTCTCTTTAAAGCTTTCTTTGTAGTAGTGCGCGAGCTCTTCCAAATAATCATGAAAAATATCCGCCAGCAATTGCGCGCTGCTCTCGTAATGGGAGTAAAAGGTAACCCGGTTACAGCGGGCAAGGCTCGCAATTTTGGTAATCGAAATGTCCTTAAAATCGGTTTCTTTCAGCAGCTCCAGCATGGCTCTTTTTAAATTATTTCGGGTTCTTAGGATACGGCGGTCTTCATTTGCCACTTGTTTTCATGCCACCTTATGACGTGCATTCTTTTTCTAAAGTATAGCATGAAATAAGGAGTTTGACTTTCGGACTGAATTCTGATAATTTACAACTGTAGTCTAAATGAGAGGCGTTTCTTATTTTTATATAGAGGAGGAGCTCGCTGATGGCTCGATTAGAAGGCAAGGTTGCAATTATTACAGGCGCGGCTCAAGGCATGGGCGCAGCCCACGCAAGACGTTTTGTCGCAGAAGGCGCGAAGGTCGTATTAACCGATGTGAAGGAAGCGGAAGGATCGGCTTTGGCAAGTGAATTAGGGGAAAACGCTCTATTTATTAAACATAACGTTACAAGCGCGGCAGATTGGGCAGCCGTTATCGGGAGGGCTGAAGAAGCATTCGGCCCCGTTCATGTACTGGTGAACAACGCTGGAATTACGACGGCGAAATCCATCCTGGAAACTTCTGAAGAAGAATACCGCCGTATCGTGGATATAAACCAAGTGTCCGTCTTTTTAGGAATGAAAGCCGTTATCCCCTCGATGCAGAAAGCGGGCGGCGGCTCGATTGTCAACATTTCCTCCATTAATGGTATTGTTGGCGGCGCTGTCGGCTACACGGATACGAAATTCGCAGTTCGCGGCATGACAAAAGCTGCGGCGCTGGAGTGCTCGCACTACGGCATACGCGTCAACTCCGTGCACCCGGGCGTTATTGCAACTCCAATGGTCGTGCAAGAGGATACAAAAGCGGCTGTAGAGGAATTTGCGAAACATATTCCTTTAAAACGAGTGGCGCAGCCGGAAGAAGTATCGAATATTGTTCTTTACTTAGCTTCCGATGAATCAAGCTACTCAACGGGCGCTGAATTTATCGTTGATGGCGGAATAACGGCTATGTAATCGGAGAAAGGGACAGTTTTAGCGGGCCTACGCGCATGCGTAGGCCCGCTTTATTTTGGGGAAATTACGGATTTCCTAGCCAGCTGAAGAAACCGTCACGAAACGCTTTTGCTGTTTGATAGTATAGAGAGGAGAAGAAAAAACGTGCTGGGGGAGAAATGATGAATCACGCAAGAAATATCGTAATTTTCTTATGGTTGGCTTTAATCGCGTCATTTGTAAGAAACATCGGATTATCGGACGGATTTTTCGCGATCTTCAATTCGGTGTTTCTCCTTTTTATTGGCTTCGTGCTCCTGGGCGTAACGGTCCTGTATTTCGCGCTTCGCAAATGGCTTAGGGCAAAAACCGCGGCCGAGCCTTCGCGGAATTTCTTGAAGTTTCGAAAGGTGTTGAGATGTATACCCGTCATTCCTGCAATCCTGCTGTTTGTTTTTAACTATTATAAGGAATACGGGGATTACGTGAAGATGTACCGGGACATGAGCCCTACTCGGGCTGAGCATTTTATGGACGCACTGGGGGGCACGTTGGATTTGACGTTTGTTATTTACGCTGCATTCGAGCTGCTCCTGTTCGCATTACTCTGGCAGAAGCGTAAGGGGCAAGCGGCGGCATGACCATATTGGAGGGTATACTTGCGTACGTGTCGCTGCACATTCTTATGGCCGTCATCATGGCGTTTTTTCCGGGAGACGAAGGGATGAGAAGCAAAACGGGCATCTCCTCCTTCACCCCAAGGCCTGCGACCATAGGAGATTATTTTTTTAACGGGTTGGTCCTTCTGCTCTCCGGCGGCGGTCTTGCGATGGAGCGCATCAATAAAAAAATCGAAAAGAAACGCTGGTGGCAGCGGATCGGGATTCGAAGCGCGGTCATCCTCAGCGCCATCTTACTCGCGGCTGTGGCAGGCGCGCTTGGTTCCAGCTGACAACGGCAGACCAATCCGCGATTGGTCTGCTGCCAGCTAGTGAATCAGATTGCTTTCCCGCGCTTTTTGGACGAAACGAGCGGACAGGCGGTTAATCGCGTTTTTTAAAGCCAGTCCGATCACCAGCGCGGCTGCGGCAAAAGCGGCGATTGCCAGCAAATCTCTCCGGACCGTATCCCAGACGATGCCGCCTACCGCTTCCCTCATCATGCTTATGGCATAAGTGAACGGCAGGAAAGGATGAATCGCCTGAAAAAAGGCGGGGGTCACTTCAATGGGGAAGGTGCCGCCGGAGCCGGCCAATTGCAGCACCAACAGGACGATCGCCATCGCCTTGCCGACGTTTCCAAATACAGAAACTAGCGTATAGACGATCAGCATAAACACCGTGCTGAGCAGCAAACCGAACACGATAAACCACGGCTTGTCCACGACATAAGTTTTTAACAGCCAGATGTCCCCTAATGTAACAAAGAGCGACTGCAGAAGAGCGATCGTAAGAAAGCTCAAATACCGGCCGAAATAGATCTGATAGCCGCGAAACTGGTGACCGGGGTCATGGATTTCGACGGATAAAAGAGATACGAGCAGCAGCGCGCCAACCCATAAGGAAAGCGTTGTAAAAAAGGGCGACATGGCTGAACCGTAATTGGGAATGGGAAACAGAACATTCTCTTCTAAAATGACCGGATTTGCAAAAAAATCGCTCAACAAGACGTTGTTGTTTTTCAGCAAATCGATAAGCTCTTCCAAGCTCCCCGCCTTTTCGAGCTCCCGTATGCGGTCCGCCAGCTTTCTTACCTTGTCCTCAGCCTCAGGCAGCGCCTGCTTCAATCCGGCAACCTTCTGTTCCCCGGCCTCCAAGACCTTGCCGGCATGGGCAACGATTCGCTCAACGTCGGGGATGCTTTCGTTCGCATCCGACAATAAGGTTTGGGTCTTCGCGACGGTTTGCTGCACGCGATCGAACGCTTGTCGGATCCGCGGCGCGGTCTCGTCGTCATAGCGGTCAAGCATGCTTCCGACTGCGCTTGAGGACTCGCGCGCCAGCTGGTTTAATCGATTGACGAGCTCGCTGGCAGGCTGCGCACCTTGGTCGATGGCGTCAACGATTTGAGTCACTAAAGCTTGCTGCTGCGCGATGCGGTTATCGATTTGCTGCAATTTTTCCGTTACGGGAAGAAGCAGGCCGCCTCCGGCTAATTGGTTGACCCGTTCGAATAAGGAAAGCAGCATACCGGTTGTATCGGAGGCGGCGGTCAAACGCTGCGAGAGTCGGGCCAGCGTTGCTCTCGTCTGCGCCGGATCCGGGCTTTCGTTCAGCAGAATGTCCGTTAACGACGCAGTGGCGTCCGCCGTCTGCCGCAGCAGGCCGAGATGCAGCTTAATGGCCGGTTCGGCTTCATCCAGCACCGCTGAGCTGCGGTCAAGAAACTGCCCCATACGGCTCGAGAAATCCGCCCCTTCCTGCGCAAGCTCAGCCACGATCGGCAGATCCGTCTGCACCTTGCGTATCAGCTCATTTACGGCGCGCGTATCCCGGTCCATCACGTCTACGGCGTGATTCAGCTCGGGTATGAACGCTTCCAGCTTAAAGACGGCATTGCGGATTTGCAGAATGTCCGGCAGGTTCTCCTCGAGTCCGATTCCGAGCTCGTTAAATATCCGGAAAATGACGTCGGATGCCGTCTTGTTGAACTGTTGATCGACCTCATGGAGAATGCCGCTCGCGCCTTGGGCTGTTATTTTCGGGGCTATCGCGTTAATCTTCTCATTCACAGTGTATACCAGCACGGCCTTCTGGGGATTGTCCGAGAGAACAGTGGCAATACGAGCGGAAAAATCCTCCTGAATCGTAATGCTGGCGTAATATTTCCCCCTCGTTACCCCTCTTAGAGCTTGCTCCTCGTCCGTGAAAACCCAACCGATTGCATGATTTTGTTTCAGCGAAGCGATGATTTCGTTCCCGACGTTAAGCGGGGTTCCGCGCAGCGTCGCGCCTTTATCCTTATTGACGACCGCGACCTTCAGGCCGCCCGTGTGTCCGTACGGATCCCAGGATGCTTCAATGTTAAACCAGGCATACAGGGAGGGCAGCACGGCAAGCCCAAGAATAATGACAAGGGCAGCCCAGTTTCTGATCATACCGCGAATATCCTCAGCATAAATGATTCCGATTTTTTTCATCCCTGATTCTCCCTGGTCTGTCATATTCCACTTAGTTTGTTCAAGCGCGCCGAAGTCATGCGCGCATTGAGGATATCAGGGTTTATGCGTTTATTCACGGCCTCGTGGAATGGAACGCGGCTCAGCATTCCGAGCCCGCCATTTGCATGCGCGGAGGGCTGCCTTTTCTCCTGAAATCAGCCTTCAGACCAATGCCGGATTAGTCTGCAGAAGGTTACTCCCCACTTCAAGGCTTCGTATAATCAAATCAGCCATAACTGTAAAATTAAGAAAATTTTGAAATGGACAGGAAGAGGAGAGGGATGAAGTGAGGACATTAATCGATTTCAAAAAAGTAACGAAACAATACCAAATAGGCGAAGTCCCGATTAAGGCGCTGGATGGCGTGGACTTTTCCATATCGGAGGGGGAATTCGTCGTTATTTTGGGAGCGAGCGGCGCGGGGAAAAGCACGATCTTGAATATACTTGGCGGCATGGATACGGCGACTTCCGGACAAGTCGTTGTCGGGAATCAGGAGCTTACCCGTCTGAACGAGAAGCAATTAACCGAATACCGCGGGGAGAAAGTAGGCTTTGTGTTTCAATTCTATAACTTAATTCCGAACTTAACCGCGCTTGAGAACGTTGAATTCGCCACGGAGGTATGTAAAAACCATCTGGACGCCAAAGACATTTTAAATAAGGTCGGGCTGACGAACCGGGTCAAAAACTTCCCTTCCCAGCTCTCCGGCGGAGAGCAGCAGCGCGTTGCCATCGCTAGAGCGGTCGCCAAAAACCCTTTACTGCTGCTATGCGATGAACCGACCGGAGCTTTGGATTATGTCACAGGCAAAGCCGTCTTAAAGCTTCTTCAAGATTTGAATAGGGATACGAGGAAATGCGTCGTTCTCGTCACGCATAATTCCGCCATTGCTCCGATGGCTGACAAAGTGATTAAGGTGAAAAGCGGCAGAATCGAAAGCGTGACGTTGAATGCGGAGAAACAAAGCGTTGAAGGGATTGAATGGTAGATGACATTATGGCTGAAGCTAGTAAGGGATATGAAGCAGTCGATAGGGCAATTTATAGCCTTTGTGCTCATTATCGCGGTAGGGGCATTTTTTTATGCGGGGTTAGTTACGTACAGCAATACGCTAAGCGGGTACAGCGAGGATTATTTCGAAAAGCATAATTTAAGCGATCTATCGGTTTATTACGAGCGGATTTCTCAGCAGGACGCGGCTCGTCTCAGCGAGATTGAAGGCATTGCAAAAATAGAAGGCCGTTATACCGTCGATGCTGTTCAGACGTTTGAAGACGGCAAAGCCGCTTTGAAGCTGCATTCCATTCCCGCGCAAAATGAAATCAATACGCCGGCTCTGACCGAGGGCAGGCTCCCTTCAGGCAGGGGCGAAATTCTAGTCGACTCCCACTACGCCAAAGAGCATCAGCTCGGCGCCGGCGATCCAATCCGCGTCAGTGCGGGAGATAAAAGCTTGACGTTCACGATTAGCGGGCTGGGCGAAAATGCGGAATATGCCAAAAAGAACGACACACAGGACCATAAAAGCTACGGCGTAGCCTACGTGGCCGAAGCGGCCATACCCGAGATCGCGGGCGGCTTTTTCTATAATGAAGTTCTGGTAGATGCAAAGGATGGCTATGACCCTGACCAAATAGGCGAATCCATCGCCGTAAAGTCTGAGCAGGAGCAGCTCCCCTATGTGGGCCAGCTAAGCAAGGAACGTTCTTTCAGCTACTCCAAAATTAACGAAACGATTTACAATAATGGATTGATGAGCCGTGTCATCCCTTTTGTTCTGTTTGTCATTGAAGCTGTTATTCTATACCTGGCTATGTCCAGAATCTTGGATGCGCAAAGAAAGCAAGTCGGGATCATGAAAGCATTGGGCGTTAAAAACAGCTCCATCATGCTTCACTACATGGGTTATCCTGTGCTGGCAAGCTTAGCCGGCTCCATCTTGGGCTGCGTCATCGCCGATCTTGTCTTTATTCCTTTCGTAACGGAGTCGAGCGCAAGGGCCTATTCGCTGCCTGGCATCACGTTCTCCCTTTCTTACCTCTCGATTATTCCGCCTTTCCTGTTCTCCAGCGTTTTCGGCATGCTATCCTGCTACTTGAGCGGCAGAGCCCTGCTGAAGGAGCGCGCGGCTCAGGCGATGCGCCCCAAACCGCCGAAAAAGATGAAAAAGCTGCTCATCGAAAGAGTCCCGGGCATTTGGAGACCGATCCCTTACCGGTATAAGCTTATTTTGAAAAATATTTTATTAAATAAGAAAAAGGCTTTGGCAAGCTCCATTGGCGTCATTGTAAGTACGGTATTATTGGTGACGGCTCTGGGCACGCAGACGTCCTTGCTTAAGGTTGCGGGTCAAGCGGAAGAGGTTTATCACTACGATCTGAGAGCCGATTATAAGGCGGGAGCATCGGCCGATCTCACCAACCTGCCTTCCGGTATCGCACAGAGCTACCCGTTATCCGCTTATCCTGTCGAATTCGTTAAGGCAGATGAAACGGAGAAGGCAACGCTGATCGTTACGGAAACCGATAACGAACTCATTCATTTTTTTGACGAGCAGGAGAACCGCATATCGTTAGAAGACAGCGGCGTGCTGGTGCCGAAGTCTTACGCGGATAAGTACAACATTGCGGAAGGGGATGTCGTCACCCTCAGATTCACGGACGCCAAGCATGAGCATAAAACGGCCGAGATGAAGGTGCTAGACATCTCCACGCAATATGCGAATCCGTCCTTTTATTGCACGCCGGCTTATTTAAAGAGCTTTGGCATTGAGGTCCAGCCGACCTCGCTATTAGTTGCCGCAGGCCATTCCGCGGCTATTGAGGAGGCACGCGCGTTCTTCGAGCAGGATGAACGGGTCCAAGCCGTAACGGACAAGAGCGATCTTGAAAGGTCGGCGCAATATATCGTGCAGCAGAACAGCTTTGTTTTTATCATGTTTATCGTGTGCGCCGTCATCCTCTCGTTCGGAGCCATCTACACGATCTCATCGATCAACATTTATGAAAGGAGCCGCGAGCTTGCCACGCTTAAGGTGTTAGGCTATCAAAAGCACAAAATAAACAAGCTGATCTTTTTAGAAAACATCATCCTGACCACATTTGCGGTGATCATTGCATTGCCGGTGAGCGGCTATTTCTTCGACATCATTATTGCGGCTTTATCCAGCTCCCACCAGCAAATACCGGATCAAATCCATATCACGACCCTAGCGGCGGCTGTCATCTTTGCGTTTGTCCTTACTCTGGTATCCAACGTGCTTCTGAGGGGTAAAGTAACCCGCATTAATATGATCGAATCGTTAAAAAGCATAGAGTAGCAGGATCTTTAGAATCGTTGAGTTGGCTGATGCAGGCTGGTCCGCCAAGGAGGCTCCGGCGCCTCATGCGGACCATGCCGCCTGCCGGTTCATTGCGCCACGACGCGTGGAGACAACTGTGCCGTACGGTCAAATGCTCGCCGTTACAGCTTGTCCACGCCGAGCTCCTGCATCAGCTGCCGTTTTCTCTTCTCCAGGATGTTCACGCCGGCCGCATCTCCCGTTTCCTGCAAATGTTCAAGCAGCGCCTCCGCCGTCCCGGTCCGGTACGGATCAAGCTCCAGCAGCTTCCACAGCAGCTTTGTCCTGTTGTGTCCCTGGGCGGTGTCCGACATGCGCTTCAGATAAAATAAATAGTCCGAACGGAGCTCGTTGCGATGCCCATCCGCCCATTGGTAATATTCCATCTCCAGCAAATCCCCGCGATAAAGCGCCAGCGCCTCGTCCGCCGCCGACTTGTCCGTATGCCGCATGATCTCCCTCAGCCGTTCGATGTCGCTATCGATTCGTCCGGTCTGCATCCAGTATCGGCCATTTTCGAACATGACCATATCTGGAAAACCCTCCGCCTTCAACATGCTCCTTAAGTTATATAAGGTTGTATGAAATAACGCCTGCGCCCGGTCGAGTTCAATTTCCGGCCATAGCCGGTCAATGATTTGAAACCGGGTGAAGGGTGCGTCATGGAAGCACCATAAGCAAGCAAACAGCTCTTTGGTCTTCTGCGTACGCCAAGTGACAGCTTTCCCTTCACGATCATACAATTCAAGGCTTCCCATGACGTGAAGGCGCAAATTTCTTTTCCTTGCGGCAGTTGGTCTGTACCCATTGTTTTCGAGCGGCGCCGGCTCCTTCAGCCGTATGGCTTCTCTCGCCCGCAGCGTCTTGTAACGGGCAAGCGTGTTGGCGAGCTGTTCTCCCGTCACCGGCTTAAGCAAATAACCGATCGCATTCGATTCGAATGCTTCCACCGCATATTGATGGTAAGCGGTAACGTAGACTAGATCCGCGCTTGGGCATTGCTCGAAGAGCTGTTTTCCGGCATCAAGCCCGTTCATCCCCGGCATCTCGATATCGAGGAAGATAATATCCGGCTTCAGCTCCGCCGCCTGCGCGATCGCCTCCGATACCCTCTGGTACTTGCCGGCAATCGTAACGTCCCCTATTTGCTCCAGCAAAATTTCCATTACGTCAAGCGCGATTTCTTCATCGTCAATCAACAATGCTCGTATCATGGTTCGCTCCCTTCCGGCAACTGGATGATGACGGCCGTTCCTTCTCCTGCCCTGCTGCTGACATGCAGCCTTCGTCCGTAGAGCGCCTGCAGACGCCGATTGACATTATGGAATCCGACTCCCCTGCCTTGCTCGCCGTCCAATGTCTTCAGAGCTGTCTCGCTCATGCCGACACCGTCGTCCTCCACCCGAATAATAACCTCGTTCACGCTGCGGTTAATGCGAATGGTGACGCGCCCGCCGTCCGGCTTAGGACCGATACCGTGGCGCACGGCATTTTCCACAATCGGCTGCAGCGTCAATGGCGGAAGCTTGCAGGAAGCCGCCGCCGCGTCGATATGGTAGACAACCTCAAGCCGGCTTCCGAACCGCAGCTGCTCGATGGCAAGATAAGCTCGCACGAGCTCAAGCTCCTTCTCGAGCTGAACTTGCTCCCCCTCGAACACAAAGGTGAATTTATGGCGCAGATAGGTCGTCAGGTTATGAATGGTCTCCCGTAGCTTGTCGCCGTCCTTATAGCTCAGACCCATCAGGGCGTTCAGGCTGTTGTACAAAAAATGAGGCATAATCTGAGCCTGCAAAAAATCCAGCTCCCTGCGAACCGCATGGTCAGAGGAACTTTTCATGGCTAATAGGGACTGCATGCGAGCGTTCAGCTCGGCAAGCTCGAACGGCTTCTGCACGATGTCGTTGGCTCCCGCCTCGAAGGAGGCGAGCACGTCTTTCGCCTGCCCGGACGCCGTAAGCATAAGCACAGGCAGCTCGGCCAATCCGAGCCGCGAACGGACCTCTCTGCATACTTCCAGCCCCGACACGCCGGGCATCATCAAGTCGAGCATGACCAGATCCGGCTTGCGTTCCGACAGCAGGCTGGACAACGCTTCTTCGCCGCTGCCGACGGCTGTGTAAGAATAGCCTGCGGCGCGCACGGCATCGATGAGCACCTTCAGATTCGCGGGTTCATCGTCCACAATCAGAATGTGCTGGGTTCCCTGCACCCGTTCCTCGCTTCGTTCAAAATAATCGGTACTCTCCGGCGGAGCTTCCGCAGCCGCCGCCGACTCGGCAAAGCCAGGCGCGATAGGCAGCATGAAGGCGAATTGCGACCCTTCGCCGGGCTTCGAGCGCACCTCAAGCTCCGTCCCGTGCAGCTCCGCCAGTTCCTTCGCAATCGTCAGGCCCAATCCCAGGCCGCCTTGTATGCCGCTGCTTGCGTCCAGCTGCTCGAATGGCCGGAGCAGCCGGGGAAGCTGGTCTTCCGGAATGCCGGGCCCGGTATCCGCAATGACTACCCTCAGCCGGTTGTCATGCTGCTCGGCAGAGACGGTTACCATGCCAAGAGGAGTAAATTTTAGGCCGTTTTCTATGAGGTTATGCAAGATTTGACGCAGCCGGTCTTCATCCGCCAGCACAAGCGGCAGTCCGTCAGGCAGCGCATCGGCGAGCCGCACCTCCTTCTTGGCAGCAGACAGAGACAGCGTCTCCATCACGAACCGCACGGTGCTGCGCAAATCCACGGGCTTGCGATGCAGGTTAAGCTGACCGTGCCGAATCCGGTTCATGTCCAAAATATCATGCACGAGGCCGACCAGCCTTCTGCCCATCAAATGGAGCAAATAAATGTTCTCCCGATGCTCGGCGGGAAGCGGCGACAGCTTGTCGTCCAAGAGCGACTGCGATAGATTGACAATGCCGTGCAGCGGAGTTCGGAGCTCATGCGACGTCTTGGCGAGAAACTCGTCCTTCTGCTTGTCGTAAGCGATCAGCTGTCCGGCCAACGCTTCGCTTTTCCGGTGAGCCTCCCTGATGCGGTCCGACATTAGAAACGCCTGGGAGAATACAAGCAGCAGCGGGGTCGCAATCATGTAGTACGGATTGTCGAGCGCAAATTGATACCGAAGATGCGCAAACAGCCAGCTGGTCGTTAGAAAAAATACCCCAATCAGCATATAGTAGGTGGCCATGCGTCCTTTGCTGCGGCTCATAAAAATAGCATGGAGGATGACTGCAAAGGTGACGGCATACAACAGTACCCCTCCGGGATTCAGCAGCCTGACAAACCAATAATTCGGCAATACCCAGATGAGCGCCATAGCTGCATACATAATGCGGCGAAGCCACCGGAAGATCAGATTGTCGCGCATTTCCAGATAGGAGTAGACGTAATGGGTAAAGAACAGAAACGTCGCAATCGGAAGAAAAAACAGCAGTTTTTGCAGGAATGGAAACGTCAAGGAAGGCACGATTCCCGCGGCGATAATCTCGTTGTCGATGCTGTAAAACAATCCTGCGGCAAGACAGAAGAAGCTGAAAAATTTCAAATAGGGCTCCTTGTCCCATTGCCGGAACATGGCGCCGAAATATAAACTGAATGTCAGCAAAATCGTGACGAGTATCGTGTCCGCCAGGCGGTCATGGTCCCGCCGCTTCAGGACATCTCCCATGAAGCCGAACTCCGGCGTCTGTACAAGTCCGCCCTCCAAATAGTTGAAGCTTGCAACCTGAATGATAATCTCGACGGGGCCCCCCTCCGCCCCGGCGGCTCCGAGCACGGGCAGATTGCTGGATATGAATGGCTCCTCCGTCACCGCCGGCCTGCCGCTTCCGCCGACCTCCACTCCGTTCATGAATACGCGATTGGACATCCGGATTTTTTTCGCTCTAATGCCGTATAGGTTATCTTCGGCAACCTCGACAATCAGGCGATAGGTCCCTGCGCCGAAGCCGTTTCCCGCCTCGGTATGTATAACATTTTTCCAGCCTTCGGGAACTTGCAAATACCGAGGCGCTGCCGCAGTATCCTGTTTCCGGAAATCCCGGGGCTCGAGCAGCACCCCCTCGTAGAACTCCCACTCGCCTTGCAGCGGAATAATGCCTTGTGAAGCGAAGTCCCACTCCCTTGCGTCCAGGACGCCGCGAGCCGCAACCGGATATTGGGAAAGCGGCCTCAGCCATTGATATAAATTAATGCAGGTCATTGCAGCATACAAAACAATCATTCCCGCCAAAATCCAACGCTGTCTCTTCATCCCTCACATCCTAGCACGCGTTCAATCGAAACGTTTTCTTTCATTTTAGCGCCATGGACCTGTACCATCAACGACACCATCCCTCTTAAATCCCATTATTTCGACATTTTTTTGGATTGTTCAATATTTGTTGAGAGATAAGGAGCTATACTTTTGAAGGAATTGCCCTTCAATTTTATAAGCAAGGAGAGCTGATGAAGATAATGAACACAAGAAAAAGGTTTATGGCGGCAGTCGCCACCGCCTCCTTATTGGGCGGGTCATGGGTCTCGCTATCCCCCGCATCTGCCGAACCGGGGCCGGGACTGCTGGGCGATGTAAACGGGGATGCCGCCGTAACGCTTGCGGACGCAGTCGTGATTCATAAACACTTGGCGGAATCGGGAGCGCCGCTAAGCAGCTACATGCAGCATTTCGCGGATGTAAACGGGGACGGCGTGATAACAGTGGAAGACGCGCGGCTGATTAAAAGCTATTACTTGGGGAAGACAGAGACGTTTGCGTTTACGCATCGGGGTCTTACACCTTTAAGCAACGCTGTCGACACAGGCAGCACATACACGATCGACTTCCCGGTATTGGTAAACGCACAAGCGGATAAAAAGATCCGGGTGCTGGATGCGGGCGGCGCCGAAGTCGAAAGCTTTCCTGCGACCGATTCGAGGGTGAAGGTGAGCGGCGCACGGGTGACGCTTACGCTGGACGGGCTTGCGGCAGAAACGACGTACCAGGTTGTCATTGACCGAGGGGCCTTTGTTGATGCGCAGGGCAACGCTTACGCCGGCATTCTCGCTGCCAATCCGTGGAGGTTTACAACTGCTCCCGCCGAGGAGCCGGTTCATGATTCGAACATCTACGTTGCGCCGGTCGCCACGAGCGGCGACGGTACGGAAGACAGTCCTTTCGGTACGATGCAAGAGGCGCTGGATGCTGTGGCGGAGAACGGCACCATTCATGTGAAGGCAGGCACATACTTCGTTGCACAAACCCTTGTTATGGATAAGGCGGGAGTAAAGCTGCAGGGGGTACCGAATGCAAATGGCGCGGCGCCATACATCATGTTTAGCGCGAATACTCCGTCAGAGGCTATTAGCCTGGAGGCCGACAATTTGACCCTTGAAAGTATTTACGTAGTGAGCATGCACAAAATGGCGAGTCCCTTGGTTGTGGTGAAAGGGGATAACGCAGTCATTACCGACACGATAATGGGCGGACCTTTGCAGAGCGGACCAAGATCGACTTGGATCAATAACAGCGGCATTATCGTAGCCGATCATGCCAAGAACGTGTGGATAAAAAACAATATCTTTATTTTGCTGCATCGAGGCGTGCAGGCATTGACTGACACGACCGGATTAATGGAAAACAACATCATATCCGATACGGCAGCCGGTGTCTATATTGATGGATCCACCATTACCATTACGAACAACAAATGGGATAGCGTGAACAAAGGAAATGACGTGGACATTATACTCGGGGAGGCGACTACAGTCGGTCCGCCGTATGCCTCCGTCACTGAGCTCAGTCAAGCCAACCATAACGCCAATATCTCAGATCTGCGGTCTCCTATTCCATCATAAAATTTAGAGAGGATGTAGCAGCGTTGCGACAGCATTCATCATTAAAGAGAAGACGGGTAACGCGGACTCAAATTTATATTAAGCGAATCTGCTTGTTTATGGCCATTGTGCTTGGCCTGACAGGCTGGGTGCAGCCGCCGGTCTCGGCCGCCAGCGCGGGCGTTACGGTAACGTTGGGAACAGCCTCCGGAGCGGCCGGAACGACCGTCCAGGTTCCCGTATCCATATCGAATCTCGACGGTTCGATTCATGCCTACGGCGTGCGAATTCAATATCCGCATCCTTCGCTTGAGCTTGTCGATATCGAAGGCGACCTGCGGGCGTTGACGCAGGACGACTGGCATGATGAACAAGCCGCCGGCGAGCTCGCCGTCGCTTGGGTCGATGAGTCGCTCACGGCCCCGATTGCAGAAAACGGCACATTATTCACGGTGACCTTCCGCATTAAAGAAAATACGCCTGCCGGTCCATTGAGCATTCAAGTCGATGACGAGTCCGACAGTCTCGAATTTGTTGATGCGGATATTGGGAATATCTATGCTGAGGCGCCCGGGGGAGGGACTGTTCTGGTCACAGCGGAGCCCGATGTATCCATCCGTCTGGCCGATGTGCAAGGCGGCCCCGGCCAAACAGTGAAGGTGCCGGTTGCATTCGCTGCACCGTTACAGGCGATTTCCGCTTACGGTATAGAGATTGCCTATCCAACCGAGATTGTTGAAGTTGTCGGTGTTGAAAGCGGTGCGACTACCGTCTCGGCGGAGAATTGGCATGTTTCGGCTGAGGACGGAACGCTGCGGGTCGCTTGGGTCGACGAGTCGCTGTCCGCGCCGATCGAACAATCGGGCCATTTGTTTACCATCGTGTTCCGAATGAAGCAGGATGCGGCTTTAGGCTCTAGGCCGCTGACCGTATCGACCGATCATTCTCTGCAATTTGTCAATGCCGCTGCGGAGGAACTGCTTGTCCAAGTGCTGCAACAAGGCACAATTGAAGTGACAGCGCTGCAGCCGCCTGTCGTACCGAGCCCGGGTGGCGGCGGCCAAGATCGGACGGTTGATGTGAAGCTCGGCGCAAGTCAGGGCGAAGCGGTAGCCAGCGTGCCGATCAAACGAAGCGTCTCGGCGAAGGGCGAACAGATCGATTCGGTTCAAGTGGACAGCGGCAAGGCCGAACAATTTGTCAGCCTGGCCCGAGAGAACAACCAGCAAATCGTGCGCATTGTCGTGACCGATCTGCCCGGCAGCCCGGCCGATGAGCAGCGCATTGAGATACCTGGGGCTTCAGTAGATACGCTAGCTGAGGGCGATATTCAACTGACGATTCAGACGCCGGATGTTGAAATCTCGCTTTCGAAGGAGTCTCTCCGCTCGATGACAGCCGAAGGCAAGGATTTATATTTCCGCGTTGTGCCGATTAACGATGAAGAGGCGCGGAACGAAGCGGCTGAGCATGCGCTGCAAGCGGACGTCGTGCTTGCCGCCGCGGACGGCGGACCGGTTGTTCTGCTCGGCAAACCGATGACGATCGAAACGAATTATTCCGGCTTCAAGACGAAGCTGGTCTTCCCGCTTACCGGCCTTGAATTGCCGGATAATCCCGTTGAAATCGAACGGCTGCTGACAGGCCTAGCGGTGTATATTGAGCACAGCGACGGCGAGAAGAAGCTGCAGCGGGGTACGGTTCAGTTCGACGCGGAAGGCCTTCCAGTCGGCATTGAAATCGAGATCGATAAGTTCAGCACGTTCTCGGTTATCCATGCCAAGCAGCTGGAGGCAACCGAATTCCATGCGTACATGAACGGATACCCGGATGAAACCTTCCGTCCGGATAAGGGGCTGACTCGCGCGGAATTGGCCGCTGTTCTAAGCCGGGTCGTAAAGGATAATAATGTGGCTGCGAGCGAAACAGCGTATACCGACGTTCCGGGCAATCATTGGGCATATGACGCAATTGCGGCTGCAGGGACGACGGGGCTCATGCAGGGCGATGAACAAAGCTTCCGCCCGGATGCTTATGTCACCCGCGGGGAGCTTGCGGCCGTCGTGTCCCGAATGCTGTCTCTTTCGCTGGCAGCTGAACCGGACAACAGTCCAGCCTGGGCGGATGTCCGAGGACACTGGGCGGCATCCTACATTGCAGCGGCGGAGCAATCCGGTTTGCTCGAAGGCTACGGCGACGGCACCTTCCGGCCTGAGCATATGGTAACAAGGGCCGAGTTGGCCGCCATGTTTAATCGGGCTTTGGGTCGTCCCGCATTTGCCGCGGAACAGCCGGCTTGGACGGACGTATCCACCAGGCACTGGGCATATACTGCCATAGAGTCCGCGACTCATGCGTTACGTGTTGTGCCGATCGGAAACGGCGGACAGACTATTGAAATTATCGAATAACCGTATTTCATAAGAGCAAGAGCGAAGCGGACTCTCTTCAAGGGAGCCGCTTCGCTCTTTTTGCTTCCAACTGCTCTGCAAATGCCGCCAACTCGTTAAGTCTGTGAATCCAGATGAAATAAATCTATTTACAAACCGATGGTCGGTTTTTTATAATAAATGCATACCACGATTTTGGGGGGTCTTTTGATGGAACCGCTAATTACTCTTATTGTTGTGACGGTTGCTATTCTCCTTGCGGGCGCAGCGGGCGTTAAGCGTCTGCGCGCTTGGCCGGTTGCGCTCCGGGGCGGAGTCGCGGCGATGTTCGTATTGACCGGCACGGTTCACTTCGTCTGGATGAGGGAAAATCTGATCGCGATGGTGCCGCCTTCTCTGCCTTATCCCGGCTTCATTGTGACGCTTACCGGCGTGCTCGAGCTGGCCGGAGCTGTCGGCGTGTTATGGCGGCCGACCGTTACATGGGCTGCCGGAGGGCTCTCGCTTTTGCTCATTTGTATGTTTCCGGCAAACGTCTATTATGCCGTATCCGGCCTTACGACGAGACTGGATGATCAGCTCATCCCGCGCACCCTGATGCAGGTCGTTTTCTTGTCCGCATGCCTTGCCGTCATGATCTACGATCTCCGGGGCCGGACCGCCAGGCGGAACCCTCATCAGCAGAAATAAAACCAGGCACGCAAAAAACCGGCTTTTTTGTCTGCATTCAGCAGCCGTATTCGGTTCATCCCAAGTGTCTTGTGCCCTCCCTGCGAAACAATCCCTTATTCTCCTCGTATAAGGCAATAACGGTTTCGAACACAACGGGAGGTGGCTTGGTGACAAAAAGCATAAAGCCTGTGCTGATTGCAGCAGGGGGACTGCTTCTGTTGTTCCTTTTGGCCGGATGCGGCAATAAAAATGAGCTTACCATTGACAAAGTGGAGATTATGGCCGACCTTCTGCCGGACGGAGACCTCTATGTGGAGGAGCTGTACACCTACACCGTCCGCGGAGAGTGGAACAGCTTTAGACGGTATATGGACAATTACGGGAGCTCGAATATTGAATTTTTCGAAGCCTATGTTCCTCCGAGCGACCGAAAGCTCGGCCAATTCGGGTATGAGCATCTGGACCGGTACCCGGTCGCCTTAAGAGTGAAACAAGGAGCCTATCGCGTCGACGTACCGGCAAAAGACGAGACGGTATCCGTCTATTACCGTTACCGTCTTGATCAACAAGCTGTGAAATATTCCGATGGCGGGGAGCTGGATTGGACCGTATTGGACTATAACGATGAGGATCATCGGAACATAACCGTTACGCTGCGTGTGCGTCAGCCTGATGCGAAGCCTCTAGCCGTCTATGCCTACGATCGGTCTGGAGGTTCCATAGTAGAGGAGAGGAACGGATTCATCCGTTATGAAAACAAACTCCTTCCTGAGCAGGATAGCGTAAAATTGAAAGTCTTCGTGCCCGCTGGGGCGCTTCCGGACATGGAGGCGGCTGCGACGTCCTCCTCGCTATCCGAACGAGTGGCGGATGAAGAGGCGTTTCAGCTAAGATTTGCGAAACGGGAGCAATTGCTGGAAGCTGGCCGTCAGGCGAGCCTCTGGCTCATCTACGCCGTGTCGGCGGGAGTCGTATTCTATGCGTTATCCTTAAGAAGACTCTCCGCTTGGTGGCGAGGCCGGCAAATTCCCGTTGAAGAGCTGGAAGATATGGATCCGGTTCGTCTCATTTACCTGTTCAGGAAGGGGAAGCTGCGGCGTGCGGATGTGCTTTCCGGCGTGTTCGGCATGCGCCGGAAGGGCATGATCGACATTGCCATGACGAACTCTGGAAGCAGGTTCCAAGAGGATCGGACAGCCCCGAAGCAGCTTCCGCAGTTTGCTTTTAGCGGAAAACGTACGAGTCTAAAGCCGGCAGAACGTTACTTGCTGAGCTGGCTGTTTCGCGGGACGTCCATGATGAATCTGGAGAACATTGCGGGGCCAACAAAAACAGAACGCAAGCGGAAAGCTCTAATGGGCCAATATTTAAAAAGATTGAGGGGACTTAATAGAGGATTTAGCCGGTGGCGGGAACTCCTGCATAACGAATATGGAGGAAGTATCAGGTATGCGGAATATACCCCGAAAAAAATCATTATTCCTGCAATTGCCATCATGCATTTCGCTTTGGTAATTTATTTACATATTGCAGACGCCACGAGTTGGGGATGGATCGGTTTGCTGGCCGTTATTTTAGGGGGAGGCGCCGTCTGGGCTGCGATTCGCAGAGATCGCAAGAGATACATCTCGCTTTTCCTGGTTGCTTGTTTCTTTGTTGCCGTTCAAATTGTACACGAGCCGGCCGTCAATGAATATTTTAACCTTGTCTTGCTTTCGCTTATTCTTATTGCGCTGCTGCCCGGCAGGATAACGGACCCGGTGTCGGATGCCTACCGGAGCGCGGCTAAGCGATATCGCCGGATACTGGCTAAGGGCGGCAGGGATGCAGGCAGCGGTCCCGACAGTCTTGAACGATTGATGGAAGCTGCGCTGCTGCTCGGTGTAGGGCGCCAGTTTCTTGCTCGCGTCAACAAGAGACTGCCTGCTTCCGGCTTCTATTCAGCTTCCCCGCTGTTTCATCCGGACGCTCTTATCGCATTAGACTATGCTTTTAACCGCTCATGGAACGGAATCGGCGGCTCGTCCTCCGGCACAAGCGGAGGCGGCGGCGGAGGCGGCGGTGGCGGTGGCGATTCCTATGGAGACAGCGGAGACAGTGGAAGCGATGGCGGCGGAGGCGGAGACGGCGGAGGTGGCGGTGATTGACCGTAAGCCGACCGGGCAGTTGCAAGGGCATTAGTCAGAGCCACTGTAAAAGGCAGCCCTGATCTCCAGTTCAGGCGCCGCCCAGACATGAGTCCATTTCCGCGGCACTCCTCCTTCCCTATAATGCAAGCCCCTACACCGTAGGAACGACGACCATCTATCTGACGGATCAGAGCGGGCTGGAGACGCGGACCGTCCGTTTTTATAGATAAGCGGCCAACTCCGTTATAAGCGGGTTGGCCTTATTGAAGTTTAATGGTAAAGTTTAAAGCTTGAATTTTAAGGTTTAAACTTTAAACTTTAGATTTTAGATTTTAAACCTCAACGGTTAAACTCTCACCTTTACCCTTTACTCCCCAATTCTGAAGGAACTCTAATTTAAAGAAATTCTCATATTCCCCTAAAATCTCCCTAAATCTACGAAACTAATAGATATATTCCATAGGTTGGGGGAGAGTCTGGCATGGCCAAAGTTGATAGTCTTACGACCACCATCACGTTAGCGATAGATAATGGGAGCAGTCATATTAAAGGGATTTACGATGAGCTGGACAAGTCGTTCATCTTTCCGAATGTCGTAGCGCAGCCTTTCGGCGAACGTTATTTTTTAATGGATTCAGGCGATCCTCTAGATTTTCTGGATGTGCAGATTACTTCGCCCGCGGTTCAGGCCGAGCAGTACCGCCATGTCTACGTGGGCAACTTAGCCATCGGCGACGGCGGCATTGTGCATGAGATCATCGGGGATAAAGCGGTGCAGAAGAAGGCGCAGAGGCAGGAGACGATGGTCACGCTGCTCACGGCTGCGGCTTATGCGGTCGCGTCCAAGCATGAGGATGACATTAAGCGGGGCAAAAACCGCATCAAAGCCAAGGTTAATCTAGGTACGGGGCTTCCGATTCAAGAGATTGCGAAGTTCCGCGAGGAGTACGCGGAGAAAATTATGTCGGGCGTGCATACCGTCACCTTCGTTACGACACCGGTGTTCAAGGGCGTAACGGTAGAGATGGAGATGCTGCTGCCAAGCGATATCAGCATTGATGATGTATCCGGCGTCTATGACATGGAGGCCTCCTCCAAGGCGCATCTTGCTTTGAAAGGATTCGGAATCGCCGACGTCGGCGGCGTGGATATGGATATCGCGTTTTTCCGGCCGGGGCTCGATCTGGACCAACGCCTTTCGACGGGAGCCAAAATTTATTTGAATAACGCGCTGGAAAATATCCGCAACGAAGTCAACGCGCAAGGGGAAGAGCTGATTTCCAGCACGGCGGAGCTCACGCTAATGCTGGTCAACAAAGAATATATGATCTTTGCCGAAGGCAAGGTCGTCTTCGATATGACCGAGCTTGTGAACCGCCATATGCGGATTCTTGCAGAGAAGGTACTAAAGTATGCCCGGAACGCTTGGAAGCACGCCCGGTATGCGGGTGAGTTCTGGTTTATCGGCGGGGGCGCTGTTGTCTTGCAGCCGTGGATCGAGAAGCTGAACGCGCAGCTGGGGCTGCCGCTCCGGTTCGATGTTTCGGATGTCAGCCAGTTCCGTAACGTCCGAGGCACCTTCTTCCTGTTGTCCCATGCTCTTGGAGAGGGGAAGGACGTAGCCGCTGAGCAGGAAAAACCGGCGGCGGGCCGCGACGGGAGCGGAACGAATTGAAGAAACGCCGCCAGATGGTTATGGTAACGCCCGGAAAGGACGTGACCTTATACATACCGACGGACACGCCCCCCGAGGTTATCGCTTATTTGAACCGGCTTAAGGCGGAAGGCTTCTTCAGCCAGGGCATTATGGAGATTTTAACTTTGCATATCCTTCGAAAAGGCGCGTCCGAGGCGTCTCCTTACCCCGATCTCGATGAAGCGAGCGCATCCTGGGATGACGCTCTCATCGAATCCATAACGGAATCGGTCGAGGCTCCGGAGCCAGTGGCGGTCGCCATTACAGAGCAGGAGATAAACAAGCCGTTCAGCTTGGAGGACATTATTAAGCAAGCAACAAGAAATGCCGGGAAGCTGCTGCAGGAGCGGCAGCCAAACGAATGAATAGGTGGCGTGTATCGAACGTCAGGAAAGGGGAATCGACAGCATGGCAATGAACGATACATCACGAATGATTACGATTTCGGAGGATATTTTCCATCATCCGGGGCTCGATATCTATTCCCAAATGGTTTACATCGTATTGAGGGGATATTTGACCTCCGAATCCGATGCCTTGGAGGTATCGGAGGTGTCCAAGCTGGGCCGGATGAGCGAGAAGCAGGCGATCAAAGCGCTGCAGAAGCTGGTCGAGGCCAAAATTTTGCCGAACAAGCTGTACCGGCGGCTGGTCGGGGACTTCCGGGATGACCGGCTGACATGGGCGGCCAAGGGACTTTTGCAATTCTGCAAGGAGAACCCGGCCATCGATATGCAGACGCTGCTCGAGCTCGTGGATGAATCGGGCGAAGAGGAACAGGATGTACGCAAGGCGTTAAGGGAGCTGAACCAGTACGGCTACCTGGAGGAGTACCCGGCTTGGAGACGTCTTGTTAATTAATTGATTCTAAAGAAATGACTCCCATCAGTGATATTTATACTGGTGGGGGTCGTTTTTTTTCTACCAGATAACCCAGCATATGAAAGTAGTTAATAAGAACCTGGTCAAACGGAGCACTTATTTGAAATGGCGCGTTAAAAAATAATTATAAAAAACAACCTTTGATTCAATCATAGGTCTTTATGCCTATTCAAACATAGGTACATCCGCAGTATGATACAAGCATCAACTCAACTGAAAAAGGCAAATCACGGGGAACTGTGAGACGCAAAGCCAAGGGCCTGAACCATAGCGGGTAGATGCTATGGGTGGCAGCCGGTTGCCAAAGGGGGCGCATAGGATTAACGACTATGAACCTATTTAAGGTTTATTTTTTTTTGTCAAACGATTGAAAAGTTTAAGAAAGGTAGGAAAGAAAATGAGGAGAAACAGAAGGTTATCGGTGTTTCTAGCGCTGTTAGTGCTTCTTCAAGCCGTCTTGCCGCTATCGCGGGTCTCGGCGGATACGAATGGGTCGATACTGCCTCCGAGCAATCTCGCCGTGCAAATGATTACGGCCGATGATGTTAAGCTAACCTGGAGCGCAGTATTTGGGGCCACTGGCTATAATGTTTATGAGATCGCGGACGGGTCGTTAAATCTCGTAGGAACCGCAACGACAACGTCCTACACATTTTCCAATATGATAGAAGGAAGTTACCGGTATGTGGTTTCGACCTTAAGTCCAGATGGCGAGTCGGGACCTGGGGCGCCGGTTTCCTTTACCGTAACTTATCCGGAGATGGAGGCCCCGGCAACCCTAACACACACCATCGCTAACGGGAACGATGTCGTACTGAGCTGGGCTGCTTCGGCTAACGCCGAGATCTACAATGTGTATCAGATCGGGGAAGACGGTCAAGGTACGCTAGTGAAGTCCACGTCCTCACGCACGTACACGATTACGAATGCGCCAGAAGGTGTTTATACCTATGCGGTTACAGCATCCCATTCTCTATATGGCGTATCGCCGCTATCGGCAACCCTCCAAGTGACGGTTACTAAACCGACAATGACGGCGCCGGCCAACTTGGCATTTACGATTACCAATCTGACGGATGTGACGCTCAGCTGGACATCCGTTCCTTATTCGACGAACTACCGGGTGTATCAAATTGTCGACGGGCAAAAAGTGCTCAAGAGTACAGTTGCCGCTACATCTGTGAAGTACGTTAACCTGCCTGCAGGAGACTACACCTATCAGGTATTCAGCTACAGCGACCGGTTTGGCGAATCGGCCGAAGGCAGTGAAGTGAGTTTAACCGTAGGCAGCGTGACGATGGCTCCGCCGGCCGAGCTAACCTATAAGATCCAGAACGGCAACGACATCGTTCTGACTTGGACAGCTTCTTCAAATGCGGACAGCTACAAGATTTACCAAATTATCGACGGGGTTCCCGTATTGAAAAGCACGGTCAAAACGACGACGGTCACCTATTCCAATATGCCGTCGGGGGATTACCAGTACGAGGTACATAGTAACTCCAGCCGGTACGGGGAATCGGAGACAGGCACACCAATTCGCTTTAATCTTACAGTGCCGACTATGCAGCCTCCGGCCAATATCATTCAAAAGCTGACGTCTCCTACAAGCTTCTCTTTATCCTGGGATTCGGCTGATTATGCAACCAGTTACAAAGTCTACCAAGTTGTAGACGGGAAGAAGGTGCTTAAGAGTACGGTTACGGGTCTGACCGTTGCTTACTCGAATATGGCTCCAGGCGAGTACAGTTATATCGTACATGCATACTCCAGCCGTTTCGGCGAATCTGCAGAGGGCGCCGAAATTACGTTTACAGTCGAAGGCGTTGTACTGGATGCACCGACGAACCTAACGTATACGCTGACTAATTTCAACGATATTACGTTGAAATGGACGGGTGCCGCGAATGCAACCGGTTATAAAGTGTATCAGATTGTCGATGGACAAAAAGTGCTGAAGGGCACCGTATCCGGCTTGACGGTGACCTATACGAATGTGCCCGAAGGAAGCTATGAGTATGAAGTGCATTCCACATCCGCACTGCTTGGGGAGTCTCCTGAAGGAGCGGCAATCTCGCTGACTGTCGTCTACCCGACGATCCTGCCTCCGGCCAATCTGACTTACAAGGTGCAAAACGGCAATGATGTCGTGTTGTCTTGGCAGCAGGCCGCAAATGCCAATAGCTATAAGGTGTACGAGCTAGTAGATGGACAAGAAGTATTGAAGTCCACTGTCACCGCGCTCGCGGCGACACTTTCCAATGTCTCGGAGGGCGAGCATACCTATGTTGTTCGTACCGTAAGTAGTCGTTTTGGCCAGTCCATAGACGGCACGCAAGTCGAGCTTACGATGGTATTCCCTGTCATGGCCGCGCCGGGCAATATTACACAGAGCATAGCGAACGGGAATGACCTTACCTTAAGATGGGGAAGCGCGCCTTATGCGAACTCCTATAAGGTTTATCAAATCGTGGATGGACAAAAGGAGCTTAAAACGACGGTAACGGGTACAAACGCGACGTTTGCAAAGCTTCCTGCGGGAGACTATACGTTTGTCATTCATTCCTATAGCAACCGATACGGGGAGTCACGTGAAGGCGGCCAGATTGACGTTACGATTGAACATCAGGAAATGGCTCCGCCGGCTAATCTGAAGCAGACGGTGCTGAACGGCAACGACATCAAGCTTCAGTGGGATGCCGCGACCTATGCGACCTCTTATAATGTTTACCAAATCGTAAATGATCAGAAAATACTGAAGATGAGCCTGTCGAAAACAACGTATACGTTTGCCAACATGCCGGAAGGAGATTACACCTTTGTTGTTCATTCGGTGAGCACGCGTTTCGGCGAGTCCGAACAGGGAAGCGAGGTAAGCTTCACGCTATCCTTCCCGATTATGGAGGCGCCTGGCGATATCTCCAAAAGTATTGTTAACGGTAATGATATTAAGCTTCAGTGGGTTGCTTCGACCTATGCGACCTCCTACAACATCTATCAAATCGTAGATGGTCAAAAGGTATTAAAGAGGAGTCAAACAGGAACAACCTTTACGTTTGCCAACATGCCGGAAGGGGAATATACATTTGTCGTTCATTCGGTGAGCTCGCGTTTTGGCGAATCCGAGCAGGGAAGCAAGCTAAGCTTCGCTTTAATTTTCCCGATCATGCAAGCGCCAAGTAATCTTACGAGCAGTATTGCGAACGGGAATGATATTGTGTTGAAATGGAATGCCGCGGCCTATTCGACGGCCTATACGGTGTACCAAATCGTGGATGGAGAGAAAGTGCTGAAGGCAACGGTGAAATCCAACTCGGCGACGCTCACCAATATGCCGGAGGGACCATACCTTTTCGAAGTTCACTCGTACAGCGACCGTTTTGGCGAATCGCCGGAAGGGACGCAAAAGTCTCTTACACTGACTTGGCCGATTCTTCAAGCGCCTAAGCTTACGGCGACAGTTGTTAATGCGAATGACATTACGTTTACTTGGCCTTCGGCCGCATGGGTAAGCGAGTACCGGCTGTACGAGGTTAACGGCGAAACGCGCACCTTAGTCTACAAAGGTACCGCGCTTAAAGCACAAGTGTATAACTTAACGGAGGATACCCACCGTTATGTCTTAACCGTATATAACACCCGATTCGGAGAGTCAGCCCCTTCCGAAGCGGTAGAAAAGACCATCGTTTACCCGGTTATGCAGGCGCCGGAAGCGAGCCTTGTGCTCCTGGACAAAACAACCGCACGAATTAGCTGGGACTTTGTTATCTATGCGAATGGGTATAATGTGTACGAGCTGGTGGATGGAGAGCCGGTTCTGCTTATCAAGAACTTGAATAACTTATCCTACAAGATTTCGGATCTGTCTTATAAGAATCATTACTACTATGTAACATCTTACAGCAATTCCTTTGGGGAGTCGGAACCTTCGGCTATTGTCGAGGCGAAGCTGATCGTTGACACGGAAGCGCCTAAGACTGTGGCTACAGCGCCGGAGGGCTGGACGAACCAAAACGCCGAAATCACATTGAAAGCGACCGATAATGAAACAGGTGTTGCGAATACATTCTACTCCTTGGATGGCGGCAGCTTTGTTGCCGGCACGGCATTGACTGTAAGTGAAGCCGGGGTGCACACGCTCACGTTCTATTCAGTTGACAATGTAGGCAACAAGGAGCAGGAGCAGACGATCGAGATTAAAATTGATAAAACGTCTCCTGTAACAAGCGCATCAGCGCCTGTCGATTGGAGCAAGGATGATGTAGTCGTCACTTTTGCGGGTGCAGATGAACGAAGTGGAGTGGCGAAGACGTATTACGCTGTGAACGGCGGAGCTTATACGGAGGGCACGGCTGCTGCCGTAACGTCGGAAGGGGTGAACCAGGTGCGGTTCTACTCCGTAGACCAAGCGGGCAACAAGGAGCAGGAGCAGACGATCGAGGTTAAGATCGATAAGACGGCCCCGGTAACAAGCGCAGCGGCACCTGCCGGCTGGAGTAAGGATAATATTTCGGTCACATTCGAAGCGACGGACGCACAAAGCGGAGTAGCGAAAACGTATTACGCCGTAAACGACGAAGCCTTTAAGGAAGGCGGGACTGTTTCCGTAACGTCGGAAGGGGTGAACCAAGTGCGGTTCTACTCTGTCGACCTGGCGGGCAACAAGGAGCAGGAGCAGACGATCAAGGTGAAGATCGATAAGACGGCGCCAACGATCAGCTTCAATCCAGAACACGAATACGCGATGGGCTCGTCCCTTATACTCAACTATAATGCGGTGGATGAGCTCTCCGGCATTACGGAACAATCAGCAACTATAGCGGGACCAAACGATGCAGCTGCGGTACCTGCTGCGAAAGGCTCGACGTTCACCTTCAAAAATCCAGGCGTCTATACGATAACGATCCGCGCAACCAACGGAGCAGGTTTGACTACAGTACTGGAAAAGCAAGTGACGGTATATTTGGCAGCAAATATTGAAGTAACACCTGCTATTATTAAGGGCAACAAGGGTGAGTTCACGGTCCGAGTAACGTTGCCGGCAGGATTTAACACACAGGGGTTCGATTTGCTTTCGGTGACACTCAATGGGGTGAAGGCCCTAAGCAGCAATAACGGGTACTTCAATCAGGCGAAGAACGGGCAGTTTAAATTCGAGCGTTCCGACTTTGCATGGTCCGGTTCGGAAGCGGTTCTCCAATTCCGCGGGTATGTGAATGGTATCCTTGTTGTTGGGCAGACCAAGGTGAAGGTACAGAAGTGAGATAACGGCAACTTGTCATAAAAAGCAGCAAAGCGGCGGCCTCGGTCATGTTGGACCAAGGCCGCTTGTTTTATTTTATAGCCGGTATCCGGAAGGGCGAATGCGCAGACATGACGCTACCGTCGTCGTTGTATCGGTTGGGATGTTCCTGGGCGGGCATAATGGATAAATGACGCGCCATAGGAAGGAGCCGAAATGTTGAGAGACGCTAATCCATTTGTAATACTCCCCGAAGAGGCCGCGCCTGAGGACATTCAGCAATGTGAGCGCTGCGAGCTGTCGAAGCAGCGGACTCGCGTCATCTGGGGCGAAGGAAATCCGGATGCGCCGATTGTTTTCATATTGGATAATCCCGGAGCAAGGGAAGACCGGGAAGGGAATGCGTTTTTGTGCGGCACTCGGGAGACGCTCCAGTACGGGATGAGGGAAGCGGGAATAAGCGTAGATGAGGTTTACGTCACCTACCTGCTTAAATGCAGGCCGATCCGCGCTTATAACAAGCCGGAGGCAAGAGAAGCCTGCGCTCCGCATTTGCAGATGCAGCTTTTGGCGAAGCGGCCGCTTGTTCTTTTTGGGTTCGGTAATATTGTGGCCGAAACGTTGCTGCCCCTGAATGAAAACCCGACGGTTAAGGAATTGAGAGGGAGCTGGCACTCGCTCCGGGGGACGCCTATCGGCTTCACTTATCACCCGCTTGCTGTAAGAAGGCGTCCCAATTTAATGAAAATATTCGTCGATGATCTCACGGCTCTTAAGGATAAGCTGAAGGAGCTTACCTAGAAGTTGCTGCTTTAGGCTTGGAGCGTTGCCACATGCTCGCTGCGAGCCATAGGCACCCGACCGTAATCAGTAATCCATGCGCGACGCGCACGGGCTGGGTTGCCAAATACTGCGGAAGATAGAGCAGAAATCCTACAGCAATCGGAATAGCGCTCCATTTGGATAAAAGGCGAGATCTCCACACAGCGGCTGCGGCAACCATTGCGCCAATCGCAAGCAATACGAGGCCGACCAGAATCATGCTGAAGCCGGGACCGAACCGGATATCATCCGCTAGGCCCATCAAGTCCGTATTTTGCTGACTGACAGCTTCCTGGCCGATTGCGGACAGGCCGTAAACTTCAGCGCCATAGTACGGCAATGTCAGCCCGATTCCCAGCCAAGCCAACAATAGACCGTAGAAGGCAAGCCTTCTTGCGGCAGTCCCCTGCAAAGACAGGTTTAAACTCATGAAGCCGAAAGTCAATAAAACGAAGGCAAGGATGGCCATCACATGAGATGTCATCCAGTCCGCGGAACCGAACGCCTCGGCGCCCAGCAAGGATGTTTCATCTGAGAAAGGACGAAGCGCAGGATACAGCACGAACAGAACGCCGGCGACGGCTAAAGCAATAGCGCCGAGCCGGATACGGAATGACGCGATGCGTTCCTCTGCTGAAGCAAGGCCATAACTGTTTTTCATAATCATCGTGAATCCCCCCATGAAAACTAATATCATTAGTTTTAACTTCGTTTTCCATCTTAACTAATACCATTAGTTTTTGCAAGTAAAAATTTTATGAAGGTTAGGTCAATCCTTTTTTTATCCCAATACAAAAAGAGCGTTCATTGGCAATGAGCGCTCTTTCTGCACGTATAGACTATAAAATTCGCTTAACTCCAGGGATGCTGCGCAAAACTGCGGATACCAGGAAGCAGAGCGTCACGCTGAGCGCAGACACGATCACCCACTTGATGGCCGGCGGCCAGCCGGCATGGCGGAAAGCGAGAGTCCAGCCTACGATAACAGGCGGATGGATCAAATAAACGGCATAAGCATGGGCCGACAACCATTTACGCAGAGCCCCGGATTGGTAGAAACGGGCTTGAAACAGCTGCAGCAGCTTCAGGATGATGCCGAAGCATACGAAAGGCTCCCAAAACGCATAGAGCAGGGCCTGAATGTTCAGGCCTCCTTCGAACGTAAAGCTGCCTTCCAGCGCGCCGGTGAGGATAAAGCCGATCGGCAGGACGGGAACGGCACAGACGGCAATCCATCCCCACAGCCTAACGGTTCGGGCGGGGAGGCTTTGCAGCCAATTGTTCCGGTAAGCGAGCACGCCGGCGATGAACAATAAGATGTAGGACGGGAAATATCCGAATTGGAGTCCAAGAGGTCCTTGGCCGGCCGGATAAACAAAGCGGACTGCGAAGGAAGCAAGGCCGATGCCAATGGCGGTCACAAGCAGAGCTTTATTCGAAGGGAAAGGACGCTCGCCTTGACTCCGTGTTACGCCTGCCTTACGGAAAATCACGTACAACACGGCAAAATAAATCGAAGCTTCCAGAAACCAAGCCGGTCCAACGAATACCTGGTTAAAGCTCCACACCTCGGCGCGGTAAAACCCTCCAAGCGATATTTGCCCGCGCAATTGCGCAAACCAATACGTGATTGGTCCGATAACGAAGCAGTAGAGAAGGAGGGGGAGCCCTAGCCGGATGAGCCGGTCCTTGATGAATCGGCCTGCCCCTTTTCGGTCATAGGATGACGGAATAAAATAGGACGACAGAAAGAAAAACAACCCCATAAAAAAGGCTTGGCAAACCGCTGTAAAAATGGTCAGCAGAATCGAAGTGACCGTCAAGCCGCCGCTCGCAACCACATCGACCAAAATCCATGAGCCGGCAGCACCATACGCGATCGAGGTATGAAACACGACGACGAGAATCGTCAGCGCCGTCCGCAGGTTGTCCAAATAATCAAGCCGTTGATTCAGAATAATTCCTCCTGTTATTGAAATCGACGACTTCATTATAGGGGGAAACGCAAAATTGAACAGTTGGAAAATGACATTTTACACATATTCATCCTTTAAACCGTAAATCCCTTCCGAAAGCGAAGCGGCGAGATCCCGGTATATTTTTTGAAGCAGCTGGAGAAGTACGGCGTATATTGGAACCCGACATACTCGGAAATTTGGGCAATAGACCATTCCGTCTTGACCAGCAGCAGTTTGGCTTGCTCCAGGCGGTACTCCTGCAGATATTCCATGGGTGTACAGTTGTAAATTTCCTTCATGCAGCGGACGATGTAATTCGAGTGAAAATGAAGGGCCTCCGCGAGCACCTCATTCGTCACTTCCTCCTGATAATGCTGCCGAAGATAGGCTTCTGTCTTTTCTGCAAGATTTAATGCGGGGGAGTCGGCGTTACCTTTATATCCTTCCTCCAGCAAGCGCAGCAGCTCCATGAACAGCTGCTGCTCGTTCCAGTACGCAGCGGACCGGAATTGGTTGGAATAGGCGAGCATTTGGCGCAGATGGCGCTCGGCCATGGCGAACTCCGGCGGAGACGCATATTGGCGAATCCGGATGGAGTAAGGATTGTCCCAGGCATTCCGGATCGGGTAGACGGGGCTTGCATCAAGGTCAGCCTGCTGCCACTTGCCCCTAAAATCGAAGTGCGTCCAGTAGAAGACGGTTTCCTCCTCGCAGGGCTTTACCGCGTAATGGTGCCGGTCGGGCAGGAGCAGAAGCGTCTGGCCGCTTGCGACCTCCCACTGCTGATCCTCCTCCCCCATATAAAGCGTCCCTTTCACCACCCATAGCAGGTCAAATAGGCCGAAATTCCGCCGATTCGGGTGCTGTTCGCCCGGCGCGAGGGTCGTCAGTCCCGTCGTGATGTAATAAGGAATCGGCGGATTCTCCATCACAATCAGTTTTTGGTCGCTCATTCGTCATTAGCCCCCTTGCTGCAGTGTTGGATTTTATAAAAAAGAAGTTCGTTTCATTCGTAGCTGGTCTTTTCTTTCAAGGATAAACTGGATGACAGGAATAATCAAAAGTTATATTTCATAAGGAGGGACTGTCCTTGGAGCTTTCAACAAACGGACTGGAAAAAAATAATCGCGTGCGAATAGAAGACGGATTTTGGGGCCGGTTTACGGAGCTGGTGCGGGAGACGGTTATTCCCTATCAGTGGGAGGCCCTGAACGATCGCATACCGGACGCGGAACCGAGCTATGCGATACGGAACTTCCGGATTGCGGCCGGCTGGGAGCAAGGGGAGTTCGGCGGCATGGTGTTCCAGGACAGCGATGTGGCCAAATGGCTTGAGGCGGTTGGTTATTCGCTTGCGGCGCATCCCGATCCGGAGCTGGAGCGGACCGCGGACGAAGTGATTGAGCTTGTCGCCGCGGCGCAGCATCCGAACGGCTATTTAAATACGTATTTTACGGTCAAAGAACCGGGCAATGAATGGACGAATCTCCATGAAGCCCATGAGTTATATTGCGCGGGTCATATGATCGAGGCTGCTGTCGCCTATTATGAAGCGACCGGCAAGCGGAGACTGCTTGACGTCGTTTGCAAATTTGCCGACCATATCGACACCGTATTTGGGCGCGAGCCGGGCAAGCTTCGGGGCTATGACGGGCATCAGGAGATCGAGCTCGCCCTCGTGAAGCTGTATAAGGCAACCGGCGAGCAGCGTTATTTGCAGCTGGCGCAGTTTTTCATCGACGAGCGCGGCGCAGAGCCGAACTTCCTCGTGGAGGAGTGCAAGCAAAGAGACGGCTACAGCCATTGGGCGAAGAAGAAGCTGCCGATTCCGAAGGTAGAGCACATGGCCTACAATCAAGCGCATAAGCCGGTCCGCGAGCAGGATGTCGCGGTGGGACATTCCGTCCGCGCGATGTACATGTATACGGCAATGGCCGACCTTGCGCGCTTGACGAAGGATGACGGGCTGCTTGAGGCATGCCGCCGCCTGTGGGATAACACAACGAAGAGGCAGATGTACATAACGGGGGGAATTGGCTCGACCCATCACGGCGAGGCGTTCTCCTTCGATTATGACCTGCCAAACGATACGGTCTATGCGGAGACATGCGCCTCGATTGGGCTTATCTTTTTCGCGAACCGCATGCTCCAGCTGGAGGCGAAAAGCGAATACGCCGACGTGCTCGAGCGCGCGCTGTACAACAACGTCATTGGCAGCATGTCGCAGGACGGCAAGCATTATTTCTATGTCAATCCGCTGGAGGTATGGCCGAAGGCGTCCGAGAAAAACCCGGGCCGCCATCACGTGAAGGCCGTGCGGCAGAAGTGGTTCGGCTGCTCCTGCTGCCCGCCGAATGTGGCGCGGCTGCTCAGCTCTCTGAACGACTATATTTATACGGCCTCCGCCGAGCAGAATAAAATTTATACCCATCTGTTCATCGGCAGCGAAGCGTCCTTTGAACTGGCAGCGGGCCAGGTTGCGCTCAAGCAGCAGTCCCGGCTGCCATGGGAAGGCTATGTGCGGCTGGAGCTGTCGGCCGTGCCGGGCGCGCCGTTCTCGCTCGCATTGCGTCTGCCGTCATGGAGCTGCGGAAATGCCATCATGAAGATTAACGGCGCTGCCACGGCATATGAAATCATCGACGGCTATGCAACGGTGAACAGACAATGGAAGCAAGGCGACGTCGTGGAATGGGAGCCGCAGCTTGAGGCGCAATTAATCGCGGCGAATCCGGAAATCCGGGCGAATGCCGGCAAGGCCGCGATTGAGCGCGGTCCGATCGTGTATTGCTTGGAGGAGACCGATAACTTCAGTCCGCTTGCATCGCTGTCCATCCGAGGCGGTTCGAAGCTGACGTCCAGCTTCGACCCCGACTTGCCGGGCGGCGCGGTCGTCATCGAGGCGGAAGGCCGCGCCGATGAACGCGGATCCTGGCAGGCTGACATCCCTTACCGTCCGCTATCCCAGTTACAGAAGGCGGAACCCGTCAAGCTGAAAGCCGTGCCTTATTTCCTATGGGGCAACCGTCAGCCAGGCGAAATGGCCGTTTGGATCCGTACTTGCAGCGAATAGATGCACGAATAGAAGCAGCACCTGAAGGACACCTCTATTGCGGGTGTCCTTTATTGTTAATTTTTTTATGAAGGATCGGATGAAAATGTAAATGAAAAAAAGGAATTATTAGCTTGCTTGCAGAATATAACCTTTTTAGTGCCGATGGAATCTTGGAAAAGCGTAAGAAAGGGGAATCTAACCGGGGTCTGCAAGCGATAGAAGCAGGAGACAGAGAGAATAACCGGAAGGTGTTACAGAGAGGGATAAATTGGATGCAGTGCGGCAGAATGAAATCCGAAGCCGGCGACGAATCTATAAAACAACAATTGTAAGCGTTATCAATCAGTCCTCAATCGATCATTCCACAATGAGAGGAGAAGCCCCTAGTGAAACGAATTCCTATGATGCTGCAACTGACGCTGATTCTGTTCTGCGTCATGGCAATTCCGATGGCGATCCTGACATGGTATAGCGATACGAAAATTTTGAAAAATTCGGAGAGCGCCATTGCGGAATCCTCGCTCGCGGGCCTGAATGCGAACCGCAGGCTCAACGAGAATGCGTTAAACAACCTGGCGCAGGATGTGGTCCGTCTAGCGGCCACCAAGGTTTTCGACCGTGTTCGAAGCTACGAGACCTTCGAAGAAGTGAGGAAGAGCTACTCCAATGTCAGCAAGGCGATGTCTGTGCTTGATGAATTGCATAACCTGAACCATAGGGTGGATGGCGTCTATTCTTCCTATTTCTATTTGAGCGATTCCGATTATGTCATTTCAACGGATAAGGGTATTACGAGGCTGGACAGATACGATTCACTCGAATGGATGGAGGAGGCTTTAGAAGGGAGAAGGGGAATCGGAGGCGTATGGGTTCCGCGCAAGCTCTCTTCAGGGGATTATGTCATCTCGTATGTTCTGCCGCTGAACCGGCTTTCGACGACAACCCGCGGCACCATCGTAGTCAACCTAGAGGAGGAACAAGTCAGCGACTACCTTCGAGCATCGGAGCCGGGCAAGCATGGCTATTTCCTTCTGGATAAGGAAGGCACGATCATTTCCCATAACGATAAAAGTCTGCTGCTTTCAGACGGCAAAGAGCAGCCGTTCCTTCAAGAGATTCTGCAGCGAGGCGAAAAGGAAGGTTATGCGTTCCATGAAGCGGGGGGCGAGCGCCTCATCTATACGTGGTCAAAGTCGCAGGCGCAGTTCGGGTGGTGGAACGTTAACATTTATTCGATGGACGAATTGTTGACGAAGGCCCACACCCTGCAGCGCAGCATTATTTTGCTGACGGTGATCATTATTTTCGTAGGGGCCGTGCTGACGGTATTCCTTGCGACTTGGCTGTCGAAGCCGGTGCGGCAGCTCGTTCGGGCCGTTCGCGCCCGCAGCAATCTCGGCGTCTCGAACAAAAATGAGCTTGTATTCCTTGACGCCGCGTTCAAACGAATGCAGGAGGAAGAGGAAGAGCTCTACAGGCTGCTGAAGGAGCGGGAACAGGATACCCGCAATCTGGCGGTTCAAAAATTGCTGAAAGGCGAAGTGACGGATCAAATTGCCGATTTGTTTCCGAAGCCCGATTACCATGTTGCCGTTGTCTCCATCGATCGTTATAGGCGTTATGTGAGCCATACAAACCGGGAAACGCGCAATTATCACCGCTATGTTCTCATATCGAGGTGCGAGAGCATGTTTCCGGACGGGGTTCATGTGCAAACCGTCTATCAAGGCGAAGGCTACTTCGTTATCGTGATCAATTATGATCAAAACGAGCTGGAGGGCGGTTTTGATGGCGTCTACCGCACGCTCATTGCGGTTAGAGACATGTCGGCGGAAATATTGGGACATTCCGTCACGATTGGAGTCGGCAGCCAGGCGGAGACGAGCGACATCATTCCCGATCGGGTAGCGGAAGCGATGGAAGCCATTAAGCATCGCATGATAGAAGGAAGCGGCGGCATTATTCTTTGGAAGCAGGAAGCCGACCGGAACAAAAAATATATTTACCCGACAAATAGCGAAACGCGCATCCTGAATTTCCTAAGCAAGGGCGATCTCGACAGTATCATTAAAGAATTAGGGCTTGTTCGAAACGAGATCCAGTCTGCCGACTATATTTCTTACGACAACATCTTATTTATCTATAATCAGCTGGTAGGCGTCACGATCAAGCATCTCAGAGAGAACAATATAAGCACGGCGCGTATTTTTGCCGGGCGTAGGAATATCTACACGACAATTGCATCAATTGATACGCTGGATGAGCTAGAGGAGCATCTGCACGAGTTTTTCGTCGAGATTATCCAGTACCTGTCGCGCAACGTCGGCGAAGTCAATTATGGAGAGCGGATTATCCGCTATCTCGAAGAGCATTTCCGTGAAGAAATCGTATTCGAAGACATGGCGAAGGAAATCGGGATTAGTTACTCCTATATGCGTAAGATTGTGTACGAGTTGACAGGCAAGAGCTTGATCGACTATACGAATATGCTGCGCATTCAGAAGGCGAAGGAAATTTTGCTCGAATCCAATTTAAGCATTTCACAGATTGCCTCTGAGGTCGGTTACTACAATGTGCAGAGCTTCAATCGGTTCTTCCGCAAATACGAAGGCATGTCTCCAAGCAGCTACAAAGCACTGAAATTCGGAGCGACAAGGCTGGAGTCTTCGTAGACTCGCGGGAAGAGCCAGCAAGGAAACAATCGGGAGCTGTTCTGTCGGTCTTTTGAACCGGCAGTCGGCTCCATTTTTGCTTCTACTATTCAAAATTGATCATGTGACACCGAGAAATCCGCTTAAATACGGGGGAAAAATCAAAAATGAAGAGGTGTATCAATACTCAGGATTTACGGATGGGAGGACGGCAAGGTACGATGCAGACATAGCCGGGTGCCATGATTTGAACCCGAAACGGCTAAGTAAGCTCCAGTACGGAGGAGGTGAAACTATGAAAGTTGAAAGCGCTTTAGGCAAGAATGAAACCGCTTTAAAACATCCCGGGCTAAATAAGAAGCGCTTGACTTATTTTCTTCGGCGGGACTGGCAGCTTTACGTGCTTCTCTTAATTCCGTTAGCTTTTGTTCTTGTTTTCAAATACGCGCCGATGTCCGGGCTCGTGCTTGCCTTTAAAGAATACAAGCTCGCCAAAGGGGTCTGGGGCAGCGAGTGGGTCGGCTTCCAAGTATTCATGGACATCTTCGACAGACCCGATTTCATCCGCGCAGTCCGCAATACGCTGCTGCTGAATTTGCTTGATTTGTTATTTAGTTTCACGATGCCGATTATCCTTGCGCTGCTTCTAAATGAGATCAAGAGCGTGAAATTCAAACGCGTGAACCAATCGCTGCTGTATCTGCCGCACTTTCTGTCCTGGATCATTATCGGCGCGATCGCTTACCAGCTGCTTGGCGAGGGTAACGGCGCCATTAATAATGTAATCGAGGGATTGGGAGGGAACAGGGTTCCGTTCCTGCAAGAAGATACCCATTGGCTTATCAGCTATTTAGCGATCGGCGTATGGCAGAGTATGGGCTGGGGAACGATCCTTTATTTGGCTTCGATCAGCAGCATCAACCCTGAGATGTACGAAGCCGCTACCGTAGATGGAGCGGGGCGCCTGCGGAAAATGTGGAATGTTACCTTGCCGTCGATCCGTGTCACGATCGTAACCTTGCTTATTATGAACCTGGGCAGGATCATGGATGGCTCGTTCGAGCGAATTTATTCGCTGCAGAATAAAGCAACCACGGAGTTTACGACGACCATACCGGTTCTTGTGTACCGATGGGGGATTGAAAGCGGCAACTTCAGCCGCGCGACGGCGGTTGGATTGTTCCAGGCGGCCATCGGTCTTGTGCTGGTGCTGCTTGCGGACCGGATCGCCAAGAAGCTCGGTCAGGATGGATTGCTTTAATGCTTACGAAGTAAGTTGTTCTACGAAAATCTTTGGAGGAGGTGAACTATGAAAACCGTAAGCGGTGCTCTTGTCGTGCGGAGGAGAAGACGCTTCGACTTCTGGGACGTGTTGATTCACGGCATTATACTCCTCGCCTCGCTGGCGTGCCTGCTGCCGTTCGTGCATGTCGTCGCGAAATCGCTCAGCGCGGATGCGTACGTTATCGCGAATAAGGTGTTTCTGTGGCCGATGGGTGTGAACTTTGAAGCTTACGGGAAAATTTTTGCGGACAAAAGCATCCTGCAGTCCTTCTACATCAGCGTGATCGTAACGACATTGTTCACTATTCTGGGCATGATTATCACGATCTGCGCGGCGTACCCGTTGTCCCGCTACACGCTGAAAGGCCGCACGTTCTTTACGTTTATCTTTATGTTTACCTTGTTTTTCAGCGGCGGGATTATCCCTGAATATATGCTGATCAATGATCTTGGCCTGCTGGAGACGATATGGTCCATGATTTTGCCGCCGGCCTTCAGCGCATTCAACTTGCTGATCATGAAAACCTCTCTGCAGAGCAGCATACCGGAAAGCCTGGAAGAATCGGCGAGAATCGATGGGGCCGGACATTTCCGGATTCTATGGAGCATCGTTCTTCCGCTCTCGAGGCCGGTCATTGCAACCTTGTCGCTGTTCTATGCGGTAGGCCGCTGGAACGCCTATCAGGACGCCTTGTTCTACATCAAGCAAAATACAGATTTAAGGCCGCTGCAGCTGAAATTGTATTACCTGGTCATTCAGGCAAGCGAAAGCTTCCAGCTGGAAGCTACGCAAGTGTCGCTAAGTAATCCAGAGGTGCTGAAAGCATCATGTGTCGTATTCGCTACTTTGCCGATCCTCTTGATCTACCCGTTTATCCAGAAGTATTTTGTCCAAGGTGCGTTGCTTGGAGCAGTGAAAGGGTAACATCAAAAAAAATTGATGGGGGAAAAAACGCGATGAAGAGAAAGACATTTGTACCGTTGTTGATGGCTATCATTATGGTGGCAAGTATTCTGGCAGGCTGTTCGAAAAACAATAATGCCAACTCCGAATCAAGTCCGTCTCCATCTGCGAGCAATACGGCGAGCAATACGCCATCCGATGCTCCAGAAGGCGCTTATCCCGATTATTCGAAGGGCTTCCCTGAAAAAGTAACGCTTGAAATTCCGGTTTATGAACGCGCTTTCGAGGGCTGGAATGTGTCCGATAACTATTACACGCGCTGGGTTCAGAAGGAATTCGGCGATAAGTACAACATCGAAGTGAAATACGTGCCGATTACCCGTTCCAGCGAGGTGCAAGATTATGAACAGCTCCTTGCTTCCCACAAAGCGCCGGACATCATTTTCCACTATGATATGCCGCAAGCGCTTGCATACTACAGCGAGGACGTTATGCAAGAGCTGGATCACGAGGAAATCGCCTACTACGCTCCTACCTACTGGGGAAATATGAGCGAGACGATCAAACAATATGGTCAAGTAGACGGCAAAAATACGTTCTTCTTCGCGAAGCGTCCGTCTGTCGATAACTTTGTCACCATTATCCGCAAGGACTGGGTTGAAAAAGTCGGGATGAAGGTAGAGGATCTGACATCCCTGGAGAAATATAACGAGCTGCTTCAAAAATGGAAGGAAGCCGGACTCGGCGTCGGCGGGGCAAGCTTGCTTCAAAACAACTATATTTTCAGCTATTCCTTCCGCGACTGGCCGGTCGATCCAAAGGAACGCGCGCTGTACTCCGACCTTGGCGTAGCGGATCTGACGACGCCAGCAGCCGAGCGTTTCCTGCGCAACCTGAACTATCAATACAACAACGGACTGATCGATAAAGAATTCTATCTGCGGAATGATGATAACAAGACAAAAGCAGAGTTTGTCGCAGGCAGAACGGGCACATACGGCTTCTACCTCGCGAGCAATACGGACGTGCTGGAAGCAACGAAGAAAAACAACCCGGATGCGGAATTCGCCGTGCAGAACTTGCTGGCGGGAACACCTGAAGGCTACAAACCGCAACAACGCGCTTATTGGCCATTCGGCTTCATCATGGGTATTAACTACGAAACAACGGAACAAGAACGCGCCGCGGTATGGATGTACCTCGAATGGCTGAGCCAGCCGGAGAACCTGTTCTTCTTCCAGAACGGTGTGGAAGGCGAAAACTATACGCTTGACGCTGACGGTATCGCGGTTAAAAATGCGGATTTCAAAGGCGAATCCGTTCTGTCCCAAAACAACAACAAAGACTACTGGGCTCTTGTAACGGAAAGCGCGGAATATGCGGATCCTGAAACAACTCGTAAAGCCTATATCCGCAACTGGGCGCCTCCGGGCTATGAATATTTGGCTGAGGATCTTCTGAAGACCTACGAAGCGGGCGCCGAATATCGTACGCCAGACGCGATGTTCACCGTCGTGCTGGAGAAGGTCAACGAGTATAAAGCCGATCTGAACTCGCTCTTCCAGGAGCTGTACGTGAAGATTGCGCTTGCGCCGGAAGCTGAATTCGACGCAGTGTACGAGGAAGCGAAGAAAACCTACCTCGAAGCGGGCTATCAAGAAATTCTGGACGAGAAGCAAAAAGCAATCGATGCAGGCCAATTCAACTAAAGCATTCGTATTATAATCACCGCCAAAGCCCCTGCTTCCAGCTGGGGTTTTGGCGATAAGGGGCTGAACAGGTTGAAGATTAACATCGACCCGTCCGAACTGAAGCAGACCATCGGACGCGTAGTGGATTATACCTTCGGTATGGATTTGACTTGGGATTGGCCGTGCGGCGTCGCTTACTACGGCATCAGCCGCGCGTTTGAGGTGACGGGAGAGCAGGCTTATCTGGAGAGAATGGCGGCGTTTTGCGATGAATACATCGAGGCGGGACTACCGAGCTGGACCGTCAATACGTGCGCGATGGGGCATATGCTGGTCACCTTGTACGAGCAAACCAAGGATCAGAAGTATCTCGATCTTATCATGAGCAAGGTCGATTATTTGGAAAACCACGCTTTGCGTTTCGGGGATCGGGTGCTGCAGCACACGGTATCCTCCAAAAACGATTTCCCTGAGCAATGCTGGGCGGATACGCTGTTTATGGCGGCCTACTTCCTGCTGCGCGTAGGCGTTGTGCTGGACAAGAAGCCGCTTATTGAAGATGCGCTGCATCAATTCTTCTGGCATATCAATTACTTGCAGGACGAGAATACCGGCTTGTGGTACCATGGCTACACGCATATCGGCAAGAACCATATGTCCGGCATGTATTGGGCGCGCGCCAACGCTTGGGCCGCCTATACGATGGCGCGCGCGGCCAAGGGAGTGCCGGAAGGATACCTGTATCCTCCGATGATGCATATTTGGAGCTCCTTGCGCGACCAGCTTGCCGCGCTGAAGAAGCTGCAGAAGGAGGACGGTCTCTGGGGGACAGTCCTCGACTATCCGGAGGCTTACGGCGAAGTGTCGGCTACGGCGGGTATCGCCGCGGCCATGGTGACGCAAGGCAATCCGCTGCACGCCAAATATGTGCAGAAGGCACTGGATGGCGTACTGGCTAACATTGCCGATAACGGCCGGGTGATGAACGTGTCCGGCGGAACCGCCGTCATGAAGGATATCCAGGGCTATTTGAACATCGACAAAAAATGGGCGCAAGGCTGGGGACAAGGGCTGGCGCTGGCTTTCTTGACGGCTGTTATGGAGAATAACGCGAGCGCGCAAAGCGGCGAGTAGTCCGATCGAAAGGGACGCTTACTTCCGAAAGGGAGTAAGCGTTTTTTCTTTACAACTGAAGGATTCCCAATCAATTTCCCGAAAATCCGGGAATCCGTTCTCTATCCGGCGGGAAAGGGGGTGGATTATTCTGTAAATAGAGAAGATATTTCGGCGGCCTGTTAGGGAAGGGAGCAATACATGATGTTGGAACAGATCGAAATAAAGGAACAATTTCTATACGCGTTAGCAAGACTGGAGCTGCAGGAGCTGCTTGCGCTGAGAATGCAAGCCGTCATTATGCTGATGAACGCGCAAGCAAGCAATCGTTACGGTCAGCCTGCGGATCGCAAGTTTGATATTCGGAGGCTTGTGCTGCCCGGGTTCGAGGCCGTTCGGAAGGAGCGGGAAGATTCGGGTAAGCATATGGCGAACGAATCTCACGGATTGACGGAGCGGGAGCGCGAGGTAGCGTCGCTGGTTGTCGAAGGCCTTTCGAATGCCGATATCGCCGCGCGTTTGTTCGTAACCGAAGCAACGGTTAAGAAGCATCTCAGATCGGTTTACAGTAAATTGCGGATCAAAAACCGGGTTCAACTGATGAAGGCCTATTTGCATTAAAGTAAATTCCATATTTTTCTTAATGAAAGGCGATTTTATTCTTTGTATGATAGGAGGAAAGCGTGTGAAGAATAGGAGATATTCTGCGAAGACTTAACATAAGGTTTGACGGGGGATAGAAGATGCCGCAGCCAGACGAGGCTCGAAACCGCAAAAACGACAATCTTATTTCCGCCAAGACGCATTGGAAGCTGTACACGTCCTTCTGCGAGCTTTATCCGGAAGGCGCTTTTACGCTCGATAGGAATGGCGTATTTAAAAGCGTCAATTCGAAAGCGTTGGACATGCTAGGATACAGCCGCGAACAATTGAACAAGGATTTTAATCAACTTATAACAGAAGATGACCGGAGCGAAGTGCTCCGAAGATTTGAAGACGCCCTCATGGGAAATCCCCAAAATTATCATTGCGAAATCATCCATCAGAACGGACGCCCCGTCCAATTCAACCTCACGCATATCCCGATATGGCATAACGGAGAAATTATCGGGGTTTTTGGTATTGCCAGAAACCTAACCATGATGAACCAGAAGGAATCGGAATTACTTAAAATAGCAAAAAGCTTGAATTTAGCCCAGGAGATCGCGAAAATCGGAAGCTGGGATTACGATGTGAAGAGCAGCTATGTATACTGCTCGGACCCGCTGTACCGCATTTTGGGTATAAAAAAAGAGGAAGGCTTCAAGACGACATACGAGAATCTCCTCGGCATGGTATGCCAAGAGGACCGCGAAAGATTCCATGCCCAGTTCGAGCGCCTCTTACAGACCGGCGAGGAAATGGATTTGACCTACAGCATCGAGAAGCCGGATCATACGATAATGACCGCTCACGTTAGAGCGATTGCGCGAACGGACAAGGACGGAGAGATTGTTCGTGTAATCGGCATTCTGCACGATATTTCAGAGATGGTTTTCACCGAGAACAGGCTGAAGGAGAGCGAAGAAAAGTTTGAAACCGTTGCAAAAAATTTAGACGTCGGCATCTTTTCGGTTGACATTCTTACGGGCCAGGTGGTCTATGGTTCGCCTGCTGTGGAGAAGCTGTCAGGATATCCCCTCCAGGCATTCTATTCGGGACAAGTGAAATGGGAGGATCTCATTCATGAAGAGGACGTGAAAGACTACCGGAACCAGCAAGGCAAGCTATTTCAAGGAGAGATGCTCCATCACCAGTATCGAATCGTGGATGCGGCTTCCGAAATAAAGTGGATGGAGGACAAGACGTTCCCGATCTTAAATGGGAAGGGCCGACTGGTCAGACTGGACGGTATTGTTCAAGATATTAGCGAGCGAAAACGGAATGAGGAGAAAATCCATTTTTTCGCCTATCACGATTATTTGACGGAGCTGCCTAACCGCAGAATGTTCGATCAGAAGCTGGAGCAATTCATTGCGGAGGGCCAAGGCGAGCATCGCCGGTTTGCCTTGTTTTATTTGGACTTGGACCGCTTTAAATACGTGAACGATACGCTGGGGCATGAAGTTGGCGACCGGCTTCTGTGCGAAATGTCGAAGCGGCTTACTTCGAAGCTCGGGGAGAGCATCCTGTTCCGAATAGGCGGGGACGAATTTACGATTATTCAGCAGCTTATTACCGCAGAAGACCCTGGCCGATTGGCTCAGCAGGTTATACAGGAAGTAGAAAAGCCGTTCCAAATCGAAGGCTATGAAATTCATATTACAACAAGTATAGGCGTTAGCATTTATCCGGATGACGGGACGACGTTGTCCAAGCTCAAAATGAATGCGGATGCGGCCCTTTACCGGGCCAAGGAACTCGGCAAAAACGGCGTGCAATTTTTTAATAAATGGTTATACATTCAGTCCTACAAGCTGTTTTCGATGGAGAATGACTTAAGAAAAGCTTTGCAGAATGACGAGTTTTGTCTTTATTACCAGTCAAGAGTGGATACGTTAACGGGAACCATTGTCGGGGCCGAGGCGCTCATCCGCTGGCGGCATCCCCAGAAGGGATTGGTGCCGCCGTCGGAATTTATTCCTCTAGCCGAAGAGATCGGCATTATTAACGACATCAGCTATTGGGTTATTCATCAGGTATGCCAACAACTGAAGGCATGGAAGGAAGCAGGCTACTCTGTCGTTCCCGTATCCATTAACCTCCCTGCCAAAACCTTAATGAAGGCCGACTTGATTGTAAATATCAAAGAGAAGTTAGCCGGGCACTCGGTTTCGCCAAGTCTTCTGGAAATCGAGATTACGGAAAATTCTTTAATGAGCAATGATGGGGCGGGCTTGTCCGCGATTCAACAGCTAAGAGAACTAGGGATCGCCATTTCGATCGACGATTTTGGGACGGGCTATTCCTCCATCGGCTATTTGAAGCAGTTTAAGGTAGACTATCTGAAAATCGACCGCTCCTTCATTCGGGAGATCCAGAACAATGCTGAGGATCTGACAATCACGCAGTCCATTATATTATTAGCGAAGGGCTTCGGTTTGAAGGTTGTGGCGGAGGGCGTGGAATCGGACGAGCAGCGGGAGCTGCTGCAGTCCTTGAATTGTCATTACATGCAGGGCTACTTGTTCAGCAAGCCGCTTCCGGTGGATTCGTTTACAAGCTTGTTAAGCGGAGCAAGGCCCTAACTCCTTACGGTGCGGTGTTAGGGTCTTGCGTTCTTGTATCCATTAACGGGATGCGAATTGGCTCGCCAGCCGGCGGAACTTGATAAACGAGACGACTCGCCATGGGATGATGTAGCCGAAAGCGACCATCATGAACACGGCTAATTTGGCCTGCTGATCCATCGTGGACAGCTCCTGCCGGAGAAGAAACCGGATGAGCAGAATACTGATGAAGGCGGCGACAAATCCCCAATTCTTTTTGCTGTAAATTTGGTTATCTTCCCGCACCTCATAGTTCGTGGTCCAAATGAGCGGAAGGGAAAACACCATCCCGAGACCTAACGCGGCCGCATACACCCATACAGGCTCATTGGCATGCAAGCTTGCAATCATACTTACGCCGGGAAACAGAAACAGAATGGGAATGAGCAGCCGGATCCCGTTGCCTCGTATCGGACGATACATGCTCCTTGTTCTTCTCCATAACACCAATAACGCGATTAAAGCAATCATTACATAGATACCGTTTCCGTTCATCCTATCGTCACCTCATATAGTCCGTTGTTATGAGTACAGTATAGAAGCCTGCAGATCGGATGTATATCGAATTTGAATAAGCTGTAGGAATAGGGCGGTAAGTTGCAAAAAAAGGGCGATAAGCTTCATCGCTTACCGCCTGAATATCGGTTGTTCCCTGCTGGCTTATTTCTTCAGCTTTCCTTTTTCAGCTGTTTTAACCGCTCGTTGATCTGGTCGGCCGATTTTTTATCGCTTCTCCACGAGACGAGAAGAACGAGAAGATAGATGACGGCGATCTCTAACGCGAGAGTAATGACGCCCGATACGTTGTCGACGATTCCCAATACGGCGGCAACGGAGATCAAGACCGTTTCAATAGCAAGGAAATGCAGGACTCTTCGAATCTGCATAGTTCTTTCGCTTGCATGATGAGGAGCGTATAGAATCAATCCCGCCACAGCGCTGATGAGCGAGAAGGCCATCATGACATAGATGGACTGCGGGTCGAAGGGCAGCTCCGGTTCGTATACTTGCCGCAGGAAAGTGATGACCAGCACGATTGAAGCAAAGATGATAAAAAATTGCTGTATCATTTTTTGCAAATATTCGGTAAGCCTCATGTTGACGCTCCTCTTACAATCCGAGTTTATTTCGAAGCGTGGGCACGTACTGCCTGGAAATGACGACACGTTCCCCGTTATCCAGCACCGCTTCAAATCGGCCGCTAATTTTCGGGTATACATGGGAGATTTTGGCGATGTTCAAAACCGTTGATTTCGAAGCGCGAAAGCATCTTCTGGCGCCGAACTGTTCTTCCAGCTCGTAGAGCTTGTGTTTGATTTCGAAGACATTCTCCTTGCCGTACATATAAACCTTCCCGTCCACGGCCTCGAAATAATAAATATCGCTAAGCTTAATCCGGTGAATTCTGTCATTCCAATGACCAAGGAGAATGGGATCATCGGATTGGATTCGGTCTATGATTTCATAGATTTTATCGTTCGCCTCATGACACCGGATGAGGATTTCTTCTTCCCGGTCCTTGCTTATTTCTTCAATGGAAACCTTCATTCGTTCACTCTCTTTTTGGCAGGGTGGCAGCCTTAAATATAAAGGCCTATTCTCCAGCATCCATGACGACTCGAGCAAGCTGGGTCCGGTTTTTGAGCCCGAACTTGGACAGCATGGTGTTGACGTGTTTTTTTACGGCGGCCTCGCTGATATACAGCGCAGAGGCAATTTCGGCATTCGTATGGCCTGACGCGATCAGCAGGATAACGTCCTTCTCCCGCTTGGTCAGCTCGCGGAGCTGATGCACCTTGTCGGCCAAGGGCCGCTGCGCTTCCTCATGCGGTTTTTCCATTCCGGTTATCCGTCTTATATAAGCCATCAGCTTGCCATGCCTCGTATCCAGCCAATAGGTTTGGGCAGGCTGCGGCATGCCGTAATCATGGTGTTCCGCCTCCGGCACCCGCTCGAATCCTAAGCCCTCGAACGCATGATCATAGTAAGCAAGCGGCGGTGCGGATGAGGCAATCAGATTGCCGGCCAAGACATACTCGAACAGATGGCTGACGAAGTCCGAGCGAAGCTGTTCGTTCTCCAGACTTTCTGCGTCGGCGCATACTAAGTACCATGCCTTCCCTTCCTCTGCGGCAAGCGACAGCTCCTTCTGTCGGGTGGGCGTCAGAGAATGGAACAAGGCCCTCGTCACAGGCGTGGCCTCCAGGTAACTCCAGGTTCTTGCGGAGATCGCGACCATAGCGACTACGCCGGATACCTCTCCCGCGTCGTTCCGGAGCAGCTCAATTCTTCGGTCGCCTTCCGGAAGCGAGCTGAGACCAGCCCAATCCGCTGCTTTAAGCCGAAGAAGGCTCTCCTCCGGAGTGAAGGTGAAACGGTACATCGCCTGCGCTTCCGGGCTGGAGCAGATAACATTCCAGCTGCGTGGATTGTTCTGTCTCTTTGCTATATAGCCTTTGAGCTCCGCCTGGTTCGAGGAATCGAGAGGCTCGCGGTAGCTTGGGGAGGAGGAAGCATGCCGATAATGAGCCCGAATGACCGGAGTTCCGGCGATATAAAGCAGCTCGGTCAGTTCCTTCGATATGTCCAACCCTTTGGCGAGGCCATCCTCGATTTTACGTTCGGCAAGCGCCGCTGCATGCTTGAAGTAACGCTCATACATTTCCGGCATCCGTTCCCGGAACATCCGGCGCAGATTCTCCCACACAAGCTCGTGCAGCTGCCAGCCGTTCGCCGTACGGCTCACGAAGGAAAGCCGGATCAGCCGTTCGAATAGGGCGGAAGAGACCGGCGAGCCAAGCAGCTCCTCCAGCAGCTCATGCTGGAACGTCCGGACGGCGGAGGCCGCGAACAGGAGACGGCGCAGCTCTTCGTCCGGCACCTCCAGCAGCCAGCGCTCAAGCAGCGCCTCGACGGCTTCCCCCTCGCCGAGATGGGCTAGATCCGCCGTATCCGACATTTCGCCTGCAGCCAAAGTAAGCAGAGATACGGCAAGCGGATGCCCCAGCGTCCGCAGCCAGACAGCGTCAACCGCCTGCCCGCTGCTTACTCCCCATTGCTGCAGGTACGCTCTAATTTCCTCATACGATAGGCCGCCAAGCGGCATGCGGACGATCATTTTGTTCCAGGCGGGCGTAAATCTCCAGGGACCTTCCAGCGGATAACGGCCCGCGATCACAATCAGCATGTTTGAAGGAAGGCGGGGGAGGTAGTGGGTGCGGAGCCAGTAGTCCAAAGCGCCGGCCTCCTCGTATTCGTCAATGAGCAGTACGATCCGATTATGCTCGGCCCGTTCATGGAGGAGGGAGAGGCTCCGGCAGTCTTCGAAAGCGTGGTGCCGGTTCGACGTGTCCGATTCTCCCCCAAGTCCTATCCGAACAGCGCGGTCAAATGCCTGGGAGTCGCTTGTCAGCTCCTTCATCCGGACCCAAATCGGACAGGCATTCCGTTCGGCGGCGATCTCCGCGAAGCGGTGAAGAAGATACGTCTTGCCCATGCCGGCAGTGCCGGATAAATGAAGAATGCGCTCGGACTGCTGGGGCAGATTCTCCAGGTACTGCCGGAATACGGCAATCTCGAAGTCGCGGCCGACAAAGTGGTCCGCCATAAGCTGATTCCAGTGCTGGCCGATCGTCTGCGGCATGAACATTCCTCCGTTCCTGCAATTTTTATCTATAAGTATACTGTGAGGGTAATCGAAATGGTAGCCTCATTCCGCCTGCGCTGATGTAAGGTCGAAGGGAGGAAAATAAAAGGAGGCCGACCATCATGAGTTCCATTAATCCGATGATGGATTCAACGTATTCCAAGCCAAAGGATAGCCGCGAATGGCTGTCAGGCTCTGACATTTTGCTGCGCGCTTTGCTCGAAGAGGGAGTGGAGTGCGTCTTCGGTTACCCGGGCGGTGCGGTGCTTTATATTTATGACGCGATGCACGGCAACCCCGACTTCCGCCATATGCTGGCGCGCCATGAGCAGGGGGCGATTCACGCCGCGGACGGCTATGCCCGGTCGACCGGAAGAACAGGGGTCGTTATGGCGACTTCCGGCCCAGGCGCCGCTAACCTGGTGACGGGCATTGCGACAGCCTATATGGATTCGGTGCCGCTTGTCGTCATCACCGGCAATGTGGCGTCCGATCTTATCGGCACCGATTCGTTCCAGGAGGTGGACATTGTCGGCATCTCTCAGCCGATTACGAAGCACAGCTTTTTTGTCCGGAAAGCGTCCGATTTGGCGCGTATTGTCCGGGAGGCGTTCTATATCGCCGGAACGGGGCGGAAAGGGCCCGTGCTCATCGACATCCCGAAGGATGTCAGCGCCGAAAAGGCCGTCTACGAACGGCCCGATAAGGTCTATGTTCCGGGCTATTCGGACGCGCTTGAGGCTTCGGGGCAGCCGGACGAAGAGAGGCTGGACGAGCTGATCTCGGCTATTCAACAAAGCGAGCGGCCGTTACTGCTTGCGGGCGCAGGCGTTATTCATGCTGAGGCAAGCGAAGAGCTGCGCGCTTTCGTGGACGGTACCGGAATTCCGGTGACCACCACCTTGCTCGGGTTAGGCGCCATTCCGGCAGAGCATGATTTGTGGCTTGGAATGCCCGGCATGCATGGCACCTACGCGGCGAATCAGGCGCTGATTCACTGCGATCTGCTTATTTCCGTCGGAGCGCGCTTTGACGACCGGGTTACGATGCGGCTGGACGGCTTCGCTCCAAAAGCGAAGATCGCCCATATCGATATCGACAGCGCGGAAATCGGCAAGCTTGTTTCCGTCGCCATTCCCATCAAGGGCGATGCCCGCCAGACGCTAGAGCGGCTGAATCAGAAGCTTCCGCGGGCTGTTCAGCGGAAGCTGCCATGGATCGAACAGCTGCAGAAGCTGAAATCGGACTATCGTCTCCGGTACAAACCGTCCGAGTCGGAGCTGAAGCCGCAATACGTCATTGAGATGATTTCCCGGACGACTGCCGGGGAAGCGATCGTGACGACGGATGTCGGACAGCATCAGATGTGGACGGCCCAGTATTACCGGTTCCGCCGGCCTCGCTCGCTTATCACCTCCGGGGGCCTCGGCACGATGGGGTTCGGATTCCCGTCGGCGATCGGGGCTCAGATCGGCAACCCGGACCGAATCGTCGTATCCGTGAACGGAGACGGCGGAATGCAGATGTGCGCGCAGGAGCTGGCGATTTGCGCGATTCATAACATCCCCGTAAAAATCGCGGTTATCAACAACGGTACCTTGGGAATGATCCGGCAATGGCAGGAGCTTATCTACGAGGGGCGGTACAGCCATATCGACTTGTCCGGGAGTCCGGATTTCGTCAAGCTGGCCGAAGCTTATGGCGTGAAGGGGCTGAGGGCGTCTTCTCCGGCAGAAGCGGAGCAGGTGTGGCAGGAGGCGCTCGCGACCCCCGGCCCTGTTCTAATCGACTTTATCGTATCTCCCGAGGAGCTGGTATACCCGATGGTGCCGCAAGGACAGGGGCTGCAGGATATCAAGCTGGGCCCGGATATAGGAGGCGAGGCACATGAGTAATCGATTTCTGCTGTCGGCCACGGTGAACGATACGCCAGGCGTATTGCAAAGGGTGGCGGGTTTATTCTCGAGACGAAGCTACAACATCGAGAGCATTACAGTCGGGCCTTGCGAGCAGGAAGGGCGCTCCCGAATGATCGTGGCTGCCCGGGGAGATGATGCGCTGGTCCGGCAAATGTGCAGCCAGCTCAGCAAGCTCATTGATGTGCTGGACGTCGTACAGCTGCAGGAGCGGCCATTCGTCAGCCGGGATCTGATGCTGGTGAAGCTTCGTATGGAGCCGTCCAAGCGGTCGGAGCTGCAGAGCCTGATCGACACGTTCCGCTGCTCCGTAATCGATGTGAGTCCGGATACGGTCATTCTGCAGGTCGTCGGCGATACGGAGAAGAATGACGCCTTCCTGCAGCTGCTGCGGCCGTACGGCATTCTGGAGATGACGCGAACGGGAGAAACGGCGATGAGCAGAGGGCTGGGGGAGCGGGAGCCTACGTCTATCGGCTGATTATAAAATCCATCGCAGGCTGGTTAGAGAACCAATGCCATTCAAGTATGATGAGAATCTCGTAACAGGAAGGGATTGGTTCTTATGGAAAAGCCGAAGAAGGCTCCGCGAGAGGTGAAAAGCTCATTTCAATTGTGGCTCGTTGCCATTGCAGCCGGTATATTCGAAATGGCGGTTGTTGTCATCGAGACCTTATCTGCTGATTTGGATTCAGGCAATGGAATATTCATCCCGGCGGTAATCCGAACCTTGATCTTTGCCGCGCTTGTCTATGTGATAACCAGGATGTATAGATTGATCCTATCCAATGGATTATGGAGGGCCATCCGGTCAGCGAAGCTTTTGCGGATATGGATGTATACGCCACACTGTTCGGAATAAGCCGGGTCGTTCATCTGGCTGCGGTCATTACGGCATGCATTCTTATGTTTCGGCCGGCTGCCAATCTTTATTTTCGGAAAATGAGGAGCGCGTAACGTTTCCCAATTTCACTTCCCGAAAAACCGGGAAGCGGTCTCTACCGTCCGGGAAACCTCTTGCCTTACGCTGTAAAAGGAATCATTGATGATTTTGCAGTATGTAAAAATAAGGAGGAGCGTTATAATGGAACGGGAAGAGGCCCGGGGTAAAGGGCTGTGGTTAAGTATTGTTTTTCGAGTGTTTGCGGTAATTTTTACATTGAGCGGCTTGTTCATGCTGCAGGGCTTGTCGGAGGGGCTGGAGCCGTGGGTGCAAGGCTTTATGGCATCCAGTCCGCTGCCTGACGAGCTGCGGTTCCATGCGGCGGCGCATGGCGCGCTGATCGGCATTCTCTTCAGCGGCAGTCTCATCGTCATGCTGCGGAATCCGCTTGAAAAGCCGATTTTGCTGCAATTTTATTTCGTCGGTCATCTTGTGTTTTTGGCGACTCTGCTGCTGACGGATGTGAAGCTGGCGCTGCAAAGCTTCTTCGTCTTCATCATGTTCGCCGTGGTGCTGCTCCTATTGTTCGTCACATACGGGAAGCGGAGAGAGCTATTCCGGCCGGCCGAGACGCCCGTCAGAAACCGGACCATGCTGATCATGACCGGTATCGCTCTGCTTGGACTGCTTCCGGTGCTGCTGAACGGTATTATCGGGCAGGTCCAGGATCCTGTGCAGCAGTTCCGGTCGGGCGAGAGCGCGGCGCTCAGTATCGTTATGCTGTACGGCGGCTATCTGGCTGCGTCAAGCCGCAGGGGCTCTCGGGCTTTAGCGGTGCTGCTGTCCCTGGCGTATCTATTTATGGGGGCAGCGTCCATTACGTTACCCGATCACCCGGGGAGCTGGGGAATTTGGGGAGGAGCGGCTTCCATTCTATACGGGCTAGTTTATACATGGCTCGCGTTTCGGTCAAAGGTGTCGCATGCCAATACAGCCGCGCAAGCTTCATCGTAGAAGGGAAAGGTCTGCATGGGATTAGAGGCAAGAACGAACGCAGCACAGACCCGTCAAGGGGAGCAAAGCCATCCGAACGGATGGCTCTTTGTGTTCCGCTGGGCCGGAATGGCGGTCTTCGGACTGATTGCTATTTTATATATAAGCAAGCTGCCATCCTACTACATGTACCTCCAAGAGTCCTGCCTCACCGGCGCATGCGAATATGCGGCCATTACGCCTCTCCCTCGTCAAGCCGTCGAACAGGCGGGCTTAAGCGGGACAGGCTTCGCCTTGTTATATACAGGAATCGCGCTAGGCTTCTTTCTCATCTATTTTGTCGTGGCGTCGCTGATTCTTGTCAAACGGCCGAAGGAGCCGATCTCGGTCATCGCCTCCCTTGCGCTCATGTCGATCATCGCCCCTACCTTTATTCGTATGCAGTGGCGGGAATACGCGGGCCTCGTCGGCGCAATCGAAGGCGTGACGATGGTCACCCTCATTTTGTTTCTGCTGTGGTTCCCGGGCGGAAGAAACGTTAAGCCTTGGGTGGCCTGGACGTCGATGGGGCTTCTCGCGGTTCGGCTGACGGCCGGCTATTTCCCCGATCAGCCATGGGGAGTTGATCGCTGGCCGCTCTGGTGCACGCTCCTTTGGTTCGTCCTGCAGTACGGGATATTGTTTTACAGCCAATTCATTAGGTTCCGGTATGCCCAGGCAGTCGAGAAGCAGCAGACCAAATGGGTTGTGTACGGGATGGCGCTGGCGGTCACGGGCGTATTTCTGTTTTCCGTTGTTCCGCTTGTCTTCCAATCGGATTTCTATGAAAGAAGCGACCCGTTATGGATGTTCTTTATCGACCTGGGGGTGCAGCTGTCCATTCTGGCGATCCCCATAACGCTCGGGCTATCCGTGATGAGAAAGCGGTTATGGGACATCGATCCGATCGTGAACCGGACCTTGGTCTACTTTCTGCTCAGCGCTCTGATTATTGCGTTATACACGTTAACCGTATGGTACTTAACTCTATTGTTTCGGACTGAGCACGACCAGATCTATTCCTTCATAGCCGCAGGGGTTGTAGCGGTTGTCTTCGCTCCGCTGAAGGAGAAGCTGCAGCGGCTCGTGAATCAGCTGCTGTACGGCAAGAAGGATGACCCCTTCTCCGTCCTGCTCCAGCTCGGCAACCGGCTGAAGGAAACGCTCAGCCCGGCGGAATCGCTCGACATCGTCGTCCAGACGGTCAAAGACTCTTTGCGTATTCCTTATGCCGGCATCGGCGTAATTCAGAACGAAGCGACGGTGCTGGCCGCCGGCGGCAGGAAGGAGAATGATCCGGACGAGGTGACGATCGAGCTGTCTTCGGGGGGATTGACGCTGGGATGGCTCTATATCGGAGCGCGGTCGCCGGGCGAGTCGTTTTCGGAGACGGACCGCAAGCTGATCGGGGCGATCGCAAGGCAGGCGGGGATCGTCGTGCAAAGCGTCAAGCAAGCGATGGATATTCAGCTGCTGCTGGAAACCTTGCGGGAATCCAGAGAGGCGCTCATATTTGCCAGAGAGGAGGAGCGGAGGGCCATGCGGCGGAACCTGCATGACGATATCGCGCCGCGGCTGGCCGCGATGCGCCTCACGGCTTCCGTCGCGGCGGACTGGATCCGCAAAGATCCGGCAAAAGCGATCGAGATCGTGACCAAATTCAAAGCGGATATTAGCGAGACGGTCGATGAAATACGGGGAATCGTACACGACTTGCGCCCGCATGCGCTGGATGAGCTGGGCCTTGTCGGGGCGGTTCGGCAGCGGGTAGATCAACTCAGGGATATGCAAGCCGTGAAAGGCATAACGAAGGAACCCCTGCTCGAAATCCGCTTGGAAGCGCCCGAGCAGCTGCCGATTCTGCCCGCCGCCGTTGAGGTGGGGGCATACCGGATCGCGACGGAATCGCTGGTTAACGTGGTAAAGCATGCCGCCGCGAGCGTATGCGATATTCGAATCGCGCTGGAAGGACGCGACCTGGTAATCGAAACGAAGGATAACGGAATCGGCTTGTCCGCATCGCAAGCGAATCGTCCGGGTAAGCCCGGCATCGGGCTGACGTCCATACGCGAAAGAGCGGTTGAGCTGGGGGGCTCCTGCGTGATGGAAAGCCTGGCAGACGGCCGGGGGACGCGCATTGAAGCCAGACTGCCGATTAAACCATTCGAGCAAGGGGAGGGCCATAACCATGTTAAAAGTAGTAGTCGTTGACGACCATCCGATGTTTCGGCAGGGCGTTGTCAGCGTCCTGGAGGCGGCTGAAGGCATTGAGGTTGTCGGCGAGGCCGTAACAGGCGAGGAAGCGGTGCGGCTGACGCTGGAGCTGCGGCCGAATGTCGTCCTGATGGACATTAACATGCCCGGACTGAACGGCATCGAAGCGACGGCCCGGATCAAAGCGGAGCAGAGCGACATTCATATCCTGGTGCTCACGATGTTTAAGGACGATGCCTCCGTCATTACAGCGATGAAGGCGGGAGCTCGCGGCTATCTGCTGAAGGACGCGGACAGCGAAGACATTGTGGATGCGGTACGGTCGGTCGCCTCCGGGAAAGCGATCTTCAGCGGCGATGTCGCCAGCCGAATGATTGAATTCGCCACGAGACCGGCAAGCCGGCTGGGCGACTTTCCGGATTTAACCTACCGGGAGAAGGAAGTGCTCAGCTTAATGGCGGAGGGGCTGACCAATGCCGAAATCGCCCGCGCGCTGGAGGTCAGCGCGAAGACGGTATCCAACTACGTCAGCTATATTTTGAATAAGCTGCAAGTGACCACGAGGGAACAGGCGATCAGCAAGGCGAAGGGCCAATCCTGATTGGGAATGCTTTTCGGAGGAAAGGTATGTAAAGGTCCTCGGGTGCGCAGAATAATTTGGAAGCCGTTCAAGACTGGGAGGTGCTGGCCGTGATCAAAACGTTTCAGTGGCTGATGCTGTTTCTGCCGTGGCTTACCTTATTCGCTGCCCGTAGGGGATCGGTTAAACGATTGATGCCATCCGTTGTGCTCACTAGCTTGCTGGTGACGATTTTATCGATAATAGGCTACGAATATAAGTGGTGGACCATCCATAAATATATCGTTCCTTGGGGAGAGATTGTCGACGTTAGCTTTGTATACGGGGTCTTTGCTGTCGGCACGTTTTGGATCTTTTATTTTACAGGACGGAGCTTTTGGCTCTTTATCCTGGTGAATGTTGTGGTAGATGCCGTGTTTTCGTTCGGTATTCTGCCGATTATGGAGCGAATCGGGATCGTTACGGTGCGGATACCGTTTTGGCAAACTTTTTTGCTGGATATGGCGATGATGCTTATCATTTATGTCTACCACCGGTGGCAGACAGCCGCCGCGAATACGCCGGAGTATATCGACAGGCCGTCGTTCCGGAGTGCGACGCACGATTGGGGACCGCTGTCCCGCCGGAAAGCCCGCTAGTCTTCAACGATAAGGAGCTAAGCTGCCAACGAAGCGGCTTAGCTCCTTCTTTTTACGTGTTCAACAGTTTGCGGAACAGCCATGGCTTAATGATCGGCAGGACCGCTGCCGGCTGCATCGCTTTCGTGTGGTCCATACGTTCTCCCGCTATCACTTTTACGTCCCAGCCCAGCCGGTGAAGCTCCTTTTCATGCTTTCGCAATATACCGGCGATATCTACCGTTACACCGCCGAAATTTTCTCCATAGACAATCGTGTCCCTCTCCCCCGCAAAGGCTAGTTTAGGCAGGTTCAGCTTGCTTTGGATTTGTTTGTCATCGAAAGCGGCCAAGCTTTGATACAGCGTGCAGAACTGTTTGGTTTGGTTCGGATCCATTGTTACCTGGACGGCATCCCAATCGATTTCCTCGGGGCTAGCGGGCGCATGAGGCGGATTGTCAACGCTGCCGGATTGACTGCTCAGGGCTTGCTCATACGTCTTAGCGGTAACGGTCAGCATCTCCTTGTACGGTCCTTCGTACGGCGGGAATCCGCCCATAATCAAGCTCTCCAGACGGTTTGTCCGGATGGCGAGCTGCAGCCCAATGAGAGCGAGCCAAGAGTAGCCGTAGTAGCTGAAGCTTCCAACGTTCATCTCATCGGCGATACGAAGCAAATCCTTCGCGATGTAATCCGGCGTGAGCCGGTCGGGCTGCGGATGCTCGAACAGATGGCCTTCGTAATCGAAGGAGAGAACCTGGAACGAGTCGGACAGCCCTTCTACAAACCGTTTTCCCAGCTCAGGGTCTACTCCCCATATTTTTATAACTTCAGCGTCTTGTCCAACGACCGTTTTTTTGGCGCCAGGGAGCATTATCGTCTTTCCGCCGGACTTTCCTGTTAAATGAACCTCTAGCTTCGAACCGTCATGTAAAGCTACATCCTTTTTCATACCTATCACTCCTAACCGGGGTTACATCTCTACGATACAACATTGACGCAATATTCCGGTTTGCGAGCGTAGTGCGTCGATTTTACGCCGAACTTCAAATTTTATGTTATTGTAGCACTTGAAGGTTTTACTTGAAGATAGGGGGCGGCCGCGATGAACCGGACCTATACGCCTGCGCAGATCGCGGAGGAGCACAACGTTAGCACCACCACATTAAGAAGGTATGAGGAGCAGGGCTTAATTCCGGATGTGCCGAGAACGGCGGGCGGACATCGGATTTACATGGCAATACACGTTCAAGCGTTTAAGACGATTCGAACGTTATTGCTGGGATTCGATATTCCCGTGGTCTATGACGCGATGAGGAGAGTAAAGGCCGGAGACTCCACGAAGGCCCTATGGCTGTTGAACAACCAGCTTTACCGGATGGAGCTCGAGAAACAGAGAGTCGAACATATACTGGCAATGATCGAAGCGGCCAATGTATCGCGGTATCAGGAGGCGAAAGTAACGGGGGCGGTAACCATCGGGAGAGCGGCGGAGATGGCGGGAGTGAATACGTCCGCTATCCGGCATTGGGAAAAGGAGGGGCTGATTGCCTCAGAGAGAGACCCAGCCAACGGTTATCGGATGTTCCCCCTGTCAGAGGTAAGGAAAATACTCGTCATCAGCAGCTTAAGAAAAACCATCTATTATATCGAGAACTTGAAGGAGCTTCTGAAAGACTTGGAGACGCAGGACATTTCAAACGTAGACCGGTCCTTTCGGCTTGCGCTCGAGCGGCTGGACCAAAGGCTGACGGTGCAGTTCCAAGGAATAGCGGAGCTGATGGCCTACATCGGTCTTCTGCGATGAACGAACAACACGATTGCGAACAAAGATGACACAGCTCTATTCTTGTTTCCGCCACTTATGCTTTAATGAGAGGAGAGGAGTTTAGACCAGATACGACGGAAGTGAGATGCGATGAAGCGTTTAACGATAGGCTTGTTTGCCCATGTGGATGCGGGCAAGACGACTTTTGCGGAGCAGCTGCTTTACCATACGAACAGCATCCGGTCCCGGGGGCGGGTGGATCATAAGGACGCCTTCCTGGACAGCCACGACATCGAACGGGCAAGGGGCATTACGGTATTCGCCGATCAGGCGGTAATGGACTATAAAGACGACAGGTATTATTTGATCGACACGCCGGGGCACGTCGACTTCTCTCCCGAGATGGAGCGGGCGATTCAAGTTATCGATTACGCCGTCGTGATTGTCAGCGCCGTGGAAGGCGTTCAAGGGCATACCGAGACGGTTTGGCAGCTGCTGCGCAAGCATCGGGTCCCGACATTCTTTTTCATAAACAAGACGGACCGGACCGGCGCGGACGTGAATCGAACCGAAGAGGAAATACGCCAGCAATTGACCGGGGACATCTGTTCGATCACGGATAGCTTTGCGGACGGTAGGGTCGGCGAGGCGCTGCGGGAGGTTATGGCCGAGCGGGACGAGGCTTTGCTGGACGCGTTCTTGGAGGGGAGAGACGACCCGGGCTTTTGGCTTCGATCCTTAAAAGAGATGGTTCAGGAGAGCCGGCTCTTCCCTTGCGCCCACGGCTCCGCCTTGCAGGATACCGGTGTTATCGAATTTCTGAAACAATTGCATCTGCTCACAACGGCTTCTTACGATGAGTCCGCACCGTTCGGCGGGCGTATCTATAAAATCCGCCATGACGCAAACGGCGCTAGGCTGACGTTCATAAAAGCGCTTAGCGGCAGGCTGAAGGTTCGGGAGCAGCTTGTCTATGAGGGCGGCGGGGCGCCATACGACGAGAAGATTACGCGGATCTATTTGTTCAACGGTGTCAAAGCGCAGCCGGCGGATCAGGTGGCCGCAGGCGATTTATTCGCGGTGACCGGCTTGTCTGCGGCTGAAGCCGGACAAGGCTTGGGGCTGTATGCCGATAAGCTCGCTTACGAAGCGGAGCCGACTCTGCAATCGAAGGTGGAATTCGACGGCTCGCTTCACGTACAGCAAGTGCTTGGCGCGTTCCGCATTCTGAACGCGGAGGATCCGTCGCTTAATGTCGTCTGGAACGAGAGTCTGCAGGAGATTCACATTCGCGTCATGGGGCTGATTCAGCTGGAAGTGCTGGAGGAATTAGTGAAGGAGCGTTTCGGTTTCGCAGTCTCGTTCGGCCAGCCGGAAATTTTATATAAAGAAACGATCCAGTCTGCTGTGACGGGGTACGGACACTTCGAGCCGCTTCGGCATTATGCGGAGGTCCATCTGCTGCTGGAGCCCGGGGAGCGGGGAAGCGGCATTCAATTTTTTAGCGCTTGTCATCCGGATGACTTAGGCTACAGCTATCAAAATCTGGTTCGGACGCATCTATTCGAACGCGAGCATCACGGGCTGCTTACGGGCATGCCGGTCACGGACATGAAGATTACGCTGATTAGAGGGGCCGCGCATAACGAGCATACGCATGGCGGCGATTTTCGCGAGGCAACGTTTCGCGCGCTGAGGCAAGGGCTGGAGAAGGCGGACAACGTGCTGCTCGAGCCTTACTATGACTTCAAAATTAAGGCGGGCATCGACGAGATGGGCAGAGTGCTGTCCGATATACAGCGGGCATCCGGCACCTTCGAGCCCCCGCAGACAATAGGCGCCCACGCGCTCATTACGGGAAGAGTTCCTGTGTCGACGTTCATGAATTACAGCACGGAGTTTGCGTCCTTCACGCATGGACGAGGCAGCATCCGCTGCACGTTCGGCGGCTACGACAGGTGCCATAACGCGCAGGAGGTCATCGAACGAAAGGGCTACAACAAGGACGCCGACCCTCTCTACACATCCTCCTCGATTTTTTGCGCCAAAGGAGCGGGCTACTCGGTGCCATGGGACGAAGCGGAGGCCAAGATGCATCTGCTCTAGGGCAGGGTCAGACCCCGATAGAGGAAGAGGCTGTCGCCATAAGCGGAAACGCTCTGCTTTGGAGACAGCCTCGTTTTTGTTGCATGCCTATACAGCGTCCTGCCAGACGTTGAACTTGTTTCCGTCCGGATCTTTAAATGTAAACTGCAGCCCGCAGCTGCCCTGGTCAACGAGCGGCGCGACTTCGGCGCCTTGTTCGCGAAGCCGTTTGTGAAGCTCGACAATGTTCTCGGTCTCAAAGGTGAGGGAGAACATTTCATAATTATCCCCGTCCCACTGGCTGGTTCTGAAGTTCGCGGTTTTCCTCTCGGCCGTTTCGAGCAAGAACAGCCACTGTCCGTCCCCGAGAATAAGAATGGCGCCGTCGGGCTCCCGCTTTCTTACGGTTAATCCGAACATCTCCTCATACCAGTTTACAGCGGCTTGCAGATTCGAGACGGGCAAGTAGTTGCAATGGACCTTCTTCAGTAAGGGCTTTTGCGATACCTGCTTCTGATGATCATGTAATGCTGCTTGTTGTTCGTGTTCCGACATGGCGTATTCCACCTTTCGATTGTTGGTATTCCGGTATATAGACGATTCCTATTCATCAAATCCGTCGCGAGCGTAAAAAATTTTATTGAGGCTCTACGGCGTAATATTTGTTAAAGTCTGGGTCGTAAAAAGCAAACAGCCTGCCGAACAAATCGTCCTTCTCAATGGGCTCGGTTCTTACGCCGCCGCTTTTCAAGCGATGCCATAAAGCATCGAGACCCGATACGGAGAACGTTAAGAGGGGAATGGGTTTGGGCGAATGCGCGCTGCATTCCAGCAAGTATAACTCATGACCGGACTCCAGCAGCAAATGGCCATGCGGGCTCCTTCTCAACTGGAAATGCGTGGTGAACCAATCGGTTGTCTGCCGTTTGTCCGTGACGGGGAGGTAGAAATGTCCCATCCGCTTCAATACTTGCTCGGAGACCTTCCGCTCAAACGCTTGGCCCAACCGGTAAGGGCGGAAGTAAGCCTCGAAATCCCCGGCGAGATGGAGCCTAAGCATGTCTCTTGCGCGCCGGATGCGGCTTTCCACGGCCGATACAGACAAATTCAGAAATCGGCTGATCTCCTTCATCGGCCAGTCGCTTAAATAATAAAGGACAACAGCCGTTTTGCTGGTTTCCTCCAAGGACTGCAAAGCCCGCCGCAGCGAATCTTGAACGACATGCTGGTCCAGCCAGAATTGAACGTTGTCCGTCTCTTGATGGAGCGTTTCGTTAAACGGGAGAGCGGGCTTCTTCCTTTTGGCCATATCAAGGCTGGTCCGATAGGCAATGGCATAAAGCCAGCTGCCGAGGCGAGCCGGGTCTTTCAGGGTATGCAGGCTCGTGTAGCCCTTCACAAAGGCTTCCTGCGCAGCATCCTGCGCTTCGTGAAAATCCCCTAACACGCTATAGGCAACCGATAGCAGGGCGTTCGAGTAACGCAGAACGATCATTCGGAACGCCTCGAAGTCGCCGTTCTGCGCATCCAGTACCAGCCGGTCATCGGGCTGGTGTCGATCATCCGTCATTGTGCAGCACCGTCCATTATCAAGCTTCAAGTCCGATTCTTTTTTGCCCTAACTATTCGACCATTTGCGAGGAAATCCTTTCATGCGGCAATTTAACGGGATGGGAGGCTTGCCAATAATCGATTATAATAGTGCTCAAAGCGCAAGCTTCCAAAGGAAAAGGAGTAAACCGATGCAGGTGCTGTATGAGGATAAGAACGAAGATTTGGGCCCGGTCGTCGTCTATGAAACGTCTCGAATCGACGGGGAAGCCGGCGCATTCCGCGTTCTCGCTTTTTCGGACGGAGCCGCGCAAGGCGTACTCGATCTCGACAATCCGGACCGCATTGTATTTGAATACCCCCGAGCCATTCTCCATCTCATGGAGATAAATATTCCGGACTATCACGACGTTTATATCATCGGTCTAGGCATCGGCATCCTCCCCGCAAAGCTTCATGATCGGCGGGTGAAGGTGGCGGAGATCGATCCAAGGGTAAGGGAGCTGAGCAGCCGTTACTTTGGATATTCGAGGGCGAATGTGGATGTCGGCGATGGGCGGCAATTGCTGGAGATGGAGCCAAGCGGCGTTTATGATTTTGTGGTAGTCGACGCGTTTACGGAGAAGGATGCGCCTCCGGCTCACTTGCTTGCCGAGAGCTTCTTCCAACAATGCGGCGACAAGCTGAACGAGCGGGGCGGGCTCATTATGAATGTGTTCGGCCGCGGGTCGTCCGATCCATTAATCGGAGCCGTTCACACCACGCTGCAGGCCGTGTTTCCTTATACCTCATGCTTTCAGCTGCCCCAGACGGGCGCGGCGGATAAAAGAAATATTCTGCTCATGGGAGCGCGGCAGCCGATTGGTTTTCGGGAGAAGGACATGGCCGGTTTCGTTAGGTTTCAGCCGGAACCGGGCTTTATAATCCGAGATTGAGGCGGTAAAGTATTGCTTAAGCGGTAATCGTTGTAGTATAATTTTGGTTAATGTATGCATAGGGAGGTGAAGGTAGGATGAATCGAGAGTCTGTGAATCAACAAGTGAGCCGGCTGCCCATCGCGATGGCTGGCATCGTTCATGGTTTTGCGAAAGACGGGAGAAGTCTGTCCATTTTTAACCATACGATTTCACAACTCGCGAAAAGGCTCCTACCTTAACCTGAACGGATCGAATCGGATAAGGCGTAGGGAATTTTCCCTGCGCCTTTTTTTGTTGACCTAAGAAGGGTGGAGCCTCGAATTAGGAGGAACCTTCATGTTAACGATAAATTGTCAAAACGTAAAAAAATATAATGCCGCCCAGCTTGTCCTGGAAAACGTAACCTTTGAGCTGCATCATGGAGAGAAGGCGGGGCTTGTCGGCCGCAACGGCTGCGGCAAGACAACGCTGCTGCGGATGATCGCCAAGCTGGATCATCCCGACGAGGGTATGCTGGCTATCCGCAGAAATGCGCAAATCGGCTATCTCCGGCAAATACCGAGGCCGGAAGAAGGAATCACGGTCCGGGAGATGCTGCTCCTAGGCTTCCGTGAATTGCTCGACTGCCAGGAACGGATGGCGGCGCTCGAAACCGCGATGTCAGCTCAAGATTTGGAGCCGGATAGGCTGGAGGCCCTGCTTGCGGAGTATGCCAAGCTGCAAGAACGCTTCGAGCGGGACGGGGGCTATGAGCTGGACGCCCGAGTCGACCAGGTGGCCGAAGGCTTGCGTATCCCCCGCGAATGGTATAACCGGGCGTACGACTCGTTGTCCGGAGGGGAGAAGACGAAGGTCGGCCTCGCTTCGGAGCTTCTGCGGGAGCCCGAGCTGCTGCTGCTTGACGAGCCGACGAATCATCTCGATATGGCGGCAGTAGAGTGGCTGGAGGAGTTTTTAAGGAAATACGCGGGGGCCTGTCTAATCGTCTCCCATGACCGTTATTTTCTGGATCAGGTCGTCACGAAGATTATTGAGCTGGAGGACGGAGAATCAACCGTGTTCCACGCGAATTATACCCGCTATGCGAAAGAGAAGGAGGAGCTGATCCTTCGACAGTTTGCGGAATACCAAGAGCAGCAGAAGCAGATCAAAAAAATGCGGGAGACGATCAAGCAGCTGATGGAATGGGGGAGAATCGGCGATAACGGCAAGTTCTTCCGCAGGGCGGCGAGCATGCAGAAAGCGCTCGACCGGATGGAGAAGGTGAAGCGTCCCGCGGTAAACCGCAAGGAGTCCGATTTCGATCTGCTTCCTTCCGAGCGGTCAGGGAAGCAGGTTGTCGTCTTCGAGGGTGTGAAGAAGCGGTACGGGTCGAGAACGATTTTGGACGGTGTGACGGGAGAGCTGCTCTATGGCGAGAAAGTGATGCTCGTCGGGCATAACGGCTCCGGCAAGTCGACTCTTCTGAAGCTCATTTTAGGCGAGGCGCCCGCGGATGGAGGAGAGGTGAAGCTCGGCTCCAGAGTCGATGTCGGTTATCTCGCCCAGCAGCAGCTCCCGGACGACCCGGAACAGTCCGTATTGGACTACTACCGGGGAGAAGCGGGCATGGAGGAGGGCGAAGCCCGGAATCGGCTGGCGGCGTACCTCTTCTATGGCGCGGACGTGTTCAAGCCCGTTCGGATGCTCTCCGGGGGGGAATGGACGCGCTTAAGACTGGCGCTGCTCGTGCATAAGAAGCCGAATTTGCTCATCCTGGACGAACCGACGAATCATATGGACATCGCGTCGAGGGAGGCGCTCGAGGAGGCGCTGGAGGATTATCCGGGCACCATTCTTATCGTGACGCACGACAGGTATCTCATTAACCGGCTCGCGCAAAAAATATGGGAGCTCGACCGGGGGCGTCTATCGGTCTATCTGGGCAACTTTGACGCCTATAAAGCGGAAAGCGGACGGAGAAGGGCGCAGGATGCGGCGGGCGATTCGGAGCGGAGCCCCAAATTGCGGCCTGCGCCGAATCGTGAGCCTTCGGTTCCCGCACAATCCGGGAAGGCATTGCGGAGCAGCGAGAAGCTTGAAGCGGAAATCGGAGCGACGGAGCAGCGGCTGGCAGAGCTTGACGCCGCGCTTGCCGAGCTGGAGCATGGTGCGGAAACCGCGCTTCAAATCGAGAGCAAGTGGGCGGAGAGGGAGGCTCTCCGAGAGCATCTGGACCGGCTGATCGAACGCTGGATGGAGGAGCAGGGCGAATAGATAGAGGGAGCGAATGCTCCCTCTTTTTTTACCCTTGTCATCGACCTAAAAGCTTATTGAAGGTGTTCCTCTACTGGAATAACGGCGTCAAAAAACTCGACCGATGCAATTTCTTTATCTTTTATAATAGGGGTAAAGGTTTTGATAATCGTTATGCTGTTGCTTAAAAAGTCCGCTCGGTTCATCCCCGTGAAAATCGTTGTCGTTTCCGATGTTCCATCCTGGTAGTGGATCGTAATCGGATACCCGTCCGAAGTCTCATTCGGTCCAATTTCTTTCGAGGAATTTCTTGCAGCTTCAGAAATCGCTTTGGTATTCTCGCTGTTGACTTTTAAGGTGACGGAAATCGGCGAGATGGAAATCGAGGACAGTGTCGCCTCATAGCCGTACAAGGATAGCTTTTGCTGCACGAGACGGGTGGCCGAGAGATCTTTATACTTCATGTCGAACTTGGTCTCCCATGAACCTGGAATGACCGTTTCGAATTTACCGGGATAGGCGTCGGCCGCTTCCAAATCGCTTACGCGCATCGTAACAGGACGGCCTGCGATAATGTTGTCCGACAAATAAGTTAAGACGAGGCTGATCTTATTGTCGTTTGCATTCTCATCATCCAATAAGGTGTAGTCGTATCCGGCGCTATTTGAACCTGGGTTACCGTGAAGCAAGGATAGCTGAAACCGGTAACGATCGGCGTTTAATACCGTTCCTTCCGGTGCGGTGAAGTCCATTAAAATATAAATCAAGTTGCTGTCGCCGAGTATTTGCTTCACTTCAAGCGTTCCGTTCTCGTTGGCCGCCGTCTCGTCAACCACGTATGCGCCGTTTTCCAAATAAACCTCCTGCTCGCTATCCGCCGGGTTTAGAAAGCGCAAGAGCTTCCAGTCCAGTCCCATATAGGCTGCCGCATAGGCGGTTGTCGCCGCCATACAAACTATAATCAAAGCCGCGGTCATCACGGATCTTGCCTGTCTCCACGGCATCGGCCTTCTTTGCCTAGAAGCAAGGGAATCGATCTTCGCGGCTAAGTCCCGAAATAATTTGTCCTTATGTGCTTTTTGGGGCTCCAGTGCTTTGAATAGCTCCTGGAGATGATTTTCCGTCACCATACATCCCTCCTATGTCCATCCTCAGGCGCTCCCGGCCTTTCGCTAATTGCGTTTGTAACGTACTCTCTTTTCGGTCAAGTATTTGACTCATCTCTCTTATGGAGTAGCCCTCCATATAATAGAGATACAGAACCGTCTTATACTTCTCGGGGAGGCGGAGCAGCTTCTCCAGCACATCCCCCTGGTTCTCATCGTTATGCCAGTACGTTTTCTCCGGCAGAACGTCCATATCGACACGGCGCGATCTCCACCAGCTCTTTAATACATCTTTGCAGGTATTTCTGGCCGTCACAATGAGCCATGCTTTCTCATGCTCGCGGTCATGAAAGGCGCCGCCGTAATGGTATAGCTTCAAAAAAACGGATTGCACAGCATCGTCAGCATCAACCGTATTTTTTAAAAGGACGTAACATAACCGGTAAACCGTATCGATGTTCCTTTCATACATTTCCGTAAATTCGTGGTCGGTGCGTCTTAGAGATCGCTTGTCCATTTTCCACCTCCTCCTACCTATAACACGATCCATATTAAAAAAATATCTCATAATAAACCGGTTTTAAAAATAGGGAGCAGGTGTGACGCATACCGGGAGAGCGATTCATAGAAAATTGGGATTGAATAACAAATCATTATACTGCATAATTATACAAAATTCAGTATCCTACTACACTATGAAGGGAAATAACGTCATGCTGATTTGCGAGTCGAACGTCATAGAGGATTATTTGGCGGAGTCGGATGAGGTTGACCTCAGTCATCTCTCCATTAGAGAAAAAGCTTCGGAAATTTTAGCGAAGTCGGCCAATGAGGAAGAGTTCGTGAGGCAATCATATGAATTTGTTCGGGATGAAATATCGCATTCATGGGATATTCAAAGCCCAAGAATAACGCGTAAAGCCTCGGAGGTGCTTTATTTCAAGGAAGGAATCTGTTACGCCAAGTCAAATTTATTGTGCGCCCTATTACGGAGCGGAGGGATTCCGGCCGGATTCTGTTACCAACGGCTTACGCTAGGCGACACGCCGGATACGGGCTACTGCATTCATGCGTTAAATGCTGTTTTTCTGAGGCCGCATCAAAAATGGATTCGTTTGGACTCGCGTGGCAATAAAGCGGGGGTCAATGCGGCATTTTCGGTCCATGAAGAAAAGCTGGCCTTTCCAGTACGGGAATCCTATCATGAAACGGATTACCCCCAAATTTACAGTCAACCTCATCCTAAAACGATCAAAGCGCTGATCCAACATACCGATTGTATGACGATGTGTCTACATGGCTTGCCGGCAGAATTGTAAACCGAGGAGAGGAATGCGCTGTGCAGATGGGGGATGCGCATATTGACCGGGTATATGGGACCGGGCCAAAATCCTTGTCGGGCCGCCGCAAACAAATGAATACGGCGAGACCAGGTTCGTAACGGTCCTTGCCATCATCAACGTGCTCCTTTGCGCTCAGGATATGACATCGTATGTCCTTTCGCCCCGCTGTGCGATCTAGTCATTAACAATGCTTTCCGCAGGAAGACAAAAAAGAACAACCCGCCATAATGGGGCGGGCTGTTCCTTGCTTCAAAACTATCCGCGAATCACGATCTGATTGGAGTCGATGCTTACTTCTTTTGCGCGCGCCACTTCTTTGAAGAAGGAGACCGGCACATAAGTAAGACCGTCGACTAATGCGGGAGCCGCATCCAGTTGGATCGGAGCCATCTTGGCATAGATATAGTCATCATTTCCGATCTGCAGAGAAATGACTTGGCCTACTCTTACAGTCTTTGTATCGGCTTCCCAAGTCAGTTCGTATCCGAGAGCCTCCGCTACTGCGCGAAGCGGAATCATCACTGTTCCGTGCTCGTTCATATAAGCGCTTGAGGCTTCGAGCAATTGATCATTGACAGAGATTGTGAGCGGTTCTTCAGGATTTACTGCCGGCTGCTCATCCAATACGACGATCCGTGTCGGCGTCGTTTGTCCAGGGAGGCTTAAAGCAACGGCTTGATACTCGACGAACAGCTTTCGGTTCGTCAAATCCCCTTCGAACGCTTCTCCATCCTGTGCAGTCACGATTGTTTCCTCTGAAATATTCAATTTTAACGTCTGCCCCGCGTTCAGCAGCGTCTCATCAAAGCGGTCCACCATTACCGAACGGTCGTCTTTAACAAGAGCAATCGCCTCCACGTCGTAACGAGGCGGGTAAATCATCGTCATCGGCGCGTTCGCATTGTAAAATGCAACGATTTCCGCGCCTGCAGCGAGTTCTTCATCGATATAAGTGTTGTTGGACACGATCAAGTGAACAAGCTCGCCATCCTTGATCTCGACAGCAAGGAGCTGCTTGCTCGCAGCATTGTCTGAAGTAAGCTCCGTTATGTCTTTAACCGTGCCTGTCAAACTGGCGAAGGACTCCTCTTGATCTTGAACGGCTTCTTCTTCGTCCGAAAGCACCACAACGAGCTCAGGCGTCGTTTGAGCCGGAATGCTTCGGGTTGAAGGGCCGTAGCTGACGAAGAGATCACGGCCTGTAATATCGCCGGTGAAGGCCGTTCCGTCTTCCAGGATAATCTTAGTTCCGTCGGATGGGTTCAGCTTAAGCGTTCCGTCAGCGCTCGTAAGGCTCTCATCGAAATAATCAACCTTCACATTCCGGCTATTGCCGGCAAGCGCTACTGCAACAGCTTTATATTGAGGCGGGTAGATCATAATGACGGGAAGATTCGCGTCATAGAAGGCGACGATCTCCGAGCCGACAGCCAGCTCATCCAATAAATAAGTGTCGTCGGAGACGATAAAGTTCGTGATGTCCCCGGCTGCATTTGTAACGGTCACAAGCTGCATCTCTTCGTTCTGCCCGTGCTTGCTAATCTCCTTGATCGTTCCCGTCACGGACAGGTAATGCGAGGAAGGCTTAACTTGCTCTTGATCCACGCCTGCCTTGATCGGCACGACATTTTGAGGCGTCCCTTCATTGCTCGCAAATATCACGGTAGCGGATGATACGGATAATGCAGTTACGGTCAAGGTGCTAAGCAGGGTTTTTCCAATCTTGTTGCGCATTTTATTCGCTCCTTCGTCAAATTCTGGTTGATAACGTTCAAGCTTACTGACGGGACGAGGATGGAATAGGTTGCAAATATCATTGAAATCGTGAAAATCGTGAAGCGAACATAATCATCATAATTTACAAAAATTTCAATCCAATTTTACATTCAGGAAAAACTGCCTTGTTCCTTGTCCGCTATACTTTGGGAGGTGTTAATAGAATCGTATAGGAGGGATAGGTTTAATGATGCGGATCAGTAAGAAGTGGCTGGCGCTCTTCTTAAGCGGGCTGATGGTATTATCCACTCTCATGACAGTCACACCGAGTCGGACATCGGCGGCTGATGGAGCGATGACGGTTGCGGAGGCAATCGCCGCCAACAGCGGCAGCGGCACAGTAGAAGGGTATATTGTAGGGCATGCGACCGGCTCCAAAACGGCAAGCTTCGCAGCGCCGTTCAGCAATGATTTCAATTTCCTGCTTGCCGATTCCGCGAATGAGCGGGATCTGAACAAGTTGCTGGATGTTCAGATTACATCCGGTTACCGCGCGGAATTCGGACTGCAGACGAACGAAGACCTGATCGGGAGGAAGGTTCAAGTAACGGGGAGCCTTGCCGCCTACAATAACTTTCCAGGCTTGAAAAGCCCGACGGCCATGTCGTTTGTCGAAGAAGAAACGGATCCTCATGTGATCGCGATTGCGGCCGCGCGGGCAGTTGCGGACGGCGAAACGGTCGTGATCAAAGGGATCGTTACCACACCATCCGGGGCCTATGGGCAAAAAAGCGTCTATGTGCAGGACGATACGGCCGGCATTCTCATCTACCAGAATAGCGTAGATTTGGAGCCGGGCCATGTGGTCAAGGTTACCGGGACAAAAACGACCTATGCGAATGAAACCGAAATCATTAATCCTACTATCGAAGTTACAGGCACGGACAGCGTCCCGGCACCTGCTGAATTGACGCCGGCAACCGTTACGGAAAATCATTTCGGACAGCGGGTAAAGCTTTCCAAGGTTACGGTCAGCGGCTTAACGGATGTAGGTACATACGGCTCCTACTCCTTCTATGCCAATGACGGCGATAATCAAGCATTCGTCTATGTCGACAATCGGACAGGACTGACCAAGGATGCCGTTCGGGACGGACTCGTCGTGAACGTGACCGGTGTGGTCGTCCCTTATGGCGACAGCTGGGAGATTAAGCCTGCAGGTGTGAATGACATCACGCCGGCCTTGGCGGGCGGAACAGGCAAAAAAGTATTGTTCGCGAATACGCACGGCCAAACGGCAGGCGCGGCGGACTGGGTGATCGAAGGCGGATTTTCCGACTTTGCGGGTGGGCTCAGAGCCGACGGCTTCACCGTCGACCAGCTGGAGCGGACGTTCCCGTACGATTTCAGCGAACAAGCGATTACGCTCGAGAAACTGCAGGAATACGATGTGTTCATTATCGGCGAAGCGAACATTCCGTTTAAAACATCGGAACAGGATGCGATGCTGGCGTACGTGCGGGGCGGCGGCAGCATCTTCTTCATCGGCGATCATTATAACGCGGACCGCAATTACAACCGCTGGGACTCTACCGAAGTATTCAACGGCTATCGCCGAGGCGCATTCGGCAATCCGACGAAGGGCATGTCCGCGGCGGAGGCGAGCTCCGGCGCAATGGAGAATGTGACGAGCACGGATTGGCTGGGCGAGAATTTCGGCATCCGGTTCCGCTTCAATGCGCTTGGCGATATTGAAAGCGGGCAAACGGTCGTGGCTCCGAGCGACTCCTTCGGCATTACGGAAGGCGTCCGCACGGTAGAAATGCATGCCGGCGGAACGCTGGCCATTCTGGACCCGACGATTGCCAAAGGGCTGGTGTATGTGCCGGAGAACCCGCCGGCCTGGGGACCTGCGGTTGACCAAGGCGTCTATAACGGCGGGGGCATAGACGAAGGCCCGTTCGCAGCCATCGCGAAAGTAGGCGCGGGCAAAGCCGCTTTTATCGGCGACTCTTCACCGGTTGAGGATTCCTCGCCGAAGTACAAGCGCGAAGACAACGGATCGACCAAAACGACGTATGACGGATTTACGGAAGAGGGCGACAACAGCGAGTTTCTGGTTCAGACGGTGGAATGGCTGGCTATTCAAGAGGACTACACCAGCTTTGAAGGGCTCGTCGAATTAAGTCCGGTAACGCCATTGCTGGCATTTGAGAATCCGGCGGACTCCACTGAGCCGCAGCCGGAGCCATGGTCTACGCCGACAGGCGGTTATAAGTGGTATGACCCGACGACCTTTGCGCCGGGCTCATACGGCTCAGGCAAGGAAGCACCGGGAGATGTCGTCATTCCGGGCGTGATCTCCATTGCGGAAGCGAGGTCGCACTCAGCCAATACAACGGTGACTGTGGAAGGGATCATAACGACCACTCCCGGCTCCTGGGGCGGGAAAGGCTTCTATCTGCAGGATGCGACAGGCGGCATTTATATCTACCAAACGTCGAACGGCTACCAGCAGGGCCAGCGTGTCAAGGTGACCGGCAAAGTAACCGTCTATAATACCGAGCTAGAATTAACGGATGTGCAGATTACGGCGGCAGGTACGGGCACGCTGCCGCAGCCCAAGGTCGTTACGACGGTAGACGACAGCAACCAAGGGCAAATTGTGAAGCTGGAAGAGGTTACGATTTCCAATATTCGAAAAGCGGACAGCTACGGTACAGTCGAGCTCAATGCGGCAAAAGGAACTGTCAGTACATTAGTCCGCATCGATAATCGCACAGGCGTAACGTATGATACGTTTACGGCTCAATACAGCGAAGGCGATGTGCTCGACTTGATTGGCGCAGCCAGCATCTTTAATGGGACGTACCAGTTAAAGCCCCGCTCGGCGGCGGATATTGCGCTAGCCGATTCGGACCCAGAGGAAGAGCTAGTGGAAGTGAACCTGATTGGCCTGAACGATCTGCACGGCAAAATCGATCAGCATTATGAGCTGGATATTACGGGCGACGGCCAAATCGACGGGACGTATGGCGGGGCCGAATATATGGCCGCCTATATTCGGGAGAAACAATCGGCCAATCCGGACAATACCCTATTCGTAGGCGTAGGAGACCTGATTGGCGGAAGCTCCCCGGTGTCTGCGCTGTTCCAGGATGAGCCGACAGTTGAAATCTTGGACGCGCTAGGCTTGGCCGTAAATACGGTGGGCAACCATGAGTTTGACGAAGGCACCGCGGAGCTGCTTCGGATGGTGAACGGCGGCGATTATCCCGGCGACGATGTGACGCGCGAATATGCGGGCATGAGTCATGCGGAGCTGGCGGCGAACGTGGTTTGGAAATCCGGCGAGCATGCGGGCGAATCCATCCTTCCGGCTTACGAGATTGAGGTGGTCGAGGGGCAAAAAATCGGCTTCATCGGCGTCGTCACCGAGGGCGCTGCGGACATGGTCATGCCGACCGGTATCCAAGATATCGTCTTTACGGATCCGGTGGCAGCGATTAACGATGCGGTGGAGGAACTGCAGGCGCAAGGCGTGCATGCGATCGTCGTATTGGCCCACAGTCCGGCTTCGCAGGACGAGAATGGGACTATTACCGGCGAATCGGCTGATTACGCCGGTCGAATCCATGAGGATGTCGACGTCATTTTTGCCGCGCACAACCATGCCGTTGTGAACGGATCGGTCGGCGGTACGCTGATCGTGCAGGCCTCGGAATATGGCAAGGCGCTCAGCGACGTGCGTCTGGCGATCGACCCGCGCACGGGCGATATTGTCGAGAAAAGCGCCGGTATCTTATGGGTGGATAACGCGCTGATCGAGCCGGATCCGGAAGTCAGCGCGATTCTAGCTGAATATGAAGAGCAAGTGGCCCCGCTGCTGAATGAAGTCGTAGGGGTAGCGGCTCATACGATGGAAGGCGGGTACGGCGTCAAAGGCGAAATCGGCGACAATGCGCTCGGCAATCTGATCGCGGACAGCATGGCCTGGGCGATGGATAGCGACTTTGCCATGATGAATGGCGGCGGCATTCGCGAAGACTTGAATGCCGGCGATATTACGTACGGCGAGCTGTTCAATATTTTGCCGTTTAACAATGTGCTGGTGAAGCTGGAGATTACAGGCGCCGAGCTCACAGAGATCGTGAATGGTCAATTGACCAGCTTTTATGGACCGGATTTCAGCATCAGCGGATTCCGCTATACGTGGGATGGCGCTACAGCGAAAGTGGCGGACATCACGTTCCCCGACGGCAGCGCGATTGATCCGAATGCCACCTACACGCTGACGGTCAATAACTTTATGTCATCGTCTACCGGAGATAAATACAAAGCCATCGGCGAGCTGGGCGAGAATCCGGTCATGGGCCCGGAGGATCTGGAAGGGCTTGCCGCCTTCGTGAAGAGCTTCGACGCTCCGATTGCCTATGAAGCGGAAGGCCGGATCTCCGAAGTGGAGGGCAGCGGTCCCGAGCTGGGAGAAGCAACGGATATTGCGGCAGCGAAGCTGCTTGCCGATGGGACGGAAGTTACGGTGCAAGGCGTAGTGACGAGTCTGCCTGGCTCCTTCGGCTCCGGCAAAAGCTTTTATTTGGAGGATGCGACCGGCGCCATACAAGTGTATACGTACAATGATCCCGGCGTCCGCATCGGCGATATCGTCAAGCTGAAATCGGTGAAGGACACCTACAACGGAGTGCTGGAGCTGAACGGGATCGCCGCCTATGAAGTACAAGGGCAGGACGAGCCTGTGCCGCAAATCGTAGACGAGCTGGATGGCACATTGGCTTATGAATTGGTGACGCTGCAGCATGTAGCGGTAGCGAATATTTCGAATAAGGACAACTATGGCAACTTTAGCTTCGATGCGGTAAGCGGCGAGCGTTCGACGAACATCTATATCGACAGCCGTACCGGCATTTCCTACGAAGCTTTTACCGCGGACTATGAGGCGGGCGATACGCTTCACATCACAGGCATTGCAGCGCCCCGCGGCGACTCCTTTGAGCTGAAGCCTAGAATGATGGAAGATTTCATGCCTGCAGGAGAGGAACCGGCTGCCGATTTCACGATTGGCACGCCGACTTTCACGAGCTTTGCCGGAGAAGCGGTGACGGCGTTAACGCCGAACGGCTTCATCAAGGCTGGCGTCTCGATTGCCAACGAGACCGGCGAAGAGAGACAAGCCTCCTTGATCGTTGCGCTCTATGACGAGAAGGGCGGCATGGTGAACCTATCCTATGTAGACAAGCTTATCGGAGCAGGCGAGACGGTGACGCTGAATGCCGGGTTCCTTCTGCCGAAGCATGTCAAGGACTATACGCTAAAATTGTTTGTCTGGGACAGCCTTGGGGGCATGCAGCCGCTGTCGGAAGCGGTTGTCTTCCCGGAATAACCCGTTTCATCAGGCTCAGAGACGATGCAGGATCGAGCCGAGAGGAGATGCTATGAAAAATTTAATACAAATAACCTGTTTCCTGCTTCTCGTGTCCGTCTTGCTCGCGCCCGCCGCGCATGCGGCTGAAGGGACGAGCTTGACGGTCGCTGCTCAGGTCAATCATGCCGCGAAGGAAGTGACGATCACCGGCGCAATTTCCAGCGGAGCGGGCAAGCAGGTGTCGGTCGTGGTGACGAACCCTTCCGGCAGTGTGGATTATATCGATCAGACAACCAGCGGCAGCAATGGAGCCTATACGTTCCAATATAAGCTGGATGCGCAGGAGCGCGGCACGTATACGGTAACGGTGGGCGGCAGCGGGGTAAGCGAACCGGCAAAAATCACGTTTAACTATACCGGTGGCGGCGACATAAGCGAGCACCCGCCGGCAAGCGGCTGGACGAATAACAGGACCCATACGCATGTGGTGGATGCGGGCAGCTTGAAGCCGGCAACGACTAACGGCAATCCTGTCAGCGTAATTGTGCCGAGCGGCAAAACTGAGGTGCTGCTGCCGGTTAACGCCGCCGAGCTGCTGGGAAGCAGCAGCTTAAGGATCCAGAGCGGGCTAATGACGGCGACCATACAGCCGTCTGTATTGGCGGAGCTCTTGCAGCTTGCGGACGATGAGGCGCTTGATGGCGCGTCGATATCCTTTGCGTTCGTATTTGGAACACAGGCGGAAGCGGAGGGCGCGCTGCCAAGCCGCCGGAACGGCACGGCCATGAGCGTTGCCGGCCAAGTGGTGCATTATGACCTCGCGCTGACAACGAGGGGCGGCATCAGCCATCGTTTGAAGGCTTTCTCCGAGCCGATAGAGGTTGTCATGGGCTATGGCGAGAATGCGGACGAAATGCTGCTCGGGATCTACTACCATAATGAAGAAGCCGGCAAATGGGAGTATATCGGCGGCAAAATCGATGAGGAGCATAACCTGATTGCGGCGGATCTGTCGCACTTCAGCACCTATGCCGTCCTCGCGTATGAGAAGACTTTTGCCGATGTGCCTGCCGGCTATTGGGCGAATCCAACCATTCGGGCACTTGCGGCAAGGCATATCATTACAGGGGTAACCGAAACGGCATTCGAACCTCGAAAGGCCGTGAGCCGCGCCGAGTTCACGGCGCTGCTGACCCGTGCGCTTGGTCTGAAGGAGTCTTCGCGGGTCCAGCCGTTCACGGATATTCCGGAAGGCGAATGGTATGCCGGCCATGTTGCCGCAGCTTTTGAAGCGGGAATGGTGAGCGGCAAATCGGCGGACACGTTCGATCCGAATGCCGATATCAAGCGCGAGGAAGTGGCTGCCATGCTCGTAAAAGCTTACGAGTACGCCGAAGGCGGGAAAACAACCACCGCCCCTGCGCCTGATTATGCGGATCAGGATGAAATCGCGGCTTGGGCGGAGCCGTATGTGAAGCGGGCGGCGGAAGCCGGGCTGATGGTCGGAGCCGGCAACAATAGGTTTGCTCCAAGAGCAATAGCTAACCGGGCGGAAGCCGCGCAGGCAATCTACAACCTGCTGACGCAAGTGGAAGCTTGATACCGCGACCGAAGGTCTGCCGGTTCAAAAGGGACGCTGATTTTACGGCACCGCTAATTGGACGGACACACCACATTCAGAAATATTACAGAAATCGTTGTAATAAATTTGGACAGTGAGGCAGAAAATAAGGTAAACTATGAAGAGCACCTATCAATTAGGTGCTCTTCACTATGCTAGTAGAATACATGATTCATTCTTACATTAGAGAGGAGCAATACTGTTGGATTCAATCTGGTTGGAGTATGCCTGGGCCTTACTGATTCTTATTGGCCTGGAAGGGTTGTTATCGGCGGACAATGCCCTTGTGCTGGCGGTAATCGCGAAGCATTTGCCGGATGACCAAAAGAAGAAGGCCATTAACTATGGAATCATGATGGCTTTCGTTTTCCGTTTCGGCGCGCTCTTTGCGATTTCGTTCATTGCCAACGTCTGGCAAATTCAGGCCATCGGCGCCGCTTATCTGCTGTACCTCGGATTAAAGCACATTATCGGGGCGCGCTTCGGCAAGAAAAACGAAGCCAACCAAGAGGAGGTAAAGGAAGAAGCCAAAGGAAAAGGCTTCTGGCCAACCGTCGGGAAAATTGGGGTTGCGGACCTTGCCTTCGCGATTGACTCCATACTTGCTGCTGTTGCTCTCGCGCTTGGTCTGCCGGATTCGCCGCTTGGCAATTTCGGCGGGATGGACGGAGGAAAGTTTTTAGTCGTTCTGCTCGGGGGAATCGCTGGACTTGTCTTGATCAAATTTGCGGCAACCTGGTTTGTGAAGCTGCTTGCTGAGCGTCCCGCTTTGGAAACGACGGCTTACGCGATCGTGGCATGGGTCGGCGTGAAGCTTGCCGTGATTACCTTGGCTCATGAAGACATCGGCGTGCTGGATCATCATTTCCCGCACAGCACCGGATGGACCCTTACGTTCTATGGCGTCTTGGTAGCGATAGCCCTTATCGGCTGGTTCATGCCTGCGAATAAAAACCAAACACAGACAGGCCATGGCGAGTAATAATGAGAATTGAACATTCAATGGGATACATAGATTCCATGTAACCTGTTTTCGAATGAAACGCACTCTATCGTTGTATAGGGTGCGTTTTTTGCGGCTTAAGCCGTTTTTGATAAAAAAAGACGCTCTTCCGGATGGGCAATTTGTTATTATGAATTCAACGGAGGTTGCAACCTTACGACAACGGTTTTGGAAAGGGGTGTCAAAGCTTACGGTCGAATCTGTTCAACGCGCGATTGATTATATCGAGGAACATCTCGCCGAGACGCTTTCGCTCGAAGAAATTAGCAGGGCGTCCGCAATGTCAGTGCCGAACTTGTACCGCTTATTCAATGCCGTAGCCGGTCACCCCATTAAAGAATATATTCGCAAACGCAGGGCGAGCGAGGCTGCTTGCCTTCTGCGGCAGACAAAGCTGCCGAGTGTCGAGGTCGGATTCCGCTGCGGATTCGATTCGTACCAGACGTTTGTGAAGACGTTTAAGCGGCTGACAGGCCTAACTCCCGGGTTATACCGGAAAGCTGAGGTCATTTACAGCTTTGAACGGATACGTCTGAATGAACGAATGTCCTATTTGGAGGAGCGGGAGGTTTCCGAACGCTACCCGGATGTGAAGGTTATTCGGTTATCTTCCATAGAGGGGATCGGATATCTTCATGTTGCCGACCGGGAGGAGGGGCTTGAGGAAGAGGCTCTCCTTCGGTTTCAATCGATCCTAGCCGAGAGCAGAATCGACTCCAGCCAGATGAGGCTGTTCGGGTGGAATGTTGACCTTGAGGAAGGAGCAGTCTCGCCCGAATTCGGTTATCAGCTGATGGCGTCTTATCCTGATGACAAGGCTGTGCCGATTCCGCATAGCGAGCTGCGTCCTGTGGCAATCCCGGGCGGCACTTATGCAATCACTTGGACCCCGATGAACCATGGTCCGCAAATTGTAGCGGCATGGAACCGGCTGCTGTCCGAGTGGCTGCCTTTGAGTGCGTTCGAGCTTGGGGAGCATGGCTTTCTCGAGGAGTACCAGCAGTTCAACGGCCGGATATCACGAATGAAGCTGCATCTCCCCGTCAAGCGCTCGCAAGGGCTGGAAACGATCGAAGTGGTGGAACGAGAGGCGCTGCAGGTCATAAAATTTCAGGCGGAGGGCAGGGATAGCCTGTCGCGGGCGGATGAGGCCGCCTCTGAATGGATAAAGCGGCGGGATCTGATAGGGGACAGACGCTTCCAAGTATTGATGAGCGGCAGTTATGGGGGCTCGCCGAACGAAGGCAGTCGGCATAAGATTTGGATTTCGCTGCCGGATGGTTATGTTCCGGCTCAGGAAGACGCGCATTTGACGGAACGTCTGGAAGGCGGGTTGTACGCCTGCTTAAACATAAGGGCTCTTGGCTCAATGGAAGGCGTTCTGGAACGGATATATCGCTGGCTAAGTGCGTCGCCTGATTATATGCCCGATGAGGAACGGCCTTGGTTTGCCAGCTATATGCTGGATGAGAGCGGGATGGAGCGGGGGACCGGCACGTTCGAAGCGATGGTGAGCGCAGCTTGTTATGTGCCCGTTATGTTACGAAATCAATCGAAGCAGGAGGAAGGACCATGAGCGAATTGCCTGTACGTCCTTTACCGGAAGGCTACAGACCGGCAATGATTCCGAAGACGTTCAAAATGATTTATGGAGGGAAAACGATGAGCGAGCATCAGCAAGCAAGCGGAGCGGGGCTCCAGACGAGTCCGATCAAAAACAAAGTGGGAAGCATCTTCGTCCCTGTAAGGGATATCGAGAAGTCGCGCAGCTGGTATTGCCAGGTACTTGGACTGAATATGGAGGATTGTCAAATCATGAATGGCCACTTATGTCCTCTGCCAATGGAGGGGACGGGGCTTATTCTTGATACGATGCCAATGTGGGGCGGCAATCAGCCGGAAGGGGCGCCGTCGATCGAGACACCGGCCTTTATGCTTCTGACTGCGGATCTGGAAGGTTCGTTCGAATATGTAAAAAATATCGGCGTGGAGCTTGTCACCGAAATCGAACATAATCATTGGTTTGTCGTGAAGGATCCGGACGGCAATAAGCTGATGATCTGCCGCGAATAGTATTCATCCTGACAATAAAAGGCTTCACCCCGCGAACGGTGTGAAGCCCTGCTGGGAAGAGATTAATCCGCTTTGTCCGCTAAGGGTTGTTTTTTATCTCTTCCATTGCTTCTCTTAGCTCATCCATTTCTTCAAATCCCAACTTTTCCGCATTTTTCGCATGCTCTTCCGCTTTCGCGTCATCGCCTTTCCGACTGTAGGCCAAGGCGATTAAAGCATGAAGCTCCGCATCGTCAGGAGCTAACGCTATTCCTTTGTTTAAATAGGCGATGGACTGTTCCGTTTGATCCAATTCGAGGAATGCGCTCCCGGCAATCTTATAAGCTAGAGATTCGTCTCCGGCCGCTTCTTTAAAGGCTTCAAAGGCTTCCTCCGCCTTTTGCGTTTTGTTGTGTTCCGTATAGAGATAATAAGCAATCCACTTCTGCTCTAGTGGGCTAACGGCTGGATGATTGCCTGCATACATTCCTTCATAAAACAAATCGCCATCTTGATCATAGACACGTGCATAGCCTTCACGTGCGCCCATAATCACGTCGCCAACGTATTTCGTGCCGTCCGATTGATAAATCGTGCCTTCGCCGGTTAGCGTATTTTCCCACATATCGCCCTCGTACTCCAGCTTATCTTTATAGTAGACCTTGCCGGTCCCGTGACGCAGACCATTTCTTATGTCGCCTTCATACCTGTAATTGCCTTGCGTAATGATTCCTGTTCCGTTCGGCAAATTATTCTCGAACTCGCCTTCATACACCTGCTCGCCAAGAGCGGTTGTGAGATAGAGCTTTCCTTTCCCCTCCATGTCCCCTTTGTAGAACTCGCCCTCATACCAAAGCTCGCCTTTGAGGGTATAGGTTCCTTTTCCGTGCGGTTTGCCGTCCTTCGATTCGCCCGTGTACTGAAGCCCCTCGGCTACATACAAGGCTTCATAGATATCCGTGCCCATTTCACGATTGATTTGAATTTCAGCGGCGCCATAACCCGGCTTATAATATACGGACCGTCCAAATGATTCCGCGACGAACCGAATGGGAACCATTGTGCTTCCCTTGATGATTTTGGGGGAGACCAGCAGCTTGTAGTCTTTTCCGTTCACTGACGCGATTTGATTATCGATTTGCAGCTTCAACGTATAACGTTCTTTGGTTCCTGTTACTGTCCTCGTATCGGGGTCCCACTCAATGTCCATGCCCATTGCTTCGAAAAGCGGACGGAATTGCACGAAAGTCGTCCCGTTTACAATAACGGGCTCTACTTCGAATTCCACCTCTTTGTGATCCATGTAAATATGAATTTCTTTCTCTTCCGATAATGCCATTGCTTGAAGCGGGGAAGCCCACAACATGACTGCTAGGGTTAATAGCAGAAAAAGTGCTGCTTTCATTTTGTTTTGTGAAAGGATGTTTTGCTTCATGGATGTCACCAGCTCCTAGTCATGTTATTTCCACAATCATTCTTTTATCGGAAAATAACGCCAAAATTCTTATAGTTTGTGCCGCTAATCCATGGTGATTGGAAGTGAATCGCGCACCTCAATGTATAGCTGCTTGGCGTATCCAGTCTCTTATAGGAATTAATAATAAAGTTAATACATTTTATATATTTCACATAACTAGTCAGGCGGTTGTAAAATATATACAAAATATGGCATTTCAATCTTACGCAAATAGAGGCAGGAGGAGTCCGGGATGGGAAAACAGTTTCCAGCCATGCTTCCGGAGCACGAAGCGTTCATTCGCAGGCAGCATGTGTTTTTCGTAGGATCGGCGCCGCTTTCGGAGGACGGGCATGTCAATCTATCGCCCAAAGGCCATGATGCCTTGCGGCTATTATCATCGAATCGCGCGGCGTACTTGGATATGACCGGCAGCGGCAACGAGACTAGCGCACATATCCTTGAAAACGGGAGAGTGACGCTCATGTTCTGCGCCTTTGAAGGACCGCCTCAGATCCTGAGGCTATATGGGAAGGGGTCGGTCGTCCTGCCTCATTCGGCTGAATGGGAGGAGCTGTACCCTCTCTTTCCTTCTCTTCCTGGAGCCAGACAAATCATTGTGCTCGACATCCATAAAGTACAGACCTCCTGCGGATATGCTGTCCCCTTCATGACCTATGAAAGAGAGCGGGACACGCTGCAGCGATGGGCCGTTCAAAAGGGCGAGGAAGGCCTGCAGCAATACCGGCAGGAGAAAAACTCGGCCAGCATCGACGGCTTGCCGACTCCGATCGGCAACACATTCCGGAACTCGATTTAATACATTTGGGCAGTGCAGGCAGCGGAGATTAAAAAAACGGCAGCGTCATTCGGCTGCCGTTTTCCGCGTAATTTTCAATTATTTTAAGGGCGGGCTATAGCTCCAGCGGGTTGTTCAGACGGTCATTATAGAAATCAAAATAAAGCTGCCCGTCTGTGCCGCGCACCGCATAAAAAACATCGGTCAGCTCATACCCCTTTTTGCGAACGGCCTTCTCTAATGCTTGCCGGTCCATATTGGCCTCGCTTAGATGCTCCGGAATCAGCTTCCCTTCCATGATCAGTTCGATCGGATATTTCGACACCGATGGGGAACCATTACCCGTTTGTTTTTGAAAATCTTGAAAAGTGAGCGTCCGATACTCCTTCTTTTTAAGCACCGAGAGCTTCCCGTTGTTTTCAAGAAGAGCATATTGGACTTCGGTAATATCGAAAATATCCTTCTCGCGAAGCATCTCGTTTAAAGAGTCCAGCGTGTACTTGCTTTTTTTCATATTTTCCTCGAGCAGCTTCCCGTCCTCTATAAGCACGGACGGTTTGCCGAAGAATAGTTTTTCGGCGTTCCGGCTTTTCAAGGTTGTAAGCGATATAAGCCAGGAAGTCACAGTAAACACTGACAAGGAGATCAGCAGATGCAGGGTATTGATTTTTTCATTAAAAGCGAGATTCGCGGATATTGCGCCTAAAATGATAGCGGTAACGAATTCGTGAATATTCATATTGGACAAAGTCTTTTTGCCGATTATCCTTGTAATGACTAATAGAAGAGCAAATGCGGAGATGCTCCGGATTAAGATGGAGAGTTGCTCAGGCATTATTGTACCTCCGTACAATATCAGTTTGGAAATATTTTAATCCAGAACAACTTTTTCCATACTCCCGCCGCATAATTAGCGCCAGAATTAAACTAAAGCTCCCCGTCGTTGCCCCGTTTAAATGATCTTTGTCCTCCCGTTTGTTTTGAAATAAACCAAACATAAAATAAACGAGACACAAAAAAGGTCATGAGAAGCGTTACCCAAGTCCAGTACCAATGCCAAGTGATGTAGTGAATGAGATTCGTGTATTTTTCCAGCAGCACTTCCAATATCGTCATCCAGGTTGGGAAAAACAAATACCAGAGCGTTTTTTGGAGAATGCCTTTGTTTTCTGGAAATTTCAAATTAAATACGACGCAAATTGCAGGATAAATAAAATACTCAAACGAAAAACTGCTTCTCGATGCATAGGGGAACTCGCGAACAGGGTACTCAATTAATTTATGCTGCGCGACAAGAAGCCCAAACAACCAGGTAAGCATTTGCTTAAATGAAAAGATGACAAACGCTTCCCTAATTTGATTTCGCTGTGTCGTAAGTATTAATAACAAGAGTGCTAATAACCAGACTCCGATTAAAATGGTTCTCTCGATCGTATGCAAGTGTACGAACCCCGATTGTGTAGAATACGGTTAGTCTTGCCAATTGCACAATATTTATGATGAGAACAGAGTGTTCATATAGAAGGAGAGCGGCAAGCTGACAGCTTCGATGACCAGGAGCACGAAGTAGGAATCATTGATTCCTTGAGTCGAAGCTTTCATTGCTGGATGCTCGTCGGCCGCGCCTCCTATTTAGCATGATTCACACGAGAGCCTGGAGCGCGTCCACATAAGCAGCAGGTTGTACCCCTTCATTGTCCCAAAAAAAAGAAACCGGCAAAAATGCCGGTTTCCAGCTGGTCTTCCTTTCATGATGCGGCCTGGCGATTATAGCTTGAATTTTTCGATGGCGCTTTGCAGCTCCTCTGCCATACTGGTGACCATCGTTGCCGCCGCGGAGATCTCTTGCATGGAGGCAAGCTGCTCTTCGGTATTGGCAACGACCAGCTGCATGCTGCCCGCATTTTTTTCTGAAATGCTCGTCACATCGTCCATCGATACTTTGATGTTTTGCGCGTTTTGGGTCAGCTCCAGCGTTGCTTCCGCGACCTGCTTAATCTGCCTCGTAACGCCTTCCACCGCATGATGAATTTGCTCGAACGCTCCTCCGGCCGTTCCCACGTAATCGAGGCCGTTCTTCACTTCAGCGATCATATCGCCCATATTGACGACTACGGTATGCGTATCCCTTTGAATCTCCTCAATGATGGCCGAAATTTGATGAGCGGACGTATTGGATTGTTCGGCCAGCTTGCGAATTTCAGACGCGACGACGGCAAATCCTCTGCCATGCTCGCCGGCTCTAGCCGCTTCAATGGAAGCGTTGAGCGCAAGCAAATTCGTCTGCGACGCAATACCGGTCATGACGTCCACGATTTTTACGATATGCGAGGATCTCTCGCCAAGCGCCTCGATATCTTGAGACAGTAGTGCCGCTTTATCGTCGATAGAGTGCATTTGGTGAATTGCGGTCTGAATCGCGGCGGAGCCCTCCTGCGCTTGGATCATGGACCCGCTGGCCGCATCGGATAGCGTTCCGGCATGGTTGGAAATTTGGTCGATTTGAGCCGCCATTTCATTTATTTCCTGATGGGAGCTTTGGACGCTTTGCACTTGCAGGTCCGAACCGCCGGCGACCTCTTGGATCGCCATCGTAACCTGTTCGCTCGCATGCGTGCTTTGCTCAGAGCTTGCCTTCATTTGTTCTGCGGAGGCCGCAAGCTGCATGGCGTTTTCGTTGACTTGGCCGATCAGGCTCTGCAGGGATGCCGCCATGTTATTAAAGCTTTGCCCTAACCGGCCCAGCTCGTCTTGATGACGGATTTGAATCTGCTCGGTCAAATCCCCTTCACTGATCTTTATCGCCGCTTGATTCAACCGTCCAAGCGGGCGCATGATTGAAACGATGATGAGCGTTACGATAACAGCTCCAAGGATTGCAGAGATTACGAGAACGATGACGGAGCTATGTACGATAGGGGAAGCTTCGGAGCTGACCTCGTTCTGATACATGGTGCCCGCTAACTTCCAGCCGGTTTCCTTGTTCGTCAAAAACACCATTTTCTTCAAGTCCCGACCATTATGCAGATAGGTGAAATAGCCGCCGTCGCTTTTGTACAAATTGTCGTTTTGGACGTTCTGAGGCGCAGCTGATCCGATTTCGTTCGTCGGATGATACACAAACTTGCGTTCTTTATCCAATATGTAAATGTAGCCTTCCTTACCGATTGCGATGCTTTCGGTTAGCGCGAATATTCGATCGATCGAGATATTAACGGCAATCACGCCATTCCCGTCGGGTGTCGCTTTTGCTACGGTTACAACAAGATTATTGGTGGTATGAGACGTGTAAGGGGAAGTGATGATAACCTCTTGGCGGTTCTTCATCGCATCTTGATACCAGGGACGTTCTCTCGGGTCGTAGTCGGCCAGATTCTTGTCGGTGCCCATAGAATTGATGTAAAAGCCCGATTCGGTGCCTAATAAAGCGAGCTCGACTTCGTCATGGACATTTGTATAGGAGGCGAGTAACTGTCGAATCTGCTGGACCTCCGTTTCCAAGGGAGACGCCCCTGACAGGGAAATGGATTGCGACAAAAACGCCGTATCCTTTTTCTTCGCGCTAAAAAACTCATCGATGTTGGCATCCAACAGCTTCACATTTTCGGTAGCGGCGTTAATCATTTGCGAATCGATTTTGTCTCTAGCCGTTTGGTAGGATCCCCAAGCGACTACGGTCATTGGAATAAGGAGAATGATGGCGAAGGTTGCGATGAGCCGGTTTTTGATCGTAAAAAACGTGGCGGCGGATTTCTCCGGCTTAGACTTGCGTAAAAAACGTTGCAGCGGGGCTTTCATTCATGATGTCTCCTCTCAGATGTCTATCCATATGAAGATGGAGCACCAGGGAAGACGGTGGCAGCGGTCAAAGCATGTAATAGAAATCCCCGGCGGCCCGGCTGCCATCGTTTTATATGGAATAAAACATTAGGCCCGTGGCTTTGTGCCCCCGACTTTCGTAGGGTTTACCTTTTTCATATGGATACGATGTACTGTGATTATAGGACAAATTACCCGTCTGCGGTTGTGTCAAATATGTGAAGGAATAATATGACTTGGTTAATACAACCAGCCCCATGCAAAAAAAGAAACCGGCACAAAATGCCGGTTTCGTTCATTCTATAAGATTGCATAGCAAGCAACGTTGTGTTATGATGGGAAAGCTATTGTCAACTAATTGTTTACACAAGTAATGCATTATACTTTTTATCTACACTTCTATCTTAGCATGATGGTCTGCAGTCTGTCAAGTATTCTTTTTTAAGATGAATGATGATCGGTAAGGGAGCGTGTTCGTGGAATGATGAACCCAAAGGATTGGCGGCAGGAACAGGAGCGGCTGGATCAGGTAACGGCAAAGCTGAAGGCGAGAATGGAAGAGCTGGAGCCGGAGGTGTCGGGGCTTTATGGCCAAGTGACGGATATTCGCAAACGGTTCTGGGAAGAGGTCACGGTCAATACGGCAACGGACGAGGATTTCGAGGAGACCTTCTTCACCATTCAACAGCAAGCGGCGGTGCTGTCCGAGAGGGAGCGCAGTCACAAGCAGCTGGAGCTGCGGTGGAGGAGTCTAAACCGGCTGCTCCCTTCCCCTTACTTCGGGCGCATTGACTTCAAGGAGGATGAGCTCGGCCGAACCGAGCAAATCTACATCGGCGTATCCTCTTTCGTCGATGATGACGATATTACGTTCCTTGTCTACGATTGGCGGACTCCAATCGCGAGTATGTATTATGATTACTCGCCGGGGCCGGCTTCTTATGAAACGCCCGGCGGACGGATCGCCGGCGCGATGGAGCTGAAGCGCCAGTATCAGATTCGCGACGGCGCGCTCCGGAACGTGTTCGACACGAGCGTCACGATCGGCGATGAGCTGCTGCAGCAGGTGCTCGGGAAAGGCGCCGACAATCAGATGCGGAGCATCGTGGCTACCATTCAGAGAGAGCAGAATGCCATTATCCGGAATGACGCCAGCCGGATGCTCATCGTGCAAGGGGCTGCGGGCAGCGGGAAGACGTCCGCGGCGCTGCAGCGCGTCGCGTATTTGCTGTATAAGCACCGGGAGAGACTGAAGGCCGATCAGATCGTCCTCTTTTCGCCGAATCCGATGTTCAACAGCTATGTATCCACCGTTCTTCCCGAGCTCGGCGAAGAGAATATGCAGCAGACGACGTTCCAGGAATATCTCGATTATTGGCTCGGAACGACCTTCCGCATCGAGGACCTGTTCGACCAGATGGAATATGTGCTGACGGCTGAGTCGGAGGAAGGGTACGCCGCGAGATTGAGCGGAATTCAATATAAAGCGTCGGAGGCGTTTCTACAGGCGATACAAAACTATGCCGAGCGGCTGAAGAGGGAAGGCATGTTGTTTAAGCCTGTTCTGTTCGAGGATAAAGTGCTGATCACGGCGGAGCGGATCAAGTCCAAGTTTTACAGCTACGACGCAGCCGTAAGCCTGGCTAATCGCGTGATGCTCGTGCAGGAGTGGCTGCTGAAGGAGCTGACCTTGCTGGAGCGCAAGGAGAGGGAAGAGACTTGGGTGCAGGAGGAGCTTAATTTTCTCGACAAGGACCAGTACGTCGAAGCGTATCGGGAGCTGAACAAAGAGGAGGTTTTCTTTGCGTTCGGCGAGCAATATGCTGAGGTTCTAGAGAAAATGAACGACCCGGAGAAATTTGACGAAAGCGACTTCGATTATGCCGACCGGGAGGAGGAGGTGCTCCGCCGGATGGTGGTGAAGGAACGCTTTAAGCCGGTCCGGAGAAGCGTGAAGAAGCTGATGTTTTTAGACGTGCATGGCGTCTATATGCAGCTGTTCGGCGATGAAGCAGCCTATCGGGCGATGACGAATGAGGCGGAGCTGCCCGAGAGGTGGGCGGAGATGTGCGAGCAGACGAAGGAGAAGCTTGGCCGGTTCGAGATTTTTTATGAAGACGCCACGCCGTATTTATATTTGAAAGAGCTGATCGAGGGCGTCCGGGTCAATACGGAGGTGCGGCATGTATTCGTCGACGAGGGTCAAGATTATTCGATGTTCCAGTATAAGTTCCTCAAAAAGCTGTTCCCTCGCGCACGCATGACGGTGCTGGGCGATTTCGGGCAGGCGATCTTCACGCAGGCGACGAATCTGCAGGAATCGGACTCGCCGCTGCTTCAGCTGTATGGCGTGGAAGAGACGCATCTGATCCGGCTTGTCCGCAGCTACCGGTCGACCCGCGAAATCGTCGAGTTCACGAAGCCGATGCTGCCGGGAGGCGAAGAAATTGTTCCCTTCGACCGAAGCGGTGGGAAGCCGGTTCTCATTCAGACGGCGAGCGCGGAGAAACGGGCGGAGCGGATCGCGGCTGATCTTGCGGCGCTTCAAGCCGAAGGCTTCGGCTCCATCGCTGTTATCACAAAAACCGCGGCGGAAAGCCGCGATGCATATGAGGCCCTTACCGCCCAGGGGTGCCAGGCGCTGCGGCTTGTGACGAAGAAGACGCCTGTTTTCGAGAAAGGAGCGATGGTCATTCCCGCATACTTGGCCAAAGGCGTGGAATTCGACGCTGTACTTATCTATGAAGCTTCTTCTCAGGCCTATGGCCGGGAGAGCGAGCGGAAGCTCTTCTATACGGCATGTACGCGGGCGATGCACCGGCTCCTGGTTTACTCGACGGGGGAGTGGACGCCTTACATCCGGGATGTAAATCCGTCGTTATTTGAGATGGAGAGTCAGCCGTAATCGAATAGGAGAAGGCTCATTTAAGCCCCGGGAGAAGCGGTATGCTCTCGGGGCTTTTTCGTTCCCCATAACAACCGCTGCAGCAGGATGCCGGCAAGGCCGATTCCTAGGGTTGCAAGTCCAACAAGCAAGAAGGTCGCAGAAGCGCCCCGCCATCCGATCAACAGCCCGCCGCATAGCGGAGCGGCAATAAAAATGACGCTGGTAAGCGAATCGAAAATGCCGCTTATCCGGCCGATAGCGTCAGGAGGCGTCTCTTTCTGCAAAATATAGTTCATGCCGGTTGAAGTAAAGCCGGTGCCGATTCCGCCGAGGAAGAAGACCAGCAGCATGAGCCCAATCGGCGTCTCCGGCTGGAATAGACCTGCCGCGGCGAACATCAGTCCGATGAGTCCTACTCCTCCTCCCAGCAGCCAGCCGTATGCCGACAGCTGCCGAAATCGGCGCAGCCAAGCGACGCTTAGAAGCCCGCCGACCCCGATCGCGGATACGACCCAGCCCATCAGGTCGGGACGGGTCGGGGCGATCTCGCGGAAGAGGACGGCGAATTGGGCGTCGATCATTTGGATGCCCGCCATCCCGGTCAAGCTGAACGCGAGGCTTACCTGCAGAGCGCGGCTGCGGGTCAGGATGTGCCAGCCGTCCCGCCATGCGGCGCGCATGCCGGGCCTGTCCGCGGACATCGCCTCCCCTGCGGCCACGCGGCCTTGGCTGGCGGGCACCCGAAGCAGCAATAAGGCGGACAGGGTATAGGTCATGACGTTGACCGCCATGCAGACAGCGGGGGAAACAGCCGCGGCGACAGAGGCGCCGAGCAGCGGCCCCAGCACCTTGGACAGCTGGAAGACGGCTCCGTTAAGCGAGGTTGCTTGCAGGAGCTGATCCGCTTGGACGACGGATCGCGTCATAGCCTGCTGCGCCGGGTAGTGGAAGACGCGCGCGGTGGAACGCAAAGCGATGATCGCCAGCAGCGCGGCGGCATTCGGCGCAAAGATAAGCAGAACCGTAAGAGCGGCGCGGACCAGATCGGTGATGACCATCACATTCCGCTTGTTCCATCTGTCGGCTGCGACTCCCGCCAATTGGCCGAAGAGGATGCCCGGGAGGGCGAAGCAAAGCGGGTAAAGGGCGATCGTCATCGCGTCTGCTTTCCATACAAAGCCCAGCAGAATCGAGACAGCCATAAAGTCGAAATAATCGCCGAACGCGGAGAGGCCGTAAGCGGCGAATATTTTGGCGAAAGACCGGTTTTTCCTAAGCATAAATAATAAACCCCCTGCTGTGAAGTGAACGTTGTGTTCACTATAGCAGGGGATTGTCAGAGAAAGATCAGAGATGGCGTTCGAGCAGACGCCCCGCCTTAACCTGAAGCTCGTCGAGGCGGAATTGCAGGGCGAGCTGCTCCCATTGGCGCTGCAATCTTTGAGCATAAGCTTCATCGCAGGAGTGCGAATGCAGAAACAGAAGCGCCCTTCGCAGGTTGACGAGCAGGTGGGGGATGAAATGGGTCTCGCGCGTCGTTTCAACGCCCTCTTCCACCGTATGTCTTGCAGCGGTATGCGCGCCTTGCCGGTAGAGGAGCATTCCCTTCGCGACAAGAAAGGCGCCTCGTTCCCGCTGGATCGGGTGCTGAGCGAGCAGCGCTTCGCACTCCCTCAGCTTTGCTTCCGCCTCCCCGAGCCGGTTTTGCTCCATCCGCAGCATCATCTCCGCGATCAGGAAGACGGACGTAAAGCTTGGCGACTGAAGCTCCGCGATCTCTTCCCGGATCGCCTCCAATCCCCGCTGCGCCTCTTCCAGCCTGCCGGCTCCGATATCATGATGAATCGCGCCGAGCCGCAGATCGCACAGCCAGCTCCACTCCAGCAAGTGTCCTCTCGCAATCAACCCTTCATAATAGCGCCGAACGGTTTGATCCCCCGGCTGAGCCGCCTCGTAAACAAAGACGGCGTACGTAAGCTTCTTCCATAGATCCAGGCTGTCCGTTGTAAGCAGCCAATCCAAGTCGCCCCGGACAAAATGCAGGTAGGCATCGTAATAGGGATCCACCGGCAGGCTCAGAATGTCCCGATGCTCCGCCAGCAGCTGCATCGCCGCGCCCATGCCGAGCCCATGGTATTTGTTCATCATCCGATTGACGTCGGCGGCAAATTGTTCGTCATGCAGTAAGGGGCGAGCCTGGAGCTTCGGAGTAAGGCGAATCAGCTTATATCCTTGCCCGCGAACGGTCTCGATACGGAGGAGATGAGACCAGCGGGCTACTTTTTTGCGAATCCGGTAAATATGGTCGTCTACGGTCCGGTCGGTCGGCTCCTCGAGCGGCCATACCGCGTCGAGCAGTCTCTCCCTTGTGAAAGAGCGGCCCGCATGTTCATAGAGGAACTGGAACAGCGCGAATTCCTTGGGCAGCAGCTGAACGCTTTCTCCCGCGTACGCGACCTTGCCGGTATCCGAATCGAACTGGATCATAGCAGCACTCCTCTTTCTCTCGCATGCTTTATCTTTATTGATGATGGCACGGACGAAGGGGGAAAGCAACATAAAACCTTAATATCCCCATGACGTTGCGTTAATACAAGGCTCGTATCATGAGTAGCGTGCGACGAGATCGAAAGCGCTCGTATCTTGTAGACGAACTAACATCATTTTACTTATTTGGGGGTTATCGAAAGTGAAGAAGAGACTTTTTGTCATTGCTGTATTTGCGTTGGTCGTCGGCTTGCTCTCCGCTTGCGGCTCCAACAACAACAATGCGTCGAACAGCGGCGCATCGAACAACCCAGCGTCGACGAACAGCACATCGGGAGGCGGGGAGTCCACTCCTGCTCCGAAGGAGATCAAAGAACTGAAGGTAAGCTTCGTGCCATCGAAGGATCCGGAGCAGATCATTACGGCTACAGACCCGCTTAAGGAGCTGCTGAAAAACCAGCTGGCAACGCAAGGCTATAACGTTGGGAACGTAACGATCGATGTTGGCACAACTTATGAAGCGGTAGGCGAGGCGCTGACGGCAGGCACGACGGATATCGGCTTTATTCCCGGCGGCACATACGCGCTGTACGATGACGGCGCCGACGTTATTCTGACGGCTACTCGCGCCGGTCTGTCCAACGATTCGGATAATCCGAAAGATTGGAACGACAACAAACCGACGGAACCGACTTCGGAGCAAGCGACGTATTATCGTTCCCTGCTAATAGCTGGTCCTTCCGCAAAAGGCCAAGAGCTGGCTGCGAAAGTGAACAACGGCGAGCAATTGACATGGGATGATCTGAACAGCGCGAACTGGGCGATTATGTCGACAACTTCGTCCGCTGGCTACATCTATCCGACGCTGTGGCTGCAGAAGAACTATGAGAAGAGCCTGACGGACCTTGCGCATGTGGTGACTTCCGATTCCTACGGCAGCTCCATTGGAAGACTGGCGGCTGAACAAGTGGATATTATCGTCGCTTTCGCGGACGTTCGCAGAGATTATGTCGAACAATGGACAAAGGAATTCAACCGCACAAGCAGCATTTGGGACGAAACGAATGTGATCGGCGTAACGGACGGTATTTACAACGATACGATCAGCGTCAGCAAAGAAAGCCCGGTCATCGACGACGAATTGAAAGCGGCGCTTCAAGAAGCGTTCATCGCGATCGCAGGCACGCCGGAAGGCAAAGAAGTCATCAAGGTTTACAGCCATGAGGGCTACCAGGTCGCGCAAGCTTCCGACTACGATAACGAAAGAAAAGCGCAAGAAGTCATTAGAAGCATGAAGGAATAGCAGCGATTTTTAAGACCTGTGAAAACCGTAATGTAGATTTGTGAAAATGAGAGCATCCATCCCATGCGATGTTCTCATTTTTTCTGCTTTTTCTTTTATCATGACTAAAGGATTGGGGAACTTTCATGATCGAGTTTGTAAATGTGAATAAAACCTATGCGAACGGCACGATTGCGCTGAAGGATATCAATTTGAAAATCGATCAAGGCGAATTCGTCGCGGTGATCGGCCTCTCCGGCGCGGGGAAATCAACGCTGATTCGCTGCATTAACCGAATGCACGACATTAGCAGCGGGCGATTGCTTGTTCATAACGTCGACGTGGCGAAGCTGACCGGGAAGCAAATTCGCAGGTTCCGCAGAGGCATTGGGATGATCTTTCAATCGTTTAACCTCGTGACGAGAATATCCGTCATCCAAAATGTGCTCGTTTCCTTCGTGCCCGACCTCCCGATGTGGAGGAAGCTGACCGGCGTCTTCACCAGAGAGCAGAAGATGAAGGCGCTTGAGGCGCTGGATAAGGTGGGAATTTTGGATAAGGCGTATATCCGCGTCGATCAGCTGTCGGGCGGCCAGCAGCAGCGGGTCGCATTGGCCCGTACGCTCGCTCAAAATCCGGATATTCTGCTGGCGGACGAGCCGATCGCTTCGCTCGACCCGGTCACGTCCCGGATGGTGATGGACGATTTCAAAAAAATCAATCAAGAAATGAATATTTCCGTCATTATGAACATCCACCACGTCGAAGTGGCTTTAGAATATGCGGATCGGATTATTGGCATAAGGAAGGGCGAAGTGGTGTTCGACGGCGCGGCGAGCCAGGTGACGAAGGAAGTGTTGAGCGAGATTTACGGAGGCGGCTTCGGAGAAGGGCAATCCGCTTCAGAGGAGAGACTTGTCCATGTATGATAAGCTGTTTCCGCCCAAAAAAGTGCTGCTGCCAAACGGTAAAATCGTTCAGGAGAAAAGATCCCGCGTTCCGCTTATCGTGCTGATCTTAGCGGCGGCAACGGTTGTATCCGTCGAGTTTACAAATTTCAGCCTCAAGGTGCTGGCGCAGCGGATTCATGAGTTTTTCGGCATGGTCGGCGATATGATTCCGCCGAAGTGGAGCTACTTCCCGGCGATGTGGGACGCTTTGGCGGCGACCATCCAAATGTCGCTGCTCGGCTCCATGATCGGGGCTTTGCTGGCTGTACCGTTTGCGGTCCTCGCGTCGTCTAATGTCATTCGGAACAAATTCGTCGTGGCTGTATTCAAAATCATCCTCAGCCTGCTGCGGACGCTGCCCTCGCTTGTTACGGCGCTCATTGCCACTTTTGTTTTCGGACTGGGACCGACGGCGGGCGTCATTGCGATTTTGCTATTTACGCTTTCTTATGTCGGGAAACTGCTCTATGAACAAATCGAAAATGTCGATATGGGCGCATTTGAGGCGATGGAGTCGGCCGGCATGACGAGAATTCAGGCGTTTCGTTACGCGATTCTGCCGCAGGTGCTTCCGAGCTATCTGTCGTCCTCGCTGTTTTGCTTTGAGGGGAATGTGCGTTATGCGGCGATACTCGGTTATGTGGGAGCGGGGGGCATCGGGCTTCTCATTTCTGAAAATCTTGGCTGGCGCGACTATCCGCGCATCGGCATGATCATTCTCTCGTTGGTCGTGACCGTTTATGTCATTGAGACGGTTAGCGAGCATTTTAGAAAAAAGTTGATTTAAGGAGAATTCGGAGCTATGACGACAGTAGAGAAGCAGCTTCTCGCTTCCCCTCGCAATTATCGATATATTTTCATCCTGACGATTGTTATTCTTCTCTTGTTCGGCTGGTCGCTGACCGCCGCTAGCTTCAAGGATGTGAACCAAAGCGGGCTCGATATTGCGGGTAATATAGTGAAAGGGCTTGTTAACCCGGATCTTGAGCTTCTATTCAACGTATCCAAGCAGAGCGTCCTGTATTTGCTGGTGCAGACAGCTGCTATCGCCTTCTTGGGAACGATCGTCGGGGCTATTTTATCCGTGCCGCTAGCTTTTCTGGCCGCATCTAACATTGTGCCGAAGCCGATCGCCTGGCTGACTCGCTTGCTGCTCATCTTCATCCGCACGATTCCGGCACTCGTATACGGCCTTATGTTCATCCGCGTGGCGGGACCGGGGCCGTTCGCGGGCGTGCTGACGATTGGCATTACCTCGATCGGCATGCTCTCGAAGCTGTATGTGGACGCGATCGAGGAGCTCGACAAAGGAGTGCTGGAGTCAATGACTTCGATCGGCTGCACGACGTTCGAGAAAATCCGTTACGGGATTTTCCCGCAACTGCTGTCCATCTTCCTGTCGGTGACGATTTATCGGTTCGACATGAACATGCGCGAAGCGTCCATTCTAGGATTGGTTGGCGCCGGCGGGATCGGGGCGCCGCTCATCTTCGCGATGAATGCGTACAAGTGGGATCAGGTCGGGTCGATTCTGATCGGACTGGTAGTTCTCATTTTGCTGATCGAGTGGCTGTCCAACAAGCTCCGCGCGAAGCTGGTGAAGGGGTAGCAGGAACGGGGAGTGGGGCGCGGCGTTTCTGGTTCCGGTAAGCAGGTTTTTGCGTGCTACAGAACCAGATGCGGCGTTTTGAGCGCGAGTAAGCAGGTTTTTTCGTGTTAGAGAGCCGGGCGCGGGCGTTTGGAGCTCCAGTAAGCAGATTTTTGCGTCTTACAGAGCCAGGTGCGGCGTTGGGAGCTCCAGTAAGCAGGTTTTTTCGTCTTACAGAGCCGGGTGCGGGCGTTTGGAGCTCCAGTAAGCAGGTTTTTGCGTCTTACAGAGCCCGGCGCGGCGACTTCCGGTTAAAAGCAGGGCTGACGGAAGCAGCGGAAGAGGTCCACTCGGGGTGGGCCTCTTTTGTTTGGATGCCCGCTAGTAGACGACCCTCCAGTTGTGATCGCAGGCTGCGCGAATGACTCGGCGCTGAAGGATATAATCGGCGAGGATTTCCGTCATGTCCGTCGGGATTTCGCGTACAACAGGCTTATCCTTGATCATATCGAAGTTGCCTCCCCCTCCGGCGCGGTAGCTGTTCATCACAACCTCGTACGTCGCCTCCGGATCGAGAGGCTCTCCGTTCCGCTCGAGCCTGGTGACACGCCGGCCTTCCGGCTTCGAAATATCAAGCTCGTATTCGATGCCTTCCCACATGTCGTAGTTGTAATGCTGCGGCTTCGGCTCCATATAAGACGCGGATACCCGCAGGCCGCCCGTCTGCTCATCCCGCGTGAAGTAGCGGGCGCACTGCTCCAGCGCTTCCCGAATATCGCGTCCGCTTAAGCGGACGACCTTCAGCGTATTCGGGTAAATATAATTAGAGACGACGTCGCGCATTGTGATGTCCTCCGAGAAGCCTCGCGCTTCATTGGTGAAAATAGCGGCGCAGGAAATGGATGCGCCGGTCGCCTCCATCTGTACGCGGTTCACAAACTCAGTGAACGCGTGGTCGGCTTGCCGGGCGGCGAACGGTTCGCTTATCGTCATATCTCCCTCCGCCATGCCGATCGGCTGATCCAGCCATGCTTGGGTGCAACGCTCTTGATCCGCGAACATGGCTAGCAACGCCCCATCCGCATGCGGAGCCTCCTCCGCAAGCAGCAGCCCCGCCGTCTTGCGGGAAATTGACCAGCCTCCTGCACTCGTCCGCTCGAATTCCAGCTGAATTTTGGCGATTGCCGCTCCGGCGCTGCCCGGCTGCGCGAATGCGACGCCGTTGAGCTCCCCGGCAAGGAGGCGATGCTGATGACCTGTGAGCAAAACGTCGATCCCTTCCACGCTCATACACATCTCGTATCCTTGATTTTCCCCGGTGAGCGGTTCGGTCGCCTCGCCAGTGGCCGGGTCGCGTTCGAAGCCGCCGTGATAGCAGACGACAACGGCGTCCGGCTGTTCCATCTCGCGAATAGAGGCCACCCACCTTCGAGCCGCTCCCAAGGCGTCTTCAAAAGCCAACCCTTGAATGTTCGCGGGATCCTCCCAATTGGGGATGTAGTGCGTGGTGACGCCGAGAACGGCGATTCGAATCCCTTCCGGCATCTCGAAGACCCGGTAAGGCAATCCGAAAGCCGGCTGCCTGCTATCCGCATGCAGGATGTTGGCGGATAGCCACGGACAAACGGAATTTTCAACCGCGTTTGTCAATAACTCCAGCCCGTAGTTGAATTCATGATTGCCGAATACGGCCGCGTCATACCGCAGCGCATTAAGCGCGCGGGCAGCAGGATGCACGCCGCTTCTGTCGTATTTGGCATAGTGATACATAAACGGCGTGCCCTGCAGAAGGTCGCCGTTATCCAGCAAGAGAAGCGCCGGATTCCTGCTTCTTTCTTTCTGAATGATCGTGGCCAGCTTGGCTAAACCGAGCGGCTTGTCCCCAGGGCCCCGATAATCCGTTGGGTAAAAGTGGCCATGCAGATCGCTTGTTTCTAGTATGGTAACGATGGCTTTCTCCGAATGGCTCAAGCTCATTTTGCCCCCTGTCTGGATGATATAATTAGGCTGTCTATTCATCATAGTTGAAGCGGTCTTTCATTTGGGTAAAGTTTTTTTAAAGGTTTTGTCAGAAATCGCCCCTCTTGCGCGTCAATCTAATAGGCCGATGATTTGCGAGGTGTTTATGATCAGGATCGATAGTAAGGGAACAAATGATGCAGAAGAGATAATTGAAGAGATGGAGCGGGATCTTGAACTGCAGGAAGACGGCGAGCTCGTGCAGCGGGCGCAGGCAGGCGACCGGGAGGCGTTCGGGGAACTGATCCGGCGTCATCGGAGGCAGATATACGGTTATGCGCGGAGGCTTACGCAAGAGCCGTTCCTGGCGGAAGATATTGTGCAGGACGCTTTGGTGCGCGCCTTTCTGCATTTGGGTACGCTTGTCGATGTGGCGCGGTTTCTGCCATGGCTTCACCGGATTGTGCGCAATCAGGCATATACCCGGCTCAGAAGCAACCCGCTTATGAAGGAGAAGCCGCTTTCTTCGCTGCAGCGTTCGGAGGAAGAAGGGGGCAGCGATGGCGCCGATTGGTCCAATTTGGATCACATTCTGCAGCGGCTTTCCGCGTCGTATACCAAGCAAGCGAGCGATGCGGCGAATCCGGAGGAGCATGTCATGCGCCGGCAGCTGCTGGACATGATCTCGAGCATGCTCAGCTGCTTGAACCGGCGCGAGAGACAAATTTTTGAATCGCATTTCTTCGATCATTTGTCGCCGCAGGAGATCGCGAAGCTGTTCAGCTTATCTTCTTCGAATGTCTACCAAATCATTTCACGTTCCCGGAAAAAAGTAGCGAATCAGCGCGTCCGAGTGATCATCGACCACTATATTGCGGATCGAAAGGATTGGGGAGTTATGATGACAAAACAGTTACCGAAATCAACGGACAATCACGACAATGCTTGCGGCACATGGACGTCGGCGGCGTGGGCCCTCTACCGCATGCTGGGCTACACGGAGCAGAAGCTTTCACTGGCACAGGTGATGGGGTATACCGGTCACGCTTTCCGCATTACGATATGCCAGGAGGATGTTCACATTGCGGGGCCGACCATGTTCCCGTTCCGCGAGCTATTAACGCGCGGTTTGAATAACTTGGGCTGGTCCGCCCGGATTGTGGAGACGCAAGACAAGCGGGAAGTTATCGGGGAGAACACGAACTTGCTCGATCCCTCCGTGCTGACTTCCGCCGCTAAGGAGAAGCGGCCGATGCAGGAGGATCTTCCGGCGGCGCTTGATTTGATCCATTATGCGGTCGACAAAGGCACCCCGGTTCTGACATGGGATCTGTCCATTCCGGAATTCGGCATCATCTATGGCTATGATGACGAGCGCAGAACGCTCTATACGATGGAAGTGATGAAGGATGGCGAGCTTCCTTACGATCATCTCGGTCGCGGAACGCTGGAGGAACTGTTTGTACTCGCGCTCGATGAACGGAAGGAGCTGGACCCGCGCGCGATGCTTCGAGGCGCGCTGGAGATGGCTCTCCAGCATTATCGCGGGGAAGAAGCGCCTTTGGACCGCGCCGAACGGGGGCTGCGCGCTTATGACGCATGGATTGGCGCCTTCCGGGGCGGGAAGATCGAGCCGAACGGAAATGCGTATAACGCAGCCGTTGTGCACGATGCCCGCTATTATGCCGCAGAATTTTTGAGCGGCATTAGCGCAGAATGGCAGGGCAGCGGCGAAGAGGATACCCAGTTGCGCAAGCTTAGCGCGGAAGCGGCGAAGGCGTACCGTCAAATCGCGGAGCAGCTGCACGAGCTGGCGAAGCTGTTCCCATTTCCAGCCGGCGACGATCCGAATCTGCGGGAGAATGGAGAACGCGCTGTCCAAGTGCTTCGTACCGTGAAGACGCTCGAGGAACGGGCTGTTTCATTGCTGGAGCAGATGTATGCGGCGTTAGCCTAACGTTTATAAAAGGCGGGTCATCCTAAGAGGGGATGGCCCGCCTTGATTATATGATTGATTGCGATCGCTTGACGTAATCATTTGTTGTAACTATAATGATTACAACGGTGGTGATCATATGAAGCAAATTAGTACGCGGTTTTCCATCGCTGTTCATATTCTTTCTCTGATAGCGGTCAGTCCGAACGAGTGTACGGGGGACTATATCGCCGGCAGCGTCAATACGAACCCTGTTATTGTTCGCAGAATTATGGGGATGCTGAAGAAGGCGGGCTTAATCGAAGTGCGCCCCGGAGTAGGCGGCGCTTTTCTAAGGAAGGAACCCGAGCAGATTACGCTCCTCGACATTTATCATGCCGTGAATGTTATTGAACAGAATCAGTTGTTCCGGCTCCATGAAGACCCCAACATCGCGTGTCCGGTGGGGCGGAACATCGAGAATGTGCTGCAGGCCGAGTTGAGGGAAGCGCAGACGGCTATGGAGCAGAGGCTTGGGCAAACCACGCTGCGCCAGTTGACCGCAAAATTTGTTTAAAATGAGGGCTCTTCTTTTAGGAGCTTTTATTTTTAGTCATGATGTAACCACTTCAGTTACAACAAAAAATAGGAGGCATACACAATGAAAATGCTAGTTACAGGGGCAACAGGAAAATTGGGTACGAAAGTGGTCGAGGCGCTCTTGAAAACCGTGCCGGCGGATCAAATCGCCGTAAGCGTCCGGAATCCGGAGAAAGCGGGAGCTTGGAAGGAACGCGGCATTGAGGTTCGGCAGGGCGACTTTGACCGTCCGGAAACATTGGACTCGGCATTTGCGGGAATTGACCGGCTATTAATCATTTCCGCTGACGGAGACAATGAAACCAGAATTCGCCAGCATACGGATGCGGTAGCTGCGGCTAAGCGCGCCAACGTTGGATTTATTGCGTATACCAGCTTAGCGAATGCAAGTGAAAGCCGGATGTTTCTCGCGCCGCCGCATCGCGCAACGGAAGAGGCGATCGTGAAATCCGGCATCCCGTATTCGTTCCTCCGCAACAACTGGTATTTGGAGAACGAAGCTTCGAGCATCCAGGGCGTACTGGCTGGAGCGCCGTGGGTAACGTCTGCGGGTTCGGGCAAAGTCGGCTGGGCGCTGCGGCAGGATTATGCGGAGGCGGCGGCAGCCGTGCTTGCCGGCACAGGCCACGAGAATACCGTATATGAGCTCTCCGGCAAGCTGTTGACGCAAGAAGAGATTGCTGCCGCCGTGGGCGCTGCGCTTGGCAAAGAGGTAGCGGTTCAGCATGTCGACGACGACGCTTATGCCGGCATCATGAAAGGAGCAGGCGTACCGGACTTCCTGATCCCGTTTCTCGTCGGCATTCAGTCCGGCATCAGGAAAGGCGGACTGGAAGTCGAAAGCGGGGACTTCGAGAAGCTGTTGGGTCGTCCGGCTGCACCGGTTAACGAAGCATTGAAGGCAATGGTAGAGGAGCTTAAAAACCAATAATCTAAAGAGAGTGAAACAAAGCAAAAGGCCATTCCGACTAGGAATGGCCTTTTGCTTGCTTCGTCCCGGCTGCAGCTTTGCTATGTAAGGTCCGCGTCCTATCCGGAGAGAATTCGGGCAAGACAGGAAGCGGGAGCTGAAGAAAAACTCTCGATTATGCGGGCGTCAGAAATTCCGGAAATGGGATGCCGTCAAAATCGTTTTTCTAATAAAAGGGGTTAGTCCGGTTAGTGCCCTTCCGTAACTCACAAAGGACTCGCCCCATCTCGGTCAAGAGCCCGCAGCACTCTTTTTAAAATCAAGCCGACAATGACTCCGACTAATAAGCCGACAAGGCCGAGCCACATGGCGCCGAGCAGATTGCGCGAGAAGATGACGCCGACGGTTCCGAAAAAAGCGCCGAATGCATATGGGGCCGCAGCGTAAGGCGTTTGTCCGCCTCCCGCATCCTTATACGCGTCCCAAATGCCAAACATATAGACGCACGGATAGAACATCAGCCATTGATAATTCGTAGCCTGGATCGCGGTGTCGATGTCGCCGTGAAAGCTTGAGATAATGAGTTCATTTAAACCGGACATTGCATTGATCAGCAGCTCCAATATAATCAGTACAATACCTTTAGCAAGCTTGCCGTTGAGCAGCTGGCCGAAGCCGGGAAAGGCGATGCACCATATAAAAGCTTCAAAGCGAGCATTCTTATTCATTTGCTTTCACGACTTCCTTTTTTTCTTTTATTTTGCGCTAATTTTTTAACTCTAGACCGTTATCTAAAAAATTTTTAACGAAGGTGCAGGAATGAATTGCTCTCCTAATGCAAAAAGTAAGGCAATAAAACAACATGACGGGAGACGTTTGCTATGGGAAGCATACATCCTATGAAGCTTCAATCCAACGATACCGGCGAAAAATTAAACGCGGCGGAGCAGGGCAAGCTTTGGGCGACATATATGGGAAACACGATGTCCATTCAGGTGTTGAGTTATGTTCTAAACCATGTAGAGGACAAAGAAGTGAAAGAAGTGATGCAGTCCGCCTTTAACTTGTCCAAACAAATCGTAATGACCATCAAGGATTTGTTACAGCAAGAGCAGTATCCCCTTCCGATCGGCTTTACAGAGGAGGACGTTAACGTATCGGCTCCTCGGTTGTTCGCGGACGAGTTTTATTTGCACTATCTCAAATATTTGGGAAAGGCCGGCAGCAGCTTATACAGCATTGCGGTCCCGCTGGTCACAAGACGGGATGTGCGATCGTTATTCACGCAGCTTGTGGATAACTCGGTGCAGCTGCTGAACAAGACCAATGAAGTTCTGATCAGCAAAGGAATGCTGTCGAAGCCGCCTTATATCCCTTATCCAACAAAAGCCGGGTTTATCGACAATAAGAACTATATGCGCGGCTTCTTCGGCGAGGTTAGGCCGCTGCAAGCGATGGAAATTACCCATCTGTACGACATTATCGAGAACAATTCCATCAGTAAAGCCGTTTTGATCGGCTTTAGCCAAGTGGCTCAGTCGGATAAGGTGAAGCAATATTTCCTAAGAGGTAAGGATATTGCCTACAAGCATTACAATATGTGCAGCAAGCTGCTGGAGCAGGAAGACCTGTCAGCGCCTATGACTTTAGATCCTTTAGTGACAACCTCGACGACGCCGCCGTTTTCGGACAAGCTCATGATGTTCCACAAAGTCGATATGTTCACAATGCGGGTGAGGTCTTACGCGAATGCCGCCTCCTTAAGCGCGAGACATGATTTGCTTGAAAAGTATACCCGCATGATTGTGGACGTCGGCAAATATTCGGAGGACGGCGCTAACCTTATGATCCAGAATCGATGGCTGGAGGAGCCGCCGCATTGCGTAGACCGCGAAGCGCTTGTAACCAAATAAGAAACCGGCAGGCAAATGCCGGGCAGAAGGTCAACGTATCGTTGGCCTTTTTGCGTAGGTAAGAATGTGATTAAACACATCGCCGCAACAGGCAACAGCAGGTAGCCGTATTGCAGCAAGAAGGAGGTTGCATAGGGGGCGGCAATCCTCGGTTTAGCGATCCGATCCGGGTTCGTATGACGGCGACGGCATAAAAAACAAGTCCGTAAATTTATCATTTCCAGTATTGGAAGAAATTATAAAATGAATTTTCTTTCTTATGATTTAGCGCAGATTCAGGATGACTCGTCTGTAGGATTATCCGCGCTGGTGTAGAAAAGGTATAATAAGCCTGCAACGGCAAAATAATAATGGCGTTTTACTCGTAAGATTGCATGTTCACATCTTTTAACCGAACCGAAGGAGAACCAATGACCGATAATCGATTAGGGATAGAAACAGGCTGGAAATTCGACAATAGCTACGCGCGTCTGCCGGAGAAGCTTTATTCGAAGCAATCGCCAGTTCCCGTAAGCTCGCCGGAGCTTGCAGTGCTGAACGAGAAGCTCGCAGCCTTGCTTGGGCTGAATGCCGATGCTCTCCGCAGCGAGGAGGGCGTGGCGGCGCTGGGCGGTAATCGCGTTCCGGAAGGCGCGGAGCCTCTGGCGCAAGCATATGCGGGCCATCAATTCGGGCACTTCACGATGCTCGGCGACGGCCGCGCCATCTTATTAGGCGAGCAGATCACGTCGTCAGGCGAGCGGCTTGACGTGCAGCTCAAAGGAGCGGGTCGGACGGCGTTCTCCCGCGGCGGCGACGGCCGGGCGGCGCTAGGCCCGATGCTGCGCGAATACATCATCAGCGAAGGCATGCACGGACTTGGCATTCCGACGACCCGAAGCTTGGCGGTTGTCACAACCGGCGAGCCCGTCTACCGCGAAACCGAGCTGCCGGGGGCGATTCTGACTCGAATCGCAGCCAGCCATATTCGGGTCGGCACCTTCCAATATACGTCCGCTTGGGGGACCTCCGACGAGCTTCGAACGCTTGTGGATTATGCGCTGCAGCGGCATTACCCGGATGCGGTCCATACGGGAGACAACGCGAGTCTGACCCTGCTCCGGGAAGTGATGAAGCGCCAAGCCGCGCTGATCGCGAAATGGCAGCTCGTTGGTTTTATCCATGGGGTCATGAACACCGACAATATGGCCATTAGCGGCGAGACGATCGATTACGGACCTTGCGCTTTTATGGATACGTACGATCTGGAGACGGTGTTCAGCTCCATCGACCGGCAGGGCCGTTACGCATATGGCAATCAGCCGTACATCGCCGCTTGGAATCTGGCGCGATTGGCGGAAGCGCTGGTGCCGGTGCTGCACGACGATGAAGAGCAAGCGGTGAAGATGGCCGAGGATGAGATCCGGCAGTTCACCGGAATGTTTTATTCGCACTGGCTGGCCGGTATGAGGGCGAAGCTGGGGCTGTTCGGCGAGGAGCCGGAGGATGAGTCGCTGGCGAAGGATTTGCTGGAGCTCATGCAGAAGAATAAAGCGGATTTCACCAATACCTTCCGGGCTTTAACGCTCGGGAGGCCGGAAGACACCGGGTTAACATGCGACGCGGAATTTGCGCAGTGGCAGGAGCGGTGGCAAGCAAGACGAAGCAGACAGCAGGAGAGCGGGGAAGCGTCGCTTCGTCTAATGAAGGCCAGCAATCCGGCGGTTATTCCGCGCAATAACCGGGTCGAGGAAGCGCTTGAAGCGGCGGTGGAGCGGGAAGATTACAGCGTGATGGAGAAGCTGCTGTCGGCGCTTGCGAATCCTTACGCGTATTCGCCCGAGCAGGAGGAGTACGCCAAGCTGCCGGAGGGCTCGGCGCAGCCGTACCGTACCTTCTGCGGCACCTGACAATAGAGTCTGACATCATGACGAGGGGCACCCGAGAGAGGATGCCCTTTTGTTGACTTCAGAGGATGACCGAATGATATTCAACTATTATCGTCTAAAATTCCATCTTATTGTTCGAAGTCTTTCTGTATACTAATAGCACTCCGCGATTGGAGAAGTTACGCAGCCAGATCCGGCATACGAAGCATTCCGACTACCGCAGGAACAGGGAGTGACCGCTCTATGTACAAACTGCTGATTGTTGATGATGAAGCTTTAGTTCGTGAAGCCATTCAGGACGGGATGGACTGGGCGTCCATGGGTTTTGTGTGCGCGGGCGCCTGCGAGGATGGGATCGAAGCATTGGAGTTCATGGAACGGGACCGTCCGGATATCGTCTTGACCGATATCGGCATGCCGTTTATGAACGGAATCGAGCTGACGCGCGAGCTTTCCGTCCGGTATCCGGATGTAAAGGTTATTATTTTAACCGGTTACGATGAATTCGAGTACGCGCAGCAGGCGCTGAAGATGAAGGTTGCGGACTATGTGATGAAGCCGGTGACGGCAAACGAGATGGAGCAGATCTTCGTTCGCGTCGCCCGCCAGATGGATGCGGAGAACAGGCAGAAGCGGGATTACGAGAAGCTGAAGCATCAGCTGGAGGACAGCATGCCGCTGCTGAAGGAACGATTTCTGGAGCGGCTTGTCACGTCTTCGATGACGGAGAAGCAGAAGCGGGAAAGCTGCGGGTATTTCCAAATCGCCTGGGACCGCCCTTATTGGATCGAGCTGGCGGTCGATATCGACGAGCTGCAGCTGAAAGCGCCGGCTACGCCGTCGGATGACGAGCTGATTCGTTTCGCTGTCTATAATATTACGAAGGAAGTTATGAGTACATACGAAGGGGCGGAAGTATTCCGCGACAGGGAAAACCGCGTGCTGGTTTTAATGTCCGGGAAGGATCCCGATGCGCTGTACGATGGAGCGGGAGCGGCGGCGGAGGAGATTCATGCGGCGGTCACCGATTATTTGCCGGTTGCGGCATCCATCGGCATCGGGCATGTATGCGGACGGGAGGACAATATGAAGCTGCTGCACCGTTCCGCGCTATCCGCGCTGGAGTATCGGTTCGTCATTGGAGAAAGCGCTGTCATCCGCATTTCCGATATGGAGCGGCGGAAGCAGGTTGAGCTTTCGTCGGCCGTCGCCTGGGAGTGCGAGCTGATGACCAAGCTGAAGACAGGTACGCCGCAAGAGACGGACGAGTGGATCGGAAGCCTGTTCGCCGATTTCCGCCGGAAGCTGGTCCCAATCGACGTCTGCTACATTTATATCCAGCGGTTCGCGCTCACCCTGATGCATACGCTCTACGAGATGGAAGCGGACGCGAGGCGCGTGTTCGGGGATTCGCCCAACCCGCTGGCCGACATCCGCGAGCTGGCGGCGCTGAGCGAGATTGAGCTGTGGATGAAGGAAATATGCGGGAAAGCGGCTTCCGCCATACGCAGCATGAGGGAGGACCACAGCAAGCTTCAAATCGAGAAGGCGATCGCGTACGTCAAGCAGCATTATGCGGATCCGGATTTGTCGCTGCAGACCGTATGCAAGCATGTGTCCATGAGCGCCAGTTATTTCAGCACCCTGTTCCGGACATGCACGGGCCGGACGTTCATGGACCATGTCATCCATGAGCGGATGGAGAAGGCGAAGGAGCTGCTCAAGCTGACTTCGATGCGAAGCTATGAAATCGCTTACGCGGTCGGCTACCGCGATCCGCAATATTTCAGCAGCGCGTTCAAGAAGCATGCGGGGGACACGCCGACGGAATTCCGCTTTAGAATGGCGGAGAGCCGCGGATGATGCTGCAGATATTCCGCTTCCGCAGCATGCAGACCAATATGGCGCTAGCGTTTGTGCTGCTCATTCTTCTGACGATTGTCATCATGAGCGTGTTTTCTTATTTCTTGTCCCAAGATGCGGTGCAGTCGAACGCCAAATCGTATACGGCGGAGCTTGTGAAGCAGGTGAACAACAATATTAAGTCCTACGTGAACGGGATGCAGTACATCACCGATCTGGTGGACAGCAATCCGGATGTGCAGCGGTTTTTGGCGGGAGAGCGCTACGCCAGCCTGGCGGAAGAGCTGAACGGCAAGCAAGCCGTTGCGAATTTCCTGGAATCGATGGCGGTGTCGCGCGCGGATATTTCATCGGTGAGCGTATTCGGCTATGACGGGCAGTTCGTGACGGGGAGGCAAGGGCTCGAGCTGAATCCGTATATCGATATTACAAATCTGAGCTGGTACCGCGAAGCGAAGGAGGCAGCCGGCGCCTACGTGATCTCGCCATCGCATGTGCAGCCGGCGTTCAAGGACCGCTATCCGTGGGTCGTCTCGCTAAGCACGGAGCTGTCAAGCAAGAAGGACGGCGCGAAGCTCGGCATCTTCCTGATCGATCTCAATTTCAGCGTGATGAACGATATGCTGCAAGATATCCGTCTTGGTCAGCGGGGTTATCTGTTCATCGTCGACTCCGAGGGGAAAATCGTCTACCATCCGCAGCAGCAGCTCATCTACAGCAACTTGAAGACGGAGCAGATTGATAAGGTGCTGCAAATCGACAGCGGCACCTTCATCAGCGGCGAAGGCGGCAACAAACGGATGTACACGGTGCAGGAGTCCGACTTCGGGTGGAAAATCGTCGGCGTTTCCTATGTCGACGAGCTGGTCGCGAACCAGAATGAGGTCGGGCTGTCGATTATCGCCCTTGGTCTCGTCTGCATCGTAATCGCGATCGGTACGTCGCTGTTTCTGTCGCAGCGGGTCAGCCAGCCGATCAAGCAGCTGCAGGTGTATATGAAAGAGGTGGAGAAGGGCAACTTCGACATCCATGTTCCCGTTCCGTCGACGATGGAGATTGGCAGGCTTGCCCGCGCGTTCAACATGATGGTCGGCCGAATCAAGGAGCTGATGGCCCAGGTGGTTCGGGATCAGGAGCAGAAGCGGCGTAGCGAGATAAGCGCGCTGCAGGCGCAGATTAATCCTCATTTTCTTTATAACACCTTGGATTCGATCATTTGGATGGCGGAGAGCAAGAAGTCGCAGGAGGTCGTGCTGATGACGTCGGCGCTGGCGAAGCTGTTCCGTTCCTCGATCAGCAAGGGAGAAGAGCTGGTATCCATCGAGACGGAGCTGGAGCATATCGAGAACTATTTGAAAATCCAGAAGATGCGTTACAAAAATAAGCTGGACTACGCCATCGAGGTTAGCGATACGGTTCGGCAATATAAGACGATTAAGCTGATTCTGCAGCCGATTGTGGAGAACGCGATCTATCACGGGATCAAAATGAAGCGCGGACCCGGCTTAATCACGGTCACCTCCGAGGAGACGGACGGCGAGATTACGCTCATTGTCCATGATAACGGGAACGGCATGGACGAGGAGACGCTCGCGCGGGTGCTGACGCACTCGTATAAGAGCGAGGAGGGCCGCGGGGTCGGAGTCGGCAATGTGGATGAGCGGCTGAAGCTGTATTTCGGCATGCCGTACGGCCTCAGCTTCAAAAGCAAGCTGGGCGAAGGGACGACGGTGTCGATCCGCTTCCCGAAGAAGACTCCGGCACAGGAGGCGGGCAAAAAATGATCGGGAAACCTAAACGGACGATGGCCGCCATTTTGCTGCTTCTGCTGGCTGCGGGGGGCTTCATGTACGGGAGCCGTTGGTTTCCGGAGCGGGGGCCGGTCGACATTACCGTCATCGTCAAATCCACGGATGCATCGATCGAATTCTGGGAGGTGCTGATCGACGGTGTAGAGGAAGCCTCTCAGGAATTCGATGCCGATGTTCGCGTAACCGGCTCCAGGACCGAGGCCGATGTCGACGAGCAAATTGCGGCCGTTGAGCAGGCGATCGTGGAGAAGCCCGATGCCATTGTGCTGGCGGCGACCGATTACGACCGATTGGTTCCCGTTGCCGAGAAGGTCCGGAAGAGCGGCATTAAGCTCATTATCGTCGACTCGGGCATCAATTCGGATGCGCCGCACAGCAATGTCGCGACGGATAATGTGCAGGCCGGAAGGAAGGCGGGCGAGGCGATGCGGAAGCAGCTGCAGGGTCCGGCGAAGGTCGCTATTATCAGCTATATGAAAAACGCCGCCTCCCACATTGACCGCGAGAAAGGGGTCCGTTCCGTTCTGGAGGGCCAGCCGGGTATCGAGCTGCTCGATACGTTCTACGTGGAAAGCTCGGAGGAGAACGCTTATCGGATCGCCAAGGAAATTTTGCAGACGCAGCCGGATGTCGTCGGGATCGTCGGATTAAACGAGCCGACAACGGTAGGCGCGGGCAGGGCGATTAAAGAGCTGGCGGTGCAGGAGCGCGTCAGTCTGATCGGCTTCGACAGCTCGGTGAACGAAATTAAGCTGCTGGACGAAGGCGTCATGAAGGCTACGGTCATTCAGAGGCCGTTCCAGATGGGCTATTTGAGTATGAAGACGGCTGTCGAGGCGGTGAGGGGCGATAAGGTGCCGAAGGTTATCGATACGGGATCGCTGCTCATTACGAAGGACAATATGTACGAGGAGGAAAATCAGAAGCTGCTGTTTCCTTTCGTCAATAATTAGCGGCGGAGCCAGGATGGCTCCGCTGTTTCGGTTCGAAGAACATCAACTTCGAGGGTATGACTTTGGCAGCGTCGCCAGCATCGGATAAAATTCCGTCGTCATGACCCCGCCTATAACAGCAGGATCTTCCGCGATCCATTTGGAGACCTGGGCTTCATTCTCAGCTTCCACGATTCCGAGTCCATTGGGAGCTGCCGGGTTTTTCAGAACAGGTCCGAACACCAGAGCAATCCCTTGCGTCTGCTTGTCCGTCCAATAGGCGACGTGCTGCGTCATGATGTTCCGTTCCTCTTCGGTCATGTCTTGGCGAAAAGTGGCCCTCGCCGGAGTGGACCATAGCATGAAGTGCATTTTACCCGAAGGGGTGGAGTTGTTTTCTGACATAGGGCTCCTTCAACTAGCTTGAATTTGGATGTTTTATCCTTTACAGGACGTTTTATTTTGTCATAAAGACAGGACTGCCATTCGAGAGGCATCCGCGCATTCGTTAAATAAAGCCGCCCCTGGAATGAATAATCTCACCGGTAATCCACTCCGAGTCGTCGCTGGCGAGGAACGTGATCAGACGGGCCGCATCCTCGGGGAGGCCGACCCGTCCCATAGGGAAGTGCGGCAGCAGCGCTTCTTTTATCCCTTCGGACATCCAGCCCGAGTCGGTAGGACCGGGATCGACAGCGTTCACCGTGATGCGAAGCGGCGCAAGCTCCGCGGCCAGCGACTCGGTAAAGACGGAAATGGCGCCTTTTGTCGCGGCATAGGCAAGATTCCCGGGCATGGGTCCTTTACCTTGGCCGGAGGTGAGATTGATGATCCGTCCTCCCTTATTGAAAGTGGAGGCATTCCCGGTTTGCTCCGCTTCAATCATGCGGGCGAATTCGGCTGCTAACATGAAGGTTCCTCTCATATTGACGGCGCAATGCGCGTCGATGAGCGCCTCGGTTAATTGCCTGAAATCCGCATCGACGCTATATGTCGCGTTATTGACGAGGATCGTAGGGAAACCAACCGTCTTTCGCGCCTCATCCAGCAGGATGGCCCCCGAACCCGGCAAGGCAAGGTCGAGCTTCATATGTTCAACCTTTCCCCCCCATTTACGAAGTTCCTCAGCGAATAAATCAGGCCAGCTTGCGTCTGCATCGTTGGGATAATTGTTTTTATCATACTCGTACAAATGCGTAAAAAAGAGACTGGCGCCTTCGGCGGCAAACGCCCGGCAAATGGCGGCTCCGATTCCGCCCGGGCGGCTCGCCCCGGTGACGATGGCGACTTTTCCTTGTAATCGGGTCATTCAAGATTACCTCCTTATAAGAGACGATAACGTAAGCACCGTTCATCGCAACAAAAAGGTGCTGACTCAAGTACGCTGGCCGGTAAGATAGGTTTTGACCGAAGGGGTGGTATAGCTCGAGAACTGCTCCAACATGCCTTCAGGTGTATGATCTGTCATAATCATAGAGCGATACTTGGGCTGCATGAATCCTTCGCGCTCCATCGTTTCAAACATGGACAATAGAGGGTCGAAATAATGGTTAATATTGAGCAAACCGCAAGGCTTCTTATGCAAGCCTAACTGACCCCAAGTAAAAATCTCGAAATATTCCTCCATCGTTCCGGGCCCTCCGGGAAGCGCGATGAATCCGTCCGCCATTTCCGCCATCTTGGCTTTGCGCTCGTGCATGGAATCGACCATAACGAGCTCTGTCAGACCGGTGTGCGCAATCTCTCGATTTTGGAGAAAAAAGGGAAGCACCCCGATGACCCGGCCGCCATGCTCCATCGCGGCGTCAGCAACTGCTCCCATCAGACCGACATTCGCCCCGCCATAAATAAGGGCGATTTGGCGTCTGGCCAGCTCCTGCCCCAGTTTGGCCGCGTTTTCTTTATAGATGGGGGAGACACCCTCACTGGACCCGCAAAATACCGCTAATGCTTTCATTACCGAACTCTCCTATATGTTTAATGTGACGAGTAGCGCGCCGCAAGCCTTCCGTTTATGTGCCGCTAAAATTTCTTCCAAGGCTACCCATTTTCGAACGTCCGTTCCTATAAACAATACCATAATTGTACATTTCCAATCTACGGTAAGCCCGCAGCAGCTTTATTGATGAGCGAGGATATTAACCAGCTTGCCAAACGGATCGCGAACATAGAACCGCCGGACGCCCCAAGGCTCATCCGCCGGTCCGTATTCGATCGGAAAGCCGGCGTTCCTCATGCCGCTAAGCGCCGCCTCGATATCATCCACTTCAATCGACAGGTCGGGTGTAGGCGTACCCGAGCCGCCTTGCGCGGCGAAGCTAATTTGAACGCTCATCTCCTCGTTCGAGCCGTATGTCCGAATCCATTCATGATCCATTAAAACCTCAAGACCGAGCACGTCATGGTAAAAGCGATGGGCCGCTTGGATATCGTTCGTACGGATATTGGCAACGATGCGTTTGACTTTCATGGTGGTCATTCCTCCTTTGAAATCAGTGCGTTCGTACTTATAGAAGAATTCGACGCATAACAGGTATTCCTTCATAGGTGCTATAAATTGGTGCGGAATCCCCAAAAATATTCGACTGTTACAGTAAAAAATCACATGTTAGCTTGGGGCGGGTGGTTGTAAAGTTAAAGACACATCAGAAACAAAATAGGCGAGGGAGGTGGGATGGATGGATCAGCCGGTCGTGCGCATGGAAGGAATTGAGAAGCATTTTGCGGGAGTCCATGCTTTAAAGGACTGCCGGTTCGAGCTTCGGGCAGGAGAAGTTCACGCGCTTGTCGGCGAGAACGGAGCGGGCAAGTCGACGATGATGAAGGTGCTGACCGGGGTTTATCGCAAGGATGGGGGCCGCATTTGGTACAGAGGCATGGAGGTAGACATTGAGGATACGAGAGCCGCGCAGAGGCTGGGTATTGGCATGATTCATCAGGAGCTGAATTTGGCTCAGGATTTGACCGTGGCCCAGAACATTTTTATAGGCAAAGAGCCTCGAAAATTTCTGCGGTTCCTGCTGGATGACAAGGAGATGAACCGGCAGGCCGCCCTGCTTCTCGGCCAAATGAAGCTGGACATCGATCCGACGACGCCCGTGGCGAGGTTGACGGTTGCGAAGCAGCAGATGGTGGAGATTGTGAAGGCGATATCGTACGACTCTCAGGTGCTGATTATGGATGAGCCGACGGCAGCGCTGAGCGATTCCGAAATCGAGGAGCTGTTCCGCATGATCGGACGGCTGAAGGAGAAGGGGGTCGGTATCGTCTATATCTCTCATCGGATGGCGGAGCTGAAGCGGATCACCGACCGGATTACGGTTATGCGGGACGGGGCGTACATTGACACGGTCCAGACGGCTGAGACGAGCATCGACCGGATCATCGCGATGATGGTGGGCCGGGACATTTATCAGCCGGCGAAGCCCGACCGCAAGGATGCGGAGCGGCGAGAGACAGTGCTGGAGGTTCGCGGCCTGACCCGGCATTCCGTCCTGCGCGACATCAGCTTCACGCTGCGCAAAGGCGAGATTCTCGGCGTCGCGGGACTGGTCGGAGCGGGAAGGACGGAGATGGCGCGGGCGATTTTTGGCGCTGATCCGATCGACGCCGGCGAGATTTGGATCCACGGACGCAAAGCGCGCATAACGGGGCCGCATCAGGCGGTGAGGCATGGCATCGGCTATTTGTCCGAGGACCGGAAGCATTTTGGCTGCTTGCTTGAGATGGATGTAAAAACGAATGTGGCGCTTGCTTCGCTGAACCGATTTGTAAGCGGTTTCGGGTTTATGAACGACAGGCGGATAGCCGAGGTGTCGGATCAGGTCATCGAGGAGCTGCGCGTCAAGACGCCGGGTAACGGCCAGCGGCTGAAGTTTCTGTCCGGCGGCAATCAGCAGAAGGTGATTATCGGCAAATGGCTGACGAGGGACTGTGACATTCTCATATTCGACGAGCCGACGCGGGGTATCGACATCGGCGCGAAAAGCGAGATTTACAAGCTGCTCGAAAGCTTGGCGGCAGAGGGCAAGTCTATTATTATGATCAGCTCGGAGCTGCCGGAGGTGCTTCGGCTCAGCCATCGTATTATCGTCATGTGCGAAGGGCGGATAACAGGGGAGCTGATCAACGATCAGCATGCGACCCAGGAAAAAATTATGACGTACGCGACAGACCGGGTCGGCTAGACGCGGGCGGGAGGAGGTTCATTCATAATGAGAAATACGGTATTAGCCGAAGCAACATCCAAATTCGCGGTCAAATCGGGGCTGCAGCAGCTGCTCGCATTCGGCAGCTTGATTCTGCTCGTCCTTTTCTTTTCGATCGCGTCCAGCAACTTCTTTCATTTCTCCAACTTAGTCGGCATTCTGCTATCGACCGCGGTTATCGGCGTTCTTGCCTTAGGCTCGACATTCGTTATCGTCACCGGCGGCATCGATCTGTCCGTCGGCACGGTGATGACGCTTTGCTCCGTTATGACGGGGGTGTTCATCACGATGTGGGGGCTGCCGGTGCCGGTCGGCATTATCGGCGGGCTGCTCACCGGCGCGCTGTGCGGCATGCTGTCAGGGCTTGCAATCGCGAGGCTTGGCATTCCTCCGTTCATCGCCACGCTGGCCATGATGATGATCGCCAAAGGGCTCGCGCTTGTTATCTCCGGCACGAAACCGGTCTACTTCACAGACACTCCGGTGTTCATGAAAATATCGCAAGGCTCGATCCTCGGCGCGATGATTCCCGGATTCGACATCCCGAATGCGGTGCTGATCTTCTTCCTTGCGGCGATCGTCGGCAGCATTCTGCTGTCGCGCACGATCGTCGGCCGTTACAACTTCGCGATCGGCAGCAACGAGGAAGCGACCCGGCTATCCGGCGTTAACGTCCGGGCTTGGAAGATCGTGATCTATACCATTACCGGCCTGTTCACGGGTATCGCCGGCATTTTGATGGCATCGCGCCTGAACTCGGCACAGCCTTCGCTCGGGATGGGCTATGAGCTCGAGGCGATCGCGGCGGTTGTAATCGGCGGCACTTCGCTAAGCGGCGGTAAAGGCACGATTATCGGCACTGTCATCGGCGCGCTCATTATGAGCGTGCTGACCAACGGGCTGCGTATTTTGTCCGTTCCGCAGGAATGGCAGACGGTCGTTGTCGGCTTCGTCATTCTGCTCGCCGTCTACGCGGATATATTGCGCCGGCGCAAAGCGGCTTAAGCAACAGATTGGGCATCCCGGCTGGCACGGCATATCCCGTATCGGCCGTTACCATTATCCAATGAAAAGGGGTTTGGTCTTATGAGAAAAAGTTTGCTTCTCTTGCTGTTTGTAGTGGTCATGGTTATTAGCGCATGCGGAGGCGGCAATGGAAACGGCAGTGCCAATGGCGGGAATGACCCGTCGCCGTCCGTGTCTCCTTCCGATTCAGCCTCCTCCGAGCCTGCGCCTTCCTCCTCCGATACACCGGCGGAGAAGATGTATATCCCGCTCGTGTCCAAAGGGTTCCAGCATCAGTTCTGGCAAGCGGTGAAGTCGGGCGCGGAGAAAGCGGCTTCCGAGCTGGGCGTGGAAATTACGTTCGAAGGTCCGGAGACGGAATCCCAGGTCGACAAGCAGCTTGAAATGCTGCAGGTTGCGCTCGATAAGAAACCGACCGCTATCGGATTTGCCGCGCTCGACAGCCAGGCCTCGATACCGCTGCTGCAGCGGGCGAAGGATGCAGGCATTCCGGTTATCGCATTCGACTCCGGCGTGGACAGCGACATTCCGGTCAGCCTTGTGACGACGGACAACATCTCGGCGGCTGGCATGGCTGCGGATAAGATGGCCGAATTGATCGGCGGCGAAGGGGAAGTCGCGGTTATCGCGCATGATCAGACGAGCCGCACGGGCATCGACCGCCGCGACGGCTTCGTGAACCGGATCAAGGAGCAATATCCGAATATTACAATCGTCGACATTCAATACGGCGGCGGCGACCATCTGAAATCGACCGACCTTGCCAAAGCGATCATGCAGGCTCATCCGAATCTGAAGGGCTTTTTCGGCACGAACGAGGGATCGGCGATCGGCGTCATCAACGCAGTGACGGAGATGAAAATGGAAGGCAAGCTGACGGTCATCGGCTACGACTCCGGCAAAGCGCAAATCGATGCGATCAAAAATGGGCTAATGGCAGGAGCGATTTCCCAAAATCCAGTCGGCATCGGTTACGAAACGGTGAAGGCGGCCGTAGCGGCGGCCAAAGGAGAAACGGTACAGCCGGTTATCGACAGCGGCTTCGTCTGGTATGACGCGTCGAACATTGACAGCGAGGAAGTGAAGGCTGTTATTTACGAATAAACGTTATAGGTATTACAAGGCCATCTCGGAGGGGATGGCCTTTGTGCTACAATCAGAAAAAGTATGGATCTCTACCGAAGACGATAACGAGCGACGAGGAAAAGGAGGATCAGAAATGAAAACGAAAGCAGGGCTCGAAATAGTGGAACGAGTACGCTCGATCTGTGCCGGGCTGCCGGAGGCAGAGGAGCTGATCGACGGCTTCGGCCATACCGTGATGAAGGTGCGGGGGAAAACGTTTGTGATGATGGGAGAAAGCGACGGTCCCGCCGGTCTGTCGATAAAATCCGATAAGGAGAAGCAATTTCTGCTGCTTCAGCAGGGCGGCTATATTAAAACGCCGTATATCGGCCAGCACGGCTGGATCTCGATTGATAAAGACGTTGAACCCGACTGGGACGAAATAGCCGTACTGATTAAGGAGGCCTATTTGCTGGCCGCGCCGAAGCGCCTCGCCAAGCAGGTGCTGGAGTCAAACCGTTAGACTTGAAAACGTCAGCCGGCATTGTTCTTCGCCCAAACCCGTGCTATCGTAAAATAGAGTTCCATTCTATCATACCCGGAGGTGCGAACGAGGATGAAAGCGTTATTTATTGGAGGAACAGGCACGATCAGCTCGGCGATTACGAGGCAGCTGGTGGAACAGGGCTGCGAGCTTTATTTGCTGAACAGGGGCACGCGAAGCGGGAACCTGCCTGCCGGCGTCAACCTTATTCAAGCGGACATCAATGACGAAGCGCAGGTCGCGAAGCTGATCGAGGACCATACGTTTGATGTAGTCGCCGACTTTATCGCGTTTGTGCCGGCGCAGCTGGAGAGAGACTACCGGCTGTTCAAGGATAAGACGAAGCAGTTTATATTCATCAGCTCCGCTTCCGCCTACCAGAAGCCGCTGTCGGATTACCGGATTAATGAAGGCACGCCATTATCGAATCCTTATTGGGAATACTCCCGCAATAAAATCGCCTGCGAAGACTATCTCATGAAGCTGTACCGGGAAGAGGGCTTCCCTGTCACGATTGTCAGGCCGAGCCATACATACGACGAACGCTCCATTCCGCTGGGCGTGCACGGACGCAAAGGAACATGGCAGGTCGCAAAGCGCATGCTGGAAGGCAAGCCTGTCATTATTCACGGGGACGGCACTTCGCTTTGGACGATGACGCATAACAGCGATTTCGCCAAAGGCTTCATCGGGCTGATGGGCAATCTCCATGCGATCGGGGAATCGGTCCAGATCACATCGGATGAATCGTTAACCTGGAACCAAATCTATGAAGCGATTGCTAGAGCTTTGGGCGTGAAGCTGCATGCGGTTCATGCGGCCTCCTCGTTCTTGGATGCCTGCAGCACGGAGGATTATCGGGGCGGCTTGATCGGCGACAAGGCCAACACCGTTGTGTTCGATAACAGCAAGCTGAAGCGGCTTGTTCCGGGCTTTACGGCGACAACCCGGTTCGATCAGGGCATTAAGCAGACGATCGATTATGTATTAGCCCATCCGGAGCTGCAAACCGAAGACCCAGAATTTGACGCCTGGTGCGATAAAGTGATCGGAGCGCTTGAAGCCGCGGTCGCGGCGGTTAAGCAATAGCGGCGGGTTTGGTAAGAGTCCAGCAGCATCATCAAAATAAAGAAAGCAGCCGGTCTTGTAGGACCGGCTGCTTTCCATTTTTATTGAACGGTTTTATTGTACGTCGCGATCTTTTCACTGATCGCTTTGGCGGCGTCGTCAAATGCCGTCTTCGAATCTTTGGCGCCTGTAAATACCTCTTCCATCGCGCCTTCGACGATTTGACGGGCTTCAGGGAAGACGCCCATAACCGCGCCTTGCGTTGCAGGGGACAGCTTCGTGGCGTGAAGCTGGTCGATAGCCGTTTGGAATTGCGGATATTGAACCAGGTTGTCCTTTACGATCTGCTCTTCATACGCCAATTTGTTGATTGGGAAGTAGCCGGAGGCGATATGCCATTTCGCCTGAGTGGCAGGCTCGGCCAAATACTTGATGAATTCCCAAGCCGCTTGCTGCTCGGCCTCGGACTTATTGTTCATAATCCAGAGGCTTGCGCCGCCGACAATAACACCGCCGTCCGTTGCGCCGGCAGGGCGGGGCAGGAAGGCCGTTCCAACCTCGAATTTGCCCTTCGCGTTGTCTACGATGCCGCGCAGGCTTCCTGTCGAATCAAGCGTCATGCCGACTTGGCCGGCCAAAAACGCTTTTTTCGTATCGTCTGTTTTACGTCCCAGGTTAAGCGCGATTTTTTCGTCCAGCAGGCTCTTCAGCCAGTTGATCGTGCCGAGGCCGGCTTCGCTGTTCAGCTGCGACTCCGTTGCGGAAGAAGCGCGTCCATTGCCGTTGTTGACGTATTCGGCGCCTTGATTCGCAAAAAACTGCTCCATGAACCAGCCGTAAATCGCGAAGGCCGCTCCGGTCTTGCCGTCTTTCGTCAAAGCTTTGGCAGCTGCCGTTACATCCTCATAGGTTTTCGGAGGGTTTTCAGGATCGAGCCCTGCCGCCTTGAACATGTCCTTGTTGTAGTAAAGAACCGGATTCGACGTGTTGAACGGCATCGAGTACAGCTTGCCGTCGAATTGATAGTAGCCGAGGATGTTCTCCTCCAGATTCGAGATATCATAGTTATCCGAATCGATAAAGGTTTGAACAGGCGTTACAGCCTTGGAATCAATCATGAATTTGGAGCCGATTTCGTAAACCTGAATCAAAGAAGGGCCCGATTTGGAATCCATGGACGCCTTCATTTTGTTCAAGCTCTCATCGTATGTGCCCTGGTACACTTCTTCGACTTGAATATCGGAATGTGTGGCGTTAAAGTCATTCGCAAGCTCCGTTACCGCTTTGCCAAGCTCCCCGCCCATAGAGTGCCACCATACCACTTTAATCGGTTCCTTCGGGCTTTCGGTCGACGATTCCGTCGAACCGCTTCCTTCCGTTGCTGCCGATTGCTGCGGCTGTTCATTCCCCGCGTTGTTGTTTGAAGCCGAGTTGCCGCAGGCCGCTAGAAACACCGTCAGTATTGCCGTCATCACCAGCATAACCGTCTTAAACTTGCTTGCTTTCATTGGTTTCTCTCCCTTAGTTTCGTTTATTTTGGAATGTCACAAGGACAAGCTCCATGAGGATAGGGGCGGTTACCCTTTAATCGCGCCTGCCGTCAAACCGCCGACCAGCTGCTTCAAGCCAAGCATAAGCAGGAGGAGGGAGGGCAGCAGGACCAGCGTTACACCCGCCAATACGAGGTTCCAGGACGTCATCTCTTCAAATTGAAGCATGCTGATGCCGATCTGTACGGTGCGCATCGTATCGCTGCTCGTAACCAGAAGCGGCCAAAGGTACATATTCCAGGCGTTTAGAAACGTATACACCGCCAGCGAAGCGAGAGCGGGACGGGACAGAGGAAGCACAATTCGGACAAAATGCCGAACATGGCCGCAGCCGTCCATCTTTGCCGCTTCGAACAGTTCCCTCGGCAGCTGCAGGAAAAATTGGCGGAGCAGGAAGATCCCAAAAGCCGACGCGAGGAAAGGAACGATCAGTCCCGGGTAGCGGTCGAGCCACTCCCACGATTTGATCGTCAAGTAATTCGGGATCATCGTAATCTCCCAAGGAATCATCATCGTTGACAGGACAACCGCGAACAAAAGCGCCCTGCCCCGAAACGTTACGTATACGAACGCGTAAGCGGCCATACTCGCCGTCAGGACTTGTCCGCCCATGATAGCCAAGGAGATGACAAAGCTGTTACCGATAAAGGCCCCAAGCGGCACGAGCTCGAGCACCTCTTGAAAGGTGCCCAAGTAAAGGCCGGACGGCAGCATCTTCGGCGGATAGGCCGACGATTCTTCCGGCGTCATGAACGAGGACAGGAAGGTATAGGCAAGCGGGTACAGCACCATAACTGCCGCAACGATCAGAATGATATAGACGATCGACGAACGAATGAAGCGGGCCGCTGTCATTGATAATGCACCTTCTTTTCGACGAACCGGAATTGAATCCAGGTAAGCAGCAGAATGATAAGGAACAGAACAAGCGCCAGCGCGCTCCCTGTGCCGAATTGATAATTGACGAACGCTTCCTTGTAAATGGAATAAACGAAAACCTCGGTCGAGCCGGCAGGTCCGCCTTTCGTCAAAATATGAATTTGCCCGAACGACTGAAAGGCGTTCAACACGGATACGACGGTCAGGAAAAACACGGTCGGCGACAGCAGCGGAAGCAAAATTTGAAAGAAGGTTCGGACAGGTCCTGAACCGTCAATGCGCGCGCTATCCCGAATATCATCTCCAATGCCCTGCAAACCGCTGAGCAGCAAGATGTAATTAAAACCGGAATTCATCCAGACCGTCATGATCGAGATGGAGATAAGCGACCAGGCCGGATCGATCAGCCACTGTACCGGATCCGCTCCCAGCTTCGATAGAAAGTAGTTAAGCGTTCCTGTGGTCGGATGGTACAGCATCATCCAGATGATCGCCGAGGTGCTTACGGATAACGCGACAGGCAGGGAAAAGATAAACCGGAAGAAGCTCATCCCTTTTAGCTTCGTATGCGTGAAAGCCGCGAGCAGCAGTCCGGCGATAATGCCTGCGGGAACGGTAAGCAGCGTAAATTTCACCGTAACGCCGAGACTATTCCAGAAGGCTGATGAAGCGAATAACTGTGTGAAATTATCGAAACCGACGTAAGCGGCGACATGGCCGCGCGGGTCCGTTAAGTGAAAGCTCAAGTAAATGGACTGAATAAGCGGATAGAACAGAAATACGGCAAACAACACTAATGAAGGCGCAAGGAACAGATAGCCGGCCGCATGCTCCCTCCAGACGGATAGGCGTTTCGCCTGTTTATGGACGACGCTTTCTGTTGCGCGGATACCGCTGTAGACCTCGCGATGTGTCGTACTCATTCCACTCCCCCTCGGCATGAACTACATAGAACTATACCGATGCTTTGTTAGACGAATGTAATGGGAAAAATAAGAAATTGTAAGGACGAGCCGGTTGGGCGGACGCTTCCGCCTGGCAGACAAGTGGATATTTTTACATGATTTTTACACTAATAATGCAGGTATTTTATGGCAGACGCAGTATGCTAGAGTATTTTTGAAAGCGCTTTTTTGGAAGCGTTGTCAGGTTGATATGCTGGATGAGGAGAGGTGATAACGAGCATGCAGCAAGGGGCGAGCGTAAGGGAGATGAAGAACCGTAAAGGAGGAGGATTTGTTTTGAAGCGTAAGGGTACATGGTTACTAGCCGTTATGATGATCGTGGCTTTATGCGTGCCAAGCGTCGGTTTCGCAGCCGAAGGGACGAAGCAGAAGAGCGCGATGCAAACCTATGTGGACGCGATGCAGCCGGGTTGGAACTTGGGGAATACATATGATGCGGTTGGCGAGGATGAGACGGCTTGGGGCAACCCTCGCGTAACGAAGGAGCTGATCGCGCAGATCGCGGATCAAGGCTTCAAGAGCATCCGCATTCCCGTCACCTTCGACCAGAGAATGGGGGAAGGACCTGCATACACGATCGAAGACGGGTTCTTGGACAGGGTAGAGCAGACGGTTCAGTGGGCGCTTGACGAAGGCCTGTATGTCATGATCAATATCCATCACGACTCGTGGATCTGGCTGGAAGCGGGCATGCATAACGATCACGACGAGTCGCTGGCCCGTTTCAGCGCGATCTGGACGCAAGTAGCGGACCGGTTCAAGGATTATTCCGACAAGCTGATGTTCGAGAGCATTAACGAACCTAGATTCCAGGGAACGGACGAAGAAAAGCAAACGTACTTGGATGAGCTGAATACGGCTTTCTACGAAATCGTGAGGGAGTCGGGCGGCAAAAACAACGTGCGTCCGCTCGTGCTGCCGACGCTCGATACCGGCTCGGACCAGCATAAGGTCGACGCGCTTTACGAGTACATTACGGAGCTGGATGATCCAAACATCATCTCGACGGTTCACTATTACGGCTTCTGGCCGTTCAGCGTGAACATCGCAGGCTTCACCACTTTTAACGAAGAAACGAAAAACGATATCGTCACGATCTTCGACCGTGTGCATGACAAATTTACGGCGAACGGCATTCCGGTTATCATCGGCGAATTCGGACTGCTTGGCTTCGACACGGACCTCAACGCGATTGAGCAAGGAGAGAAGCTGAAGTTTTTCGAGTTTATGCTGCACTATGCGAAGGAAAAGCAGCTTGCGACAATGCTGTGGGATAACGGCCAGCATTTCGGACGGGAATCCTTCAAATGGTCGGACCAGGATCTGTACGACATGATGAAGGCAAGCTGGGCAAACCGTTCATCGACGGCTGATTCCGATTTTATTTACTTGAAGCAGGGCGAGGAATTGGCGGATGTAGAGAAGCAGCTTCAGCTGAACGGCAACAAATTTGTCGCGCTTAAGCTGGACGGCACGGCTCTGGTTGCCGGTGAAGATTACGAGATTGACGGCGAAGTATTGACAATTAAGGCAAGCCTGCTGGAGGAATTGACCTCCTCCGGGAAGCTGGGCGTCAACGCGACGTTGTCGGCCCAGTTCGATAAAGGCGTAGAGTGGAAAATCAACGTTATCGTCTATGAGACGGCTGAGCTTGCGGGCACGGTCGGCACAACGACCGACTTTGCGATCCCTGTTGCCTTTAACGGCGACAAGATTGCGACGATGGAAGCGGTATACGAGGACGGCAGCTTTGCGGGTCCGCAAAACTGGACATCGTTCAAGGAGTTCGCGTATACATTCTCGCCGAATTACGAGGATAACGAGCTGATCCTGAAGGAGAACTTCTTCAAAGAGGTGAAGGACGGCGTCGTTCAGCTGACGCTGCACTTCTGGAGCGGCGAGAAGCTAAGCTATACGCTTGTGAAAGCAGGCAACAGCGTTGCGGGAACCGAGCAGCTCGCATCGTTCGCCGATGTGGACGGACATTGGGCAAGAGCCAGCATTGCTTTCCTAGCGGCTCTCGACGTGGTGCAAGGTCAAGGTGAAGGCGGCTTTGGTCCTGAAGGCGACGTAACGCGCGCGGCGTTCGTGCAAATGCTCGTGAACGCGCTTGGTCTTCAGGATGAGACGGCTGTAAGCTCCTTCTCCGATGTAGAGGAAGGCGCTTGGTACGCGAGGGCCGTCGCGAGCGCAGAGAAGCTTGAGCTGATCAACGGCAAAGGCAACGGCGAATTCGGCATCCATGATCAAATCACTCGTCAGGATGCGGCGGTCATTCTGCACCGCGCAATGGCTGCGGCAGGCGTAGAAGCCGGAGCGGGCGATGCGAGCGCGGAAGCGTTCACCGACCAAGATTCGATAAGCGGTTACGCGAAAGAGGCGGTCGCTGAGGTGCAGCAGGCCGGCATTCTTCGCGGCAAGTCGAACGGCAGCTTCGACCCGAGCGGCCTTGTTACCCGTGCGGAGGCGGCTGCGGTCGTTCAAAGACTGTTCGATCTGGCGGCGAATCAGGAATAATGCAAGAGCGGATAGCGGTTCAGGCAAGCTGAACGCTATCCGCTTTTTTATGGTTTGCCATGCTCGGCATAAAGGAGGTCCCTATTTCGGCTTTTTAATGTTAAAATATGGATACGCCTAGCGAAAGTAAAAGCGAATTTGATTCTAACCGTTTTTCTAAAGGAGAGAAGAGGTTATGGGGAACTATCTATTTAAACAGCTCCGGTTTGTTCGAACCAATACTGTGCAGCGGGTTAAAGACATGAGCATGGAGAAGGCGTGCATTGTGCCTCGGGGATTCAACAATAACGTGCTTTGGAACCTTGGGCACATTCTTTTCGTCCATGAGAGGTTCTCCTTTGCGTTAATCAATGAAAAGATGGAGCTGCCGAACCATTTTGCCGAGTTATTTGCTCCCGGGACCAAACCGGAAAATGGGGGAACGCCATTGCCTGAGTTGGATGAAATCATTTTTTTACTGTCCAATCAAATGGATCGTATCGAGCAAAGCTTGGAAAACCGGCTTGAGGAGCAGCTCGAGAAACCATATGTCACTTCTACGGGTTTAGAAATATCGACCATTAAAGAATGCCTCAGTTTTTGTTTGTATCACGAAGGCATGCATTTTGCAGCCATTAAAAGCATTAAACAACAATTAGGCAAGGAGGAGATTGTATAACGTATAATGAGACCGTTAAAGCCGCTGAAGCGCATTTCCTTCCAATTGCAGTCGAGCGTTACGGGCTGGAAGGGTATGATATCACCCTGGTACAGGCGCATCCCGGAGGGCGGAATGTCGTGTTCACTTGCGAGAAAGAGGGCGCTGATGCCAAAATACTTAGGATCGCTTTCCTACAGGACAGGACCCGGGAAGAGCTGCTGGGAGAAGTTGAATTTATCCGGTATTTATTCGAGCATGGCGGCAGTGTTTCGGATGTCGTGAGCTCCAAGAGGGGAACTTGCTGGAGGAGGTCACATATCATCAGCAGACCTTTTTTATGACCTTGTTTGTAAAGGCCAGAGGACAGAGGCTTGCGGACAATAACTACCGGTATCGCGATGGAGCTCCGATTACCGAATATTATTATAATTGCGGCAAAGCGCTAGGGAACATTCACGAGTTGTCGAAAGGCTACACGCCTGTCCATCGCCGGAATCATTTTTTTGATAAATACAATGCGGGTACTATCCACCAATTGATCCCCGACTCCTTATCGCTGCTTAAAGAAAGGCTGGCAGCGCTCCTTAAAGCCTTAGAAGGATTGGACAGAAGCCAGGAGTCCTACGGCATGATCCATTTCGATTACAATGACGGGAATTATATGATCGATTACGATACCGGACAAATTACGGTATACGACTTCGATAATTCCTGCTTCGGCTGGTACATGTACGACTTGGCTGATCTCTGGAGGAGCGGAGTGGGCTGGATAGCGGCTGAACCGGACGCTGAGAAACGCAAAGCATTCATGGACGCTTATTTTCAAACAGTCCTTGAGGGATACAGATCCGAGACCAGGATCGAAGATGACATGCTGCAGAAGCTGCCTTTATTCATTCAAGCCGTCCTCATGGAGCAGGTTGTGGATGCATTGGAGCGGATGCGGAACAATGGAGAAGATCCGGTATGCGATGAGGAGCTGTCCTATTGCATCAAATGCCTGGAGGACGATATTCCCTATTTGGGTTTCTTTCATGAAATTTATTCGTGTGAAGAACCGTTTGAGTATGAGGAGCGCCATATCGGATGGGATATGGGATAATCGTAGAGTCTTCGACATGTGAGTCAGGATTTTATGAACAAGCAGCGAAAAAGCAGCCGGTCAGAGCTGCTTTTTCTTTGTGCTTACGCTTACCAAGGGATTGAAAATTTGTGGCGCGCGCTTTTCCAGGTTAACGTACCCGTTAAGACAAGCGTGATGAGATAGAGACATAAGGAGCAGACGATGGAAGCGATAACGCACCATAAATCCGGCATGCCATGGCTGACGGTATAGTTATAAGTCCAGTGGCCGCATATCGCCATCAGCATCGAGCAGATGCCGACCTTGATATAAGGGCGAATATTCCAATAAAATCCGATCGAGCCGGAGATGGAGAAGAAATTCAGCAGAGCTTGCATCACGATGCCGATCCCGATGCCGTACGCAACGCCGATAATGCCAAACTGGCTTCCTAACACGAAGATCGCGATCCCCTTCATCACGGTGGCTATTATGTAGTTCCACAGCATCGCTTTCGCGCGGCCGAGACCGAGCAGAATGGCATGCAGCGGAGCGTCGAAATAATGCAGAAAAAACATCGGCGCCAATATTTTCAGCAGCAGGCCTGCTTCCGGAGCATTATAGATAAGCGTCGTCAGCGGAGTGGCCCACTCGTACAGAATGACCGTCGCCGGCGCGCCGATCAGGAGTCCCATGCTTGTCGCCTGATTCATCCGTTCATGGATAAGCAGGCTGTTCTTGTTCGCCGCCGCCTCACCGATTGCGGGGATAAGGGCGGTGGACAAGGACTGCGTAATAAAGCTGGGCATGAACAGCAGCGGGAAGGCAAAGCCGGCCAGCAAGCCGAACTGCTGTGTGGCTGCAGCCGTGCCGATGCCGGCCAGCGCGAGGCTGGTTGTAATGAGAAGCGGCTGAAAGGTGCCGTATAACGAATGAATGATGCCGTGCCCGGTCGTCGGAAGACCGATCTGCAGCAGCTCGCCGAGGGTGCCCCTTCCTTGCTTCAGGTGGCTTGCCCAAGTCTCGCCCGGCAGCTTCTGTTCGCCGTACACCTTGTAGCTGATGACCAGGAATAGGAGGCTGATCGCTTCGCTGACGACAGAGGCGGCCATGGCCCCGGCAGCCGCATAGGCGACGCCGTATGGCAGCAGGAGGTGAACCAGCGCCAGCACGCAGGCGATTTGCACCGTATGCTCCAGTACATCGGAAGCTGCAATGGTCTTCATTTGCTGCATGCCGCGGAAGTACCCTTTTAATACGGCGGATACGGCGACGATCGGCGCAATCGGCGTAATGGCCAGCATGGCGTAATAAGCGCGCTGGTCGCTTAACAGAATGGATGCGATCCACTCCGATCCAAGCAATGATAAGGTTGTGAGCGTTACGCTCAAGACGCTCGTGACAGCGAGCGAGACATGCAGAATGCGCCGCACCTTTTCCCGTTCGCCGCGCGCGTGGGCTTCTGCGACCAGCTTCGAAATCGCTACCGGCAATCCCAGCTCCGTAATCGTAATGACGAGCGGGACGAGCGGATGCGCCATCATCAAGAGGCCGATCCCTTCCGCGCCCAGCAAGCGTGCGATATACATACCGCTTATAAATCCAAGAATACGGTTAATGAATGCAGCGACAGACAAGACCAGCGTACCTTTCATGAACGATTGCCCTTGTTGAGACATGACATTTTGTCCTCCTGTTTCCGAATACTTAAATGTATTCAGAAATTGGAAAAGCATGCGAGTGGTGCGATAATGTCATAAAGTGCAACCAACGATATCCATTGAGCGTTGAAGTATAGAGACAAGGGAGGGATTACGTGCTTAGAAAAGAAGTATTGTTTTTTGTTCTCATTGTAATCGGCCTGCTCTTCATATCCAACACCCACCTCGGCTATTCTTTCGGAGACGATATTTTTAGAGCGGTTGGCATACCGCCATGGACAGGCGATTATGATTCGGGGCTGCACCTTTCGGTAATTGCCGGGCTGCTTGCCATCGCTGCCGGTTATATTGGCGCCGTGAGGTTCTACCAAGTGCGGTTTCCTAAAATACGGAGCCGGATCGTGCTGGGCGGTATCGCATTTGTGGTTTTGTTTCCGGTCGTGACGGAGAAGGCCATGATTCTTCTAAACTATAATTCCATCTCCATTAACTCCGTCGCTTTCTCGCAAAAAAACAGCCAGTGCAGCTACCGGTCGGAAGAGACGAATGTAGAAGCGGATTGTACCTTTACGTTAATCAATTATGGGAAGGAAAAGGATATCACGGTTCGGCCATATTTGATACGAAGCCCCTTCAAGGCCGAGTTCGAGCCGGTGGTGCTCACGCTTCCAGCTCGTCAGAAGGTCAATATGAGCTCAGTGGTTGACGGCAAGCTGCTGGATGGAACAGGCTTCTCCGGCTGGTCGAGCGATATCGGCATAGAAATCGAAGTCGGCGGCTTGAAGAAAAGGTACGGCAAAGCGTGATAGAGAATCGGCCATTAGGGCCGCATAAAAAGGAGGCCGCCAAGTAAAGTCTGGCGGCCTTCCTTTACCTTAAAGAACTTAATGATCAGTACGGAGCGTCAGCAGGCGCTTCAGGTTGTCATCAATAAATGTATTATCGGGACTGTGGATTCCGCGGCCGGCAAAATGACCCCAGATCGACTTAATCGGGCTAAAGGTTGCATTAGGAATAAGGCTGGCTTCGTATTCGTTATCGTCCGCCGTACAGAAGAGGTCCGTGCTCCCGGGCATGATGCAGGCAAGCGCTTTAATGCTGCTGAGCGCCATACCGATATTTCCGTTATAAGCGGGATTATCGCTAATGTCCGCATGCTGGCCTGTCCATAACATGGCGAGAACATTGTGAGGATCCATCTTCATAAAGCTGTCCTCCCAGACGCCGGTTAAAAAAGCCTCCAACGACTCGAATCCCAGCGTCCGATACAGCTCCTCTTTGTAAAACGCATGAGATACGCCCCATCCCGCATAGACACGGCCAACGGCGCGCATATCCGCAGAAGTCAACTGGTTTAGTTTACTGGAATCGTAGCCGACTGCAGCCATGAGTGGAGCTTTCACTCCGTCCAGGACGACATACGTCTGAGGCCAAGTCTTTGCAAGTCCATTGAAGGGCGCAATTCGTTCCACCATGTCCGGATAGCTTGCCCCCCATTGGAAGGCTTGAATGCCTCCCATGGACCATCCGACAACGAGGGCGATTTTTTTAATGCCGAATTTTTCGGTCACCAGCCGATGCTGAAATCGAACATTGTCATAGATGGTGACATGCGGGAAGTTAGCCCGGTCAAATGGGGGAGGCGTGTTGCTGGGAGACGAAGAGAGTCCGTTGCCCAGCAGATTCGGCACGATAATAAAATAGTTCTGCGGGTCTAGCGCCATGCCGCTCCCAATCAGCCACTCATTCTGAACATGCTGGTCGCCGAAGGCAGTAGGATAGACGATCACATTATCTTTTTCCTCATTCAATCGTCCATACGTCTTATAAGCAAGAAAAGCGTTCGGTAACGTCACTCCTGACTGAAGTGTAACGTCGCCTAAATCAAAAATTTCATAATCCATCGCATTGTCGCTCCCTTCAAAATGAAAACAGGTATCTTTCTTGTTGTTAGTATAAATTCATGTTACTCTCAACAAAAGTGAATAGAATTCAATATAGTATTCAATAAAATTGAAAGTAAAAGGGGGCGTGTGCGATGGAGCTGCGTCAATTGAATACGTTCTGCACCGTTGCATCCACTTTAAATTTCAGCCGGGCCGCGGAGGCATTGAACTATGTTCCCTCCAACGTCACCATGCAAATTAAAGCATTGGAGGATGAGCTTGGCGTTCGGCTCTTTGACCGATTGGGCAAGCAGCTTGTTCTCACAGCGGCAGGTAAAAGCTTTCTCTTTCACGTGCAAAGCGTGCTTAACAAATTAGACGAGGCTCGCGGGGCCGTTCATGACAGCGAGCATTTAAGCGGCACTCTAACGATAAGCGCTAATGAGGTTCTCTGCGCCTATCGGCTTCCCGCCGTTTTCCGCTTATTTCGGTCCCGTCATCCGGGCGTGCGTCTCATCTTCCACTCCGTGGCCAATCAGCACCTCAAGCAAGCGCTGTTTGAGGGAACGGCAGACGTCGTCTTTATGTTAGACGAGCGCATCCGCTCGTCGGGACTGGCCGTTGAACCGTTGGTGGAAGAAACCTTCCGCTTATTCGCCGCTCCAGACCATCCGCTCGCGGCACGAACCGCCCTGCAGCTGGAGGATTTTCACGGAGAAGTGTTCCTGACGAATGCAAAAGGCTGCACCTATCGAACCATGTTCGACCGGGGATTTGAGAAGGAGGGGATCGATAGCATTACGTATTTGGAGTTTCAGAATGCCGAAGCCATCAAACAATGTGCAATGGCGGGAATCGGCATTGCCTTCCTCCCTGAAATAACCGTGAAAGCGGAAGTTGAACGGGGCGAGCTTGTTGCTCTTCCTTGGCACATCCCGGACTTGCGCGTGTATACCCAGATGTTATGGCATAAAGACAAGTGGCTTTCACCGATTATGCTATCTTTCATAGAGGCGGCAAGGGAGGTCACGGTTCATGCAGCTGCCATGTCACATCGATAGCGATAGGTGTACGAAACGAAAACGATGAGTCGCGGTCAGCGGCAGTCCAAGACGTTATGAATACGTCCTGGACTGTCGCTTTTTACATTTCTTGGTTATGAAAATAGGACAGCTGCTAAAAAGGATATTCTTACCATTACTAATATGACATAGGATGACGTATTTGAGGTCTAAAATGGGGGGAGATAATGAAATAGAATATCCGAGGTGATGTCTATGAACGTCAATGATATCGTCATTGAAGGAGCGCGCGAGAATAACCTGAAAAACGTAAATGTCCGCATCCCGAAGCGAAAGATCACGATCTTTACCGGCGTCTCGGGCTCGGGCAAATCTTCCCTGGTTTTTGACACCATCAGCGCCGAGGCCCAGCGGCAGCTAAACGATACGTTTTCCGCTTTCATCCGCAATCGGCTGCCCCGGTTCAGTCAGCCGGACACCGATCGCATCGAGAACTTGTCTACGGCGGTTGTGATCGATCAGAAAAGGCTTGGCGGCAACTCCCGTTCGACGGTCGGCACGATAACGGATATTTATGCGATGCTCCGGCTGCTGTTCTCCAGAATCGGCAAACCTTATGCCGGCAATTCGCATGCTTTCTCGTTTAACGACCCGGCCGGTATGTGCCCGGAATGCTCCGGAGTCGGACAGATGGTGCGGTTCGACGTGGATAAGCTGCTTGACAGGTCCAAGTCGCTGAATGAAGGCGCGATCCTGTTCCCCGTATTTAAAACGGGGAGCTGGTACTTGAATACGTATACCTATTCCGGCTTGTTCGACAATGACAAGCGCCTTGCCGACTATACGCAGGAAGAATGGGATACCCTCCTCCACGGCAAAGCAAGCAAAATCGTATACCATACGAAAGGCGGCGATATCGAATCGGATTATGAAGGTCTGCTGCCCAAGCTCACCCGTCTCTATTTAAAACGAGACAGCAGCGAGATGTCAGACGCGAAACGCGAAACCCTTGACCGCTTTCTTTCCTGCAGCGAGTGCAGCCTTTGCGGCGGGAGCCGGCTTAACCAAGCGGCGTTGGCATGCCGAATTAACGGCTTCAACATAGCAGAGTGCGCGGCCCTGGAGATTGGAGAGCTTATTCGCATGATCGAGGCCATTCGGGATCCCGTTGCCGGCCCGATTATAGACGGAATTCTGACTCGGCTGAACCATCTGGTCGACATCGGGCTGGAGTATCTCAGTCTGGATCGACAGACCGCAACTTTGTCGGGCGGAGAGTCGCAGCGAATCAAGATGGTCCGTCATTTGAGCAGCAGTCTGACCGACATGATCTACATTTTCGACGAACCGAGCGTCGGGCTTCATCCGCGGGATGTTCATCGGCTGAACGGCATGCTGCGCCAGCTCCGGGACAAAGGGAATACGGTGCTAGTCGTCGAACACGACCGCGAAGTTATGGAGATCGCCGATTATATCGTCGATGTCGGGCCTTATGCGGGGACTCGCGGCGGGGAAATCGTCTACGAAGGCGACTTTGCGGGCTTGCTCCGCGCGGATACGTTGACAGGGCGGTGTTTGAAGCAAAGTCTGCCCTTGAAGGCTTCAACCAGGGAGCCTAAGGGCTGGATGACAGTAGCCGGCGCTAACCTGCATAATCTCAAGGATGTGACAGTCGATATACCGGTCGGTGTGCTGACGGTGGTAACGGGAGTGGCCGGCTCAGGTAAAAGCACGTTGATTAACCGAGCGTTCCTGCCGTCGCATCCGGAAGCGATTGTCATCGACCAGTCGGCCGTGGGCACGTCCATCCGCTCCAATCCGGCTACTTACACGGGGATAATGGACGAAATCCGCCGGCTGTTCGCGGCAGCCAACAAGGTGAGCGCTTCCCTGTTCAGCTTCAACTCCAAGGGGGCCTGTTCCAACTGTCAGGGCCTTGGGATGATCTACACGGATTTGGCCTTTCTCGAGCCGGTAAGGACGACATGCGAACGATGCGAGGGCAAGCGGTTCAGCGACGAAGTGCTGCAGTATAAACTGAACGGAAAATCGATCAGCGACGTCCTCGCCATGACGGTACGGGAAGCATTAACGTTTTTCAGCAGGAAGGAACTGCTCCATCAATTACGGACGCTAGAGGATGTGGGACTCGGATACGTGACGCTTGGCCAGCCTTTAAGCACCTTGTCTGGCGGAGAATGCCAACGCATCAAACTGGCCGGAGAGCTTCACAAGGAAGGCAGTCTCTATGTCATGGACGAGCCGACAACCGGGCTGCATATGTCCGATATCTCCCGTCTGATGGATATAATGAATCGTCTGGTCGACGGGGGCAACACGGTGGTCGTCATCGAGCATAATCTGGATGTCATCAAAAGCGCGGACTGGATTATTGACATGGGTCCCGAAGGCGGTCACCGGGGCGGCCGCGTTGTATTCGAAGGCACGCCTGCCCAGCTTGCTGCCGCCGAGCATTCGATCACGGGTGCTTATTTGCGCAAGGCGGAAGGCGGCCAGGGCGTATAATGTCCGATTTGTACAAGAAATAGGCGCAACAAAATGATTAAATGAAAAATGCAGAGAGACATACATTCTTTTTCAAGGAGGACCACATGAAACCGCGAATTACGGTTATTACGATTGGGGTAGATGACCTGGAGCGATCCTTAGCATTCTACCGGGATGGACTTGGGTTTGAGACTGATGGGATTGTAGGGAAAGAGTTTGAGCATGGGGCCGCCGCCTTTTTTGATTTGGAGGGCGGTTTAAGGCTCGCCATTTTTGAGCGCGATAATCTGGCTCTTGACGCAAAGATTAATCCAGCGCAGCCTAATCCAGCTGAATTTACTCTCGGCCATAACGTCGGCAGCAAGGAAGAGGTGGATCAGGTCATGGAAGAAGTGCGGAAGGCAGGCGCAACCGTTACGGTTCCGGCACACGAAACCTTCTGGGGCGGGTATTCCGGCTATTTCCAAGATCCTGATGGCCATTTGTGGGAAGTCGTCTGGAACCCGCAATGGGAAGTGAAATGAAACGCCGCTGGCTATGGTGAATGTACGCTTTATTTCAATACCCAAGGGCAGCTGATCTCGCGATCGGCCGCCTTTTTTCGTGTGTGCGGCACAGGGTGGTTTCGCAATAAAAGTCAGTCCTTATTAATATGACATGAGGTGACATATATAAGGTCTATAATAGGTTGTAGATCAACGAAGGAGGTATGAAAGCATGAAACGAAATATCATTTTAGACTTAGCCGTTACGTTGGATGGGTTTATTGAAGGGAAAAATGGGGAAGTTGACTGGTGCGTGATGGATCCTGAAATGGAGTTTGATCAATTTTTAAATCAAATTGATACGATTTTATATGGGAGGAAAAGCTATGACCTGTGGGGAGAATTTACCCCGGATGTTGAAGCTCATGATACAGATAAAGCATTTTGGGAAATCGTTCACAGCAAAAAAAAGATTGTGTTTTCCAGGAGCCTGAAAAGGACTGACAGCAACGCGATCTTTATAAACGATAACATTGTTGAAGAAGTAACTAAATTAAAGAATGAGCCCGGCAAAGACATTTGGTTATATGGCGGGGCAAGTCTTATTACAACCTTCGTTAATTTGGAGCTTGTTGATGAATTTCGATTATCCGTTCATCCTGTCGTTTTGGGAGAAGGAAAACCGCTGTTTACGAATATCAATCAGAGGTTGAATCTAAAGCTGGTTCATACAAAAACGTACTCTTCGGGTGTTGTACAATTAACCTATCATTCGAATGGGAAGCCGTAATCGGGCTGCACGCGCGTGTATCGGCACTTGCCGTTTGGGCGAGCGGGGGAGGTCAACGATCTCCTCTTCCGTTTGCCTAATGGCACTATCCTCTCAAGACCGTGTTAACGCCCTGCTCTCGGCCTTGCGTTCGCGGTATCTCTCCCGCTTTGATTTTTCGCCTTATACCGCTCCATCCCCGCTTGCCTTAACCCAACAAACGCCAAAGTAAATCATGTTTTATGTTCATGCACTAGGCAACATCTCCCTCTGCTTAAGGATCTGCCAGTCGTTGAATAAATATAAATTCCGCTCCTTATAGAGAACAAACGCTATTGACAACGCCACTACTGCGTGTTACTTTATAGCTGTACTAAGTAATACTTCATACCAGTCATACAGAATAGCGAAGGGTGATTGCTTTGGAAAATATAACGGAAATGCTCAAAGGGGTGCTTGAGGGCTGCGTCCTTGAAATTATTAGCCGCAACGAGACTTACGGCTACGAAATTACGCGGCAGCTGAACGCCCTCGGCTTCTCGGACGTTGTGGAGGGGACGGTGTACACGATCTTAATCCGGCTTGAAAAAAACAAGCTGGTGGAGGTCACCAAAAAGCCCTCCGACATGGGGCCGCCGAGAAAGTTTTTTGCACTCAATGACGCGGGACGCGAGGAGCTCCGGAGGTTCTGGGAAAAATGGGAGTTCGTATCATCGAAAATGAACGAGTTAAAGGAGAGAAGACCATGAATTTTTGGGAAAAAATTACCGGCAGCGACATGAAAAAAGAATTTAAAACGTTTGAACTGCGCGCCAAAAAGCTGCCCGCTGATTATCAGGCGGCTTGGGAAAAAATTAATGTCTATCTTTGGCCGCACTCCGATTTCACCGGCCGTAACCTCATGCTCATTCTTGACGGCGTGCTTGGCCTGTTCGAAGAAACGGCGGCGGATGGCCAGCGTGTAGAGGAGGTTCTGGGTGACGATATCAAAGGCTTCTGTTCGGCGCTGGCAGGCGAAGAAGGGGCAAAGTCTTATCGCGACAAGTGGCGACAGCAGCTTAACCATAATATCGCTAAAAAATTAGGGAAGCAGGAGGGATAACAATGAGAATACGAGATATCATCGAAGGCAAAAGAGAGTGGCGAGCGCATGTCGCGCGTGTCAAGGCGCTTCCGCAGGATTATCAGGTTGTTTATAAAGAGATTCAAAAATATCTCTTCAAGGTCGGTCCTGTGGAGTTAACCGAAGGGACGGGGCTGCTCTCAGGGATTGTCGATCTCTTTGAAGAAGGCGCAGCCTCAGGGAAAGGCGTGCTCGAAGTGACCGGCAGAGATGTAGCGGCTTTCTGCGACGATTTAATCAAAGATTCGAAAACGTACGCTGACCTCTATCAAGAATCCGCTCTTCAAAACAAGAACAAGAAATAGGCTTCGGATCAACCAAAATAAAGGAGGTATAAGGGATGGGGAAAGCAATTGAAGTGAAAGGTCTGCGTAAGTCCTATAAGGGAACGGAAGTTTTGAAGGGCGTCGATTTTGAAGTGAAGCGGGGAGAAATATTCGCCCTGCTTGGATCCAACGGCGCGGGCAAGACGACGACCGTTAGAATCCTGACCACGCTGCTTAGACAGGACGGAGGCACCGCTATCGTAAACGGATTTGACGTCGCCTCGAAACCCGAAAACGTGCGGCAAGCGATCAGTCTGACCGGGCAATTTGCCGCCGTGGATGAAATGTTGACCGGACGGGAAAATTTGATCATGCTTGCAAAGCTGCGTCACCTCGAAAATCCTCATCAGGCCGCAGACGAAATGCTGAAACGCTTCGGTCTGACAGACGCCGCCGACCGCAGAGCGTCCACTTATTCGGGCGGTATGCGCCGCAGGCTCGACATCGCTTTGAGCCTTGTGGGAAATCCGAAAATCATTTTCCTCGACGAGCCGACTACCGGACTTGACCCCGAGGCCCGCATCGAGGTGTGGAAGATCGTCAAGGAGCTGGCCGATGGGGGTACGACGATTCTCCTGACGACGCAGTATTTAGAGGAAGCGGAGCAGCTGGCCGACCGAATCGCTATTTTGCACGAGGGCAGAATTATCGCGAACGGCACGCTTTCGGAGCTGAAAAAGCTGTTCCCATCCGCAAAGGTGGAGTATGTTGAAAAACAGCCGTCATTAGAGGAGATCTTCCTCACCATCGTCGGCAAAAAGGAGGCCATGTAATATGGAAACGACAAAGAACCACTTTTTCAGCGATATGAGTGTTATGCTTGGACGCTCCATGCGCCATATTTTCCGCAGCATGGACACCATCATCACGGTCTGCATCACTCCGATTGCGATGATGCTGCTGTTCGTCTACGTGTTCGGCGGCGCAATCCAAGCCGGTACGGATAACTACGTGAATTACCTGCTGCCCGGTATCCTGCTGATGGCAATCGCAAGCGGCATATCCTATACGGCTTATCGCTTGTTTCTAGATAAGCAACGGGGCATTATCGAGCGGTTCCACTCCATGCCGATTTCGCGTTCGGCCGTGCTGTGGGGGCATGTGCTGACCTCTGTAGTATCCAACGTCATTTCTCTTGCCGTCATTATTGTTGTCGCTTTGATAATGGGTTTCCGGTCATCGGCGGGGGTACTGCCATGGCTTGCCGTAGCCGGTATACTCGTGCTGTTTACGCTGGCCTTGACGTGGGTCGCGGCGATTGCCGGACTGTCCGCGAAGTCGGTGGAAGGGGCAAGCGCGTTTTCCTATCCGCTTATTTTCCTGCCGTTTATCAGTTCGGCGTTTGTGCCGACCGAATCGATGCCTCGAGCCGTGCGCGTCTTTGCCGAAAACCAGCCGGTTACTTCGATCGTTGAATCGATCCGCGCGCTTCTGTCCGGCCAGCCGGTGGGCCACGATCTTTGGATCGCTCTTGCGTGGTGCTTAGGCATACTGATCGTCGCCTATCTATTTGCGGTGCGCGCTTACAAACGGAAAGCCGTTTAATCATCCGCAAGACGTGGAGAATGTCCGTTGTGCAACAAGAAGATGGGGAATTTGAGCAGGTTCGCTAGCCGGTGTTTGACAAAATAGGATAGTCATCGGCCGTGATACAGCAATGCACGAGTCCGGTATTAGGGGGAGCAGACCGCCGAGGCACTGCTCCATATGGTTTTGAGTGTATACGATTATCTGGGCAGTTGAATGCCCTGCCAGCTGCTTACATCGCATTGGCCATGTTCATTATGGCCTGCAGCAACAACAGTGCCGTCCGATTTTAGGCCAAGGGTATGGGCGCAGCCTGCCGCCACCGCAACAATATTGCGCCAGCCGCTTACATTACATTGGCCATGTTCATTATGGCCTGCAGCAACAACAGTGCCGTCCGATTTAAGGCCTATGGTATGATAGCTGCCTGCCGCAATCGCCACAATATCGCGCCAGCCGTTTACTTCGCACTGGCCGTGCTTGTTCAACCCCGCGGCCGCGACCGCGCCATCCGATTTCAGCCCGACGGTATGCAAGTAACCCGCAGACACCGCCACCATGTTACGCCAGCCGCTTACATTGCATTGTCCGTACCGATTATTCCCCGTAATCGTCACCGTGCCGTCTAATTGAAGCCCGACCGTATGCCAGTCGCCCGCTGCTATCGCCGCGATATCATGCCAGCCGTTTACATCGCATTGCCCCTCATGATTTCGTCCCGCAGCAACGACCGTGCCGTCCGATTTCAGCCCGACGGTACGGCGCCAGCCCGCGGCGACCGATGCAATACCGCGCCATTCGCTGACATCGCATTGGCCATCCTTATTCCACCCTGCAGCAACGACCGTGCCGTCGGCTGTAAGCCCGATTGTATGCGCGCTGCCCGTGTTCGTCGCCATATGAACATTGCCGGCCGCCACCGCCACAATGCCACGCCAGCCGCTTACTTCGCATTGCCCCTGTTTATTATCGCCAACTGCCGTTACCGTACCGTCCGATTGAAGACCAACCGTATGTCGACGGCCTGCCGCAATAGTCCTTTTAGGCCATCGTTCAATCTGTAACGAGGCGTCTTTTGGGGAAGAATAATCCATGTTTTACCCCCTTAAAATGAACCATCTTATAAAAAATGCTCTCTCGCCAGAATCCATTTCATTTACCAATAGGCTACCATATTGCCCCAATATAGAAAATAACAGCAGGATTCCTTTTCATTCGATTGGAATGGATGCGGGCGGCCGGATCAACAAAAAAAGGACCGGCCAATGTAGGCCGGTCCTTCATAACGATTACGCAATCGGTTCGCTCATCCGCAGCAGAAGGGCGACCGCCTCCGCTCTTGTAGAGCCCGCAAGCGGCGCAAAGCTGTTGTCCGACTTGCCCTGGACGTAGCCGAGTTCTTTCGCCGCTGCGATAAAGCCCTGCGCCCATTCCGGAATCGCGTCATGGTCGGCGAACGGGCGGCTACCGGAGGAAGGAAGCGGTGCTAGTCCAGCCGCCCTCGCAGCCATCGTCACCATTTCGGCGCGCGTCACCGGAGCGTCCGGACGAAACGTGCCGTCGTCATAGCCGCTGATGATGCCAAGCTCTACGGCTTTAGCGATTGCGTCTGCTGCCCATGCTGGTATGTGGCCGGCATCCGCGAACGAATGAGCTTCTGTTCGGGCGCCTCCTGGTTCCATGTTATCTGCCGCCAGCGCATTGATCAGCATTACGATGAACTGTGCGCGTGTCAGCTTTGCATCGGGCCGGAAATTGCCGTCTTCATAGCCGCTGACGATGCCGCAGCCGGAGGCCTTCGTCACGATGCCCTCCGCCCAGTGGCCGGCCAGATCGCCAAACGTCCGCGGAGCGGCTCCAGTAGGCTCACATACGAGAGGAGCTGACGGCTTCTCCGTCTCCTCTTCCGGATCTTCCGTCTCCTCCGGCTCGGCTGGCGGCACGTACGGAAACGGCATCCGTGTCACCTTCAGGGTATAGACCAGCACGGTCGTGCCGTCTTGCGCTGTTACCTCAATCGCGAAGGTCTGCGTCCCCACCGATAATGTGACGGGATTATCAATGACGGTCCCTTCCTGCAAAATACGAATCGTCGCCTTTGCGTCCTCCGGCTCCGCCGCGATCGATATGCTGGACTGGAAATAAGGGGCAGTTGCCGTATAGTCCATCGTCGCTCCGTCGAACTCTTCGCCCAGAGGAACATCCTTCAGCTCCAGCAGTCCTAACCTTGCGTTGTCCGAAACGACTTGGAAAGTCTGCTCCGCGGAACGGTTGCTTGCGTTGCCGGCCAGGTCTGTCGCGAGAGCCCGTACAGCATGCTCGCCAATAGCAAGCTCTGCAGCAGGCGTAAAGCTCCACTGGCCATTCATATCCGCTTCAACGTCTCCCGCATGCTCTCCGTCCAAGTAGATGGAGATGCTTGCGCCAGGCTCGGAGATGCCCGAGATGACCGGTTTGCGCTGATTCGTCACAGAGCCCTCCGTCGGCTGCGAGACGGTTGGAATGGCTGGTTTGGCTGTATCAATCGTGAACGAAACCATCTCCGATTGCTCGCTTTCGTTGCCTGCGGCGTCTTTGGACAATACGGCTAGTGTATGGGTGCCGTCAGCAATAGGCTCGGCGGGTACGTAAGTCCACTCGCCGTTATCTCCAGCCGCAGCTTCCGCAAGCTTAGAGCCGTCCAGGATGAAGCTGATGATCGATCCTGCCTCTGCTCGTCCCGACCATGCCGGCTTAGCCGTCGGAACATGTGCTCCTTCGATCGGAGCTTCAATTATCGGCGTCTCTGGGGCGAGTGTGTCGATCGTCCAGGCGACCGTATCCGATGACGCTCCGGCATTGCCTGCCGTATCGGTTGCAAACGCCTGAAGCGTATGCGGGCCGTCATGCAGAGCAGACGTCGGAGAATAGCTCCATAAGCCGTCCTCATCGACGTTCACTTCGATATCGTCGTCGCGGCCATCAAGCAGCAGCGTGACGACCGACCCTTTCTCCGCCGTCCCAGTGAAAATGGCGCGGTTATCATTCGTCACGGTATCGCCAACCGGCGACGTGATTGCCGGCTCCTCCGGCGCTTCCGTATCGAGCGTCCAGCTAACCGTACCGGAGGCCGGGCTGGCATTACCCGCAGCGTCCGTTGCGATGGCTTTCCAGACATAAACGCCGTCGTCAAGCGGCTTGTCGTACGTGATCGCCCAGGTTCCATCCTCTTTTGCTGTTGTTGTTTCAACCGCAGTCCGTTCTTCATCCAGATATAGGTCGACTTTCGCATGCGGCTCCGCTTCACCCTTCACGACCAGCACCGGATTATTAATTGCAGCCCCTGGTGCCGGCTCGAGGATGACCGGCTTGCCCGGCGGAGTCGTATCAACCGTCAGCGTTATGCTGGCGGCTTCCTCGCTTTCATTACCCGCCGAATCGACTGCAATGGCAGTGATTTCATAAACGCCATCCGCGAGCGCGCTGGCGGGTGTATATGACCATTCGCCGCGGTCATCATCCGCTTTGACCAGAGGCAGAAGCTGTCCGTTCCATTCCAGCTGTATGGTAGAGCCCTTTTCCGCCGTGCCCCTCAGCTGCGGCAACGCGTCATTCGTTACAACGCCGTCCTCCGGCGACAGAATAAGCGGCGCCTCAGGGGCCGTCCGGTCGATGCGGGCCGTCCATTCGGCTGTTTCACTCAGGTTGCCCGCAAGATCAATAGATCGAACCGTTACCGTCGTTTCGCCTTCCGCCTTGATGGTGAATGGTTCGGAATACGTCGTCCAGTCCATCTCGGCCGCGCCGCTTAAGCGGTACTCGGTCTTATCGGTGCCCGACAGCGCATCAACACCGGCTGTGACGTCGACTTCAATATCATCCGGCGTCCAATCGGTCGCGGAGCCGTTGATGCTTGGCGCTGCCGGCTTCGTCCGGTCCAGCTTCACGACAGTCGTCGCAAGGCTGCTTCTATTTCCCGCGGAGTCAACGGTTCTCGCCGATACGGTTGTTTCGCCTTCTGCTGTTACAAGAATTGGGCTTTCGTAAGTTTTCCAGTCTACCGACGTCGCTCCAGACAAGCTGTATTCTACCTTCGCGACGCCTGAGCCCCCGCTGTCCGCGCCTTCGGAGACCGCGACCGATACGCTTGCGGCGGATACCCACTCATCGGAATGATCATACGAGATGGCAGGTGCCGCCGGCTTGCTGCGGTCAATACGGGCTGAAGCCGACACTGCCGGACTGGCGTTTCCGGCGTTGTCCACGACCCGGGCCTCGAGCGTGGTGCTTCCTTCGGCCGATATCGTCACAGTTCCCGTATACGTGGTCCAGTCCAGCGCCGTCGCGCCGGTAAGCCGGTATTCCGTCCGCTTGACGCCAGACAACGCGTCACTTCCGCCCGTCACCGTCATTGTAACATCGGAGGACGTCCAGTCCGCCGAAGAGGACGCGATTGCCGGGGCCTCCGGCGCCTCCGTATCGAGCGTCCAGCTAACCGTATCGGAAGCCGGGCTGGCATTGCCCGCAGCGTCCGTTGCGATGGCTTTCCAGACATAAACGCCGTCGTCAAGCGGCTTGTCGTACGTGATCGTCCAGGTTCCATCCTCTTTCACTGTTGTTGTTGCAACCGCTGTTCGTTCTTCATTCAGGTACAAGTCAACTTTCGCATGCGGCTCCGCTTCGCCCTTCACAATCAGATCCGGGTTGTTAATTGCAGCCCCCGGTGCCGGCTCGAGGATGACCGGCTTGCCCGGCGGAGTCGTATCAACCGTCAGCGTTATGCTGGCGGCTTCCTCGCTTTCATTACCCGCCGAATCGACTGCAATGGCAGTAATTTCATAATCGCCATCCGCAAGCGCGCTGGCGGGTGTATATGACCATTCGCCGCGGTCATTATCCGCTTTAACCAGAGGCAGAGGCTGCCCGTTCCATTCCAGCTGTATGCTAGAGCCCTTTTCCGCCGTGCCCCTCAGCTGCGGCAACGCGTCATTCGTTACAACGCCGTCCTCCGGCGACAGAATAAGCGGCGCCTCAGGGGCCGTCCGGTCGATGCGGGCCGTCCATTCGGCTGTTTCACTCAGGTTGCCCGCAAGATCAATAGATCGAACCGTTACCGTCGTTTCGCCTTCCGCCTTGATGGTGAATGGTTCGGAATACGTCGTCCAGTCCATCTCGGCCGCCCCGCTTAAGCGGTACTCGGTCTTATCGGTGCCCGACAGCGCATCAACACCGGCTGTGACGTCGACTTCAATATCATCCGGCGTCCAATCGGTCGCGGAGCCGCTGATGCTTGGCGCTGCCGGCTTCGTCCGGTCCAGCTTCACGACAGTCGTCGCAAGGCTGCTTCTATTTCCCGCGGAGTCAACGGTTCTCGCCGATACGGTTGTTTCGCCTTCTGCTGTTACAAGAATTGGGCTTTCGTAGGTTTTCCAGTCTACCGACGTCGCTCCAGACAAGCTGTATTCTACCTTCGCGACGCCTGAGCCCCCGCTGTCCGCGCCTTCGGAGACCGCGACCGATACGCTTGCGGCGGATACCCACTCATCGGAATGATCATACGAGATGGCAGGTGCCGCCGGCTTGCTGCGGTCAACACGGGCTGAAGCCGACACTGCCGGACTGGCGTTTCCTGCGTTGTCCACAACCCGGGCCTCGAGTACGGTGCTTCCTTCGGCCGATATCGTCACAGTTCCCGTATACGTGGTCCAGTCCAGCGTCGTCGCGCCGGTAAGCCGGTACTCCGTCCGCTTGACGCCTGACAGCGCGTCGCTTCCGCCCGTCACCGTCATTGTAACATCGGAGGACGTCCAGTCCGCCGAAGAGGACGCGACTGCGGGCGCAGCGGGTTTTGTCCGATCAAGACGGACGGATGTTGACGCCGTATTGCCGACGTTGCCTGCAAGGTCTACCGTTCTGGCAATGACCGTCGTTGTTCCTTCCGAAGTTATAGTGATCGGCACGCTATAATCGGTCCATCCCAGCGTTGTCGCGCCCGACAAGCTGTATTCGACCCGGTCTGCGCCGGAGCCGCCCGTATCCGCGCCTGCAGCGGCCGTTACTTTGACGCTTGCTGCCGGACTCCACTCCGTCGTCTCCGGAGTAAGGGTCGGAGCATCCGGCGCTTTCTTATCGATAGACTGTGTCGCCAAAGCTTCAGAACTCACGTTGCCAGCCCGGTCCACAACCCTCGCGGCAACCACGGTCTGGCCGTCGTTCGTAATGTTGATGGGAACCGTATAGGTTCTCCAGTTTTGGGTTGTCGCGCCCGACAATTTATATTCGATAAGCATAACGCCGGAGCCCGTGTCTGCCCCTGTAATGGAGACGTTAAGGTTCGTTGCGGACCATCCGGAATCGTTAGGCGTAATCACCGGCAGGGATGGGGCTGTTCGGTCGATGCTCACCGTGCTTGTGCCCGTGCTGCTTACATTGCCCGCATTATCGATTGTTCTTGCGTGAACGGTCGTTTGACCTTCGGCGGATATGGCGACTGGAGCGGCATAAGCTGTCCAGGCGCGCGTTGTAGCGCCGCTCAGACTGTATTCGGTTCGCGCTGCTCCCGAGGTTGCGTCGCTCCCCGCCGCGACTGTTACGCTGACGCTTGCGGCATTCGTCCATACTCCCGCATTATGCGTCACCGTCGGGGCTGTCGGCTGTGTTTTGTCCACCTTTGCTGTGGCTGTTCTGCTTGTGCTTATATTCCCTGCCCGGTCGACCGTTCTTGCTTCGATGACCGTCTGCCCGTCAGCGCTTATCTTTATCGGTCCGTTGTACGTCGCCCAGCTTGAGTTGGTTGCTCCGGAAAGTCTATACTCCGTCCTGCTGACACCGGCTCCGCCCATGTCTATACCCGGAGCAATCGTCACGGTAACATCCGCGTTGCTCCAGTTTGTCTCAGAGAGCGTGACAGCAGGAACGGTAGGACTCGTCCTATCGATAAAGACGACGGTCGATTGAATGTTGCTCACGTGGCCTACGTTGTCCACGCTTCTCGCTTGTATTGTCGTCTCTCCCTGTGCAGTAATTGTCACGGTACCGGTATAGGTCGTCCACCCAAGCGACGTCGCCCCCAACAGACTGAACTCTTGTCTTTGGATCCCTGAGCCCGATCCGTCACTCGCGCCCGTGAGCGTAAAAGTGACATCAGTTGATGACCACGAAGTTGTAGAACGGTTAATCGACGGTGAAGTAGGGACTGTTTTGTCGACCTTCGCCACAGCAGTCGAGACTTCGCTTATATTACCGGCGTTATCGACGGTTCTCGCGCTGATTGTCGTCTGCCCTGTAGCCGTAACGGCAATTGGCGAGCCGTCGTACGTTGTCCAACCCTGCGTCATCGCGCCGGATAGGCTGAACTCCGTACGGTTCACGCCAGTTCCGGCATCCGTCCCTGCAACGATGGCGACCTCGATATCGGACGTGCTCCAGCCGGAAGGTACGCCCGAAATGACGGGCGCGGTCGGCGGATCAAAGTCGAAGGTAAGCTTATATACAGTCTGGTTTGCAACAGCGCTTGTTTCATCGTAGCCCCCAATCACGTATACATCGCCGCCAAGGGCTACCAGGCTTGCATTCACCAATCGGGTCGGATTGGGGCTGTCCATCTTCCACGTATTGGAGGCTGGATCATACAAATAAAAATAGTTTTTGCCCATAACCAATACTTTTCCGTTAGGCAGCGTGATCTGAGCGTGTCCGGAAAATACATCCCCCCCGTCAAATGGCATGTGTGCAGCTTCCGTCCACGTGTTGGACGACGGGTCGTAAAGAAAAGACCGAAGAGTCAGAACAATACTGTTCTGTCCTCCCGTCACCAGCACCCGTCCGTCGTTGAGTGTGCTTTGGACGGCTCCGTAAAGGCCGATGGGCAAAGGAGCGACTTCGTTCCATTCGTTGGCGCCAGGGTCATAAATATAAGCGTTGCTGTACAATGTGCTGCTATATACGGAGTACACGCTGTCAGCGCCGCCCGCGATCAATACCCTTCCGTCTGTTAGCGTGCTCTGTGAATTCCCGACGATATTTTTGGGCAATGCCGCCGCGTTCGTCCATGAATTCGTGAACGGACTATAGATACGTGGCTGATTATTGTACACGTACCCGATACCGTTCACGAACTGATGGCCCCCGGTAACGAGCACGCGACTGTCGCTTAGCATGGATTGGCGGTGGTAGGCCAGCTGCAGAGCGGGCACGTGAGAGGACCAGGTTTGATTAGCGGGGTTAAACATATAGCTCTGCGAAGGGTAACCGGTACTTCCCGTCTGTCCTCCGGTGAATAAAATCTGGGAGCCCAGCATCACGGGGCTCGCTGCCCCTAATACTGCATTCGCAGGCAGGTTGGCCGAAGCCGGCAGCGCCGTCATCGTAACGGCGGCATAGGCGCGCCGGTCCTCTCCAAATGGGATGAATATAGATAAGATCACGATTAGCAGAAGCCCTGGAATGATTTTGCGCATTCGATGTTTCCCTCCTTCACCAAAATTGGCGCTCTCATCATAGCAAATCGGAGATTTGATTCCTATTAACTTTCGTTAATAGATTGCCTATTTCGCAGGGAAGGAGATGAATATACCTATCTATAATGAATAGTTTTCCTCCCAATTACCAAGTTTATTGAGGTGATTCCCTTCATGGCTCGGTCGTTCATTCTATTAAGCGTGGTTGCTTTATTATTGCCTACCGCATATAATACTGAATAAATGTTCAGTATTTGGCCGACGAACGGTGGGTGAGACCAGTTGAATAAAAAAAAGCAGCAAACCGAGCAGACAAAAAAGAAGATCGCCGATGCCGCCAAGGTATTATTTATGCAAAAGGGCTATAAAGCCTCATCGATCGAAGAAATCGTGAAAGCAACCGGGTGCAGCGCGGGCAACATCTATTATCATTTTAAAAGTAAGGAAGGGCTTTTCTTGCATCTCATGGAAGAATGGGACAAGGAATGGGAAGAAAGATGGCTGACAAAGGAACAGCAGTATCCGACCATTATCGAAAAATTGCACGGGATGGCCGAGCATTTGGCGCTCGATCAATTCAATCATCCGCTGACGAAGGCCATGGATGAGTTTTTCAACAACTCGGAGAAGGCCTCCGATGTGGAGGAACGGATTAATGAAATGGTCAAAGGCTACCTCGATTTTAATCGGCAGCTGCTGCAGAAAGGGATCGATAACGGGGAATTGCATGTTACGAACGCTGCAGGGCTCGCCGTCATTCTGGACAGTTTATTGTATGGTTTAAGTCAGCACACGCGGAGAATGGAGCGAGATGAGACGTTAGCGGCTTATCGGTTGGCGATGGACGTGTTTTTGCACGGTATTGCGAATCCGCCCCGCTAGCGGTTTTTTTTTGAGATAATCTAGAATGAATATTCAGTATTAATATTTGGAGGCATGAAGCATGGCGTTGTTATTAAGAAACCGGGGATCTGTAATCATCCTCATGTTAAATCTATTTTTAGTTTTCACGGGTATTGGCTTAGTCATCCCCATTATGCCTCAGTACATGGAGGAGCTGGGGATTAGCGGAGGGACTGTCGGCCTACTGGTTGCGGCCTTTTCCTTGACGCAGTTTCTCTTCTCCCCATTGGCCGGCCGTATGGCGGATTCTTTCGGAAGGAAAAGAATGATCGTCATCGGCATGGTCATTTTTTCCCTGTCTGAGGGGCTGTTCGGGATCGCGAATTCTTCCCTTCTGTTATTCGTTTCAAGAATGCTCGGCGGCATTAGCGCCGCATTGATTATGCCGGCCGTAATGGCTTACGCGGCGGATGTTACAACGACAGAGGAACGAGCGGCGGGGATGGGGTATATTAACGCGTCGATTACGACGGGTTTTATTATTGGCCCAGGCATTGGCGGTTATCTTGCCGAATTCGGCATTCGCGTGCCCTTTTACACAGCAGCCGCGGCGGGTCTGGTCGCCGCTTGTATGACTTTGTTTCTCCTTAAAGAGTCTCGCGCTTCGAGAAAGGAAGAGTCCGACGCGCCAGCCTTACAAGGGAGCAGCCTTGCAACTCAACTGATGAACGCTTACCGAGAGCCGTATTTTTTGAGTTTAATTCTCGTATTCGTTGCATCCTTTGGACTGGCGAACTTTGAAACGGTCTTCGGACTGTTTGTCGATCACAAATTCGGCTTCGATCCCAAGGATATCGCCTTTATCATTACGTTCGGATCGATCGCCGGCGCGGTTGTGCAGCTTACGGTTTTCAGCTGGATTCTGAACCGTTTCGGCGAGAAGCGCGTCATTACAATCTGCCTTTTCTTCGCCGGCGCGTTTATTCTGGCCACACTTTTTGTTCATACGTTTTGGCTCATTTTTGCGGTTACATTTATTATCTTTTTGGCCATTGATATTTTGCGCCCGGCCATTAGCACGCAAATGTCAATGCTCGCCAAAGACCAACAAGGCTACGTCGCGGGCCTAAACTCGGCGTTCACCAGTCTCGGTAACATTGCGGGACCTATTGCGGCCGGTTTTCTGTTCGATCTCGATATCAATTATCCGTATATGCTCGCATGCGCGGTGCTTCTCTTCTGCTTCTACCTATCGCTTAGAAATAATAAGCGCGGCAGGCAGAGGGAGAATGCGGTCTCCTGATGAAGCCGCATATGCATGAAAAGAGGCTGCCGTCGTTCGTTGTGGCAGCCTCGAATCTTTGGGGGGCGCTAGACTTACACCGATGCTGTTCGCTGGCGCTCCAATGGTGGCTTTGTTTGACAAAGCCGGTCGGTGAAGCGGGAGCCCCACAGTGAAACAACGATAAGCGTAACCGTTGCGACGCCGGATAAGAGCAAAGCGGAAAGACTCGCCGAAAAAGGGAATAAAACCGCGAGTATGACGATTCCCGTAACATAAGGCGCGGAGACGACCCCTGCGACGATCCGCAAAAAGAACATGTTTCCGAGCAAGTAGAGCATCGGACCCGCAAGAATGACGGCGGCCGTTTGCCAATCTATATGGCCGGAAGGACGAGCGAGCACCAGTTCATCTGCCACGGCGGACAAAATAATGCCCGCTACCAAGAGCAGATGAGTATACGTGTAAGCCGAACGCGCGATTCTGCCCGGGTCGGCGGAATGGGCGATGAAATGATGCCCGACTTTGGCGGTTATATGAAAATAAATCCACCACATCGCCACCGAGCCAAGGAAAGCGGCAATGAACGAAACGAGGGTAAGCGGGTTCCATTCCAGTCCGGCGAAGGTGGCCCCTGTCACCAGAATCGATTCGCCAAGCGCGATAATGATGAACAAACCGCATCTCTCCGCCATATGGTTGCCTTCCACATTCCACACGGTAGTCGGCGTCCTGCCCGCCTTCGGCAGCCAGAATCCTAAGGACGGGGCGACGTATTCGATAAGCAGCGCAATGCACCAGAACGCCAGGCGCATCTCCTCATGCGCGAACCCTCCGCCGATCCAGAACACCCCCGATAGGGTCAGCCAGCTAAGAATCCGAATAAAGTTAATGCGCAGCTCCTTCGAGCCTTTTCGAAGCACCCATACCGTGTAGGCGGTTCTTCCAACTTGGAAAATGACGTAAGCGAACGCAAAATACAATCCCGATTCCTCGAATGCTTTCGGAATCGAGGAGGACATGATCAGTCCGACCAGCATGAGTCCGATGAGCATAAAACGAACGCGGTTCGTCTCCGGATTCAGCCAGTTCATCACCCATGCGGTAAAGATCCAGACCCACCAAACGGCCATCGTCAGCAGCCCGAGCCGGATCGCGCCTTCCCAAGTGAAATGCTCTAGGAAGGAGTGGGATAACTGCGTAACGGCAAAGACAAAAATCAAGTCGAAAAACAATTCAATAAAGGATACCTTCCCCGAGTCAATGCTGCCTCTGCTCCGGAATAACGCGTTCTCTGAAGTCATTGTCTTCACCTTTTCTCCTCACCCTCTTCGTGTGGGAAACATTCCCTCCCCAGGTTCGTCCTGATTGTATCACGCGCCCCATTCGATTGGAAGAAATAAGCGGCCTATGAACGGCAGCCCGACACTGGCCCGGCAACAGCCGGCCGAATGGCCGGTTACCGTTTCTCTACATAAACGGAGGGATCGAAGCAACGTTACGAGTAGAGGAAGTGTGAAGGTCTCGGCATTTGTGCACAATTATAATGGCAATATCGAGACGTTATTGTAAAGTTAGCAATTGAAAAGAAACCCGCGTTATTAATTGTTGTAATATTGAAGGTACTACGCAATGAATAGGGATAGGAGCGATGATCATGGAAATCGTTTCAGGGAACCAACAAGTCGAGGAATTTCTGCAGAAGCTTGACCATCCATTTAAAACGGAGATTGAGGAAGTAAGAAAAATTATCCTAAGTATGGAGAAGGGGCTTTCTGAACACGTGAAATGGAACGCGCCAAGCTTCTATTTACATAATGACGATAGAGTAACGTTTAACCTTCATGGCAACGGTTTTTTTAGACTTGTGCTTCACCGCGGAGCTAAAGCGAAAGAAACCGTAAACCTGAAGCCTCATTTCGAAGATGTGCCCAAAGGGTTTATGGTATGGGCTGCAAATGATAGAGCTACGATCAAACTTACCGATTTAAAGGATGTCGAGGCAAAAAGAGAGCTTTTAAAAGAGGTTGTCGGCAGATGGGTAGATGTAACGTGATCTCGGTGATCTAAAAAGGCAATCACACAACGACAAGGGGTGAAGTGATGAAGCTTCTGCTCACATCTGCAGGCATCAAAAATAAAAGCATACACGACGCGCTGGTTGACCTGCTGGGCAAGCCTATCGCCGACTGCAACGCCCTATGCATCCCCACTGCGATGTACGGACACCCCTGGGTCGGCCCCGGCGTCAAAGCCTGGCAGTTCATCAGCGGCAAAGAAGAGAGCCCCATGGTCGACCTGGGCTGGAAGTCTGTCGGCGTGCTGGAGCTTACAGCGCTGCCAAGCATCGGCGAAGAACGGTGGGTGCCGCTGGTCCGGGAGACGGACGTCCTGCTAGTGTCGGGCGGCGACGCCCTCTACCTGTGCCACTGGATGCGGCAATCCGGGCTGGCGGACCTATTGCCGTCGCTGCAGGCTGTTTACGTGGGAATGAGCGCAGGGAGTATGGTGATGGCCCCAAGGATCGGAGAATTTTTCGTTGGCTGGACTCCGCCCGCCGGTGGCGAAGAAACGCTGGGGCTGGTTGATTTTGCAATGTTTCCGCATCTGGATCACGAGATGCTGCCGCATAACACAAGGGCTGCAGCAGAGAAATGGGCTGCCGGGATGCGGGGGCCGGCGTATGCGATTGACGACCAGACCGCCATTAAAGTGATCGATGGTGCGGCCGAAGTTGTTTCCGAAGGGCAGTGGACGTTTTTTCGCCCTGATGGTACTCCGGAGTAAGCATAGAAGATAACTTGCTTGAGTTAGACGATCAAGGGAGCAGTTTGCCGCTGATATGCTCCCTTTGCCATTAAAGAAACGGACGCCCAAAGGCCATCCCCAAAAGGATGGCCTCAACACGATTTTCCAGCTGCTAGAGGCTATGACTCATTAATTCCGACTGCAGCTGAATTCGCAGCTGCTCAACGATTGAAAAATCTGTCGCAGCTGTATAGAAGGATTTGATCTGTGAATCGATAGCTTCCGCTGCCGCTAGGTGTGAAGTGGCTTCTTTCATTTTTGCTGAATATCGTTCTCTAATCCCGGCTATTTCAGCCGCATAGGCTTCATCCGTCCCTGGGGTCATGGTGCGTTCATACATATCCAAGACCTCATCTCCGTCACGATCCGGAAAGTATTCATGCGGGGCGGTGCTGTCGAAAATAGCCGTGCTGAGCCCAGGGAAGATCAGCATATCCAGGCTGTTTGGATCAAAACCGCAATGAAACACCTGAACCTCGATGCCCTTCTCCTCGGCCGAAGCGGCAAGCTTTTTCAAAAGCGTGGACTTACCGGATCCCGGTCTTCCTTTGATGAAAATCCGCCTGCTCAACTGAGCTGTCAAGCTTTGAATGAAATCAAACGCGCCCTTAGGCGTCGCAGCCCCGAAAAACAAATGACGGACAGAGGCGGGGGTTCCGTTTTCGTGTCCGGCATACAATTCCTGAATCAATTCCTGCGTGATTTGATCGGCCTTATCGAAGTCCATACTTTCGATATAAAATTTTTCCCATTCATCATGAATCCGTAAAGCGGTTGCAAAGGATTCATAAGCTTTGGAATAAGCTTCAGTAAGCTTTCCTTTGAGTTCTTCGATCCTTCCAAGAGTCTCCGCTGAAATCTCCCTGTTATTAAGCGCCGCTCCAAAATCGAATTCGATAGTTGCACCTGCGCCGCTCTCTGTGAACCACTCGCAAGCTTGCTGGTCGACAATGCCGACCTTTAACTCGGTTGCAATCATGCCGTCGAGCTCATCCGGCCGAAGCGGGGAATGGAAGCATTGCACGTGCTGCCCTCTGTCAGCCAGACTTTCCGCCAATTTACGAATGATTGTGGATTTGCCTGTACCTGGGGGACCCGTCAGGACGAGAATCTTATCCAGCCCTTGGAAAGCCGACTTATACAAAAAATGAGCCCCGTGTGCGGTGTTGCCGCGGGCAAAGTAGTGGGATGCGTTTTCGGTCAATTTGAACACTCCTTTGCGCGCCTATCCTGCGGCCTGCAACCTTCACATATATCGTGAATTGGCAGGGGCATAAGCGCATATGGGATAAATGCCTATTGTTCAACTTATTCCGGTTGGCGCGCAGAGGTGTTTATCAAGTTGGCCGATATTTCAAAGCCGGCTGTCACCGTTAAGCGATCAGCAGGATCGTTTAACCGTTTTGTCGAACAGCTAATAGCATTTCTTTCGTTACAGTGTCCGATTTGTGCACCAGGTTGTTTTGGTATTCTTTTATTAGCATGGGGCTGCATGACAGGGACTCAACTTTCCAATAAAGGGGAATCCGAATGTTTAGAATTGGGACCTTTGCCCAAATATGCGGTGTGACGGTGAAGACACTTCGTCATTATGATAAGCTCGGCCTGTTAAAGCCAGCGCGTGTGGACGAAGAATCGGGGTATCGTTATTATTCGGCCGAGCAGCTCCTAACCATCCGTCGTATAGAAGGATTCAAAGAACAGGGATTAACACTCGAAATGATGCGGCCGTTGCTCACCGGACCGGTCACTCTAACGCTAGCGGAGCGTACGCTGCTTAGGAAGCGGAAAGAGCTGGAGCGGCAGATACACGAGGCTCAAAAACTGCTTGCGGAGATCGATGAACGTCTACTGCAGATCGACCGGCACGCGGCGGCAGCGGAGGACACGGAGATCACGATTCGTAGCGTAGAACCGCTTCTCGTTGCTTCCATCCGCAAGATATTGCCCAAAGACCAACTGTGTCTGCTGATCGACGAACTGAAGCAGTATGTCAGCTCGCAGGGCGAAGTGCCGGACCACGATTTAACCATCATATGGCACAGCAGTCACGATGAAGAATCTGCCGATATCGAGGTTGCGATTCCGTTATCGCGGGAGATCCCGGAAAGCTGCAGGGTGAAGGTTCATCAGATGCCGGCCATAAAGCAAGCCGTTTCGTATACCCACTGGTGCAACCCCTATAAAGACAATTGTAAGGCAATCGAGACGTTACAGTCATGGATCGCTAATAAGGGGTACAGTCCCCTTGCGGCGATTCCAACTCGTGAGGTCTATTTGATGTCGGACAAAGATATTTATGGCCAACTGCGGATGGCGGAAACGATCATACCGATCGAAAGGGCTTAAAAAAGAGATGCAACGCTTGACTCTCCCCTAATGGGGAGGGTTTATCATGTGATCAACCAACGAATAGGGAGTGGATGATGACATGAATATGAAACGCCTTGAAGGAAAAACGGCACTCGTTACGGGGGCCAGCCGGGGGATTGGCAGAGGGATCGCGCTGCGGCTTGCAGCTGAAGGCGCAAATGTCGTTGTACATTACGGCACACGGATAGACGACGCAAATGAGACTGTAGCTGCAATCGAGGCCATTGGAGGCACTGCTTTTCCGGTCGGGGCCGAGCTTAATTCCCTGGAGGGTGTGGACCGGCTGCTGAAGATTCTGGATGAGGAGCTCATTCGCAGAACAGGCAATAACACATTTGATATCTTGGTCAATAATGCCGGCATCGGAACTTCCTCCTCGTTTGAAGAGACGAGCGAGGAGGAGTTAGATCGGCTGTTCGCAGTCAATGTCAAAGCGCCGTTCTTTCTCGTACAGAAATCGCTGGAACGCCTGCGAGACGGCGGCCGTATCATCAATATCTCATCCGGCGTGACACGCATTGCCTTTCCTCATATTATGGCGTACAACTTAACCAAAGGCGCCCTCAATACTTTCACCTTGCATCTCGCTAAGCTTCTTGGTCCGCGCGGTATCACCGTGAATTCCGTCATGCCGGGCATTGTCGATACGGACGTCAACAAGCCGTGGCTGCATGCCCCCGAAGGCCGTAAGTTTGCTGAAGAGATGTCCGCGCTTGGGCGTGTTGGGGAACCGTCGGATATCGCGGACATCGTTGCTTTCGCGGCGTCGCCGGACGGCAGATGGGTAACAGGACAGATGCTTGACGCGACCGGCGGGTCGCATTTGTAAGGGGCGTGCCTTGCAAAAGCCCTTGGAATAAAGACGTGTAAGGAATTGGAAGACACGGCCTGTTGGACAATAGCATAATCCGGTTAGAACCCGCCTAAACGCGGGTTTTTGTTATGAATGGAACAGCTTCGTGTCGCGGGCCGGCGACAAAAACGCCAATATGTGAAAACGGCAACGTGCCCTTGCAAGTATTTTATGATTGGAAGGAATTCGTCTCTTCCGCAAGCTTGGCCAGCCGATGCATCGAGCCGTCTTTTGGATCGGGGATGAATACGTTCAAAAACTGGTCTTGGCAGTCCTCGAAGCGCAGCAGCTGTGTTTCGAGATTGAGCAGCCCTACCCGAGGATGCGAGATGGCGCGCGGATGCTGGCTCGTGCACTGCACCTCGTAGCTATCCCACCATGCCTTGAACTCGGGGCTGCCTTCCATGAGTTCAGCGATAAAACCAGCGTACCAGGCGTCTTCGATATGCCGCGTATAGAGCGAGCGGAAATGGCCTAGCAGCGATCCGGCCAGGCTTTCCCAATCGATGAACAGCGTTCGGTATGAAGGCAGCATGAACATGCGCCAGATCATATTGCGCTCGCGCTGTTCGGCGGTATCGAATGAGCCGAACACTGCGGAGGCCAGCCGATTCCAAGCGAGTACATGCATCTTCTCATCCGAAATATAGGCGGGAACCTGCGGCATCTGATCCAGCAAAAACTGAAGCGAAGGTAATAGAACGGGACAGTTGATACTAGGCTTTATCATCGGCCGTGGAGGGGCTGCGAGGAAGAATAGATGATCCCGTTCATCGCTGCTCAAGTTCAGCGCGCGCGCCAAGCTGTCGAGCACCTGATCGGAGACGTTGATGTCCTTGCCTTGTTCGAGCGATGTATACCAAGGCAGCGAGATGCCGGCTAGCGCCGCTACTTCCTCCCGCCGCAGTCCTTTCGTTCTTCGCCGGATATGATCGGCGTTCTGCAGCCCTGCGCTCTGCGGCGATAGCTTCTGCCGGCGCGTACGCAGGAAACGGCTGAGTTCTATACGTCTTTGGTCGTTGTTTATGATGATCCACTCCCCCAAGCTGATACTCTTACTTATAGGATCAGTAGTACTTGTATGATGAATAATAATAGTAACAGAGTTCTTCCCTGCCGCTGCCGACAGAAGGTAAGATGATGCCGTAGCCAAATCCCGCATTGGCAGCTTGCGTGCTGCTAATATTTTAACGGATACAGGCAGATGAAGGGAATGGAGGAAATTAAAAATGAGCACGGCATTTTTGGAGGCAGTCAAAGAAAAACGTGCCAATTATGGTTTAAGCAAAGAGCGATTCGAATCATCTGAGTGCATTGAGCATATCGTCCGTTATGCGGTTAAACATACGCCGTCTGCTTTCAACTCTCAAAGGGCGCGCATCGTCGTATTGTTCGGGAGACAATCCGAAAAATGATGGGCGAATACGAAAGAGACGCTGCGGCTTTTTCATTAGAAACGAGAGGGTGGTGCCGCCATATGCGGAAATATCCGAAACAAAGCTACTGGTCAGGAACCTATCTACGTATCTGTGTATGCAATTTATTTCTTTTTTGCTCCTTTCAAATGCTGCTGCCGATATTGCCTGTCTATATGATAGACAACGGTGGCAGCGAATCCGCGGTTGGATGGATCACCGGATTAATTACAATTGCAGCTGTGCTCATCCGGCCTTTCAGCGGATATGCGCTCGATCGCTTCCGCCGCCGACCGGTTGTGGTTCTCGGTTCGATCGTTCTAGCGTTAGCGGCAGGCGCATACGCGATATCGGCCCAGGTGGGTTGGATGTTGAGCGTCAGCCTGTTGCTGGGCATCGGCTGGGGGATTATGACAGCCGCATATTCGACGATCGTGTCCGATCTGGTCCCTTCCGACCGTCAGGGAGCCGGTATCGGCACGTTCATGCTATTCGGTATGGCGGGCATGGCTGTTGCCCCATTCATTGGCGGGTGGTTGATCGACAAGTACGGGCCGTCGGCGTTTTTCGGAACGGCGTGCTTCCTTGCGCTTTTGTCTTTGCTGCTGTTCCTGCCGGGCGCCGGAAGCCATTCGGCGTTAAGAGCATCCCTTCCAGAAGGCGGGCAGAGTCGCTCTCGGAACAAGCTCTTCGAGCGGACATCGCTTTTCCCGGCCCTGCTCATTCTGCTCTTTACGATTGGTTACGGCGGGATTATATCTTTCGCCAGTCTGTTGGGTATGAAGCTGGGAATCGAGAACGGCGGCATCTTTTTCCTAGTGTCGAACGCGGCGGCGATGCTGGTTCGCCCCCCGGCCGGCAAATTGTTTGATGCAAGAGGCCACGCCACGGTGCTTCTCCCCGGCTTGACGATCGGCGTCATTGCGTTCATCGTCTTATCGCTGGCTTCCGGCCAAATGATGTTCATCATCGCGGCTTGCTTGTATGGTTTGTCCTTTGGAGCGGTGCAGCCGTCCATTCTAGCTTGGACGATCCAACGCGCAGCGAAGGACCGCCGGGGAGCGGCGAACAGCACGTTTCTGGTTGGCATGGACAGCGGAATCGCGCTCGGTTCGATCTCATTTGGGGTTATTGCGCAAGCATCAGGGTATGAAGCAGTGTTTCTGTACTCGGCCGTGCTGCTTGTTGCGCTTTTGGCGGTTTACGGCATCAGCCTGGCCAGATCGAGAAGCAGCCGGATGCCGGGAGTGGCGGAAAACAGGGAGGGAGAGCACAAGGGCACATCCATCAAGGGGGACTAGCGCTTCGATAATGAAAATGTCCCTAGGGAAGCATTACTGACTGGCCCAGAAATGCTTACGGTGTACGATAAGGTCCGGCTTATCGGTGAAACGATCGGCAGGGATAGCCGGTTTATCGAGCTTAGCGAAAATCAGGGCTGCCGCTATGGGCGGCAGCTTCGCTGCGCTAAGGGATGCAGTATTTCCAGTAGCCGAATAATGAATAAGCGAAATCATTTAGCAGATAGAAGGACCCGGTTTGCGGCAGCACGGTCAAGCCGATTTCAGATTGTAATAATGACGTTGCCTCTTTTACGTTCAGTCTCTACATACCTCTGTGCGTCCGGCAGAAGTTCCAGAGGATAGCGGCGATCGATCACGGCGTAAATCGCTCCGCTTTTTGCGAGATCTAAGAGAAACGCCAAATTCGCTTTGTTTTGCAGTAGGCCGGCTGTAGCGAAAATAACCCGTTTGCTATTAAACAAGGAAGTCCACAGCATTTGGATCACTATAGACAACTTCGGCGAGGTAGTCAGATAAATCCCTTTGTCTGAAAGTATACGCTGGCATGCGGCAAAGGAGCTTTTGCCCACCGCGTCAAAAATGACATCGTACGCTTTGTCCGCCTTCGTAAAATCCTCCTGGTTATAATCCACCACATAATCGGCGCCCGCTTTTCTTACCAGAGCTTCGTTGGCAGCGGAGCAAACGCCGGTTACTTCTGCGCCGTAGTATTTGGCTAATTGCACGGCGTAGATGCCTACTGCCCCCGAGGCGCCGTGAATCAGTATTTTCTGTCCCTCGCGCAGCTTTGCCTTATCTCTTAAAAACGTCAATGCTGTGGCGCCCCCGTCGCAGACTCCGACGGCTTCTTCAAAGGTGATGCTGTCCGGTATAACCGCAAGGGGGCTCTCTTCGGGAAGACATTTATATTCAGCATACGCTCCGAAGTTTTTGACGCTCATTCCCAGGACGCGATCTCCTGCTTTAAAATGCTTAACTTCTTTGCCTACTGCTTCGACCTCTCCGGCAAATTCGGTCCCCCCGATTGCATATTTCGGTCTGGACAGTCCGTATACCAATCGAATCATTTGCGGGTCGCCCTTGCGAAAAGCACAATCCGACGGCCCCGCTTTGGCGGCGTGGACACGTACGAGAATTTCAGTGTCTCCAGGCGACGGTTTCGCTATTTCTTGAGGGACAAGCACTTCAGGTGAACCATACGAGGTTTGGACCATGGCTTTCATGGGTATCTCCTTTTGCTTAAGTTATGCTTACATTGTAAATAAAGTAATGAGTATGCACATTGACTTAAGTCAAGAGTTGGTCATTAGGCTGCCCAGGAGCCACTTTGACGAAGTCGACCGCAGGGGCAAGCCTTGGTGGCTCCGGGGTCAATCAAGCTTCAGAGAAAAATTTGTTTATAGCGGGTTTTCACCTGATAAATGTAAGGCGATTTAAGGTATGCTTGGAAGACAGACCCTGTCATCATGGCTGAACGGAATGGAGACTAGTGGAGGTCTTAGGAAGAAAGGTGATTCAAATCGATAAGAACCGAGGCAGCGTTCATCGTGACCTGCTTGCCGCCATTGAATTGGTCTATAACGTATGCGAGCTTGATTGTTCCGAACCATGCTTGGAGGTTCAAAATGCCGAATACGGCGCCTATTTGTTTCATGCGAATAAACGCTTGATTCGCTTTCGCGCAGCTAAGGTTACCCCCTCAAAAATAGGGCAGTTTGTTACTTTATGGCGGAGAATGGGGGATGGAACAACCCAACCGTTCGACGGATCAGAAGAGGTGGATTACTATGTCATTAGTACACGGGATGGTAATAAGCTTGGACAATTCGTATTTCCGAAAAGTGCGCTATTACAATACAATATTGTTTCGAATAATGGAAGCGGCGGGAAACGCGGGATACGAGTTTATCCACCATGGGACATGCCGACAAGCCGTCAGGCTCGAAAAACTCAGGAATGGCAGCTAGCATACTTTTTTGAAATCCCAATCGGCGAAAAAATAAACGTTGATCGTGCACTTATGCTATATCGTCAATGATCGATAAAGTATAAATGAACCGTTACCGGGGCATCGCCGCGGCTTGGAAGTGTTCCATAATAGCCAAGGTCTGGCCGGCGAACAGATAGGAGAAATGAAGGGGGGGCTCGCCGCTTGGCGACGAACGCGGCATGCCGGCACAGGGGTTCCCGGCCGGCCTCTTTTACGCTTGGAATGATGCAATTATGAGAAAAAACGCGGCAAATACGTTTTGTTCCGCTCCAGCATTTCGTCCAGCATCCTCTCCGCCACATTCGCGGAATCGATTAAGGGATGGCTGGCCAGTGCGAGGAGCGCCTTGTCGCGGCTGCCCGTCACGGCCGCCTCGATCGCGAGGCTCTCGTACGTTTTGACGGCGCGGATCAGCCCTACCGCCGCCTCCGGCACTCGCTCCACCGGTACGGGTACCGCGCCATGCTTCGTGACCGTGCAATTGACCTCGATCGAAGCCTCGGGCGGGAGAAAGTCCAGCGTGCCGCTGTTGCGTACGTTGAGCGCCTGCACGTCGCCCGTATCGTTGTAGATGGAATGCATCAGCTTGACGGCCGCTTCGGAATAATAAGCGCCGCCGCGCTGCTCCAGCTGCTTCGGCTTCTCCGCCAGCTCCGGCTGCTTGTAGATCTCGAACAGCTCTTCTTCCAGCCGTTTGACCGTCTCCGCGCGGTTCTCTCCCCTTGCGGCAGCTGCTTGGCCTTCTTCGACCATCTCTCTATGCAGATAGAAATATTTCAAATAATAAGAAGGTATCGCGCCAAGCGAACGGATCAGCGAGTCGTTCCATGCCAGCTGCGGCACGTTCGACGCGCTATAGGAGCCTTGCCTGTCCAGCAGCTCCTCCAGCTTCGACTCGCCGTCAATCTCAATGCGGCTGATCCAATGAAGATGGTTCAAGCCGGCGAACTCGCAGTAGATGCGGTTCTCCGGAACGCCGTACAGCCGGGACAGCCACTTATATGCGGCAATCGGCGAATTGCAGAGACCAATGGATCGGATGCGGGAGTGGTTCAGGATCGCTTCCGTCACCATGCCCGCCGGATTCGTGAAGTTGAGAAGCCACGCATCCGGACACAGCTCCTCCATATCCGCGCAGATGTCCAGCAGCACCGGAATTGTGCGAAGCGCCTTCATCATGCCCCCGGCGCCGGTCGTCTCCTGGCCGAGCATCCCGTATTTAACCGGGATGGATTCGTCCCAGCCCCTCGCCTCCAGCAGGCCGACGCGCATCTGCGTCGATACGAAATCCGCTCCGTCCAGCGCTTGGCGGCGATCCAAAGTCAACTCAATCTCGATCGGTAAGCCGCTCTTCTGGACCATGCGCTGCGCAAGTCCGCCTACGATGGCGAGCTTATGCCTGCCCGCCTCGATGTCGGCGAGCACGATTTTCGTCACCGGGAACGATTCATAACGCTGTATAAAGCCTTCGATCAGCTCCGGTGTATAGGAGGAGCCTCCTCCGATGACCGCTACTTTCAATCCATTGCCCATTCCATATCCCTCGCCTTCACGGACAATTCTTGTCCGAGTCGTTCGTACACTTCCGGTCCAATCGTCCTCCCGTCGCGTTCCATGGCAAGCAGAAGCGCGCCTGCGGCAGGTTCGAGCTCCAGCACCTGCAGTCTGCTGTTAGGAGCGGCCGCTTTCACTTCCCGTTCCACGAACGGAAGGACGAATTCGCGTTTCCCTCTGGTCAGCACGCTGCCGGCAAGCACGACGTCGAAGATGTCCGCTTCCATGCCAAGCTTGCGGATAACGGCACTCGCCGCTTTGCCGAGCTCCGTCCCTTGCCTCTCCAATATCGCCCGGGCAACCGGATCCGTCGGCGAAGCCTCGAAGAGAAGCTTCGCGAGGGTATGAGGCGGCCGCGTGCCGTTGTCCAGCGTACCGTGGAACATCCGCTCCACGTCGGGATAACCAAGCGCGTCGAGCGTCAGCCGGGTCAGCTCCGTCTCAGCCTCTCGGCCTTCCCAGGAGCGAATGACCGAACGGAATACCTCAACCGCAAGGTCGCTTCCGCCGCCGAAATCGCCGTAGGCGTAACCGAAGCCTCCGACCTGCAGCTCCTCGCCCCGCGCGTTGATGCCGTAACAATTGGTGCCGCTGCCGCAGATCAGCACGACGCCGTCGCTTTGCCTTGTGCCCGCTCGCATTCCAATGACCGTGTCACAGACGATATCGGTCCTTGCGAACCCCATCGCCGCGATCATCGGCCTTAAAATGACGAAGTCCGCTTCCCGGTCCGCGCCTGCCAAGCCGAACAACGCAAATTCGATATCCGCATTACCGATTCCCGCCTCGGCCAGCGCATCTTCCGCCGCCTTGCGTATGTTCCGGTCGGCCAAGTCGGCTCCGACCTGATGATTGCCGCAGCCGCTCATGCCCCGGCCCAGGATGCGGCCTGACTCGTCGGACACGATGGCAAGCGTCTTGCTGCCGCCTCCGTCGATTCCCAAGTAGTAACCCAAGATTGATCTCTCCTTTGTCTTATGATGGGTAAAGCCGGCCCCCGTCCAGCCCCATGCGCGAACGAGTCCGGGCATGGCGCTTGTCGTGGTCCGGCTTAGTCTCAGGCGATTTATTTCGCAGCATTTAGCTTGCTTACGTTTTCTTGCCATTTTTCCGTTTTGAATTGAAGAAGCCTGTCATAACCGACCTTCATCGCGTCCTCTTCCGCTTTGTCCAGAATCGCGTTCACTTCCTCGTCCGACTTAGCCGTCGTGATGGCACGCGCTCTGGCTTGCTCGTAAATTTCGAACACGCTTTGGGCGATGATGCCTTCATCCGTATCGCCGGCCGGGTCGAGATTGACGAATTCCGTCGTGTTGTACTGGGTCTTCCATGTAATTTCCGACTGCCAGCGCGTCTCCCAGTTCCGCTGCTCCTCGGGAAGCGTGGACTCGAATTTCATTTTGGAATTGTCGACGTATACGGTGTTGCCGTTCCATTGGAAGTTGACGGTCGAATTCATGAGCTCGTCGCGTCCCTTGATATCGGACGTGAACGCCTCCGTGAAGAGCGGCGCGCCCTCCGCGTCCGTGCCTTCCCAATAGATGCCCTCCGGTCCCCACATGATCGTGCGCTGGCCCTCGGGACCCGTGAACCAATCCAGGAACGCGAAGATCGCTTCCGGGTTATCCGCCGATTTCGTAATAACGCTCACATTCCAGCCCAATTGCTTGTAATCGCCTGGGAAAATTTTGTTGCGGTCAAGTCCTTCCTTATGCACCGGCCATATCATGATGTAGCCCGCATCCGGGTCCTTCTCGCTAAGCTTCGAGTTGCCGATCGCGCCGAACTCCGTCGGGCTGGAAGCGACATATACGGCGATCTGTCCCGTAACGACCTTCTGCTCCACCTGCTCACGCTTCTGCGTGAAGGCGTCCTGCGACATCAGCTTCTCGCGGTACAGCTTGCTCGAATATTGGAGCAGTTCTCGGTAGACGGGATCCGTGAAGAGCGACACCAGCTCGTTCCCCTTCGGCACGGCCATCATCTGGTTAAACAGGTAAGGCCTGTTCTCCGCGAATGCCGATACCATAATATCCACGCCGGAGGCGGATTGCCCGACTTCCAGCGGCACGACGTCCGGATATTTCTCTTTTACCTGCTTCAGATAAGCGTACAGATCGTCGGTCGTCTCCAGGCTTGGGGAGCCTAGCTCCTGGTAAATTTTTTTGTTGACCAAATATCCCGCATTGCCGTTCGGCTGCGTCGTATACCAGTTCGGGAATTGATACAGCTTGCCATCGGGCGAGCGAAGCATGTCCAGCGTCGACTCGCCGGCCCACTCCTTCAAATTCGGGTATTTATCGAGGTAATCGTCGAACGGGACAAGCATCCCTTCCGCACGCAGCTTCTCCACCTCCGCGCCGCGTTCCATCCAGATCACGTCCGGGAGCTCGCCGGAGACGATCATCGTGCTCATTTTGTTTTTGGCGTTGCCGCCCGAGCTGACAGGCACGACATTAACCAGTTTGTTCTCCTTGATCCATTTCGTCGCGAGATCCCCGCCCCATTCCGGCATCGTGTACCAGTCGTAATGACCGTAGAACGAAAACTCGAGCGGCTCCTTGCCAAGCTCGAATACGGCGGACGAATCGCCAGCGGCTCCAGTCGCTTTGGGTTCGTTCCCCCCGTTATTGCCGTTGCCGTTCGAATCCGAGCACCCCGCCATTACCGTGACGATCGCAAGCGTGACTGACATGGAAGCCCATAGCCGTTTGTTCCACCTTTTCATTGTTCTCTCTCCCTTCGATCTCTTGCATCTATGGTCGAAGCCGCCCTCGGCTTGATCCCCGGCCTACTCCTTCAACGAACCAATCATGACGCCTTTGACAAAATATTTCTGCACGAACGGATACACGCAAAGAATCGGCACCGTCGCCACCATCATCGTCGCCATCGACAGCGATTTTGTCGTGACGGCGTTCATCTTGTTCAGCCTTCCTTGCGCGGCCGAATCCATATTTTGCATCTGCTCCAGCATAATATTGGAGTTCAGGATTTGCTGCAGCTTCGTCTGGATCGGCAGCAGATCGACGTTCGAAATATAGATGCTCGGCGCGAACCAGTCGTTCCAATGGTACACCGCCGTGAACAGCGACAGGGTCGCGATAACGGGTCCGGACAGCGGAAGGACGATCCGGAACAGCACGCCCCAGTTCGAGGCCCCGTCAATATGGGCGGACTCCTCCAGCCCTTGCGGAATGCTCTTGAAGAACGTCCGGAAGATGATCATGTTCCACACGCTGATCAAGCCGGGAATGACCATGACCCAGAATGAGTTCATGAGGCCGAGCTCGCGGATGAGCAAGTAGCTGGGAATGAGCCCGCCGCTGAAGTACATCGTGATGATGCACATCACCATGTACAGCTTGCGGCCCATCAGCTCGCGCTTCGTCATGCTGTAGGCGAAAATCGCCGTGGCCGCGATGGAAAGCGCTGTGCCCGCGACCGTTCGCAGAACGGAGATGACGAAGCCGTCGATCAGCCGCTTATCCTTGAATACGACCTCGTAGTTCGACAGCGTGAACTCCCGGGGCCAGAACGTGATGCCGCCAAGCATCGTGTCGCTCCCGGAGTTGAAAGAGATGACCGCCGCATTCCAGAACGGATAGAAGGCGACGAAAGCGAGCAGAGACAGGACAACGTAATTGATACCCAGAAACAGGCGATCACCGTGCGACAACTTCATGGCTTGCCCTCCCTTTCCCTTACCATAGGCTGTTCCCCGATCTGCGGGCCAGGTAGTTCGCTCCGGCCAGCATCAGCACGCTAATGACGGCTTTGAAGAGCCCGGCCGCCGTCGCGTAGGAATAGCGGTTATTCTGAATGCCGATCCGGTACACGTACGTGTCGATGACGTCGCTCACCTCGCGCAGCACCGGGTTGCCGGCGAGCAGAATAATATCCTCGAAGCCCGCGTTCAGGAAGTTTCCGATCGCCAGGATCGAAAATACGATGATGACGGGCATGATCGACGGAATCGTAATGGAGACGATTTGCCGGATCCGGCTGGCACCGTCCATCGATGCCGCTTCATACAAATGCGGGTTTACGCCGGCGATGGCGGCGAGATAGACGATGGAGGAGAAGCCGATCTCCTTCCATACATTCGTGGCGACCAAGATGCTCCAGAAATATTTTGGTTCGGACATGAAGTTGACCGGCTCCTCGATCAGGTTCAGCTTCTGGAGCAGGATGTTCAGGCTGCCGTTGTCCGTCGACAGGATCGAGAGCACGAACCCCGACACGATGACCCATGACAGGAAATGCGGCAAATAGCTGATTGTCTGCACCAGCCGCTTGAACACCTTCCTTCCCACTTCGTTCAGCATAAGCGCGAGCAGGATGGGGGCAGGGAAACCGATGCATAGCTTGAGCAGGCTGATGACGAGCGTATTACGCATGACGTTCCAGAACTCCGGGGCCGCAAAAAACATCTCGAAATGCTTGAGGCCGACCCATGGACTGTCGAGAAATCCTCGGAACAGGCTGTAATCCTGGAATGCCATCAGCAATCCGTACATGGGGATGTAGCTGAAGACCATAATGAACAACAACGCCGGTATGGCCATCAGCTGGATATCCCACTGCTTGAAGAAACGAACGACAGGTCCCTTCCTGCGATAAGGATGATTGTCGCTCTGCATTTCTGGCTGCGGCATGACTTTCCCCCTCTCTTTTGATCCAGTCAACTACATGTTAGGTTATATAACACATTCGGTAACTTCCATAAATTTATTGTAAAGCTACCGTCCTGCATTTTCTCGGCTAAAACAATTAAAAACCAGCACAATTTCACTGGTTTTTCGAACGGATCTTTCTTGATTCTCCCGGCGTGATTCCGATATGTTTTTTGAAGAGCCTGTTAAAATTGGTTAAGGATTGAAAGCCGCATTCCATGGCGATATCCGTAATTTTCATCCCGCCTGTCTCGAGCAGGGCCAAGGCGCGTTCCAGCCGAATCTGGATGAGATAGAGCATGGGCGGCATGCCGACGGCCCGTTTGAAAATGTCGCTGAACCTTGACGGACTAAGGAATACAAGCGCAGCCAGCTCCTCTTGGGTCCACGCTTTGGCGTAGTTTTCCTCCATGACCATAATGACCTGCTTCATGCGTTCAAGCTGCCGTTCGCTGATGTTCCCGGCGTTTTTGCGCGGATTGGAGCTGCGGAACTCCCGGTTAACCGTCGCCAGGAACCGCAGCACGATCGAATGCACCATCGTGCTGTAGGAGCGGCGCTGTCCCTCATGCTCCTCGTGGAGCTCCTCCAGCAGGGCCCGGAGACGGACGATGGCAGGATTATGCCGCTGCAGCTTGTTCGTATAATGCCGGCCCATCTCGCGGAACGGGCTCAGCAGCTCGGGGTCCATGCGGAGCCCGTGAATAAGCCAGCTCGGGTCGAAAGTGACGACGAGCATGACCAGGTTATCCGTCTCGTAAGCGCAGTGCAAATCGTTGGAATTGATGAGGAAGATGTCGCCGGCTTCGAACTCGTACGTCTGGCCGTTAATAATGTAATAGCCCGTGCCGGACTTGATCAGGTTGATTTCGAGCACGTCATGCCAATGCATTCGCTGATAGAGGCTGGTCACCCCGATCGTCTCCGCCACGATAAGAGGATAATGCTGAGCTAATTTCACTTTTTCTTTCGGAATCAAGCATGATTGTTCGTTTGTTCGCATCTTATCAGCCTCCGAACGGGTCGCGATTTTGTAAACGCTATCAGTTCCATGACTATGTCATGAATCCTATCATCCTATTTAATCCGAATCCTATAGGGTTGGCAAGAGCATTTTGGACGAAAAAAAACGAACGGCAAAGGCATAAGTTAGCCTTCATCCGTTCGGCGGGCATGGACACTTTGATTTCGGCGGGGTATACGACGTAGCGAAGTCGAGTGAGGGGCAAGAGTAAGCGTACATGCGTAACGTTGAAACACGAAATCCGGAAGCCGTTTGCCGGCAGTATGGGCGAGTTAGATAGAGGATAAGTCTATCAACCATAACCTAGTCCCACACATTTCGAAGGGGGAGTCCAAGCTCTGTTCGGGCCAGGTCGTCAACTTGTTGAATAAAGGCAGTTTTTGCCCGTGTGTAGCCCTCAGGGTCGGAATGATATTGCTCAGCCAGCACATATTTAAGTTCGCCGTATTCCTTTACTAATTCAGGATGCTTACGAAGGTAATCGCGAAATAGCAGTTCTTTCCTACCGTTAAAGCCCTCGATCGGCAGGATATGCAAATGATGCGTTCTCTCGCCTTTGAGTTCTTTTGCCAATAAATGTCGGCCGGTCATGCCGGTTTCAACATAGCGGTAACCAGAACTTCTAAGCAAGTTCGCGTAAACCGCTTCATTAAGCAAGGGATGAACGCCAGCGAACATATCAATAATTGGTTTTGCGTCTAGATTAGGGATAGAGGTGCTCCCCGTATGCTCGATTGTAACGATATTTGCGTCAAGAATGTGAAGTAACCGTTGTTTCTCTTTTTCAAATTCCAATGGCCACTTGGGGTTATAGGGAACGATTTTGACAGCATAACGATTAGACTTAGACATTTATTTCCCTTCCTTTTCAGTTATAATGACGAAGCTCTTCGCCAAGACGAAACGCTTGTTTCTTTTTTTGGCGGGATGCTGGTGTTGACGAGAAGCGATGGGAAGGTGTGAGCAGTGAGCGGACCTATCTCCACATACCTTCGATAATATTTCCGATTTGCTGTCGGATTGGGTCCGCCATTTTGTCCTTCGGGAAACCGAAATAAAGGTCAATCGCGAGGTCTAGACCGCTCCACATGCTCACCTTATTCTCCTTGGCCAATCGAAGAGCGATCGGCTCGGCCAACAAGGAACAGCCGATTTCCTTCTGAACCAGGTCCCCGATAAGGAACTCGTCATCCACGTATAAGATTTTGCGAGGATTGACCTTCCTGTTCGCGAAATAATCAATCGACTGTTTGTAGAAGGGGCAGCCTTGCGTGGTCCAAACCCATGGCTTACCGGCGAAGTAATCCAGAGCCGCTTCTTCATCCGGGGGATTCCAAGTGTTCGGATAAACGACGGCCATTCGAAAGGTTCTTAATTTGATCGCATGGATGGATGTGCTCCCCTGATTCCCGTAGTAAAAGCCAGCGCTTATCGTGTTATTCTGGATATCCGCGACGAAGTGCTCGCTCTTGGTTTCAAGAAAGTGTAATTCAACGCGCGGCAGCCGCTCAGCCATCAATTCGACCAATTCACTGACACGAAGGAGCTCCCCGTCCGTGTTCAGCCCGATACGAAAGCTCTGGACAGGATCCTGGCGCAGGTCGCTTGCGATTTGGCGAAAGCCTTCGATCGATGCGATAATCTTTTGAGACTCTTCAAGCAGCTTCGCCCCTTTCTCCGTGAGAGACATGCCTTTCGGGGTCCGATAGAAGAGCGGAAATCCCACTTCGCTCTCTAGGGCCTTCAGGTGCGCGCTTGCAGCAGGCTGGCTCGTATGCAGCTTAACCGCCGCTTCGGTTAAATTCCCCGTTTGGGCAACCTCGATAAAGGTTTTTAACTGATACAGTTCCACATAACCACTCTCTTTCCGGCTTAGGTTGCGATCATCCGTTTTACTGATTGACTTCATCGGGTAATGCGATTGGACGGCTGCGCCGCTGCGGGGCTATATTAACCCCATAACGATGATTCAAGGAGCGTAACGCGATGTCTCTGTTTCTTGCTATGTGCTTATTTTCTTTATCCATGTCCATCTCGCCGGGTCCTGTGAACATGACCATTCTAACTTCAGGCGTTAATTTCGGCTTCAAACGCACGTTTTCCTTCGTTTCCGGCGCAACGCTCGGATTCGTGCTGCTGCTGACCGCAGTAGGACTCGGCGTTTCCAATCTCGCGGCACAAGTTCCGTCGTTTTATGGGCTGTTAAAGTATGCCGGCTCCGGCTATATGATCTATGTCGGCTGCAAAATCATGACGGCGCGACCGGACCTAAAGCAGAGTGAACGTCAAACCCTGCGTTACCGTCATGGGTTTCTGATGCAGTGGCTGAATCCTAAAGCCTGGATCGCCTGTTTAACGGGGGTTTCGGCTTTCGGCCTTAAAGACTCGTATTCGATGCTGTTTGTCTTTGTCTGCATTTATTTTCTAATCTGTTACCTTTCGCTTGCAGCCTGGGCGTTATTAGGGGCCAAGCTGCAGCTTCTGACTCGGGTAAGAAACGGAATCCGCGCCTTTAATGCCGCAATGGGAGCTATACTGATTCTCGTCGCTGTTTATCTATTATTTTCAACCACACTTTAGTAAGCGGAGCGAGGCCCAGCCAACCGTAAGAAGATTATATAGGAATATTTTGAGTTTGGAACTATTTAAAGAAAATGACATATAACGATTCGCGCTGAACGGATAGAGTAATGGAAAAATGTGTTATAATAAGTCATCTTGAATACGGGGGAGCCTTAATGACAGTAGGATCGCAAAACGATATTGACGGGCTGAAGAAAATCGGCAAAATCGTTGCAATGACGATTGATGAAATGAAACGTCAAACACGTGTCGGAATGACGACAAAGGAATTGGATGAGATCGGGGGCGAGTTTTTGCGAAGGCATGGGGCCGTGTCCGCGCCTAAGAAAACGTACAATTTCCCCGGCGACACTTGTATTAGCATTAACCGTGAAGTTGCCCACGGCATACCGGGTAATCGAATCATTCAGCCGGGCGATTTAATAAACATCGACGTTTCGGCGGAACTGGGGGGCTATTATGCCGATGCGGGGCATTCTTTTCCGATTGCGCCCTACAAGCCGTCATTAATGCGTCTGTGCCAATACACCCACAATACGATGATGAAAGTCATCTCTTCGCTTAAGCATGGCGTGAGATTGAACGAAGTCGGAAGGATGATTGAAAGCGAGGCCAAAAAAGGCGGCTATCATGTCATTCAGAATCTATGCAGCCACGGCATCGGGAAATCTCTGCATGAGGCCCCGACAGAGATACTGCCGGTTTATAACAAGCACGACAAACGGGTATTGAAAGAGGGGATGGTCATTACCATCGAGCCCTTTTTATCTACCGGCGCAGAGTATGTCGTTGAGCAATCGGACGGATGGACGATGCGTGTGCCCGACAATAGCTTTGCGGCGCAGCATGAGCACACGATTATTATAACAAAGAATCAACCGATTATTGTAACTGCGGTATAGAGCATGACAAGAGAAGCGACCAGGATTGACGATCGGGTCGCTTTTTTTTTCAACGGTCTGGATCTATGTTAATATAAACAGGTGTTTCGTCGCATTTCCATAAGGGAGAGTTTCATGATGATCATCCAATTCATTCGTTTTAGGTAATGGAAGGTACAGCTCATATGGCCCGGCATTTTTGAACGAAATGGCTTGGGTTTATTTGACTGTGCCTTTTTTCATTCACCGAATACGAATGAAAGGGTGCTTTTTTGTGTTTCCAAAAATTAAAAAGTTGATGAGCGCTGAAAAAATAGAGAGCGTTCAGGGGATATTTAGATGTCCATTGTGTAAACAACAGATGAACATGATTCATGCGCAAAGTTTAGTGTGCGGCAAACAGCACTGCTTTGATCTGGCGAAGCAGGGATATGTAAACCTTTTGACCCGATCCGGCAGAACGAAGTATGACAAAAAAATCTTCGAATATAGAAGGGTCATCAGCAAAGGCGGTTTATTTAACCCCTTGCATGCCGCGCTAAGTGAAATCATTAAGAGTCAGCTCCCGAATGACGGGCCGGCAAGTTTACTGGATGCAGGGTGTGGGGAAGGCTCCCATTTAAATCGCATTCAAATGGAAATCAATCGGAAAAACACCAACCCTCTATTAGCTGTAGGGATCGATATCTCAAAGGAGGGAATTGGTTATGCCGCAGCCGAATATACAAATGCGATTTGGTGCGTCGCGGATATTGCAAACTGTCCATTTGCGAATGAGCAATTCCATTTTATTCTCAACATTCTTTCGCCGGCGAATTATTCGGAATTTAAAAGGCTGGTTACGCATAATGGCTTGGTGATCAAAGCAGTTCCGGAACAGGACTATCTGAAGGAACTGAGAGAAGTGTTTTACGAAGGGTCGGATAAACAGATCTATTCGAATTCGCTTACCATAGACCACTTCAACGAACAGTTTGAGGTATTGGATGTGGAACGCATTCGATATCAAGCAGATCTGCATGAAGCTTTAATCGAGCCATTGCTCGGTATGACGCCATTAGCGTGGGGGACATCCAAGGAGCGCATAGAAAAGGTTCAACGGATGAATTTGAAACAAGTCACGATGGACTTTAAAATTTTGGTTGGCAAAAAATAAACCAAGCAACCGCCATACCATTCGTCAGAGGCTGCCGCGACGGCGGCCTCTTACAATTATTACTTCGCATTCTATGGTTTTTAAATTGAAGACTCGTCAGCTTTTGAAAAAAAGTTTTAGACTGAACCATTTATATAAGGACAGCGGCTTCCAAAACCTGATAAATAAGTTCTTGGACAGCAGCTGTTGTCATTCAATTAACGTTCTACCGTTAGCATAATCAATTAAGCGTGAGTATTAAGTCCAACAATTCGATAATCGCTTTCAACCTCTTCTCTTGCTACTTGAATAGATCTTGAATGACTGACAGGTCAAAATCACTTCTAACTTTATAACCCCTTAGTTTATTACCTTGTAATTCTGGATCAAAAATCTCTATATAAGAATTATCATATAAATGCACACCGTATCTTGCTTCTGTTTCTGTATAGAGCGTGAGCATAAATCTATCCTTTACCTCGCTCACATCCTCATTATTATCACGTTTTAGCTCCAGTTGATTTAGCGTCTTTTTAATTTCCTCTACTTTTCTTGCATCAGTAACATTTACTTTTTCGTTCTTATCAGCTTTTGTCACTTCAATTTTGTTTATATCCTTGAGTTCTAATAACTCTCCGCCAATGAATACTTTATTGAAATGCAAATATAGAAAAACCGATACCCCAAGTAAAACAATGATGCTTATTACAATTGTTTTTTTATTTCGTGTTTTCATAAAAGCCTCCTCAATCCCATTTTTTTGAATAGAGAACTCTCAGTCCAAGCCTCAAATCTCCAATAAGACTCACAACGACTAACACGAAATTTTTGGAGTATCTTCATGTTACAATGCCCCTTGTCGTGGGAATTGGTTTCGAATTGAATTCCCACAACAATACCACATATTAGAACAATCATGCCCTTCAGTTTAATCTCTGATTATTAGTCAATATTGCTTCATTTTTTCTTGCTGTTATTATTTTTATTTAAGGTATAGATAAGATTTGTAACGCCAAACGTAAACGCCCCAAGCAACACTACAATATGACCTACATTAAGCTTTAATTTCGGTTGATCAACACTAATTGCAGGTTTATTCGATTCAATTAATACATACAAAAAGGCAATAATAGGTAGAACAATGGAAATAATTATGATCATTATATTCATTTTATTTTTCGACCCATAAATCCACCTCGATACTGGCTTCAACCAGCATATTCTCTAAGTCCTTCACCGGCGGGTAGAATGACTTTATTTCCGTTGATTCAAAATCAACCTAACGTTCCCTGTTAGATCAACAAGTAATAGGGTTACCATGTATTATAATAATGGAAATTCAATGAAGGGTAGTGTTTTTTAATTGAAAACTTTTTATTGTGATCTGGAAATCACTTTAGATGTCATTGGCGGGAAGTGGAGGCCTCTTATTCTGTATTATTTAATAAAAGGTCCTAAACGGACCGGTGAATTGAAAAGGCTCATACCCACAATATCTCAGAAAATGTTAGTCCAGTCGTTGCGGGAGTTGGAGAGTGCTAATTTGATTATAAGAAAAATGTACAATCAGGTACCACCAAAAGTGGAATATTCAATATCAGAAATGGGTATGTCACTTGAACCCACTTTGCGAGCTCTTTGTGATTGGGGCCAAAATTATGCAGAGAAGAACTTGAGTAAGGATGAATATCGGAAATTAAATGTAGAATAGAGTAATTTCATGACCCATTTATTCTGCACTTCATCGCAATTATCACTTTTTAGTTACTATATAACCTAAAAGTACGTACTATTTTAAAAATTATAGATGGAACATAATAAGACTTGTGGCCATGAAGAAAATCAAAGAATTAATAAAAGGAGTCGTATGTAGGTCGATAAGTTTTTGGAGGTCGTTATGAAATTTGGCTTTATTGGTGCTGGAGCAGGACTTTGTAATATTATGCGTGACGTGGGCGCAAATACCTGCTGCTTTGTCAATGGTTCCTGACTGGACAGGCCGCGTTCTTATTGATACTAACAACCGTTTTGAAAATACGGAACCTCTACTTGTTGAATGGTCAGGAAAGAATTCAAGTGAAATCGTAGCTCAATATGCTCCGGGGGCTCATGTAATTAAAGCTTTTAACAGTGTTCCGATGGAACGGATTAAGGATTACACGGAAGAGAAGCCGAAGACTGTCCTATTCATGTCCGGTGACGACATCGAGGTAAAACAAGTCTTGTAAGAAATTTGGGAGAAGATTGGCTTTGCCTGTATTGATCTTGGATCCTTGAGCCAGGGCGTTCTACTGCAGCAAACAGGAGGACCTCTCGCCGGATTGAATTTAAATCTGCTGGATCAATGCACTGTACGATAACGTTATTCTTTACTGCAACTGGTTTATCAATAAAAGTTCAAAGGGGTTACTAATATGGGTAAAATACTTATTACTGGAGCAACGGGTAATCTTGGCAGCAGGACGCTAAACCTTCTTCTTAAAAAGGTTCCGGCAAATCAGGTCGCTGTATTGGTACGTGATCCGCAATCCGAAAAAATCGAAAGGTTTGTTAAAGAAGGTGTGGAGGCTCATCAGGGCGACTATTTTGATTATAACTCCCTTCTGCGAGCTTTTAACGGTGTTGACAAAGTCATGCTTATCTCCGCGCAAGCATTTACCGACCGTAATACGCAACATTTCAATGTCATCGCAGCTGCAAAGCAGGCTGGTGTTAAACAAGTGATCTTCACGTCGATCATACGAAGAGAAAATTCAAATCTTATTGTGCCCGAAGTGTCGATGTCAGACTTATTTGCTGAACAAACGCTTAAAGCATCCGGATTAGCTTATACCATTCTGCGGAATCCACCGTATCTTGAAGTCATGCATATGTATTTCGGAGATCCGCTTAAAACCGGCGTGCGAGTACCAGAGGGTTCCGGCAAAGTTGCCGCTGCATCTCTGGATGATTTGGCGGCAGCTAACGTAGCCGTTCTCACCCAACACGGGCACGAAAATAAGTCATACACTCTAAGTGGCAGCGAGGGAAGCTCTTTTGCAGACATCGCTGAAGCCCTCTCGGAGATTAGTGAGATGAATATCCCTTATGAGGCAGTTAGCGAAAAAGAATATATAGACTCTATGGTAGCGAATGGCTTGCCTGTTTTCATGACTGATTTTTTATTAGGCTGGGTGCGAGGAATCAACACTGGAGAATTTTCGGAGACATCCGGGGATCTTGAACGTCTGATTGGCCGAAAACCAATGACATATAAGGAATTCTTTAAATATCAGTTTTCTAAAGTTGAAGATTGAAAGCTGGGTATGTTTTTAGACTAAATTTGAAAAAGAAACAGCGACAGCCAAGCACGAGAAAAATTGACTGTCGCTATTGTATTGAGCTAACGTCTCCCGATAGTTCAATAACAAAACGTTATTTTAGGTTTTCTTTCATTAGAGTGGCTATCTTTTGTTCAGCCTCACTTGATATCCGTTCCAGTTGATTGATGAAACGTTCTTGTCGGTCTACTGATTGGTTCTGGCTTAACTTTGCTTTGCCCTCTATCTTGCTTATTTTAATTCTAAATCCTTGAACACCTTTGTTCAATCCAGCAATAAAGTCAGGGTCTACATCTTGCAATCTATATGGGCTATCCGTTGCTTCATACTTAAATACCATCTCATGTAAGGAATCCATTAACTCTTCCTCATCATTAATAAGTTCAGTTTCTCCATATACATGAACAGTCACATAATTCCATGTTGGCACTGCTCTATCCGTCTCGTACCACGAAGGAGAGATATAGCAATGAGGACCATGAAAAACCACTAAGACCACTTGATTACTAATATCTTTCCATTGAGGATTCGGACGAGCAAAATGACCATATAAGTATTGGTTCTCCTTGTCCAAAATTAAAGGTAAATGAGTAGCAAAGGGCATTCCATTGTGTTGCGAAAAAAGGGTCGCAAAACTATGTTCTTTTATAATTTCGTAAGCGATTTTTTCATCTTCGATTTGAAAATGCTTAGGAATATACATAGGTATCACCTCTTGGATATGGAATAGGTCATGATAAAATCCATTTGCTCTTCATCACCCATATAAAAGAGTGCGCTCCAGTTTGGACAAACCCCATTTTCTTATAAAAAGGTATAGCATCTTCATTCTCGTTCTCCGTTAGTTGAATGTTTCGAATTGATCTTTAAAAGAGTATTTAAACTGTTTCATTTAACATCTTTGCAAAATATTTAGGAACCTCCGTGTAACCTTGTCTAGTATAGAACCTATGAGCGTCAGTCCTCCTTGAATGACAATGAACTTGGATCCTATCAACTCCTCTTTTTTTAGCTGATGCAGTTACATACTCCTCAATTTTCCGTCCAATTCCCTTACTTCTAGCCGTTGTGTCGACGACTAGGTAACTTATAGACGCGATGTCGCCTTTAAGTGCTAGTTGCGGAATGTAATGTATCGATATGCAAGCAGCAATACGTCCTTCATCCTCATAAATCAATAATTCTTCATCAGGATGTTCAAGAAGTCTTTTTATGTTTTCCTTTATGAAGGACTCTGTATCAGGATAACCTAACTGAACCAACAATTCAGAAATCTCTTTCCAATCTTCAAGTTTTGCTTGTCTCATCATTTAATTCACTCCCAATTAATCGGTTAGGGTTTCACTTCGAAATCGAATTTGCAAACTTTTATGATGCAAACTTCCGTGCGAATGCCACGCACAGTACGACGGCGATATTCACTACTATGATAGTCCAACCGACAGGCTCCTGCAGGACGATAGATGCAAGCAGCAGTCCGAAGAAAGGCTGAAGGAGTTGTAACTGTCCGACCGCCACTATGCCGCCCTGGGCAAGACCACGATACCAGAATACAAAGCCAATAAGCATGCTGAAAAGGGAGACATAAGCAAGGCTGAAGTGAGCGGAAAGACCGATACCATCCCACGAGTCCGGCGTGTAATAAATCGTGAGCAGTAACGTAACTGGAAGAGACAAAACGAGCGCCCAGGAGATCACCTGCCAGCCCCCTAACTTCCGTGTGAGCCGCGCTCCTTCCGCATAACCGAGACCACACACAATGATAGCAGCCAGCATGAACGCGTCGCCTACCGACGAAGATGTAACCCCCTGGGCTAGTGCGAAACCTGTCACAAGGGCACTGCCGAAAGCTGAGAAGATCCAAAAGGTTGGTCGAGGTCGTTCACCGCCGCGCAGTACACCAAAGATCGCCGTTGCAAGCGGCAGAAGTCCAATGAAAATAATCGCATGCGCGGACGTGACATGATGAAGCGCCAAGGCTGTCAGCAGTGGAAACCCCACTACCACGCCGAGTGCTACTACCAAAAGGGGAACGATGTCGCTTCGGTCAGGCCGTTGTTGCCGGAAGACAAGGAGAAGCACTCCTGCAAACACACCAGCGATTGTGGCGCGGCATACAGTAAGGAACAACGGATCAAAATCCGCTACAGCAACGCGTGTTGCGGGTAACGAGCCGCTGAAGATGAGTACCCCCAGGAAACCGTTAATCCATCCGCTTGTCTTTTTATTAATTTCAATCCCCCCCCTTAGAAAGACGTTTCGAGTTCAAAAAATATTCCTTATTAAATAGCGCAAACTGTCATGTCCGCACCTCGTTATCCCATAAGTTTTTTAGCCGTCTGGCCGATAATTTCAAGACCTTTGCTGATATTCTCATCCGGTACTCTCGAGAATCCAAGACGCAACGAATGCCTTCCTCCGCCGTCTGTGTAAAACATATCTCCAGGTGTAAAAATTACCCCTTTACTGGAACACTCTATAAGCAGCTTTGTTGTATCAAAACTCTCATCAAATTCGACAAATAGATGTAGGCCTCCATCTCCCGACAATCTTTTAAAAGGGAGATACGTTTCGCAACAATGCTTGGTCCACTCGTATTTTCGTTTATATTCTTTACGGGCTTTTTTTAAAAATTTCTCCAGATTGCCGTTATAGAGGTATTGAAAGAGAACTGCTTGATCAAGCGTCGAGGTGTGAATGCTACGGGCTCGTTTAATGCTCTCAAGGTAATCGATCAGCTGGTGATCCGCCAGCACCCAACCAACTCGAAGGCCAGGAAAGAGCACTTTGGAGAAGCTTCCCATATAAATAACTGCATTGCCCTGTCCGGCCGATGCGATTAAAGGGGACACATGCGAACCCGAATAGCGCAGTTCCTCGTTGAAGCCGTCTTCGATGACCGGGATACGGTGACGTGCCATGAGCTGCATGATCGCCTGTCTTTTTCCAGGAGACGTTACAATGCCAGTAGGATTGTGGTAGGACGGGATAAAATAAGCGAAATTATAAGATCGTTCAGTCAAAACTCGTTCTAGTTCAGCCAGAATAATGCCATCACGCTCCATCGGAACGCCTGTAATATCGAAGCCGTTCAGTCTCAAGTTTTTGATGGCGGCGTAATGCGTCGGGTTCTCGCAAATGACCGAGTTACCGTCTTTCTTACGAAGGGCGGACATTACGATATCGAACGCTTCCGTGAATCCGCTCGTTATCAGCATATCTTTTCCTCTCAGATCGACGCCCTTTTGCTTCATATATTTCATCAAATAATCGATAAGTGGCTTATATCCTTTCGCGTAGCCGTAATTCAGCAGTACGCCACCCTCCATCGCTATTCGGTCTAAAAATGCTCGCTTTACATTGTCTAGATCGAACAGCTTTTCGTCAGGCGCAATGCTAGTAAAGGAAATTACGCTTTTATCTGCGCGTATGCCATGTTTCATCCGGTCTAATTCTACTGCTTGTCGGGCATATCCGTTAATTCGCGATTGCCAATCGATGTCGTAAGATGGGGCAACTCCGCCTAGTGGAGCGGAAGCTGCAACATAGCTGCCTTTCCCCTGAACTGTGTAGACGAAACCATCTTCCTTCAACTCCGCATATGCGGTAATAACGGTGTTGCGGCTGACGGCGAGCTGCAAGCCGAGCTCGCGGGTAGAGGGAAGCTTCTGATCGGCTTGAAGGGATCCCCTAATCATCAAACGTTTTAAGTAATCTTTCACCTGAATATAGGCAGGTAGGTCATCCTTAAACTTGAATTCATAAAACATTTTCATCGCCCCCATCTTCATGATGACACAGAATGGGAAGGGAAAGAAAGAACCACACCCCGGTTTTTTTGCCGGGGTGTGGTTTCGGAAGTAATCGACGCGATCAAGGTGTATCATGCGGAGCAATGGCGGCAATCAGCCCGGCATTCCCGACAGCCGCTACACCTCCTTACTCGATTAGGTCAGCCTTCCCGCCCAAAACGATCAAAAGCCGCGAGGGTTCACCGGGGCTATCTTTGCGCAGATATACTGAGCTAAACTGCCCTTTCGTATTATGAGATCAACCATTTCTTTCTGGTTGATCCTTTTTGCATTAGCTTCGAGGATTAAAGTAGCCGGGTCGAACGTACCTGCCCGTGGGACTTGATCCCGAGCGCTATAATGTTCACCCCTACTTGTCATGACCATGATTGAGGCTGGTTGGGACATAG
>NZ_QXQA01000009.1 GCF_003583765.1 Paenibacillus nanensis
GATTAGATCGCAGCATCAGCGACACCTACCGTTCAGTTATTGTTAATTATATTATACAACATTAACGCGGTGTCGTCTTAAAATAATTAAACATATGAAAGGCTGTCGAGACTTTCTCGACAGCCTGGGGCTATCCGTTGGATAGCCCTTTTTTCTTGAAGAAAAGTTTTCGTTTCAGACATCGTTGGATTCGTATTACGTTCAAAACACGATCCGATGGGGACTATTAGAATTTATTATTTTTGATGATCGATGTAACAATATTATAAATGTCGGGTGACAAGAGCACTGCCTCATTAAAGTCCGAGTAAATCGCGGTTTTTTTGTTTTATGGGTAAAGTTCTTGTCAAAAGCAAATGACAAGAATCTTATCTCATTCCCGATTTTTGATATGAACTTTAACCCATTCCCTCGGACATCTTGGTGCTATTGAAAAACTGGGGGAACGCTGTGGTTAAGATTCTGCTACCTCGCAGGCATTATGCGGCCATTCGACGAACAATCACAGATCAAGCGTATATAGGTTCGACATTAGGAAGGGCAGTACATGCTCGATGAATTGATCCACCGGTTCTTTCTGCGACTGACTCCACTTCACAACCACCCCATAAATCGACCAACTGATCATGGTTGAGACCCATTCAATTCTCCGTCTTTCCTCCACCGAGTGGTCTTTTACTTGCGCGATACATGAGATGATGATATTGCACAGTTGTTGCTTGGCGTTGTCCTCCATTGCTTGCGACAGGGTCCTCCGTACATTCAACTGCTTCGTCATTTCAATCTGCCACTCACAGACCGCCAGCAATAGATTACGCAACAACTCTGTGCCTTGCATGCGGGTACCGGGAGGAATCTTTGAATATAGAATCTCCGTAAATGCTTCACTCATGGTCAACTCAAGCAATTCATATTTGTCATGATAATGATTATAAAAGGTTGCCCGGTTTAGTTCAGCCCGGTCCATAATATCCTGAATCGAGAGCTCTTCGAAGTCCATTTCCGCAAGCAAATCCGTAAATGCTTTCTGAATATATTTCCTCGTTCGCTTCGCGCGAGGGTCATTTGGGTTCACTAAACCCATCCTACACCATCTCCTTGTCCCGCGTTCCCGCTGCTGGTAATAATACAATTTCGATCGATTGTTGTCTAAACAACGTATCGACTCTTTTGCTTATTGATTAACATAGGATATTCCTATTATCATGCTAATTGACAACAGTTGTCTAGTCAACAATTATAGTTCAATTCATTTATAGGAGAGTGCGAAGGATGAAGGACTTATTCATAGCAGGAGGTACTTCGGGCATGGGAAAAGGGTTGGCCATTCACTATTTGAGACAGGGGAGCAGGGTAACCGTGACCGGAAGCAACCGTCTCCGGGGGAAGGAATTTCTTGATGAGGCTGCACGTCTCGGCTTCGCAGACCGGGCATCCTTTATTCAAGCCGATCTATTAACATTGTCTGAAAATCGCCGCGTCATTCAAGAGGTTCAACAACGACATGCGTCACTTGACGGACTGGTGCTCACAGCGATGCAACAATTTCCTAAGCGGAAATTGACTCCAGATGGTTTTGAAAGCACGTTTGCACTTTATTATGTCAGCCGATTTATTCTGAGTTATGGTTTGACGGAATTGTTGGAGAGGGGGACTCGGCCGGTCATTGTAAGTATCGGAGGCACTGGAATGACGAAGGGAGTCATTCATTACGATGACCTGACACTTCAACAGGGGTATGGTCTGCTGAAGGCGACTCTGCAGGGAGGACGGGCAAATGATCTACTAGGGGTTGCCTATGCCGAGAACCACAAATTTGGGAAGATACGTTTCATTCTTAGCCATCCCGGTTATACCCATAGCGGCACGAATCATTTGGCCCAGCCTTTCAAAGGAATATTGCGGGTAATGGGCAAGCTCTTCGCACAGCCGGTGGAGAGGAGTATTCAACCGATCATTAAACTGATGGATAATCCTCCATCCCAGCCCCTCATTGCCTGGGATCGGACCAAGCCAGTTGATCTCAATCTTCCGACGCTTAGCAAGAAGGACGCACTTAAATTATATGAGTTGACCAAGCATATTCTTTAACATCCGGCAGTAATCCAGGAGTGCGCGTAACTGTTGCGTTATTGAGAAACGACGAATAAACGACCAAGTTGAAGCTGCCGGAGCCGATCGGTAGCTTCATTACGTTAACGATATAGATCTTGTCATTTATGTCCTAAAGTTCTTGTCATCCGACAATAATCGAATCGAAGATACACAGAAATGACGTCATCTCTGCTTATAGACATATGTACAAAATACGAGTTTTGTGAAAAAGTATTAAGGAACGATTCTTGGAATAGCCAATATCATTTGATTTGTATCCTTGAACTCTCGCTTTACCTAGATGCTATTTCTAACGTAATTATTTGTTGTCATACTTGCTTCTTAGTTGTTTCATTGCTTTTTTTTCTTTGTTGTTTCATTGCATTTATCTCATTCAATTCACTTCTTAAACAATTCAAACTAATTCGTGACTTCGACATACAAGCTTTAGATTTGTGTAAGCTTTACACCCATGATCAATCTTGATTGCATGTTAATTACAATCAATTGAATCCTGCTTGTTAGAATTGATTTCGTTCATCCTTGAACGATTTCTATTTAGATATTGCGTTCAATATCCCGGTCGATTGCTTAAATTTAGCTTTCACTACAAACGGTACATTTCATCCATAGCCTTTATCACATCGATTTATTAGAATTTGTTACTTTAGCGATTAACAATCCGGGCATACATCGGACCAGATGCCAATGTTCAAGCGTCGATTCATTTAGCTTATATCAAGCATCACTTTATCAAAGCATCGAAACATGTGAAGATTTTCACAACTCCCAATAAACGCTGCCTTCAACCGAAAACAGCTTATTTCTTATAAATCTTGTGATAACCGTACCATATCGATGACCTGGATTCCGTTCTCGTAGATAGGCTCGGAATAATGCCGGATAAAAAAGTCCCGATCAACTCCCGTGATCCGGAATCCGCATTTTTGATACAACGCGAGCTGGGTCACTCCGGAATTGCCCGTGCCTACCTCAATCGTCTTAAAGCCCTGCAATTTAGCTTGCTCAATCGCGTGAAGAACCAGCTTCTTCCCCATACCTTGCCCCTGTTTGTCCGCCGCAACGGCAATATTGACTAATTCGACAGTGTCGGGCCGGGTCCGAATAAGCACATACTCGCCGATGACTCGTCCGTTTTCCTCCGCAATATAGCATTCTCCTCTTCCGATATACTCCTCCACCAGCTCTTGCGAAGGGTCCGCATCGAGCAGCAGCTCCATCGGAGGCGTTTCACCCGGCATCAGCTTTCGAATGTTCATCTTTTCCACCACCTCATTACTACAATCATAATAACGTTACGAGCTCACCGCAATGGTGAACTGAAATAATACCACCCAAAATGAACGTAGTGCCGCCAAAACCCGACCTAAGTCGCAACAAAAACACGACCTCTGACTGGACTGATATCCTCACTTATTCTGGTAAATTAGGGTAGGAATCGCAAATAGAAAAAGGATTGGTGGGGAGAAAATGAAAGAAAAACGAAAAAGAGGTCGCGTATGGAAAATAATCGGCGGTATCGTTGGGGTCGTTATTCTTTCCATCGCGGTGCTAGTCGTCGTGCAGATCGACTTTTCCAACCCTAAAGATCTCGACGAATTCGTTGAAGCAAAAATGAAAAAATCCGGACTGACCGGCGCGTCTATCGCCATCCTTAAGGATAATAAAGTAGACCGACTCATCCATTACGGCTACGCCGATAGCGAGAATGACGAGCCGGTTACCGATGAGACGATGTTCCAAATTGCCTCCGTATCCAAAACGATAACGGCAACGGCCGTCATGCAGCTCGTCGAGAACGGAACAATCAAACTGGATGATGACATTAACGATTATTTGCCTTTCCGCGTCGTTCATCCGAAATATCCCGACACGCCAATTACGTTCCGCATGCTGCTCAGCCATACCTCCGGCATAGAGAACAATTGGGAGGTATATGAAACCCTTTATACAACGCATAGCGGAGGCGGAGACTCACCCATTAGTCTGGAAACGTTTATGAAACAGTTTCTGCTGCCGGATGGCAAGTGGTACGATGAGGAGAAAAATTTTACGGCGAATGAGCCGGGAACTGCATTTACCTACAGCAACATCGGCTACGGACTCCTAGGTTATTTGGTAGAAGTGATAACCAAGACGCCGTTTCCTGACTATTCACAGACTCATATTTTTGACCCGATCGGGATGACAAGCACGAAATGGCTGCACCAGGATATAGAAAACAGCGAGCAGCTGGCCACCCTTTATGAATCCGAAGGCAAACCCATAGTTCCCTACTCCTTTCCAACCTACCCGGATGGAGGCTTGAAGACGACCGCTTCTGACTTTGCGGCGTTTGTTCTGGCTGTCATGAACAGCGGACAAGGTGAAAACGGAGCGATTTTATCACAGCCCACCATTGATTTGATGCTCGAACCTCAGTCGAACGGCGGCAAACAGGCTCTCGGCTGGAGTTACTCCGTGCCGGAGGAGATCTATTTGAAAAACGCTGTTCAAGGCCAGGCGATCGGCCACGGGGGCTCCGATCCCGGTATCTTTACAATCGTTTTGTTCAATCCCGATAACAAATCCGGCGTCATCGTGTTTCTAAATCAAAAGCCGGAGCTCAATTTGAAGGTTCTAAACCTTCACTCCATGGTGAAACGGCTCATCAAGGAAGCCGAATTGTAGAATGAAACAAGGAGCAGCAGCCCAATCCAGGCACGCTGCTCCTTCTCTTCACCGTCAAAGCATGCTTCTATTTCGCTCTTGGCGCGCTTTGGAAGCCTATCGATTTATGCGTGCCGTCGCAGAACGGCTTGTTGCCCGACCCTCCGCATCTGCAAAGCGAGAACGACTCCTTGTGCTCGAACGAGTTGCCTTCCGCATCCACCAGCTCAACCGGTCCCGTCACCCGAAATGAGCCATTATCATTCACTTTTATCGTTATTTTGTGATCCTCTGCCATGTTCAGCCTCCTATATTCGCTAGATTAGGATAAGTATTGCCATCCTATTCACGAAAATACGGTAGCGACACAAATCTTCCTATTTACAAACCGATGGTCGGTATTTATAATGGAGTTAATATCATTCAGTTTGGCATCTTTTAATTTCGGAGGGGAAAACGTGAAGCAAGAGGAACGCAGAGAGCAGACTGTTCGCCTGCTGCTTGAGACAACGGAAGCGCTGGTACAGGAGAAAGGCTGCAACGGCATTACCATGAAGGATATTATGGAACGCTCCGGCTTATCCAAGGGCGCGATCTTTCATTATGTAAAAAGTAAAGACGAGATATTCGTCTGGCTGCTGCAGAAACGTTTAGAAGAAACAAATGCGCGGTTCATGGATGAGGTCGAACAAGGTCCCAAAAACTTCGACGGCCCGATGCAGAAAATTACAGATAGCATCATGGCTTACGGAAGACCGCAGGATGTTACAAACAAAGTGCTTATGTACTTGCTGGGCAAGGAGAATGAACCGATCGTTGCGGAGGCATTGCGCATCTATTACGAACGGTCCGTTTCGCTTTCGCGGCAGTGGATCGAGACCGGGCAGCGGCATGGCGTCATCCCCGCCTCGGTTGACGCAGCCCAAACGGCCGACCTTTTCGTCGTCATGACCCTCGGTCTTCGAATGCGAAGCACGATCCCGCTCCAGTCCTCCCCATTCCAGGCGGAAGACTTAACATCGCTTATGATTCAAATCTTACAATCCAAATCATTGACTTAGAAAGGATGCTATAGAGATGAACGGATGGCTGCTTGTACATTTAGTCGGGGTTTTGCTTGCCGTGGGCAATATCGTTACGGCTGCCTTTTGGAAAATTCGCGCGGATCAAAGCGGCAATCCAGCTGTGATCAACGCAGCGGCCCGCAATGTGATGCTTGCCGATTACGCGTTCACCATCCCGGGTCTCGTTCTGATCGTCGTCTCGGGAAGCATTATGGCTGAACGCGCCGGCATGTCATTGTCGGGACTCAACTGGCTGACGCTGTCACTTGTGCTATTTGCGATCACCGGCATCATATGGGGTGCTGCCCTTATTCCGCTGCAGCGGAGAATGATCCGGATCAGCGAGGAGTGTATGGCCGAAGGCACAATATCGAAGTCATACCGCGAAGCGTCGCGGTCTTGGGCCATCTGCGGCACGATCGCGACGCTTCTTCCGATCGTCATTCTATACTTGATGGTGATGAAAGGTTTCTAAATATTGGGACAAAAAAGCGCTCGTCCACCTGCTCATCCGGACAGGCGCTTACTCTTTTTCAAGCCGTTTTACACGGAAGAGTCCCCCTAGCATGTTCATACGGTCGCCGAATTTGAACATGAGAATCCCGCATATGATGATCAGAACGCCTGCCGCTTGATTCAGCGTGAACGGCACTTTCTCCAGCCCCATCCACCCTTGCGTATCCCACCATAATGCGAAGCTAATTTGCGAAATAAGCGCGATTGAGGTGGCATACGTCGGACCTAGCAGCTTGGTCGCCTGCGTAATGCAGACAACGACGCCAACGCCTATCATGCCGCTGAATCCGTACCACAGCTTCATATGCTGCAGATGAAAAAGCTGTCCTCCCTCCGTTAACAATCCCATAAGTAACGAAGCGGCAAAGCCCATTCCGAGCACTAAAGTCGTCGTTGTCCATGAGCTTGCCCGTTCGCCGACTCTTTTATTAAAAATATTTTGCATCCCGACAAGGGCGCCGCCGAATGCGGCTAATAATAGTCCGTGCCACATCTTAATCTATCCTCTCCGGCTTCTGCTCGTAAATGTTCTGGTTGGCTCGTTCCCGCAGTGCCTCCCGATCGAGCACACGGATGTATTCCCTGTTCCTTTCGATTAGCCCCTCCTCCGCAAACTTCCGGAGAACCCGATTCAAGTGACGATAGCTGGTCCCAATCAGATTGGCCGCATCCGTTAAACCGGAGGTTCGAAGCTTCCCTTGAAACCCGGTATCATTTTCGTCAAAGGAGACGGACAGCAGGTAGCTGGCCAGACGCACCTCAACGGGGTATATGAGATTGAAGCTCATGAATTGAGATTTCAAGCTGAATTTCCGGGTAATTATGTCCAGCAAAAACCGAAGCAGCGGCGCGTGATCGCTTCCGTGCTCCTTCAAAGACCGGTATGGCACGCGAATCATAACAACAGGCGATACCGCCTCAACCGTATTAATGATTTCAATATCTTGAACATATTCGACGTCACCGATCAGTTCCAGCGGTGTTTTAAAGGAGACGACAAGCGTCCTGCCTTCCGTTGACGTATTAAAAATTTTGATTTTTCCTTTTACTAAAATATAAAGATAACGCGAAATCTCTCCCTGCGTACAGATCGGCTCCCCCTGCTCGAATTCGCAGACTGCCAAATGCGGATATAACGATTCGGGAAGTATGCGATGAAGCTGGTGCAGCTGGATATAATAGCGGAGCTGCTCCGATAATTGCGTCTCACTCATCGTGCTTTCGCTTCTTTCATTAAGATTTAAGAACAATAACGCCCGCAATCATCATCGCGATTCCGATAAACTGCGGCAGCCCCATCTTTTGCTTGACGATCCCGAACCATCCGCGGCTCTCGATTAGGAACGTCATCGCTAACTGAGCGATTAATACGGCGGCAACCGTTAAGGTCAGTCCGACGCTTTGAATGGCCGTTACATTGCTGTAAATGACAGCTGCCGCGAACGCCCCGCCAAACCAATATAACGGCTTTACCTGTTTGAGATCCTTAAAGCTTCCGCCTCCAACGAATAGCGCGATGATCAGCGCCGTCACGAATCCCGTAAATTGAGTAAGCGTCGCCGCTTGCCAAGTCCCGATTCCTTCGCTGATTCGCGAGTTTGCCGCCCCTTGCAGCGCAATGAATCCGCCGCCAAGCACAGCATATATCCACCCTTTCATTTCTCTCTCTCCTTCGGCTTCACATCTTCTCTCATTAAAAGCTATCCTTGCCGAATAGAAAAGGACATATGTCCTGAAATGCGATATTTTCGCCCGAACGCGAGAAAACCCGCATGTATGCGGGTTTCTTAACCTTAATATCCATTGTACTCAATTGCTTCCGCCAAATACAATGACATAGCCGTCTAAATCCTTTACGGCGAATTCCTTCCACTTTCTGTCTCCCATAACCTCGATTTGAGGAGGGTATGCAATCGTTGCCCCTTTTGCCGTAAATTCTTCATAAAGCGATTGAACGCCATTGAAGTCGGAGTAGGCATAGGTATCCCAGCTTGTCGGCGGCCCCGTCCACCCTTGCGGATAACTGCTCTTTGCCGGTATACCATTAGGACGCACCTGCTCCGGACTTTCCGCCTGCAGCAGTAAGAAGCCTATGCCCTCACGCTCCGCATGGCCCCAGTCATCCACGGTAAAGCCGAGAATTTTATGATAATATTGGATAGATGCTTTGAGGTTCTTCACTAATCTCACTTGCAGAGCGTTTTTAATCCTTGCTTTGACCTTCCCGACAAATTCTTCGCCAAGCTTAATTTCGGATGCGCCTTGTTCGGCCAAATCAATCAGCTCCTGTTTTAATAGGTTTTTGGCTCTTCTAATCCGAGTCTCGATGGTCCGCAAAGGGATTCCAAGTAAATCACTAATTTCATTGGCTTTATATCCGCTAATATAGTACATAAGGGTCGGGGTGCGGTATTTTTCGTCTAACACCTCGAATGCGCGCCACACCTTATTGCGGTCAAACTGGCGATTGACCATTTCATCCAGCGAATCATCAGCAGCAATACCCTCTGCTTCGCCAAGCGGACGTTCAAAAAACCGTTTTTTTCTAACATGGTCTTTACATAGATTTTTGGCGATGCTGACGATCCATGCGCCAAACTTGTTCTCATCCTGAAGCTGATCGAGCTTGAACCACGCTTTAACAAAGCACTCCTGGGCGATATCTTGCGCGAAATAAAAATCCGAAACCTCACTAAAGACAATACTATAAATGACGTTGGAATATTTCCGAACCAGCTTCGTGTAAGCTTGTTGATCCCCGTATCCAGATTGGCGTACAAGCTCTCTTTCCAGCGAATCCGTCATCTTCTCCCTCCTCTATGAAGTAGACGTCATCTAAATCGAAAAACATTCAATATTTTCGTGATGAATAGAAAGATTATAACAAACATCGCAGAATGAGCACGTCAAAAATCGCCCGTCACCTTGCTTGGCGAGAGCGATTTCTCATATTACCCATAAAAGTCCCGCAGTTCCTCTTGGATCAGCTTCTCAACCTCTTCCAAGCATTCCTCAGACGTTTTGGCGAAAACCCGCTTCCCGTTAACCAAAGCATAAGGTCTCGCCCGGCAAAGGTTGCACATGTTGAGGCAATTCGTTCGCATGACGGCGACTTCCAGATACGTTGTCTCCAATCGTTCCAAATCCTCCAAAGCAATCGCGTTGCGGTCGCAAACTTCCACGACAACGATGCCGAGACTCATGCCGTATTGCTTCCTTCCGACATATTCATTCCCCCTCCCCCTATTGTCTCCTATTTTTACGGGAACATGTTCCTAGGAAGGTACATTCGATGGATAGACAAAAGCAGATCAACGTCTTCCCCATTTGCGGAAGGTTCCGACTGCAAGAATGCCAGCCAAATAAAAAGGATACACGATCAAACCCGACATGAGAAGAAGTCCGGTCGCGGGATTCGGATCATCCGCGCGTTCTGCAATGGGGAACAAGAGTGCGAATAGAAAAACGTACAATACATAATAAGGGATCCATAAAATAACGGCGAAGAAGCTCATGAGCCTTCCTTGCAAGATTCGACAAACAACCCATACAAACAAAATCGTCGCCAATACGCTGCTCACGACTATTGTCATATTAACGGACGAATTCACCTTACCAAGCGGAATGCCGGTTAACCTGCTAATACGGTACACATTGACTAAGAGCTCGGTTCCAAGGAACGGCAGCAGCGCAAACGCTGCGCTCACCAGATTCAGCTTAACCCAATACTTCATCCCGTTTATTCCTTTGTCATCCATCGGATCACCCACTAGTTTCCGTAATAATAATTATGTTAACTATTAAACCGGATCGTTGAATATTTTTCCAGCTATAAGAGTGACGTCAGTAATCGCAATGAAGTTACACCATTTCACTTCGTTAAATAATAAACCATGGCGAAAACGAACCGCCATGGTTTTTGAAGGTAGCCGTTACCCTATGAAAGTCCGCGCGATATTTCTAAACATACTGCATAAGTATTTTCAACTGTTCGTTTATACAGATACGTCTGAAAATGAAGATATTCACATCAAAAAAGCGCTGAGGTTATTCACGAGAGCTACAGCGCTCCGATTCAAGTAAAGGATTTGGCAAGCCTTGTCGGCCCCAACCCGTCTTACTTCGGAACGCTCTTTAAAAAGCATACCGGCACAACTGTCAATGCATACATCAACTGGGTCCGTATTAACAACGCGGAAAATTTGCTGGCGAGCGGCGAGTTCTCGATAGCGGAAACCGCTTATAAATGCGGGTATGACGTGGGCAATTACGTATCAAGCTCATCCGTTTGATCACGACATGCCAAACTCTTGGAACGCAAACTCACCGCCGTTATGGATATTGCGACCGAACATTCAGCGCTATTTTCATTTTGGGTTTCTTTTCGTTTTTATTATGATCGGCATTCTCTATGTTTGGGTGATCTTCAAGTACTCGAATAATAGCCATACGACAAATCGATAGCCATGCAAGGAGTTACCGGATCGTGCAAATAAGATCAATTGTTCGTAAAAAGGGTTTGTTCCGCTTCGTTTTGGTGTATAATGAATGAGGTTGTCCAATTTATTCCAAAGGAGCTGTTGAGGATGTCGATCCGTATGAACCCTTATTTGACTTTCGATGGCAGATCGAAAGAAGCGGTCCATTTCTACGAGAAGGCGCTAGGCGGACAAGTATTGGGAATAATGACCTTTGGTGATATGCCGGCTGACCCGAACCATCCTGTGACGGAAGAGATGAAGGACCGCGTCATGCATGCGCTGTTGAAAGTCGGCGACACGGAGCTTATGTTCTCCGACACGTTCCCTGGCATGCCTTATCAGCCAGGCGGCGACACCGTCCAGATTGCCATCCATCCTGAGGAAGAGGCAAGAGCCAGAGAAATTTTTTCCGCTTTGGAAGACGGCGGACAAGTGGTCATGCCTCTCCAGAAGACGGACTGGAGCCCTTTGTACGGCATTGTGAAAGATAAATTCGGCGTTACGTTCCAAGTGAATGTCCCTGGCGAGCAACCGCAGCAATAAACGCAAGGCCTCCTGTTCCCGATATGGACAGGAGGCCTAATTCTATTGTGATTTCATTTCGTCGTTACCTTCTCCATTTTTTTCACTGAAACCTCTATTCTGTCCGCTTTAGTGAAATCTCCTCGCCCGACCGTCTCCAATGAATAGATGGAATGCTTTCCGGCCTGGTCGGGAGAGATTCCCGTGCCCGCTCCTTCTGCGTTCAAAGCTGCCGTTCCGATTTTGCTCCCCTTCTCGTCATAATAGATAAGCTCGGCTTCAAACCGGTAATAGCCTTCCTTCAATACGGCGTAATGGACGCGCACTTTGGTGAATTCTCCGCTCGGCATCGCGTCCGTCTGCCCAAGAGCAAGCGACCCGGTTGCATCCACATAAGGGAGATCCGGAGGCAAGAACGCATAAATCGGTTCCGGCTCTACGTTTTCAAGCGAAACAAACGCATAGTCCGAAAGATCAGCTGCCGTCTCCGCCTCCACGTTAAGCAATTGATCGCCATCAGCCTTGCATGACACGCTCACCGGCAATTTGGCCAGCAGCTTCCCTTCCTCATCATAAAAGGATAGATTAGCCGTGATCGTCACATGACTCTTCGGCTCTAATGATATCTTACTGGTATAGAGAGACTCCCAGTAGGCTGGACCTGCGTACAACTGAGCCGTAACCTTCGTCCTACTGCCTATCTTGCGCGTCTGAACATATCCCCCTCGTAAATCGCTTGAAATACTGCGCATCGAAAACCCGTCATCTAGCCGTATCGTTCCCGCTGCTTGATTATAAATGACAACCGTTCCTAACGCTTCTGCGACGAAACGAACGGGGACGTAAGCGCGGTTATTATAAATCAACGTTTCATACCCGTCTGGCAGCGTGACATTTTTGCCGTTCACCTCGTACTTGACGGGAAATATGGCCGCTTTTATGGTATCGCCCGCGTACACGGTCGTTGCTGTCGCCAGCGTAACGCCGCAAATGAATCCGATCGCATACTTACGCATCCAAACACCTCCTCGAAATTGTATATATCAGTAACGTCTTTTCGAAGGAAATAGTTATAGATCAAAGAAAAAAGGCAGCAAATGCTGCCCTATTACATGAAATTTTGTATGATTCCATCTTACACATGAACCGGCGTATTTCGTAAAAGCACGAGCTGTTCTTTTTCGGCTGAATCCTCTTCCACCCACACATCCTTAAAATCAATCCATCCGAGCGAGTTGACCGCAACTCCTTTAATGTGTGGGTTATGAAACGTATTGAGCTTCTTATGCAGAAGGAACAAAATATGCGTCCCTTCCTTCAGCCGCCGCTCAATCTTCATCCATTCATTCCAGCGTTCCTCAGGGTCCTTCAAGGCGAGCGCCGTTTCGATCTTGCTGCCGATCCACTCCAGCAGCTCCGGATCCAGATGCTCGCGCAGGAAGCTTCCCGTCTGCTCGAACAGCTCGATCATGCATACTTCATCCTCTGCAAAAACGACGCAATACAGGAAGCAGTCGACCTCGTCAATGACGGCCCGCCTTCGAATGGTCAACCAGGTTTCGGCCTGAATTTCAACGTTAATGCCGTACAGGCTTAACTCATTCTTCATCCACTCCGCATCCTGCAAATGAATGCCGTAGGTGCCGATTCGAACGGTTTCGCCTTGGTAGCCTGACTCTTCCAGAAGCTTTAACGCCTTCCGCACATCCGGACAAGTCGCCTGGCGATACGATTCCTCGCTCGGGAAGAAACCGCTGGCCGGATAAATCCGGTCCTCCTGAAGCTCTTGAATGATACGCTTTCGGTCAATTAACAGGTCAACCGCCTTCCGGAATTGCTCAGAGCGCTGCGGCCCGGCTTTGCGCATATTCCAGGTTAACAAGCTGCAGCCGTTGCAGACATACTCCTCCTTCATCCAGCCCTGTTCAGGATGAAGCTCCCGAATCTCATGATTGACCAGCAGCTGCTCCCACCGTTTGGCGAAAATAACCGTATCCTCCGGCATGTTGACGATTACAACGCCGTCCAGATGAGCGCGGCCTAGGAAATAGTGAGGATTCGCGTCCATAATAAACCGATCCGACTGCCAATCGACGAATCGGAAAGGCCCCGTGCCGACAGGATGCTTCCAAAAGTCTTCGTCCTGCTGCACAAGCTCATGAGGTACGATCGACAACCCGGCTGAACATAAATACCGGGGAAACAACCAATTGGGCGATTTCAGCTTAATGGTCACTTTCCGCGGGCCTTTACGCACCACTTCCTCAATTCCTCTTACGAACCATCCTGACGGCGTCGAGCCGCGCAGCCGCTCCAGCGAGAATAGCACATCTTCCGCGGCAAGCTCTCTGCCGTGATGGAATTGCACACCCTTCCTCAAATAAAACGTCCATTCCTTGCCGGTGCCGTCATGCTCCCATGCATGAGCAAGCGCAGGCACGATTTTATGAGCCTCTCTATCGTAACGCACGAGGCAATCGAACAGCTGCTTCACCATATGAGCGCTGAAAGCGTAATACACATCCTTCGGGTCGAGCGTCAGAATCGGTCGGTATACCGGCAACCGCAAAATATCGGCCTCTGTATCATCGATCAGCTCCGTGCGATAACCGAAGTGCCCGTTCATCCATTCCACGAACTGATGCCGGACTCCCGTCCCTTCGCCATACCGGTCGATCGCTTCGAAGGCTTGCTTATATTCCCCTTTGGTAGCGTAATGCTGGGCGAGCTCGAGCAGCTTCCGCTCCTTCGGAAATAGAAACGTCATCTTCGAAAGATTGCCTCTGCCGCGGCCGGCGTGCCACTCAATATAGCCTTCCTCCTCCAGCTTCCGCACAATCAGCTTCACATTCCGCTGCGTACAGTATAAAGCCTCAGCCAGCCCGTCGAGCGACACCTCGATCGGTTTGCCGTTGCCATGCGGTTCCGCGATTTTGCTATACAGCATCAAATACCGTTCATCACTGACCATACGAACAAACTCCTCCTCTCCCAAAGGGAAGTTTTGTAAAAGGGGAAATTAATAAATCAGATTATACACTTTTTATACCCTTTTAGCGAGCGCATAATAAAGGCAACAAGAAATAAATGGAGATGATAACAATGCTGAATCATGAATACGTACACGAGCAATTATGGAAAGAACGTGAGGCCGATTGGAACGCGCGGGTCCGTCGAGGCGATTTCGTCAAAGGGAGTTCGAAACGCATCACCAAATTGGCGAAGAAGCAGCTGCCTCTCGCCAAATCGATTCTAAGAAAGATCGGGATGTTGTAATCATCATGAGAACGGGAAACGAAACGATCATGATCGCGCAAATGCATGAAATGAACGAACAGCATTTGACCGAATTGTCACAACTGCTTGTATCCGTCGTCGAAGATGGCGCATCCGTCGGCTTTCTTCCGCCCCTCACCCTAGAAGAGGCGGCTGCCTACTGGCGAACGGTTATCGAGCCGGGAACGTATTTATGGGCGGCCTTTCGCAATGGCGAAATCGTCGGCACCGTCCAGCTACAGCTTGCGATGAAACGCAACGCCGCCCATCGGGCGGAAATCGCCAAGCTGATGGTGCGGCCGGATCAGCGCAGGAACGGCGTCGCGAGACGGCTCATGAACACGGCCCATGCGCAGGCTGAAGCCGAGAACAGAACCCTGCTCATCCTGGATACTCGCGCAGGCGATCCTTCTAACCTGTTGTATCGGTCGCTTGGATACCGCGAGGCCGGACAAATCCCGCGTTTCGCAAGGTCGGCTGACGGAGAGCTGCATGCGACGGTTATCTACTACCGGGAAACGCCTCTCTCCTAAGCTCCAAACCTGCATAAAATAAAGCTCCCAGCTCATGCTAACAGAGTTGGAGGTGATCGCATTGACCGGAAGAAACAACAAGCCTAAAAATAACGGTCCGGCATCCAGCCCATCGCGGCTCGACCAGTTCGGCGACAAGCTGGCGGACGACAGCCAGGCTTCGCCGAAGCAAGCGCGCAACAGCGAGAAGCCGGCGAACTAGAAAGCAAAAACGGAGTACGGCCGGCCCGAATGCCGTCATACTCCGTTTTTCTCTTAGCTGAAGAAGTAACTAATATAGATCATAATGAGCAGTCCGATAATAAACGAATACGTAGCTGGACGCTCATAGCCATGGCTGTGCGATTCCGGAATAAGCTCCTTATAAACGATGAACAGCATCGCCCCGGATGCGAACGCGAGCCCGAAGCCGATAAGGGACTGAATATAACTCGCTGTAAAATATCCGACGACCGCTGACACGACCTCCATCAATCCGGTTGCCGTTACAATCAGCATCAGCTTCAGCTTGCTGACTTTGGACTGGGTTAGAAAGACGGCAAGGACAAGCCCTTCCGGCATATTCTGAGCGCCGATCGCGATCGCGACCATCGGTCCCAGCCCTTCGTTGACGCTGGCGTAGCTGAAGCCGGTACTGAGACCTTCGGGTATATTATGGATGAATAAAGCGAACATCACAAGCAATGATTTCGAATCAAAGGAGCTAATGCCCCTTTTTTGCTCAATATCGATATGCGGAATATTTTTCTCAAGCAGGTCCAGGATTACGACACCAACGATCAGACCGATCGTCAGCGGCAATAGTCCCGATTCATTCAAAGATTGAGGCAGCAGCCCGAAGGTCGAGGCTGATACCATGATGCCGGCTGTGAATGCAATTAGAATATCCTTCCATTTCTCCGACAATGACCGGACGAACAGCAGCGGAACCGCGCCCAGCACCGTCGCCATAGCAGAGATAAAACTGCCTAGGAGCGCAGCAGTCATCATTCATCCGCTCCTTTCCTACCTAATTTGCTTCAAAAAACATAAATCGCGCGCTTGACTAAATTTCCCCTCGTACGAATCCGTCCCATGGCCTTGCAGCAAGGCAATCGCGTCCTTCAGCTTCAACCATCGCAGCGCTCCCTCTTGATAGGCGTCCTCGTGCTCAGGCCCCGTCTCATCCGCCGTCTCAGCAAGGAATCCATAGGAAAACTGCAGAAGCTCATGCTCATCCCGGTATTCCATAACAAGCCCGATTCCGCCTGCTGCAGTGGCGGATATTCCGAATTCACGCATGACCCTAAGCATAGCTTCCTCTGCGGCATCAGCTTCGAGCTCCCCTCCAGGCAGCTCATAATAATCGCCGTCTGCAATATGCAGGAGGGCAACCTCTTCTCTAACGTTAAAAATAACGAAGCGGGCAATCCGCTTAAGCCAGACGCTCGTTCCGTGCCTCCTCGAGCTGTTATCGCGGCCGCTGATCCCAAGCTCCCGTTCATAGATTTCCCGCAGCAGCTCCATACCCAAATTTCCCTTCAACTATAAATAGTATGCCGCCCAACCGTTAGGATTGCCTCATTCCTGTACGAACCATCGTCAAGAAATAACCGGTATGGTCCGGATGAGATGCGATCAGATAAGGCCGGCTTGTCGCGCCGGTAAATGGATTCCCTTCAAAATCCACGATAGCCGCGCCTGCTTCTTGGGCCAGTAACAACCCGGAGTATAAATCCTCGCCATCCGAGTTGTAGACGATGATGCCGTCCAGATCTCCTCTGGCGAGCATACACCATTGCAAGGTCGGTGCCCATAACCTCAACATCCGCTTCGTGCTGACATCAATATAATGTCTCAAGCGGACAGCATCCTCCGCATTTTGTACCGCATGGCCTTGAATCCAGCCAACCCTCGCTTTGCTGAGAGGCTTCACAGCCGGCATCGCGATTGCTTTGCCGTTACAGGCCGCGCCTTCGCCCTCAACGACAGTGTACATCCGGTCTGTCAACGGTTCATAGATGACTGCAAGGACCGGAACGGAATGATGCATCAGCGTGACGGACACGGCGAACACCGGCAGACCGACCGCAAAGTTATTTGTCCCATCCAACGGATCGACAAGCCATATCCACTCGCTCTTGTTCTCATTGTCTCCAAATTCTTCCGATCGGATGCGATGCTCCGGGAATGCGCCTTGTATTTTGGCCAAAATAATCGATTCCGCCAACGTATCCGCTTCCGTCACAAGATCGCCGTGCTCATCCTTCTCCTCAATTCGCGACAAAGCGCCGAACCGTTCCTTTATCGCCTTTCCCGCTTCATAGGCAGCGGCAATGGCCACCTCTTTGGCAAGCTTTAGCATTGAATCTCCCTCCCCATACCGCAGCTTTGCAAATAAACCAGACTGCCACGATTATACAACTTTCGCCTTATTCGTGGAAGATCAACATTTCACAACAGGTCTGTACGACCGGTCCCAGAGTCCTGATAAATTTCACGGCGACCAATTAAGGAGGAAGGATTTTGCAGGGCGAAAGCGTATTTATGGGAGGTGTACCTTATATTCGCATCTGAAAGGTGGAGCATCGTTGCTGAACAAATTAAGCAAACTGACGATTGCATGCGCAATCGCTGCGGGAGCCTTCGCATGGGGTCCTGTGAGCACCACGCAAGCCGCATTTAAGACGGAGCTGGATCAGGGATTGGATGCCGTCATACGGGAGACGCTTGCGCTTCCTGCATCCGATGAGGTAACGGAGGATGAGGTTGCGATTTTGACATCCCTGTACATCGCGGAAGGTGAATCGATTAAGAACCTGCGAGGCTTGGAGGAAGCCGTGTTCCTGGAAAACATCTATTTTAACGGCGCTCATGACAAGCTCGACATCTCCGCGCTTGCGGAGGTTCCGAATCTGCTGTTCCTGGCCATTGACGTCGAGGCGTTAAATGAAGAAGGCCAATATGTGGTCAGCGAACTGGAGAAAAAGGATGTCGCCATCTTAAATTTGAACTTTGATCCGCTCGACATGGCCTCTCACCCGCTCCCGATCAAAGTGTTCGTGGACGGCGAACTTGTAGATTTCCCTGAGGATCCAGTCATCATCAACGGCTCCACCATGGTGCCTTTCCGCAAGCTGTTTGAGCTATTCGGCCTGGAGGTCGGCTGGGACCAAGCGACTCGCACCGCAACGGGTACAAAAGAAAAGCTAAAAATTTCCCTTACCATTGATAATAAAGTTGCGAATGTCAACGGACAACAAATCGCCCTTCCAATCGCTCCAAAGATTATCGAAGGCAATACGATGGTTCCGCTTCGCTTTATCGGTGAAGCGACTGGGAGACACGTCACTTGGTATGGCGATGACAGAATCGTCAGCATCCGCTCCTCATTGACTTCGTACAACTTCGAATACCTTTATTTGAACGATACGGAATACTTCGGCGAAGAGAAGGATGGCAAAGCGCATGGTCAAGGCCGATTGCTTCACAATGGCAAGCTGTTTTATGAAGGCGATTTCGAGAACGGCATAATCGAAGGCAGCGGCAAAATGTACGACATGGAGGACCGTAACTCCTTTTACGAAGGCGAGTTTAAAAACAACCGCTTCCAGGGCAGCGGGACATTCGCCTATGGCGACGGCACCTACTATACCGGACCGTTCGAGGACGGCCTGCAGGAAGGCACGGGTAAGCTGCTGAACAGCGACGGCTCCCTGCTGTATACCGGATCATTCAGCGGCGGCGCCCCTCACGGAAAAGGCACCTACTATTTTGGCGAAAACCATTACTATATCGGTTCCTTCGAAGATGGGCTATTTGCCGGCCAAGGCAAGGTTTATTACGACGGCAAGCTTCAATATGAAGGCGAGTGGGAAGGAGATTCAAAATATAAAGGAAAATCGTATGTCGATGGAAAGCTAGATTACGAGGGCTACTTTCATGATAACAACCCGCATGGCTACGGAACGACGTATACCCCAGACGGCGAGCTGTACTATCGGGGCCAATTCCAGTTCGGACATATTACAGGGGTAGGCATCTACTACTTTGAGGATGGATCCCGGTATATCGGAGAGGTCTACTATGATACGATGGACGGATACGGCTTTATTAAACACGACAACCATTCCTTCAGCAATGCCGGGTATTGGGTCAATGACGAGTTTTACGGGGAAGCTGAGCCGCCCGTCACCGATGATTCAACAATGAAGACGCTGACCCGCAATGCGGACTATAGCTTCGTTGACGGGTATTACTACAACGATTTTGATCTGGAGACAACGGAGGCGATGATGTTTATCGACCTTGCGACCGAAGAGCATGTCGAGCAGTTCAACGCTTGGGGCAAGGATAGGAAAGCAGCCTTTATGAACGATTTCGTTCAGCGTAATTGGGGCGATGTGGTTGGCGTAAATAAGGTCTATGCATTCGTCATGTACGGTGATGATGTCTACGCGAAAGCGACCGTCGAATATGAGATGGAGAACAGCGCCGTCCAAGTGACCGAATATCCAAAAGGCACAGGTAAGGTACAAAAATAAAGGATCGGCCCTGCAGCGTCCAATAGGGATGTGCGGGGCCGATCTTTTTAAAACAGATCTCAACTAGTTTACATAATTATTATTTCGTCAACTTTTCTATTTCGCGGCTAAATTTCACAACTTCCTCGTACGAAAGCTTCCCGCCAAAAATATCAAGCGCGCTGCCAATCGTCAAATCCAGCCTTCCCCCCGACAGCTCCAGGAAACGCTTCATATCTTCGATGGATCTTGCTCCGCCCGCGTAAGTTGTCGGAATGCTCACCCATTTCGCAAGATCTTGCACAAGCGATTCCTGAATGCCGCTTTGTTTCCCTTCAACATCGACCGCGTGGATGAGGAACTCGTCGCAGCAGCTCTCTAATGCGCGAATGTTGGCTTCATTGACTTCAAAGTCGCTGAATTGCTTCCATTGATTCGTCACGACATACCATTTGCCGTCCTTTGCCTTACAGCTAAGGTCGATGACAAGACGCTCCTTCCCCGCTTCCGCGACGATCCGGTTCAAGTTGTCTTCATTCAGCTTCCCGTCCTTGAATATATAGGACGTCACAATGACATGCGTTCCGCCCATCTCGAGATAAGCGGCCGCATTGTCCGCTGTAATGCCTCCGCCGATCTGCAGGCCCCCCGGGTACCGCCGAAGCGCCTGCTCAGCCGCCGCCTCATTGCCCGGTCCCAGCATGATGACATGCCCGCCGGTCAATCCATCCCGCTTGAATAACTCCGCATAATAGCCGGAATCATGGGAAGAAACAAAGTTTTCGACAAGGGCGTTATCATTTAGCGTTTCGCCTACAATCTGTTTCACTTTGCCGTCATGTAAATCAATGCATGGTCTAAATTTCAACGTCGCTCCTCGATTCTTCTCGTATAATAATGGCTGAAAGCCGCTCATCGCTTCCCCTATTTTGACATAGAGAAAGCTCCTCCCGCAACAAAAGGCTACAGGTATGCGACAACGCCGCCGTGGAAGAAGAGGTGAAATATAAATTTTCCTTTGTAAGTGATCCGCTCTTCCCCATTAAACCGGGTCCAGTCTCCTGACCAGTCGCAATGATATTCGAAATCCTCATATTTCCGAAAGGCAGGCCCGCGGTAAGGCGCATCCACGCTAACCTCCTTCAAGCATTCATTCAAAAACTCCGGAAAACCGGCAATCGGGTCCAGTGTGGTCCCATAATAATTCATTGACCATTTCGCCTTTTCTTCATGCCACACAACCTCTTGTCCGGAGAAATGAAGCTCACCGTAATAGCTGTCCAGATACGCATAAGCGCCGTTCCGGTAAGGCAGATCCTTAGCGCCTGGTCTCGTCGGCAGCGCATTTGCATGGCTGCCGGACGCATAGGCGGCCCGCTTAGCCTCCACGATAAACTTCCTGAACTCCAGTTCCTGAATGGACATAGGGGAAACTCCTTTCCAAATGCAAATTAATTAATATCACTAATTATTAATATCACTAAAAAATACATGTCGATAATTGTTAAATTGCGTCGGCGACTTCATTCCTATATGTTTACGTAATCAGTATTATGTAAACTATGTAACCAACGGCTTCCAAGTCGCTCTCGTATAGCCGAGCCGCATCCCTGCTCGCTCCATATTGGCATGGCTGCTTGAGCCGTACGCGCATTGCGCCACAACAAGCTCGCAGCCCGCCGCGTACGCATCGCGAATTCTTCTTCTTAACAAAGCAAGCTGAAGTCCTCGGCCGCGAAACTTCGGCAATGTGGCCGCAAATGTGCAGGATGCCGCCTTTCCTTCCGCATACATGACGGCAACAGCAGCCGGTTCATCATCACATAAGGCGATGTAGTACCGCCATCCCGGCCGGCAGCCAACAATTCGGTTATTCTCGGCGACGTAATGCTGGCCTTCCAATGGCAACCCTGTCGCTTCGCAGTGAATGGCGGCGTACTGCATAAATTCATGATCTTGCAGGGCGCGGATCGTAATACCCTCCGGGAGCGCCGCTTCGATTGGTTGCGCTTCCGTAAATAGCGTTGAGTGAAAGCCCGATTGATAGAAGCCCTTCCGTGCAAGCTCGATTAGCACTTCAGGGTCGGCATGCTTCGGCATCACTTGAAATTCAAAGACTCTTTCACGCTCCCTATAAAACGCGATAATCGGCTCCAGCTGCTCCGGCTCCAGCTTTCCTTTTACGTTGTTGAACATCGGCCAAGGCATAGACCGGCAGTAAACAGCAAGCGCGCTGTTGAACGCCCTCATTTCCGCCCCGTTGGGATTACCCGGCATCTCCATCATCGCCTTCATCCGATCCCTCATATAGTCCATCTCCGACTGCTCCAGTAGCACCGCAATGTCTCTCGTCAATAACAACCCGAGCCAGCCCCTCTCTCAAACGCTCCTCTTATTCCCTTCCAGTACGGTAACGATACACAAGAAACGCAAGCGGAACCAATATCAGGACAATCGCAAGGGCGGTTACAGCACCTATGTTAAACCAGCTCGACGCGTGGAAAGTCGTCAGCAGATTCACCTGCTGACGCGGCGGGACGGAAGAACCAAGCTCGCTTATGTCGGAGCTGGCCTGCGTCACTTCAGCCGTTCGGCTGCAGTTGCTTACAACCCATTCTCCGCCGTTCAAGTTCGCGTAAACTAAATAGGACGATCCCGTCTTGAAATCATATTGGCAGCTGGAAATCGGGTTATAAACGATGATTTGCGATTGCTCGACGCCTTTCCATATCCGTTCCACTTCGAATAGAACGGCGTCGAACTCATCGTCATATTGTCCCGTCCATTTCGTTCCTTTCATCGCGAGCGCCTTACCCGTAAAAACGGCGGCATTCTCCTGAAGCGCCTCAGCGGCATTATCCGGTATCGCGCAATCGCAGGCATATGCCGTATCAGGCCTCGATAACGCGCTTAGGGGCAATAGAACGAGAAGCAGCAGAAGCCCTGCCAAAACTCGCATTGGCCTTGAACTGCGGCCTCTAATTTTTGAACGCCAAAGTGTAAACACCATGATCCCATCCCCCCAGCAACGAGCGTCCTGCGCAAAAAAACAACCCGGACTCAGCCGGGCGAAGCTACCTACTCATCATAAAAGATCATATGATTCATATCCGATCTATAATAGTTCAACCGGTCATCCAGCGTCCCGGTATGGAATTCGAACATATGCCCGTCTGGATCCGTGAAATAAATCGACTTTTTATCCCTAACATCCCTTGGTCTGCCGGAAAACATATCGACCTGCAGCTCCTCTAATCGTTGCGACACCACCTCGAACTCTTCATCGCTGATTGTAAACGCAATATGGGTATAGGAACGCGCGCCCGTATGACGGTCGATATCCTCTTGGTTCAATGCGAGCCATAGTCCGTTTAAATCAAAGTACGCCAGCTTTTTACCCCTTACCTTTAATTTTGCGTCAAACACCTTCTGATAAAATTCGATCGACTTGTCCAAATCCGAAACTGAAAAGCACAAATGATTGATTGCTTGAATGCTCATCCCCATCACAATCCCCAATCTGTAATAAAAAAACGACCCGGCCATGAATCAGATCAAAGTTGGCCGGGTCTCGTTAGTAAAGATTCTTCCATGATTATACAACTATTGGATAAAGCAAGAAAGCCCTATTATCATACTTTATTCGTTTTAGGAAAAGATTCCTAGCTTGCAGCGCACGATAGAGAAAATAGGCTTTATTTCTGTATCATACCAAGCCTATCTCGTGTCGATCACCTACACAAAATGATTATTGACAAATAAAAATTTTTGTGGTATGATATAAAGTTACGGTATTTACGATTACTTTTATATTTGATACGATATCCTTCGCCCTGATCAAATACGCGCAAAAAGGAATGGAGGATTTCGTATGCCAACTGCAAACATTCAATCGCTTGCCATTTCAGCTCCCATGATGAACCGTATCGAGACGGTTTATCCCACATTAATTTGGGACGACAACGACATCGTGCTCATTGACACCGCTTATCCGGGACAGCTGCCGCTTCTCAAAAACGCCTTCCATCAGCTCGGACTCGGTACGGATCGCGTCACTAAACTCATTATTACGCATCAGGATATGGACCATATCGGCTGCGCGTCCTCCTTGAAGGAGGAGACAGGCGGGAATGCCGAAGTATTGGCGCATCCGATCGAGATCCCTTACATTCAAGGCGACCTCATGCTCCTGAAGCTGACTCCAGAGGCCGTCGATATGGCCGTATCGTCCTTGCCCGACAATGTGCCCCCGGAATGGAAGGCGGCATTTCGCAAGACGCTTGAGAATCCGCCTAAAGTACAGGTCGATGCCGAGGTCCGGAATATGGAGCTTCTGCCCTATTGCGGCGGCCTGCTCGTGCTTCCTACACCCGGCCACACTCCGGGACATATCAGTTTATACCACCCCAGCTCCAAAACCTTGATAGCGGGAGATGCGCTAAGAGTAGCCGATGGTCAGCTGGAATTCCCAGATCCGGCTCAGTGCTCCGATTACGGCCAAGCCCTGGAGTCGCTGAGGCAGCTGACGAATTATGATATCGACACCGTACTGTGCCACCATGGCGGTGAATACCGCGGCCAAGCAAATGAACGGATTCGGGAGCTTATTCAAGCGATCGAGGAACGAGATATTCGAAAATAAACCGTCTGGACCAAATGGCGTCATTCCGTTTTGTAATTTTTTTACGAATCACAATCGTTAAATCCAGGCTCGGTATATTCATCAAATATTGCCCTCCATGCCCAAATGCGAAGTAGCAATCGGCGCAGCCGTTATGCTCTTTGGGGGATATCCACCAATGGTAGCCGTATCCCCCATAGATCGGCGGTTCGTAATGAAGCAAGGCGCGATGGCTCTGCTCGGTGGACGCTTTCACATAGCTCCCGGGAAGCAGCCTCTCGCCTTCCCAATTGCCATTCTGCATATAGAGCAGCCCGATCTTAGCCAAATCCCGGCCGTACAAAGACAAGCCTGTTCCTCCTTCGCTGACGCCGTCCCTCTCGGACCACCTGGCGGCGCTGAAGCCAAGCTGACGGAACAGGCGTTCCTTCGCGTATTCAAGCGCAGACTGGCCTGTCGCCTTTGTCAGAATTGCCGATAATAGATGAGAACCGCCTGAATTGTAAGTAAAAGCTTGTCCGGGAGTATGGATGACCGGCCGGGATAGCGTAAAGGAGACCGGATCTTGCGAAGCGCGAAGCGTTTTGTAAGGCTTATCGAAATCCGGCCAGTCAAAGCCCGGCGTCATCGTAAGCAAATGACGGATCGTAATTTGGCCGCCCGCTTCCGGGCATGGCATCCCCTCGTCATTCAAAAAATCGGATATCGTTTGATCCAGGCTATGGATCTCCCCGCGTCCCAGCGCGATGCCAATCAGCGCGGATAATACGCTTTTGGTGCAAGAGTACAAAGGCCCAATGCTGTCTTTGCCGTCTTCATACCATTCCCCAAGCAACTCTCCCTTCTTGTAGACAAGAAATGCTTTCAATTTCCATTCTATTGCCGCCTGGAGAACGGATGAGCTGTAAAAAACATTCATTTCAGTGCAACCCTGCTTCCTTCTGACTCGTACATTCTTTTAGGAAACGCAGCTTGAAGCGGCTGCGGCATGCATGTGCATACTTGGAGGAAAACATCGTCTCATGCACAGCCTGCTAATATAAGCTTGCCTATCCTTCTCTTCCCTCATCCAAAATTCTGAATCCTTGAACAGTTCGATTAAAACCCGCTTCGCCATTTCGCAAGCGGAATGTTCATCCGTAAGGATCGACAAGCATATTGTGTATACGATGGATTCGCAGTTTTTGAGAACCGCAACTTTTTTCTGGAAAGTCAACATTACCGTTCCGCTCCTTCGTCAAGCGCGTAAGCTACATTTCATTATAGCGTCGCAGCTTGTCAAAATAGTTACGAAATGGTTAAAATGACCACCAGCGGAGGATAATGTTGGAAAAGTGGGCATATTCGTCGAAATATGTTACCCTAGATAAGATTGTTTAAATTTGACGTATTCGTTTACAACCTAATGAGAAAGCGAGTTCCGCTATGGCTTACGAACTATTATTATCCATTATCGAGCAGGTCGGTTACGCGGCTTTGTTCCTTGTGTTATGTCTGGGTCTAATCGGCCTGCCCATCCCGAATGAGGCGGTTGTCATGACCGGCGGGGCGCTATCGGCGGACGGACTGCTGTCCCCCGTCCCCGCTTTTATCATGACCTGTCTCGGCATTTGCTCCGCGATGACCTTCGGGTACAGCATCGGCCGGTTTGCCGGAAGCAAGCTGTCGAACTGGTTTCGCAGCAAAAAAAATATCGGCCGTTTCATCGAACGGTCCGAGGAGCTAAGCGAAAAATACGGCGGATACGCGATTAGCCTGAGCTTATGCTTGCCTTTCCTTCGCCATGTGACGCCTTATGTCATGGGCATGAACCGGATGAAATTTGGACGTTTTGCGTTGTTTGCATACCCGTCGGCTTTTGTATGGACGTTATTCTACTTTATTCTAGGCACGTTCGTCGGGAACAAAGTACAGGACATCGCGAACGCGATCTATCAGTACGGAATCTGGATCGTGGCCGCACTGGCGGCTGCCGCGTTGGGCTACCTGACTTACCGATATATTCGAAACAAAAGAGCGGACGAAAAAGAGTCGGTCCGCCGGTCCTTATAACAATGAATGAAGCCCTTGCCTTTCGGTTATGTCTGAGGCAGGGGCTTCGTTATGTGACGGGCTTTATTGCTCCAGCTTCGCTTTAGCTGCTTCAACGAGCGTATCGAACAGCTCGTCATCCTCTTCCAGCTCGTCCTCAAGCGCGAGCAGCTGCTCTTCCTTCCCTGATTCATGCAGGAAGAATAATCCGTAGCCCCAATCCGTGCCGCGCTTGCTGTGCAGAGTGATCTCGTATTCATTCTCATGACCCTCGACGCCGAATTGCACCTTGCCGACATAGCCGTCTTCCTTCGAATAAGTCATCGACGCGTTTTTAATATCGATTTTTAGCATAGTTTTGCCCTTCTCTCCTGAACGAAATAACGATGTTAGTAGGATAGCATAGCCAATTATTCCCGCGCAAGGCAAAAGGCTGACAAGCCGTACGCACGCGCCGAACGCCTATGTCCTCTCGTGCATACATTACTATACGATAGCCAAAGAAGAGAGGCTGTCGCGACACTGGGAGGTTGATCTTTATGGTCATTCAGTTAGCGGCAATTCACTGGGTTTACCTAATTTTTGTCGTGGCGATTATCGGCTTTATGCTGTTGAGACGCGACACGACGCTTGTCTGCATCGCAGGCATTTTGGGTATCGGCATACTCGCTACGCTCACGATTGAAGGCTCGGTCAGCGGGATCTTCAACAGCTTTATCTATGCGATAAAAGAATTGATCGGCACCATTCTTATCATTTCCATTATTGTGGCCATGAGCCGAATCTTAATTCGGACCGGCATTAACGAGGTCATGATAACGCCATTCGCCCGTTTTATGAGAACGCCTACACTCGCGTTTTGGGGCATCGGACTCATAATGATGATCACCTCGTTCTTCTTCTGGCCTTCTCCCGCAGTAGCCCTGATCGGCGCAGTGCTCTTGCCGGTCGCCCTGCGCGTAGGTCTTCCGGCGTTAGGCGCCGCCGTCGCCATGAACCTGTTCGGACATGGGATCGCGTTATCCGGAGACTACATCATTCAAGGCGCGCCGAAACTAACCGCGGACGCGGCAGGCATTCCCGTCAGCGAAGTGATGCAAGCCAGCATCCCGCTTGTTATCGTGATGGGACTTGTTACTACAGCGACAGCTTTCTGGATGATGAAGCGGGATATGCGGACGGGCAAATGGAATGACGGCCTGATCGAGCGAATCGACCATCAAGAAGCGATCACCGGCAGCGCCGATTCGGATGACAATGCGGTGTTGTCCCTAGCCTCGAAACGGATTCTCGCGGTCATCATTCCGGTGCTCTATGCACTAAATGTGGTTGCCATGTTCGCATTTAATCTCCAAGGCGGCGACGCAACCGCGCTCGTCGGCGGCACCTCTATTCTCATTATGCTGGCCGTAACGATGATGACCTATCGCGGCAAAGGCTTGGAGAAAACAACCGGCTATTTGATTGAAGGCTTCTTGTTCGGCTTCCGCGTATTCGGTCCTGTCATTCCGATCGCCGCGTTCTTCTATCTGGGAGACGCCGGCTTCTTCTCTTTGTTCGGAGAGAAGGTACTGCCCGAAGCGTCGAACGGCATCGTGAACGACCTCGGCGTCGCGTTAGCGCATGAAGTGCCGGTGAACGGCTTCGTCGGCTCGGTGACGCTTTCCCTTGTAGGCGCCGTGACTGGCCTTGACGGCTCGGGCTTCTCCGGCATTTCGCTTGCCGGCTCCATCGCGCAGCTGTTCGGCACCGCGATCGGCTCCGGCACCGCAACGTTAACCGCTCTTGGCCAAGTCGCCGCCATTTGGGTCGGCGGCGGAACGCTGGTGCCTTGGGCGCTGATCCCTGCTGCGGCTATATGCGGCGTCAGCCCGTTCGAGCTGGCGCGCCGCAACTTCAAGCCGGTGCTTATCGGACTCGTGGTCACAACCATCGTCGCGATGTTTTTGATCTAGAACGTCTGCTTCTTGCTCCGGCGTTTGTAGTAGATCATTGCAGCTAGGACAGCGGCTGCGGCTAAAAGCAGAAGCCACCATAGAAGAAATCCCGACTGGCTATCCGCTGCGGCAGCTGGTTGCTGCGGCGGTACGGAGCCGACCCCCAAATCGGCCAAATCCTGTCCCGCCGCGCTGTAAAGCGCCGTCCGGCTGCACAAGCTGACGTCGAGCGTTTCGCCGGTCTTTCTCGCGTAAACCACATAACGCTGTCCTTCCCGGAACTCATAGCCGCAGCTGTCTCCGGATTCCGCGGACGTAACCGAGAGAACCGGCGCCACCTTGCCTTTCCATACTTCATTGACCTGGAATGTCCACGTAACCGGATCGGCCGACGAGCTCGCAAACAGCTTCGAGGCCGTTTTCTTGCCGATGACGGTACCGTCGAATACCGCATCGCTGCTCTGTTTCGCCTCCTGAACATTCGAGACGATGGCGCAGCTGCATGCGCTTGCCGCCTCCGGCTTCAGCGCCGCGCTCCCCAATAGAACAGAGATAACCACTCCAAACCATATCCACTTGCGACTAGACAGCATCAATCGTTCGTCCCCCTTTCAACCCCTCTTACATGAGACGTTAGATGGATAAGTTAGGTTACAACATGTGAACGATTTGTAAAAAGTGAGACAAATCACAGCTTCATCTCGTACAATGACCTAAATGAGGACGAGCTCCTCTGATGAAGGATTGTTGGAAAGGGGTAACCATTTTGTTGAAAACCGCAATTGGCAGGCTGCGCCTTATTGGCTGGCTGGAGGGACTCTCATTTTTAATCCTGCTTCTTATTGCAATGCCGCTTAAGTATTGGGCCGATATTCCGGAGGTCGTAACGATCGTCGGCGGCTTGCACGGAGGACTATTCGTTTTATATCTGCTAGCCGTCCTTCATGTTACAATCAAGCACCGCTGGTCCATTCTGAAGTTTTTAGCCGCTTGCGTAGCCTCCGTTCTCCCGTTCGGTCCGTTTGTCGTTGACCGGAAGCTGCTGCGTGATTAAGTTAGACTTGAAAAAGGCATCCGCGCTTCCCAGTTGGGCAGACGGATGCCTTTTTTATGCATGACCATATTCATTCATTTCACTGCCTGCCGAATCGGTATAGATTTCAATCTTCCTGATCCGGTGATCGTCTCTTTCCTTAACCACAAAGGTTGCGTTGCCGAAGGTCCATCTCTCCCCTTCAGGCAGCCCGGGCTGCTTCTGATACAGCCAGCCTCCAATTGTATCCGCCTCTTCGCTTTCCAGACTCAGTCCGGCCGCTTCGTTCACTTCGCTAATAAGAGCCTTCCCGTCCACCAAATAATGCTCATGCTCCAGCCGCTCAATCTCCAGCTCTTCGTCCGCGTCGAATTCGTCCCGAATATCGCCGACGATTTCCTCCACAATATCTTCAATCGTAAGCAGTCCGGAAGTCCCGCCATACTCGTCGAGCAAGATCGCGAGATGCACGCGCTCGAGCTGCATCATTCGCAGCAATTGGCTGATCGGCATCACATCGGGGACCGATAGCGCAGGCTGAACGAGCCTCCGAAGATCAACCTCGCGATCGTCGTAATCCTGCAGAAATAGATGCTTCGTATTAAGAATCCCGATAATATTGTCCTTATCGCCCTTGGCAAGAGGGAATCTGGTGTACTGCTCCCTGCGGATTATTTCGATATTCTCCTCACGCGTGTGATCGACGAAGAGGCAGACCATATCCGTGCGAGGCACCATAATTTCCCGCGCCAGTCGTTCATCGAATGCAAAGATGCGATTGACGAAGCCGTATTCGCTTTTGTTGATTTTGCCGCTTTCATAGCTTTCGTTCAAAATAAACCGGATTTCTTCCTCGGAGTGCGCCTCATGCTCGCTCGCGGGCTGAAAGCCGAGCAATCGAACCAGCTTGTTCGCAGATCCGTTCAGCAGCCAGATAAAAGGAAACATCACCTTGTAGAAAATGATGATGGGCGGAGCCGTCATCTGGCTGATCTGCTCAGCCTTAATGATGGCAATCGTTTTCGGAGCCAGCTCCCCCAGCACGACATGCAAATACGTAACCGCCACGAACGCGATAAAAAACGAAATGACGGAGCCTGCGCTTCCTTGAATGCCTAACCATTCAAAAACAGGATGCAGCAGCTGCTCCACCGTCGGTTCGCCAAGCCAGCCGAGCCCTAGCGCGGTAATTGTAATGCCGAGCTGGCAGGCGGATAAATAACCGTCAAGATGCGTCGTTACCTTTTGAACGGCCGCCGCATTTTTAAGTCCTTCATCCACCATCTGCTGTACGCGGCTTGCTCTCATCCGAATAATGGCAAACTCCGTCGCAACAAAAAACGCCGTTAAAAGAAGCAAAAGAACGAATAAGATCAGCTTAAGCGCCACAAGAGAGTCCCCCTTCGCTATCAGCCTAACCGTTATTCGATTCCCTCATACTTCGATGCGGTTCGCCGCCCTTAAGAATCACCATGGAGGCGTATTGCCGTTATCCGCTGAAGTGGATGGCGGGAAAACACTTGCCGTCGCTGATTCTTCCGCTATCCGCTTCGTCCCGATCAATGGCAGCACTTCCGACAGATCTCTTGGCTGCAGCAGCTCGATCGGCGACATGCCGCGATCGAATTGGAACTGACCGCCTTCGATCACGACCACATAACGCCCGTTATGCTTGGCAAAGTGAAGGCTTGCGCCGAATTCGGACAGCAGGCCCTTGACCGTTATGCCATCCAGCTTGAATGAAAACGGCAGATCCGGCTTCTGCTCCACAAGCGCGGCCGACGCCGACTCCACCTGCGCCTGCGTCCACCATTCCTGCAGCTCGCGCTTCTCGCTGGCCGCCCACACCTCCAGCGCATTTAACTCCTCGCTGCGTTCCGCAGACGTCTCGTCATCCTGCCATTTATCCGCAATATATTGATGCGCCATCTCGACGACCTGCTCGCCGATGACTTCCGGCAGCGGTTTTTCGTAAGATACATATTTCAAGAAGTCTTCAAAATATCGCGCATGGGATGCCTGGTGAATTTTCAGCTCCCAATGCTCGAGCATGCCTTCCTCCGGCATATGCGGATACTGGATCGATTTAATACTGCGCGCGCTGATCGCCATATCGACCTGCGTTATAAGGCTGCGCTCATCCGCGATCCGGGCAATCTTCGGCTCGAAATCGCATTTCAACAGGAACAGAAACGGTTCATTGAAGAAGGTGTTCAGCGTGGAGAGCGCAATGATAAACGCCCCTCCCCGCACTGCGCTCGTATCCATATAAATACGGACAAGCTCATCCGCAATTCCGAGAAAGCGGTCCTTGCTGTCCGCCTCGCGAAGCCGCTGGAACAGGTTATAGTTCTGGTTGCTGCCGAGCTCATAGCCCGGCTCCACCATAAACCGGCCGATCTTGGTCGGCGCGTTCGCCGTATTCGGATTGCGCTCGACCTTCCGCTTGACGATTCGTACAAACTCTTCGTCAAGAAACCTTTTGATCTCGCTGTCTTCGTAATCTTCTTCGTCCAGCGTCTGGAAATGCTTAAACCGTCTCCCGGAAGAAGCCGCCGACTGCTCTCCGTCTGTCTGGATCACATAAAAGGATAAATAATGCATACGAAAATCCACGTCTATGATTCCCTCATCTCTGCAAGTGTCATTTCAATAGAATAGCATACCCCGAAGTTTTTGAGCACGCGCAAGATTATAGGCAGTCATGAAAAAAGATCGCTTTCGTCTGCAAAATCAGGCAGACAAAAGCGATCTTCCAAGCTTGGATCGTTCGATTCAGCTTAACCTTCCCATCCCTCTAAGAGAGGCGTACGCTCGCCGCGGTAGAGCAGCTTCAGCTTATGAAGCGCGCGCGTGCAGCCGACGTACAGCAGCTTCGCGTCGATCGTCTCATAGTTTCGGCTGCCCGCGTCCGCGATGAGGACCGCATCGAACTCGAGCCCTTTGGACAAGTATACGGGCACGACGGTCAGCCCGCCGCCATAAGTCAGCTGCTTGCTTTGTACGAGCGAGGATTCGAGCCCTTGCGAGAGCAGGTAGCGATGAATCTCCTCGCATTCGCGCGCAGTCCGCCCGATTACGGAAATGGTGTCATAGCTGCCGCTAGCCTGCCACTCCGTTACCGTCGATGCGACCGACTGAAGCCAATTATCCTCGGCAGCCGGCTCCGTCCGGACAGGATCGCCGCTCCGGAACACCGGCACGGCCGGCTTCACGCCTCCGGTCATGCCGCCTAAAATGACGTTAGCGAAATCGATGATTTCCATCGTAGACCGGTAGCTTCGGTTCAGCTCGAAGAAATCGGTGTCGCCGTCCGGGAACAAGTCCATAAGCTCGTTCCAGCTCTGAATTCCCGCGTAAGCGTGAATCCCTTGCTGCAAATCGCCCAGCACCGTCATGGACGGCGTCCTCTGACACAGCCGGAGCGTTTCCAGCTGAAACGGCGAATAATCCTGCGCTTCGTCGATGACGATATGGTCGAAAGGCGGGACCTTCAAGCCGTACAGCTTCAATTGGATATAAGCCAAAGGCGCCAAATCCTCGGCTCCGGCAAGCCCCGAGCCAAGCCGCTCGGAGGTTGCTTTCGCCAGCGATTTCGGGACATCCGGCAGCGCGGTTTTGCCTTTGAACAACGAAGCATACAGCTGCAGCGCCGTAAACGCAGGAATCCGCTTCACATAGCTGTTCAGCTTCGCCATCGCCGCGGAACGTTTCTTTTTATCCGCAACGCCACGGTGCTTCAGCTCCGACTCCAGCCAGCGTTTGATTCGGCTGGCGAGCCGGTCGCGCTTCACCATAACCGTTTCTTCGCCGTAATCCGTCTCATACCATTCGCGCATCGTCTCCGGCTTCAACGTGAATCCGTCCAGCGGGACAAACGCCGTATCCGGCACGATGCTTCCTTGCAGCTCGGCAAGCCGCCTATCAATCGCATCCTTGAAGGCGAGGCTTCCCTTCCACCGTCCCGAAGACTGCTCGATTTCTTCCTTCGTCCGCTTCTCTTCGAACCAATAGGCCATCGTTTCGGACGGATCGCTTAGCCGGACCGAATGCTCCAGCAGCTCGAGCGCCCAATCCGCGAATGTCGTTTGTCCAATATCGCCGACGCCTAGCTCAGGCAGCACGCCGGATATGTAATCGAGGAACATCCGGTTCGGAGCAAAAATAATCATCCGCTCTGCACGGATCCGTCCTTCATATTGGTAGAGCAGGAACGCGAGCCGATGGAGCGCGACGGTCGTTTTTCCGCTGCCCGCGACACCTTGGATGAACAGCGCTTTGTTCCGCTCCGCGCGGATGATACGGTCCTGCTCGCCCTGAATCGTCGAGACGATGTCGCGCAGCTTATTGTCTTTGTTTTCACCCAGCCGGTACAACAGGAATTCATCCGATACGGCGCCTTCCTCTTGACCGCGAACATAGCTGTCGACGAGCCTTACGATTTCGCCGTTCCGAATCATGAAGTTGCGTTTCAAATGCACGTAGCCAGACACTTCGCCGTCGGGAGATGCATAGCCGGCCGGATCATCGCCGCCTGTGAAGGAATAAAACATGCTGGCGGCTGGAGCGCGCCAGTCAATGACGAGCAGCTCGTTCCCGCCGTTTTTGGCGACGCCGGCCTTCCCGATATACAGCGGCTTCGGTTCTCCGGCATCGCCTTTGCCGTCATTCGTTAGCTCCTGAAAGTCGATCCGGCCGAAATAAGGCTCGCGCCTCGCTACCTCGAGCCTATTTTTGCGTTCCTCCCGCTGGAGGTCCAGCATCTGCTCCGTAAAATCGTTGCCCGTATAGCGCGGACCGATCGCGCGAAGCTGAGCTTCGATATCCTGCAGCGCCGCGTTTAACCGCTCCTGCTCTTCTTGCTGAATCGTCTTTTGCGACATCTTCATTCCCTCCCAAGCGTAAAGAGCCGAGACCCTAAGGACTCAGCTTCATGTATGATTTCCTCTTGTAGCGTTAACCTCTGCCATTCATTCCCCATAATCCTGTTATGACAATAATCGCGATAATATTAACCGCGACTAAATACGGAATACCTGTAGTGAACGAATGATGCTGCGTCTTATGCCGCCACACTTTCATCCCATACCATACGCCGATCGCCCCGCCGATAGCACCGAGGATAAAGAAACGCCGTTCCGGAATGCGCCTCTTTCTGCGTTTGGCGAACCGCTTATCCATGCCCATCAGCGCAAAGGCGTACAGGTTCATCGCGATCAGGTAACCGTATACGATATATAACAGCGACATCCATTCACTCTCCTTCTCGAAGGTCAGACCATTAGGAACGCGGCTTCGCTCGATTCGTCGCCGTCGCCTCATACGGATTGTCCGGCCAATAATGCTTCGGGTAACGCCCTTTCAAATCCTTCTTGACATCAAAATAAGCATGCTCCCAAAAACTCGCCAAATCGCGCGTAACTTGTACGGGGCGTTGTGACGGAGAAAGCAGATGCAGCGTCAGAGGCAGCCTGCCTCGGGCAATGCTCGGCGTCTTCTTTAAGCCGAACATCTCCTGCAGCCTGACGGCCAGCACCGGCGATTCCGGATCGCTGTAATCGATCGGGATGCGCGAGCCGCTTGGCACCACGATATGAGTCGGCACCTGCTCGTCCAGCTCTTGCGACTGCTTCCAGCTCATCAGTCCGGTTAAAATCCCCGTCATCTGCAGCCTGCTCAAATCGGATAAGCTTTTGAGCCCGTAAACGTGCGGCTTCAGCCACTGCTCCATCGTATCCAGCAGCGCCTCTTCCGATACGTCCGGCCATTCGGAATCTCCGGAATGGCGCTGCATAAGCCGCATTCTGGCAAGCAGTCCAGCTCCGCTCTTCCCGAGCGGCAGCGACTCGATCCCCTTCTGCCGAATGCCCTGCAGAAGCTGATCGGCCACCAGCTCCGGATCCGGCCGTTCTAATGGCCCTTCGCTAAGCGTTAAGGCGCCGAGCCGCAGCCTTCGTCTTGCGCGAACCGCGGCAGCGGCCGGATCCCACTCCACGGCCTCTTCCTTCGTTACATATTCGGAGAGCTCGTTCTCCAGCTCCGACTTTTCGATTGCTGCAGCCAGCCGAATTCTACCTTCCGATCCGGCGTCGTCCAGCTCGCAGACGACGAGATATGCGAATCGGGACAACGGCTGCTGTTCAGGCAGCACTGCGCCTCTCCCGTTCGCGAGCAAATACCGGCCGTCCGGCCTTCGCTGCGCAATTCGGTCGGGATAAGCTCTTGCTAGCAGCGCTCCAAGCGTGACCTCCCGGCCGCCGCCTGCCGCCTCGCCTGCGAAGCCGTCCTCCCGCAGCGTCGCTTCGAGCATCCGCTGCCATTGCTCCGCCTGCGCCTTCACCCGCTGCGCGGCAGCCTCTCTCCCGGCGCTTCGGAGCGCGTCCACCCGAAGCTGCAAATCTACGTTGTGCTGCGAACCGAGCATATCTCGCTCGCTGAGCAGGGCGGCAAGCTCGCAGGCCAGCCGAAGCTTCGCTCCGTCGCTTCTTGCCGCCCATAGCATCGCGCCAAGCCGCGGATGCAGCCCCAGCCTGGCGATGCGTTCTCCGCTTACCGTCGGCTTTCCAGCAGCATCAAGCGCATGAATGCTTTGGAGCAGCGTCAACGCTCCCTCAAAAGCGGCTTCCGGCGGAGGGGTCAGCCAATTCAGCTCAAGCGGATCTTTGACGCCCCAGACGGCGAGCTCCAGCGCTAGCGACGCGAGATCCGCATCCATAATTTCAGGCTTGCCCTGCTCCGGCAGATGAGCATGCTCCGCCTCGGTCCACAGCCGGTAGCAGACGCCTGGCGCAAGCCTTCCCGCCCGGCCGCGGCGCTGATCAGCGGACGCTTTGGATACTTGCACCGTCTCCAGACGGCTTAGTCCGGTTCGCGGCGAAAACCGCGGCACCCGCATCAAGCCGCTGTCCACGACGACGCGGACACCCTCAACGGTCAAGCTGGATTCCGCGATCGACGTGGCCAGCACAACCTTTCGTTCGCCAGCTGCGCAAGGCGCAATTGCAAGCGATTGCGCTTCCAGCGGCAAGCTGCCGTGAAGCTCTGCGGTCCGGACGCCCGGCGGCAATCCGGCTTCGGCCAGCCAGCGCGCCGTTCTGCGGATTTCGGCAACGCCCGGCAAAAAGACGAGCACATCGCCGGGCTCTTCCCGCAGCGCCTCGAGCACGGCTTTGCCGACAGCCGGCTCCAGCGGTCCGTTCCGTCTAAGCGCCGCGTACCGGGTGTCCACGGGAAATGCGCGGCCCTTGCTGTGAATGACCGGCGCTCCGCCAAGCAGCGCCGCGACAGGAGCGGCGTCGAGCGTCGCCGACATGACGACGATCCGCAAATCCTCGCGGAGCAGCGACTGCGCCTGCAGGCTTAAAGCAAGACCAAGATCGCCGTGCAAATGACGCTCATGAAATTCATCGAACAGAATGGCCGCGACGCCTTCGAGCGCGGGATCCGCCTGCAGCATCCGGGTAAGGACGCCCTCCGTCACCACTTCAACAACGGTCCGCGGTCCAGCCTTCGCGTCCATCCGAACACGATAGCCGATCCTCTCGCCCGCTTTCTCCCCAAGCGTCTCCGCCATGTACGCAGCCGCGGAACGCGCCGCAAGCCGTCTCGGCTCAAGCATAATAATCTTACCCCCGGCAAGCCATTTCTGCTCCATTAAAGCAAGCGGCACCCGGGTCGTTTTCCCTGCGCCGGGCTCGGCTACAAGCACCGCGTTGCCGCCCTTGTCTAGAGCCGCCAGCAGCGCCGGCAGCACCTCGTCAATCGGCAAAGCCTTCATCGACACTACCCCTTTTTGCTTCTGTTACTTCGTAATGCGAAGCATCTGCAGCACGGGCCGGTTATCGCCAGCGAGCGACATTTCCTTGCTCAGCAGCTGAGAAGATCCGTCCCCGTCCAAAAATATCCCGTCGACAAGCTCTCCGGCACCAACCTTTTCGATAACCGCGCTGCGAAACGCTTCGAGCGTGCCGCCGTTTTCGCTGACGACCAGATACAAATTGCCCGCACCGTCGTACACCGCGCCGGACCGCAGCCTAAGATCGTCCGGGAAGGGGGCATGCTCCGCCTCCGCAATATTCCTCCAAGCTTCATCGTCCGACAAGCTCATGCTAATGCCGCCCTGCGCCCAGAAGCGGGAATGATCCTTCACCTTTACTTCGGACGCCTTCGAGACGGTCTGGACGCTTAACGTATCCGATGCTCCATCCCATACAAGGGTGCCTCGCGCATATTTCAGATTTTCCCCGCCGCTGCCGTAGCCGTTCATATCCCCGTTAACCGCATAACCGTTCACGACGCCCATGCTGATCAACGATTCTCCGTAAAAGAATCCGCCGTTAATGCCAACCTTATTGGTCAACGTCACATTTTCGTTCACGACCTCCAGCGTCACATAAGCCGGCTTGGTCTTCAGAATGTGAAGCTTCAGCCCGTTAGACGCCTCCGCCGCCTCATAGCTGTATTGCGTGATGGCCGTTAGCGGCGCGTCTGCGCGCGGGGCTCGATTGCCCAGCGAGAACACAAGAACGGAGAAGAGGATGCCGCCTGCTGCAAGCACAGCTAACACAACCCATACAACCGTCATCACTTGTTTTCTGGTTAATGGACTGTTCCCTTTTTGATCCACTTCGTTTTTCAGCTCTGATGACAATGGATTCCCGCCTCCCTGACCGTCCGTAAACTTCAAGCTTTTTATTGTAACGTTATTAAGGGCTGGTTGTCTACGGTTCTATCGTATTTATTCCAAAGAAAAGCACCGCCGCCTCCCGGAAGAGCAGCGATGCCGTTTCATTGTTTATTGCGAGCGATCATCCAACGGGTAGAAAATAAGGTTAATCGGGAATGCCGAGCCGGCCGGCGGGCTGAACTCGATATCCAGGCTTTCTTCCTTACCTGTCGTTTTCGCCAAAATGATCATGCCGTCAAATGCGGTTAAGACGCCGGAAGCCGGCACTTTGACCATTTCGCCGTTTATTTTGAACGGGCCTTTGAACGGACCGCCTTTGGCAATAATCATGACCGCCATTTTTCTCGGCTTGTCGGAATGAATCTTATAGACGGTGCCGTAGTTGCCGAACAGCGTCGCTTCCGTCCCGCGCTGCGGGTCGAAGCCGGTCTGGAACGGATCCTTCTTGCCGTCGCCGATGACCAGCTTCATCGGTTTCTTAAGCCCCGTCTCCGACAAATCCATCTTCCAATCGAAGCCTTCGATCTGGAACGTCCCCCGGATATGGCCGGTGAACGGGAGCTTCGGCATATCGAGCATCGATTTGGACGCTTTCTCCGCCGCCGCAAACGTAAACTGCACTTCGCCGTCCGTCTCTACATCATACATCAGGTTCACGCCGGAGCCCGGGTAGAAGTCCGGGAACTGCTTATAGATGAACGTTTCGCCCGGCGGAATCGTAATTGTCTCCTCTTCGGAATCGTTCAGCAGATAATCGACCATCGCTTCGCTTCCGATAAGATGCGCATAGATCGACGGATACACTTCGCCTTTGTTCGTCGTCGTGATCGTTACCGGCTTGTCCGATTTATTCGTCGCCAGAATTGCGAAGCTGACCGTCTTGTCCGTACCGTTCAAATGGTCCGCGTACAAGCGTCCTTTCCCGTTCACGCTGTCCTGATACAGGATGCCCAGCTCCTTGAACGTCTCGGGGCTGTCGCTTAGAAGCAGCGTGCGCGACTTATCTTCCTTAATCGTTTTCGGGACATCCGGCAAATTGAGATAATGCTTGTTGAGCATGCCCCAGTCCGTTGGAATGTAGCCGCCTACCGGCTTCGTGAAGACCGGATATTCGACTTCGGACAAGTAGACTTCATTCGTAACGACGACTTCGCGCGTAAACGGCGCGCTCTTCTGCCCTTTCTTATCGGTAGCGACCAGCGTAACGGGATAAGTCCCTGCCTTAAAGAACACTTCTTCATTCCCCGTCCACTCGAATTTCAGTCCTTCGGCATCCGGATCATAACTGAGATTCACGTATTTGATCGGCTCGCCGATCCGATAGGTTTCCTTGCCTAACGAAAATTTGGCGACAGGCGCCGAGTTATTAAGATCCGGATTATAATTGCCGGCTGGCTTCTTCACATAGATAACATCGACGCGGCGCAGCTCCTGATTATATGTATACGTTGCGCCCATATATTCGGACAACCACGTCAGTTTAATCATGAGTCTGCCGTTCATCAGCATCGCGACATCGTCGAAAGGATAAGCGTAGCCGTTCACCCACGCTTTTTTATTAACGGTGTCAAGCAATATTTCATGATCAGGCGTCTCCATCAAAATGGTGCGTGTTTTCTCCTGCCATTCGACCTTCATGCCGAACGCGTCGCCGAGAAATTTCGCGGGCACATATGTTCTGCCTTTCTTCGCAACGGCGGGAGCATCTAGCGTCACCTGTTCCCCGTTCAGGAAAGCTTCATCGTTGTCCAAATAAAAAACGACATACGTCGTGCCCGCCGTCGGTGAATCCTGCGCGGCCGCGTGACTCATCGGCGCCGTCAGCAGAACCGCGGACAGCAGCACCGCAGCCGCCTTTTTCCTCGCTCCCGTTCTAAGTTGAACCATTCTCTACAACTCCTAATCTATCTAAGTATACGGCTGTTCGAGGCTATCGCCTTATTAAGCTCACACGTATAGACGTTTCTCGACAAGAAAAGTTGCAGATCCCGGCACTTCCATTTCTATCATAATTTGGATAAAACGTTTATCCGCATCTCTTCGTTAAGCGCATATCCGACCGCATATCCTTTTCCGTCTCGTATTCTATTAAGCGTTGCCCATTTGGGACTCTCTTAGACCTCTTGCTGCGTACCGGCCGATTCCAGCACCGATTCATACACGGCTTCGCCGATTGCGCAGCCTATTGTTGTAGCCGTGCCTGCGTAAGCGTGAACCGCTCCCTGGATCGGCGTTTGACTGACTCCGATTACGATCGCGTCGCTTGTCGTCCCGGTCGCAAGCTCGCCGCTCCCGCTGTCTCGGATGCCAAGCTCCCATAAAGCGGCAGCCTTCGCCTCCGTCGCGGTCATGACCGCGTTCACCATAGCCGACATCGTCATCGCGCCTTCGATGACGAGCATGGTATTAATCGTTCCTGCGGTGTAGGCGGAAAACGTCGTTCTTGGACTTCCCGCTTTCGCCGCATTCCTCGTCCCCGCCGTCGTACAGCATATAAGCCGGAACTTGTCACCATCCTTCTCGATGACGGATGCGTGCGTAAGCTTCGCCGCAGTGATGAGGCCGACGGTTTCGCTCGGGTTGTAACCCCATATTCTGCACTGGCGCAGCAGGTCGGATACCGGGTCGCTGCAATCGTAATGCAGCGGCACCTTCCAGTTCACGAACACAGACGACCGGCTGAAGCCGCCTGACAGCACGGCGCTGCTCAGCGTGTACAGCTCGCCCGGAGCCTTCATCGCAATCCGATCCTCCATGAGCCGCAGCTCCAGCCCTTGCCAGAGCTCCGATTGATAGGAACTGCCTTTACGAAATGGCTGAGCCATCGCGATTCCCCTCCCCTGATTCAAGCCCCGCGATTTTGTAGATGAGCGGTAGATTTAAATGCTCCCTTGCATGCGCAGCCAGACGGTCAAACGAAGCTTGCCTTCGTTCCTGGAAGGGATGCCCCGCGGAGAGCGGCGCGAGTCCTTTATCCGCTCTTGCCTCGTTCAGCCACGCGCGCCGAAAGTCGTCATTGTGAAGGATGCCGTGCACAAACGTTCCCCAGAGCCGCCCGTCGGACGTGCATGCTCCTTCAGGACTCAGCTCAAGACTGCTGGAGCCGCACTCTCTTATGCGGAACGGCTGAATCAATTCATCATTCAGCGGATGCATGCTCCCCATATGGATCTCATAGCCGTTAATCGGCAGACACCTGGCAGCCGCGCTCCCCTTACCGGCTCCGTTGTTCCCCCATAAATACGCATTTCCTTCCACCCGAACCGTACGTTTAATGTCGTTAAATAATACCTCGAAAGGGAAAAACCCCAGCCCTTCGGTCACTTTGCGGTCGGATTCCACGCCGTCTGGATCCAGCAGTCTATGTCCCAGCATTTCATAACCGCCGCATATCCCGGCCGCTCTGCCTCCGCCGGCAAGATGGCTCTTCAAACAGTCGGCCAAGCCCTGATCACGGAGCCACGCTAAATCTTCCGCCGTATTTTTGCTGCCTGGAAGGATTACGATATCGGGCTTCCCCCATTCCTCGGGGCGCTGCACGATACGAAGCCTGACATCGGGCTCGCAGCGCAGCGGGTCCGCATCCGTGAAGTTGGCGATTCTCGGTAAACCGATGACCGCTACATCCAGCTTATCGGACTCCGTATTCGATTGTCCCGCAGAATTGAACCTAAACGCATTGGAAAGCGACAAGGAATCCTCGTCCTCCAGCGCGAGCCCCGGCAAGAAAGGAAGTACGCCAAGCACGGGCTTGCCCGTCCGTTCCTCCAGCCAGTCGAGGCCCGGCTTAAGGAGCGAAACGTCACCTCTGAACTTGTTGATGATGAAGCCGCGAATCCGATCTCTTTCCTCCGGCTCCAGCAGCTCGAGCGTTCCGACAATGGAGGCGAATACGCCGCCCCGGTCGATATCCGCCGCCAGAATAACAGGGGCGTCCGCCCAAGCGGCCATCCGCATATTTACAATGTCGCGGTCCTTCAAATTAATTTCCGCCGGGCTGCCCGCCCCTTCCATCACCACGATATCGTATTCGCCGCGCAGCCTGCCTAGCGCCTCCCGGACGATTCGCCCCGCAGTGGGGAGATAGCTCTCCCGGTATTCTCTGGCTTCATACTCGCGCAGCGGCTTACCGTGAACGACAACCTGAGAAGACATCTCCTTGGTCGGCTTCAGCAGGATCGGATTCATATCCGTTGTCGCCATGATGCCGCAGGCGTCAGCCTGCATGCCCTGCGCGCGCCCGATTTCTTTGCCGTCAACTGTGACGTAAGCGTTGTTCGACATATTTTGCGATTTGAACGGCGCCGTCCGCAACCCGTCTTGCGCGAAGATTCGGCACAACGCGGCAACAATCCAGCTTTTCCCGACATCGGAGGCCGTTCCTTGAACCATTAATGTTTTCGCGATTCGTCCGTTCCGATGGGCGGGCTTCTCATCAAGGTTCTCTTCAAGTTTCTCATCAAGTCCGGTCATTCCGGCTGACTCCATTTTCTGTCAAGATCGTTCTAAGCGTCCCAATCAGTCTTTCGTTCTGCTCTCTTCGCTTTACGGCGACCCGGATATAGCTGTCATCTAGGCCCGGGAACTTGGAAGCATCGCGGATCAGCACCCCTTTTTTCCCCATTTCCCGCTGCAATGCGGCGGCTGTCATCAGTAGCTCATCGGGAATACGAAGCAGCAAATAGTTCGTTTGGCTTTCATGCACATACAACCCGAAAGATTGCAGCTCTCTTTGCAAAAACGGCCGTTCCTCCTGCAACCAGGCTAAGCTCGTTCTGGCGAATTCTTCGTCGTCCAGCACCGCCTCGCCAATCGACTGCGCTAGCGAATTTACGCTCCATGGCACTTGCAGCGCACGCAGCGGGGCTAACGCTTCCGGATGTCCGACGATGTAGCCGAGTCTGATGCCGGGAATCGAATAAAACTTCGTCATCGAGCGGAGGACGAGCAAATTCCGGCGGAACGCCGCTTCCTTCAGAAGGCTGAAGCGGCCCTCCTCCGGCACAAAATCCATAAACGCTTCGTCCACAATAACCGTTGCACCCGATTCAAGAAGCTCCCTTATTAACGCAGGATCGATTAGAGCGCCTGTCGGATTGTTCGGCGATCCGAGCATATAGAGACTGGCCCCCGACTCTGCAATCGCCGCCGACACCCAGCTTCGATCCAACTGAAATCCGCTCGCTGCAGACAGCCGCCCTTCGTAAAGCGCCGCCCCCGACTTCCGGATCGCATCGCCGTATTCCGCAAAGCATGGAACCGCAATCGCCGCTTTCGCGGGTCTAAGCGCCCGTACGGCCAAATCGATCAATTCCGCAGCCCCGTTCCCTACAAGAATGGAGTCCGGTTCAATGCCGTGCCGCTGCGCCAGCTTCGCTCTTAAGCTTCGCGATACCGGGTCCGGATAGTTGGTAATGTCGTGTTTGTAATGCAGCAGCGCGTCAAATACGGCAGCGGGCGGTCCGTAAGGATTCATATTGGAGCTAAAATCAAGGAAAGATGAAGCCGGCAATCCGAAGCTCTCTTCAGCCGATTTCAAATCTCCCCCGTGTCCATATCGCTCAAGCATCGTTGCTCCCCCTTGTTATACCGGCTGTGCCCAGATTATTGCCGCCAATAGTAGTACGGTCTCGATGAACTCGTTCATCGCGCCATAGGTATCGCCCGTCAAGCCGCCGAGCTTTCTGTTCAGCCACGCGGCTGCGGTCCAGCCGCAAACGATGGACATGAAGCAGGCTGCCATTAGCGCGATCCCGATTAGGTAGAACGGATGTTCATGATTAATGTAATTAATCATTAATGCAATGAATGAAAGGATTGCCGCCGCTGCAAACGAACCGGTAGCCTGTATTTTGTTAACGCCGCTAAATAAATTTCCCATTCCTTCGCCATGTCTGGCAGGCGGCCATCCCGCGATAGCCGCCGCCATCCAAGCCCGGCTCAGGGAGGTACCGAGAATGAACAGCGTAATTGGAGCCATCCCTTCTATGTCCCCTAGCTTTAGCAGTTCGGCAAGAAGAGCAGCTTTCAACAGCAGCAGAAGCACACCCGCGATAACACCCATAGCGCCGACCCGGCTGTCCTTCATAATTTCGAGCATCCGTTCTCTTGAACGGTGACTCAGTACCCCGTCCGCGGTATCCATCCATCCGTCCAAATGCAGTCCGCCGGTAAGTCCGGCCCAAAGCGCCAGCACAATCACGGCAGCAGGCCAAGGAGGCAGCACAAAGCTTAGCAGCCATGACGCCGCCCCTAGCGCGGCACCGATTAAGCCGCCCGCCAGCGGAAAATAAATGACACTGCGGGTTAATACCGGCTTCTCGAACGGGACTTGTACCGGGACCGGGAAGCGGGTTAGAAACTGGATGGCGGCGATTGCCGCCTGCATATGCAGCTTTAAGACACCCATAATCCTGCCACCAACACTCCTGTTAGAATAAGAAGACAAACGCTGTACAGCATCTTCGCCGCTCTCCTAATATCTTGGGATTCCAGCTCGCGAATCGGCCAACCCATACGGGCGCGTTCGCTGGCGACGCCGAAATACCGGTTCTCGCCGCCAAGCTGCACGCCCGCCGCACCGGCAAAGGCGGACTCCGGTATTCCGCTGTTCGGGCTCGGATGGAGAGCGGCGAAAGTCCTTACCGCTTGCCAGCTGCGCCCTGCCGACAATCCGGGAGTAAGCCAAGCGGCGAAAATCATAAGCATACCGGTTATTCTTGCCGGTATGTAATTCAACGCATCATCGAGACGAGCCGAGCACCAGCCGAAATGAAGATACGTCTCGTTCCGGTAGCCGACCATGGAATCCAGCGTATTCGCGGCGCGGTACAGCATCGCAAGCGGAGCGCCTCCAAGCAGAGCGAATACGATCGGCGAGACAAAAGCGTCCACCGTATTCTCCGCCACCGTCTCCACCGTCGCGCGGACCGCTTCTTTTTCGCTTAAGTCATGCGTGTCGCGGCCCACAATATAACCCGTATACTTGCGCGCTTCCGTCAGCCTTCCTTCTACGAGAGGCTTGTACACCAGCATGGCCGCGTCCTTCAAGCCTTTCACGGCGATTGTCGTCGAAATAAACCATGCGGATACCGCATACCCCGCCCATGGATGGATCGCATCCGCAATCGCCGCGAGCAGCCACAAGACGCAATAGCTTGCAGCGAGTGTTGCGCTTGTCAATCCTATGCCGCGCCACTTAAGGGATCGCGGCGACATTCGAGCTCCCTCCCTTCGGAGTCGGCCCTCCAACAAACGAATGAACCTGCCTATCCAAATGACAGGATGCGTCGGCCATTTCGGATCGCCGATCAGCAAATCGATGACGATGGCTGCCGCGCAAAGAAGCAGAATCTCTTGCATGCTGTAGAAGATCATAGATCCTCCCAGCGGAATGCGATCGATTTCAATTCAACCGGTATACCCGCCGTTACAAGAAAAACGCGTTCGCAAATGTCCGCCATTCGCTGGTTCAGCCTCCCCGCCTCGTCACGGAACCGCCGGCCGAGCGGATAGGTCGGCACGATGCCGTCCCCGACCTCATTGGTCACAAAGATCAGCGGATAGGAATAGCGCCCCGCGGATTCGGCAAGCCGCTTCTGTTCCCTATCTAAAATCGACGCGCCGTCCGTGTCTTCTTCCGCACGGAGCAGCCAATTCGTCTGCCATAACGTTAAACAGTCCACGAGAACCACTGGCGGCTGCCAACCTTCTGACTTTCGATACGCCGTATCGCTCTCCAGTCTGAATCGCTCCGCGAGCTGATCGAGCCGTTCGGCAACCGAGAACGGCTCCTCGATCGTCTCCCATTGGAAATCTGGCTGATCCCGGTCCGCCTGATGCAAGGCGATCCGTTCCTTCATCTCCTCATCATAGGGCTGGCAGGTGGCGATATAGATGCCGCGGGAGCCCGCTCTCTTTGCATACGCTTCGGCAAATCGGCTTTTGCCGCTCCTTGCCCCGCCCGTTACCATAATGGCCATTGTCGTCCTCCCGTTTAAGACTTGGAAACTCCCGCGCTGTCGAAGGTCGCCATCTCCTGCATTAAACGAATCGAAGCGTCGAGCAGATGGAAAGCGAGCACGGCGCCCGTGCCTTCTCCGAGTCTCATGTCAAGCTGCAAGAGCGGCGAGAGCCCCAGCTTCTGTAGGAGCAGGGCATGGCCGCGTTCCTGCGACAAATGCGATGCCAGCATATATTCCCGCGCATGCTCGCAAAGCCTCATTGCAATGAGCGCAGCGGCGGATGAGATGTAGCCGTCGATCACGACGGGGCATCGGTTCGACGCTGCGCCGAGTATGACGCCGGCAAGGCCGGCGATCTCCGCTCCTCCTACCTTCGCCAGCACGTCGATCGGATCTTCCGGATCCGGCTTGTTCAGCGCGATCGCCCGCTCAACGACATTGATTTTATGCGACAACGCTTTGTCGTCGATTCCCGTCCCGCGGCCTGCCGTTTCCCTAACCGGCAAACCGGCCAGCACCGATACGATTGCGGCGCTTGCCGTCGTATTGCCGATGCCCATCTCTCCCGTAGCGAATACACGGACGCCTCTTTGCAGCTGCTCTTGGGCCACCTCAATGCCGGTCAGCACAGCGGATACCGCCTCTTCCCGGGTCATTGCCGGTTCTTTCGCCATATTACGGGTTCCCCATACCGCCTTGCGGCTAATTAACCGCTCATGCGAAAGCTCCGAGGCAACGCCGATATCGACGCAGACGACCTCGGCCCCCGCCTGCCGCGCCAAGACGTTGACCGCCGCGCCGCCGTTCAAAAAGTTGTGCACCATCTGCGGCGTTACCGCCTGCGGGAATGCGCTGACTCCCTCTTCGCACACGCCGTGGTCGCCGGCCATGACGATGACCGCCCGCTTGGACAAATCCGGCCACAGCTCCCCTGTAATGCCGGCAAGCTTTGCCGCAGCATCCTCCAGCTTGCCCAGACTGCCCGGCGGTTTCGTCAAGCTGTCGGAATGGCTGCGCGCAAGCCGTGCCGCCTCGTCGTCCATGGGGCGGATCCGGCGAATCGTTTCCTTAAGCGCCCGCTCTCCATTTGTTTCTTTATGCTCGTCCATTCCTTATCTTCCTCTCTTCTACCCGTTCTCCGTTAAGCTTTCGGCTGCAGCATCAGCTGCGGAGCCCCCGTTATCGGATGCCTGATGGCCGTTGTCTGGGTGCCGTACATCTCTTCGATGACCGAAGGCTGCAGCACGTCCTCCGGCGTGCCTGCCGCTGCGATTTTACCGTTATGCAAAGCAAGCAGTTCATCGCAATATAAAGCCGCCAGGTTCAGGTCATGCAGCACGGCAATGACTAACAGCCCCTTCTCCCGCTGCCAGGCGCGTACCGTATCCAGCAAGCTGACCTGATAGCCGATATCCAAATAAGTGGTAGGCTCATCGAGCAATAAAATGTCAGGCTGCTGCGCCATAAGCTTCGCCAGCGCCGCGCGCTGCCGCTCTCCGCCGCTTAATTGATGCAGCCTGCGCTTCTGGAGATGCCGCAGGCCCATCGTGTCGAGCGCTTCATCGATGATCGAAGCCGGATCGCTTTCCTCACCGCCCAGCCAATTTTGATGCGGATATCTCCCCATCGCCACAACCTCGCGCACGGTAAAGCCTACCGGCGGTAGGCCGCCTTGCTGCAGGACAGCCAGCCTTCGGGCCAGCGTTTTTCGAGGCACTTCCGCGATCGGCCTGTCATCCAGCAGCACCTCGCCGCGGTCCGGACGGTCCGTGCCGGACAGCAGGTGCAGGAGCGTCGTTTTCCCCGCCCCGTTTGGCCCGATCATCCCGTAGAACCGGTCCGCCTCGAAGCTGTACGAGACCGAATCCAGCACAAGATTGCCCTGCCGCGTCGCCGTCAATTGGTTCGCTTTCATCTTCATTCCCTGCCGCCTCCTTCGACCTTCATCCGCCGATGAAGCAAATAAGCGAATATCGGCGCGCCGACAAGCGCCGTCACGACGCCAAGCGGGAGCTCCTTCGCGCCAAGCGCGGTCCTCGCCAGCGTGTCGGCCCACAGCATAAAGACGCCGCCGCCCATCGCGGACAGCGGAATGATAAGCCGATAATCCGGACCGACCAGCAGCCGGATCACGTGCGGCACGACCAAGCCGACAAATCCGATGACGCCGGATACCGATACGGCGGCCGCGGTCAGCAGCGTCGATACGATCAGCACCGCAAGCTTTGTCCGTTCGACCCTAACGCCAAGATTCGCGGCATGCCGCTCCCCGAGCGTAAACAAATTGAGCGCTTGACCGTGGAACAGAAGGATCGGAAAGGCGACGCATAAAAAAGGAAGAACCATATAGACATGCTCCCAGCTCCTGAGCGCGAGCGAGCCCATGATCCAGAATAAGATCTGATTCACGACGCCTTCCGACATCGAAACCAAAAGCGACACGAAAGCGCCGAGAAACGATTGAATGATGACGCCGGACAAAATAACGGTTTCGATCTGCATGACGCCTTTGCTTCGAGAAAGCCATATGACAGCCATTAAAGTAACGATTCCGGTGCTGAACGCGACGAGCGGCACCGTCCAAATGCCGAGAACCATCTGCCAGCCCATAAAAATAATGAGAGCCGCGCCAACCGAGCTGCCCGACGCGACGCCAAGCGTATAAGGGTCCGCGAGCGGATTGCGCAGCACTCCCTGAAAGCCGGCTCCCGCAAGCGCGAGGCTTGCGCCTACGAGCACATCCAGAATGACGCGCGACAGCCTAACCTGCGTCACGACCGCGATCTCTCCGCTTGACCAATTCGCCTCAGCATCCGGCATGCCGGGCAGCTGATGCAGAAGGATTCCCCATACATCCCCAAATGACAGCCCGGCCGATCCGATAGACAGACATCCTATTATAGAAACAGCAAGAAGGAGCATAGCTGCTCCTCCATACGCCAAACCTTTTAATCGCAACATCTATTTGATAAGCTCTGGGTGGATCGCCTTTGCTACCTCCAACAGTCCATCCGCGAGTCGTGGGCCGACGCGCACAAGAGGATCGTTCGATACCTCGACTAACCGGTTGTTCTTCACCGCATCGACGGCGTCCCAACCCGGCCTTGCTTCGATGCCCGCGACGATCGAGCTTTTCTCCTCTCCGAAGTCAGGGTAAATAATAATTTCAGGATTTTGCGTAATCACTTCTTCCGCATTTACTTCGAACCAGCCCGGCTGCGAGGCAGCGATGTTGATACCGCCCGCCAGCGTTACAATCTCGTCGAGGAACTCGCCGGAACCGACTGTGTAACCTGGGGAAAACTCCAAGTACACCTTTTTCTTTTCCGCATCCTTCACTGCGCTTACGACCTGCTCTTTCACGTCGCGCATCCGGTTTGCGACTTCCGCAGCTTCAGCTTGTTTATTCACCATTTTACCGACTTCTTCTATTTTCGCAACGACTTCGTCGTAGGTCTTCGGGTTCGTCGCGTAGACGTTCAGGTTCAGCTCGCGAAGCTTCGCAATCGCATCCGCGTTCATCGAGGACGACGCTAGAATCAAATCCGGGTTAAGCGCAACGACCGACTCGATGTTGGTCGTCATATCGCCGATCTTGGCCACGGCTGCCGCTTCCTCCGGATAGTTGCTCCATTCGTCCACGCCGACGACCGATTTGCCGGCGCCGATGGCGAAGATGGTTTCCGTCTCGCTCGGCACGAGGGTAACAATCGCGGTCGGCGCCTTTTCCAGCGTCAGCTCCGTTCCCGTCGCGTCCGTTACCGTGATCGGATATACCGTCTCGCCAGGCACGTTACCGGATGGCTCTTCCGACGGCTCCTCCGACGGCGTATTCGAAGCTCCCTGCTCCGTCTGTGTTCCGTTGTTGTTTGCGTTTCCGTTATTCGCCCCATTATTCCCGCCGCAGGCAGCCAGGAATACCATCATCATAATGAGCATCAAGCTCATGGCCGTTTTTATGCTTGTCCACGTTGTTGCTTTCATCGTTTCTTTCACTCCTATGTACGTTTGTCTATAAATCCAATCTCCAAGCCCACAAAAAAAAGCATTCCCGGCCTCTGTGCCGGAAATGCCCCGTAACATCCGCTGCAAATGCCGCGAATGCGCATAGCTTCTCCAACACCTCCCTAAGTCCACGTAGGTAACAGCGTTAACGCATACAGGCAGGTCTCCTGGCTCGGATTGTCGCGCGCCGCGTCTTCCCAAGCCATTGGCTCAGTGACATGCTGCGGCGGCGATGGCTGCGCGCAGGCTCGATGTCGAGCTTGCGCCGCCCTCCTTACAGTGGCGGGTCCGCGCCGGATTTGCACCGGCTTCCCTATTAAGCTTCCACGAATATCCGCGTCTGGACATTCGTTTGGCACCTGTTGCTTTCGACTATTAAATGATCAGTAGTTACTATACACGCCTTCTTTGTTTTTGTCCAACACATTTCTCACAGTTACGGAAACAAATGTGGCGGATCTGTAAACAGGTATAAGAGAGCCTGTTTCGCACATAGGTAAACATAGGATGTCAATTCGCAAATTAATTAACGACATAAAATATAAGGAGGAACACCATGTCAATGGATGACACGGCAAGCATGCTGACCAAAACCGCTCAAAGTAAATGGGCTTCATGGCTGATGTTCGCGCTGGTTGGAACAGCTGCTATCGTCATTGCCGCACTGCTGCTTCGTCCCTCCGCCATTTCAGCGGATTCCGCCGTTACGGAGCATCGTTTCGATAACGGCCATCTGCAATGGCAGATTGAGGATTATCCCGCAATCGTGCTGCAAGGCAATAGGTTTCGCCTGACCTTAACCGACGCAGGCGGCGAGCCTCTGCGCGGGGCAGAGCTTGCGATCAAGCTTGAAATGATCGATATGGAATGCGGCGATTACGATTTCCGGCTGACTGAAACCTCGCCTGGGGTATACACCGGAGAAGGCGTGCCGCTTATGGCCGGTCTCTGGAAAGCGACGCTTACCATCGACGGCGATCATGCGTCGGCAATAAGCCGAACGTTAAAGGCGGTATATTGAGCCGGCGGATGAAAGATACAGCGGAAGCCCGGCCGTTTCCCGTTTATCCGCAATGAGGGGGTAGAACTCGGGAAACCTATGCCCGCATGACGAAACCGGAAGAACTCGGTCAAAATAAACCGGCCATTGCTGTCGTATGCATCGCGTATAACCGATTTTCTGCGGATAGAATCACCACGGTGACATCAGCGGCAATTTAAAGAATCTAGTGCGCAGGATTAGATCTCTGTAGTAAACTTAACTTTAGACGTACCTTTATATCTGCGAAGGAGGAAGGAATAATGTCTCTGCTAAACGGTCTGCTCGGCAACTACTCGCAATTATCTCCCCAGGAATTAACAGCTCAATACGGCGGATTTCTGATGCCAAACGAAGCGATTCAGACTGGCTTCAGGCTGGTGAGGGACACCTTTATTGTGACCGATAGCCGAATCATATTGGTCGACCACCAAGGCGTTACCGGCAAAAAGACGAGAGTGGCAAGCATCGACCTTGATTCCATTTTCGATGTGACGATGGAGACGGCGGGAACGGGGTTCGATGACAGCGAGGTAACGATCCATTACATCGCCTCGCCATATTATCGCTCGAACAACATCAGCACTGCCGCCTATAAATTCGAGTTCGGCAAAAAATTTAACGTCCAGCCTTTTTATGTCGCAATGCTGACTGTAGCTCAGCAGAACAAAAAACGTCTTAACGGATAAACGAAAAAGCCAGTCTACCGCAAAGGCAGACTGGCTTTTATTGATGTTGCTTCGCGTTACCACAGCCAGGGGGAGATCGATGGGATGACGCCGTTTGCAGCGAGTCCCCGCAGGATGGACAGCAGGCCGACCGCAACCGCCGTGACGACACCCGCCTTTCGCATAAAACGCCTCCACCGTTTGTTCGCGAGTGACGCGATTGAAGCGGCGAACACAAGGGCAGGAACGGTTGCCACGCCGAACAACGCCATGACAAGCGCTCCCTCCGCCAGCGATCCGGTTGCGGCCGCATTCATACTCATAGCGTAGGTTAGACCGCACGGCAAGAAACCGAACGCAAAGCCGGTCGCCAGCAAATGCGCCGTTTCCTTTCCGGAAGAAGGCCGCACGCCGGCCGCGAGCTCCTGATGCAGCTTGCCGGATAGACGATTCAGAAACGGCAGCTGCACCTTTCGCCAAATCCACAATAGCACAAAACAGCCTCCGATAATCGAAGCCAGACCGCGAATACCCGCCATATTCCCCGCAACATCGACAAATGAGCCGACCGCCCCCATTGCGGCGCCTAAGATCATATAAGACACGATTCTCCCCGTGTTATACAGGAGCATCGATTTCATGGCGGAAGCCGAGGTTTGCAGCGAGACGGCGGAGACGATCCCGCCGCACATCCCGATACAATGAGGCGCGCTGAACAAGCCCGTCAGAAGAATAAGTCCGATCGCGTTCCACGTCAGCGTCATCCGGCTTTCCTCATTCCGGCCCGCTCCAAGCGGCCTTTTAGCCGAATCGCATTGGTTACGACAGACACGGAGCTAAGCGCCATCGCCGTCCCCGCCATCCAAGGCTGAAGGAAACCGAGGGCAGCGAACGGAATGATCACCGCGTTGTACAAAAAAGCAAAAACAAGGTTCTGGCGTATATTGCGAATCGTCAGCCGGCTTAACCGGATCGCTTCCGGGATAGCAGGAAGCCGCGAGAACAACAACGTAATGTGGCCCGCGTTCAGCGCTCCATACGTGCCGTTCCCCATCGCGATGCCGACATCCGCAGCTGCAAGCGCGGGAGCGTCGTTCCAGCCGTCGCCTGCCATCGCGACGCGTCTCCCCTTCCGCTTCAGCTCCTCGATCAGCGCAAGCTTGCCTTCCGGGAGCATCGACGCATGAACGGTTTTTACGCCTATCGCTTTTGCAACGGCGCTTGCCGGCGCTGCATGGTCGCCCGTCGCCACAACGGGCTCGATGCCAAGCCGCCGCAGCTCCCCCGTCATCGCACGCGCGCCCTGCTTCAGCGTGTCTCGGAATCCGACAATTCCTATGCATGTTCCTTCCAGCGCCGCATATAAGACAGTCTCTCCAAGCGCTTCTCTATCCGCCGCCATCAATCGCACGGAGCGCGGCAGCTCGATACCTAAGCTTCCTATGAAATGAGCATTGCCGAACGCCGCCAGCTCGCCTCGCACCCAGCCCTGCACGCCTCCGCCCGCGATGTAGGTGATCCGCTCAGCGCTAGGCGCATTGAGCCCAAGCCGTCCGGCCTCTTCGCGGATCGCTCCGGCAAGCGGATGCGTTGATTCCGACTCCAGCGCCGCCGCCAACCGGAGCAGCGGCGATCTGCCGATTCCGACCGGTCCTACATAGTTCACCTTTGGCTTGCCTTCGGTTAACGTCCCTGTTTTGTCTAGCAGCATCGTATTTATGGAAGCAAGCCTTTCGACCGCACCCGCCTCCTTCGCGATGATTCCTCTCTTCGCCAGGCGCCCTGAGGCGATCACAAGCGAGATCGGAGCGGCCAGACCTAGCGCGCATGGACATGCGGCGAGCAGCACGGCAATCCCGCACAGTGACGCGCGGCTCCAATTCCCCGGATCGGCAAACATCCCCCATGCAAGGAACGTTCCAGCCGCCGCGATCAGCATGGCCGGCACGAACCAGCCCGCAGCGGCATCCACTTGCGTCTGCAGCGAAGACTTTGCTCTTTGTCCCTGCACGACCAGCTCCTGTATACGGCTCAGCATCGTGTCGTGACCGGCGGCGCCGGTTTCGATGATCAGCCTTCCCGGTCCGTTCATCGTTCCCGCCCATACCGAATCGCCGGGCCGCTTCATGACGGCCGCGCTTTCTCCTGTAAGGAGCGCCTCGTCCGCCAATGATTCGCCCTGCAAGATCATGCCGTCAATCGGAATGATCTCATGCGCCTCTACGTGCACGATGTCGCCTTTTCGCACAAATTCCGTTCGCACAGCCGATACGCTCCCCGCTCGTTCCACCATGGCGGATTGCACGCGCAGCTGATCGAACCCTAACGATTCGTCCTGCGCTTTGAGCGAAGCTGACGTTTCGATATATTTGCCTAGGAGAATAGCGGTAATGACAACAGCCGAGGTTTCAAAATATAACGGCGCGCCGTGCGATCCGCCCGCTAATAAAGTATCCCATCCGCCCTGGAAGACGACGTAATGGCTGTATAAATAAGCAGCCGTCGTGCCGATGACTACGAGCACGTCCATGTTGGCGCTTCGCTGCCTGACGGCGTAATACGCCCCAAAGTAAAAAGGCATGCCTATCACAAATTGAATAATGGTTGCGAGTACAAGCTGCAGCCACGGCTGGAACAAAAAGCCGGGAAGCGCGGCAGCCACTGGTTTAAGCCAGGACAAATGCTCCGTCATGCCGGCAAGGAGAGGCAATGTCAATAGCGTTGCCGCGATTAGCCGAATGAGCAGCCAAACTCTTTCTCTCTGCAGTCCTTCTCTCGCGGATTCGTTCAGCTTCGCGGTAAAGCCGAGCTGCTCCACCTTCTCCGCCAGCTGTTCCTTTGTCACCCGTTCGGGAATGACCTGAACCCAAGCCGTTCGTAGCGGGAAGCTGACCGCCACCTCCGAGACGCCGTCCATACGTCCCAGCGTCTTCTCAATTCTGGCCGCGCACGCCGCGCAGCTCATCCCTTGTATTGTAAAATCCAACTCATGGCCGCTTCCGCTCATTAACGTCCCTCCAATCCGCCAAAAGCCCCGCGCGTCAACGACGCCGGGGCCTGTACAGCCTCCCTACACTATATGACCGATGCACGAAATGCATGAATGCTAGTTTGTAGGAAGAAATATTTAGAAAAATAGCAAACGAGAAGAAGCGAATCTGCCACATTCTGTTATAATAAGTGGTGGCTGGCGCATCTTTCGCCGCGTATTTAGAATAAGGAGGGTTATTTAATGGGAGCAGCAAATCCGGTTACGATTACGGTTCAAACGATTGTCCAAGCCCCGGTCGAAAAGGTCTGGGAATGCTGGACGGAGCCCAGGCATATTACGAAATGGAACCAAGCCTCCGACGACTGGCACGCGCCGCATGCGGAGAATGATTTAAGAGTTGGCGGCAAGTTCGTAACTAGAATGGAAGCGAAAGACGGCAGCTTTGGATTCGACTTTGGCGGCGTATATGACGAGGTGAAGCAGCACGAAAGCATCGCTTACACGCTCGGCGACGACAGAAAGGTGAAGATCACCTTTGTTCCCAAAGATAATTGCACGCAAGTGATTGAATCCTTCGATGCGGAAGAGACCCATGCCGCCGAAATGCAGCAAGCCGGATGGCAAGCCATTTTAGATAACTTCAAAAAGTATGCGGAATCCGTCAAAGAATAGCTCTAATTTTTGCGAGTCAACTAAGCGCATGCCGTCAGCGGCATGCGTTTTTTATCTGACAAGCGATCTGTTTTTATGTAAATTTTTTGTTATTTCCGTTCATGAGCCCGCTTATCCTATACAATTAAGGCATTCGGATCGATCGAGGAGGCCAAGCTTATGCGTTCGTACACAAAAGAAGAAAAAAGCTGGATGTGGTATGACTGGGGCCATTCCGCCTACTCCGTCATCATCTCGACAGCGGTCTTCCCTCTGTTCTACAAAGCCGCCGCGGAAGGCGCGGGTGTCAGCGCCGCTGATTCCACGGCATACTTGGGGTACGCAATATCGATCTCGACATTGGTCCTTGCTCTGCTTGGTCGGATCTTGGGCACGATTGCCGATTACCAAGGCTTCAAAAAAACGTTTTTCGCCGGCTTCAGCCTGCTCGGCATCGCAGCCACCGCGCTGCTCGCCTTTATTCCGCACAATAATTGGGAGCTGCTGCTTGTCTGTTATATGTTTATCGCGATCGGGTCGGCAGGCTCGGCGGTGTTCTACGATGCCTTTCTCGTGGACGTCACGGTTGACGACAGAATGAATAAAGTGTCCGCCCGCGGATTTGCGATCGGCTATATCGGAAGCACCATCCCTTTTCTGGTCAGCATCGCGATCATTCTGCTTGCCGAGCAAGAGATTCTGCCGCTTTCCGTCACGTCCGCGAGTCAAATCGCCTTTTTTATAACGGCGCTCTGGTGGGGCGTCTTCACACTGCCGATGCTCCGCAACGTACGTCAGAAGCATTATATGAAGCGTGAGCCCCGCATACTTACGAACAGCTTCAAAAGCCTGTTCCAGACCTTTAAACAAATCAAACAGCATCGCGCGATTTTTATTTTTTTGCTGGCCTATTTTTTCTATATCGACGGCGTCGGGACCATTATTACGATGTCCACCGCATATGGAACGGATCTGGGCATCGAGTCGACGGATCTGCTCATCATCCTGTTCGTCACTCAGGTCGTCGCTTCCCCATTTGCGATACTGTACGGTCGTCTGGCGGATCGGTTTTCAGGCAAAACGATGCTGTACGTCGGCATTTGCGTCTATATTGTCGTATGCGTCTACGCGTACTTTATGAAGTCGGCGTTCGATTTTTGGGTGCTTGCGATGCTGGTCGCCACCTCGCAGGGCGGGATCCAGGCGCTCAGCCGGGCGTACTTCGCGCGCATGGTGCCGAAGGAGAACGCGAACCGGTTTTTCGGATTTTATAATATTTTCGACAAGTTCGCGTCCATATTAGGCCCCTTCCTCGTCGGCGTCACCGCGCAGCTCACCGGCAATACGAGCATAGGCGTCTTCAGCCTCGTCATCCTGTTTATCATCGGTATTTTCATACTCATGCGGGTGCCGGAGCCAGGGAGCAAATAGCAGATAACGACGATAACGAAACCTGCCGTTGACAAATCGCGATCCGCTCTTCTAAGATTAAAGGGACAATTCGAGAGCCATGCTGGCGGCGGCAACCTTAAGCTGCTCCGCCCAACTCCGTCCTGCTTTAGGGGCGGAGTTTTTTTATGGCCAACAAGGAGGAGTTCCAATGAATGAGGAAGGCAAAGCAATTCTGACAATCGAGGATTTGCGGAGAGCATTCGTGTCATGCGGAGTTTCGCGGGGACAACACATCATCGTTCACGCCTCCATGAGCCGCATAGGCTTCGTCGCCGGCGGAGCGGAAGCCATCGTAAGAGCGCTGCTGGACCTAATCGGCGACGAAGGAACGCTTCTGGCGCCCGCCCAAACATGGAAAAATCTTGACCCGTCCACCGGCGTCCACGGGGAAATTCCGCATTCCTGGTGGCCGATCATCCGGGAGCATTGGCCGGCGTTCGACCCGCTCGTCACCCCGTCCGTCGGCATGGGAGCCGTAGCGGAGACGATACGCATATGGCCGGGCGCCAAACGTTCGGGCCATCCAGCGCGGTCGTTCGCGGCTATCGGCCGGTACGCCTCCTATTTGACGGAAGAGCACGATCTTCGGAATATATTCGGCGCGGGCTCGCCTCTGGACCGCCTGTATCAACTGGACGGCTACGTCCTGCTGATCGGCGTCGGTCACGAGAAGAACACGTCGCTTCATCTTGCAGAAACAAAAGCAAGCTTCCCCGGCAAACACGACGTCGAGGAGCACAGCGCCATGTTCGTGGACGGCAAACGCGCCTGGGTGTCTTATCACACGCAAGCGGTCGATGACCATGACTTCATACGGCTGGGCACGGAATATGAGCAGGAGCATGCCGTACCGATCCACGCCGTAGGCGGCGCGGAGGTTCGTTTAATCCGTCAGCGGCCGCTCGTCGATTGGACCGTCGCTTGGATGGAACGGCACAGAACGTAACTTAATCTCTCTCATAAATCGATCCCGAGCGGCTTGCGAACAATTCCGTATAGACCTTCTCGGCGTAGGCGTCCGTCATTCCCGCGATATAGTCCGCGACGAGCCGTTCCCACGGCCATTCGCCTTTCTGCATGTCGTAGCTTTCAACCCAGTCGGGCGGCAGAATAAGCCGCCCCGTCTCATAGTCCTCCAGGCTGTCCCACAGCCGTTTGAGCATATTTTCGCTGCGCTTCTGCAGACGCTGGACCCGGAAATCTTTGATCATTGTAACCCAGGCCAGCTTTTTCAAAATTTCCATCGTGCGAAGCAGCTCAAGGTCCTCCGCGTCATCCTTAACGAACGTAACCCGTTTCCAGCCCGACTTCGGGTCGTCGATTATGCCGACGCCGCTGGCGAATTTGCTCACCCATCTCGCCTTCATCTCACGGTTCGTTCGCGATTTCTCCCTACCGTATTGCACATGGATCTGCTTCCATTGCAAATAATAGTCTTCCAGTACGCGCTTTACCATCGCGCTTAGATCCGTGCTTTTTTCCCATTGCACCGCGGCCATGCTGGCCGGATCGTCGAGTATTTCCCGAACAACGCCGTCCACAATTCGGTTATCCTCGAAAAAATCCTCCGACAGCACAATTTTGCCCGCGCGAACGCCGTCTTCGATATCATGCGTGGAGTACGCGATGTCATCGCATAGATCCATGAGCTGCGCCTCGAGTGTGCTGCAGCCTTTCGGCATTCCCCATAGCTCGCGCAAATAATCGATACCTTTCCACTCCATCGGGTAGACGCCCTTCATCCGGCTCGGATCGTCCAGGCAATACGGATATTTGTTGATCGCAAGCAATACGGCCGCGGTCAGATCCAGTCCGCGTTCGCTTCCGGCGCGCTTCTCCAAAAACATAAGAATCCGGAAGTTCTGCGCGTTTCCCTCGTAAGGCACCCCGTAACGTTCACGCAAAATATGATCCAGCACTTCTTCGCCTTTATGGCCGAACGGCGGATGCCCCAGATCGTGCGCCAGCGAAGCGCATTCGACAACCTCCGGAACCAGCTTCAGTCCGGGATGCTCGTTTTTCATCAGAAACGGGTACGTTTTGCCAAGCCGCCGCGCCACCTCGCGGGCGATTTGCGACACCTCCAGCGAATGCGTCAGCCGTGTCCGGTAATAATCGCCGGAGCCTGCCCCGAATACTTGCGACTTGCCCTGCAGCCGGCGAAACGCCGGGGACTGGATCAGCCTGGCGTAATCCTTCTCGTATTCGTCGCGGTCCTCGCTGGACAGCGTCCCCCCTGTATCATGCAGCCGAAGTTTTCGTATGTTCATCCCTATCACCTATCTTGTTGTATATGATGGCAAAGAAAGCGGCGCGAGCCGGCTGCTGCCGAGACTACGCGTCGCTTTCCCGCGGTTTATGCCGTTCCGAATGTAACGCCGGACTCCTTCAGCATCTTTCGATATGCGATGGCAAGCCGGTCGCACTTCAAATGGAGCTCCGCCTGCAAATCGAGCGGCAGCAGCTCGGGCTTCTGGTTCTCGACGATCAATCGGTCCTGCTCAAGCAGAATGTCCTGGAAGGAGATAAAGATCTCGTCCGGTTCGTCCTTCGCGTAATTGCGCTCCATCAGCATAAACGCGACGCTGCTTGTTTCATTTTTCGGCAGAACGAGCAAATATAAATGAAAAATATCATCCGAACCCGCAATTTGCTTCGACAATGAAACGCTGACGGGATGATACACCTCGTAGGTGTACAGCGATTGCACGCCCACGCCTCTGCCGTCTGGATCGGGCTGATACACCTCGATAATATCCGTGCGAAGGGCGCCGTCCGCCTCGTGCACCCGGTAATCGTTTATTTCCGAGTATTCGCTGTCCCCGAGCATCCCCTCATGCACATACATTAAATGGGAGACATCCAGGAAATTTTCAACCACGCGCGGCGCCGCTGCCGATATCTCGTACGGTCCCATATATACCTGCGCGAAATCGGGATTCGGACCTCGCAGACCGATCTCGGGCATTTCCGTCACAGGATTCCCTACGCATACCCATATGATACCATATGTTTCCTTGCATGCGTAAGCGACAGCGCGAGCCTTGGACGGGATTGCCGTTCCTTGCGGGAGGGAAGGAATGCGGGTGCAAGTCCCGCATCCGTTATAGGTCCACCCGTGGTACGCGCATACGATTTCATCGCCTCTCACCTTGCCGAGCGATAGCGGTACGCCGCGGTGAATGCACAAATCCTTCAGCGCATGAACCCCATCCGAGGAACGGAACAGCACGACCTTCTCGCCGAGCACCTCGATTGCGGCAGGAGCGCCGGTTAAGGCGGCGGACATCATGACGGGATGCCACAAATCTTTTAATACGGGGTCGAGAGCAGTCATAAGAAGCTACCTTCCTTTCTTGCTGTTATTGTGGGATCGTGCCTTTCACGCCTTTTACGAAATAGTCCATCGCCAAAATATCTTCAAGCGGCAGCGCCGCGCCGGCGGCTACTTTTTCGGAGCCGGATTGGTCGTAAATCGGTCCCGTGAACACGTCGAAGGTCTCGGCCTGAATTTCCGCTTTTTTCGCATCGACGGCGTCCTTCACGTCCTGCGGAACATTTTTGCCGTATGGCGCGATCTCTACCATGCCCTCTTTGAAGCCGCCATAGAATTGATGCGATTCCCACGTGCCGTCAATGACGCTTTGGATGACATCCGTATAATATGGCGCCCAGTTCAAGACAGGGTTCGTCACATAGGTTTCGGGCGCGTAACGGTTCATATCGGAATCGTTGCCCATCCCCCATACGCCTCGCTCCTGAGCCGCCTGAATGCCTGCCGGCGAATCTTGGTAGTTCGCCAGCACGTCAACCCCTTGATCAAGCAGGCTGATCGCCGCTTGTCTTTCCGTCGCCGGATCGAACCAAGTGTTGCTCCACACGACCGACACCTCGATGTCCGGATTGACGCTTTGCGCGCCGAGCGTAAAAGCGTTGATCGTATAAATAACCTCCGGAATCGGAAATGCGCCGACGTACCCGATTTTGTTGTTTTTGGTCAGCATCCCTGCCGCGATGCCGGCCAAGTAGCCTGGCTGGTAGCCTTTTCCTTGGTAAGTCGCGAGGTTCGGGAGCGTTTTGTAGCCGGTCGCGTGCATAAATTTTACGTCGGGATATTTCTGCGCCACGTTGTACATCGGATCCATATAACCGAAGCTTGTTCCAAAAATAAGATCATGGTCCTGCGCCAGCTCCTCGAATACGCGCTCCGCGTCCGGGCCCTCCGGCACATTCTCGACGATCGTCGCTTTGATGCCGAACTTCTCTTCAATCGCTTGACGGGCTTTATCGTGCTCGAATGTCCAGCCGCCGTCGCCCGGAACGCCGATGTAGACGAAAGCCACCTTCGGCAGCCCCGCGGACGGGCTTGCCGCAGGTTCGGTTGAAGCCGCTTCGGACGGGGATGTGCTTGGCGATGCGGAAGGACTCGCCGTTTTGGATGCTTGGGAGCACGCGGTGATGAAAGCTAAAGTAAATATAATGAGTGTCAAAAAAGCTTTTTTCATAGTTTCTCCTCCTCTGGTTACGTGCTTGCGCCGCATCTTCTTACCGCCCGGAGAATGCCTCCATACCCGGTGCAGCGGCATAAATTGCCTGCCAATCCTTCTTTGATCTGGTCGGTTGTCGGGCACGGCGTCTCATCCAGGAGCGCCTTCACGGACATGATCATTCCCGGCGTGCAATAGCCGCATTGGAATCCCCCTTCTTCCAGGAAAGCCTCTTGCACCTTGTGCAGTCCGCCCGCTGACAGTCCTTCGATCGTCGTAATGGCTTTGCCGTTGCTCTGATAAGCCATGACAAGGCACGCGTTAACGGGCTTCCCGTCCATATGGACGATACAAGCTCCGCAGCGCCCCAGCTCGCAGCTCACTTTCGTTCCTGTCAGCCCAAGCTCCTCACGCAGCAGCGTCAGCAGCCGTTCGGCAGGCCGAACGCGGAGCTCCGCCGTTTGACCGTTCACCGTTGCTTTCCAGATGTAATCCATCACGAGTCGTCAGCTCCTTTGCAACTACGTTTCAGTATGCCGGGGAACGCCCCCATCAGCTCTTCTCTGCGGATCGGCAACCGCGTAATCCAGCTTCCGACCGCATCGTGAACGGCCAGCGCAATGGCCGGGGCGAGCGCAACCGAGCCTACTTCGCCGATGCCGCGCGGGCCGTAAGGGTCGTCCTGCGGCAGCTCTTCGATCGCATGCAGCGTAACATCCTCCGTCACGTCTCGAATCGTCGGAATGATGTACGTGTCCAAATTTTCGGTTTTGTAATGACCGTCCTGGAGCAATGCGTCTTCGCTTAGGGTAAAGCCTTGCGCCATCACGCTGCCGCCTTCGATCTGGCCGATGTAGCCCATCGGATTGACAGCAGGTCCCGCCGCGACGGCATGATGCTTGCCGAGCAGCTTGATTGCGCCTGTCAGCGTGTTTACCTCAACCTCGACGGCGACTGCCGCGCATGTATACAAATAATGGCCGCCGATCACCGGATCCGGTGAGACGGGGAAATGAAATTCCGTTTCATATGCGAGCTCCTCCTCTTGGAGCAGAGCGACTTCCTTATATGTGATCAGCCTTTCGGCCTTTCCGTTCTCGGGTTGAAGCCAAATGCCGCCCGGTCCGGTCGATAGGAGCGGCGCCGGCTTGCCGGTCGCCTTCGCCGCCAAGCCGATCATGCGAGCGCTTAGCTGCGGGTGCAGCTTCGACAGCGCCATATGCGCGATCGTCGTCGATCGCGACGCGGTGCTGGAGCCGGAATGCGGCACCTTAGCCGTATCGCCGATCACGATGCTTAAATCATCAGCGCTGCAGCGGAAACGTTCCATAAGCATGAGCTCCAATGTCGCAATGACGCCCTGCCCGAATTCCTCGAAGCTGAAGGCCGCTTCCAGCTTGCCCTCCCGGGTCAACGAGAGCCTCCCGCCGCCAGGATCCGGAATGCCGTAGCCGAGACCGGAGCCATGCATCGCAAGCGCCGCTCCGACGCCGCGCTTCACCCAAGGCTCCGAAGCGTCACGCAAACGGGATGACCGCCGTCTGCTCCATACTTCCGAATCGGCGACCGACCGCCACACGGCGGGCAAGCAATCCGTCGGAAGGATCCGCTGCCCAAGCGGACCGGGATCTGCCGCTTCGCGGAGGTTCAGTCTCCGGAATTGCCAAGGGTCCATCCCCGCCAGCTCCGCGAGCCGATTCATCTGGCTTTCTACCGCGAATATCGCTTGGTTGCCTCCGAAGCCTCTAAATTCGCCGGATACCCCATTGTTCGTAAACACCGACACCCCTTCGACGGCGATATGCGGGATCCGGTACGGCCCCATCGCATGCTCCGTGGCGAAGTTTAGGACCGGCGCACCGAGCGTCGAATAGGCGCCCGTGTCCGCGATAATTTCGGCGCGATGAGCGACAAGCCGCCCTTCTGCGTCGATGCCGGTTTTCATGACGAGCTTCATCGGATGCCGCTTCAAACCTGCCCGAACCGATTCGCGCCTGCTGTTATGCAGCTTGACGGGATTGCCGGTTTTCAGGGCGAGAAGCGCTCCGTACGGCTGCACGTTCAGCTCGTCCTTCCCGCCGAACGAGCCTCCGATCGGACTGGAGACGACGCGGATGGATTCTTCGGAGACGGCAAGAATCCGGGCCAGCTGCATTCGGTCCTTGAAGCCGTGCTGCGTAGCGGCGTAGACGGTTAATCCGCCTTCCTCTTCCGGTACGAAAACGCCGCCCTCCGTCTCCATATACGCGTGCATTTGACGGGGCGTCCAATATGTCTCCTCCACAACGTGGACGCAGCTCCCAAACGCCTCATCGGGGTCGCCCTTCCGGTAGCTCGTGCGGTGGAGGACGTTGCCGCCGGGATGAAGCAGCGGCGCATCCGGTTGAAGCGCCTTCTCCGGATCATCCACAAGAGGGATCGGCTCGTAGTCAACCTCGATGAGAGACAGCGCGTATTCGGCCGCTTCCTTCGTATCAGCGGCCACTGCCGCAATGGCGTCGCCGATATAACGGACCCGGTCCTCGCAGAATACCGGCTGATCCGGATTTACAATGCCGAACCGGTTCAAGCCCGGCACATCCTTATGCGTCAATACCGCCCGGACACCCGGCGCGCGTTCCGCCTTCGCCGTGCGGATATCGAGAATAAAGGCATGAGGAACCGCGCTGCGAAGCACTTTCCCGTAAAGCATTCCCGGCACGGACAGATCCGTCAAATAAGTGAGCGAGCCGCTTACTTTAGCTGGACCGTCCGGCCTTCCTCGCCATTTATGCGCCGTTCTTTCCCCTCTCGTCAGCATAAGTTTTCCCTCCTTCCGCTAAGCATCAAAGATGTCCTTTACGACTTCATCAGCTTCCATAGCCGTGAAGTAATCAAATTGGCGGACGCTTCTTTCCGGTACTCCGAACCCGCGAATAGATCTTCAGCAGCCCGATATTGGCTATTAATCGTTTGATGGATCAACGAAAGCATCGCTTCGCTTAACCGGGAACCGCTAAGAGCCTTCTCCGCCTCCGGCAATCGGTCCGGCAGCGCCGCGCCACCACCGGCGGATAACCGGATCTCTTGCATGACGCCGTCCTCCGACAGCCTTCCGACTCCCGCAATCGTAACGAGCGAAGGCGTGAACGCCTCCCGGCGGCCCACCTTCTCGTAGAACTGAAACCACTCATCGTGCTGCGCGTGAATATCGTGCTCTGTCAGGGGACTTGCGCTCGCGGATGCGGGAATGAGCACTCTGCCGATAATGTCGTCCGGCTCCCGCGCTCCTTCCGCCCCTTGCACCCAGTCCCGGATGGGCACGGTATGACGCGCAGGACCGCGGACAATAAGCAGCTTCGCGTCCATTGCCATCAATGCGGGAATCGAATCGCCGACCAAGCTGCTTATGTTGCCGCCGATCGTTGCCAAATAGCGGATGGACGGAGCGGCGATCTGTTCGATCGCTTCTATCAGCAATCCGCCATAACGCTGAAGAGCTCCGTTAGACCGGCATTCATTCAGCGTCACGGCAGCCCCCACGCTGACATGGCCTTCCGTCAGCTGGACACCCTGCAGCTCATGAACGCTTTCGAGGCTGATGATGTGCAGAGGCGGCGGCTTTACGCCGTTCTCCCACTGCGTTCGGAGCAGGGTGCCTCCCGACACGTAACAGGCGGCCTCGCCCCATTTCCGCTTCAGAAGCCAGGCTTCTTCCGCTGCCGCCGGCTGCCAAACCTCCGGATATTTCGGCGCATTGGTCATTTCCATCGCCATATCGATTCCCCCTATCCCTTTTCGACCTAGAATCGTTGTTCCCTCATATAGGGAATACCCAAAGCTTTCGGCTCGACGGACGGTTTATTTCGGTTCCGCCAGCCGACGGCCATCAGCACAAGTATCGTGACGACATAAGGCAGCATCTTCAAGAAATAGGACGGGATGCCGATGTCCATCAGCTGCATCCGGAAGCCAAGCGCGTCGAGTCCGCCGAATAAATAAGCGCCGCCTAAGGCATACAGCGGATTCCATGCAGCCAGGATGATGAGCGCGACCGCAATCCAGCCGCGGCCGGAGGTCATGCCCTCGATCCAGTTCGGCGAATACACCATAATGAGATAAGAGCCGGCGAGCCCCATCAGCATCGAGCAAGCGACGACATGAATATATCTAGTAACGCTTACCGATAGCCCCATTACATCGGAAGTCGCCGGATTATCGCCTACAGCCCGGAGATGCAGTCCCCAAGAGGTTTTATACATATACAAATAAAGCAGCATCACAAGCGCGAAGCTCAGCCAGACAAATACATCCAAATTGGATAAAATGCGCCCGGCAAACGGTATCGACTCCAGCCACGGCAGCTTGATTCTCGGCACGGCGACGGCCAGCGCTTGACCCGCGACCGGCTTGCCCAGATAGGCGCTCAGCCCCGTGCCGAACAGGGTTAGCGCGAGCCCGCACACCGTCTGATTCGCCCGTAGCGTTACGCATAAGAACGCATGCAGGAGCCCCATGCCGCCCGCCGCAGCCAGCGCCGCTAGCGTTGCCAGGAGCAGATTGTTCGTCTGTACGAACGTCAGACAAGAGACGACCGCGCCGATCAGCATCGTACCTTCGGCGCCCAAGAAGATCACGCCGGAGCGCTCGCTCAGAATGCCTCCGAGCACCGCGAACAGGAGAGGCGTGCCCGACGAAATGGCCGCAATAATTAAGAAAACGTAGAAATCCATACGGGTTTACTCCTTCCGCCCTAGGTGAAAGCTGTCGTTACTTCCCGCTCCCGCCTCTTCTCACGAGCCTGTATTTGCCCAGCATCTCGCCGCCGATGAGGCAAATGAGAATCGCCCCCTGCAGCATAAGCGACATCGAGGAAGGCAGGCCGATCGTCTGCACGCTGTATCCTCCGACAATTAAGCCGCCGACGAACAAAGAGGTGACGATCATCCACCACGGGTTCAGCTTCGCAAGCCACGCGACGATAATCGCGGTATAGCCGTAGCCCGGCGAGATGCCGTACATCAGCCTGTGCGACACGCCCGATACTTCGCTCATGCCCGCAAGTCCGGCCAAGCCGCCGCTAATTAGCATGACGAGAAGAATATGGCGGTTAACGGAAATGCCAGCGTATTTGGCCGCTAGCGGATTTGCCCCAAGCAGCTTCATCTCATAGCCCCAGCGCGATTTGCTGTAGAGCAGCGAGAACAGAACAACGGCGGCTAACGCAAAGATCAGACCGTAATGCAGTCTCGTGCCGGAGAACGTCATCAGCTGCTGGTCGAGCGAAAAGATCGGCGTTCCGGGGAAGTTGAAGCCTTCCGGATCGCGCCATGGCCCGAATACGAAGTAATCCAGCAGGAGCAGCGCCACGTAGTTAAGCATCAGCGATGTAATCAATTCGTTGACGCCGAAATAAGTGCGGGGCAGCGCCGTCAGCAGCCCCCAAACCGCGCCGGCCGCGATGCCTGCCGCAACCATAACAGGGATATATAGCGCCCCAGGCAGATCCGGCCAATAAACCGTAACCGCGGTCGCGGCAATCGCGCCGGCGATCAGCTGCCCCTCCGCTCCGATATTCCAGACGGAGATGCGGTAAGCGACGGCAACGCCGAGTCCGCAAAGCAGAAGCGGGATCGCCTTCACCAGCGTTTCGCTAATTCCGAACGACGAGCCGAAGGCGCCCTTCGCCATCTTGGCGTACACCGTGAACGGATTCATGCCGTTCGCCCAGATGAACATTGCGCAAAGCAGCAATGCGGAAGCGATGGAGAGCAGAGGGACCCACCATCCGCCTCCCTTCTTCGCCGGATCATATTGCAAAGAGAAAGTAAAAAGAGGCTTGTGTGCTGCGTTTTCTCGGGCGCGGATCTTTCGATTTACCGTCTCAGCCCATGTTTCCTGATTCATCGGGCGGCCTCCTCGCTGTCTCCGATACCGGCCATCATTCGGCCGATTCTATCCTTATCGATTTCCGTTTTACTTAATTCGCCAACAATATTGCCGCCGTATAAGACGAGAATCCGGTCGGACAGCCGCATCACTTCGTCCAAATCCTCGGAAATAAGCAGCACGCCGGCTGAACTGTCCCGCAAGTCAAGCAGCATTTGATGAACCGATTCCGTAGCGCCCACATCGAGCCCTTGCGTCGGATGGACGGCAACCATCAGCTTAGGCTTTTGATCGATTTCTCTGGCCAGCAGCAGCTTCTGCTGGTTGCCCCCGGACAGGCCTCTAACCGGAACGGTCAAACTAGGCGTTCTTACATCGAACCGATCAATAAGCTGCGCTGCCCACCGCTCATTGTCCTTATTTCGAAGAACACCCATTCGAAACCGCTCGTTCCCCCGATAACTTTTCAGCATCAGGTTGTCCACAAGACCGAGACTGCCGGCGAGCCCGCTCTTCATGCGGTCTTCGGGGATAAGCGAGATGCCTTTATCGATGCGCCGTCTAATGCTGGCGCCCTCCATGCGCTCGCCCAGACACGTCATCGTCCCGCTCGCCCAGCTCCGAAGCCCGGCAATCGCTTCCGCCAGCTCCTTCTGGCCATTGCCGGCGACACCGGCGACGCCTATTATTTCACCTTCCTTCACCTCAAAGCTGATGCCGTTAAGCGCCCGGTATCCATGATCCGCAAGCACCGTCATCTCTTGAACGGCCATTATGGCAGCCCCGGCCTGACCGGCCGGCACTTCCCCGGCGTCATTCAGTGCCCGGCCGACCATCAGCTCGGCCAGCTCCTTGGCGTTTGTGTCCTTGCGGTCAAGCGACGCGATCATCCGTCCTTTCCGCATGACGGAGATCCGGTCGGCGGCCGCCATGACTTCCTTCAGCTTGTGCGTCGTAATGACGATTGTTTTCCCGCTTTGCTTCAGCTCGCGAAGCGTCATGAACAGCCGCTCGGCTTCACTCGGCGTCAGAACGGAGGTCGGCTCGTCGAGCAGGATAATATCCGCGCCGCGGTACAACGTTTTTACGATTTCGACCCGCTGCTGTTCACCGACGGACAGCTGCCAGACCGGCGCATCGATCGGGAACTGTAGTCCGTATTGTTCACAGAGCTCGGAAATCTCCTTCGCTTTCTTCCGCTTCCATGACGCTCCTCGCCAAGGCTGCTTTTTCTCGCCAAGGATGATGTTGTCAAGCGCCGTTAACGTTGCGACAAGCCGGAAATTTTGATGAACCATACCGATTCCGAGCTGCATCGCGTCTCTTGGCGAGCGGATCCTGACGCGCTCTCCGTGAACGAACAGCTCGCCGCTGTCGGCGCGGTAAATACCGGACAGCAAGCTCATCACCGTACTCTTCCCTGCGCCGTTCTCACCCAACAGCGCGTGGATCTCACCGCGCGCCACAGAAAAATCTACACGGTCATTCGCAACGACATCCCCGAACCGTTTCACGACATGGTTCATCTGCACCGCCAATCGGCTCATCGCTTCCCCTCTCTTTCCTCGCTGATAGATGCCTTCGTTCCCGCATGAACAAAACCAAATCTTCGACTGTGTCGATATCCGTCAAACGGATGTCCTGTTCCGCTTGAAGCAGCGCGCCCTTAACCCGCGGCTCCTTCAGCAGCTTCCTTGCGCCGTGATCGCCGCTTAAAGCAAGAAGAGACGGGAACATTGCAGCCGATAGCAGAATCGGCGGTGTCGGCGCTTCTCCCTTGCAATAAGCGGCATAATCGATTTCCGGCTCCATATGCCAGCGCGCCACAAGCCGTTCGATCATCTCCGTTGTCACGAGCGGCTGGTCGGCTAACAGGACAAGAACAGCTTTCGGCTTATAGCGCATCGCCTCGGCTATCCCCGCCCGGATCGAATAGGCCATGCCTTGTTCCGCGTCATCCGCCGTTACAAGCACCAAGCCATCCCACGCGTCCTCGGTCCATCCGACTGGCAGCCAATCCGGAGCCGGTCCAGGCTTCGTCACGACAATAACCGGACGGCAATGGCTTAGAAGAGCGCTTCTCAGACCGCAGCCGCCAAGCTTGCTACCGTCCTCTCCCCCTTCGAGCTTTTCCAGCTCAACCGACAGCTTTGGAAATCCCATGCGCCGGCTGCTTCCCGCCCCCAAATACAAGATTGCGACTTCCCCCGTCCTCATGCTTATCCCCTCCGCGCCTCACGGCAATAAGTTCCGCCATGACACTGACCGCGATTTCGTACGGACCGTCCGCGCCAATCGGGAGACCAATTGGACAGGAAATCCTTTCATTGCGAGCATTGTCTCCCAGCAGTCTTTCTCTTCTCGCCGCAGAGCCCATCACACCGATGTAAAAAGGTTTTGCGGGCAGCACCAGCTCAAGAAACTGCCGGTCGCGCTGGAATTGATGGCTCATGATGACTACATAATCCTTTGAGGAGGGCCGCAGAACGGGGATCGTATCCTTCGGAAAGCCTGGCACGATGAAAGCTCCCGGGAAACGATCCTCTCGGCACAACGACTCGCGGAAATCGGTAACGGTGACGGAGAACCCCGAACCCTGCGCCAACTGACAAAGCGGCCTCGCGTCATCGCCTGCGCCGAACAGCAGCAGCCGGGGCTTCGGCTCCCAGCACACCGTCTCGCAGCCTTTTTCCCGGAACGCTTCTGCCGTTTCACGCGACTCGGTCACCGCATAGTCATTAGGCAAGCCCTGTTCCTTGAGCTTGCGAATGAACCAAACCGGCTTGCCGTCTTGAAGAATCTGGCTGGCTTCCCGGACAGACGCAAGAAGCGTTCTCGTCACCGGCTCCAGCAGCACCCGTATGAGGCCGCCGCAGCCGATATGCTCTCCCCACGACAGATCATTCTCCGGCCGCATATCGTATTCGACGAGCTGAGGCGAATTTTGTTGAAGGACGAAAGGGACATAGGCCAGAAGATCGGTTTCCAAACAACCGGGACTGAGCGTGCCGCAGGCTTCGCCTTCCGGCTTGAGCACCATCATGGCGCCTTTCTTCCGGTAAGCATGCCCCTCTACGAATAGGATGGTTGCGATTACGCACCGTCCGCCCAGGTTAGCCGCTTCCTTCACCAGATCCGCGTCATGCACCCCGTTCAGCCCCCTTCGTTTATTCTCCTGAGCAGACGCGCAATCGAGCGGTCCGCTTCTTTCAGCACAATGCTTTTGTCCACCGTCATCATCGCTTTGTTGTGCATGACCAGCTTGCCGTCAATCAGAACGGTATCCACATCGCTGTAGCCCGCGGAATACACGACTCTGGAATACGGATCCGCGTCGAAGGACGGAAACGCGTGGAACTCGTTAAGCTCAAGCAAAATGAGGTCCGCCTTCTTCCCGGCTTCGATGCTGCCGATCTCTTGCTCCATGCCAAGCACCTCGGCGCCGCCCATCGTCGCCATGCGAAGCACCGTTTTGGCGTCCATCGACGTAGGGCCGTGCAGCGACTTCTGGATCATCGCCGTCAATCTCATTTCCGAAAACATATCCAGCGTATTATTGCACGGACTTCCATCCGAGCCGATCCCGACGGATATATGATGACGGAGTAAATCCGGCACCTCCGCAATTCCCGAAGCCAGCTTCAAGTTGGAGCCCGGGCAATGCGTCACCTTCACGCCTCGCTCGCGGATGACCCTTTTCTCTTCTTCATTAAGCCAAACGCAATGCGCCAATATGAGATTCGGATCCGTAAGCCCGATATGATCGAGATAGAGCACGTTGCGCATGCCTCGCTCCCGCTCGACAAGCGCGATTTCGTCTTTATTCTCAGAGGCGTGCGTATGCACCTTCACGTTATACCGCTTCGACAAATCGCGAACGCCGGTCAGCAGCTCCTCCGTACAGGAGACGACAAACCTCGGGCAGAACGTATATTGAATGCGCCCGTTCGCCCTGCCGTGCCACTTCTCCAGCAAATCGACGCTTTCGGAAAGCGATTGCTCCGTGCTTTCGTTCAAACGCGCCGGAACGTCGCCGCCGTAATCCATCATCACCTTGCCGGAAAATGCGCGAATGCCGCTCTCTTCAATCGCCCGGAACGCGGCTTCCGTATGATGCACCGTCTCCATATCGAGTATGGTTGTCGTGCCGCTGCGAATCAGCTCTCCGATTCCAAGCATCGCGGAATAATAGACGGATTCCTCGTCATGCGCCGCTTCGAGCGGCCAAATGCGTTTTTTCAGCCAATCCAGCAGCTCCAGATCATCCGCTCTGCCGCGGAATAGCGTCTGACAGAGATGAATATGCGTCTGAATGAAGCCGGGCAAGAGCGTCTTCCCTTTCGCGTTGATCGTCCGGTCCGCTATCGCTTCGATTCGCTCCGCGACTTGGACGATTCGGTCTCCTTCGATGAGCACATCGCCTGTCAACACCAAGCCTTTCTCATCCATCGTTATGATTTGGGCGTCTTTTATGAGCGTTTTATTCATGTCCTAATCTCCTTGTCTGCGCTCCTTTTCAGTCCTTCAACTGCCGCGGTACGTGCTGTAAGCGCCTGGCGCGATTAACAACGGAATATGATAATGCTGCGCGGCGTCGCGAACGTGAAAGGCGATCGGCACGACGTTCCATATCGTAGGCACCGGCGATGCAATCCTTTCAAAATAGTCGCCGACCCGGAACCGCAGCTCGTAGAAGCCGGCTTCAAGCCGTGCGCCGGATACGAGCGGTTCGTCCAGACGGCCGTCTGCGTTCGTCCAAGCGTTCGCGATGAGTTCAAAGCTCCCGGCAGGCTGAAGCCGGTACAGCTCTACGCCAAGACCGTGCGCCGGCTTGCCGAGCGCTGTATCGAGCACATGTGTCGTTACTTTTCCTTCCATGCCGGCTCAACTCCCTCGCTAACTGGCCTCGGTATTGATATCCATATGCTCCAGCCGGAAGGATGCGATTTTGCAAACCTCCCCTAGCGCGCGCTCTTTCTCTTGTTCGGCGGTGTTCATCATCCTCTTCTGCATGGAGTCCGCGATCATATCCGGCGTCAACCCCTTTACTGCGATAATAAATGGAAACCCGAATCGTTCGCGGTACTTCGCGTTCAATTGATGAAAAATATACGCTTCATCGCGTTCGAGGCGGTCTAACCCCGCTCCGCGCTGTTCCGCTACCGATTCCTTCGTCATTCGAATGTTTGCGCCGAGCTCGGGATGCGCGCGGAGCAGCTTTAGCTGCAGCGCCTCATCCGCGTCCTTCACAATTTCGCACATCCGCTTCAGCATCGCTTCCCTTGTGCGGAATGGTCGGCTGTGCCAGGCTTTCTCCGCCACCCAAGGCGAGCATTCGAACAACGATCCGTATTGCGCGACAAACGCCGTTTGATCCCAATTATTCGATAGGTGTAAAAGTCGATCCATATCCATTCCCCCTAATCGTCTATTCCAGCCCTTCTCGATCATTTGTGTTAGTTTTAATGACATAAACATTTGAATTGAAACTATCATATGATGCGGCAAAGCTTTTGTCATTGTACAGAATATCTAGATTTGCAGGGGGTGTTCGTGCATATCGACTAAAAAAATGAAAAAAACGGCTTCCCTTTTCCGGATTTATCCGCTATATTTATGTAAGATAATCTAACATAAAGGAGGGCGACTCACTTATGTTGCTAAAGGATCTTATTCAAATCCCCGTACTGAAGGATGCGCGTATTGCGGCAGGAGCCGAAGGGCTGAACCGCAGCGTGGGCACGGTCAATATGATGGACGCCCCGGACATCATTCATTTTCTGAAGCCGAACGAGCTCCTCTTAACAACCGCATATGCGGTAAAGGACCACCCGGAAACGCTTTATTCGTTAATCGAACAAATGGCGGAAGCAGGCTGCGCGGGTCTTGCGATTAAAACAAAGCGATTTCTGGAGGAGATCCCCGGCTGCGTGATCGAGGCCGCGAACCGTCTCCAGTTTCCGCTGCTTGAGCTGCCGCTCGACCATTCGCTTGGCGAAGTGCTGAACGGCGCGCTTAGCAGCATCCTTCAAAATAAAACGAACGAACTCAGCTACGCGCTTGACACCCACCATACGTTTTTTAATCTCATCCTAAAGGGCGAGGGCTTATCCGAGATTGTGGAGAAGCTTTCGCAGCTTATCGCCAGCCCGATTGTCATTCTCGGCTCCAAGCTCGAACTGATTAGCTTGTCCTCGGTCATCAAACCGAATATTCAGCTGTTAAATAAGTGGATTAGGCAATTCGGAGGCTCGAAAAACGGACTGGAGGCCGGCTTGTATACGATCTCCGACCTCCTTCCGGCAGACGGCGCGGGGTTTGTCAGACTTCAGCCGATTCCGACGCCGCAGCGGCCCGGCTATATTTTGGCGTTTATGCATGAGGAAGAACTGCGGACGCACCATGCGCTGGCGCTGGAGCAGGCGGCGAATGTGCTTGGGTTCGAGCTGCTGAAAGCGCAGGCGGTAAAGGATCGGGCGCGCCGGTACAAGATCGAGTTTTTTACGGAGCTTGTGCAAGGGGAAATCACGTCGGAGCAGGAAATCATTCATCGCGGCAAGCAGCATGGCCTCTTCCCGGCCGATTCGATGCTTTGCGTCGTATGCGGAAGAGATTCCGACGACGGCTTTGCGGAGTCGGAGCAGGATCATGCTGCGGTCGAGCGGAGAGCGAGAGAGACGGACCAGCTCTATCATACGCTCTCGAAGGAGTTCATGAAGCTTGGCGCGCCATTTGTGCTTTTTACGCTGAAGGATAAGTTCATTGCCTTACTCTCCGCCAAAGAGCTGCTTGGAGCATCGCCCGACGGCAAGCTGCGCATGTCGCAGCAGCTAATCGGCATCTCTGAACGGTTATCCGCCAGAGAAGAAATAAGCCTGTCTTACGGGATCGGAAGTCCGTTCAATAAGCTTGTAGACATTCCCGTCGCCTATAAGCAGGCTATGGACGCTTACCGCCTCGGCCGAAGCCATAACAAGCAGCGGTTCGTGCAATATTATCACACCAAAGATTTTGCGGATTTGCTCCGGCTTATCCCCGTAGACGACCTGCAGGAATTTATAGAGGAAACATTCGAAGCCTGGAACGGCATCGACGAGGGCGAACAGCGGGAATGGCGCAAGACGCTCCGGGTCTTCTACGATAATCATTGCCACATCGGAGAAACAGCCAAAGGCCTGTATATTCACCGGAACACGGTGCTCTACCGGCTGAACCGCATCGAGCAGCTCACCGGCGTTCAAGTCCGCAATCCGGCGGACAGTCTGCGGATACGCATTGCGCTCATGATTAAGGATCTTGTCAGCTGACCGGTTCCCGCTTCAGCCAATTATCGAGCTGCTGCTCCATGAGGGAGAGCAGCTCTTTCTTCTCCGTCCCCTGCAAAAAAGCCGCCTCCGCTCCATTCATAACGACCTTCGTTAACTCCGTCTCCGAAAAGCCCAGCTGCTCGTGCATCATCCGGTATTCCTTCGTAATCGTCGTATTGGAAACGGTTAAATTGTCGGTGTTGACGGTAACCGCAATGCCTTGCTCGAAGTATTCGCGAATCGGGTACGCCTGCCAGCTGGACGCTGCTTTGGTCTGCAGATTGCTGATCGGACAGAGCTCCAGCGGAATCCGCTCCTTGCGTATCCGTTCGACGAGGGAGGGATCTTCGTTCATGCGGACGCCGTGGCCGATTCGAGCGGCCCCGAGCCGCTCGACGGCCGTCCGGACGCTTGCGGCGCCTGCCGCTTCGCCCGCATGGACCGTAATCGGCAGCTTCCGTTCGCGCGCCATCGCGAACAGATCCACATACAGCTCCGGCGGATATGCGGCTTCCGCCCCCGCCAAGTCAACCGCCACGACTCCTCTCCCCAAATGTTGCGATGCAGCCCGGATAACTTCCCGATTCATCTCCTCGGAATGGCCGCGCAAGCATATCGCGATACACCTTGCAATTACACCGAAGTCGCGCTCACCCCGCCCGAGGCCTTCTAAGACCGCACGAACGGTATCCACCACCGTTAATCCGAGCTTCCGGTGCAGCTGCGGAGCAAAGCGGACTTCGACGTAGCGGCAATTGTTCTCCGCCGCCTGCTCCACAAGCTCATAAGCCACTCTCGTAAGCGCTGAGGACGTATGGAGAAATTGCCCGACAAAATGAAATTTGTTCAAATATTCGACCAAGCTGCTGCACTCGCCCTGCACTTGCATGTAGGGCAGAAGCAGCTCCGGCTCCCAGACCGGCAGCGATTCCCCGCTTTCCTTCGCGAGCGCAATCACCGTCTCCGGCCGTACGCTTCCATCCAGATGAACATGCAGATCCACCTTAGGAAGCGAAAGCATCCGATCGTCCATGGAACGTCCTCCTTTAATCTTTTTTAAAATCTAATATATACTGATGTTACGTGGAATGTAAATATAATTAACATAAAATTAGTTTTATTGTCCGATGCAGCTGCGACTGATAACGAAAGACCCTGCTATGTCGCTTAGCAGGGTCTTTCGTCAATTTGTTAAATCCACAGCATGATCGGTTACCTGATACATGATATAGTGACGGTTCCAAATCTGCTTAGCCGTTACGATCGTTTTTTGGCCGTTCCTTTCAAAAAAATAACCGGAGCCTTCCTGCCCGACAAAAGTCCATCCTTCTTCTTTCATTTTTTCTAAGAGTCGTTCATTTTTATAGCTTGTTTTTGTCACATACTGCCCTTCCGTTTCCATCCGAAGAATAGAATGATTATTGCGGTGAAGCTCGTACATAAGCTTTATGTTGTTTAACCCCATATTGTGGACATAGAGCCCCGCTAGTAAAAGGCAAAAGAGAATGAGTCCGGCAATGCCTAATGCGGCGGCTTTCACGGGCTTGCTCACAATTAACGCCTCCTTTATGTGTAGTGACGTCTTGGTTAGTCGGAAGGTTGCCGTTTCCTATCAAAAAAATCAATCGTCCAGTCGAAGAAGGGGACGTTATGCCGCAATTAAAAAAGAGCAGGCATCTTCGCCTGCTCCCGTTATCCGGAATACCTATTCGCCTTGAACGACTTCTCCCGTCCACGCCAGCATGCCTCCGGTCACATTGGCGACGTCGAAGCCTTGAAGAGCTAGAAATTCGCAAACCCGTCCGCTTCTTCCGCCGCTTCTGCAAATAAATACGACATCGCCTTCAACATCATGCACTTCATTGGCGCGGGCTTGAAACTCCGACAATGGAATTAGCCTTGCTTCTTTTATATGTCCCTCTTCCCATTCATCCCGCTCACGCACGTCAATCAAATTTAATTTTTCGCCTTGCTTCAGCAGCGTTTCCAGCTCGGCGGTCGATATTTCGCGATACATCCCGGCAACATCCTTCCTCTGTCGAAAATAACCATTCGAAAGCATTGTACCCCGCACAGCTCAAAAAGTCCATTGCAGGCATCCTTCTACCGCTTCGTTTTATTTTTGGCGGCCAACAAACGGTTGATCGTCGCGGCTTGCGCGGCATCCTCCTGCGGCTTGCCTCCGCTTGACGGTTTGCGGTCCTTCTTTTCGTTTGCAACCGCGTCTTGACGCTTAGGCGTTCTCTGCGAAGGCGGTTCATTAAACGCTCGGGCAGGCTGACGGTTCACTGCGTCCGCTCCAGATTTTGTTCGGTTAGGCGAAGTCACCGAAGCAGCCGCATTGCAGGACCTAGTAGTTGTGGCCGTTTTAGGACTGGCGGGCGGTTCATGCTTGCTCTCTTGCCCATAAAATTTGCTTTTCTCCGCCGTCCGCTGTTTTATTCTGCCGATCGAATCCGCTCTTTGGCGTGCGTTAGGGTTCGGTGATGCCGTTCTGCGCAAGCTATGGAACGGCAGCGCGACGGCTGCCGCTATCCGGGCCCATGGCAGCGACAAGCGTCTTAAGGCGATATCGATCAGCCATAGCAACAAAGCGATGACGAGAAGCTCGCGCGACCAATCGTACGGCACCTTTAGCTTGACCGGCTCGAAGCGAAACGCTTCTTCGGCCTCTTCAACGCTTAGTTTTCTGCCGCCGGTGACGGAGGCAATCTGTGCCAGCAGCTCCGAGCCTTCTTGATTGCCGATCCGGTATTCCGGCGAATACGGAATAACGAATCCCGCTGTTGTACCTTCACGAATGGCGGAGCCTCCTTCGGCAGCGCTCAGACTGCCAATTTGGGTTAAGTACGCGCCGGGCTCCATCTCTCCAAGCTGCGCTTCATAGCGTCCCGGGGCGACCGGCATGAGCCGTTTCGCCGCCGCTTCGCCTTCTTCCTCCTCCAAAGCGGCGGCTAGTCCGCTGACCGAACCTGTCTCATATTGATCGCCGGTTGTCTCGACGATCAGCTTGCCTGAACCGCCGTCCATGGCCGCGGATATGCGGTACGGAGAGCCGTCAAACTGCGGAAACGTCCACTTCACCCACTCCGTCAGCGCCTCGGGGAACCGGTTCCACTGTACCCATTCCGGCGCCCACTTGCCGATCATGTCGCTAGTCCATGCGACCGAACGACCGGCGCCGTAAGTCCATCTGGCGAGGAGCGGATCTCCGTCCGGCGACCAAAGGGCAACCTCCGCCATTTCCTTAGGCGTCGTCGCCACATAAGCCTGAAGCCGAGGCACACCGCTGTCAAATAACGCGCTCCAATTGCCTGCATCGCCAACGCTTGGCGCAATGGTGCCGTCCACAATATAAGTTCTGGACATGAGTACTGTCTCGCGGCTGAATATTGCCGGCAGCGTGCTTTGGTCTCGCGTAAAGTAGTAACGCCCCTTGCCGTCATTCGCCAATCTTTGCAGCAGCGCCTGGTCCGAACCTTCGCCAACTGCAACTGTCGATAACGTCATCAGATTTTCATTCATCGCGTCCGTTATCGTTTTATAATTCATCGATGTAGAGGATTGACCGTCCGTGAGCAATATCATATGTTTCCGCTGCGCATCTATCTCAAGCAGACCCTTGAAGCCGGCGTCAAGCGCCATGTAAATTTCGGTTCCGCCTTCCGCTTGAATGCCTTGAATCTTTTGCAGAACCTCGTCGCGATTCGTAAGAGGCGTAGGTTCGACAACCCACCATGGCGTTGAGTCAAACGCGACAACGCCAACCGTATCCACATCGCGCAGCAGCTCGACGGTCCGCATCGCCGCTTCTTTGGCCAGCTCCAGCTTGCCGTCAGCCATACTGCCGGAACGGTCGATAACAAGCACAAGCCCAAGCGAAGGAATTTGCTTCCGTCCTTGCAGATCCATATAGACGGGGAGCGCTCTTTCGACTGGCGTCTTGAAATAACCGCCTAAGCCGTAGCTGTCCTCACCCCCAAGCATGACCAAACCTACCCCATAATCGCCGACAGCTTTAGCCAGCCATTCCATCGGTTTTTCGGCGATTCGTGTCGCGGGAACATTATGCAGGATAATGCTGTCATAAGCCGCGTACGCGGCAAGCTCGACCGAGAGCTGCTCGGGACTTATCGTTTCATGCCCGATTAAGGAAGCCGATAAGGCCGCTTCGATATTGCCGGAAGAGCCCGGCACACCCTCCACGATCAGCACGATCGGCGGTCCGCTAACCCGGCTGAACGCAAAAGCTTCGTTATTGGCCGATTGTTCGTCGCCAGCCGCAAATAGCTCGGCGCGGAACCGATGAAAACCGGAATCTTTGGCGATGCCTTGCAGGGCAAACCGGTTTTCCCCTGCCTCCAGATGTACGCTTGCCGTCGTAACCGGCCGGTCATCCTCGAACAGACGAATCTCGGCCTCGCCTGTGAAGGTGCTTTGAATATTAAGCTGAAAGCTGAACGTCTCGCCTTGCTTGAGCGCGGTCGGCACCTGCAGTTCATCGATTGCGGCATCGCGCTCCAAAGCGGAAGCAAGCTCCACCACATCGACGGCGATTCCGGCATCCTTTAGCAGGCGAGCCCCTCGCAGGGCATCTCCCGCATTTTCCGAACCGTCCGACAAAAGCACGATTCGGCCGCCGCCTTTTTCGCGAAGCAGCGCCGAACCAAGCTGCAATCCTTTCGACAGATCGGTAAACTGATCGTTTAATTCCGTCCGGAACTCATATTGCCTTTCGTTCGGAAGAGGCTTCTCCGACAGCGCCCGGTCGACCACAGCATGTAAGCCCGCAGATAATATTCCGCCGTAGTCCCCCTCCGATTTATTCCTCCATGCTTCTGCAATCCATTCGCCGACCGCGTCTTGATCCTTCATACTGGCTGAACGATCGGCTAAAAACACGACGTTTCGCTGCTCCAGCGTCCGGTAAGGCGCCACGCCTGCAATAAGGGCAACAAGCAGGAGCAGAATCAGTGCGCGCGTTGCGATTACTGCAAGCTTCCGCGTCCCCTGAAGTCTTGGCGTATGACGTGCCATCCGCCAAATGTATACGAGCAACGGCGCCAGCAGCAGAAGCGCCCATGGCGAATCAGCTTGTATGCCCACGTCGGTACACCTCCCATTCCGCCAGCATAACCGCCAGAACTAGCAGGACAGCCCATACCAGCAACGACTGATGCGTAAGCGGAGCCGGCGTGTCCATTGAAGGGGCTGAACCCTCCTCCGAACTGTTCGGGAAAGCGGTCTGCGGCTTCAGTTCAGCGTTGCCTGCTCCGCTGGTCAGAAGCTCCGAGCTTTGAGGCATAACCGCCAAATACCGCTCGCTGAGCAGTTTGCCCTTAACGTCCCGCTCCACAAGCTTATACAAGCCTGGAACGGCGGGCGCTTCCTGACGATCAGCTCCAACTGTCACGGAAGGCAGCGGCAGCTGCCCCTCGAGCGTCAGCCCCGCCCCCGACCATTCGACCGGCTCCCATACCGCTGCCTCCGTCTCCGACTGAAAGGGCAGCTCGACCGGTTCGCCCGCGGTTACAGTACCCAGCTGACTAAGCGAACCGCCGCTCATCCATTCCGCTGACTGTACGATCAGGACAGGGAACTCAGGCCGAAGCGGAAGATCCGTATCCTGAAGCTTGAATGTATAGCGGAGTCTCGGCAGACCACCCTCCGAACCCGCGTAGATAGCCGGTATACCGCCGTAGGTAAGGACCGGCTTTCCCCAGCTTGTCTCTTCCGTATCGGGCACATAAAACCGGCCGATGTGGGTTTCCTGCAGCGTCACATAGGCCGTGACCGGATGCTCTATCGTTTGTACGCCGCTATGCTTCGGGACGGAAGAAGACGGGCTGCCTTCGGCCGGATGATCGATTTGCCAGAGCGGTTTTTGTGCCAGAAGCTCGGTCCAGGCTTCGTCGGTTCTCAGCCTTTCGTCGGAACCGTCCAACACGACCCAATCGATTTCCTTCAGCTGCTCATTGCCGGGCGGAGCCGCATCCGGGCTTATTTTTACGGGCTGAACGCCGGCGAGAAGCAGCGCTTTTTCCAGAAAGAGATTGCCTTCGGTAATCAATAATACTTGGCTGCTGTTCTTTATTGCGGGAAAACCGAATGCCGTATTATCCGCTAAAATTCGATCCGATGCCGGAAGAAGCCTCGCTTTGTAGTACTCCGCTGGCGGAAGCCCGGATGCATCGGCGCTCCCCCATTCGTTAGGCTCAACGGTTAGCGGAACAGACGCCGCAAGCTCGCTTTCGTTCCCTTGGTTCACCGCGTACAATTCAATCGTATACTCGCGTTTCTGCGCGCTGTCATTTTGCACGGTGACGACCGCTTGATTAAGACTTGAATCGGCAGGGTCCGGGCGGATACCGACGTTCAGAATAGAGCCGTTATCCGCCGCGGCCTCTTCGCCTGCTGCTCTTAGCTCGACCGGTGCATGCAATAGCAGAGCGCCGGCTTCCTCCGCATCTCTCCAGAGACCGTCGGTAAAGAGGACCGTTATGCCGCCCTCATCCCCCGAATGAAGAGAATCCGCAAGCGATAAAGCGGCCGTATTGTCGGCATTGCCATAGAAGGGCGTCAGTTCATCCAATGCGCTTGCAATCGCTTCATGATCAACGCTTCTCGAAGCAAGCTCGAGCGGTTCCGGCCCGGTAGCGATAACACTGATCGGCCGGGACTTCGGCTGGCTTAGAACCCACTGCTTCGCATCCTCAATGGCAAGCTGAAAGCGGGTGACAAGTCCGCCTCCGCCCACCGCGTTCTGCGCAGTTAAAGCCGTCATGCTGGCGGAACGATCAATGACAAGAACGGCATGACCGTCCGAACCGGCCGGCCTCGTCCATACAGGATTCATAAGCGCCAGCACAAGCAGAGACGCCGCGAATAGCTGCAGAAGCAGCAGCCAGCGTCCGCGCAGCTTCTGCCACGGCCTATTCGCTTCCTGCTCCTGCAGCACGCGCCGCCATAACAGGTGGCTCGCCACTTCGGTATCCCGATATGTTTTTTTCAAAATATACATGAGCGCGATAATCGGCAATGCCGCTGCGAACCAGGCCGATGCCGCAGATAAAAATTGCAACTTGTCACCCCCTTGCTTTTCTTAATGCTTCAGTACACCGGGAACCGACGTAAGCGTCTGTATGGCTTGCGCAAGCGGCTGGCTTGTATTAAGGAATGCATATGCGGCGCCCATTTCCGCGCATTTCGCCTTCAATTCCTCCTGGTATTCCGATACAGCCGACCGATATTCGTTCAACAGCCTCTCAGATACCGCAACCTCTTTGCCTGTCCCGAGCTCGCTGTCAATCAGCTTTAACTCTCCGCCCAGATGAGGATCGATTTCTTCCGGAGACATCAGGTGGACCAGCACAATCTGCTGGCCCGACGCTGTCAGGGCTAGCAGCGATTCCCGCATCCCATCCTCAAACATGGCGTCTGTGAACAGCCATGCTGTACCCGCGCGTCTAGGCAAAGCGCCAGGCTGCCGGAATGGAGCCGACAGGTCCGAACGCGCCGCTGCATAAGAGGCGTTAGTGTGCGAGTCCCTTGCTTGCCGAGCACTGGCTGGTGCCGCGTATAAGGCGGCTAAATGCCGAATAAGCTTCGGGAAGGCAGCCCTGCCCCGCATAACGGGAAGCTCGATTTCGATTGCGCTTTCGTTAAAAGCTTTAACCGTCAGCCGATCTTCACCAACCAGCGCTGCATATCCGATCAAGGCGGCAAGCCGAAGAGCGTACTGCAGCTTGCTGCATGCCGCGCCGCCTGTAAAGGACATCGAACGAGAAGCGTCCACATACAAATGCGCGTGAAGCTCCTGCTCGTCCCAGTATTGCCGGACATAAGCACGGCCCGTCCTTCCATAGACGTTCCAATCGATCCGGCGGACATCATCACCCGGCGCATAAGGCCGGAAATCCGCAAACTCCTGCGAGCCCCCGAGCGATACCGAGCGGCGTTTCCCCGCCATCGTTCCCCGAATTCGTCCGCCGCTGGCAAGCCGAAGTCTCTCAACCTGCGTCAGAACGGACATATCCGGGAATAGAAGCTTTAACGCTTCGTCCGCGCCCATCCCATCTTGTTGAAGCGATGCGTCAGCTGTCTGTGCCGGCGGGTTATGCTTGTTTAGGTTAAGCTCCGTCATCTTGTCGCCTCGATGCTTTGGAGAATCGACTCGGTGAGCCGGTCAGTCGTAAGGCCAATCGCCTGGGCTTCATACGTCAACACGATGCGGTGACGAAGAACAGGAAGCGCCGTCTGACGGAGATCATTCCAAGAGACGTGCATTCGTCCGCTGCACAAGGCTCGGACTTTGCTGACGGAGATCAGCGCTTGAATCGCGCGCGGACCCGCGCCGAAACGGGTATATTTCTTCACATCCTCTGGCGCGTCGGCTTCATCCGGATGCGTCGCCATGACGAGACGAACGGCAAGATCGAGCACATCGTCCGCAACAAGCAGCCCCTTAGCCGCTTGCTGCAGTTCTGTCAGTTCCTCACCGGTTAGAACGGACTCCGCCTTCGGCTTTTCGAGTGAGGTCGTCCGCAGTACAATTTCCTTCAGTTCTTGGCGGGTCGGGTAGTCGACGCCGATTTTGAGCAGGAACCGGTCAAGCTGCGCCTCGGGCAGCGGATAAGTCCCCTCCTGCTCAATCGGGTTTTGCGTAGCCAGCACAAAAAACGGCTTCGGCAGCATATGCGTCTCCCCGCCGGCCGTAACCGTACCTTCCTGCATCGCTTCGAGCAAAGCGCTTTGCGTTTTCGGCGTCGCGCGGTTAATCTCATCCGCCAAAATGAGATTGCCGAAGATCGGCCCCGGCTGGAATCGCTGCGACGCCGTTCCCTGCGCGCCGAAGTCGATAAGCGTGGTGCCGGTAATATCGGAAGGCATCAGATCCGGCGTAAACTGGATACGCGAAAACTGCAGCGATACCGTATCCGACACCGTGCGCACCAGCATCGTTTTACCGAGACCGGGAATCCCCTCCAGCAGCGCGTGTCCACCCGCAATGAGGCACCATAAAAGCTGCTCCACTACATTTTCCTGCCCGACAATCACCTTTGCGATTTCCTGTTTCAAATTTGTAATTTTTGCCGCGGCCGCCTCCAGCTGTTCCTTTGTTTCGATCATGCTTCTCCCCCTCTCGCTTCTTTAGTTAATGGCATTAATCATTAACGTGTCGAACAAAATCGTATGTTAGCACTTGTTGTCGGTAACAAATTTGTTCTAATCTCTAACCCGCTATATCTGCTCTCCCCCACCTGACAATGGTTGTTCTTCGTAGGCGGTCAGTTGCATCGGCCTACTATCGCAATCCGGTACACATGAGTGCTTTAAGGCGGTCAGGTCGACTAATTTGCTCCGCCCCGCACGCTTCGATTGAATTAAGGCGGTCAGCCCGACTTACCCGCCTCGCCCCGCACTCATCGGTCGTTTTAAGGCGGCTGCACAGACCTATTTGTTCCATTCTGGCCCTCTCAGTCGAAATAAGGCGGTCGCACCGATTTGTTTGCTTCAAAAAGCACACTTTGGTTGATTTAAGGCGGTCAGCCCGACTTACCCGCTTCGCCCCCCACGCATCGGTCGTTTTAAGGCGGCTGCACAGACCTATTTGCTCCATTCTGGCCCTCTCAGTCGAAATAAGGCGGTGGCACCGATTTGTTTGCTTCAAAAAGCACACTTCGGTTGATTTAAGGCGATAGGGCCTCAACCTTTAGTGCTCCATAGATGCTAAGTCTCCCGATGTGTCTACTCCCTGGGGACTTGAAGCGCGTGTGGAGTGATTAATTGGGTCCGTACATGCTGCTTCGAGAGAAGTAAGCACGCGTGGCGTCATTATTTGCTCCATACCTGCTGCTTAGAGAGAAGTAAGCGCGTGTGACGTCAATATTTGCTCCATACCTGCTGCTTCGAGAGAGATAAGCACGTGTGGCGTCATTTTGCGCTCCATATCTGCTGCTTCGAGAGAAGTAAGCACGCGTGGCGTCATTATTGCTCCATACCTGCTGCTTCGAGAGAAGTAGTCACGTGTGGCGTCATTATTTGCTCCATACCTGCTGCTTCGAAAGAAGTAAGCACGCGTGGCGTCATTATTTGCTCCATACCTGCTGCTTAGAGAGAAGTAAGCGCGTATGGCGTCATTATTTGCTCCATACCTGCTGCTTCTAGAGAAGTAAGCACGCGTAGCGTCATTATTTGCTCCATATCTGCTGCTTCGAGAGAAGTAGTCACGTGTGACGTCATTATTTGCTCCATACCTGCTGCTTCGAGAGAAGTAGTCATGTGTGGCGTCATTATTTGCTCCATACCTGCTGCTTCGAGACCAATATGTTTGTGTGGGTCAGCGGTTTGGCTGGATTTCGTCGAAGTACTGCTTGACTTTGTCCTGCATGCTGGCAGGCAGCTGGGACCGACCGAGCGATTCTTGGGCTTCGGCGGCGTATTCGCTGTACACCTCTTCGTATGGGCGGGTAGTACCGTCGATCATTGGCGATTGGCCGCCGCTTTGGGTTTGGCCCCCAGTTGATGGGCCGCCGTCCTCGTACACATCGCCGCTTCCAGCTAAGCTGCGCGGTGTCGTTACCAGTGTGCGGCTCCCTGCTCCTGTTCCTGCGCCATAGCCGCCGCCCGCTCCGGAACCGCTGCCTGTTCCGCTTCCCGAACTGCCGGTCCCAGATCCGCTGCCTGCTCCACTTCCACCACCTGAACCGCCCGAGCCGCTCCCAACGCCGCTGCCGGAGCCTTGGCCGGCGCCTGAACCCGCGCCTTGGCCTTGACCGGCGCCCGCGCCAGAACCTGAGCCGCCGGACTGTCCGGCGCCTTCGCCCGCTTGCCCGGAGCCGCTGCCCGGGCTTTGGCCGCCCGAGCCGGCGGAGCCTTGGCCGGCGGCCCCGCTAGCCGCGGCGCCCGCCCATGACGGCGGCACCGCGCCGCCCTGCGCGGCGAGCTGCTCCGCGAGCGCTGCGCCGCCGCCAGCCAGCTGGCCCGACATCTCCCGGGCCAGCCGCTCCAGCTCGCCCTGCGACATTTCGCGGGCGAGCGCCTCCTGCAGCGCGGCGAGAGCATCGCCGCCGCTGCCGCTTTCCGGGGCGGCTTCGCCTTCCGCCGCCCCGTCGTCGCCGGCGGCGCGCGCCTGCTGCGCCGCCTCCTCCAGCGCCGCCGCGAGCTCGCCGGCGGCGCCTTCCTCCTGCGGCTGCTCGGCAGCCAGCCGCTCCAGAGCCTGCGCCAGCGCTTCGCGCTCCGCTGGCGACAGCTCTTTCAGCTGCGATCGCATATCCTCGATCGCGCGTTCCATTGCGGCGGCGTCGCGGTCCTGCAGCGCCGCTCCCAGCTGCCGCAGGCTCGGCTGCGCGCTCATCGCCGCCGCCGTCTGCTCGAGACGCTCGGAAGCGGCCTTCGCCTCGGCTGCAGTCTGCTCCAGCTCGCGCATCGCTTCCGCCAGTTCCTCCAGCGCGGCGGCGGGATCGACGCCGCTCGCGTTAAGCTCCCGCCGCAGCTCATCCAGCGGCCGCAGCAGCTCCTCCTTCGCCTCCTCCGGCAGCTTCAGCGAATCCAGCTCTTCCTCGAGCTTTTCCGCTTCCGCTTCCAGCTCCTGAACCGCCGACCGCGCCTCGGCAAGCGCCACCGCGCGGTCATGCTGCGGGTTCGGCAAAGCCAGCATGACGATACATATCGCGAGCAGAGCCGCAGCGCTGAAGACGATCGTCCGCCACTGCTTCCAAGCCGGCCAGGGCAGCCGCTCGCTAAGCATATCGACATACCCGCGTGCGGCATCCAGCGCATCCTGCCGCTGAAGCTTGACAATGGCAGGCGCCGATGCGGCTTCCGGATACTTCGCCAAACCGTCCAGCGCGGTCATGACGGCGTCTTCCGTATCGCGCTTATCCATCTCCCGCGCGGCGTCCCTTGTCGTCGCGCGTTTCCAAATCCCATATCCGGCACCAGCAGCTGCACCCGCTGCTACAAGCCCTGCAAAAACGCCTGCGGCGTTAAGAATTGGCCACAGCCTGGCTGCTGCAAGGACAAGCGCCCCTGCTCCGCTTCCCGCCGTTAGACCCAGCAGCAGCGCGCGCGCCAAGCGGAACATGGTCAGTCTGCGCCGCACCGGGCGCAGCAGATCAACCAAAGACGTTTGCGCCATACGCGGCGCCTCCCTTCATCCTTTCATTTACCGCTTCCGGTTTAGCCTTGGTCGCAGGTTGCGCACGGACAACCATAACGCGATGGACGAAATGACCGTATAAATGATCATAAACTCCAGCCACAACGCTATAGGAGCCCCGCTTCCCGAACCGCCGTAACGAGAGGAGAGAAAAGCATCGTCAGAGATTGACGGCTCCAGAATACTATAAAGCGCCACCGCAGGATTAAAAGCCATAATATGACCGACCCAAGCGTAAGGCGTCGAACTAGGACTAACTGTCGAATAGCGATACTGATCCTCGAGCACATTCACCATGACAAAATACAAAATCGCCGTGCCCACGAAAATAAACAGCGTCACGCCATACGTCGAAATGACCGACATCATCGTTTTCTTCAGGATTGTAGAGAAAAAGATGCCGAACGAACCGAGCACCAGCATAATAAACAGATAGAACAAAAAGATAAGCGTCATCTGCTTCGGCGATACGCCACCGTACAGGAAAACCATCGCGTAGATCGGAATCGTACTGACGACGATCAGCACCATAAAGCTGAGCGAAGACACCAGCTTGCTCAAAATAATCGTAGACGAGCTCTGCTGCGTCGTCAGCAGCAAATTCAGCGTCTGCTTCTCCCTCTCGCCGCTGATGACTCCCGCAGTCAGACCAGGCGCCATAAAAGCGACCAGGCCAAGCTGCGCAAACGAAAGAAAATAAAATAAAATTTTGCTTTGCTCCGGATTATAGGAAGAACCGCTCCCGGACAGGACCTGCGTCAGGTATATCGCGGCAAAAGCCATCAAGCCGATCGCCAGCAAGTAGAAAAATAACGTCCACATTGCCCGAGGCGACCGCATACGGAGACGGATCTCCTTATCCAGAACCGGATTGATCAATCGTACACGCCAGTTCACCCCTCTGGCTGCCGTTCCGCTCTCTTTCATTCGTCTCCGCCTCCGCCTTTTGTAATTTCCAGGAACACATCCTCCAAATTGGTCTGCGCCTCGCTATAAGAGACAATGCGGAACCCTTGGGACATTAACGCGCTTAGAAGCTCCGCCTGTTCCTCGTCCTGCCCGCCGAAATGGATTTGAAGGCCGCGTTCATCGCGAATCAGCCGATTGACAAAAGGTCGGTCGCGCAAAAATTGCTCCGCTTCTTCCTCCCGGTCCAGCAGCCGGATATGCAAAAACCGTTTGACGCGAAGCCGGCTTTGAATATCCGCCACATTGCCGACCGCCACCATCTCGCCGTGCTCGATCACGCCGATTTCATCCACCATCTCCGCAAGCTCCGGCAAAATATGCGAGGAGATAATAATCGTTTTCCCCATTGCCTTCAATTCTTTCAAAATTTCACGCATCTCGATTCTGGCGCGCGGATCAAGCCCTGATGCAGGTTCATCCAAAATGAGCAGCTCGGGATCGTGCACGAGGCATCGCGCCAGACACAGGCGCTGCTTCATCCCTCTCGACAAGGAGTCTACGTATGCGTCCCGTTTGTCGCTTAAATTAACAAGCTCCAGCAGCTGCGGGATCAGAGCTTCCCGTTCCGCCTTCGGAATACCGTAGCTCGCCCCATAGAAATGCAAATATTCGACGGTTTTAAACTGATCGTATACGCCGAAGAAATCCGGCATATAACCGATTCTTTTCCTCACCTCATGCGGATGCTGCGTAACATCGAAGCCCCCGACCTTGGCGTACCCGGCGCTCGGCGCGAGCAGCGTCGAAAGGATGAGCATCGTCGTCGATTTCCCGGCGCCGTTCGGCCCGACAAAACCAAATACGGTCCCTCTTTCAATGGTAAGGTCGATTCCCTTTAGCGCATGGAAGCTGCCGAACGACTTGGCGAGTCCGCGAATTTCGATCATTGGCGTTTGTTCGTTCATGGATTTAGCTCCTCTCCTTCCAGCATCACGTAAGGGAACATCGTTTCGCCCGCGGCTGCCGCCTCCAGCTTGAGACGAATGATCTGTTCGTCGACGAAATATTCATGCGCCGAGCCAAGCGCGTTAAGCTGGCTCACCCATTCGCCGGAGGCCTCATGCCAGACGCTCCAAGTCAGATTCGAATTGCTATATGCCGGATTTGTTTGAATATCGAGCACATCGTAAGCGACGCTTTCACTCCTCGGAACCATATAGTCCAAGATGAGCTCCCCTGCTCCAACGTTAACAATGCCGTTGCCATAGTTATTAACGAATTCAAGCGTATTGGACGCAATGATAGGCTTCATGGCGCCGGCGGAGATGATCACTCTGTCTCCGACATGCCGGGTAGGGTCGACATTTTGCACCCACATCGTCAAATGATCGGTTCTTACTTTATCCCCATTTACCATAAACGCATTTTCGTGATCCGTGCTGTAGCCTACAATAACAGGCCCCGACGAGCGCATAGCGTCGTTATTACGGTTGAAATATTGGTCCGTCAACTCGCGCTGTCTCATCCATTCGTCGTTGTTGTTGCCTGACCAGCCCGGGAATATCATGCTCGAGTACGAGTAATACATGCCCGGCTGTGCCGGTACGAAGGTTGGCGGATTTAGAATCGATCCGCTTTCGCCTTTTTTCAAATCTCCGATCACCTGCGCCTGACCGTTCACGATCAGCGAGACATGCGTCAGATCTGACGAAGTATTGTTCGTTACGACCAGCTTTTCCGCGCCGCTCTCTTCCTCGTAAGCGATATCGATACGGCCAGTCTCAGCCGAATCGACAACCCGCCTGTCCATAAAGAGCTTACGGGTCGACCAATAAGGGACGGAACGCCAGATCGTCTGCAGGCCGTCACCCGTATCCCGGAATTGGAAAGCTCCGTTCAGCGTTAAATTACCAGAAGCATTCATCATGCTGCTATCGGAATACATGCGCATCTCCGGCTTTTCGTCAAACGAAGCCGTAACCGTTCCGCCGGTCGGCGAAAATACGGCTGCAGCTCCCGACACGACGGCCTTTCCGTCGGGCGACAGCTCAACGATATCGACCGAATGGACGGACGTATTCTTTTTGTCACCCGCGCCGAACGTAAAAATAACAATTCCCATCACGACGGACACGGCCGGAATTAACCACCAGCCCCATTCTCTGCGGTCCGCTTTCGCTAGAATGATATAAAGCACCGGCGCTACAATAAGCACGTATAGCCCGAACAAGGCCAGCAGCAAAGAGAACGAAGGCGGCTTAATCGACGGGAACTGGTCAATGATATTGCTTAGCGGCCAGAACATATTGTCAATGTACGTGTTACCCGTCATTACCGCTCCGCCCATGCCCTGCAGGTTGGAAAGGTTGCGGCCAAGCAGCTTTGCCCAAAGCGAAGCGCTTCCTGACCAGGTCGACATCGGCTCAAGCGAAGGATCAAACGCTGCATAGACGATTGAACCAAAGCCATAGCTTCGGCTCACGGCCAGCGGAACGCCTGCTTCGCTGAATTCGACCGACGCGCCCTTTGCGACTTCGCCGGTCGAGACCGTGATCGGATCGGTCAGCTTAAGCTCCGCTCCTCCCGCCTTCGCCAAAGATTCGGCTGTTTCAATCGTCGTAGTCCCTGTTGCGGCAAGCGGCGCTAGTTCGGCAAACGCTTCAGCCGTCTTCACGTATCCGGCCCCACCGGATAAGACCAGCGTTCCTCCTCTTGTAACCCAATCGCGAATCGCCTTGACGACATCTTCGTCCCATTCGCCTGTATCGACATCGTTAATGACCAGCGTATCCAGCATGTCCAGCATGGCCGACTGGTCGGGCAAATCATCCTCCGTAAGCGGCAGGACATTAATCGAATAGCCTCTAAGATTAAGCGTCGGCATAAAATTAAGTGTGTCCGGGTCACGCGCGACGACGCCTATAACGTTCGAACCGTCAAGCGTCCGGCCCTCGATTGTGGCTGGCCCGAACAGCTTCACTTCCTTGCCCGTCTTATAAGAGCCTTCGAAAAAGCGGATCAGGCTGCGGTCATTATCCAGCACCGTCCCCGGCAGACCGATCGTTACTTGAACATCCGTTCCGACGGGAAGGTCGACGGGGACAAGATAATCCGTCGTTATATTTTCGGAAGATACAACGGACAGCACAACCTCGCCAGACAAATCCCGCTTCGTCCGGTTCGTCAGCGTAATCTCGACGGGAAACCATTTGCCTTGCTGGTAGGCGCCTTGTAAGCCGACCGTCCTCCGAATATCGATCGTTTCATCGTCAGAAGCAGCCGTCGCGCTTGAAACCGACAATACCAATTGCAGCATGACAGCCATTACGATCAATAGGATGATAGCATTCGATTTTTTAAACCTCACGTTCACGTAACGACCCCTTTTCTCTAGCACCATGATTACATCTATCTCCATAATAACGGAAATTGCGCCCAAGTAGTTGCAGTTTTTCCCATTTCCCATCAAATAGGCACGAAAAAAGCGAAAAGCGCCATGAAGCCGCTGCTTGCGGCATACTGACGATTTTCGCTTGAATTTCACCATCGTATATTTAACTCGGACGCAGTTCTTTCAGCTTAACAGACATTAAAGTCCCCGTCTCAGCCTGTACGGTAACGGTTACGCGGACGCCGAATTCTCGCCCTCCCTGCTTCAGCCAGAGCAAAAATCGTTCTTCGTTGCTGCCTCTTCCGCCGCTGGACCTGCCTTCGTATTTATAATCGACAATCGAAGCGCCTTTATACGCTTTTGCCGTTTCCTCGACCGCGATTTTACCCCATTTCGCATAGCCTGGAGAAGCGATTTGAATGCTGGCTATATTGGCCTCATCCGCTATACTTGCATCTTGATAGGACATGCTGAGCAGCAGGAAAATCGTTTTTACGACAACCTGACCAAATATGCTGAACCACCTCCTATGCATTTATTGAAGCATACCTATGATTAACATAACCAATCCGTAAGCCGACTATTCGGTATTTGACAGACTAACCCTAATCCCAGGCTTTATACAAGGCATGGGTTCCCTTATCCGCTAGCCCTGCATCCGCAATCCGGCCGTACAACTCTTTTGCCAGCGCAAGACCGGGAAGCTCGATTCCCATTTCGCGAGCAGACGCGAGTGCAATCCCCATATCCTTAATAAAATGCTTCACATAAAAGCCCGGCTCGAAATTCCCCGCGATCATCCTCGGCGCCAGGTTGCTCAGCGACCAGCTGCCGGCAGCTCCCGTTCCGATGCTCTGGAGAACGGCGTCCAGATCAAGTCCCGCGTTTCTCGCGTACACCAGCGCTTCGCATACGCCAATCATATTGGAAGCAATGGCGATCTGATTCGCCATCTTCGTATGCTGTCCCGCGCCCGGACCGCCCTGCAGCAAAATTTGCTTGCCCATCCGCTCCAATATCGGCAGCACTGCCTCAAACGCTTCCCGGTCTCCCCCAGCCATGATGGACAGCGCCGCGTTCCGCGCCCCTACATCGCCGCCGGATACCGGAGCGTCGATCGCATGCAGACCGCGGGCCTTCGCTTCCTCATAGATGCGTACCGCAAGCACCGGACTGGAAGTGGTCATATCGATGAGGTAACTGCCGGACTTCGCCGTATGTACGAGTCCCTTCTCGCCCAAATACAGCTCCTCTACATCGCTTGGATAACCGACCATCGTAATGATTATATCGCACAACGGCGCCAGGTCGGACGGCTCATCATGCCAGATCATCCCCTGCTCGACCAGTTCTTCCGCTTTCGACTTTGTCCGGGTATAAATATGCAGCTCATAGCCGCCTTGCTGGATATGGCTCGCCATGCTTTTTCCCATGACGCCCGTACCAATAAAACCAATTCTCGTGCTGTTCGCTTCCATGTTGCCGCCACTCCCTTATGTTATTCTGCTCCCAATCTTATGTAGGCATTATATCAAAAAAACAGCCCCATGGATAAATTGCCCATGGAGCCGCCTATTTCTGCTTGAGCTAATTACGCTTCAACAGCAGCATGATTCCCTTTTTTCGCTTTCTTCCGGTTAAGAAATTCGTATACGATCGGCACGATAATAAGCGTCAGAAGCGTCGAGCTTGTAAGACCGCCGATAACCGTAACCGCCATTCCTTTGGAGATCAGCCCGCCCGACTCGAAGCCGAATGCAAGCGGCAGCAGCGCGCCGACTGTTGCAATCGCCGTCATCAGAATCGGACGAAGGCGCGTAACGCCCGCTTCCAGCAGCGCCTCCCGAACGGACAGTCCTTCTTGCTCCTTATGAATGACGCGGTCGATTAAGACGATGGCGTTCGTCACAACGATACCGATCAGCATGAGAGCGCCGATCAGGGCTGTCGCGCTGATGGTTTCGCCGGCAATCAAGAGGCCAACCACCGCGCCGATAACCGTAAACGGAAGCGAGAACAGAATGGTAAACGGAGTCAACGCTCCGCCGAATGTCAGCACAAGCACCAAGTACACCACCGCAACAGCTGCAAGCATCGCTAGTCCCAGCTGCATGAACGTCTCGTTCATTTGCTCCGCTACGCCGCCCATTTCGATATCGACATTGCCTGGAAGATCCATTCCATCAATCGTTTCTTGCAGCTCTGTCGTAACCGCGCCGACATTCGTCGCCGTTACATCAGCCGAAACCTCCGCATAGATACGGTCGTCAAGGCGCGTAATCGTATTCGGGGATTCGCCGCGCTCGAAGGTTACGACATCCTTCAGCGCCACCTCCACGCCCATTGGGGACATCAAGGTCACTTCGCCTAAATCGGATACACTTTTGTAAGTTTTCTCTTCAACCTTCACATAAACGCTAACCTCTTCGCCGTCTTTTTCAATCGTTGTCAGCACCGGATTTTGGCGCACAGGGCTTAGAGCCATCGCCACTTGGCCGGCTGTTAAGCCGTACTGGCTGAGCTTCTCGCGGTCCGCGACGATCCGGTACTGCTCATATGTCTCAGACAAGCTCGAATCCACATTTTTAAGATCCGAATTTTCGTTTAACTTCGCGACCAGCTCATCCACGACCGGCTGGATCGTTTTCATATCGGGTCCGAATACGTTCATGGATAAAGTTGAACCGCCCAGTCCGCCGCCGGCGAAGTTCTGTTCCTTCCACTCGCCTTGTCCGCCGAGCTCTTGGAGCAGCGGAACGATCTGTTCCTTCTCTTCCGTAAAGCCTTCGAAATCTTTGTTATAGCTGAGGTTGAACAACGCTTGCTTCGAAGCGCCCGGATTCATCGGATTTTGTCCGCCGACGGAATATTGCACGATATCAAGACCTTCGCGCTCCATCAGCAGCTTTTCCGCTTCAAGCGTCATCGCCTTCACGTGTTCCAACGTTTCGCCCGGCGCCGGGTTGTACGTTACGATCATCGATTTCTGTTCGTCCGCCGGCAAGAAGCTGAAGCCTACAATTGGCGTTAGTAAGATGCTTCCGATCAAAAGGACAACCGCCGCGCCAAACGTAATTACTTTATGGTTTAGCGTCCAGTTCAGCACTTTTTTGTACCACAGCGCCAAACGGCCAGGTTTTTCTTCATGCTTCTGATGCTCTTTAAGTCCGTTTTTGAACATCATATGCGCCATCATCGGCACGACCGTAATGGCAACGATGAGGGAAGCGGCAAGCGCGAATACGACTGTTAACGCGAACGGCATAAACACTTCGCCGACCATGCCGGTTACAAAACCAAGCGGCAGGAACACCGCTACCGTAACGATGGTGGACGCCATAATCGGCACGAACATTTCGCGCGTTGCCGAAATGATGAGGTCCTTCCCTTTCAGCTTTTCGCCGGTAAGGGACATCCTTCTGTAAATATTTTCGATAACGACGATCGAGTCGTCGATAACCCGGCCGATGGCTACGGTGATCGCGCCGAGCGTCATAATATTAAGCGTAATGTCCATTTGCTTCAGGGCAAGCATTGCCATCAAGATCGACAGCGGGATGGACACGACCGAAATGATCGTGGAACGAATGTTGCGCAGGAACAGAAGAATAATGACGATTGCGGCTAAAGCGCCAATCAAAGCTTTGCTCATCATCGTATGGACGGATTCTTCGATCGGCTCGCCTTGGTCAAGCGTGATTGTAATATCCAGCCCTTCATTGCTGCTTTCCAGTTCATCGATCTGCTCTTTAACGGCATTTACGACATCAACTGTGTTGGCATCGGCTGCTTTGACGATGCTTACGCCGATTGCGTCCTTCCCGTTCGTGCGGGAGATGGATTCCGCTTCGCCGACAACCGTCAACTTGGCAACATCGCTAAGCTTCACGCCAGGCAAAAGCGTAAGATTGTTCAAATCCGCTTCCGTCACGACGTTGCCGTCAACCAAAATGGATTTTTCGGAATCGCCGAATTCGAAAATGCCGAGAGGCGCCGAGATAGCGGAAGCTTGAATAATGCCTTTCACCGCATCCTCTGTTAAGCCAGTCGCGGCAAGCGCTTCTGCGTTAAACGCCAGCTCGCCTTTTACGATGTTTTGTCCGGATATTTGCACATCGGCTACGCCTTCCAAGCCTTGCAAATTCGGCACGATGCTTTCCTCAACCTGCTTCGTCAATTGATCGAGAGACAAAGTCTCGTTAGACATGCTCAGCGATAGGATAGGAAAAGCGTTAAAACTGATTCGGGACACGCTTGGCGTATCTACGCCTTCCGGCAAGCTGAGCTCGGCAAGCACATTCTGAACCTCGTCGGCTGCTTTCTCCATATCCGTCTCGTACGTGTATTCAATAATGATGGAAGACGCATTCTCCATTGATGTGGAGGATACGCCGGTTACGCCGGTCAAATTGCGTGTCCGCTGCTCGATCGGCTTGGTCACATTCTCCATCACTTCCTCTGGAGCAGCCCCCGGGTAAACGGTCGTTACGCTTACGATCGGGATTGTAATATCCGGGATCGTCTCCATTTTCATGCTGGTTCCGGCATAAAGCCCGGCGAACATGACCAGAAACGTCATGATCCAAAGCGCAAATTTGTTGTTCAATGAAAACTTGATGATGCTTTTCAATGCACTCCACTCCTCATCTTCTGCTCTGTCTATTACACTTTAAACCGGTAACCGACTCCCCAAATCGTTTCAATATATTGGGGATTCGACGGGTCATGCTCGATCTTCTCCCGCAGCCGGCGAATATGCACGGTAACCGTCGCCGCGTCGCCGCTTGCCTCGAGTCCCCATACGCGCTCGAACAGCTCTTCCTTTTCGAATACGCGGTTCGGATGAGAGGCGAGCAGCAGGAGCAGTTCATACTCTTTCCCTGTCAGCATCGCTTCTTGGTCATGGATGGTGACTCTCCGCGCCTGTTTGTCAATCAGTAAGCCGCGAATCTGAATAAGCTGCCCGGCAGTTGAATGCTCTGACGTAAGCCGTTCATAGCGAGACAGATGAGCCTTGACCCGCGCCACCAGCTCGCTTGGGCTGAACGGCTTCGTTATATAATCGTCCGCGCCAAGTCCGAGACCTCGGATTTTATCGATATCTTCTTTCTTCGACGTAACCATCAGTATCGGGATGTTAAGCTTTGCGCGAATTTCCCTGCAAATCTCGAATCCGTCCAGCTTTGGCAGCATAACGTCGAGCACAATCAGATCGTAGCTGCCTTCGAGCGCTTTTTTCAGCCCGAGATCCCCTCGTCCTTCAATATGCACGTGGAATCCATGGCTTTCCAAATAGTCCCGTTCCAGCTCGGCGATCGCCTTCTCGTCTTCAATTATTAGAATGCTTTTCATGCTGTATCACCGCCTTGATTTTCCGACATTAACGGCAGCTTGATGCAGAAGCGCGCCCCGCCGCTATTTCGGTTCTCCGCCCATACGATGCCGCCGTGGCCTTCCACTATCTGCTTCACGATAGCCAGCCCGAGGCCGCTGCCGCCCGTTTCAGAATTGCGGGACTGCTCCGCGCGATAGAATCCGTCGAAAATATATGGCAAATCCTCGGCGTCAATGCCGGGTCCCGTATCCTCGATTTCAATCTTCGCGAAGTCTTTCTCCTTACGAACCTTAACGGTCACCTGATGCTCCCTCGGAGCGCCGTCATGCAGCATATACTTCACGCTGTTGTTCAGCATGTTGGTGAATACCCGGTACAGCTTGTCCGGATCGACGGCGGCGAGCATCGGGCCTTCCGACGCATCCTGGAACAGCAGCTTCACGTCCGACTTCTCCATTTCGAAGCGCTGCTCGTCTAGCAGATACTCCAAGTACCTTGCGATATCGACTGTTTTAAAATCGAACACAACCTTGTGCATATCCAGCTTGGAGAAAAGAAACAGCTCGTCAATCAGCTGGTCCATATCCGAAGCCTTCCGATAGATCGTCTGCATGTAACGCTGGCGCTTCTCTTCCGTATTGGCGATGCCGTCCATAATGCCTTCCACATATCCTTTTATCGCCGAAATCGGCGTTTTCAGGTCATGGGAAATATGGGAGAGCAGCATCTTGCGATTGTCCTCGTACTGCAAGCTCTGCTCGATGGAATGCTTTAGGCGGATACGCATTTCCTCAAACGCCGCGCTGAGCTGGTCGATCTCGTTCTGATTCCCGCCTCCGACAGGCTTCTGAGGACGTAGCTCTTGGGACAAATCGCCGTCCTTGATCTTGAGAGCAGCTGCGCGAAGCGAACGGATCGGACGAATAATGCTCCGAGAGACGAAGTAGGTAAGGAGCAGACCGGTCAAGCAGACGATAATCAGTCCCGCAGCCATGGTGACCCGGTGCCAAAAGATCGGAACCGGCTCCAGACGATAATAGAGCAGAAGCTCCCCTTCGCTTCCATCCTTGAACGGAAACGCGATGGCCTTCGATTTGAACCGGTAATGCTTCAGCCGCAGCTCATCGCGTTCCTCGTCGGCGATACGCTGCCAATCCTCGTCCGGCGACAGCTCGTTAAGAAACGGCGAGACGTCGGTTATCACGCCGTCCTTCGTCAGAAGGAATCCCGCCCACTGCTCGCTCAGCCTTTGCTGCATGCCGCTAATATACGCCGGGTCCTCCATCTTCTCGGATTCATCCCGCAGCACATACAGCAATTCGCCATAAATGATAGCCTGATTGAAGCTTTCATTTTTCTGAGCTTCCGTAAACTCTCTCAAATCTTGATTGTTGCCGGCGAAAAACAAAAACAGCATAAACAGCATAAGCAGAATAACCGGCACGATCGCCATCGCCAAGTACGACATATAAAGCTTGATTTTGATGGACATAGCTCACGCCCTGTCTTGCTGTAATTCTGAACCTATCGTTTATCATAAACACGATTTCTAAACGAACTGGAACACATTTCTTACAAAATTATTACGTTTCAAATAAATTTCATTAATGCAAATTGCCGAATTTATCGATCGGCCATACGCGGAATACGGCTTTGCCCTCCAGGCTGTCCTGCGCGACGGCGCCGAAGGTGCGGCTGTCCAGACTGTTCTCGCGGTTATCGCCCATTACAAAAACATGACCCGCCGGCACCGTATAGGGCATAGGGACGACAACCGGATAAGTTTCGCCTTTGGCATAATCTTCATCCAGCTTCACCCCGTCGACGTAGACCTCCCCGTCTTTCATATCAATGGTTTGGCCAGGCAGCGCAATTACGCGCTTCACCAGACGAGAGTCATACTCCGGGCCGTTAATGATCACGATGTCGCCGCTCTTTGGACCGTGAAACCGGTACGACCATTTATCCTCGATCAGTCTTTGCCCTTCTACGAGCGTATTTTGCATCGACACATTATGTACTTCCGTTTGAGCATACACGTAGTTTTGGAACAGTAGCGCGCCTACGACGGCGATGCCGAGCGATAGCGTCCAATCTTTAATCTCCTTTACCCATTTATTCTGACGTTTTTCCGTTTTCTCCATTTCTCTTCACCTCTGTTTGTCGATAATGACGCGAAATCATAAGACCGCGACACTCTTCATAATAGTCTACAACCTATCGTTAATACGGACAATATAGCCAGAAAGTTTCCATCTCCTGCATGGATCAAAAAAGGGGTAGCGCCATCGCGGCGATTGCGTTACAGTGGACGTTGAAAGGAATGGTGAACACCTATGAATCGCAAAGCTGCAAAAGAAGGACGCGCCCTTTTTACGATCGTTACCCTGCTTTACTGGACGTCTATGTACATCTATGTGCCCACCCTATCTCCCTACTTAAGCGCAGGCGGTTATTCGCTTGCGTTTATCGGCATCGTTCTCGGCAGCTATGGCTTTACCCAGATGCTTGTCCGTTTTCCGCTTGGTATTTTCTCCGACCGGCTTGGTAAACGTAAGCCTTTTATTATACTCGGCATGATTTGCGCCAGCTTAAGCTGTCTGCTTTTTCTTGTGCCTGGCGGCTGGTTCTGGCCGATAGCGGCTAGAATTGTGGCGGGCGTATGCGCCTCCGCGTGGGTCGCGTTCACCGTTATGTATGCCGGTTATTTCGCGGCTTCGGAGACGGGGCGTGCAATGGGCAGAATCAGCGTGATGACGGTGGTCGGGCAAATGATCGGCATGCTTGCTAGCGGCGCATTGACGGAAGGCGTCGATCCCCGCGCTCCGTTTGCGGTGGGGGCTGTCATAGGCGCGTTAGGACTGCTGCTTGCTTTCTTCATTCGCGAGCCGGAAGGAACGGCGAGAAGCGCCGCAAACGGAATGTCCTTCGAGAAGGTCGCAACGGTTGTCCGCGACAAGACGCTGCAGCGGGCGTCGCTGCTTTCCATTCTCGCGCATGGCGTCTTATTTATTACGATGTTCGGCTTTACCCCGCTTAAGGCCGAAGAGCTGGGCGCCGGCGGCACTCAGCTTACGCTTCTAGTATTTGCATTTATGCTCCCACACGCCGCCGCGTCGTTGGCCGGATCCCATCTGTTCGTGCCGAGGCTGGGGCTTAACGGCACGATCACGATTGGTTTTGTAGTGAGCGCTATCTGTACAATCGCTTTAATTGCCGCGCCAAACCTCGGCATGCTGTATGTAACGCAAGCGGTTAACGGCTTTGCGCAGGGGCTCCATCTCCCTCTTCTGCTCGGCATGGCGATTCGCGAAGTCGACACCTCGTCCCGCGCTACCGCAATGGGCATGTATCAGGCGCTGTATTCGATCGGGATGTTCTCCGGTCCGTTCCTTGCGGGCTGGCTGAACGGGCAGTGGGGGCTAGACAGCGGCTTTTGGTTTGGAGCGGCGCTTGCGGCCTTGGCTGCAGCTGTAGCGCTTCGAAAGGTAATCCTCGACAAACGAATGGCTGCAGGAGCAAAACGCGGCACCTCGCAATCTGCGGATATAAGCTAAGTAATCGGGCTTTAGATAAGATTCGAATCGAGGATAAGGTGGTTATAAAATGAAGCGGAGTTATTCAACGATTGATCATATTGAGGAAGGCTCGGGCAAGCCACAGCTTGTCTTCGATATCGGAGGCGTGCTTGCTACCAATCTATCGCCTGTTTTTTGGGAGCTTGTCGCTGCCCATTCCAATCAGAAAGCCGAGCCCTTGTACCGCAAATATAAAGAGGAACAAAGCAAGATGCTGTGGACAGGCGGCATAACGGAAGCGGCCTTTTGGGACTGGTTATGTCGGGCTGCCAAGGGATTAAGCGAAGAGCAGGGAAAGGCGTACTTAAAGGAAAGTTTGCAGCCGCTGCCGGCCATTCGCTTATTGGAGAAATGGAGTCTTGCGGCGGATATTCACATTTTGAGCAATCATTTGTCGGCATGGGTGGAACCGATTTTGCAGGATGTGCGCCCGTTTCTTCGTACCGTGACGATATCAAGCGCCGTCGGCTTACGGAAGCCGCAGCGGGAGCTGTTCGAGCATGTCGGCTCGCAGCTTCCCGCAAACAGCCGTATCTTGTTTATCGACGATCAGCCATCCAATCTTGAGCAAGGCGCTGCAAGCGGCTGGTCCACGCTGCTTGCCGATCCGGAAGGATTATGGTCCGGAAAAGTTGATGAATGGTTGAGCGCAATAGCTGGTACTCCTAACTAGATTGTAACAAAGCAGCCGATCAGAAGAAGAAGAAAGCTGCCGGTGACGGCAATCGCGAGCAGCCCCGCATCCGCTTTGCCGAAAGCAAGGCGGAAGCCATAAGTCGGCTTGACGGGCATGCTGCCGTACCCTCTCGCCTCCAGCGCGTCGGCCATCCCTTCCGCCAGCCGGAGAATGGCGCGGATGTACGGGATAAACACCGACCGAAGCATCGTAATAGGGACGGCGCCAAGCCGCGAACCCGATTTCCCTCTTGCGGATGCGAGCTTGGCAAAACGCCCCCACTCCCGCGCAAGCAACGGAATAAAGCGGAAAATAATCGTAATGAGCAGTCCGACCGCATGAATAGGCAGTCCGAAACGAGCCGTCCAGCCGAAGGTTTGCTGGATGGCTCTTTGCAGTCGCAGCGGCGTCATAAGCTCCAGCATCGGCATTCCAAACGCCATGATGACCATGAGCTGGAACAGTTTCACCGTCGTCGGCTCCGCCTTCGACCAGTCGAAGGTTAATGGCGTTAATGAAATACCGGCGATGAGAGCAAGAATAACGGTTACGATGGCAAAAGCTCTAAACACAGACAACCATTTTCGAATGAGCGGCAGCGTTGGGGCGATAACGGCCGCCGCAACGCATGCGGCCAGCGCCATTTGCCCCATGCCGCCAAGCGTGAGCGTACAAGCGGTCAGCAGGAAATACGCCAGGACGAGCGCCCGGGGATCAAAGCGGTCCGGCCGGAGCCAGCGGCTTTGTTTCGCATCCAATGTCCGCTGCTGCGGCTCGGACAGCTTGTTGCCCCAAGCCGGTGCAGCGCGAGACGGCTCAAGAGATCTCGTTCCTTCAGTCTGTTGCTCAGTTCGTGCGCTCGCTGATGCCTTTGCAGCCGGCTGTTGCGCACGCAAGGCACCCGCGCTCATCCGGCCGGCATGCGGCGCATGCGCGTAAAGCCGGCCGCCCCGTGCCGCGAGACCGCCCGCAATGGCCGCCGCCAGCTCGCGCGGCTCCGGCCACAACGCCCCGCCGCTGCGCGTAGCGGGGCCCTCCGGCGGCAAAGCCGCCCTCTCGCGCAGCAGAGCCTGCGCGCGCAGCGCCTGCGGCGCCGCAGAGGCGAGCTCGCGCGCCGCCTCTGCCGGTGCCGCTTCGCGGACGGCGCCATCGTCAACCACGATGACGGCGTCCGCGAGCGGAAGCAGCGCGTCGAGGTCGTGCGTTGCCACGACCGCTCCGCGCCCCGCCGCCTTATGCGCTTCGAGAATCGCGCATAGGCGGCTTGTGCCGGCGGCGTCCAGCCCCGCCGTCGGCTCATCGAGCAGCAGCCAGTCCGGCTCGCACGCGAGCAGACAGGCGAGAGCCAGCCTTCGCTGCTGGCCGCCGCTCAGCGTCCAAGGATCGCGCTCCAGCAGAGCCGGCTGGAGCCCCGTTACGTCGAGCGCCGCCAGCATTCGGCGCTCCGTCTCTTCTTCCGGCAGCTTATACGGCCTCATCGAATACAACAGCTCCTCACGCGCTGTCTGCGCAAACCACTGCGCGTCCGACTGCTGCATCGCCAGCCCGAAACGGAGCAGCGCGCTGCGGTTCAGCTTCTTGTTCCGCTTCGGAAGCCAAAGCGGCTCCCCGCCGATCGAGATGCTGCCTGTTTGGAGCTTGCGAAGTCCGGCCATCGTCTCCAGCAGCGTCGACTTTCCCGCACCGTTACGTCCGATAAGAAGCGTAATGTTTCCTGGCTCGAAGGTAAGGTTAATCATAGCGAGCAGTAACCTGTTTTTGTCGTCTTCCGCGCACACCGTAACATTCGTCAGCTTCCAGTCAGCCGGCATAGCGCATCACCGCCTCCGCAAGCTGCTCCGGCGTGAACGGCAGCTCGTCCAGCTCTACACCTTGCCCTTTCAACTCCCACGCGACCCGAATCGAATACGGCGCCTCTAGGCCCAGCCTCTCCGCCGCGCTTTGATTCCGTCCGCCGCTGCCATCGTTTCCGCGTTGGAACAAACTCTCCGCAGTTCCTTCGAATACGACCTCGCCGGAATCCAGGACAAGCACCCGATCTTCGGCCCGAAGCTCCTCCATCCGCTGCGTTGTCCAAACTACGGTTGTTCCCGCCTTGTGCAGCCCCCGTACCGTGTGCAGCACTTCCAGCGACATCGCCGGATCCAGCATCGCCGTTACTTCATCAAGCAGCAAAGCCGGCGCACGAGCAGCCAAACAAGCCGCAATGGCAGTCAATTGCTTTTGCCCGCCGGACAGCGTCTCCACCTTCTGGCGCATTCGGCCGCCCAGCCCCACTTCGCTTAGAGCCTGCTCTGCAGCGCTAATAATAGCTCGCTCCTCAAATCCGCTTCGTTCAAGCATCGCGACGACATCCTCCCATGGCGTTGCCCCGATAATGCCGGCCTCGGGCTGCTGCAGCACGATCGGGATTGCGCCGCTGTCAGCCTCAGGCCTAAGGCCGTGCCGCGATATGTTCCCGCCGACGCCTTTCATGGGCATGCCTGCCATTACCTTCAGTAATGTGCTTTTCCCGCTGCCGTTAGCTCCAACGATCGTGATCCATTCGCCTTCCCGGATACGCAGCGAGAGCGGCTTCAATATCATGGCCGCAGAACCATCCGTCACGGGCGGCGTTACCGATACCTCGTCCAACTCCAATTCAAAGTTCCCCAGCAAAAATATTCCTCCAAACCTCTTCCCATACCAAACAGGCTATGCTACAATTCGATTTGTTAACCTAATTTTATCCTAAATGGTTAACAATAATTTTGCAACTGGATAAAGGAGTCGTTTCGATGCAAACCGTCAACATTCGTTCAATCGTATTCACCGCTCTATTCGCAGCACTATTTATTGTCTTCAGCATCATACAGCTTCGAATTACAGCATCTGCCGTTCCGATCACATTCCAGACTTTAGCCGTTATATTAGCGGGCGTTTTTCTTCGGCCCGGCCAAGCGTTCTCCAGTATATGGATCGTGATCGTACTCGCGGCGTTCGGCCTGCCCGTCTTCGGCGGCAAAGGCGGCATCTCTCATCTGATCGGCGCGACCGGCGGCTTTATATTCGCCTTCCCGTTCTGCGCCCTCTTGATCAGCCTAGCTATGAATCGGCTCCTTCGCAGCGAGGGCTTATGGCGGAGCAAATGGACCGCTGCCCTGCTTCTATTTATCGTCTTTGAATTGTTCGGCTCGCTTCTTTCTTATATCCCAGGCGTGCCTTGGATGATGCACGTAACCGAATTGCCGCTTAACAAGGCGTTAGTAGCAGGCTTCTACCCGTACCTGCCCGGCGATGCCGTCAAATCGGCAGTCGCCGTTGTCGTTACCCTTTCCCTGCAAGGATACATCAGACAGCTGAGGTCTTCGCATGCCAAATCTTCGGCGCAAGCCGCAGCGCCTGTCGGAAGTTAATCCCCTTACGAAATAATGCCCGTAAGCTTCGCGCTTACGGGCATTTCTTCATGCTAGTCGCTGCAATTTTCCGGAGCGGGCTCGTTGGCGTTCTCAACGTTAATACGGTCGGATACCGTATCGCGAATAACGGTAACAACCAGCTGCAGCAAGTAGTTAATGTCGGCCTGGCTCTGCTGGAACTCGGTGACGATCGGAATATTGTCGAGCTCGTCTTGAAGAGCTTCCATCTCTCCTTCGATCTTTTTCACCATGTCCGCATTTTTGAACGTCGTTTCGAACGCGACAACTTCCTTCTGCTTTTTCTTAATTTGATTAATCAGCGCTTGTACGCGTTCGTTGCTGTTAATCTGCTTCTCCGCGCGGCGGTAGTGCTGAACCTCGTCGGAGTTATAAATAACCTCGGCCAGCTCCTTCGCCTTCTTCATAATGTCTTCCTTCACGATCAGATCGCGGGTATGGAAGGAAGGAATATCGTTTTCTCCGCCATGATGCATACAAGCTACGCCGTGCTCGTGATTATGTTGCTCTGCCATTTCTAAATCGCTCCTCTATGCCGTTAACTTACGGCTTCATCTAAGGCCGCTTGTACCGGCTCTGCTTTGATATACCAGGTTTGCGTTTCCGTAACTCTTGCTTGAATGAACTGGCCGATCCATTCCTTCGGCCCTTGCATGTGGACAAGCTTATTCGTCCGAGTGCGGCCGGACAGCACGTTCGCGTTGTTTTTGCTTTCGCCTTCGATCAGCACTTCAACAACTTGTCCCAGCATCTCGTCGTTTTTCTCGCGGCCGATTTCTGCAAGCAAATTGTTAAGACGCTGCAAACGCCGTTTCTTCGTCTCCATCGGCACGTTATCCTCCATGCCTGCGGCCGGAGTGCCCTCGCGCGGCGAATAAATAAACGTAAACGCCGAGTGGAAACCGACTTCCTTCACAAGCGTCAGCGTTTCTTCAAACTGCTCGTCCGTCTCGCCAGGGAAACCGACGATAATATCTGATGTCAGCACAACATCCGGAATCGCCTTTTTGATCCGCGCCACCAGGTCAAGGAACGTCTCTCTCGTATATTTGCGGCTCATCCGCTTCAGCACTTCCGTACTGCCCGATTGCACCGGCAGATGGATGTGCTCAACCAAATTGCCTCGTTTAGAAAGCACTTCGATCAAATGATCGTCGAAGTCCCGCGGATGGCTCGTCGTAAACCGGATGCGCGGAATATCGATCTTGGACATGTCGTTCATTAAGTCGCCGAACCGGTATTCGATATCCTCGAAGTCTTTGCCGTACGCGTTAACGTTCTGCCCGAGCAGCGTCACTTCCTTATAGCCCTGACGCGCCAGCTCGCGCACCTCGGCAATGACGTCCTCCGGACGGCGGCTGCGCTCCTTGCCGCGCGTGTATGGAACGATGCAGTACGTGCAAAACTTATCGCAGCCGTACATAATATTAACCCATGCCCGCATGCCTTCGCGCTTCTTCGGCATATTCTCGATGATGTCGCCTTCCTTCGACCATACCTCGACGACCATCTCTTTGCTGAAGTAGGCGTTCTGCAGCAGCTGGGGCAGCCGGTGAATGTTATGGGTGCCGAATATCATATCGACGAATGCGTGCTTCTGCATGATCCGTCCAACGACAGACTCTTCCTGCGACATGCAGCCGCAAACGCCAAGCAGCAAATCCGGCTTCTCCGTCTTTAGCACCTTCAGGTGGCCGAGCTCGCCGAATACTTTGTCCTCCGCGTTTTCACGGATCGCGCACGTGTTCAGAAGGATCACATCCGCTTCCTTCCGGTTCTCCGTCGCCGTATAGCCCATCTCCTCGAACATACCCTTCATCACTTCGGTATCATGCTCGTTCATTTGGCAGCCGTACGTCTGGATCAGATAGCGCTTGCCGATCCCCATCGTGCGAAGCTCTTCCGGGATCGTGAAGTCGTAATGGACCTGGATTTCCTCTTTGCCTCGTTTTTTCTCGTCCTTGTAGGAAGGCGCGGAGCTCAGCTGAATGTTACGGCCTTTAATCCGAAGCGTCGTAACGCCGTCCTCTTCTTTTAAAATTTTCGCGTCGCTGAAGTCAAAATATTTGGAATAGTCCTTTTCGCTTTTGCCGGCCTTCTGGCTGGCCGCGTCCGGAGTCTCTTTATTCATTCTGATTCACTTCCTTTATGCTGGATCCGTTAGCATCATCTATGAAAACTTAAAAGGATAACAATACAAAATTATACCACACCCGCTTCGCCTAATCCATCCGTATGCGGAACAAATGTCTTCCTATCGAAACAACCGGCCGCTTAACATTCGAACGTTCTTGCCGCCCAACAAAAAAGGCAATGCGGACTGTGCCGCATCGCCTCATTCAGTCTTGCTATTCCACAATCTCGGCCATGTCACCGGTTTTGACGCCGGCTGCATTCGCTTCGTCTGTGTCGATATGCATATCGAGCGCATAGGTCTCGTGCACGCGCGCGATTACATTTTCGAACACGACGCCTCTTTCGCCGCCTACGCGAACGCGCAGCTTCTGCTTATCCGCCACGCCGAAGCGCTCGGCATCGCTCGTATGGAAATGGATATGGCGGGCCGCGACGATGACGCCTTCTTCGATGACAACCTCGCCCGCCGGGCCTTGGATCGTAATTCCCGCGGAGCCGGCGATGTCGCCGGACTCGCGAACCGGCGCGTTTACGCCCAACGCAAACGCGTCAGTGCGCGAAATTTCAAGCTGCGTCCGTTTACGGACAGGTCCGAGAATGCGAACCTTGCCGAAGGAACCCTTTGGACCTACGACGGCTACGGTTTCATTCGCCGCGAATTGGCCGGGTTGGGATAACGGCTTCATCTCGGTTAAAGAAGCCCCCTCGCCGAACAAAATGCGTACATGCTCTTCCGACAAATGTATATGTCTTGCTGAAACACCTACTGGTACTTGCTTGCTCATGTTGCTGCACTCTCCATTTACAAATATTCTATACAAGGCAAAGAAAGCATACGGCTAGCTGCCGTATGCTTATCATAGCATTTATTTAAATTCGGAAACAAGCTGATCGAACTGCTCCTGTGTAAGGGCCAGATCCTGTTTCGCCAGCGCCTCCGGCTTGAAGCCTACGATCATGTCCTCGTAAGACTTGCGGGTTGTATTTTGATAGATGAGGCCGGTCAGCATACCGTTTGTTTCCATAATTTTGTTCATTGCCGCTACGCGATCCGACGGATCGTAATCCGGGAATTGGTCAAGGCTTACGATGTTTTCCTTGAACCAGTCATAGGTGTTAATTTTGTTGAACGTCACGCATGGGCTGAACACGTTAATTAACGAGAAGCCCTCATGCTTGATGCCCTGCTCGATTAAGCTCGTTAATCCCTTCAAATCGCTGGAGAATGACTGCGCTACGAATGTGGCGCCTGCGGACATGGCGATTTCGAGAGGCGACAACGTAGTCTCGATCGAGCCTTCAGGCGTCGACTTCGTTTTGAAGCCTTCCGCGCTGCGAGGCGATGTCTGACCTTTCGTCAAACCGTAAATTTGGTTATCCATTACGATATACGTAATGTTCAAGTTACGGCGGATGGCATGAACCGTATGCCCCATTCCGATCGCGAAGCCGTCGCCGTCGCCGCCGGATGCGATGACGGTCAGCTCGCGGTTCGCAAGCTTAACGCCTTGCGCGATTGGCAGCGCGCGGCCGTGAATCCCGTGAAAGCCGTATGCGTTAATATAACCGGAGATCCGTCCAGAACAGCCGATACCGGAGATGACAGCCAGCTGCTCTGGCTCAAGTCCGACATTCGCCGCAGCGCGTTGAATCGCGGCTTGGATGGAGAAATCTCCGCAGCCGGGGCACCAGTTCGGCTTAACATTGTTACGAAACTCTTTGAACGTTGCCATCTCTTAGCTCATCTCCTTGCATGCTTTATAGATTTCAAGCGGAAGGAACGGATTGCCGTCGTATTTCAACAGGCTTTCGATTTTTTCCGAATTGCCGGCGTACATTTTAATTTGACCCGCCAGCTGGGCGGTTGCGTTATTTTCAATAACGATCACTTTTTTTGCGGCTTCCAGGTAAGGCTTCAGCGCATCGGCCGGGAACGGATGAATTTGACGAATGGTGATATGATTGCTGGAAATGCCGTCCTGCTTCAGCCTTTCTCTTGCCGCATCAATGGTGCCGCCGGTCGAGCCCATTCCAATTATAAGTAAATCCGGTTTTTCAATTGGAGCGTCGATACGAAGCGCGTCCCGTATTTCCAGCGCATTCAGCTTTTTCAGCCGCTTATCCATCATGCGGCGCCGGTTTACCGCGCTCTCGGAAGGACGTCCCACTTCGTCATGCTCGACGCCGGTAACATGGTGCAGACCGCCTTTTTCGCCAGGGAGCACGCGAGGCGACACGCCATCCTCGGTAAATTCGTATCGTTTGAACAATTCGGCGCCTTCAAGCGCTGGCGCATCTTGAACCAGCTTGCCGCGCGCGATTTGGATTTTGCTGTAATCAAGCGGCTCGCAGGACTGCTTGCCAAGCGACAGCTGCAAATCCGTCATTACGATGACCGGCACTTGATATTGTTCCGAAAGGTTAAACGCTTCGATCATATCGTAGAAGCAATCTTCGATTGAGGCCGGCGCGATGACGATTTTCGGAATTTCGCCATGCGTTCCGTATACCATTGCGTTGAGGTCGGATTGCTCCTGCTTCGTCGGCAGGCCGGTTGACGGACCGCCGCGCTGCGTATTCACGATAACAAGCGGCGTCTCGGTCATGCCCGCAAGTCCGATCGCTTCCATCATTAAGGACAAGCCGGGACCCGCGGATGCCGTCATCGTCCGCACGCCGGCATAGTTCGCGCCGATCGCCATCGTAACAGCCGCGATTTCATCCTCCGTCTGAATGACGGTTCCGCCGAACTTCGGCAGCTTTTTGATTAAGTATTCCATAATCTCGGAAGCAGGAGTAATCGGGTACGCCGACATCAACCGGCATCCGGCCGCAATGCTGCCAAGACCGATCGCTTCGTTGCCGATCATGAACAGCTTCTGCTTGCCGTCCGCTTCCTCCAGCTTGAATTCGTCCAATGGCCCGCCGGCCAGCTCAAGCACGAAGTCTGCGCCGCGCTTTACGGCCTCAATATTTTTTTCAACGATGGCAGGACCTTTGCGGCCGAATTCTTCCTCTACCGCTTTATTGAACACTTCGAGCGGCAGGCCAAGCAGCGCCCAGGACGCGCCTGAGGCCACCATGTTTTTCATCAGCGACGTGCCAAGCTCCTCGGCCAGCTTCGTAATCGGCACAGGGAACAGCCTAGCGTCAATTCCTTCAGGAACAGACGGGTCGAACTTCGCATCCGCAACGATGACGCCGCCTTTACGAAGCTCATGAGCGTTCAGATCGATGCTTTCTTGGTCGAACGCGACCAGAATGTCCAAATCATCGGAAATTGCCCGGATCGGCTTCGTGCTGATTCGGATTTTGTTGTTGGTGTGACCGCCTTTAATACGGGAGGAAAAATGACGGTATCCATATAAATAATAACCGAGTCGGTTAAGTGCTGTGGAAAAAATTCGGTCGGTGCTCTCTACGCCTTCACCTTGCTGACCGCCAATCTTCCAAGACAATTGACTTATCAAAATGCCCATCTCCTCTGCTCCAAAAAGGTGCATGAATTTCGACAACTGTGTGCATTATATAATAGAATTGTTAAGAGTCACAACAATTTTATGTTTGGATTTCCCGTTTTGCAAGATGTAAACGCTTATAAAAAGCATAGTTTCTTTCGATGAATCCAATATCGAACCGAGATCGGAAATCCGGTCACTCCGCAGGGAGATTATTCTTCAGAAATGCGACCGCGTTGCCGGACAGAATACGTTCGGTTAAGGGCTCCGAAAACCTCCGCAGCATCGCTTCCCGAAGCATCTCCACTTGTCCGGGGTGAGTAAGCGACTCCACATACCGCTCAATCCCGTCGAAATCCGAGCCCAGCATCAAATGGTTTTCCCCGCCTAACGAACAGATATGATCGATATGAGCGAGCACATCGTCTATCGTTGCGCCGCCGTCTGACCGCACAAAATACGGAACATATGTAATGCCGATCAAGCCGCCGCACTCGATAATGGCTCTAATCTGCAAATCGGTAAGATTCCGCGGATGGGCGCAAAGGGCTTGCGCATTGGAGTGAGACGCAATAATCGGCTTCGACGATAATCCGGCCGTATCCCAGAACGCCCGCTCCGACATATGGGATACGTCGATGATGATCCCAAGCTCGTTGCATGCTCGTACGAACTCGGCGCCTTTTGCGGTTAGTCCCCCGCCGCGCGGCTCCATAACGCCGTCTGCCGACCAGTTCGCGTCGTTCCAGGTGAATCCGGCTGCCCGCACGCCTAACCGGTACAAAATACGAAGCATCGACTCCCTGCCTTGCAGCCCCTTTATCCCTTCAAGCGACAAAAGCGCTCCGGTTTTACCATCCGCTATACACGCTTCCAAATCTGCAGCGCTTCGAACGAGCCGCATATCCGGCAGCGTCAGCACTTTCTCATAAAATAGGTCGATACTCTCTAGAATCGGATCGATCTGCTGCTCATCCGCCCTGCTGGTTGAAATATAGACCGCAAAGGCTTGAAGCAGCGTTCCGCTCTCGCGAAGCTTTCCGTAGGTCACGTCAAGCGCGCCCGGTTTATTGCCTTCGAAAGTAAGCTCCTCATCCCTCAGCAGCTTGCTTAAAGCGTCGCAATGGAAATCAACAATTCTCATGCTTCACCTTCACCTCCGCAGCTATCATGGCAAAGCAAAAAACCTGTCTACTTGGTAAACAGGCTAGTCATCGATGCCTTATCGTTAGGCCAAAGCCCATCACCTTGGCTCAACAATTAATTTAATCGCTGTACGATCCTCTCCGTCAATCACAATGTCGGTAAATGCCGGGATGCAAATGAGATCCACACCGCTAGGAGCGACGAATCCGCGTGCGATTGCAACTGCCTTGATGGCTTGATTAAGCGCTCCTGCGCCAATGGCTTGCAGTTCAGCGCCTCCTCGTTCGCGCAGAACGCCAGCCAGCGCGCCTGCAACTGAATTTGGATTGGACTTCGCTGATACCTTTAATACGTCCATAAAAAGTACCTCCCCTAGAATGTTGGATGGATTCCACTTCTAAAATACTATTCGAGGAAAGGAGAAAGATTCCTGCTTTTATCCATTCAACTTCACGCGCTGTTCTGAATGTTCTGAATCTTTATAGCAAAAAAACTGCTCATTGCGAGCAGTTTATCCTATCCTTACATGAGCAGCCATTCATCTTCCGTAAGACGAATTTTGGTCAGCTTTAGCGCTTTGCCTGTCGCTTCATCAATTTCAACCGAAAGACCATGCAGATGCCATTTGCCTTCATCTACGACAAAGCGCGAGGGAAGCTGGGTCAAAAACTTATGCAAGACGGCGCCCTTCTCCATCCCGAGAACGCCTTCTTTGGAGCCGACCATTCCGACATCGGTCAAATAGGCCGTTCCACCCGGCAAAATCGTATCGTCATTCGTTTGCACATGCGTATGCGTGCCAAGCACGATCGATGCGCGTCCGTCCAAATACCATCCCATCGCGATTTTTTCCGAGGTCGCCTCCGCGTGGAAGTCGACCAATATCGCTTTGGTCGATTGCTGCGCTTCTTCGATCAGCTCGTCCGCCTTGCGGAACGGGCAGTCGATCGGCGGCAGGAACGCCCGCCCTTGCAGATTGACAATGGCAAGCTGCTTGCCGTTCGCCTTAATAATAGCCATGCCTTGACCCGGCGCTTCGGCTGAGAAGTTAGCCGGTCTTACGATACGCGGTTCTTCATCGATCCACTCAAAAATATCTTTGTTGTCCCACGTATGGTTGCCCATCGTAATGCCGTTCACACCCCACTCAAAAAACTCTCGGGCGATATTACGGGTAATGCCTCTTCCCGCTGCGGCGTTTTCTCCATTTACAATAATGATATGCGGCTTATATTTATCCCGCAATGCGGGCAATACCTGCTTTAGCGCGCTGCGGCCTACATTTCCGACGATATCGCCGATAAATAATACGTTCATTGCTTCTTCCCTTTCTCTTATGTATCCATTTGTACGCCGCAATGCAGAAAAGTGGCTGACGAGCAGCCACTTTTCCATATTGCTTATGAACATTATTTGGCGTATTCCACTGCTCTTGTCTCACGAATAACCGTAACTTTAATATGTCCCGGATAATCAAGTTCACTCTCGATCTTCTTCGTGATGTCGCGAGCAAGACGGAACGCTTCCGTATCGTCGATTTTCTCCGGCTGAACCATAACGCGCACCTCGCGGCCCGCTTGGATCGCATAGGATTTTTCGACGCCGTCGAACGATTCCGTTATAGCTTCCAGCTTCTCGAGACGTTTGATGTACGTCTCCAGCGTCTCACGGCGTGCGCCTGGACGCGCTGCGGACAATGCGTCTGCCGCGCCGACCAGCATCGCGATAACGGATGTTGCTTCCGTATCGCCGTGATGCGATGCGATACTGTTAATGACGACCGGATGCTCCTTGTATTTCTTGGCGAGCTCAACGCCAATCTCAACATGGGAGCCTTCCACTTCATGGTCAAGCGCTTTGCCGATATCATGCAGCAGACCTGCTCGCTTCGCCAGCGTAATATCCTCGCCCAGCTCCGCCGCCATTAGGCCTGTCAGATATGCGACCTCCATCGAATGCTTCAGGACGTTTTGACCATAGCTTGTCCGATACTTCAATCGTCCAAGAATTTTGATCAAATCCGGATGCAATCCATGAACGCCAACCTCGAAAGTTGCTTGTTCACCGTATTCACGAACGCGCTCGTCGATTTCCTTGCGGGATTTCTCGACCATTTCTTCGATTCGCGCAGGGTGAATGCGGCCGTCCGCAACCAGCTTCTCAAGGGAAGTACGGGCAATTTCGCGTCTAATCGGGTCAAAGCCTGACAAAATGACCGCTTCCGGTGTATCGTCAATAATGAGATCGATACCGGTCAAAGTTTCAAGCGCTCGGATATTACGTCCTTCACGACCAATAATGCGGCCCTTCATTTCTTCATTAGGCAGCGTTACGACGGATACCGTCGTCTCTGCCACATGATCGGCCGCGCAACGTTGGATCGCGAGTGAAATAATATCGCGCGCTTTCTTGTCGGCTTCTTCCTTCGCTTGTTGCTCGATCTCTTTAATCATTTGTGCAGTTTCATGACGCACTTCCTGCTCGACATTGGTCAAAATGATCGTTTTCGCTTCTTCCATTGTCAAGCTTGAAATACGTTCAAGCTCGCTAAGCTGCTGCTTGTAAATCGAATCAATCTGTTCCTGTGTTTCTTCGATTCTTTTCTCCTTGTTGGCTACAGTTTCTTCTTTGCGTTCTAGCGCTTCCAATTTCTTATCCAGCGACTCTTCCTTCTGTAGCAGGCGTCTTTCTAGACGTTGTATCTCGTTGCGCCGCTCACGGGTGTCCTTCTCAGCTTCCGCACGTAGTTTGTGGACTTCGTCTTTCGCCTCGAGAACAATCTCTTTTTTCTGCGCCTCCGCGTCCTTTTTCGCGTTTTCCACGATTTGAACTGCAGCTTGCTCAGCACTCGAAATTTTCGCTTCGGCAATCGACCTTCGAGTAAAATAACCAATCCCAAAGAAAATTGCGCCAACAAGGATGCAAACCAGAATCAAGATCCAGATGCTCACTTCCATCTTGTTCACCTCCTTGTTGCATACACCAAGGCATTGCTTGGGATGTTATTTGGTTTTCAACCGGTTCCATACCGTTTCAACATGTTTCATTTTGACGAAAAAAATCGTTTCGAATCAACTTTTGGAAGAAAAATCGATTCAAAAAATGTGAAGGAATACACAATCATTTTAGCTTTACCTAAAATCAGTTGTCAAGCCAATCGCCATGATCCTCGCCTTCCCGCTCATCGCCGCCGCTCCACTCAATCCCCTTCATCGCTTCGCGGACAATGTCTCCAGGAAATCCTCTGCGCATTAAAAAAGACATCAGCTTCGTTTTTTTCTGTTTTAAATCGCCCTTTAACGAACGGCTTTTTTTCTCTGCAAGCCGCTTGGCCGCGATTAATTCGCTGTCTCGGTCCAGCTCGGACAACGCTTCCGCCGCAGCTTGCTTCGGCACGCCCCTCTGCTGCAGCTCCTGTCTAATCATGAGCCTTCCTTTTAATCCGCTTCTAAGGCGGCTTACGGCAAATTGGCGCGCATATTGTTCATCATCAACAAGTCGCTCCGATTCTAAACGGTTCAGCGCATATTCGACGTTTTCTTCCATTAATCCCTTCCGAGCCAAATACTGCGCGATCGCTTTCCGCGTTCTTGGCTTCGCGCCAAGGTAAGCGACAGCCAGCACATACCCCTGATACCGCTCATCCTCATTGCGTATTTCGGCTGCTTGCGCGGGCGTAATCGTCTGTCCCTTCATTAATCGGAAACGGATCATAATATCTTCATGCACGGACAGGACCGGCTCTTCGCCCTCCGTAAAGATTAAATAACGGCGCTTCTCTTTCCCGTCACGCTTTACAGACCGAATCTCCCATTCCACTGAATCATTGGAAAGTTGTTCATTCACCGGTTTCACCGCTTCCCTCGTAATCCTCTAACGCTTAGCTTCAGCACTAATAACTTCCTTAACTTCGCGGTCAAAAAAACGTCGCCGCTCCCGGCGGGAGCGGCGATGATGGTTCCATTATTATTCGAGCTCGAAATCCAATTCGTCTTCATCTTCGTCTTCATCAGCGGAGAAGTTCGCTTGCGAAGCAGTAGCGGACAAATTGCTTGCGTCACGAATTTGTTTTTCGATTTTACCCGCAATTTCTTTATTATCCTTCAAGTATTGCTTCGCATTCTCACGGCCTTGTCCCAAACGCTCGCCGTCGAACGAGAACCAAGCGCCGCTCTTCTGCACGATATCCATCTCAACGCCGATATCGATCAAGCTGCCTTCCCTGGAAATGCCCTCGCCGTACATAATGTCAATTTCAGCTTGCTTGAACGGAGGCGCAACTTTATTCTTCACAACCTTAATGCGTGTGCGGTTGCCGACCATGTCATTGCCTTGCTTCAGCGTCTCTACGCGGCGCACATCCAGACGTACGCTGGAATAGAACTTCAAAGCGCGGCCGCCTGGCGTAGTCTCCGGATTGCCGAACATCACGCCGACCTTCTCGCGCAGCTGGTTAATAAAGATTGCGATCGTCTTCGACTTCGCGATCGCGCCGGAAAGCTTCCGGAGCGCCTGAGACATCAAACGCGCTTGCAAACCGACGTGCGAGTCGCCCATGTCGCCTTCGATCTCCGCTTTCGGCACCAGTGCAGCAACGGAGTCGACAACAATAATGTCTACCGCGCCGCTGCGCACGAGCGCTTCCGCGATTTCAAGCGCTTGCTCGCCCGTGTCCGGCTGCGAGAGCAGCAGCTCGTCGATGTTGACGCCAAGCTTGCTCGCATACAGCGGATCCAGCGCATGCTCCGCATCGATAAACGCAGCTTGTCCGCCGATACGCTGCACTTCTGCGATCGCATGCAGTGCGACCGTCGTCTTACCGGAGGATTCCGGTCCATACACTTCGATTACTCTGCCTCTTGGCAATCCGCCGATGCCAAGCGCGATATCTAGAGCAAGCGAGCCGCTCGGAACGGTCTCAACTTGCATGTGTGTTGATTCCCCTAATTTCATAATGGAGCCCTTGCCAAATTGCTTCTCGATTTGACGAAGAGCATTATCCAAAGCTGCGCGACGATCCGCCAACCTACTCACATCCCTTTACGATTTATATTTGTATGATACCTTATTTCCGGCAGGTTGCCAACACTTTTTTCGAACACACATTCGCTATTTTTCCTGGTTCCATTCCTCCTTAGGCCCGTAGACGTAAAAAAACCGCAGCAAAGTACTCTTCGCCACGGTTCTTCCGATCACTAGGTTCTATTATAACGCTGGGCCTACCATTTGACAACAGCAAATACGTATTTTTTCCTATTCCTTAAGCGCCTGCCACAACCGGTACATCGCCGCTTTTACCGCCCGCAGTCTTATGATGGAGCGGCCACCGCTTAGCGTGGCCGTATGAACAACCGTCTCTTTTCCTTTCTCCGCGATTGCAAAATAGACGAGACCTACCGGCTTGCCCTCCGCTTCCGCCGGTCCCGCAACCCCGGTCAGCGATACGCCGAAATCGGCATCCGCGATTAGGCGGACATTCTCCGCCATCAGCTTCGCTGTCGATTCGCTGATCGCCCCAGGCGCGTCCGGTCCTTCAAGCTGCGACATCGGAATGCCGAGCAGCTTGTTCTTCATCGCGTTCGTATAGGTCACAACGCCTCCTGCGAACTCGCCGCTGCTTCCTGGCACGTTCGTCACAAGCTCTGCGAACAACCCCCCGCTTATGCTTTCGGCGGATGCCAGACGCCGTCTTGAGCGTCTTAGAAGCTTCACGATCTGCTCCTCGATCGGTATGTCCTCCTGCGCGTATAGATGCTCGCCGACTCTAGCGCGGATGAGATCCACGGTCGCATCGATTTTTGCATTCGCCTCTTCCGCGTTGGCCGCTTTGGTGGATACGCGAATCGAAACCTCGCCTTCCTTGGCGTACGGCGCGATCGTCGGATCATGCTGCCCGTCTATCAGATCCAGCAGCTTCGCCTCCAGATTGGATTCCCCGATGCCGGCGAACTTCAGAAGCCTGGAGAAAAGCGGCTTTTCATCGCCCAGCATGGAGCGCAGCCACTCCTGGCCCGGTCCTTCCAGCATCGGCTTCATCTCCTTCGGAGGACCCGGAAGCAGCATGTACAAGGTGCCATCCGCCTTAAGCGCGTTCCCGACCGCTAGCCCCGTCGCATTATGAAGAGCCTCTGATCCTTCGATCATAAGCGCTTGTCTCCGGTTGCTCTCGACCATCGCCATGCCCCGCGACGTGAACAGCTCTTCAATCGTCTTCATCGAAGGCTCATGAAGAATCAGCTTCCGGTTCAAATAATCGGCGAGCACATCCTTCGTCAAATCATCCTGCGTCGGCCCAAGCCCGCCTGTAAATAATAGAAGGTCGGCTCTGCTTCTGCCGATCTCGATTGCTTGGCGCAGCCGAGCCGCGTTATCGCCGACTACCGTTTGAAAGTAGACGTCGATGCCCAATTCCGCCAGCTTCTGAGAGATGGCCTGCGCATTCGTATTGACAATCTGCCCTAACAACAGCTCGGTTCCGACCGCAATAATTTCAGCTTTCATGTGAATTGCTCCTTTCTCCATCTCCTGACAAATGACAGCAAAAGCACCCCCCCGCACACGGGAAAGTGCTTCTAACCTTTTCAAGCAAAATTACTCAACCGGTATTAAATGTTTATTCTTGACGAAATAATCAATGCCGGAATAAACCGTAATCGCCGCGGCAACCCAGCTTGCGATCACATCAAAAGGGAAATCGATCAGCGCAAACGGAAAATTGTTAAGCAAAAGTGCAATGATCATCGTAATTTGGATCGCTGTTTTCCACTTGCCCCAAGCGCTCGCCGCCATAACGGACCCCTCGAGAAGCGCGATTTGACGCAGGCCAGTCACCGCAAACTCGCGGCTAATGATAATGATGGCGATAAGCGCGTTCAGCTTGTCCATTTCTACGAGAGAGATGAGGACAGCCGCAACAAGCAGCTTATCCGCAAGCGGATCAAGAAGCTTGCCGAGATTCGTTACAATTTTGTTCTTGCGGGCAATATAGCCGTCCAGACCGTCTGTGCTTGCCGCGATTATAAAAATTACAGCAGCGATGATCTGATTATAGGTAATTTCAAAATCCGAGAAGCTAAGTGAGCCCAGATCCATTTTGATTAACAGAAAAAACATGATGACAGGGACTAGGAATATCCTTGCTAGCGTAATTTTGTTCGGTAAATTCACGAAATTCCCTCCCCGGACAGATCGAATTCGTATGCGTGCGTAACGCGCACCTTCTGGATCGAACCGATCTCCGTACGGCAATTTGAAATAAACACTTCGCCGTCGATTTCAGGCGCGTCGTACATGGATCTGCCGATATACACATCGCTGCGGCCGTCGTAACGCTCCACCAGCACGTCAATTTCTTTGCCGATATACTTACTGCTGTTGTCTCGCGACACCTGACGTTGGATCTCCATCAGCGTATTAACTCGCCACTCCTTTACGTCATCCGGGACATGGTTCGGCAGCCGTACGGCCGGCGTGCCTTCTTCGCTGGAGTAAGCGAATACGCCTAAACGGTCGAACTTCATTTCTTTGACGAACTCGCATAAATTCTCGAAATCCTCTTCCGTCTCGCCCGGGAAGCCGACGATTAAGCTTGTGCGAAGCGCCACATCAGGAATGGCAGCCCGGATTTTGGCGACCAGCTCGCGCGTATCGCGCTGGCGGCCCGGTCTGCGCATCCGTTTCAAGATGCTGTCCTCGCTGTGCTGCAGCGGCATATCGATGTATTTGCAAATTTTCGGATTGGCTGCAATCGTTTCAATGAGCTCATCCGTAAAAAATCCCGGATAAGCGTAATGCAGCCTCACCCATGCGATGCCTTCCACCTCGCTGACGCGATTAAGCAGCTCAGGAAGCATAAACCGGTCATACAGATCGGTTCCATAATTTGTGGAGTCCTGCGCAATCAGGCTGATCTCCTTCACGCCTTGAGCGGCAAGCCCTTGCACCTCCGCGACGATCGATTCGATCGAGCGGCTGCGGAAGCTGCCCCTCATCATCGGAATGCTGCAAAACGTACATGCGTTATCGCAGCCTTCCGCGATTTTTACGTAAGCCGTATAGCGCGGGGTCGTCACTAGTCGAGGAAGCTGCTGCTCATAGTTAAAGACGGGATTGCCGACACGGATCGGCTTCTTCCCGCGCAGCGCTTCATCGACAATGTCATTAATGTTATGGAAGTCGCCTGTTCCGACGACGCCGTCGATTTCCGGCATCTCCTCCATGAGCTGCTGCTTATACCGCTGCGTTAGACAGCCCGAAACGATCAACGCTTTCAGTCGTCCCGTTTCCTTCAAATCCGCCATTTCCAAAATCGTATTTACCGACTCTTCTTTGGCCGCATCGATAAAACCGCAAGTATTCACAATGATGACTGTCGCTTCATCCGGCTCATCCACCAATCGATAGCCGCGTTCATGAATCAATCCCGACATAATTTCGGAATCGACTAGGTTTTTCTCACAGCCTAACGTAACAACCTTCACTCGTTCTGTCATGTATGTAATTCAAATCCCTTCTATCCTGTGTTCCCGGCATTACCGATAATTCGTAAATTGCAGCTCCACAGGCAGATCCGCTCCGCGAAGCAAGGCGATTACCGCCTGCAGATCGTCGCGGCTTTTCCCCGTTACTCGAATTTGATCGCCTTGAATTTGGCTTTTTACTTTGAGCTTGGAATCACGAATGAGCGTGTTGATCTTTTTGGCGACATCCTGCTCAATGCCTTGCCTCAGCTTAATCCGCTGTCTGACAGTCCCGCCCGATGCCCCTTCAATCTTGCCGTAATCCATATTTTTGATGGGGACTCCGCGCTTGATCATTTTGGATTGCAAAATGTCAATGACACTTTTCAGCTTATACTCGTCGTCGGATCCGACGACCAGTTCTTCCTTCTCAAGAGCAATACTGCTCTTGCTGCCTTTGAAGTCAAAACGCGTCTCGATTTCACGTTCGGCCTGCGTAATCGCATTAGACAGCTCCTGCATATCCACCTTCGACACGATATCGAACGAGCTTTCTGAACTCATAATCCTCTCTCCTTTACTTCAAATCATTCCATTCCTTATTCGCTGGTAATCGAACCCGGAGCCGTCGCCGACGGCGGCGGAGTTGACGCAGCCGTACCTTCATCACCGGCAGCCAGCGGATTCAGTAGCAGCTTTTTGGAGCTTGAACGGTCGCCGTCCGGTACGGGAACGCCGTTAATCGTAATCTCCGTAAAATCCGCCCGTCCTACGTTAATGTAAATAGGCCCGGTCAGATCATAGGTTTGAACGGCACCGTCCTCAGCGTTCGCGTAATACAGCTTTTCCCCGCGGGAGTTCCCCGAGCGTACTTCCACCCAGTTCCGGCCGCCTACAACCTTCAGCTCAACCTTATGCTGAGCTCCGGCTGGACCTATATCGTACTTATCCGCCTGGCCAACCTTGCTGCTGAACGTAACCGTTGTCGGCGGAGGAGTCGGGGTAGGAGTCGGCGTAGCCGTTGCCGGAGCTTGGCTAGGCGTATCCTCCGTAGGCGGCGGCGTCTGCGCATTGTCCGTAATATTGGTATCGTCCGCTTTGTCGGGTGTCCCGGATTCCTTGTTGAAATAGAAATACCACACTAGCACAACGATCAGAATAAGGAAGCACCACATGACGAGGCTAAACCCGATTTTCCCAAGCCGATCCGAGCCTTGCGATTTCATTCGTCTCGGCTTGCGCACGGGGAGCGGCTCCGACGTTTGCTCGACCGCAGGCGCCGGCACTTCATGCTGATAAAGCCGCAATACTTCATCCGGATCAAGGCCGACTGCCTCGGAGTAGTTTTTTACGAACGCGCGCACATAGAAGGACCCCGGCAGCACGCTGTGATCGCCAGATTCAATCGCTTCCAAATACCGTTTCCGAATTTTCGTAAGTTCCTGGATATCGTCGAGGGAATACCCCCTCTCTTCTCTTGCCTTGCGAAGCAAAGCGCCCAAATCAGACATGATAAGCCTCCTTCCCCGTAGGTTTAGAAATCATCCGAATAGTTGGCAGTAAACGACTCATATGTAATTTCTTCATCCGGCGTATTCCGCAGCTCCACGATAATATCGAAATGGCTGTAGTCGTAATGAGACTCTTTGATAAAGATATCGGGGTGTTCTATCACCTTCGTGGAAGGCATTGCCATAATCTCCTGCAGAAGCGAGTGATGCCTCTCGTTCGAGCGTATGGTACTGACGATTCCGTCTATAATAAAAATGTTGTTGGGATCCATCTCTTCCTCCGACAGCTGACTGCGGACAGTTTGGCGCAGCAGCGTCGATGAGACGAAGGTCCAGCGCTTATTCGAGCAGACGCTTCCCGCGATAATCGATTCCGTCTTTCCTACGCGCGGCATCCCCCTCAAACCAATAACATGATTGCCTTCGCGTTTAAACACTTCTCCTAGGAAATCGACAAGAAGTCCAAGCTCGTCCCTAACAAAACGGAACGTCTTCCGATCATCGGAATCTCTTTCAATATATCGGCCGTGGCGCACTGCGAGAATATCGACAATCGTAGGCGTACGGAGCTTATTCACGGTAATGTTATCAACCTTCTGAAGCATCTTTCCGAGCAATTCTATCTTCTCGTCATCGTTGGTTTGCAGCAGCATGCCGCGCGTCCGATCCTCGACGCCGTTAATGGTCATAATATTCACTTCGAGCATGCCGAGCAATGAAGCGATATCACCAAGCAGTCCGGGGCGGTTCTTATGTATTTTGTATTCCATGTACCATTGCTTCGTTTCCAATGCTGTCACCGTCCTAAACTTGAATGATAAATAGGATAAGGGCAAAAATCAAGTGTGCGTTTGCATTCGTTTTCCATCTTCTTGTATTCTACAAATTTCGTCACAATCCTGCAAAGATCAAAACATTGCAGAAAAGCCTCCGCGAAAGGAGGCTTCCCTGCTCGTTATAAGTGCTACGCTTTTTCGACAAGCTTGACCATCAGCTTTGAGATTGTCTTCCGGTCTTCTTGGTCCCCTACGTCCCAAAGCTGCTTCAAAACACGCTCTTCTTCATTTTTCGGATCCACTTTCTCGTCAAGGAAAGAACCGATCTCAAAGGCCAGATTCGTAATCGTCTCTTCCGTAAGCCCCATGTTCTTGCCTTGCGCTACGCGGTCCTTCAAAAAATGCTTCCATGTTTCGAAGTTGGTAAGGACAGTTGACATGCCTCTTCGCCTCCTAAATTGGTGTTGAAAAGAATCATCAACAGTCGTTATTTTGCGCACTTTAACGAACGTTTATACCTTAAAACAAAAATGATGCTCGAGGCTTAAGTATGCCAACCGCCGTTCGGGCTTATAATTTGTCCGGTTATGTATGAGGACTCCGGCAAAGACAAGAAGTACACAAGCGACGCGATTTCATCGGCGGAGCCGAAGCGGCCGGCCGGTATTTCCTGCTCCAGCGCCGCTTTCTCCTCCGAATTAAAGCCGCTCATCATGAGCGTATCGACGACGCCCGGCGCCACGGCGTTAACGGTCACGCCGGAGGGCGCCAGCTCCTTGGCCAGCGCCTTCGTGAATGCGTTCATCCCGCCTTTGGTCGTCGAATACAGCACCTCGCATGAAGCGCCGGACATCCCCCATACGGAGGATACGTTAATGATCCGGCCGTACTTCTGTCCGATCATATAAGGCATGAACAGCTGCGTGCATAAAAACATGCCTTTCAAATTAACCGCCATGACGTCATCCCATTCCTGCTCCGTCACGTCGGCCAGCATTCCGTAATGCGATATTCCTCCGTTATTGACCAGAATATCCGGGTAGATGCCGTGACTGTCCAGTTTATCCCGCATCCGCTTGAGCTGATCGCTCGAGCGGAGATCCGCCGAAATCGTCATGACATTGGCGCCTAGAGCCATACACATCCTGGCCGTTTCATTCGCGTGCTCATGCGATTCTAAATAATGAATGACAATATTAACCCTTTCCGCGGCAAAACGTTTGGCAATTGCGGCGCCTATTCCGCGGCTCCCCCCGGTAATTAATACTGTCGTCTCTTGAAGCGTCTTCATTCGCTTGCGTTTGTTTTCTCCACAATGGATACGGCAAGCTGATTGAAATCGAAATGCTCGCGGAGCCTTGCGTTCACTTCATCCAGCGTGCAAGCCTCATAGAAGTTCAAGACATCAAACATGTCGCTGTCGCGGAACCGGTAACGGGTAAATTCGCCCGCAATCGATTCGGGGGAGTTCAGCATGCGCAGGTAGCTGCCGATTTTTTTGCGTTTGGACCGTTCGAACGTCTGCTGGTCGATGCCTTTGGTAATCGCTTCCGTTATCCCCTCGCGCAGTCCTTCGATCAATGCGTCGGGATCGGGCGTATCGCCGCCAAGAACAGAGAAGGCGTAATCCCTGCTTGAATTGTATTCATGCCCGAAGGAGTCGGAGATGAGGCTGCGCTCGTAGAGCGACTGGTACAGCTTAGAGCTCGGACCGACCAGCGCGTCAAGCATCAGCTTAGTTGTCACTTCGTTCTTCAGCTGCTCCGCGCCTTCGAGACCAACCCGCTTCTCCTTAAAGCCCAGCATGCATTTCGGCAAAGAAACGGGAAGCTGCGACACCTTGCGCGGAATTTTGACGCTTGTCGGCTCCTCATCGAAAAACCGTTTAATTTCGCCCTGCGGCTTAAAGGTCTTCGCCTTCTGATTGTCGCGGACCAACTGCATAATTTCTTCAGCGTTTACGCCGCCCACAACAAACAAGAGCATATTGGACGGATGGTAAAACGTTTCGTAGCAGCGATAGAGCGTTTCTTTGTCGATCTGGTAGATCGATTCCACCGTCCCCGCAATATCAATATGAACGGGATGTTTATGGTACAAGGCGTCGATCAGCCCGAAATAGACGCGCCAATCCGCATTATCCCGGTACATATTGATTTCTTGCTCGATGATGCCCTTTTCTTTGTCCACGTTGGCGTCCGTAAAATATGGCCTTTGCACAAAGTCGATTAACGTCGTTAAGTTTTCGCGGATCTTTTCGGTTGCGGAGAACAGATAAACGGTTCTGTCGAACGTTGTATACGCGTTTGCGCTTGCTCCTTGGGAGGCAAAAACCGCAAAGATATCGCCTTCCGGCTCCTCGAACATTTTGTGCTCCAGGAAATGCGCGATGCCGTCGGGAACGCGCTTCGCTTCCTCGTCGCCTACGGCAAAAACGTTATCGACGGAGCCGTATTTCGTTGAAAAGGTCGCATACGTCTTCTGGAAGCCTTCCTTCGGAAGCACGATCACTTCAAGACCGTTATCCAGCACTTCGCGGTATAACGTTTCTTGCACCTTCGGATATTTTAACGTTTCCACGGTTAAGCCTCCTTCCGGTCACGCAGGAAATAGATCGTATCGAGCTGCACGCGCTTGGCGACCTCCGTAATTTCCGCCGGCGTGACAGCCTGCACTTGCTCCAGCAGCTCGGCGGAGGTTCTGACATTCCCTGTCAGAACGCTGTTGAAGTCATAGGAGAGCATCTCGTACGCGGAATCCTGCAGCTCTCTCAGATGCCCGGATATCATCGCTTTCGTCTGATTCATTTCGAGCTCCGACAACTGCCCCTGCTTCATGCTTTCCAGCTGCTCTTTAATGATTGCGACCGCCTTCTCGTAATTGGCGAATTCAATGCCCGATTGAATCGTGCAAATCCCTTTGTGCCCGTCGAGTCGGGAAGCGGCGTAATAAGCCAGGCTCTCCTTCTCGCGCACATTAATGAACAGCTTCGAATGCGGATAACCGCCTAATATGCCGTTATACATTAACACAGCAGGATACAGCTTATCGTCGTAGCTGATTCCTGTCCGCAGCCCCATGTTGAGCTTGCCTTGGCTGACGTCCATTTTGTCGACAACGACCTTGACGTCGCGGACCGGAACATCGACCTTCGGACGAACATAGCTGGCAGGAGCGCCCGGCTTCAGCTTAAACGCCTTTTCGACCAGCTGCGTCACTTCCTCCAGCGAAGTGTCGCCTACAACATACAGGTCGAGCGCCGCGCTTTGCAGCCATTCCTCGTATTGGCGGTATAACGATTCGGGCGTAATGCCGTCAATATCGGCGAGGCGTCCAAGCGGATGCAGACGGTAAGGCTCATCCGCGCACATCTCTTCGATACATCTTTCCGCCGCATAGCGGATCTTATCGTTCACGATCGCTTCCAGCCGTTTACGTAGCGTCGCCTTCTCCGCCTCTACATACTTCGCACGGAACCCGCCGTTTTCGAGGCATGGGTCTGTCAGCGCGTCGCCTAAAAATGAAATGGATGCCGCAAGAAGCGACTGGTCCGAAGAAACGAACTGATCGTTTATGACGTCCATGCGAAATTGCACAATCTGCGAATCGCCTCGTTTATATACGTCGAAACCAAAGCCTGCGCCGTACAAATCATCCAGCTTCTCCCGAAATGCGATCGTTTCAGGCGTCTTGGCTGTCCCCCTGCGCAGCACAAAAGGAATAAGCGCGATAGGCGTAACCTTCTCTTCATTTAAAGGCACGCCGGCAAACAATGAAATCGCAAACGTTTTGAATCGTTTCGTCGGCAGCACATGCAAGCGAATGCGCTCAAGCTGCCCTCTTTGAAATGAGGTCACACGGTTTGCTCCCTTCGGGCAACGTCGTTTTTACCATTTTAACCTATCGGAAATGGAAGAAGCAACCACGCTGCGCTCGCGCAGAAGCGGCTGCTTCCCTTATGTTTGGCTTATTGTTACGACTGGGTTACATGCAAAAAATATGTTTGCCGATCGTCTTAACCTGCGGACGCGTCCAGATCCATGCGGAAGTGGCGGTATTCGGATTAAAGTAGTATAGACAGCCGCCGGTAGGATCCCAGCCGTTGATCGCGTCCTCTACCGCCCGCTTCGCGTTTTCGTTCGGCGTTAAGTAAATTTGTCCGTCAGCGACCGCCGTGAATGCCCGCGGCTGAAAGATAACGCCGTAGACGGTATTCGGGAAATTTTCGTTCCTTACCCGGTTCAATATAACGGCCGCAACGGCAACTTGACCTTCGTACGGCTCGCCTCGCGCTTCTCCGTAAACGGCGTTCGCCATGATGCGGATATCATTATCGGTCAGACCGTATCGGTTGGAACGAGATAGGCCCCCGCCTCCGCCGCCTCCTGTTGAAGTGGCTTTCTCCGTCCCGCCGCCCGCTTGCGTCGTTCCCGGTTTCCAGCCTTTTGTCGCATCCACAAGCTTTTTCTTCGTGTCCGCGCCGACAATGCCATCCGATTTCAAGCCGAACTTCCATTGAAACCAGGTTACGGCTCCTTTCGTCTTCTGGCCGAAATCGCCGTCTATCTTGCCGTTATAATAACCAAGATAGGTTAGGCGTCCTTGCAGCTCGCGTACGTCATCACCGACTGAACCAACCTTTAATGTCGCATTGCTGAACGTTTCCGCTGTATGGCCGTCGTAACCATTTCGGAATGTATACGCGCCGAATACGAGCAGAACGATGATCGAGGTCACCGCTATCAAACGAGTTCTCATGTAGGGATCTGCCTTTCTCATGCAAGTTAGTTCGCTTCAGGTAGCGTTACCTGACACTAGTATGAGAAAGTTCCCCAGTTTCTATGCACCGGCCAATCCAATCTTAGGAGCTGATGCGACTTGCCTGCAGCTGCTCGAGGGACATCAGCACTTCACGCGGCTTGCTTCCTTCGTACGGCCCGACAACGCCTCTCGCTTCCATCTGGTCGATCATTCTTGCGGCTCTCGTATACCCGATCCGCATTCTTCTTTGAAGGAGCGACACGGACGCTTGCTTAGCTTCCACAACGATTTGTACGGCCTGGTCGAACAGCTCGTCCAGCATCATTTCATCGTCGTCGCCTTCATCTTCATTAATTTCAGGCACCAAGTCCTCTTTATATTCCGCTTCTCCTTGGTCGCGCGCGAACGCAACCAGCGCTTCTACCTCCTGATCGGAGAGGAACGCGCCTTGCACACGGATCGGCTTCGACATGCCGACAGGCAGGAACAGCATATCCCCCCGGCCTAACAGCTTCTCTGCTCCCGCCATATCGAGGATCGTTCTCGAATCGACTTGCGACGAGACGCCGAACGCGATGCGGGAAGGAATGTTCGCTTTAATAACCCCGGTAATGACGTCGACGGACGGACGCTGCGTAGCGATAATTAAATGGATTCCCGCTGCGCGCGCCATTTGCGCGAGTCTGGCGATCGAGTCTTCCACATCTCCCGCAGCTACCATCATAAGATCCGCAAGCTCGTCCACAATAACGACGATATATGGCAAAATCGCGGCAGGATTTTCGGCCATCAACGTGTTATAACCTTCAATGTTCCGCGTTGACGATTTAGAGAACAGCTCATAACGCTTCTCCATTTCGACAACGATTTTTTTCAGCGCGAGCGATGCGCGGCGCGGGTCGGTTACGACCGGCGCAAGCAAATGCGGAATGCCGTTGTAGACGTTCAACTCGACCATTTTCGGGTCAATCATCAAAAACTTGACCTCATCCGGCTTGGCCTTGTACAGAATGCTTGTAATAATACCGTTAATGCAGACCGATTTGCCCGAGCCTGTTGCGCCGGCTACCAGCAAATGCGGCATGCGCGCCAAATTACCGACGATCGTCTGGCCGGAAATATCCCGGCCAAACGCAATAGACAGCTTGGAGGTCGAGTTTTGGAAGGCAGGCGTTTCCATCACCTCGCGCATGGTGACGACGGACACTTCCATATTCGGGACTTCGATGCCGATCGCCGATTTGCCCGGGATAGGGGCCTCCATCCTTACATCCTTCGCAGCCAGAGCCAGCGCGATGTCATCCGTCAAGCCGACAATGCGGCTTACCTTGACTCCCGTCGCGGGCTGCACTTCGTAACGGGTTACCGCAGGTCCGCGAACGACGTCCAGCACCTTCGCTTTTACGCCAAAACTTTCAAGCGTTGCTTCCAGCTTCCGCCTTGATTCATACATATCCGTTGCGTCCGATCCCTTGGATAAGCCGCTTGGCTTATGCAGCAAAGTAAACGGAGGCAGAAGATATGGCTTCTCTGATGGCGTTTGTTCCGAAGCAGATCTTTGCGCGGCGCCGCTCTCCGCCTCAGCCCCTGTTACAAGCGCATCGGAATCCAGCAGCGGGTCGCGCTGCGGCGGCTGCTCTTGTTCGAAAGCATGGATATCATCCATCGATTCTGAAGCAAGCTCCTCTGCCGGCTGTCCGAATGCCTCTTGCTTATCTTCATTCCAAGCTGGGGTTTGATGATCCGCTTCGATTGATTCATTATGTATGCCGGATACGGAATGACCCGACGGCTCTTCCGCCTCCCAAGGCGGCAGGGTGTCGTCCATTGCCTTCTCCTGCTTCGGATAAGCTTCTCCGGCAGGTTCCCAGCCCGCATTTTCTTCATTCACCCATGTAGGCACGGCTTCAGGCTTCGCTCCGCGTTCGTGCTTGTCCTCATGCGGGAGCTGCCATTCATCGTCATGCTCCGGGACTTGCTCTTCTTCTCCGCGATCCTGAGAAGGCCAAGAAAAAAATAACGATCGTTTTTTCCTCTGAGGAACAGGCTGATAAGACAAATCGTCGTCGTCGATTGTTCCGTCATCGTCCGGCTGATCATGGGTCTTCGCAAGCGCAACTGCTGCAGCCTTACGCTTGCGCATCGCGCTTCGTTTGGCGAGAAGCAGCTTGATCAAGCGGCCTGTGCGTTTACGCAAAATACTCATCAGCTCTACATACGATTTGCCCGTGACAAGCATGATAGCAATGGCGTACATGACGATATTAATAATTAACGCCCCGTAATAGCCGAACAGCATAAACAACATGGCGTATTGGATGGCGCCGGCATAACCGCCGCTAATCGATTTATCGCGTATCGACACATCATCCTCCGGCGCTACCGTAATCAGCTGGTCCCTTAAGTCAGAGCCAAGGGTGCTTAAGATGACGCCGCTGCTAAGCGCTTCGCGGTCTACGCCAGCATATCGCATATTCATTTCCGATATTGAACTGCTAAGCGTAAAAGCGAGGACGAGGATAACTAACCCCGTCCTCCGGCTCGACCAGGTTTTCGGCCATGCCCGTTTGACCATGACAACCAAACCTACGTAGATTCCGATAAGCGCCAAAACAAAATAAAACTTGCCGAGCACAAGCCCGAACAGCTTCGACAAAGCGCGCCCTACGGCAGCTTCCCCCGAGAGCGCAATGATGGATATCGTAATCAGCAATATGCCGTATACTTCATATTTTAATTGTGCGCCAATTGATTTCTTTTTCCTTCTCTTTTTTGCCAATTCCGTCACCTCTGGTCTCCCATTATACCATAAATTTTGGGACAGGGGCTATGACGAAAGACTTAAACCGGCAAGACCTAACCGTTTAGAGATCCGTAATGGATAATGCATCCCGGCGACAACTCCGGATTCAGGTAATCGTTCAGGGAGCAATCGAGCAGACGCACAATCCGCCCCATGCCGGGAGCAAGCGGAACAACCTCCATCTTGATCCCATTTACCTTAACTTCATGCGTCGGTTCCGGGTCGGAGTCAAAGCCTTGAAACACAAGCTCCATCGGAATGATCGTATGCAGCGTCATTGCGTGATCCCCCCGCCTGGCGTCAGATCGGATGCTCTGCGCAGCTCAATCATGGCGTTAAGCTCTCTAAGCGCGTCGCCTAAACCGCCTACCGCATCGATCAAACCATGCTTAACCGCATCCGTTCCAATAACGGTTGTGCCGATATCCCGGGTCAACTCCCCTGTTTTAAACATCAGCTGCTTAAACGTCTGCTCCGCTACATTCGAATGGGAGGTTACAAATCGCACGACCCGCTCCTGCATTTTTTCCAAATATTCAAAGGTTTGCGGCACGCCGATGACAAGACCGTTCAGACGAATCGGGTGTATCGTCATCGTCGCGGTCTCCGCGATAAACGATTTATTCCCGGCCACCGCAATCGGAACGCCGATGGAATGACCGCCTCCCAGCACAAGCGTAACCGTCGGCTTGGACAAGGATGAGATCATCTCCGCAATCGCGAGCCCCGCTTCGACATCTCCGCCTACGGTATTTAAGACGATCAGCACGCCTTCGATTTTTGGATTTTGTTCGGCGGCAACAAGCTGCGGGATAATATGCTCGTATTTTGTCGTTTTGTTCTGAGGAGGAAGGATCATATGGCCTTCCACTTGGCCGATAATCGTCATGCAAAAAATATTCGACTCGGCGGCCGTAGGCGTTTGTGCCGTGCCCAGCTGCTGGATGTTTTCAACAGCGGGATTCAGCTTTTTCTCGGGAACGCCCGGTTCAGGCTGCTCGTTCCTAATGTTTGGATATAGAAGGTCTGTCATCGTTTCATGTCCCCTTTGGCGCTTGATTCATAGCTCATCATAGTATGGGGACGAATGGTTTTTTTATTCGGTTCCAGGCCTTCGCGGAACAATATTTCCGTTATCTAAAGGTAAAAAAAAACGCCTCCCATCCGCTATTGCGGAAAGAAAAGCGTTTTGATTTCGTGATGGGCCTTAAGGGTCGTTTACACTTCCATGATAATCGGCAAAATCATAGGACGACGACGGGTTTGTTCATATAAAAAGCGGCCAAGCGCATCCTTCACATTCGTTTTCAGAGATGCCCATTCATTGACTTTATCGCTCATCAGCTTATTCAGTGTTGATGTAACAATTCGGTTCGCCTCATCAAGCAGGCCTTCGGACTCGCGAACATACACAAATCCGCGCGAGATAATATCCGGCCCCGACATAATTGCGCCGTCTTGCTTGCTAAGCGTTACGACGACAACTAGGATTCCATCTTGAGATAACAGCTTGCGGTCGCGAAGAACGATATTGCCTACGTCTCCGACTCCCAAACCATCGATCAGGACGTTGCCCGCTTGCACTTTCGCGCCTTTGCGAGCGACGCCGCCTTGAAATTCAACCGTATCTCCATTGTCGACAATGAAGATATTTTCGCGGTCCATCCCAATCGCTTCGCCAAGCTTCGCATGTTGGCGCAGCATCCGGTATTCTCCGTGTATCGGGATAAAATATTTCGGCTTAATCAGATTAAGCATGAGCTTCAGCTCTTCCTGGCTGCCGTGGCCGGAAACGTGCACGCCGGATACGGAGCCTGGTCCGTAAATAACGTTTGCACCGAGACGGAACAGCTCATCCACTGTGCGGCCTACGTAACGCTCGTTGCCCGGAATCGGCGTTGCGGCAATAATAACCGTATCCCCTGGCAATATATCGACTTTGCGATGCGTTGATCTAGCCATACGTGTAAGCGCAGACATTGGTTCCCCTTGACTGCCTGTACATAAAATGACGACACGGTCTGCGGCAAGCTTGTTTACCTCTTCAGGCTCGATCAGCATGCCTTCCGGAATGTTCAAGTATCCCAGCTCGGAAGCGATGCTTACGACATTGACCATGCTTCGGCCTACGACAGCAATCTTGCGGCGAGTTGCGATCGAGGCATTAATGATTTGTTGAATGCGATGTACGTTCGATGCGAACGTCGCGACAACGACACGCTGTGTCGACTTCCGGAAAATGTCCTCAAGCTCGTCGCCTACATTTGCCTCCGACGGCGTATAGCCCGGTCTTTCGGCGTTCGTGCTGTCCGATAACAGAGCCAGCACGCCGCGGCTTCCAATCTCGGCAATCCGCTGCAAATCGGCGAACTGGTCATTCACCGGCGTATGGTCGAATTTGAAGTCGCCCGTATGAACGACGATGCCTTCCGGCGTGTCCAAGCAGACGCCGACCGAATCCGGAATACTGTGGTTGGTCTTGAAGAAGCTTGCGCGAATGGAGCCCATCTGGATTTCGGAATCCGCGCTGATCAAGATTCGCTTCGTCTCGCCAAGCATGCCCGCTTCCTTCAGCTTGCCTTCAATCAGTCCGAGCGTCAGCTTCGTTCCGTATACAGGAACGTTCAGATGCTTCAGAACGTAAGGCAGTCCGCCGATATGATCCTCATGTCCGTGGGTGATCAGAATGCCGCGAACTTTATCACGGTTCTCCGTTAAGTACGTTATATCCGGAATGACGATATCGATGCCGAGCATGTCCTCTTCCGGAAACTTTAAGCCTGAATCTACGACCACAATGTCGTTATTGTACTGGATAACATACATATTTTTGCCGATTTCGCCTACTCCGCCAAGTGCAAAGATAAGCAGCTTATCCTGGTTGTTCTTCTTTGACAAGTGTATCCATACCTCCTAATATTTGTTGTGATTCAATAATTTACCATTTCGTACTCATAATCTATGCAAAACTAGATAAACGTCAGATGCCGCTCTGACGATTTATTCAAACTCATAACTTTGCCGCACCCAGTCACTTGTGCTTATTATACATGAAGAAAAAGATGGAATACAAGTAATACAAAACGAAACCGGTCACGAATTGTGATTAAGTTTCCCCCAAAAAAGAAAACCGATGCTGTAGGCATCGGCTTCCGGCAAGCAATTCTCTTGCTTGAAACGAGAAAAAAAATCTCAATTAAAAACCTTCAAGGGATGAGACCGCGGTACGTTACGAGGTCATTCAAATCGTTAATCAATGCTCTTACGCGTTCAATACTTCGAGATTAAGTTACGCAAAAATTCCGCTTCTGCGTCATTCACATTGACAAGCGGCAGACGAACGCCTCCTACTGGAAGGCCTTTGAGGCTAAGCGCATATTTGACCGCTACCGGATTCGGGACCGGATGCGGACAGTGGAACAAGCCTTTGAATACCGGGAACAGCTTGCCGTTTAGTTGAGCGGCTTCCTGTACGTTTCCGTCTGCATAGGCTTGAATCAGTTCCTGCATTTGCGCGCCGACAATATGGCTTGCCACGCTGACAATCCCATAGCTGCCGACAGCAAGCGCCGGCAATGTCGCGCTGTCGTCACCGCTGTATACGTAAAAGCCTTCTGGAGCCGCGCTAATAATCTGAGTCAGCTGCTCCAGAGAAGCGCAATCCTTTGTCGCCACTACATTATCGATCTGCGCCAGGCGAAGCGTCGTATCGACGGAAATATTAACGCCTGTCCGTCCTTCCACGTTATATAGGATGACCGGAAGCTTCGTCGACTCGGCGATCGCTTTGAAATGCTGATATAAGCCTTCCTGCGTCGGTTTATTATAATAAGGAGCGACGAGGAGCACCCCGTCGACGCCGCAAGCTTCCGCGGCTTTCGTCAAATGAATGGAATGAGCCGTGTTATTGCTGCCCGTCCCGGCAATGACCTTGCAACGTCCCGCCGCATGCTTGACGACAAATTGAAACAGCGCAAGCTTCTCGTCCTCCGTCAGTGTAGGCGATTCGCCCGTCGTGCCGGACACGACCAAGCTGTCACTCTTCTGCTCATCTATCAAATAATCGATGAGTCTCTCCGTAGTCTGCCAATCTATTTGTCCTTCCGCATCAAATGGGGTGACCATTGCGGTAATCAATCTGCCGAAATCCATTTGGCTCTTCCTCCTAAGCGTAAACTCTTTAATGCATTATATCACGAAAGGAAAATTCCTTCTATACACTTAACGATGAAGATCAAATTTGGCGTGCAACGCGCGCAGCGCTTTCGCCATATCGGCTTCCTGTACAAGCACCCAAATCGTCGTATTGGAGTCGGCGGACTGCATGATCATAATGCCCTGCTCCGTTAAGGCTTCTACGATGCGAGCCATGACGCCGGGCTGGCCGTTCATCCCGCCGCCGATAACCGAGATTTTTGCGCAGCTGCGCACAGCCGCCGGCGAGAAGCCGCATTCGCTAAGCAAAGCAAGCGCATGATCCGCGTCTTCGTCGAATACCGTATACACCGCTCCGCTTGGCGTTACATTTATGAAATCGACGCTGATGTGATGCTTCGCCATGGTCTGAAACACCTGCAGCTGCATGTCGTTACGTCCTTCAATGGCTTGGACGGAAATTTGCGTGACGCCCGTAACATGAGCGATGCCCGTTACGAACTTATCTTTTACTGCTTGACCGCCGCTTGCCGCGGACGCATCCGTTACAAGCGTCCCCGGCTCATCCGAGAACGTCGATCGAACCCGCACGGGAATCCGCGACTGCTGCGCGATTTCTACAGCCCTCGGATGAATAACCTTGGCGCCTTGACGCGCCATATTGCCGACTTCCGCATAGCTTACCACCTCAAGCGGTCTCGCTTCGCTTACAATGCGGGGATCCGCCGTCAAGATGCCGTCTACATCCGTATAAATATCGACGATTTCCGCTTGAAGCGCCGCTCCTAACGCGGTCGCGGACGTGTCGCTTCCTCCCCGCCCAAGCGTCGTGATGTCCCCGTCCGATGTTACCCCCTGAAAGCCGGTGACAATAACGACTTTACCGTTCTGCAGCTCATGCAGCAGCCGGTCCGTCCGGATGGATTTGATTCGGGCTGAACCGAACTGCTCATCGGTTATAATGCCGGCCCCCCCGCCGGTTAGGGCAACGGAGGGTATCCCTCTGGATTGCAAAAGGCTGCACATAGCGGCTGCGGAAATCATCTCTCCGCAAGCCATAAGCAGATCCTTCTCTCGAGCGGGAAGCGCGCCGCCGTTGTCGCGTACAAAGGAAAGCAGCGTATCCGTCGCATACGGGTCGCCCTTCCGGCCCATTGCCGAAACGACGACCACAACGGCATATCCGCTGTTTCGTTCTCTCTCGATATGATGAATGACGCGTTCTCTTGCTTGTTCGGTTGAAAGCGAGGTTCCTCCGAATTTTTGAACCAAAATCCGCATTCCATGAGCCTCCATCATTCCCCGAAGACGAGAGCTGCAAAGGTACCGTGTCATCGTAGATTCCGAGTAACCGTCGGCAGCTTCATGACGTCTTTCAGTTCATCCTTGGTAATGTCTCGTTATGTCCTTTCGATCAGCAGAGGCTGGAGCTGCTTTCCTTGAAGCGCCGCTTCGCATGTCTCCATCACCAGATCCATTCTCGCCACTAATGAATTGGGCTTCTGAACCGGATTGTCTTGACCGAACGGCACAAAATAAATATGTTTGGCGACTAGAAGTTTGGCAATGTTCGCCGCATTTAGCCCCAATCCGTCATTCGTGGAAATAGCCAGCACGATCGGCCGCCCGTTGCGCATTTGCGCTTTGGCCGCCATAAGGACGGCGCTGTCGGTAATCGCATTTGCAAGTCTGCTGGTCGTATTGCCGGTACAAGGAGCGATGACAAGGATATCTAACAGCTTAGAAGGTCCCAGCGGCTCCGCTTGAACAATCGTTGAAATAATCTCGTTTCCCGTAATGCCGGTAAGCTGCTCCTGCCATTCCTTCGCCGTGCCGAAGCGTGTATCCGTCGTCACTAACGTATTCGACACGATCGGAACCACATTCGCGCCCGCATCCACAAACTTTTTAATTTCCGGCATCACCTCGGCAAACGTGCAATGGCTGCCGGACAACGCGTAACCAACCGTAATCCCGTTCCAATTCATACTCCATTCCCCCGCTTCATCGTTTCATCCATGATCAACTGAGATAAACAATCCGCTATGATGCGTCCAGCTGTTTTCGGAGCTACGATACCTGGCAGGCCGGGCGCAAGCAAGGCCTTTATGCCTCTTTTTTCCGCAAAACGGAAATCCGTGCCGCCCGGGTTCGATGCGAGGTCGATAATGACGGAACGCGACGGTAAATTCGCTATAATCTGAGCTGTGACAACCATAGTTGGAATTGTATTGAAAAGCAAGTCGACATTGCCTACATGCTGCAGCAAGTTAGTGGTGTAGAAGGGCTCAAAACCCATCTCGAGCGCTCTCGCGAAATGCTCGGACCGCCTGACGCCCACCTTGACTTTCGCGCCTAAGCCTTGAAGCGTTCTCGCCATCGTAAATCCTGTGCGCCCGAATCCGAGCACCATACATACGGAGCCGTGAATAGTAATGTCGGTATTCTGGATCGCCATCATAAGCGCGCCTTCCGCCGTCGGAATCGAATTGTAGATGGCCACATCGTCGCGGTCGAACAATTCCACCAATTTTATTCCCTTCTCTTCGCAGAGCTTGCGCAAATAAGGCTTTGCCATCCCCGTATATACAGTGCAATGCTGCGGCAGCTTCGCGATGTGCTCGCCCGTCAGCTTCATCTCGCGGTCGCTGAAGACCGCATGGATATTCCCTTGGTCGTCCGTCCCAACCGCTGGAAGCAGCAGAGCGTCGACGCCCTCGAACAGCGTTTCATCGAACTCGGCGTGAACGGCGCCGTCCAAGGAAGTATGCAAGCCGTCGAATCCGCACACGGTAACGGATGCATCAAGCTCATTAAGCTTGCGGATAACCTCCAGCTGTCTCGCATCGCCGCCAAGCAGCAGCACTTGAACGCCAGTTAACATCGGGCTTCACTCCCTTCTGGCCAATAAGATATAGACCATCGTATGCGTGCGCCCAGAAACGGGTGAAAAAACGAGCCCGAAAAATGAAAAAGGCCAGCCAGATGAATCTGGCAAGCCTTAATTCGTTTGAACGAAAGCGGTATTTGCGCCGCCTGTTCTTATTTCACGCCCGTATGACCAAAGCCGCCCGCGCCGCGGACCGTATCCGGAAGCTCCGAAGCCTCCTCAATCGTTACGGCGGGAACCTCCTGGAACACCATTTGCGCGATCCGTTCGCCGCGTGTAACGGTAAACGGCTCGGCTCCGTGATTCATGAGCAGAACCTTCACTTCGCCGCGGTAATCCGCGTCGATTGTTCCCGGCGAGTTCAAGCATGTAATGCCATGCTTGAAAGCGAGGCCGCTTCTCGGCCTGATTTGCGCTTCGAGCTCCTTCGGCATCGCCATTGCAAAGCCCGTAGGAACAAGCGCGCGCTCCCCCGGCTTAAGAGTGAGCGGTTCAGCGACAGCCGCTTGCAGGTCAAAGCCTGCGGCCCATTCGGACATTTTGCGCGGAACCGCGATATCTTCATTGCCTTCCAGACGTTTAAACAGAACCTGGTACATACTGATCTCTCCTTAAATTTGCCGCATCTTTGTCCGTCGAACCGACCATCGCAACCGCAAACGGAACCGACAGTATCCGTTTCGTCACTTCACGCACATCGTCCATCGTGACGTTGTCGATCCGTTTAAGCAGCTCGTCAAGCGTGTAGTGATGTCCGAGCATCAGCTCGTTTTTGCCGATGCGGTTCATGCGGCTGCTGGTGCTTTCCAGGCTTAAGATCAAGGAGCCCTTCAGCTGCTCTTTGCCGCGGTGCAGCTCATCTTCCGCTAAGCCTTTGACGGAAAGCTCATGGATCTGCTCAAGCGTTAGATTCAGCACGTCCTTCGTTTGCTTCGGAGCCGTTCCGGCGTACACGGTAAACAAGCCAGAGTCGGCATAGCCGGTATGATAGGAGTAGACGGAATAAGCAAGACCGCGCTTCTCCCGGATCTCTTGGAACAGCCTGGAGCTCATGCCGCCGCCCAAAGCATTGTTGAGCAGCACCATCGCGTACAGCTTGGCATCCTTATTGGAGCAGCCAGGGAACGTCATGCAGATATGGTTTTGTTCGGTTTTCTTTTTGTAAAACACGTAATCGCCGCGGAAGACCGGAGCCTCGGGCACGAACGGTTCCGCATGGTTCGAAAAAGCGCCAAAATGCTTCTCGAGCAGCTCAAGCAGCTTGCCTTCCTCGACATTGCCGGCCACGCTGACAACCGTATTTTCGATCGTGTAGCGTTCTTTCATGTAGCCCTTCAGCGTGTCCGGGCCCATCGCTTCCAAACGGTCCTTTAAGCCGAGTATGGAATACGCGAGCGGATGATCGCCGAAGGAAGCGCGGGACGCCTCGTCATGAACCTTATCATCCGGCGTATCTTCATACATGGCGATTTCCTCTAAGATGACGTTTTTCTCCTTCGCCAGCTCCGTCTCGTCGAACTGGGAATGGAAGAACATATCCGACAAGGCGTCTACCGCGATCGGCAGATGCTCATCCAGCACCTTGGCGAAATAGCACGTATATTCCTTGGCCGTAAAGGCGTTTACGTTGCCGCCGATGCCGTCGAACACATCCGCAATATCTTTTGCGGTCCTTCTCTCCGTGCCTTTGAACAGCATATGTTCGATAAAATGCGATATCCCGTTATTTTCGATCGTCTCGTTACGGGAGCCTGTTTTGACCCAAATGCCGAATGAGACGGAGCGAACGGTAGGTATGTATTCAACGACTACGCGCAATCCGTTGCTAAGCGTATATTTGTTCAATGAGATCCTCCTCCAAGTTTTGCGTTTTGCAAAACCGCTTCGTAAGCTCGCAAGCAATGATTTCACTATATCAAAATAAATGGGCTCCCTCAACAACTGCCGCGACGCGGTTGCTCGAAAGCGTCTCGCTTACCGTCCCGATGACGAAGCCCTTCGCGATGGCGGCATCGATAATGCCGGCCAAGGCGCCTTTGGTCGTTTCCGTCGGATGCATCAGAATAAGCGAGCCGGGCTCCAGCTTCGCCTGCATCTTGCGGATGACCGAATCGGCGGGAGGTTTTCTCCAGTCTACCGTATCCAGCGTCCAAAGAACCGTGCCCAGCCCTTGCTCGCTGGCGATTTGCACGGTTGCCGCGTTGTACGACCCGGATGGAGGCGCAAACCATTTGTTATCTACACCCAACAATTCCTTGAGCAGCTGCTGCGTCTTCGCAATCTGATTATATTGGTCCGTTCTGCTTAAGTTTTTCATATCGGGATGCGAGTACGCGTGATTGGACATTTCATGCCCCGCCGCCTGAATCTTTTTGGCAACGTCCACATTTTTTTTGAGCCAGCTGCCGTCGAGGAAGAAGGTTGCCTTAACCCCCTTCTCCTCAAGCGTTGCGAGGATCGGATCGATATATTCGTTGCCCCATGCCACATTGATCATCAGCGATACCATCGGTTTATTCGGATTGCCTCTATAGATCGGCTGAGGCCCAAGATGCTTTAGCGATATTTTCGGCTCGATCTCTTGGTACTGAAACGGAATGGCGCCGGACCTCGGCGCCTTGAGCGCGGCTTCGTACGTTTTTTCGATGTCGACGGCAAGGCCGTTATAGCCGGGAATCGCATGCCATACCCGGTCAATACGCGCGTCTACGGGCGCAATTCGTTTCGTCTCCGCCTCCGCAACGATCGCCTCATAGAGCTCCCGCTTTTCTTCTTCTGTGTAGGAGGTTCTCCCTAACGCTTCGACTGCGTCCCCCGATTTCACAGTGTTGATAAAGGAAGCGATATTTCCGTTCATTTTGACTAAAACAAGCAGCATCAATACACTAGCCGATATGGCAGCCGCTTTTCGCAAATTCATCGTTCCCACTCCCAACCGCATCAGTCGCGCGAGAGCCGTCTGGCTCCGCATGCGCTCATGGACATGTGTATGTGCGCATGGACAAGAATATGCTCGGCCCAAATAAAAAAGAGACAGATAAGCTCTGACTCTTTACGGCTGGCTATGGGAGTGAAGCGTCCCGCTCAACACTTAAGATTGAGCAGGGGCTTCTGCTGTAAGAACCGCTTTGCGCGACAGATTAACACGGCCTTGCTGATCGATTTCGGTTACTTTCACCGTGATCTGATCGCCGATTTTGACAACATCCTCGCATTTCGCTACGCGTTCCGTAGACAATTGCGAGATGTGAACCAAACCGTCCTTGTTCGGTAAAATTTCGACGAATACGCCGAACTTCTCGATCCGCTTCACCGTTCCGAGATAAATCTCGCCGACGACCACTTCTTTCACGATGCCTTCGATAATGGCCTTCGCTTTTTGGTTCATCTCTTCATTGGAAGAAGCGATAAAGACGCTGCCGTCTTGCTCGATATCGATTTTCACGCCGGTTTCTTCGATGATTTTGTTAATGATTTTGCCGCCTGCGCCAATAACGTCGCGGATTTTGTCCGGGTTAATGCGCAAGGTAAGAATTTTCGGCGCATATTTCGAAAGGCTTGTCCGAGGCGCGGACATCACTTCAAGCATTTTGCCCAAAATATGCATGCGTCCTTCGCGGGCTTGCTCCAGCGCTTGCTCCAAAATGCTGCGGTCGATGCCGTCGATTTTGATATCCATCTGAATGGCGGTTACGCCTTGAGCCGTTCCGGCAACCTTAAAGTCCATATCGCCGAGATGGTCTTCCATGCCTTGAATATCCGACAGGATGGAGAAATGATCGCCGTCCTTGATCAGGCCCATGGCAATACCCGCAACCGGAGCTTTGATCGGAACGCCCGCATCCATCATCGCGAGCGTGCTCGCGCAAATGCTGGCTTGCGATGTGGAGCCGTTGGACTCAAGCACTTCGGAAACGAGACGAATCGTATACGGGAACTCCGCTTCGGAAGGAATAACCTTCGACAAGGCGCGTTCGCCGAGCGCTCCGTGGCCGATCTCCCTGCGGCCCGGCGGACGAAGAGGACGAGCCTCGCCGACGCTGAACGGCGGGAAGTTATAATGGTGCATGAATCGTTTGGTCTCTTCCGGCGAGATGCCGTCAAGAATTTGCACGTCTCCCATCGCGCCTAGCGTACAAATGCTGAGCGCTTGCGTCTGACCGCGCGTGAACAGGCCGGAGCCATGTGTGCGAGGCAGGAGCGCAACGTCGCATTCGATTGGACGAATTTCATCCAGCTTACGGCCGTCTGGACGCACTTTGTCGTGCGTAATGAGGCGGCGAACCTCTTCCTTCACAATATCGTACAATACTTCCTTGACGTCGGCCAGAAGCTCCGGCGTATCCGCGTATTTCGCCTCGAAATGAGCAACCGTATCGCTGTTCACAGCGTCGATCGCGTCCTGACGCGCATGCTTCTCCGGAATTTTCACGGCTTCGACCAGACGAGCAGAAGCGTATTCGCGAACTTCCGCATTTACGGTAGCATTTACGGTATGTAGCTTGACTTCCATCTTCTCTTTGCCGGCAAGAGCTTGCAGCTCTTCGATGCTTTGAACGATGGATTTGATGGCGTCATGTCCGAACATGATCGCTTCCAGCATGACGGATTCCGGAACCTCGTTCGCTTCCGCCTCCACCATCATGATCGCGTCCTTCGTGCCCGCAACAACGACATAAATATCGGTTTCCTGCTCCTGCGCCACTGTCGGATTAATCACGAACTGTCCGTTAATGCGGCCGACAACGACACCGCCGATCGGTCCATTGAACGGGACGTCGGAGATGGTCAGCGCCGCCGAAGTGCCGATCATCGCCGCAATTTCCGGCGAGCAATCCTGATCGACGCTCATGACGATATTGGCGATTTGCACGTCGTTACGGAAGCCTTCCGGGAACAACGGGCGAATCGGACGGTCCGTCAAGCGGCTGGACAAAATAGCCTTTTCGCTTGGTCTACCCTCGCGTTTGATGAAGCCGCCGGGAATTTTGCCTACCGCATACAGCCGTTCCTCATAGTTGACGGTTAGCGGGAAGAAATCCAAATCCTTAGGCTCCGTCGATGCGGTAACCGTACATAAGATAACAGTCTCGCCGTAGCGGACCGTGACTGCCGCATTCGCTTGCTTAGCCAGTCGCCCGGTCTCAAGCACGAGCGGTCGGCCGCCTAACGTCGTTTCAATACGTTGAAGCATATAGTCCCTCCTTTTTCCTATTACAAAAAGCAACCCGAACCCCTGCTCCAGACGAACTGGCGGACGGGATAATCAGGTTGCTTTCTGCTCACGCATGTTTTAACGGCGAAGGCCGAGTTTTTCGATCAATGCGCTGTAACGTTTTACGTCTTTGTTCTTCAGGTAAGCTAGCAACTTACGGCGTTGACCTACCATCTTAAGCAGACCGCGGCGGGAATGATGATCCTTCTTGTGCTCGCGAAGATGCTGAGTCAGGTTAACGATGTTCTCCGTAAGGATAGCGATTTGAACTTCAGGGGACCCCGTGTCACTCGCGTGAGTTTTGTGAGTCTCGATCAGCTCTTGTTTGCGTTCTTGCGTAATTGCCATCCTTTTCACCTCCTTATTCATAATCGCCGTTAGCCTCGCCGCCGCCGGTGAGAGCGGACAACCAAGCTAAGGTTCAGTATACGAGCCACCTAACCCTCATACGAGGGCAAGCTGTTCGCAACGGTCTCTAGTATACCATATTGGATTAGCGCTTGTCGAGGAAATTACTTCCGCTCGGCAAGCCATTTTCTCGCTTGGTCGGAATCCGCCGCAATTTGAGCGATTAATTCCGTAACGGAGCCGAACTTCTGCTCAGGCCGGATAAAGGATTGGAACTGCACTCGTATCTCTTTGCCGTATATATCGCGGTCGAAATCGAACAAATGAGCTTCCATGACCGGCACAACCTCCGTATTATTAAACGTCGGTTTCTTGCCGTGGTTGAGCACGCCGCCAAAGCTTTCCCCGTCGATCCAGGCCGTTATCGCATATACGCCGAGACGCGGCGTTACGTACGGATCATCGAGGTCCAGATTGGCTGTGGGGAAACCGATTGTCCGGCCTCTGCCGTCCCCGTGCACGACCGTTCCCGTCACTTCATACGGGCGGCCGAGCAGCTTGTTCGCCATCGCGAGATCGCCGCTTTCCAGCGACTCTTTCGTGAACGTGCTGCTCACTTTCATGCCGTCTTCATAAAGCGGCTCCTCGATATGGACGGAAATATCCGCCCCGCCGAGCTCCCGAAGCATTTCGGCCGTGCCGCTCCCCTTGCTGCCGAATGTGAAGTCGAAGCCGACGGCGGCATGCGCGACGCCAAGCGGACGAAGCACTTCGGAGACAAACTGGCCTGGAGAAAGCGACGCGAACGAAAGATCAAACTTCATGACGAATACGACGTCGACGCCAAGCTCTTCGATCAGCTGCGTCTTGCTCGAAATCGGCGTCAGGCAGCGGTAATGCGGATCGCCCTGCCCGAGCACCTCCTTCGGATGCGGCGAGAAGGTAAGCACAGCGGACCGCATGTCCGATTGCTTGGCATGGGCGGTCGCCGCTTTGATCACATTTTGATGGCCGCGGTGCACACCGTCAAAAAAACCGATGGCGATCGACAGCTTTTTCCCGCCCGTAAGCGCTTCTGGGTTGTTTAAGGGATAAGATAATGGGATGACTTCCACAACTGACACCTGCATTTCTACGTAAACTTTACCCGGCTTGCCTGCTTAATTGCAATGTACACAGCCTTAAGGTTCGTTGCTTGTAAACACTTTAACCGGCTTAATCTGAGCCGACTCGGAATCAACCTGATAAATGCCCAGAAATTGGCCATGCTCAGCAGGCTCGTACAACCGGACAAGCTCGCCGTCCTTCCACTCGTTCGAAAGCTTGGACAGCGGCACTTTCTGCCCGCGCCGAGCCAATCTGACGGCAGACGGCGCAACCGTTGCTTTCGGCATATGCGCGATGGCTTGATCGGCGGGAATGAGATGCTTTTCAAGCTCGCCTGCGTTCAACAGTTCCTCAATTTGAGCCAAGGTTAAACACCCTTCTGCCGTAATCCCGCCGGACATCGTGCGCGTAAGCTTGGCCATAGCCGCCGGAAGACCCAGCGCTTTGCCGATATCGACGCATAATGTGCGGATGTAGGTTCCCTTGGAACATACGACGGAAAAAGTAATTTCCGGCTCCTCGCTGTCGAGCTCGGCATGGAGCAGCTTAATTTCGTGGATTGTCACCGTTCTAGCTTTGCGTTCCACCGTTTTGCCTTCCCGCGCAAGCTCATATAGACGCTTGCCGCCTACCTTAACAGCCGAGAACATGGGAGGCACCTGCTCAATGTCGCCGATGAAGCGGTTTAACACCTGTTCAACCTGCTCCTTCGTAACGTTCTGCACTGGCTGACGAGCGATAACCTCGCCGGTCATATCCTCGGTATCCGTGGCGATCCCAAGCTTCAGCACCGCCTCGTACGCCTTCGGTCTTTCTTGTATGTATTCCACGACGCGCGTTGAGCGGCCCAAACATAAAGGGAGCACGCCGGTTACCATAGGGTCAAGCGTGCCGGTATGTCCGATCCGTTTCATCTTGAGCAGCCGTCTAACCTTAGCCACCACGTCGTGCGAAGTCCAGCCCTCCGGCTTCCATACCGCCAAAATGCCGTCCATGCTTATACCAACGCCTTTCTTACCGCATCAACCAATACGCGAATCGCTTCTTCGATCGGTCCGTCAAGCCTGCAGCCTGAAGCCCGCACATGTCCGCCGCCGCCGAAGGTTTGCGCAATCGCCGCAACGTCCGCCTTGCCTGCGGACCTTAAGCTCGCTTTGACTGCCCCGTCGTTTGTCTCTTTGAACAAAATGCCGACCTCGACGCCATCGACATTCAGCGCATAGTTCACGATGCCTTCCAGATCCTCGGGAACGGCGCCGCAATCGGTCAGATCATTTTTCCCGATATAGACCCAGCCGATTCTCAAATCTTCGCTAAACGTCAGTCTTGCCAACGACATTTGCAGAAGCTTCAGCTTGGCCATCGTCATTTTCTCCAGCAGATGGTCGGCCAGCTTGCTTCCGGAAACGCCGGTCTCCAGCAGCTTCGCCGCAATTTCCATGACACGCGGGCTTGTATTGGAATATCGGAAACCGCCCGTATCCGTCATCAGCCCGGTATAAATGGCGGTTGCGCAATCGAGATCAGGCGTCATTCCCGCCCGTTCAATCAAATCGAACAGGATCTCGGCCGTTGCCGCCGCATGCGGCTGAATGACGTTGACTGAGCCGAATCTGTTATTGGTCGGATGATGATCGATATTCAGAATAGCGCAGCCTTCAGGAAAAAAGGAAGAGACCTCTCCCATTCGCCGGTTATCGGCGCAATCAACCGCGATAACCGCATCGAAAGACGCCTCAAGCTTCTGCTTCTTCAAAGATAGGATTTGGTCAAAATGACGCAAATAATTTAAGCGGGACGGGAGCTCGCTTTCATTCACGAGCACAGCTTTTTTGCCCATACGTTCCAGCAGCCAGTCGACCACCACGGTCGAGCTGATCGCATCGCCGTCGGGCTGAACATGGGAGACGACAAGGAAGGAAGCATTGGCTTTAATAAAAGCCAATGCTTCATCCAATTGGGAAACATACTGATCTTTGCTTATCATCTTGCTTCATTCCCGTTATTGAGTTCAGTCAGCAAGGACTCGATTCGGCTTCCGTACTCGATGCTGCTGTCGAATTTGAACAGCAGCTCCGGCGTATGGCGAAGCTTCATCCGTTTGCCGAGCTCGGAACGAAGGAAACCGGTAGCTCTCCCCAGCGCCTTTAGCGTCTCTTCCTTCTGCTCGTCGCTGCCAAGCACGCTCAAGTAGATGCGAGCCTGGGATAAATCGCTGGTCGTCTCTACGCCCGTAACCGTGATGAAGCCGATTCGAGGATCCTTCAGCTCCATCTGGATAATTTGGCTCAGCTCTTTTTTGATTTGCTCGCTGACCCGGCCGACGCGTATTTTAGCCATGCATGATCACCTCTCTACCGTTTCCATGATGAACGCTTCAATCATATCTCCCTCTTTAATATCGCTAAAGCGTTCAAGCGTTATACCGCACTCATAACCGGACGCCACTTCCTTGGCGTCATCCTTGAACCGCTTCAAGGAATCGATTTTGCCGGTGTATACAACGATGCCGCCGCGGATAACTCTTGCTTCTGCGGAACGGGTAATCTTGCCGTCGACGACCATAGAACCCGCGATCGCGCCCACCTTCGTTACTTTAAACACGTTGCGCACTTCGGCGTGACCGATTACAACCTCTTTATAGACCGGATCCAGCATGCCTTTCATCGCTTGCTCGATCTCGTCGATGACATTGTAAATGACGCGGTGCATACGCACGTCAACCTTCTCCTGCGCGATTGTCGCCTCGGCCTGCGGGTCCGGACGGACGTTGAAGCCGATTACGATGGCGTTGGATGCGGAAGCCAGAATAACATCCGATTCCGTAATCGCGCCTACGCCGGTATGAATAATTTTCACGCGCACGCCTTCGACATCGATTTTTGCAAGCGAGCCTTTGAGCGCTTCGGCGGAGCCTTGTACGTCGGCTTTGATGATCACGTTCAGATCCTTGATCTCGCCTTCTTTAATGTGGTTGAAGAGATCGTCCAGCGTAACGCGCGTATTGGCGCCCATATCGGATTGACGCTGCTTAATCGCGCGGCGTTCTGCGATTGCGCGCGCCTTGCGCTCGTCTTCGAACACCAGGAACGGATCGCCGGCTTGCGGCACTTCAGTCAGACCCGTAATCTCGATCGGCGTGGAAGGTCCAGCTTCTTTGAGACGGCGGCCGCGGTCGTTCACCATCGCGCGCACGCGACCGAAGCAGTTGCCCGCTACAAAAGCGTCGCCGATCTTAAGCGTACCGTGCTGTACCAGAATGCGGGCAACAGGTCCCTTGCCTTTGTCCAGCTCGGCCTCGATGACGGTACCTCTCGCGCGTTTGTTCGGATTCGCTTTAAACTCGTTCACTTCGGCAACGAGCAGAATCATTTCCAGCAAGCCTTCGAGGTTGATGCGCTGCTTCGCGGACACTTCCACGAAGATCGTATCGCCGCCCCATTCTTCCGGCACGAGCTCGTATTCCGTCATTTCTTGTTTAATTTTATCGGCGTTCGCTTCCGGCTTATCGATCTTGTTCACCGCAACGATGATCGGAACGCCGGCGGCTTTCGCGTGATTGATCGCTTCAACGGTTTGAGGCATGATGCCGTCATCCGCCGCGACCACGATAATGGTAATATCCGTCACTTGAGCGCCGCGGGCACGCATCATCGTAAACGCTTCGTGGCCCGGCGTATCAAGGAATGTAATCTTTTTGCCGTTAATTTCGACTTGGTAAGCGCCGATATGCTGCGTAATGCCGCCGGCTTCTCCGCCGGTTACATTCGTCTTGCGAATCGCGTCAAGCAGCGTCGTCTTGCCGTGGTCGACGTGACCCATAATGGTAACGACCGGCGGCCGGACCATCAAATCCTCGGCTTCGTCCGTCTCCTCAAAGGTTTCAAACGCGTCTTCTTCAACCGGGATTTTCACTTCCACTTCAACGCCGTATTCGCCTGCAATCAACATAATCGCGTCCATATCGATCTCTTGGTTGATCGTCGCCATAACGCCGAGGAACAGAAGCTTCTTAATAACTTCTGAAGCGTCTTTATGAAGCAGCTTCGCAAGGTCGCCTACCGTCAATGTGCCGCGAACGATAATTTTCTTCGGCGTGTTGTCGATTTTTTCGCGAGGCGGCTGCTGCTGCCCTTTGCCTCCGCGTCCTTTGCCCCCGCGATTGTTGTTGCCGCCTTTAAAACCCGGACGGCCATCCTCGAACCGTTTTTGGCCGCCGTTGTTAAACCGGCCGTTTTTACCGCCGCTGCGATCCTCAGAGCCGCCGCGCGGCTGCTGACCTCTGCCAGCTCCCGCGTCGAAGCCGCGGCTTTGTCCGGCTGGAGCCGAAGCCGGCGCCGGACGGTTGCCGGCAGAAGCGCCCGCTCCGCCTTGACCGAAGCTGCGGTTGCCGCCGCCCGAAGGCGCTCCGCCTTGACGATTGCCGCCGCCTTGGCCTTGACCTTGACCGGCTGGACGGTTGCCTTGGTAACCCTGTCCTTGACCGCCGGATGGACGATTGCCTTGCCCTTGACCGGACGGACGGTTACCTTGGTAGCCCTGACCGCCGGATGGACGGCCTTGGCCGCCTTGACCTTGACCGCCTTGCCTTCCGCCTTGGCCTTGGCCTTGACCGGATGGACGGCCTTGACCGCCTTGGCCTTGACCTTGACCGGATGGACGGCTGTTTTGGTTATTTTGCTGTCTTTGCTCACGTTGTTCGGTTGGTTGTTGAGTTTTCGTATTAATAGAATTCATTGTCCCCTGTCTATCTTGAGTTGTTGGTTTAGTCGTTTCTTGCACGCTTGGCGCCGCCTTTGGACGATTCGTTTGAGCCGTTGCCGTCTGTACCGCGGCTCCTCCGCTCTCTTGCGCGCGTTTGGCCGCCGCATTCGCTTTAATGTCCCGGAAGAAGCCCTCCACCTTCGTCACCATTTCGTTCTCCATGACGCTCATGTGGTTATTAACAGGCAAGTTCAGCCTTTTAAGAATCGTAATAATTTCTTTACTGCTCATATTCAGCGACTTCGCGTATTCATAGACGCGAAGCTTATCTTTATTGTCCTTGCTGTCCTGTTTGTTGCTCAATAGGATCCACCTCCGTATTTTGGCTCAGATGACTTCCAATCATTTTTCCGAAATGCATATCGGTGACCGCCAGCACAACGCGTTCGGGTTTCCCTATCGCCTTTCCCAGCTGTTCCCGATCGAATGCTTCGGCGAGTTGTATTCCGTAGGTGCCGCACTTGTCTCGAAATTTCTTCTTCGTATTGTCGGATGCGTCGCCGGCAATAATAACCAGATGGGCTTTCCCTGCTCTTACGGCCTTCAGCACCGTTTCATCGCCGGTTATCAGCTTGCCGGCGCGCATGGCCATACCCAGGGAAGAAAGAGCTTTATTCGGCTTCATCATCATCCGGCGTCAGCTCCTTGGCTGCGATGAATTGCTCCTCCACCGCGATAAATTCCTGCTCCAACTGATCGTATATATGGTCGCCGACGGGCTGCTTCAGCGCCCGATCCAACGCTTTTGACTTCTTCGCAAGCTTAAAGCAGTTCACTTTGCCGCATAAATAGGCGCCACGCCCCGCTTTTTTGCCGGTCAGATCGATGCCGACCTCGCCGTCCGGCGTACGAACGACCCGAATCAATTCTTTCTTCGGCATCATTTCTTGACAAGCCACGCACTTGCGAAGCGGTATTTTTCTCGGTCTCACCGCAAATCCCTCCTCAGCCGCTGCCTGTTCCCGCGCGCAGACTAATCGATGGATACGGAATCCTGATGCATGGTGCCTGTCGTCGATTTCGGACGTCCGTATTCCTGCTCCGCCTGCGTCTCGCTTTTAATATCGATTTTCCAGCCGGTAAGCTTCGCGGCAAGACGGGCATTCTGCCCCTTAATGCCGATCGCAAGCGACAGCTGATAATCGGGAACGATGACACGCGCCATTTTCTCTTGCTCGAAGACGATAACCTCCAGCACCTTCGACGGACTCAAAGCGTTCGCCACGTACTCCTCGACATTTTCGGACCAGCGCACGATATCGATCTTTTCGCCCTTCAGCTCATTGACAATCGTCTGGACGCGAAGGCCCTTCTGGCCGACGCAGGATCCGACCGGATCCACTTCCTCATTGCGGGAGTGAACCGCAATCTTCGAACGGAAGCCCGCTTCGCGCGCGACCGAACGAATCTCAACGACACCGTCATAAATTTCGGGCACTTCAAGCTCGAATAACCGTTTTAGAAGTCCTGGATGCGTACGGGATAAAATAATTTGAGGACCTTTGGTCGTGTTCTCAACCTTCGTAATAAACGATTTGACGCGGTCGCCATGCTTGAACTTGTCCGTCGGCATCAGCTCCGTCAGCGGAAGAACCGCTTCGACCTTGCCCAAGTCGACGAACAGGTTGCGCATGTCTTGGCGCTGCACAATGCCGTTAACGATATCCTCTTCCTTATCGATAAACGCGTTATAGATCAGTCCCCGCTCCGCTTCGCGAATACGCTGCGTAACGACCTGCTTGGCCGTCTGCGCCGCAATGCGTCCGAAGTCGCGAGGCGTAACTTCGATCTCCGCGACATCGTCAAGATGATAATGCGGGTTAATCTCGCGAGCCGCTTCCACCGAAATTTCCAGCCTCGGATCCAGCACCTCATCGACAACCGTCTTGCGGGCGTAAACCTTGATGACGCCGGTATGACGGTTAATGTCTACCCTTACGTTCTGCGCCGTGTTGAAATTGCGTTTATAACTGGAAATAAGCGCAGCTTCGATCGCCTCTAGCAGCACATCCTTGGCGATTCCTTTATCTCGTTCAATTTCCTGCAAAGCTTCAATAAAATCCATACTCATTGGAACGATGTTCCCCCTTTCATAAATAGAACCAAAATTAAAATTGAATAGCCAAGCGCGCGCTTGCCACTTTGTCGTACGGAATGCGGTGTTCCTTCTTGCCGACCTTGATAGCGACGGTATCGCCGTCGAACGACAAGAGCGTTCCTTCGAACTCCTTCGCTCCGTCGACCGGTTCGTATGTAGTAATAAATACATACTTCCCTACCGCCTTGCGTACATCGTCCGGTTTTTTAAGCGGACGCTCTGCCCCCGGTGATGACACTTCCAGGAAGTAAGCCCCGGAGATCGGGTCGTTCTTATCCAGCTGCTCGCTGACATATTCGCTGATTTTGCCGCATTCGTCGATGTCGATGCCGCCTTCTTTATCTACAAAAATGCGAAGAAACCAGTTACTGCCTTCCTTGATATATTCAATGTCGACCAGCTCAAAGCCATTTTCATTGAGATAGGGCTGCACCATAGCCTCAACGGCGGATTTGATAGTGGATGTGCTCAAATTGGGTTGACCTCCTGTATGGGTTGCAATGGGTATTTGCCGGATACAAAACGTAAAGAGTGGGTTTCCCCACTCTTCTGCATCAAGAATCTATCCTCATCATTGCCAGAAAAATTATAACATAATCGCATATACGTGACAAGAAATGATTTCTAGTTGATCATGTCCTTGCACGGTACGTGACAAGAAATGATTTCCAGCCCATCATGTTCTTGCACGGCATGTGACAAGAAATGATTTCCAGCCCATCATGTTCTTGCACGGTACGTGACAAGAAATGATATCAGCTAACGTTTTAGAACAACGACAGCTGGTTTGATTCCGGCAATCCCCGGAAGCAGCCCATTCCGCCGAGCACCTCGATAATCGTTTTGGTCGCTTTCGACTTCTGTTGGAAATCCTCGATGGACAGGAATTCCCCTTCTTCTCTTGCCGCCGCAATATTGCGCGCAGCGTTATCGCCGATACCCGCGATGGCTGCAAACGGCGGGATTAGCGAATCGCCGTCAACCAGGAATCGGGTCGCGTCGGACCGGTACAGATCGATCGGCTTGAAGGAGAAGCCTCTTGCCGTCATCTCGAGCGACATCTCCAGCTGGGAGACCATGTTCTTCTCCTTCGGCGTCGCGTTGAACCCTTTGGCCTCAATTTCCAAGAGCTTGCGAAGAATCGCGTCATAGCCTTGGCACAACAGCTCCAGGTCGAAGTCGTCCGCTCGGACGGAGAAGTAAGTCGCGTAAAACTCGATCGGATAATAAAGCTTGAAGAAGGCCGTGCGCACGGCGGAAATAACGTATGCCGCGGCATGCGCCTTCGGGAACATGTACTCAATCCGCAGGCAGGAATCGATATACCATTGAGGCACCTTGCAGCGCTTCATCTCTTCGATCCACTCCGGCGTAAGACCTTTACCTTTACGTACGCTCTCCGTAATTTTAAAGGCAAGACCGGCATCCATTCCGGCTTTGTAGATCAGATACAGCATAATATCGTCACGACAGCCGATAACGGTTTTGATGTTGCAGGTGCCGTTCTTGATAAGCTCCTGCGCGTTGCCGAGCCATACGCCGGTACCGTGCGACAGCCCCGAAATTTGCAGCAAGTCGGCGAAGGAAGACGGCTGCGTCTCCTGCAGCATCTGCCGAACGAACTTCGTGCCCATCTCCGGTACGCCGTACGTGGCGACGGAGGAGCGGATCTGCTCCGGCGTCACGCCAAGCGCGGCCGTGGAGTTGAACAGGCTCATAACCTTCGGATCGTTCATCGGGATGGTCGTCGGATCGACGCCCGTCAAATCCTGAAGCATCCGCATCATCGTCGGGTCGTCGTGACCCAGAATATCGAGCTTAAGCAGGTTCTCGTCGAACGCGTGATAATCGAAGTGAGTCGTCTTCCATTCGGCTGACGTATCGTCTGCCGGATATTGCACAGGCGTTACGTCCTCAACGTCGATGTAATCCGGGACAACGACAATGCCGCCCGGATGCTGGCCCGTACTGCGCTTGACGCCCGTACAGCCGCTAGCGAGTCTTGCGAGCTCGGCGCCGCGCCATTTCTTTTGATGCTCTTCCTCATATTTTTTGGCGAAGCCGTATGCCGTCTTCTCCGCGACCGTACCGATTGTCCCGGCGCGGAACACGTTCTCCGGACCGAACAGCACCTTCGTGTAGTTATGCGCTATCGGCTGATATTCGCCGGAAAAGTTCAAATCGATATCGGGAACCTTGTCTCCCTTGAACCCAAGGAACGTCTCGAACGGGATGTCCTGTCCTTCGCCTTTCATCGGCTTGCCGCAATTCGGACAATCCTTCGGCGGCAAATCGAAGCCGCTCGGCACGCTGCCGTCGAGGAACCACTCGCTGTGCTTGCATTCCTTGTTCAAGCACAAGTAATGGGCAGGCAGCGGATTTACCTCGGAAATGCCGAGGAAGGTCGCGACGACTGACGAGCCGACGGATCCCCTGGAGCCGACTAGATAACCGTCTTGGTTCGATTTTTTTACAAGCTTTTCAGAGATCAGATAGTTGGCGGAGAACTTGTATTTAATAATCGGCACAAGCTCTTTCTCCAACCGGTCGATAACCACTTGCGGCAAATCTTCGCCGTACATCGACCGCGCCGTCGCGTAACAAGTATTCCGAATTTCTTCGTCCGCGCCTTCGATGTTCGGCGTGAACAGCTCCTTCGGAAACATATCGTATTGTTCAAAGCGATCCGCGAGCTCGGATGTGTTCGTTACGACAACCTGACGCGCTCTGGCTTCGCCAAGGAACGCAAATTCCTGCAGCATCTCCTCGGTCGTGCGCAGATGCGCATCCGGCTTGCGCTGGCCTTTGAGGGGACTGAAGCCTGTAATGCCGTGAATTGTAATATCGCGGTACAGCTTGTCACGCGGATTCAAATAATGGACGTTGCCCGTCGCGATTACCGGCTTGCCAAGCTCGTCCCCGATTTGGCAAATGCGGCGCATTGCGTCTTCAATCTCAGCGCGGCTGCCGACAAGGCCTTTGTCCACTAAATGCATATAGAAATCAATGGGCTGAATTTCCAGCACGTCATAAAACTCCGCGACTTCCTTCGCTTCTTCCAAGGACTTATTCAGCACCGTCTCGAAAAATTCGCCTTTCTCGCAGCCGGAAATGACCAGCAGTCCTTCCCGCATCTCTACTAGCTTGCTCTTCGGAATCGTTGCCACCCGTTTGAAATATTCGGTATGAGATAATGAGATCAATTTGAACAGGTTTTTCTTTCCGACAGCGTTAAGCGCGTAGATATTGCAGTGGAACGGTCTAGCGTTAGAAAGATCGAGCCCGACATAATCGTTCAACTGATTCAAATCCTTAATATTGCGTTCAGCCGCGTCGCCGATCAGGCCGAATAGTACGCCGCCGAGCGCTATGGAGTCGTCGATGGCGCGGTGATGGTTCTCCAGGCTGATCTTATATTTATCGGCGAGCGTGTTGAGTCTATGATTTTTCATCGTTGGATGAAGGAATCTCGCCAGCTCCAGCGTGTCGAGGACCGGGTTCGTCACTTCCGGCAAGCCGATCGCTTTACAGTTCGCCTGAATGAAGCCGATATCGAATCTCGCATTATGCGCGACTAAAACATCATCTCCGATAAACTCCACGAAAGCGCGAAGCATCGGTTCAAGCTCCGGCGCATCCTTCACCATATCATCGTTAATGTTGGTGAGCTGCTGGATATGATAGGGAATCTTCTCGTGCGGGTTAATGAAGGTCGAAAACCGGTCCACTTCTTTCCCGTTCCTCATCTTCACGCCCGCGAGCTCGATGATTTTATTGTTTACGACCGAAAGTCCGGTCGTCTCGATATCGAATACAACATATGTGGCATCAGCGAGCGGCTCTGGCCGGGAATTCAAAACCATAGGGACGGCATCATTGACGACGTTCGCCTCAAGACCGAAGAGCACCTTCATGCCGTGCTTCTTCGCCGCTTTGACCGCGTCGGGATAGCACTGCACGTTGCTGTGATCCGTAACGGCAATCGCTTTATGTCCCCATTTGGCTGCCATCCTCACGTATTCGCCAATCGGCGTGACGGCATCCATCGTACTCATCGTTGAATGAAGATGGAATTCGACGCGTTTCTCCTCCGCCTTGTCCATTCGTTCCGGCGGCGCGTTTACTTCGTGGAGATCATTCGGCATCATGACAAGCTCGGGCTCCTGCATGAACCGGTCGTACTCGATCCGGCCGCGCGCCTTCACCCATTTGCCGTTGGCCAGCTGAGACAGCACCTTTACGTCATCCTTCGTCTTTGCGAACATCTTCATCGCGATCGAATCCGTGAAGTCCGTTACATTAAAGGTAAACAAGGTGCTGCCGTTGCGCAGCTCTTTCACGTCGAGACCGAATACGGCTCCTTGCACCGTAATCTTTTTCTCTTCGTCCTGTATATTCATGAGCGGCACAGCATCCTCGCGGATATCGTATCCGACGGCCAGTCGCACAACCTCGTCGCCGTTATCCTCAGCGGCGGACGATTCCACCATCGCATCCGCCATCATCTGCTGGATGGCGTCCCGCTCCTCCTGCTCTTTCTTCTGCAGGAACTGCTCATAGATGTCTTGCCTTGGTTCACCGACAACCATCTTCACTTTGCAGTCACGGGCGAAGTGCCTCTGGAAGAAGGAAGCGACCGCTTCGTCGACCTTCTTCTTCCGGGCAAGCTCCAGTCCCGTCGAATCAAGCAGAGACAGCGTTACAGCGTCGCCTTGCGCTTCAATGGCAGCCTTCATCAGCCAGCCGTTTACCGATGCGATTTCGCGCTGCGCCCATTCCGTGAAGAGCGGCCAATATTGCAAAACAATATTTTCGGTCTCGACGACCGGATCGTACTGAAAGACAAAGTTTACGTCCGCAATATGCTCAAACTTCTGGCGAACCGCTTGGCACAGACCGTTATAGGCTTGTAAAGGAACCATGGACGTTTTGCGGATGCAAAACGTCCATTCCCGATTACTGCTGCTCACAATCACTTGATCGATATAGCCATCTTGAAAATAAGTATGAATAAGTTCCTGCGGCAGCCCCGCTTGCTGCAAAAGCAGCTCAAAGCGCTGTCGCTTATCACCGGTTAGGCTCATCACTTTCAACTCCTGTCTAAGCGTAATCGGCTTTTAACCTTTATAACTTAATAAGCGCGTGCAAATACGACGGTATGCTTCGCAGCGTCGCCGCACACCAGACACGACGATTTGTGCGAGGACGGCTCGAACGGAATATTGCGGCTTGTTGCGCCCGTTTCTTCCTTCACTTGCTTCTCGCACGCCTCAGATCCGCACCAGCCCGCTTCAACGAAACCGCGCTGCTCCTCGAGGAAAGCTTTCATTTCATCCAGCGTCTCTACGCTGCGGGAATTTTGCTCCCGGAACGCCTTCGCGCGGTTGTACATTTCCTGTTGCGTCTCCGCAAGCATCGCTTCGACTTCCGCAACCAGGTTGTCCTGCTGGACGACGCGCTTCTCTCCGGTAATCCGGGAGACAAGCACGACGACGCCATTCTCCATATCGCGTGGGCCGAGCTCCAGGCGAAGCGGCACGCCCCGCATCTCGTACTCGTTAAACTTCCAGCCCGGGCTGACATCGGAACGGTCGTCAACGCGCACGCGCACGCCGGCTTTTTTAAGCTCCGCATACAGCTCGTCCACTCTGCCGACAACCTGTTCTCTTGTTTTAGGCGGGCCAATCGGAATCATGATCACTTGAGTCGGCGCAACCTTTGGAGGCAAAGCAAGTCCGCGGTCATCGCCGTGAACCATAATTAGCGCTCCGATGAGACGCGTGCTGACGCCCCACGAGGTGGTGTGCGCGTACTGCAACGTATTCTCGCGGTCCAAATATTTGATATCGAACGCAACGGCAAACTTATTGCCGAGGTAGTGCGAAGTGCCCGCTTGAACGGCTTTGCCGTCCTTCATCATCGCTTCGATGGAATACGTGTTCACAGCGCCGGCGAACCGCTCGGACGGCGTCTTCTCGCCTTTTATGACAGGAATCGCAAGGAATTCCTCGACGAAGCTGGTGTATACATCAAGCATTTGCATCGTTTCTTGGCGCGCTTCCTCTTCCGTTTCGTGAGCGGTATGGCCTTCCTGCCACAGAAACTCGCTTGTGCGGAGGAACGGCAGCGTACGCTTCTCCCAACGAACGACGTTCGCCCATTGGTTAATAAGCACCGGCAGATCGCGGTACGACTGAATCCACTTTGCATACATATGGCCGATCATAGTTTCGGAGGTCGGACGGATGGCCAGACGCTCCTCGAGCTTCTCGCCTGCCGCCTCCGTTACCCAAGGAAGCTCCGGATTAAACCCTTCGACGTGCTCCTTCTCCTTCTGGAAGAAGCTCTCCGGGATGAACAGAGGGAAATAGGCATTGCGATGGCCGGTTTCTTTAAAACGGCGGTCCAAATCACGCTGAATATTTTCCCATAGCTCATATCCTTCCGGGCGGAACACGATACAGCCCCGGACTGGCGAATAATCCATGAGCTCCGCCTTTTTGATGACATCGATATACCATCTCGAGAAATCTTCGCTTTGCGGCGTAATTTCAGTAACAAATCCTTTATCCTTAGACATGAGCTTTCGTTACTACTCCCCTCGAACTAATCGTAAAATATCATTATAGGTTACAGCCACCATCAGCAGCATCAGCATTGCAAAGCCGATAAAGTGGACCATGCTTTCTTTGTTCGGATCGATCGGCTTTCTTCTGACGGCCTCGAGACCTAAGAAGACAAGCCGGCTGCCATCCAGCGCCGGAACCGGCAGCAAGTTGAATATACCTAAGTACAGACTGAGCAGCGCCGTCCAGGATGTAAGCTGCACGATGCCCTTTTGCGCGATTTCGGCCGTTACATTCGCTGTCCGCACCGGACCGCCCAAGTCATCGAAGCTGAACTGCCCCGTAATCAGCAGCTTGAAGCTTTCAAATATAAACTCGGTCGACACTTTCATCAGCTCGCCCGCTCTTGAGATGGTCTCCCAGAACGTCGCTGGCCGCATTGGCGGCGAAGCGCTGATGCCAACCTTGCCGACACCTTCTTCATTCGCTCTTGGCGTAATCTCAATGGTGCGCGGCTGATTGTCCCGGATCACCGTCATTTCGATCGGCTTGCCCGGCGATTTCCCGATAATATCAATCATCTTATCCAAATCCGCGCCGATTTTGACGCCGTTGATGCTATCCACGACATCGCCTTTTTTGAGGTCAACGCCGGCTGCGGGCATATTCTTTTCAATCGTGCTGACAATCAGTCTATCCGGATTGTCAACCGGCATGCCCACCATCTGAGCATACACGGCGTAAAGCACGAATGCCAGTATAAAATTCATCATCGGGCCGGCAAATATAGCCATTGCCCGTTTGCGGACCGGCTTGCTGCCGAAATGTCTGTCAATCGGCGCGATTTGCGTATCCCTGCCCTTGGATATAACTAAAGCCTGCGGATGAACGGAATACCGCTCCGACTCCCCTTCGACAAGCAGAGAGATCGAAAGCTTGCGCTCCAAATCCACGTCTTCCACTTCGCCGCGAATCGTACCCGTCCGTTCATCGAGACGGTCCAAATAAATCCGCGTCACGGCATCGTCCTTCACGCGTACGGCAACCGTCTGCCCGGTTTGAACCTCCACTATTTCGGGATCCTCACCCGCCATGCGAACAAACCCGCCCGCTGGAACGAGTCTTAGCGTATATCTCGTTTCGCCTTTTTTGACGGAAAACAGCTTCGGACCGAAGCCGATCGCAAACTCGCGAACGAGAATGCCTGCGCGCTTAGCGAAAAAGTAATGTCCCCATTCATGTATCGTCACAATGACAAAAAACACGAGTACGGTCGACAGAACGACCCCAATCATACCCATATATCACGTTGCCTCCTGTTCGTTACGGCCTGTACATAGATTATCATTATTCTCCCGCCCGATACAAGAGAACCACTTTTTGGCGTGGTTATACCGTCTCCGCTAAGCTGCGCGCCCACTGATCAACCTCGTTGATCGTCTGCAGATCGCGGATCTCGCAGACATCATGCCGCTCAACGACCGTTTCCAGCACCCTTTCGATGTCAAGGAACGTGATTTCACCCTTCAAAAATCTCGCAACCGCCACTTCATTAGCGGCATTAAATACCGCAGGAGCCGATTCTCCAAGTCTTCCGCAATCGAACGCAAGCCGAAGACAAGGATAGCGGTCGTAATCCATCGGTCTGAAATGAAGCTTGCCGATTTCGGCTAAGCTTAACCGCCCGGTAGGCGTCGTCCAACGCTCCGGATAAGTAAGCGCATATTGAATCGGCACCCGCATATCAGGCATGCCGAGCTGCGCGATGATGCTGTGGTCGATGAACTCGACATACGAGTGAATGATACTTTCCGGATGAATCAGCACGCTGATTTGGTCATAGCTCAAATCAAACAGCCATCTCGCTTCGATGACCTCCAACCCTTTGTTCACCATGGTTGCAGAATCGATCGTTATTTTGGCTCCCATCGACCAGTTCGGATGGTTCAGCGCTTCCGCAACCGTAACGCCTTCAAGCTCGGAGCGTGTCCGATCGCGGAACGAGCCGCCTGAAGCAGTCAGCGTTATCCCTAACACATCGCCGCGCCGCTCACCGTTTAAGCATTGAAAGATGGCGGAATGCTCGCTGTCAATCGGCAGAATCGCGACACCCCGTTCTTTTGCCCGCTGCATCACAATATGTCCAGCCGTAACAAGCGTCTCTTTGTTCGCCAGACCGATCGTCTTCCCGGCATCAATGGCCGCGAGCGTCGCCGGCAAGCCTCTGCTTCCGAGAATGGCGGTGACAACGATGTCCGCGTCCGTTCCGGCCGCGACCTCGACCAGCCCTTCTTCGCCATAGGTCACTTTCGTGCCGGCCGGCAAGAGTGGACGAGCCTGATCCGCCAATTGCTTCGTGGCCACACTGACAAGCTGCGGCTTAAATTCCTTAGCTTGCTCGACGAGAAGCTCCACGTTGCTGCCCGCGGACATTGCGACAATCTGGAAACGGTCCGGCTGATGACGGACAATATCCAGCGTTTGCGTACCGATTGAACCGGTAGAGCCTAATAGTGATATTTTTTTCAAAAAAGTCCCCCCAGGCGCCTATATGTACGTGTAAATCCGGAAATGCTTCCGGGCAGCTTTAGACCAAACGGACTTTTTGACTGCTGCTATACGGGTATGAGCTCGGTCAGAATCAGCAGAGGGAATACGATCAGCCAGCTGTCGCAGCGATCGAGCGCCCCGCCGTGACCGGGCAGCAGCGCTCCCGTGTCTTTAATATTCCGAACGCGCTTATACGCGGATTGAATCAAATCGCCGAATTGTCCGGCGACAGCCGCAATTAATCCGATGACAAGCACTTTCCCGATTGTGATCGCTTCCGGGACGAACAGCGCAAATAGAACGCCAACGATCAGCGATAACAGCACGCCGCCGATTGCGCCCTCAACTGTCTTATTTGGACTAATAGACGGCCAAAGCTTAGTTTTGCCGACAGCTCGTCCTGCGAAATAAGCGCCGATATCCGACGCCCAGATGCAGCCGAAAGACAAAAACGTCCAAAACAAGCCATGCTCTTCGATCGCGCGGACCTCGATCATCGCCGAAAAACCGTAACCGACATAGAGTGCGCCGAGAAGCATAAGCGCCGCGCCGTCAATTGTCGTTCTATTTTTCGTAATAACGGTAATCGCCAGCAGTAGAAACGCCAGCATCCAAAGAATCGTAAGAGGAGCAGGCATCGATACGCCCCAGTCCTCCCACGGTAAAGTGAAATACAATACCCCCGCATAGCCCAGCAAAGCCGATGGATGGAGCGGCGATACGCCGTTCATGCGAGAAAATTCGGTCATTCCGATCAATGCAAGCAGAATGAGCAGCCCCGTGTAGAAGGCTCCGCCGACAAACGTTAAGGATATAAACAGCGCGCCTGCGATAATTCCTGTAATCAATCGTTGTTTCAAAACAAGTCACACTCCGTCAGTTGAAGCTATAATCCGCCGTATCGCCGAGCCCGTTGCTGGTACTGACCTATCGCTTCATAAAAATGCTTTTCGGTAAACTCCGGCCAATACACGTCCGTAAACCAAAGCTCGCTGTAAGCTAACTGCCAAAGCATAAAATTGCTGAGCCTGAGTTCACCGCTTGTTCGGATAAGTAAATCCGGATCGGGCATGCCGCCGGACAGCAATCGATCAGACATCACTTGATCGGTAATCGCATCAATATCCAACTTGCCTGCCCGCACGTCTTTTGCAATGCCGCGCACCGCATCAAGCATTTCCATCCTGCTGCCGTAATTAAGCGCAAAATTAAGTACAAGTCCCGTATTGCCGGCTGTCTTGCTAATGGCCTCTTCAAGAGCGCTTAGGGTATGAGAAGGAAGGTTCTCTCTCGATCCCATCATGCGAACTTGAACGTTATTGGCAACAAGCTCATCCAGTTCGATATCCAAAAACTGCTGCGGAAGCTTCATTAGAAAATCCACTTCCGCCTTTGGTCTCTTCCAGTTTTCAGTCGAAAACGCATAGAGCGTTAAATACTTGACGCCAAGCCGATCTGCGGCAATGGTTATACGCTTCACCGTCTTCATCCCGGAGTGATGGCCCGCCATTCGGGGCAATCCACGTTTCTTCGCCCATCGGCCATTCCCGTCCATAATGATCGCCACATGCTGCGGCACATTGTCAGCCGGGAGCGAACTAGCCTTCGGTGTGGATGATATGCCCAGTTTGGCCCAAAGTCGCTTGATCATCTAGCTTCCTCCCAACCGATTGAGAAAAACCTCTTATGATGATATAACCTGGTGAGAAAACCTCTATCGAAGCCATTCGAGATTGAAAGACCGCGCTTCATAGGCAGGTTTTATCGCCTATAAGAATTTGTTCCCCTAAAATTCATGTGGTTAAAAACGTAACCCCACCTGTCGGAGGGGCTCTTCGTCAATTAAACTTCCATTATTTCTTTTTCTTTGGCTGTGAGAATTTTCTCAACCTCTGCAATGTACTTATCCGTGGTCTTCTGGATGTCCTCCTGGTGACGGCGGGACTCGTCCTCGGAGATGTCCGATTTCTCCAGCTTTTTAATATCGTCATTCGCGTCGCGTCTAATATTCCGGATCGCAACCTTCGCGTCTTCGCCGAACTTTTTGGACGTCTTCACCAGCTCGGCGCGGCGTTCCTCCGTTAGCGGCGGAACGGAGATGCGAATAGCTGAACCGTCGTTAGACGGCGTTAGACCCAAATCGGATTTCAAAATGGCCTTTTCGATCGCGCCAATGGCCGATTTGTCCCATGGCTGAATCATCAGCGTACGGGAATCCGGCGTGTTGATGTTCGCCAGCTGATTAAGCGGTGTCATTGCGCCATAATATTCAACTTGGACCCGGTCAAACAGAGCGGGACTCGCCTTCCCTGCGCGCAGGGTCGCCAAATCGCGTCTAAGCGCGCCAAGCGCCTTCTCCATCCGTTCTTCCGCGTTCTTTTTAATGGTTTGCGGCATTATTTTGCACTCCCTTTCACAATCGTGCCAATTTTTTCGCCAAGCACGACTCGTTTAATATTTCCATTCTCTGTAATCGAGAACACGATGAGCGGAATGTTGTTATCCATGCAAAGCGACGATGCCGTAGAATCCATGACGCCGAGATTGAGGTTAAGCATATCGAGGTATGTCAGCTCCTCGAATTTTTCAGCATTCTCATCTTTAAATGGATCTGCGGAATATACGCCGTCAACTTTGTTCTTCGCCATTAGAATGACTTCCGCTTCGATTTCTGCGGCGCGAAGCGCTGCAGTTGTATCGGTTGAGAAGAACGGATTGCCCGTTCCCGCTGCGAATATTACGACGCGGCCTTTCTCCAGGTGGCGGATAGCCCGGCGTCTAATATACGGCTCCGCGATTTGCTGCATGGCAATCGAAGTTTGCACACGAGTTGGCACATCAATTTGCTCCAGCGCATCTTGAAGCGCAAGCGAATTCATAACCGTTGCCAGCATGCCCATGTAATCGGCCGTAGCGCGGTCAATGCCTTTCGCTGTACCGGCAATGCCTCTCCAAATATTGCCTCCGCCTACAACGATTGCAACCTCAACGCCAAGCTCGATCACTTCCTTCACCTGATTGGCGATGGACGAGATGACCGAAGCTTCAATGCCGTAGCCCTCTTGCCCGGCCAGGGATTCTCCGCTTACTTTCAAGACAATGCGTTTAAATACAGGATGTTCCAACGTAAATACCCCCATCTTAAACCTCGCCAGCGAGGCCGCTCTTTATTCATTCCTGCCAAGGGCAAGGTTATCTTGCTCCGCTAGATAAAAAGGAAGGCGGGGCGGACGCCCCGCCCCGCCTGTGCGTTCGGATTACAGTTTCGCTTGAGCCATAACTTCTTCTACGAAGTTATCGACTTTTTTCTCAAGTCCTTCGCCCAGCTCATAACGAACGAAGCGGCGGATCGAAATATTTTCGCCGATTTTGCTGATTTTTTCGTTCAGCAGCTCGGAGATTGTTTTGTCCGGATCTTTAATGAAGGATTGCTCCATCAAGCAATACTCCTCATAGTATTTGGAGATACGGCCTTCCACCATTTTCTCCACGATTTTTTCCGGTTTGCCTTCGTTCAGAGCTTGGTTTTTCAGGATTTCTTTTTCCTTCTCCAGCTCGTCAGCAGGCACTTCTTCACGACGAACGAATTTCGGATTCGCAGCTGCGATTTGCATTGCGATGTCTCTTGCGAACTCGCGGAATTGATCCGTCTTCGCAACGAAGTCTGTTTCGCAGTTTACTTCGACCAGAACGCCGATGCGTCCGCCTGCGTGTATGTAGGATTCAACAACGCCTTCAGTTGCGATACGGCCCGCTTTGTTAGCAGCTGCCGCCAAACCTTTCTCGCGAAGCAAAGCAATCGCTTTATCGATGTCGCCGCCTGTTTCGTCCAGCGCTTTTTTGCAATCGAGCATGCCTGCTCCCGTTCTCTCACGTAGTTCTTTAACCGCTGCTGCGCTAACTGCCATGTGAAACCCTCCTAAAAGTTTACATCTGAATTTTGTTCAAAAAAAGGGTAGTGAGAGGTTTGCACCATCTGACCACCCTTTGTTGTTTGCATCTTCATTATGTGAGCTTACAAGCTTAAGCAGTCGTTTGCTCGCCTTGGTTCGCTTCAACGATCGCATCAGCCATCTTAGCTGTCAAGAGCTTAACTGCGCGGATCGCGTCGTCGTTACCAGGAATAACATAATCGATTTCGTCCGGATCGCAGTTCGTGTCAACGATACCTACAATTGGGATACCCAATTTGCGAGCTTCGGCAACCGCGATACGCTCTTTGCGAGGGTCGATTACGAACAGCGCGCTTGGCAGGCTCTTCATGCCTTTGATGCCGCCGAGGAATTTCTCAAGACGTTCTTTCTCTTTGCGAAGAATGATAACTTCTTTCTTCGGAAGAACTTCGAAAGTGCCGTCCTCTTCCCATTTCTCAAGCTGCTTCAAACGGTCGATACGCTTTTGAATCGTTTGGAAGTTCGTCAGCGTGCCGCCCAGCCAACGCTGGTTGATGTAGAAGTTGCCGCAACGTTCAGCTTCTTCTTTCACCGAGTCTTGAGCTTGCTTCTTCGTGCCGACGAACAGCACTGTGCCGCCGTCTGCCGCTACCGATTTAACAAAGTTGTACGCTTCGTCAACTTTCTTAACCGTTTTCTGCAAGTCGATAATGTAAATTCCGTTTCTTTCTGTGAAGATATAACGATCCATCTTTGGGTTCCAACGACGAGTCTGGTGACCGAAGTGTACCCCAGCTTCGAGAAGCTGCTTCATGGAAATAACCGCCATTCTTCAACACCTCCTGTAATGGTTTTTGTGTGTCCCTCCGCCAATCGCACTTTCCGTTAAAACTTTCGCCGGGCGAAAGCACCGTTAACGGAATTAATCAGCGTGTGTTTTTAACACCGTCATTTAATATATCATAGTTGGGCACGCGGTGCAAGAAAACATTCGAATATTTAAAACGGATAGTTCAAGCTTCTACTGCTGCTGTTCAGAAACCCGCTTTTCCGCTTCTTCCTTCGACAGCGGCTTGCTGGTAACGGCCGTGATGACAGCATCCACCCCGGCGCCCTCGGACATCGCAAAATACCCCGCGCGCGCTTTCAAATTGCCAGCCTGCATGCCCCGAACGAATGCACCGGCATCGCCTGCGCTTATGATACGATTCTCCGTCAATAAAGCCGCGATTTGAGCGAGCTTCATTCCAGGCTCGATCCGAATGAGCTTAAGCGCGCCTGATGCCGCTTCTCCCGTCTGCGCAGACGGATTGGCGGCATCTTCTTCTACTGGATTCGTTGTATGTGCTGCAGTCGGACTCGCGGCCGGCGCTTGCTCGGACTCCGCGGGCTCCGCTGCGCTGTCCGGCGTAGGCTGAAGCTGTTGCTCCGCTTCAGGGCTGCCAGACTGTTCAGGGGGAGCCGCCCCGTCCTGCTGTCCATTGTCCGGGCTCTCCAGCTGCCGGCCGATTTCTTTCAGGTTCTCCTGGCTATTCTGTCCCAAATAAAACAATTGCAGCAAGATTGCGCCAATCATAATGCCGATGCCGAGTCCAAGAAGGAACGGTCTTCTGTTAAGCATGAGCGGCCTCCTCCTGCTTGGACAATCCGATAATGAGCTGCACCTCGCCTTTATTCATGCCGAGACGTTTTGCAATCGCTTCGACAGACTTCCCTTCTCCGTACAGCTGGAACAACTCCGCGTATCTAGCGTGAATGGAGTCCGGGTTCTGCGTTTTTTCGGAATCCCCAAGCTTATCCGGCTCCGCTGATACCGCCAAACCCTCTTCGCTCGTTGAACCTGCACGCGCTCCAGCATCCGAAACCGCGTCTTTCGCAGGAGCATGCGCGGGATGGGACGCCGCGACAGCCGGTCTGACGATCGCCTCCTGCAGCAGCCTCTCCAGCTGGCCGCAACGCTCCTCCAGCAAAGAGATGCGCTGATCCTTCAGCTGCGCCTCCAGCTTGGCGTGCTGCTGTGTTTCGGATACCAATTGCAGAAGCTGCTCGTTGTCCTTCTCCATGTTTTCCATGAATTCATCCAAAGCAGTCTCCATATTGCGTACCGATTGCGAGGAATGCTCACTCTCCGGCTTCTTCTTTGGCATGATGAGCGCGGCTGCAATAACAACCGCTCCGACAAGTACGACGTTCAGCCATGGTTCCACCTGTAACACCTCGCTTTGTGCATGTAATCCTTATGTAAGCTGATTATAATTTCATATCAAAATGATGGCCCTTATAAGGGTGAGCCGGCTGTTCCGGCCCCGTGTCGGCGAGCTCGGTTGAATCAGGATGCCGTTTTCTGTCCTTTCCTTTATAAGGTTGTCCTCCGCGCTGATCCTGATTCGCGCGCACACCCAGCCTGGAGGATTGTTCCAGCGCTGCATTCTGGTGCCGCATTTCCTCTGTCTGCTTCGACGATTGGTTGGCCAACAGCGTTTGTTCCGCCGCAGGCCTTTGCACGGCTTGCTGATGCATCCCGCCAAATTCCTGCGTCCGAGGCACACTGATCTGCAGATCCAATGGTTTTAAAGTCACGCGGGCACGCTCCTTCCGGTCGTTGTCCACTTAAGGATGAAAAGGTATAAGGGCAATGTCGCCATCCATCAGACGGAAGGAGATGCGCTGCGCGCTGTCCTTCATAAATTTCGTGTATCGGCCGATAACCACTTTTGTGCCGCCGAATACGGTTCCGCTGACATTAACTTTGGAGCGGTCCGTATCTTCCAATAATTTTTCGATCTCCATCATGCGGGCTTTCGATTCGTCGATCAAGGCTACGGCTTGCCGTTTCGTCGCGCTTAGCTTGGCCCGCATCTCGAGCCGCTCATCGGACAACTGGCCTGCGGCAGCCAGCTGATCAAGCAGTGTCAACGCTTTCTCCGTTTTTTCCAGACTTTCTCGGGACTGCCTAATCGTCGTTCTTAGCGTCTGGAGCTCTTCTCGCAGCTCCGGATTGACGCCGACCTCGACTGCCGTCGCGGTGGACATCGCGTTGCCTAACGTGCGTACGGTAACGTGCTCGCCGGCTTGAATCGTTCCGCCGACGATTAAGCCCTTTGCGCCGGAACAAATGACATTTTTGCCCGCTTTGACGGTGGAATGCATAATACTCTGCGAGACGATAACATCCTCGCCGGCATACACGATCCCATCTTGAATGAACGAGCTTTTTACGTTGCGTCCCGCTTTTACGAAGCCCTTATTTCCCGCCATAATGCCGCTCGAAATTTCGATCGAGCCCTCCGATTCGAGCTCCGCCCCTTCTACGCCGCCGACGACCCGGATGTCGCCGGAAGCCCGCACGCGAAAGCCGCTCAACACATTGCCGCGGATGACGACTGTGCCTACAAAGTCAATATTTCCGACGCTGTAATCCACATCGCCGTTTACCTCATAAACAGGGAATACGTTAATTTTCCCTTTTTCGGTTAACGTGATCATCCCGTCGATCGCCGCGTACATCGCGTTTTGCTCGCCGTTCAACACAACGTTTTTTCCAACCTTGAACCGGGCGCGCTTACCGAGCTTAGGGGGGATCGTCTCACCGGTTACGGTTGTTCCGGCCGGTCCCGGAAGCGGCTCAATAAGCTCCGCGATTAATTGTCCGCGCTTAATGTTCTTGAGCTTGTTCACTTCCTTCAGGTCCACCTTGCCGTCTTGTCCCTCGGCCGGCTTATGCTCATTATCGTCCGGGTCGAACAAATATCGGACAGTTCCGTCCTTGCCGGGCTTCGGGTTATCGCCTTCCGCGATCAAGTTCTGTTCATTCATAAAAGCAAGCGGATTTTTGCAGATCTGTTCCAGCACATCGATTCGGAGTCCGTGGACAACACCCTTGCTGCGAATAAAATGCTCCAAATCGGAAGCCGAACATTTAAAATCGTCTGTAACTCGACTAAATGTAAGAAAGGCAGACAGCTTATCAGCTGAAGTTTGAATACGCAAGCAAGAGTCTAGTTGTAGGTTGTCCACCTTACTCCCCCCTCTCTAATGCTGCATGAGTTGTTCTTTATGTTTAGCCAAAGCTCCTCTCAACCGCAGAATGGCTTTTGAGTGAAGCTGGGAAATTCTCGAAGGTGACAGCGACATCACTTCCGCAATCTCGCTAAGGGACAATTCCTCGTAATAAAACAGAGAAACGACGGTTCTTTCCTTCTCTGTCAAGCGTTCAATACCTTTGGCTAGCTGTTCTTTCAAATAAAACTCATGGACCTTATGATCCGGGTTTTTGGCCTTATCGTCAACTAAAAGAGACATGCGGGTTTCCGATTCTTCCTCGCGAATCGGATCTTCCAGCGAACAAATTGTGGCAATCGAAATATCTTGAAGCATATTCGTGAATTCTTTTTCGCTTATTTGCAAATATTCACTGACCTCAGCGTCCGTGACCGAACGCATGTACTTTTGCTCCAGATGCTGGTAGGCATCCTCCACCCGTTTCGCTTTCTCGCGGACGGACCGCGGAACCCAATCGCCCTGCCTGAGGCCGTCGATAATCGCTCCGCGGATGCGCCAAGAAGCATACGTCTCGAATTGCAGCCCGCGCATGTAATCGAATTTCTCTATCGCATCGATTAATCCCATTACCCCGTTGCTTGCGAGATCGTCCTTCATCACGTTTTTCGGAAGGCCGATCGCCATTCGGTTGGTGACGTAATCAACGAGCGGCAAGTAATTTTCAATCAGCGTTTTTTTGGCCTCGAGGTCGCCATGCTCTTTCCAAGATTGCCACATCTGGATGTTAGTCAAATGAGGCGTTCGTAGCTCTGTCATCGACTCACTCTCCTGTCAGGTGACGTATGGCTTTCGCCAATTCTTCTGGTTGTTTGTTTGTGGAAGATACGAATTGTGGCGGCGAGAGCGGCTTAAACTCGGCTGCCGCTTCCTTCTGCCCGTCCGCGGGATTGCTCTCGTTACCGCCTTGCAGCTGCGCCTTCAGCAAATCGTTCAGCTCGCCCGCCTCATCCGGCGTTGTAACATCGAGCTGACTGCCCTTCTCCGTCTCCCCCTCCTCAGCTCCCGGCGGAAGAGGAATGGCCGGCGGGCGGAGAATCATCGCCAAGACGGCGCGAGCGGCGTAAGCCAGTATAAAAAACGATGCAAAAGCGTAAAACCCTCTGAGCATAACAACGGACAACGGATTGTTGCCGAAAGAGAAAAGCGCGGTAAGCGCCAATCCCAAAATGCCAAACGCCACATTCCATCGCCATGTTCCCAGCATGTTAAATCTCCTTTACTCCATACTGCACGCTTCTAATAACTAAAATACCCTTTTCGCTGTCAAACTCAATCGTTCTCCCGTAATTTCCTCCCGTATCCTGTGCCTTGATGGGAATGCCAAACTGATTGAGCATTTCGGTGCAAGACTCAACATTGCGGGGGCCAATCCGGAGTGTGTCGGATCCACCAAGCGCAAACATTTGAGCTCCTCCGGCCATTTTGGCCTCCATCCGTTCCACACGCGCCCCCGCCGCCTTCATGCGTTCCAGAAGCTCGGGTATGGCGGTATCCGCGTATTTCGCGATATTCATTTGCGATTCGCGGGCAATACTGGAGGAGGGCAGCATGACGTGAGCCATCCCTGCTACTTTGCATATCGGGTCAAAAAGCGTTAGTCCAACACAGGAGCCAAGCCCCGTCGTCTTCAATACAGCGCCATCGGCAGCGATATTGAGGTCCGCCATGCCCACCTTCACTAATAGTTGCCCGTTCATCCCAAATCGACTCCCAGTGCCTTAAATATTTTGTTAAATGAATCTGGATCGGGAATAAGGAAGAAGTGGCCCTCCAGCGATTGATAATCTTCAATAAATGTCGTCTCGATCAGCATGGCGGAATCGCCCATCTCTCCGTACTGCATCAGGCCGTAGCTTAGAATCGCGCCAGCCATGTCAAGCGCGATGGACGGAACAGACGGCACCATAGAAAGCTGAGTGAAATCCGCAAGCGACGATAGATAAGAGCCTGCCAAAATGTTGCCGATCTCGCATAAAGCGGAAAGCTCCAGCTCGGAGTATCCTTCATCTTCCACATGATTCATCGACATCAGCTGATTGAGCATGCGCTTGGCGGCTTCTTCTCCCAGAATAAAGAACATGTTGCCGGGCGCTTCGCCTTCTACCCGAAGGAAAACGGCCAGTACAATTTGCTCCGAGCCGCCGACTCTTTCGGCTACCTCTTCGAAAGGAAGCAGGCTTACCTTCGGGACACCCATGTCGACCGGCTTATCCAGCAGCTTCGACAACGCGGTTGCCGCATTGCCAGCCCCTATGTTGCCTACTTCCTTCAGCACATCCAGCTCAAACGCTTTAAACGAATCGAATAGACTCACTCGTTATACCTCGATCTGCTCAAGCTGAATAATTTCGTTTTTGTTCAGCACTTCCGACAGATTCAGCATTATGAGCAGGCGTCCTTCCCCGAGCTTAGCGATGCCTCGCAAATACTTAGCTTTAACGCCGCCCACAATTTCAGGAGGAGTATCGATATTGTCGGTGTCGATATCAATAACGTCATTCGCCGAATCGACGATAAAACCGACCTCCAAGTCGCCAACGGCAACAACGATAATGCGGGACTGCTCGGTCGGCTCCGTCTGCTCCAGGTTGAAACGGCCTCTAAGATCAATTACCGGCACGACTACGCCGCGCAAATTAATGACGCCTTTGATAAAGGCTGCAGTCTTTGGAACGCGGGTTATCGGCAGCATTCTTTCGATTGTGCGGACTTTATCGACTTCAATCCCATATTCCTCCGCGCCAAGCGCAAATACGATAACCTTTAACTCTTCTCCCATCGAAAAAACCCCCTTATTTGATAAGTGCGTTCGGATCAATAATTAACGCAACCTGACCGTCGCCCAGAATCGTAGCGCCGGAAACCGCATGGATGTTGGTCAAATATTTGCCTAATGTTTTTAGAACGATCTCGCTTTGGCCGATAAACTCGTCCACTAATACGGCAGCCAGCTTGTCCCCTTTGCGGATGACGATCATTTCGGTCTCCGACTCGGCCGCATCGTTGTAATCCGGGGATTCCAGCACCTGACTCAAGGAGACGACAGGAATGATCGAATCACGGAACTTCGTCATGTGCGTACCGTGAACGTTCAGGATGCTGCTTCGCTGCAGGATGCCCGTCTCCACAATCGAAGTAAGCGGAATCGCGTATTTCTCGGAGCCCAGCTTGATGAGCATCGCCGAAATAATCGACAGCGTAAGCGGCAGCTGAACCGAAAACTTAGTACCTTTTCCAAATTCAGATGTTACAACTACGTTACCGCCTAATGAAGTAATTTTATTTTTTACAACGTCGAGGCCAACGCCGCGTCCCGAAATATCGGAGATTTTATCCGCTGTACTGAAGCCCGGAGCAAAGATCAGCATATTAATTTCGTCGGGGGTCAGCTTCTTGCTCTCTTCCTCCGTAATTACGCCGTTTTTGATCGCTATGCTTGTAACTTTCTCTTGGTTAATGCCGGCTCCGTTATCCTCCACTTCAATGAAGACATGGTTGCCGCTGTGGAAGGCGCGCAGATGAATCGTTCCCGTCTCCGGTTTTCCCGCCGCAACCCGTTTTTCAATGGACTCGACGCCATGGTCGACGGAGTTGCGAAGCAGATGGACAAGCGGATCGCCAATCTCATCAATGACGGTGCGGTCTAGCTCCGTGTCCGCGCCTGAAATGACAAGATCGATTTTTTTGTCCAGCGATTTCGCGAGATCCCTAACCATACGAGGGAAACGGTTAAATACGGTATCAACAGGCACCATCCGCAGCTTCAGAACGATGTTTTGCAGATCCGAGCTGACTCTCGCCATATGCTCTACCGTTTCCGTCAAATCGGTGCGTTTTACTTCGCTGGCAAGCTGTTCAAGCCGAACGCGGTCGATCAACAGCTCGCTGAACAGATTCATCAACATATCGAGACGGTCGATATCGACACGAATCGTTCGCGATGCCGCAGCGCCTTGTCCTGCAGCTGCAGGTTTTTTTGTCTGCCCCGCATCCCCGCTTTCTTTTGCTGCCGAAGCCGCTTCCGATGGCTTTGGCGGCGCTTCGACCGCTGCGGCAGCCGGCGCGGCCGTAAGCGAAGCTAGCGATTCCGGATCAAGAGGCGTAACTTGTACGGAGGCGATTTCAGAAATGCCGGAGATTTGCTCGCGCAGCGTCTCCGCAGGCATTGTCGAAATTGTAAACACGGAGAAGGAACGGTCAAACTTTTCCTGCTCCAAATCTTGAACCGAAGGATCGGATTTCACGATTTCGCCGTTTTGCTCCAAAAGATTAAAAACCATATAAGCGCGGGCCGCTTTCAGCACGCAGTTCTCATCGACCGTGACCTGGACAAAATAAGGCTCATGACCGCTGTCCATCGATTGTTTCAGGATGGAGGACTGGAATTCGTCAAGCAGCGCAGACGACGAACTTGAGGTTGCTGCCGACTGCTTCGCCGCGCCTGCCGGCGCTGCCCCTTCCCCGTTTTTATAGTCGCTTTTCAGAATCGTCTGAAGCGATGCGACGATCGACGTTACGTCAGCCTTGCCGGTGCCGCCGCCTATGATATCCTGTACCATGGCCTCGAGGGCATCAAGGCCTTTGAACAGCGTATCGAAAATAAAGCTGTCCATCTTCAGTTTGCTGTTGCGCACCAGATCAAGCACGTTCTCCATTTCATGCGTTAAATGGGCCAAGTCCTCAAAGCCCATTGTCGCGGACATTCCTTTCAGCGTGTGAGCCGAGCGGAAGATCGCTTGCACAATGGTTAAATCCTCAGGGTCGTTTTCCAATTGGAGTAAATTTTCATTTAATGATTGCAAATGATCGTTTGATTCGTCGATAAACATGGACAAATACGCGTTCATATCCATTGTTCCGGCACCTCCTGTAGTATGATCCTTTACTTTCGATTCCTGCCTATATGAACACTGCGCTCACCAGCTTGGAAGCGATGCCCTGCAGCGGTAAAACGGTTTTGGCGGCGCCGCACTCAACAGCGGAGCGTGGCATGCCGTAAACAACACAGGTTTCTTCCGCTTCAGCGATGGTCGATGCCGCACCATGCTCGGCGAGAGACTTCATTCCTTTTGCGCCGTCACTGCCCATTCCCGTCATAATTACCGCATGTCTTTCCAGCTCCTTGAACGGAAGCAAGGATTCGAACATGACATCGACCGAAGGGCGATGACCGTTCCGCTGCGGCGCTTCTGTCAGCTGGATCGCGTAACCCGCGTTATCCCTTGCCAACTCCATGTGGTATCCGCCAGGCGCAATGTACACAAATCCCGTCGAAACGCGCATGCCCTGCTCCGCCTCCACCACTGTTAAAGCGCTGAAGCTGTCGAGCCGTTGAGCTAGCGATTTCGTAAACTTAGGAGGCATGTGCTGAACGATAAGTACGGGTGCCGGAAAATCCCCGGGCAGCGAGCATACGACTTCGTGCAGCGCTCGTGGTCCTCCCGTAGATGTCCCGATGGCGACGAGGTGCTTAAACGATGCCGCGCTTCCCGCCTTTTTGCCCCCGGCTGCCGGCGGCTTGACTGTACCCTGTTTAACCTCAGGCGGCTTTTGCTGATTCGCCGCCTTCGGTTTGATTTCGGTTTTTTTGTCCAAAAGGCCGGCCTTATCCTGCTTTACAGGTTTCGTGTTAGGGACGGCCGTCTTTGCAGCCAGCGGAGCTTTCGCTTTGGTTTTCAGCTCCCCAGACGGTTTATCCGGTGCTGTCGCAGGAGATGTAGTTCCCCTTGGTTTAAGTATTTTGCCATTTTGAGTCTCCGGCAGCTCATTCTTTGATGGCGTCTTCGGTCGATATTCGACCGGCTCCCTTGTTTGAACGGAAGCGGCTGCCTCAGCTTTGACGCCGCGCCGCGCCTGCACCGCGGCACGCAGCTTCTCGATTAACTGCTCGCCAACGGTCACAATATCGCCGGAAGCCGGACTCGTTGGCTTTCGGATAAAATCAAATGCGCCGTATTGCAGCGCTTTGATCGTATCGCGGGTGTTGTCCTCACTTATCCCCGACAACATAATAATGGGGGTCGGTGTCGCTTTCATGATGAGCTGAAGCGCCTCGATCCCATTCATCTTCGGCATCTCCAGATCCATTGTGATGACATCCGGCTTATGCTCTGCCGCGGCCGAAACCGCCTCGATCCCGTTGACAGCCGTAGCAGCTATAACAAATTGCTCATCTTGAAGGATAAGATCGCTTATTATTTTCCGCATAAATGCGGAGTCGTCCACAACAAGTACTCGATATGGCGCCAACCTAATCCCACCTCAATTCCAAAGGATTATCTTGTCAGTCTGAATAATTTGGTTAAAAATCCTTTGACACCGCCGCTCTCGCCATCTGCCTGCGGAATCTCCAAAAATTGTTTGGCGATCCGAGTCAGCGCGACAGCCGCTTCGCTGTCCGGAAATGCAATGATGAACGGGACTTGCCGCTTCACCGCTTTGGATACATGGGGGTCATCCGGCAAAATGCCAAGTGTCGGAATCTCGTAATGGAGAAAGCGGCTGGCTACTAAACTAATCTTCTCGGCCGTCTCTCTTCCTTCTCTATAATCGGATGCGCGGTTGACGACTAGCCGGAATGAAATGCTCATATCCATGGCCTTGACCATTTTGATCAGCGCGTACGCATCCGTTATCGAAGTAGGCTCCGGCGTCGTGACAACGATCGTCTCTTGCGCGGACGATATAAATTTGACCGTCTCCTTGGATAACCCCGCTCCCGTATCAAACAAAATATAGTCGTATTCCCCGTGGAGCTTTTCAATCTCGGCAGCGAACCGGTTCAGCTGATCCTCCGATAGCTCAAGCAAATCCTTAAAGCCGGAACCGCCTGCAATATAATGAAGTCCTTCAGGGCCGACGCTTATAATATCCCATATCGTTTTTTCATGCTTCAGCAAATGATAGAGACTGTATGGAGATGATTTGCCCATTAACACATCGATATTCGCCATCCCGATATCGGCGTCAAACACAAGCACCTTCTTCCCCAGCCTCTGAAGCGTGATCGCGAAGTTCAAGCTGAAGTTGGATTTGCCTACCCCGCCTTTGCCGCTTGTAACAGTGACGATTCGCGTATCCTTTCGGTCTGTGCGATGCTCTTGTTGTCTGATCAGATTGCGCAGCGCTTCAGCCTGGTCATTCATGCTCGCCGTCTCCTAACAGCTTATCCAGGTAAGCGTTCACCCGGAATCGCTCAATATCATCCGGCACATTCTGGCCGCTGGCCAAGTAGGTCGGATATAACTGATAGTTCAGGATCAAGTTCAATATGGCGCCGTAGACCGTTGTTTCGTCCAGCTTCGTAAAGAGCACTTTCCGTATGCCGTATTTGGTGAATCTTTCGGCGATGATGGACATATCCGCCGTTTTGCCCGTTAAGCTCATCACCAATATCGTCTCGTTCGGCTCATTGGAATGCAGAAGGCTGATCACTTCGGATACATGAAGCTCGCTTCGAAAGTTGCGCCCTGCGGTATCCATCAAAATGAGGTCGCGTCCTTCCAGCGCCTTGTAGGCCTTCGGAAGATCCATCGGCGAGAAAACGACCTCCATCGGAACGTTCAAAATATTCGCGTACGTGCGAAGCTGATCTACGGCTGCAATGCGATACGTATCGGATGTGATGAACCCGACTTTTTTGCCCCGCTTAATGGTCTGCTCGGCAGCCAGCTTTGCAATCGTCGTCGTTTTGCCTACGCCCGTCGGTCCGACAAAATGCACAACCCGAGCTTCGCTGCTGATTTGGGCGTCCTTGCAATACGGCTGAAGCCAGCCGGCCATCATGCTGCGAGCCTCCCGCCATAGCTCGTCCCTCTCAAAGCTGCGATTCTCATGCTGCTGCGCTTCTTGGAGCGCATCCATCAGTTTATTGATCCATTCGTCATCAAGCTCTTGCTGCTTAAGCCTGTCCTTCAGCTGAAGCATCTCCTCTGACAAATGATGCAGATCATTTTGCTGCTTCGTTAGCTTCACCATATATTCACGCAAATCGCGTATTTCATTAATAATGAACTGCTCGGTGTTCGATCGCCTCTCTTGGCTTTCAAACGTCCCGCGCGGCTCCTGCATGTGAGGAGGAGCAGGCGGCGGCTCCATGACCGTTGTGCTGCTTGCGCCGGATCGCTGAGCGGTTTGCAATATTTGCTCGACGACCGCGTGAACCTCTGGAGGCGCTTTACGTGCAGGCGGCTCCGGCTTTGGCGGATTCGATTCGACAGCCGCGATGACTTCCATTTTCTTTTTGCGGAACATGCCCATAAATCCGCCTACCTTAATCTCCTTCGTATCCAGGATAACGGCATCCTTGCCCAGATCCGTACGGATTTTGGTAACCGCCTCCGGCAACGCGTTAACCACGTAGCGTTTTACTCTCATAGATTCACCACCCCTACGCTTTGTACTTCAATAGAAGGCTCGAGCTCACTGTAGGACAGCACCGGCACTTCTTGCATCGTCCGCTCGATAATTTGCCGCAAATACATGCGAATCGTCGGTGACGCCAAGACGATCGGCTGCTGGCCGGATTGAAGCTGACGATTCACATGCTCGTTCAGCTTCTGATAAATTTGCTGGGTAGAAACCGGATCTAGCGCGATATAGCTGCCGTGCTCCGTCTGTTGGACGGATTCCGCGATTTTTTTCTCTAGCTGCGGGCCAACCGTAATGACGCGGAGCGTGTCTCCGCCCGGTGAGAACTGCTGCGTAATTTGTCGGGATAAGGATTGCCGCACATATTCGGTCAAAATATCGGGATCCTTTGTATAGTGGCCATGATCGGCCAGCGTTTCAAATATGGTAACCAAATCCCGAATCGAAACCTTCTCCTTGAGCAGCTTGGCCAAAACCTTTTGAACATCCCCGATCGTCAGAATCGAAGGGATAAGCTCCTCGATCAAGGCTGGATACGACTCCTTGACGTTCTCTACCAGCATCTTCGCTTCTTGGCGTCCGATCAGCTCATGCGCGTGGCGCTTGATTGTCTCGGTCAAATGCGTTGCAACAACGGAAGGCGGGTCAACGACGGTATACCCGGATAACTCCGCTCTTTCCTTCATCGCTTCGTCAATCCAGATGGCCGGCAGACCGAATGCAGGCTCCGTCGTCTCAATGCCGACGACCGATTCATCTTCGAAGCCGGGACTCATGGCCAAATAATGATTGAGGAGCAGATCGCCTCTGGCAACCGCGTTTCCTTTAATCTTAATGACATATTCATTCGGCTTTAATTGAATATTGTCTCTTATCCGAATGACGGGAACGACAAGTCCAAGCTCAAGCGCGCACTGCCTGCGGATCATAATGATGCGGTCCAATAAATCCCCGCCCTGCTGCGTATCCGCCAGCGGAATGAGGCCGTAACCGAATTCGAATTCGATCGGGTCCACTTGGAGCAGGCTGATGACGCTCTCCGGACTGCGGACCTCTTCGATTTGCTGCTCTTCCACCAGAAGCTCGTCTTGCTCCTGCTGCCTGACCAATCTCTTCTGCATCGTATACCCGCCAATTGCGAGGATGATCGCGAACGGCCAAGTGCTGAGGATACCGATAGGCGTCAAACCAAGCACGCCCACCGTGCCGGCAGCGACATACAGCATTTTTGGATAACGAAGCAGCTGGCCGGTAACGTCCTGAGACAGGTTTCCGTCAGAGGCCGCGCGCGTCACAATCAAGCCTGCCGCCGTCGAAATGAGCAGCGCGGGAATTTGCGCGACCAATCCGTCACCGATCGTAAGGATCGAGAACGTCTCCAATGCCTCTTGAAAGTCCATGCCATGCATGGCCATACCGACGATAAAACCGCCGATAAGGTTGATGATTAGAATAATAATGGTGGCGATGGCGTCGCCTTTTACGAACTTGCTCGCACCGTCCATCGCGCCGTAGAAGTCCGCTTCACGTTCGATCTTGGATCTGCGCTCTTTAGCCTGCTGTTCATTAATAAGACCGGAATTGAGATCCGCGTCGATACTCATCTGCTTGCCCGGCATCGCGTCGAGCGTAAATCGAGCCGCAACCTCGGCTACCCGTTCCGAGCCTTTCGTAATGACGATAAACTGCACAACGACAAGAATGAGGAAGACGATGAAGCCGATTACGACTTCGCCGCCGCCCACCCAGCTGCCGAACGTCGCGATAACCTCGCCCGCCTCGGCATGCGTCAAAATGCTTCGCGTCGTCGAGACGCTGAGCGCCAGACGGAATAGCGTCGTAATGAGCAAAAGCGACGGGAAGATGGAGAAGTCGAGCGCTTCTTTGGTGTTCATCGATACCAGCAGGATCATCAGCGCAATCGAGATATTTAGAATAAGCAGGATGTCGATTAGGAAGATCGGGACAGGAATAATCATCATGAGAACGATGCCGATGATCCCAAATATAATAAATAAATCTTTTGCTTTCATGATGGATTCCTCCTCCCTTTAAAAAAGCGCGCCGCGCTTTACTTTCTACGGCCCTTCAATTTATATACATAGGCCAAAACCTCAGCTACTGCCTGGAACAGGTCGGCCGGTATGGTATCCCCTATCTCGGCCCTGTCGTACAGCGCTCTGGCCAGCGGTTTGTTTTCCATCGTTATGACGCCGTTCTCCTTCGCGATCTCTCGGATTCGCAAGGCGACATGATCTGCGCCTTTCGCCAATATCTTCGGCGCTTCCATGCTGGCTGCGTCGTATTTCAAGGCAATCGCATAGTGTGTCGGGTTTGTGATGACGACGTCCGCTTTCGGAACGTCCTGCATCATGCGCTGCAGCGCCATCTTGCGCTGCCTCTCGCGGATGCGTCCTTTGATAAGGGGATCGCCTTCCGTTTTCTTATATTCATCTTTGATGTCCTGCTTCGACATTTTGAGGCTTTTTTCATGCTCGTACTTCTGATACATAAAATCAAGGAATGCCAGCACCGCAAGTACGGCGCCGACTTCAAGGCCAAGTTTAATCGTTAAGCTGGCCGTAAACGAGAACGTCGCTTCAAGCGGCATGCTCGAGAGCGTTAAAAGTCTGTCCCACTCGCCCACAATCGTCGAGTAGACCAGGACGCCGATAATCGTAACCTTCAATATGCTCTTCAAAAATTCAACAAGGCTTCGCATCGAAAAAATCCGTTTAAAGCCTTCAATCGGATTCAGCTTGCTCAGCTTTAGCTTGAGAGGCTCCCCCGTCAGTAAAAAACCGAATTGCATGACGTTGCCGACCACGCCAATGACCAATACGATGGCGAAAATTGGGAGCAACATAATCAGCATTTGCTGCGTAATATTAAGGAAAAGCTCCATCACATTTTCGGTCGTCAGCTCCATCGTGAGCCAATCCTGGAACAGGCCGCCGAACATCTCGTTAATACGCGCCTTGTAATAACCGCCTAACATGAGAAAGGAAGCGGAGACAAATAGTAAGATGAGTGCCGGGGACAAGTCGCTCGATTTCGCAACTTGACCTTTTTTCCTCGCTTCTTGGCGCTTCTTAGGCGTCGCTTTTTCGGTTTTCTCTTGGTTGAACAGCTGCAAGTCCAGCCTAAAGCGATACTTATGCACGTTCTTAGCCTCCTATTGTCCTTCAGGCGGACCCTGTACAATTCCGAACAGGCCTTCCAGCGAGTCGAACATAATGGAGAATAGCTTCTCGAATAACAACGCCATACTCGGCATCAGCAGAAAGACCAGGAACAGTCCAAGAATCAGCTTGAGCGGAACGCCGATGACGAACACGTTAAATTGCGGCGCGGTTTTGGTCAAAAACCCTAAACCCAGGTCTGTCAGAAACATCGCGACAACTAGAGGCGCCGCGATCTGAAGAGCCAGCAAAAACGTATTCCCGAATACCCGGGTCAAATATTCAGTTAAGCTCCCGCTTACCATGCGGCTGAACAGATCGTTGTCGAGCGGCATCCATTGGTAGCTGTTCATTAACCCCGTTAAGAGATAATGATGGCCGTTCATCATCAGGAATACGAGAAGCAGCAGCATGTACTTGAAATTGCCGAGCAGCGGCGCGGATACCCCCGTATGAGGATCCACCACGTTCGCCATCGCAAGTCCGATCTGCATATCCATGAGCGACCCTGCCGTCTGCACCGCGGCAAAAAACAGATAAACAACAAAACCCATCATCAATCCGATTAAGATTTCTCTCAGCACGATAAGCACATATTCCGCGTTCGGAACGATCGTTTGGCTCAAGCCGTAAGAGAAAAACACGATGAGGGATATAAAAAATCCTAACCCGATCTTAAACGTATTCGGCACCCCTCGCGAAGAAAAGACAGGCGCCACGACGAAAAATGCAGTAATTCGACAAAAAATAAGCAAAAAAATGGGGAAGCCTTCCACGATCGCGTTCATTCACTCACAACCTAACCGATATATTGATGAAGATTGTTCAGTAGATTGAAGGTAAAATCAACAATCGTATTCAGAATCCACGGTCCAAATACAATAATGGCCAAGAAGACGGCGACGATCTTCGGAACAAAAGCAAGCGTCTGCTCCTGAATTTGAGTGGTCGCCTGGAAAACGCTAATGATCAATCCGACAACCAATGCAAGAACAAGCATCGGGGCGCTGGCTTTTAAAACCGTATAGACTGCATCGCCGGCCAATCCGATGATAAAATCCGCGCTCATCGAATATCCCACCTGCTTTCATCATGTGTTGAAACTGAGCAGCAACGATTTCACAATCAAATACCAGCCGTCTACGAGCACGAAAAGCAGAAGCTTAAACGGCAGCGAAATCATGATCGGCGGCAGCATCATCATCCCCATCGCCATGAGCGTACTGGATACGATCATGTCGATCACTAGAAACGGGATAAAGATCATAAAGCCCATCTGGAATGCCGTTTTCAATTCGCTGATGGCATATGCCGGCACAAGGACGGTAAGCGGTATATCTTCAACCGTCTCAGGCTTCTCTGTCTTCGTATAATCCATAAATAGAAGCAAATCTTTCTCCCTCGTATGGGAGAACATAAACTTTTTCATCGGCACCGCCGCTTGATTCAGCGCTTCCGTCTGGGTTAATTCCCCTTTCAGATAGGGCTGAAGAGCAACCTCGTTGACTTGCCCGAAGGTCGGGGCCATGATGAACAAGGTTAAAAACAAAGCAAGGCCGATTAACACCTGATTCGGAGGCATCATCTGCGTACCGAGCGAGGTTCTGACAAAACCCAGTACGATGACGATACGCGTAAAGCTGGTCATCAGCACCAAAATCGCCGGCGCTATACTTAATACGGTAATGATCAGCAGCAGCGATAAAGCGCTTGTGCCGGGCTGGTCTCCTTCTCCTCCGCCAATATCAATCGATATGTCGGGCAGCGGTTCGGCGTAGGCTTGCGAATGCGCAAGCATGGAGAGCAGCAGGATAACGGCAAGTGACAGCCAAATTTTATTTCTTTTCATCATCCATCAACCGTTCATAGGATTTATGGTCTTGCAGCATTTCCTCCAGCTGCTGCTTGCGTTCCGTTTGCTTGCTCAGCTTGCTATTAAGCATCTGCTGGAAGGTATTAGGGTCGTTCCATTGCTCCCTGCCCGGTTCGTCTTGAGCGGAACGGCGATCCAGCCATTTCTTCACAAAGTCCGTCATGCTGAGCGGAGTCCACGCGTTTGAGGTTTGGGCATCTAACAAAGCGATCAAATGCTCTGCTTCCGCAGGATCGACGCAGCGATCAAGAAGCGTGATATCCTCTCCTACGCCAACGATATAGACGCGTCCCCCAATTTCCAGCACTTGCACGGATTTATTCTGCCCTAGCGCGACCCCGCCAAGCGATCGCATGGAACGGTTGCCGCCCCACAGTTGATTGCGTCTCGACAGCCATCTCAACGCAAACACAATGAGAACAATAACGATAGCAAGAGCAACCATAACCCACGCCAAACTGCCCAAGAAATCGGCGGGAGAAGTGCTTGGCACATAGTTCGGCTGCTCTCCGCCTGCGGCGCTGCCGCTGGAATCAGCAGCAGCAATTGCCGGCAAGATCGCAAATCCGATAAAGGTAAGTATCGCCGCGCGCATTCTAGGAATCAACATGGCGGTTGAACCGTTAGCCCAGCGTTTTCTTAATCGCTTCAATAACACGATCCGCTTGGAATGGTTTAACGATAAAGTCTTTCGCGCCCGCTTGAATCGCGTCGATAACCATCGCTTGCTGGCCCATCGCGGAGCACATAATGACTTTAGCGTTGCCGTCAATCTTTTTGATTTCCTTCAAAGCTGTAATACCGTCCATCTCAGGCATCGTAATATCCATTGTGATGAGGTCAGGCTTAAGTTCTTTATATTTTTCAACGGCTTGTGCGCCGTCTTGCGCTTCCCCTACTACTTCATATCCGTTTTTGGATAAAATATCACGAATCATCATGCGCATAAATGCAGCGTCGTCTACGATCAGAATGCGGTTTGCCATTTTCATTTCCTCCTAGGATGTTGTTTATTGTAATTTTTGAATGCGGTCCCACTGGCTAACGATATCCGTTACGCGCACGCCGAAGTTCTCGTCGATAACGACAACCTCGCCTTTGGCAATCAGTTTATTATTGACCAGAATGTCGACAGGCTCACCGGCCAGCTTGTCCAGTTCAATAATGGAACCTTGCGAAAGCTCCAGAATATCTTTAATTTGCTTCTGGGTCCTTCCTAATTCTACAGTGACTTTCAGCGGTATGTCGAGAAGTAAATTCAAGTTCGTGCCGTCATTCGACGCAAATTGCGGTTGGCCAAAATTTGCGAATTGAACTGGCTGCACATTGACGTTGCGATTCACATTTTGCTGCGGATACCCCGGCGGAGCATATTGGCCCGCATAAGGGTCGTATGCCGCTGCAGGCTGCCCGTATCCAGGATAAGGAGGCATTGGCGGCTGCTGCTGCATCGGCGGCGCCATGCTCGCTGCAGCCGTCTGCTGGGCTGCCGTATATTGCTCTGCTGCCGCAGCCGGAGCTGCCGCAGGAGCTTGCTGCGCTGCAGGCGGCGCCTCGACCGGCGCAGGTGATGGCGACGGTGCAGGCTCTTCCGCAGTCCCCATTAGAATGGATACCATTTGTTTGGCAAACGACACCGGAAGCAGCTGCATAATGGTCGAATCGATCAGATCGCCGATCGTCAAATGGAACGATATTTTGATAAACACATCCGATGGAGGAAGATGGCCCATGCCGTCTCCGTTATTCACATCCAAAATATCGATTCCCGGCGGCGAAATATTGACAAACCGATTAAAGATTGTCGACATCGAGGTAGCGGAAGAACCCATCATCTGGTTCATCGCTTCCTGAACGGCGCTAATATGAATTTCATTTAATTCTTCGTTAGATACGAGTCCTTCACCCCCAAGCATCAGATCCGCAATAACCTGAGCGTCTTTGGTTTGAATGACCAGAGAGTTAATGCCTTCAAAGCCGTCTACATACTGCACGCTTACCGCCACATGCGGCTTAGGGAACACATCCGCAAGCTCATCTCTCATCACAAGCGTAACCGTAGGAGTCGTAATGTCGACTTTCTTGCCTAGCAGGGTCGACAACGCTGTCGCCGCGCTTCCGAATGTGATGTTCCCGATTTCACCCAAAGCGTCCTGCTCGATGGAAGTTAAATAATCGGAAAGCTGAACTTCATCCGAAGGCGCTTGTCCGGCATCGGACTCACCCGAGGACTGACGGAGCAATGCGTCGATTTCCTCTTGCGACAAATAATCTTTACTCGTCATATTCTTCTACAGCTCCTTCGTTTACAATCTCATCCACCTGAACGGCCAACTTGTCCCTTACGGAACCCGGGCTTCCGATGAACTTAAGCTTATCGCCAATTTTTATCTTTAAACCTTCGTTTACGGGCTTATTGAGGTTCAATACATCGCCAACGCCTAAGGACAGAAATTCTTGAATCGTAATCGATGTTTCCCCAAGCTCTGCAACGATTGGCAGCTTCGCTTTATTTACACGCTGCTCGAGCACTTCAACTTCTTCTGGAATTCGTTCCTTCTTCTGCGAAACAAACCAGTGATGAACGGACAGCCTCGGCATAATCGGTTCAATGACGACATGCGGAATACATAGGTTGATCATGCCTGTCGTGTCACCGATCTTCGTGCTGAACGAGATCAGCGCGATCGTTTCGTTCGGAGAGACAATCTGCATAAACTGAGGATTCGTCTCCAGCGCCTCAAGTCTAGGCTGAATATCGATGATCGTCTTCCACGCTTCCTGCAGACTGTCTAACGTTCTGGAAAAAATACGTTCCATGACCGTCGTTTCAATCTCCGTCAGGTTGCTGATTTTTGCGGGGGCAACACCTTGTCCGCCAAGCATCCGGTCCAGCATCGCGTATGCGACGTTCGGATGGATCTCAAGCACCATTCGCCCTTCCAGCGGTTCAGCTTCAAATATGTTCAAAATCGTCATCTTCGGAATCGATCGGATGAATTCGTCATACGGCAGCTGTTCGACGTCGACGACATTAATTTGAACGAATGTGCGAAGTTGAGCCGAGAAATAGGTTGTCAAATATCGCGCGAAGTTTTCGTGAATCCGTGTCAAGCTGCGGATATGATCCTTGGAGAATCGGACAGCGCGCTTGAAGTCGTAAACACTGACCTTGCGCGATGTCTCTTCCTTCTTTAAATCCTCCGCGTCCATCTCCCCGGAAGATAATGCGGCGAGCAGTGCGTCAATTTCATTCTGCGATAAAACATCAACCAATTCTCTCACCTCCTTCGAGGAATATCTTCACCTGGATTAAATTTCCGTAATGATGAAGTTCGTGATTTCCACCTTAACGAGCTTACCGTCAGGCAAAACAGGGTTGATCAGCGTCAACAGCTTGGATTCAATCGCGTCTTCGCCAGCGGAACCGTTCAGCTCTTCCGCTTTCATATCCGCAAGCGTGCGGCTGACGATCGGCTTGATCTCAATTTCAAGAAGCTTGTCGAATTCCTCTTTTGTTTTTTTGGAATCCAATTGAAACGCAAAACTCATTCTTACGACATATTCAGGATCAAGCAGATTGCGTTGAAAATCTTTCAGTTCAGAGGTGACTTCTACGCGTTCGTCCGCTGAAAGCACTTCTATCTCTACCGGCTCGCTATTCGCCGCTTCTTCAGCAGGATCGCTAAACATCGTACGGAACAAAAAAATGGCCACGATTGCGATGAGCGTAATCGAAAGCAGAATCGTTATAAGCCAAGGCATCATCTTTTTCATGTCGAAGGACCCTCCATTTTATCACTCTTATGGGCCGCTGCAACGAGGCCAATTGTTTGAAGATACTGCTGATTGAGCGAAATAAGCTCTGCCGTCTTCTCCTTAACAACCAGCTTTTTGCCGGTCGTCAGCGTAATGACCGTATCAGCAGACTCTTCAATCAATTCAATAAGAAGAGCATTTATTGTAATTTTTGTTCCATTTAAACGCGTCACGGTGATCATCAATGAACCCCCCTTTTCATATAGGGGGGACTGACGCCCCCCGCTTACAGTTTACCTAGAATTAACGCTTCAGGTTGACAACTTCCTGCAATATTTCATCGGAAGTCGTAATAATTCTTGAATTCGCCTGGAAGCCGCGCTGCGCAACGATCATTTCGGTGAACTCCGCCGTCAAGTCAACGTTAGACATCTCCAGCTGACCGGAGATGATCGCGCCTGTGCCGGCTTCAGGATCGTTCGCTGTCAGAAGCTCGAATTCGCCGTCCGGATTCGCGTTAACGGTCATGCGGTACAGATTGCCGCCAACCTTCTCAAGACCGCTTGGGTTGACAACCTTCGCGATGGCAATTGGGCCGAATTCAGCTTGTCCGTCAGCTGTCACGCCCAGTATCATACCGTCTTGGCCGATCGTGAAAGCTGTAACCGTATCATCCAGCGTAATTGGCGCGCCGCCTTGATCAAGAACGAACATGCCGTCCGTAGTTACCAATTGTCTCGCGGCGTCAAGCGTGAAGTTGCCCGCGCGGGTCAGCATTTGCTCCGTTCCGTCTCCGGCCGATACGACGAAAAAGCCGTCGCCGTCGATACGCAGGTCGGTTACTTGGTTCGTCGTCATGGCGCTGCCTGCCGTATGAACCGTATCAATTGATGCGATCGATACGCCGAGACCGATCTGCTTGGCGTTTACGCCGCCGCTTGTGCCTGCTTCCGGTGCCGTCACGCCGGAAACCGTCTGGCTCAAAATATCTTGGAACATGACGCGTCCGGCTTTAAATCCAACCGTATTCACGTTTGCGATGTTGTTGCCGATTACGTCAAGCTTTGTTTGAAACCCTCTCATACCGGAAACGCCGGAGTACATCGATCTCAACATAGGTTTCTAACCTCCAAATGGTTTAATATCATGCGTTTGTTGCTTCAGTCGATCCGCAACAAAATGGCCTCCGTATAGGTCCAGCCTTACGATAAAATAATCGCACTGTCTATCTGAGTAAACACGTTGCTTTTCATTTGTTTGCCGTCCATTGCCGTAACAACCGTGCGGCTCGGGACGTTAACGATCATGGCAATATCTTTAAAAACGATCAAAGAGTCCTTTGCGCCTTTCGAAGCGGCGTCATCCACAGCCTTCATAATTTGAGATAAGGAGTCCGGCTGCAGCGTAATGCCTCTCTGTTCCATTCGAACCTCGGCATGATGGCTGAACTTCAGCACCTTCGATTCCAGCAAATCGCGGAATTCTGTAGACTGCGGCGCTCTGCCCATGCTGGTCTTTGCTGCTTTATCGTGCTGTAGAGGCGTCGTCTTTATCGGGAACAGGTGACCGATCTTCATCTTATCGCTCATGGTGTCTCCACCTCTTCCGTTCCTTCTTCTGTCTCTTCGGCCGATTCATCATCCTTTGCCGCAGGCTCGTTCTCCGAGATCGAAACGAGGTAATCGAGCGCAACCTCCTTGCCGCCGATCTTCGCGTATAGAACGCCGTCTTTGGACAGAATCGAATCGACTTTCCCGTTAACGGCTGTAATGCTGCCGCTTGCGTCGTACTCGTTCCACTCCACCCACTTGCCGATCAAGCTAGAGGCGGTGCCGATATTCTGCCGCAGCAGCGACAGCTCCGTGGACATGTTCATCAGCTGTTCAACTGAAGTAAACTGGGCCATCTGAGCAATAAATTCCTTATCCTGCATCGGCTGCATCGGATCTTGGTTACGCAGCTGCGTTACAAGAATTTGTAGAAATTGATCTTTGCCAAGCGCATCCGTATTTTTCTTAGCGGCCGCTGCCTGGACGTTGCTCTTGTCATAATTGGGCCAGACATTACGGGTAGAAACGCTATCTGCCATTTCTGTTCACCTCCTGCCTTTCACATCAACGCCATCAACCAATCCACCTAAGCTGTTTCATTAATGGCGCGGCCATAGCCTAGCCCTTGAATCGCAGCTTGCTCGACCATATCGGTCTCGAAAGCGTTATCGGTCACCTGCTTGCTGTCTTCTCTAAAGCCTTGACGGTTGCCTGACTGTCCGCCCTGATGGCCGTGGCCGGCATGCTGCTGCGTGAGACCGGACGCGTTTGGACTATGGGTAACCTCCAGCTTCTCGACGTTCAAGCCTTGCGCTTGAAGAGAAGCTCTAAGCTGTGCCATTTGATTATCGAGCATATCCTTCGCCATCGCGGTATCCGTCTGGAATACGGCTGTCAGAACGCCGTTTTGCATCGAAATACGGACGTCAACCTGACCCATATGCTCAGGGAACAGCATCAGTCTTGCCTCTGAAGCGCCGTTTAGCGTGCGGACATCAAACTTTTGAACGATTAACCCGTTCATTGTCTCCGCGAAATCTTCAGCCAGCACAAAGGTAGTCGGCGCCGCTTCTTTTCTGCCTAGAATCGAAGCAAACTCCTTTACGTTATCCGGAGTGATCAGCGTCATAGCCGGAATAACGGCGGGATCTTCAGAATGAACCGCAGCTCCTTCGCCAGAAAAAACCTGCTGCAGCGCATTCGTTTCATTTGTCATCTCGGCTGCCGCTGCGTTTATCATAAGGGGATGAACCGTTCGTTGAGACAAGCGCTCAAGGAATTGGACGGCGTCTTTCGAAGCCGAAGGCTGAGCGGTCAACCACGACGGAATTTGCGATGATGCGTTTTTCTCCTTCACTTCTTCCGTTCCAGTATCCTCGCTTAATACGGACGCTAGAGACTGAAGCTGATTCAGAATTAAAGCGAACGGCTCCTGTCCCTTTACCTGCTTGAAGACGCCTTGCTGCATCGCAGTCTGCAACTGCAGAAGAGAATCCTGCAGGCCAGCCTTCACTTGATGAATGGCCGCCGCTGCATCTGTATCGCCGTCTGCTTGTACAGCTGGCTGAGTCTGAGGAACGGGAATGCCGAGCAATGCAAGCAGTGCATTCAGAGCATCCAGCATCGACTGCAATTCCTCAAGCTGGCCGTCAAGCGCTTCTTCCGTTTGGCCGAGCGGCTCCAATTGATCCACCAGTCCATCGATCAACGATAAGAGGTCTTCCAAAGCAGGGGCAGCTTCGTTACCCGTTTGCGAGGCGATCGCTTCAAGCTTGGCGATTACGGCCGCAATACCCGTTCCGTCCGCTTGTTCAGCAGCAGGAGAGGCTTCGCTGCTCATTTGCTGGACCAGCACTTGCCGGAAGCCGCCTTCTCCTTCGGAAGCAGCCAACGCTTTAACGCCTTGAACCGTTTTTGCAGCGGCGGCCTGTCCAGGCGATACGACACCAGAATTGATCATTTCCATTTTTGTTTCACCTCCTTCCCCGGTTGCAGGAATGATTCCGCGTTAGGAGCCTGCCATAAGCTTGGACATGATTTCGGCTGCTGCCGTTTCGTCAATCGCCGACATTTCCGCGAGAATCGAAGAGCGGGTTGCATCATCCACCGAATTCAAAATCCGAAGCACTTTGCTAGGGCTGATATCCATCATTTTGATCAGCATTTCTCCGGCGCTTTTTGGAGCCATCGACGAGAACGTTGCGCCTAATTGCTCCTGATCCAAGGTCGAAAAGACCGGTTTGTCGGCACCAATTTCTTTTTTCGCTTTATCAAGCTGCGATTGGAGAGCGGCAATTTGCAAATCTTTTGCGCTTTCGTTGTCCTTCATCGCCATCGTCACTTCGGCGGCATTCGCGGGATCCATTTTTTCCATGATGCGCACGCGGTCGTCTGCCCGCATGGAAGAGAATAGCAGCACGATTTCCTCTGTCGTCATATTCTGAACGATCGGCGCCGCTTTGCTTGGCGTCATCTTCGTGAACATGCTGGCGAGCTCCGTAATTTTGGCCGCGTATTCTTCGTTCTCCAGCTTTTTCTCTTCAGTCTGCTGCTTCAGCATCGCGTTCTCATCCTGAAGCTCCTTAACCGTCGATTCCTGGGATTCCTTCGCGCTTGCCGCCTCAGCCAGCTCTTGCTTGACAGCGGCCAGCTCCGCTTCCAGCTCTTCGATTTTCTCCGACATCTTTATGCTGCGGATTTGATCGTCATCCATGGAATTGCCTTCAACTTTAGGCTCAGGCAATATATCCTTGACGACCGGAATCGATTGGCCGACTCCAAGAGCCCGGTTTCGGAAATCAGCGTCGAATAACGCAAGAAGCACGCCGAGCAGCACGATCACAAACAATATGGGAACCATGACGAACATAAACCGCTCAAATCCGTTGTAACCTTTTTCTACATCTGTATCCGCCAATTTCTTTCACTCCTCCATTGGGCGAGGGTCGGGCACTATGAGGTTGGCATGAGATATCGGGTTGTCGCCATTTCATCGAGTTCATTTTGCTCTTTTAATTGAAGCGCCTGTCTGAACCGATCAAAAGCGTGATCCTTCGCTTTGAGCCATACCTTCTCATCCTTCATTTTGTCCGCAAGCTTGGAACGGCTTTGCTCCACCGCGCGTTCAGCCTGCTTCCGATCCTTCATTTTGTTCTCAATACAAGTCTGCAAATGCGTGAGATAATCGCCCAACATCTGCAGATCAGCCAGAGGAACGCCAGACCGAGCCGCATCCTGGAGCTTCAGCTCCCATTCCGCCTTCGTGTCCATTAACTGCTTCAAGGATTGCTCCACTTCAGACAGCTTGGATAGCGCGCCGGATAGCAGCCACTCTGCCTGCGTCTTCTCGCTGGTTTTTAAATCAACAACCTTCTGGAAGGAATAATGAAAGGACGCCAATCTGCTCAACTCCCGATAAATTCATTGACCAACCGTTCTTGTGTTTCCTGCAAGTTTGCTTTTTCCGTCGTCTTCTGCCGCGTAAAAGAATGAATGGCATCGATAAATTGTAAAGCCATATCAATTTCCTGATTGGATCCTTGCTGGTACGCCCCAATATTGATGAGGTCTTCCGAATCTTTATATATAGATAAAAGTCGTTTCAAACGATTTGCGGCATCCTGCTGCTCTTCGGTCACAATTTCTTTCATTACCCGGCTGACCGAAGCTAGAACATCAATAGCCGGGAAGTGCCCTTTGTGAGCCAAATGCCTGCTAAGGACGATATGGCCGTCGAGGATGCCGCGAACGGCATCGGCAATCGGTTCATTCATGTCATCGCCGTCTACGAGCACGGTATAAAACGCCGTTATCGAACCAACAGGTCCCGTACCCGCACGCTCGAGCAGCTTGGGCAATGCGGCGAAGACGGAAGGCGTGTAGCCCCGGGTTGCCGGCGGTTCGCCGATGGCGAGACCAACCTCGCGCAGCGCCATCGCGTAACGAGTGACAGAATCCATCATAAGCATCACGTTCAAGCCTCTGTCGCGGAAATACTCCGCGATACTGGTCGCGATCAAAGCGCCTTTCATCCGAATAAGCGCAGGCTGATCGGATGTGGCGACGATGACGACGGATCTTGCCAGTCCTTCCGGACCCAAATCCTTCTCGATGAATTCGAGAACCTCGCGCCCGCGTTCGCCGATAAGCGCGATGACGTTGACGTCTGCCGATGTATTTCTAGCGATCATTCCGAGAAGCGTACTTTTACCTACACCCGATCCTGCGAAAATACCGACGCGTTGTCCTTGACCGACTGTCAACAACCCGTCGATCGCGCGAACGCCAATGCTAAGCGGCTCGGTAACACGCGGCCGATTGAGCGGATTGCTCGGCTCATTGTGCGTGGAGTAATGCTGCAGACGGCTCGGAAGACGCGATCCGTCAAGCGGGTTGCCTAAACCGTCAAGCACTTTGCCAAGCAGCTCGGAGCCAACCTGTACGGTTAACGGCTTTCCTGTGCCGACAACATCGCAGCCGGGGCTTATCGAATGGAGGTCGCCGAGCGGCATCAGAATAACTTTGTTGTTCCGAAATCCGACCACTTCCGCTTTAAGAGGCTTTGCGCTTTTAGCGGGATAGATATAGCACAGATCTCCGATACTCGCATCCGGCCCTTCGGATTCAACGGTCAGCCCGATGACTTGCGTCACTTTGCCGTTAACTCGGACTGGGTCAAGAGGACGAAGATGCTCAAGATATTTGCCGATATCTATCTTAATGGCGTTCATCGTCATAACCTCTTTCATCGCTGCTTTGATGAGCAAGGGCGGTCAGCTCCCGCTTAATTTCGGATAGCTGCGTGTCGATCCGGGCGTCAATGCTGCCGAAGGCGGAGCGAATGACGCAGCCGTTATCCTTAATCGTCGAGTCCGGCAAAATTTGAAGCTCGGCCTGCGAATCGATGGCTGTATGAAGCTCCTCGCGCGCCGCTTGCACAAAGGCGAGCTGCGACGGGGCGACGCAAAGCGTAATGACGCCCTGCTCTCGCCTGCGGGATAAGGCTTTCCGAATGAGATCAAGCGCGATATTCGGCGCTTCAGTCAGCTGCTGACCGATAATTTTTTCGGCGATTGCGCAGCTCAGCTCTACGAGAAAGGGCTCGGCCTCCTGAATAATCTGTTCCCGGGTCGTATAGGCTAACTTCAGCACTTCCGACGCTTCGGACAGTTTGGCCTGCCATTGCTCGTGAAGCTCCGCCTCGGATGCGGCTGCACCTTCAGCATAGCCTTGCTCATAACCGGCTTGTCTGGCGGCTTCCGCGAGTTGCTCGTCTTCGCTGCGCTTCTCAAGCCACCAGACTTCGATCTGCGCTTCGGCGTCCGCAAGCATCTTTTCACACTCTTGCGCCGCTTCCTGCAGCCTGGACTCGGCGAATTGCTGAGCGTCTTCTAGTATTTGATCCCGAAGAGAGATGGTCTCTTCATCCGGCCCAGCCGGCTCATGCTGCTCATCGCTGACAGATAGCCCGCTTAAGCTGGGATAAGGGTTCATCCACGTCAGCTGCTTCAACTGTTCGATCGGAATGACGCTGGACGATTTGATCAAATTAGACAATGATATCATCTCCTCCGCCGCGCGCGATGATGATTTCGCCCGATTCCTCTAACCTGCGAATCGTAGCCACGATTCGGGTTTGGGCTTCTTCGACATCACGCAGCCGGACAGGTCCCATAATATCCATTTCTTCCTTGAAGGAATCCGCCATGCGCTTCGACATGTTGCGGAAGATCGCCTCGCGAACTTCTTCGCTGGCCACTTTGAGGGCAAGCTGAAGATCCGCGTTTTCGATATCCCGGATGATGCGTTGAATGGAACGGTTGTCGATATTGACAATATCTTCGAATACAAACATCCGTTTCTTGATTTCTTCCGCAAGCTCGGGATCCTGAATTTCGAGCGCATCGAGAATCGTACGTTCTGTACCGCGGTCTACGCCATTCAAGATTTGAACGATCGAGTCGATACCGCCTGCATTTGTATAATCCTGCGTAACGGTAGCCGACAGTTTTTGCTCCAGCACTCTCTCGACTTGCGTTATAACCTCCGGAGACGTGCTGTCCATAAGCGCGATTCGTCTCGCGATATCGGCCTGCTTATCTTGCGGCAGCGAGGATAGAATCTGAGAGGATTGATCCGGCTGCAGATAGGAGAGCACGAGAGCGATCGTTTGCGAATTTTCATTTTGTATAAAGTTCAAAATTTGCGTCGGCTCTGCCTTGCGGGCAAAGTCGAAAGGTCTGACTTGCAGCGTTGCGGTTAAGCGATTGATCACCTCAAGCGCTTTTGATTCGCCTAACGCCTTCTCCAAAATATCTTTCGCATACGTTATACCGCCTTGCGAAATATATTCTTGGGCCATACAGATTTGATGGAACTCGCTCAATATCAGTTCGCGGTCATGGCTGTCGACCTTGCGGACGTTCGCAATTTCAAGCGTGAGCTGTTCAATCTCTTCGTCCCGCAAATGCTTGAATATTTGAGCCGATACTTCAGGACCTAGCGTGATTAATAAAATTGCCGCCTTCTGCCGGCCAGTTAGTGGTTGCAATGTTCGTGACAATTCCAGCCCCCCTATTCATCAGCAAGCCAAGTACGAAGAAGGTTGACGAATTCGTCAGGTTTGCGTTTGGCAAGTGTTTCAAGATTTTTACGCGCTTGGCTTTCGTTGCTGACGCTTTCCAAATCAAGCGTAGGGTATTCCACTTTCGTAGCAGGCTCAGGCATGATCGCCTCTTCGATTTCAGCCTGCTTCCGTCTGCGTACGAGCATGAACGCAAGACCGCCGATTACTGCGAGCGCCGCTGCGCCGATACCGACTACCCACGCCGTAGAAAGTCCGCCAGAAGCAGCGCCTGCCGCATCTTCCGCAAAATTCCTGGCAATGAGTGAAACTTTTTTGTTGATCAGCTCGTCATCATTAACATCCTGACCCGAATCGGCAAGCTGCGAACGAACCAAGGTTGTTAAGTAGTTCATGATCGAATTTCTTGATTCTTCGTCATTTAGTTGCGCGGCCTCGATGCCGATACTGATGGAGAGATCTTTCAATACATATGGAGATGATTGGATACTGTTCTTGATCCGGTCAAACTCGTAGTTGCGCACCGCGGAGCTCGACTCCGAAGAGCTGTTGCCCTGATTGGCCGCTTCGTAGCCCGGAATATCCGTCTCGCCGGTACCGGCTACCCCGCCAGCTTCACCAGCAGTGCCGGTCGCCGTCGTGTTGTTCGTCTCTTCGCTTACGATAATGCCGTTATTGTTGTTATTTTCTAGCGGTCTGACAAGGTTTTCCTCGGTATGCTTCTTATCGAAATTCATGCTGCTCGATACGCTGACGACCAGATTGTCGCTGCCGACAAGCGGACCAAGAAATTGCTGGATATTCTTTTTCAGCTCCGCTTCGTATTTGTTTTGAATCTGAAATTGAAGCTCGACAACATCCGCATTCCCTGTTCCGATTCCCCCCGCTTGCGAAGAAAGCAGCTCGCCTTGCGGGCTGGAGATCGTAATATCTTCGATTGCAAGATCCGAAACCGTCGCCTGAACGAGATTGTAATATCCGTCGATTTCCTTTTGGGACGGCCGGTATCCCGGTTTAAACTTCATGACGATCGCTGCGGAAGCTTTCGTTGTGTCATCAGGCGTAAGAAAGACGCTTTCTTCTGCGGCGTTGATTAACACTTTCGAGCTTTCAACCCCTTGCAGGCCGTTGAGCAGCTTCTGAACTTCGCCGTTGAGAGCGTTCTGGTAAATGACGTTGAATTCATTTTCCGTTGTGCCTAGCTGTGATGAATTCGCACTAAAAACTTCAAATCCGATGGAACCGTTTTGCACCAAGCCTTGAGAACCGACGTCCACCTTTACTTTGGAAGCGACAGCGCTCGGCACCATAATGCTCGTCCCGCCCGCTCCAAGCTTATACGGGATGCCGTTTCCGTCCAGATAGCTCATCACTGCCGCTGAATCCGTCGCGTCTAGGTTTTGAAACGCCAATTCATATTCCGTTCGAGTGAACACGATTGTTAACAGGATAATCGTTAACAATAATCCGCTAATCGAAGCCCCCAACCATATTTTTTGTTTTTTGCCCATTTGGCCCCAGAATAGCTTTAACCGCTCGCTATATTGGGCGAATCTCTCGTTCACAGTTTCACCTCACCCAAAGACTTTGCTAAGAATAAAGTACGTTTAAATCTGCATCCGCATAATTTCTTGGTAAGCCTCAACAACCTTGTTGCGGATTTGTGAGGTAAATTGCAAACTAAGCTGCGCTTGTTCCGATGCGATCAGGACCTTTGTGACGTCGACTTGGCCAACTAAGTATTGATCGTTTAGCTTATGAACGTTTTTCTCCTGCGCGCTTACGCTATCAAGGGCCGTTTGCAGGTACTGTCCAAAGCTTTGTGTGAGCTCAGCCGGAGTTTTCTGCTGGGTCGGCTTCGTCTGTAACATATTTGCAGGGGCTGTCTGGCCCAGGTTCAACGATTGAATCACGTAATCTCCTCCGGTAACTTATGGATTATGGTTTTCCGATTTCAAGCGCCTTAACGAACATCGATTTAGTCGCGTTAAGCGCCGTTACGTTAGCTTCATAGGATCGGGACGCCGATATCATATCGACCATCTCCTTCGCGACATCAACGTTCGGCATATTCACATAGCCGTTCTCGTCTGCGTCGGGATGAGTCGGATTATAAACAAGCTTGCTCGGCGATTGGTCCTCTTGAATTTTTGCCACTCGAACGCCTTTCGCCGCGCCGCCATTTTCCATTTGCTTGGAAAGCATGCTTGAGAAAGATTGAGCGGTTGGCTCGAGCACAACAAGCTTGCGCTTATAAGGCTCGAATTTGCCGTTCACGAAGCTTCCTCTTGTCGTCTCCGCGTTGGCGATATTGGATGAAATGACGTCCATTCTCAATCTCTGAGCCGTTAGAGCGGACGCGCTTATATCAAAACCATTGGACAGCCTCATCGATTAGCCTCTCCCCTCAATCGCAGTTCTCATCATACTAAAGTCGTGGTTAATCTGCTGAATGTAAAAATTGTAATTGAGCTGGTTCTTAGCGAGCAGCGACATCTCCCGATCGATGTCGACATTATTCTGGTTGTTGTTCATGGCTGTCGTATGGTCAGTTGTGACCTTTGTCACAGGCAATCTGGCGGCATTTGCGCCTATAGCAATATGTTTGCTATGGCTCGTTCGTCCTGCTAACTGCAATTGGCCGCCTGCTCCCATCGATTCTTCCAGCAATTGCTCGAATAAAACTTCCGACCTTTTAAAATATGGCGTCTCAGCATTTGCAATATTGTTAGAAATGACACGTTGTCTTGTTTCTGCCGCGAAAACCGCCGCTTCCATCCGGTTAAATGACGCGCTATTCAACAATTTCATGTAGTTTCACCACTTTCACTTTGAAAATCATATTTTACGTATTCAACAGATTATCCTACTTTCCTTCTTCATTCGACATAAAAACATTAAAAAAATGAGATGACTTTGTCGATTTGCGCTACAACGAATATCTTCATCAATTTCCTAAAAGTTTACAATAAGAAAAAAGCCCTATCTTTGTTGACAAGATAGGACTTTTTTAATATATAGGCATTTGCCTATGATTTCATTTTCTCCAGCTCCTGCAGCAATTGCTGATTAAGGATCCGAATGTATGTGCCTTTCATGCCGAGTGATCTTGTTTCGATCACGCCGGCGCTTTCAAGCTTGCGCAATGCATTAACAATGACGGAACGGGTAATGCCTACGCGGTCGGCGATTTTCGATGCGACCAGCAGCCCTTCTTTGCCGTCCAGCTCTTCAAAAATATGTTCAACCGCCTCAAGCTCGCTGAAGGACAAGGATCCGATCGCAACCGAGACAACAGCCCGGCTTCGCACTTCCTGTTCGATCTCCTCTGCCCTCTCGCGCAGGATTTCCATTCCGACAATCGTCGAGCCATATTCGGCCAGCACCAGATCATCGTCATTAAACGTTCTGGACGCGCGTGTCAGCACAAGCGTCCCTAACCGGTCTCCGCCGCCGAGAATTGGCACAACCGTCATAAACTCCTGGTCGCCTAGCTTGCCGAACGATTGGAACATTCCCGGCTCCGGCGTCACATTCGTCATCGATTCGCCCGTCAATAAAAAATCGGCGTTCGTCTCCTGCGAAAACCGAAGCTCGTCCCCAGTTAGCGTACGCAAAATATCATGTTCGTGAATATCCAAGGCCGCGCAGCCAAGAATCTTGCCCTTTCGGCTTACGACGAATACGTTGCCCTGAATTGTGGAGCAGAGCACCTCCGCCATTTCCCTAAAGCTGAGCGCCTTGCCGGCCGCTCGTTGGAGCAGCCGGTTCAGCGTTCTTGTTTTATTCAATAAGCTCATTTCCTATTGCCTCCCAGAAATTGCCGCTACAAAATATATTGACTTAAATCGCGATCCTTTGCAATACCGCCCAGCTTCTCACGCACATATTCCGGGGTAATGGTCATTTTTTCGAGCGAAAGCTCCGGCGCTTCAAACGACAAGTCTTCAAGGAGCTTCTCCAATATCGTGTGCAGCCTGCGCGCGCCGATATTCTCCATATTGCGATTCACATCAGCCGCAATGGACGCCAGCTCGCGAATAGCCTCAGGGGAAAATTCAACCTCGATCCCTTCCGTTTGAAGCAAAGCCGTATACTGCTTCGTAAGCGCATTTTTCGGCTCGGTCAGGATGCTAATGAAATCATCCAGACTTAAGCTTGTTAATTCAACACGGATCGGGAAGCGGCCTTGCAGCTCCGGAATCAGATCCGACGGTTTGGCGATATGGAAAGCGCCGGCGGCAATAAACAAAACATAGTCCGTTTTTACAGGACCGTATTTCGTCATCACCGTCGAGCCTTCTACGATCGGAAGAATGTCCCTCTGCACGCCTTCTCTGGATACATCCGGACCGGAGCCTCTTGAAGGACTGGCGATTTTATCGATCTCGTCGATAAAGATAATCCCGCTCTGCTCAGCACGTCTTACCGATTCCGTAATGACGTCATCCATATCGATCAGCTTGTTCGCTTCTTCCTGAATCAACGCTTTGCGAGCTTCCTTTACAGGCAGCTTCCGTTTCTTCGGCCGCTTCGGCATCAGCTGGCCGAATAGCTCCTGCATATTCATGCCCATGCCTTCCGGACCTTGGCCCGACAGCATATCGAGCATATTTGGCGCCGTGTCTTCCACTTCAATCTCAATCATTTCGTTCTCAAGCTTCCCCGCCGCCAGCTGTTCGCGAATTTGCGCTCTCTTCAGCTGTAGAGACTGGTCTTTTTCCTTATCCTGCTCTTCATCCTTGTCTTCATTGTTGTTGCCGCCAAAAAGCATTTCAAACGGATTTTTGTTTGCTTTTGGCTTAACGGCCGAAGGGGCGAGCAGCAGCACGATCCGCTCGTTGGCGAGCTTCTCCGCTTTATCTCTTACTTCCTCTGTTTTTTCTTCCTTCACCATTCGAATCGCGGTTTCCACCAGGTCGCGTACCATTGATTCAACGTCGCGGCCGACATAGCCGACTTCGGTAAATTTAGTCGCTTCCAGCTTAACGAAAGGCGCTTTAACCAGTTTTGCCAATCTGCGGGCAATTTCGGTCTTGCCGACGCCCGTTGGTCCGATCATTAAAATATTTTTCGGCACGATCTCGTCACGGATCGCTTCGTCGAGCTTGCTTCTGCGATAACGATTGCGCAGCGCGACTGCAACCGACCGTTTCGCGTCCTTTTGGCCAACGATGTACTTATCCAATTCCGCAACAATTTGCCGCGGTGTCAGAGCGTCATTTCCCATAACCCATCGCCTCCGTTATCTTTATTTACTCCATTCCTTCTGATAAGCGATATAAAAAGTCACGGCTTTCGGAACAAGTTTATTTATTCCGCAAGCTTGCAAATGCCAATCCATAAAAGGCTTCTATAAGGGGAAGCTTACAATTTAAATCTCTTCAACAATAATATTATGATTGGTATATACGCAAATTTCCGCCGCGATATTGAGCGACGCTTTTGCGATTTCTTTCGCTTCCATGCCGGAAGCGTGGCGGACAAGCGCTCTTGCGGCAGACAACGCAAACGTGCCGCCGGAACCGATCGCCAAAATACCGTCATCCGGTTCGATAATTTCGCCGTTGCCTGAAATCAGCAGCAAACCGGTTTTGTCCATGACCAGCATCATCGCCTCAAGCTTGCGCAGGACGCGGTCGGAACGCCAGTCCTTCGCCAGCTCGACAGCCGCTCTTTGAAGATTGCCGTGATGCTCCTCGAGCTTCGCCTCGAATTTTTCAAATAACGTTATCGCGTCCGCCACAGAACCCGCGAAGCCCGCCACAACTTGACCGCGATACAGCCTTCTAACTTTTTTCGCGGAGTTTTTCATCACCATACTATTGCCGAACGTCACTTGGCCGTCGCCCGCGATCGCGCCTTTGCCGTTATGTCTAACCGCGCAGATCGTCGTCGCATGAAACTGCATTTCCATGTGGGTAACCTCCTTAAAAGTTTTGCGGAGAAAAACTTGCTTCGTAAGTGTCCGTAAACATAGAACCACTAGTTTACTGTACGGCGGAAGATGATAAATGTTCCTGTTTAAATTGTTCTATGCGGTCTAACGCGCGATTAGCAATCGCTTCGTTTTTTTCTTGTTTATTGCGAATCTTTTTTTCCAATGGGGGAAATAACCCGAAGTTCGCATTCATCGGCTGGAAATGTTTGAAATCTGCAGTTGTTATATAATGCGCCATACTGCCAAGCGCCGTTTGCTCCGGAAGCACCACTGGCTCTAGTCCTTTCGCGAGTCTCGCGGCATTCAAGCCGGCGATTAGACCGGAGGCCGCAGATTCGACGTAACCTTCCACACCCGTCATTTGGCCCGCAAAAAACAGCGTCTCTCTTTGACGAGTTTGATAAGTCGGCTTTAACAGCTTCGGCGAATTAATAAACGTGTTTCTGTGCATGACGCCGAAACGGACAAACTCCGCATTTTCGAGCCCCGGAATCATCGAGAATACGCGCTTTTGCTCGCCCCATTTTAGATGCGTTTGGAAGCCTACCATATTGTAAAGCGTGCCGGCCGCATTATCCTGACGAAGCTGAATAACGGCGTACGGCAGCTTGCCCGTGTGCGGATTTACGAGTCCGACCGGCTTCATCGGACCAAACAGCGCCGTTTGTTTCCCGCGCCGCATCATCACTTCGATCGGCATACAGCCTTCGAAATAGATCTCTTTCTCAAATTCCTTGAGTTCGGCAGTCTCAGCGGATATCAGAGCATCGTAAAAGGCGTTAAACTCTTCTTCTGTCATCGGACAGTTTAAGTAAGCCGCTTCGCCTTTATCATATCGGGATGCCAAATACACTTTGCTCATATCGATGGAATCCTTTTCGATAATCGGCGCAGCCGCGTCATAGAAATAAAAATATTCCTCGCCAAGCAATTCTTGAATCTGTTTGGACAGATCAGGAGCGGTCAGCGGGCCCGTCGCAATTACCGTAATGCCCTCCTGCGGAATTTCGGCAACTTCTTCATTCCTCACTTCAACCAGCGGATGTTCATGCAGCCTGCGGGTTATCTCGCCGGAGAACCCTTCCCGATCGACGGCTAACGCGCCGCCTGCCGGTACGGCATGCTTATCCGCGCTGCTCAAAATGATCGAATCCAGGCGGCGCATTTCCTCTTTCAGCACGCCGACCGCATTCGTCAGCCCGTTCGCACGCAGGCTGTTGCTGCATACGAGCTCCGCGAATTGATTTGTATGATGAGCCGGAGTTTGCCTAACCGGGCGCATCTCATATAAAACAACGGGCACGCCCTGGGACGCGATTTGCCATGCGGCTTCGCTTCCGGCCAAGCCTGCTCCGATGACTGTAACTTTTTGTGTCAATTGCGTTCATTCCTCTCCATGATCAAAGTCCACCTACAGAGTTTTCGAAGCCACCCAAGCCCTCAGTTACCCAGATCCTTAAGAGCTTACGAACCTCCCAAACCCTCAGTTACCCAGATCCTTAAGAGCTTTCGAACCCACCCTAACCCTCAATTTCCCAGATCCTTAAGAGCTTTCGAACCCACCCAAACCCTCCCTTCCAAGGGAGGGCCCCGAGGGGCTGCGCCCCTCTGGACACCCGCACGCAAAACGTAAGAGTGACAAAGCAGATGGAAGTCAGGTTACTGTACGGACACGCTTAGTCCCTTCGGGACAAGCTTGCGATGGCTGTCGATTAGTTAATGTAGGATTTCGGTTAAGTCCGTTCGTGCGTGCATACCAAGTTTGGTTGATTACATATGCCACTTAGAGCGCTCGACTAGATAAGATCGTGTATCGTACTTATTTACTCTGTTGGCAGCCTTCAAGAGCATTTAAGCTCGTGTGGCGTACCTATTTGCTCTGTGGGACGCAACCCCGAGCATTTAAGTTCGTGTGGCGGGCTTATTTGCTCTGTCGGCCATCTCCCCGAGCATTTAAGCTCGTGTGACGGGCTTATTTGCTCTATTGGCCGCCCTTCTGAGCATTTAAGCTCTTATGACGTGCTTATTTGCTCTGTCGGCCATCTCCTAGAGCATTTAAGCTCGTGTGGCGTACCTATTTGCTCTGTGGGCAGCCTTCCTGAGCATTTAAGCTCGTGTGGCGTACCTATTTGCTCTGTGGGACGCAACCCCGAGCATTTAAGCTCGTGTGGCGTACCTATTTGCTCTGTGGGACGCAACCCCGAGCATTTAAGCTCGTGTGGCGTACCTATTTCCTCTATTGGCGCCCTTCCTGAGCATTTAAGCTCGTGTGACGGGCTTATTCGCTCTGTTGGCCGCCTTCCCGAGCATTTAAGCTCGTGTGGCGTACCTATTTCCTCTATTGGCGCCCTTCCTGAGCATTTAAGCTCGTGTGACGGGCTTATTCGCTCTGTTGGCCGCCTTCCCGAGCATTTAAGCTCGTGTGGCGTACCTATTTGCTCTGTGGGACGCCTTCCTGAGCATTTAAGCTCGTGTGGCTACCTATTTGCTCTGTGGGACGCAACCCCGAGCATTTAAGCTCGTGTGGCGGGCTTATTTGCTCTGTCGACGCCTTCCAGAGCAACAAAGCTCGTATAACGCGCTTACCTTGCTCTGATGTGCAGCGTAGTGAACATTTTAGCCACCCACCAGCATGTCTTCTTCCCCTAACCCAATCAGCATGTCCCCACTTTGTAACTCTGACGTTTTTCAGACGGGTGTCCAGAGGGGCGCAGCTCATTGGGGCCCTCCCTTCCAAGGAGGGTTTGGGAGGGTACGAACTCCCTTTAGGGTTGGGGCCTTATAACAACATCATCCTCCCTGTGAAGGGAGGACGTGTAGGGGCTGGTTGCGTTATGCGGACCTATAACGGCAGTTAATAGCTGAGCGGCTCGCTGTGCAGCATTATGCCTGCTCTTCTTGATCGTCTTCCAGAATCTCTTCCGAATAGTCGCAAGAGACGCATTGCAGCTTAGCGCCGCTTCGGTTGCGCTTCTCGACAAGCGCGGCTTCACAGCTTGGGCAAGACTTGCCAGTCGGCTTATCCCAAGAAACGTAGTCGCAGCCAGGATATTGATCACAGCCGTAGAATATCCGGCCTTTCTTACTGCGCCGCTCGATAATTTTGCCTTCGGCGCATTTCGGGCAGCTGACGCCGATATCCTTCACGATCGGCTTTGTGTTTCGGCATTCCGGGAAGCCCGAGCAGGCCAAAAACTTACCGAAGCGGCCCATCTTGTACACAAGATGGCGGCCGCACTTTTCGCAGATTTCATCGGAAACCTCGTCCTGAAGCTCGACTTCCTTCATTTCCTCTTCGGCAACCTCTAGACGTTTCTCGAACGATTCATAGAAGTCGGACAGCACCCTCACCCAATCCGCCGTGCCTTCCTCGACGTGGTCAAGGTTATCCTCCATGTTCGCCGTAAACTCAACGTCCAGAATTTCGGGGAAAAATTCTTCCATAAGCTGATTCACTAACTCGCCCAGCTCGGTTGGGATAAACTTTTTCTCCTCAATCGCTACATAGCCGCGCTTTTGAATCGTTTCAAGAGTCGGCGCGTACGTGCTCGGACGGCCGATCCCCAGCTCCTCAAGCGTGCGAACGAGGCGGGCTTCCGAGTATCTCGGAGGCGGCTGCGTAAAATGCTGCTTCGGCTCAATGTCATCCGTCTTCACGGAATCGCCTTGCTTAAGCGGAGGAAGGAATTTGTGCTCCTCTTCCGTTCCGTCGTCGTTCCCTTCCACGTAAACCTTCATGAAGCCCGCGAATTTAATCTTGGAGCCATTCGCGCGGAAAACAGTGCTCCCTGCTTTCAGATCGACTGTCATCGTATCCAGCACGGCAGAAGACATTTGGCTGGACGTGAAACGTTCCCAAATAAGCTTATATAGACGAAGCTGATCCCGTGTCAAGAAAGGCTTCATCGACTCCGGGTCGCGATAGATCGAGGTTGGACGAATAGCCTCGTGAGCGTCCTGGGCGTTACTGTTTTTCTTCGTATATACCCGCGGCTGCTCCGGCGCGTAGTCCGCTCCGTATTTCTCCACGATATACGTCTTGGCTTCCTCTTGAGCTACCGGCGAAATCCGCGTGGAGTCCGTTCTCATATACGTAATGAGACCGACTGTCCCTTCTTTGCCGAGCTCAACGCCCTCGTACAGCTGTTGAGCGACGGACATCGTTTTGGAAGCCCGGAAACCGATTTTCCGTGCCGCCTCCTGCTGCAAGGAGCTAGTAATAAACGGAGGCGCCGGATTACGGAGACGCTCCTTCTCCTTCACTTCGACGACGGTAAAGGCTTGCTCGCCCATCGCCTTCAGCACTTCCTGCACATCAGCTTCCTTCGAAAGCTCGCGCTTTTCGCCGCCAATGGAATAATATTTCGCCTCGAACCCAACTCCGTTAAATACGAGCTTAGCGGTAATCGACCAATATTCTTCCGGGACAAAAGCTTCAATTTCATTCTCACGGTCAATGATCAGCTTCACAGCGACCGATTGCACCCGTCCGGCTGAGAGTCCCTTCTTCACTTTCTTCCATAATAAAGGACTGATTTTGTAGCCGACAAGACGGTCCAGTATCCTTCTCGCTTGCTGGGCGTTAACAAGGTCCATATTAATTTTTCGCGGGTGCTTGAAAGCGTCCTTTACGGCTTGCTTCGTTATTTCATTAAATACGACACGGCACGTGTCCGTCTCATTCAATTCCAAATAGTGGGCCAAATGCCACGCGATCGCTTCCCCCTCGCGATCGGGGTCGGCCGCGAGATATACGTTTTTTACTTTTTTGCGGGCATCCTTCAACTCTTTGAGCACGTTGCCTTTACCGCGAATCGTAATATATTTAGGATTAAAGCCGTTCTCGACTTCAACCCCGGTCTGGCTCTTCGGCAAATCACGAATATGCCCCATTGAAGCTTTGACGATATATTTGCTGCCCAAATACTTTCCGATCGTCTTGGCCTTTGCCGGTGATTCGACGATAACTAAGGAATCTGCCACGTGAGGTGCCTCCTCTCTTTACGACAAGTTACAATGCTATATATATGGATCCAGGCTGAAGCTCGATCTTCCGTTTTATACATAAATTTAGCAGAAGTGCGTTCAAATGTCCAAACGGAATAGCGGAGAGCTCATGCAGCTCGTTGATGCTTAGAGCTTGATCCTGCAGCAGCGCTACGATTTTTTGCTCCTCTACGCCAAGCGGCTCGCCTTGCTTCCCCTCGCCTTTGCCATCCGTCCCGCAGGATGGGACATACCGGTCTGCTTGCGTTCGAAGCCAAGGAAGCTCGTCGAAAATTTGCTCCGCTGCGCTCAAGAGGCGAGCTTTCCCTTCTCGTATCAGCTCGTTTGGCCCTTCGCTTTTTGGCGACGAGATCGGACCGGGAATCGCGAACAGCTCGCGGTCCATATCATGCGCGTGTTTGGCTGTGATCAGCGATCCGCTTTTGCGAGCGCCCTCCACCACAATCGTTGCCCGAGACAAAGCGGCAATAATGCGGTTACGCTGATGGAACTGCCCGGGATGCAGCTTCGTACCGATCGGGGTTTCGGAAATCAGCAAGCCATGCTCGGCGATTCTGCGGAACAACGAGTCATTCTCCGGAGGATAACATGTATCGATGGGAGTAGGCAATACGGCGATGGTGCCCCCAGGCCCCATCAGAGACGCTTCGTGAGCGAAGCTGTCCACACCCTTAGCCAATCCGCTTACGACCGTTATACCCGCTTCTGAAAGCTCCTGAGCCGTCTGGGCAGCCGTATGTCTGCCATAGGCGGTCGGAACACGCGTCCCAACGATCGCTACGGCCGGACGTTCAAGCAGCTCAAGCCTGCCTTTGGCATAGAGCACCCAAGGCGGCTGCGCATTCTCCCGGAGGATGGAAGGATAACCCGCATCGTAAGGCGTTAAAGTGACGGCGCCTGCCTGGCGTACGGCGGGAGACTCCTTCCTTGTCAGCTTCCAAGGCTCCTCCCTGAACAGCTTCGCAGCCGTCTCCGCTTGATCCCGTTTCAAGCCGATGGCAAGCAGATCTTCGACCGACCAGGAGTCCTTCTTCCACAGCTCGTGACGAACCGCTTTATCAACGGCGTGCCAACCGATCCCGGGAAGCTCATAAAAAGCGATAATCATTTGTCTGCATAATTGTTGCTCAAAATCCATTTGCGCCAACCCTTTCATAAAGGCCGGCCAGCATTCCTTTCCTATTGTGCGTTACAGAGCAGCAGAATGCAAGCGAGCCGTAAATTTATATGCCGAAAATTAAAAAAAGCAACCTCCCGAACACCCATTATAGAGGTGTCGAAAGGTTGCTTACCTTATCGAAAGCTTATGTTATTTGCGAGTAATGCACTTTTCAAGAAGGCCCTTCTCTTCCAGCACGCTTACAAGCGTGGAGCCCATTTCAGACGGAGTCGGAGCAACCTTAATACCGCAGCTTTCAAGCGTTGCGATTTTCTCGGCTGCTGTACCTTTGCCGCCCGAAATGATAGCGCCGGCATGGCCCATACGCTTTCCTGGAGGCGCAGTTGCGCCGCCGATGAAGCCGACTACCGGCTTCTTCATGTTCGCTTTGATCCATTCAGCCGCTTCTTCCTCAGCCGTACCGCCGATCTCGCCGATCATGATAACCGCATAGGTGTCAGGGTCGTCATTGAAACGGCTCAAAATATCGATGAACTCCGAGCCCTTAACCGGGTCGCCGCCGATACCGACAGCGGAGGATTGGCCGATACCGCGAGTTGTCAGCTGATGAACCGCTTCGTAGGTAAGGGTTCCGGAACGGGACACAACGCCTACATGGCCAACGGAATGGATGTAACCCGGCATGATGCCGATTTTGCACTCGCCAGGTGTAATAACGCCAGGGCAGTTCGGTCCGATGAGAACCGTCTTGCTGCCTTCCATATAGCGTTTTACTTTCACCATGTCAAGCACGGGAATGCCTTCCGTAATACAAATAACAAGATCCAGTTCGGCATCTACCGCTTCCATAATGGAGTCGGCTGCGAATGCCGGCGGTACATAAATGACCGAAGCCGTAGCGCCCGTCGCTTTTTTCGCTTCCAGAACCGTATTAAATACAGGCAGAGAAACAACCGAACCGTTCTCGAGCGTGATGTCTACGTTTGTGCCGCCTTTGCCAGGCGTTACGCCGCCGACCATTTGCGTGCCGTAATCGAGAGCACCTTTTGCGTGGAACATCCCCGTTTTGCCGGTGATGCCTTGAGTGATGACCTTTGTATCCTTATTGACCAAAATACTCAACTTAACTCACATCCCCTGATTGAATTCGTATGCGTATCGTCAGCAGCTTGCGCAAGCTGCATTATTTTACGAGTGCGACAATCTTTTGCGCGCCGTCAGCCATGGAATCCGCCGCGACGATGTTCAGGCCGGATTCGTTAAGCAGCTTTTTGCCAAGCTCGACGTTCGTGCCTTCCAGACGCACGACGAGCGGACGGTCCAGACCGAGTTCTCTCGCTGCGGCGATTACGCCTTCCGCGATAACGTCGCAACGCATGATACCGCCGAAAATGTTGACGAAAATGCCTTTTACTTTCTCGTCAGAAAGGATGATTTTGAACGCCTCGGTTACTTTCTCTTTCGTAGCGCCGCCCCCTACGTCAAGGAAGTTGGCCGGGTCGCCGCCGTAATATTTGATAATATCCATTGTCGCCATCGCAAGACCGGCGCCGTTAACCATACAGCCGATGTTGCCGTCCAGCGCGATATAGCTCAGGTCGTACTTGGATGCTTCGATTTCCTTCGGATCTTCCTCGTCCAGGTCGCGCAGCTCAAGAATATCCTTGTGGCGATAAAGCGCGTTGGAATCGAAGTTCAGCTTCGCGTCAAGCGCCATCACGTTGCCGTCGCCAGTTACAACGAGCGGGTTGATTTCTGCGATCGAGCAGTCTTTCTCAACGAAAGCCGTGTACAGAGCAAGCATGAATTTAACCGCCTTGTTCACCAGCTCGCCAGGGATGTTGATCGCGTAAGCCAGCTTGCGGGCTTGGAACGCTTGCATGCCGACAGCAGGGTCGATCACTTCTTTGAAAATTTTCTCTGGGCTATGCTCCGCTACTTCTTCGATCTCCGTGCCGCCCTCTTCGGAAGCCATCATCGTCACACGGCCAGTGCCGCGGTCAAGAACGACCCCGATATAATATTCTTTCTTAATATCGCAGCCCTGCTCGATGAGAAGGCGCTTTACTTCTTTGCCTTCAGGGCCTGTTTGGTGAGTGACAAGCACTTTGCCCAAAATTTCGCTTGCGTAAGCGCGTACCTCGTCCAGGTTTTTAGCAACCTTTACGCCGCCCGCTTTACCGCGTCCGCCTGCGTGAATTTGCGCTTTTACGACAACAACCGGCGTTCCGAGCGATTCTGCTGCCGCAACGGCTTCGTCTACGGAGAAAGCGACTTTACCCTCCGGCACGACTACACCATACTGTTTCAGTACCGCTTTGCCTTGATACTCGTGGATATTCATTGTTGAAATCCTCCATTTCACAGACTCGAATCAGTCATATGTACAAAAACCTTTACTATTGTAGCACTTTTGCTTGTACAATTCCTTATTTTTCTCCATGAAAGCGCAAGCTTTTTTGATATGAATTTCATCTCAAAACGAGATTAAACCCCGCCACGCCAACTAGTATAGCCCATCTCCCGCCTTTTAACCGCCAGGAATCTCCCTGTTTGACAGATATTGCGGTGCTTGTTACTATTAATCCATATCACAGTATTGGATTCGGTAAGGAAGCACCTTCTGAATTGGCTTTCATAAAGTCAATGGAGGTGCTTTTTTTTGTACAGTTTTACTCATAGCGCCAGCGTCATCGGCGTTGAAGGCAAGAGCATTTCGGTCGAGGTTGACATTAGCAGCGGACTTCCTCAAGTCAATATCGTCGGGCTGCCCGACCCCGCCGTTCGGGAATCCGTCGAGAGGGTCCGCTCTGCGCTCAAAAATAGCGGCTTCTTCTTTCCTATGGACCGCATTACCGTGAATCTGGCGCCGGCGGATTTACGGAAGGAAGGCACAGCCTTCGATCTCGCGATTGCTGCCGGCATTCTGACGGCGAGCGGTCAGCTGGAGCCCGAGCTGCTGCATGATACGCTGCTGATTGGCGAGCTTTCGCTTAACGGCGGTATCCGTCCCGTAACGGGCGTGCTCGCCATGATGGAGCAGGCGCAACGCATGGGCATGAAACGAGTGCTGCTGCCTTCAGGCAACCGTAGAGAGGCTGCCTGGATATCCGGTATCGCGATTTATGCCCTCTCTCATTTAAACGAGCTGAAGCCGCGTAACGGATTATCATCGTATTGGGAGCAGTTTGAGTCCGATGATGAGGGCTCGAATCGCGCGCAAGCTTCGTCGGCTAGAGCTGACCGCACACAGCGGGAGCAGGAGGATTTCGCGGACATCATCGGCCAGCACCAAGCGAAACGAGCGATGCTGATCGCAGCGGCCGGCAAGCATAATATTCTGCTTAGTGGACCGCCGGGAACGGGGAAAACGATGATGATCCGGCGTCTCCCCGGCATCCTCCCTCCGTTATCCGAGCAGGAAGCGCTTGAGGTTACGAAAATATACAGCGTGGCGGGAAAGCTGCCCGAAGGCGCTGGCGGTTTGATGCGCAACCCGCCGTTCCGTTCCCCCCACCACAGCATTTCAACGGGCGGGTTAATCGGCGGCGGAACGATTCCGAAGCCTGGCGAAGTGACGCTAGCGCATCGCGGGGTGCTGTTCTTAGACGAGCTTCCCGAATTTCCGCGGATGGTTCTTGAGCTGCTGCGGCAGCCGCTGGAAGACCGGATCGTTACGATAGCGAGAGCCCGGGCGACGGTGCAGTTCCCGGCAAGCCTGATGCTTGCGGCATCCTTTAATCCTTGTCCCTGCGGCTATTATGGCCATGAGTTCGGCGAGAAGCGGTGTACATGCAGCGCATCAGCCATTGCCCGCTATCGCGCCAGACTGTCCGGCCCTCTGCTCGACCGGCTCGATCTTCAATTGGAGGTGCCGAGACCTCTCTCTTTCGAGCGGGAGCAAGGAGAGAATATTATGACATCGGCGATGCTTCGCGGGCAAGTCGCGGCCGCCCGGGCGTTACAGGCCGAGCGCAATCGAAAATACGGAGTCATCTGCAACAGTGAGTTATCGGGGGAAGGACTACGAAAAGCGGTGCATCTCAAACCGGACGCGCGCAAATTGATGGATGACGCCTTTCAAGTGCTTGGCATCAGCATGCGCGCCCATGACCGGCTGTTAAAGCTCGCCCGAACGATTGCGGATATTGAAGGCAGCGCTTCGGTCGAAAGTATTCACGTGGCAGAAGCGATTCAATACAGGCGGCTGGATCCTAAGCTCTAATTTAGGATTGTTCCGAAAATACATGCAAGGACATCCATCTGTCTCCAAGCTGGATGTCCGATCACGAGGCACGAAGCAGCGAATTCCTTTCTGATATCTTTTACATATCCAGATTGATTCGAACACGCGCAGTAAAAAAGCCCCGAGAGGGGCTCTAAGTGATTAGGACATACGCATTTACTCCACGTTTGTTTTTAAAATGCGGCCTCATAATGGCTGTAAGCTTGGATGGTGCCATCCAGCCCGATCGTAAGGGTAATGACATCGAAGCGAATGGCGGCGTCCCGTTGATTCGTTGCCGCCATATAGGCTTGCGCCAGGCTCCTGACTTGACGCTGTTTTTTGAAATCTACAGACTCGGCCGCCGTACCATAGCGTCCTCCGCTGGCAGCGCTCCTCGCCCTCACCTCAATAAAAACAAGCCTCTCGCCATGCTGTGCGACCAGATCCAGCTCGCCAAATCTAGACCGCCAGTTAACTGCTTGGATGATATAGCCTTCCTGCTCCAGCCTCCTACGGGCTTCCGCTTCACCCAGCTTTCCAAGCCGCTGCCGGTTAACGCTCATCGTTCCAATCCCTCGCTTTTCGGTCGGATTGATAGACGAAGCTTAAAATTTCCGCCACAAGCGTGTAAAGCTCCGGCGGGATTTCCTGGTCGACATCAAGCTTGGACAACACTTCGACCAAGGAGGCGTCCTCCTGTACCGGAACGCCGCTATCCTTTGCCGTCTCTAATATTTGATCCGCGATATGGCCTTTGCCTTTTGCGACGACGACCGGAGCGTTTCGTTTGCCAGGCTCATATTTCAGGGCGACCGCTTTCCGAATAGATGAACGTTCTTCATGATTTTTAGTGCTCATGCCCGGAAGTCCACTCCTTTATACCTCGTAGAGGCGAACTGCGACAGATCGGGCGGCGCCGGTATTTTACCTTTCATTGGCGCCTCGGCTGCGGCCCCTTCCTCATTTCGTTTCGGAAGCGGCGTCGTCCTCAGAGACAACAGCTGATAACCCGTTGCCTGCAGCCGATCTGCAATTTCGGATTTGGATCCCTCGACTAGCTCTGTAATGGCGGGATGATCGTTCCAAATATTAAGACTTACGATTTTATCTGCAATATTGACGTCTACCAGCGTGTCTCCAAGCGATGACATCGTTAAATTAAATAATAGCCGGCAATTCTCGGCATCGAGCTCCCCGCGCTTGCCGCGCCGGGTTTGGATATGAACGGAGGCCGTAGAGCCTCCCTTTGCGTCCTGGAAAGGGATAAACATCGTAACATGCGTGAATACGGAGCTATTGCGTTCCGGCGTAAGCAGCAGCTGCTGCCCCGTAATTTGTTGAACGAGCTGCTGAGCCGTCTCTTTAATGGCGGCAGGCGTGTCGTTTGCCCCCGTCAAAGACATAAGGGCGCTTTTTAACGTTTCGACAGAAGCATTGGCATTCTGAGTACCGTTCAAAATATCGTCGCCCGAAATTGGCAAATCAGCCGCGAGATGAGCTCCACTTCCGGCTTGAAGGTGTACGGGTCTCGCTTCCCCCGCGCCAGGCTGGAGCGCCTCACCGCTTCTCGGCAAGCCCCCGCCTGCCACGGCGTCCAGGCGCTGACGCAGAGCCGCATTGTTTGCGTGCATATTCGTCTCAGAATCGCCATTTGCTGATTCCGTCACCACGCCCTGTCCTGGTCCCGCGCCTTGACCCGGCTTCGCCGAAATGCCCCCGTCCGGCTGATTCGCTTGCCCGCTAACGAGAGTCTCCGATTGGGCCGCTGCCGGCGCGATCGCAGTAGCGGCCTTTGCCAGCTGATGCTCATGGTCGACACCGAGCCATTTCATCATGCCTCCGAGCCAGTTGGAGCCGCCTCCTGCCGGTTGCGCGCCTCGCCCGCCGCTATGCCCATTAGCAGCATGATCGTCCGCCGCAGCCAAGGCCTGCGAACTCCCGCGAACCATCGTCATCGCTTCGTTCGACGCCGATTGACCGGGTGCATTCCCACCCCGCGATACGCCTAACGTTTCATTGTCTTGAGATGCGAGCGCGCCTCGCATCATTGCAGCGCCTTGCTCCAACAACGCCAACACGCGTGCTCCCGCCTGCTTTACAGCCGCCGCTTCGCCCTTGCCGAGACTTTCGTTAGCGGCGCCAATAAACTCGCTAAGCTGACGCTGCAACGTGTCCAGGAGCTCATGGACAGGCTTGCCGAACATCGTCTGCCCCATTGAGGCAACCGTTGTGCCGGTCATCGGAAGTCCGCGTTTGAATGTAGCGGCGGCGGCATTCATCCACTGCTCTTGATCCGCGCCTTTTGGCATTGCGGCAGCGGCCTCCTGAAAGGACTGTGCCGTCGCCCGGTTAAACGGAAATCCTTCCTTTCTTAAATCCTTTATAATATCAAGAGCCCATTTTTGATCGGGCATGCCAAGCATTTTGGCCAAATCGCGGAACGTGTCATCGAGCAAGCCAGAGACGCTGGGATCTACCGCTTTCAGCACAACGAGCGATCCTGTTGATTCCGGCTGCACCTGAAGCAGCGCAGTTTGCCCTGCTGAGAGCGGCAGCTCCAGCTTGGCTCGCACCTGCACACCGTTGATTTGGATTAAAGCCTCGTTATTTTCAAGCGTCTGCAGCACAACGCCGCGAACCATTTGACCGATCTTGAGCTCCATCGCCCGAACATCGCCGCTGACCGCTTCGCCCAGAAGCCCTCTCATGATTTGACTGATATTCACGTATGTAATCTCCTCCGCCGGTGAATCGCATCCTCAAAAAGTTGTCTACATCCTTTATCGGCAAATACGCCGCCTGCCTGAAGGGCGCAGTGAAGCAATAAAAAAGCTTGTTTATCAGCGCGCTCCCGTACAGGGCGTTCTTCGCCGATAAACAAGCCTTTAGCCTTCCTTCAACCATTCTTCATTCCTTACATTCATTTCATCCATTTGGTCCATTTCACCCAGCAGCTTGCGCAGGAACGTTCTTCGATGAAGCTCGCTTGGACCGTATTGCAGCAGCCGCTCGCGATGAAGCTTCGTGGCGTATCCCTTATGTATAGCAATGCCGTATTCAGGAAAACGTTCCTCCCATTCGCCTTCACACAGCCGGTCTCGGGTAACTTTCGCCATAATGGATGCCGCGGCAATGGATTGGCTGGTCGCATCCCCTTTAATAATGGCCTGCTGCGGCAGAGGCAAATCCACTTTCTCGGCATCTACAAGCAAATAATCGGCCGAAGCGCTAAGCGATTCTACCGCCAGCTTCATCGCCAGACGCGCAGCTTGCTTGATGTTGATCCGGTCGACCGTCTCGGCGTCAACACGCGCTACGGACCAAGCGACCGCTTTCTCCGAAATGACGTCGTATAGCTGCTCCCGCTTTTTTTCGGAAAGCTTCTTGGAATCGTTAATGCCTTCAATCTCGATCCCCGGCGGCAAAATAACCGCACCCGCAACGACGTCCCCGAACAGACAGCCTCGCCCGACTTCGTCCACGCCCGCAATTCGGGCATAGCCTTCTTCCCATACCGCACGTTCTAAATGAAGCACGTGCTATTCCCCCGTTTCTCCTCTTAACCCTATACTTCTCTGGCAGGCATATCATCATAAGGAGCTTCGAGCGTAATACGCCCAAGCTTTCCAGCTCTTAAGTCCCTTAAAATAATACCTGATGCTTTCTCCAGATCGACGCGGCCGCCTCCCATTAAGCAGCCCCGTTTGCGCCCGATATCCTCCATCACTTGGACAATTTGCTCATTGTCCTCCGGATCCGACGGCGCGTTGTCCAGCTCATAACGTTCCTTCAATACCTTCCAGTAGCGCCCTGCCAGCTCTCTTACCGCAAAAAAAGCGATATCGTCGATATTCAAAATTTGCTCCCTGATTGCGCCGGTCATCGCCAGGCGGTAACCGACCAGCTGGTCTTCGAACTTCGGCCATAAAATACCGGGAGTATCCAGCAGCTCCATTTCGGTGCCGACTTTTATCCACTGCTGTCCTTTCGTAACGCCCGGTTTATCGCCCGTCGCCGCAATATTACGGCCGGCCAAACGATTGATAAGCGTAGACTTGCCTACATTCGGGATGCCGACGATCAATCCCCGAACCGCACGCGGATTCATGCCTTTTGCGATTTGCTTTGCAATTTTTTCGTGCAAAATTTCTTTCGCCTTGATCGGAATCTCATTCACTCTTGTGCCTGTGGACGAGTCTACCGCTACGCATTCATGTCCTTCATGAGCGAAGTACGCCATCCACTGCTCTGTCGCTCGCGGATCCGCCAAATCGGATTTGTTCAGCACGATCAACCGCGGTTTTCCTTGTAAAATATCGTCAACCATCGGATTTCGGCTCGATAGCGGCACTCTTGCGTCAAGCAGCTCGATCGCAATGTCGATCAGCTTTAATTTCTCTTGGATTTGTCTCTTGGCGCGGGTCATATGACCCGGAAACCATTGAATGGTCATGCCATCACCTCATGTCTAGTACCGATGCTTGATGAAACTTAGTTTGTCGAGCGGCCAGAAAATCATATCCGCGCGTCCGACGATTTCGTCGTCCTTTACAAATCCGATTACGCGGCTGTCCGTGCTGTCATCGCGATTATCGCCTAATGCAAAGATTGTTCCTTCCGGCACGACCATCTCTTGCACGTTATCGTTCGGGAAGTTATATCGTGGGCCCTCGCCATTATATAAGCCGCCGTTTGCATGCGCTTCTTGGATGGCAGCCTTTATATAGGGTTCCTCAACAAGCTGATCATTAATATAGAGCTCGTCACCTTCCAGACGAATCTTATCCCCTGGAACGCCGATCACTCGCTTAATAAACTTCCGGCCTTGCTCGGGCACATCAAATACGACAACTTCCCCGAACTTTGGCTCCCGGAACGTATAAATAATTTTATTGACAATCAGACGTTCACCCGTCTCAAAATTAGGCTGCATGGACGGACCGTCTACAATAAACGGAGAAAACAGAAATTGGCGGATAAAGAAAACCAGCACGACGGCAATGACAAGCGCTTTGATCCATTCCACAATTTCCTTATAAGCTCCGCTTTTCCGTTTCGGTGAAGGGCGCTTCCCGAGATCATCGCTATGCGCGTTCACGTCTTCGCTCACTTCGTTTGCAACGTTTATGTTATCCTCTTCGTTTCGATGCTGTGAATCCATGAATTCGCCTTCTTTCTTTGACGACTTAGTATGTAATCGAACCTTTAAAGAAAACGAAAAGGGGCTTGTTTGCGCAAGCCCCTCTTGACGTTTCATCTTAGCGAATCTCTTTAATTCTAGCAGCTTTACCGCGCAGGTTACGAAGGTAGTACAGCTTAGCGCGACGTACTTTACCGCGACGTGCTACTTCGATTTTGTCGATCTTAGGCGAATGAAGCGGGAACGTTCTTTCCACGCCTACGCCGTAAGAGATTTTGCGTACAGTAAAAGTTTCGCTGATGCCGCCGCCGCGACGTTTGATAACGACGCCTTCGAACAGCTGGATACGCTCGCGCGATCCCTCGATAACTTTAACGTAAACCTTCAGCGTATCGCCAGGGCGAAAGCTTGGAAGATCTTGACGCAATTGCTCTTGCGTAATTGCTTGTACGATATTCACTCTCGTTCACTCCTTCCACCATAGACGTTCATGTAAGCTCCCGAGCTCTATCAGAGTCGATCATGGCTTATAGCGGACCGTCCGTCTTTACGAACAACATTAGAAATTTTACCATAGATATTAGCACAAATCAACAGGTTTCTTACACCCGTTCCTTCATGTTTTTAAATTTGATAGAATCTCGTATGGGCATCGTTCTTATCTTGCTGGATAACGTTCGCATGGGGGCTTGCGATATTTACTTTTCGAGTATTCAACAAAAATCAATATTGGTTATGTACATCGTTTCCGTTTCTATTCTACTCTATACATCCGAATGCCGAGCGGAATCCGCCATTTCCTTCAGCCACTTCCGCTCCTTCGCGGTAAGCTCGACTTTCTCCAGCATATCCGGCCGTCTCCTAAGCGTCCGAAGCAGCGATTGCTCCCTGCGCCAAGCCTCGATTTTGGCATGATGGCCGGACACTAATATATCGGGCACGCTCCAGCCGCGAAATTCCGGAGGCCTCGTATAATGAGGATGCTCCAGCAATCCCGTGCTGTAAGAATCGGTCACGGCCGAAGTTTCATTACCCAGCACGCCAGGCAGCAGCCTGACGACGCTGTCAATAACGGCCATCGCCGGGATTTCGCCGCCTGTCAGCACATAATCGCCTATGGAAAGCTCGTCTGTCACCAGATGCTCGCGGATCCGTTCATCGTAGCCTTCGTAATGCCCGCATATAAGCACGAGATGCGACTCCTTCGACAATTCCTCCGCCTTGCGCTGCGTGAAGGTTTCGCCCTGCGGGCACATCAGAATGACGCGAGGTTTCGCTTCCGGCTCCACCTGAAGATCCTCGACCGCCGCGAAGACAGGCTCCGGCTTCAGAACCATACCGCCTCCGCCGCCGTAAGGATAATCGTCAACCGTATTGTGCTTATTGTTCGCATAGTTACGGAAATTGACGGCTTGCAGCGAAACAATTCCTTTCTCCTTCGCTTTGCCCAGAATGCTGGCGCCGAATACGCCTTCGAACATTTCCGGGAACAGCGTGAGCACATCGATCTTCATCGCCTTACATCAATCCTTCCATTAACCGAACCGTCACTAGCTTGTCCGCCACGTTTACATTCAGCACGACGTCGTCGATAAAAGGCAGAAGAAGCTGCTTGCCTTTCCCTTTCGAAGGATCTACAACCCAAACGTCATTTGCGCCCGGACTTAAAATTTCGGAGATTTTGCCGAGCTCTTCGCCTTCTTCGGTTACGACGGAGCACCCGATGATCTCGTGGTAGTAGTATTCTCCTTCCTCCAGCTCCCCTTGCTGAGATTCCGGAATTTTCAGCGACCAGCCTTTAAACTTCTCGACTTCGTTTATGTTATCGAAACCTTCCAGCTTCAGAAAGTACACATTTTTCTGCTCGCGCGAGCCGGCGACCTTCACTTCGCGCGCTTCTCCGGTTTGTTCGTTCACCATAAACAGCTTGCTGCCCGGGGCAAACCGTTCCTCAGCGAAATCCGTCTGCGGCAGCACCTTAATATCTCCCCGAATGCCATGCGTATTCACAATTTTGCCTACGGTATACATTTTCTCGTTCATGCTCTCCAGCCCTTCTTCCATTAAGTTACTGCTATTATAACATGACAAAAAGGGTCAGGACATTCGTCCCGACCCTTAAGCCATGCGTTCGGATTATGAATTAATATCAACGATGACGCGTTTGCTCGATTTGACCGACGCCGACGTTACAACCGTCCGTATCGCCTTCGCTATACGGCCTTGTTTGCCGATAACTTTCCCGATGTCGTCCGGATGGACCGAAAGCTCATAAACCGTGCTGCGTTCATCGTCCTTCACACCGACTCGCACCTCATCTGGATGATCCACCAAAGCCTTCGCTATGACAAGAATTAAATCTTTCATCACAAAGCCCTCCGCTCTTCAACAGTTACTTCTGTTGCTTAAGCTCATGGAACTTCTTCAGAACACCAGCTTTGGAAAGCAGATTGCGAACAGTGTCAGATGCTTGCGCGCCAGTTTGCAGCCATTTAAGAGCCTTCTCTTCGTCAATGTTGACTTGAGCCGGCTGTGCAACCGGGTTGTAAGTACCGATCTCTTCAATAAAACGTCCATCACGCGGGGAACGGGAATCCGATACAACGACGCGGTAGAAAGGTGCTTTGTGAGCGCCCATACGTTTCAAGCGAATACGTACTGCCATTTTCATTCACCTCCTTCAAAAAATACGATACCGTTATGGTTTAGAACGGGAATTTCATATTGCGGCCGAGCATGCCTTTTAAACCTTTCATGCCCTTCTTGCCTTTGGGGCCCTTCGGCCCCATCATCGACGAGAATTGCTTCATCATCTTGCGCATATCGTCGAATTGCTTGATCAGCCGATTCACTTCCACAATGGTCGTGCCACTGCCCGCAGCGACGCGCTTGCGCCTGCTGTGATTCAGCAGCTCCGGCTTCTGCTTCTCTTCCTTCGTCATGGAACGAACGATCGCTTCAATCCGGCCGAGCTGCTTCTCGTCCACCTTCAAATCCTTCATGCCGCCCTTCATCTTGTTCATGCCAGGCAGCATATCCATGATTTGATCGAGGGGTCCAAGCTTTCGCACCTGCTCCATCTGCTCCAGGAAGTCATCGAATGTAAATTCCGCGGTGCGCATCTTGCGTTCCATCTCCGCCGCTTTATCCGCGTCAATGCCGGCTTGCGCTTTCTCAATAAGCGAGAGCATGTCGCCCATGCCGAGAATCCGGGAAGCCATCCGTTCAGGATGGAACGGCTCAAGCGAATCGATCTTTTCGCCCATTGCGGCGAATTTGATCGGCTGCCCCGTAACCGCCTTAACCGACAGCGCCGCGCCGCCTCTCGTATCGCCGTCAAGCTTCGTAAGCACGACGCCTGTCAGCTCGAGCTGCTCATGGAAGCTTTGCGCAACGTTAACCGCGTCTTGACCCGTCATGGCGTCAACAACGAGAAGAACCTCATCCGGCTTCACGTTCGCGTGGATGAGCTTCAGCTCATTCATCAGCTCTTCGTCGATATGCAAACGTCCGGCGGTATCGAAAATAATATAATCGTTGCCGTTCTCCTTCGCATGCTGGAGACCCGACTTTGCAATGTCGACCGGCGAGGTTTGATCGCCCATCGAGAACACCGGCGCGCCAATTTGTTCGCCCAGCACTTGGAGCTGTTTAATTGCCGCAGGCCGGTAAATATCGCACGCGACGAGAAGCGGCTTATGATTGCCCTTCTGGAGCAAACGGGCCAGCTTTCCGGACGTCGTCGTCTTACCTGCGCCTTGCAAGCCTACCATCATGATGACTGTCGGAGGCTTGTTCGCCTTTGCGAGCTTCGCCTGTGTGCCGCCCATCAGCTGCGTCAATTCTTTATTGACGATGTCAATGATGACCATACCCGGCGTAAAGCTCTTGGAAACCTCCAAGCCAATAGCCTGTTCCTTCACTTTGGCGATGAAGTCCTTCACAACCTTAAAGTTAACGTCAGCCTCCAGAAGCGCCAAACGAACCTCGCGCATCGCCTCGTTAACATCGTCTTCAGAAACCTTGCCTTTGCCTCTCAGCTTGCTGAATACGCTTTGCAGCCGGTTGCTTAAGCTTTCAAATGCTGCCATGAACTCTCGCCTCCTTCCTTCGCCGTTCCTTCTGCCGCTCGGAATTGTCCGATGGCTTCTATAAGGGATCGCTTATCCCATTCATTCGTCACGATCGCATTCACATCCTGCTCCAGCTTATCCGCAAGCCTCATCAGCCGCTCATGCTTTTCGAGCAAGGAAAGCTTCTCTTCGTAGCTCTCAAGCGCGCCTTCCGCGCGTTTGATATTATCGTAGACAGCCTGACGGCTGATCCCGAATTCCGAAGCGATTTCGCCAAGCGAAAAATCGTCGTGATAATAATAAGTAAGTATAGTGCGCTGCTTCTCAGTCAGCAAGCTTTCGTAGAAGTCGAACAGCAAATTAATTCTTGTCGTTCTGGCCAAGGCATCCGGTTCGTTCTCCTTCATCGCCTTCGCCTCCTTCACTTTCGCCGTTTGTCCTGACCGTCAAGGGAATTCCCTTTACAGCTTCGTTCAACGTTTCTTATCATACATGATGGCGATTGCCCCTGTCAAGTAAATGACCTTGTCGGCAAAAAAAAGAAACCCGGACAGCTCTTCGCCCAGGTTTCCATTCCATGCAAGCCTTATTTTTATTCTTCCGTGTAGCCGGCCGAAGCGTCGATGCTGACCGTTTTGGCCGACTCATCCCACAGGACGGCGAAATTAATAACCTTCGCGATATCTCTAAGCTTAAAGTAATTGTTGCCGCCAATATTGTAAGCCGTGATCGTGACTTCTTCCCCATTCAAAAATACGCCGGACGCGCTAAGCTTGCCTTTTTTGCTCGAAGCATCGCCGGAGACGGCCAGCTCGTTGCCGACGGGCGTGTACGCTGTCTCTGTCAGAAGATCGATCACATTAAATTCCGCGTCCCACGTTACCTCAAATTGCTTTGCCGAGCCGTTCAGCGCCATTGCAAGGTCGCGCAGCTTGAAGTAGTTGTTGCCGCCGATATTATAAGCTTCGAACGCAACTTGCTTGCCGTTTACCAGCACTTTGGAGGATGTAGGTTTAGCCGTTACAGCCGCGGCCGGTTTCGGGGCGGCAGGCTGACCGCTTCCGCCCTGGTCGAAAACGAAGTTAATTTCGTAGAAGTAATCCAGCCCCTCGCCATCAGCGGTCGTTACGTTGAAGTCGAACGTAAACACCTCGTCCACTATTTTGTCCATCAAATCTTTTTCGATTGAATAGACGATTTTGCCGTTCTCGAACTCGCCGTAGAACGAAGTAAGCTGACCTTCGCCATAGATGCCGGGGTACGAATCGACCGCAAACGCGTCGGTTTTGTCCGTCGTAATTTCGAATAACGTGTACGTTCCGTCGCTGTTCGGCTTCGGTACCTCCATTTTAATCGCGTCTACCTCAAAAGGCATACCGTCGATATCTGTTCCCTTTGCTGTCGTCAGCTCGATAAAGCCGGGAATATGGATTTGGTAGCCGGAGCCTTCATTGGCAATATCGAAGGTTTCGATATGGTCTTCGGCAGCGGATACAGGCAGAGCCAGACTTGCGAAAAGCAGCATGACGGCAATCAGAACGGATAAACCTTTGTTTCTTTTCATGAATAGCAGCCTCCTAATAGAGAAATAAGAAAAAATAGGGCACGGGACCCAGCACTGTCCATTGTAATGGAGCGGTTGCGATAAATCTACCAAATTTTGCGAGAGCTCCTCATCTTAACTCTAATCAATAAGATGTTTTTCGCTAAAATGGCCGACTTCGCTAAAAGCGTCCGCTTCATTGGCGGGCTGGATGACGGTATGACACTAAGCGCAAAAAACGCCATTCGCCAACCTGGATAAGGTCTGCGAATGGCGTTAAATTTTATGACGGATCTGTTGTTTGCTGCTCTCCGGCTTCACGGCTAATCAATCCGGCGAACAATGCGTGAACGAACTGCTCGGAATCGAACGTCTGCAGGTCGCCCATTTTTTCGCCTAGACCGACCAGTTTAACCGGCAGGTTCAGCTCGTTGCGAATCGCGACGACGATGCCTCCTTTAGCCGTACCGTCCAGCTTGGTGAGCACGAGCCCGGTTACGCCGCTTTTCTCCCCGAACAGCTTAGCCTGGCTGAGCGCATTCTGGCCCGTCGTCGCGTCAAGCACGAGCAGCACCTCGTGCGGAGCATCCGGCAGCTCGCGCTGGATGACGCGGAAAATTTTGTTCAGCTCTTCCATCAGGTTCGTCTTGTTCTGCAAGCGTCCTGCCGTATCGCATAGCAGGACGTCCACCTTGCGCTGCTTCGCTGCTTGTACGGCGTCAAACATAACTGCAGCCGGATCCGCGCCCGATGACTGCTTGATGACATCTACGCCTACGCGCTGCCCCCAAACCTCGAGCTGCTCAATCGCGCCTGCGCGGAACGTATCGCCTGCAGCGAGCAGCACGTTTTTGCCTTCGCTCTTGAAACGGTGCGCCAGCTTGCCGATCGTCGTCGTCTTGCCGACGCCGTTGACGCCAACGAACAGAATAACCGTAATCTGGCCTTCAGGCGCCATGCGCAGCTCGGCATGATCGTCGCCCTTCAACAGCTCGATCAGCTTTTCGGACAAAATCGGCTGCAGCTCCGCGGCGTTTTCGATTTTCCGTTTTTTCACTTCCGCCCTCAGGTCGTCGATCAGCTTCATAACGGTCGTGACCCCGACGTCCGCGCCAATCAGAATCTCCTCGAGCTCCTCGTAAAATTCCTCGTCGATTTTTTTGCGGCGGGTAATCAGCTCCTCGACCCTCTCCACAAACGCCGTGCGTGTCTTCGACAGGCCTTCCTTGAATACATTCGTTACCGCTTCCGTCTTCGAAGCGATGCTTTCTTTCAGCTTTTTAAAAAAACTCATGCCAGCGGCTCCTCCATCCTGACCTCGCCTTGACGATCAAGGCATTTCTATTTAAGCCGAGACCGGCTCATCTTCCTCTAGACGCACCGACACCAGCTTCGACACGCCGCCCTCTTCCATCGTGACGCCGTACAGCACGTCGGCTTCCTCCATTGTGCCTTTGCGGTGCGTCACCACGATAAACTGGGTTAGCTCCGAAAACTCGCGCAAGTATTGCGCGAAGCGCGCTACGTTCGCTTCGTCAAGCGCCGCCTCGACCTCGTCGAGCACGACGAACGGCACGGGCTTTACCTGCAAAATCGCGAACAGAAGCGCGATTGCCGTTAGCGCGCGTTCGCCGCCGGATAGAAGCTGCAGGTTTTGCAGCTTTTTGCCCGGAGGCTGCGCTACAATATCGATGCCCGTGTCAAGCACCCGATCCGGCTCCACCATAATAAGATCGGCGCGGCCGCCGCCGAACAGCTTGGCGAATACGACGACAAAGTGGCCGCGTATCGCTTCGAACGTGCTGCGGAACCTTCTCGACATCTCGTCATCCATCTCTTTGATAACTTGATACAGAGCCGTCTTCGCCTCGATCAGATCGTTCTTCTGTTCGGACAAAAATTCGTAGCGTTCCTTGATCCGCTCGTACTCCTCGATCGCGCCCAGATTGACTTCGCCCAGCGCCGCGATTTGGCGTTTCAAATCGCGCACTTCGTTTTGCGTGCCGAGCACATCCTCCGGTACCGGATACTGCTCTTTGGCAAGCTCGTAACTGAGCTCATACTCCTCGCTTAGCTTACGGAGCAGGTTGTCCAGCTCGACATCCTGACGATTCACGGCGATTTCCGTGCTCCGGATCTGATCCTCCACCGCGCGCAGCTGCGCGCGCTGCTCCTTCGTTTCGCTTTCGCCTTGCTCAAGCTCCGCTATGCGCTGCGCTCTCGCCGCGCGTTTCAGATCGGTCTGCTCGGCGCATTCCGCCTTTTTGATTCGGAGATCATTCAGCTGCTCAATCTGCTTCACGGTTTCTTCGCCGTGGCGTAAAATCTCCTCATCCTGCTGCTCCGAAAGCGCCCGCAAGTTCGCCATTTCGCTTTTCGCCCGTTGAATCTCGCTGCGGACGCGGGCAGCCTGATCCTCGAAGCTCAGCTTCTCCTGATCGGTCTTCGCGACCGCGATTTTCAAATCCGTCAGCTGGCCTTGCAGCTCTTCCTTGGCGGATTCGCTGGCCTTTCGCCGCTCCTCCGCGAGCCGGATCGCTTCTTGGAGCCGCGCTTCATCGAGCGTCAACTGCTCCAGCCGTTTCTCCGCAGCAGCCGCAAGCTTCTCGATTTGCTCTTGCTCTTCCGTCTGCGAGCTGCGCTCCGAGATCGATACGTCGCTTTGCTCCGCTAGCAGCTTCGCCTCCGAAGCGGCTTGCTGCAGCTCGGCGCGGAGCCCTTGCTCCTGAATGCGGCATTGCTCCGCTTGGCCGCGAAGCTCCTCCATATTCTGCGAGCGGATCGAATGCTCCTTGCGAAGATCGCTCAGCTTGCTTCTCAGTTGGTCCACGGTCGCCTTCGCTTCCTTGATCTCCTGATCCAGCGCCTCGATCTGGCGTCCTCTTCCAAGCAGACTTGCGCCTTTCTTCTGAAGGCTTCCGCCCGTCATGGAACCGCCGGCGTTAACGACGTCGCCTTCCAGCGTCACGACGCGGTAACGGTAAGAGCATCTGGAGGCGATTCGGTTCGCCTGCTCCAGCGTTTCCGCCAGCAGCACGTTGCCGAGCAGGTTGTTCACGATCGCTTGGTAGCGTGCGTCACACTGCACAAGCTCGGACGCAACCCCGACAAAGCCTTCAACGCCGGCCGCCGTCCGTTTGTCGTTTTCCGGCACCATGCGCCCCTTAATTACGTCAAGCGGCAGGAACGTCGCTCGGCCAAGCTGGCGCTGCTTCAGGAAAGCAATCGCCGCCCGGGCCGTGCGTTCATCCTCCATCACAATGTGCTGAAGCGCTCCGCCAAGCGCGGTTTCCACGGCGATCTCAATCCGCTGCGGCACTCGCACAAGCTCCGCGACCGCGCCATGCACGCCTTCGATTCCGCCGGAGCTGCGGCGCGCGGCCTTCAGCACTTCCTTAACCCCTTGCATAAAGCCGTCAAGCGCATCCTGCATTTCTTTCATCGTATCGCGACGCGAAATATGGCTGTCAAGACGCTGCTCCCACTTGCGGATGGCAGAGAGCACCTCGTCAATTTGAGCGGCAATCGTTTTGACCGACTCGGATTCCTCCAGCATCCGGTTCCGGGTCGACTCCAAGCTGCGGAGCGTGTCCGCAAGCGATTGTTCAAGCGCTGCCTTGCGTTCATCCAAGCGCGCCTTCTGCTCCGCCCACTTGGACTCGTCCTCGCTTAACCGCTCCATTCTGCGCTGCAGCGTTTCCTTCTGTTGGGCCGCGTAACGGATTTCGTTCCGGTGCTGCGCCATCGCGCTGAGAACGTCAAGAAGCTCGCTCTTCAGCCGCTCCTCCGCATCGACGACAGCGCCTCCCGCGACACCAAGCAAGTTCGCTTCTTCGGCGGACAGCTTCGTACGCAGCTCGGCAAGCTGAAGCTCCAGCGCCGCAGCCTTGCTGCGGAAGTCCGCTTCGTCCTTCGTCAGCGCCGAGATTCGCTCATCCTGCGCCGCAATCGATTCTTCCAGCTGCCGCTTATTTTGTTCGAGGTTGCGTTTCCGTTCCTTCAGCACCTCGCCGTAGCCTTCGCACTTCTCCACGTCTTCGCTGATTTGCAGCATCGCTTCATGCAGCCGGTCAAGCGCCGCCTCGATTTCGCGAAGCTGCAGGCGATCCTGCTCCAAATGCGCGTCATGCTTGCTTACGATAGTTGAGAGCTGAAGCTGCTCTTCCTGCAGCTTCTCCAGCTTGGCCGTCGCTTGCGACCATGACTGATGCACCGTCTCAATGTTATGTACGTACATCGAGATTTCTTTCGTCTTCAGCGTTTCCTTCAGCGCCTTGAAATGAATCGCCTTTTCGGACTGCTTGCGCAGAGGCTCAACCTGATCCTCAAGCTCGGATACAAGGTCATGAATCCGCAGCAGATTCTGCTCCGTCTCATCAAGCTTCTTCTGCGCTTCCCGCTTGCGCGATTTATATTTGACGATGCCGGACGCTTCCTCGAATATGCCCCTGCGGTCCTCGGAACGCGTACTCAAAATCTCCTCGATCCGGCCCTGTCCAATGATGGAATAAGCCTCTTTGCCGATGCCCGTATCCATGAACAGCTCCGTTATATCCTTCAACCGGCACGGCTGCTTGTTGATCATATATTCGCTGTCGCCGCTTCGGTGCACCCGGCGCGTTACGGTCACTTCATTATATTCGAGCGGCAGTGCGCCGTCCGAATTATCGAGCGTAAGCGAGACCTCGCCGTAGTTAACCGCTTTGCGCGCGTCGCTGCCGGCGAATATAATATCCTCCATTTTGCCGCCGCGAAGGCTCTTGGCGCTTTGCTCCCCCAGAACCCAGCGAATGCCGTCGGATATGTTGCTCTTCCCCGAGCCGTTCGGCCCGACGACAGCCGTAATACCGTTTACAAATTCCAATTCGGTTTTATCGGCGAATGATTTAAATCCCGCCAGTTCGATCCTCTTCAAAAACATAGTTTGGCTTTCACCTCACCCTCCATTGTAACACAGAATTGTTATTTGCGTTAATCATTTCGAGCGCCGCCGGACACCGGCCGACGCTCCCATTTTCTGCATCCCGAGACATAAAAAAATCCCTCAAACCGCTATTTAGGCGGCCTAAAGGATTATCATTCGGCACATGCGCTTACGACTCCGCGGACAGCTTATTCCAAGCCTCCGCCGCGGCGCGCTGCTCCGCTTCCTTCTTCGTGCGTCCGGCGCCTCGCCCGAAAACTTCCGCGCCAAGAAACACTTCTACAATAAATTCACGGTCATGAGCAGGTCCCCGTTCCTCCAGAACACGGTATTCAACAGGTCCCATTCCGTGATGCTGCGCTCTCTCCTGAAGCTTTGACTTGGCATCCTTCATTAAGAGGCCGAAGTCATTGGATTCGATGAACGGAAACATATGCTCCTGCAAAAACTGCCTTGTCCGTTCGATGCCGGCGTCCAGGAAGATCGCTCCGATAAAGGATTCGAACAAATCGGCAAGAAGCGCCTGGCGGTGTCTGCCCCCCAGCTGCTCTTCGCCGCGCCCGAGCAAGACGTGTTTGCCAAGCTCAAGCCGCTCGGCAAAATAAGCAAGCGACGGCTCGCATACGACCGATGCCCGCATCCGGGTTAACTCCCCTTCCGGACGCTTCGGATACGTCTCGAATAAATATTCCGACACGAGAAGCTGCAGCACCGCGTCGCCAAGAAACTCCAGCCGTTCGTTATCCTGAACGGACCCGCGCTTATGCTCGTTCACATAGGAGGTGTGCGTGAAGGCTTGTCTTAACAGCTTGATACGTTTGAAATTGAGCTGCAGCTTCCGCTGCAGCTCATCAAAGGAATGTTCATGCTTCATAAGCCTTCATCACGATCGTAGCGTTATGTCCCCCGAAGCCGAAGGAATTCGACAACGCGTATTTGACGCTCGCTTCCCGCGCTTTATTCGGAACATAATCCAGATCCAGCTCAGGATCCTGGTTGTCCAAGTTAATGGTCGGCGCGATTACGCCGTTCTTCAATGTCAAGCCAAGAATGACGGCCTCTACGCCGCCTGCCGCGCCGAGCAGATGTCCTGTCATCGATTTCGTCGAGCTGACCGCAAGCTTGTAAGCATGGTCGCCGAACGTCTTTTTGATGGCTGTCGTCTCTGACGCGTCCCCGACCGGCGTCGATGTGCCGTGCGCGTTAATGTAATCGATGTCCGAAGGCTCGATGCCGGCGTCGCGTACAGCCTTCGCCATACAGCGGGCGGCTCCGTCCGGATCCGGCTCCGTCATATGGTGAGCGTCGCCGCTCATGCCGTAGCCGATCACTTCCGCGTAAATTTTGGCGCCGCGCGCCTTCGCGTGCTCAAGCGATTCCAGCACGAGAATGCCCGCGCCTTCGCCCATCACGAAGCCGTCGCGGTCGACGTCGAATGGCCGGCTCGCTTTCTCCGGCTCATCATTGCGCGTCGACATCGCGCGCATCGAGCAGAAGCCCGCCATGCCTGTAGGACGAATGGTCGCTTCAGCGCCGCCCGCGATCATAACGTCCGCGTCGCCGCGCTGAATCATTTTGAACGAGTCGCCGATCGAATGCGTACCGGTTGCGCAGGCGGTGACAGCCGTGCTGTTCGGGCCTTTTGCGCCTGTGAGCATCGATACTTGGCCCGACGCCATGTTCGCGATCATCATCGGGATAAAGAACGGGCTGACGCGTTTCGGGCCTTTCTCCAGCAAAATATTATGCTGATCCTCCCACGTGCCGAGGCCGCCAATTCCGGACCCGATCATAACGCCGATTCGCTCGGCGTCCGTATTCTCGCCGATCTTAATGCCTGCGTCCGCCACTGCGAGCTTGCTCGCAACGGCAGCGAATTGGACGAACCGGTCCATTCTGCGCGCTTCTTTCTTATCCAAACCAAAATCTTCTGGATTAAAGTTTTTGATCTCAGCCGCGATGCGTGTCGGATATTCCGATACGTCGAACGCTTCGATGAGGGAAACGCCGGATTTGCCTTCCAGCAGGTGCTTCCAAAATTGCTCCAGATCCGAACCTAACGAGGTCATAACCCCCATACCTGTAACGACTACTCTTTGTTTCATTTCATTCACCTCTGCTGCCAGCGATATGAAGACCCCGTTCTTGCAGTCTTCTTTATATAAAAAAGCGGCCGTTAAGCCTCATTTATGTATGATTTGGGATGAAGACGCTTAACATGGAGAGAAGTCCCGTTTATCGCAACGGGACTTGTCCATCCTTAGGTATGAGATTGTATGTAGGCTACAACTTCTCCCACCGTAGTGATTTTCTCTGCATCTTCATCAGAGATTTCCATATCAAACTCGTCTTCCAGCTCCATGACCAATTCAACGACGTCAAGAGAGTCTGCTCCGAGGTCATCTTTGAAGGAAGCTTCAAGTGTTACTTCTGCTTCGTCTACGCCAAGGCGGTCGATGACAATACGTTTAACGCGATCTACTACATCGGACATCCGGTTCACCTCCTCCACCGTATTATACGAGAATTGTTCATAAAATGCCATCTTTACCTTGCCAATAAAAGTTCACTTCCAGGCATAAAGCCGGCTCTACATGTACATGCCGCCGTCGACATGCACGGTCTGGCCGGTCATATAAGCCGCGGCGTCGGATGCCAAGAAGCGCACGGCGTTCGCAATATCAGCTGCGTCGCCCAGCCGCGCTAACGGAATTTGCGCGGATAACGAAGCTTTCATGTCCTCAGGCAGCTTATCCGTCATATCCGTCTGGATAAAGCCTGGGGCTACGCAGTTTACCGTGATTCCGCGGGAAGCAAGCTCGCGCGCGCTCGCTTTCGTAAGGCCGATAACGCCGGCTTTCGCCGCCACGTAATTCGCCTGTCCCGGGTTGCCCAGCACGCCCACCACGGAGGAAATATTAATGATTCGTCCGGAGCGCTGCTTCATCATCGGACGCGTTACCGCCTTAATGCCGTTGAACACGCCTTTCAGATTCGTTTCGATGACTTGATCGAATTCCTCTTCCTTCATGCGCATGATTAAATTATCTCTTGTAATGCCGGCGTTATTCACCAGAATGTCAATTGCTCCAAGCTGATCGATGACATCCTTCACCATCGCTTCGAATTCATCGGCTTTTCCGACATTCGCCTTGACAAGAACGGCGCGGCGGCCGAGCGCTTCCACAGCCGCCGCCGTCTCGGCTGCGGCCGCTTCGCTGCCGGAATAGTTGATGGCGACGTCCGCGCCCGCTTCCGCAAGCGCAATGGCGATCGCGCGTCCGATGCCGCGGGAGGCGCCCGTTACAAGCGCTTTTTTACCTTCCAAGCTCGCAAACATATCGATCCCTCCGTCTTAATTTAGTTCACTTGCAGCGCTTCCAGCGCCGAAATACTGTTGACTGACAAGACGCGCACATTCCGGTCGATCTTCTTGATAAGCCCCGCCAGCACGGTGCCCGAACCGATCTCGACGAACGTGTCTACGCCTTGACCGATCAGATAACGGATGCTGTCCTCCCATAACACAGGAGAATATACCTGCTGAGCGAGCAGCTCGCGGATTTTGGACGCTGCCGTCACTTCATCAGCCGTAACGTTTGCAACGACAGGGATCGCGGCGTCCTTAAGCTCCACGCCGGCGAGCTTGTCCGCCAGCTTCTCCGCCGCCGGCTTCATAAGCGAGGAGTGGAACGGTCCGCTTACTTCAAGCGGAATGACCCGCTTCGCCCCTGCTTCCTTGCCGCGCTCCACTACCGCCTGCACGCCGGCCGCCGTGCCGGATACAACGATCTGGCCCGGGCAGTTCACGTTAGCGAGCTCGACGGCAGCGCCTTCTTCCGTAACGGAAGCGCATAGCTTCGCAAGTTCCTCGCGCTCTGCTCCCAGAACCGCCGCCATCGCGCCTTGACCGCTTGGTACCGCTTGTTCCATAAAAAGTCCGCGCGCGCGAACCGTGCGAACCGCGTCGCCGAAAGTTATGACGCCAGCCGCGACAAGCGCGCTGTATTCGCCTAAACTGTGACCCGCTACGTAATCCGCCTTCAGCCCGCTGTTCTCCAGCAGCTTCAAATAAGCGATGCTAACTGTTAGTAGAGCCGGCTGCGTATTGGCGGTTTGCTTCAAAGCCTCTTCCGGTCCTTCAAATATGAGCGTGCTGAGATCAAATCCTAAGGCTTCATCCGCCTCTTGAAACAATTGCTTTGCGGTCTCATACGCGTCGAACGCGTCTTTCCCCATTCCTACGGCTTGGGCTCCCTGTCCGGGAAATACAAATGCCGTCTTCGTCAACGTGTTCCCCTCCTACAACAAATCGAAAACGAATGCTATGCACGGCTAACCGGCAAGCCGGTTACCAAATCAGGACGGACGCTCCCCATGTCAATCCGCCGCCGAAGCCGACGAATACGAGACAGTCGCCTTCCTTCACGCGATTCTGTTCAACGGCTTCCGCCAGCGCGACTGGAATCGACGCCGCCGACATGTTGCCGTATTTGTCCAAGTTGATCATGGCTTTCTCTTCCGCGAGATTCAATCTGCTGAGCGCGGATTGGATGATGCGGATATTGGCTTGATGCGGAACAAGGAGATCGACGTCCTCCTTGGACATCCCTGCCTTCGCCAGAGCCTCCTCCGCCGCGCTTCCCATAATGCGAACGGCGAATTTGAACACATCGTTGCCGGCCATGTAAATATAATGCTGCTTCTCGGACAGCGTTTGCGCCGAAGCAGGCAGTCTTGAGCCGCCGCCCCTCACCCTCAGGAGCTCTCCTCCGCTGCCGTCAGCGCCTAGCTCGAATGACTTAAAGCCCCGTCCTTCTTCCACTTGTCCAAGGACAACGGCGCCGGCGCCGTCTCCGAACAGGATACAAGTGTTGCGGTCGGTATAGTCCGTGATCCGCGAAAGCGTCTCCGCCCCTACGACAAGCACATGCTTGTACATGCCCGTCGCAATCATATTCGACCCTGTAGCGAGCCCGTAGATGAAGCCTGAGCACGCCGCGGACAAATCAAACGCCGCCGCCTTTGCGGCGCCAAGCTTGTCCTGAAGGAGGCAGGCCGTGGACGGGAAGAACATATCCGGCGTAATCGTCGCGACGATAATCAGGTCGATATCATCCGCCGTTAGTCCCGCCGCTGCGATTGCTCTTTTGGCCGCTTCATACGCAAGATCGGAGGTTGCCTCCTGTTCTGCAGCGAGACGGCGTTCTTTAATCCCGGTGCGGGTCACGATCCATTCATCGTTCGTCTCGACCATCTGCTCCAGCTGTTGATTCGTAAGAATGTTCTCGGGCACATATTTGCCCGTACCAATAATGCCGACTGGATGAAGATTCATGCAACTCACTCACTTCCGGTTAATTTCTGCGGAAATCGATTCAGTCAGGTTAGCCTGCAGCGCGATTCTCGCTTGGCGAACCGCGTTTTTGACCGCATATGCGTCCGATGAGCCGTGACACTTGATGACCAGCCCGTTCAAGCCGAGCAGAGGAGCTCCGCCATGCTCCTTATAATCCAGCTTTTGCTTCAGCGTCTTCAGCTTCGGCAGCATAATCGCCGCGGCAAGCTTGGTCAGCAGCGAGCTGCCGAACGCTTCCTTCAGCGTAGAGAAGATGGCGCCGGCTGTGCCTTCCATCGCTTTCAGCAAAATATTGCCCGCAAAGCCGTCGCACACGAGGACGTCGCATTTGCCGTCAAATACGTCCCTAGACTCCACATTGCCGACAAACTGGATTGGGGCATTCTCCAGCAGCTCGTAAGCCGCTTTCGTCAATTCATTGCCCTTCTTCGCCTCTGAACCGACATTCAGCAGGCCGACTCTCGGATTCTGGACGCCATGCACTTTTGCGCGGTAGATGCTTCCCATAATGGCGTACTGGAGCAGGTGCTCCGGCTTCGCGTCCATGTTGGCGCCCATATCGAGCGACAGCACGCCGCCGCTGCCCATCGTCGGAAGAATCGGAGCAAGCGCAGGGCGCTCGATCCCTTCCATTCTGCCGACAACCAGCAGTCCTGTCGTCATGAGCGCGCCAGTATTGCCTGCGGAGAGCATCGCGTCCACTTGCTTATCCTTCACCAATTGGCCGGCGATAACCATGGATGACCCTTTCTTCCGTCTGACCGCTCGAACGGGTTCGTCATCCGCGCCAATGACCTCATCGGCATGATGAAGCGTCACATTGGACGGCAGCCCTTCCTTCAAAAGCGGCTCAATAGCCGTCTTATCGCCGACGAGCACGAGCTGCACGTCCGGCCATTCCTTCGCCGCTTCCAACGCGCCCTGCACAATTAATCCAGGGGCGTGGTCGCCTCCCATCGCGTCAATCGCGATCCGCATTGTTTTCTCCTCCTCCGTTGTCTCGATCGCCCGCGGATCTGTAGATAACGAAATTGCCTTGGAATACCATTTCATCTCCAACATACGTAAACAGCTCAACCTTCGATTTGCTCCGCTCTCCCGAAATCGACCTGACATAGGCTTTGGCGATGCACTTCTCACCCAGCCGGACGGGACGAATAAACCGGATGTCAGCCGTTACCGTCAGCGCAATCGCATCATCGATCACAGCAACCGCAAGCGAATTCGCTTGGGCGAACACATGGTGCCCCCGGGCGATGGCCGTTCGCGAGAATACGTGCTCCTCACGGATTTCAAATATCGAAATGCCGCTCTTGTCCAATTCGAGATCGACGATGTCACCGATGACCTCATGCAGAGGCAGGGACCGTACCGAATCGTATGAGCGCTCCGCCATCAGTTTTAGTCTTTCCCGCAGCTCGGGAATTCCGAGCTCCATGCGGTCGAGACGAATCGTCTGAATACTGACCTTCAGCAGCCTTGTAAGCTCCCGGTCCGTTATAAACGGATTTTCTTCTATGTACTGAGCCAGCAGCTGGTGCCGCTGACGCTTTGGCATTCGTTCCATGCTCGGCTCTCCTTCGTCGTCGCCGATCCGCATTTTCTACTCATTATATGTATGACGACAATTTTTATCACCAGGTACTAAATCAGTATATGAGAAACAGCAACCAAGGTCAACTCTGGAAAACGACTTGCCTGTTTCCGGAGCAGACTCCCGCTTCAAATAAAAATAGCACCTCATCGCAAGATGAAGTGCTATTGGCCCGAAATCATTATTATTGGGAAATGATCTCTTTTGTTTTGTAATATCCACACACTTTGCAAACATGGTGAGCTAATTTCAGCTCTCCGCACTGCTCGCATTTCACCATACCCGGTATCGCAAGCTTGAAATGAGTACGACGCTTGTCGCGGCGAGTTTTGGATGTTCTACGTTGAGGTACTGCCATCTTTCCCACCTCCTTCACAAAATGAATAACGTTACTCCTTAAATAAATCCTTCAGCGCTTCAAACCGAGGGTCGATCCGCTCGTGCTTGCAGCCGCATGTTCGCTCATTTAAGTTTTCTCCGCAGGTTTGACAGAGACCCTTGCAGTCTTTGCTGCACAGCGGGGCAAAAGGCATAAAGACTAGAAGCGCTTCCTCGAGATAAGGTCTGAGATCCAGCTTATCGCCTTCCACTTCCACATACTCTTCATCCTCGTCCGAGCTCGCAGGCTTCGTCTCTTCGGAAGCAGGCTTAAACTTTTCGAAAATTGGAATGACCGTATGTTCCTTTGTCGGTTCCAAACAACGCGAGCAGGCCATCTCAAGATCAATAGACAGCTCGCCGGAGACCGTTACAAATCCTTCATAACCGGCTACCTCAAGCGACACATGAAGCGGACCAGCCGCAATAACATCCGCTCGTCCCTTGAAGAGCCCGCTGACATCCAGCTTCTCCTGCACCGTTGCCTTAAGGCCTTTGGACATCATCTCTTGCATACGAAACTGCATATTATCACTCCAAACAAACAAAGATTATTATAGCGATTTAATTATTCTTTTGTCAACAATTTCACTGTGCGATTTTACGAAGGCCGGCTGCCCATGTGACGAAGCATCTTCTCTATGCTATATTGAAATCACTTGCGAATCAAGCAAATGGAAGAGGCTGATAGGTGCTTGCGGACAGTCGGACTTATTGTCGAATATAACCCGTTTCATAACGGACATCTTTATCATTTGCGTCAATCGGCAAAAATAACAGAAGCGGATGCGGTCGTCGCCGTCATGAGCGGCCATTTCCTGCAGCGCGGCGAACCGGCAATGTGGGACAAATGGACACGGGCGCGAATGGCGCTTGCGGGCGGCTGCGATCTCGTGATCGAGCTGCCTGTCGCCTATGCGGCGCAAGCGGCGGAATGGTTCGCTTACGGCGCTGTATCGCTGCTTGAGGCTACGGGCGTTGTCGACGCCTTCTGCTTCGGCACGGAAAGCGGCCGATTAGCTCCTCTCCTAATGGCAGCCGATCTCGCGGCGGACGAGCCTCCCGATTTCCGGTCGCTGCTGAAAAGCAAGCTCGAGACCGGACAAAGCTACCCGGCCGCCTACAGCGAAACGATTCAAGCTTACCTGAAGGCGCGAGGCGACATGGAAGCGGCAGCCTTTCCCTTTGACCAGCCGAATCACACGCTCGGCCTGCACTACCTGATCGCGCACCGGCGCATTCGCGGCGCGATGAAGCCCTATACCATCGCAAGAGAAAAAGCGCAGTATAACCAGACCTCCATAACGGACGGGGCGATTGCGAGCGCGACTGCCATTCGTAAGCTGACGCTGGAAAGCGGTGCGCTAGAAGAAATCCGCCCGTTCGTACCGGCGACGACCTACGAGGTACTCATGGACCGGCATGCGGACGGCATTCCTCCCGTTCATTGGGAGCATTACAAGGATGCGCTGTTCCACACGCTGTCAACAAGCTCACCTCACCGGTTATCGGAGCTGCGCGAAATAACGGAAGGACTTGAGCATCGCCTGCTCCATGCATGGCCGGAGCTTCAGGAATGGAGCATCGATTCCTTGCTTGCCTGCCTGAAAACAAAGCGATATACGCGCACCAAGCTTCAGCGCGCCCTGCTTTCCATCCTGCTGGGTCATGCCAAACAGGATTTCACGCAGGAGAAACTGGCAAGCGGCGTGCAATACATTCGTGTGCTCGGTTTCTCAAAAAAAGGACAATCGCTGCTCAAACGAATGCGTTCCGCCGCTTCGCTGCCTGTGCTGATGAGCGCCGCACGGCCTCCGAAGCCGTTCCGGTACTTGGAGCTGGACGTGCAGGCGACCCGCGCTTATATGCTCGGCATGCCGGGCGCTAAGCTTCCCTCCGATCTATCCCGCGATTTCCGGGACAAGCCGATCATGATCTAACGGCGCTTCAGGAAGGAGGCGATGGCATCCATCGCCTCCTCCAACGACTCCACGCCCACTATTTCCATGGATGTACCCATTTTCCTCGCTTTTGATTTGGCGTCCGCCTCGTTCCCCTTCGGCACCAGAAACAGCTCCGCTCCGTTTTGATCCGTTGATACGACCTTTTGCATAATGCCGCCGATTACGCCTACTTTGCCTTCCGGCGTGATCGTGCCCGTCGCCGCGATTTTAACGCCACCCGTCAAATCGCCCTCCGTCAGTAAATTAACCGCTCCAAGCGCAAAGACAAGACCTGCCGAAGGACCGCCGATTTCGTCTGTCGAAATATGGAGCTCCTGCAGGCGGTTCTCCGCTTTTATGCTTCGAAGCTCCGTAAATCCTTTGACGCCAAGCAGCTCGGCGAATTGCTGCGGCGTTTCTTTCGAAGTGACATTATCGACCAAATCCGCCTTTAATTCGATATCAAGCTGCTCGCCGCCTCGTTGGGCTGTGACCATTACCGTTCCGTCCTTTGTGTTCGCCTGCTCGCGCAAAGCTTTCATCACAGCCTCGGCTGCGGTTTTCACATCCGTGAACGCAGGTCCTCCCCGCAGTCCGATCAACCGGTCGCCAGCCCGCAGTCGCCCTGCAGGCTTGCCTGCTATCGTCAACACATCCGAAACAACGATCGCCTCTATTTTGCGCTCGTAAGGGACGTTCAAATAGCGATAGGCCGCTTCGAGGGCGTCATTCTGGGAGCCTTCCATAATAACCGTCAGCCTCTCCGAATACTGCTGCTTCGTATAGCTTCCGAACACCTCGTCTTTCGAATAAACATCCTTATCACCGTCGACCGAAGCCTTCAGCACATGCCAAAAATTAGGCTCGGTCAATTTCACCGCCGTCAGCAGGAGCTGCCCTTTGTCGGCAGGCTGGCCGGACGCAAGCGATATCATCGGCTCAATGGGCACCGCAATGCCCGGCTCATACACGACATACGGCGTTGGCGCATATAACAGAACCCACATGACAAGGGCGGTTACGCTCGCCGAAAAAATAATTCTCCGCACGCCGGACAATCCGTTTCGCATAGTTGTTTCCCCTCCATCTATGCTCATCTGCTTCTATGTAGAATGGTCTATCTTGCCAATGTTCGGCGTAGGTATGAAACGTAAGAGGTATGTCCAAGAGGAGTTGAACAGCATGCCCAAAACAATCCTGCTTGCCATTGTGTCGATCCTTCTGGTCGGCTCCATAATCCTGCAGCCAGATGAATCCTTCAAAGCATCGCTGCAAGGTCTTACCATTTGGTGGAATATCGTATTTCCGGGGTTGCTCCCTTTTCTAGTGCTTTACGAAATTATGCTGGCCTTCGGACTCGCACATGCAATCGGGAATCTTCTGCAGCCCATGATGAAACGGATGACGGGCTTGCCGGGCGAAGCAGCGCTAGCCGTTGTATTCGGGTGGCTCGGCGGCTATCCCGCCGGCTCCGAGGCGGTCACCTCGCTGCGGAAGCGCGAGGTTCTGAACCGTTCGCAGAGCCAGCAGCTGCTCGGCATCGCCCATATGCCGAACCCGATCTTTATGCTCGTCGTCATTGGCGCAGGCTTTCTCCACAAGCCGATTGCAGGCATGATGATAGCAGCAGCCGTCTGGGTATCCGCCCTTTGGCTGCTGCTGCTGTCTTACCTATTCCGGGACAGGAAGCAGCCCGCGGCTTCCTCATCCGATATAACGCCTGCGCCTTTGCCGTCCGAATCCGGCCAGCGTAAAGGCGCCTTATCCGCCATTGCCCAAGGGCTGCAATCCGGCAGAGAGGAGGACGGCCGGAGCTTCGGCAAAGTGCTGGGCGATTCCGTCGCGAACAGCGTGCAGAAGCTGATGATCGTCGGCGGCTTAATGATCTTTGCCGCTGTTCTGTCCAAGCTGTCTGAGCCGCTGCTTATCCCGATCTTGAAGCAGGGCTTCAGCTTTATCGGCCCCGCCTTCTTCGAAAGCCATCTCGGCGCTTACGCCGCCGCAGTATGGGACGCGCCCGGCGCAAGCGCCGCATTCGGCAGCGCCATCATTGCAGCCGTCCTCGCATGGAGCGGAATGGCCGGCATTCTGCAGACCGGCTATGCCATTTCCGGCACCGATCTGAAGCTGCTGCCTTTTATCGCCTTTCGTCTGAATCATGCCCTGCACGCCTTTTTGCTCACGCTGCTCCTATGGCAGCCGATGACTTGGCTGATCGGCAAGCTTAACCCGAACGGCGATTTCCCCGTTATGCTGTACGGGCACTATTTTGCCGCCTCACTTGACGTCAACATGCCCATCCAATCGGTTACCGCATCGGAGCTGCCCTCGTTATGGCCGATATCCCTAACCGCCGCGGGGCTGTTGATGGTCATTCTGCTCTTGACGAGCTTTATATCCGGCTCCAAAAATGGGCGCATCTCGCGTTTTCGATAATTGCCGTCATCCCCTGGCTTCGTATTTCGCTTTAAGCCGGTCTTCAATGACCGGCGGCACCAGTTCCTTCACATTTCCTTTGAACTGTGCGATTTCCTTTACGATGCTGGAGCTTAAATACGAATACTTCGGGTTCGTCATCATAAACATTGTCTCGATCTCCCCGTCCAGCATATGGTTCGTGGAGGCGAGCTGAAGCTCGTATTCGAAATCGGTGACGGACCTGATCCCTCTAATAATGACATCCGCGTTTTTGCTGCGCATGAACCGTACCAGCAAATCCCGAAAGCTGTCGATTTCCACGTTCGGGATGTCCTTGGTCACCTCGGCAAGCAGCTCCTTCCGTTCCTCAACGGTAAAAAGCGGATTTTTGCTCGTATTATTCAGCACCGCCACGATCAAACGGTCGAATTGCTTCGCTGAACGCTGAATGATATCAAGATGGCCGTAGGTTACCGGGTCGAAGCTGCCCGGATAAACCGCTATCCGCTCTTTTTTCGCCTGAGACTCTGTTCCCTGCTGTTTATTCATTGACATCCATCTCGCTCCTATTCATAGCATCGGTGTCCCCTATGCTGCTTGTCTCATCGTCCATGCCATGATACCGATATATTGTAACGGCAGTATCTCCGTATTTAGCAGTTTTGATATGCTCGAACCCCGCGAGCTCCTCCGGATAACGGTGGGAAGCGTCATGCTCGACTACGATCCGCGCTTCTTCCTCAAGCATCCCTTTTGCGGCAAGCTCCGCCATCAGCTCATCCATATTCGTCATCCGATACGGCGGATCCAAAAAGACAAGGGAAAACTTCAGCTCGCGCTTGGCCAGCGCTTTGAGCGCCCGCTCCGCATCGTTCCGGTAAATTTCCGCCGCGCTTTCCGCGCCTGCGGTTCGCACGTTTTGCCGGATGACGTCCAGGCTTATTTTTTCCTTATCGACGAAGATCACACGCTCGATGCCCCTGCTCCATGCCTCGATGCCGAGACCGCCTGTACCCGCGAAGAGGTCCAGAGCCGTTCCGCCCTCAAAATAAGGACCGATCATGCTAAATATCGCTTCTTTCACTTTATCCGTTGTCGGCCTTGTACCCGTGCCCGGGACGGCCTTCAGCGCGCGCCCTCTCGCCGCGCCCGCGATGACTCTCACTGCAATTGCCCCTTTCGACATCATTCTCGCCTATCGTACCATAGATTCCCTGCGCGAAGATAGATAGCCGCAACAATTGCCCCGGCCCTCTTCAACTCGGCGGATCACAGCGGGTATACATGACTATCGTTCCTGCGATATTAAATAAAAAGCCGCCGCCAAGAGAAGGGATGATTGACATGATATCACTGTTGCTGACTTTAAAAAGGTTAATTCACGGTTTGTGGTACGCGTTTAAAATGAAGAACTTTCAGGCCCTTTTCGTATTGGTTCTGGTTATCCTGCTGTCAGGAACGATCTTTTTTGTAACCCAAGAGAATTTGACGGTAATCGATGCGTTGTATTTCTGCATCGTTACTTTAAGCACCGTAGGCCACCCCGCCTTTATTCCCCAAACGGAGATGGGAAAGGTGTTTACTATGGCGTTCATCGTTGTGGGAACCGGGCTGTTCATCGGATTAATGGGGCACATTGCTTATGCGTTAATCAAGCAGCGGGGAGACGAATAGCTCGGATAAAAATAAAATCGGGCGCCCTCTTTCGAGAGCGCCCTTTTCATGGGAGAGGAGAAACCGGACGAAGAACTTATGGGGAAACGTAAGTCTTCTCCGCGGTTGTCTACGGCATCTCGCGACGCCGATGATTATATCATTGCCGCATTCTCTTCGAATATACATCGAAGGCGAAAAATAAATCCGATGCACAATGGGGCATCCTGAATCTATACGAAATTTTGTTCAGGAGGACTTCATTATGCATACCGTTTGGAAAGGCGCAATCAGCTTTGGGCTCGTCCATGTGCCAGTGAAAATGTTTACCGCTACCGAAGATAAGGACATCCGCTTTCGCAGCATTCATAAAGAATGCGGCACGCCGATCTCCCAGCAGCGCGTCTGCGAGCATTGCGGACGAAATATCGAAAACGACGAAATCGCCAAAGGCTTCGAGTATGAGAAAGGCAAGTTCGTCCTCTTCAACGAAGAGGAATTGGACGCGCTTAGACCGGAGTCGGCGCGCACCATTCAAATATTAGACTTCGTCGATCTGACGGATATCGACCCAATCTACTTCGAGAAGGCGTATTACCTTTCTCCGGATATGGCCGGCTCCGGCGCTTACGGCTTGCTGCTTGAAGCGATCCGCCAAACGGGCAAAATCGGAATCGCAAAAATCTCGATCCGCAGCAAAAGCCGCTTGGCCGCAGTCCGCGTCGTTGCCAACTGCCTCTGTCTCGAAACGATGCACTTCCCGGACGAAATCCGATCCATCTCGCTTGTTCCAAACCTGCCCGAGCAGGTAACGGTTAACGAAAAGGAGCTGGAGGTCGCTAAGCTGCTGATCGGACAGTTATCGGCCGCCTTCGAGCCGGATAAGTATACGGACGATTACCGGACGGCGCTGCTGAATGCGATTGAAGCGAAGGTAAGCGGTGAAGGCATCGACGTTGTAACTGCCCCTGTTAACGAAACCGGCAAGGTCATCGACCTAATGGCCGCTCTGCAAGCAAGCTTGGAAGCAGCCAAAATTCCGACAGATCCCGGCAAGACCGGAGAGAAGCGCAAACCGGCAGCCAAAGAGAAAAAGCCTAAAAAAGCGAAAGGCACCGCATCATGACCGAATCCGTCCATTCGGATTCTAGGATGATCCTGCCTAAAACGCCGATGTCCCCCATTCAAACTCCCGACATCCCGGAAGGGCCGGAATGGTGCTATCAGCTGAAATGGGATGGCGTTCGAACGCTCGCCCGATTAGATGGCCGCGGCGGCGTAGAGATATTTTCGAAACGTATCGAGCTCCGCAACTCCGCTTTTCCAGAAATCGTGGAGCTGCTCAAGGCTGTTCAGGTCGGCGCTTGCCTCATCGACGGGGAAATTGTTTATTTCGACGGGGTTAGGCCGAACTTTCAGCGAGGCAGGCTAGGCGGGGTAAACCGGAAACCCCGCGATGACCTGATTTACGTCATGTTCGATCTTCTGTATGACGGGTCGGAGGACTTGCGCCCGCTTCCATTTCGGGAACGGTTCAGAAGGCTGAGCGAGAAGTTCCCCAAGAAAAACCCGCGATTGTTCGTCACCGATTTATATGAGGATGGACAAGCGCTCTGGGAGTGGGTTCAGGAGCATGAATGGGAAGGCATCGTGTCCAAACGGCTGGACAGCCCTTACACCGAAGGGAAGAAGCATAACGATTGGTTCAAAAAACGCAAGGAGCTACAGCTGACCGCCGAAGTGGTCGGAATCAAGCTGAATAACGGACAAGTCGCAAGCTTGGTGCTGCGATACGAAGACCGCTATATCGGACATGTGTCGGGTCTCGATCAAAGCTCTAAGCGCTTGCTCGAGGAATTTATGCGGAAATATCCCGGAGAGTGCCCTTTCCTTTCGCTCACGCCAGGCATGAAAAAATCCGAGGTCGCCTGGTTAAGCGTCCCTTTCCCCTGCCGTGTTGCCGCTTTGGAATTTACCGATTCGGGCATACTCCGCCACCCGAGGCTGCTGGGATTCGGCGCCGGCTAACCGCTTCCCTATTTTTCCTAGCAAAAGACGTCTTTCAGCAGATGAATACGCTGCCGAGAGACGTCTTTTTCGTAGGAAAGGATTCGTTAAAGATAGGGATGCGCTTTGCGGCAATAAGCTGCGGGCGCATCCTTTTTCTTTATGATGGCACGTATAGTGTCCAACCCGTTCGTCATATAGTTACGTCGAGGCATGATATGGAAAGGAGTAGAGCCCCATGAACGAGAATGATCAATTTCGAACGTACCGGCCATTTATCGGGCCGTTCGATCCTTGTCCGCCTATGACCGTAAAGAGCTACAATGTGCCGCCGCAGCTGTTCATCTCTTTTCAGCCCCCGAATTTGCCCCAATTTTCGCCCTATGAAGCTTTGAAGCATGGCACACTGTGGCCCGCATTGTATGCCCCTTACCCAGGTCCATCCCGCAAGGAAGCAGGTGAAGCCTAGTGGCTCAACAGCTCGATGAAAACTATTACAAAATGCTGCACGATCTGCAGTCTGTCGATTTTGTGCTGGTAGAGCTGAATCTGTACCTGGACACCCATCCCGACGACGAAGCTGCGCTGGCGCAATTCAATCAGTTCGCCGAGCTTCGCAAGCGTATTGCGTCGCAGTTCGAACTGCAGTATGGCCCTCTTATGAATTTTGGACATAGTCTCTCAAGATCTCCATGGCAGTGGAAGGAAGCGCCTTGGCCTTGGCAGGTATAGCAGGCAATCAGCCGGATGTGAGCATCCGCAAAATTTGAACCAAGAAAGCGAGGAACGCGAGCCGATGTGGGCATACGAGAAGAAGCTGCAGTACCCCGTAAGAGTCAGCAAATGCGATCCCTTAATGGCCAAATTTTTGCTTGAGCAATACGGCGGGGCCGATGGCGAGCTGGCAGCCGCGCTTCGTTACCTGAATCAGCGCTATACCATCCCGGACAAAGTTATCGGATTGCTGACGGATATCGGGACGGAGGAATTTGCTCATCTTGAGATGATCGCTACCATGGTATATAAGCTTACCAAAGACGCAACGCCTGAGCAGATGCGCGCTGTAGGTCTTGGCGATCATTATGCGAATCATGATAAAGCCCTCTTTTACCAAAACGCTTCCGGCGTTCCTTGGACCGCCAGCTATATTCAAGCCAAAGGCGATCCGATTGCGGACTTGTACGAGGATATCGCCGCGGAGGAGAAAGCAAGAGCCACTTACCAATGGCTCATCGACATGACGGATGACGTGGATCTGCAGGACAGCTTGAAGTTTTTGCGCGAGCGCGAAATCGTCCACTCGTTGCGCTTCCGCGAGGCGGTTGAAATTTTGAAAGAAAAAAGAGATCAGAAGATTTATTTCTAAACCGTGATTTTCGTCTGTTCGTCCTTTACACGCTTTCATAAGATTTTTCGACTTTTTAAGTTCACTTCTTTTTCCAATTGTGTTATCATACCTATAAAAGAAGCCGAGTGCGGCAAACACTCGGCTGGACAATTGGCTTGAATGGGATATCCCTTCATGTCGAGTAAGGAATAAGAACCCACCTGGGCGCTAACCTTGGGGTGGGTTCTTACTTTTTCTTGTAGTTATTCGAAATGTATGTGAGTAGTGCAAGAATGAACGATCCGAAAAGAAACATGATCGTTAATGCCGCCTCTACCTTCATGGCATCACCCCCTTCCGAAGGGATCCATGCCCACCCAAGATTCAATTGTCTCCCCTATTGTACCATCATCTCCCAATAAAAAGAAGAACAAATGTTCGCTAAATTAGAACCAAAACATATCGGTCTTATCTACTACATCCAGTTGGTTTTCAAAGCTTTGATCCGGTTTTATATCCTCTATCAAATGCCATTTATTTTTACTGTCCTGCCAATACACTTTCCAATACGGTTCTTCTAACCTAAATTGAGCAATGGGATACTCAAAGCGTCCGCCCATATACCCAGGTCTTTCTTGGCTTAATGTGACGGTATTGCCCCTGAATCTATAAAGAATTTGAATTTCTTTTTTGAGGTGATTCGGTATTTTTGAAGCAATATAGCTCCCTCGAAATGATTCAGTTTCCTCACTCAGACTCATGAATTCGCAGGATTTCATCCTGTAGTTAGAATGAAGAAGAGGATGTGGGAAGAGTTGGTAGTGGAGAGACTTAAAAATGGGCATGCGG